>NZ_AP025186.1:0-5386255 GCF_020885655.1 Rhodococcus sp. RDE2
GTGAGCGACGAGCCGAACGCGCTGGCCGATGTGTGGACGGACGTCGTATCCGAGCTGACCATCGACGACGGAATGCTGACGAAGAGCCAGAAGGCATGGCTCGCGCTGGTCAAACCGATCACGCTCGCACAGGGATTCGCCCTGCTCTCGGTGCCGTCCACCCTCGCCCAGCAATCGATCGAACGCGATCTGCGCGAACCCATCCTCCGTACCCTCAACCGGCACCTTGGTCACCGGGTCGAGGGTCTCGGTGTGCGCGTCGAACCGCGGGAACGCGTGGACGACCCCGCCGAGGATCCCTACGCCGAACCCCGCGACACGTTGCCCCTCGAGGGTCTGCCGGAAGATGCACAGCCTGTGAATCCGCGCACGGCAGAGGCCCGCAGCCGTGACCCGCGCACGGCAGAGGCCCGCAGCCGTGATCTGCGTCGCGACCCTCCGATGCCCCGGGATGCCGCCGGCCCGCGGGACGGGGCTGTGGCCAGGGACGGCGTCGGGCCGATGGACGGGGGATTCACCCGGGACGGCATGCTTCCCGGTGAGGGTGCGGCCTATCGGCGACGCCTGATCTCCTCGCGCGAACACGACATGCTCGAGGCCGACCACGGCGAACTCGAGGAGGTCGACGACGACCGGGAGGCGATGACCGCCGTCCGCGAGTCGTGGCCGTCCTATTTCACCCAGCCCCCGCCGCCCGAGACGCCGCCCATCGGCAGCAGCAGCCTCAACGCGAAGTACACCTTCGACACCTTCGTGATCGGTGCCTCGAACCGGTTCGCGCACGCCGCGGCGGTGGCGATCGCGGAGGCACCGGCACGGGCCTACAACCCGCTGTTCATCTGGGGTGCCTCGGGTCTGGGGAAGACCCACCTGCTGCACGCCGCCGGCCACTATGCACAGCGACTCTTCCCGGGCATGCGGGTGAAGTACGTCTCCACCGAGGAGTTCACGAACGACTTCATCAACAGCCTCCGCGACGACCGCAAGGTCGCGTTCAAGCGGCGCTACCGCGAGACCGACATCCTCCTCGTCGACGACATCCAGTTCATCGAGGGCAAGGAAGGTATCCAGGAGGAGTTCTTCCACACTTTCAACACCCTCCACAACGCCAACAAGCAGATCGTCGTCTCGTCCGACCGGCCGCCGAAGCAGCTCGCGACGCTCGAGGAACGACTGCGGACCCGGTTCGAGTGGGGGCTGATCACAGACGTCCAGCCTCCCGAACTCGAGACGCGCATCGCGATCCTGTCGAAGAAGGCACGCATGGACGGCCTGAACGTGCCGCACGACGTGCTCGAGCTGATCGCGAGCCGGATCGAACGCAACATCCGCGAACTCGAGGGTGCCCTGATCCGTGTGACGGCCTTCGCGTCGCTCAACAGGCAGCCGCTCGATCTCACCCTCGCCGAGGTCGTGTTGCGTGATCTGATGCCGGATTCCTCGGCTCTCGAGATCAATGCCGCCACGATCATGGCCGTGACCGCGGAGTACTTCGGAACGTCGATCGACGACCTGTGCGGGCCCGGGAAGGCACGGCCGCTGGCGCAGGCCCGCCAGATCGCGATGTATCTGTGCCGCGAGCTCACCGACCTGTCGCTGCCGAAGATCGGGCAGACCTTCGGTCGCGACCACACCACAGTCATGTATGCGGACAAGAAGATTCGCAAGGAGATGACCGAGCGCCGCAAGGTCTACGACCAGGTGCAGGAGCTCACCGCGCGTATCAAGCAGCGGTCCAAGCGCTGATTCCTCGAGCCTCGAGTTTCCATCCACAGGGAGCGTCCACAGGGCGCTCCCTGTCCCGTATCTCGAGAAATTTCCGGTCCTCACACCTGTGGACAAGGGTGTGCAGAACGTGGGATCTTTGTGGACGAACGGTGGACAAAGAATGAACAGTCTCGAGGAATCCACATTCGTCCTCGAGAACTCCTCGAGTTCATCCTCGAGTTCGACCCCCTCGAGAACGTCGCCCCACCAGCCTAGACGGTCGTTCGTCCACAGATTCCACAGGCCCTATTACTACTTCTGTGAGTTCTCTTCAGAAATCTTCTTTCAAAACAGGTGTGTGGAGAGCGTCGGTCCACAGGCCCTCGAGTGAGGCTCACGCCTCGAGCCTCCCGGCTTTCCAAGCAGCGAGGGAAGGCATAACGTGGACCCGCATCCCCCGGCTCCGCCTCATCGGTGTCGGGGTTCTGTGACAGACTTCGTAGACTTGTCGAGACCACGATCGAAGGGATCCACCGGGCGATGGAGCTGGGAAGTATGAAGTTTCGTGTGCCTCGCGAGGACTTCGCTGATTCCGTTGCATGGGTTGCCCGAAGCCTTCCGTCGCGACCCCCCGTTCCCGTCCTGGGCGGTGTCCTGCTCGGAGCCGACGAACGCGGGCTGACGGTCTCGGGCTTCGACTACGAGGTATCCGCGCAGGTCCACGTCTCGGCCGAGGTCATCACCCCCGGTCAGGTGCTGGTGTCCGGCAAGCTGCTCGCCGACATCACCCGCGCGTTGCCCCACAAGCCTGTGGATGTCGTGCTCGACGGCACCCGCGTGCTCATCACGTGCGGTAGCGCGAAGTTCTCGCTCCCCACCATGCCTGTGGAGGACTACCCGCAGCTGCCCGAGCTCCCGCAGCAGACCGGTGCGCTCTCCGGCGATCTGTTCGCCGAGGCCATCAGCCAGGTCGCCGTCGCCGCCGGCAAGGACGACACGCTCCCCATGCTCACGGGCATCCGGGTGGAGATCGAGGGCACCGACATGGTGCTCGCGGCCACCGACCGTTTCCGTCTCGCAGTGCGCAAGCTCGAGTGGATGCCCACCGCAGAGTCCACCAGCTCGGCCGTGCTCGTGCCTGCCAAGACCCTCTCCGAGGCCGCGAAAACTGTTGGCGGGTCGTCCAACTCCCCGGTCCAGCTCGCTCTCGGCAGCGGGTCGTCGGTGGGCGCCGAGGGCCTGCTCGGCATCGTCGCCGAAGGTCGCCGCACCACCACGCGCCTGCTCGACGCCGAATTCCCCAAGTTCCGCCAGTTGCTCCCCAACGAGCACACCGCGATGGCGACCGTCGAGATCGCACCGCTGGTCGACGCGATCAAGCGTGTCGCGCTGGTCGCCGAGCGCGGTGCCCAGGTCCGACTCGAGTTCACCGAGGGCAGCGTGATGCTGTCCGCCGGTGGCGACGACGCCGGCCGCGCCGAGGAATCGCATCCCGCGGAGTTCTTCGGTGAGCCGCTGATCATCGCGTTCAACCCGGGCTACCTGCTCGACGGCCTGACGTCGCTGCACACCGACAAGGTCTCGTTCGGGTTCACCACCTCGAGTCGTCCGGCCGTGCTGCGACCGGCACTCGACGAGGAGCCCGTGCCGGATTCCTCGGGTACGTTCGCCGCTCCGGACAGCGATTACACCTATCTGCTGATGCCGGTGCGCCTGCCGGGCTGACCGGCCCCGAGACTGGACCCCCGTGTACGTTCGCACCTTTTCGCTGCGCGACTTCCGTTCGTGGAGAACGGTTTCCGCCGACCTCACTCCGGGGGCGACGGTCTTCGTCGGGCGCAACGGACACGGGAAGACCAACCTGCTCGAGGCCCTCGGATATCTGTCGACACTGTCGTCGCACCGGGTGTCCTCCGACGGCCCGCTGCTGCGCGCCGGCACGTCGCGGGCGTTCGCCGGGGCGCTGGTCGTCAACAACGGTCGTGAGCTCGGTATCGACATCGAGATCAACGAGGGCAAGCAGAACCGGGCGCGGATCAACCAGTCGCCGGCCCGGCGTCCTCGAGAGATCCTCGGCATCCTCCGCACGGTGCTCTTCGCACCGGAGGATCTGTCGCTCGTGCGCGGCGACCCGGGCGACCGCCGACGGTTCCTCGACGAGCTGCTCAGCACGCGTTTCCCGCGGATGAGTGGGGTGCGGGCCGACTACGACAAGGTGCTGCGCCAACGGTCCGCCCTGCTCAAGACCGCCGGGGGAGCACTGCGGCGGGGGAGCCGCTCGAGCGACGGGGCGAGCGCTCTGGCGACCCTCGACGTGTGGGACGGCCATCTCGCGGCCCACGGAGCCGAACTGCTCGCCGCACGCATCGCGTTGCTGCACGAACTGGCCCCGCACGTGTCCGAGGCGTACCGGTCGATCGTGCCCGAGTCGCGTCCGGCGAGCCTCCGTTATCGCAGCAGTCTGGCCGACGCGCTGCCGCCGGAATTCTCCGATCCGGCTCGCGTGCCGGCGCCGGACGACCGGGAGTTTCTCGAGACCGTCTTCCTCCACCGCCTCGCGGAGGTGCGGTCGAAGGAGATCGAACGCGGCGTCTGCCTCGTCGGACCCCACCGCGACGATCTCGACCTGATGCTCGGTGCCGAGCCTGCGAAAGGCTATGCGAGCCACGGCGAATCGTGGTCGTTCGCGCTCGCGCTGCGGCTCGGGGCGTTCGCCCTGCTGCGCACCGACGGTACCGATCCGGTCCTCATGCTCGACGACGTCTTCGCCGAACTCGACCGACGACGCCGATCCGCCCTCGCGGAGGTCGCCACGACGGCCGAACAGGTGCTGATCACGGCGGCCGTGCCGGAGGACGTGCCGGCCGAGCTGAACGGCGCCCGGTTCCCCGTGCATGCCGAGGACACCGAAGAAGGTCGTATCTCTGTGCTGGGATCGGTGCAACGGGAGACGGACCCGATCACCGGGGAGGTCGGATGAACGACGAACAAGCAGGTCCCGAACGCGGTGCCGGACCGGAGCGCGGCGCGGACGAGCCGGAGCTGAAGGGCATCGATCTGGCCCGTCGCGCGCTCGAGGAGGCTCGAGCTGCCGCGAAGGCGAGCGGCAAGGCCGTCGGCCAGGGACGCGCGTCGCGCGGGCCGCTGCGCCCGAAACGCCGACGTCGCGGCTGGTCGGGGCCGGGGCCGGACGACCGCGATCCCCAGACCCTCGGTTCGCTCGCGCAGTCGCTGTCCAAGCAACGGGGCTGGTCGGCGCACGTGTCCGAGGGCACCGTCATGGGGAGCTGGGCGCGGGTCGTCGGCGACGACATCGCGAGCCATGCCCAGCCGACCACGCTGCGCGACGGGATCCTGCACGTCTCGGCCGAGTCGACGGCCTGGGCGACCCAGCTGCGGATGATGCAATCGCAGATCCTTGCCAAGATCGCCGCGGCCGTGGGGCACGGGGTGGTCAAGGAACTGCGGATCACCGGCCCGACGGCTCCGAGCTGGCGGAAGGGCGAACGCCACATCCGAGGCCGCGGACCGCGCGACACCTACGGGTGATCCCGGACTCGCTCCCCGGCCGTACGAGGGGCGAAAATCGAAGCGTGTAGGAAATCACGCTGTTCGGGGCGCAAAGGGGCCGCTACGGGGACGTCAGCGGTGCGGAACGCCCGCTTTCGTGTCCACTCCGGCACAAGGCTCACGGGCACGTAGGATGGACAGGAATGCGTCGCGCGCGTGCGCGGGGCCGATCGGAGAAGGAGAGCTACCCACCCGTGGCTGCCCAGAAGTCGAACAACAACAAGAATGAGTACGGTGCGTCGTCCATCACCGTCCTCGAGGGTCTCGAGGCGGTGCGCAAGCGCCCCGGTATGTACATCGGTTCCACCGGAGAGCGTGGCCTGCACCACCTGATCTGGGAGGTCGTCGACAACTCGGTCGACGAGGCCATGGCCGGTTACGCGTCGAAGGTCGAGGTCACCCTCCTCGCCGACGGTGGTGTCCAGGTCGTCGACGACGGTCGCGGTATCCCGGTCGGTATGCACGCCTCCGGCGCCCCCACGGTCGAGGTCGTCCTCACCCAGCTGCACGCCGGCGGCAAGTTCGACTCCGATGCCTACGCCGTCTCGGGCGGTCTGCACGGTGTCGGTATCTCCGTGGTGAACGCCCTGTCCACGACCCTCGAGGTCGAGATCGACAACGACGGCTACCACTGGGAGCAGACGTACACCGCCTCGAAGCCGGGCGAGCTCGTCCGCGGAGAGGCCACCAAGCGGACCGGTACCACCGTCCGCTTCTGGCCGGACCCGGAGATCTTCGAGACCACGACTTTCAACTTCGAGACCGTCGCGCGTCGCCTGCAGGAGATGGCGTTCCTCAACAAGGGACTGACCATCACCCTCACCGACGAGCGGGTCGCTCCCGAAGAGGTCACCGACGAGGACGTCCCGGAGACCGCCGAGGCGCCGAAGACCGCCGAGGACCAGGCCGTCGAGGCCACCGAGCCCGAGGCGCACAAGGTCAAGGTCCGTACCTACCACTACCCGGGTGGTCTCGAGGACTACGTGCGCCACATCAACCGTACGAAGTCGCCGATCCACAACTCCGTCGTCGGGTTCACCGCCAAGGGCACCGGCCACGAACTCGAGGTCGCGATGCAGTGGAACTCGGGTTACTCCGAGTCCGTCCACACCTTCGCCAACACCATCAACACCCACGAGGGCGGTACGCACGAGGAAGGCTTCCGTGCGGCGCTGACCACGGTCGTCAACCGCTACGCGAAGGACAAGAAGCTCCTCAAGGACAAGGACCCGAATCTCACGGGCGACGACATCCGTGAGGGTCTCGCGGCGATCATCTCCGTCAAGGTCGGTGAGCCGCAGTTCGAGGGCCAGACGAAGACCAAGCTCGGCAACACCGAGGTGAAGTCCTTCGTGCAGAAGGCGTGCAACGAGCACATCTCGCACTGGTTCGAGGCCAACCCGGCCGACGCGAAGACGATCGTCACCAAGGCCGTGTCGTCGGCGCACGCGCGTGTCGCCGCTCGTAAGGCGCGCGAGCTCGTCCGCCGCAAGAGCGCGACCGACATCGGTGGTCTACCCGGCAAGCTCGCTGACTGCCGGTCGAAGGACCCGAGCAAGTGCGAGATCTACATCGTGGAGGGCGACTCCGCGGGTGGCTCCGCCAAGTCGGGTCGCGACTCGATGTACCAGGCGATCCTTCCGCTGCGCGGCAAGATCATCAACGTCGAGAAGGCCCGCATCGACAAGGTCCTCAAGAACGCCGAGGTCCAGTCGATCATCACGGCGTTCGGTACCGGCATCCACGAGGAATTCGACATCTCGAAGCTGCGGTACCACAAGATCGTCCTGATGGCCGACGCCGACGTCGACGGTCAGCACATCGCGACGCTGCTGCTCACGCTGCTCTTCCGCTTCATGCGGCCGCTGGTCGAGGAAGGCCACGTCTTCCTGGCGCAGCCGCCGCTGTACAAGCTCAAGTGGCAGCGCAGCGAGCCGGAGTTCGCATACTCCGACCGCGAGCGCGACGCCCTGCTCGAGGCGGGTCTGAAGGCCGGCAAGAGGATCAACAAGGACGACGGCATCCAGCGCTACAAGGGCCTCGGTGAGATGAACGCCAAGGAGCTGTGGGAGACCACCATGGATCCGAGCGTCCGCATCCTGCGTCAGGTGACCCTCGACGACGCCGCTGCCGCCGACGAGCTGTTCAGCGTCCTGATGGGTGAGGACGTCGCGGCACGACGCAGCTTCATCACCCGTAACGCGAAGGACGTCCGCTTCCTCGACGTCTGATCGCCATCGGCTCCGCTCGATGCGGAGACCGAATCTGCATCCGAACCCCCGCTGTGCCGTAAATCACAGCGGGGGTTCGCATGTCGTGCACCGGGAATATGGAAGGGCGGTTAGCCTTCTTCGTTACTCGTGAGTACACTCCAGTCGGCCATCTGTACGTGTGGCTGCCGAAGAGGGGGCCGGGGCAGCGCGGGGGTGCGGGAAGGACTCACTCTTCCGTATCCGCTGTATGTCCCGATATGGTGCCCTCACCCGAAACGTCTCGTTCGACTGCACTCGATCGAAAAGGCGCTCATAAGGAGTGCAGTGCCGACTGGTGCTCGTCGCCCGGCGCGGACGGGGTGGAAGGAGAGCTGTAATCCATGAGTGACAAGTCGCCGCCCCAGCAGCGGTGGTGGAACATCGAGGGGTGGGGTCTTCGCAGGAAGGTCACCGCAGTTCTCGCTGTCCCCGTGACCGTGGCAATGGTCCTCGGTGGTCTTCGTGTCGAGAACGAGCTCAGCAACGCCGTCCACTTCTCGTCCGCGGCCGACCAGGTCGCGGCCGTGCCGGACATCGTCGAGTTCTCGACGGCGTTCGCCACCGCCACCGCGAGTGCCGCCGCCGGGACGGTGACTCCCGAGGAGATGGCGGCGCTCGGCGACTCCTTCGGAACCATCGCCTCCGTCACGGAGAATCCCGAACTCGATCCGGCGGTCACCGCCGACCTGAGCCGTACTGCTGCCTCCGCGCAGTCGCTCTACACGAAACTGCAGGCCGGGCCCGTTCCGGTCGAAGAGATCAGCGCCGTCACCAACGAGGTTCGTGACAGCCTGAACCGCATCGTCGAAGCGATCCTCGACGAGGTCGACGACCGCGAGATCCTCATCTACGGCGACCAGCTGATCAACGCCTGGTACTCGCAGCGCTATCTGTTCGGTCAGGTGCTCGGTGTGCTCCAGCTCCTCGCCGACCCGACCAAGCCGGGCACCGCGCTGGTGTCCGCCTCCGGCGCCGAGCTCGCGATGCTCGACCTGCTCGCCCGCTCCTACCCGATGGCCGATCAGCAGATCGCCGAACTGCGGGCCGGCGTCCAGGAACGTGCCGACATGGTCGACGCGGCCGGTTCCGGTCCGCTCCCGATCCTCAACATCCGCGCGTCGCTGCTCAACAGTGTCGACATCTACGGCACCATCATCGACGAAGCGTCGTCGCAGGTCAGCACCACGATCCAGGACCGCGCCGCGGAAACCCGCTCGGCCGCTCTCCGCGACACCGCGATCGTGCTCGCAGCCCTGCTCGCGGCCCTCGTGCTCGCACTGCTCGTGTCCCGCTCACTGGTCGGCCCGATCCGCCGCCTGCGTTACGGCACGCTGAAGGTCGCGCGGCAGGAGCTGCCCGAGGCCATCGACCGCATCAAGGTCGGCGACAACATCGAGGACATCGAGTTCACCCGGGTCCCGGTGCACACCACCGAGGAGATCGGTCAGCTCGCCCGCGCCGTCGACGACATGCACGGGCAGGCACTGCGCCTCGCCGGCGAGCAGGCGCACCTCCGCCTGCAGATCAGCGACATGTTCGAGACACTCGCACGTCGCTCCAAGTCGCTCGTCGAGCAGCAGCTCGGCCTCATCGAACGACTCGAGTACGAGGAGAAGGATCCGGCCCGACTCGAGAGCCTGTTCCGCCTCGACCACCTCGCCGCGCGTATGCGCCGGAACGGCGACAACCTGCTGATTCTCTCCGGTACCCGCATGCGCCGCGGTCACTCCGCGCCCGTGCAGCTCGGCGACATCCTGCGCGCTGCGATGTCGGAGGTCGAGGACTACCAGCGCGTGCAGATCGGTTCGACTCCCGACGGTGCCCTCAGCGGCGCGGTCGCGACCGACATCGTGCATCTGCTCGCCGAGCTGGTCGACAACTCGCTGCGCGCGTCGCCGCCCGACAGCAACGTCACCTTCAGCTTCGCGCGTGCCGTCGACGGCGGCCTGCTCGTCGAGATCGCCGACCGCGGTATCGGTATCCCGGCCGACGAACTCGAGTCCATCAACCAGCGTCTCGCCAAGGGCGGCGAGGTCGGTCCCGACACCGCACGCCACATGGGTCTGTTCGTGGTCTCGCGACTGGCCGAGCGGCACGGTCTCACCGTGCGCCTGCGCCCGACCTTCGACACCGCACGCAACCCGGGTATCACCGCGAGCGTCCACATCCCGGACGTCCTGCTGGTCTCCCCGTTGGCTTTGTCGCACACCGGTCCTCAGTCCCGCATCGAGATCGAGGCGGAGGAGTACTCGGCACCGCAGGCGCTCTCGGCGCCCGTCGTCCAGCAGGGTCTGCCCGCGGCCGACGACCGGCACGAGTACGCGTCCTCGCAGCAGGTCGACTCCGCCGACGATGTCCGTGCGGACGAGTCCGACGATGCCTACGACAACGGCTACGCGAACAACGGCTACGCCGACGATGTCGACGAGACCGCTTCCGCCGCACGGGATGCGGAGCCGTCCTACGAGGACGAGCATCGCGACGAGCCGCAGCGCGAGGCGGGACGGAACGAGTTCTCCCCGTCCGCGGCGTCTTTCCAGGCGCCGCCGCCCCGCGAGCCGCAGGGACAGCCGCCGCGCGACAATCAGGCACCGTCGCCGCGCGACAATCAGGCACCGTCGCCGCGCGACAATCAGGCACCGCCGGTATCCCGCGAATTCGGCCCGTCGGGTCTTCCGCAGCGTCGCCCGGGTGGAACTCCGGGTCTGCCCACGCGTCAGCCGGGCGAGACGCCGGGTCTCCCGACTCCACCCCGGTCGCCGCAGCCGCGCCGGATCGAGCCGGACGCCGCAGCAGCCTTCGCGTCGTCGCTGCCTCCGCGCGGTCCTCGTCGCGGGCCGGACGAGACCAACGGTCACCCGTTCGACGGCCGCAACGGCGACGGCCGCAACGGTGCCGGGCCGCGACCCGACGCCGATCGGTCTCGCCGGGAAGGGCTTTCGGGTCTTCCGCAGCGTCGTCCCGGTGCCACACCGGGTCTGTCACCGACGGAATCCCAGCAGTCGCAGTCGCAGTCCTTGCCGGTCCGTGAGCCCCAGCAGGGCTCGGCGCATCGTGCACCCGCCCCGCAGCAGCGACCCGCGTCCCCCGGTCTTCCTCAGCGTCGGCCGGGCGCGACTCCCGGCCTGCCGGGACGGGCTTCCGGATCGTCCCCGTCCGTTCCGCAGAACCGGCCGCAGCAGCCGTCGGCGGGACCGCTCGCAGGTGGCGACTCCGCGGGCCGGCCGGACGCACCGAACCGTCCCGACCTGCCCCAGCCCGCCCCCGCGCCGGACGCACAGCGCGCCCCTGCGCAGGACGCGGACCGTCCACAGCAGGAACCCTCGTCGGGTCTTCCGCAGCGCCGTCCGGGCAGCACGCCCGGTCTGCCGCGTCGTCAGCCGGGCAGCACGCCGGGGCTTCCTCAGCGGCCGGCTGCGTCGACCAACGGTTCCGAACCCGATTCGGCTGCAGCGGTCTCCGGTCCGAGCCTCGCCGACGGTGGCTCCGTCTCGCCGCACAGCGACGCGCAGCAGGCGGCCCGCCATCGCTACCGGACCAACTCGGCGAAGACGGCATCGTTCTTCCAGCCGCGGTCCGACCTTGCGTCGGCCCGTCCGCAGCCGGCGAACACCCCGATCTTCACCACGATGATGTCGGACTGGCTCGTCGACCCGACGAGCCTTCCGGAGGACCGCAGGAAGCGGGAGTGGCGCTCCGCGGCGGACGCGGGTTGGGAAGCCGCACAGCGTGCTACCGAGGCCCCCGTGGAGGAACACACCACCGCGGGTCTTCCGCGGCGCGCTCCCGGCGAGCGTCTGGTGCCGGGTGCCGTCCGGGCACCGGCAACGGGTGAGCTGCCGAGGACCATTCGACGCCGAGACCCGGAAGCCATCCGGGCCAACTTGAGCCGCCATCAGCAGGGTGTCCGCAACGGACGCGCCTCGGCGAATTCCAGCAATCGCGAGAACGACGAACAGGGAGTTCGATGAATATTGATCATGGATCCGACGCAGCTCGTCCATTGGACTGGTTGGTTTCCAACTTCGCGCGCGAAGTCCCGGGTGTCTCGCATGCCGTGCTCGTGTCCGCCGACGGTCTGCTCATGGCCGCCAGCGCCCACCTCCCGGTGGATCGTGCCGAGCAGCTCGCTGCGGTGACCTCTGGCCTGGCCAGCCTGTCCAACGGTGTGTCGCAGCTGTTCGACGGCGGGGGTGTGCTGCAGTCCGTCGTGGAGATGCAGCACGGCTACCTGCTGCTGATGAGCGTCGGCGACGGCTCGCACCTGGCGGCTCTGACCGCCTCCGAGTGCGACATCGGACAGGTCGGTTACGAGATGGCGCTCCTGGTCGATCGAGTGGGTGCTTCGGTCGAAGCCACCCCGCGGGTCGGTCTAGGGTCCTGACGTCGAGGTGGCCATGGAATCGCGGAAGCCGGAGTCGGTGCCGGACCAGCCCAGTCTGGTCCGGCCCTACTCCCTGACTTCGGGACGTACGAGTCCTGCGGTCGAACTGGCGTTGGAGGCGCTCATCCAGGCCATTCCGGGAACCGACGATCGGTCCCGGGATCTGGACAACATCAACGCCACGATCCTGGAGCTGTGCAAGGAATCACCCTCCGTCGCAGAGATCGCCGCGCGCGTGGGGGTGCCGATCGGTGTGGCACGCGTGCTCGTCGCCGATCTCGTCGAAGCCGGACACGTACAGATCCTGGCCACGCTGAAAGACGATTCGAGCGACGCGGAGCGTCGTGAGCTGATTGAAAGGGTCCTCAGTGGACTTCGCGAACTCTAACGCCACGAAGCGCGTGACCTCGACCAAGATCGTGATCGCCGGAGGCTTCGGTGTCGGTAAGACGACTCTGGTCGGGGCGGTGTCGGAAATCGTGCCGCTTCGTACCGAGGCGCTCGTGACGAACGCCAGCGACGGCGTCGACAACCTCTCTGCGACACCGCAGAAGGCGACCACCACGGTCGCCATGGACTTCGGTCGTATCAGTCTGGCCGACGACCTCGTCCTCTACCTGTTCGGCACGCCCGGACAGCACCGCTTCTGGTTCATGTGGGACGACCTGATCCGCGGCGCCATCGGTGCCATCGTGCTGATCGATACGCGCCGCCTGGACGAGAGCTTCGCCGCCGTCGACTTCTTCGAGGCGCGCAATCTCCCGTTCATCGTCGCCATCAACGAATTCGACGATGCTCCCCGGTACCCGCTCGAGGACATCCGTCAGGCGATGGCGATCTCGGCGGATGTGCCGATCGTGTCGATCGATGCGCGAGCACGTGAGTCGGCAAAGCAGGCTCTGGTCACCGTCACCGAATACGCTCTGCGGAAGCTGCACCAGCCGGTGACCCAGTAATGGGGGAGGGCCTCGAACTCTTCACGATGGGCTCGTGGGTCACGGTCCTTGCCTATCTGACCTCGGCGGTCGGGGTGTTCGTCGGTGTCACCGGTGCTCGACGGGTCCGCACCACCTCCAGCGACCGGTTGCATTCGTACTGGATGATTCTCGCTGCTCTGGTGAGCGGTGGCGTGGGTGTCTGGCTCGCCATGTTCCTGCCGATGGCGGGCTTCAACGTCGAGGACAGCGTGGTGCGGTTCGACACCGTCACCATCGTGTTCTCGATGCTCGTCGCGCTGGTGTCGGTGTACGTGGCGCTGCTCGTCGCGATTCCGAACAACGCTCCCACCACTCTCGCCCGGACGGTCACGGGTGCTCTCGTGCTGGGCGCCGGCCTCGCGGGCGTGCCGTTCTCGGTCCTCGCAGCGGTGCGGATCCAGGGATCGCTGACCTTCGATCCCCTCTGGGGCGCCGCAGCGGTGGGGCTGGCGACCGCGACGGCCGTGGGCTTCCTGGCCCAGGTGAAGACCGCAGACACGTGGCCCAAGCGCCTGCTGAGCAGCGCGTTGGCCGGCGCCGCCGTGATCGCGGTGCACTTCCTCGCTGCCGCGTCGGTCCGTGTGGAGATCGACCCTGCCGTGGTGGTCTCCGGTGGGATCGAGGTCTTCTCGATTCTCTTCCCGCTCTTCGTCGTCGGCCTGTTACTGCTGGCCGTTCCGATCGTCCTGGTGCTCCAGGCCCCGGATCGTCTTGCGGCGGAACTGGAAGAGGAATCCGAGCGGTGGGCGGCGGACGGCCCGGCAGAACCCGTCGACGGTCGGATCTTCTGAATATCGTCCGAAAATGTTGTAAGTCAACACATCTGGTTGAAATCCCGGAAGTGGAGTAGTCTTCTGCGCAGCGTCGGGGGTCGCTGTCGGTCTACTCGGCACGACACGGACCGATGCGCCGTGCGTGCCGCTTCCTGGGGGCAACATGTCGCACGAGGTTCACCATTTCTCCATGGGCGGTTGGCTTTTCGCCCTTGCCTACATCACGTCCGCGGTCGGGTGCTATGCCGGTCTGTCCTGCGCGCGCAAGGCTGCGAACGCATGGACGTCGGTCGCCCGGACCCGATGGACACTCATGGCAGCCCTGTCCATCGGGGGCGTCGGAATCTGGTTGATGCACTTCATCGGGATGATGGGCTTCGATGTACCCGGTTCCGCGATCCGTTACGACCTCGGACTGACGCTGCTGTCGGTCGCGCTCGCCGTGACGGCCACACTGTTCGGATTGCGGATCCTCGACACCGACCTGCAGTGGATCCGCGGGCTGCCGTCGGATGTCCGGCTCCTCGTCGGTGGTGTGATCATGGGCTTCGCCGTCGCCGGCATGCATTACAGCGGTATGGCCGCGGTACGGATCCAGGGCGAACTCGAGCAGGGACGGTCGTACGTCGCAGCGTCCGTGGCGATCGGTGTCGTCGCGTCGATCGTCGCGTTGTGGCTGTCGCGGGTCGCGAAACGGCCGGCCGTGCGGATCCCGGCCGCCGCCGTCATGGGATGCGCCGTGGTGGCACTGCACTACACGGGCATGGCCGGGATCGCGGTGACCGTCGATCCGTCCGCTCCGAATCCGGAGGGGATGACCATCATGACCCTGCTGTTCCCCGGATTCATCATCGGTGTCGCGCTGCTCGCGGTGCCGGTCGTAGCTCTGATGGCATCGGCGAGCACACAGGACCTCGAGCAGGAGCGGGAGGTGGCGACCTGGCTCGGTGGGGACGGCCCCGAGACGGCCTCCCGTCCCTACGGACGACATGTGAAACGGTGATGTGATGTGAACGCCCACAGTGCGATAAGGTCGCTTACGCTGCTGGAAAGTCGGGGTGCAGCCCGCATCGGGTAGGTCGTGGCGCGTGCCCTCCGAGCGCGGAGGTGACAGCGCGCCGCTGTGAGGACCTCACGTGTCGCACGACGTACACCATTTCTCCATGGGGATGTGGGTATTCTTCCTCTCCTACGCCACCGCTGTGATGGGTTCCTTCGTCGGATTGTCCTGTGTCCGGCGGTCGCTCGAAGAGCCGCGGCGCAGTGGTAACTGGTGGCTCCTCATGGCGTCGTTGTCCATCGGCGGCGTGGGCATCTGGCTCATGCACTTCATCGGCATGATGGGCTTCTCCGTGCCGGGTACGACCATCCGATACGAACTGGCGCCGACGGTCTTCTCCGTCGTGCTCGCCGTCGTCGCGACCCTCGTGGGTCTGCGGATCGCCGACGTGCACGACGTCAGCAAGCACCGCATTCCCGAATCGGTGCGGTTGCTCATCGGCGGTCTGCTGATGGGCGCGGCCGTGAGCATGATGCACTACAGCGGAATGTTCGCCATCCGCATCCGCGGCACGATCGAACACGAGACGGGGTACGTCATCGCGTCGGTGATCATCGGCGTCGTCGCCTCCACCGCCGCGCTCGCGCTGGCCCGCCGCGCGCGGCGTCTCGAGATCCGCGTCGTTGCGGCCTTCGTCATGGGATGCGCGGTCGTGGCGCTGCACTACACCGGCATGGCCGGCGTGCGGGTCACCCTCGATCCGAGCATGCCCGCGCCCGAAGGCATGACCGTGATGTCGCTGCTGTTCCCGGCGTTCGTGCTCGGCATCATCGTCCTGGCCGTGCCGATCACCGCGCTGCTGCTCGCCTCCGACCCGGAGGACGCCGTGCGCGACGCTCGGCTCGAACAGTGGGCGTCGGAGGTCGAACGGCAGGTGGACCGCGACCCGGTCACCGGATCCCACATGTGAGAGCTCGGTTCCGGACGGATCTCGGCATGTGAAGTGCCTGTCCTTCTCGGCATCGGCTGACCTGCACCTATAGACTCGTGTGGTTGCGAGACGTCCGTCGGGCCGAAGGCCGGAGCCGGGCGTGCGAGCCGAGTAGAAGAAGGAGCTCATGACCGACACCACGTTGCCTCCGGAGGGGCCGGGGCACGACCGCATCGAGCCCGTCGACATCCAGCAGGAGATGCAGAGCAGCTACATCGATTACGCGATGAGCGTGATCGTGGGCCGAGCTCTGCCCGACGTGCGTGACGGTCTCAAACCGGTACATCGTCGCGTGCTCTACGCGATGTTCGACAACGGCTTCCGCCCCGATCGCGGGTACGTGAAGTCGGCGCGCGCGGTCGCCGAGACCATGGGCAACTACCACCCGCACGGCGACGCGTCGATCTACGACACGCTCGTGCGTCTGGCACAGCCGTGGTCGATGCGCTATCCGCTCGTCGACGGCCAGGGCAACTTCGGTTCCCGCGGCAACGACGGCGCCGCCGCCATGCGGTACACCGAGTGCCGGCTCACGCCGCTCGCGATGGAGATGCTGCGGGAGATCGACCACGAGACGGTCGATTTCCAGCCGAACTACGACGGCCGCACGCAGGAACCGACGGTTCTCCCCAGCCGTATCCCCAACCTGTTGATCAACGGTTCGGGCGGTATCGCGGTCGGTATGGCCACCAACATCCCGCCGCACAATCTCGGCGAGGTGGCGGAAGCCATCTACTGGGCGCTCGAGAACTTCGAGGCCGACGAGGAGACCACCCTCGCCGCGGTCATGGAACGGATCAAGGGACCGGACTTCCCGACCGCCGGCCTGATCACGGGCACGCAGGGCATCCACGATGCCTACACGACCGGTCGCGGATCGGTGAAGATGCGCGGCGTCGTGGAGATCGAAGAGGACTCCAAGGGCCGCACCAGCATCGTCATCACCGAGCTGCCCTACATGGTCAACCCGGACAACCTCATCACGTCGATCGCCGAGCAGGTCCGCGACGGCAAGATCGCGGGCATCTCCGACATCCACGACGAGTCGTCCGACCGCGTGGGCATGCGCATCGTCGTCACCGTCCGCCGCGACGCGGTGGCCAAGGTGGTTCTCAACAACCTCTACAAGCACACGCAGCTGCAGACGAGCTTCGGCTGCAACATGCTGTCGATCGTCGACGGGGTGCCGCGCACGCTGCGCCTCGACCAGATGATCCGGTTGTACGTCAACCACCAGATCGAGGTCATCGTCCGGCGTACGCGGTACCTGCTGCGCAAGGCCGAGGAACGCGCCCACATCCTGCGCGGCCTGGTCAAGGCCCTCGACGCGCTCGACGAGGTCATCGCGCTCATCCGCGCGTCGCAGACCGTCGACATCGCGCGCGCCGGCCTGATCGAGCTGCTCACGGTCGACGAGATCCAGGCCGACGCCATCCTGGCGATGCAGCTGCGTCGCCTGGCTGCCCTCGAGCGTCAGAAGATCGTCGACGACCTCGCCGAGATCGAGCGCGAGATCGAGGACTACAAGGACATCCTGGCCCGTCCGGAGCGGCAGCGCGCCATCGTCCGCGACGAGCTGAAGGAGATCGTCGACAAGTACGGCGACGAGCGTCGCACGCGGCTCGTCGCGGCCGACGGCGATGTCAACGACGAGGACCTCATCGCACGCGAGGACGTCGTCGTCACCATCACCGAGACCGGCTACGCCAAGCGCACGCGCACCGACCTCTACCGCTCGCAGAAGCGCGGCGGCAAGGGCGTCAAGGGTGCCGAGCTCAAGCAGGACGACATCGTCAAGCACTTCTTCGTGACGTCCACGCACGACTGGCTGCTGTTCTTCACCACCAAGGGCCGCGTCTACCGCGCGAAGGCGTACGAGCTGCCCGAGGCGAACCGCACGGCGCGCGGTCAGCACGTCGCGAACCTGCTGGCCTTCCAGCCCGACGAGCGCATCCAGGGCGTCATCCGCCTCAAGACCTACGAGGACGCTCCCTACCTGGTGCTCGCGACCCGCAACGGCCTGGTCAAGAAGTCGCGCCTGTCGGACTTCGACTCCAACCGTTCGGGTGGCATCGTCGCGATCAACCTGCGCGGCGACGACGAGCTCGTCGGCGCGGTGCTGTGCTCCGCCGAGGACGATCTGCTGCTCGTCTCGCAGCAGGGCCAGTCGATCCGATTCTCGGCCACCGACGAGGCCCTGCGTCCGATGGGCCGCGCGACCTCCGGTGTGCAGGGCATGCGATTCAACGGCGAGGACAAGCTGCTCTCGCTCAACGTCGTCAAGGAGGGCACCTACCTGCTGGTCGCGACCTCTGGTGGTTACGCCAAGCGCACCCCGATGGAGGACTACCCGGTCCAGGGTCGCGGCGGTAAGGGTGTTCTGACCATCCAGTACGACCGTAAGCGTGGCAACCTGGTCGGGGCGCGCATCGTCGAGGACGACGACGAGTTGTACGCCATCACCTCGAGCGGCGGTGTCATCCGCACTGCGGCGAAGCAGGTGCGCAAGGCAGGCCGTCAGACCAAGGGCGTGCGGCTCATGAACCTGGCCGAGGGCGATACATTGCTCGCGATCGCGCGCAACGCCGACGAGCCGGACGAAGCCGACGCAGCCGGAGCTAAGGAGTCGTAAGTGAGCACTCCCCAGGGACCGAACGGGGCCGATCGCGGGCAACCCGGTCGGAAGCCGGAGGACCGTACAGAGAACGAGGTGAAGTCCGAGAACAAGGGCACACAGCAGGGCCCGGCCTCGGAGCAGAAACCGGCGCCGGAGAACCGGCCGTCGCAGGCGTCCCCGGCACAGCCTTCGAAGGCTCCTGGGGCACCGGCGCAGGGCTCGTCCGCTCCCGCAGCGGGAGCAGCGGACCCGGCACCCGTGCAGGGTTCGGCCGACCAGCAGCCGGCAGCAGGCCGGAAGGCCGCCGAGACGACAGCGAAGGCGCAGGACACGCCCGCTCAGGACGGCTCCCAGAAGTCCGGTGGTGCCTCCGCGGACGGTAAGAACGGGTCGGCTGCGGCCGATCAGCCGGCCACAGGTCAGCAGCGCACCGCACAGATGCCCCGCTCCGGCGGCCCGACCCCTCCCTGGCAGCGGGGAGCGGCGTCGGCGCAGTCGGGCTCTCCGCAGAACGCTCCGCAGACGAACGTTCCGGGTGTGGGTCCGGGTCTGTCCAAGCAGAGTGGAACGCCTCAGCGCCCCGCTGCGGCCTCGGCCAAGGGCTCTGCGGCCGGAGGTCCGGCGCCGTCGACGCGTCCCGTCGTGACCGGCACAGCGGCTCCCAAGGCCGCAGGAGGAGCTCGCCCGGCCGGTGGCGGAGACGCCGCGCGCGGGGCGGGCGACCGGGCTGCTGCGGCGAAGGCGAAGTCCGCGGTCATCGACGGTCCGACGCGGCACATCGAACGCAAGGATCTCGCCAAGGACCTGCCGGATCTGTCCGCGGTGAAGCATCCGTCGACCGGTTCGCCGAGCACGGGGGAGACCCCGCAGGTGAGCGCTCCCACCACCACCGCGGTTCCCACGGCGATCCCCGCCGCCGGACCGCTGCGGGCCACCGTGCAGATCCGCCGTATCGACCCCTGGTCCATGCTGAAGATCTCGTCGGTGATCTCGGTGTCGTTGTTCTTCGTGTGGATGATCGCGGTCGGCCTGCTCTACGGCGTGCTGGCCGGGATGGGGGTGTGGGAACGCCTCAACAGTGCGTTCACCGACATCGTTTCCGACGCCGGTAGCGGTGCGCTCGTCTCGGCCGGTCAGGTGTTCGGCTACGCGACGATCATCGGCATCGCCAACACGGTGTTGCTGACGGCTCTCGCGACCCTCGGTGCGTTCATCTACAACCTCTGCACCGATCTCGTGGGCGGCGTCCAGGCCACCCTCGCCGACCCGGATTGACCTGCAGGAACGCTGCCCCGCCGAGGCGATTTGTTTCCGGCGGCCCCGGTGGGGTAGTGTTCCATCTCGGTTCGAGGGCCTATAGCTCAGGCGGTTAGAGCGCTTCGCTGATAACGAAGAGGTCGGAGGTTCAAGTCCTCCTAGGCCCACTCCCGTGCCGAAAGGGTGATCGGAATGAGGGTTCTCGCACTCGTGGGAACCGGGATTCTGATCGTTCTCGGAATCGCTCGCATGCTTCGGAGCGAAGACGAATGGCACGCGGTTCCCAGTCGCTGACGCGGCGGACGGGGCCTTAGCTCAGTTGGTAGAGCGCTGCCTTTGCAAGGCAGATGTCAGGAGTTCGAATCTCCTAGGCTCCACAAGAAAATATCGAGGTAGAGGGCGTTTTCCGGGATTTCGGAAGACGCCCTCTTCTCGTTCTGCCCACTTTTTGCCCACATCCGCACCAGAGATGGTCGGGGAACGCGCGGTGGACCGCACGGTCTTTGTCGCCTAGGGATACCGCCTCCATACAGATCTTTTGGCCGCCGCGAACCGAGTCAGTACTTCAACTCGAATCGATCTGTACTGACGTAGTCGGCTGGTTCCAAGATCACCGTGCCGGACGTGCCCTGCTGGGGAACCACGAAGCTCGCCCTGTAGATCGAGTTCGTTTCCCAACTATCAAGATCTGCCCCGTCTTCTTCGACGCTGAGGCAGTACGAGGCATCTTCGTCCATCCCCGCTTCGTCGATTACCACACCGTCATCCCCTCGTACCTTCCAAAGGAACGGGTCGAAGATCGATGTGTAGTCCTCTGGAACGGTTTCGCCGGTGCGAACTGTCAGATCAACTCGCAGAAATTGCTTGTCGAGCGGACCGTCATATGCCGCGCCAGTGCATTCGGCCCCGCTAAGGGGGAGGAACGAGTCCACGGTGAACACGAGCTCCACGCCGTTGCTCAAGGTGAGTGTGTTGGGCTGGCCGACGACCACTTCTGTCGCGCGTGGCGGCAGCTGCGTGGTTGTGGTGGGTGGGCTTCCGCTAGGCGGCGGAAATGGTTCGACATCCGGTGACTGGTCGTCGCCACAAGCCACGAGTCCGAGGACGGCTATGGGGAGGACGATGAGGGCGGTGATGTGTTTGTGCATTGAACTGACGTTTCTCGAATGGCTGCATGTGCAGCCTGCTATCGAAGGCGAACGAGCCGAGCGGTAGCCAGCTGATATGTCCTTGTGTGGATCCTGGCCTCGCTGTAGATGGTCTCCGTCGTCTTCTCACTGTCGACGGCACTCGATCTCGAGTGCGTACTTATATGATCGCCATGGCAGTGAAGAACGTCACAGCTCGTCTTGGACGTTATGCAACGTGTAATCGGGCCAGCTTGTCGAGGCTTTCCGCCACCATGCCGAGGTCATCGTCAAACAGGTGCCCATACCGGTCGAGAGTCGGCGCAGCACTCGCGTGCCCGAGCATGCGTTGAAGCGTCTTGATGTTCGCGCCGGCTGTGATTGCCAGCGAGGCCGCAGTGTGCCGGAGTTCGTGCGGAGTGAGTCCTTCCGGAACGCCGGAAGCCTTCACAGCTTTGTCCCACCACCGTCGACGGACATTGTTCGCCCGGAGGTACCCCCCGCGGCTGGCAGGGAAGACCAGAGCATCCTCTGGCCTGCCCTTCAGCCGGTCGTGCAGCATCGCAAGGAGGAAGCCCGGTACGGGTACATCGCGGGCCTGATTGGACTTTGTTCCGGAGACGACGATTCTCGAGTCGACGACTGTCACAGATCGGTGGATACGCATCCTGCGGCGTTCGAAGTTCACATCCGAGACGGTGAGTGCTGCCGCCTCACCGAAGCGCAGACCACAGTAGGCGAGGACATAGACGAACAGTGCGTTCTCCCCGGCAGCCTTCGCCAACTGCGAGACCTGCTCGGCGGTGAGGTAGCGCCGTTCCTCGTGATGGATGCGAGGAAGGTCGAGTCCGGTTGCTGGGCTGGTGACGATTCTTGAGTCCTTGACCGCCTGGTCGAGGATCTGAGAAACAACGCTGACGTTCTTGCGGACCGTCGCTGCCGAGCTGGTCGCTGCCATGGTCGAAATCCACTCGCGCAGGTGCTTGCGCGTGACTCGCGCGATGGGGACGCGCCCGAAGGTCGGCAGGATATGCACGTCCAACGCTGACCGGTATCTCGCAGCGGTCGAAGCGGACAGATTCACCTTCGCAGCCATCCACTGCTCTGCGATCTCTCCGAATGTCACTCTCCCAGCCGAGGGAGGAACGTAGGAACCGGTCAGCTTCTGTACCTCAACGGTTGCGGCGAACGCTTCGGCGTCCCGCTTGGTCTTGAATCCTCGCTTGTCCGTCTGGCGACGATCCGGCGTGCGATAGCGGACACGGTAGCGACGTCCCGCTTTCGTCTCGTACGGTTCAATGGTCGCCATCGCTGGCCCGGTCGCCGATCCTTACGTTCGGATCCTTCGTCCAGTCCTGCATTTCCGGCGATGCGTTCGTCTTGAAGGCTGCTTCTGCGTACTCGGCGCGCTGGCTTTCAGGAACATGGTCGGGGACATCGGCATAGATGATCGGCGCGGACCCCTCGGCCCACATCCAGATGTCCATAGCCGATCTGGTTCCTGCCCCGGTCACCGTCACCAAATGCGAGGGATCCTTCGTCGGAGGCAGCAACAACGCGTTGGGGTGGACGCCCAACGCAAGGGCCAGCGCCACGAGGTCATCGGCGTCCACACGTCGCTCCTCATTCTCGATCTTGCGGAGGCCGAGGGTCGGGATGGGCCGATCGAGTTCTTCGAGTTTTGCCGCCAGCTCGGTGTAGGCCAGACCGTGTCTGGTGCGTAGACGTCGCACGTTGGCGGCCACTGTTCGACCTGTCGGCCCGAGGGGATTCTTCTTCTGCGGCGCGGTCATGGACGAAGGATAAACGATCATTTCGATTGTTGGAAGATCTTCTTGACACTTGATGTATCGACATGCACTCTCATTGTGTAGCGATCGAAATGATCGCTACACGATCGAAAGGATTCATATGACTGTCCGCGGAAGCTCGCCCTTCGGCACCCCGCATGAGGTTGCCGAATACATGCGCACCACAGTTGGGTCACTCGCGACCCAGCGCTACAAGGGCACTGGCCCCAAGTTCGTGAAGGTCGACGGAAAGCGGGTGCTCTACCGCTGGACCGATGTCGACGAGTACATCGAATCCCGGTTGATGACTCGTACCGACGACCAGCCTGGTGTTGCGTAAGTGCAGAAACAACGACGCCGCCGTGGGGGAGCCGCCACTCCTGATTCCCACTGACGGCGTCGTAATGCAACCGAAAGGAGGTGTGCGGTGAGTGAGTCTATCCACAGCCCTGTGGGGATGGAAGCACCTTCCGTGCGTATGCCTCTGCTCGACCTGTCGATCCGTAGTCCTTTGAGCGACGTCTGAATTCGGCGTGCAGTAGGCGGTTCGACTGGTGCTGTATCGAGGCCGGGAGTCCCTCGACTCCCGGCCTCGGTCTTCCGAAATGTGATTTCGCTCGATCAGTGATGTGCAAAGGATGGTGGGGGATGACTGCTCTTGATCGACTCCGTGAACGGTGGTGTGAGCAGGGATTGATCTGGAAGGACGGACCGGGTGCCACGGCATCAGCACAAGCGCCCGGTCATTCCGAAGCGGATCGATCGGTGACGTTCAGGCAGATTGCCGGTCAGGTGTTGATGAACAGTCACGCCGACGACAAGCAGGCCGTGCTCGATGCGGTCGGGCTGACGATGCGAGACCTGTTCGATGACACCGCAGGTACTCGGTATACCTATCGCGACGGTCGCACGGTGTATCGCACCTATGACGACCGCGGCCGCAAGAAATTTCGCCAGTCAGGCAACACCGGCGGCCGAGATCTGTATCGGATCGAAAGACTCGACGAAATAGCTACTGGCGCAACAATCTACATTGTCGAGGGCGAGAAGGATGTACACGCCATCGAATCGGTCGGTGGTGTTGCGGTGTGCTCGGCGATGGGGGCTGGGAAGGCGCACCTGTTCGATTGGTCGCCGTTGGCCGGTCACACCGTGGTGATCGTCGCGGACGACGATGAACCTGGACGGCGGCATGCGATGCAGGTCCACGACCTCGTCGAACCAATTGCGGGTGGTGTTGCAGTCGTGGTTGCACGGGCCGGTAAGGACGCCGCCGACCACATCGCGGCCGGATTCGGACTCGACGAATTCGAGCCTGTCGACTTCGGCGGCCGAGCAGCTCGACGACTGAAGATCACCCGTGGCGCTGATGTGAAGATGCAGCGGGTCAGATGGGTAATCGAGGACTGGATCCCTGCTGGATCGCTTACGCTGCTCGCCGGCCGGGAAGGGCTGGGCAAGTCCACGCTGGCGGTACAGATCTGCGCCCAGATCACCATGGGAGCGCTGGAAGGCGAGCTGCACGGCACACCGAGGAACGTGCTGTACATCCATTCGGAGGATTCGCGAGAGTTCACCGTCGCGCCGCGGTTGAAAGCAGCCGGCGCAGACATGAACCGGGTGTTGTTCGTCGATGTCGAGACCGCTCAAACAGATTCGGGGACAGTAATTCTCCCGCTGGATCTAGGATCGTTGGAGAAAGTGATCGTCCAGAACCAGGTGGCGTTCGTGGTCCTGGATGCGGCGACGTCGAGCATGTCGTCGGAGCTATCGGGCAAGGATGACCGGGCTGTACGTTCGTATCTCGAGCCCCTTGCACAGCTTGCTGCGAGACAGGGCTGTGTGGTGTTTGGCCTCTGCCACTTCGGCAAGCGAGACGGTACCGACACCGGCAAGCTAATCCTCGGCTCGATCGCGTGGTCGCAGGTCGCGCGGTCGGTGCTCTCAGTCGCTAAGGACGACGAGGGCGGGAACCTGATCGTCACCAACACAAAGGCCAACCTCGCGCCGCGCACTCGGTCGATGGAAGCGACGATCGTGTCAACTGAGGTTGAGACGGAGGACGGCCCGACCGAAGTCGGTGTCCTGAAGTGGCTGGGGGAGACCACCCGCGATGCGCGAGAGCTACTGAGCGGCGTTGACGAGGAGACCGAGGAGCGCGACGAGATCACCATGGTCATCCGCGACTACCTCATGGCATGTGGTGGTTCGGCGCCCGCGTCGGAGGTTCTGAAGGTGACTAGAGCGGCGGGGTTGACGGACAACGCGGTAAAGAAGGCGCGGAAGAGAGCCGGTGTACGCACGTGCAAGGATGGGTTCAGCAAAGGCTGGGTGTGGACTGTGGGGCGGTTTCCCGCTGACGAAGAGGGTCACCCTTCTATCGAAGGTTCCGAAGATTCCCGTATGCGCATACGGGAATCTTCGGAATCTTCGGAAGCTTTGTAGCTCGTGTCCTTGCGAGATGACGGGGACCAAACTGAGGTGACTAGGGACCGTACGTCTAGGGGCAGCTGGACATGACGGTCTTCATGCTCAAGGCCAGCTTCTTGAGGCTGACGTGAGGAGTCCCTCAAACCACTAGCGCGAACCGTACAATCGCCGTACATTGGTCGTCACAACCAACCACCCCTCAACACCCCAGCGTTACTGAACATCGCCCCTGGTCAGTTGAGAGTCACAAGGCAGGGCAAATGAGCACAAAAACAGACCGTGTCGAGGTTCGTGTCGAAGAAGAACGACACCAGCAGATTCGCGCCGCTGCAGAAGCGGTCCATGAAAAGCCTTCGGAGTTCATCCGTAACGCCGCATACGAGCGAGCTGACAGGATCCTAGCCCTATCCAGTCGCACCCTGATGCCAGCTGAGCAGTTCGACGACATGATTAGGTCACTAGACATCGCTGACGATGCGCCGGCTCTGGCTAAGGCTGCGGCTAAACCGCGTGCCTTCGTTCGGGGATGACGTGGTTATCCACCGGGATCACTGCTGATCATGATCTCGGAGAGTTCGATTGTGGTAACGATGACTTGAACTCTTGGCTGCGGAAGTCTGCGTTGGATGCTGAGCGAAAGTGGACAAGTCGCACCTATGTGTGGGTGAAGCGTGATGATCCGACAGTAAGGGCGTATTACGCAATTGCGCCAACCTCAGTCGACTCTGACCTGGATGGGCTGCATCAGAAGTACTCGACAGGGCTCAGGTCCGTTCCTGGGTTCTTGCTGGCAAAGTTCGCCCTAGACCGCACACTTCAGGTCAGGGATTGGGTGAGCAACTACTTGTAGATGCAGTCAGCAAGATTATGGGGGCTTCACAAGCTTCCGGGGGGAGGCTAATCGTGGCCGATGCGATCGACGCAGACGCGTTTAGTTTCTACCGCAAGTATGACTTTCAGCCGATACGTAAGACCGAGAATCGACTGGTGATGAAGATGTCGACTGCCCTCAAGGCATTTGGCGCCTCTTGAGCCATGCCCATCTTTTGCCCACAAGTGAGAGCGTGACTTGCCTGTTCTCAGTGATACATAGAGAGCATCTTTGCAGGTGGACCGAAGTTAGGGGTGAGTCATCGGTGGTCCGCGCTGCCTTTGCAAGGCAGATGTCAGGAGTTCGAATCTCCTAGGCTCCACAATCACGTGAATACAGGTAAAGGGCGCTTCCGATCTTTCGGAAGCGCCCTTTCTCTGTTGCTGCCCCGGCCCGTCTGCCCACATTCCACACTCGAAGGGTGACGCCCCGCCTCTCTCCGCGACTCGCCGAGATCGTCGCCGCGCTGCCGCTGGAGCCGCACCTGCGTGTGTTGGAGATCGGGTGCGGTCCCGGCGCCGCAGCTCGGGCCGTCGCCGAACGGCTGACCACCGGACACATCCTCGCCATCGACCGGTCCCGGGCGGCGATCGACCAACTGATCTCCTCGTCCGGTGACCTCATCGCGTCGGGGCGGCTGAGTGCGCGTCGCGCCGCCATCGAGGACTTCGTCGTAGGGAAGGGAGAGGAGCCGTTCGACCTCGTCTTCGCGATCAGGGTCGGTGCACTCGACGGTCGGCACCCCGAAGCCGGCAGAGTCGCTCTGGAGCGGATCGCGGCGGCGACACGGCCGGATGCGCGCCTGTTCGTCGACGGTGGTGACCCGCTCCGAAAGCTTGTCATCCCGAGGTGATCGTGAACGGTCCCGAATCGACGGTCCGTTTCACGTGAAACATCAGGAGAGCGCGGTGGTGAGAACCCTGCGGATCGAGGAACGCACCTCGTCGAGCTTGCGGCCGGATTCGATCAGTTCCGTGCCCTTGTGCACGAGGGCGGTGACGAGTTCGGCGTCGAGTTCGGGATCCGCGACTCCTCGGGCGCGTAGCGCCTCGACGAGGGGGAGGACCAGATCCTGGTGCATCGCGTGCATGCTCTCGTCGCTGAACGCCTGGGGTGTGAAGGTGGCGAGAGCACCGACGATCGCGTGTTCCCCCTCCGCGACCAGCTGCAGGTTGACGTCGATGTACGTCAACACCCGCTCGGTCGGATCGGAGACCTTGTCCATCGCCTCGACCACGCGCTTGTTCCAGCGAGGGAACAGGTCGACGACGACTGCGCGCAGCAGGTCGTCGCGAGAATCGAAGTAGTTGTAGACGCTCGACCGTGCCAGACCGGCGCGACGGGCGACATCGCCGAGGGAAGGCGCCTGTTCCGGCGTCTCGGCGAGGAGTTCGAGTGCTGCATCGAGGAGGGCGCGGCGCTGCGCGGCGCGATGCTCCGCGACCGTCGCTGCGGAAATCTTCGGCACCGCCGGCCCTCCTCGTTCAGCTGTCGACCGCTCAGTCGTGGGGTCGAAGTCTTCCGTCGACCATCTCCAGCACGCGATCGCAGTGCCGCAGGACTTCGTGGTCGTGGGTGACCATGATCGTAGCCACTCCACTGGTGTGGGTTTCCCGTGCCAGCAGTTCGACGACCTCGTGGCTGCGTGTGCGATCGAGCGCCGCGGTGGGTTCGTCGACGAGCAGCAGCGACGGTTCGGCCATCAGAGCCCGCGCGATGCCGACCCGCTGACGCTCACCGCCCGACAGCTGCCCGGGTCTGCGATCCGCGCGGTGCTCCATGCCCACCGACGCGAGCAGTTCGGTGGTGTTCCGCCCGGGCCGTCCGGTGATCTTCTCCACGAGAAGCAGCTGATCGCGCGCCGTGAGGGCGGGGAGAAGGTTGCCGGACTGGAACACGAAACCGATGCGTTCGCGCCGCAGCTTCGTTGTGGCCTTCCGGCCGAGCTCTGTCAGTTCGATTCCGTCGACCTTCACGATGCCGGAGGTGGGTCGGCTCAGCCCACCCGCGACCGCCAGCAGGCTCGACTTGCCGGCGCCGGACGGGCCGACGATCGCGACGAGTTCACCTCGGGTGACGTCGAGGTCGACGTGGTCGAGGGCGTGGACCGTGCTGTCACCGTCGCCGAAGGACAGGCAGACGTCGGCCAGGTTCAGGCCCGTGGTGGTGGTGACGGTCATCGGTTCTCTCCCAGTGCTGCGAGCGGGTCGACGCGGACGATGCGGGCCACGGCGAGGGCGGCGCCGACGAGACCGAGGACGACGAGCAGGACGGCGCCCTGCACGATCGGCCCGGACTCGAGGACGAACGGCATACCGCTGCCTTCGAGGCCCGATCCGAGACCGAGGCCGATGAGCACACCCACGGCCACGGAGCCGACGAGCACGATCACGGCCTGCAGGAGCGAGTCCCGCAGGAGGAAGCCGGTGGAGGCGCCCATCGCGCGGAGCACGGCGATCTCCCGACTGCGCTGCACCGTCCAGATCGTGAAGAACGCTCCGACGACGAGGGCGGAGATCGCGTAGAGGAAGGTGATGATCATCGACATCGTCATCATCTCGGCGCTGTAGCCGGGTGAGGCGTCGAACGATTCCTCGAGGGTCTTCGCGGCCGTACCGGCCTCGGCGTCGCCGGCGGCGAGATCGGGCAGTGCTCCGTCGACGCCCTCGATCGCGACCACGCTGGCTTCGGCGTAGGCGCTCGGGGGAACCTGCTCACCGAGGCGGACGCCCGCGTGGATCTCCTGCCAGGTGTTCAGGGGCAGGTAGGCGACGTCGACGTGTCCGAAGGTGCGCTTGTCGGAGGTGAACCCCACGACGTTCAGCCGGGTGCCGAGACGGTCGACGACGATGGTGTCGCCGAGTTCGACGCCGGTGTCGCGGGCGCTGTCGCTGAGGACGACGTCGGTGTCACCGCCGATCGGTGTCCCCTCGGCGACCATGGGTTCGAGGAACGAGCCCGGCCGGATGCCGAAGAGGGTGAGGTCGACGGGGACCCCACTCTCGGTCTTCGCGTTGACGATGGTGTTGCCGAACAGTTCGGCCCGGGCGACGTCCGGGCGGGCACGCCAGGCGTCGGCCTGGTCCTCCGTGACCACGGATCGGGAGAACGCGGAGTCGGTCTTGGTCCCCTCGGCGAAAGCGAACGCCTGGACCGGTGTGCGCTGCAGGGCGGAGACACCGTCCACGACGAGACCGGACGACAGGCCGGACAGGATGACCATGAGGATCGAGATGAGCGCGACGACGGCGCCCATCAGCAGGAAGCGGGTACGCGCGAACCACAGTTCGCGCAGGGCAAGAAACATGCGGAGTCCTTCGTGGGCTGGACCGGACAGGTACCCCCGATCTTCTCGACGGCACGTCGATATCTTACCGACACCTTGTCGGCATCTTTCGTGACGGTTACTACATCGAGTAGTAATCCCAGGTGAGAGAAGTATTCTGGTCCCATGGCTGTCGACGTGGAGACCGTGAGGCGCATACGCGCGGTCTTCGTGTGCGGGATCTCGGCCACCCTGAGCGTCGCGGCGCACGCTGTCGCGGGTGGTGCCGTGCCGCACCAGGACGTGCTGGTGTTCCTCGCCGGTCTCGCCGTCGCCTCCGGGATGCTCGCCGCGGAGACCCGCCTGCCGGTGCCGCTGCTTCTCGTCATCGGTCAGGTGGCAGGGCACCTCGTGCTCGGACTGCACGACGGTCACCTGCACACCCCGACACCCGGGATGCTCGTAGCCCACGCCACTGCGGTCGCCGTGGCAGTCCTGCTCCTGCGCGGCGCCGAGAAGGGCTGCGAGGTGGCGCTCGCGGCCCTGTGCCGGATGCTCCCCGAGTTGTTCCGCGCGCTACCCGTAGCCGTCGCGGAATCCGCCCGCGTCATCCACCGGCCCCGCGTGGGTCCGGGAGTCCGGCTCGTCGGCGGGATGGGAAGTCGCGGGCCACCCGTAGTTCTCCGATAGGTCCCTCACCCGGTCGTCTCCCGACGACCGTTCGTTCGGCGTGCCCGCATGCCGCCACCGATCCACGGAGAATCATGAAGAAGACCCTGCTCTGCACCACGAGCGTCGCCGTCGCCACCGCACTGTTCGCGACCGCCTGCGGCTCCGATACCGCCACGACCTCGGCGGACGCCGTCGTCGTCGCCGATGCCTGGGTGAAGGCCTCCGACACCGGGATGACCGGAGCCTTCGCCGAGATAGAGAACACCGGAAGCGACGACCTGCACATCGTGGGCGCGTCCAGCCCTTCGTCCGCATCCACCGAACTGCACGAGATGGTGTCCGCGGAGGGTACCTCGAGGGTCATGCAGGAGATGGGCGACGGACTCGTCGTCCCTGCCGGGACCACCCACGCCCTCGCTCCCGGTGGTGATCACCTCATGCTCATGGACCTCGTCGAACCCCTGATTCCCGGCAGCACCGTGAGCTTCACTCTCGAATTCGCGGACGGTTCCACCGAAGAGTTCACTGCCCAGGTCCGCGACTTCGCCGGTGCCCAGGAGGAATACGCGCCGGCCGACGGCGAGGCGCACGATGGCTAGATTCACTCGGCGCGCCCTGCTCGGTGGTGGTGTCGCCGCGCTGGGTGCAGCGGGACTCGGCGCGGTCGGCGGTGGGACGGCGGTCGCGTCCCGCATCCCCGAGCCGATCGGCGCGCGGACCGTGGAGATCCACGGCACCCACCAGGCCGGTATCGACACCTCCGCGCAGTCGTTCGCGTCCTTCGTGGCACTGGACCTCGCCGACGGTGTCGATCGTGACGGGCTCGTCGGGATCATGCGGGTGTGGGCCGAGGACGCCCGGCGGCTCACCACCGGGACACCGGCGCTGGGCGACACCGAACCCGAACTCGCCGTCGACCCGGCCCGGCTGACGGTCACCGTCGGCTACGGTCCCGCGGTCTTCGACGCCGCGGGCCTGACCGACCGGCGGCCCGCGTGGCTGAAGCCGCTGCCGGCCTTCCCGATCGACCGGCTCGAGGAACGATGGTCCGGCGGCGACCTGCTGTTGCAGGTCTGCGCCGACGACCCGGTGACCGTCTCGCACGCGGTCCGCACACTCACCAAGAGTGTGCGATCGGTGGCGACGGTCCGCTGGATCCAGCGAGGGTTCCGGCGTGCGGCCGGCACGCGACCCGACGGGACGACGATGCGCAACCTCATGGGGCAGGTCGACGGCACCGTCAATCCCGCGCCGCACAGCCCGGACTTCGACCGGCAGGTGTGGAATCCGGGTGACCCGCCGTGGATGGCCGGTGGCACCTCGCTCGTGTTGCGCCGGATCCGCATGGAACTCGACACCTGGGACGAGCTGGACCGTCCCGCTCGGGAACTCGCCGTCGGCCGGCGCCTGTCGAACGGTGCTCCGCTGACGGGCTCGGAGGAGCACGACGACGCCGACTTCGAGGCCACCGACCGGTTCGGCATCCCGGTGATCCCGCCGGAATCGCACGTCGCGCGGGCGCGTCCCCGCACGGGCGACGAGCAGTTCCTGCGACGGGGTTACAACTACGACGACCAGGACGGTGCCGGACTGTTGTTCGCCGCCTACCAGGTGGACGTGGAGCGTCAGTTCGTCCCGGTGCAGCAGCGCCTCGCCGAACACGACGCGCTGAATCCGTGGATCACCCCGATCGGGTCGGCCGTCTTCCTCCTCCCACCGGGTTTCGGGCCCGACGGCTATCCCGGCGACGTCCTGCTGGGCGTCTGAGACAAGTCCGCGACGGATGTGGAATCGAGGTCTAGCCTCGATTGTGTGACCGAGATTACACAGATACGTCAAGGCTTCGCGTCGCTGCGGGAAGGCGGTCTGAACTGGGACGCCTTCCCGCTGCGTCTGTTCGCGAAGGGCAACGCAGCACATTGGGACCCGATGGACATCGACTTCTCCCACGACGCCGACGACTGGGCCTCGCTCAACTCCGAGCAGCGCCGCAGTTCGACCTATCTGGTCGCGTTGTTCGTCGCCGGTGAGGAGGCCGTCACGCAGGACATACTTCCGTTCCTCCGCGCGATGGAGGCAGAAGGGCGGCTGGGCGACGAGATGTACCTGACGCAGTTCTGCTACGAGGAGGCCAAGCACGTCCAGGTGTTCCGTCGCTGGATGGACACCGTGGGACTGACCTCCGACCTGCATCCCTTCGTCGCCGAGAATCCCTATTATCGGAAGCTGTTCTACGAGGAACTGCCGCACAGCCTCCGCGTCCTCGACCGCGATCCGTCGCCGGCCAACCAGGTCCGCGCGAGTGTCACCTACAACCACGTCATCGAGGGCAGCCTCGCGCTGACGGGGTACTACGCGTGGCAGAAGGTGTGCACGAAGTTCGGGATCCTGCCGGGCATGCAGGAGATCATCCGGCGGATCGGATCCGACGAGCGCCGGCACATGGCCTGGGGCACGTTCACCTGCAGGCGGCATGTGGCAGCGGACGATTCGAACTGGAACGTCGTGCTGCAGCGGATGGAGGAACTGCTTCCCCTCGCGACCGGCATGATCCAGTGGCAGAACGAGCAGTTCGACGAACAGCCCTACGGGCTCGACAACGACGAGTTCATCTCCTACGCGGCGGACCGTGCCCAGAGACGGCTCGGCGCAATCGAATCCGCGCGCGGACGTCCGCTCGAGGAAATCGATCTCGATTTCGCTCCTGCGGTGCTCGAGGATCGTTTCGGCGACGAGGACGCTGCCGCGCTCGCCGCGGTGCCCGCTCCCGATCGCGCCCCGGCGGAGCGAGCAGGGCAGTAGTCAGAGCAGCACACCGGCAACGAGCGCGATCAACACGAGAACGGCGACGACCCCGATGACCACCGTTCTCGTGTTGCCGCCGCTGCTGTCCTCCTCGGTGTCGGCGGTGAGAACGGGAACGGGTGCGGACTCCTCCGCGGCGCTGCGTGCATCCACGAAGTTCTCGGCCTCGGCACGCCGTTCCTCGAGTTCGCGCAGTCGCGCGAGGCCGCCGGTGAGAACGTCGGTTTCGTCGTAGGAGGGCGGCAGCCCGATCCGGGTCTTGTTGATCTCGCGTGCCGGGGTGAACCCGGCCGCGAGGATCGCCGCGCCGAGCGCCGCGGTCTGTTCCGGGCCCGGCCCGACGAGGCTGCGCACCGTGAGCTTCGTGGCGAGACTGTTCGCGATCTCCTGGATGTGGGTGCGGTCGCGTGCGACGAGACCGTCGCCCATGACGACGACGGCTTCGAGATTGTCGGGCATCCAGCCGAACGATCCGAGGGCCGTGGCGAGTTGGGCCGCCGGAGACGGCGCACCCTGGGCAGGAGTGCGGTACGCCTTGCCGGCGGGTACACCCGAGCGCACGAGGGTGACGGTCGAGCCGCCGTCGTCGAGATGGAAGACCCCCACGAGTTGGCCTGGGGTCTCGGATATCTCGGAGGCGTACCAGGCGGCGGCCGCCTGCGCGTCGGACACGAGATCGACGTGCCGCAGATCCGCGTAGTCCAGGGCCGCGCGCAAGGTCGCGATGGTGTCCGGATCCCAGTGCGACGGGTAGGTGGCCGCGTAACCGGGGTCGCTGTCGCGGTCCATGCCGCCGAAGGTCGGCAGCGGGTGGCACTCCCGCAGCAGGCAGTGGATTGCGGTGGCCATCGCGTCCTCGGCGCGATACATGCGACCGTCGCTCGCGGTGATGCCCGAGGCGTCGCCGACCCGTGTGAGGAAGCCGGCGATCGTGCGCGCTTCGTCCCCGTGCGCCACGCTGCCGAGCGACGTGTTGCCGTCGTGGTCGACGTGCAGGACGGTGTCGCGGGCGAGAACGACAGGGTCGGGAGTGCCGGGTTCGTTGGACGCGATGACCGCGGTGGACACGACTCGCCCGATCCGGAGGCCGACACCGATTGCCATGTCTTCCCTTCTTCGAGAGCCTGCTCGTCCGTCTTGCTGCCGAGGACCCGACTCGCTCCGGGTACGCCGGACAAATGCACCGCTTCGGGCGCGAAGAACGATTGTGGCAGACAGGGAAGGAAGTGCCGACCTTACTTTCCGGTAAGTACGTGTTACAGTCCGTACCGCCGTGACGAGGGACACACTGCTTCGGTGGATCCAGGTGGAGGAACAACATAATGGGGCGTGCTCGGAAGTGGATGGCCGCGGCGGTGACCACGACGGTCCTCGCGAGTGGGCTTCTCGGAACCGCGACGACAGCGGGAGCTGAGACGGATTTCTATCTCCCGCCGGATCCGCTGCCGACGGGTGCTCCCGGCGACGTCCTGCGCACGGCACCGTCCGATCTGGCGCTGCGCGCACCGGTCGCCGACGGCGTCTTCCCCGGTCAGGGCACCAAACTGCTGTACCGCAGCAACGACGCCAAGGGCGCGCCCAACGCGGTGAGCGGAACGTACATCGAGCCGTCGACGCCGTGGAACGGTCCCGGCGACCGGCCGCTCGTCGCGCTGGCCATCGGCACCCACGGTCAGGGTGACCAGTGCGCGCCGTCCCGCAATCTCGGGGCGCTCGTGAACTACAACCCTCCCCTCGACTTCTTCACCGAGTACGAGGTGCTGTCGATCAACGCGCTGTTGCTGCGCGGCATCGCCGTGGTCGTCACCGACTACGACGGTCTCGGTACGCCGGGGCACCACACCTACGTGAACCGCGCCGCCGAGGCGCACGCGGTGCTCGACTCGGTGCGTGCGGCGCTGAAGCTCGAGAACGCGTCGGTGACCGAGAACAGCCCGGTCGGCCTCTTCGGTTACTCGCAGGGCGGCGGCGCGTCGGGCGCTGCGGCCGAGCTCGCACCCGAGTACGCCCCCGAACTGAACCTCGTCGGCGCCTACGTGGGTGCTCCGCCCGCCGACCTGGTGGCCACGCTGAAGCAGATCGACGGCACGCTGCTCACCGGTGCCATCGGGTACACGATCAACGGCCTGGGCGACGCCTACCCGGAGATCCGCGACGAGATCGATGCCGAGGTCAGCGACCGCGGCCGCGAGATGCTGGCCGCCGTGGCGAACCAGTGCGTCCCGGAGACGGTCGCGAACTTCGCGTTCCAGCGCACCAGCGATTACACCCGCACGGGTGAGCCCCTCGACGTCGTGCTCGACCGCCTGCCGCAGGTCCAGAAGATCCTTGCGGAGCAGCGCATCGGCAACCGCACGCCGGCCGTGCCCGTCCTGCTCCAGCACGGCACGCAGGACGACACGGTCCCCTACGGTCAGGGCCGTCAGCTGGCGCTGGACTGGTGCGACAAGGGCGCGACGGTGCAGTTCCTGCCCAACACGACGCCGCCGATCCTGCCCGGCTTCGTCATCAACCACGCGGTGCCGATGATCGGCGGACTGCCCGAATCCGTCGCGTACATCGAAGCGCGACTGCGCGGTGAGCCCGCACCGTCGAACTGCGGAGCCTTCTGACGCTCCTTCGAATCCGCAATCGATCCGGCCCGCACCCCCCTTCCGGGGTGCGGGCCGGATCCGTGTGCAGGGTCTACACCGAGTGGCGGGTGTCGATGATCCGGCGCGCGACGTTCGTCTCGGTCGACGGGCCCGGTTCCCAGTGGGAGATCCACGGACCGGTGCCCTCGCTCGGATCGAGCACGCCGCGCTCGAGCCACTCGTATCTGCCCTCGAGAACACCGGACGCGGTGCGACGGTCCTCGGCGTCGGTGTTCGTCCACAGGGCGTCGAACAACTTCTCCACGCGAAGTCGCGACTGCTTGCAGAAGGCGTCGGCCAGCTCGAAGGCCGCGTCGGCTCCCGGATGCCCGTCCACGCGTTGTCGTTCGGCACGCACGCACACGGCGGTCGCGGCGAACAGTTCGCCTCCGATGTCGACGATCCGGCCGAGGAAGTTCTCCCGCTTCTCGAGTCCGGCCTGCCAGCGGGCCATCCCGTAGAAGGTCGAGCGGGCGAGCTTGCGCGAGCTGCGTTCGATGTACCTCAGATGCGTTGCCAAGGAACCGAATTCGTTGTAGGTCCGCGGTAGCTGTCCCTTGCCGGCGACGAGCTTCGGGAGCCATCGGGCGTAGAACCCGCTCGCCCGTACCGCGGCCTGCGCCTTCTCCTTGCCCGTCGAATCGGGGTCGGCGAGTTCGCCGGCCGCGCGCAGGTGGGCGTCGACCGCCTCGCGGGCGACGAGCAGACGCATGATCTCGCTCGACCCCTCGAAGATCCGGTTGATCCGCAGGTCGCGGACGAGTTGCTCTGCGGGAACGGCCCGTTCGCCGCGCGCGGCGAGCGACTCGGCGGTCTCGTAGCCGCGCCCGCCGCGGATCTGCACCAGCTCGTCGGCGATGAGGCATCCCATCTCGCTCGCCCACAACTTCGCCAGTGCCGCCTCGATGCGGATGTCGTTGCGCTGCTCGTCGTTCATCTGACCCGACAGCTCGACGACGGATTCGAGTGCGTAGGTGGTCGCGGCGATGAACGAGATCTTCGCGGCGACGGCCTCGTGCTCACCGACCGGCTTGCCCCACTGCACCCGCTCCGACGACCATTCGCGGGCGATCTTCAGCGCCCACTTGCCGGCACCCGAGCACATCGCGGGGATGGCGAGGCGACCGGCGTTGAGCGTCGTCAACGCGATCTTCAGCCCGTCGCCCTCACGCCCGATCAGGTTCTCCTTCGGAACCCGCACCTTGTGCAGCCGGGTCACGCCGTTCTCGATGCCGCGCAGACCCATGAAGGAGTTGCGGCGTTCGACGGTGATGCCGGGCGAATCCGCTTCCACGACGAAGGCGGAGATCCCGCCGCGATGGCCCTCGCTCTTCGGTATGCGGGCCATGACGACGAGCAGTTCGGCCACCACCCCGTTGGTCGTCCACAGCTTGACGCCCTCGAGTTCGTAGGCGCTGCCGTCCTCGACCGGGGTGGCGGTGGACGCGAGTCGCGCGGGGTCGGACCCTACGTCGGGTTCGGTGAGCAGGAAGGCCGAGATGGCGCCGCGCGCGCATCGCGGCAGGAAACGCTGCTTCTGCTCGGGGGTGCCGGCGAGCTTCAGCGGTTCCGGCACACCGATCGACTGATGGGCCGACAACAGCGCGCCGATGCTGGGATGCACGCAGGCGACGACCGTCAGGGCCCGGTTGTAGGCGACCTGCGACAGCCCGAGACCGCCGTACTCCTGCGGGATCTTCATGCCGAAGCAACCGAGTCCGGCCAGCTCACGGACGTATTCGTCGGGTATCCGCGCGTCGCGTTCGATGCGGCCGCCGTCCATCGAACTGCACGCTGCGCGTAGGCGTGCGAGGAACTCCTCGGTGCGGGAGTCCTCGTCGGGTGTCGGTCGCGGGAAGGGGTGGACGAGGTCGAGGGTGAGCCGTCCGAGGAACAGTTCCTTCGCGAAGGACGGCTTGTTCCACTCGGATTCGCGCGCCTGCTCCGCTACTTCACGAGCCTGCCGCTCGGTGACCTGTGGGGTTCGGACATCGGCGCTGTCTGCCATGACTGCCTCCGGGTCGCGTGCCTACTGGTGAGTATGCACCCGGATGTGTCGCTTATCACAGCTTCGGACATGTCGATCATGAAGCGGCCGGGATGTGAACGAGATCACTACCGCCGAGGTCGTTGGGGACGTGCCGGTACTTCCGGACGCGCCTACGCTCGAATCGTCACCGACGACGTGCCGGTACTTCCGGACGCGCCTACGCTCGAATCGTCACCGACGACGTGCCCCGCCCGTCACTCGCCGATCCGCACCGCGGATCGGAACGGAGGTGGCCATGGAATTCCTGGCCTTCGTCCCCGTCCTGCTCACCTTCCTCGGCGCGCTCTACTTCGCGGCGTGCCTCATCGTCGACCACGAGATCCGATCCGCGGAACGAGAATTCGGCACCGCGACCGGCGATCAGGCCTCCGAGGTGTCGGTGGACTCGGGGGAGACCGGCGTCGACGCGGCCTCTCCGGTCGTCGTCGCGGCGGATTCCGCCGGCCGCACGCGCGGCGGTTCCGGAGCGATCGGAGGGTGAGCCGGACGGCGTCGCCGGTAGAACACGACCCCGCCGGCGGCCACGACGGCAACCGCGCCGGCGACGACGAGACCGACCCGCCTGCCCGTGCGCTCCGGTCGCGAGGACGACTTCGCGGCACACCGCTCGGCCGCGGCCCGCCGGGCCACCGAGAGCAGTTCGCCCGCGACGTCCAGACCCTTGCGTGCTGCGAAGAGTCCGGCCGCACTCGAGCCCTGCGCGAGCGCTACCGCGCCCTCGCCGGCCACGCGGAGAGCACCCGCGAGATTGCCGGATTCGTCGTGGCGTCGCACGAATGCCGGAAGCCACACGTCGTCGGTCTCGACATGAATCAGCTTGCTCATGCGTCCACTCTTCCATACCGCCCGGACCTGCGGTCGTGACCGCAGAGCGTGTCCCGCGCCGCCTGTCCTGCCCGGGAAGGCGGCAATGGCACCATGGTGGGGTGACTTCACCGCATCAGACAGCAACGGCCACGCTCCACACGAACCGCGGCGACATCGCGATTGCGCTTTTCGGCAACCACGCGCCGAAGACGGTCGAGAACTTCGTCGGCCTGGCTCAGGGCACCAAGGAGTACAAGACCCAGAACGCCAAGGGCGAGACCAGCGGTCCGTTCTACGACGGCGCGGTCTTCCACCGCGTCATCGACGGCTTCATGATCCAGGGTGGCGACCCCACCGGCACCGGCCGCGGCGGCCCGGGCTACCAGTTCGCCGACGAGTTCCACCCCGAGCTGCAGTTCGACCGCGGCTACCTGCTCGCGATGGCGAACGCCGGCCCGGGCACCAACGGCTCGCAGTTCTTCATCACCGTCGGCCCGACCCCGCACCTCAACCGTCGCCACACCATCTTCGGTGAGGTCGTCGACGCCGAGTCGAAGAAGGTCGTCGACGCGATCGCGACCACCGCCACCGACCGCGCCGATCGTCCGGTCGACGACGTCGTGATCAACAGCATCACCATCTCCTGAGAGAGTTCCCATGACGAACCCCGGCTGGGGCTCCGCGGCCGAGGGTGGTGGCCCGCAGCCCCAGCCGCGGTGCGTTCGCCATCCCGACCGCCCGACCCTTCTCGCCTGCTCCCGCTGCGGCCGGCCCGCGTGCCCCGAGTGCCTGCGTCCCGCCTCGGTCGGTCAGCACTGCGTCGACTGCGTCGCCGCGGCCGAACGGTCGACACCGCAGGCCCGCACCATCGCCGGCGCACCCGTCCGCTCCGATCGGCCCTCGCCGATCGTGACGTACGTGCTCATCGCGCTGAACGTGCTCGTCTTCGGCATCACCGCCGCGCAGTCGGGCAGCGTGATGACCAACGAGCAGGGCTCGGCGCTGTTCCTCGACTGGGCGCTGTGGCCGCCCATCATCGCCGCGCACGGCGAGTACATCCGGATCCTCGGCAGCGGCTTCCTGCACTTCGGCCTGCTCCACCTGGCCGTCAACATGTTCGCGCTGTGGGTGATCGGCCGCGACACCGAACTCGTGCTCGGACGCGCCCGGTACCTCTCGGTCTACCTCGTGTCGATCCTCGGCGGGTCCGCGGCGGTCATGTTCATGGAGACCGGTGCGGTCACCGCCGGTGCATCGGGAGCGGTCTTCGGTCTGCTCGGCGCGCAGGCCGTCATCCTGCTGCGCCTGCGTCGTAGCCCGGCACCCGTGCTGACCATCGTCGGCCTCAACGTGATCATCAGCATCACCATCCCTGGCATCTCCCTGTGGGGTCACCTGGGCGGTCTCGTCGCCGGTGCCGCCGCGACCGCGGCCCTGCTCTACGCCCCGCAGTATCTCGGTGCCGGCACCGACCGAGACCGCATCGTGCGCACCGGGTGGATCGCGCTGGTCGCGGTCGTCGTGGTGACGCTGGTCGCGATCGTGCTCGCCGTCGTGCGGCTACGCGATCAACTGGGCGTCTGATCGGGCGCGAGATCGCGCACCGCCAACGCGGCGTGCACGTTCCGCGGGTCGGTGCCCAGATCCCACCTGCCGAAGATCATCAGGTTCTCCGTGCCGGTCGCGGAGTCGATCGTGTCGATCTCGAGCATCGGCACGCGCCGCCCGAAGCGCGGGTACTCGACGATCCGCACGCGGTGCAGGGCCGCGCGCGGGAACTCGCGACGACCCGTCAACCGCATCGTCGCGATCCCCGTTCCTCCAGGGAGCACTTCGAGACGCGGACGCTGCCGCAGCGCGAGCGCGACCATCACGAGGACGAGCACCGCCGCGAAACCCACCAGCACGCGACCGGCCGCGTCGGGAACCGCAACCGCGGCCGTCACGGCCAAGGCGATACCGGCGGCCGCCAACGCCGCTATCGCGGCGGACGGCGTCGCCCACCGCAGCGCTGTCTCGTCGGGCATCTGCGTCCTCTTCCGATACGTTCCCCGGAGACCTCCCACCGGGTTGTGCACAGTGTTATCCCCAGGTGGGGATGAATAACATCGGTGTAACCCGAGCGAGGTTGGGGGTCAGCGCCAGTTCATCGTCATGATCAGACCGACCACCATGAACCCGAAACCGATCAGGAAGTTCCAGGCACCGAGATCGTTCATCCACGTGATCTGCTCGGCCGCGAGGTAGTAGACGATCAGCCACAGCAACCCGATGACCATCAGGGCGAGCATCACCGTCACATACAACGTGCTCGACGGCGTGCCCTTGACCTTCACCGGTGTGCGGCTCACCGTCCGGGTCGCGGAGACGTCCTTCTTGCGAACCTTCGACTTGGGCATGGTGTCCTCGTTCTCACGACTCCACCCGTCGCTCACGGATGGAGTGGTCGGTCAACTACCTGTTGAGATCACGCTAACGTAAGGCCAGGATCGGAGGTACGACGTGTCGGAACGACGACTGCGCGCGCCCGTGTGGGGTTGAGATCACGCTAACGTAAGGCCAGGATCGGAGGTACGACGTGTCGGAACGACGACTGCGCGCGCCCGTGTGGGGTGTCGCGACCCTCGTCGTCTGCCTCGTGGCCGGTCTGCTCGTGGGCACCACCCGCGGAGTGTCCGAGGGCGACGAACTGCGCGCCGGCGACTCCCCGCGACTGTCCGATCTCGTCCGTGCCGCGCAGGAGAAGGCCGACGAACTGGCCGCCACCCGAGACGATCTCACCGCGCGCATCGACGAACTCCAGGACCGTGCCGCGGTGAACGACGAGGACGTCGCCGCAGTGCTCGACGACCTGTCCGCGATCGAGGACCCGGCCGGACTCGTGGCCCGCCGCGGTCCGGGCGTGACCGTCACTCTCACCGACGCACCCCGCGACGCCAACGGGCGCTATCCGTCCGGTGCCTCACCCGACGATCTCGTCGTGCACCAGCAGGACGTGCAGAGCGTGCTCAACGCGGTGTGGGCCGGTGGTGCCGAGGCCGTGGCCATGCAGGACCAGCGGATCGTCGCGACGTCGGCGCCGCGCTGCATCGGCAACACGCTGCTACTGCACGGGCGCACCTACTCGCCGCCCTACGTCGTCACCGCGCTCGGCGACCCCGCGCGCTTGCAGGCCGCGCTCGACGCCGAGCCCGGTATCCGCATCTACAAGCAGTACGCGGCCCGCTATCAACTCGGATACACGCAGCAGGCGTCGGAAGATCTGTCGGTCCCCGCCTACACCGGTAGTTCGTCCGCGCGCTGAGCGGTGCCCGAATCGGACACCGGGCGGGTCGCCCTGTAGAGACCACCGGGCGGGTCGCCCTGTAGAGACCACCGGGCGGGTCGCCCTCTACCGACCACCGGGCGGGTCGCCCTCTACCGACCACCGGGCGGGTCGCCCTCTACCGACCACTGAGTACCCTCGTCTCATGCGCATTCTCGTCGTCGACAACTACGACAGCTTCGTCTTCAACCTGGTCCAGTATCTGGGGCAGCTCGGGACGACGGCCGACGTGTGGCGCAACGACGACGAGCGGCTCACTGCACCGGGTGCTCTCGCGCGGGTCGCGAAGGAGTACGACGGCATCCTCCTCAGCCCCGGCCCGGGTACACCCGAACGCGCCGGGGCAAGCATCGACCTGGTCAAGGCATGTGCCGACAGCAGCACTCCGCTGCTCGGTGTCTGCCTCGGCCACCAGTCCATCGGTGTCGCGTTCGGCGCGACCGTCGATCGCGCCCCCGAGCTGCTGCACGGCAAGACCAGCCTGGTTCGCCACAACGGTGCCGGTGTGCTCGCGGGCCTGCCCGATCCGTTCACCGCGACCCGCTACCACTCGCTGACCGTGCTGCCCGAGACCATGCCCGCCGAGCTCGAGCCCACCGGCCACACGGAGACCGGCATCGTCATGGCCCTGCGTCACGCCGAGCTGCCGATCCACGGTGTGCAGTTCCATCCCGAGTCGGTGCTCACCCAGGGCGGTCACCGGATGCTCGCGAACTGGCTCGCGGCCTGCGGCGAGGCTCCGGACGAGACGCTCGTCGCGCGCCTCGAGGCGCAGATGGCACGCGCGCTCGACGGCGGAGCCGCCTGACACCCCCATTTCCGACGAGAAAGGCGCCGGTCCTTCGAGGACCGGCGCCTTTCGTCGATAGCTCGCTCAGCGGATGCCGAGCACACCGACGCCCACGGTGATGGGCTGGTTCTTCGAGATCTCCGAACCCGGCGGCTGGGCCTGCGTGATCACGGTGCCGACGAGATCGACATCGAGTGTCGCCTCACGCGTCTGCTGGAGCTGGGAGGCGTTGCCCGTCCAGCCGGCGCCGCGCAGAGCGGCGAGTGCATCCGACACCGACCGGTTGGTGATGACGGGCATCTCGATGCGGTCGCCGTTGGACACCCGCACCGTCACCGTCGAACCCTGTTCGGTGGAGGCGCCACCGGCCGGGCTCGTCGACACGACGGTGCCCTCGGTCTCGCTGGAGTCGATGTTCTCGACGACGACCTCGAAACCGGCGCCCTCGATGTTGTCGCTCGCCACCTCGACGGTCTGGCCTACCACGTTGGGGACGCGCACCAGTTCGGGGCCGGATCCCAAAGTGATGGTGATGGGGCTGTCGCGGTCGACACTGGCTCCCGCACCGGGGCTCTGGTCGACGACGAGGTCCTCGTCGTCGGCATCCGACGGAGCGCGTCCGACGTTCGGGTCGAGCCGGAGACCGACGGCGGACAGCTCCTGAGCTGCGCGTTCCTGCGTCATGCCTTCGAGCCGCGGGATCTGCACCTGTTCCGGTCCTGTCGAGACCTCGAGGGTGACGGTCGAACCCTCCTCGGCCTGGCTCCCGGGCACGGGACGGGTGTTGATGACGTTGCCGTTCGCGACGACCGGATCGCTCTTCTGCTGGATCGAGACCCGGAAGCCGGCGTTCTGCAGCCGGCTCTCGGCGAGCTCGGCGGAGATGTTGCGGACGTCGGGCACCGCGACCTGGGCGGCCGTCGAACCGGGGCCGAGCGACCACAGGAAGACGCCGACGATGCCGACCACAGCGACTGCGGCGATGCCGAGCAGCACCTTCTTGAGAACCGAGCCGCCGCCGGAATCCTCGGCAGGTGCCCCGGCGGCGCCGGCGGCCGCGACACGGCTGTGCCGGCCCGTGTTGTTGTCGACGGAGTCGATCAGCGTCGTGCGGTCCTCGTCGGTCATCACCATCGGTGCGCTCGGGCGCTGCCCGCTCAGCACGCGGATCAGGTCGCTGCGCATCTCCGCGGCCGACTGGTAGCGGTTCGCGGGGTTCTTCGCCATCGCCTTGAGGATCACCGAGTCGAGCTCGGGCGGCACCGACGAATTCACCGACGACGGCAGCGGCGGATCCTCCCGCACGTGCTGGTAGGCCACCGCAACGGGCGAGTCGCCCTTGAAGGGGGGCTCGCCGGTGAGGATCTCGAACAGGACGCAGCCCACCGAGTACACGTCGGACCGGGCGTCGACCTGTTCACCGCGCGCCTGCTCCGGGGAGAGGTACTGCGCGGTGCCGATCACCGCGGCGGTCTGCGTCATCGGGCTCGCGGCGTCGGAGATGGCCCGGGCGATGCCGAAGTCCATGACCTTCACCGCGCCGGCCTTGTTGATCATGACGTTGGCCGGCTTCACGTCGCGGTGCACGATCATGTTGCGGTGGCTGAAGTCCAGGGCCGCGCACACGTCGGCGATGATCTCCATCGCCCGCTTGGGGGTCATCGGCCCGTCGGCACGGACGATGTCGCGCAGCGTATCGCCCTCGACGTACTCCATGACGATGTACGGGAGCGGCCCGGCCTCGGTCTCGGCCTCACCGGTGTCGTAGACGGCGACGATCGCCGGATGGTTCAGCGCAGCGGCATTCTGCGCTTCGCGCCGGAAGCGCAGGTAGAACGTGGGGTCGCGTGCGAGGTCGGCACGCAACACCTTGATGGCCACATCCCGGCCGAGCCGCAGATCCCGCGCGAGGTGCACCTCGGACATACCGCCGAAGCCGAGGATCTCACCCAGCTCGTAGCGGGAGGAGAGCTTGCGGGGTGTGGTCATGACGTTCCTTGGTTGTTCGTACCGTTGCTGGTTTCGGATGAATTGTCGTCCCCTCCACCGGCGGCCTCGGGGTCGGTCTCGTCGTCGCCGTCACCCTCCGCGCCGCCCGTGCCGCCACCCGTGTCCTCCGCTGTGGTGGTGGTCGTCGTCGTGGTCGGGGCGGTCGTGGTGGTGGGCGGTTGCGTCGTGGTCGGCTCGGTCGTCGGCTCCACCGTGGTCGTCGGCGGTTGCGTCGTCGTCGTGGTCGGAGGAGGTGTGAAGGTCTCCGTCTCGACGGGCGGCGGCAGCGGCACGAACGTCGTCGTGGTGGTCAGCGGCGGACGGGTCGTCGTGGTGGTCGCGCGGGTCGTGGTGAGTTGCGTCGTCGGCGACGGAGCGCGCGGGGTCTCCTCGTCGTCGCCGCCCAACAGCACGATTCCCAGAGTGACCAGGGCGAGCACGACTGCCGCCCCTGCGGCCCAGGCCAGCGCTGTGGGACTCGGCGACCGTCGTCCGTCGTCGGCAGGCACTCCCGCAGTCGGCGGACCTGCCACCGGCGGACGGCCGGCGGTCGGCGGCTGGGCCGAGCGGGGAACCGACGAATAGGCCGTCTGGTCGTACTGCGTCGGGTGCAGGGCACGGGTCGAGGAAGTGTGGGCCGTCGTCCCGGGCACGCCGGGCGGAAGCACGCGGTTGGCGCTGGTCACCGGCGGTACGTTGCCGGGCGGGGGCACGGGCCGTCCGGACCGCACCGCAGCGACGGCGTTGGCGAATTCGCCACCGTTCGAATAGCGGTAGGCGGGGTCCTTCGACATCGCGATCTCGATGAGTTCGCGCACCTCGGGCGGAAGATCCGTCGGCAGCGGTGCCGGGGTCTCCTGGACGTGCTTCATCGCGACGGTCACGACGCTGTCGCCGAGGAAGGGACGGCGTCCCGACAGCACCTCGTAGCCGACGACGGCCAGCGAGTACACGTCGCTCGCGGACGTTGCCTCCTGACCCAGTGCCTGCTCGGGAGCGATGTACTGCGCGGTGCCCATCACCATGCCGGTGCGGGTGACCGGGGAGGCGTCGACCGCCTTCGCGATACCGAAGTCGGTGATCTTCACCTGGCCCGTCGGGGTGATGAGGATGTTGCCCGGCTTGACGTCGCGGTGCACCACGCCGGCGTTGTGGGCCGCCTGCAGGGCACGTCCGGTCTGCTCGAGCATGTCGAGCGCGTGCGGCAGCGACAGACGTCCGAGCCGCGACAGGACGGCGTTGAGCGGTTCGCCGTGCACGAGTTCCATCACGAGATAAGCGATGGACTGACCCTCGGCATCCGTGGTCTCGCCGTAGTCGAACACCCCGGCGATGCCGGGATGGTTGAGCTGGGCGGTGGTGCGGGCCTCGAATCGGAACCGGGCGAGGAAGTCCTCGTCGCCGGACAACTCGGCTTTGAGGACCTTCACCGCGACCCGCCGGTCGAGCCGGGTGTCGAGTCCTTCCCACACCTGACCCATTCCGCCGGTCGCGATGAGTCGCTGGAGACGGTAACGGTCGGCGATCATGGCGCCGCTGCTCAGAGCCATGTCAGCCTCCCTGTAATCCGGCCGAGATGACGGCCCGTCCGATCGGGGCGGCCACCGAGCCGCCGGTCGCGGCGAGAGCTCGGTCGCCGCCGTCCTCCACGATCACCGCGACGGCGATGCGGGGTTGTTGTGCAGGTGCGAATGCGATGTACCAGGTGTGCGGCGGGGTGTTCCGCGGATCGTTGCCGTGTTCCGCAGTGCCCGTCTTCGATGCGATCTGCACGCCCTGGATGGCACCGCCACCACCGGCGTTGTTCTCGGCACCGATCATCAGGTCGGTGAGGGTCGCCGAGACCTCCGGCGAGATCGCCTGACCCAGCGATTCGGGCTTGGTCTCCTCGAGCACCGTCAGGTCGGGTCCCTGCCGCCGGTCGACGAGATACGGCTTCATGCGCACCCCGCCGTTTGCGATGGTCGCGGCGATCGACGCGTTCTGCAACGGAGTGAGGGCCACATCACGCTGACCGATGCTCGACTGGCCGAGAGCCGCGCCGTCCGGGATGGGCCCGACGGTGCTCGCCGCGACGGGCAACGGCACGTCGAGGGTCTCGCCGATGCCGAGCTTCTCCGCCTGCGAGACCAGGGCCTCGCGTCCGTCGTCGATGCCCATCTCGACGAAGGCCGTGTTGCACGACCGCGCGAACGCCTCCCGCAGCGTCACTGTCGGTGCGTCACCGCACGCGGCTCCGCCGTAGTTCTCGAGGGTCGTCGCGGTGTCGGGCAGGGTGATCTGCGGTGCCGCGGTGAACTGCGTGTCGGGGGTGACGCCGTTCTCGAGCGCCGCCGCCGTCACGACGACCTTGAAGGTCGAGCCCGGAGGGTAAGTCTGGGAGATCGCGCGGTTGAGCATCGGCTTCTCGGGATCGGCGTTGAGCTCGTCCCAGGCCTGCGAGGTCGCGGCGCCGTCGTGTCCCGACAACCGGTTGGGGTCGTAGCTCGGCGTGCTCACCATCCCGAGGATCCTGCCGGTGCTCGGTTCGATCGCGACCACCGAGCCCGTGTAACCCTTCGAGGTCAGCTCGTCGTAGGCCACCTGCTGCACGACCGGATCGATCGTGGTCACGACGTTGCCGCCGCGCGGGTTGCGACCCGACACCAGATCGAACAGGCGACGTCCGAACAGCAGGTTGTCGGAACCGTTGAGCAGCGAATCCTCGGACCGCTCGAGTCCGGTGCTGCCGTACTGCATCGAGTAGAAACCGGTCACCGGCGCGTAGGCCAGCGGGCTCATCGGCTGGGTCGGCGGCGCCGGGTATTCGCGCAGGTACTTGTAGCGGCTGTCGGTGGGCACCGACACCGCGAGAGCCTGGCCGGCCGCGACGATCTGTCCGCGCTGACGGGAGTACTCGTCGATCAGCACACGCGAATTGCGCGGATCGGTGCGGAGATCGTCGGCCTTGATGACCTGCACGTAGGTGGCGTTTGCGAGCAGCGCGACGACCATGAACATCACGGCCATCGCGACCTTGCGGAGCGGACCGTTCATTCGCGCCCCATCATTTCCGTCTTGGCCTCGGCGATCGGCGTGGGCGCCTTCTTACGGGGGATCGCGGGTTGGCGGGCAGCGTGCGAGATCTTCATCAACAGAGCCAGGAGCAGATAGTTTGCGAGCAGCGACGAACCACCGTAGGACACGAACGGTGTGGTCAAGCCGGTCAGGGGGATCAACTTCGTGACACCGCCGACCACCACGAACAGCTGGACGGCGAGGGTGAACGACAGGCCGGCGGCGAGCAGTTTGCCGAAGCTGTCGCGCACCGCCAGGGCCGTGCGCATGCCGCGGACGACGAGAATCAGGAACAACAGCAGGATGGCGGCCAGACCGATCAGGCCGAGTTCCTCACCGATCGCGGCGACGATGAAGTCGGTCTTCGCGAACGGCACCTGCCCCGGCCGCCCGCTGCCCAGGCCGGTGCCGGCGACCCCGCCGGTCGCGAGACCGAACAGCGACTGGGAGATCTGGTAGCCGGTGTTGTTGTAGTCGGCGAGCGGATCGAGCCAGGTCTCCACGCGCACTCGCACGTGACCGAACATCTGGTACGCCGCGTAGAAGCCGACGGCCAGCAGCGAGAATCCGATGATCAGCCAGCCGACACGTTCGGTCGCGATGTAGAGCATCACCAGCACGGTGGTGAACAGCAGCAGCGACGTGCCGAGGTCCTTCTCGAAGACCATCACGCCGATCGAGATGATCCAGGCCGCCAGGATCGGGCCGAGATCGCGGGCGCGGGGGAAGTCCATCCCCAGGAAGTGCTTGCCTGCGGTGGTGAACAGATCGCGTTTCGCCACGAGGACCGATGCGAAGAAGATGATCAGCAGGATCTTCGCGAACTCACCGGGCTGGATGCTGAAGCCGGGCAGCCGGATCCAGATCTTGGCACCGTTGACCTCGGAGAAGCGGCTCGGCAGCAGGGCCGGGATCGCGAGCGCGATGAGGCCGATGAGACCGAGCGTGTAGCTGAACCGCGCGAGCAGGCGGTAGTCGTGCAGGAACACGAGCACGACGATGAACAGCGCGATGCCCAGCGCCGTCCACAGCACCTGCTGCGTCGCATCGGGCGACGGCGGTGGCAGGCCCATGTAGCGGGCGTTCTCCTGGTCGGACAGGTCGAGCCGGTGGATGAGCACGAGTCCGAGACCGTTGAGCAGCGCGACGATCGGCAACAGCAGGGGATCGGCGTACTTCGCGAAGCGCCGGACCGCGAGGTGCGCGGCGAGGAACAGTGCCGCGAAGGTCGCCCCGTACTTGAGCAGGTCGAGGGTCAGAGCCTGCTCCATCGAGACCTCGACGAGCATGAGCGACACGGTCGTGACACCGATGGCCGCGATGATCAGGGCCAGTTCGGTGTTGCGCCGGGTCGACTGGACGGGAGCCGGGGCGAAACCTCCCGGAGGGCTCGGGAAGGCCCCCACACCATGGGACACCGACATCAGGCGCCCACCCTGCAGTTCTGTCCGGGGATCTGGGGCGTGGGCTCGGGAGCCGGCTCCATGTTCGGAGCAGGCGCGCCGGGAGTCGGCTCACCCGGCTGAGGTTCGCCGGGCCGGGGTTCGCCGGGGAGCGGTTCACCGGGCTGGGAGGCCGGTGCCGGTTCGCCCGGCTGCGGCTCACCGGGCGCCGGGGGCTGCACCGCTGTCTCGGTGGGCGGGGTGCCGTTCGGTCCGGGAGCCGGCTGCGGCTCACCCGGCCCGGGGGCCGGTGCGGGAGTGGGCTCGGGTTCCTCCGGGGTGCACACCGGCAGCAGGTCCAGTTCGGCGAGCCGCTGCATCTGCTCGCGGGTGTCGTCGAGCGACCCCGACGGAAGACCGGCACGAACCTGTTCGCGGGCGGCGGGCCACAGATCGTCGACGAGCATCACCCGGCACGACGCGCTGGCGGGGTCGACGAGCGTGAGGTCGCCCTCGTCGGTGATGCACCCGACGCGCGCGGCCTCCTGCAGCGAGTAGCCGAAGACGTCGCCGGGGATGCCGCGCAGCACCGTCACGCGACCGTCGTCGGCGCCGACGTAGTAGTTGTTGCGGATCAGCTGACGGCCGACGAACAGACCGCCGACCAGCACCGCGATCACCACGATGGCGGCGACGGGCCACCACAGACGGCTGCGCTTCTTCTTCGGCTCGGGCTCCGGAGCCTTGTTGATGACCCGCTTCGGAGTGGCGCGCGGGGGGCGCATCGCGGCGGCACGACCGGCTGCGGTGTTCGGTGGGGGAGTGTCCTCGTCGTCGTCCGCCGATGCCGCACCGGCGACGATCGGATGCGACTGGCCGTAGTCGAGATCGATCACATCGGCGACGACGACGGTGACGTTGTCGGGGCCGCCACTGCGCAGCGCCAGCTCGATGAGCCGGTCGGCGCACTCGTCGTGCGTGCCCTGCCGCATGGTGTCGGCGATCGTCTCGTCGCTGACGACGTCGGACAGGCCGTCGGAGCACACGAGGTAACGGTCGCCGGCGCGGGCCTCGCGCACGGTCAGGGTCGGTTCGACCTCGCTACCCGTCAGCGCGCGCATGATCAGCGACCGCTGCGGGTGCGTGTGAGCCTGTTCCGGGGTGATACGGCCCTCGTCCACGAGCGACTGCACGAAGGTGTCGTCGCGGGTGATCTGGGTGAGCTGACCGTCGCGCAGGAGATAGGCGCGGGAGTCGCCGATGTGCGCGAGGCCGAGCTTGCTGCCGGCGAACAGGATGGCCGTGAGCGTGGTGCCCATACCGTCGAGTTCGGGCTCTTCCTCCACCTGGTCGGCGATCGAGGCGTTGCCTTCGCGGACGGCCGCGGCGAGCTTGCCGAGGAGGTCGCCGCCCGGCTCGTCGTCGTCGAGGTGGGCAAGCGCCGCAATCATCAGTTGCGAGGCGACCTCACCGGCTGCGTGGCCGCCCATGCCGTCGGCGAGGGCGAGCAGGCGGGCACCGGCGTAGACGGAGTCCTCGTTGTTGGAGCGCACGAGGCCGCGGTCGCTGCGGGCGGCATATCGGAGTACGAGGGTCACGGGCGGAGCTCGATCACGGTCTTGCCCACACGGACCGGGGTTCCGAGCGGGACACGGACAGCGGTGGTGACCTTCGCGCGGTCGAGATACGTGCCGTTCGTCGACCCGAGGTCTTCGACGTACCAGTCGGAACCTCGCGGCGACAGGCGTGCGTGGCGCGTGGACGCGTAGTCGTCGGTCAGCACGAGTGTGGAGTCGTCGGCACGGCCGATGAGAACCGGTTGGGTGCCGAGCGTGATCCTCGTGCCTGCCAGCGCGCCCTGCGTGACCACCAGGTACTTGGCGGTCTTGTTACGGCTCAGCGTCGGCAGCACCGACTGCTTGGGGGAGTAACGCGGGAGCGGTCGCGCGGCACCGGCGTAGATGTCGGACCGGAGCGTGCGCAACACCGCCCATACGAACAACCACAGCAGGAGGAGGAATCCCGCTCGGGTCAGCTGCAGAATCAGCCCCTGCACGGTGCATCCTCCTTCGGGGTAGTCGACCGGTCGTGTTCCTGGTCGTGCGGTCACTCACAATACGGACACCGGACGACTCCATGCAGCGTCCGACGCGCTGTCACACGCGTCGGACGGTATGAACGGGTCCGGTCGGTCCTTCGATACCGGCTGATCAGAGGATGCGCACGAGGATCTCGGAGTGCCCGGCGCGAATCACGTCACCATCGGCGAGCTGCCAGTCCTGCACCGAGGCACCGTTGACTGTCGTGCCGTTCGTCGACCCGAGATCGGAGAGCATCGCGACCTGACCGTCCCAGCGGATGTCGATGTGGCGACGCGAGACGCCGGTGTCGGGCAGGCGGAACTGTGCGTCCTGGCCGCGGCCGATGATGTTGCTGCCCTCGCGGAGCTGGTAGTAGCGACCGCTGCCGTCCTCGAGCTGGAGCGTCGCGGTCAGCACCCGACCGGCAGTCGGAGACTGGTAGCCGGCCTGCTGGTAACCCTGGTCGTAGCCGGGGGCTGCGGCGGCGTAATTCTGGTCGTAGCCGCCCTGCTGCGCGCCGTACTGCTGGTCGTAGCCCGGCTGTGCGTAGCTCTGCTGACCGTAGGCCTGCTGGTCGTAGCCGCCCTGCTGGTAACCCTGGTCCTGGTAGCCCTGGTCGTAACCGGGCTGGGCGTAACCCTGCTGGCCGTACGCCTGCTGGTCGTAGCCCTGCTGCGGGTAGTCGTGGCCGTAGTCCTGGCTGTACGCCTGCGGCTGGGCGCCCTGAGCACCGTAGGCCTGCTGGTCGTAGCCGCCCTGGTCGTAGCCGCCCTGTTGGTAGTCCTGCTCGCTGTAGGCCTGGCCGTACGCCTGCTGGTCGTAACCGCCCTGAGCCTGGTCGTAGCCGGCGTTGCCGTAGCCCTGGTTGTAGCGCTGCTCCTGGCCGACGTGCGCGTGACCGTTGCGTGCGTACTGCGGTTCCGCCTCGGCGGGGTCACGGCTGGGGTCGTAGCCGGGGTTCTGCGTCATTGGGCCAGCTCCTGGTTCAGAGGTCACGGGTGGGCGGTTCTGTGGGTTCCGCGGTGACGGAGCACGCGTCGCTGAGCGCCCCGCATCGGGATCTACCGAGCCGCGAGTCCGGAACTGCCCGGTGTGCAGTGCCGACGACGACTCGAAGACGACTTGGATCTCACCGTATGTCTGCCATCCCTGTTCTCGGATGAAGTCCTCAAGGTGACGGGAGAATGCCTTCACAGTCAAGTCCCGATCCGCTGCGAGGGCGTCGTGATCGGTTTCGCTGATCGTGATGACGTAGTGATTGGGGGCGAGCATGTGGCCCCGATCGAGCTGTTGGACGCCGTCCGTTGCCTCCTGCTGCAGCGCCGCCTCGACTTCCTGGGGCACGACGCCGCCGCCGAACACGCGGGCGAAAGCGTCGCCGATCGCGGCCTGGAGTTTGCGCTCGAAGCGCTGGGCGATACCCATGGCGACCCCCTTTCCGTACTCAGCGTGTCGCAATGCAGATCTCGTCACTGCATGGTATCCACTTTTCCCCGGATTCGACCCTGCGGTATTCGGCACGTCTCCGACGGATGTGCTCGGCGAGCGAGCCGGTGGCGCTCGCAGCCCTCTGACCAGGCGAATAGTCGTTTGGCTTCGGTGTGTGTTACTGTTTTCGGCGTTGCTCGGGCGAGTGGCGGAATGGCAGACGCGCTGGCTTCAGGTGCCAGTGTCCTTCGGGACGTGGGGGTTCAAGTCCCCCTTCGCCCACAGTGTGCAGTTCCACGAACTGCGACGGACGAGGTCACGAACTCTTCGGAGATCGTGACCTCGTTTTCGTTTGCCCGAGCCCGCTGTCGTTGCCGGCCTCGATCCGAGAGGAACCACCACCGTGTCCCATGACAGCGACACCGCTTTCCCGGCAGATATCGGCGAGATCCTCATCAGCTCGCGCTCCCTGGACGAGTACCGGTCGATGTTCGACCTCTCCGACGACGATCTGTCACGAAGGATCCTGGACTGCCCGGCCGGCGCGGCGGGGTTCACCGGCGCCGTGAACCGCATCGGTGGTGACGTGACGGCCTGCGACACGGCCTACTCCGACTCCGACGCGGAGCACCTCGCCGTCGTTGCCGCTGCTGAGACCGAGCGCGGGAATCGGTACATCCGGGACCACGCCGAGAACTACGACTGGACGTTCTTCGCCGACCCCGACGAACACGCACGGGTGCGGCGGCAGGCGGTCCGGGATTTCGCCGAGGACATCCGTCGGCATCCGCACCGATATGTCGCCGGGCGGTTGCCGTCCCTGCCGTTCCCCGATGCTGCCTTCGATCTCGTGCTCAGTTCGCACCTGCTGTTCAGCTACGCCGACCGACTCGACCGCACCTTCCACCTCGACGCGATCCGGGAACTGATGCGTGTCGCCCGTGAGGAACTGCGCATTTTCCCGCTCGTGGAGTCCGGATCCTCGGTCCGTTGTCCGTATCTGGACGAACTGCTCGACGACCTCCGGGAACACGGCATCGACGGTGAGGTCGTGGAGGTCGACTACTGATTCCAGAAGGGCGCCCACCACATGCTGGTGTGCCGCCGCATCGGGTTTCCCTGAGCGAAAGGAAGGGCGCAGGGTGGCCGCGCCCTTCCCGATCCGGCTACTCGCTCGACCAACTCCGCGGTACCGGCACGCCCGTGGGTACTCGCGTCCGTCGATTGCCGTGCGCGGCGGCGAGTTGCGGTCCGGTGACATACAGCGCGAGGGACAGATCGGCGTCCTCCACCCGCGCGCCGCGGAGATCCGCGCCGAGCAGGTCCGCTCCCGCGAGGTCGCATCCTCGGAGGTCGGCGCCGATGAGCAGTGCATTCCGGAGGTCGGCGCCGCACAACCGGTGGCCACGCAGATCGGTGCCGGCGAGATCGGCGCCCGGGACCAGATCCGGATTCGTCCATCCGTGGTCCGCGAAGTACGACCCCCGGACCTCCGCGCTGACCTCCATGAGGACCGGTCGAACGGATGCACGCATCTCGTCGGTCTCGAGGGACTCGAGTTCGTCCACGCTCCGGCGGGTCTGGGAGGCAAGGGATTCGACGAGCTCCCGCGCGTCGTCGGCGATATCCGGATCGTAGGTACGTTGCTGGGCTTCGAGCAGGTGCCACATCATCTCGTGCAGTTCTTTCACAACGGCGAATGCCGAGAACATCCGGTCGCGGGTCTCGGGTCGGTCCCGCCAACTCACGCCGGCGAACAGCTGCTGGGAGACCACCTGTCCCGCACCGAAACAGTCGAAGACCGTGCAACCGCGGAAGCCGCGGGACGACAGCGTCTCATGGATGGTGCACGAGAAGGACGCATCGAGATGCCGGCACGGCGATCCGGCAGGCTTGTCCTCGGCGAAGTCCGAAGACCTCGTGAATCCGAAAGCCGTGCAACACAGTGCGAAGCAACGGCTGCAGTCGCCCCGAAGATCGGATCGGTGAACGGTCGGTGATGGGGACGAGTGAAGTGATGGGGTGAGCATGTGAACTCCGAGAGTCGATTCCGATGCATGACGGGATCGGGGAACCCTGGCGCGGGTTCCCTTTCGGGGCACACGGAATCACCGCCGCCTGCAGGCGCGGTTCGCGGATGGCGCGGGACATCTGTCTCACGGATACACGGTGCTGATCACTGGCCACGACGATACCGGTCGGCACGCGTGGTGTCAGCGGGCCGGACTGTTGTCGTCGAACCTCGGGAGGACCCCGCGTTCAGACGACCGATACCGACGCACGTGAACCGGCGAGAAACCCTCCGGCGACGTGGTCGCGACCTTCAATCTCGGAGTGGCCGCCGGTGCCGCCCTCGGGGGCGTGGTGGTCGGTTCCGGCGTCGACCGTCTGGCCCCGGTGGCCCTGGGCGTCACCACCGTCGGTGCAGTCGCTCTCGTGCTCCTCGCCCGGGTGGGAACGGCACCGGATCCGTCTCCGTGATCCGGGCTGCGTCCGATGACTTCGCGTAGTTCACGGGGTCTTCCTCTTCGTACCGGTCGATCGGGATGTGAGGAGAAGAAAGTGGGCCAGTTGCTGCGAGTACAGAACTTTTCGGTGTCGAGCGACGGCATCGGCGCGAGGGAGGACCAGAGCTTCGAGAGTCCCTTCGGCCTGGATCCGGGTCCGATGTTCGAGTGGGCCGGCGCCACGGCCAGTTGGCACCTGCGCACCGAACCCGGCGGGAGCCGCGGGCTCGACGACTATTTCATCCGGGACTTCTCCTGCAATGTCGGTGCGGAGATCATGGGACGCAACAAGTTCGGTCCTCAGCGGGGTCCGTGGCAGGACCACGAATGGCAGGGCTGGTGGGGTGACGAGCCGCCGTTCCATACCCCCGTGTTCGTTCTGACCCACCACGAACGTCCGTCCTTCGCACTCTCCGACACCACCTTCCATTTCGTGAACGGTGAACCGGCCGCGGTGCTCGAACAGGCTCGCGCCGCCGCGGAGGGCAAGGACGTCCGACTCGGAGGTGGCGTCTCCACCATCCGTGAGTTCCTCGAGGCCGATCTGGTCGACACCATGCACGTCGTGGTGGCGCCGGTGCGGTACGGCACCGGTCTGAAGCTCTGGGACTCCCCGGACGAACTACGGGACCGTTTCCACCTCGAGGTCGTGCCCAGCGCGAGCGGGGTGGTGCATCACCTGTTCTGGAGGAAGTGAACGCCTGCGACCGGCGCATAATGGGGGATGGGGGTAGGGGTAGGAGGTCGTCATGCGTGCTCTGAATGGCCTACTGGATGTCGTGCTCGGACTTCTCACCGCCCTGCTCGGCACCGTCCTGGGGATCGTCGCCGCGGTGGTAATGCTTCTGGGTGCGGTGTTGTGCGTGACGATCCTGCTGATTCCGCTGGGCATCCCTGTCATCCGGCTCTCCCGTCGGCTGTTCACCCTCGCCGGGAAGATGATGCACGTCCCGTGACGTCCCGCGAGGAATCGACGACGAGGCGCTCGACCGCCTCGTGAGGCGCTCGACCGCCTCGTGAGGCGCTCGGGCGTGTCGTCCACCGGCCTGCGGAACCTCTTCGGATCGGCCCCGCATTCTCGAGGAATGCGGGGCCGACTCTTGTGCCCATCGCGGCGTCATGCGCCTCTACCTGCGTAGACAGGTTGCATATTCTATTGGTTGCCGTACATACCCTAGGGGGGTATGGTATCCGCCAGGACGACCGAAGCGACAAGGACGACTCCGATGCCGAATACCCCGAGCGAGACCGTGCACACCGATGCCCGCGCACACGACGACGCACATCAGCACAGCTACATCGCCAACAACACCAAGGCCGACTACCTCAAGCGATTGCGCCGCATCGAGGGGCAGGCCCGCGGCCTGCAGCGGATGGTCGAGGAAGAGAAGTACTGCATCGACATCCTCACGCAGATCGCGGCGATGAAGAAGGCTCTCGAGGCCGTCGCGCTCGGTCTGCTCGACGAGCACATGGCGCACTGCGTGGCCGGTGCCGTGCGCGCCGGCGGCGACGAAGCCGACCTCAAGTTGAAGGAAGCCAGCGACGCCATTGCGCGACTCGTCCGCTCCTGATCGTCCCGACCCGTTCACGACCCGTATCCGAGGAGTTCCCATGAGCCAGACCAGCACCTACACCGTTACCGGCATGACCTGCCAGCACTGCGTCGCGTCGGTCACCGAGGAGGTCCAGGAGATCCCGGGCGTCGAGAACGTCGAGGTCGATCTGGCCACCGGTGCCGTCACCGTCACGAGCGCCGAGTCCCTCGACGATGCCGCCGTCGCGGCCGCCGTCGAGGAGGCCGGTTACAGCCTCGCATGAACACCCCGGCCAAGCTCACCGGCTTCGTCGCCGCCGTAGCCGCGGTCTTCGGTATCGCACTGCTCGTCGGCGCGACCGTCGGCCCGGTCGAGGAGCAGACCGAGGATCCGGCCGTGAGCGCCCACGACGCCGGTCACGGTAAGGACACCGCCACCGGCAGCGCCGCGGAAATAACTGCTGTGGAAGAGATCCCGGGAGGTCTGATGATGGCCCAGGGCGGTTATGCCCTCTCACTCGCCGAGACGAATCTCGAGCCGGGTGAGGGCAGGAACCTGACATTCGCGATCAACGGTCCCGACGGCGTGCCGGTGACCGACTTCGACGTCACCCACGACAAAGAGCTGCACCTGATCGCCGTGCGCCGTGACTTCACCGGTTTCCAGCACGTCCATCCCGTGCTCGACGAGAACACCGGCATCTGGTCCGTCGACGTCGACCTCACGCCCGGCACGTGGCGGGTCTTCACCGACTTCACGCCCACCGGGGGAGAGGCGCTCACGTTGGGCACCGACCTCGCGGTGGCAGGCGAATTCGTTCCTGCCCCACCGGAAGCCGACAACCGTACCGCGACCGTCGACGGCTACGAGGTCACCCTCGACGGCGACCTGTCGTCGGGTGGCGACGCGATGCTCACCCTCACCGTGAGCAAGGACGGACAACCGGTCACCGACCTGCAGCCCTATCTCGGTGCCTACGGACACCTGGTGGCACTGCGCGGCGGCGACCTCGCCTATCTCCACGTCCACCCGGACGGGACACCCGGCGACGGCACCACACGACCCGGCCCCGAGGTCGTCTTCCACACCTCCGTCCCGAGTGCCGGCACCTATCACCTCTATCTCGACTTCCAGCACGACGGAGTGGTTCGCACCGCGGCGTTCACCCTCACCGCCGGAGGCACCGGCGAGGTGCAGTCGGGGTCCGGCGCGCACGGTGACCACAGCCATTCCGGCCGCTGACGGCCCTTTTCCCGAGGAGATGCACATGACCACGCAGAGTCAGCCGGTCGCCGCCGAATCGATCGAACTCGCCATCACCGGCATGACCTGCGCATCCTGCGCCAATCGCATCGAGCGCAAGCTCAACAAGCTCGACGGCGTCACCGCGACCGTCAACTACGCCACGGAGAAGGCGAAGGTCGCCTACTCCGACGACGTGACACCCGAGGATCTCGTCACGGTCGTCGAACAGGCCGGCTACGGCGCCGCACTGCCGCCACCACCCGCGCAGGCGGCCGACCGGACCGATGACGTGCCCGAAGCCGATCCCGTTGCGGCGCTTCGTCACAGGCTCGTCGTCTCGGCGATCCTGACGGTGCCGGTGATCGCGATGGCGATGATCCCGGCCCTGCAGTTCACCAACTGGCAGTGGCTCTCGCTCACCCTCGCCGCGCCGGTCGTGGTGTGGGGTGCCTGGCCGTTCCACCGGGCGGCGTGGATCAACCTGCGCCACGGCACGTCCACCATGGACACCCTCGTGTCGCTCGGAACCCTTGCTGCCCTGGGATGGTCGGTCTACGCCCTGTTCTGGGGTACGGCGGGTGAACCGGGGATGGTCCACCCGTTCGAGTTCACCATCGCGCGGGGCGACGGCAGCGGCAACATCTATCTCGAGGCCGCGGCCGGTGTCACGACGTTCATCCTCGCCGGACGCTACTTCGAGCAACGCTCGAAGCGACGTGCCGGCGCCGCCCTGCGTGCCCTGCTCGAACTCGGCGCCAAGGACGTCGCGGTCCTCGGACCGGACGGGACCACCGAGACCCGGGTTCCGGTGGAGCAGATGGCGGTCGGGGATCTGTTCGTCGTGCGGCCGGGCGAGAAGATCGCTACCGACGGTGTGATCGAACGGGGCACGTCGGCAGTCGACGCGTCGATGCTGACCGGTGAATCCGTTCCCGTCGAGGTCGGTGTGGGCGACAGTGTCGTCGGCGGCACGGTCGACGTGGGTGGACGACTCGTGGTGCGCGCGACCCGCGTCGGCTCCGACACCCAGCTTGCGCAGATGGCGAAGCTGGTGGAGGACGCTCAGAACGGCAAGGCCCAAGTGCAGCGCCTGGCCGACCGGATCTCCGGCATCTTCGTGCCGATCGTCCTGCTGATCGCCGCCGGCACACTCGGTTTCTGGCTCGGCACCGGCAACGGACCCGCGGCGGCGTTCACGGCGGCGGTCGCGGTGCTGATCATCGCCTGCCCGTGTGCCCTCGGCCTGGCCACCCCGACCGCGCTGATGGTCGGTACCGGTCGCGGCGCCCAGCTCGGCATCCTCATCAAGGGACCCGAGGTCCTCGAGTCGACCCGTTCGGTCGACACCGTGGTCCTCGACAAGACCGGTACGGTCACCACGGGCCGGATGACCCTGCGCGAGGTCGTCGCCGACGACGGTGAGAACGCCGACGACGTGCTGCGGTACGCCGGGGCACTCGAGTCTGCGTCGGAACACCCGATCGCACGTGCCGTCAGCGATGCGGCGGCGGACAGGTTCGGCGGTCTGCCCGAGGTCGAGGACTTCACGAACGTCGAGGGTCTCGGCGTTCAGGGAGTGCTCGTCGACGGCGACACGAGCCGCGCCGTGCTGGTGGGACGCCCGAAGCTGCTGGCCGACTGGTCACAGCATCTCTCCGAGACCCTGCAGCAGGCGTTCGAGCAGGCCCAGAAGTCCGGTGGCACGGCCATCGCCGTCGGCTGGGACGGTAAGGCCCGCGGCATCGTCGTCGTGGCGGACGCGGTCAAGCCGACCTCCGCGAAGGCCGTCGCCGAACTGCGGGAACTCGGTCTGCGTCCGATCCTGCTCACCGGCGACAACGCCGCCGTCGCGCACACCGTGGCGGCCGAGGTCGGCATCGACGAGACCGACGTGATCGCCGACGTGCTGCCCACCGACAAGGTCGACGTGGTCGAGCGACTCCAGCGCGAGGGTGCGGTGGTCGCGATGGTCGGCGACGGTGTCAACGACGCCGCGGCGCTCGCCCGGGCCGACCTGGGCCTGGCGATGGGCACGGGCACCGACGTCGCGATCGAGGCGAGCGACCTGACGTTGGTCCGCGGCGACCTGATGGTCGCGGTCGACGCCATCCGGTTGTCGCGCCGCACGCTGACGACGATCAAGGGCAACCTGTTCTGGGCGTTCGCGTACAACGTCGCGGCACTGCCACTGGCGGCCGCGGGCCTGCTCAACCCGATGCTCGCCGGTGCGGCGATGGCCTTCTCGTCGGTGTTCGTGGTCTCCAACAGCCTGCGACTGCGACGGTTCCGCGCACACGCGGCCTGACCGCTTTCGGCTGCAGCGAGGAGGACGGCCTGTCAGGATCGGATCCATGACACAGCCGTCCTCCTTCCGTGCCCTGGTCGTCGACGACACCGACGACGGCCAGGTGGCACAGTTCCGCGAACTGACCGACACCGACCTTCCCGACCACGACGTCCTCGTCGAGGTCGAGTACTCCTCGCTGAACTACAAGGACGGTCTCGTGATCGCGGGGCCGCAGAAGATGGCGCGACGCACCCCGCTGATCGCCGGAGCCGACCTCGCCGGCACCGTCCTCGAGAGCAGCAACCCCGACTGGAAGCCGGGCGACCGCGTCGTCGTCAACGGCTGGGGTCTGTCCGAGACCCAGTCGGGCGGGTACACCCGGCGCCAGCGTGTGAAGCCCGAGTGGCTCGTGCGCATCCCCGACGCCTTCTCCACACGCGATGCCATGGCCATCGGCACCGCCGGCTACACGTCCGCCCTGTGCCTCGACGCGCTCGAACGGTACGGGATCGCATCCGACGCGGAACTGCTCGTCACCGGTGCGGCCGGTGGCGTCGGGTCGATCGCCGTCGCGCTCGCCGCTGCCGCGGGACACACGGTGGTCGCCGCGACCGGCCGTCCCGAGACCCACGACTTCCTGAGCGAACTCGGTGCGTCGTCGTTCGTCGACCGCGTCGAGCTGCAGGGCAAGGGCCGGCCCCTGGGCAAGGAACGCTGGGATGCCGCGGTGGACGCGGTGGGCGGTTCGACGCTCGTGAACGTGCTGTCGCAGATCCGCTACGGCGGCGCGGTTGCCGCGTGCGGTCTCACGGAGTCGCCGTCGATGCCGGATGCCACGGTGATGCCGCACATCCTGCGCGGCGTCGCGTTGCTGGGCGTCGACTCGGTGATGGCGCCGGCTTCGCTGCGCCGGTCGGCGTGGAACCGTCTCGCCCGCGATCTGCCTGCGAGCACCCTGGATTCGCTGTCGCGGGTCGAACCGCTCTCGGACGTCCCGCGACTCGCCGAGGAGATCCTGGCGGGCAAGGTGCGCGGCCGGGTGGTCGTCGACGTCACCGCCTGAGAACGGTTCCGGAGAACGACCGGTGGGCAGCCACTTCGACAAGTGACTGCCCACCGGGCCGAGACGGACGGACGCTACGAGGACGCGTGGACCTCGCGCTCGTTGGGCACGCAATGCGTCATCTGCAATCCGGTCACATCACGGGGACCGTTCTTGCCGAGATTCGCCGCGCGTTGCAGTTCGTCCTCGTCGAGGGTCTGGCTCTGCAACGGAGGTAGATCCCGTACGTCGTCGGCACTGATACCGAGTCCGTCGCCGACGCGTTGTCCGAGCTCGTCGTCGCACATGAAGAAATGCCACACCATCCGCTCCTGCACCTCGCGGACGGCCTGCCCTATACCGCCGACGAGGTTCTTCACCAGGTCGTCCTTCTCCCACTGCTCCATGAGCTGATAGCGCTGACCGGCCTGCTCGTAGTCGTTGGTACGCGGAATACGTTTGCGCGTGAGACGACCCCGGATCTCCGGCCCCTGATCGTCGTGGGTCGGGAACTCGGCCTCGCGCAGACCGCCGGTGATGGACGGTTCGTAGTTCACGTGCGGGTTGTCGCCGACATCGTCGACGCCGTATGCCATCGGTCCGCCCTGCTGGTTGGTGGCCACGTGGGCGTTCTTCGCCGAGTTGACCGGAAGTTGCAGGTAGTTGGGACCCACCCGGTAACGCTGCGTGTCGGAATAGGAGAACGTGCGTCCCACGAGCATCTTGTCGTCGGAGAAGTCGAGTCCGTCGACGAGGACACCGGTGCCGAAGGAGATCTGTTCGTTCTCGAGGAAGTGGTTCTCGACGTTGCGGTCGATCACCATCCTGCCCACCGGCTTGGCGGGGAACTCGTTCTCAGGCCAGACCTTCGTGTCGTCCAGGGGATCGAAGTTCAACTCCGGATGGTCGTCGTCGCTCATCATCTGTACGCGCAGTTCCCATTCGGGGTGGTCACCGCGCTCGATGGCCTCGTACATGTCCTTGCTGGCATGCCCGAGATCGTGCGCCTGAATGGCCGCCGCGTCGTCCTCTGTCAGGCTCTTGACACCGATCTTCGGAATCCAATGGTATTTCACGAGGTGTGTCACACCCTCGGCGTTGACCCACTTGTAGGTGTTGACCCCGAAGCCCTGCTGAGTCCGGTAATTGGCCGGAATGCCCCGGGGACTGAACAGATTCACCAGCATGTGCATCGCTTCGGGTGTCTGCGACATGAAGTCGAAGATGCGTGCGGGTTCCTGCCGGAAAGTGACGGGGTCGGGCTTCAGCGAATGGATGACGTCGGGGAACTTGATCGCGTCGCGAATGAAGAAGACCGCGAGGTTGTTTCCGACGAGATCCCAGTTACCGTCCTCCGTGTAGAACTTGACCGCGAAACCTCGCGGATCGCGGGCGGTTTCCGACGAATCGCGTCCACCGATGACCGTGGAGAGCCGGATGGCGACGTCGGTCCGCTTCCCCGGCTCGGCGAAGAGTTTCGCGCGCGTGTAGTTCGTGATGGGTTCATCGCCCCATTTCCCGGTGGCTTCGAAATATCCGTAGGCGACGAAACCGCGCGCGTGCACCACTCTTTCCGGAATGCGTTCTCGATCGAAATGGCTGATCTTTTCGAGGAACTGATAGTTCTCCAGCGTCGCGGGTCCGCGTGGGCCCACCGTCCTCTGATTCTGGTTGTCGTATACGGGATGGCCCTGGCGGTTGGTCAACACACGTCGGTCGTCTCTCCGGGCCGGGCCCTGCGACGAAACATCGGTCACGGTGTTCTCCCCTCGGATGCAGTTGATGGGCTTTCTCGTAATCGAGTTTGACCGTCCTGTGCGGCGGCGACATCCCTCTCACTATTACGCTCTTTCCGGGTTCCCGTCGGCCTTTCGCGAACAACGACCCGGATGCCCGACAACCGGCGCACCGTCTACACGATCAGCTCGCGGTCTCCGCGTTCGGCAGTTGTTCCGGCGAGGCGGAGTCCGGATCGGTCCGCCGACCGAAGGCGAGCCAGAGCAGGAATCCGAATCCGGCCGTGACGTAGAGCGTGCCGAGCAGGTGCTGCCATGCGGCCCAGCCGAGTTCGAGATCGCCACCCGTGGGGAACAGGTGGTGCGGGCCGATCAGGAATACGAGCGCGACACCGGCGGCGACCGCCGTGAGCCTCTGCGCATCGGTTGCGCGCCACGCCGCGAGCGCGAGGGCCGACAGTGCCGGCGCGACCCACACCCAGTGGTGCGACCACGACACCGGCGACGCCAGCAGCACAGCCGTCGCGTTCGCGAACAGGGCGAGCACGAGATCGCCCTGCTCGAGGGCGCGCCGGATGGCCACCACCGCGACCAGCAGCATCACCGCGACGGCGAGCAGCCACAGCACGGAACCCATGAGTTCGGGCGGCCCGAAGCGGGAGACCACGGCCTTGAAGGATTGGTTGGTGGCGAAGTACGCCGCGCCGATCCGGCCGGTGTCGGGCAGGGTGTCCAGCCAGTACTTCGTGGAGGTCGCGGGCATCACGGCGAACGCGAGGGCGGTGAAACCGAAGGTCGACGCGATGATGGTGGCGCTGGTCCGCCGGTCGCGCCGCAGCAGGAACAGCAGCAGGAACGCGATCGGCGTGAGCTTGACGGCGGCGGCCAGTCCGATCAGCAGTCCGCGCGGCCACTTCGGGGTCTTCACCAGGACATCGAGGGCGACGAGCGCCATCAGGACGAGGTTGATCTGCCCGAACGAGATCGTCTCGCGCACAGGTTCGAGCAACAGTGCTCCGGCGACCGCGACCGCCGTGACGATCCACGCCGTCCGCGTCTCGAAGTCCGGGCGGAGCCGATCCAGCACGACCCGCAGGGTGATGACGAGCGCCGCGACCGAGACGAGGGTGAAGACGATCTTGCCGAACGTCACGGGGATCAGCGCCAGGGGAGCGAAGAGCATCGCCGACAGCGGCGGGTAGGTGAACGGCAACGCGAAGTCGTCGGTCACCGGAGGCATCTGCCCGTAGATGTCGGCGCCGTCGAGCAGGACCCGCGCGCCCATCCGGTAGACCAGGAAGTCGATGAGTTCGCTCCCGACGAGGATCGCGACGAGCACACCCACGGAGACGAGCGACGCGATCACCGCGACGGCGGTACCGCGCTGTCCGGTGAGGAACGGAGGCGTCGTCGAACCGATCGGAGTCTGCCGTGATTGTCGCACCCGGCAACTTTAGTCAATTCCGATAATCGTTCCGGTCCGACGTGGGGAACGCCATACGGCCGGAATGTCACGAATCGACAGGTCGCAGCAGGTCGGGGTTGTTGTTCCGAGGTGAGTTGACCGCCGTGCTCACCTCGTACGGTTCGAGGGTCGGTTCGGGAATCGAATTCAGCAGGGCATCGACGTCGTCGCGGTCGTTCAGCTCGGGATCGAGCCACGGACCGACGAAGGTGTCGGGCAGGATCACCGGCGACCGCTCGTGGATGTGCCCGGCGGCGTCGGTCGCGGGACGGGTGAGCACGGTGCACGTCCACAACCAGCGGTCGGGATGGTCCTCCGGCAGCTCCGGGTCCGGCCACAGCTCGTAGAGCCCGGCCATCGAGATCGGTCCGTCCGCGTGCAGGAAGAACGGGATCTTCTTCCCGTCCTCACCCTTCATCCACTCGTAGTACCCGTCGGCCGGCAGCACGCACCGCCGCTTCGCTGCCGCCGCCTTGAAGGCGGGCTTCTGGGTGATGGTCTCGGAGCGGGCGTTGATCATCCGCGACCCGATCTTCGGGTCCTTCGCCCAGAACGGCACGAGCCCCCACTTGATCTGCGAGGACACGATGCGGATCGGCTCGGCGTCCGGTTCCTCACGCGGCGCTCGCTCGAGCACGACGTTCACGCGCTGGGTGGGCGCGATGTTGTACGACGGGGGCAGTTCCTCACCCACGGCTTCGACGGCGTCGTAGGCCGCGAGCAGATCCCCGCGGGTACTGGTGCTGGCATAGCGTCCACACACGATGCATCTCCCGTCGGCGACTCCGGAGCGACGATTCGATTCTCTCTCATCGGTCGCTCCAACGGAGACAGTGCGGATCGCTCAGACGGAGACCTCGACTCCCAGCGCCTCGAGCAGGGTGCGGCGGTACTCCGCGATCTCGACGACGTGATCGGCCCGCGGGTGCGGCAGGTCGATGGTCAGTTCGACGGCGAACGAGCCGTGGTCGAGCACGAGCACGCGGTCGGCGAGAGCGACGGCCTCGTCGACATCGTGGGTGACGAGCAGGACCGCGGGCCGGTGCTTGGCGCACAGTTCCTGCAGCAGTCCGTGCATCCTGATCTTCGTCAGTGCGTCGAGGGCACCGAACGGCTCGTCGGCGAGCAGCAGTTCGGGTTCACGCACGAGCGACCGCGCCAGCGACACCCGCTGCTGTTCACCACCGGACAGCTCGGTGGGCCAGGCCTTCTCGCGTCCGGCGAGCCCGACCTCCGCCAGGGCGGTGCGGCCGCGCTCGGCGGCGTCGCTGTCGAGACCGAGGATCACGTTGTCGAGCACCCGAGCCCAGGGCAGCAGTCGCGAGTCCTGGAAGACCACCGCCCGCTTCTGCGGCACCTCGAGGGTGCCCGAACCGGGCACGCCGTGGTCAAGTTCGGCCAGGGCGCGCAACAGGGTGCTCTTGCCCGAGCCGCTGCGGCCGAGCAGTGCCACGAACTCGCCGGGGGCGATCTCGAGGTCGATGTTGTTCAGCACCGCGCGTCCGTCGAAGCCGCGGCTCAGGCCCCGGGTGCGTACGGTCAGCTGCCGATTGTCCTGCGCCATGCCAGCGCCTTCCTCTCTGCCGCACGGACCAGCAGGTCGCTGCCGAATCCGAGGATCGCGTAGACCACCAGTCCGACGATGATGATCTCGGTCATGCCGTAGTTGCGGGCCTGGTACATCAGGTAGCCGATGCCGCTCGAAGCGTTGACCTGCTCGACGACCACCAGGGCCAGCCACGAGATGGTCACCGCCAGGCGCAGGCCGGTGAAGAAACCGGGCAGCGCCCCCGGCAGGGCGATGCGCCGGACGAACTGGGCGCGGGACAGATCCAGCGTCTCGGCCAGTTCGACGTAGCGGGCGTCGATGCCGCGCAGCGCCGAGTAGGTGTTGATGTAGACGGGGACGAAGACCGACAGGGCGATGAGCAGGATCTTCATCTCCTCGCCGATGCCGAACCACAGGATCGCCAGCGGCATCAACGCCAGGGTGGGGATGGAGCGCTTGATCTGCACCGGTCCGTCGATCAGCGCTTCACCGATGCGCGACAGGCCGGCGGCCAGTGCGAGCACCAGTCCGAGGACGACGCCGATGACCCCGCCGATCAGGGCGCGCTGGACGGAGGTCCACAGGTTCGACTGCAGTCGCCCGTCGCCGATCAGTTCCCATGCGGTGGTGACGACTGTCCACGGCGCCGAGAGGGTCTTCGGATCGAGTACCCCGGTGGCCGAGGTGACGATCCATGCCACCAGCAGCAGCGCCGGGCCGATCGCCAGGCCGAACTTGATCGGCTTGCCGGGAGCGAGGCGGCTGCGGGTCGTGCGCGGCGACAGGTCGGCCGTCGCGCCGGGGTCGGGCTTCTGGTCGGTGTCGGCGTCACCGGCCAGGCCACTGCCGAAACGCCGGGGTTCGACGGAGACGCTCATGGCTCCGGTCCTTTCGTCGGTTCGATCAGACGCCGGACAGTGCGAAGTCGCCGGTGGTGCCGGCCGGTACGAAATCGCCGGTGGCACCGGACAGGGCGAGTTCGTGTGCGTACTGGCTCTCCGGACGCGGCAAGCCGTAATGGTCGCGCAGGGTGGTGCCGGTGTACTCGGTCCGGAACAGGCTGCGCTCCTGCAGGATCGGCACCACCTGGGAAGCGAACGCCTCGAGGCCCTGCGGGTACTGCGGCGGCATGATGTTGAAGCCGTCGGCGGCGCCGTTGGTGAACCACTCCTCGATGATGTCGGCGATCTGCACCGGCGTGCCCGCGACGACGTTGTGGCCGCGTGCGCCTGCGAGCTTGTGCAGCAGCTGACGCAGGGTCGGCTGTTCGCGCTCGACGATCTTCGCGAAGACCAGGCGGCGGCTGTTGTTGTTGTCGGTGATGTCGCCTGCGCCGGCGAACAATTCGACCGGAACCTTCTCGTCCAGCTCGAGCCGGGACACGTCGATGCGGCCCATCTTCTGGAGCTGCCCGAGACCGTATTCGACGATGGTGAGTTCGTTGAACTCGCGATGCAATTCCTTCGCTTCGGCCTCGGTCGCCCCGATGAACGGGCTCAGGCCGGGAAGGATCTTCACGTGATCGGGGTTGCGCCCGAATGCCGCTGCGCGGGTCTTGATGTCGGTGTAGAAGGCCTGGGCGTCCTCGATGCGCTGGTGCGCGGTGAAGATCGCCTCGGCGTAGGTCGACGCGAAATCGCGCCCGTCGTTCGAGGATCCGGCCTGCACGAGCACCGGGCGTCCCTGCGGGGAGCGGGCCGAACCGAACGGGCCGCGCACCTTGACGTAGTCACCCTCGACGTCGATGCGGTGGATCTTGTCCGGATCGGCGTAGACGCCGGCGGCCTTGTCGAGGACGAGTGCGTCGTCCTCCCACGAATCCCACAGCTTGATCGCGGCGTCGACGAATTCGCGTGCCCGGGCGTACCGTTCGTGCACGTCGGGGTGTTCGGTGTACCCGAAGTTCGCTGCCGCTGCGTCGGTCGCGGTGGTGACGATGTTCCAGGCGGCGCGGCCACCGGAGATGTGGTCGAGCGAGGAGAACAACCGGGCGAGGTTGTAGGGCTCGTAGTAGGTGGTCGACGCCGTGGCGATCAGCCCGAGATGCGTGGTGACCGTGGCCATCGCGACCAGCGTGGTGATCGGTTCGAGGCCGTAGTCCGGACGGTACTTCACCTCGGTGCGCAGAGCCGGACCGTCGGCGAAGAACACCGCGTCGAGCTTCGCGCTCTCCGCGAGGCGGGCGAGTTCCTGGAAGTAGGTGACGTCGTAGAGACGCTCGGGCACGCTGCCGGAATGGCGCCACGAGGCCTCGTGGTGGCCGGTCGGGTAGATGAAGGCGTTGAGGTTGAGCTGGCGGTTCGTCATGTCGGATTCCCCTCGGAAGGTCAGCTGCGGGTGTGGGAGGCGCCGGTCTCGGCGACCGCTTCGGTGACGACCTCGTCGAAGCGCAGATCGAAGGCGTCGGCGGCGTCGACGGGCTTGGGCAGTTCACCGGCGGCATCGATCACGTCGATGGTGTGCTGCTGGGTCGCGATGAGCTCCTCGTCGAGGTGCGGGAAGGTGGTGATCCCGGAGGTGTCGAGGATGCGCTCGCCGTCCTCGGCCGTCAGGCCCTGGCTCTTCACGAAGTAGGTGTCGATGTACGCGTCGCGGTTGTTGTTGGCCCAGTCCACGGACGTGATGTACGCGGTGACGTAGGCGCGGACCGCTGCGGCGGTCGCCGGGTCGGACAGGGCCTTCTTGCTCGAGTAGAGGTACGAGATGCCTTCGCTGAGGTCCTCGATCTCAGGGCGCGGCAGCGACGTCGCACCCGGAGTCTGCATGTACCGGGAGAAGACCGGCTCGCTCATCGGCGCGGCGTCGATCTGGTTGGAGCGCAGTGCGTCCGGGAAGTCCGGCAGCGACATCGACACGAGCTCGACGTCGTCGACCGACAGGCCGGCCTTGTCGAGGCCGCGGAGCACGAAGGCCTGCTGCGAGGTGCCCTCGGCGTAGCCGATGCGCTTGCCCTTCAGGTCCGCGAGCGTCGTGATGTCCGAAGCGTTCGGGGCGATGCCCATGTTGAGGCTGTTGTTCGTCTGCATGGCCGCGACGACCTGCACGTCGTCACCGGCGACCAGCGACTGGACGGTCATGATCTCGCCGGCCCACGCGACGTCGACCGCGTCGGCGCGGAAGGCCTCGAGGATCGCGGGTGCGCCCTGGAAGGTGGCGAACTCGTACTCGAACGGCAGCGCGTCGAGTTGTCCGGAGCCGGTGAGGAGGGACAGCTGCCGCTCACCCTGGTCGGCGATGACGAGCTTGGTGCCCGCCGGGATCTCCGTGGGCAGCGCGCTGTCGGAAGCGAGGCCGTCGCCCGAGGAACCGGAGCTACATGCCGCGACCGCGGTCAGAAGGAGCGCGATGATGGCCGTCGATCCGGCACGACGTAGACGGGGCATGGACTTCCTCACGGTTCTGGCACTGGGGGAGCGATCTTCGACGGTGTCGAAGTCGTCACCGATCCTGTGCGATCCGTCGGCGGGGGACCAGGGTTTGCGGGCTCTTCGCACTTGGTAGGGGCGGGTGTCGATCGACCCCGTTGCCGTGTCGGTGATTGAAAAAGGGCCCGCGCCCTTGTGAGCTGGGTGTTCTCAGGCATCCAGGACAGCAAGGAACGCGGGCATGCACCACGGTAGTTCATTGCTGCTCGATCTCGACGGCGTCATCGTCGAATCGGTGCAGCGCACGGTCGAGGGCAGCCGGATCGTGCAGATCGCGACGGCACCCGAATGGGTCGGGGTCTGTCCGGAGTGCGGGCAGAAGTCCACGCGTTCGAAGGGTTGGGTCACCACCAGACCGCGGGATGTGCAGGTCGGACCCGACCGTCCGCTGTTGGTGTGGCGGAAACGGAAATGGTTGTGCACCAATACCTCCTGTGCCCGTAAGGTGTTCACCGAGTCGACGCCGGGGGTGCCGTCCCGGGCGCGGGTCACGCCCCGAGCGAAGGCGCTGCTGGTCGAGGCGGTCCTCGACGGGGACCGGTCGGTGTCCGCGGTCGCGGGCGACTACGGGTGCGCCTGGCACACCGTCCACGGCCACCTCGTCGTGGTCGCCGACGCCGCCCTTGGCGACGAACCCGAACCGGTGGTCGTCCTCGGGATCGATGAGACCCGACGCGGGAAGGCGAAATGGGAAACTTGCCCCGAGACCGGGGAACGGAGATGGGTGGACCGGTGGGACACCGGACTGGTCGACCTGACCGGCGATCAAGGGTTGCTGGCGCAGGTCAACGGGCGCACCTCCGCCGTGGTGATCGACTGGTTCGACGCCCGCGACGAGGCATGGAAGGCGCAGATCACCCATGTCGCGATCGATATGTCGTCGGTGTATGCGAAGGCGGTGCGCGAGGCATTGCCGCACGCGCAGCTGGTGGTGGACCGGTTCCACCTGGTCAAGAAGGCCAACGAGATGGTCGATACCGTCCGGCGCAGGGTCACCCAGGCCGAGCGGGGTCGGCGCGGCCGCAAGAGCGATGTCGAATGGATCAATCGACGACGGCTGCTGCGGGCCGCGGAGCGCCTAACCGATGAGCAACGATCGACACTGTTCGAGAAGCTGACCTCCGCCGACCCGCACGGGGACATCGCCGCCGCATGGATAGCGAAGGAACTGCTGCGCGATGTGTTGCGCTGCACCGACCGTGGTGGTCTGCGATACGAGATCCGAGATGCGCTGCACCGGTTCTACACGTTCTGCGCGGCGTGCCGGGTCCCGGAGATCGGCAAGCTGGCGACGACCATCTCGGCGTGGCAGGAACCGATGATCCTGGCGATCACCTCCGGCCTGTCGAATGCGCGCAGTGAAGGCTACAACCGCATCGTCAAGCACGTCGGCCGCATCGCGTTCGGATTCCGTACCCCGGAGAACCAACGCCGCCGGGTACGGTGGGCCTGCACTCGACGGTCACGTCGGGTCGCACCCAGCCGGCACCAGTACCACTGCTAACTGCGAAGAGCCGGTTTGCGTCAGCGTGAGCGAAAGGTCCTCGATCCGGCCCCTCGGTGCTGTTCGCGGGCCGATATCGCCGGTATCCGCGCATCGCGGCGGTTACCGTGCGAGGAGAACCGGAGGCGGGGGAGGTGGTGCGCATGAGTGCGGACGGTCGGCACATGTCGCAGCCGGATCTGATGTCCTGGCGGATGGAGAAGGACCCGGTCCTGCGGTCCACGATAGTCGCGGTGGCTCTGCTCGACCGGTCACCCGACCAGGAGCGCTTCGTCCGGATGATGGAGCGCGGAACACGTGCGGTGCCGAGCTTCCGCCGCAAGCTCGTCGAATCCCCGTTCGGGCGGACCCCACCGCGATGGGTGGACGACCCCGACTTCGAGCTGTCCTGGCATCTGCGGCGCATCGCGCTCCCGCATCCCGGGGGACTGGACGCCGTGCTCCCGCTCGTGCGCGCCGCGGCGATGTCGGCCTTCGACAAGGACCGTCCCCTCTGGGAGGCGACGATCGTCGACGGCCTCGACGACGGTCGCGCCGCGATCGTTCTCAAGGTGCACCACTCGCTCACCGACGGTATCGGTGGCATCCAGATCGCGAACGAGATGGTCGACTTCGAGCGCGACGGTACCGACCGCGGGCTACTGCCCGAGGATCCGCCGACCTCGGCTCCGGCATCGAATCTCGCCGATTCCGTGGGTTGGTACCTCTCGACGGCCGGCGAGATGGTGGGGAGGGGTGTGCCGTGGCTCGTGCGTTCCGGTCTGAGGTCGGTGACGAATCCGGTCGCGGCGCTGCGCAGCGTGGTGGACACGGCCCGCTCGACGGCCCGGTTCGTGCAACCGGTGTTCACGACGCTGTCCCCGGTGATGGTCGGCCGCAGCACCGTTCGGGAGGTCGCGGCCCTCGATCTGCCGCTCGACGCTCTGCGGCAGGCCGGACGGGCAGCGGACTCCTCGCTCAACGACGCCTTCCTGGCCGGAATCCTGCTGGGGCTGAGGCACTACCATTCCCGGCACGGCGCACAGGTCGCCGAACTGAGGACGACGCTGCCGATCAGTCTCCGGCGCGAGAGTGACGCGATCGGAGGAAACCGGATCACCCTGGCGCGGTTCGCTCTTCCCCTCGATGTCGCCGATCCGGTCGCGTCGATGCACCGGGTGGACCGGATCGTCCGGTCGTGGCGGGACGAACCGGCCGTGCCGCTCTCGTCCGCCATCGCGGGTGTGCTGAACGTGCTCCCGGCCGGTGTGCTGGGTGGGATCCTCGAGCACATCGACTTTCTCGCGTCGAACGTCCCGGGTTCGCCGATCCCGCTGTACATGGCCGGGGCGGAGGTGCTGAGGTACTACCCGTTTGCTCCCACCGTCGGCTCGGCCGTCAACATCACGCTGATGTCGCACACGAACCACTGCTGCATCGGAATCAACGCCGACTCCGCCGCCGTCCCCGACCTGCCCGTCCTCGTCGAGTCGCTGGTGAAGGGCTTCGGTGACGTGCTCGCAGTGGGAGGCGAGGGCACGCGCATCGAGACCACGCTGTCCGCTACGACGACCTCGCACGCCTGATCGGTCGAGGGGATCGCGCACCGGGGTGCCGGGCGGTGTTGCTCGGCGGGAACGCTCATGATCGTCAACTCATGGTTGACGGGTTCCATGCGTCAACTTAGAGTTGACGCATGGAACCCATTCGTCCTTCCCATCCCATCCGGCTCGACGACCTCATCGACGCGATCAAGAAGGTCCACGACGATCCGCTCGAACAGCTCTCCGATGCCGTCATCGCGGCCGGCCACCTCGGCGAGGTCGCCGATCACCTGATCGGACACTTCGTCGACCAGGCCCGGCGTTCCGGCAAGTCGTGGTCGGAGATCGGCCAGAGCATGGGCGTATCCAAGCAGGCAGCCCAGAAACGGTTCGTATCGAAGAACGACAACGACCTCGACCCAGAACAGGGATTCTCGCGGTTCACTCCGCGCGCGCAGAACACCGTGATGGCGTCGATGAACGAAGCACGTGCCACGGGAAGCCCCGAGATCACGCCCGTCCATCTGATCCTCGGTCTGCTCGTCGACACCCAGTCGCTCGCCGCCCGCGCACTCGCCGTTCAGGGCGTCGACTTCGCGGCGCTGCGCTCGGCCGCCGTGGCGACGCTCCCCGAACCGTCGAGCGACGTCCCCGAACTCGTCCCGTACGACGCGGGTGCCCGCAAGGCCCTCGAGCTGACCTTCCGCGAAGCCCTGCGACTCGGACACAACTACATCGGCACCGAGCACATCCTCCTCGCGCTCCTCGAACTCGAGAACGGCGACGGCGTGCTCTCGGCGGCCGGCGTGAACAAGAGCGCCGTGGAGAAGAAGGTCGCGGAGGATCTCGCCGCCATCGTCGAGGCCCAGCAGGACGAGGACGGCAAGACCGGGTCGTAGGACAGGGCGGGACCTGCGCCCGTGGCGCGGGCACGTTCCTTGCGGCCAGGTTCGCCGACGGCCCCCTCGGGGTACGTCGAAGTCATGAACACACGTCACGCATGTCTCGTCGCGGGCTTCTCCGTCGCCACGCTCGTGGCCGCCGGGTGCAGCAGCGACGACTCGTCCACCGACACCGAGACCACCGTCGAGACCCCACCCACTTCGCTCACGACCACTACCACCGACTCCATGCCCACGCCGCTGCCCGGGATGAGCGGCGACGCCTTCGGTCTCCCGAACGAGGGAGGCGACGACGACAACGCCTTCACCTACGACGAAGCGGCCGTGCCGGTCGGCGCGACCTTCGACGTCGAATCCGAAGAGGAGAACGGCCGGACCACCGTCACCCTCAGGGTGATGGGTCTGCAACCCGATCGGGACTTCGGGGCGCACGTCCACACGCAGCCGTGCGGGCCGAACCCGTCCGATTCGGGACCGCACTACCAGAACCAGGTCGACCCGGCGGCGAACCCCGACTCGCCGTCCACCGATCCCGCCTACGCCAATCCGCAGAACGAGATCTGGCTCGACATCACCACCGACGCGCAGGGCAACGCCGAGGCGTCCACGACCGTCGACTGGGAGTTCCGTGACGATGAGGCCAACTCGGTGGTGCTCCACGCCCAGCACACCATGACCGCACCGGGTGAGGCCGGGCAGGCCGGCGACCGGCTCGCCTGCATCGACGAGGACTTCTGACCCGGACGACGCAGTGACGACCCGACGGTCCGGTGGGTGAGCGCCACCCGCCGGACCGTTCTCGTGCCGTGAATCGGGCTCGGGCGAACGACTTCCGTGCCATGCTGACGCCGGAACCGGTGAAGGAGGAGCGTGGATGGAACCCGTCGTCGACACCACCGGCGGACGAGTACGCGGTACGACCGTCGGCGGCACGGCCGTCTTCAAGGGCATCCCGTACGCCGCCGCGCCTTTCGGTGAGCTGAGATTCGCAGCGCCCGGACCTGTTCCCGGATGGGACGGCGTGCGCCCCGCGACCGAGTTCGGTCCCACCGCCCCGAAGGCGCCGTACGCCCCACCGATCGACCGGCTCCTGCACGAACCGTCGATCCCGGGCGAGGACGTCCTCGGCCTCAACGTGTGGAGTCCCGACCTCTCCGGCTCGCTGCCCGTGATCGTGTGGATCCACGGCGGCGCGTTCGCGCACGGAAGCAGCACGGTGGCGCTGTACGACGGTGCGAACTTCGCACGCGATGGCGTCGTCTTCGTCAGCATCAACTACCGACTCGGCGCAGAGGGATTCGCGCTCCTCGACGACGCTCCGGCGAACCGTGGTCTCCTCGATCAGGTCGCCGCCCTCGAATGGGTCCGCGACAACATTGCGGCCTTCGGCGGTGATCCGAATTGCGTGACGATCGCCGGTGAATCCGCGGGGGCGATGAGTGTGGTCTCGCTGCTGGCGATGCCCGCGGCGCGCGGGCTGTTCCGTCGCGCGATCGCCCAGAGCGGCGCCGGACATTCGGTGATGTCGGCCGGCACCGCGCGGACGGTCGCCGGCGCCCTGGGCGACATGCTCGGCGTCGCCCCGACCCGCGCGGCGTTCGCCGGGATCGAGCCGAAGGTGCTCGTCGACGCGCAGGAACGTCTCACGGCCCGGATCCGCAGTGAGCGCGACCCGGCGACATGGGGTGAGATCGCCACCGACTCGATGGCCTTCGAACCGTGCGTGGACGGGACCGTGCTCCCGGGCCGGCCGATCGACCTCGTGGGGAAGGGCGCAGGATCCGACGTCGATGTGCTCATCGGCCACAACGACGACGAGATGACGTTGTTCTTCGTGCCTCTCGGAGTCGACGGACTGCTCGACGAGACCGCTGCGCGCGGACTCGCCGCCGCCTACGGCCTCACCGATCCGGAGTCGTTCGACGCCTACCGTCGCGCTCGGCCCGATGCTCGCCCCGGCGATACGGCCATGCACATCGTGCGCGACTGGATGTACCGCATCCCGGTGCTCCGCGTCGCGGAGACGCGTGCCGCACACGACGCCGAAACCCATGTCTACCGGTTCGATTGGAAGTCGCCGCTGTTCGACGGCCGGCTCGGCGCGACCCACGCGCTCGACATCGGTTTCGTATTCGACAATCTCCATCTCCCTCAGGCCGCGGCGCTCGCGGGTTCCGTGCCTCCGCAGGAACTGGCGACGCGGATGCACCGGGCGTGGGTGGACTTCGCGACCACGGGTTCGCCGGGATGGCCACCCTACGGGGACGAACGCACCGAGATGCTCTTCGGTGACATGTGTGCGACCGTCGACGACCACGAAGCCGATCTGCGGACGCTGTGGGACGGAATTCGCTGACCGAGTTTGATCTACGTCGTCCCGGGTAGTCGTGGGAAAGACGTGTCCAGCCCCGGATATCCACTCGACAGACGACAGCCACGAATCGGAGTTCCCATGCCCGCCGACACCCCGAAGATCCCCGGTGTTCCTTCGTCCACCGTGCCGCCCGTGGAGGAACCCACGACGCCCACGACTCCGCCCGAGCCCAAGCCCGATCAGGCGGAGCCCGAGGTCAGGACGGCCACCGGCACTCCCGCGGATCTGCCGCGCGGACGTGCCCAGCAGGGGGAGTACCTGACGACGGCTCAGGGTGCGCGGCTGACGGATACCGACCACTCCCTCAAGGCCGGTCGACGCGGACCGATCCTTTTGCAGGATCACCATTTCCGCGAGAAGATCACCCACTTCGACCACGAACGCATCCCGGAGCGCGTGGTGCACGCCCGCGGCGCCGGCGCCCACGGTGTCTTCCGCGCGACGGGCGCCGCGAGCTCGATCACGCGTGCCCAGTTCCTCCAGAAGGACGTGGAGACACCGGTGTTCGTGCGGTTCTCGACGGTGCTCGGTTCCCGTGGCTCGGCCGACACGGTGCGCGACACCCGCGGTTTCGCGACGAAGTTCTACACCGAGGAAGGCACTTTCGACCTCGTCGGCAACAACATCCCGGTGTTCTTCATCCAGGACGCCATCAAGTTCCCCGACATCATCCATGCGGGCAAGCCGCACCCGGATCGTGAGATCCCGCAGGCGCAGAGCGCCCACGACACCTTCTGGGACTTCGTCTCGCTCCACACCGAGGCCACGGCCCACACGATGTGGAACATGTCCGACCGCGGCATCCCGCGCTCCTACCGCATGATGGAGGGCTTCGGCGTCCACACCTTCCGCGTGGTCAACGCCGAGGGCGACACCGCGCTGGTGAAGTTCCACTGGAAGCCGCGCCTCGGCGTGCACTCGCTGGTGTGGGAGGAAGCCCAGCTCATCAACGGTTTCGACCCCGATTTCCACCGTCGCGACCTCGCCGACGCGATCGAGGCCGGTGCCTACCCCGAGTGGGATCTCGGTGTGCAGGTCTTCCCGGACACCCCGGAACAGACCTTCGAGGGGATCGATCTGCTCGATCCCACCAAGATCGTCCCCGAGGAACTCGCGCCCGTGCAGATCATCGGCACGATGGTCCTCAACGCCAACCCCACCAACTTCTTCGCCGAGACCGAACAGGTCGCCTTCCACCCCGGCCATCTCGTCCCGGGCATCGACGTCACCGACGATCCGCTGCTGCAGGGCCGCCTGTTCTCCTACCTCGACACCCAGCTGACGCGACTCGGCGGACCGAACTTCGGGCAGATCCCGATCAACCGTCCGCACGCACCCGTCAACGACATGTTCCGCGACGGCTTCCACCAGCACGCCGTCCACACGGGTGTCGCTCCGTACAAGCCGAACTCGCTCGACGCGGGATGCCCGTTCATGGCCGGTGTCACCGAGGGTGCCTTCGTCGACCTGCCGGTGGAGGTACCGGCGGCGAAGAAGGAGCGTGAGGTCTCCCGGTCGTTCGACGACCACTACACGCAGGTCCGCCAGTTCTACCTGAGCCTGTCGGAGATCGAGCAGGACCACGTGGCCTACGCCTACACCTTCGAGCTGGGCAAGTGCTACGAGCAGTCCATCAAGGAGCGGCAGCTGCAGATCCTGGCGAACATCGACACCGGGTTGTGCGAGAAGGTGGCGGCCGGTCTCGGTCTGCCCGCTCCGAAGCCGACCGTCGAGGTCTCCGATCTCCCGCAGAGCCCCGCGCTGGCGCAGGTCGGCAAGACGTGGCCCGTGCAGGGCCGGTTGATCGGCATCGTCGCCGACGACACCACCGACGTCGATCAGGTGCTCGCGGCTGTGCAGGCCGTGGACGCGGCCGACTGCGTCCCGCTGGTCGTCGCCCCGCACGGCGGGATGCTCGGGGGAGTCGTGCCGATCTCGCGCACCTTCCTCACGGCCCGCTCGATCGAGTTCGACGCGGTGATCATGGCGACGACCGTCCCCGACACCCGGGTCCGGATCCTCGTCGACGAGATGTTCCGGCATCACAAGGCACTGGCCGCGTGGGGAGCCGGTGCGGCGGCACTGGAGGAGCTGAAGGCACCGGGTGTCGAGATCGTGGACGGACCCGAAACGGCCGTCGCGCAGGTGCTGGAGCTGCTGGGTACCCACCGCGTGTGGGATCGAGACGCCGTGTGACAGACCTCACCTGAGCTCGTCTTCCGAAGTTCGGGTGCCCCAAGTTATTCTTTCGTTACCTCTGGCCGCAGCTGATTCTCATCGCTGCGGCCAGTTGTTATTTACGCCCAGGTCAGGGCACGAATCGCATCATCGGGTGAATCGCGCCGCCGCGCCCACGAACGGGTCGCGCAGAGCCGTGAACCGGCGTGCGGTCGCCACCCGGGCGAGAAATCGGGACGCGCGCACCAGCCGCTGGGTGCGGCGCCGCCGGGCTCGGTCGTACCGCTCCAGTGCCTCCGCCACCGGATGCTCGGACAGCAGGACCGCGAGTGTCGCACCGTCGATCATCGCTTCGCACGCGCCGCGACCGAGATTCGGTGCCATCGCGTGAGCGGCGTCACCGATCAGCGCGACGTTGCCGCGGACGAAGGACGGCAGCGGGGGCGATTCGTACAGATCGTGGTGCAGCACGTCGGCGGGGTCGATCCGGTCGAGCACGTCGCGCACGGCCGGGTGCCAGTCGCGGTAGCGCTCGCGCAGTTCGTCGATGCTCCCCGTTCTGCCGGCCGGGGCGCGCACGGCGGCGAACCAGTTGGTCAGATCCCCGTCACGCGGGGTGATGCCGAACAGTGCGCCCGGTCCCCACGACTCGCTCGTCGTCGACACCGTGCCCGGCACCCAGCCGCGCCACGCCGAGTAGCCGGTGTACACGGGACGGTAGGCGGGACCGAACAGCCGGTCGCGCGTCGCGCTGTTGATGCCGTCCGCTGCGATCACGACGTCGTAGGCGGCGAGATCCGGCGACTCGGGTGCCGGCGCTCCGAACCGGACGAGATCGGACGGGATCCCCTCGGCCAGGATCGTGAGCAGTTTCGGCCGGGAGAGCAGGACGACCGGTCGCGTCATGGTGCGGATGCGTCCGATCACCCGCCCGTCCCATCGCAGGAAGGCTGCACCGTCCTGCAGCACGCCGAGTTTCTCCACCTGCCCGCCGAGGCCGGAGCCGCAGCCGGCGGTGGTCAGGGCGTCGAGGGCCTCGGTCCACATGCCGAGCGCGGTGCCCGTCTCCGGGAGGGAGGGTGCGCGTTCGAAGACGTCGACGTGCCAGTCGCGCCGGACGAGCGCGTTGGCGACGGTGAGCCCGCCGATCCCTCCGCCGAGGATCGCTGCTTTGCCGTGTCGTGTGGTCATGGCCCCGACGGTACTACGGATGTAGTGCCGTGTCACTACTCCTGTAGTGAATCTCGTAGAATCGGGTCGTGACCGACAAACGCACAGCGGTTCTCGACGCTGCGATCCATCTGGTGGGGACCGGAGGGCTGCGCGCCCTCACCCACCGCCGCGTCGATGCCATCGCGGGTGTGCCGGCCGGATCCACGTCCAACTACTTCCGCACCCGCCAGGCTCTCGTCGAAGGGGTGCTCGACAGGCTCCTCGAGCAGGACCGGGTCCAGCTCGCCGCGATCGGCGCCGCGTTGCCGGGAGACGCGCGTGAGCTCGAAGACCTGATGCATGGATATGTGATGTTCGTGACGGGGGACGACCTCGTGCGGACCCGCGCACGCTTCGCGATGTTCGTCGAGGCGATGGCGACGCCCGAACTGCGTGCCGGGGTCGAGACTCGCCGCAGCGAACTGCGCGGATGGATCGGGACGGTGCTCGCGGGCCTTGGCGTCGACGATTCCGCCACCGCCGCGCGGGTTCTCATCGACTACCTGGACGGACTGATCCTGCATCGCTGCACCTCGCACGACGACGGACCGGACCCGCGCGACGGCGTGTCCCGGATGGTGCGAATGCTCCTTTCCACGGCAGGGTGACGCCCGCGATTCGGGTGCGTTACAGCTGCGTTTCCGCAGGTGGGCGGGAGAATAGGGCAGGCTTGCTTGCATTACCCCCCGCCACCTGGCATATCGTTCATTTCGAAGACGGTGGGACCACGACGTCCCACCGGTCGCCGGGTCCACGCTCGTGCTGCCGAAAAAGGCACCCGCACCGTCGCGGATGAGCGGATACTGGCGATGTCGAAGGTATCGGGCACCCGGCCGATACCCGTCTACGGCAGTAGATGGCCATCAGCGCTGCTGGTCGTCGGTGCTATCGCATCAACGAAGGCTAGGTATGACTCATCTCCCCGGGCCTCGAGGGCTCTACCACCCGGCGAACGAGCACGACTCCTGTGGCGTCGCGTTCGTCGTCGACATGCACGGTCGTCGCAGTCGCGACATCGTGGAGAAGGCGATCACCGCCCTGGTGAATCTCGAACACCGCGGTGCAGCGGGAGCGGAACAGAACACCGGCGACGGTGCCGGCATCCTGATCCAGGTCCCCGACGCCTACTTCCGTGAGGTCGTCGACTTCGATCTTCCCGCCGAAGGCGCATACGCGACCGGTATCGCGTTCCTGCCCAAGGACACCGCTGCGGCCGACGCCGCGGCCGCCGAGGTCGACCGCATCGTCGCCGAAGAGGGCCTCGAGGTCCTCGGCTGGCGCGAGGTGCCGATCGACGAGTCCGAGCTGGGCTCCATGGCCAAGGACGCCATGCCCACCTTCCGGCAGATCTTCATCGCCTCCGGCGCCCGCGCGCTCACCGGCCTCGAGCTCGAGCGCCGCGCGTACGTCGTGCGCAAGCGCACCGAGCACGAGCTCGGCCACCACGGCGCGGGCGAGGACGGTCCCGGTAGCGAGACCGTCTACTTCCCGAGCCTGTCGGCGTCGACCTTCGTCTACAAGGGCATGCTCACCACGCCCCAGATGAAGGGCTTCTACCGCGACCTGCAGGACGAGCGCGTCGTCTCGGCCCTCGGTCTCGTGCATTCGCGGTTCTCCACCAACACGTTCCCGTCGTGGCCGCTCGCGCATCCCTTCCGCCGCGTGGCGCACAACGGCGAGATCAACACCGTCACGGGCAATGCCAACTGGATGCGTGCACGTGAGGCACTCATCGACACCGAGGTCTTCGGCGGTCGCGACAAGCTCGAGAAGATCTTCCCGGTCTGCACGCCGGGTGCGTCCGACACCGCGCGTTTCGACGAGGTGCTCGAACTGCTGCACCTCGGTGGTCGCAGCCTGCCGCACGCCGTGCTCATGATGATCCCCGAGGCGTGGGAGCGCCACGACTCGATGGATCCGGCACGTCGCGCGTTCTACGAGTACCACGCGGCCCTCATGGAGCCGTGGGACGGACCGGCTTCGGTGTGCTTCACCGACGGCACCGTCATCGGCGCCGTGCTCGACCGCAACGGCCTGCGCCCCTCGCGTGCCTGGGTCACCGACGACGGCCTCGTCGTCATGGCCTCCGAGGTGGGTGTGCTCGACATCCCCACCGAGAAGATCGTCAGCAAGCGTCGCCTGCAGCCGGGCCGCATGTTCCTCGTCGACACGGCCAAGGGCCGCATCGTCGAGGACGAGGAGATCAAGCGCGAGCTCGCCGCCGAGCATCCCTACGAGGAGTGGGTCGCCAACGGCGTCACCCGTCTCGAGGATCTGCCCGAGAGCAAGTACACCTACATGTCGCACGAGCGTGTCGTGCTGCGGCAGCAGGTCTTCGGCTACACCCGCGAAGAGGTCGACCTCCTCGTCAAGCCGATGGCGGCCTCCGGCGCCGAGGCGCTCGGCTCGATGGGCACCGACACGCCGATCGCCGTGCTGTCGTCGCGTCCGCGTCAGCTGTTCGACTTCTTCTCGCAGCTGTTCGCCCAGGTCACCAACCCGCCGCTCGACGCGATCCGCGAGGAGATCGTCACCAGCATGGGCGGCATGCTCGGCCCCGAGGGCGACCTGCTGAACCCGACCGAGGCGTCGTGCCGGCAGATCCTCATCGGTGCGCCGGTCATCGACAACGACGACCTGCAGAAGCTCATCCACGTCAACGACGAGAAGCAGTTCCCCGGCTTCAACAGCGTCATCATCCGCGGCCTGTACCCGGTCGCGGAGGGCGGTGAGGGTCTGCGTCGCGCGCTCGCCTCGATCCGCGAGCAGGTCTCGCAGGCCATCGAGAAGGGCGCACGCCTGATCGTGCTGTCCGACCGCGAGTCCGACGAGAAGCTGGCGCCGATCCCGTCGCTGCTGCTCACCTCCGCGGTGCACCACCACCTCGTCCGCGAGAAGACCCGCACCAAGGTCGGTCTGCTCGTCGAGGCCGGCGACGCCCGCGAGGTCCACCACATCGCCGCGCTGTGCGGTTTCGGTGCGGCCGTGGTCAACCCGTACATGGCATTCGAGAGCATCGACGAGCTGCTGCAGAACGGCGACCTGCCCGAGGGCATGACCCTCGACAAGGCCATCGCCAACTACATCAAGGCGGCCTCGAAGGGCGTGCTCAAGGTGATGTCCAAGATGGGCATCTCCACGCTCGCCTCCTACACCGGTGCGCAGCTGTTCCAGGTCATCGGCCTGTCGCAGGAACTCGTCGACGAGTACTTCACCGGTCTGCAGTCGCAGCTCGGCGGCGTCGGTCTCGACGAGATCGCCGCGGACGTCGCGGCCCGTCACCGCACGGCCTTCCTCGACCGCCAGTCCGAGCGCGCGCACCGCGAGCTCGAGGTGGGCGGCGAGTACCAGTGGCGTCGTGAGGGCGAGTACCACCTGTTCAACCCGGACACGGTGTTCAAGCTCCAGCACGCGACCCGCACCGGCCAGTACTCGATCTTCAAGGAGTACACGAAGCTCGTCGACGATCAGTCGGAGCGACTCGCGTCGCTGCGCGGTCTGTTCGAGTTCAAGAAGGGCGTGCGCCCGCCGGTGCCGATCGACGAGGTCGAGCCGGTGAGCGAGATCGTCAAGCGCTTCTCGACCGGTGCGATGAGTTACGGCTCCATCTCGGCCGAGGCGCACGAGACCCTCGCGATCGCGATGAACCGTCTCGGTGGCCGCTCGAACTCCGGTGAGGGCGGCGAGCACCCGAGCCGCTTCACCCCGGACGAGAACGGCGACTGGCGGCGCTCGGCGATCAAGCAGGTCGCCTCGGGTCGCTTCGGTGTGACCGCGCACTACCTGAGCAACTGCACCGACATCCAGATCAAGATGGCGCAGGGCGCGAAGCCCGGTGAGGGCGGCCAGCTGCCGCCGCACAAGGTGTACCCGTGGGTCGCCGAGGTCCGTGGTTCGACGCCCGGTGTCGGCCTGATCTCGCCGCCGCCGCACCACGACATCTACTCGATCGAGGATCTCGCGCAGCTGATCCACGACCTGAAGAACGCCAACCCGAAGGCCCGCATCCACGTGAAGCTGGTCTCCGAGCTCGGTGTCGGCACGGTCGCCGCGGGTGTGTCGAAGGCACACGCCGACGTCGTGCTCATCTCGGGTCACGACGGTGGTACCGGCGCGTCGCCGCTGACCTCCCTCAAGCACGCGGGTGCTCCCTGGGAGATCGGTCTCGCCGAGACCCAGCAGACGCTGATGCTCAACGGTCTGCGCGACCGCATCGTCGTGCAGGTCGACGGCCAGATGAAGACCGGCCGCGACGTCGTCGTCGCCGCTCTCCTCGGTGCCGAGGAGTACGGTTTCGCGACCGCGCCGCTCGTGGTCTCGGGCTGCATCATGATGCGCGTGTGCCACCTCGACACCTGCCCCGTGGGTGTCGCGACGCAGAACCCGGTGCTGCGCAAGCGGTTCACCGGCAAGCCGGAGTTCGTCGAGAACTTCATGCTGTACATCGCCGAAGAGGTGCGCGAGTACCTCGCCGAGCTCGGTTTCCGCAGCCTCGACGAGGCCATCGGCCAGGTGGACGTCCTCGACACCCGCAAGGCCGTCGAGCACTACCGCGCGTCGAAGCTCGACCTGTCGCCGCTGCTCGAGAAGGTCACCTCCCCGATCTACGGGGAGCAGGACATGCACTGCACCAAGGAGCAGTACCACGCTCTCGACAAGGCACTCGACAACGAGCTGATCGCGAAGGCGCAGCCCGCTCTCGAGTCGGGCACGCCGGTCTCGTTCGACACCCCGATCACCAACGTCAACCGCACCGTCGGCACGATGCTCGGCCACGAGCTCACCAAGAAGTACGGTGCGGACGGGTTGCCGGACAACACGATCGACATCACCTTCACGGGTTCGGCCGGCAACAGCTTCGGTGCGTTCGTCCCGCGCGGCATCACGATGCGGCTCAACGGCGACGCGAACGACTTCGTCGGCAAGGGCCTGTCGGGTGGTCGCATCATCGTGCGCCCGCCGCACAATGCGGCCGAGGGCTTCGTGCCCGAGGACAACATCATCGCCGGCAACGTCATCCTGTTCGGTGCCACCTCGGGTGAGGTCCTCATCCGAGGCATCGCGGGTGAGCGCTTCGCGGTCCGCAACTCCGGAGCCACGGCCGTCGTCGAAGGCGTCGGCGACCACGGCTGCGAGTACATGACGGGTGGCAAGGTCGTCATCCTCGGCAAGACCGGCCGCAACTTCGGTGCGGGCATGTCCGGTGGCGTCGCGTTCGTGTACAACCCGGACAAGGACTTCGAGAACAACCTGAACACCGAGCTGGTCGACCTCGAGGATCTCGAGGGCGAGGACTTCGCGTGGCTCAAGGGCGCCGTCGAACGGCATCGTGACGAAACGGGCTCCGAGGTCGCAGCCCGCATCCTGGCCGACTGGTCACAACAGGTCAGCCACTTCGCGAAGGTCATGCCTCGCGATTACAAGAAGGTACTCATGGCTATCAAGGACGCCACCATCCGTGGTGCGAACGTGGACGAGGCGATCATGGAGGCTGCTCGTGGCTGATCCCACCGGTTTCCTCAAGCACGGTTCCCGCGAGACGCCGGTCCGCCGGCCCGTCCCGCTGCGACTCCTCGACTGGAAGGAGGTCTACGAGCCGTTCCCGCTCGACACCCTCCGGACCCAGGCAAGCCGTTGCATGGACTGCGGTATCCCCTTCTGCCACAACGGTTGCCCGCTCGGAAATCTCATTCCCGAGTGGAACGACCTCGCCTACAAGGGCAAGTGGGAGGACGGGATCGAGCGTCTCCACGCCACGAACAACTTCCCCGAGTTCACCGGCCGGCTCTGCCCGGCGCCCTGTGAGGCGTCGTGCGTGCTCGGCATCAACCAGGACCCGGTGACCATCAAGCAGGTCGAGGTCGAGCTGGTCGAGAAGGCCTTCGACGACGGCCGCGTCAAGCCGGTTCCGCCGTCGAAGCTCACCGGCCGCAAGGTCGCGGTCGTCGGCTCCGGGCCTGCCGGTCTCGCTGCGGCACAGCAGCTCACGCGTGCCGGTCACTCGGTGACGGTGTTCGAGCGGGCCGACCGCATCGGTGGTCTGCTCCGCTACGGCATCCCCGAGTTCAAGATGGAGAAGCGCTTCATCGACCGCCGTCTCGCGCAGATGGAGGCCGAGGGCACCGTCTTCAAGCCGGGCGTGAACGTGGGTGTCGACATCACCGCCGACGAGCTGCGCGAGCAGTTCGACGCCGTGGTTCTCGCCGGCGGCGCGACCGTCGCCCGCGACCTGCAGATCCCCGGACGCGAGCTCGACGGCATCCACCAGGCGATGGAATTCCTGCCGATCGCCAACCGCGTGCAGCTCGGCGACCTGCCGGCCCCGACCATCACGGCCGAGGGGAAGAAGGTCGTCATCATCGGCGGTGGCGACACCGGCGCCGACTGCCTGGGCACCTCGCACCGTCAGGGTGCGGAGAGCGTCCACCAGTTCGAGATCATGCCGCGGCCGCCGGAGCAGCGCGCCGAGTCCACCCCGTGGCCGACCTACCCCCTCATGTACCGCGTCTCGTCGGCGCACGAGGAGGGCGGCGAGCGCGTCTTCTCCGTCAACACCGAGGAATTCGTCGGTAAGGACGGCAAGGTCACCGCCCTCAAGGCACACGAGGTGCAGATGGTCGACGGTCGCTTCGAGAAGGTCGAAGGCAGCGACTTCGAACTCGAGGCCGATCTGGTGCTACTCGCGATGGGCTTCACCGGTGCCGAGAAGCCCGGTCTGCTCACCGATCTCGGTGTCGACTTCGACCAGCGCGGCAACGTCGCCCGTTCGTCGGAGTGGGCCACCAACGTCGACGGTGTCTTCGTCGCCGGCGACATGGGTCGCGGACAGTCGCTCATCGTCTGGGCGATCGCCGAGGGTCGCGCGTGCGCCGCTGCGGTGGACCGCTTCCTCGAGGGCGAGACGGCACTGCCGGCGCCGATCGCGACCACCACGATGCCGCAGCGCTGAGCGCGGGAATCTGCCGGCGTCCGAGTGGCGCCGGAGAGTTGAGCGCTCCAGCGTCGCAGCGCTGAACGAGGTACGACCACTGGGCCGCGCACCGGAAGGTGTGCGGCCCAGTGGCGTTCGGGGGCGGCGTTCGTGGGTGGGGTCAGACGTCGACGAGCGACGCGGGATCGGTGTCGGATGCGGTGGCCGGCGCCGGTTCGGGTGTGGCCTCCTCACGCCGCCGCGCGAGGAAGCGATCCACGGCCCATGATCCGGAGCCGAGGAAGATCAGGACGAACATCGCCCAGCAGAACAGCGCGGCGGATTCACCGTCGTTCTGGATGGGCAGTGCGCCGTCGTCCTGGTGGCCCCAGAAGTAGGCGTACGCCATCGAGCCGGAGCCGAGGAAGGCCGCAAGCCGGGTACCGAAACCGAGGATCAGGGCGGTGCCGCACACGACCTGGATGATCGCACCCCACCAGCCGGGCCATGCGCCGAGTTGTGCGGTGGCTCCGCCGTAGGGTTCCGCCGGCCACGCCCACAGGCTCGTGGTGCCGTGGCAGAAGAACAGGAAACCGACGACGATGCGGAAGGCAGGGTGCTTGGTCCTCGTTCCTCCGGTTTCGGTGGGTCTGCCCCCGCTTTCCGGGGGTGGATCCACAGAAATCCGTTCAACAGCGACCGCCGGAGGCGCTGCGCTTGTGACATTTCCGTGTCGCCGGGCGTCGCACCCGTTATGGTTTTGCGCATGACGGCTACGAGACGGGCGCTGGCGACGGTCGTGATGGGTGCGGGTGCCGTCGTGGCCGCCGTCGCGGCGGCTCCCGCCGCGGCCGCGGATCCTGCGGCCGCGTGCATCCGCAACGGTGGTGGGCTCGTGACGATCGACGGCGCCGAGCCCGTCCCACCGGTTTTCGGATTCGACGGTCCCCGCCTGCTCGGACTCCAGGGCGGTGTCGGCAACGCGTGCATCACCAACGTGGGTCCCGGCGCCGTAACCGTCACGCACCCCGAGGGACGTGTCCCGGGACGCACCGAGGTGTCCACCGCGCTCGTGGAGATGCGGGTCGACGGCGGGCTCGGCAACGTCGCCGTCACCAACGTCGGTACCGGTGCGGTCACGGTGCACCGGACGGAGGTCACGCCCGAGCCCGTTGCGGCGCCCGCACAGGCTCCGCTCCCCGGGATGCCGGAGCTGATCCTCGACGCGGGAACCGACGGCGTCTTCGTCACGAACGTCGGTACGGGCGGTGTCACAGTCATCGACCGTGCCGTCGCGCCGGCGGAGCTCCCGGCCCCGCCACCGCCTCCCCCGGGTTCGGTCGTCACCGATCCGTTCAGCGGAAACATCTATGTTACAAACCTCTTCGGGCCCGACATCGTCGTCGCGGAACCCGCCTCGACCGCCGAAGGGAGCGTGGTCGAGCGGCCGGTTCCGGGAACGGCGGTCGACTACGGGACGGGCAACGTCTTCGTGACGAACATCGGCGGGGGACAGGTGACCGTCGTTCGCGGCTGATCGGCCTGCCCCGTCGTTTCCCGACAACGTTCCGGACTCGGATACATCACATCCGGTTCACGAATATGTCATCCTTCTACTCGATACTGCCGGGGAGGGGCGCGGCACCAGGACAGTAGCGGGGCGGGGACATGGCTATGAGAAGAGTGTGGGCGGCAACGGTGGCCGCAGTGGCGGCATGTGCAGCAGTATTCGTCGCAATGCCTGCGGCGCAAGCGAATCCGCCCGGATGTCCGACCCTGAACGTGGTCGCGGTGCCGGGAACGTGGGAGACCTCGAATACCCCCGACCCCGGCCGCGGGAACGGCATGCTCGCCCAGGTCACGTCCAATCTTCCCGCCGGGGCCCGCGTCGACTACGTCGCGTATCCCGCCACGGCCTTCCCGTGGGAGGGCGACGTGTACGCGGCCTCCCGCAACCGCGCCGTCGACAACGCGCGCGGCATCATCGCGGCCACCGCCGAGCGGTGCCCCCTCACGAACTTCGCCCTCGTCGGCTACAGCCAGGGTGCCGATGCCGCAGGCGATCTCGCCGCCGAGATCGGCACCGGGCTGGGAGTGATCGGTCCGCACCGCCTCGTCGCGGTGGGTCTGCTGTCCGATCCGCGGCGCTCCGAACTCGACCCGTTCGTCGGTCCGCCGGTCGCCGGCACCGGTGCGGGAGGTGCCCGCGCGGGAGGCTTCGGATTCGTAACGCCCAACGTGCGCACCATCTGCGCGGTGGGCGACCTCTACTGCTCGACGCCACCGGAGGACTTCGTCACGCGACTGGCCGGCTTCCTCGCGATCTCGGCGGGCAGCCCGTTCGAGCAGCTCGAGAACTACCGTGACGAGGCGACGGCGCTCTACAACGACATCATGACCGCCGGGGGCATCCCGATGCTGCAGTTGCAGCTCACGCCCGAGGCGAACGAGCTGCGCGAGCAGAAGATCCGCACCTTCTACGAATCGCAGATCCATCAGGACTACTCGAACTACGTGGTCGACGGTCGCGGAACGACGGCTACGCGGTGGCTACACGACTGGATCGCCTCGAAGGCCTGACCATCAGTCGATGTCGAATCGTGCGCCCACACGCATGACCCGGGGCGCGAAGCGCATCAGCCACTTGCGCACCTTCGCCCCCGGGGCGACCGTCACCACAGGCTTGTTGTGACGGACCGCCCCGACGATCGCCTTGGCCACCTTCTCCGGCGCGATGTGCAGGCGCCGGTACATCGCGAGGGTGCGGGTGCGTCGCGCTGCTCGTAGTTCCTTGTTCGGCGCGACGTACTCCGTCGCCCGGGTGAGATTGGTGTCCACCAGGTCGGGACACACGACGGTCACGCCGATCCCGTGTTCGAGCAGTTCGGCGCGCAGGCACTCCGACAGCATGAACACCCCGGCCTTGCTCGTCGTGTAGGCGGCGAGGTTGCGTTGTGGCATGTACGCCGCGGCCGACGAGACGTTGACGATCTGCCCGCCCGTGCCGGCCTCGATCATCTGCTCCGTGAAGGCGCGGCAGCCGTAGACCACTCCCCAGAAGTTCACGTCCATCACGTTCTCGAAGACGCTCTGCGGAGTGTCGGCGAAGGCACCGATGACACCGATGCCCGCGTTGTTGACGAGCACGTCGGCGACGCCGTGCCGCTCGCGAACGGTCTGCGCGAACTTCCGGACCTGCTGTTCGTCGGAGACGTCGAGTTCGTAGGCGTGGGCGGCGCCGCCGAAGACGGCCTCGGAACCTCCGGCACCGGGAGCCGGGACGTTCACGAGCGCCACCGTCTCGCGGGCGCTGTCGAGATCCTTGTCTGCCACGACGACGATGGCGCCTTCGGCGGCGAAGGCGATCGCCGAGGCACGGCCGATCCCGCTACCACCACCGGTGACGACGACGAGGGCGCCGGTCAGGTCGCGCAGGCGGCTGCGTAGTGCAGCGCCGGCGCGCCAGCGGCGTATCTGAGCGATCCGAGAGGTCACCCCACCATCGTGACGCACTCGCCGCGTGTGGTCCGGTCAGTACAGGAACTCGCGGTAGAGCTCGCGCTTGCCCGGCTCGGCGTCGGCAGGGATCTCGATCGAGTGGAGTTCGGCGTGCATGTCGCGCATCGAGGGGACCGCCGCGCGGTCGGGATAGGTCGACGGATCCCACAGCTTGGCGCGCAGCAACGCCCGCGCGCAGTGCAGGAAGACCTCGTCGATCTGCACGATCACAGCGAGTTGCGCGGGCTTGTTCTGCAGCGACAGCTTCCCGAGCAGGTCGGGGTCGGTCGACAGGGTGGCGCGGCCGTTGATCCGCAGCACCTCCTCGTCGCCGGGGACGAAGAACAGCAGCCCGACGTGAGGGTTCTCGAGGATGTTCCGGTACGAGTCGGCGCGACGGTTGCCGGGACGGTCGGGCAGCGCGATCGTGTGGTCGTCGAGGACGAGCACCGCCGACTCGATGTCGCCACGCGGCGAGCAGTCGCAGTTGCCGACGGCGTCGGCGGTGGCGATCGTGAAGAACCGCGCCAGCGACAGGAAATGCCTGATGAGCGGCGTCAGGTGTGGTCGCGCCTTGTCGACGATCGCCGGGTGCGGAATGCCCAGGACGGCCTCGAGCTCACCCTGTGTCCGTATCCCGCCCTGTACGAGCTCGTCGATCCTGTCCGCATCCATCCGGTGCACCTCCGGCGGTGACCGTATCAATCCTGCGCGGGAAGATCACGTCGGTGTCCGTGTCATGCCCTGGTCAGGGGTTGCACAGCCGGATGCTTCCGGTCACCGGGACGACCAGGGAGGCCAGGCTCCCGATCCCGGTAGAACGGGTGGCGACGCCCCCGTCCGGAAGGATCGAGATGACCGACTCCGCCCTGCTGGCCTCCCTCCTCGAACGCGTACAGCTCCTCGAGGACAAGGCCGCGATCCACGAGGTCCTCACGGCCTACGGCCCGGCCGTCGACGCCGGTGACGCCGAGGCGGTGGGGGAACTGTGGGCCGAGGACGCCGTCTACGACATCGACATCCGCCTGATGGAGGGGCGCGACGCCATCATGAAGATGGTGCGCACCCGGCCGCACCAGGACTACATCGAGGAGGGCTGCGGTCATCTGCTCGATCCGGTGCACATCCGGGTCGACGGTGACACCGCCGTTGCGACCTGCCACTCCCTGCTGCTGCGCCGCAACGCCGATTCGGATTCGTTCCGGGTGTGGCGGGTGAGCGCCAATCGTTTCGAACTCGCCCGGATCGACGGCAGCTGGAAGATCGTGCGCCGCACGTCGCGGTTGCTCGACGGCAGTACCGCCGCCCGCGACCTCCTTGCGAGCGCACGGCGCTGAACCCACGACTCGAAGGTGGGCGCTGGCGGCTCACCCGCGGCCGGCTGCCGGGGCGCTCAGACGCGCAGGGTGTCGCGTACGTGCCCGGTCTCGTTGATCGACGCGACGCGTCGCGCACCGCTGCGTGAGACGAGGATGCGCGTCACCGACGCGTACTCGATGGGGAACATCAGCGGCCGGGGCAGCTCGAGCAGGTGCTGCAGCACGATGTTCACGACCCCGCCGTGGACGAACAGCGCCACGGTCTCGGCGTGGTCGCATGTGTCCACCACGTGGTCGATCCCTCGCAGCACCCGTGTGCGGAAGGCGTCCCCGTCGACGAAAGCGGGCAGGTGACCTGCCAGGATGCGCTTGTAGGCAGCCGGTGCGACGTCCTTCGCGGCGTCGATCGTGAAGTAGTGGTCGTGGCCGTAGTCGTACTCGGCGATGTCCTCCATCTTCTCCACGTCGAGCCCGCGTCGTTCCGCGACCGGCTCGGCCGTCTGCAGGGCCCGCAACTGCGGACTCGAGAACAGGCGGGTGATGTTGTACGGGGACAGCGCGTCCGGCAACCGCGACGCCTGGAGACGACCGGCCTCCGTGAGCGGCGGGTCGGCGACCCCGGTCTCGGCGCGGGCGTTGTTCGGCTCGGCGTGGCGGATCAGGAGTAGCTGCACGACCTCACGATGCCAGGTGGAGCGGTTTCACGTGAAACCGGCTCTTCGCAGTTAGCAGTGGTACTGGTGCCGGCTGGGTGCGACCCGACGTGACCGTCGAGTGCAGGCCCACCGTACCCGGCGGCGTTGGTTCTCCGGGGTACGGAATCCGAACGCGATGCGGCCGACGTGCTTGACGATGCGGTTGTAGCCTTCACTGCGCGCATTCGACAGGCCGGAGGTGATCGCCAGGATCATCGGTTCCTGCCACGCCGAGATGGTCGTCGCCAGCTTGCCGATCTCCGGGACCCGGCACGCCGCGCAGAACGTGTAGAACCGGTGCAGCGCATCTCGGATCTCGTATCGCAGACCACCACGGTCGGTGCAGCGCAACACATCGCGCAGCAGTTCCTTCGCTATCCATGCGGCGGCGATGTCCCCGTGCGGGTCGGCGGAGGTCAGCTTCTCGAACAGTGTCGATCGTTGCTCATCGGTTAGGCGCTCCGCGGCCCGCAGCAGCCGTCGTCGATTGATCCATTCGACATCGCTCTTGCGGCCGCGCCGACCCCGCTCGGCCTGGGTGACCCTGCGCCGGACGGTATCGACCATCTCGTTGGCCTTCTTGACCAGGTGGAACCGGTCCACCACCAGCTGCGCGTGCGGCAATGCCTCGCGCACCGCCTTCGCATACACCGACGACATATCGATCGCGACATGGGTGATCTGCGCCTTCCATGCCTCGTCGCGGGCGTCGAACCAGTCGATCACCACGGCGGAGGTGCGCCCGTTGACCTGCGCCAGCAACCCTTGATCGCCGGTCAGGTCGACCAGTCCGGTGTCCCACCGGTCCACCCATCTCCGTTCCCCGGTCTCGGGGCAAGTTTCCCATTTCGCCTTCCCGCGTCGGGTCTCATCGATCCCGAGGACGACCACCGGTTCGGGTTCGTCGCCAAGGGCGGCGTCGGCGACCACGACGAGGTGGCCGTGGACGGTGTGCCAGGCGCACCCGTAGTCGCCCGCGACCGCGGACACCGACCGGTCCCCGTCGAGGACCGCCTCGACCAGCAGCGCCTTCGCTCGGGGCGTGACCCGCGCCCGGGACGGCACCCCCGGCGTCGACTCGGTGAACACCTTACGGGCACAGGAGGTATTGGTGCACAACCATTTCCGTTTCCGCCACACCAACAGCGGACGGTCGGGTCCGACCTGCACATCCCGCGGTCTGGTGGTGACCCAACCCTTCGAACGCGTGGACTTCTGCCCGCACTCCGGACAGACCCCGACCCATTCGGGTGCCGTCGCGATCTGCACGATCCGGCTGCCCTCGACCGTGCGCTGCACCGATTCGACGATGACGCCGTCGAGATCGAGCAGCAATGAACTACCGTGGTGCATGCCCGCGTTCCTTGCTGTCCTGGATGCCTGAGAACACCCAGCTCACAAGGGCGCGGGCCCTTTTTCAATCACCGACACGGCAACGGGGTCGATCGACACCCGCCCCTACCAAGTGCGAAGAGCCGTGAAACCACCCGTCAGGAGCGTCGCGGCTTCGTGAACGGGAACGCCAGCGACTCGCGGATGCTCCCTCCGAGGACGAGCATCACGATCCGGTCGACGCCCATGCCGAGGCCGCCGGTGGGAGGCATCGCGTATTCGAGTGCTTCGAGGAAGTCCTCGTCGAGTTCCATCGCCTCCTCGTCACCGCCCGCGGCGAGCAGCGACTGCTCGGTGAGGCGGGCACGCTGGTCGAGGGGATCGGTGAGTTCGCTGTAGGCGGTCCCCAACTCGACACCCCAGGCCACCAGGTCCCACTTCGCCGCGACACCCGGCTTGCGGGGGTGCGGCCGGGTCAGCGGCGACACCGAGGTCGGGAAGTCGGTGTAGAAAGTGGGGAACTCTGTCTTCGATTCGACGAGGTGCTCGTACATCTCCTGCGCGGTGGCGCCGGCGTCCCAGGCCGGGTTGTAGGGGATCTCGTGTTCGTCGCACAGGCGTCGCAGGACGTCGACGGGGGTCTGCGCGTCGACGAACGTCCCGAGCGCCTCGGAGATCGCGTCGTGGAAGGTCTTGACGGGCCACTCGCCGGAGATGTCGATCTCGACCGGGGTGCCGTCGGGTCCGGGCCGCAGGATGATCTCGCGTCCGTGTGCCGCGCGGGCCGCTGCCTGGATCAACTCGCGTGCGACGACCCGCATCTTCTCGTAGTCGCTGTGCGCCTCGTACGCCTCGAGGATCGTGAACTCCGGGTTGTGCTTGAAATCCGCACCCTCGTTGCGGAACACCCGGCCGATCTCGAAGACCTTCGCCATGCCCGCGACGCACAACCGTTTCAGGTACAGCTCGGGAGCGATCCGCAGGTACAGATCGGCGTCGTAGGCGTTGATGTGTGTGATGAACGGTGCGGCGTTCGCGCCGCCGTGCACCGACTGCAGGATCGGGGTCTCCACCTCGAGATAGCCGCGGGCCTGCAGTTCGTCGCGCAGCGACCGCACCACCGCGCTGCGCGCCGCGAGGTGGTCGCGTGCCCCGCGGTCGATCGCGAGATGCAGATAGCGTTGCCGCACGCGGGCTTCCGGGTCGACGAGGCCGTGGTACTTGTCGGGCAGCGGGTGCAGGCACTTGCCGTCGATGCGCCACGAGTCGGCGAGCACCGAGATCTCGCCGGTGCGGCTGCGTCCCACCTCGCCCGACACCTCGACGAGGTCACCGAGGTCGAACAGGAAGCGTTGTCCGGCAACCCGTTGCCGGTCGACGAGGATCTGGATGTCGCCCGACCAGTCGCGCAGCACCGCGAACAGTACACCGCCGAAGTTGCGGATTCGCAGCAGACGTCCCGCCACGGTCACCGGGATGCCGGACTTCGCGGCCCGGGCCTCGGCGGCCGTGTGGGTCGGGGGATGCGCGACCGGATAGGGATCGACACCGTGCTCGACGATCCGCTGCAGGGTGTTCATCCGCACCTGGACCTGCTCGGGGCGGCGACGTCCGTGCGAGACGGCCGGCGTGCCGTCGGCGAGTTCGACGCCGGGTGCGCTGCCGTCGTCGTGCAGTTCCGCCGCGACCACCTGGTCCTCGGGGAACGCCGAGTGTGTTCCCGTGTGCTGCTGGGTGTTCCGGCGACCGAAGGTCGGGAGGGTGAGGAAACCCTCGGCGATCGCCGACGCGAGCGCGACGCGCGGGATGAGCCGGTTGTCGCGGAAACACAGGAAGCGGGGCACCCACTCGGGGTGGTACTTGACGTTGGACCGGTACAGCGCCTCGAGCTGCCACCACCGTGAGAAGAACAGCAGGATCGACCGCCACAACCGCAGGATCGGGCCGGCACCGATCCGCGCGCCCTCCTCGAAGACCGATCGGAAGACCGCGAAGTTCAACGAGATCCGTTCGACGTCGAATTCGGCGCCGCGTGAGGCGAGCTCGGAGACCATGAGTTCGACGACTCCGTTGGGGGCCTGCGGGTCGCGGCGCATGAGGTCGAGCGACACCCCGTCCGATCCCCACGGCACGAGCGAGAGCATCGCGACGACCTTGCCGTCCGCGACCGCTTCGACGAGCAGGCAGTTGCCGTCGAGCGGATCGCCGAGCCGGCCGAGGGCCATCGAGAAACCGCGCTCGTTCTCGGTGTCGCGCCAGGCCTCGGCGCGCTGGATCGCCGCCGACAGCTCGATGGGCGACAGTTCGCGGTGACGCATGATCCGTGCGGTCACACCGTGTTTGCGGGCACGGTTGACGGCCTGCCGCACCGGTCGCATGTCCCGTCCGGCGAGACTGAAGTCGCGGGTGAGCAGGACGGCCTCGTCGCCGAGCTGCAGCGCGTTCAGGCCCGCCCGGTGATAGGCCGTCGCGCCGTCCTCGCTCGCCCCCATCACCGCGGGTGCCCAGCCGTAGGCGCGGGCGAGATCGAGCCATTCGTCGATGGCGTGCGGCCACGCCTCGGGGTTGCCGACCGGATCACCGCTCGCGAGGCACACCCCGAGTTCGACGCGATAGGTCACCGCGGCCTTGCCGCTGGGTGCGAATACCACGGCCTTGTCGCGGCGCGTCGCGAAGTAGCCGAGCGAATCGTCGCTGTGGGCGAGCAGGCCGCGGATGGCCGATTCGTCACTGCCGGTGAGCGCGTTGCTCGCTCGTTGCGAGCGGAACAGCACCACGACGGCCGCGAGCACGGCGAGAGCGCCGAGCAGACCGAGGACCGTGTTGACCAGCCCGTTCGGGCGACCACCGAACTGGTCGTTGTCGATGAAGGTCAGCGCGGTGACACGGTTGAGCGCCCACAGGAACCGGTCGGGAGCGGGCAGGGTGCCGGGGAACAGCTCCACAAGACCCCAGCCGATCAGCGTAGCGACGGCCAGGCCACCCACGAGCACACCGAGTGCGGCCCAGACGTTTCCGCGCCGCACGCGCGTGTAGAACTCGGGATAGGACAGCAGCAGGAGGGCGACGATCAGCAGGTGGACGACCAACGCGACGAGGTGGTTCGGGTCGCGCTCGACGATGCTCATCACGAGATTGGTGATGGTGAATCCGCCGAGGTAGATCGTCAGGATCCACCACGCGATGCGTTTGCGGCCGGCGACGGCACCGGCGAGCAGGCCGAGGACGAGAGCGAACGACAGGCTGGTGTCGGGAGCGTCGAAGTAGTACTCGTCGAGATATTCGCGCGGGGCGTGGATCCAGTAGCGCAGGGTCGGGGAGATCGACCACAATGCGACCACGACCGCGTAGATGCCCAGGATCAGGCCGAGGACGTGCGGTACGGCGGACAGACGTCCACCGACGCGGTCGGTCAGCGACGGCCGGGAGGGCGGTGGGGCGTCCTCCACCGGACGCGGGCGCTCGACAGGAGCGGCGGAATCCGCAGACATGGAATAGAACGGTAACGGGCAAACGCGGCAGCCGTGGGACGAACGGCCGCGGGACCGGATCACATTCCCGGTCCCGCGGCCGTTCTCATCCGCTCATGCGCCTGTCACGAACGGGGTGCTCCCGCGGTCGCGACGTTCTCGGTGGCATCGGGCTCGGACGGTTCGGTCCGCGCCAGCTTGCTCGGCCACCAGACCTTCTTGCCGATGTCGATCGTCAGGGCCGGCACCACCAGCGACCGCACGAGCAGTGCGTCGAGGAGGACACCGAAGGCGACGATGAACGCGATCTGCGCCAGGAACAACAGCGGGATCACGGCGAGCGCGGAGAAGGTGGCCGCGAGGACCACACCGGCCGACGTGATGACACCACCGGTGACGGTCAGCGCCCGCAGGGTGCCCGCACGGGTACCGACCTTCTTCGTCTCCTCACGGACGCGGGTCATGAGGAAGATGTTGTAGTCGATACCCAGCGCCACGAGGAAGACGAACCCGAACAGCGGCACCACCGGGTCGGCGCCCGGGAACCCGAACAGGTGGTTGAACACCAGCGACGAGATGCCGAGGGTTGCCGCGAACGAGACGATCACGGTGAGCATCAGCAGGATCGGCGCGACGATTGCCCGCAGCAGCGCGATGAGCACCAGCAGCACCACGAGCGTCACGACCGGGATGATGACGGTGCGGTCGCGGGTCGCGGTGTCCTTCGTGTCGAGGTCGACGGCCGTGGGTCCGCCGACGAGTGCCTCGGCGTCGGGCACGGAGCCCACCGCCTCGCGGATGCGCTCGACGGTCTCCTCGGCGGCGAGGGAGTCGGCGGGATCCGACAGCGTCGCCTGCACCGCGACCAGCCCGTCGATCACGCGCGGTGCGCCGTCGGGGCCGGGGACGGGCTGGACGGTCGTCACGCCCTCCACGCCCTCGGTGGCGTCGACGACACCCTCGAGCGCGCCTTCGCGGGCGACGACGATGCTGGGCGAACCGGTGCCGGCGTCGAAGTGCTCACCGAGCACCTCCTGGCCGGACTTCGAATCGGTCTGCAGGAGGAACAGATCCGAGGACGCGACACCGCTGGCCTTGAACTGCGGTGCCAGCAGGGCGAATGCGACGAGCACGAGGCTGCACACGATCCAGATGGGACGCGGCTTCGACCCGACGAAGTCGGCCACCCGGCCCCACACCTTGTGGGACTTCTGCATGTCGTCGGCGTCGGCGTTGGCGTCGTAGACCGGGCGGGTGGGCCAGAACGCGACGCGGCCGAGCAGCACGAGCGCTGCGGGCAGGAAGGTGAGCGACGCGAGGAACGACGTCGCGATGCCGATGGCGGCCACCGGGCCGAGACCGCGGTTGGAGTTCAGGTCCGACAGCAGCAGGCACAGCACACCGAGGATGACGGTGCCGGCGGACGCCGCGATCGGCTCGATCGAGCCGCGGAGCGCGCTGCGCATCGCGGCGTACTTGTCCTGCTGCAGTCGCAGTTCCTCGCGGTACCGGGAGACCAGCAGCAGTGCGTAGTCGGTGGCGGCACCGAACACCAGGATGAACATGATGCCCTGGCTCTGGCCGTTGAGCGCGATCGCTCCGGCGTCGGCGAGGACGTAGACCAGCAGGCTCGCGAGGGCGAGTGCGAACAGTGCCGAGATGATGACGACGAACGGCAGGATCGGGCTGCGGTAGACCACCACGAGGATGACGAGGACGACACCGCCCGCGACGAGCAGGAGTAGTCCGTCGATGCCGCCGAACGCCGACGACAGGTCGGCGGCCTGCCCGGCGGGGCCGGTGACGTAGACGGTCAGGCCGTCCGGTGCGCCTTCGAGGGCCGTCCGGAGTTCCTCGACGGCCTCCTGGACCTCCCCGGAGGCGTCGAGCGGCACGATCATCTGCGCCGCTGCGCCGTCCTCGGACGGGATCGGCGGCGGTCCGGCCGATTCGGTGGCCAGGAAGGCGAGGTCCTCGCCGGTGATCCCGCCGTCGCGTTCGGCGACGACGATCGCGGGGATGAACTCGCTCTCGTTGAACTGCGCGTACAGCTCGTCCGCGCGGGTGGATTCGGCCGATGCCGGGAGGAAGGTGCTCGCGTCGTTGGAGGCGACCTCGCTGAGCTTGCCTGCGAACGGGCCGCCGCCACCGGCGGCCACGAGCCACGCGATGAGCAACAGGGCGGGCAGGAGCCACCGCCATCGGCTGGTTCTGCGTGGGGGCTCGGTAGCAGTGCTCAAGATTCCTCCTGGCGTGAGCGAATGTGTCGGAACTAGATTATTCAGCGTGCTGAACGATGGGGGTGGAGACGACCTCGACGAGTGGCCGACCGGACGTCTTCTGTCCACCGCGGCCCGGCTCGTCGAGCAGGCCTGGGAGCAGTCCTTGCGACGACGAGGGCTCACCCACGCGGGGGTGATCGCACTGCACGCGGTGGCCCACGCGCCACTGTCGCAACGGGAGATGGCGCGCGCGTGCCGGGTGACCGACCAGACCATGAGCCGGACCGTCGACCATCTCGTCCGCGGCGGTTTCGTCACGCGCGCGGTCGACCCGGAGGACGAGCGGAGGATGCGGGTGGAGATCACGCCGTCGGGCGTGGACGCCTACCGGCGCGTGATCGAACTCGAACGCGACGACGCGCCCGGCGGTGATTCTCCGGTCGCGGTGTCGGACCCGGCTACCCTGCGCCGGCTCCTGCTCGAAATCGTTCGTTCGCACAGCACTCCTCGTGACAGCCCCGGGAGTACCCACGATCGGGAGAGTCCACCCGTCCACGGGATGTGAGCTGCCACCATCTCCGGAAAACGAGAAGATCCGTCCGGAGCGCTCGCGGTAGGGTGCCGCATGGTCTCCGCCCCCCGGACCCACGCCGACGTCGTCTCCGCACTGCGAGCAGCCGGGTGCGTGTTCGCCGAGGAGGAGGCGCAGCTGCTCGTCGAGGCCGCTCCCACACCCTCGGATCTGGAGCGACTCATCGCGCGGCGGGTCGGCGGCGAACCGCTCGAACACGTACTGGGACAGGTCTTCTTCCACGGCAGGCGCATCGCGGTGCGAGAGGGGGTGTTCGTCCCCCGTCGCCGCACCGAGTACCTGGTGGACTGCGCGATCGAACTCGCGCAGCCCGGCGCCGTGATCGTCGACATGTGTTGCGGGTGCGGTGCCGTCGGTGCCGCGCTCGCCACCGCCATCGAAGCCTGCGAGGTCTACGCGGGCGACATCGATCCCGTCGCCACCGCGTGTGCCCGCCTGAACCTGCCGCCCCACCGGGTGTTCGACGGTGACCTGTTCGACGCCCTGCCGGGCACGCTGCGCGGCCGCGTCGACGTGCTCGTCGCCAACGCGCCCTACGTGCCGTCGGGGTCGATCGGGTCGATGCCGCGGGAGGCGCGCTGCAGCGAGCCGCGACACGCACTGGACGGCGGACCCGACGGACTGGACGTCCATCGCCGGCTCGTCGCCGGCGCGGGCCGGTGGCTCACCGACGGTGGGTCGCTGCTCGTCGAGTCGGCCGCGTCGCAGGCACCCGTCGTGCGCGACCTCATGACCCGGGCCGGACTCGACGCCGATACGCGGGGTTCCGAGGAGGCCGACGCGACGGTCGTCATCGGCACCCGCCGATGACGTGCTCGCTGCCGCGAACATGTCAGTCGAGCGGTAGCTGAGCGAAGATCGCGGTCGGCTGGGTCGATCCGCCCGTCGGTTCGACGCTGAAGGCGAGCGCGGTGGCACCCGAGATGTCCTCGAGCACCGCGGTCGTCGACGGCGCGACGTCGTCGGGCGTCATAGTGCCCGCAGGTTCCATGCCCTCGGGACCGACCAGCCACATCTGGTAGACGCTGCCCTCGGCCGGCGGGGCGACGTTGTTCATCACCAGCACGCCCGCGTCCTCCTCCTTGGAGAACACCACGGTCGCGGTGCCGCCACCGTCGAGCTCGCCCGACGAGGTCCGTACGTCCTCGGCGGCGAAGACCCGCTCGCTCGTGCCCGGCTCGGACGTGGTCTGCCACTGACCGGCCACCACGACGCCGCCGATCGCGACGATCACGGCCGCTGCCGCGGCGAGCAGGAAGTTCCGCCGTCGGGCCTGGCGGCGCTCGTCGAGGGAGACGGGCGGGGGAAGGTGATCGTCCTCCGCCCGAGGTGCCTCGGTCGCCTCCGGCTCACCGGGTCGTTCCGTGTGCGTCTTCTCGGCGGGCGCCTTCGCGGTGAGTTCGGCGTGGACCAGATCGAGCAGTCGCACCCGGAGTTCGGGTGGCGGCTCGGTCGCGGTACCGGCCGACATCGCTGCGAGGGTCTCGTGGACCTCGCGGACCTCGGCGTCGAACCGTTCGGCCACCTCCGGGTCTGCTTCCGCGAGTCGCTCGGCGAGCTCCCGACGCTCGTCGGGCGTGACGGCATCCAATGCGAAGACGGGTGCCATGTCGAGCAGATCGCGCGAGAAATCGTTCGCCTCGTCAGCCATCCACAGTCACCCCCAGACAATTCTTCAGTCGTTTCAGACCGTCCCGGATGCGCGACTTGACCGTCGGCAACGGGGACGAAAGTTCTTCTGCCACTTCGGTATACGTAAAGCCTCTGTAGTAGGCGAGCTCGACCGAGCGTCGCTGCAGTTCGGTGAGCGAACCCAGACATTCGTTCACCCGGCGGCGATCGTCGCGCTGCGCGACCTCCTCGCTCACCGAGTCGAAGGCCGCGTCGACGTTCGTCGAACCGTACTGCGACTCGCGGTCGGCTCCGGACTGTTCGCTGCGGACCCGGTCGACGGCGCGCCGATGGGCGAGCGTGATGATCCACGACAGAGCGGAACCCTGACGCGGGTCGTACTTGTCGGCCGACCTCCACACCTGGAGGTAGACCTCCTGGGTGGTCTCCTCGCTGTAGCCGGGATCCCGCAGGACCCGCAGTACCATGCCGAAGACTCGGGAACGCGTCGCGTCGTACAGTTCGGCGAACGCCGTGGGGTCTTGCCGGGCCACCCGCCCGAGCAGTTCGCCGAGGGTATCGGTATGGCCTCCGACGCCGGTCATCGGCTCAGTCCGCTCATCGGAGGAAAGCCTAGCCGGGACGTTCCCTCCACTCAAGGCAACCGTGTCGACCACGAGCGTCACCCCATCCATATCCGAGCACGGAGAACCGTCGCGAGATCGACCGGCAGTCGTTCGCCGCTGACGGTCGCGGTGAACACCGGGACGCCGGGCCGCCGCAGCGCGACCGAGACCGCGAACATGTCTCCGGCCCGGGTGATGATGTCGATCTCGTCCGAGCGCAGCGTGTAGCAGTGCCGTCCGTTCCGGCGCGAATGGATCTCCGCGACCACGCAGGTCAGGGACCCGCTCGGATCGTGGCACCAGAACAGGTTCAGCGGATCCGATCCGAGACCGAGACGCCGGATGTTCAGCAGCGCCGTGATCCGCCCGCCCGGAACCCGCACCCCGTCGGCCACGAGCTGGTCCTCGACCCGGCCGCGGAAGGTGTCGGAATCGCTCGCGACGAAATGGTCCCACGGCTCGAACCGCATCAGCGTGCGCAGCCACCAGGACGAGGGCGTCGTCTCGTCGACGTCCATGACCCAGCTGAAGCCGCGGTACTCGAGCGAGGGGCGCTCGGCCGAGCCCTGCGCGTGGCGGACGAAGGTCCGGTAGATCGCCGGCGTGACCGCCTCCAGGCCACCCTGGAACTCGACGTCGTCGCCGATCATCGCGACTGCGCGGGGAAGGTCAGGATGCATGGTCGTCTCCGGGGCACGTGGTCGGTTTCCCCGACAGTGTGCACGTGAGGAAATCGGCCGTGGTGTCGGCCCACCACCGAGGGTCGGTGAGGAGGAAATGTCCGGCTCCGGGCAGGGGCCGCCACCGCGCGTACACACCCCGGTCTCCCGCCGCCATCGCCTGGCTCTGGGCCATCCGAGGGTCGGTCCGGGTGTCCTCCGTGCCGTGCGCGACCAGCAGGTGCCGGCCCGCAGGGATCAGGTCGGCGTCGTCGGTCGGCCACCACGGCGCCAGGGCGACGAGGGACTCCACGCCGTGCTGGGCCGCGAGATGTGCGATCGCCCGCGCGCCCATCGCGTGCCCGACCAGCCCGAGCCGGACATCCCCACGGCGCCGCGTCACCGACTCGATCGCCCGCAGACCGTCGCGGACCGGGCTCATGTGATCGCCGTTCCATCCGCGATACCGGTAGTCGACGAGATCGACCGCGATGTCGTACTTGCTCAGCCGTAGGCGCAGTGCGTCGGCGAACAGACGCATGCGCATCTGCGACATATGCCACGGGCGGGGCGGTGTGGTGCCGACCGGACGCCCACCGGGCAGCACGAGTACGTGAGCCGGTCGGGGAGCCTCGACGTTGTCCATGACCTGCATTCGGAGCGGACCGCGATGCGGATGGGTTCCGGGCGGATACCGATCCGGAAAAAATTCTTTCGATCACGACCCATCCGCGCCGCCCCGAGAATCGAATGACCGGTGACACACCTGATCGACGTGGCCGTTTCCGGTCACGGCCTACGAAGGGAACCACAGTCATGAACATCACTGCGCGTAAGAGCCTGGCCGCCGTCGGAATCGGTGCGATGTCCCTGCTGGGTGTCGCGGCGTGTTCGGATGATTCGGGCACGGACACCACCGACACCACCACCATGGAGACCACCCAGGAGACCATGCAGGAAACCACCACGGCTGCAACCGGAACTGCGGCCCCTGCTGCCGGTCCGGTCGGTCCGGGGTGTGCCGACTACGTCGCCGCGAATCCGAGCGGGCCCTCCTCCGTCGAGGAACTCGCGAACCAGCCTGTCGCCGAAGCTGCCGGAAATGTTCCGATCCTGACCACTCTCACGCAGGCAGTCTCCGGGCAGCTCAACCCCGACGTCAACCTGGTCGAGACGCTCAACGGTGGCGAGTTCACCGTCTTCGCGCCGGTCGACGATGCCTTCGCGGCCCTGCCACCCGAGACGGTCCAGACACTGCAGACGGATTCGGCTCTGCTCACCGATATTCTCACCTACCACGTGGTTCCGGGTGAGCTGGCCCCGGCCGATGTCGTCGGTACGCAGACCACCGTTCAGGGCGGCACCGTCGAGGTCTCCGGTGAGGGCGACATGCTGATGGTCAACGACGCCAACGTCATCTGCGGCGGTATCGAGACCGAGAACGCCACCGTGTACCTGATCGACGGCGTTCTCCAGCCCCAGTAACCACCCGGTCGACGGAAAGGTAGAAGATATGCGTTGGTCCCGACACGGCGTTCGGGGGCTTGCGGCGGCGTTCATCGCCGCCGCAGGCGCGCTCCTGTTCGCCACGCCCGCCGCCGCAGCGCCTCTCACGCCGGTTCCCGAGCTGGACGTGAATCGGTATGTGGGGCAGTGGTATCAGCTCGCCGCCAATCCTGCTCCCTACAACATCGATTGCGTGCGCGACACGACCGCGTTCTACACATTGCTCGACGAACGCAATGTGCGCGTGGAGAACTCGTGCACCACGATCACCGGGGATCGTCGCGGGATCGTCGGAAACGCCCGCGTGAACGACACTGCCTCGCTGCACGTGTCGTTCCCCGGTGTGCCGTTCCAGGATTCGCTCGACGGCCCGAGCAACTACATCGTCACGTATCTTGCGGACGATTACTCATGGGCATTTGTCGGTGACCCGACGCGCATCTCCGGATTCGTGCTGTCGCGTTCGCCCGTCGTGAGCGACGACGCGTGGCGCGAGATCCGGAACGTCGTCGAGGCGAGCGGGTACAACTCGTGCCTGATGCTCACCTCGCCCACCACCGAGGGACTGCAGGAGATCAAACCGCTCTGCACCGTGTAACTCTCGGGGCGATCGGGGTGGTGTGCGGATCCCGAGGAAGATCCGCACACCACCCCGATTCGCTGTCTCTGGACTATCCGCTCGCGAATTCGCCATCCACTACAGCAATTCGTTGGTTGCCAGGATGGTCGTGAGACACATTCAGGGACGGACGCGGGGAAACGGAAGCATCATGATCGACGTCGAAGTCGGCCGAACACCGACAGGCATGCGTTCGTTCTCGATGGCCTACCGCTCGGAGTTCCTCCGGCAATGGGACGCGGCCATCGAACGCGGCAGCCGTGCCAAACTGCTGCGTGAAAACAACCTCGCCTACGGAACGGTCCACCGTTGGATCGCCGCCCGGGACCGCGGAGAATGGACCGCATCGATGAGGGCAGCCGCAGAGAAACCGGGTAGACGCATGGACAGTCGTGAGCGCGCGGAGCTGGCACAGCTGCGCAAGGAAAACCAGCAACTGCGTCAGAAGGTCGAGCAGGCCGAAGCTGCCCAGCAGATCCTGGGAAAAGCATTCGAGCTCTTGGAGCACGTGACCAAGAGCTCGGCGCCGGAGACACCTGCGATCCCACCGGCGCTGATGAGCGTGGCCGAGTACGAACAATGGCTCGAGGGGTACAGGCTGTCCTGACCGCCACGGTCACCACATTGCACCAGGACGCGGCGATGCCGGTGACCCGGGCCTGCACCCTGCTCGGACTGCCTCGGGCCAGTTACTACCGGCACAGTCGCGGCTACACGCATTACCGGCCGGCCGGGGACCCGCTGCCGCAGGCGAAGCGTCGGCAGCCGGCCGCGCTCAGCGAGAGCGAACGTGACACGATCTGCGATGTGCTGTGCTCCGGCGAGTACGCGGATTTGTCTGTGGCTCAGGTTTATTGGCGTGCATTCGATGCAGGGGTTCTGGCGTGCAGTGAGCGGACGTTCTATCGGGTCGCCGGCGCGGCGAGCTTGGTCGGGGACCGGCGTGGCCGCCGCGGCGGCGGGGGCGGCGGCCCTGTCCGGGCCCGGCCGGTGGTCGGGGCCGGGGCGGTCGGGGATCTGTGGTCGTGGGACATCACCGAGTTGAAGGGGCCCGGGAAGAAGGACCGGTACCTGTTGTATCTGGTGATCGATGTGTTCTCGCGGTATCCGGTCGCGTGGTGCATCGAGTTCCATGAGAGCGGCGAGCGTGCGGTGAAGTTGTTCACCGAGGCGATCGCCGAGCACGGGTGCCCGTCAGTGTTGCATGCGGACAACGGGGCGTCGATGCGGTCGACGGTGTTGCTCGATCTGCTCGAGGAGCGGGGGGTGATCGCGTCGTTTTCCCGTCCTCGGGTCAGTGACGACAATCCGTTTTCGGAGTCGTTGTTCAAGACCGTCAAGTACGACCTGACCTGCCCGCCGGTGTTCGATTCGATCGATCATGCCAGGGAGTGGACCGCGGGTTTTCTGCATCGGTATGCCACCGAGCATCGGCACAGTGGGCTCGGTCGGCATACTCCGGCGTCGGTGTTCGACGGTTCTGCTGTTGCGGTTCGGCGGTTGCGTCAGCAGATGCTCGATGAGTATGCAGCGGAGTTTCCCGAGCGGTTCCGGCGTGCGCCTCGTGCGCCGGAACTGCCCGGGTCTACAGGGATCAACATCCACCACCTGTCTCAGACAGGTTGACAACTACCGAATTGCCGCAGCGGATAGCGAAAGGTGTAGCGGATCGCTCTAGCGGCCGGCGGTACCCGCGATGTTCTCGAGCATCCCGCGGAAGATGATGCCGTGGAAGGGAACCAGCGCGTACCAGTAGAGACGGCCGGCGACTCCGCGCGGGAAGAAGATCGCCCGCTGGTGCACGCGCGACCGGCCCGACTCCAGAGGCTCGACTCGCCATTCGAGCCACGCCCCGCCGGGTGCCCGCATCTCCGCGCGCAGGCGCAGCAGCGTCGGGCGCTCGATCCGTTCGACGCGCCAGAAGTCCAGGGCGTCACCGGTGTGCAGGGTCTTCGGGTCGCGGCGACCCCGGTGGAGTCCGACACCGCCGACGAAGCGGTCGAGCCAGCCGCGGATGGTCCACGCCAACGGGAAGGAATACCAACCGTTCTCGCCACCGATGCTCTCGACGACGGCGAAAACCTTCTCCTGGGACGAATCCGACTCGAGTGACCGCTCGTCGGTGAAGACGACCTCGCCGGCCCAGTCCGGGTCGGACGGAAGCGGATCGGCGGGCGCGCCGACGGGGGACGCGTTCGTCCACGTCGTCTCGACCTCTCCCCGTTCGATACGGCCGAGGGCGAGCCGGACGGCGTCGCGGTAGCCGGTGAGGCCGGATTCCGGTGGGGGGATGACCGAGTCGATGTCGTGGTTGCGCATCACCGCGTCGGTCGACAGCGATTCGAGGAGCGCGCGACCGAGAGGCGGAGGAATCGGCGTGACCAGACCGATCCACAGACCTGCGAGCTTCGGGGTGAGGACGGGCAGGACGAGGATCCGGCGTTTCGTCAGACCGGCGACCTCCGAGTACTGCTGCATCATCTCGCCGTACCGCAACACGTCGGGCCCCCCGATGTCGTAGGTGCCGCTGCGGGGGAGGGGTGCATCGGCAGCGGCGAGCAGGTAGTGCAGGACGTCGCGCACCGCGATGGGCTGGATCCGATTGTTCACCCAGCGCGGGGTCGTCATGACGGGGAGCCGGTTGCTCAGGTGCCGGATCATCTCGAACGATGCCGAACCCGAACCGATCACGACGCCGGCCTGCAGCACGAGCGTCGGAACACCGGAATCCGTCAGGATGCGTCCGACCTGGGCGCGTGAATACAGGTGTGGTGAGAGATCACCCGACTCCGGGTGCAGCCCACCGAGGTACACGATGCGGGAGACGCCGTTGTCGCGTGCCGCGTCGGCGACGTTCTGCGCGGCCCGCTTCTCCGCGTCGACGAATTCGTCGCGGCCACCCATCGAATGCACCAGGTAGTACACGACCTCGATGTCGCGGCACGCCTCGCGCAGCGATTCGGCGTCGTCGAGGTCGCCGCGGACGATCTCGACGTCGCCGGCCCACGGCACGTCGCGCAGTTTGTCGGGGCTGCGCGCGAGCACCCGTACCCGGTAACCCGCCTCGAGCAGGCGCGGAGCGAGCCGGCCACCGATGTAGCCGGTCGCTCCGGTGACCAGGACACGCTTTCCGCTCACGGCTCCTCCAGGATGTGGCCGAGTTGGTGGCGCAGCGACGCTTCGAGATCGGGACGCCGGAACCGGTGCCCGACGTCGATCAGTGCCTTCGGGACGACGAACTGATCGGCCTGGGCGACCTCCCGCGCACCCTCGTCGCCGAGCAACAAACGGGGGCCGAAACCGGGGACGGGCAGCAATGCGGGACGGTGCAGCACCGACGCCAGGACCCGGGTGTACTCCTCGTTGCGCACCGGTTGCGGTGCAACGGCGTTCACCGGTCCGGCCAGGCCGGGGTCGGTGAGGGCGCGGTGGTAGACCTCGAGGAGGTCGTCGATGTCGATCCAGGAGAACCACTGTCGCCCGTCGCCGATCCGGCCACCGAGACCGCTCGCGAACAACGGCCGCATCAACTGCAGCGTTCCGCCGCGGGGTGTCTGGACGATGCCGGTGCGCACGTGCACGACCCGCAGGCCCTTCTTCTCCGCGGGATGTGCCGCGGCCTCCCAATCGGCGACGACATCGGCGAGAAAACCCGTTCCACGTGATGCCTTCTCGTCGAGCGGTGTGTCTCCCCGGTCGTAGCCGTAGAGACCGATCGCGGACGCGGAGACGAAGGTCGCGGGACCGTTGGGTGTCGTCGCGGCGAGTTCGGCGAGTCGGCGTGTCGGTTCGATGCGGCTGTCGCGAATCGCGGCCTTGTGGGAGTCGGTGAACCGTCCCGCGATCGACGCACCCGCGAGGTGGACGACGGCGTCGACGCCTTCGAACAGGTCGGGTGCCGGATCCTGCGGGTCCCAGCGACGTTCGTCGGGCTGTCGCGGTTCCCGGCGTACCAGGCGGACGACCTGGTAGCCACCCGTGGACAGGAATGCAGTCAGGGCGGTGCCCACGAGTCCGCTCGATCCGGTCACCGCGACCGTCGCGGGCCGGATGCCCTGCGCGTGCGACCAGCGATGGCTCGCGAGATCGTCGGCGAGCTGACGGTGCCGGTAGCGGAAGGTCTGGGTGAGGAAACGGCCCGGTACGGGCGTGTCGACGCGATCGGTGACGCGGGTACGGAATTCGTCGACGACGTCGAAGCGGTGTTCGTGGCGCCACGAGCCTATGACGGTGGCGGGGCGCGACCACAGGCCGTCGTGCGAGAGTTCGTCGACGAAACGTGCTGGTGGATCGTAATCGTCGGGTCTGTGCCGGGAGATCCAGCGAAGTCCGCCCGGGAGACCGAGGACGGCCGTGCCGGATTCGAGGGAGTCGGCCTCGGCGACGACGGTCATCGGTTGCCAGGGTGGGATCAGGCGGAGGATGGCGCCGGGACGGGAGTGCCAGTCGTACACTTCGTCACGCGGTGCGTCGACGACGCTCGAGAATTCGATGCCCATGCCCTGTCTCCCGTGTGCAGATGTTCTCCCGGTGGTCACGGCGCCGGAGCGCCCAGTGGTGACGGCGCCGGAGCGGACTCCGGCGCCGTCACCACTCAAGCAGGAAGGACGCTGATCAGGAAGGTGTATGCGTCGACGAGCGGGGTGTGGATGGCCATGAAAGCTGCTTCGACGAGAGCGCGCATTGCGGTGTCCTTTCGTTGGGTGTACGGCGAACGCGTTGTCCGTCCGGAAGTTGTTCGGAGCACCGCCACGACCGGATGGGTCGTTTCGCCGTCCATTTCATCGGGCCGAGCGAATCCGCTCGTATCTGTCCAGGGCAACGCGACGTTCGTGTGCGTGATCGACGACCGGTTCCGGATATCCGTCCGGAGGGCCGTCGGGCAGGCTGTGCACACGAGCGCCGTCGATGCTCCGCAGTTCGGGTACCCACCTGCGCACGTATTCACCCGTCGGATCGAACTTCTCGCCCTGCCGGGTCGGATTGAACACCCGGAAGTAGGGAGCGGCGTCGGTGCCGCTGCCCGCCGTCCACTGCCAATTGTGTTGATTGGACGCCAGGTCGCCGTCCACCAGATGCTTCATGAAATGCCGTGCCCCGCGCCACCACGGCAGGTGCAGGTCCTTCGTCAGGAACGACGCGACGATCATCCGCACCCGGTTGTGCATGACACCCTCGGCGAGGAGCTGCCGCATCCCGGCGTCGACGATCGGGAATCCCGTCCGGCCCTCGCACCACGCGGCGAACAGGGCGTCGGCGTCGGGCCCGGAATCGTAGGTGATGGCATCGAAGTCGCTGTTGTAGTTGGTCCGGGCGGTCTCGGGCCGCTGGAACAGGACGTCGGCGTAGAAGTCGCGCCACGCCAGTTCGCTGCGGAAGGTGACGGCCCCGTTGTCCGCCCGGTTCCTCATGTCGTGCAGCAGGGTCCGCGGATGGATGCAGCCGAACTTCAGATAGGGCGACAGGCCGCTCGTGCCGTCGAAGGCCGGCCGGTCGCGATCGGTGGCGTACCGCTCGAGACCGTCGTCGAGGAATCCGCGCCACCGTTCCAGTGCGGCCGCCTCACCGGCGGGCGGTGCGGGTTCGTCACCGACCTCGGGAATCGGCACGCGTGCGGAACAGCCGCTCGGGTCCACCCAGTCGGCGGTGTCCGGGCCGGTCGCCGCGGGGGAGTGCCATCCGTGGTCGTTCCAGGCACGGCGGAAGGCCGAGAACACCTTGTATGCAGAGCCGTCGGGTTTCGTCACGCGGCCCGGCGTGACGGCGTAAGGAGAGCCGGTGGTCACCAACGGGACGTCGCCGAGCGCCTCGGCGACCGCCCGGTCGCGTCGCGTGCCGTAGGGGCCGTGGTCGGAGCTGATGTGGACCGCGGTCGCATCGAACTCGGCGGCGACCTGCGGCACCAGTGTCACCGGGTCTCCCTCGACGACGAGCAGGCGCCCGCCGAGATCCCGGTCGAGGGCTCGCAGGCATCCCATGAGGAAGTCGCGCCGGCGGGCCCCGGACGGGCGGAGCAGTGCGTCGTCGAGGACGAACAGGGCGAGGACGTCGTCGGCGGCCTCGGTGGCCGAGAGCAGGGTGGGCAGATCGTTCAGTCGGAGATCACGACGGAACCAGATGATGCTGGGGCGGGCCATGGATCCAGTGTCGGGGACAATGGGTGCCATGTCCGACGCATTCGATGTACCGATCCGTGACGAGTCGATCCGACTCGGTCAGTTCCTCAAGCTCGCAAGCCTCATCGAGTCGGGTGCGGAGGCCAAGGAAGTGATCGCCGACGGCCTGGTGTCGGTCAACGGTGAGGTGGAGGTGCGTCGCGGCCGTCAGCTGAAGGTGGGCGATGTGGTGGAGATCGCCGGGGCGAGCGCGCGGGTCGCGCACGAATAGCGGGTCGACCCGCGCGCTCGGCCGATCAGTTCTCGGCGCGGACGACGACGCCGTCGGAGTCGCTGTAGACGATCTCGCCCGGGTTGAACGTCACGCCGCCGATCTCGACGGGCACGTTCTTCTCACCGGAGCCGGTCTGGGTGCTCTTGCGCGGGTTGGTGCCGAGGGCCTTGATGCCGATGTCGAGCGTGCGCAGGATCGCGGAGTCGCGGACCGCGCCGTTGACGATGACCCCGGCCCAGCCGTTGTCTACACCGCGACCGGCGATGATGTCGCCGACGAGCGCGGTGTGGATGCTGCCACCGCCGTCGACGACGAGCACGCCGCCGTTGCCCGGCTCGGAGAGGGTCTGCTTGACGAGCAGGTTGTCCTGGAAGCAGCGGATGGTGGTGATGGGGCCGACGAACTCGGTGCGGCCGCCGAACTGGATGAACTGCGTGTCGCAGCTGCGGATGTCCGGGCCGATCTCGTCAGCGAGGTCTGCAGTGGCTGTGAAGGCAGGGGCGTCACTCATGGTGCGAGGATAAGCGGACACGCTGCCCCGCACTGTGGGAGGTCCGGTCAGGACGCGCGACCGAAACGGCGCTCGTAGTCCTCTCGTTCGCGCGCGGCGCGGGCGCGTGCCTTCGCGCTGAGCAGTTCCGGATCGAGACCGTGCTGCTGGAGGCGGTGCCGCTGCCAGATGGGCATCAACGCCACCGAGAAGTAGACCCACGGCAGCAGCAGCAACAGCATCATCGCGATCGGGATCCACACCGGCCCGGGGATCAGCAGGAACAGCAGGAGCAGCGGGATGATCGGCAGGTTCCATCGCAGCAGGTAGCGGCGTGTTCCGCCGGGGCCGAGGACGTCGTCGCGTACCCACTCCCGCATCTCGGGCGGTAGCGCGCGACCGAACATGTAGCCGATCCGCTGCAGGAAATTCGGTCGTGCACTACTCATCATGAGACCCAGGATAGGCCGTCACCCTTCGTAGAGACCTGCCAGCCTGTCGGCGAAGTTGTCGACGACGACCTTCCTGCGCAGCTTCATGCTCGGCGTCAGATCGCCCGATTCGACCGACAGTTCACGCTCGATGATCGTGAACTTCTTGATCTGCTCCCACCGGTTGAGCTGCAGGTTCAGCTCGTCGATGTATCCGGAGATCAGATCGTGGGTCTTGTCGTGCCGTGCGATGTCCTCGAACGATCCGCTCACACCGTTCTTGTTCGCCCACTCGCCGACGGATTCCGGATCGAGCGCCACCAGTGCCACGCAGTAGGGCTTGCCCTCGCCGTAGACGACGATCTCCGACGCGTACGGGCACATGCCCTTGAAGGTCGCTGCCAGCGACGACGGGGCGACGTACTTGCCCTGCGACGTCTTGAACATGTCCTTCTTGCGGTCGGTGATGCGCAGGTACCCCTCGTCGTCGAGGCTGCCGATGTCGCCGGTGCGGAACCATCCGTCGTCGGAGAGCGACTCGGCGGTCGCGTCGGGCCGGTTGTGATAGCCGGTCATCACACCGGGGCCGCGGACGAGCACCTCGCCGTCCTCCGCGATGCGGACCTCCGTGCCCGGGACGGGCCAGCCCACCGTGCCGATGCGGTTGGCGTAGGGACGGTTGACGAACGTCGCGGCCGAGGTCTCGGTGAGGCCGTAACCCTCGAGGACGGGGATGCCGACGGCGTCGAACCACTCGCCGACCTCGGGGTTGAGCGCCGCCGAACCGGAGATGAAGAACCGCAGGTGACCGCCGAAGCGTTCGCGGACGGTGGAGAAGACCAGCTTGTCGGCGAGGCCGTGCTGCAGCTTGTCGAGCAGTCCGGGCGACCTGCCGGCCTGCTTCGCCTTCGACACCTTCCGGCCCACGCCCACGGCCCAGTCGAAGATCTTCTTCTTGGCGCCGCCTTCCTCCTCCATCATTCCTTCGACGCGCGCGTGGGCCTTCTCGAAGATGCGCGGGGCCGCACCCATGAAGGTCGGGCGGACGACCGCGAGGTTCTCGACGATCTTGTCGACGCGTCCGTCCACCGCGGTGGGGAAGCCGATCTGCAGGGGGAGGGTGAGCAGCACCTTGCCGAAGACGTGCGACAGCGGCAGCCACAGATACTGCAGGTCGTCGGAGGTGAGCATGTGCAGCGCGTCGATGGCGGCGGCCTCGTAGGTCCACGCCGAGTGCGGCAGGCGCACGCCCTTCGGCTTGCCGGTGGTACCCGAGGTGTAGATGAGGGTGGCCAGGTGCTCGGCCCTGATGCTGTGGATCCGGTTCAGCACTGCTCCGGAGTCCTCGGCGAGCAGGCCGCGGCCCAGTTCGGCGAGCTCGTCGAAGGTGATGACCCAGTCGCCGTCACCGGTGCCGTCGAGGACCACGACCTTCGTCACGTCGGGTAGATCGCCTCGGTGGCCCACGAGCTTCTCGACCTGCCCGGCGTCCTCGGCGATGACGATCCGGCTGCCGGAGTCGGCGACGATGAACGCGACGTCGTCGGCGTGGGTGGTGGGGTAGACAGTGGTGGTCGCGGCGCCCGCGCACATGACGGCGAGGTCGCCGAGCACCCATTCGTAGCGGGTGGACGACGCGAGGGCCACGCGGTCCTCGGCCTCGATACCCAGGGAGATCAGGCCGGCCGCGAGCAGTCGTACCCGATCCCCGGTCTGTTCCCAGGTGACCGACGTCCAGCCGTCCTTCCCGTCCGGGAAGCGGAAGGCTTCGGCGTCGGGTGTGGCGGCCACTCGATCGAGCAACAGGCGGGCGACCGAGGGGGCCCGTTCATCGATGACCGCTCGGTCGACCTTTTCCTCGGAGACGCGCGTCGTTGTCGTCATATGTCGAAGTCTAGGTAGTGGAACCGTCCTTCTGGCGAATATAAGTAGAAACTTATATAGTGGGTCCATGCACGGGTTCGAGGTCCTTGCAGATCCGGTTCGCCGCCGCATTCTCGAACTGCTCGCGGACGGTCCGCAGGCGGCCGGCGAAATCGTCGCGGAGATCGGCTGGGAGTTCTCGATCTCCCAGCCGGCGGTCTCGCAACATCTCAAGATCCTGCGCGACCAGCGGTTCGCCGTCGTCCACAAGGACGGCACCCGCCGCTACTACGAACTCGATCCCGCGCTCCTCGTGGAACTCGAGGATTGGCTCGCGGGTCTGCATCCCCCGGTCTTCGCGCCACTGGACGCGCTGGAGACCGAGATCGCGCGCGGCAAGCGTGAGCGGCGGAGCCGCGACGCCGTCCCGCCCGCGCTCCCTGCTTCCGACGAGAGAAGGAAATCCTCATGAAGAACGTGATCACGAGCAACGAGACGAGTCGCCGCACGGTCGGTCGTCGCACCGTCGAGGGCCGCGAGGCCAAGGTCGTCACGATCTCGCGCAGCTACCGCACGAGCGCTGAGGACCTGTGGGAGGCGTGCACCGACCCGCAGCGCATCCCCCGCTGGTTCCTGCCCGTCGAGGGCGACCTCGAGGCCGGTGGCCGGTACCAGCTCGAGGGCAATGCCGGCGGTAAGGTCCTCACCTGCGAACCGCCCCGGACGTTCACGGCCACCTGGGAATTCGCTGGTCGCGTGAGCTGGATCGAGGTGTCGGTCCTGCCCGAACCGGGAGACCGGGCGCGCCTGGAACTGACGCACATCGCCCACCCCGACGAGCACTGGGAGCAGTACGGACCCGGCGCGGTCGGTATCGGTTGGGATCAGGCACTTCTCGGACTCGGCCTGCACATCGAATCGGGGGAGGCGGTGGATCCGAAGGAATTCGAGACCTGGTCGATGTCCGAGGAAGGTCTGCAGTTCGTCCGCGACAGCAGCGCGGCCTGGTGCGAGGCCGACATCGCCGCGGGCGAGGACCCCGAACAGGCACGCGCCGCCGCCGAGCGGACGAGCGCGTTCTACACGGGCGGATAGAGGGCTGGATCAGGCAGGAGCTCCGACGCCGACCACGTCGAGGTCGTGGCCGATGACGAGGCGCCCTGCGAATCCGGTGCCGCATCCTTCCCAGGTGGAATCGGGTCGATTGCCCGGGACCATGTGCGAGAGCACCAGTGTTCCCACGCCGGCTTCCTGGGCGATCGGGCCGAGATCCTCGATGAGGGTGTGTGATTGGACGAGGTGCTGGTAGAGCCCTTCCTGAGCATCCGTGCGGGGTTCGGGGAACAACGATTCCGGCCAGGCGGGGTCGATCACCTCGTGCACCAGAACATCCGCTCCCCGTGCGAGTTTCACGAGATTGGGGGTGGGGCCGGTGTCCCCGGAGAAGACGATCGACCCGTCGTCGCTGTCGAAACGGTAGGCGAGAGCGGGAAAGACGGGAGCGTGGTCGACCAAGGTCGCAGACACCCGGACGCGGTCGTCCTCGAAGAAAGTGAACGGTTCCATGTCCGGGCAGGGATTGCCGTTCGGATCGGCGAGATACTGCGCCGGGACCGGAACGTCGAAGGCCTCCCACAAGGCGTCGGGGGCGGGCTTGCGGTTGTCGAACAGGCGGTCGTTGAAGTCGGTGGCGAACGCCTGCACGAGCAGGTCGGTCATCTCCCGGGTGCCCGGTGTGGGATTGCCCGGTGCCACGGGTTCCGGTGCGGGGCCCTCCCCGAACAGGGGTGGAAGTACTCCACGATTACCCGGGCCGTAGACGGGGATCTTCTCCACGTGCTGCAGTCCGTTGTAAATCCCCTCGGTGAGGATGTTGTTGAGGTCGACGACATGATCGGAATGGAGATGCGTCAGGAAGATGCCGCCCAGCGCGTCGAGGGGACCGTCGAGGTCGGTGGCGAAGTTGGGTCCGAGTTCCGCCCCGCGTAGGCGCCGCATGACACCGTGACCGGCGTCGACGAGGTAGTACCGGTCGCCGACCACGACGGCGGAGGAGATGCCTTCGCGCTCGCTCCCGGGCCAGTAGGGAGGACCACCCGAGGTGCCGAGCAGGACCAGGCGTGTCCGTTGCCCTCGATACGGCTCCGGCGCGAACCGGCGATCGGACGTCGGGGCCGCAGCAGCGGTGTCGGCACCGGGACTGCATGCGGTGGCCGCCACGGCCGTCGCGCCGACGGCGAAACTGGCCAACAACTTCCGCCGGGATACCCCGGCCGTGTGCAGCCGTCCCAGAACATCACACATGTGCACGCTCCCCTCCGGCCGCGTTGCCGCGAACCGTTCCGCGATCGAATGTGACGCAGACCATATGGGTGGGGTGCAGGGGTGTCGATCCGGTGAGCGCGGTCGCGATCCGGTGAGCGCGGTCGGGCCGAACGAGCCGCCGGATGTTCGTGCCCGGCCGTTCGTGTTCAGCCGTCCGTGCGACGCCGCTGCCGGGCGTTCGCGTGTGCGGCAGCCGAACGCAGCACCTGCGGCGTGCGTCGCGCCGCCCGGAGAACGGCGCGGTCGAAGGGATTGAGCGAGACCCGTTTCCGCGGTGCCTGCAGGGACGGCTGCCCGCCGGTCAGGGCGAAGAGACGGACCTTGCCCGGCACACCGGCGAGCCGATGCGACCCCCGGTCGGTGAACTGCAGCCCCGATCCACCGGCCAGCTCACGCACGTGGCTCGAGACGAGCACCTCGCCGGGACGTGCCGCCGCGCCGATGCGCGCCCCCACGTGCACCGTCAGGCCGGTGACGTCCGTCCCGGTCGGCTCGACGGTGCCGGCGTGCACCCCGGCGCGCACCTCGAACCCGAGGCGGCGGGCTTCCGCGACGATCCGCGCCGCGCACTGCACGGCGGCCACGGGCCCGTCGAACAGACTGAAGGTGCCGTCCCCGACGGTGCTCACCAGCTGCCCACCCGCTTCGGTCACGGCGAACCGCACGTCACGTTCGTGACGCGCGAGCAGGGCCCGGTAGGAGGTGTCACCGATGCGTGCGAGGAGCTTGGTCGACCCCACGATGTCGGTGAACAGGGTCGCCGCGAAACGTCGGCCGGCATCGACGGGTGGGACGGACCCGCGGACGAGTTCCTCGACCATCGTCTGGACCTGCGACCACGCTTCGCCGAGTGCGGCGCCACGCGGTGACGGCCGGGTGATCACGAGCTCTCCGTGAGGCACCAGATCGGCCAGATGTCTCGCAGGACCCACCGGTATCGAACCCCCGGCGACCAGCACCACCTTCGTCGGGCACTGCACCGAGCCGAGGGCGTGCGAATAGTCGATCCGCAGGCTCGCCTCGAGGTGCGCGCTCATCGTGCTCGGCGACGCGGAGCACCGCTCGAGCATGGCCATCAGCCGGCGGTTGTAGGGACTGTCGACGTGGCCATCGGTCAACGGAACCGTGCGTCCCTCACCCCAGTGCCGGACGGCGTCGCGCCACAGCTCGACGAACTCGGCGATCTCGGGCTCCGTCCACCCGTGCGGCGGCCGGTCGTAGTCGAGCAGCGGTTCGCAGTACGGTGCGATCAGCATCAACGCGTTGACCCGTTCGGGGGCGGTCGCCGCGACGAGCACCTGCGGTCCGCACGTGCTGTGGATCCCGACGAGTGTCGCGTGCCGGATCTGCTCGGCGTCCATGACGGCGAGGACGTCCTCCGCTTGCTGTTCGATGGTGGGCACGTGATCGACGGGATCGGAGAGCCCGAAACCGCGGCGCTGGAAGTAGACGGCGCGTGAGTAGGTCGCCAGGCGTTCGAAGAGCGAGTGCATGTAGGGATCGGTCCACAGCAGATCCAGGTGCATCTGGACCTCGAAGAACCACACGACGTCGGCGGGACCTGCGCCGACCACCCCGTAGGCCAGGTTGTGACCGTCACGGGGCAGATACCGGGTGACCGGCGGATCCACCAGTCCAGCCTATCGAGGGTAGAACTGAAGAGGTCGTGTTCCGACGAGGGGGCGGTTGTGTAGAAAGTGCGTAATCCGGCAATCCGGTCGTCGGATCCGTCGGATGATGAATTCCGCGGAGAAGGGATGGACCATGACACGTTCGTCGGAAGCGGGCGATCTGGGGCGCCGTATGGCGCAGCTCGCTCGCGGTTTCTATCACCCGACGGATCTCGACGAGACACTGCGCGGCGTGACGGCGGCTGCGGTCGAACTGGTGGAGGGGGCCGATTGCGCCGACATCCTCATCGTGACGGGCCGCAAGCAGTTCCGTTCCCTCGCCGCGACCTGCGAACTCGCCGAACACCTCGACGACATCCAGGAGCAGTTCGGTGAGGGGCCGTGCCTCGATGCGAGCGCGAAGTGCCTCGTGGTGCGCTCCGACGATCTGCGGAAGGAGACGCGTTGGCCGCGTTTCGCGAAGGCCGCGGTGGAGGCGAACGTGCTCAGCACGTTGTCGTTCCAGCTGTATCTCGATCAGGAGAGCATGGGTGCGCTGAACATGTTCTCCTCCGAGGCCGATGCGTTCGATCCGCTCGCGGAGGCGACCGCCGAGGTCCTGGCCGCCCATGCGGCGATGGCGATGAGTGCGGCGCGCAGCCAGGGGCAGTTCGCGTCCGCCCTGGCGACCCGCGACATCATCGGGCAGGCCAAGGGCATGATCATGGAACGTTTCGGCATCGACGCCATCGCGGCGTTCGAACTGCTGCGCAGGCTCTCGCAGGACAGCAACGTCCCGCTCGCCGACGTCGCCCAGGGAATCGTCCAGGCAGGGCCCGAACAGCACGGCGAACGGGAGAGCGGGCTCGACACCGCGCCTGTGTGACAGCACACACCCCGCCCGGGTAGGTTTGGTGAAACCGCAAGTACTACTCACCGGTAGGGGTGCATCATGCCAGCTCCGAGCGCTGCGACCTTCCAGCGTCTTGCCGACCTCATCGCGATCCCCGACGCCGCCGAGCGGACCACCCGCCCCGTCGTCGAGGCGTTCACCGGACGGGAACTGGCCACCGTGCCGGTCGGCACGGCCGAGGACGCGAAGGCCGCGATCGACCGGGCCCGCACCGCGCAGGTCGCGTGGGCGAAGCTGCCCGTGGACAAGCGCGCCGCGATCATGCACCGCTACCGCGAACTCGTGCTCTCCCGGCGCGAGCAGCTCATGGACATGGCGCAGGCAGAGACCGGCAAGTCCCGCGTCTCCGCGCAGGAAGAGGTGCTCGACATCTCGATGACCGCGCGGTTCTACGCGCGCGTCGCACCGAAGCTGCTGCGCCCCCGCAAGGCCACGGGCATGCTGCCGGTCCTGACGAAGACCACCGTCCTGCACCATCCCAAGGGTGTCGTCGGCGTGATCGCGCCGTGGAACTACCCGATGACGCTGGCGGTCTCCGACGCGATCCCCGCCCTGCTCGCGGGCAACAGCGTGGTGCTCAAGCCCGACAGCCAGACGCCCTACTGCGCGCTCGCCGTCGTCGAACTCCTCTACGAGGCCGGCGTTCCCCGCGACGTCTTCGCCGTGGTCACCGGGCCCGGAACCGTGGTGGGCACCGCGATCGTCGAGAACTCCGACTACCTGATGTTCACGGGTTCGTCGGAGACCGGGCGTCTCCTCGCCGAGCAGGCCGGCCGGCGCCTCATCGGGTTCTCCGCCGAACTCGGCGGCAAGAACCCCATGATCGTCACCTCCGGGGCGAACCTGCGCGAGGTCACGAACGCCGCAGTGCGGGCATGCTTCTCGAACTCCGGGCAGCTGTGTATCTCGATCGAGCGGATCTACGTCGAGAAGTCGATCGCCCCCGAGTTCATCCGGATGTTCGGGGCGCGGGTACGCGAGATGTCGCTCGGTCCCGACTACGACTTCGGTACCGAGATGGGCTGCCTCATCAGCGAGAGCCAGGTCAAGACGGTGACCCGGCATGTCGAGGATGCCGTCGCCAAGGGCGCGACCGTCGTCGCCGGCGGGAAGGCGCGGCCCGATCTCGGACCGCTGTTCTTCGAACCCACCGTGCTCACCGACGTGCCCGAGGACGCCGAGTGCTACCGGAACGAGACGTTCGGCCCGGTGGTGTCGATCTATCCGGTGGAGAACGTCGAGGAGGCGATCCGCGAGGCCAACGACACCGAGTACGGGCTCAACGCGTCGGTGTGGGGTGCGACGAAGGCGCAGGGCGAGGCCATCGCGGCGCGGGTGCGTGCCGGCACGGTGAACGTCGACGAGGGATATGCTCCGGCGTGGGGTAGCACCGACGCGCCGATGGGCGGTATGGGCATCTCCGGCATGGGACGCCGGCACGGCGCGGAGGGCCTGTACAAGTACACCGAGGCGCAGACGATCGCGACCACGCGCCTGCTCAATCTCGACGGGCCGCGCGGACTTCCGCGGCGGGTGTGGGCGAAGATGCTCGCCCCCTTCGTCAAGTCGATGCACTGGCTGCCGGGTCGCTAGGAGCCGGATCGTTCTTCCGCACGATGGTGGTCGCGAGGGGTTTCTCGACGACGAGACACAGCAGGACCCCCGCGACCACCACGAGCGGCGCGATGTACAGGTAGATCGGGACGAGCGCGTCGTTGTACGCCTCGAGAACCGGTTGCCGGAGCGCGTCGGGTAGTGCCCGGACCGCGCCGGGGGTCAGCGAATCCGGATTGTCGATGCCGGTTCCCGAAAGTCCACCGGCCAGGCGCGTGGCGAAGACACTGCCGACGACGGCGGAACCGAGGGTCGCGCCGATCTGCCGGAAGTAGTTGTTGCCCGCCGTCGCGGTGCCGACCTCCTCGACGGGGAAGGAATTCTGCACGACCAGCACGAGAAGCTGCATGGATGTGCCGAATCCGACGCCGATCACGGCGAACCAGCAGCCCAGCACCCAGATCGGGGTGTCCACCTTGAGGGTCGACAGGAGTGCCAGACCGGCCGTGACGAAGACCGACCCGATGATCGGGATCCGTTTGTAGCGGCCCGTTCTCGTGACGTACCGTCCCGCCAGCGTCGACGTCAGGAACAACGTCCCCATCATGGGGAGCATCAGCAGACCGGCGGCGGTGGCGCTCACGCCCGCGACCATCTGGAGGTAGGTGGGCATGTAGGCGGCCACGCCGAACAGTGCGACGCTCATGACGAATCCGGCTGCGGTGACGAGATCGAAGTTGCGGTCGCGGAACAGGTGCAGGCCGATCACGGGTTCGGCGGCGCGTCGCTCCACCGCGACGAACAGCACCGCACCGGCCGCCGTAGCGGCGATCAGCGCGATCACGACCGGCGACGACCACGGATAGCGTGAACCGCCCCAGGTCGCGACGAGCACGAGAAGCGTCGTGACGACGGACAGCACGGCCATGCCGAGCACGTCGATCCGCCGGCCCGAACCGGAGACGCGGGGCAGGCGCAGGAAGACCAGCGCCGCGACGACGGCGACGGCACCGAGCGGCACGTTCATCCAGAACACCCACCGCCAGCCGGGACCTTCGGTGAACCATCCGCCGAGCAACGGCCCGGCCACCGACGACAGGGCGAAGACGCTGCTCATGATGCCGAGATACTTCCCGCGCTGGCGAGCGGGGATCACGTCGGCGATGGTGGCCTGCGACAACACCATCAGGCCACCGCCACCGGCGCCCTGGACGGCCCGGCCGACGATGAGCCACGTGATGTCCCCGGCGAGAGCGCCGATCGTCGATCCGGCGACGAAGATCGTCAACGCGGTGAGCAGAAGTGGTTTTCGTCCGAAGAGATCCCCGAGTTTGCCGTAGGCGGGCATCGTGATCGTCGACGCGAGGATGTAGGCGGTGATGACCCAGAGCATCCGGTCCACGCCGTGGAGTTCGCCGACGATGGTCGGCAGGGCGGGATTGAGGACGGTCTGGTTGAGCGACGCGGCCAGCATGGCGAGCATGAGGCCGGCGAAGACGAAGGTGACCCGCGGGGTGCTCTGTTCCGTTGCTGGCGTGGCTCTTTCGATCTCGTCTCGGAATGGGTCGGTCACGGTCGCGTGACCTCCCGGAACAACACGCAGGTGCGATGCAGGACCGAATCGGCGTCGGCCTCCGTCTTCCCGGGGGCGGTGAGCAGCGGGCGCAGCGCGGAGCGCATGAGGGCGCCGGCGACCGTGACGATCATGTCGGCGGTGTCCTCGATAGTGCCGACCGTATCGGTGGGTCGTGTCGCCGCGAGTCGTTCGGTGACGAGCTCGGCGACGACGGCTTCGACGTCGTCGATGTGTTGGAAGCGTCTGCGCGCGAGTTCGGGATGGCGGTCCATGAGCGCGATGTACTCGTCGTAATCGATCGCGCGACGGCTCGCCGCCGTGCGGAAGACCGCGAGGAGCAGGAAGGCGACCTTCTCGACGAGGTCGTCGCCCGGCGCGAAGTCGAAGTCGTCGGCGACGGCGACGGCGTCGTCGATGACGGGGGAGGACAGGCCGAGGACGGCGTCCTCCTTCGATCGGAAGTAGTTGAAGAAGGTGCGCGGTGAGACCTCTGCCTGTTCCGCGATGGTCTCGACGGTGATGTCGGACAGGCGGGTGTGGCGTGCTGCGGCTTCGGCGGCGGCGAGGTGGATCGCCGTCCACGTGCGGGCGCGTTTACGTTCGCGATGGGAGATCGTCACGGTGCGGACGGCGTCCGACGCAATTGCAGCCATGAATCTTTACAGTAGTGCAAATTCTCTTCTATGTAAATTATGTTCTTGATAAAGAGAGCAATATTCTCGCATGGGTTCCCCCTGTTCGTCCGCGCATACTGATCGCCATGTCCTCGACCGGGATGGTGAACGGAGTGCTGGGGATACCGCTGACCACCCCGACGGCGACCGCGGTGTTCGCGATCCTCACCGTCATCGGCCTGATCGTGTTGCTCGTCCGCCGCTACCGGGCGTGGCTCGTACGCGGAGTGCCCCTCGCCGTGACGGCCGCCCTCGGCCTGACGGCAGTGGCAGCACTCCTGGTCGAGAAGGTGTGGAAGCCCTTCCCGGACCGTTTGCCGTGGGTGGTGTACGGATGGGTGGCGGTGGCACTACTTGCTGTCGCGTTCCTGATCGGACGATGGTTCGTACGCCGTCGCGACCGGGCCCGCCCACTCGTCGCGACGGCACTCGTGGTGTCGGCGGTACTCGTCGTGGTCTCTGCCGCGGGCCGGATCGACGCGGTCTACGACGCCTACCCCACCCTTCGGGCTGTTCTCGGCATCAGCGACTACCGAAGCGTCTCCTTCGACGACCCCACCCTCCGAGCATCGCGGACCGTGTCGGTGGATGACTGGTCGGCGCCGGACGACCTGCCTGCGACCGGTGCGGTCACCTCTGTGACGATTCCCGCAACGGTCTCCGGATTCCGGGCGCGGGAAGCCCGCGTCTACCTCCCACCGGCCTATTTCTCGGATCCACGACCGGAACTGCCGGTGCTGGTACTGCTCGCCGGACAACCCGGTAGCCCGGAGGACTGGCTCGTGGGCGGACATCTCCCGTCCACCCTGGATGCCTATGCCGCGCAGCATCATGGCCTGGCACCGGTCGTCGTGCTCGCGGACGGCACCGGAGGCCAGTTCGACAATCCCTTGTGCGTCGACTCGCATCTCGGCAACGCGGCGACCTATCTCGCCGTCGACGTACCGGCCTGGGTGCGGGACAACCTGCAGGTCGACGACGATCCGATGGCGTGGGCCGTGGGCGGGCTGTCGTACGGCGGAACCTGCGCCCTGCAACTCGCGACCACCCGCCCCGACGTCTATCCGACCTTCCTCGACTTCTCGGGGCAGGCCGAGCCCACTCTCGGCAACAGGGACGCGACGATCCGCGACGTCTTCGGCGGCGATGCGGAAGCATTCGCGCGCAACAATCCTGCCGACCTGCTCGCACGCAATCGATATCCCGATTCCGCCGGGGCTTTCGTGGTGGGACTCGATGATTCCGAATACCGTGCCGGAGTGGAACAACTCGTCTCGGCGGCTCGAGAAGCGGGGATGGATGTCCACCTCACCGAACTGCCGGGAACACACAGTTTCGCCCTGTGGGCCGCAGGGCTCGAGAAGGAGTTGCCATGGCTCGCACACCGGCTCGGGCTCGGCAACTGATGTCCCGCACAGGGGCGGCGGTGCTCCGGGCACCCGTCTCGTGCGGACTGCTTGTACTGATCTGGTTCCTGGCGGTCACCACCGGCTCGACACGGAACGGCCCACCCCGCGCGACGGCATCCGAGGTGTCGCTGGGGATTCCGAACATCGCGGACGGGCATCTGTGGACGCTGTGGACCTCGGGGTTGTTCGCCTCCGGTCCAGGTGAGTACGTGCTCGGGAGTATTGCGATCCTCACCGTTGCGGTGCCGGTCGAACGTCGCATCGGTAGCCGAAGGTTCACGCTCGCCGCTCTCGCCTCGCAGGGACTGGGGGCGGCACTCGCGTTGCTCGTGGCCCAGGTCGCCTCGCTGGTGCCGAACGTGTGGGGGCGGGAACTGCACACCCACCTCACCGAGGACCCGCTGGCCTGGGTGCTCGGCGTCCTGCTCGCCTCCACCACCGCGATGGGCACCCTGTGGCGTCGCCGCATCCGGACACTCCTGCTGGTGTTCCTGGTGACCGCAGCCTTGTTCGCCGGACACCTGCAGGACGTGAACAGGGTGACCGTCGCGCTGGCCGGGTTGCTCGCCGGCCCGCTCCTGTTCGGACGCGGTGTGCGCCGTCCTGTGCTCGGCGGCACCATCCGGGAACGCCGCACGCTCGTCGCGCTCGTGGTCGCAGCGAGCGTGCTCGGCCCGATCTTCGCGGCGCTCTCCCCGCACTCGATCGGCCCGCTGTCCGCGCTACGCGAGCTGTTCGAGCAGGTTCCCTACACCCCGCGAGAACTTGTCGAAGTGTGTGCCGATCCCGCGCTGCACGACGAGTGCAGGAAAGGGCAACAGGCCCTTCGGCTCTCCGGTGCAGGTCCGCTCGTCGCGAATCTCATGCCGTCGGTACTGCTGCTGATCGGTGCCGAAGGGCTGCGTCGAGGGCGGCGCGCAGCATGGTTCCTCTCGGTCGGAGGACACGTCGTGCTGATCGTCGTGGCCGCCGCGAGCACGATCGTCCGCGTGACCGAACAGGACGAGACCCGCTCCCTGCTGTACGGAATCCACCGGCACAGCTCCGTATCCATGGAACTCGCGCCACTCCTCGCGCTGGTCTCCGTGCTCGCCCTGTTGCTGCTGACCCGCACCCTGTTCGATGTCCGTGCACCGCGGGGAACCTATCGCCGGGTATGGATCGGAACCGCAGCCGCCGCAGGCATCGCGCTCGTGACGTACGTGGTGGTGGGCACGCTGGTGGCGGACGGGTTCGATCGTGATCCCGGCATCGGCACCTTGCTCCGCGACGCGCCGCGCCGGCTCCTTCCGCCGGTCTACCTCCAGCTCTTCGAGCCTCCCGTGATGCCCCTCGACACCGCCGCCACCCTGTTGTTCGAGTGGATCGGCGTGATCGTCTGGGTCGCCTTCTGCGTGCTCCTGTGGCGCAGCTTCCTCGTGCCCCCTGCCGGGGTCGACCTCGGCGACGAGCAGCGGGTGCGAGAACTCCTGCACGACCCGGGCGGCGGATCGATGTCGTGGATGACCACCTGGGCGGGGAATCGGTACTGGTTCGGCGCCGACGGCAGGCACGCCGTGGCGTATCGGGTCCACTCGGGTGTCGCCCTGACGGCGACGGATCCGATCGGTGAGCGCGCCTCGATGACCGAGGCGATCGACGAGTTCGCGGCGTACTGCCTCGGCAACGGATGGACACCGTGCCTGTACTCGGTGGGCGAGGAGACGGCGGCGATCGCCCGGGACCACGGTTGGACCTGTTTGCAGGTGGGTGAGGAGACCGTCGTCGATCTCGCGGACCTCGCCTTCAAGGGCAAGAAGTTCCAGGACGTCCGCACGGCCCTCAACCGTGCTGCCAAGGACGGGATCGAAGCGCGATGGACGACCTTCGCCGCCGCGCCGCTGTCGGTGACCGAGCAGATCGTCGACATCTCCGAGGAATGGGTGGCCGACAAGGGACTGCCCGAGATGGGGTTCACGCTCGGAGGAGTCGCCGAACTGCGCGATCCCGAAGTCCGGTTGCTGCTCGCGGTCGACGCGAACGACCACGTCCATGCGATCACGTCGTGGATGCCGGTCCACCGGGACGGGAAGGTGGTCGGGTTGACGCTGGACTTCATGCGGCGACGTTCGGACGGCTTCCGGCCGGCCATGGAATTCCTCATCGCGTCCGCGGCACGGTCCGCCGCCGAGGAGGGCCTCGAATTCCTGAGCTTGTCGGGGGCACCCCTCGCGAGTGTGGACGGTGGGTCCGGACTCGACCGAGGAGCCCTCGACGCCCTGCTCGATCTGCTCGGCCGCACGCTCGAACCGGTATACGGATTCCGCTCGCTGCTGGCGTTCAAAGCGAAGTTCCAGCCCCGTTACCGCCCGCTGTACATGGTGTTCCCGGACCCGGCGGCGCTGCCGACCATCGGGATCGCGGTCGGTCGTGCCTATCTTCCCCACATGTCCCTGGAGGAAGGCGGACGCCTGGTCACGCACCTGTTGCGCCGATGACGGTTGCTCACGCACCCGTTGCGCTGGTGACGGTGGAACTCTCTCGGAAACGGGAGACCGCCACCAGTCCCACCAGGAGGAAGACCACCGGGAGCAGCACCGCATTGCCCATCGCGGCACCGAATCCGAGCGTCCCCTCACCCATCTGCATCACCGCGCCGAGGGCGGCCGCACCGAGCACCGCACCGACCTGCCGGGCGGTGTTGTACACACCCGAACCTGCGCCTACGAGGTCACCGGGCAGGTCGCGCAGCGCGATCGTCGAGTTCGGGGCCCAGCACAACGAGTTCGCGACACCGAGCAGCACGATCGGGATCAGGAACCAACCGACGGTCGCCTCGAGGTGCATCGCCACACCGAACGACACCATCGCCGCGATCATCGCGGAGAAACCGATCCGGGAGATCCGGCCCGGCGCGACCCGGTCGGTGACCCGTCCGATCAACGGCGCCATGATCACCGAGATCACGCCCATCGGCACCAGCATCAGACCCGCGACCTGAGCGGACAGTCCCTGCCCCACCTGCAGGTAGAGCATGATCGGCAGGTTCACGGCGTAGACCGTGAAGCCCAGCGTCGCTACGGCGGTCACTCCGAGGGTGAAGTTGCGGCGGGTGAACAACCCGAGCGGGGCCAGCGCCTCGGTGCCGCGGGCCGCCGCGGTGCGCTGCAGTCGCACGAACATTCCGAACGCCACGATCCCGATACCGAGGACGACCCACACCCACACCGTCCAGCCGACCTCGGGACCCTGTTGCAGAGAGAAGATCACGCCGGTGACCGCGACCAGCGAGACGACAGCGCTCAGCACGTCGATGCGACGCGCACCGGTCGGCAGTCTCGGCACGTACCGCGCGACCATCACCAGAGAGATCAGGCCCAACGGGATGTAGACGAAGAAGACCCACCGCCACCCGCCGGTACCGACGAGCACCCCACCGAGGACGGGCCCGAACAGACCCGCCGAACTGGCCACCGCGCTCCACACACCGGTGGCCGCGCCCCGTCGGTCGTGGGCGAAGATCCGGTGGATGATGCTCAGTGGTTGCGGGTTGATCAGGGACCCGCCGAACCCCTGCACCGCACGCAGCGCGATCAGCCACTCGATCGTCGGCGCCATCGAGCACGCGAAGGCCGCGGCCGTGAAGATCGCCATGCCCACCAGGTAGACGTTGCGCTGACCGAAGCGGTCGCCGAGACGACCGGTGACCAGCAGCGGCACCGCGAAGGTCAGCAGATAGGCCGCCGACACCCACACCACCTGGTTGATGCTCGCGTCCAGATCCTCGCGGATGCGCGGCAGTGACACCGCGACGAGCGACTGGTCGAGCAGGGTGATGAACAGACCCACACACAGGGCCGCCAGCGCGCGCCAGGCCCGCGGCTCGGGGATCGGGGCAGCGCTGCGTCCCGCAGCCGACGCACTCACTCCTCGACCGTGATCTCCGCGGCATCGTCGTAGAAGCACACGTATCCCTCGATGTACTCCATGCCGGGGAACGGCTCGGGATACGACCATGCGACGTTCTCGGCCGGCGGTGTGCCGGAGAACGACCAGTACCGGGCCACGCCCTTGTAGGGGCAGCTCGTCCGCCACTCGGATTCCTCGAGCACCGAGAAGTCGACGTCCTCGGGAGGGAGGTAGTAGCGGGTCGGGAGGCCGGTCTCGAACACGAGCACGGGGTTGCGGGTCTCGGCGACCACGACGTCGCCGATGCTCACCCGCACGTGCCGGGAGCTGCGCAGGGCGTCGACGCGGTGATAGGGATCGCGTGGATGGGTGAACACTTCGGTCTCCTCCTCGAACCACCGTTCGCCCTCGTCGAGGTCCTCGCCCGGCCCGGTCTCGCCCCACCGGAACCACTGGAAGACGAGACGGTCGTCGAGACCGTCGACGTCGAGCTGGCAGACCGGTGAATAGGCCCGATGGTCGCGGACGACGATGTCGTACCACTGCCAGACGTCCTGCCTGGAGCGACTCGGCGACAGGGAGGCCGCGATCAGATCGAGCCGGACGTCCTCGCGGGGAAAGGCATAGAACGGGACGGGCTTGCCGGGTGCCCACACCAACACGGCCCGGGTGCTGTCGACCACCGTCCGGCCGAACCACTCACCTCTGATCCTGCGATCGACGGGTTCGTAGAGGTAGTCGTCGGTCTCCGACGGCCGTCGGAGCACAGCGGTCTTGCGGGCAGCCATACCTCGACCGTATCGCGCCCGTCCAGGGGCGGGACGAATCCGCAGACCCGACCCATCCGCTCGACGACCGGCTCCGAATACGGGGAGAGACGGCGTGAGGGCCGTCACTCCGAACCGACAGACACGAACCACTACGCACGCCCACGCGGCTCAGGCGACGACCAGAGGAACACCGATCATGCCCAACTACGAAGCCCGGCAGAACGAGAATCGGCACCCGCACCCGTCCGTAGGTTTCCTCCAGCTGTTCATGGAAGCGCGTACGCGCACGGAGCAGACGACCCCGCGCGCGCAGGGAGGCAAGGCGTGAGGGCCGTCGGCGGTCCTGTCGAGTCCGTCGTCGTGGTGGGTGCGGGACTCGCGGGACTGTCCGCGGCGCTCCATCTCACCGGTGCCGGCAAGCGCGTCACCGTCCTCGAACGCGAGGACACGGTTGGTGGTCGCGTGGGTACGTACCCGGTGTTCGAGGACGGGCGGCATCTCTACGACATCGACAACGGCGCCAGTGTGCTGACGATGCCGAACCTCATTGCCGACGCGCTCACGGCCGTCGGAGAATCCTTCGACTCGACCACCCCGTCGCTCGCCCTCACCCCGCTCGCCCCCGGCTACCACGCGCGCTTCGCCGACGGCACCGCCCTGAACGTGTACTCCGATCCGGACGAGATGACCGCCGAGATCGCCCGCGTGTGCGGTCCCGAGGAGGCCGGCGGATACCGGCGGCTGCGCCGCTGGCTCGCGTCGATCTTCGACGCCGAGTTCGACCGCTACATCGACTCCAACTTCGACTCGCCGCTCGACCTCGTATCGACACCCGCGGCGCTGCGCGACACCGCCAATCTCGTCCGGCTCGGCGGCTTCGGCCGGCTCGGATCGCGCGTCGGGTCGTTCATCCGGGACGACCGGCTCCGGCGAATCTTCACCTTCCAGGCCCTGTACGCGGGCACGGCGCCGTCGACGGCCCTGGCGGTCTACGGCGCCATCGCCCACATGGACACCTCGCTCGGCGTCTACTTCCCGAAGGGCGGCATGTCCACCATCGCCGCCGCGATGGTCGATGCGCTCGTCCGCAACGGCGGCACCGTGCACACCGGGGTCGAGGTGTCGGAACTCCGCGTCGACGGCGGCCGCGCGAAGAGCGTGCGTTCCGTGGACGGCCGGGAATTCGCGGCCGACGCCGTCGTCCTCACCGTGGACCTGCCCGTGGTCGACGACCTGCTGTTGCGCGCCGGGGTCCCGCAGCGCCGCCGCGCCCGCAGCGCCACCGTCGCGTCGCCCTCGGCCGTCGTCTTCCACGGCACGGTGCCCACCGACGTGACGCAGGCCTGGCCGGATTCCCACCACACCATCGACTTCGGTGAGGAGTGGGCCGAGACCTTCGCGCGGATCGCCGCACCGCGCGGCCGCGGCCGGCTGATGGCCGATCCGTCCCTGCTCATCACGCGACCCGCCGTGACCGATCCGTCCCTGCAGGTCGTGCGCGGCGGTGTCGAGTGCGAGCCGGTCTCGGTGCTGGCTCCGTGCCCGAATCTCGCTGCCGCACCCCTCGATTGGGGCCGACTCGGCAGGCCGTACATGCGGGAGATCCAGCAGGTCCTCGAGCAGCGCGGCTATCGGGGACTCGCGAGTTCGATGCGGATCGACCACCTCGACACCCCGCAGACCTGGGCCGACAAGGGCATGCTCGACGGCAGCCCCTTCTCGGCGGCGCACCTGTTCCGGCAGACCGGACCCTTCCGCCGCCCCAACCTCGTGCACGGCGTCGACAATCTCGTCCTCGCCGGGTCGGGTACCACGCCGGGTGTCGGCGTCCCGACCGTGCTCATCTCCGGGCGTCTTGCCGCAGAACGCATTTCCGGTGGTGCGTCCGCCGGGCCCACGACGATGTCGATTCCGATGGAAGCAGGTGCGGTTGCTCATGGGTGAACTCGACGGGATCGATCCCGATCTGCACGAGGCGTATCAGCTGTGCCGTGAGCTCAATCGGCGTCACGGCAAGACCTACTTCCTCGCGACCCGCATCTTCCCGGCGTCCAAACGGGCCGGGGTGCACGCCCTCTACGGTTTCGCGCGGATGGTCGACGACATCGTCGACGTGAAACCGGTCGACGCGGCGCCGGTTCTCGACGCGCTCGAACGCCGTCTGTCCGACGCGCTCGGGGGCAGGCCGCCGACCTACGACGAATTCGGTCTCGTGCTGCGGGCCCTCGTCGACACCACGCAGCGGTACGACATCCCGCACGAGTACTACTACGCCTTCCTGCGATCGATGCGGATGGACATCCCCGGCACCGAACTGTTCCGCTCGCGGTACCGCACGATGGACGAACTGTCGGAGTACATGTACGGCTCGGCCGCCGTCATCGGGCTGCAGATGCTGCCCATCCTCGGGATCGAGGGCGCACGCGAACGGGCCGAGGCCCCCGCCGCCGCACTCGGTGAGGCCTTCCAGCTCACCAACTTCATCCGCGACATGGGTGAGGACCTCGACCGCGACCGCATCTACCTGCCCACCGACATCCTCGCCGCCTTCGACGTGGACGAGGACCTGCTGTGGCACTGCCGCCGGACCGGGCAGCGCGACGTGCGGCTCGAGCGCGCCCTCGCGCACCTGATCGCGCACACCCGTTCGATCTACCGTGTGGCCGAACCGGGCATCGACCTGCTCGACCCCACGGTGCGTCCCGCGATGCGGACCGCCTTCGTCCTCTACGGCGACATCCTGCGGGCGGTGGAGGAGAGCGGATACCGGGTACTCCACCAGCGCGCACGCGTGTCGCGGCGCCGGCGCCTGTCGGTGGCGGCACCACGGCTGGCCTCGGCCGGTTGGACCACGCTGCGTTCACGGTCGAGACTGGGGAAGCCCACCGCGCCGCTCGGCCGGTGAGGCCCGCCCGGCCGAGCCGGCATTCGGACACGAATACAGAACAGGACAACACATGGAACAGGTCGTGCTGCTCGACGACGCAGGTCGCGCGGTCGGGATCGAACCGAAGGCCACGGTGCACACCACCGACACCCCGCTGCACCTCGCCTTCTCGTCGTACGTCTTCGACCCCCACGGCAACGTTCTGCTCACCCGGCGCGCCCTGGACAAGTCGACCTTCCCCGGTGTCCTGACGAACAGCTGCTGCGGTCATCCGGCGCCGGACGAGCCGCTCACCGAGGCCGTGCGCCGCCGGCTGCGTCAGGAACTCGGGCTCGACGTGCACGACATCGAGGTGGTCCTGCCGTCCTTCCGCTACCGCGCGGTGATGGACAACGGGATAGTCGAGAACGAGATCTGCCCCGTCTTCCGCGTGCTCTACGACGGGCCCGCGCCGGTCCCCGAGCCGTCGGAGGTGCACGACACCGAATGGGTCGACTGGACGGAATTCGCCGAGGACGTCGTCGAGGGACGCCGTGAAGTCTCGGTGTGGTGCCGTGAGCAGGTGGAGCAGCTCCGCACGCTCGGTCCCGACCCGCTGCGCTGGCCGGTGGCGTCTGCCGCGGATCTGCCGCACGCCGCGCCCGAACGCCGATAGGTCCGCACCCTTCTCTCGGGTCCGATCAGGGCCTCACGCCGGCCCAGGGCCGTTAACGTCGACCCTGTGATCGACCCGACCGTCCTGATCCGCACGATCGTCGGCGTCCTCGCCCTCGCCGCGATCTCGACGGCGGTGCTGTGGGCGTTCCGGGTCCCGCACCGATTCGCGCCGGTCGGTGCCATCGCCCGCGGTGCGGTCCAGCTCGCGCTCATCAGCGTCGTGCTCTCCGGCGTCATCACCGACGCCCGATGGGTCGCGGTGGTGCTCGTCGTGATGTTCACCGTCGCGTGGTGGACGGCCTGCCGGCGGATCGGGAACGCGGCCGTCGTGCGCGGGGCGACGGCCGCCGCGATGTCGACCGGTGTACTCGTCGCGGCGGGCATCGTCTTCGCGACCGGCGCGGTGGAGGCCACCCCGCGCTACGCGCTCGCGCTCGGCGGCATCATCATCGGCAACACCATGACGGTCGCGACCCTCGCCGGTCGCCGCTTCCACGAAACCGTCGACGACCACTGGCCCGAGGTGGAGGGATGGCTCGCGCTCGGCGCGACCATGCGGCAGGCGACCCTCTCACCCGCGCGCTTCGCCGTCCACGCGGCGATGATCCCGTCGACCGACCAGACGAGGACGACGGGCCTGGTGACCCTGCCCGGCGCGTTCGTCGGCGCGATCTTCGGCGGATTGTCGCCGGTGGAGGCCGGACGTTTCCAGGTGGTCGTGCTCGCCGCGATCATGGCGACGGCCTCGATCACGTCCGTGCTGATGGCGCTCGGCCTCGGTCGCGCCCTACGTCACCGCCCCGTCGTCGTCGTGTGAGACGGCGGTCTGCGGTGCGGGCGCCATCGGAGTAGGAGTGGATACAACCGCTGCCGAGGGAAGGATCGTCGATGCTGCTCGTAGCCAACCGGGGTGAGATCGCGTTGCGTGTCGTCCGCACGGCCGGGGAGCTCGGACTCGATACCGTCGCCGTCCACGCCACGGACGACGCCGACGCTCCGCACGTCCGCGCCGCCACGCGAGCCGAGGCCCTGCCGGGGTCCGGTCCCTCGGCCTATCTCGACCCCGACGCGATCGTCGGTGTCGCCCGGGCGACGGGATGCACGCTCGTGCATCCCGGTTACGGATTCCTCAGCGAGAACGCCGCCTTCGCACAGGCCTGCGCGGACGCCGGGCTCACCTTCGTCGGGCCGTCCCCGGAAGCATTGCGCATCCTCGGCGACAAGCGGGCCGCCCGCTCGGTGGCGGAGGAACTCGGCATCCCGGTGACCGCCGCCGTCGAGGCGACGGATCCGGAGTCCGTGCGGGCCTTCCTGCGCGACCGTCCGGGCGGGATCGTCGTCAAGGCACTGGCAGGTGGTGGCGGTCGCGGCATGCGCGTGGTCCGCGATGCCGCCGATCTCGACGAGGCGCTCCGGCTCGCCGCTGCCGAAGCGCACGCCGCCTTCGACGACGACCGGCTGTACGCCGAGGCGCTCGTCGAGCGTGCCCGGCACGTCGAGGTGCAGGTCGTGGCTGCCGAATCGGGGTCGGGTACCCGCGCGGTGGCGTCGGGCGATCGCGACTGCAGCGTGCAACGTCGGCACCAGAAGCTCGTGGAGATCGCACCCGCGCCCGATCTGCCCCACGCCCTGCGGGAGGCGCTGCACGGCGCGGCGGTCCGGCTGATCGGGCACGTCGGGTGCCACGGACTGTCCACCGTCGAATTCCTCGTCCACGACGACGGTTTCGTGTTTCTCGAGGTCAACCCCCGGATCCAGGTGGAACACACCGTCACCGAGGAGGTGACGGGCGTCGACCTCGTGGCGACCCAGATCGCGATCGCTCGCGGGGCGGGATTCGACGAACTCGGTCTCCCGGAAGGAATCACCTTCGACGGCAGCGGGATAGGCGGACGTCCTGCGGCGGCGCAGGGCATCGCGGTGCAGGTGCGCGTCAACGCCGAGATGCCGCGCGCCGACGGCATCGCCCTGCCCGCCGCCGGGACGCTCACCGCGTTCACACCACCCACCGGACCGGGCATCCGCGTCGACACCCACGGCCGGCCCGGCCTCGAGGTGACCGGACGTTACGACTCGCTGCTCGCCAAGGTCGTCGCGTACGTGCGCTCCGGCGACCGCGCGGCGGTCCTGCGCAAGGCGTCGACTGCACTCGGCGAGTTCGTCGTCGACGGTGTGGACACCAACCGCGACCTTCTGCAGAAGATCCTGGACGACAAGGAGTTCCGATCCGGAAGTATCCACACCACGTGGTTGGGGGAGCGGCTCGCGGATTTCGTCGACACCACCACGGCCGCGCCGGTGGAGTACACGGATCTGCGCGCCGACGAACACGCGGTGCGCGCCGAGATGGTCGGCACGGTCGTGGAGATCGCCCGCGCAGGCGACACCGTTCCGGCGGGTGCGCCGCTCGCCGTTCTCGACGCGATGAAGATGCAGCACGAGATCCGGGCACCCGGCAGTGCCGTGGTCGAACGTGTGCTCGTCGAGCCGGGCCGCACCGTCGACCCGGGCACGGTGCTCGCGGTGGTCCGCCTGTTCGACGCGGAGACCGCGACGGACGACATCGCCGCCGTCGACCTCGACGCCGACCGCGCCGACCTCGACGAGATCCGTCGCAGACACGAGATCACCACCGACGCGGCGCGACCCGAGGTCGTGGCGAAGCGGCACGGGCGGGGCCGACGCACGGCACGCGAGAACATCGCCGACCTCGTCGACGACGGCAGCTTCGTCGAATACGGACCGCTCGTCCTCGCCGCGCAGCGCGGCCGCCGCAGCGAGGAGGACCTGATCGCGAACACCCCCGCGGACGGGCTCGTCGGCGGCACCGCCCGGATCGGTGGGGCCGAGGTGGTCGTGATGTCCTACGACTACACCGTCCTCGCGGGCACCCAGGGCCGCAACAACCACCGCAAGACCGATCGGCTGCTCGAACTCGCCGCCCGGCGGCGGGTGCCGCTCGTGCTGTTCGCCGAGGGTGGCGGCGGGCGACCCGGGGACGTCGACGCCGGTTCCGGTGCGGGACTCGACCTGCCCACCTTCCGCTCGATGGCGTCACTGCGCGGACGCGTGCCCACCGTCGCGGTCGTCTCCGGCCGCTGCTTCGCGGGCAACGCCGCGCTCGCCGGGGTGTGCGACGTGCTCATCGCGACCCCCGACGCCACTATCGGCATGGGCGGTCCCGCGATGATCGAGGGCGGAGGGCTCGGGGTGCACCGCCCCGAGGACATCGGACCGATCGACGTGCAACGCCGCAACGGGGTCGTGCACGTCGCGGCGCGCGACGAGGCGCACGCCGTGGACGTCGCCCGGCGATATCTCGCCTACTTCACCGCGCCGCACGAGGACCGGCAGGCACCCGACCCGCGTCTCGCGCGACATGTGGTGCCGGAGAACCGTCTCCGCGCCTACGACGTGCGATCGGCGATCGACGCGATCGCCGACCGCGGATCGGTGCTCGAACTGCGCCCGGACTACGGCGTCGGCATCGTCACCGCCCTGATGCGCGTCGAGGGCGCCGCCTACGGCGTGCTCGCCAACAGCAGTGCCCACCTCGGCGGGGCGATCGACGCCGAGGCCGCCGACAAGGCCGCGGACTTCCTGGAACTGTGCGAATCGCACCGGCTGCCCGTGGTGAGTCTGTGCGACACACCGGGATTCATGGTCGGACCGGAATCGGAGAAGGACGCCACCGTGCGCCGCTTCGGACGCTTCTTCGTCGCCGGCGCACGCCTGACCGTCCCGTTCGGCATGATCATCCTCCGCAAGGGCTACGGCCTCGGCGCGATGGCGATGGCCGGTGGATCCTTCCACGCACCCGAATTCACCGTCGCGTGGCCGACGGGGGAGATCGGCGGAATGGGACTCGAGGGAGCCGTGCGTCTCGGATTCCGCAAGGAACTCGACGCCGCGGAGACACCCCGGGAGCGCGAGGAGCTGTTCGACCGGCTCGTCGCCCTCGCCTACCAGCAGGGCAAGGCCCTGCAGGCGGCGACGAGCTTCGAACTCGACGACGTCATCGACCCCGCCGACAGCCGCGCCTGGATCGCGCGACTGGTGCAACCGCGGTGAAGCCGGGTATGCGACAGCCATGGTGACCTATCCCGGCGCGCAGGAGTACGTACCCGACAGCCGCGACCTCGCCGAACTCGCCGCCGCGTCCGCGGGATGCCGGGGATGCGATCTCTACAAGGCCGCCGAGCGGACGGTCTTCGGCGCAGGGGTGCGCGACGCGCGCATGCTGTTCGTCGGCGAACAACCGGGCAACGAGGAGGACCTCGCGGGAGAACCGTTCGTCGGGCCCGCGGGGCACCTGTTCGACAAGGCCCTCGAACGCGCGGGCATCGATCGCGGCACGGTGTACGTGACCAACGCCGTCAAGCATTTCCGCTTCGACCGGTCCGCCAACGGCCGCAGACGGATCCACAAGAAACCGTCGGGTGGGCAGGTCGCGGCGTGCCGCCCGTGGCTCGAGGCCGAACTCGATGCCGTCCGCCCCGACGTGGTGGTGTGCCTCGGAGCCACCGCCGCGCAGTCGCTGCTCGGCAAGGACTTCAAGCTCACACAACACCGCGGTGAGGTCCTGCACCTTCCCGAGGAGCTGTGCGGGTCGTGCGATCCGGCGGTGGTCGTCACCGTGCACCCGTCGGCGGTGCTGCGGGCGAAATCGCAGCGCGACGACATGTTCCGCTCGTTCGTGCAGGACCTGGAACGCGCGGCGTCCTTGTGACGGTTCAGCCGGTGGTTGCGAGCCCTGCCGCGAGCCCGAGCGCCACCGACATCGCGCACACCTCGAGGACGGCGTTGCGCAGCGACTCCTCCTCCGGCAGGCGGTGCGCCGAGGCTGCCGGGAGCCAGTTGCGCCGCCAGTTCCACGCGAGCCCCAGCAGGGCGCACAGCACGATCGCCTTCGCGAGCACGACGCGTCCGTAGCCGGTGCCCAGCAGCGCGGAGACCGAACCGAGCCGCACCGCTGCGTCGACCACGCCCGTGATCACCAACGCCACCACGCACCGCACGGCCAGCTGCGAGTAGCGCGGCAGCAGTTCCGCCCATCCTCCGCGGCCCCGCACGGTGACGGCCAGCGCCACGAGCACCCCGAACCACACCGCGGCCGCGAGCACGTGCACGGCGTTGAACAGCGATCCCAGCGGTTGCTGCGCCATGTGGCCGGTGACCGGGCGGGCGATCAACGCGAGCGCCGCGGCGACGAGCACCGGGAGGGTGGACCACGACGCCGACCGGCGGTACGCCACAGCGGCGACGACGACGATCGCGGCGATGCACACCCATGCCGCCGCATCCACGCGTCCCGTGGTGGTGCCGACGAACTGCCCGAACCGCCCCACGTCCAGGTCCGTGGCGGGAACGTCGGCCGCGGTGGACGCGGCCCAGGCGAGGTCGACGCTCGCGAGCGCGAGCCAGACACCGCCGAGCGCGGCGATCGTCCGCCACAGCGTGTCGGAGGAGACCGCGGGACGGCGTTGCCGCTGCACCATGACCGCCAGGACCGCGAGTCCGAGCACGGTCGAGCCGACACACAGCCCGATCGCCCGCACCGAACTCGACGGGGCGGGCAGGGCGAGCGAACCGGCCACGGCGATGCCCGCGACGGTTCCGAAGGCAACGCCGGCAGCGGCCACGACGAGCCACTGCCGGCGTTCCGGGATCATGCGGGTCAGGCCTTCGGCTTGCGCAGCGCGAAGGCGAGACCTGCGGCGACCACGACGACACCTGCGACGACGAACCACCACACGGCAGGTCCGCTGCTGTCGCTCTCGCCCGACTCCGCGCCGGTCTCACCGGTCGCGGTGTCACCGGACGCCGCCTCACCGGGCGTGCCGGTTCCCTCCTGGGTGAGCGTGAAGGTGCGGGTTCCGCTGACGGGATGCCCGTCGGCGGAGGTCACCCGGTAGGCGATCGTGTACTCGCCCACGGGGCCGAGACCGTCGAGTTCGACGGCTGCGGTCGCACCCTCGATGATCGGGTCGCTCTTCGACCACAGGTTGCCGTCCGGCCCGACGACGGTCAGGGCCGCGAACTGCTCCTGCAGGTTCTCGTTGAACGTCACGGTCACCCGATCGGGTGCCTCCGCGATCTGCTCGCCGTCCTCGGGCGAGCTCGACAGCACCACCGAATGGGCGGACGCGGAACCGACGGACAGAGTCAGCGCCGCGATCAGCGCGGCGAGGAGAACGAGGATGCGCTTCATGCCCGCCGCCCCCGGATCACAGCGCCGAGGCCGAGTGCGGCACCGAGCGCGCCGAGCACCAGGCCGATACCGCCGAGCCAGCGCGCGGTGCTGTCGGTGGTGCCCTCCGACGCGCCGGCGGTCTGCGCGGTCTCGGTGGCGTGCGCGTCGCCGCTGCCGCCGTGCCCGTCGCCGCTGCTCGCCGCGAGCGTCAGGCTCGGGGCAGGACGCTCGGGCTCCTCGTCGCCGGTCGCGATCTCGTCCCACGCCACGACCTCGCCGTCGCTGTAGGTCTGGATCGCGGGGAAGGCGACCTCGTCCTCCTCGGGCAGCGGCCCGACGGACAGGACGAACTGCTGGAACTGTCCCGGCCCGACCTGCACGTCCGGCTCGGCGGTCCACGTCACGGAGGTCGCGAGCTGCGACTCGGGATCCTTCTCGACGGTCGCCGTCCAGCCGGGCAACGGCTCGGTGCGCGCCGAGCGCAGGCCCGGAAGCTCGACGGTGACGGCCGTCGTGCCGGCGGTCTCGGACTCGGTGGGGACCCGGAAGGTCAGGACGGTGTAGCCGCCCTGCTCGGCTCCGGGTGCGACGACGGTGACGTGGGCCGAAGCGATGCCGGCGCCCGCGACCATCAGCGCAGCGGTTGCTGTCGCGCCCACGAGGGCGCGACGGGAGAACTCGAACATGTATGGGTCTTTCTCGTGGTTGGAGGATCGATCGTCACGGCACAACCGTGGCGAGCGGTGGTCCTCTCCGCGAGATGGCCGGGGGTGCACGTCCCCACACGAGCCGGTCGGTCGACGAGGTCGGGGTGAGCACGGCGGGCGCGGCGACCCGGGGGCCGCGCAGCAGCACGACCCGCAGCGCGGTGCCGCACGCCGCGTACACGTGGGCCGCAGCGGTGAGCAGCACCGCGCACACGGCCACGGCGAGCACGTGGGCGCCCAGCATGGACACCGACAGGTGTTCGTGACCGGGCACCAGCACGGTGAGCGCGACGTGCGTGGCCGCCTGCCCACCCGCGAGGAGCACGAGCGGGGACAGCGACGGCTGGTGCGCGCCGAGGATCCCGACGACCGCCGCGACCGCGACCAGCAATACCGCGACCGGTCCCGTCGGCACACCACCGCCGGCGGAGCCGTGGGCGGCCACCGCCAGCACCGCGGTGGCGATGCCCGCGGTGGTGCCGAGAACGGTCGGGTACCTGGTCACTGTCGGTCGTGCTCGTTCCTGATGTGCAGGCCGTGTCAGCGCACGCCGAGGCGCGCGAGAAGATCCGCTTCGATGCCGTCGAGTTCCGACGAGATCGCCGCATGCGCCGACTTCCGGCGCGCGGCCGGCATCTGCTCGGCCGTCTGCACGGCGGCGGTCAGATCGGTGAGGCGTTCGCGGGTCGCCGTGGCGAACTTCTGCGTCTCCGCGTCCTTGGGGTTGCGCTGCTCGACCTTCGCGAGCGACTGCTCCGCACCCGCGATGCGGGCACTGAGCCGGGCACCGTGACCGGTGAACGAACCCAGTTCCTCGATCGGCACCCCGAGCTGCTGCGCGCGACGCGAATCGAGCTGACCGCGCAGCGCCGTCACGGCCTGGTAGACGATCGGGACGAGCACCGGCGCGAGCAGACGCGCGACGCCGAGATAGCGGCGCACCTTCGCCGCGGTGAGGCCCTGATTCTCAGCGGCCTTCTTCTGTGCCTTGAGGGTCGCGATCTGTTCCTTCTCGACCTTGGCCTGCGACCTTGCGAGTTCCTGGTCGAGCTTGACCTGCGACTTCGCGAGCTTCTTGTCGATCTTCGCCCGGGCCTTCGCTGCCCGCCGGTCGTTCTTGAACCGATTCTTCGCGACCAGTCTGGCCTCGAGCTTCGCCTTGGTCCTCAGCGCCTTCGCTTCCGCCCTGCGAGTCGCGCGACGCTTCCGTGTGAACAACCCCATCGAACAGCACCCTCCATTCGGTACGACACGACGCTCCGGCGCCCCGCGTCAGCCTAACGTGACGGTGCTGCTGCGAGCCGTCGCCTGTGCAGGGAATACCCTGGAATGTCGTGGACGCAACCGGAGAACTACCGCGGCCCGAACGCGGAGTGTCACAGCGCACAGCCGTCTCCCTCGAGGCCGCTGCGCTGACGAGGTGCCGCCACCGGGTCTATCTCGACGCCACCTTCCCCGACGAACTCGCAGGTGCACCCGAGAATCCGGGTGCGCGGCAACGCCAGGAGGCGGCGGCTGCGCATCGCGAGGCGATCCGCCAGACGCTGTTCGACGCCGACCCGGACGGGTGGGTGCTCGTCGCCCCGGAAGGACCGATGTCGCAGCGCGCCGAGCGCACCCTCGACGCGTGCCGCGCGGGCGCCGACCGCATCTGGGGTGCGGTGCTGCCGAGCGAACCCGACACCGGACGCCGCGGCCGCTCGGAGATCCTGCTGCGCGACGCCGAACACGGCGGCTACATCCCGGTGATCGTCGTCAACCACAAGGTCACCGATCCCGGACGCGGCGCGCTGACCACCGACCTGTTCGCGTGGGCACCCGCCGTCGACGAGACCCGCAAGGTGCGCAGTCAGGTGCGCGACCAGATGCGCCTCGCGCACCTGTACCGGATGCTCGAACGTCACGGACTCGCGAGCCCCGCGAAGGTCGCCGGCGCGATCGGATACGGCGGCGACTGCATCCTCGTGCACGATCTCGACCAGATCCTCGACGACTACGACGCCCGCCTGGCGGACCGACTCGAGATCGCGCGGGGTCTCACTCCGACGGCGCCGTCGCAGATCGGCGAGTGCAAGACCTGCCCGTGGTGGGACCGCTGCCGCGCCGAACTCACCGTCACCCGGGACGTGTCGCTCGTCGCGCCGGGGCAACGCGCCGCAGTGCTGCGCGAACTCGAGGTGCACACCATCGACGGCCTCGCCCGGTGGGAGGGCGAGGAACCGGAAGCGTGGCCGCAGGGTTCGTTCGAGGACGCGATCGTCACGGCGCGGGCATGGATCGCCGGTGCGCCGCTCGTGCGTCGCTACCGGCACGTGCACGTCCACCGCGCCGACGTCGAGGTCGACATCGACATGGAGAGCTACCACGAGCACGGCGCCTATCTGTGGGGCACGCTGCTCAATTCGGGGTCGACCTCCGAGTACATCCCGTTCGCGACGTGGGAGCCCGTGCCGACCGACGACGAGGCGCGCTCGTTCGCCGAGTTCTGGCGCTGGCTGTCGGATCAGCGGCGCGCGGCCGAACGTCGCGGGAAGACCTTTGCGGCCTACTGCTATTCGCGGTCGGCGGAGGACAAGTGGTTGCTGTCGTCGGCGCGGCGGTTCCACGGCTTCCCGGGTGTGCCGGAGCTCGCGGAGGTCAAGGCGTTCATCGGTTCGAACGAGTGGGTCGACATCTTCCAGGCCGTCACCGACCAGTTCGTGTGCCCGAACGGCAAGGGGCTCAAGAAGATCGCACCGATCGCGGGGCATCACTGGCGCGACGCCGAGGCCGGGGGAGAGGCGTCGATGAGCTGGTATCGCGAGGCCGTGGGCATGGCGGGCGAGCCCGATCCGGCGCAGCGTGTGCGGTTGCTCGAGTACAACGAGGACGACGTGATCGCCACGAAGATCCTGCGCGAGTGGATGAGCGATCGCGCGGTGCTCGACATCCCGTTCATCGAGGACCTGTAGCGCAGAGCATGCCACGTGCGTGGTTCCGGCGGCATCGGCCACCGGAACCACGCACGGGAGATCAGACCAGTGCGGCAAGAGCGAAGGCCGCCAGGGCGATGAGGACACCGCCGGTGAGGGTCTGGACGCGACGGTCGATGACGCACATCGCCGACAGGAAGCCGGGCATCGAACCACCGCGGCGGGTGTGCAGGATGGCCAGCACGCTCGGCATGCAGCGGCCGAGACTGACGGTCGCGAACATCGCGGCGCCGAGCACCGGCGAACCCGAGGCGATCACGCCGAGGACCAGCAGGTAGTACGCGCTGGACCGGATGAAGATCATGAAGCCGGGGCCGATGAGCGCGCCGAACAGCAGCGACACCTTCCACGGCGCCATCGTGCGCCGCAGATGGCGGGGGAGCTGCTGACGCCGCATGGGCGCCGGCAGGGTGATCATGCCCAGCTCGTGCAGGCCGTAGCCGAGTGCGATCACGCCCCAGGCCGCGAGCATCCACGCCCACGGCACCGAGCCGGTCACGAGCGCACCGAGTGCACCGAAGAGCGCGCCGGTGGGGATGCCCGTCGCGAGCGATCCCAGGGCGTGCCAGCCGAGCCGGCGGACCGGGGTCGACGACCCGCGGCGTCCCGGCTGCTTCGGTGCGGCGACCACGCCGGCCACCGACATGCCGCAGGTCGACCAGTTGGCGGCCAGTGCCGTCACCGCACCGGTCGCGATCACCGCGGCGGTCATGGCCGTCGGGGTCGAGGGAGCCGCGACGAGACCGGCGGCGGCGCCGACCACCGCGGCACCGGCGATCAGGCCGCCGCGGGTCTTCTTCGCGACGGCGTTCTCGAGCGTCGGGCGTATCTCCGGTACGTCGACTCCGAGGGGTGGGTGAGCCAGGGGCTCACGCACGAGTGTTTCCGTCATTGGGATGCTCCTTTGCTGTGGTGCTCTAGGGTGCGATCGGACGGCGGACGGCGTTGTCCGTCACCCGGTCACGGTGACGGTTCCGGTCATGTACCGGTGGACCGAGCAGTGGTACTCGTAGACGCCCGGCGTCGTGAAGGTGTGCTCGAAGCTCCCCTCGGGGGTGATGCCGCTGTCGAACTCGCCCTCCGATCCGACGTGATGCAGGACCCCGCCGTCGTCGAACGTCCACCGGACGGTGCCGCCCACCGGTACGGTCACGTCCACCGGTGCGAAGTGCACGTCGCGCACGACGATCTCCGCGTCCGGACCGGCGGGGGAGCCCGCACACGAGGTCGCGGCCAGCATCGCGAACGCGGCCACGCCCCACCGGATCCGCCTCATTCGACGATGATCGTGCCGACCATCGCGGGGTGCGGCGTGCAGTGGTAGGTGAACGTGCCGGCCTCGTCGAAGGTGTACTCGTAGGTGCCCTCGGTGAGCAGTTCGCTCTTCAGGTCACCTTCGAGCGGTCCGTCACCGGCCACGTCGTGCGGCAGGCCCGAGTCGTCGAAGTGCCACTGCACGGTCTGGCCCTTCTCGATGGTGACCGAGGCCGGGCTGTACGACATGTTGGAGACCTCGATGACGACGGCGGGTTCGTCGGCGTCCGCACTGCCGCATCCGGTCAGCAGTCCCATCGCGAGTGTCGTGCCCGCGATCGCGGAAAGAAACTTCTTCATGATCTCGTCCTCACCGGATGTACCGCAGATTCGCGGTCATTCCTGCCTCGAAGTGATAGGCGTTGTGGCAGTGGAACATCCACTCGCCCGGATTGTCCGCGTCGAACTCGATGGCGAGTTCGGTCCTCGGAAGCACGTTGACGGTGTCGCGTCGCAGACCGCCGTAACTCGGTACGGCGAAGGTGTGGCCGTGGGTGTGCATGGGATGCCACATCGGCGACGAGTTGACCATCGTGATCCGGATCCGTTCACCCTCCTTCATCACCAGTCGGCCGGCGTCGGGGCCGGCCATGCCCCACACGTAGCGGTCGCCCGCCTGGATCAGCTCGACACGGTAGTCACGGTCGACGTCCCGCTTCTCGAGCAACACCGATTCGGCGGGCCGCAGTTCGCTCTCGGGTACCAGTCGCCCGTTCAGCTCCGGGATGTTTGCTCCCACATCGGGGTTCGACATCGGAACCGCGTCGTGGGACCGCAGCACGGTCGACGCGTAGCCGTCGCGACCCTCGACCTTCGCCACGATCGGCCACGCACCGGAGCGGACCGTGACGAGCACGTCCACCCGCTGCGCCATGCCGAGGATCACGGTGTCGGCGGTCGTCGGCTGCACGTCGAAACCGTCCACGGCGACGACGGTCAGTTCGTGACCGGCCACGGCGAAGCGGTAGGGCGTCTCCGCGGCGGCGTTGATGATCCGCAGTCGCAACCGTTGTCCCGCAGCGGCTTCCACCACAGCGGGATCGTTCGGTGGGCGCCCGTTGATCAGGTGCAGCGGGTACGCGATGTGCTGGGTCATGCCGCCGAGCGGGACGGAGTCCCCGTGGCCCGCCGACGTGATCTGCTGCGCCACCGAGGCATCGGCGTCCGAGTACTCGGCCGACCCACCGCCGTGCCCGGCATGACCGTGCCCGGCGACCTGCGGGTTGAGCGCGGCGATCACCGCGTCGGGGGTGGTGCCCAGACCGTCGACCCAGTCGTCGAGCACGAGCACCGCGTCGGCGTCCGCGCCGGTCTTGTCGTTCGGGTCCTCGATGATCATGGCTCCGAACAGGCCGCGGTCGGCCTGCAGTCCGCTGTGCGAGTGGTACCAGTAGGTGCCCGGATCGGGTGCGACGAAGTCGTACTCGAACCGGCCGCCGTCGGCGCCGATCGGTTCCTGCGTGACCGGAGCCGCACCGTCCATGTCGTTGCGGATCCGGATGCCGTGCCAGTGCAGCGTGGTCTCCTGCGGAAGCCCGTTGTCCACCGACACCCGCACACGGTCGCCCTTCGACAACCGCAGCTCGGGTGCGACGGCGGCCCCGCCGTAGGTCCACGTGTTCACGATCCGCCCACCGAGGTCCACGGCGCCCACACCCGCAGCGAGCGCGAAGGCGGCCGTCGCCCCCGAGGTGGTGCGGGCCGCCTCGGCCGCGGCCACCTCGGGGTCGGTGGGACGGATGTAGTCGAGCTCGGCGGCCGCCGCCTGCTGCCCGGACGTACCGGAGCTGCAGGCGGCGGCACCGAACCCGAGGGCGCCGAGCCCCACCGCCCCGGCACCGAGGGTGCCCAGGCGGAGGAAGCGTCGGCGGTCGAGCACGAGCCCGGTACCGGGTCGTGTCATCGGATCACCTGCGGGGTCAGGAGGGAACGGATGTCGTCGACGGTGCCGGTGACCTCGGCAGCACTGACCTCGGCGCCGTCGCTCGCCGAGACACCGACGATGCGCTGGGCCGACTCGCCGTCGACCTCGGGGCCCGAACCGACCACGTACAGGATCGATCCGTCGACGGAGAAGGCCATGGACGCGATGTCCGTCAGCCCCAGCGCCTCGAGATCGAGGGTGCGGATCGGTGTGAGGCCGGCGGCGTCGAACAACTCGACCTTGACGATGTCGCCGCCGCGCGCCGAGTGCGGATGGATCTCGCTGTCGGTGTACTCGATCGCGATCCGGTCGCCGGTGTTGTTGATGGCGTTCTCCGCGAAGCGGCCACCGTCCTGACCCGCGTTCCCGATGGGAGCGACGGGATCCTCCGGCAGACCGTTCGAGAAGTCGAAGACGAAGACGTCGCCGGTCGCGCCGACGAGCAGCGCCTTCTTCGCGTCCGCGGCCCAGGTCACCTTGCGGTTGCTGACGAAGTCGTCGGGCAGCACCTTCGTGCGCGCCGTCTCCGTGGGGACACCGGCATCGTCGATGGAGATCTGGATCAGCTCGCGGGTGTCCTCGCACACGCTGTAGAGCTCGTGGTCGACGAGCCAGGTGAACGGCCCGCACCCGATGATCTGCAGCGCGCCGCTCTCCTCGCCGGCCTCGAGATCGACGACGCGGACGCCGTACAGGCCGTCGTCCCACGTCACGAAGTACTTCCCGTCCGAGGTGACGGCACTGGAGCCGGGGCGCGAGTGCGCGCGGGCGTAGTCGGGCAGTTCGATCTCGTCCGGCTCGAGCAGGTCGCCCGAGTAGGTGGTGACGGTGAAGTCGGCCTGGCCGCGCGAACCGCGGGGCCGCCACACCTCGGCGGCGAGAACCGCCGGGTCCGAGGAACTCTCGCCCACGAAGCCGTGGATGACGGGATCCCAGATGCCGGGGCCCACGACGATGCGGCTGCCCGCGACGCCGGTGACCGGGTCGAGGACGTTCACACCGATCTCGAGCCCGCCCGGAGTCCGGAGGACCGCGAGCAGGTCGTTCTCGCTCGCGGGCTGGATCTCCGAGACGTGCACGGGTTCCGGGATGGTGTCGCCGATCTCCTGGTCGTCGTGGCCGAGGGAGATGCCCTCACCGGGAGTGGTGTAGGGGACGGTCGGGTAGCTGACCTCGCCCGCCGCAGCGGACGAGGCGCTGTCGTCGTCGCTCGAGCACGCCGCGAGGGACAGTGCGAGAGCGAGCGGGACGGTCGCGGCGACCGCCCGTTGGGTGCGCTTCATGATCCGGCGCCCACCTTCGGTCGTGCGGCAGGACGGGTCTGGCAGTCCTCACCGATGATCGGTGCCATCGTGCAGGTGTACGACTGGGATTCGTCGGACACGCACCAGATGATCTCCTGGTCGAAGCTGCCCGAGACCGGGTTGTACATGATGGCCTGCATGTCGGGCTCACCGCAGAAGGCGTTCGAGCACGACGGTGCACCACAGCAGTCGTAGTAGGCGATCAGGTAGGTCTTACCGGTGTCGGGATGCGTGCAGCACCCCACCCAGAACTCCGCTCCGGGACGGCTTCCCGGTGCACAGGTGGTGACGCCGCCGCCGTTGCAGGCCGCGCACGAGGTGCCGTCCATGTTGCACCAGCGCCAGTACTCGCACTCGGCGGGATCCTTGCCGTCGTAGACCGGCACGAACGGTTCGGGTTCGGCGGGGGCGGGGGCCGGCGGCTCCTGCGCCAGGGCCGTGCGGGTGACGGGCAGCGAACTGATCAGTGCCACACCGGAGACACCCATCGTCCACCGGCCGATCTTGCTGATCACCGAACGGCGGGAGACCCGCTCGGACATCTTGCGTCCGGTGCGGCCGATGAAGGATCCACCGCGGCCGGCCATCCATTCGGCCTGTTCCTTGACGGTGGCTTCGTCCACCGGATATCGGTTCTCGTGCATCTCCGGTTCACCGGATGAGGGTCTGAGGTCCAACGACGTACTCCGATCTCGAGAAGGGGATGAGATTCCGCCCGTACCGACGGCGCGGTCGGCGCTCGCAGATCACAGACCGGCTGCGGCGCGAGTCTTGGCTGCCTCGTGCAGGTGCTGCAGCGACGGCGTACCGGATTCGAGTGCGTTGAGGAGGGATTCGACCTGCGCCATGTGGTTGCACAGGCCCTTGGCCTGGATCTTGCCGTGCTCGTCGAGGATCACGCCGTACGGAGTGGTGCCCACCTGGTAGGCGATGCCCACATCGCGGGCGTCGACGTAGCTGAGCTCGGCTCCGATACCCGAACCGGCGAGGAAGTTCTGGTGCTCCTCGGGCGTGCCGTCCGAGATGATGACGACGTCGAGGTCCTTCTCCGCCTTCGCCATCGCCTTGACGCCGGGCAGCAGGCTCTTGCAGGTCGAGCACGACGGCGCGGTGAACAGCAGCAGCTGCGCCCTGTCGCGGTGGCCGCCGACACCGATCTCGCGGCCGAGGTGGTCCTTCAGGCCGCGGAAGCTCGGACCGACCTGGGCGATCTTCGGGCCGGTGTCCATCATCCGGGCGCCGAGGGGGCCGAGACGCACCTGCACGCGCCCGATCTCGCGGGCGAGGGCGAGCAGCATGAGGAACAGCGCCGCGACGGCGACGGCCAGCACGATGACCGCGATCAGCAGGAAGGTGTTCACAGATTTCTCCGTTCGGATTTGTCAGTACCGCGAGAGGGTCGAGGCGGCACGGAGTTCGATCGAGGCCTTCGTCAGGTGGTCGTCGACCGGGCGCCGACCCGGATGCACGATCGACCGCAACTGTGCCGCGGTGACGACCACGACCAGCACCAGCGCGGCGAGCGCGACGGCGAGGAGGTGCTCGGCGAGCGACGGTGCGCCGGCGGGAACGAGGGCCAGGGCTGCGGAGACGAGCACGAACGCGCCGGCCCGAACCGCATGGAACCACCCGATCCGCGGGACATCGTGGGAACCGAATGCGAAACAGCCGCAGTCGAGGTCACGACGGCCTCGGAGGAGGTTGATCGTCAGGCCGCCGAAGAAGCACAGGAACAGCAGCGCGGCGCCTGCGGCCGCCCACCGTCCGGCGATGCCCGTGACGAGCGCGGCACCGAGGACGATCTCGGCCCACGGCAGCGCGAACGACACCGCGTCCTCGAGCGGCGCGGGCAGCAGCTTGTACCCGCGGACCGTGCGCAGCAGACCCTGGCGGTCCCGGGTCTTGGGGATGCCGGCGAGCAACAGCGTGCCTCCGACGATCGATGCGATCAGCACCCACAGCATGTGTGCGACCACTCCTTCCGTTTCGCTGCGGGACCTTCTCGAGGTCCCGGCGGATCCCTCGCAGGTGGGGATGGACACATCGTGCTGTGGTCTCGAGTCGGGCATGCGACGCCGGAGAAACGAACGGGGACACCTCGAACGAGAACGCGAGCCGCGGAAATCCGTGGGACCGAGCCTCGGCGACGTGGGCTTTTGCGTTCGCGCGACTCCATGGGGAAGGCGGCGGCGTGATGTACCTCGCAGCGCCGCCGCGAGCGGATTCCCACTTGGACGGCACGTCGTGTTCGCGCAGGTAATGCAGCTGTAACAGAACGGGGCTAGCGTCCGGACGAAATCAGTGAAAGGACCACGGTCGTGACGTCAGCACTCCGGGCGGCGATCGACCGCGCGCAGGACGCGGAACCCACCGGGGCTCACGTGCGCTCACCCCTGCACGCGCTCGGCCGCCGGCAGTTGTCCCAGCTCGATCTGATCGGACAGTCGCTGTCGACGATCGCCCCCGCCACCGGCATGGTGTTCATCGCCCTGTGGATGACCGTGAGCGCTCCGGGACTCGGCGGTGTGCTCACCATCGCCGCGACGACCGGCGTCGTCGTGCTGGTCGCATGGTGCATCACACAGTTCACTCGACGCCTGGCCGCAGCGGGATCGCTCTACAGCTTCGTCTTCCAGGGACTCGGCACGCGCGCGGCCCTCGTGACGGGCACGGCACTCATCGTCGGATATCTCGGCATCTCGATCTCCGTGCTCGCCCAGGGAGCACGCACCGTACTGGACATCGGCGAGCTTGCCGGACTGCATCTTCCGGGGACGGGACCGTGGCTGGTGACGACGGCGGTGCTCGGCGGGGTCGTCGCCCTGATCGCGATTCGCGGGGTGCGGTTCGCGACCCGCGCGATCCTGCTCGTCGAAACGTGTTCGCTGGTACTGATCGTCGCGACGATGCTGGTCGCGCCGACGGGTGGCTCGACGACGAGCGAACTGCCGGTCTCACCGCTGAGTCTGCTGCCCTTCCTGGCGCTGATGACCGTCCTGTCCATGGCCGGTTTCGAGAGCGCGGCGTTCTTCGGACCCGAGGCCCGTCGGCCGCTCGTCACCGTGAGCCGGACGGTGCTGATCACCCCTCTCGTCGTCGGGGCGCTGTTCGTCTTCGCGGCCGTCGCCTCGCTTACCGGACGCGGATCGCTCATCATCGGAGCGTATTTCGACGGTGTCGACTCCGGCGCGTCGTGGGCGGTCGTGCTCGCCGTGAAGACGGGCATGGCGTGCTCGTGGTTCGCGTCGACGCTCGGCTGCGCCCAGGCAGGCTCGAGGCTCCTGTACTCGATGGGTGTCGAACGGGTACTGCCGTCCGCCCTCGCCCGCGTGCACGGCACCCTGCGCACCCCCTATCTCGCGGTGGCGGCGTTCGTCGCAGTGAGTGTCGTGGGTGCCGTCCTGTACACCCTGGCGGCGGACGCGGATTCGTCCGTCTTCGACGGGGTCGTCGAGGTCGCGCTGGTCGCGGCGTACACGCTGGTCGCGGTGGCGTCGCTGCGGTTCCTGCACCGCATCGGTGAGGACACCACCTGGACGCGGGTCGCGGCGGTGTTCGTCGCGTTGCTCGGCGGCGGTCTGCTGGTGGGAACGGCCGTCGACGGGGTCACGCACTCGCTGCTCGTCGTGCCGGTGGCGCTCGTCGCGCTCCTGGTGTCGGGACCGGTCTGGCACGCGGTGCTGCGCCGGCTCCGCCCGCAGAGTCTCGCGACGATCGGAGCCTTCGACACCGTCGAGACCACCGATCTGCTGCCGGGGGCGGGGACACTGGTCCTCGACGAGCACGGTCGGCCGCAGATCGTCACGGGGGGCACACAGGAGGAGCGGATGTGACCGCGCACGTGCCGATCCGGTCCTCCGAGACACCTTTCGGAGGACGACAACCCCATGCCGTGCAGAAGGCGCTGGGGATGCTCGAGGCCGTCGCACAGCTCGGTCCCGGCACCACCGCCAAGGAGATCGCGGCGTTCGCCGGAGTGCCTCCCGCCACCGCCTACCGGATGCTGAACCTGCTCGTCGCAGACGGCTATCTCGTGCGCGTCCCCGACCTGTCGGGTTTCGCGCTCGGTCGTCGTACCGCCGAACTCGCCCAGGCCGCAGCGGAATCCACTCCGTCCGAATCGCTCCACGATGTGATGGAGGATCTGCGGGGGTGCACGCGTTTCGGGCTGCACGTCGCGTCCTTCGCCGGGAGCCGGCTCCGGTTCGTCGACCAGGATCCGGACCACGAGATCGTCGCCATCACCACGCTGTCGAAGTCGTTGCACGCCAATGCCATCGGCAAGCTGATGCTGGCACACGTGCCGGGGGCGGCCCCGGACGCCGAGTTGCGCCGGCTCACCGAGTTCACGATGTGCGACCGCGAGTCGCTGGCGCGGGAGCTGCGCGAGATCGTCTCGTTCGGTTACGCGCGGGAATGCCAGGAGACGCGGCTGGGCCGGGCGGCGCTGGCCGTCCCGATCCGCGACTCGTCGTCCTTCGTCGTCGGCGGCCTGTACCTGCACGGGTCGGCCGCGAAGGTGCAGCCGGATCCCGATCTGGTGAGATTCCTCGTCGACGGCTCCGCGAGGCTCACAGGCCTGCTCTGAGCCGGATCAGGGCGTCCACCACGGGCGCGCCGAACATCGGCGGATCGTTGTGTTCGAGACCGTCGAGCTCGACCCGCTCGTGCAACTGCCGGGCGGCATCGGCGACCGCCGTGCTCTGGGCGGGCGGGACGATGCTGTCGGCGGTGCCGTAGACGACCGTGATCGGCACGTCGATGCGGCCGACGAGTTCGGCGACGGGGAACTCGTCCTTCAGCACTGCGGCGGGGACGAACGGATAGTGGTGCCGGGCCACGGCGGCGAGGTCGGTGAACGGCGAGCGCAGCAGCATCCCGGCGGGTGGTTCGTCGACGGCGAGCGCGGTGACCACGGCGCAGCCGAGGCTCTCCCCGAAGTACAGCAACCGGGTGGGGTCGACGTCGTCGCGTGCACGGAGATGCCCGAGGGCCGCGCGGGCGTCGGCGGCGAGACCCTCCTCGGTGGGGGTGCCGGGATTACCGCCGTACCCGCGGTAGTCGAACAGGAGCGTCGAGAAACCCGCCGCGGCGAGGTCGGCGGCGGTGTCGACGCGGCCGAGGCGGTTGCCGCCGTTACCGGGAGCGAGGAGAACCGTGAAGCCGGCTCCGGGACCGTCGGGGGCGCGACCGGGCACGAACCAGGCGTCGAGCTCGAGACCGTCGTCGGTGGTGAGCACGACGTCCTCGGCGCCGGGCAGGACGGTCGCAGCGGACGGGGGAGTGGAGCTGTCGGGCAAATAGATCAGGCGTCGTTGCAACGCCCAGCCGGCGACGCCGACGAGCGCGACGACGAGCACCACGGCGAGAACGATCCGCATGGGTCCGGTCTAACGCACGTGCGCGTTCCCGGCAGCCGGAACTGCCGGAAACGCGCACGGAAGAGGCGGGATTACCGGAGGAAGGGTTACCGCGGCGCCATGCGCAGCGCGCCGTCCATGCGGATGGTCTCGCCGTTGAGGTAGTCGTGCTCGACGATCATCTGCGCGAGCTGCGCGTACTCGGCGGGCTGGGCGAGCCGCGACGGGAACGGCACACCGGCCTCGAGGCCCTTGCGGTACTCCTCGGTGACACCGGCGAGCATCGGGGTGTCGACGATGCCGGGGGCGATGGTGTTGACGCGGATGCCGAACTGCGCGAGGTCGCGTGCGGCGGGGACGGTCATGCCGTGCACGCCACCCTTCGACGCGGAGTACGCGATCTGGCCGATCTGGCCCTCGAACGCCGCCACCGAGGCGGTGTTGATGACGACGCCGCGCTGACCCGACTCGTCGACCGTCTCGGTCTTGGAGATCGCGTCGGCCGCGAGGCGCATGACGTTGAAGGTGCCGAGCAGGTTGACGGTGATGACCGTGCGGAACAGCTCGAGGTCGTGCGGGCCGTTCTTCGACAGGATGCGGCCGGCCCAGCCGACACCGGCGCAGTTGACGACGATGCGCAGCGGAACACCGGACTCGACGATGCGGTCGACGGCGGCCTGCACCTCGTCGCCGCTGGTCACATCGGTGGCGAGGAGCGTGACACCCGCGGGTGCGGCATCGCCGACGCGGTCGATGGACTGCTGCAGGTCGAGGCCGAAGACGGTGGCTCCGGCGTCGGCGAGGCGGCGTGCGGTTGCGGCGCCGAGACCGGATGCGGCACCGGTCACCAGTGCGGCGGATCCCTGAATCTCCACTGTTCGTATCTCCTGTCCCGAGCCGAGGGCTGCGTGAACCCGACGGGTTCGGGCTCGTTGGCACCGAGTCCGACTCCGTCGGGTTCTCTCACAGAGCCCTACGGCGTGTGAGTGTCGTTCGTCACGAACCCTAACCGGTCACGGCCGCGGGTTCCGCGGGGGTCGCGGTCCGGCGGCGCAGTGCGACGACTCCCATCGCCGCGGCGACGAGACACGCGACGGCACCGAGCAGCAGTCCGGCCCGGCCACCCCACTGCTCGCAGACCCATCCGGCGATGGGACCGCCGATGGCCGTGGAGCCGAGGAAGGCGACCGACCACAGGGCCATCACCCGTCCGCGCATCGTCGGCGCGGAGGCGAGCTGCAGCGAACTGTTGGTCGTGGACGTGAACGTCACGCTCAGTGCGCCCACGATCACCATGAGCACGATGAGCGTGGTCAGGTTCGGGGCCGCGGCGGCGACCGCCATGGCGATGCCGAACGCGAGGGAGGTGAGGATCAGCGGCCGGGTTCCGGTGCGACCCCAGGTGGCGACGGCGAGTCCACCCACGACCGATCCGGCGCCCATCGCGGCGGTGAGGAAGCCGTAGGCCCCGGCACCGGCTGCGAAGGTGTGGTCGGCCAGGACTGGCAGGACCACCTGGAACTCGAAGGCCAGACACCCGACGAGCGCCATCATCAGCAGCGGGACGGCCAGATCGGACGTGCTGCGGACGTAGGCGAAGCCCTCGCGCAGCTGTCCCTTGGCGCGGGCGGCGGCGGGGGAGCGCTGGAGCCGGGAGACGTCGAGTCGCAGCAGCGAGGTGACGACGGCGACGAAGCTCGCGGCGTTGAGCAGGAAGCACACGCCGAGTCCGCCCGCGGCGATGACCAGACCGGCGACCGCCGGGCCGATCATGCGCGAGCACGACGCGAGGACCGACTGCAGGCTCACGGCGTTGCGCAGATCCTCCGGACCGACGAGTTCGAGCATGAACGACTGTCGGGCGGGGTTCTCGAAACACTGGTTGAGGCCGAGCGCGACCGCCAGGACGTAGACGTGCCACAGGGCGACGGTGTCGGTGACGACGAGCAAACCGAGGATCAGGGCCTGCACACCCATGAGGGTCTGCAATCCGATCATGAGCCGGCGCTTGTCGGAGCGGTCGGCGACCACGCCGCCGTAGGGGCCGAGCAGCAGCATCGGCACGGTCTGCAGCGCGAGCACGACGCCGATGGCGGTCGGGGAGCCGGTGAGCTGCAGGACCAGCCACGACTGCGCGACCGTCTGCATCCACGTGCCGATGAGCGAGACGGCCTGGCCGCTGATGTAGAGGCGGAAGTTGGGGCCGCGCAGAGCGGCGAAGGTCTGTCCTCTGATGTCGGCGAGCACTGTCACGGGCGACCCCCCTCGGTGGAGGGACGCGGTGAATCGGCGACGCGCTGCGAGAGGGCCTCGAGGGCGGGCAGTGCGTCGTGCAGAGCTTCGAGGTGCCGGTCGCTCAGCTCGGTGAGGTGACGGGCGAACAGGGCGGTGCGGCGATCGCGCAGTTCCGCCGACAGTGCGGCACCGGCAGCAGTGATGTGGACGCGGACGACGCGCTTGTCGTCGGCGTCGGGGGACCGGGTGAGCAACCCGGCGTCTTCGAGTTTGCCCACCATGCGCGAACACATGGTGGGGTTGAGCCCTTCGATCTCCGCGAGGTCGCGGACTCCGATCGTCTCGTGGCGGGCGACGGTCGTGAGGAGGGTCGACTGCGAACGCGTCAGCCCTTCCTCCGAGGCGAACATGCCCATGCGGCGGGAGATCCGTCCGATCGCGATACGCAGACGATGGACGTCTTCCGCGTCGAACGGAGGAGTTTCGGATCGAGGGGCGCTGTCCGTGAGTTCAGACATGGAACCACCTCCGAATTTATTTGCCTATCGGCAAGCATACTCCTGTCCGGAGCGGAAAGACACTGTTCGGAACGGTGATCAGGGACGCATGAGCGCCGGAGCCTCGTCCTCGGTGACCCGGCGGGCACGCCGGCGGACGACCACCATCGCGGCGACGGACAGCAGCAGGGCCACCGCGCCGGCGATCGGTCCCACGGCACCGGTCTCCGGGAACATGCCGTCGCCGAGCATCCACACCCCGAAGCCGAAGAACAGGGCGGCGGCGCCGTAGCGGATGGCGTTGTCGGGAAGGTGCCGGCCGAGCACGGCACCGATGACGATGGCCAGTGCGTCGGCGGCGACCATGCCGACGGTGGACCCGATCCACACCCCGGCCCAGTTGTTGTCGGTCGCGAGCGTAATGGTCGCGAGCATCGTCTTGTCGCCGAGTTCGGCGAGGAAGAACGCCGAGGTCACGGCGAGGAAGGCGGAGCGCGCGACGCGTCCGGCCTTGGACTGCTCGTCGTCGTCGAGGGAGTCGCCGCGCAGCGTCCACGCGCCGAAGATCAGGAAGGCGATGCCGCCGACGATGGAGATGGCGGTCGCGGGGATCGCGACACCCAGATAGTGCCCGACGGCCACCGACACGAGGTGGACCGCGGTGGTCGCGAACAGGATCCCCGACAGGACGACCCACCAGCGATAGCGCAGGGCGAAGGTCATCGCCATGAGCTGGGACTTGTCGCCGAGTTCGGCGACGAAGACGACTGCGAAGGACAGGACGAGAGCGGACCACATATGCGTTTCCTCCTTCCGTATGGAGGAAACGGGGCTTCCTCCGGTCGCCGGACGCACGGTGCGACCAGCGGCCGAAGGTCTCGCCCACCGGAGGATGATCCGGTCCGCGGGGCCGGGCGTTGCCGTTCTCGGGCGCCGCCAGTATGTCGACCCTGCGATTGGGGGCTACTCCCCTTCGTCGACGACAACGTTAGCCCGGCGAACCGATTTCTGTAAAGGCAATGCTAACTTTCGGAGAACCGAACTCTCATTGTCAGGGCGCCCTCACGACGCGAGCAGCATGGCCAGAATCGCGGTGTCGGGATCGTTGCCCGGATCCACTCCCACCTTGCTGACCAGCGCCGTCACCGTGCCGTCCGGTTCGGCCTCGACCCACGCGGCGCGATGCTCGAGTCCGAGATGCGGGATCCCGGGGAGCAGTACGCAGCCCGAGGCGGCGCCGGCATTCTCCGGGAGTGACGGCGTCGTCTCCGACGGGGGATGCAGCATGATCAGCGCCGGCGGTTGATGCTCGGCGAACCGTCCGGGCTGCACGGCACGCTCGCCGAGCACCGGACCTTCGGCGACCACGAGACCCACGGTTCCGGGTGCGGGGTCGTCGGGCAGTTCTTCCTTGACCCCGAACACCGTCGAGGTGGGCAGCAGTCCCGGCAGCGACGCGATCCGCACCGTCATCGCCAGCACCTGGGCCCATTCACGGGTGGTCGCGGGCCATCTGCCCGAGACGACGAAACCTCGAAGCGACCCGTCGGACTGGAATGCGGACAGCTCGATGCGGCTGTGTTCCTCGGCGTTCATCCCACTCCTCCCTCTCGGTCGGTAAGGGGAGAATGCCCGTTTTCTCCGTTGGCACACAAGAGGTGTCGAGTGCCAGCACTTCCGCTCCACCTTTTGCTATCCGCCTCAGCAATTGCTGCGGCGAATGGCGATTTCTGTAGCGGAGGGGGAAGACCAGGCCCCGGAGACGACGAAGGGCGCCGGTCTCCCGGCGCCCTCGCTGTCGGTCTCGCGACCTGTGACCGATCCGTACTAGACGATCAGGCCCGAGGTGGCGGTGCGAGCGCGCTCGAAGCGAGCCTGCACGTCCGCCCAGTTGACGATGTTCCAGAAGGCCTTGACGTAGTCGGCCTTGACGTTCTGGTACTGCAGGTAGAAGGCGTGCTCCCACATGTCGAGCATGAGCAGCGGGGTCAGGCCGATCGGGATGTTGCCCTGCTGGTCGTACAGCTGGACGATGATCAGACGCTGTCCGATCGAATCCCACGCGAGGATCGACCAGCCGGAGCCCTGGATGGAGTTCGCGTTCGCGGAGAAGTGATCGCGGAACTTGTCGAACGAGCCGAAGGCGTCGTCGATCGCGGCAGCGAGCTCACCCTCGGGCTTGTCGCCACCCTCGGGGGAGAGGTTGTTCCAGAAGACGGAGTGGTTGGTGTGACCACCCAGGTGGAAGGCGAGGTCCTTCTCGAGCTTGGTCGCCTGGGCCGCCATGGTGCCGTTCTCGCGAGCCTCGGCCAGCTTCTCGAGAGCGGTGTTCGCACCGGCGACGTAGGTGGCGTGGTGCTTCGAGTGGTGCAGCTCCATGATCTTCGCCGAGATGTGCGGCTCGAGCGCTGCGTAGTCGTAGGGCAAGTCCGGAAGTGTGTATTCAGCCACGAAGGGTCCCTTCTTCACCGGGCCGTTCGGCCCGTGCAGTTATTCCGTACCTTTTCGGGTTTCCACCCAAGTCCATAACTACACCGTCCGCAACATTCGCCGTAATGCGGACACGATCGGACCCCGACTGTGTCGGAGAGCACCCGAAACCGTCCCTGCCTCCGGAAACGTCCCTCACCAGCGGGAACAGCCGGATAACGGGACCATCGGCAACAGCTGCGTGAACGGGACCTTAACATTGGCGCGTGTTTCGGCCCTTCCTGAACGAACCGACACGCGGGGCCGATGCACCGCGTGTGGATCTGCCGGGCGTCGATGTCGTCCGGTTCGTCGCGGTCGCGGCCGTGCTCTACTCCCACATCGCCTTCTACCTGATCGACGACCTCGGGACGGGCTGGTGGGGCATCGACCTCACCTACGAGGTGCTCGTCAAGGGCGCCGGCCTCAACCAGCACCTGTCGTCCGTCGGCGTGACGGCGTTCATGATGCTCACGGGCATGCTCGTCACCCGGTCCGCGATCCGGCAGGACCGCCGGAAGTTCCTCATCGCCCGGGCCGCGCGGCTCCTGCCGGCCTTCTGGGTGGCGATCCTCGCCGCGGTCGTGCTCGTGTGGCTCGGCATCAACGGCACCTTCAGCGGTCACACCACCGTGTCGGTCTCCGAGGCGTTCCTGTCCTTCTTCCTCGGCGCGTTCTTCCTGAAACCGCAGGTGATCGTGCTCGGCGTGGTGTGGACGCTCGCCGCGCAGATCTCGTTCTACCTGTGGTGCGTGGCGGGACGGTCGCTGCTGCGGACGGCGCCGGTGGCGGTGCCGATGCTCGGCGCCGTGCTGTGCATGCTGGTGCTCCTCTACAACCTGTACGTGCCCGAGCCGTACACGGTTCCGTTCCTGTCGAAGATCGCGTCGACACTGCCGACCCTGTTCCTCGGGCAGATCGTGTACTTCGGATGGGCCGGCCTGATCTCGCTGCGCGCCCTGCTGGCGGCGATGTTCGCGCAGATCGCGGTGATCGTGATGGCCACGGACATCAACGTCTACTGGTCGGGCAGCCGCTACCTGTGGACAGTGTCGGTGGTCTTCGCAGCGGTCGTGCTGGTCGCCCGGTACGACGGACGGTTCGCGCGCTCGGCCGTCGTCTCCTGGGTCGCGACCCGCAGCTACTGCATCTACCTGACCCACACTCTCGTGATGTACCGGATCTACGAGAACACCGTCGGTCTCGTCGGCGCGACCGCGGCGATCGTGCTGCTGCTGATCGGCTGTGGTCTCGTCGCCGAGGTGCTGTACCGCAGCGTCGAGGTTCCGGCCGCGCACTGGATCAAGAGCCGCTGGCTCGCGCCGAAGCAGGTCGCTTCCGACGAACGGACTGCCGCTCCGACCCGCGCGTAGCATCGGGTCATGTCCTGGTTCGACGAGATCCTCGCCCGTGCAGGTTCGAAGTCGCAGATGGTGACGCGCGAGGACGCGCTCCCCGGACGTGCCGAACCGCTGCCCGTTCCCGAGACCCACTACGTCAACGGCAACCGCATCGTTCCCCCCTTCCCCGAGGGTCTGCAGGCCGCAGTCGTCGGCATGGGCTGCTTCTGGGGTGCCGAGAAGGAGTTCTGGCAGCTCGACGGCGTCTACTCGACCGCGGTCGGCTATTCCGGCGGCTACACACCCAACCCCACCTACGAGGAGGTGTGCTCCGGCCGGACCGGGCACACCGAGGTGGTGCTCGTCGTCTTCGACCCGAAGGTGATCGGCTACGAGCACATCCTGCAGCAGTTCTGGGAGAACCACGACCCCACCCAGGGCATGCGGCAGGGCAACGACCACGGGACCCAGTACCGCTCGGCGATCTACACCCACGACGAGACGCAGATCGAGGTCGCCGAGGCCACGGCCGAAGCGTTCGGCAAGCGCCTGGCCGACGCCGGATACGGGCAGATCACCACGGAGATCGCGCCGCTGACACAGTTCTACTACGCCGAGGACTACCACCAGCAGTACCTCGCGAAGAACCCCAACGGTTACTGCCCCGTCCACGCCACCGGCGTGAGCTGCCCGGTGGGCCTCGGCGCCTGAGAATACGTCCGGCCCGAAGGGTCCGACGGTGTCGCACACCACATCTCCGCTCGCAGTGCGAGTGTGAGATGCGTTGGCGTTCCTTGAACTTCCCCGAAAGCGGACGCATGCTGGAAAAAGGGATCATTCCAGAGGGGGAAAGGGACGGCTTGCCGACATGACGACCAGGGCGGGGTATCTGCGGCGCACACGGCGAAGTCTGCGCAGGCGGGATCCGCTCGTGCGTCGCACCGACAGGCTCGAAGCGCGCTGCTTCACCCTCATGATCGCCGTGATGGCGCTCCTGATCCCCGTCGCGGTGTGGGTGTCCGCCATCATGTGGAGCTCCCAGCTCGAACTCTCCGAGAAGCAGAACGCCGAACGCGTCAGCGTCACGGCCGTCCTCGACGCCGACGCCCTGAGCGACTCCTCCGGATGGGGCGAGACCGTGAAGATCGCCTCGGCGCCCGCGACCTGGGGTTGGGGCGACGAGACGCGTCACGCCCTCGTCCAGGTCGACAGTCTCGCGACCGCCGGCAGCGAGGTGCCGGTCTGGGTCGACGCGACCACCGGCGAATACACGCAGGCCCCGCTGACCACCTCCGCCGCGAAGTTCACCGCCGTGCTGTCCGGGGTGTCGCTGTGGACGTTCTCGTCCGCCGCCGCGGGCGGCCTGTTCGCCCTCGCGCACTGGCGTCTCGAGGTGCGGCGCAGCCGCGAGTGGAGCCGGGACATCGAAGCGTTCCTCGGCTCCACCAGCAGCCACTGACCCGCTGGGCGCGCGTCAGAGATCCGCGACGGCGGGCATGACCTCGTTCGCCACCAGTTCGAGGTGCTCGAGATCGGCGAGATCGAGGACCTGCAGGTAGATACGCTCCGTCCCGGCCTCGGCGAAGGTGCGGATCTTCTCGATCAACTCCTGCGGCGTGCCCGCGAGTCCGTTCTCCCGCAGCTCGTCGACCTCACGGCCGATCCGTGCCGCGCGACGCGCGATCTCGTCCTCGTCCCGACCGCAGCACAGCACGAGTGCGTTCGAGTAGGTCAGTTCCTCGGGGTCACGTCCGGCATCCCGGCAGGCCGAGCGCACACGCTCGAACAGGACCTTCGTCTCGCCCAGCGACTTGAACGGCACGTTGAACTCGTCGGCGTAGCGCGCCGCCAGTGCCGGTGTGCGCTTCTTGCCGGCGCCGCCCATGACGATCGGCGGGTGGGGACGCTGGTGGGGCTTCGGCAAGGCGGGGGAGTTCTCGATCCGCACGTGCTCGCCCTCGTACGAGAAGGTCTCGCCCTCGGGGGTGTCCCACAGGCCGGTGATGACCGCGAGGGACTCCTCGAAGCGGTCGAACCGCTCCTTCAGTGTGGGGAAGGGGATGCCGTAGGCGAGGTGCTCCTCCTCGAACCAGCCGGCTCCGAAGCCGAAGTCGACGCGTCCGCCGCTCATGGCGTCGACCTGCGCGACGGAGATCGCGAGCGGGCCGGGGTAGCGGAAGGTCGCCGAGGTGACGAGCGTGCCGAGGCGGATCGTCGAGGTGTCGCGGGCGAGACCGGCCAGGGTGATCCATGCGTCCGTCGGACCGGGCAGACCCTCGGCGTTCATGGCCAGGTAGTGGTCGGAGCGGAAGAACGCGCCGTAGCCGAGTCGTTCCGCGGTCTGCGCGACGGCGAGGAGGTCGTCGTAGGTGGCGCCCTGCTGGGGTTCGGTGAAGATGCGTAATTCCATGACCCGATCATTTCAGCGCCGGAACCGGCACGGGGCATCGGCGGGCGCCTGTCCACTGTGAGATGTCTCGAGTGTGATTCCCCATGCGTGGATAGACCTGTTGATGAACCTGTGGAAACTGTGGATAACTCCAGCGGATGGGGTTGATGGGGAGTGTTGTGGAGGACCCACCGGCCCCACCTGTGGAACAGGATCGGTACGACCACACCCACATCCGTTCACGCCGCGTGCCACTATTGAGACGTGAGCTTTTCCGACGTGCCCACCGTGTCGGTCGACCTGGTACCCGAACTCGGCGACGAGGTCGTCCTCCTCGACGTCCGCGAGGACGACGAATGGGAACTCGGACACGCCCCCGGCGCGCTGCACATTCCGCTCGCCGACGTGCCCGCCCGCATCGAGGAACTCGACCCCGACGCCGAGATCTACGTGATCTGCAGGCAGGGCGGCCGCTCCCTCGGAGCGGTCGAGTACCTGGCTCGCATCGGGTATGAGACCTTCCAGGTCGCCGGCGGCATGGTGGCGTGGCAGAAGCACGGACTCCCGCTCGTCTCCGAGCGCGACGAACCGGCAAAGATCTATTGATGTCGGCCTATCAGATCTGTGTGCGCTGTGAGAATCGCTGGCCCGTGACCTATCAGCCGCGGCAGTGGTGCCCGGCCTGCCGCGGTGTGCTGCTCTCACCCGTCGCCCCCGACGGGTCGGTTCCTCCGTCGCGCCGCAACTTCCGCTGGGTCGCGCGACCTGCGGGTGGCCCTCCGACGACCGAACCGGCGTCGCCTTCGCGTGGGCGTCCGTCGGCCGAGACCCCGTCCTATCGCGAGATGCCCCGCTGGGGACTGCTCGATCCGCTCCCGGACGAGGACGTCGAACCCGATCGCGCCGAGACCGCCGCCGACCTCGCGCCGACGCTGCTCGTCGGCACCGCCGTCGTCTTCGGTCTCGCGGCCCTCGCCGAGGCCGTCCGGTACGGAGTGTTGCTGTACAACCGCACCCGTCTCGTCGACCCGCTCGTGCTCGCGGTGTCGGATGCCGCGGTATGGGCGACCCAGGTGGTCGGGCCGGTCGTGGCGCTGGCCGCGGCGGTCGTATCCGGGCTGCGGCTGATCGACCTGCGCCGGCGCATCTACGCCGAGCGTGGTCTCGCCGAGTCACGGTCGCCGCTGTCCATCCTCGCGGGACTCGTCGTTCCGGGCCTCAACCTCGCGATGCCCGGTGTCTTCCTCGCCGAGATCGCCGACCGCGACCCGCGCCTGCTCCGCGCGATCCGCACCTGGTGGGTGTTGTGGGTGGTCAACGGCGTGCTCGTCGTGGTGCTGCTCGCGTGGCGTCAGCGCGACACCCTGCAGGCCCGCGCCGACGGTGTCCTGCTCACCGCCGTCCTCGCGGCGCTCGGCGCGGTCGTCGCGCTGTCGACCCTGCACGTCCTGCGCCTGTTCGACGACACCGACCTGTGGGGACGGCCGCTGCGCCGTCACCGGTTCACCCACGCGACCGGCCCGGCCTCGTCACCGATCGCGCCCATCGTCCCCGCCGCCGTGCGCGAACAGGAACAGGCTCGCCAGGACCGGGACGACGTTCCGGACGAGCAGGCCGGAGAACGAGCGGACGACGAGGAGCGCGCCGAGGCGGTGGCGCCGTGACGCGCAGCGCGCATCCTCGGGTCGTCGCGCATCGCGGTGCGTCCGCCGCGCTCCCCGAACACACGATCGGCGCCTACGAACTCGCATTGAAGGAAGGCGCCGACGGCGTCGAGTGCGACGTGCGGCTCACCCGCGACGGTCATCTGGTGTGCGTGCACGACCGCACGATCGACCGCACCTCGAACGGCACCGGGGTCGTCAGCGAGATGACCCTCGACGAGCTCGCGCAGTACGACTACGGGCGGCCCGGCGAGCCTGCCGACCTGCTCACGCTGCGGCAGCTGCTCGAACTCGTCATGGACTTCACGAGCGTGCCGGTGAAGGTCTTCGTCGAGACCAAGCATCCCGTCCGCTACGGCGGTCTCGTGGAGAGCAAACTGCTCGCCGAACTGGCCCGCTTCGGTCTCGCGACCCCGGCCTCCGCCGATTTCTCCCGGGTGGTGGTGATGTCGTTCGCGGCCGGGGCCGTCTGGCGCATCCGCCGGGCCGCACCGCTGCTGCCCACCGTGCTGCTGGGGGAGACCTCGCGTTACCTGCGCGGCAGCGCCGCCACCACCGTCGGCGCGACGGCCGTCGGCCCGTCGATCGCGACGCTGCGCGAGCACCGCGATCTCGTCGACCGGGCCGCGCTGTCGGGGCGGGCCACCTACTGCTGGACCGTCGACGACCCCGCCGACGTCGAGCTGTGCCGCGAGCTGGGCGTCGAGTGGGTCGCCACCAACCATCCCGGGCGCACCAAGCTGCAGCTCGACTCCGCCTTCGATCGGTGAGCACCCCCACCCGGTCCCGCGACCGCGACATCGCGACACCGGTCGCCGTGTAGTTTGACGCCGTGGCCAAGAAGAGCAAGAGAAACAGCGGACCCAAGCCCGGCAGCAATCGCGCCGCGAAGCTCGAGCAGCGCCGACTCGAGCGGGAAGCGGCGGCCGCCGCGACGTCCCGGCCCTTCGAAGGCCTCGCCTTCGAATGCGATCTCGTGGCACTTCGCGAGTTCGTGCCGTCGGCCCTCGCAGAGCTGCCCGCCGCTGCGGACGGCCGTCGCGTCGTGGGTGCGACCATCCTCCCCGGCGGGGTCGCGGCCCTGGTCCGCGAGGAGAACGGTGCGCCGGTCGCGTACGTCGGCCTGCAGCTCGCCGCCGGCTTCGGGCCGGACCCGGCGGGTGAACTGGCCGCGGCCCTGCACTGGGCGCACACGGCCGAGCCGGGCTCGTCGCTGCAGGTCGCGAGCGGCGACGACGACACCCCGCCGCTGGCGGAGCTGATCGACCCGGCAGCCGTGCCGGCGATCACCGTCCACAACGATTTCGACTGGTGGATCCCGGCCGGTGTCGAACCGAGCGCCGAGATCGCGCACACCGTCAAGCACGCGAACGAAGCCGTGCTGCCGTCGGCGCGTCTCGAGGGCGACGGTCTGCGCGGCGCGTGGTGGGTCGATCCGGGCGAGAAGGCGCACCTGCGCTGGGTGCGACCCGAGGACGAGGACGCGCTGATGGCGGCGTTGTCGCGCGTGCACGCGGCGGGCGGCCTGCACCTCGGTGAGGGATCGCGGTTCGCCGGTTCGTTCCGCACCCACGGTCTGCTGGTGCCGGTCTTCGACCTCGACCGCGAGAAGCACCCCGACGAGTGGGTCGCCCCGACCATCGAGTTCGGGCAGCGTCTCGACGAGGCCCTCGCCGTGGACGAACCGCTCACCGCCGCCGAGCGCCGGTCGCGCGACGGCCTGCGCAGCCGCCAGGTCACCCTGCGCTGACGCGCTCACGACAGCACGAAGGCCACCTCCTGCAGGAGGTGGCCTTCGTCGTTCCGGGTGGGCTGTCCCCGGATGGAGGAACGATCAGATGGCGCCGCCGGCGGCGAGCGGGGCGTTGCCGCGCGGCTCGCGCACCTTCGAGTTGAGCTCGCGGGCCACGAAGTCCTCGAGGTTGAAGAGGTTGGAACCGGCGCGGTCGGCCACGGTCAGCAGGGTCGTCATCGTCGCGACCTCCTCGACCTGCTCCTGCAGGAACCACTGCATGAACTGCTCGCCGAGGTAGTCGCCCTCGTCGCGCGCGGTGCGGGCGAGCTCGACGATCTGGTCGGTGACCTTCTTCTCCTGGGCGAGGGCCAGCGCGATCGGCTCGCGGGCATCCTCGAACATCGACTGCACCGCGTCGACGCCGGTGAGGTCGACGGCCATATCGCGGTCCAGGAAGTACTGGACGATCATCATGGCGTGGTTGCGCTCCTCGACGGCCTGCGCGTAGAAGTGCTTCGCCAGCTGCGGGAGATCGGTGTTGTCGTAGAAGACCGCGATGGCGATGTACTGATGCGACGCCGTGAACTCGTGGCGGATCTGGTCGTGCAGCAGCGTGTGGAACTTGGTCTTGGTCATATCGCCCATCGTCGTCATGATCACGACGTTAGTGCAGGTCAACGCGTTTTTCATCCAAGTGTTGGCTACCCTTCCGCAAGGCAGCATCGGCTACCCTACGGAAAATTCGGACAGCCTTCCCCAAGATCGACAGCGATTCGCGGCGTCCGTCAGGGGGCCGGAGCGAGCAGTTCCGGCGGGATCGGGTCGCCCTCCGAGATGGCCCCGAAGAACGGTACGGCGCGCTCACGATCCCACAGCAGGACGTTACCGATGCCGTAGACGTCCTCGAATCCGCCCACCGGAACGGTCGTGGTGACCGTCTCGCCGCGCATCGCCCACGCGAGTCGCGCGAGGTTCCACAGATGGTCGCCGTCGTCGACCCGCAGCGACCCGGCCGCACCCGACATCAGCGACCACGCCCGGAAGGGGTTCAGGAAGGTGCCGGGGCTCGTGGCCTTGCTCAGCAACGCCGACAGGAACAGGCGCTGATTGTTCATCCGGTCCAGGTCGGCGAGCGGAGTGGCGCGCGTGCGCACGAAGCCCAGGGCCTGCGCTCCGTTGAGCTCCTGACATCCGGGTTCGAGCCTGAGTCCGGCGAGCGGGTCGTCGATCGGATAGGGCACGCAGATGTCGACCCCGCCGACCGCGTCGACGATCGACGCGAACCCGCCGAAACCGATCTCGGCGTAGTGGTCGATATGCACGCCTGTGGCGCCCTCGACCGTCTGCACGAGCAGTTGCGGCCCGCCCAGTGCGAACGACGCGTTGAGTTTGTCCTGGCCGAAGCCCGGGACGCTCACGTAGGAGTCGCGGGGCAGGGAGACCATCGTCGTGGCACCGCCACCGGGCGGGATGTGGACGAGCAGGACGGTGTCGGTGCGGTCGGCGCCGACCTCCCCGCCGGTCGCGAATTCCTGCTCCTGCTCGGGGGTGAGTCCCACCCGGCTGTCGGAGCCGACGAGCAACCAGTTCGTGCCGGGGGTGTCGCCGACGCGCCCGTCGTAGTCGGCGAGCGCATCGACGCGCGCGAGCTTGCCGTCGAGGTAGATCATGCTCGCACCCATCGCGACGACGAGCACGACCAGGACGATCGCGAGTCGCCGCAGGATGCGCCGGGCACCGAGCGGACGTCGCGGTGCCGGCCGTGAAGGCGGTGCTGCGGGACGTCGCGGGGGTCCGGGCGGCGGTGTGTTCCCGCGCGGCGGGCGACGGTTCGGGGCGGGTTCGGCGAACCGTTCGGGTCGCTGCGTCGGTGCCCAGTCGCGTCGTTGCTGCGGAAGCGGTTGCTGCCGGTCCTGCCTCGGAGCAGGCCGGTAGTTCGGCGCGGGCGCCTGCGACCACGCCTGCGGTGACTGCGGCCGTCCGTCGCGCCGCAGCACCTGGGTGCCCTCGGGGGACGGCGGGGGAGCGCCCCGGCGCTGTGACGGAGGCGGTCCGGCGGGTCGTTGTGGCGGTACCCCGCGCTGCGGGTTCGGCGGTACAGCCCGCCGGGGAGGAGGGCCCTGCGGGAGAGGTCCCTGCGGAGGCCGCGGCCGGTTCCGAGGGTCGCGAGGGTCGCCGTTCACCCGGACAACTCTACGTTCAGGGCAGCCAGGAGACGTGGCCCCTCAGTGCTTGGTAGCCCACGAAGGCGATGGTGTCGATGAGCGCGTGGGCGATCACGAGCGGCCACAACCGGCCGCTTCGTTGCCAGTAGCGCCCGAAGACCAGGCCCATGACGACGTTGCCGAACCCGCCGCCGATGCCCTGGTAGAGGTGGTAGCTGCCGCGCAGCAGGGCGGAGGCGAGCAACGACGAATTCTCCGACCAGCCGAGCTGCCGCAGACGGGTGAGGAGATAGGCGACGACCAGGATCTCCTCCGCCCCGGAGTTGGCGATCGCCCACAGCACCTCGGTGGGCAGTCGCCACCAGTAGTCCTCGAGCAGGCTCGGCGCGACCGTCAGGTTCAGGCCGGCGGCCCGCGCCACCAGGTACAGCGCCAGTCCGGGGAGTCCGATCAGGGCGGCCAGTCCCACCCCGGGCAGCACGTCCCGGCGCAGGCCGGGTCGGGCGAGGCCCGCGAGTCGCGGTCCGACACCGCTGCGCCAGAGCAGGTACAGGCCGAGGGCACCCCAGGCGAGCAGGCGCACGATGCCGAGGAGTTGGCGAGCGAGATCGATGAACCCCTGCGACGAGCGTGGCGTGTTCAGGGCGACGGTCTGATCCGACAGCGGTTCCGGTGCCAGTGCCGCCTCGGCCAGCGACAGGATCGACGAGATCCCGCTCAGGCCGAAGGTGACGAGCAGGACGATGGTGATCTCGATCCACAGCGCGCGACGCTCGGTGGGGTCGAGGGGCGGCTCGGGATTGCGGGATGCGGGCCGCAGCCAGTCGCGGAGGGTCGTCACCGGAGCGATTGTGCCGGACCGTGGGCGGTCGGGTCCTCCGCCGCGGGGAGGCGATCCACCGGTTCTCGGTGATGTGTCCAATTTGACAGCGGTCCTTGTGACCCATCACACTTCAACACGCCCGACCGATCGATCGCTCGGGTGCGGATAGGGGCCTGTGGGCCGAGGGGAAGTCTGCGACCCGGAAGTAGGGACATGAACATCGAAACACCTGAGAAGAATCCAGCTGCAACAACTTCGGTGACTCTCGCATCGAAGAAGAAGTCTCTTCTCGCCAGCTCCGTGGGCAACATCCTCGAGTGGTACGAGTGGAGCGCCTACGCGGTGTTCGCTCCGTTCATCGCCGCGGCGATGTTCAACAGCGACAATCCGGTCTCGGCGCTGCTGTCCACGCTCGCGGTCTTCGCCGTCGGATTCCTGATGCGACCGCTCGGCGGCATCGTGTTCGGCCGTATCGCCGACAAGCGCGGCCGTAAGTTCGTGCTCGTCACGACCATGCTCATGATGGCCGGCGGCAGCCTCGTCATCGGGCTCATGCCCACCTACTCGTCGATCGGCGTGTGGGCGTCGGTGCTCCTGCTGTTCGCCCGCGTGGTGCAGGGCTTCGCGCACGGTGGCGAGTCGGCGACCGCCTACTCGTACGTCAGCGAGATCGCGCCGCCGCATCGTCGCGGCATGTGGGGCAGCGTCGCCTTCGTCGCGATCTTCGGTGGTTCCGTGCTGGCGTACACGATCGGCGGAGCGGTCACCTCGACGCTCTCCGAGAGCGCCGTGGGCGAGTGGGGATGGCGCGTGCCGTTCCTCCTCGGCTTCTTCCTGGCACTGTTCGCTCTCTACCTGCGACGCAGCATGGAGGAGAGCGAGGTCTTCGACCAGCAGGAGACCCGGGTCGACGAACCGCGCATTCCCCGCAAGGTGGTCGTGCGCGCGATCCTGCTGATGATCGGCATGACCTCGGGTGTCACGGCAGCGCACTACACGTGGACCTCGTACGTTTCGACGTACGCGATCACGCAGAAGGGCATGGACGCCGACACCGCCTACTGGATGCTCGTCATCGCCCAGGTCATCGCTCTGGTCTCGCTGCCCTTCTGGGGTCGGCTCTCCGACCGGATCGGCCGGCGCCCGATGCTCGGTGGGTTCGCGGTCCTCATGTTCGCGCTGCAGATCCCGTTGACGTCGATGATCACGTCGGCCGGGTGGACGCTGCTCGTGTCGACCACCCTCGCCCTGCTCATCGTGTCGATCCCGGGTGCGATCCTGTCGTGCACCCTCTCGGAGAGCTTCCCGACCCGCCTGCGTACCCAGGCCATCGGGTTCGCGTACTCCTTCTCGGTGGCGGTCTTCGGCGGCACCGCGCCCTACCTGAACCAGCTGCTGACCAGTTGCGACATCGGCTGGATCTTCGGGGTCTACATCATGGCGCTGTGCGTCGCGACGGGCGTCGCCGCGTTGATCATGAAGGAGACGAAGGGTATCGACCTGCAGAAGGTCTGATCGTTCGGATGATCCCTGCCGCCGCGTACCGCTCAGGTGCGCGGCGGCAGTCCGTTGCGGAAGGGGCAGCCGACGAGCAGGCGCAGTGCGCGACCCAGGGCGGCGGGATCGTCGACCGGTTCGTGGAAGGGGATCCGCACGTCGTGGTCGTCGCCTTCGGACTCGACGCGCAGGCGCAGCCCGTAGCGGTCGAGGCCGAGGGGACGGATCCGTCCGCCGCGATGCGCGGGCGGGATGCGTCGCGCGATCTGCCGCACGATGTCGGCGTGGTCCTGTTCGAGGTGCTGGAGCCACTCGGTCTCGAGTGCGGCGAACGGGTCGGGTGCGGCGTCGAGGACGTCGGTGACGTCGACCGCCTCGGCCCCGGTGGTGTCGGCGGCGACGACGGAGTCGAGCGTCAGGCACAGCAGTTCGGAGCGGTGTCCGACGTCGAGGAGTTCGGGGTGCGGGAGGATCTCCGCGATCTCGGCGGCGAGCCGGCGCGGATGCTCCACGGGACGCAGGGTGCCGCTGAGCCAGATGAGCGACCGCACCGGATTGCGCAGGGCGATCGGGGAGTGGTCGGTGAGCTCGAGCATCGCGGGGATGCCTGCGCTGCCGGCCTGCCAGGCGAGTGCGACGGGGAGGCTGTCCTCGGCGACGACCACCGCGACCTGCCCGTCGTCGAGCAGATGGTGGACCGAGGTGGGGAGCGGGTCGCAGCCGTCGATCGCGAGCTGCGTCGTGTCGGCACGGATGAGGGCGGTGCGTACGCGTTCGGCCGTGGTCGGCGCGGGGATGACGGATGTGGTGGTCTGCATGCCAACCCTCCTTCTCGATGTAGGTGAGGCAAACCTAAGTGATTGTGATCGCGGTCGCAAGTGGTCCGTCGGTAGCCTGGATCGGTGCCGATCCCACTTCCCCTCGGAATGCCGCCGTCCCGCGACGAGCCCCGCGGACTGCTCGACGCGCTGCTCACGCACCGGCACGACAGCCTCACCGACGCCCTCGCCGCGACCGGCCGCATGCTCGCCCCGCCCGTCGTCCCGGCCGCTGCCGTCACCGGATCGCCGACCCGCGAGCTCGTCGTCGAACTCGACGCCTCGGCCGAACTGCCCTCGCCCGCCGGGTGGCGTCCGGTCCGGTACCAGGTCGACTGCGCGGCCGAGGAGCTCGAGGACGTCCTCGCGATCACCGCGCCGGCACCCCTGGTGGTCTATCCGCACGTGCCCGACGCCGCGCTCGCCGACGCCGCTCGCGCGCTCACCGAGGCCGGTCACATCCCCGGCCTGACCGCAGGTCGCGGTGCCGACGCCGTCGCCGACTTCCTCTCCGTCCTCGCGCACGCCGACACCGGATACGCCGCCCGCGCGACCGGCACCGACGACGTCGTCGCGCTGCTCGCCGCCACCGTCGCGGCGCTGAGCGGTTTCGACGTCCGGGACGCCCTCGCGACTCCCGACGTGACCCGCCTCCGGCGGCTCGTGCCTGAGGCCGCTGCGGCGGTGCGGGAGATCCTGCTGGTCGTCGAGGTCGACGACACCGACACCGTCGTCCGGGAACTCGGGGCGCTCGACCTCACCACCGACTGACACGCGTCCGCCGCTCGGATGCGGTTCACGCAGAGTCCGCCTTCCGGTCACGACCGATGCGTAACCTCGTACACGTGCCACGTATCGCCTATTTCGGACCGTCGGGAACGTTCACCGAGATGGCCCTCGACCGCTTCGAGAGCCTCGGTGCGCTCGACGTGCTCGGCGACGGGTCAGCCGACGTCGAGCGCGTCTCGGCCGCCAGCCCGCCCGCTGCCCTGCAACTCCTGCGCGACGGGAAGGTCGACGGTGCCGTCGTCCCCATCGAGAGCTCCGTCGAGGGTTCGGTGCCGCCCACCATGGACGCACTGGCTCTCGGGCCGCGCCTGCAGATCGTGTCGGAGGTCGAACTCGACATCGCGTTCACGGTGGTCACCCGCGAAGGGATCACCCGCGATCGGGTCCGCACAATCGGCGCCTATCCGGTGGCGGCGGCGCAGGTGCGGCGCTGGATCGAGGACCACCTGCCCGACGCCGAGGTCGTGACCGCGGCCTCCAATGCGGGAGCCGCCGAGGACGTCGCGTCCGGCAAGGTCGACGCGGCGGTGTCCACGGCGCTCGCCGGGGAGCGGCTCGGCCTGTCCGTCCTCGCCGACAAGGTCGCCGACTTCGAGGGCGCCCGCACCCGCTTCGTGCTCATCACGCAGCCGCGGCCGGTACCGAAGCGCACCGGTGTCGACCGCACCTCGGTGGTGCTTCAGCTCCCCAACGAGCCCGGCTCGCTGGTGCGTGCCATCACCGAGTTCTCCACGCGCGGAATCGATTTGTCGCGCATCGAGTCCCGGCCGACACGCAGGGAATACGGCACCTACTTCTTCCACTTGGACTGTGTGGGTCACATCGACGACGCGCTGGTCGCCGAGGCGCTGCAGGGACTGCACCGCTTCGCGCAGGTGCGCTTCCTCGGATCGTGGCCCGCTGTGTCCGAACACGGTGTCCCACCCGTGTCGGACGACGAGGATGCGCGGTGGCTCGACCGGCTGCGGCGCGGAGAGGACTGACGGTGAGCGGCAGATTGATCCTGGCCCGGCACGGCCAGACGGTGGCGAACGTCGCCCGGAGGCTCGACACGAAACTCCCCGGGGCGGAGCTCACCGAGCTCGGTGTCGAACAGGCCCGCACGCTCGGGAAGAACCTCGTCGAGCGGACGCCGTCGCTGCTCGTCGCATCGCAGGCACTCCGCGCTCAGCAGACGGCCGAGCACGCGGCACCGGCAGTGTCGCTCGAGGCGGTCGTCCGCGAGGGCGTGCACGAAGTGCAGGTCGGCGAACTCGAGGACCGCAGCGACGAGGAGTCGCACAAGTTGTTCATGAAGGTCTACGAGGAATGGCACAACGGCGACCTGCGGGCCCGGGTCCCGGGCGGTGAGTCGGCGCTCGACGTGCTCGACCGGTATCTGCCCGTCCTCGACTCGCTGCGCAGCGACTATCTCGATACCGGTTCGGGCGACGTTGTGGTCGTCAGTCACGGTGCCGCCATCCGCCTCGTCGCCGCCTATCTCGGGAAGGTGCCGTCCGGCTTCGCCATCACCAACCACCTGGCCAACACCGAGACGGTCGAACTGGTGCCGGTGGCCGGCGGTGGCTGGGAGTGTGTGCGCTGGGGAACCTTCCTCGCGCCCTTCCATGACACGGCGCGCGGTGGTGCCGACGACCCGATGGGGTGATACCGCCCACCTTCCGATCCTTCGAGCGCAAAACATACGGGTATCCTCGGGGCGTCCGTATGAAGTAGCGATCGGTAGGTAGGTGCGGTTTCATGGGTGCTTCGAGCGACGGGGCCGACACCCTCACCAACGGTGAGGCGATCCCGGACTGGCGCATCCTCGAGCCGATGCAGCTCAGTCCCATCCTCACCGCCGCCCTCGACGCGTTCTACGAGACCGGCTTCCACGGCACCTCGGTGCGGGAGATCGCGCGCCGCGTCGGCGTCACCGTCCCGGCGCTCTACTACCACCACGAGAACAAGGAAGGGCTGCTCATCGCCCTTCTCGAGCTCTCGACCAGCGACGTGCTCTCCCGAGCCCACGCCGCCGCCGAGGACGCCGACGGCGACCCGGTGCGCAGGCTGTCGAACGTCATCGAGGCGATCGTGCTGCGCATGACCCTGCGGGCCCGCCTCGCCGCGCTCGAGGGTGAGGCCCGCTACCTGAGCCCCGAGAACCGCCAGCGCTACCGCGCGGTGCGCAAGGGCGTCGAGCAGCTGGTGCGCCAGATCGTCGAGGAGGGCGTCGCCGCGGGCGTGTTCGACGTGGACGATCCCGCCGAGACCACGCGTGCCCTGCTCGGCATGTGCCAGTCGATCCCGCGCTGGTACCACGCGGAGGGCACGCTCAGCCCCGAGGCCGTCGCGCAGAAGTACGTCGGCATCGCCCTCAAGACCGTCGGGGTCTGACGGCCGGATTCGGTGTCGATCGAAGTTCAGCGGCGGTCGAACCAGGTGACCTGCGTGCCGTTGCTGAACTCCTCGCGCGCGGTGACGTCGAATCGCGTGGGGACGAAGTTGCCCGACAGTGCCGGGATGCCGTCGCCCGCGATCACCGGATAGCTCTTGAAGATCAGCCGGTCGATCTCGTCGACCAGCTGCCCTGCGATGTTGCCGCCACCGCAGAGCCAGATGTCGAGCCCCTCTTCCGCCTTCAGCTTTCGGACCAGCTCGACCGGGTCGGTGTCGACGATCCGGACCTGCGGATCGTCGACCGGCGCGAGAGTGCGGGACACGACGTACTGCTGCATGTGGCTGTACGGGCTCGTGAGTCCCAGCGAGAGACCGGGTTCGTAGGCACCGCGCCCCATGATCACCGTGTCCCATTCCTTGTTCGGCGTGTCGACCGGCATGCCGATCTGTTCGCGGAGCGCCGTGGGAACGGCTTCGGGATATCTCGCGCTCATCGCCGCGGTCATGTCGTCGCAGATCGGATAGAAGTCGTACTCCCCGTTCGGGCCGGCGATGTAGCCGTCGAGGGTCACTGCCACGTAGTAGACGAGCTTTCGCATCTTCGACCACCATTCGTAGTACTATGATTGAAGTGGTTTGAACGTAGTACTACACATGGAGTGGTGTCAAGTGGTTCGCACGAATCCGGAACGGCGACAGGCCTTGTTGGATGCCTCGATCGAGGTGCTGGCGCGCGACGGTGCGCGAGGGCTGACCTTCCGCGCGGTGGACAAGGAGGCCGGGGTCCCGACGGGGACGGCGTCGAACTATTTCGCCAACCGCGACGACCTGCTCGTCCAGGTGGGGCACCGCTACTACGAGCGGCTCCTGCCCGCCGACGAGGTCATGGCACAGTCGCAGGCGCCGCAGACCCGCGAATCCATGATCGAACTGATGACGGAGGTCGTCGACCGGCTCATCCGGTTCCGCGCCGGCTACCTCGCGCTCCTCGAACTACGCCTCGAAGCCACCCGGCGACCCGAACTGCAAGCCCTGCTCACCGAGCGGGTGCGCGCCGACCTGGATTTCAACATCGCCAACTACCGGCACTCCGGTCTGCCGGGCGGCGAGGACGCCGTCGTGCTGCTCTATCTCTCATTGAACTGGCTGGTGCTCGACCGGATCACCCTCCCCGGGATCGTCGACGAGGACCGTGTCGCCGAACTGGTGCGGGCGGCCGTCGAACGCGTGATCCCCGACGCCTGAAACGACTTCGGTGGATCCGACCCCGCTCAGCGGGGCCGGATCCACCGACATCGTCGACGGCTCAGCGACGGAAGTTCGCGGTGCGCTTCTCCTGGAAGGCCGTCACACCCTCGGTGAAGTCGGCGCTGCCGAGCAGGACGAGCTGCCCTTCGCGCTCGCGGGCGAAGGCGTGGTCGAGTTCGGTGAGCGTCGCGTCGTTGATCGCGTTCTTCGTCGAGGCGAAGGCGGTCGACGGGCCGTCGGCGAGTCGCTGCACGAGAGTCTCCACGGCACCGTCGAAGTCGTCGTCCGCGTAGACGTCCGCGATGAGACCGGAAGCCAGGGCCTCACCGGCCGGAAGTCGCTCGGCCAGCAGGGCCATCTTCAGCGCCCGTGCACGACCGATCGACGCGGCGACGAGCGCGGACGCACCGCCGTCCGGCATCAGACCGACCCGGGTGAAGGCCAGCAGGAAGTATCCCGACTCCTTCGCGACGGTGAGATCGCATGCGAGAGCGAGCGATACGCCGACGCCCGCGGCCGCGCCGTTGACCGCTCCGACGACCGGCCGGGGGAACGCCCGGATCGCGGCCACCGCGCGGTTGGCGGCGTCGATCGTGTCGGCGGAGGGCGGTGCGCTCAGGTCACGTCCGGAGAGGTCGGCGCCCGAACAGAACGCGCGACCGACGCCGGTGAGCAGCGCGACCCGCACGGAGGCGTCGTCGGCGTACTTCTCGAAGGCGTCGGCGATCGCGTCGAGCGTCTCGGTCTTCACGGCGTTCATCCGCGTGGGACGGTTCAGGGTGACGCGCAGGACGCCGTCGTCGACGGTCGCGTCGACACCGGGCAGGTCGTCGGTCATGGCTGTTCTCCTAGGGTCGGGACGTCAGGTCGAGTGCGACCTTGCCGGTCGCAGAACGGTTCTCGAGCGAACGCAGTGCCGCCGGAGCCTCGTCGAGGGGATGGAGGGTGGGCTCGGGGACGGCGAGCGTCCCGTCGCGCAGCAGCGGTTCGAGCGCGGCCCACTGCCGCGCCGGGTAGCCGGGGTCGGTGCGGAGGTACTCGCCCCACCCGGCGCCGACGACCGAGATGTTCTTGAGCAGAAGGCGATTGACCTTCACGGTGGGGATGCTGCCGCCGGTGAACCCGAGGACGACTGCACGCCCGCCCGGAGCGAGGCTGCGCAGGCTGTCGGTGAAGCGGTCGCCGCCCACGGGATCGAGCACGATGTCCACCCCGCGCCCCCCGGTCAGTTCGAGGACACGGTCCTTGAACCCCTCGGCGAGGACGGTGTGGGTCGCGCGGTTGGCCTTGGCCACCGCGGCCTTCTCCTCGGTGCTCACCACCGCGATCGTCTCGAGTCCGAGCGCTGCCGCGACCTGCAGTGACGCCACTCCGAGACCACCCGCCGCGCCGTGAACGAGGACGGTCTCGCCGGTCCGGTACCGGGCGCGCTCGTCGAGCGCGAAGTGTGCGGTGAAGTAGTTCATGAGCATCCCGGCGCCCGCGGTCAGGGACACGCTGTCGGGCAGCGGGAAGACCAGTTCGCGCGGCAGTGCGACGGTCTGCTGCCACGATCCGTCGATGGACAGCACGGCGACGCGCTGTCCGGCGGTGAGGACGCTGCCCTCGGGTGCGCTGCGGACGATGCCTGCTCCTTCGGCGCCGAGTACGCACGGCAGCGGCCGGACCATCTGGTAGCCGCCGGTCGTCTGCAGCAGGTCGGGAAAGGACACGCCGGCGGCGTGCAGGTCGACGAGGACGAGCGAATCGCTTGCCTCGGGTTCGGGGATGTCGGTCACGCGGACGGCGTCGGGGCCGGCGTGTTCGGTCAATTGCGCTGCGCGCACGGGCGTCTCCTCGACTCGGGTCGTGATCCATCACTATCAGAGTGGCTTAGCGTGCGCTAGCTCTCAGAGGCCATTGACCGAGCGCTAAGTCCGTGGTAGAGCTTTTAGCGATCGATAAGTACGCCGCTGGGAACGTCTCCGGCCTGCACGCTGCACTTTCGAAAGGATCGTCATGACCAACGCTGTCATCGTCGACGTCGTCCGTACCGCTGTCGGTAAGGGCAAGCCGGGTGGCGCCCTGTCCGGCACCCACCCCGTCGAACTCCTCGCCCACGTCCTGCGCTCGCTCGTCGAGCGCAACGGCATCGACCCCGCGCAGGTCGACGACGTGATCGGCGGCTGCGTCGCCCAGGTCGGCGAGCAGTCCCTCAACATCTCGCGCACCGCGCTCCTCGCCGCCGGCTTCCCCGAGTCGGTGCCCGCGACCACCATCGACCGCCAGTGCGGATCGAGCCAGCAGGCCGCGCACTTCGCCGCCCAGGGCGTCATCGCCGGCGCCTACGACATGGTCATCGCGTGCGGTGTCGAGTCGATGAGCCGCATCCCGATGGGCACCGCCACCCTCGGCAAGGACACCCACGGCCCGAGCGTGCGCGCCCGCTACCCCGAGGGCCTGGTCAACCAGGGCATCTCGGCCGAGCTCATCGCCGCGAAGTGGAAGTTCGACCGCGACGCCCTCGACGCCTACTCCGCGCAGTCGCACCAGCGTGCCACCGCCGCCTACGAGGCCGGCTACTTCGACAAGGAGATCGTCCCGATCACCGTCGAGAACGCCGCGGGCGAGCAGGTGCAGCACACCGTCGACGAGACGCTGCGGGCCTCCACCACCGCCGAGGGCCTCGCCGGCCTCAAGCCGTCCTTCTACACCGAGGAGTACGCGGCCCGCTTCCCCGAGGCGCAGTGGGTCATCACCCCCGGTAACTCCTCGCCGCTGACCGACGGTGCGTCGGCCGCGCTCATCATGAGCGAGGAGATGGCCACCAAGCTGGGCCTGACCCCGCGTGCGCGTTTCCACTCGTTCTCCGTCGCCGGCGACGACCCGGTCTTCATGCTCACCGCCCCGATCCCGGCCACGCAGAAGGTCCTCGCCCGCGCGGGCCTGGGCATCGACGATATCGACGCCTACGAGGTCAACGAGGCGTTCGCGCCCGTGCCGCTCGCCTGGGCGCACGAACTCGGTGCCGATCCGGCCAAGCTCAACCCGTGGGGCGGCGCGATCGCGCTCGGCCACGCACTCGGCTCGTCGGGCACCCGCCTGCTGTCGACCCTCGTCAACCACCTCGAGGCCACCGGCGGTCGCTACGGCCTGCAGACGATGTGCGAGGGCGCGGGCATGGCCAACGCGACCGTCATCGAACGCCTCTGACGTCTCGAAGTCTCGAACATCTCCGAACCGCAACCACTCTCGAAAGGGTAATCAATGATCGTCAACGACAGCGTCGCCGTCGTCACCGGTGGTGCCTCCGGCCTCGGTCTCGCCACCGTCAAGGCCCTGCTGAACGACGGCGCGCAGATCGTCATCATCGATCTGCCGTCGTCCAACGGTGAGACCATCGCCAAGGAGCTCGGCGACCGCGTCCGCTTCGTCGCCGCCGACGTCACCGACGAGGCCGCCGTCACCGAGGCCCTCGACGTGGCCGAGTCGCTCGGACCCGTGCGTGTCGCGGTGAACTGCGCCGGCATCGGCAATGCGATCAAGACCGTCAGCAAGAAGGGTGCCTTCCCGCTCGACGCGTTCAAGAAGGTCGTCGACGTCAACCTGTTCGGCACGTTCAACGTCATCCGTCTCGCCGCCGAGCGCATCGCCAAGACCGAGCCGGTCGACGGCGAGCGCGGCGTCATCATCAACACCGCCTCCGTCGCCGCCTTCGACGGCCAGATCGGACAGGCCGCCTACTCGGCGTCCAAGGGTGGTGTCGTCGGCATGACCCTGCCGATCGCCCGCGACCTCGCGTCGCTGCTCATCCGCGTCGTCACCATCGCGCCGGGCCTGTTCAAGACCCCGTTGCTCGGCTCGCTGCCGGAGGAGGCCCAGGCTTCGCTCGGCGCACAGGTGCCGCACCCGGCCCGCCTCGGCGATCCGTCCGAGTACGGTGCCCTCGCCGCGCACATCGTCTCGAACCCGATGCTCAACGGCGAGGTCATCCGCCTCGACGGCGCGATCCGCATGGCTCCGCGCTGACCCGAGCACCGACTGTGAGAGGAGGGGGTCGATGACCCCGGCATACGAGGCCGAGGAATCCGACACGCCCCACGCGGACGTGCAGTCCGCGGACTGGCGTGAGTTCCAGCCTCTGGGGCTCGACCCCATCCTCGAACACGCCCTGGAAGCGTTCAGCGAGAACGGCTTCCACGGCACCACCGTCCGCGACCTGGCCCGCCGGGTCGGCGTGACGGTGCCCGCTCTGTACTACCACTACGAGAACAAGGAAGCCGTTCTCGTCACGCTGCTCGACGCCGCCGTCCTCGACCTCATCGACCGTGTCTCGGCCGCGGTCGCGGACGGCGGCGACGACCCGGTCGCCCGCTTCGTCAACGCCGTCGAGGCGATCGTGCTGAACATGACCCACCGCGCACAGCGTTCGGGCCTGGATTCCGAAGTGCGCCACATCTCCCCGGAGAACCGCCGGACCTACGCCGCGACCCGCAAGCGTCTCGAGCTGATGATGCTCGACCTGGTGCGCGAGGGCGTCGCCCAGAAGGTGTTCGACGTCGACGACGTCGAGGAGGCCGTGCGCGCCCTCCTCGGGATGTTCCAGTCCATCGTCCGCTGGTACCAGCTCGGCGGACCCCTCACTCCCGCTCAGGTCGCGCAGCGGTACATCGTGATCGCACTGCGGGTCGTGGGTCACCACCCGGCCGCCTGAGAGTCTTTCGACCCACCTCCACGCAAGGAGTCCATGCCGTGCTGACCACCGCCTTCACCGAAACCTTCGGCGTCCGCCATCCCATCGTGCAGGGAGGGATGCAGTGGGTCGGCCGTGCCGAACTCGTCGCAGCGGTCGCCAATGCCGGCGCGCTCGGCATGATCACCGCCCTGACGCAGCCGAGCCCCGAGGATCTCGCGAAGGAGATCGAGCGCACCCGCGAGCTCACCGACCAGCCGTTCGGCGTCAACCTGACGATCCTGCCGGCGATCACCCCGCCGCCCTACGAGGAGTACCGCCAGGTCATCATCGACTCCGGTGTGAAGATCGTCGAAACGGCCGGGTCGAATCCCGCGCCGCACCTGCCCGACTTCCACGCTGCCGGAATCAAGGTGCTGCACAAGTGCACCAGCGTCCGGCACGCCGTCAAGGCGCAGGACATCGGTGTCGACGGCATCAGTATCGACGGTTTCGAATGCGCCGGGCATCCCGGTGAGGACGACGTCCCCGGCCTCGTGCTCATCGCCGCCGCGGCCGAGAAGATCACCATCCCGATGATCGCCTCCGGCGGATTCGGTGACGGCCGTGGTCTCGTCGCCGCGCTGGCGCTCGGCGCCGACGGCATCAACATGGGCACCCGCTTCATGTGCACCGAGGAATCGCCGATCCACCGCAACATCAAGGAAGCCATCGTCGCGGCGAACGAGACCGACACCGAACTGATCTTCCGTCCGCTGCGCAACACCGCCCGCGTCGCGAGCAACACCGTCAGCCGCGAGGTCGTCGAGATCCTCGACCGCGGAGGGCAGTTCGAGGACGTGCGCGAACTCGTCGCCGGTGCCCGCGGCCGCCTCGTCTACGAGAACGGTGATCCCGAGGCCGGCATCTGGACCGTCGGTACCGTCCAGGGAATCATCCACGACATCCCCACCGCGGGGGAATTGGTCGAGCGCATCGTCGCCGACGCCGAGAGTCTCATCGCGGAGCGCCTGAGCGGCATGATGTCGCGCGTGAACGCCTAGGAGAAGCCATGAAACGCACCCATTTCGACGACGACCACGAGGCGTACCGGGAGACCGTGCGCGAATTCCTCGCCCGCGAGATCGAACCGAACTACGAGCGGTGGGAGGAGGAGCGCCTCGTCGACCGCTCGGCGTGGATCGCCGCGGGCAAGGCCGGCATCGTCGGCCTCGGGGTGCCCGAACAGTTCGGCGGTTCGGGCGTGACCGACTACCGCTTCCGGCACATCGTGCAGGAGGAGATCGCGCGCACCGGCACGACCTCCTTCGGCGCCGGACTCGCACTGCAGGACGACATCGCGATCCCGTACATCCTCCACCTCGGCACAGAGGAGCAGAAGGCCCGCTGGCTGCCGGCGCTGGCCACCGGTGAACGCATCGGCGCGATCGCCATGACCGAACCCGGTGCCGGATCCGACCTGCAGGGCGTGAAGACCACCGCCGTGCGCGACGGTGACGAGTGGGTGATCAACGGGCAGAAGACGTTCATCACCAACGGAATCCACTCCGATCTCGTCATCGTGGTGTGCCGCACCGACCCGAGCGCGGGGTCGAAGGGTTTCTCGCTCATCGTCGTCGAGCGCGACACCCCCGGGTTCAGCAGGGGCCGCAAGCTCCACAAGGTCGGTCTCGCCGCGCAGGACACCGCCGAACTCGTCTTCGAGGACGCCCGCGTCCCGGCGGAGAACCTGCTCGGTACCGACGGTCGCGGTTTCGTGCACCTGATGGAGAACCTGCCCCTCGAACGCATCGGCATCGCCGTCAGCGCGATCACCTCGGCGCGGGCCGCCTACGAGTGGACCGTGCAGTACGTCTTCGAGCGCAAGGCGTTCGGCAAGCCCATCGGCGACCTGCAGAACACCCGCTTCGCGCTTGCCGAGATGCTCACCGAGATCGAGATCACCGAATCGCACGTCGACCGGTGCGTACTCGCCCTCAACGCGGGGGAGCTCACGCCGGTGGATGCGTCGAAGGCCAAGTGGTGGGCGACCGAACTGCAGAAGCGCGTCGTCGACCGCTGCGTGCAGCTGCACGGCGGGTACGGCTACATGATGGAGTACCCGATCGGGCGCGCCTACGTCGATGCCCGCATCCAGACGATCTACGGTGGCACCACGGAGATCATGAAGGAGATCATCGGCCGCGACATCGCTGTCGGGTACGCGTAATCGTTTCAGGGAAGAGGGATTCGATGTTCGACCTCACAGGCAAGCGCGCTCTCGTCACGGGTGGTTCCGCGGGGATCGGTCTCGGTATGGCCCGGGGCCTCGCCCGTGCCGGCGCCGACGTCACCCTGTGGAGCCGGAGCGAGGACAAGCTCGCGAAGGCCGCGGCGGACATCGGGCGATTCGCCGGCCGCGTGGCCACGCGCTCGGTCGACGTCTCCGACGAACAGGCCGTGGCCGACGGTGTCGCGGCACTCGTCGACGACTTCGGTGGGCTCGACATCGTGGTGGTCAACGCGGGCTTCGGGTCGTCGCTGCAGAAGTTCCACGAGTCGACGACCGAGCGGTACCGCGCGGCCATGGCCACGAACGTCGACGGCGCGTACTTCACGATGCGGGAGACCTCGCGCGTGCTCGTCGAGCAGGGCACCGGAGGGTCGATGATCGTCACGTCGAGCCTCGGTGCGCTGCAGGGGGCCGCACGCAACCAGCCGTACGCGGCGAGCAAGGCCGCGGTGCTCGCGCTCGCGAACGGCTGTGCGGTCGAGTTCGCGCGTCACCGGATCCGGGTCAACAGCGTGCTGCCGGGCTGGATCGCCACCGACATGACCGGTCCGCTGCAGGAGTCCGACGTCTTCAACTCGAACGTCATCGGCCGCGTGCCGCTCGGCCGGTGGGGCACCCCGGAGGATTTCGAAGGCATCGCCGTCTACCTCGCGAGCGATGCATCGTCCTTCCAGACCGGCAGCACGACGCTCATCGACGGTGGCTACAGCATGTTCTGACCGGTCCTAGGATGGTCCGGTGAACCAGCACCCCGCGATTCGTGACCGTGTGATCAGAGTGAGCGCCGTCGTTCTCCGCAACGCCGCCGGTGAGGTGCTCACCGTGCGGAAGCGGAACACGTCGCGGTTCATGCTGCCCGGAGGCAAGCCGGATCCGGGGGAGACCCCGGCCGAGACCGCCGTGCGCGAGTGCGCCGAGGAACTGGGCGCCGAACTGGATCTGTCGTCGTTGCGTCTCGTCGGGGTCTTCGACGCCGAGGCCGCCAACGAGCCCGGTTACCGGCTCGAAGGAACCGTCTACGAACACCCGCTCGTGGAGGTCGCCGGTGCCGCCGCGGAGATCGCGGAGACGCGCTGGCTCGACCCGGCGGCCCTACCGCTGCCCGACGATCTCGCGCCGCTGCTCGAGCACCACGTCCTTCCCGCTCTCGCGTCGGCCTCCCGATAATCCTGTTTCCACAGAGGTATTGCGCAGTTCTCACCCATGGGGAAATGTGGTGAGGGCAGTCACATCGCACATCACGGAAGGTCTCCCATGGCGCTCACCGCTCTGCTCGAACTCGAATTCAAGGCCGACTCCCTCGACGACGCGAAGAAGGTCATGACCCGCGTGCTCGACGAGACGCGACAGTTCGACGGATGCGACGGCATCGAGATCCTCGTGGATCAGAAGAACGAGGCCCGCTGGGTGGTCGTGGAGAAGTGGCGCTCGGCCGAGCACGACGCCGCCTACCGCAAGTTCCGCGCCGGCGAGGGCGCCATCACCGACCTCGGACCCCTCCTTGCGGGAGCGCCGAAGCTCGAGCACTTCACCACCCTCTGAGTCCCCACCGGAGCGCGGGCGGAGTCGGTCGTCACCCGGCGGAACGCGGGCGGTAGGGTGACCCCCGGGGCGGACGTGTGCCGTTTGCCTCGAAGTGACATCGACTGTGGAGGTAACCGGGCATGTTGGAACTCTTCGGCGTCATCGTCGTGTGGCTCACCGTGGCCGTCGTCGCTGTCGGAACCGTCATCATGTTCGTCGTTTCGACGCTCAGCCCGCACTTCGGTCAGCGCAAGGCCAAGGGACCCCGCCTCGACAAGGCGACCGCGGCCCGCAACAAGTAGCACCCGGTACCGATCGCGAAGAGCGCCTCAGCCCCAGCCCAGCTGGTGGAGGCGCTCTTCGTCGATTCCGAAATAGTGCGCGATCTCGTGGACGACGGTGACGAGCACCTCGTGCACGACGTCGTCGTCGTCCTCGCAGATGTCGAGGATCGCGTCGCGGTAGATCGTGATCGTGTCCGGTAGCGATCCCGCGTAGTGACTGTCGCGCTCGGTCAGCGCGACACCCTGGTACAGACCCAGCAGATCCGGTTCGTCCTCGTGGCGCGGCTCGACGAGGACCACGACGTTGTCGATCGCCCGCGCGAGTTCGCGGGGGATCTCGTCGAGCGCTTCCGAGACGAGCTCGTCGAAGTGCTCGTCCTCCATGTGCACCGGCACGTCACGACCCCGGCAGGGGAACGGCGCCCGGCAGCGGCGTCGGCAGCGATCGGCCTTCCGGCACGGGCGGCGGCGGCACCGGCGGCTGGCCGTCGATGAGGATGTCGCCCTTGGCGCTGCCGGTGATCGACGAGAAGCCACCACCCTCGACCTGCTTGCCGATCGAGCAGTTCACCTTGCGGCTGCCGGCGAGCCAGCTGTCGTAGTCGAGGTTGTCCCAGAACAGCGTGAGGGTCTTGTTGCGCAGGGCCTCGGGATCGCCGAGGTACTCGTTGACCAGGCGCGTGCAGGTCTCCTCGAGATAGCCGTCCTGGTCCTCGATGCTCGGCAGGCCGCCGGGGAACTGTCCACCCAGGTCGACGACCGCGACGACCTCGAAGGCGTGCGGCTTGGAACACTCCACCGGGTCGGCGGGCACACCGTTGTTGATGCCGATGCAGACACCGACATCCCACGCCCGCGACTGATCCTGATCGGCGACCCGGCCCTTGATGGGCAGCAGGTTGCCGGTGGTCGACGAGAACTGCAGGCCGCACCGCAGCGTGCGCTCGCCGGCCGCCCAGCCCGCCTCGCCGGGGTTGATCAGGCCGATGCTGAACTTGCCGTGCGGGTCGAACCGGCCGTCGAGGTAGTCCATCGCGGCGGGTGCGCACTGCTCGTCGCGGAGCTCGGTGAAACGCGTGACCGACGGGAACCGCGATCCCGGCCCCCACTCGGTGCCGGGATACAGGCTCAGGTCGATATCGGCGACCACCTCGAACAGGTGCGTCTCGGCGCAGTCGACCTTCGCGAGGTCGCTCGCGTCGAGAGCACTCCAGGTCAGGCAGTCACCGGCGGTGGCGGTACCGAACGCCTCCCCGGCGACCGCGCCGGTCGTGCTGATGCCGGCGCCGCCGCTGTCGTCCCCGCCGTCGGCGCCCTGGAACCCCGCGACGACGAACGTCGCGATCGCCGCCAGGACGGCACCGGCCGCGACGAGCACGAGGGCGCGTCGGGTCAACCGCGCCGAGGGCGGGCGCCGGTCGGGCTTGGGCTTGTTGTCTTCGGCCATCACTTCCATCATGCCTGTTCGAGTGGACGCAGGTAGTTTCGGCTCATGGCCGACGACCCGATCGATCCCGAGATTCTCGAGATCGCCAAGCAGACCTTCGACGCCGCCCGCCAGGGAGACGTCGAGACCCTCACCGCGTACGTCGATGCCGGGGTACCGGTGAACCTCACCAACGAGACCGGTGACACGCTGCTCATGCTGGCGTCCTACCACGGTCATGCCGACGCCGTACAGGCCCTGGTCGAGCGGGGAGCCGACGTGAACCGGCTCAACGACCGCGGCCAGTCACCTCTCGCGGGTGCGGTCTTCAAGGGTGTCGAGGCAGTGGTGCGGGTGCTCGCCGAGGCCGGCGCCGACCCGCATCACGGGCACCCCACCGCGGAGGACACAGCGAAGATGTTCGGGCGCGACGACTACCTGGAACTCTGGCAGCGGTAGGCTTCGATTCCGTGATCGACCTCAAGTTCCTCCGCGAGAATCCCGACGCCGTCCGCGAGTCGCAGCGCATGCGGGGAGAGGACCCGGGCCTCGTCGACGTGCTGCTCGAGGCCGACGCCTCCCGTCGCGCCGCGGTCCTCGCAGGCGACAACGCACGCGCCGAGCAGAAGGCCCTGGGCAAGAAGGTCGGCAAGGCGTCCCCCGAGGAACGCCCCGCGCTGCTCGACGGCGCCAAGGAGCTGGCCGCGAAGGTCAAGGAACTCGAGGCCGAGCAGCACGCCGCGCAGGAGGCCTTCGATCGCGCGCACCTCGCGATCTCGAACGTCGTGCAGGACGGCGTGCCCGCCGGCGGCGAGGACGACTTCGTCACGCTCGAGACCGTCGGCGAGCTGCCCACCTTCGACTTCGAGCCGAAGGACCACCTCGCGCTCGGCGAGTCGCTCGGGCTCATCGACATGGAGCGCGGCGCCAAGGTCTCCGGTGCCCGGTTCTACTTCCTCACCGGTTACGGTGCGCTGCTGCAGCTGGGTCTGCTGCAGCTCGCCGCTCAGAAGGCCACCGCGAACGGGTTCACGATGATGATCCCGCCCGTGCTCGTGCGTCCCGAGGTCATGCAGGGCACCGGCTTCCTCGGCCAGCACGCCGACGAGGTGTACCGGCTCGAGGAGGACGACCTCTACCTCGTGGGCACCTCCGAGGTGCCGCTCGCGGGCTACCACTCGGGCGAGATCCTCGACCTGTCGAAGGGGCCGAAGCGCTACGCGGGCTGGTCGTCGTGCTTCCGTCGCGAGGCGGGCAGCTACGGTAAGGACACCCGCGGCATCATCCGCGTGCACCAGTTCGACAAGGTCGAGATGTTCGTCTACTGCCGGCCCGAGGAGGCCGCGGCGGAGCACGAGCGTCTGCTGGCCTGGGAGCGCGACATGCTCGCCGCCATCGACGTGCCGTACCGCGTCATCGACGTCGCCGCCGGAGATCTCGGGTCGTCGGCGTCCCGCAAGTTCGACTGCGAGGCGTGGGTGCCCACGCAGGAGCGCTACCGCGAGCTCACGTCGACGTCGAACTGCACCACCTTCCAGGCGCGTCGCCTCAACATCCGGTACCGCGACGAGAACGGCAAGCCGCAGACCGCCGCGACCCTCAACGGCACGCTCGCGACCACCCGTTGGCTCGTGGCGCTGCTCGAGAACCATCAGCAGGCCGACGGTTCGGTGAAGGTGCCCGAGGCCCTCGTCCCGTTCGTGGGACGCGAGGTGCTCGAACCCGCCGGCTGATCTTCATCCGCTACAGAATCGGCTTCCCGCTACGGCAATTGCCGTAGCGGGAAGCCATTTTCGTAAGGGATGCAGTTGTCAGCGCAGGATCAGGCAGGTGGTCGAGCCCGTCGCGAGCAGGCGGCCCTCGGAGTCGCGGGCCTCGCCGCGCGCCGTCGCCGTGCGACGTCCGGTGTGCTCGCAGAAACCCTGCACACGGATGACGCCCTTACCGGTCTGCACCGGGCGGACGTAGCGCACCTGCAGGTCGAGGGTCGTGTACCCGACCCCGGCCTCGAGAGTGCTCGACACGCAGAAGCCCATCGCGGTGTCGAAGAGGGTGGCGAGCACGCCGCCGTGGATGCTGCCCACCGCGTTGGCGTGGAACTCCTGCGGCTCGAGGGTGACCTCGGCGAAGCCCTCGCCGGCATCGGTGACGGTGAAGCCGAGCGTGCGGGAGGTGGGGTGGTGCGGGATCGTCCCGTCGATCAGCCCGAGCAGGAAGTCGAGTCCGTGCATGTCGCGGTTGGCCGCCGACGTCGGTGCCGGGTCCTCCCACGTGTAGGTACGCTGCCGCTGCTGTTGCTCGTCCGTGCTCACGATGACCGACCGTATCCCACCTCCGGAGGGGTGACATGTGGAGCCGGGCGTGCCATTCTCGTTGCATGCGCCGTCGATGTTGATCCGATCCGGTGACCTCGCTGTCCGCGCGGGTGGTCGCGTACGCGTCCGTCCGTGAGTTCGTGCCGCTCTACGGCCTGTACGCGCTGCTGTTCGAGGATCACGGTCTCGACACCCGCTCGATCTCGTCGCTGTTCGTCCTGTGGTCCGTGGTTGCCTTCGTCTCCGAGGTGCCGTCGGGTGCGTGGGCCGACACCGTCTCCCGTCGCGGTCTGCTGTTCGGCAGCGGCGCCCTCCTCACCGCCGCGTTCACGACGTGGCTGATCTGGCCCGGTTACTGGGGGTTCGCGCTCGGTTTCGTCCTGTGGGGCATCAGCGAGTCGATGAAATCCGGCACCTTCGAGGCCCTCGTCTACGACGAACTCGCCGCGCGCGGGTGCGAACACCGGTACGCGGCGATCATGGGATACGCCAACGCGGGTGAGATGACGTGTGTCTTCGTCGCGATCCTCACGGCGGCACCGCTGTTCGAACTCGGTGGGTACGCGCTCGTGGGCTGGGTCTCGGTCGCGATCACCGTCGTCGACATCGCGCTCGTGGGAACGCTTCCGGCTGCACCGAAGGTGGAGGAGGCCGACGAGATCGCCGGCAGCGGCGACACCGTCCTCGTCCGCTACATGTCGTCGCTGCGGGCCGGCACGTCCGAGATCCGCACCGACCGGGCGGTGCGACGATCGGTCGTCCTCGCGGCCGCGCTGCTCGCCTGCCTTGCCTTCGACGAGTACTTCGCTCTCCTCGCACGCGAATCGGGAGCGGAGACCGGATTCGTGCCGGTGCTGGTCGCGCTGACGGCCGTCGGGCAGGTGGTCGGTGCCGCGACCGTCGGACGGACGGCGACGATGAGCGGCCGCACCATGGGTGCCGTCGTGATGGTCGGATCGGTACTGATCGCCGGTGGTGCCCTCGCGGGAGGGATCGCCGGGTTCACGGCGATCGGTGTGGGTTACGGCGCTCTGCACAACACGGCGATCGTCGCCGAGGCGCGCCTGCAGGACACGATGTCCGGTCGTGCCCGGGCGACCGTCTCGTCCGTCGTCGGCCTGACGAGCGAGGTGCTGTCGGTGGCGATCTTCGCCGCCTACGCGCTCGGCTCGCTGTGGTTGCCGATGGCGGTGCTGGTCGCGGTGACGGTGCTCCCACTGGTCGGGCTGGGCGTGGTCGCGCCGAGGCTGTTGCCCGCGGCGCGACCCGCCGCGACCGAACGGGAGCGGTGACTACCGGGTGCGGATCACAGCTTGGTGCTGCGCAGTTCGTGACCCTTCGACGTCTTGCAGCGGCCCGATTCGAGATCCCACTGCCAGCCGTGCAGGTTGCAGGTCAGCGTGGTGCCGTCGACGACACCGAACTTCGACAGGTCCGCCTTCAGGTGCGGGCAGCGACGCTGGATCTCGTAGCCGCCCAACTCGATCGACGCCGAGTCGTCGTGTGCCTCGGCGAACCAGCCGTCGGCGTACGCGATGCGCTCGTCGGTCAGGCACTTGAAGAAGGTGTAGAGGAACTCGTTGTATCCGCCGATGCGCCAGGCCGTGAACCGGGTGGACAGGAAGATCGTGTTGACCCAGTCGGGCTCGTCGTCGCGCAGCACCGTGCGCACGAGCTCGGGAGCGATGCGGAAACCGTAGCGGTACTTGCCTTCTCCCTCGATGGGTTCGCGCACGACGCGCTTCGGGAAGTCGAGCACCACGGTCTCGTCGCCCATCACCAGACCCACCGGATAACCGATGCCGTCGCAGATGAGATCGGACTGCGCCATGATCGGCTCGAACTTCGCCTTGAGCGCGGGCAGCAGCGGCTCGCCCTCGGCGGGCGCCCAGGCCGCCTTCTGCGCCGCGATCACCGGAGCGAAACGCTGCGCCATGTCCTCGAGGTAGACGGCCTTGTTCGTGAAGATCGCCTCGACCTGCTCGTCGGGGATCGGGTGCGTGAGCGTCATGTGCTCGCTGCCCTTCAGATCCACCACCGAACCCGGGATCATGAGCAGACCGCCCTCGCGGCCGTGGATGCGCAGCTGCTCGAGGAAGACCTGCTGGTCGGGGAAGATGTTGCCCTCGTCGCCGTGGTCGTCGTTGAGGTCGCGCAGGTCGTCGTCGAGGAAGACCGGCGGACCGGCGGACGGCACGATCCACGTCGCGTCGACCTGGTCGATGTAGCTGCGGCAACGGTCCATGCCGCGCTGGCGCTTCTGCTTGCCGAAGTTGGCCTTGGTCTTCTTCGGGATGTCGTAGACCATCGGGTACCAGATGGCGCCCGAGTACTGCAGCAGGTGGATGTCGATCTTCCCGAACGCCTCGTGCATGACGTCCATGTCGATCGGCCGCGCGTCGTTCATGTTGAACACGGTCGACTCGCCGTCGGAGACGATCAGGCCCGAGTCGCCGATCGGTCCGTCGGCCGGCGCGCGCAGCGCGATGATCATGATGTCGAGATCGCCCTCGGGCCCACTCACCGTGTGCTTGACGGAGTCGGTGGTCTCGAAGAATTTCGAGAAGCCGAGCTTCTCGAGCTCGCGACGCAGGTCCGGCACCGGATAGTCGGGCAGCAGGACGGTCGCGTCCTTGTTGACGTGCTTGCTCAGCGTGTCGGGATCGAAGTGATCCTTGTGCAGATGCGAGACGTACAGGTAGTCGACGTTGCCGAGAGCGTCCCAGTCGAGACCGGTGTTGTCCGGGAAGGGCACCCACGAGGCGAAGTACGCGGGCGTGACCCACGGATCGCACAGGATGGACCCCGCTTCGGTCTGGATGTGGAAACCGGCGTGTCCGACGCTGGTGATCTGCACTTCGTACCCTCCTGACGTGCTGACCGACGCCTACCAGGGTAGGCGCCGCCCGTCAGTCCATTGCGCCCAGGCAGTACCCGTTGCTCCCCGTCGTGAGCAGGACCACCAGGTCACGGGGTGTGTCGGCCTCCACGATCGGAATCGTCACACTCGTGTACGCCTCCGAGATCGGCGTGACGGAGGCGGCCGCGGCGTCGAAGGATTCGAGGTCGCCGAGGACGTCGGGATCGGTGGCCAGCGGCGGCACGCCCGGGTTCCCGGTACCCCACGGATCCCATGTGCCCCGCGCCTCACACACCAGCGGGTACCGCTCCTCGGTGTCGTCCGGGTGCACCGGCTCACCGATCGCCCGTCCCAGGAATCGTTCGACGGCGTAGCGGGCGTCCTCGTCGGTGTAGCCCGGCGCACCGGTCGGGTTCACGTACGGGCACGCGTAGCCGGACGCGATCTCGCTGCGCAGGACGGACACGTCGATGCCGCCGGCCGACCACGTCACCGCGTACTGGCCGTCCCTGCCCGGCTGTTGCACCGCGGCGGTGATCGCGTCGACGTCGGCGTACATCTGCCGGGCCCGCTCCGGGGCGATCGTCCAGCACCTGCCCACCACATCGACGCCGCCGGCGAGGTCGTTCGTCCACGCCTGCAGCGCCGCGGTGGCGGCGGGATTGCCGGGGACGTCCCCGACGACCACCGTGGGCGTCGCGGCGGGGGTGGTGGTCTCCTCGACGGTGTCCACCGCGCTCGGCTCCGGACTCTCGGACGGGATGCCGGACTGCCCGTCGCCCTCGCAACCGGTGACGGTGGGGACGACGGCGACGGCGAGGCCGGCGAGTGCGAGTACGTCGGGCTTTCGGGGGAGGGTGCGCACAGCTTTGCCTTTCGACGATGATCACGGTCGTTCCTCCACCGGGGCCCCGCTAGGCTGACCGGCGTGGAACCCTTCTATCGGACCATCATCGGTGTCGCCCGCACGCTCTTCGCAGCGCAAGGGCTGAAATTCTCGATCACCGGGGCGGAGAACATCCCGGCGACGGGTGGCGCGGTCATCGCGATCAACCACACCGGCTACATGGACTTCACCTACGCCGGGATCCCCGCCCGGGCCACCAAGCGGTACATCCGCTTCATGGCGAAGAAGGAAGTCTTCGACCACAAGGTCTCCGGCCCCATGATGCGCGCGATGAAGCACATCCCCGTCGACCGCGGCGACGCCGGCGAGTCCTACCGACTCGCCGTGGAGGCGCTGCGTGCCGGGCAGCTCGTGGGCGTGTTCCCCGAGGAGACGATCAGCCGCAGCTTCGAGCTCAAGGCGTTCCGGTCCGGTGCGGCGCGGATGGCGAACGAAGCCGGTGTCCCGGTGGTCCCCATGGTCATCTGGGGGTCGCAGCGGGTGTGGACGAAGGGCCACCCGAAGCGGCTCGGACGTACGAACACCCCGATCACCATCGAGGTGGGCGCCCCCATCCAGCCGTTCGAGCCGGCAGCGGAGATGACCGCGCAGCTCCACGCGACCATGGAGGAGATGCTCCACCGGGTCCAGGACGGTTACACCCACGAGTCCGGTGCCTACTGGGTGCCCCGCCGGCTGGGCGGATCCGCGCCGACCCTCGAGGAGGCGACCGCCCTGGACGAGGCCGTGGCCGCCGAGCGCCGCGCGCGGAAGGCCCGCGAACGTGCCGCCCGTGAAGGTGCTGCCGGTAGCGGCAACGACGACGCAGGCGGCGACCGCGGTACTTCGGCACAATGACGGAGTGAACGCAGAGTCGAGTCGAGAGCCGTATCGGGACCACAGCACGGACGCGGTGCGTCCTGCGTCCACGGACGCGTCGCGTCCCGGATTGGTGGCCACGGACGTGGACGGCACCCTGATCGACGACACCGAGAAGGTGTCCGATCGGACCCGCGCCGCGGTGCATGCGGTCGTCGACTCCGGTGTTCCGTTCGTCCTGGCCACCGGCCGCCCGCCGCGCTGGATCGCGCCGGTGGTCGAGGAGCTGGGTTACGCGCCGATGGCGGTGTGCGCGAACGGTGCCGTGCTCTACGACAGTTCCACCGACCGGGTGCTCAGCGCCGCGGTGCTCGAGGTCGACGAACTGGCGTGGCTCGCCGAGGTGGCCTCGTCGGTACTTCCCGGTTGCGGTCTGGCCGCGGAGCGGGTGGGGGAGCGGGCCCACGACGCCGCGACGCCGCAGTTCGTCAGCGCTCCCGGTTACGAGCACGCCTGGCTGAATCCGGACAACACCGAACTCGCCGAGCACGAGGTGATCGGTGAGCCCGCCATCAAGCTGCTCGTCCGGCTCCCCGGCGCGACCAGCCGGGAGATGGCGGAGGCTCTCGTGCCGAAACTGCATGGGCTGGTCGACGTGACCTATTCGACGACCCACGGACTCATCGAGATCTCCGCGGCGGGGGTCACGAAGGCGTCCGGTCTCCAGGAGATGGCCCGGCTGCTCGGCGTCTCACACGAGAATCTCGCGGCCTTCGGCGACATGCCCAACGACATCCCGATGCTGACGATGGCGCGTCACGGTGTGGCGATGGAGAACGCGCATCCGGACGCGAAGTCGGTCGCAGACGAAGTCACCGCCACCAACGTCGAGGACGGGGTGGCCCGCGTTCTCGAACGGTGGTGGCGGTGACTCGTTCCTACCGGTGCGCTGCGGGTCAGCCCGCGGGCGCCGGTTCGGGTGCCGGTTCCGGCGCAGGTGCCGGTTCGGGTCCGGGTTCGGGCGCAGGAGCACCCTCGGGTGCGGGTCCTGCGACGTCGGCCGGCTGATCCTGCATCGCCTGGTCGTAGGCGTCGTCGTAGGCGCGCAGCACCTTGGTGACGACACCCGTGACCTCGTTGAAGATCAGCGAGCCGAACTCGAAGTCCGAACGCCAACCGTCCGGCACCCGGTACTCGTCGCTGGTGGGCAACCCCAGCTCACCAGCGTCGAGTCCGTTCTTCTCCCACGCCTTGTAGATCTCGCCGAGTACCGTCCACGTGCCGCCGTTCGGTGACGTGTAGATGGCACCGTTGACGAAGTTCACTCGTTCGAAACCGCTCTTGACCGCGGGAAGGATCGAGGTCACCGCCTGCCCGAGCCGTCCGAGTTCGCCGCCTTCGGCGAGCCACTTCTGGACCAGCGGGTGGCCGCTGAGGCGGATCAGTTCGTCGACGACACCTTCGGCAGTGTCGGCCGAGCCCGAGGCGAGCGCTCCGACGTTGACGTCCGGCACGTTCGGCTTCGGATTCGACGGTGACGGGTTCGAAGGCTGGGGGTTCGAGGGCTGCGGGTTGGACGGCTGCGGGGCAGTGCCACCGCCACCGCCCTTCGCCGCAGCGGCGGCGATGTCGCGGATCTTGCCCATCTGCGAGTAGCCGGCATCACCCGGGCAGCTGGTGTTGCCCACGTCGCGGTGCGCGAAGATGATCGGCAGATCCACCGCCGCACCGCGCGGGTACGGGGTGAACGACGTGCCCTCGGAGTACATCGTGGTGCGGCCCTTGGGATTCAGTCCCGCGCGGGCCAGACGCCAGCCGAGGAACTTGCCGACCGACTCCACCGCGGCCTGCGGCGGGGCCTGGGTCGAGAAGTCGCCCATCATCGCGATGCCGTGCGTGTTCTCGTTGAACCCACCCGCGTGGGCGCCCTGGACGTTGCGCTCGAGACCACCGGCGCGACCCTCGAAGATCTGGCCGTACTTGTCGACGAGCGTGTTGTATCCGATGTCGCACCAGCCGAGCGTGCGTGCGTGGTACGCGTAGATCGCGCGCACGATCTCGGCCGATTCGGCCTTGGAGTAGTTGTTGCTGCCCGCGGTGTGGTGCACGGTCGCGCCACCGAGGGAGTCGTCGTAGGTCGGGTTCTGGCAGCGCATCGACTCGTCGGCACCCCACTGCTGGCGGGTGATCACCTTCAGGCCGGAGTTGCCGAGCGGGCTCGCGATGTCCTCGAGTCGCGCGTCGGCCTCGCTGCTGCCGGGCGAGATGAGCACGGCGCTGACCGCCTCGGCAGCTGCCTGCAGCGGATTCTCGCGCAGCGGCTTGGACGACGATGCGGGCACGTATCCGAGGTCGGGCGCATCGGCTGCGGGTGCAGCGACCGGCGCGGGTGCCTCGTCGACGGGGACCGGGGCCTCCGCCGGGGCCTCGGGAGCAGGGGCTGCAGGAGCGGGTGCCTCCGGGGCGGGTGCCTCGGGAGCGGGAGCAGGGGCTTCGGGTGCCGGCGGGGCCTCCGCGCCGGCGAGGTTCGGTTCGGGGCCGGGACGCGGCGTCAGCAACACCTGCACCGCACGCGTGGCGCCGACGTAGATCGGTTCCGTGCCGGAGCGTCCCTCGTTCGTGGCGTCGTCGGCGCGGGTCTCGATCGGCTGGGTCGCGGTCCACGGACCCCAGCTGCCGTCGTCGTGCTGCGCGCGGATGAGCGCGTCGGTGGCGGCGACGTCCTCGGCGGCGAGGGCGACGAGGCTGAACGGGGTGTCGCGGGTGAGTTCCTTGACGGTCGCACCGACGCGCTGGACGAGTCCGCCGTTCGGGTCGGGAGCAGTCGTGATCTGCGGGAGCCCGTCGACGATCTCCTTCAGGCTGAGGTCCGGCAGGTTGAGGCCGGTCAGTTCCTCGAGCGGGATGATCAGGTCGGGCACCGAGGCGAGCACGACTTCCGCGATATCGGGTGCCACTGCCTCGACGGTGTCGTTGGCATTCCGGATCTCGGGAGCGGTGCTGGTCAGCCCGGTGACGGCGAAGGGCGTCGCGACGGCCAGGGCGGCGACGGCACCCAGGACGATCGACGGCTTGGGGCGGCGATGCGGCACTGTTTGCTACTCCCTGTCGTTGGTGCTCCAGCGGACGGTTCCGACTTCGGATCGTCCCTTATGTGTCGCTTCCGTAGTCCGGTTCGGACACGAAAGTTCTGTAACTCGTGATTCTTGTGTTGCTTCTGTGACATTTGTTGCCTAGCTCCGTCACTCTTGTCACACTAGACGCAGCAAACCTTAAGCCTCAACCTGAGCTTGAGGATCGGTCGAAATTGTCCGATATCGCGGATCACGAGTTCGCGCCTACAGCGACAACGAGGGAGCAACGTCATGTCACGACAGTCCATCGGGCGCAGAGGCAAGATCCGGAGGCGGCGCATCATCCTCGGCAGGCCGCTGCGCAACGGATGGCGTCCCTCCGTCGCCCGTGCTGCCGCGATCGGGGTCGCTCCCGCGCTGCTCGTCGGAGCCGGCGTCGGCGCGCTCGTCCAGAGCAACCAGGCGGCACCGGGTGTCGTGCAAGCGGTTTCGGCCGACACTCCCTTCACGTTCAGCGGCTTCGGTCACGGCCACGGTCGCGGCATGGGGCAGTGGGGTGCCTACGGCTACGCCCAGGACGGGTGGACCGCCGAACGGATCATCGGCCACTACTACGGCGGCACCGAACTCGGCACGGTCGACGACGCGATGATCGCGGTGCGTCTCATGGCCCGCGACGACCACACCCTCGACGTCTACTCCGACACCGGCATGATCGTCGCCGGCAAGCAGCTCGCGCCCGGTGAGGCCGCGCACCTGACACCCACCCCGGACGGCGGCGCGAACGTCGTCGTCACGGAGGGCTGCAGCGGCGACGTGCTGTGGCAGGCCGCCACCGACCTGCCGTGGGTCGATCCGATCGACCTCGCCGAGGACCGTCCCGCGAACGAGCACCTGACGATGTGCTCGGACGACAAGACCTACCGCGGTGCCCTCGGTGTGGTGCTCGACGGCACCGCCCCGCGCACCGTCAACCGCCTCCACGTCGAGGACTACCTGCGCAGCGTGGTCCCCGCCGAGGCACTGCCCGGCTGGGCCGACACCGGTGGCGCCGAGGCGCTGCGGGCACAGGCCATCGCCGCGCGCTCCTACGCCCTCGCCGAGAAGCGTCACGAGAAGTGGCAGACCTGCGACACCACGGACTGCCAGGTCTACGGCGGGTCGGGCGTCGAGGATCCGCGCACGGACGACGGTGTGCGCACCACCCGCGGAACCGTCCTGATGAAGGACGGCGAGGTCGTGCGCAGCGAGTTCTCCGCCTCCACCGGTGGCTACTCGGCCGGCGGCACCTTCCCGCCCGTCGAGGACGAGGGCGACAAGGTCGCCCCGAACCGCGAATGGGCCAAGACCTTCACGGCGGCCGAGATCGGCAGCAAGTTCGGCGTCGGCGACCTCCAGGCTTTCGAGGTGCTCTCCCGCAACAATCTCGGCCCCGAAGGCGGTCGCGTGACCCGCGTCCGTGTGGTCGGCTCCGACCGCACCATCGAGACGACGGGTGCCGAGGCGCGGACCAAGCTGGGACTGCGCTCCGACTGGTTCACCGTCAAGGAAGGCATCGACGAGGACGCCCCGGAGGTCACTCCGGCACCCGAACCCGGCCCGGAGACCGGCACCGATCCCTTCGGCAGCGGCACCGGCACCTCGCCCATCGAGCAGGCCTACCTGGATCTCGGCGGCGTCGACAGCGTGCTCGGCTCGCCCATCGGCCCCGAGCTGATGCTGCCCGACGAGATCGGCAAGTTCCGGATCTTCACCGGCGGCGCGATCGTGTGGACACCGGACCTCGGTGCTCAGGTCATCGACGCGAGCTTCCTGAAGGACTGGTTCCCGAGCACGGGTAGCGCCGAGTAATCCCACGGCACACCTCGACCGGCCGGTCGCCCGAACGGGGCGACCGGCCGGTGGCGTTCCGGCACCCCGACGACGAGTGTTGACATTGACGCAACGTCAAGATGCACGCTGGTCGTAGCCGGAAAGAAGAGGAGGTGGGCACGTGCGGGAATGGTCGATCCAGCAACTGGCACGCGCCGCCGGTGTCACCAGCCGCACGCTGCGGCACTACGGCGAGGTGGGGGTGCTGCGTCCGAGCCGCACCGGCAGCAACGGCATGCGGTTCTACGACGAGGACGCACTCGTGCGTCTCCAGCGCATCCTGCTGCTCCGCGACCTGGGGCTGGCCCTGCCCGCGATCCGCGACGTGCTCGCCGGTCACGACGACACCGCGAGCGCACTGCGCACCCACCTCGACCTGCTCGAACACGAGCGCCGGCAGTTGGACCGCCGTATCGCGGCGGTGCGCACCACCTTGGCGAAGACGGAGAGAGGGGAGGAACTCGTGGCAGACGAAGTGTTCGACGGGTTCGACCACACGCAGCACCGGGACGAAGTGATCGAACGGTGGGGCAAGGACGCCTACGACTCGGGCGACCGGTGGTGGCGGGGCATGGACGACGCCGCCAGGCACGACTGGATGAAACAGGTCGAGCAGCTGAACCACGACTGGACCGCGGCGGCCCGGGCCGGGCTGGACCCCGCCGGGCCCGAAGCACAGGACCTCGCGCGGCGGCACGTCGCCTGGCTGTCGTCGATTCCGGGCACCCCGGGAGGCGGCACTGCGGAGGGCAGTCCGCGGGAGTACGTGCTCGGTCTCGCCGACATGTACGTCGAGGACGAGCGTTTCGCAGCGAACTACGGAGGACGTGAAGGCGCCGAATTCGTCCGTGACGCGCTCATCCACTACGTGTGAGTGTGACGGCCCTCTCGGTCCGCCCGGACCGAGAGGGCACCTCCGCGACGGAGTCGCATACCCTGGTCTCCCGTGACTGCTGCATCAGCGCCCCAGCCCTCCACCGGTGAGTACGACCTGATCGTCGTCGGCTCCGGATTCTTCGGACTGACGATCGCCGAGCGCGCGGCCACGCAGCTCGGCAAGCGAGTGCTCGTGATCGAGCGTCGCCACCACCTCGGTGGCAACGCGTACTCCGAGCCCGAGCCGGAAACCGGAATCGAGGTCCACAAGTACGGTGCCCACCTGTTCCACACCTCCAACAAGAGGGTGTGGGACTACGTGAACCAGTTCACCGATTTCACCGGCTACCAGCACCGCGTGTTCGCGATGCACAAGGGCCAGGCCTATCAGTTCCCGATGGGTCTCGGACTGGTGTCGCAGTTCTTCGGCCGGTACTTCAGTCCCGACGAGGCACGCGCCCTCATCAAGGAGCAGGCCGCCGAGATCGACACCGCCGAGGCGAAGAACCTCGAGGAGAAGGCCATCTCCCTGATCGGCCGCCCCCTCTACGAGGCGTTCGTCCGCGACTACACGGCCAAGCAGTGGCAGACCGACCCGAAGGAACTGCCCGCCGGCAACATCACCCGGCTGCCCGTCCGCTACACCTTCGACAACCGCTACTTCAACGACACCTACGAGGGTCTGCCGGTCGACGGTTACACGGCATGGCTCGAGAACATGGCGAAGGACGAGCGGATCGAGGTCCGGCTCGACACCGACTGGTTCGCGGTGCGCGACGAGATCCGCGCGGCCAGCCCCGACGCTCCCGTCGTCTACACCGGCCCGCTCGACCGCTACTTCGACTACTCCGAGGGTCGCCTCGGATGGCGCACCCTCGACTTCGAGACCGAGGTGCTGCCCACCGGCGACTTCCAGGGCACCCCGGTCATGAACTACAACGACGCCGACGTGCCCTACACCCGGATCCACGAGTTCCGGCACTTCCATCCCGAGCGCGACACCTACCCGGCCGACAAGACGGTCATCATGCGGGAGTACTCGCGGTTCGCCGAGAACGACGACGAGCCGTACTACCCGATCAACACCTCCGAGGACCGCGAGAAGCTGGGCGCCTACCGCGCCCTCGCGAAGCAGGAAGCAGCCGAGAACAAGGTGCTCTTCGGTGGCCGACTCGGCACCTACCAGTACCTCGACATGCACATGGCGATCGCCAGCGCGCTGTCGATGTTCGACAACGTCCTGGCCCCGCACTTCGAATCGGGAGCGCCCATCGCCGGGGATGCCTCGTGAGCGCCGCGAAGCACGCCGCGGCCGCGAACGCCGGCAAGCACGAGGCGGCCGTGAGTGTTCCCGTCGCGGAGCAGGACGGCCTGCTCGGCCGGTCGTTGCTGCAGCGCATCATCCTGCCGCGACCGGGCGAGCCCCTCGACGTGCGCACGCTCTACCTCGAGGAGTCGCCCACCAATGCGCGTCGCGCCCACGCGACGAGCCGGACGACGCTGGCGATCGGCGCGGAGTCCGAGGTGTCGCTGTGCACCTACTTCAATGCCTTCCCGGCGAGCTACTGGCGTCGCTGGAGCACGCTCGGTTCGGTGGTGCTGCGTCTCGAGCTCACCGGCCACGGCCGCGTCGACCTGTACCGCAGCAAGGCCGACTCGAGCCGCATCCACGTCACCGGACGTGAGTTCCGCGGAACGGAGACGATCGTCGAGATCGACGCCGACCTCGGTCCGTTCGAGGACGGCGGCTGGCTGTGGTTCGACGTGACCACCGACAGCGACGTCACCCTGCACGCCGCCGGCTGGTACGCACCCGTCGAGGCGCCCGGCCGTGCCTCGGTCGCCGTGGGCATCCCGACCTTCAACCGTCCCGCCGACTGCGTGAAGGCGCTGCGTGCGCTCGCGTCCGACCCGCTGGTGATGGACGTCGTCGACGCCGTCATCATCCCGGACCAGGGCACCCGCAAGGTGCGCGACGAGGCCGACTTCGCGGAGGCCGCCGAACCCTTCGGTGCTCGCCTCGTCATCCACGACCAGGGCAACCTCGGTGGCTCCGGTGGTTACAGCCGCATCATGTACGAGGCGCTGAAGACCACCGATGCTCCCTACATCCTGTTCATGGACGACGACATCGAGATCGAACCCGACTCGATCCTGCGCGCCCTCGCCCTGTCGCGTTTCGCGCGGACCCCGATGCTCGTCGGCGGGCAGATGCTCAACCTGCAGGAACGCAGCCACCTGCACACCATGGGCGAGGTCATCCACCGCGCGAACTTCATGTGGGGTGCCGCCCCGAACGTCGAGTACGACCACGACTTCTCCACCAAGCCGCTGCGCGACCGGGAGAACTCGAAGCTCCTGCACCGCCGCATCGACGTCGACTTCAACGGCTGGTGGATGTGCATGATCCCGCGCGTCGTCGCGGAGGAGATCGGCCAGCCCCTGCCGTTGTTCATCAAGTGGGACGACGCCGAGTACGGCCTCCGGGCCCGCGAGGCCGGCTACCCGACGGTGACGATGCCCGGCGCCGCGATCTGGCACATGGCGTGGAGCGACAAGGACGACGCCATCGACTGGCAGGCGTACTTCCACCTGCGCAACCGGCTCGTCGTGGCCGCGCTGCACCAGCACGGCGACCCCAAGGCGATGGTGCTCGACACCATCAAGGCCACGATCAAGCACCTCGTGTGCCTCGAGTACTCGACGGTCGCGATCCAGAACAAGGCCATCGAGGACTTCCTCGCCGGCCCGGAGAACCTGTTCGATCTGCTGCCGCGCGCCCTCGGCGAGGTGCACGCACTGCGGAAGAACTTCCCCGACGCGGTGGTGCTGCCGTCGTCGACCGAACTGCCGATGGCATCCGGCGCCGAGGTCGGCGCCGTGGGCCTGCCCGAGGGTGCGGTCGCGAAGGTCAAGCGTCTCGCGAAGGGTGTACTGCACAACGTGCGCCCCGAGAACCGCGAGCACCACGAGCGGCCGCAGCTGAACGTGCCGACCATCGACGCGCGGTGGTTCCTGCTCTCGCAGGTCGACGGCGTGACGGTCACCACGGCGGACGGTCGGGGTGTCGTCTACCGTAAGCGCGATCGTGCGCAGGCCCAGGCCCTGCTCACGGAGGCGCTCCGGTTGCGACGCGAACTCGCTCGCCGGTTCCCCGAGATGAAGAAGCGGTACCGGGACGCGGTTCCCGCCCTGACCAGCAAGGAGGAGTGGGAGCGTGTCTTCGGTATCGGCAACTGACAGCAGCGCTGCGGCCACGACCGCAGACGGTGCGGCTGTGGACGGTGCAGCCGCGGACGGTGCGGCCGCACGTCACTGGAGGAGCACCGACACCGAGGTCCGGATCCTGCAGACCGTCCAGGCCACCGCCGGTGCCGTGCCCGCCGCGACGAAGATCGCCCGCGGCATGTCGCACTTCGGTGAGCACGCACTCGGCTGGATCGCGATCGGCGCCGCCGGCGCCCTCGTCGACCGCCCCCGTCGCCGCAAGTGGGCGAGCGTGGCGGTCGGTGCGTTCGGTGCCCACGCGGCGTCCGTCGTGATCAAGCGGGTCGTGCGCCGGCCGCGGCCGGTGGACCCGACGGTGCAGGTCAACGTGTCCACGCCGAGCCGGTTGAGCTTCCCGTCGTCGCATGTGACGTCCACGACTGCGGCGGCCGTGCTGCTCGCCCGCACCACCGGGCTACCCTTTCCCGCGGTGCTCGTGCCGCCCATGATGCTGTCCCGCCTGGTGCTGGGCGTGCACTATCCGACGGATGTACTGGCGGGTGCGGCACTCGGTGCGGCGTCCGCGGCCGTCGTGGCGCGGGCAGAGACGAAGTGGGGAGATCGATGAGCGAGGAACCGGCGCCCGTCAAGGAGGCGCCCAAGAGCCTGGGCGCCGGGATCGTCAAGGCGGTCCGTCCCCGACAGTGGGTGAAGAACGTCCTGGTGCTCGCGGCCCCGATGGCGGCCGGCTCGGTCACCCAGGTCGACGTGCTGCTGCCCGTCGCGCTCGCCTTCGTCGTCTTCTGCATGGCCGCCTCCGGCATCTACCTCGTCAACGACGCGATGGACGTCGAGGCCGACCGTGCACACCCCACCAAGCGGTTCCGGCCCATCGCGGCCGGCGTGCTCCCGGTGCGACTCGCGTACATCCTCGCGGCGGTGCTGCTCGTCGGCTCGATCGCGCTGTCGTTCGTCGCGAACTGGCAGCTCGCCGTCGTCATGGCCGTGTACATCGGCATCCAGCTCGCGTACTGCTTCGGGCTCAAGCACCAGGCCGTGCTCGACATCTGCATCGTGTCGTCGGGCTTCCTGATCCGTGCCATCGCCGGTGGTGTGGCCGCCGAGATCCCGCTGTCGCAGTGGTTCCTGCTGATCATGGCGTTCGGGTCGCTGTTCATGGCGGCCGGCAAGCGATACGCCGAACTGCGCCTCGCGACCCGCACCGGCGCGAAGATCCGCAAGTCGCTCGAGTACTACACCGAGACCTACCTGCGGTTCGTGTGGACGGTCGCGGCGACGGCGGTCGTGCTCTGCTACGGCCTGTGGGCGTTCGAGCAGGACAACGTGGCCGGCTCCAACTGGTACGCGATCTCGATGATCCCGTTCGTCGTCGCCATCCTGCGCTACGCGGTCGACGTCGACGGCGGTGAAGCCGGCGAACCCGAGGAGATCGCCCTGAAGGACCGGGTGCTGCAGTTGCTCGCAGTGGTGTGGATCCTGGTGGTCGGCGGTGCTGTCTACCTCTTCTGACGTCGTGCGCGGCGTCCACGACACCGAGGCCGGACCGTCCAGTACGGTCCGGCCCGTTCGGCGTGACCGCCTCGCCCGCGGCGTGTTCGCCGCCGGTGTGGTCGTCTCCGCGTTCCTGATGTTCTGGGGAGCGTGGGAGCGGCGCTGGATCGCCGACGACGGCCTCATCGTCCTGCGGACCGTGCGCAATCTCCTCGCCGGCAACGGGCCGGTGTTCAACGCGGGGGAGCGCGTGGAGGCCAACACCTCCACCGCCTGGACGTACATCGTCTACGCGGGTGGATGGCTCACCGGCCTCCGCCTCGAATACGTGGTGCTCACGATCGCGCTCGTGTTGTCGACGGGCGCGATCGTCCTCGCCATGTTCGGTGCCGCACGCCTGTACCGGTGGCGACTGCGCGCCACCACGGGGACCGTGCTGCTCCTGCCCGCCGGTGTCCTCGTCTACATCGCGGTGCCCCCCGCCCGCGATTTCGCCACCTCGGGCCTCGAGTCCTGCCTGGTGATCTGCTGGCTCGGTCTGCTGTGGCTGCTCATGGCACGGTGGGCGACCCCCACGCCGGGAGGGGACGGATCGCTTCCGGGTACGGGGCAGATCCTCGCCACGGCGTTCGTCGCCGGACTCGGCCCGCTCGTGCGACCCGAACTCGCGCTGGTCGCGGTGCTCGCGCTCGCGATGCTGTTCCTCGCGCCCGGCCTGGACCTGCGCATTCGCATCGCGATGGTCGCGGTCGCCGGAGCGATCCCGGTCGGCTACCAGATCTGGCGCATGGGCTACTACGGACTGCCCTATCCCAACACCGCGGTCGCCAAGGACGCCGGTGGTGCCAAGTGGTCGCAGGGCCTCGAATATCTCGGCAACCTGGTCTCGCCGTATCTGCTGTGGCTGCCGCTGTTGTTCCTCACAATCCTCGCCGCGCTCGTCCTCGCGACCAGCCGTGACGCCGCGGGCCTCACCGCCGCGGCGGCACGTCCCGATCCGCGCGACGTGCGGGCCACCCTGACCTGGGCGCAGAACCTGTTGCGCACGCCGACCGCCGTCGTCGTGCTGTTCCTCGGCTCGGGCGTGCTGCTCGCGTTGTACTCGCTGCGTGTGGGCGGCGACTTCATGCACGGCCGCGTCCTCCTGCCGCCGCTGTTCTGCCTGCTCCTGCCCGTTGCCGTCGTCCCACTGCGGGTCCCGGACCGGGCAGAGATCGGCAACAACCGGCCGACGCAGGTCGCGGGTGCGCTGGCCGTGCTGTGGCTGGGCACCGTGGTGTGGACGGCCGCTGCGGCCAACACGACCGGCATGACCGAAGGCGCTGTGGTGGGCCGCTCCGGCATCGTCGACGAGCGCGCCTTCTACGCCCTCAACACCGGGCATCTGCATCCCATCCGGGCCGAGGACTATCTCGACTACCCGCGCATGCGGGCCATGGTCGAGGCCATCGCGAACACCCCGAACGGCGGGTTGTTGCTGCCGACTCCCTCCTTCGACGCGTGGGATGTCGTGCCGCCGCCCGAGCCCATCCCACCGGGTGGTGCCGGACATACGGTGTTCTTCCTGAACCTGGGTATGACCAGCATGAACACGGGTCTGGACGTGCGGGTCGTCGACCAGATGGGTCTGGCCTACCCGCTCGCCGCGCACACCGAGCGTCTCGAGGACGGCCGGATCGGCCACGACAAGATCCTGTTCCCCGACTGGGTGGTCGCCGATTCGGGCATGGTCGACGTGCATCCGTGGATGCCGGGCTATCTCGACGAGGACTGGGTCGCGATGGCGAAGACCGCGCTGACCTGTCCCGAGACCCGGGAGTTGATCGATTCCTCGAGTGCGGAACTGACCTGGCCGCTGTTCAAGAGGAACCTGCGCAACGCGCTCGACTACGCCTCGTACCGGATCGAACGGGTGCCGGAGTACGAGATCCAGCGTTGTGACCTGCCGATGCCACCGCCGCGGGGGTGACGGCCGGACACCGAGATCAACTTGGCCCCCTTCGACCGTCTCGATAGGATCACGGCGCATCACGGATGGGTAACTTTCCGGCAGCGCGTGCTTGACCTACAGGTCAAGAGGTGCCCAAGAGCTGTTGAAACCAGGGTTTGTCAGAGATCACGCGGTCCTTTACAGTTTTGACCGCAGTGTGACTTGGGGCGGCCTTCCGCGGTCGTCATCGCCGGAATCCGGGGGACGCGAACGCGGACGCCGCAGACGAGAAAGAGAGCATTGTTCATGCGTTTTGTCCCGAGGTTGAGGCAGGGCCTTCGACGGCGACTGCTCGGCACCGCCGCAGCAGCTCTGGTCCTCCCCGTGGCTGCCGGCCTCGTCGGAACCACCGCCGCCGTCGCCGCGCCGGCGCAGGGAGCGCCGGTCTCGCACCGCGCACCTGCAGGGGGCTTCGAAGAGGTCTTCGTCGAGTCCGACATGGGCCCGATCAAGGTTCAGATCCAGTGGGCTGCGCGCGGTGGCGACGCGGCGCTCTACATGCTCGACGGCCTTCGCGCCCGGGACGACGCGAACGCCTGGACGTTCGAGACGAACGCCCTGCAGCAGTTCGCGAACGACAACGTCAGCCTCATCATGCCGGTCGGCGGACAGTCGAGCTTCTACACCGACTGGTACGCGCCGTCCAACCTGAACGGCCAGGACATCACCTACAAGTGGGAGACGTTCCTGACGGAGCAGCTGCCCGACTACCTCGCTACCCGTGGTGTCTCGCGCAACAACAACGGCATCCTCGGCCTGTCGATGGGTGGCTCCGCCGCCCTGACCCTGGCCGCCTACCACCGCGACCAGTTCAAGTTCGCGTCGTCGCTGTCCGGCTACCTCAACCTGTCGGCTCCCGGCATGCGTGAGGCCATCCGCGTGGCGATGCTCGACGCCGGCCGCTTCAACGTCGACTCGATGTGGGGCCCGCCGTGGAGCCCGGCCTGGCTGCGCAACGACCCGTTCGTCTTCGCTCCGAAGCTCGAGGGTCTGTCGCTGTACATCTCGGCCGCCAGCGGTCTGCCCGGTGAGCACGACAACCCGCAGGGCTTCGTCGGCTACTACAACACGGCCAACGGCATGGCCCTCGAGGCGCTGTCCCTCGCCCAGACCCGCGCGTTCCAGATCAAGCTGGCCACGCTCGGCATCCCGGCCACCTTCGACTTCCCGGCGCGCGGCACGCACGCCTGGAAGTACTGGGAGGATCAGCTCTGGAAGGCACGCCCGCAGATCCTCGAGGCGCTGAACGGGTTCTGATCCCCGGTACGCACTGCTAGCGACGACGCCGCCCGCTCACCATCAGGTGAGTGGGCGGCGTCGTAACTTTCTGCAACAATTTTCTCACCTGTCACAGCGCGGCACCCGCGATTCCGGGTGCCGCCGGTGTAGAAACAACATCCGGGACTCCGGTATCCCGAGTCGGCACATCCAGCCGGGGCGCACTGCCACTGCCGCCGTCGCGGTCCACCCGAAGCCGCACTTCGGCAGGAAATCCGGCAACGCAGAAAGTGAGCGATGCAGATGCGAACTGAGCTCGAGCACGGTGAGCGACGGACGGGGCCGAGCAGGAGAGCGGCTCGCGTTGCGGGTGCGCGGAGCGGGAGATCCCGTGCGCTCGCACTGATCGCCGCAGCCCTCGTCGCGCCCGTCGCCGCAGGTCTGACCACCGTCTCGGTGGCCACCGCCGATCCGCTCATCGCCCAGTCCGGCCCGACGAGCACCGCCGGCGCCACCGTCCGTTCCGTCGACTGGCTCACCGATCGTCGCGTCGCCCTGTGGATCGACTCGCCGTCGATGGGGACGCCGATCCAGGTGCAGCTGCTGCTCGCGCGCGACTGGAACAGCAAGCCCGACGCGAAGTTCCCGTCGGTGTTCATGCTCGACGGCATGCGTGCGCGCGACGACGAGAACGGGTGGACGCTCGAGACCGACGCGGAAGCGTTCTTCGCCGACAAGAACGTCAACGTCGTGCTGCCGGTGGGCGGCCAGTCGAGCTTCTACTCCGACTGGATCGACCAGAACAACGGACAGAACTACAAGTGGGAGACCTTCCTGACGAAGGAACTTCCCCCGCTCCTCGAACGCGATTGGCGCACCACCGACAAGCGTGGCGTCGTCGGCCTGTCGATGGGCGGTACCGCCGCGATGTTCCTGCCCGCCCGCAACCCGGGCTTCGCGCAGTTCGCGGCATCGCTGTCCGGCATCCTCACCACGACCACCCTCGGCATGCCCGAGGCCATCCACTACGCGATGCAGGACGCCGGCGGTTTCGACTCCGAGGCGATGTGGGGTGCGCCCGGCTCCGACGGCTGGGAGTCGCACGATCCCTATCTGCTCGCCGACAAGCTCAAGGGTGTGAGCCTGTACGTCTCGAGCGGCAGCGGCACCACCGGCCCGTACGACGATCCGTCGGGCATCCCCGGTGTCAGCACCAATTACGCCGGTATGGGCCTCGAGATCCTCTCGCGCCTCACCTCGCAGGCGTTCGCGACGAAGCTCAAGAAGCAGGGCATCCCGGCCCAGATCGTGTACCGGCCGTCGGGCACCCACACGTGGAAGTACTGGGAGTTCGAACTGCACCAGCTGTGGCCGCAGCTCGCCAACACCCTCGGGGTCGGGGTCGACAAGCCCGAGTGCCAGGCCACCGGTGCCTTCGGCGACGTGGCGAACGCGAACGGCTGGCTCGGCGACTGCCTCACCGGTGAATACGACGTCGCCGGTGGCAAGGTGCAGGACTTCCGCTTCGGCCGCGTCTTCTCGTCCGAGGGCACGACGGTGCCGGTCGCGGGTGCGATCGGCGGCGCCTACCAGGGCGTCGGCGGTCCGGCCGGACAGCTCGGCTACCCGACCACCGAGGAACGCGTCGCTCCCGACGGACGCGGACGGTTCAACCACTTCCGGAACGGCGCGATCTACTGGACGCCCGAACACGGCGCCCACGCGGTCCGCGGCAAGATCTTCGAGGAATGGAAGAACCAGGGCTGGGAGGGCGGCCCCCTCGGTTACCCGATCCTCGACGAGGCGGCGACCCCCGACGGTCGCGGCGCGGTTCAGGGCTTCGAGATCGGTGCCATGTACTGGAGCGAGGACACCGGCGCCCACGGCGTGCAGGGCATGATCCTCGACAAGTACTCCCAGCTCGGCTACGAGACGGGCATCCTGGGCTACCCGACGAGCAGCGAGCAGCCCGCAGGGCGCGACGGTCGCTTCAACGAGTTCCAGCACGGCAACATCTACTGGAGCCCGCTCACCGGCGCCTGGCCGGTCCGCGGCAAGATTCTCGAGGCGTGGCTCGCCGAGAAGGGTGCCGAAGGACGTCTGGGTCTGCCGATCAGCGACGAGTTCCCGGCCGTGGACGGCAAGGGCGTGCAGCAGAACTTCCAGAACGGCTTCATCACCCTCGACGGCGACGAGGTGAAGCTGCAGCCGTAAACGGACGACAGCGGGGCGGCCCGTGCGGCCGCCGATCGCGAAGCGGGTCGGCCCGTGCAACTGGGGGAGGCGGGACGCTTCTACCGGCCGCACGGGCCGCTCTGTAGCCTGGGGCGCATCTGACCAAGTTCGACCGACATCCCGGATGTGAGGACCCCACCACATGCCTTCACGGACCCGCTCGCGCTCGACCCGAGTCCTCGGCGCCCTCGCCGCGGCACTGACCGCCACGGCAGTTCTCTCCGCGTGCGGAAGCGACGACTCCACCGCGACGAACACGCCGACGACGTCTGCCGCCACGGAGACCTCGACGTCGGCATCGACCTCCGCGGCAGAGACGTCCACCGGCGCCGCCGGGGCGGAGAGCACGGACGAGGCCGAGACGAGCGACGCGTCCCCGGCTCCGTCCTCGCCCGACGCCGGTGAGGACACGGGAGCCGGCACGGGTGCGGCACCCGCTCCCACGCCCGGCGCCCAGGCCTTCCTCGACGGTCTCCGCGCCGAGGGTGTCGAGCCCAGCGACGAGACCGGCGCGGTGAACATCGCCGACTACATCTGCAGCGCCCAGGCGCAGGGCGGGTCTCCGGAGGAGATCAAGGTGTTCGTGACCGCGCTCGTGGGTAGTGATGCTGCAGCCGGTGGTGTCGAGTTGTCGGAGGAGCAGGCCTCCTCGACGGCCGACACGTACATCGCCGTCGCCGGCGAGACGTACTGCAACTAGGAAACGCGGGGACAGCACGAATGGTCAGGACGAAGCAGCGTCGCGGACGCAGGATCGTGGTCGTGGGGGCGCTGCTCGTCCTGGCGATCGTGCTGGTGCTCTGGTACATGCTCGCGGGGCGGCTCGACATCCCGTCGCCGATTCCCACCCCGCCGGGGCCGGAGGAGCCGCAGTCGCAGCCGGCCTCGTGCCCCGACGTGCAGGTCGTCGCGGTGCCGGGCACCTGGGAGTCCGCGGTGGGCGACGATCCGTACGCTCCGGCCGCGAACCCGTACTCGCTCATGCTCAACGTGACCCGGCCGCTGCAGGAGCGTTTCGACGCCCAGCGCGCCGACGTCTACACGGTGCCGTACGTCGCGCAGTTCTCGAACCCCATCGCGATCCCGCCGGACGGCCAGCAGTCCTACAACAACAGCCGCAGTGAGGGATTCGCGGCCACCACCGACATCCTCGCGCGCCGCTCGGCCGAGTGCCCGCTGACCACCTATGTGCTCACCGGTTTCTCGCAGGGCGCCGTGATCGTGGGCGACGTCGCCGCGCAGATCGGTGCCGGTAACGGCCCGGTGCCCGCCGACCGGGTGCTCGGTGTCGCGCTCATCGCCGACGGGCGCCGCGACGGGGTCTCGGGCACCGACATCGGTGCCCCCGTCGCCGGAGTGGGTGCCGAACTGTCGCTCGACGGACTGCGACTGCCGGGTATCACGATGACCGGCGCGCGTGCCGGCGGCTTCGGGGAACTCGACGACCGCACCATCCAGATCTGCGCGCCCACCGACAGCATCTGCGACGCACCGCCGAACGCGCTGAATCCCGCCAACTGGATGTCGGCCGCTCCGCGCCTGCTCGAGTACGTCAACAACCCGATCCACGCGATGTACAACACCTACGTCGTGGACGAGAACGGCACCACCGCGACGCAGTGGATCGCGAACTGGGCGGCGGAGAAGATCGACGCCGCACCGGAACCCGCAGAAGAGTGAGGTGCGGTTGTCGCCGCACGCAGGGAGGGTTCGGGCTCGAGTGAACCCTCCCACATATTACTCGCGGGTAGTGTCCGATCTCACCACCCGGTACACTCGAAAGACGGGCTGCCTTTAGACTCATCCCTCGGCTGCGTGCCCGGCCGTCCGGGATCGTGGCGCACGACGACTGCCACAGGAGAAGAGGTTCATGGTGCCAGCGACGGCACGGCGAACGGCCGGCCCCCTCCGGGGGCGTAGCGACGGCCCGCGACCGGGAATGATCCTTGTCACGAGCTCTCGCGTCGGTCGGGCGTACGTTCCGGGGCGCCGATCCTGGGCAGCAGAGGGCGGCGGGTCGCGTCGCCGGCTGGTGCCGGCGTCGAAAAACCGTCGCACACAATCGGATCGTGTGCTGTTCCCCTTCGGCGGGCACGGAATGTGTGTGTGAAGACGACCATGTCGTATCTTTGTGTTTCCCGTGTGCAAGGGGAAGCGTTCCTCCCGGCGTCCGCACTTTGCGAGGGTGCGCGTGATGCCGATCTGTAACATATTCGTGATCTGGGGTCGATGGACACGTTCGAGGAACGGACCGCCGGAAGCCGTGGGGGGCGGTATCGGTACGACGATCCGCCGGCGCGGAGGAAAAGTTAGTGGCGCAACCATGTCGAGTGGTTGTGGGATCGCTTCGACAGGGAGAAGGAATTGAGCGTCGGGTTCGAAGAGTTCATCGATGAGAACGGGCGGATCAGGCTGCCGGAAGGGCAGACCCTGCTCGATCACCTCGAGGGGAACTTCGCTTCAAACGGTGACGACCTCGCCTACCGGTACATCGACTACTCGCGGGAACGCGACGGCGAGGTGCACGAGCTGACCTGGGATCAGTTCGGCGTGCGCATCAAGGCCATCGCCGCGCGCCTGCAGCAAGTCACCGCTCCCGGCGACCGCGTCGCGATCCTCGCTCCGCAGGGCCTCGACTACGTCGTGTCCTTCTTCGCCGCGATCTACGCCGGCACCATCGCCGTGCCGCTGTTCGATCCCGACGAACCCGGCCACACCGATCGCCTGCACGCCGTTCTCGGCGACTGCACCCCCAGCGCGATCCTCACCGCCACCTCGTCCGCGGCCGGCGTGCGGCAGTTCTTCCGCCCGCTCCCCGCTGCGCAGCGTCCCCGCGTGATCGCCGTCGACGCCATCCCCGACTCGGTCGCCGAGTCCTGGAACCGGCCGCCCATCGGCACCGACGACATCGCGTACCTGCAGTACACCTCCGGCTCGACCCGCGTTCCCGCCGGCGTCGAGATCACCCACCGGTCGGTGCTCACCAACGTCATCCAGATGGCCGACTCGATCGAGCTCAACGAGTCGTCGCGCGGCGTGACCTGGCTGCCGCTGTTCCACGACATGGGCCTGCTCACGGTGATCCTGCCCGCGGTCGGCGGCAAGTACATCACCATCATGAGCCCGCGCGCCTTCGTGGCCCGGCCGAGCCGGTGGATCCGCGAGCTCGCCGCCGTCTCCGACGGTGCCGGCACCTTCGCCGCCGCCCCGAACTTCGCGTTCGAGCACGCCGCGGCACGCGCGGTCCCCAAGCCGGGCGAAGAACTCGACCTGAGCAACGTGATCGGCCTGATCAACGGCAGCGAGCCGGTCACCACGTCGTCGATGCGCAAGTTCAACGAAGCGTTCGGCCCCTACGGTCTGCCCCGTACGGCGATCAAGCCGTCCTACGGCATGGCCGAGGCCACTCTGTTCGTCTCCTCCACCCGCCACAGCGACGAGGCGAAGGTCATCTACGTCGACCGCACCGCCCTCAACGCGGGTCGGGTCGTGCGCGTCGAGCCCGACGCCGAGAACGCCATCCCGCAGGTCTCCTGCGGTTACGTCGCGCGCAGCCAGTGGGCCGCGATCGTCGACGCCGAGACCGGCACCGAGATGCCCGACGAGCACGTCGGCGAGATCTGGCTGCACGGCGAGAACATGGGCATCGGCTACTGGGGTCGCAAGGAAGAGACCGACAACACCTTCCACAACCGCATCACCAAGCGTCTGACCGAGGGCAGCCACACCGAGGGCACCCCGGACGACAGCAAGTGGCTGCGCACCGGCGACTACGGCGTCTACATCGACGGCGAGCTCTACATCACCGGTCGCGTCAAGGACCTCGTCATCGTCGACGGTCGCAACCACTACCCGCAGGACCTCGAGTTCTCGGCGCAGGAGGCCAGCTCCGCGCTGCGCCCCGGCTTCGTCGCGGCGTTCGCGGTTCCGGCCAACCAGCTGCCGCGCGAGGTGTTCGACAACGACGCCTCCGGTCTGCAGTTCGACGCGGACGATTCGTCGGAGCAGCTCGTGATCGTCGCCGAGCGCGCTCCCGGCGCCGGCAAGGCCGATCCGCAGCCGATCGCCGACGCGGTGCGTGCCGCGATCTCGTCCCGGCACGGTGTCACCGCCCGCGACGTGCTGCTCGTGCCGGCCGGTTCCATCCCCCGTACGTCCAGCGGAAAGATCGCGCGCCGGGCGTGCAAGACCGCATATGTCGAGGGAACGCTGCGCGGTGGTTACCAGCAGCAGGCCTTCCCGGACAGCGTGTAAGAACGAATGTCCTCTTTCCCGGGTAGCGTGGTGGGTTGATGTCTGACACTGAAATGACGGTTGCGCAGCTGCGCGAATGGCTGCGCAACTGGATCGCCGACGCGACCGGGCAGCCGGTCTCCCAGATCTCGGACGATCGTCCGATGGAGGAGTTCGGACTGTCCTCCCGGGACGCCGTCGCCATGGCGGGTGAGATCGAGGAACTCCTCGGTGTCACCCTCAATGCGACGATCGCCTACCAGCACCCGACGATCGCGTCGCTCGCGACGCGCATCATCGAAGGTGAACCCGAGGCACCCGCCGAGGACGACTCCGCCCTGTACACGGTCGGTGCCGTGGCGGGTTCGAAGGACGTCGCCATCGTCGGTCTGTCCACCCGTTTCCCGGGCCACGTCGACACCCCCGAACAGATGTGGGAGCTGCTCGCGTCCGGACGCGACGGCATCTCCGATCTGCCCGAGGGCCGCTGGTCGGAGTTCGAGAACGACCCCGCCGTGTGGGAGTCGATCCGCAACGCCAACACCAGGGGCGGCTACCTCGACGACGTCAAGGGCTTCGACGCCGAGTTCTTCGCGATGTCGCCGCGCGAGGTCGAGATGGTCGACCCGCAGCAGCGTCTCGCGCTGGAGCTGACCTGGGAAGCACTCGAGCACGCGCACATCCCGCCGAGCGACCTCAAGGGCGGCTCGGTCGGTGTGTTCATCGGCAGCTCGGCGAGCGACTACATGCTCCTCGCGGTCGGTGATCCGTCCGCAGCGCATCCCTACGCGCTCACCGGTACCTCCACCGCGGTCATCGCCAACCGCGTGTCGTACTTCTACGACTTCCACGGCCCGTCGGTCACGCTCGATACGGCGTGCTCGTCGTCGCTGGTCGCCGTGCACCAGGCCGTGCGCGCGCTGCGCAACGGTGAGGCCGACGTCGCTCTCGCCGGTGGCGTCAACATGCTGCTCGCCCCGGCCGGCACCCTCGGCTTCGACGAACTCGGCGTCATGGCACCCGACGGGCGCATCAAGGCGTTCTCCGCCGATGCCGACGGCATGATCCGCGCCGAGGGCGGCGGTCTCGTCGTGCTCAAGCGTCTCGAGGACGCCGAGCGCGACGGCGACAACATCCTCGCGGTGATCGCCGGTTCGGCCGTCAACCAGGACGGCCGCTCCAACGGTCTGGCCGCTCCCAACCCCGAAGCGCAGGTCGACGTGCTGCGCCGCGCCTACCGCGACGCGCAGATCCTGCCGTCCGGCGTCGACTACATCGAGGCGCACGGCACCGGCACGGTGCTCGGCGACCCGATCGAGGCCGACGCGCTCGGCCGCGTCGTCGGTCGTGGCCGCGAGGACGACAAGCCGGCCCTGCTCGGTTCGGCCAAGACCAACTTCGGTCATCTCGAGTCCGCCGCCGGTGCAGCCGGTCTCATCAAGGTCGTTCTCGCGATGCAGAACGATCAGCTTCCGCCGACGCTCAACTACACCGCGCCCAACCCGTACATCCCGTTCGACAGCGCACGCCTGAAGGTCATCCCCGAGGGTGCGAAGTGGCCGCGCTACACCGGTCGCGCCGTCGCCGGTGTGTCCGGATTCGGTTTCGGTGGCACGAACGCGCACGTCGTTGTGCGCGAGTACACCGGTCCCGAGGGGCTCGAAGCGTCCGAAGCCGAGGTCGAAGTCCTGCCGGAGGAGATCCCCGCCGCCGCGGAGACCACCGAGCAGGCCCGCGAGCTGCCCGTCCTGCTCGCCGTCTCCGCTGCGATGCCGTCGCGTCGCCGCCGTGCCGCTGCCGATCTCGCCGACTGGCTCGAGACCGAGAAGGGCAGCACGACGCCGCTCGCCGACGTCGCCCGCACGCTCGCTCGCCGCAACCACGGCCGGTCCCGCGCGATCGTCGTGGCGAGCAACCACGGCGAGGCCATCGCCGGTCTGCGTGCCGTCGCTGCCGGTAAGCCCGCGCAGGGCGTGTTCACCGCCGACGCTCCGGCTTCCAAGGGCGCGGTGTGGGTGCTGTCCGGCTTCGGTGCCCAGCACCGCAAGATGGCCAAGCAGCTGTACCTGGAGAACCCGGTCTTCGCGGCGGCCGTCGACGAGGTCGACGAGCTGATCTACGACGAGTCGGGCTACTCCATGAAGGAGAAGTTCCTCGACGACGCGCAGGACTACGACGTCGAGACGGCGCAGGTCGGCATCTTCACGATCCAGATCGGTCTCGCCGCGCTGCTGCGTCACCACGGTGCCGAGCCCGCCGCGGTCGTCGGCCACTCGATGGGTGAGGCCGCCGGCGCCTACATCTCGGGCGGACTCTCGCTCGAGGACGCCGTGCGCGTCATCTGCTCGCGTTCGCGTCTGATGGGTGAGGCCGAATCCGGCCTGACCGGCGACGACATCCGTCTCATGGCGCTCGTCGAGTACAGCGCCGCCGAGATCACCGACGTGCTGCCCGACTTCCCGCAGCTCGAGGTCTGCGTCTACGCGGCGCCGACGCACACCGTCATCGGTGGCCCGCAGGAGCAGGTCAACGCGATCGTCGCGCGTGCCGAGGCCGAGGAGAAGTTCGCCCGCGTCCTGCAGACCAAGGGTGCGAGCCACACCTCGCAGGTCGATCCGATCCTCGGCGAGCTCGCAGCCGAGCTCGCCGGCATCGAACCGCACCGCCTGAAGGTCGACCTGTACTCGTCGGTCGACCAGGAGACCCTCTACCGCGCAGGTCACGACGGCATCCACGACGTCGAGTACTGGACCAAGGGCATGCGCCACAGCGTGTACTTCACGCAGGCGATCCGGCAGGCCCTGTCCGACGGGCACACCACCTTCGTCGAGCTCAACGCCAACCCCGCGACGCTCATGTCGGTCGCGGCGACGGCCTTCGACGCCGGTGTGCAGGACGGCCAGTTCATCCAGACGCTCAAGCGCAAGGAGGACGAGTCCCTCGGCGTGCTGACCGCGCTCGCGCAGCTGTACGTGCACGGGCAGTCCGTCGACCTGAGGACGCTGCTGCCGGAGGGCGACTACGCCGACCTGCCGCGCACCGCCTTCCTGCGCAAGCCGTACTGGGTCGACGCCAGCATCGGCACCTCCGGCAACGGTCGCGCGCCCGGCGCCCGCGTCGCACTGCCCGACGGCCGCTACGTGTGGGAGGTGCAGGCATCCGCCGTCACCGACGCGGCCGAGCTGGTCGTCGCGGCGGCTTCGCAGGTGCTGTCGGATGTCACGCTCACCGCGTCCATCCCGCACACCGAGGTCCCCGCGACCGGCACCCTCACCACGACGCTCACCCGGCATCCGGGTGGTGCGTCGCTGCAGGTGCACGCGAACACCGGCGACGGTTTCACGCTCGTCCACGAGGGTGTCGTCACCTCCGGTGAGCCGCTGCCCGCGCCCGTCGCGGTGGCCGCGAAGCCGGCCGCGCAGGCCGAGGAACTGCCCGAGGTCGTCGAGTCGTTCGGCGACAAGTGGGATCCGAGCGGATCGCAGACCCTCGACGACCGCCTGAGGCTGATCGTCGCCGAGTCCATGGGCTACGCACCCGAGGACCTACCGGCCGAGATCCCGCTCATCGAGCTGGGCCTCGACTCGCTCATGGCGGTCCGCATCAAGAACCGCGTCGAGTACGAGTTCGACATCCCGCAGCTGCAGCTGTCGGCGGTCAAGGACGCGAGCCTGCGCGACGTCGCGAAGTACCTGCGGTACGCCGTGGAGAACCGCGAGGAGGTTGCGCAGCTCGCCGAGCAGCAGGCCGCCGAGAAGGCAGCCGAACGCGCCGCCGCTGCGGCGGATCAGGACGAGCTCCCCGCGATGGAGGACACCACCGCGGTGGGCGAGGCCGAGCAGATCCTCGCCGAGGCCGAGGCCGAGGTAGACGCAGAGGCACAGACCGCGCCCGAGACGCCCGCACCCGAGCAGGAATCGAGCGGAGTCGACGTGCCGCCGCGCGACGCCGCGGAACGACTGACCTTCGCCTCCTGGGCCGTGGTCACGGGCAAGTCGGCCAAGGGCATCTTCAACCCGCTGCCGAAGCTCGAGCGCGACGTCGCCGAGAAGCTCGCGGCACGACTGACCGAGCGGGCCGAGGGCGAGATCACCGTCGACGACGTGCTCGCCGCCTCGACCGTCGAGCAGCTCGCCGAGACCGTCCGTCAGCATCTCGAATCCGCCGATCGCATCGACGGACTCGTGCGCACGCTGCGGCCCCGCGCCGAGGGATCGGACGCCGTGCCGGTCTTCGTCTTCCACCCCGCGGGTGGTTCGACGGTCGCGTACGAGCCGCTGCTGCGCCGCCTGCCCGCGCACACCCCGGTGTTCGGTTTCGAGCGCACCGAGGGCCCGATCGACACCCGCGCCCAGGCGTACCTGCCGCTCATCGAGGAGATCCAGGGCGACGGCCCGTACGTGCTGTGCGGCTGGTCGCTCGGCGGTGTCCTGGCCTACGCGGTGGCCCGTCTGCTCCGCAAGAGGGGCAAGGACGTGCGTCTCGTCGGTCTCATCGACACCGTCATGGCCGGTGAGAAGGTCGAGGACACGCCCGACGAGATCCGTAAGCGCTGGCAGCGTTACTCGGCGTTCGCGAAGAAGACCTACGGGATCGACGCGCCGCTGCCCTACGACCTGCTGGCCGAGGCCGGCAGCGACGAGGAGCAGATCGGCATCCTGATGGGCCTGCTCGAGTTGAGCGGGGCGCAGATCCCCGGCGGCATCATCGAGCACCAGCGCACGTCGTGGCTCGACAACCGCGCCATCCAGACCGCGGAACTGCTGCCCTACGACGGCAAGGTCGTGCTGTACATGGCCGACAAGTATCACGACGACGCGATCGATCTCGAGCCGGCCTTCGGGACCCGGCAGCCCGACGGTGGGTGGGGTGAGGTCGTCGCGGATCTCGAGGTCGTGCACGTCGGCGGCGATCACCTGCAGATCGTCGACGAGCCGTACATCTCGAAGGTGGGGGAAGACCTGACCCGCAAGCTGGCCGACATCGAGGCCTCGAGGAGCTGAACGAAGAAGTGAGCACCACGGCACAGAAGCTGGCCGAGCTGCGCGAGAAGCTGGAGATCGCGAAGGAGCCTGCGGGCGAACTCGCGATCGCCAAGCGCGCGAAGAAGGGCATTCCGAGCGCTCGCGAGCGCATCGACATGCTGCTCGACAGGGGCAGCTTCGTCGAGATCGGCGCACTGATGAAGACGCCCGGCCGCGACGATGCGATGTACGGCGACGCGGTCGTCGTCGGGCACGGCACGGTCGACGGCCGCCCGGTCGCGGTGTTCTCCCACGACCAGACCGTCTTCGGCGGCAGCGTCGGTGAGATGTTCGGCCGCAAGGTCGCCGCGGTCCTCGACTTCGCCCTCAAGATCGGTTGCCCCGTCGTCGGCATCAACGACTCCGGTGGTGCCCGCGTGCAGGACGCCGTCACCTCGCTCGCCTGGTACGGCGAGATCGGCAAGCGCCACGAGCCGCTGTCGGGTCTGTGCCCGCAGATCTCCGTGATCGTCGGCAACTGCGCCGGTGGTGCGGTCTACGCCCCGATCAACACCGACGTCGTGGTCGCCACCGAGGGCTCGCACATGTTCGTCACCGGCCCGGACGTCATCAAGGCGGTCACCGGTGAGAGCGTGAGCCTCGAAGAGCTCGGCGGTGCCCGCCAGCAGGCCGAGTACGGCAACGTGCACCACGTGGCGCCCGACGAGAAGGCCGCCTTCGAGTGGGTGCGGCAGTACCTGAGCTACATGCCGTCCAACGCGCAGGAGAAGCCGCCGGTCATCAATCCCGGTCTCGAACCGGAGATCACGCCCGACGATCTCGAACTCGACACGTTCATGCCCGACGCCGACAACTCCGGCTACGACATGCACGACATCCTGCTGAAGATCTTCGACGACGGCGAGTTCCTCGAGGTCCGCTCGCAGACCGCGCCGAACATCATCACCGGCTACGCGCGCGTCGACGGTCATGCCGTCGGTGTCGTGGCGAACCAGCCGCTGTACCTGTCGGGTGCGCTCGACGCGGCCGCTGCCGACAAGGCGGCCCACTTCGTGCGCGTGTGCGACGCCTACGACATCCCGCTCGTGTTCGTCGTCGACACCCCCGGCTTCCTGCCAGGTGTCGAGCAGGAGAAGATCGGCGTCATCAAGCGTGGCGGCCGTTTCCTGTTCTCGTACGTCGAGGCATCCGTCCCGAAGGTGACGGTCGTGGTCCGCAAGGCATACGGCGGCGGTTACGCCGTGATGGGTTCGAAGCAGCTCGGCGCCGACATCAACTTCGCGTGGCCCACCGCGCGTATCGCCGTGATGGGTGCCGAATCGGCTGTCGCGGTGATCGGCCGCCGGCAGATCGAGGCCGCGGGCGAGAACGCTCCCGCCGTGCGCCAGCAGCTCATCAACTTCTACAACGAGCACGTGGCGACGCCGTACATCGCGGCCGAGCGCGGATACGTCGACGCGGTGATCGAGCCGTCGACGACCCGCCTCGAGATCCGCAAGGCGCTGACCCTCCTTCGCGACAAGGAAGTGTTCAAGAACCCGCGGAAGCATCACCTGCTGCCGCTGTAGAACAGCCGGAGAACCCTCGCCGACGGGGTCTGTGCACACTAGGACGTGCGCAGGCCCCGTCGCGCGTATCCGACGATCTGCTCGACCTCTGCGTCGGCGTCGAAGGTGGATGCGTCCCGCCACAGCAGATGCTCCATCACCGCGAGGAGCAGGATCGAGGTGGTGAGCGAATCCCGTTGCGGGTCGGCCGATCCCAGGTCGGCGATGGGACCGGCGAGTACCTCCGCGACCGCCTTCTCCAGATCCTCGCGCACCTTCGGTGCGTGCGACCGGCCGCCGGCGGAGGACACGACGTTGCGGGTGGCGGCGGCGATCTCGGGATCGACGGCCTGGTTCAGGACGGCCGCGATGCCGGCACGCAGGGCGGCGTCGGGGTCGGCGGCCTGGTCGATCTTGTGACGCAGGTACCGGACGAGTCGGTGTCCGCCCTCCTCGACGACGGCGTCGACGAAATCGCCCTTGCTCTTGAAGTAGCGGTAGAAGGCGTCGTTGGAGAGTCCCGCGGCGGCCACGATGTCGGCGACGCGCGCGGGTTCGCCCCGGGTGAGCAGTTCGCGTCCGCACCGGATCAGGGTGTCGACGTCGCGGCTCGCAGCCTCCTGTCGGGGCGTCAGGCTTCGCTTCACGGCCTCGGAGGCGCGGGGGGACAGGGTCGACCTAGCTGAATTCTCGGTGGTCACCCGCTCATTCTAGATAACCGAAACCCGATTCTGGGACGCTCCGACCCGGACGCGGCCGGAGGATCAGGGAACCGTCCAGCTGCCGACACCGGGCAGGTAGGTGAAGCCCGGGGCGGTCACCACGGCGACGATCCGACCGGCCCCCGTCACTCGTAGACGCGCATCGGCGCGGGCTTCCACAGACCCGACCTCGTCACCTCGGTGGTGGTCAGTTCGGCCGGCTGCGCATTCGGGTAGAAGCGCACGTACCGCTCCACCGAACCCCAATCACGACCCCAGTCGTTCTCCAGGTAGGTGGGCACCTGCTCGGGTCGCGCCAGGACCTCCGCGAAGCCGAGCGGACCACCGTTGTCGGCCGACTGCCAGGTGTCGGTCGACGACACCGCGAGCGGACGGTCGGGGAGGACCCGGTAGTTCGGCATCTCGGCAACGCCGGCCCAGTGGTCGAACGGCCGCTGGCACGGGAACTGCAGGCCCACGGCCCAGTCCAGCAGGAGCGGCTGATCGGAACCGAGCTGGGAGTCGAGCCGCTCGAGGGTCGGGACGCGCGGCGGCGTGAACGCCAGCCACTGGTCGCCGGTGAGGTTGGGGTCGTTCGCGACGATGCGGACGGCGTCGACGTCGTCGGGCAGGTCGGCGAGCGGCACACGCAGGTTCCGCCACGACGGCGCGGGGCCGATGTCGCGCGGCAGGTAGGTGCCCTTCGCCTCGACGCTGCCGTCGGCCTGGCGGGTGCCGTACTCGACGAGCAGCGACTGGCCGTAGGTCAGTGCACCGGTGTCGTCGTACGACCAGATGCGACCGGCCGCGGAGATGATCACCAGCGGCGTCTCGTCGGTGATCCCGGGAAGGGCGTACCAGCTGGAGGTGAGCGCGGCGGGTTCCTGCACACCCTCCTGGTAGCTGCCGAGCACCGGGGTGACGGACGGGTCGAGCCCGAAGGGCAGACGCACGGTGCTGCCGTTGACGGTCTGCTCACCGGAACCACCCGTGGTGCCGCCGCCCGCGCCCGTCTCGAAGGTCGGGCCGACGCTCTGGTTGTCGGTGTTGCCCTGGCCCGGCTTGACCTCGACGTAGTCGGCGGTCAGGTCGGACGGCACGCCGTCGGGAGTGAAACCGCGCGGCGCCGCACCGGCGAGCGGGTCGTCGTTTGCCGGCGGATAGGCGGGGTCGATGATCGGTTCGAGGCGTCCCTCGTTGGGGTCGGCCTCGACGAGCACGTCGTTCGCGAGACCGCAGGTCTGCCCGGCGACCGCCCCGATGTTGGAGCGAGCGAGCGAGTACGCCGGGTATTGCGACACCGCGCCCTTGAGCAGCGACAGCACCTCGAACAGCACCATCACCGCGGCGACGACCGTGAGCGGCGCAGCCGCGAGGGCGCGGATCCGCCGGCCCTTCTTCGTCTCGGGGGACTCCGGCGGCGGTGCGTAGCCCTCGCGGAGGTACTGCCACGCGACGAGCACCAGGGCGAGACCGAACAGGACCAGGAACAGCGAGCTCGACTGGTAGCCGCTCAGCGAGACGGTCTTGTCGAACCACGGCACGCCGTAGCTCGAGACGTACCACCAGCCGTTGATGCCGGCGAACGACACCGCCAGGACGAACAGCACTCCGGCGAGGAAAATCGTGCGGTTGCGCCGCGACCGCAATGCGCTCGCGGAGACCACGACGGCGGTGACCGTCGCGAGCGATCCGGCGATGCCTGCGTACGCCCCGAAGTGGTGGGTCCACTTCGTGGGGTTGAACATCATGAAGAAGATCGTGCCGAAGACGATGCCGAGCAGACGCCAGGTCGGGCTCACGGCGACGCCGGGGATCCGGCGGCGGCGCAGCAGCACGAACAGCGTCGTGAACAGGCACAGCAGCATCGTGAGGAACGCGAAGCGGCGCGGCAGTGAACCGTCGACGGTCTGCACCATCAGGTAGTAGTAGCGGAGGAAGTCGTTCCACCACTCCTCGTTGGGGCCGATGATGGTGCGCACGCGGGTCGCCTCGAGGACCGCGGCGAGGGTCTGGTCCGAGAACACCACGACGAGCACGAGCAACCCGGCGGCACCGATCGGTGCGAGCAGCGGCAGGGTGCCGACCTCGCGGTGACGGCGCACGATGATCCGCGTCATCGGCCGGATACCGGCGATCAGGGCGGCCACACACATCAGGCCGGTCGGTGCCGCGGCGAGCGTGAACGCGCCGACGACCACCGCGGTCGCGGCGGGCAGCAGACGACCGGTCGCGATGGCGCGTTCGATCGAGCACCAGGTCAGCAGCGCACCGAGGGCGACGATCGGCTCGGGCCGCAGACCGTTGTTGTAGGGGAGCCAGAAGGCGAGGAAGACCAGTCCGCCGGTCCACAGCGCGATGCGGTTGTGCCGCACGGCCCGGCCGAGACGCGGCACCACCTCGCGGCTGATGACCATCCAGCACAGGATTCCGGCGATCAGTGCCGGGATGCGCATCCACGGGCTGGCCGTGGAGATCTTCGCGAACGCCGCCAGCACGTCGTAGTACCAGCCGAAGGGCGCTTCGGGGACACCGAACCAGCGGAAGTAGTTGGCCATGTAGCCGGAGTTCTCCGACACCCGGGCCATGGTCAGCAGGTAGCCGTCGTCCGAGGTGTTCGCGCCGAAGAAGTGCCAGCCGACGAGCGTGAGGACCACGACGACGTCGACGCCGGTGAACTTCCACCAGCGGGCCGGCAGGAAACGGCGGTGTCCGCGACCGTCCGTGCCGTCGAGTTTGGCCAGCGCGCCGAGCGCGAGTGCCGTCGACAGCACCGCCAGGATCATCGCGAGGGACTTGACCAGTGTCGGCGACGACGTGAACCGGGAGTCGACATCGACGGTGACGTCGAGGCCGGGAACCGCGGTCGGCAGGTCGCTGAACACGCCGACGACGAGCGGCCGCAGGTCGCCGGTGAGCTCACCGGACCGCGGGTTGCCGTTCTCGTCGGAGAGGCCGACGAACTCGGCGGTGGTGCGTTCGGAGTCGGAGAAGATCTGCAGTTCGCTGCACGCACCCGACTCGACGTCGGCGCGCGGCGCGGTCGCGACCACCACGTTGCGGTCGAGCACGTCGACGTTCTCGGCGCCGACCCGCACGAACATCGCGTTGAGCGCGGCGTCCTGCCCGTTGGTGGGGGCCGTCGCGAGCAGCATCCCGCCGTCACCCGGCATCTCCGCGACGGCGCTGCACGGCACGGTGGCGCGGAACTGGAGGGGGACCTGCGACATCAACGGCAGTTCGACGTCGGTCGCCGCCGCGTCCTGCGGCCACGACATCGTCGCCTCGGTCACGCGGACCGGGAGGAACGGTGTGGCCAGCGCCAAGATCATGCCGAGCAACCCGGCGACGACGGCGACGAGTCGCGCGGTCCGGTACCGAGTGCGAAGGTCCTCGCCCATCGACCGTGGGGCGGTCGGAGCGGGCGCGGGTGAGGTCGTCACGTCGTCGGGCACGGGAGTCGATGGTATCCGGCGACGTGGTGTGACGGCACTCGCCCTTACTCCAGCAGGACCGGGACCCCGTCACGGATGCGGCCCGGCGACCACAGGCCGGAGCGGGTCGTCACGTCGGTGGTGACCTCCGCCGGGGAGGCATCCGGGTCGATCGGGCGGTACTGCTCGAGCGATCCCCAGTCGCGATCCCAGTCGTGGTTCAGATAGGTGGGGACGGCCTCGGCGTTCAGCAGAAGCGGGATCCAGCCGAGCGGTCCACCGCCGATGTCGTCCTGCCAGCCGTTCGTCGCGTCGGCCCCGACACGGTCCGGGAGGATGCGGTATTCGGGGACCTCGGCGACACCGTTGCGGTGCCCGAACGGTCGCTGGCACGGGAAGGCGAGACCCACCGACCAGTCGATGAGGACGGGGGCGTCGGATCCGACGACCTCCTGCAGGGTCTGCATGCGCGGCATCCGCGGCGGCGTGACCGCGACCCACTGATCGGGGGAGAGGTCACCGTCGTCGACGACGATCCGCACGGCGTCGGCGTCGGCCGGGATCGCGTCGCTCGGCACGCGCAGGTTGCGCCAGGACGGCGACGGGCCGATGTCGATCGGGGCGAGCGTGGCCAGCGGCGTCACGTCGTCCCCGGACGACGAACCGAACTCCAGCAGCACGTCCTGACCGGGGGTGATGACGCCGTCCGGGTCCACGTAGCGGACGCGTCCCGCCGCGGTCACGACCAGCAGCGGTGTCTCGTCGGTGCGCTCCGGCAGCGCGTACCAGCCGGATTCGAGCTCGGCCGACTGCTGCGCGCCGGAGCGGTAGCTGCCGAGGACGGGCGTGGTCTGCGGGTCGAGGCCGAAGGGGAGCTTCACGGTGCTGCCGTTGATGCCTTCGTCGCTGGTGCGACCGCCCTCGGTGCCGGCGCTGGTGGAGGTGGTGGTGCCGCCCTCCTCGCTGTCGACGGTGTTGGCGCCACCGGTCGTGGTGGTCTCCGCATCCGCGGTGAGGTCGAGCGCCACGCCGTTCGGGGTGAAACCGACGGCCGTGCCGGCGCCCAGGGCCTCGCCCGGATCACCGTCGAGAGGCTGCAGCATCGTCGCGTTCGGGTCGGACTCGACGAGCACCTCGTTGGCGAGACCGCAGGAGTTGCCGGTCAGGGCCGCCGCGTTCGACTTGGCGATCGAATACGCCGGGTACTGCGAGACCGCGCCCTTGAGCAGCGACAGCACCTCGAACAGCACCACCGCCGCCGCGACCAGCGTCAGCGGCGCCGACGCCAGGGCCCGCACCCTGCCGTTGCGGTCGGGCCGCGGTGTCGTGAACGGCTCGCGCAGGTGGAACCACGCGGCGAGGAGCAGGGCGAGCACCGTCAGGCCGAGCAGCGCCGTGGAGAAGGCGTAACCGGAGATCGACGGCGGCTTGTCCCACCACGGGATGCCGTAGCTCGAGACGTACCACCAGCCGTTCGAGCCGGTGAACGCCATCGCCAGGACGAACAGCACCCCGGCGGTGAACAGCGCCCGGTTGCGGGCCGATCGGATGCCGACCGAACCCACTCCGATCGCGGCGAGCGCAGCCACCGACGCGGCCAGGCCCGCGTACACACCGAAGTGGTGCGTCCACTTCGTCGGCGTGAGCATCATGAGCAGCAACGACGCGAAGACGATGCCGAGGATGCGGCGCGACGGTCCGATCGCGGTGCCCGGAATGCGGCCCTTGCGCAGGATCAGCATCACGCACACGACCAGGCACAACAGCATCACGAACACACCGAACCGGCGGGCCAGCGAACCGTCGGGGGAGACGGTGAGCAGCGCGTCCCAGCGCAGCCGCTCGTCGAACCACGGCACGTTCGGGCCCACGGCCGAACGCACGCGGGTCGCTTCGAGGACCGACGCGAGCGTCTGGTCGGCGAAGACCGCGATGAGCACGACGGTGCCCGAGGCGAGGATCGGCGCGAGGGGCGCGACGACACCGACGAGATGCCGGCGCGCAATGAGCACCTTCACCAGCGGGCGCATCCCGGCGACGAGCGCGGCCACCGCGATCAGGCCGGTCGGACCGGCAGCGAGGGAGAAGGCCGCGATGAGCACCGCGATCGCGGCGGGCAGCATGCGACCGGTCGCGATGGCGCGTTCGATCGAGCACCAGGTCAGCAGTGCACCGACCGCGATGATCGGCTCGGGGCGCAGACCGTTGTTGTAGGGGAGCCAGAACGCGAGGAAGACCAGCCCGGCCGTCCACAGCGACACCCGGCTGTGCCGGACGGCGACACCGAGCCGCGGGATGACCTCGCGGCTGATGACCATCCAGCACAGGATCGCCGCGATCAGCGTGGGCACGCGCATCCACACGCTCGACGTCGAGACCTGCGCGAACACGACGAGCACGTCGTAGAACCAGCCGAACGGCGCCTCGGGCACACCGAACCAGCGGAAGTAGTTGGCCATGTATCCGGCCTCGTCGGACACCCGCGCCATGTTGAGGATGTAACCGTCGTCCGAGGTGTTCGCGCCGAGGACGTGCCAGAGCAACAGGGTGCCCACGACGATGGCGTCCACAAGGGTGAACCGCCACCAGCGAGCCGGCAGGAACCGGCGCGCGCGGCGCCCGTCGATCCCGTCCAGGCGATGCAGCGCGACGAGGGAGACCAGCGTCGCGAGCGCGCACACGATCATCGCGAGGAGCTTGAGCACCGTGGGGGTCGAGGTGAACCGCGAGTCGAGCTCGGCGCGCACCGACAACCGTTCCGTGGAGTCGTCACCGCCGGGTTCGAAGGCGCCCCCGGGGCCGGTGAGGTCGCTGAAGACACCGACCATCTGCGGTCGCTCGTCGCCTTCGAGCTCGATCGCGACCGGCGGGTCGGAGCCCACGATCTCGGCGGCGGTGCGTTCGGAGTTCGATGCGACGGTCACCGCCGTGCACGGTTCGTCGAGCGGCGCCGAGACGAGCACCGAGTTGCGCAGGACGGCCTCGACGGTGCCGGGGGCGCCGTCCTCACCGGGTACCGCGCGGATCACCAGGCCCTCCGCCGTGGCGTCGGGGGAGCCGGACGGGATGGTCGAGACGAGCGTGCCGCCGTCGGAACCGAGCTGCGCTGCTGCCGCGCACGGCACGCTGGCCCGCAGCGTGAGCGGGGCGTAGGTGACGAGCGGCGCCTCGACACTGTCGATGCTGCCGTTCTGCGGCCATTGCAGTTCGCCGGTCTCCTGCCGGACCGGCAGGAACGGAAGGGTCAGAGCCAGCACGAACCCGAGCAGTCCCGACACGATCGCGACGATCCGCGCTGTGCGGACGCGCGATGTCGGGTCGGACGAATCGGTTTTCCCGGGCGAAGCGGTATCGGCTGGCACAAGCGTCGATGCTAGGCGAGTCCCGTCACGGTCCGGGCTCGTGCCGCTCCGCTCGCACTACTCGTGGGTACTCCGCGGTTCTGTCCGACCACGTCCGGAGCCGTACCTCCCGCCACTAGCATCGCTGTCTATGAAGACCTCCACCCCGATCGGGCGCGCTCTGCGCGCGGCGGGCATCGGGGAGGTCTGCGACGACTCGACCACGCGCGCGCTGTACTCGTCCGACGCCTCTCTCTATCGCGTCCCACCACAGGCCGTGGTGCGCGCCCGATCGATCGACGACATCGCCACGACCCTCGACGTGTGCCGGCGCGAGGGTGTCCCCCTCACCTCCCGCGGCACCGGCACCTCCCTCGCGGGCAACGCCGTCGGACCCGGCGTCGTCATCGACTTCTCGCGTCACCTGAACCGGGTGCTCTCCGTCGACCCCGAGACCCGGACCGCGCGGGTGCAACCGGGGGTCGTGCAGGCCGAGCTCCAGCGCACCGCGGCACCGCACGGTCTGCGCTTCGGCCCCGATCCGTCCACCCACAACCGATGCACGATCGGCGGGATGATCGGCAACAACGCGTGCGGGGCGCGGGCGCTCGGCTACGGCCGCACGTCCGACAACGTCGTCGCGCTCGAGGTGCTCACCGGCACCGGGCACCCGCTGTCGCTGCCCGGCGAGGACCCGACGCTCGAGCCGCTGCGGGAGATCGTCGCGCGCGATCTCGCAACCATCCGTACCGAATTCGGTCGCTTCGGCCGGCAGGTATCGGGTTACGCACTCGAGCATCTGTTGCCGGAGAACGGATTCGACGTCCGAAAGCTGTTCGTCGGCAGCGAGGGCACCCTCGGGATCACGACCGAGGCGACGGTGCAATTGATCGCCGATCCTGCCGTCCACACGATGGTCGTACTCGGCTATCCCGACATCGTCGCCGCCGGCAATGCCGCGCACGGACTACTCGGGTTCCGGCCCACGGCGTGCGAAGGACTCGACTCGCGGATCGTCGACATCGTCCGGCACCGGCGCGGGCCGGAAGCAGTACCGCCCCTGCCGTCGGGTGCGGCGTGGCTGTTCGTCGAACTGGCGGGTGACGACGCCGACGAAGTGCGCGACCGGGCGAAGGCGCTCGCGCACGCCGCAGCCGCGACCGACGTCCTGCACGTCGAGGACCAGGCGCGGGCCGCCGCGCTGTGGCGTATCCGGGAGGAGGGAGCCGGCCTGTCCGCGAGAAGTCCGAAGGGACTGCCCGCGCACGCGGGATGGGAGGACGCCGCCGTCCCTGCCCACCGCGTCGGCGACTATCTCCGCGATTTCGAGGAACTGCTCGCCGGATACGACGTCACCGGCTATCCCTACGGGCACTTCGCCGACGGATGCATCCACATCCGCCTCGACATCCCACTCGAGGTTCCCGGACTGTTCCGCGAATTCCTGTTCGAGGCAGGAAAACTCGTCGCCGAGTACGGCGGGTCGATGTCGGGGGAGCACGGCGACGGCCGGGCCCGGAGCGAACTGCTGCCCCTGATGTACTCGCCCGACGCGCTCGCGCTGTTCGGGGCCGTGAAGTCGGTCTTCGATCCGGAGAACATCCTCAACCCCGGAGTGCTCGTCGACCCGCGTCCCGTCGACGTGGATCTCCGCGTCCCGGCCGCGCGGAAGGTTCGTGAGGGCCTGGCCTTCCGCTACCTCGACGACGGTGGTGACTTCACGCAGGCCGTGCATCGGTGCACGGGGATCGGCAAGTGCCGCGCCGACAACACCGGCACCGGTGGGGTGATGTGCCCGTCCTTCCTCGCGACCCGCGAGGAGAAGGACTCCACCCGCGGACGTGCCCGGGCGCTGCAGGAGATGCTCAACGGTCACCTCGTCGACGAGTCGTGGCAGTCGCCGGAGGTGCACGAAGCGCTCGACCTGTGCCTGTCGTGCAAGGGATGCCTGTCGGACTGCCCGACCGGTGTCGACTTGGCGACCCTCAAATCCGAAGTGCTGCACCAGACCTACCGGGGACGCAGGCGGCCCGCCAGTCACTACGGTCTCGGCAGGCTGCCACAGTGGGCGGCGATCGCCTCCCGCGCGCCGCGGGCCGTCAACGCTCTGACCCGGATCCCGGGTGTCGCCCCGCTCGGCCTGACCGTCGCCGGTCTCGATCGACGCCGCCACGTTCCGGCGTTCGCTTCCCGCACCTTCCGGAAGTGGTTCGCCGACACCCTCCCGCAACGATCCCGCACGGGCGACCCGGTGCTGCTGTTCGTCGACACCTTCACCGAATACTTCACCCCGGAGATCGGGGCCGCTGCCGTGCGGGTCCTCGAGACCGCCGGTTACAGCGTGCACATCACCGACGAACCGCGGTGCTGCGGCCTGACGTGGATCACCACCGGCCAGCTCGATCAGGCCCGGAAGATCGTGGGCCGCACCGTCGCCGAACTCTTCCGCAGCGGCATGCCGATCGTCGGACTCGAACCGTCGTGCACCGCCGTCCTGCGCTCCGACGCGGTCGAACTGCTCGGGTCCGCGCCCGCGCGTCTCGTGGCCGACAGCACCACCACCCTCGCCGAACTCCTCGCCGACTGGGAACCGCCGTCGCTGGAGGGGACACGGATCGTCGCGCAACCCCACTGCCACCATCACGCCGTCATGGGCTGGGGTGCCGATGCCGCCCTGCTGCGGCGTGCGGGTGCCGACGTGCAGCGACTCGCCGGCTGCTGCGGCCTGGCCGGGAACTTCGGTGTCGAACGCGGGCACTACGACGTGTCGGTGGCGGTCGCGCGGACCCAACTGCTGCCGGCCGTCGAGGCGGCATCCGACGACGCGGTGATCCTCGCCGACGGGTACTCGTGCCGTACCCAGCTGAGCGACCTCACGACGCGGCGCGGCACGCACCTGGCGGAGTTGCTGGCCTCACGACTGCCGTAGGGAATCGAGGCGCTCGTCGACGACGATGCTCACACCGGATGCGGTCAGTGCCGTGGCGGTGAGCCCGAACATGCGCAGGAAGGTGTCGCTGAAATGGGACGGCGACGCGAACCCCGCCGACATCGCGGCCGAGGTGAAATCTCCTCCCTCCGCGATAGTCCGGGCGACGGCGAGCATGCGGAGCCACAAACGGTAACGACGGAAGCTCGTGCCGGTCTCCCGTCCGAACAGTCGCAGGAAGTACGGCGTCGAGAGTGATTCCGCCCGTGCGAGATCGGTGGCGCTGCGTTCGGACGACGGATCGGATCGCATGCGTTCGACGGTCCGCGCGATCCGCGGGTCCAGGCGCCGTCGGGGCGGTCCCGACGCCGTCGCGGTGATGGCAACGCCGTCCGGAGCCGGCGCCTTGCACAGATCGATCAGTACGGACTCCTCACGATGACCGATACGGAACGGACCGCACCGATCCGATCTCCAGACCTCGTGCTCGCGGAGATATGCCTGGTTCACGTCCGCGTAGCAGAACAGGATCCTGTTCGGTGGAGGAGACACCACTCGGTGGACCAATCGTGGCGGAACCAGGGCACTGCGGGCGCTGATCTCCGTTCCGTCCTCGGCGGTCAGCGTGAACGGGGCGTCGACACCGACGACCACGCAGTACACCGACGTCGAGTGCGGATCGAGCTCGAGAGACGGGCCGAGATAGGCCGCTCGTCCGGGCCATACCCAGAGCATCGGATCCGGTGGCGATGAATCCGGAACAGCGCACGTTTCCGGAAGCGCGGCGGAGGCCATGCCGCGAGTCTAGGAGTGTCCGTCCCGAAGCCGGTGGTCTTCACCGATTCGGTCCGATCACGAAGCGAAGGAGTCGGAATGCGTTCATCGAGGATCGGTTCGCTACTCATGGCAGGAGTCGGCGTCGCTCACCTCGTTCCTGCGACGGCGGTGGTGTCGCGGCGGCGGGTCGAGGGTCTGTACGACGTCGACGCGAGGGACCGGAACGTCGAACTGCTTCTGCGGCACCGTGCGACCTTCTTCGGGCTCGTCGGTGCTGCGCTGCTCGCCGGTGCGGTCCACCCGCCCTACCGGTTGCCGGCCCTGCTGGCGGGGGTGCTGTCGCTGGGGTCGTTCGTCGGGCTCGTCGAGGCGGCCGGTCCTGCGAACGAGGAGCTCACCCGCATCGTCCGGGTCGACGTCGGTCTCCTCGGTGCCCTGGCCGGTGCGGCGGCCCTCACCCGGTGATCGACAGCGCTCACCCTCTGCTGTGTCGCCCTCTGGTGCGTTCGCTTCGGGTGGGGCGCGGACCGAGTTCGTAGGGGATCTTCAGGATGTGGCGGGTCTTGGCGTCGATGTCGCAGTTGCCCGACGCAATGGAATAAAGGATTCCGTTGTAGACCAGGTCCCACAGATCAGGGTTGCGCTGGATCTCGTTGATCTTGAACGAATGGATCTCGTTGCCGTGTACATCTTTCAAACGAAGAACGCGGTTGTAGCCGTCAGCGGAGAACTGGATGCGGGTGAGTTGGTAGGTGTCGACCCAATCTTCGCGCCATTGAACCCAGTTGATACCCGCTGCGGTCCAGTGATTCCCGATGCCTCGAAACAACAGCATGGCACTTCCGATGATGATGACCCACATGATCCACCAGTGGATCCAGCGGAAATCTCCGTTGATGACGGTGAGGTACACGATCAAGATTCCCGTTATCAGCAGTGCGCTGATGTATTTATCGCGGACGGTGGGTTGGAGCCATTCGAGGGTGGGGCCGAGATGGTCCGGTGCATCTGGTGGGTTCCGTGGGCTGCGGTCGTGCGGTGTGTATTCCGTTCCGTGGTAGATGCGGGGCGCCCGAGGAGGGCGGGGTTCGCCTGTGATCGAATCCGGCATCGGAGGAAGATCAGTGATATCCATTTTTCCTCAGAAAAGGTTTCCCACCCAGCGTGCCGCAGAGCCTGCGGCACCGGAGATGTCGTCCCAGTGCTCAATCACTTCACCGACGCCGAACGCGACACCGACGCCCGCGCCGACAGCGAGCAGCGTGACGGGGCCTCCTGCTGCACTCGCGAGAATCAGTTCGGTCGCTACGGTTCCGGCCACAAATCCGCCGACGTCCTTCGCAACTGCCTTTACGGCGTCACCGGTCGTTTCGGCATTCATCACATCATTTGCTGTCTGGGCGCCGGTCAGTGCTAATCCCAGGAACGGCAATTTTGAACCGATACTTGACAGGGTGGAGCCTCTAGGGAAAGGGTCGCCGAGGTTGCTGCCGAGCATTCGGACAAACTTGTTGTCACCTAGCCCCGCAAGCAGTCGAGAGTTCTCTGCGGCGAATCGCGCTGCATCGTCCGCTCCCCCTTGGAAGGACCGAACAGCCCTGGCCGCAGTCGCTTCCGGGTACGGGTCACCCAACCGTGCCGCCTCGGCAGCAAGTTCACGCAACCGGGCCAGGTTCGCGCCTCGATCGGCGGCGTTCTTTCCCCATTTCGACAATTCGGAAACCGCCGTCGCCAGATACCCACCGACTGTGTGTAGAACCAGCCATCCCCACTGCGCTTCTGCGTCCTTCAGAATCGTCGTCGGCCCGCGCAAGGCATCTGCGAGTGCGTTGTGCGCTGCGGTTTCGACTGCGCGACCGTCCGCAACGAGCCCCGCAGCCGTCTCGTAGGCCGCGATCTGCTTCGCCCGAAGTGTCTGGAACGCAATGTCGTACGAGTTCGGATCGGCGTCGAGTGGCTCACCGATCCCGACGCCGAACTCCACGGGAATGCCGGCTTCCGCCGCTGTCGCCTCGGCCTGCGACATGCGTGACCGGGCGGTGGCGAGTCCGTCGGCGAATGCGCGGAGGGCAGCGGCGATCACGTCGATCTGGTCTGCAGCCTCGGTCGTCCCTGTGATGATGCGGTCGAGCGTCGTGCGGAACGCATCTCCCGCAGGGCTTCTGAACTCGAATTCGGACTCTGTACGGCCGTCGCGGGCCGACTTCAGCCGGTCGTTCACGCCCGTGGCGAGGGCAGCGAGCGAATCCGCACATGCGTAGCAGGAGGTGGGGTCGCCGAAGACTCGGGTGTCGAGACTCATCCCTCACCGGCCTTCGCGATCTCCTGAGCAGTGTGCGACTCGGCGTCCTGGTAGGCGCGCAGACTGTCCTGGGTGGCGTCTGCTGCACTGGCCAGCGACCGGACCGCCGCGTCCAGCACGGAAGCAATCGACCCGAGAGCGTCGACGAGCAGCGGGGTGGCGGCACCCGCGTCGGGTATCGGTGCGGGATCGGATCCGAGCTCGTCGATTCCCATCGCTCCGGTCGCCAGGAGTTTCGCGACGGCGTTGAGGTCGCCGATGTCGATGGTCACCGGGATCCCCTCCTTCCGAGCGGATCCTCGAACGGACGGTCTTCGTCCTCGACCGGGGGCGGAGGTGGTTGTCGGCCGTCGAGCAGGACCACGTCGTACCGGGTGGTCCGATGGATCTCCTGTAGTCCTCTGCTGTCGACGCCCACCCACGGCTGCTGCGGTCCACAGCAGCGGACCAGTTCCTCGAGTGAGGTGTAGGCGGGCAACGCCAACCGGTCGTCGGACAGGGTACGCATCTCGAGCCGGACCTGCCCGGAGCTGTCGCGGCGTCGGATCGGCACATACAGAACGTCGCTCATCGAATCCCCCGATTCCGTCGTACCCCCCGTACGACTCGTCGAGACCTTACCGCAGCGGCGATGAGTTTCCGGCTCCTGCCCGGTCGGTATCTGCGACAGCACCGCTACCTACCAGGAGGTCGTCATGAACACCTTCACCCCATCCGCCACCGGCACCCGCAACGACACCGCCGCGGCACCCTCACGCACCGCTCGCATCGCAGGCCTGATCGTCAGCGGCCTCGTCGTCCTGTTCCTGCTGTGGGACTCGATCATCCATATCGCCAACGTCTCGCAGGTGCAGGAGGCCATGGCCGACCTCGGATTCGATCCGAGCCTCAACCGCGTGTTCGGCGTGGTCCTGCTGATCTGCCTGATCGCCTACGTCCTGCCGCCCACCGCGATCCTCGGTGCCGTTCTGCTCACCGGTTACCTCGGTGGTGCCGTCGCGACGAATCTGCTCACCGAGCAGCCGATCGTCAGCACGACCCTCTTCCCGATCTACACCGGCATCTTCGTCTGGGGTGGATTGTGGTTGCGGGACATCGGGGTTCGACGCATCATGCCGATTCGCCTGTCGCGGTGACGACGACGAACGGTCCCACCTCGGTCACGGTGAATCGGGGATCGTCGAACAGTTCCTTGGGGAAGGTCACCGTGTACCGCCGCACATTGGGATCGTTCGGGTAGACGTCCTCGGCCAGACGCAGCGTGTAGCCCTCGGCGCCCTGTCGGAAGACGACGGCGTCGGGGGCTCGCCACGGCAACTCCTCCCACGCGGCGAGCAGTTCGTCGGCGGAGGAGAGTTCCGACCACTCCTCGATCGCTGCGGCACGCGCGGAGAATTCCGCCAGCGGGTTGGCGTAGTGCGAGGTCAGGGCCTGGAAGCCGAAGTACGGGTAGTAGGCGAGGAAGGACGTGTCGGCCGTGAGGACCACATGGTCGTCACGCTCGCCGCCCAACTGGGACAGCAGGACGTCGTCCACCTCGGCGTAGTAGGACGCGGCACCGGCGGGTCGCTGGTCGGCGCGTTCACCGGCCCCGTCGGTGTCGGTGTAGGCGACGGTGATCTCACCCCCGAGCACCTGCGGGATGTTCTGGGTGAACGCCAGCGCACCGAGAGCGCCCACCGCCACGAGAACCCTGCGCACGCGCGGATTCTCGCTGGTCGCCAGGCTGATCCACCGCGAGAAGTCGACGAAGGCGAATGCGCCTGCCGCAGCGAGCAGTACGAGCAGGATCACCTCGAGACGGAACGCGAGCAGGGTGTTGCCCACGGCGGTCAACGCCATCGACGCGAGGTACCACAGGTAGACCGCGATCACCCCGAGCCCGAGCGCCTGCGCCCGATGCGACGACGACGCGCGGCCCACGAGCCACACGGTGCCCAGCAACGACAACAGTCCGATCAAGGACATGTGGAACATCGGCAACGGCAGTCGCGCACCGGCATCGGGGAGATAGTGCGTTGCGGTACCGGACTCGGACGGAGGATTACCGCCCAGCACGTCGAACACGAACGGCGCCCACACGATCAACGCGACGATCACCGCGATCACCGCGATCACCACGAGACGCACGAGCACCGGAAGGACAGCCCGCCACGACCCGGTGGCGCGACGCGCGATGTACGCCGCGACGACGGCCATCACCGTCACCGCGAACGCCGCGATACCGAGATAGAGGGTGTAGAAGGTCGCTGCGAGACCGAGGAACAGGCCCGTCCCCACGACGGCGCCCCAGCCCTGTCGCACCCGGCCACCGCGCGTAGCGGGCAGGAAACCGCCCCAGGCCAGCACCAACGCCGGCGCGACCAGCACGGCGATCACCGCTCCGTAGGGTTCCGGCGAACCGTAGGCCAGTACGACGAGCGTCGTCGCGGTGGCAGCGAGCACCGCCAGGTCGGAGCGGACCAGTTCGGACCACAACACCAGGGCGACGACCGCCGCGACCGCCAGCGAACCGATCGCATACGGCTTGAACGCTTCCCAGCCGTCCATGCCCAGAACGTTCGCGACACGGCCACCGATCCAGAACCACCCGGCCGGATAGAACGACGGCAGATCGGCGTAGTTCATGTCGCGCAACGCCGCGCTGTCCGTCAGCCGCGTGAGGAACTGGGTGCGGAACTCCTGATCGACGGAGATGCCGTGCAGATAGAGGCGGGTCGCGGCCAGCGGCATCCCGAGGGTCGCGGTGACCAGGCCGGACAGCGCCGCCCACGACAACACCCGCGCCCCCGTCACCCATCTACGACGACGCAGCAGATAGATCGACAGGCCGAGCACGGCGAGCGCCGCGAACTGCATGACGGTGGTGACGGCCTGCGTCACGTTCGACGAATTGAACGCCGGCCACTGCACGCGGTCGAAGGCGAACAGCCCCACCGCCGCGACGAGTGCTGCGACGAGCGCTGCGCAGACGAACTGCACGAGCGTCGAGACGGCACGGCGTAACGGGGCTACTGCTACAGGAGTGTCGGCGAGCACCCCACGAGCATAGAGATGCGTCCGCGAGACGAGTGGCGGCCCGATCCGCGCCGCAAAAACGCCGCCGTCCACGGGTCGGGACCTTCATCCTGGAAGTTGCGTCGGGAAACCGGGCCATCGGTACGGCCCGGGGAATCCGAACGAAAGGCTCAGATCATGACAGGTAAAGCGGTTCGTGCGGCCCTTGCAACACTCGCGACGGCACCTCTCCTCGTCTTCGGGGCGGCGCAGGCCTCGGCGTATCCGGTGATCGAACCGGGTGCGCCCGGCGGTCCCATCGACGGCCGGTTGTACGACCACCACGGCGTCGATCCCTACCAGTGCATCGTCGTCGGGGCGCCGGGTGTCGGCTACGCGACGAACGAGGCGGGACAGGACGGCACCGTGAACGGCGTCTTCGTGAACGAAGGGTCGATCAACCACTGGTGCTACGGGCCGCCCGGGATGATCCACAGCGGAACCGGCTACGTCCGGTAGACCCCGAAAAGACGACTGCCCCGCCGGAACGGGTCCGGCGGGGCAGAGGGTGCACGTCTGTCAGATCGGCAGCTTGCGGAAGATCGCCCGCGGCAGGTGACGTAGCACGATCATCACGAACCGGAAGGTGCCCGGCGCCCAGACGATCTCCTTGCCGCGATCGGAGGCCGCGACCGCGAGCTTCGCGACGTCCTCCTTGTTCACGGTGAGCGGGGCCTCGTCGACGTGCGCGCTGAACTGCGTGCGCACCTGGCCGGGGCGCACGACGGTCACGCGCGGACCGAACGGACGCAGCGCCTCACCGAGACCGAGATAGAAACCGTCGAGGCCGGCCTTGGTGGAGCCGTAGACGAAGTTGGCGCGCTTCACGCGCTCGCCGGCGACCGACGACATCGCGATGATGCGGCCGAAGCCCTGCGCCTTCATCCTGTCGCCCACCAGCACACCCACGGAGACCGCGGCCGTGTAGTTGACCTCAGCGACCCGCACGGCCTTGCTCTGGTTCTGCCACAGCTCCTCGGCGTCGGCGTCCAGACCGAAGGCGACGATCGCGATGTCGACGTCGCCGTCCTTCCATGCCTGGTCGATGACGGCCGGGTGACTCGCGGTGTCGAGCGCGTCGAAGTCGATCAGGTCGACCTGCGTCGCACCCGCGGCCTTCGCCTGGGCGACGGCGTCCTCACGACGCGGGTCGCCGGGCAGGGCCGCGAGGATCACGCGGGCCGGTGCCTTGCGCAGGTACTCCTCGACGATGGCCAGGCCGATCTCGGAGGTGCCACCGAGCAGCAGCAGGGTCTGGGGGTTGCCGACGGCGTTGATCATCAGTGGAGTTCCAACCTTCTGGACATATCGGAGGCGAAGACGTTCGTGGGGTCGACGGAGCGGCGCACCTTCAGCCACTCGTCGATCCGCGGGTACATGGCGTGGAAGGTCTCCGCGTCGGTCCGCGAATCCTTCGCGGTGTAGAGGCGGCCACCGAACTCGAGGACCCGCTTGTCGAGTTCGCGCACGAACTCGTTCAGGCCCGGCTTGATCCGGAAGTCGACGCAGATGTTCCAGCCCGGGATGGGGAAGCTGAGCGGAGCCTTGTTCCCTTCACCGAACAGCTTGAACACGTTGAGGAACGAGTGGTGTCCCGAGGCCTGGATGTCGCGGATGATCTTCTTGAACTCGTCGACCGCTTCCGGCGGCACCACGAACTGGTACTGCAGGAACCCGTTGGGTCCGTAGCCGCGGTTCCACTCCCCGAACAGGTCGAGAGGGTGGTAGAACGCCGTCAGATTCTGGACCTGGTTGTCGGCGTTCTTCGTCTTCCGGTAGTACAGCTCACCGATCACCGAGAAGTTGAACTTGTTGGCGAGCCCGTTGGGGAACACGTCGGGCAGCGTCAGCAGCGTCGGCGCGTCGAACTTCAGCGGGTCCTTCTGCAGCTTCTTCGGCAGCTGGTCGAGCTTCGCGAGGTTGCCTCGTGAGACCGCAGCGCGGCCGAGCTTGGGTTCCGGCGAGATGGCGTCGAACCACGCGCTGGAGTAGTCGTAGTTCGCTTCCGAGCCGTCGCTGTGCAGGGCGATCGTCTCGTCGAGCGATTCGGTGCGGCGACTGTCGGCGATGAAGTACGCCGTCTCGGTGGGGGTCATCTCGATGGTCGCGCGGAGGATGATGCCCGTCAGACCCATGCCACCGACGGTCGCCCAGAACAGCTTGGAATTGCGTCCGGTGGGCGTGCACGTGCGGACCTGGCCGTCGGCCGTGAGCAGGTCGATCGACTTCACGTGGTTGCCGAAGCTGCCCGCGCTGTGATGGTTCTTGCCGTGGATGTCGGAGCCGATCGCACCACCGATCGTCACCTGGCGGGTGCCCGGCAGCACCGGAACCCACAGGCCGAACGGCAGGGCGGCGCGCATGAGCTGGTCGAGGTCGACGCCGCCGTCCACCACCACGCGCCGCGAGTCGCGGTCGATGCTGTGGATCTTGTTCAGCGCCGTCATGTCGATGACGAGCCCGCCGGCGTTCTGCGCCGGGTCGCCGTAGGAGCGCCCGAGCCCGCGTGCGATGACACCGCGACGCAGGTGCGACGGCTTCGACTCGTTGTCTTCCGCGACCCGCGCGACCGCCTCGGCGATCACTTCGACGTCGGGGGTGGACAGCACCTCTGCGGTGGTCGGCGCGGTGCGCCCCCAGCCGGTCAGGGTGCGGGTCTGGGTGGGGAGCGGCTCGCTCGCCTGCTCCGTAGCTGTCGTGGACATCGGGGTAAAGGCTACCCGTGTGTCCTGGTCACCCGGCAAGATGCTGTTCCTCACGGGCGTTACCCTCGTCTGCGTGCCGGAATCCCACGACCATGTGCAGCCGCTGCCGGAGCACCACGCCCCGCTGGCTCCCGAACTGCCGTTGACCGATTCGACGGCCGACGAGGCGCTGGACCTGAAGACGCAGCTCACACGGTTCGTCCTGACCGGCGGGTTCTCGGCGATCGTCGACTACGGCCTGTACGTCCTGCTCATGGCACTGGGCGTCACCCGCGACGTGGCGAAGGCCCTGTCGTTCGTGGCCGGCACCACCACCGCCTATCTGATCAACCGCCGCTGGACCTTCAAGGCCCCGCCGAGCCGGGTCCGTTTCGCGGCCGTGGTGGTCCTGTACGCAGTGACGTTCGCCGCACAGGTCGGCATCAACCGCGTACTCAACGAAGCGCTCGGCGACGAGTGGTGGGTCACGCCCTTCGCCTTCGTCGTCGCCCAGGGCACCGCGACGGTGATCAACTTCGTCGTCCAGCGGGTCGTGATTTTCCGCCTCCACTGACCGATTTGGTTGGTTCGACGGCGGTATGCGCGGTTGATCCAACCAAATCGCACAGGTGGGGAACCGTTCGGGAGCCTGTGGCGTCGAACCGGATATGTCACGCTCCCGAGCGCACGCGATCATGGCCCGGCAGGACGGTGTCGTCACCCGAGATCAGGCTGTGAGATGCGGACTGAGCATCGCGATCATCGACCATTACGTGCGATCCGGCGAATGGGTCTCCCTGGCGCCCGGTATCTACCTGCGCGCCGACCGGGAGCGTACTCCGTCGGTGCATTTGCGCACCGCGGTCTACAGCGCGGGACGTGCGGCGACGGCATGGGGTCCGAGCGCCGCGTGGTGGCACGGCATCCTCGACAGGCCTCCCGCCCGTTACTTCGTCACCGTCCCACACGGGCGGGCCATCGTGAGGAACGGGAATGTGCACCTCCGTCGCAGGGACCTGCCCGCCGACGACATCGTGACCGTGCGCGGGCTGCGGGTCACAGGTGTACCTCTCACGGTGTTGGAGGCAGCGGTCGAGCTGAAGGAGGGTTCCGTCCTCATGGACAGAGCACTTCAACGACACACGTCATTGGCTTTGATGGAGCGGTCCCACCGCCGGAATCCGGGACGTCGTGGGTCGCGCGCTGCGGAGACATTGTTGTGCACCGCCCGGAACGGCGGGCACTCCCAGGCCGAACGCATCTTCCATCGGCTGCTACGTCGGGCAGGGCTCACCGGCTGGCGTGCACACGTGATGAGCTGTGGCTACGAGATCGACGTCGCGTTCGAGGCCGAACGGGTGGCGATAGAGATCGACGGATGGGCGTGGCATCGCGACGCAGACCGTCACCGCCACGACATCGAAAGACAGAACGTCCTGATCAACGCAGGATGGCACGTCCTGCGATTCACCTGGCACATGTTGACGCAGGACCCGGACGGCGTCGTACGCCGGATCCGTGCGGCACTCGGCCGCACCCGATGATCCGGTTGTTCCGACCGCGCTGAACGCCGTCGGAACAACCAGATCTGCTATCGGGCGGTCCAGTTGGCGACGCCACGAACGGCGGTGACGCTGACGTTGCCGTCGATGGTGACGTATGCCGAGATCTCCCCGGCACCCGTTTCCGAGGGGAGCAGAGTGCTGTTGGCACGTACCTTGCCGCGCTCACCTGTGGTCTCGTTGTGCCAGTGCACGGTGCAGGGGCAGAACGGTGATCCGATTCCCCCGATCCAGAACGGCAGTTCGGGAGAGGCGGGGTCGGTTCGGAGCACGACCGGCGCATCGATGAACGGGGTTGCGTTGCCGGCATACCCGCTCGAACCCGTGTCGAGGTGCAGACCCACCGTATTGGTGAACGTGGTCCAGTTCGAGTCCGCGGAAGCGGTGGAAGGTCCGGCAACAGCGAGGCCGGCGGTAACGGCGGCTGCGACGCCGACGCCCGCTACCCGTCCGAGGGTGGTATTCAACTTCACGGTCGGATCCTGTCTCTTCGGTAGGTCGGTGCGGAAGCACTGCTCTGGCTATCGGCAAGAGTCCCAAGATGTTACGGATCGGCGACTGAGCCCTGTGCGTGCGGGAGACGGCCCGTTTCGCGGGCGTCGGCCAGGGTGGGGGCCGCCTGGTCCTTCGCCGACAGTTCGTAGGTCAGCGGGGTGCCGTCGGCACCCGTTGTGGGCCAGTCGATCCCGATCTCCGGATCGAGGGGGTGTACCTCGTGCTCCCGGTCGGGGTTGTAGCCCGTCGAGCACAGGTAGACGACGGTCGAGTTGTCCTCGAGGGCAAGGAAACCGTGGCCGAGGCCCTCGGACAGGAAGATCGCGCGACGGTCCTTCGTGTCCAGCAGCACCGAATCCCACTTGCCGAAGGTCGGCGACCCGACCCGAAGGTCGACGACGACGTCGAGCACAGACCCCGACACGCACGTGACGTACTTCGCCTGTCCCGGAGGGACATCCGCGTAGTGGATGCCGCGCAGCACCCCGGCGGCGGAGACCGAGCAGTTCGCCTGCGCCAACTCCAGGGGCCGGCCGGCGGCGTCGGTGAAACTCTCCTGCTTGAACCATTCGAGGAACACGCCCCGGTCGTCGCCGAACTGTTTCGGCGTGACCTCCCACGCCCCGGCGATCGTCAATTCGCGGTACTGCACCTAGCGGTCCTTTCCTCGTTCGAGCAGATCCAGCAGGTAACTGCCGTAGCCCGACTTCACCAGCGGCTCGGCCGCGGCGCGCAACTGCTCGTCGTCGATGAACCCGAGACGCCACGCGACCTCCTCGGGCGCGCCGATCTTCAGACCCTGGCGTTGTTCGATGGTGCGCACGTAGTTCGACGCGTCGAGCAGTGAGTCGAAGGTGCCGGTGTCGAGCCACGCGGTGCCGCGCGGCAACACCTCGACCTGCAGTTTCCCCGCTTCCAGATAAGTGCGGTTGACGTCGGTGATCTCCAGCTCGCCGCGCGCCGACGGCTTCAATGAACGGGCGATCCCGACGACGTCGTTGTCGTAGAAGTACAGCCCCGGCACCGCGAAGTTCGACTTCGGGTCGTCGGGCTTCTCCTCGAGCGACAGGGCGCGACCGGTGGAGTCGAACTCGATCACCCCGTAGGCCGACGGGTCGGACACGCGGTACGCGAACACCGCACCGCCGTCGATGTACGCGAAGCGCTTGAGCTGGGTGCCGAGGCCCGGGCCGTAGAAGATGTTGTCGCCGAGGATCAATGCGACCGGATCGGTCCCGATGTGGTCGGCGCCGAGCACGAAGGCCTGCGCCAGACCGTCGGGTGAGGGTTGGATCGCGTAGGTGATGTTCACCCCGAACTGCGAACCGTCGCCGAGCAACCAGCGGAACTGCTCGGCGTCGTGCGGGGTGGTGATCATGAGGATGTCGCGGATCCCGGCGAGCATGAGCGTCGAGAGCGGGTAGTAGATCATCGGCTTGTCGTAGACGGGCACGAGCTGCTTGCTCACGCCCCTGGTAATCGGATGCAGACGCGAGCCGGTACCGCCTGCCAGGATGATTCCGCGCATGTCGGACAGTCTGGCATGGAGTCGTGGCGGCGGTTCGTGCCACTCACCTGGGAAGTAGGGTGGGTAAGCATGAGGCTGCTCGTCACCGGTGGTGCCGGTTTCATCGGCGCGAACTTCGTCCATCAGACCGTCGCGGAACGACCCGACACGCAGGTCACCGTGCTCGACAAGCTCACCTACGCCGGCAACCGTGCCTCCCTCGACCCCGTCGCCGAGAAGATCACCTTCGTCGAAGGTGACATCGCCGACGCCGACCTCGTCGACCGGCTCGTCGCCGACACCGATCTGGTGGTGCACTTCGCCGCCGAATCCCACAACGACAACTCGCTGTCCAACCCCGCGCCGTTCGTGCACACCAATCTCGTGGGCACCTTCACCCTGCTCGAGGCCGTCCGCAGGTACGACGTGCGCTATCACCACATCTCCACCGACGAGGTCTACGGCGACCTCGCCCTCGACGACCCCGCCCGCTTCACCGAGGCCACCGCCTACAACCCGTCGAGCCCCTACTCGTCGACCAAGGCCGGCTCGGATCTGCTGGTACGCGCCTGGGTGCGCTCGTTCGGCGTCCGCGCGACCATCTCGAACTGCTCGAACAACTACGGCCCCTATCAGCACGTGGAGAAGTTCATCCCCCGCCAGATCACCAACGTGCTCACCGGTGTGCGCCCCAAGCTCTACGGCACCGGCACGAACGTGCGCGACTGGATCCACGTCGACGACCACAACAGCGCGGTGTGGACGATCATCGAACACGGACAGCTCGGCGAGACCTATCTGATCGGCGCCGACGGGGAGACCGACAACCGCACCGTCGTCGAAACCGTCCTCGAACTGTGCGGCAAGGACAGGACCGAGTTCGATTTCGTCACCGACCGCCCCGGCCACGACCTGCGGTACGCCATCGACGCGACCCGCCTGCGCACCGAACTGGGCTGGCAGCCCCGCTACCGCGACTTCCGTGAAGGCCTGGCCGCGACCATCGACTGGTACCGGGCCAACGAGCAGTGGTGGACGCCACAGAAGCACGTCACCGAGGCCGGCTACAGCCGGACCGAGCGCGTTCTGGGCGGATAACCTGCGCCGTTCGGGGTGATCCCGGCACAATTCGCGAATGGGTCGAAACACTGGTGCACGACGCACACAACCGTGGAGCTCCTGTTTCCGCTGCTACTGTCGCATCGAAAACAGCGGATCGACCACGAGCGGGGAGTAGCCCGATGGAGCAGGCAGCTGCCGGCGACACAAGCACGATCGGACATGACGCGGACACGCTGGACGAGGTTCTCACCGAGCCGGTGCGTCGCGACCGGCTGATCGTCCAGCGCGGCGTCTTCGCATCCCTGTCGCCGCGCGTGCCGGAGAAGATGTACGTCCACACCAAGGGCGACGCGGCGTCCGACCGTTACGGGCTGCAGCTCGCCGACGGCGCGACCGCCCACACCAACACCTACTTCGGGCGCTTCCCCGCGACGTTCTGGCAGCGCTGGACCGACGTGAAGACCGTGAACCTGCAGCTCACCTACGGCTGCTCCGGTACCGCGAAGTTCACCGTGTGGGCCTCCGACGCCCGCGGGCGCGAGCGGATCGTGACGGTCGAGACGGTGTCGGGTTCGGGCGAGCTCGACCTCGAGCTGCCGATCGAGCGGTTCGTCGACGGCGGTGCGATGTGGTTTGCCGTCGACGCCAGCAACGGATCGGTGCTCGTCTCCGACGCGCGCTGGACGGTCGCCGCGCCCGAGCGCCTGCGACCCGCCGCGGTCGTCATCTGCACGTTCAACCGCGCCGACGACTGCACCGTCACCGTCGGCACCCTCGCCTCGGACGACGGGGCGATGGCCGACATCGAAGCGGTGTGCATCGTCGACCAGGGCACCGATCAGGTGCGCTCGCGTTCGGCGTTCGCCGAGGTCGCCGACAAGCTCGGCGACAAGCTCATCTACCTGACCCAGCCGAATCTCGGTGGTGCGGGTGGCTTCTCGCGTGGCATGTACGAGATCACCGGCTCCGCCAAGGCCGAGCACGCCAACGTCATCGTCATGGACGACGACATCCTGTGCGAACCCGAATCGGTGTTGCGTCTCAACGCTTTCGCGAACATGACGGTGCAGCCGACCATCGTCGGCGCCCAGATGCTGTCGTTGAGCAACCCGCAGGTCCTGCACGTCTCGGCCGAGCGCGAGGTGCTCGACGAGATCACCGCCGGCGCACTGACTCCGGGTGCGCGCATGGGCATCGATCTCGTGAAGAAGAAGCAGGACATGCGTTTCGACGCCGGCTGGAACGGCTGGTGGACCTGCCTGCTGCCCGCCGAGATCATCGCCGACTGCGGCCTGCCCATCCCGTTGTTCTTCCAGTGGGACGACATCGAATACGGCATCCGCGCCCGCTACGCGGGGCACCCGACGGTCACCCTGCCCAATGCGGGTGTGTGGCACGCCGACTTCTACCTCAAGGACTACGACGACTGGGCGCGCTACTTCAGCATCCGCAACGGTCTGATCGTCTCGTCCATCTACGGGCGCTTCGACGGCAACGACATGTCGAAGTACCTGTTCCGCAAGATCAGTGAGCTCATCGTCTCGATGCAGTACGGGCTCGCCGCGACCTTCATCAAGGCCGCGGAGGACTTCCTCGCCGGACCGGACTTCCTCTACGACGGCGGCCAGTCGGTGCTGAAGGAATTGCGCGAACTGCGCGACCGCTATCCCGAGACGAAGCCGCTGCCGGCCGCGCAGGTGGGTGCCGAATCCGACCCGCACACGCAGATGTCGGTGTGGCAGTTCGAGCCCGACAAGAAGCGCGAGGGCCTGGTGCTGCTCAAGCGTGCCGTGCAGCAGTTCGCCGGCAAGGTCGACCGCCGGACGGTCACCGTGCCCGCGCACTTCGCGTCGTGGTGGCACGTGTCGTTGTTCGACAAGGCCGTCGTCACCGACGCCTCGCAGAACGCCGTGCGGGTGCGTCACCGCGACAAGGACACCGCCGTCGAACTCGCGAAGCACGCCGCGAAGGTGTGCTGGCAGCTCCGCAAGGAAGCTCCCCGGATGAAGACGGTCTGGCAGGAAGCGCTGCCCAAGCTCACGAGCCGCGAGAACTGGGCGCGCCTGTACGGCATCGACGGGTAGACCGTGCGGGCATGGTCGCTTCCCGTGCTCGTCGGGGTTGCGACCGTGCTCGTCGCAGGGGCGTTCTCGTGGGTGCCCTCGCTGTGGTGGGACGAGGCCGCGACCATCTCGAGTGCCGACCGGTCCGTCGAGGGGATGCTCCGCGTCCACACCCGGATCGACGCCGTCCACGGCCTGCACAACCTTCTGCTGCACCACTGGTTCTCCCTCGTGGGCGTCGACGAGTTCACCGCCCGCCTTCCGGGTGTCCTCGCGCTCGGGGTGGGTGCCGCCGCTGTCACCGCGACCGGCCAGGTGCTGGCGGGTCGTCGCGTGGGGATCGCCGCCGGGGTGCTGTTCGCGCTGTCGCCGCGGGTGACCTGGGCAGCAACCGAAGCGCGATCCTATGCCTTCGCTGTGGGGCTGGTCGCGGTGTTGTCGCTGCTGGTCGCGCTCGGATGCACGAGCGGCCGTAGACGCTGGTGGGTGCTGTACGCCGTCGTCCTGCCGGTCGCGACGGTGATGTTCGTGTACTCCGCGACGGTCGTCGTCGCGCATCTCCTCACTGTGCTGGTCCGTGGTCGTGGACGCGGCGCGTTCCTGCTGTCCGCAGGGGTGGGCGCGGCCTTGTCGACGCCGTTCGTGCTGCTCGCGTACTCGCAGGCCAAGCAGGTCGCGTGGATTCCCCCGCTCGACTCGACGATCGTCCGCACGATCGCTCTCGACCAGTGGTTCCCGCAGGCCCCGTGGACGGCGGCATTGTGCGCCGCGATCACCGTGGGTGGGGTGATCGTCGCGGTCCGTCGTGGTGTGGAGCCGGGGGAGCGCACCTTGCTCTGGCTCGCGGTACCGGGCTTCGCCGTGCCGATGGTGCTGTTGCTCGGCTACTCGCTGCTCGAGGACAACATGTACCTCGAGCGCTATCTGTCGTTCACGGTGCCCGCGATGGTGCTGTTGGTGGGCTGGGCCGCAGCCCGCGTTGCCACGCGCTGGTGGTCGATGCTGATCGTGCTGACGGCGGTCGCCGTCAGTGTCGCGCCGGCCTACGTGCAGCAGCGACAGCCGTTCGGCAAGCCGGGCGGGATGGACTACAGCGTGATCGCCGACCGGCTGGTCGAACGCTCCGAACCCGGCGACTGTGTCGCCTTCGAACCGCGCGTCTCGTGGGCACCCACCTCACTGCGCGCTGTCGTCGACGCCCGGCCCGACGCGGTGGAGGGACTCGACGACGTGGGGCTCGGATACGACGCCGTCGACCGCGTGAACCTGTGGTCGACCGACGCCCCGCCGCCGGAACTCGCCCGACGCGCTGCGGCCCGATGCGAGGTGCTGTGGGTGATCGCCGACGGTGAGCGCGAGACCGGCTTCCGGGTGTGGCACCCGAACAACGTGTGGTGGCGGTTCGACCCCCACCGGTTCACCGAGACCGACACCTACCGGGAGCTCGAGGCCGTCGGTTTCCGGATCACCGACCGGGAGCCGATCCACCGTTCGCAGCTGGTCCGGCTCGAACCGGCTCAGACCCAGTAGGCGACGCGCGAGCGGTAGTTGCGCAGCGCGAGCAGAGCGATACCCCAGCCGACGACGGTGATGATCAGGACGATGACCCAGTGGTAGAGCTGCTGGTCGCCGCCGAGCAGCGGGGTCCGCACGATGTCGAGGAAGTGGTAGAGCGGGTTGATCTCCGCGATCCGCGCCCGACCCTCGTTGCCGGTGCCCTCGAGCGTCTTCTCCGTCCAGATGATCGGCGTCATGAAGAACAACAGCTGGACGATGCTGCCGAGCAGCGGCGCGATGTCGCGGTAGCGCGTGGCGAGGATGCCGAAGACCAGCGACACCCACACCGCGTTGATCGCGATCAACGCCAGCGCCGGGATGGCGAGGAAGGCCGTCCAGTACAGCTGACGTGGGAAGAAGATGAAGATACCGATGTAGATGACGATGTTGTGCGCGAACAGGATCATCTGCCGCCACACCAGCCGGTAGACGTGCACACTCAACGGCGTCGGCAACTGCTTGATCAGGCCCTCGTTGGACATGAACACGTCCGCGCCCTCGAGGATCGACCCCTGGATCAGGTTCCAGATGATGAAGCCGAGCGCGACGTACGGCAGGAACTCCGGGACGTCGAGGTTGAACAGCGTGCCGTAGAGCACACCCATCGCGATCGCCGACACACCCGTGGCGATCGTGATCCAGAACGGACCGAGCACCGACCGGCGGTAGCGCTGCTTGATGTCCTGCCAGCCGAGCAGCAACCACAGTTCGCGGTGGTTGAAGCCTTCGCGCAGATCCTGGAACGCGCGCCGGAACGAGCGTGAGGACGACTCGATGGGTTCGTCGTCGACGGTGAGGGCATCAGACACGGGTCCCGAGCCTACCCGCGGCGCAAATGCGGCCTGCCGGGGCGCGGGGTGATCGGGACTCCCGACGGATGCGCAGGTCCTGTCGATCTTGCACGATATTCTCGACGAGAACCGCACGCCCGTGTCGATTGCGGTCCGGTGCGGTATCCGGACCGTGGTACCACCGATCCGACCACCGAGGAGACGTCATGACGCTTGCTCTGCAGGGCTTGGACGAGATCCGCGCGGACCAGGAGAACTTCTACCGCGACCTGCACGCCCACCCGGAGTTGTCGCACCAGGAGTCGCGCACTGCAGCGGAGGTCGCCGCGCGGTTACGGGCCGCCGGGTGCGAGGTGCACACCGGTGTGGGTGGCACGGGGGTCGTCGGGGTCCTACAGCGAGGTGACGGGCCCGGAGTGCTGCTGCGCGCCGATATGGATGCCCTGCCGGTTCGGGAGGAGACCGGTCTGGACTACGCCAGTTCCGTGACCGCGACCGGCGCGGACGGCAACGCGACGCCTGTCATGCACGCCTGCGGGCACGACATGCACGTCGCATGTCTCGTCGGGGCGGTGGAGCTGTTGTCCCGCGCCGGCGAGTGGTGTGGGCGGCTGGTCGCGGTGTTCCAGCCGGGGGAGGAGGTCGCCGACGGCGCTCGGCGCATGGTCGACGACGGGCTCGCCGGGATCGTCGGGAAGGTCGACGTGGCATTGTGCCAGCACGTCCTGGCCTTCCCGGCCGGGCTCGTGGGCACGCGCAGCGGGCCGACCCTCTCGGCCGCGGACAGCATGCGCATCACCGTTCACGGCCGCGGCGCGCACGGGTCGATGCCGCAGGCCTCCGTCGACCCGGTGGTCCTCGCCGCGATGATCGTCGTCCGGTTGCAGACGATCATCGCGCGGGAGACCCGGCCCGGCGAGCCTGCGGTACTGACCGTCGGCAGTATTCAGGCCGGGACGAAGAGCAACGTCATTCCGGACACGGCGACGATCCTGCTCAACCTCCGCACCTACGACTACGACGAGGACACCCGTCATGCGATCCTCACCGCTGTGAAGCGGATCGTCGTCGCCGAGTGCGACGCCTCCCGTTCGCCGCGACCACCCGAGTTCGAACTGTTCGACCAGTACCCGATGACGGACAACGACCCCGTGGTCACCGAGCGGGTCGCGGCGGCGTTCGCCGAGCACTTCGGGGACGGCGCGGGTGAACTTCCGTTGCAGACGGCCAGTGAGGACTTCAGCGTCATTCCCCGCGCGCTCGGCATTCCGTACACGTACTGGGGGATAGGTGGCACCGATCCCGAGCTCTACCGTCAGGCCGAAGTCGAGGGGCGCATCGCCGACGACGTGCCGGTCAACCACTCGTCGAAGTTCGCTCCGCTGCTGCAGCCCACCCTCGACGCCGGGACGGCTGCTCTGACTGTCGCTGCGCGGGCGTTCCTGGGGACTGCATGACGGACGGAGACGCGTGACTACCCAGAGCACGTTGCTGCTCGTACTCGATCTGCTCGGCACCTTCGCCTTCGCTGTCAACGGCGCCTTCACCGCCGTGCGGGTCGCGAGGATCGACATCGTCGGCGTGGTGACGCTCGGGATGGTGACCGCGCTCGGTGGCGGGATCATCCGCGACATCCTGATCGACGACCTTCCGCCCGCGACGTTCAGCGACTGGCGCTATCTCGCGGTGGCCGCTGCCGGAAGCCTTCTCGCTCTCTTCGGCCGCAAGCTGGAGCGATTGTCCAAGCCGATCACCGTGTTCGACGCCGCAGGCTTGAGTCTGTTCGCCGTCACCGGTGCGGGTAAGGCCCTCGATCTCGGGTTGGGTCCGGTGCAGGCGATCATCCTGGGCGCGATCACCGGGGTCGGGGGCGGCACGGTGCGCGACGTGTTGATCCGGCGGGTTCCGGTCGTGTTGAACAGCGAGTTGTATGCCATTCCTGCGCTGGTGGCCGCGACCGTCCTCGTCGTCTGCGAGAGTCTCGAGGTGCCCACGCCGCCCGCAGCGCTCGGGGCTGCGGCGTTGTGCTTCGTCATCCGAATGGTCGGGGTCCGTTACGATCTCGACGCGCCACGTCCTCGGGGATTCGGCGACCCCGACCCACCGAAACCGGCCTGACCGAAACCGGTGTTGTTGTCGATTTTCGATGCGTTCTCGCAAACAACGCCGGACTCGATCGGCCGCGCGTCAGTCTCCGTCGCCGTCCGCAACCATCTGGCCCGAGTCGCCCGGCCACTCGTACAGTTCCGCCGCCGGCTGTATCTGCGCCCACCACGCCGACGAGATCCTCGTGTACGTCGGCAACGGGAAGAACTCGTACTGGGCGACCGTCGCGCACATCGACGTGCAGGACGGTGTGCTGACCGTCGACGGTGAGACCCGGTACAGCAGGTTCGGAAGCGAACGCATGCCCGGACTCGACTCGTCCGGCACCTGGGTGCGCTCGCCGAAGGGCGGACCGACCGGACGCAGCAAGAAGCGAAACGGCGGCCTCGGTCTGGATCGCTACGCCGGGACGTGCCCGAAATAGCCGGTCGGCTGCCGGCCACGCCGTTCTCTCCCTCCCCCGACGAACCGCCACCACCGCCCACCTGAGGAAAGGAGGTTGTATGTCCTCTTTGTGGCGTCGCACTGCGCGATATGAGGGGAGAATGGCGGCGGGAAGTACCGGAGATGGGAGTGACGGGGCATGAGGGCGACAGCCGAGTCGGGAGAAGCGTGGTCGGCGGAGCGCCTGTTCGCGGGACCGGGAGAAAGCCAGGAACGCTTTCGGAAGACCGATTGGTCGGCTACGCCCCTGGGGCCGGTGGAGTCGTGGCCCGCAGAGCTGCGCATGGCGGTGCGGACGGTGCTGCCGTCCGAGGTGCCGATGCTCCTGTGGTGGGGACCGCAGCTGGTGCAACTCTTCAACGACGCGATCATCCCCGTCCTCGGTGACAAGTACCCCGCGGCGGTCGCCCAGCCGGCACCCGAGTGCTGGCACGAGGTGTGGGACGAGGTCGGAGCCCGCGTCGAACGGGCGATGGCGGGTACGGCGACCTTCGCCGAAGAGGAACTGCTGTTCATGCAGCGCCACGGCTACGAGGAGGAGACCTACTGGACCTTCTCCTACAGCCCGATCCGCGACGAGTCCGGCGAGGTGGCAGGGGTGTTCGTCGCGACCACCGATGTCACCTCGCGGGTGCTCGGCGAGCGTCGTCTGGAGGCCCTGAGCCGTCTCGGCACGGTGGCGATCACCGATTCGGGAATGTCGGTGATCGAGACGTGCCGGAACGCGTTGGACGCGCTCGCGCCCAGTCATCAGGATATTCCGCTGGCTGCACTGTTCCTCGACAGTCGGGTGGTGGATCCCGATGATCCGCAACCGAACTGGAAGCAGCTCGCCGCAATCGGGACGAAGCCCGGCTTCTCTGGTTCCCTGCTCGGACCGGATGAGGACCAGCTGCTGTCGAAGGCCGCGAGGGCCTCCGAACCCTTCGTCGTCTCCGGCGTCGCCGAGCGTTCCCCGGATCTGCTCGACCCGCAGCGAACCCTCGGAGACCATCCGATCGGCACCATCCTCCTCGTGCCGTTGACGGCGTCGGGACACGACTTCCCGCTCGGTGTCCTCGCCGTCGGACTGAGTCCGTACCGGGTGTTCGACGCCGCGTACTCCACCTTCGTCGAACTCGTCGCCACCAAGATCTCGGGACTGCTGCGTGATGCGTCGGCGATGGATGCCGAGCGTCGCCGGGCCGATGCGTTCGCGGCGCTCGACGCTGCCAAGACCCGGTTCCTCGAATCGATCAGCCACGAGTTCCGCACACCGCTCACACTGCTCCTCGGCCCGTTGCAGAGCATGCTCGACGAGGCCACGACGCTGACGGACGCGCAGCGACAGTCGCTGGAGGTCTCTCAGCGCGCCGCGATCCGGTTGCGGCGACTCGTCGACGCGTTGCTCGAAGCGACGCGTGCCGAGACCGACCCGTCGCGAAAGCCCCTGAGGCCGACCGATCCGGCGGCGCTCACGGCCGAATGTGTGGACCTGTTCACCGACGCGGCTCAGCGTGCGGGCCTGGACCTGCGCAGCCGGATCGCCGACGCGGCGGCCGAGCAGACCCGGCTCGATCCCCAGACGTGGGCCCATATCGTGCTGAACCTGCTCTCGAACGCGATCAAGTACACCCCCTCGGGATCGATCGATGTGGATCTGGACGTCGAGGACGATCTGCTGGTCCTGAAGGTCGCCGACACCGGTCTCGGCATTCCGGAATCGGAGCTCGGTCGCATCTTCGAACGGTTCCATCGCGTCGAGAGCGTCGGGGGACGCAGTCAGGAGGGCATCGGGCTGGGTCTGTCCCTCGTCTCGGACTGGGTCCACACGCTCGGCGGAAGTGTGACCGTGTCCAGTGAGCTCGGGCACGGCAGCACCTTCACCGTGTCCGTTCCCCGCGTCCTCGACCAGACGTCGGAGTCGCCGGCGGGAACCGTCCCGGGGGATCTGAGCGCCATGTACATCGGCGAAGCGCAACAGTGGGACAGGGTCGCTTTCGACGAGAACGAATCGTCCATGCAGGGAGAGGATGTGGAATCGTTGCCACGGATCCTCGTGATCGAGGACAACGCGGACATGCGTGACTATCTGACGCAGTTGTTGCGTCGCCAGAGCTGGCACGTGGATGCGGTGGGGGACAGCGATGCCGCCCTCGAGCGGATCCGATCGCGACCGCCGCATCTCGTCCTCAGCGACATCATGCTCCCCGGTCGGGACGGGGTGGAGCTGCTCGGGGAGATCCGCCGCGACCCGGCGACCTCCCGTTTGCCGGTCATCCTCCTGACGGCACGGGCCGGCGCGGAGGCCACGATCGGCGGTCTGCGTACCGGCGCCGACGATTACATCACCAAACCGTTCCATCCCGACGAGCTCATCGCCCGTGTGCGCGTGAATCTCGAATTGTCGTGGCTGCGTGAGCAGATGCTCGCCGCGCGGGAGCGTGAGTCCGACCAGTTGAAGACGGCCCTGGAGACCCGGTCGACACTGAGCAAGGCCGTCGGACTGATGATGGCCACGTTCAAGTGCGACGCCGACGCGGCGTTCGACAAACTCGTCGCCTTCTCCCAGCACCGCAACGTCAAGGTGCGTGAGATCGCCGAGCAGATCGTCGGTGACTACACCGCCTCGCTCAGCAATTCGTCGGGGTAGTGCTCTGCGCCTTCGGTTCCGCCGCTGCTACTGCAGACCGTGAGCGCGGTGACGGATCAGGCCCCCGCGTACAGCTTGTCGATCTCCTCGGCATACTTCGCATCGATGGGCTTGCGCTTGAGCTTCATCGTCGGGGTCAGCTCGTCGCCGGAGGGTTCCCAGATCGTCGGCAGCACCGTGTACTTCTTGATCTGCTCGACCCGCGACAACTTGCTGTTCGCCTCCTCGACCGATTTCGCGATCGACTCGAGGACCACCGGATGCCGGGAGAGCTCCTCGTGGGTGCCGCTGAGACCGTGTTGTTCGGCGAAAACGGCCAGGGCATCGGGATCGAGCGCGAGCAGCGCGACGTTGTAGGGTCGGTCGTTGCCGATGGCGACGGCGCCACCGAGCATCGGGCAAGCGGCACGCAGAGCGCCTTCGATATTGGCGGGTGACATGTTCTTCCCCGCCGCGTTGACGATGATCTCCTTCTTCCGGTCGATCAACCGCACGTATCCGTCCGCGTCGATCTCACCGATGTCGCCGGTGTGCAACCAGCCGTCGGAATCGATTGCATCCGAAGTCTTCTCGGGGTCGTTGCGGTAGCCCTTCATCAGTAGTGGACCGGAGACGAGCAGTTCGCCGTCCTCGGCGATCCTGAGCTGCGCACACGGCACGGCCTGCCCGACGGTGCCGATGCGGATGGCGCCCGGCCGGTTCATCGTGACCACGCACGAGGTCTCCGACATGCCCCACACCTCGGAGCACGGAATGCCCAGGGCGAGAACGAACTCGAGGACCTCCGGCGAGATCGCGGCGGCACCGGTGACAGCGGCCCGGACCTGATCGAGGCCGAGCTTGCCGCGGATCGCGGACAGCACCAGCCTGTCGGCCACCGCGTGCTGCACCTCGAGGGTGCGGGGGACCGGTTTGCCGTCGGACTGCAGCCGGGCACGCTTGCGTCCGACGTCGATCGCCCACAACGCGAGTTTCTTCTTGATCGGGCTCGATTCCTCGGCGAGGGTCTTGTCGATCGCGGCCTTGAGCTTGTACCAGACCTGGGGGACGGCACCGAAGAGCGTCGGCCGCAGGCTCGGCAGCACGGTGATGGCCTGCTTGAGGTCGTCGAGCGTGGTGATCTGCATGCCGCTGTACAGGCTCGAGTAGTGCGAGCCCCAGCGGTTGGCGATGTGCGCGTCGGGCAGATACGACAGGATCCGGTCGTCCGGGCCGGTGGGCAGATACGAGCTCGTCGCCTCGAGTTCGGCGAGCAGGTTGGCGTGGGTGAGTTCGACACCCTTCGGCGGCCCGGTGGTGCCGGAGGTGTAGATGAGGGTCAGCAGGTCGGGCGGTTGCACGGCCTTCCACGAGGCGTCGAAATCGAAGGACGGATCGGCGGCGGCCTCGAGGTCGTCGAGGGAGATCGTGCCTTCCGGTTTGCCGTCGATGCACACCAGGTGCTCGACCTTCGTGTCGCCGATCGCCTGCCGCAGAACGGGGACGAACTGTTCCTCGGCGATCATCACGCGGTTGCCGGCGTTGCCGAGCACGTACGAGATCTGTTCGGCGGTCAACGAGTTGTAGATCGAGAACGGCACCGCGCCGAGGTGGATCGCGGCGGTGTCGAGAAGGTGGAATTCGGGCCGGTTGGTGAGCATGAGACCGACGGTGTCCCCGCGGCTCACGCCGAGGCCGGCCAGCCCGGCGGCGAGGCGTTCGACGCGCTGCGCGTACTGACGCCAGGTGTAGGAGACGGAGTCGTCGGGGGTGCGCAGCGCGACCTTGTCGGGGTACGCCGCGGCGGTGGTCTGGAAGGCTTCGCAGAGGGTCGACGGTGAGGTGGCACGAGGGGTCATCACTGGCTCCCGAGGTCGAGTGTGGCGAAAGTGTAGGACGAAGTGCGTACATCCGTGGTCGGATTTGCCGGATCGTTGCGCCGGAATCGAGCGGTGATGCAGGCAAGTGTTTGTTCCTGCCCACCCCGGGTACCGCCGGGGACATGACCACCGTGGATCGCATCGCGGATCCGTGGGGTTCGCGCACACCCTATGGACCCGGGCAACGCTGGCCCACCCGCGTCGACACCTATCTCGCCGACGGACTGACCGAGGACGATGTCGACAGGTGGGTGCAGTCGGCGACCATCCTGCATTCCAACGGCGACGGCCTCGACATCGCCGTCAAGGACGGACGCATGGTGGGGGTTCGCGGACGCGCCGTCGACCGGGTCAACCACGGCCGGGTCGACCCCAAGGACCTGTTCGGCTGGCAGGCGAACCACTCGGAGGACCGGCTCACCGCGCCGTTGATCCGGCGCGACGGCAAGCTCGTCGAGACCGACTGGGACACCGCGATGGATGCCGTCGCCGGTCGCACGAAGCAGCTGCTCGACGAGCGCGGCCCCAGCTCGGTCGGCTTCTACACCACCGGGCAGTTGTTCCTGGAGGAGTACTACACCCTCGCGCTCATCGGGCACGGTGGCATCGGCACCAACCACATGGACGGCAACACGAGACTGTGCACGGCGACGGCGGCAGCCGCCCTCAAACAGTCCTTCGGGTGCGACGGCCAGCCAGGCTCCTACACCGACATCGACCATGCCGACGTCATCGCGCTCTACGGACACAACATGGCCGAGACACAGACGGTGACATGGACGCGGATCCTCGATCGGCTCGCCGGACCGAATCCGCCGGCCGTGATCTGTGTGGATCCGCGGCGGACGCCGGTCGCGCGGGCCGCGACGGTGCACCTCGCTCCGCGCCCGGGTACCAACGTCGTCCTCATGAACGGGCTGTTGCACGAGATCCTGCGACGCGGGTGGATCGACGAGAAGTACATCGAGGACCACACCGTCGGATTCGACGAGCTGCGCAGCCGGCTTGCCGACTACTCCCTCGAGAAGGCCGCCGAGATCTGCGACGTCCCCATCGAGGATCTGCGGGAGGCCGCTCGACTGCTCGGCACGGCGGAGCGGCTGCTCTCGACGGTCCTGCAGGGCTTCTTTCAGTCCCATCAGGCCACCGCGGCCGCCGTTCAGGTGAACAACATCCATCTCGTGCGCGGCATGCTCGGCAGGCCCGGTTGCGGAGTCCTCCAGATGAACGGGCAGCCCACCGCGCAGAACACCCGTGAATGCGGAGCCGACGGTGACCTGCCGGCCTTCCGGAACTGGGCCAACGAGGCGCACGTCGAGGACCTCGCCCGGGTGTGGAACATCGACCCGATGCGGATCCCGCACTACACCGCGCCCACCCACCTCATGCAGATGATGCGGTATGTCGAGGACGGCTCGATCCGCTTCCTCTACGTGAGCGGGACGAACCCGGCCGTGTCCCTGCCGGAGCTGCGCCGGGTGCGCGAGATCCTCTCCCAGGACAGGCTTTTCCTCGTGGTGCAGGACATCTTCCTGTCGGAGACCGCGCAACTCGCCGACGTCGTCCTGCCCGCTGCGACCTGGGGTGAGAAGACCGGGACGTTCACCAACACCGACCGCACCGTGCACCTGTCGGAGAAGGCCGTCGAACCACCCGGGCAGGCCAGGCCCGATCTCGACATCTTCGCCGACTACGCGCGCCGGCTCGACCTGCGGGACAAGGACGGCGACCCGCTCGTGAAGTGGTCCACGCCCGAGGAGGCGTTCGAGGCGTGGAAGGAGTGCACGGCCGGGCGGCCCTGTGACTACACGGGCATCACCTACGAGAAACTCCGTGGCGGAAGCGGAATCCAGTGGCCGTGCAACGCCGACGCCCCCGACGGGACCGAACGTCTCTACGAGGGCGGAAAGTTCTGGGCCGCACCGGACTACTGCGAGAACTACGGACGCGACATGGTCACCGGAGCGCCGGTCGAACCCACCGAGTACCGGGCGCTGAACCCCTTCGGCAAGGCGATCATCAAGGCGGGTGAGTATCTTCCCCCGCACGAGACGGTCTCCGACGAGTATCCGTATCTGCTCACCACCGGCCGCACGCTCTACCACTTCCACACCCGCACGAAGACCGGTCGTGCCCCGCAACTGCAACGCGCGGCACCGGAGGTGTGGGTGGAGATGTCGGCGGGCGATGCCGAACGGCACGGCTGGTCGGAGGGCGACCTGCTGCGGGTCGACACCCCGCGCGGGCACGTCACCGCGCGGCTGCGGATCAGCGGGATCCGGACCGGGGTGCTGTTCCTGCCGTTCCACTACGGCTACTGGGACACCCCCGCGGGTCACGAACCGGCGCTCGAGGGGCGCGCGGCCAACGAACTGACCTTCACCGACTGGGACCCGGCGTCGAAGCAACCCCTGTTCAAGTCGGGTGCCGCGCGCGTCGAACGGGTCGCCGTCGCCGACGACGGGCCGTCCGCGGCGCCGACCACCACCGCCTCGGCGCCCGTCTCCGGCACCGTGCCCGCCACTTCGGGTGGACCGGACGCCGAGATCACCGAGACGCTCGACGACGGAGGGCCGCGATGAACAAGGTGTCCCTGGCGATCCGCGAACTGCACCGATCGGAGAACGACCTGGCGACCGAGCTGCTGCGCACCGCGGACCGGCACAAGGTCGACCACGAGATCTTCCACGTGGCGCGTGACATCGCCGGCTGGTCGCAGCAGCACGTGCACGAACTCGCCCGCGTCGGTCACGACTACGACCTCGATCTCGACGACGAGCCCCAGGGCGTCCACGAGGTGCTCGCAGAGGTGCGGCGGAAGGGAAGCGAGATGCTCGGACGCCGGCACGCCCCGAGTGTCCTGTTGCTGCGGGACCTGCGCACCGTGCACCGCATGGCGGCGGGCGTCTCGCTCGACTGGGAGATCCTCGCCCAGACGGCGCAGGCCCTGAGCGACCGCGAACTGCTCGCCCTCTCGAAACGCTGCCATCCCCAGACCCTGCGTCAACTGCGCTGGGCGAACGCGAAACTCAAGGAGATCGCCGCGCAGACGGTCGTCACCGACTGAGCAGCGCCGAAGTCAGGGCCGTTCGAACCTCTCCTCGCGCCCGAGTCTGCGCAGCCGGATCCACTCGCGCAGGCCGGCCAGGTCGCGGCGGGTGATCAGGAAGTACCAGCCGAACCGCACCCATTCCTGGGGCAGCAACCGGCGCAGTCCCGGCTGCGAGAGCAGGTAGCCGCGGTTGCGGTAGGTGAAGAACCGCTTGGTGTCGTTGTCCGGATACTGCGTGTGCATCCGGCCACCGAGGATCGGCTTGAACTCGTCGGCACCGTCCGGGTGCAGGTAGGCCGTCTGCAAACAGGTGCCGAACGGCAGGCCCGACCGGACGAGACGGCGGTGCACCTCGACCTCGTCGCCGCGGACGAACAGGCGCAGGTCGGGCACGCCCACCGCGTCGATCGCCGCGGCCGTGAAGAGGGCGCCGTTGAACAACGAGGCGATGCCGGGCAGCAGGTCCTCGTCGCCGAGTTCGTGCCGCCATCGCCGCCACACCACACCGCGGCGCAGCGGGAAGGCGAGGCGATCGGGTTGCGCGATGTCGCACACGACCGGCGACACCTCGGCCAGGCCGTTGCGCTGCGCGCAGTCGAGCAGCGTCGCGAGCACGTCCGGTCCCTCGGGGCGGCCGTCGTCGTCGGCGAGCCACACCCGGTCGGCGCCCAGCGACAGTGCGTACAGGATGCCGAGGGCGAAGCCGCCCGCGCCGCCGAGATTGTGCTTCGAACCGAGATAACTCGTGGGCAGGTCCACCGCGTCGACGAGCTCGCGCACCGCGTCCTCGTCGCCGTTGTCGACCACCACGAGATGATCGAGCGGACGGGACTGCGAGGCAAGAACTTTCAGCGAATCCGCCAGCAACTCACGACGGCGGTGCGTGACGACGACGCCGATGATCCGTTCGTCAGCCACCGTTCGAACCCGTCGAGGCCGCGGTGTCGTGGGCGGACTTCGCGATCCGCTCACGCTCGAGCTCGTGGAGGATCGTGCGCACGTGATCGCCGGCCTCGTCGCCCTCGTAGGCGCGCACCACGTGCTCGATGTCGCCCTGCTCACGGATCTGGCCGTGATCGATCCACATCGCCTGGTCGCACAGCTGGGCGAGGAACTCGTTGGAGTGGCTGGCGAACACGAGGATGCCCGAACGCGCGACGAGATCCTGCAGACGCACGCGCGCCTTCTTCATGAACTCCGCGTCGACCGCGCCGATGCCCTCGTCGAGCAGCAGGATCTCGGGGTCGATGCTGGTGACCACACCGAGCGCAACGCGCACCCGCATACCGGTCGAGTAGGTGCGCAACGGCATGTTGAGGTAGTCGCCGAGCTCGGTGAACTCGGCGATCTCGTCGACCTTGGCCAGCATCTGCTTGCGGCTCATCCCGAGGAACATGCCGCGGATGACGATGTTCTCGTAGCCGGAGATCTCCGGGTCCATGCCGACGCCGAGGTCGAACACCGGCGCGACGCGGCCCTTCACCCGGGCGTGGCCGCGGGTGGGCTCGTAGATCCCCGAGAGCAGACGCAGCAGCGTGGACTTGCCGGCGCCGTTGTGGCCGACGAGCCCGACGCGGTCGCCTTCCTTCAGCGACATCGTGATGTCGCGCAGAGCCTCGACGACCACGACGTCGGAGTTGTTGCGGCCGATCGCTCCGCCCGCCTTACCCAGGAAGGCCTTCTTCAAGGAGCGGGTCTTGGCGTCGAAGATGGGAAAGTCGACGCACGCGCCGCGCGTTTCGATGCTGACCCGACTCACGATGCTGCTCCAGACGCTGACACGGGACCCGAGCGTACCCGTCGCGCCGATACCCGAGTCCCGGGGCGTACCCGGTGGGACTACAGGTACTGGCCGGTTCCGGGGTGGGTCTGGCCGGGGATCTGCTGATCGTTCTGGCCGTGACCGCCGTGCACGGCACCGGACGGGAGGGCTCCCTGACGCATCTGCTCGAGCTGGGCACGAGCGGCCATCTGCTGAGCGAACAGCGCCGTCTGGATGCCGTGGAACAGACCTTCGAGCCAGCCGACGAGCTGGGCCTGCGCGATGCGCAGCTCGGCGTCGGAGGGCACTGCGTCCTCACCGAAGGGCAGCGCGAGCCGCTCGAGTTCTTCCCGCAGGTCGGGGGCGAGGCCCTGACCGAGTTCGCGGATGGACGACAGGTGGATGTCCTTGAGCCGGGTGCGGCTGGCGTCGTCGAGCGGCGCGGCCTTCACCTCTTCGAGGAGTTGTTTGATCATGGTGCCGATCCGCATGACCTTCGCCGGCTGCTCGACCATGTCGGCCAGGGATTCGCCGCCGTTCTCGGTCTTCTCCTCCTCCGGTCGGCCGTCGGCCTCCACGCGGGCCGCCTCCTCACGGGAGACACGGATGGGTCGGCCGTCGGGTCCGATCACGAGAACCTGGTCGTTGTCCGGATGCGTCATGGCTCCATTCTCCCTTTCCCACCCCGGGGGTGCCCGGTTGCCCGAAGGTCCCGGAGTGCCGGGTACCCCGATCGAGCCTACCGAGACGGCAACGCCGAGTGCAGGTACGGCGCGTCCCGATTGACATCGGGACCTAGAGTGTCTGCCATGGCTTACGACGTTGCCCGGATCCGGGGGTTGATCCCCTCGCTCGGGGACGGGTGGATCCATCTCGATCCACGGGCCGGTATGCAGATCCCCGACGTGGTGTCGCGCACCGTGTCCACTGCCTTCCGCAACTCGGCCGCGTCGTCGACCGGACGGCACCTGTCGTCGCGTCGCAGCGCCGCGATCCTCCAGGAGGCGCGCGTCGCGGTCGCGGAACTCGTGGGTGCCGACCCGGACGGCGTCGTCCTGGGTCCGAGCCACGCGGTGCTGCTCGCCTGGCTCGCCGAAGCGCTCAGTTCCCGCCTCGGGCTCGGCACCGGCATGGTGCTCTCGCGGCTCGACGACGAGGCGAACATCGCTCCCTGGTTGCGGGTCGCGAGCCGCTACGGCGCGCAGGTGCGCTGGGCCGAGGTCGAGATCGAGACGTGCGAACTGCCCACCTGGCAGTACGAGGAACTCATCACGCCCACCACCCGGCTCGTCGCGCTCACCGCGGCGTCGTCGATCGTCGGCACCGCGCCCGACGTGCGGGTCGTCGCGGATCTCGTCCACGAGGTCGGTGGGCTCATGGTCGTCGACGCCGCCGGCGCCGCCCCCTACGCCCACGTCGACATCGACGATCTCGGCGCCGACGTCATCACCGTCGACATCGCCGCATGGGGCGGACCGCAGATCGGTGCGCTCGTCTTCGCCGACCCCTCGCATCTCGAACGAGTCCCGGCGATGTCGCTGAACCCGCACGCACGCGGCGCCGAACGTCTCGAGGTGGGCGGTCACCAGTTCGGTCTGCTCGCCGGTATCCCCGCGTCCATCGACTTCATCGCCTCACTGGACGACGACGCCACCGGTACGCGCCGCGAGCGTCTCGACATCTCGATCAGCTCGATGCAGAACTACCAGGACGTGCTGTTCGACCGCCTCATGCGGCAGCTCGACAGCCTCACCGGCGTGATCGTGCTCGGCCGCGCATCGAGCCGCGTCCCCACCCTCAGCTTCACCGTCGACGGCGTCCCGGCCGAGAAGGTCGCCGCGCATCTCGCCGACCGCCGCATCGCGACGGTGGCGAGCACCCGCGGATCGAGCCGGCTCCTCGACTCCCTCGGCGTCAGCGACGAAGGGGGAGCGGTGAGCATCGGCCTCGCCCCCTACACCACGAGCTTCGAGGTCGATCAGCTCGTCCGCGAGCTCCGCAACCTCTAGTTGCGTTCGATCCGCAGCACGACCTTCCCGACGGTCTCGGGGCTGTCGAGCAGTTCGTGTGCCCGGGCGGCCTCGGTGATCGGCAGCTCGGCGTGCACGACGGGATGGACCTTCGCCTCCTCGATGAGCGGCCACAGATTGGCGCGCACGGAGTCGATGATCTCGCTCTTGCCCGACGGACCCGAGTCCGGACGGCCGCGCAGGCCGGTCGCGGCGACGTGACCGCGCTTGGCGAGCAGCTTGCCGAGGTGCAGTTCGCCCTTGGTGCCGCCCTGCATGCCGATGACGACGAGCCATCCGTCGGGAGCGAGGACGTCGATGTTCCGGGACAGATACTTCGCGCCCATGTTGTCGAGCACGACGTCGGCGCCACCGAAGGCGTTGCGCACCTCGGAGACGAAGTCCTGTTCGCGGTAGTCGATCGCCAGGTCGGCGCCGAGTTCGCGGCAGCGGTCGAGCTTGCCGGCCGAAGCCGTCACCGCCACCTTTGCGCCGAGCGCCTTGCCCACCTGGATGGCGTGCGTGCCGATGCCACCGCCGCCACCGTGCACGAGCAGGACGTCGCCGCGCTTCAGGCCGGCCGTCATCACGACGTTCGACCACACCGTGCACGCGATCTCGGGAAGCGACGCGGCGACCGCGAGGTCGATGCCCTTCGGGACGGGCAGGAGCTGGGAGGCGGGGACCGCGACCTTCTCGGCGTAACCGCCGCCGGTGAGCAGGGCGCAGACCTTGTCGCCGATGTTCCAGCCCGTCACACCCTCACCGAGTTCGGAGATCACTCCGGAGCATTCGAGGCCCAGGATGTCGCTCGCCCCCGGGGGCGGCGGGTAGAGGCCGCGTCGTTGCAGCAGGTCGGCGCGGTTGACCGCGGTCGCCGCGACATCGAGAAGTACGTGCCCGGGAGGCAGGTCCGGGTCGGGCTGCTCGGTCCACCGGAGAACTTCTGGACCACCGGGTTCGGTGGCGACGATTGCATGCATGTGTTCGACGCTATCGCGTGCGACGCGGTGAGGGGATGATCACTCCGCTCGCGGCGCGCTCACCTGCTCGAAACTACCGTGCAGTAACCGGATCGGGCCGTCGGCATTACACTCCCGGCGTGACCAGCGAACGAGACGAACCCAAGTGGTTGACCGCAAAGGAGCAGGAGGCCTGGCGTCTCTACATGGACGGCAACAACCGTCTCATGAGCGCCCTCGGTCGGTCCCTCAACGATCGACACGACCTGTCGCTGGCGGAATATCGGATCCTGGTCATGCTCTCCGAAGCCCCCGACGGCGCCTTGCGCATGAGCGACCTCGCCGACGGCGTGCTGTCCTCGCGCAGTCGTCTCACCCATCAGATCCGGCGGATGGAGCAGGAGAAGATGGTCGTGCGCAGTTCGTGCCCCGACGACGGTCGCGGTGTGCTCGCCACCATCACCGAGGAGGGCCGGCGGCGTCTGGCGGAGGCCGCCCCCACCCACGTCGACGACGTGCGCAACTACCTCATCGACCTGCTGTCGGCCGACGAACTCGACATGCTGGCGCGGGTCTTCGCGCGCGTCGAGCACACTCTGGCCGACCGCTGAGGTCGCGAATCGGTTAGGCCCTGCTTGCGTCGAGCGGTTAGGATCTGCCACGGAAGCGTGGCAGAGCGGCCGAATGCACTCGCCTTGAAAGCGAGCTTGGGTAACACCAACGGGGGTTCAAATCCCTCCGCTTCCGCCACGGAAGAGGTTCCGGCACCCGTCAGGGAGTCGGAACCTCTTCTCGTTTCTACCGCCGGGTGGCGACCATCTTCTCCTCGAGGATCCAGGTGCGCCCCTCGTCGACGGAGTATTCGCCGAGCCAGACGAAGTGATCGGCGCCCACCTCCGTGAACCGCCACCGGAGGAACGGGTCGCCGTCGGTGCTGATCAGGTGCATCTCGTCGCCGGACGGCCGTCCGACGAACGTGCGGACGCGCCCGTGGATCGGCTCGATCCAGGTGGAACGCCAGGCGCCGATCCCGTCGTCGAAGAACCGGATCGTGGTGCCGTGGAACGAATAACGCTCGTCCTCGGTCGACTGCTGATCACCGGCCGGGACGATCCACACGTCCTGGATCGCTCGCCCGCCGAGCACGGTGCCGAAGTGCACTTCTCCCCACAGTGACGCGGGTGCCTCCTCGTCCCCGGGGCGACTCCACTGCAGATCCCAGCTTCCGTCGAACCGTGAGAAGGCCTCGAGCTTCGGATCGGCGACGCCGGTCAGAAGAGTGGCATCGAGAGCATTCATGCGGCCAGTGTGCCCGCGCCGTGCGGGCATGTCCCCGGATCCCGGGAGTCGATCGCGATGCGTCAGCTCGGTCCGGCGGCCACCGCTCGGTCCACGGCCGCGGCAGCACCGTCGTGCCAGGGTTCGCCGTGGCCGACGAGGACATGTTTCGCGCCGGTACCGGCGATGGCCGCCAGGGAGGCGAGGGCGGTAGCGCTGTCGGCGGTTGCCGCACCCGAGACGATCTGCGGACCGTGCCTGCCCGTGTACGGATCGAGGGTGACGATGGCATCGCCGACGATCACGGTGTCGCGGTCGGGGAGATGCAGCGCGCAGTGCCCGTAGGTGTGGCCGGGGGTGTGCAGGGGGACGGGCCGGCCCGGCAGGTCGAGGGGTTCGGAGTCGTGGAAGAGCGTCACGTCGTCGACCCCCCGCACCCACAACGCACCGGCCACGGTCATCCGGGCGAGCACGGGGATGCAGGCGGGATACCGGACGGGATAGAGCAGCCGGTTGCGTTCGTGCTGGTAGCGGTAGGGGTGGGCGGCGAGGAACTTCTCGTCACGATGCGCCCACACCGGCACCCGCCACCCTTCACGCAGCCGCTTCGCCGACCCGACGTGATCGAAGTGGGCGTGCGTGAGGACGACTCCCTGCACGTCGTCGATCCGGCGACCGATGTGCGAGATCGCCTCCTCGATGCGACCGGCCGTCGCGGGCAGTCCCGTGTCGACGATGGTCACTCCGGCGTCGTCCTCGATCAGGTAGACGTTGACGTCGGCGTGCGCGAGGCGATGCACGCCCGGCGCGACATCCGTGTGGAGCATGGCGGCCCTTCGCTCGGGGAACGTGCGGGTTCAGCTGTGTCCGTCGATCTCGTCGGCGATGAAGGCGGCCCACGACCGCACCTCGTCCTCACCCGCCGACGGACCGAACGACCGGTAGTCGAGCGCGGCGAGTTCGGACACCAGATCCGGTGTGTCCTCGGCGCTTTCGTCGCCCACTGCGAACAACCACACGAGCTGCTGACTCAGCCCGGAGGCCCGCGACGACAACAGTTCGGCGGTATCGGGCGAGTACTCGCCGGCGTCGACCTCGCCTCCGAAGACGACGCCCTCGAACTCCTCCGACCGCTCGAGGTCGGAGATGTCACCGACGGTGACGTCGATGTCCCGCTCTCCCAGGGCGTCGGCGACGAGCCGGGCGATCTTCTGGGTCGGACCTTCGGGACTGTCCGTGACGACGAGAACGGTCATTGTGTCTCCAGCATGTTCGGCGACTCGGGTTCACTGGTGCGTTCCCGGTCCCCGAGGGGCGGAAACATGTGCCCGGCCGTTGCGGGAGGTCGATCCGGCCTACGGGGTGCTGTCGGGGAAGACCTCGAACGTCTTCGTACCGACTGCGGTGGAAAGTCCTTCGGGTCCGACGACTTCGGTCGTGACCATATAGACACCTGGGGTCCCCAGCACGAGTTCGTTGGCGCGCATCCGCCCCGAACAGGCGGCGCTCCGGTCGTTGTGGACGTACCCGCCCGGGCCGGTCACCGTCGAGACCACCTGGCAGGTCTCCTTCCAGAGTTCACCGTCCGCGGTCTGCGCCCGCCACCGGAAGATCACGCTCGCCTTCCCCCACGAGGTCGCCTCGTACATGTCGGGTCCGATGAGGTGACCGAGTCCGGAACGCTCGGTCAGGACGGTCACCGACGTGACGACGGGAACGGCCGGCGCTGCGGACGTGGTGGTCGGTGCGGTGGTGGTCGGTGCGGTGGTGGTCGGCGGGACCGCGACCGGCGAGGTGGTCGAGGACGCGGTCGTACTCGGCGTGGTCGTCGCGGGCACCGATGTGGTCCGCGGGGTGGTGGCCGGAACCGTCTCGGTGACCGTCACGTACGAGGTGACCGTCGACGGCGGTGTGTCGGCCGCAGGACTCGCACCACCGCAGGCGGTCAGTGCGGTGACGCCCGCGGCGCAGCCGAGCGCGAGCAAACCTGTCCGGAGCAGTCCACGACGCATGACGACCATGCTCGATCACACGGCCGCCCTGCACAGTCGTCCGATCGATCGACGTCTCAGCCGGAGATGCCGAGCGCCCGCACCCCCGGCGCCCCGGAGCGGCGGACGAAGTCGGAGTCGGCGAGGCGTTCGTCCGCACCGAGATCCAGCGACAGGTCGACGGTCGCGGCGAGTCGGTACGGCTTGCTCTCGATCACGTCCCCGATCGCGCGGCGCAGCCGCGACACCTCGGCGCGGACCGATACCGCGTGGTCGTCGTCCCCGTAGAGGGCCCGGCTGAGCGCCGCGACCGTCATGCCGTCCGGGCCGCGCTCGTGCAGCAACAGCAGGATCTCGGCCTGACGTGCGGTGACGATGCTGCGCCACGAGTCGTCGTCCCCGAACACCTCCACCGTGGGCGACGACGACACGTGCAGCACCATCCGCATGCGCGACGACGAGGCCGCACCCCGGATCAGCCAGCCGTGCGAAAGGCGCTCGGGCACACACAGTCCCATACCGGGAACGGTCAGCGGGCGTGCGTGCCGCGGAACCGCGACCCGCTCGGCGGCGATACCGGAGGCGTGCGCGACCCAGCCGTCCTCGTCGACGAGCAGCACCGGTCCCCGCGTCGACGACAGCAACGGAGCGGCCTCGGTGCGCAGCCGTTCGAGCCGCACCTCGTGCCGCCGCCACAGTTGCGCTTCGGCGAGCCGGACGGCGGTGTCGACGAGGGCGATGATGGCCGGGTGCAGGGTCAGCGCGGGGCCGCTGACGTCGACGATGCCCAGCAGGTCGCCGCGGATCGGATCGTGGATCGGCGCGGCGGTGCAGTACCAGGGGTGCTGGGTCGTCTCGAAGTGCTCACCCGAGAACAACTGCACGGGCGCGGCCTCCGCGAGCGCCGTGCCGATGGCGTTGGTGCCGACCGTCGACTCGGTCCACACCGTGCCCTCCTGGAAACCGAGGGCGTCGGCGCGGGAACGGATCGCTGCCGAGCCGCTGCGCCAAAGGATCACGCCGTCGGCGTCGGTCACCACCAGCAGCAGATGCGAGGCGTCGGCGACGGGCGTGATGACCTGCTCGAGATCGCCGATCACCGCGGAGAGGGCGGATGCGCGTCGACGTCGCTCGACCTCCGCAGCGGGGAGCCGGCTGCGCTCGTTGGTGCCGGTGGGATCGAGGCCTGCGTCGAGCACGCGCTGCCACGAGCGGGACACGAGGGGGCGGGGTCGCATGGGTGACCGGGCGCCGCCGATCACCGCGTCGTGCATCCGCGTCAGCTCCCGCGCGTAGCGCGACAGGTCGGTGCCGGGCGCGATCGCGCTGAACGTGGTCACGGTCTCCTCTTCGTCGTCGTCCTCGGAGCATAGGTGGCAAATGTGTGCTGCGCCACACATCGGATGCCGTGCAACGTGACGCAACGCTTGTGGGGGAGCGGCCACGGGGAGTGTCCTGGATCACATCACCACGGGAAAGGACTCACCATGACCGACACCCTCGACAAGCCCACGACCTCCGGCGCCGCGACGCCCGACGAACGCGTCGACGCCTGGTTGCAGGCTTTCGAAACCGCCCTCGCGCAGCGCGACGTCGACGCCGCTGCGGGCCTGTTCGGCACCGATTCCTTCTGGCGCGACCTGGTCGCCTTCACCTGGAACCTCAAGACCGTCGAGGGACGCGAGGGCGTCTCGGACATGCTGCACGCGCGACTCGCCGACACCGATCCGAGCGGCTTCCGCACCACCGAACCTGCGAGCGACGACGACGGCGTGCTCAGCGCCTGGATCGCGTTCGAGACCGCGGTCGGTCGCGGCGTCGGCCATCTGCGCCTGAAGCGCGATGAGGAGAGCGGCGAGGACCGTGCCTTCACGTTGCTGACCACGATGCAGGAGCTGAAGGGCCACGAGGAGAACAAGGGCACGCGTCGCCCCCGCGGCACGAAGCACGGTGCGGACAAGCACCGCGTCACGTGGTCGGAGCAGCGCGAGATCGAGGAACGCGAACTCGGCTACACCCGTCAGCCCTACGTCGTGATCATCGGTGGTGGTCAGGGCGGCATCGCGCTCGGCGCACGCATGCGTCAGCTCGGTGTGCCCGCGATCGTGCTCGACAAGTACGACCGTCCCGGCGACCAGTGGCGCGGCCGCTACAAGTCGCTGTGCCTGCACGACCCCGTCTGGTACGACCACCTGCCGTACATGCCGTTCCCCGACAACTGGCCGGTCTTCGCGCCCAAGGACAAGATCGCGGACTGGCTCGAGATGTACACGAAGGTGATGGAGGTTCCGTACTGGTCGAAGTCGGAGTGCACCTCGGCGAGCTACGACGAGGCGACGGGCGAATGGACCATCAACGTCGTGCGCGACGGCGAACCGGTGGTCCTCCGGCCGAAGCAGCTCGTCATCGCGACCGGCATGTCGGGTAAGCCGAACATCCCCGACTTCCCCGGGATGGACCTGTTCCGCGGCGAACAGCACCACTCCAGCGCACACCCGGGCCCGGACGCCTACGCCGGCAAGAAGGCCGTCGTGATCGGTGCCAACAACAGTGCCCACGACATCTGCGGTGCCCTGTGGGAGGTCGGCGCCGACGTCACCATGGTGCAGCGCTCGTCGACGCACATCGTCCGATCCGATTCGCTGATGGATCTCGGTCTCGGCGACCTGTACTCCGAGCGGGCCCTCGCCGCCGGCGTCACGACCCAGAAGGCCGACCTGACCTTCGCGTCCCTGCCGTACCGGATCATGCACGAGTTCCAGATCCCGATTTACGAGAAGATCCGCGAGCGCGACGCCGAGTTCTACGACCGGCTCGAGAAGGCGGGCTTCCAGCACGACTGGGGGGACGACGGTTCGGGTCTGTTCATGAAGTACCTGCGTCGCGCATCCGGCTACTACATCGACGTCGGCGCCTCCGAACTCGTCGCGAACGGCGACATCAAGCTCGCCCACGGCAACGTCCGCGAACTCACCGAGACGTCGGTGATCCTCGAGGACGGCACCGAACTCGAAGCCGATCTCGTCGTCTACGCGACCGGCTACGGCTCGATGAACGGCTGGGTCGCCGACCTGATCTCGCAGGAGGTCGCGGACAAGGTGGGCAAGTGCTGGGGTCTGGGCTCCGACACCACCAAGGACCCCGGTCCCTGGGAGGGTGAGCAGCGCAACATGTGGAAGCCCACGCAGCAGGACGGCCTGTGGTTCCACGGCGGCAACCTGCACCAGTCGCGGCATTACTCGCTCTACCTGGCGCTGCAGCTCAAGGCGCGCTACGAGGGCATCCCGACCCCGGTCTACGGACTGCAGGAGGTGCACCACCTCCGCTGATCGACTCGGCTCCCACGCGTCGCTCCCGCCACCAGGCGGGGGCGACGCGGCCGTGGATTCTCCGATACGTCACGAATCGGCGGGTGAGTATTAGGGTCGCGTGCAGGTCCGCTTGACCGGGTACAGGTAGTGACTGTGAGATCACTGCAGGTCGTCGGGGGACGGGGAGTTCGATGGTGAAGAGACTTGCGGCGGCTGTGGCAGTGGCCCTGATGGCGCCGGTCTGCGGCACGGCGATCGCCCATGCCCGACCGGTCCATGCCCAACCGCCCCACATGCAACCGGTGTCGGCCAGGATCGACCACGTCGAGCGCGTCGGCGACAGGCAGACGAAGCTGTTCGTCCACTCCGCCTCGATGAACCGGGTCGTGCCGGTGCAGGTGCTGCACCCGGCCTCGGCGGGGCCGCGCCCCACTCTCTATCTGCTCGACGGCGTCAGCGCCGGCGAGGAGTCCGAGTTCCGCGAGAGCACGTGGACGCAACGCACCGACATCGAGGAGTTCTTCGCCGACAAGAACACCAATGTCGTCCTTCCCGTGGGTGGCACCGCGAGCTACTACACCGACTGGAACAACCCCGACCCCGTCCTCGGCATCAACAAGTGGGAGACCTTCCTGACGGAGGAACTGCCCCCGCTGATCGACGCCGAGTTCGACGGCAACGGCACCAACGCCGTCGCGGGTCTGTCGATGGGTGCCACCGGCGCGATGTCCCTGATCACCCGCAACCCCGACCTCTACCAGGGGGTCGCGGCGCTCAGCGGCTGCTACGACACCTCCAGCGACCGCTCCCGCGACACCGTCCGCGGGACCGTCGCGTACAAGGGTGGCAATCCCGACAACATGTGGGGGCCGCCCGAGGACGCGCGGTGGGAGGAACACGACTCCTACCTGCTCGCCGAGAAACTGCGCGGCAAGGAGGTCTTCCTCAGCACCGGCAACGGCCTGCTCGGCCCGCACGATCTCGGTGCCGGTCAGGACGTGCTCACCGTCGGTGCGCCGCTCGAGATCGGCACCTTCGTGTGCACCGTCACCTACGACCGTCGCCTCCGCGAACTCGGCATCCCCGCGCAGGTCGTCTACCGCCCGTGGGGCACGCACTCGTGGGGTTACTGGCAGGACGACATCAAGGCCGCCTGGCCGACCCTCGCCGACGCACTCGGACTCCGCTGACCGCGCATCGACGGCACCGTCTCAGTGCAGGCGGATGCGGTCGACGGCCGGCGGCTCCACGCGTGAGCGGGTCGCCAGATAGCTGTTGAGGGCATCGAGATCCTTGCCCGCGCCGACCAGCCCGTGCGCTTCCGTGCACACGGTGAAACCGTCGCCGCCGCCGGCCAGGAAGTTGTTCATCACGACCTTGTACACGCGTTCGGGGTCGACGGCCTCGCCGTCGATCGTGATCGAACGGATCCGTTCGCCGCGCGGCGCCAGGCGGTCGAGTGTGTAGTTCAGATTGTGCGACGGCGCCAGGATGCGTTCGATCTCCGAGCCGACCGGGCCGTCCTGGAACTGCTGCTCGAGCAGCACGTCGAGCTGGGCCCCGGTGAGGTCGAGTACCTGCAGCATGTTCCCGAAGGGCTGCACGGCGTAGGTCTCGCGATACGAGACGGTGCCGTCGCCGGCGAGGAGGTCGCCGCGCAGTCCGCCGGGATTCATCAGGGCGATCTGAGCCCCGAGATGCCGCGTCGCTGCGAGTTGCGCATCGGCCACCAGATTGCCCAACGCCGACTCTCCGCTCGGGCTCTCGCTGCGCGTGACGTCGGCACCGATGCGGGCGATGGACCGGTTCGCGACCTCCGCCGACTTCTCGACCGCCCGGTCGACGAACTCGAGAGTGGTCGGATCCGGATCGATGTCGTGCGTGACGACCTGCGTGAAGACGACGGTCCGGTCGCGCAGCACCTCCCGGCTCTGCCGGTCGATGACCAGATCGGCGACGGAGAGGATGCGCCCGTGCGAGGCGCCCTGCACGACGGTGCGCGGCCTGCCCGCCGGGTCGGTGTAGGTGCAGTTGAAGTGCCGGTCGCCGTCGGAGGTGATGATGAGGTCCACATCGGGGGAGACGGACGTCGCGATCGCCGCCGCCCCGCCGTCCCCGCTCGGGCACGGATCGTCGCCGTCGATGGCTCCGATGTCGCCCTTGTAGAGCACCACGATCGAACGGACGCCGAGCGCGCCGAGGATGTCGGCGGTGCGGTTGACGGCGGCGATCTCGTCCTCGAACCGCAATCCGGCAATCGCGTCGGGCCGGATGATGTCGGGGGTGTTGCTCGGCACGACGCCGATGACCCCGACGGGCAGTCCGTCGACGTAGTCGATGCTGTAGGGGAGAGCGGCCGGTGTGCCGTCCGACGTGGTGAGGTTGGCGCCGAGGATCGGGAAGTTCGCACCCTCGAACGGCTCGGTGTAGAGGCACCCTTCCTTCGGGTGGCACCCGCCGTCCCGGAGCCGCTCGAATTCGGCGTAGCCGCGGTCGAGTTCGTGGTTGCCGAGGGTCGCGGCGGTGAGGTCGAGTTCGTCGAGCAGGGCGATGGTCGGCTCGTCGTGGAACAGACCCGACTCGAGCGGCGACGAACCCCACGTGTCGCCCACCGCGTAGAGCACGGAGTTGTCGGCCTGTTCCCGGAGCTGCCGGACGTAGGCGGCGAGATAGGCCGCACCGCCCGCGGGGACCGAGACGCCGTCCGACCGGACGACCTCGCCGTGCAGTCCCTGCGGGGGCAGCAGATTTCCGTGCAGGTCGCCGAATGCGATCACCCGGAGCGGGACGGTGTTCGAGGGGACCGTGCTGGTCGGTGCAGCGCCGGCGGGTGCCGCACCACCGAAGGCGACCAGTGAGCCGACGACTGCGCAGGCCGACAGGGCGCGCCGCACCTTGCCTGCCCCCATGCAGTTCCTCCGACCCCGGCCCGATCCGACCGCCCGAGTCTGTCAGGGCCGGATCACGCCACCGATACCCAGCCATAACGGTTGGGTCTCGTCACAGGATCAGCCGATGCCGGCGAGTGCCCGTCCCTGCCCGGTCGCGAAGTCGAGGAACAGATCGTTCTCGTGCGGGTCGCCGATCGTCACCCGTGTGCCCTCGCCGGTGAAGTTGCGCAGGACCACGCCTGCCTCCGCTGCGGCCTCGGAGAACGCGGCGGAGCGTTCACCCAGCGGCAGCCAGAGGAAGTTTGCGGCGCTCGCGGGCACCTCGTAGCCGGCCTCGACGAGTGCCGCGTGGACCCGTTCCCGCTCGGCGACGACACCCTCGGTGCGCGCGAGCAACTCGTTCGCGGCGGCGAGCGAGGCCACGGCAGCCGTCTGGGCGAGCGAGTTGACGGAGAACGGGGTGTGGACCTTGCTCAGCGCCGTCACGACGGACGGGTCGGCGACGGCGTACCCGACGCGGATCCCGGCGAGACCGTAGGCCTTGGAGAAGGTGCGGAGCACGACGACGTTGCTGCGGCCCTCCGCGAGCTCGAGACCGTCGGGCAGATCCTCACCGGGCTCGGGGCGGACGTACTCGAAGTACGCCTCGTCCAGGGCGACGACGATGTGCTCGGGGACGGCGTCGAGGAACTGTGCGAGCTCCTCCTTGCCCAGCAGCGACCCGGTGGGGTTGTTGGGATTGCACACGAAGATCAGCCGCGTGCGCTCGGTGATCGCGGCGAGCATGGCCTTCAGGTCGTGACCGTGATCCGCGGTGTTCGGGACGCGCACGGCGGTCGCGCCGGCGACGGCCGCGATGATCGGGTACGCCTCGAACGACCGCCACGCGAAGATCACCTCGTCGCCCGCGTCGCACGTGATCTGCACGAGCTCCTGGCACAGGCTCACCGATCCGCAGCCCACGGCGATCCGCTCGGTCGGGACGCCGAGTCGCTCCGACAGTGCCGCGACGAGCTCGGTCGCGCCGTTGTCGGGGTAGCGGTTGAGGCCGGCGGCAGCGTCGGCGATCGCCTCCCGGACGCTGGGGAGCGGGCCGATGGTCGTCTCGTTGCTGGCGAGCTTCACCGCACCGGGGAACGAGCGGCCCGGAACGTAGGCGGGGATCGATTCGAGGTCGGGGCGGGTCCGTGGAGTCACGAGCCGATTATGCGCCTCGTCGTGGGACCGTCTGTCGGCAGGATGGGGGAGACCGTCCATCTACACGCCTCTGACCAGGCGTTTTGCGTTTCCCCTCGGGGCATGTGTAATGTTTCGATCCGGCGGTTCGAGAGCATCGAATCCCCGAGGAGGCGTGCCAGAGCGGCCGAATGGGACTCACTGCTAATGAGTTGTCCCCCTTACCGGGGACCGGAGGTTCAAATCCTCTCGCCTCCGCCAGTTGGTGTAGCGTCACCAACGACAATTGAATACACATGCGCCCGTAGCTCAACGGATAGAGCATCTGACTACGGATCAGAAGGTTAGGGGTTCGAATCCCTTCGGGCGCACACACGAAAACCCTCACCGGCACTTCTGGTGAGGGTTTTCTCGTTCTCGACCTTCTTGCTGCAGAGCCGCTCAGGTGAGCTGTGTGATGATCCTCTCGGCGAAGTCCTCGATCGGCGCGCGGTACTGCTCGGCGGTGCCGAGGAGGTGATCGTGGTCGCCCGAGTGGGTGGCCTCCCAGTTCGCCCACGGCGACACCATGACGCCGGTGATGCCGATCTTCTCCGCCCGCCGGTACAGCTCCACGGACGGCTCGTCGCGCAGGCCGACGATGAAGTCGAAGGGCTCGTTCTCGCGTCCGTACTCGCGGCGGTAGCCGTTGATGCGATCGATCCACTGCTCGGCGACGTCGATCGTGTAGGCGGTGCCGACCCAGCCGTCGCAGTAGCGCGCGGCACGTCGGAGCGCCGGTCCGGATTCGCCACCGCACAGAATCGGTACCGGGCTCGGCGGGTGGGGTTCGATGGTCATCTCGGGGATGTCGTAGTACTCGCCCCGGAACGAGACCCATCCACCCTTCCATAGTTCGCGGAGCGCCCGGATCATCTCGTTCAGCCGGGGTCCGCGATTGTCGAAGTCCTGGCCGAGCAGTTCGAACTCCTCGCGCATCCACCCCGCGGACAGCCCGATGGAGACGCGACCACCGGCGATCGTGGCGGCGGTGCCCACCTGCTTGGCGACCTCGAGGATCGGCCGGGACGGCGCGATGTAGACGTTGTTGCCGAAGTGCAGGTTCTTCGTCACGGCGGCCATCGCTCCGATGAGCACCCAGGCGTCGGGCCACTCGGTCTCCGGTGACCAGAACGGCTTGCCGCTCTCGTGCCCGGGATAGACGGTCTTCATCTCCTTCGGGTAGATCAGGTGGTCCGAGACGAGCAGGCCGTGGAATCCGGCGTCGTCGAGCATGCGGGCGACGGCCGGCATCTCCGCAGTCTTCATGAATGCGGTCCCGCTCCAGAACTTCACTCGAATGCCCTCCGAATTTCGATGTCCGCCGATATCGACGTAGAAGAGTGACGCTTACATTCTCAAGAACAAGGTTCTATCGGAGTGTGTGGTCGCAGTCACCAGCCGAAACGCCCTTGTCTTCGATTCCTGCGCAACGAGTGAACGTTCCGTCTCCGTTTCGGATGGACCTTCGGCTCGGGAGCGGCCGCTCGATCGTCCGCGTCCTCGACCCGGGATCGTGCCGGTGCCGCGGGTGAAATCCGTCTATTGACGAGCCCGCTGGAGCAGAAGTAGATTTCGTATCACTCTCGAAAAGTTAACGACGATTCGCACGACGGCCCGGCAACGGCGGTCGCACTCTGCGGGGAGAAGACATGGAACTAGCGTGGTCAGAGGCCGACGCCGCCTTCAGAGACGAGGTGCGATCGTTTCTCGAGGAGAAGCTGACGCCCGAACTGCGGCGGGCCGGCCGACTCGCGACGAGCGTGTACTCCGACCATGAGGCGAGCATGGAGTGGCAGCGCATCCTCCATGAGCGTGGTTGGGCGGCGCCGGCCTGGCCGGTCGAGTACGGCGGCTGCGACTGGACGCAGACGCAGCACTACATCTTCAGTCGCGAGTCGATCCTCGCGGGCGCCCCGAACCTGTCGCCGATGGGCATCCGCATGGTCGCGCACGCGATCGTCGCCTACGGCACCGAAGAACAGAAGAGCTACTTCCTGCCCCGGATCCTCACCGGCGAGGTCTTCTTCTGTCAGGGCTACTCCGAGCCCGAGGCCGGTTCCGACCTCGCCTCGCTCAGCATGGCGGCGGTCGACGACGGCGACGACCTGATCGTCACCGGCAGCAAGATCTGGACCACGCACGCCACCGAGGCGAACTGGATGTTCGCCCTCGTGCGCACCTCGAAGACCGGTCGCAAGCAGCAGGGCATCACCTTCCTGCTCATCGACATGACCTCGCCCGGCATCGAGATCCGGCCCCTGGTCATGACGTCCGGTGAGGAAGTGCAGAACCAGGTCTTCTTCGACGGTGTGCGTGTCCCGAAGAAGAACGTGCTGGGGAAGATCGACGACGGCTGGACCGTCGCGAAGTACCTGCTCGTCTTCGAACGAGGGGGAGCGGCGGCAGCGCCGGCCCTGCAGGTCATGGCCGAGCGGATCGCCGAGGCGGCCGCCGAACAGCCCGGCCCGTCGGGCGGCAGGCTCATCGACGATCCGGCGTTCTCCGCCAAGCTCGCCGAGGCGCGTATCCGCACCGAAGTACTCGAGATCCTCGAATACCGCACTCTCGCAGCGTTGTCCGCGGGCAAGAACCCCGGTCCTGCATCGTCGATGCTCAAGATCCTGGGCACCGAACTCAGCCAGACGATCACCCAGCTGACCCTCGAAGCGGCCGGTCCGCGCGGCCGGGTCTACCAGCCGCACATCACCGCGCCCGGTGGTCCGGTGGCCGATTACGTTCCGCCCGTCGACGGCTACGTCAGCGGTGAGGATTGGCAGGCCGCCGCGCCGCTGCGTTACTTCAACGACCGTGCCGGGTCGATCTACGCCGGCAGCAACGAGATCCAGCGAAACATTCTCGCCAAAGCAGCATTGGGGCTCTGATGGACTTCGGTTTGAGCAAGGAGCAGGAGCTCCTTCGTGATTCGGTCACCAAGTTCCTCGCCGGTCGCTACGACCTGGCGCAAAGCCGGAAGGTCGCGACCACCGGCGAAGGTTGGCAACCGGAGGTGTGGCGGGCATTCGCCGAGGAACTCGGAATCCTCGGGGCCACGCTTCCGGAAGAGGTAGGGGGGATGGGCGGCGGACCGGTCGAGTTGATGGTGGTGTCCGAGGCACTCGGGCACGCACTCGTCATCGAGCCGTACGTCGACACGGTCGTCCTCGGGGGCGGGCTGCTCGATCGCGCAGGGGTCGATCGAGCCAGGTCCGTCCTCGAGGCGATCGCTGCCGGTGAGGCCGTCACGGCGTTGGCCGCGATCGAACCCACCTCCGGATACGTCTTCCACGACGTGTCCACCACCGCGCGTCGCGAGGGCGACGAGTGGGTCGTCGACGGGGAGAAGACCGTCGTCACCAGCGCTCCGCTCGCGACGCACCTGCTCGTCACCGCCCGCACGTCGGGCGAGCGCACCGACACCGACGGCATCTCGCTGTTCCTCGTCGACTTCGACCCCGCGAACCCGCCGGCCGGTGTGGAGATCCACTCCTACCGCACGATCGACGATCGACGTGCCTCCGACATCGTCTTCTCGGGTCTGCGACTGCCCGCCGACTCGCTGCTCGGCGAGGAGGGTGGCGCATGGCCGTCCGTCTCGCGCGGCATCGACGAGGCGACCGCCGCCGTGTCCTCCGAAGCGGTAGGTCTCATGCGCAAGGTGCTCGCCGACACCGTCGAGTACGCCAAGCAGCGTCAGCAGTTCGGTCAGCCCATCGGCAGCTTTCAGGCGCTCCAGCACCGCATGGTCGACATGTACATGGAGGTCGAGCAGGCGGTGTCTGCCGCCTACCTGGCCGTTCTCCATCTCGACAGCGACGATGCCACGCGGGCACGCGCGGTCTCGGCCGCGAAGGCGACGATCAGCCGTGCGGCACGCTTCGTCGGCCAGAACGCCGTCCAGCTCCACGGCGGCATGGGCATGACGGAGGAGCTCGCCGTCGGGCACTACTTCAAGCGACTGACCGCGATCGAATACGAGTTCGGCACCGCCGAACAGCACGTCGCGCGGTACGCACAGCTCACGAAGGGCTGATCGGATCGGTGCCAGGGCCGGTGCGGGGGATCACCCCTGCGCCGGCCCTGCATCCGTTTCCGGGGGAGCAGCCAGAGCATCCTCCACGCGCGTCGCGGCGACGACGGGATCCTCGTGCTCCCACACCCGCACCACCGTCCAGCCCGCGGCCTGCAGACGTGCATCGGTGTCCCGATCGCGCTGCACGTTGGCGGCGAGCTTGGCCGCCCACCACTCGGCGTTGTTCTTTGGGAACGTCGCGTGCTGCGGGCAGCTGTGCCAGAAGCATCCGTCCACGTAGACCGCGACCCGACGACGAGGGAAGACGAGGTCGGCCCGGCGTCGCATACCGGGCAGGGGAGCTCGGTCGACGAAGAACCGCCGCCCCCGGCGATGCAGTTCCTTGCGCAACGCCACTTCGGGAACGGTGTCGCGTCGGCGTTGCCGGCTCATCCGCGCACTCGTACGCGGATCCGTCCCGGGCCGATCCGACGACGCCATCACGGTGTCTTTCAGGCCGCCACTCGCGGGAAGCCACCCATGCGTTCGAGGTGGTTCTCGACGTCCTCGAGGAATCCGGGCAGGAAACGCAGGTTGCCGGAGCGCGCGCGTCGGAGAAATCCTGCCGTCGCCCGCGCCGACAGCAGACGGGCGTCGAGGAGGAAACCGCCGAGGTCCTCGTAGGGAGCCTGGACGGGCCACTGCGACTCGTGCACGCGGAACGCCTGCCCGCGGGCACCCCACGCGGCGGTCGGCCAGGTGTCGCCCGGAAGCAGCGGGGTCTCGTGATCGGAGCTGTACGCAATGGGGTTGTTCAGGCGGTGGCCCACCCACGACGCCATCCGCACGCTGACGGCATTGCCGACCAGACGCCACCGATGCCCGGCACGGACGCCGGGCGCCTCGACGGCAGGGGCGGTCCAGTCGGCATCGAATCCCTGGAGTCTCTCCGCGTCGGTCAGGCCGGGGGTGACGATCTCGCCGGACGGCAGTCGCACCGCCGGCGGGCTGGCGATACCGAGGGTCGAACCGCCCTTGAGCGTGGGCACGGCGTTGACTGCCCATCCGAGACCGCGCACACCCTCGGTCCAATAGAAGCCGCAGGGGAACAGATCGGGATTGCCCTCCATGGGCATGCCGGCGTCCTGGCCGAACAACACCGTGCGGGGATCGTCCGTGCGTGAGGCGACCATCAGGACGCGGTGCCGACGCTGGGGGAGACCGAAGGCGCGGGCATCGACGACGCGATAGGCCCACATGTAGCCGAGTTCCTCGAGCGCGTCGGTGATGTGGCGCATCGCCGCACCGCGGCCGAGCTGCAGCATGAAGGGAACGTTCTCGACGACGAGCCAGCGCGGCCCGTTCTTACGCTTCACGAGACGGAACACTTCGTCGACGAGCCCGGACTTCGATCCCGTGATGCCGGCCGTGCGTCCGGCCTGGGAGAGGTCCTGGCACGGGAAGCCTGCGGCGACCAGTTCGGTATCGCGGGGGAGAGAGCGGAGACGCGTGACGTCCGGATGAAGCGGAACGTCGGGGAAGCGCGTACGTAGTACTGCCTGAGCACCCGGCTCGATCTCGCAGAGGAGTTCGGTGTTCCACCCGTGTCGCCCGAGTCCGAGCTCCAGTCCGCCGATACCGGCGAACAACCCCACCATGTTCCCCGTCGACGTCACGGCACCCTTCCTCGCTCAGCTCAACGGTGAACGTTACTCGAGAAGTAGGACGATCCGTGAGCGGACGCGACGAGCACCACGATGGAGGGGTCCTCCTACCCCTCCTGCAAAGGGCGCCGGGCCACCGAAACCGCCGATGACCTGGCGATTTGGTGTTCTGGGAGATGTTCGCGTAACTTATTCCAGGTCAGAGCGACACGGACACCGACCCGGGCCGAGAGGAACGGGACAACGAGGTTGGACGAAGGCGCCTGCGAATGTGATGGCTACGAACCTTCTGGTAAGGTTTCGAGCCGCCCCTGGTTCCGAAAACCACACGGACTTGCGTTCGTGAGGATGAGGAAGTAGGCTGGAACAGTTGCCTCAGAGCGGGTCGGACGTCAGTCCGGAGCGTGATGATGTGCGCGTGTTCTTTGAGAACTCAACAGTGTGCCGATGAATGTCAGTGCCAAATAATATTTGGTGCGACCACTTCACTTTTTGTGGGTGGTTGTTGCTGGACATCGCATTCTTCCGTCTGCGGTGATCCAGTGTTTAGCTAGTTTGAGTTTTTATGCTAGTGATTTGACTCGATGTCTTTGACTGATTACCCCTTCGGGGTGATTGTGAGTCTTCAACGGAGAGTTTGATCCTGGCTCAGGACGAACGCTGGCGGCGTGCTTAACACATGCAAGTCGAACGATGAAGCCCAGCTTGCTGGGTGGATTAGTGGCGAACGGGTGAGTAACACGTGGGTGATCTGCCCTGCACTCTGGGATAAGCCTGGGAAACTGGGTCTAATACCGGATATGACCTCGGGATGCATGTCCTGGGGTGGAAAGTTTTTCGGTGCAGGATGAGCCCGCGGCCTATCAGCTTGTTGGTGGGGTAATGGCCTACCAAGGCGACGACGGGTAGCCGGCCTGAGAGGGCGACCGGCCACACTGGGACTGAGACACGGCCCAGACTCCTACGGGAGGCAGCAGTGGGGAATATTGCACAATGGGCGCAAGCCTGATGCAGCGACGCCGCGTGAGGGATGACGGCCTTCGGGTTGTAAACCTCTTTCAGCAGGGACGAAGCGCAAGTGACGGTACCTGCAGAAGAAGCACCGGCCAACTACGTGCCAGCAGCCGCGGTAATACGTAGGGTGCGAGCGTTGTCCGGAATTACTGGGCGTAAAGAGCTCGTAGGCGGTTTGTCGCGTCGTCTGTGAAATCCCGCAGCTCAACTGCGGGCTTGCAGGCGATACGGGCAGACTCGAGTACTGCAGGGGAGACTGGAATTCCTGGTGTAGCGGTGAAATGCGCAGATATCAGGAGGAACACCGGTGGCGAAGGCGGGTCTCTGGGCAGTAACTGACGCTGAGGAGCGAAAGCGTGGGTAGCGAACAGGATTAGATACCCTGGTAGTCCACGCCGTAAACGGTGGGCGCTAGGTGTGGGTTTCCTTCCACGGGATCCGTGCCGTAGCCAACGCATTAAGCGCCCCGCCTGGGGAGTACGGCCGCAAGGCTAAAACTCAAAGGAATTGACGGGGGCCCGCACAAGCGGCGGAGCATGTGGATTAATTCGATGCAACGCGAAGAACCTTACCTGGGTTTGACATGTACCGGACGACTGCAGAGATGTGGTTTCCCTTGTGGCCGGTAGACAGGTGGTGCATGGCTGTCGTCAGCTCGTGTCGTGAGATGTTGGGTTAAGTCCCGCAACGAGCGCAACCCTTGTCCTGTGTTGCCAGCACGTGATGGTGGGGACTCGCAGGAGACTGCCGGGGTCAACTCGGAGGAAGGTGGGGACGACGTCAAGTCATCATGCCCCTTATGTCCAGGGCTTCACACATGCTACAATGGTCGGTACAGAGGGCTGCGATACCGTGAGGTGGAGCGAATCCCTTAAAGCCGGTCTCAGTTCGGATCGGGGTCTGCAACTCGACCCCGTGAAGTCGGAGTCGCTAGTAATCGCAGATCAGCAACGCTGCGGTGAATACGTTCCCGGGCCTTGTACACACCGCCCGTCACGTCATGAAAGTCGGTAACACCCGAAGCCGGTGGCCTAACCCCTCGTGGGAGGGAGCCGTCGAAGGTGGGATCGGCGATTGGGACGAAGTCGTAACAAGGTAGCCGTACCGGAAGGTGCGGCTGGATCACCTCCTTTCTAAGGAGCATCTGCCCATACACCCCGAATTGTCGGGTGTGGTGTGCGGCCAGAGACCGATTGTCCCCGATCGTGGGACACGGTTGCTCATGGGTGGAACGCTGACAATCGCTTCTCGAACAGGTTTCTTCACCTGAAGAAATCCGGGGAGCTATATCGGTGCACTGTTGGGTCCTGAGAGAACACGCAATGTGTTTGATCAGCGACGATGATCCGCGAAACAAGAACCTCAGGGTTTCTTGCGGTAGGGGTTGTTGTGTGTTGTTTGAGAACTGCACAGTGGACGCGAGCATCTTTGTTGTAAGTGTTTATGAGCGTACGGTGGATGCCTTGGCACCAGGAGCCGATGAAGGACGTGGGAGGCTGCGATATGCCTCGGGGAGCTGTCAACCGAGCTGTGATCCGAGGATTTCCGAATGGGGAAACCCAGCACGAGTGATGTCGTGTTACCCGCACCTGAATATATAGGGTGTGTGGAGGGAACGTGGGGAAGTGAAACATCTCAGTACCCACAGGAAGAGAAAACAACAGTGATTCCGTGAGTAGTGGCGAGCGAAAGCGGATGAGGCTAAACCATGGGTGTGTGATAGCTGGCAGGCGTTGCATCCGTGGGGTTGTGGGGCTTTTCTTCCCGTCACTGTCATGACGGGCGAGAGTAAGAAACCGGTTGGTTAGTCGAAGTGGTCTGGAACGGCCTGTCGTAGAGGGTGAGAATCCCGTAGACGAAAACTTGCCGGCTCTCGTGAGAAGTACCCGAGTAGCACCGGGCCCGTGAAATCCGGTGTGAATCTGTCGGGACCACCCGATAAGCCTGAATACTCCCTGGTGACCGATAGCGGACTAGTACCGTGAGGGAAAGGTGAAAAGTACCCCGGGAGGGGAGTGAAATAGTACCTGAAACCGTGCGCTTACAATCCGTCAGAGCCTTCGAGCAGCTTGCTGCTGGGGGTGATGGCGTGCCTTTTGAAGAATGAGCCTGCGAGTTAGTGGCATGTCGCGAGGTTAACCCGTGTGGGGTAGTCGTAGCGAAAGCGAGTCCGAATAGGGCGCATCTAGTGGCATGTTCTAGACCCGAAGCGGAGTGATCTACCCATGGCCAGGGTGAAGCGATGGTAAGACGTCGTGGAGGCCCGAACCCACTTAGGTTGAAAACTGAGGGGATGAGTTGTGGGTAGGGGTGAAAGGCCAATCAAACTCCGTGATAGCTGGTTCTCCCCGAAATGCATTTAGGTGCAGCGTCGCGTGTTTCTCACCGGAGGTAGAGCTACTGGATGGTCTAGGGGGCCCACAAGCTTACCGAAATCAGCCAAACTCCGAATGCCGGTGAGTGAGAGCGCGGCAGTGAGACTGCGGGGGATAAGCTTCGTAGTCGAGAGGGAAACAGCCCAGATCGCCGGCTAAGGCCCCTAAGCGTGTACTAAGTGGAAAAGGATGTGGGATCGCTGAGACAACCAGGAGGTTGGCTTAGAAGCAGCCACCCTTGAAAGAGTGCGTAATAGCTCACTGGTCAAGTGGTTCTGCGCCGACAATGTAGCGGGGCTCAAGTACACCGCCGAAGCCGCGGCACTCACACAACACCCCGGAAGGGTTACGACTTTTCCGGCAGTGGTGTGGGTGGGTAGGGGAGCGTCGTGCAGCCGTGGAAGCGCCGGAGTGATCCAGGTGTGGAGGCTGCGCGAGTGAGAATGCAGGCATGAGTAGCGAAAGACGAGTGAGAAACTCGTCCGCCGGATGACCAAGGGTTCCTGGGCCAGGTTAATCCGCCCAGGGTGAGTCGGGACCTAAGGCGAGGCCGACAGGCGTAGTCGATGGACAACGGGTTGATATTCCCGTACCCGTGTATCCGCGCCCAATGGCGAATCAGTTGTGCTAACCGTCCAAAAGTCTCCGCTGTTCCTTCGGGAACTGTGGGGATGGCTGCACGGGACCCCGATTGTAGTAGTCAAGCGATGGGGTGACGCAGGAAGGTAGCTGGGCCAGGTGATGGAATACCTGGTGTAAGCCGGTAGGGCGAATGGTAGGCAAATCCGCCATTCATACAGCCTGAGAGGTGATGCGTACCCGTTGAGGGGAATTCAGTGATCCTATGCTGCCGAGAAAAGCCTCTAGTGAGTTGGTACACGGCCCGTACCCCAAACCGACACAGGTGGTCAGGTAGAGAATACCGAGGCGATCGAGAGAACTGTGGTTAAGGAACTCGGCAAAATGCCCCCGTAACTTCGGGAGAAGGGGGACCACGCCCGGTGACGGCCCTTGCGGTCCGAGCTGGGGGTGGTCGCAGAGACCAGAGAGAAGCGACTGTTTACTAAAAACACAGGTCCGTGCGAAGTCGTAAGACGATGTATACGGACTGACGCCTGCCCGGTGCTGGAAGGTTAAGAGGACCGGTTAGCCATTTCGGTGGCGAAGCTGAGAATTTAAGCCCCAGTAAACGGCGGTGGTAACTATAACCATCCTAAGGTAGCGAAATTCCTTGTCGGGTAAGTTCCGACCTGCACGAATGGCGTAACGACTTCTCTGCTGTCTCGACCACAGACTCGGCGAAATTGCATTACGAGTAAAGATGCTCGTTACGCGCGGCAGGACGAAAAGACCCCGGGACCTTCACTATAGCTTGGTATTGGTGTTCGGTTCGGTTTGTGTAGGATAGGTGGGAGACTGTGAAGCGGCCACGCCAGTGGTTGTGGAGTCGTTGTTGAAATACCACTCTGATCGTATTGGACCTCTAACCTCGGACCATGATCTGGTTCAGGGACAGTGCCTGGTGGGTAGTTTAACTGGGGCGGTTGCCTCCCAAAATGTAACGGAGGCGCCCAAAGGTTCCCTCAGCCTGGTTGGCAATCAGGTGTCGAGTGCAAGTGCACAAGGGAGCTTGACTGTGAGACTGACAGGTCGAGCAGGGACGAAAGTCGGGACTAGTGATCCGGCACCGGCATGTGGAAGCGGTGTCGCTCAACGGATAAAAGGTACCCCGGGGATAACAGGCTGATCTTCCCCAAGAGTCCATATCGACGGGATGGTTTGGCACCTCGATGTCGGCTCGTCGCATCCTGGGGCTGGAGTAGGTCCCAAGGGTTGGGCTGTTCGCCCATTAAAGCGGCACGCGAGCTGGGTTTAGAACGTCGTGAGACAGTTCGGTCTCTATCCGCCGCGCGCGTTAGAAACTTGAGGAAGGCTGTCCCTAGTACGAGAGGACCGGGACGGACGAACCTCTGGTGTGCCAGTTGTCCCGCCAGGGGCATGGCTGGTTGGCTACGTTCGGAAGGGATAACCGCTGAAAGCATCTAAGCGGGAAGCCTGTTCCAAGATGAGGTTTCTCACCCCCTCGAGGGGGTAAGGCCCCCGGCAGACCACCGGGTTGATAGGCCGGAACTGGAAGCCCAGCAATGGGTGGAGGTGACCGGTACTAATAGGCCGAGGACTTACCACGAAGATGTTACGCGTCCACTGTGCGGTATCTGAAACAACACACACATCAGATATCGAAGCCCGACACGGGTTTTCGATACTCCTGATGCGTAAATGTTTCATAGAGTTACGGCGGCCATAGCGACAGGGAAACGCCCGGTCCCATTCCGAACCCGGAAGCTAAGCCTGTCTGCGCCGATGGTACTGCACTCGACAGGGTGTGGGAGAGTAGGACACCGCCGAACACCCGTTCCGAAAGGGGACCCACACTGTGGGTCCCCTTTCGTGTTTTCGTATGCAGAAAATGTGCCGGCCCAACGGTTTTCGAGAACCGGCACGAGCTGCTTCCCGGTTCGCAGACGAACCGGGAAGCAGCCGGAGAATCAGGGGCGCGGCGCCTTCGGACGCGCGACCGGCCGCGGCAGAGCACGCGTCAGACGCGGAGCCCAACCGTGCGACGGCCAACGCTTGAGACCCAGCCGGTCCGGCGTGACGCGAGTGTTGACGAACTTGCCTTCGAGCTCTTCGTCGGCCTCCCCGACGAACCGGTAGAGGATCGTGCCGCCGTTCTCCTCCGTGCGAGCGGCCGCCTCCCACCCGGTGGCTCGATAGACCGCGCGGACGATGTTGTCGGCGACGACGATGATGGGCAGCCCGTCGATCCCACGCGCTGCCGATCCCGCCGGCCACGGCTTCGACGCGAGTTCGCGCACCGCCGCCGGCGACGCCTTCTTCGCCTCGTTGACCCGCAGCACCACGCACGGCGTCGGCAGTTCGGGAGCGGGGGAGGCCGAGTACTGACGAACGAGCTCGGCGATCGGGATGGCGGCGCGGTCGGCTTCCGACTCCTCTGTTGCACCCGCCAGGTTGGTGAGTACGCATTCGCCGCGGTGCGGTTCGGTCAGTCCCAGTGCCGCGATGACCGCTTCGGCCGTCACTGCGGCGGTGTGGTCGGCGTCGGTCTTCGGGTTCAGCGCGTCGGCGACGACGAAGTGCTCCACCGCGTAGCCGGACTCGTAGACGGTTCGGATGCGCCGCAGAGCCGCCTCGGTCTCGGGTGTGGCCAGCGGTGTCTTCTCACCGGCCTCGGTCAGCTTCGAGGTCTCTCCGAGCGCCGTCCAGACGAGGGTGAAGATGCGATTTCCGCGTCCGGCGCCGACGTAGAAGATGCTCCGATCACGAGGGTCGAGCAGGGCGTAGACGTAGGCGCCGAGCTGATCGCAGATGTTCTTCGGAAGCAGTTTCGGGCTGGGAGCGCGGTCCTCGACATGGTTCACGAGAGCACGCAGGACCGTCAGGCGCAGCGCCACGGGGACCTTGCCGGCGGACCCGCCGAACAGTTCGCGGTTGGCTGCGTCCACGGAGCCGAAGGTGCGTCCGATGTGACGGCTGAGGGCGCCGAGCGCGTGGGTGAACTCCGCAAGTCTCTGGCGTGGATCGTCCGCTGTATCCGGCAACTCGTTGCTGGTCAGGAACATCTGGATCTCGGGAGATTCCAGCAGAGTTTGGGCAATGTTCGGAGGAACTGTCCACACTGTGCGCATAGAGCGACTCTAGGCCACACACAAGATTGGGGAGCCGCTCCGCGCAGGCGCCGCGCCGCCGAATCCGGAGGAAGAACCCGAGGCGAACCCGGGCGGGATAAGCTCGCGTGCCATGACAGCGGTGCGGACCCGTTCCCGTTCTCGATTGTTGCGGGACACCGCGTCGTCCGCGCAGGTCGAAGCACTCCTGATCATCGCGGTCGCGACCATCCTCGTCACACGTCTGTACCTGCACCTGACGGGCTATCCGCAGGTCGGCGGGTCGGTCCTGCACATCGCTCACGTGCTGTGGGGCGGTCTGCTCATGGTCGCCGCGTTGATGGTCTCGATGACCTTCATCGGCCGGGCTCCCGACCGTATCGCGGTGGTGCTCGGCGGCATCGGGTTCGGTCTGTTCCTCGACGAGGTCGGCAAGTTCGTCACGAAGACCAACGACTACTTCTACCGGCCCTCGGTGGCGATCATGTACGTGGTGGTCGTGCTGCTGCTCGTCGTCAATCGAGCGGTGCATCTCCGTCGCGGGCCCTCGCCCGACGAGTATCTCGCCAACGCCGCGCTCACGGCGACGGACGGGCTCACCCACGGCCTGACCCCGACCGATCGCGACCAGGCGCGAGTGCAACTCGAACGCGCTCGGGAGGGCGGAGTCGATCCCGAAGTCGTCGAACAGATCGATCTCCTGCTCGCCCGGTGCCGGGAGGTGCCGTCGCGCTTCTCGTGGGTGTCGCTCCGGCTGCCGGAGCCGCTGCGGGGTGAGCGCAGCGTCCGCGTCGCGGCGGCGCTGCTCACCGTGTTCTCCGTCGGCATCCTCATCAACGCGGCCGCCACCTTCGAGGAGGATCTCGCCGCGCGGACGAGCGACGTGGTGACCGTGATCCAGCTCGTCGGTTCCGGTGTCACCGTCCTGTTGTGCGTGGTGGGATCGGTGGGCCTGTGGCGCCGGCGGAGGTGGGCGGTGCGTGCTCTGCGGACGGCCGCGTTGATCACCGTCTTCTTCGTCGACGTGGTCGAGTTCGCCGTGCAGGAGTTCGGGGCGTTGCTCAATGTCGCCGTGGGTGCTGCTGCGCTGTCCGTGTTCTCACACCACCTGCGTCAGGTGTCCCGGCACGAGGCGCTGCCCGACACGGCGTGAGCAGGTGAGCACTTGTGTCGAGACCGTGGCGGACGAATCACGGCGCCGCTGCCCACCGTGTGCGCTTCGTCGCATACCGTATAGACCGTGAGCACCCCAGCCTCTGACGCCACCGGTTCCGCGTCGACCTGGCCCGCGCTACTCACGTGGCGTGCGGCCGATGTGTCTCGGATGGAGTCGGTACGAGTACAGCTCTCCGGCCGCCGCATCAAGGCGTCCGGTCGCATCGTGGGTGCGGAGTGCACCGACCATCCGGCCTTCAGCGCGTCGTACGACCTGGTGACGGACGAGAACGGCGTCACCCGCCGATTGTCGGTGCGCACCACCCTCGCTTCGGGTGAGCGGCACATGTCCCTCACCCGGTCCGAAGAGGGCATCTGGATGTCCGACAACGGCATCAACCATCAGCGGTCCACCTTCGGCGGGGCGTTGGACGTCGACGTGGTGTTCAGCCCGTTCTTCAACGCCCTGCCCATCCGCCGGCACGACCTGCAGGCCGGAGCCGACGACGTGGAGGTGCCCGTCGTCTACGTCAACCTCATCGATCTCAGCATCGAGGAGGCCACGGTCGTCTACAGCAGTGCGTCCGACGGCATCCACGTACTGTCGCCGCGCTCCTCGTCGTCGGTGACCGTCGACGAGGACGGCTTCGTCCTCGAGTACCGAGGACTCGCGTCCCGAATCTAGGGCTGCCCCGACGCCTCCACCGCCATGGCCACGGCGAACGCGGCCGATTCGGCGGGGTGGCTGCCGTGCCCGTGCGTGCCGCCGGTGAGGCCGACGATCTGGAGTCCGACCGGCGACGACCCGCCGTCCGGGGCCGGCACCGACACGGCCGGGACACCGAGGACGCTGAACGGGATGCACATCTGCAGCAGCGGTGCGCGCAGCTCGACGGGATCGCTCGTCAGCGGCGCCGAACGCACGCCGGTGGTGACGGTGATCAGCGCGTCGAGCTTGTCCACGGTGCGGAGGCGGTGCACGACGTCGTGACGCAGTCGCGCCACCGCCCGGGCGGCGTGGATGTACTCGTAGGCCGGCCGGGCGCGTTGCGCGGCGAGCAAGGCGGCCGTCGGAGGCTGGTAACGGCCGGGGTCGGCTTCGAACCAGGCGCGATGTGTCTCGTACGCTTCCGAGCCGGTGACCACGGGATACAGCTCGAGCATCTCGTCGGTCTCGGGCAGTTCCACGTCGACGACGCGGGCGCCCAGATCTGTGAGGGTGCGGCACGCCGTCTCGACGGCCTCGTCGAAGACGGGCGACAGATCCCAGATGCCGCCCCGCAGGCGTCCGATGCGCAGTTCGGAGACCGGAGTGCGCAGGTGCGCGATACCCGGAAGCGCGCCCCATGCGAGCGAGGCGTCCAGGGCGTCGGCGGTGAGCAGACCGACGTGGTCGAAGGTCGTCGACAGCGGGAACACGCCCTGCTCGGGAAGAACACCGAAACCGGGCTTGAATCCGACGATCCCGCACAGCGCCGCCGGGGTGCGGACGCTGCAGCCGGTGTCGGTTCCCAGCGCGACGGGCACGATTCCCCTCGCGACCAGCACTGCGGAGCCCGACGACGAACCACCGCTGATCAGGTCCGGGTTGTGGGGATGGGGGGCCGCGCCGGACACATTGATCAACCCGGTGGGTCCGTAGGCGAACTCGTGGAGATGGGTCTTCGCCACCACGATGGCTCCGGCTTCGCGGAGCTTCTCGATGACTCGAGCGTCGCGCCGGGCCGGAGGCGCATCGGCGAGGACCGCGCTGCCGCAGCGGGTGGGGAACCCGGCGACGTCGATGTTGTCCTTCACCGCGACCGCGACACCGTGCAGGGGACCGATCCAGTTTCCGGCGGCGATCTGCTCGTCGGCGAGCGCTGCGGCTTCGAGTGCCGCCTCGTCGTTGCGGGCGGCGACGGCGTTCTCCCAAGGCGTTCCGACGAGGGCGTCGAGTCCGGCGAGAACCGAGCGGACGTGCTCGCTCGGGGTCGTCTTGCCGGTGGTCAGCGCCGAGGCGATGTCGCGGAGGTTCATCGCGTCCACACTCCACCACGTCGTCCGGCTTCGCGGAATGTCTCGATCCAGCCCTCGTCGCCGGGCTGCGTGCCGACGATGGGGTCGCGACGACGCTGTTCGTAGCGGGTCCGGGCCGCGTGACCGGCGCGGGTGAGGTCGGAGGTGCTGCGGTCGGCCAGTTGTTCCCGGGCCGTCCTCAGCACCTCGAGCGTCTCGTCCAGCGCGACCAGCAGAGCCTCGGCGTTGCCCTCGCACATCGCGTCCACCAGAGGCGGGGCCGTCGCTGCGACCCGCGTGCCGTCCCGGAAGGAGCCGGCGGCGAGACCGAGTGCGAGATCGCCGCCTCCGGCGCCCGACAGGGCCAACGCTTCGGCAAGGAGGTGGGGGAGGTGGGAGACCCGTGCGACCGCCGCGTCGTGCTCCCGGGACTCGGCGGGCACGACGACGGATCCGCAGTCGAGCGCGAGGTCGGCGACCTGCCGCCACACCTCGGGATCGGTGCCGTCGTCGACGGTCACCACCCACACCGCATCGCGGAACAGGTCGGCGGTCCCAGCGGTCCAGCCGGACTCCGCCGTACCCGCCATGGGATGCCCACCCACGAAACGCCGCGACAGGCCGTGAGCGGCGACGGCAGCGGCCACTTCCGCCTTGATGCTCACCACGTCGGTGAGTGCGACGTCGGGGGCGTGCTCGGCCACCGCCTCGAGGATGCTGCCCACCGCCGGCATCGGCACCGCGATCACCACCAGGGCGTCGGTGTCGGCGGCGCGACGCAGCGTCGCGGTGAGGTCGGTGGACGCGTCGAAGCCGTCGGCGACGGCGGCCTCCACGGCCTGCGACGACCTGTTGTAACCCCACGCCTGCCTTCCGGTCGCCGCGGCGGCGCGCAGCAGCGAACCACCGATCAGACCGAGGCCGAGGACACAGACTGGCGGGGAAGAGACGGCTGAGGACACCTCATCAGGTTGGCATATCCCGTGCTGGGCTTCATTCACCGGACATGGCCGACTACCGTTGCGCCCATGGCTGCACAGCGTGTAGGGAACAAGAGCCCTTCCGTGACCCAGAGCGGGAACACCGCCGGGAATTCGAGCGACGACCTCGACGGCTTCGCCGTCGCCGTGACGCGGGAGGAAGGTCGTTGGAAGTGCCGGGCGTTGTCCGGTGCCGCACTGACGAGTCTCGATACCGCAGTGACCGAGTTGCGGGAGCTGAGAAGCTCCGGTGCAGTGTTCGGTCTGCTGAACGTGGACGACGAATTCTTCATCATCGTGCGTCCCGCACCTGCGGGAACGAGGTTGCTGCTGTCCGACGCGACGATGGCCGTCGACTACGACATCGCCGCCGACGTCCTCGATGCGCTGAACATCGAGATCCCCGACATCGATCCCGACGAGCTCGACGACATCGAGCCGTGGGAGGAGGGCGACCTCGGCATCCTGGCCGACATGGGTCTGCCCGAGCCGGTGTTGTCGGTGATCCTGTCGGAGACCGACCTGTATCCCGACGAGCAGCTCGACGAGATCGCCCAGCGACTCGGTTTCGACGACGTCCTGGGCAACACCCTGGACAAGCTCCGTTAGATGGGGCTGCGCGACGACGAGGCATTGATCCGGGTCGCGCTGGAGGCCGCCGCTGCCGCGCCCGCCGGTGACGTACCGGTGGGCGCGGTGGTGTTCGGGCCGGACGGCACCGAGATCGCGCGGGCGGCGAACTCCCGCGAGGCCACCGGCGACCCCACAGCGCATGCCGAGGTGCTCGCCCTGCGCGCGGCAGCGCAGGTCTACGGCGACGGATGGCGTCTCGAGGGCGCAACCCTCGCCGTGACCCTCGAACCCTGCACGATGTGCGCGGGCGCGCTGGTGCTCTCCAGGGTGTCGCGGGTGGTCTTCGGGGCGTGGGAACCGAAGACGGGCGCCGTCGGGTCGCTGTGGGACGTGGTGCGCGATCGGCGCCTCACGCACCGTCCGGAAGTGCGCGCTGGTGTGCTCGAAGCCGAGTGCGCGGCCGTGCTCGAAGCGTTCTTCCGGGAACACCGAGGTCCGGCCTCGGAGCTGTGACCAGGCGATTTCAGGATGAGGCATGCAATCCGCTAGAGTCGTCAGCGGTGGCGTGACCGAGCGGCCGAAGGAGCGCGCCTCGAAAGCGCGTGACGGGTAACCCCCGTCCGTGGGTTCAAATCCCACCGCCACCGCCAGAAGCCCCTCACCTGTTCAAGCAGGTGAGGGGCTTTTCTCACCTCTGGAGGTCGCCAAGGGCCGGGGCCGGAAACATCCGCTACAGCTTTTGCCATCCGCTGCGGCAATTGCGGTAGCGGATAGCGAAAGCTGTAGCGAATGACTGGGAGAGGCGACGAGGTGCGCCTGAGGGAATGTAGATCGGGACGGCTGCACGCGCACAGGTCTTCCGATAGGTTCGCGCCTGCACGCTCGCCATCGGGAGGGAGAACAGTGGATCGCGTCAGCTCGACGATCGTCGGACCCGCCGAGTCCGACGTCCCGCCGGCCGTTCTCGTGCACGGGGTGCTGGCCTGGGGAGACGACGAGACCTACGGATTCGGGCGGCAACGACCTTTGGGGGCGTCACGTCGGCTCATCCTGATGGACCGGCGCGGGCACGGCGACTCGCCGGATCTCGACGGGGCCTATCGCACCGACTACGAGGTGGACGCCGCCGACATCGTCGAACTGCTCGGCGACGGCGCCCACCTCGCCGGGCATTCGTACGGTGCGGTCGCAGCGATGCTCGCGGCGGCGGAACGGCCGGACCTGGTGCGTTCGCTGTGCCTGATCCAGCCCGGGTGCCTGAAGGTTGCGGAGAGTGAACCGATGGTCGCCGAGAACCTCGCCCGTGCTCGCGGGGCACAGGCGGCGCTCCCGCCCGAGCTCACTGCGGAGGACTATCTGCGTCTCACCACGGAGAGCGTCGGCATGCCGCCGGCGGAACCCACCCCGAAGCGGCTACGCGCAGCGGCGACGTCGATGCGGGAGAGGCCTTGCTGGGACGCCGACATCCCCCTCGAGCCGCTCGCGGCGGCGCCGTGGCCGAAGCTCGTCGTCATCGGTGACTGGGCGGGCGCACCCGACGAGTACAAGCGACTGGCGGGAGATCCGCTGACGATCACGGCGCGGGTCGTCGCAAACCGGATCGATGGAGAACTACTCGAGGTTCCCGGCTTCTACCCGCACGTCCAGCAGCCGGAAACTGTCAACGAGGCGCTCGACGAATTGTGGAGCCGGGCCGACGCCCGTTGACGAGAGGTCGGCCGACAGCGTCGGCGACCATCACGGCGAACATCCACAATCCCGCCGCGACGCCTGCCGCAGCGGCAACGGCGGATGATGCGAGACCACCTGCCAGACCGGCGATTCCGACCAGCAGCATTCCCCAGCCCATGACCCGGAACAACGCGCGGTCGAAGGCACGTGCGAACGGAACGAAGTGCGCACCGACGACGCAGACCACCCACGCGACCGTCAGTTCCGAACGATCGAACGACGCGAGAAGCCTTGCGCCACCGACGATCAGCACGACCATGGCCGCGACCGACACGAGGTAGATCGTCGACGCCTGCTTCGAGGGCGGCTCCAACTGCTCGAATCTCCGCGGCCGAACCAGCACGGCCCAGACGAAAACAACGATGGCGCAGACCCACCCGGCAACGACGATCCCGGTCCACGGCGATCCCAGAGCGGCGCCGTTCACGAGCATGAAAGCCGACGCGCCGCCCGCGCCGATCAACGCTCCCCACACCTCGGGACGATGGGTCGCTCGGTAACCCCTCGCCGTTCCCGCTCCGAATCGCTCCGCAGGCGGTGTCGTGCGCATCCAGTTCCCCCAACTCCGAGTCGGCCACCGGTCCGCCTGTGGACGCTAGCGGATGGGTGGCCGCTCGTCGTCAGAGTTCGCGCCAACTCCCGTCGTTCATGTCGTGTCCGTGTGCGGCCATGAGCATGAGGCCGCCGTCGACGGGGATCGAGCGGCCCGTCAGGTACGACGAGCGTGGGGACGCGAGGAAGGCGACGACGGAGGCGACCTCGTTGACGTGCCCGGGGCGCCCGGTGGGGTTGCCCGGTCGCTCCTCGTGGAAGGCCTCGGATTCGTCCATGCCGGTCATGGGCGTGGAGATCTCACCGGGAGCGACCGAGTTGACCGTGATGCCGTACCGCGCCCATTCGAGGGCGAGGCACTGCGTGAGCATGCCGAGCCCGGCCTTCGCCGTGCAGTAGGCCGAGGCCCCGTAGCGGGGGATGTGTTCGTGGACGCTCGTGATGTTGACGATGCGACCGCCGCGACCTGCGTCGATCATGTGTCGCGCGGCGCGTTGGGAGCACAGGAACGGGCCGTCGAGGTCGGTGGAGAGCATCTCCCGCCACCGTTCGAAGGACAGGTCGAGCACCTCGTCGCGGTGTCCGGTGCCGGCGTTGTTGACGAGGACCCCGAGACCGCCGAGCTTTCCGGTGAGTTCGTCGATCACGTCGGCGGTGTTCGGACTGGTCAGGTCCTGTCGGGTCACGAAGCACCGCTGTCCGCGCTGTTCGACCGCGGCACGGGTGTCCTCGGCCCCGGCCTCGTCGGTGTGGAAGGTGATGCCGACGTCGAACCCCTCGGCGGCGAGCAGTTCGGCGGTCGCCTTGCCCATGCCGGAGTCGGCGCCGGTGACGATGGCGAGTCTGTCGTGAGCTGGAGTGGTCATGCCTCGTGGTTACCCATGAGCGCCCGCGGCACACTGCGAACCCACGGCAGACTGTGACCCCACGGCAGACTGTGACCCCACGGCAGACTGGGACCATGCGTCTGTTGCTGCTCGCCGACACCCACGTACCGACGCGCGCCCGCGACCTGCCGTCGCAGGTGTGGGACGAGGTGGACCGCGCAGACGTGGTGATCCACGCGGGCGACTGGATGGACGTGGCGCTGCTCGACGCGCTGGAGGAACGGTCGCAGCAGTTGGTGGCGTGCTGGGGCAACAACGACGGTCCGATCCTGCGGGAACGGTTGCCGGAGGTCGCGCGGGTGACCCTCGACGGTGTGCGCGTCGCGGTGGTGCACGAGACCGGAGCGTCGACCGGGCGCGACAAGCGGATGGCCGCGGCCTATCCCGACACCGACGTCCTCGTCTTCGGCCACTCGCACATCCCGTGGGACACGACGGCACCGAGCGGGTTGCGCCTGCTCAACCCGGGTTCACCCACCGACCGGCGTCGGCAGCCGTACTGCACCTACATGACCGCGACCATCGACGACGGCGTGCTCCGCGACGTCGAACTGCATCGGCTCGGGTGAGGGCGATCGAAGGGGAGGTTGTGTGCGTATTTTCGCGAACGGACGCACGCAACCTCCCCGAACTCAGTCGCTCGGGCCGATCAGTTTCCGCACGACTTTCAGGAGTTCGTCGACGTCCTCGGGCGGCGTCGTGCTTGTCTCGCCCGACATGGCGGCGCCGTAGTAGAGACCGTCGCCGATGAGCGCGACCGCGCGCGCTGCCGCGGGATCGGTGACCTCCTCCGCCAGGGCGTCGAACCAGCCCTGGTGGATATGACGCAGTGCCTGCTGGGCGCGCGGGTTCGCGGTCTGGCTCAGGCGGGTCAGGGCGACGATGGCCCGGTCGATCGGAGTGTCGGCGAAGACCGACGTGCGGATGTAATACGCCGCCGGCCCTTCGGGAGCCGCACGCATGCGTTCGACGTCCTCGGCCCCGAGCGCTTCGACGTGCTCGGCGAGACCTTCGACCAGAGCGTCCTTCGACGGGAAGTGGTAGAGCAGACCACCTTTCGAGACGCCGGCGGTTGCGGCGACGGCCTCGAGGGTCGCGGCGCGCTCGCCCTGTTCGAGCAGGATCGTCACGAAGGCGTCGAGGAGTTTGGCGCGGGCGGCTGGGGCGGGTGGCACGGCCCGATCGTACGACCTCGTTACTGTACCGTCCAGATGGTACAGTAACGGGGGTTCGTTTCCTCTCTCGCGAAAGTTCGATATCCGTGGCGACATCTGTGCCTGTTTCGGAACCCACCGCGGTGAAGGCGGCTGCTCGGGACTGGGTCGCCCTCGCGGTGCTCATGCTCCCCGTGCTGCTCGTGTCGGTGGACAACACCGTCCTGGCCTTCGCACTGCCCGGGATCTCGTCCGCGCTGCAGCCCACCGCCGCGCAACAGCTGTGGATCATCGACATCTATCCGCTGGTGCTCGCGGGCCTGCTGGTGGCGATGGGCAGTCTCGGCGACCGCATCGGGCGACGCCGGCTGCTGCTCGTCGGCGCGACCGGCTTCGCCGCCGTCTCGGTGGCCGCGGCCTATGCACCCTCCGCGGAACTGCTCGTGACGGCGCGCGGCGTGCTCGGCTTCTTCGGCGCCATGCTCATGCCGTCGACACTGTCGTTGCTGCGCAACATCTTCCTCGACGCCGCCCAGCGGCGCCTCGCCATCGCGATATGGGCGTCGTGCTTCGCGGCGGGTGCCGCGCTGGGGCCGATCGTGGGCGGATTCCTCCTCGAACACGCCTGGTGGGGTTCGGTCTTCCTGTTGGCGGTGCCCGTGCTGATTCCGTTGCTCGTGCTCGCGCCGATCTTCGTCCCCGAGTCGAAGGACCCCAATCCGGGCCGCATCGATGTCGTGAGCATCGCTCTGTCGATGCTGGCCCTCGCCCCGATCGTCTTCGCGATCAAGAAGATCGCCGACAGCGGCGTCGGTGCCGTCGTCATCGTCCCGGCCGTGGTCGGCGTGGTCGCGCTCGTCGCCTTCGTGCGCCGGCAGCTGCGTCGCCCGAATCCGATGCTCGACGTCCGTCTGTTCCGCGTGCCCACCTTCTCCGGTGCCGTCGCGGTGAACCTGCTGTCCGTCGTCTCCCTCGTGGGCTTCCTGTTCTTCGTGTCCCAGCACCTGCAACTGGTGCTCGGGCAGAGCCCGATGGAAGCCGGACTGAGCCTGGTCCCGGGACTGGCGGTGATGGTCGTGGCCGGGATGTCGGTGGTCGCGCTCGTACGGTGGGTGCAGCCGTCGTCGATCATCGTCTGCGCGCTCCTGCTCTCGGCGACCGGCTACGCGCTGGTGTTCCTGCTGGCCTCACCGTCGGCATTCGCACCGATCATCGTGGCGTTCGCGGTCCTCGGCGCGGGTATCGGTGCGGCGGAGACGTTGTCGAACGACCTCATCGTCTCCAGCGTCCCGCCCGCGAAGGCCGGTGCCGCGTCGGCGGTGTCGGAGACGGCCTACGAGATGGGTGCCGTGCTCGGTACGGCGATCCTCGGGTCGGTGCTGTCCGCGTCCTACAGCGCACACCTGTTGCTTCCCGCCGGGCTGGACGCAGAACAGGCGCAGGCCGCCCGCGAGACACTCGGCGGCGCCCACGCCGTGGCCGGGACCCTGCCCGCCGACCGGGCCGACGCACTGCTCGCCGCAGCGGGATCGGCGTTCGACAGCGGCGTCACCATCACCTCCGGAATCGGCGTGGTCCTCATGATCGCCTCCGCCGGAATCGCGTGGTTCACGTTGCGCCCGAATCGCGTGGTTCACGCTGCGACGCCGCCCGTGACGTAGCACCCCACGCGGAATCCGACATCGTTTAAATTTGCAGGATGCGGAAACTGGTGTGGGTGCTCGTCGCCGTCGTGGTCGTGGCGCTGCTCGGCTTCTTCGTTGCCCCATGGGTATACGGGACGTTCATCGCCGAGGACGACGCACCCGCCGCGTCCGTTTCGACCGAGGGCGCCGAAGCCGCGACCGGCGAGCTCGACGGGGAGTGGATCGTCGTCGAGGGTGCCGAACCCAACCGCACCGCCGCGGGCTACACCGTGCACGAGATCCTGCGCGGCGCCGACGTCACCGTGGTCGGCAGCACCGACCAGGTCTCCGGTTCGGCGACCGTCACCGACGGCACCCTCGAGGCCGCCGAGGTCGTCGTGCAGGTCGAGGGCATCACCACCGACAGCGGCCAGCGCGACGGCCAGTTCCGCACCCGGGTGATGGACACCGCGACGCACCCGACGGCGACGTTCGCGCTCACCGAGCCGGTGGACCTGTCGTCCCTGCCTGACGACGGCAGCATCAGTACCGTCACCGCGACCGGCACGCTCACCCTGCGCGGCGCCGAACGGCCCGTGACCGTCGACGTCGACGTCCTGCGCACGGGTGAGCGTCTCGTGGCGTCGGGGAGCATCCCCACCACCTGGACCGATTACGGCGTGGAGCCGCCGAACCTCGGATTCGTGACGGTCGACGGCGCGGGCAGCGTCGACTTCCTCGTCACGCTCGAGCAGAACTGACGCTCTCGGTCTCCTCCGCGTGGGTCTGTTTCGGCGCCCAGCCGGGCGGGCCGAAGGCGTAACCGAGCTTGTCGCGGAACGTCCCGGCCGTACGCCAGTCGCGGGCGATCGCCCGGTACTCGTGCGTCTGCAGGTCCCAGATGTTGTACGTGCCGACGGGCTTGGTGAGCCCGTAGGTGGGGCGGTGCTCCTCGGCCTTGAAGGTGCCGAACATCCGGTCCCAGATGATGAGGATGCCGGCATAGTTGCGGTCGAGATAGTCGGGATCGGAGCCGTGGTGCACCCGATGGTGCGAGGGCGTGTTGAACACGAACTCGATCGGGCGGGGGAGCTTGCCGACCCGCTCGGTGTGTACGAAGAACTGGTAGACGAGGCTGACGGAGAAGCCGACGAAGACCATCCACGGCGGGATGCCGATCAGGGGGAGCGGCAGCCACATGATGATCTCGCCGCTGTTGTTCCACTTCTGGCGCAGCGCGGTCGCGTAGTTGAAGTACTCGCTCGAGTGGTGCGCCTGGTGGGTCGCCCAGACCAGGCGGACACGGTGCGCCATCCGGTGGTACCAGTACCAGAGGACGTCGATGCCGACGAGCAGGATCACCCACGTGTACCAGGCGTCGGCGGGCAGATGCCACGGCGCGACGTAGACCCACAGGGCCGAATATCCGACGAGAGCCAGCACCTTCCAGGCGGCGCTCGTGACGATGGAGACCAGACCCATCGAGATGCTCGCGCGCGCGTCCCGCTTCTCGTAGCCGCCGCGCGGGGGATGGGCGCGTCCGTCGGGGCCCGGTTCGACGTGTTCGAGAGTGCGGGCCGCGATCCATTCGAGGACCAGGAAGGTGAGGAAGGCGGGAATCGCCAGGGTCACCGGATCGTGGAGGGGGTCGAGCAGCGACCCCCACGATTCCTGCAGGGTTTCCCACATCGCAACGACCTCCGATAGCTGTGAACAACCGTCCACATTACCGCTGGTGTGGCTTGGATCACCAGGGTCCTCGAATCGCGACCCGGGTGGCGACTCGCGTCCGCACGATTCCGGGTGGTTCGGTATTGCTGGTAGGAATTGACCCGTCCCGTCGAGACGGGCCGGCCGACGACATCAGGCAGCGCGAGAGGCATGGCATGCACATCACCGCGAGGGTCGACTACGCCGTGCGGACCCTGCTCGAACTCGCGGCGATCGAGGACGGTCGCCTGACGAAGGCGGAGACCCTCGCGACGGCGCAGACCATCCCGCACAAGTTTCTCGAGGCCGTTCTCGCCGACCTGCGTCGCGGCGGGCTGGTGAACAGCCGGCGGGGGCCGGAGGGTGGCTACTGGCTCGCGCGACCCGCGACCGAGATCTCCATTGCCGACATCATCCGCACGGTCGAGGGCCCGTTGGCGTCGGTGCGCGGCGAGCGGCCCGAGGATGTCGTCTACGGCGGGGCGGCCGAACGACTGAAGGACGTGTGGATCGCGGTGCGCGTGAACCTGCGCGCCGTGCTCGAAGAGGTGTCGCTCGCGGACGTCGTCACGGGAGATCTCCCCGGTTTCGTGGAGGACCTCACAAATGATCCGGGGGCCTGGGAGCGCCGCCGGGTGTGAAGCCCGCGATAGGCCGGGATCGCCTGTGGGCGATGTCATAACTTTGCACGACTCTGCAAACTTACAGAGCTCTGCAAAATCGGTACCTTGGATGGAGTGACCATCACTCCCGGCCTGCGCGACCGCAAGAAGGCAGCCACTCGCGCGGCCCTCGCGACCGCCGCGGCCGAACTGGCCCGCGAACACGGTCTGTCCGCCGTGACGGCCGATGCGATCGCAGCGCGCGCGGACGTCTCGACCCGCACCTTCCACAACTACTTCGCGAGCAAGGAAGACGCCGTCCTCGCGTACCTCGAGACCCGCGTCGAGGAGTGGATCGACCTGTTGCGCGATCGTCCCGCCGACGAGGACATCATGGATTCGCTGCTCACGGTGGCCCTGGACGTCGTGCAGAACCCCGACTGGCCGTTCGACGAGATCGTCGCGTGCATCACCCTGCTCGAAGAGAGCAACGTGCTGCTGTCCCGGCAGATCGAGGTCGAGCGGCGCTCGTCGCAGTTGCTCGTCGAGATCATCGCCGAACGCACCGGCACCGACCCCGACGCCGATCTGTATCCCTCGCTGCTGAACTACGCCGCCATGGGTGCCGTGCGCGCGGCCATGGAGACACACGCGACCGGGACGACGGACCGATCGGTCGAAGAGCTGATCCGCGAGGCGTTCGACCGGCTCCGCCGTGGTTTCCCGTAGCCGTAGCCCCGCCCGACCGCTGTCACCGCTGTCACCGCTGTCACCGCCCCACCATCCGACCCCGCAGGATCTTCCGACATAGAAAGGGTGCCCCGTGGCGACCTACCTGTACCGGCTGGGCAAGTTCGCCCACAGACGGAAGGGCGCAGTGCTGTCCTTCTGGATCGCGCTGCTCGTCCTCTTCGGGGTCGGTGCAGCAACCCTGTCGGGGCCCACCACGGATGCGTTCACGCTTCCGGGCACCCCCGCGCAGAAGACCCAGGACCTCATGGCGGAGCGGTTCCCGTCGACAGAGGACCCCATGAACGGGCTCAGCGCGCGCTACGTCTTCGCCGCGCCCGACGGGCAGACGCTCGACGACCCGGAGAACCTGGCCGCCGTCGACGAGGTCCTCGCCGCGGTCCGCGGCATCGACCGTGTCTCGCCGCCCGCCAAGGTCGATCCCGCCACCGCCTCGCCGGAGGAACAGGCCGGCGCGCTGGTGAACCCGGTCCTCGCCGACGCCGGTCTCGTCGAACAGATGAAGGCCGTCGCCGCGCAGCAGGGCACTCCCGAAGAGGCTGCGCTGTCCGACGCCCAGGCCCTGTCGCCGCTGAGCGCCGACCGCACCGTCGGCTTCGTCACCGTCCCGTTCGAGGGCGAGATCACCGACGTCGACCAGGCCCTACGCGACCAGATCTTCGACGCCGCCGAGATCGGCCGTGACGCCGGCCTGACCGTCGAGGTCAGCGGTACGGCCGCCGCCGAGATGGGCATGCCCGGTGGCACCGCCGAACTCATCGGCATCGGCATCGCCGCGATCGTGCTCACCCTGACCTTCGGCTCGCTCGTCGCCGCCGGACTTCCGCTGATCACCGCACTCGTCGGCGTCGGCATCGGCAGCCTCGGCATCACCATCGCCTCCGGCTTCGCCGACCTCAGCTCGATGACCCCGACGCTGGCGGTCATGATCGGCCTGGCCGTGGCGATCGACTACTCGCTGTTCATCGTCTCGCGCTTCCGGCACGAACTCACCATCACCTCGGATCGCACCGAGGCTGCCGGCCGTGCCGTGGGCACCGCCGGTTCCGCAGTCGTCTTCGCCGGCCTGACGGTCATCATCGCCCTCATGGCGCTGAGCGTCGTCGGCATCCCGTTCCTGTCGGTCATGGGTTACGCCGCCGCGTTCACGGTGCTCATGGCCGTGCTCATCGCCGTGTCGCTGCTGCCCGCCGTGCTCGGACTGTTCGGTGAGAAGGCCTTCGCCGGACGCATCCCGTTCCTGAACAAGCGCGGTTCCGACGACGACACCCCCAAGGCAGGCGCCAAGTTCGTCGGCCTCATCACGCGCCGCCCGGCCATCCCGCTCATCGCCGGTGTGGTCCTCCTCGGTGCGCTCGCGCTGCCCGCCACCGGACTGAACCTCGCCCTGCCGTCGGAGGCCACCTCCGACCCGGCGACCAGCGCCCGCAAGGCCTACGACCTGGTCGACGAGGGATTCGGTCCCGGACGCAACGGCCCGCTGGTCGTCGTCGTCGACACCCAGGACGCCGACGTGGAGGCCCCGGTCGCGTTCGGTGCCGTCGTCGGCAAGCTGTACGAGAACGACGAGGTCGTCAACGCCCAGATCGTCGCAGTGAACGAGGCGGGCGACACCGCCCAGATCCTCGTCACCCCGCGCAGCGGCCCGACCGATCCCGCGACGATGGACCTCGTCCAGAGCATCCGCGACGGCGAGACCGAGCTGAACGAGGAGTTCGGCCTGTCCTACGGCGTGACCGGCCAGACCGCGCTCGAGGGCGACATCTCCGACAGCCTCCAGAGCGCACTGGCTCCGTACCTCGCGGTCGTCGTCGGCCTCGCCTTCATCCTGCTGATGCTGGTGTTCCGCTCGATCCTGGTCCCGCTCACCGCGACCCTCGGCTTCCTGCTCAGCGTCCTGGCGACCTTCGGTGCCACCGTCGCGGTCTTCCAGGAGGGCTGGGGCGGCCTGATCGCCAACCCGCAGCCCATCGTGAGCTTCATGCCGATCATCCTCATCGGCGTCGTCTTCGGTCTCGCGATGGACTACCAGGTGTTCCTGGTGACGCGTATGCGTGAGGACTACGTCCACGGCGCGAGCGCACTCGAGGCCGTCCGCAGCGGCTTCGCGCACGGCGCCCGCGTGGTGAGCGCAGCGGCGATCATCATGATCTCGGTGTTCGCGGCGTTCATCGCCGAACCGGACTCGCTGATCAAGTCGATCGGTTTCGCACTCGCGGCGGCGGTCTTCTTCGACGCCTTCATCGTCCGCATGGTCATCATCCCGTCGGTGATGGCGCTGCTCGGCGACAAGGCGTGGTGGCTGCCGAAGTGGCTCGACCGGATCCTTCCGAACGTCGACGTCGAGGGCGAGAAGCTCACCCGCGAGCTCGGCGCCACCGAGCCCGCACCGGAATCCGCACGAGTGTGACGAACCCCGCCCGGCCACGTACCCGACACGGTACGTGGCCGTCCGGGTGGTTCGTGAAGATTGCTGCAGGGAGTCGCAGGTAGCGTAATGCCCATGTTGCTACGGCTGTTGCGCCGCTTCATGGCGCCCTATCGGGGTGCCCTCGCGGGGGTCGTACTCCTGCAGCTGGTCGCGACCGGGGGCATGTTGCTGCTCCCGAGTCTCAACGCCGACATCATCGACAACGGCGTGGCGACCGGGGACATCGACTACATCGTCCGGACCGGTCTGCTGATGCTCGTCATCAGCGCCGTCGAGGTCGGTGCCGCGACCGGTGCCGTCTACTTCGCGGCGCGTGCCGCGATGGGCTTCGGCCGCGACGTGCGGCTCGCGCTCGTCCGGAATGTGGGGCGGTTCTCGGCACGCGAGTTCGGGACGTTCGGTGCCCCGTCGCTGATCACCCGCAACACCAACGACGTGCAACAGGTCCAGATGCTGGTGCTGATGACCTGCACCATCGTCGTGACCTCCCCGATCATGGGGATCGGTGGCGTCATCATGGCGATCCGCCAGGACCCCGGCACCTCGCTCGTGCTGGTCGTCGCCGTCCCGGTGCTGATCTTCACCATGGTCACGCTCATCGCGCTCATGCTGCCCGGCTTCCGGGTCATGCAGAAGCGCATCGACTCGGTGAACCGGGTGCTGCGCGAGCAGATCACCGGCATCCGCGTGATCAGGGCATTCGTGCGCGACGAGACCGAGAAGGCCCGCTTCGACGGCGCCAACGACGACCTCACCGCCACCGCCCTGCGCGTCGGCCGCGTGAACTCCGTGCTGTACCCGGCGGTGCTGCTGATCTCGAACGTGAGCACCGTCGGCGTCCTGTGGGTGGGCGCCCACCGCATCGACTCCGGTGCGATGCAGGTCGGCTCCATTACCGCCATGATCACCTACATCGCCCAGATCCTCATGGCCGTGCTCATGACGTCGTTCGTCGCGATCATGGCTCCGCGCGCCGCGGTCTGCGCCGAGCGCATCCTCGACGTGCTCGACACCGAACCGACGGTGTCCTCCCCCGCCGAACCGGTCCGCGAACTCCCGACCCGCGTCACCCTCGAACTCCGCAATGCCGGTTTCTCGTATCCCGGTGCCGACGCTCCCGTGCTCAGCGGGGTGTCGTTCCGCGCCGACCCCGGTTCCACCACCGCGATCATCGGCGGCACCGGCTCGGGCAAGAGCACCCTGATGCGGCTCGTGCCGCGGCTGATCGACGTCACCGCCGGGCAGGTGCTCGTCGCGGGTGTCGACGTCCGGGCACTCGACACCGACGTGTTGCGCTCGCGCATCGCCGTCGTGCCGCAGAAGGCCTACCTGTTCTCCGGCACCATCGCCGACAACCTCCGGTACGGACGCGCCGACGCCACCGACGACGAACTGTGGCACGCCCTCGAGGTCGCGCAGGCAGCCGACTTCGTCCACAAGACCGAGGACGGACTGAACACGGTTCTCTCCCAGGGCGGCACCACGGTCTCCGGCGGACAGCGGCAGCGACTCGCGATCGCCCGCGCCCTCGTCCGCCGGCCCGCCATCTACCTGTTCGACGACGCCTTCTCCGCACTCGACCCGGCGACCGACTCCCGCCTGCGCGCGGCGCTCGAACCCGAGACGCGCGACGCGTGCGTGCTCATCGTCGCGCAGCGGGTCTCCACCGTGCAGGACGCCGACCGCATCGTCGTCCTCGACAACGGCGTCATGGTCGATTCCGGGACGCATCTCGGTCTGCTCGGCCGGTGCCGGACGTACTCGGAGATCGTCGAGTCGCAGAGGATGGCCACGGTATGACGACTCCGGAAGCGGCGGCACCGTCGCGTCTGCGCACCATCCGCCGGGTGCTCGGCCTGCTCCACCCGCACCGCTACGCCGTCTACTCGGTGCTGCTGTCCGCCTTCCTCGGTGTCGTGAGCATGTCGGTGGCGCCCTTCGTGCTCGGCCGCGGCACCGACGTCATCTTCGACGGGGTGGTGGGCATGCAGCTCCCCGCCGGACAGACCAAGGACGAAGCCGTCGCCGGTCTGCGCGCCGAGGGCCGCGACCAGTTCGCCGACATGGTCTCGGGGATGGACGTGGTGCCCGGACTCGGCATCGACTTCTCGGCCCTCGGCCGGATCCTCGTCATCGTCCTGGCGCTGTACCTGCTCTCGTCCGGTCTGATCTGGGTCGCCGCCTACGGCCTCAACGAGATCGTGCAGCGCGTCGTGCGCGACATGCGGTCGCGGATCGAACGCAAGATCCACCGGTTGCCGCTGCGGTACTTCGACACGCATTCGCGCGGCGACCTGCTCAGCCGCGTCACCAACGACATCGACAACGTCGCCGCGGGCATGCAGGAGTCCATCTCCCAGCTCGTCCTCGCGGTGCTGACGCTGCTCGGTCTCGTGGTGATGATGCTGTTCATCTCGCCGATGCTCGCGCTCGTCGCGATTCTGACCGTCCCGGCGTCGGTCGTGGCGACGGCAGTGATCGCGCGTCGCTCGCGCAAGCACTTCCTCGCGCAGTGGGAGACGACCGGCAAGCTCAACGGGCAGATCGAGGAGGCCTTCACCGGGCACGAGCTCATCACCGCCTACGGCCGCACCGCGGAGGTGCAGCGACGCTTCACCGACACCAACGAGTCGCTGTACCAGGCCTCCTATCGCGCGCAGTTCGTGTCCGGCCTGGTGATGCCGTTCGTGACCTTCCTCGGCAACGTCGGCTACGTCGTCATCGCGGTGCTCGGTGGTCTGCGGATCGCGTCGGGCACCGCGACGCTCGGCGAGATCCAGGCGATGATCCAGTACTCGCGTCAGCTCGTGCAGCCGCTCGCGCAGATCGGCGCGATGGTCAACCTCCTGCAGTCGGCGTCGGCGTCGGCCGAGCGGGTGTTCGCGGTGCTCGACGAACCGGAGGAGGAACCGGAGGTCGCGGCGCCGACGATGCCGTGGAGCCGGCACGGACTCGTCGAGTTCGAGAACGTCGCCTTCTCGTACACCCCCGACCGGCCGCTCATCGAGAACCTGTCGTTGCGGGCCGAACCGGGCCAGATGATCGCGATCGTCGGACCCACGGGCGCCGGCAAGACCACCCTCATCAACCTGATCCTGCGCTTCTACGAGGTCGACGCGGGCCGGATCCTCGTCGACGGCGTGGACATCCGTTCGATGTCCCGCGACGAACTGCGCTCGCGCATCGGCATCGTCCTGCAGGACACCTGGCTGTTCGGCGGCACCATTCGCGAGAACATCGCCTACGGCAACCCGTACGCGACCGAGAACCAGATCATGTCCGCGGCCAGGATGAGTTACGTCGACCGTTTCGTGCGGGCCCTGCCCGACGGCTACGACACGATCATCGACGAGGAGAACGACGGCAACCTCAGCGCCGGCGAGCGTCAGCTCATCACGATCGCGCGGGCGTTCGTGTCCAAGCCGTCGATCCTCATCCTCGACGAGGCGACGAGCTCGGTCGACACCCGCACCGAACTGCTCGTCCAGCAGGCCACCGCGCGGTTGCGCGACGACCGCACCAGCTTCGTCATCGCCCACCGCCTGTCGACCATCCGCAACGCCGACCGCATCGTGGTGATGGAGGACGGACGGATCGTCGAACAGGGCACGCACGAGGGGCTGCTCGAGGCGGCCGGTGCGTACGCGAGGCTGTACGACGCGCAGTTCAAGGCACTCGTGGAGTGAACGCGGGAGACTTCGGCGCGGCCTGATACAAACCATTCCGTCCTCGCGGGCGGAGCGGGACACTTCTGGCCATGACGGGGGTGCGGACAACGGCGGTACGGTCGACTCTCGATCTCGTGCGTTCTGCGCGACCGGGGGTCTTCCGGGTCGACGAGACCACACCGGCGGGGTGGATCATGCAGCACCTACGACGTGGGGGACCGGCGACGCGCACGATGCTCGCCGACTTCACGGGCCTGTCGGCGTCGACGGTCAACCGGGCGGTGACGTCGTTGCTCGATCACGGGTTGCTGCGCGACCGTCCCGATCTCGCTCCGCGGGGGCGGGTGGGACGGCCGCACGTGCCGGTGGAGGTGGACACCGAACGGGGCTTCCTCACCGGTATCCATCTGGGGGAGCGGGAGACCCGGCTGGTCTCCGGCGACCTGCTCGGACGGGAGCTGCACCGGACGACCTTCGCGACACCGGCGTCGGCGTTCGATGTCTTCGCCGCGATCGGTGCGGCGCTGCGGGTGCACGAGTCACAGCTGCACGGCAGGCAGCCGCTGTGGGCCGGCCTCGCGGTGGGTGGTCTGTACGACGAGCGCCGAGGGGCGCTCGACCACCCGCGGCTGGGCTGGTGCGAAGCGCCCGTGGACGTGTTGTTCCGGGCGATCGTGCCCACGCCGTACACGGTCGTTCCGTACGTGGAGGCGGTCGCGGAGGTCGAATACCGCCGGTTCGAGAGTGCCTTCCGGCGACGACCCGAGAGCTGGCTGTATCTGTGTGCGGAGGAATCGATCTCGATGGCGTGGCTCGTGGACGGCCTCGCACGGTCCTCGGCAGACGACATCGAATCGTTCTGTGCTGTACTCGAACCGGGGAGCGCCGATGGCACCGACCCGTCGCCGAACCGGGCGGTGCTCCTCGGCCGTGCGGTCGCGTCGGTGCGGGACGTCGTCAATCCCGACGTGGTGACCGTCGGTGGTGAGGCGTTCGCCCGGCACGGACGGGAGCGTGAGGACGTGTCCGACGGTTACCGGCAGCGGTCGTCGTACAACGATGTGCCGCTGCGTTTCTCGGAACCCGACGACGATCTGCGGTCGGCGGCGGCGCTCGGTGCGGCGTCGCGGGTGATGTACGTCGATCCGATCGGCGCGATGCAGGCGCGGTGAGAACGGGCGTCCGGGCACCGGTGTGATCGAATCGTCCCGGATTTCAGTGCAACACCTCGCGCGCGGTGCGACGGACCGCATCGGTCAGCGCGTCGAGCACGGGGGAGTCCAGCCGCCACCGCTGCCAGTACAGCGGCACGGCGATCGGGTCGTCCGGGGCCAGGCTCACGAGATCGGTGGTGTCGGTGACCATCGCGTCGGGGAGCATGGCCCAGCCCAATCCCAGCCGCGCGGCCTCGACGAATTCGAGGGCGCCCGGAACGTAGTTGCGCGGCGGATCCAGCCGCCGCCGGGTCCGCTTGCGGACGAAGCGATCCTGCATGTCGTCCTTGCGGTCGAAGGTGAGCATCGGGGCCTCCCGCAGTTCGGTGGGGGTCATGCCCTCGGGGAACCAGCGTTCGGCGAAGTCCACGCTCGCCATGGCGTGATAGCGCATGGCGCCGAGTTTCTCGGACGTGCAGCCCTGCACGGGTTCGGGGACGGAGGTGACCGCCGCCATGGCGGTGCCGTCGCGCAACAGATCCGTGGAGTGGAACTCGTCCTCGCGGTGCAGTTCGAACAGTGCGCGATAGCGCACGGGCATCCGGGCCAGGGCACGCAGCAACCAGGTGGACATCGAGTCGGCGTTGACGACGAGCGGGATCGTGGCGTAACTCCCCGTGTCGGCGCCGAGGCCGAGTTCCTCGGAGGCGTCCTGCTCCAGGCGCGCGACCTGCCGGGCGAGTCGCATCACCACTTCGCCGGCCGCCGTCGCGCTCACGGGCCGGGTCCGACGCAACAGCACCTGACCGACGTGTTGCTCGAGCGACTTGATGCGCTGGCTCACCGCGGACGGTGTGACACGAAGAACAGCCGCTGCACCCTCGAAAGTGCCCTCGTCCAATACCGTTGCAAAAGTGCGAAGTTGAGCAAAGTCGAGATCCACATCAAGAAACTCTAATGCAGGTACAGCAAAATCAACTGTTCTTATCTCGACAGGATTCCTAGCGTCGATGCCATGTCACTCGTCGTCGCCGGATTCGTCACAGGTCTGTCCCTCATCGTCGCCATCGGTGCGCAGAACGCCTTCGTCCTGCGCATGGCCATCGCGCGACGATTCGTGCTGCCTGTGATCGCGATCTGCGTGATCTCCGACGCCGTGCTCATCACCGCCGGCATCGCCGGGATCGCGACGATCCTCGACCGCGCACCCGGAGCGATCGACGTGATCCGTTGGGCGGGTGCCGCTTTCCTCATCTGCTACGGACTCTTCGCGGCGCGTCGCGCGCTCAAGCCGTCCGCGCTGTCCGCCGCCCCGGGCGGTGCCGTCACCGTCGGCGCGGCCCTACTGACCTGCCTGGCGCTGACCTGGCTCAACCCGCACACCTATCTCGACACCGTGCTCATGCTCGGTTCGGTGGCCAACCACTACGGCAACCCCGGCCGGTGGTGGTTCGGTGCCGGGGCGATCACCGCGAGCGTCGTGTGGTTCGCCGCCCTCGGGTACGGCGCCCGCTATCTGCGCGCCTGGTTCGCCAAGCCGTCCTCGTGGCGCATCCTCGACGGTGGCGTCGCGGTGCTGATGCTCGGCCTCGGTGCCGGACTCGTCGCCTCGGCCTGATCACCTCACCTGCGTCCGGTGGGGGTGCGGTCCGGCTCGAGATGGCTGAACACCACGACGCCGGGCAGCGCCTCGCCGAGATCGGCCTCGATGCGGTCGAGCAGGTCGTGGCCGGCCCGCACCGTCCAGTCGCCCGGCACCCGTACGACGAGGTAGACGAAGCGCTGACGTCCCGATTCGCGGGTGCGCGGCGGCAGGATCGTCACCACCCCCGGTTCCCGGTAGCGGTCGAGGACGGCGTTCACCGCCGTCACGTCCTCCGGGGGAAGAACCGCGTCGAGCATGCCGACGACCGCCTGCCGCACGAGCCCGAAACCGATCCGCAGGATGTTCAGGGCGACGAGGATCGCCACGATCGGGTCGAGCACGTCCCAGCCGGACAGCGCGACCAGCGCCACGCCGACGAGCACGCCCGCCGACGTCCACACGTCCGTCAGCAGGTGTTTCCCGTCGGCGACCAGCGTGATCGACCGGTGTGCGCGGCCCTGCCGGATGAGCAGGAGACCGACCACGAGATTGAGCGCCGAGGATCCGGCCGACAGGACGAGACCGAGTCCGACCTCGGTCACCGGCTGCGGGGAGATCAGGCGCTCGACCGAGGTCCACAGGATCACCGTCGCGGCGGCGAAGACCATGGTGCCCTCGACCGCGGCGGAGAGGTACTCGGCCTTCCCGTGCCCGAAATCGTGGTTCGCATCGGCCGGCTTCGCGGCGAGACGTAGCGCCGCGAGACCGACGAGCGCCGCGACGAGGTTGACCCCGGATTCGAGCGCGTCCGACAACAGACCCACCGATCCGGTGATCCACGCCGCCGATGCCTTCAGCAGCATCGTCGCGAGCGCGGTCGCCACCGACAGCAGCATGAACCGCATCAACAGGCGGTGCTGCTGCGCAGAGGGCGCCACCGTTCACCGCTTGACGAGCGTGAGCTGCATCCCGGTGAGGTCGGTGGCCGTCAGCGCGACGTAGTCGTATTTCGGGGTGGGAACCCACGGCGACAGTCCGAGGGCGTCGATCCGCGCCGCGTCGTCGAAGCTCCGCAGGATCCGGGCGTGCCCGTGCAGCACGACGCTCCACGCGGAGTCCTCGCGGATCTCGTCCACCTCGAAGGCCACCTGCGGGTGCACCGCCAGTTCGGAGAGCTTGCTGCCCTCACCGCTGCGGAAGTACACCGTGCGATCGTCGGTGACGTAGTTGACGGGATAGATCTCCGGTCGCCCGCCGACGACGGTGACGAGGCGGCCCACCTTGCCCGTCGCGAGCAGGTCCCAGCACTGGTCCTCGTCGAGTGGGACGACAGGATCGTCGGTGTTCGGGTTGTCGCTCATCGCGTTCACTCCTCCGGTTCCGCTGCCGTATCCAGCACATCACGAACCGGCTTCCGGCGCAGTGGAACGCTCCGCCGGTTACGGTGAAACCGGCCGTCAGGACCGTGTTCGCCCGATCCGCCGAGAGCAGCCCGAACGAGGAGTGCCGATGTCCGCACAAGCTCCCGCGACCACCTCGAGTTGGCACACCCGCGCCGCGACCGACGTCGCCGAGGCGTTCGAGGTCGATCCGCAACGAGGGTTGAGTGCGGACGAGGTCGAACGACGGCGTGGCGAGTACGGCCCGAACCTGCTCGACGAGGCGAAGAAGGTACCGACCTGGCGGCGCGTGCTCTCGCTGCTGGCCGACAGGATGACCCTCGTTCTGGTCGTGGCGGCGGTGGTCAGCGCCACCGTCTCCCGCGAGTGGGAGACCCCCGTCGTCATCTTCGCGGTGATCGCGCTCAACACCGTGCTGAACTACGTGCAGGAATCCCGGGCCGAGAGCAGCCTCGCCGCGTTGAAGAAGATGTCGGTGTCGACCAGCCGGGTGCTGCGCGACGGCAGGGGGACGGAGGTGCCCCGCGCCGAACTCGTCCCCGGAGACGTGGTGCTCCTCGAGGCCGGCGACACCGTCCCGGCCGACGGCCGACTCGTCACCGCCGTCCGGCTGCAGGTCGCGGAGGCCGCCCTCACCGGTGAATCCCAGCCCGTCGACAAACAGGCCGACGTCGTCGACGATCCCGACGCGCCGCTCGGCGACCGCACCGACATGCTGTTCATGAACACCGAGGTCACACGCGGACGTGCCGCGATGATCGTCACCGGCACGGGCATGCGTACCGAAATGGGTGCCATCGCAACCCTTCTCGGATCGGCCGGTGGCGAACAGACGCCGCTGCAACGGCGCATCGGCCAGCTCGCCCAGACCCTGACGATCGTCGCGATCGTGACAGTGGCGCTGGTGTTCGTCCTCGGTCTGCTGCGGGGACAGACCTGGTCGGATCTCCTCGTCACCGCGGTGTCGCTGGCGGTCGCGACGATCCCCGAAGGGCTCACGGCCGTCGTCGCCTTCACCCTCGCGATGGGAGCCTCACGTCTCGCGGCCCGCGGTGCGATCGTCAAACGCCTCGCCGCGGTCGAGACGCTCGGCAGCACCACCCACATCTGCACCGACAAGACCGGCACCCTCACCCTCAACGAGATGACGGTGCAGCGACTGCTCGTCGCGGGTCGTGCCTTCCGCGTCACCGGCACCGGGTACGGAACCGACGGCAAGATCCTCGTCGGTGACGGTCTGCCCGCACCGGACTTCACGGACGCACTGCTCGGGATGGGACTGTGCAACGACGCGACCGTGCGCAACGGAGTGCTGGTCGGCGATCCCACCGAGGGTGCCCTCGTGGTGCTCGCCGAGAAGGGCGGCATCGACGTCGAGGGTGCGCGGGCCGCGCTGAACCGCATCTCGGAGGTGCCGTTCGACTCGGACTACAAGTACATGGCCACCTTCCACACCCTGCTGAACGGCGGATACCGCTGTTTCGTGAAGGGCGCGCCGGGTGTGCTCCTCGATCGTGCCACCTCGATCGCCGGTCCCGACGGCCCGATTCCGCTCGACGACGACGGTCGCGCGAGGATCCACCGGGCCGTGGAGGCGCTCGCGTCGGAAGGTCTGCGAACCCTCATGATCGCCGGTCGCGACCTCGATGCCGTTCCCCGCGGCGACACCGATGCGCTGCAGGAGAAGGTGGCCGACCTGACGATCCACGCGATCGTCGGCATCGTCGACCCGCCGCGGACCGAAGCCGAGGATGCGATCGCCGTCGCCCACGAGGCGGGCATCTCGGTGCACATGATCACCGGCGACCATCTGGTGACGGCTTCCGCGATCGCCGAGGAACTCGGAATCCGCGGGTCGGCTGCCTCCGGTTCGGATCTCGACAAACTCACCGACGACGAACTGCGCCGGAGGGCAAAGAAATTCGGCGTCCTCGCCCGCGTGGCGCCCGAACACAAGATCAGGTTCGTCGAAGCGCTGCAGGCCGACGGGCAGATCGTCGCGATGACGGGCGACGGCGTCAACGACGCTCCCGCGCTCGAACAATCCGACATCGGTGTGGCCATGGGGATCACGGGAACCGACGTCTCCAAGGGCGCCGCGGACATGATCCTCACCGACGACAACTTCGCGACCATCGTCGCCGCCGTGGCCGAGGGACGCGGAATCTATGACAACATCGTCAAATTCGTGAAGTTCCAGCTCACCACGGCGTGGGGCTTCGTCCTCATCTTCCTGACGGCCGGTGTGCTCGGACTCGCGGGTGGCGCGCCCTTCAGCGCACTGCAGATCCTGTGGGTGAACATCATCATGGACGGACCGCCGGCGCTCGCCCTCGGTGTCGACCCGACCGCCCCCGACGCGATGAGGCGACGACCGCGGCCCGCGAACGAGGCCCTGCTCGAACGCTCCCGGGTGCAGCGCATCCTCGGCCTCGGCATCGTGATGACGGTGGGCACGATCGCGGTGCTGCACTTCGGCCCGGAACTGTTCCCCGACAGCGCATCCGACCCGCTGTTCGCCACGACCCTCGCGTTCACGACGTTCGTCTTCTACCAGGTGTTCAACCTGTTCAACGTGCGTTCGGATCTCGGATCGGTGTTCTCGGCACAGACGTTCACCAACCACACCATCTGGATCGCGATCATCGCCGTCGTCGTCCTGCAGATCTGCGTCGTGCAACTCGGCGCCCTGCAGGGATTCATGGACACCACCTCGCTCACTTCCGAACAGTGGCTGCTCGCGGTCGCCGTCGGCTCGTCGGTGCTGTGGGTGGACGAGCTCGGCAAGTTCGTCGCCAGGAGGATCGAGGCGCGCAGGGCCGAGCGGGCGGATACGACCTTCCTCACCTGACGATCGGGAGATGGCGGAACTCACGTCGCCGCGGGGAGAAGTGCGGGGCCGGACTGCCCCAGAATGGAGGCTGCCCCGCGTCGCTCCCCGAGCGCGCCCGCGTCCCGGCCCGCACGACCTCCGGCTCCGGGACCATCGACAGATCGAAGGTTTCCTCACCGATGACCACCACGGCTTCCGGCCGCCCACTCGACGATCCTGCCCACACCGACTCCGGACATCCCGCGCGCACGCTCGTGATGTGGGCGCTCGCCCTCGGCGGGTTCGGGATCGGAACCACCGAGTTCGTCGCCATGGGGTTGCTCCCCGAGATCGCGACGAGCATCGGGGTCTCCGAACCCACCGCGGGCCACGTCGTCTCCGCCTACGCGGCCGGTGTCGTCGTCGGTGCCCCGCTCATCGCGACGATCGCCGCCCGCGTGCCGCGCAAGACACTGCTGGTCGCGCTGATGGTCGCGTTCACCCTCGGCAACGCCGCCACGGTGCTGGCCCCGAACTACGGTCTGCTCGTCGTCTCCCGGTTCGTCGCCGGCCTGCCGCACGGCGCGTACTTCGGGGTCGCCGCGCTGGTCGCGGCGCATCTCGCCGGACCCGGTCGCCGCGCGCGTACGGTGTCGCTGGTGATGATGGGGCTGTCGGTGGCGAACGTCGTCGGGGTGCCCGCCGCCTCGTGGCTCGGCATGGCGTTGGGCTGGCGCGCGGCGTTCGTGCTGGTCGCGGTGATCGGAGTGGCCACCGTCGTCGCTCTCGCCGCCTGGGTGCCGACACTGTCGATACCGACGACCAGCGTGCGGGTCGAACTCGGGGCGTTGAAGAGCAGCACCGTCTGGCTCACGCTCGCCGTGGCCGTCATCGGCTTCGGTGGTGTGTTCGCGGTGTACACCTACATCAGCACCACGCTGACCGACGTCGCCGGAGTGTCGAGATCGCTCGTGCCGGTCGCGCTGATGCTCTTCGGCGTGGGCATGGTCGTCGGCAATGCCATCGGTGGTCGCGTCGCCGATCGCGGTGTGATCCCCGGCGTCTACGCGTCGATCACTTCGCTCGCGGTGCTGCTCGCGCTGTTCGTCGCCGCGGCCCACAACCCGTGGACCGCCTTCGTGATGGTCTTCGGTCTGGGTGTCGGATGCGCCGCGGTGGGCCCGGCTCTCCAGGTGCGGTTGATGGATGTCGCGGAGGACGCCCAGACGCTCGCGGCGTCGCTGCACCACGCCGCGTTCAACCTGGCGAACGCGTTCGGTGCGTGGATCGGCGGGGTCGTGATCGCGGCCGGATTCGGCTACACCGCTCCCGCCGCGGTCGGTGTGCTGCTGGCGCTCGCCGGTGTCGCCGTGTTCGCGATCTCCGTTCGCCGCCGTGAGAAGGCCGCACCTTCCCGACGTGATTGGATACGGAAGTGACCGATTCCAGCATTCCGACCCCGCCCGATCCCTTCTTCACGGTCGGAGCGCGTCTCGACAACGGACTCGGCCGCACGGGCACGATCCACACCCCGCACGGAGACATCCGCACCCCGGCCTTCGTCCCGGTGGGTACGAAGGCGACCGTCAAGGCGGTGCTGCCCGAGACGATGGCCGAGCTCGGCTCGCAGGCGCTGCTCGCCAACGCCTACCACCTCTACCTGCAGCCCGGCTCCGACATCGTCGACGAGGCCGGCGGGCTCGGGAAGTTCATGAACTGGCCCGGCCCGACCTTCACCGACAGCGGCGGATTCCAGGTCATGTCGCTCGGGGCCGGGTTCAAGAAGGTCATCGCGATGGAGTCCGTCGGCGTCCAGAACGACGACGTCATCGCCAAGGGCAAGGAACGGCTCGCCCACGTCGACGACGACGGGGTGACCTTCAAATCGCACCTCGACGGGTCGCGGCACCGGTTCACCCCCGAGGTGTCGATGCGCATCCAGCACGAGCTCGGCGCCGACATCATGTTCGCCTTCGACGAGCTCACGACCCTCATGAACACCCGCGGCTATCAGGAACGCTCCCTCGAGCGGACCCAGGCGTGGGCGGTGCGGTGCATCGCCGAGCACGAGAAGCTCACCGCCGAACGTGCCCACCGTCCCTACCAGGCGTTGTTCGGCGTCGTGCAGGGCGCGCAATACGAGGACCTGCGACGACAGGCGTGCCGGGGCCTCGAGTCCATCGTCGGCGAGACCGGCCGCGGGTTCGACGGCTACGGCATCGGTGGGGCGCTCGAGAAGCACAATCTCGGCACGATCGTGCAGTGGTGCACCGAGGAGCTGCCCGAGCACAAGCCGCGGCACCTGCTGGGCATCAGTGAACCCGACGACATCTTCGTCGCGGTCGAGCACGGCGTCGACACCTTCGACTGCGTCAATCCGTCGCGGGTCGCGCGCAACGCCGCGATCTACCATCCGGACGGCCGGTTCAACATCAACACCAGCCGTCACCGGCGCGACTTCACGCCGATCGACGAGAACTGCGACTGCTACACCTGCCGGAACTACACGCGGGCGTACATCCACCACCTGTTCAAGGCGAAGGAGATGCTTGCCTCGACGTTGTGCACGATCCACAACGAACGGTTCACGGTGCGCCTCGTCGACGACATCCGGACGAACATGGAGAACGGCACCCTCGCCGAGTTCAAGGCCGAGACGCTCGGCCGGTTCTACGCGAGCCGGCGCCAGGCCTGAGTCGTCCGGCTCGAGTCGTCAGGCGTGAGTCGTCACGCGTAGGAGGGTTCGCGCTTCTTGACGTACGCGATCACGCGGTAGGTCACCGGGAGCACGACGATCTCGACCAGCGTCTTCCACAGGAACCCGACGATCACGAAGTTGACGAAGTCGGCCCAGGTCGTGATGCCGATGGCCCCTGCGGCGATCGAGCAGAAGATGAGGGTGTCGGCGAACTCGCCGACGACGGTCGACCCGATCAGCCGCGCCCACAGGTGCTTCTCCCGGGTGCGTTCCTTGATGCGGACGAGCACGTACGAGTTGAGCAGCTGCCCGACCGCGTACCCCGCGAGCCCGGCGATGAGCATCCGGGGCACCACGCCGAGGACGTTCTCGAAGGACTCCTGACCGGCGTAGAAGTCGGCCGGGGGCAGCTGCTGCGTGATCCAGAAGCACAGCGCGGACAGCGCGACCGCCCCGAAGCCGTAGAAGACGGCGCGGCGGGTGGCCGCGAAGCCGTACACCTCGCTGAGCACGTCGCCGAGGATGTAGGCGAGGGGGAACAGGAAGAACCCGCCGTCGGTGATGATCGGCAGGATCTGCAGCGGGCCGACGGCGAACTCGGAGTCGGTGAAGAACGCGATGCCCTTCGTCGCGGAGATGTTGGAGATCATCAGCACCGCGGTGAACAGCACGACGATCCCCGTGTACGGGCTGCGGCCCACGCGCGCGAAGGCGGCGTGGTCGAAGAGGGCGGGGGAGGTGTTCGATCCGTGCTCGGTCACCCGGACATCCAAGCATCACCACGGGGCGATCACGAAGTTGCGGATGGTCTGTACGTGCGCGAACACCCCATATGCGACGAACGGGTCCCGTCCTGGCGGGGACGGGACCCGGAGCGCGCGGGAGATCAGGACTTGCGTACCCGGGTGCCGCCGGCGAACTTGTCGTGGAAACCCTGCTTGTTGCCGTCCTGCTCGATGGTGACCGCGATACCGATGTATGCGGCGAGCGACAGCAGACCGGCGAGGAAGCCCAGCAGCGGGACACCGGTGAGGATCTGCAACGCGACGAACGCGTTGCGCTTGGCGGCCTGCTCGAGGGTGGGATTGCCACCGGCAGGGCCGGCGACCGACAGGCCGAGGAGCTTCTTGCCGACGGTCGCGCCCCGAGCGGACTCCATGTACGTCCAGTAGCCGAAGGCGACGACACCGCTGACGACCGTCATGAAGAAGTCCACGAAACCGCTTCCACCGCTCGCGAGGATCATGATCGCGCTCAGGATCCCCATGGGGATACCAACGATGAGGCCGTCGATGATGCGGGCGCCGAGACGCGGGAGCAATTCCCCCGGGGTGCCGGCACCGAAATTCGGATCCGGGCCGGGGAATCCCGGGCCGCCGAACCCACCGTCCTGCGGCGCCCCGTACTGGGGTGCACCGTACTGAGGAGCGCCGAACTGGGGCGCACCGAATTGGGGCGTTCCGTTCTGCGGGGTTCCGTACTGAGGAGCGCCGTACTGGGGGCCACCGTTCTGGGGCGCGCCGTACTGCGGGAACTGCTGGGTGTAATCGGGCGGGGTGGCGCCGTACGAGGGGGCGCCGGGATGACCGCCCGTCGCCCGAGGATCCTGCTGAGGGGGTGGATAGCCACCAGTGGTCACTTATGTCTCCCTTGTCGCGATCGGCATGGCAACGCGCCACGGTACAGCGTGCCGTGGCGCGTCGGTAGATATGCCTACGGATGCGACGGGAGGGTCCCGCCGGGGTTGTGTCAGGCCGCTACGGGACCACCCGTGGTGACCCGGTAGGCGTACGTGACGGCGATGATCGACACCGGCACGGTGACCAGCAGGCCGATCAGGCACAACAGGGCACCGAGGAGATTGATGCCGAGCAGTGCGAGGGCGAGCAACACCAGCGTTCCCGCATTCGATTTGACGGCATTGAAGCTCGACTTGATCGCGGTGACGGCATCCTGATTGCGATCGATGACGAACTGCATCGTCCACCACGCGAAGAACGCGAACACCAGGCCCGGGAGGATGCACAGCACGAGACCGATCGACGTGCCGATGCCCACGAGCAGACCTGCGAGGATGACCGCACCGATCGGGCCGATCTGGAGGAACGTCCCGAAAGCAGGGCGCTGCCCGTCGGTTTCGGCCAGCGCACCGCGCACGAAGGCGGCCTGGATCAGGTATCCGACGATCGCCGAGACGATGCTGCCGATGGCGCTCAGCAGGGTGAAGTCCGTCGCCTCACCGGTGAAGTCGAACCCGTTGAAGATGCCACTGATCAGGCCCTGGATGACGAACGCGGCGAGCATGAAGACGATCCACACGCCGGCGTTACCGCTGAACTTCGACCAGCCGTAGGAGATCGCGTCGCCGACACTCAGCTGATTCGGAGGCGGACCACCGAAGCTCCCGGCGCCGTACGCACCCGGCGGGGGCGGGTAGTCACCACCCGACGGGGGAGGCGGATAGTTCCCCGGCGGCGGGTAGGACCCACCCGGCGGCGGGTAGTTGCCACCCGAGGGCGGGGGGTAGTTCCCCGGAGGGGGGTAGTTGCCGGGCGGCGGATAGTTCCCACCCGGCGGGGGAGTGCCACCGCCCGAGGGCGGCGGATAGCTTCCGGGTGGCGGATAACCACCCGGGTTCTTCGGATCCTGATTCGGGTCGTAACCACCGGTGGTCATGGCTGCCTCTCGTCTCCGGGATCGGACACTTCCGAGAGAGTACGGATATCACCTCGGGTCTGCATCCGCTATGTCCGCATCGTGTCCTATCGGATGCCTTCCTCCGACGGGGTGAACACCCACGGATCCCGGGGAAGCAGCACGGGATTCCAGCGGTCCAGCAACAGTTCCGGCGACACGGGCTCGCCGGGGTCGGCGAGTCGCAGCGACACGGCGATCGTGCCCAGCACGTCGGCGGCCGTGTGTCCGAGCGCGAGCTGATCGGCCAGTGTCACCGCGCCGTCCCGTTTGGCCAGTCGCTTGCCCTCCTTGTTGAGCGCGAGCGGCACGTGCGCGTAGACGGGCTCCGACAGTCCGAGAAGGTGTGCGAGACAGGCCTGTCGGGGCGCGGAGGTGAGCAGATCGTCGCCGCGCACCACCTGATCGATGCCCTGGTCGGCGTCGTCGACCACCACCGCGAGGTTGTACGCGGGGGTTCCGTCGTTGCGGCGCAACACGAGATCGTCGACGATGCCCGTGAAATCGCCGTGCAGCAGGTCGTGGACGGTGAACCACTCCTCGGTCGCCCGCAGCCGGATCGCGGGGGCGCGGCCGGAGGCCCGGCGCTCGGCCCGCTGCTCGTCGGTGAGATTGCGACAGGTGCCCGGATAGGCGCCCGCAGGGGCGTGGGGTGCGGAGGTGGCCTCGAGGATCTCGCGTCGGGTGCAGTAGCACTCGTAGGTCAGGCCGGCCTGCTCGAGCCGCGCGATCGCCTCGTCGTACAGGCGCCGGCGGCGGGACTGGTGGACCACCCGACCGTCCCAGTCGAGACCGATCGCCGCGAGATCCGCGAGCTGGCGTTGCTCCGCGCCGGGACGCACCCGGTCGAGATCCTCGACGCGCACGAGGAACCGGCGGTTCGTCGACCGCGCGAACAACCACGCCAGGACGGCGGTGCGCAGATTGCCGAGATGCAGGTCGCCGGAGGGACTCGGTGCGAAGCGACCCGCTCCTGCTTCGTCCTCGTCCGAAAGTGACACCCGTGCACTCTATCGAGCGACACCCAGGAGCACCGCTCGCTGGGCGTGCACGACCTCCCGGATCGCCGCGACTGCGGCCGCGACCTCCGGCCGCCGCAGCGTCTCCGAGCGCGCGACGAGCCAGTAGGCCAGACGCGCCTCGACCTCGCCGGGCAGGACCCGGACGAGATCGGGGTGCCGGTCGGCCATGAAGCACGGCAACAGACCGAGGCCTCCGGCGGCGCGGGTCGCTTCGACGTGCACGAACACGTTCGTCGAGCTGATCGAATCCTGCATGTCGGGGGCGATGCGCCGCGCGACGTCGAGATCGTCGACCTGCAGCATCGAATCGATGAAGTACACGAGGGTGTGCTCACGCAGGTCGCGGACCGACGACGGGGAACCGTGCGTGGCGAGATAGTCGCGCGAGGCGTACAGGCCCAGGTTGTAGTCGGCGAGACGGTGCGCTTCGGCCCGATGCACCTGCGGGCGTCCCACGACCACCTCGATGTCCATGCCGGACCGCTGCTGTGAGGCGCGACGGGTGGTCGCGACGATCTCGACGGAGATACCCGGATGGCGTTGCCGCACGAGCGCGCCGGCCGGGGCGGCGATGTAGGCGCTGAAGCCGTCGGTGGCGGAGATACGCACGACGCCCTCGAGGCGGCGCTCACCCCGGGGGTTCCGCAGACTTCCGACCGCGGCCTCGATGCGTTCGGCGGCCTCGAGCGCCTCGCGACCGCGGTCGGTCAGTTCCCATCCCGCCGCCGACCGCGTGAGCACGCGACCGCCGAGGCTGCGCTCGAGCGCGGCGATCCGCCGGGAGATCGTGGTGTGGTTGACGCCCAGGTCGTCGGCGGCGCTGGTGAACCTGCCACTGCGCCCGACGGCGAGCAGGACGAGGAGGTCATCGGCCGAAGGCACGCTCATGTGTGCAGTTTTGCAGATCGCATCTGCGAATCGCGTCATTGTGGATGCATATGTGCGTACCGATACTCGGCATATGTGTTTGGAAGTGTTCCCCGTCACAGAGCATTCCGGGAGGGTGCAGGCATGAGCGTCGAACAGGCACGAACGGACGGGCCGGAGGGCTCGCCGTCGGCATTGCGCAGGGTCGTCGGTGCGTCCATGGCGGGCACCGTCGTCGAGTGGTACGAGTTCTTCCTCTACGGCACCGCCGCGACCCTCGTCTTCGCCAAGGTCTTCTTCCCCGACGGCGGCAACGAACTCGACGCGATCATCGCGGCGTTCGTCACCTACGCCGTGGGCTTCGTCGCCCGGCCGCTCGGCGGCATCGTCTTCGGCCACTTCGGTGACCGGTTCGGACGCAAGCAGCTGCTGCAGACCAGCATCATCATGGTCGGCGTCGCGACCTTCCTCATGGGCTGCCTGCCGACCTTCGGTGCCATCGGGTACTGGGCGCCGGCGCTGCTCGTGACGCTCCGGTTCGTCCAGGGCTTCGCGGTCGGCGGCGAGTGGGGCGGCGCGGTGCTGCTGGTCGCCGAACACAGCCCCAACCGCTCGCGCGGGTTCTGGTCGTCGTGGCCGCAGGCCGGCGTTCCGATGGGCAATCTTCTCGCGACGATCGTCCTGCTCGTTCTCACCACCACGCTGCCCGAATCGGCCTTCCTGTCGTGGGGCTGGCGAGTCGCGTTCTGGCTCTCGGCCGTCATCGTGCTGATCGGCTACTACATCCGCACCAAGGTCACCGACGCCCCGATCTTCCTCGAAGCGCAGCAGGAGGCCGACAAGCTCAAGGAGACGTCGTTCAACGTCTTCGAGGTGCTCAAGCGCTACCCGCGCGGCGTGTTCACGGCGATGGGCCTGCGGTTCGCCGAGAACGTCATGTACTACCTCGTCGTCACCTTCTCGATCACCTATCTGAAGATCGTCGTCGGTGCCGACACCAGCCACATCCTGTGGTGGATGCTCGCCGCGCACGCCGTGCACTTCGTGATCATCCCGGTGGTCGGGCGACTGTCGGACACGCTGGGACGCCGCCCCGTCTACATGATCGGTGCCGTCACCGCCGGTGCCTGGGGCTTCCTCGCCTTCCCGATGATGGACACCGGCAACAGCGCGTGGATCGTCTCGGCGATCGTCATCGGACTCGTCTTCCACTCGTTCATGTACGCCGGGCAGCCCGCGATCATGGCGGAGATGTTCCCGACCCGCATGCGCTACTCGGGCGTCTCGCTCGGCTACCAGGTCACCTCGATCGTCGCCGGGTCGCTCGCCCCGATCATCGCCGCGAGCCTGCTCAGCCGTTTCGATTCGTCGGTCCCGATCTCCTTCTACCTGCTCGGATCGTCGCTGATCACGATCGTCGCGGTGATCGTGGCCCGGGAGACGAAGGGCATCTCGCTGCGCGACATCGACGCCGCGGACGCGGAGACGGTCGCCCAGGAGAAGGCCGCCGAGAACACCAGGGTCTCGGCATGAGGGCCCGCACCGCACTCGTGACCGGTGGTGCCGGCGGGATCGGGGCGGCCTGCGCCCGCGCGCTCGCTCGGCAGGGAGTCCGCGTGACCGTCGCCGACGTCGACGAGGTCGCCGCGAAGACGCTCGCCCACGAGATCGGGGGAGAGGCGTGGAGCGTCGACCTGCTCGACACCGACGGCCTCGACGGTTTCCGCCTCGACGTCGACATCCTCGTCAACAACGCCGGCATCCAGGTGGTGCGGCCGGTGGAGGACTTCGCCCTCGCCGACTTCCGCCGCATCCAGACGCTCATGGTCGAGGCGCCCTTCCTGCTCGTGAAGGCCGCGCTGCCCGGAATGTACGAGCGGGGCTTCGGCCGGATCGTGAACATCTCGTCGGTCCACGGGCTGCGGGCGTCGGCCTTCAAGGCCGGGTACGTCACCGCCAAGCACGGCCTCGAGGGGTTCTCCAAGGTCGTCGCGCTCGAGGGTGGCCCCCACGGCGTGACGAGCAACTGCGTCAATCCGGGTTACGTGCGTACCCCGCTGGTGGAGAAGCAGATATCGGAACAGGCTCGCGCGCATGACATCCCGGAGGATCGCGTGCTCTCGGATGTCCTGCTCACCGATCAGGCGGTGACCCGGCTGGTCGAGCCGGAGGAGGTGGCCTCGCTCGTGTCGTGGCTGGCCTCCGACGAGGCCGGGATGGTCACCGGCGCGTCGTACACGATGGACGGCGGCTGGTCGGCCCACTGACCGCACTGATCGCACTGTGCGATCGCCTTCACCGACCCGCGTCCCGGATTCCGGGGCGCGGGTCAGTGCGCGTCGGCGCCGTCGAGGACGAGCTGGACCTGGGCGTGCAGAGCGTGGGTCAGATACTCCCGCGGGTAGAGCTCGGGGCTGGCCGCCGCGTCGAGCGCGAGCCCGTTCGCGGCCGAGAGCAGCAGGGCGGCCCGGGTCTCCGGATCGGGTGTACCCGCGCGGATCAATACGCGCGCTATGCCGGTGCGGATCGTGAACAGGGTGGCGGTGCGGATGGCGCTCAGCGCGGGGGAGGTGACCGCCCGCACGGCGAACGCCGACATCACGTGCACCTCGCTGCCGCGTTCCTCGTCGAGCGGGAGCAGTTGGCTGAGCGCGGAAAACAGGGTGCGCGCCGGATCGATGTCGGGATCGACGTTCGTCAACCGGTTCAGCACCCGGTCCGAGAGGGTGCGGAACGAGTACGCGAGCATCTCGTCCTTGGTCGGGAAATGGTGCTGCACCGCCCCGATCGAGACCCCTGCCTCGTTGGCCACCTCCCGCACACTCGCCGCGTCGAGACCGTTGCGTGCGGCCACGTCGAGCAGGGCCGCAGCGAGCCTGGTGGGGCTGGTGGTGACGTAGGGGCGCGTGCGCATGGGGAGCACCGTAGCCGAGCTCTCCACCGTACGAACGTACGGGGAGGCGGGAATCACATCCCGCCGGTGAGCTCGCGATCGGAGAGGAAACGGACCGATACCGTCAGCGCGGCCGCGAACGCCGCTGCGATCCACAGGGCGTGCAAACCCAGCACCCGGTGGGCGAGCGCGCCGAGAACGGCACCCGTCACCAGACCGCCCCACAGACCCAGATAGGGCAGCCAGCTCCAGCGCGGACCACCGAAGAACGCCGCCGCGATCCGCTGCCCGATCTTGACCAGCGCACCCGTCATGTAGGTCAGGGCGACGGTCGTCTCCCCGTGCCGCCGGAACACCGAGTTCTCCGTTCCCATGGCCAAGGTCATCGCGATCACAGCGACCGGCGTCCAGCCCACGAGCACGGCCGCGGCGGCGATCGTCAGCAACACCGTCACCGTCGCCAGAACCGCGGTCTTGCGGGTCCGCCGATCTCGGTCCGTCAGTTCCGCCACCACGCTGCCGAGGATCACCCCGACCACGAACAGCGCGAGCACGCCGCCGATGAGGGCGACCGTCTGCCACGCACCGTCGGCCGCCCCGACCGCGAAACGCGTGGAGTTGCCGCTCATGAACGACACGAAGACGCCGCCCAGGGTGATGAAACCGAGGGCATCGATGAACCCTGCGAGAGAGGACAGCGCGATGGCGAGTCCCTGCAACTGCCTGCCGTAACCGACCACCAGACGATAGTAGGAACCGTTCCCGCCGGGATGCCGACGACGTCGGCTCCCGGATACTTACGCGGTGTAACGACCGGGCGTCATGGGCGCGATGGACAAGGGGAGCCGTCCGGCACCGTCGTTCTCAGGAGTTCCCTCGATGTCCTTGCCCCGCTTGTCGTCCCGGCTGTCCCTGCTCGTCGTCGCGACGGTCGCGGGTCTGACCCTCACCGGGTGCGATTCGACCACCGAGGACACCTCCGTCGCTCCGGCGGCGACTTCCGAACAGTCCCCGGCGCCGAGCTCCGAAACTCCCACGACGACACCGTCACCCACCACGACGCGCCCCACCTCGACGACTGCACCGAGTCCGGCTGCGTCGAACCCGGCAGTGTCGAACCCGGCAGCGTCGGCGGATTCGTCGGAGGCCCTGGCCCGGCTGGCGACCCTGCCCGTCAAGGGGCGCGCACCCAAGACCGGGTACAGCCGCGACCTGTTCGGCCAGGCGTGGAGCGACGACGTGTCTGTGGAGTTCGGAGGCAACGGCTGCGACACCCGCAACGACATCCTGCGACGCGACCTCGTCGACATCGTCTACCGGCCCGGTACCCGCGACTGCGTCGTCGCGTCCGGAACCCTGAACGACGTGTACACCGGCACGACGATCGCGTTCACGCGCGGCCAGGACACCTCGACCGCGGTGCAGATCGATCACGTCGTCGCGCTGTCGGACGCGTGGCAGAAGGGTGCGCAGCAGCTCGACGCGGGAACCCGTGCCGATTTCGCCAACGACCCGCGCAACCTCCAGGCCGTGGACGGGCCGACCAACCAGCAGAAGAGCGACGGCGACGCCGCGACCTGGCTGCCGCCGAACCGCGCGTACCGCTGCACGTACGTCGCGCGGCAGATCGAGGTCAAGGCGATCTACGGCCTGTGGGTGACGCAGGCCGAGCACGACGCGATGGTGCGGGTCCTCACCGAATGCGGAGGCGGAGCTCCCGCCGCTGCACCCGCTCCCGCACCCACCACGACGACGCGACCGGCCCCCGCGCCTGCGCCGGCACCCGAACCGGCTCCGGCTCCGGCACCCGCACCCGCACCCGCACCCGCCGAGCCGGCCCCTGCTCCGGCGGACGTGTACTACAAGAACTGCGCGGCGGCCCGGGCCGCCGGAGCTGCGCCGCTGTATGTGGGTGAGCCCGGCTACCGGCCGAAGATGGACGGTGACGGGGACGGCGTCGCCTGCGAGTAGCGCACACCGCCGTGATCTCCAGGTCAGCTGAAGCGGTCGGTGAGATTGCGGCGCATGCGGTGCAGCTCGCGGAGCTGGGCGCCCAGCCGCTCGACCTCGGCGTCGAACCGGCGCGCCCGGTCCACGGCCCCCACCCGGTGTTCGGCGAGGGCCTTCTGTTCGGTCTTCTCGATGGCTGCGGACACCTCGTCGATCTCCCGGTCCAGCATCTCCACCCAGACCGAAGCCTGCTCGTGGTCGGCGTCGCCGGCGAGCGGGAAATTGTCGTCCGCGGTCACGAGACGCATCGTGCCCGAGATCGGCCCGGTACGCGAACAGGGGCGGCGGAAAAGCAGAAACCCCGTGGGACGCTGTGCGCCCCACGGGGTTCCGTGGCGGAGGATAGGGGATTTGAACCCCTGAGGGCGTTAACCCAACCCGCGTTCCAGGCGAGCGCCATAGGCCACTAGGCGAATCCTCCGTGGGGAAGCATACCGAATGGAGACCCCAACTTGCCAAACGAGCACGTCGCACCCTGGTTCCGGGGGTGCTGCGGGGGCGGGTTCGCCGCCGGGGCGCTCGTTCCTCTACACTTGCCGATGGATCCCGCGCGGCGCGCATCCTGTGAACTCCCCCAGGGCCGGAAGGCAGCAAGGGTCAACGGGCTCTGCCGGGTGCGCGGGGTCCTCTTAATTTCCGCCGATGCCCGTGTCGCCGTGCACGGTGAAAGGTCCCTCCGCATGCCTACGCAGACCCAGTACGGGTTGATGAGCCATGAGGAACTCGTTGCAGAGAACGAGCGCCAGTCCGCCAACTACGAACGGTTGAAGTCGGAGAAGCTGACGCTGGACCTGACCCGCGGCAAGCCCTCGCCCGAGCAGCTCGACCTCTCCGCGGAGTTGCTGTCGCTGCCGGGCGCCGACGACTTCCGCGACGGCAAGGGCACCGACACCCGCAACTACGGCGGCCTCACCGGCCTGCCCGAGCTGCGCGCGATCTTCGCCGAGCTGCTGAACATCCCGGTCGAGAACCTGCTCGCCGGCAACAACGCGAGCCTCGAGATCATGCACGATCTCGTCGTCTGGTCGCTGCTGCACGGCACCGTCGACTCGCCGCGCCCGTGGTCGCAGGAATCGGTCGTCAAGTTCCTGTGCCCGGCGCCCGGCTACGACCGGCACTTCGCGATCACCGAGTCGCTCGGCATCGAGATGATCCCCGTGCCGCTGCGCGAGGACGGCCCCGACGTGCGGTTCATCGCCGATCTCGTCGCGAACGACCCGCAGATCAAGGGCATGTGGGCCGTGCCGACCTACTCGAACCCCACCGGCGCGGTGTACTCCGAGGAGATCGCCCGCGAGCTGGTGTCGATGCCGACGGCCGCTCCCGACTTCCGCATCTTCTGGGACAACGCCTACGCGGTGCACCCGCTCACCGAGCACCTCGCGCCCGCGATCGACATCCTCGGTCTGGCCGCGCAGGCCGGTCACCCCAACCGTGTGTTCGCGCTGGCGTCCACCTCGAAGATCACCTTCGCCGGTTCGGGCGTGAGCTTCTTCGGCAGCTCCACCGAGAACCTCACCTGGTACCAGAAGCATCTGGGCATCAAGACCATCGGCCCCGACAAGGTCAACCAGCTGCGTCACCTGCGTTTCTTCCGCGACGCCGAGGGCGTGCGTGCCCACATGGCCAAGCACCGCGAGATCCTCGCGCCGAAGTTCGCGCTGGTGCGCCGCATCCTCGAGGAGCGTCTCGGCTCGTCGAAGGTCGCGTCGTGGACCGAGCCCGAGGGCGGCTACTTCATCAGCCTCGACGTCGTCGAGGGCACGGCGGCCCGCGTCATCGCCCTGGCGAAGGAAGCGGGTATCGCGCTGACGGGTGCCGGTTCGGCGTTCCCGTACAAGAAGGACCCCGAGGACAAGAACATCCGCCTCGCGCCGAGCTTCCCTTCGCTCGGCGAGCTCGAGAAGGCCATGGACGGCGTCGCGACCTGCGTGCTGCTGGCCGCGGCGGAGAAGGCGCTCGCCGACAAGTAGTGCGCGGGTAGGTACGCAACGCGAGGACGAGGCTCGCAACATCGGCAGTCACTGCCGACGTTGCGAGCCTCGTTTCTTTGTTGCGTGCCTCCGTCGGCAACAATCTGCACTCCGAGTGTGAGTTTGTTCCCAACCTGTGGATAAAGTTGTGCACAACACGTGGACCGACGGTGGACAACTCGGATCACCCCTGGTCGGGGCGTTATCGGTACCCGCCGTGACAGCGACTTGCTTTCCCCGACCGACCTGACATACTCGCTGGTCAGGGTCGCCGCATACCGTGCGGCGGGTTCGGAAGTGGTGAGTGTGATGGAAAACCGCGCTCTCGTGAACTCCGGAGTCGGCGCATCGGCCGTCGGATCTGTCACGGGGTGTCTCGGTGTGCTGAAGGTGTTCCTCCTGGCGCTCGACATCGAGGCGGCGCCCGAGACGCCACCGCGGGTCCCGCCCGTCGAGAAGGTGGAGCCTTTCCTGCCGGCACGTATCGCCGATCGGCCCGATTCGGACCACGGTGTTCGTCCGCCGTGTCTGCTCGCGTTCCGGCACGTCGTCGACCCGACACGACCGGAGGTCTCGTTCGGTGCATCGACGGGTTCGCTGCGTGAGGCGCCGGACGCGACCCGGCCGTATGTGGGACACCCCGCGACATGCGTGTCGCTGTGGGACGTCCCCGGCCATGGCCTCGTCCTGGCGTTGGAGTCGCTGACGGACCACGGCCCGCCGTTGATCGACTGGCGCAGCGACCCGCTGCAGGACCGCGACGGCGCCGGTCTGCGCCCGGTGCTCGGCGAGTTCCTCGCGCCCTTCGAACTGACCTCCGACGCCTGCCTGAACGACGTGTTTCCCGGACTGAACAGGCGGTTGTGCGCGCCGACGACCTACCGGCCCCTGCACGAACTCGTCGTCCACCGTCACCGGGGGGTCGGTGATCGGGAGGTCGTCGAGGGGATGGTCGTGGAAGTGGTCTCGAGCGGCGGCGAACGGGTCCGCTCGCTCGTCGACGGTCCGCGCATCGGACCCCAGGCCCGCGCCGCCGCTCGGTCCTGGGGCGTGTTGTGGAAGTGGGATCGGGTTCCGCTGGTGGACCGGCCCGTGCAGCCGGGAGCGGCCATCGCCGTGCGGGAGGACTCCGGTGCGGTGCTGTTCGACCTCGAAGCCACCGCCCTCGGCAGCGACTACGTCGGGCACGGCACCCGCGAGATGATCTACGGGCTCATCCCGTGGGTGGCGGTGCGGGCACGGGCCTCCGCCGACTACTGGACGACCGTGGAGCATCTGCGCCACCCCGACGGGCTCGACGGCGATCGGCTGGCCACGGTCCTCGACGACATTGCGGTCATGCAGGCCCGCCGGATGGAGCGTGCCCTGCTGCGCAAGGAATCGATCCACGACGATCGGTTCCATTCGTGGACGCAACCCACCCAGCTGCGAGCGCTCATGGCCGGCCGGGTCGCCGACGAGTTGGCCGAACTCGACGCGGAACTGTCCGAGGCCGTGGACGTCGTCGAGCACGCCCTGCTGCGCAGTGCGGAGTTGCGCGGCGCGAGGCACACCCGCCTGGCCCAGGGCTGGTCCGCGGCGGCCTCGGTCATCGCCGTCGTGGCGCTGTTCGCCGCACTCGCTGCCGTTCCGGCAACGTCACAACCGACACTCTTCCCGCACTGGTTGCATGCTCTGACCACGTCGATCGCGCTCACGCTGGGCATCGTGATCGCGGTGGTCGTGTGGCGCCGCCCCTGACGCGCAGGGCATGATCGTCTGCATGTCATCGACGCTGAACCTGGTCGGAGATCCCGACGCCGACGCACTGCTGGCCGAGAACCCGCTGGCGCTTCTCATCGGCATGCTGCTCGACCAGCAGGTGGCGATGGAGGTTGCGTTCGCGGGACCGAAGAAACTCGCCGACCGTCTCGGCGGTCTCGACGTGGACCGCATCGCGTCGGCCGATCCCGACGAGTTCGTCGCGGTGTGCGCGCAGCAACCGGCCGTCCACCGGTTCCCCAAGTCGATGGGACAGCGGATCCAGGCGCTGTGCGCGGCGATCGTCGAGGACTACGACGGAGACGCCTCCGCACTGTGGACCTCCGGCGACCCGGACGGCAAGGAAGTGCTGCGACGGTTGAAGAAGCTGCCGGGCTACGGCGACCAGAAGGCACGTATCTTCCTGGCGCTGCTCGGCAAGCAGATGGGTGTGCGGCCCGAGGGATGGCGCGAGGCCGCCGGCGACTACGGGCACGAGGATGCGCGCCGGTCGATCGCCGACGTCGTCGACGAGCAGTCGCTGCGCGAGGTGCGCGAGTTCAAGAAGTCGATGAAGGCAGCGAAGAAGTCATGAGGCGTGTCGTAGCAGTGTGCGGCGCCGCCGTCGCCTTCGCCGCGGGGGCCGTGGGTGTGGCCTCGGCCGGCGGGGGAGACGACCGGGTCGTCCTCCGGCCCGGCGACGGGATCGTGTTCTCCGCAGAGCCGACACCGGGTTGGTGTTCCGTGGCAGCGGTCGGACACGACGACGCGGGTCGTCTCGTCGCGATCACGGCGGGGCACTGCTACCAGACGGGATCGTCGCCCGTCTGGAAGGTCGACGAGCAACATCGAGGGCCGATCGGAACCGAAACGGACGTCGCGAGTACGGGTTCGGTCGATCAGCTGGGATTCCCCACCGACGAGATCGCCGACTACGCGGTGGTCCTGCTCGACGAGACCCGCGTGCGGGGATCGAACACGTCGGTGCCCAACGACCGGGGAGAGCGTGTCGTGCTCGAATCGGTCGCGGCGTTCGGCGAGGGTGAACTGCCGGTCGGAACACATTGTGCGGCAGGGCGGAGCACGTCGGTGGCCTGCGCGACCGGCGATGTGCGGGTGGACGGGAACCTGATGTCGTCGCCGCTGCTCATGCGGCCGGGCGACTCCGGCGGTCCGCTCGTGCGCGCCGAGACGGGGGAATGGATGGGACTGTCGGTGGGCTACCGGTTCCCGCAGACCGCGGTCTCCGACGACCGGCAGGTTCCCGACACGAGGTTCGCCGCCTACCAGCGGGCCGATCGGATCCTCGCCGAGATCGACGCGCACGACGGAATCGGCTCGGGGTTCCGTCTCGTCGACACCCCCTGACCGATCCCGCCCGCGTTACCGTCAGAGCGTGTCGAAACGCGGAATCAGATGTTCCGCAACGTTCTTCGCCTCGTCGATGAGCGGCCATCCGGCGAGGATCAGGGAGGTCAGTCCGGTCGCGTCGCGCAGGGTGCGCACGTGGCCGGTGATCTCGTCCGGATCGCCGACGTAGTAGACCGCCGACGAGCCCGTGGCGAAGATGTCCAGCGGTGACCACGCGGTGATGCCCGCGTAGAGTCCGTCGCCGAGATACAGGTCCTCGGGTTCGGGGAGCTTGCCGGCGTTGATGGTGTCGACCCAGCCCTGCCGCTGCGCGTCGCGCGCGGTGAAGGTCTTCAGATCCTGCTTGCCGTGCGTGCGGCGGCGCACCGCCTTGTCGAGCACGTCCTGGATCTGCTCGATCCCGGCCTTCTCGAACAGCGACCGGAACCGCTCGAGTGCCTCGTCCCGGTTCGGACGCACGATGACGCCGGACAGGGCGCCGAAGTCGGTGTACTCGCGTCCCTCCGCTGCAGCGGATTCGCGTGCAGCGGTGAACTTCTCCGTGACGAACGAGGTCTCGCGCAGCATGATCAGGTAGGCGTCGAGCACCTTGCCGGCGTTCTGCAGACCGGCGGGGGAGTCGCCCGTTCCCCACAGCGGGACCGAGTGGTCCGCAGGAGCATCGATGCGCAGCGGGGTGTTCGGGAAGTTCGACGCGGTGCCCTCGGCATAGATGCGCCGGAACTCCGCCCAGTACTTCTCACCGAGCTCGTACCGACGGTCGTGCTCGACGTTCATGTCGTACTTGGTGAGGATGTTCTCCCGGCCGTTGACCGAGTTGATCATCAGACGACCACCGCTGAACGCGTCGAAGGTCAGGGCCTTCTCGGCGAGCAGTCGCGCGGGCGTCATGTTCGCGTAGATCGCGACGAGGAACTTCATCCGGCTGGTGTGCGCCGCGGCCCAGGTCGCCGAGATGAAGGGGTCGTTCGGCCAGGTCGCGACGAGCGCACCTTCGAAGCCGCCGTCGTCGATGGTCTTCGCGAGTTCGATCTGCCGCTGCCCGTCCACCGGGTACAACCCGCCGGGGCTCCAGGGGTAGTCGCCGTCGGCCTGGGTGAGATACCAGAAGGTCTTGATGGGCATTACTTCGTGTCCTTCGAGGGGAGTTCGAACGGTTCGACGCGGGCGCGAGCACGCAGCGTGTCGGCGTCCACGGCGAACAGGGCGTCGAGGTAGGCGACGGCGAACGAGCCGGGGCCGGTGGAGTTCTCCTCGGCGATCTCGGACGCCACGGCGACGTGCGTGTGGGCGGTCGCGAGTCCGACGAGAGGGGTCTCCGCGACCGCGAGATAGGCCGCGACGAGTCCGCCGAGGGAGCATCCGGTGGAGGTCACGCGCGGCAGCATGGCGCTGCCACCGGCGATGCGCACTCCGACGATCCCGCCGACGCGGTCGCGGCCGACGAGGTGATCGACGGGACCGGAGGCCGACACGGCACCCGCGCGGTCGAGCAGCGCGAGCGCGGCGGGCACGGCGGCAGCGGCCTCGTCGGCGCTGTCGACGCCGCGCGTGTCACCGCCGAGGCCGGCGAGCGCGATGATCTCGGAGGCGTTGCCGCGGATCGCGGTGGGGTGGAACTTCAGCAGGTCGGCGGCGAGCGAGGTGCGCCACGCGAGTCCGCCCACGCCGACGGGGTCGAGGACCCACGGGGTGCCGGCGTCGTGCGCGGCCTCCGCCGCGCGGGTGAAGGCCACCGAGGTCTCGTCGAAGGGCGTACCGAGGTTGACGAGCACTCCACCGGCGATGCGTGCGAAATCGCCTGCCTCGTGCGCGTTGTCGATGTGCGCGTTGCTGGCGCCCGCGGCGAGCAGCACGTTGGTGAGGAAGTTGGCCGAGACGATGTTGGTCAGCGAGTGCACGAGCGGCGTCCGGGCACGCAGGGCGTCGAGGGTGACGGCGAGATCGTCGACGGTGGGGGTTGTGGTCACGGAAGATCCTGTCGGGAGATGGGGGAGGGGACGAAGCGGGTCAGGATCGCGGACATCGCATCATGCGTCGCCCTTCCCTTCTCCGAGTGTCCGCATGGGGAGCGCGGGGTCGGCCGTCCACTCCTCGAGGGATCCGTCGTAGACGGCGATGTCGTCGTGGCCCGTCCGGACCAGTGCGAGCGCCACCAGGCAGGCCGAGACGCCGCCACCGCAGTAGAGGATCAGGGGCCGGGCCGTATCGGCGAGGGCCTGCTCGGCCATCTCGGCGATCCGATCGGTGCTCCGCAGGACGCCGTCGGCGAGCAGGCTCTTGGCCGGCAGGTTCCGGCTCCCGCTGATGTGCCCGCGGCGCGCGTAACGAGTGGTGGCGGTGCCTGCGAACTGCTCGGCGTCGAGCGCGCAGACGAGGGTGCCCGGTGCGTCACCGGACACCACGGCGAGCACGTCGTCGCGGTCGCGCCACAGGCCGCGGTCGGGCAGACCGGTCCGGGATGTGGTGACGCGGCGTTCGGCGGCGTCGCCGGTCTCCACGGGCAGATCGAGCTCGGTCCAACGGGCGAAGCCACCGTCGAGGACTCGGGCCGAGATGCCGATGTTGCGCAGCATCCACCACAGCCGGGAAGCCCAGGTCATGCCACCGTCGTCGTAGATCACGAGGTCGGCGTCGGGGGCCACGCCGAGTTCGGCCAGGGCCGCCGCCAGGTCGTCGGGGGCGGGGCGGGAGAAGTGCAGCTCGGTGCCGGGGGCGCTGAATCCGCCGAGCAGGTCGGCGTGCACGGATCCCGGGATGTGCGCGGCGCGCCAGGTCGCGTAACCGGATTCCGGTCGGTAGTCGCCGTCGAAACGAGGCTTCGGGAAGGTGACCGTGGCGTGCAGGACCGTGTGTGCGCCGGGGTCGCTCGCGAGTTCTTCGGCGCTGATCAGCACCTGTTCGTCCCGGAAAGCCGCCTCGGTCACGCGTTGGGTCCTCTCGTCGTGTTCGAGGAGCGACGCTAAACGACGAATAACGTATACGCAAGTATGCGTACGTTGACGGTGGCATAATCGGCGCACGTAAACGGCATGCCTACGGAGGATGTAGATGACCGAGCAGGACGCGACGGCCGAGCTGGAGAGCTCTCTTCTCGTCGAATCGCCCACCGGGCGCGACGACCAGACCTCCAAGCAGTACCTGCGCCTGCGCTCGGACATCCTCGCGGGGAAGTTCCCGCGCGGCGCCGCTCTGCACGAGACCCAGCTCAGCGAGACCTACGGGGCGTCGCGCACCCCGATCCGCGAGGCGCTCAACTGGCTCGCGCACGACGGTCTGCTCGAGCGGGCGAGTCGCGGCTTCCGGGTGCGTTCGGGCACCCCCGAGGACGTCATCGAGATCTATGCGGCGCGCGTCGCGCTCGAATCCGAGGCGGCCGGTGCCGCGGCGATCCGGCACACCGATCTCGACATGGCCAGGCTCGAGCGGCTGCACGATTCGTGCTGCTCCGCCACCGACGACGCCGCGGTGCGCATCGGGAACTTCCGGTTCCACGAGGCGTTGTGGCAGGCCGCGCACAATTCGACGATCATGGCGTTGCTCGTGCGACTGACCACCCAGCTGCGGATCTACGACTCCGGGCCGCCGTCCAACTACGGCGAGCCCGATCTGCTCAACCGGGAGCATGCGCAGATTCTCGACGCGTTGCGGGCGCGGAACGAGTCCGCGGCCCGCGAGCACATGCGTGCTCATCTCGAGCGCAGCCGCGAGCAGCGCATCCGCCTCTTCGCCCGCGGCTGAGCCTTCACTCCTGATCGGACGTGTCGGTGTCCCCGGCGAGGATCCGGTAGAGGGATTTCTTGGCTTCGGTGAGGACCGCGTGTGCCGCGGCGACCTCGGCGTCGGAACCGCTCATGGCGACCGACCGAGTCGCGACCTGCAGTTCGCGCAGTGCGAGTCGCAGGTCGGGGGCGCCGGAATCGGCGTCGTGACCGGCGAAGGGGTCGATGAGTTCGTTCCCCGGATCGTCGATGTACGTGCGGCCCGCGTCCGTCAGTGAGACGAGCTTGCGTCCGCCCTCCTTCTCGACCGTGACGAGTCCTTCGTCCTCGAGCTGGGAGATCGTCGGGTAGATCGCGCCGGGGCTGGGGCGCCAGGCGCCGCCGGTCCGTTCGGCGATCGCTTCCATGAGCTGGTAGCCGTGCATCGGCTCGGTGCCGAGCAGGCGCAGGACTGCCGCGCGGACGTCGCCTCGCTGTGCTCGGCCGCGTCGTCCTCCTCGCGGGCCTCCGCGTCCCCGTCCGCCGCCATCGCGGTGCGGGTGGAAGCCGGGTTCGTCGTCGTGCGGGTGGTGTCCGCGACGGCGGGGTCCGTCGGCGCGGAACGGGCCGCCGGGGAGATTTCGATCGTGCATAGCGCGGCGACGGCCGCGGGGATGTTCGTGGGTGCGCATCTGTGCGTCTCCTTCTTTGTCGATACGATCACGATAGATCTCGATATATCGTTAACGCAAGAGTGGTCTCGGCCACAGATGTCGACGGACCGACCTCCGTGCATGTCGGGAGCCGCCGGTACGCTCGGCGCGTGGCTCTGTACCGGAAGTATCGACCTGCGACCTTCGCGGAGGTGGTGGGGCAGGAGCACGTCACCGTGCCCCTCAGCACGGCGCTCGACACGGGCCGCATCAACCACGCCTACCTGTTCTCGGGTCCTCGGGGATGCGGCAAGACGTCCTCGGCCCGAATTCTCGCCCGCTCGCTCAACTGCGAGACCGGCCCCACGTCCACGCCGTGTGGCACGTGCCGGTCGTGCGTGTCGCTCGGCCCGGGCGGTGGAGGCAACCTCGACGTCACCGAACTCGACGCCGCGAGCCACGGCGGTGTCGACGACACCCGCGAACTCCGCGACCGCGCGTTCTACGCTCCGGCCGAGTCGCGCTACCGCATCTTCATCATCGACGAGGCGCACATGGTCACCACGCAGGGCTTCAACGCCCTGCTCAAGATCGTGGAGGAGCCGCCGGAGCACCTCATCTTCGTCTTCGCGACCACCGAGCCCGAGAAGGTGCTGCCCACCATCCGGTCGCGCACGCACCACTATCCCTTCCGGCTCCTCGCTCCCACGGCGATGCGGGGTCTGCTCGAACAGATCTGCGGCCAGGAGAACGTGCCGGTCGAGGACGCGGTCTATCCGCTGGTCATCCGTGCCGGCGGTGGATCCCCCCGCGACTCGCTGTCGGTGATGGACCAGCTCCTCGCCGGTGCCGGCCCCGAGGGTGTCACCTACGAGCGCGCCCTGTCGCTGCTCGGCGTCACCGACGTCGCGCTCATCGACGAGGCCGTCGATTCGCTCGCGGCCGGCGACGGCGCGGCGCTGTTCGGCACCGTCGAGAAGGTCATGGACGCCGGGCACGACCCGCGTCGCTTCGCCGTCGACCTCCTCGAACGCCTCCGCGATCTCATCCTCATGAAGTCCGTCCCCGACGCCGCCGAGCGCGGACTCGTCGACGCACCCGGCGACGTCCTCGAGCGGATGCGCGACGAGGCGACCCGCTTGGGCCCGGCCACCCTCACCCGCTACGCCGAGATCGTGCACGCCGGGCTCGGCGAGATGCGCGGTGCGACGTCGCCGCGTCTGCTGCTCGAGGTGATGTGCGCGCGCATGCTGCTCCCCGCGGCGTCCGACGGGGAAACTGCTGTCCTGCAACGTCTCGAACGACTCGAACAGGGCATCGTCGCGGCTCCTGTCGGAGGTGCCGCGCCGAAGCCGGTGGCAGCACCCGCCGCGCCTGCCGCACCGCCCATCTCGCCCGACGAACCCGCGGCACGTTTCCAGCGTCCCTCCCAGCGCCGGGCAGCCGAGGTGGCACCTGCCGCACCGTCCACCGAGACTGCTCAGCCCCGCGAGGCCGCGCAGCCGCAACCGGAAGTTCCTGCCCAGCAACCCCCTGCCCAGCACGAACCGGTGCAGCCCGAACCGGCCCAGCCGGTACCGACCCCGACGCCGTCTCCCGCCGCCGCGCAACCTCCCGTCGTCCCGGAGGCGCCGCAGCCGCAGAGTGTGCCCGACGAGGTTGCCGCGCAGGAGGTTCCGCCGCCCGCCCCCGAGGAGCCGGTTGCTCCCGAACCCGAACCCGAACCCGCCCGCGCGACAGGCGGTCCCGACGCGGCCCAGATGCGGGGTGTGTGGTCGGAGGTGCGTGCGAAGGTCCGCGAACGCAGCCGCACCGTCGAAGTGATGCTCTCGGGCGCCACCGTGCGGTCGGTCGACGGCACCCGCGTCGTGCTCGTGCACGACTCCGCTCCGCTCGCGAAGCGACTCGCCGACGCGCGCAACGCCACGGTCATCGCCGATGCGCTGAAGGCGGTCTTCGGCGGGGAGTTCGAGGTCACCTGCGTCCACGGTTCCGCTGCTGCGGAGGCGCCTGCCAGAACCCCGGCGCCCGAGAAGAATTCGCGTCCGGCGGGTCAACCGCGTTTCTCCCGGCCGAGTCAGGCGAAGAACGCCGCGGCGCCCGCTCCCGTCGAAGCCCCCGCCCCACCGCAGCGACCGGCGGCGGCACCGTCGGCTGCTCCGACGTTCACACGTCCGTCCGCGGAGAACGTCGACGACATTCCGCCGCCCGAAGCGCCCGACCTTCCCGACGATCCGGGCTCGGGCTACGACGCGCCGCCGCCCGACCCGTCGCAGATGACGGAGGCGGACGTCGAGGAGATGTTCGCCGAGGCCGCCACGCCCGGCGACCCGTCGACGCGCCGCGATCCGGAGGAAGTCGCGATCGAGCTGCTCAAGGACGTGCTGGGAGCGAAACCGCTCGACGAGAAGTAGTCGTACCGAGTCCCAGGTCGCATCGACCGCGTCGGCGATTCGTCTCTGCTGTCGACGGGTATGGCCTCATCATGAACCTGCACGAACTCCTGCGCGCCGTCGAATCCTTCGACGCTGTGGATCGGCCCGCCGAGCGCATCGCGCAGCGCATACGGCGAGTCCTCGACGGCTCCGTCGTCGACGACCTGCTCCGAGGTTCCTGGCTCGGACACCCCGTCCATCCCCTTCTCGTCACCGTCCCGATCGGGTCGTGGGTGTCCGCGGCGGCGTTGGACGCGCTGCCCGGGCAGCGCACCGCGTCCCGGCGACTCGTCGCGTTGGGACTGGGCGCGGCCGTCCCGACGATCGTCACCGGGTACACCGACTTCTCCACGCTGGAGGAGGTCCCTCAGCGCAGGGTCGGCGCGGTGCACGCCGTGTCGAACGCGATCGGGGTGATCTGCATGGCGACGTCCTATCGCGCGCGACGTGCCCGCCACGACCGGGCGGGGACGGTGTGGACCCTGATCGGTCTCGGCGCCGTCGGTGTCGGTGGTGCCCTCGGCGGTCACCTCTCCTACGCCCAGGGCGGGGGAGTGTATCGGTGGCAGCGACCGTCCGAGAGCGTCGATCTTGCAGCCGAACTCGAGGACATCGGCGCGAAGCGCTGAGCGTTCGTCGCCGAGGTTCACAACCCACAGAGGAGGCTGACAACCCTGAGGGTCGACCACCAGGGTTGTGAGCCTCGTTTCTCGGTTGTGAACCCCCGCCTACCGGCACACGGCGGTCAGCGCGATCTCGAGCGGCGCTCCACCGGGCAGGGTGTGGACGCCGACTGCGGTGCGTGCCGGTAGTGCGTCCACACCGAGTTCGCGTTCGATCACGTCCGACGCGCCGTCCGCGACCACCGACAGGTCGACGAAGCCGGGCGCGCTCGCGATGTAGACGACCATCTCGACCGGCCGGAACGACGTGCCCTCCGGCACCGTTGCGCGGATCGCCGCCAACGCGTTGCCCACCGCGACGACCGCGGCGGCCCGGGCCTGTTCGACGGTGACCTCCGCGCCGACCCGTCCGGTGAGGATCAGTTCGCCGTCGCGACGCGGGGTCATGCCCGCCGTGCGGACGGTGTCACCGGCCAGCACGGCCGGGACGTACCGGCCCTGCGGCCGAGGTGCAACAGCAGCAATGTCAGAGGACACCCAGCGCCACCCCCTCCTGTCGTGGATCGCTGCCTCCGGACAGCACTCCGCGGTCGTCGATCGAGATCACCTGTGCGCTTCCGTCTGCGCCCAGTGGTTCGAGCACTTCCACCCGGTGACCGAGTTCGCGCAGTTCGTCGCACACGCCGTCGGCGACGTCGCCTTCGATCCGCAACGCGGTCGGTTCGCCGAGCACGTTGGCGTCCGATCCCGGGAAGACGGTGAAGCGCGGCGCCGAGACCGCCTCCTGGGGGTCGAGACCGTGGTCGAGCAGGTGCGACAGCAACTGCATGTTCCACTGCACCTGCCCGTCGCCGCCGGGCGTGTTGCCCACATGCCGCAGTTCGCCCGCCGAGTCGGTGACGATCCACGCGTTGAGCGTGTGCAGGGGCTTGCGGCGCGGCGCCACCTCGTTCGGATGCCCGTCGATCAGGTAGGCACCGCGACCGAGTCGGTTGTTGAGCACGATGCCCGTACCGGGCACCGTGAGCTTCGCTCCGAAGGTGAACGCCAGCGAATGGATGAACGACACCGCCCGCCCCTCGGAGTCCACGGTGACGAACGACGTCGTGTCCCCGGCGGAGACCGAGAAGGCCTCGGCGAGTGCACGCTCTTCGATCCGTGCGCGACCGGCTGCGATGTTCGCGGGCTCGAGCACCCGTGCGACCCCGTCGTTGTCCGACGAGCACCAGCGGAGCCTGTCCTCGAAGGCGACGGTGGCCGCGCGGGCCATCCGGTCGATCGACGCCGCGCCGAGCACAGGGTGGGTACCGAGCGCGTCGTCGCACAGGGCGGCCTGGTGCAGGACCATCCATCCCGGCGTCGGGAGCGGGGTCTGGTGCACGACGTGCCCCGCATAGGTGCCGGTGAGAGCCGCCTCCGCGTCCACTGCCGCCCCGGCCTGCCATTCGTCGCCGCTGAACGGTGCTCCGCCCCCCTGCAGCGTAGCCACGCAGCGCTCGGCGAGCGTGCCGGTGTAGAACGAGCCCGGATCCTCGGCCAGCGCACGGATCGTGCGGGCCAGATCGGGCTGGGGAAGCACGTCGCCGAGGCGCGGGACGTGGTCGCCCGGTGTGTACACCGAGGCGAGTCCGGCGTCGCCGCGGATCGCACGCAGCGCGACCTGCACATCGGTCCGGGTCTTCGCCGAGCACGGCAGGCCGCTCTCGGCGATCCGGGCTGCCGGCGCCCACAGTTCGGGCAGCGACCTGCTCGCTCCCCGCCGGTGCAGTGCGGCCAGCGCGGCGGGCGCGCCGGGGACGGCGACGGCGAGCGCCCCGTCGAGCGGGATCGCGTCGAGTCCCCGCTCCCGGTAGAAGTCCGGTGTGCCGCCGTCGGGTCCGTAACCGCTGCCGTTGACGGTCCACACCGACCCGTCGGGCTCGCGGACCACGGCGAACGCGTCACCGCCGATGCCGCACTGGCCGGGTAGCGTCAGCCAGGTGACCGCTGCCATCGCCAGGGCCGCGTCGACGGCGTTGCCACCGTCCTCGAGGACGCGGACCCCGGCGAGGCTCGCGAGTGGATGACTGGACGCGACCATGCCTCCGGTCGCGAGCGTCGCCGGTCGTGTCGCGCGCCGGGTCATGCCGACCGCATCCGACGTCGACGGGGTCCTTCCGGCGGCTCGGCGGGGTCGATCCCGACGAAGATCTCGCCGTCGCGCTCCTCGCACGGATAGGTCTTGATGGGTTCGGTGGCCGGCGGGCAGATCGGCTCGCCGGTCTCGAGGTCGAATGCGCTTCCGTGGCAGGAGCATCCGATGCCGTCCTGGACGAGCTTGCCGGACGACAGCAGGCAGTCGAGGTGTGAGCAGTAGTTGGACGTGGCGTACGCCTTGCCGTCCAGTCGGGAGATGGCGAACTCGTAGTCCTCGGCGTAGAACCGGCGGACGATGCCTTCGGGCACCTGCCCGGATCGGGCCACTCGCTTGAACTCCATGGTCTTTCCTCCAGGCTTGTCGAGGGTCGGTGTCGCCGGTCAGGCGTCGGGGGAGAGGTAGACGGTCTTCTCGGACTGGTAGAACTGCATGAGCGTGGGGCCGGCCTGTTCCTTGAAGGTCTGCGTGCTCGACTGCTTGTAGCCGCCGAACGGCGCGTTCATGGCCATTCCCGTGGTGGGCTGGTTGACCTTCACGAGTCCGGTCCGCGACCCTGCGATGAATCGCTGTGCGGCGGACAGGCTCCGGGTGACGACGGAGGCGCTGAGCCCGAAGGCGGTGTCGTTCGCAAGGGCGAGGGCCTCGTCGAAGGAACCGGCGCGCTGGAAGGCCAGGACCGGGCCGAAGATCTCATCGGTCAGCAGGCGCATCCCCGGTGCGGTGTCCGCGAAGACCGTGGGCCGCACGAAGAATCCGCCACGCAGCGTGTCGTCCTCGCATCGCACGCCGCCGCACACCAGCCGTGCGCCTTCGTCCGTGCCGATGGTGACGTACTCGAGGAACTTGTCGAGCTGACCGCGACTCGCGAGCGGGCCGACATCGACGGCGGCACCCGAACCCGGTCCCACCCGCAGGGCGCGGGTGCGTTCGGCGACCTTCTCGAGCAACTCGTCGTGGATCGCGTCGACGGCGACGACACGGCTGGTGCCGGTGCACGCCTGGCCCGACAGTCCGAAGGCGCCCTTGACGATCAGTGCGGCCGCCGCGTCGAGATCGGCGTCGTCCAGGACGACGACGGGGTTCTTGCCGCCCATCTCCAGCTGTACGCGCCGGTCGGGGCCGACGCTGCGGTGGATGGCGCGTCCGACCTCGGTGGACCCGGTGAAGGTCACCGCGGCGATCCGCTCGTCGCCGGAGACTGCCGCACCGGCCTTGCCGTCGCCCTGTACGAGTGCGATCGCGCCGGCCGGCAGACCACCGGCGAGCAGGGCCTCGACGAGTCGCTGTCCCATCAGCGGGGTGATCTCGGACGGCTTGAACAGCACCGTGTTGCCGGCGGCGAGCGCGGGCCCGAGCTTGCGGGAGGGGATGTTGAGCGGGAAGTTCCACGGCGTGATCGCACCGACGATCCCGATCGGTTCGCGCACGGTGTAGACGGTGGTGGAGCCCGGACCGGGGAAGGTCGCGCCGGTGGCGCGCAGTGCCTCACCTGCGTAGAAGCGCAGGTTCATGGGGGTGCGGCTCACCTCCATCGTGGCCTCGGCTCGGGTCTTGCCCTCTTCGCGGATCAGTTCGTCGACGAGTTCGGCCGAGCGTGCCGCGAGATGGTCGGCGGCTGCCTCGAGGATCGCGGCGCGACGTTCGGGCGGGGTGGCGGCCCATTCGGGTGCGGCCTTGTCGAGGGCGTCGACGGCGTTGCGGACGTCGATGGCGTCGGAGTCCGGGAAGGTGCCGATAAGATCGGTCTCGTCGGCGGGGTTGCGGCGTTCGAAGACCGCGCCGGAGGCGGCCGGTACCCAGTTGCCGTCGATGTGGTTCAGTCCGGTGATCGTCATGCGGGCTCGACCTCCTCGTACATCTCCCACAGATCGGTGTCCTCGTCGGCGAGCAGCGCTGCGTCGACCCTGCGGCCGATGAGTTCGCGGGCCGCCATGATGTCCTCGCCGCGGTCCATCGCGAAGGCGGCGGTCAGAACGTCGCCGGCGAGGTAGAAGACCGAGAATTCTCCACTGTCGGTGTCCCTGCGGACGACGAGTTCGGTTGTTCCGGAGGCTGATCCGGCGAACTGAATGTTGGAGTCGTACTGATCGGACCAGAACCAGTGCGGGTCGTCGGAGAGCGACTGCCGCCCGACGATCGTGTCGGCGACCACCGCCGCCTGGCGGTTCGCGTTGTCGAAGTGTTCGACGCGCACGTGCCGGCCTTCGCGCGGGGAGAACCGCTTCGCGACATCGCCTGCCGCGTAGATGTTCTCGACCGAGGTGCGCCCGGTGGCGTCGACGACGATCCCGCCGTCGACGGCGAGTCCGCTCGCCGCCGCGATGTCGGTGTTGGGGACGATGCCGATGCCGACGACCACGGCGTCGGCCTCGACGATCCCGCCGGTGGTGGTCTCGATCCGCACACCGCGATCGGAAGTGGTCACCGACGCGACGCCCGTGCCGGTGCGCAGGTCGACACCGTTGCGGCGGTGCAGTTCGGCGCAGTGCCGGCCGACCTGCTCGCCGAGGATGCCTCCGAGAAGGTGTTCGGCCTGTTCGAGGACCGTCACCGTCACCCCGAGAGATTGTGCGGTCGCGGCGATCTCGAGTCCGATGAAGCCGCCGCCGACGATCGCGAGACTCGAACCCGGGGTCAGGCGGGCTGCGAGGGCGGTCGCGTCGTCGAGGGTGCGCAGGTAGTGGACGAGATCGGGCCGGGAACCGGTGGTGGCGAGGGTGCGGGGGCGTCCGCCCGTGGCGAGGACGATCGCGTCGGCGGCGATCTCGCCGCCGTCGAACTCGACGGTGCGGGTCGCGGTGTCGATGCGCTGGACCGACACGCCCGTGCGGATGTCGATGTCGTTGGCGTCGAGCCATTTCCGGGTCAGCAGTGCGAGGGAGTCGATTCCTTCACGACCCGCGAGGAATTCCTTCGACAGGGGCGGACGCTGGTAGGGGGCGTGCTGCTCGTCGCCGAGCAGCACGATGCGTCCGTCGAAGCCGCGGCGGCGCAGGGTGCGTGCGGCGACGGCGGCGACCTGGCCGGCGCCCACTGTGACTACGGTGCGAACGGTCATGCCGTGCACTCCTTTCCGGATGCGGCCGGTGCCGGACGCGGGGTGAGGTCCACGAGGACGGTCTCGTCGCGCACGAGGACGGGATAGACCGGCTGGCAGAGGTCCTGGTCCTCTTCGTATCCGGTCTCGAGATCGAAGCGCCACTGGTGGCCGGGGCAGATGACCCGGCCGTGCAGGAGCGTGCCCTTCACGAGCGAACGGTCCTGGTGGATGCACAGGTCGGCGAAGGCGTAGATGCGGTCGTTCGCATGGAACAGTGCGATCGCGAGGCCGTCGACCTCCACGCGGAGTTTGCGGCGGCGGGTCACCTCTTTCACCGTGGCGACGGCGACCCAGGTCGGGGACTCCGCGGCGGTGTCGGTGCCGGGGGTCCCGCTGCCCATGATTTCGGTGGACATGCTTCTCCTTCGCTCGTGTGCGAGAACGGGAGCGGAAGCCGCGAGCGACTTCCGCTCCCGCGCATCGGATCAGGCGGACGCCAGCTCCAGATCGGGGGCGACGTACGTGTCGTACAGGCCCTTCGTGTACGAGAAACGCATCTCCGCTCCCCAGCGGACGAGCTGCAGGCAGCGCTGCTGCAGCTGCGGGGTGTCCGCGCAGTCCAGGACGATCTGGTAGCCGCGCTCACCGTGCACGACGTCCGAGGTGATGTGCAGGTCGAAGAACTCGATCTCGTCCTCGGTGAAGCCGTACACCTCGCGGAGCGGGACGATCTGCTTCTTGTAGATGCTCGGCACCTGGGATTCGAGGCCCACGACCAGGGCCGCGGTGGCGACGACGAAGTGTTCGCGCTGCGACACCGCGTAGCACCAGGCCTGCAGTCCGCGGGTGACCGCGTTCATGTTGTTCGGATCCTCGACGCGCTCCTTGGTGGTGCCGCACGCCTCGGCGAACTTGATGAGCAGGTCGGTGTGCCGGATGTCGGCCAGCTCCTCCTCGTACATGTTCTGGAGGGTGAAGTCCTTGGCGTCGGTGAAGTGATCGGGGGTGTTGGAGTAGATGTTCGCCAGGTAGTCGGCGAAGGGGCCGACGTAGTGGTAGTGGTTCTCGGCCCACCGGGCGAAGTGGTGCTTCTCGAGCTTGCCCTCGGCCCACGCCTTGCTGAACGATGCGTTCTTCGCCTCGCGTCCCTTGATGGCGTCTTCGAGTGCGGCGCGGAATTCGTCGCGTCCGAGCAGTTCGGTCATGATGATGCCTTTCGATGAGGAGGTCGTGCGGGGGATGCGATCAGGCGTTGATCGCGGAGGTCAGAGCTTCGAATTCGGCGATCATGGCGGCGCCGACCGCCTTGTCCTGCTCGCCGTTGCCGCCGCTGATGCCGACGGCGCCGACGATCTGTCCGTCGTAGACGAGGGGGAAGCCGCCGACGAAGATCGCGAACTTCCCGGGGAGCATGTGGCTGATGCCGAATGCTTCGTTGCCGGGGAGGGCGGGTCCGTTGGGACCCTCGTTGAACAGGTGGGTGGCGCGCTCGTGGCCGGCGGCGGTGAACGCCTTCGCCATGGCGATCTCGACGCCGGTGAGGCGGGCGCCGGGAAGCCGGTGCAGAGCAATGACGTTCGCGCTCTCGTCGCAGACGCAGAGGGTCTGCTTCACGCCGATCTCCTCGGCCTTCGCGCGGCCGGCGGCCAGCAGGGGGAGTGCGTCGTCGAGGGTGATGCGGTGGATTCGATGCATTGGTCTCCACTTTCGAAGTCGGGTCGGAGAGTCGGACGATTCCTGGTCCGCGTCGGGATCCGTGTGCGTCCCGCCGATGCCGCGTCGCTGAAGTGTCGGCGGGTGCCGGAGCGGTGGAGCGGTGTGTCCGGCGTGGCTCATTTCTAACAGGGCCGTGCGCCGATGGGGACGGTCAAGATCACCGTTGTTTTCGGGATTCGGTGTACACAGTGCACATGTGTCTGGGACGCATGACTCTGGTAACTGGTGTAGAAAGTGCACACCGCCACGGTGTCAACGGGTCCACCCCCTCACGGCCCGCCGATGCTCCCGATGGAAGCAGGTCCCCATGGAATCGAGCCCGCGTCTGACAGTCCGAGGACTGCTCGACGAACCGCTCATGGAGGGCGCCCGGGTCGTGGATCGGGAGGCCGATCTCGACCGGGCGCTCACCTGGGTGCTGCCGTTCGGCGAGGTCGTCGGCCGATTCGACGATCTCACCGGTGTCGCCGTGTACATGCGGCCGGAGGCACTGGCCGACAGTGCGCACGCCCTGTCCGCGCTCGCGGCCCGCGACGCGGCGGCACTGGTCGTCGACGGCGCGGTGCCCGCCGGAGTGTCCTGGCCGGCGGGACTGGTGGTGATCGAACTCGACCTGCCCGTCGGATTCGCGGCACTCAACCGGTTGCTCGCGGAGCGGTCGCTGATGCAGGAAGTGCACGTCATGCGCTATTCCGCGCACGTGCACTCGACGCTCGCCGGCCTGCTGCACCGCGGCGCGGGACTGAACCTGCTCGTCAAGGAGGTCTCGGCGCTCGCCCAGCATCCGGCGATCGCGCTCGACGCGCGCGGTCAGGCCGTCGCCTTCCACGGTGTGGATGCCGCTCGGGCGGAAGAGATCTCGGGGATCCTGCACAAGCAGCTGTCGACGGTGACGGCCGCGGATCGTCACGCGCACCACGACACCCGCGTGCTGGAGGAGGTCGTCGGAGGCGCACCCTGGACGTGCACGGCCAGCACCATCCGGCTCGGCAAACGGTTCGAGGGCTGGGTGGTCGTTCTCGCCTCGGGCGCGTCTCCCGGACCGCACGAACTGGCCCAGCACGCGGTCGTCACCGAACAGGCGACGGCGATCATCGGGTCGGAGATGCTGCGGCAACGCAGCGTCGACGAGGCCGAGGAACGGGCCCGCGGCGATTTCGTGCAGGCGCTGGTGCACGGCAGTTTCACCAGCCAGCACGACATGCAGGCCCGCGCCGAGTACCACGACATCGACCTCACCTCGTCGTTCGCGGTCTTCGTCGCGCCCGGTTACGGGGAGAACCCGGCCGGCCCGGGCGGCGACGAATCCGGTGGACTGTTGCGGTTGGCCCGGTACGCCGCCAGCGTCCTGCCCCATCCGTCGGTGCGCTCGTACGTCACGGTGATCGGCGACGTCCTGGTGGTGGTGCGGTCGCTCCGCTACCGCGACCCGCGCGACGTCGAACTCGAGATCGCCGAATACGCCGACGCGGTGTCGCAGGACCTGTCCCGCCGGCGCGTGCGCCCGGTGCCCGTCGCCCACGGCGCTCCGGCCGTCGGCGCGGACCAGATCCGCGAGAGCTACCGGCAGGCCCGTGTGGCACTCGGCATCGGGCAGCGGCTCGGCATGTCGGGTTCGGTGGCGTACCGCGACCTGCGGGGTTACGGCGTGCTCGAGCTGGTCGCCGAGACCGATCGCAGCCGCAGGTTCGTCGGCGACGTGTTCGGGTCGCTCAAGCCCGGCACCGACCTGTACGACACCCTGTCGGCCTATCTCGCGGCCGGCGGGAACGTCAACGCGGCGGCGCGGGAGCTGTCGGTGCACCGCAACACGATGCTGTCGAAGCTGGACCGGATCTCCCGCGCGATGGGGATGGACGTCCGGCTGCCGGAGAACCAGTTCACGGCCTGGCTCGCCGTTCGCCTCGAGCTTCTCGACCGGCTGCGCACCTCGGTCGAGAACGAGATCAACTACCGCTGAGAGCGGTCGACTCGGAGCCGGTCGCGACGTGATCCTCGGGGTCGGCCCCCAGGAACGACGCGGCGAACCCCGCGCACACGACCACGGCGCACACCGCGAAGAGCGGTCCCACCGTCCACGAACCGAGCGCGACGGTCACCCACGCCGCCCCGACGGCCGAGCCGCCGAACCGGATCAGGTTGAACACTCCCAGCCCCGTTCCGCGCTCGCCCGCCGGAGAACGCGTCGAGCCGGCGGCCGCGGGGGTCTGCACGGCGGCGATACCGGCGCCGGCGATCGCGAGGACGGTCGCGACGAGCCACAGGCGCGGTTCGTCCGCCGAGAGGACGACGGCGAGCGCGATCTGACCGACGAGGAGCACCACCAGTCCCGCCCGCAGTATCCGCCGTGCGCCGACGCGGTCGACGGTGCGGCCGACGACCGGTGCGAGGACCGCCATGACCGCGGGCAGCGCGAACAGGATGGCCCCGGCCGTGGCTGTCGACGCGCCCGTCGCGTGCAACCGCAGCGGCACCGCCAGCAGAGCCGCGCCCAGGCAGAACATCTGCGCGAAGGCGGCGGCTGCGCTCCGCGCGAACCTGCTCTCGACCAGCAACCGGACGTCGACGAACGGCACGTCCGCGCGGAGGCAGTGCACGACGAAACCGACCAGTACGACGATCGAGACGGCCAGTGCGATCCCCGCGACGGACGTGGGAACACCCGCTTGTCCGAACATGCTCAGTCCCAGCACGACTCCGGCGGAACCGAGCGTCAGTGCGATCGCACCGGGCACGTCGAGGGTCATCCGGCGTCCGGGGAAGATCGGGATCCAGCGCAGCGTTCCGGCCAGTCCGATCAGTGCAATCGGGATCATCGGGACGAAAACCCATCGCCAACCCCAATGTCCCGCAACGAAACCGCCGAAGGTGGGGCCGATGGCCTGACCGAGTCCGTTCACGGTGGCCCACGCGCTCACCGCGCGTGCGCGTCTGTGCGCGCCGAACAGCCACGCGATCAATCCCATGACCGCGGGAGCGAATGCGGCCGCCGCGACTCCGCCGAGGGCGCGCCAGACCACGAGGATCTCGAGGGTCGGCGCGGTCGCGGCTCCGGCAGCGCAGATCGCGGTGCCGAGCAGGGCACCGCAGTAGACGCGACGCCGACCGTATCGGTCACCGATGTACCCTGCAAGGGGCATTGCCGCAGCAAAAGTGAGAAGGAAGCCGACGGCCAGTAGTGCGCCGTCTTCGAGGCTTGCGTCGAAGTCGGAAAGTATCTGTGGCAGTGGGACATTGATGATGTTGTTGCTCAGTGTCCCGACGAGGGTTCCGGCGAGCAGAGCGGACAGTGCCAGGGGAGTACCCGTATCCGTCTCGGCTGCCGGCGCTGCCGGTGTATCGGTGCGAGTGGTCATCGAACTCTCCGGAACCTCGGGGAACTGCACGGCACGGTTCGTGCCGTCGAACCACTTTCGCACTGCGCTACGGTCGGATGCATCGTCATCGCGGGGTGGATGTGCACATCGGATCCGGAGGAACCGGTGCAGAGTGCACATTCGGCGACGTCGTGGGGGCGTCGGCGAGCGCGCGACACATGTTCGTAGCAATATTTCACATCCGAGCGCCGCGTCGTTACGAAATTGCAAAAGTGGAACACAGTGCACAGCTAGCGTGGCGGGCAATGTGCACCGTTCTCGTTGACCGAGCACGGGCCGTAGCGGAAAGTTCCCCCCAATACATCGAGTTCCCCATTCACCGTCCACGAACACAGCCCGACTCGTTCCACCCCCTGTCGAAGGAATCGCCTTGGACGTACAACTCACCGCCGCGCACTGGGTCTACCTGGCCGGCATCCTCGTCATCCTGGCCACCATGGCCCTGCGGAAGAACATCGTCGTTCCTGCAGTCGTCGCAACCTTCCTGACCGCCCTGACGTTCTCCGGCAGCATCGTCACGGGACTGTCGGCCATCTTCAACGCGAGCCTCGTCGCGGCGAAGGAACTGTTCAATATCTTCCTCATCATCGCGATGGTCACGGCCATGCTCGGCGCGCTGCGCCAGCTCGGCGCCGACCGGATGATGGTCGCGCCGTTCCGGCGGGTCATGCGTGCGGGCACCAGCAGCTTCCTCGTCCTGGCCGCGGTCACCTACGTGATCTCCCTGTTCTTCTGGCCCACCCCGGCCGTGCCCCTCGTCGGCGCGGTGCTCATCCCCGTGGCGATCCGCGCGGGCATGTCCCCGTTGTCGGTGGGCATGGTCATCGCGATCTGCGGTCAGGGCATGGCGCTGTCCTCGGACTACATCATCAAGGTGGCGCCCGGCATCTCCGCATCGGCTGCCGGCGTCGAGGCCGACGCCGTGGCGGACAAGGCCATGGTCCTGTCCCTGATCGTCGGCGGCACGGCTCTGCTGATCACCTACCTCCTGCAGAAGCGGCACTGGCGTGCACCGTCCCCCGACCTCCTCGTCGAGTGGGAGGCCGAAGCCGACCGCGGCATCGGCGAGACCCGTGACGACTCCTCGGGCGACGGGGGCGGCTCCCGTCCTCCGCGTCGGCCGGAACCCGCCGGCGGCCCCAGCGGCGGTGGCGGAGAGCAGGCGGCGACGGCCACGGCGGTGCTCGTGGCGCCGTCCGATCCGATCGCCGACCCCGACACCGAAGCGGAGAAGGAGCGCCGCGGTACCGCGAAGGCGTTCGCGATGCTCGTGCCGCTCGCCTACCTCGCGTTCATCGTCTACCTGACGCTGGGCAAGTTCACCGAGGTCGTACCGCCGCTGCAGGGTGGTGACGCCGCCGCGATCGTGGGTGGGATCGCAGCGCTGATCCTGTTCGCCGCCGCAGCGTCGACCGACCGCGGAGGTTTCCTCGAGACCACCTCGGACCATCTCGTCGACGGCCTGGTCTTCGCCTTCAAGGCCATGGGCTGCGTCCTCCCGATCGCCGGCTTCTTCTTCATCGGCAATCCGGAGTTCGCGGGACCGATCCTCGGCATCTCCGCCGACGCCGCAGGCCCGGCGATCCTGTTCGACCTCGTGACCACGGTGCAGGCGCACCTTCCGCAGAACGCCTTCGTCACGTCCTTCGGCATCCTGCTCATCGGCCTCGTCGCCGGACTCGACGGGTCCGGATTCAGCGGACTGCCCCTCACCGGTGCGCTGTCGGGTGCTCTCGGCCCGGCCGTCGACGTCGACCCGTCGACGCTCGCGGCGATCGGTCAGATGGGCAACATCTGGGCCGGTGGCGGTGTCATCATCGCGTGGTCCTCGCTGGTCGCGGTGGCCGGTTTCGCCCGGGTGCCCGTGCTCGATCTCGCCCGCAAATGCTTCCTGCCGGTGATGGCGGGGCTGATCCTCTCGACCGTCTTCGCAGTCCTGGTGTTCTGACGACGGCGCGTGTTCCGACGAAGCGACCGGGTCCCTGCTTCAGGGGCCCGGTCGTTCCGGCAGGGTCAGGATCCGGTAGCCGAGTTCGTGGAGTCGGCGATGTTCGGTCCAGCGTTCCCGGGTCCACGCCGGCTCGGTGTGCGCGGCGATGACGGCCGCGGTGGTGGAGGCGTGCAGGTCGAACTCGAGGTCGCGGCGCAGTTCGGGCAGTTCGCGCGCGTCCGTCGACGCGGCGATCCTCGTGACGGCGTCGCGGACGCGGCCGTCGGCGAAGACGAGGACGCGGCGGTGGGCCCGGGGGAGCACACCCCACAGCACCGCGAGCGCGACGAGGACGCCGACGACGGTCTCGAGGAACCGATCGCGCGCGACCGTCACCAGATCGCCGGGGGCGCCCAAACCACCGAGGACGACGACGAGCGGGGTGATGAAGACCATCGCCAGGCCGTAGTTCCGCACCAGGAACATCTCGGTGCCGGCCATCACCGCGGCCAGCACCGCGACGAGGACGACCCCACCGGGATGGAAGGGCGTCAGAGAGGCCACCAGGAGGAGTCCGAGCACGGTGCCGAGGAAGCGGTGCGCCGCCCGGTAGGAGCCGAGGATCCGGTCCGGTCCCTGATGCAGGATCATCGCGGCCGTGATGACCGCCCAGTCGGGGCGTCCGACGCCCAGCGCGATGGCGATCGTCCCGGCGACAGGCCCCGCGACGAGCAGGCGCACGGCGATCGTCGCCGACCGGCTGCGCAGGTGCGCGGCGCGTGCGAGGCGGTACCGCACGGAGGGGCGTCGCAGCGGGGTCCGCAGTCGCAGATCGTCCTCGGGAACCGCCTCGTCCCGCGGGCGCTCGTCCAGTGTCTCCGCACATCGGAGGTGCGCCGCGCGCAGCGTCTGCTCCAGCGGATGCCCCGAATCGACGAGGCCGGCGTCGTGCAGGCACTGCCAGGCCGCGTGTAGATCGTGGACCGCGGCGCGGCGATTGCCGGGTGAGTTCTCCTCGAGGACCGCGTCGACGGCGGCGACCGCAGCGGCCACCGCGGTGCGTTCCGGAGTTCGCGGCCGGAACGGGGCGCCGGACAGGGAGACCACGACGGCCGTCCCCGCGCCGATCGCCGTCCAGGCAGAGACCGTCGGGACGGACACTCCCAGCGCGGGGAGAGCGGACGCGATCTCGAGGGACAACAACATCAGGAAGGCGCCGGGCGCACCCATCCGCAGCGCGTCGACGACGAAGGCGCACCCCGCGACGGTCGCAGTCATCGCCGCGACGACCAGCAGGTACCACCACGCCGACCCGCCCGTGGCCAGCTCGTGGTGGACGACCGAGCCTGCGAGGGCGCCGATCGTCGCCAGTGTCACGAGCACCGTCCCGATGACGGCGACCGCTCGGGCACGGACGCGATAGGGGCGTTGCTCGCCGTAGACGACGGCGAAGGCGCCGAGTGTGGCGATGGCGGAGACGGCGCCGAATCCGAGGGCGACGCCCACGAGACCGGGTACCGCGACGGTGGCGGCTGCGCGTGCGGCGCCGGGCCACCGGCGTCCCTGCCGCGGAACCGACAGCATCGCGGTCCGCAACGGGGCGGGCGTGGGCAGCGGCAGGTCGACGACCCGATGATCTCCGCTCGCTTCCGCCACGTCGTATCACCTTAGGAACCGGCGGGCCGGCGTTTCCCGTCGGCAGGCGCGCATGAGGCGCAGGTCACTGGGTCGGTCCGTCGAATTTCCCGACGGAATATTCGACGGGTAATTCGTCGGCGTTCGAATTGCGAACGCATCGAATTCGCCGGTGGAAAATGCGTCGACTCGCATATTTCTCGTAAATGGGATAGACTCGCATATTTCTCGTAAATGGGATAGAAGAGGGGAGCGCCTGTTTCGAAGTCGGGAGAAATTCACCCGGCCCCGTGAAAGGACATTCCATGACACTCAATGTTGTGCTGTTGTTACTGGTACTGGCTGCGGCCTTCGCGTCCGTCGCCGCTCTCCATTCGGCGGACGAGCGCCGCACCCGCCATCCCTGAGTGAATTCGTGACGACGCGGATCCGTCCGCTCACGGAGATATCCGCGTTGCACTGTCCGATCGAGGGGGAGGTCGTGTGCGTTTTCGTCGGGAGAATCGCACACAACCTCCCCCTCGTTCGTCGTGCCCGGGGATGGCGCGAACGGTGGTCCCGGAAGGTCGGGACGGCCGTCCCTTCCACCCGGGACACCGGGCACCGGATCGTTCCTTCCACGACGCGCAGGGCGTCGCACCGATCCGAAGGGACTCTCATGAACACTCTCGGCACCGAGACCGAACCCCTCGCGCCGATCGCCCCCGACCGTCGTGGCCCCGGTTCGCTCTGGGCGTGGACGGGGGCGGTCGCCGGACTCGCCGGCGTCGTGGGCATCCAGGCGAGCATGGCGATGAGCGCGGCGTACAACGAGCGCACCGCCGGCAACGCGGTGGCGATCATGACCGAGTTCGCCGGGCAGCGCACGGCCATGCTCGTCATGCATCTGACGCTGATGGTGTCGACGACGCTGCTGCTCGTCTTCGCTGCCGGACTGCAGCGTCGGCTGCGCGCGGGCACTCCGGAGTTCAGCCTCGTGCCGACGGTCGCGGCATTCGGTCTCGTGCTCACCTCGGTTGCGACCCTCATGGGTACCGGGCTCGACACCGAGTTGCTGTTCGGCCTCGGCAACACCGACCAGATGGTGCCCGAGGTGGCGGTCTTCGCCTCGCACTGGATGGGCACCATCCCGTGGCTGTGGGTCGGTGCCGGCGTCAGCGGCGTCGCGGTCGCGGTGGCGGCCCTGCGTCACCGCGCGGCGCCCCGGTGGATCGGTTGGGCGAGCATCGTTCTCGGCGGCCTGACGCTGCTCCTCGGCATCTCCCCGCTGCAGTACATGGCGGGTTTCACCGGCCCGGTGTGGGTGTTGGTGGCCGGAGTCGGATTCGCCCTCGCGGACCGGCGTGCACGTTAGTGCCACTGCGAGCGGCCCAGCGGCGTATACCGGCCGCATCGAGGACACAGTGGTGCATACTCACCGCACCATGAAGGACACAGTCGCGGCGAACGGATCGGCGGGTACCGGGGCACCGGTACCCGCCGCCGTCGTGGCCGTCGCCTCCTGGCTGCTCGCCGTCGCGGCCGTCGTCGTGTTCGTCGCGGCCCGGCCCGCGCTCGATTCCGACCAGCTGTTCTTCCTCGTCGACGTCGTCGGAGCCGCCGTCTACGGGACGGTCGCCGGGGTGATCCTCGCCCGCCGGGTCCACGCCGTGCCGATCCTGCTGGCCGTCGCGTCGATCGGCGTCGGTGTGGCAGCGGTGTCCTACAGCTGGACCCAGCTCGCCCTCGTCCGCCCCGAACTGCCCGTCGGATTCCTCGGTCCGCTGCAGAACACCACCTGGATCCCCGGGACGCTCGCGTTGTTCCTGGTGGTGCCGTGGCTCGTCCGCGACCGCCCGGCCGATCCCGTGGTGCGGGCCGGGATCGGCATCGGCGTCCTGACGATCGCCTGGTTCTTCTGGGCGCGCACCTTCACCGATATCGCCGACATCTGGTTCGTCGGACCCGTTGTGGCCGTGGGCTTCCTGACCGCGGGGCACGTCGAGTGGCGTCGCCGCCACGCTCCGGCCGGCGAACGATCCGGGACGGGATGGCTCGCGCTCGGCAGTGCCCTGATGACGGCCTCGTACATCCCGATGGCAGTCCCGGACGTGCCGTGGATGCTCACACCGCTGCTCCACCTTGCGACGCAGGCCTTCTATCCGGTCGCGATCCTCGCCGTCGTGCTGCGCCAACGACTCTGGGGTATCGACCTCGCCGTCGGTCGTGCCGCGCTCGCCGGCAGTCTCACCGCCGTGCTCGTCACCTGCTATCTCGCGGTGACGGTCGCGGTGTCGCTGGTGCTCCCGAACGAGTCGGTCTTCGCCCAGGCGGTCGCCGCCACCGCCGTCGCCCTGGCCGTGCAACCGGTGCGGATGTGGCTCGGCCGGAAGGTGCACCGCCTCGTCTACGGTGACGGCGTCGACCCGGCACGCGCCGTCCGGATCCTCGGGCGGCACTTCGCCGGTGCCGATTCCCCCGACCTGCTGCTGGGCGAACTCGCCGCCGGCATCGGTACCGCACTGCGCCTCGAATCGGTCGAGGTGCGCCGCGGCAGCGACGTGATCGCACGCTGGGGGACCGCGACCGGACCCGTCGAGGAGGTGCCGGTCGGTTCCGGTGACGCCACACTCGCCGTCACCGCACCCCCGGGCGAATCGCTCGGGACACGCAGCCGGCGGGCGCTCACCGAACTCGCGACCGTCGTCGACGCCGGTCTCGTCGTCCTGCGGTCTGCGGAGGACCTCGAAGACGCACGTCGCCGCCTCACCGAGGTGAGACTCGAGGAACGCCGCACCATCCGCCGTGAACTGCACGACGGTCTCGGCCCGTCGCTCGCCGGGGTGCGGCTCGGCCTGCAGGGCGCACGCAATCTCGTCGCCACCGACCCGGAAGCCGCGGCCGGACTTGTCGACGAACTGCTCCGCGAACTCGACCGGCAGGTCGACGGTGTCCGCGAACTGTCGCGCAGTCTGCTGCCCCCGGTCCTCGACGAACTCGGCCTCACCGCCGCACTCGACGAACTCGTGATCACCCACGCCCGCGCGGGATTCCGCGTCGACCTGCAGTCCGACCTCCCCGCCGGGATGTCCGGGCCGATCGCGTGGGCCGCCTACGGCATCGCCTCCGAGGCGATCATCAACGCACGACGGCACTCCGGCGCCGACGAATGCACGGTGCGGGTCGCGGCGGAGGGCGACCTGCTGGTCCTCGACATCGTCGACGACGGACGAGGGCTCGCGACCGACGCGCGTGTCGGTGTGGGGACGCAGAGCATGCGGGAACGGGCCCGGGAGGTCGGCGGAACGGTGGGCATCGAACCCGGCGACCCGCGCGGTGTCGTGGTGCGGGCACGGCTACCCTGGTCCGAATCATGAGCGACAACGGAGCGATACGCGTTGCGGTCGTCGACGACCATCCCGTCTTCCGCCTCGGTATGGCGGCCCTGCTGGGCACCCTCGGCGGGATCGACGTCGTGTGCCAGGCGAGTTCGGTGGGGGAGGCGCTCGAGGTCGTGACCACCGACGTCGACGTCGTGCTCATGGACATCGAACTCGGCGACGGATCGGGGATCGACGCGACCCGCAGCATCCTCCGGAAGTCGCCGGGCACCCGGATCCTGATGGTCACCATGCACGAGGACGAGGACATCCTCGTCGCATCGATCCGTGCCGGTGCGTCGGGTTATCTCGTCAAGGGGGCCGATCCGTCAGGGGTCGAACGGGCGATCCGGGCCGTGGCCGACGGCGAGATGATCGTCGGTGCGGCGGTCGCGGCGAAAGCCCTTGCGGCGGTCGCGACCTCCCGCAACACCTCGGCGGCCTTCCCGGACCTGACCGAACGGGAGCGGGAGATCCTCGATCTCGTGGCCCGCGGACTGGACAACACCGCGATCTCCCGTCGGCTCGTGCTCAGCCAGAAGACGGTGCGCAACCACGTGTCGAACATCCTCGGCAAGATCGGTGCCGCCGACCGGGCGAGCGCGATCGTGCGTGCGCGAGAAGCAGGCCTGGGCGTCGACTGACCTGCTGCTCAGGGAGTGACGGTCGTGACGAAGGACATCCGGTCGCCGCGGTAGAGCGACCGGCGGTGCTCGATCGGCACGTCGTTCTCGTCGTAGGAGATCCGCTCGAGCAGCAGCATGGGGGTGCGCGTGTCGGCGTCGAGCAGCGCCGCCTCGCGCGCATCCGGCAGCGTGGTCTCGATCCGCTCGACCGCCCGCGCGAAGGTGATCCCGTACGAACGGATCGCGGCGTACAGCGACGACGACGGATCCAGCGTCCGGCGCAGCTCCGGAAAGCGGTGTGCGGGAAGGCGCGTGCGTTCGAGCCCGACATGCACGCCGTCGGTGAGCAGGACACGTTCGAGTTCGAGGACGGGATCGCCGGGTTCGAGACCGAGACGGCAGGCCAACTCGTCGTCGGCGACGAGATCGGTCCACGCGACGAGCACACGCCCGGCGCTGCGCCCTTCGAGCAGGGCGGCCTCGGTGTAGGAACCGATGACGAGAGGCTGGACGATCTTCGGTCCGGCGACGACGGTGCTGCGGCCCCGCCGTTCGATGCGACCGTCGACGAGCAGTTCCCGAAGTGCCTGACGGACGGTTTCGCGGGCGACGTCGAATCGTGTGGCGAGATCGCGTTCGGAAGGGACCTGATCTCCCACGCTGAGCTGGTCGAGGAGGCACTCGACCTGGCGGCGCACGACCTGGTGCTTGAGGGTGCGCGCTTCGCGAACGACGGTGGCCACACATCCAGCGTAACCGAATTCCGGTCTATACCAACTGTTCACCGGGCGTTCGCCGAACCACCCCCATATGGTCTAGACCATCCGTCACTGTCGTCCCCATGCGAATCCTGATCATCGGTGGCGGCATCCTCGGCACCGCACACGCCGACGCCGCCGTCCGCCGCGGACACGACGTCCTGCACCTCGAACGCGAACCGGAAGCGCGCGGCGCCACCGTGCGGAACTTCGGACTCGTCTGGGTCTCCGGCCGCACACGCGGCGAACTCGACGCCACCCTGCGCTCCCGCGAGCTGTGGGAGGACCTCGGTGCCCGTGTTCCCGACGTCGGTTTCCGAGCGAACGGTTCGCTGACGTTGCTGCGCACCGACGCCGAGGTCGCCGTCGCCGAGGAAGCGATCGCACGCGACGACGCGCAGCGACGGGGATTCGCCCTGCTCGATGCGGACGAGACGCGCCGCCGTAACCCCGCGCTACGCGGCAAGTTCCTCGCGGCACTGCACTGCAGCGCCGACGCCGCCGTCGAATCCCGCATCGCGCTCCCGGCGATCCGGCAACACCTCGCCACCTCGGGCCGCTACCGGTTCCTGCCGTCCACCGAGGCGCGGGACGTCTCCCGCACGCCCCACGGGACCGTGCAGGTGCGCGACGACCACGGCACCGTGCACGAGACCGACCTCGTTCTCGTCTGTCCCGGCGCGACACTCGGTGGCCTCGCCCGCGACCTCGCCGACGACCTGCCGTTGCGCAGGGTCCGACTGCAGATGATGCAGACCGCACCGCTCGGCGAAGACCTCACCACGTCGATCGCCGACGGCGACAGCCTGCGCTACTACCCGGGATTCGCCGGTACCGCCCTCGACGACCTCACCGCCTCCGAAGAGCAACGACCCGTCGCCGCACGGCATCGCATGCAGTTGCTGTGCGTCCAGCGCCTGCACGGCGGCCTCACCATCGGCGATACCCACGCCTACGACGAACCGTTCGACTTCGACGTCGACGAAGAACCCTACGACCACCTCGTCGCGGTGACGGAGGAGTTCCTCGGCCGCCGACTGCCGCGCGTCGTCCGGCGCTGGGCCGGTGTGTACAGCCAGTGCATCGACCCCACGGCGCTCGTGCACCGCGCGAAGGCCGATGAGGACGTGTGGGTCGTCGCCGGTCCGGGTGGCCGCGGTATGACCCTCGGCCCCTATCTCGGCGAGGAGACCGCCGACCTTCTCGGCCTCTGACATCCCGGAACGGGACGCCCCGAAACCCTTGGAGAAGAACATGACCATCCGACTCGCCGTGCTCGACATGGCCGGAACCACCGTCGCCGACGACGGACTCGTCGTTCGCGCATTCGACGAGGCGGCCACCGCCGTCGGCCTTCCCGCGAGCGGCCCGGACCGGGACGACGCACGCCGATACGTCCTCGACACCATGGGGCAGTCGAAGATCGTCGTATTCCGCGCACTGTTCGGCAGCGACGAACGTGCCCGGATCGCCAACAACGCCTTCGAACGCGCCTACGAACGATTCGTCGACCAGGGCGACGTCTCCGCCGTCCCCGGCGCCGAGAAGGCGATCACGCAGCTGCGTGAGGCCGGCGTGAAAGTCGTACTCACCACCGGATTCAGCCGATCCACCCAGGACAGGCTGCTCGATGCACTCGGCTGGCGTGACCTCGCCGACCTCGCTCTCACGCCCGCCGACGCCGGTCGCGGACGCCCCTACCCCGACATGATCCTCACCGCCCTGCTGCGCACCGGTACCGACGACGTCCGTGACGTCGCCGTCGTCGGGGACACGGCAGGAGACATCCTGTCCGGTCTGCGCGCCGGCGCCTCCGTCGTCGCCGGAACCCGCACCGGCGCCCACGACGAGGCGACGCTCCGCGAAGCCGGAGCCACACACGTTCTCGACTCGATCGCCGATCTGCCTGCTCTGCTCCTCGCCTGACCCCCGACACGAAGGACACCCCCATGCGTTCCCTGTCGTCCCGGCGCACCGTTGCCTGTGCCGGTCTCGCCGCCGGACTCACCCTCGCCCTGACAGCCTGCGGTGGTTCGGATCCCGACGCGCTCACCGAACAAGGCTTCCCCGAAACCCTCACGCTCGGTGCGATTCCGGCCGAGAACTCGTCCGACCTGAAGGCGAGTTACGAACCGCTGCTGAAGATGCTCGAGGACGAGACCGGATCGACCGTCGAGTTCGTCCAGGCCTCCGATTACGCGGGCGTGGTCGAAGGCATGATCGCCGACAACGTCGATCTCGCCTTCTTCGGTCCCTTCGCGTACGTCGTCGCACAGCTCAACGGCGCCGACACCACCCCGCTCGGCGCCGTGGTGCAGGATCCGGGCGCCGAACCCGGTTACCGCTCCTACGGTCTGACGCAGTCCGGCAACTCCGGGATCGACAGTATCGAGGACTTCGCGGACAAGGACGTGTGCTTCGTCGATCCCGGTTCGACGTCCGGATTCCTGTACCCCTCGGCAGGACTCATCGAAGCGGGAGTCGTCGGATCGGGAACCGAGCAGGATCTCGTCGCCGGCCTGACCCCCGTCTACGCCGGCGGACACGACGCCTCCGCACTGGCGATCGCAGCGGGCGACTGCGATGCCGGCTTCGCGTTCGACACCATGGTCGACAAGACCATGATCGAGAGCGGCGACATCCGGGAAGGCGAACTGAAGAAGGTCTGGGAATCCGAGACGATCGCCGGATCCCTGTTCGTCGGCGACAATTCCCTCGGCACCGAGGTCGTCGAACGACTCGCCGGCATCCTCACCGAGAAGGGCAACGCCGACTACCTGCGCGCACAGGGATACTGCGACGGCGAATGCCGCATCACCGACGAACGTGCCTGGGGTGTCGTGCCCGCGACCGACGCCGACTACGACGGGGTACGCCACGTCTGTGAGATCACCGGCTCCGAGAAGTGCAAGGGCTGACGATGAACATCGATCCCACCCATCAGGTCGCCGGCGACGATCTCGTTCTCTCCGTCCGTGGTGTCACCAAGGAATTCGGCACCACCACCGCGCTGTCCGGCGTCGATCTCGACGTCCACCGCAGCGAACTGGTCGTGCTGCTCGGCCTGTCCGGCTCGGGGAAGTCGACCTTCCTCCGGTGCCTGAACGGTCTGCACCCCGTCACCGAGGGCAGCATCGACGTCTCCGGGACGCGGGTCGATCTCGCGTCGCGCCGTGAACTGCGGTCGCTGCGCAGGAACGTCGGATTCGTCTTCCAGCAGTTCAATCTGGTCGGACGGCTCAGCTGCCTCGAGAACGTACTCATCGGCGGACTGGGCAGACTGTCGCTGCCCCGCTACGGGGCACTCACCTACCCGAAGGCGATGCGTGTCGAGGCGCGGGAACATCTCGACCGGGTCGGTCTCGCCGACCTCGCGGACCGGCGCGCCGACACGCTTTCAGGAGGCCAGCAGCAGCGCGTCGCGATCGCGCGGACCCTCATGCAGCGGCCCACGGTCCTGCTCGCCGACGAACCCGTCGCCTCCCTCGACCCGGAGAACGCCGGCGTGGTCATGGACCTGCTGTTCCGAGTGTGCATGGAGGACAAGCTCACCGTCGTGTGCACGCTGCACCAGGTCGACCTCGCACTCGGGTGGGCACACCGCATCGTCGGTCTGCGCGACGGCCGCAAAGTGCTCGATCGCCCCGCGGTCGGTCTCTCACGCGACGAGGCCATGGAGATCTACCGGCGCGTCGAGCCCGCCTCCGACCCGCTCGGAGCCGGGTCGGCATGAGCATCCTCGCCCCACCCCGCACCGAGCCGACGCCCCACGACGCCGGTCGCGGCCGCCGGCGGACGATCACCGCCGGGTGGGCGATCGTCGCGGTCGCCGTCCTGGCATCGGCCGCGTATATCGACTTCGCGCCCGCGACCCTGCTCGACGGGCTCGATTCGACGGCCGGCCTGATCGAACGCATGCTGCCGCCGCGGCTCGACGATCCGGGCCGCATCGGTGTCCTCGCCCTCGAGACGCTGCTCATGGCGGTGCTCGGCACCGTCCTCGCGGCGGTCGCCTCGATCCCGCTCGCATTCCTCGCGGCACGCAACACGACACCGCATCCGGTGCTGTATCGCATCGCCCGCGCCGTCATCACGTTCTGCCGCGCCATGCCCGACCTGCTGTTCGCGGTCCTGTTCGTCCGCGCACTCGGAATCGGCGTGCTCCCCGGTGTTCTCGCGCTCGCGCTCCATTCGATCGGCATGCTCGGCAAGTTGTTCGCCGACGCGATCGAACAGACCGACGCCGGGCCGCGGGAAGCCGTGCGCAGCACCGGCGTCGGGTACGTCCGCGAGATGATCAACGCGGTTCTGCCGCAGGTCGTTCCGTCCTGGACCGCGAACTTCGTCTACCGCATCGACATCAACCTCCGAACCTCCGTCGTCCTCGGTTTCGTCGGTGCCGGCGGCATCGGGTTCGCGCTGCAGGACGCACTGCGCGGACTGGTCTATCCACGAGCGCTCGGAATCGTGTGCGTGATCCTGGTGATCATCGCCGCGATGGAGGTCGTCGCCATCCTCGTCCGGCGCGCCCTGCTCACCCCCTCCGCGAACGGTCCCGGACGCGAACGTGTCTCACGTACCGTCTTCTCGGTCACCGTCGTGGGAGCCACGGTACTCGCCCTGATCACCCTCCGTATCGACCCGCGCGAGCTGTTCACGTGGATCGGTCCGTCCCTCGAGGTCTTCACGCGTCTCGTGCCGCCGGACTTCGCCGCGGTGGGATGGGATCTCGCCGACGCGGTGCTGCAGACCCTCGCGATCGGTGCGGTCGCGACCGCCGTGGGCGCGGCGCTGTCACTACCCTTCGGGATCCTGGCTGCGGGCAACGTGTCGCCACATCCCACCGTCTACGCATCCGCACGCGCCGTGATCCTCGTCGTGCGGGCCGTCCCCGAACTCGTCCTCGCGGTGATCTTCGTGGCCGCTATCGGACTCGGCCCCGTCGCCGGTGCATGCGCGCTCGCCGTCGGATCCGTCGGATTCCTCGGCAAACTCGTCGCCGACGCCGTCGAGGAGATCGACTCCGGTCCGCTCGACGCGGTCCGCGCCGTCGGTGGCGGATGGTGGAAGACCGTGTTCGCCGCGGTGATTCCCCAGGTGGTTCCGTCCGTCGTCGGTTCGACGCTGTACCTGCTCGACGTCAACATCCGCACCTCGACCGTTCTCGGTGTCGTCGGTGCGGGAGGCGTGGGATTCCTTCTCTTCGAAGCGGTCCGGACACTGAACTTCGAATTCGCCGGTGCGATCGTGGTCATCGTGTTCGCCGTCGTGTACGTCATCGAAAGGGTGTCGGGATGGATCCGCTCGAAGGTCGTGTGAGCCGCACGGCGGTGTGGACGGGAGCGGACATCGAGATGCGAGAGGTGCCGGTACCGGCCCTGCGTGACGGCGACGTGCTCGTCCGTGTCCGGCTCGCCACGGTGTGCGGGAGCGATCTGCACACCGTGTCCGGACGACGCTGCGGTCCGGTGCCGTCGGTTCTCGGACACGAAGGGGTCGGGGAGATCGTCGCGGTCGGCCCGCATGCCACCTCGGACGTGGGGGAGCGGGTCGTGTGGAGCGTGACGCGCGTGTGCCACGAGTGCGACCGCTGCCGATCCGGGCGCACGGCCAAGTGCAGATCGGTGACGAAGGTCGGTCACGAACCGTTCACCGGGCCGTGGCCGTTGTCGGGAACGTACTCCGAGTACATCGTCCTGCCCGCGGGCACGGAACTCGTGCCCGTCCCGGACCTGCTGCCCGACGTCGTCGCAGCTCCCGCCGCGTGCGCGACCGCCACTGCCGCCGCGGTGATCGACGCGGCCGGCGACCTCGCAGGACGCCGGGTCGTGGTGTGCGGTGCCGGAATGCTCGGTGTCACGGCCGTGGCCATGTGTGCGGATGCCGGTGCCGAGGTCGTGGTCCTCGACGTCGATCCCCGGCGCACCGCGTGTGCCGGACGATTCGGAGCGGTCGCCGACGAGGGTGGTCCCGTGGACGTCGCCCTCGACTTCTCCGGGTCGTCGGAGGCGATCGCCTCGCTCGTACCGCGCCTGGACATCGGTGGCCGCGTCGTCCTCGCGGGGTCGGTGGCTCCCGCCGCCGCAGTCCCTGTCGATCCGGAGGCGATCGTGCGCGGCTGGCTCACCATCAGCGGGGTGCACAACTACGAACCCCGGCACCTGCACGAGGCCGTGGCGTTCCTGACTCGCACGGTCGCCGTCCACCCCTGGGCCGAGCTCGTCGACGCGCCCGTTCCCCTCGCTGCGCTGGGAGAAGTCCTGCACAGAGGACGCGGCCTGCGGGCAGCGGTGGCTCCGTAGACGGTTTCCGGACGTTCGGTTCGGTCACGGACACCGATCGCTTCGGTCCTTACCGCCGAGGGCCGTCCGCTTCTACCGTGGGGGAGGTTGGGCACGGCGGCCCTCTGCAGGGCCGTGGGTGCCGTCGCTCCGCAAGCACGGGAAGGAACCTGCGCACTGTGACCACCGAGGCATTCATCTATGAAGCCATCCGAACACCACGCGGCCGAGGCAAGAAGACGGGCTCTTTGCACTCCGTCAAGCCGATCTCCCTGGTTACGGGCCTGATCGACGAGCTGCGTGTTCGATTCCCCGATCTCGACGAGAACCGTATCTCCGACCTGATCCTCGGTGTCGTCAGCCCCGTCGGCGATCAGGGTGCCGACATCGCCCGCACCGCTGTCACCATCGCGAACCTGCCGGTCACCACGGGCGGCGTCCAGATCAACCGCTTCTGCGCGTCGGGCCTCGAGGCCGTCAACATGGCTGCGCAGAAGGTCCGCTCGGGCTGGGACGAGCTCGTCCTCGCCGGTGGCGTCGAGTCGATGTCCCGCGTGCCCATGGGCTCCGACGGTGGCGCGTGGATGCTCGATCCCGCCACCAACTACGACAGCTACCTGGTTCCCCAGGGCATCTCCGCCGACCTCATCGCGACCATCGAGGGCTTCACCCGCGAGGACGTCGACGCCTACGCACTGCGTTCGCAGCAGCTCGCGGCGGCAGCCTGGTCCGGCGGTTACTTCTCCAAGTCGGTCGTCCCGGTCAAGGACCAGAACGGTCTGACGATCCTCGACCAGGACGAGCACATGCGTCCGGACACGACCCTCGAGGGTCTGGCCAAGCTGCAGCCGTCGTTCGCGACCATCGGTGAGATGGGCGGCTTCGACGCCGTGGCGCAGCAGAAGTTCCACTTCGTCGAGAAGATCGATCACGTCCACCACGGCGGCAACAGCTCGGGCATCGTCGACGGCGCGGCACTCGTGCTCGTCGGTTCCGAGCAGGCCGGCAAGGACCTCGGCCTGACCCCGCGTGCCCGCGTCGTCGCCACGGCCACCTCCGGTGCCGACTCGACGATCATGCTCACCGGCCCCACGCCGGCCGCGCACAAGGTTCTCGCCGCGGCGGGCCTGACGGTCGACGACATCGACCTGTTCGAGATCAACGAGGCCTTCGCCTCGGTCGTCCTGAAGTTCCAGAAGGATCTGAACATCCCGGACGAGAAGCTCAACGTCAACGGCGGCGCCATCGCGATGGGCCACCCGCTCGGCGCCACCGGCGCCATGATCACCGGCACCATGATCGACGAGCTCGAGCGCCGCGGAGCCAAGCGCGCCCTCGTCACCCTGTGCATCGGTGGCGGCATGGGTGTGGCCACCATCATCGAGCGCGTCTGACACCGGAAGGAATTCGAACAACAGTGAGCGACAACATGATTTCCTGGGAGAAGGACGCCGACGGCATCGTCGTGCTGACCCTTGACGACCCCAACCAGGGCGCCAACACGATGAACGAGCTGTACAAGGCGTCGATGAAGGCCACCGTCGACCGCCTGTACGAGGAGCAGGACTCCATCACCGGTGTGGTGATCACCTCCGCGAAGAAGACCTTCTTCGCCGGCGGTGACCTGCGCAACATCATCGCGATCGGCCCCGACGACGCGCAGGCCGCGTTCGACGAGGTCCAGGGCATCAAGGCCGACCTGCGTCGCCTCGAGACCCTCGGTAAGCCCGTCGTCGCCGCCATCAACGGCGCGGCCCTCGGTGGCGGTCTCGAGATCGCCCTCGCGACGCACCACCGCATCGCCGCCGACGTCAAGGGTGTCCAGATCGGCCTGCCCGAGGCGAGCCTCGGCCTGCTCCCCGGTGGCGGTGGCATCACCCGCACCGTGCGCCTCCTCGGCATCCAGACCGCTCTGCTCTCGGTTCTGTTGCAGGGCAACAAGTACAACGCGGTCAAGGCCAAGGAGATCGGCCTCGTCCACGACGTCGTGGGCAGCGTCGAGGAGCTCGTTCCGGCCGCCAAGGAATGGATCAAGGCCAACCCCGAGGGCGGCGTCCAGCCGTGGGATGTCAAGGGCTACAAGATCCCCGGCGGCACCCCGTCCAGCCCGGCCTTCGCCGCGAACCTCCCGGCCTTCCCCGCGAACCTGCGCAAGCAGATCAAGGGCGCCCCGATGCCGGCTCCGCGCGCCATCATGGCCGCCGCCGTCGAGGGCTCGCAGGTGGACTTCGACAACGCCTCGACCATCGAGTCGCGGTACTTCGTCGAGCTCGCCACCGGCCAGGTCGCGAAGAACATGATCCAGGCGTTCTTCTTCGACATGCAGTCCATCAACTCGGGCGCTTCGCGTCCGAAGGACGTGCCGAAGCGTGAGATCAAGAAGATCGGCGTTCTCGGTGCGGGCATGATGGGCGCCGGCATCGCCTACGTCTCCGCCAAGGCCGGTTACGAGGTCGTCCTCAAGGACGTCACCCTCGAGGCCGCCGAGCGTGGCAAGAACTACTCGGAGAAGATCGAGACCAAGGCTCTCTCGCGTGGCAAGACCACCGAGGAGAAGTCGAAGGCTCTGCTCGACCGCATCACGCCGACGGCCGACCCCGCCGACTTCGCGGGCGTCGACTTCGTCATCGAGGCGGTGTTCGAGAACACCGAGCTCAAGCACAAGGTGTTCCAGGAGATCGAAGACATCGTCGATCCCGACGCGCTGCTCGGTTCGAACACCTCGACGCTGCCCATCACCGGTCTCGCGACCGGCGTCAAGCGTCCCGAGGACTTCATCGGTATCCACTTCTTCTCGCCGGTCGACAAGATGCCGCTGGTCGAGATCATCAAGGGTGAGAAGACCTCCGACGAGGCCCTGGCCCGCGTGTTCGACTACACGCTCGCGATCCGCAAGACCCCGATCGTCGTCAACGACAGTCGCGGCTTCTTCACCTCGCGTGTGATCGGCACCTTCGTCAACGAGGCCATCGCCATGCTCGGCGAGGGCATCGAGCCCGCGACCATCGAGCAGGCCGGTTCGCAGGCGGGTTACCCGGCTCCGCCGCTGCAGCTGACCGACGAGCTGAACATGAAGCTCATGCAGAAGATCGCGAAGGAAACCGAGGAGGCCGCCAAGCAGGGCGACACCAAGCTCGGCACCACGCGTCATCCCGCACTCGACGTGGTCGACTGGATGGTCGAGCAGGGCCGTCCGGGCCGCCTCGAGAAGGCCGGCTTCTACGAGTACGACGAGAACGGCAAGCGCCTGGGCATCTGGCAGGGCGTGCGCGATCACTACAAGACCGAGGCGACCCTCGATGTGCCGCTGCAGGATCTGATCGACCGCATGCTCTTCGCCGAGGCGATCGAGACCCAGAAGTGCTTCGACGAGGGTGTTCTCGAGACCACCGCCGACGCCAACATCGGCTCGATCTTCGGCATCGGTTTCCCGGCCTGGACCGGTGGTGTCGCTCAGTACATCGTCGGTTACCCGGGTGGCAAGGAAGGCTTCGTCGCGCGGGCCGAGGAACTCGCCGCCAAGTACGGCGAGCGCTTCAACCCGCCGGCGTCGCTGCGCAGCTGACGCACACGACGGTTGCACGGAAGGGCTCCCGACGCCACGGCGTCGGGAGCCCTTCCCGTTCGGTGACAGTCCATCGGAGCGCGAAACGGTCGGAGGAGCGGGAAATGCCCGCTCCTCCGACCGTTTCGCGCTCTTCTGTTGTGGTGCCGACCGGGCGACTAGGCGACCCACCAGGGCCGCAGCGGCGTCTGCGGCTTCTTGTCGTCGCCGAGCTTGACCGCGAGCACCTGGTGCAGCTGCACCACGTTGCGTTCGAAGCCGAGGCGGGAACCGGCCATGTACAGACCCCACAGGCGAGCCGTGCCCTCACCGACCTCGGCGACGCAGGCCTCCCAGTGCTTCTCGAGGTACTCGCACCAACCCTTGAGCGTCAGGGCGTAGTGCTCGCGCAGGTTCTCCTCGTGCATCACCTCGAAGCCGATGTTCTGCGCCTCGGTGATGATGCGACCCGAACCGGTGAGCTCCCCGTCGGGGAAGACGTACCGGTCGATGAAACCGCCGGCCTTGGCACGGGTGTTGTTCGTCGGCCGGGTGATACAGTGGTTGAGCAGCAGACCGCCCGCCCGCAGCTTGCTGTGGAGGAACCGGAAGTAGGCCGGGTAGTTGGCGACACCGATGTGCTCGGTCAGGCCGATCGACGAGATGGCGTCGAACCCGCCCTCGGGCACGTCGCGGTAGTCGGAGTGCCGGACCTCGGCCAGGTCGCTCAGACCCTCCTCGACGATGGCCTTCTGAGCCCACTCCGCCTGCTCCTTGGAGAGCGTCACGCCGAGGGCCTTCACACCGCGCCGAGCGGCGTAACGCACCATTCCGCCCCAGCCGCAACCGATGTCGAGCAGACGGTCGCCCGGCTTCAGCCGCAGCTTCTCGAAGACCAGACGGTACTTGTTCTCCTGGGCGTCCTCGAGGCTCTGGTTCTCGGATTCGAAGACGGCGCAGGTGTACGTCATCGAGGGCCCGAGGACGTACTCGTAGAACTCGTTGGACACGTCGTAGTGGTGGTGGATGACCTCGGCGTCGCGCGACTTCGAGTGCCGCAGGCCCTCGGCGATGCGGCGCCAGCGCGGCAGGTGCTCCTGCGGCGGCGGCGCGATCGGCTTGAGCAGTTCGGTGCCGAGCGACCGGGCGATCTGCGCGAGGACGCGGGCCGGGGGACGTTCGAAGTGCAGGTCGCCGAGCGCGGCGAGCAACTCGTAGGGGTTGCCGGGATGCACGCCCTTCGCCTGGAGATCGCCCGAGATGTACGCCCGTGCCATACCCAGATCGCCGGGGGCGGTGGCAATGTACGTCGCTCCCTTGGGCGATGCGAGATGCAGACCGTAGGGGGAGTCCTCGGGGCCCGCCGCCGATCCGTCGTAGGCCGTGAAGCGCAGCGGCATGTCGCCGCCGGTCACGATCTCGACGATCTGGGCGAGTGCGAGCTTGTCCTCGGTGGACCGATCGTTGTCGGCCTTGAATATGGTCACTTTCGTTGCACCGCCTTCGAAAAGAGGTCCAGTAGACGGGACCGAGGGTCGTATTTCTGTTTGAGGGCGGGGTATTCACCACCGCCGTAATAAAGTTCCTCGAACTCGTCCTTCGAGTAGTAGGAGTCCGAGTAGAGCGATTTGTGCCCGTCGAGTTCGGCGACCTTCTTCTCGATCAACCGGTTGGCGGCGCCCTCCTCGGCGCCGGGCACGATGGGAACGGACGACCAGAACCCGACGTTCACATAGGCGCGCTTCGGCTCGAGTGGGTACAGCGGCCACGGGCGCTGGGCGTCCGAGGTGCTCGGACGACCGGCCTCCGGGGACGACTCGATGTCGCGCAACTTCAAGGGGCACAACCAGATCGGCTCGATGGGGATCTCGTCGAGGAACCACTCGACGAACTCCTGCGTGCGCTCGAGCGGAACCTCGATGTCCTGCACGACGCGCTCGCGGGGCGGATTGCCCTTGCGTGCCTCGATCCGGTCGGCCACCGAGTACTTGTGGTCGAGCGCGATGAGCTTCCAGTAGAAACTGCTGCGCAGCAACTGCTTCGGCCACAATCGGCGGATCTTCGGGTTCTGGGCACCGAAAGCCCGTGAGCACCAGAACCAGTCGGTGTCCCACCGCCACAGATAGTCGCGGATCGTGAGCCGATCCTCCTTGGGGCGGTTGACGGAGACGTGCTGGATCGACCGGTAGTAGATGTCCTGCCCGGTGTAATCGCTGACGGGGCCCGGCTCGTCGGTCTGCGTGCCGAGCGTCAGGTAGCTCTCGGTCGCGGAGAAGACGACACCATCGAGGTAGTCGACCGGCGTGCCGTCCCAGGTCCGCTCGTCGACGATCCGCGCGAGAGCGGACTGCAGATCGGCGATCGTGTCGAATCGCAGGTGACGCAGTGCGACGAAACGCTTCACCGGTTCGAGTTCGATGCGCAGGCGCGTGGCGTATCCGAGCGAACCGTACGAGTTGGGGAAGCCGTGGAACAGGTCGGCGTGCTCACCCTCGGGGCGGGCCGTGACGATCTCGCCGGACCCGGTGAGGATGTCCATCTCGAGCACCGACTCGTGGGGGAGACCGTTGCGGAAGGACGTCGACTCGATTCCGAGCCCGGTGACGGCGCCGCCGAGCGTGATGGTCTTCAGCTGCGGGACGACCAACGGCGCCAGGCCGTAGGGCAGGGTCGCGTCGACGAGGTCCTCGTAGGTGCACATGCCGGCGACGTCGGCGGTGCGGGCCTGAGGGTCGACGGAGATGACACCGCCGAGGCCGGAGACGTCGAGCCCCGGCGCGTTCACCGCGGCGCGTGCCCGGAAGAGGTTCGACGTCTTCTTCGCGAGTCGCACGGGCGCGTCGGCCGGAATCGCGCTGTACGAGCGCAGCAGGCGGTCGACACCCTGACGGTGTACCGCCTCCCCGTACGGGACCTTCACACCTGACGATCTCGGCATCTGCATTCGACTCCTTCGGAGCGGCGCATCAGTGGGCACGTCCACAATAGACCCGGCGGTCGCATCCGTCCCGGAACGCGCAGGGCAGGATGGATGCTGTCGTCACAGGCACATTCGAGCCCGCATCAGCACCGAAGAAGCAGAAGGAGTCGTTCATGGCACAGGTCAGCGCAAGTAGTTCGATCCAGTTGGCGGCAGCTCCCGAGGCGGTGCTCACCGCCCTGGCCGACTACGAGACCGTGCGTCCGCGCATCCTCACCGAGCACTACCGCGACTACCGCGTGATCTCCGGCGGCCGCGGTGACGGCACCGTCGTGCACTGGATCCTCCAGGCCACGGAGAAGCGTCAGCGCGACGTGCAGGCCACCGTGTCGGTGAAGGGCAGTACCGTCACGGAGACGGACGCGAACTCGACGCTCGTGACGACCTACAGCGTCGTGCCGAACGGGACGGGTTCGACGGTCGTCGTGCTCACTCAGTGGAAGGGTGCCGGAGGCGTCAAGGGCTTCTTCGAGAAGACGTTCGCGCCGCTCGGCCTGAAGAAGATCCAGCAGCAGGTGCTCGAGAACCTGAAGAAGGAAGTCGACTGAGCCCGGTTCCGTCGACCTCGGCGTCTGTGCCGACCCCGATGCGCGGCGACTAGGCTGGCATCACAAACGTGCAGAAAGGACGTGCCGTGCAACCCGGTGGTGGAATGCCCGACATGCAGCAACTCCTCGCTCAGGCCCAGCAGATGCAGCAGCAGCTCGCCGCTGCGCAGAACGAGATGGCGCAGGCGGAGGTCACCGGCCAGGCCGGCGGTGGCCTCGTGACGGCGACGGTGAAGGGCACGGGCGAGGTCGTGTCCGTGAAGATCGATCCGAAGGTCGTCGACCCCGAGGACGTCGAGACCCTGCAGGATCTCGTGGTCGGTGCGATCGCCGACGCCTCGGCGAAGGCCCAGGAGATCGCGGCCGAGAAACTCGGTCCGCTCGCGGGTGGGCTCGGCGGCGGAATCCCCGGCCTGCCCGGTTTCTAGAGGTCGGCGTTGTACGAAGGACCGGTACAGGACCTCATCGACGAGCTGGGCAAGCTTCCGGGCGTCGGTCCGAAGAGTGCCCAGCGCATCGCGTTCCACCTGCTCTCGGTCGAGCCGCCCGAGATCGACCGCCTGCAGGCGGCGCTGCAGCGGATCCGCGACGGCGTGCAGTTCTGCGAGGTCTGCGGAACGGTCTCCGACCAGCAGCGTTGCCGGATCTGCTCCGATCCTCGCCGCGACCGTACGGTGATCTGCGTGGTCGAGGAACCGAAGGACGTGCAGGCGATCGAACGCACCCGTGAGTTCCGGGGGCGCTATCACGTCCTCGGCGGTGCGCTCGACCCGCTCAACGGCGTCGGTCCCGACCAGCTGCACATCCGCGAACTGCTCACCCGGATCGGCAACCAGGAGGACGGCGTCGACGTCTCCGAGGTGATCATCGCGACCGACCCCAACACGGAGGGCGAGGCGACGGCCACCTATCTGGTGCGCATGCTGCGCGACTTCCCGGGGCTGAGCGTCACCCGCCTCGCGTCGGGTCTGCCGATGGGTGGCGACCTCGAGTTCGCCGACGAACTGACGCTCGGACGAGCGTTGTCGGGGAGGCGGGCGATGTGACCGTGCGCAGCACGGAGGCATCGCATCGGGGTGGGCCCGAGAAGCGTCGCCGGACTTCCGACGAGACCAGGAAGTTGATCATCGACGCTGCCGGGAAGGCGTTCGCGACGCGCCCCTACCGCGACATCACGCTCAAGGACATCGCGGAGGAAGCGGGTGTCAGCGCACCGCTGATCATCAAGTACTTCGGCTCGAAGGAGCAGTTGTACGAGGAGCTCGTCGACTTCCAGTACGGCGCTCAGGTGCTGTTCGACGGGCCGCTCGAGAGCCTGGGGGAGCGGATGGTCGCGATGTTCGCCCGCCCGCTCGAGCCCTACAAGCCGTTGTCGATGAACATCCTGTTCATGAGCGGGGGCAGCGAGGAGAGCAACCGCATGCTCCGCGACAACTACTCCGCGCAGATGGTCGACGCTCTCGCCGCGAGGCTTCCGGGGCCGGATGCCCGTCTCCGGGCCGAGCTGGCGATGTCGGCGTTGATGGGGTTGGCGATCATGCGTCGTCGCATGATGCAGGAGCGCGCGACCGGCACGGTCGAGGAAGTCGTGGCCGTGTACGCGCCGCTGGTCCAGCGGTTGCTCGACGGAAACGGTTCTTAGCGGCACGAATGACCTTGGTCACTCCTCTTGAGGGTAAATAGCCGTTCACCTAATGTGGTGAACGGCTATTTACCTGTTTGTCGATGAGGGGGTGTCGATGTCGATCTCGCTCCCCCTGCGCCTGCACGTGGCGGGTAGGTCCGTCTCAGCGCCGACGCGCTCGGCGTCCGCAGCGAAGAAGGCGAGCAGACCGGCGGAGAAGAAGACGCGCGACCTGCGGCATCTCGTCTTCCCGGTTCTCGCGGTCGGTGCCGTCTTCCAGGCCATCATGCAGACCGTCATGGTCCCGCTCCTGCCGAGCATGCCGGGCTTCACCGGTGCCGGAACCACCGCCGTGTCGTGGCTGGTGACGAGCACCCTGCTGGTCGGTGCGGTGATGACGCCCATCTTCGGCCGTCTCGCCGACATGATCGGCAAGAAGCGGATGCTGCTCATCGCGTTCTCGCTCATGACCCTCGGCTCGCTGATCTGCGCGTTGACCTCCGACATCGGACTGCTCATCCTCGCCCGTGGCCTGCAGGGCGCCGGCGCGGCAGTGCTGCCGATCGGCATGGCGATCCTCCGCGAGGTCCTGCCCCGTGAGCACGTGGAGCGCTCGATCGCGATGCTCAGCTCCACCCTCGGCATCGGCACCGCGGTCGGCATCCCGTTCGCGGCCGCCATCGTCCAGTTCGCCGACTGGCACCTGCTCTTCTGGATCACCGCCGCCATCGGTGCCGGTGTCGCCCTCGCGGCGTGGATCGTCATCCCGGAATCCGACACCCGCACCGGTGGTCGCTTCGACGCCGTGGGCGCCGCCGGCCTGTCCGCCGCGCTGGTGTGCCTGCTCGTGCCCATCACCCAGGGCAGCACGTGGGGCTGGACGAGCCCCGCGGTGCTGCTCTCGTTCGCCGCGTCGGTGCTGCTGTTCGTGCTCTGGGGCGTGCAGCAGTTGCGCAACCGCAATCCGCTCGTCGACCTGCGTGTCTCGGCCCGCCGGTCCGTCCTCGCGCCGCACCTGTCGGCACTGCTCGTCGGGTTCGCCTTCTACGGCAACACCCTCATCACCACGCAGCTGCTGCAGGCGCCGTCGGCGCACGGAGCCGGATACGACCTGACCATCCTCCAGGCCGCGGCCTGTCAGCTGGCCGCGAGCTTCGCGATGATGATCTTCGCGATCGTGGCCTCCCGGATCACCGAACGTTTCGGACCCAAGATCACGATCATGACCGGAGCGGTCTTCCTGCTCGCCGGCTACAGCGTCCACGCGGTGCCCGGCAAGCCGCTGTGGCTCGTCGTCGCCGCCATCTTCGTCGCGGCCATCGGCACGTCGCTCGTGTACTGCACGCTGCCGGTGCTCCTGCTCGGCGCGGTGCCGCTGTCGCAGAACGCCGCGGCGAACGGCGTCAACGTCCTGCTCCGCACTGTGGGCAGTACCGTCTGCAGCGCGGTCGTCGCCTCGGTGCTCGCGGCTCACACCCTCGGCGGCGGGCTCGGCATCGGCACGGCGGGCTTCGTGATCGCCTATCTCGTGTGCGCCGGCTGCGCCGTCGTCGTCTTCGTCTCGGGGTTCGCGCTCCCGTCGAAGCAGGCCCTGCGGCCCGTCGAGAACTGAGCCCGGTCCGCTCCTCCCCGAACAGTTACGGCCCCGCACCCGGTGTGAAACCGGAATGCGGGGCCGCCCTCCTGTCCCCCAGGTCTATCGGTGCGTCAGTGTTCGACGCCCAGATCGTTCGGACGGTAACCGAGGGGGTAACCCGGATACGTCCGGTTGGTGGCATTGCCCGCCGACAGCGACACGCGTCGCTTCGGCAGTCGCCGCACGAACGCCGACCGAGCCCGCAGCGCGCCCTCGACGATCTCCGTCAGCTGCGGTGAGCTCTTCGGGAAACCGAACGCCGACGCCATGCGGTCGTCGATCAGTGCGAAGACGACCTTCTCGATGCCCTTGTTCAGCACCTTCGGGTACCACGACTGGAACAGGCGCAACGTGTAGGTGCCGATGGCGTGGTTGTCGTCGCTGTAGGTGAACTTCTCACGCTCGTATTCGAGCTTGAACCGGTGGAACTCCTGGAACGACTCCGGGATGTCCTTGATGCCCATCCGGATGCCCACCTGGCGGTAGAAGTAGAACGATGCCAGCCGCTCCTTCGGGTGCAGACGACGCCACCCGTAACGGTCGATCCAGTCGAGCGGGTCGTACACGAAGGTCGACAGGACGTACAGCATGTCGTCGTTGTCGATCGAGTACTTGCCGTGCATCCGGTTGATGTTGCGCAGCGATTCGCGTCCCCGCTCGGCGTCGTAGCCGTGTTCGACCAGCTCGGCCATCAGCAGCGCCGTGTCGTCGTACCGCTTCTGCGGCCGCTTCTCGAACTCGCCGGTGCGGGCGAGCAGTTCCGAGATGCTGGGCACGCAGTACGTGCGGAAGAGGGCGAACTCGAGCGACCGCTGATAGTCCCACGGGAACTCGTAGCCGGCGGTGATCCGCACGATGTCCTGGTGCTGCGTGACCGGGTCGAGCTCCTCGATCACCTTGACCCAGCCCATCCGCCCACGCTTCGGGTGCGGATCCCTGTTCGGGGGCGGGAACGTGCCGGCCTTCTCGATACGTGCCTCGGGCTTCGCGACGACGGCGGCCTTCCGGCTGCGAGTGCGCGGGGGAGTGGTCGTCATCGGCTCACCTTCCGTGCATGAACTCGAGCATCGCCTGCGAGATCTTCAGGTCGCGCTCCGGACGCTCGAGGCTCATGAGCTTGAGCGGCGAGCTGAACTTCGCCACCGTGACGGACTTGGGACGGCTGAACTCGCGCAGGCCGTCGGCGCCGTGGATGCGGCCGAAGCCGGACTCGCCGATGCCGCCGAAGGGCAGCGAGGCGATGGCGGCGAAGCCGAGCACCGAGTTGACCGACACCATGCCGTTGCGCAGGCGCTCGGCGAGCTGACGGCCCTTCTTCTTGTTGCGCGTGAAGATCGACGCGCCGAGACCGTAGTTGGTGCCGTTCGCGCGCTCGACTGCCTCGTCGAGGTCGCGGACCTTGTTGACGACGACCGTCGGGCCGAAGGTCTCCTCGCACACCGCGGCCGAGGTCTCGGGCACGTCGGTGAGGATGACGGGTTCGACGATGCGCTCCTGCACCGACTCGAGTCCGCCCAGGACGGCCTTGCCGCCGGACTTCAGGGCGTCCTCGATGTGGTTGCGCACGATGTCGACCTGGCGCGGAAGCGTCATCGGGCCGTAGGTCGAGTTCTCGTCGCCGCCCGGCTTCGCACGCCGGACGGTGGCGGTGAGCTTGTCGAGGAACTCACGGTAGACGGGCTCCTCGACGTAGATGCGCTCGACGCCCGCGCAGGTCTGGCCGGCGTTGCCGAACGCACCGAAGGCGGCGAACTCGACGGCCTCGTCGATGTTCGCGTCGGCAGCGACGATCATCGCGTCCTTGCCGCCGCACTCGGCGACGAGCGGGGTGAGCGACTCGGCGCACACCGCCATGACCTTGCGGGCGGTGGGGCCGGAGCCGGTGAAGGCGACCTTGTCGACACCCGAACGTACGAGCGCCGAACCCGTCTCACCGAGACCGGTGATCACCTGGAAGACCGGCTGGGTGGGGGCGATCGAGTTCCACTTGTCCTCGAGCCACTTCGCGACACCGGGGGTGAGCTCGCTCGGCTTGAACACGACGGCGTTGCCGGCGGCCAGCGAGTAGGCGATCGAACCCATCGGGGTGTAGACCGGGTAGTTCCAGGGGCCGATCACGCCGATGACGCCGAGCGGCTTGTACTCGAGGGTCGCGGCCTGGTTGAAGCTCGCGACGCCCGAGGGCACCTTGCGAGGCTTGAGCACCTTCTTGGCGTTCTTGGCCGCCCAGTCGAGGTGCTCGACCGCCAGCATGACTTCGAGGAAGGCGTCGCCGAAGGGCTTGCCGGTCTCCTTCGCCACCACCGATGCGAGCGAGGTCGCGTCGGACGCGACGGCCTTCTTGAACTCGAGGAGCCAGTCGCGGCGGCCGCGGAAGCCCTGGGCCTCCCACCAGCGGGCGGCGACGCGGGCACGCTCGACGGCCGCGCCCACGGCGGCCTCGTCGGCGATCGGATACTCGGCGATCACCTCGCCGTTCCGGGGGTCGAGGCTGGCGAAGGTGTCGGTGTTCGCTGCCGTGGATGCCTTGTCCGAGCTGCTCTTCGCGTTTTTCGGACTGGTGAGGTTCTGGGTCATGTTCGACACTTCCTGGTGGACCACATCACATATATTTGATGTGATAGCTGTAGTGGACATCACATTAGGCGTTCGCGGGCCAATTGGACAACCCCCGTGCGCAGTTGTCCGGATTCCTACAGGAGACACGATGGCGGCACCGACACGCAGCCCCGGGACAGCGGCGGATCACGCTGCGGCATCCCGACGTTCGGAGGGGGCCGTGCGGCGCCGTCCGCAGCTGTCCGACGAGGTGGCCGGCCACCTCCGCGGCTCGATCATGTCCGGCGCACTGCGTCCGGGCGACTTCATCCGGCTCGACGAGACGGCGGTCGAACTCGGCGTCAGCGTCACCCCCGTCCGGGAGGCGCTGCTGACGCTGCGCGGGGAGGGGATGGTCGAATCCGCCCCGAATCGCGGGTACCGGGTCTCGCCCCTCACGCGCGGCGACATCGACGACATCTTCTGGCTGCAGGGACAGATCGCCGTCGAGCTCGCGCTCCGTGCGGTCGACCGTGCCACGCCGGCCGATCTCGAGCGTCTGGCCGAACTCAACGAGAGGCTGCGCATGCTCGTCGTCGTCCCGGAGGGGGTGACACCCGACATCGAGCGGATCGCCGACGCCGAGTTCGACTTCCATCGCGAGCTCAACCGCATCGCCGACAGCCCCAAGCTCGCGTGGTTCCTCAACACCGCCGCGCGCACGATTCCGTACCGCCTCTACGCGCGGGACGCCGAGTGGGGCACGCTCGCCATCCGGTCGCACACGAAGCTGATCGAGGCGATCGCCGCGCAGGACCACAGCGAGGTGATCACGCAGACGCTCGTGCAGTTCGAGGACGCGGCCGCGCGCCTGGTCGCCCACCGCGAGCGGGCGGGGGTCGATTCGCCCTCCGGATAGGCACTTGCCTATCTGAGTACGGGTGTGCACAATTTGTATGACAGTGCTGCACCCGTACTTTCACCATCAGGAGACCTCCGATGACGACCCATGCCGAAGAGCGCGCCCCCGCCGTCACCACCGACGAACCGGTGGCGACCCCCGCTCCGCTTCCGGTGGGCTCGGTCGAACTGGCCGACTTCGTCGGAGAGTCGATGCTCCTGCTCGGCGCCGGCGCGACGGTCCTCCTGCAGCTGGCATCGCGCGGTGTCGGGCACGGCGTCGCCGACCACAGCACCACCCTGCAGCGGCCGCTCGACCGGCTGCGCACCACGATGACCTACGTCTACGCCGTCACGCTCGGTACTCCCGAGGAGAAGAAGCAGGTCGTCCGGATGGTCAACAAGGCGCACGTCCCGGTGCGCTCGGAGACCTACAACGCCTTCGACCCCGAACTCCAGTTGTGGGTTGCCGCAACGCTGTACCGCAACGGTGTCGACATGTACCGGCGGATGTTCGGTCCTCTCACCGACGCCGACATCGAACGCATCTACCGTCAGTCCGCGGTCTACGGCACGGCCCTGCAGGTCAAGGACGACATGTGGCCGAAGACGCGGGAGGAGTTCGACAGGTACTGGGACGAGATGATCGCGACCTTCGAGGTCGACCGGAAGGTGCGTTCGTTCACCCGCGACCTCCTCACCGGCGGCGACGCCCCGCTTCCTGTTCGGGCTCTCATGCCGCTGCAGCGCTTCATGACGATCGGTCTTCTCCCGCAACGCATGCGCGACGAGTTCGCGCTGCCGTGGAGTCCGCGCGACCAGCGGCGCTTCGACCTGTTCTGGAAGGTGGTCCCGCCGATCTACCGCGCGGTGCCCAGGCCCATCCGCCAACTGTCGGCCACCTACTACCTCAACGACATGCGCCGCCGGATGAAGGCGCACGGGCACGTCATCTGAGTTCTCTCCGGAGAACGACACAGTGGCCGGACGCACGTCCGGCCACTGTGTCGTTTCCCGTCGGACGATTACACGGCGCTGTCGCGTTCGAGACCGAACCAGTAGTGCTCTCCGTCGTCGAACACCAGCGAGCCCTTACCGTTCATCACCCCGACGACGGTGTCGTCGTCGACCTTCTTGAAATGGTCGAAGACCGGCATGCCGTCGTAAACCATCGTCGCCGTCACCTCGCCGCGGAAGACGATCTCCCACAGGCTCGCCTCGCCGCGTCCGGTCTTCGTGTCGGAGAACAACTCGCCGTCCTCGTCGTAACACACGAGCGGCTGGACCTCGGACACAGACGCGAACGTCTTCCCGTACCACCGCGACCTGCCGAGCAGTGTGTGGGTGCGGTGCCCGGTGTCGAAACTGAAGCCCTTCCAGCGGTATCCGACGAGATCGTCGATGCGTGCAGGAGCGAGATGCTCCCAGAGGGCGTCGAGTTCGCGAGGATCGATCCGGTCGGTGCGGGCGCGCAGTTCCTCGAGTCGCTGGACGACGTTCATGTGTTCCCCTGGATGTCGAAGGTGAGTACGGCCTTGACGACCTCGCCGGAAGCGACAGCGGCGAGAGCGTCGTCGAGTTTCGTGAAATCGAAGGTCTGAACGAGCTCGTCGACGGGGAAGCGCCCGTCGCGCCACAGTGCGGCCAGTTCGGGAAGGAACCGGTGCGGATCGACGTCGCCCTCGATGACTCCGGTCAGGGTGCGACCGGACAACAGATGGGTCTGGTCGATCGAGACGGGATTGCGGCCGGCGCGCAGTCCGAGGGTGGCGCAGACGCCGGGACTGGTCAGGGACGACAGTGCCTGCCGGATCACGGATTCCGAACCCACGGACTCCACCGCGTAGTCGGCGCCACCGCCGGTGAGACGGCGCAGATGGCGTCCGAGGTCGTCGTGATCGGTGGGGGAGAGCAGCTCGGTGGCCCCGAGCGATCGCGCGAGTCCGTGCCGTCGCGGGTTGGGGTCGACACCGATGATGTTCGCGCACCCGGCGATACGTGCCGCCATCACCGCGGCCATGCCGACGGCGCCGAGACCGAAGACGACGATCGTCGACCCCCGTTCCGGCCGCAGCACCTCGAGCACGGTTCCGGCGCCGGTCGCCAGACCGCACCCGAGCGGACCCGCCGACGCCACCGGGACATCCGCCGGCAGACGCACCGCGTTGCGTTCGGTGGCCACGACGAGCGAGGAGAACGACGACTGTCCGAACCAGTTGCCGTGCAACGGTGCTCCGTCGGCGTCGCGGAGCACCGCGGTGCCGTCGCCGCGCACACCGCCGTAGTTGAGCGGGGCGAACCGCGTGCAGTAGGCGTGCCGTCCCCGGGCACAGTTGCGGCACGTGCGGCACGAGTCGAATCCGAGGACCACCCGGTCGCCGACCGCGAGATCGGTGACTGCCGAACCCACTTCGGTGACGACCCCGGCACCCTCGTGGCCCAGCACGACGGGCGTCGGGACGGGGACGCCTCCCGCGGCGGCGGTGAGATCGGTGTGGCAGATCCCGACCCCGTGAACCTGGACGAGCACTTCGTCGTCGCGCAGTTCGGGCACGGTCACCGTCTCGAGCCGCAGCGGTGCGCCGTACTCGCGGAGTACCGCGGCGGTCGCGGTGCGGGTCATCCCGCCGCCTCCGGCGAACCGGTGCCGCCGAGCAGCACCGAGAGCATCAGCTGCTGTACCCGGCGTTGCCGGGAGGGGGTGGGCAGGAAGTGCACGAGGTTGCCGGTGTCGAGCACGAGGTTGAGCGCGGCGTGCACGAGGAAACGGCACTCGACGGCGGGCAGTTCGGGGCGTAGCTCGCCGACCAGACGGGCCCATTCCTCGATGTTGAGGCGCTGGATGTTCCGCAGGTCGCTGCGGTGGTGCGCGGGCAGATTGCCGACCTCGGCGAAGTACACCGACATCAGTTCGCTGTTCTCGAACGACATCCGGACGTACACCTCGGTGAGGACGTCGAGGGCCTGCGCGGAGGTCGTCGAGTCGGCGAGCGCCTCGCCGATGATCACCGCGACGCGATCACCGGCCCGGTGGAAGGCGGCCGCGAGCAGATCGGCCTTGCTCGCGAAGTGCCGGTAGACGCCGGACGCGTTGATACCGGCTGCCGCACCGATCTCCTCGATGCTCACCTCGTGATAGCCCCGCGCATCGAAGAGCAGCACTGCCTCCTGCAGGAGGACCTCGCGCTTGTTCGCTACGGACAATCCGCGCGGTTCGGGGGGCGGCGTGGGCTCGTCGACATCGGGCACCAGGTCGGTCGCGGCGACCGCCGTGCACGCGTCGAGCAGCAGCTGCTGCAGGCGCCGGTTGGACAGTGGGACACGGTGGGTGGTGATGGAGCCGGTCACGCTGAGCATCGCGCTGCTGAGCAGGATGTAGTCGTCGTCGGTGAGATCGGGCCGCAGGCGCGCGACCGTGCGGGCGAGATGGCGGTTGAGCGCTCTCATCTTCGAGCGGATCTCGCTGTGGTCCTCGCCGGTGAGATAGCGACGTTCCCAGCGGTACAACCCGCCCGTCCGGCGGTTGTCGATCGTGGTGCGGATGAGCGCGAGGAGCTTGCGTTCGAGTTCCTCGGCGGCGTCGAGTTCGGCGCCGTTCGCTCCGCTCTGCTCGTCGAACTCCGCGAGGGCGGCGCCGAGGGCGTCGGCGAGGGTGACCACGGCGTGGTGGAACAGGGCGTACTTGTTCGGGAAGTGCCGGTACAGGGCGGGGCCGGAGATGCCGACGGCAGTGGCGATCTCGTCGATGCTCACGCCGTGGTAGCCGCGTTCGCTGAACGCCTCGGCCGCGACCGTGGCGATCTGTGCCTTGCGGTTCTTCGGCCGGCGCCGCACGGTGGGGGTCGGGGTGTCGGTCTTCGCGGCTGTGCGTGCCCCGACCTGCGCTTGTTCGGGCACCCTGCCTCCTCGTCGTGGATCCTGTTTCCGGCCGCGATGTCGCGGCGAATGTTCGTCGGCCTCAAAGGTAACAGTCACACCCCCTGCAGAGAAACACTACTTTCGGGTAATAATCGCCAAAACTGCAGGACAGAACGTATTGACAAACCAGCACCCAGGACGCAAAGTTAACCCCAATTCTTCAGGTGCGTCACCGCTGGGCGCATACGGAACCGTCACGACAGCGGCACTTTTCGAAGGACCGAGGAGGACTCGTGAGAACCCGATTCACCGAGATTTTCGGGGTGGAGCATCCCATCGTCCAGGGCGGCATGATGTGGGTCGGCCGCGCCGAACTCGTGGCCGCCGTGGCGGAGGCGGGAGCGCTCGGCTTCATCACCGCACTGACCCAGCCCACCCCGGAGGATCTCGTTCGCGAGATCGAACGGACGCGCGAACTCACCGACAAGCCGTTCGGCGTCAACCTCACGATCCTGCCGTCGATCAATCCGCCGCCGTACGCCGAGTACCGCCAGGCGATCATCGACTCGGGCGTGAAGATCGTCGAGACCGCCGGCTTCAACCCGGCCGATCACCTGCCGCACTTCAAGGACGCCGGCATCAAGGTGATCCACAAGTGCACGAGCGTGCGGCACGCGGTCAAGGCCGAGCGCATCGGCGTGGACGCCGTGAGCATCGACGGCTTCGAGTGCGCCGGCCACCCGGGTGAGGACGACGTCCCGGGCCTGATCCTCATCCCCGCCGCGACGAGCAAGCTCGGCATCCCCGTCATCGCCTCGGGCGGCATCGCCGATTCCCGCGGGCTCGTGGCGGCGCTCGCGCTCGGCGCGGACGGGGTCAACATGGGCACCCGCTTCATGTGCACGGTCGAATCGCCCGTGGCCCACGAGGTCAAGGAGCAGATCGTCCGCAACACCGAACTCGACACCAAGCTCATCTTCCGCACTTTGCGCAACACCGCTCGTGTCGCCACCAACGCGGTGAGCGAAGAGGTCGTCGAGATCGAATCGCGCGGAGCCGAATTCGGCGACATCGCCCACCTGGTCGCCGGTGCGCGCGGCCGCAAGGTGTTCGAGGACGGAGATCTCGACGCCGGTATCTGGACGGCCGGGCAGAGCCAGGGGCTCATCCACGACATCCCCACCGTCGGCGAACTGGTCGACCGCATGGTCACCGAGGCGAAGGCCGTCATCACGGGCCGCCTGAACGACATCGCCGGTGCCGACCGGACGGTGCGCGCATGACCTCGACCACCACCGAGAGCCTGCGGTCCGAACTCGCCGACGGCATCCTGCGACTGACCATCACGCGTCCGCGCCGGATGAACGCGATCGACCTGACCACGATGAAGACGCTGAGCGACGCGGTGAAGGCGGCCGGCGACGACGAACGCGTCCGTACGATCGTCGTCACCGGTGAGGGATCGGCGTTCTGCACGGGTGCGGACCTGGCTGCGGGAGCAGCGGATCCGCAGGACCCCGGTGTCGTCATGGACACCGCCAACGAACTGGTCCGGACGATCGCGTCCGTCCCGGTCCCCGTCATCGCGGCGGTCAACGGACCCGCCGCGGGCGTCGGCGTCTCGATCGCCCTCGCGGCCGATCTCACCTACGCGGCCGAGAGTGCGTACTTCCTGCTCGCCTTCGTCAACATCGGACTGATGCCCGACGGCGGCGCGAGCCTGCTGGTTCCCGCCGCGATCGGGCGGGCCCGGGCCGCCGAGATGGCACTGCTCGGCGAGCGGGTGTCCGCGCAGGACGCCGACCGGTTCGGACTGGTGGCCCGCACCCTGCCCGACGCCGAACTTGCCGCACATGTCGACGCCGTCGCCTCGCGGACCGCATCCGGCCCGCGACGTGCCCTGGAACTGACGAAGCGGGCCCTCAACGCCTCGACGCTCGGCGAACTCGACGCGGCGCTCGCGCGGGAGAAGGACGGCCAGGTCGAACTCCTCGGCTCCGCCGACTTCGCAGAGGGGGCCATGGCGATGCTGGAGAAGCGCCCCGCCCGCTTCGCCTGACCGGGCGATCCTTCCCGAGCACGGTTCTCGGGGGATCGACAAGGAACTTCCCGGGCGGGAGCAGGGACCGGCGTGCTCGTCGGAACACCCGCTCCCGTCCGGTGAACCCAGCGCTCGACCAGTATTTTCTGCGGTATCCACCCGTTCTCGCTCGGCGACGACGCCTGGAGCGAGTCGGGCCGCATTCGCGGAATCTCCGTTAACAAAAGCTCTGGCCCAAACCCTTCCGGGCCTGTAATGTGCCTCACACATCGACGGCTCGGCACAGGCCGTGCCCGCACTCCCGCCCCGTCACGAGAGGATCATCGATGGTTCCCCCCTCTGTCGTTTCCGAAGCGGTCGGTTCCGACGCGACCCGCTTCCGTAGCAACAACTGGAACAATCAGGTGGCGCGCCACGCCCTGATGATTCCCGATCGCACGGCCTTCCGATTCCGCGGCGAGACCATCACCTGGTCGCAGCTGAACACGCGTGTCGAGAAGCTCGCCGATGCACTCTCGCGTCGCGGCGTCGGCTTCGGCGACCGCATCATCATCCTCATGCTCAACCGTCCGGAGTACGTCGAGATCGTGCTCGCGGCCAACGCCCTCGGTGCCATCGCCGTGCCGGTGAACTTCCGCCTCACCGCACCCGAGGTCGCCTTCCTCGTGGGTGATTCCGGCGCGAAGGCGATCGTCGCGGAGGGACCGCTCGTCCCGCTCGCCGCCGCCGCGCGTGGCCAGGCCGAGGGCATCGAACTGTCCATCACGGTCGGAGCCGAGCCGGAAGGCGACTCGCTCTCCTACGAGGCGCTCGTCGCCGAAGAGGGCGAACCCCACCCGCCGGTGGCGATCCCGAACGACACGCCCGCGCTCATCATGTACACCTCGGGCACCACGGGCCGGCCGAAGGGCGCCGTGCTCACCCACTCCAATCTCGAAGCGCAGTCGCTCACCTGCATCCGGGCCTTCCGTCTGTTCGACGAGTCGGGCATCGGTTTCTGCGCGTCGCCGATGTTCCACATCGCGGCCCTCGGCTCGATCGCCCCGAGCCTGATGCTCGGCACCCCCACCGTCATCCACCCGGTCGGCGCCTTCGACCCGGAGGAACTGCTCGACGTGCTCGAGGCCGAGAACGTCACCAGTCTGTTCCTCGTGCCGGTGCAGTGGCAGGCGATGTGCGCCGCGCAGCGGGCCGAGCCGCGGAAACTGAAGCTGCGCAACATCTCCTGGGGTGCGGCACCCAGCTCCGACACGATCCTGCGGGCCATGGCGGAGACCTTCCCCGACGCCTTCAACGTGGCGGTCTTCGGGCAGACCGAGATGTCGCCCATCACCTGCGTGCTCGACGGCGACGACGCCATCCGCAAGCTCGGTTCCGTGGGCCGGGTCATCCCCACCATCCAGGCGCGCGTGGTCGACGACGAGATGAACGACGTCGCCCCCGGTGAGGTCGGCGAGATCGTCTACCGCGGCCCCACCATGATGCGCGAGTACTGGAACAACCCCACCGCCACCAGCGAGGCGTTCTACGGCGGATGGTTCCACTCCGGCGACCTCGTGCGCGTCGACGAGGAGGGCTTCGTCTACGTCGTCGACCGCAAGAAGGACATGATCATCTCGGGTGGCGAGAACATCTACTGCGCCGAGGTGGAGAACGTCCTGTACGGGCACCCCAAGGTGCTCGAGGCCGCGGTCATCGGCCGCCCCGACGCGAAGTGGGGCGAGGTGCCCGTCGCCGTCGTCGCGCTCGAGCCCGGCAACGACGATCTCACCCTCGACGAACTCCAGCCGTACCTGAACGAGCACCTCGCGCGGTACAAGCACCCCAAGGAGGTCGTGATCGTCGACGCCCTGCCCCGCAACGCGAGCGGCAAGGTCGTCAAGGGTGAACTCCGCGGCGGTCTCCCCGCCGTCACCCAGGGCTGATCCCGGCGCACTCCTCGTACGAACGAACGGGGACCGGACCACTACGGTCCGTGTCCTCGTTCGTCGTCGTTCGGCGCCGGATCGGTGAGGTCGCGTCGGGGGAGCCGTTGAACTACTGGAAGAAGTTGTTGGAAGGACTGGGCGGATGACACCGACCGATGCCCCCACCGGTAACGACACCGAATCCGCAGCGGAATCGCGCGATGCTGCTGCGGCCACCCGTTCCGGCGTGGGCCGGTGGGTCACCGCCGCGGTCGTCGTGGTGTTGCTTGCGGCCGCCGGTTTCTTCGGATTCCGTTGGTGGCAGGCCGAACAGGACGCGGCGCTGCGCGACGACGCGATCACGCAGGCCCGCGAGTACGCAGTGGCGCTCGGCACCTACGACTACCGCTCGTTCGACGACAACCTCACCGCCGTGACCTCCAATGCCACCGAGGAATTCGCCTCCCGCTACGAGGAGGTGGCCGGAGATCTGCGAGAGCTCGTGGCGAACGGGGAGGGTACGTCGGCGGCGCGGGCCGAGCACGCCGGTCTCGAGAGCTTCGACGGCGATGTCGCCACGGTGCTGGTCTTCCTCGATCAGGACGTGAAGAACGTCGTCGTGCCGGAGGGACGTACCGACGCGACCCGCTTCGTCATCACATTGAAGCGGGTCGGCGACCGGTGGTTGCTCGACGGAGCCGACGCACGGTAGCGCGGGCCGGCTCCCGCGGTAGCGGAGCGTCGAATACCACCGACTTCGTCAGGCCTCGGTGAGCGTCTTCGATGCGGTGTCGTCCGGACTCGTCTCGGCCGTGCGCGGGACGGTGAAAGCCGCAGCGACGCAGGCGATCGCGACGACGAAGCACGCCACGGTGTACCACAGGCTGCCGATCGGGTCGCCCGCTTCGGTGACCCCGTCGACGGCGGAGAACCAGTCGGGCAGAGCGCCGATCCACAGCACGGCCATCACAGCGAGATAGGCGACGGCGTACCAGCGGACGAGGTCGTTCGAATAGGGCCGATCGGTGGGTGTGCTCCGCAGTCGAGACCACTGGCGCGAGAGCACGTAGATCGCCACGATCGACAGGATCACGAGTTCGGCAGCATAGATCGTCGCTCGAACAGTCGTGCTGCCCATGCCGATCACGGTCGCCGGCGCCGGGAGGATCACCACACCCACGGACGCGAGAAGCCCGACGGTGATCGTGCGCCAGGTCAGTTCGAGCCCGCCGAAGGTGCGCCCGGCGTCGATGTGCCGGCCGACGAAGAACTGCGCGCAGAATGCGAGCGACATCGGCCACAGAGCAGCGAAGACCACGACGCTGGGCAGCGGAACGGAGTCGAAGAAGGGCTGATTGATCGGATTGTCGAGCGACCACTCCCACCACCGCAGCTGCGGTCCGAGGTGATCGAAGATTTCGTAGAAGGCGTGGTGGACGAAGCCCACGCAGACCGCGCCGACGACGGTGCCGTACTGCCGGAACACCCCGAGCATCCGGACGATCTCGAACGCGATCGTCGCCATCATCGGGTAGATCGCGATGATGTACAGCGGCAGGCGTCCCCACATGAACTCGACGGTGAACACGTTGTGCGCGAACATCGTGTCGAGGTAGTCCTCCACGCCGAAGGCGTCGGGGAAGTACAGCAACGGTTCGATGATGAACAGGAACGCGAGCGTACCGAGCCAGACGACGAGGTTCGTGGCGTCACCGGTGCGCCGCAGCCGGACGATCGCGTACACGAGCATCAGCACCGCCCCGAGCACGATGGTCGCCTCGAGGACGGGCAGCGTCCAGTTCTCCAGCGCGAACGGGCTGCGCAGTTCGAAGATCCCACCGGCTTCGTCGCACGAGAATCCGAGGCGGGTCGAGAGGTCCTCGAAGGTGGGCGAACACAGGTCGGACATCAGTTGTTCCTTCCGCCCACGGTTTCGGCCGTGTACCAGTGCGAGACGTCGTAGCCTTCGTCGAATCGACGGAACCACACGTCGGCGAGCGCCGGCAGCTTCTCGTGGTCGGGATTGTGCTTGGGCATCTGGCTGCGAACGATGCCCACCAGCGCGACGAGCTGTTCGCCGAGCGGCAGGACGTCGAAGGCACGCGGCATCGGGCCGTGGTCCTCGTACTGCAGGAACGGCAACCGGCGCCGCAGGTTCTGCTTACGGCGGTACGACGCGAACATCGACATCGCGTCGATCTTCCGTTCCTCCAGCGGCACATGCTTGTTGAAGCCCTCGCACGCGATGGCGATGACGTCGAGAACGTGCTTGAACACCGAGGGGGCCTGCCGCATGCGGTACAGATCGCTGCCGACCACCGCGTCGAAGATGATGAGCGCCGAACTGCGGTGTTCGACCTCCTCGACGAAATGCCAGATGAACAACGAGGCGACCCGGTCGTCGCCGGGGCGGAAGAGCGATGCGTCGTTGTCGAGCATGAGCTTGAAGACCGGAGTGAAGGTCGCCTCGAGGTCGGCGGTGTACGCGAGGCGGTATTCGGCGGAGGTCTCGGCGGTGAGCTTGTCGAAGGCGCCGATGACGTCGTCGAGCGTCTCCTGCAGCCCCGGGTAGCTCTTGATCAGACCCTTCACGTGCTGCCGGTGGGCGGTGGAGTGCTGCCCCTCCTGGTACATGAAGGCGTTGGCCTCTTCGAGGACCTCGGGATCGGTGATGCGCGGGGTGATCTCGCGGATCATGTTCACGATCATCTTCTCGAAGCCGATCGCGAGGAACGAGACGGCGTTGGCCATGCTCGAGAAGGCCGGATTCTCCTCGTTCCACAGGAACGGCACGTCGTAATCCGCGAATGCGAAGCGCATCTTGCGGACCTGCAGGTTCGTCATGGGGTGGTACCTCGTCTCGTCGACACCGGACTGGTTGTGGACCTGGTTGGGACACGGTCGGGGAGGACCTCGGAAGAGCCGGGAGGCCCCCGATCGGCGTGACCATACACGAAATGCGTCATGTGTATGATAGGTGTCCCATTCGCTCGCGGGAGCCCGTTTCGGACCACATCCACCGAGGCCGGCCGTGTTACCGTCGGGCCTTCTCCAGGCGACGGTTCGAGGTAGCGCGAAGTGGCACGTAGACGTGGGTGGGGTGGGAGTCCTCCCGCCAGCGACGAAGAGGCGTCGCAACGGATCGTTGCGGCTGCCGTCGACCTGATCGACCGGACCGGCGCCGAGATCAGCATCGCCGACGTGGCCCAGTCACTCGGGGTGATCCGCCAGACGGTCTACCGCTACTTCCCGAGCGCCGACGCCCTCATGCGCGCGGCCGCCATCGCGTCGGTCGAAGGGTTCCTGGAGCGCCTGACCCGGCAGGTGGCGGGGCTCGACGACCCGGTCGAGTCCATGACCGAAGCCGTGGTCTACACACTCGCGGAGGTGCGTCGCACCCCGCATCTCGGCATCCTGTTGTCGAGCACCTACTCGAACCCGCACCCCGAGGAGATCGCCTCGGAAGAGGCGTGGATGTTCGGCATGGCGATGATCAAGCGATTCGACGTGGACTGGGAGAAGCACGGCTACGACGACGACTCTCTCGCCGAGCTGGTCGAATACGTGCTGCGCACGATGCAGTCGTTCTTCGTGTCACCGGGAACGCCGCCACGCTCCGACGACGATCTGCGCCGCTACCTGCGGCGATGGATGGGGACGGCGATCCTTGCCCAACGGGAGTGGGATTCCGGCAACCCCGCGGAGGGCGATCACTCTCCCGTAGAGTCCGGTTCGTGACGAGCGACGAGCAGCAGATCAGGCGTGCCGATCGCACGCGCGACGGCGACCCGCAGAACGTTCCCCGCCCGCTGGAGGGCGAAGCCGACCGCACGGTGGTGGAGACGACCTGGGGCGAGGTGCAGCCGATGCAGGTGGCGGCGGGCGTGGCGACCGTCGGTGAACTCGAGGTGATCGAACTGCTCGACCGGGGTGCTGCGCTCGTGGACACGCGGGTGCCGGATTCCCGGAGCGGGGTGAGCCTCCCCGGTGCCGTGAACATCCCGCACGACGACATCGTCGAGAGGAAGGGCGAGCTCGATACCGCCCGGACGACGATCGTCTTCTGCAACGGTCCCCAGTGCCCTCAGTCGCCCGATGCGATCCGGAAGCTGATCGATGCCGGATATCCCGCGTCCGCACTCGCCTACTACCGCGGGGGCCTGCACGACTGGGCAACTCTGGGATTCCCGCTCGCCTCGGTCTGACCCGGGTCGTGGAAAAGGACTTGCGTTCGCACTGTGACGTAGCTAACATCGAAGGTGCGAATCGAGCTTATGAGACGTCCGCGGACGACAGAGAGAAGCTCGTGAAGCAGAGATCCGGCCCGGAGAACGCGTAAAGCGAATCACCGGGCCGAACCCCTGTTCAGGGGAGGATTCGCGGTCACTTGTCCGGTCGGTGCCGATCGCCGCGACCGCAGCGGGGGCTTTCGAAGGGGGACTCGGGTGGGGGAGCGCATCACGACCGTCGAGAGGGACGGACTCCGGTTCGACATCCGCGACGACGGGCCGATCGACGGCGACCCCATCGTTCTTCTGCACGGCTTCCCACAGGACTCCCGATCCTGGGAGGCGGTCGCGCCCTACCTGCACGCTGCGGGATACCGCACCTTCGCCCCGGATCAGCGCGGCTACTCGCCCGGTGCCCGACCTCGGCGTCGTCGGGACTACCGCCTGCGGCACCTCGTGGACGACGCCGTTGCGCTCATCGACGTGGTGCCAGGCAAGAACGTGCACGTCGTCGGGCACGACTGGGGAGCGGTCGTCGCGTGGGGTCTGGCCACCCGACGTGCCGAACTGGTCCGGACCGTGACAGCGGTGTCCGTCCCGCATCCCGCTGCCTTCCTGCGTGCCTTCGGCACGAGCCTGCAGCTGCTGCGTTCGTGGTACATGCTCGCTTTCCAGGTCCCGTGGATCCCGGAGATTCTGCTGAGCAACGAGGCCGTCGGTCGCTCGGTGTTGCGGCGGACGGGGCAACCCGCCGAGGCAGCCGAGCGGGACTCCGCGCGCATGGCCGATCCCGACGCCGTCCGCGGCGGCGTGAACTGGTATCGAGCCGTGCCCTTCGTGGATCCGAGAGCGACCCTCGAACCCGTTCGCGTGCCCACGCTCATGGTGTGGAGCGACGGCGACGTCGCCATCGCGCCCGCGGGGGTCGACGCGACCGCCCGCTACGTCAGTGGTCCGTACCGACGGGAAACGCTCGTCGGTACGAGCCACTGGATCCCGGACGAGGAGCCGGAGAAGCTCGCGCGGCTGGTCCTCGAACACATCGCCGCGCACGGCTGATCGCCCGGGCGCGTAACCGTCAGGCGCGCAACCGTTCCTGCCGCAGCAGATCGACCTCGGGCAGATCCAGCGGCGGCAGCGAGTCGACTCCCAGAGCGCGCATCAGGAGATGATCGGCGAGCTCGGGATTGCGGGCGAGTACGGGACCGTGCAGATAGGTGCCGATCACCGAACCCTGCACGGCACCTTCGAGTCCGTCGCCCACACCGTTGCCGACACCGCGGTCGACGCGGCCGAGCCCGGTGGCGTCGGAGCCGAGAGTCGTTCCACCACGGTGGTTCTCGAATCCGGTCAGCGGCTGGGTGAGGCCCGACAGCGTGGGGCGGATGACGATCTCGCCGATCGCGCGGGTCTGCTGCGGCGAGGTGGTCGCGTCGAGGATGCCGACACCGTCGACGCGTTCGCCCGAGGACGTCTCGTACCAGTGGCCGAGCACCTGGATCGCGGCGCAGATGGCCAGCACGGGCGCTCCGCGCTCGGCGGCGCGCTGCAGACCCGGATAGCGCTGCAGGTGCCGCGTGGCCAGTCGCTGCGCGGCGTCCTCGGCACCACCGAGGGTGTAGAGGTCGAGGGACTCGGGGACGGGATCGTTCAGTCCGATCTCGACGATCTCGGCGTCGTGACCGCGCATCCGCAGGCGCTGGCGCAGAACCAGGGCGTTGCCGCCGTCACCGTAGGTGCCCATCACGTCGGGCAGGACGAGTCCGATGCGGACGGTCGACTCAGACATGGGCAGCTCTCCTGGCGATGGCGGTGTTGAGATCGCGGAACGCGGTGTAGTTGGCGAGCACCTCCACACGGCCGGGAGGGCACGAGGCGATGGCCTTCAGCGGATCCGGCACCAGTGTGTGCTCGACACCCGCGTAGGTCAGGCGGACGGCGAGATCGGTGCCGCGTTCGCCTGCAGCCACCACCTGCACGCCTTCGAAATGTTCGAAGCGCACGTCCCACAGCCACGACAGGTCCTCGCCGTCGGGCACCTGACCGTTGACGGCGATCACCAGGCCGTCGACGGTCGGGTCGATCATCGACAGGGCCTCCTGCCAGCCGGCGGGGTTCTTCGCGAGCAGCATGTGCACCGAGTGCGGCCCGACCTGCACTGTCTTGTAGCGACCGGCGACCTCTTCGACGACCGAGGCGGCCGCGACGGCCTTCGCCGGATCGGCGCCGAGGGCCACGGCGGCCGCGACCGCCTGGGCGGCGTTGCCCCGGTTGGCGCGACCGGGGAGGGTCAGCTTCAGCGGGAGGACGAGGCCGTCCGGTCCGTACAGGTTCTCGTCGTCGACCCACCAGTCCGGTGTCGGCCGCGCGAAGTCGGAGCCGGTGCTGTACCAGTGGTCGCCCTCGCGGACGATCGGCTCGCCCGTGCGCGGGCAGCTCACCGAGTCGTTGGCCCAGCCGGCGCCCGCGGCGACCCATACGACGTTCGGGTTGTCGTAGGCGGCGGACGTGACGAGCACGTCGTCGCAGTTCGCGACGATCACGGCGTCGGGATGCCGCTTCAGTCCCTCGCGCAGCTTCCGCTCGATCATGTTGATCTCGCCGACCCGGTCGAGCTGGTCGCGGGTGAGGTTGAGCAGCACGATCGCGCGGGGCTCGAGGGCGTCGGCGACGTGCGGGGTGTGGAGTTCGTCGACCTCGATCGCGGCGAGCGGCGCCCGGAGATCGGTGGCGAGCGCGGCGACGATCCCGGCGTCCATGTTCGCGCCGTCCGCCTGGGTGACGACCGAGTCGATGGTCTCGAGCGCGGCCGCGGTCATGCGGGTCGTCGTGGACTTGCCGTTCGTCCCGGTGACGAGCACGGTCTGCCGGCCGTGGCCGAGCTGCTTCATGAGTGCCGGGTCGATCTTCAGGGCGACGAGCCCTCCGATCATCGAGCCCTTACCGCGTCCGGCCTTCTGGGACGCCCACGCGGCGGCTCGGGCTGCGCGCAGTGCGAGCCGTCCACGTGCGGTGATTCCTGTGCTGGTTCCCACGTCGGCGAGTGTTCCACAGGCGTGGGAGCGTTGTGTCGCCGGAGGAGCGTCCTGCTCGTCACACTGCGGTGTCCGCCCTGGGCGGCGAGGGCTCCGACGATGACGATCACACCGCCGATCAGCGACGACGGTGCCGGCTGTTCGCCGAGCGTGATCCACGCGACGGTGAACCCGACGACCGGCACCATGAGCGAGAGCGGTGCGACGGTCCCGGCGGGGTAGCGCGACAGCAGCGAGGCGTAGATGCCGGTGCCGGCAATGGTGCCCGCCAGGACGACGTAGGAGAGTCCGGCCAGGGCCAGGCCCCCGTCCGCAGTGGTGACGGCGGTCCCGAGGGTCGACCACGCCTGCGGACCCTCGGCGAACCAGGAGATCCCGAAGAAGGGGAGCACGGGCACGACGCACATCCACAGCATCAGGCGCATGGGGTCAACGGCGCCCGCCTTGCGGGTCGCGATGTTGCCGACCGCCCACGACAGGCCGGCGAGCAACGCGAGCGTCATAGGGATAAGGCTCACGTCCGCGGCGCCCTGCCCCACGGCGACGATCATCATGCCGGACACGGCGACGACGAGACCGGCGAGGCGGATTCCGTCGAGTCGTTCGCGCAGGAACAGAGCGGCGAGCAGGACCGTGAAGGGCGCGGACGATTGCAGTACGAGGGACGCGAGGCCCGTCGGCAGACCGGCCTCCATCGCCCAGAACAGGAAAGCGAACTGGGCGAAGCCGAACCCGGCGCCGTAGAGCAGGAGCCAGCGCATGGGAACGGCGGGTCGCGGGACGAACAGCAGGACCGGGACGGCGATGATCGCGAAGCGCAAGCCGGCGAAGAAGAACGGCGGGAAGTGATCGAGACCCAGTCTGATCGCGAGGAAGTTGCATCCCCAGAGCACCACGACGGTGAGCGCGAGCAGACGGTCCCGGAACGACATGCCGTCAATTCTTTGCGCAGGAAACAATCAGGACAAGCGAATGTTTCTGAAGGAACTGTGTAGCTTTACTACATGGATGTCGTGCGATTGCGGATACTGCGCGAACTCGCCGACCGCGGGACGGTGGCCGCGACCGCCGCAGCGTTGTCGATGACACCCTCGGCCGTCTCACAGCAGCTCAAGGTGCTCGCGCGGGAGGCGGGAGTACCCCTGCTCGAACCGGACGGCCGGCGTCTGCGGTTCACCGATGCGGGTCGCGCGCTCGTGGTGCGCGCCGACGAGGTCCTCGACGCGCTCGACCGGGCCGCCGACGAGATGACCGCCTACGCCCGGTCGCCTCGCGGACGGGTGCGCGTGGCGTCGTTCCCCTCCGGGGCGGCGCTCCTGCTGCCGGCCGTGCTCGAGGCAGCCGGGACGATCGGTGTCGAGCTGGACGTGAGCGACGAGGACGTCCCCGCCTCGGCCGCGCCCGCACTGCTCGCCGACTACGACGTGGTGCTCACCCACCGCGACGAGCGTTCGGCGCCGCTGTCCGGCCCGCGGGTCCACGTCGAGACACTCATGCGCGAACCGATCGATGTCGTCCTCCCGCCGGGGCACCGGCTCGCGGCGCAGGACCGTGTGCAGGTCGACGAACTGGTGGGGGAGAGCTGGATCAGCGTGCGGGGTGGATTCCCCGTCGACGACGTGTTGCTCTCCGTCGCGGCGGTGACGGGCATCCGGGCGCGGGTCGTGCACCGCATCAACGACTTCCGTGTCATCGAGGAGCTCGTCGCCGCGGGGCACGGGGTGGCCCTGTTGCCGCGGTATTCGGTTCTGCATCCGGCCTTGGTGCGCCTGCCGCTGGCCGGTGTGCGTGCGGCGCGGATCTACGAGCTCGTCACCCGCCCGGGAGCAGCGCGGCGGCCCGCCGTGGGTGCAGTGCTCGACAGTTTCCGGGCCGCGGCGGCACGGAAGCTGTCGATGTGAACGAACGGGTGGTCACGCGGGATCAGGCGAGTGCCTTGGCCTTCAGCGCGTCGAACTCGGCCTGGTCGATGACACCGTCGTCGAGCAGCTTCTTCGCGTCGGCGATGTGCTCGGCGGGCGACTTGCCGGCGACCGAGCGGATGTAGTCGTCCTGCACGGCCTTGTACTGCGCTGCTTCCTTCGCGGACCGCTCGGCCATGCCGCTGCCGTGGACGATCAGATAGATCAGGCCCGTCAGCCACGGGAAGACGAACAGGAAGACGATCCATATCGCCTTGACCCAGCCGGACTGTTCGCGGTTGCGGAACAGATCCCCGATGATCATCCACAGCATGATCAGGTACGCGATGAATGCGAAGCAGACGATGATGTACCAGATGATGTCCATGAATTCCATACGCACACTCCGGGTTCGAGCAGAACGACTCTGCGGGACGAGAATTGCGGAATTCGACGGATATCACCCGTGAACGGGTTCGTTCTCGTCGAACATTCGGAACTGTATCTTTCCGGAGAGTGCGGTAATTGCCCGAAACGGTATTCGTGAGATGAATTGTCGGGGTGAAAATCCCCGAAAACGACGAATGCGGTGGACCCTGATGGGTCCACCGCATTCGGTATCGAGAAGGGTCAGCGGTGCGAGCGGTTCACCGCGGAAACCATCGCGCGCAGCGATGCCGTGGTGATCGACGGGGCGATGCCCACGCCCCACACCAGGACGCTCGTGCCGTCGGGACGCGTGACGTCGGCCTCGACGTAGGCCGCGGCGTTTGCGTCGTCGCCGGCGGACATGGCGTGCTCGGCGTAGCCGCGGACGGCCACCTGGTAACCCAGCGACTCGAGGGCGTCGACGAAGGCCGCCAGCGGGCCGTTGCCGCTGCCGGAGATCTCCTTCTCCACGCCGTCGACCTTCAGTACGGCGGCGATGGTGTCCTCACCGTCGTCGGTCTCGGCCGCGGTGACCTTCTGCCGGATGCGCTCGAGCGGCGAGATCGGGGCCAGGTACTCCTCGTGGAAGATGTCCCACATCTCCTTGGGGCTGACCTCGCCACCTTCACCGTCGGTGACCTTCTGCACGGCCTGCGAGAACTCGATCTGCAGGCGACGCGGCAGGTTCAGGCCGTGGTCGTGCTTCATGATGTACGCGATGCCGCCCTTGCCGGACTGCGAGTTCACGCGGATCACGGCCTCGTAGGTGCGGCCGACGTCCTTCGGGTCGATCGGCAGGTAGGGCACGGCCCAGGTGTGGTCGTCGACGTCGACACCGGCGGCCTCCGCATCGACCTTCATCGCGTCGATGCCCTTGTTGATCGCGTCCTGGTGGCTGCCGGAGAAGGCGGTGTAGACCAGGTCGCCGCCGTAGGGGTGGCGCTCGTGGACGGGCAGCTGGTTGCAGTACTCGACCGTGCGGCGGATCTCGTCGATGTTCGAGAAGTCGATCTGCGGGTCGACGCCACGGCTGAACATGTTCATGCCCAGGGTCACCAGGCAGACGTTGCCGGTGCGCTCACCGTTGCCGAACAGGCAGCCCTCGATGCGGTCGGCGCCGGCCTGGTAGCCCAGCTCGGCCGCGGCGACACCCGTGCCGCGGTCGTTGTGCGGGTGCAGCGACAGGATGATCGAGTCGCGCTTCGCCAGGTTGCGGTGCATCCACTCGATCGAGTCGGCGTAGACGTTGGGGGTGGCCATCTCGACCGTGGCCGGCAGGTTGATGATCACCGGGTTCTCGGGGGTCGCGCCCAGGGTCTCGACGACCGCGTCGCAGACCTCCTTGGCGTACGACAGTTCGGTGCCGGTGTACGACTCGGGGGAGTACTCCCAGCGCCAGTTGGTGTCGGGGTGGTTCTTCGCCTCCTCGAGCACCAGTTCGGCGGCGTCGGTCGCGATCTTCTTGACGGTCTCCTTGTCGGCGCGGAAGACCACGCGGCGCTGCAGGATCGACGTCGAGTTGTAGAAGTGCACGATCGCGTTCTGTGCCCCGGCGCACGCCTCGAAGGTGCGCTTGATCAGTTCGGGGCGGGACTGCGTCAGCACCTGGATGGTGACGTCGTCGGGAATCGCGCCGTCCTCGATGATCTCGCGGACGAAATCGAAATCGGTCTGGCTCGCGGACGGGAAACCGACCTCGATCTCCTTGTAACCCATGCGTACGAGCAGATCGAACATGCGCCGCTTACGAGCGGGGCTCATCGGGTCGATCAGCGCCTGGTTTCCGTCGCGCAGGTCCACGGCGCACCACGCCGGGGCACGATCGATGATCTTGTCGGGCCAGGTGCGGTCGGGCAGCGAGATCGCCTCGACCTCCTCGGCGAACGGCCGGTACCGGTAGGTCGGCATCGACGAGTTCTTCTGCTTGTTCCACGACGGCTGGTCGGCCGGGGCCGGCTTGCTCGGCGGCGTGATGGTGCGCGAGCCGGAGGTGAAAGCGTCGGCGGGTGACATGACGTAACTCCAAAGAGAAAAGGGGACCTGTGGGCCCAGATCGAATATCGACCGGCGCGTCGAAACCCCGCGACGGGAAGCCGGTCTGGTCAGATCCCGCCGCGGCGGCCGAGGAGAAGCACGCGCTGCATGTCCAGCAGTGTATCGCGCCATCCCCCACCTCGACCAAGTGGCACCTCCCACACGCGCGCGTTCCGTGTGACCGGGTGGCGGTGATGTCGTGACCCGATCGATACGAACGCGCCTGACAGAGCGGTACTTGCGCCCCTAGCGTTACCGAACGTAACTCCCACAACATCAGTAACACCGGTATCACCGATAACTCCGGTAACACGACGGGTGAAGGGCGTGTCGATGGGATCGTTGCGCACGGCGGTTGCCGGATCGTGCAGTGCACTGCTGGCACTCGGACTCATGGCGGTCTCTGCTCCCGCGGCGCATGCCGAACCCTGCGACTCCGGACCCCTCGGGTCGGGCTCCGGATCGGGTCTCCCCGGCTCGGGTTCGGGCACCGGATCCTTCGGCACGGGATCGGCCGGCCCCCGGCTCGGAAGCAGCGGATCGGGAAGCGGGGGACTCGCACCCGAAGGACCGCAGGGACCGCTTCCGGCACTCGGTCCGGGACCCACCAGCACCGTGTCCTGGGTGACCGGTCCGCGCAGCCCCAACAGGACCTTCGACAGGTTCTCCATCTCGGGAACCGACCTCGGCATCATGTGGGACAACGGGGAGGAAGGCGACGACCGCCAGATCCTCATGGCCTTCGGCGACACCTTCGGCGACTGTTCGCTGCCCGACCAGCAGTGGCGGCACAACGTCCTCATGCGCACCACCGACGCCGACCTCTCCGACGGCATCGACGTGCCCGATCCGGTGCCCGGCGACCGGCGTGCGGGTTCGCCCGTCCTGCCCTCGGCTCCCGACATCTCCCGCGAACTCGTGGGCAGTCTCGCACTCGACGGCGTCGAGATCACCGTGATCCCCACGGCCGGCATCGCCGTCGACGGCGTCCAGTACGTCAACTTCATGTCGGTGCGGTCCTGGGGCGACCACGGCGAGTGGTGGACCAACGCGTCGATGATCGCGACCTCGGCCGACAACGGGGAGACCTGGCAGCTCGACCCGACGACGGCGCGGATCAACCTGCCCCTCGACGTGCCCACGGTGCAGCAGCTGTCCACCGGGAACGAGAACTTCCAGCAGCACGCCTACGTCCGCCACGAGGGATACGTCTACGACTTCGGCACACCGCAGGGCCGGTTCGGCGCGGCCTTCGTCTCGCGCGTCCCCGAGACCGCTCTGCTGGACCTGGCCGCCTACGAGTACTGGAGCGGCGACGACTGGGTGTCCGGCGACGCCGCCGCGGCCACCCCGGTCGTGCCACCCGCAGTCGGGGAGATGTCGGTGCAGTTCCTGGGCGGTGAGTTCGTCATGCTCTACGGCAACGAGGCGAACGGCACGATCGAGATGAGGACGTCCGCGAGACCCGAGGGGCCGTGGAGCGAGGCTCGCGTGCTGGTCACCCACCGTGAGATCAGTGGTCTCTACGCTCCGTTCATCCACCCGTGGTCCACGGATACGGACCTCTACTTCACCGCCTCGCGGTGGGGTGACTACAACGTCCTGTTGTTGCGCACGACACTTTCCTGAGATGCCCCGGGTCGATGAAAGCCGCGGTCGGTAAGCTGGGCCACTGGACTTGTTCCCGAGACCCGGAGGTTGGCCAGCGTGGCACTCGTCGTCCAGAAGTACGGAGGATCCTCGGTCGCGACGGCCGAGCGGATCCGGCGCGTCGCTGAAAGGATCGTCGAGACCAAGAAGGCGGGCAACGACGTCGTGGTCGTCGTCTCGGCCATGGGAGACACGACCGACGAACTCCTCGATCTCGCGCAGCAGGTGTGCCCGGCCCCGCCGGCCCGCGAGATGGACATGCTCCTCACCTCCGGTGAGCGCATCTCCAACTCCCTCGTCGCGATGGCGATCCACTCGCTCGGCGCCGAGGCCCGGTCGTTCACCGGTTCCCAGGCCGGCGTGATCACCACGGGCAGCCACGGCAAGGCGAAGATCATCGACGTCACCCCCGGCCGCGTGCGCGCCGCCCTCGACGAGGGCAGCATCGTGCTGGTCGCCGGCTTCCAGGGCGTGAGCCAGGACAGCAAGGACATCACGACTCTCGGTCGTGGCGGTTCGGACACGACCGCCGTCGCACTCGCCGCCGCGCTGAACGCGGACGTCTGCGAGATCTACACCGACGTCGACGGCGTGTTCTCCGCGGACCCGCGCATCGTCAAGGACGCGCAGCGTCTCGAGAAGGTCTCCTTCGAGGAGATGCTCGAGCTCGCCGCGTGCGGCGCGAAGGTTCTCATGCTGCGGTGCGTGGAGTACGCCCGCCGCTACAACGTGCCCGTGCACGTTCGTTCGTCGTACACCACCAAGCCCGGCACCATCGTGTCCGGATCGATGGAGGACATCCCTGTGGAAGAGGCCCTGATCACCGGCGTTGCGCACGATCGCAGCGAAGCGAAGATCACCGTCGTCGGCATCCCCGACACCCCCGGTTACGCCGCCAAGGTGTTCCGCGCCGTCGCCGACGCCGAGATCAACATCGACATGGTGCTGCAGAACATCTCGAAGGTCGAGACCGGCAAGACCGACATCACCTTCACCTGCCCGAAGAGCGACGGCCCGCGCGCGGTCGAGCTCCTCACCAAGCAGCAGGGCGACATCGGCTTCACCCAGGTCCTCTTCGACGACCACATCGGCAAGGTCTCCCTCGTCGGTGCCGGTATGAAGAGCCACCCCGGCGTCACGGCCAAGTTCTGCGAGGCCCTCGCCGACGCCGGCATCAACATCGACCTGATCTCGACGTCGGAGATCCGCATCTCCGTGCTGGTGGATGACAACGAACTCGACGACGCCGTGCGCGCTCTGCACGCGGCATTCGAGCTCGGCGGCGACGAAGAGGCCGTCGTGCACGCAGGAACGGGGCGGTAATCGTGACCACCATTGCAGTTGTAGGCGCCACGGGGCAGGTCGGTATCGTCATGCGCACCCTCCTCGAGGAGCGCAACTTCCCGGCCGACACCGTCCGGTTCTTCGCGTCGGCCCGCTCGGCCGGCAAGAAGCTGCCGTTCCGCGGTGAGGAGATCGTGGTCGAGGACGTCGCGGCGACCTCCGACGAGGATCTGAAGGGCATCGACATCGCGCTGTTCTCGGCCGGTGGCACCCTCTCCAAGGAGCAGGCTCCGCGCTTCGCGGCCGCCGGGGCGATCGTCGTCGACAACTCGTCGGCGTGGCGCAAGGACCCCGAGGTCCCGCTCGTCGTGAGCGAGGTCAACCCGGAGCAGGTGAAGAACCCGCCGAAGGGCATCATCGCCAACCCGAACTGCACCACGATGGCCGCGATGCCGGTGCTCAAGGCACTGCACGACGAGGCCGGGCTCCAGCGCCTGATCGTGTCGAGCTACCAGGCCGTCTCCGGTAGCGGCCTGGCGGGCGTCGAGGAACTCGTCGGCCAGGTGCGCGCCGTCGCCGACGAGGCCGACAAGCTCGTCCACGCGGGCGACGCCGTCGACTTCCCGGCCCCGAACAAGTACGTCGCGCCCATCGCGTTCAACGTCGTCCCGCTCGCCGGGTCGATCGTCGACGACGGCACGGGCGAGACCGACGAGGACCAGAAGCTGCGCAACGAGTCACGCAAGATCCTCGGCCTGCCGGACCTGCTCGTCTCGGGCACGTGCGTGCGCGTTCCCGTCGTGACCGGCCACTCGCTGTCGATCAACGCCGAGTTCGAGCGGCCGCTGTCGGTCGAGCGTGCGCAGGAGCTGCTCGCGAACGCTCCGGGCGTCCGCCTCGTCGACGTGCCGACCCCGCTCGCCGCAGCGGGCGACGACGTCTCGCTCGTGGGCCGCATCCGCCAGGATCCGGGTGTTCCGGAGGGCCGCGGTCTCGCGCTCTTCGTCTCGGGTGACAACCTGCGCAAGGGTGCCGCTCTCAACACCATCCAGATCGCGGAGTTGCTCGTCTAAAGGCTCTCCGGACCTGCTCGACGGAGCGGGTGGACCTCTTCGGGTCCACCCGCTCCGTTGCGTTTCGGGCCGGACCCGGGACGCTCGAGAAATATTTACAAGCAGTCTGGACTGTTTGTTGTTTTCCCGTTACGCTGCGAAGCGTGATCCGGGACACTGCGTCGAACGGTGGTCGTACCCAGGCGCAACGCACCGCCGCGACGCGAGCCAAGCTGCTCGACGCCGCGGTCGACTCGCTCGTCGAGCACGGCTACTCGGGCACCAGCACGCAGGGCATCGCCAAACGTGCCGGAGTCTCGCGAGGCGCCCAGCTCCACCACTTCCCGACGAAGGAGAGCCTCGTCGTCGCGGCGGTCGAGCACCTCGTCGACAAGCGGCTGCAGGAGATCCTCGAGAAACGGCCCGATCCGGAGCACGGCTTCGAGGCGCTCATGGACGCCTTCTCCGGTCCGCTCTTCGCCGCAGCGCTCGAACTGTGGGTCGCGGCGCGGACCGATTCGTCCCTGCACGAGGCGATGATCCCGCTCGAACGCAAGGTCTCGGACGCGCTCCGCACGGGCTGCCTGGAGATCATGGGCGACAGGGTCTCGCCCGACCACATCGACCTCAGCATCGAAATCGCCCGGGGCTTCGCCGTCTCGGCCCTGATGCGTACCCCCGAATCCGATCGAGAATTCCGGGAGCGCCTGCTCCCGGTCTGGAAGGCGCTGGTGATGAAATGAGTCTCGCACTGCTTCCCGATCACGTGCACACGCTCGTCGTCGGCGCGGGCTTCGGCGGCATCGGCATGACCGCAACACTGTTGCGCGAGAACCCCGATGCCGACGTCCTCGTCCTCGAGCGCGGTGACGACGTCGGCGGAACCTGGCGTGTGAACACCTATCCCGGTGCCGCATGCGATGTTCCGAGTGCGCTGTACTCGTTCTCCTTTGCGCCCGAACCCGACTGGTCGCGAGCGCACGGCACCCAGGAGGAGATCTACGCGTACCTCCGCCGCGTCGCACGTGAGCAGGGCGTGACCGACCGGACGATGTTCGGGTGCGAACTGCGCGAGGCCCAATGGGACGCCGAACGTGCCGTGTGGCGGATCTCCACCTCCCGCGGCGACCTGACGGCCGACGTGCTCGTCGCCGCGACCGGTGCCCTCTCCACACCCACCTACCCGAAGGTGCCCGGCCTGGAGTTGTTCCGCGGCAAGAAGTTCCACTCGGCCGAATGGGATCACGACCACGACCTCACGGGTGAGCGTGTCGCCGTCATCGGCACCGGCGCCTCGGCCATCCAGTTCGTGCCGGCGATCGTCGACCGCGTCGAACACCTCACGCTGTTCCAGCGCACCGCCTCCTGGGTGATGCCCAAGCACGACCACGTCATCGCGCGGTCGGTCCGCACGCTCTACCGGCGCTTCCCCGTGGCGCAGAAGCTCATGCGCGGATTCGTGTACGGGCAGAAGGAAATCTACGTCGTCGGCATGACGAAGCCCTTCGCCCGCAAGTACCTCCTGCCGCTGTTCGAGGTCCGGGCACGGCAGGTGCTGCGCAAGAACGTGCGCGATCCCGAGCTGCGCAAGCGCCTGACCCCCGATTTCGCGATCACCTGCAAGCGGATCCTGTTGTCCAACGACTGGTTCCCCGCCATCACCCGGCCGAAGGTGGACGTGGTGTCCTCCGGTCTGGCCGCGGTCACCGAGAACGGCGTCGTCGACGACAAGGGCACCGAGTACCCGGTCGACACCATCATCTTCGGCACCGGCTTCACGCCGACGGAACCGCCCGTCGCGCACCACATCCGCAGTGGCGACGGCCGCACCCTCGCCGAGGCCTGGGACGGCAGCCCCTCGGCCTATCTCGGCATCACCGTGCCCGGCTTCCCCAATCTGTTCCTCATGTACGGCCCCAACACCAATCTCGGCCACAGCTCGATCGTGTACATGCTCGAATCCCAGGCCGATTACATCTCCGACGCGCTGCGCACGATGGAGCGTCGCGGCATCTCGGCCGTGGAGGTGCGTGACGACGCGGTGCGCCGCTACACCGCCGATCTCGACCCGGCGCTGAACAACACGGTCTGGAACCAGGGCGGTTGCAGCAGCTGGTACATCGACGAGAAGGGCCGCAACTCCGTGATGTGGCCGACCTTCACGTGGCAGTACCGGGCGCGGACCAAGCAGTTCGACCCGGAGAGCTACACCGAGCACCGCGCGACGGCAGGAGCAGGCGCATGACCCATTACGACGTCCTCGTCATCGGATCCGGATTCGGCGGCAGCGTCGCAGCGCTGCGCGCCACCGAGAAGGGATACAAGGTAGGTGTTCTCGAGGCCGGACGGCGCTTCGAGGACGACGAGCTGCCCGAGACGAGCTGGCGGCTGCGCAAGTACCTGTGGGCACCGCAGCTGGGGTGCTACGGGGTGCAGCGCATGCACCTGCTGCCCAATGTGCTCGTCATGGCCGGAGCGGGGGTGGGCGGCGGGTCGCTGAACTACGCCAACACCCTGTACAAGCCGCCGACGCCGTTCTTCCGCGACCCGCAGTGGGGTCACATCACCGACTGGGAAGCGGAACTGACCCCGTACTACGACCAGGCGGCACGGATGCTCGGCGTCCGACCCAATCCCAGCACCACGCCCGCGGACGAGGTGATGCGTCAGGTCGCCGACGAGATGGGTGTCGGTCACACCTACACGACGACCCCGGTCGGCGTGTTCTTCGACGAGCCCGGCAGGACGGTGCCCGACCCGTTCTTCGGCGGTGCCGGCCCCGACCGCACCGGCTGCACCGAGTGCGGCAGCTGCATGACGGGTTGCCGTGTGGGAGCGAAGAACACGCTCGTCAAGAACTACCTCTACCTCGCCGAGAAGGCCGGCGCGCACATCCACGCCCTCACGACGGTGACCCGTGTGGTGCCCCGCGCCGGTGGTGGATACGAGGTCCACACCCGCAGCACGAACGGCATCAGGAAGCGCCGCAAGGTCTTCACCGCCGACCAGGTGGTGATCGCCGCCGGTACCTACGGCACGGCGCGCCTGCTGCTCGCGAGCCGCGAGACCGGCGACCTGCCGAACCTGTCTCCGGCCCTCGGCACCGTGGTGCGCACCAACTCCGAGGCGGTGCTCGCCGCGACCGCGCAGGACCGCGTCGTCGACTACACGAAGGGCGTGGCCATCACGTCGTCCTTCCATCCGGACGACCACACCCACATCGAACCGGTGCGGTACGGCAAGGGCAGCAACCTGATCGGTCTGCTCCAGGCACTGCTCGTCGACGGTGGCACGCGGATGCCGCGACTGCTGAAGTTCTTCGGTGTCGCCGCGAAGAATCCCGCTGCCTTCCTCCGCTCGCTGTCGGTGCGGAACTGGTCCGAGCGCACGGTCATCGCTCTGGTCATGCAGACCGACGACAACTCGCTCGAGCTCGCGACCCGGCGCACGCCGATCGGCCGGGGCCTGACCAGCAAGCAGGGGCCGGGCACCCCGCCGCCCGAGTGGATCCCGGTGGGCCACGAGGCGGTTCGCCGCGTCGCCGACAAGATCGACGGCGACGCCGGCGGTTCGATCGCCGACCTGTTCAACATTCCGATGACCGCACACTTCCTCGGTGGGTGTGCGATCGGCGATTCACCGCGTACCGGCACCGTCGACCCGTACCTGCGTGTCTACGGGCACGAGGGTCTGCACGTCGTCGACGGCTCCGCGGTGAGCGCCAACCTCGGCGTGAACCCGTCCCTCACGATCACCGCGCAGGCCGAACGTGCGCTGGCGCTGTGGCCGAACAAGGGGGAGAAGGACAACCGGCCTCCGCTCGGGTCGGCCTACGAACCCGTGCAACCCGTGCAGCCCGTGCGACCGGTCGTGCCCGTCGAGGCCCCGGCGGCGCTGCGACTCCCCATCACTCCCGTTCGGAAGGAGAGCGCCCGTGCTCTGGACAGTGCCTGAGAGCGAGGACGAACGCACCGACTATCCGGTCTCGCCGCCACCGCCCTGGCCGGCCGCCGTGCGGGCCACCCTGTGGTGGCATCGCAGCACCCCGGACGCCGCCCAGTACGGGCCGACCGGCGCGACCCTGCCCATCACCCTCGCAATGATGGTCGACTACCTCGACTCGCCGGTCGGGCCGTACCGCGAGGTGCTGGCCAGCCCGGTGCTGCGTCGTGGCGTGATTCCGGCGATGGCGGTGCCGTTCATCGCCGTCGACTCCGAACCGTCGGTACACGGTGGTCGTGAGCACTGGAAGCTGCCGAAGGTACTCGCGAAGTTCGACGGGGACGTCCTCGGCGACTTCTCCGCGACCGGCGCCCGATGGAGCGTGGCCACCTCGGCCGCGCCGAAGGGGCCGGAACTGCCGATCGCGGGTGGACTGACCTTCGCCCAGCCGATCCCCGGCGGCGCCGTCGAACGCGCCACCGCCCGGCTGCGGGGGAAGTTCCGCTACGCACGGGTGACCGTCGCGGCGGAGGGACCGACGCTGAGCCGCTGGCTTCGCCCCGGCGCCCACCACGGCATCGTCATCACCTCCGGACGGATGTCCACGGGCGCGTCGCGAGTCGTGTCGCGTATGTAGGTCAGCCGGTGTCGTGGGTGCGCCGCGGTGCCGGCTGCACCCACGACGCCAGCAGGTTCATCGCCTCGCGGGACGATGAATCGGGCGCGGTGGAGTAGAGGAACAACGTCTGGTTCGGGTCGTCGGGGAAGGTGAGCGATTCGAAGTCCACGGTGAGCTCGCCGACCACCGGATGGTTCAGGTGCTTCGATCCGTGCGTGCGCCGGTGGACCTGGTGCTCGGACCACCAGTGCCGGAACTCGGGACTCGCGAGCGAGAGCTCACCGACCAGTTGTTGCGCCAGCGGGTCGTCGGGGGTCGTGCCGACGTCGAGGCGCAGACTCTCCACCGCCGTCCGGGCCTGTTGTTCCCAGTCGGCGAACAGGTTCCGGGCCTCCGGGCTCAGCAGCATCCAACGCGCGTAGTTGCGCTCCCGTGGTGGCATCGCGTCGAAGTCGGCGAACAACGCCCGCGCCATCCGGTTGGTGGCGAGCACGTCGGTGCGATGGCCGAGGACCAGCGCGGGCTGCGAGTCGAGACCGTCGAGCAGTTGGTACAGGCCGGGCCGCACGCGTTGGACCGCGCCGCGGCTGCGTCGGCCGGGTCGGGTCGACGCGCCGATCAGGTCGTCGAGATGGGTGCGACCCGCATCGTCCAGACCCAGGGCCCGCGCGAGCGCGTCGAGAACCTGGCGTGACGGGACGATCCGACGGCCCTGCTCGAGTCGGGTGTAGTAGTCGGTGGACACCCCGGCGAGCAGGGCGACTTCTTCGCGCCGCAGTCCCGGCACCCGCCGTACGCGCCCGTCCTCCGGCAGCCCGGCGTCGTCGGGTTCGCGTGCGGCGCGGGCACGGCGCAGGAAGTCCGCCAGTTCGTGATTTCTGGGAGCGGCCACCCGGTCATTGTCTCTCCCGGAAGGCGATCGTGCCTGGTCCTCCCAGTCCTATGTTGCCGGATCCGAGGCTGCCGGAGACCAGGACGGGCAGGGCCGACGGTGTGCTCCCACGGGGCATGTTCGAGCGGGATTCTGGAATCACCCCGGCGGCGGACCCCGCCCCGGAGATTCGAAAGGACAAGAATCATGCTCGAATCCACCACCACCACAACTTGGTTCGTCACCGGTGCCTCGCGGGGTCTCGGTCTCGAGATCGTCGCTCAGCTCCTCCGGCGCGGCGACGACGTTGCGACCACGACGCGCTCGGTCGAGCGTCTGACCGCCGCCCTCGACTACATCGGTACCGGCCGGCTCCTTCCGCTCCGGGTCGACCTGACCGATCAGGAGCAGGTCGCCGCGGCCGTCGCGCAGACCCGGGAGCACTTCGGCGGACTCGATGTCATCGTCAACAACGCCGGCTACGGATATCTCTCCGCCGTCGAGGAGATCGCCGATGCCGACGCCCACGCGATGTTCGACGTGCAGATCTTCGGGGTGCTGAACGTGCTGCGGGCGGCGCTTCCGGCGTTCAGGAGCAACCGTCGCGGGCACATCGTCAACGTCTCGTCGATCCTGGGGCTCACGACCTTCCCGGGCTGGGGACTCTACAGCGCGGGAAAGTTCGCGCTCGAGGCCCTGACGGAAGCGCTCGCCGCGGAGGTCGCCGATCTCGGTATCGGGGTGAACCTGATCGAGCCGGGATACGTGCGGACCGATTTCCTGACGAACGACTCGCTCGCACTTCCCGATTCGACACTCGGTGAGTATCCGGCCGTGCGGGAGACGACCGAGGCGCACCGGGCGATGCACGGGACCCAGCTCGGAGATCCCGTGAAGGTCGCGGCCGCGATCATCGAGGTCGCCGTCTCGGGTACCGCTCCGCTGCACCAGTTCCTCGGTTCGGACTCGCTCTCGTTCGCCGAGGCGCGGGTGAAGGCCCTGCAGGCGGACATCGACGCATCCCGGGCGCTGGCGGGCACCGACCACACCGACCTCTGATCCGATCGGAGACCCGAAGTGGGGCGTGACGGGCACCGCACCGATCCTTTTCTTGACTTATTCCAGAAAAGGGGCATACTTGGTGTCATGCAACAAGGACACGAGCATCACTTCGACCCCAAGGAGCAACTGCGCTCCGTGGGTCTGCGGGTGACCGCTCCCCGCGTTGCCGTACTGAGAACCGTTGCCGAGCATCCGCATTCCGATGCGGACGGAATCGCCGCCCACGTGCGCGACGAACTCGGCTCGGTGTCGACGCAGGCCGTGTACGACGTACTCAAGGCATGCGTGGGGAACGGGTTGCTCCGCCGGATCGAACCGGCCGGATCACCCGCACGGTACGAGACCCGCATCGGCGACAACCACCACCACCTCGTGTGCCGCGCATGCGGCACGGTCGTCGACATCGACTGCGTCGTCGGGGCCGCACCCTGCCTGACGCCGTCCGACGACCACGGCTTCGTCATCGACGAAGCAGAGGTCACCTTCTGGGGCCTGTGCCCCGATTGCCGCGCCGACTAGCTGTTGCGGGTCATGACGTTGTAGACACCACCAGGGGCTGACGAAGGCGGACGGGCCTTCCGACGGCAGGATGGGAAGTACCACCAACTCATCCGCCGAACGAAAGAACCCGTCCGTGCTCCACCGTAACGCCCCGCTGTCCGTCGAAGGTCGCCGCCGTCTCGTCGAGCGGTGCCAGACTCGTCCGCTGTCCCATGTCGCCGCCGAGATGGGGATCTCCCGGGCCTGCGCCAGCAAATGGATGGCCCGCTACCGCGAACACGGTGAACTCGGCCTGCTCGACCGCCCCAGCGTCCCGCACCACCAGCCCACCGCGACCCCGGCCAAGACCGTGGCGCGGATCGAGACCCTGCGACGGAAGCACAAGTGGTCCGCGGCTCGTATCGCACACGAGCTCGCCGCCGACGGCATCAGCATCTCGGTACGCACCGTCAGCCGGCACCTCGCTCACCTCGGCTTGAACCGGCGCAGGTTCCTCGATCCGAACGGCGAGAACAACCGCCAGCCACGCCGGATCATCGCCCGCTGGCCCGGCCACATGGTGCACGTCGACATCAAAAAAGTCGGCCGAATCCCCGACGGCGGTGGCTGGCGGGTCCACGGCAAGGGCTCGGATCAGGCCAAGAAAGTCGAGCGCGCCAAGACCGCCGGTGCCCGCGCCGGCTACGTCTACCTGCACTCGGCGGTCGACGGGTTCTCCCGCCTCGCCTACACCGAGGCCCTGGCCGACGAGAAAGCCGCCACGGCAATTGGGTTCATGCACCGGGCGAGAGTGTTCTTCGCCGCCCACGGCATCGTGCACATCCACCGGGTGGTCACCGACAACGGGTCCTGCTACCGGGCGAAGGACTTCGCGAAAGTGCTCCACGGTGGCCGGCATCAACGGATCACCCCGTACACCCCTCGTCACAACGGGAAGGTCGAGCGCTACAACCGGATTCTGGCCGAGGAGTTCCTCTACGCCCGCGTCTGGGTCAGCGAACGGCAACGCGCCCAGGCGCTACAGGTGTGGAATGTGCACTACAACTATCATCGTCCGCATACTGCCGTCGGTAATCGGCCGCCCGCGAGCAAACTCCGGACCGGTGTCACCAACGTCATGGCCTCATACAACTAGCGCCCACTCGCTTCACCGGTGGTCCGGCCCCTCCGCGGGGCCGAACCACCGGCTTCGTGTCCCGAGACCCGGAACACCCGTATTCGGAGGTCACCATGACGAATGCCCGTTACACCACGAACAACGTCGGTATCCCCGTCGCCAGCGACAACGAGTCGCTGACCGCCGGCACCCAGGGCCCGATCCTGCTCCACGACCACTACCTGGTCGAGAAGCTCGCGCACTTCAACCGCGAGCGGGTGCCCGAGCGCGTCGTGCACGCCAAGGGCGCCGGCGCGTTCGGTGAGCTCGTCGTCACCGAGGACGTCTCCGCCTACACGAAGGCCAAGCTGTTCCAGCCGGGCGCGAAAACCGAGATGCTGGCACGCTTCTCGACGGTCGCCGGTGAACAGGGCAGCCCCGACACCTGGCGCGACCCGCGCGGTTTCGCTCTGAAGTTCTACACCGAGGACGGGAACTACGACCTGGTCGGCAACAACACGCCGATCTTCTTCATCAAGGACCCGATCAAGTTCCCCGACTTCATCCACTCGCAGAAGCGTCTGCCCGGCTCCGGCCTGCGCGACCACACGATGCAGTGGGACTTCTGGACCCTGCGCCCCGAGACCGCACACCAGGTCACCTGGCTGATGGGTGACCGTGGCCTGCCGCGCACGTGGCGCCACATGGACGGCTTCGGTTCGCACACCTACCAGTGGAGCAACGCCGACGGTGAGCGCTTCTGGGTGAAGTACCACTTCAAGACCGACCAGGGCATCGAGTTCCTCACCCAGGACGAGGCCGACCGCCTCGCCGGCTCGGATCCCGACTACCACCGCGCCGACCTCTACACGGCGATCGAGCGCGGCGAGTTCCCGAGCTGGACGCTCCACGTGCAGATCATGCCGGTCGCGGAGGCGGAGAACTACCGGTTCAACCCGTTCGACCTGACCAAGGTGTGGTCGCAGAAGGACTACCCCCTGATCAAGGTCGGCACCATGACCTTGAACCGCAACCCGCGCAACTTCTTCGCGGAGATCGAGCAGGCCGCGTTCGCCCCGTCGAACGTCGTGCCGGGCATCGGATTCTCGCCCGACAAGATGCTGCTCGGCCGCGTGTTCTCCTACGCCGACGCCCACCGCTACCGCATCGGTGTCAACCACGCACAGCTGCCGGTGAACTCCGCGAAGGCCGCCCGTGTCGACTCCTACAGCAAGGAGGGCAACATGGCCTACACCTTCAACGATCCGCAGACCCCGGTCTACGCGCCGAACAGCTTCGGTGGTCCGCATGCCGATCCCGAGCGGGCCGGCGACGAAGGTCTGTGGAACTTCGGAACCGAGGCCGTGCGTGCGGGATACGTGCAGCACCCCGAGGACGACGACTTCGGTCAGGCGGGCACCCTCGTCCGCGACGTGATGGACGACGCGGCACGCGAACGCCTCGTGAACAACATCGTCGGACACGTCCTCGGCGGTACCTCGGAGGCGCTCTACGAGCGGATCTTCGAGTACTGGCGCAACGTCGACGAGGAGCTCGGCAAGCGGGTCGAGGCGGGCGTGCGCGCCGGAGCCTGACCCGTCACCGGGGGAGATGCGGCGGGATCAGAGCAGTCCCCACCAGTAGATCAGGGCTGCCAGCGCCAGCACGATCAGCGTGGTGTCCATGTCGCTCTCCCTCCATCCGACGGCAACAACTCCATCTTCCTCGCACACGAGGAGTCCGGCACAGACGGCAGGGTCGTCCACCTCTTACGGTGGGCGGCCCTGCCGGCGTCTGCGAACATATCGGCTGTTCGAACACGCGTGTGACAGCTGTGTCGGCTGTGGTTGTTAGGTTGGAGATCCGGGCCGGCGTCGTCACGCGGGGCCGGGTTCGCGCTCGTTCGTCGAAAGGTGTTGTCCGACATGGTGATGGGTCCTACCCATGCAGTATCCGGGGCGCTGGTGGGGCTCGTCGTCGCAGATCTGCTTCCTCCCGACTGGGGTGCACCCGCGTCCACCGCGGAGACCTTCGCCTTCGCGGCGGTGTGTTCGGGGGCGGCCCTGCTTCCGGATCTCGACACGGCACAGTCGACGGTCGCGAGGTCGTTCGGGCCCGTGAGCCAGACCTTCGCCAAGGGCATCGACGCGGTCTCGCTCGGCTACTACTCGCTCACCAAGGGCAGCCGCGACCGGAAGCGGCGCGGCGGGCACCGCACCATGACGCACACCGCGCTGTTCGCGGCACTGCTCGGAGCCGGAGTCTCGGCGCTCGTCGCGAGCTTCGGCAGGGAAGCGATCATCGGGGTCCTGTTCGTCACTCTCGGTCTCGCGTTGCGTGGGTTGTTCGGATCGTGGGCGAAGAAGCGCGGGTGGGTGGTCGTCACCCTGAGCGCGGCAGTGCTGTCGATCCTGTCGTGGACGTGGTTCCCGCAGGAGGTCGCGTCGACGGGCCTGGGGGTCGCGGTGGCCCTCGGATGCGCGACACACTGCCTCGGCGACGCCATCACCAAGGAGGGCATCCCCTTCCTCGCGCCGTTCGTGCCCTGGCGCGGGTCGCGCTGGTGGGAGATCAAGCTGCCGTCGGCGTTGTCCATCCGTGCGGGTGGGCCGTTCGAGCTCGGCATCCTCGGTCCGGCTCTCACCGTTGCGGCGGTCGCGATGGCCGTCTGGTCGGTCGACGGCGCGCCCGAACACATCCTCGGCACGTTGGAGGCGTCGGGCCTGTCGTTCTGGAGCGAGGGCACCGCACACCGGTAGCGGTACTGGAGAATAAAGAGAACTTGTTCTATTTTTGCGGAGTCCGTGCCCGCAGAACAGAACGGAACCCGCCCTCGTGAGCGCTCGAGCCTCTGGTCCCACCCTCAGTCGTCGCGGTCTTCTCGGAGCAGCCGCCGGAGCGGCCGTCCTTGCAGGCACGGGATGGACGCTCGCGGGTGCGGTACCGCTCGGCGACCCGGCTGCCACGATCCCGGCGCCGCCGGACTTCCCGGCCGACATCCCGCTCTCGCAGCAACAGTTCGTCAACTGGGCAAAGACCATCCGGTTCGACGCGGTGTGGACCGCGACCGCGCGCACCGCCGACGACGTCGTCCGTCTCGCGAACTGGGCACACGCCCACGGCTTCCGGATCCGTCCCCGCGGATCGATGCACAGCTGGAGTCCGCTCACCCTCGAGGCCGGGCAGGACATCGAGAACGTCGTGCTGGTCGACACCATGTCGCAGCTCAACCAGGTCGTCGTCGACGCGGGCGCCGCACCTGCGCGCGTGACGGCCGGCGGTGGCGCGAGCATCGAAGCGATCCTCACCGCGCTCGAAGCGAACGGACTGGGGTGGGCCAACTCGCCGGCCATCGGGGACATCTCCATCGCGGGGGCACTGTCGATCGGTGCCCACGGCGCCACCTACCCGGCAGCGGGGGAGACGGTGGTCCCCGGCCAGTCGTTCGGCTCGCTGTCCAATCTCGTCCTGGCTCTGACCGCCGTGGTGTGGAACCCGTCGGCCGGTGCCTACGAACTCCGCGAGTTCCGCCGCGCCGACCCGGAGATCGGACCCGTGCTCGCTCACCTCGGACGCACCTTCGTCACCTCCGTGACGTTGCAGGCCGGAGCGAACTACCGGGTGCGCTGCCAGAGCTTCACCGACATCCCGTGGCGCGAACTGTTCGCACCGCCCGGCTCGCCGGGGCGCACCTTCGAACGCTACGTCGAGGAACACGGGCGGGTCGAGGCGATCTGGTTCCCCTTCACCGAGACACCCTGGCTCAAGATCTGGTCGGTCTCCCCGGAGAAGCCCGCCGCCTCCCGTGAGGTGCAGGGCCCGTACAACTACTATTTCTCGGACAGCCTGCCCGAGGAGCTCACCGACCTGCTGGGGCAGGTCGTGCGCGGCGCCCAGGGCGTCACACCGGCCTTCGGTGCGTCGCAGTTCGGAGCGGTGGCAGCGGGACTCGCAGCGACCGGCACGAACGATCTGTGGGGCTGGTCCAAGGACCTGCTGTTCTACCTGCGCGCCGCGACCCTGCGCGTGGTCGCCGGCGGCGGTGTCGTCGTGACGAGACGCGACAACATCGCCCGCGTCATCAACGAGTTCACGACGTGGCTGCACGAGCGGATGACGCACTACGCCTCGCTCGGCCAGTACCCCGTGAACATGCCGTTCGAGGTGCGTCTGTGCAAGGTCGACGACGCCGACGAGGTGCTCGTCGACGCTGCCGGTGTGCCGGACCTGTCGCCGGTGCGTCCCCGCCCCGACCGCCCCGACTGGGACACCGCGATCTGGATGAACGTGGTCTCCATCCCCGGAACGGCAGGGATGCCGGCCTTCTTCCGCGAGATGGAGCAGTGGATGGCCGCCCACTACTCGGGCGACTACGCGACCTTCCGTTCCGAGTGGTCGAAGGGCTGGGCGTTCGACGACCAGGGCGGCTACCGCGACCCCGGTTTCCTCGGGGAGACGGTGCCGGCCATGTACCGCACCGGGTTGCCGTCCGGCCAGGGTTGGGACGCCGCGCTCGCAGCCTTCGAGCAGTACGACCCGCATCGGGTGTTCAGCAACCGGTTCCTCGACCGCCTGCTGCCCTGACGTCCCGTCTCAGCACCCCGTGTGCGAGAAGGCCCGCATGTAGCCGGCGGTCTGATAGGCGTAGGCCCACGCTCAGTACGACAGGGCGATGTCGGCGGGGCTGGCGGCCATGATGAGCTCGCCGGCTTCTGCGCCGGCACGGCGTCCTCTTTTCCCTGCGCAGAAGCACCGTTCCAGGAGCGGATGGCGGCCTATTCTGCTCTTACGCCCTGCGGCAGAACAGCTCGCAACCTCGGGTCGTGCCCGAAGCGATGGGGTTCCCCTCCGGGGAGAGGATCGCGATGACTCGGATCGGTAGGACCCCGAGGACCGGACTCCTGCGTGCCAAGTCGGTGGAGCAGTCCATCCGTGACACGGACGAACCGGATTCGAAACTGCGCAAGGATCTGACCGCCTGGGATCTCATCGTGTTCGGCGTCGCAGTCGTCATCGGCGCCGGCATCTTCACGCTCACCGCCCGCACCGCGGGTAACGTCGCCGGTCCGTCGGTGTCCCTGGCCTTCGTGTTCGCTGCGATCGCGTGCGCGCTCGCAGCCCTCTGCTACGCCGAGTTCGCCTCGACCGTGCCTGTCGCCGGCAGTGCCTACACCTACTCGTTCGCGACCTTCGGAGAGTTCGTCGCGTGGATCATCGGATGGGATCTCATCCTCGAGTTCGCCCTCGCCGCAGCGGTGGTGGCGAAGGGGTGGTCGCTCTACCTCCACGAGGTCGTGGCCGTGTCGTCGAGCGTCATGATCGGACCGGTGAAGATCGACTGGGGTGCGATCCTGATCGTCGCGGTGATCGGCGTGCTGCTCGCCACGGGAACCAAACTCTCGTCCCGGGTCTCACTGGTCATCACGTCGATCAAGATCGCAGTGGTGGTGTTCGTGGTGGTTCTCGGCGCCTTCTACATCGAGACCGAGAACTATTCGCCGTTCGTCCCGCCCTCGGAAGCCGGCGACACAGGTGAGGGGTTGCACCAGTCGTTGTTCTCGTTCGCGACCGGGGCAGGCGGCAGCACCTTCGGCTGGTACGGGTTGTTGGCCGCAGCCAGCCTGGTGTTCTTCGCGTTCATCGGATTCGACGTCGTCGCCACCACGGCCGAGGAAACGCGCAACCCGCAGAAGGCGGTGCCGATCGGCATCCTCGGCTCGCTCGCGATCGTGACGGTGCTGTACGTGGCCGTCAGCCTCGTCCTCACCGGCATGGTCGACTACACCGAGCTCGAAGGGGACGAGTCGACACTGGCGACGGCCTTCGCACTCAACGGGATGGACTGGGCCAAGAACCTGATCTCGATCGGCGCCCTCGCGGGTCTGACCACGGTCGTGATGGTGCTGATGCTGGGTCAGACGAGGGTGCTGTTCGCGATGGCACGGGACGGACTCATGCCACGCGGGCTCTCCCACACGGGCAGCCATGGAACTCCGGTACGCACGACGGTGCTCGTGGCGGTGATCGTCGCAGTACTCGCGGGGCTCGTGCCGCTCGGCACTCTCGAGGAGATGGTCAACATCGGCACACTCTTCGCGTTCGTACTCGTGTCGATCGGCGTGATCGTGTTGCGGCGCACGCGACCGGACCTCGAACGCGGGTTCCGGGTGCCGCTGGTACCTCTGGTGCCCATCCTTGCGGTGATCGCCTGTGTGTGGCTCATGGTGAATCTGTCCGTCGAGACATGGTTGCGGTTCGTGGCATGGATGCTCCTCGGCCTGATCATCTACTTCGCCTACAGCCGGAACCACTCCGTCCTCGCGACCCCATCCCGGGTTCGGGCCGGCCCGGAAACGTAGTCGGGAAAGCAATCAGGGCACTTTCTCCGCGAGGAGAAAGTGCCCTGACGAGTTCTTCCACGAGTCGGGGTGGCGGGATTCGAACCCACGACCTCTTCGTCCCGAACGAAGCGCGCTACCAAGCTGCGCCACACCCCGTATTGAACCTCGGTCAGCTTACAACACGAGGCCGCAGAAGATTAAATCGGCTGGTCAGCGACGTAACCCGGCGCGCTCTGCCGCATCGCCGCTGGCCTGCTGCGCGGTGTCGCGCGAGGCCGGAACGAGGGTCAGCAGAGTGGCCTCCGGACGGCAGAAGAACCGAGCGGGAGCGAACGGCGACGTGCCGATGCCCGCGGAGACGTGCAGTCGCATGTGGGCACCCCAGCGCGACGCGCCCTTCACCCGCGACCGGTCGATCCCGCAGTTGGTCACCAGCGCGCCGTAGAACGGCAGGCACAGCTGGCCGCCGTGGGTGTGGCCGGCGAGGACGAGGTCGTAGCCGTCCTCGGCGAAGCGATCGAGCACCCGAGGCTCGGGGGAGTGCGTCATGCCCAGTCGCAGATCGGCCGAGGGATCGGCCGCACCGGCGATCGTCTCGTACCGGTCGCGGTCGAGATGCGGGTCGTCGACACCACCGACGGCGATGCGTACGCCGCCGACCTCGATGTCACGGCGCACGTGCGTCATGTCCTGCCAGCCACGTTCGGTGAACGCCGCACGCAGGTCGCCCCACGGGAGCGGAGGACCGTAGACGCGGTCGTGGTCCTTGTCGAAGTAGGCGAGCGGGTTCTTCAGCACGGGAGCGAAGTAGTCGTTGCTCCCGAAGACGAACAGACCCGGGCGGGCGAGGAGTCCGCCGAGCGCCTGGACGACGGCCGGAACGGCCTTCGGGTGCGACAGGTTGTCGCCCGTGTTCACGACGAGATCGGGCTCGAGGCCGTCGAGCTCGCGCAACCAGTTCTGTTTCAGCTTCTGGTTGGGAGTCATGTGCAGGTCGCTGATGTGCAGGACCCGCAGTGTCGACGCGCCGGGCGCGAGCACCGGCACCGTGACCTCGCGAAGGGTGAACGCGTTCCGTTCGATCAACGTGGCGTAACCGAGGCCGAGAGCGGCGGCGCCGGCAGCACCGAGGGTTACGCGGCGAATTGCAGACAGGTCAGGCACTTCTCCAGCGTACCGCCGTGCGTGGTCCTCGCACGTGGTTCGCCTGCCCCGCGTAGCGTTTCCGGCATGAGCGACACCACATCCTCCCTCGAATCCAGGCTGCGGACGGACCTGACCGCAGCGATGAAGGACAAGGACAAACTGCGGACCGAGACCCTCCGGATGCTGCTCGCGGCGGTCCGGAACGAGGCGGTGTCCGGCAAGGAGGCGCGTGAGCTGTCCGACGACGAGGTGCTCAAGGTCCTCGCGAAGGAGTCGAAGAAGCGTGGCGAGGCCGCCGAGGTCTACACCGAGAACGGCCGCGGTGAGCTCGCGGCCAAGGAGCACGCCGAAGCGCGCATCATCGACGAGTATCTGCCCACCCCGCTGACCGATGCCGAGCTCGTCGATGTCGTCGACACCGCCCTCGCGCGCGTCGCGGAGGAGATCGGCGCGCGTCCGGGTCCGAAGAACATGGGCCAGGTGATGAAGGCCGCCACCGAGATCGCGGCAGGGAAGGCCGACGGCAAGCGCCTGTCCGCGGCCGTGCGTTCACGCCTGTAACCGAAACGGCCGCGCAGTTCTGGTCGACCGTCACGAGGACGGGGCGACGAGAACTGCACGGCCGTGGAAGCCCTGCGGCTCAGTTGTCGGGGCGGCTCGGTGTCGTCGTGGGAGTGGAGTCCTCCTCCGCCGGCGGACTCGACTCGCTCTGCTCGAGCTCACGTCCCGGGATGGGCGCGGGCGTCGATCGGCGGGTCGTGTCGGGCACCTCGCGGTCGCGCGGGCGGGCCGGGGTGGCGCTTGTGGTGGGAGCCACGCGGACCGATCCGTCGCTGATGAACAGTGTGACCGTCGATCCCGGGACGGCCGAGCCGCTCGGGGACGTACCCGTCACCGTTCCGGCGCGTTCCTCACCGGCGATCGTCGCCTCCGAGACCGAGAATCCGGCGTCCTGCAGTCGCTGGACCGCGCGGTCCTTCGACAGGCCCGTCACGTCCGGAACCTGGGCGTTGCCCGCGCCGCGGACGTACCGGGGATCGGGGGCGGGCAGTTCGATGGAGCCGAACTTGTTCGCCACCGGCAGCATCGCCGAGAACCATGTCCGCGCCGGTTCGGTACCGCCGAAGAGGTTGCCGTCGTAGCAGGGGCGGACCGGACCCGAGCAGATCTGGCCGGGGGTGGGGGAGTCGCCGTAGGTGTAGACCACACCGGCGAACCGGTTGGTGAAGCCGAGGAAGGCCGACGACATGTGCGATTCCGTCGTACCGGTCTTCGCCGCGACCGGCAGGTTCCAGCCCACCGATCCCGCGGCACCCGAGGCGGTACCGCCGGCGGCGGTGTCCTTGCTCATCGCCGTGGCGAGGGTGTCGGCGAGGCCGGGCTCGACCACCTGCTCGCAGGCCTGCTGCGTGATCGGTACGGGCTTGCCCTCGCGGTCGAAGACCTCCTCGATCGGGCTGGGCGGGCACCACTTGCCGTGCGAGGCGAGGGTCGCCGCGACGTTCGACAGTTCGAGCGCGTTGATCCACGTCGGGCCGAGCGTGTACGAGCCGAGGTGCTGGTCCTTCTGCATCTCGGCCATCGACTGGTCGCCGAAGCCGGAGGTGCGCGGCTGCAGGTACGAACGCAGACCCAGGCGCACCGACATGTCGACGGCCGCGTCGACGCCGGTGGCCTCGATGAGCTTGACGAACGCCGTGTTCGGCGACTGTGCCAGCGCGTCGGTCACCGACAGTCGCGACGGATACGGTGCGGCGTTCTCGACGCAGTAGTAGTTGGCCGGGCAGCCGCGGGCGCCGCCGTCGCCCAGACCGCGGGCGTTGTAGCGGGACGGGACGTCGAGCACGGCCGAGGTGCCCAGGCCCTGTTCCATGGCGGCGGCGACGGTGAATATCTTGAAGATCGACCCGGCGCCGTGACCGGCCAGCGAGTAGGGCTGCGGCTGGACCGTCTCCTTGGCCTCGGCGTCGAGGCCGAACTTGCGGCTCGACCCCATGGCGAGGACCTTGTGCGAATCCTGGCCCGGCTCGATCACGTTCATCACCGAGGCCACGTCGTCGACGGTGGGGCTGGTGAACCGGTCGAGCGATTCCTTGACGGAGTTCTGGACCTCGGGGTCGAGGGTCGTGCGGATGAGATATCCGCCCCGGTCGATCTGCTCGCGCGACAGTCCGGAGTTCTCGAGGTACTGCAGCGCGTACTCGCAGAAGTAGCCGCGGTCGTCGGCGGCGATGCAGCCGCGGGGGAGCGTGTTGGGCTCGGGCAGCACGCCGAGCGGCAGTTCCTTCGCGGCGCGGATCTCGTCGGCGCGCTCGGGGATGTTGTCGATCATCGTGTCGAGCACGATGTTGCGACGGGTGAGTACGCCGTCGGGATTGGTGTACGGGTTCAGCGCCGAGCTGGACTGCACCATGCCCGCGAGCATCGCGGCCTGCGGGATGTTCAGGTCCTTCGCGTCGATGCCGAAGTAGGTCTGGGCGGCGTCCTGGATGCCGAACGAACCGTTGCCGAAGGGGACGAGGTTCAGATAGCGGGTGAGGATCTCGTCCTTGGTGAGCTGATCGTCGAGGGTCAGCGCCATGCGGATCTCACGGATCTTGCGGGCCGGCGTCGTCTCGATCGCCGCGCGGCGTTCGGCGTCGGTCTTCGCGATCACGTGCAGCAGGTAGTTCTTGACGTACTGCTGGTCGATCGTGGAGGCGCCCTGCTCGACCTGACCGCTCGTGGTGTTGGTGAGGAACGCGCGGATGGTGCCCTGCCAGTCGACGCCCTGGTGCTCGGGGAACCGCTTGTCCTCGATCGAGACGATCGCCAGTTTCATCTCGTTCGAGATCTGGTCGCTGGGCACCTCGAAGCGACGCTGGTCGTAGAGCCACGCGATCGGCTCACCCGCCTTGTCGACCATGGTCGTCACGGCTGGGACGACACCTTCGACGAGCTCTGCGGAACTGTTGTCGACGGTGTCCGCGGCGCGGTTCGAGACGTACCCGAATCCACCCGCGGCCGGGAAGAGCATCCCTGCTACGAGAACGCCGCCGAGGGCCGTGCAACCAGCGAGCTTCGCCACCGTTCTTCGGATCGACACGCCTACACACTACGTGGCGGGGGACCGGCCGGCGGTTTCCAGGGAGCGGGCGTGGCACGACGGGCGCTGTGAAAACGCCTCCGACGTGCAACTTTGTACGTACGTACCAGAAAAGGTTTCGTTCGCCTTGCGCGTGGGCATCAGTTTACCTAGATTGAGACATCAGTGTGACGCAGATAACACCTTGACGGGCAGGTTTCGCGCCGTCGCGGCACACGGACGGCGCAGACCTCGAACACCGCGAACCGGCGTTCGGAAAGTAAAGGGGCAACTGAATGCACATGACCACCCCGACGACCCGACTCGACGTCGACCAGGCCGAAGCGCGCATCGCTTGGGTCTCCAAGGCTCGCTGCCGCGAAGTCGATCCCGATGAACTGTTCGTGCGTGGCGCAGCGCAGCGCAAGGCTGCGGTGATCTGCCGGCACTGCCCGGTGATGCTCGAGTGCGGGGCGGACGCCCTCGACAACCGTGTCGAGTTCGGCGTGTGGGGAGGCATGACGGAGCGGCAGCGTCGTGCTCTCCTCAAGCAGCATCCCGAGGTCGAGTCCTGGGCCGATTTCTTCCAGGCGCAGCGACAGCACCAGAGCGCGGTCTAGTCACCACCTCACCGGTACACGAACCGCCGAGATCATGACCCGCGAGACATCACGCCTCGCGGGTCAATTGCTCGCCCACCGCCCGCAGCGCCTCGAGATCCGAGACCTCGAAGGGCAGCGAGGGCACCCCGACCACGGGGACGGCAGGGTTCGCCGCGGTGAAGTTGCGTAGCAACCGCAGCTCCCGCTTGGCGATCACCGCCCGGTGCGCGTGGATGCGGAGAACGGCCTCAGCGGCCTTCGCGTCCACGCCTTCCTCCTCGGCGAGCTGATCCGCTGCGGTGAGGGCGTGATCGGACGGCAGCGCCGACAGTGTCGGATGGGTGCGGTTGAGCACCAGGCCCGACAGCGGCATGCGATCGCCCGAGAGTCGCTCGACGAAGAACGACGCCTCGCGCAGGGCATCGGGTTCGGGTGCCGCGACCACCATGAAGTGGGTTCCCGGCTGCTGCAGCAACCGGTAGGTGCGGTTGGCGCGCTCGCGGAAACCCCCGAACATCGAGTCCAGCGACTGCACGAAGGCCGACGCGTCCGACAGCATCTGGCTCCCGACGATCGTCGAGACCGCCTTGAGCGCGAGCCCCATCGCGCCCGTCACCAGGCGGCCGAAGCCACGTCCGGGTGCCGTGAAGATCCGGATCATCCGGCCGTCGAGGAACGCCCCGAGCCGCTGGGGAGCGTCGAGGAAGTCGAGTGCGTTCCGGGACGGCGGGGTGTCGACGATGATGAGATCCCACTCGTCGCTCTGCGCGAGCTGACCGAGCTTCTCCATCGCCATGTACTCCTGCGTGCCGGAGAACGACGACGCCACGGTCTGATAGAAGGGGTTGTCGAGGATCTGCTGCGCCTTCTCCGGCGTCGAGTGCTCGAGCACCATGTCGTCGAAGGTGCGACGCATGTTGAGCATCATCGCGTGCAGCTCGCCCTTCGCCTCCGGCCCGAGCTCCACCTTCTGCGGTGAATTGTCGAGCGAGGCGACCCCGAGGGCCTGTGCCAGTCGCCGCGCAGGGTCGATCGTGAGCACCACGACGCTGCGGCCCCGCTCGGCCGCGCGCAACGCGAGCGCCGCGGCGGTGGTCGTCTTGCCGACACCGCCCGACCCGCAGCACACGATCACCCGGGACGAGCGGTCGTCCAGGATGCGGGCGACGTCGAGGACCTTCCGGATCGGTGCGCTCATCGGACACCCTGCTCGGCGAGGGCGTCGGCGAGTTCGTAGAGGCCACCGAGATCGACACCGTCGGCGAGGGCCGGTAGGGACATGCGTGCCACCTTCACTTCGTCGAGTTGAGCGGCGCTCACCTGTTGCGCCTGGAGTACCGCGGCGTGCTCGATGGTCTCGGTCAGCAGGCCGGCGAAATCGTCGTCGGAGAGCTTGACGGACACCTTCTCCAGGGTCGTCCGGATCGCGGGCCCGGCGATGCGGCCGGCGGCGACGTCGTCGACGAGTTCCTCGGGCAGGTGTTCGGGGGCGGTGCGGTTGACGATCACCGTGCCCATCCGGAGATCGGCGGCCTCGAGTTCCTCCACCGCGTCGGCCGTCTCCTGCACGGGCAGTGCCTCGAGCAGGGTCACCAGGTGGACGACGGTCTGATCGGAGTGCAGCAGCCGGACCACGCCCTCGCTCTGCGACCGGATCGGACCGGACTTCGCGAGGTCGGCCATGGCCTTGGTGACATCGAGGAAGCTGCCGATGCGGCCGGTGGGCGGGGAATCGACGACGACCGCGTCGTAGACAGGGGTGCCCGTCGCGTCGGTCCGCACCACGGTCTCCTTGATCTTGCCGGTGAGGATCACGTCGCGCAGACCCGGCGCGAGCGTGGTCACGAACTCGATCGCGCCCATCCGCCGCATCGCGCGACCTGCGAATCCGAGGTTGTAGAACATGTCGAGGTATTCGAGGAAGGCCGCCTCGATGTCGATCGCGAGAGCCGACACCTCACCGCCACCCGGCGCGGTCGCGATCTTCGTCTCGACCGGCGGGAGCGGCGGCACGTCGAACAGCTGCGCGATGCCCTGACGTCCCTCGGTCTCGACGAGCAGGACCTTGCGACCTCCGGCGGCGAGCGCCAGCGCGAGCGCTGCGGCCACGGTGGACTTCCCGGTGCCACCCTTGCCGGACACGAAGTGCAATCGCGCCTCGGCGGCGCCTGCCGGCCATTCGCCGGAATGTGATGTCGGAGATGCCACGATCACGAGCCTATAAGTCGTGGACGGTGAACGGTGCCGGATAGGGTCAGGACATGAGTGAAACCACCACATGGGAATACGCAACCGTGCCGCTGCTCACGCACGCGACCAAGCAGATCCTCGACCAGTGGGGTGCCGACGGCTGGGAGCTCGTCACCGTCCTGCCCGGCCCCACCGGTGAGCAGCACGTCGCCTACCTCAAGCGTCCGAAGGGCTGACCCGTGTCGCACAACACCTGGAGCGAACGCCTGACCGAACTCGGCATCACCCTGCCGCCGGTCGCCGCCCCGGTGGCGGCGTACGTGCCCGCCGTCCGCAACGGCGACGTCGTCTACACCTCCGGTCAGCTGCCGCTGGTCGACGGGAAGCTGACGCACACCGGCAAGGTGGGCGCCGCGGTGTCGGCGGAGGAGGCGAAGACCGCGGCTCGCACCGCCGCGCTCAACGCGCTCGCCGCCGTCGATGCTCTCGTCGGACTCGACAACATCGCGAGCGTCGTGAAGGTCGTCGGCTTCGTGGCGTCCGCCGAGGGCTTCACCGGGCAGCCCGGCGTCATCAACGGCGCGTCGGAACTGCTCGGGGAGATCTTCGGTGAGGTCGGCGCGCATGCCCGTTCGGCCGTCGGCGTCGCGGAGCTGCCCCTCGGCGCTCCCGTCGAGGTCGAGTTGATGGTGGAAGTACGCTGACGCCACCCTCCCCGACCGAGGGCGGCTCCCGACGGATCCGACACGAGAGGCACGACTGATGGCGCTGGTCCACCCCGCCTACGCGCAGCTACGGCAGGTCACCGAGAACGCCGCGGTGATCCTGGCCGAGAACCCCTCGATCATGTCCCTCGAGGGAACGAACACCTGGATCCTCCGGGCGCCCGGCAGCGACGAGTGCGTCGTGGTCGATCCGGGTCCCCTCGACGAAGGGCATCTCGAGCGGATCGCGCAGGTGCCGGTGGCGGCGACCCTCATCAGTCACCGCCACTTCGACCACACCGAGGGTGCCGAGCGGTTCTCGCAGCTCGCGGAATGCCCGGTGCACGCGGTGCTGCCGGAACACCGCCATGGCGGTGGGCAGCAGCTGTCCGACGGCGACGTCGTCGAGGCGGCGGGTCTGCGCATCCGGGTCGTCGCGACCCCGGGTCACACCGCCGATTCGCTGTCGTTCGTGATCGAGCAGGACCGCAGTGTGCTCACCGCCGACACCATCCTCGGCCGCGGCACGACCGTGCTCGACGACTCCGACGGTGACCTCGGCGACTACCTGCGGTCGCTGAGGTCGCTCATCGGTCTCGGCGGTGGCTACACGGTGCTGCCCGGGCACGGTCCCGAGCTGCCCGATCTGGAGACGATCGCGCGGGAGTACCTCGCGCACCGGGAGGGCCGGCTCGAGCAGGTGCGCGGTGCGCTGCGCACCCTCGGCGCCGACGCCTCCGCACGGCAGGTCGTCGAGCACGTCTACGCCGACGTCGACCCCTCGCTGTGGGGTGCGGCGGAGAAGTCGGTCAACGTGCAGCTGGAATACCTGCGCAGCCACGGCTGAGCCAGGGCAGCCCGGACGGGCCGGAACACACGAAAGGCCGGGACGCAGCGAGCGTCCCGGCCTTTCGGCGATCTGTGGGTCAGCGAGCGCGACGCGCCAGACGCTCCGAGTCGGAGATCAGCACGCTCTTGCCCTCGAGACGCAGCCAGCCACGGTGCGCGAAGTCGGCCAGGGCCTTGTTCACGGTCTCGCGGGAGGCGCCGACGAGCTGCGCGATCTCTTCCTGCGTCAGGTCGTGCGTGACACGCAGGGCGCCGGCCTCCTGGGTGCCGAAACGCTGGGCGAGCTGCAGCAGCGCCTTGGCGACACGACCGGGGACGTCGGTGAAGATCAGGTCGGCGAGGCTGTTGTTGGTGCGACGCAGACGACGGGCCAGCACGCGGAGGAGCTGCTCGGCGATCTCGGGGCGCTGGTCGATCCACGCCTTGAGTGCGTCGCGGTCCATGCTCACGGCACGCACCTCGGTGACGGTGGTGGCGGTGGAGGTGCGCGGACCCGGGTCGAAGATCGACAGCTCGCCGAACATGTCGGACGGGCCCATGATCGTCAGGAGGTTCTCGCGGCCGTCGGGCGAACGACGTCCGAGCTTCACCTTGCCGGAAACGATGATGTACAGCCGATCGCCGGGCTCACCCTCGTTGAAGATGACATGGCCGCGCGGGAAATCTACAGGCTGAAGCTCTTTGATCAGCGCCGCAACCGCCGAGGGCTCGACTCCTTGGAAGATGCCTGCTCTGGCCAGGACCTCGTCCACGTGCGCTCCTTTTGGGAATGATTCGTCATCTACTGCCGGGTCTGCACGTCGACGGACTTCCCGGGCAGGTCACCTGTCAGGCGTACGAGCGCCCAGTCTATCGTGCGCGCTGCACGAGTGAGTGACCGATACCACGGAAACGGTCGACGAACCCGATCATCGGCACTTCGAGGCTACCGGCAGGTAGTCGTTCAGCTGGCGCGGCGCGCGCGCAGATGGCCGTCCGAATCGTCCGCTCCGTCGGCGCTCGGTCCGCGGCGGCGGCGACGCTGGAAGCGAGCCAGGGCCCCGGGGAAACCTTCACGAGCGAGTGCCGCGACATCGGCCTGGTCCGCTTTGTCGAGGAACTCCTCCACTTCCTGCTCGCGGACGGACAACCGACTCAAGCGCGCTTCGACACGTTCCATGGACAGTGCGAACAACATGAGCAGCACCGGGAAGAGGACGACAGCAAGAGCTTGCATACCCGGAAGTAAACACCCGGAAGGTCTCGGAAGAGACACGGGGCCGGATCCTGGGGAGAGTGTTTACGTAGAGTGGATCAGGTGCATGCCACCCAGTCCGAGAGCCCCGAGACGGCCCCGCGCCGAGTGAACGGAAAGGCTCGCGGACCGGAGTCGCGACTGGCGCTCGTCCGTCGCGCACGACGGATGAACCGACGCCTCGCCGAGGCCTTCCCGCACGTCTACTGCGAGCTCGACTTCACGAATCCGCTCGAGCTCGCCGTCGCCACGATCCTGTCGGCACAGTGCACGGATGTGCGGGTCAACCAGGTGACTCCCGCTCTGTTCGCCCGGTATCCCGACGCCCGCGCGTACGCGGAGGCCGACCGCGCCGAGCTCGAGGAGTACATCCGCTCGACCGGCTTCTACCGCAACAAGGCCAACTCGCTCATCGGCCTCGGTCAGGCTCTGCTCGAGCGGCACGACGGTGAGGTTCCGGCCCGCCTGAAGGATCTCGTCGCGCTGCCCGGCATCGGCCGCAAGACCGCCAACGTCATCCTCGGCAACGCCTTCGATGTGCCGGGTATCACGGTCGACACCCACTTCCAGCGGCTCGTGCGTCGCTGGGAATGGACCGACGAGACCGATCCGGTCAAGATCGAGCACGCGGTGGGTGCGCTCATCGAGCGCAAGGAGTGGACGCTGCTGTCCCATCGCGTGATCTTCCACGGTCGGCGCGTGTGCCACGCACGCAAGCCGGCATGCGGGGTGTGTGTCCTCGCGAAGGACTGCCCCTCCTACGGGACCGGGCCCACCGATCCGCAGACCGCGGCCGCGCTGGTGAAGGGACCGGAGACCGAGCACCTGCTCGAGCTGGCCGGGCGGTGACGGAGTGCGTCCTTCCACAGCAGGCCGCTGGAGCCTGGCAGCCCTCGTCGTCGTCATCGCGTTGATCGTCGCCATCTGGCCGCGCGACCGCAGCGACCCGCCACCGGCCACCGGTTCGGGACCGGCCACTCCCTCGGCCGCACCCGTGGACCGCCGGCCCCAGGACGACGCGCAGGCCCTCGCCCCGCTGCGCGAGAACGCCGCACTGGATCCGTGCCCGCAGCCGGGCGTGTCCTCGCCCGCTCCCGCCGGTCCGCTCGCCGGGCTGGTCTTCGAGTGCGTGGGCGACGGATCTCCCGTCGACCTCGCGGCCGCCCTCGCCGGAAAACCCGCCGTGGTGAACCTGTGGGCCTGGTGGTGCGCTCCCTGCGCCGAGGAACTACCGGTTCTCCAGGACTACGCAGCCCGGGTGGGCGAGGAGGTCACCGTCGTCACCGTCCACACCGACCCGAACGAGTCGAACGCCCTCGGCCGGCTCACCGACTACGGCGTGCACCTGCCGGGTGTGCAGGACGGCTCGGGACGCGTGCAGGCCGCGGTCGGCGCGCCCGCCGTCCTTCCCGTGACGGTGCTGCTCCGCGCCGACGGATCGGTCGCCGCGGTGCTCCCGATCCCGTTCCGGTCGGCCGACGAGGTCGCCTCGGTCGTCGAGGAGCACCTGGGGGTGGCCGCATGATCCCCGAATGGCTCCGGCGCGTCGCCTCGGTCTCGCCCACCGACCCGCACGGTCTCAACCCGATCCTGAACCGCCGCGCCCCGCGCGACGCGCGGGTGCGGCAGGCCTCGGTGCTGGTGTTGTTCGGCGGGTCGCCGGAGGCCGATCCGATGGCCCGCGGCGGACTTCCCGCCGATGCCGACGTCCTGCTCACCCAGCGCGCCGCGACCCTGCGGCAGCACAGCGGGCAGGTGGCCTTCCCCGGAGGCGCCGCCGATCCCGAGGACTACGGCGCCATCCACACCGCACTGCGTGAAGCGGAGGAGGAGACCGGCCTGGATCCGTCCGGGATCCGGCCGCTCGCCGTGCTCCCCGAACTGTTCATCCCGCCTTCCGGCTTCGACGTGACCCCCGTGGTCGCCTACTGGGAGACCCCGAGCCCCGTCGGCGTCGTCGATCCGCAGGAGGCGACCCGCGTGGTCCGGGTGTCGCTGCACGAGCTGCTCGACCCCGACAACCGTTTCCAGGTCCGGCACCGGCTGGGTTATCAGGGCCCGGCCTTCCAGGTGGACGGGATGCTGGTCTGGGGCTTCACCGCGGGCGTTCTCGCGGGTCTGTTCGCGGTGTCGGGGTGGGAGATCGAGTGGGATCACCACGATGTCCGTGACCTCGACGTCGTACTCGCCGAACTGGAGACGGGGGTGGTCGAATCATGACCGGATCGGGCTGGATCGATCTGATCATCGTGGTGATCGTCCTGATCGCCGCGTCCTCCGGGCTCCGGCAGGGAGCCGTCGCTTCGGCGCTCGCCTTCCTGGGCGTGTTGCTCGGTGCGGTCGCGGGCATCCTCATCGCCCCGCACGTGCTCGTGCACATCGACGACGCGCGCATGCGCATCCTCGCCGGGATCGCACTGATCGTGGTGCTGGTGGTGATCGGCGAGGTGGCCGGCATGGTGCTCGGACGCGCCGCGCGCAGCGGCATCCACAGTCCGGGCGCGCGGGCGGTGGACAGCGTCGTCGGTGCCGGGCTGCAGTCGGTCGCGGTGCTCGTCGCCGCGTGGCTGCTCGCCATCCCACTGACCGCCACGACCCAGCCCGCCGTCTCCGCGGCCGTGCGGGGATCCCAGGTGCTGGGGACTGTCGACGACGTCGCCCCCGACTGGATGCGCGCGATCCCCAACGAGTTCTCGGCGCTGCTCGACACCTCGGGTCTGCCCGAGGTGATCGGGCCGTTCGGACGCACCCCGATCGCCGAGGTCGAGGCACCCGACGGTGGTCTCCTCGAAGGATCGGTGCCCGCCCGGCTGCAGACGAGCGTGCTGCGCATCAACGGCGTCGCCCCCAGCTGCCAGAAGGCGCTCGAAGGATCCGGTTTCGTCGTGGCGCCCGAACGGGTGATGACGAACGCGCACGTCGTGGCCGGAACCGCAGCGGTGACCGTCGATACGGAGGGCGGTCCGCTCGAAGCGACCGTCGTGCTGTTCGACCCGGAGGTGGACGTCGCGATCCTCGCGGTGCCGGGACTGACTGCGCAGCCGCTGGGCTTCGCGCCGGAGCCGGCGGAGTCGGGTGACGACGCGATCGTGCTCGGCTACCCGGGCGGTGGCCCGTACACGGCGAGCGCGGCGCGCATCCGCGAGACGCTCGACCTGCAGGGCCCGGACATCTACCGCGGCGGCACCGTCGAACGCGAGGTGTACACGGTGCGCGGCACGATCCGGCAGGGCAACTCGGGTGGTCCGCTGGTCGATCCGTCCGGCAGCGTCCTCGGCATGGTCTTCGGCGCGGCGGTCGACGACACCGACACCGGTTTCGTTCTCACCGCCGCAGAGGTCAGCCGGCAGCTGGAGATGGCCGGAGTGAATCAGCCGGTCGCGACCGGCGCGTGCATCGTCTGACGCCTGCCCGTCCGGCGGACGGGCAGGTCAGTCGAGCCTGCGGACGAAGTCGGCGAGCAACGCCGTCACCGCGTCGGGCTTCTCCTGATGGGCGTAGTGGCCGGCCCCGTCGACGAACTTCAGGATCCGTCCGGGGGCGTGCCGCACGCAGCGTCGGAGGGTCGCGGCGAGCACGTAGGGATCCAGCGCGCCGTGCAGCTGCAGGATCGGCAGGGTGAGCTCGACGTCCATGGCCTTCATGAAGCGGCGACCGTCGGGACGCCACTGGCTGCGGAACGCCCAGCGCTGGTACTCGAGGGTCAGGTGCGCCGTGCCCGGGATGCGGATCGCGGTGCGCAGCCGGTCGACGACGTCGGCGAACTCGTCGGTGCGTCGCCAGTCCGGGCCGCACCGCACGCGCAGCAGCCGTTCGATCTCGAGGCCGTTGTCGCGGACCAGTTTCCGTTCGGGACGCCACGGCAGCTGGTAGGCGAGGAAGGTCGGCAGCAGGGCCTTGCGTTGCGCGTGGTCGCGCAGGGTCGCATCGCGCAGCGAGATGGGGTGCGGGGAGTCGACGACCGCGATCGCCCGCACGACATGGGGATGGAGCACCGCGGTCGCCCAGCACACGAGGCCGCCGTCGGCGTGGCCCACGAGGATCGCCTCGGTGTGCCCGAGGGCGCGGATCAGTCCCGCGATGTCGTTCGAGAGCGTCCAGCCGTCGTATCCGCGCGGCGGCCTGTCCGTGTCGCCGTAACCGCGCAGGTCCACCGCGACCGCCCGGTAGCCGAGATCGGCGAAGGCGGTGAGCTGGTGACGCCACGACCACCACAGGTCGGCGAAGCCGTGCACGAACACCACGAGCGGTGTGTCCGGGTCGTGCGGGCCGGCTTCGACGGCATGGAAGCGGATGCCGTTGGCGTGGATGTCTCGATGCGTCCACGGTCCGGGATACCGGACCGTGGACGGGTCGGGGACGGGCACTGACGGTTCCGGTTCGTCAGCGGGTGGCGTGACGCGGCGCGGCGTGGCGCGGGCCGTCGGCGTCGTGTCCGTCCTGGCTGCTCGGAAGGATCGACGCGGTCTGCTTGAGCGAGTCGATGGTCTTGTTGGGCGCGCGCAACTTGCGGACCCGCATGTAGCCGATCAGGGCCAGCAGGCCCGTCACCACCAGCATGATCAGGAAGACGATGAGGAAGGCGAGCCAGCGCGCCACCCAGACGTCGAGGAGTTCGGCGAGAAAGAAGAAGAAGAAGAACGAACTGAAGGTCAGCACGGCGAGCGCGAGGATGAAGAACAGGCTGCCCTGCACGCCCTTCTTGACCTCACCGGTCACCTCGGCCTTGGCGAGCTGGACTTCGGCGCGGAACAGCGTGGACAGCTGCGTCGCGGCGTCGCGTACCAGTTCGCCCACACTGGCATCGCGGGGTGTCGGAGCGTCCACCTTCGTCAACGGGATGCCCGAGATGCTCGACGGGACTCCGTTCTCCGGACGATTCGCGTTCGTCACGCTCACTACTCGACCCCTTCGGTTGGTTCGTTCCGTTGGCGGTGGGCGCGCCCACGCCGTAACAGTAGCGCCGACCCGAGGAGAGAGGCGATCAATGATGTCACCAGCACGGCGGCCTTGGCGATCTCGGCGGAGTCTCCGGTCAGCGACAACTCGGTGATCAGCAGACTCACGGTGAATCCGATCGCGCCGAGCACGGCGAGGGCGAAGACGTCGCCCCACTGCAGCCCGGTCGGTTTCGTCGCGACCCGGAAGCGGATGGCCACCCACGTGCTGCCGAAGATGCCGACGGTCTTGCCGACGAGCAGACCGAGGACGATGGCGAGGCCGACGGGCTCGGTGAAGACGTTGCCGAGCATCTCGGCGCCGATGGGAACACCCGAGGCGAACAACGCGAAGATGGGGACGCACAGACCTGCCGACCACGGCTGGAGGCGGTGGGCGAGTCGCTCGGCGGGCCCGTAGTCCTCCCCGGGATCGGTGCGGACGCGGGTGAGCAGGCCCAGAAGGACCCCGGCGACGGTCGCGTGGATGCCGGCGCTGTGCATCGCGTACCAGGTGAACAGCGCGAGCGGCACGTACAGCAACGGGGTGGTGATGCGTTGCTTCTGCGCGAACCAGTACGCCGCTGCCGCAGCCACCGTGGCGACCATCCAGCCGAGCGCGAGGCCGGAGGTGAACAGGATCGCGATGAGTGCGATGCCGATCAGGTCGTCGACGACGGCCAGGCTCAGCAGGAAGACCCGGGCGCTGGTGGGGATGCGCGAACCGGTGAGTGCGAGCACGCCGAGAGCGAAGGCGATGTCGGTTGCGACCGGGATCGCCCAGCCCCGGTCCATGCCGGGGGTTCCCCAACCCACGGCGGCGGCGATGAGGGCCGGCAGCAGCACACCGCCGCAGGCCGCGATGACCGGAAGGATCGCCTTCCTGCGGTCGGCGAGTTCACCGATGACCAGTTCGCGCTTGAGCTCGAGGCCGGCGACGAAGAAGAAGACGGCGAGCAGTCCGTCCTTCGCCCACGTCCCGAGCGACAGGTGCAGATGGAGGAACTCCGGCCCGATCTCGAAGTCGCGCAAGGCGGTGTAGGAGTCGCCGAAGGGGGAGTTGATCCAGATCAGCGCGATCGCCGCGGCGATGAGCAGCAGTGAACCGCCGACCGTCTCGGCGCGGAGATAGCGGTTCAGGGAACTGGTCCAGGTAACGGAGGAAGTGTCGGACACGGGCGTCTTTCGCTGGGCGGATACGGGCACGGGCGAACCGTCGCCGACCAGACTTCCCGGCACACCGGGGAAGAGTCTAACGCCGGACGGAGGGCGTCCGTAGGAGTGTCCGATTTGCGGTGGGCGGAAACTCGGGTGTTCACTTTTCCTAGTAAATGGGATTCGGTCTCAGAATGTGAGTGGAGTAATGGGGATGGTTCAGTGAGCACATCGGTCGGAGTGGAGGACGGGGGTTCCTCGCTCGTCGCAGGCGTTCCTCGCCGGCGCATCGTCGTCGCCAGCATGGTCGGCACGTCCATCGAGTTCTACGACTTCTACATCTATGCGACAGCCGCCGTCTCGGTCTTCCCGCACCTGTTCTTCCCGCAGGGCAACAGCACGACCGCGCTGCTCGCCTCCCTCGCGACCTTCGGTATCGCCTTCGTCGCCCGCCCGGTCGGATCCGTCCTCTTCGGACACTTCGGCGACCGCATCGGCCGCAAGGTCACCCTCGTCGGCTCACTCCTGACGATGGGCATCGCGACCTTCCTCATCGGCCTGCTGCCGACCTACCACCAGGCCGGACTCATCGCACCGGCCTTGCTGGCGCTCATGCGCTTCTGCCAGGGTCTGGGTCTCGGTGGGGAGTGGTCGGGGGCGGCGCTGCTCGCCACCGAGACGGCCGAACCCGGCAAGCGCGCCTGGGCGGCGATGTGGCCGCAGCTCGGCGCACCCATCGGCTTCATCGGCGCCAACGGCCTGTTCCTGATCATCACGTTGACGCTCGGCCACGACAACGGTGATCCCGACCTGTCGAGCGCCTTCCTCGAATGGGGCTGGCGCATCCCGTTCCTGCTCAGCGCCATCATGGTGATCATCGGTCTGTACGTCCGGCTCAAGCTCGAGGAGACGCCGGTCTTCGCCAAGGCCGTCGCCGAGGGCAAGAAGGTCAAGACGCCTCTCGCCGAGGTGTTCAAGACCAGCTGGCGGCAGCTGATCATCGGCACCTTCGTCATGCTCGCGACGTACACGCTCTTCTACATCATGACCACCTGGGTCCTGAGCTTCGGAACGGGCAAGACCCCCGCCGAAGGCGGCCACGGCGCCGGATTCCAGTACTCGGACTTCCTCGTGCTGCAGCTGGTCGCGGTGCTGTTCTTCGCCGCGGCCGTGCCCCTCGCCGGATGGCTCGCCGACCGCTACGGACGCCGCTCGACCCTGCTCGTCGTCACGGGCGCGATCATGGTGTTCGGCCTGTGCTTCCAGTTCCTGCTGTCGAGCGACGGCATGAGCTCCGGCCGCATGCTGTTCTTCCTCATCGTCGGCATGCTGCTCATGGGTCTGACCTTCGGGCCGCAGAGCGCGATCCTGCCCGAGCTGTTCCCGACGAACGTCCGCTACACCGGCTCCGGGATCTCCTACAACGTCTCGAGCATCCTCGGTGCCGCCGTCGCCCCGTTCATCGCGACCTGGCTCGCCACGAGCTACGGCGTCGGCTGGGTGGGCATCTACCTGCTCATCGCCGCGGCGACGACCTTCGTGGCGCTGCTCGTCGTCAAGGAGACGCGCGACCGGTCGCTCGACGAGGTGTAGTCAGTCGTACCGACCGCGAAAGGCCCCTCCCGGATCGATCCGGAAGGGGCCTTTCGCATCGTTCGGGACTACTTGCCGCGGATGGCGTCGAAGACGGCCGGATCGACGAGCGTCGAGGTGTCGCCGAGCTCGCGACCCTCGGCGACGTCGCGCAGCAGGCGGCGCATGATCTTGCCCGAGCGGGTCTTCGGCAGCTCCGGCACCACCGTGATCTGGCGTGGCTTGGCGATCGGGGAGATCTCCACCGCGACGTGATCGCGCAGTTCCTTGATGAGCGTGTCGCCGGTGTTCTCGACGTGCTCGCGCAGGATCACGAACGCGACGATGCCCTGACCGGTGGTCTCGTCCGCCGCGCCGACGACCGCGGCCTCGGCGATGGACGGGTGCGACACGAGCGCCGACTCGACCTCCGAGGTGGAGATGCGGTGACCGGAGACGTTCATGACGTCGTCGACGCGGCCGAGCACCCACAGCGCTCCGTCGTCGTCGTAACGCGCACCGTCGCCGGCGAAGTACCAGCCCTGATCCTCGTAGCGCGACCAGTAGGTCTCGCGGTAACGCTGGTCGTCGCCCCAGATGCCGCGCAGCATCGCCGGCCACGGCTGATCGAGCACCAGGTAGCCGTTACCGCCCGCGCCGAGCGGCTTGGCCTCGTCGTCGACGATCTTCGCCGAGATGCCGGGCAGCGGCGCCATCGCGGAGCCGGGCTTGGTGGCCGTGATGCCGGGCAACGGCGAGATCATGATCGCGCCGGTCTCGGTCTGCCACCAGGTGTCGACGATCGGTGCCGAATCCGCGCCGATGACCTCGCGGTACCACCGCCACGCCTCCGGATTGATCGGCTCGCCGACGCTGCCGAGCAGACGGATCGACGACAGATCGTGGGCGTCGGGGATCTCGCGACCCCACTTCATGAACGTGCGGATCAGCGTCGGGGCGGTGTAGTAGATCGACACCCCGTACTTCTCGATGATCTCGAAGTGCCGGTGCTCGTTCGGCGAGTTGGGGGTGCCCTCGTAGACGACCTGCGTGACGCCGTTGCTCAGCGGTCCGTAGACGATGTAGCTGTGACCGGTGACCCAGCCGATGTCGGCGGTGCACCAGTAGACGTCCTTGCCCGGCTTGTGGTCGAAGACGTAGTGGTGCGTGTACGACGCCTGGGTCAGGTAGCCACCCGAGGTGTGGATGATGCCCTTGGGCTTACCCGTGGTGCCCGAGGTGTACAGGATGAACAGCGGGTGCTCGGAGTCGAACGGCTGCGCCTCGTGCTCCGGCGACGCCTTCTCGACGGTCTCGTGCCACCAGAGGTCGCGTCCCTCGGTCCACTCGACGTCGATGCCGGTGCGCGCGACGACCAGCACGTGCTCGATCGACTTCGCGTCGGCGACGGCCTCGTCGGCGGCGGTCTTGAGTGGTGCGGCCTGGCCGCGGCGCCACTGGCCGTCGACCGTGACGAGCAGCTTGGCCTGCGCGTCGTCGATGCGCGACCGCAGCGCCGACGACGAGAAGCCGCCGAAGACCACCGAATGGGTCAGGCCGAGGCGCGCGCACGCGAGCATGGTGACGATGGCCTCGGGGATCATCGGCATGTAGATCGCGACGCGATCGCCGGCGACGAGGCCGAGCTCGGTGAAGGTGTTCGCAGCGCGGGAGACCTCGGCGAGGAGGTCGTTGTAGGTCAGCGACCGGCTGTCGCCGGGCTCGCCCTCGAAGTGGATGGCGACCCGATCGCCGTTACCGGCCTCGACGTGCCGGTCGACGCAGTTGTAGGCGACGTTGAGCTTGCCGCCGACGAACCACTTCGCGAACGGAGCGTTCGACCAGTCGAGCACTTCCGTCCAGGGCTCCGCCCAGTCGAGTCGTTTCGCCTGCTCGTCCCAGAATCCGAGCCGATCGGCGTCGGCCGCGGCCTGCAGTTCCGGACCGGCGTTGGCCGTGGCGGTGAACTCCGGGCTCGGCGGGTACGCCTTCGATTCGTGCTCCTGGGCTGCGCTCGTCATGATGCGGGGCCTCTTTCCGGGATGGTTCCATTCGGGCTCTTGTGAGCGTAATCATCTGTGACCGGCGCCGCACCGTTGCATCGATATGCAACCCCGTCACTTTCGCTCATCGGTCGAATTCGCGCGACGAACGGCATTCGGACGCGACCGGTGAACCTCTCGTCCGTCCACCGCATCCGCGCCGGTACCGTCGTCGACGTGACCGACCCTCTTCAGCCTCTCGTCGACCTTCCGGGCGTACGCGACGCCGCCGACCGTGCCCGCGACGCGCTCGCAGAGGTGCATCGTCATCGAACCAATCGGCGTGGCTGGGCGAACACCGCCGCGGAGGCGTCGGTGCGGGCCGCCCGCGCCTCGGCGTCGATCGACGGCGGGTCGATGGAACTTCCGCAGCCGGGGGAGAGCGGCGACCCGATCCTGGCCGGAGCGCTGCGGGTTGCGCAGTCGCTGGACGGCGACGCGCTCGGCAACATGGTCGCGACGTGGCGACGTGCCCCGCTGCAGGCGCTCGCCCGCCTGCACCTGCTTGCCGCCGCGGATCTGGTGGAGGACGCCGAGGAACTGGGTCGTCCGCGGACGGAACCGGGGGTCGCCGAGCGTCTCGACGGGCTCGCGCAACTCGTCACCGGCGGGACGAACGCGCCGGCGCCGGTTCTCGCGGCGGTCGTGCACGGTGAACTGTCCGTTCTGAAGCCCTTCGGTGTCGCCGACGGCATCGTCGCGCGGGCCGCGTCCCGGCTCGTGTGCGTCGCGTCCGGACTCGACACGCGCAATCTGGGCGTACCCGAGGTCCACTGGATGCGCCGGCTGCAGGCCTACCGCGACGGGGTCGCCGGATTCGGGGCGGGAACCGTGGAGGGCGTCGGCGGCTGGGTGCTCTTCTGCTGCGGGTCGCTCGAGGCCGGGGCTCGGGAGGCCGGCTCGATCGCCGAGGCGTTCGCCGGCTGAGTGCCGGGTGGGGCTTCGCCGGCCGAACCGAGTCCGAGGCGCGAAACCCCCTGCACGCGAAAGCGGGTGGCATATCGATCGAGATCGATTCCGCCACCCGCTAGCACGGGCGGTCCGAGTTACCATGCGTGCTGAAATGGGTTGTGATTCAACGGCCTCGGCGATGATCCGGGTATCGTCGATTCGTCCTCGCAACGGGTGCGGGGAACTCGTCTTCGAAAATCCGGAACTCGCAGGCCCACAACACTCGTGCCCTTATAGTGGCATCGGCTTCGCGTGGGTACTCGGTGTCCGTGCTGGGAAGAACAGTCGGGAGATCGAATCTTCTCTTCCGATTCGGTCTTGGCCTTCCGTCCTTCCGTAACTCCTTTCTACCCCGTCCGCGAGATGTCGGCAAGCCCCCCCGCGGCAATGCTTCGTTTTCGATCTCGCGGCGAGTGACCCTGAGTGTCAACGCATCCGGCGCTTGGCCAGTCGACGGGTGGCACCCAGTATCAGTGCGGTCGCGCCGAGGGTGGCGGCGAGCGTCGCCAGGGCACGCGGCGACGGACGGGCGCGACGTCCGAGCGGTACCGGGCGAGCGAAAGTGAGCACGGGCCAACCGTTTTCGGTCGCCGCTCGGCGCAGTGGGCGGTCGGGGTTGACCGCGCGCGGATTGCCGACCTCGAGCAACATCGGCAGGTCGGTGGCCGAATCGGAGTACGCGTAGCTGCGGGAGAGGTCGTAGCCGTACTGCTCGGCGAGCTCGCGGATCGCGACCGCCTTCGCCTCCCCGAAACAGTAGAACTCGAGCTCGCCGGCGTACCGGCCGTCGACGATCCGCATCCGGCTCCCCGTGCTGTGGGAGGCACCGAGTGTCCGGGCGATCGGAGTCACCACCTCCTGGCCCGACGCGGACACGATGATCACGTCGTGACCGCGGGCCCGATGATCGGCGATCAGATCCTTCGCCTCCGCGTAGACGAGCGGTGTCACGACGTCCTGCAGGGTCTTCTCGACGATCGATCCGACCTGCTCGACATCCCATCCCTTGCACATGTGCGCGATGTGTTCGCGCATCCGGTCCACCCGGGCCTGATCGGCCGCCGACAACAGGTAGAGCAGCTGGGCGTAGGTGCTCTGCAGCACGGCCCGGCGGCTGAGGAGACCCTCCTCGAAGAACGGCCGGGTGAACGCCAGCACGCTCGACTTGGCGATGACGGTCTTGTCGAGATCGAAGAACGCTGCGATGCGAGCCGAGTCCGGTGAGTCCCCCGTCGACGGGGCCGGTCGGGACGGGTTCACGGACGTGTCGGTCACGATCACCACAATAGGGGCGCGCCGCGCCGGTGTTTGAAGTTGCAAGCAGTCACGCCTAACGGTGTACTATCGCGAATGCCCGGGTCGATACTCGGGTTGTGTTTAGCCCGACCCCCCGGGGCTGAACGCAGACGGCCCTCGCCTCCTCCCCCCTGGCGAGGGCTGTCGCTTTGTATGAGGTCCTTTCCCACACGTCTTCGTACTGTCTTCTACACCCGCCGACCTGCGCACAGGTACGACGAGGGTGTGCACGGCCGGGTTGTCCACAGGCCCCCGATCCATCCACAGACGTGGCTTCCGAGGCCGTTTCCGCGACACTCACGACTCCGCAGCCGGGCAGCCTGTCGGGCATGAACGACATCCTCGGACTGGTCGACGATCCCGCGCTGCTCGCCGACCTCCGTCGCGTGGTCGCGGCGGCCGACCGCACACTGCACGAGATGTCCGTGCCGGTGCCCCGCAGGGCGTGGACCGACGCGGCGATCGTCGTCGTCGACGCGTCCGCGGCAGCGGCATGTGCGGCCGGATATCCCCGCCGCCCCGGCGTGATCCTCGTGTGCAGCGAAACGGCCGGACTGGCGGACTGGCAGGCCGCCGCGACCGTCGGCGCCGAACACGTCCTCGCCCTCCCGTCCGAGGAGGTGGAACTGCTCTCGATCGTCGCGTCCGCCGACGAACCCTCCAGCGGTACCGGCACCGTCCTCGCGGTCGTCGGAGGATGCGGGGGAGCGGGCGCGTCGACCTTCGCCGCCGCGCTGGCCTGGGCCGCGGGGCACGACGAACGACGCGACACCCTGCTCGTCGACGCGGATCCGTTCGGCGCGGGACTCGACGTCCTCACCGGTCTCGAGGAGCGTCCCGGAGTGCGGTGGTCCGGTCTCACCGTCGACGGCGGACGGGTCTCCGCGCGTGCCCTGCGCGACGCCGTGCCCGTGTGGGCATCCGGGGTGGGTGTCCTGTCCACCGACCGTGAGAACACCGATCGGCTCACCCCCGTCGCCGCAGAATCCGTCGTCGACGGGGTGCGCGGAGCGGGAGCCATCGTCGTCTGCGATGTGGGGCGCAGTTTCGACCCCGTCGCCGACGTGGTGATCGCACTGGCCGACCTCACCGTCGTCGTCGTGCCGGCCCGGATCGGCGCGGTGCTCTCCGCTGCCCGGGTCGCCCGCACGCTCGCGGCGCGGGGCGAGCCGGCCGGAGTCGTCGTCCGCGGACCTGCACCGGGCGGCCTGCGGGCCGTCGACGTGGCCGACGCCGTGGGCCTGGAGGTGCTCACCTCGATGCGTCCCGAGCCGGGCCTGACCGAGATGCTCGAACGTGGAGGGCTGCGGCTGCGGCCGCGCTCACCGTTGCTCGGTGCGGCGCACGACGTGCTGGCGGCCGTCGGGGCCGACCGCGACGGCCCGGGACGTGCGGCATGACCGGGATCCTCGGGGACGACCTCCTCGCGCGGGTCCGCGACCGGCTGGCCGACGAGACCGGTGAGCTCACGTCGGCCCGCGTCGCTGCGGCCCTGCGCGCGGAATCCGGGGGAGTGCTCGGGGACTCCGATCTGCTTGCGGCACTGCGACATCTGCAGACCGAACTGACCGGCGCGGGTCCGCTCGAGGATCTGCTGGCAGACCCGGCGGTGACCGACGTGCTCGTCACCGCTCCCGACCGTGTCTGGGTGGATCGCGGCAACGGGCTGCACCTCACCGAGGTCACCTTCCCCGACGAGGCAGCGGTCAGACGACTCGCGCAGCGACTGGCACTGTTCGCCGGGCGTCGACTCGACGACGCCCAGATGTGGGTCGACGGCAGACTGCCCGGGCACGGTGAGTTCGGCGTCCGATTGCACGCGGTGCTCTCCCCGGTCGCGCAGGCCGGGACGTGCCTGTCGCTGCGGGTGCTGCGACCCGCGACCCAGGGGCTCGAGTCGCTGCGGGATCGCGGTGCGATCTCCGAGGCCGCCTACCGGTTGCTGCTCCGCATCGTCCGCGCGCGCCTGGCCTTCCTCGTCGTGGGCGGTACGGGTGCGGGCAAGACGACGATGCTCGCGGCGCTGCTCGGCGCGGTGGACCCGACCGAACGCATCGTCTGTGTCGAGGACGCCGCCGAACTGGTCCCGGCCCACCCGCACGTGGTGCGCCTCGTGGCACGGGCACCCAACGTGGAGGGCGTCGGCGAGGTCACCGTCCGCGATCTCGTGCGGCAGGCGCTGCGGATGCGCCCGGACCGCATCGTCATCGGCGAGGTGAGAGGCGCCGAGGTCGTCGATCTCCTGACCGCGCTGAACACGGGTCACGACGGTGGTGCCGGGACCGTGCACGCCAATTCGCCCGACGAGGTGCCCGCGCGACTCGAGGCCCTCGCCGCGCTCGGCGGTCTCGACCGGGCGGCGCTGCACAGCCAGCTCGTCGCAGCGGTGCAGGTGATCCTGCACGTCCACCGGGGCAGCGACGGAGTGCGCCGTCTCGTGGGGATCGGTGTGGTCGAGCGGGACCCCGTCGCGGGCGTGATCGTCACACCCGCGTGGACCCACGACAAGGGCGACGAGCACGGCATGGATGCCCTCGAGCGGATCCTGCGTCGACGGGACACACCGTGAACGCGACGCTCCTGTGCCTCGCGGCGGCGCTGTTCGTCCTGCCCTCGTCCTCGGCCCGCCGTCGACTGCGACGCGGGGTGCCCGACGCGGCGCCGCGCCCGATACCGCGCGCCCTCGTCGTCGGGGTGATGGTCGTCGTGCTCGCGACGGTTGTGGTGTGGGCGGGAATCACGCCGGCCGTGGCCGGCGCGACCGTCACGATGACCGCGGTGTGGCGTCGCCGAGCTCGGCGACGCGCTGCGGAGCTCGATCGGCAGCGACGGATGTTGCTGTCGGGACTCGACACCGTGATCGCCGATCTGCGGGTGGGGACGCATCCTGCCGACGCGTGCGAGACGGCGGCCCGCGAGACGGCCGGGCCCGTCGCCGGTGCCTTCCGGGTCGCTGCGGCCCGGGCGCGACTCGGCGGGTCGGCGGCACACGGACTACGTTCGGCCGCAGCATCGTCGGACGGTGGGGGTGTCGCCGACAGTCTGGGTCGTGTCGCCGATGCGTGGGCCGTCTCCGACCGCCACGGTCTCGCTCTCGCCGAACTGCTCGGGGCCGCGCGGGTCGATCTCGCCGCGCGTATGCGGATCCGTGCCCGTACGGAGGCCGGTCTCGCCGGCGCGCGGGCCACGGCGACGGTCCTGGCGGGACTGCCGGTGCTCGGGGTGGGACTCGGGCAACTCATGGGCGCTGCTCCACTCGGCATCCTTCTCGCCGGCGGTCTCGGCGGCGTCATGCTCGTGGTCGGCACGGCGCTGGTCTGTGCGGGTCTGCTGTGGACGGACCGGATCGCGGCACGGGTGGGGACATGAGCGCGACGTGGACGGTGTTGCTGGGAGCGGCCTCTCTCGTCGTCGCACCGACCCCTCGTGGAACCACCCGCGTGTTCTCCACGAGAACCCTTGCTGCCGCAGCGGATACAACTACACCCGAGACCGACCCGCACGCGCTTCCCGCCGCCTTCGATCTCTTCGCGGCGTGCCTGCGCGCAGGGATGCCCGCCGGCTCTGCGGCGCGGGTCGTCGCGGAGTCCGCTCCACCCGACCTCGCGGCGGCGTTGCGGAGAGGCGCCGACCGACTGGCGCTCGGAGCCGATCCGGCCGATGCGTGGGGAGGTTCGGGAGCGGTCGACGCGCTGGACGATTTCGCCCGCGCGGCACGGCGATCCGCGAAATCCGGTGCGCCCCTGTCGGACACCGTCGCCGAACTCGCGGTCCGGCATCGCGCCGAGACGGAGGACCGGGTGGCCGCCGAGATCGATCGGGCCGGAGTACTCGTGAGCGGGCCGCTCGGTCTGTGTTTTCTACCCGCTTTCGTGTGCCTGGGCATCGTGCCGGTCGTCGTCGGCCTGGCGCGGGACGTCCTGGGTGCGGGGCTGATGTGAACGTCGGCGCGGACGGTCCGCGCCGCACGGATAGGAGGGACGGAAGATGGAGAAACGAACACCGGACGCAGGGCTCGCACGTGGCCTGCGTGGTCGTCTCGGCGGGCTCGTCGTGCAGGACGACGGCATGTCGACGGCGGAATATGCGATCGGGACCATTGCGGCGGCGGCTTTCGGGGCGGTGCTGTACACCGTGGTGACCGGCGATTCGATCGTGTCCGCGCTGACGGGCATCGTCGAGCGTGCCCTGAACACGGCGGTGTGACGCCGACGCATGCGAAAGATGCTCGGACGACGCTGGTTACGCGCCTTCGTTCGTGAGGACGTAGGCGGGGTCACCGTCGAAGCGGCTCTGGCCGTCGCAAGCCTGGTCACGGTGCTCGTGCTGTGCCTCGGTGCGGTGCTGGGCATCGCGTACCAGGTGCGGTGCCATGACGCCGCCCGTGAAGCCGCCCGCCTCGCCGCGCGGGGAGACCAGGCGAGGGCGGTCGAGGTGGCCACGCGAGTCGCGCCTCCGGACGCACGCGTGGCGGTACGCGAGGAGGGAGATCTGATCGTGGCGGTCGTGACCGCGGAGAGCCCGCTGCTCCCGTTGCTGACTCTCACGGCCGAGACGGTGGCGGTGCGCGAGCCGGAAGGAACCCGATGAGGTCGGGCCCGTCCCTCCTCGGCGACGACGGGAGCGCGAGTGTGATCGGCTGCGCCGTGATGGCCGGCCTCATCGCGATCACGGCCACGTTGCTGCACGTCGGGTCGGTCGTCGTCGCACGTCATCGTGCGCAGGCGGCAGCCGACCTGGCGGCGGTGGCGGTCGCCTCGGCGCTGGACCGCGGGGTCGTGCAGGCCTGCGAGGCGAGCGAGGTGATCACCACGCGGATGCGAGTGCGATTGCGGCGCTGCGAGATCGACGAGTGGGACGCGGTCGTCGAGGTTACCGCTGCGGTGTCGGCCCTCTTCGGCGGTAAGGAGGCGACGGCCGTCGCGCGAGCCGGTCCTGCCCGATGAGGCCCGTCGGCGGGTCGCTCGCGGCCGTATCCAGCGGATTCGCGCTCGTTGCTTACCTGTGCTTATTATGTGTGACGGTCGTCATAGACGATTGTGGACACAGTGGTGGTGGACGAAGCAATTCCGGTTCCCGGTCGGGCAGCGGTAAGGGGTGCGGGAGCGGATGTAGTGCGGGGATGAGGGTCGGTTCCGTGGTCGGAACCCTTTCACATCGACGTATCCGGCAGGCGACGTGTGTTCCTGTCCGATTACGAAGGTATTTCGTTCGTTCTTTTCCGGTCCCCCGATCGGGGACGCCGCGTGACGGACTCTCGAAGTGTGTCTAGAGTCCTCCGACATTCCGGGCTGCACATCGTTCGCACTGTGGCCCACACCGACACCGCGGACCATCGCGGCCTGCGCGGACGGCGACCCCGTCCCGCGGGAACTGAGGGAGGATCGATCTTGAGGGTCAAGCGCGTAATCGCGGCCGTGTCGGCAGGCTTCGTGGCTGCCGGCCTGCTCGCGGCATGTGGGGGCGGCAGTGCTTCCGGTGCCGAGGGCGTCTACAGCCTGCACATCATGCAGCCCGAGAACCCGCTGGTTCCGGGCAACACCACCGAGAGCGAGGGCAATCAGGTCCTCAAGTCGCTGTTCACGCCGTTGGTGCGCTACAACGACGAGACCAGCGAGGTGGAGTACACCGGCGTCGCGAAATCGGTCGAGTCCGAGGACCAGATGACCTGGACCATCGAACTGAACGAGGGCTGGACGTTCCACGACGGAACTCCCGTCACCGCGAAGTCGTATGTCGACGCGTGGAACTACACCGCTCTGAGCACCAACGCGTACGGCGCCTCGTACTTCTTCGAGAACGTCAAGGGATACGACGAGCTGCAGGCCGCCGACGGTGCCGAGCCCGCCGCGACCACCATGTCGGGCCTCGAGGCCGTGAACGACACGACGATCTCCGTCGAGCTGAAGGAACCGTTCGCGATCTTCCCGGTCACCCTCGGGTACACCGCGTTCTACCCTCTGCCCGAGGTGTTCTTCGACGACCCCGAGGCGTTCGGTCGCCGTCCGATCGGCAACGGCCCGTTCAAGGCCGACGAGGACTTCGTCGACGGTCAGGGCTTCACCGTGACCAAGTACGAGGACTACGCCGGCGACAACCCGGCGCAGGCCGAGGGCGTGCAGTTCAAGGTCTACACCGAGCTGACCACCGCCTTCACCGACGTCCAGGCGGGCGGCCTCGACGTGCTGCTGGATCTGCCGCCGGACGCCTGGGCCACCGCCCGCGACCAGTTCGGTGATCGCTACGTCGAGCGCGCCCGCCCCGACATCACCGCGCTCTCGTTCCCGACCTACGACGAGCGTTTCGCCGATCCCCGTGTCCGCGAAGCATTCTCGATGGCGATCGATCGTCAGGCCATCACTACGGCCATCTTCACCGACACCCGCACGCCGGCGGCCTCCTTCGGGTCGCCCGTCGTCGAGGGCTACCGCGAGGACGCCTGCGGCGCCAAGTGCGAGCTGAACGTCGAGCAGGCCAACAAGCTTCTCGACGAGGCCGGCTTCGATCGCAGTCGGCCGGTCGATCTGTGGTTCAACGCCGGAGCCGGGCACGACCAGTGGATGACCGCGATCGGCAACCAGTTCCGCAGCAACCTCGGTGTCGAGTACGTGCTTCGCGGCGACCTGCAGTTCGCGCAGTACCTGCCGCTGCAGGACGACAAGGGCATGACCGGTCCGTTCCGGATGGGCTGGATCATGGACTACCCGTCGCTGTACAACTTCCTGGCGCCCGTCTACAGCACGGCCGCGATGCCGCCGGCCGGGTCGAACATGACCTTCTACAGCAACCCCGAGTTCGACGCGGCCCTGTCGGCCGGTAACAACGCCGACACCCTCGACGACGCCACGGTGGAGTACCAGCGTGCCGAGGACATCCTGTTCCGCGACATGCCCGCCACGCCGCTCTTCTACGGACTGAACCAGGCCGTGACGAGCGACCGGGTCGACAACGTGAAGATCGACGCGTTCGGAGACATCGTGACCGAAGAGGTCACGGTCGGCTGAGTGACGAGTGGTGGGGTGTCCCGCGCAGACGGGACACCCCACCACCCGCGTAGGACGTTCTGTTCCGTATAGGAGAACCCAGTGGGTCGCTTCATCACGCGCCGATTGCTGCTGACCGTTCCGGTCCTGATCGGCGCCTCGTTCCTCATCTTCGCGATGGTCTACGCCCTTCCGGGCGATCCCATTCGCGCGCTGGCGGGCGATCGCCCGCTCGCTCCCGCTGTCGTGGCGCAGCTCCGCGCCCAGTACAACCTGGACGATCCGTTCTTCGTCCAGTACATCAAGTACGTCGGTGGACTGTTCCAGGGCGACTTCGGATCCGACTTCTCCGGTAGGCCGGTGCTGGACACCATCTCGCAGCGCTTGCCGGTCACCATCCAGCTGACCGCGGTGGCCGTGGTCTTCGAGATTCTCATCGGTGTCACGGCCGGTGTGCTCGCAGCGCTGCGCCGCAATTCCTTCTTCGACAACCTCGTGCTCGTCTCGTCGACGCTGCTCGTCTCGATCCCGGTGTTCGTCCTCGGCTTCGTCTCGCAGTACGTCCTGGGATACAAGCTGGGTCTGTTCCCGATCGCCGGTATCAACGACGGCTGGTACAGCTACCTGTTGCCCGGCCTGGTGCTCGCATCCCTGTCGATGGCCTACGTGGCGCGACTGACGCGCACCGCGGTCTCGGAGTCGATGGCGGCCGACTACATCCGCACCGCCCGTTCCAAGGGCGTCGGATACAGCCGCATCGTGACCCGGCATGCCTTGCGCAACAGCCTCATCCCGGTCGTGACGTTCATCGGTGCCGACATCGGCGCGTTGCTCGGCGGCGCGATCATCACCGAGTCGGTGTTCAACATTCCCGGGCTCGGCCGCGCCATCTTCGACGCTGTGCAGAACCAGGAAGGTGCAGTGGTCGTCGGCATCGTCACGCTGATGGTCTTCTTCTACATCTTCTTCAATCTCGTCGTGGACGTGCTGTACGCCTTCCTCGACCCACGGATCAGATACGAGTAGTGGTGATGGATTCCAATAACGCCGAGGCCGCCCGCCAGCACGCCGTGCAGGAAGGCGAGCCGGGAAATGTCGTGACCGGTGAGGCCGTCGAACTCGTCGGCCAGGCGAGTCTGTGGGGCAACGCGTGGAAGAAGCTGCGCCGCAGCGCGTTCTTCTGGTTCGGAGCTGTCATCACCATCGTCCTCGTCGCGATGGCGGTGGTGCCGCAGGTGTTCGCCCGCGGGATCGATCCGCGGGCCTGCGACCTGTCGGACACCCGCCTCCCGCCGAGCGCACAGCACTGGTTCGGAACCGATCTGCAGGGTTGTGACTACTACGCCAACGTCGTCTACGGCGCCCGCGTGTCGCTGTCCATCGGTCTGCTGGCAGTCATCGGCGTGCTGGTCATCGGCATCCTGATCGGTTCGCTGGCAGGATATTTCGGAGGAATCCTCGACAGTGTGCTGGCGCGGTTCACCGATGTCTTCTTCGGCATCCCGCTCCTGCTCGGCGCGCTCGTGCTGCTGACCGTGACCAGCGAGAGGACGGCCCTGACGGTCGCGATGGCGCTGATCGCCTTCGGCTGGATGACCGCGATGCGTCTGGTGCGGTCGTCGGTCATCGCCGTCAAGGGCAGCGAGTACGTCCAGGCGGCGCAGGTGCTCGGCGCGTCGACCTTCCGCATCCTCGTCCGGCACATCCTCCCGAACGCCCTGACCCCGGTACTGGTCTACGCCACCGTGGCCGTCGGTACGTTCATCGCGGCCGAGGCAGCGCTGTCGTATCTCGGTATCGGCCTGCAGATGCCGGCCATGTCCTGGGGTCTGCAGATCAATCTGGGCCAGAACTATCTCTCCACCTCGCCGCATCTGGTGCTGTTCCCGGCAGGCTTCCTGTCGGTCACGGTGCTGGCCTTCATTCTCATGGGTGATGCGTTGCGCGATGCGCTCGACCCGAAACGGAGCTGACGCAATGAGTCTCGATATGCGTGAGAAGACCACCCCCGGTGCCCCGATCCTGCAGGTCTCCGGTCTGACCATCGATTTCGAGGTGGACCGGACCTGGCGGACCGCCGTGCGCGACGTCTCGTTCGAGGTGGCACGCGGAGAGATCGTGGCGATCGTCGGCGAATCCGGTTCGGGCAAGTCCACGACCGCCATGGCAGTACCGGGTCTGCTCGCCGACAACAGCAGGGTCGACGGCAGCATCGCCCTCGGTGGACGCGAGCTCGCCGGCCTGACGGAACGCGAGCTGAACTCGGTGCGCGGCAAGGACATCGCCGTGATCTTCCAGGAGCCGATGACGGCTCTCAATCCCGTCTACACGATCGGGTGGCAGATCACCGAGGCCATCCGCGCGCACGCCGACGTGACGAAGACCGAGGCGAAGGAGCGCGTGATCGAGCTGCTGCGTCTCGTCGACATGCCCGAGCCCGAGAAGCGCGTCGGCTACTACCCGCACCAGCTCTCCGGCGGTCAGCGTCAACGCGCGATGATCGCGCAGGCGCTGGCCTCGGAGCCGTCGGTGCTCATCGCCGACGAACCCACCACGGCCCTCGACGTGACGGTGCAGGCGGAGATCCTGCAGCTCATGCGCGACCTGCGCGAGCGGGTGGACGCGGCGATCGTGCTCATCACGCACGACATGGGTGTCGTCGCCGACATGGCCGACCGCATCATCGTCATGCGCAACGGCGCGATCGTCGAGCAGGGGACGTCGGAGCGGATCTTCGGCACGCCGGAGCACGCCTACACCCGCGAACTGCTCGCCTCGGTGCCTCACCTCGGCTCGCGCGCCGGTGAGACGGGTGCCGACGACACTCCGGACGTGCAGCACGCGCTCCGGCTCGTCGACGCGGTGATCGAGTACCCCGGTGCCCGACGCAACAGCGGCTTCCGCGCCGTGGACGGGGTCGGTCTCGACATCGAACCGGGCGAGGTCGTCGGACTCGTCGGCGAGTCGGGCTCGGGTAAGTCGACCATCGGCAAGGCCGCGGTCGGCCTTGTCGGATTGCACTCGGGTTCGTTGTCCGTCGGCGGTGTCGACATCACGAACATGTCGGCGCGCGACCTGCGTCCCGTGCGCCGCAACATCGGCATCGTCTTCCAGGATCCGGGTTCGTCGCTCAATCCGCGGTGGCCGATCGGGCAGTCCATCGCTGAGCCGATGCTGCTGCACACCGAGATGGACCGCACGCAGCGGGACAAGAAGGTCGAAGAACTCCTCGATCAGGTGCATCTGTCCCGCGACATGCGCAACCGCTATCCGCACCAGCTCTCCGGCGGACAGCGTCAGCGGGTGGGCATCGCGCGGGCACTCGCGCTCGAACCGACACTGCTGATCGCGGACGAACCCACCTCTGCGCTGGACGTGTCGGTGCAAGCCAAGGTGCTCGAGCTGTTCCGGGAACTGCAACGTGAGTACGGCTTCGCGTGCCTGTTCATCAGCCACGATCTGGCCGTCGTCGAGGTGCTCGCCCGTCGCATCGCCGTGATGCGCGCCGGCAAACTCGTCGAGTTCGACCGGACCGATCGCATCCTGCGCTCGCCGTCCGATCCGTACACCAAGCGGCTGCTGGCGGCCGTTCCCGTCCCGGATCCGGCCGAGCAGGCGCGGCGGCGCGAGGAGCGTGCCGCGCTGCTGGCCGCCGAACGGGCCGAGGCCGGCGGCGCGCCGGTGGCCTGATTCGGCGTCGCGCCGGTGGCCTGATTCGGCGTCGCGCCGGTGGCCTGAGTCGGCGTCGCGCCGGTGGCCTGAGCCGGCGTCATCCTCCGATCGCAGCGAGGACGGCATCGAGGACGGCGACCGCCCCGGCCTTGTCGAGCGGATCGTTGCCGTTCCCGCACTTGGGGGAGTACACGCACGAGGGGCATCCGGCGGCGCACTCACAGGCCGCGACCGCATCGCGGGTCGCGGTGAGCCACTTGGTGATCCGGTGGTATCCGCGTTCGGCGAATCCGGCACCGCCGGGCTGTCCGTCGTAGACGAAGACGGTGGGCAGCCCGGTGTCGGGGTGCAGATCGGTGGAGACACCGCCGATGTCGCCGCGATCGCACGTCGCGAGCAGGGGGAGCAGACCGATCGCGGCGTGCTCGGCGGCGTGGAGTGCGCCGGGCACGCGATCGGGGGTCACGCCGATCCGGTCGAGCAGGTCGGGGTCGATCGTGTACATCACCGCGCGGGTGTCGAGCGTGTGCTCGGGCATGTCGAGGGGGATCTGGTCGAGCACCTCTCCGGACGGCAGGCGGCGCAGATAGCCGACCACCCGGTGCGTCACCTCGACCCCCACGGACGCGACGGTGACGGGTCCGAACTCGCGGTGTTCGTCGACGGAGATGCAGCAGATGTCGGTGATCTCGCGTGCACTCGTCGACCATTCCGGGTCCTCGGCGTGCACGAGGGCGATGCCGTCCTCGAGATACAACTCGTCGACGACGAAGGTTTCGCCCTGGTGCAGGTGCACCGCTCCGGGATGGACGGTCGCGGGCGCGCGGGCGGCGTCGACGGTGCCGAGCATGCGACCGGTGTCGCCCTCCACGATCGAGACCTGGTGGCCGATCCCGCCGCGGATCTCGACCTCGCCGTGCGGTTGCGTTCCCGGGGTGACGAACCAGCCGTGCGGCCGGCGCCGGATCAGTCCCTGCTCCGCGAGGGCCGTGAGGACGTCGAGCGCGCCGAACTCCTCGACCTCGGCGTCGCTGAGCGGTAGTTCCGATGCGGCGCAGAGGAGTTGGGGTCCGAGCACGTACGGATTGTTCGGGTCGGTGACCGTCGCCTCGACCGGCCGGTCGAGCAGTGCCTCCGGATGGTGCACGAGGTAGGTGTCGAGCGGATCGTCCCGGGCGACCAGCACGACGAGCGAACCCTGCCCGCGGCGACCCGCGCGACCGCCCTGCTGACGGAAGGACGCGACCGTGCCCGGGAATCCGGCGACGATCACCGCGTCCAGACCGGCGATGTCCACTCCCAGTTCGAGGGCGTTGGTGCTGGCGACGCCGAGCAGACGACCGTCGGACAGAGCGGCCTCGAGATCGCGCCGATCCTCGGCGAGGTAGCCCGCCCGGTAGGCCGCCACCCGGTCGACGAGATCGGGTGCCGCCTCGGCGAGAAGCCGGCGTGCACCCATGGCCGTGAGCTCGGCGCCGTGACGCGACCGCACGAACGCCAGGGTGCGGGCACCTTCGACGACGAGGTCGGCGAGAAGACGCGCGGCCTCGGTGCCGGCGGCCCGTCGCACCGGTGCGCCGTGTTCACCCGTGAGTTCGCGCAGCAGGGGCGGTTCCCACATCGCGACCGTGCGGGGGCCGTGCGGTGAACCGTCCTCGGTGACCTCGCGGCAGGGTGCCCCGATGAGGCGGGACGCCGCTGCCCCCGGTTCGGCGGTCGTCGCGGAGGCGAGGACGAAGACGGGGTCGGCGCCGTACCGGCGGGCCACGCGCCGGAGCCGACGCAGGATCAGTGCGACGTGCGAGCCGAACACGCCTCGATAGGAGTGGCATTCGTCGACGACGACGTACCGCAGGTGCCGCCACAGCCGGGCCCATCGCGCGTGGGCGGGCAGCAGTGACAGGTGCAGCATGTCGGGATTGGTGAAGATCCAGCGCGAGTGCCGGCGCGTCCACTGGCGGATCTCGGTGGAGGTGTCGCCGTCGTAGGCGCACGCGCACACGGACGACAACGCGTCGATGTCGGAGGTCAGTTCGGTGACCGCGCGCAGCTGGTCGGCGCCGAGGGCCTTGGTGGGCGACAGGTACAGGGCGGTGGCGTGCGGGTCGTCGGCGAGCGCGCTCAGGACGGGCAGTTGGTAGGCGATCGACTTGCCCGATGCGGTTCCGGTGGACACCACCACGTTCTCCCCGCCGGCCGCGATGTCGGCGGCGCTCGCCTGGTGGTGCCAGGGACGCTCGACACCCTGTGCGCGGAAGGCCCGGACGACCTCCTCGTGCGCCCATTGCGGCCAGTCGCTGTGGTGGGCGGGCCGGGCCGGGATCTCCGCGACGTGGGTCAGCGGTGACTCGCCCGTCGGGGTTCCGGCGAGGAGACGGTCGAGCAGCTCGCGACCGTAGGTGGGGGCGGTGGCGTCGCCGCTGTGGAGGAAGGGCGAGCCGGTCACGCAGTACTCCGCTGGGTGGGACGAGGTGTCTGTCGGAAACGTCTGTGGATAGAAGTGTGCCGGATACGGGGAGGCCGTGTCGGATGCGGGAGACCCGGGTCCGGGACGAGTGGGGCCGCAGTGGACTCCCGTAACATGGCAGCAACAGCTACCCGTGGGTAATGCTACCGAGACATGAACAAGATCAGGGAATTGGCACGTTTGTGCCCATTCCTACTGTTGCGCGTGCCCAGAACGTGATTGACTGACACCCGGTCGCAGCTTCTGTGTTCGTAGACTTGGAAAAGTGCACGCTCGCAGGATCGATGGTTGCGAGCGCGGTGCTTTAGCTCTTCCAACGGGGGACTCGAGAAGTACAGCGGTCGGAACCGGGACCTGGCGGATCGCGTACCCGGCGGTTCGTCGAATCCGGTGTTAGAAAGAGAAGGAAAAGCATGGCACAGGGCACTGTGAAGTGGTTCAACGCGGAGAAGGGCTTCGGCTTCATCGCTCCTGAGGACGGCTCCGCCGACGTGTTCGTTCACTACTCCGAGATCCAGGGTTCCGGCTTCCGCACCCTCGAGGAGAACCAGCGAGTCGAGTTCGAGGTCGGTCAGGGCACCAAGGGCCCGCAGGCCACCGGCGTGCGCGCACTCTGATCCACCCGCTCGAGCGAGCAACCGGGCAAGGTCAACCACCTCGCCCGATCGTCCCCCGTCGCCTCAGGTGATGGGGGACGATGCATTTTCCGGGACGTGTGCGCGAACCGGTCGTGCGACCTCGCCGCCCCGTCGCGCTCACGGAGCCGGGAGAGGAGGACCCGTGAGTCAACTGTCCTTCTTCGGGGCCGACACGATGCCGCCGGCCCTGGCCGACCTGAGCGGCCTGCTCGCGGCACACGGACGTGCGCGGCTCACCGACGACGGCGCGGTGCTGACCGTGGAGGTCGACGCCGAGTGGCGCGCCCGCGCGATCGCGCAGCTCGTGACCGACACGGGAATCGGGGCGGAGATCGTCGCCGACGGCGAGCTGTTCACCGTCAGCACGTCCGCCGACGCCGCTCTCGTCCCGCTCGCGACCCAGTGGAGCAGCGACGACGGCAAGATGGTTCCGACCGGCTGGGTCCCGTCCTCGCGGGCCCAGCGGGCGTGGTTCCTCGCGTCCGGTCGCATGGAGGTCGAGGGAGCACAGTATGTTCTCGGTCTGGACCCGACGGCTCCCGACACCCATGCGACCCTGGCGCAGGCGCTCATGCGCGCCGGCATCGCACCGACCCTGATCGGTACGCACGGCACCGGTGGGCCGGGGTTGAGGATCTCCGGCCGGAGGCGTCTGACGAGGCTCGTCGAGAACATCGGTGCACCTCCGGACGCCGACGCGGCACGCCGGATCTGGCCGCATGTGGAACCGGGTGATCATCACTTGTGAAGAGCCGTTCCCCGAGGATGTGCGACCCTGTGTGTGGCCGCGTCTGGGGAACGGGTCGGTATACATGTCTTCGAACAAGGCGACATGTCGGCAATGAGGGAAGGTGCGGGCGGCACGGTGGCAGCACGGGAGAAGAGCACTGCGGGCGGTTCGTCGGGCACGCGTCGGCTCGTGATCGTCGAGTCCCCGACCAAGGCGAGGAAGATCGCCCCCTACCTCGGCCGCGACTACGTCGTCGAGGCATCGGTCGGTCACATCCGCGACCTGCCGCGCGGCGCCGCGGACGTCCCCGCCAAGTACAAGGGCGAGTCGTGGGCGCGCCTCGGTGTCGACGTCGATCACGACTTCGAACCGCTCTACGTCGTCAGCGCCGACAAGAAGACCAAGGTCTCGGAGCTGAAGAGCCTGCTCAAGGACGCCGACGAGCTCTACCTCGCCACCGACCCCGACCGCGAGGGCGAGGCCATCGCCTGGCACCTGCTCGAGACCCTGAAGCCCAAGGTGCCGGTCCGGCGCATGGTCTTCCACGAGATCACCGAGCCCGCCATCCGCGCGGCCGCCGAGAACACCCGCGACCTCGACAACGACCTGGTCGATGCGCAGGAGACCCGCCGCATCCTCGACCGTCTCTACGGCTACGAGGTCAGCCCCGTGCTGTGGAAGAAGGTCATGCCCCGTCTGTCGGCGGGTCGTGTGCAGTCGGTGGCGACCCGCGTGATCGTGCAGCGCGAACGCGAGCGCATGGCGTTCAAGTCCGCCGAGTACTGGGACATCGCGGCCACGATGGACGCCGGTGCCGACGCGAGCCCCCGTTCGTTCGGTGCCCGCCTGGTCAACGTCGACGGTTCCCGCGTCGCCTCGGGCCGCGACTTCGGGCCCGACGGGAACCTGAAGTCGAACGGTGTCGTCGTCCTCGACGAGGACCGTGCCCGCCGCCTCGCAGAGGCACTCGCCGGTGTCGCGCTGACGGTGTCGTCGGCCGAGAGCAAGCCGTACACCCGCAAGCCCTACGCGCCGTTCATGACGTCGACGCTGCAGCAGGAGGCGGGCCGCAAGCTGCGGTTCTCGTCCGAGCGCACGATGCGCACCGCGCAGCGTCTGTACGAGAACGGCTACATCACCTACATGCGTACCGACTCGACGACGCTGTCCGAGTCGGCGATCGCGGCGGCCCGCGCACAGGCCACTCAGCTGTACGGCGCCGAGTTCGTCCATCCGACGCCGCGCCAGTACACCCGCAAGGTCAAGAACGCGCAGGAAGCACACGAGGCGATCCGTCCCGCCGGCGACGTCTTCGCGACCCCGGGTGAGCTGCACGCGCGCCTCGACGGCGACGAGTTCAAGCTCTACGAGCTCATCTGGCAGCGCACCGTCGCCTCCCAGATGGCCGACGCGCGGGGCACGACGCTGACGCTGCGCATCACCGGCACCGCGGGCACCGGCGAGGAGTGCACCTTCTCGTCGTCGGGCCGCACCATCACGTTCCCGGGCTTCCTCAAGGCGTACGTCGAGAGCGTCGACGAGGAGGCCGGCGGTCAGTCGGACGACGCGGAGTCGCGCCTGCCGAACCTGTCCGAGGGCGCGTCGGTCACCGCGACGAAGCTCGATCCGGACGGTCACTCCACCAACCCGCCCGCCCGGTACACCGAGGCGAGCCTGATCAAGACGCTCGAAGAGCTCGGGATCGGTCGCCCCTCGACCTACGCGTCGATCATCAAGACCATCCTCGACCGCGGTTACGTCTACAAGCGCGGCAGTGCGCTCGTCCCGTCGTGGGTGGCGTTCGCCGTCATCGGCCTGCTCGAGGCGCACTTCGCCCAGCTCGTCGACTACGACTTCACGGCCGGGATGGAGGACGATCTCGACGAGATCGCCTCGGGTCACCGGCAGCGCACCGACTGGCTGACGCGGTTCTACTTCGGCAGCGACGACGGTCACGAGGAGTCGGTCGCCCGCAAGGGTGGTCTGAAGAAGCTGGTGGGGGAGAACCTCGAGGACATCGACGCCCGCGAGATCAACTCCATCCGCCTGTTCGACGACTCCGAGGGTCGCGAGATCCACGTGCGCGTGGGCCGCTTCGGTCCGTACCTCGAACGGATGGTCACCGACCCCGACAACCCCGACGCCGAGCCGACCTCGCAGCGCGCGAACCTGCCCGATGACCTGCCGCCGGACGAGCTCACCCTCGAGTACGCCGAGAAGCTCTTCTCGACGCCGCAGGAGGGACGTGTCCTCGGTGTCGATCCGTCGACCGGCTACGAGATCGTCGCGCGGGAGGGTCGCTTCGGTCCCTACGTGACCGAGCTGATCCCCGATCCGACACCCGAGCCCGAACCGGAGCCGGACGTCACGCCCATCCCCGTCGAGGAACTCGGCTCGGAGGGAGACGGCGGCACGAAGACCGCCACCAAGAAGGCCGTCGCCAAGAAGACGGCGAAGAAGGCTCCCGCCAAGAAGGCCGCGAAGAAGACCGGCCCGAAGCCGCGCACGGGTTCGCTGTTCAAGACGATGGACCTGTCCACGGTCACCCTGGACGACGCCCTGAAACTGCTGTCGCTGCCGCGCGTGGTGGGTGTCGATCCGGAGTCCGGCGACGAGATCACCGCTCAGAACGGCCGCTATGGTCCGTACCTGAAGAAGGGCACCGACTCGCGGTCGCTCGCGAACGAGGAACAGATCTTCACCGTCACCCTCGAGGAAGCGCTGAAGATCTACGCCGAGCCGAAGCGCCGCGGCCGGCAGGCCGCCGCCACGCCGCCGCTGCGCGAGCTGGGCACCGACCCGGTCAGCGGCAAGCAGATGGTGATCAAGGACGGCCGGTTCGGTCCGTACGTCACCGACGGTGAGACGAACGCGAGCCTGCGCAAGGGCGACGAGGTCGAGTCCATCACCGACGAGCGGGCGTCCGAACTGCTCGCCGACCGTCGGGCGCGTGGTCCGGCCAAGAAGACCGCGAAGAAGACGGCAGCGAAGAAGACGGCCGCCAAGAAGACCACCGCCAAGAAGACGGCAGCGAAGAAGACGGCCGCCAAGAAGACCACCGCCAAGAAGACGGCGGCGAAGAAGACGACGAAGAAGACCGCCGCGAAGAAGACGACGGACTGACGGTTCCCGTCGGCGTACGCGGATAACCTCACGGTGTGTACCGCGAACTGCCGTCGGGGATCCCCGGCGTCACACTGTGGCGGTCCGAGCCGTCCGGTGCCCGCGTGGGCGGAACCCACGTGCTGCCGGACGGATGCATGGACCTCATCCGGCACGCCGACGGCTTCCTCGTCGCCGGCCCGGACACGACGTCCCAGTTCTCCGATCTGGCGGCGGATCGACCGCTGACGGCCGTCCGGTTCGAACCCGGCCTGGGGCCGCGGTTCTTCGGCGTCGACGCGAGCGAGCTGACCGATCGACGGGTTCCGCTCGACGATCTGTGGCCGTCACGTCGTGTGCGTCTCCTCGCGGTTCGAGCCGAGGACGATCCCGTCGCTGCGCTGGTCGACGCCGTCCGAGGCGCGGTCGACGAACACGATCCGATGGCCGACCTCGCGCGGGCGCTGGCCTCCGGCGCGGCCGTCACGGAAGTCGCCGCGATCCTCGGCTGGAGCGACAGGACACTGCGGCGTCGCTCGGTCCGGGCCTACGGATACGGACCGAAGACGTTGTCGCGGGTACTGCGCTTCCGTCGGGCGGTCGCGCGTGCCCGGGCCGGCGACGACTTCGCCCGTGTCGCGGCCGACTGCGGGTACAGCGACCAGGCGCATCTGGCCCGGGACGTTCGTGCGCTGTCGGGTGTCACCCTCGGTGAGCTCGTCCGGAGTCATCCCGGGAGCGCGGCGAACAGGTCGAGGCTGTGGCCGTCCGGATCCATCGCGCTCGCGTAGCGCTGTCCCCAGAATGCGTCCCAGGGTGCCTTCGTCGACGTGCACCCGGCCTCGATCAACGCCGCAAGTGTCTCGTCGACCGCGTCGGGGGAGCCACAGTCGAAGGCGAGCGCCGTCCCGCCTCCGGACGACGGCTCGAACTCCGGATCGAAGCTGCGGACGGACTCGACGGTGTCCCACATCAGGCGCAGACCACCGGGGAGAGTGACCTCGAAGTGCGGTACCTCAGGTGCGTCGGTGGGCAGGTCGAGGCCGAGCACTCGATAGCACGCGAAGGACCGATCGAGATCGGCGACGACGAGCCCCACAGCGGAGAAATGAATGGTCATGGCCCGACGGTAGGACCGAGCACGTGTGGCCGTCTTGAACGTTTCGGACACGTGATCCGGACCCGTCGGACCCGGTCGTTAGGCTGAGCGCATGCCCGGGGTCTTCGATCGTCTCGTCGGTCAACGTGATGTCGAGACCGAACTCGTCGCGGCCGCAGTAGCTGCCCGTCGGGGCGACACCGGATCGGCGATGACGCACTCGTGGCTGTTCACCGGTCCTCCCGGGTCCGGTCGCTCGGTCGCGGCGCTGTGTTTCGCCGCCGCCCTGCAGTGCACCGACGAGGAGACTCCCGGCTGCGGGCGATGCCACGCCTGCACCACCACGATGGCCGGCACCCACGGCGACGTACGGCGGGTCGTGCCCGAGGGGCTGACGATCAGCGTCAAGTCGATGCGCGACATCGTGCAGGTCGCGTCGCGGCGTCCCAGCACGGGCCGATGGCAGGTCGTGGTGATCGAGGACGCCGACCGTCTCACCGAAGGCGCCGCGAACGCGTTGCTGAAGGTGGTCGAGGAACCGCCGCAGCGAACGGTCTTCCTCCTGTGCGCGCCGTCGGTCGATCCCGAGGACATCTCGGTGACGCTGCGCTCGCGCTGCCGTCACATCGGGTTGGTCACTCCCAGCGCCGATGCAATCGCGCGCGTCCTGGAGGCCACCGACGGCATCGATCCGAAGACGGCGCAGTGGGCCGCATCCGTCAGCGCAGGCCACGTCGGCCGGGCCCGACGGTTGGCCACCGACGAGGGCGCCCGCGACAACCGGGCACGTGCGCTCGCTGTCGCCGGCGCGGTCCTGCGCCCCGCCACCACCTACTCCGCAGCCGATGACCTCGGCCGCAGCGCCGAGACCGAGGCTAAGGAGATCAGTGCGGAGCGCGATGAGCGTGAGACCGAGGAGCTGAAGACCGCTCTCGGTGCCGGCGGTACCGGCAAGGGTGCCGCGGGTGCGCTTCGCGGTTCGGCCGGGGTCCTCAAGGAACTCGAACGCACCCAGAAGTCGCGGAAGACGCGAACCGAGCGCGACATCATGGACCGAGCCCTGATCGATCTCGCCGGTCTGTACCGGGATGCACTGGTGCACGCCTTCGGATCGCAGGTCACGCTCAACCATCCGGACATGTCGGATCGTGCGGCCGACCTCGCATCGAGGACCCGGCCGGAGTCGCTGCTCGAATGCATCGAGGCCATCCTCGACTGCCGGGAGGCGCTCGCCCAGAACGTCAAACCCCGCTTCGCCCTCGCGGCGCTCGCAGCCCGGTTGAGCTCGGCGTTCCGGTAGCCGAAGTGCCGGTTTGCGTCGGGGTGGGGGTAGTCCGCTAGACTTCGGACGCCGAAAGGCTCGCTGCCTTAGCTCAGTCGGTAGAGCATTTCACTCGTAATGAAAAGGTCGTCGGTTCGATTCCGACAGGCAGCTCCACGAAGGCCCCTCACCCCGGTGCGGGGCCTTCGACGTTTCTGCGCGCTGTGCGATTCGCGCGGATGATGGAGACATGTTGATGGAACTGTTCTCCTTGGTCCTGATCATCGGCGCTCTCGCCGTGGTTCTGCCCATGGCCGTCCGGGTCTTCCGGGACAAGGACCGTTGACGCGAAGCGACCGCGACTATCGACGCGCACGACGGCGGTCTCGGACACGGCGTCGAAATCCTCGACAACCCGGTCACCGCGCAGCATGCTTCTCTCATGGCTGAGTCGTTGAAGGACCGGGTTCGGGAGAAGATCCTGCGGCAGCGCGCCGAGGACGGGGGCCGGCCGATCGGCGACGCGGAAGGGGACGACCCTCGCCTCATGGATCTCCGCAGCGATCTCGCGATGCTGGAGCAGGCCGAGGAGGACGATCCGATCGTCCAGCATCTCGCTGCCAAGTACTGGGTCCCCTGAACACCCTCACAACGACGCTGCATGAGCCGATAAACCCACTCTGACCTGGCGATTTGGTGTTCTGGGAGATGTTCGCGTAACTTATTCCAGGTCAGAGCGACACGGACACCGACCCGGGCCGAGAGGAACGGGACAACGAGGTTGGACGAAGGCGCCTGCAGATTTCACTGGTTCGAAACCTTCTGGTAAGGTTTGGAGCCGTGCCCGAGAGCCGGAAGGCCCTCGGATGAACAGTCACCCCGGAGTGAACGAACCGGAAGGTTCGGGATCGATGGTGTGTGCGTGTTCTTTGAGAACTCAACAGTGTGCCGATGAATGTCAGTGCCAAATAATATTTGGTGCGACCACTTCACTTTTTGTGGGTGGTTGTTGCTGGACATCGCATTCTTCCGTCTGCGGTGATCCAGTGTTAGAGCTAGTTTGAGTTTTTATGCTAGTGATTTGACTCGATGTCTTTGACTGATTGCCTCGCTTCGGTGGGGAATCTTGAGTCTTCAACGGAGAGTTTGATCCTGGCTCAGGACGAACGCTGGCGGCGTGCTTAACACATGCAAGTCGAACGATGAAGCCCAGCTTGCTGGGTGGATTAGTGGCGAACGGGTGAGTAACACGTGGGTGATCTGCCCTGCACTCTGGGATAAGCCTGGGAAACTGGGTCTAATACCGGATATGACCTCGGGATGCATGTCCTGGGGTGGAAAGTTTTTCGGTGCAGGATGAGCCCGCGGCCTATCAGCTTGTTGGTGGGGTAATGGCCTACCAAGGCGACGACGGGTAGCCGGCCTGAGAGGGCGACCGGCCACACTGGGACTGAGACACGGCCCAGACTCCTACGGGAGGCAGCAGTGGGGAATATTGCACAATGGGCGCAAGCCTGATGCAGCGACGCCGCGTGAGGGATGACGGCCTTCGGGTTGTAAACCTCTTTCAGCAGGGACGAAGCGCAAGTGACGGTACCTGCAGAAGAAGCACCGGCCAACTACGTGCCAGCAGCCGCGGTAATACGTAGGGTGCGAGCGTTGTCCGGAATTACTGGGCGTAAAGAGCTCGTAGGCGGTTTGTCGCGTCGTCTGTGAAATCCCGCAGCTCAACTGCGGGCTTGCAGGCGATACGGGCAGACTCGAGTACTGCAGGGGAGACTGGAATTCCTGGTGTAGCGGTGAAATGCGCAGATATCAGGAGGAACACCGGTGGCGAAGGCGGGTCTCTGGGCAGTAACTGACGCTGAGGAGCGAAAGCGTGGGTAGCGAACAGGATTAGATACCCTGGTAGTCCACGCCGTAAACGGTGGGCGCTAGGTGTGGGTTTCCTTCCACGGGATCCGTGCCGTAGCCAACGCATTAAGCGCCCCGCCTGGGGAGTACGGCCGCAAGGCTAAAACTCAAAGGAATTGACGGGGGCCCGCACAAGCGGCGGAGCATGTGGATTAATTCGATGCAACGCGAAGAACCTTACCTGGGTTTGACATGTACCGGACGACTGCAGAGATGTGGTTTCCCTTGTGGCCGGTAGACAGGTGGTGCATGGCTGTCGTCAGCTCGTGTCGTGAGATGTTGGGTTAAGTCCCGCAACGAGCGCAACCCTTGTCCTGTGTTGCCAGCACGTGATGGTGGGGACTCGCAGGAGACTGCCGGGGTCAACTCGGAGGAAGGTGGGGACGACGTCAAGTCATCATGCCCCTTATGTCCAGGGCTTCACACATGCTACAATGGTCGGTACAGAGGGCTGCGATACCGTGAGGTGGAGCGAATCCCTTAAAGCCGGTCTCAGTTCGGATCGGGGTCTGCAACTCGACCCCGTGAAGTCGGAGTCGCTAGTAATCGCAGATCAGCAACGCTGCGGTGAATACGTTCCCGGGCCTTGTACACACCGCCCGTCACGTCATGAAAGTCGGTAACACCCGAAGCCGGTGGCCTAACCCCTCGTGGGAGGGAGCCGTCGAAGGTGGGATCGGCGATTGGGACGAAGTCGTAACAAGGTAGCCGTACCGGAAGGTGCGGCTGGATCACCTCCTTTCTAAGGAGCATCTGCCCATACACCCCGAATTGTCGGGTGTGGTGTGCGGCCAGAGACCGATTGTCCCCGATCGTGGGACACGGTTGCTCATGGGTGGAACGCTGACAATCGCTTCTCGAACAGGTTTCTTCACCTGAAGAAATCCGGGGAGCTATATCGGTGCACTGTTGGGTCCTGAGAGAACACGCAATGTGTTTGATCAGCGACGATGATCCGCGAAACAAGAACCTCAGGGTTTCTTGCGGTAGGGGTTGTTGTGTGTTGTTTGAGAACTGCACAGTGGACGCGAGCATCTTTGTTGTAAGTGTTTATGAGCGTACGGTGGATGCCTTGGCACCAGGAGCCGATGAAGGACGTGGGAGGCTGCGATATGCCTCGGGGAGCTGTCAACCGAGCTGTGATCCGAGGATTTCCGAATGGGGAAACCCAGCACGAGTGATGTCGTGTTACCCGCACCTGAATATATAGGGTGTGTGGAGGGAACGTGGGGAAGTGAAACATCTCAGTACCCACAGGAAGAGAAAACAACAGTGATTCCGTGAGTAGTGGCGAGCGAAAGCGGATGAGGCTAAACCATGGGTGTGTGATAGCTGGCAGGCGTTGCATCCGTGGGGTTGTGGGGCTTTTCTTCCCGTCACTGTCATGACGGGCGAGAGTAAGAAACCGGTTGGTTAGTCGAAGTGGTCTGGAACGGCCTGTCGTAGAGGGTGAGAATCCCGTAGACGAAAACTTGCCGGCTCTCGTGAGAAGTACCCGAGTAGCACCGGGCCCGTGAAATCCGGTGTGAATCTGTCGGGACCACCCGATAAGCCTGAATACTCCCTGGTGACCGATAGCGGACTAGTACCGTGAGGGAAAGGTGAAAAGTACCCCGGGAGGGGAGTGAAATAGTACCTGAAACCGTGCGCTTACAATCCGTCAGAGCCTTCGAGCAGCTTGCTGCTGGGGGTGATGGCGTGCCTTTTGAAGAATGAGCCTGCGAGTTAGTGGCATGTCGCGAGGTTAACCCGTGTGGGGTAGTCGTAGCGAAAGCGAGTCCGAATAGGGCGCATCTAGTGGCATGTTCTAGACCCGAAGCGGAGTGATCTACCCATGGCCAGGGTGAAGCGATGGTAAGACGTCGTGGAGGCCCGAACCCACTTAGGTTGAAAACTGAGGGGATGAGTTGTGGGTAGGGGTGAAAGGCCAATCAAACTCCGTGATAGCTGGTTCTCCCCGAAATGCATTTAGGTGCAGCGTCGCGTGTTTCTCACCGGAGGTAGAGCTACTGGATGGTCTAGGGGGCCCACAAGCTTACCGAAATCAGCCAAACTCCGAATGCCGGTGAGTGAGAGCGCGGCAGTGAGACTGCGGGGGATAAGCTTCGTAGTCGAGAGGGAAACAGCCCAGATCGCCGGCTAAGGCCCCTAAGCGTGTACTAAGTGGAAAAGGATGTGGGATCGCTGAGACAACCAGGAGGTTGGCTTAGAAGCAGCCACCCTTGAAAGAGTGCGTAATAGCTCACTGGTCAAGTGGTTCTGCGCCGACAATGTAGCGGGGCTCAAGTACACCGCCGAAGCCGCGGCACTCACACAACACCCCGGAAGGGTTACGACTTTTCCGGCAGTGGTGTGGGTGGGTAGGGGAGCGTCGTGCAGCCGTGGAAGCGCCGGAGTGATCCAGGTGTGGAGGCTGCGCGAGTGAGAATGCAGGCATGAGTAGCGAAAGACGAGTGAGAAACTCGTCCGCCGGATGACCAAGGGTTCCTGGGCCAGGTTAATCCGCCCAGGGTGAGTCGGGACCTAAGGCGAGGCCGACAGGCGTAGTCGATGGACAACGGGTTGATATTCCCGTACCCGTGTATCCGCGCCCAATGGCGAATCAGTTGTGCTAACCGTCCAAAAGTCTCCGCTGTTCCTTCGGGAACTGTGGGGATGGCTGCACGGGACCCCGATTGTAGTAGTCAAGCGATGGGGTGACGCAGGAAGGTAGCTGGGCCAGGTGATGGAATACCTGGTGTAAGCCGGTAGGGCGAATGGTAGGCAAATCCGCCATTCATACAGCCTGAGAGGTGATGCGTACCCGTTGAGGGGAATTCAGTGATCCTATGCTGCCGAGAAAAGCCTCTAGTGAGTTGGTACACGGCCCGTACCCCAAACCGACACAGGTGGTCAGGTAGAGAATACCGAGGCGATCGAGAGAACTGTGGTTAAGGAACTCGGCAAAATGCCCCCGTAACTTCGGGAGAAGGGGGACCACGCCCGGTGACGGCCCTTGCGGTCCGAGCTGGGGGTGGTCGCAGAGACCAGAGAGAAGCGACTGTTTACTAAAAACACAGGTCCGTGCGAAGTCGTAAGACGATGTATACGGACTGACGCCTGCCCGGTGCTGGAAGGTTAAGAGGACCGGTTAGCCATTTCGGTGGCGAAGCTGAGAATTTAAGCCCCAGTAAACGGCGGTGGTAACTATAACCATCCTAAGGTAGCGAAATTCCTTGTCGGGTAAGTTCCGACCTGCACGAATGGCGTAACGACTTCTCTGCTGTCTCGACCACAGACTCGGCGAAATTGCATTACGAGTAAAGATGCTCGTTACGCGCGGCAGGACGAAAAGACCCCGGGACCTTCACTATAGCTTGGTATTGGTGTTCGGTTCGGTTTGTGTAGGATAGGTGGGAGACTGTGAAGCGGCCACGCCAGTGGTTGTGGAGTCGTTGTTGAAATACCACTCTGATCGTATTGGACCTCTAACCTCGGACCATGATCTGGTTCAGGGACAGTGCCTGGTGGGTAGTTTAACTGGGGCGGTTGCCTCCCAAAATGTAACGGAGGCGCCCAAAGGTTCCCTCAGCCTGGTTGGCAATCAGGTGTCGAGTGCAAGTGCACAAGGGAGCTTGACTGTGAGACTGACAGGTCGAGCAGGGACGAAAGTCGGGACTAGTGATCCGGCACCGGCATGTGGAAGCGGTGTCGCTCAACGGATAAAAGGTACCCCGGGGATAACAGGCTGATCTTCCCCAAGAGTCCATATCGACGGGATGGTTTGGCACCTCGATGTCGGCTCGTCGCATCCTGGGGCTGGAGTAGGTCCCAAGGGTTGGGCTGTTCGCCCATTAAAGCGGCACGCGAGCTGGGTTTAGAACGTCGTGAGACAGTTCGGTCTCTATCCGCCGCGCGCGTTAGAAACTTGAGGAAGGCTGTCCCTAGTACGAGAGGACCGGGACGGACGAACCTCTGGTGTGCCAGTTGTCCCGCCAGGGGCATGGCTGGTTGGCTACGTTCGGAAGGGATAACCGCTGAAAGCATCTAAGCGGGAAGCCTGTTCCAAGATGAGGTTTCTCACCCCCTCGAGGGGGTAAGGCCCCCGGCAGACCACCGGGTTGATAGGCCGGAACTGGAAGCCCAGCAATGGGTGGAGGTGACCGGTACTAATAGGCCGAGGACTTACCACGAAGATGTTACGCGTCCACTGTGCGGTATCTGAAACAACACACACATCAGATATCGAAGCCCGACACGGGTTTTCGATACTCCTGATGCGTAAATGTTTCATAGAGTTACGGCGGCCATAGCGACAGGGAAACGCCCGGTCCCATTCCGAACCCGGAAGCTAAGCCTGTCTGCGCCGATGGTACTGCACTCGACAGGGTGTGGGAGAGTAGGACACCGCCGAACACCCGTTACCGAAGACCCCCAACATTGTTGGGGGTCTTCGGCTTTGAGGAGGGGACCCGCTTTCGCGGGTCCCCTTTTCTCGTATGCGGACATCCGTCCGACCTATGCTCGGAGTTGTGGGACGGATCGAGCCGGCGACAAGTGTCCTGACTTGCACAGATTTAGTGCCCCGCTCCGATCACCGAGTCGGTAGACCCAGCGCGGTGAGGATGCGGACCGCGTCCGGGTCGAGGGGGTCGGTAGCGGTGTGGGGGTAGCCGGCGATGGTGATGGTGATTTCCTGGAGCGGACGCAGGGTCCGGACCAGGGAACGAAGCGAAGTCCCGGTCTCGGCCTGCAGGTAGCGGGCGATCGCGAGTGCGGTGAAGACGACCGTGAGGTGGGCTTCGATCGCGTCGCGGGTGTGGTGGAACATCGGCCGTGCCCGCAGGTCGGTTTTCGACATGCGAAACGACTGCTCGACATGCCAGAGGTCGTGGTACTTGCCGATCACCTCGCCCGGCTCCATGAGTGTGACCGGGATGTTGGTCACGTATCCCTTCAGGCCGATGAGTGATCGGGCCCGCTCGATGCTCGCCTCATCGACGGTGCGGCCACTGGTAGTGGTCTTGACGAACCGGGTCGATTTCGGTGCCTTGCCACCATCGACGACCGCCCGTGCGCGGGCTTCCTGAGCGTTGAGCGTTTGGTTGTCGCGGACAGCACGGCGTTTCGAGTACTGCCAGACCGCCCGCCACGAGGTGGGATGCCGAACCGGATCCCAGATCGGTTCGGCGCGTCTTTTCGCCGTGTTGACTACGCTGCGGGCGTGGCGGGGCGTGACGGTGTCGATGATCTGCCCATCGACGAAAACGTCTCCATTCCAATGAAAATGGTTGGCCAGATCCGCCGGGGCCTTGGTGACCCGAGACCCGACGATGAACTTCAGGCCGACGCCGTCGAGATCTGCGAGGTTACCGGCGGAGAGCATGCCGGCGTCGGCGGCGACGACCATCTCGACTCCGGCGATGTCGTGTCGGGCCTGGAACTGGCGGATGATGGGCACGATTGTGTGGGTTTCGGCCTTGTTACCTTCGAAGCAGCCGATCTCCAGTGGGAAACCGGTCCGGTCCACGAGCAGGCCGACGACGATCTGCGGGTCGACCCGGCGTTCTTTCGAGTACCCGACCTTGCGGAGATCGTCTTCTTTCTCCGCCTCGAAATACAGGGTGGTCACGTCGTAGAGCACCAGGGACAGACCCCCGGTCGCCGCGGCATGCTCGAAACATCGCGTCGCGACCCGATCCCGGTAATCACTTGTGGCACATCGTTTCAATGCACTCGCGTAGGTGTTGCGGTGAACCGGGGTCAGGCCGATCTCGCCGACCACCCTGGCCGTGTCACTCATCGAGGTCGGCTCCACGATCCGGGCAAGGACCAACTGGAAGAAAGCCTCGTCGTCAATGACGTCGAACCCGAGCCGGTACCAGGCGGTCTCGACCGCCTCGACCAGCCAGCGCGAACGCTTCGCGGTGATCAGCGACGGTCCCTTCCCGGAGTTGCCGGGCACATCCAGTCCCAGGTCGAGTTCTTCCTGGCCGGCGTGGAGCTTGCCGCGGGCGAGCTGCATCAACGCGGCCAACTCGCTGTCGGTGTGGGCCGAACCGACATGCTCGACGATCGTCCGGCGACCGCCCTGCTTGACCGCGATCTGCACCGCCGTCGCCCCCGACGCGGTCCGAACCTTGCGAATGTACGCCGCCACCCGCCAGATCCTACCGACCGTTTAGTGCCCCAAATCGACAACCCGCGATCCCGCTACCAGCGGAAACGCTCGGAGAACCCGGGAATCCTCCTCAACTTGTGCAAGTCAGGTCGGATCCCCCTCCGGATTCCCATCCCCCGCGACCGGTGCCCATCCCAGATGTACGCCGAGTCGAGCGCACAACTCGAACAGGTGCTGATCGACAACCAGGCACGTTCGGAGGGTGTCGTGGTGGAGTCGGGCATGAGGTACGCGACGACGACGAAGGTCGAGGTCCTGTTGTTCGTCGACCAGAGCGTCACGAACACCCTCGTCCCCGAACCGCGACTCGACCGCAGCCGTGTGGTCATGACGATGGAACTCGTCGACGGCCGGTGGCTCGCGTCGCAGGTGGATCTGCCCTGAGCCGGCGTCGCGTCAGGCTGTCGGTGCCGGAGGGAGCTCTCGTGTGCTCAACCACGCCTCCCACAGCGGCCGGAGCGAGACGTCCGAGAAACGCGCGGCGAGATCCTTGAACTGTGCCGTCGTCACGTTGCCGTGCCGGTGTTCCGCGGTCCACGTCCGCAGGAGGGTGAAGAACGGCTCGTCGCCGAGTTGCGTGTGCAGGGCGTGCAGGGTCAGTGCCCCGCGCTTGTAGATTCGGTCGTCGAACATGTCCTTCGGGCCCGGATCCTCGAGCAGGATGTCCTGCGGCTTGCGGGCCAGTCCCCGGTGGGCGTCGAGTGCGTGCGCGTGCGCCGACCTGCCACCCGAGTTCTCCGACCACAACCATTCCGCGTAGCACGCGAATCCTTCGTGGAGCCAGATGTCGCACCAGCGGTTCAACGTGAGGCTGTTGCCGAACCACTGGTGCGCCAATTCGTGTGCGACGAGCCGTTCCTCGCGGCCGGTGCCGTCACAGAAGTTCGCGCCGAAGATCGACAATCCCTGCGCCTCGAGGGGGATCTCGAGGTCGTCGTCGGTCACCAGAGCGGTGTAGTGCGCGAACGGATACGGGCCGAACAGGCGCGTGAACAACTCGAGCATCTCGGTCTGGCGAGCGAAGTCCCGATCGAACTCCGCGCGCAGGCGAGGCGGGTGGATGCCGTATTGCGGTACGGGTTCCGTTGCGAGGGTGCGTATCTCGTAGTGGCCGGTCTGGACCGTGGCGAGATAGGTCGCCATCGGTTCGGGTTGCTCGTACACCCGGGTGGTGCGGCTCGCCTTCGTGGTCTTGTGCACGAGCGTGCCGTTCGCGATCGCGACGAACGGAGCGTCGGTGGTGACGGCGATACGGTAGGTGGCCTTCGAACCGGGATGGTCGTCGCAGGGGAACCAGGTGGGTGCGCCGTTGGGCTGGCTCGCGACGAGCGACCCCTCGTCGAGTTCCTCCCAGCCGACCTCACCCCACATCGTGCGCAGCGGGGCGGGCGTGCCCGAGTACTGCACACCGAAGACGAGGACCGCCCCGGCGGGGAGTTTCTCGGCGGGGGTGACGGTGAGCTTGCCACCGCGATGCGCGAACTTGGCGGGACGTCGCCCGTTGACGGTCACCTTCGCGACCCGCATCGACTGCGCGAGATCGAGTGAGTACTTGGCGCGCACGTCCGTCGTCGTGGCGATGATCTTCGCTCGGCCGTCGAGCCGGTTGGACACGACCTTGTAGGTGAGTTCGAGTTCGTAGCGGGAGACCCGGTAGCCGCGGTTCCCGCTCTCGGGCAGATAGGGGTCGAGCGGGCGGTCGGCGGCGACCGGCGCGACGGGCTTGGCGGCCTTGATGGGCTTCACCGCGGCGACCAGTCGTTCGGTGTGGTCCACGGCGTGATCGGATTGCCCTGCCAGCGAGTGGACGGCGGGACGACGTCGCCGCGCATCACCAGTGAGGCGGGGCCGACGGTGGCACCGTCGCCGATGCCCGAGGCGGGCAACGCGACGCATTGGGGGCCGAGCGTGGCGCCGGCGCCGAGGGTCACGGTGTCCATGGACATGATCCGATCATGGAACAGGTGGGTCTGTACAACGCAACCGCGTTCGACGGTCGCACCGTCGCCCAGCGACACCAGGTCGGCCTCGGGCAACCAGTAGCTCTCGCACCACACACCGCGGCCGATCCGCGACCCCAGCGCGCGCAGCCACAGGTTCATCACGGCGGTGCCCGCCGCGGCCCGGGCGAACCACGGTGCCGCCACGGTTTCGACGAAGGTGTCGGAGACCTCGTTGCGCCACACGAACGAACTCCACAGCGGATGCTCGACGCGGCCGATCCGACCGACGACGAGCCATTTCGCGATCACGGTCACGAGGCACGCCACGGCTCCGGCCACCATGAGCACGAGACCGCCCAGCAGCGCAGCGGCGAGATAACCCAGGTGCGCGGCGAGGGTGTTGAGGGCGAAGAGCACACCGAGCCCGATGCCGTAGGTGACGACCATGGGCACGAGCCGGAAGGTCTCCACCGCGCCCCGTGCGATCTTCAGTTTCAGCGGCGGTTCGAAGGTGCGACTCGCGTCGCTGTCGCCGCTCGCGCGCCGCAGGCGCACCGGGGGACTGCCCAGCCACGACGAACCGGACTTCGCCTTCTCCGGGGCGGCGGAGAGCACCGCGACGAGTCCGTGCTTCGGGACCCGCCGACCCGGCGCCGCCATGCCCGAGTTGCCGAGGAAGGCACGCTTGCCGACCTTCGCATGCGAGATGTACAGCCACCCGCCGCCGAGTTCGTAGGAGGCGACCATCGTGTCGTCGGCGAGGAACGCTCCGTCGGCGACCTTCGTGAACTTGGGAACCATCAGCACGGTCGACGCCTCGACGTCCTTGCCGATGTCGGCGCCGAGCAACCGGAGCCAGATCGGGGTGAGCATCGACGCGTAGAGCGGGAACAGGAAGGTGCGCGAGGAGTCCATGAGGCGCTCGGTGAACCACACCTGCCAGCCCACGCGGCTGCGCACGGGATGCCAGCCCTCCGTCATCCCGACGGCGAGCAACCGCACCGCCGTCAGGGTGAGCAGGGCGAAGACGAACATCGTCAGCAGCGCCGCGACGGGCAGCATCGCCAGCGAGTGCACCACGGCATCGGAGACGGTGGGGGTGTCGTGCACCCACCACACGAGAAGCGCGACCCCGGCGGCGATCGAGACGACGGGCAGGCCGCCGAGCAGGATCGACGACAGGGCGTAGACCGGCACCCACCTGCTGCCCCGCGGCGGTGTCGCGGCGGGCCACGGCCGGTCGGCCTTGCCGGCCTTGCGGGCGGGGGAGCCGGACCAGTTCTGCCCGGCCTTCACGCGGCCGAACACCGCGGATCCGGCCTCCACTTCGGCGTTCTTGCCGATCCGTGCGCCGGGGGCCAGGAACGATCGGGCGCCCACCGTGGCGCCGGCACCGATCCGGATGCTTCCGATGTGGACGACGTCGCCGTCCACCCAGTAGCCGCCGAGGTCCACCTCCGGCTCGACGGCACACCCGTCGCCGAGTTCGAGGAGACCGGTGACGGGCGGAAGACTGTGCAGGTCGACGTCGCGGCCCACCTTCGCTCCGAGCGCCCGCGCGTACTGCCGCATCCAGGGAGCGCTCGAGATGTTCACGGCGCCCACGGCCTCGGACAGTCGCAGGGCCGTCCACAGCCGGAGGTGGACGCTCCCACCGCGGGGGTAGCTTCCGGGCTTCATGCCGCGCAGCAGCAGACGTGAACCCGCGACGGAGATCGCCATGCGCCCGACGGGCGTGAGGAACAGCAGGACACCGAGCGTGACCCACCACCACGACAGGGTGACGGTCCACGGCACGTCCACGACGAGCGCGACGAGGTTGTTCAGGATCGCCAGCCAGGTCACCCACTGCAGTCCGGTGAGGGTGGTGACGACGGCGGTCACCGCGATCTGACCGAGCTGCGCGAGTCGCGGCACCGGGGTCACCTCGCGCGGGGTCGCCGCTTCCGTCGGCGCGAGTTCGTCGAGATAGACGGCGAGCGATCCGAGCCTCGGGTGGTCGTACAGTTCCGCGACCGTCATCTCCGGATACCGGCTCCGCAGCGCCGTGACGAGTTGCGCCGCCGCGAGGGAACCACCGCCGAGTTCGAAGAAGTCGTCGTCGACGCCCTCGATCCGGGCGCCGAGGATGTCGGTCCACAGTTCGGCGACCCATTCGGCGGTGGGATCGAGACCGAGTGCTTCCACCGAGTCGGCATCGGCGCCCGGCAACGGCCACGGCAGAGCGTTGCGGTCGACCTTGCCGGACGTGCGGGTGGGGAGTTCGTCGACGAGCGCGAGGCGCGGGACGAGCGCGGCGGGGAGCTGTTCGGACAGCAGGTCGTGGGCCGAGGCGATGTCGAAGTCCGGATCGGTGGAGGCGATGTATCCCACGAGGATCGAATGCCCCGCGGCCGTCCTGCGGACCGCGCACGCACCGCCTGCCACGCCGGGCAGGTTCTGCAGTGCGTTGTCGACCTCGCCGAGCTCGATGCGGCGGCCACCGATCTTGACCTGGTCGTCGGCGCGCCCCTGGAACAGCAGGCCGGCGCGGTCGAGCGTCACGAGATCACCGCTGCGGTAGGCGCGGTCCCAGCCCAGAGTGGGCATGGGAGCGTACTTCTCGGCGTCCTTCGCCGAATCGAGGTAGCGAGCGAGACCGACACCGCCGATGACGAGTTCACCGGACGCGCCCTCCTCGACGGGGTTGCCGTCGGCGTCCACGACGGCGAGATCCCATCCGTCGAGGGGCAGGCCGATGCGGACCGGTCCGGTGCCGTCCATCAGCGACGCGCAGGCCACGACCGTCGCCTCGGTGGGGCCGTAGGTGTTCCACACCTCGCGTCCCGGAACGGCGAGACGTTCGACGAGATCGGGTGGGCAGGCCTCGCCGCCGAAGATGAGCAGACGCACCGCTTCGAGGGCTTCGGCCGGCCACATCGCCGCGAGGGTGGGCACCGTGGAGACGACGTTGATGTTGCGGGAGACGAGCCACGGCCCGAGGTCCATGCCGGAGCGGACGAGCGCGCGGGGCGCCGGAACCAGGCAGGCGCCGTGCCGCCACGCGAGCCACATCTCCTCGCACGAGGCGTCGAACGCCACGGACAGTCCGGCCAGGACGCGGTCGCCGGGGCCGAGCGGCGCCCCCTGGCAGAACATCCGCGCTTCCGCGTCGACGAAGGCCGCCGCGTTGCGGTGGGTGACGGCGACACCCTTCGGTGTTCCGGTCGAACCGGAGGTGAAGATGATCCACGCGTCGTCGTCGACGTTCGGGCCCCGCACGGCCGGGGTGCCCGACGGCGGTGCCGTGCCCGGTCCGATGCCCTCGTCGGTGACGATGGCGGTGACCTGCGCTTCCGAGAACACGAGTTCGGCCCGCTCGTCGGGATCGTCGGCGTCGACGGGGACGTACGCGGCGCCTGCGGCGAGAATGGAGAGAATCGTCACATACAGGTCGCTGCGCCCGGAGGTCATGCGCACCCCGACCCGGTCGCCGGCCCCGACGCCGGCGTCGTTCAGCGCGTACGCACCGGCGATCACCGCCTCGACCAGTTCGGCGTATTCGAGGACCGTCGAGCCGTCGTCGATCGCGGGGGCGTCGGGATGTGCTTCGGCGGTGCTCCGCAGCAGGTCGACGAGGGTGCGGGCGGGTGGGGCGTGCGACGCGCGGAGGAACTCGTCCGGGATGGGGGACCGGCCGACGGGGGTCGAGGATATGGCTGGCAACTCCGCGGGTCCTTCTGCTCGATGGATCTTCCGGTTATCTCACGTCCGGGTGGACGACAGGTGAACGTTCGGCGCGCAGAACGCGTGTCGTCCTCGTGCGGAGCCGGGCGACACGGGGCGGTGCGGGGTTGACACGGCACGGTCGTCCTGCCATTCTCTTCGCCAGGTCATGAGTACCAGCGTCAAGCCCCGGCTAGCTGGTCGGCAACCCTCCAACCGCGGTGGGGTGCTCCGGGTGACGACCGGGCCGTGAATCCACTACCGGACACGGCAAGCGCGGACTCCGTCGGCGACGAGAATTCTCCGTCGTAGGCGTCACCGGCGGGTCCCCGAGTACACGAGGGATTTGTCATGACTGCTGTAGCCACCGCCACCTGCGTCGCTCCGTTCGCCACCGTTTCCGGCTGTGACGTGCAGGTTCCGCTCGTCCAGGGTGGTACCTGCACCTACGCGAACTTCGACTACGCGGCGAGCGCACCGGCGCTGTCCGCCGTCACCGACCGCATCACCGAGCTGCTGCCCTTCTACGCGAGCGTGCACCGCGGCGCCGGCTACGCCTCGCGGATCAGCACCACCGCCTACGAGGACGCCCGCACCTCCGTGTCGCGCTTCGTCGGCGCGGCCGACGACCAGGTCGTCGTCTTCACGCGCAACACCACCGATTCGCTGAACCTGCTCGCGAGCGCGGTGCCCGGCGATGTCGTGGTGCTCGACATCGAGCACCACGCGAATCTGCTGCCCTGGAAGAACTCTCGCATCGTCGAGGCCGCAGACACTGTGTCGGAGACGGTGTGGCGCCTCGCGGTCGAACTCCAGCGCGCCCCCGCGGCCCTGCTCGCCGTCACCGGTGCTTCCAACGTCACCGGTGAGGTCCTGCCGATCGCCGAACTCGCCGAGCTCGCACACGCTTCCGGTGCCCGGATCCTCGTCGACGGTGCGCAGCTCGTGCCCCACCGCCGTGTCGATCTCGCCGAGCTCGGCGTGGACTACCTCGCCTTCTCCGGCCACAAGCTGTACGCGCCGTTCGGTGCGGGAGCGCTCGTCGGCCGCCGCGACTGGCTCGACGCCGCCGAGCCGTATCTCGCCGGTGGCGGCGCGGTGCGCGAGGTGCGCCTCGATCACACCGAATGGGCCTGCGCCCCTGCGCGTCACGAGGCCGGCACCCCCAACGTGCTCGGTGTCGCTGCTCTTGCCGCCGCGTGCGATGCGCTCGCCGGTTTCGACTCCGACGCGGTGACCCGTCACGAGGAGGCCCTGTGCGCCCAGCTCGTCGACGGTCTGCAGACCATCGACGGTGTGGAAGTGCTTCGGCTGTGGAACGATTCGGCCGACAGCGTGGGGATCGTCACCTTCACGGTCGACGGCTACGAGCCCGGCCACGTCGCCTCCTATCTGTCCGCCGAGCACGGCATCGGCGTCCGTGACGGACGTTTCTGCGCCCACCCGCTGCTCGCACGGGTCGGTCGCGCCGGCGGAGCCGTCCGGGCGTCGCTCGGACTCGGCAGCTCGTCCGACGACGTCGAGCGGCTCCTCGGAGCGCTCCGGTCGCTGGTCGAGAACGGACCGACGTGGGTGCACGCGAAGACCGACGGTGTGTGGAACCCCTCGCCGGAGACGCGCCCCGGTCTCGGAGCGACCGACGGCGACGCATCTCCGTGCGTCTAGCGGTCGACAATTCCCCATAGGATCAGTAGGGTAATTCGCATGGAACGGACGAGGACGATCGCCGCGGCACGCTGGTGCCGTCGCCATGTCGACCTCTGCCGTACGGCATCGGGAATCTGTCCGGACTGAAGGTCTTCTCCCTCACAGTCTTCCGGCTCACAGGCCGATCCCTCCGTGCCGCTCCGCGGCCCGTACCGAGAGGCATCCCATGTCCGTCGCATCCACCGTCACCCCTGTATCCGCAGATCCGGCCACCGCAGACCCGGCCGTCGTCGAGTCCGCCGCGATCCGGCCGTTGCGTGTCGCCGTCGAACTCACCGGTCACTCCGGGCCCGACTACTGGGCCGACCTGACCCTGGGACGTGCCGGCGACCCGCCGCTCGACCTCAGCGCCGATGTATCCAACGTCGTGCGGGTGCGTGCCGCCGACCTGCGTGAGGCCGGGAAACTGCGCGACCGCATCCGTGCGGAGGCCGCCGAGGAGGGCCGCGATCCCGATTCGGTCACGGTGCTCGTCGACGTCGAGGTCATCCTCGCGTCCGATGCCCGCACCGCGCGCACTCGGCGTACCCGTCCGGAATCCACTCGCGGGGAGGCCGCCACGCTGTCCTACGTCGGAACGCCCCACGGTCTCGCCGGGCTGATCGCCGACATCCACGCCGTGCAGGTCGCCGACGGCGTCACGCTGATCCCGCTCGCCGCGCCGTTCACCGTCGAGCATCTCGTCGACGGAACGCTGCCGTGGCTGGAGTCGCGCGGCCTCATCGAGGTCTCACCGACCGTCGTCGAGGTCCTGCGCCGGTTCGGTGAAGGTGCCCAGGCATCCGTGCGCGCTTCCTGACATATATCCGTATCACGAAGGAGGGGCAGGAGTTTCGACTCCTGCCCCTCCTTCGCATGCGTTCACGCCGTGCGGCGGTCGAGTGCTTCGACGACGTGCATGCGCGGATCGGGATCGAACCGGTAGCCCGACCCGCGGACAGTGGTGATGATGTTGCCGAAACGTCCCAGCTTGGAACGGATCCGGGAGACATGGACGTCGACACTGCGGTTGCCCCGGTCGGTGTCGAAGTCGTCGTTCTCGGAATAGCCGGCGCCGAGCGGCCTCAGTGCCGCGCGGGACACCACGACGCGGGGCCGGCGAACCAGGTGCGCAAGAATCTCGAATTCGCTGTGACTCAACTCGACCCGCTGATTGTCGAGCACCAGCCCGCGGGCCGGCAGATCGATCACCAGAGGGGTCGGGCCGGGGCTGAGGAGGGTGTGGGTGCGCGCACCCGGGAGCAGATCGAGCGCGGTCTCCCGCAGGGCGTCGGCGAGGGCGGCGAGGTCGCCCGCCGACCCGGCGTTCGTGTCCGAGATCTGCACGATGAGAACGAGTTCGGGTGCATCGACCGAGCTGCCGGGCGGGTTCTCGATGGAGGACGTGGTCATGGAAGGGCTCCGCTGGTCGGAAGGTGAACGGCGCCGGACAGGCGACTACCCGCAGTAGTGCGGCGCCGGGAAAGAGGAAGGGATGGTGCGGATCTCAGAACGCACAGAGGCACGAGCGGGTACGGCACAGGTCGACATGCCTGCGGCTCCACGCTCGGACTGTCACGACGGAGAGTGTACCCGGGTGGAGATGCCGGCGGTACCGGTAGGTGGGCGGTCTCAGTCGACGTCGACGTCGATCGCCGCGGTGATGCGCATGAGCTCCGAATAGACGGTCCGGAACAGTGTGTTCGGGCATCCGCCCGACGCCCACAGATCCGGGTAGTGCTGCAGCGCACGGTCGATGTAGGTGGGCAGGTTCGTGGGATGACCGAGTGGTGCGACGCCACCGAGCGGCTGGCCGGTGACCTCCGTGACCAGATCGGGGGAGGCCGGCACGAGCTCGCCGCCGAGCCGCTCGCCGGTCCGTTCGACCGACACGCGGTGCGCGCCGGACACCAGCAGCAGGATCGGGTCGTCGTCGAGCAGGAAGACGAGCGACTTCACGATCGCGCCCACCTCCACACCCACCGCGGCGGCGGCCTGCTCGGCGGTGTGCACGGTCTCCGGCTGCTGGACGATCAGACCGTGATGGCCGCGGGCGATGAGCGTGTCCGAGACGCGGTGGGCATTCGGATGCAGCGACCTGGTCATGGATCAAGAGTAGGAAAATCGCCGCGCTATGGGCGCGGTTCCGAGGACGCATCGTCGTCGTGTCGTGGGGTGCGGTCGGTGCGAAACGAAGATCCACAAGTTACTCTTCAGTAATGTCCGATCACTCGCCCTGGAAAGCGTTCACCGTCGAACGCAAGGATCACGTCGCACAGGTCACGCTCATCGGCCCCGGCAAGGGCAACGCCATGGGTCCCGACTTCTGGGCGGAACTGCCCGTCCTCTTCGGTGAGCTCGACGCCGACCCCGAGGTCCGCGCCGTCGTCCTCGCCGGTTCCGGCCGGAACTTCTCCTACGGCCTCGACCTCGTCGCCATGGGCGGCAGCCTCGGCGCCGTCGTCTCCGGCAAGGCGCTCGCGAAGCCGCGCACGGACTTCCACACGCTGATCAAGAGCATGCAGGCGGCCATCACGGCCGTCGCCGACTGCCGCAAGCCGGTCGTCGCCGCGGTCCAGGGCTGGTGCATCGGCGGAGCGGTCGACCTCATCTCCGCCGCCGACATCCGCTACGCGAGCGCCGATGCGAAGTTCAGCGTCCGCGAGGTCAAGGTCGGAATGGTCGCCGATGTCGGCACCCTCGCCCGGCTCCCGCTCATCATCGGCGACGGTCACGTCCGCGAGCTCGCGCTCACGGGCAAGGACATCGACGCCGCCCGCGCCGAGAAGATCGGTCTCGTCAACGACGTCCACGCCGACGCCGACGCGGTGCTGGCCGCGGCCCACGCGACCGCCGCGGAGATCGCCGCCAACCCGCCGCTCGTCGTCCAGGGCATCAAGAACGTCCTCGACCACACGCGCTCGCCGCAGGTCGACGACAGCCTCCGCTACGTCGCGGCGTGGAACGCGGCGTTCCTGCCGTCGGAGGACCTCACCGAGGCGATCACCGCCGTCTTCGAGAAGCGCCCGCCGCAGTTCAAGGGCGAGTAGGCCCGCATACGACGGATCCCCCGGACGATCGCATCGTCCGGGGGATCCGTATTTGCAGGCTCTGTGTCAGTGCCCGCCGTTGTTCTTCAGGCGCTCGACCGACGCGGTCACCTCGGCCTCGGCCTCGGCGAGACCGACCCAGTCGGCGGCCTCGACGTGCTTGCCCGGCTCGAGGTCCTTGTAGTGCACGAAGAAGTGCTTGATGGCGTCGAGTTCGAACTGCGAGACGTCGCTGATGTCCTGGACGTGATCCCACCGCGGGTCGCCGGCCGGGACGGCCAGGATCTTGTCGTCGCCACCGGCCTCGTCGACCATCTTGAACATGCCGACGGGGCGGGCCTCGACGATCACGCCGGGGAAGACCGACTCGGGCAGCAGGACCATGCAGTCGAGCGGATCGCCGTCCTCACCGAGGGTGTTCTCGATGTAGCCGTAATCGGCCGGGTAGCCGAACGAGGTGTACAGGTAACGATCGAGCTTGACGCGTCCGGTCTCGTGATCGACCTCGTACTTGTTCCGCTGTCCCTTGGGGATCTCGATGGTGACCTCGAACTCCACGCCTTGCCTCACTTCGTCGGTGTTTTTCCGGCGGATACGACATCCGTATCTGCGGTGATGGTCCGCAGAGAGGATAACGGTCGCGGCGCTAGGCTGGAGGTGCAGGTACCGGGGCCCCGAGTGCGTCACAGCAGTATGCGGCCGGCAGCGGGAAGTGCGGGTAGCTGGTCGACCAGTGTGTGCAGGATGCAGCGGAGGCGTGTTGACGGGGCAGGGCGGCAACAAGAAGCAGGGTTCACTGGCAACCAGGCGACGACGGAACATGAAGATCCTCTTCGGGATCTGGGGAGCGGGTTTCCTCGCTCTCGTCGTCGGCGGGGCCTTCGCGATCTACGACGTGCGGGCGTCCGCCGGCGCGGTCGTGCTCCCCGCACCGGCACCGGTGATCGCGACCCCCGCGGTCGCCGCGGTCTCGCCCGACGCTCCGACGCCCGACCCGACCTCGCTGGCGGCGGCACTCGATCCGGTTGTGAACAATCCCGGCCTCGGTGACTTCGCCGGGTCGATCACCGACCCCACGACCGGCACTGTGCTGTGGTCGAAGGACGCCGATCGCGCGCTGATCCCGGCCTCCACGACGAAGATCCTCACCGCCGCGGCCGCCATGCTCGTGCTGCCCTCCGACCATCGGATCACCACGCGCGTCGTCGAGGGTTCGAAGCCGGGGGAGATCGTCCTCATCGCCGGCGGCGACCCCACCCTCTCGGCGATGCCGCCCGGACAGGAGAGCTTCTACCCGGGCGGCCCTCGCATCGCCGACCTCGCCGAACAGATCCGGCGCAGCGGCGCGACGGTCGAGACCGTCCTCGTCGACACGAGCCTGTACAGCGGAGATCCGCTCGCCCCGGGCTGGTTCCCGCAGGACGTCGGCGACGGCTACGTCGCGCCCATCGAACCCGTGATGCTCGACGGCGGCCGGTTGCGGCCGCTCGAGGACGAATCGCCCCGCAGCGCGACGCCCGCTCTGGACGCCGGTCGTGCACTGGCGACGGCGCTCGGTGCCGACCCGGCGCGGGTCGCGCCCGGGTCGGCCTCGCCGGGCGCGGCGCCCATGGCATCGGTGCAGTCGGCGCCGCTCACCGTCCGCCTCGGCCAGATGCTGCGCCGATCCGACAACGTCCTCGCGGAGACCGTCGGACGGGAGGTCGCGGTCGCGACCGGCAACGAGCACTCGTTCGAGGGCACGACGAAGGCTGTGACCGGTACCCTGCAGCAAGCGGGTCTGGACGTCACCGGAGTGACGTTGCGCGACGTCAGCGGGCTCTCGGTCGAGAACCGGATCCCCGCTCGCACGCTCGATCGCGTGATCTCGGAGGCGGCCGGACCGAACAGGACGGAGCTGCGGCCCATGCTCGACTATCTTCCCGTCGCCGGAGCGACCGGCACGCTCGCCGATCGCTACGGCACCACGACCCGTGCCGGCGCCGGATGGGTGCGGGCGAAGACCGGCACGCTGACCGAGGTCAACGGACTCACCGGATACGTCGTCGACTCCGACGGCCGCGTGCTGTCGTTCGCGTTGCTCTCCAACGGCAGGTCCCCGAGCGAGGCCCGGCCCGCCCTCGACGCCGTGGCGTCGGTACTCCGCGAGTGCGGTTGCCGATGACCGGCAAGGAGCGGGCACTCGGCGACGCGATCGACTGGTCGTTCGCGGCCGGGGTCGGCGTGCGCCTCACCCGCTCCGAGCCCGCGATGTCGCGGTACACCCGCGACGCGGTGCAGGACGAGTTGTTCTCGGCCGCCGCGCGCGCCGAGGGACCGGTGCGCGAGCACACGCGTCTCGACGACGGAACCGAGCCGCCGCCCGCGCAGGTCGTCGACCGGCCGGGCTGGGTGTGTGCGGCCGCGGCGTCGATGGCCGACCTCACCGCGACCTCGGGCGAGGATCCGGCCGGCTCCTCCCGCCGCTGGGTGGGTAAACCGGCGGGTGCGCAGGCCGGCGCCATGCTCGCCTACCTGTCGTCCGCGGTGCTCGGCCAGTACGACCCGTTCTCCCGTTCGCTGCTGCTCGTCGCGCCCAACGTCGTCGCGGTCGAACGCGCGCTGAAGGTGCCGCCCGCCGACTTCCGGCTGTGGGTGTGCCTGCACGAGGTGACCCACCGCGTGCAGTTCGCGCAGGCACCGTGGATGGCCGAGCTGATGCGCGAGGCCGCCGCCGACCTCGCCACCGCGGTCGAGGAACCGATGGGCGACGTCGCGACCCGCGTGGTGTCGGCGGTGAAGGACCTGCGCACTCCCGGCGACAAGCCGATGTCGGAGCGCGGCATGCTCGGAGTCGTACGGGCGCTGCAGGCACAATCGCAGCGCGAGTCGTTCGACCGGATCCTCGCCCTCGGAACACTCCTCGAAGGGCACGCCGATCACGTGATGGACGGTGTCGGCCCCGCCGTGGTCCCGTCGGTCGCGCGGATCCGGCGGGCGTTCGACAACCGGCGGCACCGCAACAGCAGCCCGGTGCATCGCCTCATCCGGCTCGTCCTCGGCATGGACGCCAAGATGGCCCAGTACGTGCACGGCAAGAAGTTCGTCGACGCCGTCGTCGCGAAGGTCGGCATGGACGACTTCAACGCGGTGTGGTCCGGTCCGGACGCCCTGCCCACCCTGACGGAGATCGACCATCCCGACGCGTGGATCGCGCGGGTGCTGAGCTGATCGTGGCTTCACCGTCGACCGATCGTCCGCTGCTGCCCGAGGCCCCGGCGATCCACGAGGTGCGCCTCGCCGTGCGGGCCTGGCTGGGCGCGCACCCGGCCGACGCGGTGACCGTCGCGTTGTCGGGCGGGGCCGATTCCGCCGCCCTGACCGCCGCCGCCGTCGCGGAGACCGAGGCGGTGCACGCCGTCGTCGTCGATCATCGCCTCCAGTCCGGTTCCGAGGTCGTCGCCGCGCGGGCCGCGGAGTTCGCCCGGGCCCGCGGCTGCGCGACCGTCACGGTGGTCGGTGTGGACGTCACCGGTGGGGGAGGCCTCGAGGCCGCCGCGCGCGCGGCCCGCTACCGGGCTCTCGACGAGAACCGCGACGGACGGCCCGTGCTGCTCGGGCACACCCTCGACGACCAGGCCGAGACGGTGCTGCTCGGTCTCGGCCGCGGCTCGGGTCTGCGTTCGATCCGGGGGATGGCACCCTTCGACCCGCCGTGGGGCCGTCCGCTGCTCGGCGTGCGCCGCGACACGACCCGCCGGGCGTGCGACGAACTCGGCTACCGCCCGTACGAGGATCCGCACAACACCGACGACCGGTTCACGCGCGTGCGTCTGCGCCGCGAGGTACTGCCGCTGCTCGAGGACGTGCTCGGTGGGGGCGTCGCCGAAGCCCTCGCACGCACGGCCGGGCAACTGCAGGACGACGGCCACGCCCTCGATGTCTGGGCCGGCGACCTGCTCGCGACAGCGCGGCGCGAGGACGACCTGCTCGACACCGACACGCTCGCGGCGGCTCCCGCCGCGGTGCGACGCAGAGCCCTCCGATCGTGGCTGATCGATCACACCGTCACGCCGAACGAGACGATGCTGCGGGCGGTCGACGACCTGGTAGTGGCGTGGCGCGGACAGGGGCCGGTCGCGGTCGGGCGGGGCCCGCGGACGGGGACGAGGTTGGTGGTGTCGCGTCGGCGTGGCACGCTTGCCGTGGAGTACGTCGACCGGGCGAAGGTCCGGGCGACCGGCAGCAGAAGGTAGGGAAGGACCCCGGTGTACGAGAACGACATAGCGTCGGTGCTGATCTCCGAAGAGCAGATCAAGGAGCGGACCGCAGAGCTGGCGCAGTCGATCGCCGAGCGTTACCCGGTGGGTGCGCCGGAAGGCGATCTGCTGCTCATCGGGGTGCTCAAGGGCGCCATCTTCTTCATGACCGACTTCGCGCGCGCTCTGCCGATCCCGACGCAGATGGAGTTCATGGCCGTCAGCTCGTACGGGTCGTCGACGTCGTCCTCGGGTGTCGTGCGCATCCTCAAGGACCTCGACAAGGACATCGCCGGCCGCCACGTCCTCATCGTCGAGGACATCATCGACTCGGGTCTGACGCTGTCGTGGCTGCTCAAGAACCTCTCGACGCGCAACCCCGCGTCGCTCGAGGTCGTCACGCTGCTGCGCAAGCCGGAGGCCGTGAAGATCGACGTCGAGGTCAAGGACGTCGGATTCGACATCCCGGACGAGTTCGTCGTCGGCTACGGACTCGACTACGACGAGCGCTACCGCGACCTGCCCTACATCGGCACGCTGGATCCCAAGGTCTACAGCAGCTGACCTCCGGGCGAGCCGGGTCGTGAGGTCCCCCGGCCCGGGGAACTCCGGTTCCGTCCCGATCGTTGTCGATTACGACGTCTTCCCGGTGTCGGCTCCGGCCGGTGCCGGGGCGACCGCTCGTTGCTACGCGGTAACCTTGCGTTGCCTGGTCAGTGACCGTCGCGGCATGCGGCCACCCCGGGCGCGAAGCGCCGCGACTGCGAGACCCCGACGAACTCGATCGAAAGGACCGGCCGCTCGGGCCGAACCTGTATGAACCGCAAGACAGTGTTCCGTAATCTGGCGATCGTCGCCGGCATTCTGCTGGTGATCTACGCCTTCAGTTACTTCGGCGACGACACGCGCGGTTTCACCCAGGTGGACACGTCCGTCGCGGTGTCCCAACTCGAATCGCAGAACGTCAGCGAAGCCCGCATCGACGACCGCGAGCAGCAGGTCCGGTTGTGGCTCGAGAACGGCAACGACGCGACCGAGGGCAGCACCGAGATCATCGCGAAGTACCCCGCGTCGGCCTCCGAGCAGATCTTCGACCTCGTCGCCGCGTCGGGCGCGCAGAAGTACGACACGAGCGTCACCCAGGAGAGCTGGCTGACGTCGATCCTCCTGTTCGTCCTGCCGATGATCATCCTGCTCGGCGTGTTCTTCTTCGTGATGAGCCGCATGCAGGGCGGTGGTCGCGGCGGCATGATGGGCTTCGGCAAGTCGAAGGCCAAGCAGCTGTCGAAGGACATGCCCAAGACGACCTTCGCCGATGTCGCCGGCGCCAACGAGGCCGTCGAGGAGCTCTACGAGATCAAGGACTTCCTGCAGAACCCGGCGCGCTACCAGGCGCTCGGCGCGAAGATCCCCAAGGGCGTGCTGCTCTACGGCCCGCCCGGCACCGGTAAGACCCTCCTCGCACGTGCCGTCGCCGGCGAAGCGGGCGTCCCGTTCTTCACGATCTCCGGTTCGGACTTCGTCGAGATGTTCGTCGGTGTCGGCGCCTCCCGCGTGCGCGACCTGTTCGAGCAGGCCAAGCAGAACGCCCCCTGCATCATCTTCGTCGACGAGATCGACGCGGTCGGCCGCCAGCGCGGCGCCGGCCTCGGCGGTGGTCACGACGAGCGCGAGCAGACCCTCAACCAGCTGCTCGTCGAGATGGACGGCTTCGGCGACCGCTCCGGCATCATCGTGATGGCCGCGACGAACCGTCCCGACATCCTCGACCCGGCGCTGCTGCGTCCCGGCCGTTTCGACCGTCAGATCCCGGTCACGAACCCCGACCTCGCCGGTCGCCGGGCGATCCTCGCCGTGCACTCGAAGGGCAAGCCGATCGATCCCAACGCGGATCTCGGTGCGCTCGCCAAGCGCACGGTGGGCATGTCCGGCGCCGACCTCGCGAACGTCGTCAACGAGGCCGCCCTGCTCACCGCCCGTGAGAACGGCACGGTGATCACCGAGACGATCCTCGAGGAATCGGTCGACCGCGTCATCGGCGGTCCCCGCCGCAAGAGCCGCATCATCAGCGAGCACGAGAAGAAGATCACGGCCTACCACGAGGGTGGTCACACCCTCGCCGCGTGGGCGATGCCCGACATCGAGCCGGTGTACAAGGTCACCATCCTCGCCCGCGGCCGCACCGGTGGTCACGCGATGACGGTGCCCGAGGACGACAAGGGCCTGATGACGCGTTCGGAGATGATCGCGCGCCTCGTCATGGCGATGGGTGGTCGTGCCGCAGAGGAGCTCGTCTTCCGCGAGCCCACCACCGGCGCCTCGTCCGACATCGACCAGGCCACGAAGATCGCGCGCGCGATGGTCACCGAGTACGGCATGAGCGCGAGGCTCGGCGCCGTCCGCTACGGCCAGGAGCAGGGCGATCCCTTCCTCGGCCGGTCGATGGGCGTGCAGTCCGACTACTCGCACGAGGTGGCACGCGAGATCGACGAAGAGGTCCGCAACCTCATCGAGGCCGCGCACACCGAGGCGTGGGCGATCCTCAACGAGTACCGCGACGCCCTCGACGTGCTGGCAGGCGAGCTGCTCGAGCACGAGACGCTGACCCGCAAGGACCTCGACAGGATCCTGGCCGACGTGAAGAAGCGTCCGCGGATCACGACCTTCAACGATTTCGGTGACCGGGTCCCGTCCGACAAGCCGCCGATCAAGACGCCCGCCGAGCTCGCGGCCGAGCGCGGCGAGCCGTGGCCGCCGGAACCGCCGTCGCTGACGAAGCCGGCACATCAGCACCCGCAGTATCCGGGTCAGGGTGAGGTGCCCGCTCCCGCCGGTTATCAGCCCGGCGCACAGCCGCAGTACCAGCCGGCGAACGGCTACCCCCAGCCCCAGACGCAGGCACAGCCCCACACACAGGCACAGCCCCAGCCGCAGTCGCAGCCGGTCCCGGCCTCCGAGCCGCTTCCGGGCTTCCAGCCGGCGGCTCCGTACCCCGGTGGTCCGCGGCACGCGACGCGGCCCGACTACGGCGCTCCCGCCGGATGGTCGGCTCCCGGCTGGCCGCCGCGCGAGCAGACCCCGCAGGAACAGCAGGGTCACGGGCAGCAGGGCTCGGGACAACCGCAGGGTTACGGGTATCCGCAGGGCCAGAACCCCCAGGGCTACGGACAGCCCGGCTACGGACAGCCTCAGGAAACGCAGAGTTTCGGGCGTCCGCAGGAGTCGCAGGACGCCGACCGTCCGTCGGACTCCGGCGACAACGGTGCGGGAGATGCGCACCGCGGTGACAACCACGTGGGAGACTCGCAACCGCGCGATGGTTACGGCGCTCCCGAGCCCCCTCCCACACAGCGGTGGGAAGGCCCGGCCGGCCGGCACTGATCCGTGTCGGTGAGTCGGTACCGGGCGCACATCGGGACCGTCGGTTCCGATGGAGACGAGTGAGCGAAGAGTGGAGGGCGAGCGGGTGTCGGTGAACCACCTGAAGTCGGATACGGGTTCCGACCCGGAGGATGTGACGACCCACGAGTTGAGCGTGGACGCGGGACGCACGTTCGATCAGGCCCGAGCCGAAGCGGCCGTGCGCGAACTGCTGATCGCAGTGGGTGAGGATCCGGACCGCGAGGGCCTGCGCGACACCCCCGCCCGGGTGGCCCGTGCCTACCGTGAGGTGTTCGGGGGACTGTTCACGGACCCGGACGAGGTCCTCGACACGACCTTCGACGAAGGCCATCAGGAACTCGTCCTCGTGCGCGACATCCCGATGTACTCGACGTGCGAGCACCACCTCGTGTCGTTCCACGGGGTCGCCCACGTCGGATACATCCCGGGCCCGACGGGCCGCGTGACGGGTCTGTCGAAGCTGGCGCGTGTCGTCGACCTCTACGCCAAGCGTCCGCAGGTCCAGGAGCGCCTCACCAGCCAGATCGCCGATGCCATGATGCGCAAGCTGCAGCCGCGCGGCGTGATCGTCGTGGTCGAGGCCGAGCACCTGTGCATGGCGATGCGTGGCATCCGCAAGCCCGGCGCCAGCACCACCACCTCCGCCGTGCGCGGGTTGTTCCAGACCAGTTCGGCGTCGCGTGCCGAGGCCCTGGACCTGATCCTGCGCCGGTGACCGTCTTTCCTGCCGAACAGTGGCCCGTCGTGATGGGCGTACTGAACGTCACGAGTGATTCCTTCTCCGACGGCGGTCGCTATCTGGACCGCGAGACCGCGATAGCCCGCGGCTTCGAGCTGCGCGAGCTCGGCGTCGACATCGTCGACGTGGGTGGCGAGTCCACCCGGCCCGGGGCCGTGCGCGTCGACCCGGAGGTCGAGGCGTCCCGCGTGGCGCCGGTCATCGCGGCCCTGTCGGAGGCGGGCATCCCCACGAGTGTCGACACGATGCGCGCCTCGGTCGCCGAAGCGGCCGTGGAGGCCGGAGTGACGATGATCAACGACGTCTCGGGTGGGCGGGCCGACGCCGACATGGCCGCGGTGGTCGCCGAGGCCGGGGTGCCGTGGATCCTCATGCACTGGCGTCCCCTCGGCGAGTTCGTCCACGCGGGCGGTTCGACGCACTACGACGACGTCGTCCGCGAGGTCCGCGACGAGCTGCTCACGCAGGTCGACATCGCGGTGGCCGCAGGCGTGGACTCCGAGAAGATCGTGCTCGATCCCGGTCTGGGATTCGTGAAGGAACCCGACCACAACTGGCAGTTGCTGCAGCGCCTGCCCGAGCTCACCGAACTGGGTTTCCCGGTGCTCATCGGGGCGTCCCGGAAGCGTTTCCTCGGTGCGTTGCTCGCGGCGCCGGACGGCACGGTCCGGTCGCCCGCGGGCCGCGAGGTCGCCACGGCGGTCGTCTCGGCGCTCGCCGCCACCCACGGCGCGTGGGGCGTACGCGTCCACGATGTGCAGGCATCCCGCGACGCGCTCGCGGTGGTGCGTGCCTGGCAGCGCGGCAGCGCGGAAGGAGTGCACGCGTGAGCGACCGCATCGAACTCCGGGGACTGACGGTCCGCGGCAACCACGGCGTCTTCGAGCACGAGAAGCGGGACGGCCAGGACTTCGTCGTCGACATCGTCGTGTGGCTCGATCTCGCGCCGGCCGCGGCGTCCGACGAGCTGACCGACACGCTGCACTACGGCGAACTCGCCGAGCGTGCTGCGGCGATCATCGCCGGTCCGGGTCGCGATCTCATCGAGACGGTCGCCGGGGAGATCGCCGACGAGGTGCTCACCGACCCGCGTGTCTCCCGGGTGGAGGTCACGCTCCACAAGCCGTCGGCACCGATCCCGCTGACCTTCGGCGACGTCGCCGTGGTGATCGACCGCTCCCGCAGCGACGCGACCGGGAGCGCCTCATGAGCCGTGCCGTGCTGTCCATCGGATCGAACATCGGCGACCGGCTCGCGCATCTGCGGTCGGTCGTCGACGCATTGGGTGAGCGGGCCGTCGCCGTCTCGGCGGTGTACTCGACGGCACCGTGGGGCGGCGTCGAGCAGGAGGACTTCCTCAACGCCGTCGTCGTCGCGGAGGACGCCGCCTTCGGTCCGCGCGACTGGCTGCGGTTCGGTCAGGAGCTCGAGGAGGCCGCCGAACGCGTCCGGATCCGGCGCTGGGGTCCGCGCAGCCTCGACGTCGACGTCGTGACCTGCGACAACGGCGACGGTGAGGTGCGCAGCGACGATCCGGAGTTGATCCTGCCGCATCCGCGCGCACACCAGCGGGCGTTCGTGCTCGTCCCGTGGCTCGACGTCGAACCCGAAGCGGTCCTCTCCGCCGACGGCCGGCGGCTGGGCATCGGCGAGTGGCTCGGCGAACTCGACGCCGCCGAACGTGAGGGTGTGCATCGCACCGACCTGACGCTGACCGGGCCGACGACCTAGGGACGCAGCGAGTGCTGAAACAGACCCGGATCCGAGATCTGCTGGCGCTGGCCGTGCTGGCAGCGATCGTCGCGTGGCTGCTCGTCCGCACGATGTACGGCTCGCTGCCGCCCATCCCCGTCTACGCGGGAGCCTCGCTGTATCCCGTCGCGATCATCGAGGTGATCCTGGCGTTCATGATCCGGTCGCGGGTCGGCAAGCACGAGATCGGTGAGGGCCCAGGCAGGCTCCATCCCATCACCGCGGCCCGGGCGGTCGCGCTCGCCAAGGCGTCCGCACTGGTGGGTGCCGCGAGCGCCGGAGTGTGGGTCGGCTTCCTGCTGTATCTCGTGCCGCAGCGCGGAGTCGTGCAGGCCGCGACCGACGACACCTCGGGTGTGCTCGTCGGAGCCCTCGCCGGTATCGCACTGGCGGCGGCCGCACTGTGGCTCGAATACTGTTGCCGGACACCGGAAGATCCCGACGAACCGAACGAACCGGCGCTCTGACCTCGGATTTCGCGGTGGGCCAGGGCGTGTCGTCCGGCTCCGATCGGTGGACCCATCCAAGTACCCTGATGGTCATGGCAACCTCGGCGCGACCAGACAGGAATCGCCGTCCGTGGCGCAGTACCGGCTCGATGATCGTGGCCGGTCTGCTCGCTCTGGCGATGATCGCCTCGCTGCTGTTGATCTTCAGTGAGAGCGTGCAGTTGCTGCGCGTCGCGGTGGTCGTCGCCCTGTGGGCCGCGACCGTCGGAGCCATCGCGATGAACAAGTACCGCCGCGAATCGGCGCTCGATCGGGCGAAGGCCGACGACCTGAAGACGGTCTACGAGTTGCAGTTGCAGAGGGAGATCGCGGCGCGACGCGAGTACGAGCTGAGCGTCGAGGCGAAGGTCCGCGCCGACCTGAAGCTCGACGCCGGTGAGATGGCGGCCCTGCGCACCGAACTGGCCACCCTGCGTCGCACGCTCGAGATGTTGTTCGACGGCCGGTTGCCCGACGACGTCGTCGCCCTCGAAGGCCAGGCGGAGAAGCTGCGTGAACTGAGCGAGGCGGCGCGGGTGTCCGCTCCGCGCCCGTCGGGGCCGGCCTTCGCTTCCCCCGACGACGAGCCGGTCACCGCGGAGACCGAATCGGTCGAGGCGGCCATGCGCGCGGCGAAGGCGTCGGAGAAGACACCCGGAAAGGGTGATGTCGAAGAACCGCGAACCGAGAAGCAGGCGAAGGCCGAGGCTGTGACCGGGAAGACGGCGACCGGGAAGACGGCGACCGGGAAGGGAACGGTCGAGAAGGCTGCGACCGAGAAGGTGACGGCTGGAAAGGCGACCGCAGGACCGGACGTCGAGGACGCCGAGATCGAGGACGCGGAAGTCGAGGACCCGAAGGCCGTGGACCCGAAGGCCGGAGACACGAAGACGGGGGACCCGAAGACCGGGGCCACGAAGACCGGGGACCCGAAGACCGGAGACGCGAAGGTCGCGAGCGCCGAGAAGACGGCGGACGGGAAGCCGGAGCCGCAGAAGCCCGGCAAGCACGAGTCCGGATCCGATCCCGACCCGCAAACGGACGCAGACGAGGCCGGAGCGAAGTCGAAGGGCGACGACCCCGCGGAGGGGAAGGACACCGCCGCGAAGGCCGATGGAGCTGCGGAAACGACCGAGGAGGACGACGAGGACGACGACGAATCGTCCGGACGTCGCTCCCGGCGCCGTCGCGCCAACGGTGAGGGCCGGACGGTCGCGGAGATCCTGGCGTCGTTGTCGGCCGAGCGCTGATCACGGGACGGTCGCGCGGCAGGTCGCGCCTGCCCCACCTCGGTCGATGAGGCGCAGATCACTCGGCTCGACCGTGGCGAGCCCCGGAAAGCGCGCGCTATTGTCGAGCGGAACGTCCGGTACCCGCTGAGCGGGACTGGAACGAACGAGAGGACTCCCGTGAATTCCTTCGGGATCACCAACGCACCCGCGCCTGCGCGCCTGTCGGTAGGAATCGTGTCCGCCGGACGGGTCGGCACTGCACTCGGTGCAGCTTTCGAACGCGTCGGTCATGTCGTCGTGGCCTGCTCGGCCGTCTCCGACGTCTCGCGGCACCGTGCCGCCACCCGCCTGCCGGATTCGCAGATCCTGCCGGTCGACGAGGTCGCCGGCCGCTGTAATCTCCTTCTTCTCGCCGTTCCCGACACCGAACTGTCGTCCCTGGTCAAGGGCCTCGCAGCCACCGGTTCGGTCGCCGCCGGCACGATCGTCGTCCACGTCTCCGGTGCCCACGGCACCGCGATCCTCGAGCCGCTGACCGAGCAGGGCGCCGTGCCGCTCGCGATCCATCCCGCGATGACCTTCACCGGCCACGACGAGGACATCGACCGGCTCTCCTCCGCGTGCTTCGGCATCACGGCCGCCGACGAGATCGGCTACGCCATCGCGCAGTCCCTCGTCCTCGAGATCGGCGGCGAGCCGGTCCGCGTCCCCGAGTCCATGCGCACGACCTACCACGCCGCACTCGCGCACGGCAGCAACCACCTGGTCACGCTGGTCGCCGACGCCGTCGAGGCACTGCGCAGCGCCCTGCAGGGGGAGGAGCTGCTCGGCCAGCAACTCGTCGACGACGCCCCCGGTGGAGTCGCCGAGCGGGTGTTGCAGCCGTTGCTCTCCGCAGCGCTCGACAACGTGCTGCGGCGCGGGCCCTCGGCCCTCACCGGGCCGGTCGCGCGCGGCGATGCCGACGCCGTGGCCGCGCACCTGCGTGCGCTCGAGGCCGTCGACCCGCAGATCGCCGCCGGGTACCGCGCGCTGTCGCTGCGATCGGCGCAACGGACCGGGTCGAAGCCGGAACTGATGGCAATTCTCGAAGGAGCTGAATACGGTGAGTGAAGCAGGACAGCGCGGATACGTGCGAGGTGAACTGACCGTTCATCACGATCCCGCAGGCCTGGCCAAGGTCACCCGGGCTCTGCGCGGCGTCGGCCGCACCGTCGCACTCGTGCCGACGATGGGTGCGCTGCACACCGGTCACCTCGAACTCGTGCGCCAGGCCAAGCTCACCGGTGCCGTCGTGGTCGTGTCGATCTTCGTCAACCCGCTGCAGTTCGGGAAGAACGAGGACCTCGACGCCTACCCGCGCACTCTCGACGCCGACCTCGAACTGCTCCGCGAAGCGGGCGTCGAACTCGCCTTCGTGCCGACGGTCTCGGCGATGTACCCGCAGGGCCCGCGCACAACGATCCACCCGGGTCCGCTCGGGTCGGAGCTCGAAGGTGCTTCGCGCCCCGGCCATTTCGCGGGGATGCTGACGGTCGTCGCGAAGCTGTTCAACATCGTCGGTCCCAACACCGCGTTCTTCGGTGAGAAGGACTACCAGCAGCTCACCCTGATCCGTCAGATGGTCGCCGACCTGAATCTCGACATCCGCATCCTCGGCGTTCCCACCGTGCGCGAACAGGACGGGCTCGCACTGTCCTCCCGCAACCGCTATCTCGACCCCGAGCAGCGCGAGATCGCGACCACGCTGTCTGCGGCGCTCGTCGCCGGCGCACATGCCGCAGCGGGCGGAGCCGAGGCGATCCTGTCCACGGCACGCGACGTGCTCGCGCAGAGCCCGCAGATCGAGGTGGACTATCTCGAGGTGCGCGGCGCCGATCTGGGGCCGGCACCCGAACGCGGTGACGGCCGACTGCTCGTCGCCGCACGACTCGGCTCCACCCGCCTCATCGACAACGTCGGGGTCGCCGTCGGCACCGGCTTCCTCGAACGCGCCACCGGCCCGGTCGATCCCGGCGCCGAAGACAACCTGACGAACCGCTGACCCACCGATCGAATTCGGAAACGAGAAAGAAACCGAGGACGAGCATGTTCCGCACCATGATGAAGTCGAAGATCCACCGCGCCACGGTCACCCACGCGGATCTGCACTATGTCGGTTCGGTGACCGTCGACCAGGATCTGATGGATGCCGCGGATCTGCTCGAGGGCGAGCAGGTCTGCATCGTCGACATCGACAACGGCGCCCGGCTCGAGACGTACGTCATCGCCGGTGAGCGTGGATCGGGCATCATCGGGATCAACGGCGCCGCAGCACGTCTCGTCAGCCCCGGCGATCTCGTCATCCTCATCGCCTACGGCGTGATGAACGAGCAGGAGTGCAAGGACTACGACCCGCGCGTGGTGTTCGTCGACGCCGACAACCGTCAGGTCGAGCTCGGCAACGACCCCGCCCACGCTCCCGAGGGCTCGGGCCTGATCACGCCGCGCATGCTGTCGACCCTCGACTCGCCGTCCCTGGTCTAGAGGTGCTCCTCACCGTCGACGTCCGCAACACCAACATCGTCCTGGGGGTGTTCGCGGGCAGCGGCTCGCACGCGCGGCTGCTGCGCGACTGGCGCGTCCGTACCGACCCCAGGATGACCGCCGATGAGATCGCCCTGCTGTTCCGCGGTCTGCTCGGTGAATCCGCCGAGCAGGTCACCGGGGTGGCGGCCCTGTCGACCGTGCCGTCGGTGCTGCGCGAGCTGCGCGTCATGCTCGACCGCTACTGGTCGTCGGTGCCGCACGTCGTGGTGGAGCCGGGCGTGCGCACGGGAGTGCCGCTGCTGGTGGACAATCCGAAGGAGGTCGGCGCCGACCGCATCGTCAACAGTCTGGCGGCCTACCACTTCTACGGATCCCCGTGCATCGTCGTGGATTTCGGAACGTCCACGTGCGTCGACGTCGTGTCGGGCAAGGGGGAGTTCCTCGGCGGTTCCATCGCTCCGGGTGTGGAGATCTCGATGGATGCGCTGGCGTCGCGGTCGGCGGCGCTGCGGAAGGTCGAATTGCTCCGTCCCCGAGGTGTTCTGGGTAAGAACACCGTCGAGTGCATGCAGTCCGGGGCCGTCTTCGGGTTCGCCGGGATGGTCGACGGCATCGTGCGGCGGATCTGCGCCGAGGTGCCCGGCTTCGACGGCGACGACGTGGCCGTCATCGGCACCGGCGACAGTGCGCCGCTGATCATGCCGGAGTCGCGCACCCTCGAGCATCACGAGCCGGATCTGACCCTCGAGGGGCTGCGTCTGGTGTACGAGCGGAACCAGGCGAGACGAGCGGCACGCGGAACTGCGGGTTCCGCTGAGCGTCATTCTGTGTAAAGATGTTCCTCGTGATCCGTTGCATGAGCACCCAGGAGTGTTGTCGAGGCTGACCGCCGCCTCGACCGATAACACTTTCCTGGGAGTTCTCTCATGCGCGCTGCGCTTCTTTCCACCACTTCTGTTTCCACCGCTGCTCCGGTTGCCGCTTCCACGGTTGCCACCACTGCTCCGGTCGCCTTCCACCGGCTCGCCGTCGAGCGCACGTACCCCACCGAACTGGCCGCAGCGGTCGCCCGCGGCGCCGTCGTCGTCGACATCCGCTCGAACGCCGAACGTGCCGCTCAGGGAACACTTCCCGGCGCGCTGGCCATCTCCGCCGATCTCGTCGCCGAGCGGCTCGATCCGAGCGGCCCGGGCCGTCTCGCCCTCGCCGTCGACCGCGACGTCGAATGGATCCTCGTCTCGTCCGACGGCGCGAGCTCGCACGGTGTGGTCACCGAACTGCACGCGCAGGGTCTGCGCCGGGTCACCCACCTCGCCGGAGGCTACGACGCCATCCGCGCGGCCCGCCTGGTCGGCGCAGTCGCCGAGGCCCAGCACGTCGCGCAGGACGTGGCGCGGGTCACCGCTCACTGAAAGCGCGCATCTGCAGGATTGACGACCCCGGGTGTCCGATAGTCTGGTTACCCGTGAGTGATGCCACCGTTCAGCAGCCCGACGACACCCCCGAGCAGATGCGGGTCCGCCGCGAGAAGCGCGAACGGCTCCTGGCACAGGGTTCGGACGCCTATCCCGTCGAGATCCCGCGCACCCATACGCTTGCGGAGATCCGCGCCGAGTATCCCGACCTCGAACCCGACACCGCCACCGGCACCGTCGTGGGCGTCGCCGGCCGCGTGATGTTCTCGCGCAACACCGGCAAGCTGTGCTTCGCGACGCTGCAGGAGGGCGACGGCACCCAGCTGCAGGTCATGCTCAGCCTCGCCGGCGTCGGCGAGGAGGCGCTCGCCGCCTGGAAGTCCGAGGTCGACCTCGGCGACATCGTGTTCGTGCACGGCGAGGTCATCAGCTCCCGTCGCGGTGAGCTCAGCGTCATGGCCGACTCGTGGACCATGGCATCGAAGGCGCTGCGTCCGCTGCCCGTCGCGCACAAGGAGATGAACGAAGAGGCGCGGGTGCGTCAGCGCTACGTCGACCTCATCGTGCGTCCCGAAGCACGTCGCAACGCACGCATGCGTGTCGCGGTGGTGCGCGAGCTGCGCAACGCGCTCGAGCGCCGCGGCTTCCTCGAGGTCGAGACGCCCATGCTGCAGACCCTGCACGGCGGTGCGGCGGCCCGCCCGTTCGTGACGCACTCGAACGCGCTCGACATCGACCTGTACCTGCGTATCGCGCCGGAACTGTTCCTCAAGCGCTGCGTGGTCGGCGGTATCGAGAAGGTCTTCGAGATCAACCGCAATTTCCGTAACGAGGGTGCCGACTCGACGCACTCGCCGGAATTCTCGATGCTCGAAACGTACGAGGCGTACGGCACCTACGACGATTCGGCGCGGATGATCCGCGAGATCATCCAGGAGGTCGCGTTCGCGGTCTTCGGCAGCCATGTGGTGACGCTCGCCGACGGTACGGAATACGACCTCGGGGGTGAATGGAAAACTCTCGAAATGTATCCCTCGCTGTCCGAGGCGATCGGCACGGACGTGACCCCCGACACCACCCTCGAGGAATTGACCGCGCTTGCGGATCGCGTCGGTCTGGAGATTCCCGAGGGCAAGGGCTGGGGCCACGGCAAGCTCGTCGAGGAACTCTGGGAGCACATGTGCGGCGACCAGCTGCACGAGCCGACCTTCGTGCGTGATTTCCCCGTCGAGACGTCGCCGCTGACACGCGATCACCGCACGGTGCGCGGGGTCACCGAGAAATGGGATCTGTACGTCCGCGGTTTCGAACTCGCCACGGGTTACTCGGAACTCGTCGATCCGGTGATCCAGCGCGAGCGTTTCGTCGACCAAGCGCGACTGGCCTCGGAAGGTGACGACGAGGCGATGGCCCTGGACGAGGATTTCCTCGCCGCGATGGAACAGGGAATGCCGCCGACCACCGGTACCGGAATGGGAATCGACCGTCTGCTGATGGCACTTACCGGTCTGGGAATCCGCGAAACAATCCTGTTCCCGATTGTCCGACCGAACACCCGTTAATCGGATTTCGCCGCTCCATATTGCGATGCGTTAATCGGCGGGTAGTGTGGTGCCCGTCCCGCGGGGGGAAGCGCATGCGAGAGGATTTGCACCACATGGCGAAGAAAGTCACTGTCACCCTGATCGACGATGTGGATCAGGAATCGGCGGCGGACGAATCGGTGGAGTTCGGTCTCGACGGAGTGACGTACGAGATCGACCTTTCCGAGGACAATGCGGCACGGCTGCGCGAGCAGTTGGAATTCTGGATCGAACACGCTCGCAAGGTCGGCGGCCGTAAGCGGAGCAAGACCGCGGCCGGAACTGCGCCGGCTGCGCGCAAGAGCGGATCCGGAAGTGCGGGTCGCGAGCAGACGGCCGCTATCCGTGAATGGGCACGGAACAACGATCTGCCGGTTTCGGCGCGTGGCCGAATCTCTGCGGAGATCGTCGAGGCGTACAACAAGGCGCACTGACGGAATCCTCGTCCGTGGGGCGTCGTCCATCCGTGGACGGCGCCCCACAGTCGTCGGTGGACGGGTTCGGTTGTGGCACAGTGGCGCCCGTCACACCACCCGATGGTATGGACGACCCGGCACGATGCGCTCGGGGAGTAGCATCCGCTCATGGCCGAGACCGTGCTCGAACCGGGTTCCACCTGCTGGCGAATCGCGCGAGCGGAGAGGCTGACCTGCATAGTCGACGCCGCCGACTATTTCCGTCACGCCAAGGCGGCGATGCTCCGGGCGGAAAAGCGCATCATGCTGATCGGGTGGGATTTCGACACCCGCATCAAGTTCGAACCCGAAGGTGCAACTCTCGAGGGACCGAACAAACTCGGTGAATTCCTCGAATGGCTCCCCGAGCGGCGCCCCGGTCTCGATATTTATCTGCTCAAGTGGAACATCGGTGCGTTCAGTGCACTGGCGCGTGGAATGACGCCGGTGTTCGTGCTCGATTGGCTCACCGACCCACGCCTGCACTTCGAAATCGACGGGGCGCATCCTGTGGGCGCGGCGCATCATCAGAAAATTCTCGTCGTCGACGACAGCATCGCTTTCTGCGGCGGTATCGATATGACCGTCGATCGCTGGGACACCCCGGATCATCCGGACCGGAGCAAATACCGCCGGGAGCCGAGCGGTAAACGCTACGGACCGTGGCACGACGTGACGACCGCCGTCGACGGTGACGCCGCGCGGGCCCTCGGCGACCAGGCCCGCGCCCGGTGGAAGGCGGCCACGGGCGAGGAACTCGATCCCGTGCCGGAGCCGGAACCCATCTGGCCCGACGATCTCGAGCCCACCCTCCACGGTGTGGACGTCGGTATCGCTCGCACGTTGCCCGCCTACGACGGGAAGGACGGTGTCCACGAGATCGAGGCGCTGTATCTGTCGGTGATCGAGAAGGCCCGGCACACCCTCTACCTCGAGAGCCAGTACCTCGCCTCGCGCAGGATCGCGGACGCGCTCGCCGAACGACTGCAGGAACCGGACGGCCCCGAGATCGTCGTGGTGATCCCGCGCAACGCCGAGGGCTGGCTCGAACGCAAGGCGATGGACGGTGCCCGGCGTGCCCTGCTGCACATGCTGTGGGAGGCCGACGTGCACGGTCGTTTCGCCGCTTACTATCCCGTCACCGCCGGCGGTGAGCCGATCTACGTGCACGCGAAGGTCGTCGTGATGGACGAGACGCTGCTGCGGATCGGGTCGTCGAACCTGAACAATCGTTCGATGGGCTTCGACACCGAATGCGACCTGGCGATCGAAGCCGCCGAACCCGGGGACGCGGTCGGCCGCGCGGCCGTCGAGCTGCGCAACATCCTGGTGGCGGAACACCTCGACGTCGATCCCGAAGCGATCGCCGAGGCCACGAAGGACGGCGGCTCGCTCATCTCCACCATCGAACGGTTGCGTGGCCCGGGACGTTCGCTGCGGCCGTTCGAACCGGGTACCGTGTCGGACGAGGACAGTGTCCTCGCAGAAAGTGCTCTGGCCGATCCCGAACGCGCCTCGCGGAGCCTCGGACGCAGGATCGAGCGATTCTTCGCCCGTTGATCTTCCACTGCCGCTGTTCGCTTGTGGCGTACAGCTTGCGGAAACGTATCCGCCACGTGCAGCGTTAACTTCTGAAACCGGGTTTTCTCGCCGCCTTCCGAAGGGTAGAGGGAAAGCGAGTCGATACCACGACCACTAGAGTGTGGAGTGGGAGCTTGGAACCTCTGAAAGGTTCCGACGAACGACTCGAGTGCCGGAGCTTAAGAGCGGCAGCAGGGTGCGGGACGATCGGCGTACCGGACCGGCGGCCGGAGAGTGTGAGGGAGTGCGATGTTCGAAAGGTTCACCGATCGCGCGCGGCGCGTCGTTGTCCTGGCTCAAGAAGAGGCCAGGATGCTCAACCACAACTACATCGGCACGGAGCACATCCTCCTCGGCCTCATCCACGAGGGTGAGGGTGTGGCGGCGAAGTCGCTCGAGTCGTTGGGTATCTCCCTCGAAGGTGTGCGCAGCCAGGTCGAAGAGATCATCGGCCAGGGTCAGCAGGCGCCCTCGGGGCACATTCCCTTCACTCCTCGTGCCAAGAAGGTCCTCGAGCTGAGCCTTCGCGAAGCGCTCCAGCTCGGACACAACTACATCGGTACCGAACACATCCTGCTCGGTCTCATCCGCGAGGGTGAGGGCGTGGCGGCGCAGGTGCTCGTCAAGCTCGGCGCCGACCTCAACCGGGTGCGTCAGCAGGTCATCCAGCTGCTGTCCGGTTACCAGGGCAAGGAGCCCGCAGAATCCGGCACGAGCCGTGGCGAGACCGGCACTCCGTCCACGTCGCTCGTCCTGGACCAGTTCGGCCGCAACCTCACGCAGGCAGCTCTCGAGGGCAAGCTCGACCCGGTCATCGGCCGGGCGAAGGAGATCGAGCGCGTCATGCAGGTGCTGTCGCGTCGTACGAAGAACAATCCGGTGCTCATCGGCGAGCCGGGTGTCGGCAAGACCGCCGTCGTCGAGGGCCTCGCGCAGGCCATCGTCAACGGTGAGGTCCCCGAGACCCTCAAGGACAAGCAGCTCTACACGCTCGACCTGGGCTCGCTCGTCGCCGGCAGCCGTTACCGCGGTGATTTCGAGGAACGCCTGAAGAAGGTCCTCAAGGAGATCAACAGCCGCGGCGACATCATCCTGTTCATCGACGAGCTGCACACGCTCGTCGGTGCCGGTGCTGCCGAGGGCGCGATCGACGCCGCGTCGATCCTCAAGCCCAAGCTCGCCCGCGGTGAGCTGCAGACAATCGGTGCGACGACCCTCGACGAGTACCGCAAGTACATCGAGAAGGACGCCGCTCTCGAGCGCCGCTTCCAGCCGGTGCAGGTCGGGGAGCCGACGGTGGAGCACACCATCGAGATCCTCAAGGGTCTGCGCGACCGCTACGAGGCGCACCACCGCGTCTCGATCACCGACAAGGCGCTCGTCGCGTCGGCCACTCTCGCCGACCGCTACATCAACGACCGCTTCCTGCCGGACAAGGCGATCGACCTCATCGACGAGGCCGGTGCACGCATGCGCATCCGTCGCATGACCGCGCCGCCGGACCTGCGCGAGTTCGACGACAAGATCGCCGACGCCCGTCGCGAGAAGGAATCGGCGATCGACGCGCAGGACTTCGAGAAGGCCGCGAGCCTGCGCGACAAGGAGAAGCAGCTCGTCGCGCAGCGTGCCGAGCGCGAGAAGCAGTGGCGTGCGGGCGATCTCGACGTCATCGCCGAGGTCGACGAGGAGCAGATCGCCGAGGTCCTCGCCAACTGGACCGGTATCCCGGTGTTCAAGCTCACCGAGGAGGAGACCACGCGTCTGCTCCGCATGGAGGACGAGCTGCACAAGCGGATCATCGGCCAGGAGGACGCCGTCAAGGCCGTCGCCAAGGCGATCCGTCGTACGCGTGCCGGCCTGAAGGACCCGAAGCGTCCGTCCGGTTCGTTCATCTTCGCCGGCCCGTCCGGTGTGGGTAAGACGGAGCTGTCCAAGGCGCTCGCGAACTTCCTGTTCGGCGAGGACGACGCGCTCATCCAGATCGACATGGGCGAGTTCCACGACCGCTTCACCGCGTCGCGCCTGTTCGGTGCGCCTCCCGGCTACGTCGGATACGAAGAGGGCGGCCAGCTCACCGAGAAGGTGCGCCGCAAGCCGTTCTCCGTGGTTCTGTTCGACGAGATCGAGAAGGCCCATCAGGAGATCTACAACACCCTCCTGCAGGTCCTCGAGGACGGTCGCCTCACCGACGGTCAGGGCCGCACGGTCGACTTCAAGAACACCGTGCTGATCTTCACGTCGAACCTGGGCACCGCCGACATCTCGAAGGCCGTCGGGCTCGGCTTCTCGGCCGGAACGGGCGAGCAGTCGAACTACGAGCGGATGAAGAACAAGGTCCACGACGAGCTGAAGAAGCACTTCCGGCCCGAGTTCCTCAACCGTATCGACGACATCATCGTCTTCCACCAGCTCACGCAGGAGCAGATCATCCAGATGGTCGACCTCATGGTCGGACGTGTGGAGACGCAGCTGAAGAACAAGGACATGGGTATCGAGCTCACCGAGAAGGCGAAGTCGCTGCTCGCCAAGCGCGGCTTCGACCCGGTGCTCGGCGCACGTCCGCTGCGTCGCACGATCCAGCGCGAGATCGAGGATCAGCTCTCCGAGAAGATCCTGTTCGGCGAGATCGGCGCAGGCCAGATCGTCCTGGTCGACGTCGAGGGCTGGGACGGCGAGGGCGCCGGCGAGAACGCGAAGTTCACGTTCACGCCGAGCGAGAAGCCGGCCGAGGTTCCGGACACCCCGGCGGTCGCGCTGGCCAAGTCCAGCGAGGGCGAGTCCGAAGCCGGATAAGCGTTCGCCGGTTCGCACCGGCCGGCAGCTCGGCCGGTTCACACCGGACAACGGTTCACACGAGAGGGGCGACACCCGGAAGGGTGTCGCCCCTCTCGCTGTACGTTCAGCCTCGTCGACCGGACCAGGGGGCGCCGGCGCGCCCCACCCAGTTCACGAGACGCTCGGTCGGGCCGGCGTCCGGCGCGGGCGTGACCGGTGGACCGAAGGGAAATCCCTCGCGAGGTGATTCGGGCAGGGTGATCTTCATGATCTCGAGGGCTGCCTCCGCGAGTGCCGGGTCGGCCTCCGCATCCTGTCCGGTGGCGACGGCGATGTCCCAGCCGTGCACGAGCAGTTCGTCGAGCTCCATGAACAGCGCGACCCGGCCGGGAAAAGTACCCCAGGGGGCGGTGACGGGCTTGTCCAGGAGGGCGTCGTCGTCCCACACCTGCCAGAAGCGGTCGGCCGCGGCATCGAGCACGGCCGGCCAGTCGTCGTTCTCGGAGGTGAGGAATTCCGGGACGGTGCGGGGATCGCGCCCGGAACCGATGGCCGCGCTCCGTTCGAGGGTCGCAGTGAGGTGGCCGATAAGTGTGCGGACGTCGAACTCGGGACACGGGGTGGGAGCGGCGAGGTGCTCGATCGAGACACCACCGACGATCCGGCGTGCGCGGTCCAGGGCCGCGCGGACGAGTGGGCGTGGATCCTGCTGCATCGTGGTCACCGCTCCATGCTGCGCCTGTGCCTGCCGCTCCACCCGAGGATTTCCGGACTCGTCCTTCCGCACTTGACCTCCAGTCGGCTCGAGGTTGCACGGTGGTGGTGACCGGACGACGACCAGGAGGTATCGCGATGCGGAAAGTACTGCCCGATCTGTGGGAGACGCAGGAGGACAACCCGTTCCCGGGGCTGAGGACGCACGCCTATCTGTGGACCGGGAAGAACAACGTGCTCTTCTACTCGGTCGCGGGTGAGGCCGATTTCGACGAACTGGACCGCCTCGGGGGGATCACCGACCAGTACCTGTCCCACCAGGACGAGGCCGGCCCGATGCTCGACAGGATCGCCGAGCGCTTCGGATCGAGACTCCACGCGGCAGCGGCGGAGACCGACATGGTCGGCCGGCACGCCCGCATCGACGTCCCGCTGACGGAACGTCATGTGGACGACAACGGGGTGGAGATCGTTCCGACGCCCGGGCACACGGTGGGCAGCATCTGCTATCTGGTGCCCGGCGCGGACGGAGCCCGCTACCTGTTCACCGGCGACACGCTGTACCGCGGTGCTTCGGGGACGTGGCGGGCCGGCTACATCGAGGGGATGAGCGACGCCCGTGCGCTCGCCGACAGTCTGCGCCTGTTGGCGACGACGGAACCCGATGTGGTGATCTCGGGTGCGTTCGCGGGGGAGTCGGGCGTGCACCGGATCGACCCCCGGGAATGGCCCGCCCACATCGACCGGGCGCTGACCGGGTTGTCGGCCGTCGTGCAGGGCTGAGCCGGGCGCTTGCCCGGACCGGCTCATCTGCCGATGGTCGGCATGTGCGCGGTGAGTGTCGACAGGGTGCTGGCGACGATCTCGGTGAGTTCGTCGGGGCGGATGTCGAGCGTGCCGTCGAGCCAGCCGCGGACGAGCTCGACGGCACCGGCCATGACGACCACCGCGCACAGTTCTGCCTGCCGGGAGTCGAGGCGGGTGCCCACCGCGTCGCTCTGCTTGGCGAGTTCGTCGGCGGTGGACCGGATGAACGCGCTCTTCCGCTCGGCGAGCGGGGGCGCGTCGGAGATGAGGAAGCGGCCCTGCTGGGGATTGCGTTCGACGGCGCCGACGATCGCTCCCACCGCGGCGCGCGCCTTGGCGTGCAGCTCGTCGGGGGCCGCCGCGATGGCGTCGACAGCGCGTTCGAGCAGGGTCGCGCCGAGCTCGTCGTAGGCGGTGGTGACGAGGTCGGTCATGTCGGTGAAGCTCTCGTAGAAGAAGCGCGGGCCGACTCCCGCGGTGGCCGCGACCTTCCGTACCGTCGCCGCCGACCAGCCCTCGTCGGCGACGACGTCGATCACCGCGTTCTGGAGACGCGTGCGCCGTTCGGCGCGCCGATCGGCCGGCGCGACGCCGCGATATGCGCGGGTGGCTTCGGGCTCGGACACATCGTCGAGTGTGGCACAACACGACCGACCTTCCGGAATCGACCGATTCCGGAATCAAGTGTTTACTAATTGTGGAATCCTTGTCATAGTCGGTCCCCGACATCCGGACGAGGAGGAAACGTGACGATCGATGCCCCGTCGACTGCCCACCTGCACGACCGAACCGATCGACTCGCACCGAAGCCGATCCTGCGAGAGGGCGGCCCGCGTCTGGCGATGTCGTTGCTCGCCGGCGACTCGGTGCGACCCACCCGGGCCCAGGCCCGGGCGTTCGCCAAGTTCGCGCACACCTGCGATCCCGTGGCCGACGATCTGGTCGCCGCGATGCGCCGCGACCGGCTCCGCATCCGCACGCAGTTCGAGCAGGCGCTCGAACACGGCATCGAGACCGTGGACGATCCCGCACCCGAGGTGGCAGCGTTCATCGCCACCCTCGACGACGTGCCGTTCTGGGTCGACTACGACAAGCTCGATCTCGCCGCGCGGGCGATCGCGCGGATGCCGATGAGCACCCTCATGGCGTTCACCACCGCCATCGCCTTCCCGGCCAGCTACGTCTCCCCGCGCGTCAACGACGTGCTGCTGCGCGGTGGCGACCTCGCGAAGCGCGCCGCGGGTCGGATCGTCGAGACGGTCTCGTGGTCGATGGACTGCACGGCGCCCGGTGGAATGGAGCGCTTCGGAGCGGGGACGAAGAACACCGCCCGCGTCCGCGTCGTGCACGCCTACATCCGTGCCGGGATCGATCGGGTCGACGACTGGAACACCGACACGCACGGCCGGCCCGTGAACCAGTTGCACTACTGCGTGACGATGATCCCGATCGCCGGGGTGGCCCTCGCCGTCATGGCGGCCGGGCACTGGTACTCGCGACGTGAGCGCGACGCGATCGTCCACCTCTACCGCTACGTCGCCCACACCATGGGCGTGACGGCGGAACTGCAGGTCACGTCCTTCGACGAGCTCCTGCGTCTGATCTGGCTGGCGGTCTGGTCGGAGGTCGACCCCGACGACTCGTCCGCCGCTCTCACCGAGGCCGCGCTGAAGGCCGTTCCCCGCATCTACGGAGTCGACGGCCCGGGTGCGGCGAACCGCATCAGGAGCTGGGCGCACTACCACTTCCACGCCGACCTGGCGCGCCTGTCGCTGGGCTCCGGATACGCCGACGCCGTGGGTGTTCCGCGACTGAGCCCGATGGCGGCGCTGTACCCGGGGTGGTTCGCGCGCAACCTCCTACGCGACCGCCTGAGTGTTCTGGTGCCCGGTGGTGCCGGACGCGCCGCCCGGCGGGGTCACGCCGAGCGCATGCGGGAGATCGCCGAGGTGAAGCGGCGGCTCGAGGTACGGCCCTACGAACGGGACGGAGCCGTGCAGTCGATCCGCGAGCGCGACCGCGAACTCCGGGCGCGATCGGCCTGATCCGGACATCGGGAACGCTCTGGCGCGAACAGCCCTCGCCACCATCGCGACTCTGCAAGTGTGGTTCGTGAAGGAACTGTCGCATGCAGAGCTGTCGCACGCAGAGAAGGAGAGGTCATGCCCACTCGTACCGCACGGACCGCATGGAACGGGGATCTGCAGAAGGGCTCCGGTCAGGTGGAGCTCACCAGCTCGGGCCGCGGCACGTTCGACGTGTCGTTCCCGAAACGCTCGGCGGAGAACGCGGACGGCACCACCAGCCCCGAGGAGCTCGTCGCCGCCGCGCATTCGTCGTGCTACGCGATGCAGTTGTCCGCACTGATCGCGGAGGCGGGCGGCACACCGCAGAGCCTCGAGGTCACCGCCGACGTCTCGCTGGGGCCCGACCCGGCGGGCGGATTCCGGCTCACCGGAATCGAACTGAAGGTGCGGGGTGAGGTCGACGGCCTCGACGCCGACGGCTTCGTCAAGGCCGCAGAGGACGCGAAGGCGGGATGCCCCGTGAGCAAGGCACTCACCGGCGTCGAGATCTCCCTGGACGCCGCCCTCGAGGGCTGACCGGGTCCGTGGACCGATCGGCCCGGGAACAGAGCACGTCAGGGGCGGATTGTACCCGAATATGAGCATGCCCGACGTACTTCTCCCCACAGCCCACATCGAGATCTGGTCCGACATCGCCTGCCCCTGGTGCTACATCGGCAAGCGGCGCTTCGCGGAGGCGCTCGAGTCCTTCGACGATCGCGACCGGATCGAGGTCACCTGGAGGTCGTACCAGCTCTCGCCCGACACACCGGTCGGGCGACGGGTCCCCGAGATCGAGGCGCTCGTCGCGATGAAGGGGATGCCGGCCGAGCAGGTCAGGCAGATGTTCGCCCAGGTCTCGGACACCGCTGCCGACGTGGGACTCGAGATCGACTTCGACAACGTCGTCGCCGCCAACACGTTCGATGCGCACCGGCTCGCGCATCTGGCCGGCGACAAGCGCGACGAGGTCCTCGAGGCGTTGTTCCGTGCGCATTTCGTCGACGGCGAGGTGGTCGACGATGTGGATGTCCTCGTGAAGGTCGCCACCGAGGTCGGGCTCGATCCGGAGTCGACGCGCGCGGCCCTCGACGGCGACGATCCCGCCGGTGAGGCCGCGGCCGACGCCGTGACCGCCGATCTCTTCGACGCGCGACGGATCGGCGTGCAGGGGGTGCCGTTCTTCGTGGCCAACCGCGCCGTCGCGGTGTCGGGTGCGCAGCCGGTGGACGTCTTCCGTCAGTTCCTGCGCAAGGCCGTCGACGACGTGACGGTCAAGCTGTGAGTGCCGCGAGATAACGTCGCGCGATCTGTTGCTGGAGCAGGTGCCCGACGGGACCGGCCAGCTTCGTGTACCAGCGGGCGGGGCGGGAGAACGCGAGCACCGTTCCCCGCACCCGCCCGTCCGCGGTGCGCTCGACGACGAAGGTCTCCTCGCCGCTGGCGGGATGACCGGGGAGTGTGCCGTAGGTGAACCCGCGTACGTCCGCGGTGTCGACGATCTCGATCACGCGGCACCGCGCCGACGCGCGCACCGGTCCGAGACCGAAGCCCAGATCCACTTCGACGCCGGGTACTGCGAGAGGTGTACCGGCCGGGATCCGCATGCCCGCGCCGCGATGCATGTCCCACGAGAACAACCGGGCAGCGGCGACCTCGAACACGGTGTCGCCGCTGCCCAGTTCGCTCTCGACCTTCAGGTGCCGATAACCGGAGGGGAGCGGCGCCTCGCCCCGGAAGGCACGCAGACTCGCTCCCACCTCCGGATAGGTGAACTCACGCCCGGACCCGCCGGACGCGGACATCTCAGGACTTCTTGACGTCGAGGACGACCTCGAACTCGAGGAGCGAGGCGCCGGTCGCGACGGGCTTCTTCGCCTCACCCGCGTGGGCGGCACGTGCGTCGCCGTCGCGCCACGCGGCGAAGTCCTCCTCGGACTCCCACTGCGTCACCACGAAGTACCGGTTCTCGCCGGCGGTGGGGCGGAGCAGCTGGAAACCCAGGAAGCCGGGGGAGTTGTCGACGGTGTGCGCCCGATTGGCGAATCGCTTCTCCAGCTCGGGGCCGGCGCCTTCGGGAACTTCGATTGCGTTGATCTTCACGACTGCCATGCGCGAGAGCCTACTCCGCTAACTTGGTCGATTGTGTTGCACGACGAGGGCGGAACCGGACGACCCATCCTGCTGTTGCACGGCCTCATGGGCAGCGCCCGCACGTGGCGTCGTCACGTGCCGTGGTTGCGCGGACACGGGCACGTGTACACCTTCGACGCCGCCGGTCACGGTCGTCCCGCTCCCGACGAACTCACCACCGAGGCGTTCGTCGCCGATCTCGCAGCCCAGCTCGCCGAGATCACCGAACCACTCGTCGTGATCGGGCATTCGATGGGCGCCCTGCACGCGTGGTGCTTCGCCGCCGCCCATCCCGAACGGGTCACCGCGCTGGTTCTCGAGGACATGGCGCCCGACTTCCGGGGACGCACGGCCGCGAACTGGGCGGCGATGATCGCGCAGTGGCCGCAACCGTTCTCCACCGAGGACGCGGTGTTCGACTTCTTCGGGCCCGTCGCGGGTCGCTACTTCCTCGACTCGTTCGTCCGCCGCGACGACGGCTGGTATCTGCACGGCGACGTCGAGACCTTCCGCGACATCTCGGAAGAGTGGGGGTCGCGGCACTTCTGGGACGAGTGGAACTCGATCCGCGTGCCCGCGCTGCTGCTCGAAGGCGAGTTCACCATCACCCCAGAGGGGCAGATGCGGCAGATGGCGACGCGACCCGGCACCGACCACGTCCTCGTCGACGGCGCCGGGCATCTCGTGCACGACGACCGGCCCGACGAGTTCCGCGCCGCCGTGGAGCGTTTCCTCACCGCGCACGAGTTCTCGGCGAGCCGACTCTAGGAGGTCGATCCCTCGCCGGCGAGCGCGAAGCGGCCGTCGTCGGTCTGCTCGACGAGACCGTCCACGAGCAGCGAATGCAGGGCGCGGTCGCGCTGGCCCGGATCCGTGGTCCACACGCTGTCGAGAACGGGTCGCTCCACAGGGACGCTGCTCTCGCGCAGTACCGCCATCAATCGTCCTCGCACCTGCCGGTCGGTGCCGGCGAACTTCTGCACCTTCCGGGGCGGTCCGTCGTGGGCGGGTCGCCCGGCCTGCACCCATGCGCACTCGGGCAGCGGGCAGCGCCCGCAATCGGGTGTGCGGGCGGTGCACACGGTCGCGCCGAGTTCCATCAGTGCCGCGGAGAAGGTCGCCGCACGAGCACGCTGACGCGGAAGGATCGCCTCGACATCGGCGAGATCCCGTGTGGTCGAGGGGTTTCCCGGCTCCGCCCGGCCGTGGACGGCGCGGGCGACGACCCGCCGTACGTTCGTGTCCACCACCGGCACACGCTGTCCGTACGCGAAGCACGCCACCGCTCGCGCGGTGTACGCGCCGACGCCGGGCAGGGTCAGCAGGACGTCGACGTCCTCGGGAACCCGATCGTCGTGCTCGGCGGCGAGTACGCCGGCGCACTCGTGCAGGCGCAGCGCGCGGCGCGGATAACCGAGCTTGCCCCACGCCCGCAACACCTCGGCCTGACTCGACGCGGCCATCGCGGACGGCACGGGCCAGCGCCGCACCCACTCCTCCCAGATCGGGGCGACCCGGGCGACCGGCGTCTGCTGCAACATGACCTCGGACATGAGGATCTGCCAGCCCGTCACCCCGTCGCGGCGCCACGGCAGGCCCCGCGCCTCGGCGGCATACCAGCGCAGCAACGACGGTGCGTCCACGGACATCTCGGGTCTCCTCCGGTCACAAGGTCGGGTGTCGGGATCCGCTGAGGAGATGTCGAACGAAATCGGACATGCGCGCAGGTGAATAATGTACGCATGCCGAACTCCAATCCCATCTCCGCCTGGAAAGCCCTGACCGAGGGTAATCATCGTTTCGTCAGCGACACCCCGCTGCACCCGAGCCAGGGAATCGACCGTCGCGCCGAACTCGTCAACGGTCAGCATCCCACCGCTGTGCTGTTCGGTTGCGGAGACTCCCGCGTCGCCGCAGAGATCATCTTCGATCAGGGGCTCGGCGACATGTTCGTGGTCCGCACCGCGGGCCATGTCATCGACAGCTCCGTCCTCGGTTCCATCGAGTACGCCGTCGAGATCCTCAACGTCCCGCTCATCGTCATCCTCGGCCACGACAGCTGTGGTGCCGTTGCGGCGACCATCGACGCCCTCGACAAGGGCACGGTGCCGGGTGGGCACATCCGCAGCCTCGTCGAGCGTGTCGCTCCGTCGATCCTCATGGGCCGGGCCGAGGGCCTGTCCACCGTCGACGAACTCGAGGGTCGGCACGTCGTCGAGACGGGCAAGTTGCTCACGGATCGTTCGCGGATCATCGCCGACCGCATCGCCGACGGCCGCTGCGCCATCGTGGGCGTCACCTACAAGCTCGACGACGGCAAGGTGAGCCTGCGCGGCCACTTCGGCGACATCGGCGAGGTCTCCGACAACTGAAGACGAGTGCACCTGCCGGTCACAACGATGTGACCGCAGGTCACAGCGACACGCCGACGGCGATGTAGCCGTGCGCAGCCCGCGGCACATACCGTGGGGGGCGTGCTTGAACCGACCGGTCCTCTGCCCCCCGAGATCTACTGGCGACGACGCGTTCTCGCGATCGGAGTCTCGGTGGTCGTGCTGGCTCTGGTCATCTGGCTCGTAGTGGCACTGACCGGCGGCGACGACCCCGACCAGAATCCCGAACCCGCAGCAGCGGAAGTGTCGACCTCCGCCACCACGACGGCGGCCGATGCGTCCGCCGACGCGGCGTCCGCGAGCACCACTCGGAGCGGGGAGGCCTCGGCTTCGTCCGGGTCGCGTGGTGCCGGGGGTTCGGCCGCGGAGGACGCGGACGACGACTCGTCCACGACCACCACCTCCGCTGCTCCGGTTCCCCCGGGGCAGTGCTCCGATCAGTCGCTCGCCGTGCGGGTGACGTCGGACGAACCGAACTACCGGGTCGGTTCCGAACCCGATTTCACGATCGTCATCACCAACATCGGCACGTCGCCGTGCGAACGCGACCTCGGTGCGGGCCTGCAGCAGGTCCTCGTCTACAGCCTCGACGGCAACGAGCGGCTCTGGGCGAACACCGACTGCTTCCCCGAATCGACCGCCGACATCCGGTCGCTCGATCCGGGCGACCAGGCGGCCTATTCCGTCAAGTGGTCGGCGACGACCTCCGAGCCCGGCTGCCAGGCGCCGCGCGAACCGGTCGGTCCCGGCGCGTACACGGTGGTCGGGCAGCTCGGCGGCCTGCGCAGCGTGCCCGAGCCGTTCAACATCACGCCCTGACCCTGCTGCTCGGCGGGTCGCGGTTCAGTCGTAATGGTTGATGGCGGCCTCGGCGAGGCGTGACAGTCCCTCGCGGATGTACCGGGCCCACAGGGCGCCGACCCCGTCGACCGCCTGGAGATCGGCCGCGGTGGCGGCGAGCAGACCCTGCAGCGTGCCGAACGCACCCACGAGCCGGTTGATCTGCCGGGTCTGCAGGCGCGGCACCCGATGGAGCACGCGATAACCGCGGGGACTCATCGAGGTGTCGAGGGCCTCGATGGTGCCCGAATAGCCGAAGGCGCGGGCGAGGCTCGTCAGATCGAGCAGATCGACGTCGGTCAGGTGCGCGAGACGCTCGAGCGCCTGCTCGACCTCCTGCTGGGTGGGGACGTGCTCACCCGCCAGATAGTCGCGCACGATGAGCTGCCGGGCGAGCTGGTTGTCGCCGACGAGTTCCTCGAGCTGGAGGGCCAGCTGGCGACCGTCGGTCCCGAGTTCGAGCACGTCCTGCTCGATCTCCACGGACAGGCGGTGCATCATCTCGAGCCGCTGCGCCACGGTGAGCGCATCGCGCAGGGTGACGATGTCCTCGATCTCGACCACGGACAACTGCCGGGTCACCTCGTCGAGGCGGGCCTTGTAGCGCTCGAGTGTCGCGACGGCCTGGTTGGCCCGGGACAGGATGGTCGCGGAGTCGTTGATGACGTGGCGGCGACCGTCGACGTACACACTGACGATGCTCATCGACTGGCTGACCGAGACCACCGGATATCCGGTCTGGATCGCGGTGCGTTCCGCGGCGCGGTGCCGGGTGCCGGACTCCACGGTGGGGATACTCGGATCGGGCACGAGCTGCACGTTGGCGCGCACGATGCGCGAACCGTCGGTGGACACGACCACGGCGCCGTCCATCTTCGACAGCTCCCGGAGCCGGGTGGGGGCGAACTCGACGTCGAGTTCGAAACCGCCGTCGCACAGCTCGGCGACCTTGTCGTCGAAACCGAGGACGATCAGGCCGCCCGTCCGGCCGCGGAGGATGCGTTCGAGACCGTCGCGTAGCGCGGTGCCGGGCGCCAGACGAGCGATGGTGTCGCTCAGCGTCGATGCCGGCGCCGACTCGGTCATCTGGACTTCCTTCCCCTGTGCGGTCTGCGGTCGTCGTCACAATGCGCGGACTCCCGGATCGGCGCCCCCGACCGCGCAACTACATTACTTGCTTATGCGCAGCACCTGGACTCTGCCCGACGACCTCGTCGTTCCCGAACTGCCGGAAGATCATCCCGGCCCGGGTGCACCGGTACCGCAGCACTGGAACAAATGCTTCGGTTGTGGTGACGACCAGCCCCACGGCCTCGCGATGGAATTCACGATCGGCGAGGGTCTCGAGGTGCTCGGCCGTCTCGACGTCGCCACCCGCTACCAGGGCGGACCGGGATTCATCCACGGCGGCATCCTCATGACGGCCTTCGACGAAGTGCAGGGAATGGCGTGCAACGCCGCCCTGCGGACCGCCGTCGTCACCGGGCACTTCGAGACGGATTTCGCCCGTCCCATCCCGCTGGGCTCGGTGCTCGAGTTCCGCGCCCGCGTCGACGGCACGGTGCGGCGCAAGGTCTACACCAGCGCGGAGGCGCGCATCGTCGACGGTCCCCTGGCCGACCCGGACGTCGTCGTGGCGTCGTCGGTCGGGCTGTTCGTCGTCGTCGGACACGAGCACTTCGCGAAGGGCCGCGACTACGCCGACGGCCTCCCGCAGAACGAACACGACATCTCCGCTGTCTGACATTTCTGCGGATCGGGCCTGTCTCGTTCAGGTTTCCGGCCCGTCGGGGAGCAGCGGAACCCCCGGCCGGTGGTCGCGTCCGAGCAACGCGGCCGAGGTGACCGCGCCCGCGCCGTAGCGGGAATGCAGATCGTCCAGGACCGCATCGAGCGCATGCCGGTCGACCGCGCGGTGAGTTCGCGTGTCGCCGCCACGGTCCGCGGCAGCGTCGACCGGTTCGTCGAACGGCAGCTCGAGTTGTTCGACGCCTTCGCCGACGAGATTCGTCACCGCGATCCCGATGAGGGTGAGGCCGCGCTCGGCGATGAGCGGCCGGGTCTGTTCGAGCAGGTCGCGCGCCGCCGCCGACAACAGGTCGGTGCGTGCGGTGGCACCGGGCAAGGTGTGGGAGCGGGTCGCGCGGGTGTAGTCGGCGAAGCGCATCCGCAGGACCACCGTGCGGCCGAGACGCTCGGCCCGGCGCATCCGCCGGCACACACGGTCGACGAGCAACTGCAGCGTCTCGCCGACCGACTCGATGCTGTGCGGTCCGCGGCCGAGGGCGTGCTGCGCGCCCATCGAACTGCGCCGCCGATGACGGACCGGACGCGGATCGTGGCCGATCGCCAGGGCGTGCAGGTGGCGTCCCGCCGCGCGTCCGAGCAGCGAGACGAGATCGGATTCGGAGTGGGCGGCGACGTCGGCCACGGTCCGCAGACCGTGCGCGTGCAACTTCGCCGCCGTCACCTTGCCGACGCCCCACAATCGCTCCACCGGCAACGGATGGAGGAACTCGAGTTCGGCGTGCGGAGGGACGAGGAGCAGGCCGTCGGGCTTGGCCACCCCGCTCGCGACCTTGGCGAGGAACTTGGTGCGCGCGACACCGACGGTGATCGGCAGCCCCACCTCCTCGGCGACCGTGCGGCGCAGACGTGCGGCGATGTCGACGGGTCTGCCGGCGATGCGCCCGAGACCGGAGACGTCGAGGAACGCCTCGTCGATGGAGATCCCCTCCACGATCGGTGTGGTGCGGTCGAAGATCGCGAACACATCGCGCGAGGCCTGCGCATAGGCCTCCATGCGGGGAGGCACCGTGATCAGTCCCGGGCACAGTGCGCGGGCGGCCCGGCCCGACATCGCAGTGACGATGCCGTGGGCCTTGGCCTCGTAACTCGCCGCGAGCACGACACCCCCACCCACGACGATGGGTTTGCCGCGCAGCCACGGATCGTCGCGCTGCTCCACCGACGCGTAGAACGCGTCGAGATCGGCGTGCAGCACCGTCGCATCGGACACGAACACATGTTCGCACCGACCGCCGACATCTCGGCAGATCGGCGCTGCCGACATGTCCGCAGGTCAGCGCGTGAGCGTCGACAGTGCCTGCGCCACGTTGGACACCTCGAACTTCTTCATGCCCTTCGGGACACCCTCGACATCGCGCGGAACCACCCCGCGGTCGAACCCGAGTCGGTTCGCCTCCGCGAGTCGGCGACCCGCGCCGACGACACGACGGACCTCCCCGGCGAGACCGACCTCGCCGAGCAGCACGGTGCCGGCCGGGACGGGCTGGTCGCGCACGGCCGAGGCGACGGCGAGTGCGAGCGCGAGGTCGGCGGACGGATCGGTGATCCGCATACCGCCGACGGTGGAGGCGTAGACGTCGCAGTTGCCGAGCCGGCCGAGGCCGCAGCGACGCTCGAGCACGGCGAGCACCATCGCCACCCGCGCGGAGTCGAGGCCGCTCACGGCGCGTCGCGGTGACGGATTGTGGGTGGGCACCACGAGCGCCTGGACCTCGCCGAGGAGCGGGCGTTTGCCGTCCATCGTGACCGTGACGGCGGTGCCGGGTACGGCCTCGTCGCGGTGCTGCAGGAACAACCCCGACGGGTCGCTGACGCCGACGATCCCGTCCTCGGCGAGTTCGAAGCAGCCCACCTCGTCGGCGGCCCCGAACCGGTTCTTCACCCCGCGCACCATGCGCAGCGTGGAGTGCTTGTCGCCCTCGAAGTGCAGCACCACGTCGACGAGGTGCTCGAGGGAACGCGGACCGGCGACCGCGCCGTCCTTGGTGACGTGGCCGATGAGCAGCACCGGGATGCCACTGGATTTCGCGAGGGAGGTCAGGGCGCTGGTGACCGCGCGGACCTGCGTGACACCGCCGGTGACACCGTCGACGTCGGCGGCGAGCATCGTCTGGACGGAGTCGACGACCAGCAGCGTGGGCCTGACCTGCTCGACGTGCCCGAAGATCGTCGCGAGGTCGTTCTCGGCGGCGAGATACACACGGTCGTGCACGGCGCCGGTGCGGTCGGCGCGCAGACGCACCTGACCGGCCGACTCCTCGCCGGTGACATAGAGCGCGCGATCGGTTTCGCCGCGCAACGCCCAGCGGTGCACCACCTCGAGGAGCAGGGTGGACTTGCCGACACCGGGTTCGCCGGCGAGCAGGACGACCGAACCGGGGACGACACCGCCACCGAGGACGCGGTCGAGCTCGGGGATGCCCGTGGGCTTCGCATGGGTGGCCTTGCCGTCGATCTGCGACAGCGGGGTGGCCGGGGTGCTCGGCAGCACGGCGGCGGCACCGGCGCGGGCGAGCGAGGTACCCGAGCGCGAGGCGACCGCGACCGGCTGGACGGGCGCTTCGTCCATCGACCCCCACGTTCCGCATTCGGGACAGCGCCCGACCCACTTCGCGACGGTGTGCGAGCAGTCGGAACAGCGGTAGAGGGTCTTGGTCTTTGCCACGGCCGGAGGATAGTCGGTCGCACCGACACCGGAGCGGATGCGAAAGGGCCCGGCCGAGCTGTGCTCGACCGGGCCCTTCTGCGGGAAGTCCTAGTGTGCTTCGCCCACGATCGGCGAGAGCTCCGACTCGTCGCGGGGGAGCTCCGGGCCGGCGTCGATCGGCACGGACAGGGTCACGTCGCCGGCCTCGGCGAACGTGAAGGTCACGGGGATGGTCAGACCCGGGCGGACACCTTCGGAGAGGTTCACGAGCTCGACGTTGTTGACGACGCCGGCCGGCGCGGGGGAGGGGGTCTCCTCGGTGCTGTTCGGACGCGGCGACTCGTCGACCTCCTCGACGAGGGCGGCGTTCTCCTCGGAGACACCGGCGACCACGGAGGACTGCGGCGGAACCTCGAGGCGGGCACCCGTGACGGAGGCTGCGAAATCGGTGGAGATACCGGTGAGCTGATCGCCGACGTACGGGTCGAGGTTGACGATCGTGAAGCCGAGCTGGGCGGTGCCGCCGGGCTCGATGCTGTACTCCTCGGAGTTCGGGTAGATCACGTGCACGTTGCGCAGCGCGAGGCTGCCGGCGTCCACGTTGGAACCGTTGATGGCCGCGACCTGCGTCGAGGTCTGGGTGATCTGACCGGCGCTGCACGCGGACATCGTGAGCGCCGCTCCCGCGGCAAGGGCGAGAGCGGTCACGACTCGACGAGTCGGCGCTTTGAGAGCAGTCACGGGTTCCTCCACTCGAGTAAGGCTCGCAATCCACTAGGCAGAGTAGTAGTTCCCGTGTGCGCTGTGTACGTCGGGGCCGGATCTCGTGCGGATTCGCGCGCGGAAGACGAGATCGACAGGCGCCCACGGGCGGGTGTGTCGGAGGTCACCCGATACACGGAAGCAACTGCCTGTCAAGCCCTACGCTCAGTGCTCGGTGCCCCTGACCTGCATCGTTGACGGGAGGGTGATGTGGTCACGTGTTAAACTGGGAGAATCGAAAGGGGCACGGGACACATGATTTTCAAGGTCGGAGACACCGTCGTATACCCCCACCACGGTGCGGCGCTGATCGAAGCAATCGAAACACGCACCATCAAGGGTGAGCAGAAGGAATATCTGGTTCTGAAAGTCGCGCAGGGCGACCTGACGGTCCGGGTACCTGCAGAGAACGCGGAGTACGTCGGAGTGCGCGACGTCGTCGGGCAGGAAGGCCTCGACAAGGTTTTCCAGGTGCTGCGCGCACCCCACACGGAAGAACCCACCAACTGGTCACGGCGGTACAAGGCCAACCTCGAGAAGCTGGCCTCCGGCGATGTCAACAAGGTCGCAGAAGTTGTGCGCGACCTGTGGCGCCGGGAGCAGGACCGCGGCCTGTCCGCAGGTGAGAAGCGGATGCTCGCCAAGGCACGTCAGATCCTCGTCGGTGAGCTCGCGCTCGCCGAGGGCACCGACGACGTCAAGGCGGAGACCATGCTCGACGAGGTTCTCGCCGCCGCTTCCTGACGCGCGAGACATCGGCAAACTGCACATGAGCGATCGCAACGGGCCGGTCGTCGGAATCCTTCCGGCGGCCGGCCGCGGTGTTCGCCTGGGAGAACCACTGCCCAAGGCGTTCGTGGAACTGGACGGCCGCACGATGCTCGACCGCTCGGTCGAGGCGATGCTCGCTTCAGCGGTCATCGATCGAGTGGTGATCGTCGCGCCGCCCGAACTGGCTGCGACGCCCGCGGACCGGCTCGTCGGCGAGTCGTTCGCCGACCGGGTCACCGTCGTCGCGGGTGGCGCCGAACGCGCCGACTCGGTGCGCGCCGGTCTTGCGGCGGCATCGGGCGCGCGGTTCGTGCTCGTCCACGACGCCGCGCGTGCGCTCACCCCGGCCGAGCTGTTCGTCCGGGTCGTCGACGCGTTGCGGGCCGGCAGCGACGCGGTGATCCCCGTCCTGCCCGTCGTCGACACCATCAAGAGTGTCGACAAGGACGGAGTCGTCACCGGGACTCCCGACCGGTCGACCCTCCGCGCGGTGCAGACCCCGCAGGGATTCGACGTCGAATTGCTCGAGCGAGCCAACCGGGACGCGGCCGACGCGACCGACGACGCGGGACTCGTCGAGCGGTTGGGGGAGCGGATCACCACCGTCGCGGGCGACCCGCTCGCTTTCAAGATCACCACCCCGCTGGACCTGGTGCTGGCACGGACCGTGCTCGCGTCCGGCGTCCGCACCGAGAAGGAGATGTGAGCATCGTGCGTGTCGGCATCGGAACCGACGTACATCCCGTGGAGGCCGGACGGCCGTGCTGGATGGCCGGTCTGCTGTTCGAGGACGCCGACGGGTGCGCGGGTCACTCGGACGGGGACGTCGCTGCGCACGCGCTGTGCGATGCGGTGCTCTCGGCCGCCGGTCTCGGTGATCTCGGATCGGTCTTCGGCACGGGACGCCCCGAGATGGCCGGCGCCTCCGGTGTCGCCATGCTCGGCGAGGTACGTCGCCTGCTCGCCGACGCCGGCTGGGTGGTGGGTAACGCCGCCGTGCAGGTGATCGGGAACCGCCCGAAGATCGGGCCGCGGCGCGAGGAGGCACAGGCGGTGCTGTCCGAGGCGCTCGGCGGTCCGGTCTCCGTGTCGGCGACCACCACGGACGGTCTCGGGCTCACCGGTCGGGGAGAAGGTGTGGCCGCGGTTGCGACCGCACTGGTCCTGGCGCAGCAGGACGAGCGGTAGGATCGACGGTCGTGACCTTGCGCTTATACGACACCGAATCGCGGGCCGTGCGGGATTTCGAACCGCTGGTCCCCGGCCAGGCCTCGGTGTACCTGTGTGGGGCCACCGTCCAAGGCGAACCCCATATCGGGCACGTACGCAGCGGCGTTGCGTTCGACGTGCTCCGTCGGTGGCTCTCTACCAAGGGTCTCGATGTCTTGTTTGTGAGAAATGTCACAGACATCGAGGACAAGATCCTCCGCAAGGCCGCAGAGGCAGGCCGTCCGTGGTGGGAGTGGGCCGCGACCTACGAACGGGCCTTCAACCGCGCCTACGACGCGCTCGGTGTGCTTCCCCCCTCGGTGGAACCCCGCGCGACCGGCCACATCACGCAGATGGTCGAACTCATCCAGCGCCTCATCGACGCCGGGCACGCCTACGCGGCCGACGGCGACGTCTACTTCGACGTGTTGAGCTACCCGGAATACGGCGCCCTCTCCGGACACCGCATCGAGGACGTCCACCAGGGCGAGAGCGCCGGACTCGGCAAGCGCGACCCCCGCGACTTCACGCTGTGGAAGGCCGAGAAGCCCGGCGAGCCGTCGTGGCCGACCCCGTGGGGACGCGGTCGCCCCGGCTGGCATCTCGAGTGCTCCGCGATGGCGGGCTTCTATCTGGGGGGCACCTTCGACATCCACTGCGGAGGCATGGACCTCGTCTTCCCGCACCACGAGAACGAGATGGCCCAGTCCCGCGCCGCCGGCGACGGCTTCGCCCGCTACTGGCTGCACAACGGCTGGGTGACGATGGGCGGCGAGAAGATGTCGAAGTCGCTCGGCAACGTGCTGTCGATCCCCAACGTGCTCGCCCGCGTCCGTCCGCAGGAACTGCGCTACTACCTCGGCAGCGCCCACTATCGTTCGATGCTCGAATACTCCGACGACGCGCTCGCCGAAGCGGCCGCTGCGTACCGGGGACTCGAGTCGTTCGTGCTCAAGACCCGCGACCGCGCGGGCGAGGTGCCCGTGGGCGAGTGGACCGAAGGCTTCGCCGAAGCACTCGACGACGATCTCGGTGTCCCCAAGGCGCTCGCGGAGATCCACCGCAAGCGCAGCGAGGGCAACAAGGCGCTCGACAACGGTGATCTCGACACGGCCGTGCAGATCGCCGCGCAGGTCCGGAGCATGCTCGGCATCCTCGGTGTCGACCCGCTCGACGAGCACTGGTGCTCCACCGACGATTCCGGATCGGCCGCACTCGCGGCACTCGACGTGCTGGTCGGCGCGGATCTCGAACGCCGCACGACCGCCCGGGCCGAGAAGAACTGGGCGGTGGCCGACGAGGTGCGGGACCGCCTCGCAGCCGCGGGGGTCGAAGTGACCGATACGCCCAACGGACCCGAGTGGTCTCTGAAAGCAGGACAGTGATGGCAGGCAATTCCCAGCGTCGCGGCGCTATTCGTAAGGGCGGCACGAAGAAGGGTCAGGTCGTCGGGTCCGGCGGACAGCGGCGACGCGGCCTCGAAGCGCGTGGCGCCACCCCCAAGGCCGAGGACCGGCCCTACCACCCCGCCGCACGGCGTGCCCGGGCCGCGGCCAAGGCCGCCGACACGCGCGGCGGCGGTCGTCGCCCCGCCGCCGGTCGCAAGGCCGAAGACGGGCCGGAGATGGTGCTCGGCCGCAACCCGGTCGTCGAGTGCCTACGTGCCGGTGTGCCCGCGACCGCTCTGTACGTCGCCCTCGGCGCCGAGGCCGACGAGCGGCTCAAGGAAGCCGTGCAGCGCTCGGCCGAGATGGGCATCTCGATCCTCGAGGTCTCGCGTTCCGAACTCGACCGTCTGTCGTCGAACGGGATGCACCAGGGCATCGGCCTGCAGGTGCCGCCGTACCGCTACGCGCACCCCGACGACCTGCTGGCCCGCGCCGCGGAGAACCACGAGCGTCCGCTGCTCGTGGCCCTCGACAACATCTCCGATCCGCGCAATCTCGGCGCGGTGATCCGTTCGGTCGCGGCCTTCGGCGGCCACGGTGTGGTCATCCCGCAGCGCCGTTCGGCGTCGGTGACGGCCGTGGCATGGCGCACGAGCGCCGGTGCCGCAGCGCGACTGCCCGTCGCGCGTGCCACCAACCTCACGCGCACGCTCAAGGACTGGCAGTCCCGCGGTGTCCGCGTCGTCGGTCTCGATGCCGGTGGCGACACCAACCTCGACGATTTCGACGGCACCGATCCCGTCGTCGTGGTCGTGGGGTCGGAGGGCAAGGGACTCTCGCGCCTGGTGCGGGAGACCTGCGACTCCGTTATCTCCATCCCGATGGCCGGAGACGTCGAGTCGCTCAACGCCTCCGTCGCGGCGGGCGTGGTTCTCGCCGACATCGCGCGGCAGCGCCGGGCCTGATCGGACTGCACCGCAGTCGGGTCTGATCGGGACTGCCCGAGCTGCGGTCGCGAGGGCCTAGTCTGTCCTCGTGGTCGCATCCCTGCCGTTCCGTACGAAGGTGTTCGCCTTCCTCGAACGCTTCGCCGACAAGTCCATTGCCGACGCGTCCGTCGACGAGATCCCGGCACGTCGTGCTGCGCGCACGAAGCTCCTGTCGTCCCCGGTCGGACGGCTGATCTCGGGCCGGACGCATCCCGGCGTGCGGATCGAGGACCGATGGGTCGATCTCGAGCACGAGGTGATCGACGATCTCGCCCCCGAGGACTCCCCGGTCCGGACCCGTCTGCGGATCTATCGGCCCTCGGCGCGAACGAGCGGTCCGCTGCCGGTCGTGCTGCTGTTCCACGGCGGCGGGTGGGTGCTCGGCAATCCGGAGCAGAACGAGTGGTGGGCGAGCCACACCGCCGCGCGGACCCCGAGCGTCGTGGTGTCGGTGGACTACCGGCTCGCCCCCGAACATCCCTATCCCGCAGCGGTGCTGGACTGCTGGGCGGCGTTCCGGTGGGTCGTCGCACACGCTGCGGAACTCGACGGTGATCCGTCCCGCGTCGTGGTCGCCGGTGACAGTGCCGGAGGCAACCTCGCCGCGGTCGTCGCCGACGTGGCCGGCCGCTCGGGTGGTCCGCTGCCGGCCGGTCAGGTGCTGATCTATCCGGCGACGGAGATGGAGGAGGAGTTCCCGTCGGAGCGGCAGTTCGCGAACGCTCCCGTGCTCACCTCCCGCGGTATGCGGGCGTTCGTGCGCCTGTATCTGGCCGGAGCCGATCCGTATGCGCCGACCGCGGCTCCCCTGCGCGGCACGCTCGCCGGTGCCGCCGTACCGGCCCTCGTCCAGATCGCCGGGCACGACCCGTTGCGCGACAACGCCGTTCGATACGCCGAAGCATTGCGGGCCAAGGGCGGCGACGTCGCGGAGACCGATTATCCCGACACCGTGCACGGCTATCTCAGCCTGCCCGGCATCTCTCCGCCCGCGACACACGCACTCGACGAGGCGATCACCTTCGTACGTCGGGTGACGGCTACCGACCCGACCGACGAGGACGACACCTCCGTGCCGTCACGCGCCTGACGGTCACCCAGCAGCGATCACCGTACCGGCACGAACCGCACCCGCTGTCCGGGACGCAGTTGCGCCGCGACCGGCAGATCGGCGGCGACCGCCACCGCGGCCACCGGATAGCCGCCCGTGACGGGATGGTCGACGAGGAACAGCACCGGATGCCCGTCCGGCGGTATCTGCAGCGAGCCGGGAACCATGCCCTCGCTGGGCATCTCCTCGTGCCGTGCCCGGTGCAGTCGGCCGGGACCGTGGAACCTGATACCCACCCGGTCGAGTTCCGGTGTCACCGTCCACGTCTCGTGGAACAGCGCCCGCAGTGATCCGGGCGTGAACCAGTCGTCGCGCGGGCCGGACCGTACCCGGATCTCTACGGGGTCGTCCATCGGCGGTGGTGGTGGGAACTGCTCCTCGTCGGGCAGGTGACCCGACATCGCCCCGACGAGCAGACTGTCGCCGGCGCGAACGGGTGCCGGTCCGGTGTGCGACAGGATGTCGGTGGATCTACTGCCGAGTACCTCCCGCACGTCGATGCCGCCGCGTACCGCGAGGTAAATCCGCAGGCCTTCGTTCGGGACGCCGATCCGCAGCACGTCGTCGTTGCGGAGGGTGATGCGCGCCCAGTCGCCGACCGGCCGGTCGCACACGGTCACGTCGGCGCGGGCACCGGTCACGGCCACGATCGTCTCGCCGACGCTGCGGACGGCGAGACCACCGCCGGTCACCTCGAGTGTCGCCGCGTCCGGCTGGTTCCCCACGAGCCGGTTCGCGGCGTCGTGTGCGCGCCGGTCGGCGGCACCGGACCGGGTGAGGCCCGAGGAACCGTAACCGGGACGTCCGCGATCCTGGACCGTCGTGAGCATTCCGCCGGAGAGCACCTCGAACCACGCCACGATGTTCATTCTCACTCACCGGCTTCGATCGCACGTCCGCACTCCGGCCGAACGATCGCGTTAGGTTGAAGATCATGAGGAAGGAGGTGACGATCATGGATGAAGCAGACGTCCGGGCGGCGACGACGCGACTGATCGAGAAGGCCGTCGAGGCCGACGACCTTCAGGCCGCGCACGACGCTGTCGCGGAACTGAGCGTCGAACAGGTCGTCGACGTGCTCGAACGGCTCGGTCGGACGGATCGAGCAGTGCTCTACCGGTTGCTGCCCAAGGACCGGGCGATCGACGTCTTCGAACAGCTCGACCCGAGCATGCAGAGCGAACTGCTCCGCGGGTTGCGCGACGATCAGGTGGCCGCAATCTTCGCCGACCTCGAACCCGACGACCGGGTGGAACTGCTCGACGAACTGCCCGCGACGGTCGCGTCGACCCTCATGCGCGGCCTGCCGCCCGCCGACCGCGAGGTGACCGCCACGATCCTCGGCTATCCGCAGCGGTCGATCGGCCGGCGGATGAGCCCGGCCTTCGTGTCGCTGCGGCAGGACATCACCGTCGAGCAGGCGATGGACGCCGTGCGTCGTCGGCTCGACGACGCGGAGACGGTGTACACGCTGCCGGTGGTGGACGACGGTCGTGTGCTCGTCGGGGTGGTCGGTCTGCGCGAGCTGATGACTGCGGCGCCGGGAACGGTGCTCGCCGACATCATGAACGAGCCCTACTGGGCGCGCGTGACCGACGACGCCGAGGAGTCCGCGCGCCGCTGCGCCGAACTCAAACTGCTGGCGTTGATCGTCGTCGACAGCGAGACCAGGTTGGTGGGCATCCTGACCGTCGACGACGCCCTGCGGATCCTCGAAGCCGCCGACAGCGAGGACCAGGCGCGCATCGGCGGTACCGAGCCGCTGCGCCGGCCCTATCTCGCGACACCCGTCGGGCAGTTGGTGCGCTCGCGGGTGGTGTGGTTACTCTTCCTGGCACTCGGCGCGACCCTCACGGTCCAGGTCCTCGAGGTATTCGAGTCGACCCTCGATCAGGTGGTCACCCTGGCGCTGTTCGTGCCGCTGATCATCGGCACCGGGGGCAACACCGGAAACCAGGCCGCCACCACGGTCACCCGCGCATTGGCGCTCGACGACGTGACGCCACGCGACATCGGCGGGGTGATCGCCCGCGAGCTCCGGGTGGGTCTGTCCCTCGGTGTCCTGCTGGGCTCGGTCGCGTTCGTCCTGACGTCCCTGGTCTACGACTCGTCGGTGGGCGCGGTGATCGGGCTGACGCTGGTGAGCATCTGCACCCTCGCCGCCACCGTCGGTGGTGCGATGCCGTTGGTGGCCAAATCGATCCGCGCCGACCCCGCGGTCTTCTCCAATCCGTTCATCACGACCTTCGTCGACGCGACCGGCCTGGTGATCTATTTCCTCGTCGCGAAGGCCGTGCTCGGTATCTGAGCGCAGCGGCGCAGTGGATCCGGGGACGGTTCAGATCGCGACGAAGCGCACCGCACATCCCGGTCGCAGCAGCGCCGCAGGAGTCCGGTCCGGTTGCCACAGCGGGGCATCGGAGGTTCCGATGAGTTGCCATCCTCCGGGCGACTTCCGCGGGTAGACGCCCGAGAACTCACCCGCCAGTCCCACGGCGCCGGACGGGACGGAGGTGCGCGGTGAACTGCGACGCGGCACGTGCAATCGAGAATCCCCGCCGGTGAGATACGCGAAGCCGGGCGCGAACCCGCCGAAGGCGACCGTCCAGAGGCCGCCGGTGTGGGCGGCGATCACGCCGTCCGCGCCGAGGCCGGTCAACTCGCCGACCTCTTCGAGATCGACGCCGTTGTACCGGACTTCGAGCGTCACCTCCTCGATGTCGACGTCGTCCCCGGACACCGGTGGGGTGGTGGTGACCCACTTGTGCACGACCTGCGCGCCGGTCTCCGACGGATCGAAGCACACCAGCAGTGTCCGCGCCGCCGGCACGAGATCGACGACGCCACGCGGCCGCTCGCGGTCGAGTGCCCGGAAGTGGGCGAGAACCTCGTCGAGGGAATCGAATTCGGCGAGCAGGGCGCTGTCTCCGGCACGAAGGATTTTCATCGGTGGACCTCGCGATGTCGGGCGTTCACACGAACGCCCGGATGTCGATCTTCTCGGCGTCGAGCCGGCGGCGCACGGCGACGGCCATCGCCGTGGCGTCGGGGGAGTCGCCGTGGATGCACACCGACTGCGCGTTCACGCGTATGTCGCTGCCGTCGATGGCGGTGACCACCCCCTCGGTGACCATGCGCAGGACCCGCTCGGCGACCTCCTCCGGATCGTGCAGTACCGCACCGGGTTCGCGTCGGGAGACGAGCGTGCCCTCGGGGGTGTAGGCGCGGTCGGCGAACGCCTCGGCGACCACCTTCAGTCCGGCCCGTTCGGCCTCCTCGAGGAAGACGGAGCCGGGCAGTCCGAGGACGGGCAGCGAGGCGTCGTAGGCGCGTACCGCATCCACGACCGCACGGGCCTGTTCGCGGTGATGGACGATCGCGTTGTACAGCGCGCCGTGGGGTTTGACGTAGCTCGCCGACGAACCGGCCGCCCGGGCGAGACCGTCGAGCGCGCCGATCTGGTAGATGATCTCGGCGGTGAGATCCGCCGACGGCACCTCGATGAAGCGGCGGCCGAAACCGCCGATGTCGTTGTAGCCGACCTGGGCACCGATCCTTACCGCGCGCTTCGCGGCGCCGTGGCACGTGTGCAGCAGTGTCGCCGGGTCGCCGGCGTGGAATCCGCACGCCACGTTGGCGCTGGTGACGATGTCGAGCATGGTCTCGTCGTCGCCGAGACGCCACTGGCCGTAACTCTCGCCGAGGTCGCTGTTGAGGTCGATGCGGGTCACGACCCGAGTCTATGCCCGCTCAGAAGACCGTTCCGGCGTCGCGGACGACGATGTCGTCGAGGGCGCGTTCGACGACGGCGGCGATCGTCATCGACGGGTTGCACGCGGCGGTGTTGCCCGGCATGAGGGCGCCGTCGAGCACGTACAGCCCGCGCTGGCCGAGCACGCGGCCCTCGGGATCGCACACCGTGCCCATGCTCGCGCCGCCGAGTGGATGCCAGGTCGACGGGACGATCGAGTTGGTGTCGGTCAGGATGCTGCGTTCGCCCGCGATGCGGCGCACGGTGGGGTCGATGTGGCCCGTCTGCAGCACCGAGTCCCCTTCGTGCGGCCAGCGCAGGACGGCGTCGTCGCGAGCAGCGTCGTAGACGAAGTGCCCGCGACCCTCACTGACGCCGTAGCCCACCAGTACGGTGCTGCGCATGTCGATCCCGTAGAAGCCGGGGATGGAGGCCTGGATGACGGTGTACGCGGAGCTCGGGTCGTCCCAGTTCTTGCTGCCGTAGACGACGGGACCGCCCTGCACCGCGCCGAACTCCTCCTCGAGGTTCGTCCAGAGGTAGATGCGGTCGGCGTTCGAACCCCAGCCCTGGCCGACGCCGTCGGGCAGGTCGGAGATCAGATCCTTCGCGGCGGCCTTCATCAGCAGCCGGGTGGTGTTCATGGTGCCTGCGGACAGCACCAGCGCGTCGGTGGTGAGGATCTTGTTCTCGACGACGGCACCGGAGGTGTCGATGTGGTTCACGTGCACCGTCCACCGGCCGTCCTCGGCACGCTCGATGTCGGTGACCTCGTGTTGCGTCGCGACGGTGACCAGACCGGTGGCCTCGGCCTCCGCGATGTAGGTGACGTCGACGGAGTGCTTGCCGCCGTTGTTGACACCCATCGCGCCCGAACCGTCGGTGTAGGCCGGGGCCATCTCGCCGCGGAGTTCGGCGAGCGCGTAGTCCCAGTCGATCGGCATCGGGATCTTGTCGATCGGGAAGCCGGCCTTCCGCGCACGGTCGGCGAAGATGCGCGAGGTCGCGTAGTTGGGGCTGTCGACGAGTTCGTCGGGCGCCACGGCCAGGCGCAGCATCTGCGCGACGCGCGGGTAGTGGACGCGGTCCATGCGCGCCCAGTCGAGCTCGTTCGGGAAGTGGGCGTTGAACACCGCTTCGTCGGGTTGCAGCGTCATGCCCTGGTAGACGAGCGACCCGCCGCCGACACCGGCGGCGCACAGGGCCGTCATGTTCTCGCCCACGCACGCCTCGACCAGACCGGTGTAGGGCTCGAAGGCGAGGTGGCGGCCGAACACCTCGGGGTTCGACCGGTGCCACAGGAACCGCTTGTCGGGGTTGTCGACGCGAAGGAACGACGCGTGACGTGCTGCACTCTCCACCCCCGATGTCTGTGACGTCCCGTTACTGGAGCAACCTCGGGAAACTGGGCGGACGTCGAGGAGCGCGTCAAGATCACGTCCCGACGGGCCGTGAATCAGGCAGTTGCGGCGACCCGCCCGGAACCACGTCGGTTGCGGGCGGTGCCGATCACGCGGCAGATCATGTAGATGACGAACGCGATCGTCGTGATGAACGCCGAGACCGGCACGCCCGGCGCCAGCGCGAGCAGGATGCCGCCGACCGCCGAGATCTCCGCGAAGACCACAGACAGCACCGTGGCGGCGAGCGGCCCGCTGACCACCCGGGCGGCCGCGGCGGCCGGGGTGATGAGCAGCGCCATCACCAGCAGCGCGCCGACGATCTGCACACCGAGTGCGGCGGTGACGCCGACGAGCACCGCGAACACGATCGACAGCGCACGCACCGGGACGCCGCGCGCGGCTGCGACCTCCGGGTCGGTGCTGGCGAACAGCAGCGGACGGTAGATCACCAGCAGCGTGAGGATCACGACGGCAGCGCACGCGGCGAGCAGGGCGATGCCGGTACCGCCGGGCGCCACGATCTGGCCGGTGAGCAGCGAGAAGGCGGCACCGGTACGTCCGTCGTAGGCCCACAACAGCAGGACGGCGAGACCGAGACCGAAGGCCATCACCACGCCGATGACGGAGTCGCGTTCGCGGGCACGTGTTCCCAGGACACCGAAGAGGATCGCGGCGATCACGGCACCGGCGACCGCACCGATCCCGACGGAGACCCCGATGATGAGCGCCGCCGCGGCGCCGGTCAGCGACAGTTCGGAGGTGCCGTGGACGGAGAACGCCATCTGACGGCTGATGATCAGCGGGCCGATCACGCCGGCGAGCAGGCCGAGGATCGCACCGGCGACGAGCGCCTGCTGCACGAAGTCGTACTGCAGGAGTTCGACGGTGGTCTCCACGTCGAACATCCGCCCGAGGGCGTCGGTGAACTTGCTGCTCATTCGTGGTCCTCGTGATCGTGGTGGACGCCTTCCCCGGGGCGCAGTCCGCCTGCGCTGCCGAGTGCGTCGATGGCGTCGCCGGTGCCGACGACGACCAGGCGGCCGCGCATCTCGAGCACTTCGACGTCGGTGCGGTAGAGCTCGGAGAGCACCTGCGAGGTCATCACCTCGGCGGGGGTGCCGATGCGGAACTGGCCGTCGACGAGGTACAGCACGCGATCCACCAGCGGCAGGATCGGATTGATCTCGTGGGTGACGAACAGGACGGAGGTGTCGTGGTCGCGGCGGCGCCGGTCGATGAGCGCCGACACCAGGTGCTGGTTGGCGAGATCGAGACTGAGCAGCGGCTCGTCGCACAGGAGTACGCGCGGATCTCCCACGAGCGCCTGCGCGATGCGCAGCCGCTGCTGCTCACCACCGGAGAGCGTGCCGATCGGGGCTCCGGCATAGGTCTCTGCGCCGACCTGGATGATCGCGTCGTCGACCGCGACGCGGCGCTGCCGGCGCGTGCGCAGGCCGGTGCCCCAGCGATGTCCGTCCATGCCGAGGCCCACGAGATCGCGTCCCCGCAGCGGGACGCCCTCGTCGAGGGACTTCTGCTGCGGCACGTATCCGACGTGCGAGTTCCCGGTCCGGACGGGCTGCCCGGCGATCGTCGCGGTTCCGGAGGTGAGCGGGAGTTGACCGAGCAGCACCTTGAGCAGCGACGTCTTTCCGGCACCGTTCGGTCCGAGCACCGCCAGGAACTCGCCGGGTTCGACGACGAGGTCGAGTGCGTCCCAGAGGACCCGATCGCCGAATGCCAGCCGGGCATCGCGGAGTTCGACGGTGGGCGTGCGGTCGGATGGAGGAGGTGTCACCGGAGTCCGTGTTCTCGATCGGATGGTCAGGAGGCGGTCTCGAGCGCGGCGGCGAGGGTCTCGGCGGTCCGGGCCTGCCACTGAATGTAGTCGACACCTGCGGGCAGGGTTTCGAAAACCTCGACCACGGGGACGCCCGACGACTCTGCTGCCGTGCGCATCTCGCGGCTGATCCGGTCCTCGGTCTGCGGGTTGTAGAGCAGGACGCGAACCTGCTTGTCGACCAACAACTGCCGTGTGGCTGCGATCGCCGCCGGGGACGGATCGGTGCCGTTCTCGATGGCGTCGGTGAAGTCCGGGGGAGTGACGTCGTCGAGCGCCGCGGCCGAGACGAGGTAGTGGCCGATGGTCTCGGTCTGGGCGACGGGTGCGTCGCCGTGCGCGTCGGCGAGCTTGTCGACGACATCCGCGACGTAGTGCAGGTTCTCGTGGAAGGCCGCGGCGTTGGCCTCGTAGACGGCGGCACCGTCGGGGTCGAGTTCGGCGAGCTGTTCGGCGACGGCGTGCGCGACGGCGTCGGCGGTCGCGAGATCGTACCAGACGTGCTCGTTGATGCCGCCGTGGTCGTGACCCTCGTGCGAGTGCCCGTCGCCGGCGACGGCGGCGTCGGATCCCTCGCCGCTCTCGTGCGAGTGATCCTCGGAAACGGTTGTCTCCGAGCCGCTCTCGGCGGCGTTGTCGGTGCCGTCCTCGTCGCCGTGATCGTGCCCGGCGTGCAGATCCGAGTACGCACCGGATTCGAACAGGGCGAAGGCCTCCACGACCGCAGGCTTGTCCCCGGTGGCGCCGAGGATGTCGTCGACGAAGTGGTCGTAGCCACCGCCGTTGTAGACGACGAGCGAGGCGTCGGAGATCGCAGCGGCGTCGAGGGGGCTGGCCTCGTAGGAGTGCGGGTCGGCGTTCGGTTCGGTGATGAGCGAGCGGACCTCGACGCGGTCTCCGGCGACGGCCTGCGCGATCGACCCCCACACGTTCGTGGAGGCGACGACGCTGATCTCGTCGTCGTCGGCGCCGGAGGTGCCGGTGCCGCACGCGGCGAGTGCGGTCGCGCAGGCTACGGCGGCGGCTGCGAGGGCCGTGCGGGAGGACAGTCGCACAGTTCTTCTCCTGAGGATCGGCGATCTTCGACGAACGGGGTCCGGAACGACCGAGCGACCGACCCAAACGTTATTGGTAACCGTTACCGTTCCACTTTAGCGGACGACGCGGAGCCCTCCTACCATCCCTGGGTGGTCGTGACCATGGACACAGGACTACGGTCCTCTCATGTCCAGGTCTCGTCAGCCGCGCCGACAGGCGACCCTGGCGTCGATTGCCGCCGAGTTGAAGATCTCCCGCACCACGGTCTCGAACGCGTACAACCGCCCCGACCAGTTGTCCGCCGAGCTACGCGAACGTGTCCTCGAAGTCGCCAAACGACGCGGATATGCCGGCCCGGATCCGATGGCGCGGTCGCTGCGCACCCGCAAGGCAGGGGCCGTGGGGGTCCTGCTCACCGAAGCGTTGAGCTATTCCTTCCGGGATCCCGCCGCCATGAGTTTCCTGTCGGGACTGTCCGAGGCCTGCGAAGCGGCCGGACAGGGACTGCTGCTCATCCCCGCCGGACCGGGCCGGACCGACGACGAGGCCGCACAGGTCGTGCACCGCTCGTCCGTCGACGGCTTCGTCGTCTACTCGGTCCCCGCCGAGGACCCCTATCTCGCGGCCGTGCTCGAACGGCACCTTCCGGTCGTCGCGTGCGACCAGCCGCGCGGTCTCGAGAACACCCCGGTGGTGGGCATCGACGACCGGCGGGCGATGCGCGATCTCGCCGCCCACCTCATCGAACTCGGCCACCGCCAGATCGGCATGTTGTCGATGCGTCTCGGCCGCGAACGGCACGACGGGGTCGTCGACCTGTCGACCCTCGAATCCGGCGCCTTCCACGTGCAGCGCGAACGCATCCGCGGCGTCCAGGACGCCATGAGCGCAGCAGGGCTGGCCCCCGAATCGCTCACCGTCGTCGAGCGCTACACCCACACCGCGGAGGACGGCCTGTCCGCCGCGGCGCAGATCATGCGCGTCAACCCGCGGATCACCGCGCTCGTGTGCACCACCGACGTGCTCGCGCTCGGCGCTCTCGCCTGGGCCAATCAGATGGGCCTCGACGTGCCCGGACACCTGTCGATCACCGGTTTCGACGGCATCGACGAAGCGATCCGCGAAGGTCTCACGACCGTGCGGCAACCGCAGAAGGACAAGGGACGGCGCGCCGGCGAACTGCTCCTCGCCGCTCCCTCGCACTCCGGTGTGCCCGCGCTCGAGACCCTGGGGACCCAGCTGTGGTTCGGTGCCAGCTCGGGTCGGGTCGAGAGCGAGTGGTACGCCGAGTGACCGAGCGGTCCCGGCTGGGACCGTAGCTCAGCGGTCCCGGTCGCCCATGGCCTTCGCGCCCGACAGCAGCTGCGCACAGCGCAGCAGACCGATGTGGCTGTACGCCTGCGGGTGGTTGCCCAGCGCACGCTCCGCGACGGGGTCGTACTCCTCGCTGAGCAGGCCGGTCGGTCCGGCCGCCGCGACCAGCTGCGCGAACAGTGCTTCGGCGTCGTTGCGCTGCCCGACCAGTAGGTAGGCCGCGACCAGCCATGCCGCGCACAGGTGGAAGCCACCTTCGGCGCCTGGCAGGCCGTCGTCGCTGTGGTAGCGGTAGACGGTCGCGCCGCTGCGCAACTCCCGTTCGGTGGCCTGCACGGTCGCCCGGAACCGCTCGTCCTGCGGGTCGACGAGTCCGGTGAGGCCGATGAACAGGGTGGCCGCGTCGAGATCGGTGCCGTCGTAGGCCGAGGTGAACGACTGGACCTCGTCGTTCCAGCCCTTCTCGGTGACCTCCTCGGCGATTTCGTCGCGCAGCGCCGCCCAGCCCTCGCCGGCGGTCCGGCCGAACTTCTCGGCGAGCGTCAGCGCCCGGTCGACGGTCAGCCACCCCATGACCTTCGAGTACACGTGGTGACGGGGCGCGTGGCGGATTTCCCAGATGCCGTGGTCCGGCTCGAACCAGCGCCGTTCGACCGCGGTGACCATCGAGCAGACGAGTTCCCAGTCGCGGTCCGTGAGAGCCCGGTCGTGGGGCACGCCGAGTGCCTCGCGGCTGTGCGCGAGATCGGAGATCAGGTCGACGATCGGGCCGAAGACGTCGAGCTGCACCTGCTGGTTCGCCGCGTTGCCGACCCGCACGGGCCGCGAACCGGCGTATCCGGGAAGAGAGTCGATCACGGCCTCGGGCGGGAGCGGTCCGCCGGCGAGCGTGTACAGCGGGTGCAGGCGTTCGGGGCCGGGCACCGTCTCGAGGACGCGGTGGACCCAGTCGAGATAGTTCTCGGCCTCCTCGAGCGATCCGACCCGCACGAGCGCCTGCGCCGTGAGCGCGGCGTCGCGCAGCCAGCAGTAGCGGTAGTCCCAGTTGCGGACACCGCCGATCTCCTCGGGGAGCGAGGTGGTCGCTGCGGCGAGGATCGATCCCGTCGGTCCGTGGACCAGTCCGCGCAGGGTGAGCGCCGAACGCTTCATGAGATCGGGCTTGAGCGGCGGCAGCTCGAGCCGGGACGCCCACGTGTGCCAGTAGGCCTCGGACTGTGCCCGGCGCTCGACCTCCGGCGCAGGGTGCTCGTCGAGATCATCGGTGCCACAACGGAATTCGAGGATGATGTCGTTCTCGGTGGGATCGACCACGGCGTGGGCCGTCTGGTGCACCCCGTCGGTCGTGATGTCCCACCGCACACCGGGGGAGCGAAGGACGTAGGGCTCGTTGAAGCCCATCACGCGGATGCCGTCGTCCTCGACCTCGAGGGTGACCTGGCCCTGCCCGAACTCCGGTCGCGGCGCGAAGGTCACCACCGCGCTCGCGCGCCCGGTGATCACGCGGGTCAGGTCGGTGCGACCGGCCTCGACGTCGTGCGGGAGGTAGTCGATCACCGCGAGCGACGCCCACCGGGTCACCACCGTCATCGTCGAGTCGACGTAGCGCTGGCTGAGAGGCAGTGCCTGGCGGGTCGGACCGACGGTGAAATGACCCGCGGCGTCGCCGCCGAGGAGGTGGGCGAACACCGCCGCGGAATCGGGTTCGGGGTGGCACAGCCAGGTGATCGTGCCGTCGGGGGTCACGAGCGCCTTCGAGCGGGGGCTCGCGAGCATCGTCAGACGTTCGATCGGCGCGACATGGGCACCGGACAGCCACGTGCGACGTTCCTCGAGCAGGAACGCGAGCGCAGCGATGACCTCTTCGCTGGTGCGGACGCGGTACTCGGCGGCGGTGTCGCCGTCGCCGATCTTCACGCCGACGTCCGGGCCCTGCAGGGAGCGGAAGGCCTTCTCGTCGGTCACGTCGTCGCCGAAGAAGACCGCTGCGGTGGCAGCTTCCTGGTGCCGGATGACGTCGAGTGCCTTGCCCTTGTCGGTGGGCACCACGGACAGTTCGATCACGGCCTTGCCCTCGGTGACCTGCACGCCCGGCCGGAGTGCGAGGTCGTTCCGTACGAGGTCGAGGGCCTGCTCGGCATCGGCGGGGGCGGCGTTGCGCACGTGCAGCGCGGCGCTCGCGGGCTTGGTCTCCACCCGCACGCCGTCGAACCGGGATGCCACCGAGTGCAGTCCCTCGACGATCGTGGCGAGGAGGTCCCTGGCGTCGGGATCGATCTCGTGGACGAATCCGATGTCGAACTCGGAGCCGTGGCTGCCGACGAGTTTGACCTCGACCGGCAACCGCGACAGAGCGGCGAGATCCTTGAGAGCGCGTCCCGAGATGACGGCAGCGGACGTCGACGGCAGAGCGGCGAGGCCCCGCAGCGCCCGCACCGCATCGTCGTGCGGGTAGGCCTTCTCGGGGTCGCTCACGATGGGGGAGATGGTGCCGTCGTAGTCGGTTGCCACGAGCAGACGAGGCGTCCGCGCGACAGCCACCAGAGCACGTCGAAGGTCAATCGGAAGATCGTGGGCACTCACCTGATCCACGTTAGGTCAGAGTGGGGCACGAATCCGACCCGGTGTGCATTCCGACCACGTGTTTCCGGTTACAGGAAGCGGCGGATCGGACGTCGGGCTTGCGGCGCGAGTACCGTCATGCTTCCGACGCGACCGTCTTCGGTGCTCGTGAGCCGTCGCCGAGCAGCAGATCCACGGTCAGTTCGAGCCGGCGGGCGACATCGGTGGCCGACGAACGGCGCGTGAGCCAGGCGACGAGATTCGACAGCCATACGTCGCTGATGACGCGCGCGATGGCGAGCTCTTCCTCGGTGGGTTCGCCGTCGTTCATGGCTCGCGCGAACAACCGGTCCATGAGGGTGCCCACCTGGTCGACCTCGGCGGCGGCGGAGGCGTCGGCGAACATGAACGCCCGCGTCATGGCCTCGGTGAGCAGGGGATCGCGCTGCATGGCCTTGGTGATCAGACTCAGGATGAGGTGCATGCGCTCGAGGGGGCTGTGGCCGGGTGGGATCCGGCCCTTGCCCTCGATGCGGGCGAATTCACGGCCGAGGGCGGAGACCAGCAGGTGGACCTTGGACGGGAAGTACCGGTAGAGGGTGCCGACCGCGACGTCCGCGCGTTCTGCCACCGCCCGCATCTGCACGGCCTCGTAACCACCCTTGGACGCGAGCGCCAGGGTGGCGTCGAGAATCCGCTTGCGCCGTTCCTTCTGGGCATTGGAACTGAGATCGTCCTCGGTGAGGGCGGTCAGAGTTCCGTGTCCGTTGGCACGGGAGCGGGACGGGGTGGCCATAGATTCGTTTCCTCACGCCTTGACTCTGAATCGGTGTCATATTAGAACACGTTCTAGCAATGATGTCATTCGGAAGGGCGGAAACCGCTGTGAGTATCGCCACGACCGAGGAGCAGCGGGCCGTCCAGGCGTCTGTCCATGCCTGGTCACGTGCCGTAGACCCCATGTCGACGATACGTCGCACAGGCGACGCGACGTGGCGTGACGGCTGGTCCTCCCTCGCAGAACTCGGAATCTTCGGCGTCGCCGTCCCGGAGGAGGCGGGTGGCCTCGGCGCGACTGCTGTGGATCTGGCCGTCATGCTCGAGCAGGCCGCTCACGAACTCGCGCCGGGCCCGGTCCTGACGACCGCCGTGGCGGCCCTCGTGTTCGGCCGTGCCGGTGAGACCGTCGCCAAGACGACGGAGCGGCTCGCCGAGGGGGAGGTCCCCACCGCGCTCGCGCTCGATTCGACCGTGACCGCGGAGGCGGCGGGCGACGGCGTCGTGCTGCGCGGTGAGGCCGGACCGGCCGTGGGTGCCGAAGCCGGGAGCGCCGTGCTCGTGCGTCTCGAAGGCGATTCGGCCGTGGAGCGCTGGGCGCTCGTCGAACCCGACGATCCGGGTCTGCACATCGAGCCGCTCGAGACCATCGACGCCTCCCGCGCGGTGGCCCGCGTCCGCCTCGACGGCGCGACGGTCCCGGCCGACCGGGTCGCGACCGTCCCGGCCGGCTTCGTGCGCGACCTCACCGCCGGTCTCGCCGCCGCGGAGCTGGCCGGTCTCGCCGGTTGGGCGCTGACCACCGCCGTCGAGTACGCGAAGATCCGCGAGCAGTTCGGGAAACCGATCGGTTCGTTCCAGGCCGTCAAGCACATCTGTGCCGAAATGCTCTGCCGCACCGAGAAGATCCGGGCCGTGGCGTGGGACGCCGCGGTCACCGTCGACGCGCAGCCCGACGAACTGCCGATCACGGCGGCTGCCGCCGCGGCGGTCGCACTCGACGCTGCGGTGCAGACCGTCAAGGACGCGATCCAGGTGCTCGGCGGCATCGGGTTCACGTGGGAACACGACGCGCACTTCTATCTTCGCCGCGCGGTCGCGACCCGCCAGGTGCTCGGCGGTTCCACCGCGTGGCGATCGCGGCTGACGACCCTGGTCCGCGACGGTGCGCGCCGTCACCTCGGTATCGACCTGTCCGATCACGAGGAGGAACGCGCACGGATCCGCGCGGAGGTCGAGAAGATCACGGCCGCACCCGAATCCGAGCGCCGTGTCGCCCTCGCCGAGTCGGGTCTGCTCGCGCCGCACTGGCCGCCGCCCTACGGTCGCGGAGCCGGCGCCGCCGAACAGCTCGTCGTCCAGGAGGAGCTCACCGCCGCCGGTATCGAACGTCCCGACCTCGTGATCGGCTGGTGGGCGGTTCCGACGGTCCTCGAACACGGAACACCCGAACAGATCGAGCGTTTCGTCATGCCTACCCTGCGCGGCGACGTGGTGTGGTGTCAGTTGTTCTCCGAACCCGGTGCCGGCTCGGACCTCGCGGCGCTGCGCACGAGCGCCGAGAAGGTCGACGGCGGATGGGTGTTGCGCGGACAGAAGGTGTGGACCTCGCTCGCGCAGCAGGCGGACTGGGCGATCTGTCTGGCCCGCACCGACCGTGACGTCCCCAAGCACAAGGGCATCACCTATTTCCTCGTCGACATGAAGTCGGCGGGCATCACGATCTCGCCGTTGCGCGAGATCACCGGCGACGCGTTGTTCAACGAGGTCTTCCTCGACTCGGTCTTCGTGCCGGACGACTGTGTGGTCGGCAATCTCGGCGACGGCTGGAAGCTGGCCCGCACGACCCTCGCCAACGAGCGCGTCGCCATGGGCGGCAAGTCGTCGCTGGGGCCGCGCATCGAGGAACTGCTCGAACTGTCGACCCCCGGCGATCCCGTCGCCGAGGACCGCATCGCGACACAGATCGGGGAGGCGACGGTCGGTTCGCTCCTGGATCTGCGGGCGACCCTCGCGCAGCTCGAAGGTCAGGATCCGGGCGCCGCGTCCAGCGTCCGCAAGCTCATCGGTGTGCGGCAGCGGCAGGACACCGCCGAGCTCGCCATGGATCTCGCGGGCGAGGCCGGCTGGGTGGAAGGTTCGCTCACCCGGGAGTTCCTCAACACCCGGTGCCTGACGATCGCCGGGGGAACCGAGCAGATCCTGCTCACCGTGGCGGCCGAGCGCCTCCTGGGCCTGCCGCGCGGCTGAGCGGTCCTTCCGCGGGGCGCCCGGGAGTGCTACAACTAGAACACGTTCTATTCGAAGGTGGGTGACGGTGGACTTCGCACGTGACGAGACACAGGAGGAGATCGCCGGTGTGGCGGCCGGTCTCCTGAAACGCGGCCTCACCGACGACGCGTTGTGGGCCGCGCTGGCCGACGCCGACCTGCTCTCGCTCGCCCTGCCGGAGCGTCTCGGCGGATCGGGCCTCGGACTCGGCGAAGTCGCCACCGTACTCACCGAGATCGGACGCGGAGCCGCGCAGACCCCGGCGCTGGCCACCCTCGGCCTGGGCGTCCTGCCGATCCTTGCGTTCGCCTCCGAACAGCAGCAGGACGACCTGCTCGCCGGTGTCGCCGAAGGAGCCGTGCTCACGGCCGCGCTCGGCGAACCGGGGCGCGCCTTCCCGGAGCGGCCGGCCGCCACGGCGGTCGCCACCGACGGGGGCCACGCGGTCACCGGTTCGTTCGTCGCCGTGCCCTACGCCGACCGGGCACGCATCGTGCTGCTGCCCACCGACGCGGGCGTGGTCGCGGTGGCTCCCGATGCTGCGGGTGTGACCCTGCGTCCGAGTCCCACCTCGACCGGCTCTCCCGAGTTCTCGGTGCGCGCCGACGGCGCCGTAGGAGTCCTGCTCGCCGGATCCGGAACCGACGCCGTGGCGACGCTCCACCGGATCGCGCTCGCCGCCGTGGCGGCCTTCGCCGACGGACTGCTCTCCGGAGCAACCGAACTCACGGCGAAGCACGTCAGCGAACGACACCAGTTCGGCAAGCCGCTCGCGACCTTCCAGGCCGTCGCACAGCAGATCGCCGACGTGTACGTCACCGCCCGCACCCTGCACGTCGCGGCGCTGTCGTCGGTCTGGCGTCTGGCCGAAGGTCTCGACGCCGCGGACGATCTCGACGTCACCGCCTACTGGATCGCCGCCGAACTGCCGCCGGCCATGCGGGTGCTGCACCACCTGCACGGCGGCGTGGGTGTGGACGAGACCTATCCGCTGCACAAGTACTCGTCGACCGCCAAGGACCTCGCCCGGTTGCTCGGCGGCGCCTCGTACCGACTCGACCTCGTGGGGGCCCGGTGTTCATCGATCTGACCGACGACCAGCGCGCACTGCAGGCCGAACTGCGGCGCTACTTCAGCAGCCTCGTCTCACCCGAGGAGGCCGCGATCATGTGCACGGAGCGGCACGGCCCCACCTACCGCGAGGTCGTGCGTCGCATGGGCAAGGACGGCTGGCTCGGCGTCGGCTGGCCCGTCGAATTCGGCGGCCGCGGCTTCGGCGACGTGGAGCAGCAGATCTTCGCGAACGAGGCCGTCCGCGCCGACGTCCCGCTGCCGAGCGTCACCCTGCAGACCGTCGGCCCGACCCTGCAGGTCTACGGCACCGACGAGCAGAAGCGGAAGTTCCTGCCCGCCATCCTCGCCGGCGAGGTGCACTTCGCGATCGGCTACTCCGAACCCGAGGCCGGTACCGACCTCGCGGCCCTGCGCACCACCGCGGTCCGGGACGGCGACCACTACATCGTCAACGGGCAGAAGATCTTCACGACCGGTGGGCACGACGCCGACTACATCTGGCTCGCCGTCCGCACCGGCCCCGCCGACTCGCGTCACCGCGGCATCTCCGTCCTCATCGTCGACACCAAGGATCCCGGCTTCAGCTGGACCCCGATCATCACGTGCGACGGCGCCCACCACGTCAACGCCACCTACTACAGCGACGTGCGCGTTCCCGTCGAGATGCTCGTCGGCGAGGAGAACAAGGGCTGGAAGCTCATCACTACCCAGCTCAACCACGAACGCGTCATGCTCGGCCCGGCCGGTCGCGTCGCCGGCATCTACGACCGGCTCGTCGAGTGGGTCCGCGCCCACGAACTCCAGGACCGCCCCGAGGTGCGACGCGCACTCGGCGAGATCCACGCGACCTGGCGGCTCAACGAACTGCTCAACTGGCAGGTCGCGGCGAGCAGCAACGACGCCGTCGACATCGCAGATGCCTCGGCGACCAAGGTGTTCGCCACCGAACGGATCCAGCGCGTCGGTCGCCTCGCCGAGGAGATCGTCGGCGCCTTCGGCGATCCGGCCGCCGACGACACCGCCGATCTGCTCCGCTGGCTCGACATGATGGCCAAACGCAATGTCGTCATCACCTTCGGTGGTGGCGTCAACGAGGTGATGCGCGAACTGATCGCCACCGCCGGTCTGGGCATGCCGCGGGTCCCGCGTTGACACAGGAGAATTCGGTGATACAGAAGAATTCGGTGATACGAGACGTTCCGGGGAGGACCCCCGAGGAGATCCTGCAGGCGGCCGAGAAGGTCCGCGGCGACGGCCCGTCCGCGCCGCGGCCCGGCCGCGATCCGGTGAACATGCCGATGATCCGCAACTGGCTCGAGGCGATCGGCGACGACAACCCGATCTACACCGACGAGACCGCGGCGATCACCGCCGGTCACGGTGGTCTCGTGGCCCCGCCCGCGATGGCGCAGGTGTGGACGATGCGCGGCCTCGGCGCCGAACGCGAGAAGGACGACCCGCTCGGCCGGATGACGCAGATCCTCGACGACGCCGGCTACACCTCGGTGGTCGCCACCAACTGCGACCAGATCTACCACCGCTACCTGCGCCACGGCGAACAGGTGACGATCGAGTCCACCCTCGAGGACGTCGTCGGCCCGAAGCGGACCGGACTCGGGGAAGGCTGGTTCTTCACCACCCGCAACCTGTGGAAGGTCGGCGACGAGGTCGTCGCCGAGATGCTCTTCCGCATCCTCAAGTTCGCACCGCCGTCGAAGGACGAGAACGCGGAGACACCGCAGGACCGGCCCGCACCCGCGGTTCCAGACGATCTCGACCCCACGCGGATGCTGCGCCCGTCCGTCTCCCACGACACGCAGTTCTTCTGGGACGGCGTGGCCGCCCACGAGCTGCGCATCCAGCGACGCCCCGACGGCACTCTGCAGCACCCACCCGTCCCGGCGCTCTGGCTCGACAAGACGGAGACCACCGACTACGTCGTGTCCTCCGGTCGCGGAACGGTGTTCAGTTTCGTCGTCCACCACGCGCCCAGGGTGCCGGGGCGGCAGGTGCCCTTCGTCGTCGCACTCGTCGAACTCGACGAGGGTGTCCGGATGCTCGCTGAACTCCGCGACGTCGATCCTGGGCAGGTACGTATCGGGATGCCGGTCGAGGTCACCTTCCTCGATTTCCCCGGCGACGACGAGACCGGCGGGCAGCCGTGGACGCTGTACGCCTGGAAGCCGATCGAGGAGGACGTGTGAGCACCCCGACCGTCACGACGGGCGAGAGCCTGCCTTCCCTCGAGATCCACGCCGATCCCACCTTCATCGTGTCGACGGCCCTGGCCACACGCGACTTCCAGGACGTGCACCACGACCGCGACAAGGCGCAGCAGCGCGGATCGAAGGACATCTTCGTCAACATCCTCACCGACACCGGCCTCGTGCAGCGCTACGTCACCGACTGGGCCGGCCCCCGCGCGGTGGTGAAGTCGATCTCGCTGAGGCTGGGTGTGCCCTGGTACGCCTACGACACCCTGACCCTCTCGGGCACCGTTGCGTCCGTCGAGGACGGACTGGTCACCGTCGACATCGCCGGCACCAACAGCCTGGGCAAACACATCACGGCCACAGCCACTTTCGTGATCGGAGGCACCGCATGAGCGGCCTGTCGGGTGCAGCGGCGATCGTCGGGATCGGCGCGACCGACTTCTCGAAGGACTCCGGCCGCAGCGAACTCCGCCTCGCGGCCGAAGCGGTGCGCGCCGCCCTCGACGACGCGGGACTGACCCCGGCCGACGTCGACGGCCTCGTCTCGTTCACGATGGACACCAACACCGAAGTGGCCGTGGCCCGTTCGGTGGGCATCCCGCGCCTGAAGTTCTTCTCCCGCATCCACTACGGCGGCGGTGCGGCGTGCGCGACGGTGCAGCAGGCGGCGATGGCCGTCGCGACCGGCGTGGCCGACGTGGTGGTCGCGTACCGGGCGTTCAACGAGCGGTCCGGCGCGCGATACGGACAGGTCAACACTGCCCTTGCCGCGCAGGTGAATTCGTCGGGAACCGACAATGCGTTCTCCTACCCGCACGGGCTGAGCACGCCGGCCTCGTTCGTCGCGATGGTCGCGCAACGTTACATGCACGTCTCAGGTGCGACGAGCGCCGACTTCGGCGCCGTGGCGGTCGCCGATCGGGCCCACGCCGCGACCAACCCGAAGGCGTTCTTCCACGGCAAGCCGATCACGCTCGAGGACCACCAGAACTCGCGGTGGATCGCCGAGCCACTGCACCTGCTCGACTGCTGCCAGGAATCGGACGGCGGCGTCGCGATCGTCGTCACCAGTGCCGAGCGGGCGAAGGACCTGAAGCAGACCCCGGCGGTCATCGCGGCCGCCGCGCAGGGGAGCGGACCCGACCAGTACATCATGACCAGCTACTACCGGGACGGGCTCACAGGCCTGCCGGAGATGGGCATCGTCGGCGACCAGCTGTGGAAACAGGCCGGCATCGGACCGCAGGACGTCGCGACGGCCGTCCTCTACGACCATTTCACCCCGTACGTGCTCATGCAGCTCGAAGAACTCGGATTCTGCGGACGCGGTGAGGCCAAGGACTTCGTCGCCGACGGCATCCAGCTCGGCGGGCGGCTGCCGATCAACACTCACGGCGGTCAGCTGGGTGAGGCCTACATCCACGGTATGAACGGCATCGCCGAGGGCGTCCGGCAGATCCGCGGCACGGCGGTCAACCAGGTCGACGACGTCGACCACGTCCTGGTCACGGCAGGAACGGGAGTTCCGACCTCGGGACTGGTGCTGTCGCGGTCCTGACGCCGTTTCGCTCCCACGGGGACGCGGGCCTGCCTACGATGTAGGCCCACGCTCCGGCGAGATCCCTGTGGGAGGACCCGTGTCGGTCACGGACGGACATGTCGTGCATCCGACCCGCGAACAGCGGGTCCGGAACGGCCTCGCCGCTCGGAGGGTCACTCCCGTCGAGTCGCTGGCCGATCTCGGGGAGTCGTCCCGGGATCCGATCGCGCTGCTCGAGAGCCAGGCGCAGTCCCGCGTCCCCCAGCTCGTCCCGGTGCGATACGGCCGCATGGCGACATCGGCGTTCGCGTTCTTCCGCGGTGCCGCGCTGGTGATGGCCGACGATCTGTCGCGCACGCCCGACAGCGGTCTGCACACACAGTTGTGCGGCGACGCCCACGCGAGCAATTTCGGCCTGTTCGCGACTCCGGAACGAAAGACGGCCTTCGACGTCAACGACTTCGACGAAACGTATCCGGGGCCGTTCGAATGGGACGTCAAGCGCCTGGTCGCAAGCCTCGAGATCGCGGGTCGCGACAACGGGTTCACCACGAAGGAATGCCGGAAGATCACCCGGGCGTGTGCGGCCGAGTATCGCGAGACCATGTGCAGGCAGGCGCAACTCGGAAATCTGGCGGTGCGGTATTCCCATCTCGATCCCACGGTCGAGATAGCGGAGTCGGGCGGCGTGCTGGATGCGAGGATGGAGAAACGCACCCGGAAAGCGCTCGACAAGGCCTCGCGGCGCGACAGCCTCCAGGCACTGGAGAAGCTGACCACCATCATCGACGGTCACCGGCGGATCATCAGCGATCCGCCGCTCATCGTGCCCGTCGAAGAGGTCTTCGCCGATCTCGATGCCGAGGCGATCTACGACGAACTGTACGGTCGCGTCCGGTCGTACCGGGCGACGCTGCAGTGGGACCGCCGGGTCCTCCTCGAACAGTTCGAACTGGTCCAGGCGGCGCGGAAGGTCGTCGGAGTGGGAAGCGTCGGCACGCGGGCGTGGATCCTCCTGTTGCGGGGTGTGGACGACGACGATCCGCTGTTCCTGCAGGCGAAGGAAGCCCAGCGTTCGGTGTTGTCGTACTACGTGGACGGGCCGTCCTTCCGCAACGAGGGCGAACGCGTCGTGAACGGTCAGCGCCTGATGCAGTCCGCGAGCGACATCTTCCTCGGCTGGCAGCGAGGTACGGGCGCCGACGGGGTGGACCGGGACTTCTACATCCGTCAGCTCCGCGACGGTAAGGGCTCGGCGGTGATCGAGGAGATGGTGCCCAAGGGCCTGAAGCTCTACGGGCGGTTGTGCGCGCGGGTCCTCGCCTACGCCCACGCCCGGGCGGGCGACCGGATCGCGCTGGCGGCCTATCTCGGCACGGACGACCAGTTCGACGAGGCGCTCGCGTCCTTCGCGGTGGCCTATGCGGACCGGACCGAGCGCGACCTGCAGGCACTGCACGACGCAGTGGACCAGGGCCGGGTGAAGGCCCGGTCCGGACTCTGATCCCCGTCTTCGCCTCGACGGTCCCGGACCCTTCCGGTGTCCGGGACCGCGAGTTCGTCCTCGGCGATCGGCAGGGTACAAGTGACGCAACCACGCGCCGACGGAAGGACGTCATGATGGGTTTCGAGGGCAGGGTCGCATTCGTCACGGGAGCAGCGCGAGGACAGGGTCGCTCGCATGCCGTCGCATTCGCCGAGGCCGGAGCGGATCTGGTGATCTGCGATCGGTGCACCGATTCACCGATGGTGGGCTACCCACTGGCGACGGAGGAGGATCTGGCCGAGACGGTGCGCCTCGTCGAAGCCACCGGCCGCCGGGTCGTCTCGGCGACACTCGACACCGCCGATCGTCCGGCGATGGATGCGCTGGTAGCCCGCGCCCACGACGAATTGGGGCGGATCGACATCGCGGTCGCCAACGCCGGGGTGTCGGTGGCGGCACCGGTGCACCGCATGCCGCAGGCGATGTGGGACGAAGCGATCTCGTCGAATCTCACCGGGGTGTTCAACACCGTCGCCGCGGTGGCACCCGGGATGATCGAGCGCAATTACGGACGCATCGTGACGGTGTCGTCCATGCTCGGCCGGGCCGGCAATACCAACATGGTCGCCTATGCGGCGTCGAAGTGGGGCGTGATCGGCCTGACGAAGAGCGCGGCCCTGGACCTCGCGCAGAACGGCATCACCGTCAACGCGGTAGCTCCGGGCAACATCTCCACGCCGATGATCCACAACGACACGCTCTACGGGATGCTGCGGCCCGACCTCGAGCACCCGACCGCCGACGATGTCGCACCGGTGTTCACCTCGCTGCACGCGCAACCGGTCCCGTGGCTCGAACCTGCCGAGATCACCCGCGCAGTTCTCTTCTTCGCCGACGAGGCGTCCGCACACATCTCCGGCACCGTGTTGCCGATCGATGCCGGCAACGCCGCCCGGGTGACGGGCTGAGCGATCCGCCTGACGGAGCGATGAGAAAACCTGTCGAATCGTGTCGGTCTCTTCGTGCACACTGTGCTAGCCACCACAGTCAGGGAGACACTCATGGCCGACGCCATAGTTGCAGAAGGACTGATCAAGACATACGGACAGGTCAGAGCGCTCGACGGTGTGGATCTGCGGGTGCCGGAAGGAACGGTCACCGCGCTGCTCGGCCCCAACGGGGCCGGTAAGACCACCACGGTGCGCGTCCTGACGACACTGCTCGTTCCCGATGCCGGTCGCGCCGAGGTAGCAGGATTCGACGTCTTCACCGAGGGGCGCGCACTCCGGTCCCGGATCGGCGCGTCGGGGCAGTACGCCGCGGTCGACGAATATCTCACGGGCTTCGAGAACCTCGAGATGGTCGGTCGTCTCTACCACCTCGGCACCAAACGAAGTCGGCTCCGGGCACGAGAACTGCTCGAGCAGTTCGACCTCGAGGAGGCGGGCGATCGCCCGGTCAAGGGTTATTCGGGCGGTATGCGGCGTCGCCTCGACCTCGCCGGTGCTCTCGTCGCCGATCCCCCGGTGCTCTTCCTCGACGAACCGACCACCGGGCTCGATCCGCGTGCCCGTCTCGGGTTGTGGGAGGTCATCGACACGCTGGTGCAACGCGGCACCACGTTGCTGCTGACCACTCAATACATGGACGAAGCCGAACGCCTCGCCGACGACATCGCCGTGATCGATCGCGGGAAGGTCATCGCTCGTGGCACCGCCGACGAACTCAAGAGCCGCGTCGGTGGCGAGCGCATCGAACTCGGCGTGGCCGAGGTCGAGCAGCGTGAGCGGGCGGTCCGCGAACTCGAATCGGTCGCGTCCGGCGAGATCAGGGTCGAGCGCAGCACCGGCCGTATCACCGTTCCGGTGAGCGCGGATTCCGGTGGCGGAACCGACGGTCTCGTGACCGCACTGGGGAAACTGTCGGCCGCAGGTATCCGGGTCTCCGACGTCGCGCTCCGCAAACCCACGCTCGACGACGTGTTCCTCACGCTCACCGGGCACGGGACGGACGACAAGATCGAGGAGGCGGTGTCGTGAACACGCTCGAAACGATCGCCACCGACGGCCTGACCATCGCCAAGCGCAACATGATCAAGATCAAGCGTGTACCGGATCTCCTGGTGTTCACCACGCTCTCCCCGATCATGTTCGTGTTGCTGTTCGCCTATGTCTTCGGCAGCGCGATCGAGGTGCCCGGCATGTCGTACCGGGAGTTCCTCATCGCAGGCATCTTCACCCAGACGGTGATCTTCGGATCCACGTGGACGGGCCTCGGGATGGTCGAGGATCTCCAGAAGGGCATCATCGACCGGTTCCGGTCGCTGCCGATGGCGCCGTCCGCGGTGCTCATCGGACGAACCACCACCGACGTGCTGATCAATGTGCTCAGCCTTGTCGTGATGTCGTTGACCGGCCTCCTCGTAGGCTGGCGGATCAACACTTCTCTGGGAGAGGCCCTCGCCGGCTACCTGTTGCTGCTGTTGTTCGCCTACGCCCTCTCGTGGGTGATGGCCGTGATCGGCATGTGGATCCGCACACCCGAGGTCTTCAACAACGCCAGCTTCATGGTGATCTTCCCGCTGTCGTTCATCGCCAACACGTTCGTCGATCCGTCGACGATGCCACCGGTGCTGCGGACCATCGCCGAGTGGAATCCCATCTCGGCGCTGACGCAGGCGGTGCGCGAGTTGTTCGGCAACACCAACCCCATGGTGCCGCCACCGGACGTGTGGCCCCTGCAGAATCCGATCCTCGCATCGCTGATGTGGACGGCTCTGATGCTGATCGTGTTCGTGCCGTTCGCGATTCGGAGGTACCAGAAGGCCGTCAGTCGCTGACGGCCGAACTCACCTCCCCGTGGGACCGGTGGGACTCACTCGGGGTAGGGCGAGTACTGCCGCTGACGCAACAACGTGGCCAGGTGCACGGCGTTCCGGGCGACGGATTCGGTGGTCGAGCGCACCGCTTCGGGGATCTCGTCGAGATCCTTGAAGTCGGTGCCCGACATCGCTTCGCCGTTCCAGTAGGTCGACCCCTGGGCGGGAATGGAGAATCCGATGTCGTTGAGGCTCTGGAACAGGTCGGCGACGATCTTGTGCGCACCGTCCTCGTTGCCGACTACTGCGGCGATCCCGACCTTGCCCACCATGCGTGGCCGGTTCTCGTCGTCGGTGTTCGACAGTTCGGCATCGAGCCGCTCGAGGACACGCTGAGCGACACTCGACATGTGTCCCACCCAGGTCGGTGTGGCGATGAGCAGGATGTCGGCCGAGCCGATGCGCTCGACGATCTCCGGCCACTGATCCCCGTCGCCCATGTCGGCTTCCACGCCCGGCGCGACGTCGAAATCGACGACCCGGACCGTTTCGACGCTGACGTCGTGCTTCGACAGTGCGTCGAACACGTGCGCCACCATCTTGTCGGTGCTGGACTCGGCGGGAGACGGCTTGAGGGTGCAATTCAGTGCCACGGCGTGAAGTGCTGTCATGTGCCGTGGATACCCGCACACCGGGACGACAATCCCGTGTCCCCGATCGTGCGTCGCACGCTCAGCGTGCTCGTTCGGCCCAACGGTCGACGGCCGCCGAGAATTCCGACGACACGGGCAGAAGCGCGATCAGATCCGCCGGCCCCGGCTGCAGGGGGCCGAGTTCCTCGAGTCCGTGATTCGCGGTGGCGAAATGCTCGAACTGCAGGTCGGTGTGTGCGAGTGCAGCCCGCAGCGGTTCGACCTGCGCACAACTGATGTTCAGATCCTTGTCGGAGCAGGTGAGCAGCACAGGGGTGTCGGCCGCCAACCGGGCGGCGAGTTCGACCGGATCGAGCTCGTCGGCCTCGGAGAGGAACTTGGCGTTCGCGGCATTCAGGCCGAGCTGCGCGACGACCGGGTGCTGGTCGGCCGGCACGGTGCCGGTCGACCGCAACGATGCGACGGTGCGCGGCAGCTCGGCTCGCACGGCGTCGGCGTCGGCGCCGAGCTGTCCGGAATCGGCGAGCGCGGTGAGCTGGGCGGACAACAGATCCAGATAGCGCATCGGTAGCGGCGCCAACAGCGCGAAGCCGCTCCCGATGCCGCGATCGGCCAGTGCGAGTGCGGTCAGGCCGCCCTCGCTGTGTCCGAGGACGAGGATGTCCTCGGCGGCGACGCCGGTGCGTTCGCTGAGCAACCGCACGGCGGCCTCCGCATGATCGACCTGCTCGGTGAAGCCGTACTCGCCGACGGTCTCGGGGGTGTAGGTCCCGAGACCTGTCCGGCCGGCCCCGATCTTGTCGAACCGCAGGCTCGCGATGCCGTGGGCGGCGAGTGCGTCCGCGGAGCGCACCAGGGTGTCGGCCGCAGCGCCGGGCTGATTGCCGTTGCGATCGGTGGGGCCGCTGCCCGGAAGCAGCAGCGCGGCGGCGACCGTCGCACCGTCCGGACTGCGCAGACTGCCGTGGAAGGTGGTGCCGTCGGACTCGAAGGTCACCGGGGCGTCGGTGCCGTTCGACACGGCGACCGAACCCGTGTCGGGAAGGGCCACCGCGGTTCCCGCGAGTGTCACGCCTCCCGCGAGAACCAGCACGGGCACAGCAGCAGCACCGATCCACCTTCGCACGTTCCGCATGGTGCGAACCCTAGCAAAGGACTGCGCTGTGCCCGTGGTGAGCGACGGTGCCCGTGGGAGCTCAGGGGAGCAGAGTGTCGATGAAGGTGTTGCTGAACACCCGATGCGGATCGAGACGGTTGTAGACCGCGCGAGCCGAATCCCAGTTCTCGTCCGACGGAACACCTTCCCGGTAGGTCTCGGGCAGGCCCTGCGTCAGGATCTGTTCGTCGGTGTACGGCAGGTCGGGGCCGAACGCCCAGCCCTTCGACCATTCCGGCCGGAAGGTCGAGTCACTTCCGTTGTACCGCTGCCGCATCCACTGCTCCATCTCCCGGTAGAAGGCGAACATGCCGGGAGTTCCCGGGACACCGAGAACGTTGAGCCAGATGGCGGTGTCCCATTCCGGGTGGTCGGGACGCGGACGGGTCGACGCGATCGTCGGCGGTCCGGCCGACGGGACGAGGACGTCCTCTGGCTGATCCAGTCCGCAGCAACGGATTTCGACCGGACCGTTGAGTGGGAACTGTCCCAGGCTGCGGTAGTGCTCGATGCGTTCGGAGAACCAGTGCGCGAAGTCGTGGATGACGTTGGCGATGTTGGCGCGGTTCGTGAGGACCGCACCGCCACCCTCGGTCAGGCGCAGCGTGGTCGCCTTGATGTAGAACTGCAGGTCCTTCGACCAGCCCCAGATGTCGGACGCTCCCGTCGCCGCGAGACCGGCCACGGTCACGCCGTAGTAGGTCTGTCCGAAAGCCGGTGCGATCGATGTGTTCCCGGCCGTGATCTGCCCCAGCAGGTCGGTGATCGGTTCGGGCACGTTGTCGGAGAACGGGTAGTTGTACGGGCCGGTCACCTCCCGTGAGCCGGCCGGCTTCTCCGGTGCGAGCGACCACACCTTCATCCACGGACGTTCCGTGAACGGATACCAGATCGCCTCGGCCCGCCCCGCCGAATCGACGAACGACTCGAAGGTCCGTCCCGGCGCGCCGGCGGGCGAGAACAGTTCCTGCCAGGTGATATCGGTGAAGGACTGGCAGCGCATGCGGTAGTTCGGTCCGGCCTGCAGCGTGACGGACGTGATGAACGTCCGGCCGAGATGCGTGAGCAGCGGGGTGATCTCGGGATCGGCGCGGGTGAAGGTACGCAGCGTGTAGGCACTGCCGTCCCACACGACGGCCGTCAGTTCGGTCACGAGGTTGCTCAACGACCCGAAGGTGTGGCCGGGGAGGGTGGATTCACCGTTCGCGGGCAGCGCGGCACCGTGCGCGTTGACGGCGAGTGCTCCGGCGATCGACAGGACGCCGGGCGCAGGAAGATTCGCGAGTCCGAGACCGTGGTCCTGCAGTGCCGTGGTGATGGCGTCGAGCGTCGCGCCGGGACCTGCCGTGACGGTCGCGGGGGAGCCGCCGGAGTTCACCTGGACCCAGTTGAGGTGGAGCATGGTGTCGGCGAGGATCACCCGGTCGACGGGTGCACCGTTGACGATCGTCAGCGGTGTCCAGCCGTGCATGGCCCCGCGCGGACGGATGGTGTATCCGTTCTCGTGTGCCCAGTTCACCAGGCGCACCACGTCGTCGGGGGTGCGAGGCGCGCAGGTCCAGATGGCGTCCAGCATGATCTCCTTCGACCAGTTCTGGTACGCCTGCTGGTAGAGATCGATGCCGCCGGGGAACGCCGGGGGAGTGGGGAGCGTCGAGGCCGCGGACCCGGAGGGGACGGCGTGCACCGGGGTCCATCCACCGAGGGCGGAGACCGCCAGCGCACCGGCGCCGGCCGCGAGGAAGCCGCGCCGCGACAGGCGCGGCGACGAATCACGAAGTGTCATGTTCGAATGTCGCTCTTTCGGGAGGGCGTGGCGATCACGCCACGGTGAGTACCACGTCGGCCAGGGCGGGGGCGAGATCGCGTTCGACGACGGAGGCGGTCACGAGCTTGCGGTCGTCGTCGTTCCACACACGCACCCGGAGGGTCTCGCCGGGGAAGACCACACCGGCGAACCGGGCGCGGAATCCCTTCACGCGCGATGCGTCGGCGTCGAGAAGACCGTCGGTCACCGCCTTGCACACGATGCCGTAGGTGCACAGCCCGTGCAGGATCGGTGCCGGGAAGCCCGCCGCGGATGCGAACTCGGGATCGGAGTGGAGGGGGTTGCGGTCGCCGCACAGTCGGTACAGCAGCGCCTGCTGCGGGAGGGTCGGCACATCGAACTCGGCGTCCGGCTCACGATCGGGATACTCCACCGACTCCGACGGGCCACGCTCGCCGCCGAAACCGCCCTCGCCGCGGGCGAAGATCGACGACCGTGCGGTCCACAGGGGATTGCCGTCGAGATCCTCGGTCACCGATTCCTGCACGACGACCGCGGCCTTGCCCTTGTCCCACACCTCGGCGATGCGGGTGATCGTGCGGCCCTTGCCCGAAGCGGGGATGGGCGCGTGCACGGTCACCTCCTGGCTGCCGTGGACGACCTTGGCGAGATCGATCTCGATCCCGGGGAACGAGACCTTCGGCGGCTCGACCTGGTGGAAGGTCGCGGCGACGGTCGCGAAGGTGGGGAGCACCTGGGGGTCCTTGTCCCGCAGGTAACGCAGTTCGCCCGCGTCGGTGGGATGGGACCCGGCGCCGATGCCGAGGTTGTAGAGCTGGACATCGGTGCTGCTCCACTCGAATTCCTGAGCGGGCAGCTCGGCTCCGACGGCAACCGAGGGATCGATGGGCACAGGCGCTTCCTTTCTACGGCTCGAATCTACGGCTCGAACGCGGGTCGATCGGGTCACACGGTGTCGGCGGATTCTCGCAGCTCCTCGGCGCGTTCGTCACGCGTGCGGTCCAGGATGTCGAGGGCCGCGAGATAACCGAAGGTCATCGCCGGCCCGATGGTGGCGCCCGGCCCGGCGTAGGTGTGTCCCATGACCGGGGCACTGGCGTTGCCGGCCGCGTACAGGCCGTCGATCACGCTGCCGTCCTCGCGCACCACTCGGCCGTGGACGTCGGTGACGAGCCCGCCCTTGGTGCCGAGATCGCCCGGGACCACCTTGAACGCGTAGAACGGGGCCTTGTCGACCACGCCGAGGCTCGGATTCGGCTTGTTGCGCGGATCCCCGTAGTAGTGGTCGTAGTGGGATTCGCCGCGGCCGAAGTCCTCGTCCTTGCCGGCACGCGCGAAGCCGTTGAAGCGCTGCACCGTCTCGGTGAGGGCGTCGGCCGGTACCCCGATCTTCTCGGCGAGTTCGGCGACGGAAGCGGCCTTGACGAGCACCCCGGCCTCGAGCCACCGGCGGGGGAAGGGGGTGCGGGGGGTGATGCCGGCGAAGGTGTAGCGGTCGCGGTAACGCTGGTCGAGGATCAGCCAGCTGGGGATGTTCTCGCCCGGTCCCTCGCCGCGTCCGTGCTCGCCGCCGTACATCGCGTGCGTCGCCTCGACGTAGGGCGCCGACTCGTTGACGAAACGCTTGCCGGCCGCGTTGACCATGAGGCACCCGGGGAGGCTGCGCTCCGACAGTGCGAACCACGAGCCTCCGGTGAGCGTGAAGGACGGGCCCCACCAGGCGTCGTCCATGAAATCGACTGCGGCGCCGAGCTTCTGCCCGGCGCGGATGCCGTCGCCGGTGTTCGCCTTTGCGCCCACGGTCCACTCGGTGCCGATCGGCTGACGCTGGTACTGCGCCCGCATCTCGGCGTTGTGCTCGAAACCGCCGCTCGCGAGGATCACGCCCTTGCGGGCACGGATGACGCGCTTCTCACCGTTCGCGACCACCTCGACGCCGCGCACGACGCCGTCCTCGACGACGAGGTCGGTGAGCGCCGTCTCCAGCAGCAGGGGCACACCGGCGTCGCGCAGGCCGATCCGCAGCCCGGCCATGAGCGCCTGACCTCGGACGAGCAGGTGCTTCTTGGTGATGTTCGCCCAGACGAACCGGGCGCCGACCCGCATGGCGCGAACCGGCCCGCGCGGGTTCCGCATGAGCAGGTTCAGCCACTTGTAGTCGGCCTGGGTGATGACGAAGTTCTTGGGAGCGCGCGCGTAGTCGGGTTCGAGGAGGGCGAGATCCTCACCGAGACGGCGGCCGTCGAAGGGTGTCGGTTCGACCGAACGGCCACCGGGACGTCCGCCGGGCGCCTCGGGGTAGTAGTCGGAATAGCCCGGCACCCATTGCAGTTCGAGGGCGCTGTTCTTCAGGACGAAGGAGAGCATCTCCGGTCCGCGATCGATGTAGGTGTCGATCTTCTCGGCGGGCACGTCGTCGCCGATGATGCTGTGGAGGTACTTCCGGGCTTCTTCGGGGGTGTCGTCCACCCCGGCGGCCTTCAGTGCCTCGTTGTTGGGGATCCACACACCGCCGCCCGATCGGGCGCTCGATCCGCCGTAGCGCGGCGCCTTCTCGATCAGGACCACGTCGGCGCCCTTGCGGGCTGCGGTGATGGCGGCGGTCATTCCGCCGGCACCGCTGCCGACGACAACGATGTCGTACTCCTGCTTCGTCATGTAGAACACGTTATAGAAATGGTGGTGCCGAGTCCATCCCCGAATGCGAAGAGTCCTGGACGTGAAGCGAAGACGCGGCGACACCGGGACTGGAACGCGATACGGCCGGACGACGACGAGCGACGGCACCGTCCGATGGGGCGGTGCCGTCGCGGGGTCGATCGGGGGCGGGGTCGATCGGGGCGGAGTCGGTCAGGTGGGCGATCCGTCCGGTACGGGAAGGGTGCCGTCGAGCACGGCCCGGTCGATGCTCTCCCGGAGTTGTGGACACCCTTCGCGCGGTGTGATGGACGAGCCTCGGAGCGAGGCGGTCTCGCGGAAGGTCGGGCACACGGTGTCCGGATCGTCCTGCCACTGCACGCTCGTGTGCGACAGGCTGTTCTTGCGCACCAGCACGCACGTGCCGCACTCGTGGCACTGCACCTCGTGCTGACCCGACTCCAGATAATTGATCTTGTCGATCGCGGTCTGGGCGGCGACGGCCTCGGCCCGCTCGGGCCACTGGGAGAAGTCCGGGGACTTCGCCCATCTGCTCCGCCGGGTCGAGGCGCTCATCGTCACACCTCCGCTTCCTGCTTGCCCTGTTCTTCCTCGCGCTTCTTGCGCTCGAGATTCTCGGCGACCTCCTTCTCCCAGGCCTCGTTGGCCTTGGCGGTGTCGACCTCGAACTCGAAGCGGCCCGTCATCTTCTCCGTCACGTCGGCGACGTCGACGTAGAACTGCTCGTACCAGCGGCGGAGCTGATAGACCGGACCGTCCTCCTCGCACAGCAGGGGATTCTCGATCTTGGTCTTGTTCTTCCAGATCTCGACGTCCTGCAGGAAGCCCTCACCGACACCCTCGGTGAGCTTGGCGGCCAGTACGTCGGACTGCTCGGGTGACATGCCCTGCGGCTTCTTGACGATGATGCCGTACTGCAGCATGAACGAGTCGTGCGTGATCGGGTAATGGCAGTTGATCAGCACGGATTCGGTCTGGTACCCGCCGTAGTTGTTCTTGAGCGGATTGATCATGTAGGAGGGGCCGTAGTAGGCCGCGTACGACTCTAGCGTCGACTCCAGGCCGTACTGCGTCGCCATGCCCTTGTCCGGCCGGCCGCGGGTGTTGAGGTACTGCTCGGCGATGTGCCCCTCGAAGACGTTCTTGAAGAACGTGGGGAAGGCGTAGTGGATGTAGAAGAAGTGCGCCATGTCGACGACGTTGTCGATGATCTCGCGACAGTTGGAGCCTTCGATCCGGATCTGGTTCCAGGTCCAGTCCGTCCACTCGTCCGAGCCGTACTGCTCGATCTCGGGGATGGTGACCTCCGGGGGCGGGGTGTTGCCCTCGGGGTCGTTCCACACGAACAGCTGGCCGTGCTTCTCCATCGTGATCCACGAGCGGGTGCGGGCCAGCGGGGGAACACGCTTGGCGTACGGGATGTCCGTGCACTTGCCGTTGCCGCCCCAGCGCCAGTCGTGGAACGGGCATGCAACCGAATCGCCCTTGATCTCGCCCTGTGACAGGTCGCCGCCCATGTGGCGGCAGTACGCGTCGAGCACCTTCAGGTCGCCGTTGCTGTCGGCCCACACCACGAGTTTCGTGCCGAAGGCCTCGACGGCGTGGGGCTTGCCGTCCTTGAACGTGCGACTGAGGCCGAGGCAGTGCCAGCCTCGCGCGAAACGCGTCCGGACCTCTCCGACGTCGATCTCGCGAATCTGTGCCATGTCCGCTCACTTCCTTCCGGAAATCTCTTCTAGAACACGTTATAGAATTCGCGTCGCGAGGGGAAGGGTTCGGGGACTTTGGTCCCGCCATAGGGATTGTCTACCTGCGAGTGTGGCGTGTCTCGACACGAATAAGAACATGTTCTAGTCTCGGTACAAGCGATCAATTCCTGAACAGACGGGAGCGTCCAGTGGGTGACCACGACAGCCACGAGGTACTGCAGCGGATCGACGCTCTGCTGCCCACGCTGCGAGAACGTGCGCAGGAGGCCGAGAATCTGCGCCGGGTGCCCGACGACTCGATCAAGGAGCTCCAGGAGGCCGGCTTCTTCAAACTTCTGCAACCGGCCCAGTGGGGTGGATACGAGGCCGATCCCGTCGCCTTCTTCACCGCGGTGCGCAACATCGCGAGCGCGTGCGGCTCGACCGGATGGGTCTCCGGCATCATCGGCGTCCACAACTGGCACCTCGCACTCTTCGACCAGCAGGCCCAGGAAGAGGTCTGGGGCGACGACACCGACGTGCGCATCTCCTCGTCCTATGCGCCCATGGGCGCCGGTGAGGTCGTCGACGGCGGATACAAGGTCAACGGTGCGTGGGCCTGGTCGTCCGGATGCGACCACGCGAGCTGGGTCGTCGTCGGCGGCCCGGTCATCAAGGACGGCCGCCCCGTCGACTTCGGCAGCTTCCTGATCCCTCGGTCCGAGTACGAGATCGACGACGTGTGGCACGTGGTCGGTCTGCGCGGCACCGGATCCAACACGGTCAAGGTGAAGGACGTCTTCGTCCCGCGCCACCGCTTCCTCAGCTTCAAGGCCATGAACGACCTCGCCTCGCCCGGGCTCGAGCGCAACACCGCGCCCGTCTACCGGATGCCGTGGGGCACCATCCATCCCACGACCATTTCGACGCCCATCGTCGGCATGGCCTACGGCGCGTACGAGGCGCACGTCGAACACCAGGGCAAGCGTGTCCGTGCAGCGTACGCCGGTGAGAAGGCCAAGGACGATCCGTTCGCCAAGGTGCGCATCGCCGAGGCCTCCAGCGACATCGACGCGGCCTGGCGCCAGCTGTCGGGCAACGTCGCCGACGAGTACGCCCACCTCCTCGCCGGCGAGGAGGTTCCGATGGAACTTCGTCTGCGGGCGCGTCGCGACCAGGTCCGCGCGACCGGCCGTGCCATCACGTCGATCGACCGTCTCTTCGAGAACTCGGGTGCCACCGCACTCGCGGACGGCACACCCATCCAGCGTTTCTGGCGCGACGCGCACGCCGGTCGTGTGCACGCCGCCAACGACGCCGAGCGTGCCTACGTGATGTTCGGTGCCGCCGAGTTCGGTCTGCCGATCACCGACACGATGGTCTAGGGGTGGATGTGACCGCAATCGACGAGATCACCTACGAGTCGACCTCCCGTTTCGCGCAGGTCCGCGACGACCTGCGCCTGCACTACCACGAGGCCGGCGTCGGCAACGACACCACGATCGTCCTGCTCCACGGTGGTGGCCCGGGCGCGTCGTCGTGGTCGAACTTCGCAAAGAACATTCCGGTGCTGGCACAACGATTCCATGTGCTGGCCGTCGACCAGCCCGGCTACGGCAGGTCCGACAAGCCGACCGAGCATCCGCAGTACTTCGTGCACAGCGCGTCCGCACTGAAGGACCTGCTCGACACGATCGGGATCACCGACCGCGTCCACCTCCTCGGCAACTCGCTCGGTGGTGGTGCCGCCGTGCGGTTCGCGCTCGACTACCCCGAGCGCGCCGGACGGCTCGTCCTCATGGGACCGGGTGGGCTGAGCGTCAACCTGTTCGCACCCGACCCCACCGAGGGCGTCAAGAATCTCGGCCGGTTCTCGTACGACCCCACCCGCGAGAATCTCGAGGCGTTCCTGCGGATCATGGTCTTCGACCAGTCGCTGATCACCCCCGAGCTCGTCGAGGAGCGGTTCGCGTCGGCGAGCACCCCCGAGTCGCTCGCCGCGGCGAAGGCGATGGGGAAGTCGTTCTCCAGCGCCGAATTCGAGAAGGGGATGCTCTGGCGCGACGCCTACAAGCTCCGTCAGCGGGTGCTGCTGATCTGGGGTCGCGAGGACCGCGTGAACCCGCTCGACGGCGCACTCGTCGCGCTGAAGATGATCCCGCGCGCACAGTTGCACGTGTTCGGTGGATGCGGCCACTGGGCACAGCTCGAGAAGTTCGACGAATTCAACCGCCTGACAGTGGATTTCCTCACGGATGGAGTCGAATAGATGAGTATCCGGTCGCTGGCATATCTCCGGATCGGCGCCACCGACGTCCCGGCCTGGCGCGAGTACGGTCTCAAGGTCCTCGGCATGATCGAGGGCAAGGGCACCGATGCCGAGGCGCTGTACCTGCGGATGGACGACTTCCCGGCCCGGCTCGTCATCGAGCCGCACGAGTCCGACAAGCTGCTCGTCTCGGGCTGGGAGACCGCGAACGCCGCCGACCTCCAGTCGGTTCGCGACAGTCTCTCCGCAGCGGGTGTCCCGTTCAAGGAGGGCACCGCCGAGCAGCTCGCCGATCGTCGCGTCGACGAACTGATCGTCTTCCAGGACCCGTCGGGCAACACCCTCGAGGCGTTCCACGGTTCCGCCCTCGAACACCGCCGCGTGGTCAGCCCGTACGGGCACAAGTTCGTCACCGGTGAGCAGGGCCTCGGGCATGTGGTGCTCTCGACCCGCGACGACGAGGAATCGCTGCGCTTCTACCGCGACGTGCTCGGTTTCCGCCTGCGCGACTCCATGCGGATGCCTCCGCAGATGGTCGGCCGGCCCGCCGACGGAAAACCGGCCTGGCTGAGGTTCTTCGGATGCAACCCGCGCCACCACAGCCTCGCCTTCCTGCCCATGCCCACCCCGTCGGGCATCGTGCACCTGATGATCGAGGTGGAGAACTCCGACGACGTCGGTCTCGCCCTCGACCGCGCGCTGCGGAAGAAGGTCAAGATGTCGGCGACGCTCGGCCGCCACGTCAACGACAAGATGCTGTCCTTCTACATGAAGACCCCCGGCGGATTCGACGTCGAATTCGGTTGCGAGGGGCTGCAGGTCGAGGACGACGACTGGATCGCCCGTGAATCCACGGCCGTGAGCCTGTGGGGCCACGACTTCTCGGTGGGAATGCAGTAATGACCGCGCCGGAGGCCGGAGAGAACGGTGCGATCGACCCGCGGGCCTTCCGCACCGTGCTCGGGCAGTTCTGCACCGGCGTCACCGTCATCACCACCACCGAGGACGACGGGACGCCTGTGGGATTCGCGTGCCAGTCGTTCGCGGCGTTGTCGCTCGACCCGCCGCTCGTGTTGTTCTGCCCCACGAAGCAGTCGCGGTCGTGGGCGGCCATCGAACGAGCGGGCCGCTTCTGCGTCAACGTCCTCGCCGAGGAACAACAGGAGACCTGCGCGCGGTTCGGTTCCCGCGAACCCGACAAGTTCGCCGGACTCGACTGGACACCCTCTCCGTTGGGCTCACCCGTCCTGACGGGATCGCTCGCGCACATCGATTGCACGGTCGAGACGGTGCACGACGGGGGAGACCACTGGGTGGTGTTCGGTCGCGTCTCGTCGCTGAGCGAGGTGCGCGACGAGAAGGAACGCCCGCTGCTCTTCTACCGCGGGCAGTACACCGGGATCGAACCGGAGAAGACGACTCCGGCGCCCTGGCGAGACGATCTCGAAGCGTTCCTCACCTCGGTCACGGAGGACACCTGGTTGTAGATCGCAGACCGTGAGTACCGCACGACGAAGCCGGGACGGCCACATCGGATGTGGCCGTCCCGGCTTCGTGTGGGGATCAGGAACGGTCGGTGTCGGTTGCGTCGTCCGGCGACTCCTCGTAGTACTCCGTGGTCACGACGCGGCGCACCAGGCGCGGCTTGCGCGGCCGGTCGGCGTCCGCGCCGCCTGCCGTGTCAGCCTTCGCGTCGGCCGTGCTCGTGTCGGTGTCGGCCGACTGCGGCGGCGTGAAGTGCGCCGGTCCCGTCGGTCCCGGGCCGACGATCTCCTGATCGCTGCCGGTACCGGTGCCGGAAGCCGCGTGGCGGGCGGTGTCCGCCGCCGAGTGCGCGGTGCCGGAGGGTGTGGACGGCGTCGACGCGGTATGTCCGGGCATCGAGTGCTCGAGCGATTCGTCCCGCTGGCCCTCGCTCGGCCGGTAGTTCCCGGCGATCTCCTCACGCGCGACGTCGGGCGGCGTCGGTGAATGCCCGGCGCCCGCTGTCGGCGAGTGCGCGGTCCCCGCGGTAGGCGACTGCGCGGTCCCCGCGGTGGGCGACTGCGCGGTCCCCGCGGTGGGCGAGTGCGCGGTCCCCGCGGTGGGCGAGTGCGCGGTCCCCGCGGTGGGCGAGTGCGCGGTCCCCGCGGTGGGCGACTGTCCGGTTCCCACCGGCGCGGTGGTGCCGTACGACTCGCCGGTGTGCGGTGCTCCGGTACCGGCCGGACCACCGCCGGCTGCGCCGCCGACGAGACCCCCACCGGCCGCGCTCCGCTCGTCGAGGCCGCTCCGGTCGTCGGTCGGTCCACCCCGATCGTCCGTGAATCCGCCCCGGTCGCCGGTGGTTCCACCTTCGGCAGAGGTGTCCCCGAACCGGCGGTAGTAGCGGTACAGCTCGTCCTCCTCGAGCGGGGTCAGCTCACCGTTCTCGTCGATGTTCGGCGCACCGGTGATGGTGTCCTTGTCGAAGGGCAGGCGCACTCCGGAGCTGTCGAGTTCGGCTTCGTCGATGGGGGCGAAGTGCCGGCGCGTTCCGAACAGACCCGTGACGACGGTGATCCAGGCAGGTCGGCCCGTGTCGTTGTCCAGGTACACCTCTCCGACTCGTCCGAGCTTGTCGCCGTCCGGTCCGTACGCGGTGGCGCGAGCGAGGGTGTCGATGTCGTCGTTGCTGATCATGATGTCCTCATCCGTGGGCGATGCGGCTTCCTGCTGTGCGGATGCCCTCCAGTGCGAGTGACGAAACGCTGCCGTTACACCGCTCGCCGTTGCGTCGACCATCCCCACGTGTTATCCATATTGTCAACAATCCGACAACCGGCACGAGGGTTCGCGCCCTCGGCTGTTCGGAGGGATCGTCATGACCCGTCTTTCACCCCGCCTGCTGCAGGCAACGCCCGTCACCGTCGACCACGCCGAGGGTTGTTACGTCCACGGCACCGACGGACGTCGGTATCTCGACTTCACCGCCGGCATCGGCGTCACGAGTACCGGTCACTGTCACCCGCACGTCGTCGAGGCCGCCCGCCGGCAGATCGGCTCGCTCATCCACGGGCAGTACACGACCGTGATGCACCGGCCCCTGCTCGAACTCACCGAACGCCTGGGCGCGGTGCTCCCCGAAGGACTCGACTCGCTGTTCTTCGCCAATTCGGGCAGTGAAGCCGTCGAGGCGGCGCTGCGTCTGGCCCGCCAGGCGACGGGACGACCCGGAATCGTCGTCTTCCACGGCGGATTCCACGGCCGGACCGTTGCGGCCGCCACGATGACGACCTCGGGAACCCGCTTCTCCGCAGGGTTCTCGCCGCTCATGAGCGGTGTGCACGTCGCTCCGTTCCCCACCGCCTACCGCTACGGCTGGTCGGAAGAGGAGGCGACCGATTTCGCCCTGCAGGAACTGGATTACCTGTTCGCGACCCTCGTGGCACCGGACGAGATCGCGGCCTTCGTCGTCGAACCGGTCCTGGGCGAGGGCGGTTACATCCCCGGCAACACCCGGTTCTTCCGGGGGCTGCGGCAGCGGGCCGACGAACACGGCATCCTGCTCGTCTTCGACGAGATCCAGACCGGATTCGGGCGGACCGGAAAGTTCTTCGGCCATCAGCATTTCGACGTGCGACCCGACATCATCACCATCGCCAAGGGTCTCGCGAGCGGTTTCCCGCTGTCGGGTATCGCCGCCTCCGAGGAACTCATGGAGCGCGCCCGTCCGGGATCACAGGGCGGCACGTACGGGGCGAATGCGGTTTCGTGCGCGGCGGCCGTCGCCACTCTCGACGTGATCGAGAAGGAGGGGCTCGTCGACAACGCCGCCGCGCGCGGGCGTGAACTGCTCTCCGGCGCACGGGAGCACACGACCGACTTCATCGGTGACGTGCGCGGTCTCGGTCTCATGGTGGGCCTCGAGTTCACCACCGACGGAGCGCCCGACCGGGAACGGGCGACCGCAGCGCAACAACTCGCCGCGCAGAAGGGGTTGCTGCTGTTGACCTGCGGCGCACACATGAACGTGGTGCGCATGATCCCACCGCTGATCGTCACCACCCAGCAGATCGAGGATGCGCTCGGGATCTGGTCCGAGGTCCTCGCCGAGGTCCGATAATCCGTCGAACGAGGGAGTCCGCGTGCCCCGATACATCACGATCACTCTCGACAAGCGCGACATCACGTGCAGAGCACGGCTTCTCGACGACGAGGCGCCGCTGACCTGCGCGGCGGTGTGGGACGCCCTGCCGCAGAGCGGCTCGGCGTTCCACGCCAAGTACGCCCGCAACGAGCTCTACACCCTCGTCCCGAGGATCACGGCGGCACCGCACCGGGAGAACCCGACGGTGACGCCGATCCCCGGGGATGTGTGCCTGTTCGACTTCGAACCGTGGGAGATCGGCAATCCCGCATACGGTTACGAACCCGGATCGCAGGCCCATGCGCAGCAGGGAGCGACCGACCTCGCGTTGTTCTACGGCCGGAACAATCTGTTGCTCAACGGCGATGTGGGATGGGTACCGGGCAACGTCTTCGCGACCATCGAGGAGGGCCTGCCCGAACTTGCCGTCGCGTGCAACGACCTGTGGATCCAGGGGGTCGTGGGGGAGACGTTGAGCTTCGCACGCGCATAGACGGTCGTTGCAGGGGAAACGGCACCGCACACAATGTGCGGTGCCGTTTCCCGTGGTGCTCTTCCCGTCTCAGCTCAACGCGTACTCGGCGAACCGCGCGACGGCGAGCAGCAGGTCGTCCGAATGCCGCGGCCCGACGATCTGCAGACCCACGGGCAGACCGGCCGAGGTGGTGCCCACGGGGATGCTGATGGCCGGCTGTTGCGTGAGATTGAAGGGATAGGTGAACGGGGTCCACTGCGGCCACGAGGTCAACGTCGAACCCGGAGGCACGTCGTGGCCGGCCTCGAAGGCGGGGATCGGCATCGTCGGGGTGATCAGCACGTTGTACTTCTGGTGGAAGATCCCCATCGTGATGCCGACCGCCGCGGCGACCGCGCGGGCCTCGAGATAATCGACGGCACCGAGTTGTTCGCCGTGGGACCACACGCGTCCGAGGCCGGGGTCCACCTTGTCCCGCGTGCCCTCGGGGAAGGTCTTCAGCATCGTGGCCGCGCCTGCCGCCCAGAGGTTCTCGAAGGCCTCGAGCGGGTCGGTGAAACCGGGGTCGGCGGCGGTCACGCGCAGTCCGGCCTCGTCGAGGACGCGGACCGCCCGGTCGACGATCTCACCGACCTCGGGGTCCACGTCGACGTAGCCGAGGGTCTTGGAGTAGGCGACGTCCATTCCCACCACTTCGCGGTTGAGGCCTCCGCGGAAGGTCGTCAGCGGCGGCGCGAGGGCCGTCGGGTCCCGGGGGTCGGGCAGCGCGAGGATGTCGGTGAGCAGCGCCGCGTCCTCGACCGTCCGGGTGATCGGCCCGGCGTGCGCGAGCGGCCCGAACGGGCTGGCGGGGAAGATCGGGATCCGGCCGTGGGTGGGCTTGAAACCCACGACGCCGCAGAACGAAGCGGGGATGCGGATGCTGCCCCCACCGTCGGTGCCGACGGAGCACGGACCGAAGCCTGCCGCGACCGCCGCCGCGCTGCCTCCGGACGAGCCACCGGCGGTCTTCGTCGTGTCGGCGGGATTCGTGGTCACCCCGTAGAGTGCCGAGTCGGTCACCGCCTTCCACGCGATCTCCGGGGTGGTGGTCTTGCCCACCAACACCATTCCGTCCTCGCGCAGCCGGGCCGCGACCGGGCTGTCGACGTTCCAGTCCTGGTTCTCGTCGATGGCCTGCGAACCCCGCAGGGTCGGCCATCCGTCGGTGAGGAAGACGTCCTTGATCGAGATGGGGACCCCGTCGAGCAGGCCCTTCGAATAGCCGGTCCGCCACCGCTCCTCGGACCTGCGCGCCTGGTCGAGGGCCTTCTCCTCGTCGACGAGGCAGAACGAGTTGATCTCGCGATCGTGCGCCGCGATCCGATCGAGCACGTCTCGCGTCACCTCGACGGGAGACAGCTCGCCCGAGGAGAACGCCGACACGAGTTCGACGGCGGTCATGTCTGTGGGCTCCATCGTGCCTCCTTCTCGTCGGACGATGCCGACTCTCACGCGCCGGGCACGTAACCCAGCTTCTTGTCCACCACGTTCCGAAGAGGTTCGCCACTGCGGTGACGGTGGAAGTTGTCGACGAAGACGTCCACCAGCGCGTCGCGCCAGCCGACGAAATCCCCCGAATTGTGCGGGGTGATCGAGACGTTCGGCATGTCCCAGAGCGGATGGTCCTCGGGGAGCGGCTCGACGTCGAGCACGTCGAGCGCGGCGCCGGCGATCGTGCCCGACCGCAGCGCCTCGACCAGGTCGTCGGTGCGCACGAGTTCGCCACGCCCGACGTTGACGAAGCGCGCCTGCGGCTTCATCGCGGCGAACATCCGGGCGTCGAACAAGTACCGGGTCTGATCCGTGAGAGGTGCGGCCACGACGACGAAATCGACGTCGGCGAGGGCGGCCGGAAGATCGGCGGTCGCGGTGACGCGGCCGAAATCGGGGTCGTCGTCGCGGGCACGTCGGCCCGAGCCCCGGACTGTCATCCCCACGGCGGAGAGCAGGCGGGCGATCGCGCGACCGATCGGGCCGGTGCCGACGACGAGCACGGAGCGACCGGCGATGCGTTCGGACTCCCGGTGCTTCCAGATGTGCTCGTGCTGGAGCCGCAGGGATTCGGGGATGTCCTTGGCGAACGAGAGTATCTGAGCGAGAACGTATTCGGCGATCGCCCCGTCGAAGACTCCGCGGGAGTTGGTGACGACCACGTCGCTGTCGCGCAGCTCGGGGAACATGAGGGCGTCGACCCCGGCCGCGGCGACATGGATCCACTTCAGGGACGCCGCGGCGTGCCAGGCCGCGGGCAGGGCGTCGGTGAGGAAGTCGTAGGCGAAGAGGATGTCGGCGCCGTCGAGAGCGTCGGCCAGACCGGCGGCGTCGGTGTAGCGGACCGTGGCGTGTTCGGCCACCGGGGCCATCCACGCACGATCCGGCACGGCTTCGGCATGAAGCACTGCAACGACCGGCTGGGCATCCACGTTGACACCGTATGAGCGCCTCGTATTATTGTCAACAATCCTCAAGGCTGAGGGAACTCTTGACGAAGCCGAGGGACCGTATGGAACTGAACATTCCCGAATTCGAAGGTCCTCTGGCTCAGCGGGGCATCGGTGTGATCGCACCCTTCGATCTCGCCCTGGAACGAGAACTGTGGCGATGGGCGCCGCTCGAGGTGACACTGCACCTCGCTCGAACCCCCTACGAGCCGGTGCCGGTCAGCCGTGCGATGGCCGAGCTGGTGTCCGACCGACGGCACCTGATGGTCGCGACCCGCGACGTGCTGTCGGTGGAACCGGAAGTCGTTGCGTATCTCTGTACCTCGGGTAGTTTCGTCAACGGGGTGGCCTACGAGAAGGCCCTGTGCGACGCGATCTGCGAGGCGGGCGCACCGTGCGCGGTCACGACCTCCGGAGCGCTGCTCGAAGCCCTCCACAAACTCGACCTCACCCGCATCTCGGTGATCACCCCCTACGACCGGGAGCTCACCGACCTGCTGCACGACTTCCTGAACGAGGCCGGAACCGAGGTCGTCCGGTCGTCACATCTCGGGCTCGGCGGCGGCATCTGGAAGGTCAACTACCGCACCATCGCCGAGCACATCATCGAGGCCGACACCCCCGACGCCCAGGCGATCTTCGTCAGTTGCACCAACCTGCCGACCTACGACCTGATCGCGCCGCTCGAACGGGAACTCGGCAAGCCGGTCCTCACGGCCAACCAGCTCACCATCTGGTCGTGCCTGGGACGGATGAAGCTCCCCATGACGGGGCCGGGGGAGTGGTTGAGAGGAGTGTTCTGAATGCACCGTGACCGCACGACCGTCGGGATCGTCTATCCGGATCATGCCGCCGAGGACGACTACCCGTTCGCCGCCGAACTCCTGGGGGTGAACCTGCCCGTCGCCCACATCTACGGCACCGATCTGCACGCCGTTCCCGAACTCCTCGACCTCGGAAGTCCGGCCAAGCTCGCCGGGGGAGCGGCGCAGTTCGCGGACGAGCCCCTCGACGCCCTCGTGTGGGCGTGCACGTCGGGCAGCTTCGTGTACGGACCCGAGGGGGCACGCACCCAGGTCGAGCAGCTCTCCCGGGACGCGGGAGGCGTGCCCACGACGAGCACCAGCATCGCGTTCGTCGCCGCACTGCGAGCGCTCGGTATCACCCGGGTGGCCGTGGCGGCGAGTTATCCGCGGGACGTCGCCGAACTGTTCGTCGCCTTCCTCGCGGACGCCGGTGTCGACGTCGTCTCGCTCGCCGACGCCGGCATCGACACCGCCGCCGAGGTCGGCACCCTGACCGACGAGGCGGTCCTCGAATTCGCGAGTACCAACGATCATCCCGACGCGCAGGCGGTCCTGGTGCCCGACACCGCGATGCATACACTGCGGGTCATGCGGGAGCTCGAGAAGGAGACCGGCAAGCCCGTGCTGACCGCCAACCAGGTCACCGTGTGGCACGGCCTGGAACTCGCCGGATATACAGTGGAATGCCCGGAGCTGGGCTCGCTGTTCGAGGAGGAGACCGATCATGGTGCTCGGTGATCTGGAAGATCTACGTCCTGTCACCCGGCCGTCCACGGCCGAGCTCATCGCCGAACAGATCCGGTCGGCCATCGTCCGGGGTGCGCTCGGTCCCGGGGAACAGCTGGGCGAAGCCGAACTGGCGGCGCACTTCCAGGTCTCCCGCGGACCGCTGCGAGAAGCCATGCAGCGGTTGCTGTCCGAAGGCCTGCTCTACAGCATCCGCAACCGGGGCATCTTCGTCACCGAGCTCACCTTCGACGACGTCGTCGACATCTACCGCAGCCGCTGGGTCATCGAGGGCGGCGCCCTCGACCTGGTGCTGGACGGCCGTCGCGAACAGACGTGGAAGGCCCTCGAACCCGCGATCGAGGAGATGCGCACCGCCGCCGAACGAGAGGACGCCACCGGTGTCTCGGACGGCGACCGGCGTTTCCACGAGATCCTCGTGGCCAGTGCCGAGAGCCCGCGGCTCGTGCGAGCGGCCCGCACGCTCCTCGTCGAGACGCGGATGTGCCTCGGCGCGCTGCAGACCACCTATCCCGATCTGCACGTGCAGGTGGACGAGCACGTCGTGCTGCGGGAGGCGATCCGCACCGCCGACCGGGACGACGTGCGGCGCCTGCTCGACGAGCACCTGCACGACACGGTCACCCGGCTCCGCGAGCGTCAGAACGTCGACGGCGTGATCGCGTCCGGCTGATCCCGCTCAGGCGGGCGGGGTGAACGACGACAGAGCCGTCGCAGCGATGTGATCGGCGGCGTCCTCCTCCGCCAACCGTCCTGCCGCGACTTCGGTTGCAGCACAGTGGACCAGGCTGTGCAGGACCGACGCCAGCCAGGACGACGACAGGTCGGTGCGGAAGACCCCCTCGGCACGGCCGCGCTCGATGAGATCGGTCGCGCGGGCGAGCAGGCCGTCGTGCGCGGCGCGGACGTCCTCGGCGGGAAGCGCTTGGTCGGCGGCGGCGAGCAGCGCCCCGGCGTCGGCGGTCAGCGACCACGAACCCGCGATCAGGCGATGCAGGGCGTCGCGGGGATCGCCCGTGAGGTCGATCCGGTCCACGGTCTGTTCCGCCTCGGCGAGCGCGCGCTGCACCACCGTGGTGACGAGTTCTGCGCGAGTGGGGAAGTGGCCGTAGAGGGTGACACGCCCGACGCCGGCTGCCTTGGCGATCTCCCCGATGCTCGCGTCGGGATCACGGCTCAGAGCGATGCGCGCGGCGTCGAGGATCGCCTCGATGTTCCGCTCGGCGTCCGCACGTTTCCTGGTGCGGGGGGAAGCATCGTGGGTGGTCACGGATCCTCCTCTTGTCGAACACTGATGTTCAGGTTACGCTGACCATCAACTCGAACATCACTGTTCAACTCAGGGCGGATCCTCATGACGAGCTCCGACATCACCGTTCCTGTCGATCGACCTGCGACCGGCATCGACCCGAAGGCGCTGCTACGAGGGGTGCTGCGCCGGTGGCCGAGCTTCGTCGCACTTGCCCTCGCCGCGTTCGTCCTCGCGGACGGGGGCACCGACTTCCCGGCGATCCTCACCGGCGCGGCACTCGTCTATCTCGGTGCCGCCGTACTGGGCCGTCGAAGCGCGGCCTGGCCCCTGTTCCTCGGCGCCATCGCGCTGATCGGCATCGGCAAGGTCGCCGTCGTCGCGTTCGGAGTGCCGGTCGAGATCACCGTCGTGATGGTCGCGCTCGGTGCCTCCTGCGCCGTCTACGGACTCGCGCGCACCCCGGCCGGCCGGGCGATGCTCGCCGGGCCGTCGGCCGTGGCCATGCTGGGTTTCGGTGCCGTCGCGGTGGCCGCGGTGACGGTCACCCCCGTCCCGGCGGGCGTGATCGTCGGGCTCGGACTGCTCGGTCACGCCGCGTGGGACTACATCCACTTCCGCCGGAACACCGTGGTCGCCCGCTCGCTGGCGGAGTTCTGCGGTGTGCTCGACACCCTGCTGGGTGTCGCGGTGACCGTCCTCGCCGTCTCGGGCGCGCTCTCCTGAGTCCTGAGGATCGTCAGACGACGGTCGCGTCGCCGAAGGTCATCCACAGATCGGGGATCGACGACGAGGCCAGTGCGCGTCGCGGCAGACCGAGCGATCGCAGTTCGTCGGCGATCGGATGCGTCCCCAACCGAAGGGTCGCGCCGCCGAGCCGGGTACGCACCCCGCTCGGATTCATCTCCCAGGTCGTGCACCGGGTGACATCGTCGATGTGCGAGTAGGCGGCGAGCGAGGCCGCGAGACCCTTGCCCGGCAGCGGAAGTCCGGGCGCCACGGTCAGTTCGGCGATCAGCGCTCCGTCGGCGGAGACCGAACCGCGCTTGGTGCTGCTGTCGTGGTCGGCGTCGAAGTCGGCGAGGGTCTTCGGGAAACCCCAGATGCCGCGCCCCGCCGCGAGAGTGAAGTCGCCGTCGACGGGCAGGTGGTGGATGAGCGCACCGGCCTGCCCGCCGACCAGGCTCCGCCAGTCGCCGACGATGCCGTCGCCGCGGTTGTGATGGTTGCGGACGAGGAAGCACACCCCGAACTCGTTGTACGGGCCGAGATCCCCGTCGACGTAGTCCACGAAGACGAGCGTGCAGATCCCGTGGCCCGGCCGGTACTGGAGGATTTCGAGCCCGGTGTGGGCGACGAGTTCCTGCGCGGGGCGCACGGGAACCGAGAACATACCCATGAACGCCGTGGCCGTTCGGACCTGCACGGGCATCGTGACCGGCTTGCCCAGCACCAGATGCGTCGTCGTCTCGCTCATCGCTGCCTTCCGGAAGTCGGACGTGCGTACCCCGGCAATGAGAACACGTTCCAGTTCCGGAGGGAAGGGATCAGGCGGGGGCGCCGATGTTCATCTCGTCGGGATGCGCGCCCACCCGCGTGCCGTCGTCGAGCGTGTCGAGTTCGCTGAGGTCGAGCTCGTCGAGCTCGAAGTCGAAGACGTCGATGTTCTGGGAGATGCGCTGCTCGTGCACCGACTTCGGGATGACGATCAGCCCGTTCTGCAGATGCCAGCGGATGAGCACCTGCGCGGCCGACTTGCTGTGGCGGTCGGCGATGCGCGTGACGATCGGGTCGACGAGCAGGGTGTTCGGCTTCGAGTTCGGGCCCCAGCCCGAGTTGCTCGTGCCCCCGAGCGGGCTCCACGACTCCACGGCGATGCCGTGTTCGGACCCGAACCGGCGGATCTCCTGCTGCGGCAGGTGCGGATGCAACTCCACCTGATCGACCGCCGGCAGCAGCCCGCCGCGATCGACCAGCAACTGCAGGTGGTGCGGTTCGAAGTTGCACACCCCGACCGCCTTCGCACGCCCGGACTCGGCGATCTTCTCGAGGGCGTCCCAGGTGCGCAGGATCCGTTCGCGGTCCTGCAGCGGCCAGTGGATCAGGTACAGGTCGACGTACTCGGTGCCCAGCTTCTTCAGGCTCGTGTCGAAGGCCTTCAGCGCCGGCTCGTAGCCCTGATCGGCGTTCCACAGCTTCGTGGTGACGAAGATGTCCTCGCGCGGCACCGACGACGCGGCGAGCGCGCGGCCGACGCCTTCCTCGTTGCCGTAGGCCGCGGCCGTGTCGATGTGCCGGTAACCGGCCTCGTCGATCGCGTATCGGACCGCGTGTTCGGTCTCGTCGTTGGTGGCCTGCCAGACTCCCAGGCCCAGCTGCGGGATCGTCGTTCCGGAGTTCAGCGTGATCGTGGGAGGTGTCATCTTTCCGACGTTAGCGAGCCGCCGCGGCGGGCGCGAGGAATCCCGGACGATCAGGTGTCCTCCGACCCGTCGGTGTCGAACTCACCCGTCGGTGTCGAACTCACCCGTCGGGGGACGGGAGGCGAGGAGCGCCGCCCACGCATCGACCTCCCGGCGGCTCGCCAGCCGCACGACCGGCAGATCGGCGCGCTCGACGAGCAGCGGCCGCACCGCGGTGTACTGCCACTCCGTCACCCAGCGTGGTTGCGCGGTGAACTCCTCGACGTCCTCGCGGAAGGACGGACGCGGCGTCCAGTTCGGTCCGTGGTGGAGCCCGTCGATCTCGACGTGCGGAAGGTCGAGGATCTCCCCGATCCTCGCGGCGAGGGTCGTCTTGCCGGAACCGGACGTCCCCGCCACGAGGACGCGGCGGGGACGAACGGGAAGCGGAACCGAGGAATCGAGGAGGCACATCACCGATCTTTCGCAGGGATCGCCGCCGACGATATTGCTCAGGCGGATACCGCGCTCAGGTATTCGCGCGGTTGCCCGAACAACTGGGCGCTGCCGTGCGCCCGCTTGAAGAACAACTGCGCGTCGTGCTCCCAGGTGATCGCGATCCCGCCGTGCAGCTGCACGGCCTCCGACGCGACCTGCTGGAAGGCCTCCGAACAGTAGATCTTCGCCGCGTACGCGTCCTGCGGATCCTGCGACAACGCAGCCGCATACGACATCGACCGCGCCGTCTCCACGAGCGCGTACATGTCGGCCATGCGGTGCTTGAGCGCCTGGAACGACCCGATCGCGCGACCGAACTGCTTGCGGTTCTTCGCGTAGTCGACGGTCAGGTCGAGCACGGCCTGCGCGGCGCCCACCTGCTCGGCCGACAGGGCGATCGCCGCGGACGCCCGCAACCGGTCGACGAGATCGTCGGACGACGCCAGGCGACGACCGGTCACCGCCGAGAACGACACCTCCGCGAGGGAACGCGTGGGATCCATCGTGGGCACGCGGCGCCGCGACACCCCGTCGGTCTCCGGATCGACCTCGAACAGGCCGACCGTGTCACCGTCGGCGGCGAGCACGAGCAGGGTGGACGCGATGTCGCCGCCGAGCACGTAGTGCGCGGTTCCGGTCAGCACGTCGCCCTCGGCGCTCACGCCGCGACGCTGCCAGCCGGCGGCCGACGCCCAGCACACCGCGACGACCTCGCCGGCGGCAATGCCGGGGAGCAGACGCGCCGCCGCGTCGGCGTCACCGGACAGCAGCACGGTCTGCGCCGCGAGCACTGCCGACCCCAGGAACGGCGACGGCGTGAGCGTGCGGCCGAGTTCCTCGAGCACCACGTGGGTCTCGACCCACGAGGCGCCCACACCGTCGTATTCCTCCGGGACGGCGAGGGCTGCGACCCCGACCTGCTCGACGAGCATCGTCCACAGTTCGTCGTCGTACCCGCTGCCGGTGGTGATCGCCCGCCGGACGGCAGCCGAATCGGAGTGCTTGGCGAGCAGGGTGCGCACCGAGTCCCGCAGTGCGGCGCGCTCTTCCGTCTCGAACGTCACGACGCCTCGCTCTCGAGTGCCGCGACCACGCGTGCCCGGTGCTCGTCGGGGGTGCCCCACGCGGTGACGAGCGCGCGGACCTTCGTGATCCACAGCGACAGATCGTATTCCTGGGTGTAGCCGATGGCGCCGTGCACCTGCAAGGCCGTACGCGCGGCGAGATAGGCGGCGTCGCCGCACGCGACCTTCGCGGCCGAGACATCCCGGGACGCGGTGGACAGCTCGTCGCGGACGGCGATGGCCGCGCCGTGCAGCAGCGGATGTGCCATCTCCAGCGCGACCGCCACCTCGGCGAGATGGTGCTTGACCGCCTGGAAGGAGCCGATCGCGCGACCGAACTGCTTGCGTTGCTGCGCGTACTCGACGGTGGTGTCGAGCAGGGTCCGGCCCAGGCCCTGGAGCTGAGCTGCGGACGCGAGGACACCGATGTCGAAAGCCGCAGCGGTATCGGCGGATCCGAGCGACTCGCCGACGGTGAGCGAGGCGAGCGTGCGCGACCGATCGACCGACTCGCGCGTGTCTCCGGCGGTGCCGACCGAAACGGTGCCGCCGGCCACGTGCAGCGCGAGGTCGGCGACGTGCGCGTCGACCGCGTACGGCGCGTGGGGGAGCATCGCGACGGTGGCGAGCGAGCCGGCGGCAAGAGGACCGAGACGCTCGGGTGCCACGGCGGCGAGCAGAACCGGTGCCACCGCGACGGTTTCGACCACCGGGCCGGGTACGGCGTGGCGGCCGAGCTGTTCGACGGCGACGACGAGGTCGACCGCGTCGGCCCCGAGGCCGTCGTGCTCCTCGGCGACGAGCAGACCGTTGACGCCGGTCTCGGCCAGTCGCTCCCACACCTGCAGACCCGGTGTCGTGTCGCCGCTGTTCCATGCACGGATCACCTGCGGCATGTCCGACTTGGTGAGCAGGGCGTCGATACTGGACGCGAAGTCCTCATGGGACTCGTCGAGTGCGAATCTCATCGATCACCCCTCGGAAGGCCGAGCAGCCGCTCGGCGATGACGTTCTTCTGGATTTCGTTGGTACCGGCGTAGATCGGGCCCGACAGCGAGAACAGATAACCGTCGGTCCAGCCGTCGACGAGTTCGGCGTCCGCGCCTTGCAGGTCGAGCGCCGTCTCGTGCGCGGCGATGTCCCATTCGGACCAGAACACCTTGTTGATCGACGATTCGGCGCCGAGCTGCCCGCCCGCGGTCAGGCGCGTGACGGTCGCCCAGGTCGACAGCTCGTAGGCGCGGGCCCCGATCCACGCGTCGGCGACGCGGTTGCGCAGCGCGGTGTCGCCGTGGAGGTCGGATTCGCCGTAGGCGCGCAGCAGTCGGTCGGTGGCTGCGAGGAAACGGCCCGGTGCACGCAGCGACAGACCGCGCTCGTTGGAGGCGGTGCTCATCGCGACCCGCCATCCCTCGTTCACCGCACCGATCACACCGGATTCGCCGGGACGCTCCGGGTCGTCGGGGACGAAGACGTCCTCGAGGAAGATCTCCGCGAAGCCGGGTTCCCCGTCGAGCTGCGGGATCGGTCGCACGGTGACGCCCTCGGCCCGCAGGTCGAACATGAAGTAGGTGATGCCCTTGTGCCGCTGGGCCTCCGGGTCGGAGCGGAACAGGCCGAAGCCCATGTCGGCGTAGGACGCCCGCGAGCTCCACGTCTTCTGGCCGTTGAGCAGCCAGCCGCCGTCGACCTTCGTGGCGGTCGAGCGCAGCGACGCGAGGTCGGAGCCGGACTCGGGTTCCGACCAGGCCTGGGCCCAGATGTCGTCGGCCCGGGCCATACGGGGCATGATGCGGGCGAGCTGCTCGGGGTGGGCGTGCTCGAACAGGGTGGGGGCGAGCAGGAAGATGCCGTTCTGGCTCACCCGGCCGGGCGCGCCGGCGCGGTAGTACTCCTCCTCGAACACGACCCACTGCTCGAGGGTCGCGTCGCGGCCGCCGAGTTCCTCGGGCCAGGAGACGACCGACAGGCGTGCATCGGCGAGGGTGCGTTCCCACTGCCGGTGTTCTTCGAAGCCCTCGGCCGTGTCCATCGATTTCAGCGGCGTCTTGGGGACGTTCTCGGCGAGGAAGGCGCGTACCTCGTCGCGGAACGCGAGGGTGGTGTCGTCGAGCTGCAGATCCACTACTTCGCCCCTTCCACCGGACGGGCGCTCGCGGCCATCGACTTGGCGTTCATGCCACCGAGAGAGTCGGCGCCGACCTCGGCGTTGTGCGCGTGTGCGAAGTGGTGCAGGCCGAACACCGAATCCATGCCGTTGCGCATGCCCATCTGGTCCTCGCACTGGTTGACGGCGCGCTTGGTGAGCGCGAGACCGAAGCGCGGCATCTCCGCGATGCGGGCGGCGAGGGCGAGCGTCTCGTTCTCGAGCTCCTCGCGCGGCACGACCCGGTTGACCATGCCCACCTCGTAGGCGCGCTGGGCGCTGAAACGGTCACCGGTGTAGAGGATCTCCTTCGCGAAGCGCGTTCCGAGGATCCACGGGTGCGCGAAGTACTCGACGCCCGGGATGCCCATGCGGACCACGGGATCGGAGAAGAAGGCGTCCTCGGACGCGACGATCAGGTCGCACACCCACGCCAGCATGAGACCGCCGGCGATGCAGGCGCCCTGCACCGACGCGATGGTGGGCTTGGGGATCTCGCGCCAGCGGCGGCACATCCCCAGGTATACCTCCATCTCACGGGCGTAGCGCTGGTCGCCGCCGGGCTTGTCGACGTGGTCCCACCACATCACGGCCTTGTTGTCGTAGTGGACGTGGTGGTCGCGGCCCGGGGTGCCCAGATCGTGGCCGGCGGAGAAGTGCTTGCCGTTGCCGGCCAGCACGATCACCTTGACCTCGTCGTCCTCGACGGCCTTCTCGAAGGCGGCGTCGAGTGCGTAGGTCATGACCGAGTTCTGGGCGTTGCGGTAGTCGGGTCGGTTGAGAGTGACGATCGCGACGCCGTCGCGCACCTCATAGGTGACGACATCGGGCTCGAACGGGACGGTCATGACTTCTCCTCACGCAGAACGTTCTTCAGTACCTTGCCGGACGGGTTTCGGGGCAGCGTATCGACGAACCGAACCGATCGCGGCGCTTTGAAGTTGGCGAGTTTCTCTCGGGCATAGGCGATCACGTCGTCCTCGGTGAGCGGATGTCCGTCCAGCGGGACCACGAACGCTCGGCCGACCTCACCCATGCGCTCGTCGGGGACACCGATCACCGCGACCTCGTGGACTCCCGGCAGGCGCAGCAGTGCCGCTTCGACCTCCGCCGGATAGACGTTGAATCCGCCGCTGATGTACATGTCCTTGAGGCGGTCGGTGATGTCGAGATAGCCGCGCTCGTCGAGGGTTCCGACGTCGCCGGTGTGCAGCCATCCGTCCTCGTCGACGGTCTTGGCGGTGGCCTCGGGATCGTCGAGATAACCGAGCATGACGTTCGGGCCGCGCAGCAGGATCTCGCCCTTGTCGCCGATGCGCACCTCGAACTCGGCGGTGGCGCGTCCGGACGAGGTGGAGACGGTGACGGGATCGTCGTCGGTGCGGCACATCGTCGCGACGACCGCCTCGGTCTGCCCGTAGGCGGTGAGCACCGCGTCGAAGCTCAGTTCGTTCTGCATGCGTTCGACGAGGGAGACGGGCACGGGTGCGGCGCCGGTGACGGCGATGCGCAGGTTGCTCAGGTCGTAGTCACCGCGATGTGGGTGGTCGAGGATGGACTGGTAGATCGTCGGGGCGCCCGGGAGCACGCTGATGCGCTCGGCCGCGACCATCGCCATGACCTTCTCCACGTCGAAGGTCGCGAGGGGGATGACGGTGGAGCCGTGGAGCAGTGCGGCGACGAAACCGGCCTTGTACCCGAAGCTGTGGAAGAACGGGTTGATGATCAGGTAGTTGTCGTCGGTCGTCAGTTCGGCACACTCACCCCACGCCTGCGCCACACCGATGCACTGACGGTGGGCGCTGAGCACGCCCTTGCTGCGGCCGGTCGTGCCCGAGGTGAACAGGATGTCGGAGACGTCGTCGGGGGTCACGGCCGCGGCGCGCGCGTCGGCTTCGGTGCGGGCGGCATCGGTGGCGGAGGACAGGAAGTCCGCCCACTCGACGACTCCGTCGGTCGGCGCGTCGTTCCCGCCGAGTGGGACCCGCACGGTCGTCGGGATCGACAGTTCCGGCGCGGCCTTGCTCAGTTCGGTGTACCGGTTGCTGCCGAGGAACTCGCCGACCACGACGAGAGCCTCGGGGCGGACGCGCTCGACGACGTCGGCGGCCTCGCTTCCGGTGTAGCGGGTGTTGAGGGGTACGACGACACCGCCGGCCCAGTGCGCGCCCAGGGCCGCGATCACCCAGTGGAACGTGTTGGGCGACCAGATGACGACGCGCGCACCGCGTTCGACGCCGCGGGCGACGAGCGCCGCGGCGAAATCGCGGACGTGGTCGCGCAGTTGTGCGAAGGTCAGCCGGGTGTCGCCGTCGGCGATCGCGAGCAGGTCCGGCCAGGTGTCGGCGGCACGTACGAGTGCGGCCGGAGTGGTTCTCGGTCGTGTGTTCACAGAGCTCCCTACCTAGCAATTGCTTGGTAGGTTATCGTACGGATGTGCACGAGAGCGAGAGCCAGGAAAATGCGGAGTTCGCAGCCACCGTTCGGCAGTGGCTCGAAGACAACCTGACCGGCGAGTTCGCCGAGCTCAGGGGCAAGGGCGGACCCGGAAGCGAACACGAGTTCTTCGAACAGCGACTCGCGTGGGACCGGCATCTGGCCGCTGCCGGATGGACCTGCATCGGCTGGCCCACCGAGTACGGCGGTCGCGGCGCGAGCATGGATCAGCGCGTGATCTTCCACGAGGAGTACGCGAAGGCGAACGCCCCCGCGCGCGTCAACCACCTCGGTGAGGAACTGCTCGGGCCCACCCTCATCGCGTTCGGGACCGAGGAGCAGAGGCAGCGCTTCCTGCCCGGCATCCGCAACGTCACTGAACTGTGGGCGCAGGGCTACTCGGAACCGGGAGCCGGCTCCGACCTCGCCAACGTCTCCACCACCGCCCGCCTCGAGGGCGACAAGTGGGTGATCAACGGCCAGAAGGTCTGGACGTCGCTCGCACACGTCGCACAGTGGGCCTTCGTCGTCGCGCGGACCGAACCCGGTTCGAGCCGTCATCACGGCCTGAGCTTCCTGCTCGTACCCCTCGACCAGCCCGGCGTCACGGTGCGGCCCATCCAGCAGCTCACCGGCACCTCCGAGTTCAACGAGGTCTTCTTCGACGACGCCGTCACCGACGCCGACCTCGTCGTCGGTGCCCCCGGCGACGGATGGAAGGTCGCGATGGGTCTGCTGACCTTCGAACGCGGCGTCTCCACCCTCGGGCAGCAGATCGGCTTCGCCCGCGAACTCGACGGCATCGTCTCCGTCGCCGAGAGCAACGGTGCGATCGACGATCCGCACCTCCGCGAGCGCATCGCCCGCGCGCGGATCGGACTGCGGGTCATGCGCGCCCACGCCCTGCGTACCCTCGGCGACGCCGACCCTGGTCAGGCGTCGGTCGCGAAACTGCTGTGGGCGAACTGGCATCGCGATCTGGGTCAGCTCGCCATGGACGTGCAGGGTGCGTCGTCGCTCGTCGGCCCCGATCACGACCATGCCGGAAATCCCTCCGAGATCACCGATCCCGAGCATCTCGAGCTCGCAGAGTGGCAGCGGCTGTTCCTGTTCACCCGCGCCGACACCATCTACGGCGGATCCAACGAGATCCAGCGCAACATCATCGCCGAGCGCGTGCTCGGCCTTCCCCGGGAGGCACGTCCGTGACCGCTTCACCCCGCCCCGCATCCCCGCTCGCGACCCCGCCGGTCGAGACCCCCGGCCACGGCCTGCTCCGCGACAAGAAGGTCGTGGTCACCGCCGCCGCCGGCACCGGCATCGGATTCGCCACCGCGCGCCGCGCGCTGCTCGAGGGCGCCGACGTGCTCGTCTCCGACTTCCACGAGCGCCGGCTCGGCGAGTCCGCGGAGAAGCTCGCGGCCGAGTTCCCCGAACAGCAGGTCGCGACGATCGTGTGCGACGTGTCGTCCACCGAGCAGGTCGACGCCCTCATCGCCGGCGCCGCCGACCAGCTCGGCCGCATCGACGTGCTCGTCAACAACGCCGGACTCGGCGGGGAGACGCCCGTCGTCGAGATGACCGACGAGGAATGGGATCGCGTCCTCGACATCACCCTCACCAGCACCTTCCGCGCGACCCGCGCCGCGCTGCGCTACTTCCGTTCGGTCGACCACAACGGAGTGCTCGTCAACAACGCGTCGGTCCTCGGCTGGCGCGCGCAGCACTCGCAGGCGCACTACGCGGCGGCGAAGGCCGGCGTCATGGCCTTGACCCGCTGCTCCGCGATCGAGGCCGCCGAATACGGCGTGCGCATCAACGCCGTCGCCCCGTCCATCGCCCGGCACCCCTTCCTCGCGAAGGTCACCAGCGAGGAACTGCTCGACAACCTCGCCGCCGGTGAGGCCTACGGCCGCGCCGCCGAGGTCTGGGAGGTCGCGGCGACCATCGCGATGCTCGCCAGCGACTACACGACCTATCTGACCGGCGAGGTCGTGTCGGTCTCCTCGCAGCGCGCATGACCCCGCCCTCGGTCGGCTTGAAAGGATGTCCGTCATGACTCCCTCACGCGACGACACCTCCAGCAAGTCCGGACGCCGCGCGGAACTGCTCGACATCGCAGCCGACCTGTTCGCGTCGCGCGGTGTGCGGGCCACGACCGTGCGCGACATCGCCGATGCCGCCGGCATCCTTTCCGGCAGCCTCTACCACCATTTCGATTCGAAGGAGTCGATGGTCGACGAGATCCTGCGCGCATTCCTCGGCGACCTGTTCGACAGCTACCGCAAGATCGTCGCGTCCGACCTGCCGTCGCGTGACACGCTCGCAGCGCTGGTGACGACCTCCTACGAGGCGATCGACCGGTCGCACGCCGCCGTCGCCATCTACCAGGGTGAGGCCAAGCATCTCGAAGGCGACCGCTTCGCCTACATCGGTGAACTCAACATCGAGTTCCGCGACCTGTGGGTGGGCGTGATCGAACGCGGCGTCGCCGACGGTTCCTTCCGTCCGGATCTCGACGTCGAACTCGTCTTCCGGTTCCTGCGCGACACGGTCTGGGTCGCGGTCCGCTGGTACCGCCCGGGGGGCGCGCTCAGCATCGACCAGGTTGCCCAGCAATACCTTTCCATCGTTCTCGACGGACTGTCGAACCAGAATTCTTCCTAAGGAGACATCATGACCGAGGCCTACATCGTCGACGCGGTGCGCACCCCCATCGGCAAGAAGAAGGGTGGGCTCGCGGACGTGCACCCGGCCGACCTGGGCGCGCACGTGATCAAGGCGCTCGTCGAGCGCACGGGCATCGACCCCGCCGACGTCGACGACGTGGTGTTCGGTTGCGTCGACGCCATCGGCGGCCAGGCCGGCAACATCGCCCGCACCGCGTGGCTGGCCGCCGGTTACCCGCAGCACGTACCCGGCGTGACCGTCGACCGTCAGTGCGGGTCGAGCCAGCAGGCCCTGCACTTCGGCGCCCAGGCGATCCTCAGCAACACCGCCGACCTCATCGTCGCCGGCGGCGTGCAGAACATGACGCAGATCCCGATCTCCGCAGCCATGATCGTCGGACAGCAGTACGGCTTCGACACCCCCTTCGGCGGGTCGACCGGCTGGACCGAGCGCTACGGCAGCGACGAGGTCTCGCAGTTCAAGGGCGCCGAGATGATCGCCGAGAAGTGGGACCTCAGCCGCGAGGAACTCGAGAAGTGGGCGCTGCAGAGCCACGAGCGCGCCAAGGCTGCCATCGCCGAGGGACGCTTCGAGAACGAGATCGTGCCGCTCGGTGATGCGGCCGTCGACGAGGGCCCGCGCGAGACCAGCCTCGAGAAGATGGCGTCGCTGCAGCCGCTCGTCGAGGGTGGTCGTCTCACCGCCGCCGTCGCCAGCCAGATCTCCGACGGTGCGTCCGCGGTGCTGCTCGCCTCCGACGAGGCCGTGAAGAAGTACGGATTGAAGCCCCGCGCGCGCATCCACCACCTCAGCGCCCGCGGCGACGACCCGATCTTCATGCTCACCGCTCCCATCCCGGCGACGCAGTACGCCCTCGAGAAGACCGGTCTGACGATCGACGACATCGACCTCATCGAGATCAACGAGGCCTTCGCGCCGGTCGTCCTGGCGTGGATCAAGGAGATCGGCGCCGACCCGTCGAAGGTCAACGTCAACGGGGGCGCGATCGCCCTCGGTCACCCGCTCGGCGCGACCGGCACCAAGCTCATGTCGACGCTGCTCAACGAACTCGAGCGCACCGGTGGCCGCTACGGCCTGCTCACCATCTGCGAGGGTGGCGGCACCGCCAACGTGACCATCATCGAACGCATCTGACCTGCTCCTTCACATTCGCGCGCCCGTTCGTCATCCGCTGCAGCAATTGCCGTAGCGGATCGACAGCGGGCGCGCGAATGTTCGGTTCGGCACTCGAGTGGCGTCTACCCTCGAAGCATGTGCCGGAACATCACGGAGCTGCGCGGGCTCGAGCCGGCTGCGACCGCCGAGGAGATCGAAGCGGCCGCGCGGCAGTACGTCCGTAAGGTCAGCGGGATCCACAAACTCTCCGACGCCACCCGGGAACCGTTCGAGCAGGCCGTCGCCGAGGTCACTGCGACGACCACGAGATTGCTCGCGTCCCTTCCCGAGCGGCGGCAACCACCGCCGACGGTCCCACCGCTGCGTCGGCCCGAGGTGCAGGCGCGGATCGCCGCACGCGGCTGATCGATTCCGGTTCCTTCGTCGACGCGCGCGAGTAGCGTGACGCTGGTCGAGAATCGAGCACGTTCGAGGCCCGTCGCGACTTCCGCGGACCCGCGGCGAGCCCGGTGAGGAGCCGATATGGCCGTGGACCCGGCGCCACAGAACAGCGAGGTCGAATACCTCCGGACCGATCCCGATCTTCCTCCTGTCGGTGTCGTCGACCGGACACCGATCTCACCGACCGCACGGATCGTCTTCCTCGTACTCGCGATCCTGGGCGCCGTCGCCTGGTCGATCATCGCGCTGGTCCGCGGTGAAGAGATCAACGCGGTCTGGTTCGTCATCGCCGCCGTCTGCACCTATCTCGTCGCGTATCGCTTCTACGCGAAGTTCATCGAACGCAGGATCGTCCAGCCACGCGACGACCGTGCGACCCCCGCCGAGGAACTGGAGAACGGCAAGGACTACATGCCGACCGACCGTCGGGTGTTGTTCGGCCATCACTTCGCGGCGATCGCCGGGGCCGGCCCACTCGTCGGCCCGGTGCTCGCCGCTCAGATGGGTTATCTGCCCGGCACGATCTGGATCATCGTCGGCGTCGTCTTCGCCGGTGCCGTCCAGGACTTCCTCGTCCTGTGGATCTCGTCGCGCCGACGCGGGCGCAGCCTCGGTCAGATGGCCCGGGAGGAACTCGGGCCCATCGGCGGTGTCGCCGCGATCATCGCGGTCCTCGTCATCATGATCATCCTCATCGCGGTACTGGCGCTGGTGGTCGTCAACGCCCTCGCCGAGAGCCCCTGGGGTCTGTTCTCCATCGCGATGACGATCCCCATCGCCCTGTTCATGGGCGTCTACCTCCGGTACCTGCGTCCCGGCAAGGTCGCGGAGGTCTCGCTCATCGGTGTGGTCCTGCTGGTCACCGCGATCATTGCGGGCGGATGGGTAGCCGAGACCGACTGGGGCACCGACTGGTTCACCCTGTCGCCGGTGGCGATCTCCTGGCTGATGATCGCCTACGGTTTCGCCGCGTCGGTGCTGCCCGTGTGGCTGCTGCTCGCCCCGCGCGACTATCTGTCGACCTTCATGAAGGTCGGCACCATCGTGCTGCTGGCCATCGGCATCCTCGTCGCGCGTCCCGTCCTGGAGATGCCCGACGTCACCTCCTTCGCGATCGAGGGCAACGGCCCGGCCTTCGCCGGATCGTTGTTCCCGTTCCTGTTCATCACCATCGCGTGCGGCGCACTGTCGGGATTCCACGCGCTGATCTCCTCGGGCACCACCCCGAAGCTGATCGAGAAGGAGAAGCAGATCCGGCTCATCGGCTACGGGGGCATGCTCACCGAGTCGTTCGTCGCGATCATGGCGCTGGTCACCGCATGCATCATCGACCAGCACCTGTACTTCACGCTCAACGCACCGGCCGCCCTCACCGGCGGCACCCCCGAGACCGCCGCCGCCTACGTCAACGGACTCGGTCTCGGCTCACCGGACATCACCCCGGAACAGATCGCCGCCGCCGCGGAAGGCGTGGGGGAGGAATCGATCATCTCCCGCACCGGTGGTGCCCCGACCCTCGCGTTCGGTATGTCTCAGGTGCTCAGCGACCTGTTCGGCGGCGACAGCCTCAAGTCGTTCTGGTACCACTTCGCGATCATGTTCGAGGCGCTGTTCATCCTCACCACCGTCGACGCCGGCACGCGCGTCGCCCGGTTCATGCTCTCGGATTCGCTCGGCAACCTCGGCGGACCCGCACAGCGGTTCAAGGATCCGTCCTGGCGTCCGGGTGCCTGGTTCTGCTCGTTCGTGGTGGTCGCCGCGTGGGGCGGGATCCTGCTGATGGGCGTGACCGACCCGCTGGGCGGCATCAACACCCTCTTCCCGTTGTTCGGCATCGCCAACCAGCTGCTCGCGGCGATCGCCCTGACGGTGGTGCTCGCCATCGTCGTGAAGAAGGGCCTGGTGAAGTGGGCCTGGATCCCCGGTGTGCCGTTGGTGTGGGATCTGATCGTGACCATGACGGCGTCGTGGCAGAAGATCTTCTCCGGCGACCGTGCGGTCGGTTACTGGGCGCAGCACCGCGCCTTCGTCGACGCGAAGAACTCCGGCGCGACCACCTTCGGGTCGGCGAAGACGGCGGACGAGATAGACGCCGTCATCCGCAACACCTTCATCCAGGGCACACTGTCGATCGTGTTCGCCGTTCTCGTGTTGATCGTCTTCGTGGCCGGGGTGGTGGTGTGCATCAGATCGATCCGTGCCGGAGGCATGCCCACCACCGAGACCCCGGCGGTGCCGTCGAAGATCTTCGCCCCGGCCGGTTTCGTGCCGACCCCGGTGGAACGGGAACTGCAGAAGGAGTGGGACGAACTCATCGCGTCGGGCAAGGTCCGTGCACCGGGCGCCGCGCACGCGTTCGTCGAACATCGGGACCAGGATCTGTCGTGATCACCGCACTGCGACGTGCGTGGTGGTGGATCGGTGCCGTCATGGGCGACCACGACTACGCGCGGTACGTCGAAGTACACCGCCGGAAGCATCCCGATCGACCGCCGTTGAGCGAACGCGACTACTGGCGGGAACGGCACGCCGCGGCCGACTCGAACCCTGGAAGCCGATGCTGCTGAACAGGGGAGGACGGGCATGACGCAGTACGAATCGATCCGCGTCGAGACACGCGATCGGGTGACGACGGTGATCATGACCCGTCCCGAGCGCCGGAACGCCGTCGACGGTCCGATGGCCGCCGAACTCGCCGACGCGTTCCGGGCCTTCGACACCGACCCCGACGCCGACGTCGCCGTCCTCTACGGCGACGGTGGGAACTTCTGTGCGGGAGCGAACCTCAAGGCCATCGGGACCGAGGAACAGAACGTCCTCGGTGAGAACGGCGACGGACCGATGGGGCCGACACGCATGTCGCTGTCGAAGCCGGTGATCGCGGCGGTGGAGGGTTACGCGGTGGCCGGCGGACTCGAACTGGCGATCTGGTGCGATCTGCGGGTGGTGTCCGCCGATGCGGTGTTCGGTGTCTTCTGCCGCAGGTGGGGTGTGCCACTGATCGACGGCGGGACCGTTCGGCTGCCCCGCCTCATCGGCGCGAGCCGGGCCATGGACATGATCCTGACCGGCCGTCCGGTCGATGCCGCGGAAGCGCTCGACTTCGGTCTGGCCAACCGCGTGGTCGAACCGGGAACAACACGCGAGGTCGCCGAGGACATGGCGCGGGAGATCGCCGGCTTCCCACAGACGTGCATGCGCAACGACCGGTGGTCGGTCCACGCGCAGTTCGGCCGTTCCGAATCCGACGCGCTCGCATTCGAGTTCACGGTCGGCATGCAGTCCCTAGAGAGCGATGCGGCCGGCGGGGCCGCCCGCTTCGCGTCCGGGGAGGGGCGGCACGGATCGTTCTCCTGATCCCGATCCCTCGACAAGGGAGGCGTTGTGAACGAATCGGAACCGGTCTCCGGTGATGCGTGGCCGAGGCTGCGCACGGCGGAATGGACCGCGACCCGCGACACCCTCCACATGTGGCTGCAGATCGTCGGCAAGATCCGGATGGCTCACGCGCCGATGGTCAACCACTGGTGGCAGACGACGCTGTACGTCACGCCGCGAGGGCTGAGCACCTCGTCGATCCCGTACCGGAACTCCGTCTTCGACATCGAATTCGACTTCTTCGAGCACCGGCTGCACATCCGCGCGAGCGACGGTCGCAGTCGTTCGGTGCCTCTCGTCGCACAGCCCGTAGCCGAGTTCTACACCCGCACCCTCGGAGCGCTGGACGAGCTGGGTATCGCGACTCGCATCCACGGCACACCCAACGAGGTGGATCCGGCGATCCCGTTCGCTCAGGACCGTGAGCACGACAGTTACGACGCCGAGGCCGCCCACCTCTTCTGGCGGCAGCTCGTGCAGGCCCAGCGTGTCCTGCAGGTGTTCCGGGCGGATTTCCTCGGCAAGGTCGGTCCGGTGCACTTCTTCTGGGGCGCGATGGACCTCGCGTGCACCCGGTTCTCCGGACGCACCGCCCCGCCGCACCCCGGCGGGATCCCGAACTGCCCCGACCGGGTGATGACGGAGGCCTACTCGCACGAGCTCAGCAGCTGTGGCTTCTGGCCGGGTGGTGGGGACGAAGGAGCCTTCTATTCCTACGTCTACCCCGGCCTCGACGAATTCGGCGAAGCCCCGGTGCGACCGGATGCCGCTCACTATTCAGCGGAACTGGGGGAGTTCGTGCTGCCCTACGAGGCGGTGCGGACCGCGGCCGATCCCGACACCGAACTGCTGCAGTTTCTGCACAGCACCTACGAGGCCGCCGCCCGGCTCGGTGCGTGGGATCGGGACACGCTCGAGCGTCGACCCGACGCCCGGTGACGCGACCCTCCTATCGAGCGACGGGCAGTGTCACGAAACTCGGTGAGGCGGGGTTCAGTTCGAGGTGCTGTGGCCGCAGTCCGCTCTCGACCAGCATCGGACCGAGGGGCAGCGAGCGCGGGACGCTCGCGGCGTAGACGTCCACGCGGATGCGGTGCCCCGGTTGCAGGACCGCCTCGGTCGGCAGCGTACTGATGTCGAGGGCCGTCGGTTGCCCCGGGACGATCGGCTGCCGGGACTCGAGGGTCAGCACCGGATGTGCCTGCGCATAGTCGCCGTCGGCGGTGAACGTGCTCTTCGAATCGTCGATCGCCCGCAGCGACGAGACGAGGGAACCGGTGGTGAGCACGGTGGACCGTCCGTCCGGAGCCACGTCGTTCACGGAAACCGACCAGAATCCGTCGGTGGCGTCGAGGACGGTCTCGAGGTGCACGTTGACCGGTCCCGAGAGCACGGTCGGTTCGGTGACCGGCCCGCTGGTGAAGGTGAGGCCCTCGGCCTCGTTGAACCGGGCGTCCTTCGTGCATCCCGCGCCCAACAGCACCGCGATGCCGGCGGTGCCCTGTGCGGCCTCACGGGAACAGAAGCCGCGCAGTCCCGGGGCGACGGTGAGTCGTTGCGCGGTTTCGGGCGCCGACGTCGCGAGTGTGCCGTCGTGGAGAGCGTGCCCGGCCGTGCCGCTCGGAGCCGCCGACAGGAAGAGCTTCTCGTGGTCGACGGGGCTGCGTGGGAACTCGTCGTTCGTGACCCAACCGCCGCCCTGCTGCAGCAGGGTGACCGGGCCGTACTCGTCGATGCCGTTGTCGATGTCCTTGAGCCAGCGGTCGAACCAGGCGTGCTGGAGCGCCGTGATGTTCGGCGGATGTCCCGGGGTGCCGAATCCGGTACCGAGGATCGCGTGGTAGCCGTCGCCCATCACCAGTTGCTTGCGGCCGGGTTCGACGGGAATCCGGTTGTAGATGTCGGGCTCGCTGTTGGCGAAGATGTCGTGCCAGTTCCCGAACACGAAGGTGGGCACCTCGATCGACTCGAGTCGGGCCTGCCGTTCCTGGTAGAACGGGCCGTCCTGAGCGACCGCGAGGGCATCGGGGGAGACACCGTCGATGCTCGGCGCGGTGAGGACCTCGAAGAGTTCGGGGATCTTCGTGGCGGGGTCGGCGAGCCTGTCGCGCAACCACTGCGCGTCGAACCGGCCCTGGAGGAGGGCTTGCATATCGGGAACCCACTTGAGCCCGTTGACGAGCCCGAGCCAGGCGGGCATGAAGCCCACGCCCACGGCGCCGCCGGTGCCCACGATGTCGCGCAGCAGGTCGTTGCCGGGTTCGACGGCGAAGACCGCGTCGAGTGCCTCAGGTCGTAGGCCGGCGGCCTGGATCTGGTTGATCGCCGAATAGGACACGCCGGTCGTTCCGACGCGTCCGTTCGACCACGGTTGCTTCGCCGCCCAGTCGATGACCTCGACGGTGTCCTGCTGCTCGCGCGGACCGAGAACGTCCCACTGTCCGTGGGAGAAACCGGTGCCCCGCACGTCGACGATCACCTGCGTGTACCCGTTCTGCACGAGATCGCGGTTGAGTCCGAAGGCGCGGCCGAGTTGGGATGCCGGGGCGGCGAGTTCGGTGATGCCGTCGAAGGGGGCACCGAAGTTCAGGACGGATCCGAGTTCGTCCACGAGTGGGGCGAACTGCGGGTCCTCCATCGCCACCGACGCCAGCGTCGACAACAGTTTCGTGTACGGCGTGAGACCGAGGACGACCGGTGTGGGTTCGTCGATCGGCGTGCCGTCGGCGTGTGCGGGACGGAAGACGTTGGCGCGGAGCACCGTCCCGTCGCTCAGTGTGATGGGTACGTCCCACTCGACGGCGGTGTTCGGATAGGCGTCGGGGGCATCGACGAGGCTCTGCCAGGAGGCACCGGAGGCGCCACCGGTGGGATCGGCGGTCGCCGGTCCTGCGGATGTGATGGTGCAGGCGGCCAGTGCCGCCACGACGAATGCGACCGTACGTGATCTCACCGGGCCCCCATGCCTGCGGTAAACAGTTCCGCGCACGGTAACGCGAGCTCGGCGGATCCGTCAACGACCGTAGTCAGTCGGATCGGAACCGATGTTGTTGTCGTTGATCCCGGGAAGGATCGACAACAACGTCGGTTCCGATCGTGGGAACTATCCGGACTCGGCCATCACAGTTTCCGCCGGGAATCCATACTCTCTTTGTTTGAGAGTACTGTTCTCCCCATCGAATGGGGACGCGATCACGGAGGTGTCGATGCGAATCGGGCTCACGGGCGGAGCGTCGTCCACGGACAGGATCGTGAAGCAGGCACAGCAGGCGGAGGCCGAGGGATTCACGTCCCTGTGGTTCGCGAGCACCGTCGCAGGCGACCCGCTGGCAGCTCTCGCGGTGGCCGGTCGGGAGACAGGATCGATCGAGCTCGGCACCGCCGTGCTCCAGACCTACCCGTGCCACCCGCTGCTGCAGGCGAACCGCGCCGCGGGCGTCGCCGAGGCCATGGGCCGGCCGGGATTCACGCTCGGATTGGGACCGTCGCACGAGAGCCTGGTCCGGGACGTCTACGGACTGTCGTACGACACCCCGGGGCAGAACACCGAGGAGTACATCCGGATCGTCACCGCACTCCTGCGCGGTGAGGAGGTGGACTTCCGGGGAGAGGCATGGTCCACCCGCAGCGCGGGACGGATGGTCGCCGTCGCGCACGAGGTGCCCGTCCTGCTGTCCGCCATGTCGCCGCGGATGCTGCGGGTCGCGGGGGAGTACGCCGACGGGACGGTCCTGTGGATGGCGGCGCCGAAGGTGATCGAATCGCGGATCGCCCCTGCGATCCACGCGGCCGCCGCGCGGGCCGGCCGACCGGAGCCGCGCATCGTGGCGGGACTGCCCGTCGCAGTCCACGACGACGCGGACGCCGCGCGGGATGCGGTCGCCGCGACCGCCACGTCCTACGCGGGGATGCCCAGCTATCGACGGGTCCTGGAGGAGGCGGGCGCGAGTACCCCGGCGGACATCGCGATCGTGGGCGACGAGGAGTCGGTGCGCCGGCAACTGCAGGGTTTGCTCGATGCGGGCGTCACCGACGTCTGGGCGGCGGTCGTCCCCGTCGGCGACGACCAGCGAGCCTCGCTCCGTCGCACCAGGGCTCTGCTGAGTGCGCTCACCACCGAATAGCAGCGACCCCGCCCATCCGCTCGCATTCCGGCCATCCGCTACGGAAATTCGCTGTAGCGGATGATGAATCGGCGAGCGGATGGGCGGGGTCGAAGGGAGAGCTCGGAATCAGGCGGCGGGACGCCCCTGATCGCGCAGGGCCGAGAGGGCGTCGATGCGCTCGACGGCCTCGGCGACGATGCGATCGATCAGCTCCTGGCAGCTCGGCAGGTCGTCGAGCATGCCGACGACCTGGCCCGAGGCGAGCACACCGGCTTCGGTGTTGCCCTCCACCAGGCCGGCCTTGAGGAGCATGGGGGTGTTGGCGGCCATGATGATCTGCTGCCAGGTGCGGTCGCTCGCCTTCTTCATGGCGAGGCCGTCCTTGACGATGGTCGACCACTTCATGCCCGTCATCGATTTGAACTTCGTCGCGTTCCGCGCGGCCGCGACCAGTCCCTTCGCGTAGCTCGACTTCTCGAGGCTGTTCACCAGGTCGGTGTTCAGGACGCGGTGCGGCATGCCGTCGACCTTGAGTGACACGGTGGTGTCCTGCAGGCCCCGCGAAAGGTACTGCTGCTTCACCGAATCCGGAACGGCGCTGTCGCTGGTGAGCAGGAATCGCGTACCCATCGCGATGCCGGCCGCGCCGTAGGACAGTGCGGCGGCCAGGCCGCGGCCGTCGAAGAAACCACCGGCGGCGACGACGGGGATGTCGACGGCGTCGAGGACGCTCGGCAGCAGCAGGGTCGTCGCGACGGGACCGGTGTGGCCACCGCCCTCGCCACCTTGCACGATCACCGCGTCGGCACCCCACGAGGCGACCTTCACGGCATGCTTGGCGGCACCGATCGACGGGATCACGACGATGCCGTGATCCTTCAGCTTGGCGATCAGCTCCTTCTTCGGTGCGAGCGCGAACGACGCGACCTTGACCTTCTCGCGGATCAGCAGGTCGATGCGCTCGCCGGCGTCCGAAGCGTCGGCGCGCATGTTCACACCGAACGGCTTGTCGGTGAGCGACTTCGTCTTTGCCACGGCCGCTTCGAGCTCGGGATAGGTCATCGTCGCCGACGCGAGGATGCCGAGGCCACCGGCGTTCGACGTCGCGGCGGTCAGCCGCGGGCCGGACACCCAGCCCATGCCCGTCTGAACGATGGGGTGCTCGATGCCCACGAGCTCCGTCAGTGCTGTGCGCAGGGTGCTCACAGCGCAACCTCACGGTCGCGGAGTCCCTTGGGGTCGATCACCTCTCGGATCAGACGCAGTTCCTCGGCGGTGGGTTCGCGGGTCACACCGGCCTCGTCGAGACCGGCGACCTCGAAGGACGTGTTCTCGGCGACGGTCTCGGCCTCGACACCCGGGTGCAACGAGAGCGCCCGGAAGCTGTGGCCGGGGCCGCCGAAGTCGAAGACACCGAGGTTGGTGACGACCCGCGCGATGTCCAGGAAGCGGTACGCCGGGTTCTCGGGATCGACCTTGTCGTATCCGACACCCGAGACGATGTCGACCGTGTCGACGAAGACACGCGAGGAATGCTTGCCGACCCAGTAGCTGGTCGCATGGTTGATCGTGTTGCCGGGAGCGCCGCGCACACCGAACATCTGACGCGTCGGCTGCTGGAGCGGACCGAAGGCCGACAGGTTCTGGTTGCCGTACCGGTCGATCTGGTTGGCGCCCATCACGACGTGGCGGCGACCCGACGCGACGACGTCGAACACCTTGCGGAACGGCATCCAGCCTTCGATCGGTGCCTTCGCGCCGAGGGCCGGGACGTCGGCGAGGATGAGTGCTTCACCGTCGGTGATCAGCAGGTCGGGCTCGGTGGTGAGCTTGGCCAGGCGTGCGCCGATCTGCGGCAGTGTCGCCATCGGGCTCGCCATGATCTCGCCGGCACCCGCGAAGATGTCGGCGCATGCGATCGCGCAGTACTCGGCGCGGGTCACGGTCTCGGTGGTGGTCATGCCTGCTCCTGTGCGAACTTCTGGACTGCGGCCTGGTAGTCGTCCTCGCTGCCCGAGAGGAAGCGGTCGACGAATGCCTGCCATGTCTCGGGGTCCTTGGCGGACTCGGCGTAGTGGCGCTGGAACTTCTCGTCGCGGCCGTAGCTGTCGCCCGCGAGGGTGAAGTGCGCCCCGTTCGGTGCTTCGACGATCCCGTCGACCATCATGCGGTTGAGCAGGAGTTGCTGGAGCGGAACTTCTTTCACGAGCTGCTCGGTCTCGACGATTTTCTCGACCGAGACGTAGCGCCGTTCGGCGGCCATGCAGTAGAGGTCGTCGAAGTACGGGTCGACACCCTGGTAGCCGGCGTTGCCGTGCTTGTCGCCGATGTTGAGGTGAACGAACGCCGCGTCGAGGTTCAGCGCCGGCATGGCGATGAGGGTCTCGGTGCCGTCCGGGCCGGGATACGGCGAGGTGACGGTCTTCAGTTCGCCTTCCCAGAAGTCGACGACGGCCGAGCCCAGGCCTGCGCGGATGGGCAGGAACGGCAGGCGTGCCGCGGCGGCCTCCAGGCCGCACTTGATCATGCCCTCGTCCATCTCGCGGGCGACGATCTCGCCGCCCGTGCGGGCCTTGGCGAACCACGGATCGTAGAACGGTGCCGAGTCGAGCGAGACGAATCCGTAGTAGGCCTTCTTCACCTTGCCCGCCGAGCACAGCAGGCCCAGATCGGGGCCGCCGTAGGTGACGACGGTCAGATCCTTCACGTCCGAGCGGAGGATCGCCCGCACGAGGGCCATGGGCTTGCGGCGCGACCCCCAGCCACCGAGGCCGATGGTCATTCCGCTGCGCAGCTCGCCGACCACGTCGTCGAGCGACATTCTCTTGTCACGCATGGTGTTCCGAACTCCTGGTGGTGTGAGGCGTCAGCTGTTGCTGCGCGGCTTTCCTGTTGCGACGAACTCGTCGCGGTGCTCGTCGGCGATGCCGGCGAGATTCAGCTCGAAGGTGAAACCCTGCTCGAGGCGGTAGCTCGTCTTCACGTCGACGGGGTCGATGCGGTTGATGGCTTCCTTCGCACGGCGGATGACGCGGGTGTCCTTCGCGGCGATCATCTCGGCGACCTCGCGTGCGGTGGCGTCGAGTTCGCTGCGCGGCACGACCTTGTACACCGAGCCGAAGTGCTCGAGCTGCTGCGCGGTGACGTTCTGCGCCGTGTAGTAGAGGGTGCGCATCATGTGCTGGGGGACGAGGCGCGCGAGATGTGTTGCGGCGCCGAGTGCACCGCGGTCGACCTCGGGCAGGCCGAAGACGGCGTCGTCGGAGGCGACGATGACGTCCGCGTTGCCGACGAGACCGATGCCGCCTCCGACACAGAAGCCGTTGACGGCGACGATCACAGGTACCTCGCAGTCGTAGACGGCGGCGAATGCGGCGGCGCACCCGTGGTTGGCGGCGATCAGGGCGTCGAACCCTTCGGTGGCCTGCATTTCCTTGATGTCCACACCCGCGTTGAAGCCTCTGCCCTCGGCGCGCAGGATCACCGCGTGGGTGTCGAGACTGCGCCCGGCCGTGGTCACGGCCTCGGCCAGGTCGAACCAGGCCTGTGAGGGGAGAGCGTTCACGGGCGGGAAGTCGACGGTGACCGTGGTGATACCGGCGCTGTCGGAGGTCGAGGTGATGCCCATGGCATGTTCCTAACGTCTGTACCAAACCAAGCGATTGCTTGGTAAGTTAGCACAGGATAGCCGCTTGACCCAGAGGGTCGTAAGGTCGCAGTACGACCGGAACATCGAGGAGAGAAGATGCCCGAAGCAGTAATCGTGTCCGCAGTACGGTCGCCGATCGGGCGAGCGCGCAAGGGCTCGCTCGCATCGATCCGCCCGGACGACCTGGCGACCCAGATGGTCGCCGCGGCGCTCGCCCAGGTCCCCGACCTCGATCCCACCGAGATCGACGACCTGATGCTCGGCTGCGGACAGCCCGCAGGACAGTCCGGCTTCAACATCGCCCGCGTGGTCGCGGTGCAGCTCGGCTACGACTTCCTGCCCGGGGTGACCGTCAACCGGTACTGCTCGTCGTCGCTGCAGACCACCCGCATGGCGCTGCACGCCATCAAGGCCGGTGAAGGCGACGTGTTCGTCTCTGCCGGTGTCGAGTCGGTGTCGAGTTTCGTGACCGGCAACGCCGACGGCCTGCCCGACACCAAGAACCCGCTGTTCGACGAGGCGCAGGCGCGCAGCGCGAAGCTCGCCGAGGGGGGCGTGGCGTGGACCGACCCGCGTAGCGAGGGATTGCTGCCGGATGTCTACGTCGCGATGGGACAGACCGCCGAGAACGTCGCCTCCCACACCGGGATCTCCCGGGAGGACCAGGATCGCTGGGGCGTGCGCTCGCACAACCTGGCGGAAGAGGCCATCAAGAGTGGCTTCTTCGAGCGGGAGATCACCCCGGTGACCCTCGCCGACGGCACGGTCGTCAGCACCGACGACGGTCCGCGCCCGGGCACCACCTACGAGGCGGTCAGTCAGCTCAAGCCGGTCTTCCGCCCGGACGGCACGGTGACCGCCGGCAACGCGTGCCCGCTCAACGACGGTGCGGCCGCTCTGGTGATCATGTCCGACACGAAGGCGAAGGAACTCGGGCTCACCCCGCTCGCGCGCATCGTCTCCACCGGTGTCTCGGGCCTGTCGCCGGAGATCATGGGCCTCGGACCGATCGACGCGACCCGCAAGGCGCTCGCCAACGCGAACATGGGCATCGACGACATCGACCTGTTCGAGATCAACGAGGCGTTCGCCGTGCAGGTGCTCGGCTCGGCGCGCGAGCTGAAGATCGACGAGGACAAGCTCAACGTCTCCGGTGGCGCAATCGCCCTCGGTCACCCCTTCGGCATGACCGGTGCCCGGATCACCACGACGCTCCTCAACAACCTGCGCACCCACGACAAGCAGTTCGGCGTCGAGACGATGTGCGTCGGCGGCGGTCAGGGCATGGCGATGGTGCTCGAACGCCTCAGCTGATGAAACCTACCCGGTGGGCCGGGCTCCGGCCCGGTCCACTCGGTGGCGGTCGCAAGAAGATGGGGCTACCAGTGGCCGTGGGTGTCGCGCCAGCCTTTGCGGATGATCTTCCCGGTGGCGTTGCGCGGCAACAGGGTGGACGTCAGCGTCCACTGCGTCGGCACCTTGAAGTAGGCGAGATGCTCGGAAGCGAAGGTGGTCAATTCCTCGACGGTGACCGTGGAGCCTTCGACGAGCACAACCACCGCCGCGACCTCCTGACCCCATTCCGGGTGGGGCACGCCGGTCACCATGCATTCGCGCACCGCGGGGTGCAGGGCGAGGACGCGTTCGACCTCCGACGGATAGACGTTCTCACCGTTCTGGTGGATGAGGTCGGCGCGCCGGCCCACCAGACGCAGACGGCCGTTCTCGACCACACCGAAATCGCCTGTGCGCAACCAGCGGTCGGGGGTGAGCGCCTCGGCGGTCGCCGCTTCGTCGTCCCAGTAGCCGAGCATGACGAAGGGGCTGCGTACACACACCTCGCCCACGCGGCCGTCGGGCAGCCACGCACCCGTCTGATCCCGGATCTCGAGGCTCACCGTGATGATCGGCGCACCCACCGTGCCGGGGAACTCCTCGAGTTCGGCGGCGGAGGCCACCGCGATCGACGTGCTGCACTCGGTGATGGTGTAGCTGTCGACCATGGCGTGCTTCCCGAACGGAAGCTCCTCGCGCAGGCGCTGTTTGAACTCCGGAGTCGACGGTTCCGACGACAGGGTGAACCGGCTCAGGGAGGTGAGGTCGTATCTGTCGAGATCCTCGTCCTCGAGCATCCGCGCCGCCATCGACGGCACGGCCATCCAGTGGGTGACCTGCTCCGCTTCGATGAGTTCGAGCACGGGCCGTACTCCGTACCATCCTTGATTCATCACCACGGCGCTGCCGGTCGCCAGCCGCGGCACGATCGTGTTGTTCAAGCTCGTGATGTGGAACAGAGACGACGTCAGCAGATACCGGGCGTCCGACGGCGCGGACCGGTCGTATGTGCCGCCGGTCCAGATCGTCGCGATCGCGTCGAGATACCGGTTGTAGTCGACGACCGCCAGCAGATTCCGCTGGGAGTGCAACGCCCCTTTGGGATCGCCACTCGTGCCGGAGGTGTACAGGAGAACGGCGGGATCGTCCTCGGCGACCCGCGGCGGCGGCGGCTGCGCGCCGTCGAATTCCGCGACCAGTCGAGGTAGATCCTCCTCGATCGACAACACCACGGTCTGCGCACGATCGATGCCGGCCACGGCCGCGGTACGCGGACCGTCGACGAACACCACCCGCGGACGCGCATGGCGGATACCGAACTCCAGCTCCGGTTGGACCCACCAGGCGTTCAATCCGACCGAGATCGCGCCGAGGGCCTGTGTCGCCCAGAACGCGGTGACCCCTTCGGGTCTGTTCGCCGACAGGATCGCCACGCGGTCGCCCGACCGTACCCCGTACCGCTCGTGCAAGGCTGCGGCGAGGGCATAGGACATGCGCGCGTTCTGGGCAAAGGTGATCCGGCGATCGGCGGTGACCAGGTACTCGCGGTCGCCCCAGACGAGGGACTGCGAGAGCAGATCCGCCACGGCGACGTCGCGTTTGCGCATGACGGGCATCTCGGTGCCCAGGACATCCTGCACGACGATCTCGAACTCGCCGCCCGGACCGGTGAGGCGCGATACCAGCTGATCGAGGAAATGGGAGGGATCGGACGGGATGGTCATCGCCTGTATCCCGCCGGTGTCCCTGCACGCTTCACGAACGTCCCCTCCTCCATCGAGTGCGTACCGCCAGAATCTCACGACGGGTCACCCCGACTTCGAATGTACCGGTGAGTGGGACGGGCGGTGACGGTCACCACCGCTCTCCTTAGCCTGTGACCTGGGCGTCTGTGAAAAGCGAGGTCCTGTCTCCGTCGGGCCGCCGCCCAGCGCCCCCATGAGAAAGGACCGAAGACGAATGACCGTAACGACGTCGACGCCCGCGCAGTGGCGAGGCCACGACCTGGGTGCCCGCACGATCGGCTACGACGAGCGGGACGCGATCCTGTACGCGCTCGCGGTGGGCGCCGGCGCGACGGACCTCGATCTCGTGTTCGAGGACCGACTGCGGGTGTTGCCGACGTTCGCCCTGACGCTGGCCCAGTGGGCACCGGATGCGCTCGGTGAGCTCGGTGCCTTCGACACGGCTACAGCGCTCCACGGTTCCCAGAGCCTCGAGGTGCTCGCACCGTTGCCGCGCTCCGGGGAGATCGCGATGTCGGCGCGCGTGGGTGAGGTCTGGGACAAGGGTCGGGCAGCGGTGTTCGAGGTCGTCGTCGAGAGCGAGTTCTTCGTCGCGACGTGGTCGTTGTTCGCACCGGGAGCGGGAGGTTTCGGCGGCGAGCGCGGACCGTCGGCGCCGGCTGCGCCGGAGGGGGAGGCCGACCTGGTCGGCACGCTCACCACCCACGCCGACCAGGCCGCGCTCTACCGGCTGACCGGCGACCGGCACCACATCCACATCGATCCCGAAGCCGCAGCGCGAATCGGACAGCCCCGCCCGATCCTGCACGGACTGTGCACGCTCGCCGCCGCGACGCTGCCCCTGGCCGACATGCTCGGAGCGCACCCGGCCGATCTGACGATGCTGTTCGGGCGGTTCGCGGCCCCCGTCTTCCCCGGCGATGCGGCACAGGTCCGCGCCTGGGGTGACGCAGCGGATGCCCGCTTCGACGTCGTCACGGAGACCGGCGCCGTTCTGTCCGGCGGTCGCGCCGCTTTCGCTTGATCGCCACAACCGTCTGGAGGAAAGACTTGGACACGTTCGCAGAAGTAGTGCGCGCTCGTCACGGTGACCCGAAGGTAGGGTTGCGTTTCGAGGACCAGCAGTGGACCTGGGGCGAGGTGGTCCAGGAAAGTGCCGATCGTGCCGCCGCGATCGTGGCGACCGTGCCCGCCCCGGCAGATCGGCAGCGTCATATCGGGATACTTCTCGAGAACGTCCCGGATTTCGTGTTCTGGATCGGTGCGGGCGCTCTGGCCGGGGCGGCCGTGGTGGGTATCAACGCCAGCCGTAGCGGTCCGGAGATCGCCCGGGACATCCGGCACGCGGATATCGACCTCGTGGTCACCGAGTCCCGCCTCGCCCATCTCCTCGAGGGCACCGACCACGGGTTGCCCGCCGACAGGATCTACGACATCGACGACGCGCGGTACGGGCAGTTCCTCGAGCCGTTCCGCGGCGCGGACCTGCCGGGGACCATCCCGTCCGCCGACGACATCGCGCTGCTGCTGTTCAGTTCCGGGTCCACCGGTGCCCCGAAGGCCGTCATCGTCGGTCAGGGACGATTCGCCCGACTCCTCGGGCCGCTGACCGAGCGTGTGCGCATGCGCGAGGATTCGGTGGCCTATCTGTGCATGCCGCTCTTCCACGGAAACGCGCTCATGCTCAACCTCGGCACGGCCATGCATGCCGGCGCGACCGTCTGTCTGATCCGGAAGTTCTCGGCGAGCAGATTCGCCCCCGACGTCCACCGTTACGGCGCCACCTTCGTCAATTATGTCGGACGCGCCCTGTCGTACATTCTGAGCCGGCCGGAGGACCCCCGTGACCGCGCGAGCACCCTCGAACTCGCGTTCGGCACCGAGGCGTCCGAAGCCGACGTGGCCCGCTTCTCCGAACGCTTCGGCTGCACGGTCGTCGAGGGTTACGGCATGAGCGAAGGTGTCTTCCGCATCAACCGCACCCCCGACACTCCGACCGGATCGCTCGGCGTCGCCGTCGGAGGCGTCGACGTCCGGATCCTCGACGAGGACACGGGGCAGGAGTGCCCTCGCGCCCGTTTCGACGAGACCGGTCGTCTCCTCAACAGTGACGCCGTCGGTCAGATCGTCGCGCGTGGTGCCGCTCATACCTTCGAGGGCTACTACAAGAATCCCGAGGCGATGGCCGACCGGGTCAAGGGCGACGATTTCTGGTCGGGGGACCTCGGGTACCGCGACGAGAACGGTTTCTTCTACTTCGCCGGAAGATCCTCCGACTGGCTTCGCGTAGACAGTGAGAACTTCTCCGCCACCCCGGTCGAGCGCATCATCCTGCGGGTGCCGGGCGTTCTGTCCGCCCCGGTCTTCGCCGTGCCCGATCCCACGACCGGGGATCAGGTCATGTGCGCCGTCGAACTCGAGCCCGGTGCGGAGTTCGATCCGGTGGTCTTCGGGGCGACCCTCGCCGAGCAGCCCGACATGGGTGACAAGTGGTGGCCGCGATTCGTGCGCGTCACCGACCGGATCCCGCTGACGGGGAGCAACAAGGTGAACAAGGCTCCGTTGCGGGCGGTCGCGTGGAACACCTCCGACACGGTCTACGTGCGTGTCGGACGGACCTCCGAGTACGTGCTGCTCGACGACGCGGAACGCGCACGCATCGAGAAGGAGTTCGTCGCCAACGGCCGGGCGGCCCTGATGCCGACCGCCGAGCCTGCCCCGGTTGCGTGATCGCGGCCCGGCGCGGTCTCAGGACGGCGGAAGGTCTCGACCAGTGAGATGTCCTCATCAGGGGTGATACCGATCACCTAGCGTTTCGGTCGTATCGCGACGGAATGCTCCAGCGGACTCCGCCGCCTGACCTCCTCAACGCTTCCCTCCCGAAAGGACGGACGACCGTGAGCATCGGCACTTCCGAACAATCCGAGATCCGCGAGATCGTCGCCGGGTCGGCTCCCGCTCGCTTCGCCCGAGGCTGGCACTGCCTCGGTCTGTCGAAGGATTTCAAGGACGGCAAGCCGCACTCGATCGAGGCCTTCGGGACCAAGCTCGTGGTGTGGGCCGACAGCAACGACGAGATCAAGATCCTCGACGCGTACTGCCGGCACATGGGTGGGGATCTCAGCCAGGGCACGGTCAAGGGCGACGAGATCGCTTGTCCGTTCCACGATTGGCGCTGGGGTGGAAACGGGCGCTGCAAGAACATCCCGTACGCGCGGCGCGTTCCTCCCATCGCCAAGACCCGTGCGTGGCATACCCTCGATCAGGACGGCATGCTCTTCGTGTGGCACGACCCTCAGGGGAACCCGCCGCCCGCCGACGTGACCATCCCGCGCATCGAAGGCGCGACGAGCGACGAGTGGACCGACTGGGTCTGGTACACCACCGAGGTCGACACCAACTGCCGGGAGATCATCGACAACATCGTCGACATGGCGCACTTCTTCTACGTGCACTACTCCTTCCCGGTCTACTTCAAGAACGTCTTCGAAGGCCAGGTGGCCAGCCAGTTCATGCGGGGCCAGGCCCGTGAGGACACCCGTCCGCACGCGGCAGGACAACCGAAGATGCTCGGAAGCCGCTCCGACGCAAGCTACTTCGGACCGTCCTTCATGATCGACGATCTCGTCTACCAGTACGAGGGTTACGACGTCGAGTCGGTCCTCATCAACTGCCACTACCCGGTCTCCCAGGACAAGTTCGTCCTGATGTACGGCATGATCGTCAAGAAGTCCGATCGCCTCGAAGGCGAGCAGGCCCTGCAGACCGCCCAGCAGTTCGGGAACTTCATCGCGAAGGGCTTCGAGCAGGACATCGAGATCTGGCGGAACAAGACCCGTATCGACAACCCGCTCCTGTGCGAGGAGGACGGCCCCGTCTACCAGCTGCGACGCTGGTACGAGCAGTTCTACGTCGACGTCGAGGACGTCGAGCCGGCGATGACCGACCGCTTCGAGTTCGAGATGGACACCACCCGCCCGGTGGCCGCCTGGATGAAGGAAGTCGAGGAGAACATCGCCCGCAAAGCCCTCGAAGAGCAGTCCACCCCTGCGGGCTAGGTGTATGAGGCCATGACGTTGGTGACACCGGTCCGGAGTTTGCTCGCGGGCGGCCGATTACCGACGGCAGTATGCGGACGATGATAGTTGTAGTGCACATTCCACACCTGTAGCGCCTGGGCGCGTTGCCGTTCGCTGACCCAGACGCGGGCGTAGAGGAACTCCTCGGCCAGAATCCGGTTGTAGCGCTCGACCTTCCCGTTGTGACGAGGGGTGTACGGGGTGATCCGTTGATGCCGGCCACCGTGGAGCACTTTCGCGAAGTCCTTCGCCCGGTAGCAGGACCCGTTGTCGGTGACCACCCGGTGGATGTGCACGATGCCGTGGGCGGCGAAGAACACTCTCGCCCGGTGCATGAACCCAATTGCCGTGGCGGCTTTCTCGTCGGCCAGGGCCTCGGTGTAGGCGAGGCGGGAGAACCCGTCGACCGCCGAGTGCAGGTAGACGTAGCCGGCGCGGGCACCGGCGGTCTTGGCGCGCTCGACTTTCTTGGCCTGATCCGAGCCCTTGCCGTGGACCCGCCAGCCACCGCCGTCGGGGATTCGGCCGACTTTTTTGATGTCGACGTGCACCATGTGGCCGGGCCAGCGGGCGATGATCCGGCGTGGCTGGCGGTTGTTCTCGCCGTTCGGATCGAGGAACCTGCGCCGGTTCAAGCCGAGGTGAGCGAGGTGCCGGCTGACGGTGCGTACCGAGATGCTGATGCCGTCGGCGGCGAGCTCGTGTGCGATACGAGCCGCGGACCACTTGTGCTTCCGTCGCAGGGTCTCGATCCGCGCCACGGTCTTGGCCGGGGTCGCGGTGGGCTGGTGGTGCGGGACGCTGGGGCGGTCGAGCAGGCCGAGTTCACCGTGTTCGCGGTAGCGGGCCATCCATTTGCTGGCGCAGGCCCGGGAGATCCCCATCTCGGCGGCGACATGGGACAGCGGACGAGTCTGGCACCGCTCGACGAGACGGCGGCGACCTTCGACGGACAGCGGGGCGTTACGGTGGAGCACGGACGGGTTCTTTCGTTCGGCGGATGAGTTGGTGGTACTTCCCATCCTGCCGTCGGAAGGCCCGTCCGCCTTCGTCAGCCCCTGGTGGTGTCTACAACGTCATGACCCGCAACAGCTAGGAGCGGAGAACATGCAGAACCGGATGGCGCCGTTGCGGTGCGGTGAATGCGCCGCGCAGGTGCTCGTGCAGAAGAACAGCTGGGAGCACACGTCCATCCAGTGGAACACCGACGCGCGCCGTCGTTGCCCCGTCGTCCGGGACGACGACGGGCGCGAGGGCCGCCCCGGTACGCCCCGGATGTCGTGCTCGAACCTCGACGCCGCGATCGCGAAGGCGGCCGCCTCGGGTGTCATCGAGGTCTTCGACGACACCCCGATCCGAGCCCCCATCGTGCAGTGACCGTTCCCTCCCGACCTTCCGCTCCCGACTACTTCTCGAAGGACCGACGATGCCAGAATCCCTCGACCTCGATCGCTCGTACTACGGCCCGTGGGCTGTCATCGCCGGCGGCTCCGAAGGCGTCGGCGCCGCGTTCGCCGACGAATTGAGCCGCGCGGGTTTCGATCTCGTGCTCATCGCGCGTAAACCGGAACCACTGGAAGAGACGGCGGACAAGGCGCGGAGCAACGGCGTGCAGGTGCGCACTCTCGCGCTGGATCTGCTCGACGACGACGCCGTCGAGCAGATCCGCACGGCCACCCAGGACATCGAGGTCGGCCTGTTCATCTTCAACGCGGGCGCGAACAGTTACGGCCACGAGTTCGTCACCGGCGACCTCGACGGGTTCCGCGGCGTGATCGACCTCAACGTCCACCGGCAGATCGAGTTGTCGCACCTGTTCGGTGGGCCGATGAAGGAGCGTGGCCGCGGCGGCATCATGCTGCTCGGGTCGCTCTCCGGATACATGGGTGCCGAACACCAGAGCATCTACGCGGCATCGAAGGCGTTCAGCCGCGTCTTCGCCGAGAGCCTCTGGCTCGAACTCGCACCGCACGGTGTGCATGTGGTCGAACTCGTCCTCGGTGTCACCCGCACCCCGGCGATGGTGCGTGCGGGCCTCAACTTCGACATTCCGGGGATGCTCGTCGCCGAGCCGGAGGATGTCGCACGTGAAGGTCTCGAGCACCTGACCGACGGCCCCGTATGGGTCGCCGGCGGCAACTACGAGGCCGCGGTCAAGCGCAGCGGGTTCCCGAGGAACAAGCTCGTCGAGGGTGCAGCAGCAGCGATGCGGGCCCTGCTGAACCGCTGATCCGCGCGATCCCCACCTACTCGTCCCCGGGTGCCGTACGGCGCCCGGGGACGCCCCATTTCACGACGCTGCGTTGTACGCGGAGTGCATCCGTTCCCGCACGATCTCACCCGGACGGACGAAGGCCCCGCACCGCAAGAGGCGGTACGGGGCCTTCGGTTCGCTACGGCCGGTTCAGAAGTCGATGCGCACGTTCTTGCTCTTGGGCCTGGCCTGGCATGCGAGGACGTATCCGTTGGCGATGTCCTCCTCGTCGAGGATCGCCGACGGCGGGGTGTCCACCTCTCCTTCGACGACGGTGCACGCGCACGAGCCGCACTCGCCCTCTCGGCAGGAGTAGGGCACGTCCAGGCCCTTCGACAGCATGATGTCGACCAGGGTGGCGCTGCGCGGCCACACGAGGTCGTGTTCCTCGCCGTCGAGCTGCACGGTCACGGAGGCGGCGTCGGTGTCCGACTCGTCGATCTCCACGGCGGGTACGTCGGCGAACGGATCACCGGACAGAGAGGTGAAGACCTCGGCGTGGATCCGGTCCTTCGGGACGCCGGCCAGCAGCAGGCCTTCGCGGACGGTGTCCATGAACGGTCCGGGTCCGCACATGTATGCGCGGTGATCGGCGAAGGAGGAGATCAGGGTCGCGAGCTGCTGCGGGGACGGCAGGCCCTGCACGCTCTCGAGCCAGTGGACGACGGTGAGGGCGTCGGAGTGTCGTGCGGCGAGCTCACGGAGTTCTTCGGCGAAGATGACGGATTTCTCGTCGCGATTGCCGTAGACCACCACCACATTGCGGTTTCCGCTGTGCAGTGCCGACTTGAGGATCGACATCACGGGGGTGATCCCGCTTCCGCCGGCGAACAGGACGAGCTTCTCGGTGAGGTCGACCGGGGTGAAGACTCCTGCGGGAGGCAGCACCTCGATGCTCTGACCGGCGGCGACGTTGTCGCACAGCCAGTTCGAACCGTATCCGGCCGCGGTGCGCTTGACCGTGACCTTGAGGGGTTCGTCGGCGTGCGGTGAGCTCGCCAGGGAGTAGCACCGCGCAACGGAACCCGTCATGTCGCTCGGAATGCGCAGGGTGAGGAACTGTCCCGGTTTGTAGGTGAAGTCCGCTCGGCGGTCCTCGGGTACGTCGAACACCAGTGAAACGGCGTCGGCGGTTTCCTGGACGACTGCACTGACGGTCAGCACGATGGAGCGTGAACCGACCGGTGTCTCAACGGCTGTCATCACAGTGGGTTCCCTTCGATACGAAAACTTCTCGATCGGACCACGGTAGAACGACGCCGACGCCGACGCCCGTCTCCTCCCGGTAATCGGGACAGCCGGAGGAGACGGGCGTTCGGATCAGGCGGTGCGCGCGGTGCGCGGGATCAGCACGGTGATCCCGATGGTCACCACGGAAAGCGCGATGAGCATGCCGCCGACCATGTTGATCCCTGCGAGGGGGGTCGCAGCGAAGGCGAGCAGCATGGTCGCGATCGACGTTCCGACACCCTGGCCCGCGGTGCGCAGCACGGCGTTCGTGCCGGTCGTCTCGCTGGTGTTGTGCTCGGGCACGGACTCGACGATCAGGTTCGGAATCGCCGTGTAGGCGAAGGCGGTCGCGACCGACACCACGACGACCATGGCGGTCATGGCCACCACGGAGTGGTGAGCGGTGAGCATGACGACGACGCCGACGATGAACAGGGCGGTGCCGAGCAGCATCGAGGCGCGTGAACCCACTGCGGCGGAGATCCGGCCGCTCAGCGGGGTGCAGACGAATCCGAACAAAGAACCGATGAACGAGAGCCAACCCGCGTGTGTCGCGCTCAGGCCCAGGCCGAAGTCGCCGGTGGACGGCGTCTGCATGATGATCGGGATGATCATGGTGACCACGCCCAGCGGACCCGCCGCGATCGCGACGGTCGCCAGCATCGTGAGCGAGAACTTGCGGTCGGCGAACAGTCGCACGTTGATGATGGGGGAGGGGGTGCGCAGTTCCCACCGCACGAGCAGGACGAGGGCGGCGGCGCCACCCAGGATGAGACCGAGGGTGCGCGGGTCCGACCAGCCCCATGCCTGGGACTTGTTGACACCGAGCAGGATCGCGGCGACCGCACCGGCGAAGGTGACCGCGCCGATGTAATCGATCTTCTCGGAGGTCCCGGTGGGCCGACGCCACGGCAGGACGAACCAGACGAGCAGCAGAGCGAAGATCGCATATGCGGCTGCGACGACGAAGATCATGTGCCAGCTGGCGTTGTCGATCAGCAGACCGGCGACGAGCAGCGACGCGGAACCTGCTGCGACTGCGGAGCCGGAGATCAATGCGACGGCAACGGGGACGCGGGAGGCGGGAAGGTGCTCACGGGCCAGCCCGATGCACAGCGGCAGGATCGCGCCGGCCACACCTTGGATCGCGCGGCCGATGATGATGCTGGTGAGACTGTCGCCGACGGCGCTGACGATCGAGCCGAGCGCCGCGACGGCGAGCAGGACCATCAGGATGCGTTCCCGGCCGTACATGTCGCCGAGTCGTCCGCACACGGCGGCCGAGGCAGCCGAGACGAGGAGGAAGGCCGTCACCGCCCATCCGACCGTCGATGCGTCGCTGTCGAATTCGGTGATCAACGTCGGGATCGCGGCGAACATCATCGATGTTTCGAACGCGCTGATGATCTCGACGGCGATCAGGACCGACACGATCACCCATACCGGTTGCTGCCGGTCGAACCGGCTCCGCCCCTTCGGGGTTGCGGCTTCCGGCTGGGAGAGTTCATTGGCGTAGGAAGTCAAAGCACATTCCAGACTCTCGGCGGCCCGAGCGCGGGCCGTGTTTCCCTGCCCCACGAATGGGAGTGGCTCGGATCACTTGGTATCGCAGGTGAGAGCTGTCACGCTGTGCTATCTCGCTGAGCGAGAACGCCTTCGGGATGTCAGATCAGCGCGGCCTCGTGTACCGAGCGGTCGAACTCGGGGAGTTCCGCGCCGTTGCGGAGGGTTGTCGCGAGAGAGGGGTCGGCGAGATGCAGACGTCCGATGGCGATCAGATCGAACTCGTCGTCGCCCAGCCGTCGTTCGAGTTCGGGAACGTTGTTGCGCGCGGGCGCGCTGCCCTGGAGGCGGCTCTCCCGCAACGTCGTCGCGATTCCGACACTGCCCACGGCCATCGAATGTGCGCCGGTGACCTTCTTGGCCCAGCCCGCGAGGGTCAGGTCGCTGCCTTCGAATGCCGGAAGGTCGAAGCGGCGGATGCTCGCGTCGAACACGTCGACGCCGGCTTCCTTCAAGGGGGTGAGGACGGCCTTCAGTTCGTCGGGGGTGTGGGCGATCCGGGCCTCGTAGTTCTGCTGCTTGTGCTGCGAGAAACGGTAGAAGATCGGCAGGTCGTCGCCGATGCGCGAGCGGATGGCGGCGACCACCGTCGCGGGGAAGCGGGTGCGGCGCTCGAGGTCGCCGCCCCATTCGTCGTCGCGGAGGTTGGTGCCTTCCCAGAGGAACGCGTCGAGCAGGTAGCCGTGCCCTCCGTGGAGTGCGATGCCGTCGAACCCGGCTTCGGCGGCAGCGGCGGCTGCGTCGGCGTAGGCATCGACGACCTGTTCGATGTCCTCGGCGGTCATGGCTCGCGTGGGTGCGGAGGCTCGGTCGATGTAGTCCTCGCCGTAGGACGTCACGCCGAGCTCGCCCCAGATCCCGGACGGTCGCATGGGGACGAGGTCGGGGTCGACATCCGCGCTCATCGCGCCCCAGAGGGGGCCGACGTGCCAGAGCTGGGGAACGATGCGTCCGCCCTCGGCGTGGACCGCATCGACGACGCGACGCCAGCCTTCGAGAGCTGCTTCGCCGTACATGTGGGGCACGCGGGGGTTGTCGACTGCCGTCGGGTGCTCGATGGCGACGCCCTCGGTGACGATCAGGGCGGTGCCGCCCGCGGCGCGTCGCCGGTAGTACTCGACCACGTCCGGTCCGGGTACGCCACCCGGGGAGTGGGAGCGGGTCATCGGGGACATCACGATGCGGTTGCGGAGCTCGAGGGAGCGCACCGTCAGGGGGCGGAAGAGGGGGGACTCGGTTTCTGACATCTCGGTCTCGACTCTTTCGGCTCGGCGGGCGACGGGTGCAGGCAGATTCCGCCCACATCCGAGGTTGTACCCATCGCTCGGCCCGGGGGACAGGGACCTCCTGCTCAGTGAGACGTGTCGGCGGACGGTCGGTGAGGAAGACGCGGATCGCGCAATCGGCCCGGTCCGCTGATCGGGAATTGTGCAACAGGTCACTCGCCGAGTACTCTGGCATCCGCTCACAAGAATCAATTTCAGTTTTTCTCTCGTGGGTGATCGGATTCCGGAGAAAGGGTGGCGATGTCCGAGGCACAACGTACGCAGGTCTCCCAGGCACCGAAGCGCGAATTGCCTGCATCGATGGTCGAGAGAATGACCCTCATCCTCGATGCCTTCGACGATCTCTCATCGCGGCTCACCCTCGAGGAAGTCGCGTGCCGCACCCAGCTTCCGCGTTCGACGGTCCACCGCATCCTCGACCAGATGGTGCGACTCGACTGGATCGACCATGCGTCGTTCGGCTACTGTCTCGGTCGCCGCGCAAAGGCCATGGGAGAGGGCGACAACGGACACATCCGTGTCCGCGAGGCCGCGGCACCGCTCCTCCACGAACTGCACATGACCACCGGGATGGTCGCGCACCTGTCCGTGCTCGACGGGCCCGACTGTGTCTACCTCGACAAGATCGGCGGCCAGCTCGCCGCGACGCTGCCGTCGCGGGTCGGTGGACGTGTACCCGCCTACTCCACGGCGGGCGGGAAGGCGCTGCTCGCCGGACTCGAGCCGGAACAGGTCGATGCTCTCTACCCCGGCCCGCACCTGCCGCGTCGCACCGAGCGGACCATCGCCGACCTGTCGACCCTGCACCTCGAACTCAATCGCATCCGCCGTCGTCACGGCCTGGCGTTCGAGACCGGCGAGGCCACCACCGGTATGTCCTGTGTGGGCGCCGCGATCCGCAGCCCCGCATCGCCGGTCGCCGCGATCTCCCTGTGCGGTCCCACCCGCCCCGGCCACCTCGAACGCATCGCGCCGCTGGTCGCCGATGCGGTCCGCACGATCTCGCGCACGCTCTATCCCGAACTCGACACCCCTCGACGCAATCGTGCCGCACGCACGCCCGGAGCGTCGTGGTCGCCGCAGGTCATGGAGCGAATGCTCGCCACGCAGTCGAACGGCTGGATCTGACGGCCGGAGCCGGCTGCATCACGCACCGCCCCCCGGCAGGCGGAACATCCCAGTGATCGGGAACGTTCGAGCCGCGTGAGGTGGATCACTGGAAACCTTCTCGTCATGACGACGGAATCGACTTTCGAGAACACGGCGAGGGAACTCGCGACCGACCGCGGAACCCTCCGCTACCACGAAGCCGGCCAGGGCGAACCTCTCCTGCTGCTCCACGGCTCCGGACCGGGCGTCACCGGCTGGCGGAACTACCGCGGGGTGCTCGGCGATCTCGCCGAGCACTACCGGTGCCTCGTTCTCGAGTTCCCCGGCTTCGGAGTGAGCGACCCGTGCGAAGGGCATCCGATGGCGATGGCGTCCGTCGCAGTCGCCGACTTCCTCGACGGACTCGGTCTCGACCGCGTGGCGATCATCGGTAACTCGATGGGTGGCATCGTCGGAACGCAGTTCGCGATCGCGCAGCCGGATCGGGTGGAGAAACTCGTCACCATCGGAGGCGCGGGGCGATCGGTCTTCGCGCCGTCGCCCGGCGAGGGCATCCGGCTGCTCATGGAGTTCACGGACGACCCCACCCGCGACAAACTCGTCCGCTGGTTGCGCTCCATGGTGTACGACCCGGCGATCGTCACCGAGGAGCTCATCGAGGAGAGGTGGGCACTGGCCACCGAACCGAAGACCCTCGAGATCGCTCGGCGCATGTACAGCACCGCAGCCTTCGCTGCCGGCGCGAAGGCCGCTGCCGCCTCCGACGCCACCCCGTACTGGGCTCAGCTTCACAAGATCACCGCACCGGTGCTGCTGACCTGGGGTCGCGACGATCGTGTCAGCCCCGTCGACATGGCGATGCTTCCCATGCGCGAGCTGCGCCGCGGCGAGCTGCATGTCTTCCCCAACTGCGGACACTGGACGATGATCGAGGCCCGCGAGGCATGGCTGTCGGCCGTCCTCGCCTTCCTCACCAGAGACGACTCGTAGACACCGGTCCGGGGACGGCCGACCGGTCGTCCCCGCCACAGCGGAAGGCTGTTCCCGCTCAGTGGAAGTGCTGCGATATCAGAGCCGTTCTCCTGAGACCGTAGGCGTCAACGGAAGCGACGCTCACCACGCCGTATCGCGGGCGTCACCCCTCACAGAGCTGGAGAGATCATGGGACAGGTGCTCGACTCCGTTTCGGAGTTCGCAGACGAGATCCGCGCGGACGGCGCCGAAGGCGACACGCTCATGCGTCTGACCGACCGCAGCGCCAAGAGACTTCGTGACGCCGGCGTCATCCGCCTCCTGCAGCCGAAGGAATTCGGGGGCCTCGAGGCACACCCGCGCGAATTCGCGGAGACCGCCATGGCCATCGGTGCCATGGACGGCGCGACCGGCTGGGTCAGCGGCATCGTCGGTGTCCACCCCTGGGAGATGGCCTTCTTCGACCCGAAGGCGCAGGAGGAGGTGTGGGGCGAGAATCCCGACACCTGGATCGCCTCCCCGTACGCGCCGATGGGTGTCGCAACTCCCGTCGACGGCGGATACATCCTCAACGGCCGCTGGTCGTTCTCCTCGGGCACGGACCACTGCGACTGGGTCATGATCGGCGCTGCCGTCGGCGACAAGGACGGCAACCGGCTGAGCCCCCCGCAGAGCCTGCACGTGCTGCTGCCGCGATCGGACTACCGCATCGACCACGAGAGCTGGAACGTGGTCGGCCTGCGCGGCACCGGCTCGAAGGATCTGATCGTGGAGAACGCCTTCCTGCCCGAATACCGCACCCTGCGCGCCGAGCGTGTCATGGGCGGGGTGGCGTGGCAGGACGCCGGACGTGACGAGACGCTCTACAAGTTCCCCTTCTCGTGCATCTTCCCGCTGGGTATCACCTCGTCGCTCATCGGTATCGCCGAGGGTGCGCTGAACTGCTACATCGAGTCGCAGCGTGAGCGGGTCACGGTCTCCGGCACCGCGATCAAACAGGATCCGTACGTGCTCTCGGCTCTCGGTGGGGCCGCTGCGGAGATCGCTGCTTCGCGCGCCGCGATCCTCGACACCGTCGATCGGTTCTGGGACATGACGGAGAAGGGCATCGAGGTCACCTTCGAGCAGCGCGCGATCGGTCGGCGCACGCAGACCGCCGCCGCCTGGCGGGCCGTGGCAGCGGTCGACGAGATCTTCTCGCGTGCCGGTGGTGGCGCACTGCAGTTGAGCAACCCGCTGCAACGCTTCTGGCGCGACGCGCACGCCGGTCTGAGCCACGCCATCCACGTGCCCGGTTCGATCTTCCATGCCGCGACGCTCACCCAGCTCGGCGAAGAACCGCAGGGCATGATGCGGTCGATGATCTGACATCACATCCATTACGGCGAAGGAACATTCGGATATGACGGACATCCGGGGACTGGGTTATCTCAGGATCCAGACCACAGACATCGCACGGTGGCGCGAACTCGTCGTCGACGGACTCGGGATGGCGATCGGCGCCGGCCCCGAGGCCGACGGCCTGTACCTGCGCGTCGACGAGCGGCGGGCACGGTTGATCGTGCTGCCCGGTGAGGTCGACAAGGCACTCGCCGTCGGCTGGGAGGTGCGCGACGAGTTCGCGCTGCGTCGCGTGCGCGAAGCGGTCGAGAAGGCCGGCATCACCGTCGAGGTCCTCTCCGAGGAGGAGTCGACCTATCGCGACGCCGAGCAGGTCATCGCATTCGACGATCCGGGCGGCACCCGCACCGAGGTGTTCTTCGGCCCGGTGCTCGACCACAGCCCGGTCGTGACGCCCTTCGCCGGTGTCTTCCACACCGGCGAGGAGGGGCTCGGCCACGTCGTCCTACCCACCGCCGCGTTCGCGGAGTCCTACGAGTTCTACACTGAGGTACTCGGTTTCCTGCCGCGCGGAGCGACGCGGCTCGGTGGCCTGTCGGCACCGCCGCCTGTGCGACGCGTGCGGTTCCTGGGCGTCAACCGCCGTCACCACAGCCTCGCGTTGTGCCCGGCGCCGCCCACCGCCGAACCCGGTCTCGTGCACCTGATGCTCGAGGTCGACACCCTCGACGCGGTCGGTCAGGCCCTGGACCGGGTGAACAAGCTCGGGTTCTCGATTTCGTCGACGCTGGGCCGCCACACCAACGACAAGATGGTCTCGTTCTATGTCCGGGCTCCGGGCGGATGGGACATCGAGTTCGGCACGGAGGGGATGCTCGTCGACGAGACCTTCTACACCGCAGAGGAAATCACCGCGGACAGTTACTGGGGTCACGACTGGTCGGGTTCCGAACCGCTCGCGGCGTTCTCGCCTCCGGTGGGCTGATCGAGTTCGTTCACCCGGGTACTTTCCGGCGATGCCACGGCGTACGGCGCCGTGGCATCGCCGCGTCGGCGGCCTGTTCGCTCGCCTGTCACTGTCGGCTACGACATGACCGCGCGGCTCGATCTCGAACCGGCATTCTTCGAGGCTCGAGGATTCCGTTCGGTGCGACGTGAGGCGATCACCGAGGAATCGGAGACCACTGGTGGATACGCGACAGCGCCGTGAAGTACAACCCCGCCTGCCACTACACGGGTACCCCATCGATGCGTTGTGCGCGCTCGTCCGTCAACACGGCCGGCGGCCGGGCGATATCGTGAACATCGAGGTCCGGCTCGATCCCGGCGCCTACAGTCGGCAGGTGTCACACACGCCGGCAAAGCGTATCGAACCCGACCGTCGTGCCACGATCCACGGAGCCTTCAACATCCCCGTGACTGGGGAGACGCTGTGGTTGCACACGGAGGCACAGGGGTCGGCACGTGAACCCGGATATGCTGCGGGGGAGACGCACACACGACACGAGGAGTCCGATGACCGCCGACGACGTTCTGGGCGCGGTCCGCGAATTGACCCCGGGGATCGCCGATCGGGCCGCACGTGTCGACCAGTTCGGCCGCATTCCCGACGAGACCATCCGCGATCTCGTCTCGGCCGGAGTGTTCCGCATGTTGCAACCCCGCCGGTACGGCGGATCGGAGACCGAACCCGCGCGGTTCTACGAAGTGGTGCGGACGATTTCGGAGGCGTGCGGTTCGACGGGATGGATCGCCTCCATCGTCGGTGTCCATCCCTGGCATCTCGCTCTGTTCGACGACCGGGCGCAACGCGACGTGTGGGGTGAGGACGATTCCGTGCTCATCTCCTCGGCGTACGCCCCGGTCGGAAGACTCGTCCCCGTCGACGGTGGTGGTTACCGCCTGTCCGGAACGTGGATGTTCTCCTCCGGCTGCGGGTTCGCCTCGTGGGCGCTGCTCGGTGCGGTGATCGTCGGATCGGAGGGGCAGCCCGTCGATGTCGTCACCGTCCTCGTTCCGAAGTGCGACTACGTGATTCGCGACGTGTGGAACGTCGTGGGACTGCGAGGGACGAGCAGCAACGAGATCGTCGTCGACGACGTGTTCGTCCCCGACTACCGGGTCAAGAGCAACTACGAGACCTCGCAGCTGCGGGGTCCGGGCCGGAAGGTCAACACCGGTCCGCTCTATAGGCTTCCGTTCGCCGCCATGTTCACCACCACCGTCGCCGTGCCCATCGTGGGAGTAGTCGCCGGATGTTACGACGAGTATCTGTCGGCGATGCGCGAACGCGTGCGGCTGAGCCTGGGCGGGGGACGTTTCGTGGACGATCCGTTCGCGCAGGTCGCCGTGGGACGGGCAGCATCGGATATCGACGCGGCGACGCTCCAGCTCGACCGTAATATGCGTGAGCTGTGGAAGCTGGCGCGGGCGGGCGCGGAGATCCCGCTGCAACTGCGCTTGCGTACCCGGCGGGATCAGGTGCGGGCCACCGAGCGAGCGGTCGAGGCGATCGACCTGTTGTTCAAGACGGCCGGGGGGACGTCGTTGTTCCTCGGCGGTGTCATCGAACGTGCCTGGCGCGACGCACATGCCGGAAGCGTCCACGTCGCGAACGAACCCGAGCGGGCCTATGCCTTGTACGGACGGGACGCATTCGGGTTGCCGGTCGAGGACAATCTCATCTGATCTCCGTGCTCCCGGTGGGGACGCCGCGAGTGTTTCTGCCCGTTCTCCCGGCCACCGGGAATTCTTCACCGCCGAGGGGGAACGGCCTCTACGGTCCGAGGGGATCACTCCACCCTCTGCGGGATCGTGTGCCGCTCTCCGTTTTCGGAAGGACCTTCCATGAGCACTTCTCCGGTTCGCCCTGTCCCCGCCGGCGAGATCGAACGCTGGGATCTCGAAGCCGACGTCGTGGTCGCCGGTTTCGGTATCGCCGGTGTCTCCGCAGCGATCGGTGCGGCCGAGAGTGGCGCCGACGTACTGGTGCTCGAACGAACCGGCGGCGGTGGGGGAGCGGCGGCGCTGTCGGGCGGCATCGTCTACCTCGGCGGTGGCACACGACTGCAGAAGGCGTGCGGATTCGACGACACCCCCGAGCAGATGAAGACCTTTCTCGCCGCGGCCCTCGGTCCGGGTGTGGACGAGGACAAACTCGACGTCTACTGCGAGGGCAGCGTCGACCACTTCGAGTGGCTCGAAGCATGCGGCGTGCCCTACAAGGAAAGCTTCTGGTCCCAGCCCGGGTGGGAGTGCCCCGTGGACGACTCGCTCATGTACAGCGGTGGTGAGAACGCCGCGCCGTTCGCCACACTCGTCGACCCCGCTCCCCGTGGGCATCTCGCGCAGGTGCCGATGCCGCGCAACGGTGATCAGGCTGCCGGTCACGTGCTCATGACCACCCTGATCGCGAAGGCCGCCGATCTCGGCGTGCGTGTCGAATCCGATGTCCGGGTCCAGTGTCTCGTCGTCGACGAGACCGGACGCGTCGTAGGGATCGTCGCCACGAGGTTCGGTGCTCCGCTCACGGTACGTGCGCGCGGCGGTGTCGTACTCGCCACCGGGTCGTTCGCCTACAACGACGAGATGATGCAGGCGCACGCCCCACGGCTGTACAAGCGGCCTGCCGCGACCGTGGAGGAGCACGACGGTCGTGGAATCGCGATGGCTCAGGCACTCGGAGCGCGACTGGCGCATATGGACGCCTGTGAGGTCGCGTTCTTCTGCGACCCGCAACTGATCGCGCGAGGCATCCTGGTCAACGGCCGGGGGCAGCGTTACGTCACCGAGGACACCTATCCCGGGCGGATCGGCCAGCTCACCATGTACCAGAACGACAATCAGGCGTTCCTGGTCATCGACGAACAGGCCTACGAGGAAGGAATGGCCACACCGACCTCGAGTCCGCAACTCCGTCACCGGCCGACCTGGGTGTGTGAGACGGTGTCGGAACTCGAGTCCGAAATGGGTCTTCCCGCAGAAACTCTCGTCTCGACGGTGGAGCTCTACAATCGGCACGCCGAATCGGGGACGGATCCGGTCCTCGGAAAGAAGGCGGAGTGGGTGCGGCCCCTCCGATCGCCGATCGCCGCGATCGATCTGCGCGGCATGACCGGAGGTTTCACCCTGGGGGGACTGCAGACCTCGGTGGACTCGGAAGTTCTTCATGTGGACGGAGATCCGATTCCCGGTCTGTATGCGGCGGGCCGTTGTACGTCCGGTCTCTCGGCGTGGGGCTACTGCAGTGGCATCTCCCTCGGTGACGGTAGCTTCTTCGGCCGGCGCGCCGGAATGCGTGCGGCGGCGAAGTGAGTGGCACCGGAATGTCCCCTCGGATGCGATGAGCGGGGCATTCCGGATCCGAGTCCGGGAGGGCTCCGCATCTCGTGTCGTGCGAGCCTGCCGCGGGGGAATGCCGGGTTCGGCGACCCCAGCCGTGCGCCGGCTCTGCAATTCGCGCCGGAGGCCGGCGACCGGACCTCGGTGCCGGGTGGGCGGCCTGATCGGGTAGTCGAACACGCGAGGAGCGTTGTCGCCGTACACGGAAAGGGCGGACCTCCTCACTGCCCTCCGCACGCATTGTGTATGTTCGACGCCGCGAACAGGGGGGTATCGATGAACGAACACAGGGCTGGGCACGGTTGCCGGGGGCCGGCGGGGGCGGGCTGCCGCCGGGATTCCTCATCGTCTCCGGTGCGGACGTGTCCGGTCCGGCCCTCGACGACGGTGCTCGTCCTTCGGCGATCGACGGTTCGGCCGACCGGTTCGTAGGGGGCCGGTCCTCGGGCGAGGCCGACCGGCACGGAATTCGTCTCCGTGCCCGGGACGAAATATGTACCCGAACGAGGATCTGGTGTAGAACATTTCGGAAAGATGTAACTTATGTCCGAAAAGCACGTTCTCTTCATCGTGAAAGGGAGATCCGAGAAGTGGATCCGAGCCGAATACGTGCCCTGCAGATCGGCCGCTGGCGTCTCAAATACAGACTCGCGGCCGTGCTGTCGATTCCCCTCGTCGTCGCTGTCGCTCTCGGTGCCGTACGCGTCACGACTCAGCTCGACGAAGCGCAGCGGTCGGCCGCATTGTCCGAACAGACCGTTGTCGCCCCGGCACTGCTCGACTTCTCCACCGCTCTGATCAGCGTCGCTACCGCCACGAGCCTCGGATTCACCCCCAAGAACGCAACTTCGGACGATGTGACGCAGTCCATGGCCACGCTCAGGGAACTCGCCGCAGGAGCCGATCTCAACTCCGATGTCGCCGTAGAACTCGATGCGCTGCTCGCCGACGGCGACCAGCTCTACGCCGCGGTCATGAACTCCTCCCTCGGCGTCGACGAGCTCGGTCGCCGGACCACCGACTTCCTGGTGCGGTGCAAGAATCTCTTCCGGGACCTGTTCGACCTGTTCGAGAACCACGACGCTCTCGTCGACGCCACGAACCTGCTCGTGATGTGGGACGCGCAGCTCAACCTCCTCGACCAGATGGAGTCCTTCCGGCTGCTGTCCACCAACCCCGAGGCCGCCCGGCTCCTGGCGACCAACGCCATGAACACCGAAGAGTCGACGCTGCGACTCCTTCGAGGATCGGGGCTCGATACCGGGCAGATCGACGGGATGCTCGGCGATATCGAATCGCGCCGTAGACTGATCGAGAACTTCACGCCGAGCAGGCAATTCGGGGAAGACCTCCGCAACGCCATGATTTCGGCGTCCCAGCCTTATGCGGAGGGGATCGACAGCGCCAGCGCGGGCATCATCGGGACGCTCGAAGAACTGGCGGACGAGACACGTACCGCGGCCACCCGCGACGCGCTCCTCGTCACGGCAGCACTCGTACTCGCCCTGCTCCTCGCGATAGCAGTCATCCGTTCCCTGTCGGTGCCCCTGGGGCGTCTACGGGACAACACTCTCGCAGCGGCGAACACCGAGCTTCCCGCCGCCATCGCGGCGGTCAAGGACGGGGCCGACATCGACTCCGTCCGTCTCGCTCCCGTCGGCACCGATACGGACGAGGAGATCGGCGAACTCTCCCGAGCGGTGGATTCGATGAACACGCAGGCGCTGCGTCTCGCCGGCGAGCAGGCCCACCTGAGGAAACAGGTGAACGTGATGCTCGAGACGCTGGCACGTCGCAACAAGACCCTCGTCGAACAGCAGCTCTCGCTGATCGAATCTCTCGAATACGAGGAGAAGGATCCCGCGCGGTTGCAGAGCATGTTCGCTCTCGATCATCTGGCGACGCGCATGCGGCGTACCGGCGAATCCCTGTTGGTTCTCGCGGGCACGCGCCCGCGTACTCGCAGCGGGCCCGCACCGCTCGGCGACGTGCTCCGCGGTGCGGTGTCCCAGGTGGAGAACTACCAGCGGGTGCAGATCGGGAACACCCCGCACGGATATCTCGTCGGTAAGGCGGTGAACGACGTGGTCCATCTGGTGGCCGAACTCGTCGACAACGCGCTGCGGGCTTCCCCGCCCAGCACTCCCGTCAGGTTCGAGTTCTCCTCCGCCGTGGAGGGTGGCCTGCTTCTCGATATCGCCGATCGCGGAATCGGTATTCCCCGAGATGCCATGGAGGAGATCAATATCCGTCTCGCGGCGGGTGAGAATGCCGATGTCGACGCCCCGCGGCAACTGGGATTGTTCGTGATCGGGCGTCTGGCGGCCCGCAACGGCATGAGCGTGCGTCTGAGGCCGACCTTCGACACCGAGACGAACGCCGGTGTCACGGCGTCGGTCTACTTCCCGGCCGCCCTCCTCAGCGAGGTGCACACGGTCCAGCCCACCGTGATGACGGAACGTCCCCGCCGGCTCAGGACCGAGGAACTTCCGTCCTTGGTGCCGTCGACGACGCCCGCCGGAGGTATTGCCCACGGAAAGCATCGTGGTTGACGTGTGACCGGAAGTGATGCCACCGCCGTCTCGACGGCGGTGGCATCACTCGTACCGCAGGTGTTCCGGTCTGCCGGTGGTCTCGGCCGGCCACCGAACCGTGCTCGCGCGGTACCCCCGGCTCACATCCCCCCGACGGACCCGTCGGGAAGATGCACTGCGGACCCGGTGGGCCGCGGCCACGGATGCCCCGTCAAGCGTTCGATGTCGTTGTTGAAGCGTTCGAGCCACCCTGCGAAGGTGGCGACCTCGTCCTCGGACCAATCGGTCAGCACGCGCTCGAGCGCGGCGACTCCGTGGGCGCGCTCGGCGGCGAGCTTCTCCTCGCCCGAGGAGGTGATCCGGAATTTGCGGGCCATCCCGCCGTCCGGGTCGGGGATACGTTCGACCAGCCCGGCGGCGGTCATCGCCGAGGTCTGCCGGTTGAGTGTCGAACTGTCCAGATCGAGTGCGTCGCTGAGTTGGCCGATCGACATCGGGCCCTGCATGCTGATGCGGCTGAGAACCGTATAGGCGCTGCGGTCGAGCGAATGCCTGCCGCGTTTGCGGCTGTTGATGTTCGCCAGGTGCCGGCCGAGCAGCATCGCTTCGAACTCGATCAAGTGGGTCGGCTTGGTCATCGAAAGTCTTTCGTGAAGAACGTCACCCGAGTAGGTCGCCACGTTGCGGCGTCATCAGTATGTACTGTACACATCGAATGCATGATGCGTCGAATATGCATCATGCATATTTCTTTTCTTTCAGGAGTTCTATGACAGACATATCCGAAAATACCCCGGTCCGTTCCGGGGCTCTCGTCGGTGTCCTCGCCTTCACCGGCATCATCGCGGCGCTCATGCAGACCCTGGTCGTGCCCTTGATCGTGGACCTGCCGACCATGGTGAACACCTCTGCCGCGAACGCGTCATGGGTGATCACCGTGACCTTGCTCGCCGGTGCCGTGGCGACTCCGGTCACCGGACGACTGGGCGACATGTACGGCAAACGCCGCATGATGCTCGTCTGCCTCGTGCCGGTGATCGCCGGTTCGATCGTGTGTGCGCTCTCGTCCACACTCGTGCCGATGGTGATCGGTCGCGGTCTGCAGGGAATCGGCGTAGGTCTGATCCCGTTGGGAATCAGCCTCCTTCGGGACGTACTGCCGTACGACCGTCTGCATTCGGCCGTGGCACTGATGAGTGCGTCCATGGGCGTCGGCGGCGCTCTCGGACTGCCTGCATCTGCCGCCGTTGCACAGTACGTGCATTGGCGGTTCCTGTTCTGGGGCGTGGCGGTGCTCGGTGCGGTGGCGCTGGGTGCGTTGTGGTGGGTTCTCCGCGATGTTCCCGTCCTGCAGTCCGGCGGACGCTTCGACGCGGTGGGAGCGGTCGGTCTGAGTGCGGCCCTCGTCTGTCTGTTGCTGGCGATCTCCAAGGGCGCCGACTGGGGCTGGTCGAGCACCCTCACGATCGGTTTCCTCGCCGCTGCCGTCCTGCTGCTCGTAGTGTGGGGATGGTGGGAGCTGCGGGTCCGCGATCCGTTGGTGGATCTGCGCGTCACCGCCCGCCGGCCCGTGCTGCTCACCAACAGTGCTTCGATCGTGGTGGGTTTCGCGATGTACGCCCAGTCGCTGATTCTCCCGCAGATCCTGCAGCTGCCGGAAGAGACCGGTCACGGACTGGGCCAGTCCATGATCATGATGGGTCTGTGCATGGCACCGGGTGGTCTGATGATGATGGCGGTCTCTCCCATCGGAGGAAAGCTCTCGGCTCACCGCGGTCCGAAGACCACGCTGCTGGTGGGCTGCCTGATCATCGCTCTGGGGTACACGGTGGGGCTGCTGTTGATGGGATCGGTCCTGGGCCTGGCGGTCGTCGCCGCGATCTGCAGCACGGGAGTCGGGTTCGCATACGGTGCGATGCCCGCCCTGATCATGGGGGAGGTCCCTGCCACGGATACGGCATCCGCCAACAGCGTGAACAGTCTCATGCGGTCGGTCGGCACGTCCTCCGCTTCCGCCGTCATCGGTGTCGTCCTCGCGCAGATGAGTGCGCCGTTCGCCGGTCATACCATTCCCACGGAGTCCGGCTTCCGGGTCGTCCTGCTGACGGGCGCAGGCGTCGCGCTTCTCGCGGCCGTCCTCACCGCCGCCGTTCCGCAGTCGCGCCGGGCCCGTCTCGCGAAGGTCGACGCCGATGCGACGCCCTCCGTGAGGGTGTGACGACGACTTCCTCCGCCCGCCGGTAGCGGCGGGCGGAGGAAGTATCGGCGGAGTTACCGCGCGTCGAGCCCGAACGCCCCGCGGTAGAACACCATCGGACTCTGGTCGCCGACGCACTCCAGTTCGGCGACACGTCCGATGACGACATCGTGGTCACCTGCCACGTGCACATCCTCGACCGAGGCGTGCACCCGCATGAGAACGCCGGGTAGCGACGGAGTGCCCCAGCGGGACAGATCCCAGTCGAGACCGTCGAACTTGAGGCCGCGGCCGGACCCGAAGCGAGCGCACAGATCGGTCTGGTTCTCGCCGAGGACGTTGACGGTGAACCAGCCGGTACGGCGCAACCGCGGCCATGCACGCCCACGGTGGTCGGCGCAGAACAGCACGAGGGGCGGCTCGAGCGAGACCGACGCGAACGACTGGCACGCGAAACCGGTGGGGCCGTCCTCGTCGAGACCGGTCACGACGGTGACTCCGCTGGCGAAACGTCCCATGGCACGTCGCATCTCGTCCGGGCCGGGAACGCCGAGTTCGAACGTCGCGTCCTGGGTCTGAATTCCGGTCTGCATGTGCCTCACTCCGATTCGCTCTGGTCGCGGCCTCCGGCGACGTCCTACGAATCGAGCGTATGGGTGACGCGCGCCACCCCGGAACGGCTTCTCGCTGAGTGGACATCCGGTCGCCGTGCCGTGTGCACGGGACGTGTCGGCCCTTCCATCCCACCGTTCGGGACCGCGAAAGATCCGCAATGCGACAATCTGGCCGGTGATGCGGTGCGGAAACGACGGGCCGTGATCGTGGAGAGGGGAACCGGTGCCCAGAATCGGCAAGGCGCGCGACGGGGCGGAGCCGACCTCCGCCGAGCAGCGGCGACGGCAGGTGCGGATCCTGGAGGCCGCGGCACGGCTGGGCTCCGAGCACGAACTCGCTCGCGTCCAGATGACGGAGATCGCACGGAACGCCGGGGTGGCGATCGGCACGCTGTACAGGTATTTCCCGTCGAAGACGCATCTGTTCGTGGCGTTGCTCCTCGATCGCCTCGAACTCGGCGCGGATCGGCTTCCCGCGCGGAAACCGGGGATGAACGCCCGGGATGCGATCACCGAGGTGCTGATCGAGATGACCCGGCGGTTCGTCGACCGGCCTCGCCTGGCGTCCGCGATGCTGTTGTCCAACAGCACCGCGCCGGCGAACGTGGTGCCCGACTCCGTGGAAGTGCGGCGAACGTTCCTCCGGATCCTGTTCGACAAGGCAGGACTCGACGACCCCACCGACGAGGATCGCAACACGCTGCGACTGTTGTCGATGTTGTGGTCCGGGCTGCTGGTGACATATCTCAACGGCGGAGCGACTCTCGCGGAGACCGAGGCGGATGTGCGGAGCAGTTGCGAGCTGCTGCTCGCCCATCTCGGGGATTAGGGAAGGGCTCCGGAAACGACACGAGTCCCGTTCCACCGTCGTGCGGGGAACGGGACTCGTGTGATCACGACCGGCCGGTTACCCGGCCGCCCCGATCGGGGGCGCGGTGTCGAGGGCGTCCCCGAGGGCCGCTGCGGTAGCTTCCGCTCCGCCGAAGGTGAACGCCAACTGCCGTCCCCACAGGAAGTAGCGGTGGATGGGGTAGTCGATGTCGGCGCCGATACCGCCGTGCAGGTGCTGGCCGGTCAGGCCGACTCGCACACCACCGCGCGATGCCCACCACTTGGCGACGAGCGCCGCGGACTCGGCTTCGTCCTCGCGCCCGACGTCGAGCAGCCATGCGGCCCGGCGCATCGTGAGCCGGATCGCTTCGGTGTCGAGGTAGGCATCGGCCGCGCGCAACGCAACGGCCTGATTCGTCGACAACGGCCGGCCGAACTGCACGCGCTCCGAGGTGTACACCGCCGTGGCCCGAAGCGTTTCCTCGCATACCCCGAGCTGAACGGCAGCCAGAGCGATGCGGATGCGGCGCCGCGTCCAGGCCGCGATCTCCGCACCGTCGCCGGGCAGGACATCCTCGGCTCCGATGTGTACGTCCGTGAACTGCACGGCTGCCTCGGCGCCGCGGCCGGTCACGGCCGCCGGGACGGCCTCGACGCCGGGCGCATCCACCGGTGCGATCACCACGGCGACCGAATCGTCGTCGCACCGAACGGGTACGACGACACCGGCGATGATGGGTGCCCACGGAACCGACGGGATCTGCCCGCTGATGACGAGGTCGTCACCCTTGCGGATTGCGGTCACGGTGGGGCTCGCCCCGGGAGTGTCGTCGAAGGCGCCGGTCAGTACGACGGAACCGTCGACGAGTCCCGGAAGGTGACGCCCCACCTGCGTTTCCGTGCCGAACTGCGCGAGCGGAAGAGCCGCGCCCGCCACGGTGGACCACACGGGGACGGGGGCGACGCGCCGGCCCTGCTGCTGCAGGATCGTCGTCAGTCCGAGCATGCCCATGCCGGCGCCACCCGAGGATTCGGGAAGAGCCAGTCCCAGAAGCCCGGAGTCGGCGAGTGCCTGCCACAGGGGAGCGTCGAAGCCGCCCTCCTTGCGCTCCACCTCGACCACACGCTCGACCTTGGCCAGGGAACCGAAGACCTGCGATGCCAGGTCCTCGACCGCGATCAGGTCGTCATCGAGCTCGAATTCCATGTCAGCTCCTCGTCTCGGCCGGCGTCTTCACGTCCGCCTGGGCCGTCCTGTCGGATTGCGTGCGGGTGGCCGCTGCATCGGGACGCCTGCGGGCGCCCAGGGTCATTCCGAGGTTCTTCGCGGCCACGATCTCGCGCATCACCTCGTTGCTGCCGCCGCCGAAGGTGTTGTTCTGGGCGCGTCGGCCCAGAGCTTCGACCCGGCCCTCGATCACCGCACCGGGGCTGCCGGGGCGCAGCAGTCCGCGGGCTCCGAGCACTTCCTGCAACATGCCGTAGGCCGCGACGACACCTTCGGTGCCGAAGACCTTCGCGGCAGCGGAATCACCGCCGCTGAGGGTGTTGGCGGCGATGTCGGACACCAGGCGCAGGTTGACGAGATCGGTCGCCGACAGCAGTGCGTAGACCTCGGCGAGGGTCGAGCGGACCCACGGCACGTCGAACAGCACACCGGGACCGAAAGGTTCCTGCTTGGCCCACGCGAGGACCTCGTCGTACATCTCGTTGGCGATGCCGCCGCGGGCTGCGAGTGCCACACGCTCGTGGTTGAGCTGACTGGTGATCAGGGTCCAGCCCTGATTCAGCTCACCGACCACATTGCTCAGCGGGACGCGGATGTTCTCGTAGTAGGTCACCGCCGTGCTGATACCACCGACGGTCTGGATCTCGGTGGCCGAGAAGCCCGGCGAGGAGGTCGGCACGAGCACGACCGAAATGCCCTTGTGGCGGGGAGCGTCCGGATCGGTACGCACGGCCAGCCAGACCCAGTCGGCGAAGATCGCGGAACTCGTGTACAGCTTGTTGCCGTCGATGACGAGTTCGTCGCCCTCGACGCGCGCCCGTGTCTGGAGTGCGGCGAGGTCGGTGCCGGCGCCGGGCTCGGTGTAGCCGATCGCGAACTTCAGTTCACCGGTCAGGATCTTGGGGAGGAAGAAATCCTTCTGTTCCTGGGTGCCGTACTTCATCAGCGCGGGGGCGACGGTGTTGAGCGTCACCAGCGATACCGGTGCGCCGGCGCGGATCGTCTCGTCGTAGAAGACGTAGAGCGCTTCGGGGTCCTCGCCGCGTCCGCCGTACTCTTCCGGCCATCCCAGGCCGAGCCAGCCGTCGGCGCCCATCTGCCGGTAGATCTTGTCGAAGACCGGCCCACCCTCGGTCTGGTCGACCAGGGCACGCCGATCCTCATCGTTGATGATGCGGGCGAAGTACTCTCGCAGTTCGGTGCGCAGCCGCCGTGACTTGTCGGACAGCTCGGGATGCATATGGTCTCCTGAGAAGTGTTCGGGGCCCGGGGTTACGGGCTTAACGGTCGGCCGAGAGGACGAGCGCGCTGTGCGGCACCGGCGATCCGCCCGTGACCAGCACGTTGTCGAGAGTCTTGGTGGGCTGGTTCACGGAGGTGCCGCGGATGAGCCGGACACCCTCGGCGATGCCGTTCACGCCGTGGATGTAGCCTTCGCCGAGCTGCCCGCCATGGGTGTTGATCGGCAGGCGGCCGTCGACCTCGAGGTTGCCTTCGGCGATGAAGTCCTTGGCCTCGCCGCGGCCGCAGAAGCCGTACTCCTCGAGTTGGAGCAGCACCATCGGGGTGAAGGCGTCGTACAGGATCGCGGCGTCTATACCTTCGGGACCGAAGCCGGCCTGTGCCCACATCTGCCGGGCGACGAGTTCGACCTCGGGCATCGCGTCGATGTCGTCGCGGTAGTAGCTGCTCATCGAGATCTGCTGAGGACCGACGCCCTGCGCCGCGGCGGTGATGATCGCCGGAGGATGCGGAAGATCTCGGGCGCGTTCGGCGCTCACGATGACCAGTGCCTGGCCGCCGTCGCTCTCCTGGCAGCAGTCCAGCAGGCGCAGCGGGTCGGCGAGCATCCGGGAGTTCTGGTGGTCGTCGATGGTGATGGGCCGCTCGTAGAACCAGGCCTTGGGGTTGTTCGCCGCGTGCTTGCGCGAGAGCACCGAGATCTGCCCGAAGTCCGCACTGGTCGCCCCGTACTTGTGCATGTAGGTGCGTGCCAGGAAGGCTTCCTGCTGAGCGGGAGTGAGCAGACCGTAGGGGTTGATCCAGTTCCGGTATTCCTGGTCGGTGTTCGAGTTGTACGCGAACGGCGGCGGACCGGCACCGAAACGGTGGCCCGAGCGCTCGTTGAACGCGCGATAGACGACCACGACATCGGCCACACCACTGGAAACGGCGAGTGCAGCCTGCTGCACGGGTGCGCAGGCGCCGCCACCGCCGTGCGGGATGCGGCTGAAGAACTTGAGTTCGGGGATGCCGAGCGCGCGGGCGACGGCGATCTCCGGGTTGGTCTCCATGGTGAACAGCGCGAAGCCGTCGACCTCTTCGACACCGATCTGCGCGTCCTCGAGAGCGGCGAGGACCGACTCGCACGCGAGCTGCCATTCGCTGCGGCCGGAATTCTTGGAGAACTCCGTGGCTCCGATGCCGGCGATAGCAGCGGCTCCGGAGAAGCCCTTGACGGTCATCGTGTCTTCCTCTCGTAGGGCTCCACCACGACCTCGGCGGTGACGTGGACGCCTCTGCTGTTGCGGCCCTGCACCTTCAGGGTGACGGTCGCGCCCTCGACGGCGGTCACCTCACCGTTCATGTGCATGGGGTCGCCGGGGAAACAGGGCACGCCCAGACGCAGCGACGCGCGGCGTACACGCGCCGACGGTCCGGTCCAGTCGGTGACGTACCGGTCGACGAATCCGTTGGTGGCGTTGATGCTCATGAACACGTCCGGGGTACCGCGTCCGAGTGCGGCATCCGGATCGTGGTGCACGTCCTCGAAATCCTGTGATGCGATCGCGGTGGCCACGATGGTCGTGCGATCGATCGGCAGGACGAGTTCGGGAAGTTCCTGTCCGACAGTGCATTCGGCGAGGTTCATGCTTGTCCTCCGGGCTTGCGCAGCTGGGGCAGGATCTCACCGTGCGCGTGCTCGGAGAATCCCACCTCGAGTTCCATGCCGATCTCGAGCGTGTCGTGGTCGACACCCGCGATGTCGGCGACGATGCGGATGCCTTCCTCGAGGTCGATCAGTCCGACGGCGAGCGGGTACTCGAAGGCCGGATCCTGGGGGTGGTGGATGACGGTCCAGCTGTGGAGCGTTCCGCGACGCGAGGATTCGACCGTCTTCCATTCGAACGAACGGCAGGCGGGGCAGGCCGGGCCCGGCGGGTGGCGCAGAGTGTCGCACTCGTTGCACTGCTGGATCTCGAGTCGGCCCTCACGGACGGCGTCGAACCAGAACTGGTTGTCCTGGGTGATGGTGAGCCGGGGGACGGCGGTCATCGCGTCTCCTTGTCGGTGTTCGGGTTGAACCGGAGCATCCGGAATCGTTCCTCGGCGACGAGTTCGCCGTTCTGGTCCTCGTAGCGCTTGTACAGGGTGAAGAATCGCCCGTCGCCGAGACCCGTTCGCTTGACTCCGGATACGGATTCGATCGTGTAGTGGGCGGTGATGTGGTCGCCCGGGACGATTTCGCGGTGGTAGTCCTGCTCGACGTTAGTCGCGACGACCGAGGTGAAGCCCTCGCGGTCCAGGTCGGCGAGCATCCGGGAGTACGCGAAGTCCTCCACGACGCCCTCGGTGCGCTTGCGCTGGACCTCGCGCCAGCGACGGTAGCCGGCCATGATCCAGGTCGAGATCATCGCGGGCGGGCAGACGATCGACTCGCGTCCGGTCTCGCGAGCGGCCTCGGCGTCGACGTAGATCGGATTGAAGTCGTCGTGGGCCTCGACCCAGTTCCGGATCATGGCGTCGTTGACGACGTATCGGGCCACACGGGGCGGTTCGGCCACCTGCCCGACGTATTTCTCGTAGTCCTGCTCGACGGTCTGCATGGCCCACTCACTCCTCTTCGGCACGCGCGTTCGTCGTCACGCTAAGGCGGGCCGACAAGCGGGATCCCCCCATTCCCACTGAGCAGGAGCGTGACGGCGGACACCGGAAGCCGGTACCGAACCAAGCGATTGCTTGGTAAGTTGTGGGCGTGGAACCCGCGCATCCTGCGGGGTGAACGACGTGGAGGCAGTGAATGGATCTGGGACTCGACGGCGCAGTCGTGCTCGTCACCGGAGGCATACGGGGAGTCGGCGCAGGTATCACCAAGGTGTTCCTCCGCGCCGGAGCGACCGTCGTGACATGTGCACGCAACGAACCCGAACACCCCGTCGAAGCGGACGGGCGGACCGCGGAATTCCTGCCGTGCGACGTCCGGGACGCCGATCAGGTGAAAGCCTTGATCGACAGCATCATCGACCGCCACGGCCGGCTCGACGCAGTGGTGAACAATGCCGGCGGCTCGCCCTATGCGCTGGCGGCCGACGCGAGTCCGAAGTTCCACGCCAAGATCGTGGAGCTGAACCTGCTGTCTCCGCTGCTGGTCGCGCAGGCCGCCAACGCGGTGATGCAGAAGCAGGACACCGGCGGTTCGATCGTCAACATCTCGAGTGTGAGCGGGTCGCGCCCCTCGCCGGGCACCGCGGCCTACGGTGCGGCCAAGGCGGGTGTCGACAGCCTCGCCCAGTCGCTCGCCGTCGAGTGGGCCCCGAAGGTACGGGTGAACTCGGTGGTGGTCGGCCTTGTCGAAACCGAACAGTCGCACCTGTTCTACGGAGACAAGGCCGGCGTCGCCGCAGTCGGCGAGACCGTTCCGCTGGGACGGCTGGCCCAGCCCGAAGATATCGGCCACTGCGCCGCATTCCTGGCCTCTCCGCTGTCGGCCTACGTCAGCGGATCGACATTGACCGTCCACGGTGGCGGTGAACGCCCTGCCTACATGGCAGCGGCCGAAACGAAGGAGACGAAGTGAGTGGACTGCTGGACGGGCGCGTCGTCATCGTGACCGGCGCCGGGCGAGGATTGGGTCGCGCCCATGCCCTCGCCTTCGCCGCGGAGGGTGCGAAGGTCGTCGTCAACGACATCGGTGTCGGCAGTGACGGTTCGGCCACGGGTGAGTCGCCCGGCGAGCTGGTCGTCGAGGAGATCCGCGCGGCCGGGGGAGAAGCCGTCGTCAACGGCGACGACGTCGCCGACTGGGCCGGCGCCGAGAACCTCGTCAAGACCGCCCTCGACAACTTCGGCCGACTCGACGTGCTCGTCAACAACGCCGGATTCCTGCGCGACCGCATGCTCGCCAACATGAGCGAGGAGGAGTGGGACGCTGTCATCCGCGTGCACCTCAAGGGGCACTTCGCGCCGATGCGTCACGCCATGAGCTACTGGCGCGCCGAGTCCAAGGCCGGCAATCCCGTCGACGCCCGCATCATCAACACCAGCTCGGGCGCCGGACTGATGGGCAGCATCGGTCAGGGCAACTACGCCGCGGCCAAGGCCGGCATCGCGACGCTCACGATCCAGGCCGCAGCCGAATTCGGCCGCTACGGGGTGACCGTCAACGCGATCGCGCCCTCGGCGCGCACCCGCATGACCGTCGGTGCCGGTGGCGCGATGGCCGAGATGATGGCCGCGCCCGAAGAGGGTTTCGACGCCATGGCGCCGGAGAACGTCTCGCCGCTCGTCGTATGGCTCGGCAGTGCCGAAGCGAAGGACGTGACCGGGCGCGTGTTCGAGGCCGAAGGTGGCAAGGTGTCGCTGGCCGACGGATGGCGCCACGGTGAGGCGATCGACAAGGGCGACCGCTGGGATCCGAAGGAACTCGGTCCCGTCGTCGAGAAGCTGATCGCAGCGTCGCAGCCGCCGACGCCGGTCTACGGAGCGTGATGTCCTCGTGCGCGTTTCCGGTGGTCGCCACCGGAAACGCGCACGGGCAGCCGATCTAGGCGGGCGTGCGGATGATGAGGGTGGAGCCGGGGAAGTAGGCGGCGAGTTCGGAGCGCGCCTGCTTGAGCGTGGCGGTGCCGTAACCCTGCTTGCGGAACTCGGGATGCACCCAGATCCGCACGTCGACCTCGTTGCCGGTCAGCTCACCGAACGCGAAGCCGATTGCCTTCGGCTCGTCGCCCGAAAGATCCTCGGCCACAAGCCACATCCCGGACTCGTCGTCCATCAGCTCGGCGCCGCGCTGCCGCTCGGACTCGACCAGCTCGTCGCTGTCCGCGCCCAGCTGGTCGGCGCAGCGGACCTTGAACAGCGCCGTGTCGGCCGCGCTGTGGGAGATAGGACGCAGCCGGAAATGCGCGCCGGTCGCGTACGGACGCGCCGCCGTCGTCCACTGCAGCACCGCATCGAGATCGTCGAGTTCCTCGCGGATCTTCTTGCGCTCCGCCTGGGTGAGGCGGCGGAACGGAAGATTCAGCACGGCCTCCGCGCAGAACTCGTCGGTGTCGAGCAGCGAAGCGAGTTTCGCGACCGCGTCGCCCCGGTCCTTGCTCTCGACGATCACGTCGAGCACCTCGTGGCGTCGTTCGAGCGCCCGGAGCAGCGCGGCCGCGATCTCCCGCCGGTCGAGCACTTTGTCGTGATTGGTGGTTGCCATCGTGCGACATCCTTTCGTCGAGAACCTGGACGTACGAGACTCAGTATTCCCGCACGGGACCGTCCCGGCGAACCGTGCCGGCCGGGACGCTCACTCGCACACGACGACGGGAATCACACGGTCGGTCCATGACTGGTACTTGTCGAAGTCCGGGTACATCGCGGTGAGCATCGGCCAATACCGCGCCCGCTCCTCCTCGTTCGCGACCCGCGCGTGCATCGTCCGCACCCGCGACTTGATCTGGACGGTCACCTCGGGGTTCGCCTGGATGTTCCGGAACCACAAGGGATGCTTGGGAAGTCCCCCCTGTGACGCCACCAGCACCACCTTGTCGCCGTCTTCGAGGAACAGCAGGGGAGCCGTCCGGGGCTGCCCGGTCTTCCGTCCGGTCGTGGTCACCAGACACACGGGAACTCCCCGCGGGAACGCGCTTCCGACTCGCCACTTGCCCCCTATGCGCCCGCCCGTGGCCCGGTAAGCCGCGACGTTCAAGCGCGACCCCCATTTGATGATCGACGTCGTGGCGTTGGACCGGAGTCCTTTCGGGGCGTTCTCGGTACCCAACTCAGATCCGTTCGATGATCGTGCCCGTGGCCAAGGCTCCGCCCGCGCACATCGAGATCAGCGCGGTCGACGCGTCGCGGCGCTCGAGTTCGTGCAGCGCGGTGGTGATCAGGCGCGAGCCCGTGGAACCGACGGGATGGCCGAGCGCGATGGCACCGCCGTTGACGTTGACCTTGTCCATGTCCGGTCCGTGCACCTGGGCCCAGGACAGCAGTACCGACGCAAAGGCCTCGTTGACCTCGAACAGGTCGAGATCGCCGATGCTCATGCCGGCCTTCTCGAGAACCTTCGCGGTGGCCTGGACGGGGCCGTCGAGGTGGAACTCGGGTTCGGCGCCGACGAGTGCCTGCGCGACGATCCGCGCCCGCGGCTTCAGTCCGAGTGCCTTCGCCCGGTCGGAGTCCATGAGCAGCACGGCGGCGGCTCCGTCGGAGATCTGCGACGAGGTGCCGGCGGTGTGGATGCCGCCCTCGAGCACGGGCTTCAGCTTCGCCAGCGACTCGGCCGACGTCTCGCGCAGACCCTGGTCGCGGGTGACGGTCGCCTTCTCGCCGGTGCGGTTGCCCTCCTTGTCGACGACGGGTGCGACGACCGGCAGCACCTCGCGGTCGAACCGGCCCTCGTCCCAGGCCTGCTTCGCGAGCTGCTGCGAGCGCACGCCGAGGGCGTCGACATCCTCGCGGGTGATGCCGCGGCGCCGCGCGATGCGTTCGGCGGCCTCGAACTGATTGGGCATGTCGATGTTCCAGGACTCCGGCCGGCGCGGGCCCGCCTGGTCGCCGACGTTGGCGCCGAGGGGCACCTGGGTCATCGCCTCGATACCGCACGCGATGCCCACGTCGATGGCGCCGGTGGCGATGAGGCCTGCGATGAGGTGGTTGGCCTGCTGCGCCGATCCGCACTGGGCGTCGATGGTGGTCGCGCCGACCTGCCAGGGCAGGCCCGCGTTGAGCCACGCGGTGCGGGTGATGTTGTTGGACTGGGCGCCCGCCTGGGTGACGCAGCCACCGATGACCTGTTCGACGAGCTCGGCGTCGATGCCGGCGCGTTCGACGAGTCCGGCCTGGACGGCGCCCAGGATCTCGGCAGCGTGCAGGCCCGCGAGCCATCCACCCCGCTTGCCGATCGGGGTCCGTGCGGCCTCGACGATGACTGGTGTGCCCACTTCGGGCTCCTTTCTCCTACGTTCTTCGCAAAATAGAACAGGTTTCTCCGAGAGGCAACAGAACTTGATTATCACACGGGACGTGCGGATCTCTTGGTCGCACGGCGCACCTGTGTTTGAATGGTTCTAGAACGTGTTACAAATCACGCGAGCGGTACTCGCCAGGGCAGGAGAGATATCAGTGGCGCAGCCGAACATCCCCGAAGACATCGACTTCACCGATCCCGATCTGTACGCAGACCGTATGCCGTTCGAAGAGTTCGCGGAATTGCGCAAGACGGCACCGGTGTGGTGGAACAAGAAGTCTCCCGACGTCGGTGGTTTCCACGACGAGGGTTTCTGGGTTGTCTCCCGGCACGAGGAGGTCCGTGAGGTCTCCCGCCGGAGCGACGTGTTCTCCAACTGGGAGAACACTGCGATTCCGCGGTTCAACGACGACATTCCGCGCGAGGCCATCGAACTGCAGCGCCACGTCCTGCTCAACAAGGACGCCCCCGAGCACACCAAGCTGCGCAAACTCGTCGCCCGAGGCTTCACGCCCCGTGCGATCAACGGCCTGCGCGACGAGCTCGACCGTCGCTCCAAGATGATCGTCCAGGAGGCCTGCCAGGCCGGTCAGGGTGACTTCGTCACGCAGATCGCCGCGGAACTGCCGCTGCAGGCGATCGCCGATCTCATCGGCGTCCCGCAGGAGGACCGCGCGAAGATCTTCGAGTGGTCCAACCAGATGACGGGCTACGACGACCCGGACAACACCGCCGATCCGGCGGCCGCCTCCATGGAGGTGCTGGGCTACGCCTACCAGATGGCCGCCGCCCGCAAGGAGAACCCGGCCGACGACATCGTCACCACCCTCATCGAGGCCGACATCGACGGCGACGAGCTGGCTCCCGAGGAGTTCGGCTTCTTCTTCATCGTCCTCGCGGTGGCTGGCAACGAGACCACCCGCAACGCTATCACCCACGGCATGGCGGCCTTCCTCGACAACCCCGAGCAGTGGGAGATCTTCAAGCGCGACCGGCCGAAGACCGCCGCCGACGAGATCATCCGCTGGGCCACCCCGGTCACCTCGTTTCAGCGCACGGCGCTCGAGGACACCGAGCTCGGCGGACAGACGATCCGCAAGGGCGAGCGCGTGGTCATGCTGTACGCCTCGGCCAACAACGACGAAGAGGTGTTCGAGAACCCCCGCGAGTTCGATATTCTCCGGGATCCCAACCCGCACCTCGCCTTCGGTGGCACCGGTGCGCACTACTGCCTCGGCGCGAACCTCGCCCGCATGGAGATCGACCTGATCTTCAACGCCATCGCCGATCACATCCCCGACATCACCAAGATCGGCGACCCGCACCGTCTGCGGTCGGGCTGGCTCAACGGCATCAAGGAGTTCCAGGTCGACTACAAGACCTCGGGTGGGTGCCCGGTCCAGCACTGACCGAACCGAACACCGACCGAACCGAACATCGAGGTCCCCGGCCACCCCTGCGCGCCGGGGACCTCGCACATCCCGTGTCGTCTACCGGGCCTCGGACCTGCGGGCGATCCACCACATCGCGGCCCCCGTCGCGAGCACACCGGCTACCGATACACCGGTCGTCAGAACCGTCCACGAGTCCGGCGCCCACCCGGACGGGGAACCGGTGAGAGGCGTGTAGGCGGTCCATCCGAATCGGGTGAGCAGAGGCAACGCCATCACGGCGGGCAGCGAGAAGGAGGCGGCGGTGACCGCGCTCGTCGACGGTAGTGCCGCGCTGATCGTGTACGCGGCTGCCACCGGAAGAACGAAGAGGGTCGCCAGGAGGTGGACGTTGTCCCAGGGCGTACGAGTGAAGATCGCCGTGATCGTGACGAACGCGAGCACGCCCACTCCGGCCATCGGCATCGGCGCGCGACGGCCCAGCCACGCGCCGACGGCGGCGAGCACGACCATCACGGCCGGCAGGAACCATCCGCCGGGTATCCACGAGGGAGCGGTACCCGCGGCGACGGCCACGGCGAAGGCGGCGAGCAGGACCGATCCGATTCTCTCGCGCAGCCACAGGGCAGCACCGATCACAAGTGGGACAGCGACGATGCCCCACAGCCATCGTCCGTTCCCGCCGGGATTCGCATCCGGAGACCACACGGCACTGTGAAGAGACCGATACAGCACGACGGCAACGAGCGGTAGGCCGATACCGACCACCGTTTCCCTCACATCCCATCGTCGTTCGTCGACCGAAGCGGGAGCACCGGCACGCATCACGAGAGCCGCTGTTGCCACCGCGATGACAGTCGCCGAGAGAACCGTCCACACCGCGTTGGCGGGCTGCGCCGACACCTCGAGGTACACGGCGCTTCCGGGCGAGGAGGCCGCGAACTCCCGGTATTCCGCGATGGGTTCTGCGGTGAGCAGCGCGGCGACGACGCCACCGGTCATCACCGCGGGGAGTCGGGTGCCCGCGATTCGGGCGCAGCAGACGACGAGGGCACCGAGCACCAGGCCTGCACCGACCGCCGAGACGTACATGTCGAACCGCCACGCACCCGGCATGGCGACAACCGCCACGAGTGCGGCTCCGGCCACGACGGTGACGAGCGCGCCCACCCGGTGGCGTAACCACAGCGTGATCAACACGGTGACCAGCGCTCCCGTGGCAGACGCGGTGATACCCGAAGTCTCCACGGCACCGAATCCGAACCCGGTATCGAGTGGATAGGTGTCGACGCTCGGCGCGGCGAGGACGGTTCCGGCGGTGAAACTGCCGACGGCTGCGAGCGCGTAGAGAATCCAGGAGAGCACCCCCTACCTTCTCCGAGCGGTCACCGGGACGCGACGCCGACACGCCGGACGGCGACGCGGTCAGGTCAGGCGGCGAAGATCCTCGGAGGTGTCGACGTCTCCGGGGTCGCCGAGCCCGGTGCAGTCGAGACGCTGCACGCGGTCACGATTGCGGGTGAGGAAGGACCGCGCGCCCTCGTCGCCGGTGGCCTCCTCGGCGGCAGTGAACGCGTCGGCGAGGTCGAACACCACCGGGTGACCGGGACGATCCTCGAAGACGGGGAGCGTGACCGTGCCCGGCCGGTGCTCAGCCAGGACGTGGCGCACCAGATCGGCCGTGATGCCGGGAAAGTCGACGACGGTGAGCGCGACCCGGTCGTGGGTGCGCGCCGCGTCCACCCCGCGGCGCAGGGAGGTCGACATGCCGTCGGACCAGTCGGGATTGTGCACCGCCGTGGCGCCGGCCGGACAGGCTGCGGCGACCTCGTCGCCGAACGCACCGACCACCACCACGACCTCGTCGCAACCACCGCCGAGCAGCGCATCGACGACGGTATGCAGCAGAGGACGGCCACGGTGGGGGAGCAACGCCTTCGCGCGTCCACCCAACCGCGAGCCGTCCCCTGCTGCGAGAACGATTCCGGCGGTCGGCATACCGCCGATGCTACGAGACCGGTCGCAGAGTCTTCATCGCGCGATCCACTTCCCAGAACGCACGCAGCGACACGATCTTCCCGCCGCCGTCGACCCGGTAGACGAACACGCCCTCCGCGTCGATGAGATTGCCCGCCATCGTCGTGCGGATCGTGCCTATGTTGACGCATTCGTCGCCGCACACCAGCACGTCGTCGACGAGGAACTCGAGCTTGTCGGTGTTCGCGATGGTCATGTCGTAGAACTTCGCGATCGCCTCGTGCCCGTGGTGTCCTTTGCCCTCGGGATCGAAACCGGACGGGCCGACGGGATCTTCGACGCACGCATCCTCGGCGAACAGCGCGAGCCACTCGTCCTTGCGTTTCCCGCTCGCCGCCGTCTGCGACGCCCGGGCCGCCACGCGCGCCGGATGTTCCTCGCTCATGCCGCGTCCTTTCCGTGGATGTACTTGTCGGCGAACTTCCGTAGCGATTCCTGCTTCGCCTCGAGCGGCGAGTCGAATCCGTGCCCGTCGAAGATCCACGGCACCACGATGATGTCGGTGACCCCGGCGTCGGCGAGTTCGGCATAACCGGAGCTGCCGAACCTGTCGACGCACACGGCCTGGATCTCGAACGGCTCGTCGCTGCGGCCGTACTCGGCACGCAACTCGCGCAGGCGCGTGATGACCTCGACGAGATCGTCGTACTTGATCATCGCCGACGTCCAACCATCCCCGACCCGGGCCGCGCGCCGCAGCGCCACATCGGTGTGCCCACCGACGTAGAACGGCACCGGCTCGGTGGGGGCGGGGCTCATCTGGAGCCGGTCGAAATCGTAGAACTCGCCGTGGTGCTCGACCATGCCACCGCCGAGGATCAGCTTCAGCACGTCGATCATCTCGTCCACGCGCTTGCCGCGCTTGGCGTACGGGACGCCGCACCACTCGAATTCCTCCGGCGCCCATCCGATCCCGACACCGAGACCGAACCGGTTGCCGGTGAGATTGGCGACCGAACCGACCTGCCGGGCCAGCAACACCGGATTGCGCGAGCCGAGTTTGAGCACCTGCGTGTAGAACCGGATCGTCGACGTGGCGGCCGCCATGGACGCCGCGGCGATGAGCGGATCGACCCACGGGGTGTCGGGTGTCCACATCCGCGAACCGTCGGGGGTGTACGGATAGTCGACCGTCTGCTTCTCCATGTAGAACAGGGAGTCGGGCAGGGCGATCGACGTGTATCCGCACTTCTCGGCGGTCTGCGCGATGCCGGTGAGCTGGTCGAGCGGGGTCATCGCGACCCCGACGGTGAACGAGACCATGCCCGCCTCCTAGTTCGTGGGCCGGTCGGAGCCCACGACCCACATCGAGAAGTACTGCGAGCCACCACCGTAGGCGTGGCCGAGCGCCTTGCGGGCACCGTCCACCTGGTGGTCTCCCGCCTTGCCCATCACCTGGATCGCGGCCTCGGCGAAGCGGATCATGCCCGACGCACCGATCGGGTTGGAGCAGAGCACGCCGCCGGACATGTTGATCGGCAACTGGCCGCCGATGGCCGTCTCGCCGGCCTCGGTGAGCTTCCAGCCCGAACCCTCGGGGGTGAAGCCGAGATTCTCGAGCCACATCGGCTCGAACCACGAGAACGGCACGTAGATCTCGGCGCAGTCGATCTCGGTGAGCGGATCGGTGATACCGGCCTGCTTCCACAGCGCCGCGGCGGCGACCCGGCCGGCCTCCGGATTGACCTGGTCGCGACCGGCATAGGTGGTCGGTTCGGTGCGCATCGCGGTGGCGTGGATCCAGGCCACCTTGCGGCCCGACTGCTCGGCGGCCTTCGCGGTGTCCTCGTCGCCGAGCACGACTGCGCACGCACCGTCGGACGACGGGCACGTCTCGTCGTACCGGATCGGGTCCCACAGCATCTGCGAGGCCTGCACCTTCTCCAGGGTGATCTCGGGCTGCTTCAGATGGGCGTACGGATTCTTGGCGCCGTTGAGACGGTCCTTGACCGCGACCATCGCTCCGATGTGCTCGGGCGCGCCGGACCGGCGGATGTACGAACGGACGTGCGGCGCGAAGTAGCCGCCCGCACCGGCACCGACCGGCATGGTGAACGGGACCGGTGTGGACAGCGCCCACATCGCGTTCGACTCGGACTGCTTCTCCCAGGCCACCGCGAGCACCCGGCGGTGCACACCGGCCTGTACGAGGCTTGCCGCGACGTTCGCCGTCGAGCCCCCGACGGACCCGGCGGTGTGCACGCGCAGCATCGGCTTGCCCGTGGCGCCGATGGCGTCGACCATCGACAGTTCGGGCATCATGACGCCCTCGAACAGGTCGGGGGCCTTGCCGATCACGACGGCGTCGATGTCGTCCCAGCCCACCTGGGCGTCTGCCATGGCTCGGTCGATCGCCTCGCGGACGAGGCCGGACATCGACACGTCGTGCCGCTTGGCGACGTAGTGGGTCTGCCCGGTTCCGAGGACAGCTGCGGGTTGCTTCGCCATCAGTTGCGTCCCTCCAGAACGGCTACCAGATTCTGTTGCAGCACAGCACCGCTCGTCGCATGCGCGAGTGCACGTCCGGCCGTGCCGTCCATGATCGCCTGCGCTGCGTAACCGATGCGCTCGAGACCGCCGGAGAACATCGGGTTGCCCGTCAGCGGTCCGCCGGACGGGTTGATCGTCGTCGAATCGTCCAGGCCGATCGCCTCGCGGAGGATGAGCTCCTGATGCGTGAACGGCGCGTGCAGTTCGGCGACGTCGAAGGCGGTGTCGCCACCGGTGACCGCCTGCGCGGCAGCCCGTGCGGAGGCCGACACCGTGAGGTCGAGCGAGCCGAAGTTCGGTGAGTCGGTGCGATGTTCGATCCCGGTGATCCACGCGGGGTTCTCGCACAGCTCGCGGGCCCGGTCGCCGCTCGCGAGGACGATCGCGGCGGCACCGTCGGTGACCGGAGCGCAGTCGTGCTTGCGCAGCGGATCGGCGATGTACGGCTGCGAGAGCAGGTCCTCGATGTCGAGATCACCCGAGAGCTGGGCCTTCGGGTTGTTCTTCGCGGCCGCGCGGCTGCGCACCGCGACCTCGGCCATCTCGCGGTCGGTCCACTTGCCGGAGTCGAGACCCATGCGGGCCTGCAGGCCGGCGAGTGAGACGGAGTCGACGCCGAGCGGTGCCACGAGGTACGGATCGAGCTGCAGGGAGAGGGTGCGCCGCAGGGTGCCGGCCGAGGACTTGCCGAAGCCGTAGACGAGGGCGGTGTCGACCTCACCGGTGATGAGCTTGACCCACGCCTCGTAGAGCGCCCAGGCCGCGTCCATCTCGACATGCGACTCGTTGATGGGCGGGACCGCACCGATCGCGTCGATCGCCGAGATGAACGAGAACGCGCGTCCGGCAAGGTAATCGGAGGAACCCGAGCACCAGAATCCGATGTCGGACTTGGTGATGCCGAGCTTGTCGTACAGCTCCTGGAAGCACGGGACGAGCATCTCGACGCCGTTGGTGGTGCCGAACGTCTCGCGCACGTGCGGAGCATGTGCGAAGCCGACGACTGCAATGTCTGTCATGGTGTCCGCTGCTCCTAGAGGTGGTGTTTGAAGGTGTCGTAGTCGGCGTCGGGTTCACCGGTGGGCCGGAAGTACTCGATGTTGCGTAGCGTGTGGTCCCACTCCTCGCGCGGACGCCACTTGGCCTCGACGCGCATGCCCATCCGCACCTCGGAGGCGTCGCACTCGAGGATCAGGTGCAGGAAGGGGATGTCGGCGCCGTCGAGCAGCACGTAGGCGGCGACGTAGGGCGGCTTGATCTGCTGGCCCATGAACGGGACGTTGACGATGCAGAAGGTGGTGACGATGCCCTTGTCGGAGACCTCCACCGGTTCCTTGGTGGGCACGCCGTCGGTCGGGCTCGCACCGCGCGGCGGCACGTAGACCTTGCCGCCCGGCCCGGTGCGACCACCGATGATCTTGCCTTCCTTCAGTCCTCGCAGGTACCAGGACTCCTCGGGGGAGGCCGAATGGCGGTAGTGCAGGTCGACGGGGGTGGTGATCATGGTGACCGGTTCGCCGTCGCCCGCATCCACGGTGAGGGTCGACTCGCCGGGTTCGAACGCCTCGATGTCGTGGATGTCGCCGGTGCGCTCGGCGGCCCAGCGCACCCGCACGCGCAGACCCGTCGCGATCTCGTCCGCGGACGCGACGTCGACCGCGTGCAGCAGCGTCGTGTCGGCTCCGTCGAGACGGATCAGCGCCCACGCGAACGGCCGGTCGAACGGCTGTCCGGGCAACGGCTCGGCGTTCCACGTCCAGCTCACCACGGTGCCGGTCTGTCCGACCTCGACGAAATCGGTGAGCGGTTCATGGGTGGCCGCGTCGAATTCGGGGGGCGGGACGAGGACCCGTCCGTCGGATCCGCGCGCGCCGAGAATGCGGCCGTCGCGCAGTCCGGTGACGAAGGCTCCGACGGTCGGTCCGGTGGATCGCGTGTAGTCGAACTTCAGATTCAGCGGTGCGCTCAGCGGTGGCTCGGCAACCGCGCTCTTTCCCAGGCTCACAATTTCGAGTAGAACAGGTTCTAGTGTTGCTGGCAAGAGCGGCGCGCGAACTGCACCTCGCCGCGATTCGTCCGACAGGAAAGGCGTCCAATGAGACTGGGACTGCAACTCGGTTACTGGGGTGCTCAGCCACCCCCGAACGCACCGGAACTCGTTGCTGCGGCCGAGGCCGAAGGATTCGACGCCGTCTTCGCCGCCGAATCGTGGGGGTCCGATGCGTTCACTCCGCTCGCGTGGTGGGGCTCGTCCACCGAGCGGGTGCGGCTCGGCACGTCCGTCGTGCAGATCTCTGCGCGCACACCGACGAGTTGCGCGATGCACGCGCTCACACTCGATCACCTCTCGGGTGGCCGGCACATCCTCGGCCTCGGCGTCTCGGGGCCGCAGGTGGTGGAGGGCTGGTACGGGCAGCCGTTCGCGAAGCCCCTCGCGCGCACCCGCGAGTACGTCGACGTGATCCGCAAGGTGCTCGCGCGCGAAGAACCGGTGACCAGCGACGGACCGCACTTCCCGCTGCCCTATGCGGGCGCCGGCTCCACCGGGCTCGGCAAACCGCTCAAGCCCATCACGCATCCCTTGCGGTCGGACATCCCGATCTGGATCGGTGCCGAAGGCCCGAAGAACGTCGCGCTCACCGCCGAGATCGCCGACGGCTGGCTCGCGATCTACTACACCCCGCGGCTGGCGTCGATGTACGACGAGTGGCTCGACGAGGGGTTCGCCCGGCCGGGTGCCCGGCGCACCCGCGAGGACTTCGAGATCGCCGCGACCTGCCAGGTGGTCGTCACCGACGACCGTGCGGCGACCATCGCGGCGATGAAACCGGTGACGGCGCTGTACGTCGGGGGAATGGGCGCGCCCGAGTTGAACTTCCACGCGCAGGTCTACCGGCGGATGGGGTACGACGCCGTGGTCGAGGAGGTGACCGCGCTGTTCCGTGCCGGTCGCAAGGACGAGGCGGCCGCCGTGATCCCGGACGAGATGATCACCGAGACGATGATCGTCGGCGACGTCGACGAGGTGCGCGAAGGTGTGAAGCGGTGGGAGGAGGCCGGCGTGACGATGCTGCTGGTCGGTTGTCGCGACGTCGATCAGGTTCGCACGATCGCCGACGTGGTGCTCCGTTAGACCGTGGTGTTGCGCTGAGCGCGACAACGGGCGGAAACCGTTCCGTGAGGACGGTTTCCGCCCGCCGCGTGCGGACGTCAGGAGGCGTAGGCCGCCTTCAGCTTGCCCTTCACCAGCTTGCCCGTGGGGGTGCGGGGCAGTTCGTCGACGAAGTCCACCGACCGCGGCACCTTGAAGTGGGCGACCCGTTCGCGCACGTATGCGATGAGCTCGTCGGCGAGATCGGGTGATGCGGTGGCACCGGACGACACCTGCACGACGGCCTTGACCTCCTCGCCCATCTCCGGATGCGGCACGCCGATCACGGCGACGTCCTCGACGGCCGGATGCAGGGCGAGGACGTTCTCGATCTCCTGCGGATAGATGTTCACCCCGCCGGAGATGATCGTGAACGACTTGCGGTCGGTCAGATACAGGTAACCGTCCTCGTCGAGATAACCGAGGTCGCCGACCGTGGTCCAGGTGGGGTGCTCGGGATGCTGCGACGCCGCGGTCTTCTCGGGATCGTTGTGGTACGAGAACGGAACCTTCTCGTACTCGAGATAGATCGTCCCCACCTCGCCGGCCGGAAGTTCGCGCCCTTCCTCGTCGCAGATGTGCGCGGGCCCGAGCACACTCTTACCGACCGAACCCGGGTGTTCGAGCCATTCCTGACTGTTGATGAACGTGATCCCGTTGGCCTCGGTGGAGCTGTAGTACTCGTAGATCACCGGTCCGAGCCAGTCGATCATCGCCCGCTTGACCTCCGGCGGGCACGGCGCGGCGGCGTGAACGAGCACGCGCAGACTCGACAGGTCGTGGCGGGCGCGGATTTCGTCGTCGAGCTTGAGCATGCGCACGAACATCGTCGGCACCATCTGCCCGGCGGTGATCTTGTGCTCCTCGATGTGCCGGAGTGCGGTCTCGGCGTCGAACTTCTCGGCGAGGACCACCGTGCCGCCGAGCGCGTGGATCGCCCCACCCCAGCGCAGAGGCGCTGCGTGATAGATCGGGGCGGGGGAGTAGTAGACGTCGGAGTCGGTGAGGCCGAAGAGGAACTGCGCCACCGTCACCAGCGGCTCACCGGGTTCGTCGACGCGACGTTCCGGGAGATCCGGCTGGATTCCCTTGGGGAAGCCCGTGGTTCCGGACGAGTACAGCATGATGGCGCCGCACGGCTCCTCGTCGAGCCGTGGACCGGCCGCGGCGAGGGCGTCCTCGTACGACTCGAAACCGCGCACGGCGCCGCCGAACGCGAGTCGCGCGGAACCGATCGTGACCTTCTCGCCGACCTGCTCGGAGAGATCGCCCAGTGTGGCCGACACGATCAGGGCCTTGGCGCCGCTGTCCTCGACGATGTACGCCACCTCGCCGGCGGTGAGATGACTGTTGACCGCCGTGATGTACAACCCGGACCGCATTGCGGCCCAGAATACCTCGAAGGCCTCCGGCAGGTTCTCGGTGAGGAGGGCGACGACGTCGCCGGAGCGGAGCCCGGCATCGTGCAGCACTCGGGCGAGCGCTGCCGACCGGTCGTCGAGTTCGCGGTAGGTCAGGCTCCGGCCGCTGTCGGCCAGGACGACGGCGAGCTTGTCCGGGGCGGTGCGGGCGTGGACTCCTGGATACATGGGCTCCTCATTACCTCGGCGAACGCTGTGGACTTGTGTTGTGGGTCACAGCAGGCAATGTAGCAGAGCTAATGACATGACTGTGACCGCGCTCTCACGGATGGGAGCGCGTCCACAGCGGCGCAGGTCAGGAGCCGGTGAACTTCGGGGCACGCTTCTCGGCGAATGCCCGCGGACCCTCTTTGGCGTCTGCGCTCTTGAAGACGGCGGCACCGAGCTCGGCGTCGATCCGGAATGCCTCCTCCTCGTGCAGACCTTCCGAGTTGCGGATGGTCCGGAGGATGGCCTGCACCGCGACCGGGCCGTTGTTCGCGATCGTCTCGGCGATCTCGAGGGCCTTGTCGAGTGCGGTGCCGTCAGGGACGACGTAACCGATGAGCCCGATCTCCTTGGCCTCGGCGGCCTTGATGTGGCGGCCGGTGAGCAGGATGTCGGCGGCGATCGTGTACGGGATCTGCCGGACGAGACGCACGGCGGATCCGCCGAGCGGGAACAGTCCCCACTTCGCCTCGGAGACACCGAATTTCGCGCTCTCGCCGGCGACACGGATGTCGGTGCCCTGCAGGATCTCGGTGCCGCCGGCGATGGCGGCGCCCTCGACGGCCGCGATCAGCGGCTTCGTCAGGCGGCGACCCTTCAGCAACGCCGGCAGGCGCGACAGGTCCCACCCACCCCCGTTGCCATTCCCGTCGCTCCGCTCGCCCTGCTCGAACTTGTCTCCGGGAGGCGCTGCATTCATGGCCTTGAGATCGGCACCCGCGCAGAACGCGCCACCGGCGCCGGTGAGGATCGCGACGCGGATCTCGGGATCGTTGTCGACGCGGTCCCACGTCTCGTTCATGATCGCCATCATCTCGCCGGACAGCGCATTTCGTGCTTCGGGCCGATTGAGCGTGACGATCAGGACGTGGCCGCGTTGCTCGACGAGGCAGTGCGGTTCGCGGGACGAGATGTCCGAATCGGCTGCGCCGGGGGCTTCGGTAGCGGACACTGGCAGGACTCCTCGCGGTGTTGTGAACTGGATCATATTCGGGTCTTGTCAGAAACGGTAACACGTTCTACTTTTGTCGGCGTGGCCCTAAACATCGCAGACCTCGTCGAACACGCAATCGACCTCGTTCCCGAGCGCGTCGCGCTGGCCTCGGACGGACGTGAGGTCACCTACGCACAGCTGGAGGAACGAGCCAACCGACTTGCTCATTACCTGCGCGAACAAGGAGTGAAGCCGGGTGACAAGGTCGGCATCTACTCCCGGAACACCATCGAGGCCGTAGAGGCGATGATCGCGGTCTTCAAGATCCGCGCCATCATGATCAACGTCAACTACCGCTATGTCGAGAACGAGTTGCAGTACATCTTCGACAACTCCGACATGGTGGCCCTCATCCACGAGCGCCGGTACTCCGACAAGGTGGCGAACGTCCTCCCGAGCACACCGCTGGTGAAGACCGTCGTGGTGGTCGAGGACGGAACCGACGTCGACTTCTCGGCCTACGGCGGCGTCGAATACGAAGCGGCACTGGCGCAGAGCTCGCCGGAACGCGACTTCGAAGACCGTAGCGCCGACGACATCTACATCCTCTACACCGGCGGCACCACCGGTCATCCCAAGGGTGTGATGTGGCGTCACGAGGACGTCTGGCGCGTCCTCGGCGGCGGTATCAACTTCATGACCGGCGAGTGGGTCAAGGACGAATGGCAGCTGGCGAAGGAGGGCGCCGAGAATCCCGGTCTCGTGCGCTATCCCATCCCGCCGATGATCCACGGTGGCGCCCAGTGGGCGCTGTTCCAGTCGCTGTTCAGCGGCGGCAAGGTCGTCATGCACCCCGAGTTCTCGGGCCACGAGGTGTGGCGCATCATCGACGACCACAAGGTCAACGTCATCTTCATCACCGGCGACGCGATGGCCCGCCCCATGCTCGACGCACTCGAGGAGGGCAACCCGAAGACCGGTAAGCCCTACGACCTCTCGACGCTGTTCGCCATGGCGTCGAGTGCCGCTCTGTTCTCCCCGTCCATCAAGGATCGTTTCCTCGACCTGCTGCCCGGCAAGGTCATCACCGACTCCATCGGTTCGTCCGAGACCGGCTTCGGCGGCATCGGTATCGCCGAGAAGGGCAAGACCCTCGGCGGTGGCCCCACGGTGAAGATCGACGAGTCGACCACCGTCCTCGATGACGACGGCAACCCGATCGAACCGGGTTCCGGCAAGGTCGGCATGGTCGCGCGCACCGGCAACATCCCGCTCGGCTACTACAAGGACGAGGCCAAGACCAAGGCGACCTTCCGCGAGTACAACGGGATCCGCTACTCGATCCCCGGCGACTACGCGCGCGTCGAGGCCGACGGCACCGTCACGATGCTCGGCCGCGGTTCGGTCTCGATCAACAGTGGTGGCGAGAAGGTCTACCCCGAAGAGGTCGAGGGTGCACTCAAGCAGCACCCGGCGGTCTTCGACGCCCTGGTGGTCGGTGTGCCGGACGAGCGCTTCGGCGAGCGGGTCTCCGCCGTCGTCGCCCTGCGCGAGGGCGAGCAGACGACGCTCGACGAACTCATGTCGACGGCACGGTCGAAGATCGCGGGGTACAAGGTGCCGCGCGCGGTGTGGTTCGTCGACGAGATCAAGCGGTCGCCGGCGGGTAAGCCCGACTACCGGTGGGCCAAGGACCAGACCGGATTGCGTCCGGCCGACGAGGTCTACAACAACGGCGACGGCAACGGCGCCGCGGCGACGGGATAGAAGGACACATGCAGACCGGCCTCAGCAAGAAGTTCGGTATCGAGTATCCGATCTTCGGATTCACGCCCTCCGAACACGTCGCGGCGGCGATCAGCCGCGCGGGCGGACTCGGCGTCCTCGGGTGCGTGCGGTTCAACGATCCGGAGGAACTCGATGCCGTCCTGACGTGGATGGACGAGAACACCGACGGTAAGCCGTACGGCGTCGACATCGTGATGCCCGCCAAGGTGCCCACGGAGGGCACCGCCGTGGACCTCGACAAACTGATCCCCGCCGAGCACCGTGCCTTCGTCAATCGCACGCTCGACGAACTCGGTGTGCCGCCGCTGTCCGACGACGTCGGCGAGGCGAGCGGTGTTCTGGGCTGGCTGCATTCGGTCGCGCGCTCGCACGTCGACGTCGCCCTCGCGCACCGGCCCGCCCTGATCGCCAACGCATTGGGATCGCCGCCGAAGGACGTCATCGACCTCGCGCACGAGAAGGGGGTGCCGGTCGCGGCACTCGCGGGTGCGGTCGAGCACGCGAAGCGGCACGTCGAGAACGGTGTCGACATCGTGATCGCGCAGGGCTACGAGGCCGGCGGGCACACCGGTGAGATCGCGTCGATGGTGCTGTGGCCCGAAATCGTCGATGCACTCGGCGATTCCGCGGCAGTGCTTGCCGCCGGCGGTGTGGGATCGGGACGGCAGGTCGCGGCGGCGCTGGCCCTCGGCGCCTCCGGTGTGTGGATGGGTTCGTACTGGCTCACCACCTCGGAGTACAAGCTCGGAGCGGCCGCGCACGGCCCCTCGTCGATCCAGCGCGCGTTGCTCGGAGCGAGCTCGTCCGACACCGTGCGGTCGCGGATCTACTCGGGCAAGCCCGCGCGTCTGCTCAAGACCAAGTGGACGGAGGCGTGGTCGAAACCCGATGCGCCCGAACCGCTGCCGATGCCGCTACAGAACATCCTCGTGAGCGAGGCGCACCAGCGCATGTCGGCGGCCGACGACCCCGAGGCCGTCGCGATGCCGGTCGGGCAGGTGGTGGGGCGGATGAACGAGATCCGTCCCGTCGCGGAGATCATGGCCGAACTCGTCCGGGGCTACGACGAGGCGGTCGATCGGCTGAACGAGGCGCGCTAGACAGGACCACGGTGGCGGGGTGGCAGGTGCCCGGGGTGGAGTGATCCACCCCGGGCATCGTCTGCTCGGGAGCGGCGCCGGAGAAGGGCCAGGGCCGAGAGGGATCAGCGGCGGACCAGGATCTTCAACAGCTCTTGGATCTGCGTGGCCGTGGGGGAGGGCAGGCTGTCGCGGCCGTAGAGGAAGCCGATGCCCGCGTAGACGAGGGTGCCGGCACGCAGCTCCGCTTCTTCCTCGTCGAAACCCAGTTCGAGGAAACAGTTTCGGACGATGGCCATGATGCGCTGGTCGAGTGCGCGGACCGACTCGGCGACCTGCGGATCGCTGCGCGCCCATTCGCGCACCGCGACCTCGGCCTCCCAGGCGCGTTCGTCGACGAGCATCGCACCCATGTGGGCGAGCCGTTCGTCGACGGGCAGTTCTTCGAGGTTCGTCAGGCCGCGCGCGGCGTCGTTGTCCTGCGAGGTGTAGCGGGTGGCGATGGCCTTCATCAGGTCGTCGATGTCGGAGAAGTGCCAGTAGAAGCTACCTTTGGTGACTCCGAGTTCGTCGCACAGGCGCGAGATCTTCACGGCGCTGCGTCCTTCGGAGACCAGCAGGCGCAGACCCGCCTCGGTCCAGTCGTCGAGGGACAGCCGTGGTCGTCTGCCCGACCGGCGACCACTCCTCGCCGGTTGCTCTGCCACGGATGGTCACCTCGTCTCGATCGGATCCGAAATCGAGACTACATGCCCGAACCGGGCAGTGCCGTGAGGACGGCATCGCGTGCCGAGCCGTCGTGGGGGAGTGCCCAATGGTGAACGCATGGTGACGGATCCGGCCCGGGAAGCGTGACCACGGTCGAGGTGGGCAGCGCCCCGTTCTCGGGTGGGACGACGAGTCCGTCGCAGCGGGAGACGATGTCGGTGTAGTCGATCCCGGCCGTGGGCACGCCGCGTGAGTGCAGGTTGCGTAGGAGATCCGATCCGGCGATGATCTCGCGGCATCCGGCACACAGGGGGTCGACGAGCGGCTTCTCGAGGGCGAGGACCGCGTCGTAGGTGCCGAGGTCGCGGCTGATCTGCTCGGCGGCGGCCAGTCCGGCGATCTCCGTGCCGTGCCACATCGCACCGAGCGTGGTCAGCGACCGGACCCGATCGTTGCCGTGATCCTGCAGGTATCGCTGGGTGACGAGGGAACCGGCGCCGTGCGCCACGACGTCGACCGTGCACTGCGATCGCTGCCCGCACAGCTCGTCCAGAGCGTAGGCCAGGTCGCGTGCGCCCGCGTCGACGCCCCGCAGGCCGGCGAGGGGGACCGGGACATCGGTGCCCCTCGCCGGTTCGCCCCAGGTGACGGGGACGGTGCAGAAGCCGGCTCCGGTGAGGTCGGCGCGCAGATCGGACCACACGTCCGGAGTGCTCGCGAGGTCGTGGACGAGCGCCACGGCAGCGTCTGCGCCGGAGCACGGCGCAGGGCTCGGATCGGCCGCTGCGGGCGCCGGAGCCACCGCGCCGAGGGTGAGAACAGCGACCGCCGAAACCATCGCCGAGCAGGGGGATCGAGTCATCTGCACTCCTCTGTGCGCACTATTGACCAAACCATACCGTATGGTACTGTGGCGGCGGTCACGATGACTGTCCGCATCGACTCCCGATCCGGAACACAGAAAGCCGCGTCATGCAGAGACTCACCCGTAGAACCCTTCTCGCCGGGCTCGCCGCAGGAACCGGTGCGGTGCTTCTCGGTGGCCGAGCGTTCGCGGACGGGCCGGACATCTCCCGCCCCCTGTTGTTCCACTCCCCACGACTCGAACCCTTCGTCGACGGCCTGCCCGTCCTGCCGCGTCTGGACTCGTCGTCCTACCGGATCGACGCCGTCAGCACGATGCACAGCTTCCACCGCGACCTTCCGCCCGGTCCCGCTCTCGCCTACGGCGACAACACCTACGGCGGAACGACTCTCGTGGCGCACCGTGGGCAGGAGACGTCGATCGAGTACCGCAACCGCATCGACGCGCATCCCTTCGCCGTCGACTTCGACACCTCGCTGCACGGTCTGAGCGAACGCGACCGCACCGACGTCCCCACCTCGATGCACCTGCACGGTGGGGTCACGCCTCCGGAATTCGACGGCAACCCCGAGCAGATCTCCCGGCCCGGACAGGGATTCACGTACCGCTTCCCGAACCGTCAGGACGCGACGACGCTGTGGTACCACGACCACGCCATGGCCGTCACCCGACTGAACGCCTACGCGGGACTGGCCGGCATGTATCTGCTCCGCGACGACTACGACACCGGACTGCCCGGCAACCCGCTGGGCCTGCCCACCGGCGAGTTCGAACTCGATCTGGTGCTGCAGGAGAAGATCGTCAACGGCGACGGTTCGCAGAGCATCCGTTCCACCCCGATCGTCCCGCAGGGTCGCTGGGAGGGCGGCGCCGTCGGCGACGTCGGCGTCGTCAACGGCAGGATCTGGCCCGAGGCCCGGGTCGCGCGAGGGCTCTACCGGGTCCGGCTGCTCAACGCGGCGTCGTTCAGCATCTGGGACCTGCACTTCTCCAACGGCATGCCGTTCTGGGTGATCGGCATGGAAGGTGGCCTGCTCGACGCGCCCGTCCCTACGACCCGCGTGCGACTGTCGCCCGGCGAACGCGTGGACCTGCTCGTCGACTTCGCGCAGCTCGACGCGGACGCCACCGTCGAATTGCGCAACTCCGAACCCGCCGCACCGCAGGCCGCGCAGATCGGTGCCGTGCTCATGCCGCTGTTCATGCGCTTCCGAGCCGAATCCGGCCGCGGGTTCACCGGTCCGGTCCCGGACCGCCTGCGCGGCGGCCCCGGTCTTCCACCCGCGGTCGGGCCGATCCCGGTGCCGCAGAACGTACGGAACGTATCGCTGAGCCAGCCCTCGGAGGTGCGGATCCCGCCGTCGATCATGTCGCTGAACAACCTGATGTACCACAGCACCGACATCGAGATGCCGCGTCAGGGCACCGTCGAGCAGTGGAACATCGTCAACGCGACGCCCGACCCGCACCCGATCCACCTGCACCTGGTGCACTTCCGCGTTCTGGGACGGCAGGCGATCGACACCCTCGCGATGTGTGCGCGGCAGCCGCAACCGCCCATCGGACTCAAGTGGACGCCCGATCCCGACCCGTACGTCGTCGAACCGATGCGGGGACCGGAGCCGTGGGAGACCGGCTACAAGGACACGGTCATCTGCGATCCGAACTCGGTGACCCGCATCGTCGCGTACTTCCCGACGGCCGACGAACTCGGCTTCGACCCCGACGCGACGTTCTCGCGCGCGGTCCACACCTTCGATCCGCACCGCGCCGGCCACGGCAAACACGGTGACCACGCCGACCACGGCGACACTGCCGGCGGCGACCTGCAGGGATATGTGTGGCACTGCCACATCCTCGACCACGAAGACCACGACATGATGCTCAAATACCGGACGGTGACATGACTTCCACCAGTTCCACCACGACCCGAGACCACTTCCAGCGCATCCCGTACGAACCGGCGAACGACGGTCGCGTCGAGATGCACTCCGGGCTCAGCCGCCACTACCCGACGCTGCACGGCAACCTCGTCGCGCAACCCGGGTACTCGAAGGACGTCGGTGTGGTCATGTGCCACCCGGCCTCGAACTTCCTGAGCCACTTCCTGCTCCGCGCCTTCGCCGAAGCAGGCGTCCCCGCAATGGGACTCAACACCCGCTACTCGTCCAACGAACCGGCACTCATCATGGAGCGGGCCGCCTTCGACCTCGGCACCGGAGTGCGGTGGATGACCGACGAACTCGGCTTCGAGAAGGTCGTACTCCTCGGGTTCAGCGGTGGCGGGTCGCTCGCGTCGTTCTACCAGTCGCAGGCGCAGAACCCGACCGTGACGACCACACCCGCGGGCGACCCGGCACCGTTCGCCGAGGCGAACCTGCGACCGGCCGACGCCCTGATGCTCGTCGGCGCGCACCCCGGCCGGGCACGGGTTCTCCGGCACTGGATCGACGGCGCGGTCACCGACGAATCCGACCCCTACGCCACCGATCCCGATCTCGACCTCTACGCCCCCGGGCGCACAGCACCACTCGATTCCGAATGGGTGCAGAGGTACCGCGACGCGCAGCTCGCCCGCATGCGCCGCATCGACGCGTGGGCGCTCGAGCAACTCGCCGACCTCGAACGCACCGGCGCCTCCGATCGCGGCTTCGTCGTGCACCGCACCGTCGCGGATCCGCGCTTCGTCGACCTGAGCCTCGACCCGAGCGACCGCGCACTCGGCTCCATGTACGGAGATCCGAAGGCGGCCAACACCGCCGCCGGTGGACTGGCCCGCTTCGTCACGGTGCGCAGCTGGCTCAGCACGTGGAGCGTCGACCACACCCACGCCGACGCACTCACCGACCTCCGCAACGTCACCACCCCGACGATGGTGATGAGCCTGCTCGGAGACCAGGCGGCCTTCGCCGAGGATTCCCGGCTGATGTACGACGCGCTGGCGGGCAGCCACAACGAACTGATCGAGATGCGGAACCTCAACCACTATCTCGTGGATCAACCGGACGGTCTCTCCGACGTCGTCGGACGACTGGTCGCGTGGATCCGCCGAACGGTACTCGAGGAGGTATCGGCATGACCCGAACACTCGCCGGTCCCGGACGCACCGCACAGGACCGATGCCCGAGCGCATTCCCCTACTGGCAGGCGCTGGAGAAGCCCGGGGTGAAGCGCACCCGCAGCCTCGTCCGACGGTTCACCGGCTTCGACTTCCTGCCCACCGACGAACAGGCCCGGGCCCTGTGCAACGACCTGTTCAGCGGCGACCCCACGGCGGAGCGCTTCGTCGACGAGGTCTACCACGGTGAACTCGGGCCGAAGAAGACCCGCGAGATGCTCGACAAGGCCCTCGTCGACGGCATCGACTCGATCGACGACGTGCCCGACGCGATGAAGGCCCTGTTCGAGGAGTTCGAGACCGTGCCCGACTGGGTGCAGCCCGAACTCGTCGAGCAGGGTGCCGCGATCTGGCGTCGCTGGGGCACGATGCTGTTCAGCTTCGCGGGCGCCGAGACCCTCGAGATCTACACCGAGGCAGCCGTCGCGACACCGCTGTCGCTCGCCGGAGGTTATGCCGGCGACAACGCTCTGCGACGTTTCCTCGAGACCTGCCGGTTCTGGATCGACGTATCCGAACCCGGCGCGCTGCTCGCCCCGGGTTCGAAAGGGCGGGCCACCGCGCTGAAGGTCCGCGTGATGCACGTGTCCGTGCGCTCACGCGTCGCGAAACACCCCGAATGGGACATCGCCAAGTGGGGACTGCCGATCAGCCAGACCTACATGCTGCTCACCCTCATCGCCGGCAGCCTCACCCCGGGTCTGGCCCTGTGGACCCTCGGCTACCACACCACCCCGCGAGAGATCCGCGCGCTCATCCACTTCCAGAAGTACATGGGCTACCTGCTCGGGGTGCGTATGCAGTGGTACCCCGAAACCATCGCCGACAGCATCCGCGCGCTCATGAGCACCGTGATCTCCCGCTCGTACGACTCGGGTGGGCACGGCAAGGAACTCATCGAGTCCTACCCGCAGGCGTTCACCCCGCGCGACGGGCACCGCGGCCTGAAGAGACTGCGGGAGCACTACAACTTCCGCATCAACTCGGTGTACTCGGCGATGTTCATGGGGCCGGGCACCCGACGCAAGTACTCGATGCCGAAAGTGCTTCCCTGGATGATCATCCCGATCGTCCGCTTCCCGCTCATCACCGCGATGGAACTCACCCGGCGGTTCGTCCCCGGCGCGGCCGGCGTGCACGAGAAGATCATGTGCGCCCATCGCGAGAACTGGTACCGCGCCCAGATGGAAGGGCGCGAAGCACAATTCGACGCCAGCGGAGCACTCCGTCGCTGATCGGCCCGGACAGTCCCGCCCCACTAGACCTCGTACGGAGAGAACTCGATGACCCTGCACATCGTCGAAGCATGGAACGGCCCCGGACGCCGCGACGGTGAGATCACCGCCGTGGAGGCCGCCGACAACGGTGCCCACCCGTCCACCGACAAGCACGCCTTCGAACACTGGTACTTCGACGCCCATCTCGACGACGGACGGATCGTCGTGGCGATGATCCAGACCCGGGAACTGGTGCACCGCAAGCCCGGTGTGGAGATCCACGTCTACAGCGCGGACGGCAAGCGACGCGAAGCGAGCCGGTCGTACACCGACGCCGACCTCTCGGTGTCCACCGAACGGTGCGACGTGCGCGTCGGTGAGAGCTTCGCGAAGCTGACCGGCGAGGAGGACGGGCTGCCCGTCTACCGCGTGTCGGTGTCCGAAGGCGACCTCGCCTTCGACCTGACCTTCACCGCGGAGGTCCCGCCGTGGATGCCCGGTCGCGGCCGGACCAGCTACAACGAACGCGAATTCTTTGCGTGGGTCGTCGGCGCGCCGCGAGCGCGAGTCGCGGGGACGGAGACGGTGGACGGGAAGTCCACCGAGGTCACCGGTCGCGGCTACCACGACCACAACTGGGGCGTCGGCGACATGAAGCGCCTCATCGACAAGTGGTACTGGGGCCGGCTGTACACCGAGGACTTCACCCTCGTCTACGCCATGGTGCACACCCAGAAGAAGTACGGATCGCACTGGTCGCAGCCGGTGATGGTCGCGCAGGGGCGCGAGGTGGTCCTCAGCAACGGCGAGGTGGAACTGACGGAGGGGCCGATCGTGCACAACGCGGTCGCCGACCGCACCTACCCGGCGTGGATCCGCCTCCGCATCCCGGGCTCGCTCGACGTCAAGCTCACCGTCCGCGAGATCGTGCACGCCCACAACCTGCTCGAGGACGTTCCACTCGCGTCGAGCAGGTTGCTCAAGCCTCTCGTCAACCGGCTCGTCGGTCATCCCGGTTACTTCCGCTTCCGGTCGGATTTCACGATGACGGTGACCGTCGACGGAACCGATCACGAGCGTTCGGGTTCGACGCTGCACGAGATGGTCGCGTTGACATGAGCGAGCGCGCGGACGTCGGTGTGGAGCCCGGCTTCGCGGGCATCGAGTATCTGCACGGCTTCGGCAACGAGCACCACAGCGAGGCCGTTCCGGGTGTGCTTCCGTGGGGACAGAATTCGCCCCAGCGGGTCGCGTACGGGCTCTACGCCGAACAACACTCGGCCACCGCGTTCACCGAGCCCCGCGAGATCAACCGCCGCACATGGACGTACCGGATCATGCCGTCCGCCGCGCACGGTCCCTTCGAGCGGATCGACGACGCCGGCTGGGTGTCGGCACCCGACACCGGGGGAGTGCTCACCCCGAACCGGTTGCGATGGGATCCGCAGCCGGAACCGGCACCGGGCACGGACTTCCTCGACGGCGTGACGACCTACGCAGTCAACGGGGACGTCCGCGCCCGCACCGGCGTCGCCGTCCATCTGTACGCGGCGTCGCAGTCGATGACCGACCGTTACTTCGTCGATGCCGACGGAGAACTGCTGTTCGTCCCGCAGGACGGCGCGCTGCTGCTGTGCACCGAACTGGGACGGCTGCTCGTCGAACCCGGTGAGATCGCGGTGATCGGACGAGGTCTGCGGTTCCGCGTGGATCTGGTGGGTGAGAAGGCGACCGGTTACCTGCTCGAGAACTACGGGGCCGCCCTGGCCCTGCCGGAACTCGGCCCCATCGGCGCGAACGGTCTCGCCCACGCCCGCGACTTCCTGTACCCGACGGCCTGGTACGAGGACCGTTCGGGCACGGTGCAACTCGTGCAGAAGTTCGGTGGGCACCTGTGGGCCACCGAACTCGACCACTCGCCCCTCGACGTCGTCGCCTGGCACGGCACGCACGGTGCCTACAAGTACGATCTGGGCCGCTTCAACGCGATGACCACGGCCGGCTGGGACCATCCCGATCCGTCGATCTTCACCGTGCTCACCTCGCCCACCCCGATTCCGGGGCAGGCCAATGTCGACTTCTGTGTCTTCCCCGACCGCTGGGTGGTCGGAGAGCACACCTTCCGGCCGCCGCACTTCCACCGCAACGTCATGACCGAGTTCATGGGACTCGTTCGTGGACAGCACGACTCGAAGGCGGAAGGATTCGTCCCGGGCGGCGCGTCGCTCCACAACCAGTGGGGCGCTCACGGACCCGACGTCGAGACCTTCGATCTCGCGACGTCGGCCGAACTGAAGCCGGTCAAGCTCGTGAACACCCTGTCGTTCATGTTCGAGACGAGACTCGCCCTCTCCGTCACCGACGCGGCCCATCGCGCAGCGCATCGCCAGCCGAACTACGACTCCTCGTGGTCCGGCCTCACCCGACGCTTCACCCCACCTTCTCCCCAGGAGTCGTGATGACCGAACTGTCCACCCCCGCACCCGTCGTCGTACCCGACCCGCAGCTGCGGATCGGCGGCCGAGCCGTGCCCGCCCGTTCGGGTGCCCACTTCTCGTCGATCAACCCGGCGACGGAAGAGGTCGTCGCCGAGGTCGCGGCGGGTGGGGCCGCCGACATCGACGCGGCTGTCCTCGCCGCGCGCGACACCTTCGAATCCGGTGTCTGGTCGCGCATGGCCGGTGCCGAACGCGGCCGGATCCTCTCCCGCGCCGCCGACCTCATCGAGCAGCACGCCCCCGAACTGTCGGCGCTCGAGACCGCGGAGATGGGCAAGCTCTACGCCGACACCGTCGCCGGGGACATCCCCGCCGCCGCGGCGTCGTTCCGGCACTACGCAGGCTGGGCCGACAAGATTGCCGGTGAGGCGATGATCCTGCCCGATGTGGGTCCGCAGCACCGCTTCGGATTCACCCTGCGCCAGCCCCTCGGTGTGGTCGGTGCGATCACCCCGTGGAACAACCCGACGGTCGTCGCGGCCTGGAAGATCGCCCCGGCCCTGGCCGCCGGATGCTCGGTGGTCGTCAAGCCCGCCGAGGACGCCTCGCTGTCGACCCTGAAGCTCGCCGACCTGCTCGCCGAGGCCGGAGTACCGGACGGCGTGTTCAACGTCGTGCCAGGTCTCGGTCCCGAAGCCGGTGCTGCGCTGGCCGCCCACGAGGGCATCGACAAGATCACCTTCACCGGCAGCCCGGCCGTCGGGAAGACCATCACCTCGCTCGCCGGCGAGAAGTTCCGGAAGGTGACCCTCGAACTCGGTGGCAAGGCCCCGCAGCTGATCTTCCCCGACGCCGACCTCGAGGCGTCGCTGCCGTGGATCGCGATGGGCAACTTCTACCACCAGGGCCAGGTGTGTGCGGCCGGCACGCGCGTGATCGTGCACGAGTCGATCGCCGATCAGGTCGTCGAGGGACTCGTCGAGTTCGCCCGCGGAGCGGTGATCGGTGATCCCTTCGACGCGTCGACGACGCAGGGCACCATCGTCAACCGCAAGCAGCTCGACCGCATCCTCGGCTACATCGAGAAGGGCCGCAGCGAAGGTGCTCAGCTGCTGACCGGCGGGTCGCGGGTGGGGGAGCGCGGTTTCTTCGTGGAGCCGACCGTCTTCCGCGGCACCAACGACCTCACCATCGCCCGCGAGGAGATCTTCGGCCCCGTCGCCACGGTCATCACCTTCAAAACCACCGAGGAGGCCGTGCAGCTGGCGAACGCCACGAAGTACGGTCTCAACGCGTTCGTCTTCAGCCAGAACCTGTCGACCGTGCACAGCGTGATCCCGCAGTTGCGTGTGGGCACGGTGTGGGTCAACGGCTGGGGTGTCCCCGATCCGGCACTACCCTGGGGTGGACGTGACGCGAGCGGCATCGGGCGTGAACTGGGCCGCAGCGGGCTCGAAGCGTTCACCGAGGAGAAGACGGTTCACCTCGGTTACTGACCAGAGGACGGAAGAGGCAGTGACACAAGCCGAGTCGACACAAGGCGAGTCGCAGGCAGCGGGAGCGCTCGCGGACATCAGGGTGCTCGAACTGGGAACCCTGATCGCCGGTCCGTATGCAGGACGTCTGCTCGGCGACATGGGTGCCGACGTCATCAAGATCGAGGATCCGAAGCGTCCCGACCCGCTCCGCACCTGGGGACAGGGTGAGCGGGACGGGCATCGCTACTTCTGGACGGTGCACGCGCGCAACAAGCGTTGCGTCACCCTCGATCTGCGGGCACCCGACGGGCAGGAACTGTTCCGGCGTCTCGTCGCCGAGTCCGACGTGGTGGTCGAGAACTTCCGTCCCGGCACGCTCGAGAAGTGGGGGCTCGGCTACGACGTGCTCTCCGAGATCAATCCGGGCATCGTGCTGGCTCGCGTCTCCGGCTACGGGCAGACCGGCCCCAAGGCCGGGCAGGCCGGTTACGCGTCGGTGGCCGAGGCGGAGAGCGGGTTGCGGCACCTCAACGGATATCCCGGCCAGGCACCCCCGCGACTCGCGCTGTCCCTCGGCGACTCCCTCGCCGGGATGTTCGCCGTGCAGGGCATCCTCGCCGCGTTGCTCGGCCGCGAACGGACCGGACGCGGGCAGGTCGTCGACGTGGCGCTCACCGAGGCGTGCCTCGCGATCCAGGAATCGGTGATCCCCGACTACGACGTCGCAGGGGTCGTCCGCGGCCCCTCCGGTACCCGCCTCGAGGGCATCGCCCCGTCGAACCTGTACCGGACGTCCGACGACATGTGGATCGTCATCGCCGCCAACCAGGACACGGTGTTCCGTCGCCTGTGTGCGGCGATGGAACGCCCCGAGCTCGCCGACGACCCGCGCTTCGCCGACCATCTCGCGCGTGGCGCGAACCAGGACGAGCTCGACGCCCTCATCGGTGAGTGGGCGGCGACGTGGACGCTGGACGACCTGCTGGCGCATCTGTCGTCGTCGGGTGTGGTGTCCGGGCCGGTGAACACGGTCGCGGAGGTCGTCGCCGATCCGCAGTTCCAGGCACGGGAGATGATCGTTCCGCATCACGACGAGCGCACCGGCGCAGACGTGCTCGGCCCCGGTGTGGTGCCGACGCTCACCGGGACGCCGGGTTCGGTGCGTCGCGCCGGCCCGCCCGTCGCGGGATACGACAATGCGGCGGTCTACGGCGAGATCCTCGGACTGAGCGACATCGAGCAGAAGGAACTCCGCGAGCGGGGAATCATCTAGCACGGCATCATCCGAGGTACGCAACGCGAGGTGAAGGCTCGCAACATCGGCAGTGACTGCCGATGTTGCGAGCCTTCGTCCGTTGTTGCGTGCCTTCCGCACAGACCCATCTGGCACTAAGGTAGAACGTGTTCCAGTCTTGCGCCTTTCTATCGAGGAGTGCCGAATGCACACGCCCATCTGCGACGAACTCGGCATCGAGTTCCCGATCTTCGCGTTCACCCACTGCCGCGACGTCGTCGTCGCCGTCGCCAAGGCCGGCGGCTTCGGCGTCCTCGGCGCCGTCGGGTTCACGCCGGAAGAGCTCGAAATCGAGCTGAACTGGATCGACGAGCACATCGGCGACCGCCCGTACGGCGTCGACATCGTCATCCCCAACAAGTACGAAGGCATGGACGCGAACCTCTCCGCCGAGGAACTCACGAAGATGCTGCAGTCGATGGTGCCGCAGGAGACCCTCGAATTCGGCCGCAAGATCCTCACCGACCACGGCGTCCCCCTGCCCGAAGGCGACGATAACGCGTTGCAGCTTCTCGGCTGGACCGAGGCCACCGCGACCCCGCAGGTGGAGGTGGCGCTGCAGCATCCGAAGGTCACGCTCATCGCCAACGCGCTCGGCACCCCGCCGGCCGACATGATCGAGCACATCCACCAGGCCGGTCGCAAGGTCGCGGCACTGTGCGGCTCGCCGAAGCAGGCCCGCAAGCACGCCGACGCCGGAGTCGACATCATCATCGCCCAGGGCGGCGAAGGCGGCGGGCACTGCGGTGAGGTCGGCTCGATCGTGCTGTGGCCGCAGGTCGTCAAGGAGGTCGCACCGGTCCCGGTGCTGGCGGCCGGTGGTATCGGCAGCGGCCAGCAGATCGCCGCGGCGCTCGCGCTCGGCGCCCAGGGTGCGTGGACCGGTTCGCAGTGGCTCATGGTCGAAGAGGCCGAGAACACCCCGGTGCAGCAGGAGGCCTACATCAAGGCGAGCAGCCGCGACACCGTCCGCAGCCGGTCGTTCACCGGCAAGCCCTGCCGCATGCTCCGCAACGACTGGACCGAGGCGTGGGAGCAGGAGGGCAACCCGAAGCCCCTCGGAATGCCGTTGCAGTACATGGTGTCCGGTATGGCCGTCGCCGCCACCCACAAGTACCCCGACGAGTCGGTCGACGTCGCGTTCAACCCTGTCGGTCAGGTCGTCGGGCAGTTCACGAAGGTCGACAAGACCTCCGCCGTCATCGAACGCTGGGTGCAGGAGTACCTCGAGGCGACCGGCACGCTGGAGAAGCTGAACGAGGCCGCGAGCGTCTGATCCGTTCGGATTCGTCTCACGGGGAGGGACGAGGGTGCTCGAGGTTCGGTCCGGGTGCGATCCGGATCGGACCTCGAGCCGTCTCCACGTCCACCGGTTCTCCCTTCTGCGTGATCACCACGTGTTCACTGCGTTCGAGTTCGGCGGCCACCGAGCGGGCGGTGTCCATCAGGTCGCGCCACGCTTCCCCGCCGGCGACCCGCGCGGCGTCGCTCGGGCAGATGGTCGACGGATCCCGTTCCCGGAGCAGCGCGCAGATCGTGGCCGCGAGCCGTTCGCGGGCCGCGGCGTCGTCGAGCGGGTCCCACCACGGATGCCCGCGTTCACCGAGCGCGACCTTGGCGTCCTGGACACGATGTCGCGCGGCGTCACCCTCGCTCTTCACGAGACGACGGGCCCGCATCAGCTCCGCCACCAGCTGTTTCCGCAGAGGTTCGGGAATCGCGGGATCGGTGGCACGCCAGCGCCGCCCCTTCACCACCACATATCTGCCGTCGGGCGTGCGTTCCGCCTCGCCGGATGACCCGTCGGTGTCCATCGGCCCCGCCCGTCGCTCAGTTCGGCGGCGACAGAAGCCCTTCCAGACTCGTCGCCGAATAACCACCGTCGCGGCACAACTGTACCGTGGGGGCGCGGCGCCCCGGGTACTCGATGCACGGCATGTTCCGTGCTCCGCGCACCGCGATGGGGGAGTCCGCCGGCAGCTTGCAGTACAGGTCGGACGGGGTGTCGGGCACGTCGAACTCGGTGGGTGAGCGCCGCTGTTCCGGCGGCAGGAAGCCGGTGATGCACGGTGGCGGGTCGTTGAAGGTCGCGGTGAAGTAGGTGTTCTGTGACGGGTTGTCGACATTGGGCAGACCCGCCGACTGGGTCGACGCCATGATCGACGGGAACAGCACCAGCATCTGTTCGAGCGACGGCCGGTACACCGCGGCGACCTGCTCGACGGTGACGAGATTGGCGAGCAGCAGGGGGAGGGTCGGTTCGGCCTCCTCGAACAGTGCCTGCACCTGCGCGGCGGCAGGGGCCGTCACGCCGAGGAGTGTGCGCACGTCGCTGTCGGAGTCGCGCAGCTGCGCGGTGGTGCCCGCCAGGGAGGACGCCCAGCGGGCGATCGCATCCGACGACGCGACCTGCGTGTCGAGCAACGGGCCGACCTGATCGATCAGCGCCGCGGTGCTGTCCGCGTTCGCAGCGGCCTCAGCACTCACCGCCGCACCGGCCTCGACGAGGATCCGCAGGGCGTCGCCGGAATCGCCCACCGCTGTGTGGGTCTCGTCGAGCAGCAGGGCGAGGCGGTCGGGACCCACGGACTGCAGCGTGGCGTCGAGCTGGTCGAGTGCACCGCCGATCGGTTCGGGCACGGAGATGCGATCGCGGGGAACGATCGACCCCGCGGTCAGATACGGGCCGTCCTCGCCGTCGGGCAGGAACTCGACGTACTGCTCGCCGATTGCCGACATGCTGCGGATCTGCGCCGCCGCATCGGCCGGCACCGGAACATCCGAGTCGAGTGACAGGACCGCCTCGGCGCCGCTCGTGGTCATGGTCAGCGACGTCACCCGGCCGATCTCGATGCCGCGGTAGGTGACGTTCGCCGAGGGATACAGGCCACCGGCGTCGGTGAGGTCGAGACGCACCTCGTAGCGCCCCACCCCGAGCAGGGCGGGCACTTCGACGATGAACAGCGCGACGATCAGCACCGCCGCGATCCCGACCGAGAAGAACACCGCCAGTTTGCGGCGCAGCACCGCGGCCGGGCTCATCGGGTCGGCTCCGACACGGGCGGGACGAGCAGTGACACCAGATCCGGTACGGGTCGCCCGCCACCGGTGAGTGCGTTCTCGAAGGGCGTGCCGAGCAGCAGTGCGTTCTCGAGGATCGGCAGGGTGAGGTCGAGGATGACCGTGCCGTTCGCGTAGTCGCCGCGCACCGCGTTGCGGTAGGTGTCGATGGGGAACGGGAAGGTCAGCAGGTAGCGCAGCGACTCGGTGAGCGAGTCGCCCGCCGACGCGAGCGAGGCCAGCACCGGTTCGAGATCACGCAGATTCGCGACGACGTCGTCGCCGCTCGCCTCGACGACCTCGTTCGCGACGCGCCCGAACTGCCCGAGGGCGTCGGCGGCGCGGGTCAGGTCGTCGCGCTGGGTGGACAGCACCTCCATGGCGGGCGCGAGATCGTCCGTCGCCGCGGCGATCTCGGTGTTGTGCTCGGCGACCTCGACGGCGAGTGCGTCGAGCGATTCCATCGCGCTCACGATCTGCTCCTTCTGACCGTCCAGCCCGGCGAGCACCGCGTCGAGACGGGTGAGCAGGGCCCGCACCGACTCCTGCCGCCCGTCCATCGCCCGGTTGAGTTCGCGGGTGATCTCCTGGGCCTGGGCGAGACCACCGCCGCTGAGCACCAGCGACAGCGACGACAAGGTCTGCTCGGTGGTGGGGAACGCACCCGCCCGTTCGAGGGGGATGACGTCGCCGTCCCCGAGCCGGCCGCGGGCGGGTTCGGCGAGCGGGGGAGAGAGTTCGACGTGGGCGGACCCGAGCAGGCTCGTCTGCCCGATCTTCGCGACGGTGTTCTCCGGGAGCACTGTGCTGCCGTCGACCATCACCGTCACGAGCGCATGTCCGTCGCCGAGCCGCAGGTCGGCGACCCGTCCGACGGTGACGTCGCCGACGCGGACCCGCGAATTGCGTTCGAGGGTCGTGACGTCGGACATCTCGATGGTCACGGCGAAGGCGTCGTCGCCGCGACCGTGCGTGCCGGGAAGCGGCAGGCTGTTCAGGCCGCGCCACTCGCACCCGGCGGTCAGCGCCAGGCAGGCGAGGACACCGATCGTGCGCAGGACTCGTGTTCTCACGGCGCCCCCGGGGAGAGCAGGTCGGCCAGCGAGGTCGGCGACGGTGCACCGGGCGCCGGCATCAACTCGGGCTCGGTGTAGACGAGCTGGTCGGGCAGCGCGCCCACGCCGCGCGTCGGATTGATGCGCACGGGCGGGTAGTCCATCGCGAGCAGCGGCAGGATCGGGCCGAGATACTGCACGCACAACTCGGACGCGGTGTGCGCGTCGACCTGCTCGGCCGCGGCGAGCGCGGAGCACACGAACTGGGCGGGATTGGCGAAGTTGGTCAGCGACAACGCCGAGACCACCGTGTTGTGCGCGGGCTGGTAGATGCCCTGCAGGTTCGACAACGCCGTCGGTGCGACGTGCAGTACCTGCGCGATCCCGTCACGCTGTGCCGCCAGGGTCTCGGTCAGTGCGGCCGTGCGATCGACGGTCGTGTCGACGCGCTCGCGGTTGTCGCGGACGAACCGCTCGACGTCGACGAGGACGGCGTCGAGTCCCGCCAGGGCGGCGCCCATGTCGTCGCGGTTGGCGTCGAGGATCTCGGTGACGGACGCGAGCCGGTCGTGGAACGAGACGATCTGATCGCCACTCATCGACAGCGCCTCGACGAACACCTGCAGGTTGCCGAGGGTGCCGAACAGGTCGTGCCGGCCGTCGGAGATCGTGCGCATCGCCGTCGCGAGTTGCTGCAGGCTGTCGCGCAGGGCGGGACCGTGTCCCTCGGCGTTGGCGGCCGCGACGTCGAGGACCTCACCGAGCGCGCCCTGCGGGTCGGTGTCGTCGGGCCCGAGTTCGGTCGTGAGCCGCGTCAGTTGTTCGGTGATCTCGTCCCATTCGACCGGGACCGCGGTGCGTTCGACGGGAATCGTTGCTCCCACCGGGAGTTCGGGTCCTCCCGTGTGCGGTGGGGTGAGCTGGACGAAGCGGGCCGAGACCAGGGTGGGGGCGACGATCGCGGCCTGCGCGTCGGCGGGGATGCGGCGGTCGGAGTCGACGTCGAAGCGTACGAGCACGCGATCGCCGCGCGGCTCGATCTTCGTCACGCGTCCCACCTCGACACCCATGATGCGCACGTCGTCGCCGACGTACAGGCCACGGCTCGAGGTGAATTCGGCCGTGTACTCGTCGGCCGACCGCCACGGAGCGACGGTGAACGACACCACCGCGACGACGGCGAGAAGCAGGATCGGGACACCCCACGAGATCAGGGGACGCAGTCGCGTCACGGTGTACCTCCCGGCGGCGTGATGCCGGCGTTCTCGAGCGCGGCGGTCAGGGCCGGCTCGATGATCTGCATGGGCAACAGGTTCTGGATGTACGAGTTGAAGAACGGGCCGGACGCGACGGCCTCGCCGAGTTCGGTCGCGTACGGGCCCAGCCGCTCGATGGCCAGGGCGATGTCGTCGCGGTTGCGTTCGAGGATCCCGAGGACGGCGTTCAGCTTGCCGAGGGTGGGTTCGAGTTGTGCCTCGTTGTCGGCGACGAGATTCGAGATCTGGATCGACAGCGCATCGACGTTCGCGAACAGGGTCTCGAGAGCGGCTCGGCGACGGTGCAGTTCGCCGAGGATGCGGTCGGCATCGACGATCAGGGCATCGATCGCGTCGCTGCGCTCGGCGAGGACCTCGGTGACCTGTTCGGCGTGCGCGAGCAGCGCCCGCAGGGATTCGTCCCGCGACGCGACGGTCTCGGACAGTCGCCGCACACCGTCGAGCGCCGCACCGACGTCGTCGGGCGTCTCGCGCAGGGTGTCGGACAGCACTTCCATCGACTCGCGCAGTTGCTCGGTGTCGATCGCCGCGGCGGTGTCGGTGAGATCGCCGAGGGCGTCGGTCAACTGATAGGGCGCGACGGTGCGGTCGAGGTCGATGGTGGCGCCGTCCTCGAGTCGTCCCGGACCGGCGGGACGCACGCGCAGGTTCCGTGCCCCGAGCGCGGTGGCGGTGGCGATCTCGACGGTGGTGTCGGTGCCCAGGACCACCGCCCCGTCGACCGTGAACGTGACGGCCACGGCGTCGTGGTCGATGTCGATGTCGGTCACCCGCCCGGCGTCCTTGCCCGCGACCTGCACGGTGTCGCCGGTGTTCAGACCGCCGGCGTCGACGAATCTCGCCCGGTAGGTCGTGCCGCCGTCGAGGAACGGCAGGGAGCGGATGTTCAGGGCGCCGAGCACGAGCACGACGAGCACGATCGTGCCGACGACGCCGACACGCACGGGATTCATCTCGCGGAACTGGGTCATGCCGGAGCGCACCTGCCCGTCGTCTGCCCGAACAGCGGTGAGGTGACCTTGTTCCCGGACAGGTCGTTGATCTCGATGAGCATGCCGCACAGGTAGTAGTTGAAGAATCCGCCGTAGGCGCCGAGTCGCGTGAGGGCCTTGTAGGCGTCGGGGAGTTCGGTCGTCAGTTGCTCGACGGTCTCGCTGCGCGAGTCGACCTGCGCGGCGACGTTGCCGGTCTCGCGGATCGTGCCGGCGAGCGAGGTGCGGGACTGCGCGAGCAGATCGGTGAGCGACCCGCCGATCGCATCGATGTGGGTGACGGCGTCGCCGACGAGCGTGGCATCCTGCGCGAGTCGCGCGGCCACCTCGTGGGCACGCACCAGTGCGGTGTCGAAGGTGTCACGGTGCGCGGCGAGATTCGCGAGCACCGAGTCGAGGTTCGTGATCACCTGTCCGACGAGCACGTCGCGGTCGGCGATGTGGGAGGTCAGCGAGGCCGCCTGGGCGAGGACGGATTCGACGGTGCCGCCCTGGCCCTGCAGCACGGTGATGAGATCGGCCGACAAGCGGTTGACCTGTTCGGGTTCGAGCGCGCGGAACAGCGGTGTGAAGCTGCCGATGAGCACGTCGAGATCGAGTGCCGGCCGGGTCCGGTCGGTGCCGATCGTCTCGCCCGCCGCCATGTGCGTGGGATCACCGGCGCCGTCGGACAATTCGAGATAGCGGTCGCCGACGAGGTTGAGATAGCGCACGGTGGCGATGCTCGCGCGGGTCGGGGTGTACGACGAGTCGACCTCGAAGGTCACGTCGATGCGGTTGTTCTCGCCGAACTCCACGGCGGTGACCCTGCCGACCTCGACCCCGGAGACGCGGACGAACTGGCCCTCCTCGAGACCGGAGACGTCGTCGAAGACCGCGTGGTAGCGCGTGTGTTCACCGAACCGGACCTGGCCGAAGACGACGAACAGTCCGGCCAGGATCAGAATCATGACGAGGGCGTAGATGCCCGCGGCGATCGCGGTGCGTGTCATCCGGCCCCTCCGGTGAGCAGTTCGAACAGCGAGTCGGGGACGAAGACCGGCGAGGTGTTCCCGGCCTCGAACGGATTGGCGCCGGTGTTCGCCACGACGTACGGGGCGGGGGTCTCGTCGGCCGTCACGATCGGCAGGGGACCGCAGCGTGGCCCGCCCGTGGCCTCGACCACCGGAAGATTGCGCGGATATTCGTACGGGTCGGTGCCGAGCAGGAAGGTCGACTTCAGCATCATCGACGAGCCGTTGCCGCCCGAGGCCGGTTCGGCGAGCTGCCGGGCACGGTCGGCGCCCTGCAGGAAACAGGGGAGCACCGGTGAGTACTCCTCGAGGAGGGAGGCCGTCGGGCGCAGCAGGTCGAGCACGTCGACGATCTGCTCGCTGTTCGGCTCGACCACGCGGCGACCGGCGTCGCCCATACCGATCGCGGCGAGCAGGACGCGGTCGAGGTCGTCGGCGCGGTCGACGAGGGTCGTGCCGGTGACGGCGAGATTGTCGAGCGACGCCACGATCCCGTCGGTGGCTCCGGTGTAGATGTCGGCGGTCGTCTCGACGGCGGCGAGATCGCGTCGCAGTGTCTCTGTGCGTGGTTCGATCCGGGTGAGGACGGCGTCGGTGTCGACGAGCGCGCGGCCGAGCGACTCGCCCTGTCCGCGCAACGCCGACGACAGCGCACCGAGCGTGCGGTTCAGCTTCGCCGGATCGACCGCCTGCAGGACGTCGGACAGCGACTCGAAGACGGTGTTCGTCTCCACGGTCACGTTCGACGCGCGCAGCACCGTGCCCTCGGCCAGTCCGACCGGGCCGGGTGACGGCGGGTCGGTGAGAGTGACGTACTTGGCGCCGAAGACCGTCGTGGCGCGGATGTCGGCGCCGGGGTCGGCGGGCAGCCGGGCGGCGGCGTCCGGATCCAGGCGCAGTTCGATCACCGCGCCGGACGGCGTCTGCTGCACCGTGGTGACGCTGCCGACGTGTACACCGTGCGCCTTGACCATGGCGCCGTCCTCGAGCATCAGACCGGAGCGGCCGCTCTCGACGGTCACCTTCACGCCGGGCGTGAACGAGCCGCGGAAGCCGTGGTAGACGAACACGAGAACGAGCGCGGAGACGACGACGAAGCAGATCGCAGCGACCTTCGGCAACCAGGTGGGCACGCTCCTCACCCCGCCAGATGCAGCTGGCGGCTGCTGCCATAGAGGACCAGGGAGATCAGCAGGGTCACCGTCACCACCGCGATGAGCGACATCCGCACCGCGCGACCCGTCGCGACCCCGACACCGGACGGCCCGCCCGTGGCGGTGTAGCCGTAGTAGCTGTGCACGGTCATGACGACCACGGCCATGGTGATCGCCTGCCCGAACGACCACAGCACGTCGGTCGGGCGCAGGAAGGTCGCGAAATAGTGGTCGTAGACGCCGGGCGACTGGCCGAGCACCACGACGGTCGCGATGCGGCTCGACAGGAACGACGCCAGCACCGACAGCGAGTACAGGGGCACGACGGCGATCAGGCCCGCCAGGATGCGTGTGCCGACGAGATACGGCACCGACTTGATGGCCATGACCTCGAGCGCGTCGATCTCCTCGCTGATCCGCATCGCGCCGAGTTGCGCGGTGGTGCCGGCGCCGATGGTCGCGGCGAGACCGACACCGGCCGTCACGGGTGCGACGACCCGGACGTTGACATAGGCGGACAGGAAGCCGGTGAGCGCTTCGACACCGATGTTGCCGAGCGAGGTGAAGCCCTGCACGGCGACGGTCGCGCCGGCGAACAGGGTGAGGAAACCCATGATGGCGACGCTGCCGCCCACCATCGCGAGCACGCCGGTGCCGAGGCCGATCTCCGAGACCACGCGCAGGGTCTCGCGCGGATAGTGCCGGGCCGCCCGCACCGTCGAGAACAACGCGCCGACGAGGAAGACGACCTGGCGTCCCAGGGTGTCGATGCTGCGTGAGATCCCGTGGCCGAGGCGGCGCACCACCTGCGCAGTCCGCCCGGTGGCCGCCCCCGTGACACTCATCGGCTCATCACCACGCTCATCGCGTTCACCGACCCATCACCGCGATCCCGATCGAGGTGAGCAGCATGTTGGCGAGGAACAACGCGACGAACGCGAAGACCACCGTCTCGTTGACGGCCTCGCCGACGCTCTTCGGGCCGCCGCTGACGGAAAGTCCGCGATGGCACGCGATCAGTCCCGCGAGCAGACCGAAGACCGCCGCTTTGATCTCCGACAGCAGCAGCTCACCGGGACCGACGAGCAGCGTGACCCCCGCGGCGTACGCGCCGGGATCGACGTTCTGGAGTGTCACCGAGAAGAAGAACCCGCCGATCAGGCCGATCGCGCACACCGCCCCGTTGAGCGTGACCGCGACGGCGGTCGACGCCAGTGCACGGGGCAGCACGAGCCGGGCGGCGGGGTCGATGCCGAGCCCCTCGAGTGCGGCGATCTCGTCGCGGATGGTGCGGGAGCCGAGGTCGGCGGCGATCGCGGTGGCGCCGGCCCCGGCGACCACCAGCACCGTCACGAGCGGGCCGATCTGCGTGATGGCGCCGAGCCCGGCACCCGCTCCGCTCAGGTCGCCGGCACCGATCTCGAACAGCAGCGAATTGAGCGTGAACACGACGAGGACGGTGAACGGGACGGACATCAGGATCGTGGGCAGGAGCGACACCCGGGCGATGAACCAGAACTGGGTGAGGAATTCGCGCCATTGGAAGCGGGAGCGGAACAGGGCGGTGAACGCGTCGAGGGACAGCGCATAGAAACCGCCGAGTGCGTGTGCGGTCGCGCGTGGCACCGATCCCATGAATCCTCGCTTCTTCCACGGTCGCATCGACGAAACCGCGTCCCGACCTCTCGGGTGCGCCGTACATACCCCAGGGTATGTAGAGCGGCAAGGGAGCGATCCCGGGTCTCGGGACGACGCTATCGCGCAGGAGTGCCGACGGAGGCGGGTTCGAGAAGGTGCACCAGTTCGTCTGACAACAGCCGGAATTCGGAATCGCCACGTTCCCGAAGCCACACCGGATCGCTGCAGGACCAGCGTTCGGCGGCCAGGGAACGGGTCAGGACCTTGAAGGTCGCGGTGCGGGGGAACTCGCTGCAGACACGGATCAGACCGGGCATCTGCTTGGGGCCGAGATCGGTCTGCGCATCGAGGAAACGCGCGAACGCGACCGGATCGAAGTCGGAGCCTGCCGCAGGGATCACCGCGGCCATCACCCGGTCGCCGACGTTGCGGTCGGGCACCCCGTACACCGCGACCTGAGCGAAACCCTCGTACCGCATCAGGATGCGCTCGATGGGTGCCGCACCGAGATTCTCACCGTCCACCCGGAGCCAGCCCGAGCTGCGTCCGGCGAAGTAGACGAAGCCGTTCTCGTCCCGGTAGGCGAGGTCGCCGCTGTGATAGCGCCCGTCGCGGAGGCGTTCGGCATCGGCCTCGGGGTTGTTGTAGTAGCCGTCGAACAGACCGGCACCGCGCACGTTGACGAGCTCGCCCGTCGCGGTGTCGGCGTTGGTGATCCTGCCGTTCGCGTCGAACACCGCCGGAGGGCAGCGTCGCCCCGTCTCGGGATCGAGGATCTCGATGCCCTCGGGAAGCCGGCCGAGGGCGCCGGCCGGGGCGTCGGGTGCCGACGCGATCGCGATGCCGCCCTCGGTCGAGCCGAACCCGTCGACCACCCGCGCGCCGAAGCGCCGCGTGAACTCGGCGACGTCGGCGGCCGACGCCTCGTTGCCGTACACGATGCGCAGCGGGTTGTCGTGGTCGTCGGGCTGCTCGGGAGTCGCCACCACATACGACAGCGGCTTGCCGACGTAGTTCGCGAAGGTCACGCCGTAGCGGCGGACGTCGGGAAGGAAACCCGACGCCGAGAACCGGCGACGCAGAGCGATGCTGCCGCGCGCGGCCAGTCCGATCGCCCAGCCGGCGATCATCGCGTTGGAGTGGAACAGCGGCATCGACACGTACACGGTGTCGTCGGGGCCGAGGCCGAACCGCGTGGCGAGCATCGTCGCGGGATCGGTGAACTTGCGGTGCGTGCACCGCACGGCCTTCGGATCGCCGCTCGTGCCCGACGTGAAGATCAGCATGAACAGGTCGTCGGGGGAATGCGCGGCAGTCTCCACGACCGTGTCGGCGAACGGGGCGAGCATCGCCGTCCACTCGGGGGAGTCGACGTCGATCACCCGCACGTCGCCGAGATCCACACCGTCGAGCAGGGACGCGTGTGCCGCCTCGGTGAACACGACCCGGCAATCGGCGAGCGCGATGTCGCGGGCGAGCGCCGCACCGCGCCGGGTCGTGTTCAGGCCCACCACCACCGAACCGGAGAAGGCCGCGGCGCCGAGCAGCAACGAGAACTCCGGGACGTTGTCCATGAGGATCCCGATGTGCTTCGGTGCTGGGCCGTCGAGCAGGTCGCGCAACAGTGCGGCGCGTCGCCGGGACTGCGCGACGTGTTCGCGCCACGACAGTTCGGTCTCCTCGAAGCGCAGGCCTCGATCGTCGACGTCGGCGAGTCGTTCGAGCAGTTCGGTGACGGTGAGGGCGGTCATGCGATCAGGCCGGGACGTCGGCGAGTTCGCGTCCGAGCGCGCGCAACTGGTCGGTGGCGGAGCCGAGCAGGAACTCGTGGTGCTTGGCCGCGAGGAAGTAGCGGTGCACCGGATGGTCCTCGTCGAGCCCGACACCGCCGTGCACGTGCACGGTCGTGTGCGCGACACGGTGTCCCGCATCGGCCGCCCAGAAGGCCGCGGTGCGCAGGGCGTCGTCGTGACGCTCACCCGAGGCCATCCGGAAGGCGGCCTGCCACAATGTCAGTCGCACCGCCTTGACGTCGATGTAGGCGTCGGCGAGTCGCTGGGAGACGGCCTGGAAACTGCCGATCGGGCGGTCGAACTGGACGCGTTCGCGCGCGTACTGCGCGGTGAGCTCGAGGGCCTGTTCGAGGACGCCGCACTGGTAGGCGGCGGAGCCGAGCAGGCTGCGGTCGCGCAACCACGTCGCCACGGCGACGCCGTCGGTGCCGAGAACACGGTCGGCCGGGAGCGGGACCTGCTCGAGGGTGACGATGCCGCGACTGTCGAAGTCGGTGGTCTGCTGCCGGGTGATCGAGACACCCGGATCGTCGGGTCGCACGAGGAAGACCGACACCGAGTCGCCGACGGTGGCCGGGACGAGGAAACCGTCGGCGACCGGCGCCGCGTCGACGACGATCTTCACGCCGTCGAGCACGTGCCCGTCGCCCGTGGCCTGCGCCCGGGTCGCCGGGGTCGTGGGGTCGGGGTTCAGTTCCTCGGCAAGGGCTGCGGAGAGGATCTGCTCGCCGGTCGCCGCGGGACGCCCCCACTCGGCCTGCTGCTCGGCGGTGCCGAACTCCGCGATCGCCGACGCGCACGCGGCGATCGAGCCGATGTACGGGACGGCGGAGACGCCGCGGCCGAGTTCGCGCAGGATGCTCGCCTGCTCGAGCGGCCCGTACCCGTCTCCGCCGAGCGACTCGGGAAGAGCGGCGCCGAGCACGCCCGACGATGCGAGCGTGTCCCACAGGGTGCGGTCGATGCGGTCCTCGGAGGCGTCGAGTGTGCGCAGATGCTCGTTGGTGACGATGTCCGCGACGATGCTGCGGGTCAGTTCTGCGAGATCCTGCTGGGCCTCGGTAAGGGTGAAGTCCACGTGCGCGTCCTTTTCTAACGCTTGGCGGGCGGCTGGCCGAGAGCGGTCATCGCGATGATGTCGCGCTGGACCTCGTTGGTGCCGCCACCGAAGGTGAGGATGAGGGAACTGCGGTGCATGCGTTCGATCCGGCCGCGGAGCAGTGCGCCGGCCGAGTTCTGCCGCACTGTCGCCGCGGGGCCGAGGACCTCCATGAGCAACCGGTAGGCCTCGGTCGCGAATTCGGTTCCGAACACCTTGTTGGCGGAGGCGGCCTCCGGGCCGAGCGGGGTGGTGCCGGCGCTCGAGGCGATGTCCCAGTTCATCAGCTGCAGGTATTCGGCCTTGGCATGGACGCGTGCCAGATTGATCTGCACCCATTCCTGGTCGATCACCCGTCGCCCGTCGGGCAGATGCGTCTCCTGCGCCCAGCGCCGGACCTCGGTCAGCGCGGTGCGCACGGGACCGGCGGAGGTGAGCGCGACCCGCTCGTGGTTGAGCTGATTGGTGATGAGCGCCCACCCGCCGTCGACCTCACCGACGAGCGCGGACGCCGGGACACGCACGTCCTGGTAGTAGGTGGCGCTCGTGTCGGGGCCGGCCATCGTGTGCACGGGGGTGTACGAGAAGCCCGGAGCGTCGGTCGGCACGATGAAGACGCTGATCCCCTTGTGCTTCTTGACATCCGGGTTGGTGCGCGCGGCGAGCCAGACGTAGTCGGCGTAGGCGATCAGGCTCGTCCACATCTTCTGCCCGTTGATGACCCACTCGTCGCCGTCGCGCACCGCGGTGGTGCGCAGGGAGGCGAGGTCGGTACCGGCGCCGGGTTCGGAGTAGCCGATCGAGAAGTGCAGTTCGCCCGCGGAGATGCGGGGGAGGAAGAACTCCTTCTGCTCGTCCGTGCCGTAGTGCATGATCGTCGGCGCGACCGAGTCGATGGTGAGGAACGGCACGGGCGCGCCGGCGATGGCCGCCTCGTCGGTGAAGATCAATTGGTCCATCGCGGAACGGTTCTGACCGCCGTACTCCTCGGGCCACCCGAGAGTGAGCCAGCCGTCCTTGCCCATCTGCTGCACGACCTCGCGGTACACGTTGCCGGAGCCGTACTCCCCGGTCGTGGCCGCGAGCGCCTCGCGGCGCTCGGGTGTCATGATCTGTGCGAAATAGGCCCGCAATTCCTCGCGGAGGGCTTGTTGCCCAGGGGTGTAGGAGATGTCCACGAACGCTCCGTTTCGTCGCTGCGTGTCCCCGCGAATCGTCTCTGTGGGATCATCGCGAATCATTGCACAGAATTGGAACGCGTTCTAGTCTGGACGCGATCGGTCGGCGCGAATGTGAAACGAGGTCCCGGAATGGATGTCAAGGTCGACTTCGACCGCTGCGAAGCGAACGGCGTGTGTGTCGGGCTGGCGCCCGACGTCTTCGATCTCAACGACGACGACGAGCTGATCGTCACGCATCCCGTACCCGAGGGTAGTGAGGACGCCGTCCGCGAGGCCGTCGCCCAGTGCCCGCGTGCGGCGCTCGCCGAGGCGTGAGCGCCGGACGGTGACCGGCCCCGGCCCTTGTCAGGAAAAATAACAAGTTCTACATTTTCGGTGCCCCCGGGTCCTGGTGGGGAGAGTACCGGCGTACGGCCGGCAATCGGCCCGAATCTCGAGGAGTACGTGGATGAGTGCGGACGCCAACGGTGGCGTGGAGAACGACGATCGGGTGTCTCTCGAAGGACGGGTCGCCGTCGTCACGGGAGCCGGAGCGGGTCTCGGACGTGCCGAGGCGCTCGCGCTCGCGCGGGCCGGAGCATCGGTGGTGGTCAACGATCTCGTGGAGAACGACGCGGTGGAGGACACCCTCGCGCGGATCCGCGATCTCGGTGCCGAGGCGGAGTTCGTGCCCGGCAGCGTCGCCGAGCGTGAGACGGCCGATGCGATGCTCGCCGCGGCGCAGGGCAAGTTCGGCGGTCTCGACATCGTCGTCAACAATGCGGGCATCACGCGGGATCGGATGCTGCCCAACATGTCCGATGACGAATGGGACTCGGTGGTCGCCGTGCACCTGCGCGGTCACTTCCTACTCTCCCGCAATGCCGCGGCCTACTGGCGCGACCGGTCGAAGCAGGAGGGTGGACCGGTCTACGGGCGCCTGGTCAACACGTCCTCGGAGGCCGGTCTGCTCGGTCCGCCCGGGCAGCCCAACTACGGCGCCGCCAAGGCCGGCATCACCGCACTCACCCTCTCGGCCGCTCGTGGTCTCGAGCGGTACGGGGTCCGGGCGAACGTGATCTGCCCCCGCGCGCGCACGTCGATGACCGAAGCGGTCTTCGGCGACGCGCCGGACGACGGCATCGATCCGCTCTCGCCCGACCACGTCGCGAATCTGGTCGCCTATCTCGCCTCCCCGGCGGCCGATCGCGTCAACGGGCAGGTCTTCATCGTCTACGGACCCATGGTGGCCCTGATGGCCGCACCGGTCGTCGAACAGCGTTTCGATGCCGCCGGGCAGTGGACCCCCGCCGCGCTCGCCGACGAGCTCGGCGGTTACTTCGCCGATCGTGACCCGGGCCGGACGTTCTCGGCCTCGGCGGCACTCGATCTCTAGTTCCGGCCCCCTGCTGTTCCCGCTCGGGGACAGCAGGGGTCCGTGTCTTCGCCCCCGGGCCGGATCCTGCAACCACGGGTGACGGACACCGGGGATTCCGGTAGCGTAACGCCCACTCGGGCTGTTTCTCCGGCTCTCGCCAGGCCTCGTATTTCTGCCTGGTACGTGTTCTAGTTTTGTTTCGTCGTCACGACCCGCTCGCGAGTGTGACGACCTCCTGTGGCGACGTGGTCGAGCTCGGTTCCTGCGTCGGAAATCTCAGCGAAACCCCAGTGTAAACCCACTTATGAGCGTGTCGATGCGCGTCGGTCGACGCCCGTGTGTCCGTTCGGACGGAAATGGATCGAGATGCCCCTCGGCGGATCTTTGACAGGTGAACACGTTCTAGTTACTATGACCCGGGTCACAGCACACGCCATCGATCGGCCGCGCGCCGACGACGTGAGGATCGAAGGGGGCGCACGATGGTAGACCTCCTCGAGGTCCCCTTACGGGCCGTCGGCGGACTGTTCGCCATGACCGGCGAGACCGCCCGGGCGGCCTTCCGTCGCCCCTTCCAACGGCGCGAGTTCATCGACCAGGCATGGTTCGTCGCCCGCGTCTCACTCGTGCCCACCGTGCTCGTCGCGGTGCCGTTCACGGTCCTGGTGAGCTTCACCCTCAACATCCTGCTCCGGGAGATCGGCGCGGCCGACCTCAGTGGAGCGGGCGCGGCCCTCGGCGCGGTGACGCAGGTCGGTCCCATGGTCACCGTGCTCATCGTCGCCGGCGCCGGTGCCACCGCGATCTGCGCCGATCTCGCGGCGCGCACCATCCGCGAGGAGATCGACGCGATGCGTGTGCTCGGCATCGATCCGATCCAGCGTCTCGTCGTGCCCCGGGTGCTCGCGTCCACCGTCGTCGCCCTGCTGCTCAACGGTCTCGTGTGCACGATCGGCATCCTCGGCGGGTTCGCCTTCTCGGTCTTCCTCCAGGACGTCAACCCCGGCGCGTTCATCAACGGCATCACCCTGCTCACCGGCTTCGGAGAACTGATGATCTCCCAGGTCAAGGCGGGGCTGTTCGGCATGATCGCGGGGCTGGTCGCGTCCTATCTCGGTCTCAATGTCAAAGGTGGAGCGAAAAGTGTCGGCGACGCCGTCAACCAGACGGTCGTGTTCGCGTTCATGGCGCTGTTCGTGGTCAACCTCCTCGTCACGGCCGTCGGCATCAAGCTGACCGCGGGATGAGGGGAGCGGAGATTTCATGGCAGTGATGTCCTGGCGCTTCCCCCGTGCGGTTCGGCGCATGTCACGTGCGTCGTCCACGGTGGACCGAGTGGGGGAGCAGGCGCTGTTCTTCGGGCGCGCCCTCGCGACGGTCCCCCGGGCGCTGATGCACTACCCCAAGGAGACGGTCCGTCTGGTCGCCGAAATCAGCATGGGCACCGGCGCACTCGCCGTCATCGGTGGCACCGTCGTGATCGTCGGGTTCCTGACGCTCTTCACCGGCGGCATCATCGCCGTGCAGGGCTTCAGCTCCCTCGGCAACATCGGCGTCGAAGCGCTCACCGGTTTCTTCGCGGCCTTCATCAACGTGCGTATCGCGGCCCCGACGATCGCCGGTATCGGACTGGCGGCCACCATCGGCGCCGGCTCCACCGCCCAGCTCGGCGCCATGCGTGTCTCCGAGGAGATCGACGCGCTCGAGACCATGGCGATCCCGTCCATTCCGTATCTGGTGTCCACGCGCGTGCTCGCCGGGATGATCGCGATCGTCCCGCTGTACTCGCTCGCCGTGATCGCCTCGTTCGTCGCCAGTCGTTTCGCGACGGTGGTGCTCTACGGCCAGTCGGCCGGCGTGTACGACCACTACTTCACGACCTTCCTGATACCCACCGACATCCTGTGGTCGTTCGTCCAGGCCATCGTGATGGCGATCGCCGTGATGCTCATCCACACCTACTACGGCTTCACCGCAGGTGGCGGCCCCGTCGGTGTGGGTGTCGCGGTCGGCAACGCGGTGCGGGCCTCGCTCGTCGCGGTCGTCACCGTCACCCTGCTCATCTCGCTCGCCGTCTACGGCGCGACCGGCAACTTCAACCTGTCGGGATAGGGCGCGCGACATGGACACTCCTTCGTGGAAGAAGAAGCTCGCCGCCTTCGGTCTCGTGGGCGGCCTCGCCGCGATCGTCGCGGTGGCACTGACGATGTTCGCCGGTGGGTTCACCTCGACGGTCCCGCTCACCGTCACCTCACCCCGCTCCGGTCTGGTGATGGAGCCCGACGCCAAGGTGAAGATGCGCGGCGTCGAGGTGGGCCGCGTGGCGTCGATCGAGCACACACCCGCCGGCGCGGTCCTGCATCTCGACATGCAACCCGGGCAGATGCAACTCATTCCGTCGAACGCGCGGGTGGCGATCGAATCCACCACCGTCTTCGGTGCCAAGTTCGTCGACATCGTCGTCCCCGACGATCCGTCCTCCGTGCCGATGCAGGAAGGCGCCGTGATCGCGGCCGACAACGTCACCGTCGAGTTCAACACCGTCTTCGAGCACCTGTCCGACGTGCTCGCCCAGATCCAGCCCGAGAAGCTCAACGCCACCCTCGGAGCGTTGTCGGAGGCGCTCAACGGACGCGGCGACGCCCTCGGCGCCGCCCTGTCCGAGGCCGATGCGTATCTCGCCGAGATGAATCCGTCGCTGCCGCAACTGCAGGCCGATCTCGTCTCGGCCGCGCAGGTCACCGACGTCTACGCCGACACGGCACCCGACCTCATGACCACGATCGGCAACGCCACCGACGTCGGAAACACCGTCGTCGACGAACAACAGCAGCTCGACCTGCTGCTCATGAACCTCACCGGTCTCGCGAACACCGGACGGGACGTCCTGGGGGAGAACGAAGCACAGTTGACCACCGCACTCGACAGTCTGAGCCACACCACCGGTCTGCTCGGTGAGTACTCGCCCGAACTGACCTGCTTCATCGTCGGCCTCAACGACGCCCGGGTGGCGTTCGAGCCGATGGCCGGCACCGGCGAGTACGCGGCCCTGACCCTGAGCACGAGCTTCATGGGTGGTGCCACGCCGTACAACGACGCCCAGGATCTGCCCGTGGTCGGCGCGAGCGGCGGACCGAACTGCTGGGGCCTGCCGAACTTCGACCCGCGCCGCGACGGTCACGCGCCGTTCGTCGTGACGAACACCGGTGAAACGCCCTACAAGCCCGCAACGGAGGCCTGGATCCGCTACCCGACGATCTTCCAGTACCTGTTCGGCGACCATCTCGCAGGCGGGCGGTGACGATGAGAGCGACCACCGTCAAGTTCCTGATCTTCGCCATCACGATGGCATTGATCTTCGCCGGGCTCGCCGTCGTGTTCAGCCAGGCGCGGTTCACCGGCACCGAGAACTACCGGGCCACCTTCACGGACGTCTCCGGTCTCGGTACCGGCGACAAGGTCCGCATCGCCGGGGTGCAGGTCGGCTCCGTGAAGAAGGTCGACATCGGCCCCGACAACACCGCCGAGATCGAGTTCGACGTGGACGCGAAGCACACGCTGTTCACCAGTACCCGCGCCACCGTGCGGTACGAGAACCTCGTCGGCGACCGGTATCTCGAACTGCTCGAAGGCGCCGGCAGCGTCGACGTCCTGCCCGCCGGTGGCAGCATCCCGATCGAGCAGACCGAACCGGCCCTCGACCTCGACCTGCTCCTCGGCGGGTTCAAGCCGCTGCTGCAGGGCCTCGACGCGCAGCAGGTCAACGACCTCTCCGGAGCACTCTTGCAGGTCTTCCAGGGTCAGGGCGACACGCTCGTGTCGCTGCTGGGGAACACCAACTCGTTCACCAACTCCCTCGCCGACCGCGACCAGCTGATCGGCGACGTCATCGACAACCTCAACGCCGTCCTCGGCACGATCGACGATCACGATCGCGAGTTCGAGAACACCATCGAACAACTGCACACCCTGGTGGGCGGGCTGTCCGCCGACCGTGATCCCATCGGCGCGTCGATCCCGCAGATCGCTACCGGCACTGCGGATCTCGCCGCACTGCTGCAGAACAACCGGCCCGACCTGCAGACGGTCATCGCCGAGACGAACCGCACCATGACCCAGCTCGACCTCGGCAAGGACGACATCAACCGCACGCTCGAACGCCTGCCCTCCGATTACAAGAAACTCATCCGCGTGGGTGCATACGGAAACTTCTTCCAATTCTTCCTCTGTGCCAATACTTTCAAGTTCTCCGGACCGGACGGCACCACCATCCGGTACACCACGGCGAACCACGACACGGGAAGGTGTGCGAAGGTCGAATGAGTGCACCTCGTGACCCCAACTACATCCGGACGGGCATCATCGGCCTGGCCGTGTCCGCCGCGATCGTGCTCGCCGGTCTGCAGTACGACCAGCTGCACTTCCTCTCCGGTGGCCTGAGCTACTCGGCCCGTTTCCAGGACGCCGGTGGCCTCGTCCCCGGCGACGACGTCATGCTCGCCGGCGTGAACGTCGGCGACGTCACCGACGTGCGGCTCGACGATCAGGCCGTGCTGGTCACCTTCCGTATCCGCGACGGTATCGGGCTCGGCGACACCACCGGTGCCGACATCAAGACCAACACCGTTCTCGGTCGGAAGTCCCTGGCGCTGCGCCCCGGTGGCGACGGCGTGATGCGCCCGGGCTCGGTGATCGCGCTCGAACGCACCAACTCGCCGTACTCGCTGACCGACGCTCTCGGCGACCTCACGACCTCGGTCTCCGAACTCGACACCGACCGGATCAACGAGTCGCTCGACGCGTTGTCGCAGTCGCTCGAGAACACCCCGCCCGAGATCCAGGGCGCATTGGAGGGCATGACCCGCCTGTCGCAGTCGATCAACGCCCGCGACGAATCGCTGGACCAGTTGCTCGAACGCGCCGAGGGCGTGACGAGCATCCTCGCCGAGCGCAGCGACCAGGTCAACGCGCTCATCGTCGACGCGAATGCGCTGTTCGGCGAACTGAGTCTGCGCCGCGACGCCATCACCGAACTGATCGCGAACATCTCGTCCGTCTCGCGTCAGCTCACCGGCCTCGTGCAGGACAACCAGGCGCAGATGGCACCGACGCTCGAGAAGCTCAACCTCGTGACGGCCAACCTGCAGGCGAACAAGGAGAACATCGCCGGCGCACTCGACGGTCTGGGCCCGTACATCAGCGCACTCGGCGAATCCGTCGCCAGCGGACCGTTCTTCAACGCCTATGTGTCCAACATCCTGCCGGCACCGTGGTGGAAGGCCGTGGTGGACAGCCAGGTCGCACCCGATCTCCTCCCCGAGGATCTGCAGGACGTGATCCCGGACGAACCCCCGACGATCAAGAGGGACGGCGAATGAGTACCGATACCGCCGCAACGACCCGGCGGCGCCCACCCTGGCTGATGGCGGCGATCATCGGTGCCGTCGTCGTGCTCGGCGCCCTCGCCGTGTTCGTCCTGCCGGACCTCGGCAAGCGCACCATCCACGCCGAATTCGCTTCCACCAGCGGCCTGTACGAGGGCGACGACGTGCGGGTGCTCGGAGTGTCGGTGGGACGCATCAGCGACATCGAACCCCGCGACGACCTCGTGCGCGTGACGATGCAGGTCGACAGCGGCGTCGAGATCCCGTCCGACGCAAAGGCCGTCGTCATCGCGCAGAGCCTCGTCTCGGCGCGTTTCGTCCAGCTCACCCCGGTCTACTCGGGTGGTCCGACGATCGAGGACGGCACGACGATCCCGATGCAGCGCACGGCCTCTCCGGTCGAATGGGACCAGATCAAGACCGAACTGATGCGGCTGTCCGAAGCGCTCGGACCCGAGGAACTCGATCCGCAGGGATCCCTCGGCCGGTTCATCGACACCGCCGCCGACAATCTCGAGGGCAACGGGCAGACCGTGCGTGCGGCCCTGCGCGAGTTGTCGGACACCATGCGCACGCTCTCCGAGGGGCGCACCGACCTGTTCTCGACGATCCGCAACCTGCAGACCTTCGTATCGGTCCTCTCGTCGAGCAACGAGCAGATCGTGCAGTTCGGCGGTCGACTCGCGTCGGTCTCGGACGTGCTCGCGCAGAGCTCCGACCAGCTCGGGGTCTCGTTGTCCGAGTTGAACATCGCCGTCGGCGACGTGCAGCGGTTCGTGCAGGACAACCGGGCCGGTCTCACCGAATCGGTGCAGCGACTGGCCGACGCGACCGAGGTGCTCGCCCGCAAGCGACCCGAGATCGAGCGGGTACTGCACTCGGGCCCGACCTCCCTCGCGAACTTCTACAACATCTACAAGCCGGCGCAGGGTTCGCTCACGGGCGCACTCGCGATCAACAACCTCGCCAACCCCGTCGAGTGGATGTGCGGGTCGGTCGCGGCCGCCGCCAACGCGACCTCCGAGCGCAGCGAGGAACTGTGCCGCCAGCAGCTCGGACCGGTGCTGTCGTCCATCAACGCCAACTACCTTCCGCTGCTGGTCAACCCGCTGGCCGGTGTGCAGGCCTTCGACGGTGACATCGTCTACACCGAACCCTGGCTCGAAGGGGCGTCGGAAGGACGCGGCACCGCACCCGGTCCGTCGCTGTCGGAAGCGGCGTCGCCGCTCGACGGGATCCTCGGCGGCCTGCCGTCGCTGCAGGTCCCGCAGGATCTCGGTTCCCTGCTGCAGCCGGGAGGAGGACGATGACCGGCCGATCGATGTTCCGCCGCCTCGGTGTCGCGGTCACCGCCGTCGCGGTGGGCACGACACTCACCGCGTGCGAGTGGGGTGGACTCAACTCGATTCCCATGCCCGGCACCGCCGGCCGCGGAGAAGGCGCCTACCGGGTGCAGATCGAGATGCCCAACGTGACGACCCTGACCCAGAACTCGCCCGTGCGAGTCGACGACGTCACCGTCGGGTCGATCTCGGGGATCGAACTCGACGGCTGGCACGCGCTCGTGACGGTCTCGCTCGACGAAGGCGTGATCGTTCCGGCCAACTCGCTCGCGCGGATCGGTCAGACGAGCCTGCTCGGATCGCAGCACCTCGAACTGATCCCGCCCGTCGGCGAACCCCCGGAGGGCCGCCTCGAGGACGGCGACGTCATCCCACTCGAACGCGCCGGTGCGTATCCGACCACCGAACAGACGCTCTCGTCGTTGTCGGTGGTGCTCAACGGTGGTGGACTCGCGCAGATCAACGACATCACCACCGAGCTGAACGCGGCGCTCGTCGGCCGGGAGGACTCGATCCGGAACCTGCTCCCGCGCCTGGACGAACTGGTCTCCACTCTCGATACGCAGCGCGGTGACATCATCGCCGCGCTGGAGGGCATGGACCGTCTGGCGGCGACCGTGAACGACCAGAACGCGACACTCGTCCGGGCTCTCGAGGAACTGCCGCCCGCGATCGAGGTGCTGGCCGACCAGCGATCGAACCTCACGGCCGCGATGAGTTCGCTCGGCGAGCTGAGCACCGTGGCCAGCCGGGTCGTGGAGACCTCGAACGACGACCTGAAGGCGAACCTCGAGGGGCTCGCACCGACGTTGAAGGCGCTGGCCGATTCGGGCAGTGCCCTGACCGAGGTGCTCGGTGTGCTGCTCACCTATCCCTTCCCGCAGGCGGGCATCAACAACATCATCCGCGGCGACTACGCCAACCTCGCGATGACGATCGACCTCAGTCTCGAACGTCTCGACCTGAACTTCCTGTCCGGGACGCCGCTCGCGGGACGTCTCGCGGGTCCGGAGGGGATCCTCGGCCGCGACGCGGGACTCGCTGCGCAGGCGACCGATCCGTTCCGTGCACCGCTCGAACCGCCACCGCCGCCACCGCCCGGTCCCGAAGGGAAACTGACGATCCCCGGCATCGGTGAGATCACCATTCCCGGCCTTCCCCTGGGGGTGCCCGCACCATGATGCTCACGCGGTTCGTCCGCATCCAGCTCACGATCTTCGCGATCCTCACGGTCGTCGGACTCGTCGTGATGTCGCTGATGTACGTGCGGCTGCCCGCCCTGTTCGGGGTCGGGCGGTACGAGGTGGTCGTCGAACTCCAGTCGACCGGCGGCCTGTACCCGCATTCGAACGTCACCTACCGCGGCAACACCGTCGGCACCGTCCGGAGCGTCTCGCTGTCGCCGGTGGGCGTCGAGGCGAAGTTGTCCATCGACAGCGACGCGAAGATCCCCGCCGACGTCGACGCGGCCGTGCGCAGCGTGTCGGCGGTCGGCGAACAGTACGTCGATCTCGTGCCCCGGGCCGACGGCTCGGGCGGCGAACGTCTGGCCGACGGCGACGTGATCCCGGTCGACCGCACGACGGTGCCTCAGGAGGTCGGTGCCCTGCTCGACCAGGCCGACGTGCTGCTCGCCTCGATCGGCGACACGCGACTGCAGACGGTGGTCGACGAGGCGTTCGACGCGTTCAACGGCTCCGGACCCGAACTGCAGGAACTGATCGACTCGACGCGCCTGTTCGTGCAGGAGGCCTCGGCGAACAGCGCCGAGACACGGCAGTTGATCGATCAGATCGGTCCGCTGCTCGACACGCAGGTGGTCACGAGCGACGCCATCCGGTCGTGGACACGCGACATGGTGACCTTCACCGATCGTCTGCGCGAGAGCGATCCCGACCTGCGGGCCCTGCTCGACGTCGGGCCGGGAGCCGCTGCCGAAGCCGAATCGTTGCTGCAGGACCTGAAACCGACGCTGCCGCTGCTGCTCGCGAATCTGGTGAGCGTCGGCGAGGTGGGCGTCATCTACAACGCCGGCATCGAGCAGATCCTGGTGCTGTACCCGCCGATGACGACGGCCCTGATCACCGCGGCCGGCGACGGCCCACCGGAGGACGGTGCCGTGGTGGACTTCCATCTGCAGCTGCACGATCCGCCGCCGTGCCTGGCCGGTTTCGTGCCGCCGGAACAGTGGCGCAGCCCGGCCGACACGTCCATGGTCGACACCCCGGGCGACGTCTTCTGCCAACTGCCGCAGGACTATCCGAATGCGATCCGCGGTGCCCGGAACCTGCCGTGCATGGAGTACCCGGGCCGTCGCGCACCGACGCCCGACATGTGCCGCACCGGGTACAGCCCCACCTACTCGGACAATCCGTGGACCGGGCCGCCCACGCCGGTGGCCTCGGAGAATGTCGCACCCACACCCGCCTCCTACGGCGGGGGAGACGACACGGCTCCCGCCGGGGTCGCGGCGCGACGGATCGATCCGCAGACCGGGACGTACATTGGTCCCGACGGCACCGTGTACACGCACGCCGATCTCGGTGGAGATCGGAGCTTGGAGAGTTACATGAAGGCGCAGCAGGGCTGATGGCAGACGAGATCGACATGAAGACGAAGCCGAGATGGGCCAAGCCGGTCGCGATCATCGCGTCCGTGCTGGTGATCGCACTCGTGGCGGTCGGGGCCTGGCTCATCGTCGACCGGCAGTCCGCGAACGAACGCGACGAGCGTCGGGAGGCGTACCTGCAGGCCGCGCGGCAGACGGTGCTCAACCTGACCACCATCAACGCCGACACCGCCGACGCCGACGTCGCGCGTCTGCTCGAAGGCGCGACGGGTGATTTCAAGGCCGAGTTCGAGGGCCGCGAAGGACCTTTCGTGGAGGTCGTGCAGCAGGCCGGTGTCGACACCACCGGTGAGGTCCTCGAGGCGGGGATCCAGAACGAGGACGGCACGTGCGCGTCGTCGCTCGTCGCCTCCCGCGCGATGGTGAGCAACGCCGACCAGACCGAACCCGAAGCGCGCGACTTCCGTCTGCGGGTGACGATCTGCGACGAGAACGGCAGATTGTTGGCGTCGAAGGTGGAGTTCGTGCCGTGACCGACGAGAAGGACGATCGCGTGACGCTCGACAAGACCGACGAAGCCGTGTCCGGCACTGTGTCCGACAAGACCGAGGAGACGGGCGGATCCACCGCCGCCGCCGAGACCTCGGCCGCCGCCGCCTCGGTCCCGGACGCGACTTCGGATCCGAAGGCCTCGTACCTGCCGCACATCGCGATCGGATTGTCGATCGTGGCACTGGTTTTCGCGGTCCTGGTGGGGTGGCTCGCCTACGGCACCGTCCAGCAGTCCGCCGCCGAGACGGCGCGGACCGACGCGCGGGTCGCTGCGGAGGAACAGGCGGTCGCGATGCTCGCCTACACCCACGATCAGGTGGACGCGCAGACCGAGGCCGCTGCGGAAGGCCTCACCGGCGACTTCCGCGACGAGTACACGAATCTGATGAAGAACATCATCGCGCCGGGCGCCAAGGAGAAGGCGATCAGCGTGCAGGTGAGCGTGCAGGCGTCGTCGGTGGTCTCCGCCGACGCCGACAGTGCCGTGACCCTGCTGTTCCTCAACCAGATCACGACGAGTTCGGAGAACCCCGAAGCGGTGAGCAGCGGCAGCCGGGTGCGCGTCGAACTCGAAAAGCAGGACGGGCGTTGGCTCGTCAGCCGGCTGACGCCGATCTAGGAGAGAGCCGTCAGGTGGGGTCGGGTTCGCCGGCCTCACCCGGCGCGATCAGCGCGCGCCCGGCGGCATTGGTGTTGGCGAGAGTGTCGAGGAACGAACGGGCCCAGCGGTCCACATCGTGCGTGAGCACCTGACGGCGCAGCGCACGCATCCTCTTGCGGCCGTCCTCGCGCGGCACCTCGATCGCGGCCTGGATCTTGTCCTTGACGTCCTCGAGGTCGTGCGGGTTGCACTGGAACGACTGTCGCAGTTCGGCTGCGGCACCGGTGAACTCGCTGAGCACCAGCGCGCCGCCGAGATCGCTGCGGCACGCGATGTACTCCTTGGCGACGAGATTCATACCGTCGCGCAAGGGGGTCACGAGCATGACGTCGGCCGCGACGAAGAACGCGATGAGCTCGTCGCGGGGGACCGGCCGGTGGATGTAGTGCACCACCGGACGCCCCACCTCGGCGTACTCGCCGTTGATGCGGCTGACCGTCCGCTCGATCTCGCCGCGCATGTGGACGTAGGAATCGACGCGTTCCCGGCTCGGGGTCGCGAGCTGCACCATCACGGTGTCCTTCGGGTCCATGCGACCCTCGGCGAGGAGTTCGTGCACCGCGTCGAGCCGCACGTCGATGCCCTTGGTGTAGTCGAGCCGGTCGACGCCGAGCAGGATCTTCTTCGGGTTGCCGAGTTCCTTGCGCAACGCCTTGGCACGATCGCGGATCGCCTTGCTGCGTGACTGCTGGTCGAGCCGGCCCGATTCGATGGAGATGGGGAAGGCACCGACACGCACCGAGCGGAAGCCGACCTGGACCACGCCGAGCTTCGACCGGATACCGATGTTGCCGCGGGAGGTCTGGGCCCCTGCCAGGCGGCGGGCGAGATACAGGAAGTTCTGGGCACCACCGGGGAGGTGGAAGCCGATGAGATCGGCGCCGAGGAGACCCTCGACGATCTCGGTGCGCCACGGCAGTTGCATGAACAGCTCGATCGGCGGGAACGGGATGTGCAGGAAGAAGCCGATCGTCAGATCGGGGCGGAGCATCCGCAGCATCTTCGGCACCAGCTGGAGCTGGTAGTCCTGGATCCAGACGGTCGCGCCCTCCGCGGCGGCCTTCGCGGTCTCCTCCGCGAAGCGGCGGTTGATCTCGACGTAGGAGTTCCACCATTCGCGCCGGTACTCCGGGCGCACGATCACGTCGTGGTAGAGCGGCCACAGCGTGGCGTTGGAGAACCCCTCGTAGTAGTCGGCGATGTCCTCGGTGCTCAACCGCACCGAGTGCAGGGTCAGACCGTCCTCGACGATGACGCCGGACTCGGCGTCGGCCACACCGGCCCAGCCGACCCAGGCGCCGTTGTTCGAACGCAGGATCGGCTCGAGCGCGGTGACGAGGCCGCCCGGACTGCGCTTCCAGCGGGTGGTGCCGTCGGGAAGCCGTTCGAGGTCGACCGGCAGGCGATTGGCGACGACCACGAAGTCCGACCCGGCGTGCGAGTCGTGGTTCCCCGCTGCGTCCGCTTCGCCTGCTGTCACGTTGTGGTCCTCTTTCGGGGCCGGTGCCGTCGCCGGCCCGGCAGGGTGGGTGCCGTCACCGGCCCGGCAGGGTGGGTGCCGTCACCGGCACCGTGGTGGGTGTCGTGCTCGTCAGTGCTTGTCGCTGGGACCGATGCCGAGCATCGACAGCAGCATGCGGCACTCGTCCGCATTCTCTGCGTAGGCGGCGACGACTCGCTGCGCCTGTCGTGCGGTTTCGTCGGCGACGGGTTCGAGATCCTCGTCGGCGATGTCGTTCGCGGTGGTCGGGTCCGCGGCCATGATGTCCTCCCGGGGTCGCTGCTCTGTGCGAGCACGCATCGTCCTTCGACTCTAGGAGAATCGGACAGCTCGCCGCCACCCGCCTTCCGAGGTCGGTCCTGGCACGGTCCTGCACGTCTACGTCGCGGTACCGTAGGACGGTCGTGCTGTAGGTACACCGTGTGTGTTTCCGGTGCGCGACGTCACGGCGCCGACCCGCGGCGCACAACCGCGCTCTCGTCGAGGAAGGTATTCATGCCCATTGCCACCGTGAACGGCATCCCGCTGAACTACCAGGTCAAGGGAACGGGCGATCTCGTCGTCCTCATCATGGGAACGGGTAGTCCGGGGCGCGTGTGGGATCTGCACCAGGTGCCCGCGCTCGTGAAGGCCGGCTACCGGGTCGCCACCTTCGACAACCGCGGCATCGCACCGTCGGGCGAGAGCCTCGGCGGCATGACCATCGACGACCTGGTGAAGGACACCGCCGGCCTGATCGAACTGCTCGGCGGTCCCGCCTACGTGATCGGCACGTCGATGGGTGCGCGTGTCGCGCAGGAGTTGACGCTCGCCCGTCCCGAGCTCGTCCGCAAGGCCGTCTTCCTGGCCGGCCACGCCCGCATGGACCAGTTCCAGCTGACGCTCACCGAGGGGGAGCGCCAGCTCTACGACAGCGGCGTCGAACTGCCACCGAAGTACCAGGCCGCCGTCACGGCGGTGATGAATCTGTCGCCGGCCTCGCTGGCCGACGAGCACACCGCCCGCGACTGGCTGGACGTCTTCGAGTTCAGCGGCGGAAAGGTGTCGGCGGGCGTGCGCGCGCAGCTCGGCATGGACCGGGAGTTCGATCGGCGCGCGGCCTACCGGGGCATCACCGTGCCGTGCCTGGCCGTCGGATTCGCCGACGACCGGATGATCCCGGCCTATCTGTCGCGCGAGGTCGCGGACGCCATTCCGGGTGCGCGCTACGAGGAGATCCCGGACGCCGGGCACTACGGCTATCTCGAGCGGCCCGAGGCGGTCAACAAGATCCTGGTGGACTTCCTGGCTTCGTAGGGGAGTCCCCTGGCAGGGGAAATCGGCAGGCGGGCGCGGTGGAATCAGTCACGATCCACCGCGCCCGTCGTCTGCGAAATGCGACGAAGGTCCCTGTGATCCGGGAGATCGTGACGTCCCGCGGACCGTCGGGCACTGGTACGCTCACCGAACAAAGGTTAGCCTGAGCTACCTTCGAGTCTCGTACGAACCGATCACGGGCCCCTCCGGCCCCCCTAGTACGGAAGTTGAGTGATGACCGACCGTTCCAGCCTTGTCGCCGATGACGCGGGGAGGTCGGAGGGCAACTCGCAAGGAGACGTCTTCGACCTCGTCGGTATCGGTTTCGGCCCCTCGAACCTGGCGCTCGCGATCGCTGTCGAGGAGCACAACACCGACAACCCCTCCTCGGCGATCCGGGCACGATTCTTCGAACGTCAGTCGGCCTTCGCCTGGCACCCGGGCATGCTGCTCGAGGGCGCCACGATGCAGATCGCGTTCCCCAAGGATCTGGTCACCTTCCGTAACCCCACGAGCTCGTACAGCTTCTTCTCCTACCTGCACGACCGTGGCCGTCTCGTGGACTTCGTCAACCACCAGACGTTCTTCCCCACGCGTCACGAGTTCCAGGACTACCTGCAGTGGGCGGCCACGCGCGTCGACGCCGACGTCCGCTACGGAACCGAGGTCGTCTCGGTCGAGACCGTCCGCAACCACAACGGGATCGCCGACCTGTTCGCCGTGCGGACCGCCGACGGCGCCGTCGTGTACGCGCACAGCGTCGTGGTCGGAGTCGGACTGCGTGCCCGGCTCCCGAAGTGGGCGGTCGCGTCTGCCCGCTGCTTCCACAACCACCACTTCCTCTTCCACATCGAGGACATGCCGGAGCCGCAGCACCAGCGCTTCGTGGTGGTCGGCGCAGGGCAGAGCGCTGCCGAGGTCGTGCAGTACCTGCACACGCACTACCCGCAGGCCGAGGTCCACAACGTCTTCAACCGCTTCGGGTACAGCCCCGCCGACGACAGCCCGTACGCGAACCGCATCTTCGACCCGCAAGTCGTCGACGAGCTGCACGCGGCCCCGCTGTCCGAGCGTGAGCGGCTGCTCGCCCTGCACCGCAGCACCAACTACTCGGTCGTCTCGCCCGAACTCATCGAGGCGCTCTACGCGACCGAGTACCGCGAACGGGTGAGCGGTCGTCGCCGACTGTTCATGCGTCGTGCCTCGGAGGTCGTATCGGCGCTCGAGAGCGACGCAGGAGTCACCGTCGAGATCCGCGACAATCTCGAAGGCGACACCGAGACCCTCGAGTGCGACGCGGTGGTCCTCGCGACCGGCTTCGAGCCCGCGCCCCTCGCACCGCTGCTGGGCGATCTCGCGCCCGAGACTCCCGTCCTGTCCGTCGCCCGCGACTACCGTCTGCCGCTGCCGGAGAACGTCACGGCCGACGTCTACCTCCAGGGCGGAACCGAGAAGACACACGGTCTGACCGCGTCGTTGCTGTCCAACGCAGCGATCCGCGCGGGTGAGATCCTCACCTCGATCGTCGAACGCCGAGAGCTCCGTCTGCCCGGAGCCGGGGGAGGAATCGACGAGCTTGGTAGGATATCGGACCATCACACCTACGCAACAAGTGAGGCGAGATGAGCACGAATCCATTTGACGACGAAGACGGCCGCTTCTACGTCCTCATCAACGATGAGGAGCAGTACTCGCTGTGGCCGACCTTCGCCGAGGTTCCGCAGGGGTGGCGGGTGGTATTCGGCGAAGAGTCGCGCGCCGCTTGCGTCGAGTACGTCGAGCAGAATTGGACCGATATGCGTCCGAAGAGCCTTCGCGACGCAATGGAAGCCGACGAGAAGGCCCGCCAGGGCAGCTGAACGCTTCCGTCAGATCCGCCGAGAGTCACGCCCGCGCCGAAAGCGCAGCGTGGCTCTCGTCGTCTGTACGGACGATCCCGACTCCCTGCTCGACGACCCGTGTGAATCGACGGGTATCGGGCCCGTGGCCAGCGGACCCGACGCGATCGGGCCCGTGGGTATCGGGCCGGTCGCGATCGGTCCCGTCGCGATGGGGCCCGTCCCGGGAGCTGTGGGAATCGGGCCGGTGTGCAGCGATCCCACCGGGATGGGACCGGTGGCGGGGCCGGGCGCCGGGCGCCACACCGGGCGGTTCTTGTCGAGCCGGATCCGGGGGATCCGCCGCAGCTGCGGGCGACGCAACGCGCCGACGCGCAGGACACCGCGCGGATTGCGGGTGCGGCGGGCCAGCCACTCACCGAGCGTGACACCCGCGGCGAGCGCGCATCCGATACCGAACGCCGAAAACAGCGCCGTCATGCCGGTGGCCATCTGATTCCGGAGCATCGCGTACAGGCCGCGATAGAGGGCGAGACCGGGCAGCAGCGGCGTGATGCCGGCGACCGCGACGACCAGCGGGGGCGTGAGCGCACGGCGGGCCATCAGACCACCGGCGAAACCGATGACGGTCGCGGCCAGCGCCGACGAGATGATCGGGCCGAGCGACAACCCGAGCGCGAGCTGGTAGCCGAGGCTGCCGGTGGCGCCGGCGAACGCGGCGACCGTGAGGGCCCGACGTTCGGCGTAGCAGGCGAGGGCGTAGAACAACGCCGCGGCGGCACCGGCGAGGATCTTCGTCGGCAGCTGTGTGAGGTCGGGGAGTGCCTCGTAACTGATGAGGGGGAGTTCGGCGCCGAATACCGACGCGACCCGCAGGGTCGTCGCGACGCCCGCGATGATGCCGCCCGTCATCATCAGCACTTCGAAGAAACGCGCCGACGCCGTGATGGGGGCACCGGTGATGGCGTCCTGCACCGAACCCACGAGCGACAGACCGGACAGCAGCACCGTCACGCCGGCCGCGATGATCAGTCCCGGCGACACTTCGATCCCGATGGTCTCCCGTATCCCGTACAACGTGATCGCCGGGGCCGTCGCGACGATGCCGCCCACCAGATGCTGGAAGAAGAACGGCAACCCGGCCGCGTTGAGTTTGCGGTTGACGCGGTCGATCACGAACGTCGAACCGAAGGCGACGAGCGCGACCAGCGCGTCGCCGCCGAGGAGCACGGAGATCGAGGCGGCCATCGCCGACCACGCGACCGTCGCCACCCAGCGGTTGTACGGATGCGCCTTGGTGGTGATGGCGAGCAGTTCCTCGTGCGCCTGCGCCGGGGAGATCGCGTCGCGGCGGATGCGTCGGGTCAGACGGTCGACGGCCGCGAGTCGCGTGAAGTCCATCGAGCGGTAGTGCACCACCCGCATCGTGCTCGACGGCGGCATCGTCGGTCCGCGATAGGCCGACAGCACGATCGAGTTGTAGGTGACGTCGACGTCGCACTGCGCCAGGCCGTAGGTGGCGGCGACGAACCGCACCTGCTCGGCGGTGTCGATCGCACCGGTACCCGAGGCGAGCAGGACCTCACCGACACGCACGGCGACGTCGAGGGCCTCGGCGACCACCGCATCGTCGGTCAGATCGATCGGCTGGAGTGGCGCCGGAGCCTCGGTGACCGCGTCGATGGTCGCGCGGCGGGTACCGAGAAGTCGATCGAGGAATTCGTCGAAGCGGCTCACCGTCCGCGGCCTCCGGTACGGCTGGGGGAAACGGGGAGGGTGGGCATGCAATCCACCGTAACGAAGGCGGGTGGGTGCGCGCCGGGAGTGTGACGCGCTATATGATGGCGTCGCTCACGCGTCGTCCGCGACCGTCGAGTTCTGTGCCTCCTTAGCTCAGTGGTAGAGCACTCGCCTTGTAAGCGAGCGGTCGTCAGTTCAATCCTGACAGGGGGCTCCGGTAGGGCCCGTCGCGTACAGCGTGCGGGCCTGTTTCATCCGGTGCTGCTGTGAACCGCTGCGAAGACCACGAACACGGCGAACAGTGCCGCAGCGCCCAGGCAGGCACCGGCCAGGGCCTCACGGTGATTCGTGGCCGTGCCCTTGTCGGCACGTTCGAGACCGATCCATCCGCACACCACCGCGACCAGCCCGACAGGGATCGCGACGAAGTCTCCGATGACGGGGACGAATGCGAAGACGAGGGCGACGATCCCCGCGATCAGTGCCGCATTCCCGGTGCCGTTGTGCAGAACAGGGGGAGCAGGAGGAACAGGCAGGTCGTCGTGCATGAGTTCCTCCGCTCACGGGGCTGTGTCCGGTTGTCGATCCGGAGATCTCAGGCCTCGAACAGCGGCCGACCCCAATAGTCTTCCCCCACCGTTCCGGGTGGGCATGCGAACACGGCCGATCCGACGTGCTGGATGTACTCGTTGAGGCCGTCGTGCCGGGCGAGTCCGAGCTGCATCGGTACGAACTGTTCGAGCGGGTTGCGGCAGAAGGCGATGAAGAACAGTCCGGCGTCGAGATGACCGAATCCGTCGGATCCGTCGGTGAAGTTGTAACCGCGCCGCAGGATCCGGATGCCACCGAGATGCTGAGCGGACGCGAGCCGCACGTGGGCGGTGGTGGGAACGAACGGGCCGTCCGGGCCGCTCGACTCGAGATCGAGTTCGTCGAATTCGTTCGTCCTGCCGAGCGGCGCCCCTTCCCGCTTGTCGCGTCCGATGACCGCTTCCTGTTCGTTCAGCACCGTGCGGTCCCACTGTTCGATGAGCATGCGGATGCGCCGTGCCACCAGATAGGTGCCGCCTGCGAGCCACGGCCGGTCGTCGCCGGATGCCACCCACACCGACTCGGTGAGCGCCTGGGGATCCTCCGCCTTGAGGTTGTTGGTGCCGTCCTTGAATCCGAACAGGTTGCGGGGTGTGGTCTGTAACGTCGAAGTCGAGGAGGTGCGACCGAATCCCAGTTGCGACCAGCGCACCGATGCCGTGCCGAAGGCGACCCGCGCGAGGTTGCGGATCGCGTGGACCGCGACCTGCGGATCGTCGGCGCAGGCCTGGATGGCGATGTCGCCGCCGCTGCGGGCCGGATCGAGGTTGTCGGCGGGAAAGTGCGGCAGATCCACCAGCGCGGCGGGCCTGAGGTCGGCGAGGCCGAAGCGGTCGTCGAACAACGACGGTCCGAAACCGATGGTGAGGGTCAACCGGGAGGCCGCAAGGTCCAGTGCTTCACCGGTGTCGCTCGGCGGTCGGTATCCGCCGTCGCCGGTCGCGCCGTTCTCGGTGGCTTCGAGGCCGGCAGTCATGCGTTCGGCCATCGCGGTCCACGTCGTCAGCAACGCGATCAGTTCGTTGCGGTCGCGGGTGGTCACATCGAAGGTGACGAAGTGCATGCGATCCTGCGCGGGAGTGATGATCCCGGCCTGATGTTCGCCGCGGAACGGGACCACGGCGTCGGCGGCGGCGTCCTCGGAGGAGGGCGCGGTGACACGACCGACCACTGCCCCGGTACCGGCGAGAACCACCCCCGCACCCGCGGTGCCGAGCAACCGACGTCGCGAGATGCCTGAGGGGGAGTCCGGTCGGGTCATAGTCCTGCGGCTTCCGCCACAACCCCTTGCACCTTGCTGACCTCGGCGGACAAGGCATCGATCAGTCGCGACAGTTCCTGGCGCTCCGGTTCGGGGACGGTGTCGTACGAGACGAAGCCTTCACCCTCTCGATACCGGGCCAGCGCTGCGTCGAGGTCCGCGAACCGGGCGTCGATGGCAGCACCGAGCGCCGGGTCCTGTTCGTCGAGGATCGGACGCAGTGCCGCGACCGCGGCCTGCGAACCGTCGACGTTCGCCTGGAAGTCGTACAGATCGGTGTGCGAGAAGATGTCCTCCTCACCGGTGATCTTCGACGTGGAGATCTCGTCGAGCAGCCCCTGCGCGTCGCCCGCGATGCGGGTCGGGTCGATGACGTAGTCCTCCGCGTTCACCAGACCTGCCAGCTCGGCGACGTCGGCGACGAGCCGGTCGGAGATCGCGCCGGTGTCGGGTTGCGGACCGGTCACCCACAGGTCCTTCTCGAGACGGTGGAAGCCCGTCCATTCCTGCCCCGGCTCGAGGTCGGCCTCACGCAGGTCCAGGCGCGGATCCAGGTCGCCGAAGCTCTCGGCCTCGGGTTCGATCCGTTCGAAGTAGGTGCGGGAGAGCGGGAACAGCCGCTTCGCCTCGGCGATGTCGTTCGCGCGGACCGCTGCCACGAACTCACCGGTGGTGACGACCAGCGCGTCGGTCTGGCTCCTGATGTAGCGGCGGTAGCCGTCCGCTGCCTCCGCGAGTTTCCCGTCGGCGTCCGTCGCCGCCTGCGAGTCGCCGGTCACGGTGAACGGTCGGCGAATACCGTCGCCCACCATGCCCGGCCGGCACGACAATTCGTAGTCGCCGGGTTCGGGGATGTTCACGATGAGTTGCCGGGTCAACCCCGGACCGATGTTCTCCACTTCGCCCAGTGCCCGGTCACCGGCCGCGAAGACGTAGAACTCGGTGACCTTCGAACCGTTGTTGGTGACGGCGAACGTCGAATGCCCCGTGACCCCCTCGGCGGCGGATACCTCGCAGGACGAGTCCGTCGCGGTGACCGACACGGCGTCCGTGTCGGAGGTCGCCTTCTCGGTGCACCCCGCAAGGGCGAACGGAAGGACGGCGGCCGTAGCGAGGAAGCAGGTGGTTCGGCGCATCTACGGAACCTTTCGAAGGCGGGATCGTGAGGTCGGGGCGGGATCACGTGGCGGCGGGTTGCTGCACCGATCGCGCATGCCGGTCGGCGGGGACGGGCCGGAGGAAGAGGAACAGGACGACCACCAGATAGGTGAGCCAGACGGCGAACTGGAGGACCGTCGGATCCGGGCGCAGGTTGAGGATGCCGCCGAGAACCGTGCCGTACCAACTGCCGGAATCGTAGTGATCGGAGACATCGAAGAGGGTCGCCGTGGCGCCCGGTAGTACACCGCCGATCTGCAGGGCCCGCACCCCGTATCCGAGAATTCCCGCAGCCACGACCACCAGACAGATCCCGGTGAGCTTGAAGAACTTCGCCATGTCGATCCGGACCGCACCGACGTAGAGCAGGACGGACAGCACGACGGCGAGTGCGATGCCGAGCAACAGGCCGACGAGTGGCCACGGGCTCCCTGCGGTGTTCTCGGCGTATCCGACCATGAGCAGTGCCGTCTCGAGGCCCTCCCGGCCGACGGCGAAGAACGCGAGGGACAGGACGGCGGAGGGCCCCACGATCAGGGCCTTCTCCATCCCGGACCGCAGTTCGCCGGAGATCGAGCGAGCAGCCGTACGCATCCACAGCACCATCACGGTGACGATGACGACCGCTACGAGGGAGGCGATTCCGGCGGCGATCTCCGCGGCGAGACCGTCGAGGGTGCTGGTACCGAGATGGATGATCAGGAACGTCGCGGCCACCATCGCGATTGCGCCCCCGACACCGCACCACACCCATTTGAGTGCGTCGCGGCGCTCCGCCCGGACGAGGAAGGCGACGAGGATGGTCACGACGATGCCGGCTTCGAGACCTTCGCGCAGGCCGATCAGGCCGGAGCCGGCCAGCTGGGTGGCGACGGAGGGCGCATCGGCGGCGAGCAGCGTCATGAACGCACCTACTCAGGTAAGGCGAACCTTCGATTCTGGAACGCCAACATACACCTGGAAGATGCTGCTGCGGGAGGGGCTTTCGGCCATCGCTTCACGGGAGGTGTCGGCGCTCGGGCGGAGTGCGGTTCGCCCTGCGTTGCGACAGGTCGATCACCGGCGCGATCGTGCGCGGCGCCTCGTGGAGGTCGCGGGCCGCGGCGACGCGGCCGAATACGAGGGCGACCACCGGGGATGCCGTGAACCATCCGAGCAGCGGCCAACCGATCCATGTCATATCCGGAGAACGGTTCGGGCGCACGGAGCGTTAACGGATCCGGTGCAGTTCACCCGGTGGTTCACCCCTCGCATGTCACTGCAGGGGCGTGTGAATACGGAAGTGACGAAATGGAGCGGATATCAGGACTTCGAGGATTCGAATGCGTCCATATCGACGAATATCAGCCGTCCGTCGTCGAGCGCCACGGCCCAGCGGCGTACGGGCGCCCAGTCGCGACCCAGCTTGTCGCCCACGGCTTCCTGTGCAGGACCGAAGTCCTCGACGATCGTGCCGGGGCATGCCTTGTCTCCCGCGACACCCGCGCGTACGACGACCTTCGAGCCCACAGCGGGCTTCGGGGGAGTATTCGACGATCCGGCCATAACTCGAATCATGCCATCAGTGGAAAGAAATGACCGGGCAAACACGGATTATCCGCATCGGGAGAATGCGGAGATTCGGGCGGAATATCCCTTTTGCGTGATTATTTCCTTGGGAAACGACTTCGCCCACGCCGGGTCGGCGTGGGCGAAGAGGTTCTCGAATCGGAGAAACAACGGTCGGTCAGCGCAGTGCGAGTTTCTCGCGCGCCTGATCGACGAACTCGGAATCGACCATGAGGTCGTAGCGGGAGGCCTCGATGCTCTTCCTCGAGACGAAGTCGCGGCGTCCCCCGGTGCTCCAGTGGGTGAAGAAGCCGAGTGATCCGCCCCATACCGCGCCGAAGACGACAGCGGCGAGGATCACGGTGGCCATGCCGGTCGCCGGCAGGAGCAGTGCCAGGAGCAGGCCGAAGAGCAGGCCCGTCCAGACGCCTGCGGCGGCGCCGCGGAGGGCGGCCCTGCCGTTGGTCATGCGGCCTTCGATGTGTTCGACGGTGGTGACTCCCTGGCCGACGACCCGCAGGTACTCGACGGGAAAACCTTCGTCGGACAGGTGGTCGATGGCCCGCTCGACGGCGTCGTAGGTGCGGTAGCTCTCGAGGACGGTTTCGGATTCGGCGAGGTGCCCGGGTGTCGGTGCGTAGATATCTGTCATGCGTTCCCCTTCGTCGACGATTGGAACGATACGCTCATCGTAGCGTATCGTTTCGTAGTGTTTGATTCGGGGTCGCCTCTTCGGGGAGACTCGGGAATCCTGCGGGTGTATGCCCGCGCGAGGAGGATGTAGACATGGTCGGCGAGGTCGAGACGGAGTCCGTGGCCCTGACGCCGCGGCGTCCCGTCAAGGAGCGTGCCGGGACCGACGCACGCATCGTGAAGGCCGCGCTCGAGATCCTGCGCCTTCACGGACCCAACCGCGTCACCGTCGAGGCGGTCGCGGCACTGTCGGGCGTCGCGAAGACGACGATCTACCGGCGCTACGCGAACCGCGAGGAGATCCTCGACGCGGCGTTGCACTCGCAGGTCGCCTCACCGTGCGTTCCCGACGGGCTGTGCGTCTACGACCGCGTCAAATGGACCCTCGAGCTGATCCGCCGGGGACTGTCGAACGAGGTGGGCATGGGCAGTGTCAGCGCACTGCTCACCGACCAGGAACCCGGATTCACCGAGTCGATCCGCGAGATCATCAACGCCCGCAGCGAGGTCGTCGCCGACGTGCTCCGCACCGCGATCGACTCGGGCGCGATCCGCAAGGACATCGACGTCGACACCGCCGTCTCGATGCTCGTCGGCGCGTATCTCGGCGCCTACCTGCGTCACGGCGAGGTGGGGGAGTCGTGGGCGGACGAGGTCGTCCACATCGTCTGTCCCGAACTGGAACCGGACACGAAGGGGCAGCGATCGTAGGTCGGCCGCCGCGGGTCGATCGGCCGTAGGCTCGACCCCGTGACCGAGTCGAGTCGATGCGTGGTGGCGGTCGTGGGATCGCTGAACCTCGACCTGACGGTCGTCGTGGCACGTGCTCCCGAAGAGGGCGAGACGGTACTCGGCCGGCATCTGCGCACCTATCCGGGAGGCAAGGGCGCGAACCAGGCCATCGGTGCGGCACGCCTGGCTCCCACCGCCATCGTCGGCGCCGTGGGCAGCGATCACGCCGCCGACGTGCTGCGCGGCGTGCAGCAGAGGGCCGGCGTCGACACATCCCATCTGCGCACCACACCGGGCCCGACCGGCCGGGCCGTCATCGTCGTCTCCGACGACGGACAGAACCGCATCGTCGTCGTACCCGAGGCCAATTCACTGCTGAAGGCCGAGGACGTGACCGCCGCACTCGATGCCCTCGATCCCGCGGTGGTGCTCACCCAGCTCGAACTGCTCCCCGCCGTGACCTGGGCCGCCGCCCGGTGGGCGCGCGATCACGACCGCCGGTTCGTGCTCAATCCGAGCCCGGTCGTCGACCTGGACGAATACGTCCTCGCCGGCGCCGATCCGCTCGTGCTCAACGAACAGGAAGCCCTGCACTACGCGGGTCTTCCCGCGGGGACCCCCTTCGACGAGATCGTGACCCGCCTGCTCGAACAGGTGCGCACCGTGGTGATCACCCGGGGCGGGGAGGACGTCGTGGTCGGAACCGAGGACGCGATCGAACACCTGCGGGTCCCGCAGGTCGACGTCGTCGACACCACGGGGGCGGGCGACCACTTCGCCGGCACGCTCGCTGCGCTGCTCGGCACGGGGGAGGACCTGTTCGCGGCAGCGCGCCGGGCCTCGGCCGACGCCGCCCGGCTGGTTGCATCCCGCCGCGCCGATCGCTGAGACGGCGGTAGCGGGAACCGCGTCAGGGCGGCGGAAGCAGCTCGCCCTTGCCGCTGCGCAACCAGCGGCCGGGAAGCCGGCCGGCGAGGTCGCCGAGCGGACCGACGGCCCCGCGCAGCAGCTCGACCGTCTCCTGCAACATGTCGATGCTCGCGTTCATCTGCGAGATGCCGGGCGTGAGATGCGCGAGTGTCTCCGAGAGCGAGACGATCTGATCGAGCGGACCGCCCTCGGCGAGCAGTCGTTCGAGGGCACCCCGCTCGGAGAGCAGGACGTCGAGCACGCCGCCCTGGGCGAGAGCCCGCTCGACGACCCCACCGGGCCGGATCGCGACATCGACGATGCCGCCCGGCGCGGTGAGCCGTTCCACCGCACCGTCCTGGGCGAGCAGCCGCTCGAGCGGGCCGTCGTGCGCGGTGAGGCGATCGAGCAGACCCTCTTCGGACACGAGGCGGTCGAGGGCGCCGTCGTCGGCGAGGATCCGGTCGAGAGGACCGCCCGGTGCGGTGAGCCGGTCGACGGGCCCGCCCGGTTCGAGCAACCGATCGAGCAGGCCACCCGGCTCGGTGAGTCGATCCACCGGCCCACCCGGCGCGAGCAGCCGGTCGAGGGGACCATCGGGACGCAGCGCGTGACCGAGTCCGCGGTCCTCCGACGTGAGCCTCGAGATCTGCTGCAGCAGGCCCACCGAGCTGCGGGTGTCGGGCAGGCCGACCGCGCCGAGCGCGGAGTAGGTGGTGGGCCGCACCGCGACCCGCACGGTGCCGACGACCGTTTCGGCGACGCTCAGGGCGGCCTCGGCGGCGGTCAGACCCACACGCACCGGCATCACGAGTACGGACCCGAGGTTCATGGAACCGACTGTAACGGTCAGTGTCCGAGAACGTCAGTGTCGGAGAACGTCAGTGTCCGAGAAGGTCAGTGCACGAGTTTGAGACCGACGACGCACAGCACGATGCCCGTGATGAGTGCGATCTTCAGCAGGGAGGCGGCCTCGGTGCCGGTGACCATCGCATATCCGACCGTGAGGGCGGCGCCGATACCCACCCAGACGGCATAGGACGTCCCGACCGGCAGCGTGCGCAGGGCGTAGGCGAGTCCGGCCATGCTCAGGACGAGAGCGACGACGAACACCAGTGTCGGTGTGAGCCGGCTGAAACCGGCGGATCTGCCGAGGGCTGTGGCCCACACGGCTTCGAGGACACCGGAGAGGACGAGAACGATCCAGGCCATGACGTACAACGCTCCTGCACCGTCTTGTCGCTGGCCGGGTACGGTGCGCTCGTCCGGGAGGCCGACCGGCGGCCACCTCCGTCGAGGTTAGGAATTCCGGGCGAGTATTGGCAAATTGCTCAGGACACGCGCAGCAGCTGTGATTCCTGCGCAATCACGGTGCACGAGCATCCGCCGTCCAGTTCGGTGCAGTCGAGAACGAGGGTGTGCCGCACGATCTCGAAGTCGACGCAGTCGGGTTCGGTGCAGGCGACCGGCGCGCCGGCGTGGATCACGAGGGTGCCGTGGCAGTGGTCGAGATCGTGGTTGCACTGTGAGCACGTCATGCACCACTTGATAGCACTGTCGTCGGACAGGTTCTCCGACGCGGGTCGTCGTGCCGTCCGGTTCGTCCGGTGCGCGGGCCCCGACGTCCCACGACTATCGTGAGCACGCGCAACAACCAGGTATTGCCGACTCGGGGAGGAGTCACACATGGGGATCACGGACGTGGTCGGGAAGGCCGCGCGGAACGCGTGGTCGTTGTTCGTCGCCGACGGAATCGCGCCGCCCCATCACACTCCCTCGGTGGTCGTCGGGGACGGTCGCCACCGCACGCTGCGTCGCTTCGGCCCGGAGAACGCCGGTCCGCCGGTGCTGCTCGTGACCCCGCTCGCCGCCTCGCCCACCTGCTTCGACCTGATGCCCGGCCAGAGTCTCGTCGAGCACCTCCTCGAGCGCGGTCGCAGCGTCTTCCTCGTCGAATACGGCGAGATGACCTCCGACGACCGCGACCTCGGACTCGAGTTCTGGATCGACGAGGTCATCCCCGAAGCGATCGCCCGCACGTCCGAACTGTGCGGGAACCGCGAGGTGGACGTCGTGGCATGGAGCATCGGCGGCACGCTCGCGATGCTCACCGCCGCGGCACATCCCGACCTGCCGATGCGGTCGCTGACGGCCTTCGGCAGTCCGCTCGACTACTCCGCGATCCCGCTGATGGCGCTGCCCCGGCTCGTCGGCCGGTTCGTCGCCGAGCCCGCACTCGGCCTGCTCGACGCCGTTTTCGGCGGAGTGCCCGCACCCATCGTCCGCACGGCCTACCGCCTCACCGCGATCGAACGCGAGATCCAGCGTCCGTGGTTCGTCGCGACGCACCTCGCCGACGCAGAGACGCTCGCGCGGATGGAACGCGTCGACCGGTTCCAGGACGAGATCCACGGCTACGCCGGACGCGTGTTCCACCAGCTCGCGACGAACGTGACGGTCGACAACCAACTCGCCACCGGACGACTGCACCTCGGCGACCGGGTCGTCGACCTCGCCGACGTCACGGTCCCGGTGCTCGCGTTCGGCGGCGAGGACGACGTGCTCGCCCCGATCCCGGCTGTCGAGCCCGTCACGAGGCTGCTCGTCGGCACGCAGGTGCGCTTCGTCCGCGTCCCGGGAACGCACCTCGGCATGCTCACCGGCAGCGCCGCGCGCGACACCTCGTGGGTCGAACTGGACGCCTTCCTCCGCGAACCCACGAACAGCAACGCGCCGGCCGCCACGCTTCCCGTCGAACAGGAAGTCGTGACGACCGGCGCGTGAGTGCGGGCCGGTGAGTGCTACCGGCTAGTGCGTTCCGGTGGTCTCGGGGACCGACGCCTCCACCGCATCCGGCTCGGGCTCCGGGGCCCGCCGGACGAACAGCGAGCCGACGACGGCGATCACCGCGATCACCGCGCCCCATGTGAAGGCGCCGTGGACACCGTCCGCGAGGGCACCGGCGGGATCGCCGGCGCTCTCGGCGCCCGCGACGGTCGTGCGGGTCAGCACCGTGATGAACAGCGCCGTACCGGCCGCGCCGGCGACCTGCTGCATCGTGCTGACGATGGCACTGCCGTGGGAGTACAGCCGTCGCGGCAGCGCCCCGAGTGCCGAGGTCAGCAGCGGCGAGAACATCAACGCGAGGCCGATGTTGAGCAGCACGTGCCAGGCGATGACCGTGCCGATCGCGGTGGTCGCGTCGAAGGTCGTCATGCCCCACATCGCGACGCAGGCGATGATCGCGCCCGGTGCGACGAGCGGCCGCGGACCGAACCGGTCGAACAGGCGTCCGACGATGTAGCCGAGCAGACCCATGACCAGACCGCCGGGCAGCAGCATCAGGCCGGTGGTCAGTGTCGACTGACCCAGGACGTTCTGCAGGTAGATCGGCAGCAGGATGAGGGTGCCGAACAGCGACATCATGCTCACGGACACGAGTGCGACCGCGAGGGAGAACGCCGGGGTGCGGAACGCGCGCATGTCCAGCAGCGCGCCGTCGCCGAGGCGGATCTGACGCAGGACGAAGACCGTCAAGGACGCGATGCCGACGACCAGCGGCAGCCACGGTGGCATGAGCGGATCGCCCTCGGCGGCCTCACCGAGACTGCTCAGACCGAAGACGAGACCGCTGAACCCGAGGGCCGACAACACCACCGACGGAGCGTCGAGCGGCACCGCGACCGGTTCGGTGACGTTGCGGATCCAGCTCAGGCCGAGCGCCGTCGCGACGACCGCGATCGGCAGCACCAGCCAGAACATCCACCGCCAGCTCAGCTGGTCGAGCACGACGCCACCGATGGTCGGGCCGACCGCGGGAGCGACCGCGATGACGATCGAGATCACGCCCATCGTGCGTCCGCGACGATCGGCGGGAACCAGATTGAGCACCGTCGTGAACAGCAGCGGCAACATCACCGCGGTGCCCACGGCCTGGACGACACGACCCAGCACGAGGACCGGGAAGATCGGGGCGCTCGCGGCGATCAGGGTGCCGAGCAGGAAGCTGCCCATCGCGATCGCGAAGACGGTGCGCAGCGACAGCCGGGTGAGCAGGTAGCCCGTGATCGGGATGACGACGGCCATGGTCAGCATGAACGCCGTGGTGAGCCATTGGGCGGTGGCCGCGCCGACGTCGAACTCGACCATCAGCTTCGGCAACGCGACGCTCATGATCGTCTCGTTGAGGATGACGACGAATGCGGCCCCGACGAGAACGGCGATCAGCAGACCGGCGCGCGGTGCGGCAGCGGCCTGCGGCTCGGCCGTACCGGCCGGGGCTGGGGAACTCGGTGGAGTAGAAGACACGAGGAACTCAACGGGATACCGGTCGGAATTGTTCCGCCGATATCCCGTCGAGCGGAGATCAGTCCGGGACGTGCTCGCCGTGACCCTGTTCGCGCAGCGCGTCCTTGATCTTCCGATGCGCGCGGTCGAGCGATTCGGGCGACGGATCCTTCTCGGCCGTCGCGAAGTCGAAGTCGCCGAGGGAGTAGGCGGGGAAGACGTGCAGATGCAGGTGGGGGACCTCCAGGCCGGCGATCATCAGGCCGGCGCGCGGGGCGTCGAAGGCGGCGGTGACGGCGCGGCCGAGGATGCGGGCGACGTCGTTCACCTTCGCCCACAGGTCGTCGTCCACGCTCTGCCAGTGGTCGACCTCCTGCCGCGGCACGACCAGCACGTGCCCCTCGGTGAAGGGGTTGATGGTCAGGAAGGAGACGACGTCGTCGTCCTGCCAGACGAAGCGGCCCGGCAGTTCACCGGCGATGATCTTGCTGAACACGGAAGTCATACCGGGAGGATAAGGGACACCTGGTTCACCGGAGCTGTTCCCCGACATCGGCCGCGGCGACGGTGAGGACGAGCAGCGGCACGACCTTCTCCGGTGCGATCCGGTAGCGGTTGCGGCTCTCCTGCTCGACCACGCGCGCAGCCGACAGTGCCCGGAGATGGTGGTAGAGCCGGCCGGTCGACGTGAGGTCGGTGGCCTCCTGGAGTTCGGTGGCGGTGGCGGGACCGCGCAGCAGGGTCCGCACGATCGCCAGTCGCGCGGGGTTGCCCAGCGCGTCGAGGACGGCGGCGACGGGAACCGGATCGAGCGCGAGGGATGCACCCGCGTCGTACTCGATGTTCCAGCGGACGTTCCCGTGCAGGGAGACCGCGCCCCCGTAGGTCACGAACCCGGTGCCCGCCGCCACGGGATCGGCACCACCGGGACCGTCCCCGGCGCCCGGGCGGGTCGCGTCGCCCTCGAGGATCCGCACACGGCGTTCGAGATCCGCGAGCCGGGCCTCGTACTCGTCGTTCACGTCGCCGTCGCTCACATCGCGCAGCGTATCCGCTCGAGGAAATCGGGATCGTTCGCTGCCGCGGTGAGCATCTCCTGGTGGGCGAACGATTCGAGGGCTCCCGCGTAGTCGCTGTCCGACATGCCGGACGCGAGCATCACCGTGGTCGCGATCGTGCCGTCGTCGCGGCGGAAGGTGATCGCGTCGGTGAGGACGCCGGGCAGGCTGCCGCCCTTGAAACCGATTCCCTCGAATCCCGGAAGCGGGGACGGTTGCCATTCGAGGTGGGTGCGCGCGAGGTCGCCGCCGGCACCGAACGAGCCGTCGGCGATCGCGCGATGCAGGGCGGTGAGTTCGGCGGCCGATCCGGTGTTGTCGAAGCGCTGGACGCGGTCGACCCGGGCGAACAGATCCTCCGGCACCGGGTTCTGCGCCACTTCGGTGCGGTAGGCCGGGTCGGAGGCATAGCGGCGCGCGGCGTCCCGGACCGCCGACGAGTCGTCGAGTGTCGGGTCGAGCAGTGCGAGCGTGTTGCCGAGCATCGTCGGTGGCGTGAAGTCGTCCCAGCCGCCCTGGGCAGCGGCCTCGCGCAGGGCGTCGTCGCCGAGCCGGTCGCGCAGGTAGTCGGGGACGGCGTTGTCGCTCTCCTGGATCATCGCCGACACCATCTCGTCGAGGGTGACGGTGTCCTCCGGGTCGTTCACGCCGAGGCGTTCGAGAGCCCGGGGGTGTGCGCCGCCGTCGGTGCCGGGGAGATGCCAGCGTTCCCAGTCGGCGAGCGGTACGCGTTCGTCGGGGGAGAGTTCGCCGGCTGCGACGGCGCGGGCATAGGCGGCGAGATGCACGACCTTCACTGCCGACGCGAGCGGTTGCCGCTCCTCGGGTCGTTGTTCGAAGGTCCCGCCGTTGCCGTCGTCGACCGCGATGGCGACCGTGTCGGAGTTCTCGGCGAGGTAGCCGATCCAGCCTTCGGCGGTGGTCACGTCGGCGGCGGGGGTGGGCACGCATTCACCGGTCGGCGCGGAGGCTCCGGCACCGGAAGATGCGGCGACGTCGGGCTCCGAGGGGTCGGTCTGTCCGCAGCCGGCGAGTGCGATCACGACGCTCGTCGCGGCGAGGGTGGTTCCGATCCTGTTCGGCATGGCGATATCCGTCCGTGTCGGGGTCGTTAGTTCGGAATTTCGAACTTACGAAATAACGATAGACCGGCCGGGTGGGCGTGTCGAGAGCTCACGGCGACTCCGACGTCGCGAGCGGTCGTATCGTCGGGCTCATGGGAGGTGACGGGAGCGTGCGGGAGGCGCCGCTGCGCGTGCTCGTGGATGAACTCGTCACGCACGTCCTCGTCGGGCTTCCCGCGGATCGGCGCACGGTGGTCGGTCTGTGTGGGCCGCCGGGTGCCGGGAAGAGCAGCGCCGCGGCGCTGCTCGTCTACGCCCTCCGGTGCGCGGGGGTCTCCACCGGGCAGGTGCCCATGGACGGCTATCACCTGTCCAACCGGCAGCTCGACACCTTCGGCGCGCGGGACCGGAAGGGAGCACCCGACACCTTCGACGTCGCCGGCTTCCGCGACATGCTCAGCCGGGTGCGGCAGTGCCGCGACGAGACGATCTACGCCCCGGATTTCTCGCGGCCGCTCGACGAACCGATCGCGGCGGTGCACGCCGTGCCGGCCGACGCGCGGGTGATCGTCACCGAGGGCAACTACCTGATGTTCGAGACCGGGGGATGGGAACACATCCGCCCGTTGCTCGACCTCGTCATCTACATCGACACACCCCGCCGCACGCTCACCCGACGTCTCGTGCGCCGGCACCGGCACCACGGGCGGGGCGACGACGGAGCACGCGAATGGGTGCGGACCGTCGATCTGCCCAATGCGGAAGCCGTCCAGCGCACGCGCTCCCGCGCCGATCTCGTGTGGAGACCGGTCCCGTAGTCTGTCCTGCGTGCGCGTACTCGTTATCGGCTCCGGTGCCCGTGAACATGCTCTTGCTCTCGCTCTGTCCCGCGACCCGGGCGTGACCGCCGTGCTGGCCGCGCCGGGCAACCCCGGTATCGCGAACGTCGCCGAGCTGTTCCCGGTCGACGCGGCCTCCGCCGACAGCGTCGTCGCCCTCGCCACCGAGCAGAAGGCCGACCTCGTCGTCATCGGTCCCGAGGTCCCGCTGGTCCTCGGCGTCGCCGACGCCGTCCGCGCCGCGGGCATCCCCTGCTTCGGACCGTCGGCCGCCGCTGCACGCATCGAGGGCTCGAAGGCGTTCGCGAAGGACGTCATGGCCGCCGCCGGTGTGCGCACCGCCCACAGCGAGGTCGTCGACAGCCCCGCGACCCTCGACGAGGCGCTCGACCGGTTCGGACCGACCTGGGTGGTCAAGGACGACGGTCTCGCCGCCGGTAAGGGCGTCGTCGTCACTCCCGACCGCGCCGCCGCCCGCGACCACGCCGCCGAGATCCTCGAGAACGGGCACCCCGTCCTGCTGGAGTCCTTCCTCGACGGCCCCGAGGTCTCCCTGTTCTGCCTCGTCGACGGTGAGACGGTCGTGCCGCTGCTCCCGGCACAGGACCACAAGCGTGTCGGCGAGGGCGACACCGGCCCCAACACCGGTGGCATGGGCGCTTACACGCCGCTGCCGTGGCTGCCCGAGGGCAGCGTCGAGCGGATCGTCTCCGAGGTCGTCGAGCCCGTCGCGGCCGAGATGGTGCGACGCGGATGCGGTTTCTCCGGACTGCTCTATGCGGGTCTGGCGATGGGCGCCGAGGGCCCGGCCGTGGTCGAATTCAACTGCCGTTTCGGCGACCCGGAGACCCAGGCCGTGCTCGCCCTGCTCGAGTCGCCGCTGGGCGAGGCCCTGAACGCGGTCGCCACCGGCACGCTCGCCGAGCTCCCGCCGCTGCGCTGGAAGGACGGCGCCGCGGTGACCGTGGTGCTCGCCGCCGAGTACTACCCGTCCACCCCGCGCACCGGCGACGTGATCACCGGCGCCGAGGGCGACACCGTGCTGCACGCCGGCACGAAGCGTCGCGACGACGGTGCACTGGTCTCCGCAGGTGGGCGCGTGCTCAACGTGATCGGTATGGGTGCCGACCTCGCGTCCGCGCGCGAGGCCGCTTATGATCGGCTCGCCGACGTCAAGCTGCCGGGCGGTCACTTCCGCCGCGACATCGGTCTGGCAGCCGTCGAGGGCCGGATCTCGGTCTAGCCTTTCACCCGCGTCCTTCACCTTGCACCTACCGGGTGTATGTTGCACACTCGGTGCATCTTTGATGCCGCCAGGGGTGACTGCATGGTTTCTCGAAGACGAACGCCGACGCCGGACCCGACACCGCTACGACACCACCACGTCGTCGTCCACGGGCTGCCGGACGACGTCCTCGTCGAGCGCGACGTGCCCATCCGCACGGGCGACGGCACCGTACTGAGAGCCGACGTCTACCGCCCTGCCGACTCCGGTGAGCACGACCGCTGCCCCGTGCTGGTCGCCGTCACCCCCTACGGCAAGGACGCCGGCGTCGACCGCTATCCCGTCGACTTCGACGACCTCGCCGAATCCGGCAACCACGTCGGCGATCTCGAGATCAGCGACTGCACCTCCTTCGAAGCACCCGACCCCGCCTACTGGGTTCCTCGCGGCTACGTCCTCGTCGTCGCGGACATGCGCGGCCATCACGCGAGCGGCGGCCGCCCCCGCCTGCTGCTCGGCCGGGCCGCGCTCGACTGCGCGTCCGTCGTGGAATGGGCCGGTGGCCAGGAGTGGAGCAACGGCCGTGTCGGTCTCGCCGGCGCCGACTATCTCGCCACGCTGCAGTGGTACACCGCCGCGCTCAACCCGCCCTACCTTGCGGCCATCGCACCCTGGGAGGGTGTAAGCGACCCCTGCCGCGACATCCTCACCCAGGGCGGCATCCCCGAGACCCGCTACAGCGAGTTCTGGTACAGCGCGATGAACACCGGCGCCCGCTGCGGCGCCGCCTCCCTCCGGCGGTTCACCCCGTGGTTGCTGCGCCGGTTCCCCGACTTCTTCCGTCATGTCGCCCCGCCGCCCCGGCTCGAGGACGTCACCGTGCCCGCCCTCGTCGGCGTCTCGTGGTCCGATCAGGGCCCGCGCGCCCGCGGTTCGGTCGAGGGCTACCGCCGCATCGGGTCGGAGCACAAGTGGCTCTACACCCACGGCCGGAAGATGTGGCAGACCTTCTACGGCAACGAGGCCCTCGACTACCAGCGACGATTCTTCGACCGCTTCCTCAAGGACGAGGACAACGGCTTCGAGGACACCCCGCGCATCCGCCTCGAGACCCGCCACGACCTGCGCACCTATTCCGAACGCCTCGAATCCGAGTGGCCGGTGCCCGACACCCGCTACGTCGCACTCCACCTCGACCACGCGAACGCCGACCTGAGCACCACCCCGTGCGAGAGCCGCCAGTTCCGCCGCACCTTCCCCGTCGCGGGCGACGAACTCGTCTTCACCCACACCTTCGACGAAAACACCGAGATCACCGGGCACGCGGCGCTGCGTCTGTGGGTGCAGGCGAAGGACGCCAACGACATGGACCTGTTCGTCGGACTCGCCAAGCGCGACGAGCACGGCCGCGACGTGTGGTTCGAAGGCCACGGTGGATACGAGAAGGGATTCGTCGCCCATGGGTGGATGCGGGTCTCGCGCCGAGCGCTGGACCCGGAGGCCTCCACCGCCTACCGGCCCGTCCACGACCAGAAGAAGTACTGGCCGTTGCTGCCCGAGCAGATCGTGCCGGTCGACATCGAGATCATGCCGCACAGCACCTTCTTCGAGGCCGGATCGAGTCTCGTGCTCGTCATCGCCGGCCACGACCTCGACGAGAACCCGCGCGTCGGGCACGACCGCACCATCAACAAGGGCTTCCACATCGTGCACGCCGGCGGACAGTTCGACTCGCATCTGCTGTTGCCGGTCGTGCCGCAACCGGAGCCGGAACCCGACGAGACGGCCGCCGACGCGGAGGTCGTGCCCGCGAAGGTCGTCGACCGTCAGGACTATCCGATCGCGTGGGGCGCCCTCACCCGACTTCAGCGCGTCCGGCTCTGACGAACGACGCGCGCGTACTACCGTCGTCGACGTGCGCCCCGAATCTCAACGCTCCGGTATCGAGACGTTCCATGTCATGGATGTGTGGAAGGCGGCTGCCGAGCGGCAGCGCAGCCACGGCGACGTCCTGAGTCTCGCCGCCGGACAACCGTCGACCCCCGCACCCGCTCCCGTGCTCCGCGCCGCCAACCTCGCGATCGACGCCGAACTGCTGGGTTACACGGAGACCTTCGGCATCCTGCCGCTGCGCGAGGAGATCGCGGCGTACCACCGCCACAAGTACGGCATCGACGTCGACGCGGACGACGTCGTCGTCACCACCGGCTCCTCCGGAGCCTTCACGCTGGTGTTCCTCGCGGCCTTCGACGTCGGCGACACCGTGGTCGTCGCCCGCCCCGGTTATCCGGCCTACCGCAACACCCTCGCCGCGCTCGGCTGCCGCGTCGTCGAACTCGACTGCGGCCCGCAGACCCGTTACCAGCCGACCGTCGCGATGCTCGAGGAACTCGACGCTCCGCCCGCGGGAATCGTCGTCGCCAGCCCCGCCAACCCGACCGGCACGATGATCGAACCGTCCGAGCTCGCGGCGCTCGCACGCTGGTGCGACGAGCACGGCAGTTTGCTCATCTCCGACGAGATCTACCACGGCATCGAGTTCGGCACCGCCCGGTCCGAGACCGGTGAGGGCACCGGATCACCGGCGACCTCCACGGCGTGGGCGACCTCCCGCGACTCGGTGGTGATCGGCTCGGTGTCGAAGTACTTCTCGATGACCGGCTGGCGGCTCGGCTGGATGCTCGCGCCCGAGACGATGCGTCCGGCCCTGCAGCGACTCGCGTCGAACATGACGGTGTGCCCGCCGTCGATCTCCCAGTTCGCGGCGATCGAGGCGTTCGGGACCGAGGCCCGCACCGAACTCGACGGGCACGTCTCCCGCTACGCCGTGAACCGGGAGCTGCTGCTCGAAGGGCTGCCGGATCTCGGCATCACGAAACTCGCACCGGCCGACGGCGCCTTCTACGTCTACGCCGACATCGGCCATCTGCTCGACGGCGAGAACTCGACAGCGTGGTGCGCGCGGCTGCTCCACGACACCGGTCTCGCGCTCGCACCGGGCGTCGACTTCGACACCGTGCGCGGCGACGAGACCGTGCGACTGTCGTTCGCGGGATCGACCGCCGACGTCACCGCGGCGCTCGACCGGCTCGCGGGCTGGCTGCCCGTCTCCTGATCACGGGACTGCCGCGGGGCGGTCACCGCCCGTCGGCGATGATCCGCGCGATGTTCCGTTCGGCGAGCGCCGCGATGGTCAGCGACGGGTTGGCGGTGCCGGTGCTGCCCGGGATCAGCGCGCCGTCGACGACGTAGAGGCCGGGATGACCGTGCACGCGGCCGTAGCCGTCGGTCGCGTCGCCGAGCACCGCACCACCGAGCGGATGCGCCGTGAAGGTCGCGTTGACGTCCTCGGCCATCGGCGATGCGCCCGGAATCGTGCCCCCGGCCTGCGCCATCGCGTTGTGCACGACCCGCAGGGCATCGACGCTCTCGCGTTCGCCACCGGCCGGCCAGTTCAGGACCGCGCGATCGGCACCCGGGTCGTACGCGAAGTCGGCGCGGGTGGGGTCGAGGGTCATGCCGAGGGAGGCGAGCATTCCGACGTCCTTCGCGGTGCCCGCGACGAACCAGTTCTCGAGGCTCAGCGGCAGACCGGACTCGTCGACGATGCGCGACGCCGACGGCGCGCCCTGGTCGCCGCCGAAACCCTCGGTGAGCGCGAACGAACGGACGAGCACCGCGTCGCCGTTGGTGCCCCAGCCCCGCCCCACACGCTCGTCGAGGTTCGGCAGCGAACCGGTGTGCCGCGCCTTGACGAGCAGTTCGGTGGTGCCGATCGATCCGGCACCGAGGACGAGACGGTCGCACGTGATCGTGGTGGTGCGCAGCACCGCACCTGTCGGATCGACGGCCTGTACGTCGAGCCAGTAGCGGCCGTCGCCGTCCTGACCGACCGCGAGCACCCGGTGACCGTGGCACACCAGGGTGCGCCCGGTGGCCTCGGCCGCAGGGATGTAGTTCTGCGTGAGATCGAACTTCGCACCGTTCGAGTTGCCGAGATTGCTCTCGCCCGCGACGGCCGAGCGGCGGACCGAGCCGGCGAGTTCGGCGCGCACGACGTCCCAGTCCCAGATGCCGTCGATGCGGTGCGGGCTGTAACCGGCGGCGCGTGCGTCGTCGTCCCACCGCCGCGAGTGCGCGAACTCGGCGGCGTTGTAGATGTCGTCGGGCATCGGATCGAGGCGCAGCATCGAGCGCACCTTCGGGTACCAGGTGGACGCCATCTCGTCGTAGGAGAGACGGCCGCCGAAGACGTGCTCGAAGAAGTGCCGTTCGGGAGCGATCATCACGCCGGTGAACACGATCGATCCGCCGCCCACCGCGGCGCCGCGCCACACCGACATGTTCGGGTAGTCGACCACGTCGAGGACGCCGGCGAAGTCGTCGCACACCACCGGGATGCCCGTCGGGCCGGTGAACCGGGTGCGGTGGTGGTAACCGCGACCGTCGGCGAGCAGGTCGGTCGTGAAGATCTCGCGGTGCGGGTCGCGGGGCCAGCGCATGCCGCGCTCGAGCATCGTGACCCGGTTCCCCGCCTCGGCCAGGCGCAGCGCGGCGACGCTCGCCCCGAAACCGGAGCCCACCACGACGACCTCGGAATGCTCCGGCGGTGCGGGCGGTGGAACGAACAGCTCGGGCACGAGACGGCGGTACTCGTCGACCCCGACGGGCAGCGCATCCGCACGCGGGAGGCCGACACCGGACAGACCCGGGGCCGCGGCGCCGGCACCCGCCAGGGCGGCCCCGAGAAGCGAGACCTGCAGAAAGCGTCGACGTCTCATCCGGTACGGCTCCGATCGTTCGATGACCTACTCGCGGGGCGGCGCCCGCCGAGGACTCGACACGCGCGGGCGGGCGCAATGGTACCGGTTGGTCTCCAATTCCGTTTTCCCCTGGTGAGACGCTCGGGACTGTCACCATGAGAAGGTGTCGATTGCTGCGACCCCGAAGGGCGAACGGCGCCGTCAGGCGCTGGTCGAGGCAGCGGCCGACCTCATCCTCGAAGGGGGCATCGACGCCGTCCGTCACCGGGCCGTCGCGACCCGCGCGGGCCTGCCGCTCGCATCGACCACCTACTACTTCGAATCGCTCGACGACCTCGTCGCGTGCGCGGTCGACTACAACAGCGAGCGGGAACTCGACACGATGCGGGAGCGTGTCCGCGACATCGAGCCGCTCCCGCGCAGTCTCGAGGGCACGGCCGATCTCATCGTCGACCTGCTGATCGGACCGCGGGACTGCGACGGCGGCATCGACCGCGAGCGCCTGATCTCCCGGTACGAGCGGTGCGTCGCGACGGCCCGCTATCCGGAACTGCGCGACGTGCAGGTACGCATGCGCGAACAGATCGACCATCTGCTCACCGACCTGCTCGAACGCTGCTGCCGATCGGTGCGGCCCCGCGAGGTGCGCCGGCTCGTGGCGGTCGTGGACGGCGCGGTCCTCGGCGGACTGGGCGAGCTCGATCCCGACCCGCGCTCGCTCGCGCGCGGCATCCTGCTCGACGTCGTGGAGAGCGTCGCGCCCCCGGTCGAGGATTGAGGTCGGGGAATACGGGAGCAGGCCCGGACCGTAAACTCACTTCTGTGAGCCACATCCCCAACGTCCTCGCCACCCGCTACGCCAGCCCCGAACTCCGGGACCTGTGGTCGCCCGAGTACAAGATCGTGCTCGAGCGGCAGCTGTGGCTCGCGGTGCTGCGGGCGCAGGCCGAACTCGGGATCGACGTTCCCGCCCAGGCGATCGCAGACTACGAACGCGTGGTCGAGCAGGTCGACCTCGAGTCCATCGCGCAGCGCGAACGCGTCACCCGGCACGACGTCAAGGCTCGCATCGAGGAGTTCAACGCCCTCGCCGGTCACGAGCACGTCCACAAGGGCATGACCAGCCGCGACCTCACCGAGAACGTCGAGCAGCTGCAGATCCTGCGGTCGCTCGAACACGTCCACTCCCACGGTGTCGCCGTGGCCGCACGCCTCGCCGAGCGCGCCACCGAGTACGCCTCGCTCGTCATGGCCGGCCGCTCGCACAACGTCGCGGCGCAGGCCACCACCCTCGGCAAGCGTTTCGCGTCGGCCGCCGACGAACTGCTCATCGCGCTGCAGCGCGTCCGGGAACTGATCGCCCGGTACCCGCTGCGCGGGATCAAGGGCCCCATGGGCACCGCACAGGACATGCTCGACCTGCTCGGCGGTGATTCCGCCAAGCTCGCGCAGCTCGAGCAGAAGGTCGCGCAGCATCTCGGCTTCGCGAACGTCTTCACGAGCGTCGGCCAGGTCTACCCGCGTTCGCTCGACCACGACGTGCTCTCCGCGCTCGTGCAGGTCGGCGCCGGTCCCGCGTCGTTCGCCCACACCATCCGGCTCATGGCCGGCCACGAACTCGTCACCGAGGGCTTCCAGCCCGGCCAGGTGGGCTCGTCCGCCATGCCGCACAAGATGAACACCCGTTCGTGCGAGCGCGTCGACGGCCTGCAGGTCGTCCTGCGCGGCTACGCGTCGATGGCCGCCGAACTCGCCGGTGCGCAGTGGAACGAGGGCGACGTCTTCTGCTCCGTCGTCCGCCGTGTGGCCCTGCCCGACGCCTTCTTCGCGATCGACGGCCAGATGGAGACCTTCCTGACGGTCCTCGCCGAGTTCGGCGCCTACCCGGCGGTGATCGAGAAGGAACTCGTGCGGTACCTGCCGTTCCTCGCGACCACCAAGGTCCTGATGGCCGCGGTCCGGGCCGGGGTGGGTCGCGAGACCGCCCACGAGGTCATCAAGGAGCACGCGGTCTCCGTCGCACTCGCGATGCGCGAGGAGGGCCGCGAACCCGATCTGCTCGACCGTCTCGCCGCCGACGACCGGCTTCCGCTCGACCGCGCCGCGCTCGACACGGCACTGGCCGACCGGGAGGTCTTCGCCGGAGCCGCGGTCGCGCAGGTCGAAGCGGTCGTCGCGGCGGTGCAGGATCTCGTAACGCAGTATCCGGAAGCGGCGAAGTACACGCCGGCGCCGATTCTCTAGGAAACCGATTCAGCAGGAATCACGGGAGCCGACTACCGGGGGGAGTGTCCGATGGGGGTGGCGGTATCAACAGGGGAGAACGAAGTGTCGGTGAAACCGGGAAATACGGGTCGGGTGCGTGACGCAGCGCGAACACGCACCGCGCTGCTCGATGCGGCGCGCGAGGTGTTCCTGCGCGACGGATACGCGGCGGCGGCCACCGAGGAGATCGTCTCGGTCGCGGGGGTGACGCGCGGTGCGCTCTACCACCACTTCGCCGACAAGCGCGATCTGTTCCGCGGCGTCATCGAACGCCTCCAGAAGGAAGCGGAGAGCTCCCTCGTGCCGGCCGAACCGGTCGACGACGCCTGGGAGGGTTTCACCCAGGCCGTGCTCGCCTCACTCGACGCCGTCTACGACCCCGCGACCCGCCGACTGCTGCTCATCGAAGCCCCCGCGGTCCTCGGCTGGGCCGAGGTCCGCGAGACCCACCGGCACTCCTCGCTGAAGGCCATCGAGCGCATGCTCGTCACCCTCGACCCCGAGACCTACGAGGCGTCGCCCACGCGGACGTCGGTGCTCGCGCACCTGCTCGTCGCGGCCGTCGAGGAAGCGATGCTGTGCCTCGCGCACAGCGACGATCCGGTACGCGACCGTCCCGAGGTTCAGGGCGAACTGCTGCGCCTGCTCGAATCCGCCCGCGGACCCGCACGTACGGAGGAGTCCACGCCACGGTGACGGACTGCATCTTCTGCGCCATCGTGGCCGGGCAGTCGCCGGCCAGCGTCGTGCTCGACGAACCCGACGTGCTCGCATTCATGGACATCCGCCCGTTCACCCCGGGGCATCTGCTCGTGATCCCGAAGCGGCACGCCTCCGGACTGGCACAGCTCGATCCCGACGACGGAGCGAAGGTGTTCGCCGCCGGGCAACGGATCGCCACAGCGATGCGCGCGTCCGACCTCCCCATCGAGGGCGTGAACATGTTCCTCGCCGACGGCGTGGCTGCCGGCCAGGAGGTCTTCCACGTCCACCTGCACCTCGTGCCGCGCAGGGCCGGGGACGGCTTCGGGATCCGCGCCGACTGGCGGACACCGAACCGGACCGTGCTCGACGGCACGGCCGCCACCATCCGCACCGCCGTGGAGACACACCGGTCGTGATGCAGTGACAGGTGCATACGTTCAGCCGATCGCGCCGGTCGGCGGGTCGCTCGCGTGGTCGGCACTGGTGGCGGTACTCCCGCTGCTGACCATGCTCGTCCTGCTCGCCGTCTTCCGTCTGCGGTCCCATTCGGCCGCGGGCATCGCGGTGGTGGTGGCCCTCATCGTGGGCACCGCCGTCTACGGCATGCCGGTCGGATCCGCGCTCAGCGCCGGTGTCGAAGGTACGGTCTTCGGTCTCTTCCCGATCATGTGGACGGTGGTCAACGCCGTCTGGGTGTACCGGCTCACCGTCGAATCCGGGCACTTCGACGTCCTCACCCGCGCCTTCGGGCGAATATCCCCGGATCCGCGGATCCTCACCATCGTCATCGCCTTCCTGTTCGGCGCGCTGCTCGAGGCGGTCGCCGGCTTCGGCACCCCCATCGTCGTGTCGACCGTCGTGCTCATCGGCGCCGGTCTGCCGCCGGTGCGTGCAGCCGCGGCGTCGCTGCTCGCCAACTCGGTCGTCACCCCGCTCGGCGTCATGGGCACACCGATCCTGACGATGTCGCGCGTGTCGGAGATCCCGATCGACGAGATCGGACCGGTCGTTGCGCGCCAGGTCTGCCTGCTCGCGGTGTTCGTCCCGCTCGTGCTGGTCGCGGTGGTCGGCGGATGGCGCGGTGTGCGTGAGACGTGGCCGGTCGCGCTGGTGGTCGGACTCGCCTTCGGTGCCGCCCAGTTCGTGTGCGCGAGCTACCTCACCGTCGGGCTGAGCAATATCGCCGGTGCCGTGGCCGGTCTGCTCGTGCTGCTCGTCGCGGTGAAGGTGCACCCCACGCATCGGGAGGTCCGCCGGGCCGCGGCCGAGCGGATCCACGACTCGCGGCGACGCGTCGTCGAGGCGTTCGCTCCCTACGCGCTGATCGTCATCGTCTTCCTCGTCAGCCGGTTCGGTCCGGTGGCGTCGCTGCTGTCGAACGCGAGCCTGTCCTTCCCGTGGCCGGGTGTGGACGTGACCACGGCCGACGGGGACGTTCCCACCGCGGAGACCTTCACCATCGATCTGCTCACGGCTCCGGGCAGCCTCGTCTTCGTCGCCGCGCTGCTGTCCATGCCGGTGCTGAAGGTCGCGGTGGCCGACGCGGTGCGGTGCTTCGTCGCGGCGGTCGTGCAGTTGCGGTGGTCGTTCGCGACGGTGACGGCGGTGCTCGCCCTCGCGTACGTGATGAACCTGTCCGGGCAGACCGCCACGATCGGTGGTTTCCTCGCCGGTGCGGGCGTGGCGTTCGCGCTGTTGTCGCCGGTGCTCGGCTGGCTCGGCGTCGTGGTCACCGGCTCGAACACCGCCTCCAATGCGATGTTCGGCAGCCTGCAGGTCGCCGCGGCCCAGCAGTCGGGACTCGACCCGACCGTGCTGGTCGCGGGGAACATGGCCGGCGGCACCACCGGCACCCCGATCGCACTGCAGAACCTCGCGCTTGTGTCGTCGGTGAAGGGACTGTCCGGCAAGGACGGATTGCTCATGCGCCGGATCTGGCCATTGAGCATCGCCGGTCTCGCGGTGCTTGCCGTCCTCGTGTGGCTGCAGTCCACCTCCGTACTGGGCTGGATGGTGCCTTGACGCTGCAATTGTGCAGTGACGAACGTCGGCGTGCCGTGAATGCCTGTTTCGTCGGCGTGCACTAGCGTTGTCGGAGTGGTTCGTGCACAACCGATACTGACCCCGCTCACCGAAGCGGCGATCTTCCTCGTCGTCACCGTCGACGAGGGCGCAGAGGACACCGTGCGGGATCTGCTCGAGGATCTCTCGGGCCTGCGCCGCTCGGTCGGTTTCCGCATCCAGGAGGGCGGCCTGTCGGTCGTCACCGGCATCGGCTCGGACATGTGGGACCGGCTGTTCGACGGCCCCCGGCCCGCCGGACTCCATCCGTTCGTCCCGCTCGACGGCGGTCGGCACCGGGCCCCCTCGACCCCCGGCGACCTGCTGTTCCACCTCCGCGCGTCGACGATGGACCTGTGCTTCGAACTCGCCGCGAAGATCAACGATCGGCTGCGCGGTGCGGCTCGGGTCGTCGACGAGACGCACGGCTTCCGCTATTTCGAGCGCCGCGACCTGCTCGGCTTCGTCGACGGAACGGAGAACCCCGAGGACGACGAGGCCGTCGACGCGGCCCTGGTCTCCGACGAGGATCCGGACTTCGCCGGTGGTAGCTACGTCATCGTCCAGAAGTACCTGCACGACCTCGCGTCGTGGAACTCGCTGACGGTGGAGGAGCAGGAGCGGGCGATCGGCCGGACCAAGCTCGACGACATCGAACTCGACGACGAGACCAAACCCGCGAATTCGCACGTCGCGCTGAACGTGATCGTCGACGAGAACGGGGTCGAACAGCAGATCGTGCGCGCGAACATGCCGTTCGGCAGCTTCGGCGCCGACGAGTTCGGCACCTACTTCATCGGTTACTCGGCCACCCCGGAGGTGACCGAGCAGATGCTGCGCAACATGTTCCTGGGCAGCCCACCCGGCAACACCGACCGCATCCTGGACTTCTCCACCGCGGTGACGGGCTCGCTGTTCTTCTGCCCCTCGCTGGAGTTCCTCGAAGATCTTCCGCCGTCACCGGCGGATATTCCCTCCCACGAAGATTCGAGTGCCTCGACCGCCGGCCGGCCGGCCGACGGATCACTCGGAATTGGCGCTCTGCGAAGGAGTTCGACGCTGTGAACAATCTGTATCGCGACCTCGCCCCGATTTCCGAGGCAGCATGGACCGAGATCGAGGAGGAGGCCGCGCGCACCTTCAAGCGGCACGTCGCCGGACGCACCGTGGTCGACTTCTCCGGACCGCACGGCACCGACTTCGCAGCGGTGGGTCTCGGCCGCACCCGCGAGATCGAGCCCCCGGCCGCCGGAGTGCGGGCACGCCAGCACCGCGTCGCGCCGGTCGTCGAACTGAGGGTGCCGTTCACGCTGTCGCGCGAGGAGATCGACAGCGTCGAGCGCGGTTCTCGCGACATCGACCTCGACCCCGTCAAGGAAGCGGCCCGCCAGATCGCCTTCGCCGAGGACCGCGCGATCTTCGAGGGCTACGCGGCCGCCGGTATCGAGGGCATCCGGGCGTCGTCGTCGAACCCGTCCCTGCAGCTGCCCGACGATCCCCGCGACTTCCCGGAGATCATCAGCCAGGCGTTGTCGCAGCTGCGACTGGCGGGTGTAGGCGGCCCGTACTCGATCCTGCTCGGCGCCGACGAATACACCAAGGTCAGCGAGACGTCCGATCACGGCTATCCGATCCGCGAACAGCTGCGCCGCCTCATCGACGGCGACCTCATCTGGGCCCCGGCGATCGACGGTGCGTTCGTCCTGACCACGCGCGGCGGCGACTACGACCTGCAGGTCGGCCAGGATCTGTCGATCGGCTACCTCTCGCACGACGCCGAGACGGTGAACCTGTACTTCCAGGAGTCGTTCACCTTCCTCGTCTACACCGGCGAGGCCTCGGTTCCGCTGGTGCCGACGACGCTCGAACTCCCGCACTGAGCCGGTCCCGGGGCGTCCGCGCGTGCGGCGCCCCGGGTCACCGACCGTCCGGCCGGATCGCGACGGCGCCGGCGCGGGTTTCCCCACGATCGTCCTGCTGTGCTGGGTGGCCTTCGGTCTCGTCCTGGCGTTCGTGGCCTCGCGTCGAAAGCCGGCGTCGGACTCGACGCGAACCGAATGACCTGCGACTTCCCCAGCGATTTCGCTAGAAATATGTACATGACCACTCTTCCTGTCGCCATCGCCCGGGCGCAATTGTCACGACTGGTCGACGAGGCCGAGCCCACACACGAGCGATTCGAGATCACCCGTAACGGGCACCGCGCCGCGGTGCTTCTCGGTGCCGACGATTACGACGCGATGCAGGAGACGATCGCGGTGTTGTCGGTTGCCGATCTGCTGAGGACGCACATCGCGGGCCGAACCGAGGTCGAGTCGGGAGACGTCGTCGATACGGAGGAGCTGAAGCGACTGATGCGTGACGACCGGTCGTCCGAGGAATGAGCGCCGCACGGTCGAGGTCACCGCGATTTCGCACCGTGCCGATGCGTATCGATAGAAGACGGTCGGACAGTGCTGCCGCGAGCCGTCGGGGTTGCGGCAGCTACCGATCTGTCAGAGTGCTCCGGCCTTCAGTGCCGCCGCGTTGACGCGGACGAGCGCGGCGTGCAGGTCCTGGAGTTCGTCGAGTCCGACACCGAGGGCGTCGACGACCTGTCCCGGCACCGACTCGGCCTCGGCACGCAGCGCCCGTCCGGCGTCGGTGAGCTCGAGGACGAGTTGCCGTTCGTCGGCCGCGCTGCGCGCGCGGGTGAGCAGGCCCAGCGCCTCGAGTCGCTTGAGCAGGGGAGACAGCGTGGGGGAGTCGAGCTGGAGCAACTGCCCCACCTCCTTGCTCGTCAGCGGCGAACGTTCCCACAGAGCAAGCATGACCAGATACTGCGGGTGGGTCAGGCCCAGCCCGTCGAGGATCGGTCGATAGACCGCGAGCACGGCGCGGTTCGCCACGGCGAGCGCGAAACACACCTGCCGCTCCAGCGCGAGAGGATCATCGCCGGAAGCGGAGAGATGGGTGGCCGGGGACTCGACGCTCATGAACCGACGATACCGAACCGGTATATCCCCGCCCGGGTTCTCCCTGGTGCGACGATGCTCACGGCTCGTAGTCGGGATAGGTCGTGTGCAGTCTCAGGTAGCCGGTAACGTTCTCGCCCAACCACCCTTCGCTCTCCTCTGGCGTCACGCCGTCGCAGACCGCGTCACCCTCGATGCAGATCCGTTCGACGGCGATCGTGCCGAAGTCGTCGCGACCACCGCCGAGCGTGATGCCCGGGACGACCTCGCCCGGAAACAGTGTTTCGACTCCCCGGGTGTCACGCGGGTCGGAGTACAACACACCGCTGATCCGCTCCGGCGGCACCGAACCGTCGGCTGCGATCTCGGCGAGGACGTCGCCGGCGATCGACGCGCCCTGCGAGTAACCGAGGACGACGAGTTCGCTGTCGGGGCACGAGCCGTGCCGGACGGTGATGGTCTCGCGCAGGCGCTGGTGCCCGATCCTCTTGGACTCGTCGTAGGCGAGACGACCAGATCCCTCGCTCGACCCGGACTCGGGCACCGGGACCACGACGGCGGGATAACGGATGTGCTCGACCACCGTGCCGGGTGCCGCGTAGCGCGCCGAGATCTTCGCGAGGGGCGAATCGGGATCGATCGAATCCGGGGTGTCGAGGTTGCGGGTTCCGTCGACCGCGATGACGAACCGCTCCGGGCACGGACGGAAGGTCTCCGCGCCGGCGGTGGACGCGGTGCCGGTAGCGGCAGCGGCGGCGACAGGTCCGGTCAGGCCGAGGGTGAGTCCTGCGATGATCGCCAGGACACGACGACAAACGAAGTCGGACATGGCAGTCTCCTGTGATCGACCCCGGCACCGATGACTACCGCACGAGAATATCGTCCGATTTGACGTATTTCTCGCCGGAGAACCGCTACTCCGAGTGTAGTTGGTTACAAAGTCACAGACCGAACGTTCGGAATTCCGGCACGGTTCGGTCAGGCGAGTCCGGTGCTCCGCAGGGTGATGTTGAGGCGCCCAGCGGTGAGTCCGCAGCGGGCGCTACCGGTGTCCGGATACACGACCGGCACCCCGTGGTAGGCGAACCGCGACGGCCCGCCGAAGACGAACAGGTCGCCGGATTCGAGACGCACGTCGGTGTACGGCCGGCCGCGCGACTCGGTGTTGCCGAACCGGAACAGACAGGCATCCCCGAGGCTGAGCGACACGATCGGCGCGCTCACCCGCTCGTCCTTGTCCTGATGCATGCCCATCCGCGCGTCGCGGTCGTAGAAATTGATCAGGGCGGTATCGGGCTCGTACCCGTTCCCTACCGCCGGATCGTCGTAGGCATCGGCGATGGCACGCCGCCCGAGTTCGACGAGCCGGTCGGAAAGCGGGGGAACAGCAGCGTCGTCGACGTCGACCGCGGTGCGGGTGTACCGGTACGGCGACCAGTGCCATCCGAGGCACACCGTGCTCACCGACATCCGTCCGCCACCCGGCAGCAGGGTGTGCCGCATCGGCGCCGGTGGGCGCGCCCATTCGCGACACAGCTCGACGAGCTCGCGCTGTTCGTCCGGGCCGAGCCAGTCGGGCAAGTGCACGGCGCCCGGCGCGATCTCGCGTCGCGGACGGGAGACGGAGAACAATTCGTCCATCCCGGGTGCTCGACCTTCCGTGCGTGTGAGCGGTACCTACAGCCGGTGATACGTGTAGACAGGTTCCGTACCAACTGTGCCGCACGGGACGGCACTGCGATTCGACGGGGAGGTAACAGCGATGAAGGTCGAAGGCAGAGTGGCCGTCGTGACCGGCGGGGGCGGCGGAATCGGCGGCGCCATCGCTGCCGGCCTCGTCGAACGGGGTGCGCGAGTGGTGGTCGCAGACCTCGACGAACACGCGGCACAGCGCGTCGTCGCGACGCTCGAGGAGAAGACGCCGGGCAGCGCGGTCGCGGTGGCGGCGGACGTCTCCGACGACGAGCACATCCGCGGGCTCGTCGAGCGCGCCGAAGCGGAGTTCGGTCCCGTGGACATGTACTTCGCCAATGCCGGTGTCACCGGTGTGCCGGGCCTGGAGATCGAGGACTCGGTCTGGGAGCAGTCCTTCGACGTCAACCTGCGCGCACACATCCGGGCGGCGCGACTGCTGGTGCCCCGCTGGGTCGAACGCGGCGAGGGCTATTTCGTCAGCACGGCGTCGGCGGCGGGCCTGCTCACCCAGATCGGCTCGGCCACCTACTCGGTCACCAAGCACGCGGCCGTCGGTTTCGCCGAGTGGTTGTCGGTGACCTACGGCGACAAGGGCGTGCGGGTGAGCTGCCTGTGCCCGATGGGCGTCAACACACCCCTGCTGTACTCGGGGGACGCATCCGGGCATGCACTCGGCGAACTCGCCACCCGGGCCGTCACGACCGCCGGTGCGGTGCTCGAACCCGCGGACGTCGCGGAGACGGTGTTCGCCGCGATGGAGGAGGAGCACTTCCTGATCCTTCCGCACCCGGAGGTCCTCGAGATGTACCGGAACAAGGGCGCCGACTACGACCGGTGGCTGCGCGGCATGCGTCGCTACCGTCAGGCCCTCGAGGAGTCGACTCCCACCGATTCGTGAAATCGGTGCCCCTCCCGCCGGTGGTGTCCTAACGTCACCGGTCATGACATCCGTCGACACCGTTCGCGGCCCCCTCGACACGGGCCGTCTGGGCAGAGTCCTCATGCACGAGCACGTCTTCGTGCTCGGCGAGGAGATCCGCAGCAACTTTCCCGACTACCCGAGCCCGTGGGACGAGGACGAGCGTGTCGACGACGCGGTGGCGAAGTTGAAGGCGTTGTCGGAGCGTGGCATCGACACGATCGTCGATCCCACGGTGGTCGGTCTCGGCCGGTACATCCCGCGCATCCAGCGCGTCGCCGAACAGGTGGACATCTCCATCGTCGTCGCGACGGGCCTGTACACCTACAACGATCTGCCGTTCCAGTTCCACAACGTCGGGCCGGGGCTGCTGGTGGACGGACCGGAACCGCTCACCGAACTGTTCGTGAAGGACATCCGCGAGGGCATCGCCGGCACGGGGGTACGTGCAGGAATGCTCAAGTGCGCCATCGAGCTTCCGGGCCTCACGCCGGGCGTCGAACGCGTGATTCGGGCGGTGGGGCAGGCGCACGTCGAGACCGGCGTGCCGATCACGGTGCACACCAACCCGCACACCGGATCGGGGGAGGTGGCGCAACGCGTGCTCGCGGAGGAAGGTGTCGACCTCACCAAGGTGGTCGTCGGGCACAGCGGTGATTCGACCGATCTGGGTTACCTGCGCCGGATCGCCGACGCCGGTTCGATTCTGGGGATGGACCGCTTCGGCCTCGACCTGCTGTTGCCGTTCGAGCAGCGCGTCGACACGGTGGTCGCGCTCGTGGAGGCCGGTTATACCGAGCGCATGGTGCTCTCGCACGACGCGGCATGCTTCATCGACTGGTTCCCGCACGACGTGAAGCAGGCCGCCGTGCCCAACTGGAACTACAACCACATCAGCGACGAGGTGCTGCCGGCCCTGCGTGAACGGGGCGTGACCGAGGAGCAGATCACCACGATGCTCGTGGACAATCCGCGGCGGATCTTCGAACGGTAAGAGTGCTCAGGCCGCGTCGTGCAGGACCAGGCCGAGCGTGCGACGCAGACCGGAACGGACGGTGCTCACGCCGTGCCGGACCGGTGCCCGCGACCATCCGCGTGCCGAGCGGATCGGTCGGTCGCGGGTGGTGAAGATCAGCGCGTGGCCTCGCTCGAGCACGGTGACGGTGCCCCGCGACTGCGCGCGGGGCCGTTGTTCGACCAGCAGGAACTCACCGCCGGTGTAGTCGACGCCCGCCCGGTCGAGCCCGATCACGACCTGCAGGGGGAACACGAGGTCGCCGTAGAGATCGCGGTGCAGGGCGTTCCAGTCGCCGGTGGTGTAGCGCAGCATCAGCGGGGTGGGGTCGGTCTGGCCGGCCGCGTGGCACATGCCCAGCCAGTCGTCGAAGTCGTCGGGCCAGGGTGCCGGATCGCCGAGGCGTTCGGCCCACGAGCGCGCGACGCCGAGCAGCTGCCGGTAGAACGCCGAGCGCAGGTGTGCGACGGCGTCGGGGACGGGTGGGCCGAAGTACTTGTAGATGCCGTGCCCGTATCGGTAGCGGCTCATGTCGACCGTGGTGCGGAAGCGGGCGTCGTCGTCCCACAGGGCCGCGAGCTCGGCGCATTCGTCGTCGCTCAGCAGCGGCCCGGTGAGGACGCAGCCGTTCTCGTCGAGCTCGTTCGTCAGCTCGGGCAGGTTCAGTGCGTCGACGCGCGACTGCAGATTCTCGATGGTCTCCACGGGCTCTCCTCGATCGGCCGGACAACACGGGCACAGGCCCTCGTAGGGAAGACGTCGCCGCCGTCGGAAATGTGAGTACCCGGAACCGGAAAGGATCAGCGCGGCCGGTCGTCGACGAGTTTGTGCAGCAGATCGGACAGTCGCGCGCGTTCCTCGGCGCCGAGCCGGTCGAACATCTCGACGGCGTCGGCATCGCGGGCGGAGGCCAGCTCGGCCCGGATCCTGCGGCCCTCGTCGGTCAGCCGCACGCAGACCGCGCGCCGGTCGGCGGGATCGGGGAGCCGCTCGGTGAGACCCCGCGTCTCGAGGCGGTCGACGACCTCGGTGGCCGAGCGGGGGACGATGCGCAGTTCCTTGGCCACGACGCCGAGGCGGATCGGGTCGTCGGCGCGTCCGATGGCGTCGAGGGCCCGGTACTCGTGGGGTGACAATCCCCACGGCTGGAGGAGGTCGTGCCAGCGTCGGCGCAGCGTACGCGTGGTGGTGAGGAGCAGATCGCGCAGTGCGACGGGTGAATCCGACATAGTGCTCACATTACCTCACTTGACGGTTGCCACTCAATGAGGCAACCTCAATAAGTACGAAACACGAACCACGAATCGAGGTGGCGCACATGATGCAGCCCCCACCCACACTCGGCGGCAAGCCGGGCAGCCGCGGCAGGATCGACAAGAAGGATCTCGAACAGCTCCGCGAAGCCCCGGTGAGCCTGCGCCGTATCGGCGCCCTCTTCGCGCCCTACCGGTGGAAGATCACCCTCGTCGTCGCGCTCATCATCGCCTCGTCGGTGATCTCCCTCGCGACCCCCTTCCTCGTCCGCGCCGTCATCGACGACGCCATCCCGCACCAGAACGTGAGCCTGCTGCTGTGGGCGGTCGGTGGCATGCTGGCCGTCACCGTCGCGAGCTCGCTCCTGTCCGTCGTCCAGACCTGGATCTCCACGACCGTCGGCCAGAACGTCATGCACGGTCTGCGCACCCGGGTCTTCTCCCACCTGCAGCGCCAGTCTCTGAACTTCTTCACCCGCACTCGCGGCGGCGAGATCCAGTCGCGGCTGACCAACGACATCGGTGGCATGCAGTCCGTGGTCACCAACACCGCGACCTCGCTGGCGTCCAACGTCACCACCGTCGTCGGCACGGCGATCGCCATGGCGGTCCTCAGCTGGCGACTGGCCCTGCTGTCCCTGATCGTGCTCCCGCCGGCCATCTGGCTCACGCGCCGGGTCGCGCTCATGCGCCGCGCCGTCACTGCCCGTCAGCAGCGCCGCCTCGCCGACATGCAGTCGCAGATCGACGAAGGACTGTCGGTCAGCGGCGTGCTGCTCGTCAAGACGCTGGGCACCGGCCCGGCACTGTCCGACAAGTTCGCCCGCACATCGGAGGAACTGGCCGATCTCGAGGTGCACGCGCAGTTGTCCGGCCGCTGGCGCATGGCCACGATGAACATCGTCTTCGCGGCGATCCCCGCGGTCCTCTATCTCGTCGCCGGTCTGCCGGCCACCTCGGGCGGCATGACGATCGGCACCCTGGTGGCCTTCACCGGACTGCAGGGCGCGCTGTTCCGGCCGCTGATGAGCCTGCTCGACGTCGGTGTCTCCGTCACCAGTTCGCTGGCCCTGTTCAGCCGCATCTTCGAATACCTCGACCTTCCCGTCGACATCGACGACCCGCGCGATCCGGCGCCCGTCGACCCGGCGACCGTCGCCGGCCGGGTGCGGTTCGAGAACGTGAGCTTCCGCTACGAAGGAGCGCACCGCAACGCGCTCGACGGGATCGACCTCGACGTCCCGGCGGGGGCGCAGGTTGCGCTCGTCGGTGAGACAGGCTCGGGCAAGACCACGCTCGGCTCGCTCGTCGCACGACTGTACGACCCGGTCGAGGGGCGCGTGAGCATCGACGGTGTCGACCTGCGCGACATGCGGCTCGCCGATCTCGCCGGACTGGTCGGCGTGGTCTCGCAGGAGACCTACCTCCTCCACGCGACCGTCCGGGAGAACCTGCGCTACGCGAAGCCGGACGCGACCGACGACGAGATCGAGGCCGCGGCCCGCGCCGCGCACATCCACGACCTGATCGTCTCGCTGCCGGACGGCTACGACACCGTCGTCGGCGCCCGCGGACACCGCTTCTCGGGCGGCGAGAAGCAGCGCCTGGCGATCGCCCGCACGCTCCTGCGCGACCCGCGTGTCCTCGTGCTCGACGAGGCGACCAGCGCCCTCGACAACGACACCGAGCACGCCGTGCAGCAGGCCGTCGACGCCGCGCGCAGCGGACGCACGACCATCACCATCGCGCACCGGCTCTCGACCGTGCGCAACGCCGACGAGATCGTGGTCCTCGACCGGGGCCGCATCGTCGAACGCGGAACGCACGACGACCTCGTCGCCCGCGGTGGCCGCTACGCGACCCTCGCGGCCCGCGCCGAGCGAGGTGAGACCGTCCCGTCGTCGCGGAGCGAGATCAGTCCTTCAGAGTGGCCGCGAGAGCGCGCCGCAGTTCGTTCCGGCTGATCTTGCCCACTCCCGTGACCGGGAAGGCGTCGACGAACTGCACCTTGTCGGGGATCTTGTACTCGGCCAGCCCTCGCTCCCTCAGGAACTTCTTGAGCGCGAGGGCCTTCGGCACTTCACCCTCGGTGACGACGAAAGCGCAGGTGCGTTCGCCGAGATACTGGTCGGGCATCGACACCACCGCCGCGTCGAGCACGGCCGGGTGCGCGATCAGATGGTTCTCGACCTCCTCGGCTGCGATCTTCTCGCCACCGCGATTGATCTGGTCCTTCGCGCGTCCCTCGACGACGATGTAGCCGTGCTCGGTGAGCCGGACGATGTCGCCGGTGCGGTAGAAGCCGTCCGGGGTGAACGCCGTCGAATTGTGTTCCGGCGCGTTGTAGTAGCCCCGGATCGTGTACGGGCCGCGGGTGAGCAGGTGACCGGTGGTGCCCGCGGGAACGGGCTCGTCCGCGTCGTCGACGACGCGGATCTCGTCGTCGGGGCTGATCGGCCGGCCCTGGGTGGTGACGATGGTGTCCTCGTCGTCGTCGAGCCGGGTGTAGTTGACGAGACCCTCCGCCATTCCGAAGACCTGCTGCAGCGTGCAGCCGAGTTCGGGGCGAACGCGTTTGGCGGCCTCGGCCGGGAACTTCGCGCCACCGACCTGCAGTACCTCGAGCGACGACAGGTCGCGTTCGGTGCGGGCCCGCGCCGACAGCCACGCCTGCGCGAGGGGCGGGACGAGCGACGCCATCGTCACGCCCTCGCTCTCGATCAGGGCGAACGCGGTGTCGGGGCTCGGATCCGGAGCGAGGACGACGGTGCCGCCGGCGTGCAGCACACCGAGGATGCCCGGCGAGCTCATCGGGAAGTTGTGCGCGGCCGGCAGCGCGACCAGCATGCGGGTGTTCTCGTCCACTCCGCAGATCACCGCGGACTCGCGCACGGAGTACAGGTAGTCGGCGTGGGTGCGGGGGATGAGCTTCGACGTTCCGGTCGTGCCACCCGACAATTGGAGGAAGGCAACGCTTCCGGAGTCGTTCTCCGTGATCGGAGCGGGTTCGCGGTCGCGCAACGACCCGAGCGCGGTGAACTCCTCGGCCTCACCCGCGACCACGACCGCCGGCGGATTCTCCATCTCCGAGGTGACCTGCCGGGCGAGCACGCGGTAGTCGAATCCGCCGTGTTCGGCGGCGATCACGTACGCTGCGGCGTCACTGAACCGGCAGAAGTAGCCGATCTCCGACGCGCGGTGTGCGGGCAGGGAGAAGACGGGGAGCGCGCCGAGGCGGAAGACCGCGAAGAGCACCTCGGTGTACTCGACGATGTTCGGCAACTGCAGGACGACACGGTCGCCCTTCCGGACCCCGAGGTCGGCGAGACCGGCGGCGATGCGGGCCGAGGCGTCGTCGAGTTCGCGGTAGGTGATGTGCCGCCAGGTGCCCGTCGCGTCGTGTCCGACGACGGCGGTGCGATCGGCGAACCGGGCGGCGCGGGCCGGGAGGAACTCGCCGAAGGTCTCGCTCGTCCAGTAACCGGCTGCGCGATACCGCTCGGCGAACTCCTCGGGGTAGCGGGCGGTGTCGACGAGCGGCGTGCGCTCGAAACCGGTTGTCACGGAACGGTTCCTTTCGGGATGCGGATCGATGTCGGGTCGGTCGGGCCGGTCTGTCGGTCAGGCGCGGAGGGTGGCGCCGCCGTCGATGTACAGCGCCTGCATGGTGATGTGGCGAGCACGGTCGGACAGCAGGAACTCGATGGCCTCGGCGATGTCGGCGGGCTCGGCGATGCGGCCGAGGGGGATGCCGACCTTGAACTGCGACAGGTCACCCTCGATGGCGCTGCGGGCGCCCGCGTCGTCGTTCGGGTCCTCCCACAGCGAGCGCTGCATGGCGGTGTCGGTGGAGCCCGGGGCGACGATGTTGGCGCGGATCCCGTACTGCGCCAGTTCGAGTCCGAGGATCCGGACGATCATCGTGGAGGCGGCCTTGGACGATCCGTAGGCGCCCATGCCCATGCGCGGCACGCCGGCGGAGTTCGATCCGACGACGACGATCGAACCCGACCGCCGCTCCCGCATGGCCCGTCCGACCGAACGCAGGACCGACAGCAGGCCGGTGACGTTGACGTCGTACATGTGCTGCCAGTCCTCGGGATCGGAGTCGAGCACCGATCCCGTGGTGAAGACACCGGCGACGTGCGCGAGATGCTCGATCGGTCCGTGCTCGGATTCGATGCTCTCGACGACGTAGGCGACGGCGTCGTGGTCGCGGATGTCGACGGGGTAGGTGGGGACGGAGCCGCCGAGCAGGGCGGCGGTCTTGCGCAGTCCCTCGGCGTTGCGGTCGGCGAGTACGAGACGGTGGCCGGCACGCGCGAGGACCTCGGCGGTCGCGCGGCCGATGCCCTGCGCGGCCCCGACGACGAGCGTGACGGGGGAGGGTGCGGTATCGGTCATCGGAGTACTCCCAGTGCATCGAGGACGGTGCCGAACTTGACGGTCGTCTCGGCCAGTTCGTCGGCGGGGTCGGAGTCGGCGACGATACCGCCCCCGGCGTACGCCGTGAGCCCGACACCGTCGGCGTCGAGGACGGCGCAGCGGATGGTGACCAGCCACTCGCCGTCGCCCGCGGCGTCGCACCATCCGAGCGCACCGGCGTAGAAGCCCCGGTCGCCCTCGGTGGCGAGGATCAGATCGCGGGCCGCGGCGGTCGGCGTGCCGCAGATCGCGGGAGTGGGGTGCACTGCGAGTGCGAGATCGAGGGCCGTGACACCCGGATCGCGCAGGCGACCCTCGATGGGAGTGCCGAGATGCCACAGCTGGCGCGTGCTCGTCACGGTCGGCTGCTCGGGGATGTCGAGGTCGACGCACAACGGTTCGAGCGCGGTGCGGATCGCATCGATCACGTGTGCGTGCTCGGCGAGGTTCTTCGCAGACCCGGCGAGTTCGTCGGCTGTCGCCCGATCGATCTCGGGGTCGCGATGACGCGGTGCGGATCCGGCGAGGGGGTGGGCGGTGACCCGATCGCCGCGACGGCGCACGAGCACCTCCGGGCTCGATCCCACCAGGTGACGTCCCGTCCACGCACCGCCGGCGGCGGTGAGGTCGACGAGGAAGCCGTTGTGCAGCGGATCGTTTCGCGTGAGAGCGACGAGGAGGTCGTGCGGGGTGACGGGCCGGTCGGCGCGCAGAGCGAGTGCCCGGGCCAGGACCACCTTGAGCAGGTCGTTGTCGTCCGAGCGGAGCAGGCGCAGTACGGTCTCGACCCGATCGATGTGCTCGCCCTCCGACGGCAGTGCACCTGTGATCGTGATCGGGGGCAGGTCGGCGGCCGGAGCGTCGTAGTGCGCGGGGGAGTGATGGAGTGTGTTCGGAGCGGTCAGTGCGGCCGGTCCGTCGGGTGCGAAGGGCAATGCTCCGACGATCGCGGCGGCATGTCCGGTGCGCAGGGCGTCGGCGGCGACGGACGCGCGGTCGAAGCGTGCGCTCACGCCTTCGGCGACCACCGTGCCGTGCGGGCGGGACAGGACGAACGGGTGCGCGACGGGCCGCTCGGCCCGGTCGGTAGCGGTTGCGCCGAGGACCGGCACTTGCATTCTCGTACCTTCCGGTTGAGGAGGTCTGCTGGCAGGACCGCGCCACAGGACACACGATCACTGAGCAACATATACGGTAAGCCTAACCTTTGGTACTGTGCCCTCCGGCGCCGCAGCGCGCACATCAGCGGATTCCGTTCCCAGCCAATCGTTTCGATCGAAGGAAAGAGGATCTCCAGTGCCCCTTGCCGGCCCGGACGCCTCACGGCTCGCTCTGTCGCGCGCACAGTCGGGCGTATGGTTCGCCCAGCAACTGAACCCCGACAACCCGCTGTTCAACACCTCGGAATGTATCGAACTGCGAGGCGCAGTCGACGAGGAAGCGCTGGTCACTGCGGTTTCCGCAGCGGCATCCGAGGCCGAGGTGCTGGTCGCGGGATTCGAGACTCTCGCCGACGGTACGGTCGTTCAGATTCCCGGTGCGCGCACGCTCGATCTCGCCCCCACCGTCGACCTCACCCTCGCGTCGGACCCCTGGCAGGCGGCCCACGAGTGGATGGTGCGCGACCTCGAACGGCCCGTCGACCTGTCGGTGGATCCGTGCGTCCGGGCCGCGGTCCTGCGACTCGCCGACGATCACGTCCTGCTCTACTTGCGTGCTCACCACATCGTCCTCGACGCCTTCGGGTTCTCGCTGTTCAACCGGCGCATCGCCGAGCGCTACACCGCCGCGGTCGCCGGTGCGGAAGCTGCTGCCGCACGGTTCGATCCGGTCGAATCGGTGATACGGGAGGAATCGGACTATCGCGACTCGGCCGACTTCGACGCCGACCGTGACTTCTGGAGCGCGTACCTCGACGGCGTGGACGAAGCGGTCGCTCTCCGGCCCGGACCGGGTGGCATCGCACGACGCTCCCGTGGTGCACGCTTCACCCTCGACGCCGACCGGCAACGCGGGCTGGTGGCCCTCGGCAAGGAGGTCGGCGCGAGCTGGGGCGACGCGGTCACCGCGCTCGTCGCCGCCTACCTGCGCGGAGCGACCGGCCGCGAGGACCTCACACTCGGTTTCCCCGTCATGAACCGGCTCGGCAGCGCCGCACTGCGGGTGCCGATCACCGCGGTCAATGTCGTTCCGCTGCGCCTGAATCCGACCGCCTCGGCCACGCTCGTCGATCTCGTAGCTCAGGTTCGCGACGGAGTGGCGCTGTGCCGCAGCCACTATCGTTACCGCACCGAGGACATCCAGCGCGACCTGCGACTACCCACCGGATCCCGCGGCGTCATCGGCCCGTCGGTCAACGTCAAGCCGTTCGGCGACTCGCTCCGGTTCGGCGACATGCGTGCGGCCGTGCACTCGGTGGCCCGAGGACCCCTGCAGGACTTCATGGTCACCGTGCGGCCGCTCGACGGCAGTGCCGGACTCGAGGTGTTCGTCGACGTCGACGCCGACGTCTACAGCGAGGCGGATCTGACGATCCACACCGAGCGACTGGAGATGCTGTTCGGCTCGGTGGCAGAGCGGGGTCTGCACACCCCGCTCGCGCAGGTGTCCGTCCTGACCGCCGACGAGCGACGGACGATCCTCGACGACTGGAGCCACAGCCCGGACATCCCGTTCGACCCCGACCTGACCCTCGTCGACCTGCTGCGAGAGAGGATCGAGGCGGCCCCCGACGCACCGGCCGCGGCGGACACCCATGTGACGCTCACCTACGCACAGTTCGGCGCCCGGGTGCACCGTCTGGCCCGCCACCTCGCCTCGAACTTCGATCTCGACCGGCCGCACGCACGGGTCGCCCTCGCGCTGCCCCGCACCGTCGACGCGCTGGTCGCCATCCACGCCGTCCTCGAGACCGGCGCCGCCTACGTCCCGCTCGACGTCGATCAACCCCTCGAACGCCTCGCCCACATCCTCGGCTCCACCGACCCCGTCTGCGTCCTCACCACCCGCACGACCGACGACCGGGTCGCCGAGGTGACGGGGGCGCCGCAGCGTGTCGTGCTCGAGGATCTCGACCTCGACGCCGTGTCCGACGCTCCGCTCGACGACTCGGAGCGCGATCCGCTGACACCCGACTCGATCGCCTACGTGATCCACACGTCCGGCTCCACCGGCAGACCGAAGGGTGTCGTCGTACCCCACCGCGGGCTGGTCAACCTGTTCCACAGCCACCGCGCCCAGGTGTTCACCCGTGCCGCCCGCGAGGCCGGCCGCGAATCCGTCCGCCTCGGACTGGCCTGGTCGCTCGCGTTCGACGCGTCGTGGCAGCCGCTGCTGTGGATGCTGGCCGGGCACACCGTCGACATCGTCGACGAGGCGACCCAGCGCGACCCGGCGGCACTCGCACGCCGCGCCCTCGACGAGGGATGGGATTTCGTCGAGTTCTCACCGAGCCAGCTCGAACAGTTCGTCGACGACGGCCTGTTCCCGGACGGCACCGTGCCCACCCTCGGTTTCGGCGGCGACGCCGTCTCCGAGCGGTTGTGGAGCCGCCTGCGCGAACGCCGGGGTGCGGCCTTCAACTTCTACGGCCCCACCGAGTGCAGCGTCGACGTCCTCGTCGCGGTGGTCGCCGACGCCGAGACACCGGTCGTCGGCCGCCCCGTCGCGAACCTGCGCGTCCACGTCCTCGACGCGGGACTCGCCCCCGTGCCGGCCGGAACCGAGGGCGAGCTGTACGTGGCCGGGCCGGGCGTGGTCCGGGGGTATCTCGACGCACCCGCCCTCACCGCGACGAGGTTCGTCGCGAATCCGTACTCGGAGGACTCCTCCGGTCCGTACGCCCGCCTGTACCGCACCGGCGATCTCGTGCAGTGGACCGAGGACGGCCGGCTCGTCTACCGCGGCCGGGTCGACAACCAGGTCAAGGTCCGGGGATTCCGCATCGAACTCGGTGAGGTCGACGCCGCCCTGCTGCGCATCCCCGGCGTGTCCCGCGCCGCGACCGTGGTGCGCACCGATCCTTCCGGCACCGCGCAACTCGTCGGTTATCTCGTCGGTCAGGACGTGCCCGAACCGGTCGAGGCCCGTCGCCTCGTCGCCGAGTTCCTGCCCGGGTACATGGTTCCCGCGGCCCTCGTCGTCCTCGACGAGATGCCGTTGACCTCCAACGGCAAGCTCGACCGCAAGGCGCTGCCCGAACCGGACTTCTCGTCGATGGTCTCGTCCCGCGTCGCGGAGACCGAGACCGAACGGGCACTGTGCCGCATCTACGCCGAGATCCTGGGGCTCGACACGGTGGGCGCCGACGACGACTTCTTCGCCCTCGGCGGGCACTCGCTCAGCGCCGCGAAGCTGCTCGCCCGGATCCGCGACGAGCTCGGTGTGGAGCTGCCGATCCGTACGGTCTTCGACCATCCGCAGGTCGTCGCGCTCGCCGTCCACTGCAGCAACGGTGCGGACACCGCCCCGGACCGGCCTGTGCTCGTCCCGCGCGGTGGGACCGATCCTGCACCCCAGTCCCTTGCTCCACTGTCGTATGCGCAGCAGCGGCTGTGGTTCATGTACCGCATGGAAGGGCCCAGCCCCACCTACAACGTCCCCATCACCGTCGACCTGCACGGACCCGTCGATCCGGATGCTTTGCGGCACGCGGTCTCCGACGTGCTCGCACGCCACGAGAGCCTGCGCACCGTCCTCGTCGACCGCGACGGCGTGGGGATGCAGCACGTGCGCGGAACAGAAGAGATCGCAGTTCCTTTCGCGGTCGAGGCCGTCGACCGCGACGCGCTCACCGGCCGCCTGCACTCCGAGGCCCGGCACGCGTTCGATCTCGAACGCGAGATCCCGCTGCGGATCCGGTTGTTCACGATCGCGCCCGACGAGCACGTGATGCTCATGCTCGCCCACCACATCGCGAGCGACGAACTGTCCACGCCGCTGCTGCTGCGCGATCTCGGCAGCTTCTACTCCGCGCACGTACGCGGCGACTCCCACGAGCCGGCACCGCTGCCCGTGCAGTACGCCGACTACGCGATCTGGCAACGGGAACTTCTCGGCGACCAGGGCGACGAGAACTCGCTCGCTGCACGACAACTCGCGTTCTGGCGCGAGGAGCTCGAGGGCCTCCCGGCCGAACTCGACCTCCCCGTCGACCGTCCGCGCCCGGCCGTGGCCTCCTACGCGGGTGGCGGTGTCGAGCACCGGGTCCCGGCCGGCCGCGCGGCGACGATCCGGGAGGCCGCCCGCACGACCGGCACGACGATGTTCATGATGGTGCACGCGGCGGTCGCGGTCGCACTGTCGCACAGCGGCGCGGGAGAGGACATCCCGCTCGGCTCGCCCACCGCGGGACGGCCCGCCCCCGAGCTCGACGATCTCGTCGGCTTCTTCGTCAACATGGTGGTGCTGCGCACCGACCTCTCGGGCGACCCCACGGTGCGCGAGCTGCTCGCCCGGATCAAGGACACCGACGTCGCGGCATACTCGCACCAGGAGGTCCCGTTCGACCGCGTCGTGGAGACGCTCGAGCCCGAGCGCAGCGCGGCCCGGCACCCCCTGTTCCAGGTGATGGTGCAGTACCAGAGCCCGCCCGCCATCACGGGATTCGACGACCTGAAGCCCACACCCTCGTTCGTCGCGAACGACACCGCGATGTTCGACCTCACCTTCGACGTCATCGAGGAATCCGACGGCGGTCTGTGCGTGCGCGTCGAGTACGCCCGCGACCTGTTCGACGAGTCGTCCGCCGAGGCCTTCGCCGCGCGGGTCGAGCGGGCGTTCGCCGCGGTGTGCGCCGATCCGGACGCGAGGCTCTCGCAGCTCGATCTGCTCACCGGCTCCGAGCGTGAGGTGCTGCGTGCCGGTGATGCCACCGCGCTGCCGGATCCGTCCGGCCCGCACCGTGGCAGCGCCGACTGCTCGGCGACCCGCAGCCTGCCCGAGCTGTTCGCCCGCACCGTGGAGCGCTACGGCGACGAGACCGCGCTGGTCACGCCGTCGAGCCGCCTGACCTTCCGCGACCTCGACGCCTGGTCCGACCGGATCGCCCGTCACCTCGTCGCCGACGGGATCGGTCCCGAAGACATCGTGGGACTGAGTCTTCCGCGGGAATCCGTGCTGGTCGCGGCGATCCTCGGCGTGTGGAAGTCGGGAGCGGCGTATCTGGTGCTCGACCCGCAACAGCCGGTGGAGCGGAACGAGTACATGCTCCGCGACGCCGGTGTGGGTGTCGTACTCGATGCCGACGCGGTCGGATCGATCACCGATCACCGCCCGGACGTGCACCTGCCGGTCGTGCATCCGGACACCACCGCCTATCTCGTCTACACCTCCGGATCCACCGGCACCCCGAAGGGCGTGGTGGTGCCGCACCGCGGTGTCGTGAACCTGTGGGAGACGGTGCGCACCCGTACCGTCGGCGATCCCGCGACGCGCCGCCGCACCGTGCTGCTGAGCTACACCTTCGCGTTCGACTCGTCCGTCGAGCCTCTCCTCGCGATGCTGGGCGGCCACACCGTGCACGTGCTCGCCGAGGACCTCATGGCCGATGCCGAGGGCATCGTCCGGTACGTCCGGGAACACCGCATCGACGCGCTCGACTGCGGTCCGGTGCTCGCCGGTCGACTGCTCGCCGAGGGACTCCTCGACCCCGCCGCACCGCATCGTCCCGAGTCGATGGTGCTCGGCGGCGAAGCGGTACCCGGTGACCTGTGGACGCAGCTCGCCGCGGAAACCGATGTGCGTGTGAGCAACATGTACGGTCCGACGGAATGCACCGTCGACGCGACCGGCGTCGTACTCACCCCGGGAAGCATCCCGAACATCGGAACCCCGATCCACGGCGGCCGGGTGTACGTCCTCGACGCGTACCTGCGGCAGGTGCCCCCGGGCGTGCCCGGCGAACTGTATGTCGGTGGTCCGCACGTCACTCGCGGTTATCTCGGCCGGAGCGCGCAGACCGCGGGACGGTTCGTGGCCGACCCCTTCGACGCCGACGGCGAGCGTCTGTACCGCACCGGCGATCTGGTGCGCTGGAGGGTCTCCCGGACCGACGGCCCGGTGCTCGACTATCTCGGCCGGACCGACGACCAGGTGAAGATCCGCGGCTTCCGCATCGAACTCGGCGAGATCGAGACCGTGCTCGGCGGCCATCCCGCGGTGAGTGCCGTGGCGGTCGTGGTCCGCGAGGACGAACCGGGCCGCAAACGGCTCGTCGCCTATGCGGCCGGAACGGCGGACCCCGACACCCTCCGGATGTACGTCGCCGACCGGCTGCCCGACCACATGGTTCCCGCCGTCACGGTCGTGCTCGACGAACTGCCGGTCACCCGCAACGGAAAGATCGACCGCAGAGCGCTTCCCGAGCCGGTCTTCACCCCGGCCACCGAGAGTCGCCTGCCGGCGGACGAACTCGAACAGCGCCTGTGCGAGCTGACGGCGGGGGTGCTCGGACTCGACGCCGTGGGCCCCGACGACGACTTCTTCGCTCTCGGTGGCGATTCGATCGTCTCCATCCAGTTGGTGTCCGCGGCGCGCGCCACCGGGATCCGGTTCACTGCACGACACGTCTTCGAACACCGCAGTCCGGCGGGACTCGCCCGCGTCGCAGAGATCGAGGACGGACCCGGGACGGTCGACGTCGAGGCGGCACTCGGGGAGGTCCCGGCAACCCCGATCGTCCACGACATGCTCGACCGCGGTGGACCGTACGCCCGCTACGCGCAGTCGCGGCTGCTCCTCGCGCCCGCAGGACTGACGCTCGAGCGGCTGACCGACGGCGTCCAGGCGCTGCTCGACACGCACGACGCCCTGCGGGCCGTCTTCGATCCGCAGGCACGCACGTTCGACGTCCGCCCGGTCGGTTCCGTCGATGCCGGGGATGTCGTGACCCGCGTGGATATCTCGAACTCGACCGACCTGCAGGAGGTGATCGTCGCCGCGACCGGGACCGCCTACGCCGAACTCGATCCCACCGCCGGCGCGCTCGTGCGCGTGATCTTCTTCGACGCCGGTCCCGACGCGCCGGGGCGGGTGTTCGTCGCGGTGCACCACCTCGTCGTCGACGGTGTGTCGTGGCGCATCCTGGTGCCCGATCTCGCCGGTGCGGTCGACGGTGTCGCTCCGGTGCGCGCGGGTACGTCGCTGCGCCGCTGGGCGCGGGGACTGCTCGACGGGGTGCCGGCGCGCAGATCCGAACTGTCGTTGTGGCGGCGGATCCTCGCCCCGGCGGGACGCGTGCGTCTGGCGTCCGGTGATCCGGATCCCGTGCGACACACCATGGCAGAAACCGCGAAGGTGCAGGTCGAGGTTCCGTCCGATCTCACCGACGCGCTGCTCACCACTGTTCCGGAGCGGTTCCACGCCGGCGTCGAGGACGTACTGCTCACGGCATTGGCGTTGGCGTCCGCGCGGGTGTGCGGCGCCGGGGCCGTCGCGGTCGACCTCGAAGGACACGGCCGTGAGGAACAGGCCGTTCCGGGGGCGGATCTCTCGCGCACGGTGGGATGGTTCACCACGCTCTATCCGGTGCGCCTCGACGTCGGAGGACTCGACGTCGCCGACGCGTACGCCGGGGGAGCGAGCGCTGGTGACGCTCTGAAACGCGTGAAGGAACAGCTGCGGGAGATACCCGACAGCGGAATCGGATTCGGGATGCTGCGGCATCTCGACCCCGTGGGCGGCCCGGAACTCGCGAGCGTCGGCTCGGTGGACATCGGCTTCAACTATCTCGGCCGGTTCACGCTGGGCGAGACGGAAGGTCAGGCGTGGGCCGGTGCCCCGGAGGGTTCGGCACTCGGTGGGGCCACCGAAGCCGATATGCCCGTGGCGCACGCCGTCGAGATCGGTGTGCTCACCGACGATTCCGGCGCCGAGCCGGTGCTGCGCGGAATGTTCGGGTACAGCCCCGATCTCGTTCGGGTGGAGACGGTATCGGCGTTGGCCGACGAGTGGGTCGCGGCGCTGCGTGCGCTCGCCGGGCACGCGTCGGATGAGGACGCGGGCGGGTTCACACCGTCCGACCTCACGCTCGACGACCTCGACCAGTCGGAGATCGACGATTTCGCGCTCGAATTCGGCTGAGGGTGGAGCGCTTGGCGGGGCGGTCGCTTTCGGTTAGCCTAACCAATCGTGACCGGGGCAACGCGCCCCGGCGAGAGACTCTGGGAGTACAACGATGCGCGTTCTGGAACGCAAGCGCGCGCGGGGCGCCGCGGCGCTCGGCGCGGCAGCTCTGCTGGCCGTCGGACTTGTGGGATGTTCGAGCGACGGCGACAGCAGCAGCGCGGAGAGCGGCACCGACTCCGCCGCGACGCGCACCTTCGAAGCGCAGAACGGCAGCATCGAGATCCCGGCCGACCCGCAGCGGATCGTGTCCTGCGGCTACGCGACCCTCCCGCTCATCCAGGCCGGCGCGAATCTGGCCGCCGTGTGCGAGTGGAGCCGCGAGCTCGACAACATGGACGAGGAGACCCTCGCCGCCTACGAGGCGCTGCCGAAGGTCGCTCCCGACGGTGCCGTCTCGGAGCTCAACTACGAGGCCGTCACCGCCGCCGATCCCGACCTCATCATCATGGGCGTCCCGGCCCGCGTGCAGGAGCAGGTCGATGTGGCCAAGCTCGAGGCGCTCGCCCCAGTGGTCTTCGTCGGACTCACCGTTCCGGGCGAGTGGCGCGAACTCGGTGAGCAGTACGCCGATGCCGCGAACGTCAGCGACTCCTACGGGGAGTTCAAGGAGGAGTACGAGGCTCGCGCTGCCGAGATCGCCGACAAGTACGCCGGCTCGCTCGGGGGCCTGAAGTTCGCCGGCGTCTGCGGTGTGTGCGGTACCGAGCCCGGTGAGTTCTCCCGCGAGTACGCCTCGTCGTACACCACCAACCTGTTCGACGATCTCGGACTCGACTTCTACGGTGAGCCGACCGATCCCGAAGAGGTCCACTCCGAGTACCTGTCGGTCGAGCAGCTGCCCGAGAACCTCGGCGAGGCCGACGTGATCGTCTACGGTGTCGAGGCCGACGGTTCGCTGCCGCCCGAGCTGGAGGAACTGTTCGCCTCCCCGCTGTGGCAGGATCTGCCCGCAGTGAAGGCCGGCAACCTCGTCGCCGTCAAGCACTCCAGTGCAGCGACCTACGAAACCGCTCTGCTGGCACTCGATTCCATCGATGCCGAGTTGGCGAAGCTTCCTGCCAACCAGAACCAGGAGTAGTCGCCGCTGCGGGCCCGTCCCGCACCACCGACCGAACGGCCCCCGACGTCCCGGCGCGGGGGCCGTTCGTCGTTCGTGCCCGAATTGACCGTCTTACAACGAAAGCGACAGATGACCCGTTCCACTGCGCTCGAAGACATCGTTCCGCTCTCGCCGCTGCAACAGGGCCTGCTCTACCTGAGTACCGTTGCGGCGCCGACCGGCTCGGTATCCGACGACACGGGTACGGCCGACCCCGACGCCTACACGGTGCAATCGGTGGTACGGCTGTCGGGCGCGGTCGACGAGGGGCGGATGGCGGCCTCCGCCCAGGCGCTGCTCGATCGTCATCCGGCGCTGCGCACGTGCTTCCGTCCCCGAAAGGACGGCCGTACGGCGGGTCTCGTCGTGTCGGGCGTGGAGAATCCCTGGCGTAGCGAGGATCTGTCGGGTCTCGAACGCGCCGAGGCGGAACGCCGGCTCGAGAGGATCGTCGAGGACGACCTGCACGACTGGTTCGACCTCACGCAACCGCCGCTCGTGCGCTGGACCTTCGTGCGGTTCGGCGCCGACGAGGTGCGCCTGCTGCTCACCGCCCACCACATCGTCGTCGACGGCTGGTCGTCCCCGATCCTGGTACGCGAACTGCTCGAGATCTACGCCGCCGGGGGATCGGCGTCGGGTCTGCCGTCCGTACGCCCCTACCGCGACTACCTCGCATGGCTCGGGCGCCAGGACCACGAGGTCGCCCGGTCGCTGTGGCGCGAGGCGCTCGACGGTGTGAGCGAGCCGTCGCTCGTGGCACCGCCGGGCGCGACCCGCTCGTCGGAACGCTGCGGCGAACTCGACGTGCCGGTCCCCGACGGGCTCGGCGCGAAACTCGCGGAGCTCACCCGCGCAAGCGGGGTCACCCTCAACACGGTGCTGCAGACCGCGTGGGCGATGCTCCTGTCCGGTCTGCTCGGCCGCGGCGACATCGTCTTCGGCGCGACGGTCTCCGGCCGTCCGCCGGAACTCGTCGGCGTGGAATCGATGGTCGGGCTGTTCATCAACACCGTGCCGGTGCGGGTGCGGCTCGATCCCGCCGCGACCGTCACCGACCTGCTGCGACGCGTACAGCTCGAGCAGTCGCGCACCGTCGACCACCAGTACCTGGGCCTGTCCGACGTGCAGCGCGCCGTCGGGATCGGTGAACTGTTCGACACCCTCACCGTCTTCGAGAGCTATCCCGTCGACCGCGACGCCCTCGAGCGAGCGCAACGCGCCGGGGGAGTGACGATCACCGGTGTCGACGGACGCGACGCCACCAACTATCCGCTGGTCCTCACGGCCGGGATGTCCGACCGGCTCGTCGTCAAGCTCGACCACCGTCCGTCGCTGATCGACGCGGACGAGGCCGCGGCTCTGGGTGCCCGCCTCGTCGCGATCCTCGAGGCCCTGTGTACCCGGCCCGATGCGCCTGTCGCCGACCTCGACGTCCTGCCGTCCGCGGAACGGGAACGCGTACTGGGCACCTGGTCCACCGCACCCGCGGCACCGTCGAGCGGCACCGTCGCCGACCTGCTCGCGCACCGGTTCACCACCGCCCCCGACCGCCCCGCAGTGGTATGCGGTGAGCAGGAATCGTCGTTCGGTGAACTCGGTGCGGCCTCGGCACGACTGGCGAGGCTGCTCGTCGACCGCGGCGTGCGACCCGACGACCGGGTCGGTCTCGCGCTTCCCCGGACCGGTGCTATGGTCGACGCGATCGTCGCCGTCCTCACCGCCGGAGGCGCCTACCTGCCGCTCGACCCGTCCTATCCCGCCGAGCGGCTGAATCACATGATCACCGACGCCGCACCGCGACTGGTGATCACCACCGAAGCCGCGCGCGCGAGCCTCGGTGAGGTGCTCGACGGGGCCGACGTGCTGGTCCTCGACGCCCCGGACGTCGAGTCCGCACTGTCGGCGCTGTCGTCCGCTCCGCTCACGGACGCGGACCGGCGCGCCCCGCTCCGCCCGGATCATCTGGCCTACGTCGTCTACACCTCCGGTTCCACAGGGCTGCCGAAGGGCGTGGCCGTCACGCACGCCAATCTCGCCGACCTGCACGCCGCACAGGCCGCCGGGCCCATGCAGGCCGCCGGTCGTGCGCCGCGCGACGGGCAGTGGCACGTCCTGCTCACCTACCCGTTCGCCTTCGACTCGGCGGTCGCCGCGCTCACCTGGCTCTTCGCAGGCCATGTGCTGCACGTGCTTCCCGACGAGTACCGTGCCGACGTCGACCACATCATCGACTACGTGCGCACCCACGGCATCGACTATGTCGACACCGTGCCCGTGCTCATGAACCGCCTGCTCGACGCCGGTCTCCTCGAACCGGGCGGGCACGTTCCCGCGACCGTCACCGTGGGCGGCGAAGCGGTGAGCACCGCCCTGTGGCAGCGGCTCGCAGCGAGCGACGTGGTGGCGACGAACTGCTACGGACCCACCGAGTGCACCGTCGACGCGACCTCCGCGCGCATCACCGGGGACACCGTGACGATCGGCGGTCCCACTCCCGGCACGAGCGTGCGGGTCCTGGACCACTGGCTGCGTCCCGTGCCCATCGGAGTGGCCGGTGAACTGTACGTTTCCGGAAAGGGTGTCACCCGAGGCTATCTCGGCCGGCACGACCTGACCGCGGCGCGCTTCGTCGCCGACCCCCACGGGCCCGCGGGTGCCCGTATGTACCGCACCGGCGACGTCGTGCGCTGGACGGACGACGGCACACTCGAGTACGTCGGCCGCGACGACGACCAGGTCAAGATCCGAGGATTCCGGGTGGAACCCGGCGAGATCGAGACCGCGCTCACCGCGCATCCGTCCGTGCGGAACGCCGTGGTGGTCGCACACACCGACGACCGGGGGACGACCCGCCTCGTCGGGTACATCGTCGGCGACGGACCCGACACCGCCGCGGTGCGGGCCGCGCTCGCCGACCGGTTGCCCGACTACATGGTGCCGGCCGTGCTCGTCGCTCTTCCCGTCCTTCCGGTCACGGCCAACGGCAAGGTCGATCGGAAGGCGTTGCCCGAGCCCGACTTCTCGTCCCTGGCGGGTGCCGGCGAACCGCGCACCGAGACCGAGCGGACGCTGTGCGCCACCGTCGCCGACGTCCTCGGCCTCGACCGTGTCGGTGTCCACGACGACTTCTTCGGCCTCGGCGGTGATTCGATCGTCTCCATCCAGCTGGTGTCGCGTCTGCGCGCGGCCGGGCTGCGCGTGACGGCCCGTCAGGTCTTCGAACTGCGCACCGCCGCCGCACTCGCTGCAGCGTGCGAGGCACCCGCCGAGGAACCCCGGCGAACCCGGACGGCGGCGACCGGCCCGGTGCCCGTCACACCGATCGTGCACGAATCCCTCGCATCCGGATCGTTCGACTCGCTGCGCCGGTTCACCCAGTCCCGGACGCTCGTCGCCCCCGTCGGTCTGCGGGAGGCGGATCTCGTCACGGGTGTGCGGGCGCTGCTCGCGGCCCACCCGATGCTGCGGTCGCGGTTCACCGTCGGCGACTCCCGACCGTCGTGGATCGTGCCCGAGGACATCCCGGAGGCCGCGACGCTCGTCCGGCGAGTGGATCTCTCGACCACGGAACAGATTTCGTGGAACGACCTCATCGCTGAAGCGTCGTCGGAGGCCGTCGACGCACTCGACCCCGAGGCCGGGGTCATGCTCCGCGTGGTCTTCCTCGACCCGGGACCGCAGCAGGCCGGGCGGATCGTCGTCGTCGCGCACCATCTCGTCGTCGACGGCGTGTCGTGGCGGATCCTGGTGCCCGACCTCGCCGGTGCCGTCTCCGCGGCCACCCGCGGCGAGACACCCGCGCCGGAGGACACCGGGACGTCCTTCCGGGAGTGGGCGGAATCGCTCGTCGAGGCGGCTTCGTCCGAGCGGATCACCGGATCGTGGCCGGTCTGGGAATCCGCCCTGGCCGCCGTGGGTGCGCCCGCAGTGGGAAGCCGTGCCCTGGACCGGCAGCGCGACATCGTGTCGACCTCGGAGTCCGTCGAGATCGACGTGCCGGTCGACCTCACCGAACGCATCCTCACCACGGTGCCGTCCGCCTTCGGTATCGGCACCGGCGATGTGCTGCTCGCAGCCCTCGCACTCGCCGTCACCGACGTCTGCGGCGGATCCGCCCTGCGAGTGCATCTCGAGGGTCACGGCCGCGAGGAACAGATCGTGCCCGGTGCCGACCTGTCGCGTACCGTCGGATGGTTCACCTCCCTGTACCCCGTGACGGTCGAACTCGGCGGAGACCGTGCGCTCGACGGCGGTGATCCGCTCCGGGCCGTCACCCACGCGACCGAATCGCTGAAACGCATTCCCGACAACGGAATCGCCTTCGGTCTCCTGCGTTTCCTCGGCGAGGACCGCGACCGTTTCGCCGGTTACCGGGCCCCGGAGGTGATGTTCAACTATCTCGGCCGGATGACCCTCGGCGATACCGCCGACTCCGCGTGGTCGGCCGCACCCGAGGTGGCCGCGCTCGGCGGTTCCGTCGATCCGGCCATGCCCCTCGACCACGTCCTCGACGTCAACGCGATCACGGAGGACGGACCGGACGGACCCGCGCTGTCGGCGGTGTTCACCTATGCCACCGGTGCGCTCGACGCCGATCGGGCCCGTAGGATCGGGCAGCGCTGGCTCGCGGCACTGCATCTCCTCACCGACACGGTCTCCGGCGGTGCCGTCGGTGCCCCCGTGCCGTCGATGCTCACCGCGTCCGGGCTGTCCGTCGACGAGGTGCTCGCGCTGCACGCCGAGAATCCGGACGGCATCGAGGACGTCGTGCCGCTGACACCCCTACAGCGCGGCATGTACTTCCTGGCCGGACTGGACGAGCCGTCGGGATCGGGCAGTGTCGCCGAGGGTGTCGATGTCTACACGATGCAGACCGACCTCGCCCTCGACGGTCGCGTCGACGCCCGAACGATGCAGCGCTCGGTGCGTGCACTCGTCGATCGGCACGCCGTGCTGCGCACCGGATATCGACTCGGCGCAGCGGGCGAACCGATCGGCGTCGTCCGTCACACCGCCGAACCACACTGGGAGGTCGTCGACCTCGGGACCGTCGAGCCCGGCGAACTCGACGCGCGGGTGGCGGAACTGCTCGCCGCCGACCGCACCCGCAGATTCGATCTCGCGGCCGCACCCCTGGTGCGCTTCACGCTGGTGGTCGCGGGACCGTCGCGGGCGCGACTGCTGTTCACGATGCACCACCTCGTCTCCGACGGCTGGTCCACCCCACTGCTCGTGCAGGAACTCCTGCAGATCTACGCCGCCGGGGGTTCCGCCGCCGGACTCGCGCCGGTCGCGCCGTTCTCCGACTACCTCGACTGGCTCGGCGAACAGGACATCGCGGCCGGTGTCGAGGTATGGCGCGAACTCCTCGACGGCGTGGACGAACCCACCCTCGTCGCACCGTCCGGCACGGCGCTGCGACCGGAGTTCCCCGCCGAACTGACCGTCGCCGTGCCCGAGGGACTGTCGCGGCGACTCGTCGAAGCGAGCCGCGCACACGGCGTCACGGTCAACGGACTCGTCCGGACCGCCTGGGGTCTTCTCGTCGGATCGCTCACCGGTAGAACCGATGTCGTCTTCGGTGCGATCGTCTCCGGGCGCGTCCCCGACGTGCCGGGCGTGGAATCGATGATCGGCCTGTTCATCAACACCGTCCCGGTGCGCGTCCGCACGCAGGCGGAGGAGTCGATCACCGATCTCGTCACGCGCACGCACGCCACACAGAACCGTGTGATGGACCACCAGTACGTGGGTCTCGCCGACATCCAGCGTGCCGTCGGGATCGGCGAACTGTTCGACACCCTGCTCGTCTTCGAGAACTATCCCGTCGACCGCGACGCCCTCGACGCGGCGCAGCGGGACGGTGGCGTGCGGGTCGGCTCCGTCGGAGGCTCGGACGCGACGAACTTCCCGCTCGTGCTGGTCGCGGGACTGGAGGACGAACTGCATCTCGGCCTCGAATACCGGACCGATCTGTTCACCCAGGACGACGCCACCGCACTGGGGGAGAGGCTCCTTCGCATCCTCGATCAGCTCGTCACCGAGAACCCCGGCACCGTGGCGCAACTCGATGTGCTCACGGCCGCCGAACGCGCCGGTCTGCGCAGCGAGTGGTCGACGACCCCCGCGGCACCGTCGAGCGGAGCGGCAACCGTCGCCGATCTCCTGGCACGGCAGATCGCACGTACCCCGCACGCACCCGCGGTGGTCGCCGACGGCACGACACTGTCGTTCGCGGAACTGGGCCGGCGATCCGCGCGACTCGCGCGGCTTCTCGTCGACGCCGGGGTCGGGCCGGAGACGGTCGTGGGGCTCGCGTTGCCGCGGTCCGAGCACATGGTCGTCGCGATCGCGGCGGCGATCTCGTCGGGTGGCGTGTACGTACCGATGGATCCGTCCTATCCACAGGATCGACTGGCGCACATGGTGTCCGATTCGCGTCCGCAGGTGATCGTCACGGTCGCCTCGGTTCTCGACGGCATCGCACCCGTCGCCGGTGACACGCGGATCGTGGTGCTCGACGATCCCGACCTGCAGCTCGACAGATTCTCCACCGCCCCACTGACGGACGCCGACCGGCGCGGTGCGCTGCGCCCGCACAACGGCGTGTACGTCATCTACACGTCCGGTTCGACGGGGCTGCCGAAGGGTGTCGCGGTCACGCACGCGAACCTGCTCAACCTGTTCGAGAGCCACCGCGCGGATCTCTACGTCCCGACCGTCGCGGCCGCCGGGCGCGACTCCGTCGGCGTCGGGCACGCATGGTCGTTCGGCTTCGACGCGTCCTGGCAGCCGACCCTGTGGTTGCTCGACGGACACACGGTGCACGTCTTCGACGAGGACACCATGCGTGATCCCGAACGGATGGTCGCGTACACGCTCGAGCACGAACTCGACTTCCTCGAGGTCACCCCGTCCTTCCTCGACCGCATGCTCGCGGCGGGACTGTACGAGAGCGGACACCGCCCCGCCTCCGTCGGATTCGGTGGCGAGGCCGTCAATCCTGCGTCGTGGCAGCGACTGCGGGAGCTCACCGACGGGCGGGCCTTCAACCTCTACGGCCCCACCGAATGCACCGTGGACTCGCTCATCGGGTCGGTCACCGATGCGGACACACCGTGCCTCGGCCGGGCGGTACACGGTGCCGGCGCCTACGTCCTCGACGCGATGCTCCGGCCCGTCCCGATGGGCGTGGTCGGCGAACTGTACGTCTCCGGTGCCGGCGTCGCCCGCGGATATCTCGGCCGGCCCGACCTCACGACGGTCCGGTTCGTGCCGAATCCTTTCGCCGACGACGGCAGTCGCATGTACCGCACCGGCGACCTCGTCCGGCGGGTCCGCGGTGCCGACGGCCGGCCCGTGCTCGAATTCCTCGGGCGCGGCGACGACCAGGTCAAGATCCGCGGCTTCCGGGTCGAACTCGGCGAGGTGGAGGCCGCGCTGACCGCGGTGCGTGGCGTGCGGGACGCGGTCGTGAACGCGCACACCGACACTCGTGGAGTGACGCGTCTGGTCGGCTACGTGACCCCGGACGGCGACGTCGATCCGGCGGTCGTTCGTGCCACCGTCGCCGAGCGCCTGCCCGACTACATGATGCCCGCCGTGGTGCTCGTGCTCGACACCTTCCCCGTCACCGCCAACGGCAAGGTCGACCGGAAGGCGCTGCCCGAACCGGACTTCTCGTCGCTGGTCGGCACCAGTGCACCGCGCACCGACACCGAACGGGTCCTGGCCGGACTCGTCGCGGACGTGCTCGGACTCGAACGGGTGGGCATCGACGACGACTTCTTCTCCCTCGGCGGCGACTCGATCGTCTCGATCCAGCTCGTGTCGAAGGTCCGGGCAGAAGGGCTGTGGATCACGACCCGTCAGGTGATCGAACTGCGCACCGTCGAGTCACTCGCGGCTGCGATCGACAGCGACAGCGGACAGACCCGTCCGGCAGCCGTCGGCGACGCCACGGGTGAGGTGACCGTCACGCCGATCGTGTGGGACACCCTCGAACAGTGGACCGGTCTGTCCCGGTTCTCGCAGGCGCGACTGCTCGTCGCGCCGGTCGGGCTCGCGCTCGACACGCTGCGGACCGCGGTCGAGGCGCTCGTGGCCGCCCACCCGATGCTGCGCTCGACCTTCCGGGTCGACGACGAAGGCCGACCGTCGTGGACGGTCCCCGTCACCGTTCCCGACCTCACCACTTCCGTGCGGCGCGTCGACGCCACCGGCCGGGACTGGGACGAGTTGTTCGACGAGGAACGCGAGAACGCCTACGCCGCACTCGATCCCGAGAACGGAGTTATGGTGCAGGTCGTGTGGTTCGACTTCGGGCCGCAGCAGGCCGGACGCGTCCTGATCGTCGTGAACCACCTCGTGGTGGACGGCGTGTCGTGGCGGATCCTCGTCCCCGACCTCGCCGACGCCGTCGAACAGGCCGAGCGTGGAGAGCCGGTGACCCTGTCGTCGAGCGGCACACCCTTCCGGGTGTGGGCGGACGAACTCGCGAAGGCCGCCCGCTCGGAGCGGATCACCGCGTCGTGGTCGGCCTGGCAGCGCGCCGTCGACGCCGACGAACCGATGCTCGGTTCGCGCCCACTCGACCCGGCACGCGACACCGTCTTCTCGACCCGGTCGACCCGCGTGCACCTGCCCGTCGACGTCACCGAACGGGTCCTGGCCGCGGACGTCGTCGACGACATCCTGCTCTCGGCCCTCGCCGTCGCGGTGGCGTCGGTTCGGGGCGGCGACCAGGTCCGTATCGACCTCGAGGGACACGGCCGCGAGGAGCAGGTGGTCCCCGGTGCCGACCTGTCGCGCACCGTCGGCTGGTTCACGTCGATGTATCCGGTGACGGTGGATCTGTCGGAGGTCGACGTGGCGTCCGCGTCCCGGGACACCGACGCCGCGGGCGCGGCGCTGCGCGCGGTGGCACGCGCGTCGCGGGAACGACCCGACAACGGCATCGGCTTCGGCCTGCTGCGTCGACTGAACCCGGACTTCGGCGACTGTTTCGCCCGGTACGTGCCGCCGGCCGTCGTCTTCAACTACCTCGGCCGGCTCACGCTCGGCGAGGCATCCGGCAGCCCGTGGTCGGGCGCACCGGGCGCCGCCGCGATCGGCGGGTCGGTGGATCCGGACATGCCGCTCGACCACGTCCTGCAGGTGGACGCGATCACCGAGGACACCCCGGACGGCGCGGTTCTAGAATGCGAGTTCGCCGCCGCAGCGGACGTGGTCGACGCGGACACGCTCGCCGAGATCGCGCGGATCTGGCAGGACACGGTGCAGGTCGTCGTCGCCGCGAGAGAACTGACGGGCACCGCTCGATAGAGCGCAACCCGCCTGCACACATCGAAAGAAGGAGAACACCATGCTCGATCGCACTACCGTCCTCGCCGACACCGCCCGGATCCTGGACATCGACGTCGACGAACTCGACCCCTCGGCGAGCCTCGTCGACCAGGGTCTCGACTCCGTCCGGCTGATGGCCCTCGTGGAACAGTGGCGCAGCGCCGGCGTCGAGGTCGACTTCGTGGACCTCGCCTCGGCTCCCGACCTCGAGCAGTGGATCGCGCTGCTCACCCGCGGATGAGCGGGTGATCGTGGCCGTCTTCGAGAAGCTCCTCATCGACATCGACCCGCTGCGGACCAGCCGCGAGTTCCGGTACCTGTTCACCGCACGCGTCGTCTCGCTGTTCGGTCTCGGTTTCCTCATCGTGGCCGTGCCCGTGCAGGTGTACCAGCTCACCGGCTCGACGGCGCAGGTCGCTGCCGTGTCCGCGGTGATCGGTGTGACCACCTTCGGGGCCACCTTCGCGGGCGGGGTGCTCGCCGACCGGTACGACCGGCGGAACGTCATCGCCCTCGCCCGCGGCACCGCGGGCGTCGCCTTCGCGCTGCTGGCGATCAACGCGTTCCTGCCCGAACCGCAGATGTGGGCGATCTACGTGCTCGCCGTCGTCGACGGCATCGCGGGCGGGATCTCGGCGACCGCACTCATGGCCGTCACCCCCAGCCTGATCCCGCGCGACAAGCTCGCCGCGGCCGGCGCGCTCATGGCGCTCACCGCCGACCTCGGCTCCATGATCGGCCCGGCGCTCGGCGGTGTCGTCATCGCCGCCGGTGGTGTGGGTGTGGCCTACGCGCTCGCGGCGTTCACCACCGCGATCACCACCTTCTGCATCACCCGCCTGCCGTCGCTGCCCCCGACGCATGTCGCGGAGGAATCACCGCTGAAGTCGGTGGTCTCGGGCTTCCGGTACGCGGCACACAACCGCGTGGTGGGGCAGGTGCTGATCGTCGGGTTCCTCGCGATGCTGCTCTCCGGCTGGGCCGTGCTGATCCCGGAGTTCGCCGACGAGGTGCTCGGCGTCGGACCGTCGGTGGTCGGCCTGCTCTACACCGCGCCCGCAGTCGGAGCCGTGATCGGCTCGCTGACCAGCGGCTGGACCGGATCGATCCGCCGGTACGGGCTGGTGGTCTACCTGCTCATGGCGGTCTCCGCCGCCGGTCTGGTGGGTGCCGGCGCGACCGGGGTCCTCGCCGTCGTGCTGCTCGGCCTCGCCGCGCACGGTTTCGGCGACTCGCTCGCGGACGTCGTGCGGTACGCGACCGTCCAGCGCAACACCTCCGACGAGTACCGCGGACGGATCGCGGCCGTGTGGGGTGCGCAGGTGACGGCCGGTACCTCCGTCGGCGCGGTCGCGGCGGGCGTCGTGGCTTCGCTGGTGCCGGTCTCGATGGCCCTGACCGTCTACGGCGTGGCCGGTGTGGTGATCATCGCGATCATGTTCGTCGCGACCCCGACGCTGCGGCGGTTCGAGGACGCGGGCGATCTCGAATCTGTGGGCTGACCTGCGGGTCGACGAGGTGGGGCCGGGTGAACCCGGCCTCACCTTCGTGTCATGCCCGTCCGTCGCGCGCCCACGCCTCCACGGCCGAATACCCTTCGCTGACGCCCTGGGTGTAGGCGACGAGCGCGCCGTACAGCCGGGACCCCTCGGTGGCGAGCTCGATGGTGCCCACCCAATCGGCAGCGCGTGCCATGACGTGCGCGGAGATGTCCTGCCGGTCGCGGGTCGCGGACGACACGATCCGGAACGCCTCGTCGGCGATCCGGAAGGTCTCGGCGACACCGCGCCAGAAGTACTCCGCGTCCATGGCAGAGCGCAGCGACTCGTAATCCGTCGTGTCCTGCATCGCCGTGGCGTGTGCCAGTCGCTGCAGAGCATGCTCCGCAGCCCCGACGGGGAAGTACGTCACGTCGTCGATGGTGTCCTTGCCGCCGCTTGTCGTTCTCACCGCAGAGATGGTGCCCGATCTCGAGCGAATACGAAACAGCGCGTAGGTAACGGTATAGGCACGCGGCGTGTCGCCTACCCGGCCGCCGCCGGACGGTTCGGGATCAGGCACACGCACGACACGAGCAGGGCGGCGCAGACCAGAACGGCGACGAACACCGGCGCCACGGACGCCGCCAACTGCGCCGCGTCGGGAGCCCCCGCGGTGGTCTCGTCGGTCGCCGCACCACCGAGGGCCGCATTGGCGAGCGCACCGAACACCGCCACTCCGACCGCGCTGCCGATCGCGCGGGCGAAGGCGTTCGCGCCCGTGACGACGCCCCGCTCGGACCACTCGACGCTCGACTGCGCCGCGATCAGCGACGGGCTGGCGATCAACCCCATCCCGAGACCCACGAGCACGCAGCAGACCGCGACCTGCCAGGGAGCCGAATCCTTCCCGACCTGCGTCAGCAGTGCCGCACCGCAGAGCAGCGGCACCGCACCCACCAGGCCGGTGTTGCGGAAACCGATCCGCAGGTAGAACCGGCCCGACTGCGACGCGGCGATCGGCCAGCCGATCGTCATCGTCGCCAGCGTGAAGCCCGCGACGAGCGCCGTGGTCCCAGTGCTCCCTGCACGAACGACGGAACGTACGAGGTCAGGCCCAGCACGACCGCGCCCACCAGACACGACACGGCGCTGGTGGTGACGAGCACCCGCCGGGTGAACAGGCGGATCGGCAGGATCGGCTCGGCCGCGCGGGACTCGATCCACACGAACACCGCGATCAGCGTCGCGCCCGCGGCGAAGATGCCGATGCTCGTCGCCGACGTCCACGCCCACGACTGGCCGCCCTCGAGCAGCCCGAGGATCAACAGGGCGGCGCCCGCCGCGAGGGTCGCCGCGCCGGCCCAGTCCACCCGCGGTCGTGGTCCGGCCGGTTTCTCCTCGCGGAAGTTGCGGACGAGCACCCACGCCGCGAGGGCGCACAACGGCAGGTTGACCCAGAAGATCCACCGCCACGACAGGAAGTCGGCGAAGATGCCTCCCACGGCCGGGCCGACCACCGCCGACATGCCCCACACGCTGGCCAGATAGCCCTGCGCCTTGGCCCGCTCGGCGACCGTGTAGATGTCCCCGGCGATCGTCTGCGCCATCGGCAGCACGGCACCGGCGCCGAGTCCCTGCACCGCGCGGAACGCGATCAGCGCCGGCATGCTCCACGCCAGCGCGCACAGCACCGAGCCCGCCGCGAACACCCCGATCCCGAACAACAGGAGCGGAGTGCGGCCGAAGACGTCGGAGAGTTTGCCGTAGACCGGGACGAGCACCGCCTGCGTGAGCAGGTAGGCGGAGAACAACCACGGGAACTGGGTGAAGCCGCCCAGGTCCGCGACGATCGTCGGGACCGCGGTGGCCAGGATCGTGCTCTCGAGCGCCACGAGGGAGGTGGCGAGCATCAGAGCGATGAGGATCGGGCCCCGCTCGGACCTGAACCCGACGTCCACCCGCGACGATGCGGCCATGCCACTCCTGTTCTCGCTCGCGTCGCTGCTCCGTCGTGCTGTGACCGAGTGGGATATCCGCCACGGGTTGCGGTACGCCCACTCGATGAGCACTAGGGTGTCAGCGTGCGTCCTTCACTCGAGTCCTACCAACACCTCGCCGGCGGCAAGGTGCGTGATCTGTACGTGATCGACGACGAGCACCTGCTCCTCGTCGCCAGTGACCGGATCTCGGCCTACGATCACGTGCTCGAGACCCCGATCCCCGACAAGGGGCGGGTCCTCACTGCGATGAGCGTGTTCTTCTTCAAGCTGCTCGACGCCACCAACAACCATCTCGCGGGAGAACCCGACGACGAGCGTATCCCCGAGGAGGTCCTCGGCCGCGCACTCGTGGTCAAGCGCCTCGAGATGGTGCCCGTCGAGTGCGTCGCCCGCGGTTTCCTCACCGGCTCCGGCCTGATCGACTACCAGGCCACGGGCTCCGTGTGCGGTGTCGCTCTGCCCGAGGGTCTCGTCGAGGCCAGCAAGCTGCCCGAGCCGATCTTCACCCCGGCCAGCAAGGCCGCGCTCGGCGACCACGACGAGAACATCTCGTTCGACGATGTCGTCGAGAAGGTCGGCCTGAACCTGGCGATGAAGCTGCGCCAGGACACGCTCGACATCTACGACCGCGCCGCCATGTACGCCTCCGAACGCGGCATCCTGCTCGCCGACACCAAGTTCGAGTTCGGTCTCGACAAGGCCGGCAATCTGGTGCTCGCCGACGAGGTCCTCACTCCGGATTCGTCCCGCTACTGGGACGCGAACGAGTACGAGGAGGGCAAGGTGCAGCCCAGCTTCGACAAGCAGATCGTCCGGAACTGGCTCACCGGACCCGAATCGGGCTGGGACCGCGCCTCCGACACCCCGCCCCCGCCGCTGCCGCAGCACGTCGTCGACAAGACGCGTGCCCGCTACATCGAGGCGTACGAACGTATTTCGGGAATGTCCTTCGACGATTGGATCGGCTGACCGCATATGACCTCCTCGAAGATCACTCCGCCGGTCGCGAAGAAGGTGCCGCTCGAGCGCACCCACCACGGGCACACCTTCGTCGACGACTACGAATGGCTGCGCGACAAGAACGACCCCGAGGTCGTCGCGTACCTGGAGGCGGAGAACTCGTACACCGAGGCGCAGACGGAGCATCTCGCTCCGCTGCGTGAGGCGATCTTCGAGGAGATCAGGTCGCGCACCCAGGAGACCGACATGTCGGTCCCCACCCGGATGGGCGACTGGTGGTACTACGCCCGCACCGTCGAGGGCAAGCAGTACGCGATCCAGTGCCGGTGCCCGATCACCGACGCCGACGACTGGACGCCGCCGAACATCACACCGGGTGTCGAACTTCCCGGCGAGCAGGTGCTCCTCGACGGCAACGTCGAGGCCGAAGGGCATGAGTTCTTCTCGTTCGGAGCGTTCTCGATCAGCCACGACGGCACGCTGCTCGCGTACTCGACCGACGTCGTGGGCGACGAGCGCTACACCCTGCGCATCAAGGACCTCACCACCGGTGAGATGCGGTCGGACGAGATCCCCGGCACCGCACCGGGAGCGACGTGGGCGCTCGACCACAGCCACGTCTTCTACCAGACGGTCGACGAGTCGTGGCGGCCCGACACCGTCTGGCGGCACAAGCTCGGCACCTCCGTCGACGAGGACGTGAAGGTCTTCCACGAACCCGACGAGCGGTACTGGGTGTCGATCGGGTCGACCCGCAGCGAGAAGTACCTCATGATCTGGGTCGGCTCGAAGATCACCACCGAGGGGTGGGTGCTCGAATCCGAGAACCCCACAGGCGAATTCCGCGTGATCCTGCCGCGTCGCGAAGGTGTCGAGTACGGCGCCGAGCACGCCGTGATCGCCGGTGAGGACCGCTTCCTCATCCTGCACAACGACGTCGACCCCGAGACGGGGGAGAAGGCCGAGAACTTCGTCCTCGCCGAGGCTCCCGTCGACGACCCGTCCGCGCTGCGCACCCTGATCGAGCACCGGCACGACGTGCGCCTCGAGGACGTCGACGCGTTCGAGGGACACCTCGTGCTCGGCTACCGCCGCGAGGCCCTCACGCGACTCGCGGTGTGGCCGTTGACCGACGAGGGCTACGGCAAGCTCACCGAACTCGAGTTCGACGAGGAACTCTTCGCCGTCGGACCGGGCGCGAACCCCGAGTGGACCCAGCCCACACTGCGTCTGGGCTACACGTCGTTCATCACCCCGAGCCGGGTCTACGACTACACGGTGAGCACCGGCGAGCTGAAGCTGCTCAAGTCGCAGCCCGTGCTCGGCGAGTTCGACCCGACGCTCTACGAGCAGCGCCGCGAGTGGGCGACGGCCGAGGACGGCACGAAGATCCCGCTGTCGATCGTTGCGCGCAAGGGCACCCCCGAGAACGCCCCCACCCTGCTGTACGGCTACGGCTCGTACGAGGCCAGCATCGACCCGGCCTTCTCCGTCGCACGCCTGTCGCTGCTCGACCGGGGCATGGTCTTCGCGGTCGCGCACGTGCGCGGCGGCGGCGAGATGGGCCGGCACTGGTACGAGAACGGCAAGTCGCTGACGAAGAAGAACACCTTCACCGACTTCGTGGCGTGCGCGCGGCACCTGATCGACACCGGCGTCACGAGCCCGGAGAAGCTCGTCGCCGACGGCGGCAGTGCCGGTGGCCTGCTCATGGGTGCGGTCGCGAACATCGCACCCGAGCTGTTCGCGGGCATCCTCGCGAACGTCCCGTTCGTCGACCCGCTCACCTCGATCCTCGATCCGTCCCTGCCGCTCACAGTGATCGAATGGGACGAGTGGGGCAACCCGCTCGAGAACCCCGAGGTGTACGAGTACATGCGCTCGTACAGCCCCTACGAGAACGTCGAGGCCAAGGACTACCCGGCGATCCTCGCGATCACCAGCATCAACGACACCCGCGTGCTCTACGTCGAACCCGCCAAGTGGGTCGCCAAGCTGCGCGCGACGAAGACCGGCGATGCCCCCTTGCTGCTCAAGACGGAGATGAGCGCGGGGCACGGCGGTGTGTCGGGGCGCTACGAGAAGTGGCGCGAGGTCGCGTTCGAATTCGCGTGGGTGCTCGAGACGTCCGGTGCCTACCGCGCGGAGGCTTCCGCGCAGTAGCCTGCACGTTCCGTTGTCGGCAGCGGCGCCGGCATCGGCTCGTCCGCAAGCACTACCTGCCGTGAGCGGTTCGTATCAGCTCGCCTTTTCGTCGTCCGCCGCAGCAATTGCCGTGGCGGATAGTCGAACTCGTAGCGGATGGAAACAGGATCAGTTGTAGGAGTCGAGCATCTCCTGCGGCAGCGGGTCGAGCATGACGATCTGCGAGCCGTCCCAGGTGTACCGCACGGTCGCGGGGCCGCCCTCGGGGCAGCAGAACGGCTCGTCACCGGCGATCCAGCGGTACTCCGCCGTGACGGTGCCGTCGGAGGCGTCGACCACCGAGGTGTACGCGTACGGCTCCGACGTCGCAGTGCCCAGATAGCTGCCGTCGGCGAAGAACAGCACGTGCTCGGGGGAGGACGCACTGTTCCCACCCACCGCGACCAGCCACATCAGCGACGGGCAGTCGCCGACGACGGCGTCGGTGGAGTCCTCGATCTGCCACGCGAACCCGTCGTCGCTCAGACCCGCGAGCGCGTCCGCGACGGGAGCCGACGCCGGGTCGAGACACAGCCCGTTGCCTTCGAGCGCCGACGCCTCCAGCGTGGGCTCGACCGGCGCGGGAATCTCTGTCGACTCGGCGGGCACCGGTGCAGGTCGTGCCGTGTTCGCGCCCGTGGCCGGCGCAGTCTCGCTTGTGGAGGTCGTCGTGGGGACGGCCGTCGTGTCGTCGTTCCCGCATCCCGCGAGCAACGTCGTTGCGACGACGGGGATCAGGAGCGCGGTCGGATGGAATCTCACGTGTGTGCCTCCTCGGTGGAGTCGGGCAGGTGATCACCCGGTACGTCGCGACCCGCCGACGCCCCCGTTAACGGAGTTATCGCATCGTTGTCGCCTCGTCATCGGATACACGACCGCTCACCTGCGCAGTTCGTACCGGACCTGGGGTCGGCCGGCGCGGCCGTACTCGGTGAGACGGGTCGCGGCTCCGTCGTCGGCGAGTCGTTCGAGATAACGCCATGCCGTGACGCGTGAGACCCCCACGGCCGATCCGACTTCCGCGGCGGTGCGCGGGCCGTCGGCGTCGTGGAGGAAATCGGTGATCTTCGACAGCGTGTCGGGGGAGATGCCCTTGGGGGTCGACGGACGGGAACTGCTCGTGCGCAGGGCCGCCATGGCGCGGTCGATGTCGTGCTGACCCGCCGCCGTCTCCGCGTCGCGCAGCGCCGAACGATAGGCCACGTACTGTTCGAGCTTGTCCTGCAGCGCCGCGAAGGTGAACGGCTTGAGCAGATACAACACCACGCCCCGAGCGACCGCCGTCCGCACGACCTCCAGATCGCGATTCGACGTCACAGCGATGATGTCGGGGCTCGGGCGACCGGCGCTCAGGCGCGCGGCGACCTCGAGGCCGTTCGTGTCGGGGAGCCCGATGTCGAGCAGCACCAGATCCACCGGTGTTTTCGCCCGCGCCGCCGACGCGACCGCCCGCACGGCGTCGCTGCCCGTGTGCACGACACCTACCACCTCGAATCCGTCCACCCTGCCGACGTATTCGCGGTGGGCCTCGGCGATGAGCGGCTCGTCCTCGACGATGAGCACGCGGATCACGACGTGCCTCCGAGGGGGATCTCGGCGACGATCATCGAACCCAGCGACGGTTCGGTGCGCAGGGTGCCGCCGTGACGCGCGACGACCTGGGCGACGAGCGCGAGTCCGAGGCCGCGCTGCTCGGACTTGGTGGAATAGCCGCGCTGCATGGCCCGGGCCAGCACGTCCGACGACATTCCCGGCCCGCTGTCGGCGACCTCGACGACCATCGACGAATCCTCCTGGCGCACAGTCACCTCCACCCACGGATCGTCCGACGCATGGGAGGCGTCGATGGCGTTGTCGATGAGATTCCCGACGAGAGTGACGATATCGCGCGCCGGGATCGGAACCGGACCGAGTTCCGTGTCGTCGGTGACGGTCAGTTCCACCCCTCGTTCGGCGGCCTCGTCGATCTTGCCGAGCAGCAGTGCCGACAGCGCCGGTTCGTGGACGGCGCTCGTCAACCTGTCGATCAGATGTTGAGAGACCGCCAGTTCTTGCGTCGCGAAGGCGACCGCCTCCTCCGGCCGGCCGAGTTCGACCATCGTGATGATGGTGTGCAGGCGGTTCGCCGACTCGTGTGCCTGCGCCCGCAGCGACTCGGCGAACCCGCGGACCGAGTCGAGTTCGCCCAGGACGCCGCGTAGTTCGGTGTGGTCGCGGAGAGTGACGACCGTGCCGATGCGGCGCTCGTTCCAGTTCACCGCGTCGCTGTTGACGACGAGGGTGCGGTCGCGCGTCAGGTGCACCTCGTCGCGTGCCTCACCGGTGAGTGCGAGTTCGCGCAGTGTCTCGGGGAGCGTGTCGAAGGGGACCGGTCCGGTCGGGGGAAGCCCGAGCAGGCGGCGGGCCTCGTCGTTGACAACGTCGACCCGCGGGGAGTCCTCGGCCGTGCCGAACACCAGCAGTCCCTCTCCGATCGAGTGCAGGACGGCGTCGTGGTGTTCGTACATGCGCCGCAGCTGGTCGGGATTCAGGCCGAGGGTCTGCCGGCGGAGCCGCCGGGAGATGAGATAGGCGCCGACCGCCGACACCGCCAGTCCTGCGGCCACGACCCCCACGATGCCCGGAAGCCCCCGCAGGAAGTTCTCAGCGATGCGTTGCCGGGTCACCCCGACCGACACGAAGCCCACCAGGTCACCGTCGTCGGCGTGGACCGGCGCGACGGTGCGGATCGACGGGCCGAGACTGCCCGTGTACGTCTCGGTGAACGGCGTGCCCGACCGGGCCTCGTCGATATGACCGGTGTACGGGCGTCCGATCTCGTCGACGACGGGGTGCGTCACGCGAATCCCGTCCGGATCGACGACCACCACGAAGTCGGTGCCGGTCGCCTCGCGGACCTGCTCGGCACGCGGTTGCAGCGCCGCGGTGGGATCGGCCGATTCCAACCCCTCGGCGACCTCCGGGAACTGTGCCATGGTCACTGCGATATCGGTCACGGACCGGCGCGTCGCGTCGTCGGCGTCGCGGCGCTCGTCGACGGCGAACAGGATGCCCGCCACGACCGCGACCACGGTGAACACCACCAATTGGAGGATCAGCAACCGGCTCGCCACGCTCATGGGCTGCCGCATCTCGCGACGTCTCACCGGTCACCTCCCCGTGAACACTATGTACACAAACTTCCTCGGCGGGGCGTTTCCCGACAACCATTTCGGGTAGGTGGAAGTGACTCCGGTCACCACCGCACACGACATCCGGGATCGAAGGGCACCCCATGAGCACCAGCACCGAACGCGACGGGAAACGCCGCGACCGTACCCACTGGCTGTACATCGGCGTCATCATCGCTGTCGTCGCCGGTATCGCCGTCGGATGGCTGGCGCCGGAGACGGGCAAGTCGCTCGGTGTCCTCGGCACCATGTTCGTCGACCTGATCAAGATGATGATCAGCCCGGTGATCTTCTGCACCATCGTGCTCGGCATCGGGTCGGTGCGGGCGGCGGCGAGTGTCGGCCGGATCGGCGGACTCGCGCTGATCTACTTCGTGGGCATGTCGACAGTGGCACTCGCGATCGGTCTCGGTGTGGGCAACCTGCTCGACCCGGGCTCGGGCCTCACCCTCGATCCGGCCAACGCCGGTTCGGGTGCCGAACTCGCCGAGAAGGCGCACGCAGCCGGTGGCACCGTCGACTTCATTGCGTCGATCATCCCGACCTCCCTGCTCTCCGCACTGACCGAGGGCAGTGTCCTGCAGACCCTGTTCGTGGCGCTGCTCGTCGGCTTCGCGATCCAGGGCATCGGCAAGTCGGGTGAACCGATCCTCCGCGGCATCGGCCACCTGCAGAAGCTCGTCTTCCGCATCCTGACGATGATCCTGTGGCTCGCCCCGATCGGTGCGTTCGGTGCCATGGCCAACGTCGTCGGCCAGACCGGCCTGAGCGCCGTGCTGCAACTCGGTGTGCTGATGATCGCCTTCTACCTCACGTGCGTCGTGTTCGTCTTCGGCATCCTCGGATCGCTGCTGCGCGCGGTCGCCGGTGTCTCGGTGTTCAAGCTCGTGAAGTACCTCGCCCGCGAGTACCTGCTCATCTTTGCGACGTCGTCGTCGGAGTCCGCGCTGCCGCGTCTGATCGCCAAGATGGAACACCTCGGTGTCCAGCGCACCACCGTCGGCGTGGTCGTGCCGACCGGCTACTCGTTCAACCTGGACGGCACCGCGATCTACCTGACGATGGCCGCCCTGTTCGTCTCCGACGCGATGGGCAGCCCGTTGAACATCGGCGAGCAGGTCTCGCTCCTGCTGTTCATGATCGTCGCCTCGAAGGGCGCGGCGGGGGTCACCGGCGCCGGCCTGGCGACGCTTGCCGGCGGTCTGCAGAGCCACCGTCCCGACCTGCTCGACGGTGTCGGCCTGATCGTCGGTGTCGACCGGTTCATGTCCGAGGCGCGAGCGGTCACCAACTTCTCCGGCAACGCCATCGCGACCCTGCTCATCGGCACGTGGACCAAGTCGGTGGATCGCGAACGGGTCGACGAGGTGCTCAGCGGACGGTTGCCGTTCGACGAGAGCATGATGATCGACGATCACGAGCCCGCTCCCGAGCGCGAACCGGCGAAGCTGGAGAAGGTGTCCGTCTGATCCGGCATCCGCTACGACAATGGCTGTCCGCTACGGAAATTTCCGTAGCGGACAGCCATTTCTGTAGCGACTACGAGCCGGCGGCGATGAAACGCTGGTGCAGTTCGCCGATGCCGTCGATCCAGCTGTCGAGCCGCTCACCGGCGCGCAGGTAGCGCTGCGGGTCGCGGCCCATGCCCACACCCGCGGGTGTGCCGGTGAAGATCACGTCGCCCGGATACAGGGTGACGTTGCGCGACAGCTCGGCGACCAGCGCGGGCACGGAGAAGATCATCTCCCGCGTACGGCCTTTCTGGACCTCCTCGCCGTCGATTGCGCATCCCAGTTCCAGATCGTCCGGGTCGGCGAACTCGTCGGGGGTGACGAGCCACGGACCCTGCGGAGCGAAGCCCGGATAGGACTTGGCGAGACCGAACTGGGGCGCCGGTCCGCGCATCTGGGCGACGCGTTCGGAGATGTCCTGCCCCGCCGTCAGGCCCGCGACGTACGACCAGGCGTCTGCTGCGTCGACGTCGCGTGCCTCCCGACCGATGACGGCGACGAGTTCGATCTCCCAGTCGACGTTGCCGCCGTCCGGAATCGTGACCTCGGAGTCGGGGCCGGTGAACGCCGAGACGTACTTGGTGAACACCGGGGGCAGATGTGTGGGCGCCTCGAAGCCCGATTCGGCGGCGTGGTCGTCGTAGTTCAACCCGACCGCGAAGACCTGACGGGGTGCGGGGGAAGGGGCGCCGAGCCGGGCACGGTCGATCGCAGCGTGGTCGGTGACGTCCGCGTCCGCCGCCCACGCCCGCACCTCGTCCCACGACTCGTAGATCGAGGCGAGGTCGGGTCCGAACCGGCCGTCGGACGCGGTGGCGATGTCGATGCCCCGCTCGTTGCCGGGGTCACCGACGACGAGGACGGCTCGGTTGTCGAGGTTGGCGATGCGCATGGACGTTCTCCTGATGGCTGCGGTGGTCGGTTCGATCCTGCTATGTCACCGCGGCCTCCGACAGAGGTGGTGCTCGAGCCGTAGCGGGGACATCGAGGACGAGTTCGACCGGGTCTCCTGATCGCACCCTCCTGTCGGAGGGATGCGGCATAGTTCGGGGAAGAAGCCACGCAACGCTCTTCAACCGCACAACTTCGGGAGTCGCTGTGAAGAACCGAGCTCGATTCGTCGATGTCGAAGGCCGCCCCGCGATCCGCTTCGAGCGGGAGTACCCGTATCCGCAGGAACGCCTGTGGAGCGCGGTGACCGACCCGGCCGAACTCTCCCGATGGTTCCCCGCCGCCGTCGACATCGAACTCCGTGAAGGCGGCACGATCACCTTCACCGACGAGCCCGGCGCCGAGCCCACGAAGGGCACGATCCTGGCGTGCGAGCCACGCGGCAGCCTGTCCTACACGTGGGAGGGCGACGAACTGGGGTTCACACTGAACCCGACGCCGCAGGGCTGCCTGTTCGTCTTCGTCAACGTCCTCGGCGACCGGGAGACCGCCGCGATGGTCGCCGCAGGCTGGACGGTCTGCCTCGACGAGTTCGACGCCCTGCTGGCAGGCGAACCGCCGTCGCAGGAGACCGACTCGGAGGCCTGGCGGCCGGTCTACGAGTCCTACATCGCAGAAGGGTTCCCGGCGGGTGCTCCCGTGCCGGGACAAGGAGGGGAAACCTCATGAGCGAGTCCGAGAAGGGCACCGGACCCAAGCTGTTGTCGGGTGGCAACCCCCAGATCCCGAAGGGGATGGGCAGGGAACCGGTCGAGGCCTACATCGCGGCGATGCCCGAGTGGAAGCACGACATCGGCCGACGCCTCGACGAGCTGATCCTCGAGGACGTTCCCGACGTCCACAACGCCGTGAAGTGGAACCAGCCGCTCTACGGCACCGCCGACGACAGCTGGTTCCTCACGTTCCGCTGCTTCACGAACTACGTGCAGCTGAGTTTCTTCAGGGGGAGTTCGCTCGACCCGCTGCCGGAGAAGGGGTCCAAGCATCCCGAGATGCGCTATCACGACATCCGCCGGCTCGAGGACCTCGACGAGGAGAAGGTCCGGAAGTGGGTTCGGCAGGCCGCCGCGCTCCCGGGGGAGAAGATGTAGCACGCCGATGTTCGGGGGAGTGATCGGGCACACGATAGTTTGGAAGCATGACCACGCCTCTCCAGGATATCCCGATCAACACCCTCACGGGTGAACCCACGAATCTCGGCGCGTACGAGGGCCACGCGGTTCTCGTCGTGAACGTCGCGTCCAAGTGCGGCCTGACCCCGCAGTACGCGGCGCTCGAGAAGCTCGCGCAGGAATACCGCGACCGCGGACTGTTCGTCGTGGGCGTGCCGTGCAACCAGTTCATGGGTCAGGAGCCCGGCACACCGGAGGAGATCCAGGAGTTCTGCTCCGCCACCTACGGCGTGACCTTCCCGTTGCTCGAGAAGATCGAGGTCAACGGCGAGAACCGGCATCCGCTCTACGCCGAGCTCACCAAGCACCCGGACGCCTCCGGCGAGGCCGGCGACATCCAGTGGAACTTCGAGAAGTTCCTCATCGCCCCCGACGGCACGGTCGCCGCGCGCTTCCGTCCCCGCACGGAACCGGATGCGCCCGAGATCCTCGACGCCCTCGAAGAGATCCTGCCGGCCTGACATGTTCGGCACAGAAGCGCGGGACGCGCTGTACGACATCATCCGCATGCGTCGCGACGTCCGTGCAGAATTCAACGGGGAACGGCTCGACGAGGACACGCTGATGCGCATCCTGCGGGCCGCCCACCACGCACCCAGTGTCGGCAACACCCAGCCCTGGGACTTCGTCGTCGTGCAGGACGAACAGCGACTGAAGGAGTTCGCCGAGCACGTCGCCGGTTGCCGACAGGCGTTCGCCGACTCGCTCCCCGAGGACCGGAAGAGCACCTTCGACCCCATCAAGATCGAAGGCATCGTCGAATCGGGGACCGGCGTCGTCGTCACCTACGACCCCGAACGCGGCGGCAAGCACATCCTCGGCCGCCACACCATCGACGAATCCGGCCTGTTCTCGGCCGTGCTGGCGATCCAGAACCTGTGGCTCGCCGCGACCGCCGAGGGACTCGGCGTGGGATGGGTGTCGTTCTACGAGGAGGACTTCCTCGCCGACTTCGTCGGAGTGAGCGCACCCGTGCGTCCCATCGCGTGGCTGTGCGTCGGCCCGGTCACGCGGCTGCAGGAAATACCCGACCTCGAACGGTTCGGCTGGCGCAAGGGTCGCCCGCTCGAGGAGGCCGTGCACCGCGACAGGTTCGCGGCGCCGGGCGACCGGGAGGCCTGATCCGACGGGTGGCGGCCGGTTCGTGAGTGCACGAACCGGCCGCCACCTACTGTTCTCACAGGTCGGTTGCCACCTTCCAGGCACTGTGGACGGCGCCCTCGATGTAGTCGACCCGACCCGCGTCCCCGACGACGCGGACGTCGATGCCCGAGCCGGCCAGCTCGTCGGCGAGCGGTGCCGCCGCCGACACCCCGGACGCGACGACGACCATCCGGGCGCGCACCGATTTCGTCTCCCCACCGACCGTGAACTCCACCGTCTTCCGCGTGATGCGCTGAACGGTCGCATTGCGGTGCACCTCGACGCCCACCTCGCGCGCGTGTTTGACGGCGGTCCACCGGCGCGGCATTGCCATCGGCACCCCGAGCTGCTGACCTTCGGCGAGCAGCGTCACCCGGCTGCCGCGATCGGCCATGAACTCGGCCAGCTCCAGACCGACGAGCGACCCGCCGATCACGACGACGTCCTTCGCCATCGGCAGGAAACGCAGGAACCGCCGGCTCAGATCACGGATCCTCCGGGGGCTCGTGGTGATACCCGCGAGCTTGCCCAATCGGCCCATCATCCGCAGCAGGGGCGACTGGCCGGAGACGTCGCCCGCGCCCGTCATGAGCGCACGCATGCTGTCGCCTGTGTGCACGTGCGGCAGGTCCCCGCCCGGCACGGTGGGACGTTCCCGCACGGCGCCCGTCGCGACGACCACCACGTCCGGCTCCAGGGCGCGGATCGATGCGGCGGTGGCCTCGGTGCCGAGCCGCACGTCGATGGCGAGGCGGGTGACCTCGGCCGTCAGCCATTTCAGCAGCCGCTCGTTGTCGGGGGTGGTGAGGGTCGAGAACCACAGGGTCCCGCCCAGCCGGTCGGTCTTGTCCAGGACGGTGACGCGGTGCCCGCGCTCGGTGGCGACCCGCGCCGCCTCGAGACCGCCCGGACCGGCACCGACCACGACGATGTGCTTCGGCGCCGCAGTGCGGACGAACGGCACGAGTGTCTCGTTGCCCAGCGCCGGATTGACCGCGCAGATGGGCGTGGCGTCCCAGAAGTTCTCCTGCACGCACACGTAGCAGTTGATGCACGGGCGGATCTGTTCGCTGCGCCCCTGCTTCAGCTTGGCGACGAGCGCGGGATCGGCCAGCAACTGACGTCCCATCGCTACGAAGTCAGTGACGCCCTCGGCGATCATCCGCTCGCCGACCTCCGGCAGCATGCGGCCGACGGTGATGACGGGGATCGACACCGCACGCTTGATGACCGCGGCCTCGGAAGTGTAGAAGCCGACCTTGTCCGGCAGCGGGCCGTCGGTGAAGTTCGCGAACGCGTTCAGTGCGGTGCCCGTGACGTGGAGAGCGTCGGCGCCGGCCTGCTCGAACAGCACTGCGGCAGCGGCGGATTCCTCGACGGTCAGGCCGTCCGTCTCACCGTATTCCTGCCCTGCCAGGCGCACGATGACGGCGAGGCGGTCGCCGACCTCGGCCTTGACCGCGCGGATCACCTCGCAGGTCAGCCGGGCCCGGTTCTCCAGCGACCCGCCGTATTCGTCGGTGCGCTGGTTCGTGTAGCGGCTGAGGAAGGCGCCGAGCACGTAGTTGTGGGCGGCGTGGATCTCGACGGCGTCCGCTCCGGCGGCAGCGACCCGGCCCGCTGCCTCGGCGAACATGCGGATCAGCCACTGGATATCGGTTTCGGTGGCTTCGTTGTAGGTGGCCTGCTTGCCGCCCTGGATCGCAGCCATGCGCTGCAGCTCCTCGGGGGTGCAGTCCGCCATCGCGCTCATGTCGCTCGGCGGCTTCGGGATGCTCGGTACCAGTTGCGGACGGCCCTGCAGGGTGTCGATGCGAGCGACCTTGCCGTGATGCACCATCTGCACGCACAGCTTGCTGCCGGCCTCGTGGACGGCGTCGGCCAGCGCACGGAGACCGGGGATGAACCGGTCCTCGGACAGGCCGGGTTCCTTAGTGCTGGCGCATCCCGCCGGATAGGCGACCGCGCAGCATCCGGTGACGATCAGCCCGGTGCCTCCGGCCGCGCGGGCGACGAAATGGTCGATGTCGCCCTGTTCGATCTCCCCGTCCTCGCAGAGGTTCATGTCCATGGCGGGCATCACCACTCGGTTGTCCAGGGTGATCGGCCCGATGGTGCCGGGGGAGAGAAGGCGCGTATAGGTCTGGTTCGGGACTGCCACGCCCGGACGGTATGCCCGGCTCGATGTGGCCGTCGACACTGTCCCGATGAACGGGATGCGGATTGCCGGCCCGAGTCTTCATCCGGACTTCCCGGCAGGGCAGGACGCCGTTCACCCGGGTGCAGCAGGCTCGGGGTCATGAGCGGACGGATGATCGTGTCGGTGTCGGGGATCCGGGACGTCACGCGCGACCTCGTGGACGCCTTTGCCCGTGAGACGGATGCGCGCGGAGTGCCGTTGTCATTGTTCGTCGCACCCCGCCTGAAGGACCACTACCGCCTCGCGCGGGATCCGGCGACGCAGGAATGGCTGCTCGAGCGACGCGAGGGCGGCGACGCGATCGTGCTACACGGTTACGACCAGGCGGCGACGAAGCGACGTCGCGCCGAGTTCGCGACGCTGCCCGAGCACGAAGCACGGTTGCGCCTGCTCGCCGCCGACCGCGTGCTCGAGGAGACCGGACTCCGCACCCGGCTGTTCGCACCACCGCGATGGCGCGCGTCGCCGGGCGCAGTGGCAGCACTTCCGCAGGTCGGTTTCCGGATGATGGCGGACAACGCCGGCATCCACGACCTGGTAACGGGCACCGTGACGAAGGCGCGGGTGTACGGCCTCGGCGACGGTGCGGGGTCGGACGTGTGGCGATGCCGCGCGATGGTGATGGGGGCGTCGCGGACGGCGCGGCGCGGGGAGCTGCTGCGCCTGGCGATCGCCGCGCCCCGGCTCGCCGAGTCCGGACCCCGCCAGGCGGTCCTCGACGCTGTCGACCTCGCGCTGCACCACGGTGCCGAGCCGACCGTCCACGCCTGGCGGCCGCGCCCGTCGAACAGCCGCGTGGCGTGATCCCGCCGGGCCCGCCGGTGCTCCCGGTCGTCGCATCCGCTCGGTAATGTTGGCGGCCATGGACGCTGACGTGATCGTGGTGGGGGCGGGACTCGCGGGGCTCGTGGCGGTCGGTGAACTGATCGACGCCGGTCGCAAGGTTCTGCTGGTCGATCAGGAGAACTCGAACAACATTGGTGGGCAGGCCTTCTGGTCGTTCGGTGGGTTGTTCTTCGTCGACAGTCCCGAACAGCGACGACTCGGGATCAAGGATTCCTACGAACTCGCCCTGCAGGACTGGATGGGCACCGCCGGCTTCGACCGCGAGATCGAGGACCGCTGGCCGCGGCGCTGGGCCCAGGCCTACGTCGAGTTCGCCGCGGGGGAGAAGCACGCCTGGCTCAAGCAGCGCGGGCTGAAGATCTTCCCGATGGTCAACTGGGCCGAACGCGGCGGATACGACGCTGCAGGGCACGGCAACTCGGTCCCGCGATTCCACATCACCTGGGGCACCGGTCCGGGCCTCGTCGAGATCTTCGAGCGCAAGCTCCGCGAAGGCGTCGAACGCGGACTCGTCACGCTGAAGCACCGCCACCGGGTCGACGAACTCGTCGTCACCGACGGCGCCGCCACCGGTGTGCGCGGGGCGATTCTCGAACCCACCGACGCGGCGCGCGGCGTGGCGTCCTCCCGCACCGTCGTCGGGGACTTCGAGTTCTCCGCCGGAGCCGTCATCGTCACCTCCGGCGGTATCGGCGGCAACTACGACCTCGTGAAGAAGAACTGGCCGAAGCGGATGGGGGAGCCGCCGAAGCACATGCTCAGCGGTGTGCCCGCCCACGTCGACGGCCGGATGCTCGAGATCACCGAGAAGGCCGGCGGGAACATCGTCAACCGCGACCGCATGTGGCACTACACCGAGGGCATCACCAACTACGACCCGGTGTGGCCCGATCACGGCATCCGCATTCTGCCCGGCCCGTCCTCGCTGTGGCTCGACGCCACCGGCAAGCGGTTGCCGGTGCCGTTGTTCCCCGGCTTCGACACGCTCGGCACCCTCGAGTACATCGTGAGCACGGGTTACGACCACACCTGGTTCGTGCTCGACCAGAAGATCATCGAGAAGGAATTCGGGCTCTCCGGCTCCGAGCAGAATCCCGACCTCACCGGGCGCAGCCTCCGCCTGCTGCTGCAGCGGGTCAGGTCGGGTGCACCCGGACCGGTCGAGGCCTTCAAGGAGCGCGGTGTCGACTTCGTCGTCCGCGACACGCTCGCCGATCTCGTCGCGGGCATGAACGAACTCACCCCCGAGGCGCCGCTCGACTACGAGCAGGTGCGTTCGGTGGTCGAGGCCCGCGACCGCGAGATGGACAACAAGTACACCAAGGACCTGCAGGTCGCGGCGGTGCGCTCGGCGCGCGCCTACGCACCCGATCGCGTCGTCCGCATCGCGGCGCCGCACCGGATCCTCGACCCCAAGGCCGGCCCGCTCATCGCCGTGAAGCTGCATCTGCTCACCCGTAAGACGCTCGGCGGCCTCGAGACCGACCTGTCGTCGCGCGTCCTGCGGTCGGACGGGTCGGTCTTCGACGGTCTCTTCGCCGCCGGTGAGGTCGCCGGCTTCGGTGGTGGCGGCGTCCACGGCTACCGGTCGCTCGAGGGCACCTTCCTCGGCGGATGCATCTTCTCGGGACGGGCGGCAGGTCGCGCCGCCGCCCGTTGAACCTCCCGTCGGCGTCGACCGGGACAGCAGAGCGCGAAACGGTCATAGGAGCGCGAAACATCCCGCGCCGACGACCGTTTCGCGCTCCGCAGCGTCAGACCTCGACTCCGTCCTCGTGCGGCAGCACGCGGAATTCGGTGCCCTCGGGCGCCATCTCGCTGTACCGGCCGTAGAAGATGCCGCGACCGTTGTCGTTGACGATGCCCTGGTGGATCGGCACGGCGACCCGCGGATTCACCGCGCGCAGGTAGTCGATCGCCTCCCAGATCTTGAGCCACGGCGCGGTCGACGGCAGGGCCAGCACGTCGACGCGCTCGTGCGGGATGTACAGCGAGTCGCCGGGGTGCAGCAGCCGCGACGGATTCTCGTCGTCGCCCACGAGGAAGGCCGTGTTGTCGATGACGGGCATGTCGGGGTGGATCACCGCGTGCCGTCCGCCGGTGCCGCGCACGGTCAGCGAACCCACCGAGAAGGAGTCGCCGGGACGCACCGCGGTCCAGTCGCCGTCGAGCAGGTTCGCCGACTGCGGGTCGGAGAACAGTTGCGCTCCGGGATTGGCCTCGAGGAGCGCGGGCAGCCGGGTGGTGTCGGCGTGGTCGGGATGCTGGTGGGTCACGAGGATCGCGTCGAGTCCGGTGATGCCCTCGAACCCGTGGGAGAAATTTCCGGGGTCGAAAAGGAGCTTCGCGCCGAGGTGTTCGACGAGGATGCAGGAATGGCCGAAATGGGTCAGTTGCATGCCGTCGAGTATGCCGTCGGAAGGAGCCCGATGACCGACTATGGACAGGAACTCCGCTTCGGCAGCTTCCTCACGCCCTCCGCTGCCGATCCGGCGGGCGTCGTCGACCTCGCCGTGGTGTCGGAGCGTGCCGGACTCGACCTGGTGACGATCCAGGACCATCCCTACCAGCCGCGATTCCTCGACACCTGGACGCTGCTCGGGTGGATCGCCGCGCGCACCACGACCGTGACGGTCGCGCCCGATGTGGCGAACCTGCCCCTGCGCGGGCCGGTGATCCTCGCACGGAGCGCGGCCTCGCTGGACCGGCTCAGTGGGGGTCGCGTCGAACTGGGTCTCGGGTCGGGTGCCTTCTGGGACGCCGTCGCCGCGAACGGCGGACCGCACCGCAGCCCCGGCGAAGCGGTCGATGCGCTGATCGAGGCGATCGAGGTGATCCGCGCCCTGTGGTCGGACGAGAAGGGCGCGGCCCGGGTCGACGGCACGTACTACCGGCTGACCGGCGCGAAGCGGGGACCGTTCCCCGCGCACGATCTCGGCATCTGGCTCGGGGCCTACGGCAAGCGGATGCTCGACGTCACCGGGCGCTTCGCCGACGGATGGCTGCCGAGTTCGTTCGCCGCCGGGCCCGAGAAACTGGGGGAGATGAGCGCCCGCGTCGACGAGGGCGCGCACCGTGCCGGGCGTGATCCCGCCGCGATCCGTCGGCTCTACAACATCTCCGGCACCTTCGCGGGGACCGCCGACGGGTCGTTCCTGCACGGGCCGCCCGAGGTGTGGGCCGAGCAGCTCGCCGAGCTGACCCTGCGGCACGGGACCAGCACCTTCGTCCTCGGCAGCGACGAGCGATCCGACCTCGAACGTTTCGCCGGTGAGGTCGCGCCCCGCGTGCGCGAACTCGTTGCTGCCGAGCGGCGTTGAACGGGGGTGACGGGTCTCGCACGAGCGGGACCTCGGCCGATGCCCGTCCCGGTGGCCACGGCCGGTAAACTGCTGGATGTCCGGTGTCCGTCCCCGGGCGCCAGCACTACTACCGAGGAGCAGCACGTGGCGCGTGTCGTCGTCGAAGTCATGCCCAAAGCCGAGATTCTCGACCCCCAGGGTCAGGCCATCACCGGGGCGCTGTCGCGGCTGGGCTTCGCGGGCGTGACCGACGTCCGTCAGGGCAAGCGTTTCGAGCTCGAGGTCGACGGCAGCGTCGGCGACGAGGAGCTCGAGAAGATCGCCGAGTCGTTGCTCGCCAACACGGTGATCGAGGACTGGGCCATCCGGCGGATCGACGGTGACGCATGAGCGCACGCATCGGAGTCATCACCTTCCCGGGCACGCTCGACGACGTCGACGCCTCCCGCGCGGTGAAGCTCGCCGGTGGTGAGGCCGTGAGCCTGTGGCACGGGGACGCCGATCTCAAGGGAGTCGACGCGGTGATCGTGCCCGGCGGCTTCTCCTACGGCGACTACCTGCGCTGCGGCGCCATCGCACGGTTCGCGCCGGTGATGGGCAAGGTCGTCGAGGCCGCGCAGAAGGGCATGCCCGTCCTCGGCATCTGCAACGGCTTCCAGGTGCTGTGCGAGGCGGGTCTGCTGCCCGGCGCGCTCACCCGCAACGCCGGTCTGCACTTCGTCTGCCGCGACGAGTGGCTGAAGGTCGAGTCGAACACCACCGCGTGGACCTCGCGCTACGAGGCCGGCGCCGAGATCCTCATCCCGCTCAAGTCGGGTGAGGGCCGCTACCAGGCATCGGAGGAGGTGCTCGACGAGCTCGAGGGTGAAGGTCGCGTGGTGTTCCGTTTCGCGGGCGACAACCCGAACGGTTCGCAGCGCGGCATCGCCGGTATCTCGTCGGCGAACGGCCGGGTCGTCGGTCTCATGCCGCACCCCGAGCACGCCACCGAGGCGCTCACCGGCCCCAGCGACGACGGACTCGGCATGTTCTACAGCGTGCTGGACGCGGTCGTCAACGCGTGATCGTCTGACCGGAGCCTTCCGGCGAAGCCCCCATCGACCCTCTCGGGTCGGTGGGGGCTTCCCCCATTCCAAGGGGTCGGACAATCCTCCGAACCTGATGCCTCGCAGGTGTATTACAGATATTTCATATGCAAAATACCGTCCTCGAACTGGGGTTATGAACTTCGGAGAAAATTTCGCTAGACATGCGTCTACTGAAATGCCATGCTTTCGACCCGTCGGGTAGCCGCACATGGGCCCGCGAGCGTCGAGGAGTATCGAATGCAGTTCCAGGACAAGGTCGTCTTCGTCACCGGTGCCGCGTCGGGCATGGGTCTGGCCACCGCTGCGGCGTTCGCCGAACAGGGCGCCGTCGTCTACGGGGCGGACATCTCCGCCGAGAATCTCGAGCGCGACTTCGCGGCGCTGCCCGGAGCTCGCCCGGTTCCCCTCGACATCGCCGATCCCGATGCCGTGCGTGCCGCCTTCGCGAAGGTCGCCGATGAGCAGGGTCGTCTCGACGTGCTGGTGAACGCCGCAGGGGTCAACACGCCCAACCGCGCCGCCGCCGAGGCGCTCAACGAGGAGAACTACAAGGGCTTCACCGCGGCCAAGGAAGGCCGGCCGCACCACCCCGAGTTCATCGAGTCGGTCACCGACGAGGACTTCGACCGCGTCCTCAAGATCAACCTGTACGGGCCGTTCTACACCACCCGCGCCGCCGTGCCGCTGATGAAGAAGGCCGGAGGGGGAGCGATCGTCAACTTCTCATCCGCCGCCGCGCTGATGTCCGTCGCGATGCCGGCCTACTATCCGGCCTCGAAGGCCGGTGTCCTCGGCCTCACCCGCGAGACGGCGACCGAACTCGCGCCCTTCGGCATCCGCGTCAACGCGCTCGCCCCCGGCGCCGTCGACACCCCGCTGTTCCGGCAGACCGACCCCGAGTTCAACGAGTTCCTCGTGTCCCTGCAGCCGATCAAACGGCCCGCCACCCCCGAGGAGGTCGCGCGGACCGTGCTGTTCCTCGCCGGTGAGGAAGGCGCCTACTACACCGGACAGACGTTCTCGCCGTCCGGCGGCCTGGTCATGTGACAGCCGTACCCGCCACCCCACCAGAACTTTCGAGAACAGGACCGTCGAAGATGACCGCCCTCGCCACCCGCGCCCTGGACCGCAAGGCCCTCACCCGCCTCACCGACGAGATCCGCCGCGACATCGATCGCGGGGACTACGACGGCGTCAACATCATCGTCGCCCGCCACGGCGACATCGCCGTGAACGAGACCATCGGCTACGCCGAACGCGCGACCAAGACCCCGATGCGGCACGACAACGTCTTCCGCATCCTGTCGATGACGAAGTCGTTCACCAACGCGCTCGCCTACCGGGCCCTCGGTGAGGGCAAGCTGGCCCTGTCGACCCGCGTCGTCGACATCATCCCCGAGTTCTTCGGCACCGACGTCTTCCGGTCCGTGCGCAAGGACCGGATCAACCTGCACCACCTGCTGACCCACCGCTCCGGCATGCCGGCCACCCCGAACCCCGGCCTCGGCCCCGACCGCTTCGGTGTCCTCGCCGACGTCATCGAGGCGCTGTGCTCGGTGGACGTGGTCAACGAACCCGGCACCAACCTCAACTACGCGCCCTCGATCAATCACGCCCTCATGGGCGAGATGGTCCGGCGTGTCTACGGATACGAGCGCTTCCGCGATCTGGCGAAGGATCTGATCTTCGACCCGATCGGGATGACGCGCACCGCCTTCGGTCTGCCCGAGGCCTGGCGCGCCGACGCCGTGCCGCTCAAGGCGTACGTCCCCGACAACGGATGGCTCTCGCCCGCCGACATCGAGGACCTCAACGACGCCATCAGCGAGGAATCGGAGATCCCGTGGGTCGGTGCCGTGAGCACCGTCGACGACATCTTCGCCTACGCCGAGATGTTCCGCCGCAAGGGTGAGGTCGACGGCGAGTACCTCATCGCCCCGGTCGTCGTGGACCGGGCCACCACCCTGCAGACCGGCACGATGCCCAACGACCTGTACGCGGGCATCGCCGCGTCCCGGGGATGGGAGACCCCGCCCGGCAACTTCGGACTCGGATTCTCCCTGTCCGGCACCGGATCCCATGCGTCCTTCTTCGGACCTTTCACCTCGCCGCGCACCTTCGGCAACTACGGCGCCGGCTCCTCGTTGTTCTGGGTCGACCCCGAACTCGACATGACCTTCGTCTTCCTCTCGGCCGGCTGCATGGACGAGGGCGACAACGTCGCCCGGTTCCAGAAGCTGTCCACCATGGCTGCTGCTGCGGCCGTCTGAACCACACGACCCTGCAACGTTCCGGCCGCGGCCGGGATGGGAGCCCGTCATGACCCTCACCCCCGAAGCCCCGGCGGCACGCTGCCCGGTGGCACACGGCTTCGACGCTCTCGGTGACGACTACTTCGTCGATCCCGCAGCACATTTCGCGAAATTCCGCGACGAGACGCCGGTCTTCTTCTACCCGCACCTGAACGCGTGGATCGTCACCCGTCGCGACGACGTCGAGACCGTGCTCGCCGACTGGCAGAAGTTCACCTCCGGTGGAAACTCCGGCACCATCGACGTGCCCGAACAGTTCCGCGCGATCGTCCCGCCGGACCTGATCACCCAGATGCTGGTCGGTTCCGACCCGCCGGGCCACACCGACCACCGCTTCGTGGCGCAACGCGGCTTCACCAAGGCGCGCATGCAGGCGCTGCAGCCCGAGATCGAGGCCCGCGCGCACCGCATCATCGACCGGTTCGAGGCGAACGGTTCGGCCAATCTGGTCACCGAGTACGCCCTCGAGCTCACCACCGGAACGATCATGGCGCACATGGGACTCGGCTACGAGCACGACGCCATGATGCGGCAGCTCCGCGACGACTTCGCCATGATCCTCGCCTCGGCCGCCGAACCGATGGCCGAACCGATGCGCACCGAGGTGTGGCAGCGCTATGTCGACGCCACGCTCGTGCTGCGCGGCATCATCGACGAGCGCCGCGAGAACCCGGGCACGGATCTCATCTCCGACATGGCGATCGTCACCGGCAAGGACGGCGAACCGATGTTGTCGTCGGCCCAGATCGCCGTGCACCTCACGGAATTCGCGATGGCCGGCGTCGACTCGACGACGCAGGCGGTGTCGAACGCGGTGCTGTTCCTGGCGCAGAACCCCGACGTGCTCGCCGAGGCGATCGCCGATCCGGAGCTGTGGTCGCGGGTGTTCGAGGAGACCGTGCGACGGCGCCCGTCGTCGACTTTCGCGGCGCGGCAGGCCGAGCAGGACATCGAACTCGGCGGTGCGCAGATCAAGAAGGGCGACATGGTGTGGATGGCGCTCGCCAGTGCCAACACCGACCCCGCCCGCACCGCTCGCCCGTTCGAGTTCGACATCCACCGGTCCGATCCGGAGGACCACCTCGCCTTCACCCAGGGCCGGCACACCTGCCTCGGGCAGGCACTCGCCCGCGTGCAGGGCGCGACCGCGCTGAAGGTGCTGTTCGAGCGGCTGCCCTCGCTGCGGCCCGCCCCCGAGGTGCCGCTCGACTTCCTGCCGATCGCGCTGCTCCCGGTGCGCCGGACCCTGCCGGTCACCTGGGACGTCGCCGACGTCGAACGCGCGAAGACGACCGTCGCACGCCACTTCTCGCTCACCGTTCTCGAACGGCGCGAGGAGGCGGACGGGGTCGTCTCGCTGACTCTCGGTCACGCCGACGGGCAGGCCCTGCCGCAGTGGAAGCCCGGCGCGCACGCCGAGGTCCGGCTGGGCGAGGGCGACGACGCCCTGGTGCGTCAGTATTCGCTGTGCTCGTCGCCGCAGGACGCGTCGCGGTGGCGGATCGGTGTGCTGCGCGAGCCCGCCTCGCGTGGCGGATCGACCTTCGTCCACGACCGGTTGCACGAGGGTTCGACCGTCACGGTCGGACTGCCGCGCAACAACTTCCCGCTGCGGCCCGCGAAGCGGTACGTCTTCGTCGCGGGCGGCATCGGGATCACCCCGATCCTGCCGATGATCGAGCAGGTCGAGGCGCAGGGCGCGCAGTGGTCGTTGCTGTACGGCGGTCGCACCCGCGCGTCCATGGCGTTCCTCGGTGAACTCGAACGGTACGGCGACAAGGTCACCGTGCGTCCGCAGGACGAGCACGGCCTGCTCGACCTCGCGGGTCTGCTCGCCGTACCCGCCGACGACACCCTGATCTACTGCTGTGGCCCCGAGCCGCTGCTGCAGGCGATCGAGGCCGCGAGCGCGCACTGGCCCGTGGGATCGCTGGTCACCGAACGATTCGCCGCCAAGCAGATCGTCCGGACCGAACCCGACGTCGCGTTCGAGGTCGAGTTCGCGGCCTCGGGCATCACGGCGACGGTGCCGGCCGACCGGACCGTCCTCGAGGTCGCGGAGGAACACGGTGTCCGCGCGCTCTCGTCCTGCCTCGAGGGCACCTGTGGAACGTGCGAGACGCGCATCGTCGCCGGTCGCGCCGACCATCGCGACTCGATCCTCACCGCCACCGAGCAGGAGGCGAACGAGACGATGATGATCTGCGTGTCGCGAGCGGAGAAGGGCTGCCCGAAGCTCGTGCTCGACGCCTGACCTGCAGGGGAACCCTGCCGTGCGCTCGGCCCACGGTAGGGTTCCCGGTCGGACCAGACGCAGGAGGTACGGGTGCGGGCCAAGCTGACCAGGGCCGAGCAGAAGCAGGCCACCCGCGACGCGCTCGTCGAAGCGGCGCGGGTGCTCTTCGTCGAGGCCGGGTACACGGCCACGACTGCCGAAGCGATCGCCAAGGCCGCCGGGGTCTCCCGCGCAACCTTCTATCTGCACTTCCGGTCGAAGGCCGAGATCGTGCAGTCGCACATGGCGGCGCTCGAGCGCCCCATCGCCGAGGCGTACGCGCGGCTCGACGCGATCGTCGATCCCACACTCGACGACGTCGTCGCGTGGCTCGAGGACCACGCCGAGTTCTGGCGTGAGCACCGCCCCGAGTTCGCCAGCATGGAACAGGCGCTGTCGCACGAGGCTCTGGTGTCGGACGAATGGTTCGCGATGCTGCGTCGAGTCGCGGAGGGGATGCGGAATCTGCTCGAGCGCCAATCGGATCCGGATGCGCGGCGGCGCGCTCGCCTCCACGTGACGTCGATGCTGATGTCGACGGACCGGAACTTCCACTTCGCGCTCGTGCAGGGACACGACGAGAACTTCCGTGAACTCGTCTCGGTGCTTGCTGAGCAGTGGTTGTTCTGTCTGCAGCGAGTGGGCTGAGGCTGCGCGGAGAACGGAGTCGGAGAGACGGAACGAGGGACCCCGCCACCGTCCCGATCGGCTGCGGAATCCCTCGTCCCTACAACCCGGAGCTCGACCCCCCGATCAAGTCCCGGGCGCGATGTCGTCGTCATCCCCCATGCGCGACATCGCGGATCAGTCTGCCGGAGCCGGATCGTCCTGTCCTGAGTAGGACTACCCAAATCGTGCCCGTCCGTCGACGGGCGTTGCGTGTCGGTCCCCGGCGGTACCGTCGCGCCATGACAGCGACCATCGCGATGATCACCTTCGACACCACCGATCCGGCTCCGATCGCGACGTGGTGGGCCGAGCGTACCGGCGGCCGTATCGAGCAGGAGAACGACGGCTGGTTCTTCATCGTCGCCCTGCCGCAGGGCATCAGGCTCGGTTTCCAGAAGGTGTCCGATCCGACGCCCGGGAAGAACCGCGTGCACCTCGATCTCGCGGCCCCCGACCTCGACGCCGAGGTCGAGCGCTTCGTGCAGTCCGGCGCGAAGGAGGTCCATCGCGAGAACATGGGCGACGACTTCCGCTGGGTGACGCTCGCCGACCCCGAGGGCAACCTGTTCTGCGTCGCCGAGGGCCACTGACACTCGGCACGAGGGGAGCGGCGCGGCTCTTTCGTTCAGCACCGAGACTGTCCGTGATGCGAAGATGCAGTCATGTCTTCCACGCGTGCCGATGCTCGGGGTCTCTGTAATTTCGTCGACCTGTCGCCGTCGCCGTTCCACGTCTGCGCCACCGTCGCCGCGGCGCTGACCGAGGCGGGCTTCGTCGAACTGCACGAGCAGCAGGCCTGGCCCTCCGAGCCGGGACGCTTCTTCCTGGTGCGCGGCGGGTCGCTGATCGCGTGGAGCACCGAGGGAGTCGCCGACGATCCGGCCGCGCCCTTCCGCATCGTCGGCGGGCACACCGACAGCCCCAACCTGCGGGTCAAGCAGCATCCCGACCTCACGTCGGCGGGCTGGCGGATGGTGGGGCTCGAACCGTACGGCGGTGCGTGGCTCAACTCGTGGCTCGACCGCGACCTCGGGATCTCCGGCCGTTTCACCGTGCGCGCGGGGGAGACGACCGAGGACGTCCTCGTCCGCGTCGACGCGCCGGTCCTGCGGGTCCCGCAGCTCGCCATCCACCTGTCCGAGGACCGCAAGGGCGTCCAGCTCGACCCGCAGCGCCACGTCAACGGTGTCTGGGGTGTCGGCACCGAACCGCGCTCGTTCATCGCGTGGGTCGCCGAGCAGCACGGGATCGATCCGGGCGCGGTGCTCGGCTGGGAGTTGATGACCCACGACCTGGCGCCGAGCGCGGTCGTCGGGCCGGGCCGCGACCTGGTCAGCGCACCGCGTCTCGACAACCAGGGCACCTGCTACGCCGGGCTGCACGCCCTGCTCGACGCCGCGGAACACGTCGCTGCGCACGGTGGCCCGATGCCGCTCCTCGCCCTGTTCGACCACGAGGAGGTCGGCAGCATGTCCGACCGCGGCGCCTTCTCGGAACTGCTCAACACCGTCCTCGAACGGATCGTCCTGCTCCGGGGCGGCGGACGTGAGGAGTTCCTCCGCGCCCGCGCCGGCTCGATCGTCGCGTCGGGTGACATGGCGCACGCCACGCACCCCAACTACCCCGAGCGGCACGAACCCGCCCACCGCATCGCGGTGAACGGCGGACCGGTCCTGAAGGTGAACCAGAACCTGCGGTACGCGAGCGACGCGACCGGCGCCGGAGCCTTCGCGCTGGCCTGCGAGCAGGCGGGGGTCCCGCTGCAGCGGTACGTGCATCGCGCCGACCTGCCGTGCGGCTCGACGATCGGTCCGATCACCGCGTCGAGGACCGGCATCACGACCGTCGACGTCGGAGCCCCGCAGCTCGCCATGCACTCGGCGCGCGAGTTCATGGGCGCGGACGACGTGGCGAGCTATGCGCAGGCCCTGACCGCTTTCCTGACCCCGGCATCGTGACCGCGTTCGCCCGCCCCGAAGCACCCGCCGGTGACACACTGAAGACGGTCGTGTCCGGTCGGAGAGAACGGGGGAATGCAGTGGACGTCCCGTCCTACCCCGATCATCTGCTGTCCCTCGCCGAGTGGTCGGCCCTGCCCGAATCCGACGGCCACCACGTGGAGGTGTGCGAGGGCGTCCTCGTCGCCGCGCCGGCACCGGGAGCGGCGCACGATCACGCCGCGGTGACCCTGGCGTTGCTCCTCGACGAGAAGCTGCCCGACGAATGGTGCGCGCTCGGCGGCGTCGAGGTGCTGGTCGCGGAGAAGCCGCTGACGGTGCGGTGCCCCGACGTGATCGTCGTGGGACGCTCCCTCGTCGACGCCGACCCGGATCGGGCACCGATCTCCGAGGTGAAGCTGGTCGTGGAGGTCACCGTCGACGGCACGGCCCGCACCGACCGGGTCACGAAGTTCTCCGAATACGCGGAGGCCGGCGTCCTGCAGTACTGGATCGTCGATCTCGGCGGACCGCCGGTGATCGCCACCTTCACGCTCGTCGACGGGTGGTACCGATTCGACGGGGAGCACTCGGGCACCGTCACCCTCGATGCGCTGGGCACCGAGGTGGCCGTCACACCGTCGGAGCTCGTGCCCGCACCGGTGAACCCCGTCGCGCCTGCGCAGCGATAGACTGATCCGCGGCAGTTCCCGCCCGGCCTGCCGTTTTCGATCCCAGAGTGAAGGGACCCGACGCCCAGTGTCACCGCACGTGGATACCGTCTCCCACGCCGCCGAAACCCCCGACGCCGCTCAGCCCTATCGGGAGCTGGGTCTGAAGGAAGACGAGTACACCCGGATCAAGGAGATCCTGGGCCGTCGCCCCACCGACGCCGAACTCGCCATGTACTCGGTGATGTGGTCCGAGCACTGCTCGTACAAGTCGTCGAAGGTGCACCTGCGCTACTTCGGCGAGACCACCACCGACGAGATGCGCGAGTCGATGCTCGCGGGCATCGGTGAGAACGCCGGCGTCGTCGACATCGGCGACGGCTGGGCCGTCACCTTCAAGGTCGAGTCGCACAACCACCCGTCGTACATCGAGCCGTACCAGGGCGCCGCGACCGGCGTGGGCGGCATCGTCCGCGACATCATGGCCATGGGCGCCCGCCCGATCGCCGTGATGGACCAGCTCCGCTTCGGCGCAGCCGATCACCCCGACACCCGTCGCGTCGTCGACGGTGTCGTGCGCGGTGTCGGCGGCTACGGCAATTCCCTGGGCCTGCCCAACGTCGGCGGCGAGACCGTCTTCGACGCCTCCTACCAGGGCAACCCGCTCGTGAACGCGCTGTGCGCGGGTGCGATGCGCGTGGAGGACCTGCACCTCGCCCACGCTTCCGGCACGGGCAACAAGGTCATCCTGTTCGGCGCGCGCACCGGACTCGACGGCATCGGCGGCGTGTCCGTCCTCGCCTCCGAGACCTTCGACGACAGCGCCGGTGGCCGCCCCAAGAAGCTCCCGAGCGTGCAGGTGGGCGACCCCTTCACCGAGAAGGTGCTCATCGAGTGCTGCCTCGACCTCTACCGCGAGAAGCTCGTCGTCGGCATCCAGGACCTCGGCGGTGCCGGTCTGTCCTGCGCGACCTCCGAGCTCGCCGCCGCCGGCGACGGTGGCATGCACATCAACCTCGAGCGTGTCCCGACGCGCGCGAAGGGCATGACCCCCGCCGAGGTGCTGTCCTCGGAGTCGCAGGAACGCATGTGCGCCGTCGTCACGCCCGACAACGTCGACGCCTTCATGGACGTCTGCAAGAAGTGGGACGTCCTGGCCACCGTCATCGGTGAGGTCACCGACGGCGACCGCCTCGTCATCGACTGGCACGGCGAGACCGTCGTCGACGTGCCGCCGCGCACGGTCGCGCACGAGGGCCCGGTCTACGAGCGTCCCGTCGAGCGCCCGGCCTCGCAGGACGCGCTGATCGCGAACACCACCGCGGGTCTGAAGCGTCCGGAGACCGCCGACGAGCTGCGCGCGACGCTGCTGAAGATGCTCGCGTCGCCGGCGCTGTGCAGCCGCAAGTGGATCACCGAGCAGTACGACCGCTACGTGCGCGGCAACACGGTGCTCGCCGAGAACGCCGACGCCGGTGTGGTCCGCATCGACGAGGAGACCGGCCGCGGCATCGCGCTCGCGACCGACGCCTCGGGCCGCTACACGCAGCTCGATCCGTATGCGGGCGCCCAGCTCGCCCTCGCCGAGGCCTACCGCAACGTCGCCGCCACCGGCTCGACGCCGAAGGCCGTCTCGAACTGCCTGAACTTCGGTTCGCCCGAGGATCCCGGCGTGATGTGGCAGTTCCAGCAGGCCGTGCGCGGCCTCGCGGACGGCTGCGCGAAGCTCGGCATCCCCGTCACCGGCGGCAACGTCAGCTTCTACAACCAGACCGGCGCCACCGCGATCCTGCCGACCCCGGTCGTCGCGGTGCTCGGTGTGATCGACGATGTGCACCGCCGCATCCCCACCGGCATCGGCCTCGAGCCGGGCGAGACGCTGATCTTGCTCGGTGAGACCCGCGACGAGTTCGACGGCTCCATCTGGGCGCAGGTCGAGCACGACCACCTCGGTGGTGTCCCGCCGAAGGTCGATCTCGACCGTGAGCGACTGCTGTCGGAGATCCTCACCGCGGGTTCGCGCGACGGCCTGATCTCCGCCGCGCACGACCTGTCCGAGGGTGGTCTCGCGCAGGCCGTCGTCGAGGCCGCACTCGCGGGCGAGACCGGCTGCCGCGTGCTGATCCCCGAGGACGCCGATCCGTTCGTGACGCTGTTCTCCGAGTCGGCCGGCCGCGTGCTCGTGGCCGTGCCGCGCACCGAGGAGTCGCGCTTCACCGGTATGTGCACCGCACGCAACATGCCGTGGGTGCGCATCGGTGTCGTCGACGAGGGATCCGACTCCGTCGAGGTCCAGGGCCTGTTCTCGATCCCCATGACCGAGCTGCGCGAGGTGTGGGAAGGGACCCTGCCTGCCCTGTTCGGGTAACCGTGCCGGCCACCCAGGTCGATCGGCTGGCGGCGTTCGAGGCCCGGCAGGGCCGGATCATCGCCGCGGTCACCGACTTCGGTGAGCGCCACCCCCTCACCGCACGGGTGTGGGGGTGGCTCAGCCTGGACTTCACGGGCGTCGCCTTCGCGGCGCTGTTCTTCTGCTGGTCGCTGACGCCGTCGCTGCTCCCGCGCGACTGGCTCTTCCAGGGCCTGATCGGCGGCATCAACGCCGCGATCGGGTACGGCGTCGGATGCGTCGTCGGCTGGGCCGTGGCGCGCTTCCTGCTTCCCGGGCGACGGTGGTGGCCGCCGCCGCTGCCGGTGCTGCGTGCCATCAAGGTCGCGGTTCCGGTCGCGGCCGCTCTCGCGTCGCTCGTCGCACTCGTGCTCTCCGCCGGCGAGCAACGTCAGCTCGCCGCGCTCATGGGTGTCGAGGGCACCACGACCTCGGGATATCTGCGCACCATCGTGCTGAGCGTCGCGGTCGCCGCCGCTCTCATCGCCCTGTGGCGCGGGCTGCGCGACATCGTCCGCTGGGTGTCGATGCTGCTCATGCGCCGCACCCGGATGCCGCTCGGTCTCGCCCGCACGCTGGGTGTTCTGGTCGTGGTCCTCGCGACCTTCATGCTCATCGACGGCGTGCTCATCCGCGGCACCTACGCCATCGTCAACCAGGCGTTCGGTCTGCAGGACGACACCACCCGTCCCGGCGCGATCCAACCGGTCGATCCCGCGAAGTCCGGCAGCCCCGAATCCCTCGCGGCGTGGGAGACGCTTGGGTTCGAGGGCCGCAACTTCGTCTCGCGAGGACTCGACGCCGAGGAACTGACCGCCGTCAACGGCAGTCCCGCACCGGAACCGATCCGGGTGTACGTCGGGCTCGACACCGCACCCACACCGGAAGAACGCATCGACCTCGTTCTCGCGGAACTCGAGCGGACCGGTGCCTTCGACCGTTCCACTCTCGTCCTCATCCCCACCACCGGCACCGGCTGGGTCAATCCCACCGCGGCCCGCGCGATGGAACTCGTCCACAACGGCGACCTGGCGATGGTGGCCTGGCAGTACTCCTACCTGCCGAGCTGGATCTCCTTCCTCGCCGACCGGGAGAAGGCCGCTGCCGCAGGCAAGATGCTGGTCGAGCGGGTGCACGAACGCTGGTCGCAGCTGCCCGAGGACGACCGCCCCGACCTGTTCCTCTACGGCGAGAGCCTCGGCACGCAGTCGGGGGAGGGTGCCTTCGACAGTCTCGCCGAGATCCGCGCCCAGATGGACGGGGTGCTGTGGGTGGGCCCGCCCAACTCCAACCGTCTGTGGCGGCAGCTCGTCGAACGCCGCGATCCCGGCACGACCGAGGTGCAGCCGGTGTACGCGGACGGTCTCGTCGTGCGCTTCGCCGACAGCCGGGAGGCGATCCACGAGCCCGACACACCGTGGCTGTCGCCCCGCGTGCTCTACATCCAGCACGCCTCGGATCCCGTCGTCTGGTGGTCGCCGGACCTGTTGTTCTCCCGCCCCGACTGGCTGTCGGAGCCGCCCGGACGCGACCGGCTGCCGCAGATGCGGTGGTTCCCCTTCGTCACCTTCTGGCAGGTCTCCGCCGACCTCACCAACGCTGCCGGCGTGCCCGACGGACACGGCCACAACTACGGGTCGGCGGTGCTCGAGGGATGGATCGAGATCACCCAGCCCGAGGGCTGGACCGAGAACGACACCGAGCGGGTGCGCATCGCCCTCGAGGCGTTCGCCGAGGACGACGGACCCGAGAAGTGACCTCGCGAGTCACCGCTGTGAGCGGCACCGCCGTGAGCTGCACCGCTGCGGGATGCGCCGCCGCGCTGGTCGCGTGGAACACCCTCGTCCTCCCGGCGATGGATCTCGGTCCGCGCGGCAGGGCCGCCGCGAACGCCGGCTTCGGTGTCGCGCTCGCCGCGGCCACCCGCGCGGCCGGTGTCTCCGCAGCCGAGCTCGGCTGGCGCAGAGCAGGGAAGGGCCTGCGGTGGGGGACCGCGTCGGCGGTCCTGCCGGTCGCGGCCTACACGGTGATGCTCGCCGTCCCACCCGTACGACGGCGGATGGCCGCCGGAGCGCGACGCGCCGACCACACCGAGTGGGTCTTCGTACACATCCCCTTCGGGACGGTCCTGGCCGAGGAACTGCTGTTCCGATCGGTTCTGTACGCCCTGACCCGCCGCGCGTCACGGAGGTGGCACCGGGTGCTGACCTCGGTCGCCTTCGGGCTCTGGCACGTCGTTCCCGCCCGGCACGCCGGGGACTCGGTGCCCGGAACCGTCGCGCTCACCGCCCTGAGCGGGGTGGTGTTCGATGAACTGCGACGACGGACCGGCAGTGTCGTCGCGCCGATGCTCCTGCACCTGGCGATCAACGCCGGCGGTGCCGTCGCGGTCGGCATCGCGACGCGCCCACCTCGTTAGGCTGTGCTGCCATGGCACCCCGGAAACCCGTCGACCCCGCCGAACTGCGCGCAGCCCTCGAACGGGTGGGTCCATGGGTGACGGGGGAGAGCGACGAGAAGCCGCCGCGCCCCGATCTCGCCGCCGCCGTCCGGCTCAGTGCCCGCACCCTCGAACAGATCGCGCCGGGATCGAGCGTGGAGGTGCGGGTGCCGCCGTTCGTGGCCGTCCAGTGCATCGAGGGCCCTCGCCACACGCGAGGGACACCGCCCAACGTCGTCGAGACCGATCCGCGGACGTGGCTGCGTCTGGTGGTCGGCAGCATCGATTTCGACGGGGCCGTGGACTCGGGTGCGGTGGAGGCATCGGGTGGGCGCGCAGCGGAGATCGGACGGCTGCTCCCGATCGCCCGACTCTGACGTTTACCGGGGCCCACACCGGGCGTCCGGGAGGGAGCACCCGGCGCTGGCCGTAGAATGGGGGGAGCCCCGCTTGTCCAGCCTCAGGGAGCACGTCCGTGACCAGTGCCGATCTGTCGGTCCACACACGTAATCTTCTCGCCTCCACCGAACCCGAGAACGAACCCCGCGAAGAGTGCGGAGTGTTCGGAGTGTGGGCTCCCGGTGAGGACGTGTCGAAGCTCACGTATTACGGTCTCTATGCGCTGCAGCACCGCGGACAGGAAGCTGCGGGCATCGCCGTGGCCGACGGTTCGCAGGTGCTCGTCTTCAAGGATCTCGGTCTCGTCAGCCAGGTCTTCGACGAGCAGACGCTCGCCGCGATGACCGGCCACATCGCGATCGGCCACTGCCGCTACTCCACCACCGGGTCCACGACCTGGGAGAACGCGCAGCCGATCTTCCGCACCACCGCCGCCGGCTCGGGCGTCGCGCTCGGCCACAACGGCAACCTCGTCAACACCGCCGAACTCGCCGAACGCGGACGCCGTCTCGGTGTGCTCGATCCCACGCGGCCCGGTGCGGCGAACTCCGACTCCGACACCGTCGGTGCGCTGCTCGCCCACGGCGCGAAGAACAGCACGATCGAAGAGGCCGCGATGGAGCTGCTCCCGCAGCTGCGCGGCGCGTTCTGCCTGACCTTCATGGACGAGCACACCCTCTACGCGGCCCGCGACCCGTGGGGCATCCGCCCGCTGTGCCTCGGACGCCTCGACCGCGGCTGGGTCGTCGCCAGCGAGACCGCCGCCCTCGACATCGTCGGTGCATCCTTCGTCCGCGACATCGAGCCCGGCGAGCTGCTCGCGATCGACGCGGACGGTGTGCGCTCGTCGCGCTTCGCGAACCCCGAGCCCAAGGGCTGCGTGTTCGAGTACGTCTACCTCGCGCGTCCCGACTCGACCATCGCCGGTCGCTCCGTGCACGCGACCCGCGTGGAGATCGGCCGCCGGCTCGCGAAGGAACACCCGATCGACGCCGATCTGGTCATCCCGGTGCCCGAGTCGGGAACCCCGGCCGCCGTCGGTTACGCACAGGGCTCCGGCCTGCCCTACGGCCAGGGACTGATGAAGAACGCCTACGTCGGCCGCACCTTCATCCAGCCCAGCCAGACCATCCGCCAGCTCGGTATCCGGCTCAAGCTCAACCCGCTGCGCGAGGTGATCCGCGGCAAGCGCCTCGTCGTCGTCGACGACTCGATCGTGCGCGGCAACACCCAGCGCGCCCTGATCCGCATGCTGCGCGAGGCCGGCGCCCTCGAGATCCACGTGCGCATCGCCTCGCCGCCGGTCAAGTGGCCCTGCTTCTACGGCATCGACTTCGCGTCGCCGGCCGAGCTGATCGCCAACGGCGCGGGCACCCGCGACACCGTCGAGGAGGGGCACGACTACGACGAGATGGTCGAGATGGTGCGCCGGTCGATCGGCGCAGACTCGCTCGGTTACATCTCGATCGACGGCATGATCGGCGCCACCGAGCAGCCCGCATCCCGTTTGTGCGCTGCATGTTTCGACGGCCACTACCCGATCGCGCTCCCCAGCGAGCATCAGGCGGGCAAGGACGTCCTCAACGGCGTCGTCGACACCGATTCGGCCACCCCGACCGTGTTGGACAACGACAACGCGGACGTTCTCAGTCGGCCGTAGAAGCTGGTCGGGTACCGTAAGTGCCGCGGTCGGCACGGTTCGGCGTGCGTTTCGCATGCCCGGACGCAGGTGTGCCTGCCCGCATGTAGCCAGATTTTTCACGACAAGACACAACTCGAGGCTGGAGCCGACAACTCATGACCGAGGACGCAACCCCCGGAGCTTCCTACGCCGCGGCGGGCGTGGACATCGAGGCCGGTGACCGAGCCGTCGAACTGTTCGCCCCGCACGCGAAGAAGGCCACCCGCCCGGAGGTCATGGGCGGCCTGGGTGGGTTCGCCGGTCTGTTCGCGCTCAAGGGTGGATACAAGGAGCCGCTGCTCGCGGCGTCCACCGACGGTGTCGGCACCAAGCTCGCGGTGGCGCAGGCACTCGACAAGCACGACACGGTCGGTCTCGACCTCGTCGCGATGGTCGTCGACGACCTCGTGGTCTGCGGCGCCGAGCCGCTGTTCCTGCAGGATTACATCGCCGTCGGTCGCGTCGTGCCCGAGCGGGTCGCGGAGATCGTCGCCGGCATCGCCGAGGGCTGCGTCCAGGCCGGTTGCGCGCTGCTCGGTGGCGAGACCGCCGAGCACCCGGGCGTCATGGCCGCCGACGACTACGACCTGTCCGCGACCGGCGTGGGTGTCGTCGAGGCCGAGAAGCTGCTCGGACCCGACCGCGTGCGCCCCGGCGACGTCGTCATCGCGATGGGCGCTTCCGGTCTGCACTCGAACGGCTACTCGCTCGCCCGCAAGGTGCTGCTCGACATCGGCAAGATGAGCCTGACGGCGCACGTCGACGAGTTCGGTCGCACCCTCGGCGAGGAGCTGCTCGAGCCCACCCGCATCTACGCCAAGGACTGCCTCGCGCTCGCCGCCGAGACCGAGGTGCGTACCTTCTGCCACGTCACCGGTGGCGGCCTCGCCGCGAACCTCGCGCGCGTGATGCCCAAGGGGCTCGTCGCCGAGCTCGACCGCACCACCTGGAGTCCGGCTCCGGTCTTCGGCCTCATCGCGCAGCGCGGACGGGTCGAGCGGGTCGAGATGGAGAAGACCTTCAACATGGGCGTCGGCATGGTGGCCATCGTGGCCCCCGAGGACGTCGATCGTGCTCTGGCGGTGCTCACCGCCCGGCACATCGACTGCTGGACGCTCGGCACGGTCCGCAAGGCGCAGGACGGCGCCGACGAGCGTGCGGTGCTCCTCGGAGACCACCCGCGCTTCTGACGGGCGTGCGTCGCCCGACGCGAACACGACGAAAGGCCGGTTCCCCCAGGATGAATGGGGGACCGGCCTTTCGGCTCACTGCCGTGTTGTGAACTCGGAAGTCACAGACTCGAAGGCTACGGACGGTGACGAGCGCCGTCCGGCCTCGCGTCGAACGCCGACCACACCACCGACGGAGGGGGAGCCGAAAGTCGGCCTCCCCCTCCGTCGGAGAGTGATATCAGGTCAGCGACGCCAGTCGTCGTCGTAGTCGTCGTCCCAACCGGAACGTTGCTCGGCGAAGACTTCGTCCCGCTGCGAGTTGGTTGCTCCGCCAGACAGCTCTCGCTGGAGGCTCTCGAAGTCGGTGGACGGCGAGCTGTACTTGAGTTGCCGTGCAACCTTGGTCTGCTTTGCCTTAGCCCGGCCGCGGCCCATGGCCAACCCCCTCGCGCTTTGACGGGGCGGCCTGGGGAAAAGTGGCGGCCCCGGTGTGTTGAGTATTTTCCTGACGCCCACTTTAGCGTGGAAACTTCGGTTGCGCCTCCACACACCCGGCTGGGCCGGTGTCCGTTACGCCTCATAACGACCCGACCTGCATGAATGCTGTTGAAATGTGATAAAGATGCCCTTCAGAACACCCCCGGGACGGCCCGGACGGTGCCGACTCGCACGCCACCACCGAACACCGGCGCCGACGAGAGCACCGCCAGCCGTTCGGAATCGAAGGTCGCGGCGTTCGCGGCGGCACCCGCCCCGAGGCGATGGAGCAGGGCCGCGGTGAGCGGGAGGCGTGCCCGCTCGTGCCCGTCGTCGATCTTGAAGGCGAAGGACGTGCCGTCCGGCAGCGCACCGGCGTGGATCCCGTCGGCGCCCGCCTTGCACAGCAGCCCGCCCACCGCACGCATGAGCTTCAGGTCGTCCTTGCCGGTACCGGAGATCAGGAACGGATGTTCGCGCACCGCGTCGGCCACGGCGCGTTCGGGCGTGCCGGTCTCCGCCGTCGCGAGCCGCGAGTAGGCGCGGGCGAGGTTGAACAGGGGGACGGGCACGATCGGCAGACCGCAGCCGTCGATGCCGAGATCGGTGTCCTCGATGTCGCCGGTCAGTTCGAGGATGGTCTCGGTCACCAGCTGCTGCAGCGGGTGTCCCGCGTCGGTGTAGCCGTCGGTGTCCCAGCCGTTCGCCGCGCACGCCGCGAGCATCGCCGCGTGCTTGCCCGAGCAGTTCATGTAGATCGACCGCGGTGTGCGTCCGGCGGCGAGCACCTCGGCGCGCGCGAGTTCGTTGCCGGGCAGATCCGTCGGGCAGCGCAGGTCCTTCTCGGTGAAACCGGCACCGGACAGGACGCGCTCGACGGCCTCCACATGGTCGCCCTCACCTTCGTGTGAGGCCGTGGCGATCGCGAGTTCGGCGGAGTCGCGTGGGACGAAGCCGGCGCGCAGCAGCGCGACCGCCTGCATCGGCTTGTTCGACGACCGCGGGTAGATCGGCGTGTGCACCTCGCCGAGCGAGACGAGGACCTCGCCGTCCGGATCGAGGACGATCAGCGACCCGCGGTGGACGCACTCCCGGAAGCCCGAGCGCACCACCTCGACCAGTTCGACGCTCAACCGCTCTCTCCCTTCCGTGCCCGTCCTACGAGACGGTGGGCCTTGTCGGCGACGCTGGGAGCGATGTCGGCCTGCTGCTCGAGCATCGCGGCGACCCGCTCGTGGCCCTGTCCGGTGAACAGATCGCGCACCGTGGCCCCGTGGGAGGGGACGTGCTCGACGACGATGCGGTCGCCGGCGGCCACCGGTCCCTCGGAGATCACCTTCAGGTACGCGCCGCAGTCGCCGCGGGCGACGAACCGGGTGGCCCAGTCGTCCTCCTCCGAACGGATCGCGAAGGTGCGGCAGGGGGTGCGAGGGCCGGTCACCTCGAGGAGCAGACCACCGTCGCCGACGCGCCACCGCTCGCCGATGACGGCGTCGGTGGGGGAGAACCCGGCGACGTGCAGATTCTCGCCGAACCAGCCGACGGGCAGCTCCCGGGCGAGTTCGGAACCCCAGCGACGCGACTCGTCCTGCGAGAAGGCGTAGACGGCCTTGAAGACGCCGCCGTGGTTGGCGGTGTCGCACTGGCGGTCGCCGGTCAGTCCGAGCTCGCCGACGTGCACCGGCCCGTCGACGGGACGCTTGTCGATCGCGGTGACGGGATTACGCCGCAGTCCGGTCTCGTGCAGCGTGTGCACGACGCAGACCGCTGCGACGGTCCCCGAGGTCGCCGGCTGCGTGCCGGCCGTCTCGGCGGTCACCGGCCGCGCAATCGGTCGACCGCCGCCCTTCCTGCCTGGATGCCGTCGTCGGGAGGGATGGAGTCGGGGTCGATGGACGCCGCGCACGGTCCTGCGACGAGAGCCGTGTCGGGCGTGATGGTGCGCTTGACGAGCGCGAGCGCGATCGGCCCGAGCTCGTGATGGTCGACGATCGTGCCGATGCGTCCGACCGCGCGACCTCCGGCGGTGATGTCGTCGCCCGTCTCGGGGCGTCCGTCGGCCGAGCCGTCGAGATGGAGCAGGACGAGATGTCGCGGGGGCTTGCCGAGGTTGTGGACCCGCGCGACGGTCTCCTGACCGCGGTAGCAGCCCTTGTCGAGGTGGACGGCGCCGTACTGTTCGGGTCCGCCGATCCAGCGGGCCTCGTGGGGGATGGTGCGCTCGTCGGTGTCGACACCGATGCGGGGACGGACCGCTTCGACGCGCAGGGCCTCGAACGCCCAGCTGCCGGCCGGACGCGCGCCGGCGTCCCGCAGGGCGGTGAAGATCGCGGTGAGCGACTCGCGCGGCACCAGGACATCGAAGGAGTGCTCGGTGGGCCACGGCATGCGGCGGACGAAGCCACCGGCGGGCAGAGCGACGGCGGCATAGGGCTCGGCCGGCAGCGCGTCGATCCCGAGCGCTGCGAGCACGGCGGGGCTGCCGGCATCCGGCCCCAGCAGGCTCAGGACCGCGAGTTCGTTGCCGTCGCGGGGTTCGGCCTTCGCCCAGAAGACCATCTTCTTCAGGAAGGCCAGCAGGTCCGGTCCGCGGTCGGCCTCGGTGTCGATCCACGTCACGCCGTCGAGATCGGTCTGCACGAAGTGGTGCTCGACGCGGCCGTTCGCGTCGAGACTCAGGTTCTCGGCGGAGGTGCCGTTCGGGAGCGACGCGATGTGCTGGCTGGAGATGGTGTGCAACCAGCTCAGGCGTTCGTCGCCCAGGATGGCGATGACGAAACGGGTGGAACGGTCGACCACGGCGGCCGACGTGGCGGCGGCACGTTGCTCGCCGAGGGGGTCGCCGTAATGCCAGGGGAGTCCGGCATCGGGCCCGCCGGAAGGCGAGGCGACTGCGCCGGGAAGTGCGAGAAGGGCGCTTTCGGACACGATCGGAGACTCGGTCACGACACCAGTCTATGGGGAACCGGCCGCCGGGTCTGCCAGTGGCTAGGCTGAGCGCCATGGCTGAGCGGGTGCTGGTGACGCTGGACGGCGAGGTGAGGGATGCGGACGCACCCCTTCTGCACGCCGACGATTTCGGTGTTCTTCGTGGCGACGGGGTGTTCGAGACGTTGCTCGTGCGAGGCGGTCGGGCGCGTGCGCTCGAACTGCATCTTGCCCGGCTCGCGGCGTCCGCGGCCGCCGCGCAGTTGCCCGAACCCGACCGCGACGACTGGCGGCTCGCCGTCGACGTCGCACTCGAGCAGTGGGGCGCGGAGCAGGAGGGCGTCCTGCGCCTGGTCTACACGCGTGGTCGTGAGGGCGCCGACACGCCGACGGCCTTCCTGCTCGTGACGCCCGTGGCCGAGCGCGTCGGCATCGCGCGGCGCGACGGCGTGTCCGTGGTGACCCTCGAGCGGGGTTTTTCGACCGATCTGGCGCAGAAGGCGCCGTGGCAGCTCCTCGGCGCCAAGACGCTGTCGTACGCGACGAACATGGCGGCACTGCGTCACGCCGAGTCGGTCGGCGCCGACGACGTGATCTTCGTCAGCGCCGAGGGCTACGTGCTCGAGGGTCCGCGGTCGACAGTGCTCGTCGCGCGCGGCCGGACGCTGCTCACGCCGCCGCCGGAGCAGGGGATCCTTCCCGGCACCACGCAGCAGGCGCTGTTCGACCTGGCGGGCGAGCGGGACTTCACGGTTCGGTACGAACCGCTGCGCCCGGCGGATCTCGTCGTCGCCGACGGTGTCTGGCTGATCTCGAGTGTGGCGCTCGCGGTGCGGGTGCACACGCTCAACGGGCACGCGCTGGTCTCGCGGGTCCAGGAGGGCGAGATCGAAGGGCTCGTGAGCGAGGCGGTCGACACCGCTTCCTGATCGGCGGCGGGGTGTGCCGCCACGGGTGATCCGTATCCGATGTGACGTGAGTCCGATGTGTCGGGCGACACGAACGTGTTCCACTTCGCGCAATAGCTACTACATTCGGTAGTAGCAAGGCCGGAGCAGTGCTGCCGGCGTGACTTTGCGAACGAGAACCGCAGCGTCGGCCCCGCTCGGATTTCCGTATCGACCCGGGCCTCACCTCGGAGTGGCAATGGATGTCTTGGATCTGTCCCGGTGGCAGTTCGGGATCACGACGGTGTATCACTTCATCCTCGTGCCGTTGACGATCGGCCTCGCGCCGCTCGTCGCGATCATGCAGACGATGTGGGTGGTCACCGGCAAGGACCACTGGTACCGCCTCACGAAGTTCTTCGGGAAGATGTTCCTGATCAACTTCGCGCTCGGTGTCGCGACCGGCATCGTGCAGGAATTCCAGTTCGGCATGAACTGGAGCGAGTACTCCCGCTTCGTCGGCGACGTCTTCGGCGCACCCCTCGCCCTCGAAGGCCTCGTCGCCTTCTTCATGGAGTCGACCTTCCTCGGCCTGTGGATCTTCGGCTGGACGCGCCTGCCGAAACTCGTTCACCTCGCGACCATCTGGCTCGTCGCGATCGGTGTGAACGCCTCCGCCTTCTTCATCATCGCGGCGAACTCGTTCATGCAGCATCCCGTCGGCGCCACCTACAACCCCGAGACCGGACGCGCCGAGCTGACGAGCATCTGGGCACTGCTCACCAACAACACCGCACTCGCGGCCTTCCCCCACGCGGTCGCCGGCGGATTCCTCACCGCCGCAACCTTCGTCGCCGGCATCGGTGGCTGGTGGATGGTCCGCAACATGCGACGCGCCGCCGAGCTCCGCACCTCGGAACCCGAGGAGGCCCAGCGCCTCGAGAACGATGCCCGCGGACTGTTCCGCCCCGCGACCCGCCTCGGCCTGATGGTCATGATCGTCTCGGGCATCGGGTTGTTCGTCACCGGCGACGTCCAGGCCAAGCTCATGTTCGAGCAGCAGCCGATGAAGATGGCCTCGGCCGAGTCGCTGTGCCACACCGAGACAGACCCCAACTTCTCGATCCTCACGATCGGCACGCACAACGACTGCGACGGTGTCATTCACGTCCTCGACGTGCCGTTCGTTCTCCCGTTCCTCGCAGAGGGCGAGTTCAGCGGCGTGACCCTCCAGGGCGTCGAGGACCTGCAGGCGCAGTACGAACAGGAATTCGGCCCCGGCAACTACAAGCCCAACCTGTTCGTCACCTACTGGTCGTTCCGCGCGATGATCGGCCTCGCCGCCGGTTCCGCGGCGCTGGCCCTGGCCGGGCTGTGGGTCACCCGCGGCGGCCGGGTGCCCGACCAGAAGTGGTTCTCGACGCTGTCGCTCGTCGCGATCCCCACGCCCTTCCTCGCCAACAGCGCGGGCTGGATCTTCACCGAGATGGGCCGACAGCCCTGGGTGGTTCATCCGAACCCCACGGGCGTGGACATGATCCGGCTCACCGTCGATCAGGGTGTCTCCGATCACGCGGCCGGAACGGTGCTCACCTCGCTGATCGCCTTCACTCTCGTCTACGCGGCGCTCGGCGTGGTGTGGTTCTGGCTCATCCGCAAGTACGCGATGGAAGGCCCGCAGGAGCACGACGCGCAGCCGCCGGGCTCGAACGACGACACCGACGACACGCAGCCGAAACAGCTGTCCTTCGCGTACTAGGAGTGGGCGGACATGGGACTTCAGGAAATCTGGTTCATCCTCATCGCAGTGCTGTTCACCGGCTACTTCGTCCTCGAGGGGTTCGACTTCGGTGTCGGCATGCACTTCCCGGTGCTCGGCCGCGGTAGGACCGTCGAGGCCGACACCCGGCGCCGGGTGCTGCTCAACACGATCGGTCCGGTCTGGGACGGCAACGAGGTCTGGCTCATCACCGCGGGCGGTGCGCTGTTCGCGGCGTTCCCCGAGTGGTACGCGACCCTCTTCTCCGGCTTCTACCTCCCGCTGCTGCTCATCCTGCTCGCCCTGATCGTGCGGGTGTGCGCCATCGAATGGCGCGGCAAGATCGACGACCCGACCTGGCGTCGCCGCTGCGACTGGGGGATCATCTTCGGCTCGTGGGTACCCGCCGTGCTGTGGGGTGTGGCGTTCGCCAACATCGTGCGCGGCGTGGCGATCGACGCCGACAAGCAGTACGTCGGCGGGTTCTTCGATCTACTGAACCCGTATGCCCTGCTCGGCGGCGCGACGACGGCGCTGGTCTTCGCTCTGCACGGTGCGGTGTTCATCGCGCTCAAGACCGAGGGGCAGGTCCGCACCGATGCCGTGGCGATGTCGCGGAAGCTGGCCGCGCCCGCCGTCCTCGTGGCCGGTGCCTTCGTGGTGTGGACCCAGCTCGCCTACGGCAAGGGCTGGACGATCGCGCTCGTCGCCGTGGCAGGAGTCTCCCTGCTCGCGGTGGTCGCACTGACCGCCGCCGCGCGTGAGGGCTGGGCGTTCGTGTTCACCACCGTCGCGATCGCCGCGACTTCGGTGCTGCTGTTCGCGTCGCTGTTCCCGAACGTCATGCCGTCGACACTCGACCCGTCCTGGTCGCTGACGATCGAGAACGCGTCGTCGAGCCCGTACACACTGAAGGTCATGACGTGGGCCGCGGCGTTCATGACCCCGGTCGTCCTCGCCTACCAGGGCTGGACGTACTGGGTGTTCCGTCAGCGTCTGTCGACCGACCACATCCCGCACTCGATCGGTCTGAAGATCGGCTCGAAGTGAGCATGACGCAGTCCGCCGCCCCCGCCGATGCGCCCGCGCGCCGGCGGGGTCCGGTGGACCCGCGGTTGTGGCGCTACTCGGCCGCGGCCCGCGGATATCTCGTCCTGACCGTGGTCACCTCGGTGATCGACGTCGTGATGGTCGTCGTCACCGCGCTCATGCTCGGCCGGGTCCTCGCGGGCGTCATCACCACCGAGGCCCGGTCCGTCGGCGATTGGACGACCGAACTGGCGATCCTCGCGGCGGCGATCGTCGTGCGGGTCGCGGTGACGTGGCTGCAGTCGCGGTACGCCCACCGGTCCGCGACCCGCGTGGTGGCCGAACTCGAACACGAGGTCCTCGGGTCCGCAGCGAACCTGCCTCCGCGCGAACTCGACCCGCGACGAGACGAGATCGCGGTGGTCCTCACCCGCGGGCTCGACGGGCTGAAGGACTATCTCACCGGCTACCTGCCGGCGCTGCTGCTGGCGGTGATCCTCACTCCGGTGACGATCGTCGTGATCGCCCTGCACGACCTCACCTCGGCGATCATCGTCGTGATCACCCTGCCGCTGATCCCGATCTTCATGATCCTCATCGGCCTGCTCACCAAGGGCAAGGCCGACCGTACCCTGCGCGCGATGACGACACTGTCGTCGCAGCTGCTCGACCTGCTCGCGGGTCTTCCCACGCTCCGCGCCCTCGGTCGCGAGAAGGGACCCGCCGATCGCGTGCGCGAACTCGGCGACGAGCACCGCGCGACGACGATGTCGGCCCTGCGCGTGGCGTTCCTGTCCGGCACGGTCCTCGAATTCCTCGCGACGCTGTCCGTCGCCCTCGTCGCCGTGAGCATCGGCATGCGGCTCGTCTACGGGTCGATGCCCCTCGAGGCCGGCATCATCGCGTTGATCCTCGCGCCCGAGGCCTACCTCCCGCTGCGCACCGTCGGCAACAAGTTCCACGCCGCCGAGGACGGGATGGCGGCAGCAGACAAGGCGTTCGCCGTGCTCGACTCGGTGCCGGACGACGCCTCCTCGCGTCACGCCCCCACGGACGCGATCGGCACCGGCCGGGTCGCGAACTGCGAGATCGCCTTCGACGGCGTCTCCGTGCCCGGCCGCGACGGCTGCGCCCCACACCGGCTCGACGCGATCTGCCGTCCCGGCCGGATCACCGCGTTCACCGGCGCCAACGGGGCCGGCAAATCCACCGCCCTGCTGGCGCTGCTCGGGCTCGCCGAGCCGAGTGAGGGGACCGTCACCGTCGACGGACGTCCCGTCGCGGGCGACGAGAACTGGTGGTCGCAGGTTGCGTGGCTTCCGCAGCGGCCGGTGCTGCTGCCCGGCACGCTCGCCGACAACCTGCGACTCACCGGTGTCGACCCGGAGACCACCGAACTCGACGACGTCTGCGCCGCCACCGGCTTCGACAGCGTGCTCGCCGAACTTCCGGACGGCTGGCGGACCGTCGTGGGGACCGGAGGCACGGGCCTGTCGCTCGGCCAACGTCAGCGACTGGCGCTCACCCGCACCCTCGCCTCCCCGCGCCCGGTCCTGCTGCTCGACGAACCCACGGCCCACCTCGACGAGGACACCGAGGCCACCGTCCTGTCCACGCTGCGCGGGCTCGCCGCGGCCGGCCGCACCGTGGTGGTCGTCGCGCATCGCTCCACCCTGCTCGCCATCGCGGACGAGGTCGTCACCGTCCACGCAGGGCCGACGGAGGTGTCCCGATGAAGGATCTGCGCCGGGCGATGGCCCTGCTCGAACTCGAGCCGCGCCGAGTGCTGCTCGCCGTCCTCGCCGGAGTCGCGACCCTCGGCAGTGCCCTGCTGCTCGCCGGTCTCTCGGCGTGGCTGATCGTGCGGGCATGGGAGATGCCGCCCGTCCTGGACCTGACCGTCGCGGTCGTCGCGGTGCGGGCGCTGGGCATCTCCCGCGGGTTGTTCCGCTACTTCGAACGACTCGCAACGCACGAGACCGCGCTGCGCGGCACCACCTCGGCCCGCGCGAATCTCTACCGGCGACTCGCGGACGGCGACCCGGCCGCCACCCTGGGCCTGGGACGCGGCGACCTGCTCGCGCGCACCGGTGCCGACGTCGACGCTCTCGGCGACGTCGTGGTGCGCGCACTCGTGCCCATCGCCGTCGCGGCCGTGCTCTCCCTCGCGGCGGTCGTGACCCTCACCGTCATCGCTCCCGCCGCCGGCGTGGTCCTCGCCGCGGCGCTGCTCGTCGCCGGACTGCTCGCACCGTGGCTGTCCGCCCGCGCCGCGGCCCGCGCGGACGCCGATGCGAACGCCGCACGGACCCGGTTCACCGAGGACGCGGTCACGGTGCTGGACCACGCGGCGGAACTGCGGGTCGCGGGACGGCTCGACACACTCACCCGGCGGGCCCGCGCCGCGAACGTCGCCTCCGTCCGTGCCACCGACCGCTCTGCGGTCCCCGCGGCGTTCGCCGACGCGGCCGCACCCCTCGCGGTCGGCGCGAGTGTGCTCGGTGCCCTCCTCGTCGGTATCGCCGTCTTCGGCTCCGGTCCGGCGGCCATGAGCCCGACGACACTCGGCATCCTCGTCCTGCTGCCGCTGTCGGCGTTCGAGGCCACCGCCGTCCTCCCGGCAGCCGCGCAGACCCTCAATCGCGCACGCCTGGCAGCCGGTCGCATCACGGAGATGCTCGACCGCGCCGACAGGACGGTGCCGCACGGCACCGAACCGGCCGACGGACCCGGCCGGCTACGTGCGGTGGGTCTGCGAGGCGGATGGCCCGGCGGACCGTCCACTGAACCGGTCGACCTCGACCTGCGGCCGGGCTGTCGCGTCGCGATCGTGGGCGGCAGCGGCAGCGGCAAGACCACCGTGCTCATGACGCTCGCGGGCCTGCTCGCCCCACGCGGAGGCGCAGTGACGCTCGACGATGTCGACCTCGCGGACATCGATCCCGCGGCCCTGCGCCGGAAGATCGGCTTCTTCGCGGAGGACGCCCACCTGTTCGACACGTCGATCCTCGAGAACCTGCGTGTCGCGCGGGGCGACGTGGACGAGGGCGAAGCACTGGCCGCCCTCGGCACCGTGGGGCTGGGGGAGTGGGTGGACGGACTCCCGCAGGGAGTCCACACCGTCCTGGGGGCCGGAGCCCGCACGGTCTCCGGTGGGCAGCGCCGTCGCCTCCTGCTGGCCCGGGCTCTGCTGTCGCCCGCACGGATCCTGCTGCTCGACGAACCCACGGAACATCTCGACGACGAGAGCGCCGACCTGATGCAGCGACTCCTCCTGGACCGCGACGCACGCTTGGTCGGCCCCGAGCGCACCGTCGTGGTGGTCACCCACCGCCTGCCCGCGGATACCGCCGCCGACCTGGTCGTTCGCGTCGAGAAAAATGCGTTGCCCGCCTCGTGAACGAAGCGTAGTTTCGCTGGTACACGAGGAAGGAGGTGGTCTGGAAGTGATTGATATTCGGACGCGTGAGGTGGCTACCCGCTAGCTGCTTGCCGACGACGGAATTCACCGACCGCGCGCGGCTGGCGAATCCCAGGTAGTCACCCGGCCCCCGAGTCCCCGGTCCGTCCGATCGGGACCGCCGACTGCGGAGCGATCCGTGCGGTGGTGCGGCTCGGGGGCTGTTCGCATTTCGGGCAAGATCGGCGTTTCGGGTGTGCAAGTTCGTCCGTTTTGGGTACACCGGTTTGGTGCCGATACTTCAAAAAGCTCACGATTCGTTAAGATTGCGCACGTCACCGGGGGTTTTCTTCTCTTCTGCGCTCATCGCGCTGCTCTTCGTCGTACTCACGATCCTGTTCACCGACGGCGTCGATTCGATCTTCAGTACCGCGTCCAACTGGATCATGACGAACCTCGGATGGTTCTACATCCTGGGCGTCACGACCTTCCTGCTCTTCCTCGTCGGAATCGCCTTCACTCATTACGGTCGGGTCCGGCTCGGCGGTGACGACGAGCGACCCGAGCACTCGACTCTGGCGTGGTTCGCCATGTTGTTCGCCGCCGGTATCGGCACGATCCTCATGTTCTGGGGTGTCGCCGAGCCGATCTCCCACTTCGCGAACCCGCCCATGCAGGACGTCGAGCCGGAGTCCGTGGAGGCCGCGGAAGAGGCCATGGGCTTCGCGCTCTACCACTTCGGACTGCACACCTGGACGATCTTCGCCCTGCCCGGCCTGGGCTTCGGTTACTTCATCTACAAGCGGCACCTGCCGCCGCGCGTCAGCTCGATCTTCGCGCCCCTGCTCGGGGGCCGCATCTACGGCCCGATCGGCAAGACCATCGACGTCGTCGCGATCATCGGCACGGTTTTCGGTGTCGCGACCTCGGTCGGCCTGGGCACCCTGCAGATCAACGCCGGTCTCGCGCAGCTGTTCGACATCCAGGAATCCGGGGTCGTCCAGATCGCCCTCATCGCGCTCGTGACGGTGATGGCCGGCATCTCGGTCGCCCTCGGTCTCGACAAGGGCATCAAACGCCTGTCGAACATCAACATCGGCATGGCCGTCATGCTGCTGGTCTTCGTGGTCGTCACCGGACCGAGTCTGTTCCTGCTCAAGGGCATGATCGAGTCTGCCGGGATCTACGCCGAGGCCCTGCCGCGTCTGGCGTTCTGGAACGACACCTTCGCCGACTCGGGCTGGCAGAACACTTGGACCGTCTTCTACTGGGCGTGGACCATCACCTGGTCGCCCTTCGTCGGTATCTTCATCGCTCGCATCTCGCGAGGCCGCACCATCCGCGAGTTCGTCGGCGGTGTCCTCGGTCTGCCCGTGCTGTTCTCAGTGATCTGGTTCAGCATCTTCGGGATGGGCTCGTTCCACATCGAGCTCGAGGGCGAGGGTGGACTCGTCGAACGTGTCGTGGACGCCGGCGACATCCCGGGTGCCTTGTTCGAGTTCCTCGGCAACTTCCCGCTCACCGGCCTGGTGTCCGGCATCGCGATCATCCTGGTGGTGATCTTCTTCGTCACCTCGGTGGACTCGACGTCGATGGTGCTCGACATGATGGCCTCCGGGCACGAGGAGAAGGCGCCCATCCACCAGCGCCTGTTCTGGGCGGTGCTCATGGGCCTGGTCGCAGCGACCATGCTCGTCGCGACCGGTAAGGACGGGCTCGACGCCCTGCAACAGGTCATCACCGTCGTGGGCCTGCCGTTCTTCGTGATGGGCTTCATCATGATGTACAGCCTGGTGCGCGGTATCCGCGAGGATCTGGGCGAGCGGCCGGAGCCGATCACCCGGCAGTGGCCCGAGGTGCGGTCGGCCGAGGAACTCGAGGCTGCTCAGGAACTACCGGCACCTGAGGTCGTCATCCACACGAGGGCTATCCCCGACGAGTGCGAGGACGGCAACGCCGCCGAGGATGCCGAGGACGCCGGAGTTCACCGGGTCCATGCCGGCGAACCCGACGCGCTCGGTGCACGAGGCAACGGTGGGTATGCCGACAAGAGGAGTGCCACCGGCACGACGGTCGTCGAAGAGGACTGAGAGAAGAACGGTCCGGGCCTGTTCCCTCACTGGGGAACAGGCCCGGACCGTTCGGGTCGGAAGTAGGAGGCCCGGTCAGCCGATATGGCGTGACAGGCGGGCGGACATCCGGGGCTTCAGCTCGCCGTCGGCGGTGACGCGCTCCTCGACGTAGGCGAGGTCGCCACCGTCGACGATGCCGTAGAGCCGCTTGGCTCCGCCGACGACCTCACCGGACTTGGTGCGGATCACGACGTCGGTCGCGAGCTCCCACGAGGACTGGGTGAGTGCGGTGCCGTAGTACAGCTCGACGACGCCGGAGCTGTGCGTCAGCAGCAGTTCGAGCGTCTCGGGATCGTCGCTGTCGGGCGCGCCCGTTCCGGACACGCGCCAGAAGCCGCTCTCGCGCCGATCCTCGCCCACGTATTCACCCGAGTCGTCGAGACGCCACGTGCGCGACTCCCACACCAGATACGCGCCGCCGTTGTGCGCGACGGTGATCTGCTGACCGAACGGATAGTCGCCGGTCTCGGGATCGTTGGCCTCACCCTCGCCGCGCCACACACCGACCAAGGGAAGGACGGCGAGCAGGGCAGGACTCAGGTCGGGGCCGAGCCGCAGGTTCGCGGTGTCCTCGGCGCCCGGCAGCCCGGCCAGGACGGGAAGGTTCAGCTCGGCGGTGACGCGAGCGCGCTCGGCGGCCCGGGCTATCGCCTCGTCGCCGCTACGCCGCTGGGCGTCCGATCCGTCGTTCGTCACGATCCGTCGGAGACCACGCGGTAGATGGTGTACAGCGCGAACCAGGTGATGAGGAGCGCCGCGGCGACCAGCAGAATTTCGAAGAAGATGACCACGCGGTCATTCTAGACAACGTCTTTTCGGGTACGACGAAGGGCTCCGCTCCTGATGGAGCAGAGCCCTTCGACGAGGTGTTCCGGCCGGATTACTTCGCGACCGTCACGTCCACGTTGTGCACGCCGGGAGCGGTGGGGCTCACGGTGGAGGTGCCGTTGCCGGAGCTCGACAGGGCGCGGATCTTCCAGTCGCCGGGGGCGGCGAAGAAACGGAAGTCGCCGGTCGCGGAGGCGACGACCTCGGCGGTGAACTCGTCGGTGCCGTCGAGCAGACGCACGAAGGCACCGCCCACGGGCTCACCGTCGGCGTTCAGGACACGGCCGGTGATGACCGTCTCCTTCTCGGTGTCGACGCCGGCGGGCAGGGTCTGGGTCTGGACAGGGGCTCCGCACATGATCAGTTGACCTCCAGTTCGATGGGTGCACCGACGAGCGAGCCGTACTCGACCCAGCTGCCGTCGTAGTTCTTGACGTTCTTCTTGCCGAGGATCTCCTGGAGCACGAACCAGGTGTGGCTCGAGCGCTCACCGATACGGCAGTAGGCGATGGTCTCCTTGCTGTCGTCGAAGCCCTTCTCGGCGTACAGCTTCTCGAGGTCCTCGTCCGACTTGAAGGTGCCGTCCTCGTTGGCGGTGGTGCTCCACGGGATGTTGATGGCACCGGGGACGTGGCCGCGCTGCTGCGCCTGCTCCTGCGGCAGGTGCGCCGGGGCGAGGATCTTGCCGGAGAACTCGTCGGGCGAACGCACGTCGACGATGTTCTTGGTGCCGATCGATTCGATGACCTCGTCGCGGAAGGCGCGGATGGAGTAGTCGGGCTCGGCGGCCTTGTACTCGGTGGCCGGACGGGTGACCTCGTCCTTCGACAGCGGACGGCCGTCGAGCTCCCACTTCTTGCGGCCGCCGTCGATGAGCTTGACGTCCTGGTGGCCGTAGAGCTTGAAGTACCAGTAGGCGTAGGCGGCGAACCAGTTGTTGTTGCCGCCGTAGAGCACGACCGTGTCGTCGTTGGCGATGCCCTTGCGCGAGAGGAGCTCGGAGAACTGCTCACGGTTCAGGAAGTCGCGGCGGACGGCGTCCTGCAGGTCCTTGCGCCAGTCGAGCTTGACGGCACCTTCGATGTGGCCGCCGTCGTAGGCGGAGGTGTCCTCGTCGACCTCGACGAAGACGGTCTTCGGCGCATTGAGGTTCTGCTCTGCCCAGTCGGCGGAGACCAGGACGTCGGAGCGAGCCATGGGTGTTCCTTTCGGTGAGGGAATCCGGGAGGTTTCCGTGACCGGAACCCGTGCGAGGGTCCGTGCCAGGGTGAGGTGTGGGATGTCGAGTTCGGTGACCGCCGGTCAGGCGGGCACGCGACGCATTCGAGCGACCAGCGGGTAGATCCGGCAGCCGAGACACACGCCGAAGGCGGCGTTGAGCAGCGCCGCGAACAGCGCGAAGCCTGCGGCCACCGAGCCCACGACGATCGCGCCGGCGAAGAACGCGACCGTTCCGACGAGGGCGAAGACGAATCCGACGAGCTGCGCGAACCGCAGCGGCTCCACCGGCTCGGTCTCGATCGGAGCACCGAGGCGGGGAGCGACGAACCTCGCGAACAGCGCACCGTACGGGCTGCGTCGCGGGCCGAGTGCCGCTCCGAGAGCGAACACGATCGTCTGCAGGGCCAGGATCACGGCCGCTGCGACGGGAGAGAAGGTGGCGACGACCAGGGCGAGGACGAGGACGCCGGTGGTGATCCACGCCGCGAAACGCGGGCCACGGACGTCGACCTGCCGACCGGACGTGCGGGGAGTGGATACGGACATGGGGAATCTCCTGCTGGATTCTGATTCGCTGGGCGGAGGGTGTTCAAACGACCGCGGGGCGACGCATCGGTTCGGCGGCATCGATGCCGCAGGGGTCGGGACGAACCCGTCGATACGTTCAGCAGGGACAACAACAGCCACCGAGGCGGCACAGATCGACTGCGCGGCGTCGGGTGAGCATCAGCTCGTGGCGGTTCTGCACGCGAGGGAGTTTAACGCACGTCACCTCGGGGGTGGACCCCCGGGATCACAACGACGACAGGGCTGTGCGCAGGTCGTCGGCGGACGGAACGCCGGACGCGCGGAACCGTTCGCGCCCCTCGCCGTCGAAGACGAAGGTGGTGGGCAGCGACAGCACTCCGAGTTTCCGTGCCAGGACGGGATTTTCGTCGAGATCCAGCTCGACCTCGCGTGCCCGACCAGGATCGCGGTCGAGAACCTGCACGACGACGCGTCGCACGGCCGCGCACGGTCCGCACCACGGCGCGGAGAAATGCAGGACCACCGGTATGCCGTCGCCGACACCCGCCGTGGCCAGTGCGGGATGGAGTTCGTGGGTGCCCACCGAGGCGTCGTCGCCGGTGGTGCGGAGCTTGCCGGAACGGGTGCGCAGGGCCGTTCCCACCGCCAGTGTGGCGACTATCACGACCATGAGGACGATCACTGCGATCATGCGGGCGTCTGCACTTCCTGGAGATCGATGACGGCGTCACGGGCCTCGCCCTCGATGACTATCCGCGAACCCCGCGCCTCGACGAAGGTGGGGCGGACGCCGAAGGGCAGATTCTGCGGCTCGATCGTCGTCGTGAACAGTCCGAGTACCGCCGGCTTCAGGACGTCGGGAACCGAGAAGTCGGCGCGTCCCTCGGGGCCGAAGTAGAGATCCGACGCGACGATGTGGACGCGGTCGCCGTCGAGCACCAGATCGGCCTGCACGCTGACCGTCGCCTCCACCGGCCCGACGGGCACCGTTCCGGTGAGGACGACCCCGCCGGCGGTCGTCGGCCCGGAGCCGCCGGACCCTCCCGTGCCGTCGGACTTGCTCGCCGGGGGAGCGGAAACCTGCAGGTCGGGGATGCCGTAGAGCTGTCCGAGCTCGGTGGCGTCGAGCATGACGCGGCCGTACAGCAGGTCGACGGGGACCGACCGGATCGACCCGTCGAGCAGCTCACCGGCCTCGGCGTGCGCACCGATCAGATTGGCCTCGACCGTGATGTCCCCGAGCAGATCGGTGTGGACGTTGTCGGCCACGATCTCGACGTTCTCGTAGTGACCGTCGCGGGCCTGCAGGAGGAAGGGGAAGCCGTGGATGGTCACCGCCGGATCGGACTCGAGAACGCCACCCTCCCGCAACGCACGCGAGACGCGGTATTCCGACCACGCCGCCGCGCCGAAGTCGGCGAGGACCGCGAGTCCGAGCAGGACTACGAGACCGAAGATCAGTTTGCGCACGCCCACCATTGTGTCGGACGCGCCGTCGGTCGGACCGCGCCCGTCCGCTCCGATGCCGTCCACGGAATTCTCGTGCTTACATAGCGGTAACAATCGGGGCGTTACTCTGTTGCACGACGTTTACGACCCTTATCCGCGCTGGTCGCGCGAAGAACTGGAGGCCCAGTGGAGCTGCTCCTTCTGACCTCCGACCCGAATCCGGATGCGGTCCTGCCGTCCTTGGCGCTGCTCCCGCATTCGGTCAGGCCGGCTCCTACAGAAGTATCGTCGCTGCTCGAAGCAGGTTCGGCGGATATCGCCATCGTCGATGCCCGCTCCGATCTCGCGGCCGCGCGAGGACTGTGTCGACTGCTCGGCAGCACCGGGTCGGCAGTGCCCGTCGTCGCCGTGCTCACCGAAGGCGGACTCGTGGCCGTCAACCCCGAATGGGGACTCGACGACATCCTGCTGTCCAGCACCGGACCGGCCGAGCTCGACGCGCGCCTGCGCCTGCTCATGGGCCGCTCGGGTGTCGCGGTGGGGCCGGAGAACACCGGCAAGATCACCCTCGGGGAACTCACGATCGACGAGGGCACCTACACCGCCCGCCTGCGCGGACGTCCCCTCGACCTCACCTACAAGGAGTTCGAACTCCTCAAGTACCTCGCCCAGCACGCCGGCCGGGTGTTCACCCGCGCCCAGCTGCTGCAGGAGGTCTGGGGTTACGACTTCTTCGGTGGTACCCGCACCGTCGACGTCCACGTCCGACGCCTGCGCGCGAAGCTCGGCCCCGAGCACGAAGCACTCATCGGAACGGTCCGCAACGTCGGTTACAAGGCCGTGCGTCCCTCCAACCGCGTGGGCAAGGGTGGCAATGCCACTCCCGATGTCGACGACGACGATGTGGACGACGCACTCCTCGACGACCCTCGTGCGGAGGATTCCGGCACGGGTGACCCGGGCGCAGGGGAGTCCGGGGCACAATTCGTTCCGTGAGCACCGATACGGAATTCGTCGACCACCCGTCCGCCGACCACGCCGAAGCCGTACGCGCCGTGTTGTCGCGGGCGACGCAGACCGACGGCACCGCGCCGATCTCCGAACAGGCGGTGCACTCCCTCGGACGCGAGGGTGCGGCCCGGCATCTCGTCGCGTTCGGAGACGACGGTGAGGTTGCGGGTTACGCGAACGTCGTGCCTGCTCAGGATGGTCATCCGGCAATGGCCGAAGTCGTCGTCGACCCGCCGCGGCGCGGGCACGGACTCGGTCGCGAACTCGTCGATCGTGCACTCACCGAAGGTGGCGACGGCACCCGCGTGTGGGCGCACGGCGACCTGCCCGCCGCGCAGGCGGTGGCGCGCCGTCTCGGCCTGACCGGTGTCCGTGAACTCCTCCAGTTGCGTCGTTCCCTCGAACAGGACGATCTTCCCGCCCTCGAGGTCCCCGACTCGGTGCTGCTGCGCACCTACGGCGGCCCGCAGGACGACGCCGAGCTGCTCCGCGTCAACGCCGCGGCCTTCGAGTGGCACCCCGAGCAGGGTCGTTGGACGGCCGCCGACGTGGAGGAACGCCGCCGCGAGTCCTGGTTCGATCCCGAAGGCCTGTTCCTTGCATTCGATCCCGCCGAGCCCGAGAAGTTGCTCGGATTCCACTGGACCAAGGTGCACCCGGCCACGGCGTCCGACCCGCAGCTCGGCGAGGTCTACGTCGTGGGTATCGACCCCTCCGCGCAGGGCCGCGGACTCGGTCGCCTGCTCACCCTCGCGGGCCTGCACTACCTGCGCGATCGGGGTCTGCCCGGTGTCCTGCTCTACGTCGAGGGCGACAACACCGCGGCGTTGAACACCTACGGCAAGCTCGGCTTCGAGCGGTTCCACGTGGACGTCGCCTACGCCCGGGCCTGAACACCTGCGATCGCCGGGTGGACGAACCGCGTGAGGGGTGCACCCTGCCATCCGACACGTCGATCGCGGTCAGGATTCGAGTGATGGTCGCAACACCATCGCCAGGTGTATCCGGCGTGTTCATCCGCCGTTAACCTTCGGTCGTCCGAGCGTCCACCGTCTCCTCCTAACTTCACTAGCGGGTCGAGTACTGCAGACCCGGCGCCGGGCGTCGCCCGCGCCACGAGGCCGCCGCCGTCCGCGCGGCGGTCGTGTGAAGTACTTCTCGGAGGAGAACAGGTGAACTTCAAGCGCAACGGCGCCCTGCTCGGCGTGGTGACCGCCGCAGCTCTCACACTCTCGGCGTGCGGTACCGACGACAATTCCGGCTCGGTCGACGTCGACGCGTCCGCCTCCGCCGCGACATGCGACGGCAAGTCCACCCTGTCGGGTGCGGGCTCCTCGGCCCAGAAGAACGCGATGGACCAGTTCGTCTCCACCTACATCGCGGTGTGCTCCGAGAAGGGCACGAACGTCAACGTCGCGTACAACCCCACCGGCTCCGGTGACGGCCGCACGCAGTTCATCGCGAACCAGATCGACTTCGCCGGCTCCGACTCGGCCATCGAGGACGAGCAGGCGGCACAGGCCGCCGAGCGTTGCGCCGGCAATCCCGCATGGAACCTGCCGCTGGTTTTCGGCCCGGTGGCCCTGGCCTACAACGTCGAGGGTGTCGGCGATCTCGTGCTGGACGCCGAGACGGCCGCGAAGATCTTCAACGGCTCGATCACGAAGTGGAACGACCCGGCCATCGCCGCACTCAACGAGGGTGCCCCGCTGCCCGACGCGGACATCACCCCGATCGTGCGTTCGGACTCGTCGGGCACCACCGACAACTTCCAGCAGTACCTCGAGACCGCGTCGAACGGCGCCTGGACCTCGGGTGCCGGTTCGGACTTCACCGGCGGGGTCGGTGAGGGCGCGAAGGGATCCGCGGGTGTCGCGCAGGCCGTCGCCGGCTCGCCGAACTCCATCACCTACGTCGAGAAGTCCTTCGCCGACCAGAACAACCTGAGCATCGCGAAGATCGACAACGGCTCCGGCCCCGTCGAGCTGACCGAGGAGACCGCAGGTAAGGCCATCGAGGGTGCCGAGTTCGTCCCGGCCTCCGAAGGCGATCTCACGCTCGACCTGTCGTCGATCTTCGGCAGTTCCGAGGAGGGTGCCTACCCGCTGGTGCTGGCCACCTACGAGATCGTGTGCTCGGGCGGCTACGACGCCGACACCGCCGCGGCCGTCAAGTCGTTCCTGATCTCCGCCGCCAACGAGGGTCAGGAAGGCCTGTCCGAGCAGGGCTACGTCCCGCTGCCGGACGCCTTCAAGACCCGCCTCACCGAGTCGATCGACGCCATCGCCGCCGGATGACCCGCCGATCCCTCGGCCGGGTGAGTGACCGAGGGATCATCGACCCGCCCGTTCCTGACGAATACGCTGAGAAGGATTGCGAGCGCACATGAGTGACGCGCACAACACGTCGGTCTCCATCGCGGCCGACGAACCGACCCGCTCAGGAACGGGCGGTGCAACCGGCATCACGGAGGACACGATCAGCACCCCACCCCCATCCCCGGACCGGGCACGCAAGACCGTCGTGCGGCCGGGAGACAGAATCTTCGGCTCCCTGGCATCCGGCTCCGCCGTCCTGATCTCCGTGATCATCGGCGCGATCGCAGTCTTCCTCGTCTGGCGCGCCGTCCCGGCACTGCAACGCAACCAGGTCAACTTCCTCACCAGCCGTGAATGGATCACGCAGGACATCACCGACATGGCGTTCGGTGTCCTCGACCTGTTCCAGGTGACGGTGCTCGTCTCCTTCTTCGCGCTGTTCCTCGCCATGCCCGTCGCGCTGGGCATCGCGATCTTCCTCACCTCGTACTCGCCCGATCGGCTCCGGAAACCGCTGGCGTACGTCATCGACCTGCTCGCCGCGGTCCCGTCGATCGTCTACGGCCTGTGGGGCATGCTCGTCCTCGCCCCGTTCCTGCGCCCCGTCGCGGAATGGCTCAACACCAACCTCGCCTGGTTCCCGCTCTTCGCCACCGGCAGCGGCTCCATCGTGGGCGGCGGAACGATCTTCACCGCCGGCATCGTCCTCGCCGTGATGATCCTGCCGACCATCGCCGCGGTCAGCCGCGAAGTGTTCGTGCAGACCCCGACGGCCCACATCGAGGGTGCGCTCGCCCTCGGCGCGACCCGCTGGGAGGTCGTCCGGACCACCGTCATCCCGTTCGGCAAGTCCGGCTACATCAGCGGTTCGATGCTCGGTCTCGGCCGCGCGCTCGGCGAGACGATGGCGCTGTACCTCATCCTGCGCACCACCTCGCAGGCGTTCTCCTGGTCGCTGTTCGACGGCGGCGCGACGATCGCGTCCAAGATCGCGCTGGGATACGCCGAGTTCAACAACGACATCCAGGCGGGCGCCTACATCGCCGCCGGTCTCGTGCTCTTCGTGCTCACCTTCGTGGTCAACGCCGCCGCGCGCATGATCGTCGCAGGAAAGAAGGACTGATCCATGTCGACCACCTCCACGTCGACCACCGCACTCTCCTCGCCGGTCAAGCCCCCGGCCTTCCAGCGGGTCAGCGGACGTCGCCGCGTCAAGGACACCGCAGCCACGGTGCTCGTCACCCTGTCGGTGGTCGTCGCGCTGATCCCCCTGGCGTGGGTGCTGTTCACCGTCGTCGCCAAGGGCCTGCCGGCCCTGATCTCGCCGACCTGGTTCACGCACTCGCTGAGCGGACTGACGTCCTCGTCGATGGGCGGAGGCATCTACCACGCGCTCGTCGGCACCCTCCTGCAGGGACTCGTCTGCGCGGTCATCTCCATCCCGCTCGGCGTCTTCGTCGCGATCTACCTCGTCGAATACGCCGGCAGGTCGCGGCTCGGCCGGATCACCACGTTCATGGTCGACATCCTCAGCGGTGTCCCGTCGATCGTCGCGGCGCTGTTCATCTACGCACTGTGGGTGTCGACCTTCGGGATGCCCAAGTCGGGCTTCGCGGTGGCGCTCGCACTCGTGCTGCTCATGGTGCCGGTGGTCGTGCGCAGCACCGAGGAGATGCTGCGCATCGTCCCGCAGGATCTGCGCGAAGCGTCCTACGCGCTCGGTGTGCCCAAGTGGAAGACCATCGCGCGCATCGTGCTGCCCACCTCGCTCGCCGGCATCATCACCGGCATCATGCTCGCCCTGGCCCGCGTCATGGGCGAGACGGCGCCGCTGCTGATCCTCGTCGGCTACGCGCCCTTCATCAATTTCGACCTGTTCGGCGGTGAGCAGGGCACCCTCCCGGGTGTCATGGTCGCCGAGATGAACAACCCGACCGACGCCGGTTCGCAGCGCATCTGGGGCGCCGCGCTCACCCTGATCCTGGTCATCGCGGTCCTCAACATCGCGGCCAAGCTGATCAGCCGGTACTCGCAGGTCGGGAAGAAATAACCCACAGACCTCTTCTCACATCGATACACCAGTAGGGAGCCGGTAATGGCCAAGCGTCTGGATCTCAAGGACGTCAACATCTACTACGGCAAGTTCCACGCCGTGGCCGACGTGACGCTGTCCGTGCCGCCGCGGAACGTCACCGCCTTCATCGGCCCGTCCGGTTGCGGCAAGTCCACCGTGCTCCGGTCGATCAACCGCATGCACGAGGTGACGCCCGGTGCCCGCGTCGAAGGATCCATCCTCCTCGACGGCGAGGACATCTACGATCCGAACGTCGACCCGGTCGGTGTGCGCAAGACGATCGGCATGGTCTTCCAGCGTCCCAACCCGTTCCCCACGATGTCCATCCGCGACAACGTCGTCGCCGGCCTCAAGCTGCAGGGTGTGCGCGACCGCAAGACCCTCGACGAGATCGCCGAGAAGTCGCTGCGCGGCGCCAACCTGTGGAACGAGGTCAAGGACCGCCTCGACAAGCCGGGCGGCGGCCTGTCCGGTGGTCAGCAGCAGCGCCTGTGCATCGCCCGCGCCATCGCGGTCCAGCCCGACGTGCTGCTCATGGACGAGCCGTGCTCGGCTCTCGACCCGATCTCGACGCTGGCCATCGAGGACCTGATCGGTGAGCTGAAGAAGGACTTCACCATCGTCATCGTCACGCACAACATGCAGCAGGCCGCGCGTGTGAGCGACCAGACGGCGTTCTTCAACCTCGAGGCGACCGGTCGTCCGGGTGGTCTGGTGGAGATCGACGACACCGAGAAGATCTTCTCGAACCCGAGCCGGAAGGCCACCGAGGACTACATCTCCGGCCGCTTCGGCTGAGCCTCTTCGCATACGCGAGACCCCGACCGGATCCGTCCGGTCGGGGTCTCGTCGTTCGTGCGCTGGTCCTGTGCTCGGTAGTTCCTGGGCTCGGTAGTTCCTGGGCTCAGGGGTTCTCCGGGTAGACGGTCAGACTGTCCACCTTCTCCACGAGCTGACGGATCTCCTCCTCGGTGGGGAGCTTGCCCGTCACGAGGAAGATGACGCGGCGGCCCACCTCGACGGCGTGATCGGCGAACCGCTCGTAGAAGCGGCCGAGCAGGGTGACGTCGACGGCGGCCGCGACCCCGTGGTCCCATTCGCGGTCCATGAGCACGGTGAACAGATGACGGTGCAGGTCGTCCATCGCCTCGTCCTCGTGGTGGAGGCGGGCGGCCCGGGCGGGATCACGGGTCTCGAGGATCTCGCGTGTGGCGGCGCCGAGCGCCACCGCGATCCGTCCCATCTCGGCGAAGTAACCCTTCACCTCGTCGGGGAGCACATGCTTGGGATGACGTCGGCGCGTCGCCTTCGCGATGTGCAGTGCGAGCGCACCCATGCGGTCGATGTCGGCCACGATCTGGATGCCGCTGACGACGGCACGCAGATCGCCGGCGACCGGACCCTGCAGGGCGAGCAACTGGAACGCCTTCTCCTCGCAGATCGCGCCGAGATCGGTGATCTTCTCGTGCTCGTCGATCACCTGCTCGGCGAGAGCGAGATCGGCTTCGAGAAGAGCTCTGGTGGACCGCTCCATCGCGGTCCCGGCGAGCCCGGCCATCTCCCCGAGGAGATCACCGAGTTCGCCCATCTGTTCGTTGTAGACGACGCGCATAATGGCACAGCCTACGACCTCGATCGGTCCGAACGGCGAGCATCGGATGAACCACAGGTGAACGTCGACGGCCGAACAGTGGTGTCTACGTGCACAGATCGTCGGCGGCGTTGGTGATCGCGAGATCGGCGGGGAGCTCGACCGACGACTCCGACCGGGTCTGGATCTCCATCGGGGCGAGCGGCGTGCCCGCCGGGGTGGGAGCGACGACGGTGCCGTCGAAACTGGTGCCCAGGACGATCTCCACGATGCTGCCCAGCTGGGCCGAAGGTGGAGCCTCCTGCAGTACCGCGCCGGGGAAGGCCGAGGCCACCGTCGCAGCGTCGGTCTCCTGTCCTTCGCTGAAGCGGATCACGGTCTGCTTGCTCGTCCCGGAGGCGTAGTTGCCGATCGAGTAGACCGGGAAGCCGTAGGCGGCGACCTCCTCGGCGGTGCCGGCCGCCAGCCCGGACAGACCCGACGCGTTCGAGACCTGTACCGACACCGTCGACGGATCGACCGCGAGCTGCGCGGGCAGCGGTTCGGCCGGGGGAGCGGCCGCGACCTCCGTCGGGTCCTCCTCCCGCTTCTCACCCGGCAGGGGGAGATCGTCGATGATCGCGGTGAAGATCGCCTTGATGTCGTCGGTGCGCGGGATCTCGTTGCCCCAGTCGTTGGTGCCGGCCGTGGGGATGGTCAGGAAGGACACCGCACCCGCCTCGACGTTCTGCATCGAACGTCCGAGTTTGACGAGCGACTCGGCGTTGACGTTCTCGACGAAGGTCGCGCGGGTGAAGGCGCCGATGAAGCCGTTGAGCTTCCCGGGGTCGAACAGCACCTTGTTCGACAACGTCGAGCGCAGCAGCGACGACAGGAACTTCTGCTGCCGGCTGATCCGGCCGTAGTCGCTGTTGCCCTCCTGGTCGATCTTGCGGGCACGGACGTAGTCGAGTGCCCGTTTGCCGTCGAGCGTGTGGGTGCCGGGAGTCTCGATCAGGGAACCGAGTTCGTTGTCGTACAACGGTATGGAGGTGCACACCTCGACACCGCCGATCTCGTCGACCATCGATTCGAAGCCGGCGAAGTCGATGCCCACGAAGTGGCCGATCTTCAGCCCGGACATCTTCTGGATCACCTTGACCAGGCACTTCGGTCCGCCGAGGGCGTAGGTGGCATTGAGCTTGTCGCCTTCGGCGGCCGGATACAGCTCGGAATCGTATTCGCCGGTCGCGCTGTCCCATCCGCGGCAGACCGGTCGCTCGACATCCAGATCCCGGGGGAACGACACCGCGACCACGCGGCTGCGGTCGGCGGGGATGTTGACGAGGATGACGGTGTCGGCACGAGCGCCCTCGGCGTCCTCGACGGTTCCGGCGCCGATCTCACCGCTCGCACCGGCGCGGGTGTCGGTGCCGATGATCAGATAGGTCTCGTCGCCGGTCTGACCGACCGGGTCGACGATGTCCTCCGACTCGGTGTCGAGCGCGGCGATCTGGGAGAAGCCGGCCTCCGTGGACCGGACGTATCCCCACACCGCGCCGTTGCCGAGGAGCGCGAGGACCGAGACGAACGCCACCGCCGCTCTCGCCGCGAACCTCAGACGCTTCCGCTTGCGCTGTTTGCTCTGCGCGAGCCGGCCGAGGGTCGCATTGCCCACCGTGCGCGGCCGAGCGGAGCCGTGCGCCTTCTCGTCCGTCGCCTTGTCGTCGTTCTCGTCCTCGGCGTGCGATGCAACACCCGCGGGGGACACCGCGTCGATCTTGACGGTCGGCTGTTCGTCCGCGATAGGCGGTTGCTGTCGCGGAGGAGGCGTCTGCGGCGACCCGACGGGAGGCGCCGGTCGCGGCTCGATCGGGGGACGCGGCTCCGCCGGCGGTGCGGGGCGCGAGTCCGCGGGAGGCACCGGACGCGAGTCCGCGGGAGACACCGGACGCGAGTCCGCAGGAGACACGGGGCGGGAATCCGCGGGGGGCACCGGACGCGCGGGCGGCGCAGACGGTACCGAAGGGGGAGGAGAGGGAGGTCCGGCCATCCGGTCCGGCGCCTGGGTGCGCGGCGGGACGGGATTCTCCGGCGGCCGGGGCCGGGACGGCCCCGGAGGCACCCGGGAAGCGCCGGGCTGCACCGGCGGTACGACCGTGGTCGGCGGGCCCGAAGAGGTCGGCGGTACCGGAGGGGTGGGCGGTCCCGAAGGAGTCGGCGGAGCAGCCGGGGGCGGCGTCCTGCGCGGGAGCTCCGCGCGTCCGGTCTCCTCGGGCGCGACGTGCCGGGCGGATTCCGGGTCACGGGGACGGGCCGGGGGCAGCGACGAGGTGGACGTGTGCGGCGGATCGGCAGGAGGCGGGTCGGTGGGCGGATCCGATCGAGGGGACGGATCGGATCGGCGTCCCATCTTGTCGAGCAGTTCGGCGACGGTGAGCTGCTCCGGATCGTCCGAGTCCGCGGCACGGCGGTTGCGTGCGCTCTCGTGACGACGCGAATCGTCGTCGGTGTCGTCGGAGCGGTGCACTCCACCGGAGCGGCTGCGGCGGGACGAGCGGGATTCGCGGTAGCTGCTGTCGGCTATCGGCCTTTCCCAGGGAGCGCGAGGATCCGGGGATCCTGTCTCGTGCTCCTCGTCCACCGATACCTGCTCTTTCCGCGGTCGTACCGCCTCGTCATCCGTCGTCGTCCACGTGATCGCTCACGGGCGACCGTCGCGAGGACTCCGCAATGATACTGATCGTCTGTTGCATGTGACCGTGACGCGGCTGTGTCGCACGACATCCATCGGTCGATCCGTCTGTCGTCCGGAACCACGTGCCGGGACGGGTTACCCGCCCGAGTGCATCATGTCGGCGCCCTCGGGCACGCAGGTGTCCTCGGGATCGTCGAGCCAGCCGTCGGGCAGTGCGACGCTGCTCGGGGAGCCCTGACGGCCCCGCGGGCCTTCGGCATCGGCGGGGAAGGGCACGTCGTGGTCGAGTTTGCCCAGCAGATCGTCGAGCTCGGCGAGCGTCGACACCCGGGCGAGGCCGTTGCGGATCTCCGAACCCGCCGGGAAACCACGCAGATACCAGGCGATGTGCTTGCGCATGTCGCGCAGGCCGCGGTCTTCGCCGTGGTGGTCGGCGAGAAGTTCGGCGTGCCGGCGCATGATCTGCGTCACCTCACCGAGATTCGGCGGGGTGGGGATCGTGCGACCACCGAGCGCGGCGCTCAGTTCGGCGAACAACCACGGGCGTCCGAGGCAGCCACGACCGACGACGACGCCGTCGCAACCGGTCTGCGCCATCATCTTCTCGGCGTCGGAGGCGTCGAAGATGTCGCCGTTGCCGAGCACGGGCACGTCGGTGACGTGTTCCTTCAGCCGGGCGATCTCGTCCCAGTCGGCCGCTCCCGAATACCGCTGCGCAGCGGTCCGGGCGTGGAGGGCCACGGCGGCGGCACCCTCGGCGGCCGCGATACGACCGGCGTCGAGGTGCGTGTGGTGTTCGTCGTCGATCCCGATGCGGAACTTGACCGTGACCGGGACGTCGGTGCCCTCGGTGGCGCGGACGGCGGCCGCGACGATCTGCCCGAACAACCGGCGCTTGTAGGGGAGGGCCGACCCTCCGCCCTTGCGGGTCACCTTCGGCACCGGGCATCCGAAGTTCATGTCGATGTGGTCGGCGAGGTTCTCGTCGACGATCATCTTCGCCGCGGCGTAGGTGGTGTCGGGATCGACGGTGTACAGCTGCAGCGACCGTGGTGTCTCGGTGGGGCCGAAGGTCGTCATGTGCATGGTGACCGGGTGCCGCTCGACGAGGGCACGGGCGGTGACCATCTCGCACACGTACAGGCCCGACGTGCTGCCGGCCCGTTCGAGTTCGAGTTCGCGGCACAGCGTGCGGAATGCGACGTTCGTCACTCCCGCCATCGGCGCCAGCACGACCGGGCTGTTCAGTTCGAGCGGACCGATACGGAGGGATGACATGGGTACCTCTGGAAAACGTTGTGTGACAAAGAAATAGCGTGCCCGTCACTGGTGGGCCGCGGAAACGGCTGTGCCCGGTACCGAAACCGGCACCGGGCACAGGATAACCTCCGCCGGACTCGGCGGCGGTGTGCATCCGGACTCAGGCGTCCGCACACATGGGACTCAGGCGTCCGCACACATGGGACTCAGGCGTCCGCGCCGACCTTCTCGCGCTTGGCGGCCTCACGGGCGAGGGAGCGATCGCGCATCTCCTCGAACCGCCCGGCCTGACGTCCCAGTTCGTCGAGGAAGTTGCCGAGCTTGTCGAGATCCTGCTGCGCCTCGCTGCCGAGATCGCGCTCGAAGATCCTCCACTTGCGCAGCACCGGCATCACGACGTCGTCGAGGTGCTGACGCAGGTCGTAGATGCCGTGCTTGGCCATGAGCACGCCGTTGCGACGGAAGTTCGGCATGCCGGCGCCGGGCATCTGGAAGTTCTCGAGCACCTCGACGATCGCGGCGAGCGTCTGGGCCGGAGCGATGTCGATCGCCGCGTCGCAGATGTTCCGGTAGAAGATCATGTGCAGGTTCTCGTCGGCGGCGATGCGCTGGAGCATCTTGTCGGCGATCGAGTCGTCGCAGGCACGGCCGGTGTTGCGGTGCGACACGCGGGTCGCGAGTTCCTGGAAGGTCACGTAGGCGACGGAGTGGAGCATGCCGGTCGAGTTGGGGGACGAGAAGCCGTTCGTCATGTGCTCCATGCGGGCGTTCTCGAGTGCGACGGGATCGACACCGCGCGTGACGACCAGGTAGTCGCGCATGACGATGCCGTGGCGGTTCTCCTCCGCCGTCCACCGGCCGACCCAGGTACCCCAGGCGCCGTCGCGAGAGAAGCTCTCGGCGATCTCCCGGTGGTAGGAGGGCAGATTGTCCTCGGTGAGCAGGTTGGTGATCATGGCCGCCTTGGCGACCTCGTCGAGCTTCGACTGCTCCGGTTCCCAGTCGACACCGCCCATCGCGGCGAAGTTCCGGCCCTCGTCCCACGGCACGTAGTCGTGGGGATGCCAGTCCTTCGCCATCGAGAGATGCCGGTTGAGGTTCGCTTCGGCCACAGGCTCCAGCTCTCGCAGCAGCTCCAGTTGAGTCAGGACTCGCGTCATGCTCTTCTACCCCTCACATCGTGTCCGTGTACTCCGCCGGCCTACGGAGGAGGGGAGCCCGGCCGTTCGTCGCCGCGGCACGCGGTGCGCCGGTGGCCCCCCGTATTCGCCCGGATCACGGTACAGGTCCGAACCGCCCGACGACAGCACCGTCCCGCTCGTGCCGTATCACACGGGCGAGCGGAACGTGCTGCTCCAGCGGGTCTCAGCGCTTGCCGCCACCGAGAAGTCCACCGAGGAGGCCCCCGAGTCCACCACCCGAACTGCCGCCGAGCACGCTGCCGAGGACGTCACCGATTCCGCCACCGGAGCCGGCCGATCCGCCACCGGCGTTCTTCAGCAGACCCCCGAGGAGATCTGCGAGACCGCCGCCCTGCGGGACGCTCGCGGTGTTCGTTCCCGCCCCGCCGCCGATCTGCTTGGCGAGATAGGACAGCACGATGGGGGCGATGATCGGCAGGACCTTGGCGATCAGATCGTTCCCGCCGGCGCCGTTCACGGAACCGAGGGTCGAGATCACCTGGTCCTTCTTGTCGCCGAAGACGTTGGAGACGATCCTGTCGCCGTCCTCGGTGTCGATCCCGTCGACGTCGACCGTGCCCTCGGCCAGGTTCGACTCGGAGTGCTTGCCCAGCGCGGAGAGCAGCGACGCCTCCCCGGTCGGGTTCTGGGCGTTGGCGTCGAGACCACCGACGAGGGTGGGGAGCGCTGCGCGGACGGCCGTCTCCGCCGTCGCGTTGTCGACACCGAGCCGCTGCGCCACCTGGTCGACGGGAATGCGGGCCATCAGATCGTCGAGACTTGCCATCGTTCCTGCCTTGACTCGTGGGTGCCCCGAAGCGGCCACCCGGTGCCGAGAGAGTATCGGGACGAGGCTCGTTCCAGCGGGAGGCGTCAATCGAGCGAGGCGGCGCTCGTCGACGAACGGCGCAGCGCGATGAGGCAGCACAGCAGCGCGACGAGCGTGCCGCTGAGCAGGAGCACGGTCCCGTTCTGATTGGTCAGTGTCGTACTGCGATTGAGTTCGACGTACTCACCGTGGGTCTGGAACAGGCGCGTCCAGAACACCGCGGCCGTCGCGACACCGATCAGCGTCCCGGCCCAGCCGACGGCCACCGAGTCGAACAGTGCGGCGGCGAGGAGCAGGACCGCGGCCACGACCAGCGGTACCGCGAGGGACTCGTACAGCGGCAGACCCGGGACCGCGACACCGGCGAGATCGCCGTCGGGGAAACCGTCGCGCAGCGCCGACAGGGGAATCTCGGTGGGTCGTATCCCGCCGACCACCGGCAACACCGACCCGATTCCCAGAGCGACGGCGGCCAGGAACAGGCCCAGGTCCACGAAACTGCGCATGTTCCTCCCCGGACGATGAACGTTCGATTACCCCTGCGGCTCACCGTATACAAAGACGGGCAACCGCACCGGGTGAAATTCGCAGTGCGAAGAGACCTGCCCGAATGCACTGCCCCGAATGCGGTGGTCCGTAGGCTGAGATGCGCACGGCAGGTGCACGTACCGATCGGCGAGAAGGGTTCGAAATGACGGACATGAATGTCGACGAAGCGGGTTCGCGGAAAAGCTTGCCGCCGTGGGCGAAGAAGACCATCGCCGTGGTCGTGGCGCTGATCGTGCTCGTCATCGCCTACTACACCCTGGCGGCGTTCGTTCCTCGCTGGTGGGCGCAGCGGATCGCAAACCTCGCCGAGGGTGGCTTCGCGCGCGGAGTGCTGTGGGGTCTGCTCTTCGGCATCCTCTGCACGGCGATCCCCATCGCGCTGCTCGCATGGATCTGGCAGGTCCGCAACTGGAGGTACAGCCGCGGGCTGCAGATCGCCTTCGGCGTGCTCGCGCTGGTGGTCGCCCTGCCGAACCTCATGACTCTGGCGGTCGTGCTGGGCACCGGGAACGGTGCGCATGCGGGGGAGCGGATCCTCGACGTGGACGCGCCGGGTTTCCGCGGCGCCACGTTGATCGGTGCGATCGTCGGAGCTCTGCTCGCGGTGATCTTCGTCGTCGCGCTCACCCGCTACCGCAAGCGCGGACGTGATCTGAAGCAGGCCCGCACGGATCTCGAACAGCGCCGGATCGAGCAGGAGCGTCTCGAAGCACGCCGTGAGGCGGAGAGGGAACTCGGCCGGAACACCGACGACGTCCCGCCCGGCTCCCACCGTCTCTGATGAAGGACCGCGCCGTCTCCGACCAGGCTGCGGAACGTTCCGGAACGACGAACGCCGGCGTCGCGTACGACGCCGGCGTTGCCGGTGCCCCCAGTAGGGCTCGAACCTACGACCTGCGGATTAAAAGTCTGATTGAGGTGTGCGAAGGTATGCGAGGGAATCCGCGTAAAACCGAGGGCTAGCTGCCGTTTTCTGGATGTGAACGCACCTCTCCGCGAGTGTTAACAAGTCTGTGAATATGCCGTCAGTTGGCACGTTTGTTGGCACGCCGGGAGCTCCGTTCGGGTGGGTCACCAAGCGCGGACCGGACGTCGTCCCACTGTGATTTCGCGAGGTGCGAGTACCGCTGCGTGGTCACCACAGACTGGTGCCCCAGCAACTCCTTGAGGGCGTAAATCGACACGCCATCCTGTACGAGCCATGACGCATAAGTGTGACGTAAATCATGGAGGCGGGCGGGTGCGATCTCGTCTTTGCCGACTCTCTTCCGGGACTCTGATGCGAGGACGAATGCCTTCTCCCAACGCCCGCGCAACCGTTTCTCTCCGAGAGGACCGTTACCCTGCCGGGCTCTGATGACCAGACCCGTACGGGCGCGCACCTCCCGGTCGTATCGCACGTCCGCCGGTGTCCCCGGCCCATGCGCCGACAGCTCAGCGCGTAGCAGCGCGGCGAGGTGACGGGATATCGGTACCGACCGCTGTTGCCAGCTTTTCGGAAGCTTCATCGAACCCCCTACTGGGTCCCATGACCGAGCGACCCGGATGGTCCGATGAGTCAGGTCGACCGATTCCCAGTGCAGACCCAAGGCCTCGCCGAGGCGAAGACCTGTTCCGGTCAGCAGCTCGACGACGAACCGGTCCCGAGCATCGAGTACCTCGAGCAGGTCCTGCACCTCGTCACGAGTCAGATACCGCTCGATCACGATAGTGCCCCGTGGAGTGGTGGACTTCGGATCGGCTCGCGGTATGCGCGGTGATCAACGAGTCGCGGTGAATACTATGCTGTTTCGCTCGAGCCGGTCAACGACAACGCTGGTTCGGTAGCGTGCTGCTTGGCGGCGATCACCGCACGGAGCTCGTCCATGCTCACATCCGAGACATACCGGCGGGTGACCTGCCACTCGTCGTGCTGCTCGATGACCACCGCTGTCGCCAACCGTAGGAATGCCGCCGGGTTCGGAAAGATCTCCACAACATCGGCCCGACGCTTGATTTCCTTGTTCAACCGCTCGATCGGATTGTTGGACCAGATCTTCTGCCAATGAGCCTTCGGAAACGCCGTGAACGCCAACACATCGTGCTTGGCGGCCTCCATCAACGCCGCGACCTTCGGAAACGACCCGGAGAAGGTGTCGGTGACCTGATCCCACTGCGCGGCGACCTCGACCGGATCGGTGTGCGCGAAGATCGTCTTGACCGCCGCCATCACCGGCGGCACATGCTTGGCCGCCACAGCTGCTCGGATGTTGCGCATGAAATGCACCCGGCACCGCTGCCACGACGAGCCCGCGAACTGCTGCATCACCGCAGCTTTGAGCCCACTATGGGCGTCGGAGATCACCAGATGCACCCCCGACAGACCCCGGGCCTTGAGGCTGGTGAGGAACTCACGCCAGAATTCGAAGGATTCACTGTCGCCGACCGCGGTGCCCAACACCTCGCGGGTACCGTCGATCGACACCCCGGTCGCGACCACCAGCGCCTGCGAGACCACGTGTGCACCGACCCGAACCTTGCAGAACGTCGCGTCGAGGAAGACGTACGGAAAGCTCGTGTGCGTCAGCGTGCGCTCCCGGAACCGGGCGATCTCGGCATCAAGGCCGGCGCAGATCCGTGACACCTCCGACTTCGAGATCCCGGATCCGACACCCAACGCGCCGACCAGGTCGTCGACGCTGCGGGTCGATACGCCGTGCACATACGCTTCCATCACCACCGCATACAGCGCCTTGTCGATCCGGCGGCGGCGTTCCAGCAGCGACGGGAAGAACGATCCTGACCGTAGTTTGGGGATCTTGACCTCCACATCGCCGCTGGTGGTGGCCACGGTCTTCGTTCGATGTCCGTTGCGGTGCGTTATCCGGGTGTCGGTGCGTTCGTAGCGGCCGGCACCGAGCTTGTCGGTGGCCTCGGCTTCGATCAGAGCCTGCAGGCCGGTGCGGATCAGTTCGGCGAACACGCTGGCGCTGTCGGCGCCGGTGAGCGCGTCGAGCTGGGCGAGCAGTGCAGAATGGTCGTGGGTCATCGCGTGGCTGCTTTCTGTGAGTCACTGTGAGAGGTAACTCGTTGATCACTACGCGATGGCCCACCCGCAGAGCGGGAACGACACGCCGCGGACCTGGACCGATGCCCTCAGCCGATTCCCACCACTCCCCGGGACTTACCCTCGATCACTGCGCCACCCTTCGGCAGCTTCACGCCTCGGCAAGGATTCGAGGGAATAACACGAGCGAACTCCGCCGCCCGTAGAGACGACGACAGCAGATGAAAGCACTTCTGAATCGTCGACGGGGACAGGCCCGCGTCTACCTCGAGCTCGCGAAGCCATACCTGGATGCCGTGACCGGTGATCGAGTTGATCTTCACGTCTTTCCACTTCGGTTTGACGTGATTCTCGAGCCGGTTGCTGTCCCTCGCCAACGTCCCCGGTGCGACGCGGCGCCCGGCCTGCCACTTCGGCTCCCATTCGCCCCACGTCATTCGAGCCGCTTCGGCGCTTGTGGGGGAGATGCGATCGGCATCTTCGGCGGCCTGGGCCTTGCCGAGTGCCATCTTTTCGTTGGGCCACGTGCCGGCGGTTCGATGCCGCCCGAAGCTGTCAACGTACCGAGCTTGCCATCTTCCAGAGGGAAGTTGTCGAGCGGATCCCATCCTGCCCCTTCTTCATCCAGAGCTCGCGCCACGCCTCGGCAATCGCCAAGGTCACACCGAGTTCGTTGGCGATTGAAGGAAGGTATGCGCCGTGAAGAGTTTCGGCTCGGGCGTAGCGCTCAGCGGTGATCAGTTTCTCGGCCGCGAATTCGTCGGCCTGGCGCTCCTGTCGAGCGTGTGTGACCGGGTCGAGTGTAGACATGTCGTGCCCCAGAAAAGCGTGTCCCAGTTCGTGACACAAGGCGCACCGAGTCCTCGTTGCCGACATGCCCGATTGAAGGACAATCACGCGTTTACTGGGATACCAACGTCCCCGCTCGCCGCCGGGAAGCTCACCCTCGAGAATGAGGATCCCGGCGGCAGCGGCCATTTGTTCCAAATCACGCATGCTTTAAACGTCCCATACATGATCATCTTCTGGGTCCGAATTGTCGTCTTTGTTCGATACGTAGTCGAGTCCCTCGAGGTCGGCGAGGTCCACATCCGGCACGCGTGGCTTTAAGGTGTGAACGGTGCCCACTTCGCTGAGGGGCCGGTCGTATATCTCGTTGCCGGCTTTCATTCGGCGCAACACTTCGTCGGCCAGCTGTTCGTCCGTTGCTTCCTGTAGTGCTTTCTCGACGGAGATCGGCAGGACATCCTCCTCTGTCAGTACTCCGATCGCCTGTAGTCCGTCGGCCACCGACACCCCATAGGCTCGCGCAACCTTGACGACAGATTCGGCGGTGAGAGTTCCCTCTCGGATCTGTCGAGCCAGAGTTGTGTGGTTCAGGCCGGCCTCCGTTGCGACTTTGCGGATCGACGTATTTCCCACCGTGTCTCGAATCCACTGCTCAGGCGTTGTCATGTGTCAACGATGGCACACATGCGTAGCGATTTCAATACAAATTGGAGCATCTATGCGTTGACATTTGGATCGTTCGAGCTACAGTTTGGTTCATGAACAGCACAGTCGGTGAACGATCAAGCAAGACAAAGGCGATGGTCCGACCCGGCCTTCTCGCTCGACTCAAGCGCAATTCCGGTATCGACTCTGATGACGCGTTCGCTGCCGCTATCGGCACCAGTCGGTCAACCCTCGTCCGGGTTCGGGACCGAGGAGAGGAACCGTCGATGGCATTCGCGATCGGGGTGGCCAAGGCGTTCGGGCTCGGACTCGGCGAGATTGTCACTTGGGAAGACAGGGACGCAGAACGGATCTCCGCATGAGTGCCCCCACAGCAGAAGTTGCCGGCACGCCATGGATGACCGTCAAGGAAGCAGCTGCGTACATCAAGCGCCATCCGCAAACAGTGCTCCACCTACTCCACACCGAGCAGATCGTCGGATTCCAAGCGTCCGGCCGAAACGGTGAATGGCGCATCCACAGAGACGATCTCGACAACTACCTCCGTCGGCCCGCGGCGCGATCGAAGCGACAGCTCCGATCCGTCTAGATCACGCACACGGACTCTCGAACCCGGTGACGACGCGCAACAACCCCCGCGATCGGGCCCAATGCCTGACGCCAGCAACAAATTCTGGAGAGTTTCCATGAACGAGGCGAAGACCCAATACACGCTGCACTCGATCGACGGTTGCGAAGATATCGCCGTCGGAAAAACCGCAGACGGCCGCGTGATTGTTCAAGTTGGCACCACCAAAGCGGAGCTGGAGCGGGAGATCGCCCACAACTTCGGGCGGGCGATCTCCACTTTCGCTGAGCTGGACTACCTCGCCGCGCTAGACAGTGGCAGCACTCTTCTTGACGGTGGCACCGCCCCGGACGATTGCGATGGGGACAGTTCCCGTGACGAGGATCGTCGCCGTCCGATCCTTTTCGAGTCCGACAGTGATAAGGCCACCGGATCCACCGTTGCCGAAGACAACCTTGAGGTCCTCCTCGAGAGCATCAGCAGCCTCGTCGCCAGCCTGCGTGAACTTCTGCTCGCCGTACAGCAAGTAGTTACTCATTCTTCTCCTTCAGCCGAGGGTTCTAGCGAACACAGCGTAGAAGAGACAGCCTTTCAATCGCCCTGGCTCACTGTTCCCGAGGCCGCGAAGTACGCGCGGTGCGGCACCAAGCAGATCTATGACGCCTGCCGGACAGGTGAGCTTGTTGGACGCCAGCAGTCAGAGCCACACGGCACATGGCGAATTCACGTCGACGATCTCGACGACTACCTGCGGGCAGCCGTGATGAATCCGAAAACGCGGCTCCGTCACAACACGAGTGCTCGCAGCCGCGACTGAATCTCCGGTGGCGGCGTGCCGACGGAGTCCTGATACCTATCGCTCCCGATGTGCGCCACGCCGTCACCGGCTTCCATCCCCTCAATCACAAACGAAACGACAAGACTGAACGGAGAATCCGATGCCATGGATCAAAGTCGATGACAGACACATGTGGGAACCGGAATCTGACCATTCAGGAATGCCATTCAATCCTGATGGAACCGAACCCACTGAATGGCAACGCGCCCAGCGGTGGGCCACCGAGCAGGCAAGCATCCGCCGTGCCCTCACGCTGGGCGCCTACCGGCTAGTCGTTGCCGCCCGCCAACTCCACGACCGCGTACGCAACTTCCGTGATCGCCTGAGCTAATTCCTTCTCGTTCGGCGTGGCCGACGGATCCTCAAGAACCTTGTTCGCCCGCGCCCACCCATTTCGTGCCCATCCCGCAGCTTTCTGTGCATCCATACGACCCTTCTTTCCCCTGGCCGTCGAGCTGCAATCTCACCGGCCAGGCAACGCCACCGAGGCGGTCTCGGTCGGCATTTGGAGCGTATGGCCTTCGTTCTGCATGTCCGACCACCGGTCCCCAGCGAATCGAGTTGCCATGACCCTTGCACTGCCCAACCCGAGCATGACCCCGATCTTCGACGAGCTCGATGCCCACTTCTTCTCCACGCCCCGAGACATCCAGAGCCACGGCGACCCGGACGACGTGATCGACGCCCACGTCGTCGCCGTCCGCGACACTCCTCTCGACCACACCGAAGGCACGGCCCCCGCTGCCGGCACCCTCACGGACTTGCTCGGGCTTGCCCTGTGGATCCTCACGCTGGGCGCCGCGGTCGGAACCGTCATCTGGCTGTACATCGTCATCACGACGGGGGTGTTCTCATGACCTGGACACGTATCGACGACGAAAAGCCTTCCCCGCAAACAAGTTCCTCTGACATTGCGAGCGGCGACGCAGCACAGTCCGACCCGACAAACAATGCCGAAGACCCGGAGTCCGTTCTCGGTGATCTGATGGCTGAGGCGTTCACCGAGTCGCTCGCCGGGGCGGAATGGACTCGTCTCGCTGGCGCCGAAGAGATGAAGCCAAGCCTCCATGCTGGGGAGGCTCGGACCTCTGTCGTCGACCTTGTCCTTGCCGGCCACTGGTTCGAGGTGCGCCTGAACCAGTGGCCGGATATCGGGGAGCTCCGGATCACCGACTGTTTCGGGAATTACTCGTCGAAATATCTACCGTCACTCGGGTACGACAACGGTGGCCAGGGGATGCAGCCCGGCCCCCTCTCTGCGCGTCTCAGCCAACAGATGAAGACGTTTCGGACTGGTCCCCGCTGGTCGGGTGAACATCTGGCTGGCATCCCACGGCTGACCGTTCATGCTGCCCCCGCTTCCACCGCTCAAGACGGGATATTGGGTTCCGTCGTCGTCGATCAGCCGCAGCATGATCCCGTCGAAAGGCCCACCGACAGGACCGCCCCCCACCGCCTTGATGACGTGAGCAGTAATGATGGTGTTGAAGACAGCAACGGCAGTCACAATGTACCGGTCACGCCCGACGTACGCTTCGGGCTTGCTCGGGATGAGAACATGCTCGAGCTCGAGCGGCGCTGGCACAATCGGCTCAGTTTCGGTCGGTTCAGCCATGATGCTTCTCCTTCTGCTGAGGGTTGTGGCGATCACAGCGTAGGAGATCGGGAGGTCACGGAGACGACACCACCCGTCTCCGTGACCTCCGCCCTACGGGCCACCATCACCGTCGCCTGTGCCGCGGCTGCGGTGGCGGTCGGCGTTGCTGCGGGCCTCCTGATTCAGGAGATGTCATGAGTACCGCCCACGGCAGCCGCGGAATTGGGCAACCCGTGATCTTCGACGACCGGATCATCCGGACGCTGCCCGAGGGAACCATCTTCGTTGAAATCTGTTCCGGCAGAGAATTCGTCGTCGGATCACGTCCCGGAATCCTCTGGCACGGCACCACTCGGTGCACGACCCACGTCCTAGACCTGCCCGTCCAAGTAACCAAACGACCCGGCCGCAGCTGAGCCGACTACCCCGGGAGCAGAACCACGATGACGAACACACTGTCCGACACCGATCTGCGTGCGATCGTCGACCACCTCGGACCGCAGTACGCACTCCTGCACTGCCCACCCATCGCGTTGCCGTGGTGCTCGACCGACGAAACCGCCGGCCTCACGCTCGACGAAGCCACCGGAGACGTCCGCATCACCACCACCGGCCCGCTCGACCGCGACGCCCGTTCCGAGCTGGCCCTCGCACTCGTCGCAACAATCCTCGACGACCCGGTGCGGGAGAACTCCCGGTGAGCCACCGCCGCGATACGAAACGCGCAGCCGCCGGCGGATACCCCGGACCCTCGGGACACGAAAGCCACGTCCACGCGGCCCCGACCGTCGACGCGCTCGCAGAGACCCGACTCGCTGCCGCTGCCACCTTCGCGCAGCTCCAGAATGTCCGGTCGCTCCTGCGCACCTGGCAGCAATTCGGTGGGGGAGGCGAAGACAACATGATCACCGAACTCAGTGAAGTCCTCGGGGATAAGACCCGATGAGCGAGAGAATGTTCAGCAACTTCGTCCTCTGCAACGTGTGCGGCGCACTCGTCCTGGACCAGGACCGCCACCAGGAATTTCACGAAGGAATCGTGAAGGCCTTCCAGGACCGAGACAAATCCGTCCAGAAGGCCTTCGAGACGCACGCCGAAGCGGTGCGACGCGTGCTCCGCCGAGGCGGGTTCGTGAAGCCGGAACCGAAGCCACGACCACGGAAACCGCTCACGGACGTGCCAGGCGGACTGTGCAGCGAATGCACAGGACTGATCGTCCACGCGTGCCTGGTCCCCAAGATCCCCACTCGGGAATCCGATTCGACCGTGCCGCACCTGGTCTGCATCGAATGCTCCCGCGAGATCCGGAAGGGCTGACAGCGATGCCGGAGGTCGGGCAGCCGCGGAAAGACACCGTCAGTGTCACTGACAACGTCCCTGTCGCATCCGCGATCAAGGCTGCGCTCGCCAACATCCAGCCGATCGTGCGGAACTGCTCGGTCTGCGGCGAACAGCTCCCTGCCGGTGTCGTGAAACACCCCCAGTGCCGGAGGTCGACCGAATGACCACTGCCGACGCCGCGGACACCTGGTGGCACTCCCAACCAGCGGACCGCCGAATCCGAATCCACAGCTGGCTGTGCCGCGACCGGCTTGCGACGTCCGCGCCCATCGAAGGGCAACTCGAAATCCCGCTTCCCACCGACACTCTTGGAAGGACCGAACCGTGACCGCAAATGCTCACGTCGTCGCGCCACTCAACGCGCTTGAGAACCTGATCGCGACGTCATCGATGGATTGGTCCACCTGCAGTGACACCGCGTGGATCTACGGAATCGTCCTCGGCTGGGACGACGAACCCGACACCCCTGCCGAGGACCAACTCGGCGCGATGAGCGAACTCGCGCGCGAATTCAACTGGACCGACGCAACCATTGCACGGCTTCGGGCACTGAACCATGCGTACGAGCAGATCGTCGCCGAGCAAGACGCACGGGCCTCCGTCGAACGTGTCCACGTCGCGGGAGCGATCCGCTACGGAACCGAGGTCATCGTCACGCACAGTCGCGACGAGATCTACGTGCAGACCTCGGTGTTCCCCGGTCACCTGTGGATGCGGGTCAATGCCGACAACATCGAACGCGAACGCGACATATCCGTGCACCTCAGCCGCGACGACGCCGCAGCCCTCCGAGACCGACTCTCAGCGTGGCTCGACGCCACCGCGCCGCTGCCGGAAGGAATCCAGTGACAACCATCTGTGTCTCCACGCACGACCTGCGGCGCGCCTGCACCGCGGTCGTGCCCCACGCCCACCCGAAAGCGGAATCACTCCGCCGGATACGGGTCGAGATCGGCGAACACAACCTCACCCTCACCGCCACCGACGGGTGGACGTCCGGCCTTGCCATCGCCTCGGTGTGGGAAACCGTCGACGACCCGGTCGGCCCGGACAGTGAACTCGTCGACCTCGCACCCGACCAGGTCCGCAAGATCCTGTCCGTGTTCAAGGCGCCGGCCGACAAAAACGACGAACCCGAAGCGATGCTGCAGATCGAGACCGGCGACAACTACATCAAAATCGCCGATGTCTCCGGCCTGCCCGGTATCGACGGACAGGCCCTCGAACTACCGCGTATGGAGACCCTCGACTCGTTCACCGATGTCGCGCACACCATCTCCCGTATCCGGTCCCTGCCGCACGGGGACCTGGACACGATCAACCTCACCCCGCACGTCGTGAGCGCGTTCTCTGCGGCAGCGAAGGTGTACGGCGAGCCGATCCAGATCACCGCGCACGACGAGTCCCGGTCCTTGTCGGTCGTCATCGGTGAGAGCTTCCTCGGCATCCTCACCCCGGCCCATCTGTCCGACGAGGACCGTGCTCGCCGTGAGCAGTGGGCCGACTCGTGGGACATCCGACTGCCGGCCGTGGACTCGCTGCCTCGCAACGCCACCAAAGACGAGACCAAGGGCGAACCCAACCCGATCAAGGCCGCGGCTGAACAGCTCGCCGCCGCTGGCGTCGTAGAGATCCGCCACGCAGGAAAAGACGTCGTAGAGATCCGCCGGGCACGAAAGGGCACGGACCAGTGAGCGACATAGACACCTACATCGACGTCGTCCCTGTCGACGACATGTTCTCCGACCGCCTGTACCAGCGCGAACTCGACACCAAACGCGCCGGCCAGATCGCCGCCACCTGGGACCGACGCCTCGTCGGCGTCCTCGAGGTCTCGGACCGCGGCGAACACTGCTCACCCCGCTACGCGATCATCAACGGGCAGCACCGCTGGGCCGCAGCCTCACGCGCCGGCGTCACCGCACTCGTAGCCACCATCCACACCGGACTGTCCCTCGCCGACGAAGCCAAGCTGTTCTACGACATCGATGCCAAGACGAAGGCACTGAGCACCTGGGATCGCTGGCACGCCCGCCGAGGATCCGGCGACACCGTAGTCCTCTCGATCGAGAAGATCGCCGGCGAGTGCGGACTCACGGTCACGCAAGGGTCCGGACCGAGGAACCTGCAGTGCTGCGCAGCTCTCGAACGCATCTGGTCCCGCTCTGCCCCCGAAGTCCTTGCCGACACCCTCGTCCTGGTCCTCGACATCTGGCCCGGCGAGGACGACGCCCGAAAGGCGGTCGTCCTCGAAGGCGTCGCGCTCGTCCTCGACACATACTCGCTGACCATCGATAACGGACGCCTCGGCGACGCCATGTCCGAGATGACCTCCCGACAGCTCGTCACCCGTGCCCGCGATCTCCAAGAACGCGCCCGCGGAACACTCACGCAGTGCGTCGCTCGGGTCCTGATCGCGGCCTACAACAAGCAAGCCCGCAAGGGCCAGCTCGACGTCGAGGAAATCTGATGCCCAGCGCCAACCTCACCATGATCGCGCCGCTCGAGCACTGCCGTTCCTGCGGCCGGCCGATCGTGTGGGCCCGCACCCCGAACCGCAAAACGATGCCCCTCGACCCCGAACCCACCCCGCGCGGAAACCTCGTCGTCTCGCTCACCTCCGAGGTCCTGCACGCGGCGATGGTCAGCGGCCCGGACCGTGACGGTCTGCGCGCGGCACACAAGCCGCTCTACCTGTCCCACTTCACCACCTGCCCTCACGCCGACACCTGGAGGACCAAACGATGACCAACCGCCCGATCGTGTTCCTGGACACCGAGACCAACGGTCTGCATGCTGACCGCCGGCCGTGGGAGATCGCGTGGATCCGCCGCGACGTCGACGGCACCGAAACCGAACGGTGCATCCAGATCGCCGACGTCGACAACACCAACGCCGAACTGAAAGGCCTACAGGTTGGTCGGTTCCACGAACGGTTCAGGGGCGGGCCGAAGGAATCGTGGTCGCTCACCGTCGATATGACTCTGGTGCCGCGTGACCAACGGACGTTGCTCCTCGAGGTCGATGCCGCGATCGAAGTCGAGCGTGCGACCCGTGACGCGATCATCGTCGGCGCTGTGCCCAGTTTCGACACCGAAGTTCTTGCCGCGATGCTCCGCCGACACAAGCTGTGCCCCTCCTGGTACTACAACCTCGTCGACGTCGAAACCCTCGCCGCGGGGTGGCTCCGCGCTATGCCCGCATCCGCTCCGATCGTGAAGCAGAAAAGGACTGCGCAAAACAGCCTTGTGCAGCTGCAAGGCAAGAAGAATCGGACGTACAACGACGCGACCTCGACCATGCACGAACGGGCACTCGTTGACCAGCTCGTGGCAGAGGAAACCGAGAACGTCGATCGGATCCAACAGGAGTTCAGCGCAGTCCTGTCCCCGGACTGCCGCTCGGACGACCTCTCACGCGCGTGCGGTGTCGAACCTCCGACCGAGGACGAACGGCACACCGCGCTCGGTGACGCCCGCTGGGTGAAGCGCTGGTACGACCACATCATGGGCGGTGCAGCATGACCATGTCCTCCACCCTCGAAGTCTGGGACTGCCGTAAGTGCGCCTCGATCCGCTCCGCGCCGTGCGGCGGCGTCTGCCTGCCGGCCGACGACGTCTCTCGCGAATCCACCCGCCCGCTGTCCGCCCATCAGTCCGCCCACCACGCCTGGGTCACCTACGCCGTCTCACTCGGCTACGACCAGTCCGAAGTCGAGCAGATGACCACACGCGAACTTGTCGCAGCGTTCGGTGGTCGCGGTGCCTGACCGCGACGAACCGTACAACGACGGTGGACTGCTGAAACCCGGCCGGACGGAGACCTTCGAACTGTCCCCGGACGAATGCATCCTCGTTCTACGAGACGGCGTGTGGCGGTGCGCGCGAGATCACGAGCACAGCGGACAACCGACCATCGACACGCTCAACTTCCTCGAACAGATACGAGGACAGAAGTGAATGTGCCTCCAGGAATCCATATCTCGGTCAGGGGTACCGCCGTAGACATGCTGATCGTCCGGCCGAACGGCCACCGACTCGGTCTGCTCCTCACCCCGGATGCAGCACTCGACATCGTTACCAACCTCATGTCCGCAGCCGTCCACGCACAGAAAGCAACGAACGATGAACCGTGAACAACCTGTGCCCGAACAGAACGAAGATTCTGCGACCACTCGCCAAGCTCGAAGAGATGAACGCGTGATAGTCGGTGGTCGACTGACTCACCTGCGAGCCCCGCACGGCACATCATCCGGGTACTGCTACTTCTACTGCCGCTGTGTTTCTTGCCTCGACTGGAAGAAGCGCATCGTCAGAGCGTACCGGGGACGACGGCGTTCCGAGCGAATAGTCCACGCAGGAAAACTGTTTAATCCCAACGCTCCTCACGGAAAACGCACCGGATACGTGGACTACGGATGTCGATGTGCAGAGTGCACCGCCGCGGATTCACGTGCTGGAAGACGCCGAAACTGACAAGTACTCCCTTCGGACCTGAAAGGACACGATCCACGTGAACCGACCTGCACGCCGCCGACACAACCCTCGCATCTTCACCTCGCCGCCGTCCGCCCTGGACATGAACCTCGGCTCCGACCTCGCCGAGATCTCCGAGAAGGCCGGATGGTCCCTGGACACATGGCAGCACGTCGTCCTCGAAAAATCCTCGCGCATGGACACTCTCGCAGAGGACGGTACGAACCCGCTCCTCGCAGGGTGGACCTGGTCCGCCTCCGAGGTCGGATTGCTTACCGGCGGGCAGAACGGCAAAACGTTCCTCGCCGAGTCTCGTGTCCTAGGTGGTCTCTTCACCCTCGGCGAGCAAATCGTCTACACCGCCAGAACCCGGCACGAGGCCCGGCACACATTCGATCGTCTCGCGGCCACCATCGAGCAGGCCCCGGAACTCGGTCGCGCCGCGAGTATCTCGCGCACGAACGCGTTGATCACGACCAGAAACGGCGGCCTGCTCCGCTTCTGCCCCCGCCGCCCTGCTGCCATCGATTACGCGATCGACGCCGACCTGCTCGTCATCGACGACGCCCACGACATCCCAGACGAGTGGGCACGCGCCGCGATCCACGGAACGCCGTTCCGCAGGCCCCGCAGTCCGCGCCGGCAGGTCTGGTATCTCGGCTCGGCTGTCCACGAGGACAGGCACCCGAACGGGCGTGTATTTACAGCGGTACGGAACCGGGGGCTTACCGGAAAAGACCCGGGTCTGTGCTGGATCGAATACTCCGTCCCTGACCGCCGCGACGAGAACGGCAACCTCGAGCAGGACCTCACGGACCCGTCTGTCGTTGCCCGCGCCAACCCGTCGCCGCGCATCGACGTCGACTATTTCGCCACGATGCAGCGCGTCTACATGCCCGAGGTGTTCGAGTCCGAGATCTGCGGCATCGGCACCTGGCCCACCCTCGAACCCACATGACCACCACACCCGCCCCGCCCCGCGCACCGCCCGCACCGCACCTCTGCGTTTGCACCCCGACGACACACCCGCGAGGACACGAATGATGCTGCCCACCAACCACCCCGACACTCACGGTGACAGGAGTCGCCCGTGACGTGGGTCCGGTGGGGCGACACATCCGCCAATCACCCCATCGTGCTCTCCGTCCTCGAACACGACGAATGCGATGACCGCCTGGTCAACGAGGTCCACGGATTCGTGTCGCGCTGCTCCGCCCAGTCGGGCTCCCACCTAACGGACTACGTGATTACCCGTGGTACAGCGGTTCTGATCGCTGGTCCGACCCGTGTGGACTTCCTGCTCGACGTCGCAGTATTCGCCGGATACATGACCGGACCCCACCTCCTCGACGACGGCCGCAAAGCCTGGAAGCTCGTAGATGACGATCCCGACTTCCTCCACCTGCGGCTGCGCGAAGAGGTCGAGTTCGAGCGGCAGAGACGGCGCGACAACTCCAACCCGGCCCTCATCGTGCCCGTCCGCATCCGCGACGGCGACGCGTGCCGCTGGTGCGGCCGCATCGTGGACTGGGGAAGCCGCAAGGCCTCCCGCTCCGGCACATACGACCACCTCGTCCCCGGCCAGGCCGCGACCATCGACACCTACATCGTGTCCTGCCAAGGCTGCAATTCCAGCCGCAAAGACGGCAGCCGGCCCCGCAACGCCGACCAGCTCTACCCCGAACCCGTAGCCCCGTACTACTCCGACCGCACCATCGAATGGTTGACGGACAACGAATGGCGCCGACGGCAGAACCTCCCCGTTCCGCCGCGATCACGCCGCAAACTCCGCCCTGGTGACCTCGCGCCCGGACTCACCGAGCGCGACACCGTGACGCCCGCCAACAAGGCGACCGCAGGAACTCGACCCGACACCCAGCCGGGGAACGACCACACGAATCTGGACACCGACACCCAGTCGGCACGACCTGTCACTCCTGCCCAGCGGCCCGACACCTCGTCGGGGAACGCGACGTCACCTCGACCCGACACCCAGTCGGGCAGCGACACACCAGACGCAGAAAACCACCCAATGGTGGACGTCCAACCAACCATCAGACCAGCGGAAACACCCGTTCTGTCAGAAATCCGCAGATTATCCGCAGATCCAGCAGAACACGAGGGTACGGAATCCGTCAGGACTGGTCGGGTCGGGTCGGGCCGGGTCGGGACGGGTCTTGTCGGAAGCCCAACCCAGGCAGGCACCCAACCCGACACACCCACACCATCCCGATCCCGTCGTCGACGTCGTGCACGCAAGAACTCCCGCTCCCGCACCACAGGAGATCGCCATGCCCACTAACCCAGCTGCTCTCACCCCTCGCCAGATCGACGACATCGACAAGCGAGCACTCGAACTCGTCGCCATCGCCCACGGCGACGGAGACGACCGGGACGTCGCCCGCCTCACCGCCGGCCTCGACCGGGCCGGGCTCATCGGACTCGCCATCTCCTGCGCCGCCATGGTCGACCACAACCGTCCGGTCTCCGACCTGCTCGCCTGGCTGCCCACCGCACCCGACCCCCACCACGGCTGGGACGAACAGCAGCGCCGCGCGGCGAACAACGCCCACCAACGACTCCGACACCAGATCGCATCCCAGGGAAGGCGGACGGCGTGAACCTGCTCCACCCCGACGTCCAGCGCGTCATCCGCGACCTCGACTACCTCACCGAGGCATGGCCCGCGCTCGTCGTCCTCAAGATCCCGGGCCCGCCGCGGACCTGGGTCGAGACTCCGCGCCGCGCTGGTGTGCTCACCGCAGCGGACGCGGAACGGCTCGGGAAGAAGGGCGTGCCCCGCCCCGCGCCGGCCGACGTCGGGGTCCTCGATCTGCTCGCGCGCATCTCCACAACCATCGACGACATCGCCCGCACCGTCGTCGTCACCGCGGGCCTCGACAACCCGGACGCCAATCCTCCGATCCACGCCGAGGAGTTCCTCCCGCACGTGCCCGCCACCGTCGATCCGTGCTCGTGGATGCGGACAACCGCAACATGGTTGGCCGAAGCGCACGACAACGACGACCGCACCGTCCCGTGGGTCGAGCAGCAGCTCGGACCGCTCGTGTCGGCGGCCGCGCGGTTGCTCGGCGACCTGCGCGACGGGCAGGTGATGAACGGGATCTGCCCCTGGTGCTACGGCGCGACAGCGGTGGGTGTGGGGGAGCGGACCATGCAGATCCACTACCCCGAGTCCGAGGACGACGAGCCCCTCGTCATCTGCCGCGGCGTGAACTGTGCGCCACCGTCGTCGGCGTGCGGGTCGCGGTTCCGGGGCCAACCTGCGTGGCCGATCCGCGAATGGGACTGGCTGTCGAAGATGCTCCGCGAACCGAACGACATCATCGGACCTGAAAGGCGACCTGCATGACGGTCGATTTGACTCCGAAGATTCTGCTCCGGTTGGCCGAACAGCGTGAGCGCGAAGGCAGGTCGAAAGCAGCGGCCAACCGCCGCGGCTGGGCCCGGCATCTCAAATCCACTATCCGATCTGAAAGGCGACCCGCATGACGAGCCCCCGCAAGTTCACCGCCAAGGACGTTCGCGTCGCGATCGAAGTGGTTCGCGAACTGCCGTACTTGCGCGAACGCAGCACGTTGGACCTACTGCAGGCCGAGGTCAACTGCCAGCGGATAAGTGCCGATCTGATCAAGCTGTACCAGGAGATGCGAGACCGCGAGCGCCCGAAGGTGCAGGTGCGGAAGCGGTTCAGCACCGTCGCCGGCCGAGACACCTGGTGCCTCATCGAACCGGGCCTCGCGAACCGGCCGCCGATGTGGCCGCCGGCCCACTGGGGCTGGCGGGAAACGTTCGACCGCGCACTCCGACTCGCCAATGAAAGGACCGAGCACTGATGGGAAGCAACCCGGAGCAGAAGTTCATCGACGTCGTCGAAGGACGCGCTCTGCTCGAACGATTCGAGAAGGCAGCACCCGGCACGAAAGCCGAACGTGTCGCCGCTGACGACTGGCACGTGTGGGCACTCGAGAATGCTGAGAAGTTCCTCGACACCACCGAGTCGTTCCTCAACATCCTCGGGGTGCTCGGTGAGGCGAACGCGCACCTCACCGAACAACTCGAGCAGGCGCGCAGGGATTGCGGAAGGTCGAACCACCCGAACCGTGACGAGCTCGACAGTGCCCTCGTGAATGTCCTGTCGAATGCGATGAACTACCCGGACCCGGTGGCGATGCTCGGCAAAGACAGCGGGTCGCTACGTAGGAAGGCGGTCGATGCTGTGCTCGCTCTCTGGAATGACACCGACGAGGAGACGTCCGATGACGAGTGATCCGACGACACCCGAAGGCCGCGACGAACTGCGCGAACTGGCGAGGAAGGCGAAGGCCGCGTCGTTCGAGCCAAGTTGGCCGTACGACGGAACGGGCAACTGGACCGGGTGCGTTGACGCCCTGCTCGGCGGCATCACCGGACAGTTCGCCGGTGCGATGAGCCCGGATGTGGTGACTGCGCTTCTCGACACCCTTGACCGACAAGAACGAGAACTCACCGGGTACCGAGCCGAGGAACAACGAGTGCGTGAGTGGAATGCACTCGTCGCAGAAGGCAACGTGCGCTGCACTTACTGCGATCTGCGCTACGCCGAACGCGACGAGTACCCGTGCGGTGACGCGCGTGACCAGAACCCACACCACTACGACCCCGAGGAATTGACCGACGCCCGACGCCGGGCACTGAACGGAGACTCGTGATGCCCGATCCCGCAACACCCGAAAGCCGCACCATCCGCGTGCAAGTCGCGATGGACACCGACAACCTGCGGAAGTGGGCGGAGTGGCACGCCGACCACGGACACGCCGACGTAGCTCACGCGCTCTATCGATCAGCCGAGCGCTACGACGACCAGGTCACCGCACTCGACCGCGTTCGGGAACTAACCTTGATCGATGGCCGGCCCCGAGTCGGCACCGTGCCCGTGACGAGCATCCGCGAAGCACTGGACGGTGACTCGTGACGTACACACTTGACCTCGGGTTCGACTCGGTGCCGCTGTCGATGAACTCGCGGATGCACTGGAGCAAGAGCTCTCGCATAACGAAGCAGATCCGCACCACCGCATGGCTGCTCGCGAAGCAAGCGAAGATCCCGACCGGATGCGCCCACATCACCGTGTGCCTGCACTACCGACCGAAGGACCGCAGACGCCGCGACGCTGAGAACCCGACGCCCGTACTCAAGGCCGCGTGCGACGGACTCGTCGACGCCGGCCTCGTAACCGACGACACACCTGACCTGATGACGAAGTTGATGCCCGTCATCCATCCAGTCGAGAAGGGCCGCGGTGGCGCGCTCTGGCTGACCATCGAGATCGGGGAAACACAGTGACTCGACCAATCGCCTCCGCTGCGGGTGGACGGGTTCGGATGAGTGCGACACCTCGTGCCCTCGGGACGGCTTGCAGAAAAAGTTATCAACAGGCATGATGTCCTCTGTCGATGACGCGTACCCAAAATCGGGTGCGCGTCATTCGCATTCCAGGGGAAACACCTGAACTTCCCGGTGTGCGGTCGCTCTCGCCAGCGCCCGCCGGGAACCGTGCCCCACCTACCGCAACCCCTGCTGGTAGGTGGGGCACACCCACATCTGGAGGTCCCGTCATGGATCCGATCGGCTCGATCACGAAGATCACCGGTGCCGTGTTGCGACGCATCGCCGATGCGATCGACAACGACACCCCGCACGACCCGGCCGTGACGATCCACATCGGCGTCCTGCACGTCCACGCCGAACCGGCCGACCTGCCGCTCGTCGACGCGGATCGCACCGTGCGCAATCGACTCTTCCGGAGGTCGTGATGCCGAGTCCGTGGGACCAGCTGTTCGACGCCCAGGTCCTCCTCCGAATCGCGGAGCAGGACGGCGACAATTCCGGAGTGGCGATGCTCCACCAGCGCATAACCCACCTCGAATCCCGGATCGGGGCCCGGGACTGACCCGCCCCCGGACCCTGCTCCCCGGCATGGCCGGCCTCGAACTTCCCGACCCAGCCCCGAGGAGAGCCCATGTCGTCACGACCGGATCCCTTCCGTCGCGGAACCACCGCGTACACCGAGGTCCTGAAGATCCTTGGTCCGCAATGCCACGACGTTCTCGACGAGTCCGTCCGACAGGTCAACCACCGATGGTTGAAGGGCACGTTCATCGTCCGCGATGAACGCGGATATCCCAAGGTGGTCGGCGGGATCACCGGCCCGCACACGTTGCTGACCCGGCGCCGACGCATCCGCATCCCCCGAACATCACCGCTTGCCAAGACCAAGGCCAAAGCCTGATCCGATCCGCTCCGCTCCGCCGGACCACAACCCGCCACGATCGCTCCCCGAACCTGACCGAACAACGGAACCGAATCCTCATGCTTCGCGACGACAAACCCCGAGCATCCTTCGCCGAATCCCGCGACGAATTCACCGCCATCAACTCTGATCCCACCGACCGCCCTGCCCGCAGGCCGGGCATGCGGGCAGGGACACCGAAAGGCGGTCGGTGATGGCGTGGCGGTCGGGAGGCCGGAGCCGCACCGGCACCGCAGCACACAAGCGGTGGCGCACCGCAGTCCTGACCCGGGACGGGTACCGATGCCGCAGGTGTGGCCGCCACGACCCCACCGGCCGGACCCTGCGGGCCGACCACAAGGTCAACACGGCCCGAGGTGGGGACGACAGTCTCGACAACGGCCAGACATTGTGTGACGACTGCCACGATGTGAAAACCCAGGTCGAGGCTGCAGACGGCAGGGCACGCCGCCGCCGACCCCTCTACGACGAGCCTCACCCCGGCCTCCTCCGCTGACCCGCCCTGACCTGCGGCGTCCGGCGCGGGGGTGGCGGGGGACCCCCCTCGCCTCGCGCAGTTCCCACGGAGGGCAAAGGCGCTGAGATGTTGTACGGGTCTGGGGATTTCGGGCCGAACCGATGGAAGGTGAACGATGCCTCGAACCCCCGAACAGATCGCCGCGGACGACGCGCTCACCGCCGCGATCGACCGCGTCTGGGCGGCCTACTCCGACATCGAGGACGGGGTCCTCGTCGACTACATCGTCGTCGCGAACCGGCGCCATTGGGACGCCGACGGCGACACCGCCACATCGACGTTCCTTCACAACCGAGACGACAGTGTCCCGATCGCGAATCAACTCGGCCTGGCCGAGTTCATGGCCTGTCGCGTGCGGAAGTGGATCGCTGAGGACTGATCACCTGGACGGAGGTACCACCATGGCCGGCCGTGGCCCCGCCCCGAAGGACCCGTCGAAACGGGTGCGCCGCAACGCCGAACCCGCACCGCTACGCATCATCCCCGCTACCCGTGAACCGCAACCGCCGTTGCCGGCGGTGTGGTTCACCGACGAGGTGACAGGGAAGAAGAAGCGTTTCCAGTGGCCGGCGCGCACGAAGCACTGGTGGCAGATGTGGCGTGATTCGCCGCTCTCCGAGGACTTCACGTCGACGGACTGGTCCGAATTGATGGATACCGCGCTGCTGCACGCACGGTTCTGGAACGGCGAAATCAAGCTCGCCGCCGAACTCCGGTTACGTGTGGCGAAGTTCGGTGCGACCCCGGAAGACCGGGCTCGATTGAAAATCCAGTTCGCCGCCGCCGATGAGGCGGAAGAGCGACGCACGAAACCGACCGGCGGTGCGCGCGAGAGACGCGGCCCGTTCCGCGCGGTCTGAACACCTACCCAATGAAAATGCCCCGCCGGAGCGTGAACTCCGCGGGGCCCGAACACCGAGAGGAAACCTCGATGTCAGCATCAGACTCTACCGGACAGCTCGTCCCGTTCACGTACGGCACGACAAACGTCCGCACTATTGACCTCAACGGGGAACCGTGGTTCGTCGCCGCCGATGTCGCATCCGTGCTTGAGTACAGCGCGACCTCCGCTATGAATCGCCGACTCGACCCCGAGGACAAGGGGGTGCGAGATCTGCACACCCCTGGCGGAATCCAGCAGATGACCATCATCTCTGAGCCTGGCTTCTACGCCGCAATCCTGGGCAGTCAGTCAGCCAAGGCTCGTGATATCAAGCGTTGGCTCACTCACGACGTATTGCCGACGATTCGGCGCACCGGCACATACAGCGTCGCCCCGGCACTTACCGGCGCCGAGCTCCTCGCGCACGCGGTCCTCGAGGCGCAGCAGATGCTCACCGAGAAAGACGAGAAGATCGCCGAACTCGAACCGAAAGCGAACTTCTACGACGAGCTCATGAACTCGGACGGCACGTTCGACTTCGCTGCGACTGCGCGGATCCTTGGCTGGGGCCGCAATGTCATGATGCGCGAGCTCCGCAAACTCGGCGTACTCCAGTCGAACAACCTCCCGTACCGACGTTACGACCATCACTTCAAGGTCACGCCCGGCACATACATCAACCGGAATACCCGTGAGGTCGTACCCACCGCGACGACAACGGTCCGTCCTCCCGGAATCGAGTTTCTACGGAAGAAGCTCGCGCAGATCACCGAACCTGTGCAGCTTGAGCTGGAGGGTTCGGCGTCATGATCGAGTCCCGATTCCCCGTACTCGATTTCGATCGGTTCGATGACCCGGATCTGGGCGGAAGCAGGGTCGTCTTCGACGAGACGCTGATCGAACCGGCAGTCGACGAGACCGGTGGTCAATGGATCGCGATGCCGGTGCGCTCTGCGTTCGATGCCATGGGTCCGAGGTTCGAGATCGGACCGTACTCGCTCACCGACGACGACATCGCGCGGCTGCACAACGCACTTCTCGCCCATATCAAGGCGTTCCCTGACGACTTCAAACGCGCGAACGGAGACCCCGTATGACCATCTCGGACCTTGCTCCTGTCGGCTACTACGCCAAGCCTCAAACGACGATCAGATCGGACGGTATCTCTGTCGCAATCGGTCACGGCGAACGCGCCGACCTCACTGACGTCGTCACGGTGGCTGTCACATCCGGACCAATGGTGATCGAAATACATCTGTCGTCGGACGACGCGCTGAAGATCGCCGAGGCGCTTTGTGCAGCCAACGCTGCAGCCACATACACGAAGGTCTCCGACTCCGTCTGACGAAGGGGGTGCATCGCCATCCCCTGGAAGCCATCGGTCGAGGGCGAGGTGCCGACCCTCGGATACGCAGTGATCGACTGGATCACCACCTACCTCGCAGCTCCAGCGAAGGACGAGTACGAGCCGTTCGTTCCGTATCTCGAGCAAGAGGACTTCATCCTCGCGTTCTACGAGATCGACCCGGAGACGGGCCGGTTTCGCCGGAACCGGGGTTTGCTCGGCCGGCCGCGTGGTTGGGGGAAGTCTCCGCTGCTCGCGGCCCTCGCGATTGTCGAAGCTCTGGCCCCGGTGCTACCGGATGGGTGGGACGCGTACGGACAACCGGTCGGCAAGCCCTGGACCAAGGTGCGGACCCCGCTCGTGCAGATCGCTGCGGTGTCGGAAGAACAGACCAACAACACGTGGCAACCGATGCTCGAGATGCTCCGCGAAGGTCCCGTGATCGACGAGTACCGCGGGCTCGAACCTCTGGACACAGTGGTGAACCTGCCGCGCGGTCACATCAAATCGGTCACGTCGAGCTCTCGTACAGTCAAGGGCGCACCCTCGACGTTCGCGGTCCTGGACCAAACGGAGGAGTGGGTGCCGTCGAATGGTGGTCCGCTGCTCGCGCAGACGATCCGCACGAACACCTCGAAGAATGGTGGTCGCACGGTCGAGTCTCCGAATGCGTTCATCCCTGGCGAAGGCTCGGTTGCGGAGCAGTCGGCGGCGTACTGGGCGGACATCAGGCAAGGGCGTGTCCGCGAGGAAGGTCTGCTCTACGACCATCGTGAGGCGCCTCCGGACACGAGCCTGACCGACCGGGACTCGCCCGACGAGGACAGTGACGAGGAGTACACGGGGCTGATCGACGGGCTACGGTACGCGTACGGCGACTCATCCGGGCATCCGGACGGTTGCGTCATCCACGACCCTCCGTGTGCTCCTGGGCACGTGGACCTCGACGCGCTGGTCTCGCGGATCTGGGATCCGGCCACGGACATTCAGATCGCGCGGTCGGACTTTCTCAACCAGATCACCCACGCGTCGGACTCGTGGGTGCGGCAACCCGACTGGGCTGCCCGCCTGGACGTCGACAAGGTAATCGGCTCGTCCGATCCGATCGTGCTCGGATTCGACGGCTCCCGCGGACGCAACCGCGGTAAAGCCGACGCGACCGCGCTCGTCGGGTGCCGTGTCTCCGATGGGCACATGTTCGAGATCCGGGTGTGGGAACAGCCCGCAGGCCCCGCCGGGCGGGACTGGGCACCGTCGGTCCTCGACGTCGACTCCACAGTCCGTGCGTGCATGGACCAGTGGAACGTCGTCGGGTTCTACGCCGATCCGTCCGGATGGACGTCTCAGGTCGCGGCGTGGGAAGCGAAGTACGGACGCAAGCTGAAGGTCAAGGCGTCCGCACAGTCACCGATCGCAGCGTGGCCACGAGGAAAGGACTCGCGCGTGATCGAGTACGTCGAACGGATGCGGCTGGCCATCGTCAACGGCGAAATGACCCACGACGGTGGACCATCTCTCACCCGGCATGTGCTCAACGCTCGTCGCCGAAACGTCCGTAACGGCTATCTCATCTTCAAGGCATATCCGGACAGTCCCGAGAAGATCGACGCCGCCTACGCGGCGGTCATGGCCTGGAAGGCGCGCATCGACGCGATCGCCAAGGGCATCGGCAAACCCGTGAAGAAGCGAAAGGCGGTGACGCTGTGATAGATCCGATTCTGGATGAGACGCTTCCCGACGAACTGTCCGATGCAGAAGCCCGAACGATCGGCGAGCTGCGTGAGAAGGTCCGGTACTACGCCGCCAAGAACGAGAAGAAACTCGCCCTCTACGAAGGCGAGTTCGTCGCCGACCAGATCGGCATCGCGGTACCACCGATGCTCAAGGACTGGCCGGTCCGTATCGGATGGGGCGGAACGGTCGTCAACACCAACGCTGCACGGTCCCGGTTCCTGGACTTCCAGGCCCCGGCGGGGGACCTGCAGAGTCTCGACAAGGTCGTCGCCACGACCAGGCTCCGCACGAAGTCGGACCGGGTCATGGAAAACGCGCTGGTAGTCGGCACATCGTTCGTCGTCGTCGGCAAGAACAAGGCCGGCCGAATGGTCGTGGAATCGAAGTCGCCCTCGGTGATGGCGGTCCGCGAAAACTACTGGACCGGACAACTCGATGCAGCGTTGCTGCAAGTCCGAAATGACAAGGGCTGGACGCTCGCCGAGACACTGTACCTGCCGAACGAGACGATCACCCTCGAACGCAGGGACCGCAGACTCACCGTCACGCACCGTGACCGTCACCAGCGCGGCGAGGTCCCGGTCGAGCAGTTCAAGCACCGCCCCAACGACTCGCACCCGAACGGCCGGTCGCTGATCACCGCACCGATCGAGTACACGATCAGTGCCGCGGCCCGGACCATGCTTGGCCTCGAAGTGCACCGCGAGTTCTTCTCCGGGCCGATGCGCGCGGCGATCGGTGCCGATCCGGAGCAGTTCGGTGTCACCGAGGACATGAGTGACGACGAGAAGTACCGGCTGGGTTGGTCGCTGGTGATGGGGCGGATGAACATCGTCCCGCCGGCCGAAGACGGCACAGCGAACCCGACGATGCACGAGTTCAAGCCGTCGCCGCCGACGTCGTACATCGACATCATGAAATACCTGTCGCTCATGGTTGCCTCCGATTCAGGGCTCCCGGCGTCGTACTTCGGAATCATGACGGACAACCCGGCCTCATCGGACTCGATCAAGGCCCTCGAGTCGCAGATCGAGCAACGCGCGATCGAGCGAATGCGCGAAATGGACTGGCACTGGATCAACGTCGCCCGCAAGATCCTGCTCTGGCGTGACGGCACAGTCGACGAGGACAAACTCGCCGACATACACGTCGAGTGGGCATCCCCGTCCACACCGACACCGTCGGCGGCCGCGGATGCCGGAATGAAGCTGGTCGCGGCGAACATCCTGCCGGCGGACTCGAAGGTCACCTACGACCGCATCGGCCTGTCCGATATCGAGCAGAAGCAGCTCGTCGAGGACAAGCGGCGGGCGTCGCTGACGCAGATCCTGTCCGGTCTCGACCAGGCGGCCGCGACGGCGTCGACGGACCTGCAAGTCCACAACCTGGCATCGAGGCGCGTCGATGACGACGACGCCTAGCGAACGCCAGCGGATCCTGGTGCAACTGCACACCCTCGCTGTCGAGGACGTCGTCAAGCTCTGGCGCGCGGCCTCGGCGATGGATCTCGAGTCCCAAGCTTTTCGGCGACTGATCGAACAGGCCTATCCCGAGATCCCGTCCAAGTGGGGGACAGCCGCCTCCGAATTCGCTGCGCTCTGGTACGACGATGCCGCCCCGAATCTCACCTACCGAGCCACCCCAGCGCCATTGCCTCCCGTCGAGCGGTATACCGACAATGCCCGCTGGGCGCTCGGCGCCATCGGGGAGAAAGCGCTGGACCGCCTGGTATCCGATCTGCAGCTGTCGTTGTTCGACATGGCCCGCGAAACCATTGTCGGCAACGTCCGGATGGAGCCCGGCTCGACGTGGGCCCGTTACGCGTCTGCGACCGCGTGCGCGTTCTGCCGTGTCATGGCAACGCGCGGCGCGGTCTACTCCACCGAAGCCGCCGCGGTCACTGTCGGCGCCGAACGGTGGGAATGGTGGCGCAACTACCAGGGCCGCAAGCGCGGCGGAAGAATCGGTCGGCGCGGCAGAGTGCGTGGCAAACAGGCCGCCGGAGACACCTACCACCCGAGCTGTCGGTGTATTGCGGTGGAAGTCCGGCCCGGTGGCTCATACGAGCCGCCGTCGTACGTCTCCCAGTGGGAGAAGGACTACGTCGCTGCTTCGCGGGCTGTAGCTCCGGGTGCTGGTGCCGGTGACCTGAATTCGATCGTCGCTCACATGCGTGCCAATTCCAACGCCACGAAATAGACCACCCCACCGCTGGTGGGGGTTGCGCTCACGTCCAGCGCTCAATGGACGGTCATGCCGACGGGCTCACGGAAAGAAGGATTCATGAACCGCAGGATGTTTCGTACCGGCTTCACGCTGCCACTGCCCGACGACAACGGAGGCGGTAGCACTCCTCCAGACCCTGAAGGTGGCGGTGGCGGCGGTGGGGGCGACACGGCACAGCCGAAAACGTTCACTCAGGCGGACGTCGACCGTATCGTCAGCGAGCGCCTGGAACGTCAGAAGGCGACACTGACGAAGGATTACGCGGACTACGACGACCTGAAAACCAAGGCGGAGCAGTTCGATACTTTCGCCAAGGCATTCACCGGTGACACGGAAACGCCGCCGGACCCGGCGAAGCTCAGCGCGGATCTCGCTGCGGCACAGCAGCAGGCCCGGGAAACGAAGATCGAGAATGCGGTCCTGCTGTGTGGGGGCGAAGTGGGCGCGGCGCTGCTCGATTCGCGCTCGTTCATGGCGGAGATCGGGACGCTCGACCCCACTGCCGCCGATTTCGAAGCCCAGGTCAAGGCCAAGGTGACCGATCGGCTGAAGAACACCCCGCCGCCGTCGGCAGCGGGAACGGGGGTGGACCTCTACATCAACCACCCGTCCTCGAACAAGACATCGTCCCGCGAACTCGGTGCTGCAGAGGCAGATCGACGGTTCGGGACCCCCAAGACGTAACGATCCCTGGAAGGGGCAGTCATGACCAGTATTTCGGTCAAGCGGACCGAGCACCAGGTGGAAAACCGTTCCTGGCTTGCATCGCAGCACGGGACGGACCACAAGCCGTCCGTCACCCTCGACGTTTCGAAGTTCACCCCGGCTACGCACTACCCGAACGGGTACATCCCCTCGGGCATTGTGGTCGGCAAGATCACCGCGACCGGCCTGTACGGCCCCTACTCCGCGACCGCCTCGGATGGCCGCGAGGTCGCCGCGGGGCACCTGTTCAATTCGGTGAGCGTCGTCGGTGAGACGAAGGTCGGCAACGCGATCATCGTGCACGGCTTCGTCTCCGAGTCGCGGCTGCCCGCCGGGCACGGCCTCGACAACGCCGCGAAGGGCCAGCTCAGCCTGGTCGGCTACGAGACCCCCTACGTTGCGCCCGCGGCTTCCGGCGACTGATCGCGGACCGCTGCACCCCAATTTCTCGATCGACTACCCCTGACAGGGAGCAACTGAATTATGGCCATCTTCTTCGACGCGCCGGTCGCCCCGGACGCGCTGATCACCTTCGTCCGGCGGGTCCCCACCCCGGCCGACAACGTCCTGTCCCAGATCTTCCCGACCGTGTACAGCGACAAGAACACCGTCGACTTTGCGGAGATCGTGAAGAAGAACCGCACCGCGAAGTACCGCAGCTTCGACGGCGCGATCCACGTCTCCGAGCGGGACGTCGGCTCCGAGGCGCGCGTGCCGCTGGCGCCGCTGTCCTCGTCCATCGGTGTCGGTGAATACGAGCGTCTGCAGCTCGAGTTCGCGCGGACGGGAGGTACCTTCAAGGAGGCCCTTGCCACCGCGGTTTACAACGACGCCGAGAACCTCACCCGTGAGGTCCTCAACCGTGTCGAACTCGCCTGGGGCGACGTTCTCACCGACGGCAAGCTGACCATCAACGAGAACGGATTCCAGGGTGAGGCGGACTACGGGATGCCCGCCAACCATGCGGTCAGTCCCGCCGGCGCCGCATGGACCGACACGACCGGTTCGGTTCCGCTGACCGACCTGCTCGCCTGGTCGGATGTGTGGACCGCCACCAACGGCTCCCGCCCTGCAACGTTCCTCACGTCGCTGCGCTCGCTGCGGCTGATGCAGAAGAACAAGGAGATCATCGACGCGGTGTACGGCGCCACCCAGGGCCGTACTCGCGTCACGATGACCGAGCTGTCCGAACTGCTCGCCTCGGAAGGCCTTCCGACCCCGCGGCCCGCGTACGACACCCAGCTGTCCGTCGACGACGTCGACACCCGGGTCATCGCCGACGACAAGGTGATCTTCCTGCCCGCGGACCCCGCAGAGCTCGGTCACATGCGGTACGGCCTGACTGCGACCGCACTCGAGCTGCTCGACGCCGCGAAGACCGACTACAGCTTCTCCGACGCACCCGGCATCGTCGGTGTCGTCATCAAAAACGACAATCCGCCGTTCTCGAAGCACACCTATGTCGATGCGGTCGGTCAGCCGGTGCTCACCGATGCGAAGAAGCTGCTCGTCGCGGACGTGGCCTGATGGGTGGCCGGAACCTGACCCGCTACGTGTGCGTCGACGGCCCGGACGGCATGGTCCAGTTCGGGCCGGGTGACGATGTGCCCACGTGGGCGGTCAAGAAGATCACCAATCCGAACGTGTGGGATGCACGCCCTGTGAAGGCCGCGGCCGCGAAGAAGATGACGTCGAGCCGCAAGTCCACGACGAAGCCGTCGGCTCCGGACACACCGCCCCCGGCGGACGATTCGGATGGTGGGGGCGCAGACACCGACGGTGAGGACCCCGATGCCTCTGCTGGCGACGACAGTTGACGTCGAAATGCGTCTCGGTCGTGAACTGACCGACGAGGACGCAGTCCGGGTCGAAGGGCTCCTCGAGGAGGCGTCGGAGTTGGTGGCGAGCGTATGTCGCCCGCTGCCCACTCCGACGCCCGACGCCGTCCGTATCGTGACCTCACGGATCGTGGCGCGGGCGCTCGACAGCGACATCGACACGCCGGGGGTCGAATCCACGCAGATGTCCGCCGGCAGCTTTCAGTTGTCGCAGAACTACACCGGAGACAGCACAGCCGGCGGGCCGTGGCTGTCGAGATCCGACCGTCGGATGCTGCGCAGGTGGCGCCGCGGCGTGGTGAATGTGGCGACATGGTGAGGCGAACCCGGGCGTTCCTGCGCAGGTGCACGATTCCGGTTTTGCATGAGGTGTACCGCGAGTCCGCGGACGTCGACGCCCACAACAACCCCATCGAGGGATGGGCGCCGCCGGTCGAGGTTCGTGTCTTCGGGTGGGAGCCACCGAAGTCCACCGAGCCGGTCGTCGCCGGACACGACAGGGTCATCGTCGAACTGTTGCTGTATGCGCCGCAGTCGATGAACGCCAAAGCGCACGACCGTGTCCGGATCAACGGAAAGCAGTACGAGGTCATCGGTGAGGACAGCGATCCGAACAACAACCCCTTCTTCATCCCGGGGATGGTGTCGCTGCAACTACGACGAGTGGAGGGCTGACATGGCTGTCATGCCGAACGGAATTCCTGTCCGGATCATCGCAGTGTTCGGCGATGCTGAACTGCCCGACGGTGGCGTCGAAATCGGAACCGTGGACATTCCTGTCACGATGACGGTTTCCGATGAACCTGCCGCCAACGGGGAAGTGCTCTGTGACGTCACCGCGGACACCTCCGCGCTCCAACGGATTGCCGCCGCTCTCCACGACCCCTACCCCGACGACATCCGATTCGTTACTGCCGGCGCGTTCACCCCGGGCGTGTTCCAGAAGGCTCGGGCACGCGAACAGCAGAGGATGCAGAACTACACTCGGAGGTTCTGATGGCGAACGTACGCATCCAGCACCACATCAAGGGCTACAAGGATCTCCGCGCCGCCCCTGGCGTGCGCGCCGACCTCGAACGCCGAGCAGCCGCGGTCCTGCGTGCAGCCGGCGGAACCTCCGCCGGGTACGAGATGTCATCTCGACAGGGCGCGGCCCGCCCCCAGGGCCGGTGGCGAACCTCCGTTGCGGCCGTGACTCGACAGGCGAAGCGGTCGAACGCGAAGCGGAACGTTCTGATCCGCGCTCTCGAGGCCGGCCGTGGTTGAGCTGATCACCCCGGCCCCGGCTCTCGCCACTGTTGTGAAGCTACTTACGCCGCTGCTCGCTCCGGTCCCTGTCACAACAAGGATGCCGAAGACGCGGCCGCCGTCGATCGTGCGCGTCGACCGCGCTGGCGGTGTCATGGCCAACAAGGTCACCGACCGGCCCGTGCTGATCTTCGAGTGCTGGGCACCGGACGAGCCTGCCGCCGAACAACTCGCTGACCGTGTGCGCGCACTGCTCAAAGCGCACCGGTTCAGTTCCGTCGACGGTGTGCGTCTGCTCGGCTGGGAAGAAGCTGGCTGCGCCCACTTCGACGACCCGGACGTGACCACGCAATCCCGGTGGCAGATCACCGGCACTCTCGGCATCGCCGCGAGATAGAACCACCTGCTCCATTCCCTTTCCCCAGGCGCGTCCCACACTTGCCTTCGAAAGGGGCACCCCATCATGGCCGACATTTCTGTTGCCGCCCCCCGATCGACCGGAACACTGTTCCGCGCACCCATCGGCACTTCGCTGCCCACCGACGCCGTCACCGATCTGGCGTCGGTCTCGCCGTTGTACGAGGACCTCGGTGACCTCGGCGAATCCGGCATCGCCCGGTCCATCAGCCGAGACACCCAGAAGAAGAAGGCCTTCGGTGGGCACACCGTGGCGATCCTGCAGAACGACTACACCGAGACGCTGCAGACCACCCTGCTCGACGACTACAACGGTTCCGTTCTCAAGTCGATCTTCGGTGACGACAACGTCATCTTCGACTTGGACGGGTTCCCCACGGTTGTCGATTCCACCAAGCAGGTGCTGCCCCGGTGCGTGTGGATCGCCGACACCCTTGACAACGAGAACCGGCTCAAGCGCCTCGTCGTCGCCGAAGGGCAGATCACCACGGTCGGGGACCACTCGCTGGTGCACACCGACACGGTCGAATACCCGATCACCATCGAGGTGTTCGAGAAGAACGCCCGCTTCGTTCGCGAATACCGGTCCCCGGCTCTCGGTTCCGCAGCCGCCGTTCCGGTCATCGACTGGTTCGACCCGGCCACGGTCGACTCGACCGGTGGGTTGGTAGCGGTCCGCGGCTTCGGTTTCGCCGGTGTCACCGGCGTGACCGTCGACGGAGACGCTGTCGAGTACACGGTGCTGTCCGCGAACTGGATTGTCCTCGACGTCCCCGCCGGATCCGGAACCGTGCCGGTGATCGTCTCCAACGCGGCCGGCCCCTCGGCCGCCGCCACGCTCACCTACGCGTGAGCCCCGCAAGACACCACCTCGGTGGGTGTCTTCTTGTTCCCGCCCGGTGAAGGTTCACCGTTGGGACGCGCCGCCTCTCACCGGGCGGGCTCGGCGCTCCCACACCATCATCTGAAGAAAGGCGTGTCCCCATGTCTGCTACCTCCGCTTCGCCGTTCATCGTTCCCAAGTCCGGCGCCGAGAACCCCGACAACTACTTCACCTTCCAGATCGAGGAAGGCGGACCGACGTATCGGCTGCCGTTCCTGCAGTACCTGCCCGGTCCGGCTGTCGAACTGCTCGAGCATCCCGGCAATCGTGGTTCGTACGGGTTCGTGAAGGAACTGATCCGGCGGGTCGACCCGAAGGTCGCCGCTGCGATTTCCGCTGCGAAGCTCACCCGTCCACAGCTGCTCGGAACCTTCCGGACCGAGAAGACCGGTGAGAAGGACAAGGACGGAAATGACATCGAGAAGGACGTCGTCGTCGAGCACGGCATCCACTCGATGTGGGTCGAGGCATCGAAGGTGTCGGAGGGGGAATCCTCGGCCTCCGACGCCTCCTAGCCGACCCGGAGACGGCGGGGGCCATCCAGGCCGACCTGCTCGATCGGGGACTGAACCTTGTAGATCTCGGGACGTGGAAACTGTCGTACTGGGACCTGCTGTGCGTGTTCCGGTGGCTGAAATCCGATTCAGCGCTGATGCGCCTACGACACCCGGATTCGTGGCAGTGGAACCTCATCGAGTACCTCCTCGCCGGGATCTTCGACGGCATCCAAGGCGGCAACTGGCAACGCGCCGGCAACAAGAACACGCCGAAACCGAAGCCACTGCCACGCCCCGGCATCGACGGGAAGAAGGCGAACACACGTGTCGTCAAGGACACCGACGTGGTCTCGGTGCCGGCAACTGACATTCGTGCCGAACTCGCACGCCGGCGCGCCCAGTACACGCAGGCCGCCGTCCCAGTCGCGGACCCGGTCGAGCTACCCGAACCTGCTCGGCCGGCCCGTCGCGGCCGACTCCGAGCGGCGGAGGTACGCGCGATCCGAAAGATGGCTCAAGCCGGTCTCAATGCGGAACAACTCGCCGCGGGATTCGGGATCAACTCCTCAAGCGTTGACAAGATCATCACGAGGGAGACCTACCGTAACGTCGAATGATCGCCGCGAGATGATGGTGGTATGAAACGGACAATTCTCGCGGCGCTCTGTGCAGTGTTGCTTCTGTCGGGATGCAGTTCCGAACCGTCTGTGGAGGAGCGTCGCGCTGAAGCGTGCGAGCTGTTCGCGTCGGTGACTCCTGGCTCCCTCGAACTGCAGGAGGCAACCAGCACTCTCGCGGACGCGAGCGCCCCCAGCGAGGACCGTGCCGATGCCCTGCATTTCACCATGCAATTCAGGTCCGGTGCGTTCGAACGTGGTCCGTACGACTGCAATGAACCGGCGGACCAGAAATGGTTCGAAGAGCACTTCGGTCGGTTCGACGAATAACACTGCCAGGCCGGCCGCCATGTAACTGAACATTGAACTCGAAGCCCCCGTTTGCATCCGTAAGCGGGGGCTTCGTCATACCCGGACCCGGGTGCAAAGGAGGTGCCCGATGGCAGGGCAGGAACTGGCCACAGCGTACGTGTCGCTCGTCGTTGACACGAAAGGCATGTCGAGGGAGATCGACCGAACCCTCAAGGCTTCGGGTGCCGCAGCGGACCGTGCAGGCCGGGACATGGGCGATCGCATGTCGAACGCACTCGGGAGAACACTCAAGGCCGGCGCAGTCGGCGCCGCGGCGGCGGCAACAACCGCAGCTGTCGCCGGTGTCGGAACCGCTCTCACCAAGGGTTGGCAGCGACTCTCCGCGATCGACGACGCGGAGGGAAAGCTCGTGGCGCTAGGGCATTCCGCGCAGTCGGTCGAGAAGGTGATGGCGAGCAGTCTCGCTTCGGTCAAGGGAACGTCGTACGGACTCGGGGAAGCCGCAGCGCTGGCAGGCTCTGCCGTCGCTGCAGGGATCAAGCCCGGCGAGGAACTGACCAAGTACCTGTCACTGGTCGCGGACACCGCGACCGTGGCCGGTGCGCCGCTCGAGGACATCGGTCTGCTGTTCAACCAGGCCACCACCAAGGGCAAGGTCTATACGCTCCAGCTGAACCAGCTGGCTCAGCGCGGTATCCCGATCTATCAGTACCTCGCAAAGGAACTGGACGTCACACAAGAGGCGCTGTCGGACATGGTGTCCGAGGGCAAAGTCGACGCCGAAACGTATCGGCGGGCAATCGAGAACAATATCGGCGGTGCTGCGACCGCGGCGACGACGGTGTCCTCTCAGTGGGCGAACACGATGGCCGCGATGGGCAGGCTCGGTGCCTCAGCACTCGAACCGACCTTCGGCAGGCTGACCGGCTGGCTCGGTTCCGGAATCACCGCGATCGACGAACTGACCGACACTGTCAAACCCCTTGCCCAGGCGCTCGACCACAAGGTGTTCGAAGACTGGGGCCCCAAACTCGCCGCCGCATTCGACGAACTCCGCAGCAGCGACGTCGGCGCCGACACCGTTGCCCGACTGACATCCGTTCTCGACGGCCTGCTGTCCACCGCGGAAGCTCTGTGGCCACCGATCAAGCAGATCGGATCTTCGCTCATGGAGGCGACCGCCGCGACTGGCGTGTCGACGTGGCAGGTCCTGCTGGCCACCCTCGAAGCAGTCGCACCGATACTCGATGCGACCCTCGTCCCAGCTCTCCAAGCGACCGCGTCGCTGATGGAGAACAACCAGGGTGCAGTCACCGCCCTCGTCCTGGCGTTCGCTGCGCTCAAGGGAATTCCCGCGCTCATCTCGCGCATCAATACACCGTTCGTGGCGACCAGTACCGTCGTCACGAACACCACCGGTGCCATTCGCGGATTTGGTCAGCACATGCAGCTGCAGACGCGGTTTGCGGAGCAGGCCGGCCAACGCATCACCCGGATGGGTGCAGCGATGGCAGTGCTGCAAACACGGTCGGCTGCATTCGCACGGATGGGTGACGCCTACCGCACCGCATCCACGCACCTGACGGGTCTGTCCCGCACACAGGCGGCGGCCGCGCGGTCCGCGCAGAACCTGGCCAACCGGTCCGGAGACGCCTTCACCCGCGTCGACGCTCTCGGGCGGGCAGCTGGGCTGACAGCCGCATCGAACATTTCCCGGATGGGTGCAGTTGCCCGAGGAACCGGAGCAGCCGGGCTGTCTGCGCTGAGCACCGCCGCGTCGGGAGCTTCTCGCGCGGTCGGCGGAATGGTCACCGCTATGGGTGGTCCACTCGTCGTCGGACTGATGGCCGCGGCCGGAGCGTTCGTCGCGGTTAACTCCGAGATCAGCACTACCCGCAGGCACCATGAACTTCTGAGGGAGTCGGCGGCCGCGGCAGCGATCGGGCAACGTGACCTCGCACGCGCGATGGCTGATAGTGCCGGTGCGATCGACGACAACGTCCTCGGGGTGGTCGCCGACAACGTGGCGCGGATCCGCAGAGAGAACTCCGAGTTGTCCAAGACCGGCCCCGGATTCTTGAGCAAGGCCGCCGCGGGATGGCAGGAACTGGGGAATTCGGTCCTAGGCACCGGAAAGTCGTTCGCCGAGTCCAAGCGCACACAGGAATCGGTGCGCAGGGAAGCGGAGAAAGTCGCAGCGGGCCTGGACTCGCTGACGATGTCCGACGCCGAACTGGCCCGGACCCTTACCGCATCTACGGGCCACTGGATGCGATTCTCCGCGGGGATCGACAAGACGGACTCGTCGGCGGTCGCTGCGCTCGATGCTCTCCAGCGTGATCGTGACGCGATCCTGGCGACGAAGGAAGCAGCGGAGAAAGCGACGCCGGCTGCGGGGGAGATGGCTGCGGCGATTGACACCCTGGCGGATAAGTCGAATTCGGCGGCAGATCGAGCGGGCGCGTTGCACAGGATCCTGCAGACGCTCGCAGGCGTGAAGCCGGACGTCGAAGAAGCCGCAGCCGAATTCGGTGAGCTTATGGACAAACTCGCTGGTGGCAGCGAGTGGGACGCCGAGGCAGGCATCGGGCAGGGTCTGTTCAAGGACGGTGCCCTGGACATGAGCGTCGCCAATGCCCGGATGCTCCGTGACGAGATGGACGAGGTCATCGCCAAGCTCGCCGGCCTCGCCACCGCCGGTGCCCCTCTCGACGATTTCCTCGCCGAGAGCGAAGAGCAGATCAAACGGTGGGCGACGAACGCAGGCCTCGAGGTCGACGAGGTTCGCGCCCTGTTCGAAAGCCGCGGATTCAACGTCGACGAGCTTCTCCTGCAGGTGAAGGTCGCCGGAAAAGACCAGGTGGTACAGGATCTACAGCTCATCGAAAACCTGTTCCGGACGACCGACGAGCAGAACATTCGTGTTGCGATCACAGATGACGGGACCAAGGACTGGCTCCGCGAAGCTGGTTTCCAGCTCAAGGCGATCGAGGGCACCGCGTACGTCGACATCCAGCCGAAAGACCCGGCATCGATGTTGCTGCTCGACGAGTACCTCGAGAAATACCGGTCTCTGGATGACCTGACAGCCACTCCCGGTCTGGATCTCGACGACGACAGGTTCCTGCTCGACGTCGGCGAAGCGGAGAGAATGATCGAGATTCTCGGTGCGGAAAAGCCCACCCCCGAAGCGGAATTGATCATCGATAGCTTGCGGGAGAACGGCGAGATCAGCATGAAGATGCTGAAGGAACTTGCCGCGGCGAACCCGGAAACCGAGTTCTGGTTGAAGATCAAGGAGGCGATGGACAACGCCAAGTTGATCAGCGACACGATCGACGAAGCGGCGAAGCCTCGCACAATTACGATCGACGTTCGCTACCTGAATCAGGATGCCGGCGCTCGTCAGACCTACTTCGGCAACCCGGACATCCGGGGTCCGATTCCGGTCACCGGGCGCGCCCAGGGTGGCCCGATCACCGGTGGTGTGTGGGGTAAGGACTCGGTGCCGATCTTGGCGATGCCGGGTGAACACATGCTGACTGTCGACGACGTCAATCGTCTCGGCGGGCACGAAGGTGTGTACCGGTTCCGCGCTGCGCTGGCAGCTGGTCAGGTCGGCAAGTACGCCGAAGGTGGTCCGATCGTCCAGTCGATGGTCCGTGCCGTCCAGCGTCGCTTCCCTGGCATGGAGTTCACGTCGGGGTTGCGGTTCACGGACAACGGATACCACTCGAAGAATCAGGCCGCGGACTTCTCGAACACCGGGGCCGGGATGCCCTCCACGCCGGAGATGCGTTCTCTCGCAGCGTGGATCGCCGACAACTATGCCGGTATCACGCTGCAGCTGATCCATTCGCCGTTCACTCGGAATATCGGTCAGGGGCAAGGGTTCGTCGGTGACGGCGTCGGGTTCTATGGGGCTGGCACGATGGCCGAGCATCAGGACCACGTGCATTGGGCGGTTTCGCAGGAGGTCGGTGAGCCGACCGGTTCCACGCCGATGGGGATGGAACCGCCGTCGGAGTGGACGGAGAAGGATGAGCTCGCCCTCGAGTCGGCTCGGGTTGCGGTGCTGCAGGCGATGGAAGCTCGTGACAAGGCGTATGCCAACGAGAAGAAGTCCGACGCGGACCGGCAGCAGGCCGACATCAAGGTGGCGCAGGCCGAGTTGAAAGTCCGGGAACTCGAGAAGAAGCGGGACGGTGAGGGTGGCGCCGCGATGATCGTCACGCCAGCCCCGGAGCTCGAAGGTAAGATGGACGAGGACAGCCTCGCTGTCCGCCGCGCCGAGATCGCCATCCTCGATGCTCAGCTGGCGCGTGACAAGGTGTATTCCGATCCGGACTCGACGACGATCGACAAGGAGAAGGCCGACCTCGCAGTTTTCGAGGCCCGGAACAATCTCGACACCACGATCGAACGGATCGAGGAACGCGAGGAGAAGGACAAGGGCACCGGCAAGGACGGGTGGACGACCGAGACGCTGCGTGACCGCGTCGCGTCGTACGGCGCTCAGGTCGCCGGCATCATGTTCGACTCTGCGCTCGAGATCTTCGGTATCGAGTCGCGGTGGTTGGATATTCCGTGGCCGAAGTACGAACTCGACTCGGCGAAGGACGGTAAGTCCAAGAAGAAGTCGAAGGAGAAGAAGCCCGAGATCATCGGGTCCCGTCAGGGTGATGCCGCGGATGGTGAGGGTGCGCATGCGCATCCGCTTGCAGGGCTGCTCGGTTATGACGGCCTGCAGGACTTCGCGGGGAAGCTGCCTGGCACGGGCACTCCGAAGTGGATCGAGGATCTTTTGCGGAAGGGGCCGAAGGTCTACGACTCGGGTGGCTGGCTCAATCCGGGTGATATCGGAATCAACCTCGGGCGTGATCCTGAGCCGGTGTTCACGCCAGCCGAGTTCGAGAACATTGCGCAGATCGCCAATCTCGACTCGCTCGAACCGGCAGCACCGACGTCGTACGACTTCTCGATCCAGATCGTGCAACCGACCTTTGCGAACGAGTCCCGAATGATCCGGTCCGCCACCGATGCCCAGCGGCGCCAGATGATGCGTTACGGAGGGAGGATGGTGTGACGTCGATGTCACTGCCTCGTGGCATGACCATCAATATCCACGGCCAAGACGATTCCTTCTGGTGCGTCCACGGTCCCGGCGAGGGTGCTCAGGGTGTCACTCTGGGCAAAGACCAAGTCCAAGGGCTGTTCTCGGCCCCGGTCCGCACCGCATGGGCGGCCGGGGCCCGCTCGGACGGCGGCGTGATGAAGGGCAAGTGGCACGACTGGCGCGATCTCGCGCTCGGTTTCAACATCACATCCCAGGGTGTGCGGGGCGGTAGCCAGCAGAACATCGCGTCGCGGTTCCGTGAAGCGTTCGGCTACCGCGAGGACGAATGGGACCACGACGCGCACCTGGCGAAGATCGAGGTCATCACCCCGTCGACGACGCGGTGGCTCTACGTCCAGATGTACGAGAACGAGGACTTCGATCCTGGCATCGACCCGCTGCTCGCCGACTACGAGAACCCGATCATCCCGCTCCGCGCCGGCCAGCCCTTCTGGGAAGAAGAGGACCTGGTCTACGAGTGGTCCACCAAACAGCGCTCCGGTGCCGGTGAGATCCCCGTGCGCAACCCGACGCATCAGCCGATGAAACAGGAGTGGGTTGTCACCCGCGGCGACTGGATCCTGCCGGACGTGTCGTGGGAAGGGAAGAAGTGGAACCGGCGGCCCGGGGTGTCGAAGGCGACCGGACGTGACGACCGCAACCGTGCGATCCCGCTGCCGACGATCGGTGCGCTCGAAGGCGTCGGCCGTGTCAGTCTCGACACGACGCGAAAGCTCATGATCCGCGATGCCGCGGACACGAACCTATTGGGCCGGATGCCGATTCCCGGTATGCGGTTCAAGTACGTGATCCCACCGTGCACGCAGGAGCAGACGCTGCCGGTGTCGGTGATGAACGCACCGGCCGGCGGCGCGAAGGTCAAGCTCTATCTCCCGCGCCGGTACGAGCACCCCTACGGCACCAAGTGAGGAGGTGGCTATGTCGGTAATCGACTTCGACCTCTCGCTCGACGAACAGATCGAACAGGGCCTGGCAGCGATCCAGGCGATCGAGGAGGCTGAGCGCCTCGTCCGGGAAGTTCCCCCGGAGGTGCTGCTCCACGACGGCGAGATGCGCCTGCAGCACGTCGTCGAAGCCGAATACTCCTGCCGCGCAGACCTCGTCGAGGCGGACACCGGACAGATCGAACTGAAGCATCCGTTCGATCATCCGACCGGGCAGTGGCTGTTCGACGAGTACGGGCGGATGTTGCGCGGTGAGAAACGCAACGTCAACATCACGATCGAGTACGCCGAGTCCCGGATCGGCGGTCTGCTCGATCACGTCGAACTCGAGTTGGACGAAGAGACCGGCGACCAGGTCGTCAAGGCGGTGTTCCAGTCCGACTACGAGCGGCTGAAGTGGTATTCCGTCTGGTCCAACCCCTGGCTCAGCGAACACGTGCAGTTCCCGCGCGTGTTTATCCTGCCGGGGCCGATTCCGTGGGTGCTGTCGGTGATGCTCGATCTGCAGCTGCAACGCGAGCGTGGGTCGACGTGGGCGATGCCCAACGATCCGATGGACCCGGACCAACGGACCGATCTCGACCAGTCGACGTGGTCGATGGTCGTCAAACCGATCTCGTTCATGGAATCGATGGCGGCCGGCCACCTGTGGGGGATCGGCGCGTCGCGGTTCAAGAACTACCACGACGTCGCCAAGGCAATGATGCAGGACGGCGAGATCACCCCGAAGGTCGAGGTGTGGTTCGAAGGCGATCCCGAACCATGGCCCGGCGCGAACCTGCGTCACGGCACGCGTGTCGTGTCGTTCGAGGACAACTCGGGCCGCTACACCGGCACCGCGACCGGCGGCACCGTGTGGGACGGACTGATCCACACCATCACCCAGTTCACGCAGGACTACATCGACTCGACCGAGTCGCTGGTGATGGACACCACGATCCCACCGGAGTACTACGAGCCGGGCAACAAGGAAACGAACGCGTCGGCTCCGTTCGCGATCTACGAGGACACCGAGGATTCCGGGATCCAGAGTTACCGCCTGCGGAAAACTCCGTCCAAGGGAATCCAGATCGTCACGGGAGGACACTCGATGCCGGGGGTCGTCTGTGCCCCAGCCTGAATAAGGTTGGGGCACAGACGATCCTGTCAACGAACTAATCTCCGCGACCGTGCAGATGATCGGGGATCTCACCGCGATGATCCCCGGCGTCCCGCCGGTCGGCGGGGTGGCCGAAGCCATCTTGCGCCCATTTTTCGAAGACACGCTGCTCGCCTGGATGGTCGCGAGGAGCGCTGCACGAGCGAACAACTCGGGATGGACTCGATACTTCGAGTACTTCCAGGAAGGTGCCGGTAAGGCCTACACCATCAGTGCCCTGATGGTGCTACGCGCCGGGTTCTGGGCGACGCGTTCGTTTGCCGCGCACGAATTTTCGGTGCGCGACGCAGCACCCTACCTCGTCGGGCAGAAAGGCCACCTCTGGCTCGGCAAACGCGGTGGATACACCATCCGCGGCGACCGCTCGTACCGGATCTACATGGACCGTGTGTCCAAGGTGTCCCTGTCCTGGTCTCGTGACGAGGCCGTCGGATGGACGCTCACTTTCGGCGACGACCGGGCCCTGCAGGACCCCGTCGCCCGCGCATGGGAGCAGATCGAGGCGTTCGTTTCGAGCCTGCAACAAGTCGGATTCTAGAACAGGAGAACATTCGCATGTCCAAGCCGTCGACCACTGCAACCAAGCAGGCCCGGCAGATGAAGGCCTTCACCGACACGCTCGGCAAGATCGGCGGCAAGACATTCGACCAGTGGCCGGCGTGGGAAGGCAAAGGTCTACCCACCCGCGAGAACTGCGACCTGACGAATCCACGGCAGGCGCTGCTCTGGACGTTCACGGCCATGCCGGGCGTCCAGGGCGCGCCGCTGCCGCTGCCCACCGAGTACTGGGAAATGGTGTCGTGGCGGCAGTGGATGCTCGGCATCCGGCCTGTGCGCAAACCGAAGCTGAAATACCAGGCGCCGCGGCACATGACGGCCGATCGCTTCACCGCGGCCGGCCGATGGGTGGACCCGTCCACTCCGGACCTTCCTCGCGCGACGATGAAAGACCTTGTCTCCCAGCTCGGCCAGACCGACAAGGCCGACCTGAAGAAGACCCTGCTCGAGGAGTTCGGGCTGGACGGCGCACCGAAGGCCGAAGCCCCGGACGGATACCTGCAGGTGTCCGATCTCGCGCGTCGTCTCGAGGTCGACATCGACCAGCTCGTCGGCGTCCTCGACTCCTTCGGCATGAAAGTCGAGCCCGCCTCCTATGTGGGGCAGGGCGTCGCTGACCGCATCATCAACCATCTCGGACTCGACGACTGAGGCCTTGCGGCACCTCGTCGAGGAGAGGACATACACATGCGTACCTTCTCCCGCGCCCAGGTCGACGCGACCCGGAAATACATCTGGTCGAAAGACTGGCTGCCGTACCACTACGGCGGCAGCGGCAACCCGGGCGGTGACTGCTCGTGGTTCGTCTTCGCGGTCGCCGCGCACATCCAGGGCATGAAGGCCAACCGTCGCTACGGCTCGACGGAGAACTGCAACCGGCCCGGGGTGTACGGCGCCGTCGCGACCGGTGACGCCGCCCAGCTCGGATTGATCCACGCGCGCAGCAAGGCCGAAGTGCCGGCCGACGCCCTGCTCAAACTCGGGTTCCTGCACGGTGGCGGAGGCTACAACTCACACGTCTCGGGCACCTTCGACGGGCTGAACTTCGAATCCCGCGGCATGTACCGGGGCCGCTCCGGTCACGTCGTGGCCGACAGTGCCCGTGCATGGAACGACCCGCTGTACCACGACTTCTGGTACCTGCCCGCCCGTGTCGGCGTCGCCGACCCGGACGACTTCCCGCTGCCCGCCGGTGAGTATTACGGGCCGTACAGCGGCCCCGAGGAATCGATCTCCGGTGAGGCCGGTGAACCGGCCTACAAGATCGACGGACTCAAGCGCCTGCAAGCGAAGCTCGGTCTCCCGCAGACCGGCCGGTGGATCGACGCCAAGGCCGCGATCGTCGCGCTGCAGAAGACCGACCCGTCGCTGCTGCCGGACGGCACCGTCGGCCCGAAGACCTGGGCGCTGATCATGCGCCAAGGCGCACCCACCCCCGCACCTGTCCCCGGAGGAACCGTGTCCGAGCTCACCTACGAACAGCACGCCGCCCTGCAGTGGGGCCAGCCGCACGAAGTCCGGCAGATCTCCGATGCGGGCCGTGAGTACGTCCACGTCAAGGACGGCGAGATGTGGGGCCGCGCGGGCCTCGCCGACATCTGGAACGAGGTCGTCTACGACGGATTCCTCTCCCACGTCGACGGCGACGACCGTCGCGGATCACTCGTGTTCTGGCTGCTCGAAACCCACCGAGAGATCGTCGAGACCAAGCGGCTCGTCGAGTCCCTGCAGGCCCGTTTCGCGTCCGGGGACACCAGCCAGCAACCCACCACCATTCAGGAGGCCTGAACCATGTCCATGCTCGATACCGTCCGCACCGCCATTCCCGCCGAAGCCCGTGAACGCGTCTACATCATTGCCGGCGCCGCGATCACCCTGCTCGCCTCGTGGGGCGTCGTCGACGCCGCCGCGGTGCCCGCCTGGGCAGCACTTGCGGCCGCGGTGATCGCCCTCGGATTCGCGATCCTGCATTCGACGTCGACGGTGCGCACCGCCCTGTACTCGGTGCTGCTCGCCGTCCAGGGCGTTGCGCAGCTGTACGGCATCTTCACCGACACACAGTGGGCATCGATCGCCGGCCTCGCCGCTGCCGTGCTCGGTATCTCCGTCGCCGCTGCTAAGACTCCGACGCCGATCACAGCAGACGGAATCACTGCAGCAATCGGAACGGGAGTCGACAGCGGCCTCACCATCGAGACCTCCGAGACCATGGAAACCATCGATCTCGAGTACGACGACGAGGCACCGTCGCCCGGCGGCGCGGACAACTGACCATCCCCAACATCATGTGAGGGGGCCGGTCATGGTCCGCAGAATCGCTCTCGCCGCACTGGGAGTGTCCTCGATCGTCCGAGGCGCGTCGTACCTCGGACCGCACTCTCCGAATTCGGCACCCCCGCAGCTGGCGTTCGTCGACCAGGCGATCCCGCTGTCCTGGTACGCAGTCGGATGGATCGCGACCGGAGTTTTTGCTCTGGTCGCGGTCCTCGTCCGCCGACTGCAGTCGGCAGGTTTGTCGTTCGCGGTGTTCTTCAATCTGCTCTGGGGGTTGAGTTTCATCCTGTCGTGGGCAGTGCTCGGCGTTCCCAGGGCCTACGTGTCCGCGGCCTCGTATCTGACGATCGCTGTGCTGGCGCTGTGCGTCGGGGTTCTCTACGAGCGGGTCGCGCTTCCTGACCCACCCGAGGGGGGTGCATGTCGCCAACCCAAGCGTTCCTGATCGGCCTCGGTGGTCCGATCCTGGCGGCGATCGTCGCGTGGATCGGGCACCTGTGGATGCGGAGGTCGAACCGGGAAAGCAACACGACGGCCGACTGGGCGGCCTACGCAGAAGCGAACTCGCGGGACATGGCGGCGCTGCGTAGCGAGGTCAGCAGGCTCAACGAACGCGTCGACGAACTCGACCGACGACTGCGGCACGAGCAACGAATCAGCAGGGCCGCAATCAGTTTCATTCGTGTGCTGTTGCGCTGGATCGACGAGCACGTCCCGGGACACACCCCGCCGGCGGCTCCTGAGATTCTCAGGGAGGAACTGTGACCTCACCTGATGGTGCGTTACCCGAAGGTTCCCTTGTCCCGGGACTGTTCCGGGCGATGCAGTTGCAGACCGAGGAAGAGGCGAAGGCCGCGGCCACCGGTGGGGCACTCGGTGGTTTCGAGGACGCCCAGGAGTCGTACTGGGAGTTCGAATCCGACGTCGCCGGAACCGTCGGTGAGGCTCTCGACGAACAGCTCGAGCTCAACGAACGGGTGGATCTGCTCGAGGGCGTCAACGGGTACTGCATGACGTTCATGTCGAAGAACTGGCTGATTCCGTCCCAACGGAAAGTCGTTCTGCCGTTCGACACCCAGCTCGGCCCGAACGTCGGCGCGTCTCCGTTCGAGGGCGGGATCCGTCTCGACACGAAGGGACTGTGGCGCACCGACTTTCTGATCGGCTGGGAAAAATCCCCGCCGGGCAATCCGTGGTCGGCCGGTATCTACCTCGAGGTGTACAACCACGTCGCCGATACCTCGTACTCCGAGTCGCTGTTCGCGATCGTCGTGACCCCGGCCGGCCACGAGACGGTCGCGTTCTCGAAGACCTTCGTGATCCCCGCCGACGACACCTACATGGTGCGGGCCCATGCCTGGCAGGGCACCACGACCCAGCGCCGCGTCTTCGGCGGCACGACCTGGTCTGCCCTGTCGGTGAACAAGTGGTCCAACAACACCGACCACAACATCGACATCCCGGAGGCACCCGAGGGAGGAATGCTGTCATGACATCACCGGACGGTGCGATCCCCGACGGATCACTCGCCCCCGGGTTGTTCGCGGCGGCACAAGCCCAGACCGAGGATGACGCCAAAGCCCAGATGACGGCACAGCCGGTCGGTTCGTTCGTCAACGCGCAGGACATCTGGAAGGCCGCCTGCCAACGCCAACGCATGATCCCTGCCGAGCTCAAGGACGGGCAACTGGCGCTGCGTCACCGGATCGATCTGCTCAACGAGGTCTCCGCGTACGGATCCGCGGTGATGTCCCACACCTGGAACATTCCGTACTCGAAATGGTGTGTGCTGCCGTTCGATACCCAGCTCGGCCCAGCGAAAGGCCTTGCGGTGTCGAGGAACGGCCCCGAGACCGGCTTCCTCACGTTGAAGAAAGGCGGGCTGTGGCGGGTGGACGCGCTGTTCGCGGTCACCGGCTACTCCATCGGCCTGAACTTTCGCCTCGACGCGAACGGTATCCCGGTGTTCTACAACACCTACTCGCCGATCTTTCCGCGATTCCTGATCGAAGTCGTCGACTCGTCCGGTGCGCTGATCACCGCCGGAGAACACGACCTGGTGTCGGATCTCGCACTGCACCAGAGCGGGCTACTGGGATACACGAACGCAGCGAGGTCCGGTGCGTTCTCCAAGACGTTCGTGCTCCCCGAGATGCCACCGGAAGACGAACCCGGCGCGGAGGAGCACTGGGTCGATGTCCGTCTCGCGGTCCGCTACGAGCCGATCTACCAGGGCGTCATCTCGGACACCTTCTGCCAGGTCCTCGGCGGCACGCAGTGGTGTTCGCTGAGCGCGACCCGCTGGTCCCGCGACTCGACCCATATCAACCACGCCGACACCGTCCCCGACGGCGGCGTTCTCGGATAGGAGCGACTTCGCATGACCGTGCTCACCGCACACATTCGGGACATCGCCGGCGCCGACGACCGGACGATCTTTACCTTCGAAATTCCGACCGTGCGCGCAAGCGGGACCGGTGGCGTCGTCACCGCCCGCCAGAGTCGCTACGTCGCTGCCGGCGGTGTCCTGACCACTGACGACCTCGAACCCGGGCCTGCGGTCCTGCGGATGTCATCCGGACCTCCCACCGACTACCGGATCACCATCCCGGACAGCGCGACACCGGTGCAGTTGTGGCCGTTGATCGACGCTGCCACCCCGCCGGACTCGATCGAGTGGGCGACCGGGTTCGTGCGCAACGGAGGTGGTGTCGCCCGCGTGCAGGCGATGACCGAATCCGAATACACCGCTCTGCAGTCGGCCGGTCTCGATGACCCCGACACCGTCTACTTCACCATTCCTGGCTAGGAGACCCATCATGGCTGTGACCGCCAAGCTCTACGGAGGATTCCTCCAGTCCCTCGCCGCCGGCGAGATCAACCTCGCCTCGGACACCCTCAAGGCGATGCTGTGCACGTCCGCGTACACCCCGAACCAGGACACGCACCGCTACAAGAGTTCGGTGACCGGTGAGGTCACCGGCACCGGCTACACCGCCGGCGGAAAGTCCCTCACCGGCGTCACCGTCACCTACGACGCCGCGACGAACCGGCTGCGCCTCGACTCCGACGACCCGTCGTGGCCCGACTCGACGATCACCTGCCGATACCTGGTGTTCTACGACGCGACCCCGGCCTCGGATGCGACACGGCCGCTGATCGCGTACGTCGACTTCGGTGCCGACGTCTCCACCACCGCAGGCACCTTCACCGCGGCCATCAACGCGGCCGGGATCGCCACGATCACCGCGGACTAGGCCGGGCTGTGAGCATCTGGCAGCACGGCGCCCCGAAGATCGGTGTGTACGCGCGGGGGCAACGGGTGTCGGGTGTGTGGTGGCGCGGCCTGCGGGTGTGGGACGGCACGATGCCCGCGATGGTGGCGCTGCCTGTCGCAGTCGCCGTCGCGCACGCCCCCGACCCCGAGTTCACCATCGACCGCGTCGTCGAGCTCGCTGTCGCATCGGCGACAGCACGAGCCCACGCCGTCGTCGCAGACATCGTGGTGCCGGTGCCCACCGCGACGGCAACAGCAACCGGCCACGCGCTCGTCGCACACCTGATCGGCGCCCGCGTCGAGATCCCGACTGCGACTGCGACAGCCCAAGCCCACCCGATCCTGGTGCAGGTGCCGACCGAGATGACCGTCTCGCTCGAACCGGCGACAGCAGTCGCGACAGCCCATCCGATCGTCGCGGGCTACTCCGCGACACTCGACCTCGCGACAGCCGGCGCGACCGGGCAGGCCCACCCCGTCGAGGTGGACGTGACCGTGATCGTCGCAGTCCCCGCCGCGACAGCGACAGCACTCGCCCCGGCCCCTGTCGCACGGGCCCAGGTCACTGTCGCAGCCGCTGTCGCGCGGGCCGCCGCGTCGGCGCCGGCCCCGTCAGTGTCGCGGTCGCTCGCGCGAGCGGTACCTGTCGCGACAGCTGTCGCAGTGGCCCATCCGGTCGAGCCGGACATCGGTGTCCCCTATCCGGCCGAGGACCTGTTCCCGTCCGACGACCTATTCCCAGGAGATGAGACGTGACCTACAACGAGCAGGAATGGGAGAACCGGCCGTCGACGCGCACCCCGTTGTCGGCGGCCCGATTGCTCCACATGGAGGGCGGAATCAAGTCCGCCCACGACCGGCTCGACGGACTCCTCGGCCCCGAGGACGAGCTGTCCGTCGACGCCGTCGCGGACATGTCCGAGATCGGACGCGACATCGCCCGGGCCGAGAACGCGCTGTCGGTGCGCGAACTGATCGGCGTCGACCTCGACCCGTACCCCGAGACCCGGATCATGACGTTCGCCAACGGCGGCATGGGACAGACCGTCGCCGCCGATCTCGCGGCGGCCACCGAGCACGGCATCCGCATCCCGGTGAAGCTGTTCGCACCGACGCTGCGCTGGCGGCTCAAGCTGCGCAACTACGGCATGACCGCTGCCGCGTACAACCCGCTGACCTGCAAAGGCATCATCCGAGGCGTCCACAGTTCCGGCGGAAACTTCGCCGGTGGTGCCGCGTCGACGATCGTGCCCGGCGATGTGACGATCCCGGGCAACGGGAACTACTACTACAGCCCCTGGATCACCGACCCGGCGCTGCAGTTCGACAAGGGCGTCGAATACCTGATCGGTATCGGCTTCACCCTCGCCTCGCAGGCGATGAAAACCACGATCGGGCAGTGCTGGCGCTGGACCACTGCTGCGGCCGCGCTGAACCCCGCGACGACCGGCGGCACCGTGCCGACCGGTATCCCGCTGGATTTCCAGATCGAGTACGAGGTCGCGACCGACACGCACGACTCGGCGTGGCTGGTCATCGCCGATTCGATCCTCGAGGGCGTCACCGGCCCGCAGGGCACCGCGGTATCGAACGTCGTGCCGCAGCCGATCCACACCTCCCCGCCGCAACGGTGGGCCGAGGCGAACAACATCCTGGTGCAGAACATCTCTATGGCCGGGATCACCGCTGCGCTGTTCGGTCAGCCGGCGACCTACCCGGAGTTCTGGACACGTCAGGACATGGTGCAGTCGCAGCTCGACGGCATCCTCATCAGCCTGGGCAGCAACGACGCCTCGAGCTCACGTACCCTCGCACAGTTCCAGGCCGACATGACCGCCATCGTGCAGAAAGTGCGCGCGCTCGTCGGTTACGAAGCCCCGCTGTACCTGGGCACCGTTATGCCCCGCAACGCGCTCACCACGGCGCAGAACAACCTGCGGATTGCCTACAACGACTGGATCAAGAGCCTGCCTCTCGGAGCGGCCGGATTCGTGGACTTCGATCAGGTCATGCGCTCCGGTGGCACGTCGACCACCGCGCTGCAGCCCGCGTACACGAATGACAACATCCATCCCTCGTACGAAGGGCAGGCGGTGTTGGCTCAGAAGATGGCGTCGATCCCGACGATCGTGACCCGTCGCAAGCGCGACAGCTACGAGCGGATGACCCAGGCCGAGTACGACGCTCTGACACTGCGAGATCCGAACAAGCTGTACCTGATCAAGGGGTGATCTGATGCCTGCACTGCTCGATGACGGCTCTCGGCCGGACGCGTACCGGCACGGCGACCTCGAACTCGACCGGGTGTACCTCGGGGACGAACAGGTGTGGCCGCCGCTGCCGCTGGTGCCGATGGGCATGGACTTCACCGGCACGGCATCGGTGAGCTCGGGGCAGACCGTCGACGTGACCGGATTCGTACCCCGCCCAGGGTTCCCCGACACCGTGATCGACGCAGGCACCGCGCTGGTGATCGGTGGGCCCGGCACCATCCGGGTGCACGCCGGTGCATCCCCCGCGAACGCCTATCTGCGCTGGCGGGTGATGCACTACACGGCCGGGGCGTGGGTCGAACAGGTCAACGTGAGCAACGGCGTCACAGGTGAGTCGAGTGACTTTGCCGTCGATACCGGAGACCTGCTGAAAATGACGATCTCCTCGACATTCAGCACCCGGTCGATCTCGTCGGCCTATGTGTACTTCGACGTCATCTCCTCTGGATAGTAGGAGAAGCTTTCACGGTTCAGGAACGGCGCCCCACCTCTCAAGAGGTGGGGCGCCGTTTGGTGTTTGTTCGACCCGTTCGGGGAGGGGCCGCCGGTCTGTGGTCGGCGGCCCCTCGATGGCGCTGGCGAGCATATTCTGCGGTTCCTCGCCATACATCCCGCTGTTGCTGTGCCTGCCCCGCGGGTGAGCTTGACGCCGTGTCCGATTATCGCAAAACGGACAGCTGTCGCAAGCGTCGGCCGGTTCCGAGTCTGGGCGTGGTGCCTTCGCGGGCGGGTTACACCCCGACATCGCGACGTCGGACAGTACGCGATAGTGTCGAGATCGTGTCGTGATTCTGCCCCCGGCGTCACGGCACAGAAATCGCCTCCACGGTCTGCGCACGGTCATGTGGAGGCGGTTTTCGTGGGTGCATCGGGCCGGTCTGCTCGATCCCCCAGCGGCCGAGCGGACCGGCATCATCCACAATGCCACGCCCACGCCGAGAACGGGTGTGGTCCCACCGCTCGAGGGAGTGGTGAGCGGTGGGACCTCCGGCCACAGCGCAGGGGGATGAGTTGTGACCGGATGTGGGGCGGTCCCGAGGTGGAAGGGGGACCGCCACGGACCTCACGGTACTGCAGAACCGGATGACGCGAAACTCGAAACCTTGTGTCGTGGTTGGTTTCACGTGCGGTCTGGCCGGGTTCATCTCTGTCGTCCGGTGGCGGGGACCTTCGCGGTCGTCTCGCGGGCGCGGATGACGCGCCCGGCGATGACCACAACGACGCTGGACAGCGAGAGCTATGCGATGGACAGCCACAACAACCTGCTCATATCGTGATCAACGACCGATGGGCCGCGATGTTATCGATCAGATCGGATTTCACCTGAGGACTCACCCGCAGCTATGCGATGAAGCGTCGAATGTAGCCCGGTCGTGGAGGTCCCCGGAGGTGTGGACAACTTCCAGCCGTTGACGCCTTGAACATGCATGGCCCACGTCTCTGGAGGCGGGTTGGTGTGTTTGTGTGATCGCAGACGTCGTGAAGTGGTGATCTCGCACGATGGCCGGTGCGATGAAAGATGCCACCAAGGATCGCTCCGATGTCGCGCACGAGCTGGTTGTGCTCGGCGCGGTCCTGCGTTGCGCGCTAGTCTCGAGATCGCGCCGTGTTCCGCCTCCAGCGTCACGGCGCCGAGATCGCCTCCACTGCTTGCGCAGGCATGTGGGGGCGATTTCATGTAGCGCCTCGAGTCGGCCTGCTCGATTGATTCCGGTGTGCCACGGATGGATCATCCTGGTTGTGGGACGAGGCAGCCCCGCCGAGCAGCGGAGGGGCCGACGGGGCTGCGGCCACCGCGCAGGGGGATAGAGCGGTGGCTCTCAGGGGTCGGCGACAGGGGTTCTCCGACCCGCGAGGGAGGGTACTGCAAGTTTCAATATTCGGAAAGACCTGCGGTTGACCATCCTGGTCAACGGGTGCCCTCGACGTCGCCACAGGACGGCGAAGGTGGGTCCATCACTTGAGTGCTGCCCAGAGGATCGCCCCGATCGCAAGGATGCCGATGAGCATCGGTACGCCAACGGGGGCTTGCGGGTCATCGAACAGCGGGTTGTTCTCATCCCATTTCCACCGTCTCTTCCTCATGCCTCGATGAGAACCCGGACTATACGGACATGGCAACTGGGTTCCCTCTGCAATGACCCTGTAACGCACATCACCGACCTCGCGATATAACCTCGCTGGGATCAGTGGCGTAGGGAGGACGGTTCGTTGGCTCAGTGCGGTTACCGGTTGTTTGTCGTGGAGCTCCACGACAACATGAAACCTGAGGTGCAGCCTATCTGTGCTGCTCAACAGAGGTTGTCGAAGAAGAAGGACGATCTCGCGGACCCTGTCGACTATCGCGACGTTGTGGTGGACGAGATTACCGCGCACCTGAACTCGACAATGAAGTTCGGAGGCGTCGATGAAGAGGAAGACCGAACGTCACCAGCGAAAGCAGCAGGAAGCTCACTGCGTTTCACCGAAGTGAAGCGCGACAGCGAGAATGTGCGCTTCAGACTGGCATACGGGGCGATCCACGTCGACGGAACTGTCCTCGATCCCGAGGACGCGACCTACGAACAGAAGCTGCGAGGTAAGGCGACTGTCTTTCCCTACCGTGCGTCCCTGATCGCACGCGAAGGCCATACGCGGGGGATCCTTGCGATTGAAGTACGAGGGCGATCGTGTCCGCTTACCGCTGTGGTGCGCGGCCTGAAGATGGCAAGTGATGTGCCTTGGCGGCTCAAGCCATTCGCGAATCTCGCGGACCGGAGCGCTATGGAGAACTTCATCCGGCGAGGCGAGATCGTGGGTGCGCGATTCGAGAAGTGGTCTTTTGAGAGTGACGGTCAGCCCAAGCGCCGTGCGGTAGAGATGGCTGTACACACTAAAGATCTTTCGGTAATAGGGCGTGTCGTTGCACGTGATTCGCGCCGTGCTGCTTGATCATTGACGAATGGCAGGGAAGAAGACCGGTTCCGGCGAGGAGTCCGACGCCCGGAAAGTCAAGCAACGCGGCGCTCGTCGTGATCTCGACGCGTTGCGTGAGCGGCGGATGCAGGCGGCGGAGATGTTCGCCGCGGGACGGCGGCAGATCGATGTCGCGGTCGAGCTGGAGGTTTCCCAGCAGACCGCCTCCCGCTGGTATCGGCAGTGGACCGAAGGCGGTAGCGAAGCGCTCGAAGGTGCAGGTCGGGCGGGACGCCGGCCTCGTCTCGACGACACCCAGATCGAGGTGATCCGAGAGGAATTACTCCAAGGACCTCGAGCGCACGGCTTCGCCACCGGGGTATGGACCCTGGGCCGGGTCGCGATCGTGATCGAGCGGGTCACCGGCGTGACCTACGGGCCCACCCAGACCTGGACGATCCTGCGGACCCGGCTCGGCTGGAGCCGGCAACGTCCCGCACGGCGGGCGGTCGAACGCGACGAGGACGCCATCGTCGCCTGGCGCGAGAACGAGTGGCCGCGGATAAAAAAATAGCGCGGCGCCGAGGTGCGTGGATCTGCTTCCAGGACGAAAGCGGCGTGTCGCTGCTCCCGGTGGTCCGCGCGACCTGGGCGCCGAAAGGCGTGACCCCTGTTCTGCATCACCGATTCTCCTGGAAACGCATGTCCATGGCCGGAGTCCTGGCCTATCGCCCCGACCGCAACCGCAGCGCGTTCGTGTTCTCCATGACCGACGGTGCCTACAACACCGACAAACTCATCGAGTTCCTCACCGAACTGCGCACCCACTTCGCCGGCGAGAAGATCATCCTGCTCTGGGACGGGCTCATGGCCCACCGGTCCAAGGCGATGACCGCGTGGCTGGCCACCCAACGCCACTGGCTCCACGTCGAACGCCTCCCGGCGTATGCGCCCGACCTCAACCCGATCGAACAGGTCTGGGGCAACATGAAATCCACCGAACTGGCCAATCTGTGCCCCGACACCCTCGACGAGGTCCGTGTGGCGACCGAGGCCGGACTGACCCGGATCGGCTCGAGCTACGACCTGTGCCACGCCTTCCTCGACCACACCGGGCTCTCCTTGTGATCATTACTCACTCAATTACCGAAATATCTGTAAGATTGAAAACGAACGCGTCAAGAAGCGCGCTGCGCGATGGTTCAGGTCGTACTACGGCTTCGAGGAGCCTCTCGACGACCTGGATGTTGAGCTTTCAAACGAGAAGTTGGATCCCCGCGCCCAGGCGAAGGCCATGCGAGACGACATCTTCACCAGCACCGTGGACATCGAGTTCGACACCGTGAGCTTGGACGTACTGTCCGATGGAGTAAAGAAGACGATTTCACCCGCCAGCGACTTCAGGAAGTTCACGTACATACTGGGAACGGACGAGGTGTCTGACGGAACCTTCTACCACCAGTGCGAGCAGACAGCAGAATTGATGTTGGGACGAGTTCAGAAGCTTGACTTGAGTTAGGTGGGAGGAGGCAGCTGTGGGATTCGCGGATCGGCTAAGTTTGCGTACTGTAGCGACGGACTACTGGCGCTCGGTGCAGCTGTTCAACAGTGACGGTCGGCCCGACTACGGCGGGTGCCTACTGATCTTTGGGATCCCCGTAGTGCTCTCGGTTGGTTCGCTTGCCCTCGGCCTCCAGCTCGGGTCGCCTACGGCTCTGTTGCCGGCGGTTGCGTTGTTGGCTGGTGTCTTGCTCGCGGCCGCCGGCCAGATATTGACGATGCGGGCACGTATTGCCGATTCCTTGACACTTTCATCGGATGCCAGAGTGACTGGCCATATCCGCGAAACCATGAGCGGCGTTCTGCTTGCCGCTGTTGGAGCATTGGTCGACGCGTTGTTGCTGGGCATACTGGGTGCAACGATCGTGGAAGACAAGGTGACGACGCTGGGAATCATCCTGACCAGTGGAGTCGTGTTGATGACGTCGTACATCTCGCTGATGTTCATCGCCACGGCGCGCCGTCTCTATGCCACCTATCTGGAAGTCTTCGAAGACGGGATGCCTCTGCGGAAACCCGTCCGGAAGTCTGCCTACGAGATTCGTCATGAGAAGAAGCTCCGCAAGCACTCTCACGACAGCCTTCGGTAAGGCCCCTCGCGCCACCACCGAGCCGCATGGCAGTGGCGTTACGGGTCTCTCGGACGCAGGTAAATTCCACCCCGTTGATCGTCTGACCTCTGTGCGCCCAGGTATGGGCACGGCGTAAGATCAGGTATGGCGGCCCCTCCGCAGGATCGCGCGAATTTGAAGCTGCGTTGAACTGGCGGCGAGTAGGTCTGATTGCTTCCCTCTGCCTGATAGCAGGTTCAATGCAGGAAGAGCTCCGTTTCGTCCTCCCCGACAAAGGACGAAACGGAGCGTTCTCCTCCCCGGTAAGGAAGATTCAGGGTGCGTCAAGAATCGTATCGGAATTGGAACATGATCTAGAATAAAGTATCCGATTGATTTGGTGTACGTCACAGTTCCGTGAAGGAAGTTCACCCGTGGCTTCACCCCAAGAGCGCCCACAACTATCGATAGCCTGATCGGAGGTGGTGCGCCCCGATGCACCACCTCTCCCAGATCACCCCCGCCGTCCCCCGGTGGGGGTGATCGTTTTTTGTGCCCGGGGCGGCCGCGCTCGCTGCGTAGTGTCGTCCCGCTCATGTCGTCTGATGCTGTGCGTCAACTTGCAACGGGCTCTGTGGTGAGTGTCGCGCGATGCGCGGTCACCCAGCGTTGCACCTTGTCCTTCGAGACACCGAGTTCGGCGCCTGTCGCACGGACCGTCTTGCCTTCTGTGATGACGCAGTGGATCGCCCGGGCGCGGAGCTCTGCGTCGGTCGCATCGGACGTGCGTGATGTGACACGACGGACTTGGCGCGTCGCAGCTGCAGGTGCCGTCGCGCTCGCGACAGGTGTCGCGGGGGCGACATGGAGCTGGGTGACCGGGCGCGGCGCCTTGTCGCGCTCGGTGTCGTCGTCGAGCGGGGCGCGGATCGGCTCGGGTTCGCTGTCGCGGACCGGTGCTGTCGCGACGTTGTCGCCCTGTCGCGCGAGCAGGATCGTCAGGTGCACCGCGGCGAGGGTGACGAGCGGCGGCAGCACGGCGATGCCGACGCCGATGGGGGAGACGGTGAGCTGCCAGGCGTGGATGCCGTTGCCCGCGACGGATGCGACGGTGCCTGCGACGAGCAGGAACCACGAGTAGGCCCGTGCGACGCGGTGTCGCGCGACCGCGGCCGCGACGGTCGCGACGACGACCAGGCCGTCGACCGCGACGGGGATCATCCACGCTTGATCGGCCGGCACCTGGTATGCGACAGCGAGCTCGGCGATCGCGGTGAAGGACCGCCAGAAGCTGGTGCCGGCCACGGCCGCGGCCGCGAGGGCGGCGAGCGCGACGGCGACGGTGGCGGGTGACGGCGTCGACAGTTTCCTCACGGTGTCTCCTCGGCGGCGATGGTGCTGAACAGGTCGTTGGGTTGGTCGAGTGCAAGAGGTCGGTTGGACCAGAGCACCTCTGTGCGTGCAGTGCCGGTGATGCCTTGGGTGGTGTAAGCATCGAGTTCGTAGCGGTTCCAGTCTCGGAACATGTCGTCGTAGAGCGGGTCGGGGTAGCCGGACAGGACGACGGATGCGGTGCAGTCGTGCAACTCGGCTGCGAGGTGCTCATGGGCCCGCACGGATCCCATCTCGCGTCGGTAGTTGCTGGTTCTCACCCGGCGCAGGTAGGGCGGGTCGACATAGAGCACGCTGTCCGGGCCCTGTCCGTAGGCGGTGATCATCTCGATTCCGTCGCGGCATTCCAGAGACACGTTGCGGATGCGCTCGGCGGCGGGGAGGAGGCGGGCGCGGTAGCCGTCGAGCCTGCCGGGCATCGAGGTCGATCGGGGGCCGGTGGTGTCATGTCTCCATCCGGTGGGCCGCAGGGTGCTGGTGCGCCCCTGGGAAAGCACGACCCAGACACGGCGGGCGATCTCGAGTTCGTCGGTCTCGCCGTCCAGGTCGAGGGTGAGGGCTGTGGCGTGCTCGTGCCGGGCGTGGGGTGTGAACTCGCAGGCGACGGCGAGTTCGGCCGGCCTGTCGCGCAGGATTCGCCAGAAGGTCATCAGGGCGTGGTCGACGTCGTTGACGGTCTCAGCGGGTGAGGGTTTCTTGGCCAGGAGCACGGCGAGCGATCCAGCGAACGGTTCGATGTAGTGGCGGTGCGGCGGCAGCGCAGTGGCGATCGTCGCGGCGAGAGACTGTTTGCCGCCGAAGTAGGGAAACGGCGGGCGGATCGAGGACATCATGCGGTTCTCCCGGTGAGGTCGTAGATGCCGGCGCACAACGTGACAAAGGCGTCACGGTAGGCGTCAGCGATGGTGTCGATGCCGTCCTCGAGGAGGCGGCGGTGCGCGATGTCGATGTGGATCTGGGAGTCGGCGATCAGCGCAGTGAGGGCCTGGTCGTTGATCACGCGGCCGCCCGGCCGTGCGTGCACCACACCGCGGGTTCGACGGGGCGACCGTCCGGTCCGAGGAGCCAGGCGTAGTCGTCGCACAGGTCGCAGTCGTCGATCGGTGAGGGTGCGTGCATCTGCGGGGGCGTCGGCGTGAGGCGGGGTGGGGACATCGCCTTCCACAGTCGGATCCAGCCCTGGGCGTACAGGGTGGGGTTGTCGTCGCGGTGCATGGCTTTCGCCCGCTCGGCCAGGGCCGCGGCGCCGTGCTGGTCGATTAGCTCGAGGATCTCGGCTTTCTGGGCGGGCTTGACGTAGTCGAACGAGCCGAGAAGACCGGCGCTTCGGCAGGCGGTGATCAGCTCGGCGTAGTTCGTCTCGAGCCTCACGAGTTCTTTGCGGGCATCGTCGGACAACGACACCGTCACCCCGGCCACCTCGACGGGTGACGTTTCGGTGCCTGCGGTGTTGTTGTTTGTTTCAGTCCTGGGTGATCGGTTCTTTGTAAAGACGCCCGTCTTTCCGTCGCGCGGACGACCGGAGTTCGATTTCCTGGTCGTCGGTTCGGGAGACGGATCGCCGCTGAGAAGGGGCTCTTCGTAGACGGTCTGGATGGTGTACCAGCGTCCACGTTCGTCTTGGACCTTCTCGCGCACGAGGTAGCCGTGGGTTTCGAGCTCGCGCATGCAGGTGCGGACGGCGGTGCGGCCTTCGACGTCGGACTGCTCGGCGATGGCTTCGGAGCGGATGCGCCAGTCTTCGGGCTTGGAGAGCAGCCACAGAAGGATGCAGCGGGCGCGGAAGCTCAGGCGCTTGTTGTTGAGCAGCCGGTTGGAAACGATGGTGAAGTTATCGGCGAGACGGGGGCCGCGTCGGATACCACCCTGCGGCTGGGCATGGGTATGCTGAGGCACTGTCGAACTCCTTCGCAGTTCGGCCACGCCCCGGGAGTGTTCGCGCACTCGCCGGGGTCCATTCATTTGGTTGTGAGCGCATCGTGGCACAGGGTTCGACGCGCTGTCCATCACGCGCAAGACACGATGCGTCACCCATGAAGACCCTCTGAGAGGACTGCCCGCCGCCTAGGAGGCCGGCCGCCGAGAGGGTCGTGTGAGGTTTGGCACATCGTTGGCACATACGAAAACGACCTGGCGTCCTCCGAAGAGAAACGCCAGGCCGTCCGCGGTGCCCCCAGTAGGGCTCGAACCTACGACCTGCGGATTAAAAGTCCGTAGCTCTACCAACTGAGCTATAGGGGCATGGGCGCACAGTGTAACCACACCGCAGTGACCACACCGCATGGTGCGGTGACCACATCACAGGGTGAGCCACGCTGCGCGATCGATGATATCGGACATCCGGCGGTGCGGACGCCGCCCGTGACGAATGGAAAGAGGCCCGGGTGCCCACCCCCTGCTTCGCACCCGAGCCGGACAAAGCGTACCACTCGGTGTGTTCTGTGGAAACCCGGGTCCCGGGGGTGGGGTTTCATATTTCACCCGGTGGAACACGGCCCGGAGCCGGGGTTGTGGGGGCAGACTAGAGTTGTCTCGTGGGGGAAACACAGGAACGTGGAAGGCTGAATTTCCCCATGCCCCGTCAACAGGAGCGTGCGCGTCGTACGCGGGCTGCGATCGTCCGATCGGCAGCCACCGAATTCGCGCGGCGAGGTTTCGCCGCAGCATCGATCAACGCCATCCTCGAGCAGTCGAACGCGACCAAGGGTGCGATGTACTTCCACTTCGCGTCCAAGGAGGATCTGGCCCGGGCGGTGCTCGACGAAGGACTCGAGCACTACCGTGCCATCGTCGGCAGGTGGATGGACGTCCCCGATCTCGACCCCTTCGAGCGGCTGCACGGTCTCGTCGGTGATCTCGGTGCGGCTCTGCACGACGATGTGGTCATCGCCGCGGAGTTCCGTCTGGTCACAGAACCCGAGTTCGCGGAGGAGGTCAGGCTGCGCGGCAGCGTCCTGTGGGGGCGGGCCGGCTACCAGCTGGCGCGCGAAGCGCAGGAGAAGGGCCTGTTCCGGCCTGATGTCGACCTCCAGCGTTTCGTCGAGGCGATCGCGTCGTCGCTCGCCGGTCAGCGCTATCTCGCCGACCTCACGTCGCCGGAGACCGACGTCCGCGCACGCTTCGAGGCCTGCGTGGAGGTGCCGCTCGAGGCGATGGCGTCGGAGCAGTGGCTCGCGCAGTGGCGGGAGAAGGGCTGGCCGAGCAGGCCCGACAACGACGAATCGGCCACTTGACCTGCTGATTTGTGATTCGCGAATGCCGTGGCATAAGCTGTCCAAGCTCCCAACGGAACGCCAAACCCGTTGAGGGTGCGGTTCGGAGAAATCCGATCGGGCCCCCTTCGTCTAGCGGCCTAGGACGCCGCCCTTTCAAGGCGGTAGCGCGGGTTCGAATCCCGTAGGGGGTACGCTTCGACCTCGTCGAAGTGTGCAGTATCTTGGTGTGAGAAGTGAATATGTATGGCCCTGTGGCGCAGTTGGTTAGCGCGCCGCCCTGTCACGGCGGAGGTCGCGGGTTCGAGTCCCGTCAGGGTCGCTCCAGAGTTTCGATCGGCATTCGGTTCGGGTGCCGTCCGGCCAGGTAGCTCAGTTGGTACGAGCGTCCGCCTGAAAAGCGGAAGGTCGCCGGTTCGATCCCGGCCCTGGCCACCACGGTTGTCCGGCGAACAACCATCAATTTCATATCTTCGACCCACCGGTTGCGGTGGGTCGAGCTGTGGGAACTCCGGTTCCTCATGGCCCTGTGGCGCAGTTGGTTAGCGCGCCGCCCTGTCACGGCGGAGGTCGCGGGTTCGAGTCCCGTCAGGGTCGCTCCAGGCGAAGCCCCGGTATCACATCGATACCGGGGCTTCGTCGTCGTCACCCGTTCGCAGGCGGTGCCTGCTCGCCGTCCCACTCGTATCGCCGATCCGCCCCGGGTGCGGTCCGGCTCGCTATCGTGAGGACACAAAACATGTTCTAGTGTGTGCCCTACACAACTAGTGGACATCTGTCCGAGCGACCTGGCCCTCCGAGCGAACCCCGAGGTGGAATGTGCGCATAGCTCTGTTGTCGTACCGGAGCAAGCCGCATTGTGGGGGTCAGGGGGTCTACGTTCGCCATCTCAGTCGCGAACTCGTCGCCCAGGGACACATCGTCGAGGTGTTCTCCGGGCAGCCGTACCCCGAACTCGACCCCGGCGTGACGCTCACGAAGGTGCCCAGTCTCGATCTCTACCGTGACGACGATCCGTTCCGCACCCCGAAACCGGGTGAGTACCGCGACTGGATCGACGTCCTCGAGGTCGCCACCATGTGGACCGCCGGTTTCCCCGAACCGCGCACCTTCGGTCTGCGCGCCGCACGACTGTTGCGCGACCGCCTCGGCGACTTCGACGTCGTGCACGACAACCAGTCGCTCGCGTCCGGGTTGCTGCGCATCGCCGAGGACCTTCCCCTCGTTGCGACGATCCACCATCCGATCACACGCGACCGCGAACTCGATCTCGCCTCCGCGACCACCCTCCGCCGTAGGATCACGCTCCGGCGCTGGTACGGATTCCTGCGCATGCAGGAGAAGGTGGCCCGGCAGATTCCCACGCTGCTCACGGTGTCGGAGAACTCGGCCGACGACATCCGCACGGCCTTCGGGATCGAATCCGAACGCATCCACACGATCCCGCTCGGCGTGAACACGGAGGTGTTCGCGCCGCGGAAGGACGAGCGCGTTCCCGGCCGGATCGTCTGCGTCGCGAGTGCCGACGCCCCGCTCAAGGGTGTTCCCACCCTGCTCGAGGCGGTCGCGAAGCTGCGGACCGAACGCGAGATCGAACTGGTCCTCGTCTCGAAGCTCGCCCCGGGCGGCGCCACCGAGAAGCTCATCGACGAACTCGCGATCGGCGACGTCGTGCGCACCGTCTCCGGGATCGACGACACCGAACTCGCCGACCTGCTCGCCTCCGCCGAGGTCGCGGCGGTGCCGTCGCTGTACGAGGGATTCTCGTTGCCGGCCGTCGAGGCGATGTCGTGCGGAACACCGCTCGTCGCGAGCCGCGCCGGGGCCATCCCCGAGGTCGTCGGGGACGCCGGTCTGCTGGTGCCCCCGGGCGACGCCGAACAGCTCGCAGCGGGGCTCGCGGGCCTGTTCGACGACCCGGCCGAGCGTCGGCGTCTCGGCGCGAAGGGCCGCGACCGGGTGCTCGAACGCTACAGCTGGGCGGCCGTGGCCGCGCAGACCGCCGCGATCTACGACAAGGCGATCGCCGCGCATCGAGAGGGGAAGAACGGATGCTGACCGTCGACTTCGACCGCCTGGGCGTCGTACCGGGGATACGCGCTCTCGACATCGGGGCCGGCGCGGGGCGCCACTCCTTCGAGCTGTACCGCCGCGGCGCGGACGTCGTCGCCTTCGACCAGAACGCCGACGACATGAAGGCCGTCGCCGACATGTTCGTCGCGATGGAACTCGAAGGCGAGGTCCCCGAGGGTGCGCTCGCCCGGGCCGAGGTCGGCGACGCGCTCGCGCTGCCCTACGACGACGCGACCTTCGATCTCGTGCTCATCTCCGAGGTGCTCGAGCACGTGCCGGAGGACGAGCGGGCCATCGCCGAACTCGTCCGGGTCCTCAAGCCCGGTGGTGTCGCGGCCGTAACCGTGCCGCGCTGGCTGCCGGAGAAGATCTGCTGGGCACTGTCGGACGCCTACCACGAGGTGGAGGGCGGGCACATCCGCATCTACAAGGCCGACGAACTCGCCGCGAAACTCACCGCCGCCGGTCTCACGGTCTCGGGTACCGACCACGCCCACGCGCTGCACGCGCCGTACTGGTGGCTCAAGTGCGCCGTCGGCGTCGACAACGACGACAATCCGCTGACGAAGGCGTACCACCGGCTGTTGGTCTGGGATCTCATGAAGGCCCCGTGGGTCACCCGCACGGCCGAGAAGATCCTCGATCCCGTCATCGGGAAGAGTGTCGTGTTCTACCTCGAGAAGCCGGGAAACGCCGGTGCGGCGCGGTGAATCCGCGCGCCTGACGGTGCCGTCGGTGCCGGGTGTGCTGTCGCCGGAACAGAGCCTGGCGACGGGCCGGGCCATCGCGCGGATGCAGGAGCCCTCGGGCGCCGTCCCGTGGTTCCCCGGTGGGCACATCGACCCGTGGGATCACATCGAATCCGCGATGGCGTTGACCGCCATCGGTTTACGTGAAGAGGCGGACGCCGCCTTCGAGTGGTCACGGCGGACGCAGCGTGCCGACGGGTCGTGGCCCATCCAGTTCCGCGGCGACATCGTCGAGAACCACGACACCGACAGCAATTTCACCGCCTACATCGCCGTGGGCGTATGGCACCACCACCTCGTGACGGGCGATCGCGGGTTCGTCGAGCACATGTGGCCGACGGTGCGTGCTGCGCTCGACCTCGTGGTCGACATGCAGTTGCCGGGCGGCCAGATCTCGTGGGCGCGAGGCGACGGCGGGATGTTCGACGAAGCGCTGCTCACAGGTTGTTCGAGCATCCACCAGAGTCTGTGGTGCGGTCTGCGGATCGCCGACCTGATCGGTGAGGCGCAACCCGAATGGGAGGTCGCGCTGATCCGTCTCGGCCACGCTCTGCGTCGGCACCCCGAGGCGTTCACGCCCAAGCCCGAGTACTCGATGGACTGGTACTACCCGATCCTCGGGGGAGCGGTGCGCGGCACCGATGCGCACGAACGGATCCGCGAGCGCTGGTCGGATTTCGTCGTCGACGGTCTCGGGATCCGGTGCGTCGACCATCGTCCGTGGGTCACCGGGGCCGAGACGTGCGAACTGGTCCTGGCGCTCGACGCCCTCGGCCACGCCGGGCGTGCCCGTGAATTGTTCGCGGCCATGCAGCATCTGCGCGACCCGGACGGTTCGTACTGGACCGGTCTGGTCTACGCCGACGGCAAGCGTTGGCCGGTGGAGGTCAGTTCCTGGACCAGCGCAGCGGTGATCCTCGCCGCCGACGCGCTCTCGCGCACGACGGGCGGAAGCGCGATCTTCCGGGATGCGGCGGCACCCGCCGATCAGGTGGGCGCCGACCGCTGCACCGAGCGCTGCCCGGTGCTCGTCCCGTAGTTCAGCTGCCGGGCAGGGAGCCGACCGTGCCGGCGGTGCGTTCGAGAACCCGCAGCGAGGACGTCACCGATTTCTCGACGAACTCGCCGCTCTCCAGTGCGAGACAGTAGATCTCGTACGGGGGCCGGCCGCCGTCCTTCGGGTCGGGGAAGACGTCGTGGATGATCAGGGCGCCGCCGATGCGCACCCATTTCGCCCAGCCGTCGTAGTCCGCCCGGGCTGCCTCGCTGCTGTGCCCGCCGTCGATGAACACGAACGAGGCCGGGGTGCGCCAGAACGACGCCACCACAGGAGAATTGCCGACCACCGCGACGACGTGCGATTCGAGGTCGCCGTCGGCGAGGGTGTGCCGGAGAGCGCCGACGGTGTCGAGCCGACCGGTGTGCGGGTCGACCAGTGACGCATCGTGGTACTCCCAGCCGGGCTGGTGCTCCTCCGAACCGTGGTGGTGGTCGACGGTGACGATGGTGCCGCCGGTCGCCTTGGCCGCAGCGCCGAGATACACGGTCGAGCGGCCGCAGTAGGTGCCGATCTCGACGCCGACGCCGTCACCGAGATACTGCACCGCAGCCTCGTGCAGTGCGGTTCCCTCGTCCTGGGGCATGAAACCCGGTGTCGCCTCGGCGAGTTCGATCGCCTCGCGGGGCAGGGTGGTGCGGGACATCGGATGGATCTCCGTTCTTCTCGCGTGATGCGGTGTATCCCGAGTCACCCTACCGACCGGTCGCGGCGTCCGATGCTTCCGGACACGACGGTGAGACTGTCGAGTTCGCGGATCGCGGCGCACGACCGCTTCACCATCACCGCGAACATGCGGTCGCCGCGCTCGGTCCTCGTGCCGTAGGCGCACCCGAAGACCGCGACGAGCGGACCCTGCAGCATCGCGAAGCGGTAGTCGTCCCAGCACTGCTGGAGGCCGTAGCCCTCGACGCCGTGGCACAGCAACGCGCGGTGATAGGTCGAGACCAGGGCCTGCTCGTGTTCGCGCCGGACCTCCGGTTCCAGGCTCGTCCCGACGAAATACGCGAGGTCGCGGGCGGGGAGTCCCACCGTCAGGGTCTGCCAGTCCACCGCGACCACACCGCTCTCGCCACCGGGAGGGAATAGGAGGTTGTCGAGCCGGTAGTCGCCGTGCAGCAGCGCGAACCGGTCGGATCGCGCGAGCACCCACTCCTGCGTGAGCTCCGCGCAGGCCCGCAGCGTATCGCGGTCCTCCGCGCCGATCAGGTCGCCGAGACCGTCGAGGAAGGTCTCGATGGCCGGACCGTACAGCTCGGCGAGGATCCGGGCCTGCTCGGCGTCCGTCGTGGTGAGCCAGTCCGATTCGTGGAGATCGGGTGCGCACCAGCGGGGACCGTGCAGTCCGGCGAGATTGCGGACGGCGTCGTGCGCCTCGTCGACGGTGCACCCGGCGAGCTGGTCGCCGGGTCGTGCGGGTGCGGCGTCCTCGAGGAGGAGGGTGAACTCGCCGTCCTCACCGGAGGCGACGTGATAGCAGGTGGGTGTGCGCACCGCGACGGACGGCTCGATGTCGCTGTAGAAGCGTGCCTCCCCGCGATAGGCGCCGGCGAGCATCCGCCGCGTCCCGGGATCGGGTGACGGGAGTTTCGCGACGAGTGAGGACGGCACGTCGTCGCCGGTCAGGACGAGCCGGTAACACAGGGCGATCTGACCCGTTCCGATCCGCTCGACCTGCACCGTGCGTACCGTGCCGCCGAGCACGGCCGAGAGTCGTTCGGGAGTCAGGTCGTCCACCGACAGCAACAGATCGGTCATGGTGCGCTCCGGCCGGGGTTGGCGGGTAGGGATGCGAAACGCTCGGGGTCGCGGATCGTCCGCCACGCGGCGACGACCGGAGCGAGCTCGGTGGGTGTGGCGCCGTGCAGGATCACGCTGTCGGCACCGGCGTCGAACTGGTCGGCGATGCGGGTCGCGCAGTGTGCCGCGCTGCCGGTCGCGCTCGCGGCGAGCCACTCGTCGGGCAGCAACGACCGGATGTGCATCAGCAGTTCGACCGGCGCTGCGTCGATCGGTCCGGAATGAGCACGGACCTGCGCGTCGTCCCGAAAGCGGTGCAGTACCTGGGGGTCCCAGCCGTTCGCACGGACGAGCACGTCACCGTAGCCCTGCAGGTAGGTCGCGAGCCGTCCGGTCAGTTTCCGCAACCGGAGATCCTCGGGGATCGACTCGTCGACGGTCGCGAGGACCGACCAGATGCGGACGGACTGCGGGTCGCGGCCGGCCTGCTCGGCGGCGCGTCGCACGGTCTTCACGGCGCGCGCGAGCGTGTCGTCGGTGAAGAAGGTGTGCAGGACGACGGCATCGGCCACGCGTCCCGCGAGGTCGAGCGTGCGCTCGCCGAGCGCGACCATGAGGATCGGGATGCCGTCGACGCCCTCGGCGGTGCGTCGCAGATACGGGAAGTCGCCGGCCGGGCCATGATGATCGACGGCCGCTTCACCGCGCCACAGCGTCCGGAGCAGGTCGACGGTGTCCTCGAGCTGCGCCGACGTCACGCGAGGCAGGCCCATGAGATCGAACAGCACGTCGAAGCCGCGGCCGAGCCCGAGGGCGTACCGGCCGCGGCTCAACCGATGCAGGGTGGTCGCCATCGTCGCCGTGACGAGGGGATGGCGGGTGTGCGGATTGGTCGCCGCGGTGCCGATCCCGAGCGTACGGCTCGTCGCGGCCGCCGCCCCGGCCAGCGCTGCCGCGTCCTTGGTGTCGAACCGTTCCGACAGGAAGACCGAACCGAGACCGATCTCCTCGGCGACGGTGATCTCGTCGAGCAGCGCCCTCGGGTCGTCGGTGTGCCCGGCGAGGCCGTAGAACCCGAGTTCCGGACAGTCCGGCTCCGGTGCGGACCCGCCGGGGATGCTCACGAGCGGGCCGCCGCCTTCCGTCGCTGCAACACGCTGCCCACTGCATTGTCGAGCTTCGAGCCCAGCGGCCAGCCCACGTAGTGGCACAGGAACAAAGCGATCTCGCGGAGCTGCTGCTCGTCGAGTTCGTCGTTCTTCAGCGCCGCCTCGATCTGGATCTCGGCGATGTCGGGAGCCCCCTGCGCGGTGAGTGCCCCGAGCAGCAGCAGTCGCCGATCGCGGATGGTCAGCCCGGGACGGGTCCAGATGTTCGCGAACAGGTGGTCGGCGGTGACGGCGAAGTGCTCGCCCGGGCCGTCCTGCATCTCCCAGCCGTAGACCTTGGACATCATCTCCAGGCCGCGGCGGCGGGTCTCGTCGGTCATGCGTGCTCCTTCCGGGAACGGGTCCGTGCGATCTCTCCCGTGCCGACTCCGAGGCCGGGGCCGAGGTCGGACAGCGCCCGGGCTCCGAGCGGCAGGTCGACTCCGAGTCGATCGCCGAGGTCCAGAGCCAGCGCGAGATCCTTCTCGCCGAGGGCGCGCACACGCGAGAAGATCGGGAACCAGGAGTCGTCCTCACCGAGGGGAGATGTGGTGTCGCGCCACATGATCGAACCGGCGCCGCCGGTGATCGCGTCGGTGTGCCGGACGACCTTGCCGAGCTCGGTGATGTCGAGCCTCGCGGCCTCGGCGAGTCGCTGCGCCTCCGTTGCCGCGGTGAACGCGATGAAGTGGAGCAGGTTGCGGGCGAGCTTCATCCGGGTTCCCGCCCCGACGGGACCCGCGTGCACGACCAGCGACGCGAAGGTGCCGAAGGGTTCCTCGATCTTCGCGAAGCCGTCGTCGGTCGCGCCGACCATCACCGCGAGAGTGCCGTTCTTCGCGCCGCCGGCGCCACCACTGACGGGTGCGTCGACGAAGTCGACTCCCTTCTCGGCGCACTTCGCGGCGAGTTCGACGGCGGTGGTGTCGGAGATCGTCGAGTGCACCGCGACGACCGTGCCGGGCCGTGCCGTCGCGAGCAGTCCGTCCGGACCGGCCAGGACGTCGCGGACCTGGGCGTCGTCGAGGACGGTCACGCACACGAGATCGCAGCCGGCGGCCAGCTCCGCCGGGCTCGACGCCGCGGTGGCACCCTTGTCGGTGAACGGGGTCATCGCCTCGGGCACCACGTCGAGCACGGTGAGGCCCCCGGGCCGGGTGAGCAGCCGCTCGGCCATGGGCGCCCCCATGTTGCCGAGCCCGATGTACCCGACCCGGCCGATCGCGGGGCCGGTCACGAGCGGATCACCTGCCCGCCGTCGACGTTGAAGATCTGCCCCGTGACCCAGGCGGCCTCGTCGGAGAGCAGGAACAGGCACATGCCGACGAGATCGTCGGGGGTGCCCATGCGCTTGAGCGGCAACTGCTTCACCATGTCGGCGACCATGTTCGCGGGGGTGGTGGTGCGGGTCGCCTCGGTGTCGATGGGGCCGGGGGCGATCGCGTTGATGCGGATGTTCGACCCGCCGAGTTCGACGGCGAGTTGCTGTGTGAGACCGTTGATCCCGACCTTGGCGAGGCCGTAGAAGCCCGAGTACAGCCAGGCCGCCGTCGACGACTGGTTGACGATCGACCCGCCGTTCTTCGTCATGTGCGGCCACACCGCGCGGGTGACGTTGAGGGCACCGTCGAGGTTCACGCTCATGAACTTCTTGTAGTAGTCCCACGGGACCGTCAGCAGCAGATCGAGTTTCATGCCGCCGTAGATGGCGGCATTGTTGACCACGTGGTCGATGCCGCCGTAGGTCTCGACGGTCGACGCGGCGAGTGCCTCGGCGGAGGCGGGGTCGGAGACATCGACCGAGGTGAAGCTCGCGATGCCGCCGTCGGCGACGATCTGCTTGGCGACCTGCTCGCCGAGTTCGGCATCGATGTCGGCAATCACCACGTTTGCGCCCTCGGCGGCGAGCGCACGTGCGTACGCCTCGCCGATCCCCTGGGCGGCGCCGGTGACGATCGCGGTGCGACCGGTGAAACGTGCCATCGGAAAAGTCCTTTCGGAAGTTCGGGTCAGCTCGCGGGCTCGGCGACGAGCTTGGTCTCCAGGTACTCCTCGAAACCGGCCACACCCATCTCGCGGCCGATCCCGGACTGCTTGTAGCCCCCGAACGGGGCGTCGGCGGCGTACCAGATGCCGCCGTTGACGCCCAGCGTGCCGGTCCGTACACCTGCGACGACCCGCGCGATGCGGTCCGGATCGGTGCCGAACACCGAACCCGAGAGGCCGTAGGGGGAGTCGTTGGCGATGCGGATCGCGTCGTCGTCACCGTCGTGAGGAATGATCACGAGCACCGGGCCGAAGATCTCCTCCTGCGCTGTGCGCGCGGAGTTGTCGAGGCCGGCGATGAGGGTGGGTTCGACGAAGAAGCCGCGCTCGTGTTCGGCGGGGCGTCCGCCGCCGGTGACGATCGTGCCGCCCTCCTCGACGGCGAGGCGGATGTATCCCTCCACGCGCTGCCGCTGCTTCTCGGAGATGAGCGGCCCGCACACCGTGCCGGGATCGCGCGGGTCGCCGGGCCGGATGCCGCTCATGGACTTCGCGGTCAGGGCCACGGCTTCGTCGTACCGTTCGCGGGGAACGAGCAGTCGCGTGGTGATCGCGCAGCCCTGACCGGCATGCGTGCACACGGTGAAGGCCGCCATCGAACAGGCACCGCGCAGGTCGGCGTCGTCGAGGACGATGAACGCCGACTTGCCGCCGAGTTCGAGGAAGACCTTCTTGAGGTTCTCGGAGGCCGCGCGCATCACGGCCCGGCCGGTCGCGGTGGAACCGGTGAACGAGATCAGGTCGACGCGCGGATCCTCGCTCAACTGTGCGCCGAGGCGGTGATCGCTCGAGGTGACGATGTTCAGCACTCCCGGTGGGATGTCGGTCTCCTCGGCCGCGATCCGCCCGACCAGGGCAGCGCACCACGGGGTGTCGGGGGCGGGCTTGAGCACCACGGTGTTCCCGGCGGCGAGAGCCGGCCCGAGCTTGGCGAAGTTGATCTGGTGCGGGAAGTTCCACGGCGTGATCGCGCCGACGACCCCGACCGCTTCCTTGAGCAGATAGCGGTGCGTCGGGATACCCATGGGGGAGGCGTTGCCGAGATCCTGCGTCCACGCGTAGCTCTCGGCGAGGTCGGCGAAGTACAGCAGGTCGTCGATGGGGCCTTCGAGATGCGCGGCGCTCGTGAGGAATCGGGGAGCGCCCACCTCGGCGATGGTGATCTCCCGCAGTTCCTCGATGTGCTCGCGCAGGGCGTCGCGCAACTGACGGAGGCAGCGGGCCCGGAAGGTGTGGTCGCGTGACCAGTCGGTGTCGTCGAAGGCGCGACGTGCGGCCGCGATCGCGGCGTCCATGTCGGTGGCGGTGCCCTCGGCCGCGTGGCCGAGCAGTTCTTCGGTGCTCGGATCGGTGATCGCGAAGGTGCCTCCGCTGCCGGGTACGAGCTTGCCGTCGATCAGAAGGGTGGAGCTGTCGGTGGGGCGAAGTGTCATCAGACGTTCCCTCGGTTCTGGACAGGTGTCTGGACTATAGTTCGGGCACTCGAGGCAGCGCAATGGGTGAACGGGGAACCTTATGGCAGAAAACAATTCGGGGCCGGACAATTCGACCCCGCTCGCGGGCCGCGTCGTGGTCGTGACGGGCTCCAGCCGGGGGATCGGACGGGCGGTGGCGCGGACCCTCGTCGACGAGGGTGCGCGGGTGGTGGTCAACGGCCGCGACGCCGAGGCGGTGCGCGACACCGTGGAGGAGCTCGTGTCGCAGGGCGGCAGTGCGATCGGAGTGTCCGGTTCGGCGGCCGCCTCCGGGGTCGCGGAGGATCTCCTCGGGGCGGCCCTCGACGAGTTCGGGGCGGCGGACGCGCTGATCAACTGTGCCGGCACCGCGGAACCTCCGGGCTCGTCGATCCTCACGGTCACCGACGAGGAGTGGGACGACCTGATCGATTCGCATCTGACCGGCACCTTCCGTACGTGCCGGGTGTTCGCGCCCCGGTTCGTGGCGCAGGGGAGCGGGGCGATCGTCAACACCGGATCGTTCGCGTTCCTCGGCGACTACGGCGGTACCGGATATCCGGCCGGAAAGGGCGCGGTGAACAGTCTGACCGCAGCGATCGCCGCGGAACTGCGCGAACACGGAGTGCGGGCCAACGTCGTGTGCCCGGGAGCCCGCACACGGTTGTCGACGGGACCGGAGTACGAGCGGCACATCGAGCGACTGCACGAGCGCGGACTGCTCGACGACGTCACCTACGAGGGCTCACGAAACCCGGCGCCGCCGGAGTACGTGGCGCGGCTCTACGCCTACCTCGCGAGCGGCACGGCGACCGTGACCGGCGGAATCTTCGCCGGCTCCGGATGTTTCGTCGGTCGGTTCGACAAGCCGGTACCGACGCTGCTGGCGTGGCGGGACCACGACACGTCGCCGCCCTGGACGCTCGACGAACTCGCCCACCTCGTGGAAGGCGCGAGTCGTGCGGGAGCGCCGGGATAGGTCGGTCCTCGACGAGCTCCGTCGTGTGAGGGCAGGGCTCAGAAGACCCGCAGTCCGAGGCGTCGCCGCGTGCGCAGATCGAGCAGATAGGCCTTCCACAGCAGCGGCCACACCCACGGCGTGACGCGGTGCAGGCGCCGGACCGCCACGAGATAGCGGTCGAAACGCCGCTGGTCGTCGGCGGTCCACGGGTACTGCATGAGGTCGCGGAACTCCGGCGGCAGTGCACCGCGGGTGATCAGTTCGAACGACCTGCCGAGCACCCGGTGGATCCCGCGGCCCAGTCGTCCGAGACGCACCTCGAGGAACGCGAGATTGCAGAGTTCGGTGAGGTACTCGCGTACCTGCTCGTTCATGGAGATGTCGGCGACGCCGGCCTTCCACAGTTCCTCGTACTCCTCGCGGGTCGTGGGCCACGACTCCGGCCGGACGTTCAGTGTCGTCGCGAGGGTCGCGCCGTCGCGGAGGATCCGGGCGTACTGCTCCTCGGTGAGCGGGCCGTAGAGGAACTCGTGCTGGTCGATGAAGTACTTGAGCAGGCAGACGGCGACCCACAACTGCAGGGCAGGGGAATTGGCGCTGTAGCGGACCTCCGCGCCGGGTGACGAGGTGACCCGGGCGTGGATCTTCCGCACCGACTCGCGGACGAAATCGCGGTCGGCGTCGTTACCGAACACCGCGACCGCCAGATAGGTACCGGTCGTGCGGGCCCGCTTGACCGGATGGAGATCGGCGCGGCCGGTGTCGACCGTGCTGTCGACGACGCCCTGGCCGACGCCGGGATGGGCGAGCTGCATGATGACGTTGGCGGCGTTGATCGTGCCACCGAGCGGTGAGACGAGGTCGCCGAGAGTGTCGATCGTCCGCATGACCCCTCCATCTGAAGACGGATGTGTTCAGTTGGATGCCACTCTAGCGCGTCTTCGTGGGGTCGAGGGAGGCGCCGGTCAGAACTCCGCGCACGACCGTCTCGTAGATGTGGTCGAGGTCGAGCTCGTCGCCCAGGAAGCCGCTGCTCTGGAGGACCGCGAAACCGTGCAGGGCGGCGAACATGCCGACCGCGGCCTCGAGAGTCTCCTCCTCCGGAACGCCGCAGGATGCGAGCATCGTGCGCAGGGTCACGTTGGCGTCCAGTGCGGCGGCGAGCAGACCGTCGCGGTCGACCGGTGCGGTGGTCAATGCCTCGTAGTGACGGGGATGTTCGAGGGCCCAGGTGTGGTGGGCGTCGATGAGGGCGCGAAGCCCGTCGACACCGCTGCGGCCCATCGCGACCTCGCGCAGGTGCGCTCCGAGATCGCTCATCGCGCGGATCTGCACGGTCCCCCGCACGTCGTCGAGATTGCGGACGTGGTTGTACAGCGAGGCCGTGACGATTCCCAAGCGCGACGAGAGGGTGCTCATCGTGAGCTGTTCCCATCCCAGATCGTCGACGATTCCGAGCGCTGCCGCGACGACCTTGTCGCGGGTCAGTGTCCGTCGGCGCACGGGCCGGGAGTTGTCGTCTGCCATGAAAACAGTCTAAGGGGCTTCCATTCCAAACGAACGTGAGTAGTTTGTAAACGAATGCCATTCGTACAATCCCACGAGAGCGGCTTCATGACGACTTCACCCACAGATCTCAAGAATCCCGACGTCTTCACCCAGGGGGTCCCGCACGACTACTTCTCCGAACTCCGGCGCACCTGTCCGGTCCACCGCCAACCCGAGGAGGGCACCGCGGGCTTCTGGGCCGTCACCCGGCACGCCGATGTCATCGCGGTCTCCCGCGACAGCACGACCTTCTCCTCGGCGCTCGGAACCACCCAGATCGACGATTTCGACGAGGAGACACGCCTGAAACAGGCGTCCATGCTGCTCAATCTCGACCCGCCGGAGCACACCCGCCTGCGGCAACTCGTCAGCCGAGGTTTCACCCCCCGCATGGTGAAGACGCTCGAGGAGCGTATCCGGCAGACGTGTGAACGCACCGTCGACGCAGCGATCGAGGCTGCACGCGACGGCGCGGTGATCGACTTCGTCCCGGCGATCTCGGCACCCCTGCCGCTGGAGGTGATCGCAGCGCTGCTCGGCGCACCGGCCGAGGACGTCGGGAAGCTGTACGACTGGTCGAACCGCATGATCGGCTGGGACGACCCCGAATACGGCACCACCCAGGAGGACGGCGAACTCGCCGCCGCCGAGATCTTCCTGTACGCCAACGAGATCGCCGCGCAACGGCGAGCCGAACCGCACGACGACATCGTCTCGAAGCTGGTGTGTCCCGACGAGAACGGCGACACGCTCTCCGAGATGGAGTTCGACATGTTCTTCGTCCTGCTCGTCATCGCGGGCAACGAGACGACGCGCAACGCGATCTCGGGCGGGATGCAGGCCTTCGTCGATCATCCCGAACAATGGCGCAGGCTGCAGGACGATCCCGGCCTGATCGACAGCGCCGTGGAGGAGGTTCTGCGCTGGGTCACGCCCGTGGTGGGCTTCCGCCGCACGCCCACCTGTCCGGCCTCGATCGGCGACCAGCAGGTCGAACGGGGTGACAAGGTGATCATGTACTACCCGAGTGCGAACCGCGACGAGGAGATCTTCGACGACGCGCACGTCTTCGACATCGGGCGCGAGCACAATCCGCACGTCGCCTTCGGCGGGACGGGTGTGCACTTCTGCCTCGGGGCGCATCTGGCGCGACTCGAACTGCGGATCATGTTCGAGACCCTCGCCGCCCGTATCGACCGGGTCGAGCCGGCCGGCGAACCGCGGCGGTTGCGGTCGAACTTCATCAACGGCATCAAGTCCATGCCCGTCCGTATCCACCCACGAGAGCACTGAATTCGTCGAATGAACGCGACGCGGGCATTGCCGACCCCCTCCGACCGTAGTAATGTCCAGACACGTGTCCAGAAACGTGAATCTCGAATCGACCCGCCGTCGCCTGACCGAGAAGCAGGCCGACACGGTTGCGAGGCTCACGCAGGCTGCGGTCGAGGTGCTCCGCGAGGAGGGCTTCACGGGGTTGACGGTGCGTATGGTCGCCGCCCGCGCCGGAGTCGCCCCGGCCACCGCCTACACCTACTTCTCGTCCAAGGAACACCTCGTCGCCGAGGTGTTCTGGCGTCGCTTGGCCAACGCTCCCACGGCCGACGCCGAGAGCACGAGCCGTGCCGATCGGGTGGTCGCGGTGCTGAGGGGAATCGCGCTGCTGCTGGCCGACGAACCCGAACTCGCCGCCGCCGTCACCAGTGCACTGCTCGGTCACGACCCCGATGTCGAACACCTGCGTGCGCGCATCGGACTCGACATCCGTCACCGGATCTCGGCAGCGCTCGGCGCCGACTCCGATCCGGACGAACTCGAAGCACTCGAACTGCTCTACGCCGGCGCGCTCGTCCGGGCCGGCATGGGCTACGGCACCTACGAGAAACTCGCCGACAGGCTGGAGACATCCGCCCGACTTCTATTGGAGTGATCCATGATCCAGGCATCCCCGGGCTCCGCGTCGCACGCAGGGCCCGCTTCGCCCGATCCACCGACGCTCGGCCCCGTGATCTTCAACCCGTACGACTACGCCTTCCACGAAGATCCGTATCCCACCTACCGCCGCCTCCGTGAGGAGGACCCGGCCTACCACAACCCCGACCTCGGATTCTGGGCCCTGTCCCGCCACGCCGACGTCGTCGCGGCCTTCCGCGACAACACTCGCCTCTCGAGCGCCAACGGTGTCTCGCTCGATCCGTCCGCCTACGGGCCCAACGCCCACAAGGTGATGTCCTTCCTCGCCATGGACGACCCGCGGCACATGCGCATGCGCCGCCTCGTCTCCAAGGGGTTCACTCCGCGCCGCGTCGCCGACCTCGAAGAGCGCATCCTCGAACTGACGCTGCGCTACCTCGAACCCGCTGTGGAGGCAGGGGAATTCGACTGGATCTCGGAGTTCGCGGGCAAGCTGCCCATGGACGTGATCTCCGAACTGATGGGTGTGCCCGAATCCGACCGCAGCGAGATCCGCCGTCTCGCCGATCTCGTCGTCCACCGCGAGGAGGGCGTGCTCGACGTGCCGGTCGCCGCGATGGAGGCATCGCTGCACCTCGTCGGTTATTACGCCGACATGCTCGCCGAACGCCGGAAGAAGGAGACCTCCGACCTCACGTCGGCGTTGCTGGAAGCCGAGATCGACGGCGACCGGCTCACCGACGACGAGATCATCGGCTTCATGTTCCTCATGGTGGTCGCGGGCAACGAGACCACCACGAAACTGCTCGGCAACGCCCTCTACTGGGGCGCGCACAACAAGTCCGAGGTGGCGCAGGTCCTCCACGATCCCGCCCGCGCACCGCAGTGGACGGAGGAGACCCTGCGCTACGACACTTCGAGCCAGATCGTCGCCCGCACCGCCGTCGCCGACATCGAACTGCACGACGCCACCATCCGGTCCGGCGACAAGGTCCTGCTGCTCATCGGATCCGCCAACCGCGATTCCGACGTATTCGACGCCGCCGACGACTTCCGCATCGGACGGGACAGCTCCCAGAAGATCGCCAGTTTCGGTGGGGGAGTCCACTTCTGCCTCGGTGCGCACCTGGCCCGCCTCGAGGCGAACATCGCGCTCGAACAGTTCGCCCGGCGCGTCGCCGACTACGAGATCGACGAGGACCGCTGCGAACGTGTCCATTCCACCAATGTCCGAGGCTTCGCGGCCCTTCCTGTAGAGGTCACCGAACGACATGCCTAGATTCGAACCCCACCCCGAACGTCGTCCCGCGCTGGTCGCCGGGGCCTCCTCGGGAATCGGTACCGCCACCGCCTACGCGCTCGCCGAGGCCGGACACCCCGTCGCACTCGGTGCGCGCCGCGTGGAGGAGTGCGCGGCGATCGCGGAGAAGATCCGCGGTGAGGGCGGCGAGGCCTTCGCCCACTTCCTCGACGTGTCGTCCACCGAGTCCGTCGACGAGTTCGTCACCGCAGCGGAAGAGGCTCTGGGCCCCGCGGAGATCGTCGTCTCGGGCGCGGGCGACATGGATTTCGCGTTGCCGCACGAGATGGACCCCGATCGGTTCGCCTTCCAGGTCAACGTGCACCTGATGGGCACGCAACGCCTGGCCCACCGCGCGCTGCCCGGCATGATCGAACGCAAGCGCGGCGACTTCGTCGTGATCGGATCCGACTGTGCCGTGCTGCCCCGGCCGTGGATGGGTGCCTACAACGCCGCCAAGACCGGCCTCGAAGCGCTCGTCCGCGAGATGCGGATGGAACTCGAGGGCACGGGAGTCCGCGCGTCGGTCGTGCGTCCCGGACCGACACAGACCGGCGCCGGCATGACCGCGCCGGCCGAGGTGCTCGAACCGATGCTCGAGGACTGGGGCACATGGGGATTCGCGCGACACCCCTACTTCCTTCGTGCATCCGACATCGCCGCGGCCGCGCTCTCGGTCGTCTCGGCCCCCCGCGGCGCCCACATCGTGCTCATCGAGGTTCAACCCGAAGCACCCCTGCGGAAGGACAATCCATGACCACACTCGTCGAACCCCGGCGTGTGTCCGGCGGCGAACACGAACACGGCCACCTCGAGGAACTGCGCACCGATCCCATCGCGCTCATGCGCCGGGTGCGTGAGGAGTGCGGCGACGTCGGGGTCTTCCAGCTCGCCGACAAGAAGGTCGTACTCCTCTCCGGTGCAGAGGCCAACGAGTTCTTCTTCCGGGCTGCGGACGAGGATCTCGACCAGCAGGCCGCCTATCCGTTCATGAAGCCGGTCTTCGGCGAGGGCGTCGTCTTCGACGCCAGCCCCGAGCGCCGCAAGGAGATGCTGCACAATTCGGCGCTGCGTGGCGAACAGATGCGCGGCCACGCCGCGACCATCGACCGCGAGGTGCAGGACATGGTCGCCGGCTGGGGCGACGAAGGCGAGATCGACCTGCTCGAGTTCTTCGCCGAGCTGACCATCTACACGTCGTCGGCCTGCCTGATCGGCAAGAAGTTCCGCGACCAGCTCGACGGACGATTCGCCCACCTCTACCACGACCTCGAGAAGGGCACCGACGCCCTGGCCTTCGTCGATCCCTACGCGCCGATCGAGAGTTTCCGGCGACGCGACGAGGCCCGCCGCGGACTCGTGGCCCTCGTGCAGGAGATCATGGACGGGCGCATCGCGAACCCGCCGCAGGGCAAGGAGGACCGCGACATGCTCGACGTCCTCGTCTCCATCAAGGACGAGGACGGCAAGGAACGTTTCAGCGCCGACGAGATCACCGGCATCTTCATCTCGATGATGTTCGCCGGCCACCACACCACCTCGGGCACGGCGGCCTGGGCGCTCATCGAACTGCTGCGCAACCCCGAGTACATGCAGCAGGTCACCGCCGAACTCGACGTCCTCTACTCCGACGGCGAGAGTGTGAGTTTCCATGCGCTGCGGCAGATCCCGGTGCTCGAAGCGGTCCTCAAGGAGACGCTGCGCCTGCATCCGCCGCTGATCCTGCTCCTTCGGGTCGCGCGCGACGACTTCGAGGTCGCCGGCTATCGGATCTCGGAGGGCGATCTCGTCGGTGCGACACCGGCGATCTCCAACCGCATCCCGGAGGACTTCCCGGATCCCGATGCCTTCGATCCCGGCCGCTACATCGACCCGAACCAGGAGGACATCGTCAACCGGTGGACCTGGATCCCGTTCGGGGCCGGCCGGCACCGCTGTGTGGGAGCGGCGTTCGCGCTCATGCAGCTGAAGGCGATATTCTCGGTTCTGCTGCGCGACTTCGAGTTCGAACTGTCCCAGCCGCCCGAGACCTATCGCAACGACCACTCCAAGATGGTGGTCCAACTCGAACAGCCGTGTGCTGTGCGGTACCGACGACGCACCCGGGCGGCGTCGGACACCGGCACGGCGACGCAGGAGTGAGGTTCGGATGAGGATCGAAGCAGATCTCGATCTGTGTCAGGGACACGCGATGTGCTCGATGGAAGCCCCGGACGTCTTCTCCGTCGCCAAACGGGGTGAGGTGGAGATCCTCCTCGATCCGGTGCCGGAGGAGATGCATGCCGACGTACGAGCAGCTGTGAAGTACTGCCCCACCCAAGCCCTTCGCATCGTCGAAGACTGAGGACCAGGAGACAGGATGGCCACGTTCGATCGTGCCGAGCTCGACGAGATGATCACCCGCTGGGTCGACGCCAACAAGCGGGCCGAGGCCGAAGGCGATTGGAAGCCTTTGGCCGACATGTACACCGAGGACGCCACCTACGGCTGGAACTACGGTCCGAAGGACGAGTTCATGGCCGTGGGCCGCGAGGAGATCCGCGATCTCGCACTGGGCCAGGAGATGGACGGGCTCGAAGGCTGGCAGTATCCCTACCAGCAGTTCGTCGTCGACGAACGCTCCGGCGACGTGATCGGCTTCTGGAAGCAGGTCGCCGACAGGACCCGTGAGAACGGTGAGCACTACTCCGTGCACGGTATCGGCGGGAGCTGGTTCCGGTACGGCGGCAACTTCCAGTGGTCGTGGCAGCGCGACTTCTTCGACTTCGGCAACGTCTCGCACCTGTTCCTCGAGATGATCACGGCGAATGCGCTGTCCGACGGTATGCAGAAGCGGATCGAGCGATCGACGGGGAAGAAGCGGCTTCCCGGCTGGTACCGGGTCGGCGAGTCGCCGGTCCCGTTGTGGTGACCGCTGTGGACACCGGCGGATCGTTCGCCGCGCTCTCCCGCACCGACCTCGCCGTGCTCGTCCCCGAACTGTTGCTGTGCGGTCAGCTCATCGACCGTTCGGGGATGGCACATCTGATCTCGGCGTTCGGTCGGGAGGGCATGGCGGAGGTGGCCATCGAGGAATGGCAGGCGTCCTCGCCGTGGTACACGCGCCGCATGCAGCGTGCCCTGAAGTTCGAGGGCGACGACGTCGTCACCATCTTCAAGGGCATGCAACTCGACATCGGGGCGCCCCCGCAGTTCATGGACTTCCGCTATCGCGTCCACGACCGCGACCACGGCGAATTCTGGCTCGACCACTGCGGGGCACTGATGGACGTCGAGCCGCTCGGCGACGCCTACGTGACCGCGATGTGCCACGACATCGAGGACCCGACCTTCGACGCCACCGCCCTCGCCACCAATCCGCACGCGAGGGTGCGGCCGATCCATCGGCCGCCCCGCGCGCCGGCCGATCGGCACCCGCACTGCGCATGGACGGTCACGATCGACGCGTCGTACGAACCACCGGCTGTCGAACCACACACCGAAGCGCTCGGCCGGACCGCGGCCGTGGCACTCGAGCTGAGTCCGATCGACCGGGACGGTGAAGGGAGACACGACTATTCGGGACCTCTCCTCGCAGACCTCCGGTTCGACGAGTTCTCGAAGTCGGCCCTGGTACGCATCGCCGAAGAGGTGTGCCTGCAACATCACCTGCTCGCTCTCGGCTTCCTCATGAGTGTGCGCAAGCGGACCGACGAGCAGTCCGCGATCGAGCTGACCCGTAAACAGCTCACCGGCATCGCCGGCATCACGTCCGAGCGCATCCGTACCGCGCTGGGACTGCCGCGCTCGTTCGCCGGCCTGGCCGCGGTACTCGACGTGCATCCGCTGCTGGCACCGCACCGGTACGTCGATCGGGTGATCTGTTTCGACGACGACGCGCTGGGTCTCCGGATCAACCGGCGAGGTGGCGCCTTCGACGACGGGTCCTGGCCCACCCTGATCGACCCCGAACACCTCGGTCCGCTCGACGCCCTGGTGCGTGGTGTGGATCCGCACTTCACCACCCGCCTGGTCTCCGAGACCGAAGAGGCACTGGTCGTCGAGGTGTTCCGTGCCGAATCCCCGGCGAACGAGTGCGACGAGGTCGCCATCACCCGCTTCAGCACGGGTTCGTCCTTCGTCTTCGAGGATCGGGGTATCCCCCTCCCGCTCACGGTTGTCTGACCACGCTCCAGGAGAGCCATTCGTGAATACTGCGCTGTCCCGCCGTACCTTCCTGCGGGGAACCGTCGTCGGCGGTGCGGCTGTTGCCGCGTTGTCGTTGTCCCCGATCCCACGCGCACGCGCCGAGGTCACCCAGGAGCGCCATCGGGCGGTCGTCGTGGGCAGCGGATTCGGCGGTGCGATCACCGCGCTGCATCTCGGCCGGGCCGGTGTGCAGACGCTGGTCCTCGAACGGGGCATCCGCTGGCCCACGGGACCGAACGCCGAGACGTTCCCTCACATGCTGCAACCGGACCGGCGGATGTCGTGGTTGTCGTCCGCCCCGGTGATGACCGGTACTCCGCCGATCCCGACCGAACCGTTCACCGGGCTCATCGAACGGGTTCCGGGGAACGGTATGGACGTCATGTGCGGCGCGGGGGTCGGCGGGAGTTCGCTGGCCTATCACGGCATGACCGTGCAGCCCGACGGGCAGCGATTCTCCGATTCGGTGTCCTCGCGTATCGATTACGAGCTGCTGGCCTCCGACCACTATCGGCGGGTGGCGGGGATGCTGCAGGTCGCGACCATCCCGGACGATCTGCTCGACCACGATCGGTACCGTTCCTCACGCCAGTTCCTGGACCGTGCAGGTTCGGAGGGCTACGACACGTTCAGGGTGCCGATGTGCATCGACTGGGACTTCGCGCGACGGGAGCTGACCGGGGAACTGAAACCGTCCTACACGACCGGCGACGTCATCTACGGAGTCAACAACGGCGGTAAGTTCTCGGTCGACGTCACCTATCTCGCCGAAGCCGAACGCACGGGGCACGTCACGGTCGCGCCGCTGCACCGGGTCGACGACATCGAGCGGGCACCGGACGGCACCTGGATCGTGCACGTGGACCGGATCCACACGGACGGAACGGTTCTCGAACGCAAGCGGATCATCACACCGGCGTTGTTTCTCGGCGGCGGATCGGCCGGCACGACCCGTCTTCTCGTGAAGGCGAAGGCAAAGGGACTCGTCCCCGATCTTCCCGACGGCGTCGGAACGGGATGGGGCAACAACGGTGACCGGGTGTTCGCCGTGACGAGTCCGCTCGTCAGCCCCGGCGACCATCAGGGCGGGCCCGCCTGTGTGGGTATGCGCGACTACACCGACCCCGCCGGACCGTTGATGATCGTCACCGGTCCGGTGCCGTTCCCCGTCGATGTGGGAACGACGACGATGATCGGTCTGGGGATCGTCGACGGCCGGGGAGTCTGGCACTACGACGCCGGCCGCGACGATGCGGTCCTGAACTGGGATCAGGCCTACGATCGAGAACTCACCCGTGCGATCGAGGCCCGCATCCGGCGGATCGCGGGACCGGCCGCGATCGTCATCGACGTCAACGCCGTCGACATCAACACCTTCCATCCGCTCGGTGGTGCGCCGTTCGGGGTGGTGTGCGACGACGTGGGTCGCGTGCACGGCCAGCCCGGCCTGTACGTGGTGGACGGCGCCAAGATCCCGGGGTCGACCGGGGCGTGCAATCCGTCCATGACGATCGCGGCGCTCGCCGAGTACGGCGCCGACCACATCGTCTCGCGCGACCTGGACCGCGTGTTCTGACCTGACGGGTGGTTCCGGTGGCTCGGCCACCGGAACCACCCCTTCGGTCTCAGCCCTTCGCGGCCGACAGACCGGCGCGACGCCCGAAGAAGCTTCCGTCGCCCAGCGAGGTGCCGCTCGCATACCCCCAGGCGCACACGCCCGACGTGCAGCGACCCGCGGCGAACAGGCCGGGGATCGGATCGCCGGACACGTGCAGTACCTCCGAGTTCACCGAGGTGCGCAGGCCGCCGAGCGTGAAACCTGCTGTGCAGTTGCGGAGATCGAGCGCTGCGATGGGGCTGCCGATGGGCTTGACCCACTCGCTCTTCTTGCCCAGTACCGGATCGCTGCCGTTTTCCGCGTGCTTGTTGTAGACCTCGACGGTCGCCTGCAACGTGCCGGCCGGCAGCTCCATGTCGGATTCGAGTTCGGCGACGGTCTCCGCGACCCACTTCGGTCGGAACTTGAAGAAGGGTGTCGAACTCGTTGCCGCACAACCCTCCTCGTACGCCTGTTCGTCGATGATCAGGTACGCCTGGTTGTCGTTCTTCAGCAGCGTCAGCTGGCCGATGCGACCGGGGTAGGTGTCCTCGGGGACGTAGCGCTGACCGCGGCCGTTGACGAGGATGCCCCGGGCCATCAACTGCGGGTCGCCGAAGAAGGCGACCTCGGTGGCATCCATGTGCGCGAGATCGGCGCCGAGCGCCTGCGCCATGCGGATCGCGCGGCCGTCGTGCTCCTCGATCGCCGCACCCGGGCGACCGCTGAGCTGCGGCGCGTACGACTCGACCATCTCCTTGTTGTACGCGAAACTGCCGGTCGCGAGGACGACGCCGCGGCGGGCCCGGATGTGGACGTCCTTGCCGTACTGCTTGGCCACCAGGCCCACGACGCGTCCGTCGCCGTCGACGATCAACCGCTGCACCCGCACGTCGTATTCGGCGCGCACACCGAGACTTTCGGCGACCTGAGAGAGCGGCTGCATGAGCATGTACCCACCGCCCTTCTCACCGGTGCGCTTGTCGGTCATCTGCGGGACGTGGCCGCGCGGCGCGGGCGTCGCGATCTCGTTGAAGGGTGCGGAGTTCTCGCCGCCGGAGTACATCAGGCCGTCGTCGCCGGGGATCTCCCAGCCGGGTTCGCCCCAGAAGCTCTCCTTGAACACCACACCGTTGTCGACGAGCCACTCGTAGTGTTCGACGCTGCCTTCGCAGTACTCGGTGATCTTCGCTTCGTCGGCTCCCGGCCCGAGCGCGGCGAGCATGAACGCCTTCATGTTCTCGGGTGTGTCGTCGAATCCGAGGGCCTTCTGCAGCGGGGTGCCGCCGCCGAGGTAGACGATGCCGCCCGACAGTGAGGCGGCACCGCCCCAGCCCCCGGTCCGTTCGAGCACGAGCACGTCGGCACCCGCGCGGGCGGCCTCGATGGACGCCGAGACACCGGCGATGCCGTAACCGGCGACGACGACGTCGGCTTCGTGGTCCCAGGTGGAGACGCTGTCGGCGGGAAGGGGGTGGAGATCGGTGCTCATCGGGGTCCGTTCGGGTCGGTGATCAGTGGTCGAGTTTCGAGGCGAGTCGGTCGATGTACGCGACGACGTCGTCCTGGGCGCGGTCGGGCAGACCGAAGATCACCTCGGTGACCCCGGCGTCCTCCCAGAGCTTCAGTTGTTCGGCGTCGTGACGTCCTGCCAGAGCGAGGATTTCGGGAGTTCCTGCACGACCGGCGTCGGCCCAGGCCTTGTGCAGACGGGCGACGTTGTCGACGACGTTGTTCTCCGTGGGTGTGGTGATCCATCCGTCGGCGTGGCGGACGATCCAGTCGAAGTTGCGGTCGGTGGAACCGGCGCCGAGGAAGATCGGGGGCCGCGGCTGCTGTACGGGTTTCGGCCACGCCCAGCTCGGCCCGAACGCGACGAAGTCTCCCTCGTAGGAGGCCTCTTCTTCGGTCCACAGCGTCTGCATCGCTTCGAGATACTGGCGCATGGCGGTGCGCTTCTTCTTCGGCGGTACACCGTGGTCGGCGAGTTCCTCGGCGTTCCAACCGAATCCGACACCGAAGTTCACCCGGCCGCCGGAGAGGTGATCGAGGCTCGCGATGGTCTTGGCGAGTGTGATGGGGTCGTGCTCGAGGGGTAGGGCGACGGAGGTGCCCAGCCTGATCGTCGACGTCACCGCGGCGGCGAGGCCCAGCGCCACCCAGGGATCGAGGGTGCGCATGTAGCGGTCGTCGGGGAGGGTCTCGTTGCCCGTTCCCGGATGCGCGGATTCGCGGCGGATCGGGATGTGGGTGTGTTCGGGCACGTAGAAACTGTCGAAACCGCGGCTCTCCGCGGTCGAGGCAGCAACTTCGGGCCGGATTCCCCGGTCGCTTGTGAACAGGGTGATTCCGTGGCGCACAACAGCCCCTCTCCAGACGGTGACGGAGAAAATGTAACGCGTTCTACATCCGGAGGGAAGAGATTTCCGGACACCTGTCCGGTTGTGGCCGGTCGGCGGTGCGAAAAGGCAGACGCACCACGCTGAACTATCCTCGAAACGGGCATGAACGGAAGGTGACGTGATGACGGAGCAGTCGACGACGGAGACCGCGGGCGAGGAGTCGGCGTCGACGCAGACCGCGCGACCGCCCCTCGGATCCACTCGGTCGCCCGGTGCGGACCTGCGGCCGGCGCAGCGGGCGCGGTACATGCGGATCATCGCCTCCGCCGAGGAACTCGCCTCCGAGGGTGGCTACGACGCCGTGCAGATGCGGGCGGTCGCAGACCGATCCGGTGTCGCTCTCGGCACGGTCTACCGGTACTTCCCGTCGAAGAACCACCTGCTCGTCGTGGCGCTCGTATTCGAATTCGAGACCGCCGCCGAAGCCGTGACCACCGCGGAGATCCCGGGCGACGGTGCCGCCGAGCGTCTCATGGGCGTCCTGCGCGGGGTGATGCCGCGTCTGTCCGAGAATCCGCTGCGCTACGACGCGCTCATCCGGGCGGCGATGTTCGCCGATGCGTCCTCGGCGCCCGAACTCGACCGTCTCGGTGAGGTGCTCACCCGACTGTTCGCGCAGGCGGCGGGCATCGACATCGTCACCGAAGAGGTGCTCAACGCCGTGCGGATCATCGCCGACGTGTGGATGTCGGCGCTGGTCGCGTGGGTGGCGGGCCGGCAGTCGGTCGACGATGTGCTCGCGCACATGGACACCGCCGTCACGCTCGTGTTCGACCGGCTGAATCGACTGCAGCGGGCGAGCTGAGGCCCACCCGCTGCAGTTCGAGTTCGGGGTTCGATCAGGCCGGCACGTCCACGATGCCGATCGTGGGCAGGAAGAAGCACTGCGCGTCGCCGTTGCGGACGTTGCCGAAGACGGCCGAGAGCACGGTGCCCGATCCGGTCTCGACCGGCGCGACCCGCACACCACCCAGCGGCAGCGTGTCGGCGATGAAGGTCGTGATCGCCTGCTCGACGAGCCCGCGCAGGTCTTCGGGAACCCCGGCCGGGATGGCGCCCGCGGCCGCCTCTTCCGGCGTGCCCATCGGCACGAAACCGCCCTGGAAGGTGTTGACGTTGAACCACGCGAGCTGGATGCCCGAGGTGTCGGCGTCCTCCTCGAGCCCGACGGGGACGAAGGCGAAGAGCGTCTCGGCAGGGGAGACGACGTTCAGGTTCTCCGACACCCACGGAAGGTCGGAGTTCGGCCACGGCCCGGGCAGAGCGCCCGCAACGGCCGGCACGGTGCCCAGCGGCAGGTCGCCGTCGGCCGTGCAGAACGGTGCGCCGGTGGGGTAGAGGAACGGTTCGACGCCGAGGCGACGCAGGAACTCCATGCCGTCCTCGTAGGCGCCGAGCGGGGTCGCTTCGGCCGCGTCGACAGCGCTTCCGCGTGCGTTCGCGATCGCTTCGGCAGCAGCGAGAGTCGTGGGATCGACGCCGGGCAGCGCGCGGAGGGCTTCGAGCGAGCTCACGAGCGGGCTCGTGGCGGGCGCTTCCGCCGGTGCTGCCGGCTCCGCGGGCGCGGGTTCGGCGACGGCGACGGCGGGAAGTGCCAGGCCTGCGGCGACGGTCAGGGCTGCGGCGGCCGAGATGCGACGCATCCGATTGCGGTGTCTGCGGCTCATGTGGGGTTCTCCTCCTGTGGGTCGTGACACCCGGACGGGCTCTACCTAACTCTAAAGTAGAGGTTTAGAGTACGACCGTTCCAGGAGACCACAAGGGCGGCGCTCCGGCCAGAGCGCCGCCCCGTGGTGTTACCGAACCGACACCCATGTGGGTCGGTTGTGCAGATGATCAGTCCGGATCGTCCGGATGCTTTCGCAGATGCAGGATGCTCAGCAGGAGACCGCCCCACAGCGTGACGAGGGCGAGAATCATCATGGCGACGGCCGCTGTGCTCATCGGGTACCTCCGGTGGACGAGTCGGGTCCGGGCGAGGGATCGCCGGACGAAGCAGGCGCCTGGGCGGACGCGAGCGGACGGTTTTCGTCCAGCTCGTATTCCTCGTCGATTCCCCTGCGCCACGGGATGAACGTCAGGAGGACGGCGAGGATGATCACGCCGGCCTGCACGCTCCACCCGAAGGCCGTGACCAGGCTGTCGGGAAGACCGCCGTAGCCGTCGCGGACACGGTCGCGGATCTCGCTGAACAGCATGTAGCCGAGGACGAGCGGGGTGATGATGCCCGTGAACACCATCCAGCCCGTGCCGACCTTGAACGACGACACCGAGTTGAGGTGGTCGCGGAGTTCGGGCAGACGACGATAGATCCACGCGACCACCACGAGCGCCACGAAGGCGACACCCACGATGCCGAACTGGTTCGCGAAGCGGTCCACCACGTCGAGGGTGTTCAGGCCGGTGGTGGTGGGGAAGAGCAGCAGCGACACGATCGCCGACACACCACCGATGGCGAGAACGGCAGGCACCCGGCCGAGGCCCGTCTTGTCCTGGAAGGCCGAAACGGTCACCTGGATGATGCTGATCATCGACGTGAATCCGGCGAAGACCAGCGAGCCGAAGAACAGCACACCGAAGAGCGGGCCGCCGGGCATCTCCGAGACGATCGTCGGGAAGGCGATGAAGGCGAGACCGATACCGCCGGCGACCACCTCACCGACCTCGACGCCTTGCGCCTGGGCCATGAAGCCGAGAGCGGAGAAGACACCGATGCCGGCGAGCACCTCGAAGCTCGAGTTCGAGAACCCGACCACGAGACCCGAACCGGTGAGGTTCGTCTTGCGCTTGAGGTACGACGCGTAGGTCACCATGATGCCGAAGGCGACGGACAGCGAGAAGAAGATCTGCGCGTACGCCGCGATCCACACCCCGGTGTCGGTCAACGCCGACCAGTTCGGGGTGAAGAACGCATCGAGACCGGTGGTCGCGCCGTCGAGGGTCAGCGACCGGACGACGAGCGCACCGAACAGCAGGACCAGCAACGGCACGAAGAACCGGTTGGCGTTGCCGATACCGCGCTGGACGCCGAGAGCGAGCACCGCGAGCGTCGCGATCCAGACCAGCAGCAGCGTCCACGCGACGCCCGGCACGAAGCTCAGGCCGAAGGTCGCATCGGTGTCCTGGTTCAGGAACGAACTCATGAAGAAGCCTTCGGGATCGTCGCCCCATGCCTCGGTGATCGAGAAGAAGGTGTACCGCGCGGCCCAAGCCACGATCACCGCGTAGTACACGCCGATGACGAAGCACACCAGCACCTGCCACCAGCCGATGAACTCGGCGCCGCGGCGCAGTCTGCGGAAGGCCAGCGGCGGCGAGCCGCGGAACTTGTGCCCGATCGCGTAGTCGACCAGGAGAAGGGGGATACCCGCGGTCAGCAGCGCGACCAGATACGGGATCAGGAATGCGCCACCACCGTTCTCGTAAGCGATGTACGGGAAGCGCCAGATGTTGCCGAGTCCGACCGCCGAGCCGATTGCGGCCATGATGAACACCGACCGGCCCGACCAGACCTCCCGTTTACGTGTGACCTCGTGCTGTGCCACGGACCTCGTCCCTCCATTCATTCGGATGGAGGACAACGCTAGCGCCCCGACCGGCGCGCGGGCGATCTTTTCGGGTCGGCGCCTTCAGTCGTCGTCCCAGAGCCGCAGGTCCGGGGGAGTCTCGTCCTCCTCCTCGCCGACGTTCCGATAGCGGAATGCGAAAACGATCCAGCCGATCGCAGCGACGAGCACGAAACTGATCAACCGGTAGACGACCACCGCCGACAGGGCCTGCGCGCCGGTCATGCCGGAGGCGGTGAGCGCCGGGACCAGCACGGCGTCCATGACACCCAGACCGGCGGGGAGTAGCGGGATGGCACGGCTGGTGGCGGTCCCGGCCGCGTAGGCCACCGCGATCCCTGCCAGGCTCGGTGCACCGCCGACCGCGTACGCGGCGAACGCCAGGCACGCACCGTCGCACACCCAGTTGCTCACCGACCAGCCGAACGCACGGGCCGCATGCGGACGGTCGAGTTGCACCGCGCTCAACTGGCCGACGATCTTCCGCCACGCCCGCGCACCCGCCTGTTCGGGCTTCTTCCGCAGCCGGTTCAGACTCCGCAGGGCGATCAGGCCGATCGATTCGAACGACCCCGGGTTGCCCGCCGCGTACTGGATGAGCACGACCAGCAGCAACAGGCCGCCGATCGAGAAGATCAGCGAGAACGGGTTGTTGCTGGCGCCGACGAGCAGAGCGCCGACGAGACCCAGCAGGGCGAGTCCGGCAGCCTGCAGGAGACCGGCCATGACCAGCTGCCAGGTCGCCACCACCGGGGGTGCGCCCCAGTGTCGCATCTGCCGGTAGGTGAAGGTCGTCCCCACCACCGGTCCACCCGGCAGCGTCACGCTCATCGAGTTCGCCGCGAGGGCCACCGAAAGCGATTGCCGTTGTGAGACCTTCACACCCGCCGCGGACAGCAGTGCCCGCTGCACCCGCGCGAAGGTCGACATCTCCGCCATCGACGCGAACACCGCCGCCGCGACCCAGCCCCAGTGGAGGCGTCCGAGGCCGCGGACACTGTCGGACAGCTCCGGCCACACGAGCACGATCTCGACGGTGAGCACCACGACGAGCAGAGCTCCGACGATCCACTTGAGATACCGGCGCCGCTTCGGGGTCAGGGGCCCGTTCTCACCGTTCGTGCTCTCGTCGGGTCCGTCGTCGTCCGGCTCCTCGGGTTTCACGGTCTCGTTCGTCATCTATTCGGTGGGCCAGCTCGACAGCGTGCGGCGGTAGAGGTCCTCGACCTCGGCGATGTGCTCGTCGAGGTTCTCCCGCGACCAGCTGCTCACGTCGATCGGTTCGAGCACCGCCACGTCGACGGTGCCCGACCGCAGCAGGGTCGAGTGCTTCCACAGGATCTCACCGGCGTTGCGGATCACGACCGGCACGATCGGCACACCGGCCTGCATCGCGATGTGGAAGGCACCCTTCTTGAACCTGCCGATCGCCGGGGTCAGCGAGCGCGTGCCCTCGGGGGCGATGACGATCGACGTCCCCTCGCGGAGGGTGTCGACGACGGGTCCGAGCGCCGCGACCGCCCGTTCGGTGTTCGTGCGGTCGACGAAAGTGGCGCCGACGAACCGCAGGAGCGGACCGAACAACGGGTCGTTGGCCATCTCCTTCTTCGTCACGCCCGTGAAGTCCTGCCTCAGGACCTTGGCCAGCACCACCGGGTCGAGCTGACTCTGGTGGTTGAAGATGAACACCGCCGGCCGGGCGGCCCACGCATTCGCTTCCCCGACGATGCGTACGTCCACTCCGGCCAGAGCCAGGGAAACCTCGGTGCCGATGCTGATGATCGAGTCCAGCGCGGTCTTTCGGCTGCGGTTGATCAGGCCGAGTCCGAGACCCGTCCACACCGAGCCGAACATTCCGCCGTAGGCGGCGGCGGTGCGGACGAGTTCGCGGGCTCCCGGTGTGCCGCGCGGCCGGAACCGCATGATCGGCCAGTCGCGTTCGATGGCGACACGGGTGAGAGTGCGATCGGGATTCGTGGCGGTGGGGTTGCCGGCGACGGCCAGGAACTCCACGTCCTCACCACCGTTGGAATAGGTGTAGCTCGACTCGGCGTCGATGCCGTGCGTCTCGACGAAATTGCGCGCCGCCTCCGCTTTGCCGCTGCGCCACAACGATTTACCGTCGACCCGACCGGTGAGCACACCGTTCTCGACCTCGAGCGGGGTGAACAGGATGTGCTCGACGCCCAGCGCGTCCCCGGCGGCCTGGATCTGGTAACGCGAGGCCGACGAGGCGATCACCACCGTGTGGCCCGCGTTCTGGTGCGCGCCGATGAGCTGCCACGCCTCCGGATACAGGTGTCCCGCGATCGTCGTCATGAACAACCGGCTGCCGATCTCGTAGAGCTCGTCCTCGGTGTGACCGCGCCACGCCTTGAAGGCGATCGCGACGAAGCGTTCGAAGTCCTCCTCGGTCTCCGTCCCGCGGATCCCGTTGATCATCGTCGCGGCCAGTTCGGACGCGGAGACCTTCCCGGCGAGCACCCGATCGCGGAAGAAGTGGACACCGGAGAAGCCGTGCACGATGGTGCCGTCGAAATCGAAGAAGGCCGCCACCTCGGGTCCCTGCGGACCCGTGCGCACCCGTTCGAGGGCCTGCTCGAGGTTCACCGTTCCACCTTTCTGTTCGACACGTCGAGCGACTCGGCCAACGCGACCCGCTGGGCCAACTCCGACAGCTCCGTTGCGAAGGCCTTCCTGCGCTCGCGGACGATCTCGGAGTCCTCGTCGTGGTCGAGCAATCCTCGATTGCGCGCCAGGTCGAGCGCGGACGCGAACAACTCCGACGACACCGATTCCGGCCCGTACAGGCGGCGCTGCAGCAGCATCTGCCGACCCACCGCGACACACTCCGACAGGAAGGCTGCGCGGTCGACCTCGAGCTCCGGATCCCGGACGGCGAGACGCTCGGCGACGACGAGCTGCGCGTCGAAGAACGACCGCAGCGTGCGATGCGACATGAAGAAGCCCGTCTCGACGAGACCGGTCAGGGCCTCGTCCTTCGTCGGCAGCGTGTCGCCCCAGGACGGGACGAGCCAGGCCAGCTCGTCGCGCATCTGGACCTCGAAGGTGTCGCGGTCGGGGAAGAAGAACTCGAACTTCAGCAGGTCGCGCAGGTTCTTCGCCTCCTCCCACGCCACCCGCGCAGGATCGTCGCCGGGATTGGCGTGCGCGTAGAGGATGGCCAGTTCCATGATCGACCGGTTGACGAACCAGTGCACACCGCTGTTGCGGTAGAACGCCGCGACGAGATGCTGACCCGGCTGGATCGAGTAGACCGGCTCCTCCCCGCCGGCGTAGGTGGTCACCACGCCCGCGTGGGTGAGCGACGAGAGCACGTCCTCGAGGCCACCCTCGACGTCGAGGATGTGCAGGCCGCCCTGCGGGACACCGCGGCGATCGAGATAGCGGCGGACCGGTGCGATCACGGCCCGCACCCCCTCGAGCGTCAGCGAGCGGTCGCGCACACCGAGCAGAGCCAGGGTGACCAGGCAGTTCACCGTCACCGGCGTGTTGCAGTTGATGCCGACCGCGACCTCGAAGGCGACCTTCTGCAGCGCCTTGCGGCGCAGCGCCCGTGTCTCCTCGGAATCCGTCGGCGCCGAGGCCGGGTCGGCTGCCGGCGCCGGCGCGGTCAGGTCCGGATCCCCACCGGAGACCAGCAGTTCGCGCATCGACACGGGATCGCCGAACCGCACGTACACATTCCCGGCCCGCTTGCGCTGATTGCGGGCGTAGCGCACCAGCCACCCCAGGCCTTCGGGCTTCTTCGTCGCGCCGGTCTGTTCGGCGGCGACCGCCGCGACCTCGGCGAGCCCTTCGTAGGTGATCGAGACCGGCACCAGCATCGCGTCCTCGACCCGTCCGCCGCGGATCGCGTTGGCCACGTAACTGAGCAGCCCGTAACGCGGGGGACGGAGCTTGCCGGTCCGGGTCCGGCCACCCTCGAAATACCACTCGAGGTTGAACCGCTTGCTCAGCAGGAACGCGAAGTACTCCTCGAGCGCGGCCTTGTAGACGTCGTCGTCGGCGAAGCTGCGCCGGATGAACACCGTGCCGGTGCGGCGGGCGACGGGACCGATCGGCCAGAAGGTGAGGTTGGCCCCGCCCATGATGTGGTTGCCGGGAAAGTCGTTCGCCGCCAGGATGTCGCCCAGCACGAAGGCATCGGCGTAGGACCGGTGCGAGGGCAGGAAGACCAGGGAATACCGGCGGTTGGACTCGCGCAGTGCACGCAGACCGGACTCGTCGGCGTGCACGGTCCACGCCGACGAGTGCAGCGGCCGCATCGCCTGCGAGAACAGGTCGGTGACCAGTCGTGACTGCACGGCCACTAGTTCGTCGAGCGACCTGCGTGCCCGCGCCTCGACCTCGGCACGCGAGAGGCCGTGCTCGGCGGCGATCTCGTCGAGACGGCGCCGGAAGATCGGCGAGTCCATGATCTGGGCGGCGACGAGCCGCGGGACCTTGTAGCGGTCGCCGATCACCGCTCGCTCGGCGCGTTCGAGCGCGACGACGGCGCGGCGGGTCACGTACCGCGCGAGAGCCCCGTCGTCGCCGTCACCGCCCTCCACCCTGAGCGCATCACGCAGTTCGGACAGGCGGGCCGGTTGCGCGACGACGATCCGGTAGCGGTCGGCGCCCTTGCGCACGAGCCATTTCTGCAGCAACAGATTCGGATTGCGCGGGTTCGTGAGGGCGAGGACGTCGGAGAACCGGACACGCCGCGCACCGTCGCGCTCCGCCGGGAGCCACACGACCCGCAAGGGCAGGATCAGCGGATCGTCGGTGCGGGTCACGAGCTCCTCGGTGAGCACCCGTGAGTCGAGGTCGAGCGACTCGGGGCGGGTCGGCGTGCGGTACTCGGCGGGAAGCTCGTCCGAGCGCAGCCACTCCTCGATCATCGTTCGTTCGAGAGCCGTCGTGTACGCGAGGACCGTCACCGTGGGTCCGTCGTCCGCCCGCACGGTGTCGTCTCCTCGTACCCGGCTCGGTTGATCGTTTCTCATCTCACCCCGTCCAGAAGTCACCTCGGTGTGAAAGCTACCTGTCGCGGACGGTTCGTTCGGGCGATCCGGAGGAGAACACACACTGTGCGGATGCACCGGTGGGCGCTGTGCAGATGCACCGGGGGAGTGTCTGAACGACAATATGGTGGACGAGAGGACTCGGTGGGAGCCGCCGACGACAGGGAGGGCGCAGTGACCACAGGTGCCGGACCGGAGGGTGTCGGCTACGCGGGGGTGAGGGAGACGCATTCGTCGGTGGTCTTCTTCGTCGGCGAGCGCGTGCACAAGCTGAAGAAGCCGCTCGACCTGGGCTTCCTCGACAACCGCACGCGTGAGGCCCGTGAACGGATCTGCCACCGGGAGGTGGAGCTCAACCGGCGTCTCGCACCGGACGTCTATCTGGGCGTCGCGGACGTCCACGGCCCGGACGGACAGTTGTGCGAGCACCTCGTCGAAATGGTGCGGCTGCCCGACGACCGGCGCCTGGCCGCGGCGGTCCGTCGAGGTGAGGACGTGTCGGCGGTGATCGACGAGGTGGCACGGCAGGTCGCCGCACTGCACGCCTCCTCGCCGCACGGTCCCGAGATCGACCGGTGTGCCTCCGCGGATTTCGTCGCCGAGCTGTGGGATCTCAGTCTCGACCATCTCGGCCGGCTGGAGGTGGGGGCGGATCGTGCCGGGGCGTTGACGCGGATCCGGGAGTCCGTGCACCGTTACCTCGCCGGCCGGGCGGTGCTGTTCGACGAACGCATCGCGGCGGGCCGGGCCGTGGACGGACACGGCGACCTGCTCGCCGACGACATCTTCTGTCTCGACGACGGTCCGCGCATCATCGACTGCCTCGAGTTCGACGACGAGTTGCGCTACGGCGACGCAGTACTCGATCTCGCCTTCCTCGCAATGGATCTCGAACGTCTCGGTGCCGAACCCGCAGCACGGCGGTTGCTCGAGCAATATGGTGAGGTCTCGGGCGATCACCCGCCCTCCTCGCTCGTGCACCACTACATCGCCTATCGAGCGTTGGTGCGCGCGAAGGTGACCGCTCTGCGCTACGAGCAGGGTGATGCAGCGGCGCGGGAGACGGCGACCGGTTTCGTCGAGCTGCTCGAGGGACATCTCGACCGGGGACGTGTGCGCATGGTGCTCGTCGGTGGTGTCTCCGCGACCGGCAAGACGACACTGTCGCGCACGGTCGGTGCGTATCTCGGAGCGGATGTACTGCGCAGCGACGTCGTCCGCAAGGAGTTGGCGGGTCTGCAACCCACCGACCGCACCGGCGACGGTACGGATGCCGGTCTGTACGCACCGGCGCATTCGGAGGCGACCTACGGGGAACTGCTGCGTCGCGCCGAGACCGCTCTTGCCCGCGGGCGATCCGTCGTGCTGGACGCGACCTGGTTGTCGTCCGGGCAGCGCGACGCGGCCCGTAAGGTCGCGGACGGCGCCGGAGTGGACGTGATCGAGATCGAGTGCCGTGCGGACAAGGGAATCCTGTTGCAGCGGATGGCATCCCGCGCCGATCGCGGCGACGATGCATCCGATGCGACCCCTGCTGTGCTCGAACAGCAACTCCGTCGGCGGGATCCGTGGCCGGAGGCGGTGGCGATCGATACGGGTGTCGAGACCGTCGACGCGGCACGGCTGGAGAGCATGCTCGGTCCGGCGCCCTGGTGATCGCGCCCCGGGAACAGCGAACGGGGATCGCTTCGTCGAAGCGATCCCCGTCGGCCCGGAACGGTCGGTTCTAGACCTTGCGGGCGATGAGCACCGGGCACGGAGCCTTGTGCAGCAGGTTCTGGCTCGTGGATCCGAGCAGGGCGGCGCGGAACTGGCCACGCCCGTGGCTTCCGACCGCGACGAGCTGGGCGTCGTCGAGGTGCGCGAGCAGGACCTTCGAGGCCGGGCCCCGGTCGATCACACGCTCGACGGTGACCTCGGGATGGCGATCGCTCCAGCCGGCCAGCGTCTCGGCGAGAACCGCGGTCTCCGAGGTCTCCACGGCATCCCAGTCGACCAGTGCGGCCGTGGCGCCGACACCGAGTGCGGCGTCACCGAGCCAGGAGTGCACTGCCCGGAGCGGAACCCCGAGGGCCGACGCGAGATCGAACGCGTGAGTGACTGCGGCAGCGGACAATTCGCTGCCGTCCACACCGACGACGATCGGCCGGGAATCGGGCAGCGGAGAATCGGTGTTGCCGCGCCACACGACCACCGGGCAGGGTGAATGGTTCGCGACGCGCAGAACGGTGGAGCCGAGCAGGAAGTTCTCCAGCGCACCCGCGCCGGTGGCGCCCATGACGACCAGGCGTGCGTCCTCGGCGGCCTCGAGCAGCGACTTGGCTGCGGGTCCGGGACCGATGAACCTGCTGATCTCGAGATCGGGGTGATCTGCGCGGACTCGTTCGGCGGCGTCGGCGAGGAGCTTTTTGCCGTCCTCCTCGAGCTGCTGGATCATCTGCGACTGCACCAGCACCGCGGCCTCGCTGTAGAAGATGCCTTCCGGGGGCATCGAGTGCACGAGGTGGAGGGGTGCTCCGATACGCGACGCGACGGCTCCGGCCCACCGCGCTGCCGCTACAGCCGTCTCGGAGCCGTCGACGCCTGCGACGACTGCCTTGCGGGTGCTCGGTGTGCTCATCGATATCTCCTTCTCGTTGCGGCGCGCGGCTTCCCGTGCGCCGGTCGGCTCGAGGCCACGTTACCGCCACGACGCGGCTGTGGCCCGGTGTCGACGATCTTCATGATCTCCGATCCGGGGTGCCCGGGCCAGGGCCTTCGGACCTCGATCAGGTCCACAATCGGCGGGCGGAGCGGAAGGCCTTCTTCCAGCCGCCGTCCAGATGCGCGGCCTGCGCGTCGCCGAGCTCGGTCTCGATGCGGAACAGGATCCCGAGCCCGAAACTGGTCTCGGCGGCGTGCCCCTGCTCGGAGAGCATGTCCAGGAGATGTTCCCGCGCCACGACGGAGTCCTGGAATTCACCGAGCAGATCCTGGAAGTCGTCGAACCGGTCGAGGATCCGTCCCGAACGCTTCGGGTGCAGCGGCGCGATCACCTCGATGGCGTACCGCATCCGCTTGGCGCCCTTGCGGGCCCGGTGCATCAGCGCGTCGCGCTCCGCCGGGTTCTCGGCGTCGCCGACCTTGTCGACGCGGCGTGAGACCTTCTTCGACAGCGCTGCGACCGCGTGCAGCAGTTCCTTCCGTGCCACCTTCGGTCGCGCCCCCGCCGCTTCGGTGGCGGGAGCGAGGTCGTCGATCGCTGCGTCGAGGCGGGTGAGCAGCCCGACATACCGATCCGAGTTCAAGGTGTCGACGGCCTCGAGGCGGGCGGACTCCGACCTGGCCGAGAAGTACTCGTCGATACGGGCCCTCGTCGCTTCCCGGTGCGATTCGACCGGGATGTCGGCCACGCGATCCGCGAGCCGCTCCCATTGGACCTCGAGATCGCGTGAGGGGCTGAGACGTCTTCCGAGCCAACGGAGTTCGTCGACGAGATCGTGATCGACGACGATCTCGTCGGAATAGGTCTGCAGTGCGCTGCGCAGACGCCGCGCGGCCTTGCGCATGCTGTGCACCGCGTCGGGCGTGTCGCGACGGACCGCGATGTCCGACAGCTCCAGGGTGTGCAGTTCGCTCGAGAGATAGTCGCGTACCGGGAGCAACCCCTTCGCGATCGACGGGCGGGTGGGGATCAGGTCGCCGAGCACGCGGTGGAGCTTCGACGGGCTCTCCGAACGGGTGATGCCGACGGCCGCGAAGCGCTCCTCGAGCGCCGTGAGGAATCGGCCGACCGCCTTGTCGCCGAGGGTGGAATTCCACTCGACCTCGATCTCCTTCCAGCGGATCTCCGATCCGTCGGCTCCGCGCACGGCGTCGACATCGTCGACCACCACCTCCGCGACGAGGCCGCCGTCGGACGACCGGAGTCGGTGCCGATGTCGTCGGGTCACGAGTAGAGCGGCCAGGCTCAGCGGGGCGCCGCGCCGGATGCCGCGCAACAAGGACTCGAGGTCTGCGGGAACGTCCTCGGCCGAGTCGTCACCGAGAGGGAAGTGCAGTTCGGTGCGGGTGTCGATACCGGACGGCAGTTTGAGATGCCATCCCGCGTCGTCACCGCCCTCGCGCCTCCGGAGCGTGATCTTCGAGCGCAGCAGGCTCAGCTCGGCGGTGTCGTAGTACTGGGCCGACAGTTCGAACCGGTCGACGTCGATCGCATCGACGGACGGCAGTCCCGTCAAGTCCGGAAGCGGCCGGTCGCCGGGGGCGGAATACTTGCGTTCCGCCTCCTCCGCGACGGTCGCCGGCGATGTGCTGCGCATGCATCTACTCCTTCTCCGTCTATGTCGAGTCCACCTTGCCACGCGGTCCGATATGAGGGGGTTCGTCCGACTGTGATCTGCCGATACCGGGCAAAGGGCACTTCGGCCCTGGTCAAGGCCCGGTTCCGGGGTGATCATGGTTCGACGCGGGTCCGGAGGTAATGATGAAGGTTCTTGTTTCGGTGGCCAGTCGGCACGGTTCGACCGCGGAGATCGCGACAGCGCTGGCCGCGTCGATGCGCCACCACGGCGCGCAGGTCGACGTGAACGCGCCCGAGCACGTCGACGAGGTCGACGCGTACGACGTCGTGGTGCTCGGCAGTGCCGTCTACCGCAGTCGCTGGCTGCGCAGCGCGCGGGAGTTCTCCGACCGGCACGCGGCCGAACTGCGCGAACGCGACGTCTACCTGTTCTCGTCGGGTCCCGTCGCCTCGGGCGGGAGGTCGGTGAACACGTGCTACGACGCGTGCGCCGTCGCCGAACGCGTCGAGGCCGTCGAACATCGCACCTTCCCGGGGAAGTTGGATCCGGCGGTGCTCGGCACCGGCGAACGGATGGTTGTCAGGATGGTCGGTGCCCCTTCCGGTGACTTCCGGGACTGGGACGCGATCGGTGCCTGGGGTGCGCGCATCGTGGCGCGCACGACCGCCCGGGAACACGATCTCGACGGCGTCGGTTCGGCTCCTGCGCGACGTGGGGCGCGCCGCTAGGCGGATATTCCACCCGGGCGGTCGGCCCGGATCCCGAGCCGGGCGATCAGCCCGAGCTTCCCTGATAGTGCGTGCTCAGTTCGGCTGCGCGGTCCCAGATCGACCAGTCGACCGGACGTTCCTCCAACTGGGCCTCGACCACCTCGAATCCGGCGTGCCAGGCGGCGCCGTGTGCGAGGGCGTCCTCCTCGTCGTCGGTGGTGTGGGTGAGGGTGAGCCAGCACCCGCCGGAGCCGTCCGGAGTGAGTTCCCAGTGCAGAACGTCGGTATCCCAGAGGTATTCCAGGATCCGTGCGGGCCGCACCGTGAGGACACTGCCCATGGTGGTGTGCCCTTCCGGCAGGCCGAAACGTCGGGTCTGTTCCTGCGTCGAGCGGAATTCGAGTGTGGCGCCGGGTGTGAGCTCGAACTCGACGTCGGCAGGGAACCAGGCGCGGAGATGGTGCGGATCGGTCAGGACCCGCCACACTCTCTCCGGCGAGTGGGGGAACGAGCGTTCGAACCGCAGGGCCACCCGCCCGTCATAGGTACGCGAGATGCTGCCGATTTCCATGGAAACCTCCAAGACGAGAACTCGCCGGTCAGCGGGGTCCTGGTGTGCTGTTACTCCATGCTGCCAGGTTTCGTCGGCTTACGAAGCGGGTCGGCCGACCTGTGATCGGATCGTGGAACGACAGGGACCTGGCCAGAAGCTGCAGCGGATTCGAATAGTCCTGCGGCCCAACCTCGTACGCCTCCGGATAGAGGTTGTCGCCGAGGATGGGGATTCCCAGGGAGTTCATGTGTACCCGGAGTTGGTGCGTCCGGCCGGTCTCGGGACGCAATCGGTAACGCGCACGGCCGCCGGCCGTGCCTGTGACGTCGATCCGGGTGACGGCGTTGACGGGACCGTCGACCTCGCGTGCCTGCAGCACTCCGCGTTCCTTGACGATGCGGCTGCGGACCTCGCGAGGGAAGTCGAGATGCGGCGCCGCCGGGGCGATCGCCTCGTACTCCTTCTCGACGAGACGCCGGTCGAACAACATCTGGTACGCGCGTCGTGCCTCGCGCCGGACGGTGAACACCAGAACGCCCGCCGTGAGCCGATCGAGTCGATGGACGGGGGACAGTTCGGGCAACTCCAGTTCCTTGCGCAACCGGACGACGGCGGTCTCCGTCACCCACGAGCCGCGCGGGGTGGTCGCCAGGAAGTGCGGTTTGTCCACTACGAGCAGGTTCTCGTCGCGGTGGAGGATGTCGATCTCGAAGGGCACGCGTTGTTCGGCGGGCGGATCACGGTAGAGATACACGAATTCGCGCGGGACGTACGGGGTCGAATGCGTGATCGCTGTGCCGTCCTGTACGACCACTTCGCCGCATTCGATCTTCTCCGCGATGCGCGTCGCATCGCTCGGGAAGCGCGCGAGCAGGAACTCCGCTATGGTCTCCCAACTGGGGTTTTCCGGCAGTCGCAGGCGGGTGGGGTTCAGGCCGTCGCGAACGGGGAGGGGAGCTTCGGGCACGGATCGTCAGGCTAGCGGTGCGACCGGAATGCGAGTGCCGAAGGCCGGACGATAACGCTGCCGGACTTTCCACGATAACGATTGTGTGCAAGCCTGCTTAAGGTTTCTGCACCGTCGATACCCTGGGACGGAAGTGAAGAATGTTACTGGAGTGCAAGGGGAGCTTGTTGTGACGATTTCGGCGAAGACCGGAACCCGTCGGCGGGGGGGACGCGCTCTCGTACGGCTGCTGGTGGCGGCACTGGTGCTTCCGCTGGCCCTCGCGTTCAGCGGGCTCGGTGCCGGCACGGCTGCGGCCGACCCGTACGAACGCTTCCACGAGGACATGGTCGCCGCACCGGGTGGGGTCGGGGCGATCAAGGTGCGCATCTGGCGAGCGAACAACGGCAGCAACAAGGCCGTCTATCTGCTCGACGGTCTGCGCGCCACCGACGACGTGAGCGGCTGGGAACACGAGACCAACGCGGCGTGGCTCGCCGATCACGGCGTCAACGTGATCATGCCGGTGGGTGGACAGTCGAGCTTCTACGCCGACTGGTACGCGCCGAGCAATTTCAACGGCCAGCCCTACACCTACAAGTGGGAGTCCTTCCTCACCCAGAACCTCCCCGACCATCTCGCGAACGCCTATGGCATCGACCGCAACAACAACGCGGTGGTCGGCCTGTCGATGGGCGGTAACGCGGCGCTGATCCTGGCCGCCTACCACCGCGACCAGTTCAAGTTCGCCGGCTCGCTCTCGGGTTACCTCAACCTCTCGGCTCCGGGTATGCGCGAGGCCATCCGTCTCGCCATGCTCGACGCCGGCGGATACAACGCCGACGCGATGTGGGGACCGCCCTGGAACCCGGCGTGGCTGCGTCACGACCCGTTCGTCGCGGCGCCGCAGCTGCGCGGCCTGCCGATGTGGATCTCCGCGGCGAGCGGCCTGCCCGGCCAGTACGACCGGCCGAGCTCGCTGGTGGGCAGCTTCAACACGACCAACGCCATGGGTCTCGAAGCGCTCGCCCGCACGCAGAACCGTGCCTTCCAGGTGCGCCTGCTGACCTTGGGGATCGACACCGCACACTTCTCGTTCCCGATCGTCGGTACCCACTCGTGGGGCTACTGGCAGGACGAGCTGTGGGCGATGCTCCCGATGCTCAAGTCCTCGATTGGCGCCTGACGCCACCACATCGCTGGCCGGCTGCACCGTCGTCGTGACGGGGGCCACCAGCGGGGTGGGTGAAGCGACGGCCCGGGCCCTCGGGGCTGCCGGTGCCACCGTCGTCCTCACCGGTCGCAACGTCGACCGGGGCAAGCGCATCGCCGACGAGATCGGCCCCCGGGCCGAGATGATGTCGCTCGATCTCGCCGACCTCTCGGCGATCCGTGCCTTCGCGGACGCCTTCGCCGATCGGCGGATCGACGTCCTGGTCAACAACGCCGGGGTCATGGCGGTGCCGCTGCGTCGCACCGCCGACGGGTTCGAGATGCAGATGGGAACGAACCATCTCGGACACTTCGCCCTGACCGGACTGCTGTTGCCGCGCATCACCGGTCGCGTCGTCACGGTGTCGAGTGCCGCCCATCTGATCGGCCGGATCGATCTCGACGACCTCAACTGGGAACGCCGCCCGTACAACCGCGCCGCGGCGTACGCACAGTCGAAGCTCGCGAACCTGCTGTTCGCGCTCGAGCTCGAACGACGACTCGCCGCGGTCCGCTCACCGCTGCGCGCCGTCGCGGCCCATCCGGGCTACGCGGCGACCGAAGTGGGCAGTCACACGGGGACGTGGTTCGACCGGTTGTTCGGTTTCGGCAAGACGATCCTGCAGCGCACCCCGGACCAGGGAGCCGAATCGGTCGTGCTCGCCGCTTCCGATCCGGGCATCGCGGGCGGCTACATCGGTCCGCGTTTCCTGCTCTACGGAGCGCCCGGTGTCGCCGGCGTGGGGCGTCGCGCCCGCGACCGCGAGACCGCGACGCGGCTGTGGGAGTTGTCGGAGAAACTCACCGGAGTCCATGTCGAGATCGGCTGATACGCGTCGTCGCCCGCACCCCGTGACCGCCGCCCGAGGGGCGCCCTGCGGTCACGGGGTGCGGCGCATCGGCACGTGGTCGATCCCGGCCTCGAGATAGTTCGCTCCGGTGCGCACGAACCCGAATCGCGCGTACCAGTGCTCCAGATACGCCTGCGCCGAGATGTCGACCACCCCCGGACAGGTCCCGAGCGCCGCCTCGATCAGCTCCGCGGCGAGGCCGCGCCCGCGTGCGTGCCGGGCGGTGGCGACACGGCCGATGTGGGCGACGTCCCCGTCGTCGTGGAGCACGCGCAGCGTCGCGAGGACCTCGTCACCCTCCCGCGTCCAGAACAGTTCGGTGGTCGGGTCGAGATCGCGGCCGTCGAGTTCCGGTTCGCTGGTGATGCCCTGCTCGAAGACGAACACGTCGGTCCGCAGGGCGACGATCCGGTACAGGCTCTCGGGGTCGGTCTTCCTCAGCGGTGCATGGTGGATGGACGGCACGCCCCGATCGTAGGGGGACCCACTCTGTCGGGAGGACAGGGACGGGCTTCACCCGGCAGTGACGGTGGGTCGGCGGGCTTCACCCGCCCGTCGTGAACCCGTCGAGCAGTCCCGTATAGCGCTTCGGCGGGGGAGTTGCGAACTCGCCCCGCTTGCCGGTCGCCAGCCCCATGGTGACCAGCGACTGCACGGTCAGCGTCGCGGCCGCGACACCGTCGACCACCGGCACCCCGATCTTCGCGGAGATGTGGGCGCACAGGTCGGCCATCCCGGCGCAGCCGAGCACGATGGCGTCGGAACCGTCCTCGTACAGGGCATCGAGGCACGCCTCGGTGACGATCTTGCGTGCGTCGGGATCACTGTCGAGGGCCAGCACCGGCAGGTCGCACGCGTGCACGCCCCGGCACGCGTCGCGCATGCCGTAGCGGTGCGCGAGGTCCCACGCGCGTCCGGTCGTGCGGGCCAGCGTCGTGACGACGGAGAATCCGCGCCCCAGGACCGCGGCGGTGTGCATCGCGGCCTCGGCGATACCGACGACGGGTCCGGCAGCGAGTTCGCGCGCCGCGTCCAGTCCGGGATCACCGAAGCACGCGACGACGTAGCCGTCGACGCCGTCGCGTTCACCCTTCTCGATCTCGCTGAGGATGCCCGGCACGGCGAGCGCCTCGTCGTAGTGGCTCTCGATCGAGGGTGGGCCCATGGTGGGGCTGACCGCCTCGACGCGTGTGCCCGGACCTGCGACGGCCCGGGCACACGCCTCGATCGTGGCGGTCATCGACCACGTGGTGTTCGGGTTGACGACCTTGATGAACATGGAGGATCAGACTGCTTCCTGTGCGACCCGGTCGGGGAGACGGACTGCGAGGCGGGTACGGGTCGCGAGCAGGTGGTAGACGACGAAGCCGAGACCGCAGCCGATGAACCAGCTGTACTGGGCGGCGGTACCCATACCGGGAGCATCGTTGAACAGCACGGGGATCATCGCGACCACGGCGCCGACGACGGTCGCGATCACCGCGGCCGGGTTGTAGCCCTTGCGGTAGAAGTACGCGCCCTTCTCCGACATCGTGAACAGGTCGTCGACGATCACCTTCTGCTTGCGCACGAGGTAGTAGTCGGCGATGAGGATGCCGAACAGCGGACCGATGAACGCGCCCAGGGTTTCGAGGGTGTAGTGGATGACCTCGGGGTTGTTGTACAGATTCCACGGGGTGATGAGCACCGAGCCCACCGCGGCGATCATGCCGCCGGCGCGCCAGCTGATCTTCTGCGGGCTGACGTTCGAGAAGTCGAAGGCCGGGGAGATGAAGTTCGCGACGATGTTGATGCCGATCGTGGCGATGGCGAAGGTCAGCGCGCCGAGCACGATCGCGAAGGTCGAGTCGATGCGGGCGACGGTCTCGACGGGGTCGGTGATCAGTTCGCCGTAGACGGGCAGCGTGAGCGATGCGGTGATCACCACGAGCAGCGAGAAGACCAGGAAGTTCACCGGCAGACCGAGGAAGTTGCCCTTCTTGACGGCGGCGTAGGACTTCCCGTACCGGGAGAAGTCGCCGAAGTTGAGCATCGGGCCGGAGAAGTACGAGACCACCAGGGCGATCGCGCCGAGCATGACCGGCACCGACGACCATCCGGTGTGCGTGACCTCACCGAGGGTCAGATCGATTGCGCTCCAACCGGCCTGGGAGATCAGATAACCGCACAGCAGGAACATCACGACGTAGACGGCCGGGCCGCAGAAGTCGATGAACCGCCGGATCGACTCCATGCCGCGCCAGAACACGCAGGCCTGCAGCACCCAGAGCGTCAGGAAGCTGACCCATCCGAGTGCGGACAGACCGGCGAATCCGTAGTCCTCGACCACCGCATAGGGCGCGAGCGAGGGGAACAGCTTGATCAGCACCACGTCGAGTGCCGCCGAGGCGAGGAAGGTCTGGATCCCGTACCACGCCACCGCGATCAGCCCGCGGATGATCGCGGGGATGTTCGCGCCGAGGACGCCGAAGACACTGCGGCAGATCACCGGATAGGGCACACCCGTGACCTGGCTGGGCTTGGCGACGAGATTGCAGAAGAAGTAGACGATAGTGATGCCCACGAGCAGGGCCACGAGGACCTGCCAGCTGGCCAGACCGAGAGCGAACAGGCTGCCGGCGGTGACGTACCCGCCCACGCTGTGGACGTCGGACATCCAGAAAGCGAAGATGTTGTACGAACCCCACCGCTGGTTCTTCAGCGGGGCGAGGTCGTCGTTGGTCAACCGCGGGTCGTATCCGGTCGCGGGCGGCGGGGCTGCGGCGGGGACGCTGCCGGCGCTCGGTGTCAGCACTTCGGTCATGCCTGCTCCTGTGCGAGGGGGAGCCGCCCGTGTCCCGGTGCGAGGCCGGTGGGCGGAGTCGAATCGATCGACGGAACATCAACGGCGGTGGTGAATTCCGATGTGCAGACCGTAACCGGGCGATATTGCCGGAGAGTTACCCGAACTGTATATCTTCCGCGGGAAGCAGGCCGGATTCGGCGGTGAGGCCGGAGATGGCGACGTCGAGGTGCCGGTTGTGGTGTTCGGACGCCGCGAGCAGCGCGTCGGTATCGCGCGCGAGGAAGGCGGTGAGCATCGCCTCGTGCTCGCGATGGAGTTCGGCGCGCTCGGAATCGCTCACGTGCACCATCGGTTGCACGGGTTCGGTGATGTTCCAGGCGTATTCGAGCATGTGCAGCAGACGGTGCATGCGGGACGGCCTGGTGAGGGCCATGTGGAAGACGCGGCTCTCGCGGTGATAGCTACGCGAGTCGCCTTCCTGCACAGCGCGTTCGAGAAGTCGATGTGACTCCTCGACGCGCCGGTCGTCCTCCTCGGTGGCGTTGCGCACGGCCGCCGCGAGCGATGCCGATTCGAGAGTCTCACGGACGAGGTACATCTCGCGCAGCTCCGCGATCGTCAGCTGGGCGACGATGTATCCGTGGTTCTGCCGGTGGGTCACGAGGCCTTCGCCGATGAGGGTCTTGAGTGCCTCCCGAACCGGGATGCGGCTCACCCCGAACAACTCCGAGACCTCCCCGACGGGGATCGGTGTGCCCGGGGGTGCGGCTCCGGAGAGGAAGGCGCGACGCAGCTCCTCGAGGATCACGTCCTGCGGGCGGCCCGGTACGTCGACGCGGAGCTCGTCCAGCAACGCGGATCTACGGCGTGGTGCCACGACCGGGTCCTCCTTCGTCACCGGAATGCGAGTGCTCGACTCCGCGAAGGTAGACCCGTCGTGTTACGTCCTCGTCTCCGCTGCGTGACAGGGATGCGCCCTCACGCGCCGCCGCGCGGAGGGAAGGTCGGCAGCGTCGGCATCGGCCGCGGCGTGGTGGGCGTACCCGTGGTGGGGCGAGGCGTCCCCGTGTTCGGCGCGTCGCTCTCCTCGGTGTCCCGGCGGGGGCGGTCCTCGTCCGGCTCGGTGTCGCGTCCGGGCCCGCCGCGCCTGGTGAAACCACCGGCGGTCGACGTCGCCGTGGTGGTGGGGGCAGCGGTGGATTCCGCAGCCGGCTCGGCGGTCGGTGCCGAGGTGGTGGTCACCACCGGTGCCTCGGCCTCGGGTTCCTCCGTCGTCGTCTCCGCGGGCGCGGTGGTTGTCGTGGTCTCGGTCGTCGCTGTGGTCGTGGTCGTCGCGAACGGTGACCCGATGTCGAGCGTCGGCTCGGCGGCAGGACGCAGGACCTGCCGCTCGACGGGCTCGGCCTGCGGGAACACGAACAACGCGCCGACGCCCAGCACCGCGAACACCGCCACCGATGCCGCGATGACGGGAACGGTGCGCTTCGCGCGACGATCGCGACGGGGGAAGCCCTCCCGGTCCAGCGGTTCGAGCCGGCGCCCGAGATCGATCAGTTCCGCCTCGGAGGGCTGCACCGCGAGCAGCCGTCCCCGCAGGTGTGCGGGCAGCGGGGTGAAGGGGAGAAGTGAGAACGTTCCGAGGGCGTTCGGCACGCGGGGCACCGCGCGGTCGACGAAGTCCTGCGCATGGGCGAGGACACGTCCGTCGCCGGCGGAACCGAGCATCGCCTCGATCTCGTGGGACGAGAAGTGGTGCCGGACCGTGAGGTCGACGACCTCGCGGGCGGTGCCGTCGAGCAGGTGGACCGCCTCACGGACGTCGAGGACGTCGGAGGCGGCCTGGTAGGTGGGGTCGGCCGCGGGGAGATATTCGAGGGCGGAGCCGGTGCGCTCGAGCACGCGGATGCATTCGGCGCGGACCGCGGCGTAGAGCCAGGCCCGCAGGAGGCTCTCGTCGCGCAGCGACCGGATCCGCGCGGTCGCCGTCCAGACCGCGTCGTACACCACGTCCGAGGCCGACGACACGGCGACGAAGCCGCACGCGTACGCGTACAGGCCGGGGGCGAAACGGTCGAAGACCGCTGCCGTGGCGTCCGGCTCCCCGTTCCGCAACGCTGCGGCGAGTTCGCGGTCCGGACGTCCGGGGTGGTGCCCCATCGATGGAACCTCCCTGTCGTGTATGCGCCCCCGCGCGCCTGCGGTCGTGAGTTCCGGGGAAGTCTACGAGCAGGTGCGCCCCACGGCGAGGATGCGATCCATCGGGCCCGTCGACGCCGGAAACGGGGGTGTCGCCGCGCGGCGCGCGTCCGTAGGGTGGCGGGCATGGGGTGGACCACGAACGATATTCCGGATCTGTCGGGACGCACGATGGTCGTGACGGGGGCCAACAGCGGACTCGGTGCGGAGACCGCCCGGGCGCTGGCGCACGCCGGTGCCGAGGTGGTGCTCGCGTGCCGCGATGTCGCCAAGGGTGAGTCGGTCGCGGCCGATCTCGGCGACCGCGCCACCGTGCGCCGTCTGGACCTGGCGGATCTCTCGTCGATCCGTGCGTTCGCCGACGAGGTGCGTGCCGAGCACGAGCGCATCGACGTCCTGGTCAACAACGCCGGCGTCATGGCGGTGCCGCTGCGGCGGACGGCCGACGGTTTCGAGATGCAGATCGGGACCAATCACTTCGGCCACTTCGCGCTCACCGGGTTGCTGCTCGACCGCATCACCGACCGGGTGGTGACGGTCAGCAGCACGATGCACCGCATCGGCAGCATCGATCTCGACGACATCAACTGGGAACGTCGCCGCTACGAGCGGTGGCTCGCCTACGGGCAGTCGAAGCTGGCGAACCTGTTGTTCGCGTACGAACTGCAGCGGCGCCTGACCGCAGCCGGATCGAGCGTGAGTTCGCTTGCCGCGCATCCGGGTTATTCGTCGACGAATCTGCAGTACCGCAGCGAGTCCTGGCACGGGAAGATCGTCGAACTCGTCACCCCGATCATCGGGCAGTCCCCGCAGCAGGGTGCGCTCCCGACGCTCTACGCGGCGACCTCCCCGGAGGCGGAGCCGGGTGGCTACTACGGGCCGGATTCCTTCTTCGAGATGCGCGGCCGGCCGAAGCGGGTGCAGTCCACCTCGCGGTCACGCGACGAGATCCTGGCGCGGAGGTTGTGGGAACTGTCGGAGCGGCTGTGCTCCGTCGAGTACTCGATGCCCTAGAGCTCTCGATGCCCTAGAGCTCTCGATAACGCACATCCTGCAGGGCTGCAGTTCTCAGGTCAGGGTGAACGAGACCGGCGGCAGATCGTCTCGTCGGCACAGTCCGGTCTGATCCACGAGGTCGAGGGTGCGCAGATAGCGCCGGACCAGATCGCCCGCCGAGAGCCCCGCGTCCGATGCGGTGCGCAGGGCGGCGGCGAGTCCGTCCCCGCGTGCCCAGCGGTGGATCGCGGCGACGGCGATCGGATCCGGATCCGGTCCCACGTCCAGGCCGAGGCGTTCCTCGCGTCCGGCGAGTTCGCTCCACAGCCGTGAGGTGGCGCGCAACGCTTCGTCGATCGCCGGGGTGGTGCGTCCCGGGACTCCGACGGTGCGGCGCCGGGTCTCGCCCAGAGCGCTCGAGGCGACGGCGGCGAGTTCGGCCGGCGTCAGTCCCGACCACGCCCCGGTCCGCACGCATTCGGCGACGAGAAGGTCGTTCGCGCAGTAGATCCGGCCCAGGCGACGGCCGTCGTCGGTGACGTAGGCCGACCCGCCCATCGGGTCGCGGAGCAGATAACCCCGCTCCTCGAGCAGATCCAGCGTGCGATCGAAGGTCTCGACGAGGCGTCCGGTGACCGTGTCGATCTGCAACCGCATCCGTTCGGTGTCGCCGTGCACCGCGGCGCGTCGCGCCGAGAGGGCGAGGAGGCGCTCCCTGTCGCCGCGTCGATGTGAGGGATGTGACCGCACCGCCCGTGCCAGTGACGTCACCAGTTCGGCCGAACCGGAGCGCCGTGCCTCGGCGAGCCGGTCGCACAGGTGCCGGTACTCGGTGAAGCCCTCGACGTCCCCGAGTTCGGTGTCGAGATCGCGCAGCGTCGTCGTGTTCGCGCGGACGGCGTCGGTGAGCGCTGCGACGGATCGTTCGGCCTGGAACTGGGCGAACGAGCGTCGCAGGAAGTCCCGGGAGCCGGGGATGCCGCGACCGGCGACCAGGTTGACCGCGGTGTTGTAGCCGACGCGCAGCGAACTGTGCAGCGGGTACGAGCGTGCGCCGGCGAGACCGGCGACGGTCGCGGGGGCGGCTTCGGGACTCCACAGCACGACGGCGTGGCCTTCGACATCGATGCCGCGGCGGCCGGCGCGACCGGTGAGCTGGGTGTATTCGCCGGGGGAGAGGCGCACCGGGCCGTCGGCGGTGGGTTTGACGAGGCGTTCGAGGACGACGGTGCGCGCCGGCATGTTCACCCCCACGGCGAGGGTCTCGGTGGCGAACACGACCCGCACGAGACCGCGAGCGAACAACTCCTCGACGGTGTGACGGAAGGCCGGGATCAGGCCGGCGTGGTGCGCGGCGAAACCGCGTTCGAGTCCTTCGAGCCACTCGGTGTGACCGACGGCGTCGAGATCGGCGGGCGGCAGGGCGGCGGTGTGCCGGTCGGCGACCGCGCGGATCTCGGCGACGTCGGCCGCCTCGGTGAGACGGACCGACGATTCGAGGCATTCGGCGACGGCGTCGTCGCAGCCGTTGCGGCTGAACCGGAACCAGATGGCCGGCAGGAGTTGTTCGGCCTCGAGCCGGGCGACGACCTCGGGCAGGTCGGCGCCGGCCGGTCCGGGTGCTCCGCGTGCACGTCGCCGTCGCCGCCCACGGCCGGTCGCGGGGCCGGGTGCGGCCTCGACGAGCTGACGGTGGGCGATGTACCGCTCGAGGGTCTCGTCGACGGTGCCGGACGGGGACAGCAGGTCGAACAGCCGCCCGCCGGCGAGCATGTGCTGGGTGAGCGGGACGGGCCGGGTCTCCTCGACGACGACCGCGAGGTCGCCGCGGACGCCGCGCAGCCAGCCGCCGAACTCCTCGGCGTTGCTCACCGTGGCAGACAGGCTGGTCAGCCGCACGTCGTCGGGAAGGGAGAGGATCGCTTCCTCCCACACCGCACCGCGCTCGCGGTCGGCGAGATAGTGCACCTCGTCCATGACGACGTGGGTGAGTCCGTGCAGGAGCGGGGAGCCGCCGTGCAGCATGCTGCGCAACACTTCGGTGGTCATGACGACCACGGGCGCGTGCGGGTCCAGCGAGATGTCGCCGGTGAGCAGACCGACACGGTCGTCGCCGAAGCGGCGCGACAGGTCGAGGTACTTCTGGTTGCTCAGCGCCTTGATGGGGGTGGTGTAGAAGCAGCGTCCGCCCGCTGCGAGCGCGAGACGGGCGGCGAATTCACCGACGACGGTCTTGCCCGCCCCGGTGGGGGCGCACACCAGGACGTCGCGGTCGTCCTCGAGGGCGCGGCAGGCCTCGACCTGGAAGTCGTCGAGGGGGAAATCGAGTTCGGTCGCGAACAGCGCGAGCTGCGACCGGTCCTGCGTGCGCACGTGTCCACGCTACGGGTCGGCGCGGACACGTGCGCAGCGCCGGGTGACTCAGTCCTCCGTCACCTCGAGGGTGACGTCGATGTTGCCGCGGGTGGCGTTGGAGTACGGGCACACCTGGTGGGCCTTCTCGGTGAGCTCGAGCGCCTGCTCGCGGGGGAGGTTCGGCAGGGTGACCTCGAGGGTCACGGCGAGACCGAATCCGCCGCCGTCGGTCGGGCCGATGCCGACGCGGGCGCCGACCGCGGAGTCGCTGACGTCCGCCTTCTCCTGCCGGGCGATCATCTGCAGCGCCGAGTGGAAGCACGCGGCGTATCCGGCGGCGAAGAGCTGTTCGGGATTGGTGCCCTTGCCGCTGCCGCCCATCTCGGTGGGGATGGACAGGTCGACGTCGAGCTTGCCGTCGCTGGTGCGGGCGTGGCCGTCGCGGCCTGCTCCGGTGGCGAGTGCTTCGGCGGTGTAGATGATGTTCACGATGTCCTGCCTTTCTTCGAGAGTGCGCCGGGTGCTTCCTGCAACGCGGCGGTCAGGCGGTGGAGCGTCTCGCGTAGCGCGACCAGTTCGTCGACGTCGAACCGGCTGTCCCGCGTCACGCAGCCGGGGATGTCCGCGGCCTCTGTCCGGAGTGCATCTCCCGCTTCGGTGAGGTGGACGACGACACGACGTTCGTCGGTCTGCTGCCGGCGTCGTTCGACGTATCCGGCGGCCTCGAGCCGTTTGAGCAGGGGGGACAGTGTGCCCGTGTCGAGATCGAGCGAGTCGCACAGATCCTGCACGCCTCGCGCATCGCGTTCCCACAGTGCCAGGAGCACGAGGTACTGAGGGTAGGTGATGCCCAGCCGGTCGAGATGCGGCCGGTAGGCGGCCGTGATGGTGCGGGAGGCGCGGTAGAGCGCGAAGCACACCTGCTGGTCGAGTTCGAGTGGAGACGGCACGGGAATGAATGTAGCGCGCAGTTTTGTTGTGCACAACATTAATGGCCACAACTCGATACGTGTTCCGGATCACTTCCATGTGGGAATTGAGGGCGCACTGGGCACGTTAGTTGAGTGAGAATGGCTCAAGTTCGACAGAAAGGCTTCGGAATGCCGGCATTCTTCGGGCCTGGTGGCCCCGGCCGAATCGACATCACACGTTTCATGAGCCGCGGTACCCAGGATCTCCTCGCCCACGCAGCGCGCTACGCCACCGACCGCGGTGACGCGGAACTCGACGTGCTGCACCTCCTCCGCGCGATGGCGGAGCAGGATCCCTCCCGCACGGTCATGATGCGCGCCGGAGCCGACCCCGCCGACGTCGCTACCGCCGTCGACCAGCGGCTGCCGCAGAGCCGCCCCGGTGAGGCCGTCTCCGCACCCGCACTGACCGGTGCCGTGAAGACCGCGCTCCTCGAAGCGCACCAGCTCTCGCGTGCGCTCGGCTCCACCTACATCGACCCCGAGCACCTGTTCTTCACACTCGCGGCCGACCAGACCCGCGCTCCGGGACGCCTGCTGGCATCGCTGGGCGTGACCCCACAGGCGTTGCAGACCGCACTGCAGCCCACCCCCGCGGCTCCCGTCGCGGAGGAAACCACGACGCCGACCCTCGACAAGTTCGGCGTCGACCTCACCGAGCGGGCTCGCGGCGGCGGCATCGACCCCGTCATCGGCCGTGCCGACGAGATCGAGCAGACGATCGAGATCCTCGCCCGACGCACCAAGAACAACCCGGTGCTCGTCGGTGAGGCCGGCGTCGGCAAGACCGCCATCGTCGAAGGACTCGCCCAGCGCATCGTCGACGGCGACGTCCCGGACATCCTGCAGGACAAGCGGATCGTCCAGCTCGACCTGACGGCGATGGTCGCCGGAACCCGCTACCGGGGCGACTTCGAGGAACGCCTCACCGCGGCACTCGACGAGATCACCGCCCAGCAGGGGAAGCTCATCGTCTTCATCGACGAGATCCACACCGTCGTCGGCGCGGGCGCCGGCAACGAGGGCGCCATGGACGCGGCGAACATCCTGAAGCCGAAGCTCGCCCGCGGTGAACTGCACGTCGTCGGCGCGACCACCCTCGACGAGTACCGCAAGCACATCGAGAAGGATCCGGCGCTCGAACGTCGTTTCCAGCCCGTCACGGTCGACGAGCCCGCACGCGACGACGCCGTCGCGATCCTGAAGGGTCTCGCCGATCGGTACGCCGAGTTCCACAAGGTCCGGTACACCGACGAAGCGCTCGAAGCGGCCGTCGACCTGTCGATGCGGTACCTGCCCGACCGGCACCTGCCGGACAAGGCGATCGACCTCGTCGACCAGGCCGGTGCACGACTGCGCCTGCGGGTGCCGCGCACCGACGTGACCGAACTGCGTTCGCGGCTGGGCGAACTCGAAGCCGAGAAGGATCGCGCCGTCGAGGCCGAACAGTACGAGGAGGCCTCGCGCATCCGCGACGAGATCCTCCGCATCCAGGTGCGGATCGACGGTGGGGACGGTGAGGGCGAGGGAACTCCCACCGTCGACCCGGAGCTGATCGCCGAGATCGTCTCGCGGGCCACCGGGGTTCCCGCCTCGCAGATGACCCGTGCCGAGAAGGAGAGGCTGCGCACTCTCGAGGACGAGCTGCACAAGCGCGTCGTCGGGCAGGACGAAGCCGTCCACGCCGTGGCACGCGCCGTGCGGCGCAGCCGCTCCGGCATGAGCGATCCGCGTCGTCCGGTGGGCAGCTTCCTGTTCCTCGGTCCCACCGGCGTCGGCAAGACCGAGCTCGCGAAGGCACTCGCCGAGGTCCTCTTCGGCGACGAGCGCACCATGCTGCGCATCGACATGAGCGAGTTCGGCGAACGCCACACCGTGAGCCGTCTCGTCGGTGCCCCTCCCGGTTACGTCGGCTACGGCGAGGCCGGGCAGCTCACCGAACAGGTGCGTCGCCACCCCTACTCGGTGGTGCTGCTCGACGAGATCGAGAAGGCGCACCCGGACGTGTTCAACACGCTGCTGCAGGTCCTCGACGACGGTCGCCTCACCGACGGTGAGGGACGCACGGTGGACTTCACCAACACCGTCGTCATCATGACCAGCAACCTCGGTTCGGACATCATCTCGAGCCGCGGTGGCGCCCTCGGCTTCACCACCGGTGACGCCGAGGCGGCCGAGAAGCCGCTGCGCGACCGGGTCATGGGACGGCTGCGCGAATCGATGCGGCCGGAGTTCCTCAACCGCATCGACGAGATCGTGATGTTCCGCAAGCTCGACGACGACCAGCTGCACCGGATCACCGAGCTGCTGCTCGACGACAGCCGGAAGCGGCTGCAGAGCAAGGGGATCGATCTCGAGGTCACCGCCGACGCGGTGGCGTGGATCGCCCGCAACGGTCACCAGCCGGAGTTCGGTGCCCGACCGTTGCGCCGCTCGATCTCCCGGGTGGTCGACGATCGCATCGCCGACATGCTGCTCGACGACGCTCTCGCCGAGGGCAACCGGGTCACGGCGGACGTCGTCGACGACGAGCTGCTGCTCCAGGTGAGCTGACCCGCACGACGAGGAAGGGGAGAGATGCCACGGCATCTCTCCCCTTCCCGTGTTCGGGCGGTGCTCAGCGGGTGGTGAGACGACGGATCGCCTCGAGCGGCAGGTGCAGCCACGAGGGGCGGTGCCGTGCCTCGTAGACCACCTCGTAGACCGCCTTGTCGAGCTCGTAGCCGCGCAGCAGGACGTCGGAGTCCCGCGGATCCGTGCCCGAGGCGGCCGCGTAACCGTCGCAGAAGGCGGCGCAGTTGCGTTCGGCCCACTCCCGGGCCCGGAACTCCCGTTGCGACTCCACGGCCGCGCCCTGTTCGGATTCACGGATCGAATGGTGTGCGGCGTAGTCGAACGACCGCAGCATTCCCGCCACGTCCCGGAACGGACTGTCGGGCTTGCGGCGCTCCTCGAGGGACTTCGCGGGCTCGCCCTCGAAGTCGATGAGCAACCAGCGCTCGGGGGTGCGCAACACCTGTCCGAGATGCAGGTCGCCGTGGATGCGGTGCACCCGCACCTTGCCCAGCGCGGCGACCTCGCCGAACCGGGCCCGGATCGCGTCGGAGAGTTCGACGAGTTCGGGGACCTCGGCCGCCGCAGCCTCGAGCCGGTGGATCATGCCCTCGGCCAGCTCGGAGGCGTCGCGTTCGTCCGTGCCGAGCGCCGAGCCGAGATGGGCGTGCACATCCGCCACGGCCGCGCCGATGCGGTGCGAGTCCCCGGCGAAATCGGTGCCCACCTCGTCGGCGCGCAGATCGCCTTCGAGGAGCAGATCCCGGACACTGCCGAGCGCCATCGACCAGCCGTCGGCCGAGTTCGCCGCGAAGTCCTGCACCATCGCCAGCGTGGTCCGGACCCCGTCGACCTCCGCTTCGATCCACGCCCGGATCGGGGCGATCGACCGGCACCCGTCCTCACCGAGTGCGAGCGGCAGCTCGACGTCCGGATTGATGCCGAGCGTGAGCCGACGGAACATCTTGAGCAGCAACTTCTCTCCGAGCACCACGGAGGTGTTGGACTGCTCCGCGCTCAGCGCACGCCCACGCAGGCCCTGTTCGATGACTGCACCCGGCACGGTGTGGAGCTCCACCGCACCGGCGGGGGTGCCGCTCGCCAGATTGCGCGAGTACCGGTCGAGGATCTCCTGATCGCGGAGGCCGTCGTAGACGTGCAGGCCGTGGTCGTGGGAATCGTCGGGACCGACCACACTCCACGACTGCAGTTCCTCGGGGAGATGAGGACGGAAGCCGAGGGGCACCTGATAGATCTGGTCCGCCGTCGAGTCGAACGAGACCTTCACGATCACGTGGTCGGCGCCGAAACCGGGCTCCTCCACGAGCGGATGACGCAGGACGACACCGATCCTGGTGACGGTGTGGCCCTTGGCCGCGAACCATCGCTGGTGCGGCATCCACTCGCGCAGGTCCTCGACGAGCCGCTCGTCCGGATAGAGCTCGTTGTTGCTCGTCATGGCTGTACCGCCGCTTCCGCTTCGCTGCTCACCGGATGCTCGCCCGGTCCCTCCTTCGACGGATCGGGTTGCAGGGCGAACCAGAAGAATCCGTGACCGGGCAGGGTGATCATGTAACCCTCCTCCGTGATCGTCGGGAACGGGACGGACCCGGTCAGCTCCACCGGGATCCACCCGGCGAAGCGCGACAGATCGAGGACGACCGCCTGCGGATAGCGCGACAGGTTGTTCACGCACAGGATGACGTCGCTGTAGTTGCGTTCCGGGCCGGGCGCCATCTCGCGCAGGTAGGACAGGATCGCGGGATTCGCGCTGCCGAGTTCGGTGAACGAGGCCTTGCCGAAGGCCGGATGCTGCTTGCGGACCTGGATCATCCGCCGCGTCCAGTGCAGCAGCGAGTTCGTCGAGTTCATCTGCGATTCGACGTTCACCGCCTGGTACCCGTAGGTGGGATCCATGATCACCGGCAGGTACAGCCGGCCCGGGTCGGCGCGGGAGAAACCCGCGTTGCGGTCGGGGGTCCACTGCATCGGGGTCCGCACCGCGTCGCGGTCGCCGAGCCAGATGTTGTCGCCCATGCCGATCTCGTCGCCGTAGTACAGGACGGGGGAGCCGGGCAGGCTCAGCAACAGGGCGGTGAAGAGCTCGAGCTGGTTGCGGTCGTTCTCCAGCAACGGCGCCAGACGACGACGGATGCCGATGTTGGCGCGCATCCGCGGGTCGGTGACGTACTCGGCGTACATGTAGTCGCGTTCCTCGTCCGTCACCATCTCGAGGGTCAGCTCGTCGTGGTTGCGGAGGAAGATGCCCCACTGGGCGGTCTTCGGGATCGGTGGGGTCTGGGCGAGGATCTCCGAGATGGGGAAGCGGTTCTGCCGCCGCACCGCCATGAAGATGCGCGGCATCAGCGGGAAGTGGAAGGCCATGTGGCACTCGTCGCCGATCTCGGGTTCGCCGAAGTACTCGACGACGTCGGTGGGCCACTGGTTCGCCTCCGCCAGCATCACCCGGCCGGGATATTCGGCATCCATCACCGCACGGCACTTCTTGAGGAAGGCGTGCGTCTCGGGGAGGTTCTCGCAGTTGGTCCCCTCGCGCTCGAACAGATAGGGGACCGCGTCGAGGCGGAACCCGTCGATGCCGAGATCGAGCCAGAAGCGCAGGACGTCGAGCATCGCGTCCTGCACTTCGGGGTTGTCGTAGTTCAGGTCGGGCTGGTGGGAGAAGAACCGGTGCCAGTAGTACTGCTTGCGCACCGGATCCCACGTCCAGTTCGACGTCTCGGTGTCGACGAAGATGATGCGGGCTTCCTGGTACCGGTCGTCGACGTCCGACCACACATAGAAGTCGCCGTACGGACCGTCGGGGTCGCTCCGCGATTCCTGGAACCACGCGTGCGTGTCGGACGTGTGGTTCATGACGAGGTCGGTGATGACGCGGATACCGCGTTTGTGCGCCTCGTCGAGGAAGATGACGAAATCCTCGACCGTGCCGAATTCCGGTAGCACGGCACGGAAGTCGCGGATGTCGTAACCACCGTCGCGCAGCGGTGAATCGTAGAAGGGCGGCAGCCAGATGCAGTCGGCGCCGAGCCACGCGATGTAGTCGAGTTTCTCGGTCAGCCCCCGCAGGTCGCCGGTGCCGTCGTTGTTCGAGTCGTTGAAAGCGCGGGCGAGGACCTCGTAGAACACCGCGGTCTTGAACCAGTCCGGGTCCACGGGCAGGCTGCGCGCATGGGCGAAGTCCTCGGCCCGGCTCTCGACGAGATGACCGTCTTCTGTGTGTTCGTATTCGGGTACTCGGTCGGACGGATCCGGCATGGCACCTCCGTGCTCGTCGCGTCGCAGGATGGACTCGCCCCAGAATGCCCCGGCGGACGGATTTCCACACCCGTACCGGACGGAACGCTATGTGAGTGCACGTGTGCGCCGATACATTGGCGGGCATGACTGCGAACCGGCCCGAAGGGCGGGTGGCCGAACTGTGCACCCGCATGCGTTCGTTCATCGACGACGAGGTGATTCCTCTCGAACCCGTCCTGAGCCGCCACGACGACAAGGCTGCCGAGGCGCTCGCCGGTCTGAAGGACAGGGCGAAGGAACTCGGGCTGTGGGCACTGGGGCATCCCGAGGAGATGGGCGGGGGCGGGGTTCCCTTCCTCGACTTCGTCTACCTCAACGAGATCATCGGACGCTCCGAGTACGGTCAGCTCGCGGTGGGATCGGTGTCCATGCAGGACGCCCTGATGATCCAGCGGCACGGCACCGCCGAACAACGCGAGCGCTGGATCCCCGGGCTCGTCTCCGGCGACATCCTGCCCTCCGTCGGCATGACCGAGCCGGAAGTGGCCGGATCCGACCCTGTGCTCGTGCAGACCACCGCCCGGCTCGAGAACGGCGAATGGGTGATCGACGGACACAAGTGGTTCACCACCGGCGCCGCGCAGGCCGGCTACTGCACGGTCTTCGCCCGGACCGAACCCGAGTCGACGCCGCTGCACCGCAGCATCAGCGCGATCATCGTGCCCATCGACACCCCAGGACTCGAGATCGTGCGGGCGATCCCCACGATGGGGCACGACCCGAGCGATCACTACGAGGTGCGGTACGACGGTGTGCGGGTTCCCGAGGAGAATGTGCTCGGCGAACGCGGCAACGGCTTCGTCGTCGCGCAGGACCGGCTCGGGCCGGGACGGATCTTCCACTGCATGCGGTGGCTCGGCCAGGCCCAACGAGCCTTCGAACTCATGTGTGCCCGCGCCAACTCGCGCTTCGCCCACGGATCGCTGCTCGCCGAGAAGGGTGAGATCCAGCGCTACATCGCCGAATCCGCCGCCGACATCCAGGCCGCACGTCTGATGACGCTGGACGCCGCGCGGGTGATGGACGCAGGGGAGGACGCCCGGGTCCGGATCGGGCTCATCAAGTTCCGCGGCGCGCAGATGCTGCACGATGTCGTCGACCGCGCGATCCAGGTGCACGGGGCGCTCGGCCTCACCGCCGACACACCGCTCGAGGGGATGTACCGGCGGGCGCGCTACGCCCGCATCTACGACGGCCCCGACGAGGTGCACCGGATGTCCACGGCACGGCGGATGCTGCGCGACCCGGAACGCGTGCCGTGGCGGTAGACCGCCGGCCGTTCGTGATCGGTCCGATCGGCTCCCCGCCCTAGGGTCTTTCGGCACGCCGGGAGGCGGGTGCAAGTATGTGGCGTGGCATCGGGGGAGGTCGGCAACAGGGAGCGGTCGAGCGGCGCACGGCCCGAGGGACGATGGCGCTGTTCGATCGACGACGTGGCGCGCAGGATGCGCGCCGAATCCGCGTGTCTCGACGACACCCTGAGCCTGATCACTTCGTCGGCCGTCGAGTTGATCCCGGGCGCCGAGCAGGCCGGGATCGCGGTGCGCACGTCCGGTCTGTGCTTCGAATCCCGCGCCGCGACCGGGCCGCTGCCGAGCGTGGTCGACGCACTGCAGCGGGAAGCGGGCGACGGCCCCTGCGTGGAGTCGATGCGGGAGCGCAGGACGATTCTCGTCACCGACATGCGATGTGAGAGTCGTTGGCCTGCAGTCTCTTCCGGATCCGCGGCCGCCGGTGTCGGATCGGCGTTGGTGCTGTGCCTGTACACCGGCGAGGTCCACGGAGCACTGCACGTGCACAGTTCCCGTGCGGAAGCGTTCGACGAACACAGCGTCGATGTGGGCACGAGCCTGGCGACCCACGCGGCGATCGCGCTGGTCGCCTCCCGCCAGGAGGAACAGTTGCGCGACGCACTCGCGTCCCGCGACGTCATCGGGCAGGCGAAGGGCATGCTCATGGAACGCTTCGCGGTGGGCGCCGACGACGCGTTCGTCCTGCTCCGGAAGCTGTCCCAGGAACGCAACGTGCCCCTGCGACGAATCGCGGGGCACGTGGTCGACGCGGGGTGGTGAGGTGTCTACGCCAGTTCGGGCGGGAAGCCTCCCGTGGCCACCGGACCCCAGCGGGTCGGGGTGATCCGGATCAGCGACTTGCCCTGATCACGCATGGCCTGCCGGTACTCGTCCCAGTCCGAATGTTCACCGGCGATGTTGCGGAAGTACTCGACGAACGGTTCGACGTCGTCGTGGGCATCGACCACCTCCGCGGTTCCGTCGACCTGCACCCACGCGTCGTTCCAGTCGTCGGACAGCACGACGACACCGACCTCCGGCCGGCTGCGGGCGTTGCGGGTCTTGGCGCGCCGGGGATACGTCGCGATCACGATGCGGCCGCTGTCGTCGACGCCACCGGTGACGGGGGAGGCCTGCGGTGTGCCGTCGTCGCGCTGCGTCATGAGGATCATCCGGTGCCGGGGCCGGACGAAGTCCAGCAGTTCCTCCAGGCCGACTGCGGTGTTGGTGGCGATCTTGCGGGCCATTCACGTTCTCCTGTTCCGAAGGGTCACGACTCGAGGAGCGCCGCGAGTCGCGCGAGGTCCTCTTCCACCATGCGCGTGTCGCGGTCGAACTCGTCGTCGGTCAGTTCGATCTGCCGGACGGTGAAGACGACCTCGGCACCGTCCGGGTGGGGGAGTACCCGCATCGGGTTGTACACCGTCGTCCCCGACGGCAGTGTCACCTCGTGGTCGAGCACCCCGTGGTCGTTGGTGCCGACGAACCGGACGGTGACCTTGCCCATCGGGGACTCCGCGACGAGGGTGTCGCCGACCCGCCGCACCTCGCTCCGCGCCAGACCGGCCGCCCACTTCGGCAGGTTGTCGGGATCCGCGGCGAACTCGTAGACCCGGCGCGGTGGGCATCGGACGACCCGAGAGACATGGCGGCTGCGGACGACATGCGTGCTCATGCTCGCCACATTAGAAGTTCGAAAGCTCGATCGCCCCCGGAAATCGGCTTCCCGTTTGCCGCACGCACACCGGTTGCCGAGGCGCACACTGGAAGTGTTCGAACCATCCGAAGGAGCCCGGGAGCCTGCGTCGGGCACTTCTCCCGTGAAGGAAGCCGGCGGATGTCGTACACCGAAGACGACCCCAACGAAATCGCGGTCCCCGTTCACAGAGGCGCCCACATCGCCGACCCCGGACCCTTGGGTCTGGCAGCCTTCGCCCTCACGACGTTCATCCTGTCCTGCGCCAACGCCGGGTTCGTCTCGGTGGAGGCGGAAGCCGCCGTCTTCGGGGTGGCATTGTTCTACGGCGGCCTCACACAGCTCGCCGCCGGAATGTGGGAGTTTCTGAAGGGCAACGTCTTCGGGGCGACGGCGTTCAGCTCGTACGGGGCGTTCTGGCTGAGCTTCTGGTATCTGGTCACCTACACCGCCGAGGAGATGGGTGCCGAGCGGCACGTCGGGGTGGGCATCTTCCTGCTGGCCTGGACCATCTTCACCGTCTACATGTGGTTCGCCAGTACCCGGATCAGCGCAGCCCTCTTCGTCACCTTCTCGGTGCTCCTCGCCGCCTTCGTCTTCCTCACCCTCGGAGCGCTGCTGGAGCAGACCGGTCTGACGAGGGTCGGTGGCTATTTCGGACTCGCCGCTGCCGCCGGTGCCTGGTACACCTCCGCTGCCGGAGTGCTGAGCACGACCTTCGGGCGTGTCGTCCTGCCCACGGGCCCACGCTGACGAGGCGCCTCTTCGTCCCCACACCGGGGGTGGTTTGACAGGCGCATCGGCCGTCCTGGTACAGTCCGGAGCTATGCAGCGTGCATATTTCTGGTTTAGCAGGTCGGCCCGGGGTGGGTCGGTCGGCGTGACCACGCGCTGACTTCTTCACCTACGAGCCGGATCCAGACCGGCTCGTCGGAATCTCAGGTTCTCTCGGGTCGGAATCCGCACCACCGAGAACAGGAACCATCGATGAGCCCCAGCACCGGAACCGCGACCAGCGGAATCTCCACGTCGAATCTCGACGAACAGCGCACCGTCAAGGTCAGCCCCCTCGTCGCACCCTCCGAGATCCGTGCCGAGTACGCACCCGACGCCGTCGTCGCAGCGACCGTCCGCTCGGGTCGCGCCGGCACCGTCGACATCCTCAACGGAGCCGACGACCGCCTCGTCGTCGTGGTCGGCCCCTGCTCCGTGCACGACCCCGCCGCCGCGATGGACTACGCGCGCCGCCTGGCCGCCAAGGCCGAGGAATTGCGCGACGACCTGCACGTCGTGATGCGCGTGTACTTCGAGAAGCCGCGCACCACGCTCGGATGGAAGGGCCTGCTCAACGACCCGCACCTCGACGGCACCTTCGACATCAACACCGGCCTGCGCATCGGCCGCAAGCTGCTGCTCGACGTCTCCGGTCTCGGCCTGCCCGTCGGCTGCGAGTTCCTCGATCCGATCCTTCCCCAGTACTACGCCGACCTGGTCACCTACGGAGCCATCGGCGCCCGCACCGCCGCGAGTCAGGTCCACCGCCAGCTGTGCAGCGCGCTGTCCATGCCCGTCGGCATCAAGAACTCCACCGAAGGTGACGTGCAGGTCGCGGTCGACGGCACCCGTGCCGCAGCGGCCAGCCACGTCTTCCCCGGCACCGACCTCGACGGTCAGGCTGCGCTCATCGAGACCGTCGGCAACCCGGACTGCCACGTCATCCTGCGCGGTGGTAGCGCGGGACCGAACTACGACGCCGAGACCGTGGCCGACACGATGGCCCGCCTGCGCAAGGCCGGTCTGCCCGAGCGTGTCGTCATCGACGCGAGCCACGGCAACAGCCGCAAGGACCACAACAAGCAGGTCGACGTCGTCACCGATGTCGCCGAGCGCATCGAGGCCGGCGAGAAGGGCATCGTCGGACTGATGCTCGAGAGCTTCATCGAGGCGGGACGTCAGGACCTGACCCTCGGCGAGGCCGACAAGCTCGACTACGGCAAGTCGATCACCGACGCGTGCATCGACTGGGACACCACCGCCGCGCAGCTCGACCGCCTCGCGCAGGCCGTGCGCACCCGTCGCGGCTGAACCGTCTGCGGCGCGAAGGGCCGGCGGAGTCGTCAGCGATGGCGAACCGCCGGCCCTCGTCGGTCCGGTAGCGTCGTTTCCATGGCTACGAACAGGTTGTCGATCGTCGTGCCGGCCCACAACGAGGAGCGTTACATCGCGCAATGCCTCGCGGCGCTGCTCGCCCAGAAGTCGGAGATCCACGAAATCCTGGTCGTGGACAACAATTCGACCGATCGCACGGCGCAGATCGTCGAAGCCATCGCCGCCGGCAAGCCCCTCGTGCGACGGATCGTCGAGTCACGGCCGGGTGTCGGATTCGCGCGTAATGCCGGATTGGACGCGGCCACGGGAGATCTCATCGGACGGATCGATGCGGACACGCGGGTTCGTCCCGGCTGGGCGCACACCGTCCGCAGCTTCTTCGCCCGCGACGACACCGCGGAGGTGGGAGCGATCAGCGGACTCAGCAACTCTTACGATTCCCCCTACCGCAGGCTCAAGCAGTGGTACATCGACAAGCGGGTGGCGCAAGGAACATTCGGTGGGGAACGGCGGATCGACAACCTGCACGGCGCGAACATGGCACTGCGTCGGTCCGCGTGGGAGCAGGTCCGCGACGCCGTCAGTACCGACCCGAAGATCCACGAGGACATCGACCTCGCACTGTGTCTCCGCGAAGCGGACATCGAGATCGCCCAGCTCACCGAACTGTTCGCCGACGTGTCGCCGCGCCGGGCCTATACACCGCCGAGCGAGTACGAGGCCTACATCCGGTCGGGCATCGACACTTTCGAACTGCACGGCAGGCTCACGCCGCAGATCCGCAAACTCATCCGTCTGCAGTCGCGTCTCCACGTGATCGTATATGCGGCATACCGGCCCTACGATCGCGAGCTGGGCAGGTTCACCCTCCGGCGCGCGATCTTCGGCTCACGCGGACGTGCCATGCCGATCGACATGCAGGAACGCACGACATCTCCGTGACGACGGCGGCCGGGACGCCACGGGGCGTCCCGGCCACAGCCGTGGGAAGTGCTCACCTCATGTCACGTCAGGGGCGTGAAGTCGCGGCTGCCCAGATAGGACGGACGCGGCTTCGACGCGGCGAACGGTTCGACAAGCGTGTTCTCGACGCTGTTGAACACCACGAACAGGTTCGAACGCGGGAACGGCGTGATGTTCCCGTTCGAACCGTGCATGCAGTTCGAATCGAAGACCGTCGCCGAGCCCGCCGGGCCGGTGAACGTCGCGATGCCGTGCTCGGCCGCCAGCCGGGTGAGGGTGTCCTCGTCGGGCGAACCCGTCGGCGGAACATGGGTGACCAGCGACTCGCGGTAGTAGTCCTCGGGCGTCTCGCCCGCGCACGAGACGTACGTCCTGTGCGAACCCGGCATGATCATCAAACCGCCGTTGTAGCCGTAGTTCTCGGTCAGAGCGATCGAGATGCTCAGGGCACGCGGCTTGGGCATACCGTCCTCGGCGTGCCACGTCTCGAAGTCCGAATGCCAGTAGAACGGGCCGCCGCGGAAGCCGGGCTTGACGTTGAGCCGCGACTGGTGGACGTACACATCGGATCCCAGCAGTTGCCGTGCGATACCGACGATCTCGGGCCTGCGGATGATGGAGTCCACGAGATCGCTGAGCCGGTGCACGTCGAAGACCGAGCGGACATCGCCGCTGCCCTGTTCGCGGACCACACGGTCGTCGTCACCGAGCTCCCGGCCGAGTCGTGCGGTCTCCTCCAGAAGGTTTCCCACATCGTGTGCGGCGAGAAGTCCTTCGGCGGTGTGGAACCCGCGGCGGTCGTATCCGGACACGGCCTCGGCGTCGAGCGGCCCGCCGTCGGCCGAACCCCAGACGACGGGATCCTTCCTCTCGACGGACTCGCAGGCGGTGCGACCGCGGGTCGGATAGTCGTCGCGAACGATCGTGCGCATAGCTCGTAGATCACCCTCTCGAAAGTCGATGACGGTTCGCTTCCGACGTTCCCATTGAAAATGCCGGAATGCAAGCCGGACCCCGGCATGTCCGCATGCCCGGGTCCTCGCTCAAAACTCCTGGTCGAATCGAGTTTTGTTCCGGAACCGGGCGGGTACCCGGCGGGGTCGCGACGGTTGGCAGTCGTGAGCGTCAGCGGTGTTCTCGGTATGCGCGAGGGGTGTTTCCGGTCCATCTCTTGAACGCCCGGCGGAAGGCGCTCGGCTCGGAGAAGCCGAGCCGGGACGACAGATCGTCGACCGCCTCACCACGTCTCAGCCCCGCGATCGCGAGGTCGCGGAGGACCTCCTCGCGCAACTGCCCCAGCGACGTCCCCTCCTGACGGAGCAGCCGGCGCAGATGGGGAGGGCTCACCGCGAGCCTGCCGGCGATGTCCTCGGCGGTCGCCGTCCGGCCTTCGATGCCCGACTCGAAGATCCGCCGCACCTGGGACGATACCGTCGACTCGTACTCACGTTCGGAGAGAATGAGATTCGGGGAATCGCGCAGGTACTCCTCGAGCGATTCCTCGGTCTGCACGAGCGGCGACTTCAGCGCGGCATTGTCGATCTCGAGTGCGGCCCGTCCCGCGCCGAAGGTCACCGGCACACCGAAGATCGCGTCGTAACTGCGGGCCAGGACGGGATCGGGTTCGGTGTACGGCAGGAAGACCGATTCGAGGGGGACGCGCCCGCCCACCAGCCACGCGGCGAAGCGGTGCAGCAGCATGAGAAGGAAATCCACCACCACGCGGGTCTTGTCGTCCACGACCTCCGGCAGTTCCACCTCCAGGAAGGTGGTGGACGCACCCGGGGTCAGGCTCAGTTGCGGCAGTGACCGGATGACATGGTTCACCTCGATCATCCGTTGCAGAGCGTGATCGAGATCGGGCCGATGGATGAGGGTCAGGCACATCACCCGGAAGGTGCCGCGGGGCACGGGAGCTTCTGCGATGCCGAAGAGTTCGTCGTCGGTGATCTGCCAGACCACCTGGGTGAAGCGACTGACCTGGGCGGGCGTGAGCCGCGCATGGGGATGGGTGAGGACCGCGCGGCTGATGCGCGCTGCCTCGAGGGCCGGTTGCAGATCGATGCCCTCCTCGGCTCCCACCCGTACCGCTCGGGACACGAAGTCCGACGGGATGGTCGGTCGCAACATCTAGCGTGCCTCCTGCAATCCGTTCAGACGTGCCACCGCTTCGGTGAGCACCTCGTCCCGCTTGCAGAATGCGAAGCGCACCAGATGATTCCACGACGCGATGTCGTCCACGAAGACGCTCACCGGTACCGCGGCCACCCCGATGCGGCCCGGAAGCTCCCGGCAGAAGGCCACCGCGTCGGTCCGGCCGAGCGGTGTCAGATCGGCACACACGAAATACGTTCCGGCGGAGTCGAACACCTTCAGGCCTGCCTCGGAGAGTGCGTGGGACAGGAAGGTTCGCTTGCGTTCGAGGTCGGCACGCATCGACGCGATCCAGTCCTGTTCGTGCGTCAACGCATGTGCGACCGCCGGTTGGAACGGCGCTCCACCGACGAACGTCATGAACTGTTTCGCGGCGCGCACCCCGTCGATCAGTTCGCGCGGGCCCATCGCCCACCCGATCTTCCATCCGGTGACGTTGAAGGTCTTGGCGGCACTCGAGACCGTGATCGTCCGTTCGGCCATGCCGGGCAACGATGCGAGCGGGATGTGCGTACGGCCGTCGAAGACCAGATGCTCGTACACCTCGTCGGACAGCACCAGCAGGTCGCGTTCGCAGGCGAGCTCGGCCAGGGCGGTCAGCGCTTCGCGGTCGTAGACGGTGCCGGTGGGATTGTGCGGACTGTTGACGACCAGCATCCGTGTCCGCTCGGTGACGGCGGCGCGCAGGGCGTCGACGTCGAGCACGAAACCGTTCCCGGAACGGGTCAGCGGCACGGTCCGGCGCGTCGCGCCGGCGAGCGCCACCGACGCCGCGTACGAGTCGTAGTACGGCTCCGTGAGGAGCACCTCCTCGCCGGGTTCGACGAGCCCGAGGATCGCGGCGCTGATCGCCTCGGTGGCGCCGACGGTGACGAGCACCTCGGACTCGGGGTCGTGGTGCAGGCCGTACCGCGCGGCGCGGTCGGCGGCGACGGCCTCGCGCAGGACCGGCATGCCGGACCCGGGCGGGTACTGGTTGACCCCCTCGGCGATCGCGTTGCGGGCGATCTCGAGCATGGCGGGTGGGCCGTCGACGTCGGGAAAGCCCTGCCCGAGGTTGATCGCGCCGTGCCGCACGGCGAGTTCGGTCATCTCGGCGAAGATCGTCGAGGCGAACGGTCGTAGCCGGGAGACCGTACGAACTCGTCCCGAAGTCGTCGAATCAGCCATTCCTGCAGCGTAGCGCCCGCGGTGTCACATCCGTGCGGCCTGCCTCGTCTCCATGATGTAGGCCACCTCGAACCGGCGGAGTATCCGTCGGTCGCACCGGAAGGACACCGTCATGGCACGCCTCGAAGCCGTCGCTCCCGACCGCACCGGTCCGATGACCCGTGCGATGTATGCGCTCGCCCGCCGCAGGTTCGGTTCGGTCCCCGAACCCTTCGCGGTGACGGCGCACCATCCGAGGTTGATGCGTACGAGCGGAGTCCACGAGATGCTCGCCCAACGCGCCGCCACGGTCCTGCCCGCCGCGGTCCGGGAGATCGCGGTCTACCGCGTGGCGTGGACCGTCGGATGCTCGTGGTGCATCGACTTCGGCACGATGCTCCAGCGGCTGGACGGACTCGACACCGAACGACTCGCCCACATCGCCGAGTACGAGACCTCCGATCTCTACAGCGACGACGAGAAGGCCGCGATCGCGTACGCCGACGCGATGACCGGCGACGTGGCGAAGGAGGTCACCGACGAACAGGTCGCCGACCTCGAACGTCGTTTCGGGCCGGCGGGCGTCGTCGAACTCACCTATCAGATCGCGCTCGAGAACATGCGTGCGCGCATGAACTCGGCGCTGGGCATCCACGATCAGGGATTCAGCACAGACGCCTGCCGGGTGCCGTGGGCCGACGAAGCCGGGAACGCATGACGCCTAGTCGAAGATGCCGTCGGGCAGAAGGACTCCGCGTCTGAGCTTCTCGGGGTTCGCGATGTCGTAGGCCGCCCAGATCCGTCCGTCCCGCACGGTCCACGCCGTCACGCGCGGAGGAAAGCCCGGCCGACCGTCCTCGGCCGGGCGACCGCGGTTCAACAGACCCAGCTCGCCGTTGACGAGGACCGGTTCGAAGGCCGTCAACGCCTCGGCACCGTAGAGCCGCAGCAGTCCGAGGATGAACCGCGCGACCTTCTCGGCGCCGACCACGACGTTCAGCGCGGTGCGCGTCGTGCCGCCGGCGTCCCCGATCATGCGGGCGTCGGGATGGAGCGCGGCGACGACGGCGTCGAGGTCGGCGCCCGCGAACGCCGCGACGAGTCGCCCGACGGCCTCCTCGTGTTCGGCCGGTGAACTCGGCGGTGGAACGGCCGAGACCGTCCGGCGGGCGCGGGAAGCCAGCTGGCGGGCGGTCGGGGTGGCGACGTCGAGGATCCGGGCGATGTCGTCGAACGGGATGTCGAACGCGTCGTGGAGCACGAACGCGACGCGCTGGGCCGGTGTCAGATTGTCGAGGACGACCAGGGCCGCGAGGCGGTTGTCCTCATCGCGCACGATCTCGTCGAGCGGATCCGGGGGAGCAGGGGAACCGAGGGGCGCGACGATCGGTTCGGGCAGCCACTGGCCCACATAGGTCTCGCGGCGCACCGCGGCCGAGCGCAATCTGTCGAGGCACAACCGTCCCACGACCGTCGTCAGCCAGGCACGCAGGTCGCGCACCTCGGAGACATCCGCGCCCGCAAGTCGCAGCCATGCGTCCTGCACGGCGTCCTCGGCGTCGGCGATGCTCCCGGTGAGGCGGTACGCCACCGACAGCAGGTGGGTGCGGTTCTCCTCGAACGTCTTCTGGGTGCTCTCGTCGAGCATGGGGACGATGCTAGACGCAAACGGCCGCGGGGCGAAGGGGTGTGGATCGCCCGTACGGATGCCGCCGGACGCCTATTCTCGTCCTCGAACGGAAGGGGCGCCGTGGGCAAATACGACATCAAGCGTGAGCACCGTGAGCTGTACACCTGCTCGACCGAGGATTTCACCGAGGTGCACGTCCCCGAGTTCGGTTACCTCGCCGTCGACGGCAAGAGCGATCCGAACGGTTCCGACGAGTACGCCGACGCCGTCGAGGCCCTCTACTCGGTGGCGTACACCCTGAAGTTCACCTCCGAGAAGGAACTCGGCCGGGATTTCGTCGTCGGGCCCCTCGAAGGTCTGTGGTGGAGCGAGGACATGAGCACCTTTCTCACGCGGGACAAGGACTCCTGGTCGTGGCGCATGCTCATCGCGCAGCCGCCCTGGATCACCGACGACATGGTGGACGACGCGATCGCAGCGGCGGGCGACAAGGCCCGCGCGAAGAAGAAGCCGCTCCCGTCCCTGTCGCGTGTGCGGCCGTTCCGGCTGACGGAGGGCAGGGCGCTGCAGATCCTGCACATCGGACCGTACGACGACGAGGGCCCCGTCCTGCAGCGCCTGCACACGCAGGTGATGCCCGAACGAGGGTTGGCATTCGCCGGCGACCACCACGAGATCTACCTGTCCGACCCTCGCCGCACGGCCCCCGAGAAACTGAAAACGATTCTGCGTCAACCTGTCGCAGGTATACAGGAGCGATGATGGCCGCCACCAGTGCAGGTCTGCTGTTCTACCGCATCGACGAGACCGGTCTGCTCAGCGTGTGGCTCGTCCACCCCGGTGGTCCGTTCTGGAAGGGGAAGGACGAAGCGGCCTGGTCGGTGCCGAAGGGGGAGTACGACCCGGAGGAGGATCCCCGGGAGGTCGCCCTGCGCGAGTTCACCGAGGAATGCGGGATCGAACCGCCGGACGTACCGCTGTCGTTGCTCGGTCGCTACCGGCAGTCGTCCGGCAAGATCGTCAGCATCTACGCGGGAGAGACGACGGACGAGTTGCAGTTCGTCGAAAGCAACACGTGCGAGGTCGAATGGCCGCCGAAGTCCGGTAAGCGGATCACGATCCCGGAGGTCGACGATGCCCGGTGGGTCGTCGCCGCGGACGCCGAGACGAAGCTGCACAAGGGGCAGCGGCAGGTATTGGAAGCGCTGCGTGCGCGATTGGACGACGAAGGCCGGTACTACCGCGTCGAGCCGTAGTCCGGCAGCACCATCGGAACGAGGAACTGCCGGGCGATCGACGCGAGGGCCTCGTCGTCGTCGATGTCGACGACCTGGCTCGGCGTGGTGAGGAACGACGCCGACATACGGACGAGCATCTCTGCCACCAGGTCGGTGTTCAGGTCGGCAGCGACCGTTCCGGCGCGTTGTTCGCGCTGCAACTGCCCCGCGACGAACCGGCGGACGGCGGCGAGCATCGTTCCGTCGTCGCCACCGATCGCGCCGGCGAACAGCCCCGGTTCGGTCTCGAGCAGATTGCCGATCAGTCTGTTCGTGCGGATGACGCGCAGCGCGCTGACGAATCCGAGGACCACGCGGTCGGCCACGGTGTCGGCCTGGGCGATGTCCTCGAGGAAACGCAGGAAGTAGCGGCGGAACTCGCGCATGATGACCTCGTCGACGAGGGCATCCTTCGATTCGAACTTGCGGTACAGGGTGATTCGCGACAGCTTCGCGCGGCGGGCGATCTCCTCCATCGAGGAGCGTTGGATGCCGGTCCGGCAGAACTGGTCGTAGGCGGCATCGAGCAGACGCACACGAGTTTCGTCGATCTCGATACCCATGACGGATTCGTCCGGAAAGAGAAGTGCGTCCTGAAAAGCACGTTCCAGCAACGATGTCGATTCGGCAGGGGGCGGTGGGGAGGCGGGTGAGACCGCTCGGGAAATCGGCGACGCAGAATCCACATGTCCTCCTCGAAGGCCAGAGTTTACCGTTCCGGTCCTGTCGCCGACCATGCCGAGCAGTGACATTTCACGATTCATCGTGACCCGAGCCACGGTGTGGTTCCATGTTACAGAGAAACTCCAGATGTTTCATTGCTACATCCACGAGTCGTAGGGGAGTGACAGTATGGATAATCCGAGCAGGCGCGACGTTCTGAAAACCGGTGGCCTCCTCGGTGCACTGGGCGCGTTCGCGGTGGCGACACCGGCACAGGCCCGACCCTGGAGGTGGTCGCCCGCAGGATCGATACCGGGTACGGGGAGCGGTGCCGATCCGCGACAGGTATGGGACAACGAGGCCGACCCGCTCGTCGCCTCGTTGCTCGAGCGCGGCGACGTACCGAGGGTCAACGAGCTGCTGCGCACCTGGAAGAAGAACTCCCAGCCGCTGCCCGAAGGGCTTCCGAACGACCTGCGCGACTTCATGGAACACGCCCGGCAGCTTCCGACCTGGGCCGATCCGGCGAAACTCGAGACGGCCGTCCGCTTCAACGAGAAGCGCGGGCTGTACCTCGGTGTGCTGTACGGATTCGTGAGCGGGATGATGAGCACGGTCATCCCGAAAGAGGCGCTGGCCGTCTACTACTCCAAGGGCGGCGCGAACATGAAGGGCCGCATCTCGAAGACCGCAAAATTGGGCTACGACATCGGTTCTCGCAATGCGTATCTGGGCGACGGTGAAATGATCGTCACGTCCGTCAAGACCAGGCTCGTCCATGCCGCCGTGCGCCATCTGCTCCCGCAATCGTCGCACTGGTCCAACATGGCGCCCGAGGATGTGCCGATCAGCCAGCACGACATGATGGTCACCTGGCACAGCCTGCCCACCAGCGTGATGCGCACGTTGAAGGAGTGGAAGGTTCCGATCCCGGCTGCGGAGGCCGACGGATTCCTGCACTCGTGGCAGGTCAGCGCGCACATGCTCGGTATCGAGGATCAGTACATCCCGGCCACCTGGGACGACGCCGAATCCCAGGCGCAGGAAGCGCTCGATCCGATCCTCGCGCCCACGCCCGAGGGTGTGAAGCTCGCCGATATGCTGCTCGACCTCGGTAAGGGTCTCGACTTCACGCTCCTGACCCGCCCCATCCTCGGGGCGCTGACACGGTTCGCGCTCGGCGACGAGATCGCCGACTGGCTCAACATTCCACGCGAACCCGTCTGGGGCACACTGCTCGACGTCGCGTGGGGCCCGTTCATCGCGGTACGCGAAGGCCTGCTGCCGCTTCCGCTGGCGCCGGATGCCTACTGGACGTTCGACGAACTGCTGCGCCAGTTCGTCCTGCTGTACATGTCGGAACTGCGCCCGATCAGCATCGAGATCCCCGAATACAACAATCCCAACTATCCCTGACCCGTTCGGGGCGAGGGCCGGCACAGTCGCTGTGCCGGCCCTCGTGGTGTCGCTTCAGTTCTGTGCCGTATCCGCCTTCAAGGAATCGATGGCGGCCTGCAAAGCGGTGGTGGCGTCGTCGGCGACCTCCGCGAGTCCCGGCTGATCGGCGACCTGCACCATCATCTGTGGGTTCATCGCGTCGACCACCACGGTGTCGGGATCCTCGGGGTCGGTGCGGACCACGACGTTGCAGGGGAGCAAGAGCCCGATCTGCCGATCGACCGTCACCGCCCGGTGGGCGAGCGGCGGATTGCATGCACCGAGGATCATGTAATCCTCCAGCTCCTCACCGAGCTTGGCCTTCAGGGTGGCCTTCATGTCGATCTCGGTGAGAATGCCGAATCCCTGCCCGGCCAGTGCCTTGCGGGTGCGTTCGACCGCATCGTCGAACGAGGTATGCAGGGTGGTCGAGAGTGCGAGTGTCATGGGTGTCCTGCTTTCTCTCGGATGGGGAGGTGTCAAGCCAGGGCGAGGAAGAGCTTCTCGAGTTCGGCCTCGGTCATCGGCTCCTTGCCGTCCTGGGCCGTCTCGGTGAGGCATTCCCGCAAACCGCTCGCCACAATCTTGAATCCGGCGCGGTCCAGAGCGCGGGAGACCGCGGCGAGCTGGGTTACGACATCCTTGCAGTCACGACCCTGTTCGATCATCGCGATCACTCCGCCGAGCTGACCCTGTGCGCGGCGCAGCCGGTTGAGTACCAGTGCGATGCTGTCTTCGTCGCCGACCATGGAGGCGTCCTTTCCTAGTTTTGTAGACCAGTGTACCCCCGGGGGTATCTGGTCGGAGTGTGAGTTGTGCGACCGATGCTCAGGCGGTGGGGCCGCGCCGGACCTCTCGGCCCGCAGTCACCCACGCTCTCGTCCCGCCGGCAACGGATACCGCGGGCCGTCCGGCCGATTCGAGGATCTCGGCTCCGCGCTTGCTCCGGTTTCCCGATGCGCAGATGACGTAGACGGTCTCTCCCGGAGATACCTCGCTCACACGGGCGGACAGTTCGGGGAGGGGGATCAATTGGGCGCCGGGAACGTGGCCCTGGATGTACTCGTAGTCCTCGCGGACATCGAGCACCGGAGCTCCGGACTCCCACGCCTGGATCAGAGCGGCAGTGTCGACTTCGTGCATGGTGAACTCCTCGGTTCGGGTCTGTCGAGAATGGGTGAGTACTTCCGACTCTTCCGCTCAGCCCGCCGCCACGGCGGCGCGAGGGCGTCCTCCGAGTCGTTGCAGCGGGCAGTGCTCCCTGCGGTTGCAGGCATAGGTAGCGCCGGCGGCAACGACGGTGAGTGCCGCCGCGGCGATGCCGACACCGGGGTGGATCTCCTGGGCGAGGATGACGGAGGACATGATCAGGACGAACCAGCCGAAGCTCTTGCGCAGGGTGTCCGGATCGACCAGTGAGGTCAGGCGGCCGCCGATGACGCTGCCCACGACGGCGGCACCGGTGACCATCGCCGCCAGACGCCAGTCGATCTGCACTGTGGACAGGTAGCCGCCGAGTCCGGCGAAGGACTTCATGGCGATCACGATCAGCGAGGTACCGACGGCGACCGGCATCGGCAGGCCGCCGAGCAGTGCCAGAGCCGGGACGACGAGGAAGCCGCCGCCGGCGCCGACGAGGCCGGTGACCAGACCGACGACCACACCGTCGAGCAGGATCTTGCCGACGGGCATCGCGCGCTCGCCCTCGTCGGCCGCGGCTTTGTTCTTGCGGCCGCGGAGCATGGCGATCGCCGTGGCGATCATCATCACGGCGAAGCCGAGCAGCAGGACGGTGCCGGGGATGAAGCGTGAGAGCAGACCACCGCCGTAGGCGCCGACCATGCCTGCCAGGCCGAACAGGATTCCGGTGCGCCACTGCACGCGGCCGGCGCGTGCGTGGGAGATCGCGCCGACCGCGCTGGTGACACCCACGACCAGCAGCGAAGTGGCAATCGCTTCCTTGGCGTCCATGCCTGCGACGTAAGCGAGTAGCGGGACGGTGAGAATCGAGCCTCCGCCACCGAGCAGTCCGAGGGTGACACCGACGAGGACTGCCAGAGCTACGGTCAACGCGATCATGATCAGTTCCTCTCGGCGCGTTCTGTATTCGACCGGACCAGCTGCGCGACGATGCTCTGGGCATCACACGAGGCGCCGCGGTTGTAGGGCAGCTTGGACAGCAGCATGCCCATCGCGCAGGTGTTCGACAGTGCGGCGAAGGTCAACCCACCGCCGATTCCGGCGGCGAGCCACTTGAGCTTCGGCACGGCGATGCTGCCGAGAACCGAGCTCAGCACGAGCGAACCGGCGACGAGCCGGACCTGGCGTTCGAGATCCCAGCGTTCGGCGCCGCGGTTGACGGGCAGGCCGGCCGATTCCCAGCCGAGCATGCCGCCGGCGAGGATGTGGAGGTTGAACAATCCTGCCCCGCGCAGGGTCTCTTCGGCTTGACCGGCACGCTGTCCGGATCTGCATACCAGCACGACGTTCTCGTCGAAATGGGCACAGAACTCGTCGCGGTGCTCGCGCAGCAGGTCCAGGGGGACGTTGTAGGCGCCGGGAATGTGCACGGATTCGAACTCGCCCGGAGTGCGGACGTCGATGATCCGTACGTTCTTGCCGGAGTCGATCGACGCGTGCAAGGAGTTCGGGTCGACGGTGACAGCAGACTCGATCATGAATGGCCTTTCGATCGGGGAATCGGATGGGGCTGATAGAAGTGCCCCAGGGGGTATTCTTCGACTATCGTACACATACCCCCAGGGGTATACACAAGGAGTGTTGTCGTGTGAACTCGGGCGAGGCCGAGGAACAACTCCTCGAGTTCCTTCTCGGTGATGCGGTCGTCGCAGGCGGCGTCCTGTTCGTCGAGGATGCATCGGCGGAGCCGGTCCGAGATGATCTTGAATCCGGCGCGATGCAGCGCGTGGGATGTCGCTGCGAGCTGGATGACCACCTCGCGCAGATCGCGGTCGGTTTCGAGCATCGTGATAACCGCGGTGAGCTGGCCTTGTGCTCGGCGCAGGCGTCGCAGGGCGGCGGTATCGGCTTCCGGATTCTCCATCGGTAACTCCCTGCTCGATCCTGCGCTGCCGGGAAATCGAACCCGGATACCCCAGGGGGTACTTGACATACCCTAGGGGGTATATGCCACGATGTCTACATCGCCGGAACATCACCCGGATCCAGCAACGGAGGAATCCATGATTCTCGAGCAGTACTACATCGAGTGCCTCTCCCACGCGTCCTACCTCATCGGCGACGAGAGCACCGGCAGGGCGGTCGTGGTCGACCCCCGCCGCGACATCACCGAATACCTGTCCGACGCAAAGAAGTACGGGCTGACCATCGAAGGTGTGATCAACACCCACTTCCACGCCGACTTCGTCTCCGGCCACCTCGAACTGGTCGACGCCACAGGTGCGTGGATCGGATTCGGTGAAGCCGCCGAGACCGACTACCCGATCCGCCGGCTGAGCGACGGCGAGAAGCTCTCCCTCGGCGAGGTCGAACTCGAAATCCTGTCCACCCCGGGCCACACCTGGGAATCGATCTCGGTGTTGGTGCGCGAACACCCCGGCGCCGTCCCGACCGCGGTGCTCACCGGCGACTCCCTGTTCATCGGCGACGTCGGCCGTCCCGACCTGGTCAACCTCGGAGACGGCTCGACCAGCGATCTGGCGCGGGCCATGTACCACACCGTGCACGAGAAGTTGCTGACGCTGCCCGACGAGGTCGTCGTCATGCCCGCTCACGGCGCCGGTTCGTCGTGCGGAAAGAACCTGTCGACCGAACTCACCTCGACCATCGGGGAGCAGCGCGCCACGAATCCGTCCGTGCAACCGATGAGCGAGGACGACTTCGTCGCCCTGGTCACCGAAGGGCAGCCGGCCGCCCCGTCGTACTTCTCGGTCGACGCCGCGATGAACAAGCGGATGCACCCGCTTCTGCTGCAGGACCGCACCATTCCCGAGCTGAACCCCGAGCAGGTGAAGGCCGAACTCGAGGCCGGCACGCGTGTTCTCGATGCGAGAAGCGTCGACGATTTCGCCGCTGGGCATCTGCGCGGATCGGTCAACGTCGGGTTCGACGGGCGTTTCGCCGAGACCGGCGGCATGGTCGCCGAGGTCGGCGAGAAGATCGTGCTGATCACCTATCCCGGTGACGAGCAGGACGCCGCGGTGCGCCTGGCGCGAATCGGATCCGACGGTGCCGCAGGCTATCTGAACGTCGATCGGGACGGGACCTTCCCCGCGGAGCTGGCCGGCCTGATCGAGGCCGCACCCCGGACGACCGTCGAGGAACTCGACCGCTTGCTCGCCGCCGACGCGGTCACCCTCGTCGACATCCGCAACCCCGGTGAGCGCGAGTTCGGGACGATCCCGGGCGCGGTGCCGATCCCGTTGGCGCAGTTGCGGGCCCGTCTGGATCAGGTTCCCGCCGGCAAGCCGATCGTGGTGCACTGTGCCGGTGGATGGCGTTCGAGCGTGGCGGCTTCGCTGCTGCGGGCCCAGGGCTTCGAGAACGTCACGGACCTGCTCGGCGGCTACAACGCGTGGGCCGAATCTCACGTCCCTGCCTGATCATTCCGGCCCGGAGAAAGGAACGGAAACGATGACGACGAAGAACCTCACGATGGCGGACTTCGAATCCACCATCGTCGGCAACGATATCGTGCTCGTCGACTTCTGGGCGTCGTGGTGCGGCCCGTGCCGTGCCTTCGCCCCGGTCTTCGACAAGTCGTCGCAGGTACACCCCGAGATCGTGCATGCCAAGGTCGACACCGAGGCCGAGCAGCAGCTCGCCGCCATGGCGAACATCCGCTCGATTCCGACGATCATGGCATTCCGAGAAGGTGTGCTCGTCTACTCACAGCCCGGCGCGTTGCCGGCACCGGCTCTCGAGGACCTGATCACCCGGATCGAGGCCCTCGATATGACCGAGATCCACGACCAGGTTGCCGAACAACGCGCAGCCTCCCGCTCCTGACCCTTCGCCGGGTCCGTAGCGAACTCTCATCGAGGAGGACTCTCATGTGTTACCCCGTCGCCTGCCCGAACTGCGGAAAGACCGGATGGGGCGGATGCGGACAGCATGTCGACGCCGTCTTGCGTTCCGTGCCCGCCGCCGATCGCTGCACCTGCGGTCAGGACACCGTCCCGGCCCGCGCCGAGCGTCGAAGCGTGCGTTCGCTCTTCCGTCGCTGACCTCGGTCACAACCATGGAGACGGTGTCCGAACCGGAACCGGCCGTAGCCGTCGGCCCCGACCCGGAGGCCGGGACGTGAGCCCCAGGGCCACGCCCCGGCCTCCGGTGCTGGGCCTGCGGGCCAACGCCGCGCAGTTCACCCTGTTGGTGGTGGTCAACGCCCTGGTGGGAGGCATGGTCGGTCAGCAACAGGCCGTGCTGCCGCTGCTTGCCGAGAACGAATTCGGGCTGAGCGGTTACACATTCATTTTCACCTACGTGACCGCCTTCGGGATCACCAAGGCCGCCGCGAACTACTTTGCCGGGACCTTCTCCGACCGCTACGGACGCAAACCCGTGCTGCTGGTGGGATGGTTGTTCGCCCTGCCGGTACCTCTCATGCTGATTCTCGCCACCGACTGGTGGTGGGTGGTAGCCGCGAACGTACTGTTGGGTATCAACCAGGGGCTCACCTGGTCGACGACCGTGGTGATGAAGATCGATCTGGTCGGTCCGGCCCGGCGCGGTCTGGCCATGGGACTCAACGAAGCTGCAGGTTACGGCGCTGTCGCCGTGACATCACTGTTCGCCGGTCACCTGGCCGAGCAATTCGGTCTGCGCCCGGCACCCTTCCTGTTGGGGCTCGCGTACACAGCCCTGGCGTTGGTGTTGTCGGGTTTCTTCGTGAAGGAAACTCGGGATCACGCACTGCTCGACGCCGGGCAACATGTGGCCCGCGCCGACGGGATCCACGATCACCTTCACGCCGACCTGACCGACCGTGAGATCTTGGCCCAGACCAGTCTTCGGGAACCCGCTCTGTCCTCGGCGAGTCAGGCGGGACTGGTCAACAACCTCAATTTCGGTCTCTCAAGGGGGATTGTTCCCCTGTTGTTCGCCACCGCGGATCTCGCCGTTGCACAGATCGGCCTGCTGTTCGCCCTTTATCCAGGAGTGTGGGGCGCGGGACAATTGGTCACCGGAGCCTTTTCGGACCGGATCGGCCGGAAGCACCTGATCACCGCGGGAATGGCCGCACAGGCCGCCGCCCTGGCGGTCATCGCGCTGAGCGACGCATTCGCGGGCTGGGCGACCGGCACCGTACTGCTGGGCGCGGGCACCGCCATGGTCTATCCCGCCCTGCTGGCCGTGATCGGCGACGTCGCCCACCCGGTCTGGCGAGGCAGGGCCGTCGGCGTCTACCGCGTCTGGCGCGATCTCGGCTACGCGGTCGGGGCAGTCCTCGGCGGGATCGTCGCCGACCTGATGGGTCTGCACGCCGCCGTCGGAGTCGCTGCGGCCGTCAGCGCAACCTCCGCGCTGATCGTCGCTCTCCGGATGTACGAAACACACCGGCCGGTCGCCGCTGCTCGGTAGCAGTCAAGGCGAGCCGGGCTCGTCCGGTGACGAGTCGACAGAGATCTCGGGCCCCGGACCGGTGGGGGCGGAGGCCGCGATACCGGCACGATCGAGGGCGTCCTCGGCGACTGCGCGCCCCAGCGCGATCATCTCGGCCGCCTTGTGGAAGTCGAGACTTCGGCACGCGGTGCGCGGGACCTCCACGAGGATGTCGGGCGGATAGGCCGCCAGCTGGAACCGGGACAGCGCCGACTGCATGATGTCGAGCGACCGGTTCATCACCGCGACGCGTCCGAACTTCGGGATGAGCGCATCGTCGGCGTCGACGTCGCCAGTGTCCTCGGTGTCCTCCTCCGGCGGCTCGTCGTTCGCCGCATTGGTCGAGAACCGGTTGACCACCGACCGCACGATGTCGGTGTCGAGCATCTGGTTGGCGCTGCGCCGGAAACGTGCCTTCCATTCCTCGATGGGCCGTGCCTCGGAGCTGGCGTTCTCGGGTGATCGTGCCGAGCCCTGCTCCTCCCCACCGAGGCTGACTCCGATCGTGAGGTCGGCGGGCATGCCGACCGTCGGTGCGATCGGTAGGGGCGACAGGGTGCCGCCGTCGGTGAGGACGCGGCCATTGAGTATCACCGGCGTGATGACACCGGGTATCGCGATGGACGCCCGGATCGCAGCGTGGACGGGACCTCGCTGGAACCAGACGGCGCGACCTGCTGCGAGGTCGGTGGCTACTGCGGTGAACGGAATCGGGAGTTCCTCGATCACCGCATCGCCGAGGATCTCCCGCATCTTGGACAGGATTCGTTCGGCGCGGATCGCGCCGGGGGCCGAGACCGACAGGTCGAGAAGGCGCACCACATCCATCTGGGACAGACCCGTGGCCCATTCGGTGTACGGGTCCATCGCGCCTGCCGCGTAGACGCCACCGACCAGCGCGCCCATCGAAGCGCCTGAGACTCCGACAATTTCGAGGCCACGTTCCTCGATCGCCCGGATGGCGCCGATATGGGCGTATCCGCGGGCACCGCCACTGCCGAGGGCGAGTGCCACGCGTGTCCGTCCGGCCATGGGTCCGATGGTACGCAGCACCCTCACCGATATCCGACGGGAGCGCAGTCGTCGTGTCGCGCACAGCGCCGGAGTTCGGAAGAATGTTCGGCGGTCGCACTGCACACTGGAGCCTGTGGGTGGATGGACGACATCGCGCCCCGTACCTATCAGCGAAGGAGCCGCATGCGTTTCGGACTGTTCGTTCCCCAGGGTTGGCGCCTGGACCTCGTCGGCATCGAGCCCTCCGATCAGTGGCAGGTGATGCGCGACCTAGCGGTCCGCGCCGATCGCGGCCCGTGGGAGTCGATCTGGGTGTACGACCACTTCCACACCGTCCCTGAACCCACCGACGAGGCCACCCACGAGGCATGGAGCCTCGTGTCGGCCTTCGCCGCCGTCACCGAGCGCGTGCGCATCGGCCAGATGTGTACCGCCATGGCCTACCGCAACCCCGCCTATCTCGCGAAGGTCGCGGCCACCGCCGACATCATCTCCGGTGGGCGCATCGAGATGGGGATCGGTGGCGGATGGTACGAACACGAATGGCGCGCATACGGTTACGGATTCCCGTCGCCGGGTGAGCGGCTGCGCCGACTCGACGAGGGCGTGCAGATCTTCCGACAGGCGTGGACCACGGGTTCCGCGACGTTCTCGGGTAGGCATTACACCGTCGACGGAGCCATCGTCCGTCCGCTTCCGCTGCAGGACGGCGGTATTCCGCTGTGGATCGCCGGCGGCGGCGAGAAGGTGACCCTGAAGATCGCCGCGAAGTACGCGCAGTACACCAACTTCGACGGCACACCCGAAGGGTTCGCGCGCAAGTCGGAGATCCTGCGCGAGCGCTGCGCCGAGGTCGGCACCGACTTCGACGCCATCGTGCGATCGGCCAACTACAACGTGGCGATCGGCCGCACCGAAGCCGAGGTGCAGGACCGGCTCGAGGCACTGCGGGCCCGTCTCGAACCGATCGTCGGAGCGGAGAAGGCCGACGGGGCGCTCGATGCCTTCCGGGGGATGCCCGCCGTCGGCACCCCCGAGCAGATCGTCGAGAACCTCACCGCGCTGAAGAAGCAGGGGCTCGAGTACGCGATCTTCTACGTTCCCGAAGCCGCCTACGACACCTCGGGGCTGGAACTGCTCGAGAAGGAAGTGCTCCCGCACCTCGCGTGATGCCCACTGCCCCTGAGACCTAGAGGGGCCAGCCCTCCACGGGTCCGGGTGGGTCGTCGGCGGACAGTCCGGCGACCCACACGTCCCGCGGCACGCCCCGCTGGAGCAGGCCGTTGCGGGCGATGCCCTCGTACCGGAACCCGACCCGTCGTGCGACGGCGGCGGAGGCATGGTTGCCGACGAAGGCACGCCACGCGACCCGCGGGACGTTCATGCCGTCCTGCGCGAACGCGAAACCGCATGCCAGGCGCACCGCGGCGGTCGCGAGTCCGTGGCGCCGCGTCGTCGGTGCGATCCAGTACCCGATCTCCGGGTCCGAGCCCTCACGCGGAACGAATCCGACCATGCCGCGCAATACTCCGTCCGCGGCGGTGCGCACGGCCCAGTCGGGCCATCCCTGGGCCCACTTGGCCGGAACGACGTCCTCGACGAAGTGCAGCGCGTCCGCTCGGGCGTAGGGGGAGGGCACGGTGGTCCACCGGGCGATCAGCGGATCCCGGCACGCCTGGGTGATGGCGTCGACGTCGGCCGGACCCGGTGGCGAGAGCACCACCGCGCCGTCGGTCAGCGTGCGTACGTCCATGTCACCGCAGTCCTGTGTCACCGCATCTCGGGCGGCAGTTCCTTGCTCGCCAGTTCGAGGCGACGCTCGTCGGTGGCGTCGATCTGGTCCACCATCTTCAGCTTGTCCTTCAGCACGCGCCACTCCACCTCGGGGATCTGCGCGACCGCGTCGGCAATGATCTTCTGATCACGGGTACCCCAGGCGATCGGCATGGGGCCCACCATCTGCCAGACCCCCGAGTCGTTGCGGGTCGTGCGGTCGGACAGGACCGCGGCACACGGCACCCGCTCACCGATCGCGATCCGGTGACCCGGCACCGCCTCCACGTTGCGGGTGACCAGGGCGAAGTGCCGACCGGACGTCTCGGGCTTGGCGATGTCGACCAGCGCGAGCAGCGTCAGCCCGCGGGCACGCTTGGCGGCGACGACGGCCGGGACGAGCGGGCTGTCGCGGTAGAGCTGCTCGATGGTCCCCACCTTGCGCGGCGCCCACAATGCCACCCACACCGACGTCGCTGCCGCGATCGCCAGCACGGCGGCGACGATGTACGCCCAGGCCTCGCCGAGCAGGAACAGACCCACCGCACCCGCGACACACACCAGGCCGACGAATATCGCCGACCACCGCAGACGACGGACATCCGCGAGGGTCTGGTTCACGGCCTTGGCATGGGGCAGGTCCACAGGGAAGTCGAAGCGGCGCACGCCACCAGCTTATGGGAGCCCTTCGGCCGACCACTGCCGGTCTCCGGCGGCGAGCCCGGCCGCGGCGGGCTCGAGCAGAATGCGCACAACGGCGCTATCGCGCGCAACGGTGACTCGGTGAGGGACGTGGCCACACACTCTGCTGTAGCAGAGATCACACAATCCTCACGGCTTCGAGCCGGACCCCCACACCGAACCTCCGGTCGCACCCGCGACCCGTGGTCGACGTGTGCCCGGACCGGCCCTGATCACGTCAGAAAGTGGGCACCGCCATGCTCGTCATCCTCGGCTTCCTGATGGTCGCCACGTTCATGTACCTGATCATGTCGAAACGGGCCACCCCGGTCGTCGGCCTGATCCTGATCCCGGTCGCGTTCGGCCTGATCGCCGGAGCCGGCACCGACATCGGCGACATGATCGTCGACGGCGTCGAAAGTCTCGCCCCCACAGCGGCGCTGCTGTTCTTCGCGATCATCTTCTTCGGCATCATGATCGACGTCGGCCTGTTCGATCCGCTGGTGCGGCTCATCCTGCGGCTCGTGCGCGACGACCCGGCGCGACTGGTGATCGGAACCGCGGTGCTGGCGATGGTCGTCTCCCTCGATGGAGACGGGTCCACGACGTTCATCATCACCACCTCCGCGCTGCTGCCGCTCTACCTGAAACTGAAGGTCAGCCCCGTCGTCCTCACCGTCGTCGCGGGCCTGGCGAACGCCACGATGAACATCATCCCGTGGGGCGGGCCGACGGTGCGCGCGGCCAGCGCGCTCGGGTTGTCCCCGTCCGACGTGTTCGTCCCGATGATCCCGTCGCTCGTCGTGGGACTCGTGGTCGTGCTGGGCTTCGCTGCTCACCTGGGCTTCGTCGAACGTCGCCGCCTCGGGAAGCTCACGTGGAAGCCCGACCTGATGCCGCTCGGCGCCGGTCCGTCCGGAGTGGGTACGACGGTCGGAAAGGACACCGATGCCACCGACGGGGAGGTCGGTCAGTTGGCTGCCGGACTCGACCCCGACCGTCCGACCCTGCGTCCGCGTCTGCTGCCCTTCAACGCGATCCTCACGGTGGCGCTGCTCGTCGTCCTCGGTCTCGACATCCTGCCGATCCCCGTGCTGTTCATGATCGCCGCCGGTATCGCGCTGGCCGTGAACTTCCCGCGCGTCGTCGACCAGTCCGCCGCGATCGCACGCCATTCGTCGAGCATCGTGTCGGTCGTCGCGATGGTGTTCGCCGCGGCCGTCCTGACGGGCGTGTTCCAGGGCACCGGGATGGTCGAGTCGATGGCGTTGTGGCTCACCGGCGTCGTCCCCGACTCGCTCGGCCCGTTCCTCGCCGTCATCACCGGTCTGCTCAGCATCCCGATGACCTTCTTCATGACCAACGACGCCTTCTACTTCGGGGTGCTCCCCGTCCTGGCGGAGACGGCAGCGCAGTACGGCATCGAACCGGTCGAGATGGCGCGCGCATCGATCACCGGACAGCCCGTCCACATGCAGAGCCCGCTGGTCCCGGCGATCCTGCTGCTGGTGACCCTCGCCGGGGTGCCGTTGGCCGACCACCACCGCAAGGTGCTGTGGCGCGCGGGAGTGGTGTCGGTCGTGATGCTCGTCGTCGGGGTGGTACTCGGGCAGATTCCGTTCGGGTGAGATCGGCTCCGAGCCACACTGGACGGATGGGACGAACGGGAGCGACGCCGTGAAACTTCGCACCCAGGTACTTCTGCTCCAGTCCGCGGTGGTGGCGGTGGCGCTCGGCATCGGATTCACGGTGTTCGCCACCACCACCGAGGACCGAGTCACCGACGAGCACGGTCAGCGCGCGCTCGCGATCGCACGGTCGGTGTCCGCGGACCCGACCGTGCGGGACGAGGTCGCACGCTATTCGGCCGCCGACGACGGGGTGGTCTCCCCGGACAACCCGGAACTCGCATCCGGTGCGGTGCAGCAGGCCGCCGAGGCGGTCCGCACCGCCACCGGAGCGTTGTTCGTCGTGGTCACCGACGACCAGGGGCGCCGGCTCGCGCATCCCGATCCGGAGCAGCTCGGCCGGAGGGTGAGCACCGATCCCACCGAAGCGCTCGCCGGACGCGAGGTCATGACCAGCGAGTCGGGCACGCTCGGCGATTCCGTGCGGGCCAAGGTGCCGGTGGGCGATTCCGTCTCGGGCAGGGTGGTCGGGGAGGTCAGCGTCGGCATCGCCACCGACCGGGTGCGCGCCGATCTGCGCAGCGACCTCGCCGATGCCGCACTGATCGCGCTCGCGGCGCTCGGGTGCGGTGCTGCCGGGTCGTTGCTGCTCGCCAACCGCTGGAAGCGACTCACCCTGGGACTCGAACCCGAACAGCTCACCGAGCTGGTCCGCGAACAGGAGGTCGTACTGCACGGGATCTCCGACGGGGTCGTCGGCACCGATGCCCGCGGCATCGTCACGGTCGTCAATGCCGAGGCACGTCGCCTGCTCGATCTCGACGACAGGATCGGCCACCGCGTCGACCTCGACGACGGAATCGGCCACAGCGTCGACACTCTCGGGATCACCCCGCGGTTGCTCGACGTGCTGCGCGCCGCGGACGGCATCCCGGTCGCGGCGACCACCGGCGACCGGGTCGTGGTCGCCGTCTCGCGGCGCGTGGTGCGCGACGGCCGGGATCTCGGCACGGTGATGTCGGTGCGGGACCGGACCGACATCGAGACGCTCACGCGTGAACTCGATGCCGTCAAGGCGATGAGTACGGCGCTGCGGGCCCAGCGGCACGAATTCGCGAACCGCCTCCACCTGCTCGACGGACTGCTCCGCCGCGGGCACGCGGAGCAGGCGCTCGAGTACATCGAACAGATCCTGGGTTCGGGTCCGCTCGGTGAGCAGCTCGACGGCATCGACGCGATCACCGACCCCTACCTGCACGCCTTCCTCGTCGCGAAGGCCGCGCATGCGCGCGAGCAGGGAGTGGGGCTCGTGCTCGGCGAGAACACATGGGTGCACGCCACCGTGCAGGCGCCCGTCGACGTCACCACGGTGCTCGGGAACCTGCTCGACAATGCGATCGAGGCGGCACGCACGAGCGGGCGCACACCGGCCGAGGTGGAGGTCGAACTGATGGAGGACGGTGCCGACCTGCACGTGAGTGTCGCCGACACCGGCGACGGCGTCGATCCCGCGTTGCCCGACGTCTTCGTCGAGGGCGCGACGACCCGCAGCGATCCGACGGTGCCCGGCGGTCGCGGAATGGGGCTGGCGCTGGCACGGCGCATCGCACGGCTGCACGGCGGCGACGTCGTGCTGGCGGACCGAGGCGGGCAGCGCACACCGGAGAATCCGACCGGGGGTGCGGTCTTCCTGGCGACGCTGCCCGGGATGCTCGACGAAAGGGATAGGGGATGGGCGGAACGGATCTGAAGGTCCTCGTCGTCGACGACGACTTCCGCGTCGCCGAACTCCACGCATCCGTGGTCTCGGGTGTGGCGGGATTCGAGATCTGCGCGGTCGCCGGGAGCATCGCGGCAGCTCGGGACGCCGTTCGGTCCGGTCCCGTCGATCTCGCCCTCGTGGACGTGTATCTGCCGGACGGCTCCGGGGTCGACCTGATCCGGAGCCTCGAATGCGACAGTTTCGTGCTCGGTGCCGCCGGCGAGGGCACGACGGTGCGGGCGGCGCTCGCCGCCGGTGCGCTGGTGTACCTGGTCAAGCCGTTCGCGAGCACCGAACTGGCCCGCCGCCTGGCGGCCTACGCGCAGTACCGCAGGGTCGTCGCGGGGGAGGAGCTCACCCAGACCGAGATCGACACGGCGCTGGCTGCACTGCGACCGGTGTTGCCGGCCGCCCGCCCGGCCCCCTCGCGTTCGATGACCGAGGAACTCGTGATGCAGGCGCTCCGGGAATCACCGGAACCGATGTCGGCGGGGGAGGTGGCCGTGACGATCGGGGTGTCGCGCGCGACCGCCCAGCGCTATCTCGCGGCCCTCGTCGCGAGGAAACGCCTGCGGATGCAGTTGCGCTACGGCACCACCGGCCGTCCCGAACAGGAATACCGACCGCTGTGACGCTGGTCCCTGTGATCCGCGGTTCCGGAGAACTCCGCGTCAGCCGATCTGCGGTCCGAGCAGGTCGTCGGCGTCGGTGATCCGGTACGCGTAACCCTGCTCGGCGAGGAACCGCTGGCGGTGCGCGGCGTACTCGGCGTCGAGGGTGTCGCGGGAGACCACGGAGTAGAAGTGCGCCTGCCCACCGTCGTGCTTCGGACGCAGCAGCCGCCCGAGACGCTGGGCCTCCTCCTGCCGCGAACCGAAGGTGCCCGACACCTGGATCGCGACCGAGGCCTCCGGCAGGTCGATGGAGAAGTTCGCGACCTTCGACACGACGAGCACCTTCAACTCGCCCGACCGGAACCGGTCGAACAGCGCCTCGCGTTCCTTCGTCTTCGTCGACCCCTTGATGACCGGGGCGTCGAGCGCTTCACCGAGCTCGTCGAGCTGATCGATGTAGGCACCGATGATCAGTGTCGGGGCGTCCTGGTGTTGCTCGAGGATCGACTTCACGACCGGGATCTTGGTGCGCGCGGTCGAGCACAGCTTGTACCGTTCCTCGGGCTCGGCCACCGCGTACGCCATGCGCTCGGCGTCGGTGAGGGTCACGCGGACCTCCACGCAGTCGGCAGGCGCGATCCAGCCCTGGGCTTCGATGTCCTTCCACGGCGCGTCGAACCGCTTCGGGCCGATGAGGGAGAAGACGTCGCCTTCGCGTCCGTCCTCTCGCACGAGGGTCGCGGTGAGGCCGAGGCGGCGGCGGGACTGCAGGTCGGCGGTCATGCGGAAGACCGGCGCCGGCAGCAGGTGCACCTCGTCGTAGATCATCAGCCCCCAGTCGCGGGAGTCGAACAACTCGAGATTGCGGTACTCACCCTTCGACTTGCGGGTGATCACCTGGTAGGTGGCGATGGTGACCGGGCGGATCTCCTTCTTCTCACCCGAGTACTCACCGATCTCGTCCTCGGTGAGGGAGGTGCGGGCGATCAGCTCGCGCTTCCACTGGCGGCCGGCGACCGTGTTCGTCACGAGGATGAGTGTCGTCGCGCCGGCCTTCGCCATCGCGGCGGCGCCGACCATCGTCTTGCCGGCACCGCACGGCAGCACCACGACACCCGAGCCGCCCGACCAGAACGAGTCGGCGGCCAGTTCCTGGTAGTCGCGCAGGTGCCAGGGGTTCGTCTCGAAGTCCAGCGAGATCGAATGCGCCTCGCCGTCGACGTACCCCGCGAGGTCCTCGGCCGGCCAGCCGATCTTCAGCAGCATCTGCTTGACGCGTCCGCGCTCGCTCGGATGCACGATCACGGTGTCGTCGTCGATGCGGGCGCCGAGCATCGGGGCGATCTTCTTGTTCCGCAGGACCTCGGCGAGCACCGCCCGGTCGAGGCTGACCAGGGTCAGGCCGTGCGCGGGGTTCTTGACCAGCTGGAGGCGCCCGTAGCGGCCCATGGTGTCGACGATGTCGACGAGCAGGGCCTGCGGGACGGCGAACCGGGAATGCGAGACCAGCGCGTCGACGACCTGCTCGGCGTCGTGACCGGCGGCACGCGCGTTCCACAGTGCCAGCGGCGTCACCCGGTAGGTGTGGATGTGCTCGGGGGCGCGTTCGAGCTCGGCGAACGGTGCGATCGCCTGCCGCGCCTCGTTCGCCCGTTCGTGATCGACCTCGAGGAGCACGGTCTTGTCGGACTGGACGATGAGCGGTCCGTCGGCCACGAGTGCCTCCTGTGGATGGAAAGTAGAACTTTCCCATTCTCCAGGTTCGGGCCGTACCGCGCCACCACGACGGTGTACGGCCGTGCGTTCCCCCGTGGCGGGAACGCACGGCCGACCGGTTTCACGGCGTACTCACCGTGCGAGCGACTGCCGCACCTCCATCACGCACACCAGTGCCTCGGAGATACCGGACCGGTAGCCGGCGTCCTTCTCGGAGGCGGGAGGCCTCGAATCCAGTTCCGATTCGAGTCGTTCCTGGATCTTGTCCAGGGCATGCAGCGTCCGCTTCATTCCAGTACCGATTTCTCTTTCTCAGGCCGGCTGTTTCATCGCGCCGGCTCGCTCGTCGAGAACGAACACCCGTGCACGCGCCAATGCGGCACGATATCCGTGCCGCTGTGCGTCGGTGCCCGTTTCCCGACCGGACAATCCACTTATCTTCTCGTACAGCGCTTCGAGCGCTGCGATCTCGAGATCCATGGCCTGCAACCGGATTCAGCTCCGCTTCCGCTTACGAATGAACTCGCCGGCTTCGGCGGCCTTCTGCCGCTTCTCCTGGCGACGTTCCTTCAGGGACTTCGCAGGCTTCTTCGGATTCTTGCCCTTGTCGGCCATTGTCACTCCATCTTCGATGAACAACCACTCGACAGGACCACACCATACGTCATTTCCCAGGAAAAGCCAGTCGCTCGAATTATTCTGTGCGCCATCCGAACACGGAGTCGAAATATTCCGTACTCCGGTTTCCCGAGTTGATTTCACCGTGCGTCGATCCCTGTCGGGACGTTCCACGCGGCCGATACCGTCACCGGCGATGCTGTGCGGACAGAGGACGTCCACAGCCGGGCAGACGGGGGAGAGCGATGGGCCGGAGCGTGATCGCAGGCCGCAGCGTCTCGCGTCGCGAGCACCGTGCGTGTCGCGTCGTCCACCGATCGCGGTTCCGCGGCTGTCCGCACTGTCGCTGTTCTCCGAACCGCGACCGCTGATTTCGGGATCGTTCCTCTCGGGGCCGTGCCTGCGCTCGGGTTCCCGTTCGTCTTCCGGTAGCGCGCGTCGGCGCATTCCGCGCGACGTCGCGCCCTTCACCTTCGCAAGGAGTTCTCATGACCGTGTCCTCACTCGTGCGCTCTCGAAGATCGCGCGCTCCGATCGTCGTCGCGGCCGCACTGAGCGTCGTGCTCACCGGGTGCGCCGGCGGTTCGACCGGGGGATTGTCCGCCGACGCCGAACTCCCCGAGGAGATTCCACCGGGGACGTCGTTGAGCATCGCGGTCAAGCCCACTCGTATCCAGCTCGAGGCGACCGGCCGTATCGACGAGTTGCCGTTCACGGTGTCGGACTGGCCCGATGTCTCGGCCGGTCCCGACGTCATCCAGGCGTTCCGCGGCGACGCCGTCGATCTCGCGGCCAATGCCGCGATTCCTCCCATCCAGGCCCATACCACCGGGCTCGACGCCAGGATCGTCGCCGTACGCGAGAAGGATTCGCCGCAGTACTCGCTCGCGACGGCACCCGGTACCGACATCGATTCGCTGGACGACCTGCGCGGCAGGAGAATCGCGTTGTCGCCGGGGCAGGCTCAGGGTGTCGTCGTGCTCCGGACGCTGAAGTCGGCCGGAATCGGCCTCGACGAGGTGGAATTCGTCGAACTGCCGAGCACTCAGTTCCTCACGGCGCTCCAGGCGAAACAGGTCGACGTCGCACCGCTGGCGGAACCGACCCTCACGAAGTACCTGAACCAGTACGAAACCGAGGGTGCGCGAGGGGTGTTCACGCCCGAGGTCGACGCGCTGAGTGTTCTGTGGGCTCCGGTGTCCGTGCTCGAGGACCCCGCGAAGGTCGCAGCGATCAAGGAGTTCATCCCGCTGTGGGCGCAGGGCGACGTCTGGGCATGGGAGAACCGGGACGAGTGGATCCGGAAGTACTACGTCGAGAGCGAGGGGGTCTCGTACGAGGACGGCAGGCGGATCGTCGACACCGTCGGCCAGAAACCGGCCTATCCCACCGACTGGGACTCCGCGATCGAATGGACGCAGGAGACCTCGGAACTGCTCGACGAGGCCGGATGGTTCGACGAGTTCGACGTCGAGCAGATCTTCGATCGCAGATTCGAAACGATTGCCGCGGAGTCGGTTCCGCGGGAGTACCGGAAGGGGTCGGATTCGTGACCAGCACACTGACACAACCGGTGGAGGTCGGCGCCCGCCCGCCGGACCCCGTCGATCCGCCACCGACGGACGGGATCAGGCCGCTTCGGCGGCTCGGTCTCCGCAAGGCCGTCCCGTTCTCGCGCATGACCGGCGTGGTTCTGCTGCTCGCCGTGTGGGCGATCGGGTCGGGTGCCGGATGGATCGACGACCGCAAGCTCTCCGCTCCCTGGACCGTGGTGACCAGCGCGGTCGAGCTCGTCGCGGAAGGAACTCTGCAACAACATATCCTGGCATCGCTGAGCCGTGCCGTGCTGGGCTTCGTGATCGGATGCGTCATCGGTACCGCGCTCGCGCTCGCATCCGGCCTGACCCGCACCGGCGAAGCCCTGATCGACGGCCCTGTGCAGTTCAAGCGTGCGATCCCGACGCTGGGTCTCATCCCGCTGCTGATCCTGTGGCTCGGCATCGGCGAGACCTTCAAGATCACGGTGATCGCACTCGGGACGGTCGTGACCATCTACATCCAGACGCACAACGCCCTCACAGCGCTCGAGCAGCGCTACGTCGAACTCGCCGAGGTCCTCGGTCTCACGCGCGCACAGTTCGTGTGGAAGGTGGTGCTGCGAGGAGCGCTGCCCGGATTCTTCCTCGGTCTGCGCCTGGCGGTGACCGGTGCGTGGCTCACCCTGATCGTGGTCGAGAGCATCAACGCTGTGAGCGGCCTGGGCAAGATGATGTTCAACGCCCAGAACTACGGTCAGCCGGACGTCATCCTCGTCGGATTGCTCGTCTACGGCGTCTTCGGTCTGGCATCCGACGCCGGCCTCCGGTTGCTCGAGCGTCGGGCGCTCGCCTGGCGGAAGACGCTGGGCGGATGAGCGCCGTACGCATCCGCGGCCTGATCCGCGGCTTCGGCGACCGGAACGTCCTCGACGGACTCGACCTCGAGATCCCCGAAGGGCAGTTCGTCGCCCTGCTCGGCAGGAGCGGATCCGGGAAGTCCACTCTGCTGCGTGCTCTTGCCGGCCTCGACTACGACGTGGAGATCCGCGGCGGCGCACTCGCGGTACCGGAGAAGGTCTCCGTCGCCTTCCAGGACTCCCGTCTGCTGCCCTGGCTGCGCGTGCTCGACAACGTCACGCTCGGTCTCGACAGGCAGGGCAGGAGCAGCGGATCCGAGATGCTGGCCGAGGTCGGCCTGGCCGGGCGCGAGGACGCCTGGCCGCTCGAACTCTCGGGCGGGGAGCAACAGCGTGTCGCGCTGGCCCGAGCCCTGGTACGGGAGCCGCAGTTGCTGCTCGCCGACGAGCCGTTCGGCGCGCTCGACGCCCTGACCCGCATCAGGATGCACGGACTGCTCGACGACCTCGTCCGCGCGCACCGTCCCACCGTGCTGCTCGTGACCCACGACGTCGACGAGGCGATCGTGCTCGCCGACCGGATCGTCGTGCTGGACGAAGGACGCATCGCCGTCGACCGCCACGTGGATCTCGACAAACCCCGTTCCATCACGGATCCCGGTTTCCGGGACATCCGTGAAGACCTCCTCACCGCCCTCGGTGTCATCACACAACCGTGACGAAAGACCTTTCACGACAGGAGAAGACATGACCGATCGTCGATTGCGCCTCAACGCCTTCCTCATGCCCATCGGCCACCACGAAGCGGCCTGGCGTCTGCCGGAGAGCGACCCGAACGCGAATCTCGACATCCAGCACTACATCTCGCTCGCCCGCACCGCCGAGCGTGGCAGGTTCGACTCGGTGTTCCTCGCCGACAGCCCCGTACTGTTCGCGAATCCCGAGCGGCGTCCGAGCGGCAAGCTCGAACCCACGATCATCCTCACCGCGATCGCAACGGCCACCGAGCGGATCGGTCTCATCGGGACCGCGTCGACGACCTACAACGAGCCCTACAACCTCGCGCGGCGATTCGCCTCGCTGGACTTCGTCAGCGGGGGACGTGCCGGCTGGAACATCGTCACCACCGCCGGGGACGACGCCGCCCGCAATTTCGGTCTCGACGGCGTGCCGGCGCACAAGAGCCGCTACGCGCGGGCCGCCGAGTTCGTCGAGGTGTCGACCAAGCTGTGGGACAGCTGGGAGGACGACGCGATCGTCGCCGACAAGGAGGCGGCGATCCACGCCGACTCCGCGAAGGTCCACACCTTCGACCACGAGGGAGAGTTCTTCTCGGTGGCCGGGCCGCTCAACGTGCCGCGGTCGCCGCAGGGCTACCCGCTGCTCGTGCAGGCGGGCTCGTCGGAGAACGGCAAGGACTTCGCCGCCCTGTACGCCGAGGCGATCTTCACCGCCCAGCCCACCTTCGAGGAGGGCAAGGCGTTCTACGACGACGTGAAGGATCGCGTGGGCAAGGTCGGCCGCGACCCGCGGCAGGTGCTGATCCTCCCGGGCATCGTGCCCGTCATCGGCGATACGGAGAAGGAGGCACGCGAACTCGACGCCGAACTGGCCCGGCTGATCTCGCCCGAGTACGCGCGCCACCAGCTCGCCGAACGGTTCGGGCTGCGGCCGGAGCAGCTTCCGCTCGACGAGCCGCTGCCGGAGAACCTGCCGTCCGAGGACGAGATCGAGGGAGCCAAGAGCCGGTACACGCTCATCGTGCAGCTCGCACGACGGGAGAACCTCACGGTGCGGCAGCTCATCGAACGCCTCGGCGGCGGTCGCGGCCACCGCACTTTCGCGGGCACGGCCGAGCAGGTGGCCGACACGATCGAGCACTGGTTCCACAGCGGCGCGGCCGACGGTTTCAACATCATGCCCGCGGTGCTGCCGTCGGGGCTCGAGAAGTTCGTCGACGGTGTGGTGCCGATCCTGCAGGAGCGCGGTCTGTTCCGCACCGAGTACACCGAATCCACCCTGCGTGGGCACTATGGGCTCCCGCAGCCGGAGAACCAGTTCACCGTCGGCAGGGCGTTCGCGCGGTTCGCGACGCAGCGCTGAGCCTCTCCGCCCACGGGCCGGTGGTGGGCGGTTCCGCGCGATGCCTGATCGACCGCACCCGGGTCCGTCGTCAGTCGACCAGCGCCACCGACGTGACACGGTGCAGGACGAAGCTGCGCACCGAGCCGGTCGCCGGGTCGAAGGCCTGCACCTGCCCGCCGCCCACCGACACCGGGTCGACGATGCGGCGCGTCGCCACCCCCTGCGCGTCGACGTAGCCGAGGGTGACGCTGCGCTTGCCGTGCACAGCCAGTTGCAGCAGCGCGAGTGTCGCCGCACCGCCGGATCGGCTGCCGTCACCACGTGCCGAGGCCGTCGGTGTCGCGGCCTCCGCACGGTCGCCGGCGCGCAGCGTGCGCACGAGGGTGTCGAGTTGCTCGTCGCTCGGCGCGGTGGGTCCGGCATAGCGGGCCCGGGCACGCGGCATCGCAACACGGGCGCCCCGGGGCCGTAGATCCACGATCGCTCCCGAGGCGTCCTCCCCGGCGGGCGCGAAGCCCGCGGCGCGCAGCTCGGTGAGCACCTCGGCGAGAGGCGCCTGCGAGATCGCGACGGTCGGGGCGACCGCGCGCAGGGCGAGCGTGGCGGCGACCGGGGCGGACAGCACCTCGGTGAGCAGGGCCGGATCGTCGGCGCGGACGAAGGACGTCGCCACACCGGCCCGCAGGCGTCCGTGGCGACGCGCGACGTCGTCGATCAGGTAGGTGAGCGACTGCGGCACCGGTGTGCGCGAATGCGTCGCGAACAGTCCGTGCAGGTCGCTCGCGCCGAGACCGGCGTCGAGCGCGCGCCGGATACTGCTGTCGCCGATCCGGTAGACGGTCGCGGCACCGGCCGATTCGACATCGGCGACGAGCGCGATCCGCTCGCCGAGTTCGGGGACGAGCGGGCCGGGAGCGACGACCGTGAGGTCGGCCTGGACGAGCACGTAGTCGACGGGTTCGGGCAGCACCGCCGCCATCTCGGCCTCGGCGTCGCCGCCGTGCAGCAGCGCCTTGCCCGGCGACGCGAGCATGCCGTGCGCGACGAGACCGAGTGTCGTCGCCTCCCGCACGGTCTCCACGACACTCGTCGTGTCGAAACGACCCGCCCAGCGCGGACGACGCCACGCCGCAGCGGCACGCAGGTCGGCGACGTCCGTGCCCGCCGCCGGCACGTCGGAGAGGACGTCGAGCAGCAGCCGCCGGTCACGGGCGGCGGTGGGGGACTTCACCTCGTCGGACAGTGCGGCGACCGGCTTGTCGTTCTGGTCGCGGCGGCCGATCAGCCAGGGCCGGCGCGGCAGGTCGAGCCAGGCACCGGCGAGCACGGCCCAGCGGTAGGCGGGGGAGGACGTGAGCCACGCGTCGGTGGCGGTGGTCGGGGCCCAGTGATCGTCGTCCCCGGGTGTCGGCGGGTCGGGGAGGCCGCGCGCGATCAGACCGGCACCGGCAAGGACCTCGACGACGAGCGCCGTCTCCTCGTCGTCGAGTCCGACCGCCTTCCCGACGCGATGCAGTTCGCGGACGCCGAGCCCTCCGGCCTTGAGGACGGGAGCGGGTTGCGCCCCGAGAATGTCGAGAACGTCCTCGCAGTGCCGCAACAGTTCGAGGGCGGCACCGGCAGCGGTCGCGTTGACGTCGGCGGTCGAGCGGGTGGGTTTCGGTGCGCGCGGGGGAGCGAGCGCCGCCGGATCGAAGGGGGCGTCGTCGCGCAGCGCTTGGCCCACCCGGTGGGGGAGTTCGACGGTCTCGTCGTCGATACGGAAGAGCAGCCCGGCAGCGAGCAGCTTCTGCACGGGCCGGTCGGCGGGAGTGTCCGGCGCGGCGTCGCGGGTCCGGCCGATCGGGGACGTGCGCGACAGGGTGTCGAGGATGCTGCGCTGCTCGGGCGGGAGAGCCGCGAGGAGGTCGTCGAGTTCCTGCCGGGACGGTCCGGTGACGTCGCCGGTGCGTCCGACGCGCCACGGAACGGCGTCCACGGCGGCGGCAACGAGACGCAGCTCGTCGGTGGACCCCCACACGAGCAGCAGCGAGCGCAGGGTGGACAGGATCCGGTCGAGATTCCTCGCGCTGATGCGGCCGGAGACCTCGTCGAGCACGGCGGCGCGGGAGACGGGGGTGTCCACCGCTCCGAGACGGGCCAGGACCTCGACGATCCCGAAGGCGGCGGTGTCGAGTTCGTCGGCCGCACGGAAGACCGAGGCGCGTTGCTGCGCTCGGCTCGCGAGCACGTTCATGCTCGCCGGTGGCGGCACCACGAGATCGGGACGGGCACGCAGCGTGGCGGCCAGATCCGTGTCGCGTCGACCTGCCAGCCAGCGGGCGAGGGAGTCCGAGGCGGTGTCGGGAGCGGGCGTGGTCGGGGACATCCCCTCCAGATTAGAGACCTGCGGTAGCAGGCCCCGAACTCACCTGCCAAAATGAGCGCATGGCTACCTCTTCGAAAAAGCATTACGTCGACCACGGATGGCCCGAGCTGGCCGACGGTGAGCACGCTGTCACCGAACTGTCGTCCACGCGTTCCGGTCCGCTCTCCCCGTACGGTGAGGACACCGTGTTCCCGTTGCCGGTCGAGGACCTGCCCTACACGCATCCGAAGACGGTGATCAACCGCTGATCCGATCGCGGATCACCGAACAGGCTCTTCCGTACGACGCCCGGTCCCTTCGTGGGGCCGGGCGTCGTCGTGTGAGGGAGGAACGAGCTCGTCCGCATATGCGGAAGGGCCCCGCACCGTGATCGGTGCGGGGCCCTTCCGGGATGTTCGGGGTGTTACTGCGGGAGCACCGCGCGAACGGCGTCCAGGATGTTCGGGTCGAGCTCGACACCGGCGTCCTGGAGTGCGGTGACGCCCTGCTCGAAGCCGGCCAGGATGCCCTGGACCTCGGCGGGGAGAGCGGGGGTCTCCGGAAGCTGCGGGACAGCGTTCTGGATGGCGGGCGCAGGGGTCTCGGCGGGAGCGCTGGGGGCTGCGTCGACGGAGCGCTGCGTGGGCGCGCTCGACAGTCCGAGGCTCGACGAGCAGGAGGGCCATGCGCCCCAGCCCTGGCCGGCGAGGACACGCTCGGCGACGGCGATCTGCTGTTCGCGGCTGGCCTGGTGGGCCGTGGCAGCGTATTCCTGGCCACCGTAGGCGTTCCAGGTGCTCGGCGAGAACTGCAGGCCGCCCTGGAAACCGTTGCCGGTGTTGATCGCCCAGTTGCCACCGGACTCGCACTGTGCGAGGCGGTCCCAGTCGGAGTCGGGAGCGGCAGCGGCGGTGCCGCTGAACGCGACACCCGTGACGCCGAGGACTGCACCCGTCAGCGCGAACTTGGCGACGGTACGACCGGTATTGGTGGGCTTGCGATGGCGTCCGCTCATGTCGGTTCCGTGTTCCTCTCCGTACGCACCTACGAGGTCAGCTGTCGGGTTCGGGCTGAAGAGGTTGCCCGGCCGTGTCGCTCCGTTGGGAGCGCCTTCGGCTTCACCCCGAGGACCGTCGCGGTTGCGTCGGCCCGGGCCTCCTGGACACCGTCCGGCTGTGGGCCGATCGGTTCCTGGGAGACCGGTGGGTCCCCCGTTTCCTGTCCCCTGTGGATCGTTCGTCGGGACTTCCGGAACCACGGGACAGGAATTTGGCGCGGCGGTTCCGGACCGGTCGAGCCAGGCGGTTCGACCGGACATGACGGTAACGGTTCCGAGGGCGAAGTGTCACCAATTGATAACGCGCCGATTCGCGTGGCGACAGACGTGCGTGGCGCAGATCAGGGAATAAAGTCCCAGGTAGTGGGGTTCGGGTACCCGAAAATCCGTTTCGAGTCCCGCCCGTTATCCGCTCGTTATGTGAGAAAGATCACATGTAACTCGGGCGGGCATCCACAGGAACGATCTCCCGCCCCAAGGGCATCAGGGAGATCGGGATCATCTTCAGGTTCGCGACGGCGAGCGGGATACCGATGATCGTGACGGCCATGGCGATCGCGGTGGCGATGTGGCCGAGGGCCAACCAGATGCCGGCCACCAGGATCCAGATGACGTTGCCGATCAGCGACATGGCGCCGGCCGTCGGCTTGTCGACCGTCGTCTTGCCGAAGGGCCACAGCGCATAGATGCCGATCCGGAACGACGCGATGCCGAACGGGATGGTGATGATGAGGATGCAGCAGATCAGACCTGCCGCGAAGTAGCCGAGCGCGAGCCACAGCCCGCCGAAGATCAGCCAGATGATGTTGAGCAGGATCCTCATGTCCGGTCTCCATTCCGAGCGCGCCGGCCCGAGCGCAGCGCGAAGGCGATGGCGAGGGCGAAGCCCAACGGCCATGCGAGGGTCAACAGGTACAGCACGAGCCCGGGCTTGCCGTCGGTGAGCGCCGGAATGAGGAAGATGGCGACGACCGCCACCACACCGACGACGAAGCAGGCGATCGCGGCCTTCAGGAGGCCGTTACGCGGGGCGGCAGACGAATCCGAAGATGAAGTACCCACGTGACCACGGTAGTCGCCGCAAGGACGGACGGTGACGTCCGGGAGCGGGAAGACGATTCGGGGGCGGACCCACCTCTGCGGGTACACTGACAGGTGTCCACGCGTCCCGCTCGACCGAGTCGGGGCGCGTTGTTTTGCATGTTGAACGGTTGCCCCACTGTGGGGCACAGCTGTCGAGGAGCAGGTGAGCGCGGTGCCGACCGGCAAGGTGAAGTGGTACGACGTCGAGAAGGGCTTCGGCTTCCTGTCCCAGGACGAGGGTGAGGACGTCTACGTCCGTGCCTCGGCGCTCCCGGAGGGAGTGGGAGCGCTCAAGCCCGGCCAGCGCGTCGAGTTCGGTATGGCGGTGGGCCGCCGGGGTCCGCAGGCACTGAAGGTCGAGCTCCTCGAGCAGCCCACGCTGCGGCAGGGCCGCCGCGAGGCTCCCGCCCAGCAGAAGCGCCGCGCGCCGGACGAGCTGCACGGCATGGTCGAGGACATGATCAAGCTGCTCGAAGCAGCGGTCCAGCCCGACCTGCGGCGCGGGCGTTACCCCGACCGCAAGACCGGGCAGCGCATCTCCGAGGTCATGCGGGCGATCGCACGCGAGCTCGACCACTAGGAACGAACCACGACGGGCCGCCCTCGCCATGTGCGAGGACGGCCCGTCGTCGTATGCGGGGCCGGGCTCAGAACGTCTTGACGGCCCACACGGCGTGCGCGATCGGTTCACCGGCCTCGTCGACCACGGCCGACGGCAGCTGGATCTCCACTCCGAGCAGCTGCAGCTCCGGGGAGCTCTTCACGGTCAGGGTGCGACGCGCACCGGCCTCGAACATCGCGCCGTCGATGTAGGTCTGCCCGGTCTGCGTGTCACCGTAGACGGTGATGATGCGCCACGGAGCGTCGGCGATCTCGTTCGGGAGCGACAGCTGCAGCGGGTAACCGGCCGGCACGTCGAGCTGACCGATCGGGTTCTCCACGCAGTCCTCGAGATAGAGATTGCAGTGCTGCGCGGGGTCGACCGTCACGGTCTCTCCCCGTGCGTACGCGGTGATCGTGGGGAGCGTGGGCTCGGCCGAATCGACCAGTTTCCACACCGTGGCGGCGACTCCCGCTACCACGACCACCAGGGCTACCAGCAGCAGCGCGAGAGTCTTCTTCGTCCGGGCCTGCAACTCAACTGTTCCAATCTTCGGTGGGGGATCCACCGGCGCGCCTTCGCCCGGCAGCCGTCTCGGTGGAGACGCGTTCGGGTCGACGGCCGCCGAATCCCGGCAGCAATGTCCCCCCACGGTATGTCAGCACCGTCTGCGCGAATCCGAGAACCAGCACGACCGAGACCACAGCGAATCCGAGCCACAGCTCGGTCGGCAGCAGCACACCCATCGCCCCACCGAACACCCAACTGAGCTGGAGGACCGTCTCGGACCTGCCGAAACCGGACGCGATCGACTCCTCGGGAAGGTCCTGCTGGAGCGATGCGTCGAGCGAGACCTTGGCCAGCGCGCTGGCGCACGCCGCGACGAGCGCCGCGAGCGCGGCGGCCAGGACGTTGCCGGTCGCGGCGACGACGGCGGCCACGACGACGACCGCGGCGGTGCATCGCACGACGATCAGAGCGGGCCGTCCGAGCGCGAGTCGCGCCCCGGTGGCGTTGCCCGCGAAGTTGCCGACCGCAGCGGCGGCACCGACACCACCGAGCATCGCGGCCTGCATGAGCGGATCCTGCCCGGTGGTGTTCTTCGCGACGAACGCCATGAACAAGGTCAGGAAGCCGGTGAGGATGCGGATCGTGCCGTTGCCCCACAGCCCGGTCACCACCGCCCGTCCCAGCGGTTGCTTGCGTTTGCCGGACTTGGTGACGATCACCTCGGTCACGGTGTCGGCGTTCAGCACCTCGGTGCGCGCGTCGGAGCGGTGGTACGACAGCGTCGCCGGCACCTCGCCCTCGGTGACCTCGACCCAGGCAGGGATACGCATGCTCAGGTAGGCGCCGAATGCGGTGATCCCGGCGCACAGCCACAGCGCGCCCGACGAACCGAACGCCCACGCTGCGGCCGCCGCGATCGCGCCGGCGCCGATCGTGCCGCCGACCAGGCCGAAGACCGTCAACCGGGAGTTCACCCGCACCAGGTCGATCTCCGGTGGCAGGACTCTGGGTGTCACCGCGGATTTGAGCACCGCGAACGATTTGCTCAGCACCATCATGCCGAGGGCCGCCGGATACAACAGCCAGCTGTCGAAGTTGAACACCAGCACCACTGCGAGCACCGTGCGCAGCGCGAACGACGTCGCCAGAGCGACGCGACGACCGTGTTGCAACCTGTCGAGCAACGGCCCGATGAGCGGGGCGATGATCGCGAACGGCGCGATCGTGATGAGCAGATACAGCGCGACCTTCGTCCTGTCCTCACCGGTGGCCGCCGAGAAGAACAGGGTGTTCGCGAGCGCGACGGCGATGGCCGCGTCGGAGGCGAAGTTCGCCATCGTCGCGTAGGTGAGCGCGGTCAGGCCCGACTTGTCGGCGCCGTCGGCCGTGGCCGCTCGACGGAAGGTCGCGATGCCCTTCGAGGTGAGTTCGCGGCTGCGCAGGGCCGCGACCCGCGTCACCGTCAACTTCCGCGGCATGCGCGGGGCGCGCGGCGAGTCGGTCTCGGACGAGGACTCCGTCCGACCGGCGGCCGACGCACCCGGTGGCCGGCGCGGATGGTCGACGGGATGCAGGGGCGGCAGGGGAGTGCGACGGCCCGAGACGCGGCGCGGAGGCGGATAGTTGCTGTACCCCGGATGCTGCGAACCCGGGGCACGGCCGTCCGCTCCCTCGGGGGCGGGTCGCTCGTCCGGTTCGGTCACGTCTTCGATTCTTCCCCACGCGATAGCGGCTGTAACACAAGGGCGGCACGTGGCCCGAGTGACGCGTGTCGCGATCGGTATGCCACCCGGATCACTCCACGAAACGCACTTCGAACAGCGTCGGCCAGTACTTGCCCGTCACCAGGAACCGATCGGTCCCGGGGATCTGCGCGATGCCGTTGAGGACGTCCACATCGGCGTCCTCGGGCAGCCGATCGCGCAGCGGAGCCGCATCGACCCGGGCCTCCACGCGGCCCGACGCCGGATCGATCAGCACGATCTCGTCCGTCTGCCACACGTTCGCCCAGACCCTGCCGTCCTCGGTGCACTCGAGTTCGTTGAGCTCCGACACGGCACGCCCGTCCCGGTGCACGGTGACGCGCCCGAGTTCGTCGAAGGTGGCCGGGTCGCGGAAGATCAGCTCGGCCGAGCCGTCGCTCATCACCAGGCGGTCGGGTTGCGCGCACAGCCCCCAGCCCTCGCCGTCGTAGTCGACCCGGCGCTTCTCGAGGAGGGTGTCGCGATCGCGGACGACGGCCGTGCCGTCCTTCCAGGTCAGCTGCCACAGCTCGTCGCCGACCACGGTGATGCCCTCACCGAAGAAGTCGTCGAGGACGGGTTCGCGGGTGCGCTCGGTCTCGGCGAGGGCGACGGTGCCGCCGTCGAGGTCGACTTGCCGGGCCGACACCCACGAGCGCCCGGCCCGGCCGGTGCCTTCGAGCAGTTCGCCTTCGTCGATCTCGAGGCCCTGGGTGAACGCTTCCGGATCGTGGGGGTGCGTGGCGACGACCTCCACACCGAGTTCGGTGGCGGGTGGACCGGGTTCGGCGACGAGATCGTCGCCACATCCGGCGGTGGTGACGCAGACGACCGTCGCGACCGCGGCCGAGAGGAGAAGACGGGGCACGCGCCCATCCTGCACCTCGCGCGTGAGCGGTGCCTGTACGACCTTCCGCGACCCGCAGGCGCCGGAGCAGACAGGTCAGGCAGAATGGGGGCCGTGAGTGTTGCCTCTGCTTCCACTTCCCGAGGAACGAACCCCGTGGTCGATCCGGCGGTGCGTTCCGTGCTCGCCGACGCCGTCGACCTCGCCCGGGCCGCACTCGACGAACTCGGGGACGGTGGAGTCGGCGCCTATCTGGGCGTGACGCGCGAGGACGAGTGCTCGGCCACCCATCGTTTCGCCTCGGAGTTGCCGGGCTACCGCGGGTGGCAGTGGGCCGTCGTCGTGGCCGCCGCCCCGGACTCGGATCGGGTGACGGTGAGCGAACTCGTGCTCCTGCCCGGTCCCGACGCGCTCGTCGCGCCCGAGTGGGTGCCGTGGAGCGAGCGGATCCGTCCCGGCGATCTGGGCCCCGGCGACCTGCTGGCTCCCGCTCCCGACGACGTGCGCCTGGTCCCCGGTTACATGCAGTCCGGCGACCCAGAGGTCGACGAGACCGCTCTCGAGATCGGGCTGGGCCGCAAGCAGGTCATGAGCCTGGAGGGTCGCCTCGAGGCAGCGCAGCGCTGGTTCGACGGAGAGTACGGCCCCGGCTCGGAGATGGCGAAGGCCGCTCCGTCCTCGTGCCGCCTGTGCGGTTTCTACCTTCCGCTCGCCGGATCGCTGCGCGCGGCCTTCGGCGTCTGCGGGAACGAGTTCGCCGCCGACGGTCACGTCGTGCATGCCGAGTACGGGTGCGGCGCGCATTCCGACACGACCCTGCCCACCGGCGCCGGTTCGCCGATCTACGAGGCGTTCGACGATTCGGCAGTGGAGGTCGTCGAGCTCGGGCCGGCCACCGAGTCCGCGCCGACCGATTCCGCGCCGACCGATTCCACCGCCGAGTCGTCCGAGCCGTCCCCGCCCGAGTCGGAACAGACCGACTGACGTGACCCGGCCGGACCCCGCGGATCCGTTCGGGACCGCGGCGTTACGCGAAGGGATCATCGCGGCCTGGTCGTCGTCGCCCACCCGTCTGCGCGAGGACGCGGCCACCGAGGCCGATCACGTCCGTGCGGGGTACCGCGACCGCGTCCTGACCGAGCTCGCCCAGAACGCCGCCGACGCCGCGGCACGTGCCGGTGTGCCGGGTGAGTTGCGGGTGTGGTTCGCCGAAGGCCGTCTCCACGTCGCGAACATCGGTGAGCCGCTCGACGAGGGCGGTGTCCACGCGCTGACCGCGCTGCGCTCGTCGAACAAGACCGGCGCGGGATCCACCGTGGGGCGGTTCGGTGTCGGCTTCACGGCGGTGCTGTCGGTCTCCGACGACATCGAGGTGCGTTCGCGCACCGGTTCGCTCCACTTCTCGGCCGACCGCACCCGCGCGGTGCTCGCCGAGCGGAACCTGCCCGAGCCGGAATCCGGTGTCCCGGCGCTGCGCCTCGTGTGGCCGACGGAGACACCGCCGGCGACCGGCAGCGACACCGAAGTCGTGCTCGTCCTACGCCCGGGAGTCGACGCGGTCGCGTTGCTCGACGCCTTCCGTTCCGAGGCCCACGACATCCTGCTCGAACTCCCGGGCCTGCACACCCTCGTCGTCGCAGACGACGAATTCACCCGTCACCGGCGCGAACTCGACAGCGGCCTATGGGAGGTGCGGATCGGCGATCGCACCTGGTGGGAGTTCACCGGAGCGTCGGCGCGATGGCTGGTGCCCGTCGTCGACGGGCGGATCGACCCGGTCCGCAACGACGTCCTGCGGGCCCCCACCCGCTCCGACGAGGAGCTGTCGCTCCCTGCGATCGTCGTCGCCGACGTCGCCATGCAACCCGACCGGCGGCGTGTGCTTCCCGGCGCCCATGTCGAGAACGTCGCCCGCGGATACGCGCGGTTCGTCGCGGCTCTGCCCGCCGAGCAGCGACTCGACCTGGTGCCCCTGCCGGGTTTCGCGCGCAGCGAGGTCGACGGACGGATCCGCGAGGCGATCCTCGACGAGCTGGCTGCCGGCGCGTGGCTTCCCGCCGCCGACGGCAGCGCCGATCTGGTGCCCGACCGGGCCGTCGCACTCCCCGGTCTCACCGACGAGCTCGCCGACGTCCTCGGCGAGGTCGTCCCGGGACTCGTGATCCCCGAGTTGTGCGGGCCGCGACATGCCTCCGCGCTGACCGCCGTCGGCGTGCATCGGCTCGGTCTCGCGCGACTGGCCGAACTGCTCTCCGGGCACGAACGCGATCCGAAGTGGTGGAACCGCCTGTACGAGGCGCTCACTCCGCTCGTTGTCGACGCGGTCGCAGCCGAGGAACTCGCGTCCCTTCCCGTTCCGCTGTCGGACGGCCGGACCGTGACCGGCCCGCGCACGGCCGTGCTCGCGACGCAACTGCAGGATCTCGGCCCGGTGTCGATGCCGTGGGTGCGTCTCGTCCATCCCGACGCCGCGCATCCGCTGCTCGCCCGGCTCGGAGCCGGCACCGTGACGGTCGAGGACCTGCTCGCCGACCCGGCGCTCGTCGCGGCCGTCGAGGACACCGATCCCGACGACATCGACCCGGACGGCGACTTCCCGGCCGGTGAGCTCGCCGACGTCGTGCTGCGGCTGGTGCCGCTCGTGTCGCCCACGGCCGTGCCCCGCGAACTCGGGGCGCTGCTGTTGCCCGACGCCCACGGCGACCTCGTCCCCGCCGACGAACTGCTGCTTCCCGGTGCACCGCTCGCAGAAGTGCTGGTCGCGGACGCGCCCTTCGGCACCGTCGACCCGTCCGTCCCCGACCGGTACGGCGCCGACGCCCTGCGCGCGATCGGTGTGGGCTGGGGTTTCACGGTCCTGCGCGCGGAACTGCCGACCGGACCCGACCACGACCTGCCCGACGAGCACCTGTGGTGGGAGCGGCTCGACGACGATCCCGAGGTGCTCGTCGCCGTGCGCGACCTCGATCTCGTCGACGATCGCCGCTGGTCGCGGGCATTGACCCTGCTGGCCGCCGAACCTGCGACGGCCGAGGCGATCACCGACCCCGCCGGATACACGGCGTGGTACCTGCGCACCCGCGCGTCGCTCGACGGCCGGCCTCTGGGGCACTACCGATTCGCCGACGACACCCTCTTCGAGGGTCTGCTCGACCCCTGCACCCACCCCGACGCATCGGCCTTCCGCAGCGCCCTCGCCGGTACGCGGATCGACGACACCGATCTGGCACAAACACTGCTCGACCGGCTCGCGGACGACAGCAGGTCGCCGGGACCGGCCGCGATCGTCGCCGCCCACGACGCGCTCGCAGCGGCCTTCTCGTCGGGTGGTCTCGACCCGGAGTCGGTGACCCTGCCCGACGGGGTGCGCAGCCTGGTGGGTGTCGTCGTCGATGCAGCCGACGCTCTCGTGCCCGACCGTCCGTGGTTCGCGGCCGCGATCCCGCACGACCGGCTCGTCACCGGGGGCCGGGGAACCGCCCACGCGCTCGCGGACGTGCTCGACATCGCCGTGGCATCCGCGGTGATCGACGCCGAACCTGTCGAGCAGGGCCGGAGTTCGACGTGGGAGCGCGAACCGGCCGCGGTCCTGGCCGGGATCGTCGCGGGTGTGCCGCTTCCGCGCGGGGTGCTCGCGCTGCACGACCGACTCGTCGTCCGCTGCTCCGGAGCGCTGACCGGTGAGGTCGAGGTCCCGTGGTGGGTCGACGCGGCCGGCACCGTCCACAGCACACCGGCCGGTCTGGCGGCGGCACTCACCGCGTTCGCGGCTCCGGACGTGAGAACCGAACCGTGACGCTCGATGCCGCGGTGCTCGACTGGATGGTGTCGATCCGTGAGCCGGGGCTGACCACCGCCGTGACCGCACTCACCCACACGGGCGGGGGAGTCGCCACGACCCTGATCGCCGCGGTGACGACGCTGCTGCTGGTGCGGGCCGATCGTCTGTCCGACGCCGTCCTCGTCGCCGGAGCGGTCCTCACGGGCTGGCCGGTGATGGTCCTGCTCAAGAATCTGTTCGGCCGCGTCCGGCCACCGGAACCCGAACGGCTGCTGGCCCTGCACACCGAATCGTTCCCGTCCGGACATGCGATGACCAGCGCCGTTCTGGCCACGGTGCTCATCGCGGTCGTCGTGCGCACATGGCCGCGGGGCGATCGCCGCCGGACCGCCGCGACGATCGCGCTCGCCGCCTACACCGTCGTGATCGGGCTCTCCCGCGTCTACCTCGCGGCGCACTGGTTCACCGATGTCGTCGCGGGCTGGATCTTCGGGATCACATGGGCACTGCTGTGGGTGTGGTTGATCACTCGGGTGCGGATCCGTCGCTGACACCGCTGCGGGCGTGTCGCGGACGGCTGTGGGCGAGGGTCAGTCCAGCCCCACCTGGGCACCCCGGTCGCCGCGCCGGGCGGCCCGGCGCTGCAGCAGGAAGAGCGCAGTTCCCAGCAGCCCCACCACGATTCCCGCCACGCAGACCGGGAGCACATCGTCCCGGAGCTCGCCGCCCACCACCGCCACGACGACGGTCGCCACCACCCACAGACCGGTTCCCACGGCGAGCGCGGGGCGAGGGTCGGCGAGGCGTCGGATGCGGGCTGCGACGAGCTGGGCGGGTTCCACGGTTTGCAGATTAGTTCCTTCGCGCTGCAATAATCGGTTCCCGTTGCGACGCCCCGTACTCGACGAGCGGATTTGTGGACATGGCCGTAGGCACCGACTCCAAGCGAACGTCCTTTCTGGACACCTATTTCAAGATCACGGAACGCGGTTCCACCGTGTCCCGGGAGGTGCGTGGCGGCATCGTCACGTTCTTCGCGATGTCGTACATCGTGGTCCTCAACCCGCTGATCCTCGGTAGCTTCTCCGCCGACGACGCGAGCGCGAAGGTCGACGTGATGGGCAACATCCTGCCCATCAACCAGGTCGCCGCCGTCACCGCGCTGGTCGCCGGCTTCATGAGCATCGTCTTCGGTGTGGTCGCCAACTATCCGTTCGCCATCGCCGCCGGCCTCGGCATCAACAGCCTGCTCGCGGTGACCATCGCGCCGCAGGTCACCTGGCCCGAAGCGATGGGCCTGGTCGTCATCGACGGCATCATCATCGTCGTGCTGGCCCTGACCGGTTTCCGCACCGCGGTCTTCAACGCGATCCCGGCAGAACTCAAGGCCGCCATCGCCGCCGGTATCGGCGCCTTCATCGCCATGATCGGCCTCGTCGACGCCGGCTTCGTCCGCCGCATCCCCGACGCCGCCGGCACCACCGTGCCCGTCGGCCTGGGCATCGACGGATCGATCGCGTCGTGGCCGACCTTCGTCTTCGTCATCGGCGTGCTGCTGATGGGTGTGCTCGTCGCCCGCAAGGTGCGCGGCGGACTGCTGATCGGCATCGTCGCCACCACGATCCTGTCGATGATCATCGAGGCCATCGCCGACGTCGGCCCCTCGCTGGGCACCAACCCCAAGGGCTGGAACCTCAGCACCCCCGAGGCCCCCGACTCCTTCTTCGGCATCCCGAACCTGAGCCTCGTCGGCAACGTCGACCTGTTCGGCGCGTTCACCCGCATCGGCGTGATCGCCGCGACCCTGCTCGTGTTCACCCTCGTCCTTGCGAACTTCTTCGACGCCATGGGCACCATGACCGGCCTCGGCAAGGAAGCCGGCCTGGCCGACAAGAACGGCACCCTGCCCGGTATCGGCAAGGCCCTCGTCGTCGAGGGCACCGGCGCCATCGTCGGTGGCGGCGCCTCCGCCTCGTCGAACACGGTGTTCGTCGAATCGGCCTCGGGTATCGCGGAAGGAGCCCGCACCGGCCTGGCCAACGTGGTCACCGGCGTGCTGTTCCTGCTCGCGATGTTCCTGACCCCGCTGTACGAGGTGGTCCCCATCGAGGCGGCCTCCCCGGCACTCGTGGTCGTCGGCGCCCTGATGATCGGTCAGGTCCGCGACATCGACTTCACCAAGTTCGAGATCGCCCTGCCGGCCTTCCTGACCATCATGGTCATGCCGTTCACCTACTCGATCGCCAACGGCATCGGCGTCGGCTTCATCACCTGGGTGATCCTGCACGCCGCCAGCGGCAAGATCCGCACCATCCACCCGCTGATGTGGATCGTCGCAGTGCTGTTCGCCCTGTACTTCTCGGTCGATCCCCTCACGGAACTGCTCACCTAGACGGCCGACGCGTGTTTCGGGCGATGTGACGTATTCTGCACGCCATGATCTCGGATACACGCGCACTCGCCGGTGACCTCTCACTCGCCGTAGTGCGTCTGACGCGTCATTTGCGGGGGAGACGCAGCGATTCCCGAGTTTCCCTGACCCAGATCTCGGCGATGGCCACCCTCGCGCAGGAGGGTGCGATGACCCCGGGGGCACTGGCAGCGCGCGAACGCGTCCAACCACCCTCGATGACCAGGGTCATCGCGTCTCTGCACGAACTCGGTCTCGTCGAACGGACACCGCACCCGACCGACGGACGACAGATCATCGTGACGCTGTCCGACGCCGGGAGCGAGCTGCTCGCCGACGAGGCGCAGGCACGCGAAGCGTGGCTGACCGAACGGCTCGAGAAGCTCGATCCCGACTCGCTCGCCACGCTGCGCGACGCCGTCGGAATCCTCACGGCGCTCGTCGCTGAAGACGACTGACCGCCCCGCGGTCGATCACGACCGACCGCACCGCGGTGGTGACGACCGACCGCACCGCGGTGGTGACGCCCGACCGCACTGCGGTCGATGACGACCGACCCGGTGCGGGAGGACGTGGGGGCGCTGGGAGAATGACCCGGTGGTTCACGTCATCGACATCGACGATCCTTCCGACCCCCGGGTGGACGACTTCCGCGATCTCAACTCCGCGGACCGTCGGCCCGACCTTCCCGGCGGCAAGGGGTTGGTGATCGCGGAGGGTGTGCTGGTGGTCCAACGCATGCTCGACTCCCGGTTCGCGCCGACGAGCCTGCTCGGAGTGGGTCGGCGGCTGGACGAACTCGCCGACGACCTGCGCGACGTCGACGTGCCGTTCTACCGCACCGATGCGGCGACCATGGCGGAGGTCGTCGGCTTCCACCTCAACCGCGGGGTGCTCGCCGTCGCGCACCGGCCCGAACCGCTGTCGCTCGACGACGTCCTCGACAAGGCGAGCACGGTCGCAGTGCTCGAAGGGGTCAACGACCACGAGAACATCGGCTCGATGTTCCGCAACGCCGCCGGGCTCGGTGTCGACGGTGTGCTCTTCGGGAAGGGATGCGCCGACCCTCTGTACCGGCGTGCGGTGCGTGTGTCGATGGGGCACGTCCTCCGTGTCCCCTTCGCGCACGTCGACCGGTGGCCGTCCGACCTGGATCTGTTGCGCAGCAGTGGCTTCCAGCTGATCTCGCTGACCCCGGACCCGCAGGCGATCCCGCTCGCCGAAGCGATGACGGGGGAGAAGGTCGCGCTGCTCCTCGGTGCCGAGGGCCCGGGCCTGACCGAGCATGCGATGCGGGCGACCGACGTGCGCGCCCGCATTCCCATGGCTCCCGGCACCGATTCGCTGAACGTGGCCACCGCTGCTGCGATGGCGTTCTACGAGCGGGTGCGGCTCCCGCGATGAGCCAGGCTCGCGGCCCCGCGCCCACCCCCTGGGCGACGGGGCTCACACTGACGGCATTCTCCTTCGTCGCCACCGTCATCACCGTCGTCGCCTGCGGGCAGGCGCTCGGACGGATCCATCCGGCCCTCGCCGTCGTCGTCAATGTCGTGACGGTCGCGGGAGTTGCGCCGACCGTGTGGTCGTGGCTCCGGGTGCAGGTACTGCGCTGGCTTGCCGCCGGTTTCGTGGCCGGTGTGCCGTTCGGCTGGCTCGCGCTGATCGTGTCCTGACCGTCCCTGCGGAGCATTCCTCCCGCGGCAGGCATTCCGCAGAACGTCTCCGAAGCGCACACTCGGAAATGTCGGGTGGGCCGAAAGGAGCATCATGTCCCACGGTGCGCATGCCGAACAAGAGCACATGACGATCGGTCAGGGTCTGGCAGCCGGGATGTCGGTGGGAGCCGCCATCATCCTGACCTTGATCGGCGCGCTGCAGATCCTCCAGGGGATCGCTGCGGTCGCCGGCGACGAGTTGCTCGTCGCCGGGCCGGAATACACGTTCGCGTTCGACCTCACGACGTGGGGATGGATCCACATCGTCATCGGGGTCGCGATGGCGGTGGTGGGAATCGCATTGATCGCCGGTGCGACCTGGGCGCGCGTGGTGGCGATCGTCATCGCCGCACTGTCGATCGTGGCGAATTTCCTGTGGCTACCGAACTATCCGGGCTGGGCGATCCTGATCATCGCGCTCGACGTGATGGTGATCTGGGCGATCTCGGCGTGGAACCCCCGAGCGATCTACTCCTGAACGACCCGGTCGTGCGCCGGGCGCACGATCAGCGAAAACAGGTGTCCTTCACTCGTGATGGGCGTATGGTTTATGCGTTCCTTCCGGACGGGAGGGACGGAGGTCGTCATGGCTTGTAGAGACACCCGCCGACGCCGGAGTCGGACAGATGCCACGATTCGATCCGGTGTCGACGAGCGGATGAGCCGTGACTGGTGGTGGTGCCGGCAGCGGCACGCCGCAGGGGGAAACAGGATTCGAGATCTTCAATTTCCGGGCGGTTTCGCGGGCATCGTTCCGTCCCCCGGTCCGGCCGAGGAGGTTCGGCTATGGATTCATTCTGGGACTACGTGTGGTACACAGTCGTCGTATTCGCATTCGTGGCATACCTGATCGTCCTGTTCCAAATCATCGTCGACCTCTTCCGTGATCACTCCGTGTCCGGCTGGGTCAAAGCGGTGTGGGTCATCGGACTGGTGATCCTCCCGTACCTCACGGCACTGGTCTATCTGATCGCTCGGGGCCGCGGGATGGCACTGCGGGCGCAGCAGGCCCAAGCGGAGGCGAAGCAGGCCACCGACGAGTACATCCGGACCGTGGCGGTCGGGAAATCCCCGGCCCAGCAGATCGCCGACGCCAAGGCCCTGCTCGATTCGGGTGCGATCACACCCACGGAGTACGAACACCTCAAGGCGCAGGCGCTCGGCAACGTCACGACCGGACGCGACGGCGTGCCCATCGCGTGAACCATCGGTGCGGGGAGGGCATCGAAGAACGGTGCCCTCCCATGGTCGGCTCGTGCGATCGTCGTGTCGCGTCGGGGCAGCCGGCGGTTGAAAATGTAAGGGTGACAGCGTAACCCGCAGCACCCTTGTTCCTCCGAATCGGATCGTGACCGCTCCTCGCGAGGGTCGGTGCACGATCGATGTCTCCTTCGTACACGAGAGGATCGTCATGTCGCATGACGTACGTCCCGACAGAGACGGGATGAGTGTGAAACAGGGCATCGCCGCAGGCACCTCGATCGGGGCCGCGATCATCCTGGCAACGGTCGGCGTCGTCCAGCTCTTCCAGGGCATCGCTGCGGTGGCCGAGGACGAAGTGTTCGTCCGGGGCGTGGAATACACGTTCAAGTTCGACTTCACCACGTGGGGATGGATCCACATCGTCCTCGGTGTCGTGATGCTGGTCGCCGGTCTCGCGTTGATGAGCGGTGCCACCTGGGCCCGTGTCACGGCGATCGTCCTCGCGGCGTTGTCGATCATCGCGAACTTCCTGTGGTTGCCGTACTACCCGTGGTGGTCGATCCTGATCATCGCGCTGGACGCGGTCGTGATCTGGGCGATCTCGACCTGGAACCCGCGCCCCGACTACTACTGACGCGACCGTGCAGGAAGACGGCCGCAGCGTCCGGGGCGATCCGGTCGCGAACGTCGCGGCCGATGACCCCCGATCGCGGACACGACGGAAAGCGCTGCACCTCACACTTCCCGGGTGTTGGGGTGCAGTGCTTTTCGCGTGCCTGTCCTTCACGCCGTCGCTGCTCCCGCGCGGCGGTCTCCTGCAGGGGATGATCTGCGGGATCACCGCTGCGATCGGATACGGTCTCGGTGTGCTCGTCGCGTTCGTGTGGCGTGCGTTCGCCGACCGTCCTCCTCGACCTCCGAAGGCGACGTCGTGGTGGACCTTCGGTGTCTGCGCGGTGGTCCTCTTCGCGGTCTTCTTCGGTCTCGGTCAGTACTGGCAGCACGAGATCCGTACTCTGATGGGGGTTTCCGAGTACAACCTGGCGCTTGCGGTCCTCTCCCCGCTCGTCGCGGTCGTGATGTTCGCTGTGCTGCTGGCGATCGGACACGGTATCCGCGCTCTGTACCACTGGGCGGCACGGACACTCGACCGGTGGATCGGGCAGCGGGCCGCGAACGTCGTGGGGTGGGTTCTCGTCGCGGGACTCGTGTACGCGATCGTCTCCGGAGTGCTCCTCGCCGGCTTCATCGACGCCGCCAACGCGGCGTTCTCGGCGCGGGACACGAGAACCGAGGAAGGTGTGCAGCAACCGACGACTGCACTCCGCTCCGGTGGACCGGATTCGGTCGTTCCGTGGGATTCTCTCGGGTGGCAGGGTCGGATCTTCGTCGGGCAGGGCCCGACCACCGAGCAACTCGGCGAGTTCGCGGAAGGTCCTGCTCTGGAACCGATCCGGATCTACGCCGGCCTGGCATCGGCGGACGACACCGAGGATCGCGCGTCCCTCGCGGTCGAGGACCTCACCCGGGCAGGAGGATTCGAGCGGAGCAACCTGGTGGTGGTGACGACGACGGGGAGCGGCTGGGTGGACCCGGCCCTGGTGGACTCCGTCGAGTACCTCACCGGTGGCGACGTCGCGACGGTCGCGATCCAGTACTCCTATCTGCCCTCGTGGATCTCGTATCTCGTCGATCAGTCGAAGGCGCGGGAGGCCGGACGCGACCTGTTCGACGCGGTCTACGACGTCTGGTCGAAGCTTCCCCAGGACGCCCGCCCCCGACTGCTCGTGGCTGGGGAGAGCCTCGGTTCGTTCGGCGGGGAGACCGCCTTCAGCGGCGAGTACGACCTGCGCAATCGCACGTCGGGTACGGTCTTCGCCGGACCTCCGAATTTCAACGTCCTCTTCCGGGAGTTCAGCGATCGCAGGGAGGCCGGCAGCCCCGAGATCGAACCGGTCTTCCGGGACGGCCGCACGGTGCGGTTCACGAACGACCCGCAGGCGGAGATCCCGCCGGCGGACGAGCCGTGGGAGGGCAGCCGGGTGCTGTATCTGATGCACCCGTCGGATCCGATCGTCTGGTGGAGTCCGCGCCTGATCACGAGCGAGCCGGACTGGATCGGCGAAGCCCCCGGCCATGACGTGCTCGAGGACATGGTGTGGATCCCGTTCGTGACCTTCTGGCAGGTCACGGCCGATCTGCCCTTCTCCACGGGCGTCCCTGCCGGGCACGGCCACAAGTACAGCACCGAGTACGTCGACGCCTGGGCCGTCGTCCTGCAGTCCCCGGAGATCACGCCCGACGACATCGAAGAACTGAAATCCATTGTCGGAGCAGAGGAGTGACGAGTCCGACCGGGAGCGTCGCTCGACGGCACGTCAGTGCGCGGCGAGTCGCCGCCACCAGGAGGTCTTCGGTGCGGGGACGGAGATCTGTGGGACGGGGGTGCGCAGCGTGAAACTCCACGTCTCGATGTTCCGCGGGTCGAGCTCGTCGTCGCGACGGCCGACGTAGCGGAATCCGAGCCACGCCCCGTGGGCCTCCTCGACGAGCTTGCGTGGGTGGAAGGGCAGGGACTCCGGGGGAGGGGGCACGTTCGGCGGCCAGCGGAGCGGATGCTCACCCGCCCAGAACGGGCGCTCCCACACGAACGGGAGTCCCTGATCCTCGAAGAACTCGACGGTGTTCGCCCCGAAGCTGCGGCGCAGCGTGCCGCACTCCCACACGGCGAACGATCCCCACGCGCCGGCCGGATCGGAGGCCAGCAGGCACGTGCGTTCGGCGGCGGGCGTGCGCAACCACATCGCGGGTAGCTCCGAGGGGTGGCGCAGCGCGAACCGGGGGCTCGACACCACCGTCACACCGGGATAACTGCCGATCCGGAATTGTTCGACGCCGTCGTCCTCGCAGGCATCCCCGGCCTCGGCCAGCGGAACCCGGCCGCCGGGATCGACCTGGAGATCCGGGAACAGGCGCGACAGAAGTGCCTGGGCCGCATCGCGATCCGGGGAGAACTCGCGCAGGACCGCTGCGGGATCGGGTGCGTCGACGTACCAGAGCGTCGACACCGTCGCCGACATCGTCGACGACTTCCTCAGACGCGTCCGTTACTGCGCACACCGAGCAGCACGTCGTCCCACGAGGGGAGTGCCGGCTTGCCGCGCTTGTCCTTCGCGGGAGCCTGCGACGTGCGCGATGCGTCGGTGTCGTCGGGCACCGTGACGGCGACGGCGGTCTCCTCGTCGGCGACCGGCTCGGGGGCCGGTTCGTCGGCGGCGGGGGCCTCCAGCGCGATCGGGGCGTGCCGCTCGGCGTTCTCCGCCTCGGTGGAATCGTCGACGTCGCGCGCGGAGTAGACCGGGGTCAGGTAGCGCAGGGGGCGACCGCAGTCGGGATCGACGAGATCGGCGGCGATGTCGTCGAGCGCGGTGATCGTGCCGCCGTGAGCGTCGGGCTGGTACCGCCAGTGGGCGCGGTTCGTGGAACGACCCGCGTGCCACCGCAGCTGTGCGACCCAGAAGCCCTCGTCGTCGCGCCAGGCGTCCCACTCGGCCTCGTCGAGGCTGTGCCCGCGAGCGCGGAAGGCCTGCGTGACGATCTCGTGGAGGGTCTCGACGGCGGGACCGTCGGGGCGGACGGGATGGCCCTTCTTGGCCATGTCGGCCGCCCGGGACCGCTCGAGCAGGACGGGATAGGCGAACCGTTCGACCTTGGCGACCGGGATGCCGGCCTCGTCGGCCACCTGTTCGACCGAGGCGCCGCCGCGGATGCGGGCCTGGATCTCGCGAGGACGGAGCTGGCTGGTCGTCTCGATCTGGATCTGGCCGAGACGGGCCAGATCGCCGCGAGCGGCCGCGCGCAGGGTGTCGTCGACGGGAATGCGGAACTTGTCCCCCGTCGTGGGATCGGCGAGCACCACATGCTTAGCATCGGGCTCGAGACCGACCACTCGAAGCTCTCGCACCTTGACCTCCTCGCGCCGATCGCGATTGACCCGCCCGACTGTAACCGACCTGGATATTTTTCGTGGCCGGACACGCCGCGCCACGCCGAGCGACATCGCAAGAAATCCGACGCGGCGCGTTATCGTCCAGGGTTCGCCGAAATGTCTCGATGCGAGGTCGAGACTATGACGACAGCGGGGCCGGATCCGACATCGGACCCGGCCCCGCTGTGCGGCGTGCTCAGAGCTGGGAGACGACCCAGTCGATGCTCTTGGTCAGCTGCGTGACGTCCTCGGGATCGATGGCCGGGAACATGCCGATACGCAGCTGGTTGCGGCCGAGCTTGCGGTACGGCTCGGTGTCGACGATGCCGTTGGCCCGCAGGATCTTCGCGACCTGCGCCGCATCGACGGAGTCGGCGAAGTCGACGGTGCCGACGACCTGCGAACGCAGCGACGGATCGGCGACGAACGGCGTCGCGTACTCGGAGGCCTCGGCCCACTCGTACAGGCGCGAGGACGAATCCTTCGTGCGCGCGACGGCCCAGTCGAGACCGCCGTTGCCATTGAGCCACTCGATCTGATTGGCGAACATCAGCAGGGTGGCCAGCGCCGGGGTGTTGTAGGTCTGGTCCTTGCTGCTGTTGTCGACGGCGATCGGCAGCGACAGGAACTCGGGGGTGAAGCGACCCGACTCCTTGATCTCGGCGACACGCTCGAGCGCGGCCGGGCTCATCAGCGCGATCCACAGGCCACCGTCGGCGGCGAAGCTCTTCTGCGGGGCGAAGTAGTACACGTCGACGTCGGAGATGTTCACCGGCAGGCCGCCGGCGCCCGAGGTCGCGTCGATCGCGATCAGAGCGTTGTCGGAACCGGCAGGACGCTGGACGGGAACCGCGACACCCGTCGAGGTCTCGTTGTGCGCCCAGCCGATGAGGTCGGCCGACGCGTCGGCGACGATCTCCGGAGCCGAGCCCGGCTCCGAACCCACGACGATCGGGTCGCCGATGAACGGGTTCTTCTTCGCGACCGTCGCGAACTTCGACGAGAACTCGCCGTAGGTGAAGTGCTGCGAACGCTCCCGGATCAGACCGAAGGCCGCGGCGTCCCAGAAGGCGGTGGTGCCACCGTTGCCGAGGACGACCTCGTAGCCCTCGGGCAGGGAGAACAGGTCGCGCAGACCCGAGCGGACACGGGCGACGACGTCCTTGACCGGCTTCTGCCGGTGGCTGGTGCCGAACACCGAAGCGCCGACGTCGACCAGCGACTGCAGCTGCTCGGGACGAACCTTGGACGGGCCGCAGCCGAAGCGGCCGTCTGCGGGCTTGAGGTCGGCGGGAATGATCGGTGACGCGTCTGCCATCGGAATGCGTGTCCTAAGAGTCGAGGGACATGGTGCACAGGTAGTCTAGACCGCCCCCTCGGAGCCCCCGCCGGGCGCTGGTCGGCCCGGCAGGGGAAGAGGCATCAGCGATGCGTGATCGAATCCCAGCCCGTGACCTCGGAGGCAGGGCGCGGATCGGGGCCGGTGTAGATCGCTGCGGGACGCACGAGCTTGCCCAGGCGCTTCTGTTCGAGGATGTGGGCGCACCAGCCTGCGGTCCGTCCGCAGGTGAACATCGCGGGCATCATCGCCGCGGGGACTTCCGCGAAATCGAGGATCACCGCGGCCCAGAACTCGACGTTGGTCTCGATCGCCCGGTCGGGACGACGCTCGCGCAGCTCGGCCAGGGCGGCCTGTTCGAGCGCGGCCGCCGCCTCGAAACGGGGAGCGTCGAGCCGCTGGGCGGTGCTGCGCAGCACCCGGGCGCGGGGGTCCTCGGCGCGGTAGACGCGGTGACCGAAGCCCATGAGCTTCTCCTTGCGGTCGAGGATGCCCTTGACCAGCCCGCGCGGATCGCCGGTGCGTTCGGTCTCCTCGATCATCGGCAGCACGCGGGCCGGGGCACCGCCGTGCAGCGGGCCGGACATCGCGCCGACCGCGCCGGAGAGCGAGGCGGCCGCGTCCGCGCCGGTCGAGGCGATGACCCGGGCGGTGAACGTCGAGGCGTTCATGCCGTGCTCGGCCGCCGACACCCAGTAGGCGTCGATCGCCTCGACGTGCTTGGGATCCGGGTCGCCCTTCCAGCGGACCATGAAGCGCTCGGTGACAGTGCTCGCCTCGTCGATGCGCTGCTGCGGCACGGCGGGCTGGTAGATGCCGCGGGCGGACTGGGCGACATAGGACAGGGCCATCACCGCGGCGCGGGCGAGATTGTCGCGGGCGGTCGCGTCGTCGATGTCGAGCAGCGGACGGAAGCCCCAGATGGGTGCGAGCATCGCGAGACCGGCTTGGACGTCGACGCGCACGTCGCCGGTGTGGATCGGGAGGGGGAACGGCTCGGCCGGGTGCAGGCCGCGACCGAACTCGCCGTCGACGAGCAGTGCCCACACGTCGCCGAAGGTGACGCCCTTCTCGACGAGCTCTTCGATGTCGACCCCGCGATAGCGCAGTGCGCCACCGTCCTTGTCGGGCTCGGCGATGTCGCTCGTAAAGGCGACCACGCCTTCGAGTCCTGCGACGAAATCCTCGGGAACTGACGCGCTCGCTGCCATGACGGTTGGGCTCTCCTCGTTCGAGCACGGCCCGGTCCGAGCCGCGCTGCCGGTGGAATGAGGTCACCGTCGGGTGTGATCGGCGCCCCACTCGGGTCGTCGTCAAAACTGTAGCTCCCGTGGTCCGAGCGTCGACGCCCGGATGCCGGGAGTACCGTCGTCGTTCGTGCCGTCCGATTTCCCGTTGCCGCGCCCCGAGGGTGACGACCTCGCGCGTATGCGTGTCGACTACAGCCCGGCCGGGCCGACCGACGAGTCCCCGGCCGACCGCGATCTCACCCCCGGCGATGTCGCCGAGGGCTGGCTTCCGCTGGTGCGCACGTGGTTTGCGAACGCGGTCGCCACCACGGTGCCCGAGCCGAATGCGATGGTGCTCGCGACCGTCGACGAGCACGGCCACCCCGCGACCCGCACCGTGCTGTGCAAGAAGATCGACGCCGACGGCCTGACCTTCTTCACCAACTTCGAGTCCGACAAGGGCCGTCATCTGGCCGGGCACCCCTACGCGTCGGCGACCTTCCTGTGGCTGCCGGTCTACCGGCAGGTGACCGTCCGCGGGCCGGTCGTGCGCGTGCCCGACGAGGAGACCCTGGCGTACTGGCGGACTCGGCCGCGCGGATCCCGCCTGGGCGCGTGGGCGTCGCAGCAGTCGCGTCCGGTGGCGGAGCGCGCCGATCTCGAGCACGCCCTCGTCGAGGCCGCCGAGCGCTACGAGGTCGACGACGACATCCCGGTACCGCCGTTCTGGGGCGGATTCCGCATCGTGCCCGAGTCGGTCGAGTTCTGGCAGGGCCGGCCCAACCGGTTGCACAACCGGATCCGGACCCGGCTGGTGGACGGTCGCTGGATCACCGAGCGTCTGCAACCGTGAGGCGTCTGCTCGCCGACACCACACCGCTGCGCAACAAGGACTACGCCCGGCTGTGGTGGGCCGGGATCGTCACCGTCATCGGTGCGCAGATGGCGGTCGTCGCCGTACCCCAGCAGATCTACGAGATCACCCGCAACTCCGCCTATGTGGGGCTGACCGGCGTGTTCGGGCTCGTGCCGCTCGTGGTGTTCGGCCTGTGGGGTGGAGCCCTGGCCGATGCGATGGACCGCCGGAAACTGCTGATCGTCACCTCCACCGGTCTCGGTCTCACGTCGCTGTTGTTGTGGGCGCAGGCCGCGATCGGATTGAACAACGTGTGGGTGCTGCTCTGTCTCTTCTCGGTGCAGCAGGCGTTCTTCGCCGTCAACCAGCCCACCCGTGCGGCGGTGATCCCGCGGCTGTTGCCGGTCGGGCAGATCGCGGCGGCCACCTCGCTGAACATGACGGTCGTGCAGTTCGGGGCGATCGCCGGTCCGTTGTTCGCCGGCGCTCTCATTCCCGTCGTGGGACTGTCCACTCTCTATCTGCTCGATGCGATCTTCCTGCTCGCCACGCTGTGGGCGGTGGTCCGGCTCCCGGCGATCCCGCCGCTCGGTGAGGTCACCAAGGCCGGACTGCGCGCGGTCTTCGACGGTTTCCGATATCTGTCGGGCCAGAAGATCCTGCTGGCGTCGTTCGTCGTCGACATCGTCGCCATGGTGTTCGGGATGCCGCGCGCCCTGTTCCCGCAGATCGCCCACGAGTCGTTCGGCGATCCGGCCCAGGGCGGCTTCGCCCTCGGTCTGCTGTTCGCGGCGATGTCGGTCGGCGCGGTGGTCGGCGGTGTCTTCTCCGGATGGCTGCCGCGGGTGCAGCGCCAGGGTCTCGCCGTGATCGTGTGCATCGTCCTGTGGGGCGTGGCGATGGTCGGTTTCGGCGCCGCGGTGTGGTGGGCCGAACCCGAGGGCAGCGGTCTGCTGCTGTGGGTCGCCCTGTTCTTCCTGGCGTTCGGCGGGGCGGTCGACATGGTGTCCGCGGCCTTCCGCTCGACGATGCTGCAGACCGTCGCCACCGACGAGATGCGCGGCCGGTTGCAGGGCGTGTTCATCGTCGTCGTCGCGGGCGGGCCGCGTATCGGCGACGTGCTCCACGGTGCCGCTGCAGCGGCTGCGGGCACGGCCGTCGCGGCTGCCGGGGGAGGCGTCCTCGTGATCGTCGGCACGCTCGTGTGCGTCGTCGCCTTCCCGGCCTTCGTGCGCTACCGGGTCTCACGCACACTCGGGTGACGGGCCTGCGGGGTCGTCCGGCAGGGGAGCCCGCAACTCCGTGACGGCGATGCGCGCGGCCTCACCGATCGCCGCGTCGACGACGGGCAGTACGGGATCCGCGCGGGCGGCGCGGGTGAACACCGCGACGGCGATCGGATACTCGCCGGGGAACTCGACGACCGCCACCTCGTTGCGGATGATGCCGATCGTGCCGGTCTTGCCCGCGATCGCGACCCCGCGATGCGGGAAGCCCGACGCGATGCGATGCGGCCAGACCTGCGCGCGCATCACCTGCTGCGCGAAGTCGGTGCTCTCGGGCGAGAGCACCGAGCCCGACCACACGGCTTCGAGCAGTCGGGTCATCTCCTGCGGGGTGGTCGCGCTCGTATAGGCCGGGTCGTACGCCGAGACGGTCCAGGCCGCGTCGATGTCGGTGAGCGCCCGGAACGCCTCGACGGTGGTGCGGGTGTCCGTCTCTTCGACGAGGCGTTGATAGACGTCCGCCGTGCCACCGATGATCCGGGTCCGTGTGAGTCCGAGGCGCGCGAGGAGTTCCTCGACGGCGGTCGTGCCGATCTCGCCGAGCAGCACGTCGGCTGCCGCGTTGTCGGACACCGTCATCATCGACGCGGCCACGTCGCGTCGGCTCATCGTCACCGGATCCCGGAAGCTCGCGATCCCCGTCGGTCCGGGGGTGCAGTCCGACGGCACGATCCGCAGCTGCCCGGATGCGTCGAGCCGGCCGGCGTCCACCTCTGCACAGAACGCGAGGAACAGCGGAAGCTTGTACACCGACGCGAGCACCACGCGTTCGTCCCCGCGCACCGACAGCATCGCCGCACGCGGATCCGAACATCGGCGGGCGTGCAGCCATCCCGTGCACCCCGCATCCGCGAAGACCGCCCGGATCCGGTCGACCGCCGTGTCTCGCCGATCCCCGCCGGTCATCGGACCCGTTCCTTGAACAGGACGCGGTCGAGGGCGTCGACGTGCGCACCGACGTCGGCGTCGGCGCGTCGCACGATGCGCACCCGCAGCGCCAGCGCGGACGGAGCCCAGTCCAGCCAGGCCACGCCGGGCACCGAGCCGGGCGGTGAGGTCGACACCCCGAAGTGGGTACCGGCGGCCACGGCGGCGAGTACCGCACGGTCGTCCACCGCCGGGGTGGTGTCGACATCGAGTCCGCGTTCGCGCAACAGATCCTGCACCGCGTCGAAGGCCGCCGGGTTCCCCGTCCGCGGCGCCGCGGCGAACGTCAGGTCGGAGAGCATCGGCAGACGGGGCCGGTCGGAACGGGCGCTGCGGTGGTCGGCCGGCACGACGAGCCATCGCCGGAGTTTGACCACCGGGCCGGCGTCGAGTCCTTCGGTCAGGGCCGGATGTTCGACGACGGCGAGATCGCACATGCCCGAGCGCACGGCGTCGACGAGTTCGACGGTGCTCGCGGATCGTGTCGAGACGGTCGCTTCACCGCGTCTGCTCAATGCGGTGACGCACAGGGTGACCAGGCGGTCGGGCAGTGCGCGGGTGGCGCCCCAGTGCAGGAGACCCCGGGCGCGAGCGACGCGTCCGGCCTCGGCGAGGAAACGGTCGGCGTCGTCGACGAGGAGACGAGCGCGGGGGAGCAGTTCGGCTCCGGCAGGAGTGAGGACCGCTCCCTGCCTGGTGCGATGCACGAGTTCGGAACCGAGATGCTGCTCGAGTTTCCGAAGTCCTTGTGACAGAGGAGGTTGCGTCATGTCGAGCGCCGCCGCGGCCCGCCCGAAGTGTCCTTCCTCCGCGACGGTGACGAAGAACCGGAGATGGCGGATCAGGTCCATGGCAGGGGATTCAATCAGCACCGGCGGACGATTCGTCGACCCGCCGTGTCGCGCGGCCGGATCCCGCTCGTCGTCCCGGCCGCCAACAGCGGCGATAGTTTTTCCGACTCGTGCGGACGGCAGGTGGGTATTGGCGGGCCGATTCCCGTCGGTGGTGTCCTGTCGGCATGACACCCACCGAATCCATTGTCCGGAACGGATTGTCGCGCAGGGGTTTTCTCCACTCCGCTCTCGCCCTGTCGTCCGTCACCGCCGCGGCGGCCTGTGGGTCGCAGGACGGTCCGGTCGACACGATCCCGTCGACGACGGCCGAGTCGGCCACCGATACCCGGCTGCTCGCCGCCGGTGTCGACGAGCGCCTGAAGGAGATCGAGGACCGCTATGCCGTGAGGCTCGGTGTGGTCGCGCAGTCGCCGGTGACCGGGCGCGTCCACACCCACCGGGCCGACGAGCGGTTCGCGATCTGTTCTCCGTTCAAGGTCTACGCCGCCGCCGCGATCCTGCGCCTCGAGGCCGAGGGAACCCTCCGGCTCGACGAGACCCTTCCGATCGACCCGGACGACATCGTCGTCAATTCGCCGGTGACCTCGGAACATCAGGGGCGCGTGCTGCCGCTCGACCGGCTGTGCGAGGCCGCGCTCACCCGCAGTGACAACACCGCCGGAAACCTGATGCTGCAACGGATCGGTGGGCCCGACGCTGTCACCGCCTTCGCCCGTTCCGTCGGGGACGGGACCACCCGGCTCGACCGCTGGGAACCCGAACTCAACGAGGCGGCACGGGGCGACCAGCGTGACACCACCACCGCTGCCGGACTGTCCCGTGGCTTCGGCGAGGTGCTGCTCGGTTCGGGGCTGCCCGCTCCGCAACAGCGGACACTGCTCGGCTGGATGCGGGCGACCACCACTTCGGACACCAGGATCCGCGGGGGATTGCCGTCGGGATGGACGTCGGCGGACAAGACGGGCGGGGGCAATCACGGGACGGTGAACGACGCCGGGGTGGTGTGGTCGCCGGACGGGCAGCCGCTGTTGCTGGTGATCCTGTCGGACTCGACCACCGGTGACCCCGACGCTCCCCTCGAGGGCGGGCCCGTCGCGGAGACCACCGCCGCGCTGGTCGATGCGCTCTTCGCCGTGCCGTGAGTACAGTGGCCGGCGTGGGGCGCCGGATACGCGCAGATCCCCGCGTAACGACCTTGGTGAGACCCGGGTAGTATTGCCGCAGGTTATCGGCGTGTGCCGGCCTTGCGGCGCAGTCGCGGAGGGTGCGGGCGAGCGTTCGGAACCCACATGGACGACATACCGATCGGGGACTTTCGGCGGACCCTGCCGCAGCGCATACCCCGCGCTACGGCTAGGTTCTACGTGAATGTCCGGAAGTTTCTCGTAGGTCTGAGCTTGAGAGGGATCCTTCGTGCCCGCTGAGAATGACACCAACCCCACCCTCAGCTACCCCGGTGGCGAACACACGATGTCGATCGCCAAGGCGACGGAAGGCAATGACGGTATCGAGCTGGGCAAGCTCCTCGCGGCGACCGGGTACACCACCCTCGACCCGGGTTTCGTCAACACCGCCTCCACGAAGTCGGCGATCACGTACATCGACGGCGAGAAGGGCATTCTGCGGTACCGCGGATACCCGATCGAGCAGCTCGCCGAGAAGTCGACGTTCATCGAGGTCAGCTACCTGCTGATCTACGGTGAGCTGCCGACCGCGGAGCAGCTCGAGGTCTTCACCGACAAGATCCGCCGCCACACCCTCCTGCACGAGGATCTCAAGCGGTTCTTCGACGGCTTCCCGCGCAACGCGCACCCGATGCCGGTCGTGTCGAGCGCGGTCAACGCCCTGTCGGCGTACTACCCCGACTCCCTCGATCCGGACGACTCCGAGCAGGTCGAGCTGTCGACGATCCGTCTGCTCGCCAAGCTGCCGACCATCGCGGCCTACGCCTACAAGAAGTCGGTCGGCCAGCCCTTCCTCTACCCCGACAACTCGCTGTCGCTGGTCGAGAACTTCCTGCGCATGACCTTCGGCTTCCCGGCCGAGCCCTACGAGATCGATCCCGAAATCGCTCAGGCGCTCGACATGCTGCTCATCCTGCACGCCGATCACGAGCAGAACTGCTCGACGTCGACGGTGCGCCTCGTCGGTTCCTCCGACGCCAACCTCTTCACGTCCATCTCGGGCGGCATCAACGCACTGTGGGGCCCGCTGCACGGCGGCGCCAACCAGGCCGTGCTCGAGATGCTCGACGGCATCCAGAAGTCCGACGGCGACGTCAAGGACTTCGTCCGCAAGGTCAAGAACAAGGAAGACGGCGTGAAGCTCATGGGCTTCGGGCACCGCGTCTACCGCAACTACGACCCGCGGGCCGCGATCGTCAAGAAGACCGCCGACCGCATCCTCAAGAAGCTCGGTGCGGGCGACGAACTGCTCGAGATCGCCATGAAGCTCGAAGAGGCCGCCCTCACGGACGACTACTTCATCGAGCGCAAGCTGTACCCGAACGTCGACTTCTACACGGGCCTGATCTACCGTGCGATGGGCTTCCCGGACCGCATGTTCACCGTGCTGTTCGCCCTGGGTCGCCTGCCCGGCTGGATCGCGCACTGGCGTGAGATGCACTCGGACCCGACCCTGAAGATCGGCCGTCCGCGTCAGATCTACACCGGTTACACCGAGCGCCCGTACACGTCCCTCGAGGAGCGCTGAACCTCGTAGCGACCGGAAAGATCGACCGAATCCCGACGAGGAGACACGCATGACAAAGCCCGAAATCGAGTTCCAGGAGGGCCCCGCCCCCACCCAGTTGGTCATCAAGGACCTGGTGGTCGGCGAAGGTGCCGAAGCGGAGCCCGGATCGAAGGTCGAAGTCCACTACGTCGGGGTCGAGTTCGATACCGGTGAAGAGTTCGACTCGTCGTGGAGCCGTGGTGAGTCCATCACCTTCCCGCTGTCCGGTCTGATCGCCGGTTGGCAGGAGGGCATCCCGGGCATGAAGGTCGGCGGCCGTCGCCAGCTGACCATCCCGCCGGAGCTCGCCTACGGTCCCGCCGGATCGGGCCACCGCCTGTCGGGCAAGACGCTGGTGTTCATCATCGACCTGCTCGCCGTGCAGGTGCCGCCGGAGGTTCCGACGGTCGAGCCGGCAACCGGCCCGGCGCCCGCCGATCTCGTCATCGAGGACATCACCATCGGTGACGGCGACGAAGCGCAGCCCGGCGGCGTGGTCGACGTGCACTACCACGGGGTCGAGTACGACACCAACGACGTGTTCGACTCGTCGTTCGCTCGTGGCGACTCCGTCCGCTTCCCGCTCGGACGCCTGATCCCGGGCTGGCAGGAAGGCATTCCGGGCATGCGCGTCGGTGGACGTCGCAAGCTCACGGTGCCCCCGCAGCTCGCGTACGGACCGGCCGGTTCCGGGCATCCGCTCGGAGGCAAGACGCTGGTCTTCGTGATCGATCTGCTCGGCGTCGGATAACCCGACCCGCAACGACATTCGAGGCCCGCAACACCGGTGAGACCGCCGGGGTTGCGGGCCTCGTCGTCGTTCGGTGCCCGGCCGGCTCAGTTGCGGGACGCCCCGAGCATCGACAACGCGAGGTCGACGTAGTTGCGGGCCAGATCGTCGACGCCCACACGGCCGGGCCGGTACCAGCGGGCGACGTCGATCCCCAGCGACAGGATCGCCAGGGCTGCGGTGGGTACGTCGCCGACCCGGAACGCGCCGCTGTCGACGCCCGAGGAGATGACCTCCCGGACCACGGCGTCGGTGCGTCTGCGGATCTCCGCGATCTCGCGGTAGTGCTCCTCCGAGAGCGCATGCAGTTCGTACTGCGCCACCCGGCAGGTGGTGTGGTGCACGGCGTGGATCCGCACGAAGCGATCGACGATGGCGCGGATCCGCTCGATCGGGTCGGTGGAACTCGAAGCGGCGCTCTCGACCTCCTCGAGGACGTGGAGGTGCCCGTTGCGGCCGGCCTCGAAGAGCACGGCCTCCTTGGACGGGAAGTGCACGTAGAGCGCCGCGGGACTCAATCCTGCGCCGACGGAGATGTCGCGGGTCGTGGTCGCGTGGTAGCCGCGGCGTGCGAAGGACTCCACCGCGGACGCGACCAGCCGACGTGCGACCTCGGATCCACCGCCTGGGAGCGCTGCGGCGAGAGAGGCGTCGGGGGTCTGCTCGGGTGTGTCGGTCACGGGGTCCGTCCTGCGGGTCGCGGAGAAGGCGTCGTTGACATCATGCACCGTCGTTGGTCTACTGAGTGAGCGCTTAGTTCGTTCCTGCTGAGTTCGTTCCTGCTGCGGCCGATATCCGAGTCGCCCGAAAGGATCCTCGATGCCCTCTCCCGTACTGTCCCGCCGCGACCTGGACTTCCTCCTGTACGACTGGCTCGACATCGAGTCCCTCACCGCGCGGAGTCGGTTCGCCGAGCACTCCCGGGAGACCTTCGACGCCGTGCTCGACCTGAGCGCCGACATCGCCACGAAGCACTTCGCGACCCACAACAAGAAGGGCGACGCCCAGGAACCCCGCATCGGCGAGGACGGTCGCGTCGAGATCATCCCCGAGGTCAAGGACGCGCTCGACCTGTTCTGCAAGGCGGGACTCCTCGCCGGCGGGTTCGACGAGGAGCACGGCGGCATGCAACTGCCGGTCACCGTGCAGCGCGCATCGATGGCATGGTTCCAGGCCGCGAACGCCGGCACCTCGGCCTATCCCTTCCTCACCGCCGCCAACGCGAGCCTGCTGGTCACCCACGGCAGCGACGAGCAGATCGAGACGTTCGTGCCGCCGATGCTCGAGGGCCGCTTCTTCGGCACCATGTGCCTGTCCGAACCGCAGGCCGGTTCGTCGCTCGCCGACATCACCACGAGGGCCGTGCCCGCCGCGGACGGCACCTACCGGCTGACCGGCACCAAGATGTGGATCTCCGGCGGCGACCACGAACTCACCGAGAACATCGTCCACCTCGTCCTCGCCAAGATCCCCGGCGGGCCGGACGGGGTGAAGGGCATCTCGCTGTTCATCGTCCCGAAGTTCCTCGTCGAGGCCGACGGCACGCTCGGCGAACGCAACGACGTCGCCCTCGTCGGCCTCAACCACAAGATGGGCAACCGCGGCACCACCAACACCCTGCTCAACTTCGGCGAGGGCGTCCACACCCCCGGCGGCGAGGCCGGGGCGGTCGGCTACCTGCTCGGTGAGCCGCACAAGGGCCTGTCGTACATGTTCCACATGATGAACGAGGCCCGGATCGGCGTCGGCTTCCTCGCCACCTCCCTCGGCTACGCCGGGTACCTGCAGTCGCTCGACTACGCCCGTACCCGCGCGCAGGGCCGGCCGCTCGGCGCGAAGGATCCGGCCTCGCCGCAGGTGCCGCTCGTCGAACACGCCGATGTGCGCCGAATGCTGTTGGCGCAGAAGTCCTATGTCGAAGGCGCGCTCGCGCTGGGACTGTACTGCTCGAAGCTCGTCGACGTGCAGCGCACCGCCGAGAGCGACGACGAACGGACCCGCGCCGGTCTGCTGCTGGACCTGCTCACCCCCATCGCGAAGTCCTGGCCGTCGCAGTGGTGCCTCGAGGCCAACAGCCTCGCCATCCAGGTGCTCGGCGGCTACGGCTACACCCGCGAGTTCGACGTCGAGCAGTTCTACCGCGACAACCGCCTCAATCCCATTCACGAAGGCACGCACGGTATCCAGGGTCTCGACCTGCTCGGCCGCAAGGTGATCATGCAGGGCGGTGCCGCTCTCGCGCTGCTCGGCGAAGCGGTGGGCGAGACGATCGCGCGGGCGACTCAGGCCGGGGGCGACGCCGCCGCCTACGCCCAGCAGCTGGGTGCGGCCGTCGCTCGCGTCGCGGAGACCACCGCGACACTGTGGTCCACCGGCGATCCCGCTGTGGCCCTCGCCAACTCGTCGGTCTACCTCGAAGCCGTCGGGCACGTCGTGGTGGCGTGGATGTGGCTCGAACAGCTCCTCGCCGTGGGCGACCGCGAGGGCGACTTCTTCGACGGGAAGCGCGCCGCCGCACGCTATTTCTTCCGTTTCGAATTGCCCAGGACCGGACCGCAGTTCGATCTGCTCGCAAGCCTCGACCGCACGACCCTCGACGTGTCACCGTCGGTTCTGTAGCGACACATTCCAGGTGACCGTCAACGACCCGCCGACCGGTAGCGCATGCCACCGGTCGGCGTGGTCGTCGAAGGTGTCGACGATCCGGTCGACCACCGGGGTGACATCGTGTGCGGACACATATGCCGGAAGGCTCTGCGCCAGACCGCGTCGCACCTCCCAGACGGGAACGGCGATGCGCGCCAATTCCTCCGACCTGATCATGTCGGCCTCCGCGCGCGGCGGCATTGCATGCTTCTTCGCCTTGCGGCGTCGGCCCGCGCGGGTGCGTTCCGCGTTGTCGGCGGGCCAGAACAGGCCGTTGTCGCCCGCGGCCAGCTGCCCGAAGACGCCGAGTTCGATCCCCGCCTCCTTCTCGACCAGCAGATGTACGAGGTCGTGGGGGAGATAGGGGTGACCGCCCGGGCCGTTGCGCGGAGCAAGCTCCGGACCGGTGTCGCGGTGCACCGCGATCTCGTACCCGATGCCGGGACCCTTCGTGAAGACGACGCGCATGCTCGTCACGTTAGGCCCCGCGGGCAGAGGATCGCATCCGATTTTCAGGCGGACGCGCGCTCGACGAGCAACGACAGGGCGTGACGCACCGTCTTCGCGAGCACATCCTGGGGGTCACCGTCGAAGCGCTGCTCCTCGCTGTGGGTGCCGTCCGGACCGGTCGTCGCGAAGCAGACCGTGCCCGGCGGGCGGCCGTCCTGCGGGTCCGGTCCACCGGCGCCGCTCACGGCGACGACGATGTCCGCGCCCAGGAGACGAGAGGTGCTCTCCGCCATCGTGCGGGCCGCGCTCTCGGATACGACCGGACCTTCAGGAACCTCGAGCAGGCCGTACTTGACCTCGCGCGAGTACGCGACGATGCCACCGCGGAACCAGTCGGAGCTGCCCTTCGCGGCACCCAGGCGGGCTGCGAGCGTGCCCGCGGTGAGCGACTCCGCGCAGCCGAGCGTCAGCTCCTTGTCGGAGGCGAGCTGAGCCAGCTGCTCGATCAACTCGTCGGAGGTGTCCGTCCCCTCCACCACGTCGTCATCGGCCATGCGTGTCTCCTTCCAGAGCATCGGGTCGCACCCAGCGGGTGAGCAGGGTGCCGTCGTCGTCGCACACGAGGTGCGCACGTCGCAGGGGTGTCAGAGCGGCCGTCGGCGAGTGCGCGATACGCGCGGCGTTGCCGGCGGCCAGGACCGGAGCCCAGGTCAGGCACAGTTCGTCGACGACGCCGTCCTCGATCATGCGGCCGAACAGATTCGGTCCGCCCTCGCACAGCACCCGGAACCATCCGGCCTCGCCGATCGCCGCGAGCAGAGAGGGCCCGTCGATCACCGCGTCGGCGATGACGCGGACGTCGCCTCCGGCGGCCTCGACCGCGCGCCGGGCGGCCTCGGGGGCCCGTGCGGTCGTCAAGACCACGGGCGGGATCGTCGTGTCCGTGAACAGCCGCAGGTCGGTCGGCAGGTCGCACGAGGCCGTCACCACTGCGATCGGCGGTATCGGAGCGAGTCCGGCCTCCTCGCGGCGCGCACGCAGGGCCTCGCCGGTCCGGGCGCCGCCGTAGTTCTCGGCCCGCACGGTGCCCGCGCCCACGAGGATCACGTCGGCGAGTTCGCGCAGCAGCCCGAAGACCTTCTTGTCGGCGGGCGAGCCGAGGGCGCCGGATCGTCCCTCGACCGCCACGGCTCCGTCGAGGGAGGACACGAAGTTGATCCGCATCCACGGCCGGGACAGGTCGTCGGGGTAGGCGTAGAGAGCGCGCAGCGCCGTGTCGTCCACGTGCTGCGCCGCATCGGTGCCGTCGAGTCGTCGCATGTCGCCGATCAGACCACTCCCGCCCGCCGGATGCACGTCACGCGCCGTGCCCGGCGTCGAGATCGCCCACGGACTTGAAGGTCATGAGGCGGTCCAGGTCGCCGCGGAGCTCACCGCGTTCGGGTTCGAGGAGGAAACCGCCGTGGTCACCGGTCGTGAACGTCTCGAGGATCCGGCCGACGAACCACGCGCGCGGACCGTCCAGCACTGGCAGGCCGTGGGGTCCCTCGCGCCACGCGCAGCGGTCGAACTTGTCGATGTCGTCGCCGGTGTGCTCACCGAACAGTGCTGCCAGTTCGCGGTCGTCCGGGGTCAGGACGTGCACGGCGAGGTGTTTCGTCTTCGACGCCACCCGGTAGGTCCGGTTCTTGTTCGACAGCGCCACCAGGAAGCGGGCCGGATCGATCGCGGACTGGGTCGCGAAGCCGATCAGGCAACCGCTGCGTTCCTCACCGTCGAATGCGGTGACGATGAACATCGGGTAGTCGAGCTGCGAGGCGATGTCCGCGAAACCGTCGGCGGAACCTTCGAGTGGGGTGTCGGCCATGAGCCGAATCGTACGGCCGTGCCCCCGCCCCGGCGGGAGTTCGGTACACGTGCGCCTGTGAGTTTGGTCTACGAGTGAGGTGGGGTACCCGCCGCAGTATGGACGCCGAGCACAGAGGTGACGGATCGTCGGGTGCCACCCTCGCCCCCGACGACCCGCGCAAACCCGACTCACCGACCGATCTGTCCAAGCCGTCGTGGAAGTACGTGCTGCGCAGGACGATTCGGGAGTTCAGCCGGGATCAGTGCACCGATCTCGCCGCCGCGCTGACGTACTACGCCGTCCTGTCGCTGTTCCCCGCGCTGCTCGTCGTGGTCTCGTTGCTCGGCGTGTTCGGCCAGGGACAGACGACGGTCGACACCGTGCTCGGCATGGTCGAGGACCTCGGCCCGTCCTCCGCCGTCGACACCCTCCGGGGCCCGATCGAACAGCTCGTGTCCGCACCGACAGCCGGATTCGCCCTGGTCGTCGGTATTCTCGGCGCGCTGTGGTCGGCCTCGGGATATGTCGGCGCCTTCGGCCGCGCCATGAACCGGATCTACGAGATCGAAGAGGGCCGGCCCGTCTGGAAGCTGCGCCCGCTGATGCTGCTGATCACCGCTGTGGCCCTGGTGGCCGCCGGGGCGACCGCCCTGATGCTCGTGATCAGCGGCCCGGTCGCACGCACGATCGGCGACGTCATCGGCCTCGGCGACACCGCCGTGACGGTGTGGAACATCGTCAAGTGGCCCGTGATGCTTGCACTGGTGGTCATGATCGTCGCGGTGCTGTACTACGCGACGCCCAACGTGTCGCAGCCGAAGTTCCGTTGGGTCAGCCTGGGGTCGCTCATCGCGATCGTCGTGTGGATCGTGGCCTCGGTGGCATTCGCCTTCTACGTCTCGAATTTCGGTAGCTACAACAAGACCTACGGCTCACTCGCCGGCGCGGTGATCTTCCTGCTGTGGTTGTGGATCACCAATCTGGCCCTGTTGTTCGGCGCCGAGTTCGACGCCGAGATGGAGCGTGGCCGTCAGCTGCAGGCCGGTATGCCTGCCGAGAAGACACTGCAACTGCCCGAACGTGATTCGCGCGCGAGCGAGAAGAACGCCGCCAAGCTGGAAGAACTCGTCGAGCACGGGCGCAGGCTGCGTGAAGCCCACAGCACCGACAACCCCGACGGCTCCCCCGGAGAGGCGGCCGACCCCGTGGGCCCTACCGTGCCCACGACGGAAAGGAATCCGCGATGACGACACCCACCGGTAATGCACGCCCCGTGGCCGAACAACCGAAGAACCTGTCCACGGTAGAGCTCACCGAGCGACTCACCGAACAGGTCTCGACCCTGGTTCGGACCGAGGTCTCGCACGCGCTCGAGGAGGTCAAGTCCAAGGGCACCCGCATCGGTGTGGGCGTGGGGATCTCGGGTGCGGGAGCGATCCTGTTGTTCCTCGGTCTGGCGACGCTGATCGCGACGGCGGTGCTCGGCCTCGCCACGGCCGTCGAACCGTGGCTCGCGGCTCTGATCGTCGCGCTCGTGGTGCTCGCCGTCGGTGGCATCCTCGCCGCGGTCGGGGCCTCGAAGGCGAAGAACGCCGCACCGCCCGTGCCGGAACGCACGGTCGCCAGTGTCCGCGCCGACATCGACGCCGCGAAGGGAGCAACGAAGTGACCGCATCCGACAACGGTGGTCGTCCGGACGAGGTGGCCGACATCGAACGTCAACGGGCCGAACTCGCCGCGACCGTCGGCGAACTCACCGACAGGCTCGACGTGCCCACCCGGGTCAAGCAGTCCGCGGCCGAACGCGCCGAGGAGGTCCGCAACCGGCCCGATCTGATCGCGGTGGCCGGAGGAGTCGTCGCGGCCGTGCTCGTGTTGGTGCTCGTGAGGCGCCGACGACGGAAGTGACCTGAATGCAATGCACTCGGCGGACGGAGACGAGGTCTCCGTCCGCCGATCCGTGCGGGTCGGGGTCGGTCAGCCGCCGAGCTGTTCCTTCAGCGCGTCGAGCACGGCGGGGTCCTCGATCGTCGACGGCACGGTGTACTCCTCGTGGTCGGCGATCTGCCGCATGGTCTTGCGGAGGATCTTGCCGGAGCGCGTCTTCGGCAGGGCCTGGACCACCGTCACGTCGCGGAAGGTCGCGACCGCACCGATCTGGTCGCGGACCATCGTGACGAGTTCCTGACGCAGGGTCTCGGGATCGATCTCCACACCGGCCTTGAGCACCACGTAGCCCGACGGACGCTGGCCCTTCAGTTCGTCGCGGATGCCCACCACGGCGCATTCGGCGACGGCGGGATGCGACGCCACCACGGCCTCCATGCTGCCGGTCGAGAGCCGGTGCCCGGCCACGTTGATCACGTCGTCGGACCGGCCGAGGACGAAGACGTAGCCGTCCTCGTCGACGTAGCCCGAGTCGCCGGTGAGGTAGTAGCCGGGGAAGGTGTCGAGGTACGAGCGGCGATACCGGTCGTCGTCCTGCCACAGGCCGGCGAGCGTGCCCGGCGGCAACGGCAGGCGGATGACGATGTTGCCCTCGGTGTTCGGATCGACGGGCTTGCCTTCTCCGTCGACGATCTCGACCCGGTATCCCGGGACGGGGACGGTGGGGGAGCCGGCCTTGAGCGGCATCGCCTCGAGGCCGCGCAAGTTGGCGGCGATCGCCCAGCCCGTCTCGGTCTGCCACCAGTGGTCGACGACCGGGCGGTCGAGCACCTTCGTCGCCCAGTGGTAGGTGTCGGGGTCGAGGCGCTCACCGGCGGCGAAGAGCGTCTGCAGCGAGTCGATGGGGTACTTCTTCAATTCCTCGGCGTTCGGATCCGCCTTGCGCACAGCGCGAATCGCAGTGGGGGCGGTGAACAGGGCCTTGACGCCGTTCTCGGCGATGATCCGCCAGAACGCACCCGCATCGGGGGTGCCGACGGGCTTGCCCTCGTACATCACCGTCGTCGCACCGACCAGCAGCGGACCGTAGACGATGTAGGAGTGGCCGACCACCCAGCCCACATCGGAGGCGGTCCACCACACGTCGCCCGGGTCGATGTCGTAGATGTTGCGCATCGACCACGTCAGGGCCACGGCGTGCCCACCGTTGTCGCGGACCACGCCCTTCGGCTTCCCGGTGGTGCCGGAGGTGTAGAGGATGTAGAGCGGGTCGGTCGCCGCGACCGTCACGGGCTCGGCAGGGGCGGCGTCGGCGCACAGTTCGTCCCAGTCGAACCACGCCGCCGAGGACGTCTGGTAATCGGCCGCGGAGCCGGGGATCTGCTCGCGGTTCTTCACGATCACGGTGTGCGGCGGGGTCGGCGACAGACCGATCGCCTGCTCGACGATCGGCAGGTACTCGATGGTGCGGCCGGGTTCGAGACCACCGGAAGCAGTGACGAGCACGACCGGCGTGGCGTCGTCGATGCGGGTCGCGAGTTCCTTCGCGGCGAACCCGCCGAACACCACCGAGTGCACCGCCCCGATGCGGGCGCAGGCGAGCATCGCGATGGCGGCCTCGGGGATCATCGGCATGTAGACGATCACGCGGTCGCCGGCCGCGACACCCTGGTCGCGCAGCACACCGGCGAACTTCGCGACCTCGTCGAGCAGTTCGGCGTAGGTGTAGGTGCGCTTGGCCGGGACCATCGCCGAATCCCAGATCAGGGCCGGGCGGTCGCCGTTCCCGGCGTCCACGTGCCGGTCGAGGGCGTTGACGCTGGTGTTCAGGGTGCCGTCCGGGAACCACTTGTACGACGGTGCCGCCGAGTCGTCGAGGGCTCGCGTCGGCGCGCTCTCCCACTCGACCGCGCGGGCGGCCTCGAGCCAGAATCCCTCCGGATCCTCGGTGCTCCGGCGGAACGCCTCCTCGTACGAGCCCATCGTTCGTGTCCTTCCTCGACGGCGGTTGTGGCCCGAACCACTCTATGTGACCTGCAAGGGGGTGGCTGCAGGTCTGCGTCGGACGGACACAACCACGCGACGAACGGACGAAGTGCCTACCCTGAGCCGCATGACCTCGATCGCGGAAGACCTGCTGCTCCTGCTTCTCGACGACGAATCGGGAAAGCCTGTCGTCGACGGAGTGAAGTTGCCCCGCGTCCTCGCGGGTGCGGTGCTCCTCCAACTCGCCCTCGACGACGTGGTGGCGGTCGACGCGGAGGGCAAGCAGGTGAAGAAGGGGCGGATCGCGATACGCACCGAGGCACGACCCGCCGATCCGATCCTCGCCGAGGCGGTCGAGCGGCTCGGCTCGGGCAGGCCGCTGAAACCGACGGCGGCCATCGAGAAATTGCAGAAGGGCCTGCAGGAGAAGCTTCTCGCTCGGGTCGTCGAGCAGGGCTGGGTCTCGGAGGAGCGCGGGAAGATCCTCGGGGTGTTCCCGACGAAGAAGTGGCCCGCGATCGATTCCACCCACGAGCAGCGCGTCCGCGACCTGATCCGCGCGGCGTTGATCGACGGCCTGACCCCGGAGCCACGCACCGCGGCGCTGATCGCGCTGCTGTCGGCCGCGGATGCGGCGCCGAAGGTGTTCCCGGACGCCGACAAGCGGGCAGTGAAGAAACGGGCGAAGGAGATCGCGCAGGGCGAGTGGGCGGCCAAGGCGGTGCGTGACGCCGTCGCGTCCGTCAACGCGGCCATGATGGCCGCCGTCGCGGCCGGCGGAGCGGTGGCGGGTTCGAGTTGATCCGGATCGCGCCGGCGACGGTCAGGAGGGCAGGCCGAGATTCCGGTACCGCTCGATCCGTCGCCGGCAGCGGTCCTCCGCGGGCTCGTCGGTGAGGATCGCGAGTTCGCGGGCCACCGCGGCACCGATCCGCTTGACGAACGAGACCGGTTCCTCGGTGGCGTCCGGATGCTCGGGGACGACCGCGTCGACGACACCGTTGCGCAGCAGGTCGCGGGAGCGGATCCCCTGATCGTGCGCCATGGCCGGTGCGTGGGTGGTGTCGCGGTGCACGATCGCGCTGGCACCTTCGGGCGGGAGCGGGGCGAGCCAGCCGTGCTGTGCGCACAGCACCCGGTCGGCGGGCAGAAGGGCGAGCGCGCCGCCGCCGGTTCCCTGACCGAGCAGCACCGACACCGTCGGGGTGGGCAGGGTGACGAGATCGGCGAGGCAGCGGGCGATCTCGGGTGCGAGCCCGCGCTCCTCGGCCTCCTTCGACAACGAGGCACCGAGGGTGTCGATGACGAGCACGAGCGGCAGGCGCAGTTCGTCGGCGAGACGCATCGCGCGGCGGGCCTCGCGCAGTGCTCCCGGCCCCATCGTGCGTTCGGGTGACTGTCCCGCGCGGTCCTGGCCGAACATCACGCACGACACGCCCCGGAACCGGGCGAGGGAGAGCAGGACGGTGCGATCGGATTCGCCCTCACCGGTCCCGGACAAGGGGACCTGCGCGGAGGCGGCGTGACGCAGCAACTGCCGGATACCGGGCCGTTCGGGCCGTCGGCTGAGCATCACCGACTGCCAGGCCGGGATGTCGGGCACGTCGTCGACGGTGGTGATCGCCGGACTCGACGTCACCTCGGGCCGGTTGCCCTCGACGAGTACGCGCAGCAACCGGTGCACGACCTGCCGCACACCGCCGAGGGGCACGACCCCGTCGATCACGCCTTTGCGGTACAGGTTCTCCGCGGTCTGGACGTCCTCGGGGAAGTTCTCCTGGTAGAGCGCCTTGTAGACGCGCGGGCCGAGGAACCCGACGAGCGCGCCGGGTTCGGCGGCGGTGACGTGCCCGAGTGACCCCCACGACGCGAACACCCCACCGGTCGTCGGGTTGCGCAGGTACACGAGATAGCCGAGGTGGGCGGCCTTGTGTGCGGCGACGGCGGCGGCGATCTTCACCATCTGCACGAAGGCGAGGGTGCCCTCCTGCATGCGGGTGCCACCCGAGGTGGGCGACGCGAGCAGAGGTAGTCCCTCGGAGGTCGCACGCTCGACGGCAGTGACGATGCGCTCGGCGGCGGCGACACCGATCGAGCCTGCGAGGAAGGAGAATTCGCACACGATCAGAGCGACCCGGCGGCCGTGGACGGTGCCCGAACCGGTGAGCACGGATTCGTCGACCCCGGACTTCTCGGCGGCCCGCTCCAGATCGGCGAGGTACTTCTCGCCCGCCCCGACATCGATCGGCGGAACGTCCCAGGAGACGAAGCTTCCCGGGTCGAGCACCTTGTCGATGAACTCCTGCGCCGAGATCCTGCCACCGGCCACGTCGCCTCCACCTGTCCTCGTCCGTCGAGGTCAACCTATAACGGCGCGAACGAGGGGGAGGACATGTGCGTGTTCTTGCGACACACCGCACATATCCTCCCCCTCGTTGCGGGATCGGCTATCGGCCGAGCGCTTCCTTCCACGTGACCGTCCGGCCGATGCGCAGGATCGACCGCTGGTAGATGCGCGCGGCGATCACGCTGAGCACCGCGATGGCAGCGACCATCAGCGCGATGGTGCCGACGATCTGCACCGGCGTGGCCACCCCTGCCGCGATGCGCAGCGGCATGAGGATCGCCGAGAACGGCGGGATCCAGCTCAGCGTGGTGCTCCATCCCGCCTCGGGATCGTCGACCGACGAGAACGCCGCGAAGAACATCGCGAGGATCAGCATCACCAGCGGACCCGAGGTGGAGTTGACGTCCTCCTGCCGCGACACCATCGACCCCGCCGCCGCGTAGAGGACGGCGAAGAACGCGAAGCCGAGCACGAACCAGCCGAGGGTGCCGGCGAGCACGCCGAGGGCGGTACCGGTGATCGTGAGGGTGTCGGTGGCGAGCGCCGTGCCGACACCGACCACACCGTAGGCGGTGAGCTGCAGGAGCCCGACCGCGCCGATGCCGACGATCTTGCCCCACAACAACTGCAGCGGACGCAGCGTGGACAGCAGCAGTTCGACGACCCGCGAGGACTTCTCCTCGACGACACCCATCGCGACGTACATGCCGAACATCAGGATCTGCATGTACAGCAGGACCACGGCGATGATCGAGAGGATGATGCGTTGTCCCTGTTCGGGATCCGGCGGGTCGAGGGCCTCGACGGTCACGGTCGCCGCGGACACGTCGGCCGCGACCGCGGCGGGATCGACGCCACGGTCGGTCAGCGCGGCGACCTGGGCCTGCTGCACGACAGCGGCCTCGACGACCGCGCGGACGTCGGTGTCGAGTTCCGATTCGGTGATCGCCGTGACGGACGCTCCGTCGCCGGGGACGAGCGCGACGTCGAGATCACCGGAGGACACCTGCTCGCGGGCGGTGGCGGCGTCGGGAACGCCGGAGACCTCGAGCGGAGTGCCGACGGTCTCGCCGAGCGATTCGATCGTCGTCTGCAGCGCGGGTGCGCCCACCACTCCGACGGTGGGCCGGTCGTCGTCGCCGCCGGACAGGACCGAGGTGGCGACGATGCCGACGACGATCGCGACGAGGATGATCGCGTTGCTGATCAGGAAGCTCTTCTTCCGGACCTGCGTGACGAACTCGCGAGACGCGACGAGACCGACCGCGCGGGCGTTGCTCAACGGGGCGCTCATGCGGAAACCACCTCTCGGAACAGCTCGGTCAGGGACGGACGTCGGAGCGAGAACTCGTGGACCGGGCCGGTGGCCAGGGCCGCCTTGAGGATCAGCTGGTCGTCGGCGCCGGGGGTGACGGTGAGTACGGTGCGTTCGTCCTCGTACTCGGCGTGGGTGACGCCCGGCAGGCCGTGCGCCCACCCGCGGGGTGCCTGCGGCGCGTGGACGACGAGGAGCGCGTCGCCCTTGGACCGCAGGTCGTCGACGGTGCCCACGGCGCGCATCCGGCCGGCGCCGATGATGCCCACGCGGTCGCACAGGCGCTGGACCAGGTCGAGCTGGTGGCTCGAGAACACCACCGGCACACCTTCTTTCGCCTTCTCGAGCAGGACGTCGCTCATGACGTCGACCGCCACCGGGTCGAGGCCGGAGAACGGCTCGTCGAGGACGAGGACCGTCGGGTCGTGCACGAGGGCCGCGGCGAGCTGTACGCGCTGCTGGTTGCCGAGCGACAGGGCGTCGACGGTGTCGCCGAGACGTTCGGCGATGCCGAGCCGCTCGGTCCACCGCTGCACCGCCTCCGACGCCTCCGACTTCGAAAGGCCGTGCAGCCGAGCGAGATAGGACAACTGCTTGCCGACCTTCATCTTCGGATACAGGCCGCGTTCCTCGGGCATGTACCCGATGTTGCGGCGCATCTCGAGGTCGACCGGCTTCCCGTCGATGCGGACCTCGCCGGAGTCGGCGGCCAGGACGCCGAGGGTGATCCGCATAGTGGTGGTCTTGCCGGCGCCGTTGCTGCCGACGAAACCGAACAATTCGCCGGGGCGGACTTCGAAACTCACGCCGTCGAGAGCGACCGTGTCGCCGTAGCGCTTCGAGAGATTGTCGATCGTCAGTGTCACAGCAGGTCCTCCGGATCGTCGTCGGGGCGGGTCCAGGCGAGCAGAACGGCGGGCAGGCAACCGCTGAACAGGATCGAGGCGAGTGCGAACCCACCCATCGAGTACGCGAGGGCCTGGTGGTCGAGGGAGTCGATCGAGGCGCCGAAGAGCAGGACGAAGATGGGGACCAGCAGAAGCGCCTGTGCCACCGACAATCCGATCGAACGAGCGCTGTTGCGTTCGGTGATCTCGCGTTCGTCGAGGGCGTGGCGGGGCGCGTCGGACTGTCTCCCCGACACGATCTGCAGGCAGGTCCACGCGGGAAGGAACGCGAGAACGACCGGCAGCCACACCAGGGAGACCATGATCGTGAAGTACGACGCGACGGCGGTGACGAACATAGCGCCGATGAGTGCGACCACTGTGCCGGCGAGGATGCGACGGCGATGTTGCGTGCGCCAGTTCGGCAGCCACCCGGAGGTGAGCTTCTCGTTCTCGAGGAACCGGCGGGTGCGGTAGTGCTCGTAACGGTCGATCAGTGAGGCGGTGGACACGTCAGGCCTCCTTTCGAGGCTTGTACAGCTCGGTCGACAACGGCGTGAACTCGGTACGGGAGAAGACGGCTTCGACCGGCAGTCCGAAGACATCGCAGATACGGAAGGCCAGATCGAGGCTCGGGTAGTGGTCGCCTCGTTCCAGGGCGCCGACGGTCTGCGGGTTCACCTCGACGAGTTCGGCCAGTTGCGCGCGGCTCAGTCCGCGTTCCGCGCGCAGGACGCGGATGCGGTTGTAGATGGGGAGAGCTTCCCCACGACGTACCGGACTCATGGAACAAAGTGTTGTGAAAACCCAACGCTTTGTCAATGGGAGAGGATGGATCGATATGTCGTAGTGTTGTCAGTCGTCGTCGGCGAAACCGCGGAGACGGTCGAGTTCGCGGCGTTCCTTCTTCGTCGGACGGCCCGCCCCGCGGTCGCGGCGGGGGAGCGCCGCGAGGATCTCCTTCGGTGGAGGCGGGGGACTGTGATCGATGTAGGCGGTCGCGGCGATCGGTGCACCCACGCGCTTGTTCACGAGCTGGGTGACTTCGACGATCTTCTCCGTTCCGTGCGCGCGTACGCGGACCTCGGCTCCGATCGTCACCGGCGTCGACGGCTTGGCCGTCACACCGTCGACGCGGACGTGCCCGGCGCGGCACGCGCTCGCCGCGGCGGACCGGGTCTTGAACAGCCGGACCGACCACGTCCAGCTGTCCACGCGCACGCTTCCACCCATCTACATCAACTCCTCGCTCAGCTTCCCGTCGTCGAGCATCCATCGACGTGTCGTCCGTGTGGTCTCCAGCATGCGGCGATCGTGCGTGATCAGCAGTAGGGTTCCCTCGAAACTGTCGACGGCCTGCTCGAGTTGCTCGATCGCCGGCAGATCCAGGTGGTTGGTGGGTTCGTCGAGCACCAGCAGATTGACGCCGCGTGCCTGCAGCAGTGCGAGTCCCGCGCGGGTGCGTTCGCCCGGCGACAGCGACGACGCCGTCCGCAGGACGTGGTGCCCTTTGAGGGCGAACTTCGCCAGCAGGGTCCGCACGTCGGCGTCCGGCCAGTCGGGCACGTTGCGCCCGAACGCCTCGACCAGCGGTTCGTCCCCCTCGAACAGGCTGCGGGCCTGATCGATCTCGCCGACGAGAACACCCGACCCCAGCGACGCGCGACCGGTATCCGGTTCGATCGTGCCGAGCAGCAACCGAAGCAGCGTAGACTTCCCGGCGCCGTTCGGGCCGGTGACGACGATGCGGTCGCCCCACTCGACCTGCGTGGTGATCGGCCCGAGGACGAAGTCGCCCCGCCGGACGACGACCTCGTCGAGGGTTACGACCACCGTGCCGCTGCGCGGGGCGGCGGCGATGGACATGCGCAGTTCCCATTCCTTGCGCGGCTCCTCGACGACGTCGAGCCGCTCGATGCGCCGCTGCGTCTGACGCGCCTTCGCCGCCTGCTTCTCGGTGGCCTCCGCGCGATGCTTGCGTCCGATCTTGTCGTTGTCCTTGGACTTGCGGCGCGCGTTGCGGACGCCGTGTTCGAGCCAGTTGCGTTGCATCCGGGCGCGTTCCTCGAGCTGCGCTTTGGTGTCGGCGAACTCCTCGTACTGCTCACGCGCGTGTCGGCGCGCCACCTCGCGCTCGACGAGATACGCCTCGTACCCACCCTCGTAGACCGAGATCTGCTGCTGCACGGGATCGAGTTCGACGATGCCCGTCACCGTGCGCGCGAGGAATTCGCGGTCGTGGCTGACGACCACCAATGCCGTGCGTGTCTCGTCCACGAAGCGTTCGAGTCGTTCGAGGCCGGCCAGATCCAGGTCGTTCGTCGGTTCGTCGAGCAGGAGCACGTCGTAGCGCGACAGCAGCAGTGCCGACAGCCCGGCGCGGGCGGCCTGGCCACCGGAGAGCGCCGTCATCGGAGCGTCGAGGCCCGCTTCCAGGCCGAGGTCGTCGATCACCTTCTCGGCGCGCTCGGCGAGGTCGGCCCCGCCGAGCGCCAGCCACCGTTCGAGCGCCGGGGTGTACTCGTCCTCGTCGGAGTCGCCGAGTCGCTCGGCGGCGTCGTTCATGACGCGTTCGGCCTCGGCGACACCGGTGCGCCGGGAGAGGAAGCCGAGGATCGTCTCGCCCGGCACCCGCTCGGGTTCCTGCGCGAGATAGCCGATCGTGGCGTCGGGCGGGCTGAGGATCACCGAGCCGGTGACATCGGCGTCGCCCACCCCCGCGAGGGTCGTGAGCAGCGTCGATTTCCCGGCGCCGTTGGCGCCCACGAGGCCGATCACGTCGCCCGGTGCGACGGTGAGATCGAGTCCGTCGAACAGGACACGTTCCCCGCGGGAGGCCGACAGGCCGTTGATACGAAGTGTTGCGCTCACGCTCCGAGTATCCCGGGTGCGACGAATCCGAGGTCCGGCGCGGGTCGGTACCGGCCACGAGCGGCCCCTCAGCCGCCGCACTCCGCGGGCACGATCCCATCGTCGCCCACCGGGACGGCGTCGAGTGGATTGTCGATCTCGTCGCGCCGCGTCCGGGCCGCGACGATCACGATCACCGCGGCGACGGCCGGCACCAACCCGGCGATCGCGAAGGTCGGCGCGAGCCCGACCGTGAGGGCCAGCGGCCCGGCCACGGCCATGGACAGCGGCATGAACACGATCGAGACGAAGAAGTCGAGACTCGAGACCCGACCGAGCAGGTGCGCGGGCACCCGCCGTTGCAGCAGCGTTCCCCACACGACGGATCCGGCGTTGAACAGCGCGCCGACGACGAACACCGCGGCGATCATGATCGGTACCGACCCGGAGACCCCGATGACGGCGAGGGGGACGCAGCCCAGCCCCCACATCAGAAGCGGGACGGTGAGATAGCGCCTCGGCAGCCGCAGCGACGCCACGAGCATCGACCCGACTGCCCCACCGACACCGAAACCGGCCATCACCATCGCGTGCTGCAACGGCCCGCCCCCGGTCGCCTCGCGGATCGCGAACGGGATCAGCACCTCGATCGGTCCCAGCACGCAGAAGACCGCGACGGACCCGAACAGGAGCGTTCCGAGCAACCACCGCGTGCGCACGGTGAACCGCACACCCTCCGCGAGATCGTCGAGCACGGAACGGAATCTGCTCGACCCTCCGGTCCGCGTGTCGTCGCAGCGGACCACGGTCGGGTGCATCGCGAGGATGCACAATGCCCCGACCACCTCGAGGAGCGCGACGGTGCACATGGCGACGGCGGGGGACGAGGCCGCCACGACGGCGCTCGCCGCCGCCGGACCAGCCGCCTGCACGAGCGTCGGCCGGAGCACACCCTCGACACCGTTGGCGGCGAGCAGGTCCTGCGGCGGGACGATGGACGGCAACAGTGCCGAATAGGCCGGGAACTGGACACCGTTGGCGAGCCCGAGTGCGAAACCCACGACGGTGAGATGCCAGAAGGCGATCGATCCGTTCACGGCGAGCGCAGCCGTCACCGCGACCAGCACCGCCCGGACGATGTACGTCGCGAGGAGCAGGGTGCGCTGCGGGATCCGATCGGCGAGCACACCCCCGAGAAGTGCGACGAGGAGCATGCCCACGGCAGGCCCCACTGCGACCGAGGACAGTTCGGCCGGACCACCACCCATCTCGACGACCTGCCACACCACCGCGATGAGCCAGGTGCCCACGGACAGCAGTCCCGCGGCGAGCGCCAGGATCAGCAGGCGGTACTGCGGATGAGCGAACGGCCGCACGGGCCCGCGCGCCAGGCGCGGACGCCGGTGCGTCGGTGATGCGGTGTGGTTGCTCATCGCGTTCCCCCGGTCGTCGGACGGTCCGATGAGATCTTGCGACCTCGAGGCGACTCGAGGTCAAGTGTCTTCGCCCCTCGGGTGACCGATCAACCGATTTTCCGTGGGCGTCGCCGTCAGCGTGCGGGTCCGGATTCGAGAACGATGTCGGCGGAACGCCTTTCACCGTTCTCGGTGGTCCACTCGATCGACACGACGTCGCCGGGACGGTGACGGAGCAGACGTTCCTCGAGTTCCCCGGTCGACGAGACGCGCTCCCCGTCGAAGGACACCACGACGTCGCCGGCGTCGAGACCGGCGTGATAGGCGGGACTGTCGTAGGACACCCACAGCACCTCGGCCCCGAGATCCTGCCCGTCCTTGCGGGCGGTGGTGACGCTCGCGCCCAGCCGGGGCGTCGGGCCCACGTGCACCGACCCTTCGCTCACTCCCGTCCGCACCTGTTCGACGACGGTGATCGCCTCGGTGATGGGCACGGCGTACGCCTCGGGGGTCGTGTCGGGCGAGGTGTCGGTGTTCCGCTGCACCGCGCCCGCGGTGTTGATCCCCACGACCGTTCCGTACTCGTCGACGAGCGGCCCGCCGGAATCACCCGGCCGGATCGGGGCATCGGTGCGGATCATCCCGGTGAGGCGGTGACGTGAACCGTCCGTGGCGTCGCGCACCACCACGTTGCGGTCGAACTCGACGATGGTGCCGGGGGTCGCCACGACGACCCCACCGCCCTGGGAGTTGCCGAAGGCCGTGACCCGGCTCCCCACCGGCGGCAGGTCCTCGGCGATCGTGGCGGCCGGGAGGTCGCTCGCGGTGCCGAGGCGCAGGACGGCGAGATCGCGTTCGCGGTCGTAGCCGAGGACCTCCGCGTCGTAGATCAGGCCGTCCGCACCGCTGACCGCGCTGATGTCGGTGGCTCCGCTCACCACATGATGGTTCGTGACGACCGTGCCGTCGGGGGTGATCACGATCCCGGTGCCCGTCATGCCCGTCCATCCCGCGCTCGCGTCGATCGTCACGACGACCGGCAGGGTGCGCGCGGTGAGTTCGTCGGCGGTCAACGGCGTCGGGGGAGGAGCGACCGGCGCCGGCGGTGGGGGAGGGAGCATGACGTCGACCAGGGCCGGTGCCGATGCGACGAGGCTGGCGGTGGTCGCGAGCGCGACCAGCAGCACCGATCCGCCCCGCCCGCTCACTGCTGCGGCACCTCGCCGGTGAGATGGTCGAGCAGTTCCCGGGCCGCGGCGCGACCGGCGCGGTTCGCCCCGATCGTGGACGCCGACGGGCCGTAGCCGACGAGATGGATGCGCGGATCCTTCGCGACGCGGGTCGCGAGCCGGCCGTCCATCGTGATGCCGCCACCGGCATTGCGCAACGACAACGGCGCCAGGTGGTCGAGGGAACTCCGGAATCCGGTGCACCACAGGATGACATCGACGTCGAGTGTCCGGCCGTCGCTCCACCGCACGCCGGTCTCGGTGATCTCGGAGAACATCGGGGACCGCTCCAGCACGCCGCGTTCGCGCGCTGCCCGCAGCGCCGGGGTGAGCGGGAGCCCGGTGACGGAGACGACCGATCCGGGTGGCAGTCCGCGTCGTACCCGATCCTCCACGAGCGCGACGGCAGCGTGACCGCGCTCGGCAGTGAAAGGCTCCTCGCTCCAGGCAGGTTCGCGTCGCGTCACCCAGGTGGTCTCGGTGACGCGGGAGATCTCGTCCAGGAGTTGGACCGCGGAGATGCCGCCACCGACGACGAGTACGTGCTGCCCGGTGAAGTCCTCGGCCGTTCGATAGTCCTTGGTGTGCAGTTGGCGTCCGGTGAAGCGTGCAGCGCCGGGATACCACGGGACGAAGGGGCGCTCCCAGGTGCCGGTCGCGTTGATGATGCCGCGTGCCGCGTAGACGGCCGATTCGGTCTCGACGCGCAGTCGCTCGCCGCGGTCGCACACGACCCGCACGGTGGTGGGGCGGTGGACGGGAAGGTCGAACTCCTTCTCGTAGGCGGCGTAGTACTGCGGTACCGCAGAGGCCGCCGGAACCTCACCCGCGGAGGTGTCGACGACGTCCGCGAACGCGAGGCCGGGCAGGTCGTGGACGCCGTTGACGGTGCTCAGTGTCAATGACGGCCAGCGGTCCTGCCATGCGCCGCCGGGGCCGAACGAGCGGTCGAGGACGACGAATCCGGTCTCGGGTGCGACTCCGAAGCGGGTGAGGAAGTAGGCGGTCGACAGACCGGCCTGCCCGGCTCCGATCACGACGATGTCGACCGGCGTCGCATCGGCGGTCTGTATCTCGGCCGCATCGAGTGCCTCGTCGGCGAGCATCGCGAGCCTCCCTCTCGGATCGTTGTCCTTCATCATGCCGCGATCGCGGCCGATGCGCGGAAGGAACGCTGTCCGCAGCCGTAGAAATGTGATATCACTTTAATATCGCTTTGACTCTGGGAGGTAGGAACATGGATGTCGTGCAATCGCCCGTGACCGTCGAGCGGCCGGGCGGCTCGTCCAACGGCTGGTCGGTGCTGATCGCCGCCCTGGTCGTGATCGCCGTCGGCGCCGGTCTGATCGGCTGGGGAGCGGTGGATGTCACCGTCCCGCTGATCGTCGCCGGTGGCGTCATCGTCGTGCTTGCCCTCGTGGCACTCGCCGGACTCGTCCTCGTCGAACCGAACGAGGCCCGCGTCCTCCAGCTCCTCGGCAGCTCGTACACCGGCACCCTGCGCGAACCCGGTCTGCGCTGGATGAACCCGCTCAACACCCGCCGCAAGATCTCCACCCGCATCCGCAACCACGAGACGGGCAGAGCCAAGGTCAACGATGCCGACGGCAACCCCATCGAGATCTCGGCGGTCATCGTGTGGCAGGTCGAGGACACCGCGCGCGCCGTCTTCGACGTCGACGACTTCGAGGAGTTCGTCGCCGTCCAGACCGAGGCCGCGGTCCGCCACATCGCCGGTTCGTACCCGTACGACGCTGCGCCGGAAGTGATGTCGCTGCGTCAGAACGCCGACGAGATCACCACCAAGCTCTCGGCCGAGGTCCACGACCGCGTGCAGTCCGCCGGTATCCGCGTCATCGAGACCCGCATCAACCAGCTCGCCTACGCACCCGAGATCGCCCAGGCGATGCTGCGACGTCAGCAGGCCGGCGCCGTGATCGCCGCCCGCGAGCAGATCGTCAAAGGTGCCGTCTCGATGGTCGGCACCGCCCTGGCCCGCCTCGAGGCCGAGCACACCGTCGAACTCGACGAGGAACGCAAGGCCGCGATGGTCTCGAATCTCCTCGTCGTGTTGTGTGGAGACCAGAGTGCTCAGCCCGTCCTCAACACGGGATCGCTGTACCAGTAGGGATCATGCGGCATGGCCGAACGTAAGAAGGTGCTGCTGCGCCTCGACCCGGCAGTCCACGACGCGCTCGCGCGGTGGGCTGCCGACGAGTTGCGCAGCACCAACGCCCAGATCGAGTTCCTGCTCCGGCGGGCCCTCACCGAGGCCGGGCGGATGCCGCGCGAGGTGGGGCGCATACGCGGACCGGGCCGTCCGCGAGCCGATGCCGACGACGAGGAGTGAACAGAGATGGCCGGCACGGCACGACGGGGAGGCGCCACCGACGAGACGGGTCGCTACGCGGTGCTCTATCCCGCGATTGTCGAGGCGGCCCATCGCGTAGGCGCGACCGCGATCGGTCTGATCGACGTGGGACGCCCCGCGGCGCTGAACCTGTGCGTCGACCGCGTGGGTATCACCTACAGCGACGGGGTGCTCCTGGGCGACCCGGATTCTCTTGTGCAGGAGAGCTGTTCGATCGTCCACGGCGGGTCGGTTCCCGACCGTGCGATGCCTCCGGTGGTCGCGCGCGTCGCTGTGACGCGCCACCGCCCCGACGTCGAGGACGCCCTGCTCGCCGAGGACCCACCCGTCCGGTTCTGCGGTGACGTCGTGGAGCTGCTGCACGAGGCGATCGCGGCGGTACCCGAGGATGCCCTGCCGGTCGTGACGACCACCTGGGCTCTGTCGCGTCTGGCGATTCCGCGGCGCCCGTCGTTCGTCGACCGCCTTCGCGAGGCGGCCACGGGACGAACGGTCGCATGGGTGTCGGCCGAGGGTGTGGGTGTCGCGCCGTCGGTCCCGACGCTCGGTGATCGTCCGGCCTCCGGCCACAGCATCGTCGGCATCGCGCTGTACGAGGGCGCCGAGCATCGGGTGGATGCGGTGGCGCGCTGCTGGTCGCGGGGCCGGATTCTCGACTGGTTTCACTGATCAGGCGATCAGGGCGTAGGTGAGTCCGGCGGCGAGTGCACCGGCGACCGCCCCCACGACGACCTGCCCGCGGGTGTGGTCTCCGAGATGCACACGCGACCAGCCGACGGCGGCGGTGAACACCAGTCCCAGAAGCCACCACGGCGAGAGAGCCAGTGCCAGAACCGCACTCACACCGGCTCCGACGCCGGTGTGCACGCTGACCTTCCAGTGCGCCAGGCTCGTGATGATCCCGGCGACACCGAGGGCGGCGACACCGGCCGAGGTGAACGCGATCGTCTCGATCGGAGCCCGGGCGACGATCTGGACCACCAGTCCGGCGACCACCACGCCAAGGATGGCGACGATCAGCGCGTGCCGCTCGTCGATCCGGGTGACGTGATGGTCGCCGATCCGGGCGCGTCGCATCCCGGTGAGGATGAGCCCCATCGGGATCACCCCGGCGATCATCGCGACGAAGACGCCCCAGCCCGGGGCGCCGACACCGATGCCGAAGACCACCGACCCGACGATGTTGATCACCCAGGGCGCCCCGACCTCCGTGAGGACGCGAGCGGTGACGTCGACTGCGCTGCGAGTGTCCCGCACGACCTGATCCGGCATCAGGCGGCGAAGGTCGGTAGCAGGGTTCGCGTGATGCGAGCGGGCCAGTCCTCGTCCACCTCGCCGCGGCGCGCCTGCTCGGCGAAGTAGGCTCCGACCACGCAGTCCAGGAAGGTCTCCACATCGAGATCGGCGCAGACGGTTCCGTCGTCGCAGTGGCGTCGGATGGCCTCGGCGAGCATCTGCCGATGGCGCATCAACAGAGATCGCATCAGCTCGGTGAACCACGGTTCCTGTTCGGTGACGAGCGCCGCGAGCCCACCGAGCCCGATGCCCTCGTCGACGGAGAGGCGGGACTGCTCCACCACCCACCGCAGGAGCTCTTCGGCCGTGGCCTCCGGTTCCGGGGGTGCCGGTCGGGTGAGGGGTTCCATCACCGCCTTCAGCATCTCGCTGCGATCTCGGTACCTGCGGTAGATCGTCGTCCGGGCCATGCCGGCGACGTTCGCGACCGCTTCGATCGTGACGGCCTTCGGCCCTTTCGTGCGCAGCAGCAGGAGCACGGTGTCGGCGATCCGCTGTTCGGGTGAGGGTGTCGTCGCGGCGTCCATCGCCTTCGGCCTCTTCTGTCGGGTGTCGGGTCGGCCGCTCCATCGAAGCATGGCATTCGAATCGGAACGTCGATACAGTGTCTGTAGCTACACTACATGTAGCGTTTCGCTGTCAGGAGGTTTCGGAATGTCCGTTCACGCGTCCTGGGCAGGACGAATCGCGTTGCTTCTCGGTCTGCTCACCGTGTCGTCGTCGTTCTGGGTCGAGACCACCGAGCCCGGGCGCGGCGCCACCCTCGGTCTGGGGGCTCTGGCGAGCATCTTCGCGCTGTGGTCGTTGGTCGCGCGCGATCCCACGAAGGATCACTGGGCTCTGTCGGTGGTGGGTCTGGCGATGCTCGTCTCACCGTGGGTCGGCCGGTTCGCAGGCGACGGCGCCGCCTGGATCGCGTGGGTCTCCGGTGCGTCGATCATGATTCTCGGTGCCATCGCGTATCTCTCGGACGAGGCCGACAACGTGACCGAAGAGGTCGAGCGGTGGGAACGTGAGAGCTACGCGCCGACCGGCCGCGCCTGACGGTCCGGCGCCTCACCCACACGCGCGGGGCAGGTGGAATGATGCGGGGTGTTCGGTGACGAAGGGATGGGGCGACACATGATCGGGATCAGCCGCGACGGCGACGTCGTGACCGTGGAACTGCAACGCGAGGAACGCAGGAACGCGCTCAACACGCAGTTGTGCGTGGAGATCCGCGAAGCCGTGGACAAGGCCGTGGCCGACGACGCGCGCGCAATGGTGATCACCGGGCGGGGCTCGAGCTTCTGCGCCGGTGCCGATCTGTCCGGCGACGTCTACGCCGAAGGGTTCACCGACAGCCTCGCCGAGATGTTGCGCACCATCGTCGAGGCCCCCATCCCGGTGATCGCGGCCGTCAACGGCCCCGCCATCGGTGCCGGCACCCAGCTGACGCTCGCGTCGGACCTGCGAGTCGTGGCGCCCACCGCGCGTTTCTCGGTTCCTGCTGCGCGCCTGGGTATTTCGGTGGACCGCTGGACGGTCCGCCGTCTCGCCTCGCTCATCGGCGGCGGTCCGGCACGCACGGTCTTCCTCGCCGCCGAACCCGTGCACGCCGAGGAGGCCCTCGCGCGTGGGCTCGCCAACCGCATCGGCGATCTAGCCGACGCCCAGGCCTGGGCGCACGAGATCGCGAAGCTCGCGCCGCTGTCGCTGAACGCGATGAAGCTGTTCCTCAACGACGACGGCACCCGCGACGAGGCCACACCCGAGCAGACCGCCGCACTCGCCGCAGCGTGGCTCAGTGAGGACGCCCAGGAGGCCAGGCTCGCTCGTTCCGAGCGCCGCGACCCGATCTTCCGCGGACGATGAACGTCCGGTCCGCGGTCTCGGCCGTGCTCGCCGGGGCGGGCACGCTGTGGGTGGCGCGCGCCGTGAACGGCCTGCCCGGTTCCATCGGCGCCTCGGTCTCCGACATCCGTCCCTACGCCGCCGCGTCGCCCCGTTACCGCGACGGTCGTTTCCACAACACCGACCCGGCGTCCGTGCTCGGACCCGAGGCAGCGGGCGGTTTCGCGAAGGACCTGATCACCCGCGGATCGCGGGGCAGACCTCGCGCCGACGTGCCGTTGTCGACCTATCTCGCGCCGGTCGACGCGGCGGAACTCGCCGTGACGTGGTTCGGTCACTCGACCGCCCTCGTGGAGGTCGACGGCTACCGGGTGCTGTGCGACCCGGTGTGGAGCGAGCGTGTGTCGCCGTCACCGACCGTCGGCCCGGCGCGTCTGCATCCGGTGCCCGTCGAACTGCAGACCCTGCCGCGCCTCGACGCGGTGGTGATCTCGCACGACCACTACGACCATCTCGACCGGTTCACGGTCGAGACCCTCGCCGTGCTGCAGCCGGCCGTCCGGTTCGTCGTGCCGCTCGGGGTGGGCGCGCACCTGCGCCGCTGGCGGATCGCCGAGGAACGCATCGTCGAACTCGACTGGGACGAGCACGTCGAGGTGGACGGCCTGCGCATCACGTGCACCGAGGCCCGGCACTTCTCCGGTCGTGGCCTGCAGCGCAACATCACGTTGTGGGCGTCGTGGGTGTTCACCGGCCCGACACGCCGGGTGTTCTTCGGCGGCGACAGCGGGTACACCCCGCGCTTCGCGGACGTCGGCGAGGCGTACGGCCCGTTCGACCTGACGTTGCTGCCCGTCGGCGCCTACGACAGGCGATGGCCCGACGTGCACATGAACCCCGAGGAGGCGGTCCGCACGCATCTCGACCTCGGTGGCGTCGACCGTCGTGACAGTCTGCTGGTCCCCGTGCACTGGGGAACCTTCGACCTGGCCTTCCACGCCTGGTCGGAGCCGATCACCCGGTTGTTGCCCGCCGCGCGGGAGTCGGAGGTGATCACGGCGGTGCCGATGCCGGGTCAGCGGATCGACGTCTCGAAGTCCGATGCATCGAAGCCCGTCGCACTCGATCCCTGGTGGCTCGCGTCGAGCTGATCCACCCGCCACGACACCGGCTGTTCGCTTTCGTGCCCTAATCTGGTTCGTCATGGCAGTAGAAGAGCCCACGACGGTGGTGGGAACGGGCGAGGCTCCGGTCCTCGCACCCGACCACGCAGCCACCGGGCTGTCCACCGAGCAGGTCGCCGAGCGTGTGGCACGTGGCCTCGCCAACGATGTCCCCGACCGCGCGTCCCGATCGGTCAAGGACATCGTCCGGGCCAACGTGTTCACCCGGATCAACGCGATCCTCGGGGTGCTGCTGCTGATCGTGCTGGCCACCGGCTCGATCATCGACGGCATGTTCGGTCTGCTGATCATCGCGAACAGCGGCATCGGCATCATCCAGGAGGTGCGTGCCAAGCGCACCCTCGACAAGCTGGCCATCGTCAGCCAGACGAAACCCGTCGTGCGCCGGGACGGCGTCGCCGCACCGATCGCTCCGCGCGAGGTGGTCCTCGACGACATCATCGAGCTCGGCCCCGGCGACCAGCTGGTCGTCGACGGCGAGGTGGTCGAGGCCCAGGGTCTCGAACTGGACGAGTCGCTGCTGACAGGCGAGTCGGATCCCGTGCACAAGGTGCCCGGTTCGACGGTGATGTCGGGCAGCTTCGTCGCCTCCGGATCCGGCTCCTACCGTGCGACGAAGGTCGGCCGCGACGCCTACGCGGCGCGACTCGCGGAAGAGGCGAGCAAGTTCACGCTCGTGAAGTCGGAGCTGAACGCGGGCATCAACAAGATCCTGCGCTTCATCACCTACCTGATGATCCCCGCGGGTCTGCTCATCATCTACAACCAGCTCTTCTCCAGCGGCGAGTCGCTCGGCCCCGCACTGAGCGGCATGGTCGCCGCCCTCGTGCCGATGGTGCCCGAGGGCCTCGTGCTCATGACATCCATCGCGTTCGCGGTCGGTGTCGTCCGCCTCGGACGCCGCCAGTGCCTCGTGCAGGAGCTGCCGGCGATCGAAGGCCTCGCGCGCGTCGACGTGGTGTGTGCCGACAAGACCGGCACGCTCACCGAGAACGGCATGCGCCTGTCCGATCTCGAGGCCCTGGACGGAAGCAACCTCGACGAGGCCCGCGCCGCCCTGGCTTCGCTCGCCGCCGACGACCCGCGTCCGAACGCCAGCGTCCTCGCGATCGCCGAGGCGTTCCCCACCGCCCCCGGCTGGGGTGAGCCCACGGCGGTCGCGCCGTTCTCGTCGGCGAAGAAGTGGAGCGGCCAGTCGTACGGCACCCACGGCAACTGGCTGCTCGGCGCACCCGACGTGCTGCTCGACCCCGGCACCGAGGCGGCGCGACGCGCCGAGGAACTCGGCTCGAGCGGCCTGCGGGTGCTGCTCCTCGCGCGCAGCGACCGCCCGGTCGACGACGAACTCGCACCCGGCACGGTCACGCCCGCCGCGCTCGTCGTCCTCGAACAGCGGGTGCGCCCGGACGCGAAGCCGACCCTCGAGTACTTCGCCGGCCAGCAGGTCGACGTCAAGGTCATCTCCGGCGACAACGCGATCGCCGTCGGTGCGGTCGCCTCGTCCCTCGGCCTGCCGGGCAGCGCGTCTCCCATCGACGCGCGCTCCCTGCCGGAAGGCGACAACGAACTCGCCGACGTCGTCGAAGGCTCGACGACCTTCGGCCGGGTCCGTCCCGATCAGAAGCGCGCGATGGTCGGCGCGCTGCAGTCGCGCGGTCACACCGTCGCGATGACCGGCGACGGCGTCAACGACGTGCTCGCCCTCAAGGACGCCGACATCGGAGTCGCGATGGGGTCGGGCAGTCCCGCCACCCGCGCGGTCGCACAGATCGTCCTTCTCGACAACAAGTTCGCGACGCTGCCCTACGTGGTGGCCGAGGGTCGCCGGGTCATCGGCAACATCGAACGCGTCTCCAACCTGTTCCTCACCAAGACGGTGTACTCGGTGCTGCTCGCCTTCCTGGTGGGCGTGTCGGGTGTGCTGTCGCAGGTGTTCGACTTCGAGCCGTTGCCCTATCCGTTCCTGCCCCGGCACGTGACGATCGCGGCGTGGTTCACCATCGGCATCCCCGCTTTCCTGTTGTCGCTGGCACCGAACAACGAGCGGGCACGCTCGGGTTTCGTCTCCCGTGTGATGCGACTGGCGATTCCGTCCGGTGTCGTCGTGGGTGTGGCGACCTTCGTCTGTTACGTGCTCGTCTACGGCGGCCCGGAGCAGACCGAGCAGCAGAAGATCCAGGCCGGGACCTCGGCCCTGATCACCCTGCTGATCATCGCGCTGTGGGTGCTCGCCGTGGTCGCCCGCCCGTACCAGTGGTGGAAGATCGTGCTGCTCGCCGGTTCGGTGCTCGGCTACGTGATCCTGTTCTCCGTGCCGTTCACCCGGGAGTTCTTCGCGCTCGATCCGTCGAACGTCGGGTACACGACGATCGCGGTGACGTGCGGGCTGATCGGAGTCGTCCTGGTCGAGGCCCTGTGGTGGGTGTCGGGGCGTCTGCACGGGGAGCGCCGTCGCCTGTTCGCCGCCCCCGACGATCTGCTGCCGGGCGTACACTGACCCGCAGCGCACGGATGGGTGCGCCCGAACCTCACGGCGATCCGACGAGGGAAGGACCGAACGATGGGTTTCATGGATTCGGTGAAGGGCCTTGTGAACAAGGGCAAGGACTACGCCTCGAAGAACCCCGACAAGGCCGACCAGTTCATCGAGAAGGCCGGCGACCAGGTGGACGGACGTACCGGCGGGAAGTACGCCCAGCACGTCGACAAAGCGCAGGACGCCGCCCGTCAGCACCTGGGTACCACCGACAATCCCGCACCGGGCGCGCAGCCCGGACCGGGCGGTGAGCCGGGTCCCGAGGGCGGTCCCGGACCGGAAGCGCAACCGGGTCCGCGTCAGCCCTGATCACGGCAGGTATGGCAGCACGGTTCACGGTAGGTGCGGCAGCACGGTTCACGGGAGGTGCGGCAGCACCGTGTCGCCGAAGGTGTCGATGAACGGGCGCTGATCCGGCCCCACATGGTGCAGATAGATCTCGTCGAAACCGAGTTCGGCGAATTCGCACAGGCGGTCGACGTGTTCGGCGGGATCGTCGGACACGATCACCGCGCCCTCGAGGTCGCCGTCGTCGAGTTCGGCGGCGTGGGACTCGAATTCCTCGGGCGTGGCCAGTTCTGCCATCAGTTCCGGCGGTAGGGCGTTCGTCGCCCACTGTTCCCGCGCGATCTCGCGGGCACGCTCCCGGGTGGGTGCCCAACTCAGATGGACCTGCAGCACGGTCCGTCCGCCTCCGCCACCGTCGCGGTAGGCGCCGAGGATCCGGCGCAGGTCGTCGAGCGGGGCGTTCACGGTGACGAGACCGTCGACCCGGTCGGCGAAACGACCGGCCGTCTCGGGAGTCAGTGCGGGAAGCAGAATTTCGGGAGGAGTCTCCGGCCGGTCCCAGACCTGTCCGCGGTCGACCTTCACCGCGCCGTCGTGGTCGACGACTTCGCCTGCGTGCAGGCGTCGCACGATGTCGAGGTTCTCGCCGAGCAGTTGCTGCCGTTCCTCCTTGGGCTGCCAGGCAACTCCGGACATGCGTTCGTTGCAGTGCTCACCGCTGCCGAGTGCGAACCAGAAGCGGTGCGGGAACATCGATGCCAGAGTGGCGGTGGCCTGGGCGGTGACGACGGGGTGGTAGCGGAAGCCGGTCGCGGTGACGACACCGAAACGTAGGTCGGTGGTGGCCAGGGCCGCTCCGAGCCACGACCACGCGAACCCCGAGTGTCCCTGGCGGTGCGACCACGGTTCGATGTGGTCCGAGCACATGGCCGCCCCGAAGCCGGCTGCTTCGGCGAGCCGGACGTCCTCGAGCAGGCGGGATGGGGACGCCTGTTCGTGTGAGGCGTGAAAACCTATCAGCGTCATACCTGTCCGCTCCTCCGGTCGATCGGCGATCAGTACTTCTCGATGAGTGTCAGTGCAGCCGTCATGAGCGCGAGGTGGCTCAGACCCTGGGGGAGATTGCCGAGGAAGGTGCCGTCCTCGGCGATCATCTCCGAGTACAGGCCCACGTCGTTGGCGAGCGGCACGAGTTCGCCCATCAGTTCGGTGGCCTCGTCGGTCCGTCCCGTCTCGGCCAGTGCCGCGACCATCCAGAACGCGCAGGCGACGAACGTCCCTTCCTCCTTGTCGGCGCCGCTGAACCGGTAGAGCAGCGGCCCGCGACCGAGTTCCCGTCGCAGGGCGTCGCAGGTGGCCTGCATGCGCGGACCCCGGTCGTACCCGCCGACGGCTCCGAGCAGGACGGACGCGTCCAGCCGATCGGTGCCGGGATAAGCGGTGTAGCAACCGAGTTCGTCCGACCAGCAGTTCTCCTCGATCCAGTCGCGGATGAGATCGCGTTCGCGGCGCCAGCGATCCGCCGTCCCCGGGATCTGCCCGACCTCCGCGAGGTGGACGGCGCGGTCGAGCGCGTGCCAGCAGCTCATCTTCGAGTTCGTGTAGTGCTCGCGTTCGAGCAGCTCCCAGATGCCGTGATCGGCCTGCTGCCAGACATCGCAGGTGTGGTCGGCGATGCGGGCGAGCAGACGCGCGGTCGCGATGTCGAGCACGTAACCCTCACTGCTGTAGAGGGTCACGATCTCGAACAGGTCGCCGTAGATCCCGAGCTGCAATTGCCCTGCGGCCCTGTTCCCCTCGACCACCGGGCCGATACCGCGCCAACCCGGAACCTCCAGTCGCCGTTCGTCGTCGGGCGTTCCGCCGTCGAGCCGGGTGAACACCTCCGCATCGGCGCCCTGATCGCGCACCACGCGGAGCAACCAGCTCATCGCGGCGTGCACCTCCTCGCGATCGCCGAGACGGATCAGCGCGTGCAGGGTGTAAGCGGCGTCGCGCACCCAAGCGAAACGGTAGTCCCAGTTCTTCTCGCCGTCCGGGCTTTCCGGAACGGACGTCGTCGCCGCTGCGGCGATCGCGCCCGATCGGTTCTGCAACAGTTTCAGTGCGAGCGCGCTCCGGATCACCGCGTCGGCCCACGGCCCGTCGTAGTGCAGGAGCGACGACCATTGCTTCCACCGGTCGACGGTGCGGTCGATGTTGGCGTCGATCGCGTCGGCGTCGGGCAACGGCAGGGGTTCGTTCTCCGTCGACAGCACGGCGATGAGGTGCCGGGATCCGGCCGAGGTGGTGAAGCGGCCACCGATCGAGCGGTGCTCGACCACCGGTTCGCCGGTGCCGGACGTGCGCACCCCGATGCTCACCGTCCCCACCCGCAGGACGGGGCCGTGTTCGGTCCGGTCGCACCAGGGCTGGTACCGGCCCAGTCCGGTGCCGGGGGTGACCGTCCAGCGCATCGCGACCTCACCGTCCAGACCCTCGACGCGGCGGGCGAGCTCACCCCAGGGCAACCGCCCGGCGACACCCGTGTCGATCGAATCGGTCACCCGGACCCGCCCCTGTGCGGTGGTGAAGACGGTGCTCAGCACGTTCGTGCCCGGCACGTATGCGCGTTCGACGGTGAACTCGTCGACGGGACGCAGTTCGACGGAACCGCCCGTCGATGCGTCGAGCAGTCGTGCGAAGACCGGATGCGAATCGAGGTGCGGTACCGGATACCAGTCCACCGACCCGTCCTCGGCGACGAGGGCGACGGTGTCGCCGTCGCCCAGTGCGGCATAGGTGCGCAGGTCCGCATAGCCGTCGTCGTCGCGGGCTGGGATCACACGCACTCCTCGCTGGGCCGGGTACACGGCGGTCGATCGATTGCATACCCGTGCCGGGTCCGTACAAACGACCTGCATGTTCGCGACGGTCGGCCGCCGGCTGTGTCACCATCACACCGTGAACCGGACGCCTGGCACGGTGCCGTCGCGATGAACGGCGCGTGGATCCTGCTGGTCGTCATCGCCGGGATCGCGGTGACCGCCGTCGCGTCGCGCCGCGACCTGCAGGCCCCACTCGTGCTAGTCACGGTCGGCGCACTGGTGTCGTTCGCGCCGGGCCTGCCGCGGCTCGAACTGGATCCGGAGGCCATCCTCGGGGTCGTCCTGCCGCCGTTGCTGTATTCGTCGGCCCTGCGGTTCTCGGTTCCCACCTTCCGGCAGTACCTGCCGTCGATCCTGCGGCTCGGCATCTACGCCGTGCTCGTCACGGCGTTCGTCGTGGCGTGGACCGCATCCGCGATGATGGTGACGCTGACCTTCGGTGCGGCTCTCGCTCTCGGCGCGGTCGTCGCACCGACGGACGCGGTCAGTGCCGTCGCCGTGGGACAGCGACTCGGACTACCGAAACGGGTCATCGCGGTGCTGACCGGGGAAGGTCTGGTCAACGACGCCACCGCCCTGACCCTGTTCACCGTGGCGATCTCGGCCGTCACCGGCACGCACATCCTCGCCGACTCGCCGTTCCTGTTCTTCCTCTACGAGGTGGCGGGTGGGATCGCCGTGGGTCTGGTGCTCGCGTACGCCGTCCACCTGATCCGCGCCCGGATGTACGACTCGCCGCTCGAGACCGTGCTCGGACTGGTGCTGCCGTTCGCGGCCTATCTCGCTGCCGAGGAGATCCACGCCTCGGGAGTGCTCGCCGTCGTCGCCGCCGGACTGTTCATCGGGCACCGGGCCACCGAGGTCTCGGTGAGCACGCGACTGCAGGAACGCGCGGTGTGGAAGAGCGTCGACGTGGTGCTCGAGACGTTCGTCTTCGCCTACATGGGCCTGCAGTTGCGGTTCGTCCTCGACGAGGTCCGCGACAGCGGCGCCGATCTGCGCCTCGCGCTGCTCGGTGCGGTGATGATCCTGCTCGTCGTCATGATCGTGCGACCCGCGTGGGGTCTGCTGCACTGGGGGCGGCGCGCGCTCGTGCGACGCGCCGGATCCGAACGCCTCGGCCGCGACCAGCTGAACTTCCGGGAACACGTCGTGGTGTCGTGGGCGGGCATGCGCGGCGTCGTCACCCTCGCCGCGGCCGGTGGGGTGCCCGTGGCGATCGCGTCGGGTGCTCCCTTCCCCGGCCGCGAGATGATCCAGATCTCCGCGCTGGTCGTCGCCATCGGCACACTCCTCATCCAGGGCGCGACGATGCCGTGGCTCATCCGCAGACTCGACGTCACCGACCCCTACGAGCGGCTGCGCACCGAGGAACAGATGGCGGTGGCCCGCAGGATCTCGGCCGAGTCGAGCGACCGGGTGCTCACCGAACTCGCCACGCATCCACCCGACGGCGTGGACCCGGAGATCTACGACAAACTCCTGGCCAAGGCACGAAAGTCGCTCCGATCCCGCCAGGAGGCGGAGACCGTCGAGGACACCGCGGAGGACGCCGGAACACGACTGGCCGCGCTGTTCGACGACATCCGACGGGCATCCCTGCGGGCGCGACGCCAGGCCCTCATCGACGCCCGCGATCGCGGTGAACTCGACGACGAGATCCTCCGCGACGTGCTCGAGAGCCTGGACATCGACGAAGCGGCGGTGGAGGAGCGCATCCGCCGCCGGCGCCGGGACGACGGTGCCCGAAGTCGGGACGACGGTGTGCAGCGGTAGGGACGACAGGCCGCAACGGTAGACTTTCCGCAAGTGAACACCCCGCACGGGCCGGAACAGGTGCCGCACGATCCCCGCACCGACGTCTCCGTCCGTTTCGCTCTCCGGTCGCCTGCTCGTCTGAAGACCGAACTCCTGGCCGGCCTGGTCGTGGCGCTCGCCCTGATCCCCGAAGCCATCGCCTTCTCCGTGATCGCCGGTGTGGATCCCCGGGTCGGGCTGTTCGCCTCGGTGACCATGGCGATCACCATCGCGATCGTCGGGGGACGGCCCGCGATGATCTCGGCGGCGACCGCGGCCGTGGCGCTCGTGATCGCCCCGGTGTCCGAGCAGTACGGGGTGGACCATCTCATCGCGACGGTGATCCTCGGCGGCATCTTCCAGGTGCTGCTCAGCTTCCTCGGCGTCGCCAAGCTCATGCGGTTCGTGCCGCGCAGCGTCATGGTCGGCTTCGTCAACTCCCTGGCCATCCTCGTGTTCGTCGCCCAGATTCCGCACCTCGTGGACGTGCCGTGGATGGTCTATCCGCTGGTGGCGGCAGGTCTGCTGGTGCTGGTCGTCCTCCCGAGGATCACCGAGGCCGTGCCGGCTCCGCTCGTCACGATCGTGCTCCTCACCGTCGTGACGGTGGCCTTCTCGCTGAACGTGCCGGACGTCGCGGACCAGGGTGAACTGCCCGAGAGCCTGCCCACGCTCTTCTTCCCGGACGTGCCGCTGACCTTCGAGACCCTGCGGATCCTCGCGCCGTACGCGCTCGCGATGGCCCTCGTCGGCCTCATGGAATCGCTGATGACGGCCAAGCTCGTCGACGACATCACCGACACCCGCTCGGACAAGACCCGCGAGGGCTGGGGTCAGGGCATCGCCAACATCGTGACCGGATTCTTCGGTGGCATGGGCGGCTGCGCCGTCGTCGGCCAGACCATGATGAACGTGAAGGTCTCCGGGGCACGGACCCGCCTGTCCACCCTGGCGGCCGGCGTGTTCCTGCTGATCCTCGTGGTCGCCCTCGGCGACATCGTCGGGCTGGTCCCGATGGCCGCCCTCGTCGCCGTGATGATCATGGTGTCGATCGCGACGGTCGACTGGCACAGCGTGCACCCGCGGACGCTGCGGCTGATGCCGCTCAGCGAGACCGTCGTCATGATCGTCACCGTCGTGGCCACGGTGAGCACCGGCAATCTCGCGATCGGAGTGTCGCTGGGAGTGCTCACCGCGATGGTGCTGTTCGCCCGCCGCGTCGCGCACATGACCACCGTCGAGAAGATCGCCGATGCCGACACCGACGGGGACGGGGGAGTGGACACGCGCACCTATCGGGTGACCGGTGAACTGTTCTGGGCGTCGAGCAACGATCTCGTCCACCAGTTCGACTACATCGGCGATCCGGAGAACGTCGTCATCGACCTCACCGACGCCGACATCTGGGACGCCTCCACGGTCGCCACCTTCGATGCGATCCAGCAGAAGTACGCGGCCAAGGGAAAGACGGTCACCATCGTCGGACTCGACGGCGCGAGCCTCGAACGCCTCCGCCGGTTGTCCGGCCGGCTCGGTGGGGAGAACTGACCACGCATCCCGGGAGCGGTGCGTCGATTCGACGTAACGTGAGCGCATGATCGCGATCGAGCTCGCCGCGGTGGTACTGCTCCTGGTGCTGGTCGTGGTCTCGGTGGTGCTGTGGACCCGGCGGGTGGTCACCACACCCGCCGAACGCGCGGTCCACGCGACCCTGCACACGGCGTCCCTCGCGGCGCGCCCCCTGCGCGCCGGGCTCGACGCGTCGTCGGCGAAGGAGGCCGCTCCGCACCTGCGGATGCTGCTGGCCGAAGCACGCGCGGTGGCGCTGCTGGACGAGAACGGTGCCCTGCTCGCCTGGGACGGCCCGTTCGAGGAACTGACGGACGAGATGATCACCGCCGCGGGCCGGGCCGTCGCCGACAAGCGCCGCGTGCTCGTCGGGCACCACGACCTGCGACGGGCCCACGGCGACCTCGCGGCCCGCGCACTGATCGCCCAGCCGCTCGTCGTGGAGGACATGGGTGTGGCGGGGGTGCTCGGCGTCGTGACGACCGTCGAACCCGGCCCGGCGCTGCTCGGTGCGATCACCGAGGTGGCGCGGTACGCGTGCAGCCAGATCGAGCTGGCCGAACTGGACGCCTCCCGCGCCCGGCTCGACCGCGCCGAGGTCCGTGCGCTGCGCGCCCAGATCAGTCCGCACTTCATCTACAACGCGCTCAACACGGTGGCGTCGTTCGTCCGGACCGACCCCGACCGCGCCCGCGAACTGCTGCTGGATTTCGCCGACTTCACCCGCTACTCGTTCCGCGCGGCCGGCGAGTACACCCTGCTCGCCGACGAACTGCGCAACATCGACCGGTACCTGACACTCGAACGCGCCCGCTTCGGCAACGCCCTCGAGGTACGCCTGCAGATCGCTCCCGAGGTACTCAACGTGACGCTGCCCTTCCTGGCTCTGCAGCCACTCGTCGAGAACGCCGTGCGGCACGGGATCGCGGGCAAGGACACCCGCACGGGCACCATCACCATCACCGCGGCCGACGAGGGCACCGACTGCGTCATCAGCGTCGAGGACGACGGCATCGGCATGGACCCGGAACTGCTGCGATCCGGCACGCTCGACGCGATCGCCGACAGCGAGCACGGCAGCGGCGTCCGCGAGTCCGCGCACGTGGGCCTCGCCAACGTCGACGACCGCTTGCGTGCGGCCTTCGGCAACGACTACGGCCTCGTCGTCGAGACCGCGCCGGGGGCCGGCACCCGGGTGAGCATGCGCGTGCCGAAGTTCAGGGCGGGTATCCGGCCGTGAGGAACACCCGGCATGGCACGATGGATTCGCCGTGAACGAGATCACAGACAACCTGACCGTGCTGGCGGTCGACGACGAACCGCCCGCCCTCGACGAGCTGGCCTACCTGCTGCGCGCGCAGGAGGAGATCGGCGTCGTGCACACCGCAGGAGACGCGACGACCGCTCTGCGCGTGCTGCGCGACGGAGGAATCGACGCGGTCTTCCTCGACATCAACATGCCCGGACTCGACGGGCTGGAACTCGCAGGCATCCTGCGCAATTTCGCGGTGTCCCCGGCCGTGGTGTTCGTGACCGCGCACGACGATCGCGCGGTCTCGGCGTTCGACCTCGGCGCCGTCGACTACGTCCTCAAGCCGCTGCGGGAGGAACGACTCGCCGAAGCGGTCCGGCGGATCGCCGAGCGCCACCGGCCCGCCGCGCAGGCGACATCCGAGACCGGCCAGAGCGACGACGTGATCCCGGTCGAGCTCGGCGGTGTCACCACCCTCGTGCCGCGCTCGTCGGTCCACTGGGTCGAGGCCGAGGGCGACTACGCGCGCCTGCACACCGCGACCGGTTCGCACCTGGTACGTATCCCGATATCGACGCTCGAGAACCGCTGGGGCGACGCCGGCTTCCTGCGGGTGCACCGCTCCTATCTCGTGGCGTTGCCGCTCGTCACCGGTATCCGCAGTGTGGGTTCGGGTCTCGTCGTGTGCCTGCGCAGCGACAGCAACTCACCGCCCGTCGAACTGCCCGTCAGCCGCCGGCACACACGGGAACTCAAGGACCGGCTCATCCGAGGTCCGATGCAGTCGTGGACGTCGCGATGAGCACCACCGGCGGCCCGCCTCCGCCGCGTCAGAAGGTCGTCCTCGCCGAACGGCGTGGGGCGCGCATGGTCCGTACCCGGGTCGAGGTGCAGCAGCAGACCGAGGTGGGCGACGCGATGGTCCGCGGGCTGGTCCGGGCGCAGCTCGGGCTCGCGCTGCGGGTCGCGCTGTTCACGGTGTGTCTGCTGGGCGCCATCCCGGTGCTGTTCCACCTCGCTCCCGGTCTCGCCGCGGTGACGGTCCTCGGCATCCGCCTGCCGTGGGTGTTGCTCGGTGTGGTCGGTTATCCGATCCTGCTCGGTATCGCGTGGGTGTATCTGCGCCTCGCCGAACGCAACGAGCAGGATTTCACCGACCTCACCGACGATTGACGACCCCATGAGCGGATCGATTCCCGTCGTCACCGTCGTCGGTCTGGTCGCCGCGGCGATCGCCACCGTCGCGATCGGGGTGTACGGCGTGCGGATGGCGCGCACCACCTCGGATTTCCTCGTCGCCTCCCGCAGCGTCGGCCCGCGCTGGAACGCCGCGGCCATCTCCGGTGAATACCTCTCGGCGGCATCCTTTCTCGGAGTGGCCGGGCTCGTCGCGAAGTTCGGTGCCGACGCCCTGTGGTATCCCGTCGGTTTCACCGCCGGTTATCTGGGTCTGCTGCTGTTCGTCGCTGCGCCGCTGCGACGTTCGGGTGCCTACACCGTCCCGGACTTCGCGGAGTTCCGGCTGGGGGAGAAGTGGCTGCGCACGCTGTCGATGATGGTCGTGGCGATCATCTGCATCCTGTACCTGGTGCCGCAGTTCCAGGGCGCGGGACTCACGCTCAACATCCTTCTGGGAGTGCCCGACTGGGTGGGCGTCGCGGTGGTCGGGGTGATCGTCGTCGCCAACGTGGTCGGTGGCGGGATGCGCTCGATCACCTTCGTGCAGGCCTTCCAGTACTGGCTCAAACTCACCGCGGTCGCCCTACCCGCTCTTGTCCTCACACTGCACTTCGTCGGTGACGACCGCGGCGTCGACGAACCCGTGCCGCCCACCGTCACCGAGACCACCACCGTCGACGTGACGATCGACGTGATCGTGCAGGTCGCCGAAACGCTCCCCGTCGTGGCGACAGGGGAGATCGACGGCCGGCCGGTCACGGGCGTCTTCGAACTCGAACCGGGAGAGCACGTCCTCGGGGCCGGGACCGAACTGGTCCTCGACGCCGGGTCACCGGTGCCGGTGGTCGCCGGTGCGCCGACCGACAACGACACCTGGGCGTCGCCGGGGGCGGGGCTGGGAGCGAGCAGCGAACATCCGCTGTTCCAGGTGTATTCGCTGATGCTCGCGACCTTCCTGGGCACGATGGGGCTGCCCCATGTGCTCGTGCGCTTCTACACCAATCCCGACGGGCGGGCGGCGCGCATGACGTCGCTCGCCGTCATCGGCCTGCTCGGGTTGTTCTATCTGTTCCCCACGCTGCTCGGGGTGTTCGCGCGCCTGTACGTCCCGCAGCTGCTCATCACCGGACGCTCCGATGCGGCAGTGCTGCTGCTACCGGGATCGGTGCTGTCGGGCTGGGGCGGACAGTTGCTCGCGGCGCTGGTCGCCTCGGGTGCGATCGCGGCCTTCCTGTCGACGTCGTCCGGACTGCTGGTGAGTGTCGCCGGCGTGTTGTCCACGGACGTACTGCGCGGCCGGGTGCGCGACTTCCGGGTGGCCGCGGTGCTCGCCGGCGTGGTGCCGCTCGTGCTCGCCCTGTCGGTGACCTCCCTCGACCTGTCCCGTTCGGTCGGTCAGGTCTTCGCCATCGCCGCGTCGACGCTGTGTCCGCTGCTGGTGCTGGGGATCTGGTGGCGCGGGCTCACTGCGATCGGTGCCGCGGCGGGGATGGTCGTCGGTGGTCTCGTCGCGGGCGGTGCAGCCCTGGCGACCGTGCTGCTGCCGATCGATCCGTCGGTGGCCGCCGGGTGGCCGACGGTGCTCTCCGCCTACCCGGCGGCGTTGAGCGTGCCGCTGGCGTTCCTCACGATGATCACGGTGAGTCTTCTGACGCGTCGCCGGATCCCCAGGGACGTGGGTAGGACGTTCTCCCGCATGCACGTACCCGAGCGGCTCGGGATGGGCCGCGACCGCGAACTCGGCGCGTTCGGTGAGCGGGGCCGTGGTCCCGGCGAGAGGCGCCGTTCGTCGCGGTGACGCGACCGTTCGTCGCACGAGGGCACCCCTCGTCGTTCCGCCTCTTGTCTGCTCTGTTCGTGTGACAGCCGTCTCATTAGCGTTGTGATCATCCTCACCTCACACGACTATCAAGGAGTCGGCAGTGACCACAGCACCACTCAGCGAGAGTGGCGTACCCCAGCAGCGACGGATACCGACGCCGCAGGAGTTCGTCACGATGCAGGAGAGCCCGGAGTTCCAGGAACTGCGCAGCCGTCTGCGCCGTTTCGTGTTCCCGGTGACGGCGTTCTTCCTGGCCTGGTACGCCCTGTACGTCCTGCTGGCCACCTACGCGGACGAGTTCATGGCGACGAAGGTCATCGGCAACATCAATGTCGGGCTGATCCTGGGTCTGGGCCAGTTCGTCACGACCTTCGTGATCACCGCCGTCTACGTGAAGTTCGCCGGGCGTGAGCTGGATCCGCGTTCCGCCGCGATCCGTGAGGAACTGGAAGGACCGCAGCAGTGAGCGTTCTCGCGCAGAGTGGGGCCGACGTCGGTAACCCGATCCTCAACATCGCCATCTTCGTCGCGTTCGTCGTCATCACGATGGGCCTGGTCATCAAGGCCAGCCGCACGACGAAGAAGGCCTCCGACTTCTACACCGGCGGCGGCCAGTTCTCCGGCCCGCAGAACGGTTTCGCCATCGCCGGCGACTACCTGTCGGCCGCGTCGTTCCTCGGTATCGCCGGTGCGATCGCCGTCTACGGATACGACGGCTTCCTGTACTCGATCGGCTTCCTCGTCGCATGGCTCGTCGCCCTGCTGCTCGTCGCCGAACTGCTCCGCAACACCGGCCGGTTCACGATGGCCGACGTGCTGAGCTTCCGGCTCAAGGAACGCCCCGTCCGCATGGCGGCGGCGCTCTCGACCCTCGCGGTGTCGCTGTTCTACCTGCTCGCACAGATGGCCGGTGCCGGCGGACTCGTCGCGCTGCTGCTCGACATCGAGGGCAAGGTCGGCCAGGCCATCGTCGTCGCGGTCGTCGGTGTGCTCATGATCGTGTACGTGCTGATCGGCGGCATGAAGGGCACGACCTACGTGCAGATGGTCAAGGCCGTGCTGCTCGTCGCCGGCGCGGGCCTGATGTTCGTGCTCGTCCTGTTCGCGGTGCGGGGCAACTTCTCGCAGCTGCTCGCCGACGCACAGGCGATGGTGTCGAGCTCGTCGAACGAGGCCGTCGCCCAGCGTGACGTGCTCGCCCCCGGCGCCAAGTACGGCATCAGCAACATGACGCAGATCGATTTCCTGTCGCTCGGCATCGCGCTGGTCCTCGGCACCGCCGGTCTGCCGCACGTGCTGATGCGCTTCTACACCGTGCCCACCGCCAAGGAAGCACGTCGCTCGGTCACCTGGGCCATCGCCCTCATCGGCGCCTTCTACCTGTTCACTCTGGTGCTCGGTTACGGTGCCGCGAAGATGGTCGGCCCCGACGCGATCCTCGGTGCTCCCGGCAAGGAGAACGCGGCGGCCCCGCTGCTGGCCTTCGAACTCGGCGGCACGGTCTTCCTCGCGATCATCTCGGCCGTCGCCTTCGCGACGATCCTCGCGGTCGTCGCCGGCCTGGCCATCACCGCCTCGGCGTCGTTCGCCCACGACATCTACGCCAGCGTCATCAAGCGTGGCAACGCCACCGAGGACGAGCAGGTGCGGGTCTCGCGGATCACGGTCGTCGTGATCGGTCTGGTGGCGATCGTCCTCGGCATCCTCGCCATGGGACAGAACATCGCCTTCCTGGTGGCCCTGGCCTTCGCGGTCGCCGCCTCGGCGAACCTGCCGACCCTGCTGTACTCGCTGTTCTGGCGGAAGTTCAACACGACCGGCGCCCTGTTCAGCATCTACGGCGGTCTGATCAGCTGCCTCGTGCTCATCGTGTTCTCCCCGGCGGTGTCCGGTGCACCCTCGGCGATGTTCCCGAACGTGGACTTCTCCTGGTTCCCGCTGTCGAACCCGGGCATCGTGTCCATCCCGCTCGCGTTCGCGCTCGGTGTCATCGGCACCTACGTCGGACGCCGCAGGCAGGAGGACCGGTACAAGCAGGCGGAGATGGAGGTCCGCTCGCTCACCGGTGTCGGTGTGGAGAAGGCCGTCTCCCACTGATCCTCTGCACCGCGGTGGCCCGCTCCCGATACGGGGGCGGGCCACCGCCGTGTCGGGGTGCCCCGCCGGCGGAACGGACCGTCTACTGTTGCGGACCATGGCGAAACTCGAAGTGTCCACCGACCTTCCGCTCGACCCGCACGCAGCGTGGGAGCACGCCTCCCGCCTCGAGTCGTTCGGGGAGTGGCTGAGCATCCACGACGGGTGGCGCAGCGACCTGCCGGACACCCTCGCCGAGGGCACCACCCTGCAGTCGGTGGTGTCCGTCAAGGGCATGCGCAACCGCGTCACGTGGACCATCGTCGAACTGGACGCGCCGCACCACGTGGTGCTGAAGGGCACCGGCAAGGGTGGCACGAAGTTCTCGATGCGACTCGCCGTCGCGGCCCGCGGGGACGGTTCGACGCTGTCGATGAAGATCGACCTCGGCGGGGCGCCCCTGTTCGGCCCGATCGGCTCGGGGGTGGCGCGGGCCCTGCACGGCGACCTGCAGTCGTCGCTCGACACCTTCGCGCGCCGCTACGGCGGGAACTGACGCCCGGCGCAGCGCGACACGACGCTCGGTCTCATCGAGCAGGGACATGATCCGATGCGGCCGCGCTCCGACGGTGCAGTCGTTCCACGCCGCTTGCGTACCAACGCTTACCGAAGACCAGCGCCACGATCGCGAGTGCGTACACCAGCGGGGTCAGTTGCAGCGCGGCGAGCAGACCCAGACGGTCGGCGAGGATCCCGACGACGAACGGCCCGGTCGCCAGCCCGAGGACGTTGTTGGCGACGGTGAGAGTGCCGAGCGCGGAGGCCCGCACCGACTCGTGGGTCAGTCGTGCCACCATGGCCGCGGTGGGACCGGAGGACCCGGCGGCGAAGAAGGCTCCGATTCCGATGAGGCCCAATTGCGCCGGACCCGGCGCCAGCTGGAATCCGATGGCGAGCGACACGAGGGAGACGGCGCAGTAGGCGATGGCGCTGGTCCACTTCGCCGACGGGTTCGTGCGGCTCACCCGATCGGTGATCATCCCGCACACCACCATGCCGGTGCCGATCAGCAGGACGAAGATCGATGCGACCATCCCGGCCTTGTCCGGGGCCAGACCGTACTGACGATTGAAGAAGCTGGGCGTCCATGCCAGCAGCACCGCGGCAGTGAACATCTGCAGACCGCCACCGAGATAGGCGCACCACACGGCAGGGCTGGTGAACAGTGTGGAGATCGGTACCCGGATCGGGGGTGACGAATCCGGACGAGGAGACGGTTCGGTCGGCGTCGTGTCCTGACCGACCCTGTGCGCCGCCAACCTACCTTCGGTGACCAGGGCGCGGAACAGAGCGACGAGGATCAGGCCGAGCACCGCCATGGCCGCGAACGACCACCGCCAGCTCAGGTGCACCGCGATGACGCCCCCGAGTGCGACGCCGATGACCGAACCGAACGAGCCGCCGGCCATGAAGGCGCCGCTGAGTGCGGAATGGACCCGCGGGACGAAGACGCTCAGGATCACGGCGATTCCGACGCTGCCGTAGGCGGCCTCGCCGACCCCGACCAGGAAGCGGGCAATGAGCAACTGTTCGTAATTGGCTGCCACAGCGCAGAACAGCGTCGCGATACTCCAGATCACCGCCATCAGGGTGAGGCTCCGTACCCTGCCCCACCGATCGGCGAGGAGCGACAACGGGAAGGTCAACAGGCCCACCATCAGGGCGACGATGCTCGTCAGCGATGCGAGTTGTGAATCCGACAGTGCCCAGTCCGCTTTCAGGAACGGGAAGACCGCGCTGAGCACCTGGCGCGACATGTAATCCGAGAGCAGCAGTGCGAATGTCAGCGCGAAGACCAACCAGGGGTATGCGACCCGTCGGCGTCGATTCTTCTCGGGTGCCGGTCCGCCGGAATCGGTTGGCTCGTCCGGTGATTCGAGGGTGAGTTCGGCAGGGGTGCCGATCGGGGTGGGGAGAATTCCCATAGGAGCTCCTCGATAGAAAAGGGGTGGGTCGGAACCCGAGCGGTTTCACGACTCTCACGCGGAGGAGGGGAGGACGGCGGGGCGTGCACGCCGATCCGCGATTGCCGTGGTGCACATCACAGTAGTCGGGGTGTGCGGCGCTCACTTATCCCGAGGGGACACGGGTCTGTCCATTTCGGGACACTCAGGCTTCGGACCGCTTGCGCCATTCTCGGGGAGTCATGCCGAAACGGCGTGTGAACCAGCGCGAGAAGCCGCTCGGAGCCGAGAACGACAACATTTCCGAGATCTCGGCGAAGGTGTGACGCCCACTCGTCACCAGTCGTTGGGCGAGTTCGGCCCGGGTGTCGTCGACGACCCCGGTGAAGGTCTGTCCCGACCTCGCCAGGTGCCGGTGGACGGTGCGGCGATCCACTCCGAGGCTCGCTGCCACCTGGTCGACCGAACAGCGCCCGGTCGGTAACAGTAGTTCGACGAGTTCCCGGACCCGCCGCTCGAGCGCGGGGGTTTCGGATGCCGAGAGGTCATCGAGGACCTGCTGCGAATAACTTCGGAGGACGGGATCGGAGAGGCGATTGGGTAGGTCCAGATCGCCGGTGTACACGACGATTCCGGAATAGTTGCCGTCGAAGACGAGGGGCGCGTCGAAGACCCGACGGTGTGTGCTGTCGTCGTCGGGCCGACCGTGTTCGAAACACACCGACACCGGCCGCCAGCGGTCGCCGAGCAGATACTGCAGAAGTTGGTGGATGACGGCGACCGCGAGTTCCGTGGCCTGACGCACGGGCATGGGTTCGCCCGGTTCGACGCGGAGGACGATCGTCGACAGCCCGTCACGTTCGGTGATGTCGATGAACAGCGCCTCGTTGTACGTGTGCTGGAAGCGGATCAGCATGCGCAGGGCGCTGCGGGCGTTCGGTTCGTCGCGGATGGCCACGCTCAAGGGGCCGAGGGTCGACAGGCGTCGCCGTTCGGCGAGTCTCAGTGCGAAATCCTGGCGGGCGGTGACGACGGCGGACAGTTCCAGCAAACGGACGATCGACGCCGCCGGCACCCACCGGTCCTGCAGGTCGAGTCCGGACGGGTCCAGCCCGACGCTGCGCAGCAGATCGATCGGGTCGACCGAGAGCGAGCGGGCCAGTTCGACGAATCCCGTCAGTGTGGCGTAGCGCGCCAACGGCTTCGGCAGCGTCATCGCGCGTCTCCTCGATGTCCCGTCGACCGATGAAGGGGTTGTCCCCGAATGACAACGAATATGTCCCGCAGGGATAAGTATTCCGGATGTCCGCTCGTTAGTGTCGTGTTATCGGCGTCACACCCCCTCTGCGGTAGCAGAACGCCCGACATCCAAGGAGAACACAGATGGCACACGCGATCCGCTTCCACGAGACGGGCGGCCCCGACGTCCTCGAATGGGAAACCGTCGAGGTCGGCGATCCCGGCCCCGGCGAAGTGCGGATCCGGCACGAAGCCGTCGGCCTGAACTTCGCGGACACCTACTTCCGTACCGGGCTGTATCCGGCGCCGTTGCCGGCGGGAATGGGCGTCGAGGCCGCCGGCGTGATCGAGGCGGTCGGCCCCGGCGTCACCGACTTCCGCGAGGGTGACCGTGTCACCTACACGGGAAGCCCGCTCGGTGCATACAGCACCGAACGGGTGATGGACGCAGCACACCTCATCGCACTGCCCGACGCGATTCCCTTCGACACCGCGGCCGCGATGACCATGCGCGGCCTGACCGCGGCGTACCTCCTGCGCCGCATCCACCCACTCGAAGCCGGCGACACGGTCCTACTGCACGCCGCAGCCGGGGGCGTCGGCCTGATCTTCTGCCAATGGGCGAAACGGTTGGGAATCAACGTCATCGGAACCACGTCCACTGACGAGAAGGCGGAGGTCGCTCGGTCCTACGGTTGTGCCGAGGTCATCGTCCACACCCGTGAGGACATCGCAGAACGAGTGCGCGAGCTGACCGACGGAGCGGGTGTGCCGGTCGTGTTCGACAGCGTCGGGGCCTCGACCCATCGTTCCTCGCTCGATTCCCTCGCCCGCCGAGGCCTGCTCGTCGCGTTCGGAACGGCCTCCGGCCCGATCCCACCGATCAGCGCCATGGACCTCGCGGTCAAGGGCTCGCTGTTCGTCACCCGGCCCGCGCTTGCGGACTACATCGCCGATCCGGTCGAGCGAGCCGAACTGGCGAACGAGCTGTTCGCGCAGGTCGCGGCCGGAGACATCGATATCGAGATCAACCAGAGATACGCCCTCGCCGACGCCGAACGAGCACACCGCGACCTCGAAGCCGGCATCAGCGTCGGCTCGTCGGTGTTCTCGCTCTGACCTTCGACCCGATCCACCCCGTCACGCCCAGGAGACCGTCATGACCACCACCGACCCCGCTCATGTCCGGGACGAGGCACATCGCCGATTCCCGATGGACGCACGACCGCTGACCGGCAGCATCGGCGCAGAACTGCACGGCGTAGACCTCGCCGAGGTGGCCCGCGACGACGAACGGTTCGCAGAACTGAAGGCGCTGCTGCTCGAACACAAGGTGTTGTTCTTCCGGAACCAGGAGATGAGCAGGGCCGAGCACGTCGCCCTCGCCGAGCGTTTCGGCTCGCTCGAGGACCATCCGGTACTCGGCAGCGATCCGGAACATCCCGGTCTGGTCCGTATCTACAAGGACCTCGACAGCCCACCCGAGGCGTTCGAGAACTCCTACCACTGCGACGCCACCTGGCGGGAGAACCCGCCCATGGGATCGGTGCTCCGATGCGTCGAAGGTCCGGCCGTCGGTGGCGACACGATCTGGGTGAACATGGCACTCGCCTACGAGCAGTTGCCCGGCCACGTGAAGGAACAGATCGCCGGGTTGCGTGCACGCCACAGCATCGAGGCATCGTTCGGTGCGCGACTGCCGATCGACAAGCGACTCGCGCTGAAGGACCGGTTCCCGGACGCGGAGCACCCCGTCGTGCGCACCCATCCCGAAACGGGCGAGAAGGTCCTGTTCGTCAACAGCTTCACCACACACTTCACGAATTTCCATACGGCCGACAACGTCCGTTGCGGTATCGACTATGCACCCGGGGCGGGCGAGCTGCTCCGGTTCCTGCAGAGCCGGGCGACGATCCCCGAGTACCAGGTCCGGTGGCGATGGACGCCGAACAGCGTGGCGATCTGGGACAACCGGTCCACCCAGCACTACGCGGTCCAGGACTACTGGCCTGCCGTCCGGAGGATGGAGCGCGCCGGAATCGCCGGCGATCGTCCCTTCTGACTCCGAGAACTTCCTTCCCTCATCACGCACGACCCGATCCACAGGAGACCACGATGCACTTCCACGACGATGCCTTGTTCCCCGAATGCCAGGAGAAGCTGGTCATCACCGCCGCCCCGTACGGACCCGAATGGGAACCGGAAGATTTCCCGGAAGACCTGCCGCTGACGATGGACGAGCACGTCCAGCAGGCGGTGGACTGCTACGAGGCCGGAGCCACGGTGCTGCACATCCACGTTCGCGAACTCGACGGCAAGGGCAGCAAGCGACTGTCGAAGTTCAACGAACTGCTCTCCCGCCTGCGCGAAGCGGTGCCGGACATGATCCTGCAGGTCGGCGGCTCGATCTCCTTCGCGCCGGAAGGTGAAGGAGCCGAAGCCAAATGGCTGTCGGACGATGTTCGGCACATGCTCGCCGAACTGGATCCCAAGCCGGATCAGGTGACCATCGCCATCAACACGAGCCAGATGAACATCATGGAGCTCATGACCGCGGACGACATCGCCGGCACCTCGATGGAGCGTCCGGAACTCGCGGTGACCTACCGGGAGATGACCGTGCCCGCCGGGCCGGAATGGGTCGAGGAGCACCTGCGACGCCTGCAGGCCGCCGGCATCCAGCCGCACTTCCAGCTGTCGTCGATCCCGCAGCTCGAGACCGTCGAACGCCTGATTCGACGCGGCATCTACACCGGTCCGCTGAACCTGACCTGGGTGGGGATCGGCGGCGGTTTCGACGGACCGAACCCGTACAACATCATGAACTTCATCCAGCGTGTCCCGGACGGTGCCTGCCTGACACTCGAAACCCTCATGCGTTCGGTGCTGCCGGTCAACACCATGGCCATCGCCATGGGGCTGCACACCCGCTGCGGCAACGAGGACACCCTCTGGGGACGCAAGGGCGAGAAGATGACCTCGGTCGAACAGATCCGGCAACTGGTCCGTCTCGCAGACGAACTCGGCCGTGAGGTCGCCACCGGCAAGGAAGCCCGCGAGATCTACCGGATCGGCGAGACCTACCGTGACGCCGACGAGACGCTCGCGAAGCTCGGCTACGCCCCCAACCGCCGCCCGGGTCAGGTCGGCTTCACCCACCACGGCTGACACCCGGCGGCTCGCACCTGCATGGGAATGCTCCGTACGAAGGGAAGTTTCGGAGAGATGAACGACGACACCGAACCGACCGTCATCATCGTGCCCGGCCTGCGCGACCACGTCGCCGACCACTGGCAGACACTGCTCGCAGATCGGCTCGACCGGGTACGCACCGTACCTCCGCTCGACCACGACCGGCTGAGCCTGGATGCGCGAATCGCCGCGCTCGACGCGGTCGTCAGCGACGTCGACGGTCCGATCGTGCTGGTCGCGCACAGCGCCGGCGTCCTGATCGCCGTGCACTGGGCCCACGCATCGACCAGACCGGTTCTCGGTGCGCTGCTCGCAACACCGGTCGATATCGAAAAGCCGCTCCCCGAAGGGTATCCGACCACGGCCGACCTCGATCGAGGTGGTTGGCTCCCGATACCGCGTCGCCGCCTTCCCTTCCCGAGCATCCTTGCGGCGAGCAGCAACGATCCACTCGCGGACCGGCGCCGGGTCGCAGGATTGGCGGAGGCGTGGGGGAGTCGATTCGTCGACCTCGGTGAGGTCGGGCATCTGAATCCCGCGTCCGGCTTCGGCGACTGGCCCGCCGCCGATCTGTTCCTGCAGGAACTGCTCCAGCGGTCCGGAGCGACAACGCACGAGACCGCCCCCGTCCCGTCCGAATCCTGAAAGCGAAACAACGATGCTCAACCTGTCCGTTCTCCTGGAGGATTCCGCCCGCCGGTATCCCGACCGGGACGCCTTGGTGCTGGGGAACACCCGGATCGGCTACGGCGAACTCGACGCCCGAGCGAACCGGGTGGCCAACCTGTTGATCGCGCGTGGAATCGCGCCGGGCGACACCGTGGCGATGTCGATCCCCAACGTGCCGGAGTTCGTGATCGTCTACTACGGCATCCTCAAGGCCGGCGCCGTCGTGGTGCCGTTGAACATCATGCTCAAGGGACCTGAAATCACCTACCATCTGCAGGATTCCGGCGCCCGGGCGTTCTTCTGCTCCGAAGGTGGACCCGACCTGCCCATCGGTGAATACGGTCGTGCCGGTTTCGCCGCAGCACCGAAGTGTCGCGACATGTTCGTCGTCGGCGGACTCGATGGTGCGGACAGTCTCGATACTGCGCTGGGGGAAGTATCGGATGTCCGCTCGTCGGTGGTACGTGATCCGCAGGACACGGCGGTGATCCTCTACACCAGCGGAACCACAGGAAAACCGAAGGGAGCCTGCCTTTCCCACTCCAACATGGTGACCAACGCACTCACCGCGAACCGCCTGTTCGACAGCACTCCGATGTGCCCCGACACGTACCTGGTGACCCTGCCGCTCTTCCACTCCTTCGGCCAGACCGTGACCATGAACGCGGGACTGTCGGTAGGGGCCACGCTGGTTCTCCTGCCACGTTTCGATGCCCGCACCGCACTGACACTGATGATCGAGGAGGACGTCACCGTCTTCGCCGGGGTCCCGACGATGTACTGGGCTCTGCTCGATGCGGTGGACGAGGCGGTCGACGTGCAACGGATCGCCGCCACGATGCGCCGGGCGATCTCCGGTGGCGCCGCCCTGCCCGTCGAGATCCTCACCCGGTTCTCCGAGCGCTTCGGCGTCCGGATCCTCGAGGGCTACGGGCTGTCCGAGACGTCTCCGCTCGCGTTGTTCAGCGATCCGGAACGCGACCCGCGGCCCGGATCGATCGGAGTCCCGGTGTGGGGAGTCGAGGCCCGCCTCGTCGACGCCGACTGGAACACCGTCACAGCTACCGACACGATCGGGGAACTCGCCCTGCGCGGACACAACGTCATGTCCGGATATCTCGGCCGGCCGGATGCCACCGCCGAAGTGATGCGGGACGGCTGGCTGCGTACCGGCGACCTCGCTCGCAGGGACGCGGACGGTTTCTACTACATCGTCGATCGCGCGAAGGATCTGATCGTGCGCGGAGGCTTCAACGTCTACCCCCGCGAGATCGAGGAAGTACTGATCACCCACGAGGCAGTGTCGCTCGCAGCGGTCGTCGGCGTTCCCCACGAGGTGTACGGCGAGGAGGTCGGCGCCTTCGTCGTCCTCGAGGCAGGGGATCAGATCACGGAAGAGGAATTGATCTCCTGGTGCCGCGATCGGATGGCGGGATACAAGTATCCGCGCTCGATCGAGATCGTCACGACGCTTCCGACGACCGCGACGGGAAAGATCCTGAAGCGCGAACTCGTCACCACGGTACGGACAGGCGCGGTATCGACGGGCACGGTGTCGACGAGTCAGGGTTCGCCGGATGTCGGGTGAGGTTACGTCGGCGCCGCAGGACGTCGTGCGGCCGGAGTCGACGCCGAGGGGTGCGCGTCCCCGCGCGGCTGCCCTCGTCGCGGGTATCGGGGTGTGCGCGGCCGGCGCTGCAATCGCGATCGTGCTCGGCCGACTGCTCCCCGCCGTGAACCCGATGCTGATCTCGATCGTGTTCGGAGCACTGGTGGCCAATCTGATTCCCGTCCCGGCGTGGATCGGCCCAGGTGTGGATTTCTCGACCAAACGGCTGCTGCGCCTCGGCATCGCCGTGCTCGGCCTCCAACTGGTCTTCCACGACATCCTCGCCCTCGGGTGGGGTGTCATCGCGCTCGTCGTGGTCATCGTCGCGGCCGGGATCACCGGGACGATGTACCTGGGGCGGGTCCTCGGACTTTCGTGGACTCAGCGGGTCCTCATCTCGTGCGGATTCTCGATCTGCGGCGCCGCGGCGGTGGCTGCCGCAGACGGAGTCGTCGACGCGAAGCGTAAGGAGGTGATCACCTCGATCGCGTTGGTCGTCGTCTTCGGCACACTGATGATCCCGGGGATTCCGCTGCTGGTGGGAGTTCTGGGGATGGACGACCGGCAGTCCGGCATCCTCGCCGGTGGATCGATCCACGAGGTCGCGCAGGTGGTCGCCGCCGGAGGCATGATCGGCGGCGGAGCTCTCGCGGTCGCCACCGTGGTCAAGCTTGCCCGTGTCCTGATGCTGGCCCCGGTGATGGCATATCTGGGCGTGGTCCGCCGACGGCGCAGTCGCGAGACGGGCGTCCACGAGGACACGGTCGGCCGGCAGCCGCCTCTGGTGCCGGTGTTCGTGATCGGATTCCTGGCAGCGGTGGCGGTGCGGTCCTCCGGACTGCTTCCCGACGTCGTGCTCGAGCACGCCGCGCTCGTGCAATCGGCGCTGTTGACCACGGCCATGTTCGGGTTGGGTCTCGGGGTCAGGGTCGGACTGCTGCGCTCGATCGGGCTGCGACCGTTCGTGCTCGCTGCGGCCTCCACCCTGTGGGTGGTGCTGATCACCCTCGTCGGTGTCCTCGTACTGAGCTGAACCGGTCCGTGCCCGGCATTGCCGGCACGGCGAAACGTGCGGTGTCGCAGAAAATTCTGCAACGGCAAAACACTCCTCACCCGCACACGATCGTGCCAAGCTCGGAAGAAGTGGTCGGTCCTCGACCCGAGAAGTCCGTCCGGCCCGCGAGGTCGGCTGCCCGGGCGCGCAGGAACGATTGCGAGGTCGAGTCGATGGCCGAGGAACACGAATCGCATCGGGATCCGGTACCCGCCGATTCCCGCCGGTGGGCGTGGACCGCCGTGGTGGTGCTGATCGTTGCCATCGTGCTTCCGATCGCCGAAGCCGGTCTGCGCGGTGTCGTCGCGCTGTTGCTGGTCGCTGCGGCCGGTGCAGCCCTGGCCGTTGCCGCGGCTTACTGGTTCCTCACCCACCGGGGCGTGATCCGCGGGGCGGCTCTGGCCGTGACCGTCCTCGCGCCGGTGGTCGTGATCGTCGTCTTCGCGGCGTCGGGTCACCTGTGGGTTGCGATCGTGTCGGTGCTGCTCGTCGCTGTGGCGGTCGCGTGCGGACGCCGTGCCCTGCGGGCCGATCGCGTGAGCCCGCAGCCTGAGTTCCCGGCCGTTCCCGTACAGCACCCGTTCTTCGTCATGAATCCACGCTCGGGCGGCGGCAAGGTCGTCCGTTTCGACCTGCAGCGCAAGGCCGAGGAACTCGGGGCCGAAGTGGTGCTGCTGAGCGGTCCGCAGCAACTCGACGTCACCGAGCTGGCGGAGGAAGCCGTCGAACGAGGGGCGGACCTGCTCGGCGTCGCGGGTGGCGACGGAACGCAGGCCCTGGTCGCGGCGGTCGCAGCGGAACACCGGCTTCCGTTCGTGGTGATCAGCGCCGGAACCCGGAATCATTTCGCCCTCGACCTCGGGCTCGACCGGGAGGATCCCGCGGCAGGTCTGGACGCCCTCCGGGACGGGGTCGAACTGCGCGTCGATCTCGGCCGGATCAACGGGCGGCCGTTCGTCAACAATGCGTCCTTCGGTGTCTACGCGGAGGCGGTGCGGAGTCCGCAGTATCGTGCCGACAAGACGGCGACGGTGCTGCAGATGCTGCCCGATCTGCTCGGGGAGCAGGGCCGGCCGGGCTTGCGGGCACACATCGACACGGAGACCGTCGACGGGCCTCAGGCGGTGTTGGTCAGCAACGGTCCGTACGCCTTCGACGACCTGGCAGGAATGGGCCGACGGCCCCGCCTGGACAGCGGCCGGCTCGGTGTCGTCGCGATCTCGGTCTCGAACGCACGCCAGGCGGTCGGCCTGTTCCGTCGCACCCACAACCGAGGCCTGTTGCAGCGCACCGCCACAGAAGTGGTCGTCGATGCGGACGTACCGGAGATTCCGGTCGGAGTCGACGGTGAGTCGGTGATGCTGTCGACACCCGTCCGATGCACGATCTCCACCGGAGCGCTACGAGTTCGTGTTCCCCGCAACCGTCCGGGAGCGCGTGTGCCGCCCCCGCACCTCGATTCCGTTCGGTTGCGGAAGATATTGTGGCCGAATTGAACTCTTCGGATCTCACATTCCGGCGCATCCTACGACTTCAATGGAGGGATGTGCAGATGGATGGCGTACACCGGTGATCCCGTCCTGATGGACGACCTCCTGTTCCGGCCGGTGCACTCCCTGATCGACCAGAGCCTGCATTCCAAGATGGGCGCAACTACCACGAACGGGGACGGCTTCGGCATCGGCTGGTACGGAGAGGGCCCGAGGCCCGCATTGTTCAAGTGCATCGAACCCGCCTGGAACGAGAGCAACCTCCGCGAGCTCGCCACGCAGATCCGTACGCCGTTGATGTTCGCGCATGTCCGCGCCTCGACGGGAACTCCGGTGCAGCGCACCAATTGCCATCCCTTCCGCTACGAGAACAGGTTGTGGATGCACAACGGGGCGGTGCACGGATTCCACCTCATGAAACGGGACCTGGCGATGGCCGTCGATGCGAGCCTCTACGACGCGATCCGGGGGTCGACGGATTCCGAGATGCTGTTCTACCTCGCGCTCACCTTCGGCCTCGCCGACGACCCGTTCACCGGCGTGGCGAAGGCCGTCGGTTTCGTGGAGGATATCGGAGCCCGCATGGGCATCGAGAATCCCATGCAGGGAACGATCGCCACCACCGACGGCAGCAGCGTCTGGGTGTTCCGGTATTCGACGGAGCGGAAGACACGCTCGTTGTTCTACTCGGCCGACATCAAGGCGATACGGGCGCAGCATCCCGAAGTGGAAGTGCTGTACCAGCTGGGAGACGACACCCGCTTCGTGGTGTCCGAACCCCTTCGGGATCTCGAAGGGGCCTGGCTGGAGGTTCCCGAGTCGAGCGCGGGTGTCGTTCGGGGGAGCGACCAGGAGTTCCGGCCGTTCGCGCCGATCTCACCCGTGCGCTCGATGTGATCACGACGAATTCTTTGCTGTCGGAGTCCATGTCACCGCTCGTTCCGGCCGGGACCCGATGTGTCGAGTGAATCGCCCGGAGTCAGCTCCACGGCAGCGATCCCGGCGTTGTGGGCCCGGCGGACGAACTCGGCGCCCGGACCGAAGAACAACCGGGGCCGAACGGCGTCGAATCCGATCGGCCACAGCGTGCCGTAGTGGATCGGTACGGCCAGACTCGCCTCCACCAGACGGGCGACGACCGCGGCCCGAGCGGGATCGAGATGACCGTCACCGAGCGTGGGTCCCCAACCTCCCACGGGGAGCAACGCCAGATCCACCGGGCCGACATGCCCGGCAAGACGGGGATAGAGATCCGTGTCGCCGGCGAAATAGGTGCGCCGGTCTCCCTCGACGACGTATCCGACCGCCGGGGCGAACTCCGGGCCGCGCCGCCAACGGCGACCGTCGTGTCGGGCGGGCACGGCACGCACGGTGACCGTGCCGATCCGTGTCGCCTCGCCGGGACGCAGCGGGACCAACCGGTCGTCGAACCGACGCAGTGCCGGTAATCCGTCGACCGCTCCCCGTGGGACCACGATCGGAACGTCCGGATCGAGCCTTCCCAGCGACCGCAGGTGGGTGTGGTCCGTGTGCAGGTGCGAGAGCAGCACCGCATCCGGGTCGAGCACGCGCGGTCCGGCCGGGGCGGGGCCCCGGCGTCGGCGCAGGTGCGCGACGCGATCGGTGAGCACCGGATCGGTCAGGACGACCGTCCCGCGGTCCTCGATCAGCGTGGTGGCGTGTCCGAGCCAGCGCAGACCGGATGCCGGGGCATTCCCCCGCGGTGGCGTGCTCATGACCTTACGATTCCAGACGTGGGAAGGGGCCCGCGATGCGTACGGTGGGCAGCTTGTTGCGAATACTCGTCGAGTTCCTCGTGTTGTGGGGATCGTCGGCGCTCGTGCTCGTCGTGCTCGACCGCGTCCTCGGCGGCATCACCCTGGATCGGTCCGGCTTCGCTCCGATACCGACGCTCCCGGCTGCTCTGGTACTCGCGCTGGTGTTCGGTCTGCTGAACGCGGCCCTGTGGCCGGTGATGATGCGGTTGATGTCGTGGGTCGGCCCGGTGTTGTTGTTCGCCGGGGTGTTCCTGGCCGGTGGCGCGATCATGCTGCTGACGTTGTACCTGGTACCGGTCGCCACGGTGGACCGCCCGCTCGACGCGATCGTCCTCGCCGCACTGGTCTCGTTGGTCACCTCGGTCGTCTCGGGCGCGATCGCCTCGCGCTCCGATACCGCCTATCGGTTGATGCAGGTGCGACGGAACCGGTTCCGCCTGCGGCGCAACGCGACGCTCGTGGACGCGACTCCGGGGCTGTTGTGCATCCAGATCGACGGACTCGGATACGACGTCCTGCGGCGGGCGATCGCCGACGGTGTCACGCCCGGCCTGGCGAAACTGGTGCGTGAGACCCACCGGCTGGTGCCGTGGTACACGGATTGGAGCAGCCAGACCGGTGCGACACAGCTGGGTGTACTGCACGGGTCCAATCACAACGTGCCCGCATTCCGCTGGTACGACAAGACGACCGGGCGCATCTCCGTGTTCAGCAACCCCGCCGACAACGAACAACGCGAACTCGAACGAGCAGACCGGCCCGGGTTGCTCGCGCACGACGGTGCGAGCCGGGGCAACCTGTTCACCGGTGGCGCACAGGACAACGTGCTGGTCGTCAGTCGTATGCGTGGTGCCCGACTCGGTGGAGGCGCCGGCTACAGCGCGTACTTCGCCGACCCGGCGAGCGCACTGCGCACCTTCATCCGGATGATCGCGGAACTGCAACGGGAACTTCGTCAGTCACTGCGCCAGAAGCGGAAGGACATTCGGCCACGAGTACCGCGAGGCGGAATCTATCCGTTCGTCCGCGCCTTCGCGACCGTTCTCGCCACCGACGTCACCGCTGCTGCCGTGGTCGGTGATCTGATCAAGGGACGTGCCGTCGTCTACCTCGATCTGATCGGCTACGACGAAGTCTCGCACCACTCGGGGATATCTCGACCCGAAACGCTGGCCGTGCTCACGAAGGTCGACGACATCATCGAGATGCTCCTTGCCGTGGCGGAACAGTCCGACCGGTCCTATCGCGTCGTCGTGCTCTCGGATCACGGACAGAGTCAGGGTGCGACCTTCCTGCAGCGTTACGGGGAAAGCCTGGGGGAGTTGGTGGTCCGGCTGGCCACACGGTCCCGTTCGGTCGCGGCGGACGGTCACAGGCACCAGCACAGGGGAGAGGGATCCGCTCAACCCGGAGCGGAGGGTCGCGCCTATGCCGCAGCCAGCATGCACGCTGCCGCCGACGAGCAGCCGCGCCCGGCCGCCGGTGAGCCGATCGTTCTCGGCTCGGGCAATCTCGGCCTGATCTACTTCCCGCACCTGCCCGGTCGCGCCGACATCGACGCCATCGAGGCGGCGCATCCGGGACTGCTCGCCGGGCTCCGGGAGCATCCCGGAATCGGCTTCCTCCTCGTTGCCGCTCCGGGCGGATCCGTCGTGCTCGGACCCCACGGCCGGGTGGACGTGACGACCGGCGAGGTCACCGGCCGGAACCCCCTCGAGGTGATGGGACCCGACGCACTGTCGAAGATCCGGCGCACCGACACCTTCGGCAACGTCGCCGACATCATGGTCGGTGGTGCCTACTGGCCGGAGACCGACGAGGTCGCGGCATTCGAGGAGCAGGTCGGCTCGCACGGCGGCATGGGTGGCCCGCAGGGCACCCCCTTCCTCCTCTACCCGGCCACGCTGCCCCCTCCACCCGAGCCGCTGAAAGGTGCCGAGAACGTACACGAGGTGCTCGTCGGGTGGCGGGATCTCTCGTCGCGACCGTCGACGGCCGCGACCGGTCACGACGCGACGACCCGGTCGGGCGACCCGGCTCGGATGGAATGAAAGCCGTTCGTACAGGGTTCTTTCCGTCGGTACGGTCAGGGATTCCGGTCGGTGCCGCGAAGGTCGGCGGTGGCGATCCCGGTGGTCCTGGAGACGATCCGGCGGGCCGATCTCATCTCGTCGGCGACCCGGTCGGCGAGGTCGACGTCGTATACCGCGACGACGCCGGCCTGTCCCGCTTCGAGGGTCTCGCCGAGTTCGTCGACGTCGGCGCGTCCCATTCGGTCACCGGCATGTCCGAGCAGTGCACCGAGCGCCGTTCCGCCGGCCGTGGTGCCGACGAGGCCGATGCCCACCGGCGGGAAGAGTGCGGCCACCACTCCCGCGGCCAGACCCCAGCCGAGACCGATCGCCGCGCCGTGACGGGTGTGGTGCTCGTGCTTCTCGACGACGCGGACCTTCCCGTTCTCGTCCTTGACGATGACGGACGCGTCGAAGTCGTGGAACGGACGCACCTCGCGGTGGAGGCGTTCGAGGCGATCGAAGTCGGCCACGGCATCGTCGACGCGGTCGTATGCTGCAGCGCTCACAAGCAGCATGTCGTGCTCGTGCTTGCTCACGTCCTACCTTCCGATATCCGGAATCGCGGGCGGAAGAACGGAATCGAGAGTCGTAGGTTCGGAGAGTTCACGTTTCACCGCCTTCTCGACGAGGAGCGGAACGAAGTCTCGGACCCTGCTCGTGGCGAATCGGCGATAGACGCCGTGCACCGCACGTGCGATGTCGTCGGGAGGAACGAGCGGATATCGAACGATCAGGCGTTCGATCACCTGCTGGATCTGACGGAACTCGTCGTCACCGCTCATCGGCCAAGCGTGACGTCGGCCCCGAGATACGTCAAGGCTCGAAACGGCATCGGATGCACCGTTTCCGGGCACGATTCGGCAACACCTGCGGCACGTGGTGGCCGGTCCGCATTCATCGCTCCGAACCGATCGTTCTCCCACGAACGCGGGGTCGGAGGCGGACAATGGGTGAACGTCCGAGGGAGAACCGTGGGACACAAGACGGGGCACGAGAAGCACCGGAAGAGATCGCCGGAGAAGTCGCTCACCGCGCGTTCCGATTCCGGCGCTCTTCGTCCCCCCGGTCCACCGCAGCAGGGCGCATCGCCGGTCCGCGAACCCATGAAGAACAAGGAGTACCGTCGCCTGCTCCGTCCGTTGCACGCCGAACTCGTCGCCGTGCAGGAATGGGTGAGATCGTCCGGAGTTCGTATCTGCATCCTGTTCGAGGGTCGCGACACCGCAGGTAAGGGTGGTGTCATCAAGGCGATCACGGAACGAGTGAGTCCCAGGGTCTTCCGCGTCGTCGCGTTGCCCGCACCCACGGAGCGTGAACGGTCTCAGATGTACATCCAGCGCTACGTACCCCACCTGCCGGCCGGAGGTGAGGTCGTGATCTTCGATCGCAGTTGGTACAACCGCGCCGGCGTCGAACGAGTGATGAACTTCTGCACGGAGGAGGAGGCACAGCATTTCCTCCAGATGATCCCGACGGTCGAACGCGCGATCGTGGACTCCGGCATCATCCTTCTGAAGTACTGGCTGGAAGTGAGCCCGGAGCAACAGACGCTGCGCTTGCAGAGTCGCATCGACGATCCTCGCAAGACCTGGAAGCTGTCGAATCTGGATCTGGAGTCGTACACACGCTGGTACGACTACTCCCGGGCACGGGACGAGATGTTCCACTTCACCGATACCGGTTGGGCTCCCTGGTATGTCGTCGACAACGACGACAAGAAACGTGGTCGTCTCAACGTCATCGCCCATCTGCTCGACCGGATCCCCTACGAGCCGCTCGAGCGCCCCGATCTGGTTCTGCCGCAGCGGCAGGACGCCGATGGGTACACGGCACCGACCCAGCCTCTTCACTGGATACCCACGCTCTACTGAGGCTCTTCCGGTAGGGAAGGACGAACCGCGATGGCCACTACGAGATCCGGACCGGACCGAGCGAAGCATTTCGTCCCCGATCGGGAAGAACCGTCCTGGTATGCCACCGACGCCGCCGACGTGATCGCAGCGCTGTCCTCCGACGAACGATCCGGTCTCACCACGGCAGAGGCGGACGAACGTCGCCGACGCTTCGGACCCAATACGATCGTGTCCGAACCCGCACCGTCCACGTGGACGATCGCACTGCGGCAGGTACGGGATCCGATGAACCTGATGTTGATCGCCGTGACGGCGGTCAGCATCGTGATCGGGGAGATCTCCACCGCACTCGTCGTCGTCGTCCTGGTCGCACTCAATGTGGTGCTGGGCACGCGGCAGGAAGTGAAGGCCCGTGCGAGCGTGGACGCCCTCGCGAGAATGCAGACTCCGCAGGCGCGAACGATCCGCGACGGAGTGTTGAGCGAGATCGGGGCCACCGACCTGGTGCCCGGCGACATCGTGCAACTCGAAGCCGGCGACCTCGTGCCCGCGGACGGACGTGTGATCACGTCGGCGACGCTCGAGACGCAGGAAGCAGCGCTCACCGGAGAAAGTGCACCCGTTCCGAAGGACCCCGCGACCCTTCCCGTCGGTGACGTGCCCCTGGGCGATCGCTCCGACATGCTGTTCCAGAACACATCCGTCACTCGTGGTACCGCCAGGATGGTGGTGACGGAAACGGGCATGGACACCGAAATGGGCCGGATCGCGTCGATGCTCTCGGCCGTTGCTCCGAGCAAGTCACCGTTGCAACGCGAACTCGACTCGCTGACCCGGCTGCTCGGCGTCATCGCCTGGACCGCGGTTGCCGTCATCGTCGTCATCGGCGTGATCCGTGGGCAGGATCTGACCACGGTGCTGTTGCTGGGCATCGCCATGGGGGTGTCGGCGATCCCGACCGGACTGCCGACCTTCGTGCAGGCGATGCTCGCTTTCGGTGCCCGGCAGCTCGCCGAAGCGAAGGCCGTCGTCAAGAACCTTTCCGATGTCGAGACCCTCGGTGCCACGAACGCGGTCAACTCGGACAAGACCGGTACGCTCACGATGAACCAGATGACCGTGCGCTCGTTGTACTTCCACACCCGGTGGTACACCGTGGACGGTGAGGGATACAGCAAGACCGGGCGGATCACGCGTGCCGCCGGCGACGAGCTGCCCGATTTCACTCTTCTCGCATACGGATTGTGCCTCGACAGCGATGCCACGGTGTCCGACAGCGGAGTGGTTGTCGGAGATCCCACCGAGGCGGCTCTGGTCGTGCTGGCCGCCAAACTCGGCATCGACGCCCCGCTCACCCGCCGGTCGTATCCCCGCGTCGCCGAAGTGCCGTTCGACTCGGCGTACAAGTTCATGGCGACGTTCCATCACCTGCCGGTCGACGGTGCCACACGGTTCGTCGAGCTCGTCAAAGGCGCCCCGGACGTGGTTCTCGCGCAGTGCGGCAGCGCCTTTCGCCCTGGACGACGAGCGGTTCCGCTCGACGAGGTTCGTGACGACATCCTCGCGGCGAACCGAGCCCTGTCCGAGAAGGGACTGCGGGTCCTGGCGTTCGCGGCCCGTCTCGTCGACGGGCAGGAGGAAGCGGTGCGGATCGATCCGATGTCGTTCGTGGACGATCTCACCTTCGTCGGGATGGTCGGCATCATCGATCCGCTTCGGCCCGAAGCGATCGAGGCGGTGCGCACCGCGCACGCGGCAGGTATCGATGTCCGCATGATCACCGGCGATCATGCGATCACCGCCTCCGCGATCGGCGCCGAGCTCGGTCTCGGACCGGGCGTCGTCAGCGGACCCGACCTTCGTGCGATGCCCGACGAGGCTCTGGCGGCAGAACTTCCTAACCTGCACGTGTTCGGTCGGGTCACTCCCCAGGACAAACTCCGACTCGTCGATCTCATGCAGAAGGGCGGTGCGGTCGTCGCGATGACCGGGGACGCCGTCAACGACGCCGCAGCTCTGAAGAAGGCCGACATCGGAGTTGCGATGGGGTCGGGCAGCGAAGTGACGAAGCAGGCCGGAAGAATCGTGCTGACCGACGACAACTTCGGGACGCTGGTCACTGCGATACGCCTGGGACGCAACATCTACGAGAAGATCGTGTCCTACATCCGGTACCAGATGTCGAAGCTGTTGTCGCTCGTCCTGCTCTTCCTCGTCGCGAGCATCTTCGACATCAACGACGGCGTCGCCCTGACCCCGTTGATGGTGCTGTTCCAGCACTTCTTCATCACGTTGTTCCCGGTGGCCGTCATCATGCTCGACCCGCCCTCGCCGGATCTGATGAGCAAACCGCCTCGCGACCCGAACACACCGATCGCCAACAGGGCAGCCTTCGTGCAGTGGTCGTTCTACGGAACCCTTCAGTTCGCCGTCGCACTCGCGGCGATGCTCCTCGCTCCCGGTGAGATGAGCACGACGGAGCCGACCGTGGCGATGACGACCGCGTTCGTCGTATTGTCGTTCGGATCCGTTCTCGCAGGACTGTCCATGCGACGCGATCCGGAATCCGGATTCTCCGCGCCGATCGTGGGCGCCGTCCGGATCCTGGCGATTCCGGTGGTGGTCACGGTGTTCGCCGTGGAGTTGGGATTCCTTCAGGACCTCCTCATGACGACGTCGCTGACGGGTGCTCAATGGCTGGTCTGTATCGGCTGGTCGGTGATCATTCCGGTCGTGGTGGAAGCGGAGAAGGCGGTTCGACGTCGCCGACGCTCGCCGGACCTGTCGATTCCCGCGCCTGCGGCGGTTGCTCCTGCGCGGGCCCACTGAGGCGGGGTCATGCCGCGGATCGAGGGGCCGGGGGCGCTACCCGGAATCGCCACGGCTCGTGCCTACCGCCGTGAATGGTTGAGACCGGACATCACTGCCGGCCTCGTGCTCACCGCGCTGCTCATTCCGGCCGGGATGGGTTACGCCGAAGCGGCCGGATTGCCCGCCTATGCCGGGCTCTACGCGACCATCGTTCCGCTCCTGGCCTATGCGGTGGTCGGCCCGTCGAAGATCCTCGTCCTGGGCCCGGATTCCTCGCTCGCTCCGCTCATCGCTGCGGCCGTCCTTCCGCTCGCCGTTGCGGACGATCCGGAGAGCGCGCTGGTCTTCGCCGGGGTACTCGGCGTACTCGTCGGCGTGATCCTGCTCGTCGGAGGTTTCCTGCGCCTCGGCTTCGTCACCGAACTGCTGTCCAAACCGATCCGGCTGGGTTACCTGAACGCCATCGCCCTCGTCGTCATCGTCGGACAGCTTCCGAAACTGCTGGGCTTCTCGGTCGACGCGCCCGGTCTCCTCGGAGAGATCCGGGAGATCGCAGAGACCGTCGTGAACGGTGGGATCGACCCCGTCGCAGCGGTTATCGGGCTCGCCTCCCTCGCGGTCATCGTGGGCTTCCGCTTGTGGTTGCCACGGATCCCGGGAGTCCTGGTCGCGGTCGTCGCAGCCATCATCGCCTCTGCCGCACTCGATCTCACCGACGACATAGGGATGGTCGGTGCGCTACCCGACGGACTTCCGCTCCCGTCGTTCGGCGGTGTCGAGTGGTCGGACGTGGCCCGGCTCGTCGGACCGGCAGCCGGCATCGCGCTGATCGCCTTCGCCGACACCGGAGTGCTCTCCCGCACCTTCGCCGCGCGACGAGGCGAGAACGTGAACGGAAGCACGGAGATGAAAGCGGTGGGCGTAGCGAACATCGCCGGGGGACTGTTCGGAGGGTTCCCGGTCTCGGCGAGCGGATCCCGGACACCGGTCGCCGAGCAGAGCGGCGCGCGAACCCAATTCGCCTGCGTTGTGGGAGCGGTCGCCGTTCTCGTCTTCGTTCTCGTCGCTCCGGGGTTGACCACCTATCTACCCGATGCGACGCTCGGCGCCGTGGTGATCGTCGCCGCCACCGCACTGGTGGACGTCCGGGGAATGGTCCGGATGTGGCAGATGAGCACGGTCGAGTTCGGGCTGGCGGTCGCGGCCTTCCTCGGGGTCGCTCTGGTGGGCGTGCTGCAAGGCATCCTCGTCGCGATCGGTCTGTCCTTCGTCTCGGTGGTCGCGCGCGCCTGGCAGCCGTATCGCACCGAGCTCGTGCGGACCGCCGATCGTCCGGGATTCCACGACGTAGAACGTCATCCCGAGGGCAGTCGTATCCCGGGTCTGGTGATCGTCCGGTTCGACGCCCCGCTGTTCTTCGCCAACGGGGAGATCTTCGATCAGTACGTGCGGTCGGTGGTGGCCCGAACCGAAGCGCCTGTCGAATGGGTGGTCATCGCGGCCGAACCGATCACGGGACTGGACACGACCGCCGTCGACGAGCTCGTCGACCTCGACGCCTATCTGGAAGGCAACGGCATCCGCCTCGTGTTCGCCGAGATGAAAGGGCCGATCAAGGACCGGCTCATCAGATTCGGGGTGGGCGACAGATTCGACCCGAGCCGGTTCCATCCCACCCTCGAGGACGCGGTGGACGCCTTCATCGGCAGGACCGGTCGCGGCAACGATCAGGTCGTCGGTTGATCCTCGGTCGTCGGTCGGTCCTCCGGCGTGCGGGCCGGCCTGATCACCAGCTCGAGGGCGAGCAGTGCCAGAACCGCACCCAGCACGATGAACGCAACCACCAGCCCGGTGGGGTAACGCCAGAACATCACGAGCAGTGCAGCCACTCCGATGACGACCGCCCGGATTGCAACGCGGGCACGGAAGGCCGCTTCTTCGAAGGTATTCGGCGGGCGAGGCCGACGTAGCCGCTGGACGGCATCGAGGCCGCGGCCGAATCCGCGACGGACCGTCAGGGCGGAGGACGAGCCACCGGTGAGGTAGGCACCGAGAGCGATCACCAGTCCGAGCACCGCGACCGCCCGAAGGCTGGTCCGCAGCGGCACCAGCACCGCATCGATGATGGCGGCCGCCGCGTCCGGCGACAGGACGTCGGGCGGGACATCGTCGAGATACAGCGATCGAGCGATGATGAGCGCGACCGCCAGAACGAACATTCCCACCACCAGGGCGAGGCCCACGAAGGCGAGTGCGCGTAGGCGACGGCCGGGCGGCGCGACAGCGACTGCGCCGGCAGCAGCGGCGAGGGTGATCCAGGGCAGCACATCCGAAACGTTGTCGAGAGTGTTCACGGCCCGCTGCGCCCGGACGAGTTCCGGTGATCGGAACAGGACCAACTGCTTGTCGACGCTCGGGATCTTCTCGGCGAACGTGAAACCGCGGTCGAGAAGACGTCCCTTCACGTTGTCGATCACCGTGCCGAGCGAGATGCTCACCGTGCCCGAATCGTCGACCGTCACCGACGACGGTCCGAGGTTCCCGGTCACGACCGCGACCAATGCGTTGTGGGCGCCGCGGTGGGCCTGGATCCACAGATCCTCGAACTGCTCGCTCTGCACGAGCGACAGCACCGTCTCGTTGACGAAGTTCCGCGCCTGCCCGGTGATCACCGGTGCCAGTCCCTCGACGGCGCGGTCGACGCGCGGCGCGTTCTCCGTGGCCGGAACGGCATCGGTGAGAGCAGCCAGAGCATCGGTCGTCAGACCTTCGACGTCGACGCGCATGAAGATCTCGTCGGTGACGGAATTCGCGATCTGTGCCTGGATGGCGGGATTCGAGCCCAGTGGGGCGACGGTGGTCACGTACCGGTCGGTGTCGAGGATCTCGCTGCGCACGAAGCGTGCGGTGACCGAGAGGACAGCCAGAACCGCGACCAGCACGGTGAGCAGCGCAACCGCAGCCCAGCGCCATCCGTGTCTCGCGGGCCGCGGCTCGGGAGCGGGCTCGCCCTCGACGACGGCTCGCTCCCGAAGCGTGGCGACCTCCGCACGCAACCGATCGAGTTCGGCGCGTTCGTCGTCGTCCAGCCGGCCCGGTCGGGGCTCGTCACCGCCCGAGTCGATGTTCGTGGTCATCCCTGCATCGCCCCCTTTCGGGGCCGGATCCAGTATGCGCCGCTGCGGATCGCTCCGGCAGGAATTTGGACCCTATTCGCTTCAGAAGTGGCCGTCGGGCGGTCATACTCGACGGGAGGGGGATCTGTTCTCGACGACACCGACGGAAGTCGGCTCCCGGCTTCCGTGAACGATCTTTCATCGAAACGAGGCTCCAGGTGACCGATTCGGATATAGACGAGATGGGCCCGGTCGACTATCTCGTCATCGAATTCCCAGCCGACCGACCACCGAACGGCTCTGCGCTACCGCTGCTGCTCGACCTCGTCGAGCGAGGCATCATCCGGGTGCTCGATCTTGCGTTCGTCCGCAAGGACACCGACGGTTCGGTCACCGGGATCGACATCTCCGAGGTCGGACTCGAGGGAGAAGTCGACGTGACGTTGTTCGCGGAGGCGTCTTCGGGCCTGCTCGGCGACACCGACTTCGACGAAGCGGGGGCCGCGCTCGAGCCGGGCTGCTCGGCGGCCGTGCTCGTCTACGAGAACACCTGGGCTGCTCCACTGGCGCGGGCACTGCGTCGCAACGGCGCCGAACTCGTCGCATCCGGGCGTATCCCGGTCCAGAGCATCCTGGCTTCGCTGGAGAAGCTCGACGTCGAAATGTGAGTCGAGCGAACGAGATACATGAGGAGATCGACATGCCAGGACTACTCCGCGGGGTGGCTCGCACCGCAGTGGTAGCGGGGACGGCGACGGCCGTCTCCAACCGCGTCTCCCGTCGACAGGGAGAGCGATGGGCATCGCAGGGGCAGGCCGTCTACGGTCGTCCGGCGCAGTACGCGCCCGAACCCGAACCCGTGCCCACGCCTCCTCCGGCCGCCTCACCTCCGGGTGGAACGGACCGCATCGCCGCGCTGAAGGACCTCGCCGAACTGAAGGCGCAGGGCGTGCTCACCGAGGCCGAGTTCGAGAGGGAGAAGGCGCGAATTCTCGGATCCTGAAATACGAGTGCGGCATCCGGTGCGAGTGGCTACGACCGTTCCGACGCGACGATCGATGCGATGGGACCGGGCTCGTGGGCGACTGGAGGTGCACGGTACACCGGATCGGCGAGCCGGCCGACCGTCTGGCGAGGCTGTCGTTGGTGCTCGCGGACGAACTCACCTCGGCGGAGGTACAGGATCGTGCGCGTGCGCTCGCCCGTGAGCTCTTCGGGCACGACGTGGACGTCGGGGAGGTCGAGCCGGAGAACTGGTCGTCCCCACGGCCACCGTCCACCCGGTCACCGTCGATTCGGCCGCCGTCGACATGATGCCGTACCGAGGACGCACTGCATCGGTTGACGGAGAGCATGTTTCGTCCGGTACGTCTCCGACTTTTCTTTCCGATGCAGTCGTCACCGTGCTCCGGATGCGGAAGGCGCTGCACTCGAGCTCGAGGGAAGGAGTGCGGACGCAACGAGTCCGACGAGCCCGATACACGCCAGCACGATCATCGCGGCCGCATACGAACGGTCCGGGGTGGCGAGGCCGACGACGAGGACGGTACCTGCCACGGCGGTGCCCAGGGACGAACCCAGATTGGACACGCAGCGCGACAGGCCCGAGATCTCACCCTGCTGTTCCTCCGGGAACGCCGACTGCACGACGTTGACGGAGGGAGTGAGCATCGCACCCAGTCCGACGCCGATGAGCAACAGACCCGGGGCGAACGCCCATGCGCTGGTCCATGCACGCACCAGCAGGAGCAGAACCACGATACCGGCGAGGGTGACGACGAAGCCGCTCATGATGAGGGAGCGTTGTGAATGCCGGGCGGCCAACCGTTCGGCCAGCAGCGAGGAACCGAGGATACCGGCGGTCGCGGCGGTGAAGATGACGCCCGTCTCGATCGCGTTGTAGCCGCGGACCACTTGCAGGAATGCCGAGACGACGAACGCGACACCCATCAATAGCAGCCACTGGATGTTCTGGGTGACGAGCGCGAGATTCGACGTGCGATTGCGGAACAGGCCGGTCGACAGCAGTGGCACTCTGCCGGACCGTTCGAAGCGTCGTACGTGCAGGAAGAACCCCACGATGAGCAGGACTCCGATGCCGATGAGGCCGACGGACACCGCAAGCGCGTTGTCCGCCTGGAGAATCCCCATGACGACGCAGACGAGACCTGCGGCGGACAGGACGGCACCGATCCCGTCGAAGGGGGTGGTCGGATCCGGGGGAAGGGGATCCTCGAGTCCTCTGCTCAGAACGACGATGGCGGCGACGATCAGTGCCTGGAAGACGAAGGCAGCCCGCCAGTCGATCGCGGTGGTGATCAATCCACCGATCAACGGCCCCGCCGCGGCGCCGATCCCACCCATACCGGTGATCACGCCGAAGGCCCGTGCCCGGGACTTCATGTCGGTGAAGAGCATCGTCGTGAGGATGTAGACGGGTGGGATCAGCAGTGCGGTGCCGATTCCTTCGAAGATCGAGTTGCCCAGGATCAGGATTCCCAGACCCGGTGCTGCCGCACTCAGGAGGGCTCCCACGCCGTACAGGACGAGCCCGGCGACGAAGCATCGCTTGCGGCCCCATCGATCCGTCAGCTTCCCACCCGGAATCATGAACGCCGCCATGACCAGAAGGAACACGGTGATCGCGGTCTGGACACCCTGCACCGTGGTGTCCAGATCGACGCTGATGTCGTTGATCATCACGTTCATGTTCGAACCTGCGAAACTGCAGATGAACTGAGCGAGGGCGAGTGGAAGCAACATTCGCCGGATGGGGGCGGACGGTCTCGCCACCGGATTGTCGGTCATCTCGTACTTCCCGTCGCGAAGGACGTCGCCGAAACTCTGCACGTCATGATCCACCGCGGTGGTGCACAGTGGCGTCGACGAGTCGAAACCGTGACCTTGACCTCGCATCCGAGACCAGAGGAGGATCGAAGGACTCGACTCCTCTTCTCGCGGGGGTACCGCCATGCTTCTCGAGGACTACGGCTTCATCGGTGACCTGCAGACCTCCGCGCTCGTCGGCCGGAACGGTTCGATCGACTGGCTGTGCATGCCCGCCTTCGACTCCGGATCGTGTTTCGCGGCCCTGCTCGGCGGCCCGGAGCACGGACGCTGGCTCGTCGCGCCCGAGGCGGAACCCGTGGCGGTGAACCGCCGCTACGTCGACGGCACCCTGGTGCTCGAGACCGATTTCGAGACCGCGGACGGTGCCGTCCGCCTGATCGACTTCATGCCTCGCCGGGGGTCGGGTCCGCCTCGGTTGGTCCGCATCGTCCAGGGTCTGCGCGGTCGGGTGCCGATGCGGATGCATCTGTCCTTGCGTCCCGACTATGCGGCCGTCACTCCATGGGTCGAGGCGGTGGCCGACGGTGCCGTCGCGACGGCCGGCCCGGATGCCTTCCATCTGTGCACGACGGTGCCGTTGGAGATCCGTGCCGGGACCGTCGAATCCGAGTTCGTCGCCGTGGAGAGCGGCCGATACCGATTCGCTCTGGACCGGTACGCATCCTTCGAACCGGCCCCCGTCGTCGAGGATGCCGAATCCGCGCTCGCGCGCACCGTGGAGTGGTGGCGCGAGTGGACCGGTCGGTGCACCTACAAGGGGGCGTATCGCGACGAGGTGATCCGGTCTCTGATCGTCCTCAAAGGGATGACCGACGAGACGACCGGCGCGATCGTGGCGGCCCCGACCACCTCCCTGCCCGAAGCTCTCGGCGGGGTACGCAATTGGGACTACAGATACTGCTGGCTGCGCGACTCGGTGCTGGCACTCGAGGCGCTGCTCGCCGGCGGATACACCGGCGAGGCCCTGGCCTTCCGTGACTTCCTGCTCCGGGTGGGAACGGGTGATCCGGCCGATATCCAGATCATGTACGGGATCAGGGGCGAACGCCGGCTGACCGAGTTCGAGGTGGATCATCTGCCCGGTTACGAAGGGTCGGCACCTGTGCGGGTCGGTAACGCCGCTGCCGAACAGTTCCAACTCGATGTGTACGGCGAAGTCCTCAGCGTGGCGTACAAGGGGGCCGAGGCGCTCGGCAGGATCGAGGCGCGAATGTGGCCCCGATGGCAGGCGGTGATCGAGCACGTCGAGAGGATCTGGCGGGAACCCGACGACGGGATCTGGGAAACACGTGGTCCCCGCCGGGATTTCACACAATCCAAGGTGATGGCCTGGGTCGTCTTCGATCGTGCCGTCCGGCTCGCGGAGGGGTTCGGGCTCGACGCTCCTCTCGAACGGTGGAAGCGGACCCGCGACGAGATCCACGACGAGATCTGCGAACGTGGATACGACCCGGTCCGCGGCACGTTCACGCAGTACTACGGTTCCGCGGAACTCGATGCCAGCGTGCTGCTCATCCCGCTCGTCGGCTTCCTGCCTCCGACCGACGACCGGGTCACCTCCACGATCGACGCGATCCGGAACGAACTCGGTCGCGACGGCTTCGTATCCAGGTATTCCACGACGCACACCGACGACGGGCTTCCGGGAGACGAAGGTCAGTTCCTGGCCTGCTCGTTCTGGTTGGTGAGCGCGTTGGCGCTCAACGGCCGGGTCGACGAGGCCCGCGCATTGTTCGAGCGGTTGCTCGGACTCGCCAACGATCTCGGACTGCTCGCCGAGGAGTACGACGTGCAGGCGGGACGGCAGGTCGGCAACTTCCCCCAGGCATTCAGTCACCTCACCCTCGTCGGCGCGGCCTGTGCGATCACTGTCGCCGAACGGGCACAGGCAGTGGATCCGGTCGACGGAGCACCGGCCGTATGACCCGACGTCATCCGAATGTCATGTGTCCGTAGGCTCTTCACACAAATGCGTGCGTGCTGTATGTATCCTGTCGGCACCCACAGCCCGGATACGCCCCCACGATCGTCGGTGTCTGTCCATCGAACGAACTGCATTGGCACGCCGTGAAATCGGTAGAAATCGTACGAATGTCGCCGATTCGGCGTGGACACTTCCCCGGACCCGCCGGGCACGTTTCAATGACAGGTGCAGAGGGGCTGTCGGGAGCGCAGGGGATACGCTTCCGCGTCGCTGCTCCGTCGGGACAACGCGAACGGTGGCAGGGGAGCGACAATGGAACATGGTGTTGTGCTGTGGTTCGACGCCGGTCTGGGTCACGGGTTCATCCGTGACGACGACGGTACGGAGATCCTGGTGCACTACTCACAGATAGATGGGAGCGGCTACCGCTTCCTGACCGGTGGCCAACAGGTCCGTTTCGAGATCGGTTATGGGATCTTCGGTCGACATGCGGTCAACGTGCAGGTGTGCTGACATACGGGACGTTCGGATGGTGGGATCGGGAGATGGACACACGGGCGAACGAGTGGGCGGAGGAGACCCACCTCGCTGCTGCAGCTCCGACCGAGGAGCAGGTGTGGGCCTCGCGGGCCGCGATCGAGCGGGCCACGGGCGTGCTGATGGAGCGGTACGGACTCGATGCCGAACAGGCGAAGGAGACACTGGTCCAGGCGTCCCGTCGCGCCGATGTGCCGATGGTGCAGTTGGCAGAGGACGTGCTCACGTCCGATCGGGCGAGTGAACCACCTTCCATCAGGGAGGCCCTGGAGACCGCATCGACACCCTCGGCATTGCGGAAGGCCGTCGCGTTCATCGAGTCCGAAGCAGCACGTCCGATCAGACTGGCGGACATCGCGGCTGCCGCCGGAATCGGTCGCCGTGCCCTGCAGTACGACTTCGTGCGTCATCACCGGACGACGCCCATGCAATACCTGCGGTCCGTACGGCTCGCGCGAGCTCACCGGGATCTGCAGGCCGCCGACCCGAACCGCGAGACGGTCGCGTCGATCGCTGCACGGTGGGGCTTCTCCTCGCCCGGACGATTCGCGACGCAGTACCGGTCCGTCTACGGCCGGACGCCTCGTGTGACCCGGTCGGGCAGGCTGTGGTCCGATCGAACTACTGCCGATCCTGCAGAAAACGAATAGACTGCACCGGAAGCGAACCATGCGTTCGCTGTCGACTCTGCCGGCGGGGCGCGAGACTTCCGACGCAGGGGGTCGGATATGTCGATCTGCCCCGTCGGCAGTGGCTCGAGTACGCACAATCGGTCCCGGTGAAGGCATTTCGGCGTATGCTCAGGACATCGGTGATCGCCTGTCACCCCCCTGCACGGACGATTGCCGGCGCCGGGTGGATCAGAGGTAGGCCACTCGGGCGATGCCGAACCCTGTCGCCCATTTCCCCTGCTCGGGTGGCAGGGTTTCGGCGCGCCGCAGGTCGTTCGGCGCGCGGGCGTCATCACTTCAGCGGTCGGAATCCGGCCCCGTTCCTCGTGATTCGCCGGGATCGTCGTCGCCGTCGTCCACTTCGGGGAGGGACGCGGGGAGTTCGGCTGCATAGGGCGCACGGGGTGGCGCGATCTCGTCGAGGCGTTCGTTGATCGCGTGGGCGATCAGATCGTGCTGCACACGGGAGAGGGGAAGCAAACCGTTGAGATACGCCTCGATCTCCACCTTCCCCACCTCGCCGCCGAGGGCGAAGTAGCGGAGCCACAACTCCTCGACACCGAGCTCGGAAGCGCGGAGTGCAGCGAGGAGTTGCCGGCGATGCTCGCCGTCGGGAAGGTAGTTCATCGCGGCGTCAGACCGTCTCGGTGTGGGTCGACGCGACTATCTCAGCTGCCACCTCCCGTACGGCGATGCGTCGTTGCGAGGACAACTCCAGCAGTCGCTGCACGGCACGATCGGCATCGAGGTTCTCGCGCAGCATCACGATTCCTTTGGCGGTGGCGATCAGGTCGCGGTCGCGTAGAGCCTGCAGCAACCGCTCCTCGAGCGCTTCGGCTTCCGACAGGGTGTGCATGTTCGCCAGCAGGATCGCCGCCTGGTCGGCGAAACGTCCCAGGATGTCCTCACTGTCTGCTGTATAGACATGGGGGCGCGTGGAATACACCTTCAGCGCGCCCAGGGTCCGTCCCGCGTACTGCAGGGGAATGCTGAGCGACGCGCACATCCCCGCCTCCGCCGCGCGAGCGGACCACTCCGGCCAGCGGTGACCCCGTCATGCCCCACCTCCCCGCCGCATCGCGGTCGTGCACCACCGATGCTCCCGAACCTACCTCTTTCCGAAGCTTCGGCGTCCACGGACGTGCAGTCCCGATCGCCACCCTTCGACACCGCACCCGAACGCGTCCGAATTGGCAGAATCCGGAGTATGCCGACCTGGACGATCGACGGTCACCGCATCACCCTGACCAACCTCGACAAGGTGCTGTATCCGAGTACCGGGACGACGAAGGGTGAGGTCGTCGAGTACTACGAAGCCGTCGCCGAGGCGATGCTTCCCCACATCGTCGGCCGGGCAGCGACCCGTAATCGGTGGCCGAACGGTGTCGGCGAACAGTCCTTCTTCGAGAAGAACCTTCCCGACCACGCACCGGCCTGGCTCGACCGTCGCACCCTGCACCACAAGGACCGGCGGGTCACCTACCCGCTGTTCGATTCCGCCGCCGGGCTCGTCTGGCTCGGGCAACAGGCCGCCCTCGAACTCCACGTGCACCAGTGGCGTTTCGACGGAGAGAAGGCAGGACCCGCGACCCGCATCGTCTTCGACCTCGACCCGGGGCCCGGCGTGGGCCTGGCCGAGTGCGCGGAGGTCGCCCGCCACGTGCGCGACACCGTCGCCGAACTCGGGTGGTCGGCCTACCCGGTCACCAGCGGCAGCAAGGGCATCCACCTGTACGTCCCGCTCGATCGGATGCTGTCGTCGTCGGGGGCGTCGAAGGTCGCGAAGCAGGTCGCGCGCAATCTCGAGACCACCCTTCCCGACCTGGTGACCGCGACGATGGCGAAATCGGCGCGCGAGGGGAAGGTCTTCGTCGACTGGAGCCAGAACAACAGTTCCAAGACGACGGTCGCGCCGTACTCGCTGCGCGGTCGCGACGAGCCGTGGGTGGCGGCGCCGCGCAGCTGGGACGAACTCGACGACCCCGACCTCGGGCAACTGCAGTTCCGGGACGTCCTCGCCCGCATCGACGAGTTCGGGGACCTGCTCGCCGGTCTCGACCCGCCCCTCGGCGAGGCCGTATCCGGAGACAAGGCGGTGTCCGGAGACAAGGCCGTGTCCGGCGGTAAGGCCGGGTCGGGAGACGCCCTGGACACCTACCGCGGCAAGCGCGACGCGTCGCGCACCCCGGAGCCGGTACCCGACCGTGTCCCCGAGAACGGTCCCGGCAACAGGTTCGTCATCCAGGAACACCACGCGCGTCGCCTGCACTACGACCTGCGGCTCGAACGCGACGGTGTACTGGCCTCGTGGGCCGTACCGAAGAACCTGCCGGACACCTCCGGGCGCAACAATCTCGCGGTCCGGACCGAGGACCACCCGATCGAGTACCTGACCTTCCACGGGACGATCCCGAAGGGCGAATACGGCGCCGGCAGCATGACCGTGTGGGACACCGGCACCTACGACACCGAGAAGTGGCGGGACGACGAGGTGATCGTGCGGTTCCACGGCGAGAGGGTCGAGGGACGGTACGCGCTGATCCGCACCGAGAAGAACCAGTGGCTGGCGCACCGCATGAAGGACCAGTCGACGCCGAGCACCGAGTCGGCGTCCGATGTCGATCCGGCCTCCCTCGTCGGGTCGTCGGGGTCCAAGGCCTTCCCGCGAGATCTCGCGCCCATGCTCGCGACCCCGGGTGACGTCTCGGGTCTCGATGCCGAATACTGGGCCTTCGAAGGCAAGTGGGACGGATACCGCGCCGTCGCGGAGATCGAGGACGGCACCGTCAGGCTCCGCAGCAGATCCGGACGCGATGTCACCGGCGACTACCGGAAGCTCGTCGAACTCGCGACGATCCTCGACGGTCACTCGGCGGTGCTCGACGGGGAGATCGTCGCCGTCGACCGCTCCGGAGTGACGAGCTTCTCGATGCTGCAGCGCGGCGTGAACTACGAGTACCGCGTGTTCGACGTGCTGTATCTCGACGGGGTGTCACTGCTGCGCAAGACCTACGACGATCGCCGACGCGTCCTCGAGGCGCTCGCCGCTGCGACGGACGGACTGATCGTCCCGGATCTGCTCCCGGGTGACGGTTCGAAGGCCCTCGAACGCAGTAGAGCGAAGAACTGGGAGGGCGTGGTCGCGAAGCGCCGGGACTCCGTGTATCTGCCGGGCAAGCGCGGAGCCGGATGGATCAAGTCGAAGAACTGGCTCACCCAGACCGTCGTGCTCGGCGGATACCGCCGCGGCAAGGGCAACCGTGCCTCGACCTTCGGCTCCCTGCTGCTCGGCGTCTACGACGACGACGGCGAGTTCGTGTACGTCGGCAAGGTCGGCACCGGTTTCGACGACGAGACGCTCCTGTCGGTGGCGAAGGCTATGAAAGGGCACACGAGCCGCACGAACCCGTTCGTGAACGAGGTGCCGGCCGCCGAACGCCGCGATGCGGTGTGGTTGCGGCCCGAACTCGTGGGGGAGGTGCGGTTCGGGGGATGGACGGATGGGGACCGTGTTCGGCACGCGAGCTGGCGCGGTCTGCGCGACGACGTGGATGCGTCGAGCGTGGTGCGAGAAGAGGAAACAGGCGCTGACTGCTAACGTTCGTTCGAAGTCGGGTGATCGGGCATTAGGGGAGGCATCAATGGCCGAGGGCTCGCGTGGCGTCGTCCGTCGGATCGGTTTGGTCGAGGATCACGAGTCGGTCGCGCTCGGGTTCGCCGCGATGCTCGCCGACCAATCCGATCTCGAACTCGCAGGTACTGCCACCACCGTCTCGGGTCTGCTCGAGCAGGTCACCGACCTCGACCTCGCCGTTCTCGACCTGCGCCTGTCCGACGGGTCCTCGCCGAAGAGCAACGTCGAGCAGTTGCGCGCGGCGGGGCTCGAGACCCTGGTGTTCACCGGTGCCGAGAACCCCTATCTGCTGCGTTCGGCCGCCCGCGCCGGTGTGCTCGGGGTGGTGCGGAAATCCGAGCCTGCTGCCGTGGTGATCGAGGCGATCCGCGTGGCCGCCGCTGGAGGGCAGGTCGCCAGCACCGAGTGGGCCGCAGCGATCGACGGTGACCCCGAACTCGACGACGTGGGCCTGAGTCCACGGCAGCTCGAAGTGCTCGAACTGTATGCATCGGGGGAGAAGCTCGACCGGGTCGCCCGGCTGACCGGCCTCGCTCCGCAGACCGTCAACGACTACCTGCAGCGGATCCGCCAGAAGTACGCGGAGGCAGGTCGTCCCGCCCCCACGAAGACGGATCTGTACAAGCGCGCCGTCGAGGACGGATGGCTGCCGATGCCCGAACGGTCGGATGTCCGCCGTCGCTGACGAACCGGCCGGGGACGCCGGGGAGAAGTCGCACGATCGCAGCACCGCAGCCGCCGACCGGCTTCTCCGGATGTTCACGCGATTCGTCGCGATCGGATACCTCTGCTACTTCGCGTTGCTCGTGCCACAGATCCTCGAGGCGTCGGCACTCGTCGCGTGGTGGTGGACCCCCACCGCGACCGTCCTCATGTTCGGCTCCGGAGTCGCGCTCGGCGTCGCGTCGTTCCGCGGCTCGGTATGGATGCAGCGGACCGCAACCGTCAATGCGCTCGCCTACGTCGTGATGGTCGGGTTGTGGTTCGTGGCGTGGAACGGGACACAGATCCCGCAGGACCACTCGTTGTGGTTCACCGCCTTCCCCGGCCTCGCCTCGCTCGCGGCGGCGGTCGCGTGGCGACCCCGGCGGGCGTTCGTCCACATGCTCGTCGCGGTCCTGCTCGCGCAGGGCGCGAACCACCTCGTCCGCGACGCCCCCTTCGGATACTTCCTGGCGCCCGACCTGGCGTTCGCGTTCGTCTTCTGCACGGTCTTCCTCGCGGCCGCAGTGGTGGGACTCGGCACCGGCCGCACCCTCGACGAAACCATCGCCGCCACCCAGGCCACGGCGGCCGCCGCCGCGGCGGCGGAAGCGCGGAACGCCGAACGCGCACGGTTCGACGCCCTGGTCCACGACCGGGTGATGTCCACCCTGCTGGCGGCGTCGCGCAACGCCCCCCGGGAGTCGCTCGTCGAGCAGGCCGAACGCGCCGTCGCCGAACTCGACGAGTTGCGGCGCGGCACCGATCGGGACTCGGCGCTCGACGCCGCCGCAGTCGTGGCGCGACTCCGCTCGGCGGCGACCGAGGCCGACGAGGACGTCGTCTTCACCGGCCGTGTCGCCCCGGGATCCGGCGACGTCTCGTTCCCGCCCGAACCCGCGCGCGCGACCGCCGCCGCCCTCGCCGAGGCGGTGCGCAACAGCGTGCGGCACGCCGGTAAGGACGCCTCCCGCACGGTCGAGGTGGATGTGGCACCGAGATGGATCTCCGTGCAGGTCGACGACGACGGCAGAGGTTTCGAACCCGAGGCCGTCGACCCGCACCGGCTCGGTCTCGAAGTGAGCATCCGCGGGCGCATGCGCCGACTGTCCGGTGGACGGGCGGTCGTGCAGTCCGCTCCCGGGGCCGGGACCCGGGTGTTGTTGTACTGGCGGGATCCGGCCGCATGAACACGGCGAACTCGACCGTCTCCGATCTGCTGCGGATGCACAGCCGGCCCGCGCGGGCCTTTGCCGTCCTGTATGCGGTGACCTGCGTGGTGCTCGCCCTGAACACCGCGCCCCATGCGGAGGTCCGCTGGCCCCTCGCGATCGCCGTGATCGTGTGTGTGGCCGCCGCCTACGCGCTCGTCGCGGTGGAGGGGGATCCACTACCGGTGCGACCCGCACTGGCGATGACGTTCTCGGGCGCGATCGCGTCGGCGTCGGTGCTGTGGGTGGTGCCCGCCGATCCGGCACCGCACCCCATCGAGCTGTGGCCGTTCGGGATGTCCACGACGATCCTCGTGTTCATGTGCGTGCGGGGACGCACGGCGTTCGCCTGGTGCGGGATGCTCCTCATGCTCGTCGTCGCCGCGCTGTGGTCGTATCTCACGGGCCCCGGGTTCGGCTACGGACTGGGGCTGACGATCACAAGCGCGGGACCTGTCCTCATGGGCACCGTCTGCGCCTACACGATCCGCCCGCTCGCGCGGTCGATCTACCTGCTGCGCGCCCGGTCGATGCAGCGGATCGCGGCGGAGTCCGCGGCCGCCGCGGCCCTGGAGGAACGTGATGCCCGGCTGAGCAGCCTCGACGCGTCGGCGCGCCCGTTGCTCAAGCGGATCGTCTCGGGCGAACCTCTCGACGAGAACGAACGGATCGAGTGCGGACTGGTCGAGGCACGACTGCGCGACGGTCTGCGTGCGCCCGTGCTCCAGGTGCCCGAGGTCGACCGGGCCGCCGCTGCGGCCCGCCGGCGCGGCGTCGAGATCGTCATGCTCGACGACCACGCCATGGACTCGGCGTCCCCCGAGGTCCGGCGCGCCGTCTACCGGGAGGTGGTGGACGTGCTCGATTCGGTGAGCGAGGGATCGGTGACCGTGCGGGTGCTGCCGCCGGCCCGCGCGGCGATGGTGACGATGCTCGTGAAGGGCGAGGGCGTGCGCCGGATCGAGATCGGGCACGACGGCTGCCGAACCGGTAATTAGTCGACACACCGATGCCCATATTTTCTTGGGCAGAGAAAAATCTGTCTGGGTAGTTGTCGGTTTCAACCGTTACGTTGTACCCACTCGAAACGGAGTTCGTCGGGGGACTCGGTTCGATCCCATGTATTCATCTCGGTAGGGACGCGCTATGACGACGATGCTCGAACACTCCCCGGCACAGAAGCCTGCGCCTCAGAAGCCCGCACTCTCGGCTCGCGAGATCGAGATCCTGCGGGCCTGGCTGCTCTGCGAGTCCAAGTCCGAGGCGGCTGCGAGCCTGTTCGTCACCGCAGCCACGGTCAGCACCCACATCGTCCGCATCCGCGAGAAGTACGCCCGCGTGGGGCGTACGGCGACCACGAAGACGGCACTGCTCGCCCGCGCTCTGCAGGACGGTGTGGTCTCCATCGACGAGCTGTGACCCGTCGGCCTGCCACCGCACAGGGTGGACACACGACGGATCCCGTGAGCGCGGCCGACCGGATCCACCGGGTCTTCGGCCGGTTCATCAGCGCGGGCTACGTGTTCTACCTGCTGTTCGTCGTCCCCACAGCGGTGTCGCAGGCCCACCTCACGGCATGGTGGTGGTTGTCGACGTCACTGCTCGCGATCTTCGGCACCGGAATCGCGCTCGGGGTGGCGACCTTCCTGAGCGATGTCCGGTGGGTCGGACGACTCGCAGCCGCCAACGCCCTGGCCTTCCTGATCGCGGCGGTCCTGTGGTTCCCGGCCTGGACGGGTGAGGCCTCCACGAGCACGGCCTGGCAGGCGCTCTTCCCCGGAGTGGCAGGACTGTCCGCGGCGGCAGCGTGGCGGCCCCGGACGGCGCTCGCCTACCTCATGGTGGTGGTCTTCGTCGTGCAGGCCACCAACTACCTGCTGGTGAACACCACGACGGGATACCGATTCGTCCCGGAACTCGCGTTCGCACTCATGTTCTGCGGGGTCTTCGCTGCCGCGGCGATCGTCGCCTTCCGCACGGGCGACGTCCTCGATTCCACCGTCGCGGCCACCGAGCGATCCGTCGTCGCGGCGGCCGCGGCCGCGGCCAGGACGGTCGAACGCGAGCGGTTCGATGCGCTCGTCCACGACCAGGTGATGTCCACCCTGCTCGCCTCGGGTCGCGGCGCATCCGACGGTCCCGTCGCCGCCCAGGCCCGTCGTGCGCTGGAGATGTTCGACTCGCTGCGGCGCGGCGACGACACCGAGAGCAGCTTCGACGCCGACCGGGTGGCGGCCCAGTTCCGCTCGGCGGCCTCCGAAGTGGACGAGGACGTCGAGTTCACGACTGCCACGAGCGTCGATGCCGGGCCGCACTACCCGGCCGACGTGATCAGGGCGGTCGCAGCCGCGCTGGCCGAGGCCGTGCGGAACAGCGTTCGCCACGCCGGCCCGGGCACGCAGCGTGCCGTGCACGTCGACCTCGGTTCCGGATCGGTCCGCGTGGTCGTCCGCGACGACGGCCACGGATTCGACCCGGCCCAGGTCGATCCCTACCGGATGGGCATCCGCGCGAGCATCCACGGACGCATGCGCAGCCTGGCCGGAGGCGACTCGCAGATCACCTCCGGTCCCGGAGGCACGACGGTGACGCTGTTCTGGCGCGATCCGGCAGAGCGTCGCGCGCCGTGACCGCCGAACCGACCCGCGACGTGCGCGACCTGCTGGGGATGCGCACCACGGCCGCACGTGTACTCGTGATCCTCTACGCCCTGGTCTGCCTCGTGCTGGCGGCATTCGGCGCCGAGCACACGTCCGCGAGCTGGCCTCCCGCCCTCGCTGTGCTCGTGTGCACGTTCGCGGCGTTCACCCTCATCACCGTTCCGGGCGACCCGCTGCCGATGCCGGCGACGATCCTGCTCGCCGCCACCGGGACGGTCTCGTCGGCGCTCGTCTTCTCGGTGCTGCCGGTGCCGTCCCCGGGAGGCGTCGCGACCTGGCCGCTCGGGATGTCCACCGTCGTCTTCACCTTCATGTGCGTGCGCGGACGCACGCTCGCAGCGTGGATCGGGTTGGCCTGCATGATCGCGACCGCGACCTTCTGGACCTACGTCACGGGACAGGGGATCGGACCCGGCCTGTCGCTGTCGGTCGTCAACGCGGCCCCGGTCCTCATGTCCACCTTCTTCGCCTTCACCCTGCGCCCCCTCGCCGGATCCATCTACCTGCTGCGGGCGATGTCGTTGCAGCGCAGCGCGGAACAGGCGGCCTCGGCGGCAGCGATCGAGGAGCGCGACGCGCAGCTCGACCGGCTCGACTCCCTGGCCCGGCCGCTCCTCGAACGCATCGCGACCGGGGAGCTGCTCGACCCGGGCGAGCGACGCGCCGGCGTGCTGCTCGAAGCGCGTCTGCGGGACGGGCTTCGAGCGCCCGCCCTGCAGGATCCGCAGGTCGTCGAGGCGGCCGACGCCGCGCGCCGGCGAGGTGTGGACGTGGTGATGCTCGACGATCACGGCCTGGACGGGGTGCCCCCGCACGAACAGGCCCGCCTCCGCCGCGCGGTCGCCGACGAACTTGACTTGGTCTCACACGGTTCCGTCACGGTGCGGGTCCTGCCTCCGGGACGCCGGGCGCTCGTGACGATCCTCGTGCGGGGCGACTCCGTGCGCCGCATCGAGCTGGGCAACGCGTCGCAGGGCTAGAGTCACCTCCCGTGACCGTGCTGAAGTCGTTGCTGCTGTTCGCCGTTGCCGCCCTGTTCGAGATCGGTGGTGCGTGGCTGGTGTGGCAGGGCGTGCGCGAGCACCGCGGCTGGATCTGGATGGGCCTGGGCGTGATCGCTCTCGGCGCTTACGGTTTCGTCGCCACGCTCCAGCCCGACGCGAACTTCGGTCGCATCCTCGCCGCGTACGGCGGTGTGTTCGTGGCGGGTTCCCTGGTGTGGGGCATGGTGATGGACGGCTTCCGGCCGGACCGATGGGATGTCGCGGGCACGCTCGTGTGCCTCGCCGGCGTCGCCATCATCATGTATTCGCCCAGGTGACGCTGCATCCGGCCTCACCTCGGTGAGGAGGCATCCGGCACAGAGGTGGCCGGATGCCTCGCCCGAACGTCACGGCACCACGACGCTGCCGACTGCGGGGGTCGAGTTGCACAGCGGTCCACTGCCGAGATTCACCGAACCGAAGACCGTCGCCACGACCTCACCCGGCCCGGTGTCGACCAGCGTCGACAGGTTCGGGTACGCACCGCCGAGATCGACGATGCCGGCACGGCCGTTGTTGCGGTTGAGCCATGCGACGCTGACCTGTCCCGCCGCCGGGACCGGCCACAGGGCTTCCTGCGTGGAGAACAGGACGTGACCGCCGGGGACGCCCTCGTCCGGTCCGGGTTGCGCCGTGACCGAGGTGAACGACGCCAGGCTGCCCTGGTTGATGCAGCCGATGGTGATCGCCGTGCCCAAGGGCTGAGGGGGTGCAGCGGTGGCCACACCGGTGAATGCGATTGCGGCGGCGACGGGTGCCGCCAGGGCGAGAACTCGACGTGGAATTCGCAGTGCAGGCATGGTGCTGCTCCTCGGAAAGGGAAGGTCACGTCCGGGAGCCGACCGCAGCGAAGAACACCGCGGCGCGTCCCGCGCACCGATGACGAGCGTGAGTCTATCGAGACACCGAAGTCCCAGGAGCGGTTTCGGTCTCGATCCGATACAGCTCGGAAGCATTGCGGCGCAGCACCGCGTCGGCGAGCTCGTCGCCGAGGACGTCCTCGACGAGGGTGATGTCGCTGTCCCGGAACGGTCGCGGTGCCCGTGTCGACGGCAGGTCGGTGCCGAACACGAGTGCACCGGGATTCACGTCGGAAACGGCGCGCAGCGTGTCGGCCACGGGCAGGTCGACGCGTCCGAACCCCGTGGCCTTCACGTGGATACCGCCCTCCACCAGCCGCAACAGAGACGGCAGACCCTCCTGCGACAGGCCCAGGTGGTCGACGGAGACAGCGGGTAGTCCGGAGATCGTCGTGTGCAGTTCGGCCAGATCGCGCGAATCGATGTACAACTCGGCGTGCCAGCCGACGAGATCGTGGACCCGCCGGGCGAGGCGGTCGAGGTCGGACAGCGTCGCCGATCCGCCACGTCTGACGTTGAACCGCACGGCGCGCACTCCCGCCGCGTCGAGTCGCACGATTTCGTCGTCCGAGGCGGTGGCCGGAAGTTGTACGACGCCGACGAAAGTGGGCCCGAGCCGGTCGAGCGCGTCGAGGAGATAACTGTGGTCGAAGGCCTGGAACGAGCCCGACACCACCGCGCCGCCGGTGACACCCAAATGTGCGACCCGCGCGAGATAGTCGTCGACGGTGAACGGTTCGGGCAGATAGCCGTCGTTCTCGACGAGAGGGAAACGCGGATCGATGATGTGCAGGTGGGCGTCGAACATCTCCCCACGATAGGAAGCCCGGTCCGGTCGGGACAGGGTTCGGCTCGACGGGAGTTCACTCGCCGCGGCGATGCGCGGTATGGCGGCGGAGGAGCGACTCGGCCAGTCCCGCCACGAGGTCCCGTGCCTCGGGTGGCCCGACGATCTCGATGTGCTCGCCGAACTGCAGCAGTTGCCGCACACCGTCGATCGAGTCGTAGGCCACCGTGATCCGCGAGACGTCCGGTCGCGGCCCCGCGCTGCTCCCGCGCAGGCGGGCACCGAGGATGCGCCGGGCGAGGTCGAGGCGGTTCGTCGCGAGATCGGCGGTGACGACGACGTCCTCGCGTCGTTCGAGCGCGTCGCCCAGTTCGCGTGCCAGGGCGGGCAGGGTCCGGCCGGGGGACAGGTGTCGAGGCCGGTCGAGCACTGTCCACGCATTCAGGCGGGTCAGCGCGAACAGTCGTGGTCGCCCCTGGTCGTCGGCCACGAGATACCAACGGCCCGCGCGGGAGAGCACACCGTAGGGATCGACGACGATCTCGCGTTCGTCGCGGTGCCCGCTCGAGCGGTAGGTGATGGCGAGTTGCCGGCCGCGCCGCAGGTCGTGGGTGAGTGCCGCGACGTCGGCCCGGTCCTCGGTGGCGAACCATCCCCGGTTGTCGACGGTGACCACCTCGGTCAGCGGCAGCAGGTCGTTCTCGCGTGCGGTGGAGGGCGTGCGCCGGGCACGTGCGGTGAGCTTGTGGACGGCGTCCCTCGCGGCGGCGTCGACACCGAGTTGCCGGGCCCGGCCCATGTCGACCCCCAGGGCGCGCAGGACGTCCACCTCGGACGCGTTGAGCCGGTTCAGGTCGGTCTGCCGGCCGGGGAGCATCACGATGCCGCCGTACCTGCCGCGTTCGGCGACCACCGGAAGATCCGCGGCAGCAAGCGTTTCCACATCGCGCAGCACGGTGCGCTCGGAGACGCCGAATTCCTCCGCGAGTTCGGCGGCCGTGACCCGTCTGCGGGCCTGCAGGACGACCAGCATGCTCAGCAACCGCTGCGGCCGGTTCATCGACTGTCCGATCTCCTTCCGAAAACACGACAGGAACTGTCGGGTTTCGGTGTCACGGTAGTCCTCGAAGCCTTCACCGCCTACCGGAAGGAGATGTCGATGACCGTGTCGTCGCCCAATCTGTTCCTGATCTACGTGACCGACGTCGACCGCGCGACCCGCTTCTACAGCGAGCTGTTCGGCATGACCCCGCAGCTGACGACCCCGCGCTACGTGTCCTTCGAAGTGACGCCGGGAGTGCTGTTCGCACTGTGGTCGGGTCACGCGGAGACGGTGGATACGAACGCGCCGCGGTTCTCGGAGGTGGGCCTGATGGTGCCGGGATCGGCCGCCGCAGTCGATGCGATCCACGACGAGTGGGTAGGAAAGGGGGCGACGGTCGTGGAGGCGCCACACGACGAGGTGTTCGGGCGGACGTTCGTGGTGTCGGACCCGGACGGGAACCTCATCCGTGTCTCCCCGCTGGACTGAGTCCCCGTTCGGCCGACCGGTCTACGACGCCTCGCGCATCGTGAGCCCGCCGAGTTCGACCGTGTACGTCTGCGACGCCTCGTCCCACCACACCGAGTAGGTGGTGGGGTAGAGGCCTCCGCGCTGGTACGCCTCGGGCAGGCGGAGTTCCTCGTGGTGCGCGGGCCGCGTCGCGAGCCACTCGCGGCTCAGCATGGGTTCGATGAACGCCTGCCGTCCGTCCCACGTGCCGTAGAGCACGGTCTCGGTGAGGTGGTGTCCCGCCGCCGGATCGTGCTCCGCCTCGGTGGTGTCCACCCAGTGCAGTCCCATGCCCGCGACGGTCGACGTCAGCGGATCCCCGGACGGTGCGTACCCCTCCGGTATGTAACGCGGGTCGGGCACGCGGACCGCGGCCGGGATGTAGCCGGGGGCGAAGGGATGGATCGACTCCACCGTGGGCCGATCCAGGAGATAGAAGTGGACGTCGAAGTGCGGGACGTCGAAGCCGTGCTGGGGATCGTGGCCGTGCGAGTTCCAGTCGACCGTGACGTGGTCGAACGCGGTGGCGGCCGCCTCCTCGGGCAACTCGAGCACGTAGGCCTCGGTGACCGGCATCAGGGCACTGGGTAGGTCGTCGAGGGCGGCCGCATCGAGTCGCACCCCGATGGTGGCCGGCGTGCCCTCCTCGTCGACGGTGACGTACGTGCGGGCGTTGCCCGCCCCGACGGGATGAGCGGGTCCTTCGACGAGGCCCGAGACGCCCCCGGCGACCGCGGGGGCGGGAGGGACGAACAATCCGAGGACCGCCGCCGAGACGATCACGGCGAGATGTCGGGCACGAGGCCGAATGTCCATGTGAGGTCCTCGATTTCCGTCGTCGTCGAGCGGCATCGTTGTGGATGCTAACTGTCGCGCGGACGGTGGATGGCCGACTAGATCGAACCGTGATGCGTGGGCGGGAAGATGCCCGTGATGTTCGAGGAAGTGGGTCCGCCAGTGCTCGCGGATGCGGCGGAACCCGATCTGTGCCCCCGGCAGGATTCGAACCTGCGACACCCGCTTTAGGAGAGCGGTGCTCTATCCCCTGAGCTACGGAGGCGTCCGGCCGGGCGGAGCCGACCTTGGCGCGTTGTGAGTGTAGCCGCCGGACGCGTGCCGTAACCAAGCGCCCGCTCTCGAGGCTCTCGAGGCCGGGCGTACGACCTGCAGGTTCCCGCCGATTGAGATCAAGGAAAGGTAACACTGGCCTTTCCCTATATCGTTTTGTTACCTTGGGTCGCCAGGAGCGGCCGGGGGATACCCGGTCGAAGTCGGGACGAAACAAGGGACACACTGTGGGACGCCATCAGCGCACACGCGAAGACGAAGCATTCGACCTCGAGACGATTCGCGTGCCGTCCTCCGGCAAGGGCCGTCACCGCGTAGAGCCCACCGGTACGTCCGCTCCGGTCAAGGCCGCCACCGTCGCCGCTGCCACGGGTGCCTTCTTTGCCGTCGGCTCGCAGATCGGCGCCGGCACCGCTGCCGCGCATCCCGGCCACGACCACGTCCAGGCCGAGGCCCCCGCGCCCAGCCTGCCCTTCGAGCTTCCCGCGGGCCTGCTGCCCGAGGGTGTCGAGATCCCGGCCATCCCCGGCATCACCACCCCGGCCGAGCAGGGCGCGCCCGAGCTGCCCGCCGAGGTCACGAACTTCCTCGACCAGTTCTCCGGTCCCAGCTGGCTCGACCAGCTGAACCCCGCTGCTCCTTCTGCTGTGCAGCCCGTCTCCGGCACCCTCACCTCCGACTGGGGTCCGCGCTGGGGCGCACACCACGGCGGCATCGACATCGCCGCTCCGCTCGGCACGCCCATCAAGTCCGCGGCCAACGGCACGGTCCTCGACGCCGGACCGGCTTCCGGTTTCGGTCAGTGGGTCCGCGTCCTGAACGACGACGGCACCACCGCCGTCTACGGCCACGTGAGCACCTACCAGGTCTCGGCCGGTCAGCGTGTCAACGCCGGCCAGCAGATCGCCACCGTCGGCAACGAGGGCTGGTCCACCGGACCGCACCTGCACTTCGAGGTCTGGGACACCGAAGGCACCAAGATCAACCCCAACGCGTGGCTGAGCGATCGCGGCGTCGTCACCGACTGGGGCGGCTACCGCGCCGTCTGATCCCACCCGCGGTATCGGATCCCACCCGACGGCACGCCGTCGATCCCACCGCAGTGTTCGATCCCACCCGACGGCACGCCGTCGATCCCACCCGCAGCGTGAGCGCGCGCTAGGCTTGGCTCGACAGACCGCGCGCCGACCCGGGGGTTCCATTGGGAGCTGAGATATCCGCTCGTTCGTTCACCGGGGAAGACCGGCGGATGTTCCGGAGCAAGGTTCGCGACTGCATGAAGGCGCTCGAGCGGATGCTTCGAGAGGACGTCTTCGTCGACGTGCACTCGTCACCCGAACCGCATCTCGGCATGGAGATCGAGTTCAACCTCGTCCGCGACGACATGTCGCCCGCGATGTCGAACCTCGAGGTACTTCAGGCGATCGACGATCACGCGGTCTTCCAGACCGAACTCGGCCAGTTCAACGTCGAGATGAACGTCGAGCCACGACGTCTCACCGGCGACGAACCCTTCGAACTCGAAGAGTCGCTGCGGTCGTCGCTGCGGCGCGCCGACGAGCGGATGCACCTGCACGACGCGCAGCTGGTCATGATCGGCATGCTGCCCACGCTCGAACTCGACGATCTCGAACGGGGCCGGATCACCGCCAATCCTCGGTACGAAGCGCTCAACGAGCAGATCTTCGCGGCGCGCGGCGAGGACATCGAACTCGATCTCGACGGTGTGCCGTTGCCCGGCAGTGATGCCGTGGAAACCCTTCGCGCCGACATGAATTCGGTGGTCCCCGAGGCGGCCTGCACGTCCCTGCAGCTGCACCTGCGGATCGCCCCCGAAGATTTCGCGACGCACTGGAACGCTGCCCAGTGCCTGGCCGGAGCGCAGGTCGCGCTCGCGGCGAACTCGCCCTTCCTCGCCGGCAAGGCGCTGTGGCACGAGAGCCGGATCCCGTTGTTCGCGCAGGCCACCGACACACGCCCGCTCGAATTGCGGAACCAGGGCGTTCGTCCCCGCGTGTGGTTCGGTGAGCGGTGGATCGACTCCGTCCTCGACCTGTTCGAGGAGAACTCCCGCTACTTCACGGCTCTCCTGCCGGAGGTCTCGGACGTCGATCCGATGTCCGAACTCGACGCCGGCCGGGTTCCCGAACTGCGCGAACTGCAGATGCACAACGGCACCATCTACCGGTGGAACCGGCCTGTCTACGACATCAGCGACGGCCATCCGCACCTGCGCGTCGAGAACCGTGTGCTCCCTGCGGGACCGACCGTCCTCGACACCATGGCCAATGCGGCCTTCTACTACGGGACGCTGCGCGCCCTGACCGACTCCGACGAGCCGCTCTGGCGCGACCTCAGCTTCGACGCCGCCGAGCGGAACCTCGTGCTCGGTGCGAAGTTCGGTCTCGACGCGAAGCTGTACTGGCCGCGCACCGGATGGGTCGGCGCCGACGAACTCGTACTGCGGTGCCTGTTGCCGCTCGCGCACCAGGGCCTCGAGGCCTACGGGCTGTCGGCAGCGGTCCGCGACCGCTATCTCGGCATCGTCGAGGGACGTGCGCTGACCCGGCAGACCGGAGCGGCGTGGCAGCGACGGCAGGTGGCCCGGCGTGAGGCTGCCGGCGAGAACCGGCGCACCGCCCTGCTCGGGATGATGAAGGACTACGTGCAGAACATGGCCTCGGGCACTCCCGTCCACGAGTGGGAGTGACGACCCTACAGTTGCAGGGTCCGCGTCACGGCCACCGTCGGCTGGACGACGACGCGATCGGCGGGCGGCTCGAAACCGGGTACCTCGCCGAGATCGTCACCGAGATCGGCGACGCGGATGCCGAGACGGCTCTCGAGCATGCTCAGCGTCAGCTCGACCTCGATCCCGTCGGGGCCGGGAGCCCAGAACAGGAAACCGAAGTCGTCGGACGGTTCGGCGCGGAAGCCGTCCACCGTTGCGCCGTGGACGTGGGCGGTGGTGTTGTCGATCCACAGTCCGACGGCCTGGGCGTCCCTCGGTGAACTCAACCGCAGTCGTATCTTCCGGGCGCTTCCGCCGGTCGTGTCCTCGAGGATCTCGACCTCGGGCGCCTCGAGCTCGGCGACCGGGGCAGGCCCGTGGTACATCGGCCGGTGCTCCCGCCACGGGAAGGCGGTGGGGAGCGGTTCGGGCCCGGTGGTGAGCAGGCCTTCGCTCCAGTCGGATCGCGGGCCGTCGGGCGATCCCCACACCGCGGCACTCCGGTCGGCGTCGAGCGAGTACCAGAGGTATTCCTGCCGGGGATCGGTCGCACCGTCCCGGTTGAGATAGCCGGCGAGCAGCGTGCCCACCACGACGATCGCGATCGTGCCGGTCGCGGAGACGACGAGCCCGCGGGTGGTCGACGCGAACGGCTCGCACAGCGGGAGCACCGCGGCGAACGTGAAGGCGACGAACAGACCGGCCACCGGTGCCCCGTAGAGGAGTCCGGCGTCGAACGACACCAGCACGGCGGGCAGGCCGAAGATCACCGAGCCGAGCGCACCGAGCGCGATCGCGACGAGCGGCCACACCGTGTCGCGCTGCGGGAGCAGCAGCGCCACCAGCAGACCCAGCGCTGTCGGCAGGACGAGTACGAGCAGCGTCAGCGGCACACCGGCGAAGGGGATACCGGCGAGAGCGAGCACCGCGACGAGCGTGAACGCTCCGCACGTGAGCGCGGCGGCCGGACGGGCACGGCCCCACCACGATCGCGCGATCAGCAGTACGCCGAGAGCCGCGACGACCGCCGCGAACTGGAAGACACCCGGCCGGTAGGGCTCGTCGGCGACCGGCGCGGCCGTGCCCGGATCGACGGTCTGCACGATCCACCAGGGCAGCCACGCCGCGCCCGCCGCGAGCACGGCGGCGAGCAGGGCCACGGCCACGGCCGCGCCGACCTGCCAGGCCGAGGCCTCACCGCGGCGCACCCGCAGCACGACGATCGCCCCCACGATGGCGGCCAGCACGATCGCGCCGACCACCTCGGCCCAGCGCGGCATGTGGAGCAGTCCCCAGGGCGCGGTCGTCACGACCTGGTCGCCGCCGTCGTCGACGGTCGCGAGATCCGATCCGGCGAGCGTGCGGGCGGTCGCGAGGGAGGTGTCGCCCATGTGCTGCAGCGACGTCCTGCTGAGACGGTCGGGGGTGTCGAGAGGGCTGTGGTAGTACGCCGATCCCGCGGAGATCGCCGTGTCGAGGGCGTGGTGGCCGTGCTCGGCGAAGCGACGGAAATCGGTGTCGTTCGGCAGCGCCTCGAAGATCAGTTCGGTGAGGGAATCCGCGTTCGCGCCCGGTGCCCCCGCCAGGCTGTCGATCAGGACGCCGTTCGGTGAGGTGATCCGGAAGGTCGTCGGCGTACCGGCGTTCCCGCGGGCCTCGTGGTTGAGCACGACGACGGGACCGGCCCGGACGGATTCCGTGCCCACGAACCGGTGGGCGCCGAGCAGACCGTTCTCCTCACCGTCGGTGAGCAGGACGACGACGTCGTTCCGTGGGGGAGGGCCGGAGTCGATCGCACGAGCGACCTCGAGGACCGTGCCGACGCCGATCCCGTCGTCGCCCGCGCCGGGGGAGCCCCGGACCGTGTCGTAGTGGGCGGCGAGCACGACGGTGCCCGTGGGATCGGTACCGTCCCGGGTCGCCACGATGTTCTGCACGCGGGCGCCGCGTTGGGTCGCCTCACCGGACCGCGCCATCCATCCGACACCGGAGTCGACGCGGGTCGACCACCCGAGTTCCTCGAGGACGGCGACGAGATGGTCACGGGCATCGGCGTGGGCAGGCGACCCGAGCGGTCGTGGGCCGCCGGCGATCGCGTCGATGTGTTCGCCGGCGCGGGCGGCGCTGAAGACATCGGCGGGAGCGTCTGCACCGAGCGGCTCGTCGGATCCGGGGAACAAGGCGACGAGGCCCGCCACGAGGAGGACTCCGATCAGTGCCAGAACACTGCTACGCCGGGACGGGGCCGGGTGGCGAACAGCCGCGGCGGAGTCCATGGGTGCAGCCTAGCCGCGAATGCAGCGGTGCCCCGGCAGACTCGGCCGGGGCACCGCGATCGGATCGGGTCGGATCAGGAGGCAGGCGCCCAGCTGTCGGGTCCGAACACTTCGTAGTGGATGTTCTCGGCCGGGACGTTGCGCTCGATCAGGGCCTCGCGCAGCGAGAGCATGAACGGCAGCGGGCCGCACAGGTAGGCCTGGGTCTTCGGGTCGAGCGGCAGATCGGAGATGTCGGCGCGTCCGACGCGGACCGTCTCGAGCGGCTGACGGTTGCCGAGATCCTCGTACCAGCGGTACAGCTGGGCCGACGGGATCTTCTCGGCGAGGGTCTCGAGCTCGCGGCGGTGGGCGTGGCTCGCGACCGACCGGTCGGCGTGCAGGACCGCGACGGGACGTTCGTCGCCGACGCCGGCGAGGTGATCGAGCATGCCGATCATCGGGGTGCATCCGATACCGGCCGACGCCAGCAGGATCGGAGTGTCGTCCTCGGTGAGCACGAGATCACCGAAGGGGGTGGTGACCTCCAGCTCGTCGCCCTCGAAGACATTGTTGTACAGGAAGTTCGACACTTCACCGGCGGGAAGCGCGGTGCCGTCGGGTGCGGTGGTCGCGAGGACCCGCTTGACGGTGATGCGCCAGTCGCCCTTCGCGGGTGCGCTCGACAGGCTGTACTGACGGATCTGGCGGGCGCCGTCGGGGAGGTGGACGCCGACCGAGAGGTACTGGCCCGGACGGAAGGTGGGCAGCGGGGAGCCGTCGAGCGAGGTGAGGACGAACGAGACGGTGTCGGCGGACTGGTGGACGCGGTCGGCGACGCGGACGGTGCGCCAGACGTCGCCGGCCTCGACACCCGCGGCCCGGTACAGATCGGCCTCCATCGAGATGAGAGTGTTGGCCATCAGCCAGTACAGCTCGTCCCATGCCTTCGCGACCTCGGGAGTCACTGCATCTCCGAGGATTTCGACGATCGCCTCGAAGAGGTGCTTGTGGACGATCCAGTACTCGTCGGGCTTGATACCGAGCGAGGCGTGCTTGTGGGCGATGCGGGACAGGATCGCCTCGACACGGGCGGGATCGGGATCGAGCTGGAGCGTCGCGAACGCCGCGATCGATCCGGCGAGTGCCTTCTGCTGCTCACCCTGCTTCTGGTTGCCGCGGTTGAACAGATCGCGTTCGAGCTCGGGGTGGGCGGCGAACATCTTGCTGTAGAACAGCGGGGTGATGTCGCCGATGGCGGCTCCCACCGCCGGGAGGGTCGCGGCGATGACGTCCTTGGATTCGGGTGAGAGCGGCATGGTGTGTCTCCTCGTGTGTGTCGTGACGGGCTGCACCGGCGGCCTCGCCGTGGGTCAGCGGCCGGTGGGTGGTTCGAGAGTGAGCAGGACCGGGCCGGCGTCAGGGGTCGCCAGGTCGGCGATCGTGACGTCGTCGAGAGCGGCGTAGAAGGCGTCCTGTGCGGCGCGGAGCCTGGAGCGGAGGCTGCAACCGCCACGCATGGGGCACGGCTTCGCTCCTTCGCACTCGACGACCTCTTCTTCACCCTCGAGGGCTCGGGCGAGCCAACCGAGGCTCGCCGTGCGGCCGAGTTCGGTGACGGTCAGGCCTCCACCGCGTCCGCGGCGGGTGGTGACCACTCCGAGCTCGCCGAGCCGGGCGACGACCTTCGTCGTATGTGCGTACGACAGATCGAGCTGGTCTGCAATCGTTCTGGTGCTGGGCATACTCTCCGCCGGGCCGGCGACGAGATGCATCACAACTCTCAGTCCTAGATCGGTGAACCGGGTGAGTTGCATGACCTCACGGTAGTAAATTCGCATCCCAAATGACAATTTGATGTGACGCAGATCGCTGTCGATGGAATGCATTGCAATCAAAGGAATCTCGACACGATGACCAAAGTCCGTATCCGGACGTAGCGGATCCGACTAGTCTCGGGGGCGTGAAACCACTCGGTGAGGCACCCCGCGACCACAACCACGTGACCGTCGGTGCGGACGGCTCCCCGGCCTCCGAGCGGGCGGTGAGGTGGGCCGCGGCCACCGCGGCCGGCCGGAAGATTCCGCTGCATCTCGTCCACGCGGTGGACTTCGCGCCGTCGGGCTGGACGAAACTTCCCTTCTTCCGTCCCTCGCAGGTCTTCGAGTGGAGTGAGGCCGAGGCGCAGGCGCTCCTGAAGGAGGCCGCGGAGACCGCCGAGTCGGTGGCGCCGGATCTCGAGATCACCGCAGAGCTCGCGCTCACCGGAAGCGCCAAGTGGCTCGTCGAGCTGTCCCGCACGTCGCGGATGATCGTCCTCGGTGCCACCGGGAGCACCAAGCTGGGGGAGGCCTTCCTCGGTTCCACCCCGGTCTCCGTCGCCGGTCATGCCGAATGCCCGGTCGTCGTGGTGCGGGGACCGGAAGGGCCCGTCCCCGACGAGCGTCCCGTCGTCGTCGGTGTGGACGGCAGCCCCGCGAGCCGCCACGCGGTCGACCTGGCGTTCGAGGAGGCGTCCTGGCGCGGGGTCGACCTCGTCGCCGTCCACGTCTGGAGCGACCTGAAGGTCGGGGAGATCGACGAGTCGCCCCTCGACTTCGATCCCCGCGCGTTCGAGGAGTACGAGCACTCCCTGCTGTCGGAGTGCCTCGCGGGCTACGGCGAGCGCTATCCGGACGTGACGGTCCACCGGAAGGTCTACGTCGACGGCCCCCGCGCCCACCTGCGGTCCTGGAGCGGGAAAGCCCAGCTAGTCGTGGTCGGTACCCGGGGCAGGGGTGGCTTCAAGGGGATGGTGCTCGGCTCCACCGGAAACGCGCTCATGCGCGAGGCGCAGTGCCCGGTGATGGTGGTGCGACCGGTCACTACCTGACGGCGGTAGTGTTCGGGGGCACGTGGACGAACGCGCCCCGAACGGGGTGTGCAGCAGGAACGAAGGTGGCGCATGCGCATCGGAATGGGACTGAACTACAGCGGAGGTTTCGCGGAGACCGCGGCGGAGGTGGCCGACCTGGAGAAGGCCGGTCTCGACATCGTGTTCGTGCCCGAGGCCTACTCGTTCGATGCGGTGAGCCAGCTCGGTTATCTGGCGGCGAAGACCTCCCGCGTCGAGCTCGCCTCCGGCATCCTCCAGTTGTTCACCCGGACACCGACGCTCACGGCCATGACGGCGGCCGGCCTGGACTTCGTCTCCGACGGACGCTTCGTGCTCGGCATCGGCGCATCCGGTCCGCAGGTCATCGAGGGGTTCCACGGCGTTCCCTACAACGCGCCGCTGGGCCGCACGCGCGAGATCGTCGACATCTGCCGCCAGGTGTGGCGCCGCGAGAAGGTCGAGCACCAGGGCAAGCACTACCAGATCCCGCTGCCCGCCGAGCGCGGCACCGGTCTCGGCAAGCCGCTGAAGATCATCAACAAGCCTGTGCGCGAGCGCATCCCGATCATCATCGCGTCGCTCGGCCCGAAGAACGTCGAGATGACCGCCGAGATCGCCGAGGGCTGGCAACCGCTGTTCTACTACCCGGAGAAGGCCGCCGAGGTGTGGGGCGAGTCGATCGCCAAGGGCAAGGCCAAGCGCGATCCGGCTCTCGGCGACCTGCAGATCTACGCCCAGACCCCGCTCGCGATCGGCGACGACGTCGACCATATGCTCGACTGGGTCCGCCCCATGGTCGCGCTCTACGTCGGCGGCATGGGTGCCAAGGGCAAGAACTTCTACAACGACCTCGCGATCCGCTACGGCTACGCGAAGGAAGCCGAGACCATCCAGGAGCTCTACCTGGCCGGCAAGAAGGAGGAGGCGGCCGCGGCGGTGCCTGTCGAACTGCTGCGCTCGATCTCCCTGATCGGCTCGGAGGGCTTCGTGCGCGAACGTATCGCGGCCTTCGCGGAGGCCGGGGTCACCACCCTCAACGTCACCCCCTTCGCGGCCGACACCGCAGGTCGTGTGCGACTGATCGAACAGCTGCGACAGATCTGCGGCTGACCCACCGAGAAAGGTTCCGCGTGCGATGACCGAGAACAAGCCGATCGTCGTGGCCGTCGACGGATCCGACGCGTCCACGACCGCGGTGAGCTGGGCGGCACGGACGGCTGCGATCCGCGGCCTGCCGTTGCGCATCGTCACCGTCGTGCACATCCCCGCCTTCTACTACTCCGAGCCCTACCTCGCGCAGAGCTTCCACGAGGAGATGAAGGCGACGGCCCGCGACCGGCTCGACAATGCGGCCGTGCTCGCCCGGCAGATCATCGACGAGAACCGTCACGGGAACGTCGAGGTCACCACCGCGCAGCTCGAAGGCAAGGTCGTGCCCACGCTCATCGCGGAGGCCGAGCACGCCGACCGGCTGGTCGTCGGCTCGCGCGGTCTCGGCGAGGTGAAGGGTCTGCTCGCCGGTTCGGTCTCCACGGCGGTCGTCTCGCACGCGACGGCGCCCGTCGTCGTGGTGCGGGGCCGCACCCTCGACGGTGCGCCGCCGGCGGAGGGGCCCGTCGTGGTCGGTGTCGACGGATCGGTCTCGTGCCGCGACGCGGTGGAGGTCGCGTTCGAGGAGGCCTCCGCACGCGGGGCGACGCTCGTCGCGGTGAACGTGTGGAGCGACGTGAGCGTCCAGCCCTCGCTCGGCGCCGTCCCCGAGGACCCGCACTGGAGCCGGATCCAGACCGGTGAGGAGATCGTGCTCGCCGAACGTCTCGCCGGATACCAGGAGCGGTACCCGGACGTCACCGTCGAACGGGTCGTCGCCCGCGACCGGCCGGTGCGAGTGCTCAGCGAATATGCCGAGACCGCACAGCTTCTCGTGGTCGGAACCCGCGGACGTGGTGGATTCAAGGGACTGCTGCTCGGCTCCACGAGCAACGCGCTGATCCAGACCGCGGACTGCCCGGTCCTCGTCGTCCGGTCGAAGGAGACCGAGGACTGATCCCGGACGGGGATCGATCCGGCGGACGAGCGATGCGGGGCGTCACCCGAAGTCGTCGACGCCCCGCTCGCGCAGTTCCCTCCACGCGTCGGCCGGATGCACACCCCGGCTGATCGCCCCGTTCTCGATGAGCACCCCGAGCATCTGCGAGAGGACGAACGCGACGTCCTCGACGCGTCCGCACTCGTAGCGGGCGGTCAGCCACCCGGAGACGTTCCCGGCCTTGGCGGCCTGCGCCATGTCCAGCGCCGTGTGGAACAACTCGCGGGTCGGATCGTCGATCGGATCCTCGGTCGGTGCGCTCATCGTCACCTCGATCTCTCTTCTCGTCAGAAACCCACGCGCAGGATCACCAGCGGCACGACCGGCAGGTCGAGCATCTCGGCCAGGCGCGAACCGGCGTCTTCGACGCGCAGGGGATGCGTCACGACCGACGCCGACAGTCGCGCGTCGATGGCCGCGAGCCAGCACCGTTCCACCGCCGCACCCACCCGGACCAGATCCGCCGGTGACGTCGACGGGGCGGAGAACAGCAGCACCGATTCGCGCGCGATCGCCGCCGCCAGCGCATCGATGTCGGGGATCCCGGTGGTGACCATGGCCTCGCCGGCCGCGCCGTGTTCGTCGAGGGTCGCGCTCCACGTGGTGACCACCTCGGCGTTGCCGCGCGGCTGCCAGTGGGACGTCCACGAGAACATCTCCCGCTGATAGTGCGGGTGACGCCGGCGGGCCTCCGCCGCGTAGGCGAGCACCTGGGCGAGGGCGGCGGACTCGTCGGCGGCGAGCAGGCGCACGTCGATGTCGGGTACCTCCCCGGCCGCGGCGACGACGTCGGCGAGCGTCTCCGTCGGCACCGGGATATCGGTGAACGATTCGCGGTGGCTGCGACGGTGCGAGATGGCGGCGTACAACCGCAGGTCGCGGCTGCTCGGGGTGCCCGAGCCGAGCGTCTCGATCCGGGCGATGAGTTCCGGACGTTGCGGATCGGGCAGCACGGAGGTGCGCGATCGGTTGCCGAGGACCCGGATCGCGAGCTCGAGATTCGCAAGGGCCGTACCGCACGAGATCAACCGGTCGACTCGCAGCGGGTCCGGGCCCGGCTCGGCGAACTCGAGGCGTTCCTCCAGTTCGGCGCTGTGATCGGGCAGGCGCAGATTCCACGGTTGCGTGTCGTGCACCGAGGGTGCCTCCACCACCGCACGCGCAATGATCTCGGTGTCACCGAGCGACCAGGTTCCGGCATCGACAGTCACGACATCCTCCTCGTCGGCTCGTTCGTCCCACATGTCCACCTCTGCCCCTCCAGCGTCTCCCGAGCGGCGCCCGCGGGGCAGGGGGAGAAGGTCCCCAGATGGGTGTCGAACGGCCCCGAGGACGTGGGTATCGCGGTACACCTGGGACAATGACGGGACAGCATGTCAACGAAAGGTGCCCGAGATGACCCGCGTGTTCCTCGTCGACGATCACGAGATCGTGCGGCGCGGCCTGGTGGATCTGCTGAGCAGCGTGCCCGACTTCACCGTCGTCGGTGAGGCCGCCTCGGTGGGCGAGGCCCTGGCCCGCGTGCCCGAGAGCGGCGCCGACGTCGCGGTGCTCGACGTGCGGCTCCCCGACGGCAACGGTGTCGAACTGTGCCGCGAGCTGCGTACCCGCATGCCGGGCCTGCGCGCCCTGATGCTCACCTCCTACGCCGACGACGAGGCGCTCTTCGACGCGATCATGGCCGGTGCCTCGGGTTTCGTGCTCAAGCAGATCCTCGGCACCGATCTCGTCTCGGCGATCCGCACCGTCGGTGAGGGCGGCTCGCTGCTCGACAGCCGTGCCACCGCCGCCCTCATGGAACGGATCCGGGCGTCGCGTACGGCCGATCCGCTGGCCGAGCTGTCGGAGCAGGAACGCGCCGTCTTCGAGCTCATCGGTGAGGGCCTGACCAACCGGGAGATCGCCGAACGGCTGTTCCTCGCGGAGAAGACCGTGAAGAACTACGTCTCGCGCCTGCTGGCGAAGCTCGGCATGCAGCGCCGCACTCAGGCCGCGGTGCTCGCCACCGAACTGCGCAACGAGCGCGGCAAGCCGACGTCCTAGTCCGACGGGTGCGGGACCGGTCCCGTCAGAGCGGGACCGCCCACAGCACCCGGGTGCCGCGCGGATCGGCGGGGCCGATCTCGCACGTCCCGCCGCACTGCACGGCGCGCCGCTCGAGGTTCGCCAGGCCGCTGCGGCGAGGCGTGTCGGGCAGACCCGTGCCGTCGTCGAGGATCTCGATCCGGAAGTCGTCCTGAACCGAGACCGACACCGAGATGTTGTCGGACTGCGAATGACGCAGCGCGTTGCTCAGCCCCTCGCGGAGCACGGCTTCGGCGTGCGGGTGGATGCGCATCGGCACCAGTGTGTCGATGGGGCCGACGAACTGCACGTTGGGTGCCACCGCGGAGTGGATGCTCAGATCGCCCACGACGTCCAGCAGTCTCCGGCGCAGGCTGTTCGACGCCGCCGCGCCGGTGGTGTGCAGATCGAAGATGGTCGTGCGGATCTCGCGCACCGTCCGGTCGAGTTGCTCGATCGCGTGGCGGATCACCTCCACGATGCGTTCGTTGTCCGCTCCGTCCGCGGTCGCGCTCTGCAGACTCATACCCGTGGCGAACAGGCGCTGGATGACGTTGTCGTGCAGGTCCTGTGCGATGCGATCGCGATCGGCCAGCACGTCGAGCAACCGCTTCTTGCGTTGCTGTTCGGCGAATTCGAGGGCCACGGCCGCGAGGTTCGCCATGGATTCGAAGCGGGCCACGTCCTCGTCGTCCCACGGTTCGCTACCGGCCTCGCGGGTCGCGACGAGCACGCCCGTGACCGTCGACGTCGCCGACAGCGGCAGCACCACCGCGTGGCCCTCGTCGCCCTGTTCCGTCGGCGGCAGTCCCTCGAGAGTGTCGAGGTGCATCGGCTGCCGGCTCTTGAGTGCTTTGAGCACAGGCGATCCGGTGAGATCGAAACGCTTGTCCTTCCCGCACGGGATCGCGGGGGACGCGGCCTGCAGGCGGCCGTGATGCCCGTCGACGAGCACCACATAGGCGCCCGCACACCGGGCGAGTTCGCGGACCTGGCCGGTGAGCATCGACAGCGTCTCGTCCACCGACCCACCCATCAGCAACCGGGAGTTGATGGATGCCATTGCGGTGAGCCATCTCTCGCGGGCAAGGGAGCCCTCGAACAGGCGCGCGTTCTCGACGGCCACGCCGGCGGACATCGCGAGCACCTTGAGGATCACCTCGTCCTCTTCGGTGAACTCGGGTGCGCCCAGCTTCTCGGTGAGATAGATGCTGCCGAAGACCTTGCCGCGCACCATGATCGGTGTGCCGAGGAAGCTCTTCATGGGCGGATGGTTGGGCGGGAAGCCGATGGAGGCGGGATGCTTCGACAGGTCGCCGAGGCGGACCGGCCGGGGATCGTTGATGAGCAGACCGAGGATGCCCCGACCCTCGGGCAGGTGGCCCATCACCTCGCGCTGCGTCGGATTGATCCCGACGTACACGAACTCCGACAGGCCACCGTCGGCGGCGCGCACACCGAGCGCGCCGTAGCGGGCGTCGAGGAGGGCGGTCGCGGCGGTGACGATGCGCTGGAGCATGGAGTCGAGTTCGAGACCCGATCCCACGACGAGCACCGCTTCGAGCAGTCCGCGCAGGGTCGTCGGGGCGTCGACGGAGTCGTCGAGCCGGTCGCGGAGCTCGGCGAGCAGCGTGTCGATGGCGACGTCGGTGGGTTCGATCATGACTTCTTCTCTTCCAGCAGGTGCAGCGCGGCGGATACGGCGGATTCCGAGGGATCCGTCTTCGCGCGGCTCAGGTCGTGTGCGGCCCCGGTGACCTCGACGAGGGTCGTGGCCGCGGGCAGGAGATCGAGTGCCTCCCGCAGTTCGTCGAAGGTACCGAAGGGGTCGCGGTCGCCGTGGACGAACACCGTGGGCATCGAGATCTTCGGCAGGTGCTCGGTGCGCAGCTTCTCCGGCTTGCCCGGGGGATGGAGAGGATAGGACAGCAGGACGAGGGCGTCGGCGATGCCGGGTTCGTCGGCCGCCAGCATCGACGTCTGGCGGCCGCCGTAGGAGACGCCGCCGAGCAGCAGGGGCCCGGACACGCGTTCGCGCAGCTCCGCGGCGGCGGCGGCCACCCCCTCGCGGTCCTCCGGGGCGCGGGACGGCTGCGGAGGACCCTTCGGCTTGCGACGGCGGAACGGCAGGTCGTAGCGCAGGGCGAGGAAGCCGGCGTCGGAGAACCGGCAGCACATCGACTGCAGGATCCGGGCGTCGCAGTTGCCGCCGGCGCCGTGCGTCAACGCGACGGCACCCCGCGGGCTGCCCTCGGGAAGATGCAGGTGACCGGCCACGGTGCCGGTGTCCAGCGGTTCGACACTCACACCGATACGGTAACCGCCGCGTCGGCGACGTCTCCTCGGGCCTCCGTGCTCCGCAGCAGGTCGCCTGTGCTCCGTGCCGCAGGTCGCGCGTGCTGCTCCGTACCTCTACCGGCCGGCCGCCGCGCTGCGGGGGATCGGGCCGATGTCGGAATGGCGACCGGGCACGAGCTCGGCATGCCGCCCGCCCGGGCCGGGACCGCGGCGGGCGGCCAGTGCGTCGGCAACGGCACCGGTGACGAAGCCGTAGACGCTCTTGTGGAGGACGTCGATCGCCAGTTCCGAACGGGGCCACGTCTGCGGCGGTGCTCCCACGCCGGTCGCGTTCTCGAGGATCTGATCGTTGGTGAGACGGACGACGGTGAACTTCGACGATGCGAGCGGCCCCCGCAGGCCGACCTCGGCCATGACCGAACGCAGGACGCCGAGTGCGATGCCCTGCCCGAAGTGCATCGCCCAGTTCAGGGCGGTCGAGTGCTGCCCGGCCGATTCGGACGCGCCCGTCAGCCGTGCGAGTACGCGGCCCGGCACGTGGGAGTTCGGTCGCCCGGTGACGGCCTGCTCGATCTTCTCCCCGACGGTCATGGCGGCGACGCCGGCCGCACCGGCGACCAGGCCTTCCCACAGTGCGTTTCTCAGCATGACCGCTCGGGTACCCGCCGCGGGATCGGAACAACCCGTATTCCCAGGGCGGAGTCCTACGGACGGCACGGTGAAGGAGCGATGACGGGAGCGACACGACCCGGAGACACACACGGCGGAATCTCGGTGCGGCACTCCGCGATCAGCGGTGCCCTGCTCGGTGTGGCGCTCATGGCGGCGATCGACGAGATCGTCTTCCACCAGATCCTCGGCTGGCACCACTTCTACGATCGCTCCACACCCGCGGTCGGTCTCGCGTCCGACGGTCTGCTGCACACCGCCGAGTTGCTCGTTCTCGTAGCGGGATTCGCGTTGCTCGCGGATGTGCGCCGCAGGCACGCCCTGGCGGTACGGCACTTCTGGGCGGCGCTGCTCATGGGAGCGGGCGCGTTCCAGTTGTTCGACGGGCTGGTGAACCACAAGGTGTTCCGCGTCCACCAGATCCGCTACGACGTCGACGTGTGGCCCTACGACCTGGCCTGGATCGCAGGGGCTCTCGTGTTCCTCGTCGCCGGTGCGCTCCTGTGGTGGTCGGCGCGACGGAGCGCGCGCCCCACCGGGCTCTCGGACGGATAGGAGCCGTCGGTGCACGACCATCCGACACAGGCGGGACCGGGAGCGCTCGCTCTCGTCGTTCTGTTCGCGGCAGCGGTGGCCGTCGCGCTGTACATCGGAGCGGCCGTGCGGCTGCGTCGACGCGGCGACGCCTGGCCGTGGTGGCGTGACGCGAGTGTCGCCGCAGGTGCCGGCGCCGTCGCTGCGGCAGCGGTGCTGCCTCTCGTCACGGCGGCGGTGCTGCCTCTCGTCACGGCGGCGGTGCTGCCTCTCGTCACGACGGCGGTGTTCCCTCTGCCCGGTGGTCCGTTCACCGCGCACATGGCCGGGCATCTGCTCGTCGGGATGGTCGGACCCCTGCTGATCGTGCTGGGCAGGCCGATGACGCTGCTGCTGAGGACCGTCCCGGTGGGAGGCGCACGTGCGGGTCTGCTCACCGTGCTGCATTCGCGACCGGCCGCACTGCTCACGGCGCCGGCCGTCGCGGCCGTGCTGGACATGGGTGGGCTGTGGGTGCTCTACCGGACGCCACTGTTCGCTGCCATGCACGACGACCCGCTCGTCGCGACCGTCGTCCACCTGCACGTCTTCGCCGCCGGGATGCTGTTCACCGTCGCGATCTGCCGCCTCGATCCGCTCCGCCGCCGGTACGGTCTCGCGCATCTCGCGGTGGTGTTGCTCGTGGCCGGCGCGGCTCATGCAGTGCTGGCGAAGACGCTGTACGCGCAGTCACCTCCCGGCACGATGTTCGCCGCATCCGATCTGCAGGCGGGGGCCCAGCTGATGTACTACGGCGGCGACGCGGTCGGTGTGGCCCTGGCCGTCGTGCTCGCCGTCCGCTGGTACGGCGAGATGGGGCGTGCCCGCGCGCGGGCGGTCACGGTCGGTCGCGCTCGACCGGCCGCGTGAGCCGGACCCACATGCGGTGCAGCATCGCGGCGAACACCACGACCCAGGCCGCCACCGCGACCCACAATTCGGCGGCACCGATCGCCCCGACCAGCGGCAGATCGTCGGCGCGACCCAGATACATCCCCGCGACCGCGTACATGCCGAGCGGGAAGACGATCGACCACAGGGCCGAGTCGTAGGTCAGCGGCACCCGATGGACGCGGTGACGCCACCAACCGGCCGCGACGAGAGGCGGCAGCAGCCACGTCGCGAAGGCCCAGATGACGACGGCGAGGCCCGCGATCAGTCCGCGGGTCGCGTCCACCATCGGGGCGTCGTCCATCTCGACGATGCGTGAGCCCGCCACGACGGTGATCGAGCACGCTCCCATCGACACCCAGTACGGTGCGGTCAGGTCGGTGGGACGCAGCGGGTACTGCAGCATCCGCGCCGCGACGAAGATGCCCGCCGCCGCGTACAGGAACAGGCCCACACCCCAGGTGAACACCGCGACGGCGGCGAGGAGCCGGTCGAGTTCGCGGTAGACGGGCTGGAGCGTGGCCGCGGCGATGGCCACCGATTCGCTCGCGACGACCCAGATGAACCACGTCCCGTTGGCCTTCGCGAGGACGGGACGCTCCGCCGTGCCGAGCACGGCGGTCCACGGGACGACATATCCCAGTACCAGCCAGGTCGCCGCCGCGCCCGCGAGCAGCACCGCCGCGGTGGAATGCCGGCCGTCCATCATCAGCCGTACGCCGAGCACGTTGCTGCCCGCGACGAAGGTGAAGAAGCCGAACGCCCGCCCGGAATCGGCGAGATCGGCGCGGACCTCGTCGCGGAACGCGAGGAACCGCCACACCGACATGGCCACGAGCGTCGCGTATCCGATCACGGACACGATCAGCAGCGCGGCCGATGCGAAGTGGAAACCCCGGAGATGGAGGCCGGTGGAGACGATGCCGCCGGCCATGACGAAGGCGAAGTAACCCGGCGCCAGGGTGCGCACTTCTTCGCGGAGACGGGGACGGGCCTGCACGGCGCGCACGCTACTTCAGCAGGCGGGACATCCGCCGGTCGGCGAGGACCTTCCCTCCGGTCTGGCAGGTGGGGCAGTACTGGAACGAGCGGTCTGTGTAGGAGACCTCGCGGACGGTGTCGCCGCACACCGGGCACGGCTCGCCGGTACGCCCGTGCACGCGCAGCCCCGACCGTTTCTCTCCCTTGAGGCGCGCCGCGTCCTGCCCGACCGAGCGGGTGACGGCGTCGGTGAGCACCGACCGCATCGTCCCGTACAGCGTGGTCACCTCGTCGTCGGTGAGCTTGCCGGCGGTCGCGAACGGCGACTGCTGCGCGACGTGCAGGATCTCGTCGGAGTAGGCGTTGCCGATCCCCGCGAGAACCTTCTGATCGGTGAGCAGCGTCTTGAGACGCGAGGTGCTGTCGGTCAGGAGCTCGGCGAACTCGTCGCGGGTGAGGGCGAGTGCATCTGGGCCGAGGCGGGCAATGCCCGGCACCTGCTGCGGATCGTCGACGACCCAGACCGCGAGGCGCTTCTTCGTGCCGGCCTCGGTGAGATCGAAGGCCGGTGTCGTCGCGTCGGGGGCGAACAGGTGCACGCGGAGGGCGAGCGGACCGCGACCGAGTTTCGGGGGAGTCTGCGACGGTTCGTCGAGCCAGCGCAACCAGCCGCCGCGCGACAGGTGCGTGATCAGATGCAGCCCGGAGCAGTCGATCGCGAGGAACTTGCCGAAGCGCGCCGCTCCGGTGATGTCGCGTCCCTGCAGCGCCGTGATCGGTGGGTCGGCCGTCTGCAGCACGCTCAGCGCCGCGACGTCGATGCGTCCGACGACGCTGCCGACCGCGTGCTCGCGCAGGAACACCGCAAGTGCTTCCACCTCGGGGAGCTCGGGCATGGGAACAGGCTACGGTCGCCGGGCCGTTCGCGGGTGGCGACGGACACCTTCGAGGCCCCGATAGACTGCGCTCGTGACTGTGTCGACGCCCTACGAAGACCTGCTACGCCTGATCCTCGAGACCGGCGCGGAGAAGGCCGACCGTACCGGAACCGGCACGCGGAGCCTGTTCGGCCACCAGATGCGCTTCGATCTGTCCGAGGGCTTCCCGCTGATCACCACGAAGAAGGTGCACCTGAAGTCCATCGTCTACGAACTGCTGTGGTTCCTGCGCGGCGACTCCAACGTCAAGTGGCTGCAGGAGCACGGCGTGACGATCTGGGACGAGTGGGCCGCACCCGACGGTGACCTCGGCCCGGTCTACGGCGTGCAGTGGCGCTCGTGGCCCACCCCCGACGGGCAGCACATCGACCAGATCGGCCAGGTGATCGAGACCCTGCGCAGCAACCCCGACTCACGGCGCATCCTCGTCTCGGCGTGGAACGTGGCCGAGCTCGACCGGATGGCACTGATGCCGTGCCACGCCTTCTTCCAGTTCTACGTGGCCGACGGCAAGCTCAGCTGCCAGCTCTACCAGCGCAGCGCCGACATGTTCCTCGGCGTGCCGTTCAACATCGCCAGCTACGCGCTGCTCACCCACATGGTCGCGCAGCAGACCGGACTCGAGCCGGGAGAGTTCATCTGGACCGGCGGCGACTGCCACATCTACTCGAACCACATCGAGCAGGTCACCGAGCAGCTCACCCGCGATCCGTATCCCTACCCGACGCTGAAGCTGCACCCGCGCGACTCGATCTTCGACTACCGCTACGAGGACGTCGAGGTCGTCGGCTACCGGCATCATCCGGCGATCAAGGCGCCGGTGGCCGTCTGATGGGGGATGTCACCCTCGTCTGGGCCCAGGCACGCGGCGGTGTGATCGGCCGCGACAACACCATCCCGTGGCACATCCCCGAGGACATGGCGTTCTTCAAGGACGCCACGATGGGCAAGCCGGTGATCATGGGCCGGCTCACCTGGGATTCGCTCCCGGTGCGGTTCCGGCCGCTGCCGGGACGCCGGAACATCGTCGTCACCCGCAACGTCGAGTGGTCGGCCGAGGGCGCCGAGACCGCGATGAGCCTCGAGGACGCGCTGACGCTCGCCGGTGAGGACGAGGTCGTCGTGATGGGCGGGGGCCAGATCTACGCGCAGGCGATGCCGTTCGCGACGCAGTTGCTCGTGACCGAGGTGGACCTCGACGTCGCAGGAGATGCGACCGCACCCCCGATCGGCGCCGAGTGGGTGGCCGAGGCCGGGGAATGGATGACCTCCACCAAGGAAATCAGGTTCCGCTGGATCCGGTACGCGCGAAGCTGAGTTCTCGCGGCGGCATCTGAGCGATACTGCGGTACATGGACAAGCTCTCGTTGACCGCCCTGGCACGGCAGCAGCTCAAACTCGCAGCGGCGTCCAGCAGCGGACGCAGCTCCCAGACGGTTTTCGGTGGGCATACCAAGCACCTGCGGCAGACCGTCGTCGCGTTGCTCGCCGGCCACGAACTCGGCGAGCACGACAGCCCCGGCGAGGCGACCCTGCAGGTGCTGTCGGGCCAGCTCCAGCTCGTCGCCGGCAACGACGTGTGGAAGGGCTCGGCCGGCGACATGATCATCATCCCGCTGGTCCGGCACAGCGTCAGCGCCATCGAGGACGTCGCCTTCCTGCTCACCGTCGCCAAGTAGCGGCGCTCACTGCACGCGTCGAGTAGCGACGCTTACTGCACAGGTGCCGGAGCGGTGTACCCGCGGTAGCCCTCCCACGCGAGTCGGCGCTGGCGGCGCGGATCGTGCTCGATGCGCGTGACCTCGTCGAAAATCACTGTTGCGCGGTCCTTCTCGTCGTAGCGCGGCCACGACGGCAGTGGTTCACCGTGCCGGGCCACGTTCAGCCACTGGCGCTGCATCGACCCGGCGACCCTCCGCAGACCACGTCGCCCACCGAGCGCCGTGAGCGCCCGGCCGAGCGGTTCGTCGGTCTGGTCGAAGACGGCGAGCAACTCCACCGCGTGCGTCGCGTCGAAGCCCGTCCACCGCAGCAGTCGCGGCGCGAGATCGAAGCGGTACATGAAGGTCGGCGCGAAACGCGAATGTGCCTGCGCGATCTGCACGGACGGATACCAGAAGGTGAGGTCGCCGCCGAGATCGATCGCGGCACGCTCGTCCGGATATCCCGGATAGACCGCCGTGATGCGATCCTTCGCCTCCGGATCGGTCGCGGCGAACAGCGCGTCGATCCGCCGCGGGTTCGTCGGAAGCGCGTCGAGGAACTTCGGGAACAGCGCACCTTCGCGGTCGTTCGTCCCGAGCACGAGCGGAACGGGATGTGCCGCGCCCGTCTCGTACGCCTCGAGCGGCTGGAGCGGAACGAAATCGCCGTCGACGACCGGGCCGAAGGGATGCAGACCCGGGGTCGCGCGCAGCACCTGCGCCCCGAGCCGCGATCCGACCCGCCCGAGTTCGACGGGGGAGGCGTCGAGCAGCGCCCGAGCGGCGGTATCCGGATCGGCACCGAGCAGTTCGACGAACTTGCGGCCCCATTCGGCCGAGCGGTCGGCGGTGACGACGAGATTCGGCGCCGGGCTCTGCGCGATCGCGGCGGAGAACAGTCCGCGCGCGGCGGGGGTCGCGAGCAGGGTCGTCACCGAGGTGCCGCCGGCGGACTCGCCGAAGATCGTCACGTTGTCGGGGTCGCCGCCGAAGGCCGCGATGTTGCGCTGCACCCATTCGAGCGCCGCCACCTGGTCGCGCAGACCGAGATTGGAATCGAAACGCACGTCGTCGGTGGAGAAGGACCCGAAGTCGAGATAGCCGAGCGATCCGAGGCGGTAGTTGATCGACACGTAGACGACGTCGCCGCGCCGGACCAGCGACTCGCCGCCGTAGACCGACAGGGCACTCGTGCCGAGGGTGAACGCGCCGCCGTGGATGAACACCATCACCGGTCGCGGCGCGTGGACACGACCTGCGGGGGCGAGCACGTTGAGGGTCAGGCAGTCCTCGTCGGGACGCACGCGCACTCCGCGACGCCCGGTCTCGGCGTAGCGCGGACGCTGTGGGGCGGCATTGCCGAACCGTGTCGCATCGCGCACCCCCGTCCAGGGCTCGACCGGTTGCGGGGCGCGCAACCGCAGCGGCCCGACCGGGGGAGCGGCGTAGGGGATGCCGCGCCAGGCGAGGAGGTCGCCGAGCCGGGTGCCGCGGACGGTCCCGTCGGCGAATGTGACGTGGGTCTCGGGCGTCATGCTCCGCACTGTACGTGACGGCGCGTCACGGTAGCCGCCGCCTCCACCGGCGGCGTCACCAGGAGTGGGCCTCGAGTCCCCGGTCCGCGAGCTCGGCCAGCACGTAGGTGCGCAGCGTCGCGGTGTCGGGGAAGCGCTCCTCGTCGAGGGCGACGAACGCGAGGGTGTACCGCTCGTCGGTGTGGCAGGCGTAGACCGACAGGCGGGTCGCGGTGCGGGCCGGCCGGGTGTCGAGACCCGGGTGCATCGCGCGCATCGCGATCCCGGTGGTGCGGTACGGGCCCAGTGTCGTGAGTTCGCGGGGCACCGCACCTATGTTGGAACACAACAGGTCCCGCTCGCCCGCACCTCGCGCGACACGGGCGGCGAGGCGGTCGGGCAGGAGCTGCAGGATCTCGGCCGGCATGTTGTGCGGCGCTCCTTCCCGCGGCTGCGAGTAGGCGTGCGCGGCGCTGGCGCGGATGGAGGCGAGCGTGTCGCCGTCGTCGACGGAGATCCCCACCATCGACACGCCGTTGGAGACGGTTCCGTCCTTCCGGTCGTCGACCGGAACGGAGATGCGCACGGGGAACGGGATCCGGGCGCGTCGCGCGACACCGGCGGACACGGCGAGCAGCAGGGCGTTCGGGCTGCCGTCCTCCGCGGCGGCGACGGCCTTCCACTGCGCCGCGTCGACGTCGACGAGCGCGGTGCGCGGTCGCGAGCGCACCGTCTGCGGCGCGGGGGGCTTCTCCGTGCGGGGCGTGTACTTCACGCGGCGCAGTCCGCTGCCGACCTTCCGGAACAGCTGCATCGCATCGCGCAGATCGGAATGGCGACCGGGGTCGGGTCGTCGCGGCCGGTCGGCGAGCGCGTCGGCGACCGCGCGGACGAATCCCCGCGCGTCGGTCAGGACATGTGAGCACACGATCGACAGTGCGGTGCCGCCACTCGTGAGGCGGGTCGCGGCGAGAGCCCAGCCGGGACCGAGCTCGGGATCGACGTTCACGTTCGCGTGCTCGTCGGCCCAATCGAGGAGCTCGTCGTCGGGGATGGGAGTCGCGGGATAGCGCAGCGGATGGACGTGCGTGTTGGGTTCGAAGCGGGGGCGTGCGCCGGGAACACGGGGACGGACCACGCGGCGACCGAGCGGGCCTTCGGACAGCACGTCGTGAAGGGACAGCAACAGGGTCGCGTCCACGGTCTCGTCGGTGCGCCACAGACCCTGCATCACCGACGGCAGGCCGGTTCCTTTGTGGCGGTGGAGGAACATCTCGTCCACGACGCTCAGGCGATTCACAATCCCGACCGTAGCGCCGACCGTTGACCGAAGCACTGAACCGAGGTTCAATCCTTAGTGTGGCGTACCGGCGGACACCCGCAGTGCAGGAGCGACTCGACGCACAGCGCGAGGCGATCGCTGCCGCCGCGGTCGCTCTGCTCAGCGAACGCGGGTACAGCGGACTGTCCGTCTCGGCGGTCGCCGAACGGGCCGGTGTCGCCACCGGCAGCGTCTACCGGCACTACGTCGACAAGTCCGATCTCGTGGTGCGGATCTTCCGGGAACTGTGCGAACGGGAGGTCGAGGCCGTGACGTCCGCGGCCGCAACCGGATCCGGAGCCGACCGGGTGAGCGCGGTGGTCGACACCTTCTCCCGCCGTGCTCTGCGCAATCCCACCCTCGCCTACGCGCTGCTCGCCGAACCGGTCGACGTCGCGGTCGACGCCGAACGGCTCGTGCTGCGCCGCGCCTTCGCGGCGGCCTTCGCGAACGCCGTGCGCCACGGCATCGCGACCGGTGAATTCCCCGAACAGGATGTCGAACTCACCGCCGCCGCGCTCGTCGGGGCCGTCGGCGAGGTGCTCACCGGCCGTCTGCCCGGCGCGGCCGACGGTCGCCTTCGAGACAGCGCGGCCGGATCCACCGTCCCCGACCTCGTCGCCCTCGCACTGCGAGCGGCGGGGCACCTGCCTTCCGGAACGACTCAGGAGTGAAGCCGTGAATTTCCCCGCCACCCACGAGGTGTTCAACCAGGTACCGGATCTCGAGCCGTACCCGGCCGCCGACGATGCGGCCCTGCTCGAAGGACTGCGCCGCGAGGGCGCGAGCTGGGCCGAGGACGAGGTCCGCGAACTCGGCGCCCTCGCCGGCACCACCCGTGCCCAGGACTGGGGGCGGCTCGCCAACGAGTACCCGCCCGTGCTGCACACCCACGACCGCTACGGTCACCGCGTCGACGAGGTCGAGTTCCATCCGCACTGGCACGACCTGATGACCGTCGCCGTCGAGAACGGCCTGCACGCGGCCCCCTGGCGCGACCCGCGTCCCGGCGCGCACGTCGCCCGCGCCGCGAAGTTCTACGTGTGGGGGCACACCGACGCCGGGCACATGTGCCCCATCTCGATGACCTACGCCGCGGTCCCGGCGCTGCGCCACAACGCCGAACTCGCCGAGCGCTACGAGTCGCTGCTGGCCGCGCCGCACTACGACTTCGGACTGCGCGAACCCTCCACGAAACGCGGCCTCATCGCCGGGATGTCGATGACCGAGAAGCAGGGCGGTTCCGACGTCCGCGCCAACACCACCACCGCGACCCCCAACGCCGACGGCTCGTACACGATCGTCGGGCACAAGTGGTTCACGTCCGCGCCGATGTCCGACCTGTTCCTCACGCTCGCGCAGACCGAGCACGGACCGTCGTGCTTCCTGCTCCCGCGCGTCCTGCCGGACGGCACCCGCAACGCCATCCGCATCCAGCGACTGAAGGACAAGCTCGGCAACAAGTCGAACGCCTCGTCCGAGATCGAGTACGAGAACGCGATCGGCTGGCTCGTCGGCCCGGAAGGCCGCGGCATCAACACCATCATCGAGATGGTGAACATGACGCGACTCGACTGCGTCATCGGCTCGGCCGTGAACATGCGGGTCGCGACGCTGCGCGCGGTCCATCACGCCCGTCACCGGAAGGCGTTCGGCGCGTTGCTCGTCGACCAGCCGCTCATGCGCAACGTCCTCTCCGATCTCGTCGTCGAATCCGATGCCGCGACGACGATGATGATGCGCCTGGCCGGGGCCACCGACCGCGCCGCCGGGGACGAGCAGGAAGCCGCCCTACGCCGCATCGCGCTGGCCGTCACCAAGTACTGGGTGTGCAAGCGGGCGCCCGCGGTCGCCGCCGAAGCGCTCGAATGTCTCGGCGGCAACGGCTACGCCGAGGAATCGGGCATGCCGCGGCTGTATCGCGAGTCGCCGCTCATGTCGATCTGGGAAGGATCCGGCAACGTCGCGGCACTCGACGCGCTGCGCGCCATGGCCCGCCAACCCGACACGGTCGAGGCGTTCTTCACCGAGGTCCGACTTGCGGAAGGCGCCGATCCGCGCCTCGATTCGGCCATCGCCCGGGTGGGCAAGGAGCTCGCCGACCTCGAGGACGCCGAGTACCGGGCACGGCGGGTCGTGGAGCTCATGGCCCTGGTCCTGCAGGGCGCGCAGCTCGTCCGGCACGGGCATCCCGCCGTCGCGGAGGCCTTCTGCCGCAGCCGGCTCGACGACGACTGGGGCATCGCGATGGGCACACTGCCGACCGGCGTGGACACCGCCGCGATCCTCGACCGGATCTGACGGCGCGGGTCCGATTCTGCGGCGCTGTCACCTGTCGCAGGTCGCGGGCATACTGGAATACGTCCTGCGAGGAATCGACCACGGGTGGAGCCCGTCATGATCGGCAGCAACGAATGGTGGGAGTGGGGTCGGCAGATCGCACTCGCGGTGACCGAGCCGCATGCACTGCACCGTGCCCGCATGATCGTGCGCGGCGTCGTCGCCGAGTCCGAGGCGGTGAGCGACAGCCGTCGGGGCGACGCCGAGATCCACTCCGTGAACCTCGCGCAGGGCACTCCGGTCACGATGAGCCCTCGACTGGCGTCGATGGTGCGGTCGGCGCTGTGGGCGGCCCGCATGACGGGCGGGGCCGTCACCCCGGTCGACTCCGACGACGCTGCGGTCGACGCCGGAGCCATCCCACCGATCCATCCCATCCCCACCTACCGCGACGTGCAGATCGACGGAGACATCGTGCTCGCCCCGTTCGGGGTGAGCCTCGAACTCGGCGCGACGGCCGTGGCCGACACTGTCGACTACTCCGCGGCGCTCGTCGCGAACCTGCTCGAATGCGGGGCGCTCGTGCGCATCGGCGACGTCATGGCCACCGCGGGGCACGCGCCGGCCGGGGGATGGCAGGTGCCGCTCCCGGATCGGGGCTCGGTCGAACTGCCGGCCGGATCGGCGATGGCGTCGCACGCCAGCGACGTCGCCGATCCAGAGCGGTGGCGTCTCGTCAGCGTCATCGCTCCCGACGCGGTGTGGGCCGATGCGGCCGCGGCGACGGCCTTGCAGCGGGGCATCGGAGCCCTGTCCTGGCTCGAACAGTACGACCTGCCGGCGCGTCTCGTCGACACGCACGGCCGGGTCCGGACCACCACGGCCTGGTCCGATCCGAAGGCTGCCTGACGTCTCGGGCAGGGCGCGGTCAGGCTCCGTCGCGCAGGTTGCGGTAGACCTCGATCAGGTGATCGGTCGACGCGTCCCCGGTATCGGGGGTGTCGTCGCCGGCGAGCACGGCCTGCAGGGCGGTGGCCTGGGTCTTGCCGAGTTCGACGCCCCACTGGTCGAACGAGTCGATCCCCCACACGACGCCTTGGACGAAGGTCTGGTGCTCGTAGAAGGCGATGATCTGCCCCACCACCGAGGGGGTCAGTTCCGGGGCGAGGATCGTCGTCGACGGCCGATTGCCGGGCATCACCTTGTGCGCCACCAACGCCTCGTCGACGCCCTCGGCACGCACCTCGTCCGCATCACGGCCGAACGCCAACACTTTGGCCTGGGCGAACATGTTCGCCAGCACCAGCACCTGCATGCTCGTCTGCCCGTCGCGGGCGGGCAGGTCGTCGCCGGAACGGGCCAGGCCGAGGAAATCGACCGGCACGATCTCGGTGCCCTGGTGCAGCAACTGGAAGAAGGCGTGCTGGCCGTTGGTACCGGGTTCGCCCCAGAACACCTCCCCGGTCGGGCACGAGACCGGGGTGCCGTCGGCGCGCACGGATTTGCCGTTCGATTCCATGGTCAGCTGCTGCAGATAGGCCGGCAGCCGCGCCAGATCCTGCGCATAGGGCACCACCGCCCGCGACCGGTGGCCGAGGATGCTCGCGTTCCACACCCCGATCAACCCCGCCAGCAACGGCGCATTCTGCGCCGGGGCCGCGGTGGCGAAGTGGGTGTCGATCGCGTGCATGCCGGCGAGGAACTCACCGAACCGGGCCTTGCCGATGGCGCACATGACCGCCAGGCCGATCGCCGAACCCACCGAATACCGCCCACCGACCCAGTCCCAGAACTCGAACATGTTCGCCGGGTCGATGCCGAACTCGACCACCCGCTCCGTATGGGTCGACACGGCGACGAAATGCTTGGCCACGGCGTCCTCGCCGAGGGCGTCGACGAGCCAGCGGCGCGCGGCGGTGGCATTGGACAGGGTTTCGAGGGTGGAGAAGGTCTTCGACGCGACGACGAACAGCGTGGTGGCCGGGTCCAGGTCGGCCAGCGCGGCGGTCAGATCGGCGGGGTCGACGTTGGAGACGAACCGCGCCGCCGGCCCGTCGTGGAAACGGCGCAGGGCGCGGGTGACCATCGCCGGGCCCAGATCGGAGCCGCCGATGCCGATGTTGACCACCGTGGCGATCTTCTGCCCGGTGGCGCCGCGCCAAGCCCCGGTGCGGAGGCGGTCGGTGAACTCGCCCATCCGGTCGAGCACGGCGTGGACGTCGGCGACGACATCGACCCCGTCGACGATCAGTGTCGCGTCGCGGGGCAGGCGCAGGGCGGTATGCAGCACCGCGCGGTCCTCGGTGACGTTGATGTGCGCCCCCGAGAACATCGCCTCCCGAGCGGTGGCGATTCCGGCGGTGTCGGCGAGCTCGAGCAGAGCCTGCAGGACGGGGGTGTCGAGGCGCTGCTTGCTGCAATCGATCACCAGATCCCCGGCACGGACCGTCAACGCCGAGACCCTGTCGGGTTCGGTGGTGAACAACTGCCGCAGCGACACCGATTCGAGCCGGTCGCGATGGTCTTCCAGAGCTTTCCACGGTGCCGTTGCGGTTACGTCGCTCATGTCGTCGACAGTAGTGCGCCCCGACACGGTGCGCCCGGTATGCGACCGTGCCCCCCGATGTGACCGTGCCCGGTGTGACTGTGCCCGGTGTGACGAAGGGATCCCTCGGTTTCCCACAGCGAGCGACCGCGGCGCGCATGATGGGGCATATGGATGCTGCAGAACTGATTCGGTCCGTCCCCACCGACCTGTTCCTCGGCGGTGAATGGGTGGCGGCCGAGAACGGAGCCACCTTCGGAGTCCACGATCCCGCGACCGGCGACGAACTCAACCGAGTCGCCGATGCCGCGCCCGGCGATGCCCTACGGGCCCTCGATGCGGCCGTCGCGGCCGGTCCGGAATGGGCAGCGACCCCGCCGCGCGAACGCGCCGAACTGCTGCGAGCGGTCTGGCAGAAGATCACCGAGCGCGCCGACGACTTCGCGCTGCTTATGACACTCGAGATGGGCAAGGCACTACCGGAGAGCCGATCGGAGGTGACCTACGGCGCCGAATTCCTGCGATGGTTCTCCGAGGAGGCGGTCCGCATCGCCGGTCGCTACACGCCCGCCCCGGCCGGCACCGGACGCGTTCTCGTGACGAAACAACCCGTCGGTCCCTGCCTGGCCATCACGCCGTGGAACTTCCCGCTCGCGATGGGAACCCGCAAGATCGGTCCCGCCCTCGCGGCCGGGTGCACGATCATCGTCAAGCCCGCGTCCGAGACACCCCTCACGATCCAGCTGCTCGCGCAACTCTTCGACGAGGCAGGACTGCCCAAGGGGGTCCTGTCGGTGCTGCCGTCCTCGCATGCCGGTGAGGTCACCGGGCCGCTCCTCGAGGATCCCCGGCTGCGCAAGCTCACCTTCACCGGCTCCACCGAGGTCGGGCGCATGCTCGCCGAGAAGGCCGGTCGTTCGCTGCTGCGCACCTCGCTCGAACTCGGCGGCAACGCGCCGTTCGTCGTCTTCGAGGACGCCGATCTCGACGCAGCGGTCGAGGGCGCGGTGGCAGCCAAGCTGCGCAACGGGGGAGAGGCCTGCACGGCCGCGAACCGCTTCCACGTCCACAATTCGGTGCGCGACGCCTTCGTCGCCAAGCTCACCGAGCGCATGGCGTCGTACAAGCTCGGGCCGGGAACGGATCCCGATGCGACGCTGGGCCCCCTGGTCAACGAGAACCAGAAGAAGACCGTGATCGAACTCGTGCAGGACGCGGTGTCGGCGGGTGCTTCGGTGCGCCTGGGCGGTGAACCCGCGGACGGACCGGGATGGTTCTACCCGGCCACCGTGCTAGACGACGTGCCGAAGCAGGCCCGCATCCTGCAGGAAGAGGTGTTCGGGCCGGTCGCGGCCGTCACCGGCTTCGACACCGAGGAGGAAGCGCTCGCGGCGGCGAACGACACCCGCTACGGGCTCGCCGCTTACATCTTCACGCGCGACCTCGACCGGGCCCTGCGCGTGTCGCATGCGCTCGAAACGGGCATCGTCGGTGTGAACCGCGGGGTCGTCTCGGATGTCGCGGCCCCGTTCGGCGGAATCAAGGATTCCGGGCTGGGACGCGAAGGCGGTACCGAGGGCATCGAGGAATTCCTCGAGACCAAGTACATCGCCCTGCAGTAGGGAACTCAGCGATGGCCGGGACGGCTTCGCCGTCACTGACGCGGACGGCCTCGCCGTCAGTGACCCAGGCGGCCACGCCCGAGGCGGAGCAGCAGCATCGCCAGGGTGTGGCCTTCCTGGCCCAGTTCGCTGAACCGCTCGAGGACCTTCATCTCGCGGCTGTGCACGAGACGGGTGCCGCCGGACGCCATCCGGGTACGCCCGATCATGCGGGAGACCTCGGTGCGCCGCTTGACCGCGGCCAGGATCTCGGCGTCGAGACGATCGATCTCCTTGCGGAGCTCCTCGATCTCGGCCTCGGTGGGCACTCCGGTGTCGTCGGCCTCGGCCGGTGTTCCGGCGTTCGCCTGGCCCGGCTCGCCGGAAAGGGAAGAATCGATGTGCGTGCTCATGTCGTCTCCTCGCATCTGCTCTGATGGATCGCCCGTATGGGAGCGGCTGTTACCGGTATCGGGTCGGGCCGGCAGTCGGGAATCGACAGCGACAACCGGAACTCGATCCGAGCCTGCAAAGGACAGAAGACATGGCCTCCAGTTTGCCACTCTCCCTGTAGGCCCTGCCACTCGGCTTGATCGACTTCGTGGTCCGGATCCGTTGTCCGAGCGGTCCGGTAGTTTGGTGAAACGATGAACACTCCCGTCGCGCTCGCACACTCCCGTCCCGGATCCGATGCTCTTCTCGAAGGGCTCAATCCGCAGCAGCGGGAAGCGGTCACGCACGAAGGGGCCCCGCTGCTGATCGTCGCGGGCGCGGGCTCCGGCAAGACTGCGGTGCTCACGCGCCGCATCGCCTATCTGCTGGCCGAGCGCGGCGTCGCCCCTGGTCAGGTGCTCGCAATCACGTTCACCAACAAGGCCGCGGCCGAGATGCGCGAGCGGGTGGCGGCCCTGGTGGGGCCGCGCGCGAATGCGATGTGGGTCTCGACCTTCCACTCGAGCTGCGTCCGGATCCTGCGCGCGCAGGCGGGTCTGCTCCAGGGCATGAATTCGAATTTCACGATCTACGACGCCGACGATTCCCGTCGTCTGCTCACGATGATCGCGAAGGATCTCGAACTCGACAGCAAGAAGTACTCCGCCCGGCTGCTGTCCACGCAGATCTCGAACCTGAAGAACGAACTGATCGGGCCGGAGGAAGCCGCTCACGAGGCGGAGACCGATTCGGCGGCCACCGAACTCACCCGTGTCGTCGCCCGGGTCTACGCGCACTACCAGCAGCGCCTGCGCACGGCGAACGCCTTCGACTTCGACGACCTCATCGGCGAGACGGTGGCACTGCTGCAGGCGCATCCGCAGGTCGCCGAGTACTACCGGCGCCGGTTCCGCCACGTGCTGGTCGACGAGTACCAGGACACCAACCACGCGCAGTACGTGCTGGTGCGCACCCTCGTGGGCGATCCGGAGGAGGAATCCGCAGTCTCCCCGAGCGAACTGTGCGTGGTGGGCGACGCCGACCAGTCGATCTACGCCTTCCGCGGCGCCACGATCCGCAACATCGAGGAGTTCGAGCGCGACTATCCGCAGGCGCGGACGATCCTGCTCGAGCAGAACTACCGCTCCACCCAGAACATCCTGTCGGCGGCCAATTCCGTCATCTCCAAGAACACGGGTCGCCGCGAGAAGCGGTTGTGGACCGATTCGGGCGAGGGCGAACTCATCACCGGCTACGTCGCCGACAACGAGCACGACGAGGCGCGGTTCGTCGCCGCCGAGATCGACCGGCTCGTCGACGGCGGCGACACCACCTACTCCGACATCGCGGTGTTCTACCGCACCAACAACGCCTCCCGCGCGTTCGAGGACGTCTTCATCCGGCACGGTGTGCCCTACAAGGTCGTCGGCGGTGTGCGGTTCTACGAGCGCAAGGAGGTGCGCGACGTCGTCGCGTACCTGAAGGTGCTCGACAACCCCGACGACACGGTGAGCCTGCGCCGCATCCTCAACACCCCTCGCCGCGGTATCGGCGATCGCGCCGAGGCGTGCGTGGCGGTGCACGCCGAGCGGCTCGGTGTGAGCTTCGGGCAGGCCCTCACCGACGCCGCAGCCGGCAAGGTCGCGTTGCTGAACACGCGGGCGCAGAAGGCGATCGCCGGTTTCGTCGAGATGATGGACGGCCTGCGGGCGATGCTCGTCGCGAGCGACGCCGACGGCAACGACATGGTCGACATCGGCGACGTCGTCGAGGCGATCCTCGAACGTACCGGGTACAGCGCCGAGTTGTCGGCGAGCGACGATCCGCAGGACGGTGCCCGTCTCGACAATCTCCACGAACTCGTCAGCGTGGCAAGGGAATTCAGTGCCGACGTCCGCAATTCGGCCGGGATCGTCGACGACGAGCGCGAAGAGGGGGATCCCGAACCGGGCTCGCTCGCGGCGTTCCTCGAGAAGGTCTCGCTCGTCGCCGACGCCGACCAGATCCCGGAGAGCGAGGCCGGCGTGGTCACGCTGATGACGCTGCACACCGCGAAGGGCCTCGAGTTCCCGGTCGTCTTCGTCACCGGTTGGGAGGACGGCCAGTTCCCGCACATGCGCGCCCTGGGTGATCCCGCCGAACTGTCCGAGGAACGGCGACTCGCGTATGTCGGCATCACGCGCGCGCGGCGGCGTCTCTACCTCACACGTGCCGTGCTGCGGTCGTCCTGGGGTCAGCCGCTCACCAATCCGGAATCCCGCTTCCTACAAGAGATTCCGCAGCATCTCATCGACTGGCGGCGCCTCGAGCCCACACCCGCGCGTGGTCAGGCGATCGGCTCGGGCACCGGTTCGCGCTTCGGTGCGGGCGAGCGGCGCGGTTCGTCGGGCACACCGAGTTTCGGTGCGGCGCGCGGACGCAACAACCAGTTGGTGCTCGACGTCGGCGACCGCGTCAGCCACGACAAGTACGGTCTGGGAACGGTTCTCGAAACCCGGGGTTCGGGCCCCACGGCCACCGTCGTGATCGACTTCGGCAGTGCCGGCAAGGTGCGGTTGATGCTCGTCGGCGGTGTGCCGATGATCAAGCTGTGATGCCCTGAAAGCCTGTGGCAGGCGCGGATTCGCACGCAGGAGCGGGTCCGCGCCGAAACGGGCAAGAGGGTGGAACGGGACGCAGTGCCCAACGTACGGCGGCGAGGTCGGTCAGTCGCGCTGGATGCCGAGGGCGATACCGCGGGTGGCGAGCCACGGAACGGGGTCGATCTTGTCGACGCCGTTGAGGTGCACCTCGAAGTGCAGGTGCGGGCCGGTGGAGAAGCCGCGGTTGCCCATGGTGGCGATCTGGTCGCCGGCCATGACGTGCTGACCCACGGTCACCAGCGACTGGTCGATGTGCCCGTACACGGTGACGGTGCCGTCGGCGTGGAGGAGGCGGACCCACATGCCGAAGCCGGAGGCCGGACCGGAATCGATGACCTCACCGTCGGCGACCGCGAGGATCGGGGTGCCGATGGGGCCTGCGATGTCGACGCCGGCGTGGAGGGTGCCCCAGCGGGCGCCGAAGTTCGAGGTGAACGACCCCACGGCGGGGAGGACGAACAGCGGGCGACGGGCCGCGGCCTCGCGCGCAGCGCGTTCCTCGCTGAACCGCTGGCCCTTGGCCAGGAGATTCGAGAACTGCGACAGGTCGTTCGGGTCGGCGATGTTGAGCACCTGCGGGGCCTGCGACGGCTCGGCGTCGGCGCTCGGCGCGAACTGCGCGGCCTGGGGCACTGCAGTGGCGGTGATGATCGAGGAATCGGCTTCGCCGGCGGCGAGAGCGACCTCGGAGTGCTCGGTGTTCTGTCCCGGACCACCGTTGGCTGCGGCCTGGCCCGCGGCGACCACGGCGCCTGCGGCAACCGCGAAGACCGCGGCGCGGCCCTTGAGGGCGGTGGGGGGAGTGGGAAGTCGATGGGCTCCACCGCGGGACGCGGGAGCGGTGACGTCGGTGCTCTCGTCGGGACGATCCTGCGCGAAGCGGTCGTCGCGGACGGCGTGGCCGAAGGAGTCGGAGTAGTAGGTGGGCTCGGGACCGGGGCCGGTGTTGCGGAAGTCCATCGTGGCGGCTTCCCAGGCGTTCCAGTCTTCGGGTGCCGATTCGGGACGGCGGGTTCGGCTCTCGGCACTCGGGTTACCAGAGCGCATCGCCATCCTCCGTTCGTGACCTCATCGTTACTTCGACCAGGCGACGGTAACGAAGCGATCGCGGGGGTGGCAAGCCGTAGTTCGTCCGGCGGACGTTATGTGAGTGGCATCACAGTGCAAACCGGGGCAAATTGGGACATGCCCCAGCGGTCGGCGTCCCAAACACTGTTTTCCGACATGTCACGAGTCCGTCGCGTCGCGGCAGCGTGGGATCCGGTGTCGGAGGGCGAGTGGGTACCTGTCATTCTGAACCGAGTGCTCCGCTCGAACGTGGCGTCCGCCACGTTCGAGGAGGGGAACTGCGAAGTCGTTCCCGGACCTACGCGCGCGTGACCTGTGCCACATGGGACTGCCGCGCGTGATCCGCGGCCCGGCCGAGAAACTAGAGTCCGAAACGGCCCGCTCGATACCCCGGAGCGGGCGTGAACGCAGACGAGACGGTGAGCAGATGGATCTCTTCGAATATCAGGCGAAGGAACTCTTCGCCAAGCATGACGTGCCGACGTCGGCCGGCCGTGTTACCGACACTGTCGCCGGTGCCCGCGAGATCGCGGAGGAAATCGGCAAGCCGGTGATGGTCAAGGCCCAGGTCAAGGTCGGCGGCCGCGGCAAGGCCGGTGGCGTGAAGTACGCCGCCACCGCAGACGACGCGCAGACCCACGCCGAGAACATCCTCGGCCTCGACATCAAGGGTCACATCGTCAAGAAGCTCCTGGTCGCCGAGGCCAGCGACATCGCGGAGGAGTACTACATCTCCTTCCTGCTCGACCGCACCAACCGCACCTACCTGGCGATGTGCTCGGTCGAGGGCGGCATGGAGATCGAAGAGGTCGCCGCCACCAAGCCGGAGCGCCTCGCCAAGGTTGCCGTCGACGCCGTCAAGGGCGTCGACCTCGCGTTCGCGCGCGAGATCGCCGAGAAGGGTCACCTGCCCGCCGAGGTCCTCGACGCCGCGGCCGTGACCATTCAGAAGCTGTGGGAGGTCTTCGTCAAGGAAGACGCTCTCCTCGTGGAGGTCAACCCCCTCGTCCGCACCCCGGACGACCAGATCCTCGCCCTCGACGGCAAGGTCACCCTGGATGCCAACGCCGACTTCCGTCAGCCCGGCCACGCCGAGTTCGAGGACAAGGACGCCACGGATCCCCTCGAGCTCAAGGCCAAGGAGAACGACCTCAACTACGTCAAGCTCGACGGCGAGGTCGGCATCATCGGTAACGGCGCCGGCCTGGTCATGTCGACCCTCGACGTCGTCGCCTACGCAGGCGAGAAGCACGGTGGCGTCAAGCCCGCCAACTTCCTCGACATCGGTGGCGGCGCCTCCGCAGCCGTCATGGCCGCCGGTCTCGACGTCATCCTGAACGACGCCCAGGTCAAGAGCGTGTTCGTCAACGTCTTCGGTGGCATCACCGCGTGCGACGCGGTCGCGAACGGCATCGTCAAGGCCCTCGAGATCCTCGGCGACGAGGCCAACAAGCCGCTGGTCGTCCGCCTCGACGGCAACAACGTCGACGAGGGTCGCCGCATCCTCGCCGAGGCCGACCACCCGCTGGTCACGGTCGTCGCCACCATGGACGAGGCTGCCGACAAGGCGGCCGAACTCGCCTTCGCAGCGAAGTAAAGGGACACACAGAACAATGGCAATCTTCCTTACCAAGGATTCCAAGGTCATCGTCCAGGGCATCACCGGCGGCGAGGGCACCAAGCACACCGCGCTCATGCTCAAGGCCGGCACCCAGGTCGTCGGCGGCGTGAACGCCCGCAAGGCCGGCACGACGGTCTCGCACACCGACAAGGACGGCAACCCGGTCGAGCTCCCCGTCTTCGGCTCCGTCGCCGAGGCCATCAAGGAGACCGGCGCCGACGTCTCGATCGCGTTCGTTCCCCCGGCCTTCTCGAAGGACGCCATCGTCGAGGCCATCGACGCGGAGATCCCGCTGCTCGTGGTCATCACCGAGGGCATCCCCGTGCAGGACTCCGCCTACGCCTGGGCCTACAACGTCCAGAAGGGCAACAAGACCCGCATCATCGGCCCCAACTGCCCCGGCATCATCACCCCGGGTGAGGCGCTCGTCGGCATCACCCCGGCGAACATCGCCGGCAAGGGCCCGGTCGGCCTCGTCTCCAAGTCGGGCACCCTGACCTACCAGATGATGTTCGAGCTGCGCGAGTACGGCTTCTCGACCGCCATCGGCATCGGCGGCGACCCGGTCATCGGCACCACCCACATCGACGCCATCGAGGCGTTCGAGAAGGACCCGGAGACCAAGGTCATCGTCATGATCGGCGAGATCGGCGGCGACGCCGAGGAGCGCGCGGCCGATTACATCAAGGCCAACGTGACCAAGCCGGTCGTCGGCTACGTCGCGGGCTTCACCGCTCCCGAGGGTAAGACCATGGGCCACGCCGGCGCTATCGTCTCGGGCTCCTCGGGCACCGCTCAGGCCAAGAAGGACGCTCTCGAGGCGGCCGGCGTGAAGGTCGGCAAGACGCCGTCCGAGACCGCTGCGCTCGCTCGCGAGATCCTGCAGTCGCTCTGACAGCAGCGTCACCTTCCGTGCGCGCCTTCCGGTGGCTCCGGCCATCGGGAGGCGCGCACGCGCTTTTCCGGTGTGGATCCGGTCAGATGTCGATCCAGTCGACTCCCGCGGGTTCGAGTTCGCCCGCCCCGGACGTCAACGACGCCACCCACCCCTCCAGTTCGCTCCGCTCGCGCCCGGCGACGGTGAGGACGACCCGGTCCGCATAAGCGACGTCGAGCACCGCGACCCCGCGCCCGCGCAGTTCCGCCTCCACGCGACCCGCCTCGCCGTGATCGATCGCGAGGGTGAACTTCTCCTGCTGCCTGCGCTCGACGAGGGGCGCCTCGTCCAGTGCCGTCGCGACCGCACCCGAGTACGCGCGCACCAGCCCGCCCGCGCCGAGCTTGATCCCCCCGAACCACCGGGTCACCACCACCGCGACGTTCACGAGATCCCGGTGGTGCAGGACCTGCAGCATCGGGATGCCGGCCGTGCCGCCCGGCTCCCCGTCGTCGCTCGACCGCTCGGCACGCGCCGCCGGGGCGTCACCCACCACGAACGCCCAGCAATGGTGTCGGGCATCGGGATACAGTCGGCGTTGTTCGTCGACGAAGGCGAGCGCGGCGTCGGCCGTGTCGACACGACGAACCGCCGCGAGGAAACGCGAGTGCTTCACCTCCGTCTCGACCACGACGTCGGGGCCCGGGGCGAGAGTGTGCGGCATGGACCCCATTCTCTCGGGTAGTCCCTAGGCTGTTGACTGCAGGACGAGTGACCGACACACACCGATCGACGGCAGGAGAATCGATGACATTCCCCGCAGGCGCATCCGCCCAGAGCAAGGTGGTGCCGTTGCTGCTGCCACTCGCGGTGGCCGTGCTCGGTGCCGTGAACTTCCTGCTCGGCCTCACACCCTTCGTGAACATCACCTTCGGCTCGCAGGTGGCGCTCACGTCCTTCGATTTCGGCTTCGCCGTCGTGCCGCTGGCCTTCCTGCTCTTCGGCGGTGTGAGCGCGGCACTGTCGCTGCTCCCCGGCCAGGACCTGCGTGCCGTGGCCGTCGCGGCGTCGGGCGTCGGTTTCGTGACATCCCTGTTCCAGCTGTTCCATCTGCCCGAGGACACCGGGATCGCGTGGGGCGGCGTGACGATCCTCGTCCTCGGTTTCCTGCAGTTCGCGCTGGCGCTCGTCGCGCTGCTGTTCGGCCTCGGCATCCTCGTGTCCGGCCGGTCGGGTGAGCGGAGTTCCTTCGGGTCGCAGCAGGGCGCCGGGCAGTACCAGGGATTCGGGTCCGGTGCGGGAACCGGTCAGCCGCAGGGCTCCGGTTCGCCGCAGGGATACGGTTCGCCGCAGGGTTACGGCCCGCAGGGATACGGCCAGCCCTACGGCTCGCAGCAGGGAGTCACCGGAGGGCAGTCCCAGTTCGGTGCGCCGCATCCCGGCCATCAGGCGTATCCCGGACAGCAGACGTCGGGGGAGTACTCCGGCGCGCAGCAGTATTCGGGGTCGCAGCAGTACGGCGGGTCCCAGCAGTATCCGGGCGCTCAGCAGTACGGCGGGCAGCAGTACAGCGGAGCCCAGCAGTTCCCCGGTTCACAGCAGTTCCCGGGCGCCCAGCAGTACGGCGGGGGAGCGCAGTATCCCGGTGCCCAGCAGTACGGCGGACAGCAGTACACCGGTGCGCAGCCGACCCAGCAGTATCCGGTTCAGGAACCGCACGGCGCTCAGGACCCGACGGACCACACCGACACGCGGGCGGACGGCACAGTCACCCGGGCGGACGGCACAGTGTCCGATGACGACACGACGGGCACGGAACGTCGCGAGGAGACCGGGACCACTGCGACCGGCGACCAGGAGGCCACGCAGGCCTTCCGCGCACCGGACGACCAGCGGTGATCGGCGCGCCTGACACCACGACCGCCGTGTCGGTGACACTCTCGAACCGATGACTTCGACGCTCGGCCGGTCCACCCGGCACGTTCCCACCGACGACGACAGCCTGGACCCGGAGCGGTTCCGCATCCTGCTCGGCACCGCGGCCCGCGTTCCGGCGGTGACGCTCGCCGTCGTGGCCACCATCGTGGTGACGACGATGGTCGTCGCCAACAGCGACCTCACCGGCATCTACGCCGCGATCGCCGGCACGTGGCTCGCTCTGCACCAGGTGACGCTCACGATCGACGGCACGTCGTTGGGTGTGCTGCCGCTGCTGCCCACCGCGGTCCTGGTGTGGCAGGCGGCGCGCGGATGCGCGTCCGCGGCCGACGCGCTCGTCGAGAACAGCGGTTACGCCCTCGATCGTCAGGACGTCTCGCGCATCACCGTCGCCGTCCTCGCCGGCCCGCTGCTCGTGACCGCGGCGTCGCTGATCGTGCTGCAGGATGCGGCGAGCGTGCTGCCGGTAACGCCCCCGAACGCCGGTGCCGCGCTCGCGTGGGTCACCGGCATCTACCTCCTCGCGGCCCTCATCGGCATCGGGTCCCGCGTGTGGAGGCCGCTGGTGCGCTATTACGCAGCGCCCGACTGGCTCGTGCTCGCCTTCCGTCCGGCACTGCGGGTGCTGCTGGGAATGTTCGCCCTCGGTGGGGTGGTGGTCGTCGCCGGACTGCTGTGGTCGTGGAACGTCGTCGGTGAACTGCTCGCGCGCGGGGATCACTGGACCGGCGTGCTGGGGCTGACGGTGATGTCGATCCTGTACCTGCCCAACGTCATCATCGGTGCCGCTGCCGTCCTGGCGGGCAGCACCGTGCACTTCGGCGACATCCATCTGAGCCTGTTCGAGGCGACGGGCGGCGACCTCCCGGCACTGCCGGTGCTCGCGGCGGTCCCCTCGGGCCCGGCCGCAGCGTTCTGGCCGGTGCTGCTGGCCGTTCCGGCGACGATCGGTGCGCTGCTCGGCCGTTTCGCCGCGCAGCGAACCCTGCAGGCGAAGGCCGACGGTGCTCCGGTCGGCAGCGCCGATGCGGCATGGACGGTGCTCGCTGCCGCAGCGGGAGCCGGACTCGTCACGGCGCTGGCGACCTGGGTCGCGGGCGGTCCGCTCGGCGTCTTCGGCACGGTCGGCGCCAATTGGTGGCTCGCCGGAATCCTCGTCTTCGCCTGGTCGGGACTGCTCGGCATCATCACGGCCCAGCTGCTTGTGTGGCGCGAAGGACGATTGGCCGCGGCGGCGCTGCGCGCCGACATCGAGGTGGACGAGGAGATCTCGGAGGATGCGGCAGACGCGGCCCCGTCCGACAACACCGCCGACGGAGAGACCGACGCAGAACTCGAGGCGGCCGAGAGTGAGACCCCGGTACTCGAGGCTCCTGCGGCGGAGGACTCCGAGGCCGCTGATGTCGACAGTGCGGATGTCGACGGCGAGGATGTCGAGGACGCGGATGCCGACGAGGAGGAATCCTCCGTCGAGGACACCACCGCCGCCGAGCGCGAGGTCGCAGAAGTCGACGAGGACGAGGCCGACGAAGGCGATGCGACCGACGCCGCCGAGGACGACGACGTCATCGACGCCGAGGTGATCGAGGTCGTCGACGAGGATGATGCCGAGGACGACAGCGAGCCCGACGAGGAGGTCGCGAACAAGGCCGAGAAGGGCGCCGACTAGGCTCTCCTACGGCCGGTCGATCGGCCGACCCACCTCGACTTCACAGGAGTGGACCCTGACTGCCTCGCGTGACCAGCTGCCGCCCACCGCGCCGGCGCGGCTCGTCGTCCTCGCCTCGGGCACGGGCAGCCTCTTGCGTTCGCTGCTCGACGCCACCCGGACCGACGGATATCCCGCCACGGTCGTCGCTGTCGGTGTCGACCGCGAATGTCCCGCCGAAGGACATGCCGCGGACGAGGGGATCCCGTCGTTCCGCGTCGCGTTGCGCGACTTCGAGGACCGCACCGCGTGGGACCGCGCGCTGACCGACGCGGTCGCCGCCCACGAACCCGACCTCGTGGTGTCCGCGGGCTTCATGAAGATCCTGGGTTCGGCCTTCCTGGAGCGGTTCGCCGGCCGCATCATCAACACGCATCCCGCGCTGCTGCCGTCGTTCCCCGGCGCGCACGCCGTCGCCGACGCCCTGGCCTACGGCGTCAAGGTCACCGGTTCGACGGTGCATCTCGTCGACGGGGGAGTCGACACCGGGCCGATCCTCGCGCAGGAAGCCGTGCAGGTGCTCGACGACGACGACGAGGACACCCTGCACGAGCGCATCAAGGTTGTGGAGCGACGGCTGCTGGCCGAGATGGTCGCCGCCGTCGCCACCCGTGGAGTTGTTTCCGATGGACGAAAGGCCGTGATCCCCGGTGACCGAACGTAAGACTGTGCGCCGCGCGCTGGTCAGCGTGTACGACAAGAGCGGGCTGGTGGAGCTGGCGACAGGGCTCCACGCGGCAGGTGTCGAGCTGGTCTCGACCGGCTCCACGGCCAAGACCATCGCCGACGCAGGCGTGCCGGTGACGAAGGTCGAAGAACTGACCGGCTTCCCCGAGTGCCTCGAGGGCCGGGTCAAGACCCTGCACCCGCGCGTGCACGCCGGCATCCTCGCCGACACCCGCAAGCAGGACCACCTCGACCAGATCGCCGATCTCGGCATCGAGGCGTTCGAGCTCGTCGTCGTGAACCTCTACCCGTTCACGCAGACGGTCGCCTCGGGTGCGAGCCCCGACGAGTGCGTCGAGCAGATCGACATCGGCGGTCCGTCGATGGTGCGCGCTGCGGCGAAGAACCACCCGTCCGTCGCGGTCGTCGTCGACCCGGCCGCCTACGGTGACGTGCTCGCCGCCGTCGAGGGCGGCGGTTTCACCCTCGAGCAGCGCAAGCGTCTTGCCGCGCAGGCGTTCCAGCACACCGCCGCCTACGACGTCGCCGTCGCGAGCTGGATGAACAGCGGCTACGCAGCGCCCGAGGGCGACGAGTCGCAGTTCCCGGCGTGGACCGGCGCGACCTGGACCCGCGCGAACGTCCTTCGCTACGGCGAGAACCCGCACCAGGCCGCAGCCCTGTACGTGAACGAGGCCGGCGAGCCGGGGCTCGCGCAGGCCGAGCAGTTCCACGGCAAGGAGATGTCCTACAACAACTACCAGGACGCCGACGCCGCCTGGCGCGCCGCGCACGACCACAGCGAGCCGTGCGTCGCGATCATCAAGCACGCCAACCCGTGCGGTATCGCGATCGCCGACGACATCGCCACGGCACACCGCAACGCGCACGAGTGCGATCCGGTCTCGGCCTTCGGTGGCGTCATCGCCGCCAACCGTGAGGTGAGCGTCGAGATGGCCGAGCAGGTCGCCGAGATCTTCACCGAGGTGATCATCGCCCCGTCGTACGCCGACGGTGCCGTCGACGTGCTCTCCCGCAAGAAGAACATCCGCATCCTGCGCGCCGATTCGCCGAAGTCGGCTCCGGTCGAGATCCGTCAGATCTCCGGTGGGCTGCTGCTGCAGGAGCGCGACGTGCTCACCGCGGACGGCGACTCCACCGCCAACTGGCAGCTCGCGTGCGGCGAGGCTGCCGACGAGGCCACGCTGCGCGATCTCGAGTTCGCCTGGCGCGCATGCCGTGCCGTGAAGTCCAACGCGATCCTGCTGGCTTCGGGCGGCGCGACTGTCGGTGTCGGCATGGGTCAGGTCAACCGCGTCGACTCGGCGCGACTCGCCGTGACCCGTGCGGGTGATCGTGTCGCCGGGTCGGTGGCCGCGTCGGATGCCTTCTTCCCGTTCGCCGACGGTCTGCAGGTGCTGACCGAGGCCGGCGTGAAGGCGATCGTGCAGCCGGGTGGCTCGGTGCGCGACAACGAGGTCATCGAGGCCGCTCGCGAGGCGGGCGTGACGCTGTACCTCACCGGCGCGCGGCACTTCGCGCACTAGTCACGACCACGCGCGGCACCCGCGCGCACCGTCGCTCAGGCGGCGTGCGCGTGGGTGCCGTTGTCGTGTGCGGTGTGTTCGACGGTGCGCTTGCCGCGGCCCTCGGAGATGACGAGCTTGGCGGCGCCACGGTCGAGCAGCTCGCGGATGAGATCCGCGGAGGCGGCGCCGCTCTCGGTACCGCCGACCCGGCTCAGGTCGATGGTGATGGCGTGACCGGTGAGGTCGTCGGGCAGTTCGGTCGACACGGTGCCGCCGGATTCGATTCGCAGTTTCATGGTGTTTCTCCTGTCGAGGTGATCTTGTACGGGTCGCGGTCGGGGATAGAGAAAGGGCACCCGGGGCGTATGTGCCCCGAGTGCCCGAGAACGAGTCGTCGTGTGACTTCTATTCTCGGGATCGCTCCGCCGCGAAGTGGAAGAAGAAGTGAGAAAACGGTACGGAACAACCGGCTACGTACATGTGCTTGTATCGCATCGGACCGTACCTTTCTCGTGTGAACCAGTTGGTTAACGGATGACCATACACGAACAACGCGGAATGGACATTTGTTATTTCTGCGTCGTCCGTGCGTGGGGTCGGGTGCTCAGCCCCTCAGCTTCTCGAGCCACGCCTCGAAACCGGACGTGAACTCGTCGGAGAAGGGCAGGTCGGCGACGTAATCGGCGCCCGTCGACTGCTGGTCGCCGATGTCCTTGAGCACGTGGTTGGTGCGCGTCATGCGCAGCGACGTCAGGCGGGTGTGGACGAGTGCCGCGTCGAGCGCGTCGACGTCCTCGACCCGCACCTGGATGTCCTTCGAGGAGACCGCGGTGAGCACCGGCAGGTCGCCGGCGACCTGTGCGGCGAGCATCCGCGGATCGAGCGCGTCCTCCTCGGCGAGCGCCTTCGCGTTGGCGGGGACGAGCCCGGCATTGCGCAACGGCTCGGGCAGGGTGTCGCTGAGGGTGCCGTCGGCGCGGAGCGACTCGACCGCACCCGTGAGCGCGACCCGCAGTTCGTCGGCGATCTGGACGGGGAGCTGTCCCGCGGCGACGACGGCGTCGAGCTGCGCGTCGATCTGGGCGGTCAGCAGGTCGAGCAGGCGCACGGCGAGCGGTTCGAGCAGACCGAGTCCGGCGACCGCGTCGTTGTCCTGGGCGAGCGACAGCGCGATCAGCGCGCCCTCGCTGTGTCCGACGACGTAGAGCCGCTCCGGGTCGACCCCGCGCTGCGAACCGAGGAAGGCGAGCGCGTCGGCGGCGCCGTCGATGAACGTCGAGAAGCCGAGATCGGCGACGTCCTCGACGCTGTACGGGCCGAGGCCGGTGACACCGCTGCCGAACTTGTCGTAGCGCAGGCTCGCGAAGCCCTTGCGTTCGAGCACGTCGGCGAGGTGCCGCAGGGTCCCGATCGATCCCGGGAGCAGTGCGCTGTCACCGTTGCGGTCGGTGGGGCCGCTGCCGGCGAGCAGCAGGACGGCGGGCACCGGACCCCTCATGGAGACGGGGACCCGCAGGCTGCCGTGCAGGGTGACGTCGCCGCTGGAAAAGGTGATCTCGGTGTCCGACATGTCATGTGTCTATCAGAAGTCGCCGGGCCGGCCCGTATCGAGGGCGCCGCGGTGTGGCGTCGGTTTCGTCCGTGACGAACGGGCACGGCGCACCCGGCGGTAACCCCGCACTCCGAGCCACCCGAACAGCGCCAGCAGGGGGATGACGAGCAGGGGAGCGAGCAACGCGATCAGCGATGTGACGAACGAGGTGACGCTCTCGACGATCGACAGCACCGGATTGCCGAAACCGGCGGTGGTCGCGGTGCTCGCGACCCGCGTACCCGTCTGCGCCGTGCTCACCGCCAGGGCGGTCGGGGCGCCGATGACGATGCCCGCGAGCGCCGCCATCGCCGGATCGAGGCTCGCGAAGGCCGCCCACGCCGCGAGCGCACCCGCGACCGGCCGGGTGACCGTGCCGACGGCGGACAGCGCGTTGTCCACGAGCGGCACGAGGTCGGCGACGACCTCCACGGCGGTGGCGATCGTCAGGGCGACGAGCGCCGAGGTGGACCCGAGCCACTGCATCGATTCGTTGAGGACGACTCCGAAGAGTTCGAAGTGGACCGCGGCCGACAGGAGCAGCAGCGGCAGGAAGGTGCGCAGCCCGGTGGCGGCCGCGAGCCCCAGCCCGAGCAGGGCCGCCAGGATCCAGGTGTCCATGCGGCGAGTGTAGGCGGACCGGTCGCGGGATCACGGATGCCGAAACTGCGGTTCGGTCGTACCTTGGGTGAGGTGACGTCACCCACACCGCGCCCCTCCACGGTCGGCGAGCTCCGCGCCTCCGGCCACGTGCAACGGTCCGTCAAGGACGAGATCCGGCACAACCTGCTCGCTGCGCTGCGCGACGGTACCGATCCGTGGCCCGGAATCCTCGGTTTCGAGGACACCGTCGTCCCGCAGCTCGAACGCGCCCTCATCGCCGGCCACGACGTGGTCCTGCTCGGCGAACGCGGCCAGGGCAAGACGCGCCTGCTGCGCACCCTGCCGCTGCTGCTCGACGAATGGACCCCGGTCATCGCCGGCTCCGAACTCGGCGAGCACCCCTACGAACCCATCACCCCGGCGTCGATCCGCCGTGCCGCCGAACTCGGCGACGACCTGCCCGTCGCGTGGCGGCACCGCAGCGAGCGGTACGCCGAGAAGCTCGCGACCCCCGACACCTCGGTCGCCGACCTCGTCGGCGACGTCGATCCCGTGAAGGTCGCCGAGGGTCGCAGCCTCGGCGACCCGGAGACGATCCACTTCGGTCTCGTGCCCCGCGCGCACCGCGGCATCGTCGCCGTCAACGAACTGCCCGACCTCGCCGAGCGCATCCAGGTGTCGCTGCTCAACGTCATGGAGGAACGCGACATCCAGGTCCGCGGCTACACGCTGCGTCTGCCCCTCGACGTGCTGCTCGTCGCGAGCGCGAACCCCGAGGACTACACGAACCGCGGTCGCATCATCACCCCGCTCAAGGACCGTTTCGGCGCGGAGATCCGCACGCACTACCCGACGCGGCTCGAGGACGAGATCGCCGTCATCGAGCAGGAGGCCCACCTGCAGTCCCGCGTGCCCGACTATCTCTTCGAGATCCTCGCCCGTTTCACCAGGTTGCTGCGCGAATCGACCTCCGTCGACCAGCGTTCGGGTGTTTCGGCACGGTTCGCCGTCGCCGGTGCCGAGACGGTCTCGGCCGCGGCGCTGCACCGCGGTGCGGTTCTCGGCGAGGACGATCCGGTCGCGCGTCCCGTCGACCTCGGCACGGTCGTCGAGGTGCTCCGCGGCAAGGTGGAGTTCGAATCCGGCGAGGAGGGAAGGGAATTCGAGATCCTCGATCACCTCCTCCGGCGCGCGACGGCCGAGACCGCCCGCTCGCGACTCGCGGGCGTCGACCTCGGACCGCTGGTCGCCGCCGTCGAACAGGGCGATCCGGTGGTCACCGGTGAGCGGATCACCGCGAAGGTGCTGCTCGACGAACTGCCCGAACTGCCCGTCCTCGACGCCGTCGCCGAGCGGCTCGGCGCCACCGGCACCGGAACCCGCGCCGCGGCAGTGGAACTCGCCCTCGAAGGCCTGTATCTGGCGCGACGCATCGCCAAGGACACCGGCGACGACGGCTCGGCGGTGTACTCCCGATGAGCAGGTCCGCCCGCTACGGTCCGTATACCGGGGGCGATCCGCTCGCCCCGCCGGTGGACCTGCGCGACGCGCTCGCCGCGATCGGCGACGACGTCATGGCCGGCGCGTCACCCAAGCGCGCCCTGCGGGAGTTGCTGCGCCGCGGACAGGACGGTATGCGCGGCCTCGACAAGCTTGCCGCGCAGGCGAACCGGCGTCGACGTCAGCTGCTCGACCGCACCAACCTCGACGGCACCCTGCGCGAGGTGCGCGAACTCCTCGACCGCGCCGTGCTCGAGGAGCGCAAGGAGCTGGCCCGTGCCCTCGACGACGACGCGCGGTTCGCGGAGATGCGGATCGAGGAACTACCCCCGTCGACGGCGCAGGCCGTGCAGGAACTCGCCGACTACGACTGGCGCAGCACGCAGGCCCGGCAGGATTACGAGAAGATCCGCGACCTGCTCGGCCGCGAGATGCTCGACCAGCGCTTCACCGGGATGAAGCAGGCGCTCGAAGGGGCCACCGACGAAGACCGGCAACGCATCTCGGAGATGCTGAACGACCTCAACGATCTGCTCGACAAGCACTCCCGCGGTGAGGACACCGAGGAGGACTTCGAGCAGTTCATGGCCGAGCACGGCGAGTTCTTCCCGGAGAACCCGCAGAACGTGGAGGAACTGCTCGACTCCCTCGCGCAGCGGGCCGCGGCTGCGCAGCGGCTGCGCAACTCGCTCACCCCCGAGCAGCGCGACGAACTCGACGCCCTCGCGCAGCAGGCCTTCGGATCCCCGGATCTGATGAGCCAGCTCGACCGTCTCGACGGCCACCTGCGTGCCGCGCGTCCCGGCGAGGACTGGACCGGCTCCGAGCAGGTGCGCGGCGAACAGGGCATGGGTCTCGGTGAGGCCACCTCGGCGCTGCAGGAGCTGTCCGAACTCGACCAGCTCGCCGAGCAGCTGTCGCAGCAGTACGCCGGGGCGTCGCTCGACGACATCGACCTCGACGCGCTCGCCCGTCATCTCGGGCCCGAGGCCGCGGCCGATGCACGCACCCTCGCCGAACTCGAGAAGGAACTGCAGCGGCAGGGCTTCTTCGACCGGGGTGCCGACGGACAGTGGCGACTGTCGCCCAAAGCCATGCGCCGGCTCGGCGAGGCGGCTCTGCGCGACGTCGTGAATCGCATCTCGTCGCGCACCGGGCAACGCGAGTCGCGGCGGGCGGGCGTGCTCGGCGAACCGACCGGCGCGTCGAAGACATGGGAGTTCGGCGACACCGAACCGTGGGACGTCGTGCGGACCCTCACCAACGCGACCCTGCGCAGTCCCGGTCTGCCGGTGCGGATGTCGGTGCAGGACGTCGAGGTGATCGAGACCGAACAGCGGACGCAGGCGGCGGTCGCGCTGCTCGTCGACACGTCGTTCTCGATGGTCATGGACGGTCGCTGGGTGCCGATGAAACGCACGGCCCTCGCGCTCAACCATCTCGTGTCCACGCGCTTCCGCGGGGATGCGCTGCAGCTCATCGCGTTCGGCCGGCACGCTCGTGTGGTGTCGGCGCCCGAACTCGCCGGGCTCGACGGCGTCTACGAGCAGGGCACCAACCTGCACCACGCCCTGATGCTCGCGGGTCGTCACCTGCGTCGACATCCCAACGCGCAACCGGTGGTCTTCGTCGTCACCGACGGTGAACCCACCGCCCACCTCGAACCGGACGGCTTCGCGGCCTTCGACTACCCGCCGAGCGCACGCACTCTGGGGCTGACGGTGCGCGAACTCGACCACATCGCGCGGCTCGGCGCCCAGGTCACGATCTTCCGGCTCGGCAGCGATCCGGGGCTCGCGCGGGTCGTCGACGTGCTGGCGCGTCGCGTCGGGGGACGGGTGGTCGCGCCCGACGTCGACGGTCTCGGGGCGGCGGTCGTCGCCGACTACGTGCGGGCCCGTCGGCGGTCGTAGGAACTCTCAGCGGCGCACGGATCGCCACGTGGTCGTCGCGGCGGCGGACAGCAGGGCGGCGGTCACCCAGAAGATCGACGCGACCCCGGCGACCCCGGCGATCGCGCCGGCCACCATGGGCACCGCGACCTGCCCAAGACGGTTGCCGGTCAATCGCACCGCCAGCGCCGACGCGCGGTCGGCCGGTGCGACGAGTTCGACCACCCACGTCATGGTCAGGGGTTGGCCGACGCCCCAGAACATTCCGCACACGGCCAGCAAGGCGCCGATGACCCACGGGTTCGGCACGAGCGGCAGCAGCGCGACGGGCACGATGGTCCCGGCGGTCGCGGAGACGAGCAGCCACCTGCGCGGAATCCGGCGCAGCGCCCACGGCAGCAGGGCACGCGAGACGATGGACGCCACGGTGCGGGCGGTGAGCAGGATCGACACCAGCAGCACACCGAACCCGAACTGCTCGCCGAGCAACGGCAGGTAGGCGACGACGAGGTCGACCGAGGCGAGGACCACCAGGCTCGACAGCATCGCGGGCTTCATGCCCTTCGTCCCGAGCATCGACAGGATCGACTGGGGCGCGCCGTCCTCCGCGGTGCGGCCGGAGCCGGGCGGTTCACGAAGTCCCAGCACGAGTGGAAGGGAGAGCAGCGAGACCACCGTCATGGCCAGCAGTGCGCCGGTGGTCTCGACGGAACCGTTGCCGTCACCGGTGGTCGCGGCGATCACGCCGGAGACCGGCACACCGACGGCCTGCCCGAGCGATACACCCAGCGTGAGACCGGCGAACCCGCGATCCAGTTGACCCGGCGGCGACAGGATCGACACGAACGCCTGTCCCGACACCGTGACGAGCAACTGCCCGAGACCGAGCACGACGTTGCCGGCGGCGAGCACGGGCAATCCCGAACTGAGAGCGATCAACCCGGCGCCGACCGTGGTGACGACGATGCCCGAACGGAGAATGGCGGTCGCGTGGCCGCGGTCCACGGCGCGTCCCATCCGCACCGCCGCGATCAGTGGGACGATGGCGTAGAGCGCGGTGACGGCACCGATGGTCGTCGCGTCACCGCCGAGCGCGAGGATCCGGTAGGAGACCAGGACGCGGATCGACTGGAATGCCGCGTGCAGCAGGGCTGTGGACAAGCACAGGTACAGCAGCCAGTGACGCGGAGGATGCGGCATATGTCAGACGCCGGCCGTCACGACCCGGTCGCCGAGCGGCGACTGCAAGGAGACCTCGAGGGTGCCGGCGACGGCGACCATGATGCACATGCGGTCCTGCATCTCCGGCAGCGTGCCGCCGAGCAGCGTCACCGTCACCGCGTCGTCCGTTTCGGTGACGGTCGCGTCGACGCCGAAGCACTCGGGGGTGCCCGTCTCGAAGTGCAGGGCGATCCGGTCGTCGCTCACCCGCGACCACGACAGGATCGTCAGCGGATGTGCGTCGACGATGTCGGGTCGCGGCGAGAACGCCGTCGCCCCTGCCGGAACCGGTTCCTCGGGCAGTGCAGGGACGTCCGGTGTACCCGAACTCGATCCGCAGGCCGCGATGATCAGGTACATCGCGAGGACGGTGATTCCCCGGCAGACACGGACGACGGAACGCATGGTTCCCACGGTATTCCCGTGTCGTGTGTTCCTCATGCCAGCAGGGCGGCGGTCACGCCGATCGCAGGGATGGAGGCGAGGGTGGTGACGAGTGCGGCGTCGCGGGCGAGCACCGTGCCGCGACCGTAGGCACTGGCGTAGACGAACACGTTCTGCGCGGTCGGCAGTGCCGCGACCACCACGACGGCGAACAGCGCATGGCCGTCGAGGCCGAACACGAAACGCCCCATCAGGTACGCGAGCACGGGCTGGGCGAGGATCTTGAGCACCGAGGCGAGCGCGATGTCGCGGCGCGGGCTCGTCCCCTTCTCGAGCACTCGGACGCCCTGCAGCGACAACCCGAACGCGAGCAGCGCACCGGGAACAGACGCGCCGCCGAGCAGATGGAACGGCTGCAGCAGCGCTTCGGGAGGCGTCCACCCGCTGATCGCGATGGCGAGCCCGGCCGCGGCGGCCAGGACGATGGGGTTCTTGAACGGCGCGAGCAGGGTGTCGAGGCGCGAGACCCCGGCGCGCATCGTCGACAGGTCGAGCATCGTCAGCGCGATGGGGGAGAGCACGACGATCTGGAACAACAGCAGGGGAGCGACGAACGACGCGTCGCCGAGCACGAAGACCGCGATGGGGATGCCGAGGTTCGCGGAGTTGACGTAGCCGGCGCACAGCGCGCCGATGGTGGCCTCGGGAACTGCACGTCGCAGCCAGAGCTTCGCGACGACGAAGTGCACGATCGCGACGGCGAACGCCGTGGCCGCCGCGATGTAGAGATTGGGCGAGAAGATCACCGACAGGTCGGACGTCGCGAGCACGTCGAACAGCAGCGCGGGGGTGGCGACGAAGAAGACGAGCCGGCTGAGCACCGTCTGCGCCTCGTGCCCGAGAGTGCCCAGGCGCCCCAGCGTGAAGCCGATGGCGATGATCACGAAGATGACACTGAACCCCGCGATCACACCCGACACGGTTGCCTAGTCTAAGGACCCTGTGGATGAGTTCCCGAGGCAGGCGCCCGGAGCGCAGTTCTTGTCGATCGGAGCCGAATTTTTCGACGACAACTGCTCACTCGGGAACGTTCATCCACAGGGCGACGCTCCGGGGTTCCACGTCGAGCGGGCGTTGTGCAGGCTTCCGCCATGGGGGAATTCGACGAGCCGTTCAGCGGCACCGACGCACTGGCCGAGAAATGCTTGACGCCGTACCGACTGCGGACCATGCGCCGGCTGCATCGCGACGTGTACATCCATCCCGACGCGGAGATGACGGCACTGCGGCGTGCGCGTGCGGCGTGGTTGTGGACGCGAGGCGGTGGCGTACTGGCAGGGCTGTCCGCTGCCGCGGTGCACGGCAGCAGATGGGTCGACGGTCGTGCGCCGGCGGAGCTGCTCCGGACCGGGAGTCGCCGCGGCACGGCCGGGGTGAGGGTGCACGGCGACACCGTGCTCGAGGAGGAGGTCTGCGAGCGCGAGGGGATGTCGGTGACGACTGCCGCGCGGACCGGTTTCGATCTCGCCCGGTGGCTGGCACCGGCGCGAGCCGTCGAACAACTCGATGCGTTGTGTCGAGCCACCGGGCTGGATCCGGCAGACATCCTCACCGTCGCCGACCGGCACCGCGGGGAGCGCGGACTTCCGCAGGTGCGCGCGGTCGTGCCCCGCGTGGATCCCGGTGCCGAGTCTCCACCCGAGACCAGGGTCCGCCTGTTGCTCGTGCACCACGGACTACCGGCGCCGGCCACCCAGGTGCCGATCGTCGACGAGGGCAGGGTGGTCGGTTGGGCGGACATGGGGTGGCACGAATGGCGCACCGCCGTCGAGTACGACGGGGTGCACCACTGGACCGACGAGCGTCAGCGCACCAAGGACATCGAGCGCTACGAGTCGTTCGCCTCGCTGGGCTGGTCGGTGATCCGGGTGAACTCCGAGCAACTCCGAATGCGTCCGCTGACGATCGTCGAGCGGGTCCGCAGGGCGCTGCGGGCTTCGGGCGCACCCGTGTGATGTGCACTTCTCGTCGAAAATTTCGACGAATTTCGACAATACCTGCACATACGACGACGCCGCCCCTCCCGATGGGGAGAGGCGGCGTCGGAAGCTACGACCTACTTGCTGCTGACGTAGGGGAGCAGAGCCATCTCGCGGGCGTTCTTCACCGCGACGGCGACCTGACGCTGCTGCTGCGGGGTCAGGCCCGTGACGCGACGGCTGCGGATCTTGCCGCGGTCGGAGATGAAGGTGCGGAGCAGGTTGACGTCCTTGTAGTCGACGTACTCGATCTTCGCCGCGAAGAGGGGGTTCTTCTTGGGCTTGCGTCCCTCTACGGCACGCGACTTCTTCGACGGTCCTCGCTTGACTGCCATATCTCGCTCCTCACCAGCTCGACTTGTGGACGCCGGGTAGTTCCCCGCGGTGGGCGAGTTCACGCACACGCACTCGTGAGAGCCCGAACTTTCGCAGGTGGCCGCGCGGGCGGCCGTCCGCAGCGTCTCGATTGCGCAATCGTACCGGACTGGCGTCGCGGGGTAGACGCTGCAGTGCCCGCTGGGCTTCGCTGCGCTCCTCGGGCGAGGACGACGGTCGGCGCACGACCTCCTTCAGCTCCGCGCGGCGCTCGGCGTACCGGGCCACGATCGCCTTCCGTTGCTCGTTGCGCGCGATCTTCGATTTCTTCGCCATGACTACTTCTCCTCCCGGAAGTCGACGTGTCTGCGCAGCACGGGGTCGTACTTGCGCAGGACGAGACGGTCGGGATCGTTCCGGCGGTTCTTCCGGGTGACGTAGGTGTAGCCGGTTCCCGCGGTCGAGCGAAGCTTGACGACGGGCCGGATCTCGCTGCGTGCTGCCATCAGAACTTCTCTCCGCGGGCACGCAGACGCGCGACGACGCTCTCGATGCCGTCGCGGTCGACGATCTTGATGCCCTTGGTGGACAGGTTCAGCGTGACCCGGCGTCCGAACGAAGGTACGAAATAGGTTCTGCGCTGGATGTTCGGGTTCCACCGCCGGCTGGTGCGGACATGGGAGTGCGATACGGATCTCCCGAAACCGGGTCGCCGTCCGGTGAGTTGGCACGTGGCCGACACGTCGGCTCCTTTCGTAGGTAACGACAATCATTTTCGACAAAGTGCTTCGCTGACTGTACGCTCAGGTGTCGTTAATGACAATCGTTATCGAAAGGAGTCCTGTGGACACCAGGACGCCGCTCGTCATCGTCTGCGGATGGCGCGGACGGACTGCGCAGGTCGCGCGGTCGCTCCTGCGTCCGGGCACCGCGGTCGTCCACCACGACCTGTCCGGTCTCGACCAGGGCGTACTCCGCCGCTCAGTGCTCACCGTCGAGGGCGAACGCACCGAGATCCTCGAACTCGCGCACGGGTGCGTCTCCTGCACGCTGCGCGAGGATCTGCTGCCGCTTCTGCGCCGCATGCGCGACTACAGCAGCGTCGACCGGATCGTGCTGCACCTCGACCCGCAACTCGAACCCGAGGCACTGTGCTGGGCAGTCGAACATGTCGTGGTGAGCGGGATCGTCGGTCGTGTCGACGGACCCGCGTCCCTCGATGTCCGAGTGGACGGCGTCGTGACCTGCCTCGACGCCGCGACCTGGCTCGAGGACGCGACGGGCGACGACGAACTGAACGAGCGTGTCGACGACGACCGCACCCTGGCGCAGGTCGTCGTCGGCCAGGTCGAGTTCGCCGATGCGTTGGTGGTGCTTCCGGGAGCGGACGGCTGGCAGCAGGCACGCCTGCACGCGGTGCTCACCCGACTCGCCCCGGACGCGCCGATCGCGTGGGCGGGGGAACCGGACGTCGAGCGGCTCCTCCGCGAGATACCCGCCACCGCCCGTCGGGGGACGATCGACGGGGCGCACTCGCCTCTCCTACGAGGTCAACCGCCCCTCGACGACGACTGCGGAATCCGCCTCGTCGAGTTCTCCGCCGACCGGCCGTTCCATCCGGAACGTCTCCACCACGCGATCGACGTGCTGCTCGACGGCGTCGTGCGCGCCCGAGGGCGACTGTGGGTCGCCACCCAACCCGACAATGCGCTGCTCGTCGAATCCGCCGGTGGAGGACTGCGGGTCGCTCATGCCGGGCCGTGGCTCGTGTCGATGACTCCCGAGCAACAGCGCGAGATCCCGCCGGAACGCCGCGCGATGGCGTCGCTGCGCTGGGACGAACGCTACGGCGACCGGGACACGAGCATCGTCGTCCTCGTCCACGACGCCGACCCGGATCTCATCGACCGCACCCTGCGTGCGGCAGTCGTGACCGACGACGAGTTCGACCGCCCCGACCTGTGGCCGACCTGGCACGACCCCTTCGGTCGATTCCACGAAGACCCATGTGACGACCTCCCGGCAGACCGCCGCGACAACGAGAGAGAGGAACACCGATGAAACCGGCCCTGCATCCCGACTACCACCCCGTGGTCTTCCGGGACGCCAACACCGGCGCCACCTTCCTGACCCGTTCCACCGCGACATCCGAACGCACGACCGTCTGGTCGGACGGCCGTACCTACCCGCTGATCGTCGTCGATGTCACGAGCGACTCGCACCCGTTCTGGACGGGCGCCGCCCGCCTGCTCGACACCGCCGGTCGCGTCGAGAAGTTCGAGCGCAAGTACGGCCGGCGCCGACCCTGATCCCCGAACCTCCCGACATCGAAGGAGAACGACATGGCAGTCCCCAAACGCAGGAAGTCCCGCTCGAACACCCGTCATCGCCGGTCGCAGTGGACGGCGAAGGTCCCCGATCTCGTGCCGGTCACGGTCGACGGAACGACAGTGAAGGTGCCCCGCAGGCTCGTCGAGGCCGTGCACAGGGGTGACGTCGATCCCCGGACCGACTGAGTCGTAGAGCCCGCCCGCCACCGCGGGTTCTCAGCGCGCTCTCAGTAGGGGCAGGCCACAATGGTGATCATGCGCATTCTGGTGGTCGACGACGACCGTGCGGTGCGGGAGTCGCTGCGCCGGTCACTGAGTTTCAACGGATACACGGTCGACCTCGCGACGGATGGGCAGGACGCCCTCGAGCAGGTCGCGGCGTCGCGTCCGGATGCGATGGTGCTCGACGTGATGATGCCGCGCGTCGACGGTCTCGAGGTGTGCCGCCGACTGCGCAGCACCGGCGACGACCTGCCGATCCTCGTCCTTACCGCGCGCGACTCCGTCTCGGAGCGGGTCGCGGGTCTCGACGCGGGCGCCGACGACTACCTGCCGAAACCGTTCGCGCTCGAGGAACTGCTCGCGCGGCTGCGGGCGCTGCTGCGTCGTGCCGCGCCCGACCCGGACTCGTCCGCCGACGAGGTGCTGCGGTTCGCCGACCTCAGCCTCGACCCCGCGACCCGCGAAGTCACCCGCGGTGACCGGCAGATCAGCCTCACCCGCACCGAGTTCTCCTTGATGGAGATGCTCATGGCGAACCCGCGGAGGGTGCTCACGCGCAGCCGCATCCTCGAGGAGGTGTGGGGTTACGACTTCCCGACCTCCGGCAACGCCCTCGAGGTCTACGTGGGGTACCTGCGACGCAAGACCGAGGCCGGTGGAGAACCGCGCCTGATCCACACGGTGCGCGGCGTCGGGTACGTGCTGCGCGAAACCCCGCCGTGAGCGACCCGATGCGACCACCTCTTCTTCTGACCCGCTCGGTGCCGCTGCGCACCCGCGTCACGCTCCTCGCGGCCGGCGCGGTGGCGCTCGCCGTCGCCGTCACCTCCATCGCGGCCTACGCCGTCGTCTCGCGGGCGTTGTACTCGGAGGTCGACACCCAGTTGCGGGCGCGGGCCGCCGCGCTCGTCGAGTCGAGCACCCTCATCACCTATGACCCGCGCTATATCGGTGGGGCCCAGCTCTACAGCTCCGACATCAGCGTGGCCCTGATCTACCCGGATCTCGGCAGGTACGTGCCGCCGGGCTCGTCGGTCCCCATCGGCGAATCCGAACTGGCGGTGGCCGAGGGCGACCGTGAGTCGTCGCTTCGCACCGTCGCCCAGCAGCGCGTACTGGCCCAGCGCATGCCCGATGGCAGCACGGTCGTGATCGCGCAGCGCCTGCGTCCCACCGTCGAGATCCTCAACCGCCTGGCGAGTGTGCTGTTCATCGTGGGCGGGTGCGGGGTGGTGCTCGCCGCCGCCGTGGGTGCGACGGTCGGCCGTACGGGTCTGCGTCCCGTCGCCCGGCTCACCGCCGCCGCCGAGCGGGTCGCCCGCACCGACGACCTGCGGCCCATCCGGGTGACCGGCCACGACGAGCTCGCCCGTCTCACCGAGAGCTTCAACATGATGCTGCGCGCGCTCGCCGAGTCGCGGGAACGGCAGAGCCGGCTGGTCGCCGACGCCGGTCACGAACTGAAGACACCGCTGACCTCATTGCGGACCAACATGGAACTGCTCATCGCGGCGAGCCGTCCCGGTGCACCGAGCCTGCCCGACGAGGACATGGCCGAACTGCGGGCCGACGTCATCGGCCAGATCGAGGAGTTGTCGACGCTCGTCGGCGATCTCGTCGACCTCGCTCGGGAGGATGCACCGGAGACGGTCTTCGAGGTCGTCGACGTCGCCGAGGTGGTGGACCGCAGCCTCGAACGTGCGCGTCGACGGCGTACCGACATCGAGTTCCGGGCGACCACCGAGCAGTGGTTCGTCTTCGGCGACCAGGCCGGACTCACCCGCGCCGTGGTCAACGTCCTCGACAACGCGGCCAAGTGGAGCCCGGCGGGGGAGGACGTCGTCGTGAACATGCGGCAGATCGCCAGCGGTCTGATGGAGCTGACCGTCGACGACGCCGGCCCGGGGATCCCGGAGGAGGAACGCGAACTGGTGTTCGAACGGTTCTACCGGGCGACGACCGCGCGGTCGATGCCGGGATCCGGTCTGGGACTGGCCATCGTGCGACAGATGGTCACGAAGCACGGCGGGACGATCGCCGTCGAACGGTCGAATCGGGGCGGCGCGCTGATCCGCATCGTGCTGCCCGGCACACCGGCCCTCGACGGAGAGACACACCCCACCGAGATCGAATGAATTCGACAGCAGAATCGCGGGTACTTCTGAGGCGACTCTCAGCTGCCCGGTCCATGCTGGACGAAGAAGGGCGGAGGTGCTCGACGCACCCCGCATGATCGGCCACCGCACGCCGACGTCGACCCGTATGCGTCCGGTGGCCCCGGCGGACGAAGGCGAAGTGACGAATGAGTGAGGACCCCACCCGCGGCGCGGGAGCACCGCAACCGCAACCCCATCCGTACGGCCCCGGTGGATACACCGACCCCTACGCGCAGGCCGCCCAGCAGCCGGCACCTCCGCCGCCGGCGCCGGGATCGAATCACCCAGCACCGAATCACACGGCATCGAATCGCATGCCGGGCCGTACCGCCCTCGTCGTCGGTGCCATCGCACTGGCACTGGTGAGCGGCGGAATCGGTGGCGCGGTCGGTGCCTGGTCGGTACGCGACTCGTCCGGACCGGTCGTCAACTCCCTCGACGCCCCGCGACCCGAGACACAGACGATCGCCGCCGCTCCCGAGGGCAGCGTGCAGGCCGTCGCCGACAGGGTCGTGCCGAGCGTCGTGCGGATCGAGGTCCTCGGTCGCACGGGTGCCGGTGAGGGTTCGGGTGTGGTCCTGTCCTCGGACGGATTGATTCTCACCAACAACCACGTCGTGGCGGGTGGCGGGCAGGGCGCGCGCCTGACGGTCTACTTCTCGGACGGTTCCACCGCACCGGCGACGGTCGTCGGCGCGGACGCGGTCTCGGACATCGCCGTCATCCGGACGGAAGGTCGCACCGACCTCACACCTATCGAACTCGGCAGCGCCGAGAACCTGGCGGTCGGCCAGGAGGTCGTGGCCGTCGGTTCGCCACTCGGACTCCAGAGCACCGTGACGGCGGGCATCGTCTCGGCCCTCAACCGTCCCGTCTCCACGAGCGGGGACACTGCCAACCAGGCGTCGGTCATCGACGCGATCCAGACCGACGCGGCGATCAACCCGGGCAACTCCGGTGGCGCGCTCGTCGACATGGAAGGTCGCCTCGTCGGCATCAACACCGCGATCGCCACGGCCGGCGGACAGTCGGGCTCGATCGGCCTCGGCTTCGCGATCCCCGTCGAGCAGGCCCGGCGCATCGCGCAGGAACTCGTCGACACCGGGCAGGCGACGCACTCGATCATCGGTGTCCAGGTCCCGTCCCGGGACAACGCCTACGGCGCGCGCGTCGTGGAAGTCGTACCCGACGGGCCGGCCGATCGTGCGGGCATCCCGAACAACGCGCTCATCGTCCGCGTCGACGAGCGGGTCATCACCGACGGCGACTCGCTCATCGCCGCGATCCGCTCCCGCGCTCCCGGCGAGACCGTGAAGATCACCTACCGCACGGCCGACGGTGAGGAGAACACCGTCGACGTCGTGACCACCGCAGATTCCGCCGGACGATGAGGGACGACATGGACATAGCTCACATTTCGGTACAAGAGCCGCATGCTCTCGACCCGCAAACTACCGTGGACCTCATGGAACTCGAAGCTCCCAGAAAAGGCCGCGCGCTCGTCGTCGTCGTCGACGACCGCGTCTCCCACGGCGACAGTCCGGACTCCGCGGGCCCGCTGGTCACGGAGCTTCTCGTCGAAGGTGGCTTCGCGGTCGACGGTGTCGTGACGGTCGCGGCCGACGAGGTCGAGATCCGAAATGCACTCAACACCGCGGTGATCGGCGGTGTCGACCTGGTGATCTCCGTCGGTGGCACCGGTGTCACCCCGCGCGACGTGACTCCCGACGCGACCGAGGACGTGCTCGATCACGAGATTCGCGGCATCGCCGAGGCGCTGCGTTCGTCGGGCCTGGCGTCGGGTGCCGTCGACGCCGGCCTCTCCCGCGGTCTCGTGGGCGTCTCCGGATCGACGCTGGTGGTGAACCTCGCGTCGTCGCGTCCCGCCATCCGCGACGGGATGGCGACCCTGCTTCCTCTCGCGGCGCACGTCATCGAAGAGCTGTCCTGGATGGAGGAGTGACGCCATGTCCGGCGACCCTGCGGACCCGCAGGAGCCCGACGAGGTGACCGAAGCAAAGCGTGAGAGCCGTGCCCGGATCGACCGGGCACGGCTGGCGCGCATCTTCGGAGATGTACTTCCCGAGACGACACGCGACGAACGGGGCGAGAGCGACTCCGGCGGTGGCGGCTCGGACGAATGGCTGCGCAGGCAGGTGCCTCCACACCACTCCGGTGAGTGATCTGCATCACTGACGTCGAGTTGCGCTCAACCGGATTCCAACCCGTTGTCGACCGCAACGAAACGTCGCCGCAACGATCCGTTCATCTCCGTCTGGTCCGCGCGATGTTTGTGATCTGTGTTTCCGGTCACATAAGGTATTTTGTCCTGCACTCCGGGTGCAATAAGAATGTGGCTTCTACCTGCGCCGATGTGGCGCTGATCGAGTCCTGTACGTGTAATCCTGGGTTACATATTCCAACCTGATAGGTGTCCTATTTGACCGCTTCGGTGAACGGTCGGGCGTGTGATCTGCACCGCGCCTATACCGGAGCGTTACGAAAGCTAGGCGTTGCTCTAGGAATGGTCACGGTCTAATCTCCCTCTCAGGTTCAAACCGGTCGAGCCCAGGCTTCACAGCCTGGGCTCGGTCACGAATCGGTAAAGCAAAACCGTGCGGACGATGGACGTACCGACACACCGGCGGCTGATCCGCCGGTGTGTTCGCTGTGGACAGCGGCCCGCGGGCGACAGGGCGACTACTTGTTGTCGGACGCGGTGCGCAACCCGGCACGCAGAGAACGGATGAGGCATTCATGAAGATTCAGACGCGACGTGGCTTCCGGGCCGCCCGCAACGCCACGGTGGCAGCAGCTGCTGTGGCCGGTCTGGTTCTCGGATCGGCCGGCGCCGCAGGTGCCGAGGTCAACGACCAGAACCGGATCGTCTCCAACGGCCACGAGGTCATCGTCACGCAGGAGGACACCTTCATCAACGGTGTGCCCCCGATCGGCGGCAGCCCGCTGAGCCGCGAATGGTTCCACAACGGCCGCGGCATCGCGAACATCGTCGGCCCCGAGGCGGCGGACTTCGAGGGTTCGACCTTCCAGTTCGGCTACCAGGTCGCGTGGACGGCGTCGGTCGACGGTGCGATCGGCTTCAATTGGACTTCCCCTGAGCTTGCCACGGACCTTGGTTATGGCTATTCGGACACGGTGGAAGAGGTTTGGCTGAAGAATTCCGCTGGCCAATACGTCGACTACTCCGGCAACGTGGTTGACGAGGAGAAGCGGGTTCAGGCCACAGTCGACGGCACCAAGGACGGCAAGAAGCTCTGGACTGTGATCGAGGATGGTGGCGACTATGAGCACCAGTCCACGGACATCGGTGTGGGCAGCATTCTGCCGCAGGTCACTGCGGGCATCGAATTGAGTCAAGCGCCTGGCATTGAAGAAATTGTCGTGGCCGAGGGTGAGTTCGATGGCGACTTCAAGGAAGTTCAGATCGCCAATGTCCACGGTGCCGCTACCGGAGTCATCGGTCCGGTCTCCGTCCGTCCGTTCGTCCGTGTGATCACGGCCAACAGCGACAACGTCACCACCTACGGCCAGGTCTGGACCCTCTAGTCCTGCTCCGCGCCATCCCGCAAGAAATCCCCACCACCACAAACGGAGTAATCATGGGAATCAAGTCGCGTGGCTTCAAGGCCGCTCGTAACGCCGCCGTCGCCGGTGCCGCCGTCTTCGGCCTGGTCCTCGGTGCCTCGGGTGCCGCCTCGGCCGAGGTCAACGACCAGAACCGCATCGTCTCCGACGGCCTCGAGGTCGTCGTGACCCAGGAGGACACCTTCATCCAGGGTGTTCCGGCTCTCGGCGGCAGCCCGTTCAACCGCGAGTTCTTCCACAACGGCCGCGGTACGGCCAACCTGATCGGTGAGGGCGCTGCCGACGCCGAGGGCACGACCTTCCAGTTCGGTTACCAGTTCGCGTGGGCCGGCAGCATCGACGGAGCCATCGGAGTCACCTACTCGACTCCTGGCCTCGGTGTAGACGCCAAGCTCAGCGGCGACGTCACCGCCAAGGTCACCGACATCCTTCCGCAGGCCTACGCCGAGCTCGAGCTGACCCCGGCTCCGGGCATCGAGGAGCTCGTCGTCGCCGAGGGCGAGTTCGACGGTGACTTCAAGACCGTTCAGTTCTCCAACGTCCACGGCACGGCCTCCGGCGTCCTCGGCGCTGTCCAGGTCCGTCCGTTCGTTCGCGCCATCACGGCCAACGGCGACAACGTCACCACCTACGGCGCTCCCTGGACCGTCTAGGACGTAGACGTCCGGCTCACGCCGAACACAGCACGACAAGACCGGGCTCGCTCGAATCATCGAGCGGGCCCGGTCTTGTCATGCCCGATGCACACGTGCTCATTCCACGCGCGGCGTCGGCTTGGCGTGTGCGCCCTGGGCGGCCTGACCTGCCTGGGCCTCGAGGATGTCGCGGATCTGGATGAGCAGGTCCTCGGCGCTGGCCTGCTTGTCCTCCGGTTCGGTGACGAACTTCTTCTTCGCCGCGTTGGCGGGGACGATGAGCACGAAATACACGACCGCGGCGATGATGATGAAGTTGATGATCGCGGAGATCACCGCGCCGATGTTCACGAAGGTCTCCGGGTTGCCGCTCACGATCTCGAAGCCCCAGCCCATCTCGTTGTCGCCGCCGATCGCGCTGACGAGCGGCTCGATGATGTACTGGGTGAAGGCCGTGACGATGGCGGTGAACGCGGCACCGACCACGACCGCGACGGCGAGATCGAGGACGTTGCCCCTCAATATGAAGTCCTTGAAGCCCTTCAGCATGGTGTGCTCCTTCTCGCGGCCTGTCCGCCGGAGCCGCGCACATGAGGTAGGTCACACGGACGTCCACACGATAAACCGCGAGGTCGGTTCCTCGTGGCGATTGTGCAGGGGAAACGACCGGGAGGCTCGGTAACCACCGGGACATTCAGTGCAGCGTGACGGTCAGCGCGCTCACGAGCGACGCCGCCGCGACCGCCGTGGCAGGTTCGGGCTCCAGCGCGACCAGCACGACCCGCTCGTTCCGATCCCTCGTCGAACCGCCGGATTCGGCCAGCACCACCACTGCACCCCGAGCGAGGACGTGGGCGCCGGGCAGGGGTCCCTCTTCGGTCTCCGTCACCGTCAGGACATCGACGCGGTCGCCCTCACGGAGCAGTTCGCTCACCCCGGCATCGGCGAGCCGGATGGGCACTACGCGGGCCTCGGTGGAGCCGGTGGCGACTGCGGCGAGACGAGGACCGAGAAGGCGGGTGTCCACGAGGGGTTCACCGGCCGGCACAGGGCCGGCGAGAGTGTGGCCCACGGCGTCGTCGACGTCGTGCAGGGTCCCGGCGACCACAGTGGACCGATCGCGCTCCACGTGCGCGACATCGTCGGCCGTGAGGGTGTGCCCGGGCGCGAGATCGTGAGCCGCGACGACGACACCCACACGATCGGTGTCGGGGTCGCCGCGCAGCGCGAGGATCACCGCGAGGACGGCGAGGAGTCCGGCCGCGATCCGGCGGGCCCGGACGATGCGCGACCAGCCGGGGCGGAGGAGTTCGACGAACCGGTCGGGGAGGGTGGGCTGCAGCGAGGCACCCGCAGAGGAGCGCGAGTGGTGCGGATGCGCGCGCGCACGCTGGAGGAACGAGAAAGGGCCGACGGGCATGCCCCGAACCTAGAAGGTGGGGATGCTCTGTCGGCCCCGATGAGCCCTCGGAGACGGCGGTCTGTGGATGACTCGACCGCCTGTGGACAAAGGAGTCCGGAGGTCAGCTCGCGGCGGCAGCCGGAGCCGAGGAGGTGCTGCTCGACGACGAACTGCTCGACGAACTGCTGTCGCTCGACGAGGAGCTGCTCGAGCTCGTCGACGCGGATTCGCTCGCGGTGCTGCCGCTGCGGGAGTCGGTGCGGTAGAAGCCGCTGCCCTTGAACACGATGCCGACCGAGTTGAAGAGCTTGCGCAGCTTGCCCTCGCACTGCGGGCATTCGGTCAGGGAGTCGTCACTGAAGGACTGCACGATGTCGAACTTGTTGTCGCAGGCCGTGCAGGCATATGAGTAGGTGGGCACCGGTTGATCCTCCGCCAGTTCGTCGAACCGCAGTATTCGTCGTACTGCAGTTTTGGCACTCTACCGCCGACAGTGCCAACAGCGCTAGGGAGTGTGTTGTTCCGCACGGTCGCCGCTACCGAGCCGGACCAGCCCTTTCCCGGGTGTCAGCGCCCATCCCATGCGGATGTCGTGGGGGTCCTCGGGCAGTTCGTCGACGAGTTCTTCATCGCGGACCACCGCGATGATCGCGGCGTCGGGTGAGGCGAGGTGCAAGGTGCGGTCGTAGAAACCGGCGCCGCGGCCGAGCCGCACGCCCCGCGCGTCCACCGCCAGGGCCGGGACGAGCACCGTGTGAGCCTTCGCCACCGCCTCGGGCGGGAAGATCTCACCACCCGGCTCGCGCAGCCCGAAATCGGCCGCCATCAGCGTCTTCTCGCCCATGTAGCGGGCCCACGACAACGGTTCGCCGGTGCGGGTCACCGGGACGAGCACCGTCGTTCCGGCCTCGGTCAGAGCGTCGAGGAGCGCGATCGATCCGGGCTCCGAACCCACGGGCACATATGCGCACACCATCGACCCCGCCGGGGCCAGCGTCGAGGCCACCGTGGCGAGCGCGGTGTCCTCGATTCTGCGCCTCGCAGCACTCAGCTCGCGCCGAGCTGTAAGAATGCGGTCACGCCAGACCGCTTTCGGGGGTGGGGGCATGTCTGCGCCTTACGATCGCCGAACCACCGTCCTCGGTGGCCGAAGTTTAGGGTGGGAGTCTATGACGAACAGTACGACCGGAGGCACGCGGCATTTCAAGACCGCGGTTGTCCCCGCAGCAGGTATGGGGACGCGGTTCCTTCCCGCAACCAAGACGGTTCCGAAGGAACTCCTGCCGGTGGTCGACACGCCCGGCATCGAGCTCGTGGCGGGTGAAGCCGCGGAGTCGGGCGCCGAACGCCTTCTCATCGTGACGGCGCCGGGCAAGGACGGCGTGGTCGCGCACTTCGTCGAGGATCTCGTCCTCGAGTCCAAGCTCGAGGAGAAGGGCAAGTACGAGCTCCTCGCCAAGGTCCGCAAGGCCCAGGGGCTGCTCGAGGTCGAGTCCGTGGTCCAGGAGAAGCCGCTCGGCCTCGGTCACGCCGTGGCGTGCGCCGAAGAGGCGCTCGATCCCGACGAGGACGCGATCGCCGTGCTGCTGCCCGACGACCTCGTGCTGCCGGTCGGCGTGCTCGAGACGATGCAGCGCGTCCGCGCCAAGCGTGGCGGTTCCGTGCTGTGCGCGATCGACGTGCCCAAGGAACAGGTCAGCGCGTACGGCGTCTTCGACGTCGAGGTCGTACCGGATGCCGCCAACCCCGACGTGCTCAAGGTGCTCGGCATGGTCGAGAAGCCGGCCGTGGAGGACGCACCGTCGACCTTCGCTGCCGCCGGCCGCTACCTGCTCGACCGGGCGATCTTCGACGCACTGCGTCGCATCGAGCCTGGAGCGGGGGGAGAACTGCAGCTCACCGACGCGATCGCCCTGCTCATCTCCGAGGGCCACCCCGTCCACGTGGTGGTGCACCGCGGCACCCGACACGACCTCGGAAATCCCGGGGGCTATCTGCGCGCTGCGGTTGACTCGGCGTTGAACACGGAAGAGTACGGGCCCTCGCTGCGCGAGTGGCTCCTCGAGCGCCTGAAGCGCTGACTGCAGGACGGGCTGGAGGACGAGAAGCGGTATGCGGTCGGTTGAGGATCAGCAGGCCAGGGTCACGGCGGCGGCAGTCGCACCCCGGCCGGTCCGGGTGGCCATTTCCGAGGCGCAGGGTCTGCTGTGCGCGGAGGAAGTGGTCACCGAGCGACCCCTACCCGGATTCGACCAGGCGGCGATCGACGGATACGCCGTGCGCAGCGTCGACGTCCAGGCCCCGGCCGAGACCGACGGCGACTCCGCGCCCGCCGAGGTGACGCTGCCGGTGGTGGGCGAGGTGCGTGCCGGTTCGCGTCAGCCGATCCGTCTCCAGCCCCGTCAGGCGGTCCGCGTCGACACCGGTGCGCCGCTGCCGACGCTCGCCGACGCGGTGCTGCCACTCGACAACACCGATGGTGGTGCCGCGCGCATCAAGGTGCTCGAGCCGGTGCGTTCGGGCGACTACGTGCGTCGCACCGGCGACGATGTCCAGCCCGGCGACATCGCGGTGCGGGCGGGGACGATCATCGGGGCCGCCCAGGTGGGTCTGCTCGCCGCGGTCGGCCGCGACAAGGTGCTCGTCCATCCGCGGCCGCGACTGTCGGTCATCTCCGTCGGCGGCGAACTCGTCGACGTCGACCGCACCCCCGGGCCGGGGCAGGTCTACGACGTCAACTCCTACGCGCTGGCTGCGGCCGCGCGTGACGCCGGTGCCGACGTCAACCGGGTCGGCATCGCGAGCACCGACCCGAAGCGGCTGCGCGAGGTCGTCGAGGGTCAGCTGATCCGCGCCGAGATCGTCGTGATCGCCGGTGCCGTGGGCGGTGGCGCGCTCGAGGAGGTCCGCGAGGCGTTGTCCGATCTCGGTGAGCTGGGCGTCGAGCGGATCGCGATGCATCCCGGTTCGGTCCAGGGCTTCGGACGTCTCGGCCGCGACGAGGTGCCGACCTTCCTGCTGCCCGCCAACCCGGTGAGCGCGCTCGTCGTCTTCGAGGTGATGGTCCGGCCGCTGATCCGCATCGCGCTCGGCCGGCGCCAGCCGATGCGCCGCGTCGTCTCGGCTCGCACGGTCGCCCCGATCACCTCGATCCCCGGTCGCAAGGGTTTCCTGCGCGGCCAGCTCATGCGCGACGAGACGACGGGCGACTATCTCGTGCAGGCGCTCGGTGGCGCTGCCGGCTCGTCGTCGCACCTGCTCGCGACCCTCGCCGAGGCGAACTGTCTCGTCATCGTCGACCCCGAGGTCTCCGAGATCCGCACGGGCGACCCGGTGGACGTGGCGTTCCTCGGGCAGCGTGGTTGATGTCCCGTCATCCCGGCTGGCCGGCCGAGCTCGGGCCGCTGCGGGTGGCCGGGGGCGTCGTGACCGTCCGATCGATCCGACTGCGCGATGCCGCGGCTTGGAGTCGCCTGCGTCTGCGTGATCGTGCGCATCTCGAGCCGTGGGAGCCGACCGGTGAGGCGCCGTGGGACATGCGGCACCACATCTCGGTGTGGCCGGGGCTGTATCGGAGCCTGCGGTCGGAGGCCCACAAGGGCCTGATGCTGCCGATGGCCATCGAACTGGACGGTAGGTTCTGCGGGCAGCTGACGGTGGGCAACATCGTGCGCGGGGCACTGCGCTCGGCCTGGATCGGCTACTGGGTGGAGAAGGAGGTCAACGGCCTCGGCGTCGCGACCGCTGCCGTCGCCCTCGGTCTCGATCACTGTTTCGGCCCGGTCGGGTTGCACCGCGTCGAGGCCACCGTGCGGCCCGAGAACGAGCCCAGTCGCGCGGTGCTGCGCAACGTCGGCTTCCGCGAGGAAGGTCTGCTGAAGCGCTATCTCGACGTCCAGGGTCGATTCCGCGACCATCTGCTGGTCGCGATGACGGTCGAGGAGGTTCCGGGCTCGGTCTCGGATCGCCTCGTCCGGGCCGGTCGCGCGACCTGGTCCTGATCACTTCCCGTCTCGAGTCGGGTTCGTCCGTTATGTAACGCAGGTTACTCGCAACTCGAGTAACAATCCCCAGCGCGTGTGGGATCTCTGTGATTAGAGTGAAGAAAGTGTCAGTTGGTTTCGCGTGACTCGAGTGACTTCTGTAGTCGATTGAGTCGGCGTTTCTGTACAGGTAAGCGCAGTGATGCCGTTAGCCTCATGTAGGTCGGTGGCGTCGACGGGCTGGTAGGGCGACGACTGGAGGGAGGACCACCGGATGCCGAACTCGCTTCTGTGGATCGGGCTCGTTGCCGTGTGGTTGTTCGTTCTGGTGCCCATGCTGGTCACGAAGCGTCCTCGAATCCGGCAGACGACCGACGCCGCTCTCGCAACTCGAGTTCTGCACCGCGGAGACGACGAGCCGATTACCCCTCGGGGGCCGGCCGCCGGACACCGCAGCGATCCTCATTGGCGTCCGACTCGTGACCGCACGCACCGCACCCCCGCGGAGGACCGCATGAACACTGAACTCGACGACAGGCCGGAGATCGATTCCGACGAGGCCGACGTCCACGACGAAGCAGCACCCGACCGTGAGCCCGTGCGCGCACACGCACCGCAGCGCCGGGGTCGCGGCGGATTCGACCCGCACGCCGATGCCGTCGCGAGCGCTGCACGATACGAATTCCGTCAGCGGACCGTCCTCGGCCTGCTGATCGCCGCGATCATGACGTCGGCGCTCGCCCTGATCGTCTCGTCGGTCATGTGGTGGCTCGCCGGTCTCGCGGCCGTGGCCCTCGTGGCCTACCTGTTCTACCTGCGGCGCCAGGTGCGTCTCGAACAGGAGATCCGGCGGCGTCGGCTCGCGCGACTGCAGCGGTCCCGCGCAGGAGCCCGCGGCGGCCACGACGACGTTCCGCAGCGTCTGCGTCGCCCGGGGGCCGTGGTCCTCGAGGTCGACGACGAGGATCCGGAGTTCGAACATCTCGATCGCTACGAGGACGACTACGGCATCGACCACGGCTACGACGTCCGGGCGAGCGACGGCGACGACGAGCCCGGCGACTACGTCGTTCCCCGCGCAGTGGGGGAATGATCGTCCGACGATGCTTCCGGCGGGGTCCGCACCGAATCGGTGCGGGCCCCGACCCGTCTTCGGAGCAGATCGCGAAATCGCCCGTCACCTGCGCCGACACTCCGATTTCGTGATGGACGGGGTGGTTTGCTAGAGTTTGCGAGTCGGTTCCCTCGGAACCTACGGGGCTGTGGCGCAGTTGGTAGCGCGCTTCGTTCGCATCGAAGAGGTCAGGGGTTCGATTCCCCTCAGCTCCACCCCCGAAAGCCCCGCCCTCGGCGGGGCTTTCGTCGTATGCGGGGCCATCCGCTGGCGGGTCCTCGCCGAACCCGGCAGACTGTGTGGCATGGACCACAGGATGAGTGACGACGAGTTGCGTCGGGCGATCCGGGTACTGCGCGAGCGCGCCGACCTCGCGCGCAGCGAGAATCGCCACGACGATGTCGAGATGATCGAGCGCACGATTCGGGAATACCAGGAGGAGATGGCACAGCGGCTCTGAGTTCGATTCTGCGAGTTCCATCCGCCGGAGCCGCACGCTCCGGCTCACAGGTCGGTTCGCTCGGCCACACAGGTCGCTTCGCTCCGGCCGCACAACTTGCTTCGCTCCGGCCACACAAGTCGCTTCGCTCCGGCGCATCCGGTCTTATCCGTGGCGCGCCGGAGCGTCGCGTCGTCACGGCGACGTTAGGGTGTCGCCATGGCGATCACCGACCTGCGCGGCACCAAATTCCTTGTGACCGGCGCGGCCAGCGGAATCGGCCGCGCCCTGGCCCATGCGGCCTCCGATCGCGGGGCCCGGCTGGTGCTCACCGATCTGCAGGAGGAGGCCCTCGGCGAGGTGGTCCGCAGCGTTCGTGAACGCGGCGGCACCGTGCTGCACTCGGCCGCCCTCGACATCTCCGACTACGAGGCCGTCACCGCCTTCGCCCGCGACGTGCACGAGGCGTGCGGGGCGCTCGACATCGTCGCCAACGTCGCGGGAGTGTCGGTGTGGGGCACGGTCGACCGGCTGGAGCACGAGCACTGGAAGCTCATGGTGGACGTCAACCTCATGGGGCCCATCCACGTCATCGAGAACTTCGTGCCGGCCATGATCGAGGCCGGCCGCGGCGGGCACATCGTCAACGTCTCCTCGGCTGCCGGGCTGCTCGCCCTGCCGTGGCATGCCGCCTACAGCGCAAGCAAATTCGGTCTGCGTGGGGTGTCGGAGGTGCTGCGGTTCGACCTCAAGCGCGACGGCATCGGTGTCTCGCTCGTCGTCCCGGGGGCCGTGCGCACACCGCTCGTCGACACCGTGCAGATCGTCGGCGTCGACCGCGACCGCCCCGAGGTCCGCAAGCTCACCAAGCAGTTCGTCCGGCACGCCGCGACGCCCGAGAAGGTTGCCGAACGCATCGTCGCCGGCATCCTGAAGAACCGCTTCATGGTCTACACGTCGTTCGACACCCGGTTCGGGTACTGGTGGGCCCGCAAGTTCGCGCCGCCCTACAACCTCGTCATGCAGGCCGCCAACGACTACTTCCGTCGCGTCGTCGGCACGAAGTGAATTCCGGTGGTTCCGACCCCGCTGAGCGGGGCCGGATCCACCTGGATCACTCCGACGCGCGGTGCAGTTCGGCGTGCAGGTGGTGCGTCAGAGGAGTGTCGGCGTGGGCCATCCAGAAGTCGTAGACCAGCACGTCGCCGTCGACCTCGAAACGCCGCCGGACCTCGTGCACGGGCTTGGCGTCGGGTGAGCGCTCCAGGGTGAGGGTGGTGAAGTCCAGCACGCCGCCTTCCGGCCTGGCCCGCTGGATCTCGACGAACCCGGTGGGCTGCGAGACGAGCAGTTCGACGTCGTCGCCGCTGCGACGCAGGTAGCCGTTCTCGGTGTGCAACGGGCGTCCCTCCGTGCGGTGCCGCGTACGGCTGACGTACATCAGGAAGGGCTTGCCGGGAAGGGTGGCGAACTCGATCGTCTCGTCGTACGCGAAGTCGTCGATGGTGGGGTAGTGGCCGTCGCCACCTCCGGTCCAGCGCCCGGCGTACGGTGCCAGGCACCCGAGCGGGTCGTCGGCCATGAAATCTCCCTCGTGTTCTCGGTGTGTTCTTCGCAATCGTTGTCGCCGTACTCGACGCGCCTGACCCGGATGCCGCCGTCCTGCGCGATACCGTGAGCATATGAGTCATCGCTGGGGTGTCGAGTCCGAAGTCGGTGAACTCCGCGCCGTGATGCTGCACCGGCCCGGTGCCGAACTCGAACGCCTCACGCCCCGCAACAACGACCAGCTGCTCTTCGACGCCCTGCCGTGGGTGGCGCGCGCCCAGGAGGAGCACGACGCCTTCGCCGAGCTGCTGCGCAGCCGCGGGGTCGAGGTGTTCCTGCTGGCAGACCTGCTCACCGAGACACTCGAGGCCAGTGGCGCCGCGCGGGTGCAGAGCGTGTCGTCGGCCGTCGACGCGCAACGTCTCGGTTATGCGCTCGCAGAGGAGCTGACGGGCCATCTGCGTGCCCTGCCCGCTGCCGAACTCGCCCGGATCCTCATCGCGGGCATGACCTTCGACGAACTGCCCGCGGTAGGCAGTGGCGCGGCCCCGTCCCTCGTGCGCCTGATGCACCACGGCTCCGATTTCGCGATCGCACCGCTTCCGAACCTGCTGTTCACGCGCGATTCGTCGTTCTGGATCGGAACGCGCGTGGCGATCCCCAATCTGGCGCTGCCCGCGCGCCGGCGCGAGACCAGCCTCACCGACCTCATCTACGCCTTCCATCCGCAGTTCCTCCACGTGCGACGCGCGTACGAATCGCACACCGCGCCCGTCGAGGGCGGCGACGTATTGCTGCTCGCGCCCGGCGTCGTGGCCGTCGGGGTGGGGGAGAGGACCAGCCCGGCCGGTGCGGAAGCGTTGGCGCGCAGCGCCTTCGACGACGGTCTCGCGCACACCGTGCTGGCGGTCCCGATCGAGCAGCGACGGGCGTCGATGCACCTCGACACGGTGTGCACGATGGTCGACGTCGACGCGGTGGTGATGTACCCGGCGATCCGGGACAGCCTGCAGGCGTTCGCCATCCACCGCGAGAACGGCGCGGTACAGATCTCGGGACCGCGCCCCTTCCTCGAGGCGGCCGCCGACGCGATGGGGATCGAGAAACTGCGCGTCATCGACACCGGTCTGGATTCCGTTGTCGCCGAGCGTGAGCAGTGGGACGACGGGAACAACACGCTGGCCGTGGCGCCCGGCGTCGTCGTCGCCTACGAACGCAACGTCGAGACGAACACCCGCCTCGAGGATTCTGGGGTCGAGGTGCTGCGGATCGCCGGGTCGGAACTCGGTTCCGGCCGCGGCGGTCCGCGATGCATGTCGTGCCCGCTCTCGCGGGCGGTCCTGTAACTGGCGTCAGAGGATCTCGCGCACCTTGTCGACCGGACGCGCGAGCACGGTGCCCTTGTCGGTGACGACCAGCGGGCGCTCGATGAGGATCGGGTTCGCGACCATCGCGTCGAGCAGTTCGTCCTCGGATGCCTCGGCCAGGTTCAGCTCCTTGTAGAGCGATTCCTTCTTCCGGATCGCCTGACTCGGTGTGAGACCTGCCGCATCGAGCAGCGACCGCAGCTCGTCGCGGGAGGGCGGGGTTTCGAGATATTTGATGACCGTGGGTTCGAGCCCGTTTTCCTTCAGCAACGCCAAAGTGTTGCGTGACGTGCTGCAACGCGGATTGTGATAGATCGTCGCCGTGGTTGCCATGGCCCGATTCTGCCCTGGCACAGCCCATACTCCGGTGTCACTCGCGCTCGTGTTGCCCGATTCGTCCCTGTTGAAGCTGTTGGGAAGCATTATTACGATTTCCGCGCCCTGAAGTTTTCGAATTCCCTCTCAGAAAAGGCACGGAGCACGATGCTCAAAGGTTTCAAGGATTTCCTGCTGCGCGGAAACGTCGTCGAACTCGCCGTCGCAGTGGTCGTCGGCGCGGCGTTCACGTCCATCGTCACGGCGTTCACCGATCACATCGTGAACCCGCTGGTCGCTGCTGTGGGTGGCGACAACGAGATGGGCTTCGGCTTCCGCCTGCTCTCGTCGAACGACGCGACCTTCGTCAACCTCGGTGCCGTCATCTCCGCGGCGATCAACTTCTTCATCATCGCCGCCGTCGTCTACTTCGTGCTCATCGTGCCGGTCAATGCCGCCAAGGCCCGCTTCGCGCCGGAGAAGGAGCCCGAGGACGAGCCGCTGAGCGAGACCGATCTGCTCATCCAGATCCGCGACCTGCTCGAGACCGGCAGCTACAACACCGCGCCCGCCGACGCGCCCTCGGCCGAAGCGCCCGTCAAGGTCACCGAGCGCTGATAACCTGCGAGAATGCTCGACCTCACCATCGATCCCGACTCACCCGTCCCGCCGTTCGAGCAACTGCGCCGACGCATCGTCGACCTGGTACACGATGGTGAGCTGATCGCAGGTTCCAAGCTACCCACCGTCCGGGGTCTCGCCGACACACTCGGCATCGCCCCGAACACGGTCGCGAAGACCTACCGGGAACTCGAGAAGCTGGGTGTGCTCGAGGCCCGCGGGCGGGCGGGGACGTTCGTCGCCGACACGGGCGATCCCACTCGCACGCGGGCCCAGCGATCCACCAACGAGTACGTCGCCGAGGTGAGGGCACTCGGGATGTCCGACGAGGAGATCCTCGAATTCGTCTCGGCCGCCCTGCGCGCGGGCTGACCTGCCCGTCTTCCGGTTCGCGCAGAGTATGCAGGGTGCGTCCGAAATGTGACGATTTTCTCGGGTTCGGTGATTCCGCTCCGCAGGCGGCCGAAACTTGGAAGGTTTGTTCGCATGAACGTCCCTGGTGATCGGCCCGGGTCCGAGGAGATCGACGAGGTCTCGGGCGCCGGTGCTCCTGCAGTAGCCGCGTCCGCGGCGCATCCGCCGCAGACCGACAAGGTGGTCTTCGGAGTCGCTGCCGCGCTGGTCGCGGCGATCGTGGTGTGGGGTCTGGCCGCCACGGAGAACTTCGGGACCGTTACCGGGAACATCCTCGACTGGATCGTCGTCGAGTTCGGCTGGTTGTTCGTGCTCACGGCGAGCGGATTCGTGTTCTTCGCGCTCTGGCTGGCGGTGAGCCGCTACGGCCGGATCCCGCTCGGCAAGGACGACGAGAAGCCGGAGTTCCGCACCGTCAGCTGGATCGCGATGATGTTCGCCGCCGGCATGGGTATCGGTCTGATGTTCTTCGGTGTCGCCGAACCGCTCTCGCACTTCGTCGAGCCGCCACCGGGCACCAACGGTGGCACCGGTGTCGCGATGGCGACCTCGATGTTCCACTGGAGCCTGCATCCCTGGGCGATCTACGCCGTTGTCGGCCTGACCATCGCGTACGGCACCTTCCGTAAGGGACGCAAGCAGCTCATCAGCTCGGCCTTCATCCCGCTGCTGGGGCGCCGGGCCGAAGGTCCGCTCGGCAAGGTCATCGACATCCTCGCCCTGTTCGCGACCCTGTTCGGCACCGCGGCGTCGCTCGGCCTGGGCGCCCTGCAGATCGGATCGGGCTTCGAGGTTACCGGCTGGCTCGAGACGGCCGGCGTGATGCTGCTCGTCGCGATCGTCGCCCTGCTCACGCTCGCGTTCATCGCCTCCGCGGTCACGGGTGTCGCCAAGGGCATCCAGTACCTGTCGAACATCAACATGGTGCTCGCCGCGATCCTGGCTGTCTTCGTGTTCGTGCTCGGACCCACCGTCTTCATCCTCAACCTCGTGCCCACCACCCTCGGTGCCTACGCCGCGGAGTTCGCCCGCATGTCGGCGCGCACGGCCGCCTCCAACGAGGCCGCAGGTGAGTGGCTGTCGAGCTGGACGATCTTCTACTGGGCGTGGTGGGTCTCGTGGGCGCCCTTCGTCGGCATGTTCCTCGCCCGCATCAGCCGTGGACGCACCATCCGCGAGTTCATCGTCGGTGTCATCCTCGTCCCGAGCCTCGTGAGCCTCATCTGGTTCTCGATCTTCGGCGGCGCCGGTATCGGACAGCAACTGGACGGGTACGACATCGCGGGCGCCGACAGCGTCGAAGGACAGCTGTTCGGGGTGCTCGGAAACCTTCCGCTCACCGGTATCGCCACGGTCGTCGCGATGCTCCTCATCGCCATCTTCTTCATCTCCGGAGCCGACTCCGCGTCGATGGTGATGGGCAGCCTCAGTCAGCGCGGCACCCTCGCGCCGAATCGTGGCGTCGTGATCTTCTGGGGCGGACTCACCGGCGGCGTCGCGGCCCTGCTGCTGTGGAGCGGCGGCGAGGAAGCGCTCAACGCCCTGCAGACGATGACAATCATCGCCGCGGCCCCCTTCCTCCTCGTGATGATCGGCCTGTGCGTGTCGCTCTACCGGGATCTGCAGCGCGACCCCCTGATCACGGGCGGGCGCAGGAAACGGACACTGCGCAAGGTCGAATGACCGAACGGTCCCGCATCGAGGGCGTCGAGTTCCTGCTCGACGTCCTCGATCCGCGTCCGGGCACGTCCGTCCTCGCGATCGACACCGGGCCCGCCTCCGCCGTGGTCGCCGAGCAGGTCGGCCCCCGCGGCCGCGTGCGCGTGGTCCCCTCGGCGACCCGTGCCCACGAGTTCGCGCAGCAGGAGCAGTTCGACCGCATCTACACGTTCGACCTTCCCGAACTCCGCACGGACACCATTGCGGTGGCCGCCCTCGCGCCGCTGCTGACCGGCGACGGACAACTGTGGGTGATCGACGAGGCGGGGCCGGGGGAGGACACCGGAACCGTCTCGATGACGGTGAGCACCGTTCTCGCACAGGCAGGATTCGCGATCGTCGACATCCTCGAACGCGGGTCGCGGGTCGCGGTGTGGGCAGCGGTCGCACAGCGGCATCACGGGTGACACACGACGCCGCGTGCCTGCGGTGAGTTGTCGTCCACCCCGAGTACGGTGTCGCCTGCCCGGCAGTTGCTCTTCGAGAGGAGTGCGCGTGACCGACACCGAACGATTCGACGAGGCCCTCGACCGCGACTGGGTCCGTTACGCCTCGCAGCTGGCCCGGCGCATCTCCGAACTCGCCGGCTCCGACGCGTTCGAGCTGCACGCCGAGACCGCCTCCGGGCCCGCGGCCTGCGTGCACGTGCACGCGAGCGCCGGCGGACACGCCACCGTCGAGGTCACCGGATCCGAGCCGGTCACCCGGCCGGTGTCCGAGGCCGACATGCTCGCCCGGCACATCGTGTCGGTGCTGCGCGGTCGCGGGAAGGTCCCGCATCCGGCCTTCCTGCAGGCACATCCGCCGTCCGCCCTCGGCGACCTCCGCGAGCGCGTGAGCGACGCACTCGCGCACGCCCTCGGGCGCCCGGTGCCGGTCGACGCCGACGGCGACTTCGTCGTGGTCCTCGACTCCCAGGTGGTCTTCGTCGTGATCGACGACGACGGCAGCATCCGGCTGTGGGCGCCGCTGCTGCACGCGATCCCCGAGAACGACACCCCGGGAGCTACGCCCGCCGCCGGTCGCACCCACGCGCTGGCCGAGCTCACCGAGCTGAACCGGACGTGGCCGCACATCAAGGTGGTGCTCGTCGAGGACCGCCTCGTCGCCACCGTCGACCTGCTCGGCGATCCGTTCGTACCCCGCCACCTGTCCGAGCTGCTCCAGCGACTCAAGGGCTTCCTCACGGTCGTCGACGAGCGATTCGCGCGCCGCTTCGACGGCGTCCGCTACGGCTCCGACAGGGACCGCGACGTCGACCTGCCAGAGGGCAGCGTGCTCGACGAACCGAACTGAACCCGGACCCTCCTCAGCGCCAGCTGGGGAGCCACAACTGGTCGTTCCAGTGCTCCGGCGTGATCGGCAGTGCCGTGAGGATCGGCCACAACCACACGAAGTTCGCGATGACGAGCCCCACATACAGGCACACCACGAGCAGCCCGGTCGTCCGCCGCTCCGTCGAGGCGTGCGGTGAACCGAGGATGTCGCCGAGCACCAGCGCGACACCCATCACCAGGAACGGCGCCATCGGCACCGCGTAGAAGTAGTACATCTGCCGGTCGAGGCTCGCGAACCACGGCAGGATCCCCGCGCCGTAGCCGGTGAGCACCGCGGCCCACCGCCAGTCGCGGCGGACGAGCAGCTGCCACAGTCCCCACCCGAGCACCGGCAGCGACACCCACCACAGCGCCGGCGTTCCGACCAGCATCACGGCCTTGACGCACTGCTCGGCGTCGCATCCGCTGATCCGCTCGCCGTCGGCGAAGTAGTACAGCATCGGCCGCAGACCCATCGGCCACGTCCACGGCTTCGACTCCCAGGGATGCTGGTTGCCGGCCGAGTTCGTCAGACCGGAGTGGAACTCGAGGACGCTCGCGCTGTAGTACCAGAGCGAGCGCAGCGCGTCGGGCACGAACGAGAACATCCCGTCGTGGCCGATCCGCGAGCCGACCGCGTGACGGTAGACGCCGGTCTCGCTCGCGAACCACGCCCAGTAGGTCGACAGGTAGACCCCGAGCGGGACGAGCACGAGGGCGTACAACGCCGGACCGATGTCGCGCAGGGCCGTCCCGATCCACGGTCGCTGCACCCGGTAGGCGCGTCGAGTCGCGAGGTCGAAGGCGACGGACATCAGCCCGAAGAACGCGATGAAGTACAGGCCCGACCACTTGGTGCCCACCGCGAGACCCAGCAGGATGCCCGCACCGAAGCGCCACCAGCGCACCCCGAAACGCGGACCCCACACACTGTCGAGGACACGGCCCTCGGCGTGCACCTTCGCCATGCGGGCACGCACGTCGTCGCGGTCGACGATCAGGCACCCGAAGGCCGCGACGACGAAGACCGCCTGGAAGATGTCGAGCATGCCCAGGCGGGACGACACGAAGGTCACCCCGTCGACGACGAGCAGCAGCCCGGCGACCGCGCCGAGCATCGTCGAACGGGTCAGCCGCCGCACGATCCGCACGACCAGCAGGACGAGCACGACACCGGCCGCCGCGGCCGAGAAACGCCAACCCCACGCCGTGTATCCGAACAGTGCCTCGCCGATCGCGATCATCTGCTTGCCGACGGGCGGATGCACGACGAGCCCGTAACCGGGGTTGTCCTCGATCCAGCCGCCGGTGAGCACCTGCCAGCCCTGCGGGGCGTAGTGCTTCTCGTCGAACACCGGCGTCTTCGCGTCGGTGGGGTAGTTGAGCATCGTGAACCGCGTGATCGCGGCGAGGGCCGTGACGAAGGCGGTGACGATCCAGCCGCGCGCCCGATCTCCGGGGAGAGGCTCGGGTCCGGGCACCAACGGGCCGGGACCGAGAAGGCGACGATCCTGCGTTGCCGACGGACCACGGCCGGGGGCCTGTGAAGGGCTGCGGTCCGTCACGGTCACGTTCCGATCGTAGGCTGAGCCGTATGCAGGCAGCCAAACCGGTCCAGGGCGCGAATCCGGGAGAGGGCCGGCTCGTGCTGGCCGCCACTCCGATGGGAGACATCGGTGACGCCTCGGCGCGTCTCCGCGACGCCCTCGGCACCGCCGACGTGATCGCCGCCGAGGACACCCGCCGCACCAAGGCACTCGCCGCGGCGCTCGGCGTCACCATCACCGGCCGGGTCGTGAGCTTCTACGACCAGGTCGAGGTGTCGCGGCTTCCGGGCCTGGTCACCGATATCGAGGAGGGCCGCACCGTCCTGCTCGTCACCGACGCGGGCATGCCGTCGGTGAGCGATCCCGGCTACAGGCTCGTCGCGGCGTGCGTCGAGGCCGGTCTGCCGGTGACCTGTCTGCCCGGTCCGTCGGCCGTGACCACCGCACTCGCGCTGTCGGGCCTGCCCGTCGAACGGTTCTGTTTCGACGGGTTCCCGCCCCGCAAGCCGGGCCAGCGACGCGCGTATTTCGGAACGCTCGTGCAGGAGCCTCGCGCCGTGGTGTTCTTCGAGGCACCGCACCGGCTCGCGGCGTGCCTGGCCGACGCCGTCGACGTGCTCGGCGGCGACCGACGCGCCGCCGTCTGCCGCGAACTCACCAAGACCTACGAGGAAGTGCGCCGCGGCACGCTCGCCGAACTCGCCGAGTGGGCCGTCGAGGGCGCGCGCGGTGAGATCACCGTGGTGCTCGAAGGGGCGGTCGCCGTGGCCACCGACCCCGTCGACCTCGTCGACGAGGTGGAACGGAAGGTCGAGGACGGGATGCGGCTGAAGGACGCCTGCGCCGTCGTCGCCGAGGCCGCGTCGAAGTCGTCCGGAGCGACGGTCTCGAAGCGCGAACTGTACGACGCGGTGCTGGAAGCGCGTCGCGACTGACGCGGTGTTGGAAACGCGTCGCGACTGACGCGGTCTCCCGATCGAGAAGAACGCATATCGGACGCGCCGTGGGGTCCGAGGACACTGCGTGCCACCGGAGCCTAGACTCTGCCGGGTCCCGAGCGCAGACGTCACCGGCACCGGCCGGTCGGACGCTGACGGGGGCTTCGGACGATCAGGAGGACGCGGATGGATTCGGTGAACGATTTCCTCGTCGAGGTGGCAGGGGTGGTGTGGGGCCCGTACCTGCTCATCCCGCTGCTGTTGGGTACGGGCCTCGTGCTCACGATTCGGCTGAGGGGCGTCCAGTTCCGCAAGCTGTGGCCCGCACTGCGGCTGGGTCTGATCACCCGCCACGATCCCGGAGCCACCGAAGGTGACATCTCCCAGTACCAGGCACTGACCACCGCGCTCGCCGCGACGGTGGGCGTGGGCAACATCGCCGGTGTCGGCACCGCGATCTACTTCGGCGGGCCCGGCGCGCTGTTCTGGATGTGGGTCACCGGCCTGGTCGGCATGGCCAGCAAGTACTCCGAGGCGTTCCTCGGCGTGAAGTACCGCACGACCGACGCCAAGGGTGAGCAGAGCGGTGGTCCGCAGTACTACCTCGCCCGCGCCATCCCCAACAAGGCCGGTCTCGTCCTGAGCCTGCTGTTCGCGGTGTTCGCCGTGCTCGCCAGCTTCGGCATCGGCAACATGACCCAGGCCAACACCGTCGCCACCCAGCTCGACGGCACCTTCGGTGTGCCCACCTGGCTCAGCGGCATCGTGATGACCGTGCTCGCCGCGGCGGTCCTGCTCGGCGGCATCAAGTCCATCGGCAGGGTCACCGCCGGCTTCGTGCCCGCCATGATCCTCCTGTACGTCGGCGCCGGCATCATCGTCCTCGCGGTCAACTTCACCCAGATCCCCGAGGCCTTCGCGCTCATCTTCACCGACGCCTTCACCGGCACCGCGGCCACCGGCGGCTTCATCGGATCGGTCTTCATGATCGCTCTGCGCTACGGCGTCGCCCGCGGCATCTTCTCGAACGAGTCGGGCATGGGCAGCGCGGCGATCGCCGCCGCAGCCGCCCAGACCACCCACCCGGTCCGTCAGGGCCTGGTGTCGATGACCCAGACGTTCATCGACACGATCATCGTCGTCACCTTCACCGGCCTGGTCATCGTCACCACCGGAGCCTGGGAGTCCGGCGAGCAGGGTGCCGCCATGACGTCGGCCGGCTTCGCCGACGGCCTCGGCGGGGACTGGGGTCACTGGATCGTCGCCATCTCGGTCGTCTTCTTCGCCTTCTCGACGATCCTCGGCTGGTCGTACTACGGCGAGCGGTGCGTCGAGCGACTCTTCGGTCGCCGCGGCGTGGTGCCCTACCGCGCAATCTTCGTGGTCGTGGTGTTCATCGGTGCCACCACCCAGCTCGAGGTGGTCTGGAACTTCTCCGACGTGATGAACGGCCTCATGGCCCTGCCGAACCTCATCGGTCTGCTGGTGCTGTCGGGTCTGATCGCGCGGGAGACGAAGGCCTATCTCGATCGCGACCCGTACCTGTTGGGCAACCCCGTCGCGACGGACGATCCCGACACCGTCAGGTAACCGGAGGAAACGGGAAAGGGCCCCGCGATGCGGGGCCCTGAACGTATGTGGAGCATGCCTCCACGCCGACCCGGAACTACCCCTCGTCAGTCCCTATCGGCGTGGAGGCCCCCGCCCCACGCTGCAAGGTCGAACCTTGCGTGGTCACCACTCTTCCGTGTCTTCGACGGGGACCAAAAATACCGACCGGCGCGGAACCGGTATCATCCCTGCTCAGACGTGGTGAGGAATTTTTCCGCAGCGGATGTTTGCAGGCGGGGAACGGGAGTACGAGGGGCGCGGAACGGATGGCAGACACCGGCGGAAAGCCTGGTTCGGCGCAGCGTCAGTTCTTCGCCGACCAGTTGCGGATGCTCTTCGCCGCGGCCGGTCGTCCCGCCCTCAAGAAGGTCGTCTCGGATGCCGCGATCGTCGCCCGGGCAGTGGGCAGCGACCGGACCGTCTCCGTCCAGCGGGTCAGCGACTGGCGCAGCGGCAACCGGATGCCGGCCAACTTCGAGTCGGTGCATCCAGTGCTCGTGGTCCTCATCCGCGCGGCGCGGGAACTCAACGCCGAACCGCCGGCCCCCGGTCTGTACTCCCTGAAGCAGTGGGAGAACTGGTGGAAGGCCGCGCGCGGGCAGGCGAACGCTCCGCGCACCAAGGAATCGGCACCGGCCTCGGTGCCGCCCGGGGTCCGCCCGTACAAGGGACTCGCGTCCTACCGTCAGAACGACGCCCGGTTGTTCTTCGGGCGCACCCAGAGCGTGCGCAGCCTCGCCGACGTGGTGACCGCCTCCCACGGGCAGGGCCCGGTCGTGGTGACCGGCGCCTCCGGCGTCGGCAAGTCCTCGCTCGTACAGGCCGGTCTTATTCCGCAGCTGTGTTCCGCGCCGGACTGCCACCCGGTGGTCCTCACCCCCGGCACCGACCCGGTCGCACGACTGGTCGACGCGTTCCCCGAACTGGCCGACGTCGGCGACCCCGCCGACCACACCGCCGTACATGCGGCCCTGCGCGCCGCGACCTCGCGCACGTCGTCGTCCTTGCTGTTGATCGTCGTCGACCAGATCGAGGAACTGTTCACCCAGTGCAGCGACGTCGCTCTGCGCACCGCATTCCTCACTCTGCTCGAGACGGCGTCGACCTGTTCCGACGGCGACGCGCCCGCCCTCGTCGTCGCGACGATGCGGTCGGACTTCTACGACCAGGCGGTGGCAACCCTGGTGCTCGCCCGGGCACTCGAGCGGCGGACCAAGACCGTCCAGCCCCTCGACCGCGACGATCTCGTCGAGGTCATCACCGCTCCCGCCAAGCTCGTGGGGGTCCGCCTAGAGCCCGGCCTCGTCGACCTCATCCTCCACGACCTCACGGGTCTGGCCGACGGTGAGATCAGTGGCACCGAGCTTCCCCTGCTCTCCCACCTGCTCGACTCGCTGTGGGACAAGCGCAGCGGGGGCACGCTCACCGTCGCCGCCTACCGCGCGACCGGCGGGGTCCGCGGATCCGTCGCCGCCGGCGCCGAACGGGCGTGGGAGAGTCTCGCCGACGATGCCGACCGGGCCCGCGCCCGCTCGATGCTCGTCCACCTGGTGTACGTCACCACGACCGGCACGGACGTCAAGATCGCCCGGTCGTTGAACGAACTGCTCGCGGTGGGCGGCGAGGATCGCGACGCGTCGAAACGCGTCCTCGACCATTTCGTGTCGGCACGTGTGCTCGTCGTCGACGCCGACTACGTCGAACTCATCCACGACGCGGTGATCGACGCGTGGCCCCGCCTCAAGTCCTGGATCCAGCAGGACCGCGCCGGCGCCGCCCTGCGGCAGCAGATCGAGGCCGACGCATCGACCTGGCTCGCCTCCGGACGCAACCGGGAACTGCTCTATCAACGCGGACGCATGGACGTCGTGACCGAGCAGAACCCGCACCTCGCCACGGCGGGCACCCCCGAGGACCGGCGCGGACCGGTCGCGCTCAGCCCCACGGCCGTGGCCTTCCTCGACGCCTCCCGTCGGCAGATCGCCCGCGAGACACGGACCCGGCGCGTCGGCATCGCCGCGATGGCGCTGTCCACGATCATCGCGTTCGTCATGACCGGACTGGCCTGGGACGCGAAGGGACGAGCCGAGACGGCACGGAGCACCGCGCAGTTCCAGCAGATCGTCGCGCTGTCCGACTCCCTGCGCGACGAGGACCCCACCGTCTCGGCGAATCTGGCGCTCGTCGCGGCCGAACTCCAGCCCGACAGCCCGGTCGCGTACTCGAGACTCATCGCCAGCCAGGCCGTGCCCCTCGCCTACACGCTGAGCGGACACACCGGGCCGGTCTACGGCGTCGTCGTCTCACCCGACGGGTCCACCCTCGCCTCGGCGAGCGACGACGGCACCGTCCGCCTGTGGGCACTCGACGGCGACGAACCGGTCGCGGTGGGCGAGCCGTTGCAGTTGTCGTCGAAGTACATGGCGTCCGTCTCGTTCAGCCCCGACGGCCGTTTCCTCGCGATCGGTGCAGGTGACGGCGGTGTGTGGATCTACGACGCATCCGATCGTGCTGCGCCGCGCGTGGTGCTCGACCGGCAGGTCTACGCCGGCGGCGCCGTGCACAACGTGCGGTACTCGCCCAACGGCCGGGTGCTCGCCGTGCCCTACGACGACGGGCACGTCGCGCTCGTCGACACCTCGGATCCCGGATCGGGCCGGTTCCCCGTCACCCTGGTCGACGGACACGACGGTGGTGTGCGGACGGTGGCCTTCCGTCCCGGTGGGCAGATCCTCGCCACGTCCAGCGACGACCGCACCGTCCGGCTGTGGGACGTGAGCACGCCGTCGCGGCCGGTGCCGCTCGGTGAGCCGCTCACCGGTTTCGGCGACGTCGCGCATTCGGTGAGCTTCAACGGCGACGGCACGATCCTCGCGGCGAGCAGCGACGACGGTGTGCTGCACCTGTTCGACACCACCGATCCGCGTGCGGCCCGCCCGCTGGGGGTGCCGACGAACGCCCACACCGGCGGTGTCTGGAACATCGCGTTCCTCCCCGACGGCCGCACACTGGCGAGCGCGTCCTGGGACGGCACCGCGAAACTGTGGGACGTCGATCCCTCCACGCGGAGCCTCGACGAGATCGGCCCGCCGCTGACCGGGCACGGAGGCGGTGTCCCGACGCTCGCGGTGAGCCCGACCGGCACCACCATCGTCACCGGCGGACAGGATTCCAACGTCCGGGTGTGGACGATGCCGCAGACCCGGATGGCGGTCGCCGACGGTGCGCTGACCAGGCCGGCGATCGATCGCGCCGGAGCCCTCGTGGCGACCGGCAGCTACGGACCGGATGTCACGCTCTGGCGGGTCGGTCAGGGCGGCGACTGGAACCGCGCCGGTGGGATCGCGTTGCCGCGCCCCCTCGGCGGTGCGTACGTGTGCGCGCTCTCGCCCTCGGGCACGATCCTGGCCACGGCACCGACCTCCGGTGGCAGCGTGCAACTGTGGGACGTGCGCGATCCGGCGACACCGAAGCCGTTCGGCGAGCCGGTGCCGCTCGACACGAGGTTCACCTCCGCCCTGGCGTTCGGACCCGACGGCACGACCCTTGTGACCGGCGCCGACGACCTCTCGGTGCAGTTGTGGGACATCGCGGATCCCGCCGAACCGGTGCCGTGGGGCGAACCGTTGACGGGGCCGAAGAATCTCGTGCGCAGTGCCGTCATCAGCCCCGACGGCCGAAGTCTCGTGGTCACGAGCGCCGACAGCGAGATCTACGCCTGGAACGTGACCGATCCGCGCTCCCCGACACGAGTGAACGTCTCGGACGGGCACGCAACCGGGGTGAACACGGTGGCCTTCGATGGGTCGAGCGACGTGCTGGTGACCGGCGGGGACGACCACGACGTGGTGGTCTGGGACCGCACCGAGTCCGGTGACTTCGTCGCCCGCGAGACCCGGTTGAGCGGCCACACCGGCACGGTCTACTCCGTCTCGATCACGCCCGACGGCACCCACGCGGTCAGCGGCAGCGACGACGGCACCGTCCGGTTGTGGGACGTCGCCGACCCGGACGGCATGCACGAAATCGGTGGCCCGGTCACCGACATGGGAACGGGACGATGGCAGGTCACCTTCGCGCCCGACGGCACCATCGTGGCCGCCGGCGGCGACGGTCTGCTCCGCACGTGGGGGCTCGACGCCGACGCGGTCGTGGCCCGCATCTGCCGTTCCACCTCGGTGCGACTCGAGGAGGTACTCGACCGCTACGAGTTGCCGGCTCCTCCGGACGAGGTGTGCTGAGCGCCTGCCCGAGCGTCGCCGAGCGCGAGGATACTGGCGGCCTTGTCGAGGCATTCCTGCCATTCCGCGTCGGGATCGGAATCGATGGTGATGCCGCCTCCCACACCGAGGGCGCACACGCCGGTGCCGGTGTCGTCGTGGCCGAACTCGACGGTGCGGATCGCGACGTTCAGTTCGGTGCCGGCGATCGGACTCGACATGCCGACGGTGCCGCAGTAGACACCCCGCGCGGAACCCTCCCACCTGGTGAGCAGCGTCCGGGCGCGGAGTTTCGGGCAGCCGGTGACCGATGCGGGCGGGAACGCCGCGTCGAGCACGTCGGCGATCGTCACGCCCGATCGCCGCTCCGCCGCGACGGTGGACACCAGATGCCACACGCCCGGGGCGGGACGCACGGTCAGCAGGTCCTCGACCCGCACCGAACCGGTCTCGGCGACACGGCCGAGATCGTTGCGGACGAGATCGACGATCATCACGTTCTCGGCGACGTCCTTGATCGACGCCCGTAGCGCGGCGGGGTCGGCGGAGCGGGGGAGGGTGCCCTTGATCGGACTCGACCGCAGCGTGTCGCCGTGGAGGGAGACGAACAGTTCGGGCGACAACGACGCGACCGCACCCCACGATCCCTGCAGGTAGGCGGCACGCGCGGGGGCGGTCCGGGAGATCCCGTCGGCGAAGAACGCCAGCGGATCGCCGTCCCACCGACCGGTGAACCGCGTGCACACGCACGCCTGGTACACCTCGCCGGCGCGGATCGCGTCGAGACAGCGTTCGACGCCGCGTCGGTGCTCGTCGCGCGGGGGTGGTGTCCAGTCGATGTGCCAGTCGGCATGTGGGGCAGCGGTCGGAGATGCGCTCGACGGTGGGGTGAGGACCGCCGCGGCGAGATCGTCGGGGCAGGGTGCGGTGCCGAGCGTCTCGTACCACCAGCACCCGTCGGCGTCGAGACGCAGGACGGTGTCGGTCCACCCGCTCGCGGCGAGGGGCAATGCGGGTCGGTCCGGGATGCGATCCGGGTACGCGAGATAACCGATGCGCCCGCCCCCGATGAGCGGCCGATCGTCACCCACGGCGTCGGGAGCGTCCGCCGGGAGGGAGAAGACTCCCTCCGGTGGGACGGATTCGACGGACACAGAGGGGACAAGCACGGCCGCCGCCCCGAACCATTCGCCCGACAGTGCCGCCGGAGCGGGGACGGCGAGGATCCTGGCGCGTTCTGCGAGTGCACCGAGCACGCGATCGACGGTGCCGCCGCGGCCGAGTCGTTCCATCCGCATGGCGTCAGCTTGTCATGCCTGGTCGGAGGCATCGGGACGAGCCCCGAGATGCGCGAGCTTGTCGGGATTGCGGACCACGTAGACGCCGGTGACCAGGCCGTCGTCGATCTCGAAGTGCAACACCATGTCGAGGACACCCGCCGAGTACACGAGGACACCGGGCATCGAGTTCACCACGGCCGGCTCGATGGTCATGTCGGGCAGTGGATGCCGGACCAGTCCGAGGAACAGCCGGGCGACCTTCGCGGAGCCGAGGACCGGAACCCGGGCCGCATTGACCTTGCCGCCACCGTCGGCGAGGTACCGCACGTCGGGAGCCAACAGTGACAGCAGTCCGTCGAGGTCGCCGGTGGTGGCCGCGGTGAGGAACGCCGCGACCACCCGGTCGGTCTCGTCGCCCGCGGGAGTGAAGCGTCGCTGCCGGGCATGGACGTGCTCGCGGGCGCGGTGCGCGATCTGCCGGACGGCGCTCTCGGTGCGGTCGACCGTCTCGGCGATGCGCCCGTACTCGAAACCGAACACCTCGCGCATCACGAAGACCGCGCGTTCGACGGGCGTCAACGTCTCGAGCACCAGCAGCATCGCGGTCGACACCGACTCGGCGAGTTCGACCTCGGCGGCTGCGTCGGGAGCGGTGAGGATCGGCTCGGGCAACCACGGCCCGACATAGTCCTCCCGGCGGCGTTGCGCCGAACGCAGCGAATTCAACGCCTGACGCGTCACGATCTGCGCCGCGTAGGCCCGCGGATTGTCGACGCTGCCGATGTCGGTGCGGGCCCAGCGGATGTAGCTCTCCTGCAGGACGTCCTCGCTGTCGGCGACACTGCCGGTGATCTCGTAGGCGATCGAGAACAGCAACCCACGATGCTCGGTGAAGACGTCGTCGCCGGTCATACGCGCGCCTTCTCCCGTGCGGCGGTGTCCGGTCCGCGTCGGGTCGGCAGGGCACGTCCGCGCGCCTGGAGTCGCATGGAGTGGATGGTCCCACGAACGACGGCTTCCTTCACCGGTGCTGCGAGCCGACCGCGCACGGCCCACCTCGACGGGGTGTCGTCGCGTGCCGACAACTGCACGACGCCGCGATCGCGGCCGAGAGAGATGCAGGTCGTGACGAAACCGAGGGAGAGCGGTGCCGGCTCGCGTCCCTGCAGCAGTTGCCACACCGTGTCGGCGCCGTGGGTGCCGAGCGGCATCGCGGCCTGGCAGCTCATGCGCAGGTGGTCGTTGCCGTCCACCACCACGGCGTCGCCCACGCCGACGATCGGCATGCTGTCGCCCACGCCGACGATCGGCATGCTGTCGCCCACGCCGACGATCGGCGTGCCGTCGACCGCCTGCAGGGTGTCGCGCACCCGGAGACGACCGTCGTCGTCGACCGGCAGGCCGCTGCGACGGGCCAGATCGGGCACGGAGAAACCGGCCGTGCGGACCACGAGGGTCGCGGGGATCTCGGAGCCGTCGTCGAGGACGACCGAGCCGTCGTCGATGCGGGCGACCCGCGTTCCCGACCGGACCTGAACGTCCAGTTCGTCGAGCCGGTGGCGGATGTAACGCTGCGTGTTCGCAGGAAGGGCCGCTCCCGGATCGCCGACGAGGACGAGGGTGTGCCGCGGATGCGACTGTGCGAGTTCGGTGACGGTCTCGAGGCCCGTGAGCCCGCCGCCGATCACGACGACGGAGGCGTGATCGTCCGCCTCGAGGAGAGCGTCGTGCAGGGCCGTGGCGGAGTCGAGGTCGGCGACGGAGAACGCCTTCTCCGCACCGGGGATCGCACCGGAGCCCGAGGTGCTGCCGACGGCGTAGATCACCGCGTCGCACGGCAGGACCGTCCCGTCGGCGAGGGACACCGCGTGCGGTTCGATCCGTACGGCCGAACCGACGTGCAGCGTCGCCCGCGGGTGCAAGAGATCGGACAGTTCGTGTGTGGCGGTTCCGGATCCGGCCGCCACCTGGTGGAGCCGGACGCGTTCGACGAAGACCGGTCGCGGGTTCACGACGGTGACCGCCACCTCAGGGTGTTCGGCGAGCAGACGGTTCGCGGCCATCACGCCGGCGTATCCCGCCCCTACGACCACCACATGGAATTGCGTCGTCATCGCTCTGTTCCCTTCGCTGTCGGAAGTGGTGTCACCGATAGGACACCGCTCGTCGCGGGGATGTGACACGGCGCCGCCGCGAATTCCTGTGATGCCCGTCTCCTGCTGTCGGGCTCGTCGACGATCGATCCGGTCAGCGACCGACCGTGCGGGATTCCGGTGTCAGCGAGGCGGTCTCGGCCGCATCGCGACCGGCGTGGAAGCCGTCGGCGTCGACGCCGCGACTACGCGAGTCGCGGGTGACGGGGAACAGCCGCCGGAACTCGGTGTCGACGGCATCGGACCGCCTGGCGAGGATGGGCGCGAGTTTCGTGATGGGCATCTGCGCGTCGGCGGCGGCGTGGGCGGTGGCCCGGACATCCGCCTCGCGGAGACGTTCGCCGATCCGGTGCGCGTAGCCGGTGAGGAAGGCGCGGCGGAAGGAGGTCGCGGACGACCCGCGCCGCCCCGCAGTTCCGGCCGCCTGCACGGCCCGCCCGGCCTGCACGAGCAGCGAGGTGTACAGCATCTCGGCCTGCTGCAGGTCGGTGGCGGTGCCGACGATCGTCGCGATCTGCACCCGGGTGAACCACACCGTGCGCACGCGGTTCGCGTCGCCGATGGCGGTGAGGAGCAGGACCTTCTCGCGGATGTACGGGCTGTCGAGGTGGATGCGCCGGCCGACGACCGGGTCGGTGCCGGAGTCGGGCCCGGCCAGCAGCGCCGCACCCACCGCATGGCGCGAGACGAGTTCCTGCGCCTTCGCGGTGAGCGCTTCGGCCTCGTCGGGGAAGTCGGTGGACTCGGCCTTCGACAACAGTGCCCGGATGCGTTCGAGGATCCGGGTGTCGGGCGGGGTGGGCACGGACGGGTCGCCGGACCGGACGGACGGCCACCGCGACGGCGGGGGTGTGAGGATCGCGAAGGACGGCAGGTACTTCCAGGTGAAGGCGAGCCCTTCGATCTCGAAGCGGGTGACGTCGGGGCACGCGCGGAACAGACCGTCGGCCAGGGTCGGTGCCCCGGCTGCGTGGGCGGGACGCGGATGCCGGCGGGCGATCTCGTCGAGTTGCCGCACCCACTCGACGGGGGCGCGTTCGGCCGCGCGCCGGATCTGCGCGTCGAACAGCATCGTGGCCGCCGTCAGTGCGACATCGGAGGGACCACCCGAGCGGGCCGTCACGTGGAGCACGTCGGCGGGCTGCCATCCCCGCTCGTAGGCACCGCCCAGCTCGGCGAGCAGGGAGTGCTCGTTCAGACCACCGGATCGAACATGTGTTCTATCACTGCGCATGCGCCGCAGTGTGGCGCACGGCACCGACAGGTTTGCGCGGCGACGGAGAACACGCAGGTGAAAGGCTCTCCGTCGCCGGACCGGACGCTCAGTCCTCGTCGACGTAGCGCGGGAACACCGGTGCCGGGGCGGGCAGGGCGGTGCCCGGAGCCAGGCGGGTCGCGACGGCGTCGAACTGCCGTGCCTCGGGTGCCTGACCGAGGAGATCGAGGATGTTCGCGGCAGCATCGGGCATCACCGGCTGGACGAGCAGACCCACGATCCGCACGACCTCGAGCGTGACGTACAGGACCGTCGCCATCCGCTCGGGATCGGTCTTGCGCAGCACCCACGGCTGCTGCGCCGAGAAGTAGCGGTTGGTCTCGCCGAGCACGTGCCAGATCGCTTCGAGACCGAGGTGCAGGGCCTGGGCGTCGAACTCGGCGCGCACCTTCGCGAGCAGCGCGTCGGCCTGGGCGAGCATCGCCTCGTCGTCGGCGGTGAACTCGCCCGGCGTGGGCACGGTGCCCTCGAGATTCTTCGCGACCATCGTCAGGGAGCGCTGCGCGAGGTTGCCGAGGTCGTTGGCGAGATCGGCGTTGATGCGGGTGACGATCGCCTCGTGGCTGTAGCTGCCGTCCTGGCCGTAGGAGATCTCGCGGAGCAGGAAGAAGCGCAGCTGGTCGAGGCCGTACCGGTCGACCATCTCGAGCGGGTCGACGACGTTGCCGACCGACTTCGACATCTTCTCGCCCTTGTTGAACAGGAAGCCGTGGACGAAGACCCGCTTCGGCAGTTCGAGCCCCGCCGACATGAGGAAGGCCGGCCAGTAGACGGTGTGGAACCGCGTGATGTCCTTGCCGATGATGTGCAGGTCGGCGGGCCAGTAGCGGCGGTAGGACTCCGACCCGGTGTCGGGGAAACCGGCGCCGGTGAGGTAGTTGGTCAGCGCGTCGACCCACACGTACATGACGTGATCGGGGTGATCGGGGACCGGCACACCCCAGTCGAAGGTGGTGCGGGAGATCGACAGGTCCTTCAGGCCGCCGGAGACGAAGCTGACGATCTCGTTGCGACGGGTGGCCGGGGCGATGAAGTCGGGCTGCTTCTCGTAGAGCTCGAGCAGCTTGTCCTGATAGGCCGACAGCCGGAAGAAGTAGGTGGACTCCTCGGTCCACTCCACGGGAGTGCCGGTGTCGGTGGAGATCCGCGAGCCGTCCTCGAGCAGCGTGGTCTCGCCGTCGGTGTAGAACGCCTCGTCGCGGACCGAGTACCACCCCGCGTAGGTGTCGAGGTAGATGTCGCCCGAGTCGACCATGCGCTGCCAGATCGCCTTGCTCGCCTCGAGGTGATCGGCGTCCGTGGTGCGGATGAACCGGTCGTACGAGATGTTCAGCCGCTTGTCCATGGCCTCGAACACGTCCGAGTTGCGGGACGCGAGTTCGGTGACCGGGATCCCTTCCTTCGCGGCGGTCTGCTGCATCTTCAGACCGTGCTCGTCGGTGCCGGTCAGGAAGCGCACGTCGAAGCCGTCGAGACGCTTGAACCGCGCGATCGCATCGGTCGAGATGTACTCGTAGGCGTGCCCGATGTGCGGGGCGCCGTTCGGGTACGCGATCGCGGTCGTGACGTAGAACGGCGGGCGGGTGGTCTCGCCGGCAGCCGGGCGGGAGGAATCAGGCGCAGTCATGGTGGCCAGTAGTTTATAGGGCGTGAGCGCAGCCCGTCCCGCCCCCGAAGCCCCGCAGCCGTTGAGCCCCCTCGTCGACGCCCACACGCACCTCGACGCGTGCGGTGCCGAGGATGCCGCGACGACCTCCGCGATCGTCGATCGTGCCGCCGCGGTGGGGGTCGGACGCATCGTCACCGTCGCCGACGATCTCGAGGCGGCGCGTTTCGCCGTGCGGGCCGCGCACTGGGACGACCGCGTCCACGCGGCCGTCGCCATTCATCCCACCCGCGCGAACAGTCTCGACGACGCCACCCGCGCCGAGATCGAGAAGCTCGCCGCCGACCCGCGTTGCGTCGCGGTGGGGGAGACCGGCCTCGACCTCTACTGGCCCGGCAAGCTCGACGGGTGCGCCGAACCGGCCGAGCAGGAAGAGGGCTTCCGCTGGCACATCGACCTCGCGAAGCGACTCGGCAAGCCGCTGATGATCCACAACCGCGAGGCCGACGCCGACCTGCTGCGTGTCCTGCACGACGAGGGCGCACCCGAGAAGGTGATCTTCCACTGCTTCTCGTCGGATGCCGACATGGCCCGCCGCTGCGTCGACGCCGGATACCTGCTGAGCTTCTCGGGCACCGTGAGTTTCAAGAACGCGAAGGCCCTGCGCGAAGCGGCGCCGCTCGTGCCCCGTGAGCTGGTGCTGGTGGAGACCGACGCGCCGTTCCTGACCCCGCATCCCTTCCGGGGCGCGCCGAACGAGTCGTACTGCCTGCCGTACACCGTGCGCGCGCTCGCCGAGGTACGGGGCGAGGACGCCGACGAACTGGCCGCGGCCACCACCGCGAACGCCGAGCGGGTGTACGGACTTTCGTAAAGGGCACGCGCGTCCCCACTCCCGTCGTGAGAATACGGGCATGCGCTCCTTCGTCTACAACTCTCATCCGGTACGTGTGATCTTCGGCCCCGGTACCGCCTCGCGGGTCGCGGACGAAGTACGTCGACTCGGTCGTTCCCGCGTCCTGCTGCTCGCCGGCGAGCACGTGCGGCACCAGGCGGAGCTGGTCGAGAAGTATCTCGGTGATCTGCAGGTCGCGCGTTTCGACGGCGCGGTCATGCACACGCCGGTCGAGGTGACCGAACGGGTGCTCGGCCGGGTCACCGAGCACGACGTCGATGCGGTCGTCGCGGTCGGTGGCGGCTCGACCACCGGACTGGCCAAGGCACTGGCCCGCCGCACGGGGATCGATCAGGTGATCCTGCCGACGACCTACGCCGGGTCGGAGGTGACGCCCGTTCTCGGGGAGACCGCCGACGGGGTGAAGACCACACGTTCGTCGCCCGACATCCTTCCCGAGACCGTGATCTACGACGTCGAGTTCACCACCTCGATGCCCATTCCGTTGGCGGTGACCAGCGCGATCAACGCGATGGCCCACGCGGTCGAGGCCCTCTACTCCGAACAGGCCAATCCGATCGTCGACGCCCTCGCGCTCGAGGCCGTGGCCGCGATCGCCCGGGGTATCCCGGCGCTCGGTGCGGATTCGGCCGATCCCGAGGGGCGTTCGGATCTGTTGCTCGCGGCGTGGCTCTCCGGAACCTGTCTCGCCTCGGCGGGAATGGGGCTGCACCACAAGCTCTGTCACGTGCTGGGCGGCTCGTTCGACCTGCCGCACGCTGCCACGCACACCGTCGTGCTGCCCCACGCGCTCGCCTACAACGAACCGTCGGTACCGCACGTCATGGCGCGGGTCGCGCAGGCGCTCGGCACGGATTCGGCATCCGCGGGCGTCTACGACCTCGTGGCGGCGGCCGGTGGGCCGACGAGTCTCGAGGAACTGGGGTTGCGGCAATCCGACCTGGACGAGGCGGCACGACTGGTGACGGCGAAGCCGTATCCGAATCCCCGGGAGGTCACGGAGGTGGGCGTGCGGCGGTTGCTGGGGGAGGCATTCGCCGGTACCCGACCGGAACCGGCTCCGACGGCTGGTTGAAGCTACAACTACGGGTTGCTATCTTAGTTGTCGCTTCAACTAAGTGGGGCTCTCCGGCCTCCGACCCGAAAGGCTCGACATGAAGACCCCTCTCGTCCGCGACCTCGGCATCCTCGTCGCCCGACTCGTACTCGGCGTCATCTTCCTCGCGCACGGACTGCAGAAGTTCGACTCGTGGGGATACGAAGGCACCAAGGCCGGCTTCGAAGGAATGGGCGTGCCCGCCCCGGCCGTCTCGGCGTTCGTCGCCACCTGGATCGAGATCCTCGGCGGTCTCGCGCTCATCCTCGGTGTGCTTGTCCCCGTCTTCGGCGTCCTGCTGTTCCTGCTCATGCTCGGCGCGTTCTTCATCGTGCACGTGGAGAACGGAATCTACGTCGGCGACGGCGGTTTCGAGCTCGTCGCCGCACTCGGCGCAGGAGCTCTCCTGCTCGCGGCGGTCGGTGCGGGAGCGTTCGGCGTCGATCGATTCCTCGCGCGGAAGGTTCCGCTTCTGCGCACGGCCTGACCTGCGGGTCCGAGGCGCTGTGGACGATTTCTCCCGATCGTCCGCAGCGCCTTTTCCGTCCGATGACGCGCGCTTTTCGCATATGTCTTGTTATTCTCCTGCACGACATATGCGTTCACGGATCTCTCCGACAGGATCGATATGGCCGTGCAGCAAGCTGTTCCGCGTCGCGACACCACGTGGAATGTCAATCGACGGACCTTCCTCGTGGGCGCGGGCGCGCTCCTCGCTGCCGGCCTCGTGGGCGCCGGAACGTCTGCGGCACAGCCCCGGACGCCGCAGCGTCCCAACATCCTCATCATCATGACCGACCAGGAGCGTCAGCCGATGCACTGGCCGGCCGACTGGGCGCGCAACAATCTGCCCAACCGGCAGCGCCTGGCCGACACCGGGCTGACCTTCACACGGTCGTTCTGCAACGCCGCGATGTGCTCGCCCAGTCGCAGCACGTTCTTCACCGGGCTCTATCCCGCCCAGCACGGGGTGGTGAGCACCCTCACCGAGGGCGGCACGCTCTCGCCCACCGAACCTGTGCTGCCGGTGGACGGCCAGAACATGGCGAAGATGCTGCTCTCCGCCGGATACGACGTCCACTACCGCGGCAAATGGCACATGAGCAAGGGGGCCGACGGCGGTGACCCGTCGCCCGACGACATCGCGCGGTACGGCTTCGCAGGGTGGGAGCCACCGGAGGCCGGGCAGGACACCGCACCCGAGAACTTCGGTGGTGGCTGCGCCGACCGCGACGGCAAGATCGCCTCCGATGCCGCCGAGTTCCTGCGGTCGCGCAGCGCCACCGACGACAGGCCGTTCGCGCTCATCGTGTCGTTCGCCAACCCCCACGACATCCTTTCGTACCCGAAGACCTGGGATCAGGTCGACGGCGACTGCAACAACTACGGGGCCTTCGCACCCGAGGCCTTCGAGCAGGGAATCGACCTGCCGCCCACCATCGACGAGGACCTGCTCCGCAACTTCAAGCCCACCGCCCAGGCCGAGCTGCTCCTGCTGCTCGCCGGGGCGCTCGGTCCGCTCGTCGGTCCCGAGGCGGCACGGCAGTACGTCAATCTGTACGCCTACATGCACAAGGTCGTCGACCAGCACATCGGAACCGTTCTCGATGCGCTGGAATCGGTTTCGGGCATGCGCGAACGCACCGTCGTCTTCCGGGTGGCCGACCACGGCGAGATGGGCCTGTCGCACGGCGGACTCCGCCAGAAGGCCTTCAATGCCTACGAAGAGACACTCAATGTCCCTCTCGTGGTGAGTAATCCGGTGATGTTCCCGAGGCCGGTCTCCACCGACGCGCTCGCGTCGCTGATCGACGTCATGCCCACCCTCGCGACGATGGCCGCCGTGCCCGACCGTTCGGCGTGGACGTTCAAGGGCGTCGACCTCACGCCCGTCATCGAAGGTGCGTCGTCCGGTGGCACGCCGCCACAGGTGCAGGACACCGTCCTGTTCACCTTCGACGACGAGAACGCCGCCGCGGCCAACGGGCAGACGACGGTGAAGCAGCCCAACCACATTCGCGCCGTCCGGCAGGACAGGTGGAAGTACGCGATGTACTTCGACCCGTCGGGACGCGCGCTGCCGCAGTTCGAACTCTACGACCTGCACGACGATCCGCTCGAGACGCGCAACCGCGCGAACCCGCTCGACCTCGCGAACTTCGACCCGGTGCAGGTCGCGACCATGCACGCCGTCCTGATGGACGTGATGGCCCGCACGGCCACCACCCCGGCCGTGCCGATTCCTCGGTTCCCCGTACCGAGCGGATCCGCCGATCTCCCGATCCCCAGCGGATCGGCCGGACGCTGACGAACCCGATCACCGGCAGCCGCGACCATCGGTGAGCGGTCCGGAAACCGCTGTGCCCGCGAAGCCGGCCGCTCCGTCGGAGGGTGTGGGCATCGGCACCTCGAACGCCCCCGTATGGGGCAGAGCACAGATGCGCGGGATGTTCGGTCACCTCACCGAGCCCGTGTCCGCGGTGCCCGAATCGAGAGGAATTTCTTTTTCCGAGTATCGATCGAAAATGGCAATTTCGGACACTCGGAAATGATCGAGGTAATACCGATCCGATATCTGTGACGTGCGTCGTGATCTGACAGAAATCATCATCTGTGCAGCTAGAGGCGATGAAGTTGCGATAACAATGCCGTCTCGTTACCGTGCTGTGATCACAGTTGTCGTCCGTCTGGAAATAATCGTGTCACCTTTCACCAAGATCAATCGCGTCAAGTCGCCGGTGTTCTACTCGGTGGTCGCCGCCGTCTTCGTCACCCTCGGTGCCGGTGGTGCCACTGCTGTGGTTCAGCACAAGGACGTCGTCCTCGACGTCGACGGTGAGCAGCGTGCCTTCGGCACGATGAACTCCAACGTCGGCGACATCCTGGCCGCTGCCGGCTACACCGTCGACGAGAACGACGTCGTGGCTCCGGCCGTGGACTCGTCCGTCTCCGACGGCGACACCATCGTCCTGCGACAGGCTCGCGAACTGCGTCTGACCGTCGACGGTGAGGAGCGCTCGGTGTGGACCACCGCGCTGACCGTCGACGAGGCACTCGACCAGTTCCGCCTCTCCGACGACGCCTACGTCTCCGCTTCGCGTTCGCACCGTCTTCCGCTCGACGGCGCCGATCTCGAGGTCGTCAACCCCAAGACCGTGCGCTTCGCCGACAACGGCGCGCCCGCCGCCGAGGTACGCGTCGCAGCGCCGACGGTCGCCGAGTTCCTGGAGTCCCAGGGCACCAGGCTCGAGCAGGCCGACAGCGTCACCCCTGCCCTCGACGCGGAGCTCGAGGAGGGCATGGAGGTCGTGGTCACCCGCGACCGGACCGAGTCGCGGACCGAGAACCTGCCGATCGCCCCGCCGGAGAACCGCGTGGACGATCCGAACATGCTCGAGGGCGAGACCGCTGTGAACGACCCGGGTGCTCCGGGCGAGCGGTCGGTGACCTTCGACGTCCACATCGTCAACGGTGTCGAGGTCGGACGCACCGAGACCGCCTCGAAGGTCCTCGCCGAGCCGCGGCCCGTCGTGGTCCGCGTCGGCACCAAGCCGAAGCCCGCCGTGCCGGCCTCGGGCCGCGCGTCGACCTGGGACTCCATCGCCCAGTGCGAGGCGACCGGCAACTGGGCCATCAACACCGGCAACGGCTTCTACGGCGGCCTGCAGTTCACGCAGCAGACGTGGGCCGGCTTCGGCGGCACCCAGTACGCGCCGCGCGCCGATCTCGCGACGCGCGAGCAGCAGATCGCCGTCGCGGAGAAGGTCCAGGCGGCCCAGGGCTGGGGCGCATGGCCGGCCTGCACCAGCAAGCTCGGTCTGCGCTGACCGGCTCGGGTGTGCACGGTGTGACCTGCTTCCGAGTGCGCTAGGTTCACCACGTGTCAGCAGACGATCCCGAAACCACTCCGAGGGCCACCCCGGCTTCTCCGCGCGGCCTCGCCGCGCTGCTCGGACCCGCCGAGGTCCGCGCACTCGCGGAGGAGTTCGGGGTGCGCCCGACGAAGCAGCTCGGCCAGAACTTCGTGCACGACGCGAACACGGTGCGCCGCATCGTCAACGTCGCCGGGGTCGGCCCCGAGGATGTCGTGCTCGAGGTCGGGCCCGGCCTGGGCTCGCTCACCCTCGCCCTGCTCGACGTCGTCGACCGCGTGGTCGCGGTCGAGCTCGATCCCGTTCTCGCGCAGCGTATTCCCACGACCGTGCAGGAGCGGGCCCCGCAGCTCGCCGATCGGTTCGACGTCGTGCACATGGACGCGATGAAGGTGCTGCCGAAGGACCTTCCCGTCACGCCCACCGCGCTCGTTGCGAACCTGCCCTACAACGTCGCGGTGCCGGTGCTGCTGCACCTGTTCTCCGAATTCCCTACTCTGCGAACTGCTCTCGTGATGGTGCAGGCCGAGGTCGCCGACCGGCTCGCGGCCGAACCGGGCGGCAAGATCTACGGCGTGCCCAGCGTGAAGGCGCGGTTCTTCGGCGACGTCCGCAGGGCCGGCGCCGTGGGGCGTGCGGTCTTCTGGCCCGTTCCCCAGGTGGAATCGGGCCTCGTGCGCATCGACCGTTACGCAGAGCCGCCGTGGCCCACCGACGCGCAGACGCGCGCCCGTGTCTTCGCCGTCGTCGACGCGGCCTTCGCCCAACGCCGAAAGACGTTGCGCGCAGCGCTGAGTGGATGGGCGGGCTCGCCGGCAGAAGCCGAGAGGCGCCTGCTGGCGGCCGGTATCGAGCCGTCGACCCGCGGGGAGAAGCTCGACGCCGCAGCCTTCGTGCGGCTCGCGGGGGTGGAGTGATCCCGGTCACTCTTCCTGGTGGTCCGTTGCGATGTGTGGTTAAGTTGTCCTCGGTCGTTAGGTAGTGTGTTCGTGGTTTACCCCTCGCACATTTCTGGTTGCGAGCGGAGGCGATAGCCACGATGGAATCGTTTCAGCCGTGTAGTGACAGACCCGGGAGCCGAAACCGACTCCCGACGAGACAGAACGTCTATATCCGTTCTGCCTGCAAGTGAAGGACAGCAACATGGCTGAAGGTACTGTGAAGTGGTTCAACGGCGAAAAGGGCTTCGGCTTCATCGCTCCCTCGGACGGCTCCGCTGACGTCTTCGTGCACTTCTCCGAGATCCAGGGCCGCGGCTTCCGCACCCTCGAGGAGAACCAGCGCGTGAGCTTCGAGATCGGCCAGGGCCAGAAGGGCCCGCAGGCCACCGGCGTCACCGTCATCGGCTGATACCGATAACTCTCCGAATCCGGGCCGGCACCTCAAAGGGTGCCGGCCCGGATTCGTTGTGTCCGGTCAGCCGATCAGTGCGCCGTAACCGGTGATGCCCACGCCGGACGAGCCGGTCGACGACCCCGCGGAGTCGGCCGAACCGGTGGCCACTCCGGCGGAGCCGGTGGGCGGATTGACGCAGTCCACGAGATTCAGCGAGCGCAGGACCAGGTCGCCGAGCGAGCAGACGCGCGGCGGGGCCGGTTCGGCCGAGGCGACGCCGGCGGTTCCCAGCGTGGCCGCCGCAGCGACGACGCAGACGGCGACCGCATTGCGTACGGATCGAGTCACATTTCCTCCAGAGTGTTCACGAGTCGCCCGATCGTAGAGCGTGGCCGCGGCGGTCGGGAAGCATCCGTATCCCGAGTAAGCTCTGTACTCGTGCTTTCCGTCGTGCCGACCCCCGTGACAGTGCGGGTCCCGTCCAAGGTCAACCTGCATCTCGCGGTGGGCGACCTCCGTCCCGACGGCTACCACGACCTGCACACCGTCTTCCAGGCCTTGTCCCTGTACGACGAGGTGTCGGTGGTCCCCGCCGACACCCTGAGCGTGACGGTGCGCGGCACGGGCGCCGAGGTGGTGCCCACCGATTCGACGAACCTGGCGTGGCGCGCCGCCGAGATGATGGCGGAGCGGGCCGCGCGCACCCCCGACGTGGCGATCACGATCGACAAGGGCATCCCCGTCGCCGGCGGAATGGCCGGTGGCAGTGCCGACGCGGCCGCGACGCTGGTCGCGCTCGACGCGCTGTGGGGGATCGGGGCACCCCGGGAGGACCTCGCGGATCTCGCCGCCCGCCTCGGCAGCGACGTGCCGTTCTGCCTCCACGGCGGAACGGCGATCGGAATCGGACGGGGCGAGCGCCTCGTCCCCGTCCTCACCCGCGGCACCTTCCACTGGGTGCTGGCCCTCGCGAAGGGCGGCCTGTCCACACCGGTCGTCTTCCGCGAACTCGACCGGTTGCGCGCCGAGGGGGAACCTCGGCGCGTCGGCAGCGCCGATGCCGTGCTCTCCGCGCTCGGCTCCGGCGACGCCCACCAGCTCGCGCCCCTGCTCGGCAACGACCTGCAGGCCGCGGCCCTGTCGCTCGACCCCATGCTGCGACGCACGCTCCGCGCGGGTGTCGAGGCCGGTGCTCTGGCGGGCATCGTCTCCGGTTCGGGCCCCACCTGCGCGTTCCTCGTCGAGGACCAGCACGCCGCGGTCACCGTGAGTGCCGAACTCGCCGGTGCCGGTGTGTGCCGTACGGTGCGGGTCGCCTCCGGTCCGGTGCCCGGCGCCCGTGTCGTCGGCGACGCCGATCCCGCACACCCCTGATCCTGTAGTACATCCCCGCAATCCTCGGAAGGCGTTGCTCCACGTGGCGAATCTGATCAACCTCGAACAGGTCTCGAAGTCGTTCGGCATCAAGCCGTTGCTCGACTCGGTGTCCCTCGGCGTGAACGAGGGGGAGCGGATCGGTGTCGTCGGCCTCAACGGCGGCGGCAAGACGACGATGCTCGAGGTGCTCGCCGGCATCGAGGAGCCCGATTCGGGCCGGGTGAGCCGCGTGAACGGTCTGCGCATGGCCGTCGTGACTCAGCGCGGCGGTCTGCAGGAGGGCTCGACCGTCGGCGAGGTCGTCCTCGGGCCGCTCGGCGTGGCCGAGCACGAGTGGGCGGGCGACGCACGCATCCGCTCGGTGCTCACCGGCATCGGCATCGACAATCTCGGCCTCGACGCGGTCGTCGACGGCCTGTCCGGCGGCGAGCGTCGCCGGGTCGCCCTCGCCGCAGCCCTCGTGCAGGATCTCGACCTGCTCGTCCTCGACGAGCCCACCAACCACCTCGACGTCGAAGGCGTGCAGTGGCTCGCCGAGCACCTGCTGTCGCGGCGCAGCGCGCTCGTCGTCGTCACCCACGACCGCTGGTTCCTCGACACCGTCGCGACCCGCACCTGGGAGGTCGTGAACGGGCAGGTCGAGAGCTACGAGGGCGGCTACAACGACTGGATCTTCGCGCGCGCCGAGCGTGCCCGCCAGGCCGACGCGATGGAGGAGCGCCGCCGCAATCTCGCGCGCAAGGAACTCGCGTGGCTGCGTCGCGGTGCCCCGGCCCGCACGTCCAAGCCGAAGTACCGCATCGAGGCCGCCGAAGCGCTGATCGCGAACGTGCCGCCGCCGCGCGACTCGGTGGCGCTGGCGTCGTTCGCCAAGCGTCGCCTGGGCCGCGTCGTCATCGAACTCGAGGACGCCACGCTCACCACTCCGGAGGGCCGCGAACTGGTCCGCGACCTCACCTGGCGTCTCGGCCCGGGTGAGCGGATCGGTCTCGTCGGCGTCAACGGCTCGGGCAAGACGACCCTGCTGCGCACGCTCGCGGGCGAACTCGAACCGGCGCAGGGACGTCGCATCCAGGGTCAGACCGTCGAGATCGGCTGGCTGCGTCAGGAACTCGACGATCTGCCCACCGACATGCGGGTGCTCGAGGCCGTCAAGGAGGTGGCCGAGCGGATCACGCTGGGCGACAAGGAGATCTCCGCCGGTCAGCTCGCCGAACGCCTGGGCTTCACCCCGGCCCGGCAGCGCACCCCGGTCGGCGACCTGTCCGGTGGTGAGCGTCGCCGCCTGCAGCTCACGCGCGTGCTCATGGCCGAACCGAACGTGCTGCTCCTCGACGAGCCCACCAACGACCTCGACATCGACACCCTCCAGCAGCTCGAGGACCTGCTCGACGGCTGGGCCGGAACCCTCGTGGTCATCAGCCACGACCGGTATCTCGTCGAACGCATCTGTGATTCGACATGGGCCCTGTTCGGTGACGGCCGGCTCACGAACCTTCCCGGTGGTATCGAGGAGTACCTGCGCCGGCGCGCGGCCATGGGCGACGGCGACGTGCCGTCGGTGGCGTCGACCGTCTCGAAGACCGGCGACGCCGCGGAGCAGCCGAAGAAGCGCGACGGTGCCGCCGAACGTGCCGCGCGCAAGGAACTGTCACGCCTCGAGCGTCTCGTCGCGAAGCTGACCGAGAAGGAGGAGAAGCTGCACCACGACCTCGCGGAGGCGGCGACCGATCCCGACCGGCTGCAGAAGCTCGACGCGCAGTTGCGCGAGGTGGTCGCGGAGAAGGAAGCGGCCGAGGAGCAGTGGATGGAGCTCGCCGAAGATCTCGACTGAATCCTCTTGACCTCGAGTCGGCTCGAGGTCGCAGGATGGGCGTCGTCAGAAGGAACGCCCATCAGGAGGATTCATGTCCGTCACCGAAACATCCGGTACCTCTACGCATCTCCCGCAGTCCCGGCTCGCGCGTTCCGCGGTGGTGATTGCCGCGTCCGTCGTGACCGCACTGGTGGTCAACCTCGTGCTGTGGGCCGCCGGGCTCGTCGCGGGAGGCTCGTTCGAACACACCGACGCCGGTGAGGTGGTGAGCGCGGCGCCCGGTGGCGTGGTGCTCATGTCCGTCGTCCCGCTCACCGTCGGTCTCGCCGTCGCCGCCCTGCTCACCCTGTGGTGGAACGGTTTCGCGCGGATCGCGCAGGTCGTCGGGGCGCTGCTGCCGCTGGCGACGATCCAGGGCACGATCTCCGCGGACTTCGACACGCCGAGCACCGTCGCGCTGACGCTGATGCACGTCGTGATCGCCGTGGTGGTCGTCGTCGCCCTGGAGATGCTCCGTGCGCGTGACTGAAACGAGTAGGGCGAGGAAATGTGCTCTTCCGCAAGGAAAGTCGCACATTTCCTCCCCCGAGTTCGGGCGGAGACCTACAGGCCGAGCAGCTTGCTGATGATCTCGTTCATGATCTCGTTGGTGCCGCCACCGATGCCGAGGACGCGGGCGTCGCGGAAGTGGCGCTCGACCTCGCTCTCACGCATCAGGCCGATACCACCGGCGAGCTGAACCGCCTCCATGACGGCGTGGTCGCACACCTTGACGGCGTTGTTCTTCGCCATCGAGGTCTCGAGCAGCATGCCCTCGCCGTTGACCCACCGCTCGGCGACCGAACGGCAGAACGTCCTCGCCGCGGTGATCTCGGTGGCGAGCTCGGCGAGGCGGTGCCGCACGACCTGACGCTTGGACAGCGGGCGGCCCATCGTCTCACGGGATTTCACCCACTCGACGGTCAGGTCGAAGCAGCGCTGCGCGGTGGCGACGGCCTGGAAGGCCAGCGACAGGCGCTCACCCTGGAACTGCTGCGCGATCTGACCGAACGCCGAGTTCTCGGCGCCGATGAGGTTCGAGACCGGCACGCGCACGTCGTCGTAGAACAGCTCGGCGGTGTCCGAGCACAGCCAGCCCATCTTGTCGAGCTTGCGGGAGACCGTGAAACCCGGTGTGTCCGTGGGGACGACGACGAGCGAGATGCCGCCGGCGCCGGCGTCGCCCGTGCGCACCGCGGTGGTCACGAAGTCGGCGCGCGTACCCGAGGTGATGTAGAGCTTCGCACCGTTGATGACGTACTCGTCGCCGTCACGACGCGCGGTCGTGCGGATGTTCGCGACGTCGGAGCCACCGCTGGGCTCGGAGATCGCGAGCGAACCGATGGCGCGACCCTCGAGCGCGGGACGTGCGAACCGCTCGATCAGGTCGGTGTTGCCCGACGAGACGATGTGCGGGGTCGCGATGCCGTGGCTGAACAGCGCCGAGATCAGGCCCGACGAACCACCGGCGAGGATGATCTCCTCGAGGATCGCGAGCATGTCGAGGGCGGTGCCGCCCGAGCCGCCGTGCTCCTCGGCGACCGAGGCGCCGAGCAGGCCCGCGTCGGCGGCCTTGCGGTGCAGTTCGCGCGGGATCTCGCCGGCACGTTCCCACTCGTCGAGGTGGGGGACGATCTCCTTGCGGGTGAAGTCCGCGGCGAGCTGACGGAGTGCCTTCTGCTCGTCGGTGTCCCAGCGGATCACTTCGGTGGTGGTCATGCCTATTCGCCCTTCCAGACGGGTTCGCGCTTCTGCATGAAGGCCATGACGCCTTCGAGGGTGTCGGCGCTGGTGGTGAGACGTGCGAGGGCCTTGTCGGTCAGCTCCCAGGGCAGGTCCTCGGCGGGGACGTTGCCGTCGATGATGCCGCGGGCGACGGTCTTGCTGGCCTGCACGGCGAGCGGAGCGCCCTTCGCGACGTCGGCGGCGAGAGCGAGAGCGGTGTCGAGGACGTCGGCCTGCGGGACGACCCGGTTGACGAGGCCCCAGCGCAGGGCGTCGGCGGACGACATCGGCTTGCCCGCCAGGACGAGTTCCATCGCGACGGCGCGGGGGATGGCCTGGCCGATGCGGAAGACGCCGCCGGCACCGGCGATCAGGCCGCGGTGCACCTCGGGAAGGCCGAATTCGGCTGTCTCGGAGGCGACGACGAGATCGCTCGCGAGGGCGAGTTCGGTGCCACCTCCGAGCGCGGTGCCATTGACCGCGGCGATGACGGGCTTGGAGATGTGGTGCTTGACGACACCGGCGAAGCCCCAGTGGGCGGTCTCGGGCGGGGTGACCCCGTCCGGTCCCTTGGTGCCGAGGGCCTTGAGGTCGGCGCCGCCGCAGAAGACGGCGTCGCCGGCACCGGTGAGCACCACGACGCGCACGTCGCGATCCTCTTCGGCGCGGTCCCAGGCCTCACCGAGTGCCTGGTGCACGTCGGCGTTGATGCTGTTGGCCGCCTTGGGACGGTTGATGGTGACGAGCAGGACGTGCTCGCGCTTCTCGACGAGAACGACGGGTTCGCTCACGACTGGGACTCCTCGGGGGACAGGTGCTCGATGCGGGTGACGGTGAGATTGCCACCGTTGTCGGTGACGTGGACGGTCTCGCCGACGATGTCGGCTCCGGCGGCGAGGACCGCGGCGCCGGCGGCGTCGGTCTGGCCGGAGACACGCCGGCCGTCGGGGGTGAGACCGATGAGGAAGCCGATCGACGGGTTGCCGTCGCGACCGAATTCGGCTGTGGCGGTGACGATCTGGACCTCACCGCTGTAGTCGGTGGCGGCCTCGGGTGCCGACGGCTCGAGCAGCACGTGGTCGGGGTCGCCGACGTAGCCGTCGGTGTGCGGGGCGCAGCCGAGGACCACGACGTGCTGGTAGGTCAGGTAGCCGCCGTTGCCGTGCACGAGGGCGAGCTCGCCGTCCTGACGCAACCGCTTTGCCACCGACACCACCGAGTGCAGCGTGTAGCTGTTGAGCGGGCCGCCGAAGAAGGAGTGCCCGCCGGTCACCGACGGGACGGTGTCGCGGGGGAGACCGAGCTGCTCGATGAGCAGCTTCGGGACCACGGGGAAGCAGCTGTAGGCGTCGATGATGTCGAAGTCGCCGGGACGCAGGTCGGTCGCCGAGAGCGTGCGGCGCAGCGCGTCGTCGAGTGCGGCCGAGCGTCCGAAGTCGCCGCGGGCGAGCACGTCCGAGGGCTCGGTCGCGCCGGCACCGCCCCACACGTAGAGCAGGTGGTCGTCGGGGACGCCGAGTTCGCGGGCCACGGCGAGCGAGGTGACGACCACGGCCGCGGCCTGGTCGACGAACGGCATCGCGTTGACCAGCAGCGGGTACGGGTCGGTGACGAGGCGGTTCTTCCCGGCGATGGTGCGGATGTCGTCGGCGGTGCGGCGCTCGGGGTTCCACGACGCCGGGTTCTCGGCGGCGAACTCGGAGAAGGCGGCGTACAGCGTCGCCGACCAGTCGAGCGACTTCTCGCGCGAGTGTCCGAGATCGTGGCTGAGCCGGTTCTCGAACAGCGGGTAGGCGCGCGTGGGGACGATCATGCCGGCGCGCTGCATCGCGGGGCTGCCGAGGTCCTCGTTGCTGATCGGCGCGGGGCCGCCCGGGGCGGTGGTCCATCCGAGCGTGACCGGATCCGTCCCGGCCTTGTAGGAGTTGGTCGCCGAGGCCTGCGCCTCGCCGCCGACGAGCAGCGCGACGGTGCTGGTGCCCGCGGCGATGTCGTGGCCGATGCGGTCGAGCAGGGCCGCCGGCCAGTGGCCGCCGATCGGCGTGGTCGACGTGTGCTCGGGTGTCGCGCCGAGACGTTCGGCGAGCAGGCCCGGCAGGTCGTCGTAGTTCCAGCTCGCGGTCCTGATCGCGTGGATGGTGTCGATCCGCGTGGCGAGATCGGCGCCGGAGTCGGCGATCGCGGCGAGGGTGGCCTCGTGGATGAGGTCGAGCGGTTCACGCGGGTCGGCGGGCGCACCGGCACGGCCGGAGCGCAGGTCGCCGACGCCGATCACGACGGGAACCCGGGTGGGGTCGGTCATGGCGTTCCTTCGGTCTGCTCGGGGGGAGGAGGACGCGGCCAGCTTAATACGGACTATTTCAGTCTGTAAATCGAGGAGTGGTCTGGCACACTTGCCCGACGTGACCGAAGTACCCGCACCGCGCCGCCGCGGGCGCCCCCGCGACGCCGACCTCGAGGACCGCGTCTTCGACGCCGTGCTCGAGGTGTATTCCGAGACGAGCTGGCGTGGCTTCACGATCGACGCGGTCGGGCGACGCGCGCGGGTGGGCCGCGCCGCCCTCTACCGCCGGTGGTCGAGCAAGGACGACCTGCTGGTCCAGGCCCTCGAAGCACGCAGTCCGCTGCCCGTGCCGATCGACACCGGCGCGCTCCGGTCCGATCTCGTCGAACTCGCCCGGCAACTGTTGCGCGGTTACCGGACCACCCCGGGCCTGGTGAGCCTGCGCGTCGCGCTCGATGCCCGCGCCAATCCCGAACTGCTCGCCCGGCTGATCCACACCCTCAACCGCAGCCGCGTGCTCGCGGCGCGCACGATCGTGCACCGCGCCGTCGAGCGCGGTGAACTCCCCGCCGACACCTCGGCGACGCTGCTGCTCGAGATGGTCACCGGCACCGTGCTCAGTCACGCGCTGTTCGCGTTGGCGACCCCCGACCAGAGCGTCGACGACGACTACGCCGAACTCGTCGTCGACGCGACCATCCGCGCGCTGCGCCGTCCCGAGTCGTGACCGACACGCACTCCCGTGATCGAATCGCGATCGAATGCCGCCTGGTAACAGTGTGATTCCGGCCGTCTGCGCCGGTCGTCCGGGCTAGCCTGGAATGCGAATACTCGCAGGGGGGGCGCCAATGGGAGGCCGACGATGGATGTGCAGGCGGTAGCGGAGATCACGCGGCTCAAATACCGTTATGCGCGAGCGCTCGACACGAAGGACTGGGACGAACTGGCGAACACCCTCACCCCCGACGCACACGCCGTCTACGGGGAGCATCTCGTTTTCGACTCACGCGACGCCTTCATAGGTTTCCTCGAGAACACGCTGGGAACGCGCTTGATCACGGAGCACACGTGTTCCCATCCCGAGATCGACATCGCCGACGACGGCCGCACCGCCACCGGGGTGTGGTTGCTGTCCGACACCGTGATCATCCCCGAGGACGGGATGATGTTGCGCGGATCGGCCTACTACCACGATCGATACAGCCTGGGTGACGACGGATTCTGGCGGATCAGCCGCACCGGATATCAACGCAACTGGGAGACGGTCACATGCATGGGCGACTCGCCTTCGGTCCGGTTGACGACCAATCGATGGGCGCTGCTGCAGCAACCGAAAGCGTCCTGAGCGGGAACGACGAGATGGTCTCGGAGAGCTCCGCCGATTTTCCCCCTCCGGGAGGCTCCGGCGATTTTCCCCGCCCGGGGGCGCTGCCCTATCTGACGGTGCCGCGGGCCCACGAGGCGATCGAGTGGTACACCCGGGTGTTCGGGGCCTCGCTGACCGCCGAACCGGTCGTGATGGACGACGGTCGTGTCGGGCACGCCGAACTGCGGTTCCCCAGTGGAATGATCTATCTCGCAGACGAATTCCCTGAACTCGGACTCACCGCGCCGCAGGAGGGAGCGGTCTCGGTGAGCCTGATGCTCGAGGTCGCCGATACCGACACGGTGCTCACCCGCGCCCGTCTGGCCGGCGGTTCGGTCGAGAGGTGGATCAACGAGGCCCACGGTCATCGCAACGCCACCCTGCTCGATCCCTTCGGGCATCGCTGGATGCTCGTCGGCCCGTTGACCGGCAAGCTGCCGCCCCCTCGGGAATGAGCTCCCCGCTCGGTACCATGCGGCGATGAGCGAGATCGCGCGTCGCAGTGAGTTTCCCGATGTCCGTGGCTGGATCCGGGCCCTGCCCACCCTCACGGCGTCCGCCCCGCGGTTCGAACCGGCCGCGACGCCGCAGGAGACCTTCCTCCGGTGGCTCGCCGAGGCGGCCGAGGCCGGCGTCGCCGAGCCGCACGCCGCGACCCTGTCGACCGTCGACCCGTCCGGGACGCCCGACGCACGCATGCTGCTCATCAAGGACGTCACCGACGACGGCTGGTGGTTCTCCGGCGACGACCGTTCCCCGAAGGGCCGCCAGCTCGACACGACACCGGCCGCCGCGCTCACCGTGTACTGGCGCGAACTCGGCCGGCAGATCCGCGTGCGCGGGCCCGTCCTGGTCGGCCCACCCGAGGTGTGTGCCCGCGACTTCCGGGAACGGTCGATCTTCGCCCGTGCGGTCGCGTCCACGGGACACCAGAGCGAGGTCCTCACCGATCCCGCCGAGTACGACGCCCTCGTGCGGGAACGCCTGACCGCGCTCGAACACGATCCGGACCTCGTCTCGCCGCACTGGACGGCGTGGTGCGTCGCCGCCGAGGCCGTGGAGTTCTGGCAGGCGGACCCGGGCCGGCGGCACCTGCGGTGTCGCTACCGTCGGGTGGGCGAGCGGTGGGTCACCGAGGAACTTCATCCGTGACGTGTCGCGTGAGAGGGATCCGTCCCGTGCGACCGGTAGGCTCCCGCCCGTGAACGAGTCCTTCATCCGCACACGCGTCGCCAACGGAGTCGGCGAAGTGCAACTCGACCGTCCCGGTGCGCTCAACGCGCTCGACCGGTCGATGATCCGCGACGTCCGTTCGTCGCTTCTCGCCTGGCGCGACGACCCGGCCGTCACGGCCGTGCTCGTCACCAGCACGTCCGACCGCGCGTTCTGCGCCGGTGGCGACGTCAAGCCGGTGCGCGAGGTGGCCCTCGAGGGACGCTTCGACACCGTCCGGGAGTACTTCGCCGACGAGTACCGCCTCGACGAACTGGTCGCCACCTACCCGAAGCCCTATCTCGCCGTCCTCGACGGCGTCACGATGGGCGGTGGCCTCGGTATCTCGGTGCACGGCGTGGTGCGCGTCACCACCGAGAAGACCACGATGGCCATGCCCGAGACCGCCATCGGGTTCGTCCCCGACATCGGGTCGAGCCACTTCCTCCCGCGCCTGCGCGGCACCACCGCGCGGTGCGACGCGGTGGGGATGTACCTCGCACTCACCGGTGCCCGCATCGACGCCGGCGACGCGCTGGCCGTCGGCCTGGCCACGCACCATGTGCCCAGCGCCCGCATCGACGAGTTCGCCGACCGCATCCGCGCCGGCCAGTGGCGCGACGCCCTCGACGAGTTCGTCGAACCGGCCCCCGGATCCTCCCTGGCACACCGTTTCCCCGATATCGAAACGGTGTTCGGCGACGGCACGGTGCTCGACATGGTGGCCCGCCTCGACAGCCTCACCGACATCGACGCCGAGTGGGCGGAGCAGACCCGCACGGCCCTGCGGTCGTTGTCGCCGACGAGCGTGTGGGCCACGGCCGAACTCATGCGGCGCGGCGCCGAGAGCACCCTCGAGGAATGCTTCGCCCGCGAACTCGATGTCGCCGTGCGCGTCGCCGCGACGCCGGACTTCATCGAAGGTGTGCGCGCCGTGCTCGTCGACAAGACCCGCGACCCGCAGTGGTCGCCCGCGACGCTCGAGGACGTCGATCCGGCGGCGATCGCCGCACTGTTCGGCGACGGATAACCCGGGACCTGCCCGCCGCTACCGGGCGTGACGCTGCGGTACCTGCAGGTCGACGACGATGGGCTGCCCACCGAGGGTCGCGTGGATCTCGGGTTTCTCGAGGCCACCGGCGAGCAGGTACTCGCCGAGCAGGGTGAGCAGTTCGTCGTCATCTGCCATCGGGTCGCCGTGCGAGCCGATGCCGCGCGAGTCGCGGGAGGTCAGTTCGTTCTGCGCGAGTCGCGCGGCGATGCGCACCGACGCCACGCCCATCGAATTGCGCCGTGACGGGACCGGGCCCGGTGCGGTGATCGTGCCGAGGCTCTCGGTGGCCGTCGTGGTCGTCGTGGTGGTGGTGGCGGGCCCGCTCGCGGAGCCGTTCGTGCCGGTGCTGCTCACCAGGGTCGTTCCTTCCTCGGAATTGCCGGCGCCCACCCCGCCGGCCGGGTCACCTTCGAGCACTGCGTCCCCCACGCTCGTGCGGTGTGTTCCGGGATCCGGCGTACTCGTCAGCGGGGTACTGCTCGGAAGAGGAGTGCTCGGCAACGGGTAGACGAAGGTGCCCGAGCGCTTCGCGCGTCCGGATCGCCTGCCGGTCTCCGCCGTCCCACCGGACGACAGGTCCTCACCGGCCGTGGCCGGTACGTCGTCGTTCATCGACACAACTCCTGATTCCACCCGAATACGTCGGATCGACGAAAGGGAAAGTATCAGTAAAATCCGCTGGACGCACTACCCGTCCGGCGTCGTCGGGACGGTCAGTCGGTGGCCGCGACCAACGGTTCGAGAGTCAGCTCCGGCAGCTCCTTGAGGATGTACTGCAGCCGCCACTTGTCGCTGACGAGAGCGAGGAGCACGCCGTCCGATCGGGTGAACACCTCGACACCGCGCTGGCGGTTCAGCTCGTCGGCCGAGGCCGCGTCGGTGCGACGCGCGAGCGAGTAGCCGAGATGCTCGATCTTCGGATCGACGTTGTACTCGGCCTTCATCCGCGCCGCGACCACCTCGAACTGCATCGGACCGACGGCCGCGATCACCGGCGACGCGTCGCCGCGGACGTCGTTGCGGAGGATCTGCACGACGCCCTCGGAGTCGAGCTGGTCCACGGCCTTGCGGAACTGCTTGTACTTCGAGGCGCTCTCGGCCCGCAGGATCGCGAAGTGCTCGGGCGCGAACGACGGGATCGGCGGGAACTCCACCTTCCTGTCGACGTAGAGGGTGTGGCCCGGCGCCAGCGCGGTCGCGTTGACCAGGCCGACGACGTCGCCCGGATAGGCGTTCTCCACCGTGGAGCGTTCGCGACCGAAGACCGTCAGCGCGTACTTGGTGGCGAAGGGCTTACCGGTCTGCGCGTGCGTGACGACCATGCCGCGCTCGAACACACCCGAGACCACACGCATGAACGCGAGCCGATCGCGGTGGGCGGTGTCCATGCCGGCCTGCACCTTGAACACGACGGCGCTGAACGGATCGTCGACCTCGCGAGCGGTCTCGTCGATCGCGAGACGGGCCCGCGGCGGCGGAGCGAGCGTGACCAGGGTGTCGAGGATCTGCCGCACACCGAAGTTGAGCATCGCCGACGCGAAGATCACCGGCGAGGTCTGCCCGGCGAGGAACAACTCCTGATCGTGGTCCTGGCCGTTGGCCGACAGCAGTTCGGACTCCTCGGCGGCCTCGACCCAGGTGTCGCCCTCGAGGGCGAGCGCCTCGTCGGGGGACAGATGCTCCTCGGGCGCGATCTTGGCGCCACCGGCCGTGCGGGTGAACTTGATGTACTCGGCCGCGTCTCCGTCCTCGCCGCGGCGCAGCAGACCGCGGAAGTCGCCGGCGATGCCCACGGGCCAGAACAGGGGAGTCGGCGTCAGGCCGATGCGCTCGTCGATCTCGTCGAGCAGTTCCAGCGGAGTGCGGCCGGGGCGGTCCCACTTGTTGATGACGGTGACCACGGGGATGCCCCGGTGGCGGCACACCTGGAACAGCTTCAGCGTCTGCGGCTCGAGGCCCTTCGCCGCGTCGATGAGCATGACGGCGGCGTCGACGGCGGTGAGGACGCGGTAGGTGTCCTCCGAGAAGTCGGAGTGGCCGGGGGTGTCGACGAGATTGACGACGTTGACGACCTCGTCGTCGGTGCCCGCGATGTCCGAGCGGGTGTAGTTGAACTGCAGGGCCGTGGAGCTGACGGAGATGCCGCGGGCCTTCTCCATCTCCATCCAGTCGGAGACCGTCGACTTGCGGCCGGCCTTGCCGTGGACCGCGCCGGCCTCGGAGATGACCTTCGCGTGCAGGGCGAGCGCCTCGGTGAGCGTCGACTTACCGGCGTCGGGATGGGAGATGACGGCGAAGGTGCGTCTGCGCTCGGCTTCGGCTCTGACCTCCTTCGCGGACCCGGGCTTCGCTGTGCCGGAGGACTGCGCAGGCTCCGTCGTGCCGGTGGATTGACTGTCGGCCGAAGCGTGCGGGGTGCTCAACGGGAAAAACCTCTCGAAGGGGGCAGGGAGTAGGGGCGCTATCGCCGCCAACTCGTCCATGTTACTCGGCGATTCGGTGTCGATTTCCGCCAGATTCGATCACGTTTCCCCGGGGTCGCCCCATACCGACCGCTCGACGGCGCACGCTGATGTGCAACTACCGGATCTTGATCGAGGTCGTGCACCACCGGACGAGGAGCGGGTCGTGAGCAGGTTCACCGAGGAGATGTACGCGACGGCGGAGGCGGACACCGGGGCTCTGATCACCGGCGAACCGGATACGCCGCTGCGGCAGAGCTGGGGAGGGATCCACCGGCAGGCGCGACGCATGGCCGGCGCGCTGGCCGCGGCGGGCATCGGACCCGGTGACGCGGTGGGCGTCCTCGCAGGACAGCCGGTGGACATCGCGCCGGTCTGCCAGGCTGTCTGGATGCGCGGCGGAAGCGTGACGATGCTGCACCAGCCCACCCCGCGCACCGACCTGCAGATGTGGTCGCGCGACACCGAGGTGGTGCTGCGGATGATCGACGCCCGCGCCGTCGTGCTCGGCGCACCCTTCGAGATCGCGGAGCCGCTGCTGCGCGAACGCGGCATCTCCGTCGTCACCGTGGAGCGGATGCGGGAGGGGAGGCCCGTCGATCCCGTCGACACGGCGGAGTCCGACATCGTGCTGCAACAGCTGACGTCCGGCTCCACGGGCTCGCCGAAGGCGGTGCGGATCACGCACGGCAACTTCTACGCCAACGCGACGGCGATGATGGACCGCGTCAAGTTCTCGCTCGACGACGACGTCATGATCAGCTGGCTGCCGCTGTTCCACGACATGGGCATGGTGGCCTTCCTCAGCGTCCCCATGCAGGTGGGCGCCGAGGTCGTGTCGGTCACGCCACTGGACTTCCTGCGTTCGCCGATCCTGTGGGCGGAGCTGATCAGCAAGTATCGCGGAACCCTCACCGCAGCACCGAATTTCGCGTACTCGTTGCTGGCCCGGAAGTTGTCGCAGGCGCCGGACGGCGCGCTGGACCTGTCGTCGATGCGCTGGATGTGGAACGGTGCCGAGCCGGTCGATCCCGACACGATGGAGGCGCTCGCGGAGGCCGGAGAGCGCTTCGGTCTCGACCCGTCCGCCCTCGCGCCCTCCTACGGGATGGCCGAGACCACCCTCGCGGTGTCGGTTCCCGATCCGGGACGCGGGATGGTGCTTGACGTGGTGGACCCCGACCTGCTCGAAGCCGGCGGGATGGCCGTGCCGACCAACCGCACCCACGCACGCCGCATGCCCACCCTCGGCCGTCTCGTGGCCGGTCTCGAGGGCCGGGTCGTCGACCGCGACGGGCAGGTGCTGCCGCCCCGCGGCGTGGGCATCATCCAGTTGCGCGGCGAGGCCGTCACGCACGGTTATCTCACCGTGGACGGACCCGTCCCCGCGCAGGATGCGGACGGCTGGCTCGACACCGGCGACGTGGGCTACTTCACCGAGGACGGACTCGTCGTGGTGTGCGGCCGGGTGAAGGACGTCATCATCATGGGCGGCCGCAACATCTATCCCACCGACATCGAACGGGCGGCGGGGACCGTCGACGGCGTGCGTCCCGGCAACGCCGTCGCCATCCGGCTCGACGCGGGGGACAAGCGCGAATCGTTCGCGGTGGCCGTGGAGACCAAACTCTTCGACCACCCGGACGAGGTGCGCCGCATCGAACACGACGTCGTGCACGCGGTGGTCGCCGAGGTGGGCGTGAGGCCCCGCACGGTCGCGGTGCTCGGTCCCGGCAGCATCCCGAAGACCTCCTCGGGCAAGCTGCGTCGCGGCACCTCGCTGGCGCTGCTGACGCGGGCCTGACCGTCCCGCGCCGATCGATGCGGGGTCAGTGGATGCGGTTCTGGGCGCCCTCGAGGCCGAGCTTCAACAGCAGTTCGACGGCGTCGGCGCCTTCCTCGCACCACACGTCGAGTTCTTTGCGTTCGATGGCCGAGAACGGCTTGAGCACGAAGTCGGCGGGATCCTGGCGACCGGGCGGGCGGCCGATGCCCATCCGGACCCGCAGGTAGTCCTTGGTGCCGAGCGCCGACGAGGTCGACCGCAGGCCGTTGTGGCCGTTCTCGCCACCTCCGAGCTTGAGCCGGATCGTCCCGAAGTCCAGGTCGAGCTCGTCGTGCACGACGATCACGTTCGCGGGATCGACCGAGAAGAACTTGGCGAGGGAGGCGACCGGACCACCGGACAGGTTCATGTAGGTGCGCGGCTTCGCGATGATCACCTGCCGCCCGTCGAGCCGGGCCTGCACGATGTCGGCGTTGCTGCGCTTGTGCGCGGAGAACTTGCCGCCCACACGTCCGGCCAGCACGTCGGCCACCATGAATCCGATGTTGTGCCGGGTGTTCTCGTACTTCGGGCCGGGGTTGCCGAGACCGACCACGAGCGCGGCGTCGTCGCCCACGAGCTGATCCTTCCGTGCATTCGAACGACGTGCGGCGCGCCACCCCGAAGGGATGACGCGCCGCACGAGTGACTTCACAGGGAGCCGGGGAAGGCTCAGGCCTCCTCGGAGGCCTCTTCGGAGGTCTCTTCGCCCTCGGCGCCTTCCATGGCGTCGGCGGAGGGAGCCTCGACGATGTTCACGAGCAACAGCTCGGGATCGTCCTGCAGGGTCGCACCGGCGGGCAGCTCGACGCCACCGGCCAGGATCTGGGTGCCGGCCTCGGCGCCCTCGATCGAGACGGTGATCTCCTCGGGGATGTTGAGGGCGTCGGCCTCGAGCTTGATGGTGTTGACCTCGTTGACCACCAGCGTGCCGGAGCCGGCCTCACCGGAGAGGACGACGGGCACCTCGACGGTGACCTTCTCGCCCTTCTTCACGACGAGCAGGTCGGCGTGCTCGATGTAGCGGCGGATGGGGTGGACGACGACCGACTTGGTCAGCGCGAGCTGATCCTCGCCGTCGATGTCGAGGGTGAGGATGGCGTTGGTGCCGTGGTTACGCAGCACGGCTGCGAACTCGAGGTCGGGGAGGGCGAGGTGCCGGGGCTCGGTGCCGTGGCCGTAGAGGACGGCGGGGACCTGGCCGGCGCGACGGGCGCGGCGTGCGGCACCCTTGCCGAACTCGGTGCGGACGCTGGCTACGAGACGATTCTCGTCGGACATGATGTGACGGCTCCTACGCTGGTGGCACTTCGTGGTCGGGTGTTCTCGAACGAACGGATCCGACACGTGCGACCGGGGAGCACATTGCTTCCGTCGCAGCCGCGTCGATCACGGTGATCCAGCGATATTGCGGTTCACCCTCGCCGAGACAACTCGAACCACTTTACCGGACGACGTCGAGCGGGGACAAACAGCCCTGTCGTCGACTCGCGGCCACGAGCGGCGCACGGCCTCACGAACGGGCGATGTCGTGCACCGAGGCGAGGAACCTGTCGACGTCGGCGGGCGAGACGAAGTAGTGCGGCGACGCCCGCACCACCGACTGCAGGTCGCGCGAGGTCATGTCCAGCAGCGTCGAACTGCGGCTGCTGACCGTGACCGTCACCGACCGCTCGGCCAGGGCATCGCGGACCTCCCGCGGGTCGCGGCCGTCCACGGTGAACGAGACGATGCCGCTGCGCTGCTCACCGAGATCGGTGACGGTGACGCCGTCGATGCCTGCGAGCCCGTCCCGCACGTGCCCGGCCCGGTAGGCCACCGCTTCGGCCACGGCGTCGACACCCAGATCGAGGAGATAGTCCACGGCTGCGCCGAGACCGAGCCGGGCCGCCACCGAGGCCTCCCACATCTCGAAGCGCGTGGCGTCGGGGGCGAGCTCGTAGCTGTCGGCCGAAGTCCACGAGGCACTGTGCAGGTCGAGCACCGCCGGTTCGAGTTCGGTCACCAGCCGCGGCCGCACGTAGAGGAAACCGGTGCCGCGCGGACCGCGGAGCCACTTGCGCCCGGTGCCCGACAGTGCGTCGACATCGAGTTCGGGCACGCTCACCGGCAGTTGCCCCACCGACTGGCACGCGTCGAGCAACACGAGCGCCCCGACCGCGTGCGCGGCGTCGGCGATCTCCCGGACGGGGTTGACCAGCCCGCCGTTGGTGGGGGCGTGTACGACGGACACGAGCCGCACCCGTTCGTCGAGCATCCCCTCGAGTGCCTCGACGTCGATGCGACCGGACGGATCGGACGGAACGACCTCGACGGTGGCGCCGGTCGCCTGCGCGCGCTGCAGCGCGGCGATCGCGTTCGCGGCGTACTCGGCCTGCGAGATCAGGATGCGGTCACCCGGTTGGAGCGGCACGGCGTAGAAGAAGGACGTCCATGCGCGCGAGGCGCCGTCGGACAGCGCGAGGGAGGTCTCCGGCACGTCGAACAGGCGACCGAGCGAGGTCTTCACGGCCGTCAGGTCGTCGAGCCGCTCGTCGGCCGCCACGTACCCGCCGACCTCGGCCTCGCGGCGCAGGTGCGCGAGCATCGTCTCGAGCACCGGTGTCGGGGGCAGCGACGAGCCGGCGCTGTCGAGGAAGACCCGGTCGAAGCATCCCGGTGTGTCGCGTCGAGCCGCCTGGAGGTCCAGCACGGACCGCTCACCTCCTCCGTCGTCCGTATCGTCGGAGTCGAGCCTGCCCGGTGGAGTGCGTTCGCGCACGCACCGGTGCGTTATCCGCGCGTCGTGTCCCCGGGCGGGTTAGTCTCGACCGCAGACCTGGCGCACCGGCCGAGGGGGTGGACGAATGGCAATGGCAGTCGATGCCTCGGCCTCCCGTGCCCGTAAGGAACTCGGCTCCCGAGCAGCAGCGGAGGATCACGTCCGCAGCAGGGCGTTCCGGCTGGGAATTCCCAGGTTGATCGGGGTCGAACTCGAATGGCTCACCGCGCGGGCCGACGGCACCGAATCGCGTCCCGAACTCACGACGCTCGTCGAGGCCCTCGGGCCCCACGCACCGCGCACGGTGGCGCCGTCGTCGTCCGCCCGTCCCCTGCCGTCGGGCAGTGCGGTCAGCGTCGAGCCGGGTGGTCAGGTCGAGCTGTCGAGCGTGCCGTGCACCTCGGCGCGGCAGGTGTGCGATCGGCTCACGGCCGACCTCCGCATGCTCCGGGCGTTGCTGGCCCGCCGGTCGGTGATCATGCTCGACCGCGCCGCCGACGAGGTGCGGCCTCCCCACCGTCTGCTACGCACCCCGCGCTACGGGGCGATGGAACTCCGCTACGACCGCATCGGCCCGATGGGCCGGCTCATGATGAACAGCACTGCGTCGGTGCAGGTTTCCGTCGACGCGGGACGCGACGAGGCGGAGATCGTGCAGCGCTGGGAGCTGCTCCACGCCATCGGCCCGGCGATGATCGCGGCCTTCGCGTGCTCGCCCCGGCTGCGGGGCGCTCCGGAGGGCGACTGGGCGTCGCAGCGGATGCGCACGTGGCTCGAACTCGATCCCGCTCTCGGTCACGTCGACCATCCCGCCGACTACCCCGCGTGGGTGCTCGACGCACCGCTGACCTGCGTGCGTTCGGAGCTGCCCGAGTGGTACGCACCGCCCGGCGCGACCTTCGCGGCATGGCTCGCGGGCGAGCTCGACGCCGACATCCGTCGTCGACCCACCGTCGACGACCTCGACTACCACATGACGACGCTGTTCCCGCCCGTTCGGCCGTGCGGGCACCTCGAGGTGCGCTATCTCGATGCGCAACCGGCCGAGTCGTGGCAGGTACCCGTCGCGGCCCTCGAGGCGTTGCTGTCGGCACCCGAGGTCTCCGTGGAGGCGTGCGCGATCGCCGCCCCGGTGCGCGACCAGTGGGCCGAGGCGGCCCGCGTCGGTCTCGCATCGCTCGAATTGCGTGCTGCCGCAGCGGGTCTGCTCTCTCTCGCGGCGGAGTCCTCCCGCGACATGCGGTTCACCGCGGCGCTCGACGCGGCCGCGGCACGGTGCCTGCGCGGACTGGCGCCGGGTGAGGAGGTGCGGTGACACCTGCTCGTGTTGCGCTCAGGCGTCACCTCGAGCGGGCGCGTGCCCGCACCGAGGTACTCACCTCCGTGCCGGAACAGGATCTCACCGCACAACATTCGCCGTTGATGAGCCCGCTGGTGTGGGATCTCGCGCACATCGCCAACCAGGAGGAACGCTGGCTCGTGCGGGTCGCGGGCCGGCGCCCTGCGGTCCGCGGCGACATCGACGATCTCTACGACGCGTTCCGGCATCCCCGCGCGACCCGCACGGGGCTGCCGCTGCTCGACCCCGACGCCGCCCGCGGTTACGCGCGTGCCGTCCGCGATCTCACCTGGGACGTGCTCGAGCACAGTGCATTCGACGACGAGCTGACCCGCGAGGGCTTCGTCTTCGCGATGGTCGCACAACACGAACAGCAGCACGACGAGACGATGCTCGCGACTCACCAACTGCGGCAGGGGCCGCCGCTGCTCGACGCGCCGGACGCGCCGCGCACCGGAACCGTCCGCGACACCGAACGCGTCCGGATCCCCGCCGGCGCATTCGAGATGGGCACGTCCACCGATCCGTGGGCCCTCGACAACGAACGTCCGGCGCACGTCGTCGAGGTGCCGGAGTTCGAGCTCGACGCGGTGCCCGTCACCAACCGTCGGTACCTCGAGTTCGTCGAGGACGGTGGCTACGAGCGGCCCGAACTGTGGAGCGAGGTCGGTTGGCGGCATCGCCTCGACGCCGGTCTCGAGGCCCCGCAATTCTGGAGTCGCGACGAAACCGGATGGAACCGAACGGCCTTCGGTCGCACCGCGCCGCTGCACCCGGACGAGCCGGTCGTGCACGTGTGCTTCCACGAAGCCGAGGCGTTCGCCTGCTGGGCCGGTGGACGTCTTCCGACCGAGGCCGAATGGGAGAAGGCGGCACGCTGGGATCCGGCCACCGGAGCAAGCCGCCGATTCCCGTGGGGCGACGAGGATCCCGGCCCCGACCACGCCAATCTCGGTCAGCGTCATCTCGGTCCCGCCGTCGTCGGCGCGTATCCGCAGGGAGCGTCACCGCTCGGAGTGCACCAGCTGATCGGCGACGTGTGGGAGTGGACGTCCACCCCGTTCACCGGTTATCCGGGCTTCCGCGCGTTCCCGTACCGCGAGTACTCGGAGGTCTTCTTCGGCGACGGACACCGGGTGCTGCGCGGAGGCTCCTTCGGAACCGACGAGGTCGCGTGCCGCGGAACCTTCCGCAACTGGGATCTGCCCATCCGCCGCCAGATCTTCTCCGGGCTCCGCGTCGCGTACGGGACGGGCGATGTGTAGACATCTGGCGTACATCGGACCGGAGACGAACGTCGCCGCACTGTTGTCCACCGGAACCAATTCACTGCTCCGCCAGTCGTGGGCGCCCACCGACATGCGTGGGGGAGGCACGATCAACGCCGACGGTTTCGGTGTCGGATGGTGGAGTGCCGAGGGCACCTTCGGACGCTACCGGTCGGCGTTGCCGATCTGGTCCGATTCCTTCGTCGGTGAAGGCCTGACGTCGATACGGTCGCGCACCGTCGTCGCCGCGACCCGCTCGGCCACCGAGGGGATGCCCGTCGAACGATCGGCGTCCGCACCCTTCTCCGACGACCGGTGGGCGTTCAGCCTCAACGGTGTCGTCCGGGGCTGGCCGGGATCGCTCGTCACGCTCGCCGCCGCGCTGCCCGTCGCCGAACTGCTGCGGCTCGAATCGCCCACCGACGCCGCCACGCTGTGGCTCCTGCTCCAATCGCGGCTGCGCTCGGCCGATCCCGAACCGGCACTGATCTCACTCGTCCACGACGTGCTGGAACTCGCACCGGACTCACGGCTGAACATGTTGCTGTGCAACGAATCCGGGATCTGGGCCACCGCCTGGTACCACTCGCTGTGGACGTTCGTCGACGAGCAGGTCGCGATCGTGGCGTCCGAACCGTTCGACGACGACAGTCGCTGGAAACCCGTACCCGACCGGCATCTCGTCGCTGCGATGCCGGGCAAACTCATCGTCTCACCACTGGAGGTCGGCTCACCGTGATCGTCGACGTGCATCTGCGCCCCGAGGACCTCGACGCCAAACTGCGCGAGGACGCACGGCGCGGACTCACGTCCGATCCCAAGTACCTGTCACCGACCTGGCTGTACGACGCGCGCGGCAGCGAACTGTTCGACGAGATCACGCGGCTGCCCGAGTACTACCCGACGCGCACCGAGTTCACCCTGCTGCGACAGCACGCCGCCGACTTCGCCGACGCCGCCCGCCCCGAGATGCTCGTCGAACTCGGCTCCGGGTCGTCGGAGAAGACGCACGTGCTGCTCGACGCCCTCGAACCGTATCTCCACACCTATGTGCCGCAGGACGTCTCCGAACCGGCGTTGCGGTCGGCCGTCACCAGACTGGCGGCGGAGTATCCGAACCTGACGGTGCACGGGGTGGTCGGCGATTTCACCGATTCGCTCGCGCATCTTCCTGCCGGCGGGAAACGCGCGATCGCGTTCCTCGGCGGCACGATCGGCAACCTCGTCCCGAGCGAGCGCGCACAGTTCCTTGCCGGGACGGCCGCGATCCTCGACCCCGGCGAGTGGTTGCTGCTCGGCGCCGGGCTCGTCATCGACCGCGACACCCTGATCGCCGCCTACGACGACGCGGCGGGGGTGACGGCGGAGTTCGACCGGAACGTCCTGCGGGTGCTCAACGCCCGGCTCGGCGCCGACTTCGATCCCGCCCGGTTCGTGCATCGTGCCGTCTGGGACCCGGAGAACGAGTGGATCGAGATGCGCCTCGAGGCGACCGAGGCGATGGACGTGAGTATCCCGGGCCTCGATCTGCAGATCACCCTCGCCGAGGGGGAGCAGATCCGGACCGAGATCTCCGCGAAGTTCCGCCTCGTCGGTATCTCGCAGGAACTCGCCGACGCGGGATTCGTCGTCCGGCACGAATGGGTGGATCCGGACGGACGGTTCGTCCTGCTCGCCGCGTCCCGGGAGTAGCCCTCGACAGGCGGCCGACGAGGCGATTCGACTTCCGCCGCGCCCACACGGGACGCTGGAGGACATGACGTCCTCCCGTGCCGTCCTGACGACCCCGGTCCTGGTGCTCATGGCCGTGGCGACGGGTCTGTGTGTGGGCGGCAACTATTTCAACCAGCCGCTGCTCGACTCCATCGCCGAAGCGCTGGACACCTCCCGATCGGCCGCCGCTTCCACTGTGACGGTCGCACAGGTCGCCTACGCTCTCGGCCTGCTGTTCCTCGTGCCGCTCGGCGACATGTTCCCGCAGCGGCGACTGGCGGTGATGCTCATGCTGGCCGCGGCGGCGGGTCAGGGGCTGAGCGGTTTCGCACCGAACATCGGGGTGCTCGTGGTGGGCACCGCGATCGCCGGTCTGTTCTCGGTGGCCGCGCAGGTACTGGTGCCGTTCGCAGCGACCCTCGCGACGCCGGAATCGAGGGGTCGCGCGGTCGGTACCGTGATGAGCGGCCTGCTCGTCGGGATCCTCGTGGCCCGGAGCGTCGCGGGCATCCTCGCCGAACTCGGCGACAGCTGGACGACGGTCTACCGGGTGAGCACGGTCGCCATGGTGATCGTGGCCCTCGCGTTGTGGCGGGTGCTGCCGGCGACGCCACCGGTGGTCCGTCAGGGTTACGGCAGCATCCTGCGATCCCTCGGGACGTTGATCGTCACGCATCCCCGCCTGCGGACCAGGACGCTGCTCGGCGGACTGGGTTTCGCGTCGGTGGGTGCGCTGTTCTCGACGATGGCGTTCCTGCTGTCCGACCCGCCGTTCGGCCTCGACGACCTGCAGATCGGCCTCGTGGGGCTGGCCGGGGTGGCCGGTGCGTTCGCCGCGACCGCGGCGGGCCGGCTCGTCGACCGCGGTTACGGACCGCCGACGACGGCGGTGGGGGTGTTCACGCTGATCGCGTCGTGGGCGGCGCTCGCGGCGGGTGGGAGTTCGCTGGTGTGGTTCGTCGTCGGGATGCTCGTCGTCGACCTCGCGCTCAATCTCGTGCACATCACCAACCAGAACATCGTGTACGCCCTCGACCCCGACGCCCGCTCGCGCGTCAATTCGGTCTACATGACGGGCTACTTCGTCGGGGCGGCATCCGGTTCGGCGCTCGGCACGATGGCGTGGAGCGCCGGTGGGTGGACCGCTGTGTGCGTGCTCGGTGTCGGACTGGCGGCGCTCGCGGGCGTCGTGTGGGCGCTCGATCTGCGGCTCACCGCCCGGATGCGTGCGCGTTCGGCTACAGCGACCGGCGGACCGGCAACAGCCTGAGATCACGCGCCCGGCCGATCGCCTCCACCCGCGTGTGCACCCCGAGCTTGCGGTAGATGCTGCGCAACTGGGTCTTGATCGTGTTGTGCGAGACGAACAACTTCTTCGCGATGTCGGCGTGCGTCGATCCCAGTGCGAGCAACTCCAGCACGTCCGTCTCACGCCGGGACAGTTCGACGTGGGTGACGGGTTCGGTGAAGACGGACCCGATCGCTTCGTCCGGGCCGGTGGGACCGCCGAGTTCCGCGAGACGCCCGGCGACACCTTCGGCCAGAGTCGTGAAGGCGCGGCGGTTGCCGAGGGCCTCGGCGAGTGTGCAGGCCCGCTGCCAACTGCGGACCGCGGCGTCCTTCTCGTCGAGATCGAGATGGGCGCTCGCCTCGACGAGCAACGCCTCGAGATGTGCGCGCGGGAAGCCGCACTCCGTCCAGTGAACGCGCTTGAGCTTCTTGAGCGCGACGTCGGGATGGCCGGTGAACAGTTCGACGCGCGCATTCGTCACCACGAGTATCGGATGGTTCTGCGGCGCCTCCTCGGCGAGGGCGCGCGCGAGGTTGCCGTTGCCGAGCGCCAGATGCAGATCGATCTCGGCAGCCCCGAGCAGGATGCGGGAGAACGCGCCGCGGGCGAACAGGTCGTGGTGCGAGGCGATGAGCCGGTGGAGTTCGGTGAGTCCGTCGTAGGCGTTGCCCGTCACCAGGTTGTAGTAGGCCCGGCCGTAGGCGACGAATCCCCAGAGTTCCTCCGAGACCCGCGGGACGCCGAGCTCGTCGAGATATCCGACGGCACGGTCGAGCTCGAGCGAGTCGAGGTGGACGAGCGTGGACGCCACCCGGCCGCCCACCTTGACCATCTCGCCCCAGCGGCCCTCGGTGGGCTCGGCGTTGCTCTCGGTGCGCAGCCATTCCCGGGCGCGCGGATTGTCGCCGGTCACCGCCCAGTTCAGCGCCGAGCTGCCTGCGGCGTTCTGGATGACGAAGGCGATGTTCGCGGCGTAGGCACCGCGGTAGGCGCGGCGGAAGACGGTGGTGGACTCGGTCAGATATCCGGCGAGCTGGAGCGTGATCGCCCACTGCACGCGCAGCAGCGGAAGCTGCGGGCCGAGATCGTCGGGCCGGTGTTCGAGGATCGAATGGACCAGCGGACGTAACAGCAGCGTCAACCGCGCGGCCTCACCGAACTCGCCCGAGACCCGCAGGGTCAGGGTCTGCACCGTCGCGACGTAGACGGCCTGCGCGGCGCCGGGCGTCTTCCCGAGCTCGGCGAGTTCGTCGGGATCCGTGGGCAGGGAGGCGTGCAGGATCGAATGTTCGTCGAGCATCTGTGTGAACAGCGCGCGACCGGCCTGGACCGACGGATGGTCGCCGAGTTCCTGGTCGGGGATCTGCCGGAGCACCTTGACGAGAACGTCGAAGGAACTGTCGACCATGCGCGCCCAGGATTCCTCGACGATCGCCACGGCGGTCTGCCAGTCGCCGGCCTCGACGGCATAGATCGACGCCTCGGCGGGCTTGCCGGCGTCGCGGTGCGCCCGGGCCAGTTCGACGAGCAGTGCGTCGACCCGTCCGGGGTGTTCCCGGCGGGAGATGTCGAGCACACAGGAGCGGACGGCGTCGGGCCACCGCCACGTCCGGGGATCGTCGAAGGGCGAATCCATCACGAGGCCTGCCGCGGCGAGCATGGCCAGTGATGCTTCGGCATCCGCCGTGCCCGTCAGTTCGGCTGCCCGGTCGGCGGTGACACTGTGGGCAGCGGCGACCGAGAACGCGAACTCGCGGTGCGCGTCGTCGAGTTCGTCGAGCCGGTTCTCGACGTACGTCCGCACGAGGCGGGCCAAGGCAGGGGTCGGCAGTCCCCGGGAGTCGATCAGGCGCTGGGGCCGGCTCCGGGCGACGACCGCGGCCGCCCAGACCAAGGTGGGCACACCACCGAGCACGCGACACACGACCTCGCACTCGCTGTCGGAGCGCTCCGGTCCGGCGTCGCGCAACAGCGTCGTCGTCTCCTCGACGGTGAACGCGAGATCGGCGGCCGGGACGTACGTGGAGTCGATTCCCCGGAGGACGACCTCGGTCATGTCGGTGCTGTTTCCCGGCAGGCAGACGATCGCATCGAGCCGCGGGCAGCGATCGAGCAGCCGGAGGGTCCCTTCGAGCACGTCGGCCGAGTTCTCCGGCGACACACAGGCGAGCACGAGCAGGCAGGGTGAGCCCAGATCGCGGAAGGTACGGACCACGCGTTCGAACGGGGACTCGTCGGAACCCTCGGTGGCGACGTCGACGGCCGGGTGGTCGGCGAGGACCTCGAGCACACGCTCGGACAGGTCGCCGTCGCCGGACGCGGTGAGTTCGGGAATCCAGACGATCGTGTGGTCGGGTGCGCCGCCCTGATGAAGCCATCCCGCGACGAGTGTCCGCTTGCCGAAGCCCGGGGGAGCGTCGATCACCGTCAGCGTGGAGCACCGGTCGAGACACGCGAACAGTCGGGGTCGCGCCAGGGCCGAGGACAACGATCGCCACGCGGGTGCACCGACGCGAGGGGAGTCGGAAACACTCACGCGCACTCCTTCGGACAGGCTTCGGCCCGGATCCGCGCAGGCGAGAACGCCCGAGCAGCGCCCCCCGACAGGCCCTTGGTCGATCACAGACTACCCGGTCCGTTGTCGTGAGGTGGGGTAACGACACCTACTGTGACGTGCGGTAACGACCGCAGCCCCGCACCCGGATCGTCGAGCGGACTCGACGGAGCGGGGCGGGGCTGCGGTGGTGCGGTCCGGCGACTAGCTGCCGGATGCGCTCAGACGTGCCTTCTCGAGTGCGGCGAGGGTGCGCAGGATCGTCGCCTTCTGCTTCTCCAGATCGCTGCGGCGGGCGCGGGCGGCGAGACCGCTCTGCTCGGCCACGAGGGCGAGCTGCGCGTCGATCGCGGAGAGCTGATCGAGCAGCGCGAGGGCGCGGGTCTGGATCTCCTCGACGTCCACGGCACCCGTCCGGACCGGAGCCGCGGTCTTCGCCGGCTTGGGCGAGGAGGACGAGGACGAGCTTCGGGATGCGGAGGACGGACGCGTGGAGGTCTGCGCGGAGGAACCGGTGTGGCTCTCGGTGATCGCGGCGGCGCGGGGACGCAGCGCCTTGCGCACGAGTGCCGGGTCGGGCTGCTCGGCGAGACGGATGTCGTTGAGGGCGCGGCGGGCCTCGCGGGCGGCGAGGCGGTGCTCGTACTCCTCCTCGTCGTCGGACTGCAGGGTGCCGCCGATGGGGCGCAGGCCGTACATGCCCATGAACTTGCGGGCCTCGTCGATGACGGCTTCGTGCTTACGGCATGTGGCACAGCGAGGTTCGTTGCGGAAGACCTCGACCGAGTCGGTGTCACCACACCAGACGCACGCACCCGGCGACCATCGTCGGACCGTTCGGATTGTCGCGTTTTCCGTAGGGGCTTCGAGAGTTTGCGCGTCGGTCACGAGGTGCCACTTTAGGTGAAAGCCGAGTTACGCAGGGGAGGGGGGTCTCGCACGACCTGCGACGATTTCGCGCGGCGTGACGAAGATCATTCCCCTCCCGGCGCGTCCTTCAAACCATTGCGCCACACAGCATTTCCATACCACCCGGTCTGCCGGATCACGTTGCGGTGGCGGCGGCGAGCCAGCGCACCAGCGGCCGGAACTCGCGCCATGCCGAACGCACCTCCTCGAGGGTGCGCGGACTGTCGATCCACGGCGGGGAGATCTCGGTGCGGCCGGCCCACAGCGACCGGTGACGCATGAGTTCGATGCGGGGATGATCGGCGTCCACGCCGCGCGGCCGGGACTTCAACCGGTCGCCGCCGATCTCGTATCCTGCGCGCTCGAGCTTGCGCACGATCCTCCCGAGTTCGGGGCCGCGACGGTCGTGATCGACCCCGGCCCGGTATCCGGCGATCTGGTCGGACGAGCCGTGGAACAGGCCCGCGGCGACCCGCAGCCCCGCGGCGTTGATCTCGACGTAGTAACCGACGCTCTGCGCGACGGAGACGAATCCGCCCTGATGGGTCTTGTACGGCAGCTTGTCCTTGCTGAACCGCACGTCGCGGTACGGACGGAAGGCCTTGCCCTCCCCGAACTCCTCCTCGAGTTCCGCGAGCAGGGCAAGCATCGGGCCGCGCACGCAGTCGTCGTAGACGGCCTTGTGCGCGGCCCAGAATGCTTTGCTGTTGTCGGCCTCGAGATCGTCGTAGAAGTCGAGGGCCGCGACGGGAAATCCGGTGAACACCCGGACAAGTCTGCCCCGTCGTCGAGCGGAAGGTCAGGCGACCCCGTTGAACAGCGAGGTGACCGAGCCGTTCTCGAAGACCTCGCGGATCGTCTGCGCGAGCAGCGGAGCGATCGACAGCACGGTGAGGCAGTCGAACTGCTTCTCCGGCGGGATCGGCAGCGTGTTGGTGACGATGACCTCCTTGGCGCCGCACGAAGCGAGGCGCTCGGCGGCCGGATCGGAGAGCACACCGTGGGTGGCGGCGATGATGACGTCGCCCGCGCCGGCCTCCTTGAGGATCTTCACGGCGCCGGCGATGGTGCCGCCGGTGTCGATCATGTCGTCGATCAGGATGCAGGTGCGGCCGTCGACCTCACCGACCACGCGGTTCGACTTGACCTGGTTGGGCACCAGCGGGTCGCGGGTCTTGTGGATGAACGCCAGCGGTGCGCCACCGAGGGTGTCGGCCCACTTCTCGGCGACACGCACACGACCGGAATCGGGGGAGACCACGGCGATGTTCTCGACGCCGTACTTGCCGCGGATGTACTCGGCGAGCTGGCCCTGGGCGTGCATGTGGTCGACCGGACCGTCGAAGAAGCCCTGGATCTGATCGGTGTGCAGGTCGACCGTGATGATGCGGTCGGCGCCGGCGGTCTTGAGCAGATCGGCGATCAGGCGGGCGGAGATGGGCTCGCGGCCGCGGTGCTTCTTGTCCTGACGGGCGTAGGGGTAGAACGGCAGGATCGCGGTGATGCGCTTGGCCGAACCACGCTTGAGCGCGTCGATCATGATGAGCTGTTCCATGACCCACTGGTTCAGCGGGAACGGATGGCTCTGCAGCACGAAGGCGTCCGAACCACGCACCGACTCCTCGAAACGCACGAACGTCTCACCGTTCGCGAAGTCCCGTGCCGTCTGCGGGGTGAGGGGGACGCCCAGTTCCTTCGCGACCTGCTCCGCCAGCTCGGGATGGGCCCGGCCGGAGAAGAGCATCAAGTTCTTCTGGTTGTCGATCCAATTGGTCACTGGTTCTGGCCGTCCTTCTGGCGATCGTGGTCGTGCTGCTGCTGTGCTCTCGATGCTGCCTCGGCAGCGGGGGTACCGGCGCGATTTCGCTGGACCCATCCTTCAATATTGCGCTGTGGCGTACCCGACACCGCCAGCGCCCCCGGAGGAACGTCGCGACGGAGTACTGTTCCGGCGCCCGTGTAGGCGCCGTCGCCCACCGTGAGGGGAGCGACGAACATCGTGTCCGACCCGGTCCGGACGTGTGACCCGACGACCGTGCGGTACTTCTTCACCCCGTCGTAGTTGACGAACACGCTCGACGCTCCGATGTTGGAGTGCTCGCCGATCTCCGCGTCGCCGACATAGGTGAGGTGGGGGACCTTCGAATGCGCCCCGATCTGCGCGTTCTTCGTCTCGACGAAGGCGCCGAGCTTGCCGCACGCGCCGAGTTCGGTGCCGGGACGCAGATAGGTGAACGGGCCGACCGTGGCCTCCGCGCCGATCACCGCGTCGGAGCCGTGGGTGCGCACCACGGTGGCACCGGCGCCGACCTGCACGTCGGTCAGCGTCGTGTCGGGGCCGACCTCCGCGTCGTCGGCGATCACCGTGCGGCCGCGCAACTGCACACCCGGGTGGATGGTGACGTCGGTGCCGAGCACGACGTCGACGTCGATCCACGTCGAGGCCGGGTCGATCACCGTGACGCCCTCACGCATCCAGTGCTCGAGCAGGCGCCGGTTGAGTTCGGTGGTCAGTGCCGCGAGTTGGACGCGGTCGTTGACGCCGGAGACCTGCACGGCGTCGTCGGTGTGCACACCGCGGACGGTGTGGCCCTCGCCGCGGGCGATCTTCACGACATCGGTCAGGTACAGCTCGCCCTGCGAGTTGTCGGCGCTCAGCTTGCCGAGGGCCGATCGCAGCGCGGCCGCGTCGAAGGCGTACACGCCCGTGTTGATCTCCTGGATCGCGCGCTGCGTCGGGGAGGCGTCCTTCTCCTCGACGATCCCGGCGACGTCGCCGTCGGTGGTGCGCACGATGCGTCCGTAGCCGGTGGGCTCGGACACCGTCGTGGTGAGGACGGTGACGGCGGCCGGCTCGGTGTCGAGGTGCGCGTCGAGCAGTTCCTGCAGGGTGTCGGGGCGGAGCAGCGGGACGTCACCGGCGGTGACGACGACTGTGCCGTCGAAGTCGTCGGGGAGGGCACCGAGGCCGCACTCCACGGCGTGGCCGGTGCCGAGTTGTTCCTCCTGGACGGTCACCAGGATCTCGCGGTCGAGACCCGCGGCGACGGCGCTCACCTCGGCGGAGACCTCCTCGCGGCGGTGCCCGACGACGGTGACGAGATGGGCGGGTCCGAGTGCGGCGGCGGCGTACAGGGAGTGCGCGAGCATCGTGCGTCCACCGAGGGTGTGCAACACCTTCGGTGTCTTCGACCGCATCCTTGTTCCTGCTCCGGCTGCCAGCACGACGATCGCGGTCTGCACCTGCATGTAGCTCCCTCGACACGTTTCTGCACGCCGGTCCGTGCGTGCACCGGGGAAGCGCTGAGGCTCCCCGGGACGGTTCCCGCTCCGCCGCCAGGACTCGAACCTGAACTATCTGAACCAAAATCAGAGGTGCTGCCGATTACACCACGGCGGACTGCCACACCCCCGCGGCGGAACCGGCGGGCGTGTGCCCCCGATCCTCGCACGAGACGGCGTCGACGTCGAACCTGGGGTGGCGCGATCGGGAATGGATAGGCTGTCGAACGTTCGAGTACGTCCCGCCGCCGAAGGAGGACCTGTGTCGCAGGCGTCGCAGAAGCGAACCGAGCGCGCTCCGCGGATCCGGATGACGGGCACGCAGCGTCGGGAACAGCTCATCGAGATCGGTCGCGCCCTGTTCGCCGAGCGCGGCTACGAGGGCACCTCCATAGAGGAGATAGCCCAGCGGGCGCAGGTCTCCAAGCCGGTCGTCTACGAGCACTTCGGCGGTAAGGAAGGCCTCTACGCGGTGGTCGTGGACCGCGAGATGACCGTTCTCATGTCGATGGTCACCGAGAGCCTCACCCGCAACCGGTCGAGGATCCGCGTCGAGCGGGCCGCGCTCGCGCTGCTCACCTACATAGAGGAACGCACCGACGGCTTCCGCATCCTCGTGCGCGACTCGCCCATGTCCGCCGAGGAAGGCACCTATTCGAGCCTGCTCAACGAGGCGATGCGGCAGGTGGGGGAGCTGCTGACCGGCGACTTCTCCCGGCGGGGCCTCAACCCCGAATTCGCCCCGCTCTACGCCCAGGCGCTCGTCGGCATGGTCGCCACCACCGCGACGTGGTGGCTCGACCGCCGCACCCCGTCGAAGGAGGATGTGGCGGCCCACCTCGTGAACCTGTGCTGGAACGGCCTCATCGGTCTGGAAGCGGACCCCAAGCTCGGGGAACCCCCGGTTTCCGAATAGTCCTCTCGTTTTCGGGACCGTCTGCTCTCTACTTTCAGGTAAGTGGCGTTATCGTTGGGATACCCGTGAGAAGGCAGGCTGTGGTGGGACGACAAGTACGCGCAGAGGTGACGCGCGAATCGGTGCTGCAGGGCGCAGCGACGATCTTCGTGCGCGACGGGTACGCGGACGCGAACCTGGGCGACATCATCGAGGAGGCCGGCGTCACCAAGGGTGCGCTGTACTTCCATTTCGGTTCGAAGGAAGAACTGGCGCGCGGGGTGATCGACTCCGGCTATCTCCGCTTCGAGGCCGCCGCCGAATCCAAGATGGACCGCCGTTCCCCGGCGCTCGAGACACTGATCGACCTGTCGGTCCTGCACGTCGACATGTCCGAGACCGATTCCGTGGTGCGGGCGATGTTCCGGCTGCTGGTCGAGATCGGCGACTACCAGGGCACCGAGCACCGGCCCTACGAGATCTGGCAGAACAACCTGCAGGAACTCGCGGCCCGGGCCGCCGAGGAGGGCGACCTCGTCGAGGACGTCGACGTCCACGCCGTCTCCCTGTTGCTGCTCGAGCAGGCGATGGGCGCCCGGATCATGGCGAACGCCCTCAAGGCGACCGAACGGCTCGCCGAACAGACGGGCGCGATGTGGCGGATGATCCTGCCCGCGCTGGTGCCGGCGAACAAGCTCGAATACTTCCGGCAGTTCGTGGAGCGCCGTCTGCGGCTGCAGTCGTGAGTTTCGGGCCGTTCTCCGCCGAGGAGGCCCCCGCGGCGCTGGCGGGTCTGCTCGACCGGTTCGGGCCCGACACCGCCGTGACGATCGGTGTCGTGCCGTCGTTGCTCACCATCGCCCAGGCCGCCGACGTCCTCGGCTGCTCCCGCCGACACGTCGCCCGCCTGGTCGACACGGGCGCACTCGCCGCCGACTTCCACGGCCTGCACCGGAGGGTGTCGCGCTCCGACGTCCTCGAACTCGCGAAGCAGCAGGCGGAGGTGGTCACGACGGTCCTCGACGGACTCGCCGACCTCACGCGGCGCGAAGGACTGTACGACCCGTTCTGACAGCATGACGCGGCCCGTCGCGGCAGCACGGTACGGTCCGTTCCGACGATTCGACGAAGGGTGACGATGCCGGTTCGAGTGGTGCTCGGTGCGACGGTCCTCGCCCGCCCCCGCCTGCGCGATGTGGCGCTCGCCCTCGTCGAAGAGGGCCTCTACCAACCCTTCTGGAGCGACGGGATCATCGCGGAAGTGGACCGCCGACTGCCGCAGGAACTGCTGCGTCCCGCCCGCGACTTCCTCTTCGCCGAACTCGACCGCGCCTTCCCCGACGCCCGGGTGGTCTGGCCCACCACCGTGCTCCGCGAGGTGCCGCACGTGACGGGACCGAGGGAGGCGCACGTGACCTCGGTGGCGCTGTTGTGCCACGCCGACGCCGTCGTCACCGCCGACCCCGAGCTCACCGGGGCACTGGAACGATCGGGCATCGAAGCGTGGACACCCGACGCCTTCGTCACCTTCGCGCTCGACGCCGATCCCGCCCGCACCCGCGCGGCACTGCTGAGGATGGTGCGCCGCCGCTGGCTCGCCGACGACGACACCCGGCGCGAGGCGGACGACGACGAACTGCTCGCAAAGCTGGCCGAGTGGGCGGCGCGCGATCTCGGTGCCAACAGCGCCGACCTCCTCGTCCCCATACGGTGATCATCCTCGCGCCCCGGCGCGGTGACGCCCGGGGGAACAGCGGAATAGACTCGACAAGGTTCTCGTCCCACACTCAGGAGCGCCTTCCTTGTCTGCTGTGCCCCCGGCCGCTGTCCCACTGTCCGGATTGGCGCGGATCGCGCTGGCCGACGACAGACTGCGCAGGATCGGCGAGCTCGCCGGTTCCGCCGAACAGGAGATCGTCGCACCACCCGCCGCGCGGCCGTTCGTCGCGGCGGCGCTGGCCGAGAAGTCACCGCTGCTCGTGGTCACCGCCACCGGACGCGAGGCCGACGATCTCACCGCCGAACTCACCGAGATGCTCGGCGAGGGCGTCACGCAGTTTCCCTCGTGGGAGACCCTGCCGCACGAGCGCCTGTCGCCGAGCGCCGACACGGTCGGCCGTCGCCTGCACGTCCTGCGCCGCCTCGCCCGTCCCGACGATCGCGATCTCGGACCCGAACTGAGGGTCGTCGTCGCCACCGTGCGGTCGCTGGTGCAGCCGATGGCTCCCGGACTCGGCGAGATCGACCCCGTCACGCTGCGGGTCGGCACCGAACACGACTTCGAGGAACTCGTCGAGCGACTCGTCGAACTCGCGTACACCCGCGTCGACATGGTCGGCAAGCGCGGTGAGTTCGCGGTGCGCGGCGGTATCCTCGACGTCTTCCCGCCCACGGCCGACCATCCGGTCCGCGTCGAGTTCTGGGGCGACGAGGTCACCGAACTGCGCTGCTTCTCCGTCGCCGACCAGCGTTCGATCTCCGACGTCGACGTGCCGGTGCTCGTCGCGTCGCCGTGCCGCGAACTGCTGCTCACCGACGAGGTCAAGGCCCGCGCCGCGCAGCTCGCCCAGGACAACCCGGCCGACGCGGCCCTCGTCGAGATGCTCGACAAGATGGCCGGCGGCATCCCCGTCGAGGGCATGGAAGCGCTGCTGCCGGTGCTGCAGCCCGGCGAGTTGCAGTTGCTCACCGATGTTCTGCCCGCCGGAACGCACGTGTTGATCTGCGATCCGGAGAAGGTCCGCACCCGCGCGAGCGATCTCGCCCGCACCGGGCAGGAGTTCCTCGAGGCGTCGTGGACCGCCGCCTCGATCGGGGGCGCGGCGCCGCTCGACACCTCGAACCTCAACGGAGTGGACGGCCGGAAGCTCGATCTCGGTGCGTCGGCCTACCGGTCGTTGCGTCAGGTGCGCGAGGCCGCGCAGGCCGCGGGCAGACCATGGTGGACGCTCAGCCCGCTCGCGTCCGGTGCCGACACCGAACTCGTCCTCGACGTGCAGCCGGCCCCCGAGGTCCGCGGCTCCGAGGACCTGCTGTCGATGTTGTTCGTGAACCTGCGCGCCCACGTCACCGCCGGTGGCCGCGCGGTGATCGTCGTCGCCGGTGCGGGCACCGGACAGCGGATCCTCGAGCGGCTGAAGGAGAACGAGGTCCCCGCCGCGAAGCTCGAACCGGGCACCGAACCGGTGCGCGGGCAGGTCGGTGTCATGCGCGGTTGCCTGCACGAGGGCGTCGTCCTCCCCGGCAACGACGACAATGTGGTGCCGGGGCTGGTGGTCGTCACCGAGGCCGACCTCACCGGCAACCGCGTGGTCACCGAGGGCCGCAAGACTCCCGTCAAGCGTCGCAACCAGGTCGATCCGCTCGCCCTGAACGCCGGTGACTTCGTCGTCCACGACCAGCACGGCATCGGCAAGTTCGTCGAGATGGTCGAGCGGACCGTCGGCGGTGCCCGCCGCGAATATCTCGTCATCGAATACGCACCCGGCAAGCGTGGCCAGCCCGGCGACAAGCTGTTCGTGCCGATGGAACAGCTCGACCAGCTCTCCCGGTACGTCGGCGGTGAGCTGCCGTCCGTCAGCAAGCTCGGCGGATCCGACTGGGCCAACACCAAACGCAAGGCGCGCAAGGCGGTTCGCGAGATCGCCGGCGAGCTCGTGCGGCTGTACGCAGCGCGGCAGGCCTCGCCCGGCCATGCCTTCGCGCCCGACTCGCCGTGGCAGAAGGAGATGGAGGACGCCTTCCCCTTCACCGAGACACAGGATCAGCTCACGGTGATCTCCGAGGTCAAGGCCGACATGGAGAAGGCGGTGCCGATGGACCGCGTCGTGATCGGCGACGTCGGCTACGGCAAGACCGAGATCGCGGTGCGTGCGGCGTTCAAGGCCGTGCAGGACGGCAAGCAGGTCGCGGTGCTCGTCCCCACGACTCTGCTCGCGCAGCAGCACCTGCAGACCTTCACCGAGCGGATGGCGGCCTTCCCCGTGACGGTGAAGGGACTGAGCCGGTTCACCGACGCATCCGATTCGCGCGCGATCACCGAGGGCATGGCCGACGGCACCGTCGACATCGTCGTCGGCACCCACCGCCTGCTCCAGACCGGGATCCGCTGGAAGGACCTCGGTCTCGTGATCGTCGACGAGGAGCAGCGTTTCGGCGTCGAGCACAAGGAGCACATCAAGGCGCTGCGCACGCACGTCGACGTGCTCACGATGTCGGCCACACCGATCCCGCGAACCCTCGAGATGAGCATGGCCGGGATCCGCGAGATGTCCACCATCCTCACCCCGCCCGAGGAACGGCACCCCATCCTCACCTATGTGGGCGCCTACAACGACAAGCAGGTCGCCGCGGCGATCCGCCGGGAGTTGTTGCGCGACGGCCAGGTCTTCTACGTCCACAATCGGGTGAGCTCGATCGACAAGGCCGCCAAGCGACTCCGCGATCTCGTCCCCGAGGCGCGGGTCGCGGTCGCGCACGGGCAGATGAACGAGGAGACGCTCGAGAAGACGGTGCAGGGCTTCTGGCAGCGCGAGTTCGACGTGCTGGTGTGCACGACGATCGTCGAGACCGGTCTCGACATCTCGAACGCCAACACGCTCATCGTCGAACGCGCGGATTCGCTCGGCCTGTCGCAGCTGCACCAGCTGCGCGGTCGCGTCGGGCGTTCGCGCGAGCGTGGCTACGCGTACTTCCTGTACCCGGCGGAGAAGCCGCTGACGGAGACCGCCTACGACCGGCTCGCCACGATCTCGCAGAACTCCGATCTCGGCGCGGGTATGGCCGTGGCCATGAAGGACCTCGAGATCCGCGGCGCCGGCAACGTTCTCGGTGCCGAGCAATCCGGCCACGTCGCCGGCGTGGGCTTCGACCTGTACGTGCGGCTCGTCGGCGAGGCCGTCGAGGCGTACCGGGCCGCGGCCGACGGCCGCACGGTCACCACCGACGAAGCACCCAAGGAGGTGCGGATCGACCTTCCCGTCGACGCGCACATCCCGGCCGACTACGTCGCGTCCGACCGGTTGCGGCTCGAGGCGTACCGCAAGCTCGCCGCTGCGAACGACGACGCCGCGATCGCCACGGTCGTCGACGAACTCGTCGACCGCTACGGTCCGCTGCCCGAGGAGGTCCAGCGGCTCGTGTCCGTCGGCCGGTTGCGGTTGCTGTGCCGCGAGTACGGTCTCGAGGAGGTCGCGGTCACCGGCACCCAGATCCGGATCTCGCCGATGGAGCTGCCCGACTCGAAGCAGATGCGGCTCAAGCGGTTGTATCCGGGCGCGCAGTACCGCGCGACGAGCGGTCTGGTGCAGTTGCCGATCCCGCGGACCGGCGGGGTCGGATCGGATCGGGTGCGCGACGTGGCGTTGCTGCAGTACATCGCCGACTTCCTGCTCGTTCTCGACGGCAAGCCGCAGGGTTCGGTGGATCTGAACAGCGCGGCGACGGTGAATGCATGACCGACTACACCGCTCTCGCCGAGGCGGCGGCCGTGATGGACAGACTGTGGTCGTTCGGGGGTTGGGAGGTCACCCAGACCCACGAGAGTCTGCGCCGCTATCTGATCGAGGAGACCTACGAGGTCCTCGACGCCGTCGAGTCGGGTGATCCGGACGAGCTCCGCGAAGAACTCGGCGACCTGCTGCTGCAGGTGCTGTTCCATTCCCGGATCGCCGAGGCGAACGGGCAGTTCACGGTCGACGACGTGGCGGCGACGCTCGTCGCCAAGCTGGCAGCGCGCAGCCCGCACCTGACCAACGGCCACACCGGTCCGCTCGACGTCGCCGAGCAGGAAGCGGCGTGGGAGGTCGCGAAGAAGGCGGAGAAGGCACGCGCGTCGTGCCTCGACGGGATCGCGACGGCGCAGCCTGCACTCTCCCTGGCCGACAAGGTGATCGAACGCGCGATGCGGGCGGGCCTCCCGGAGGACCTGGTGCCCGAGGCGTTGCGGGTCGTCCGGATCACCGGCACGGGTGACACGGAGTCGACGCTCCGGTCGGCGATCCTCGCGTTCGCCGGATCGATCCGGGCGGCGGAGGAGGCCGCGCACACCGACGGTGTTCCGCGCGGCGGGCTCGACGAGGAAACGTGGCGCCGCTACTGGAGAACCGCCTCCTAGGCGACGAGTATCCGGTCCACTCCGCATCGATACCGAGCGCTCAGCCGCCGAACCGGACTCCGTTCCGGCCGTCCGGTGACAGATACCAGCGGCCGTGGAATTCCGGAAGCTGCACTCGTGCTTCGTGTAGCCGTTCAGGAGCCGTGAGCAGGATGCAGTCGGGCGCCGCGGCACGTAATGCGTCGAGGCCGACGATGGGAACGTCGGTGCCGGGCATGCGGTGGCCTGCTGCGGGCAGAGAACCGTCGGCCATGCCGGCCATGACGGAGCGATCCACGTGAGCCCGGACGAACAGAGCGACGGCCTGGGAGGCCGATCCGTAGGCGAAGACCTTCCGATTCCGCATGTGCATCTGTTTCAACCAGCTGTTCAACTCGGCTGCCTGTCGGTCGGCCTGCCGTTGCAAGGTGCCGAGAGTGACAGGGTTCGTCAATTCCATCGCGCGTTCGGAGGCCAACAGGCGCCGTGTTCCCGGTGCCGAACTCGTCCACGGATCACGTTGCGCTGCAAGCAGGACCGATCCGCCGTGTAGATCGAAGATCCACGTCTGGGCGATGTGTAGGCCCACGTCACCGAGCAACCGGCGGAGTGCGGTCAGGGAGTAGTAAGCGAAGTGACCGTGCCGCAAGGTATTCCATCGTCCTCGAGACGTGATCGCCGACAGGGACTGGAACTGCATCAGGAAGGTGCCATCGGGCTCGAGGGCTGCCGCACGCTTCAGGAAACCGGCTCGCTGGTCGGGTTCGTGCATCATCGCGAAGGAATCGAGGACGAGAGAAGCAGAAGCGCCCACCGGGGTGGGATGGAAGCCCCGCTCGACGAGCAGCGGCAACCATGATCCGCTGTGCGGGCTACCGAACTCGGTGAACGTGCTACCGCGGAGCCATCCGTCGGCTTCGACGGCTTCGACCGCCGATCGCGCCTGTTCCTGCAGGGCCCGCGATTCGTGTCCTCGAGGTTCGTCGGGGACGATGGTGGTCACGGCCAGCTGGGCGAGTCCGCAACCCGCACAGAGTTCCATCGCCAGGGTGGGACCCGATTCTGCTGTGGTGGAGACCGTTTCGACGGGTGGGAAGAGATCGTCGCGAGGTACGGAGCCGAGATCGAGCACGCGCTCCAGGTGATGGTGACCACACGCACGACATCTGTTCACGTGACCGAGCCGATCCGGCGATCGCCCGACCCCTGTCGTGAGGTGGCGTTCGACAGCTCATCCACTGTGCGCGCCTATCGGTCTCGGCCGCAAGGTCGGGTCGAGCAGTCCCCGGGTCGCGAGGCGGTGCAGATGCTCGAGTCGTGTGAAGCGGTGTGCGGAACTGTCCCGGGTGATTCCGGTGTCGAGGTGGCTCCGATACAGCTCCGTCACCCCGGCAGCGGTGGTCCACGAGGGAACGAAGTCCGGCAGGGCACGGCGGCCGGCCGAGAAGTCCACGCGGTACGAGCGGAGGTCGGGGTCGGACTCGCAGGTGAGGGTCACGGTCGTCCCCGGAACCGTGTGCGCGACGGACTCCGCGATCTCACGGATTGTCACATTGCCCTCCTCGGTGCCTATGTTGACGGCCGCACACCGTATTTCGTGTTCGGGTCTCGTGAGTGCACAGGCGAAGGCCTGCGCGATGTCGCGCACGTGGACCAGTGGCCGCCATCGGATGCCGTAGGACGGTACGCGGATCTCTCCGGTGCGCACGGCCGACGCCACGAATCCGTTGAGCACGATGTCTGTGCGCATCCGCGGTGATACGCCGAACGCGGTTGCGCAACGCAAGAACACGAGAGCGAAATCCGAGTCGGCGAGGTCTGCCAGATCATCCTCCGCCCGTGCCTTGCTCTCGGCGTACGGGGTGAGTGGACGACGCGGAGCATTCTCGGTCATGAGTTCGCCTCCGGCATTGCCGTACACGGAACAGGTCGAGGCGTACAAGAACCGGCGGACGCCTGCATCCTTCGCGCAGCGGGCCAGATGAACTGTGCCCCGATGGTTGACATCGTGCACGACGTCCGCCGGAAGTGTGCCGAGGGGGTCGTTCGGGAGGGCCGCAAGGTGCACGACCGCATCGAAACCTGCGAGGATCTCGGCTCTCACGTCCCGGATGTCGACCGTCGTTCCGGGCGGGTCGTGGGGCGCGGAGCCCAGCGTGCAATCGGCGAACGTGCCGTTGTCGAGGCCGAATACCTCGTGGCCGCGGTTGCGGAGAATCGGCACCAAGACGGAACCGAGATAACCCTGATGTCCTGTGACGAGTACGCGCATGTCGACTTCTCTCGGATCCGGTCGGTGCCGGTCCTTGCCGACCGGCTCGACGTTCTCAATAAAGCATACTCAAAGAATGAAAACAAGGCCGAAACATACTTAAATTTGGTTTTGATTTGCGTTTGAAACCGTATCCCTTTGCACATACGCTCGTACTGGTCCCAGTCGTGGCGCCGATGTCGGGCGGCACCACGAAGCAGGGGGGGGCGCAGAAGCGTTTGCTTGGAGGAAGCCCGATGTCGTTTCAAATCGTGGATCGTCGTGAAACTTTTGTTGCGGGTGTTCCCGTACGAAGCCCTCGTCGAGCCCTGGGAAAGGTCCGCGACCCGCATCTCGAACGAGCATGGTCGGCGGTGCTCAACGGAGAGACGCGTGGCCCGTTGGCCGCGACGTACACGGATCATGCCGAGGAGATCGGTTCCTACTACACGCAGACCGTCGGATTCTGCTGCGAGTCGCTCGACGGCATACCCCCGGGATATCTCGTCTCGCGCGTGCCTGCCGGCCGGTATGCGAAATTCTCCGCAGTGGGGGACAGGTTCACCGAGGTGTTCGAGCAACTGTGGGAGCAGATCTGGGACGCCGAGGCCCGTGGTCTGATCGAACGTGCCTTCACGGGGGATTTCGAGTACTACCCCCACGCATACGGTATCGAACTCTACATCGCCATTGTCGAACCGGATGAGAAAGTGGCGAAATGACGTTCACGATCGTGAAGGTCGAGCCGTATCTCGTCGGCGGACTGGTGGTTCCGGGTCTGGAACCCGGGGTGACGCGGGACTCGGACGGACTGATGGAATTCACCGTCGAACGGTTGCGCGCTCGTAATATTCGTGACCTGACCGTTGTGTTCGTCTGTCATCCGAGAGCAGGATGGTCGGCAGTGTTCGGATACCGATGCGACGAGCCGGAAGAGCTTGCCGTGGGGGATTCGATGGTCCGGGTGGGGGAGAAGTTCGCCGCTCGGTTCGTCCTGGACGGGCCGTCGCCCGACCCCTACCGCGAACTGTGGCGTCAGGTCGAGATGGCGGAGAAGGAGGGGCTCATCAATCGGGCGCTCGGAGAAGAGGTGGCCTGCATTCCCGAGCGGGGGGAACCCGAACTGTATATCTCGCTGGCCTGACCGAGCCCGGCGACGAGCACACGACCTCGTTGTGGTCGGGGGGTGCTCGTCGTTCCCGGGGGAAAGGGTGTTCGTGGAGCCGAAACTTCCGTTATCGCACCGCACGCTGGGCTTCTGGGACGAGGATTCGGGTTATCACTTCGTCGCCGCGTCGCCGACGACCGAACCGGAATTGTGGCGTCGATTCCTGGCCGGCGCCCGGAACTCCTATCGGCGGTACGACGTGGAGATCGCACTCGAATACGACCTGATCCGCGACGGCACGATCACGACCTACTTCTTCGCCGCCGTTACTGCGGACGGGAAGGTGCACGGCGGGTCGCGGGCTCTCGGGCCGTACGAGCGTGCCGAGGAGGCACATGCGGTGCATGAGTGGACGGATCCTCTTCACCGGGCGGCTGTGGTCCGGACCCTGGAACCGTGTCTCGCGCACGGTCTGGTCGAGGCGAAGACGGGGTGGGTGGCGGAGGACGCGTCGAACCGTCGGGAGCTCAGCGCGGGAGTGGCGCGCACGGCGACCTACTGCATGGAACTGCTGGGAGCCCGGTATCTGGTGGGTACCGCTTCGCGGAACGCGCTGGAGATGTGGCGCAGGACCGGTGCGGACGTCGTGGATCGGATACCGTCCGCTCCCTATCCCGACGACCGGTACGAGACGCAACTGTTGCTGTGGGACCGGATGCGGTGCGGGTCGGACCGGCGGAGCCGGGACCTCGAGAAGCTCGGTGCCTCGCTTCTGGTTCCCGGTGGGGAGGACCCCGCGACGTGGTTCCCGGGGAGTAGGGACATACGCGACGCATCGGGCACGGAGGCGGGATGACTGCAGGTCCGGATAGGGGTGACGGTTCCGGGGAGACGGTGTACAGCGCGGTACTGCTGGCCGAGGATCGGGAAGCGGACATGGAGGAGTTGCATCGCCTGCGAGGTGAGGGAGTCACCGTGCGGGATCGGCTGGACGAGCAGCTCACCGGCCTGGCCCGTCTCGGCGATGGGACGACGGAGGAAGCGCCCCGGTGGGCCTACTATCCGTGGCGTCGCACGGTGGTGCGAGTCCTCGGCCCCGAGGGATTCGAGCGACTTCGTCTGGACCGCAACCGGAACAAGATCACCGGGAGTGAGCAGACGCGGCTTCGTACCGCGACGGTCGGAGTCGTGGGGCTCAGCGTCGGCCATGCCGTGGCGTACACCCTGGCACTGGAAGGTGCGTGCGGTGCGCTGCGACTCGCCGATTTCGACACACTCGAACTATCGAATCTGAACAGGATCCCGGTATCGCTGCTGGACCTCGGGACCAACAAGGCCGTCATTGCCGCGCGGCGCATCGCCGAACTCGATCCCTACCTTCCGATCGAGGTGTGGTCCGAGGGCGTCACCCCCGAGACGGTCGACGCCTTCGTCGACGGCCTCGACGTGACGGTCGACGAATGCGACTCGCTCGACGTGAAGCTGCTGATCCGGATCGCAGCCGCTCGCCGGCGCGTTCCCGTGGTGATGCACACCAGCGACCGTGGTCTGCTCGACGTCGAGCGCTTCGACGTCGACGAACGCCCACCCTTCCACGGGTTGCTCGGCGACCTCGATCCCGAGGTACTCGCTACGCTCTCCAACCGCGACAAGGTTCCGTACGTGTTGAGGATCCTCGGCGCGGAGCAGATATCCACGAGGCTGGCCGCATCCCTCCTCGAGGTGGGCGAGACGCTCGAGGCGTGGCCACAGCTCGGCAGCGATGTCGGCCTGGGGGGAGTCACGGTGGCGACCGCGGTGCGGGCAATCGTCCTCGGCGACCCGATCGGATCGGGCCGATGCCGAATCGATCTCGATCTCAGGCTCGCCCTTCCCGAAGTCCCGGTACACGCGATGGTCGAACCAGATGCCGTCTCGCCGAGCAAACCGGTGGTGGACGATCCGATGACCGCGATCGTGGACGCTGCGATCAGGGCACCCTCGGGTGGCAACGCCCAGCCGTGGTCCATCCTCGTCGAGTCCGGCAGCGCGGTCTTCGCTCTCGCGCACGATCCGGAGCCGGTGCTCATGGATCTGCACCGGCGAGGAAGCTGGGTAGCGCTCGGTGCGGCGCTGCACAACGCGCGTGTCGCTGCCGCAGTCCACGGCGTTCTCGGGGGACATACTTTTCTCGCGGAGGACGACGACATCGGGCCGGGTGTCCCGGTCATGCGCTTCGAACTCGGCATCGGTACGGACCCGGATCTCGCGGCGCAGTACGACACGATGCTCGCTCGCGAGACCAATCGATATCCCAGCGACGGGTACGCGATCACCGACGGCCAGATATCGGCGCTGCACACGGCGGCCGAACTCGTCCAGGGGCAGATCCGGCTCGTCACCGCGCCCGACGAGATCGGTGCGATCGCCGAGATCCTGGCGGAGTCGGATCGATTGCGGTATCTGACCCCTTCGCTCCGGACAGAGCTGATCCGTGAATTGCGGTGGCCCGGCGATCCCGATCCGGACAGCGGAATCGAGGTGGCCTCACTCGGTCTCGACACCGCAGAGGAGGCGATGCTCGACGTCGTTCTCCGTCACGATGCTCTCGATCGGCTCAGAGAATGGGATCTCGGCGGTGGGCTCGGCAGGATCACGCGGGATCGAGTATCGGGAAGTCCCGGAGTCCTCGCCGTGTTCGCAGAAGGGGCATCCCCGGCCGACTACGTCCGCGCCGGCGCTGCGGTCGAAAGTGTGTGGATCGCAGCGCAACGGCAGGGACTGGCAGTGCATCCGGTCTCACCGATCTTCCTGTATGCCGACTCCTGTGAGGATCTGGCGCGGTTGTGTCCGGAGCGGGTGGACGACCTCGGGGCGCTGCAGAAGGATCTCGCTGCGGTGCTGCAGGTCGATGGAGACCGCAGGGTCGCCCTGCTGATGCGTCTGGGCCGCGCCCCTGTCGGTACGCCCCGCAGCAGGCGTCGCACCGATCGGGTGCGGGACGTCACGGCCGCCGGTGGGACCACCACTTGCTGAATTCGACGATGGGGACGCGATGCCCGGGACACGATCGACGTTCGAGAGCCTGGTCACCAGGATCGCAGCACGTCTGATGCCGGCGGATGCCGCATCACATCGGGAGGTCGCCCGGGGCGTGCTGCAGGATCTCTTCGAGCACCTCGACATCGACACTTGTTTCCTTCGGTACAACGATCATGCGATCGGAGCGACGATCCTGATCGCGGAGTGGCCGCCACGCGGCAACGTTCCCGACCCGGATCCGCTGGGGACGGTCTATTTCCGGGACGCGGACCCGATATTCGCCGCCTCCGAACACATGAAGAAGCCGTTGCTGATTCCTGTGGAACTGCCGTCCGATACTCCGCTGGACGCGTCGGGTTACGTCGACCGGGTACGCGCGGGTTCCGGAATGCCGGATGTCTCAGTGGCCGCGGTGCCACTGGTGTCCGGACAGGTGACGACCGGGACGCTGGGTTTCGTGAAGGAGGGGTACCGGCCGTGGAGCGAGGACGAGGTCAATGCGCTGACGCTCATCGCAGCTCTCCTCGCCCAGGTGCAGGCCCGTGTTCAAGCCGAGGAGGATCTACGACGAGCGGCGTATCACGACGCACTCACCGGGTTGGCGAGTCGGCGCGCGTTGTTCGAACATCTCGACCACAGATTGCAGGAGGACGAACCGGGTCCGGTCGGAGTGTTGTTCCTCGATCTCGACCGGCTCAAGGCGTTGAACGACTTCCTGGGGCATCAGGCCGCTGACGCATATCTCTGCCGTATCGCTGAACGCCTCTCGAAGGGAAGTGAAGAAGACGACCTGGTGGCGCGTCTCGGAGGTGACGAGTTCGTGATCGTGCTGGCAGGGGTCAGCTCCCTCGAGGAGGCGATGACACGCGCAGAAGCGATGCATGAAGCGGTGGGGGTGTCCGTAGCGCTCGGCGGACAGACCGTCGGCCGCGGGGTCAGCGTCGGTGTTGCGCTCGGAACACCGGGAGAGGTGGACTCGGCAGCCCTTCTCAGTCATGCAGATCAGGCGATGATGGTGGCGAAGCGGCAGGGAGGCAACGGTATCGGTGTCTTCACCGAGGACATGAACGAGAAGGTCGAACGCCGGACCATCATCGAGATGAACCTGCGCACGTCGATCGACGACGACCATCTGATGCTGGAATACCAACCGGAGGTCGACCTTCGTACGGGAAAGATCCTCGGCGTCGAGGCGCTGGTGCGGTGGAAGAATTCACCGCTGGGTCTCCTCCAGCCGGGGGAGTTCATCGAGATCGCAGAGTCGACCAATCTTGCCGGGGAACTCGGCGAATGGGTGATCGGACGAGCGTGTGCGCAGCTGGCGGAATGGAAGCAGCGGATACCGGATCTCCGCATGATCATGAGTGTCAACGTGTCGCCGGTGCAACTGGTATCGATGGATTTCGACACGACAGTCAAATCGGTTCTTCGGCGATACGACATGGCGGGGTCGGAGTTGTGCCTCGAGATCACCGAGAATGTAGTTGTCGGTGACTTGAATCGGACGAAGGACACCCTCTCCCGCCTCGAGCGGCTGGGGGTCTGGGTCGCGATCGACGATTTCGGAACCGGATACAGCTCCCTGGGGCATCTGCAGTCCCTACCCGTCGACACCTTGAAGATCGACAGAGGGTTCGTCCGGAATCTCGAGCACAGTGAGGGCGATCGGGTCATCGTCGATTCCATCGTGGGACTGGCTTCCTCGTTCGGGCTCTACGTCGTGGCAGAGGGTGTCGAGACGATGGGGGCGGTGAAACACCTTCTGGAACTGGGGTGCACGCGTGCGCAAGGTTTCCTGTTGAGTAAGCCGGCCGCACCGGAACGGATCGAACCGATGTTGCGGACCGGGCACATCCGGTTGCCGTGGGGAGCGGACCGATGGAGGGGGCCGGCGAACGGATACGGAACAATCGAATATTGATTGACGGCAAGTTTGTTATTGCCAATAAAACATTCTCAAGGTACGGTTTGATGGTCGGGGCGTCAACGACTCCGAGCAGGGATGACCTTGAATGTACAAGCGTGAGAACGGTTCTGCGGCAACGCTCGACGATTCGTCCCGGGTGGCCCTACTGCGGCATCGGAAGCCGGGATACTCGATCGTCCTCCCTGCCGACGTGCCGTTCGCTCCTGTCGCCCCGGTGATCCAGAGGACGGGATGGGAACGCCGGTACCGGACGACAGTGGTGTGCTGCGACCTGCTCGCTCTCGTGGTCGCTCACGCCGTCGTGATGGTCGGCTACCTGCGTGGCGGAATCGACTCGTGGCGGGCGCCGGTCGTCGTCGCTGCCGCCCTGCTGACGACGATCGTCTCGCTTGCCGCCCAGAGGGTCTGGGACGAAAGGACTCTCGGATCCGGCGGTGAGGAGTATCGGCGAATCCTCCGAGGATACCTGTTCGCGATCGCGGCGCTCGCTGTCGCCGGATACGGATGGGGGACCTCTGCGGGCCGGTCCTGGGCCTTCGGCGCCTTGCCGATCGCGCTCGTGCTCACCCTGGCGGGCCGGAAGATCCTGCAGTGGCGACTGTCCCGGGGGCGTTCGCAAGGTCGTTGTCTCCGTTCGGTGCTGGTGGCCGGGGACCTCGACGAAGTGCACGAACTCGTCGCGCGTGCCGATTCTCTGCAGCAAGCGGGGTGGCGGGTCGACGGCATCTGCCTTGCGCCCGACGCTTCTGCCGATGCCCGCCCCCTCGCGATCGACGACGTCCCCGTGCTCGGCACGGACGAGAACGTCATCACCATCGTCGAACAGCATCGTTTCGAAGCGGTCGCGCTGTTGCCGTCCGGCCGATGGTCACATCCGAGGATGCGGAACCTGAGCTGGGAACTCGAACGGCTCGGCGCGGACCTGCTCGTCGCCCCTGTGCTCATGGACGTCGTCGGACCGCGCCTGCACATCACCCCGGTCTCGGGGCTACCTCTGCTGCAGTTGAGCGCCCCCTGCTACAGCGGCCCCGCCTGGATCGTGAAGAACGTACTCGACCGGGTCCTGGCGATGCTCATCCTGATGATCTTCGCACCGGTGATGCTGGTCGTCGCTGTCGCGACGAAGGTCGACGGTGCGGGTCCGATTCTGCACTCCCAGGTCCGGGTGGGACGCGGTGGACGCACGTACACCGTATACAAGTTCCGCAACGATCCGGGCGCGAGCCGGATCGCGCGGTTCATCCGCCGGCATTCGCTCGACGGACTTCCACAGCTGGTCAACGTCGTCAAGGGGGACATGTCGCTGGTAGGGCCCCAGCCACCGCTCGAATCCGAGGTCGAGCGGTACGGGAACGATGGCGCCGCGCGCCGGTTGTTCGTCAAACCCGGACTCACCGGACTGTGGCAGGTCAGTCGTCGTGACCATCTCCACTGGGACGAGTCCGTTCGGCTGGATCTGCGCTACATCGAGAACTGGACGCTCCTGATGGATCTGTCGATCCTCCGGCGCACGGTGGGCGCCGTCCTCCGCGGCGACAGTGCGTACTGATCCACACCCTTCTGTTCCGAATTCGATCCCGACCCACGCTTGTCTACGAGAGGCGGACACGATGCTGATGGTCACCGGAGGTGCCGGTTACATAGGAGCGCATGTCGTCAGGTCGTTGCTCCGGGACGGCCATGAGGTCGTCGTCTTGGACGACCTCTCCACCGGACGGCCGGAACTGGTCCCCGACGGTGTGCCGTTGGAGACCGGGACCGTCTGCGACAGTGCATTCGTGGCCGATGTGCTCGATCTCTACGACGTCGACTCCGTGGTCCACCTCGCCGGTCGGAAGGCCGTGGACGAGTCGACAGCCCGGCCCGGGTACTACTACCGCGAGAACGTCTTCGGGATGTTGAGCATTCTCGAGGCAATGGTGCGTACGGACGTGCGGTCGATCGTGTTCTCGTCGAGCGCAGCGGTATACGGCACGACCGACTGCGAGAGGGTCACAGAGAACTCGCCCACGAACCCGGCCTCCCCCTACGGGCGGACGAAGCTGATGTGCGAGTGGATGCTGCGCGACATCGCTGCAGCCGAAGGCATCAGCTGGACGGCCCTGCGGTACTTCAACGTGGCAGGAGCCGGAGAACCGAGTCTCGCGGACAGGGGGGCGCACAATCTTGTCCCGAAGGTGTTCCAGGCCCTGGACGAGGGTCTACCCCCGACCGTCTACGGAGACGACTACGAGACTCCGGACGGAACATGCATCCGCGACTACATCCATGTCGCAGACCTGGCAGATGCGCACGCGGCCGTGGTGCCGACGACACGGTCCGCACGCACCGCCGCCACCTACAACGTCGGACGCGGGCACGGCGCAAGTGTGCTGGAAGTGATGAGGGCGGTGCAGCGCGCGAGCGGCGTGTGCTTCGACTGGCGGGTCGGTGATCGACGTGCCGGGGATCCGGCGCGGGTGGTGGCCGATGCGGAACGCATGAGCCGAGATCTCGGGTGGCAGGCCCGCCGCGACCTGAACGACATCGTGAGCAGCGCGTGGCAGGCGTGGTCCGGTGCGCGACCCGTGGCCGCCGTGCCGGGTGAGGAGGGTGACACCATCCCGGTCGGAACCTGACCCCCGGTGGAGTCCGACCCCTCGCGGATTCCACCCTCCGAGGCCGGCGCCGACGATCAGGCGGGATCGTCGGCGCCGGTGGGTCTGCCGGTGCATCTGCCGGTGCGTCTACATGGGGTTTTCGTCCCGTATGGAATATGGAGGGGTGCCGTCCGATCGAGAACCCCGACGCTGGCTGTGGCCGGTGGTCCTGCTCAGTGCGCTCGTCGCCGTCGTCTTCGTGGCGGTCGAGTCCGCACTGCACTCACCCCGGCGGCCGTCCGTCGAGATCCCCGACGGCGTTCCACCGGCTCCCGGCCTGCCCGTTCCGCCCATCGACGTGAACGGCCCCGGCCGCACAGCAGCACAGCTCGCCGACTGGGCCGAATCACAGTCCCGCGAACTGGGCATCCCCACCACGGCCCTCGAGGCATACGGGCACGCGTCGGCCGTCCTGGCCGTCGGCACCCCCGACTGCGGCCTGTCGTGGACGACCCTCGCCGGCATCGGGAACGTGGAGAGCAGCCACGGACGGTTCGGCGGCGCGTCCGTCGGATCCGACGGCAGCGTCTCGCCGCCCATCCGAGGTGTCCCGCTCGACGGCACCCGGGGCAACGCCGAGATCCGCGACACCGACGGTGGCCGCCTCGACGGCGACCCGGTGCTCGACCGGGCGGTCGGGCCGATGCAGTTCATCCCCGAGACCTGGGACCGGTGGGGTGTCGACGCGAACGGCGACGGCATCGCCGACCCCGACAACATCGACGACGCAGCCCTGACCGCGGGTCGCTATCTGTGCGCCCGCGGAGGCGACCTGACCACCGCGGAGGGCTGGACGAACGCCCTGATGGCCTACAACCGGTCCACCGAATACCTGATGCTCGTCCGCGACCGCGCCGCCGCCTACGGCGTGGGAGTGCGGCCGTAGACGGTACCGCGCCGGGCCTCGAGCGCGCCTGTGCCTCACACGCAGGTCGCGACCGTTAGGCTGTCCCCAGCGTGCAGACACCGCAGCGTGACAGTCCATCGAAGGAGAATCAGCCAGTGGCCATCATTGAGCAGGTAGGAGCCCGCGAAATCCTCGACTCCCGTGGCAACCCCACGGTCGAGGTCGAGGTGCTGCTCGAGGACGGAAGTTTCGCCCGCGCTGCAGTGCCGTCGGGCGCCTCCACCGGCGAGCACGAGGCCGTCGAGCTGCGTGACGGCGGCGAGCGTTACCTCGGCAAGGGTGTCGAGAAGGCCGTCGAGGCCGTCCTCGCCGAGATCGGCCCGGCCATCATCGGCCTCGACGCCACCGAGCAGCGCACCGTCGACCAGGCCCTCCTCGACGCCGACGGCACCCCCGACAAGGGCCGCCTCGGCGCGAACGCCCTGCTCGGCGCGTCGCTCGCCGTCGCGAAGGCCGGTGCGGAGTCGTCCGGACTCGAGCTGTTCCGCTACGTCGGCGGCCCGAACGCCCACATCCTTCCCGTTCCGATGATGAACATCCTCAACGGTGGCGCCCACGCCGACACGGGCGTCGACGTCCAGGAGTTCATGGTCGCCCCGATCGGCGCCCCGACCTTCAAGGAATCCCTCCGCTGGGGTGCCGAGGTCTACCACTCCCTCAAGTCCGTGCTCAAGAGCAAGGGCCTGGCCACCGGCCTCGGCGACGAGGGCGGCTTCGCCCCCGACGTCGCGGGCACCAAGGCCGCGCTCGACCTCATCAGCGAGGCCATCGGTAAGACCGGCCTGAAGTTGGGCAGCGACGTCGCGCTCGCGCTGGACGTCGCGGCCACCGAGTTCTACACCGAGGGCACCGGCTACAAGTTCGAGGGCCAGAACCGCACGGCCGCCGAGATGGGCGCCTTCTACGCCGAGCTGCTCGGCCAGTACCCGCTGGTCTCCATCGAGGATCCGCTCAGCGAGGACGACTGGGAGGGCTGGGTCGCGCTCACCGAAGAGATCGGCGACAGGATCCAGCTCGTCGGCGACGACCTGTTCGTCACCAACCCCGAGCGCCTCGAGGACGGCATCGTCAAGGGCGCCGCGAACGCGCTGCTCGTGAAGGTCAACCAGATCGGCACCCTCACCGAGACCCTCGACGCCGTCGACCTCGCGCACCGCAACGGCTACAAGACGATGATGAGCCATCGGTCCGGCGAGACCGAGGACACCACCATCGCCGATCTCGCCGTCGCCGTCGGCAGCGGACAGATCAAGACCGGCGCGCCCGCCCGTTCGGAGCGTGTCGCGAAGTACAACCAGCTGCTGCGCATCGAGGAGTCCCTCGGTGACGTCGCTCGCTACGCCGGCGAGCTCGCCTTCCCGCGGTTCTCCGTCGAGGGCTGATCGCCGGCATGAGTCAGCGCGGTAGATCCCGTCCCGGAGCGAGGCGCACCCGCACCGAGGGTGTGTCGGGCGTCCGGCGTCCGGGCCGGATCCGGCCCACGGGATCTACCGCCCCGGCCGAACACTCGGCCGAGAACGCGGGTGCGCGGCCGGCCGGTCGCGAGGACCCCGTTCATTCGTCGCCCGGTCGCGGCCGCCCCGGTGGTTCGGGGCGAGCGCGCCCCACCCGGGTCGGCGCGCCCCGCGACTCCCGCCGTCCCCGCACCGAACGCACCGTCCTCGGCCTGTCCACCGGCCGCGCCGTGGTGCTCGCCCTCGTCGTGTGCGGTCTCGCCCTCACCCTCGCGGTGCCGCTGCGCACCTACGTGAGCCAGCGTTCCGAAGCCGAGCAGCTCGCCGCCGAACGCGTGCAGCTCGAACAGGAGATCGCGGCCCTCGAGGAACAGAAGGCCCGCATGGAGGATCCGGCCTGGGTCCGCGCCCAGGCCCGCGAGCGACTGCGGTTCGTCGTCCCCGGCGACATTCCCTACCAGGTGCAACTGCCGGGCGACGCCCCACCCGAACGCGAGGAACGCGAACCCGAGCGGCCGACGACCGGCGCCTGGTACAGCGACCTGTGGTTGTCGGTCTCCGAACCGGCACCCGAACCCGAGCCCGAACCCGTGCCGCAGCAGATGCCTGTGGCACCCCCAGAACCAGGAGATGTTCCCGGGTGACCGATCACGTCACGCAAGAAGACCTCGACGCCGTCGCCGCCCAGCTCGGGCGCGAACCCCGCGGCGTCCTGGCCATCGCCTACCGTTGCCCCGACGGTGCGCCCGGAGTGGTGAAGACCGCGCCCAAGCTGCCCGACGGCACGCCCTTCCCGACGCTGTACTACCTCACCGACCCGCGCCTCACGGCCGAGGCGAGCCGGCAGGAATCGGCCGGGGTCATGAAGGAGATGACCGAGCGTCTCGGCACCGACGAGGAACTGGCTGCGGGCTACCTGCGCGCCCACGAGTCGTACCTGGCCGAACGCGACGCGATCGAGTCGCTCGGCACCGACTTCACCGGCGGCGGCATGCCCGAGCGCGTCAAGTGCCTGCACGTGCTGATCGCGCATTCGCTCGCGAAGGGACCGGGCGTCAACCCGCTCGGCGACGAATCCGTCGCACTCGCCGCCGACGCCGGTCTGCGTGGCACGGCGATCCCCGCCGACTGGCCCACCTACGCCGAGCTGCGTGGAGAAGAACAGTGAGGGTCGCGGGAATCGACTGCGGCACCAACTCCATCCGCCTGCTGATCGCCGACATCGCGGAGGACGGCACTCTCACCGACGTCACCCGCCTCATGAAGGTCGTGCGGCTCGGGCAGGGCGTCGACGCCACCGGACGTCTCGCACCCGAGGCGATCGAACGCACGCGGGTCGCGCTGGTGGAGTACGCCGATCTCATCCGCGAGACCGGCGCCACCGCGGTCCGCATGGTCGCCACCTCGGCCACGCGCGACGCGAGCAACCGTGAGGACTTCTTCGCGATGACCCGCGAGGTGCTCGGTGCCGTGATCCCCGAGGCCGAGGCAGAGGTCATCACCGGCGACGAGGAGGCGCGTCTGTCCTTCGCCGGCGCTGTCGGCGAACTCGACTCCGCACGTGGGCCTTTCGTCGTCGTCGATCTCGGAGGCGGTTCCACCGAGGTCGTGCTCGGCGACGCCGACGGTGTGCACGCGGCCTACTCCACCGACATCGGTTGCGTCCGGCTGACCGAGCGGTGCCTGCACGACGACCCGCCGACCGTCGAGCAGGTCGCTGCGGCACGGGAGGTCGCGGCGGACAAGATCCGCGAAGCGCTCGAGCGGGTGCCGGTCGAGCAGGCCCACACCTGGGTGGGTGTCGCGGGCACCATGACGACCCTCGCCGCGCTCGCCCTCGAACTCGACGAGTACGACTCCGAGAAGATCCACTTGTCGTCGGTGCCGTTCGACCGTCTGCGCGAGGTGTGCGACGGTCTCGTCGCCGCGACCCGCGAGAAGCGCGCGGCGCTCGGCCCGATGCACCCCGGCCGCGTCGACGTCATCGGTGGTGGCTCGATCATCACGATGGTTCTCGCCGAGGAACTCGGCCGCCGGGCCGGCATCACCGAGCTGGTCGTGAGCGAGCACGACATCCTCGACGGCATCGCTCTTTCCGTCGCCCGCTAGTTCTCCGATTCATGTGGCTTCGACCCCGGTTTCCGGGGCTCGATCCACACGAATCGGCGAATGTGTGGTTGACTGTGTCTCGGTCGAAGTTTTTGTTCGCGTCTTGTCCACGCTCGCAAATCCTTGTTGCGGGCGGTTGGTTCTCCTTTCGGAAGTCACCGCATGTGATGGCGGCCTCGCTCCACCGAACTCTCGGCGGAGCTCGAGTAACACGACAGAAGGAGACAGACATGGCAGAGGGAATCGTGAAGTGGTTCAACGCCGACAAGGGATTCGGCTTCATCGCCCCCGAGGACGGCAGCGCTGACGTGTTCGCGCACTACTCGGAGATCCAGTCGGGCGGCTACCGCAGCCTCGACGAGAACCAGCGCGTGCGCTTCGAGATCGGCCAGGGTGCCAAGGGTCCCCAGGCCACCGGTATCACCGTGATCTGATTCGATCTCCCGTTCCCCCAGGGGATCCGAGACACCATCAGGCCCGCCTCGTCATTCGAGGCGGGCCTGATGCATGTCCTGGTCGGATCGAGCGGAAACGATTGTGACGACCGGAAATCCCGTCAGGGCACCGTGAAACGAGTGGTGAACCGGGCGGGGTCGAGATAGGTCGTGTTGAGACCGTCGGTGGTCACCGTCATTCCCGCATCGCCGGAACCGATGTCGATACTGATCTGTCCGCTGGGAGCGTGCCCGGGGTTCGCCGGGAGCCGATGTCAGCTCGAGGGCGCGTACGCCGTTCCTCTTGCTTCCCCAGTGGTTGACGAATGCGGTGATGGTGCACGAACCGCCGAAGAACGTCGACCAGGACAGATCGATGAGGATCGTTCCCGGTCGATCGTGCGGGGCGAACACGTGGCCGGTCAGCTGCCCGCTGCACGGTACCGAGTGATCCCGCCCCAACGAGTATGTGGTCGGCAGAGGAACGAACTCCTGGTGGTGCGCGGACGCCGTGCCCGGAAGAACCGCGAGCAGGGCAAGCGACATGCCGCCGACCGCGAACGTCCGACGGAATCGTCGTCCGGTCACGCTCCGAGCGGTGTTCATACCGTCCCGCAGTTCGACGACGGCGCGACGCCGGCGAATCGGCCGTCGAGGAAGTCCAGTGCACCCGGCAGGCCGATCACGGCGGCCGTGATGTGATCGGGACTCGGCACGAGTTCGGTCCGCACCGGCACACCGGCGTCGCAGTACCTGCGCAGCGTCGTGGAGATCGCATCGAGGGGGATCAGCACGTCGGTCGGTGAATGCCACTCGTACACCGGGGCATTCGGCACCGTCGGGACCTTCTCGACGCTGTTCTCCATCAGCACCTCCTGCACGGTCGGGCTGTCGAGCAGGGCGAGGCCCATCGCGGCGTCGGCGACGTCGGCCATGCTGCGACCCGCACCGGCGAGCAGGATCTCGTTGGTGCACGCGTTGGCGATGCGGTCGCGCAGTTCCTGCCCCGCGCCGTTGAGCTGTTCGGTGACCGGCATGCGGTCCGGGTACTCACGTTCGAGGCCGAGGGCGGCCGCCATCGCCAGGCCGAAGGCGGGATGCGCGGATTCGCCGAGTTCCCGGGCCATCTCGCCGATGTCCATCGGGACGCCACCGTAGGCGGAGCCGACGATCGGAATCTCGGGCGCGTAGGTCGGGGCGAGTGCTGCGGCCATCGCCGTCGCCATCCCGCCGCCGGAGTAGCCGGCGATGCCGACCGGGCTGTCGGCGAGTTCGAGCGGGGCGTAGCGTTGCGCGGCCCGGATGCCGTCGAGGGTGATCTGCCCGCCGACCTTCGCGGCGCCGTAGGCGCTGTTCGGTCCGAGATGGTCGGGAACGGCCAGCGACCAGCCGCGCTGGATCGCGATGAGCAGGCCGGGGGACTCCCGGATCCCTCGCAGCGGGTTCGGTGCGTACAGAGCGGTCGACGGCGCGCACTCGAGTCCGAGCGCGTTGATGATCGCCTGGTACGAGACGAGAGGACGACCCGGCGCCCCACCCTGAGGGGACAGCACGGTGGTCACTGCGGAGATCGGTTCGCCGGCGGAGTTCGTCGACCGGAACTTCAACTGGACGGCGTCGGTGCCGGGGAATCCGAGCGGCGGCGGAACGACGCGCGCGGCGAGGACGTCACCGGGCTGCCGGTCGGCGATGTCGTCGGGGGTGTTGTAGAAGGAGTCGTTCACGGACGCGGGGTAGACGATGCCCTCGGCCTGTGCAGAGGGTGGGGCCACCAGGCTCGGCGTCGCAGTCAGAGCCATGACGGCTACCGCGGTGGCGAGTCGCCCGATCAGTGGTCGTGCGGTCGTGAAGCGCATCCATGGTCCTTACTCTTCGTGCCCGGTCCACCACCCGGCTGTCCGCTGTGTACTTGTGTCCCCGCAGGATGTCGGCCGGAAATCGAGGTGCGTTACAGCCCGGGCGAGGAGCACACTCGAAGTCGGATCCGAGGAGGTCGAGGAGCAATGAGGATCGAAGCGTACACGGCCGAACGACGAAGCGACATACTCGATCTCTCGATCCGGGCGTGGCGTCCCGTCTTCGAGCTGTACCGGCCCGCCGTCCCGGCCTTCGTCTACGACTCTTTCTATCCGAACGGCTGGGAGTCGCGGCAGATCGAGGATCTCGGCAGGGTCCTCGACGACGAACCCGAGTCGGTCCATCTGGCCGTCGACGGCGACGAGCTGCTCGGCTGGGTGTCGGTGCGCGTGCACCCGGAGGACAGCATGGGGGAGATCCACGTGCTCGCCGTCGACCCACGTCATCAGCGCAGAGGCGTCGCGTCGGCGTTGATGGACCACGCCGACGGCCTCGTCCGCGCCGCCGGCATGACGATGATGATGGTCGAGACGGGCGGTGACCCCGGCCATGCCGGCGCGCGCGCCGTCTACGAGGGCGCCGGATACGAACGCTGGCCCGTCGCACGGTACTTCAAGAATCTCGCGCCCCGGCGCGGTGGTGGACAGTCGTGAACGCTAGTGTGATCCCCACGCCCCTATAGCCCAATTGGCAGAGGCAGCGGACTTAAAATCCGCCAAGTGTGGGTTCGAGTCCCACTGGGGGCACAGGTCCGGGATCGCCCCGATGCATTCGCTACATCGCTTGCCATCCGCTACAGCAATTTGCCGTAGCGGATGGCGATTCTTGTAGCGGATGGATGACCACAGCTCGGAGGTGCGCTACGCCTCCGCAGGCAGTTGCGGAGCGCTCTGGGCCTGGAGCTGCTCCGCGCGTCCGTTCATCAGGTAGCCGGTCATCTCCGGATGCGTCGACAGGTAGAACGCACCCTCGGCCGCCTGCGCGAAGATCCGCTCCGCTGCCTCGAGCGCGGGCATGGCGGTCTCGCCGACCTTGAACATCGCCTCGCGTTCGAGCGCACCGGCTTCCGAGTCCCCGCCGGCCCGCTCGAAGATCCTGCTGACCACCGGGCCGGGCAGAACCGCGGCGACGGTGATGTCGTATCCCGCCGCCTCGACCTCCAGCTTCAGGCACTCGGTCAGGGCGAGCGTCGAGTGCTTCGACACGATGTAGGGAGCCTGGCGCGGGGCTGCTCCGATCCCGCCGATGGACGACAGGTTCCAGATGTGTGCCGGAACCCCGGCCTCCGCCATGCGCGGGACGACGGACCGCACGCCGTTGAACACGCCCGTGACGTTGATGTCGAGAACGCGCTGCCAATCCTCGGCGGGAACCTCCCACAGGTAGCCGAACTGCTCGACGCCCGCGTTGTTGATCGCCAGGGTGACCGGGCCGAGGGTGTCGTAGACGGTCGCGAAGAACGCGTCGACGGAGTCGGCGTCGCGTACGTCGGACGCGTCCGCTACCGTTCTCGCCATCCGCTACGGCAATTTCTGTAGCGGACGGCGAACTTTGTAGCGGATGCACCGCCGGTGGGCAGAGCGACCGGCAACTATCTCGAGGGCATCCTCCGCTGATCCTCGTGACGTGAGCGGTGCAGGACCTCCATGAGCTCGTGTTCGAGCGCCACGAACTCGCTCGACACGCACGTCTCCAGGGTTCGAGGTCGGGGCAGGTGCACACGCACCTCGTGCTGCACCCGCGTCGGTCGCGGACCGAGGACGACGACCCGATCGGACAGCAACACTGCCTCGCGGACGTCGTGCGTCACCATCAGCACCGTCCACCGATGCTGCTGCCACACCTGCTGCAACCACAGTTGCATCTCGGTGCGGGTGAGCGAATCCAGTGCGCCGAACGGCTCGTCGAGAAGGAGCACGTCGCGCCCCTGCAGCACCGTGCGTGCGAGCGACGCGCGTTGGCGCATACCGCCCGACAGTTGGTGCGGGGCGGCGTCCTCGAAGCCCGCCAGGCCGAAGGTCGGCAACAGCTCACGGGCGCGGGCACGAGCGTCGGATCGCGGCACGCCCTGCACCTCGAGTCCGAGGGCGCAGTTGTCGAGCACCGTCCGCCACGGGAACAGCAGGTCCTTCTGCGGCATCAGCGCGACCCGCCCGGGCGCCGCGGGGGAGTCGCCGACGAGAGCCTGTCCGGCGTCGGGCTGTTCGAGTCCCGCGACGATCGAGAACAGCGTCGACTTGCCGCAGCCGCTCGGCCCGATGACGGACACGAACTCACCGGGTTCGACGGAGCAGTCGATGCCGTCGATCACCGCCCGGTCGCCGTACGCCTTGCGGACCGATGTCACCGTCACCGCACTCATGTCGTACCCCTCGTGAGAGCCCACGGCGCGACCAGCCGTTCGACGACGTAGGTCAGCGCGTACAGCGTGAGCGACAGAACGGCCGTCACCACCACGGCTGCGAGCACGAGATCGGTGCGGAACGAATTCTTCTGCGTGCTCATGTAGATGCCCAGACCGGATGTCGCGCCGACGTATTCGGCGAACACCGCCCCCACTACGGCGTAGGTGATCCCGATCCGCAGGGCGGTGAAGAAGCGGGGAAGCGCGGACGGCAGGCGCACGTAACGGAACTGCTGCCACCGCGACGCGCCCATGCTGCGCAGCAACGCACCCGCCTCCCGGTCGGCCGCCGCGAACCCTTCGAGCAGTCCGATCGCGACGGGGAAGAACGTCACGAGCGCGATGACGAGGATCTTCGGCAGTAGTCCGAAACCGAACCAGATGATCATCAACGGTGCGAGCGCGATGATCGGCAGGGTCTGTGACACCACGAACAGCGGCACGAAGGCCCGTCGCAACCACGGCGAGAAGTCCACGGCGATCGCGAGGGTCCACGCGAGGGCCAGCGACACGGCGAACCCGACGAGCGTGACCTGCAGAGTGGACCACGCGTGCCCGGCGATGTCGACGCGATGCGCCCATCCCTGCGTGAGAACGCGTGCGGGGGAGGGCAACACCTGCGGGCGGATACCGCTCACGACGACGTACGACTGCCAGATCGCGACCAGCGCCCCTGCGACGAGCAGCGCGGGAAGGAGTCGACGTGCGCGGCCGGTGTTATCGGTCTTCGAGGTAGTCATCGGTGACATAGGTCGACCAGTCCGGCTCGGTCGTCAGCGGGCTGCCGTCGGGTCCGGACAGCAGGCCGTTCTCGTAGAGGAACCGCGCGTAGCCCGACCATTTCCCGGCGTCGAGGACCCCGACGGCACCGGCGGCGTCGCGCATGTAGTCGGCGGCGAGCATGCGCTGGCTCTCGTAGACGAGTTCCTCGTCGGGGAAGGCCCCGGGATTCGCCTCGATCAGCGCCCGTGCCCCGCGATCGGGATCGTCGGCCGCGATCCGGTAACCCTGGTGCAGGGCCTGCACGAAAGCGCGTGCCTGCTCCGGGTTCTCCCTCATCCAGTCCTCGTTGCCGTCGACGACGATCGCGTACGCGTCGGGGAAGCCGTGGTCGGTGAAGCCGAAGTACCGCATGGGCAGGCCGCGGTGCTCGGCCTCGAGGCCCTCCCACGCCAGGTACGACACGGTGAAGTCGGCGGTCGACGAGTAGACCGCCTCGTACGACGACGTCCCGAGCGTCACGCTCTCGAACTCACCGCGGCCACCGTCGTTGCGGATCACCTCGGCGAGCATCTCGTCCTCGCCGGGGTTCGCGAAGCCCGCGAAGGTCTTGCCGTCGAGATCCGCCGGCCGCGTGATCTCGGCGTTGTCGGCCCGCACGGCGATCCCCGTCGCCCAGTGCTGCAGCGGTGCGAGGACCGCGACGGTCCGGGAACCCGCAGCTCTGGCGATGGTCGACGTGGCATGCGTGGAGATCCCGAACTCGGCGCTACCGGCATCGACGAGGGTGTCGGGTGTCGCGTTGTTGTACGGCAGGATCTCGACGTCGAGACCCGCATCGGCGAACAGCCCCTCCTGCTGCGCCACGTACAGACCGGTGTGATTGGTGTTGGGCGTCCAGTCCAACGCGAATCGGATGGTGTCGCTGCCGGAATCGGACGAGCACCCGACGACCGCGGAGAGTGCGGCGACGAGGGTGAGCAGTCCGGCGAGAGTCCGCCGCGCCTTCATTGCGCGAGCAGGGTACGGATCGATGTGGGGACAGGCATGGTCATGTCGGGACATCCCTTCGTCAGCATTACCTGATCAGGTTCGACGGGTGTGATCTCAGCCCCGCTCGTGCGGAGCACCCCGTGTCACGGGCGACCCTAGCACCATGCCCTCCGGGGACCGCCGGGACGGCAGCAGAACGGAAGATGTGACCCGAAGTTACGGAAATGCCCAGGTCAGGGTGTCACCCTCACATTTCACCCGTAACGGAAGGGCCGAAAGTCCCGACTCTTCGAGTGATGGTCCCTGTCACCTCCCCCGAACGGCAGGGGCCATCGGTCTGCGCACGTCTCCCCCTTGCGTGGACGATGAAGGGCCCGTCGGTGAACTCCGACGGGCCCTTTCTTCTGCCGTTTCCGTAGACCTGGCTCCCGCAGAGGTGTTCAATACGCACGAACCGATCGGGGGATGGGGAATGCGCGCAATGATGGGCGCCGCACTGGCTGCGGCGGTGATGGGAAGTGTCCTGACGGCGCCGGTGGTGTCGGCGCAACCGACCGGGCGTACCGAGGCGCCGTATGACTCGTCGGCGCCGCTGGCCGGCGAGGTGCTCGGGTCCGTGGTGTCGATACCCGCACCCCTGCCGCCGGAGGCCGGACCACGACCCGCCGCGTGCGACCGACTGTCGTATCTGCGGTGGCGGTCGGCCGACGGACCGGAGAGTTCGGCCGACGCCGACCGGATACTCGTCGCCCAACCGGGGATCTTCGAGGGAGCGGGTGCGTTCGAGAGCGTCGCGCGCAACACCGTCGTCGCGGCGGCGGCCCGCGGTGCCCACCTCGAGTTCTGGGCACTCGACCGGCGATCGAACTGCCTCGAGGACCACACCGGTACCCGGGCGGCACTGCGGACGGGTTCGCTCGACACCGCGACCGACTACTACTTCCGCGGTGCCGAAGTGGACGGGCGACGATTCGCCGGCCACGCGAGCGGCACCGACGTCGCGTGGCTCTCGCAGGTCGGACTCGAACAGACGCTGCGCGACCAGTACGACCTGCTACGTCACGAGCTTCCCGACCCGGCGCTGCGGAAACGGAAGATGTTGTGCGGCGGGCATTCTCTCGGCGGTTTCATCACCGGCTACTTCGCGGAATGGGACTTCGACGGAGATCCCGCCACCACCGACGATGCCGGTTACAACCAGTGCGGTGGGTACTTCGCGCTCGATACGGTGATCGAGGCGGGAGCGCCGTTCCCGGGGCGGGGCGCCCTCCCGGATGTGCCGGACGCGGTCTCGGCGCCGCTCGATGCGTTCTCCGGATCGATCTCGACGGCGTCGCCGGTGCTGGCACTTCCCGCCGTCATCAATCCCGAGACGACGAATCTGCTCGCACTCACCGGACTCGCCGCGCGACTGGACCCGGACGGCACCGACGGAATCGTCCCGCGCATGCCCGACAACCCGAACGTCGACTGGACGTTGCGCACTCTGTTGTCGGGGGACTACGCGATGTTCGCGACGGGCAACCCGGATGTGCGGACGTTGAATGCGACCAACGAGGCGGTGCTCGGCGCGATCCTCGACGACAATTCGCAACCGCTGGGGTTCCTGCAGGCGAGCGTCGGATTCATCACCGGTGCGCCCGTGCGCGACAAGCTGTTTCCTGTTCCCGCCACACCTGAGGTGCTCAGGTCTGGATTCTTCGGCGATGCGCCCAAGGCGTCGCCGGCGGTGTTCGCGGATCCGGGAGTCGTCTACCGGTGGCTCGACTACGACGAGGTGGGCACGGCGGCGTCGTCACCGGACGAGGCGCGGTATACCGATCGGGGGAGCGAGGTGACGTCGATCGCGGAGCTGGCGCGGAATCTGTCGGAGCCACCACTGGATTTCACCGAGTGGTACTTCCCGTCGAAGCTTCCGTTCGACCTGGCGTCGGCGACCCGTTTCGAAGGTCATCTCCACCGCGACGGTGTCGCGCGCAATCCTGTGGTGACGTTGGTGGCGAGCGGTGGGATCTCGTTGCCGGAGACGGATCATCCGAACGAACGCAGGTGGGTTCTGCCCGGATACAACCACATCGATGTGCTCACTGCGGCCGCCGATCAGAACGACGGGCGGCCCGAGCAGGTGTCGCAGGCGCTGGCCGACTTCGCAGCCGACCGAGGCGGAAGCGTCGCGGCCGGATGATGCGGGATCAGGCGCCGCGTGCGGAGAAGATCGAGGTGTAGTCGTGGGGGCCGCTCACCTCGGCGACAGCGGTGACCGGTTCGGTCTCGGCGTCGGCCTCCGGAGTGGTGGGCGCGAGGAAGAGGGGTCCGTCGAATTCTTTGTTCTGGCTCATGGCCGTCCTTTCGGGTGCGGCCGGGTAGACCCCGGCCGTAGGGCAGTGCGAAGAAGAGGGGCCGCGGTACACGCGGCGGGGAACTCTCACGTCCGGTTCGGAACCTTCGGGCACTGTGGTGCGAGGTTGCTCATCATGTGCGAGCCGAACGATGTCTCCACCCTACACCAGAAGGTTCGCGCGACGTTTGACCGGCGAGTCGCGTGGGAAGACACTCGGCATGGCTACCTACAGAGTGATCGACCCGACCGGGAACGTCGTGGATACCAAGGAAATCGAGAGCGCGGACGACGCGCACGCCTGGTTCGTCGACCAGCGTGCCGACAACAGCGAACTCGGCTGGCGCATGGAGGCGCAGAACGAGCAGGACGGCACCTGGCACTTCTTCGACGACACCGAAGGAACCTCCTCGAAGTAGTCCCGGCAGCAACCCCTTGGGAGCGGGGTTGCTGCGTAGTACCCGAACGACGCGGCGCGCAGCGCCCGAACAGCGCGGTGCCGGTAGTCGTAACTACCGGCACCGCGCAGTTCAGGGGCTACTTCTTGAAAGCGTCCTTGACGTTCTCGACGGCATCCGAGACCTTGTCGCCTGCCTGCTTCAGACCGCTGGAGGTCTGATCGCCGCGACCCTCGGCTTCGAGATCACGATCGCCGGTCGCCTGACCGGTGTTCTCTTTGATCTTGCCGCCCGCTTCTTCTGCCTTGTGCTTTGCCTTGTCGACGAAGTCGGCCATGGGGTCCTCCTGTGTCATCGAACGTTGCCCTGACGGAGTACCCGACCCGAACAGCCTGAAACCGAACACGACCGACTCGTCCGTGTCAGACTTCGACACAAACAGCCAGGAGGAGACCGATGTCGCATCCCACCAACTCCGGTCCCGAGAACAACGACCCGATCGGCGACGCTCCCGACGCCGATCCCGAGCTCGTCCGCGACGGGCCGGTGCAGCGCCGGCGTTCGGCGGGTGCGGTGATCGCTGCCGTCGCGGTGGTCGTCGTGATCGTCGTGCTGCTCGTCGTCTTCCTCTGAACAGAACCGTTCACCGAGCAACGCGGGTTCACAACCAGTCGCGGCGCTTGAACAGCACGTACAGCACGATCGCCGACACGACCATGATCCCGACCCCACTCATCAGTCCCCACGCCTCGCCTACTCCGGGATAGGGCACGTTCATGCCGTACCAGCCGGTGACGGCGGTGGGGACCGCGATGATCGCGGCCCATCCCGTCAGTTTCTTCATGACGATGTTCAGGCGCGCGTCCTGCAGCGACAGGTTCGTCTCGAAGACGGTGTTCACCATCTCGCGCAGCGAGTCGGTCCACTCCGCAGCACGCATCACGTGGTCGTAGAGGTCGTTGTAGGAGCTGTCGAGCTCGGGGTGGTGGTTGCTCTCGGCGCGGGTGCGCAGGACGGCGTTGACGACCTCGCGCATCGGCAGCACGACCCGCCGGAGTTGCACGAGTTCCTTGCGGAGCCGGTAGACGCGTTGCTGGATCTGCCGGGTGGAAGCGCCGTCCTCGAAGAGGCAGTCCTCGAGGTCCTCGGCAGCGTCGTCGAGTTCCTGGATGGTCTCGAACTGCCCGTCGACGACCGTGTCGAGCAGACCGTGGATCAGCGCACCCGGCCCGTACTGCAGCAGGTCGGTGTTCTCGTCCCACCTGCGCACCACTTCGTCGATGTCGAACGGAGTGCCGCGGCGAACGGTGACGATGCCGCGGGCCAGGACGAACGCGGAGATCCGCGTGGTGCGGAGCCGGGACTCGTGCGCCTGATCCTCGTCCTCGGAATCCGGGAACAGATGGGTCGCGTACACCGTGAGGAAGGTGTGGGTGGCGTAGCGGGTGGCCTTCGTGCGCTCGCCGTGCGCGAGCGCATCCTCGACTGCGTGCGGGTCGAGATTCCATTCCTCGGCGAGTTCGAGCAGGGCCGCGTGCTCGGGATCCCACAGATCCACCCAGACGAGGGCCTCGGGATCGGCGAGATGCTCCGAGACGGCGGAGAGCGGGAAACCCTCGTCCACGAGTTTCCCCTGGGTCCACCGTCGGGTCCGGATGGAGTTGTCGTATCGGTCCGTCACTTCGGCAGGATCCCCCCGATGCGCGGTGTTCACACCACGTCTCTGCCGTAGGGGTCACACGACAGGACGATGCGCGGTGTCCACCAATCGCAGCACCTCGTCGACGAACGCGAGGTCGATCCGTGGCCGATCGTCAGGCCACGTACCCTGCTCGATCCGTTCCCGCATCGAGGTGAGCGTGGCGATCACGTGTGGCCCACCGTCGGTCAGGTAGCGCACCATCCCGCGCGCCGCGCACGCGTCGGCCGCGACGGCCAGGGTCTCCTCGGCCTCCTCGATGCGTCCGGCCGCATGCAGGCAGGAGGCGAGCAGGCGGTGGGCCTGCAGGTGGGCGCGGGGACGCGAGGCGGTGCGCCGCACCCACATCCGCGCCCAGTCGACGGCCTGTTCCGCTGCCTCGGGCTCCCCGTTCTCGCTGAGCAGCCGGATGGCGGTGGAGTCCTCGATCTGGAGGGTGATCTCGACGGTTCCGTCCGGATGGGGTGTGGTGTCCTCCGGCATCGTGCGTGCCGGTGTTCCGGGTGCCGTGAGTCCGAGCCGGACCTGCTCGTTCTCGATGCGTGCCCGCAGGCGCGGCAGGTCGTGCAGGGCCGCCACCCGCAGTCCCTCGGCGAGCAGGGCGACGGCCGCCTCCCGGTTGCCCTGCAACATCTTCAGTCGGGCAGCGGTACCGAAGCGGGCGATGAGGAAATCCGTTCCACCGCCTTCTATTCCGAGAAGGTTGCTCTCGTCGAGCAACGCTTCGGCCTCGGCGATCCGGCCCTGTTCGTAGAGCAACTCTCCGAGCATGGCGGCGGCGAGACGTCCGCCGTGGGTGTGGATCCCGCCGTTGCGCCGCGCTCGGCGCAGCGCTGTGCGGAAGTACTTCTCGGCCGCGGCGACGTCGAGCCGTTCGTTCGCGGCGATGCCGCACAGGCACTGACCGTAGATCGATGCGAAGGGCCCGCGGGTCTCGCGGTGGTAGGGCTCCGCCCATTCCTGCCACCGGATCGCGGAGGCGAAGTCGAAGCGGAAGATGTCGGCGTACGAGGCGAAGTCGACTGCGGCGGCCACCACCCAGGGGTGGACGGACGTCGGATTCTCCAGGCACGGCGCGATGAGTTCGTCGATGCCGTCGATACGATCGGAGTTCATCAGGATCGACGCCTCCACGGCGTTCGCCTCGATGCCCAGTGCTTCGACGTCGTAGCTGTCCGGCACCCCACGGTCGAGTAGTTCCCGCACCGCTGCGAGGGTTCTGCGGCACCGGTCCAGTCGCAGCAGCGCACTGTTGGCCCAGGCCTGCGTGAGCAGCAGGCGCGGATCGTTCGCGACTGCCCGCGGCGGCAGTTTGTCGATGAGGGCGAGCAGGGTGGCGATGTGGCCGTGCTCCATCAGGTACATGCCGTCGTCGGCGAGCAGGTCGACGGCGAAGTCGGTGTCGTCGGCGGCGAGGGCGTGATCGACGGCCTCCTGCAGCATGCGGTTGCGGGCGAACCAGTCGGCGGCGGTGCGGTGCAGATCCGCGACCTCGCCGGGATGGTCGCGTTCGAGACGTCGCCGCAGGAAGTCGAGGAACAGGTGGTGATAGCGGAACCACACGCGTTCGTCGTCGACGTGCCGCAGGAACAGGTCGCGTTCCTCGGCCTCCTCGAGCATCGCCTGGCTGCGCGGATCGCCCGTGAGTGCCGCGGCGAGGCTGCCGCTGATCGATTCGGTGATGCTGGTCGCGAGGAGGAACTCGTACATCCGGGGTTCGAGCCCGGCCAGGACGTTGTCGGCGAGGAACTCACCGATCGCATGGTGCCGGCCGGTGATGTTCTCGATGAGCCACGACGGATCGTCGCTGTCGCGCAACGACAACGATGCGAGCTGCAGGGCCGCGGCCCACCCTTCCGTGGTGCGGGTGAGATCCTCCACGTCCTCGGGGTCGAGGTCTATCCCGCCGATGTCGCGCAGGAACGCGTTCGATTCGTCCACGCCGAATCGCAGTGCCGTCGAATCGATCTCGACCAACTCATCGCGAACGCGCATGCGGCTGAGCGGAAGTCCGGAACGGTTGCGGCTCGTCACCACGATCTGCAGGTGATGGCATCCGCGGTCGAGCAGGAACTCGAGGGCGGCGACGGTTTCCTTCGACGTGACGCGGTGCCAGTCGTCGATCACCAGTGTCGCCGCGGTGTCGGTGCGGTGCAGCTCGTCGATGAGCGTGCACAGCACGTACCGTTCGGCCTCGTCGCCGTGCGCGTCGAGGATCTGGCCGAGCTCGCGTGCGAGCACGGGCCGGATCTGTTTCATGGCCTCGACGAGGTGCGCGAGGAACCACAGGACGTTGTTGTCGTCGCTGTCCACCGTCAACCACGCGACCGGCACGCCGTCGGCGGCGAGCACGTTGCGCCACTGCGCCGCGAGGGTGGACTTGCCGAAGCCGGTGGGGGCGTGGATGGCGATGAGACGGCGTCGTCCCCCGGCTCGCAGGAACGAGATCAGACGGCTGCGTTCGATCAGAGGACGGGACGTCGAGGGCGGCCGGAACCTGGTCGACGGTGCGGTGGACGGACCCGTGCGTCCCGAGACCGTGGCCGACCGGCCGGAGACCGTGGAGGCCGGCCCCGTGACCGGTGGCGCCGAACGCGGTGGGAACGGGCCGGACGGCGGTGACCCGGGCAGCGCCATCTCGTCGATCGGCAGGTTGTGGGCGCGCTGGACGTCGCGGAGCAGATCGCCGAACTCGGCGGCCGTCTGCGGCCGGTCCTCGGCCTCGGTCGCCATGCCGCGCTCGAGGACCTCGCACACGTCGTCGGGGATGCCCTCGCCGCGCAGGTCGGGGACGGGCTCGGAGGTGATGCGCACGAACTGCGCGACGATCTTCTCGCCCTCCTTCCGTTCGAAGGCCGCGTGACCGGTGATCGCCGCGAACAGGGTCGCGGAAAGGCCGTAGACGTCGGCGGCCGGAGTCGGGGCGTGACCGCGCAGCACCTCGGGGGCCGTGAACGCGGGGGAGCCGGTGATCTCCCCGGCAGTGGTGCGGAAGCCGCCGCCGATGCGGGCAATACCGAAATCCGTCAGCTGCGGTTCGCCGTATTCGGTGAGCAGGATGTTGCCGGGCTTGATGTCGCGGTGCAGGACGTCGGAACGATGGGCCGTCTCGAGCGCACCGGCGACCTTCACCCCGATCCGGACCGCTTCCGGCCAGGTGATCGGACCGTGCCGCCGGATGCGGGTGTCGACGGAGTCGTGCGGGTGATAGTGCATCACCAGATAGGGCAGACCCGTGTCCGTCGCGCCGGCCTGCAGCACGGTGACGATGTTGGGGTGGCCGGAGAGTCGTCCCATCGCGCGTTGTTCGCGCAGGAAGCGTTCGAGATCGGCGGGTTCGGGGGAGCGCCGCAGCACCTTCACCGCGACGTCGCGGTCGAGTTCGGCCTGCCGGCAGCGGTAGACCACACCGAAGCCGCCGCGGCCGATCTCCACGGCGTCGGTGAAACCGGCATCGTGCAGCGCGCGCACGATGTCGGTCTCTGCGACGTCGACAATCGGCGCGCGCTGAGTGGCGGCCGGATCGTTCTCGGTCATCGGCGCAATCACCTCGGGAAGCCGTTTCCCCAGGATAGTCTCGAAATGTGCACGCCCGCTGCAGATCGTGCGTCGCCCCTGGTCTAACGTGGTCCGGCCGGACCACGGTGCCTCACCGGGAACGGACGAAACGACACTGCGACCAGAAGTGGGACATAGATGAAGAAGACTCTCGCGGCGCTGTTCGGTGCAGGTGTGGTCCTGCTTGCGGCGGCGTGTGGATCCTCGGACGGATCCGACTCGGCCGAGGAGACCACCACCACGACGACCACCTCGGCTTCGGCGGAGGCCGGCACCTCGGGTACCAGCGTCGAACTCGGCAAGAGCTACGAGGAGAACTGCGAGGCTCTGCTGCCCTACCTCGACGAGCTCGAGGAGTGGGGCCAGGACCGCGCGGCCGCGGCCCAGGCCGTCGCCGACGCCCAGCAGCAGCTCCCGGCCTGGCAGGACCTCAGCGAAGAGGAGCAGGCCGACACCCTGCGTGCCATCGAGAACGCCGGAAAGGGCGAGTGCTGACGGTCGAGTGTTGATCGACGAGTTGTACGACAGGTTGAGGCGCTTCCCGGATGTGGAAGCGCCCAACCTGTTCGCCGTCGACGGGGCCGATCGCCTGCTCCTCGACGAAGCCGCTCCCGCCCTGGAGTCCGCCGCGCCGGGCACGGTCGTGATCGTCGACGACCAGTACGGCGCCCTGACCCTGGGTGCGGCCGTCCGGTTCGGCGCGGAGCGGATCCGGGTGCATCAGGACTCGGTGGTGGCCGAGCGCGCCCTCGCTGCGAACGCCGAGCGTGAGGATCTCACCGACCGCTACCGTTCGTGCGGACTCGACGCCGACCTGCTCACCGGCGCCCGGGTGGTGCTGCTGCGCCTTCCCCGTTCGCTCTCGGCACTGACCGAGATCGCCGAGACCGTGGCCCGCCACGCCGACCCCGAGGTCGTCGTGTTCGCCGGTGGCCGCGACAAGCACATCGGCCTCGCGATGAACGACGTCCTCGGTGCGTCCTTCGCCGAGGTGCGCGCGTCCCGGGGACGACAGAAGTCGCGGGTGCTCACCGCGCGCAGAGCAACTCCCGGACCGGCCTCGTATCCCGTCCGCGAGCGGCTCGACGAACTCGACCTCACCGTCGTCGCGCACGGAGCCGCCTTCGCCGGCCCGCGCCTCGACATCGGCACCCGCTTCCTCCTCGATCACTTCCCGGATCTCGGACTGCCTCGCAACGACACGGACGCGAGGCTCGCCGTGGACCTCGGCTGCGGCACCGGCATCCTCGCCGCGATGCTCGCCCGGCAGCTGCCCGAGATCCGGGTGATCGCGACCGATCAATCCGCCGCCGCCGTCGCCTCCGCCGCGGAGACGGCCGCCGCGAACGGGCTCGCCGACCGGATCGACACGCTCCGCGACGACGCCGCGAGCATGATCGCTGCGGGGTCGGTCGACCTCGTGGTGTGCAATCCACCCTTCCATATCGGCGCCGCCGTACACACCGGCGCGGCCCACAAGATGTTCGACGCCGCGGCCCGGATCCTCCGCCCGGGAGGACAGACGTGGACGGTCTACAACCGCCATCTCGACTACCGCCCCGCGTTGATGCGCATCGTCGGGCCGACCCGCGTCGAGGGACGCAACCGCAAGTTCACCGTGACCCGGTCGGTGCGGAGCCGGTAGAGTCCGTTTCGTCCGAGCTTTCTCGACGAAACGGGAACTCGTGAGGTCACTGCCTCGTTGAACGGACAGAAGCGACCACGAGAAGGGAAGTGCACGGTGCGCACCACCAGTAACCCGGTGTTCCGCAACCTGCCCAAGCAAGAGGGCGGCGGATACGCCACGTTCGGCTCTGCGACGGCGGGCGCCGCGCAGGTCACTCAGCAATTCGGTCAGCCGCAGACGGATCCGTGGGCACGCCCCACCGACCAGCGGACGATGACCATCGACGACGTCGTCACCAAGACCGGCATCACGCTCGGTGTGCTCGCCGTCTCGGCACTCATCTCCTACGTGCTGGTCAACTCCAACGTCGGCCTGGCAGCTCCGTTCGTCATCGGCGGCGGTCTGATCGGTCTCGTCCTCGTGCTGGTCGCGACGTTCGGCCGCAAGATGGACAACCCGGCGATCGTCCTCGCCTACGCGGTGGCGGAAGGCTTCTTCCTCGGCGCGCTGTCGTTCATGTTCACCGACATCACGTTCGGTGGCGCGGGCGGCGCGACCCTGATCGCGCAGGCCGTCCTCGGTACCTTCGGCGTGTTCTTCGGCATGCTCGTCGTGTACCGCACCGGCGCCATCCGCGTCACGCCGCGCCTGACCCGCATGATCGTCGGCGCCCTCGTCGGTGTCCTGGTCCTGGCGCTGGGCAACCTCATCGCCGGCTTCTTCATCGACGGTGGCCTGGGCCTGCGCGACGGCGGCCCGATCGCCATCATCTTCAGCCTCGTGTGCATCGGCATCGCGGCGTTCAGCTTCCTGCTGGACTTCGACTCCGCCGATCAGCTGATCCGCGCACAGGCCCCCGAGAAGGCTGCTTGGGGCGTCGCCCTCGGCCTGACCGTCACCCTGGTGTGGCTGTACGTCGAGATCCTGCGACTGCTCAGCTACTTCCAGAACGACTAGCAGTACGCCACGAAGACCCCGGACCACGGTCCGGGGTCTTCGTCGTTTCGCAGGGGTCGTTTCGCAGAGGTCGTTTCCCAGGGGGGTGTTTTCCCGGGGGGTGTACACCGTCACCCTGCCGGAAAGCCACGACGTGGGAACATGGAGTCATGCGCATTGCGGATTCCGTCATCGACCTCATCGGAAACACCCCCCTCGTCAAGCTCAACACGGTGGTGAAACCCGGATCGGGGCTCGTAGCGGCGAAGATCGAATACCTCAATCCCGGCGGCAGCTCCAAGGACCGCATCGCGGTGAAGATGATCGATGCGGCCGAAGCGTCGGGCGAACTGAAGCCGGGCGGGACGATCGTCGAGCCCACCTCCGGCAACACCGGCATCGGCCTGGCCCTGGTCGCGCAGCAGCGCGGCTACAAGTGCGTGTTCGTGTGTCCCGACAAGGTCGGCGAGGACAAGCGCAACGTGCTGCGGGCCTACGGTGCCGAGGTGGTGGTGTGCCCGACCGCGGTCCCGCCGGAGCACCCCGACAGCTACTACAGCGTCTCCGACCGTCTCGCCCGTGAGCTCCCCGGTGGCTGGAAGCCGAACCAGTACTCCAACCCGGGTGGCCCGGCGAGCCACTACGAGACCACCGGCCCGGAGATCTGGAACGACACCGACGGCAAGATCACGCACTTCGTCGCGGGCGTCGGCACCGGCGGCACCATCTCGGGTACCGGCCGGTACCTCAAGGAGGTCTCCAACGGTGCGGTGAAGGTCGTCGGCGTCGACCCCGAGGGCTCGGTGTACTCGGGCGGCACCGGCCGGCCGTACCTCGTCGAAGGTGTCGGTGAGGACTTCTGGCCCTCCGCCTACGACCCGTCGATCCCCGACGAGATCATCGCCGTCTCCGACGCCGACTCGTTCGAGATGACCCGTCGCCTCGCCCGCGAGGAAGGCCTGCTCGTCGGCGGCTCCTGCGGCATGGCCGTCGTCGCCGCACTGCAGGTCGCCGAGCGCGAGGGCCCCGACGCGGTCGTCGTCGTGCTGCTGCCCGACGGTGGTCGCGGCTACATGTCGAAGATCTTCAACGACAAGTGGATGGCCAGCTACGGCTTCCTTCGCGCGCCGCTCGACGGCAAGCCCGACGACTCCACCGTCGGCGACGTGCTGCGCGGTAAGAGCGGCGACCTGCCCGACCTCGTGCACACCCACCCGTCCGAGACGGTGCGCGACGCCATCGAGATCCTTCGCGAGTACGGCGTCTCGCAGATGCCGGTCGTGGGTGCCGAACCGCCCGTCACCGCAGGTGAGGTGGCCGGTTCGGTCAGCGAGCGCGAACTGCTCAGCGCCGTCTTCGAAGGTCGCGCGAATCTCGCCGATCCGGTCGAGAAGCACATGAGCCCGCCGCTGCCGAACATCGGCGTGGGCGAGTCGATCGACTCCGCCACGAAGGCGTTCGGCGACACCGATGCGCTCATGGTGATCGACGACGGCAAGCCCGTCGGCGTGATCACCCGCCACGACCTGCTCGGATTCATCTCTCAAGGCCGATAGGACACAGATCTTCATGACAGACCAGAACCAGCACGGTTTCGCGACCCGCGCCATCCACGCCGGGTACGAGCCCGACCCCCAGACCGGCGCCGTCAACGTGCCGATCTACGCCTCGTCGACCTTCGCCCAGGACGGCGTCGGCGAGATGCGCAACGGCTTCGAGTACGCCCGCACCGGCAACCCCACCCGTCGCCCCCTCGAGGCGAACCTCGCCGCGCTCGAGAACGGCACCTACGGCCGGGCGTTCGGCTCGGGCATGGCCGCCACCGACTGCCTGCTCCGTTCGGTGCTGCGTCCGGGCGACCACCTCGTCATCCCCAACGACGCCTACGGCGGCACCTTCCGTCTCATCGACAAGGTGTTCACGCAGTGGGGGATCGAATACACCCCGGCCGCGATCAACGACGCCGACGAGGTGCGCGCGGCCGTGCGCCCGAACACCAAGCTCGTGTGGGTGGAGACGCCCACCAACCCGCTGCTCAACATCGGCGACATCTCGGCGCTCGCCGACATCGCGCACGAGGGTGGTGCCAAGATCGTCGTCGACAACACCTTCGCGTCGCCGTACCTGCAGCAGCCGCTGGCCTTCGGCGCCGACGTCGTGCTGCACTCGACCACCAAGTACATCGGTGGTCACTCCGACGTCGTCGGTGGCGCGCTGGTGACGAACGACGAGGAACTCGACGCCGCCTTCGCGTTCCTGCAGAACGGTGCGGGCGCTGTGCCGGGCCCGTTCGACGCCTTCCTCACGCTGCGCGGCATCAAGACGCTCGCGGTGCGGATGGAAAAGCACTCCGACAACGCCGAGAAGCTCGTCGACTTCCTGTCGGGTCACTCCGCCGTGACCAAGGTGCTGTACCCGGGTCTCGAATCGCACCCGGGCCACGAGTACGCGGCACAGCAGATGCGTCGCTTCGGTGGCATGATCTCCGTGCGCCTCGCCGGTGGCCGCCAGGCCGCGCTGGACTTCTGCAAGCGCACCGAGATCTTCACCCTCGCCGAGTCGCTCGGTGGCGTGGAGTCGCTCATCGAGCATCCGGGTGCGATGACCCACGCCTCCACCGCCGGGTCGCTGCTCGAGGTCCCCGAGGATCTCGTCCGGCTGTCGGTGGGCATCGAGGATGCCGCCGACCTGCTCGCCGACGTCGAACAGGCGCTCGGCTGACACACCGGTCGTAGAAGACACGAGAAGAAGGCGTCCCGAAGGGCGCCTTCTTCTCGTTTCGATCGGGAAAAACATCGACGCGTCGCCCTCCGTTTCGGAAGAGTCGGAGCCATGACCGTTGCCATCACCACACCGACCGGGAACGTCGGGCGCCATGTCGTACGGCTGGTCGTGCAGGCCGGCCTCCGTCCCCGCGTCCTGCTCCGGCATCCGTCCGCCCTGTCCTCCGATGTACGCGAATACGTCGACGCCGTTCGCGTGGACCAACTGGATGCGAACTCGGTCGTCGAAGCCACGGAGGGGGTCGACGCCCTGTACTGGGTGGACCCACCGACCTCCCTGCCCGATCCGCTCGACGGTTACCGGCTGGCCACCGAGAGTCTCGTCGCGGCCGTCCGCACCAACGGGATCCGCAGGGTCGTCTTCCAGTCGAGCGGCGGTGCCGAACGCAGACGGGGGATGGGCGACATCGACGGGCTCGCCCTCACCGAGACCGCCCTCGACGAGCTGGGCATCGACGTGACCCACCTGCGCTGCGGGTACTTCTTCACCAATCTGCTGTTCGACCTCGATTCGATCCTGGGCGGCACGCTCACGACGGCGATGGACGTCGACCGCCCGCTCCCGTGGGTGGCGCCCGAGGACATCGCCGCCGTCGCGACCGCCCGGCTGCTCTCCTCCGACTGGCACGGACGGCACGTCCAGGCGGTGCACGGTCCGGAAGATCTGTCCTTCCGGGAGGTCGCGGCCGTGCTCGGCGAAGTGCTGGATCGCTCCGTCACCGTCCGGCAGGTCTCCGACGACGACGTCCGCGCCGAACTGGAAGGTGCCGGACTGACTCCGCAGCAGGTGGCGGCGATCGTCGACATGACGGCCGGCATCCGGGACGGATTCGTGCCGGAGAACCCGCGCGACTACACCACCACGACCCCGACCCCGCTGGCCGGCTGGGCCCGAACCCGACTGAAGGCCGCCTGCGATGCGTGACGCGTGACGGCGACCTGCGGAAGGAACCGCATAGCCCCCGGAAGCACTGCCGGGGGCCGTACGATCACGTGGTGACGGACAGCGAACATCCCGAATCCGCCCTGTGGGACACCGTGCTCGATACGGTACGGAGCCACGGACCCATGACGATCGACGAGGTGGCCGATCATCTCGAGGAGCACGGATTCGGCTCCGCCGAGCAGGTGATGATCGATCTCGAACAGTCGGAACCGCATCCGCTGCTGATGTGGTTGTCCGACGACCGTGTCGCGGCGACAGATGCGCTGTTCGAGGGCAGGACGCTGACACACCGACTCACCGCGGACGAACTCGATCGGCACGCGATCCCGGTCGACGACATCGAACCGCTCCTGCTGCTCGTCTCCGACGACGACGAGTTCGATCTCGTGCAGCCCGGTGGATCCGAAGCTGCTGCCGCGCAGAACGATACGGATTCGGGTGGAATCTTCCGCAAGGAGACGATCGTCTTTCCCGAAGAGGCACTGTCGGGTCACGAGCCGGGAGATCTGCTCGCGCTCACCGCGCGGGACGGTCGTCTGTCGTTCGCTCCGATCGACGACGAAGTCCGGAGCAGTGAGAGTGAATTCGTGCACGCGCTCGAACAGACCATCGCCCGCGAGCAGGTGGCGAGCCTCGAGGGCGCCTTCCTCGACGTGCTCGCCGACACGCCGGACGCGTTCTCCACGCCGTCCCTGCCCCTCGGGGAACTGCTCGCCGGAGCCGGTCTGGCCCGCAGCGGAGACCTGGTGGCACCGAACGGTTTCGACTTCGACGGATACTCCGACCGGGCGATGTTCGAGATCTATGCCGAACAGCTCGGGATCCCCGTCGACGCCGTGCCCGGCGTGGCCCTGTTCGCGTCGCTGGTCGAAGCCCTCGAACGCGGCGACGACGCCGAACTCGACGAGCGTTTCGCCGTGGGGAAATCCGGTCTGTACTCGGTGCTGTCCGATCCCGAGATCGCCGAGACCGTCTACGACGAACTGGTGGGGGAGAAACTCGCGCCCGAGGCGATCGAACAGGCCGCGCTGTGGCTGCTCGACCATGCGCCGCGACGCGCGGCGGGGGCGGCGCACTGGATCGCCGGTCGCGCGGCCGAATCGACCGGACGCCTCACGGAAGCCGAACGGCACTACGAGCGTTCGGCCGACCTCGACTCCGCCTTCGACCTGCCGTTGTTCGACCTCGCGCGCTTCGCCTCCGATCGCGGGGACGCGATCCGGGGGCTGTCCCTGCTCGCCCGGGTGCCGGGCGGTGACGAACATCCCCTCCACGAAGTGCTCGAACGGTACCGGCCGAAGGAGGTCCCGGGGCTCGGCCGCAACGACCGCTGCTGGTGCGGGTCGGGCCGCAAGTACAAGGCGTGCCATCTCGGGCGCGCCGACCACTCGCTCGAGGACCGGTCCGACTGGCTGTACATGAAGGCGGCCATGCACGCCCTGGAACCCGGATGGGCGGAACAGCGGGTCGCGCTGGCGGAGGCCCGCTCGGGCTACGGGGACGACGATGCTGTGGCCGAGGCCGTGGCCGATCCGCTCGTCGAGGACGTCCTGCTCTTCGATGCCGGCGCGTTCGCGGATTTCGTCGAGCGTCGCGGGGAGTTGCTTCCCGAGGACGAGGCGGAGCTCGCCCGCTCGTGGCTGGCGGTCGAGCGTTCGGTCTTCGAGGTCGAGGCGAGTGCGCCGGAGGAGTCGCTCACGCTGCGCGACGTGCGCAGCGATCGGGTGGTCGAGGTGTCCGCGCCCTGGCTCGCAGGTGAGGTGCCTGCCGGTACGTTGCTGTGCGCCCGCGTGATGCCGGTGGGTGAGGGCCGATGGGTGATGCCCGGCGGCTGCGAACCGGTGACGGAGGACCAGCGGGACACGCTCGTGGCGCTGCTCGCCGAGGGCACGGTCGATCCGGTGGACATCATGGACGTCCTGACCCATCCCGATGCTGCGGACTTCTATCCGGAACCGTAACTCTGGTCACTCGGGAAACACGGATCCCACTGGTCCCAGTACTAGAACGTGTTCCTGAATATATGTGATAAGAACATCCGGAAGCCGTACTGGTGATCGACCTCACAGCTACGGTGAGAGCGGTTGATGGATGGATGTGGGGGTAGCGGATGTCGGTGGACCCGTCTGCGGTCATCGTGGCAGTGGCTACGGCAGCAAGTGCGCTCGTTCAGGGTGTGGACTTACCAGCAGAGATCAAGGATCAGATCAACGGGGCGATCGAATCGTTCGAGGCGACTGCCGAGAACGCCGACACGGACGTGGCGAACTTCGTCGCGTCGTTGCCGGAACCGATGCAGCAGGGAGCCCAACAGGCGGTCGCGGATGCGACAACGGCGGTCGCGGGGGCGATCGAGCCGCATCTGCCCGAGGAGGCGGCCGCGGCACTGCACCCCGCCGATCCGGAAGCGGCTCCGCCCGCGCTGGCGCCCGAACCGCCGGCCGCCCGGCCCGGACTCTTCGGGATACCGGTCCAACCGCCGGCGACCGGCGCGGTCGGGAACCCGCAACCGGGTCCCACGATCCCCGGCACCGGGATCGCACTGCCGTCGATCCCGGCGATCCTTCCCGGAACGCGACTCGCACCCATCGGTGCGATCGCCGTGTTCGCGCCGTGGCTGAAGAAGGCCGGCGAACTGTGCGACGGGATCTCCGCGCCGGTCCTCGCGGCCCTCTACTCCGCCGAGAACGGTTTCCGGTACGGCCCGACCGCACCGGTCTCGCCGGTCGGCGCCCGCGGTCCGGGGCAGTTCATGCCCGGCACCTGGGACCAGTACGGCAAGGACGCCGACGGTGACGGCAAGGCCGACGTTCTCGGTATCGCCGACCCGGTCATGGCGTCGGGCAACCTCCTGTGCGACAACTACAAGCTCATCGACGACTGGAAGAAACGCGGTCTGGTCGAAGGCGACACCCTCGATCTGACCCTCGCGGCCTACAACGCCGGTCTCGGCGCGGTGAAGCGCTCGGGTGGCATGCCGTCCGGTCATCCCGACTACGAGAACCAGACGAAGCCCTACGTCGCGAAGATCCGCGCGACCGAGCACGTCTTCGCCCGCATGCTCTCGCCGTTCCTCGGCCTGGGCATCGGAGGCGGGGCCGGCGACGTCGGCAATCGCATCGTCGACCTGGCCTTCAAGTACCTCGGCCTGCCGTACGTCTGGGGTGGCGGCAACATCAACGGGCCGTCCGGCGGCGGCTTCGACTGCTCGGGCCTGACGTCGTACGCGGTCTTCGCCGCGACGGGCATCACGCTGCCGCGCACGTCCGAGACACAGTGGCACATCGGCACCGAGGTGCCGCTGTACGCGGCACGCCCCGGCGACCTGCTGTTCGGCAACTGGCAGGCCGGCGGACCGGGTCACGTCGCCATCTACATCGGCGGCGGGCAGATGGTGCACGCACCCACCACCGGCGACGTCGTGCGGGTGGGGCCGGTCTTCCCCGATATGAAGGCGCGGCGCATCTTCTGATACCTGCCGTGAACACGCGAAAGGCCCGACCGGAGAATCCGGTCGGGCCTTCGTCTGCGGAGGGATCAGCCGCGGTAGGGCTCAGCGCTCACCAGGGTCACCTTCATGGTGTTGCCGTTGGGCAGCGTGTACTCGCGGGTCTCGCCGACCTTCGCGTCGATCAGGGCGCCACCGAGGGGCGAGCTGGGGGAGTAGGTCTCGAGCTCGCTGTTGCGGGCGCCTTCCTCGCGGGTCGCGATCAAGAACGTCTCCGTGTCGGTCTCGTCGCCGGCGTAGTAGACGGTGACGACGGAACCGGGGAGGGCGACACCCGACTCGGTCGGAGCGACGCCGACCTTGGCGGTGCCCAGCAGCTCCTGGAGCTGACGGATACGGGCTTCCTGCTGGCCCTGTTCCTCACGGGCTGCGTGGTAGCCACCGTTCTCCTTGAGGTCGCCTTCCTCGCGACGCTCGTTGATCTCGGCGGCGATGACAGGACGATTCGCGATGAGCTGGTCCAGCTCGGCCTTGAGCCGGTCGTACGACTCCTGCGTCAGCCAGGTCACCTGGGTCTCGGTCATCCTCGATCACTTCCTTCGGGTTGGAGCCCCCGGCTCCGTGGACAAGTCGTGCACATGCAACGACCGCGACAGCACGACCCCCGTCGTCCCCCCTTGTTGTCAGGCTGAACGGAAGTCGTACTGTCTGTTGATGCTCTTATGCAGCAATACACGGCCCCAAAGGGTGGAACCGTGTATCCGGCTATTTTAGCATCACTCCCGTCGCTGCTCCGGGAAAGCGCAGGAAGACGCTGGTCGCGGCAGGTTCCTAGGGTGCGCGGAGGTACTCGGGGGCCTCGGTGGCGCAGCCGTAGGTGTCGCCCATTCCGGGGCGTTGTGACGTCTTGACCGTGGAGGTCAGCACGACCGTCTGCGAATCGGATGCCGGGATGAGCACCTCGCGCCGTCCGGTCTCGCTGCCGTCCTTCGACCGGGCCCGGATGATGCAGACGGCGTCCTCGGACGGATCGTCGCGCGTGACCTTGAGCTGGATGTCGATGGTGCTGTCGTCGATGATCTCGAAGGCGACGACCTCCGACTCGATCGGAGCCGAGTTGTTCTGGAACAGAACGAACGCCACGACGAGCCCCGCGAGCAGACCGGCGATGGTGAAACCCCAGCGCTTGCCGCGTGTCGACACGCGGGGTCCGGGGTACCGGGAGGAGGGGTACCGGTCGGTGGGCACGGTGTTGCTCATCACTTTGCTTTCACAGCGGAACGATGGATCGGGCGTCGCCGCAGGGTCACGGCTGACGTCGGAATTATCAGGTGGAACTATAGAGGACGGATCTGAAGCGACCGCGACGCGGGCGCAGGGTCGGTTCCGGCGAAGCAGACGACGTGAGGTGGAGGAATACACGTGAGCGGACTACGGCTCATGGCCGTGCACGCCCATCCCGACGACGAGTCGAGCAAGGGCGCGGCCACGATGGCCCGGTACTCGGCCGAGGGGCACGAGGTCCTGGTGGTCACGCTCACGGGCGGAGAGCGCGGCGACATCCTGAATCCCGCCATGGACGTGCCCGGCATCCGTGAGCGCATGAGCGAGGTGCGCCAGGAGGAGATGGCCGAGGCGGCCCGCATCCTCGGGGTGCGGCAGCAGTGGCTCGGCTTCGTCGACTCCGGACTGCCCGAGGGCGACCCGAAGCCTCCGCTGCCGGAGGGCTGCTTCGCGGCGATCCCGCTCGACGAACCGGTCCGCCGGCTCGTGCAGTCGGTGCGCGAGTTCCGCCCCCACGTCATGACCACCTACGACGAGAACGGCGGCTACCCGCACCCCGACCACATCCGGTGCCACGAGGTGTCGGTCGCGGCCTACGAAGCGGCCGCGGATCCGGATTTCCACCCCGAGCTGGGCGAGCCCTGGGCGGTGAGCAAGCTCTACTACTCGCACGGGTTCATCCGTAAGCGGCTCGAACTGTTCCGCGAGGAGTACGAGCGTCGCGGGGAGCCCTTCCCGATGGAGCAGTGGCTCAGCAAGTGGCGCACCGAGCAGGGCGACATCATGGGGCGCGTGACCACCCAGATCACCTGTGGCGACTACTTCCCGAAGCGCGACGACGCGCTGCGGGCCCACACCACCCAGATCGACCCCAACGGATCGTTCTTCGCGGTGCCGTTGGACATCCAGCAGAAGGTGTGGCCGACCGAGGAGTTCGAGTTGGCCAAGACCCGCGTGAGCACGGAGCTTCCCGAGACGGATCTGTTCGCGGGCATCGAGGACGGACAGGGCAAATGACGATAGGCACGCTCGCGGTCGATGTTCTGGCCGTCGAGATTCTGGCTCAGGAGCCGACCGGCCCCGAGTTCGGCAAGGCGTCCCCGCTCGGACTGGCCATCGTGGTGGTCCTGCTGGTCGCGACCGCTCTGCTGATCTGGAACATGAACAAGCGGCTGAAGAAGCTGCCCGAGAACTTCCAGCCGGAGCACCCCGAGCCCGACCAGGCCGTGGACGACGGCACGCTGCCGGGTGCGATCCCCGGCGGTGCCGAGGAGGAGAAGGCCGGCGGCACGAAGGCCACCGGTCCGGAACGTCCGGAACCCACCAAGGGAAGCTGACGACCGGCCGTCACCGACGATGCTCCTTCCGTAGCGTGGGGGCATGGCGAACCGACTGGCCGACGCCCTGAGCCCTTATCTGAGGCAGCACGCCGACAATCCGGTCCACTGGCAGGAATGGGGCGACGTCGCGCTCGCGGAGGCGCGCGAGCGCGACGTGCCGATCCTGCTGTCGATCGGGTACGCGGCCTGCCACTGGTGTCATGTCATGGCACACGAGTCGTTCAAGGACGAGGCCACCGCCGCCGTCATGAACGAGAACTTCGTGTGCATCAAGGTCGACCGCGAGGAACGGCCGGACATCGACGCGGTCTACATGAACGCGACCGTCGCCATGGCCGGTCAGGGCGGGTGGCCGATGACCTGCTTCCTCACCCCGGACGGTTCCCCTTTCTACTGCAACACGTACTACCCGAACACGCCGCGCGGCGGCATGCCGTCCTTCGTCCAACTGCTCGAGGCCATCACCGAGACCTGGCGCAACCGTCGCGACGAGGTCACGCAGGCCGCAGACGCCGTGGCCACCGAGCTCCGTCGCAGCAGCGGGGGACTGCCCGTCGGGGAAGCCGCCGTCGAGGCGCCCCTACTCGACGCGGCAGCCGCTGCGATCGCCACCGACGAGGACCGCGAACACGGTGGCTTCGGGGGTGCACCCAAGTTCCCGCCGTCCAACCTGCTCGAGGGTCTGCTGCGCGGATACGAGCGCACGCGCTCCGCCGACACGCTCGGTCTCGTCGAGCGCACGACCGACGCGATGGCGCGAGGTGGGATCTACGACCAGCTCGGTGGCGGTTTCGCCCGCTACAGCGTCGACGTCGCCTGGACGGTGCCGCACTTCGAGAAGATGCTCTACGACAACGCGCTGCTCCTGCGGCTGTACGCGCACCTCGCGCGGGTGACCGGCGCGGAACTGCCGACGCGGGTCACCCGGGAGACCGCCGAGTTCCTGCTACGCGACCTGCTCACCACGGACGGCGGATTCGCCTCGGCGCTCGACGCCGACACAGACGGGGTCGAGGGCCTGACCTACGTGTGGACTCCCGACCAGCTCGTCGAGGTGCTCGGCGCGGAGGACGGCCGGTGGGCCGCGGAGGCCTTCACCGTCACTCCCGGCGGCACCTTCGAGCACGGCACCTCGGTGTTGCAGCTGCTCGACGAGCCCGACGATCCGACCCGTCTCGCCGACGTGCGGGCCCGCCTGTTCGCGGCCCGGCAGGATCGCGCGCAACCCGGGCGCGACGACAAGGTCGTCACCGCCTGGAACGGCTTCGCCATCACCGCACTGGCCGAGGCCGGCGTCGCACTGGGCGAACCCGCCTGGATCGACGCCGCGGCGAGGTGCGCGCGGTTCCTGCTCGACCGGCACCTCGTCGACGGACGACTGCGCCGCGCGTCGCTCGGAGGTGTCGTCGGATCTCCCTCGGGCGTGCTCGAGGACTACGGAGCGCTCGTCACCGCACTGCTCGCCGTCCATCAGGGGACCGGGGACAGGAGCTGGGTCGAGCGCGCGCGAGAACTCGCCGACGTCGCGCTCACGCAGTTCGCGGATCCGGATCGTCCAGGGAGCTGGTTCGACACCGCGCACGACGCCGAATCGCTGGTCGCCCGGCCGCGCGATCCGGTCGACGGGGCGACGCCGTCGGGGGCCTCGCTGATCGCCGAGGCGCTGCTCGGTCTGTCCGCGCTCGTGCACGACGACCCCCGCTACGCCGACGCCGCCGCGCTGTCGCTGTCGGCGGCGTCGATCCTGCTCGAGAAGGCGCCGCGTGCCGGAGGGCACTGGCTGACCGTGGCCGAGGCGTCGGTGCGCGGTCCGCTGCAGGTCGCCGTCGTGGGTGGGGGCGAACTCTTGGACCTCGCGCGCCGGATCGCGCCCGGGGGAGCGGTCGTCGTGGGTGGCGAACCGGACTCGTCGCCGCTGCTCGACGGTCGGCCGCTCGTCGACGGAGCGTCCGCGGCCTATGTGTGCAGGGGTTTCGTGTGCGATCGGCCGGTGACGACGGCGACGGAACTGCGCGAGGTCCTCGCCGCGGTCTGACCTGTCACGGCCATGCGGAGACGGTGCGCGAGCCGAGGAAATCGCCCACGCTCGTCACCGGCGCTTCGAACATTCCGGCGATCGCATCGACGAGGAACAGGGCGAAACCCGTCCAGTCGGGTTCCACCCGTTCCCGTTCGAGCCGTGCTTCGTAGTCGGCGCACGCGTCCACGACGAGTTTCCCCAGCAGCCACGACCGACCGGTGATCACACCGTCGGGGATGTCGGCGACGCACGCCCTGGCCCGTTCGATCAGAGCGTCCAGATGGGGATCCTCGACGACGCTGCGGCCCACGATGTCGACCATCGAGGGGACCGTCCGGAGCTGTCGGAGGAACCGGGCGCGCCAACTGGGGACGGGCATCGATGCGAGCTGATCGGTGAACGGGACGACGAGGCAGCTCAGGTAGTCGCGCAGTCCCGGTTCGGGGCCGAGCAGGCCGACGAGTTCGGCTCGTCGTCGGCGGGTGTCCTCGGCGTAGCGGGTGACCATCGCGCGGACGAGTTCGTCCCTGCTCCCGAAGTGGTAGTTGACGGCCGAGTGGTTCGCGTTGCCCGCGTGCTCGGCGATGCGCCGGTTCGAGACCCCGTCGACGCCGTAGGTCGCGAACAGTTCCTCCGCGGAGTCGAGTAGTGCTCGCCGTGCCTGGTCGCCGTAGGTGCTCACGCTGGAACCCGCTGCTCTCTCGTTCTGCCGTACGGCTCATCGGTGGGTGGGACGAACGTCACCAGTGTCTCAGGTTGTCCACTTTAAGACACGCGGCGTAGCTTTTTAAGTCAGTCAGCGTATTTCCGAGTTGCCGGTACCGGCCGGGAAGCGTTCAGTCCATGACCGGATATCGAGGAGTTCGTCAGTGACCGACACCGCTACGACCGAGAAGAACGATCCACCGGGAGGTGACGGCCCGACCGAGGCCGAGCTCGCCCGCGCCCGCAAGGAACAGATCGGGCGTTACGTCGCGATCTTCGTGATGCCGCTGTTGATGGTCGGCATGATGATCACCGGCTATCTGTACGCGATGCACGCACCGGCCCCGCACGACATGCCGATCGCCGTCGCCGGATCGTCGCAGCAGCAGGCCTACGACTTCGCCCGCGCACTCGAGGGCGCCGATCCGGAGGCGGTCGACGTCCGCGTCGTCGGGACCGACGACCGGGCACGCGACCTCGTGCTCTCCCGGGAGGTCGCGGGCGCCGTCTCGCTGTCCGACGCGGGCACCGCCACCGTGTACACCGCCGGCGCCGCCGGGGCCTCGCAGTCGAACATGGTCACCGGTCTGGTGGCCCCGCCGATCATCGGATCGGGTCTCGACCTCACGGCCGAGGACCTGGCTCCGCTACCGGACCACGACATGGCCGGTCTGGGCGTGATGTTCATGGCGCAGGCATTGATGCTCGCGGGCTACATGCCGCTGAGCATCATGCTGTCCAACTCGCCCGAGCTGCTGCGCTTCCGTCGCATCGTGCCCCTGCTCGCAGGCTGGTCGGTGCTGATCGGCACGCTCGTGTGGCTCGTCGCCGGACCGATCCTCGGCGCGGTCGAGGGCCCCACCGCGACGCTGCTGGGAATCAGTTGGCTGTCCATCTTCGCCGTGGGCTCGGTGCAGTTGTTCCTCACCCGGATCCTCGGACCGATGGCGGTCCTGGTGGGCATGCTCTTCGTGATGGTCCTCGGCGTCCCCGCGTCGAATCTGGGTATGTCGGTGTACGCACTGCCGTCGATCTACCCGTGGTTGCACGGCTTCCTGCCCACCGCGGCCGCCGGTGAGTCGCTGCGGTCGGTCGTCTACTTCGGCGGCGACGGGGTCGGCGGGCACCTCCTGGTGCTGGTGATCGGTGCGGTGCTTGCGCTCGCCGCGACCCTCGGGGTCGATGCCCTGAAGCGTCGCCGCAACCCCGACGCCGGTGATCCCGAGATCACGATGCCGTCGCTCACGCCCGGACCGCGTCCGGAGAGCAACCGCGTGCGGTACCTGACCCTCGCGTTCTTCCCGTTCGCGATGGTCGTGCTGATGCTGTCGATCATGCTCGGCGCGATGTACCAGCCGACGCCGCGCGACATGCCCGTCACCGTCGTCGCCGCGAGCACCGAACAGGCCGAACAGACGGTCGCCGGGCTCGAGCAGAACATGTCCGGTCTGTTCGACCTGCGGACCTCGGATTCGATCGAGGCAGCGCGCGCCGACGTCCGGGATCGCGAGATCGTCGCGGCGTTCGTCCTGCCGTCTGCGGCGTCCCCGACCGCGACCCTCATCACCAACGAGGCTGCGGGCATGAGCCAGCAGCAGGTCGTGCAGCGGGTCTTCGAGCAGGTCGCGGGCGGCATGCAGCTGCCGCTCACCGTCGAGAACATGACGCCGCTGCCGGGCTCCGACACGATGGGCACGGTGACGCTCTACGTCGCGATGGGCTGGATCATGTCCGGCTTCATGGTGGTCGTCGTGGCCGGCGGCGCGCAGCCCGCCGCGATGGTCCTGCGCCGCTTCCTGCCGATCTCCGCGGGGTGGGCGCTGTTCATGCCGGCCGTCCTGTGGGTGATCGCCGACCCGATCACCGGAGCCGTCGACGGGCACTTCCTGCCCCTGTGGGGCGTGGGGATCGTGGCGACGTTCACGACCTCGATGTTCACGCTGGCGCTGCACCGTCTGTTCGGGCTGCTCGCCGTCATCCCCGCCGTCGGCATCCTGATGTTCCTCGGTGTGCCCGCCTCGAACGGGGCGATGTCGATGTACATGACGCCGGAGGCCTTCCGGTTCCTGCACGGTGTGCTGCCGATGCCGGCGGCCGTGGAATCGGTGCGCTCGATCCTCTACTTCGGGGGCGACACCGTCGGTCCGCACCTGGTCACGTTCGCGATCTGGGGCGCTGTCTCGTTGCTCTTCGTGATCGCCTTCGACCGGATCCGCGCCGGTCGGCGGACCGAGGCGGATCCGGTGGTGGAGCGCTCGCCGGAGAGGGTCTAGCTGCTCACGGGAGCTGCGACCGCGAGGTTCGGCGACTCGATGCCGTTCTGATCGAATGCCTCGAGCACCGAGCGGGTGAGGCTGCGGCGGATCGCCCACTGCTTGCCGGCGCGCACGCGCACGGTCAGCCGCAGCGTCACCGCACCCGCCGTCACGGAGTTGACCCCGAGCAGTTCGGGCTTCTCCAGGACGTCGGGTGCGATGTCCTCGCGTTCGACGCCGTCGAGCACGGCCCGCAGGGCGATCTGGCAGGCGCGGTCGACGTTGGAGGTCGGCGCGATCGGCACGTCGATCACGGAGACGGCGTGGCCCTGGCTCATGTTGCCGACGCGCAGGATCTCGCCGTTGCGGCAGAACCACAGGGTGCCGTCGATGTCGCGGACGGTCGTCACGCGCAGGCCGACCGACTCGACGGTGCCCACCGCGTCGCCGAGGTCCACCACGTCGCCCACGCCGTACTGGTCTTCGAGCAGCATGAACATGCCCGAGATGAAGTCCCGGACGAGGTTCTGCGCACCGAAACCGAGCGCGACACCGGCGATACCGGCCGAGGCGATGAACGGCGCGACGTTGAAGCCGAGGGTGTCGAGCGTCTGCAGCACCACCCAGACGAGCACGACGACCGACACACCGGACTTGAACACCGAGCCGATCGTCTGGGCACGCTGGATCCGGCGTTCGCGCGCGTAGGGATCACCGATGGCGCGTTCGGCGCGTTCCTGCAGCGGCGCGAGGAACGATCGGCGGGGCTTGCCGGATCTCTCGCGCGGCTTCGTCATGCGGTCGATCAGCCGGTGGAGGACGAAGCGGAGCGCGATCGCGACGACGATGTAACTCACGATCGCCAGCGGCCGGTGGATCAGCCAGTCCCGGTTGGTCTCGGTCAGTTCGAAGGCGAGCAACGGAATAGACATCCCTCGCGAGTCTACAAACGGGTGCCGGTTGCTTCAGGTGGTGTGAGAAGTTGCACGAAGCGGCCCATGAGGTTTCAACCGAGAATCACCAGCCACACCGCTACCGCGTGACACAGGGCCGCGATCACCGTCGCGGCGTGGAAGAACTCGTGGTGCCCGAAGGTCGCGGGCCACGGATCGGGCCAGCGGGTGGCGTAGAGGATCGCACCTCCGCTGTAGAAGAGCCCTCCGACCAACAGGAGCAGCATGGGGGCGAGACCGACCTCGGCGACCAGCTGTCCGGCGACGGGCACGATCGCCCATCCGAGCAACAGATACAGCGGCACACCGACCCAGCGCGGCGCGGTCGGCCACAGCATCTTCAGAGCCACGCCCGCCAGTGCGCCCGCCCACACGACGATCAGCAGCGGCCGCCCGGACTCCGGGGGCAGGGCGAGCGTCGCGAACGGGGTGTAGCTGCCGGCGATGAACACGAAGATCATCGAGTGGTCGGCGCGCTTCATCCACACGCGGGCCCGGGGACCCCAGTTCAGGCGGTGGTAGAGGGCGCTGACTCCGAACACTCCGCACACGGTGAGGCTGTAGACCGTCGCCGGGAGTACGGCGTCCGGACGGTCGGCGAGGAAGGCCGCTGCCGCGACGAGTGCGGCACCGGCGACGACGGCCACGCCGAACGCCCAGGCGTGGATCCATCCGCGCATCCGCGGCTTGACGGGCAGTTCCTCGAGGCCGAAGGCCGTCATGCGTGCGCTCCTTCCGGTACCGGACAGTAACCTACGCACCCGTAGGTTTGTTCCGTCGCCACGTTACAGCGTGGAACCGCGCTCCGGGAGACTCTGTGACCACCGACGCGACCCTCCCTGTGCCTGGGCGTAATGTGACTCGCGTGGTGATGACGGGGTGAGCGTCCGCGGATTGCTGTACCGGCTCTACGAACGCCGGCTGCTGAAGGAACTCGAAGGAGCACGGAATCCGCGACACGTCGCGGTGATGTGCGACGGCAATCGGCGCTGGGCGCGCGAGAACGGCTTCACCGACGTCAGTCACGGTCACCGCGAGGGCGCCAAGAAGATCGCCGAACTGCTGGGCTGGTGCGACGCGGCCGGCATCGAGACGGCGACGATCTACCTGCTGTCCACCGAGAACCTCCGGCGCGACCCGGAGGAGCTCGATGCTCTGCTCGAGATCATCTCCGACGTGGTGGAGGAGATCTCCGCGCCCGGCCAGAACTGGAGCGTGAAGATCGTCGGCACCACCGACCTCCTCCCGGCCGACCACGCCAAGCGACTGCACGAGGCCGCGGCAGGCACCGCGGGCCGGACGGGCACGCACGTCAACGTCGCCGTCGGGTACGGCGGTCGCCAGGAGATCGTCGATGCGGTGCAGTCGCTCCTGCGGGTGCGCTACGCGCAGGGGCTGCGCGGCGAGGAACTCGTCGAGTCCGTGACCGTCGACGGCGTCGACAGTCACCTCTACACGTCCGGCCAGCCCGATCCGGATCTCGTGATCCGTACGTCCGGCGAGCAGCGACTGTCCGGATTCCTGCTCTGGCAGTCCGCCTACTCGGAGATCTGGTTCACCGAGGCATACTGGCCCGAGTTCCGCCGGGTCGACTTCCTGCGCGCGCTGCGCGACTACGCCGCACGGCACCGCCGCTTCGGCGCCTGACAGCACCGCCGGTTCGGCGCCTGAGGCAGGGCCGAGCGGCAGGCCGCGTCAGAGCTTGCGCAACCGGAGCCGGTTGATGGCGTGATCCGAGTCCTTGCGCAGGACGAGGGTCGCGCGCGGTCGCGTGGGCAGGATGTTCTCCACCAGGTTCGGCAGGTTGATCGAGTGCCAGATCTCCTTCGCGGCACTCATCGCGTCCCGGTCCGACAGGTTCGCGTAGTGGTGGAAGTGCGCCTCGGGATCGGCGAAGGAGGTCTTGCGCAGCGCGAGAAAGCGCTCCACGTACCACTTCTCGATGTCCTCGATGCGCGCGTCGACGTAGATCGAGAAGTCGAACAGGTCGGAGACCATCAGTCGCGGACCGGTCTGCAGCACGTTCAGGCCCTCGATGATGAGGATGTCCGGCTGCCGCACGATGTGGTACTGGCCCGGGATGATGTCGTACGAGATGTGGGAGTAGATCGGCGCCGCAACCTCTTTCGCTCCCGACTTGACCTCGGTAACGAACCGCAGCAGCTTGCGTCGATCGTAGCTCTCGGGAAAACCCTTGCGGTGCATGATGTTGCGCCGCACCAGTTCCTTGGTGGAGTAGAGGAACCCGTCGGTGGTCACGAGATCCACCCGCGGGTGGTGATCCCAGCGTGCCAGCAACGCCTGCAGCACACGTGCCGTGGTGGACTTGCCGACCGCCACCGAACCGGCCACACCGATCACGAACGGCACCTGCTGGTCGGGATGCTTCTCCCCGAGGAAGGTCGCGGTCGCGGCGAACAACCGCTGCTTCGCTGCGACCTGCAGGTGGATCAACCGGGCGAGGGGGAGGTACACCTCCGCGACCTCCGCGAGGTCGATCTGCTCGCCCAGGCCCCGAAGCCCGATGAGTTCGTCCTCGGTGAGGACGAGGGGAGTCGACTTCCGCAGCGTCCGCCACTGCTTGCGGTCGAACTCGACATACGGGCTCGGTTCGTTCAGACGAGCCATCGGCACGGCTTCCCGGTGGCGCGGCGGATGCGGCGTTGCATGTCCATGTAACGGATTGTGCTCGCTGACACAGGCGGATGCCTCCCCGGGGTCCCCACTCCGGCGGGTTCTCCTGTGTCGGCTCGCCGACGAGCGACTAGGCTCGGCCGGTATGGGAGCCGACGACTTCGTGAACGAATATCTGCTGCTGGGCCTGGCTTTCGACCGGCTCGAGGAAGGGTTCGTCGACGCCTACACGGGCGATCCCGCGCTGCGGCGGAAGGTCGAGAACGCCCCGACTCCCGATCCCCGTGATCTATCACACACCGCGCGACGGCTGCGGGACGAACTGCCCGGTGCGGGACTGTCCGACGAGCGCACCCGTTTCCTCGACGTGCATCTGCGCGCCCTCGACTGCTCGGCCCGCAAGTTCGCGGGGGAGGAGATCGGTTTCGTCGACGAGGTCGAGGCGTACTTCGACGTCCGCATCGAGCCCGGCGACGAGGACGCCTACCGCGACGCGCACCGTCGCCTCGACGCTTTGCTGCCCGGCACCGGATCGCTCACCGAACGGATGCAGGCCCACCGCAAGTCCGAGGTGATCCCCGCCGATCGTCTCGCCGAATGCGTCGAGGCGTTCTCGAGCGCTCTGCGGGAGAAGGTGCGGGCGGTCCACCCGCTGCCCGACACCGAGCGTGTCGAGTACGAGGTCGTCGGCGACAAGCCGTGGTCGGGCTTCAACTACTACCTCGGCGACTACCGGTCGCGGGTCGCGATCAACTCCGATCTCGAACAGACGATGGCGCACCTGCCCCGGCTGATCGCGCACGAGGCGTATCCCGGTCACCACACCGAGCACTGCCGCAAGGAGGCCGGTCTCGTCGCCGGCGGTCAGGCCGAGCAGACGCTGTTCCTCGTCAACACCCCGCAGTGCCTCATGGCCGAAGGGCTCGCCGATCTCGCACTCGACGCGATCGTCGGCCCGGGCTGGGGGACGTGGGCGCAGGAGATCTACGCCGATCTCGGGCTCCGGTTCGACGGCGAACTCGCCGAACAACTGTCCGAGGCGTCCGAGCAGTTGCTGTCGGTGCGGCAGGACGCCGCGCTGCTGCTCCACGACCGCGGGCGCAGCCACGACGAGGTCGTCGAATTCCTGCAGCGCTGGTCGCTGTCGAGCCCCGAACGTGCCCGGCAGTCGCTGCGCTTTCTGTCGTCGCCGTTGTGGCGTGCCTACATCAGCACCTACGTCGAGGGCTACCGGCTCCTCGGCGGCTGGCTCGAGCAGGTTCCGGCCGGAGCCGAGCGCGCCGACCGTTTCCGGCGCCTGCTCGACGAACCCCTGGTGCCCAGCAGCCTGCGGTGAACCGCAGGTTGCTCGGGGACCGGCTTCCGCAGCGGTGGACGGCCTTCGTAGACTGGAGCTCGTATCCCTGACGCCCTCTGCTTGGAGAAACCTCGATGACCGCTGCGCCCGGCGCCGACGTGAACACTGCCGCACTGAACGACCTCGATCCCGAGGTCGCCGAGGCCATGGCCGGCGAGCTGTCGCGTCAGCGCGACACGCTCGAGATGATCGCGTCGGAGAACTTCGTGCCGCGCGCCGTCCTCCAGGCCCAGGGCAGCGTCCTGACCAACAAGTACGCCGAGGGTTACCCCGGCCGTCGCTACTACGGCGGCTGCGAGAACGTCGACGTCGTCGAGGACCTCGCCCGTAACCGCGCCAAGGAGCTCTTCGGCGCCGATTTCGCGAACGTCCAGCCGCACTCGGGTGCGCAGGCGAACGCGGCGGTGCTCATGGCGCTGATGACGCCCGGCGAGAAGCTGCTCGGTCTCGACCTCGCGCACGGCGGCCACCTCACGCACGGCATGAAGCTCAACTTCTCCGGCAAGCTGTACGACGTCGCGTCCTACGGGGTCAGCAAGGACGACCACCGCATCGACATGGACGAGGTCCGCGACATCGCCCTGCGCGAGAAGCCGAAGGTCATCGTCGCCGGCTGGTCCGCCTACCCGCGTCACGAGGACTTCGCCGCCTTCCGCTCCATCGCCGACGAGGTCGGTGCCTACCTGTGGGTCGACATGGCGCACTTCGCCGGTCTGGTCGCCGCGGGTCTGCACCCGTCGCCGGTGCCCTACGCCGACGTCGTCTCCACCACCGTGCACAAGACGCTCGGTGGCCCGCGTTCCGGCCTGATCCTCGCCAAGCAGGAATGGGCGAAGAAGATCAACTCGGCCGTCTTCCCCGGTCAGCAGGGCGGCCCGCTCATGCACGCGATCGCCGCAAAGGCCGTTGCACTGAAGATCGCCGCGAGCGACGAGTTCAAGGACCGTCAGCAGCGCACCCTCTCCGGTGCCCGGATCATCGCCGATCGCCTGTCGCAGTCCGACGTCGCCGACAAGGGCATCTCGGTGCTCACCGGCGGCACCGACGTGCACCTGGTCCTGGTCGACCTGCGCAACTCGCAGCTCGACGGCCAGCAGGGTGAGGACGCCCTCCACGAGGTCGGCATCACCGTCAACCGCAACGCCGTGCCGTTCGACCCGCGTCCCCCGATGGTCACCTCGGGCCTGCGCATCGGCACCCCGGCGCTCGCGACCCGCGGTTTCGGCGACGAGCAGTTCGCCGAGGTCGCCGAGATCATCGCGCAGACGCTCGTCGGTGGCGCCGACGCCGAGTCGCTGCGCACCCGCGTGAGCGCCCTGGCGCAGTCCGTGCCGCTGTACGAGGGCCTCGAGGACTGGCGTCTGATCTGACGGTTTTCCACTGACGGCTTCCACTGTCGCCGACCGGCCCGCACCGAACTCCGGTGCGGGCCGGTCGCGTATCCGGGGGACGAGACATCCCACCGCAGGGTTGGTTAGGGTAGCCTACGCATGCCGACACTTTCGGTGCCCGCACGCGTACCCCCGAACAGCAGAAGGAAGTCGCATGGCCATCCCGAGCATCGATCCGTACGAGTTGCCCACCGGCGACGAGATTCCCGATGCTCGGGTGGACTGGACGCTCGACGCGTCCCGCTGCGCCCTGCTGATCCACGACATGCAGAGGTACTTCATCGACGCCTACCAGCGCGACGCCGAACCGCTCGCGACCGTGGTGCCCAACATCGTCCGCCTCCGCGAGGCGTGCCTGGCCGCCGGTATCCCCGTCGTCTACACGATGCAGCCCGGCGACCAGCATCCGTCGCGTCGCGGCATCCTCGCCGACTTCTGGGGCGTGGGGCTGAGCACGGGCCGCGACACCGAGGTCATCGACGAACTCACCCCCGGCCCGGACGACATCCAGGTCACCAAGTGGCGCTACTCGGCGTTCCAGCGCACCGACTTCCGTCAGCTGCTCGCGCACAACGGCCGCGACCAGCTCATCGTCACCGGCGTCTACGCGCACATGGGCTGCATGCTCAGCGCCGCCGACGCCTTCATGAGCGACGTCGCGCCGTTCATGGCCCTCGACGCCACCGCCGATTTCTCCCGCGACGAGCACCTCATGGCGCTGCAGTACGTCGCCAAGCGGGTCGGCCGGGTCGAGACCACGGATGCGCTGATCGAGTCGATCACCGCGTCGGCGCGTCGCCGCGATCGCGAGACCGAAGAACTCACCGCGTCGCTGCGCTGACCGACACGGTCCGAGAAAGCAGGAACGTCAGCACATGCAGCGAATTCTTCTGTCCGGCAAGATCCATCGCGCGACCGTCACCCACGCCGATCTGCACTACGTCGGATCGGTGACGATCGACCGCGATCTCCTCGACGCCGCCGACATCCGCGAGGGCGAACTCGTGCACATCGTCGACATCGACAACGGGGCACGGCTCGAGACCTATGCGATCGAGGGGGAACGCGGGTCGGGTGTCATCGGCATCAACGGTGCTGCGGCACGGCTCGTTTCGCCCGGCGACCTCGTGATCATCCTGTCCTACCGTCACGTCGACGACGAGCAGGCCCGCGACTTCCGGCCGCGCATCGTGCACGTCGACGGGGTGAACACGATCGTCGAACTCGGCGCCGATCCGGCACGACCCGTCCCCGGCGCGACCGGCCAACTCTCACCGCGCTGACCCGGGAAACGATTTCGGTGTTCTCGACCTCGCCAGGCGCTGTCGAGAACACCGAAACAGAGCACACAGGAATCGTCTAGGTGGTGCCGCGACGGCGCGCCTCGAGGGTCTCGACGGCCTGCTCGCGCAGCAGCCGCAGGCGGGCCAGTGGGCGATCGGACTCGGGGCTGCGCCAGTAACCCGACGCGTCGAGCATCGGCTTGGCGATGCCGAGCCGCTTCGACACGGCGCGCAGTTCCTTCACGATCGACGCCTCGCCGGCGATCCACATCCAGCCCTCGCCGCCGCGCGGCGCACCCGACTCGACGGCCTCGGCGAGCACGGTGGCGTCGGAGACGCCGGGACGGCGGTGCACCCACGTCACGCCCGCGAGATCGGACTGTTCCTCCTGCGAACCGTCGACCAGCGCGAAGACGTGCATCGGCACCGTGCCGCCGAAGGTCTCGACGAAGCGCCCCAGCGCGGGCAGTGCGGTCTCGTCGCCGGCGAGCAGCCACCAGTCGGCGCCCTGCGGCGGGATGATCGCGACCTTGGGTCCCGCGAGATGGAGCACGCTGCCGGGTTCGGCGGTGCGGGCCCAGTTACCGGCGGGGCCGTGGCCGTGCAGGACGAAATCCAGATCGAGCTCCCCGGCCACGGGATCGAACCGCCGCACGGTGTAGGCGCGGGCCACGGGTGCGGGCTTGCGGGGCCAGTGCAGGTGCCCGTCGTGCTGCTCGGGCAGGGCAGGGGTGTCGCTGCCGGGTTCGGGCAGGAAGATCTTGACGTAGTCGTCGGCACCCTCGGTGGTGAACGCCGGGGCGTCGTAGTCGCCGCTGCGGAAGGCACCGAGCTGCTCGCCGCCCAGGGTGATCCGACGCATCCGCGGTGTCACGTCCACCGCGCGGAGCACGGTCAGGCGCCGCAGGACGATGGGCAGGGAGACGCGGGTCGGGGGCGTCGTCACCGGCATGGTGAGCTCCTTCCGGACGGGACCGGCCGGACAATTCGGGCGGGCGCGTCGCTGCTGGTATGGTTAGGCGGCCCTAACTATATCCGGACGGAGGGGCGGATCCGAGGGGGCGGGTCCAGGAATGTCGAGGAGTACCCGTGGAATCGATCGTGCCTCTGCCGTTGACCGCTGCCCAGGCGGGAATGTGGTTCGCGCAGACGATCGACCCGTCGAACCCGACACTCGTCACCGGGCACTTCCTCGAGATCGACGGCGCCATCGATCCGGCCGTCCTCGCCCGCGCCGTCCACGCGGTCTTTGCCGAGTCCGCCGGACTACGCGCCCGGATCGCCGTCGTCGACGAGGTGCCCGTCCAGTTCCCCGGTGCCCATCCGGCGCCGGAGATCGAGGTCACCGACCTCACCGCCGACGCCGACCCGCGGCGGACGGCCGTCGACACGATGCGCGCGATCCTGCGCGTGCCGATGGATCCGACGGCCGAAGCCGGCATCGGCGCCCGGGTGTTCGTCCTCGGACCGGACCGCGTCCTGCTGTTCCTGCGCGCCCACCACGCGTTGCTCGACGTCTACGGCTACAGCCTGATCGAACGCCGCATCGTCGCCGTGTACACCGCACTCGTGCGCGGCGAGGACGTCCCGCCCGCGACCTTCGCTTCCGTCGAGCAGGTCGTCGCCGAGGACGAGGAGTACCGCAGCGGCGAGCGCATCGTCGCCGACCGCGACTTCTGGACCGGGACGCTACGCGGTGCGCCCGACGCACTCGGCCTCGCAGAGACCGCGGTGCCGGCCGCGTCGTCGCTCGCCCGCGCGGTGGTCACCGAATCGGTGCAGGTCCCCGGGGACGTCGCCGAGGCACTCGACGCAGCGGCACGCCGCGCCGGGGTGGGCTGGCCCGACCTCGTCACCGCTGCGACCGCCGCCTATCTCGGCCGGGTCACCGGGGTCCGCGACGTGGTGCTCGGCTTCCCGGCCATGAACCGGATGGGCAGCGTCGCGGCGAATGTGCTCACCACCGCCGTCAATGTCGTGCCCCTCCGCATCGAGGTCGCCCCGGAGGCGAGTCTCGCGGCGCTCGCCGCCGATGTGCGTGCCACCGTCGCCGCACAGGGACGCCACACCCGCTACCGGGGCGAGGACATCCACCGCGACCTGCGTCTGCCCGCGACCAGCCCCGGTCCGGTGGGCCCCACCGTCAACATCAAGCCGTTCGGCGACACCGTGCGATTCGGCGACGCGACCGCCACCGTGCACTCGCTCGCGCGCGGTCCCGTCCACGACCTCGCGGTGGTCGCCCGTCGCGTCGACAGCACCCGCGCACTCGAACTGACCCTCGACGCCGACGCCGACCGGTACACCGTCGAGGAAGTCGCCGGTCACGCCGCGGCCCTCGCGCGACTGCTCGCCTTCGCCGCCCGGGAGGACACTGACGAGCGTCCCCTCGCTCACGCGGACCTGCTGGACCCGGATTTCCGTGCCGGCCTCGAATCCCGTTGGCACGGAACCGTCGCCGAATCCGTCGCGCCCGACGCGATGGATCTGTTCGACGCGCAGGTGGCCGCCGCCGGTGCCGCGCCCGCGCTCGTCGCCGGTGCCGACCGTCTCACCTACGCCGAACTCGACGCGCGCATCGATGCCGTCGCAGACGAACTCGCACGGGCCGGCGCGGGACGCGAGGTGACGGTCGCGCTCGCGCTGCCGCGCACCGCCGACATGGTGGTCGCGCTTCTCGCCGTGCTGCGGACGGGCGCGGCGTACCTGCCGCTCGACCCCGCCTTTCCCGCCGAGCGACTCGAGTACATGCTCGACGACGCGCGACCGGCGATCCTGCTCGCCACCGACGACTTCGCCGACCGTCTCGGCGCATCGACCCCGGACGCCACGGCGGTCTTCCGTGACGGCGTCCTGCACTGGCGCGGCGACGTCCCCGCCGGCACCACGCCTTCCGGGCGAGTCGTGCCCGACCAGTCGGCATATGTCATCTACACCTCGGGTTCGACCGGCCGGCCGAAGGGTGTCGTGCTCTCGCGCGGCGCACTCGCCCGCTTCGTCGACGCCGCGACCGATCTCACCGGAATCGGCACGCACACCCGGCTTCTCGCCCTGACCACCCTGTCGTTCGACATCTCGGTGCTCGAACTGATCGTGCCGCTGTGCCGCGGCGGGGCCGTCGTGCTCGCGGGCGACGACGAGGCGCGCGATCCGGCGGCCCTCGCCACGCTCGCCGCCACCGAGTCGGTGAACTGCATCCAGGCCACCCCGTCGCTGTGGGGCGCGATCGTCGAGCACGACGGTCTGGATCTCGCCGGTGCGAACGTGCTCGTGGGCGGTGAGGCCCTGCCCGCCGTCCTGGCCGGAACCCTCGCCGCGCGAGCGCGTTCCGTCGTCAACATGTACGGTCCCACCGAGGCGACGGTGTGGTGCACCTCCGCTCCGGTCCCGCCGGATCTGCCGTGGACCGGGTCGGTGGGCCGCCCCTATCCGGGAACCGGTGTGCGCGTGCTCGACCGGCAGTTGCAGCCCGTGCCGGTCGGCGCGGCCGGTGAGCTGTACGTCGTGGGGCAGCAACTCGCGCGCGGCTACCGCGGCCGCCCCGACCTCACCGCGACCCGCTTCGTCGCCGACCCCTTCGGCGACGGCCGGATGTACCGCACGGGCGATCTCGTGCGCTGGACCGCCGACGGCACCCTGCAGTATCTCGGACGCGGCGACGACCAGGTCAAGGTTCGCGGCCACCGCATCGAACTCGGTGAGATCGAAACCGCAACAGCGCACTTCCCCGGCGTGGCGCAGGCCGTCGTGGTCGCCCGGCCCGACGCCACCGGAGCGGCCCGCCTCGTGGGCTACGTGACCGGCACCGACGTCGACACGGCAGCACTGCACGACTTCCTCCGCACACGTCTGCCCGAGTACATGGTGCCGTCGGTGACGGTCGCGCTCGACGAGTTCCCGCTCACCGCGAACCTCAAGGTCGACCGCAAGGCCCTGCCCGCCCCGGAGATCGGCGCCCCCGACACCGGACGCGATCCCGAGACCGCCACCGAACACACCCTCGCGGATGTCTTCGCCGACCTGCTCGGGCTCCCGGCCGTCGGTGTCGACGCCGACTTCTTCACCCTCGGCGGAACGTCGCTGTCCGCCACCCGACTCGTCGCGCGGATCCGCTCGGCGCTGGACGTCGAGGTGTCGCTGCGCGACGTCTTCGACGCTCCCACCGTGGCCGAACTGGCGGTGGTGGTCGACGGCGCGAGCCCCGCGCGTCCCCGCTTCGTCGCAGGGCCGCGACCGGAACGGATCCCGTTGTCGTCGGCCCAGCAACGCCTGTGGTTCCTCGACCGCGCCCAGGGACCGTCGCCGACCTACAACATCCCGTTCGCCCTCGAACTGCACGGCCGGCTCGACGCCGACCTGCTCGACCGTGCGCTGGTGCACGTCGTTGCCCGGCACGAGGTGCTGCGCACCGTCGTCGGCGTCGTCGACGGTGAGCCCGTGCAGGTCGTCACCGACACGCCGTCGACGATCCTGCAGGTCGCGGAGGCGCGCGACGGGAATGCCGCGGCACTTCTCGACGCGGCTGCGCGGGCATCCTTCGACCTCGGACAGGACCGTCCGTTCCGTGCGCATCTCGTGCGACGCGCACCGGATGACGCGGTGCTGCTGCTCGTCGTGCACCACATCGCCGGCGACGAGTGGTCGGCCGAGACGGTCTTCGCCGACCTCGCCGCCGCCTACGCGGATCTCTCGGCGGGTCGTGTGCCCGACGACGCGCCGCGTCCCCAGTACGCGGACTTCGCGGTGTGGCAGCGCGGTCTCGCCGACGACCCCGCCGCGGCCGCGCTCCGCAACCGCGATCTCGCGTTCTGGCGTTCCACCCTCGCCGGGGCACCCGAGGAACTCGCCCTGCCGCACGACCGTCCGCGACCCGCGGTGCCGAGTCACCGCGGTGGCGAGGTGCACGTGCAGGTGGGTTCGGAACTGTCTGCGGCCCTTCGGGATACGTGTGCCCGTTCCGGGACGAGCATGTTCATGCTCACCCACGCCGCGGTGGCCGCCCTGTTCACCGCGCTCGGTGCGGGCGACGACATCGTGCTCGGCGCGCCCGTCGCGGGTCGCGCCGACAGTGGGCTCGAGGACATCGTCGGCTTCTTCGTCGACACCGTCGCCCTGCGCACCGATCTGTCCGGCGATCCCGACACCGCCGAGATCCTGACACGCGTACGGCGCGCCGACCTCGCCGCGCTCGCCCACCAGGAGGTGCCGTTCGACGAGGTGGTCGACGCCGTCGGTGTCACCCCGTCGCTCGCGCGGCACCCGCTCTTCCAGACGATGGTGCAGTACCGCACCGAACCGGTCGTCCCGCAGATCGGCGACACCGTCGCGACCGTGTCGTATCTGTCCACCGGCGCGTCGAAGTTCGATCTCACCGTCGACTTCGTCGACGCCACCGACGGTTTGTCGATCCGCTTCGAGTACGCCGAGGACCTCTACGACCGTACGAGCGTACGGACCCTGGGGCAGCGTCTGCTGTCGGTGCTCGCGGCCTTCGCCGAACCCGAACCGCGGCACCTCTCGACGATCGACGTGCGCACCGACGAGGAGCGCGCCGCCGGCACCGCCGAGGCGGTGCCCGCCACCATGCAGCTGCTGCCGGATCTGCTCGCGGCGGCCTTCGCCACCCACCCGGATCGCCCGGCGCTCGTGTTCGGCACCGAGACCCTGAGCTATCGGGAATTCGGGGCGCGCGTGCATCGTTCGGCTCGTGCGCTCGCCGAGCGGGGCATCGGACCCGGCAGTGTCGTCGCGGTCGCGGCGGCACGCTCCGACGCCGCCGTGGTGGCCCTGGCCGCCGTCGTCGTCGCCGGTGCCGCCTACCTGCCCGTCGACCTGTCGTACCCGCCGGCACGCATCGAGTTCATGCTCACCGACGCCGCACCCGATCTCGTGCTTGTGGATACGGAAGGCGCCGTGCCCGGAGAGGCACCGGAGCTGACCCTCGCCGCACTGGCCGAAGCGGCGCAAGGCTACTCGGACGCACCGATCACCGACCTCGACCGCAGCCGCCCGCTGCATCCGGCGGACGGGTCGTACGTCGTCTACACCTCCGGTTCGACGGGCGTGCCCAAGGGTGTCGTCGGAACCGCTGCGGCGCTGGCGAACCGGTTGGTCTGGCAGGCGGCACGCGTCCGCCCGGCCGGCGACGACGTGCGCCTGGCCAAGAGCTCGCTGAGCTTCATCGACGGATCCACCGAGCTGTTCGCCGGTCTGCTCTCCGGTGCGACGATGGTCCTCGCCGACGACGCCGCCTCCCGTGACGCCGAGGCCCTCGCCGATCTCGTCGTCCGGCACCGCGTCCGGATGCTCACCGCGGTGCCGAGCCTCGCCGAGACCCTCGCCGCCCTGCGCCCCGAGGCCGCGGAACTCGTCGACACGTGGTTCCTCAGTGGAGAACCCCTCGGCACGAGCGTGATCGCGGCACTGCTGGGCGCACGGGTGATCAACTCGTACGGTTCATCGGAGGTCGCCGGCGACGTCACGATCTGGACGGCGCCGGGCTCCGACGTCGACCGCGTCCGCATCGGTGCCCCAGTCGACGGCGTGACCGCGCGCATCCTCGACCGGCACCTGCGTCCCGTCCCGGACGGGGTGACCGGCGAACTCTACGTCGGGGGAGTGCAGTCCGCCCGTGGCTATCTCGGCCGCCCGGATCTGACCGCGGCGCGGTTCGTCGCCGACCCCACCGGCAGCGGCACCCGGCTCTTCCGCACCGGGGACCTGTTGCGGCGCAACGCCTCCGGAGAACTCGAGTTCGTCTCGCGCGCCGACCACCAGCTGAGCCTACGCGGTTTCCGCATCGAACCCGGCGAGGTCGAAGCCACATTGCTGCGGCACCCGGCGGTGACCGCGGCCCTCGTCACCGTGCGCCCGTCGGCGTCCGGGACCGATCTGCTCGTCGGTTACGTCGTCGCCGATCCGGCCGCGCCGCGTCCGGCGGCCATCGACCTGCAGGACCATCTGCGGACCGTGGTGCCGGACTACATGATTCCCGCGGTCTTCGACGTGCTCGACGCCATGCCGACCCTGCCCAACGGCAAGGTCGACCGCGCGGCTCTGCCCGATCCCGCACAGAGCCACAGCACGCGCGAGGCGACCGACGACGAACGCGTCGTGTGCGAGGTGCTCGCCGAACTCCTCGGTGTCCGCCAGGTGGGCCCCGACGACGACTTTTTCGCCCTCGGCGGCAATTCGCTCCTCGCGACACGTCTGTCCGCGGCGCTGCGCATGCGCACCGGCCGGAACCCGTCGATCCGCGACATCTTCGATCTGCGCACCCCCGCGCGACTCGCGGCGACGGTCCCGGCCACCGCCGGCGGACCCGAACTCGTGCGCCGCGACCACGCCGATCTCGTCCCGATGTCGGCGGCGCAGCGCCGGCTGTGGTTCCTCTTCCGCCTCGAGGGCGCGTCGGCGACCTACAACATCCCGTACACGATGCGGCTGCGCGGCGCGCTCGACGTCGACGCTCTGCGGGGTGCCCTGCAGCACCTGATCGCCGGGCACGACACGCTGCGCACGGTGTTCACCGAGCCGGACGAGGGCGACGTCGAGCAGATCGGCTACCAGCGGGTGCTGCCCGCCGAGGACTGCACCGTCGACCTGCGGATCGTCGACGCCGCCCCGGCGGATCTCGACGTGCTGCTCACCGAGGAGGCGGGCCGTCCGTTCGATCTCGCCCACGACCTGCCGATCCGCGCGACGCTCGTGCGCACCGCTCCCGACGACGCGCGCCTGTTGGTGCTCGTGCACCACATCGCCGCCGACGAGTGGTCCGCCACGCCGCTCGTCGCCGACCTGTCCGCCTGGTACGCGCACCTGACCACCGGGGCACCCGCGCCTGCGCCGCTGCCGGTGCAGTACCGGGACTTCACTCTCTGGCAGGACGAACGTCTCGGTACCGGGGACGAGTCTCTGCGTGAGGTCCAGACCGAGTACTGGGCACGCGTCCTCGACGGCGCACCCGAGGAACTCGCCGTTCCGCACGACCGGCCGCGCGGGGCCGTCAGCAGTTACCGCGGCGGCGCGGTCCCGTTCACCGTCGACCCGCGCACCCGGGAAGCACTCGCCGACATCGCCGCCGAATCCGGCGCGACGATGTTCATGCTCACCCACGCGGTCGTCGCAGTACTGCTGCGCGCGCACGGCGCCGGGGACGACATCGTCCTCGGCACTCCCGTCGCGGGTCGTCTCGACGCCGCCCTCGACCGGATCGTCGGCTTCTTCGTCAACACGCTCGTGCTGCGCACCGATCTGTCCGGCGACCCCACCGTCCGCGACCTGCTCACGCGGGTCCGGGAGGTGGACCTCGACGCCTATGCTCACCAGGACCTGCCGTTCGAGGTGCTCGTCGAACGACTCGCCCCGGCACGGTCGCTCGCACGCCAGCCGCTGTTCCAGATCATGGTGCAGTACCGCGACCGCCTCGACGAGATCCGCATGCCCGGACTCGACGCCGAACCGGTCTTCGTCGAGACCGGCACGTCGAAGTTCGACCTGACCTTCGACCTCGCCGAGACCGACGACGGCGGGATCCGCGGTCGCATCGAGTACGCGACCGACCTGTTCGACCGCGGCACCGTCGACGGATTCGTGCAGCGACTCACGGCTCTGCTGGCGGAGATCGCGGCGAATCCGGACGCCTCGCTGTCGCAGTTGAGCGTGCTCACCGTCGACGACCGGAAGGCATTGGTGGCAGCGGAGATCGGCACGGTCCGAGACGACGGTCCCGATCGCACGGTCCCCGAGCTGTTCTCGCAGCAGGTCGCTGCGACACCGGATGCCCTCGCGCTCGTCGACGACGCCACCGGACGGCGGTGGACCTACGCCGAACTCGACCGTGCCGTCGCCGCTCTGGCCGGGCATCTGCGTGCCTTTCCCGGAGTAGGAATGGATGCCGTCGTGGCCGTGGCGATTCCGCGCAGCACCGCTCTCGTGATCGCCCTCCTTGCGATCCACCGCGTCGGTGCGGCCTATCTGCCGCTCGACGAGAACTATCCCGCCGAGCGACTCGCGTACATGCTCTCCGACGCGCAGCCCGTCGCGGTCGTGGCGGCCGCCGGTGTGGCGATGACCTTCGACTCCGGTGTTCCGGTGCTCGAGGTCGACGAATCCGGTTCCGTCGGAACCGATCCCGCAGATCCGGTCGCAGCACCGACCGTGATGCCCCTCGACTGCGCGGCGTACGTGCTCTACACCTCCGGATCCACCGGAACCCCGAAGGGTGTCGTCGTCGGCCATCGCGCCGTGGCCAACCGGCTGCGGTGGATGCAGGACGAATACGGTCTCACCGCCGAGGATCGGGTGCTACAGAAGACCCCGTCCGGATTCGACGTGTCGGTGTGGGAGTTCTTCTGGCCGCTGATCACCGGCGCCACGCTCGTCGTCGCGACCGCCGACGGTCACCGCGACCCGCATTATCTGCGCGATGTGATCGCCCGGCAGTCGATCACCACGGCGCACTTCGTGCCGTCGATGCTCGCGGCGTTGCTCGACGTGCTCGCCGCAGAGCAGGACCGGGCACTGCGCCTGACCCGGGTGATCTGCAGCGGTGAGGCGCTGACCGCCGACCATCGCGACCGCTTCCACACCCTCGTCGACGCCGAACTGCACAACCTCTACGGCCCCACCGAGGCGGCCGTCGACGTCACCGCGGCACCGATTCCGGCGCAGGGCATTCCGTGGGTCCCGATCGGACGGCCGATCGACAACACCCGCACCCTCGTCCTCGACGAGCGGCTCCGGCCCGTGGCGCCGGGCGTCGTCGGCGAGTTGTATCTCGGCGGTGTCCAGCTCGCCCGCGGCTACCACCGGCGCGCGGGCCTGACGGCGGGCCGGTTCGTCGCCGACCCCTACAGCGACGCGGGAGAGCGGCTCTACCGCACCGGCGACCTCGTGCGGTGGCGCGACCGGGGCGCGGGCCTCGAACTCGACTACATCGGCCGCGCCGACGGGCAGGTCAAACTCCGCGGCCTGCGCATCGAACTCGGGGAGATCGAGGCGACGCTGGTCGCGCATCCGAACGTCGCGCAGAGCGCCGTCGTGGTGCGCGACGGCATGCTCGCCGGCTACGTGGTGCCCCTGTCCGGGCGCACCGTCGAACCGGCCGATCTACTCGCGCACGCCGCGACCTCCCTGCCCGATCACATGGTCCCGGTGACCGTGACCGTGCTCGAGGTACTGCCGCTCGGACCGAACGGCAAACTCGATCGCAGGGCACTTCCCGATCCGCAACCGACCGCGACGACGCGCCGCGACCCGGAGACCCCCGCCGAGGCCGCACTGTGCGAATTGTTCGAGGAGGCACTGCGTCTCGACGTCGTCGGACCGGACGACGACTTCTTCGCGCTCGGTGGCGACAGCATCGTCTCGATGCAGGTCGTCACGGCCGCGCGCCGCAAGGGCATCGAATTCGGCCCGCGCGAGATCTTCCGGTGGCGCACCCCGGCCGGTCTCGCCGCCGTCGCGCAGTTCGCCGAGACGGCTGTTGCTCATTTCGCCGAGACGGCTGTTGCTCAATTCGCCGAGACGGCGGGGCAGCCGGCCGGTCTCGTGGACGATCGGGAGCCGGGCCAGGTGCCCGTGCCGCCGGCTGTGCACGCACTGCGAGAGATCGGTGCAGAGCCGGCCGGAGCCGCACTCGTGTTCGCCGTCGACACCCCGGCGGACGAGGAGAAGGCGACGGGTGCCGTGCGCACGGTGGTCGCCGCTCACGATGCGCTGCGCATGCGGCTCACCCGCGTGGCCTCGGTGCTGTGGTCGCTCGACACCCACCCCGCCGGCGACGAGGTACCGGTACGGGTCGTCGAGACCACCGACCTCGCAACAGCGCAGCAGCAGGCCCGCACCGAGGCCGCCGAGGCTCTCGACCCCGAGGCCGGACCGGTGCTCTCGGCCGTGTGGCTGACCACCGGGCAGACCGGTCGACTCGTGGTGGCGGTCCACCCGATCGTCGCCGACGGTGTCTCCGTCGACGTGCTCGCCGCCGACCTGGCTGCGGCGGTCACCGGGGGACCGGTTGCCGTTCCCGCAGCCACCGCGCAGGGACTCGCGACCCGCATCAACGAGCGCGCGCAGGACCCGGCACTGCTCGGGGAACTGGCGCACTGGGCGCAGGTCCTCGCCCCGGGCGCCGCGCTGAGCACCGCGGTGCTCCCCGTCGGCGATCCGGTCGAGATCGCCGCAGTCGAGGTCAACGCCGGTCCGTCCGGTGAACAGGACCTCGCTGTCGCGGCAGTGACCGCGTTGGCAGTCGCCGTCGGACGCGTCCGCGAGGTCGCGCCGGCACATTTGCTCGTCGAGATCGAACGCGACGCACGTGAATTCTCCGACGGCGAGCCGGACTGCACCCGGACCGTGGGTCCGTTCGCCGTCGGTGTGCCCGTGCGGGTTCCCGTCGCCGACGATCCGGACGCGGTGTCGACCGGTGTGGCCGCCGCCGTGGACGGGGTGCCCGGGGACGGGTCCGGTTACGCGCTGCTGCGGCACCTCAACGCCCAGGCCGCACCGGCCTTCATGGCACTGGCCCGGCCCGACGTCCTCGTCCGGATCGACACGGTGCCGACGGAGCGGCGGACCCCGTGCGGGCGCGCCCTCGAGCTGTCGGTGCGGATCGAGGAGAAAGCGGGCGGTCGTATATTCACAGCCACGATGCGGTCGGACGGACGAATTTCCTGCGAGGAGATCCGAGGGCTGTCCGAGGCCTGGACGACGGCGATGAACGCGCCGGTGGAAGCAGGTTTCAGCACCCCCTCGGGCGCCTAGTATGGTTAGCCTAACCATTAGCTAGTCGGTATGCGCCTGCGGTTCGTCGCGGCATCCGTGGGAGAGAGAAAATTCGATGCAGTCGGTGTATTCCGTCACGCGCGCGCAGCGGACCATCTATTTCGGTCATCAGCTCGACGCCACCGGGCACCTCTACAACACCGGCATGTACACCGAGACCATCGGTGACGACATCGACATCGACCGGATGATCACGGCGATCCACTCGGTCCTCGACGCCGCCGAGACCCTGCACGTCAACTTCGACGTCGACGCCGACGGCAATGTCGTCCAGATCCGGCGCGCGACCCGCGAGTGGGACCTGCCGGTCATCGACTTCCGCGGCGAGGACGACCCGGCCGCGGCGTCCGACCGCTGGATGCGCGCCACGATGAACGAACCGCAAGATCTAGCCCGCGACCTGCTGTTCCGATTCGCCATCCACCGCCTCTCCGACGACACCGTACGGCTGTACCAGCAGTACCACCACATCGTGAATGACGGCTACGGCATCGGTTTCGCGACCACCGCGATGACCAGGGCGTACGTCGAAGGCAAGGGTCCCGACCGCGCCGCGGAGTGGACGCTCGAACGGTACGTGCGCGTCGACGAGGAGTACGTCGCGAGCGAACAACGCGAACTCGACCGCCGCTACTGGCTCGACGAACTCGCCGACCTCCCGCAGGTGACGCGCCTGCTCGGCTCTGGTCGCCTGTCGAGCCCCGGAGAACTCGTCGCCTGGTCGCACATCGACGCCGACGGACGCGGCCGGCTCGAGCGGTACGCCAAGGCCCACGGCACCCGGCCCGCCACCGTGCTCATCGCCCTCCTCGGCACCTATCTGGCCCGGGCCACCCGCCGCCGTGACGTGGTGATCAGCCTGCCCACGACCGCGCGCGGCACCCGCGAACTGCGCACCGTGCCCGCGATGGTCGCCAGCGTCCTGCCCCTGCGCTTCGACGTTCCCGACGACGCGCGCCTGGCCGACGTCGCCGAGGTGATCGACGGCAAACTGCTCGGCCTGCTCAAACACGGCCGGTACCGCGGTGAGGATCTCGGTCGCGAACTCGCCGAGATCGACCCGGACTGGCGGCCCCCGACCGTCGGCGTGAACATCATGCCCGCAGCTGCCTCGCGGTACTCGGTCGGGCGGGAATCGCAGGCGCACATGCTGTCCTCCGGGCCGGTCGGCGAACTGGAATTCATCCTCGTGCTCGAGAAGGCCGGGCACCCGATCGAGATCGGACTGCGCGGTCATGCCGACGACGCACCGCTCGCGCAGCGCTGCGCCGCCGATCTCGACGACTTCCTCGCCGCGATCCTCGACGACCTCGACGCGCCGCTCGGCACCTTCGACGTCGCCCCGGCGCCGGCCCTCGGCGACAGCTCCGAGGCCGACCACGAGGACACCGCCGCCGGACCGCTCGCGCTGCTGCCGGCCACCGCGCGACGCCGCGACGCCGGACTCTCCGTGGACGCCGACCTGCGCGAATACCGCGTCCCGGCTCCGGAGGATCTCACCGACGACGCCGTGCTCGCCGCGGTCGCCGCCGTGGTCGAGCACCACCCGGCGCTGCGGACGACCCTCACCGCACCGGCACCGGTGCTGTGGCTGCTGTCGGTGAACGACACCGCCGCCGTCGACGTCCGGACCCTCGTCGCGAACGCCGCCCTGCCGGTGGGAACCGCGACCGCCGACCTGCCCCTGCGCCCCGACGCCACCGCCGGCCGGGTCCTGACCGCGGTGCGGCTCACCGCTGCGGACGAGAGCGCCGGGGAACTGGTCTTCCTCGCCCCCGCCGGGCTCGTCGACGAGACGTCCTGGTCGATCGTCACCGCCGACCTGCACCGTGCCCTGCGCGCCGCCCGGCGCGGCACGCAGATCGTGCTGCCGCCCGTGCCCACCTCGCCCGCGACCCACGCCCGCGTCTTCACCGAGCAGGCCGCCTCCCCGCAGCGACTCGCCGAGCTTCCCGACTGGATGACCACCGTCGCACCCGGTGCCGAGTTCGCCGCAGCGGTGGCCACCGGCCGCACACGGACGCCTGTGACCCTCACCCTGACCGACGACGAATTCTCCATGGCGACCACCGCAGTGGCCGGTCTCGTCTCGGGCGTCTCGACCGATGTGTGGACCGCGGTGACCGCAGCCGCGGTCGCGAACACCCGCGAGAGCGGCGACGGTGAACTGCTCGTCGACATCGTCCGCGACGGCCGCATCGCACTGGCCCCCGACGCCGACCTCACCCGCACCGTCGGCGCGCTCGACTGGACGACGCCGGTGCGGCTGGCGCTCGCCACCGATCCGCTCGACGCCCTGCGCACCGCGAAGGAACGCCTGCGCGCAGCCCCCGACCGGGGCATCGGCTGGCCGATGCTGCGTTACGCCAACGTCCAGGCCGGACCGGCCCTCGCGCCGCTCGGACAGCCACAGGTGCTCGTGCGGAGCGGCGGAGACCGCATCGGCAACTACCTGCTCGATATCCACGTCGAACGGGGAACCGGCGGCGCCACGGTGCATCTCACCGCCGACGAGGCGCTCGATCCCGATCTCGTGGCCGGGCTCGCCGAGGCATGGCGCGCGGCATTCGACGATCTCCTCGGCCGCGCCGACGCAGCTTTGGGGCGGACCTGTCTCACTCCGTCCGATCTCGGGCACGTCACGCTCACGCAGACCGAGATCGACCGCGTCGCACGGATCGCGCCCGTGCGGATCGAGGACATCTGGCCGCTGTCGCCGCTGCAGCGCGGCCTGTACTTCCAGTCGGTCTTCGACTCGTCGAAGGACATCTACACCGCCCAGTTCTCGCTCGACTTCGGCCACCGCCTCGACGTCGAACGCCTGCGCCGCGCCGCCGCACGTCTGCTCGCCGAGAACCCCACCGTGCGTGCCGGTTTCACCGACGACGGTCTGGCCGACCCGGTGCAGTTCATCGGCGCGGCGGATCTCGAGGTGCCGTTCACCGAGGTCGACCTCACCGACCTCGACCCCGCCGAGCAGCAGGCCCGCGCCGAGAAACTCATCGAGGAGGATCGGCTGCAGCCGTTCGACCTCGCGTCCCCGCCGCTGTGGCGCATGCTGCTGCTGCACCTCGACGGCATCGACCGTCTCGTCGTCAACCGCGAATTCATCCTGTGGGACGGCTGGTCCGGTGCGCTGTTCGTCGACGAACTGCTCGCCCGCTACGCCGGTGACGAAATCGCGGCGCCCGAAGCGGGTTTCACCGACTACCTGCAGTGGCTCGCCGCCCGCGACCGCGCCGCCGCCGAGCAGGCCTGGCGCGACGAGTTCGCCGGTTTCGACAAGCCCACGCTGCTCGCCGGATCCACCCGCGACCGCGCCGCCATCGTGCCGCTGCGCATCGAGTCGTACATCGACGAGACGCTCACCGCGACACTGCGCGATCGGGCCCGCAGCACGGGCGTCACCCTCAACGCGTTGATGAACGCCGTCGTCGGCCTGCTGCTCGCCGCCGAATCCGGCAGCACCGACGTCGTGTTCGGCTCCACCGTCGCCGGGCGGCCCACCGAGATCGTCGGACTCGACCGCGTGGTCGGCATGTTCCTCAACACCGTCCCGGTGCGGGTGCGCCTGTCCGGCGCCGAGACCGTCGCGGACCTGCTGCGCCGCATGCAGGACGAGTACGCCGACCGCATAGAGTTCGAGTATCTCGGACTCGGCGACATCCTCCGCGCCGTCGGTCATTCCGAACTGTTCGACACCCTGTTCGTACTGCAGAACTTCAAGGACGCCGACGAGATGGCCCGGCAGTCCGCGCGGCACGACATCCTCGCCGAGGACAGCCTCGACCACACGCACTATCCCCTCGCGATCGTCGTGTCGCCGGGGCGGACCATGCACGTCAAGATCGACTACCGGCCCGACGTCGTCGACGGTGCGCGTGCCCGGGCCCTGCACGACCGCTTCGTGGCGCTGCTCGACTTCGTCGCCCGCGGAGTCGATCTGCCGGTCGCGTCCGTGCCCGCACTGACGGCCGCCGAACACACCGTCACCGACGCCCGGCTGCGCGCCGAGATCCCCGAGGTCGAGGACGTCACCGTCGCCGAGATGCTCATCGCCCGCGCCGCGACCGACGCCGACCGCATCGCCCTCGTCTCCGGTGAACAGAGCAGCACCTACGGCGAACTCGCCGGCCGCGTCGAAGCGCTCGCCCGCACCCTCATCGCCGGGGGAGCGGGACCCGAGACCATCGTGTGCCTCGGTCTGCCCCGCAGCATCGACACCGTCGTCGCGCTCTTCGCGATCCTGCGCACCGGTGCCGCCTACCTGCCGCTCGAACTCGACCAGCCCGACGAGCGTCTGCGCACCGTCATCGACGACGCGCTGCCGGCGCTGTTCCTCACCACGACCGCGGTGCAGAACCGTCTCGGCCTGCCCGCCGACCGCAGCATCCGCCTGGACGAGCCCCTCGCCGCGAGTACCGCGCCGTTGACCGACGCCGAACTCGGTGCCTTCGCCCCGGGTCGCCCGGGCCGGCTCGAGCACCCCGCCTACGTCATCTACACCTCGGGGTCCACCGGCAAGCCGAAGGGCGTGGTCACCCCCTATCGGGGCCTGACCAACATGCAGCGCAACCACCAGGACGAGATCTTCGATCCGGTGGTCTCGTCGGTGGACGGACGCCGGATGCGGGTCGCGCACACCGTGTCGTTCGCTTTCGACATGTCGTGGGAGGAACTGCTCTGGCTCGTCGAGGGCCACGAGGTGCACGTCTGCGACGAGGACCTGCGTCGCGACGCCACCGCGCTCGTCGAGTACTGCAACACCCACGCCATCGACGTCGTCAACGTCACCCCCACCTACGCGACGCAGCTGATCGCGGACGGCATGCTCGACGAGGGTCCGGGACAGCACCGCCCGCCGCTCGTTCTGCTCGGCGGTGAGGCCGTGTCGGATTCGGTGTGGACGCGCCTGCGCGAGACCGATGGCACCCTCGGGTACAACCTGTACGGCCCCACCGAGTACACCATCAACACCCTCGGTGGCGGCACCGACGACAGCGCGACCCCCACGGTCGGCGTCCCCATCCGCGCGACCCGCGCCTACATCCTCGATCCGTGGCTGCGACCCGTCGTCGACGGTGTCGTCGGCGAATTGTACATCGCGGGTGTGGGTCTCGCGCGCGGCTATCTGAACCGTTTCGGGCTCACCTCCGACCGCTTCGTCGCCGATCCGTGGTCGGCCGGTGGCCGCATGTACCGCACCGGCGACCTCATGCGCCGCCGCACCGACGGCAACCTCGACTATCTCGGCCGCGTCGACGACCAGGTCAAGATCCGCGGTTACCGCGTCGAACTGCACGAGATCGCGGCTGTGCTCGAGGAGCACCCCGAGGTCGGTACCGCGGCGGTGATCGCCGTCGACGACCCGCTCGTGCCCGGCACGAAACGACTTGCCGCCTACGCCGTTCCGGTCGGTGACGGTGACCCGTCCGACCTGTCGTCGCGGCTCGTCGCCCACCTGCGCGCCCAGTTGCCCGACTACATGGTCCCGGCCGGGGTACAGCTCATCGATTCCGTGCCGATGACCGTCAACGGCAAGCTCGACACCCGCGCCCTGCCCGAACCGCAGGCCGCCACGGGCCTCGGTGGACGCGCCCCGCGCACCGAGACCGAGAAGGTCCTGTGCGAGGTCTTCGCCGACGTCCTCGGGGTCGACGAGGTCGGCGCCGACGACGACTTCTTCGAACTCGGCGGGCACTCGATGATCGCCATGCGGATTGTCGGCCGCATCCGCTCCGAACTCGGTGTGGACGTCACCATCCGCGACCTGTTCGAGGCTCGCAGCGTCGAGGAACTCGCCCGCCGCATCCCCGGCGCCGCAGCGGCGCTCCCGCCGATCACCGCGCGGACGCGCCCCGACCGGGTGCCGCTGTCGGCCGCCCAGGAACGCCTGTGGCTGCTCCAGCAGTTGCAGGACGACAGCCTCGCCTACCACTACGCGCACGTCGCCCGCCTCGACGGCGCGGTGGACGCCGATGCCCTCGTCGCGGCGGTCGCCGACGTCGTGGAACGTCACGAGAGTCTGCGCACCGTCGTCGATTCCGAGGACGGCACGCCCTACCAGCGGATCCTGGACACGCCCGAGGCCGTGCGCTTCGAACTGCACGAGACAGAGTCCGAGGATGCCGTCCGGGCGCTGCTCACCGAGCGGCTCACCGCGTCGTTCGATCTGCACACCGACCCGCCGCTGCGCGTGGTGCTGGTGCGCGTCGCGCCCGACCGGCACGTCCTCGCAGTGGTGCTGCACCACATCGCGACCGACGAATGGTCGGATGCGCCGCTGCTCGGCGACCTCACCCGCGCCTACCAAGCCCGGTCGGCCGGCGCGACACCCGAATGGCCTCCGCTGCCCGTCCAGTACGCCGACTACACGCTGTGGCAGCGCGAACTGATCGAGGCCGGCCGGATCGACACCCAGATCGACTACTGGACCGACACTCTCGCGCAATTGCCCGACGAGATCGTCCTGCCCACCGACCGGCCCCGCCCCGCGCGGACGACCGGAGCGGCGGGCAACACCACCGCGACGGTCCCCGCCGACATCGCCGCCCGCCTGCGCACGGTCGCGGATGCCCGCGGCGGCACGATGTTCATGGCGCTGCACGCGGCCGTCGCGGCACTGCTCTCCCGGCTCGGCGCGGGCGACGACATCGTCGTCGGCACCCCCGTCTCGGGCCGTTCCGACACCGCACTCGACGAACTCGTCGGTTTCTTCGTCAACACCCTGGTGCTGCGCACCGATCTGTCCGGCGAGCCCACCTTCGCCGAACTCCTCGACCGGGTGCGCGAGACCGATCTCGCGGCGATGGCGCACCAGGAGGTGCCCTTCCAGCAGCTCGTCGAGCGACTCGCACCGCCGCGCGTCGAGGGACGGAACCCGCTGTTCCAGGTGATGATGAGCTACCTGCAGCGCCCCGCGCAGCTGCCCGACCTGCTCGGTGTGCCCACCCGCTGGGAACCGCTGAGCAACGTCCGCGCCAAGTTCGACCTCAACCTCACCTTCGTCGACGCCCCGGACACCGGCGAGGTCGCCGTATCGGTCGAGTACGCGACCGACCTGTTCGACGCCACCATGGCCGACACGCTTCTCGCCGCGCTGCTCACTCTGCTCGATCAGGTCGCGAGCGCACCCGCGGCCCGGATCGGCGACGTCGCGATCCTCGACGCCGACGAGGCCGCGGGACAACTCGCCGTCGGCACCGGCGAGCGCGTCGACTTCGCTCTCGCCCCGCTGAGCGAGGTGCTCGCCCGCAGCGCCGCCGAGCACGCCGAACGGCCGGCTCTCGTCGCGGCCGACCACACCCTCACCCATGCCGCCCTCGACGCCGCCTCGAACCGCCTCGCCCGCGAACTCGTCGCGCTCGGCGCCGGTCCGGGTGCGATCGTCGCGGTCGCGGTGCCCCGCTCCGTGGGGCAGGTCGTCGCGATCCACGCCGTCGTGAAGTCCGGTGCGGCCTACCAGCCGATCGACACCACGCTGCCCGAAACGCGCATCGAGTACCTGCTCGGCGATGCGCATCCGCGAGTCGTGCTGACGCGCAGCGACATCGAACTGCCCGGCGAGCATCCGCGACTCGACCTCGACGACACCGAGGTGCGTGCCCGCATCGACGCCCGCAGCCCGGAGTCGGTCACCGACACCGACCGGATCGCGCCGCTCACCCTCGACCACCCGCTCTACGTCATCTACACCTCGGGGTCGACGGGTCTGCCCAAGGGCGTCGCCGTGTCGCACCGCGCCGTGGCGAACCGGCTCGAATGGGTGCGCCGCGAACTGCCCGCCTCGCCCGACGACCGGGTGCTGCTGCGCACACCCGCGACCTTCGACGTGTCGGTGTGGGAGTTGTTCGCGCCGTTCGTCGACGGTGCGAGCGTCGTCGTCGGCGGACCCGACGCGCACCGCGATCCCGTCGAATCGGCGACCCTGCTGCGCGACGGGAACATCACCGTCGCCCACTTCGTGCCGTCGATGCTCGAGGAGACCCTCGCCGTGCCCGCCACCGCGGACGCCGCGAGCCTGCGCCGCATCGTGTGCAGCGGTGAAGCACTGTCGCCGCGCACCGTCGCACGCGCGGCGACGGTGCTCCCGCAGGTGAAGGTCCACAACCTGTACGGCCCGACCGAAGCCGCGGTGGAGGTGACCCTCGACGCCGACCCGAGTGCCCGGATCGGTTCGCCTACCCGCGGTTCCGTCATCGGGCGGCCGGGCGCGAACGTGTGCCTGTACGTGCTCGACCGGTATCTGCGCCCCGTGCCGGCCGGCACCCCCGGTGAGCTGTACATCGGGGGAGTACAGGTTGCGCAGGGCTACCTGCGGCGCCCGGCGCTCACCGCCCAGCGGTTCGTCGCCGACCCCTACGGCGATCCCGGCGACCGGCTCTACCGCACCGGCGACCTCGCACGCTGGGACGCCCACGGCGACCTCGAATATCTCGGCCGCGGCGACGACCAGATCAAGCTGCGCGGTCTGCGCATCGAACTCGGCGAACTCGAGGCGGCTCTCGACGCCGTCGACGGTGTCGCCCGTGCTGTGGCCGCGATCAAACCCCGTCCCGCAGGCGATTCGGTGCTCGTCGGATATATCGTTCCCGCAGCGGAAGTCGCGGTGGATCCGGTGGCGGTCCGTGACGCACTCGTCGGACGTGTGCCCGACTATCTGCTGCCCGCACGGGTTCTCGTGATCGACGCGGTCCCGACGACCTTCAACGGCAAACTCGATCGCGGTGCCCTTCCGGCACCGGAGTTCGACACCGGATCCGGACGGCAGCCGCGTACCGAACTCGAGGCGACGATCGCGACTCTGTTCGCCGACGCGCTGGGACTCGACGAGGTCGGTATCGACGTCGACTTCTTCGCGCTCGGTGGGCATTCCCTCGCTGCGATCCGGCTCGTGAACGCGATCCGTTCGGAGCTCGGCGCGGATCTGGCCCTGCGCACGGTCTTCGACGCCCCGACGGTGGAGTCGCTCGCGCAGCGGTGCGCGGCCGCCGGGCAGGCGTCGCCGCGACCCGCGCTGGTGGCGGCCGACCCGCGACCTGCGATGGTGCCGCTGTCGTACGCGCAGCAACGCCTCTGGATTCTCGACCAGCTCGGGGCCCGCGGCGGCGTGTACAACGTGCCTGTCACGTGGCGGGTGCACGGGCGCGTCGACGTCCCGGCACTCGAAGCGGCCGTGCGCGACGTCGTCCTGCGTCACGAGGCGCTGCGCACGGTCCTCCCGAGCGCGGACGGACAGGCCTACCAGCAGGTGCTCGCGCCGGACGAGGTCCGCGTGGTCGTCGACCACCGCTCGGTCGCCGCGGCCGATGTCCACGATGCGCTGGCCGAGGCGATCGATCACCGCTTCGATCTGTCGGCCGAACTGCCGGTGCGGCTGTCGGTCCTCGACGCCGGGGACGGCACCGTGGTGGCGCTGGTGATTCACCACATCGCCGTCGACGAGTGGTCGACCAAGGCGCTGCTCACCGATCTGGTGACCGCCTACGCGCTGCGGGAGGTGGGGCAGGCACCGGAGTGGATGCAGCCCGCCGTGCAGTACGCCGACTTCACGCTGTGGCAGCGCGACCTGCTCGGCGACCCGGCGGATGCGGAGTCGCTCGCCGCGCGTCAGCGCGCCTACTGGCGCGACGCCCTCGCCGGCCTGCCCGAGGAACTGCCGCTGCCGACCGATCGGACCCGTCCGGCCCGCACCTCCTATCGCGGTGGCGCGGTGCCATTCGCGCTCGACCCGGAGGTCGTGCGGGCACTGCGGGAACTCGCACGCGCACACGACGTCTCGATGTTCATGGTCGTGCAGGCCGCCGTCGCGGTGCTGCTCGCCGCCTACGGCGGCGGCGAGGACATCCCCCTCGGCACCCCGGTCTCCGGACGCGGCGACGCGCAACTCGAGGATCTCGTCGGTTTCTTCCTCAACACCCTCGTGCTGCGCACCGACCTGTCCGGCGACCCCACCGTCGCCGAACTGCTCGACCGGATCCGCCGCACCGACCTCGAGGCGTTCGACCACCAGGACCTGCCCTTCGAGCAGGTCGTCGACGCGGTGCTCGGCTCCGACCGATCCGTCTCGCGGGCCCTGCACCCGCTGTTCCAGGTGATGATCGTTTATCTCGTCGAACCCGATCCGCGCAGTGCGGGTGGGCTCACAGCGGGTGTCACCCCCGAACCGCACCCGATGGAGACCTCGAAGTTCGACCTGTCGTTCGACCTCGTCGAGTATGTGGGCACCGACACCGTCGTCGGCGTCGTCGAGTACAGCTCCGACCTGTACGACCGCTGCACCGTCGAACGTCTCGCCGCCGGACTCGACCGGGTGCTGCGCACGCTGGCCGGGGGAGAGGCGCACCGGCGCCTGTCCGCCATCGACGTCCTGCCGGCCGACGAACGCGCCCGGCTCGAACAGTGGCGGGCCACACCGGCACCGGTCGCCGAAGCCGTCACCGTCGCGGACCTGTTCGACGACGCGGTCGCCCGCCATCCGCACGAGACCGCGCTCGTGGCAGGCGATCTCGAATGGAGCTTCGCCGACCTCGCGTCCCGGGTCCGCCGGTGGGCGCGGCTGCTCGTCGACCACGGTGTCGCTCCCGAGACCCGCGTGGCGCTCGTGCTGCCCCGCACGGCCGACACGATCGCGGCGATGCTCGCGGTGCTCGTCTCCGGCGGTGCCTACGTCGCGCTCGAACCGCGCACTCCCACCGAGCGTCTCGCGACGATCCTCGGCACCGCGGAGCCGGCCGTCGTGCTCACCACCCGAGAACTCGCGTCGTCGCTGCCCGCGGTGGACGCGCCGGTGCTCGCGCTCGACGACGAGACGCTCGCGGCGCGGGTCGCCGGCTACGACGACGCCCCGCTGACCGACGCCGACCGGCTCGCACCGCTGCGCGCCGACCACCCGGCCTACGTCGTGTACACCTCCGGCTCCACCGGCACACCCAAGGCGGTCCTCGCCCTGCACCGCGGCCTGACCGCGCTGTTCCACAGTCACCGCGCCGACCTCTACGCGCCGACGCAGGCACGGACCGGACGCGACCGGCTCCGGGTCGGCCACGCGTGGTCGTTCGCCTTCGACGCGTCCTGGCAACCGCAGCTGTGGCTCTTCGACGGGCACGCGGTGCACGTCGTCGACGAGAAGGTCCAGCGCGATCCGGCCGAGATGGTCCGCGTCGCCCACGAATCCCGCTGGGACTTCGTCGAGGTCACCCCGTCGCACCTCGCGCAGCTGCTCGATCACGGACTCGCGGACGACGGACGGTGCCCGGCCTCGCTCGGCTTCGGCGGCGAGGCGGTCTCCCAACCGATGTGGGACCGGTTGCGCGGGCTGGACGGCGTGAGCGCCTACAACCTCTACGGGCCGAGCGAGAGCACCGTCGACGCGCTCGTCGCACGGGCTTCGGACGCCGAGGCGCCCGTTGCGGGCCGACCGGTCGCCGGCACCCGGGCCTACATCGTCGACCGGTGGATGCGTCCCGCGCCGATCGGTGTGGAGGGCGAGCTCTACCTCGCCGGTCGTGGACTGGCCCGCGGCTATCTCGCCGACCCGGGTCGCACCGCCGACCGTTTCGTCGCGGACACGATCGATCCGGAATTCCCCGGAGACCGCATGTACCGCACGGGTGACCGGGCCCTGTGGACGCCCGACGGACACATCCGCTACCGCGGACGCGGCGACGACCAGGTCAAGATCCGCGGATACCGGATCGAACCGGCCGAGATCGAGACCGTGCTCTCGTCGCGACCGGACGTCGCGACCGCAGTGGTGCTCGCCCGCACCGATCTCGGTGCGACGGCACGTCTCGTCGCCTACGTCGTCCCGGCCGCCGGGCACACCCTCGACGCCGAGACGCTGCGACGCGCGGTCGCGCGGGTGCTCCCCGACTACATGGTGCCGTCGGCGACGGTCGTGCTCGACGCCCTGCCCACGCTCGCCAACGGCAAGATCGACCGCGCAGCGCTGCCGCGACCGGAACTCGCCCCGCGAACGCACCGGGCACCGTCCACACCGGCCGAAGAGCTGCTGTGCGCCCTCGCCTCCGAGGTCACCGGCGTCGAGCAGGTCGGCGTCGACGACGATCTGCTCGAACTCGGATGCGACAGCATCTCGGTGATGCGGATCCTCGGCGGACTGCGGGCGGACGGATACGTGATCGACGCCGAGTCGATCTTCACCGCCGGGTCGATCGGCGAACTCGCCGCGACCCTCCACGAGGACGAGATCCGCGGCGCCGGGAACGGACACCCGGACGACGGACCTACGAAGTGTTCCACAGCAGAGGAGAATCGATGAGGATCCACAAGCGACTGCGCCGGATCGGCGTCGCCCTCGCCGCCACCGCCATGCTGGTCGGTGTCACGGCGTGCGGCTCGGACACCGACAGCGGCAGCTCGTCCGGCAGCGCGACGGCGGCGAACGGCGAGTTCCCGGTCACCGTCTCCGGCAAGTTCGGCGACACGACCGTCGAGTCGGCCCCGACCCGCGCCCTGCCGCTGTCGCCGCAGGACGCCGACATCCTGCTGTCGTTGGGCGTCACCCCGCTCGCGCTCCCCGTCGATGCCCAGAACCTCGCGGCGACCGGCGGCACCGGCGTGTGGCCGTGGGAGGCCGAAGCACTCGGCGCCGACGTCCCGCCGCTGCTGAACATGGACGGCGGTGCCACGGTGATCGCCGAGCAGATCGCCGCGCTGCAGCCCGACATCATCGTCTCCACCGGCTTCTGGGGACTCGAACAGAACACCTACGACCAGCTCGCCGAACAGTTCCCCGTCGTCCACTTCGACTACCGCGCCAACGGTGAGCCGTGGCAGGACTCCACCCGCAAGATCGCCTCGGCCCTCGGCATCCCCGAGAAGGCCGAGGAGGTCATCGAGCAGGCCGAGGTCGATCTCGACGCCGCCAAGGAGCAGTACCCCGCACTCGAGGGCGCGACCTACAACGCGATCATCGGCGACACCGGTGGCCAGCTGTCGGTACTCGCCGCCGACGACCGCGGCATCGGGCAGTTCCTGAACTCGCTCGGCCTCGAGCTCAGCGAGTACGCGAACACACTGCAGGTCGATGCGGACGGACGCGGTGTGCTGTCCTACGAGGAGATCTCGCAGCTCGACGCCGACCTGCTCGTGGTCGTCTCGCCCACCGGCGATCTCGGATACCTGACCAAGTTCGAGGCGTGGAACCGTCTTCCGGCCGTCGAGCGCGGCGCGGTCGTCTCGCTCGCCCGCAACACCGGCATGCCGAACGCCGTGGGCTTCCCGTCGGCGTTGTCGCTGAAGTGGGCCACCGACGAGATCGCTCCGATGCTCGCCGACGCCGCCGCGAAGTCCGAGTGACGGCCCGGCAATGAGCAACGGCGCCCTCTTCGATCTGCGGCCGCTGCGCGAGAGCTCGGCCTTCCGCCGGATCTTCATCGCTCGCACCATCTCGATCTTCGGTATCGGGATGCTCATGGTCGGCGTACCGATCCAGGTCTACGACCTGACCGGATCGTCGCCGATGGTGGGTCTGGTCTCCGCGCTCGAAGGGGGCGCTGCGATCGGCGGCATGCTGCTCGGCGGCATGCTCGCCGACCGCTACAACCGCAAGTTCCTGATCCTGCTCGCCCGCACCGTCTCCGGTCTCACCTTCGTCGGACTGGCCGTCAACGCCGGTCTGTCGTCGCCCTCGGTGCCGGCGATTATCGCCCTGACGGTCGTCAACGGCCTGATCGGGTCGATCAGCATCGCGGCTCTGCTGGCAGTCGTGCCCACGCTCGTCCCCAAGGACCAGCTCGTCGCCGTCGGTGCGCTCAACGTGCTCAGCGCCCGCGCGGGAGCCGTCCTGTCCCCGGCGCTCGGCGGTCTCGTGATCGCAACGTTCTCGGTGGCGTGGAACTACTGGGTGGCCGCGATCGGCACCGCCGTGACCGTCACCCTGCTCTCGGGCCTGCCGGCGCTGAACCCACCGACGGCGGACGCCGGGCACGACGCCGACGCACCCGCGGAGACGGTGACCGGCTTCCTGCGCCGCGAACGCGTCGTCGGCGGGGTGATGATCGCCGGCGTCGTCGCGATGCTCGGCGGCGGTGTGCTCGTGCTCGTGCCGGCCTTTGCCGACGCGCGTTTCGAGGGCAATGCGGTCGCCATCGGTGTCATGTACGCGGCGATCGCGCTCGGCGCCGCCGCGGCCACGGTCACCAGCGGGTGGCTCGGCCGTTCGGTGCGGCCCGGCCGCGTGCTGCTCACCGCCCTGGTCCTCGGATTCGTCGTCCAGGCACTGGTCGGCTTCACGTCCGTTCTGGCGCTCACCGTCGTGCTGCTCGTGATCGTCGGTGTGTTCGGGGCCGTGCAGGAGGTGCTGCGCTACTCGCTGATCCAGACGCACACGCCGCACACGCTGCTGGGCCGGGTGAACGGTCTGTGGTCCGCCCAGGAGGTCGCGGGCATGTCGGTCGGTGCGCTCGTCGCGGGTCTGTTCGGCGGCATCTTCGACGCCCCGGACGCGGTCGTCTGGTACAGCGCCGCGATGGCGGTCCTCGCGCTGCTCGTGACCCTGGTGCTGCGACGACTGCGCGGCGCGACGGTGGAACCGAGCGCGCATCCGGTGACGGTCGAGTGACCGTACGCCGCGCGATCCACGGGTTCGCGTTCCTGACGCAGCGGAGCCGACCGTGTTTGCTGGGGTTCAGGGGTACTCATGAGGTGTCGTTAACGCGATCTTCACCGACACGCTTCCTCCGCCATCGAGCGAATCGCCCGTATCGGGGTTAGCGTCGGGGGTGTAGGCGGCGCAGGTGCCGTCTACACGGGAGGTCCCTGATCGTGTGGCTGACACAGTCCGAGCGAGGGGGCCGGCACCGGGCCTCCGTGGTCGTGACGACACCGGGGACCCACCGGCCCACCGAATACGTCCGGGCGGTGCCGTCCGGGCCGAGGAGCCCCACGTGAACGCAACACGCTCCGTCCCCACCCGCTCCGGCCACGCCTCCGGTACCGCCGCTGCGAAAGAATCCGCTGTACGCACCTACGTGCTGGACACTTCAGTGTTGCTCTCCGACCCTTGGGCGGTCACCAGGTTCGCCGAGCACGAAGTCGTCCTTCCGCTGGTCGTGATCGGCGAACTCGAAGGGAAACGGCACCACCACGAACTCGGCTGGTTCGCCCGCGAATCGTTGCGCCTGCTCGACGACCTGCGGCAGCGGCACGGACGCCTCGACCAGCCCATCCCTATCGGGGACGAGGGTGGCACCCTCCACGTGGAGCTCAATCACACCGACCCCATGGTCCTGCCCGCGGGATTCCGCACCGACACCAACGACTCCCGCATCCTCGCGTGCGCCCTGAACCTGGCCACCGAGGGACGCGACGTGGTGCTCGTCAGCAAGGACATCCCGTTGCGCGTCAAGGCCGGTGCCGTCGGCCTCGACGCCGACGAGTACCACGCCCAGGACGTGGTGATCTCGGGATGGACGGGCATGACCGAACTCGAGGTCGACCGGACCCTCATCGACGAGATGTTCACCGAGGGCATCGTCGACATCGACGATGCGCGGGATCTGCCGTGCCACACGGGGATCAGGCTTCTCGGTGGCTCCTCCAGTGCGCTCGGCCGGGTCACCGCCGACAAGCGGGTGCAGCTCGTCCGCGGCGACCGGGAGGCGTTCGGACTGCACGGGCGCTCCGCCGAACAGCGCGTCGCCCTCGACCTGCTGCTCGACGAATCCGTCGGCATCGTCTCCCTCGGCGGCAAGGCCGGAACCGGAAAGTCCGCGCTGGCACTGACGGCGGGACTCGAGGCCGTCCTGGAAAGACGAACCCACCGCAAGGTGGTGGTCTTCCGGCCGCTCTACGCGGTGGGTGGGCAGGAACTCGGCTACCTGCCGGGTACCGAGGCCGAGAAGATGAATCCGTGGGGGCAGGCGGTCTTCGACACCCTCGAAGGACTCGCCAGCCCGGCGGTGCTCGAGGAGGTGCTCAGCCGCGGAATGCTGGAAGTGCTGCCGCTCACGCACATTCGCGGCCGGTCGCTGCACGATTCGTTCGTCGTCGTCGACGAGGCACAGTCGCTCGAACGCAACGTGCTGCTCACCGTCCTGTCGCGGCTCGGTGCGGGATCGCGCGTCGTGCTCACCCACGACGTCGCCCAGCGCGACAACCTGCGTGTCGGCCGGCACGACGGTGTCGCGGCGGTCATCGAGAAGCTCAAGGGACATCCGCTGTTCGCGCACGTGACGCTCACCCGCAGTGAGCGGTCGCCGATCGCGGCGCTGGTGACGGAGATGCTCGAGGAGTTCGCTCCGGGCGCCTGACGCCCGAGCACGGTCGACGCGGCGCGTCCGGCATCCGCCGGGCGCGCCGTCGTCGTCAGGCCTCGTCGGAGGCGTCGGTGTCCTCGGAGAGAGGGCCGAGTTCGGCCTCGAGCACTTCCTGGACCACGCGCATCGCAGCGAGTCCGGCGGGGGCGCCGCAGTACGCCGAGCAATGGATGACGGATTCGACGATCTCTGTGCGGCCGAGCCCGTTGCGCAGGGCTCCGCGGACGTGTCCGCGCAGCTCGTTCTCGGCGCGCAGCGCGATGAGCATGCCGAGGTTGAGCAGGCTGCGGCTGCGCCGGTCCAGGCCGGGACGCGACCACACGGCACCCCAGGCGTGCTCGGTCACGAACTCCTGCATCGCCTCGGAGTCGGTGCCGCGGGAACGCTCGAATGCCCGCTCGACGAAGTCGTCACCCATCACTTCGCGCCGGATCTCCAGACCCGTCGTGAATCCAGGAGTGTGCTCGGCGTCGGACATGTCATCGCTCCCTGCTGATCCGTCGCCGAACGGTTCGGCGACGAACGGATTCTATGCGGGCGCCCTCAGGGGAGCGGTGGGGTGAGGATCGTCAGGAGCGACGCAGCACGGCGCGCAGGACGCCCACCACGGTTCCGCGGAGGAAGGTGAGGACGTCGAAGTGGTCGTCCCACACGGCGATCCGTCCGCCACGCACTTCGAAGGTGCCGCACACCCAGAACTCGATGCGCACCGGCCCGAAGCGCAGGATGTCGGTGCGTTCGGTGAGCACGATGTCGTCGTCGGCCGCGATGTGGTGGACGACGACGCCGAAGCCCATCGAAGGTCGCGCGAGACCTGCGAGGATCTTCCGGACCCGGGAGCCTCCGCGGATGGTGGGGAGCCAGGTGTTGTGCCACGCGATGTCGTCGGTGATCAGAGAGGCGGCGCGGTCGATGTCCTCGGCGGCCGTTGCCTCCAGGAAATCGGTCACCGTGGCGACGGCGTCCTGCGCGGTGGCGGTCTGTGTGCTCATCGTTCTCCTCGGCGTCGGCTGCGTCGCATGGTAACGGCAGGAGACCTGGGGTGGGGCGGATTGGTGCACGGCACGGAATCACCGGAAACCGGGTTGTGTCGCGGAGGAGTCGGGCACCCTGAAGTCAGGTACCCGTCCTCTCAGTGACAGGAGCGAACCGATGAATCGAATTCCCCGACGCAGAGCAGCGTTGGTGGCGGCCGCAGCGGCGATCGGACTGGTGGTGGCCGGTTGCAGCGACGACCAGTCGGCGGAGGAAACGGTGGGCAGCGCGACCAGCGCGGTCCAGTCCGCCGCGGAGAGCGTGGCGTCAGAGGCGGAGAGCGCCGTCGAATCGATCACGCAGGGCGACGATTCGCCCGAAGCCGAGGAGCCCGCGGCGGATCAGTCCAGTGCGGTGCCGGGACCGGACGGCGAGCAGGTCGAACTCAGCGGGCCGATCCTGCAGAAGTACGACGAGGTCGGCGGTGCGTCCAGCCCGCTCGGTGCCGCGACCGGCCAGCAGGAGGAGGTCGGCGACGGCTACGTCGCGGAGTTCGAGGGCGGCATCATCGCGTGGAGCCCCGACACCGACTCCCACATCGTGTGGGGTGAGATCCGCACGGCCTGGGAGGCCGCGGGTGGTGCCGGTGGCGACCTGGGCTTCTCGATCACCGACGAGGAACAGACCCCCGACGGTGCGCGGAGCAACTTCCAGTTCGGTTACATCACCTGGGCGCCCGGCGCCGGGACCGAGGTGGTCCAGGAATGAGGTGACTCCCCGACTCGCTGAGCCCTCGGCTATCCGCTCACGTTTTCGCCATCCGCTACAGCACATTCCGAGTTGCTGTAGCGGACGGCGAAATTCGTAGCGGCTGCAGGCGGGGGCCGGCCGGGACCCTGCGGGTCAGGACTCCTCGTCCACCCGCGTCATCGCCAGGACGTCGAGGCGGCGGTCCAGTTCCTCCTCGCTCAGGCGATCGCCGACGAGGCCGCGGTCCACAACGGCCTGACGGATCGTCTTCTTCTCCTTCAGCGCCTCCTTGGCGACGGCGGCCGCCTCCTCGTATCCGATCGCGGAGTTGAGGGGAGTGACGATCGACGGCGACGACTCCGCCAGTGTGCGCAGATGTTCGACGTTCGCGACCAGCCCGGTGATGCAGCGATCGGCGAACAGTCGGGAGACGTTGGCGAGCAAACGAATCGACTCGAGGACGTTGCGGGCCATCACCGGGATGTAGACGTTGAGTTCGAACGCCCCGGCCGCGCCGCTCCACGCCACAGTGGTGTCGTTGCCCACCACCTGCGCGGCGACCTGCGTAACCGCTTCGGGAAGAACGGGATTGACCTTGCCCGGCATGATCGAACTGCCGGGCTGCAGATCGGGGAGCTGGATCTCGGCCAGACCCGTGAGCGGACCGGACCCCATCCAGCGGATGTCGTTGGCGATCTTCGTCAGCGACACGGCGACGGTGCGCAGCGCCCCGGACACCTCGACCAGAGCGTCACGCGCGGCCTGAGCCTCGAAACTGTTGCGGGCCCCCTGCAACTCGTCGAGCCCGGTGGTCTCGACGAGCACGGCCACGACACGCGCCCCGAAATCCGCCGGTGCGTTGAGGCCCGTGCCCACCGCGGTACCGCCGATCGGCAGTTCGCCGAGGCGGGGGAGGGTCGCGCGGAGACGTTCGATCCCGGCCTCGATCTGGCGGGCGTAACCACCGAACTCCTGGCCCAGGGTCACCGGGACCGCATCCATCAGGTGCGTACGACCCGACTTGACGACCGCGCGCCACTCCTTCGCCTTCTCGGCGAGGGCACCGTGCAGGTGCTCGAGGGCGGGGATCAGATCCTTCACCGTCGCCTCGGTCGCGGCGACATGCGTCGCGGTGGGGAAAGTGTCGTTCGACGACTGCGACATGTTGACGTCGTCGTTGGGGTGGACCGTGACGCCGGCCTTCGCGGCGAGCGACGCGATGACCTCGTTGGTGTTCATGTTCGAGCTCGTGCCCGAACCGGTCTGGAAGACGTCGATCGGGAACTGGTCGTCGTACTCACCCGCGGCGATGGCATCGGCGGCCGCGACGATCGCGTCGGCCTTGTCGGGGTCGAGCAGACCCAGGTCCTTGTTCACCCGGGCGCAGGCGCTCTTGAGCAGACCCAGCGCGCGGATCTGTGCGCGTTCGAGTCCACGGCCCGAGATCGGGAAGTTCTCCACGGCGCGCTGCGTCTGGGCGCGCCACAAGGCGTCGACCGGAACCTGGACCTCGCCCATCGTGTCGCGTTCGATACGGAACTGCTGAGAAGACTGTTCGGTGTCGGTCATGTCCTCCACGTTATGCCGCCGGAACGAACGAGGAGGGGCACTGCACCAGAACTCGGTGCAGTGCCCCTCCTCGGAAGGATCGGTGACGATCAGGGCAGTGATGATCAGGGCATGGGCGGCGGGGAGCCGGCGACACCGTGGAAGTCGATGGACGAGAACTCGCTGAGCTTCTGCAGGCGGTGGTACGCCTCGATTATGCGGACCGTGCCCGACTTGCTGCGCATCACGATCGACTGCGTCTCCGCGCCCCCGGCGGAGTAGCGGACGCCGCGGAGCAGCTCACCGTCGGTGACGCCGGTCGCGCAGAAGAAGATGTTCTCGCCGGTGACGAGATCGGTGGTGGTGAGGACACGGTCGAGATCGTGTCCGGCGTCGATCGCCTTCTGGCGCTCGGCGTCGTCCTTCGGTGCCAGGCGACCCTGCAGCGCACCACCCATGCAGCGCATCGCGGCCGCGGCGATGATGCCCTCGGGGGTACCGCCGATGCCGAGCAGCATGTCGACACCCGAACCCGGACGTGCAGCGGCAATCGCGCCGGCGACGTCGCCGTCGGAGATCAGACGGATGCGGGCACCCGCCTCGCGCACCTCCCTGATGATCTGCGCGTGGCGCGGACGATCGAGGATCGTCACGGTCAGGTCGGCGTGCGCGATGTTCTTCGCCTTCGCGACACGGCGGATGTTCTCCGCGATCGGGGCGGTGATGTCGATGACGTCGGCGGCCTCGGGACCGACGGCGATCTTCTCCATGTAGAACACGGCGGACGGATCGAACATCGCGCCCCGCTCGGCCACGGCGAGCACCGCGATCGCGCCGGGAGCGCCCTTCGACATGAGGGTCGTGCCGTCGATGGGGTCGACCGCGACGTCGCACAGCGGACCGTCGCCGTTGCCGACCTCCTCACCGTTGTACAGCATGGGCGCTTCGTCCTTCTCGCCCTCACCGATCACGACGACACCCTGCATCGACACGGAGCTGACCATGTGCCGCATCGCGTCGACGGCGGCGCCGTCGCCACCTTCCTTGTCGCCGCGTCCGACCCACCGGCCGGCCGCCATCGCCGCGGCTTCGGTGACGCGGACCAGTTCGAGCGCGAGGTTGCGGTCCGGAGCTTCGCGGCGTGGGGTGCTGGCCGTCATGGGCTACTGCCTCCTGGAGACTTTTCGGTCGACGCGGGTTGCGCCGGCAGAGGGAGCGGGCGCCGAGGGCGCCCGCACGATCCGTGTGTGTCGCGTGGCTATTGTCTCATCACGGCCGATGGTGTGGGCTGTCGGACCCGCCCGGCCTGAACCTGCCCGTTTCGTAGCTGTCAGACTGGACGGGTGGCATCCAAGAAACCTCGCATCCTGCAAGACGGTCGAGATATGGCGTGGTCGCTGATCCCGCTGCTCGTGCTGATCCTCTTCATCGCGGCGATCGCCAGCCAGTGCGAGTTCAAGCCCGGCGGACCCACGGCGGGTCCCGTGCCGAGCTTCGACATCGATGCCGGCCTGAAGTACGACGCGGCGGAACTCGGATTCCCGATCCGCCACCCCGAGGTGCCCGAGGACTGGCAGCCCAACTCCGGTAGCCGCAGCATCGTTTCCGGTAACCAGGGCGGCGATTCGAGCACCGTCGGTTTCATCACTCCTGCAGGTCGCTACGTGCGCTTCACCCAATCGGATGCCGGTGAGGACGAACTGGTGCGATTCGTCGCCGGAGGTGCCCGCACCGCCACCGACACCAGGTCCGTCGAGGGCCACGACTGGGTGGTCTACGGCGGCGAGGGCGTCGAAGCGCTCTGGGTGTCGGACTTCGGCGACGTGCGCATCCTGATCGGTGGCTCCGGCGACGAGGCCGAGTTCACGACCCTGGCCACCGCCGCGGGCAGGGCCGAGCCCCTCGAACCCTGATCCGGGTCGGAGCGACCGAGCCCTGATCGTGAGCTCGGTCGAGGTCAGTCCTCGTCCTCGTACTCGTCGTCTTCGTCCTCGTCGTCCGTGAGGGAGAGCGCCTGCTCGACACGTTCGCGGGCGCCGGCGAGATGTTCCTCGCAGCGCTGCGCGAGTGCCTCGCCGCGCTCCCACAGCTGCAACGAGTCGTCGAGGTCGAGTCCGCCCTGCTCGAGCATCTTCACGACGTTGACGAGTTCGTCCCGAGCTCGCTCGTAGCCGAACTCCCGCACATCGGCGTTGGCGTCGTCGGTTCCCGCGTTCGTCACTGTCCTGATCTTCCTTGTCGTTCGTGTCCCATGACGGCGGCGCGGGCCGCGCCGTCCGCCACGCGCACTCGCAGCTGGGTGCCGATGGGCATCTCGTCGAGTGTGCGTACCACTTCGGGGGCGCTGCCCGGCACGATCCGCTGGACCACGGCGTAGCCACGCGCCAGGGTCGCCGCGGGCCCGAGGGTCGCCAACCGTGCCCGCAGGTGTTCGAGCGTCGACGATTGCGACGAGATCAATCGCGTGACGTCGCGTCGTGCCGCGTGCTGCAACCGCTCGATCTCCTCGTTCCGCCGGTCGAGATCGCGGAATGGATCGGCCAGGACGGGACGGTCGCGCAACTGTGCGATCACGTGTTCCTCGCGCCGGACCCAGTTGCGCAGCGCCGCCGCCGACCGTGCTCTCAGTTCGTCGACGAGATCGAGTTCGGCAACCGCATCGGGTACGACGCGCTTCGCGGCGTCGGTCGGGGTCGCGGCCCGCAGGTCGGCGACGTGATCACAGAGCGGACTGTCGGGCTCGTGGCCGATCGCGCTGACCACGGGCGTCGTACACGCGGCGATCGCGCGGCACAGCGCCTCGTCGGAGAAGGGCAGCAGATCCTCGACGCTGCCGCCGCCGCGGGCGAGGACGATCACGTCGACGTCCGGGTCCTTGTCGAGTGCTTCGATGGCGTCGATGAGTTGCGTAACCGCGGTCGGGCCCTGCACCGTCGCGTGGCGGACGTCGAACTGCACGGCCGGCCAGCGACGCTGCGCGACCGACAGCACGTCGCGTTCGGCCGCGCTGCCGCGGCTGGTGACCAGACCGACGCGGCGCGGCAGGAAGGGGAGGGGGCGCTTCAACCGCGGGTCGAACAGTCCCTCGGCCGCGAGCAACGCACGCAGTCGTTCGAGCCGCGCGAGCAGTTCACCGATACCGACGGCCCGGATCTCCGTGACTCGCAGCGCCAGACTGCCGCGGCCGGGCCAGAAGGTCATCTTCCCGAACATGATCACGCGGCTGCCCTCGGTGAGCGGCACCCCCGATTGCTGCAACAACTGGGGTGAACAGGTCACCTGCAGGGACATGTCCACCGACGGGTCGCGCAGGGTCAAAAACGCCGTCCGCGTCCCGGGGCGGGCGTTGATCTGCGTGATCTGCCCTTCGACCCAGATGGTGCCGAGCTTGTCGATCCACCCGGCGACCTTCTGCGCCACGGTGCGGACGGGCCAGGGCTGCTCCGCGGAGTTCGGGCGTGCCGCGTTCTGTCCGGCCGTCACTTGTTACGCGCGCTCGTGATCCGGTTCGACAGCATCGTCACGAACGGAGTACGCGCGGCGTGAGCATTCTCGTATTCGAGCACCGCTGTGAGCTCGTCCACCGACAGTGCGCGCAGGCGGGCACGCAGTTGGGCGAGGGTCAGCGAGTCGTAGTCGAGGTATTCGACGATCTCGGAACGATCGTCGGAAGCGACCTTCGTGTCCGTGGTCTCGCCGATCTTCGTGACCTCGGCGTCTGCGGACTTCGCGGCGGCCTTCTTCGGAGCAGACTTCTCGGCTGCCGTCTTCTTCGCGGGACCCTTCGTCGTCGCGGTGCCGGCCTTTACCGGTGCGGCCTGCTCGGCCACGGGTGCGTCGGCTTCGGTGGCCGGCGGGATCGAGTACAGGGCGAACCGGCCGGGAGCGCCGTTCGCGGCGCTGTTCGTCGAGGTCGCGGTCTCGTCCGAAGGGGTCGAGCCGTCGTCGTCGAAGGTCGCCCACTGTGCGGTCTCGGCGGGCTCCGCTCCGAAGATCTCGAAGAACTGGTCGCCCTTGATGGCGAACGAGGTCATGACCTGCTGCACTCGCATCGTCGTCTGCAGGATCTGGCTCACCGTCGTCATCGGCAACGAAACGGCTGTGCTCGGCAGCTTGAGGGTCTCTTCGTACGCGGTGACAGCAACGCCGGCAGCCACCCGTGCCAGGAACGGTGGACGGATCATGCCCCAAGACTGCCCGATGATCGGCCTGATTGGTAGCCGGGGAGCACGTCGGCCGCGAGCTGGAAAGCCACACTCCGACGCGCCCCGTACTCTGGAGGTATGTCTGCGCCTGTTCCTCTCGAAGTCGGGATCACACGGTCCGCCGGTCTCTCCACCTCCGGAAAGCGCGTCCTGCTCGCCGAGCCGCGCGGCTACTGCGCCGGCGTCGATCGCGCCGTCGAGACCGTCGAGAAGGCGCTCGACAAGTACGGTGCGCCGATCTACGTCCGCAAGGAGATCGTGCACAACCGCCACGTCGTCGACACGCTCGCCGACCGCGGCGTGGTGTTCGTCGACGAGACCGACGAGGTGCCCGAGGGTGCCGTGCTCGTGTTCTCGGCGCACGGTGTGTCGCCCGCGGTCCACGAATCGGCCGCTGCCCGGCAGCTGCGCACCATCGACGCGACCTGCCCGCTGGTGACGAAGGTCCACCAGGAGGCCAAGCGCTTCGCCCGCGACGACTTCGACATCCTGCTCATCGGTCACGAGGGCCACGAGGAGGTCGAGGGCACCGCAGGTGAGGCCCCCGACCATGTGCAGCTCGTCGACGGTCCCGACGCCGTCGATTCGGTGACCGTGCGCGATCCGTCGAAGGTCATCTGGCTGTCCCAGACCACCCTGAGCGTCGACGAGACGATGCAGACCGTGCAGCGTCTGCGCCAGAAGTTCCCGCAGCTGCAGGATCCGCCGAGCGACGACATCTGCTACGCCACGCAGAACCGCCAGGTCGCGGTGAAGGCGATGGCGCCCGAGTGCGATCTGGTGATCGTCGTGGGGTCGCGGAACTCGTCGAACTCCGTGCGGCTCGTCGAGGTCGCCCTCGGTGCGGGTGCCCGGGCAGCGCACCTGGTCGACTACGCCAAGGAGATCGATCCGGCCTGGCTCGAGGGTGTCGAGACCGTCGGCATCACCTCCGGCGCGTCGGTCCCCGAGATCCTCGTTCAGGGCGTCGTCCAGTTCCTCGACGAGCGCGGTTTCCACGACGTGCAGTCGGTGACGACCGCCAACGAGACCCTGGTGTTCGCTCTGCCGCGCGAACTGCGCGCGTCGCGTCGCTGAACCGGGTAGTTCCGTAGAGCGAAGACGACCGGTCACCGCCGTGAAGCGGCACGTGACCGGTCGTCTTCGTCGTGTGGGTCAGTCCTCGTAGCGGTCGCGGTACCGCACGCGCGGCGGCTCGTAGCCCTGCGTGGGTGCGGGGGAGGGCGCCGGTCGACCGGTGTCCGGCTCGGGTGCCGGACGGCGCCGCGGCTCGCGGATCTCCGGCTGCACCGGGTCCGCAGGTCGGGGAGCGCGGGCACGCCGGGGAGCGGGCTGCTCGGCGGCCGGGGATTCGGGACGGACGCGGCGACGGGATCGGGTGTCGGCGACCTCCCGGACCGACGCCTTCGCGGCCGGCGTCCCGCGGCCCGAAGCGGTGCGACGTGCATCCGCAGGGGTGGCCGTCGCCGGTCGCCCCCGGCCCGCACGCCTGGTCGGCCGGTCGTTTGCAGCGCGTGTCGGCCGGTCGCCCGCGGCGCGAGCGGGGCGGTCCTTCGCGGTTCCGGTCTTCGCTGCCCGCGACTTCGCCCGCTCTCGCGGCGCACGGGCACGTACTCCCGTGTTCTGTCGAGTCACGAAGATCCGGAAACCGCCGATGGCCAGTGCCAGGAGTGTCGCCACCAGCATCGCCGGGAAGCGGTTCACCAGCGGATAAGCGACGTTGAGCGCGAGATCCTTCAATCCGCCGGTGCTGGCGGAGGAGACGATCTCCTGACCGATCGGCACCGCGAGGACCAGCAGCAGAGGCGGCTGGGCCATGGCCGTGAACAGTCCGCGATAGCGCACCGCCACCACGGCCGCGACGCAGCCGAGCACGTAGAAGACAGTGAACGCAGAGGTCAGCTCGTTCCCGCGTGCGCTGTCGAGCAGCACCCCGAGAAGCGTCGTTCCGGCTGCGATCGCCACGGCACCCCACCAGGGCACACCGGGCACCGTAGGCACCAACGACCGCATGTCGAGCGGCACCGCCGAACGTGCACGTTGGGTTGCAGACACAACGTAGACATTAGCGTGGCGATGTCAGCTCGCTTCGTCGACAGGACCGTCCGCCACTGCTCTTTCTGCCAGAGTGCTGCGTCGCGGCCAAGCGTCGACACGCTGCACCTCGGGCACCTCACCGTCGAATATCTCCAGGTCGTGGAGCTTGCGGGCCGTCACGCCCACCCGGGTGTCCATCGATGAGACCGTCATGTTGAACGAATCGACGGCCTTGCCGAGCTGGTTGCCGAGCCGATCGAGGTGGGAACCGACCACACCGAGCCGTTGGTACAGTTCACGGCCCAATCGGTGGATGGTCGCGGCGTCGCGGGAGAGCGCCTCCTGCCGCCAGGTGTGTGCGATCGTGCGCAGCAACGCGACGAGCGTGGTCGGTGTGGCGAGGATGACGTTCCGGGCGAAAGCGTGCTCGAGCAGATCGGGATCGGCGCCGAGCGCGGCATCGAGGAACGGATCGCCGGGGACGAACAACACGACGAACTCGGGCGTCGGGTCGAACGACTCCCAGTAGGCCTTCGCCGCCAGTTGGTCGATGTGGGTGCGCAGTTGGCGTGCGTGGCGCGTGAGGTGCCGGTCGCGCTCGTCGGGCTCCTCGGCCTCGGCGGCATCCAGATAGGCGGCGAAGGGCACCTTCGCGTCGACGACGATCTGTTTGCCACCGGCGAGGTAGACGAGCAGGTCGGGGCGCACCCCGTCCTTGCTCACCTGGGTGTCGAAGTCGCAGTGCCGGACCATCCCGGCGAGCTCGACGACGCGTTCGAGCTGGATCTCGCCCCATCGTCCGCGGATCTGCGGCGCGCGCAGCGCGGTGACCAGCTGCTGGGTCCGCGTGGACAGCAGCTGCGACGCGCGGTGCATGCCCTCGACCTGCTCGCTCAGCCCGGCGTAGGCGTGCACGCGGTTGCGTTCGACGTGTTCGACCTGCCGGGCCAGCGCTCCGACGGCCTCGTTCAACGGGCCGACGAGCCGCGAGACCTGGTCGCCGATGGCACCGGACTGCCGGCGCGCGGCATCCTCGCTCACCGCTGCCAGCGACTGACGCAGCTGCTCCTCGTTGTCCCGCAGGGCTGCCAGCTGCACCTCGGCACGGGCTGCGCGTTCGCCGTCGCGGGTGGCCCGCAACAGCCAGCCGAGCACCACCCCGAGACCGAGCGCGACGAGCAGGCCGAGTGCCGTGAGTGCTGTCATGTGGCGGATGATGCCTCATCGATGCGACATCCACCCGACATCCGGGGATGTCGGTCCTCTCCTCTACCGTCTGTCCCATGCGGATCCTGCACACCTCCGACTGGCACATCGGCCGCACCTTCCACGGTGTCGACCTGCTCGCCGACCAGGCGCGTGCGCTGCGGGCCATCGCCGATCTGGTGGCCGAACGCCGGATCGACGTGGTGGTCGTGCCGGGCGACGTGTACGACCGGTCGATCCCGAGTTCCGACGCGGTCGCCGTGTGCAACGCCGGCCTCGAGGCCATCCGTGAGGCAGGGGCGATCATCGTCGCCACCTCCGGCAACCACGACTCGCCGGTCCGGCTCGGTGCCGGCGCTGCCTTCGCCGCGCACGGGGGTCTGCACCTGATCACCCGCGTATCTCAGATCGACAGCCCTGTTGTCCTGCACGACGAGCACGGCCCGGTCCGCTTCTACGGCATCCCGTATCTCGAACCCGAGATCACCCGCGCCGAGCTCGGCGTGCCCGAGGCCCGTTCGCACCAGCAGATCCTCGACGCGGCGATGGAACGCGTGCGCGCCGATGTCGCGGATCGGCACGGCCGCACGGTCGTCCTGGCGCACGCCTTCGTCGTCGGTGGCGAGCCCAGCGACTCCGAGCGGTCCATCTCCGTCGGCGGGGTCGAGACGGTCGCCGCGTCGTCGTTCGACGGTGTCGACTACGTCGCGCTCGGTCACCTGCATTCCCCGCAGACGGTGAGCGAGACGGTCCGGTACTCGGGATCGCCGTTGCCGTACTCCTTCGGCGAGCGCTCGCACCGCAAGGCGGTCTTCGTCGTCGACCTCGACGCCTCGGGTGCGGCGTCCGTCGAGCGGGTCGATCTCCCGGTGATCCGCGAATTGACTCGTCTCGAAGGCGAACTGGACGATCTGCTCGCCGATCCGGCGCATGCCGCCGTCGAGGAGCACTACGTCTCCGCGGTGCTGACCGACGCGATCCGCCCGCTCGACGCCATGCGTCGCCTGCAGGAGCGGTTCCCGTACGCCGTGCACGTCGAATGGCAGCGACCGACCGGGTCCACGGAGAGCAGCTACCGCGACAAGGTGCGCGGGCGCAGTGATCGCGACATCGCCGCGTCGTTCCTCACCGATGTGCGTTCCGAGCCGTCCGAACGCGAGCGCGGCTGGATCGACGAAGCGTTGAGGGAGGTCGACCGTCGTCGTGGCATCGGCGACGAGACCGACACGCAGTGGCGGACGGACGTGCCGGCATGAGACTGCACCACCTCGAGATCACGGCCTTCGGTCCGTTCGCCGACACCGTCGAGATCGACTTCGACGAGCTCGGCGCCGATGGGTTGTTCCTACTGCACGGGCAGACGGGCGCGGGCAAGACGTCGATCCTCGACGCGGTCGCGTTCGCGCTCTACGGCACCGTCCCCGGTGCTCGCTCCGAGGGGCGCCGGTTGCTGTCCGACCACGCACGGGTGGGTGCTGTGCCGACGGTCCGGCTCGAGGCGACCATCGCGGGTCGCCGTCTGGCCATCGAACGCAGCCCCGAGTTCGAACGCCCGAAGAAGCGCGGCACCGGCACGATCAAGCAGCAGGCCAAGGCGAATCTCACCTGGCTCGACGGGTCGGGGGAGAACCTGTCCCGCGCCCAGGAGATCGGCGACGTCGTCAAGTCGTTGCTCGGGATGAGCGCCGAACAGTTCTTCCAGGTGGTGCTCCTCCCGCAGGGCGACTTCGCCCGGTTCCTGCGTGCGAACAGCGAGGAGCGCGGCAGGCTGCTCGAGCGTCTGTTCGACACCACCCGTTTCGGCGACGTCGAGCAGTGGTTCCGCGATCGGCGCGGTGCCGGAACGAAACTGCTTGCCGAGCAACAGAAGAAGGTCGAAGTGCTCGCGGCGAAGGTGGCCGCGTCGGCCGGGATCGAGGCGGGAGCCGACGCCGATCCGGTGGAATGGGCGGGCCGCCTGCTCGCCGAGGCCGCCGAGAGCCGCGACGACGCCGCCGCAGCGCTTGCACGAGTCCGCGCCGTCGACGAGGTCAACCGGCGCAGGCTCGACGAGACCGTCGCTCTCGCTGACCGACTCCGCCGCCGCCGCGACGCCCTGAACATCCTTGCCGAACTCGAGCAGACGCAGACGCAGCGCGTCGCCGTGACAGCCGAACGCGACGCCGCGCATCGCGCGGTGAGCGTCGCGGTCGTCGATCGGGAGGCCGCCCGCCTCGCGCGCGAGGCCGATGCCGCCGTGGCGCGCGCCGAGACGGCCGCCGCGCCGCTCCGCAACGACGACGAAGGACGCGAACTCCTCCAGGCTGTCGGGCCGATGTCGTCCGCCGCCGACCGCGACATCATCCGACCTCGATGCGAGGAATGGTCCTCGGAGGCAGCGCGACTCGACGTCCTACTCGATCGCCGTCGTCGTCTCACCGAGCTCGAGAACGAACGCGAGAAGTTCGCCGGACGTCGCCGTGCCCTCACCGACGAGCGTCGGCAGGTGATCGACGAGCGCGCCGCGCTGCCCGAACGATCGACCGCCGCTGCTGATGCGGTCGCCGAGGCCGAACGCGCAGCCGCGATGCTCCTCGGCCTGTCCACCGCACGCGACCGTGCCGCCGACGCGCTCGACGCCGCCACCGAACTCGCTTCGCGCCGAAACGAACTCGAACGGCTCGAAGCCCGGGTACTGCAACTGCACTCCGAATACAACCACGCACGCGACGCGCACCTCGACGTCCGGCAGCGCCGGATCGACGGAATGGCAGCCGAACTCGCCGCGCGTCTCACCGACGGCGAACCGTGCATGGTCTGCGGTTCCACCGAACATCCCGAGCCCGCGCGCCCGGCTCCCGACACTGCGACGAAGGCAGACGAGGAACGCGCCCACGCCGCCGAGCAACGCGCCGCCACCGCGCTGAGCGAAGCACGCGAGGCCGTCACCGAACTCTCCGGGATCGTCGCCGTCCTCCGACAGCGTTGCGGCGACGCCGAACTCGCCGAACTCACCACCGCCCACGCCGAGGCGGTCCGCGCCCACAACGAGGCCGCCACCGTCGCCGGTCGGCTCGACCATCTGCGCGCGACGGTCGAGGACCTGCGCAAACTCGACACGGTGCTGGCCGAACAGGAGAAGCGGCTCGACGCCGAACTGTCCGAACTCGCCCGCGAGGACGCGGTCCGCGCGGCCGAGATCACGGAGATCCGCGAGCGCATCGTCGAGGCCGTCGGCGACCTCGACCTGCTCGCCCCGCGACGGAGGACGGTCGCGGCACTGTCCGCCGCCGCCACCGCGCTGCTCGACGCCCGCACCGCGGCCCTGCAGGCGCGCACGGCCGCCGACGAACGCGCCGCCGACGCCCGCACCGCAGCCGCGGAGGCGGGCTTCACCGACCTCGACAGCGCCCGCGCAGCTGTCCGGACACCCGAGCGGCTCGCTGAGATCGACCGCGTCCTGCGCGCCGCCGACGACGAACGCGCGGTGGCTACCTCCACGCTGAACGACCCGGCGATCGCGGCCCTCACCGGCGACGAGGTCGCTGACGTGACGGCCGCGCGCGCAGCGGTGGACGACGGTGCCGCGGCGGTCGAGGCCGCCCTGAGCGCGGCCACCGAGGCCGAGCGCCGGCACCTCGACATCGAGAACTACTCCCGGCGACTCGAGCGTGCCTGCGCCGAACTCGTCCCGCTGCTCGACGAACACGCCGAACTCTCCGCGCTCGCCGACGTCGTCGCCGGAATGGGGTCGAACGCCAAGAAGATGTCGTTGCGCTCGTACGTGCTCGCGGCGCGACTCGAGGAGGTCGCCGACGCCGCCTCCGAACGCCTGCGCAGGATGTCCGGCGGTCGCTACGAGTTCGTGCACTCCGACGCGGCCGAAAGCAGGGGGCGTCGCGGCGGTCTCGGTCTCGACATCCACGACGAGTACACCGGCGCCGTGCGATCGACGAAGACACTGTCGGGCGGCGAGTCCTTCCAGGCGTCCCTCGCCCTTGCCCTCGGCCTCGCCGACGTCGTCGCCGCCGAGGCCGGCGGGCTCGTGCTCGACACGATGTTCATCGACGAAGGGTTCGGTTCACTCGACGCCGACGCCCTCGAAGCGGTCATGGGGGTGCTCGACGAACTGCGCGCGGGAGGCCGCGTGGTGGGCGTGGTCAGTCACGTCGACGAGATGCGGCAGCGGATCCCGAGCAGGCTACACGTCATCCGTGGCCGCTCGGGATCCACCGTCCGCGTCGTGAGCTGACCGCCCCTCAGTCCTCGGAGGCGGCCGGTGCCGGAGAGGCCGGCTTCGGATCGGGCACCGAGGTGTCGCCCGGAGCCGGGAGTGCCTTCGTCTCGTCGTCCTCGCCTTCACTGGCGCGCTCGTCGATCTGTTCGCCGATGTAGCGGATGACCACCGCGGCCACCGCCGCGACCGGCACCGCCAGGAACGCACCGACGATCCCGAACAGCGACGAGCCGGCCGTCACCGCGAGCAGCACCACGGCCGCATGCAGGTTCATCGACCGCGACTGCAGCACCGGTTGCAGCACGTTCCCCTCGATCTGCTGCACCGCGATGATGAGGACCAGCACGATGATCGCGGTCGTGAAACCGTTGGCGACCAGCGCCACGAGGACTGCCAACGCACCCGCGACGAACGCACCGACGATGGGAATGAACCCGCCGATGAAGGTGAGGATCGCCAGGACGGGTGCGAGCGGGACTCCGAGGATCAGCAGGCCGATACCGATGAAGAGGGCGTCGATGAAGCTCACGAGGGCCTGCGTGCGGATGAACCCGCCCAGCGTGTCCCACATGCGGCCGAGTACCGCTTCGAGGTGGCGGCCGGCGCGGCCGCCGCTCACACGGTGCAGCCACGGGAGGAAGCGCGGACCGTCCTTGATGAAGAAGAACGTCAGCACGAGGACGAGAGCGAGCGTGACGAGCAGTGAGCCCGCCGTGCTGACACCGGAGAAGACGCCGCCCGCGATGGTGGCGGCACTGCCCTGCACTCGTTCGACCACGGCGTGGACGGCATTGTCGAGTTGCTCGTCGCGCAGGTTGATCGGGGGTCCCTTCACCCACTCCTGCACGGTGTTGATGCCTTCGGTGGCCTTGTTGGCCAGATCGGGCATCTGGGAGACCACCGACGGGACGATGCCGGCGATGATGCCACCGACGATCGCGAAGAACATCACGAGGGTCAAGCCGGCCGCAGCAGCCGGAGGAACACCGCGTTTGGTCATGAAGCGGGTGGGTGGCCACAGGATCGTGGAGACGACGATCGCGAGGGCGACCGGCAGCACGATCACCCACATCTTCTCGATGATCCAGCCGATCACCACCGCACCGGCGGCGATGACGACCAAGCAGGCCGACCACTTGGCGAGCCAGATTCCGCCCGTACCCAGCAGGCTTCCGCGGTCGGGCTTCGCCAACGGCTTCCCACTGCTGTCACCGCTGGGCGCGGTCTTCGATTCGGTCAACGACGGTCCTTCCGACATGTATCGAGCTCGATACCGATCGACAGTCGCCAATCTACGGTCACCGAGCGCCGCGCGTGGTCCGGACGACACGCCGGAAACGGCGCTGAAGGGTCCCCTGCCGTGGCATTCTCGAAACGTGACGAACCGAACGAGCACGACCCGACTCCTGCGTGTGTCCGCTGCGACTGTGGCGATCGCCGCCGCCTTCGCGCTCACCGCGTGCAGCTCCGACGACACTCCCAGCGGCGAGGACGTGCGCTCCTCGGCGGATGTCGCGGTCACGAGCGTTCAGGAGCAGGCAGAGGGCGCCATCTCGTCGGTGCAGAGCGTCGCGTCCAGCGCGGCCGAGCGGGCCGGCGACATCTTCGACAAGGCGAAGCTCGATGTCTTCGTCGCGGCCTTCCGCACCGGTTACCCGCAGCTGTCGGCCGACCGGGAGACGCAGGACATCGAGTCCATCGTCACCGAGACCTGCCCTCTCATCGACGATGGTGCATCCGACCAGGAAGTGAACGCGAAGGTTCAGGAAGTCGCGGCCAACGGATCGACCGTGCCCGACGAGGACCAGGCAGCGCGCATCGCGCAACTGGTGCGGGTGGCGTGCGGGTGAAATGAGCGGCGGACGGCCGCGTAGAATACCGATTCCGTGAGCCTTACCCTCGGAATCGTCGGTCTTCCCAACGTCGGCAAGTCGACGCTGTTCAATGCGCTGACCAAGAACGATGTGCTGGCAGCGAACTATCCGTTCGCCACCATCGAGCCCAATGTCGGCGTCGTCGAACTGCCCGATCCGCGACTGAACCGGCTCGCCGAGATCTTCGGTTCCGAGCGCATCCTCCCGGCCACGGTGTCGTTCGTCGACATCGCCGGCATCGTCAAGGGGGCCTCCGCCGGTGAGGGCATGGGCAACAAGTTCCTCGCCAACATCCGCGAGGCCGACGCCATCTGTCAGGTCGTGCGCGTGTTCGACGATCCCGACGTGGTCCACGTCGAGGGCAAGGTCGACCCGATGGCCGACATCGAGGTCATCGCGACCGAGCTGATCCTCGCCGACCTGGAGACGATCGAGCGGGCACTGCCGCGGCTCGAGAAGGAGTCCCGGAAGAACAAGGAACTCGTCGCCCAGCTGGAGGAGACGAAGAAGGCGCAGGCGATCCTCGAGGACGGCCGCACCATCTTCTCCGCCCAAGCCGAGGTGAAGGGCGAGCTGCTGCGCGACCTGCACCTGCTCACCGCCAAGCCGTTCCTGTACGTCTTCAACGCCGACGAAGCCGTCCTCACCAACGAGGAGCGCAAGGAAGAGTTGCGTCAGGCGGTCGCCCCAGCCGACGCGGTCTTCCTCGACGCCAAGGTCGAGTCCGAGCTCCTCGAGCTCGACGAGGACGAGGCGATGGAGCTGCTCGAATCCATCGGCCAGACCGAGGCCGGTCTGAAGCAGCTCGCGCGCGCCGGTTTCCACACACTCGGTCTGCAGACCTACCTGACGGCGGGTCCGAAGGAATCGCGAGCCTGGACCATCCGAAAGGGCGACACCGCCCCCAAGGCGGCCGGCGTGATCCACACCGACTTCGAGCGCGGCTTCATCAAGGCCGAGATCGTCTCGTTCGCCGACCTCGACGCGGCCGGTTCGATGGCCGAGGCGAAGGCCAAGGGCAAGGTCCGCATGGAGGGCAAGGACTATGTCATGGCCGACGGCGACGTGGTGGAGTTCCGCTTCAACGTCTGAAGCCCGGCCGGACGCGCAAGCGCATGCCGGTAAGACAGCCGCGCGGTGCACGCACCGCGCGGCTGTCATTCATATCTGCGGCTGCCGCAGGGGACGGCCAGGCCAGACCCCGATGGGTGTCAGAATGCCGCTTCGTCGATCCGCATGACGGAAGGCTCGAGTCGGTTGACCACGTCCCGGACACCGCTGAGCAGGGGCAGGGCGTTCGCTGTGAAGAAGCGGGCCACGGCGACCTTTCCGTCGAGGAAGGCGCGGCCGGCCGGATCGGCTCGGTCTGCCGGCTTGGTGAGTGCGATCTCCGCCTGCCGCAACAGGAGCCACGCGATGAGGACGTCGCCGACCGCCATCAGATAACGCACGGACGCCAGACCCACGGTGTAGATCGCGTCGGGGTCCTCGCCGGCGCGGGTGAGGTTGGCTCCCATGGAGGCTGTCATCGATGCGACGTCGGCCAAGGCTTGGGCGAGGACCTTGCGTTCCTCGGCCAGTGCGCCTGCCGAGGCGTCCGTCTCGATGAAGCGCTGGATCTCGTCGCTGATGTAATTGAGTGCAAATTCATTGTCCCGCAGAATCTTACGGAAGTAGAAGTCCTGCGCCTGGATGGCTGTGGTGCCCTCGTAGAGCGAGTCGATCTTGACGTCGCGGATATATTGCTCGATGGGGTAGTCCTGCAGGTACCCGGAACCGCCGAGGGTCTGCAGTGCTTCGGTGAGCATCTCGTACGCCCGTTCGGAACCCACGCCCTTGACGACGGGGAGCAGGAAGTCGTTGACGCGGGCGGCGGCGTCCTCGTCGAGTCCGAAGGCGTGGGATGCGTGCCTGGCGTCCCGGAAAGCAGCGGTGAAGAGGTAGAGGGCGCGCAGGCCCTCGGTGTACGCCTTCTGGAACATCAGGCTGCGCCGGACGTCGGGGTGACGGATGATCGTCACCCGCGGGGAGTCCTTCTCCGCCATCTTCGCGAGGTCCGCACCCTGAATGCGTTGCTTCGCATAGTCGAGTGCCGTCAGGTATCCGGCCGACAGGGTGCCCGCGGACTTCGTCCCGACCATCATGCGCGCGTTCTCGATCACCTTGAACATCTGCGCGATCCCGTTGTGAACGTCCCCGACAAGATACCCGACCGCAGGCCGGTCGCCCAGGCCGAACGACAGCTCGCACGTCGGGGAGGATTTGAGTCCCATCTTGTGCTCGACACCCGTCAGATACACGCCGTTGCGCTCGCCGAGTTCGAAGGTCTCGGAGTCGAACTGCACCTTGGGCACCACGAACAGGGACAGTCCCTTCGTGCCCGGGCCCGCGCCTTCGGGACGGGCGAGAACGAGGTGCAGGATGTTCTCGGCGGTATCCCCGACGTCTCCTCCCGAGATGAACCGCTTCACGCCCTCAATGTGCCAGGTGCCGTCGGGCTGGGCGATTGCCTTGGTGCGGGCCGCACCGACATCGGACCCGGCATCGGGCTCGGTCAGCACCATTGTTCCGCCCCAGTGTTCGGCGAAAGCATGAGCAGCCCAGCGCTTCTGCTCTTCGGTGCCTTCGTTGAAGAGCACGAAGTGCATGGGCGGTCCCATGTGGAAGAAGAGCGCCGCGGGGTTCGCGGCCGCGAACATCTCCTGCGTCGCCCACATCAGTGTCGCGGGGGCGTCGACGCCACCCATTTCCTCGGGTAGTCCCAGTGCGGCCCAGCCCGCCGCATGTGTGGCCTCGACGGTTCTGCGAAGCGAATCGGGGACGGTGATCGTGTGTTCCTCCGGTACGAACTGCACCGGGTTGCGGTCCGCGTCGACGAAGGACTCGGCCACGGGGCCCTCCGCGAGACGGGCGACCTCGACAAGGATTCCGCGGACGCTCTCGCTGTCGAGGTCGCCGTAGGCACCGCTGTCGAGCAGAGGTCCGAGCTGAAGAATGTCGAACAGGTTGAACTCGATGTCGCGCGTGTTGGCGGTGTAGTGGGACACGCGGGTCTCCTTGCTGGCGATGTCGATTCTGTGTCTGCCGTCGGCGACCTCGAGTAAGCCGTGTGGTCGCAGTCGCGGGGCGCTGTAACTACTATAAACAGAGTCAGTGGGGGTGCGCTGTCGATGGCCGATGAGATCGTGACCGTCACGATGGTGTGGCCGTTCTGAACTGCCATGACACTACGGCTGAACTGGTTGCGTCCGTCCCGCAGGCGCGACACCACGAACTCGACCGAGTGGCGCAAATCCCCACGGCGGAGGATGCGCTGCTACGCGGTGACTTCAGAGCCGAGGGCTTCGCGACGAGAGCGCGCGAGTGCGGCTCGGTGCAAGGCGGTTTCGTACTCGCGTTCGATCTGATCGACGATGCTGCCGACGGACTCGACGGCGCGAATGGTCTGCAGACCCTGACCCGCGGCCCACACGTCCTTCCACCGCTTGATCGAACTGCTGCCCGCGGTGTAGATCTTCGACCCCGTCGGCGGCTCGAGGTTGTCGGGATCGAGCCCGCAGGCGACCAGGCTGGCCCGCAGCCACGACGCAGGGGTGCCGGTCACGGCGGAGCTGACGATGAGGTCGTCCGGGCCGTTGTCGACGATCATCTGCTTGTACTCGGGTTCGGCCATGCTCTCCTTCGCCGCGAGGAAGCGGGTGCCCATGTACACCAGGTCGGCACCTGCGGTCACCGCGCCGCCGACTCCGTAGCCGTCGCTGATCCCACCGCCGATGATGATCAGGCCGTCGAAGAACTCGCGGACGGCGGAGGTAAAGGCGAACGGGGAGAGATGACCCGTGTGCCCTCCCGCGCCGGCCGACACGCAGGCCATACCGTCGACCCCCGCGGCTGCGGCCTTGTGCGCGAGCTTCAGATTGACGACGTCCGCGATCACGACGCCGCCGTATCCCTTCACGACCTCCATCACGGGGCGGGGTGAGCCGAGCGCGGTGATCACAACCTGCGGTCGGTATTCGGCGATGAGCTTCAGGTCATCGCCTAGCCGTGCGTTGCTGCTGTGGGTGATGAGGTTCGCTGCCCACGGAGCGGTTCCCGCCCCCGGTTCGCCGCCGAGGCGATCCGTGATGGTTCCCATCCACGTGTCGAGGTCCTCGGCGGTTCGGCAGTTCTGCGTGGGAAACGATCCGATGATGCCCGACTCGCAGGCGGCGACGACGAGGTCGGGCCCCGAGACCAGAAACATGGGTGCGGCGACGACCGGAAGGCGGAGCGAGTCGACGAAATGGTGGTTCATGGCTGTCCTACTCTGGATGTGGTTGCTGAGTGGCGGCTGCGGGTTCATGCGTCCGAGGCGTGGGTGAGGCTCTCCAGAAGCCGGGTCGCGCTCGCCCGGTCCACCTTCCCCAGCGGTGTCAGCGGGAGCGCTTCGACGCGGTGTACGGACTTGGGGCGCTTGAAATCCGGCAGGCGGCGCCGGCTCTCGGCGAGGACCTCGGCCGCGTCGATTGCGGCGTCGGCGGCCCCGGTGAAGGCCGCGACGATGCGTTGACCCCACAGCTCGTCGGGAAGCCCGACGACGACGACATCGTTCACTCCCGCGATCGCGGAGATCTCTTCTTCGACCTCTCGTGGGTAGACGTTGTAGCCGCCGGTGATGATCATGTCCTTGCTTCGGCCGGTCAGGTGGATGTATCCGTCGGGTGCGCGGTAGCCGAGATCGCCGGAGTACAAGATGCCGTCCCTGTGGCTCTTCCCGAGATCCGTTCGGCTGGAGGCATTGTGGTAGCCGGGGCTGACTGCCGGGCCGCTGACGACGAGTTCGCCGATCTGTCCGTTCGGGAGCTCGCGGTTGTCGGCCCGGAACTCGATTTGGGCATGCGTGCAGGGGCGGCCGACGGACCCGAGCAGGTCCGGGTTCTCGGTCATCCCCATCTGGTGATCGTGTGGGCTGAGCACGGTGAGCGGGGGGATGGCCTCGACCATGCCGTAGTACTGGACGAGATTCGGCGTGATCCGCTGGTAGGCCTGTCGGAGGTGTTCGACGGGCATCGGCGCTCCGGCATAAGCGAGCATGCGCATCCGTCGCAGCGGCGCGAGTTCGGCATCGCTCAGGTCGAGCAGCCGGGTGATGACGGTGGGGACCAATGCGGTGTGGGTTCCGTTGTGCTGCCCGATCGCCCGGGCCACCTGGTCGGGACGGGCGTGGTCGAGCAGAACCTGGCGACCACCGGCCTCGAGGAACGGCAGAACGAACAGGCCGCTGGTGTGGATGACGGGGCCCGCGTGGACGAACACCGGCTGTTGTGGTCCGTCCAGGGTCCCGGCGAGCACGTGCTCGCGCATCGCGCGCATCGAGGCGAGCCGGTTGGAATGCGACCGCTGCGCACCCTTCGGGATCCCGGTGGTGCCGGAGGAGTAATGCAACGCGCACAGGGCATCCGCGGGGAGATCGGGCAGCGCGGGATGCTCCGGCGCACCCGAGATCAGGTCGCTCAGCAGGTGTGCGGCCTTGTCGGATGCGGTGGTAGCGATGATGATGCCTGCATTGCACCGAGCCGCGAATTCGGACGCGCCGTCGACACGGGGATCGAAGATCAGGGCTCGGGGAGTGCAGTCCGCCATGATCCGTTCCCAGTCCCGCTCGCCGACGCGCGGGTTGAGGGCGACCCGAATCTGCCCGCCGATCGCCAGCGCCAGGTCGACCTCCACCGACGCGACGCTGTTGGGAAGAAGTACGAGCACGGCGGCGCCCGGTGCCACTCCGATGGCGTCCAGGCCCGTGGCCAGTCGGTGAGCACGGGCGGACAGGTCGGTGAAGGTGACGGCACCGTCGGCGTCCTGCACGGCGACCCTGGAGCCGAACTTCTCGGCCGCGGTGCGGATCACGTTGGCGATTGACATCGAATTCGATTCCTCCCGATTCGCTACACTTATTGAAGTAAATAACGTTTTGTGCCGCTTTCGCAAGCCCCCAGCGGTCGGCGAGAACAGGAGAGCCTCTATGTCCCGTGTGGCTACGTCACCCGCGAACGCCCGCACGCCCTGGGTGATCGATGCAGCTCGAACACCGTTCGGCTCGGCCCGCGGCGCGTTGTCCCGCATCCGGGCGGACGACCTGGGAGCGCTGCCCATCGTCGACCTCATGGAGCGTCACCCCGCGTTGGACCCCGCTCGAATCGACGACGTGGTCTGGGGAAACGCGAACGGCGCCGGTGAGGACAATCGAAACATCGCTCGGATGGCCGCCCTGCTCGCCGGGCTGCCGCACACGGTGCCCGGGGTGTCGGTGAACCGCCTGTGTGGCTCCGGCGCCGAAGCGTTGCTGACCGGGATGCGCCTGGTTGCCGGTGGTGACGCCGACGTCGTGATCGCAGGCGGGTCGGAGAGCATGAGCCGTGCCCCGTATGTTCTTCCACCCGTGGACACCGCGTTCCCGCGGTTCCTCGACCTGGTGCCGACCACGGTCGGGTGGCGCATGGTCAATCCGAAGTTCCCGGCACCGTGGGTCGAGTCGCTGGGACGCTCCGCGGAGTTGGTCGCCGACGAGCGCGGCATCGGTCGCCGTGAACAGGACGAGTGGGCGCTGCGGTCGCACGAACTTGCGACCACGGCCTGGGCGGACGGTGTGCACGACGGGTTCGTGACGGCGCACGGCGGCCTGGAACGCGACGAACCGATCCGCGCGGCGGATCCGTCCGCGCTCGCGCGTCTGCGCCCCGCGTTCTCCCCGGGCGGCAGCGTCACCGCGGGCAACTCATCGCCCGTCAGCGACGGTGCGGTCGCCGCACTGATCGCGAGCGGTGCGGTCGCCGGCGACCTCGGCGTCGAACCACTCGGACGGGTGCTGGCCTCCGCGGTCGTCGGTGTTGCTCCGGATCAGTTCGCTGTCGCGCCCGTCGGTGCGATCGGCAAGGCTCTGGATCGGGCGGGCCGCACCCTGTCCGATGTCCGGGTCCTCGAGCTGAACGAGGCGTTCGCGGCGGTTGTCCTCTCGTGCCTGCGGGAGCTGCCTTCCATTTCCCTCGACAGGGTCAACCCCTTCGGCGGTTCGATCGCGATGGGACACCCGCTCGGTGCGTCGGCGGCGCGTGTGGTCGTCGACTGCATGCGGCACCTGCGCAGACTCGGCGGTGGCATCGGCGTGGCGGCAGCGTGCATCGGCGTCGGGCAGGGCATCGCTATCGTGGTGGAGGCCTGACCGACGGTCGGGATATGCGCACGAGTGGAGAGGATTGGTGGTCGTGTCACGTGGGTGATGACGTCGCGGCTCAGCCGAGCCCGGTTGCTCGGACCATCGATCTGCTCGGGGACCGATTGACCGTCGCCATTCTGCGCGACGCGTTCGTGGACCACATCCGGCGTTTCAGCCAGTGGATCGAACGGACCGGCGCGCCACCCGCCGTGCTGTCTTCCAGGCTGAACACTCTCGTCGATGCCGGACTGATGGAGCGACGGCCGCAGGAGGGCGCATACGATCGGCATGACTACCTGCTCACCGACCTGGGGCTCGCTACATGGGAGTTCCTGGTCAGTGTCTGGACCTGGCAGCGGGAATGGTCCGCGGACGGTCTGCTCCAGCCCGAGCTCGTGCACGCGGGCTGCGGCCACCGAGGTCCACCGGAGCTGGTATGCCGGGTCTGCGGCCGGCGTGTCGGCGCGCGTGACGTCAGCTTGGAGGTCAACGCCGACTCGCTGGTCGTCGCGGCGCGAGGCAGTCGGCGTCGGTCGACGCGCGGTGCGCCCGCACTGAGTCGCGCTGACCTGCAGTTTACTGTGGTCATGGAGGCGATCGGAGACCGCTGGAGCGCCCTCGTCACCGGTTTCGCGCTGTCCGGAGTGCGGCGGTTCAGCGAGTTCCAGTCGTTGCTGAAGGTCTCTCCCACGACGCTGACGGAGCGCCTGACCAGGCTCTGCGAGGTGCAAGTTCTCAGGCGCGAGGAAGGCGGACGAGAGTACGTCCTGACACCTCGTGGACGGGCATTGTTCCCCATCTTCGCCTGCCAGTTGGCGTGGACGAAGGTTGCGCATCCGGATGTTCCCGTCGAGCAGTTGGGCCCCAGGCTTCACCACACCGCATGTGGGAGCTCGCTCGAACCGGGGCTTTGCTGCCGCGGGTGCGGGGCGATCCTCGAGCGCACCACCGTGATCTTCGAACGCTGAGCCGACCCCGTTTCTCGCGACGGCGGTTCCTGAACCGTGTTTAGACGATCGTTGTCGGGTGCAGTCGGTGCCCCGCATTTCCATGCGTCGTCCGGCTTGTCGATCCAGTCTTCGCATCCCGATTGAGCATTGACAAGTTCTGCCGGGATTGATTCACTTCATTAATAGTAGTTGATCTGGGTCGCGCGGTCCGCGCCTACCCACCGGCGAAAATTCGCACTCGACTACTGAGTTGCACCGTTGCCCGACAGGAACGAGCGTTCATGTTTTTCGCAGCCCACCTTCCGCTTCTCCGAGCCGCCGCCGAAGCCAACCGGACGCGCTCGGCGTGGACCGGCTTCGCCCCCATCACACCCCCCGACACGACGCAGGCCGAGGCCTACGTCGGCGCGTACGACGCTGTGACGCTGAACCTCTCGACTCGGACCGAATCGACCATCGCAGCCGACGAGATCTCGCCCTACACCGGGAAGGCACTGAACGTCACCTACAGTGCGCCGACCGTTTCCGAAGCCCTCGCCGGCGCCGCCGGCGCCGCGACCGCACTCCGGGACGCCGGCGTCGAGGTCCGCGTGGGAGCGTGCCTCGAAGCGCTCCACCGAATCCACCAGCGCGGCACGGAGTTCGCGGCCCTTACCTCCCACACCACCGGGCAGAGCCTGGGTATGGCCTGCAGCGGCAGCGGAACCAACGCACTCGACCGCGGCCTGGAGGCGGTGGCCATGGCATGGGCCGCCATGGACCGTGTTCCCGCGACCGTCACCTGGCAGCAGACGTTCGGCAAGACACCCGTGACCCTTCACAAGCGCTTCCGCCCCCGCCCACTCGGCACAGCGCTCGTCATCGCCTGCGCCTCGTTCCCGGCGTGGAATGCCTACCCGGCGATTCTCGCGAACCTGGCCACCGGTAACCCCGTCCTGGTCAAACCGCACCCCCGCTCGGTGCTCGCGACGGCCGTCGCCGTGCAGGTCATCCGTGAGGTACTCACGGACGCAGGACTTCCGGTGGACGCGGTCCAGCTCGTCGTCGACACGGTCGACCAGCCGGTCGCCGGAGACCTCGCCGCCGATCCGGCGACGCGGATCGTCGACTTCACCGGAAGCCAGGGCTTCGGCACCTGGCTCGAACGGAACTCGGGCAATGCACTGGTGTTCACCGAGACCGCAGGCGTCAACACCGTGATCCTCGACTCCGTGACCGACCTGGGCGCCGTCCTGCGGACTCTGGCCGGCGGACTGTCCCTGTTCAGCGGGCAGATGTGCACGACGCCCCAGAACATCTACATTCCCGACGCCGGCGTCCGGACTCCGGACGGCGTCGTCCCCCGCGACGAGGTGGTCGCGTCGCTGAGCTCGGCGATCGACGAGCTGGCAGGTGCGCCGCGCCGCGCCGCCGCAGTGTGCGGCGCGCTGCAGGCGGACGCCACGCTGCAGTCGCTGAACGCGATGGCCGACAAGGCGGAATCGGACGGCACCCTGGTGCGGCGCCCGACACCGTACGCGCACCCTGACTACCCGCAGGCCCGCGCCGCTACCCCGCTGCTGATCCGGGTCGACCCGCGCCGCGGCGAGCAACTGCCCGATGGCGAGCAGTTCGGCGCCGTCGCGTACCTCATCGATTGCGCCGACAGGGACGCCGCGGTGGAACAGGCGACCGCGAGCGTCCGGGCGCACGGTGCGATCAGCTCGTATCTCTACTGCACCGATGACGAGGCGATCGACACGATCGCCGATGCCTACGCCGATGCCGGAGCGTCGCTGTCGGCCAACCTGGTGTCGTCGATGCCCATGCAGTATGCGGCCGCATACAGCGACTACCACGTGACCGGACTCAATCCGGCGGGCAACGCCACCCTCACCGACGAGTCCTTCGTGGCCGGACGATTCCGCATCGTCCAGGACCGCCGGCAGGTCGAGGGATGACCGGCATCTCTCAGTTCGCATCCGGGGTCTTCCTCTACGACGCGGTCCGGTCGCCGAAGGCCCGAGTTCGCAAGCAGGGTAGTTCGCTCGCGGACGTTCCGGCACACGATCTGCTCGGCCAGTTGTTCACGGCGGTGCAGGCGCGAGGCCTCGATCCCGACTCCGTCGGTGACATCCTGATCGGAACCAGCACGGCTGTCGGGGACCAGGGCGGCAATATCGCTCGGGCAGCAGCCCTCTGGGCGGGATGGTCCGACGACGTCAGCGCCGGTGTCGTGTCCAGGCTGTGTTGCTCAGGCCTCGACGCCGTCGAGACCGGCGCCGCCAAGGTTGCGTCGGGTATCGCGGATATCGTCGTGACCGGCGGCGTCGAGTCGATGTCGCGGGTTCCGATGATGGCCGATCGGCCCTCGTTCGCGCTCGACGACACTCTCGGCGGGCGCACTGGCTACGTCGCGATCGGCGTCTCGGCAGACCTTACCGCGGCCCAGTACGGCTTCACCAGAACCGATCTCGACACTGCCGCGGTCACCTCGCATCAGCGCGCGCTGGCGGCCCCGGCGTCCGACTCCATCGTGCCGATTCGTGTCGGCGACGAGTCCGTCTTCGCGGTCGACGAAGGACCCAGGCAGGGCATTGATCTCGCCGGTCTCGCGGAACTGAAGCCGCTGTTCGGCGAGGACCCCTCCTGGGAACGCGTCGCACACCGACTGCCCGACGCTGTGCGGCCCGACTCCGGGTTGCACACTGCCGCAACCGCACCCGCTCCCGCCGACGGCGCAGCAGTCGCCGTCCTCGGCACGAAGTCCGCCGCTCAGCGTATCGGCCGGGAGCCGATCGCCGAGGTGATCGGCGTCGCGCAGGCTGCGGTGCGTTCGCCGCTGCTGACCGCACCGGTGGTGGCCGCCCGCTGTGCGCTCGCCAATGCGGGAATCACCGCGGCGCAGCTCGATGTGGTGGAGGCCAACGAGTCCTTCGCGGCCTCCGTTCTCCTGGTCACGCGCGAGCTCGGTCTGGATCCGGCCAAGGTCAATCCGCTGGGCGGGTCCATGGCCACCGGGCATCCGCTCGGCGCCGGGGGCGGTGTTCTGCTGGTCAACGCGCTCGATCAGCTGCGCCGCATCGACGGCGAACACGCGCTCATCACCATTCCGGCAGCACTGGGACTCGGTGCCGCCGTCGTCGTCAGGCGCCTGCGATGAGTGCCTCCACCTCCCACACGGAAATGAAAGCCGACACCATGGATCAGTGCACTTCTATCACCCTGCGTGGCTGCCATCCGGCGGATCGTGTCAGGGACAACGTGGAGCACGGTTGGTGGCGTGCCGAGACGCTCCTCGATCTCTTCGCCGGTCACGTCCGCTCCCGTGGAGACGACGTTGCGATCACCGATCCGGGAAACCTGCCGGACGTCGCCGGGATGACACCGCTGTCGCTGTCCTGGCGCGAGCTCGACGCGACCGTCGACCGGATTGCAGCAACACTGCACGCCAACGGGATTCGCGCAGGAGACGTCGTCGCGATCCTGATGCCGAACTCGGCGGCCCTCACCGCCACCTACTTCGCGCTGTGGCGGCTCGGTGCGATCGCCTCACCGATGCCCGCCTCGTACCGCCGCCACGAGCTCAGCCGGATCGTCGAGTCCTCCGGCGCGGTGGCGGTGGTCACCACGACGCGTCAGCACGACCGAACTCCGCACGAGGAGGTCCTCGGACTCATCGGTCAATCGCCGTCGCTACGCCAGGTCTTCACCTTCGGGCCGTCCGACGGCGACGCCGGCGTTGCCCTGGACCGGGGGGCTCCGGCGGCGAGCGAGTCCGATGCCGCCCGCACCGCGTCCACACGGATCGAGCGAACCGTCAACGACTGCATCACGATCTGCTGGACCAGCGGTACCGAGGCCGCACCGAAGGGTGTACCCCGTTGTCACGGCGACTGGTTGGCGATCGGGCAGGCGGTGCAGGACGGTCTCCGGGTAGAACCGGATTCCGTGATCCTGGGCCCGTTCCCAATGGTGAACATGGCCGGCTTCGCGACATCGCTGCTGCCGTGGTTGCTGAGCGGTGCCCACCTCGTCCAGCATCACCCGCTCGATTTGCCGGTGTACCTCGACCAGATCCAGCGCCACCGCGTCACGCACACCAGCATGCCCCCCGCGATCCTGAGCATGCTTCTGCAGAACCCGAACCTGCGGTCCGCGTTCGACCTGTCATCGCTGCGCACGGTCGGCTCCGGAGGCGCGCCCCTTCCCCCAGGAGTGGTTCGGGACTGGCAGAACGATCTCGGGATCGAGGTGCTCAACTTCTTCGGGTCGAACGAGGGCGTGTGCCTGCTCGGTGCACCTTCGGACACGCCGGATCCCATGATCCGCGCGGAGTACCTTCCGAACTACGGAGCCGCCGGTAGGGCCTGGGCGACCCAGGTCGCGCAACGCACCGACGTGCGGCTCGTCGACGTCAACACTGGCGAGGTGGTCACCCGGATCGGCGACCGCGGCGAGCTCCGGCTCAAGGGGCCGACGGTCTTCGCCGGCTACCTCGAGGGTACCGCCCAGGAGAGCCCCTTCGACGACGACGGGTATCTCTGCAGCGGCGACGTGTTCGAACTGTGCGGCGAATCGGCGGAGTATCTGAAGTTCGTCGACCGCAGCAAGGAGATCATCATCCGCGGCGGAATGAACATTGCTCCTGCGGAGATCGAGGGTCTGCTGATCGAACATCCCAGTGTCTCCGACGTGGCCGTCGTCGGGTACGACGATGCCGTTCTCGGGGAGAAGTGCTGTGCCGTAGTCGTCCCTGCCCCCGATGCGACCGTCTCGTTGGATGAACTGGTCGGATTCCTGCGGGAGAAGGACGTCGCATCATTCAAGTTGCCGGAGCGGCTCGAGACCCGGACTCAGCTACCTCGCAATCCTGTCGGGAAGCTCCAACGTCGCGAGCTTCGTATCGAGATCACACAGAACGGCTGAAACCATGAACCGGAACACATCTGCGGTCGCTGCGCCGCGCGCGACGCCGACCGGCACGGATCGGCCACTCGTCGAAGAACTGAACTCGATGCTCGAAGGCCGCCTCCCCGGGTTGATCGGAATGCGGGTCACCGAGGCCTCCGCCGAGGCGGTCGCAGCCGAGCTGACCGTTCGTGAAGAGGTCCTGGCACCCAACGGATACCTCCACGCTGCGACCGTTGTCGCGCTGGCCGATACGGCCTGCGGTATCGGTACGCGATTGGCGCTACCCGACGGCGCGTCTTTCACCACCCTCGAGATCAAAACCAACTACCTCGGTACCGCGCGGGCGGGTCTCGTGACCGTCACGGCCCGCTGCGGGCACCGCGGACGCCGCACCCAGCTCTGGGACGCAACCGCCTACGACGAAAGCGGACGCGCCATCGCACTGTTCAGGTGCACTCAACTCGTGATTCAACCGTGAACATCGCCGTAAAGGAATGATTCTCAAATATTCGAAAGGAATCTCGATGACGAATACACAGTCGACCGGTATGAAGCCGGTCGCCGTCGCTGCGCCCGTCGACAACAGTGCGGAGAACCCGTACCTGCTTGGCGTATTCGCGCCGGTGCGGGACGAGTTGACGCTCGACGATCTCACCGTGATCGGCGAGATCCCGAAGGACCTCAACGGCGTCTATCTTCGCAACGGTCCGAACCGGCAGTTCGACGCTTCCGGCCGGTACCACATGTTCGACGGCGACGGCATGATCCATGCCGCTCACTTCGAGAACGGCAAGGTCCGCTATCGCAACCGCTATGTGCGCACCAAGGCGTTCGAGCGGGAGTCCGCGGAGGGCCGGGCCCTCTGGACCGGACTGATGGAGAACCCGAAGGACAACCCGTTCGGTAACGGCCACGGGTTGGGGATCAAGGACGCCGCCAACACCGACGTCATTTACCACCGGGGTCAGGTGCTCGCCACCTGGTACCTGTGCGGCACGCCGTACGGTGTCGATCCGCTCTCCCTGGAAACGCTCGGTGCGCAGGACTTCCTGGGGACGTTCGCCGGCGACATGATGGCACACCCGAAGGTGGACGAGGCGACGAACGAACTGTTCTGGTTCGACTACGGCCCGGACGTCGACTACCTCCGATACGGCATCATCGGTGCGGACGGAACCCAGACGCACCTGACGCACATCGATCTCCCGGCACCTCGCCTGCCGCACGACATGGCCATCACCGAGAACTACTCCATCCTGATGGACCTGCCGCTCGTGCAGGACCAGGAGGCCAGGAAGGCCGGCAAGTACCGGATCTTCTACGACCGCGAGCTGGTGTCGCGCTTCGCAGTCATCCCTCGGCACGGCACCGGCGCGGAGGTGCGCTGGTTCGAGGCGAAGCCGTGCTACATCTACCACGTGGTCAACTCGTGGGAAGAGGGCGACGAGATCGTCATGGATGTCTGCCGGGTCAAGAACCCCCAGCACCAGAGCACGTTCGATCATCCACTCGCGAGCATGCTCGCGTATATGCGACTCGACGCGCAGTTGTACCGGTACCGGTTCAACCTCCGGACCGGACAGACCACCGAGATGGCGTTGGATGACGCGAACATCGAGTTCCCCAGTGTCGACTCCCGGATCATGGGCCGCTCGCACCGATACTCGTACAACATGAGCCTCGGCAACGAGCCGACGCTGCTTTTCGACGGAATCGTGCGGTTCGACTCACAATCGGGAACGAAGGTCGAGCACAAGTTCGGGCCGGGACGGTGGGGAGCCGAAGGCCCGTTCGCGCCGCGGGACAACTCAACCGGTGAAACTGATGGCTATCTGGTCTGTTTCGTCAACGACGAGGTGGAGGACCGGGGCGAGATCAACATCTTCGACGCCGAGGATCTCGAGGCCGGGCCGGTGGCCCGGGTGCTCCTGCCGCGGCGAGTGCCGTCCGGGTTCCACGCCTGCTGGGTCAGGGCCGACCAGCTCCCACAGGCCGACGGTCCGGCCTGACGTCGGGTGAGCGGAAGCCGCGGGTGCTGTTGAGATCCTCCGCCGAGGGGAGTCTCGACGGCACCCGTCGGGTATCGGTGTACGCCTGGGATGCAGCCAAGACGATGGATGGCGTTGCCTCGAGTGGTACCGAGGTAAGCCGGGGTGATTCGCCGACCGGCGATCCAGATGGCGTGAGTTGAGTTGTTCATCACCGACTGTCGGGGGAGCCGCCGATGCCGATTTCGACCCCCTTGTCCTTCGCACCGGTGGCTGGGACTTGCACCCGAACCTCCGACGAGATCGTCGAGCGCTTCGCGCGGGAGGTGATGCCGAGGGGTGCGCTGTGGGGCCGGGGTGCCCTGCCGGTCACACCGGCGGACGGTGGTTGACGTGCTCCCCGGGTTGTGAGCTATATTACTTCAACTGTACAAGTGACCAGGTCAATGACTGTAGGTAGGAAGCGATGAACACAGCCACAGCGCGTGCGGCCATGCATGCGGATGGAACGCCGGTCGAAGTCCTCGCCGATATTCTGCGCAAGCAGGCAGCCGCGACACCGGATGGTGTCGCCGTCGTGCAGGACGGCACGCCCGTGACCTACCGGGAGTTGAACGAGGCCTCGACCCGGGTTGCCCGGGCGCTCCTCGCGGACGGGGTGGCGGCAGGCGACCGCGTCGCGGTGATCGTTCCCAACTCGGCGCAGTTCCTGGAGCTGCTGTTCGGTGTGGCCAAGATCGGCGCCATCGCCAGCATCGTCGGCGACCGGCTTTCGCGAGCCGAGGTCCTCTCGATCCTGGAGAGAGTCGAGCCGACCGTCGTGGTGGGTCTGCATGAGGCACTGGTGGAGACGGTGCGTGGTGCCCGCCGAACCGTGGCCTCCGCCGCGGACTACGAGGCGTGGATCGGGGCGTTCGACGCCGTCGACCCGGAGATCCAGGTCGACTCGGCAGCGCCGGTGGTGATGCAGTTCTCCTCAGGTACCACCGGGCAGCCCAAGGGAATCCTGCTGACCGCTCGCGGCATCGGCTTCGCGCTCGCCGGATTGCAGGGGCAACTCGAACTCGGGCCGACGTCCGTCGCGCTGGCACCGGTTCCGTTCTCGCATATAACCGGCATGGGGCTTGCCCTCGTGTCGCTGCTCGGGGGATCGACGCTGGTGCTCGACGTGTCGACGGACCCGGTGGAATTCGTGCAGCAGTTGGTGGGACGGCGGGTCTCGCACGCGGTCATGGTTCCGACCCTGGTGCAGCGGCTCGTCCAGTCCCCGGTGGTGCGATCACTCGACTGGTCCGCGCTGAAGTACATCGTCTACGGCGGGGCACCCATGCCGCTGTCCACCATCCAGGACGCCACGGAGATCCTCGGGTGCCGGTTCGTCCAGAGCTACGGGCTCACGGAATCGACCGGGGCGGTGACCGTCCTGAGTCCGGAAGATCATCTGGCCGCCGGGGCGGCGGAGCATCGCCTGCGGTCGGTCGGCCGGCCCACGCCGGGATGCCCGATTCGTATCGTCGATCCGGCCACTCTCGAGGACATGCCCCCGGGCGCGGTTGGCGAGGTGCTCATCGGCGGTCCGCAGCTCATGGCTGGCTACTACGGAAATGCTTCGGCGACCGACGAAGTCATCGTCGACGGCTGGTTGCGGACCGGCGACGGGGGAAGCTTCGACAGCGACGGCTACCTCTACCTGCACGACCGCCTCAAGGACATGATCATCAGTGGCGGTGAGAACGTCTATCCTGCCGAGGTCGAGAGCGTCATCAGCGGAATGGACGGAGTCGCCGAGGTCGCGGTTGTCGGTGTCGCATCGGAGAAATGGGGCGAATCACCGTACGCGGTCATCGTCAGGATGCCCGATTCCGACATCGACGAGGACGCCGTGATTCGCCACGTGCGGTCGGAGCTGGCGCGCTACAAGTGTCCCGTGGGTGTGTCGTTCGTCGACGTGTTGCCTCGGAACGCATCGGGAAAGCTGCTCAAGCGCACGATCAGGAAGAACCTGGCGTCCTAGAATCACCCATACGGGAGCGAGGTGCCGCCGGGAGACCGGTGGTGCCTCGCTCTGTCCGTCATGAGGAGTCTCTGAAATGCTGGGAAACAAGAGCTTTCGTGCATCCGCGTGGTGGCGTGAGGCGTCTTCTGATGAGACAACTGAAGAAGTAACTCATCCTCCGGAAGGCGCGTCATGTCTGCCCGGTCCACCGAACGCCACGCCCACGTCGTCCTGCGCGACCGCATCATCGCCGCAGCCTAAGCGGGCGATCCCACCGCCCTCTTCGACATCTACGCCCCGGATGCCGTCATCTGGCACAACCACGACCTGAAAGAGCAGATGGTCGATGACAATGCTCGCGTGCTCGCCGCCATGGACCGTTGGGTGGCCGACCGCAAATACACGGAGCGGCGGATCCGTGTCTTCGAAGGTGGTGTCGTCCAGCAGAATGTTCTGCGGGGAACGAACCGGGCGAGTGGAGAACCAGTGGCGCTGCATGCCTGCGTCGTGGTCCAGGTCGGGGACGACGGCAGGATCACGCGGCTCGACGAGTACATCGACTCGGCCGAGGCGGCGATCTTCAGCGCGTGGTAGCAGTCGCCTGCTACGTGGGCACGTCCTCGATCAAGACCTGGCGCGCGCGGAGTTCGGTCGAGCAGTTGCTGCATGTGAGATGCGGCGTGAACCTCTTCTTGCAGGTGAGGTGCCTGAACGTGATCGCGGGTCCTTCAGGGGCGCGGAACCAGCGCTGGCCCCAGTCGATCATCAGAGCGATGACGGGGAAGAACGCCTCCCCTTTGTCGGTCAGGTTGTACGTCACCCAATCCGACCGGGCCGGATTGGGTGACGTGGCGATCACGCCGAGATCGTCGAACCGCCGCAGGCGGTCGGCGACCATCGCCGGCGGTGCGCTCGTCTGCTCGGACAGCTCACCGAAGCGGGTCGCCCCCAGGAACAGCGCGCCGAGTATCGCGGCGGACCAGCGGTTGCCGAGCAGTTCCATGGTGTGCGGCAGAACCTGCGTGGGTTGTTTCGCGCTCGCTGATCGGCGGCGCCCCGCCGCGGCCGGAACACTGCGCGACCAGGCCCCGCTGGGGCCCAGGCTCGCCCCAACGGAGTGCCGGTCGGCGTTGTCGCCACACGCACCGCACGTGAGTATCGGGATGAACGTCTCGCCGCACGCTGTGTGGCGCATCCTCGGCAGGGGGATGTCGGTCTCCGGTGCCCAGGAGTTCTCCCACGCCCACATCGTCAGGAGGATGGGCCAGACGCTGCGTCCGCGCGCGGTCAGGACGTACTCGAAGCGTGCCGGCCTGTCCGAATACTTGACCTTGTCGAAGACGCCGAGATCGGTGAGTCGTGTCAGCCGTGCGGCGAGGACGGAGTTCGAGATCGCGCCGTGGGCCATCCAGTCCCCGTAGCGCCGGCACCCTTCGATCGCATGACGCAGGATCCACAGATTCCACTCGTCGCCGAGGGCGCCGAGAGTCACCGCGATCGCATTGTCGCCCCCGGCGGGCAGTTCGGAATACCTGTGTTGTCTTGCCACGTCGGCCACTGTAGTAGGGCCTGTCCATGGTGCTCGACCGGATCTGCCGAGCGGTTGTGGCGAACCATGCGTGACGGCTTCGAACACGGCTGGTCCCCCGTGTCGCTGTCTGCGTAGCTCACTTCGTGCCCAAGCGGAACAGTTGCTGCCGATCGACGGATTGTTTGACGTCGCCCAGCCGATCAGTGGGGATCAACGGCAGCGGCCGTCGCCGCAGGAGACGTTCGATCGGGCGATTCATATGGGCTCCCTGTTCGCCGATTCCGAGCAGGACCGGGATCTGGCTGTGAAGGTCCTCGACCGGGCTCTGCATCGCAGCGATGAGGAGCCGACCGCGCGATCGGGGTGTGTGACCGCGCGGTCGTGTCACAGTCAGTCGTCCTGTCAACCGACCACGAAGCTGACGGTGGTCGTCGTGCTGCCACCGAAGTTGAGCATGCCTGCCCGGCGGGCGTCTGCCACTTGGTAGTCGCCCGCGCTACCGTTGACCTGGCGGTGGCAGTCGAGGAGCATCCGGACACCGGTCGCGCCGACGGGATGCCCACCGCCGAGCAGGCCGCCGCTCGGATTCATCGGAATCCGGCCGCCGATCTCCAGGTCGCCCGACTCGACGGCACGCCAGCTCTCGCCGGGCGGGGTGATCCCGAAGTGATCGATCGCCATGTACTCGCTTACGGTGAAGCAGTCGTGCGTTTCGATCAGGTCGAGGTCGTCGACGCCCTCGATGCCCGCGCGGGTGAACGCATCCTCGATGGCGCCTGCGACGTGCGGGAACATCAGTGGCGTGTCGGCGCTGCGTGCCAGCTTCTCCTCGAGGAGCAGTCCCACCGTGCGATGACCCCAGCCGAGGATGCGCGACATCGGCTGCTCGCGCAGTTCGGGACGGGCCGCGAGGTAGCGCTCGGACAGTAGTATCACGCCCGCGCCGCCGTCGGTCAGTGGGCCGCAGTCGGCCTTGTGCAGCCGGCCCTCGACGACGGGGTTGGCCTCGTCATCCGCGGTGAAGGAGGCCGGCCCGTACTCGCGGACGCGGGTCTGCGCGTTCGGGTTCCTGCGGGCGTTACGTGTGTTCAGTTCGGCGATGCTCCACAGGTGCTGCGGATCGACACCGTAGCGCTTGTCGTACTCCTCCGCGACGCGGCTGAACATGTAGGGCCACATGTACTTTGCATCCTGGCCCTCGTGCCCGATCCACGCGGCGCCCTCCATGTACTGTGCACCGAGGTCGCCCGGCACGTTCCTCTCCAGTTCGACGCCGACGACAAGTGCGCAGTCGTATCGGCCGGACTCGAGGTCCGCCATCGCGGCGAGGATCGCGAGAGATCCGGAGCCGCAGGCGCCTTCGTGTCGGGTTGCGGGGACGTTCCACAATTCGGGTTCGACCGAGGCGGGCATCGCGCTCAGGTGGCCCTGGCCGGTGTACACCTGTCCGAAGGCGTTGGCCACGTGGATGACGTCGATGTCGCCGACGGGAATGTTCGAGGAGTCGAGGGTTCCCTTGACGATCTCCGCGGTCAGGCCGCTGAGGTCGAGCCCCTCCTTGGTGAGGTTGCGGGAGAAGTCCGACTGGTATCCGCCGGCGATCCACACGGGTTCGGGGGTCATGGTGTCACCGCTTTCTGGGTGCTCGAGGCAGCTGATGCTTACTACAACTATAAGAGTATATCGCGAGGGGGAGTTCGGGGTGATTCTGCGCCCATGCTTGACAATGGCACGCCAGCTCGTCACTCTTTTAATTGTAGAACGAGGCCCGGGATTGCGACCCTGGTGGACGTCGGGGCCGCGACATGTGAAAGGTGAACAAGGTCATGGACGTTGACGTTGTCGGGCGGTTGCTGTCCACCCTCCCCGAGGATGACGACCACCCCTACCGGACCGGGCCGTGGCGCCCGCAGACCACCGAGTGGAAGGCGGACGATCTTCGGGTCGTCGAGGGTGCAGTCCCCGCGGACCTCGATGGGGTCTACCTGCGCAACACCGAGAACCCCTTACATCCGGCCATTCGGAACTATCACCCCTTCGACGGTGACGGCATGGTTCACGCGGTGGGATTCCGCGACGGAAAGGCGTTCTACCGCAACAGGTTCGTTCGGACCGACGGGCTGCTCGCGGAGAACGAGGCCGGCCATGCCATCTGGGCCGGCGCGTCGGAGATGCCCGCGTGGTCCAAGCGCGAGGACGGCTGGGGTGCGCGGCGTCGGATGAAGGACGCGTCGAGCACCGACGTCGTCGTACACCGCGGCACGGCCCTGACCGGCTTCTGGCAGTGCGGTGACCTGTACCGCCTCGATCCGTACTCGGCCGAGACCCTCGGTAAGGAGGACTGGAACGGAAAGTTCCCGTACCACTGGGGTGTGTCGGCGCATCCGAAGGTCGACGACAGCACCGGCGAGATGCTGTTCTTCAACTACAGCAAGGAGGCGCCGTACATGAAGTACGGCGTCGTCGACAGCAACAACGATCTCGTCCACTATGTCGACATTCCGCTCCCCGGTCCACGCCTGCCACATGACATGGCGTTCACCGAGAACTACGCTATTCTCAACGACCTGCCGATGTTCTGGGATCCGAGGGGACTCGAGCACGGCATCCACTCGCCGAAGTTCCACCGCGACATGCCGGCGCGGTTCGCGGTGATCCCGCGGCGCGGCCAGACGGCCGACATCAGGTGGTTCGAGGCGGATCCGACCTACGTCCTGCACTTCGCCAATGCCTACGAAGACGGCGACGAGATCGTCCTCGACGGCTTCTACCAGGGTGCCCCAGAACCCTCTCTGGACGGGCTGGCCAACAAGTGGGAGAAGGCCTTCCGATTCCTGGCGCTCGACTTCCTGCAGACCCGCTTGCATCGTTGGCGGTTCAATCTCGTCACCGGGCAGGTGAAGGAGGAGCCGCTCAGCGAGCGGATCACCGAGTTTGGCATGATCAACGGCACGCACGGCGGCCGTGAACACCGCTACGTGTACGCCGCGACCGGCAAGCCGGGATGGTTCCTGTTCAACGGGCTGGTCAAGCACGATATCCAGACCGGTAAGGAGGAGAACTACGCCTTCGGTGAGGGTGTCTACGGCAGCGAGACCTCGATGGCGCCCCGCGTGGGCAGCAAGTCCGAGGACGACGGATACCTCGTCACCCTGACCACCGACATGAACGAGGATGCCTCGTACTGCCTGGTGTTCGACGCGGCCCGGGTAGGGGACGGGCCTGTCTGCAAGCTCGAGCTTCCGGAGCGGATCTCCAGCGGTACGCACTCGACCTGGGCGTCGGGTGAGGAAATCCGCCGGTGGCGCAGCGTCGACAACGCGGCCGAGGCCATCGGCCTGTAGGTCGTCTCGTCGGGTCCCGGCAGTTGTCCAGCGCCTGCCGGGGCCCTACGAGCGCCCCGCCGATTCGTACGAAATACACAAATAAGACTGTTGATCCTGTATTCAGTGCTTTTGGGTGGTCATGGCGGGGATCTCGGGACACTCGCCGGCGCAACGCTGACCTCGGCTTGTGGAGCCGCGAACGGACGAGATTCGCGGCTCTGTCCACGGCTTCGAGCCATCTCCTCCCTTATTGAGACACTCTCACTATTGTAGTAGCGTGCGTCACGCTGCTGGTTGAAGCAGCAGGCGGGAAGGGCCGGTGATGTCGACGGGCCGCCACTCGAACGCAGATGTCAGTTGTCAGAAAGGTGGACTCATGGTTCAGGCCAAGCGCGGACTGCACCCGAAAAGTCGTGTCGACGACTACCTCGAGCGTGGATGGTGGACGACGGACACACTGGACCAGTTGTTCCTCGATCAGGTGACCGCGCGTGGCGACGCCACCGCGATCGTCGACCCCGCGAACCGTCGGGACCTGGTCGGGTCCGATCCGCGGCGGGTGTCCTGGAACGAATTGGAAGCCGAGGTCACACATCTCGCGGCTCGTCTGGTCGAACACGGCATCGTTCGAGGCGACGTCATCGGGGTTCAGCTGCCGAACTCCATCGAACTGGCCGAGGTCTACCTCGCCGCCTGGTCGATCGGTGCGGTCGTCTCGCCGCTCGCGATGCAGTACCGCGAGCACGAACTCGTCACCATGGCCAACCGGGCCGAATTCGTGACCCTGGTGACCGTCAACCAGTTCGGTGCCCGTAACCCGGCGGCCGACGCCGTCGCCGCGCGGGACCAGATCCCCACCCTCCGATCGGTGCTGACCCTCGGCGCAGCGATCGAGGCGACCGATGCCCCGGACGCCCACATAGTCCCGGCCACGGCATCTGCAAGTGATCGCGAGCTGGTCGGGGCGCGGCGTTCGGACGATCCGAACGACCCCAACGACTGTGTGACGATCTGCTGGACCTCCGGAACCGAAGGGGAGCCGAAGGGCGTCCCGCGCACGCACTTCGACTGGATCTCGTTCTCGGTCGCGACGATCGACGCGCCGCGTGTCGTCGTCGACGATGTCCTGCTCAATCCGTTCCCCATGATCAACATGGCAGGCATCAACGGCATGTTCCTGCCGTGGCTCGTCACCGGCGCGACGCTCGTGCAGCACCACCCGTTCGACGCCCCCACGTTCTTCCGGCAGATCGCGGTCGAGCGGGTCACCTACACCCTTGCGCCGCCGGCGCTGCTGTGGATGCTGCTGCACAACGACGCCCTGCTCGCCAAGATCGATCTCTCCAGTCTCACCCGCATCGGTTCGGGTTCGGCGCCGCTCCAGCCGGCGATGGTGCGCGGCTGGCAAGAGAAGTTCGGGTTGAGTGTAATCAACTTCTTCGGGTCGAACGAGGGCGTCTCCCTGCTGTCGAGCGCGGAAGACTTCCCGGATCCGGACAACCGGGCGCGGTACTTCCCGCGGTACGGCACCCCGGGCATCACGTGGTCCTCCCGGATCGCCAAGAGGGTCAGCGTCAAGCTCGTGGACCCCGAGTCCGGAGAGGAGATCTCCGAGCCGGGCCGCCCGGGTGAACTCCACCTCGCGGGCCCCACGATCTTCCCCGGCTACGTCGACGGCGAAAACCTGGACAGCCCCTTCGACGAGGACGGCTACCTCAAGACCGGGGACATCTTCGAGATCGCGGGAGACGACAACCAGTACCTGCGCTACGTCGACCGCGGCAAGGACCTGGTGATCCGTGGCGGCATGAACATCGCGCCGGTCGAACTGGAAGGCATCATCGCCGAACACCCGGCTGTTGCCGAGGTCGCGGTCGTCGGTGACCCGGACGAGGTGCTCGGCGAGCGTGTCGCGGCCGTCGTCGTCCTCCGCGAGAATGCGACCCTGTCACTCGACGAGCTCGTCGCCTTCCTGAAGGAGCGCAAGATCGCCTCGTTCAAACTGCCCGAGCGACTCGACATTCGCGAGGAGCTTCCGCGAAATGCAGTGGGCAAGTTGCTCAAGCGCGAACTCCGCAAGCAGCCGACAAACGTCGACTGACCCGGCAATCCCGTTCCAGGAAGAGGAAGTTCGTAGATGGTGTATCGCGTCGTCCAATGGGCCACAGGGGCAATGGGAACGGCTGTCCTGCGTGGTGTGATCGACCATCCCGCTCTCGAACTGGTCGGGGTGTTCGTCTACGGCGAGGAGAAAGAGGGACTCGACGCAGGCGTCATCGCGCGCCGTCCCGACACCGGGGTGATCGCGACGCGTTCGGTGGAGGACATCCTCGCGCTCGACGCGGACGTCGTGATCCACGCGTCCCGGCTCGGACCGTACGGCAGTCACGACGACGAGATCATCGCTCTTCTGGAATCGGGCAAGAACGTCATCAGCATCAACGGGTACAGCCATCCGGGGTACTGGCCGGGCCCTCGGGCCGCGGCGCTCGCCGCTGCGGGGGAGAAGGGCGGCGCGACCCTCGTGTCCGCCGGCCTGAACCCCGGCTTCGTCGGCGAACAGCTCGCCGTCGTGGCCTCGGGCCTGACGATGGACCTCGACTCGATCGAGATCGTGGAAAATGTCGACAGCACCGCCATCCGAAATCCCGGATATCTCTTCGGCACACTCGGTTTCGGCTCCGATTCGGCGAAGGTCGACCCGAACGACGTCAACTGGGGCCCGGTGTCGGCGTTGAACGGAATGTTCGAGGAGGCCGTCGGTGCCGTCGCCGCGCGACTCGGGCTCGTCCTCGATACCGTGGAGACCGACCACCGGGTGTACGCCGCGCCGCACGACCTCGAGCTCCGTGCCGGTCTGTTGAAGAGGGGCACGGTGAGCCACACCAACTGGCGGTGGACCGGGATCGTCGGCGGCAGGCCCATGATCACGATCTCGATCAACTGGTACGTCGACAGCACGCACCTCGATCGCCCGGATCCGCCGCTGTGGCAGGTGAACCTCGTCGGTCATCCCGGCGCGACGATCTCCGTGGACCTGCACAAGCACCCGTCGGACACCACGAAGATGACGAGTGAGCAGTACGCGGTGGCGGCCGCGGTGGTCAACACCGTCCCGCAGGTGTGCGCCGCACCGGCAGGACTGCTGATCCGGCCCGTCGTCACGCCGTTCCGAGGCGACTTCGATCAGGCGGGGGCCGCACGACCCTGCTCCTGAGCATCCACAACTCGACTCGACGTGACGGGGCACGCGGTCGCCTGCCCCTCGACGATTGGACATTGCCATGCCAAAGTTTGTTCCCGGCGTCTTCGTCTACGACGCCGTACGAACCCCGAAGGGACGTGTCAGGCGGACCGGGGGAACCCTCGCAGACGTTCCCGCCCACGAACTTCTCGCGACTCTGCTACGGGCACTGCGGAACCGAGGACTCGATGCGAACCTCGTCGAGGACATGGTCATCGGCACCAGCACCGCTGCAGGCGAGCAGGGCGGTGACATTGCGCGCGCTGCCGCACTGTGGGCAGGATGGCCGGACGGTGTGCCTGGCGGCGTGGTCTCGCGATTGTGCTGCTCGGGGCTCGACGCGATCGGCACGGCCGCGGCGAAGGTCGGCGCGGGGATGCACGATGTCGTCGTCGCCGGAGGTGTGGAGTCGATGTCTCGGGTACCGATGCTCGTCGACAAGCCCGCCTTCGCCTTCGAGGGCGACCTGCAGGATGCCACCGGATACGTCACGATCGGCGTCGCGGCCGACATGACCGCCGCGGACGCCGGGTTCACCCGCGAGGAGCTGGATCACTATGCGGTGACCTCCCACCGCCGTTCGGTGGCAGCACCGTCGTCCGACTCGATCATCCCGGTCATGGCCGGTGACACGGTGATCCTGGATCGGGACGAGGGAGCGCGGGCGGACGCCGACATCGGAGAGTTCGCGGCGCTGCCGACGCTCTTCGCCGACGATCCGTCGTGGGCTCGCGTCGCACGCCAACTTCCGGATTCGTCGCGTCCGGAGGGGGGACTGCACACCGTGGGTACCGCACCTCAGTTGGCGGACGGCGCCGCGGCCGTCGTGCTCGGGTCGGCCGCCGCGGCGGCGGTGATCGGGTCCAAGCCGATCGGCCGGATCGTCGGCGTGGGCCAGGCGGCCGTCCGATCTCCGGGGCTGACCGCAGGTGTACACGCGGCACGGGACGCGCTGAATCGCGCGGGACTCACCGCAGCGGATCTGGACGTGGTAGAGGCCAACGAATCCTTCTCTGTGTCACCGCTGTTGATGACGAAGGAGTTGAACCTCGATCCGGATCGGGTCAACCCCAACGGGGGCGCTGTGGCGACGGGTCATCCGTTGGGTGCGAGCGGTGGCTCGATCCTGGTGAACGCACTGGATCACCTGGCCAGAGTCGACGGCGAGTTCGCTCTCCTCGCCATTCCCGGTGGGCTCGGCCTCGGCGCGGCGGTGATCGTCCAGCGTGTGTGACCGACCACCCGCACCACGACGGAAGGACCACGACCGAATGACCACCATGGACGGCACGACCGACGGCGTTCTCGGGGCCGACACCCGAGGCGGGGTGATCGACCAGCGTGCTCGTTTCGACGACACGCTCGCGGCACTCGAACTCACCCCGCTCGGTGGCGATCGATTCCGTGCCGGCAGCATCGATTTGGGCTTCCCCCGCCTCTTCGGGGGGCAGTTGCTCGCACAGTCGCTGGTCGCGGCAGGGCTGACGACAGAGGCTCCGTCCCGTCCCCATTCGTTGCACGCCTACTTCCTCGCCGGGGGAACGCCCGACGAGCCCCTGGAGTTCGCGGTCTCGCGGTCGCGGGACGGTCGCCGCATGTCGAGCAGACTGGTGACCGTCGAGCAGGCGGGGAAGATTCTCTGCCACGCGATGGTGTCGTCGACGCCTCCGATGGACGGGCTGGAGCATCAGGACCGGATGCCCGACGTCCCACCGGCGGAGCAGTGCCCTACCATGGCCGAATGGGCCGAACCCTGGGGAGGCGTGCCGGAGATCTGGTCCACCACCACCGTCGCGGACCTGAGGGTGGTGCCGGACGCGCCTGCCGGTTCGACCATGGTCTGGCTGCGCGCCGCCGGTTCCGTGCCTTCCGACCCCGTCCTGAATCAGGCAGTGACGCTGATGATGTCGGACATCACTGCGCTGTCGGCGAGCCTGGTCCCGCACGGGGTGCCGGTCGGCGGCGAGCACCTCGGCGACCATCCGTGGGATGGCGTGTCCATCGACCACGCGATGTGGTTCCACCGTCCGGCCCCGGCCGACCGGTGGTTGCTCTACGCGCAGAGATCTCCCACCGCATCGTCAGGTCGAGGTCTGACGGTCGCCGACGTGTTCGACGAGGATGGCCGCTGTGTGGGTTCGTTCGTGCAGGAGGGGTTGTTCTTCTCGCCCGGTAGCCGGTGACCCGGAGGCACGTGGCGAACGCCGCGTGCGTATCACCCACAGGAGGAAAGGAAGTCGAATCAACGACGAAGAGAAACTGGTCGTTGCCGAACGCATGTTCCACGCCTGGGACACCATGGACTGGGACGCTGTGGTCGACCTGTTCGCCCGGGACAGGGTCCTTCACAGTGTGATGCAGGAACCGCTCGTCGGGCGCGACGCAATCGCGGAGCGTATCTACGCTCTCGGCAGCGGGACCGAGCGCATCAAGCTGCACATCAAGGCGCTCGGCGTCATCGACGGACGTGTTTTCGTCGAGCGCGTCGACGACTTCGAGTTCAACGGCCATCACGGCGAGGTCCCTGTGGTCGGGGTTCTCCGGATGGCCGACGGCCTCGTCACCGAATGGCTCGAGTACTACGATCGGGCGACCCTCGTGGCTGGGATGGGCCTGACGGCGGATTCGCACTGAGGACGCAGATGTGTCCGATGCTTCGCTCCGACATCGGATTCGTGCCGACCCCGTTCGATCCGACAGCGGAAGGATTGGGCAGTTTTCGCGCTCCGGCGTTCGACGGTCGGCTCCCGTACGAGGTCGGCGGCCGGCACGAGCGATCCTTGCGCTGTTCGTCGGCCCTGCCGGTGCTGAAGTCGTACTCGGCGAGATCTCTGCACGATCGCGTGCGAGATCTCGGCTACCGAGTTCGTCTCGAACGTTTCCTCGGAGGAATCTCGGGCGAACCTTGCAGGATCCACTCGGCGACGGCTTCCTCGGTGAAGAAGAACCGGCTGTGAGGGTTCCGCGGTAGATGCTCGCGAGCGCCTGAGTTCGCGGCTCTACGGACACGGACCTCGCCGCGCTTGGAGGCTGCCATCAGCTGCTTTACGTCCATGATTTTTGGGATGGGCATACCGAGAAGATAGGTCGCTGCCATCGAGAAACATGTCACTGGACGGTACCTCCGCATGATAGGAGCTGGCCCGTCCGCAGCGCGTCCGCAGGAGTCTCGATCGAGCTCAACCCGCCGCAGCGCCACCCACAAGTGAAAGTCCAGGTAGGAGTGGTTCTCGACGGTAGGCGTTCGCAGCGAACGCCCAGCACCGAGTTCCGCTTCAACGTGTATGAGCTACGTTCCCTCGGCTCAGGTGCTCATCAGTGCGAAGTACGGTGCTGGTGAGCGCCCGTTTTCTTGCGCACCTGCTCCGTACCCGTTGCCTAGGGCTGATCAATGGCCGATGGGACCGGATAGTGGACAATGCCCTGCCCCGCCGGTCCACTGGGAGCTGCCGGTAACGTCTCCGGGCATGAAGCAGATCGTCCCGGATCCCCGTCGGGTTCGCCTCATGCCATGCGCGGGTGAATCGGTTGAATTCTAACTGTCTGTCGATGGACTTCGTGCCCTGATCGCGCGTTGCCAGATAGTGATCGAGTGAACCATGTGCGCACGACTTGGCTGCACCTTTGGCCCTCGGGGATCGCCGTCGCCGAAGTCAGCGGACCGGCCAGCTGTGCCCGGGACGCACGCTTGGCCGGCTGCGGCTCCGCGAATGGGATGCCGCCGAGTTTCGCTGCGATCCGTCGAGTCAGGAGTTCCTTGCTGCCGGAGACTCTGATGTCGAGCTTCCTGGCGAGGTCGGCCAATTCGTCCTCGAGTCAAAACCAACGGAGCAGTTCGGCGCTGGTCAGGTCACCTGTCAAGGCGGGGCGGTTCTCGGCGGATACGGTGGTCCATGCTACTGGGGGCAACGCGCCGAGAGCTCGACGCGTGGCTGCCGGCCGCAAAGAACGCGTGGACCCATGCTCCGGAGTACTACCCCTACGGCACAGTGACAGGTTGTCAGGTACCGGAATGCGGCGGAGTTCCGTTCGGATCGGCGCCTCTTCGCGCAGCCGCTCCGGGTCGTCTCCGTGCCGTGACCGGTCGTCCTCGGTACCCAGGGGTAGCGGTATCCCGTAACCACTGCATGACGAAGCACGGATCGAGCCGAACGTGCTCAGTCTTCCGGCAGCGGTGCTTCGTCCAGGATGCGCCGCGTGACGAACCGGCGTTCGGCGCCCGACAGAGGGTCGACGAATTCGAGTTCCCGCGCGAGCAATTGGAGGGGGAGCGAATGGTCGTCCGGTGTCTCGGGCAGCAGGACGGGATACCAGTGGTCGCCGAGGATCCCGATACCGAGCGCCGTCAGGTGTACTCGCAGCTGATGCATCCGACCCGTGCGCGGGCGCAGCAGGGTGTGCAGGACGGCCCGTCCCGACCTGCTCATCCCGGATCCGAGCACCTCGATCAGCGTCTCCGAGTTGGGTTCGCGGGTGTCGTCGACGACGACGCGCAACTCACCGCGCCGCGCCTCGATGTGATTGCGGTACAACACGGGGAGCGGACGTCCCGCGATCTCCGGCGTTGCCGGATCCCATTCCGCCGGCAGTGCAGACACCGCCTCGTACACCTTGGTGACCCGGCGCTTCTCGAACAACGACTGGTAGGCACCGCGCGTCTCGGGCCGGGCCGAGAACATCACGAGCCCGGCGGTCGCCCGGTCGAGCCGGTGGATCGGTGTCAGATCCGGGTTGTCGAGGCGGGTGCGCAACCGGACCAGCGCCGACTCGCGCAGGTAGCGCCCGCCCGGAGTGGTCGGCAGGAAGTGCGGTTTGTCGACCACGACGAGGTCGTCGTCCACATGCAGGATCTCCTCGTGGAACGGCACCGGTTCCTCGACGGGCAGATCGCGGTAGTACCAGACGAACCGGTGCTCTCGGAGTTCGGTGCTGCGACCGATCGGTTCTCCGTCGATGCCCACGATCTCGCCGTCGTCGAATCGGCGGTAGAGATCGTCGGCGTCGAGATGGTCGAAGCGTGCGACGACGTACTCGGCGACCGTCGACCACGGACCGGAGGTCGGAACACGCAGTCGCGTGGGCCCGACCCCGTTCCTGACGGGCAAGGGTGAGGGCATCGGCACGGGCACCATCCTCCCATCGGCTGCAACGTGAGCTGCGCCTCGGGTGATCGGCGGTGGCGCGATCGGAGAGCGAGGCGCGGTTCACAGATGCTCGTCGGGGACGGCCGACACCGTTCTGCCACCATGTCCGCATGACTGCACCGGCCCGGCTCGGCATCCCGACCGGCACGCTCGCGCTGCTGGCCGCCCTGTACTTCGCGCAGGGTCTGCCGTACGGGTTCTTCACCCAAGCGCTTCCGGTGGTGCTGCGCGAGTCCGGTTTCTCGTTGATCGCGATCAGCGCGACGGGTGTGCTCTTCGCGCCGTGGGCGCTGAAGTTCCTGTGGGCGCCGTACGTCGACCACTACGGGACCCGGCGGCAGTGGTTGCTCTCGCTCCAGCTCGCGGCGTCGGCGGTGTCGTTGATCCTGGCGTGCCTCGACCTGTCGTCGACGCTGCGGTGGCTGCTCGTCGGCATCGCGGTGGTCAACGCCCTCTCGGCAACGCAGGACGTCGCGACCGACGGTCTGGCCGTGCAACTGCTCGGACCGAAACAACGCGGGCTGGGGAACGGCATCCAGGTCGGTGCGTACCGCATCGGGATGATCGTCGGTGGGGGAGCGCTGCTGTGGGTGTTCTCCCTCGCGGGTTGGCGCAGCCTGTTCCTCGCGATGGCATTCCTGCTGGTGCTGACGACGATCCCGGTGTGGCGACTGCCGCGCACGGAGCGACGAGCCACGACGGATCGGGAACCGCGAAGCGCGACCCGCATGACGGTCGCGTGGTGGACGCGTCTGCGCCGCCCCGGGATGCTCGCGTTCATCCTGCTCATCGGCGGCTTCAAGTTCGGTGACTCGATGGGCTCGGCGATGGTCGGTCCGTTCATGTCCGACTCGGGACTCACCCTCGGGCAGATCGCGCTGGTCAAGGGTGTGCTGTCCTCGGCAGGCGCTCTCGGCGGTGCCGCCCTCGGTGGGTGGCTGTGCTTCCGTCGCGGTCGTCGGCAAGCCCTGCTGATCGGTGGCGTGACCCAGACAGCGAGCCTCGCCTTGTACGTCGTCGCGTCGCTCGGCTACGGCGGGTTCGGGCTCATCGTCTCCGCGAGCCTGGCCGAACACGTCCTCGGCGGCGCCGCGACGGTCGCGGTGTTCACGCTCATGATGGACGCCGCGGACAGGGACCACGCCGGCAGCGACTACACCCTGCTCGCGTGCGCGATCGTCGTGGTGCAGGGCATCGCGGGCTTCACCGCCGGTGTGGTCGGAGACGTGTTCGGTTATCCCGCGCTGTTCGGCACGAGCCTGGTGCTGTCGGGAATCGGATGTGCCGTCCTGCTGCTCGCTCTTGATCGAGGCATCGGGCCGAGCGGGGTGCACGGTGTGTGGCAGAGCGGCGCGGGGCGGGCGGCCTCGCGTCCCCGGTGATCACCGGTACCGCCGATCACTGCGACCAGTACTGCAGCATCGGCTCCTCGGCGAGCACCGTCGACCCCTCGGAGATGACGAGAGCACGCGACGAGATGCTGTACTGCACACCGGCGTTCGTGGCGGTGAAACCGTCGCCCGAGGGCACGGGGTCGTCGATCTCGATCGCCGCACCGTCGTTCGTACGAACGCCCTTGTAGTAGTACCGGCCGGCCCCGGTCTCGCACACCACGACGAGCGAGTCGGCGGTCTGGCCGATGGCGACGGCGGGATTCGTGTGGTTGCACCGCGCCTCGGGGATGCCGACGAAACCCTGGGGGTCGGTGTCCTCGGAGGCCGACACGGGCGGTAGTGGACGTGCGGGTCCGGTCGCGGGCGCGGGATTGCCGGTTGCTGTGAGTTCGAGATCCTCGATCCGCAGGGCCAGGTCGCCCGGCAGCACGGTGACGTAGCTGTTGCCCTGCACGATGCTGTTGGCCGTGATGCACTCGAAGTCGCCCGTGAGGCACGACAGCCGTTCCCAGTAGCCGCCGAGCGAATCCGTCGGGCGTAGCGCGTATTCGCCGGGGGTGATGTCGACTCCGACCTTCAGGGTGCCGTTGGTCGGGAAGCCGCTCGGGGTGGCAGGCCGGCTCGTCTGCGCTCGCGGGGTGGGCGGATCCGCCTCGGTCTGCGGGGCTGCGGATGGCGACACGGTGACCGTCACGGTCGACGGGGACGGGCTCGCGGCGACGGCGCTCTCCGATCCCGGATCGGACGAGCGGGTCAGGACGACGACCAGGGCGGCGACTGCGGCGACGACGGCGACGAGCAGGGCACCGCCCACGAGCCACGGCCACTTCGGTCGTCGCGGCGGGGTCGGGGTGGGCCAGGGTGGCGGGGGAGCGCCGTAGCCGTAGCCGTATCCGTCCGGCGGAGGCTGCATCGACATTCGGGTCCCTTCGCTGTCGCGGTGTTACGCCTCCTGATATCGCTGCCGATGTCTGCTGCTGTTACGTCATGCGGGGTAAGATCACCCGGTTTGCTGCAGGTCGTCACAGGGAAGGGTCAGTTCGGCCAGATCGTCGAGGGAGACGGGCAGCACCCGTGCGAGGGCGGCGATCGTCGCGAAGGCCGGCGTCGCCAGTCGTCCGGTCTCGATCTTCCGAAGGGTCTCCGGCGAGATGTCGGCGGCCTGAGCCACCTCGGTGAGCGTCCTGCTGCCTCGGGCATCGCGCAGCCGTCCACCCAGGCGTTTGCCGGCGGCCAGCTGTTCCGGGGTCAGGGGGAGTCGCACCATGACCCGCAGTCTAACCGCGTCGGTATGAAAATACCGATCGTCGCGATAGGGTGGTATTTAAATACCGTCTTGTGATCCTGAGGAGTGCCCACGTGTTGGAACTGAAGACCCCCGGTGAGATCGCGGCAATGGATGTGACCGGTACGTTCATCGCCGAGTTGCTCGACGACCTGACGGGCCGCGCCCGTCCCGGCGTGAACCTGCTCGACCTCGAACAGCGCGCACGGGACATGATCGAGGAACGTGGCGCGGTCTCGTGCTACTGGGATTACGCGCCGTCGTTCGGGAGCGGACCGTTCCGCAACGTCATCTGCCTGTCCGTCAACGACGCAGTGCTGCACGGACTCCCACACGACTACGTGCTCCGGGACGGCGACCTGCTCAGCATGGACATCGCGGTCTCGATCGACGGCTGGGTCGCCGATTCGGCGCGCAGCATCATCGTCGGCGCGGAGCGTCCCGAGGACCGGCATCTCGTCGAGGCGACCGAGGTGGCGCTGGCCGCGGGTATCGCCGTCGCGCTCCCCGGCAACCGCCTGGGCGACATCTCCGCGGCGATCGGCGCCGTCGCCGCCGAGTACGGCTATCCCGTCAACACCGAATTCGGTGGTCACGGTCTCGGCCGCACCATGCACGAGGATCCGCACGTGGCGAACGCCGGGCGTAAGGGGCGTGGGCTCGTGCTGCGTCCCGGCTTGACGCTCGCCCTCGAACCGTGGTTCGCGGCGGGGACGGACAAGATCGTCTACGACCCGGACGGCTGGACCATCCGCTCCGCCGACGGCTCGCGTACCGCGCACAGCGAACACACGATCGCGATCACCGAAGGTGAACCGCTGGTGCTGACGAAACGGGAGCGCGTCACCGAATAGATCCGGACGGCAGGAAGATTCGGAGTAGACACGCGGGTTTCCGCTCGGTCCGTTATGGTCGGTGCACCGACGCGCGAGAGGCGATGCAGATGCCGATGTACGAGTTCCGATGTGCCGACTGCGGGCCCTTCGACGTCTCCGTTCCCATGAGTGAAGTCTCCGCATCGGCTCCGTGCCCGCGGTGCGAGCAACAGTCTCGTCGCTCTCTCACCCCACCGCGTCTCGGTCGGGGAGGTTCGGCAGCGATGCGCCTGCACGACGCGACGGCCCGTACCGCTTCCGAGCCCGACGTCGTCTCGGGTTCCCTCCCAGGCGTATCGAGGCGTCCGTCGCGGCCGGTCACGACCGATCCCCGACATCGAACGTTGCCCCGCCCGTGATCCGACACCGCCCGTGATCCGACACCGCCCGTGATCCGACACCGCCCGTAACCAGACACCGCTCCAGGAGGTCCCGTGCCCGACGTCGTGTTCCCGCTCGATTCGACCCGCCGGTTCACCGATCAGGACAAGATCGGCCACAACCGTTGGCACCCGGACATCCCGCCCGTCGCGATGCTGAAACCGGGGGATTCCTTCCGCGTGCACTGCCGCGAATGGTTCGACGGCGAGATCCACAACGACGACTCCGCCGACGACATCCGCAATGCCCCGCTGCACATCGTGCACGCGTTGTCGGGACCGTTCGCGGTGGAGGGTGCCAAGCCCGGCGACCTGCTGATCGTCGACATCCTCGACCTCGGCCCGATTCCGCAGGAGGACTCGGGTCCGCTCGCCGGGCAGGGCTGGGGCTACACGGGCATCTTCGCGAAGACGAACGGCGGGGGATTCCTCACCGACCAGTTCCCCGACGCCTACAAGGCGATCTGGGACTTCTCCGGGCAGAAGGCGACGAGCCGCCACGTGCCCCACGTGTCGTTCACCGGCATCGTGCATCCCGGCCTGATGGGGACGGCGCCGTCGCACGAACTGCTGTCGACGTGGAACACTCGGGAAGCTGCTTTGATCGCGACGGATCCCGACCGCGAGCCGGCGCTGGCGCTGCCGCCCGAGCCGAACGGCGCGATTCTCGGCAGCCTGTCGGGCGCCGATTTCGACCGGGTCGCGGCCGAAGCGGCGCGCACCGCTCCACCGCGGGAGAACGGCGGCAACCAGGACATCAAGAACCTCACGAAGGGAAGCCGGATCTTCTATCCGGTCTTCGTCGACGGCGCGAATCTGTCGGTCGGCGACCTGCACTTCTCGCAGGGTGACGGCGAGATCACCTTCTGCGGTGCCATCGAAATGGGCGGGTTCATCGACCTGCGCGTCGATCTGATCCCCGGCGGTATGGAGACCTATGGGGTGAGCGAGAACGCCATCTTCATGCCGGGCAACACCGACCCGCAGTATTCCGAGTGGCTCGCGTTCTCCGGCACGTCCGTGACGCTCGACGGCGAACAGCGGTATCTGGATTCGCAATTGGCGTACCAGCGGGCGTGTCTGCACGCCATCGACTATCTGACGAAATTCGGCTACAGCCCCGAGCAGGCGTATCTCCTGCTCGGGGCTGCACCCATCGAGGGACGTTTGTCGGGTGTCGTGGACATCCCGAATTCGTGTGCCACGGTGTATCTTCCGACGGCGATCTTCGACTTCCCGGTCGCGCCCACCGCATCCGGTCCGGTGACGATCGATCCGGGTATCGGAGCACCGCGTTCGTCGGCGTGAGGGCCGCGAAAATCGTTTGCCCGGTGTGAGCGGTGCGCGTACCGTCCTCGGGTCGGTACATACGCGAACGAAAGGTGGTCCCGGCCATGGACCCGCTCACCGAACGGGACATTCGAACATCCTTCGTCAACTGCTCCAAGGGTGATGCGAAGCGGCTTCCGGTGCCGCGCGATCTCGACGACCGACCGTGGGACGAACTCGACTTCCTCGGCTGGACCGACCCGTCGTTCCCCGGTCGCGGCTACATCGTGGTCCCCCGCGACGGCGAACTCGTGGGTGTCGCCATGCGGTTCGAACAGCAGGGCTCGGGCAAGACGCAGATGTGCACGATCTGCCTCACCACCCACACCCGGGGTGGCATCGCTTTGATGACGGCGAACAAGGTCGGCGATGCGGGTCGAGCGGGCAACGCGGTCGGAACCTACATGTGCATCGACCTGCAGTGCTCGCTGTACGCGCGCGGCAAGAAGAGGCCCGCACTGGGCAGCCGGTACCGCGAGGATCTCGAGCCGGAGGAGAAGGCCGAGCGCGTCCGCGAGAATCTCGGCGCGTTCGTCGATCGCCTGTACGCCTGACGGGCGAACCCGGCCCTTTCAGTGCGATGCGGGGTTGCGCAGGTGCGCACGCTCCCCGTTCTGATCGAGGATCGTGAGGATCTCCACCGGTCCGTCGTGCGCGCTGATGGCGTGCGGTGTCATCGTCGAGAACTCGGCGGCGTTGCCCTCCTGGATGAGGATCGTCCGTTCGCCGAGTTGGAGCCGGGCGGTGCCGGTCAGGACGGTGAACCATTCGTGCCCCGGGTGCACGGGGAGCGTGTCGGCCGGCACCGGCTCCTGCTTCGTGATCCGCATCTTGGCGATGGTGACGCCGCCCAGTGATCGTTCCCGCGACAATAGCCAGGTCGTGTACCCCGGGGTGTCGCACGCCTGGGGCCTGATCACCACGTCCTGGTCCTCGCCGGATTCGACGAGCTGGTCGATCGTGGTGTCGAGTGCCCGCGCGATGGGAACGAGCTGGTCGAGTGCGATCCTGCGACGGCCCGTCTCGATGCGGCTCAGGTTGGACGGGCTGATGTGGCACCGGCCTGCGAGAGTGTCGAGGGTCCACCCCCGCGCGAGCCGCAGGCTGCGGATGCGCTGACGGATGAGTTGGTCCAGATCGGACGATTCTTGCTCCATAGGCAAGAGTGTATGCCGAAACTGGATGACGCGTCCTAACGTGGAGTCATGCACCACCACGCCCACCACGCACCGCACGACCACGCGCACGACGAGTCGATGGCCGAGGTGCTCGACCTCGACGCCGCGATGAACCGGCCCTACTTCGAGTCGTTGCTCGACCGGGTCGCCGGACAGCTCGAGCGCGAACCGCGCACCGTCGTCGACATCGGCGCCGGCACAGGAACAGGCACACTCGCCCTGGCGCGCCGGTTCCCCCACGCGCAGCTCGTCGCTCTCGACCGGTCCGCCGGGATGCTCGAACGACTCCGGAAGACCGCCGCGTACAACGGGTTCGGTGATCGGATCCGGACCGTCGAGGCCGACCTCGATGCAGGACTTCCGGCCGTCGGTGCGATCGACCTCGCCTGGGCGGCGCTGTCCCTGCACCACATCGAGGATCCGGATGCAACGCTCCGGCAACTCGCCGAGGCGATGGCACCCGGGGGGACGGTGGTCGTCACCGAGATGGAGTCGCAACCACGATTCCTGCCCGACGACATCGGTATCGGTACATCGGGACTCGAAGCGAGATGTCACGAGGCCGCGGCGTCCCGAGGGTGGAACAGGTGGCCCGACTGGAGCGACAACCTGCGTCGCGCCGGGTTCGGGATGGTCGAGATGCGCCGCGACGAACTCGGTGCCGACGTCGACGACACCGCACGCCGATACGCCCACGCGGTGCTGAGCCGGATGCGGACCGGCCTCGACAACGCCGTGTCCGACGAGGATCTCGACACGCTCGATCGACTCGTCGGCGACGGTCCCGACTCGGTGCTGCACCGGGCAGATCTGGTGGTGCGTGGATCCCGAACCGTGTGGATCGCACAGGGAATGAAGGAGGAGAACCGATGAACACCCAGGAGAACCCCACACAGGACGGTTACGACGTCGTCGTGATCGGCGGCGGCTCCGCCGGACTGAGTGCCGCCACAGCGCTGGCACGCTCACGCCGCTCGGTGCTTGTCGTCGATGCCGGAGAACCGCGCAACGCCCCTGCCGCGGCCGCGCACAACGTGATCGGACACGAAGGCATCGCGCCGACCGAACTGCTGGCTCTCGGACGGAAGGAGGCCGCCGGATACGGCGCCGAAATCCTGTCCGCACGAGCAGAATCCGCTCGTCGCAGCGACACGGGATTCGAGATCGGTCTCTCCGGCGGCACCACCGTGCAGGCACATCGACTGATCCTCGCGACGGGACTGGTCGACGAGCTGCCCGACCTGCCCGGAGTCCGCGAACTGTGGGGGAAGAGTGTCCTGCACTGCCCGTACTGCCACGGCTGGGAGGTTCGGGACCGGCGCGTCGGCGTGATCTCCTCGGGGCCGATGAGCGTGCACCAGACCCTGTTGTTCCGTCAGCTCAGCGACGACGTCACCTTCTTCACCCACTCGGCGCCCGCCCTGGAGAGCGAGGCCCGCGACCAGCTCGAGGCACGCGACGTGCGGATCGTCGACGGCACCGTCGCGGAACTGCGAGCGGACGGCGAGGAGGTCCGTGCCGTGGTGCTCGAGGACGGCACCGAGGTCGAGGTCGACGCCGTGGTGGTCGCACCGCGTTTCGTCGCCCGCGCCGACCTGTACGAGCAGCTCGGCGGAACGGTCACCGACCATCCCGTGGGGACCCTCATCGAGACCGATCCGACGGGGAAGACCGCTCTGCCCGGCGTATGGGCGGCGGGCAACTCCGCCGACCTCTCCGCGGTGGTCGTGGTCGCTGCAGGCTCCGGCGTGATGACAGGAGCGGCCGTGAACGCCGACCTGATCGCGGAGGAGACGGCCGCGGCGGTGGAGGAACGAGCCGCCCGCGGACTCACCTTCGCCGAATAGTCCTGTCGGGCATACGAGAACGGCCGGGCGAGCACACGCTCGCCCGGCCGATTCGCGATCTGCGTCAGAACGGGTAGGGCGCGATGTCGGGACGCACCGTGACCCACTGGGTCTCGGTGAACGCCTCGATGTTCGCGGCTGGACCGCCGAAACGGGAACCGGTACCGGATGCCCCGACCCCGCCGAAGGGAGCGTTGGCCTCGTCGGCGACGGTCATCTCGTTGATGTGGATCTTGCCCGAGTGGATCCGGTCGGCGATCTTCATCGCTTGTCCCACGTCGCCGACGATGCTCACCGACAGGCCGTACTCGGACGCATTGGCCAGTTCGACGGCCTCGTCCGGGTCGGAGAACTTCAGCACCGGCGCGACGGGACCGAAGATCTCCTGGCCCCAGGCGGGCATCTCGGTGGTCAGATCGGTCAGGACGGTGGGCCGGTAGAACAACCCCTCGTGCGTGCCTCCGGCAGCGAGAGTGCCGCCCGCGGCGACGGTGTCCTGCACGATCGTGTCGATGTTCGCCAGCTGACGCTCGTCTATGATCGGGCCCAGGTGAACCGGGCCGCCTGCGGGATCGCCGACGACGAGCGCATCCGCCTTCGCGGCGAGGGCGCGCACGTAGTCGTCGTAGACGGACTCGTGCACCAGGTGCCGGCCGGTGGTCATGCAGATCTGGCCCTGGTGGAAGAACGATCCCATCGCTCCGACACCGGCAGCGAGATCGACGTCGGCGCCGGGGAGCACGATCATCGCGTTGTTGCCGCCGAGTTCGAGGTGGGTGCGCTTGAGATGTTCCGCGCCGGCCTTGCCGACGTGGCGTCCGGCGGCGGTGGATCCGGTGAACGAGACCACCCGCACCTCGGGAGCATCGACGGTTGCGGCGCCGACGTCACCACCACCGGGCAGCATCTGCAGCACACCGGCGGGTAGTCCGGCCTCCTCGAAGATCCGGGCCACGGCGACACCACCGATGACGGTGGTCCGCGGATCCGGCTTGAGCAGCACCGCATTGCCGAGGGCGAGAGCCGGGGCAACCGAGCGCATCGCGAGCAGCAACGGGAAGTTGAACGGTGCGATCACCGAGACGACGCCGGCGGGCAGGCGGCGCGCGATGGACCAGTGACCGTTGTCCGAGGGCAGGTACTCACCGTGCGGATGGGTGGGCAGCGCCGACGCCTCGAAGCACTCGGTGGCGGAACCGAACACCTCCATGGCGGCCTTGTCCGGAATGGACCCGGCCTCGCGGAGTCCCCAGTCGATGAGTTCGTCGGCGTGCTCACGGAACTTCTCGCCGGCGCGACGGAGGATCTCCGCACGCTCGGACGGCGCCGTGGCGGCCCAGGACTTCTGTGCGGCGGCGGCAGCGCGGGCGGCGGCGTAGACGTCATCGGGGTCGGCCAGGCCGATCTCGGCGATTTGTTCCCCGGTCGAGGGGTTGGTGACCTTCGTGGTGCCGCCGTTGCCGGGGCGCCAGCCGTCGAGATGGATCTTTCCCGTCCACAGGGCTTCGTCGAGCAAGGCCATAGGGTTCTCCTCAGCGTGGTCGTCGCCGTCCCGCGCGCGTGGGACACCGATGTGTTCCACGAGTGTGGGAGCGATGACGGCTTGTAGGATCGATTCTTCTCATTCAACGAGAAAGCCCGCGATATCCGTCTATGCACGACGAACACCACGTGCACCGCTCCGTGGCCGAAGGGTCATGAGCGAGCACAATGATGCGAATGGATCTGGCCCTCATGGCAGTGGTCGGCATCGCCGGCATCGTGAGTATCGCGGCTGTACGCGGCCGCGCTGAGCATGCCGGCCCAGGACTTCCCCCGGAACCTACAGTTCGCAGACGCTCGGTGCGGCCCAGCGCCGCCTCGACCTCGAGGAGACCCGATTGCAGGCGCTGAGCGAACAACCCTGACGGTCGTCTCGCGGCGCGGACGCCCCGCCCGAGAACCCGCATCCCGCCGCACTGTTTGACATGATCGTTCGGTCCGGATCCGCCCGGGCGCGTCGTGACCCGCGTAGGAGTGACAGGTGTCGGAGGGCAGTACGGACAGAGCGCCGCGTCGGCGCGTCGGTCGATGGATCCTGATCGTCTTCGTCGTGGTGCTCGTCGTCGTGGCGGCGGCGTTCGTCCTCACCCCCGTGCCGGGATCACTGGTGGTGCGGAAGGTGTTCGAACGCGACGCGCGGGAGCAGACCGCGAAGCTCGCGGTGGACGCTCCGCAGACGGACTTCGTCGCCGACCTCCACTATCGGGAGGACGACCCGGACGCCTATCTCGACGTGTACACAGCGCCGGGGACCACCGAGGCGCTGCCGACGATCGTGTGGACGCACGGTGGCGCGTGGTTGTCGGGTAACTGCACCAACTACGCGGGCTACTACAGGCGTCTCGCGGCCGCCGGATTCACCGTGGTGTCGGTCGGCTACTCGCTCGCACCGGGCCACCGCTATCCGACCCCGGTGCGGCAACTCGTCGATGCACAGCGCTACTTGCTCGAGCACGCCGACGAACTGCACATCGACACCGAGCGGATCGTGCTCGCCGGTGACTCGGCCGGGGCGCAACTGTCCGCGCAGATCGCCGCGGCGATCACCGACCCCGACTACGCCGCGACCCTCGGTGTCGACCCGGCGTTCACTCGGGAGAACGTTCGCGGTGTCGTGCTCAACTGCGGCATCTACGACGTGTCCGCGATCGGTGGGAGCGGCGGGCTGACCGGATGGGGCGTGGAGCAGGCGATGTGGGCCTACACCGGCGCCCGGGAGTTCGCCACTTCGGATGCGGCGGGCCAGATGTCGGTATTGAACTCGGTCACCGAGAACTTCCCGGCCACCTACATCTCCGGTGGCAACGCCGATCCGCTCACCGCCACCCAGTCCGAGAGGCTCGCGCAGCGGCTCTCCGGACTGGGTGTGCAGGTGGATGCGTTGTTCTATCCGGACGACCACACACCGGAACTGGCACACGAGTACCAGTTCGATCTGTCGACACCGGATGCGCGTGCCGCGCTCGAGCGGACGATCGATTTCGTCCGCAAGGTCACGACGTAGCGCGCGCGGGGATCTCGGCGACGATGCGTTCGGCGAGCGGCCGCGAGGAGGCCGGGTTCTGGCCCGTGTACAGGACGCGGTCGACCACCACGTGCGGCTGCCAGGCGTCCGTGGACGAGAAGACGGCCCCGGCCTCCTGCAGGCGGTCCTGCAGCAACCAGGGTGCCTTGTCGGCCAGTCCCGCCTGGACCTCCTCGACGTTCGTGAACGCCGTCAGGCTGTAACCCTCGAACAACCAGCGACCGCCGGACTCGTGGGCGGGAAGCAGGGCAGCCGGGGCGTGGCACACCATCGCGACCACTTTGTCGGCCTCGACGAAGTGCCGGACGAGTTCACCGAACCGCTCGTCGACGGCCAGATCCTCCATCGGGGCGTGGCCACCGGGCACGAACAGCAGGTCGAAGTCCTCGGCCCGCTGGTCCTCGAGCACCGCCGCACCGGTGAGCACCGGCTGCAGCTTCTCGAGCGACGACTTCAACTCGGCCACGCGGTCCTCACCGCCTGCGGCGTCGGGTTCGAGGCTGGCCTGGTCCACGACGGGCGTGCGGCCGCCCGGAGTGGCAACGGTGATGTCGTAGCCGGCTTCCTCGAAGACGGTGTACGGCTCGACGAGTTCCTCCGCCCAGAAGCCCGTGGGATGGCGGGTGCCGTCCTGCAACGTCCAATGATCGGCGGAGCTGACGACGAACAGGATGCGGGTCATGGTGTGTCCTCTCTGATGAACGTAGAGGCCGGGTACCCGCTGTGAGCGGGACCGACACCGGCGGTGACGACGGTCGCCGGGTCCGCGACAGTGACGATGGGTCGCCGGGCCCGCGACAGTGACGACGGTCGCCGGGTCCGCGACAGTGACGACGATCGCCGGGCCCACGAGGGACCCGGCGATCGTGTGACGTGACTGGGGTGCGGCGGATCAGATGCCGACCACCTCCTGCGCGATGGCGGCCAGATGGGTCTGGGCCGCGGAGATAACACCGTGTCGTGCCTTGTGCGCTTCCTCGTAGGCGACGATCGCCCGGATGTCCGCGGGCTCGGTCAGTTCCTTGACCGCCGCCACGGCCTTCGGGACGGTGAGATCGTCGTAGTTCCGGATCGGCAACTCCTCCTCGGTGAGGACACCCGAGGTGCTGCGTGCCTTGTGCAGAGCGTCGGCGGTGCCGTCGGCGCCTTCACGACGGCTCACGCGCTCGGCCGTCTCGAGAGCCGCATCGCGCGAGGCACCGATGGTCTTGGCTGCGACGTCACCGGCATGCGCGCCGCGCGAGAGCAGCGACTCGATGCGGGGACGCGTCGAGCGGGCGACATCGATCGCTCGATCGATGCTGCGCGCCGACCAGGTGACCGGCGTGTTGACCAGGCGCACCGCTGCGCCGGCCGCGGCCTGCAGGGGAGTGCGACGCAAAGCGGCAGGACCACCGAGCGCCTCCTCCGCGATGACCGTGGTGAGCCACTCGACCGTCGCCGTGTGAGCCGTGATCAGACGGTCCGCCAGCGACACGATCGACTTGTGTCCGCCCGCGATGGCCAGGGCCTTCACGTAGCGGGCACGGTCGAGGAGCTGATGTTCGAGGGCGAGGTCCGACAGCAGTGCTTCGTCGAACGGCTGCGCCTGCTCGGTGAGGGTCTTCACCATGATGGCGGCGCGGCCGATGAACGGCCCGACCATATCGGGAAGTCCGCCCAGATCGCGGATCGCCTCTTCGATCGCCACCGCACGGATGCGGCAGTTCTCGGCGTTCTCGGTCAGCTCCTTGCGTACCGCTTCGGTTCGGGCCTGCGCGACACGCGTTTCGGCGACCTGGGTCTCTGCATGGGTCAGTTCGTGGAGAGTGCGCAACTGGGTGAGCAACGCGGGAGTTCGGTTCTCGGTCATCGTGCGTTCGCCTCCTTCGCACTGGAAGAGTCGGTGATCTACCGACGAATTCACATCCATCGAGAAATGACGTGACAAATGTCGGCTACCCGACCCCCGTAACTGCTAACGTCTGTGTGATCCATAACACACCCTCTGGTCGGGTTCGTTGCTGCAGTGACCACTCGGCGCACGCGAGTCGCACGGGTCTCGGTTTGAGCCGGTTACTCGCGGGGAAACTTCGGAGCACACCTTGACGTGAGAGATCGAGGCCGGGACGAGACGCGGTCCGCCTGACTCCTCAGGTGATCGGCGACCGTGAGACGGCCGCAAGCAGCACAAAGGAAAGCGGGGACGACACGATGACCACGGCAGCACCCGTCATGCCCACGGACGTGATCACCGCTCCGGCGACGGTTGCTCCGTCGCAGTCGGCCGACATTCCGGCGCAGACGATCGACGCGCGGTCCGTCGAGGCCCCGCCGTCGGCCGCCGTGGCGTCGAGGGAGGTGGAACCTCCGGCGACAGAGGAGATGCCGGCCCTGCTCGAGCACCCGATCGCGGGCATGCTGATGTTCGTCGTCCTCGCCGTCTGCGGATTCGCAGCCGCCGCGGTGGTCGCAGGATCCCTGGCGGCCGGGCTCGCTCTGGTGGGTGTCGTCGGAGGAGCGGCGGCGACCCTCGTCGCTGTTCTCTGACGTGGCAGAACGACACCGGTAGGCCCGTTTCGTCCAGATCCGAGCGGGAGGATATCGTCTCCGGTCATGTCCAAGGAATTCGTTTTCACGTCCACGCTCGACCACAGCGTCGAACGCGTCCACGGCGCTTTGACCAGCGAGGACTTCTGGAACAGCCGACTGGCTGCGAGCCAGACCGGCGTGGCGCAGCTCGAGGTCGGCTCCGGTCCCGGGACCTTCCGCGCGAAGGTCTCCGACCAGATCGACACCTCCGCGCTGCCCGCGGTCGTCCGGGGCGTGGTGCGAGGACCTCTGATCATCGAGCGTACCGACGAATGGGGCGGACTCGGGGACGGTACGGCGCAGGGAACCCTCGCCGGCAGCACGTCGGGGCTGCCGATCACGATCGCGGCCCATTCGGAGCTTCGTGGCAACGCGGACGGCGGTACCGAGATCGAGGTGCGTGGCGAGGCCACCGTCAAGGTTCCCGTCGTCGGTGGGCAGATCGAGGGCCTCATCGTCCAGCTCGTCGAGAACATCGTCCAGAACGATCGGACCGACCTCGACAAGTGGCTCACGGAGAACTGATTCGCAGGGGCGCCCGATCGATCGGCTTCCGATCGACGGATCATCTGGTCCGATGCCGTCGTTCCTCTTCCGAGGTACGGCGGCATTGTCGTTCCCGCCGGATTCGTCGGCGACACACCGGGTCAGGTCGTTGAAGAGGGGTGTGACCCAGGCCACCATCGGATCATGTCGATGCCGTGGGACGAGGACGGCGGCTACGCGTGGGAACGCCGCGAGGCCGGATACACCTGGGAGCAGATCGGCAGCGAACTCGGTTGCCCTGCCCATGTCGCACAGAATCTGGGGGAGCGCTACCGCGCGGATATCACTGCCGAGATGACGAGGAACCAGTTGTCGTTGTTCGATATCTCGACCGAGACCTGAATCCCGGCCGCCGGTGTTCGCCGTGTGTTCATCGGATGTGCACCCGCACGGACCCCGTGTGAGGAGGCATCGTCGCCTCCGGAGGGGACCGTAGGTGTCATGGAGGCACTCGTGCGCGACTCCCTGTTCGGTTTCCTCCAGGAGAGCGGACTGGCCGGCTCGGGCGGTGAAGCGGCGGCGCTGCTCATGGAAGGTCTCGTCCGCGTCAATCATCGCCAGGTCCGCAGTCCCCGTACTCCACTTCGTGCCGGGGACGTCGTCTCGATCGCGGGTACGCGATCGATGGCGGTCTTCGGAGTCTCTCCCGGCGGGGTTCGTCCCGTCCTGTAGCTCGTCCGTCGCACGGAGCGCCCGCAACCTCCGGCACGGAGCACTCGCGACCTGCGACGCAGTCGCCTGTCCGGGCGGTGTGATAAGCCGTACCGGACGGGAACGAGCGACGACGAGGGGGAGCGACGCGTGCTGATACTGCACCGTGCCGAGCGCACCGGCATCCTGGCGGATGCGCTGGCCGAGGTGCTCGCCGAGCCCCTCGACGATCCGTTCGCGCGGGAGGTCGTCGCGGTGCCCGCGCGCGGTGTCGAAAGATGGCTCACCCAGCGGTTGTCGGGAATGCTCGGTTCCTCCGCCGGCGACGGGGTGGCCGCCAACATCGATTTCCCGTCCCCGTCCCGCCTCGTCGACGAAGCGCTCGCCGCGGCCTCCGGCATCACCGCCGACGACGATCCGTGGCATCCCTCCCGCATGTTGTGGTCGCTGCTCGGGGTGATCGACGAGTGCGTCGGCGAACCGTGGTGCGCCACCCTCGCGCGGCATCTCGGTCACGGCGCCGACGACCACCGGGCCGGACGCCGGTACGCCACCGCAGCGCATCTCACCGGCCTTCTCCGCAGTTACGGACTCCAGCGCCCCGGGATGATCTCCCAGTGGGCGGCGGGGAACGACACCGACGGCACGGGTGCGCCTCTCGACGACCATCTGCGTTGGCAAGCCGAGCTGTGGCGACGGCTGCGCGCCCGCATCGGCGTCGACAGCCCGTCGCAGCGACTCGACGAACTGTGCGGCCGGCTGCGAGACGACCCCGACGTCGTCGACCTGCCCGAACGACTCTCGATGTTCGGTCCCACCCGCCTCGACACCGTCCTCGTCGAGGTGCTGACCGCGCTCGGGCACCACCGCGACGTGCACATCTGGCTTCCGCATCCGAGCCCGGTGATGTGGGACGGACTGACCCGGCGTCCGGAGTCGATGCGTCGCGCCGACGACCACAGCGCTCTCGGGGTGCAGCACCCGCTGCTGGCCGCGCTCGGCCGCGACGTGCGCGAACTTCAGAGCCGGCTCTCCGGCCTCGAGTGCACCGACCTTCCGCATCCCTCACCCCGGCCGCCGGCGACGCTCCTCGGCCGGTTGCAGGCCGATCTCCGCGACGACCGCGCCCCCGCACACGGATCGGCCGCGCCCGACGGGACCGTGATGATCCATGCCTGCCACGGCCCCACCCGGCAGGTCGAGGTGCTCCGAGAGTGCCTGCTGCACCTGTTCCGCGATGACCCCACGCTCGAACCGCGCGACGTCGTCGTCATGTGCCCCGACGTCGAGACGTACGCGCCGCTCGTCCATGCCGCCTTCGGTGCCGGGGTCGGCGAGCATCCCGGCCACACGCTGCGGGTCCGTCTCGCCGATCGCGGCCTGCGCCGCACCGATCCGATCCTTGCGGTGGTGTCCGAACTGCTCGCGCTCGCCGACGGCCGGGTCACCGCCAGCGAGGTTCTCGACCTCGCCGCGTCGGCTCCGGTGCGCCGGAAGTTCGGATTCGACGACGATCAACTCGAGCGCCTGCAGGAGTGGACCACCGAGACCGGTGCCCGCTGGGGTCTCGGGCCGTGGCAGCGCAAGAGCTTCGGCCTCGGCGACTTCATGCAGAACACTTTCGGCGCGGCACTCGACCGTATCCTGCTCGGTGTCGCCGCAGACGGCGCGGACGGAGAGTGGCTGTCCCTGTCGTTGCCCCTCGACGACGTCGACAGCAACGACATCGACCTTGCCGGGCGGTTCGCCGAGTTCATCGACCGGTTGACGGTGGTGCTGCTCCGGTTGCGCGGCCCGCACCCGGCGGCGCGGTGGTCGGACGAACTCGGTTACGGCATCGATCTGCTCGCCGACGTTCCCGCCGCCGATACATGGCAGCTCACCCGCGCGCGGCGCGAGATCGGCGACGCCGTCGAGCATGCCGGCGACACGCAGTTGTCCCTGAGCGACGTCCGGTCCATGCTCTCCTCCCGGCTCGCCGGGCGTCCGTCGCGCTCGAACTTCCGTACCGGCGAACTGACCGTGTGCACGATGGTGCCGATGCGCTCGGTGCCCCATCGCGTGGTAGTTCTCCTCGGTCTCGACGACGACGTCTTCCCCCGCACGGCCCACATCGACGGCGACGATGTCCTGACCCAGAATCCCTGTGTGGGAGAGCGTGATCCGCGCAGCGAGGACCGGCAGCTGCTGCTCGACGCGCTGATGGCCGCGGAGGAGCGTGTGCTGTTGTTCCACACCGGCGCCGACGCCGTCACCGGAGCACTGCGCCCACCGGCGATTCCGCTCACCGAGGTGCGCGACGTGGTGTCGACGATGACGGGAGTCGACGTCGACGACGAGCGCATCGTGCGGCGACATCCCCTGCAGCCCTTCGATCCGCGCAATTTCCGGGCCGACGACCCGTTCGGGTTCGGTGTCACTGCACTCGCGGGAGCCCGTGCCGGACAAGGATGTTCGGTGGAGCGCGACCGGTCGGGTGCGCTCCTCGTCGACGACCTTCCGGCCCCGGCACGCACCGATGTCGATCTCGACGAACTCGTTTCCTTCCTGACACATCCGACGCAGGGATTCCTCCGGCAGCGACTCGGTCTGCGGATCCCCGACACCGACGAGGGCATCGCCGACGCACTCGACGTCGAACTCGACGGTCTCGCCCTGTGGCAACTGGGCGACCGCATGCTCGAAGCGCGATTGGCGGGCATGTCCGCAGGTGCCTTCCAGGACGCGGAATGGCGTCGCGGCACGCTCCCGCCGTTCGCGCTCGGCCGCAGGACCCTCGACGCGGTGAGCGACAACGTCGACCGCCTCGTGCACGCCTGCGCCGGTGTGCACACCGGGCAGGCCCGCACCGTCGACATCCGCGTCGATCTCGGCGACGGTCGTCGGCTCACCGGCACCGTCGGAGGTGTACACGGCGAGGTACTGGCCCGCAGCACCTATTCCAAGCTGTCCCCGAAACACCGGCTGGAAGCATGGATCCGGTTGCTCGCCGTCGTCGCCTCGGGTCATCCCGGACAGTGGCGTGCGGTGACCACCGGGCGCAGCCGTTCGCGCTCGTATCCGGCCTGGCGCTCGACCCTTCTGGCTCCCGCCGATCCCGTCGCGCTGCTCGCCGCACTCGTCGATCTGCGCGATCGTGGACTGTGCCGGCCGCTGCCGCTCGTGACGGGCGCGTCGGCCGAGTACGCCGATCGCCGCCACCGCGGTGATTCCGTGGAGATGGCACTGTCGGCCGCCGGGAAGGCGTTCGGTGGCGCGTTCGGCGACGGCAAGGACCGTCACGTGCAGTATCTGTACGGGCCCGACGTCACGTTCGGGCAGCTCACCGCCGACGCACCGGAGGGTGTCGAGGCCGGCTGGTTCGACGACCCCACCCGTTTCGGTGTGCTCGCCCGACGGTTGTGGGAACCCCTGCTCGCCTCCGAGAACCAGGGACGCCCGTGAGAGAAGGACGCAGCGTGCCCGATACCGCCATCACCGATCCGCGCGCCGCGGGCGGTCCGCCGCCGGCAGGCTTCGATCTGCTCGGCCGGCTCCCGAGCGGCACCACCGTTCTCGAGGCCAGCGCGGGAACGGGGAAGACGTACGCGATCGTCGGGCTCGCCACCCGGTTCGTCGCCGAAGGGCGCGCCCACCTGTCGGATCTGCTGCTCGTCACCTTCAGCCGGGCTGCGACGCAGGAACTGCGCGAACGTACCCGGAACCGGTTCGCGCAGGTCGCCACCGCCCTCGCCGATCCCGAGAGCGCGCGGGCGAGCACCGACATGCTCGTCCGTCATCTCGCGAGCGAGGACGTCGACGCGCGGCGGGCCCGCCTACGACAGGCGTTGTCCGACTTCGACTCCGGCACCATTTCCACCACGCACGGCTTCTGCCGCCGCATGCTCGACGAACTCGGGATCGCCGGTGAACGCGAACCCGACGTCACGGTCGTCGAGGACGTCGACGACCTGCGGGTGGAGGTCGTCGACGATCTCTACCTGCGGCGCTACGGCAGGGGACAGGCCCCCATCACCTACGCCGAGGCGGCCGTCGCCGCGAAGGAGGCGATCTTCGACCCGCAGGCCGAACTCGCACCGAACGACGCCGACGGCACCGCGGCAGGCGAGCGTGTGGAATTCGCGCGTGCGGTCCGCGAGGAGGTCGAACGGCGCAAGCGCCGGCTCGGACTGCGCGACTTCGACGACCAGTTGTCCCTACTGCACGCGGTGCTCGGCGATCCGGAGCACGGCGACGCCGCCTGCCGGCGGATGCGTGCGCGCTTCTCCGTCGTCCTCGTCGACGAGTTCCAGGACACCGACCCCAAGCAGTGGGAGATCCTGCGCCGGGCGTTCCACGGGCACAGCACGCTCGTGCTCGTCGGCGACCCGAAACAGGCGATCTACGCCTTCCGCGGCGCGGAGGTGCTCAGCTATCTCGACGCCGTCTCCGAATCCGACACCTACTGCGAGCTGACCACCAATTGGCGCAGCGACGGCGATCTCGTCCGGGCGCTCGAACACGTCCATCTCGGTGCGGCTCTCGGTGATCCCCGCATCGTGGTGAACCCGGTGAAGGCGGCAGCCGCCGATTCCCGGCTCTCGGGTATCGCGCCCCTGCGGGTGCGTCACCTGCCCCGCGCCGGTGCCGGTCCGCTCAACGACTGGGGTTTCCCGCAGAACCTCGACGGCTTACGTGGGCGGGTCGCTCGCGACGTGGCGGCCGACATCGTGCGCCTGCTCGACGACGAGAACGTCACCGTCGACCTCGGTTCCGGGCCCGAGCGTGTGCAACCCGGGCACATCGCGGTCCTCGTGCGCAAACACAAACAGGTGACGCTCGTCCACGACGCGCTGACGAAGGCGAACGTGCCGTGCGTGGTCGCCGGGGGCACGAGTGTGTTCGCCACACCGTCCGCACAGCACTGGCTGTGGGTTCTCTATGCGCTCGAGCAGCCCCATCGCGCCGATCGCGTCCGGCTCGCCGCGCTCACCCCGCTGCTCGGCCGCACGATGACCGACATCGATTCGGAGGGCGAAGCGCTGGTCGTGGAGGTCGGCGGACTGCTCCGCGAACTGAACGACGTCTACGCCCGCACCGGATTCGCTGCCGTCTTCGAACGCCTCGCGTCCTTCGGTTCGGTCGAGGCCCGCCTCCTCGACGAGCCGTCCGGGGAACGCACCCTCACCGACATCCGGCACGTCGCACAGCTGCTCGAGGATGTCGCCTCGGCGCAGTCGCTGGGGCCGGCCGCGCTCACCCGCTGGCTCGAGGATCGCATCAACGACCCCGACCGCGGTGGGGCCGACCGGATCCGGCGCCTCGACAGCGACGCCGCGGCGGTCCAGATCCTCACCGTGCACGGCAGCAAGGGACTCGAGTTCCCCGTCGTCCACGTCCCGTACGGGTGGGATGCCGCGAAGAACCCCGAGCCCGACAAGCTGCTGCTGCACGAGAACGGCCGACGCATCCTCGATGTGGGCGGCAAGAGCGGTCCCGGTTACGTCGCGCGGCGGCGTCAGCACGAACTCGAGGAGGCGGGGGAGGAACTGCGCCTGCTGTACGTGGCGGTGACGCGCGCGCAGTGTGCGCTCACCCTCTGGTGGGCGCCGTCCACACCCACCTCACGGTCGCCGCTGCACCGGTTGCTGTTCGCCCGCGACCCCGGTTCGGCGGAGGTCGCCGCGGAAGGCCGGATCGGCCACGACGAGGCCATGGCCGAGGAATTCGACCGGTGGGCCGCGCGCGCCGACGGGGTCATCGCCGCCGAAGCGGTGGGGTCGCATCCGATTCCGGTGTTGCGCTGGACCCGCCCCCGCGTGGAGACCGGCCCTCTCGCCGCCGCGCGCTTCGATCGGGTCGTCGACGAGAACTGGCGCAGGACCTCCTATTCGGCGCTCACCGCCTCGGTGCACGATGCGCCAGTGGTGAGCGGTGAGGTGGAGGAACCGGTGACGACCGACGAGCCGGCCGAGCCTCCGCTGAGCGCAACGGAACCGGCGCGCGAAGGCATTCCGTCACCGATGAACGGACTGCCCGGCGGCACGGTCTTCGGCACGTTGGTGCACGCCGTCCTCGAGGTCGTCGACACCTCCGCCCCCGACCTGGAAGCCGAACTGCTCGACTGCTGCCGCGAGACGGTGCGCCGCCAGATGTCGCCGATCGATTCCGCCCAGCTCGCGGCGGCGTTGCTCCCGGTGATGCGCACCCCGCTCGGGCCGCTCGGCCGGACCCTCGCCGACTTCACTCCGTCCGACCGGCTCTCCGAGCTCGACTTCGAGTTGCCGCTCACCGGAGGCGACAGCCCGGTGCCCGTCACCGTCACCCTCGACGCGGTCGGCGGGTTGCTGCGCCGGCACCTGCCCGCCGACGATCCGATGGCGGCCTACGCCGATCTGGTGCGCACCCTCGAACCCGTGCCGCTGCGGGGTTACCTCAACGGCAGTATCGACGCCGTGCTGCGCATCGACGGTCCGAGATTCGTCGTCGTCGACTACAAGACCAACCGGCTCGCGCCCGTCGACGAACTGACCACCGCCCACTACACCCGTGAGTCGATGGCGGCGGAGATGCTCCGTGCCCACTATCCGATGCAGGCTCTGCTCTATTCCGTTGCCCTGCACCGCTATCTGCGGTGGCGGATGCGCGACTACGACCCGCACGTCCACCTCGGTGGCGTGCAGTACCTGTTCGTCCGCGGCATGGCCGGACCGGACAGTCCACCCGGTAGCGGGGTGTTCGACTGGCATCCGCCGGCCGACCTCGTCACCGACCTGTCCGACCTCCTCGCCGGAAAGGCCGTGATCTCGTGATCGAGTCCATGACCGACGTTCGGATCGCCCAGCGCGGCAAGGGTGCTCTGCGGCAGTTCAACGAGGTGGGCGCACTCTCCGCCGCCGACGTGCACGTCGCGCTGCGACTCGCGGCACTCGGCGGGGAGGACGACCCGCACGTGCATCTCGCCACCGCGCTGGCTGTGCGTGCCGTGCGATCCGGGTCGGTGTGCCTCGACCTCACGCGTTTCCGCGAGGTCACGGTCGAGGAGGACGCGGACGGTCATCCCGTCGTCGACCCCGCGAGCCTGCCGTGGCCCCGCGACGAGGACGTGCTCGCGGCGCTGCGTCGCAGCCCCCTCGTGGTCGGCGGCGAACGTGGGCCCCTGCGACCGTTGCGTCTCGTCGATACCGCGGAAGGCCCGCTGCTGTATCTCGACCGGTACTTCCGGCAGGAGCAGACGATCCGCCGGGTGCTCGCCGAACGCGCGGCGACCTTCACCGACCTCGACGAGGAGCGCATCGCGGCGACGCTCGACGAGTTGTTCCACCATCCCGACGATCCGTCCCGGCCCGCGCCGGCACCCGACCGTCAGCGTGTCGCGGCGGCGCTCGCCGCCACCCGACCGACCACGGTGATCGCGGGCGGGCCGGGCACCGGCAAGACCCACACCGTGGCGCGGATCCTCGCGCTGCTCACCCGTCTGTACGGGCACGAGCTGCGCATCGGCCTGGCCGCTCCCACCGGTAAGGCCGCCGCGCGCCTGCAGGAGTCGGTGCGTGAGCAGGAGACCGAGCTGGGTCTGCCGCCGAATCTCACCGCCATGACCGTGCACCGGATGCTCGGCTGGCAGCGCGGCCGCACCCGCTTCCGCTACCACGCGGGCAACCATCTGCCGTACGACGTGATCGTCGTCGACGAGACGTCGATGGTGTCGCTGACGATGATGTGCCGCCTGCTCGAGGCAGTGCGGCCCGACACCCGGCTCGTCCTCGTGGGCGACCCCGATCAGCTCGCCTCCGTCGACGCCGGTGCCGTGCTGGCCGATCTGGTGGGGAGCCCGGTCGGCGGCACCCTCGATCCGGTCTTCGAACGGGTCGTCGCCCGCGATCTGGCGGCCGCCGACGACCCGGCCGAGGCGGCCTTCACTCCGGCCCAACGCGCCCGGCTCGGTGGTGGTGTCGTGCGCCTGAGCCGTGGCCGCCGCTTCGGTGGCGCAATCGCGAAGCTGGCCGTTGCCGTACGCGAGGGTGAAGCCGATGAGGTACTGAAGATCCTGCGCAGCGGCGACCCGAAGGTGTCGTTCCTATCTCCCCACGACCTCGACGCCCTGCGCGACGACATCGTCCGCTCCGCCGCCGAGGTCACCAAGGCCGCCGAGACGGGGGACGTCGACACGGCGCTGAAGCGCTTCGAGGAACACCGGTTGCTGTGCGCGCACCGCGACGGCCCGGCCGGCGTGCAGTGGTGGGCGCGGCAGGCCGCCGAATGGATCGGGGAGGCCGCCGGGCAGCGCCTCGACCCCGAGAGCTGGTACCCCGGCCGGCCGCTGCTCGTCACCGCGAACGACCACGACATGCAGATCTACAACGGTGACACCGGCGTGGTGGTGCGGCGCGGCGACGAACTCGTCGCGGCGTTCGCCCGCGGCGAGACACCGTTCGAACTGCGCCCGAGTCAGCTCCCGGCGGTGAGCACCGTCTACGCGATGACGATCCACCGCAGCCAGGGCAGCCAGTACGGCACCGTCTCGGTGGTGCTGCCCGATTCCGGATCGGCGCTGCTCACCCGCGAACTGCTGTACACCGCGATCACACGTGCGCGGTCGCACGTGCGGATCATCGGGACCGAGGACGCGGTACGCGCGGGCGTGGCACGGCAGGTGCTCCGAGCGAGCGGGCTGCGACGGGAGATTCGCGTGTAGCCGGTCGTCAGCGGTCGTCGACCTCCGCGCTCGACCGGATGAGGACGAGTCCGGTTCCATCGTCGCGAGACCGTCTCCGCCGGCGAACGGGACGTGGCATGCTCGAGATGGCGCGCACGACAGACGACGAACGAGCCGAGCGATGGACTGGTTGGACGCGGACGGGTACACGATCGGGCGGCTGCTGGTCACCCGTGGACTCGCGGTGCTGTACGCCGTGGCCTTCCTCGCGGCCCTGCTGCAGTTCCGGGCGCTGATCGGCGAACGCGGCATCCTTCCCGCCCCCCGATTCCTGGCACTCACATCGTTCCGGCAGTCGCCGAGCCTGTTCCACTGGAGATACTCCGACGGTCTGTTCACCGCGGTCGCCGCGATGGGTCTCGTGTTGTCGGTGGTGACCGTGCTCGGTGTCACGGAGCAGCTGCCGCTCGTGGTCTGCATGCTCGTGTGGTTCGTGATGTGGTTGCTGTACCTGTCGATCGTCAACGTCGGGCAGGTCTGGTACTCGTTCGGCTGGGAGTCGCTGCTGCTCGAGGCCGGTGTGCTCGCGATCTTCCTGGGCAACGCCGATACCGCGCCGCCGCTGCTCGTGCTGATCCTGCTGCGCTGGTTGCTGTTCCGCCTCGAGTTCGGCGCCGGGCTGATCAAGATGCGCGGCGACCGGTGCTGGCGCGACCTGACCTGCCTGTACTACCACCACGAAACCCAGCCGATGCCCGGCCCGCTCAGCCGGTACTTCCACCTGATCCCGCGGCCGCTGCACAAGGTGGAGGTGGCGGGTAACCACTTCACGCAGCTCGTCGTGCCGTTCGGGTTGTTCCTGCCGCAGCCGGTCGCCGGGATCGCCGCACTGATCATGATCGTCACGCAGTTGTGGCTGGTGACGAGCGGCAACTTCGCGTGGCTCAACTGGATCACCATCGTCATCGCGCTCTCGGTGGTGCCCGACAGTTTCTACGGGTTGCTGATCGACTCCGACACGACCTACGGTCCGACACCGATCGCGTTCACCGTCGCCGTGGTGGCACTGACCGTGCTGGTCGCGGTGCTCAGCTACTGGCCGGTGGCGAACATGATGTCGCATCGGCAGGCGATGAACGCCTCGTTCAACAAGTGGCACTTCGTGAACACGTACGGCGCGTTCGGCACCGTCACACGCACCCGGCGGGAAGTGATCGTCGAAGGCACCACCGATGCGGTGGTGACACCGGCGACGGAGTGGCGCGAGTACGAGTTCAAGGGCAAACCGGGCGACGTGTACCGCAGGCCGCGTCAGTACGCGCCGTACCACCTGCGTCTGGACTGGTTGATGTGGTTCGCGGGGATCTCCCGCGACTACGCCGCGGGGTGGTTCCCGCGGTTCGCGGGCAAGCTGCTCGAGAACGATCCGGCCACCGTGAAACTGCTCCGGCACAACCCGTTCCCGGACGAACCGCCGCGCCTGGTGCGGGCCCGCCTGTTCCGATACCGCTTCGCGACGCACGCCGAACGGCGCGCGACGGGCCAGTGGTGGATGCGGGACGAGATCGGCGATTTCATGATGCCGATGGCGCGGGACGACCTGCCCTGATCACCCCCGAGCACCGCCGCGATCACCAGACTTCGCCGCCGGTCGCCGACACGGTGAATCCGTGGGCGTCCGTCTCGCACGTGACACCGGTCTTCTCGTCGACGGTGCACGTGAACGGATCGACCGTGAGAGTGCTGCCGTGGGGCAGCGTCTTCGGGGCACCGCCGAAATCCGTGAACGCGATGTCGCCGATGCTGACCCACTCTCCGGGGCCGTCGCCTTCGAGCATCAGGGCGTTCGCCGGCACGAGGGCGTCGGGCGCACCGCTGCCGGGGACCTGGGGTGCACTGGCCGGCATCGTGCCCTGGCAGCCCGTCAAGGGCGTGGTGTGGACGAGGATGGCACATCCGAACTGTCCGCCCGGCGACGCGAAGTAGTACACGCCCTCGCTGGTCGCGGCGTAGCCGTCGGGGTCGACCGGCTTCGGTGCGGCCGTCGTGGTCGTGGTCGTGGACGGCGCCGAGGAGGTGGCGTTGGTGCTCGCCGGCTCGGCGGGTGCTCCGGATGCGGTGGCCTCACCCTCCACGCTCCGCGAACACCCTGCCGCGACGAGTGCCGCACCCGCGACGACGACGAAGCTGACGAGGCGTGTGCGGCGACTGATCATGCGGGGCAGCATAGCGAGCGCCGAGAGCGACGCAAGTTCCGCTCCGATCGTCACTGAGCCGGTGGCTCCGATCGTCTCTGAGCAGGCGGCTCCGATCGTTTCAGAGCCGGCGCGTCACCCGCGCGGGTACGCCCGTCGCCACGACGTTCGGCGGCAGGTCGCGGGTGACCACCGCGCCGGCTCCGACGACGGTGTTCTCGCCGATCGTGACGCCCGGTCCGACGATCGCGCCACCGCCGAGCCACACGTTGTCGCCGATCGTGATCGGTTGTGCCGATTCCCACTTCGCGCGGCGGAGATCGGGCTCGAGCGGATGCGTGGGGGTGAGGAGTTGCACGTTCGGGCCGATCTGCACGTCCGAGCCGATCGTGATCGGCGCGACGTCGAGCATGATCGCGCCGAAGTTGACGAATGTCCCGTTCCCCACGGTGATCCGGTATCCGTAGTCCACCTGCAGCGGCGGCCGGATCTCCACGTCGTCACCGATCGAGTCGAACAACTCCTCGAGCAGTGCGCGACGCGCATCCGGATCCGCTGCACTCGACGCGTTGTACTTCTCGGTCAGCAGCGCTGCCCGGAGCGCGTCGGCGGCGAGTTCGGGATCGTCGGCGATGTAGAGTTCGCCGGCCAGCATCCGTTCCTTCTGCTCGCCCACCGACTGCTCGCCCACTGAGGATCCTTCCGTCGCCGGGTCAGTCGCCCACCCGCTCTCCGGTGTCGACGTGGAACAGGTGCACCGTACCTTCGCGCTTGCGCAGGTGCACGGTGTCGGCGGGGCGCGCGGGGGTACGGACCAGTGCCCGCGCGACCACCTGATTGCCGGTGCCGGGCACCCGCGTGTACAGGTACGACTCGCTGCCGAGCTCCTCGACGAGTTCGACGACGGCTTCGACGCCCTCGTCGGCGATCTCGAAGTCCTCGGGCCGGATCCCGGCGGTGACCTCATCGATGCCTGCGGAGTGCAGTCGCGCGATGCGGTCGCGTTCGACGGGGATGACGGTGCTGCCCACGACGACTCCGTCGTCGACGACCTTCGCGCGGAGCAGGTTCATCGACGGTGAGCCGATGAAACCGGCGACGAACGCGTTGGCGGGGCGGTCGTAGAGTTCGGTGGGGCTGGAGAACTGCTGCAGCACTCCGTTCTTCAGGACGGCGACGCGATCACCCATCGTCATCGCCTCGACCTGGTCGTGTGTGACGTAGACGGTGGTGGTGCCGAGACGGCGTTGCAGCGCCGCGATCTCGGTGCGGGTCTGCACGCGCAGCTTCGCATCGAGGTTCGACAACGGCTCGTCCATGCAGAACACCTGGGGCTCACGCACGATCGCGCGTCCCATCGCCACGCGCTGGCGCTGACCACCCGACAGCTTGGCCGGCTTGCGGTCGAGGAACTGGGTCAGGTCCAGGATCTTCGCTGCCTCCTCGACCTTGCGGCGGCGCTCGTCGGCGCTCACACCGCGCATCTTCAGGGCGAATCCCATGTTCTCGGCAACCGTCTTGTTCGGGTACAGCGCGTAGTTCTGGAAGACCATCGCGATGTCGCGGTCCTTCGACGGCACACCGGTCATGTCCTTGCCGCCGATGGAGATCGACCCCTCGTCGATGTCCTCGAGTCCGGCGAGCATGCGCAGCGCGGTGCTCTTGCCGGATCCGGACGGTCCGACGAGGACCACGAACTCGCCGTCCTCGATGTCGAGGTTCAGCGAATCGACCGCGAAGGTGTCGGAGTTCTCGTAGATGCACGAGGCGTTGCGGTAGGTGATGTCGGCCATGGTGGAAGTCCTTGCTGGTAAGGGGAATCGGGTCTACTTGATGGCGCCGAACGACAGGCCGCGCACGAGCTTGTTCTGGGCGAGCCAGCCCGCGAGCACGACGGGCAGCGCCGCCATCGTCGCGGCGGCGGACAACCGGGCCCAGTACAGACCTTCACCGGTGATGAAGCCGACGAGGAAGACGGGCATCGTCTGCGCCTGAACTGCGGTCAGGTTGACGGCGAAGAAGAACTCGTTCCACGAGAAGATCACGCAGATCAGGGCGGTTGCGGCGATACCGGGGGAGACGAGCGGCAGGATCAGCTCGCGCACCGCGGTCCACAGGCTCGCACCGTCCATGCTCGCCGCCTCGAGCAGCTCGCCCGGGACCTCGAGGAAGAACGACCGCATCATCCACACCGCGATGGGCAGGTTCATCGCCGTGTACAGGATGACCAGGGCCCAGATGTTGTCGAGCAGACCGAGGTTCGCGACGATCACGTACAGCGGGATGATCGCGGCGACGATCGGCAGCATCTTCGTGCTGATGAAGAAGAACAGCACGTCCTTGGTCTTCTTCACCGGACGCAGCGACAGCGCGAAGGCCGCCGGTACACCGAGCAACAGGACCAGGACCGTCGAGACGATGGTGGCGAACGCCGAGTTGAGCAAGGCCGTGCCCACTCCGGTCTCGAACACCGCCCGGAACTGGTCGAGGGTGGGGGTGAAGAAGAACTTCGGGGGGTCGGAGTAGGCGTCGGCCTCCTGCTTGAAGGCGGTGAGCACCATCCAGAAGACCGGGAAGAAGAATCCGATGGCGGCGATCCACGCGACCACACCCCAGGGATTGAACTTGCGGTTCTTGCGTTTCCGGGCCGTGCGCATGACACGGCCGGTGGGTTCCGTGGTGTCCGAAGCCTGCGGCTCCGTGGCCGTGGTGCTCATGCCGCTTCCTCCTTGCCGGTGAACGATGTGAAGATCAGGCGCAGTGCGAAGGTGGCGATGACGATCGTGCCGATGACGACCACGACACCCATTGCCGCGGCCTGGCCGATGTCGAAGCCGAGGAACGCGCGCTGGTAGATGTAGAACGGCAGGTTGGAGCTGGCCGTGCCGGGTCCGCCCTGGGTCATCATGTAGATCGCGTCGAACGTGTTCACCAAGTAGATCGCGCCGAGAACGGTGCCGAGTTCGATGAACCGGCGCAGGTGCGGCAGCGTCAGTTCGCGGAACAGTGCGAACGCTCCGGCGCCGTCGACGCGGCCGGCCTCGAGGATGTCGCGGGGCATCGACTGCAGTCCGGCGAGGATGAGCAGCATCATGAACGGCGTCCACTGCCACACCAGCGCGACCATCACGGCCGGGAGCGGGAATCGGCTGATCCAGTCCACCTCGCCCACTCCGAAGGGGGAGAGTACGAAGTTGATGATGCCGAAGACGGGATCGAACATCGACGTCTTCCAGATCAGCGCACTGGCGACCGGGGTGACGAGGAACGGCGTGATGAGCAGGGTCCGTGCGATACCGCGTCCGAGGAACGCCCGATCGAGCAGGAGCGCGAGGAGCAACCCGAGTATCACGGAGATCAGGACCGTGCCGACGATGAGGATCACCGTGTTCAGGGTGACCTGCCAGAACTGGCTGTCCTGGAAGACGTCGACGTAGTTCTGGAGCCCGACGAACCGGCGGGAACCGGGGCTGACGAGGTTCCACGACTGGGTCGAGTAGTACAGCGTGAACAGGAACGGGATCTGCGTGACCACGATCGTGAAGATCAGGGCCGGGAGCAGGGGTCCGCGGCGGCGCCATCCTTCGGCGCGGGAGATCTGTTCCTCCTTCGCTTCCCGTACGGCGCGGATTCGCTCGTCGGCGTCCGGTGCGGGACGCTGCGCTGCAGGTGCGGTCATTGGTCCTTCTCCCGGTAGGTCGCGCCGACGGCCTCGGCGTACTTCTGTGCCTGGTCGAGGGCGTCCTCGACGCTCTGCCGTCCGGCGATGGCGGCGCTGATCTGCTGGCTGACCCGGGTGCCGAGATCCTGGAACTCGGGGATGGCCACGAACTGGATGCCCGTGTACGGGACGGGGTCGACCGTGGGGTTCTGCTGGTCGGCTCCTTCGATGGATTCGAGGGTGATCGGACCGTAGGCCGCGGCGGCTTCGGCGTATTCGGGGATCTCGTAGGTCGACAGTCGGCTGCCCGGCGGCACCCGCTCCCAGCCGAGTTGCTCGCCGACGGTGCGCAGGTACTGCTGGTCGGTCATCCACGAGATGAACTTCCACGCGTCCTCGGTGTGCTCGCTGCTCGCGGGGATACCGAGCGACCACGTGTAGAGCCAGCCCGAGGGATCCTTCTCCTGGACGGGCGCGGCCGCGTAGCCGATCTTGCCGACGACGTTGCTCGACGCGGGATCCTCGAGAGTCGAGACGGCCGAGGTGGAGTCGTACCACATGGCGACCCGACCCTGCGCGAGTTGCGTTGCGCACTCGCTGAATCCGCTCGTCGCGGCACCGGGCTGACCGTACTCGCGGACGAGGTCGACGTAGAACTGCACCGCTTCGCGTACCTCGGGGCTGTTCAGCTGCGCATTCCAGTTCTCGTCGAACCACCGTCCGCCGAAGGTGTTGATGACGGTGTCGAGCGGTGCGAGCAGCTCACCCCAGCCGGGCTTGCCGCGCAGGCAGATGCCGTTGATGTCGGGGCCGTCGAGTTGCGCTGCGGCCTCGGCGACCTCGGTCCAGGTCGGTGGATCGGACAGTGTGATGCCGGCCTGCTCGAACAGGTCCTTGCGGTACATCAGGAACGACGATTCGCCGTAGAAGGGCACCGAGTACAGGTCGCCCTCGTACGAGAGTGCGTCGCGCAGCGAGGGAATGATGTCGTCGGCGTCGTAGCCGTCGGTCTGCTCGATGTACGGCGACAGGTTCGTGAGCCAGCCGTACTCCGCCCACTGGGGCGTCTCGTAGTTGCTGATCATCACGACGTCGAACTCGCCGCCGCCCATCGCTGTGGATGCGGTGATCTTGGCGCGGGCCTGGTTCTCGGAGAGCGTGACGAACTTCAGGTCGATCTCCGGGTTCTCGGCCTCGAACTGCGACGCGAGTTGCTGTGCGTCCTGCATCTGGGAGTTCGACACCATCGCGATGGTGACGGTGCGGCCGGACGTACCGATCGATCCTGCACCGGCACAACCGGTCAGTGCGACGCTCAGGGCCACGGCTCCTGCCGCGGCCGTGCGGATGGATCTTCTTGCTGTAGGCACGATGGTCTACCTCATTTCGGTGGTGCCTCGTCCTTCGGGGTGCCGTTCTCGAGGGCGTGGTCGGGATGGTCGAGCAGGTACTGGGCGCACGCGATGTCGCAGACGAGCATGTTCGCGAGACCGCCTCGGAGAGCACCGAGTACAGCGCGGTGCTTGGACTGTCCGCCGGTGACGAGAATGGTGGCGGGGCAGTCGCGGACGTCGTCGAGGGGGACCGACATGGTGCGGGTCTCGAGTTCGCCGTGCACGGCGGTGCCGTCGGCGCGGAAGAACCGGCCGCCGATCTCGCCGACCGCACCGAGGCCGTCGAGTTCGTGGAGCATCGCGGTGTCGAGGAAACTACCCTCGAACAGAGTGGTCGAGGTCGACACCGCGCCCACACCGAAGATCATCACCTCGGCGCGGCGTCCGACCTCGAGTGTGCGGGAGATCAGTGAGTCGGTGCGCATCGACGCGACCGTGGACGGATCGGCGTACAGCGGTGTGGGAAGCCGGAGCGGTTGTGCCCGAAGTTGTTCGGCGCAGCGGCCGAGGACGAACTCGGTGCCGGTCTGGTAGGCGCTCGTGGAGATGGATCCGTCGAGCTGGACGATCGTCGCGCAACTGGCGACACCGGACGGGAGGGCCTGCGCCACGGCGACCGTTTCCGGACCCCACGTGAATCCGAGGGTGTCGGAGGGGCGGAGGCGGCGGGTGAGCAGGCCGGCGGCGGCGCGTCCGAGGGCAGCGAAGCTCGCGGAGTCCTCGATCGGGCCGGCGTCGTCGACGCGGCGCCCGACCACGACGGCCTCGACGAGTCCGTAGCGCTCCTCGAGTGCCCGTTCGGTCTCGGCGTGCAGGTCGTCGCGCCAGGTGGGTGGCACGGTGACCTCGATGCGCACCAGACCCTGGGCGCGAGCGCGCGCGACGAGCCTGCCGGCGGTGGGGCGGGAGACGCCGAGGCGTTGCGCCACCTCCGCCTGCGTGAGGCCGTCGAGGTAGTAGAGCGTCGCGGCCCGCACGGCGAGACGGAGATCCTCGGTGGATACCGGGCTCTCCGTGTCCGGGATGTTGGCGGGGCCGGGGGCGGTCACGAGCTCTCCTTGGTGCGAGCAGTCTTCGTCGCGCTCCGTGAGCATCTGCTCAGGGGTGCGTGCATCTGCTCAGTACGTTAGCATCGGAGTGTGACCCACACAACAGTTCGCCCGACGCTCCCGGACACGATGCGTGCTGCCGTGCTTCTCGAACCGGGCCGCATCGAGATGCAGGAACGGCCTCTACCTGTACCGGAGCCCGGCGACGTCCTCGTCCGGGTGACCACCGTGGGGGTGTGCGGCTCGGACGCGCACTACTACCGCGAAGGGCGGATCGGCGAGTTCGTCGTGACCGATCCGATCGTGCTCGGCCACGAGGCGTCCGGGGTCGTGGTCGCGGTCGGGGACGGTGTTCCGCAGAGCCGGATCGGCGAGCGGGTCTCGATCGAACCGCAACGTCCCGACCCACTCACCGAGGAGACGCGCCGCGGCGACTACAACCTGTGCCCGCACATGCGCTTCTACGCCACGCCGCCCGTCGACGGCGCGCTGTGCGAGTACGTCACCATCGGGGCGGCCTTCGCCCATCCCGTTCCGGACACCGTGTCCGACGACGCCGCCGCGCTGTGCGAGCCGCTGTCGGTCGGCATCGCGGCTGTCCGCAAGGCCCGCGTCACTGCCGGCTCCCGTGTCCTCGTCACCGGCGCCGGGCCCGTCGGCATCGTCGTCACCCAGGTCGCGCGCGCCTTCGGTGCGGTCGAGGTCGTCGTCACCGACCTCGACGAACGACGACGCGAGACCGCACTGTCGTTCGGGGCGAGCGCTGCGCTCGATCCCCGCCTCGACGATCCGTCGGCCCTGCGCGTGGACGCCTACATCGACGCGTCCGGTGCCCCCGCCGCCGTCGACTCGGGTATCCGCGCGGTCCGTCCCGGCGGCACCGTCGTCCTCGTCGGATCCGGCGCGGAGACGATGACCCTGCCGGTGCAGCTCGTCCAGAACCGCGAACTGATCCTGACCGGTGTGTTCCGCTACGCGAACACGTGGCCGACCGCGCTCGCACTCGTCGAGGCGGGCCGGGTCGATCTCGACTCGATGGTCACCGCCCGGTTCCCCCTCGACAAGACCGCCGACGCGCTCGAATCCGACCGGACACCCGGAAACATCAAGGCCGTCGTGGACGTGACCGATCCGGCGGGAAAGGACTGAAGATCCATGCAGGTGAACGAGCAGACCCTGCCCGAGCTGGGCGTGCCCGTCCCGAGCTACCGGCGCGACGACGTCTCCGTCGGCATCGTGCACTTCGGTGTGGGCGGATTCCACCGCGCGCACCAGGCGATGTACGTCGACCGGCTCCTCGAACAGGGGAAGGCGAAGGAATGGGGTATCTGCGGTGTCGGGGTGCTCCCCGGTGATCGCCGTATGCAGGAGGCGCTCGCCGCGCAGGACCACCTGTACACACTGGTGCTCACCCACCCCGACGGCACGTGGGAGCCGCGGGTGATCGGCTCCATCGTCGACTACCGTTACGCCCCCGACGATCCCGAGGCGGTCATCGAGCTCCTCGCGGCCCCGACCACCCGGATCATCTCGCTGACCGTCACCGAGGGCGGTTACAACATCCGTCACGACACCGGCGAGTTCGACGTCGACGATCCGGCCGTGCAACACGATCTGCGGTCCGGCGAACCCCCGGCCACCGTATTCGGTCTCGTCACCGAGGCTCTCGCCCGGCGACGGGAGCGGGGACTGCGCGCTCCGACGGTGATGTCGTGCGACAACATCGAGGGCAACGGAAGTGTCGCGCGCCGCGTCTTCACCGAATACGCGCGCCTCCTGAATCCGGATCTCGCGGAATGGATCACCGAGCACGTCCGTTTCCCCAACTCGATGGTCGACCGGATCACCCCGGTGACCACCGACGAGGTGGTCTCGGCGCTGTCCGAACGCTTCGGCGTGCAGGACCGCTGGCCGGTCGCCGCCGAGCCCTTCACCTCGTGGGTCCTCGAGGAGGCCTTCGCCGACGGGCGACCGCCCTTCGAGGATGCGGGAGTGCAGATCGTCGAGGACGTCGCTCCCTACGAGCTGATGAAGTTGCGCCTGCTCAACGCCGGTCACCAGGGGCTCTGCTATTTCGCGTATCTCATGGGCTACCGGCTCGTCCACGAGGCCGCGCAGGATCCGCTCCTCGCCGGATTCGTCCGTGCGTACATGGACACCGAAGCGACACCTACCCTGAAACCGGTGCCGGGCATCGATCTCGACGAGTACAAGACCACCCTCATCGAGAGGTTCGCGAACCCCGAGATCCGGGACACGATCGCCCGCTTGTGCGCCGAGTCGTCCGATCGCATCCCGAAGTGGCTGGTGCCGGTGATTCGGGAGAACCTGGCCACCGGTGGTCACGTGCAGTCGTCCGCGGCGATCGTCGCCTCGTGGGCGCGCTACGCCGAAGGCGTCGACGAACAGGGGCAACCGATCGAGGTGGTCGACCGGCTCGCCGACACGCTCGTCCCGATCGCGCGACGACAACTCACGCATCCCACCGCTTTCATCGAGAACACCGAGGTCTTCGGCGATCTCGCGCAGAACCACCGCTTCGTCGACGCCTACACCTGGGCGCTCAACGCCCTGCACAACGACGGCGCCCGCGCCACGCTGAAGGAACTTCCGGGAGAGCCGGAATGAACGGCCACGCCCTCGTCGTCGGAGAAGCCCTCGTCGACATCGTCCACCGCGGCGGTGCCGAACCCGTCGAGCATGTGGGCGGGAGCCCGCTCAACGTCGCGCTCGGTCTGGGGCGGCTCGACCGGCCCGTGCAGTTCACGACCCGCGTCGGCACCGACGCCCGCGGACGGCGGATCGTCGACCATCTCGCAGCCTCCGGTGTGTCGTTGACACCGGGCAGCGCGGCAGCCGAGCGCACGGCGACCGCACACGCGGAGATCGACGAGAAGGGCTCCGCGAAGTACGAATTCGACATCGTCTGGGATCCGGTCGAGCCGCCACCGTCGGTGGACGCCGTGCTCGTGCACACCGGGTCCATCGCGACGGTGCTCGAACCCGGGTGCGATCTCGTCGCCGAACTGGTTGCGCAGCAGTCGGGAACGTCCACGGTGAGCTTCGACCCGAACGTCCGCCCGGCACTGCTCGACGACCCGGCGCGCGGACGGGAACGGATCGAACGCCTCGTCTCGCTCGCCGATGTGGTCAAGGCCAGCGACGAGGACCTGACGTGGTTCGCGCCCGACCGCGACCCGCTCGACACCGCACGGGACTGGCTCTCGCGAGGGCCGGCGATCGTCGCGGTGACCCGCGGAGAACGCGGTGCGGTGGCGCTGTGTGCGGCCGGAACCGTCGAGGTGCCCGCCGTGCGGGTCGAGGTTGTCGACACGGTCGGCGCCGGCGACGCCTTCACCACCGGTCTGCTCGACGGATTGTGGACCTGCGGACTCCTCGGTGCCGACCATCGGGAACGGCTGCGCGGCATCGGGATCGACGACCTGCGCGACGTACTCGACACCGCCGCGTGGACGTCCGGTCTGACCGTCGCGCGCGCCGGCGCCGACCTGCCCACGCTGGCCGACCGCACCGCGGCCCGGGAGGCGGGACGATGACGCTCGTCGCCGGGATCGATTCGTCCACCCAGTCGTGCAAGGTCGTCGTGTGCGACGCCGACACCGGAGCCGTCGTGCGCGAAGGTCGCGCTCCGCATCCACCCGGCACCGCGGTGGACCCGCTGGAGTGGCGCGCCGCCTTCGATCGGGCGTGTTCCGAAGCGGGCGGGCTCGACGACGTCGCGGCGATCTCGGTGGGAGCGCAGCAGCACGGCATGGTGTGCCTCGACGATCGCGGCGACGTGGTCCGTGACGCGCTGCTGTGGAACGACACGAGATCCGCCGCGGCAGCAGCCGATCTCGTCGACGAGGCCGGTGGCTCGGCCGCATGGGCCGAGGCCGCGGGGGTGGTCCCGCTCGCCGCGATCACCGTCGCGAAGGCCCGCTGGCTCGCCGACCACGAACCCGGCAACGCCGACCGCACCGCGGCGCTGTGCCTGCCGCACGACTGGCTGACGTGGACGATGCGCACCGACCGCGACCTCGACCGGCTCGCCACCGATCGCAGCGACGCGAGCGGCACCGGCTACTTCGACGCATCCACGGACACCTACCGCCGGGATCTGCTCGAACTGGCCCTGCGCCGGCCGAGCCCGATCCTTCCGCGGGTCGCCGGGCCGGCCGAGAGCGTCGGTGAGACGGTCGCCGGTGCCCTGCTCGGTCCGGGGGCCGGCGACAATGCGGCGAGCGCGCTGGCCCTCGACGTCCGCGAAGGCGATGTGGTCGTCTCGATCGGCACGTCGGGCGTGGTGTGCGCGGTGTCCACGACACCGGCCCGCGATGCGGACGGTTACGTCGCGGGATTCGCCGACGCGACCGGCCGGCATCTGCCACTGGTGTGCACGCTCAACGGGGCCCGGGTACTGGACGCCACCGCGACGATGCTCGGCGTCGACCACACCGAGCTCACGCGGCTCGCACTCTCGGCGCCGGCCGGCAGCGACGGACTCGTGCTGGTCCCGTATCTGGAAGGGGAACGTACCCCGAACCGTCCCGGCGCGACCGGCGCACTGCACGGGCTGCGGCTCGGAACGGCGACTCCCGCGCATCTCGCCCGCGCGGCGTTCGAGGGCCTGCTGTGTTCGCTGGCCGACGGCATCGACCACATCCGGGCGCAGGGCACCGAGGTCCGGCGGGTGCTGCTCGTCGGCGGTGGGGCGCGCTCGCAGGCGGTGTGCGAGCTGGCGCCGGCGGTGCTGGGCATGCCTGTCGACGTTCCCGAACCGGGGGAGTACGTGGCGCGCGGCGCCGCCAGACAGGCCGCGTGGGTGCTGCGCGGAGACGACGAACCCCCATCGTGGGAATCCGGCGCGACACGCCACTACGAGGCCGACCCGACACCGCACGTGCGGGAGCGCTACGCGGAGGTGCGGGACCTGACGGACGGTTCGGACATTGCCCGGGAGTCACCCTCGGTGGGGTGAGAACACCCGTTCGGCACGGGGGTCACACGATCGGCTCGGCGAGCAGGTCGAGGAAGAGTCTCGCGGCCCTGTTGTGGGACGCGGTGGCGCGTCCGACGAGTGCGAGGGTGCGGCAACGGTTTCCGGTGTTCATGCGAATCCGTCGAAGCCCGCTGCGCTGCGCGATCGGTTCGGGCACGACCGCCACGCCGAGGCCGTAGCGGACCAGTTCGAGGAGACGGTCCATGTCGCCGACCCGGAACGTGATGTGTCGTCGCACTCCCGCGGCCGCGAACAGCGACTCGATCGTGGTCTGCAGACCGGTGCCCGCCTGGAAGTCGACGAACGAACAGGACTGCAGGGCGTGTATGTCGATTTCCGTTACAGCTGCGAGCGGATGATCCGGAGCCGCGACGACGGTCAGTTCCTCACGGTAGGTCCGGAGCGCAGTCAGCCCCGACGGGAGCGGGCGTGCATCGAGCGCGACGAACGCCAGGTCCAGCTCCGCTGTGGTCACGGCATCGAAGAGTTCGTCCGTGGTCGCTTCCCTCAGCGTCACTCCGATTCCCGGAAACCTGCCGTGCAGGCGAGCCAGCAGTGCGGGGAGGTCCACCACGGTGAACGTCTGCACCGTCCCCAGCGTCAATGTGCCCAGTTCTCCGGTCCGCAACCGTCCGACAGCGGCCACCGCATCCTGCGCCTCCCCGAGCATTCTCTGCGCATAGGGATAGAGCACCTTGCCGGCATCGGTCGGGACCACCGAGCGGGTCGTGCGTTCGAACAGCGGTGTTCCCAGCTCGTTCTCCAACGCGCGGACGGAGGCGCTGAGGGCCGATTGGGACAGGTGCACGGATTCGGCGGCACGGGTGAAGTGGCCGTGCTCGACGACCGCCAGGAAATGGCGGAGCTGACGAAATTCCATTGATCGATTCTACTTCTGGATCCGATTGATTTATCCCGTTGGACAGATCAATGGGTGGCATTCGAGGATCGGATTCATGTCACGTACCGATACCTCGACGCCTCGCATGGATCGCCGACTCGTCGCGGTGATGGCCCTTGCATCGGGATTGGTGGTGGCCAACAGCTATTACGCGCAGCCGCTGGTCGGCGCCATCGCCGACACCTTCGACGCCTCCACTGCCGAGGTCGGGCTCGTGGTCACGGCCGGACAGATCGGGTACGCGCTGGGCCTGGCGTTCCTCGTTCCTGTCGGGGACATGGTCGAACGACGGACACTTCTGCGCTGGATGCTCTTCGCCACCGCTGCCGGCCTGCTGATCATGGCATGGTCACCGGACTGGCGGATTCTGGCGGCGTGTGCCGTCCTGGTCGGTACGGGATCGGTCGTGGGCCAGGTGCTGGTGCCTTTCGCGGCGAGTCTCGCCCGCGACGACGAACGTGGACGTGTCATCGGCAACGTGATGACCGGTCTGTTGCTGGGCATCCTGCTGTCCCGCGTAGTGGCAGGACTGATTGCCGAGGTGGCAGGCTGGCGAGCGGTATTCGTATGCGCAGCGGCGCTGATGCTGCTCACTGTGCTGTTGATCCGCACCCTGCCGGAGTCGGTCCCCACCACCGATGCCGGGTACCGTGCGGTGCTGGCCTCGGTGATCCGATTGGTGTCCGCCGAAGCCGTTCTGCGGCAACGAATTGCGTACGGTGCACTGACGTACGCGTCGTTCGGGGTGTTCTGGACGAGTGTGGGATTCCTCCTCGCCGGACCGGGATACGGATGGTCCGATGCGCGCATCGGGATGTTCACCCTCTACGGGGTCGCGGGTGCGTTGGCCGCCCGTGTGGCGGGTGCTCTCGCCGACCGGGGATATGCGCGTCGTCAGACCGGCTTCTTCGTCGCCGTCACCGCGGTGAGTTTCCTCCTGCTCGCCGTCGGGGAGCGTCACGTCGTCGCTCTGGCGATCGGGGTCGCGCTGCTGGATCTGGGGATACAGGGAACACACATCAGCAACCAGAGCCTGATCTACCCGCTTCGGTCCGATGCGCGGAGCCGGCTCAACACCGCCTATATGACCTGCTACTTCCTCGCAGGATCGCTCGGAAGTGTGCTGTCCACCCTCGTGTACTTCGGTGGAGGGTGGAAGGCGGTGTGCGTGCTGGGCGCAGTCTTCCCCGCATGCGGGGTGTGCCTCTGGATTCGGGAGATGCGGGGTGTGAGGCGCGCGCGGGAGTGCCTTCGCGTCGAGCGATGTGGGAACGCCTGACGCGGTAGCGGTCCCCCGGTATTCCGGGTTCGCGGCCGACGGGTCTAGGGTTCGGCGATGTGAGTAGTCGCACCGATGTGGTGTCCGCGCCGATCCGGCGGCTCGCGGCCCGGCTGACGCACAGCCCCGCCCGGGTGGTGGCGCTGGGCTTCGCCGCGGCGATCGTGGTGGGCACGGTCGTACTGCTGACACCGGCCGCGACGCAGTCCGGAGTCGGCGCAGGGATGATGGCGGCGCTGTTCACTGCGACTTCCGCGATGTGCCTGACCGGCCTGATCATCGTGGACACACCCACCTACTGGTCCGGATTCGGTCAAGGGGTGATCGTGGGGCTGATCCAGGTGGGTGGGTTCGGCATCATGACGATGGCCTCGTTGATCGGCTTGGTGCTGGCCGATCGGATCGGCCTGAAGGCCCGTCTCAACGCTGCGGCAGAGGTCCGTACGTCCGGACTCGGCGACGTCCGCAGCGTCGTCATCGGTGTTGTGCGTACCAGCGTGCTCATCGAAATCGCCGTGGCGTCGGCCCTGGCGATCCGCTTCGCGGTGGGCTACGACGAGACCCCGGTCCGCGCGGTGTGGTTGGGGGTCTTCCACGCGATCTCGGCGTTCAACAACGCCGGGTTCGCGCTCTACAGCGACAACATCGTCGGGTTCGCCGACGATCCGTGGATCTGTGTGCCGTTGATGGCTGCGGTGATCCTCGGCGGCATCGGGTTTCCGGTGCTGTTCGAGCTCGGCCGGCACCTGCGAGGACACCGAACGCGCTGGACGCTGCATACCCGGTTGACGATCGTTGTCACTGCGGTGCTTCTGGTGGTCGGCCCGCTGCTGGTCCTGCTTCTCGAGTGGAATCACACCCTACGTGGCCACGACTGGGGTGCGAAGCTGCTCGTGGCCACATTCCAGGGCGTCATGCCGCGCACAGCGGGGTTCAACAGCGTCGACTACGCCCAGGTGGACAATGCGACATTGCTGGTGACCGATGTGCTGATGTTCATCGGAGGTGGAAGCGGCGGCACCGCCGGCGGTATCAAGGTCACCACATTCGCCCTGCTGTTGTTCGTCATCGCCGCCGAGGTACGGGGCGAGAAGTCCGTGACGGTGTTCGACCGGCGCATAGATCCACGTCTCCAACGCCAGGCCCTGGCGGTGGCACTGATCGGCGTGGCGCTGGTGATGGTGCCGACCCTCGTGCTTCTCGCCGGTACCGCGTTCGACCTCGACGTACTGCTGTTCGAGGTCACCTCGGCGTTCGCGACCGTAGGGCTGTCCACTGGAATCACCGCTCAGTTGCCGGCCTGGGGGCAATTGATTCTGGTGGTGTTGATGTACCTGGGCAGGATCGGACCTGTCACGCTGGTCAGCGCGTTGGCGGCACGCGACCGTGGTCGTCGCTACGAACTACCCACAGAAAGGCCCTTCATTGGCTAGGAAACCAGCCGCCGACGTCGTCGTCGTCCTCGGACTCGGGCGGTTCGGCAAGTCTCTTGCCCTCGAGTTGATGGCTCAGGGCACCGAGGTGCTCGGTATCGATGCGAGCGAAGCGGTGATCGAGAAGGTGTCCGGTCGGCTCACCCACGCCGCCGTAGCCGACACCACCGATGAGGAATCACTTCGACAATTGTCGGTACACGAATACGACCGGGCCGTCGTCGGTATCGGGTCCGATCTCGAGGCGAGCCTCCTCACCGCCTCGGCATTGATCAACATGGCGGTACCGAATGTGTGGGCCAAGGCGATCAGCAACGCGCACGCCCGGATCCTCACCCAGATCGGTGTGCATCATGTCGTGCGACCCGAGCACGACATGGGTAAACGCGTTGCGCACCTGGTGCGTGGGCGGATGATGGACTACATCGAGTTCGACGACGGCTTCGCCATGGTCAAGACCGTCGCACCGGCATTCGCTGTGGGAAAGCCCTTGTCGCAGACGACGATACGAAGTCGATACGGCGTGACGGTGGTGGCGATCAAACGGCCGGGGGAGGGATTCACCTACGCCGCGGCCGACACCGTGATCTCTCCCGGCGACACGATCATCGTCTCCGGGCAGGCGCGCGAGACCGAACGCTTCGCCGAATTGGCCTGACGCCGAACCGTGCGATGGGAAAGGAAGGGCGGCCGCAGCACCGCTGCGTGTTGGTGTGACGGCGGGCAGCATGTATTACCGCTACGATGTGGTGATCGTCGGCGCCGGCATCTCCGGTCTCGGTGCCGCCGTCCAGTTGCTCCGACACGGGATCGACAACTTCGTCGTTCTCGAGAAGGCGGACGCCGTCGCGGGAACCTGGCGCGACAACACCTGTCCCGGCTGTACGTGCGATGTGCCGTCGGCGCTCTATTCCTGTTCGTTCGCGGAGATGCAGGGATGGAACCGCTTCGTGCCGTGCAGGATTCCTTCAACGAGCGAGTGCTGGCCGTGATCGACGGACCGGATGTTGCGGGAGTTGTCGTCGTTCGACGTCGCGTCGTTCGACGTCGCGTCGGGCCCATCCGAACGGGTCTGACCCGTCGAGTGGTCGGTGAGATCAATCCTCCACTCGCAGACCGAGATGGGCGGCGAACTGCCCTGCCAGGGCTACGGCCTGGTGGGCGTCGATGGTCGCGCCCTTCATCCCGCCCATGTTGCGGATCGTGTCGATCCGCAGGCCGCGCAGATCCACCTGGTCGAGGGTTGCGCGGTCGACGTCGAGGACGCCGACGGAACAGTCCTCGAAGGCGACGCGGGTGAACGTGCCGCCTCCCAGATCCAGTTCGTCGAGGATGCAGCCGCGGAAGAGCACGTCGCGTCCCGTGGCGGCCCGCAGATTGACCAGGCCGAGTTTCGAATCCGCGATCGTGACGCTGCGCAGATCCGCGTCGAAGAGGTCCAGCGCACCGATCCGGCTGTCCCGGATGTGCACGCGGTGCAGGCCGCTGCGCGGCGCGAACAGATTCGGTGCCTGCATGCGCTCGACCAGAGTGTCGCGCAGGCGTGCGCTCGTGAGGTCGCTGTCGGCGACGATCGGTGCGACGAGCGAACATTCGGACAGGATGATCCCGGCCAGATCACGACCCGTCAGGTCGGTGTCGGTGTAGCGGCTGTTCTCGAAGATTCCGTGCGCGAGCAACTCGTCGCCGTCCGCGTCGGTGAGGACGCCGAGGTCCGGGGCGTCGATCCTCGGCGGGTGGGTGGTGGAACGAGCAGCCATGGTTCTCGGGGCCTCCGGATCGGTGGGGTGTCTGCGGTCCAGCTTCCCAACCCGTCGGGTTCGGGGGAACGTGGGGGACAGGCCCGTTCCCGATTGCGATGTGCTACTCGGGCTATGCGGGTCGACGCTGCTGGGCCGCTCGCGCTCGGTGCCGGCGCACTGCAGCGCGGTTCGCGCAACGCACGGAGCAGTACTGCTGGCGGCCGTTGCGGGTGATGTCCACGACCACGGCCGAGCACGGGTTGGTCGGGATGCTCGCTGCGGCGCACCGGTGGAGGCGGTGCATTCCGCGAGTGGTGAGGTGCAGTGCCGTGCCGACACTGATCACCGCGCGCAGTACGTCGGGGAGCGGCTGGACCTCGTCGCGGTAGTGCAGGTGCCACCCCTCGCCGTCGTGATCGGTCAGCCGGGGATAGGCCGCTGCGGTGGCCATCTGCGCGTTGAGCAAGCGCGCACGTTCCCTGGGGTCGGACGCGTCGACGATGGCGAGCCAGTCGTCGATGACCTCACGGGTGCGTGGATGGTCGTCGGGCGCGGTCGGGAAGTCCATGGTCATGCCCACCTCGCGGGTACGGGCCATGATGCCGTCCCGATCGTCGGGCCAGTCGCCGGCCAGTGACGCCGCGAGGAGGACCGCATACTCGCCGTAAGGGTTGAGATGCATAAGGCCATTACATCATGGTGGTGGACATGACTGCTATCGAAGCTCGGAACCCACAGGAATGCCCGGTCCGGACCCCCGCTCACGAACACGCGTGGAGCGTGGAGTCGAGTCACGCCACGTCGATCGGACAGGTGCTGTACGTGCGCTGCGTCGGGTGCGGGGCCCGGCGCGTCGATCTCGGTGGGGCGCCGTTCGTTCCGCCGACCGCGCTGAGTACCGAAGTGTCCCCGAACGATTGAGTCACCGGGGCGAGAGCCGGGCGTGTGCAGATTCCCGTCAGAAATCGCCCTCGGCGACCTGGAAGCACACCAGTCCCATCCGTCGCCACATGCGCACCACCTGATCGCGATCGTCGAGCACCGCGATGATGCGATAGCGGTGCCGGATGTGACGGTCGAACAGCTCGGCCTTGACGATCGAATCCTTCCGGTTGTCGCCGGCCGGACGCATGTACAGCTCGTCGTAGGGGATGTCGTGCCGGGCGAGCCACTCCTCGGTTTCCGGCCGGCACACGCCGTCGCGTCCCGAGAGCAGCACGATCGCCGCCCTGTCGGGTGCGGCGGCGAACGCTCGCACCGCGGCCTCGACCGCCGGGGAGACGGTGTCCTCGCCCACCCTGTGCCAGTGATACGGACTCCGGTCGCTCATGTGCGCGAGCGTTCCGTCGATGTCGACGAGCCAGGCCGCCGGGAGGGTCGGATCCTCGACGTACCGTGCCGGAGTTGCGGGCGCGTTTCCCGGCGGCCGGTGCCGCTGCCTTGGTCGTTCCCTGCGATCGCGTGTCTTCTTCGCCACGGACGTCGTATACCCACAACGGCGGACCTAGTGGTCGGGCAGTCCGACGAGTCGTGCGCTCTCGCGCCACAACCGTTCTGCCTGCTCGTCGCTGCGAGCGAGCACCGACGGTTCCGCCCACGACGGTTCGCCGCGGCGCAGTGCGAGATAACCCCGGCCGTCCGGAACGTCGATGTCACCGAGAACGAGGTCTGCGAGCGTGTTCCCGGCTTCGGTCTGCGTGTTGAAGGTGTCCTGCACGATACGGAGGAACATGCCGGCCCGCGTCCCGAGGACGCGCCACGCCAGCCGCATCGGAGTGGGGAGTGCTCGTGCCAGACCGGTGCCGAAGACCTGGCCGGGATCGAAGGCGACCGCGGTGATCCGTCCGGCTCGAACCGCGTCGTCCTTCGACAACCTCCGCATCGTGAGGACGGTGCACAGCTTCGAGGCGGTATAGGCGTGCTGTCCGGCCTTGCGGGGATGCGTATCGAGGTCGGGATCCCGTTCGGGGTGGGCGAGCAACCCGGCGTCGGCATGTCGTGGCGGTACCAGTCCCGCACCGGTCGCGGGGTCGTGTGTGCCGCTGGTGGTCGCAACGACGACGGCCCGGTCCCCCAGAGCCGGAAGCAACAGGCGCAGCAGCAGGTAGTGGGCGAGATGGTTGACGGCGAAGGTCGTCTCGAAACCGTCGACGGTCCGCGCGGCGACGTCGCTCCGGATCATCCCGGCGTTCAGCACGAGCCCGTCGATCGGGTCGCCGCGCTCGCGAACCGTCGCCGCGAACGCACGAACTGAGTCCAGGGAGGACAGATCGAGCGGTAGTACCTCTCCGGTGGATGCGGCGTGCCGGGCGCCGTGGACGAGGCGTATCCCGTCTGCGCCCGCGATCCGTTCGGCGGCGATCGTCCCGAAACCCGACGTGCCTCCGGTCATGACCGTCGTGGACATGCTTCCCCCTACGAGCGGGAGCCCTGCGGCTCGGCCTGCGAGTGCGCACGGCGATGAGAATCCGGGCCGGACAGGGTCTGCCTTCGTGACAGTGGAACACATTCGACGACACGAGGAGTCACGATGCCCAGGATCACTCCGTGGTTGTGGTTCGACATGAACGCCGAGGAGGCCGCGAACTTCTACATCGGCATCTTCCCCAACTCCAAGATCGGTGAGATCACCCGCTACACCGAGGAGTCCACCGGAGGCGACATCCCGGTCCCGCCGGGGACTCCGATGACGGTCGAGTTCTTCCTCGACGGTCAGGTCTTCTACGGACTCAACGGGGGACCGCAGTTCCGGTTCTCCGAAGCGGTGTCCTTCCAGATCGACTGCACCGACCAGGATGAGGCCGACCACTACTGGTACGCGCTGACCGCCGACGGCGGCGAGGAATCCGCCTGCGGATGGTTGAAGGACAAGTACGGCCTGTCGTGGCAGGTGGTACCGAAACGGCTGAACGAACTTCTCGCCGACCCCGATCCGGAGGTCGCGAAGCGCGTGACCGCCGCGATGATGAAGATGCGCCGGATCGACGTGTCGGCGCTGGAGGCCGCCGCGCGCGGCTGATCGGCGCCCGAGCGCTGCGGTACGTTTCGGTGCATGACCACTCGCACCCAGCGGCTCGACGACCTGCCGTTCACCGGCAGGCATCGCCGCCTGCTGACCGGCTCCGGCGTGGGCTGGGCCCTCGACGCCATGGACGTCGGGTTGATCTCGTTCGTCATGGCAGCCCTGGCCGTGCAGTGGGATCTGTCGTCGACGCAGCTCTCGTGGATCGGATCCATCGGCTTCGTCGGCATGGCGATCGGTGCGTCCCTCGGTGGTCTGCTCGCCGACCGCATCGGACGCCGGCAGGTCTTCGCCGCGACGCTGCTCGTCTACGGTCTCGCGACCGGTGCGGCGGCGCTGTCGACCTCGGTGGCGATGCTCATCGTCCTGCGGTTCGTCGTCGGACTCGGTCTCGGTGCCGAACTGCCGGTCGCGTCGACGCTGGTCAGTGAGTTCGCGCCCCGCAAGGTGCGAGGACGCGTGGTCGTCGCCCTCGAGGCGTTCTGGGCGGTCGGCTGGCTCCTGGCCGCTCTCATCGGTTATTTCGTCGTTCCCACCAGCGACAACGGGTGGCGGTGGGCGCTCGCCGTCGGGCTCGTCCCGGCCGCCTACGCCCTCGTCGTGCGGTTCGGCCTACCCGAATCGGTGCGTTATCTCGAGAGTCGCGGTCGGCACGCGGAAGCCGAGGAGATCGTGCGCGACTACGAGCGCTCGGCGGGGGTCACCTCCGTTCCGGAGGACAGCGACGATACGGACGACAGCGAACAGTCCGTCGCAGAAGTCGAGCGTCCACCCCGCGGATCGGTGTGGGCGCCGAGCCTGCGCCGCCGCACCGCGGCGCTGTGGATCGTGTGGTTCGGGATCAACTTCTCGTACTACGGCGCGTTCATCTGGCTGCCGAGCCTGCTCGTCGCGCAGGGCTTCGACCTGGTCACCTCGTTCGGCTACACGTTGCTCATCACGCTCGCCCAGCTACCGGGCTACGGCGTCGCGGCGTGGCTGATCGAGGTGTGGGGACGCCGCCTGACGCTGGGGGTCTTCCTCGCCGGGTCGGCAGTCTCGGCAGGGTTGTTCGGGCTCGCCGAGACTCCGGGAACGATCGTCGCGGCGGGCATGGCGCTGTCGTTCTTCAACCTCGGAGCCTGGGGTGCGCTGTACGCGATCGGACCCGAGCTGTATCCCACGCCGGTGCGGGGCGCCGGCACCGGTTCGGCAGCGGCCTTCGGGCGGCTCGCGTCGATCATCGCGCCGCTGCTGGTGCCGGTGCTGCTGGGCGCCGGCGGCAACGGTCTCGTCTTCGGTGCGTTCGCGGCATCGTTCGTCGTCGCCGCGCTCGCGGCGTTCACGCTGCCCGAGCGGGCCGGGACGGTTCTCGACGAGAGGTGACGTCGGGAACCGCCCCGGCCGGTGCTCAGAGACGCTCGCGCAGTTCGACCTTGCGGATCTTGCCCGAGGCGGTCTTCGGCAGGGCGCCGAAGACGATGCTGTCGGGAACCTTGAAACCGGCGAGCTGCGAACGCACGTGCGCGCGCAGTTCCGCCTCGTCGGCGCTCGCGCCGCTGCGCAGTGCCACGTAGGCGACGGGACGTTCGCCCCACTTCTCGCTCGGCGCCGCGACGACGGCGGCTTCGAGAACGGCCGGGTGGCTGATGAGGGCCGCCTCGACCTCGACGGACGAGATGTTCTCGCCACCGGAGATGATGACGTCCTTCGCGCGGTCGCGGATCTCGATGTAGCCGTCCGGATGCATGACGCCGATGTCGCCGGTGCGGAACCAGCCGTCCGGCACGGCGCGGGCGGTCGCGTCCGGGTTGTTGTAGTAACCGAGCATCACATTGTTGCCGCGCAGCGCGATCTCACCGGTCGTCTCGCCGTCGGCGGGAACGTCGGAGCCCATCGGGTCGACGATGCGGAGTTCACCGGCCACGACGTTGCCCACGCCCTGCCGGGAGCGCAGCCGTGCCTTCTCGTCCTCGGGGAGGACGTCCCATTCCGAACGCCACTCGCAGATCGCCGCCGGGCCGTACGTCTCGGTGAGCCCGTACAGGTGGGTGATGTCGAGTCCGAGCGCGGTGCAGCGCTCGATGAGGGCGGGCGCCGGCGGTGCGCCACCGATCGCCGCGACGACACGGTGGTCGATGCCGCCCGCATTCGGGGCGTAGACCAGCGACGCGAGAACGGTCGGCGCACCGCACAGGTGCGTGACGTTCTCGGTGCGCACGAGATCCCAGATCCGCTCGGGGTCGACCTTGGGCAGGCACACGTGCGTGCCACCGGCTGCGGTGACGGCCCAGGTGAACGTCCAGCCGTTGCAGTGGAACATCGGCAGCGTCCACAGGTAGGTGGATCCGCTGTCGAGCCCGAAGTGCGCGACCATCGCCAGGGCCTGCAGGTAGGCGCCGCGCGCGTGGTACATCACGCCCTTCGGATCACCCGTCGTGCCGGACGTGTAGTTCAGGGCGATCATGGTGCGCTCGTCGGCGAGCGGCACGTACCGGTGGCGGGCGGCGGCGAGCTTGTCCTCGTAGTCGTCGCCGACGACCGTGATCGACGGCAGATCGGCCGTCGCCTCGCGTGCCAGATCGGCCAGCGACTCCTCGACGAGCAGGACCCGGCTGCCGGAGTGCTCGAGAATGAACCGCAGCTCCGGCGCGGTGAGGCGCGTGTTGAGCGAGACGAGCACGGCGCCCGCGTAGAGCACGCCGTAGTGCGCCTCGAGCATCAGCGAGGTGTTCGGCGCGAGTACTGCGACACGGTCGCCGGGTTCGACGCCGAGAGCGTGCAGCATGCCAGACTGTCGCAGGCACCGATCGCGCAATTCGGCGTAGGTGCGACGGACATCGCCGTCCACCATCGCGAGGTCGTCACGGAAGACCCGGGCGGAACGGTCGAGAAATGCCGTGGGCGTGAGTGTTTCGAAACTGAATTGCTCGGTCACGTCTGTCGGTGCTCCTTCGGATTACGTCGCGCGCGCACTCCCCATCGCGAACGATGATGCGCACACCTCCCCGTGTGCTGTGAGGGCATTGCTCATTCTTCCAAGAGCCGTTACCGATCTTGAACAGGGTCCATCCCTTCTCCGTACCGGCTGAACGCTCCGTCTGCCGTTGACCGGACCCGGAATCCGGCGTTCACTGAGAGACACCGTGCCCGTCCACGAGAGAAGGCGAGCGGTATGAGTGCTCGGCAGAACGAAGCCCGCCGAACCTCCCGTCCGGTGCGGCGGCCGACCGCGACGCATGCGAGGACCGCGGGGACGGAGACCCCAGCCGAGCCTGCGCGGACGCGCAGCCGTCGACCGCGCGAGCCCGAGCCCACCGAGCGGCGTCGCACCCGCGAACCCGAGACCACCCCCCAGCGGCGCACCCGCGAGCCCGAACCCGCTGCACGGCGTCGGGACCGCGACCCCGGGACCGGCTCGCGGCGCACCTCGACCCGAACCTCATCCCGATCGACCACTCGGACATCGACCCGTTCGGCCACCACGCCCCGCTCTCGTGCGAAGCCGGCGCCTCCGAAGGAGAGACGACCGCGTCCGCCGGCGAACGACGCCCGGGCAGGGAAACCGACCCGCCCCGCACGTGAGCGGCCACGAACCGAGCAGGCACAGTCGGAACCTACATCGCTCCTCGAGAGGCTGAAGGATGCGCTGCGGACCGGTGTCCGTACCGCGCTCGGCGGGTTCCGGGGACTCGGGGCGGGACTGACCCGGAAGATCCGCGGATGGGTGGACTCGCTCCTCGGCGAGGTCACCAGCGGCGGCGTGGGACTGCAGGCGGTCCTCGCCGGCATCCGGGCCGCGCTGGAAGGCCGCAATCCGGCCCTCGCCGCACTGGGCGGGCTGATCTCCGGACTCAGCACCAAGGCGAAGATCGGACTGGCCGTCCTGATCGTGCTGGTGCTGCTGCTCGGACCGGTCCTGCTCGTGATCCTGTTGCTGGCCGTCCTCGTCGCGGCGGTGATCAGCGCCGTCCGATCCGCAGGGGACTGATCTGCCGGAACGACCGGTCCGTCTGCCGTGAGCAGACGAACCGCCGGTTCGCGCCCGTCCGGGGTCAGGCTGGCTGCATGACGACCACCGAACCACTCTCGTACCGGGACCAACTGGCCGACAGACTCTTCCGTCAGCGCATCCTGCGACTGACCGGGGAGGTGGACGACGAGATGGCCGAGCGCGTGTGCTCGGAACTCGTCCTGCTCGCCTCCGCCGACGACCGGCGCGACATCGTCCTACACATCAACTCACCGGGCGGATCGGTCTTCGCCGGCCTCGCCATCTACGACACGATGCAACTCGTTCCCAACGACATCGTCACCGTGGCAGCGGGATTCGCCGCCAGCATGGGGCAGGTCCTGCTCGCGGCGGGCACGAAGGGCAAACGCGCGAGCCTCGCCCACAGCCGGATCATGATGCACCAACCCTCGGCCGGATTCTCGGGGACGGCCGTCGACATCGCGATCCAGGCCGAGAATCTCGAATACATGAAACTGCAGTCACAGCAGATCCTCTCGGACGCCACCGGACATTCGCTCGAGGAGATCGAACGCGACAGCGACCGCGACCGGTGGTTCACCGCCGAACAGGCACGCGAGTACGGCATCGTCGACACCGTCGTCGGCTCGCTCGCCGAACTGGCGCCGTTCGCCACGGGACGGCAGATGGGACTGGGACGATGAGCACCTACACGATCCCCAACGTCATCGAACGCACACCGGCGGGGGAGCGGTCGTTCGACGTCTTCAGCCGGTTGCTCAACGAACGCATCGTCTTCCTCGGTACCGAGATCGACGACGGGGTCGCCAACGTCATCATGGCGCAGATGTTGCATCTCGAGGCCGAATCCCCCGATCGGGAGATCGGCCTCTACATCAACTCACCCGGCGGATCGTCCACCGCGATGCTCGCGATCTACGACACCATGCAGTTCCTGCGCCCGAAGGTCGCGACCTACTGCATGGGACAGGCCGCGTCGGCGGCCGCCGTGCTGCTCGCGGCCGGAGCGCGCGGCCGTCGGCACGTGCTCGCTCATTCGCGGGTGCTGCTGCACCAGCCGTCGGCGCAGGGGCAGGGCACCATCTCCGATCTGGCCCTGCAGGCAGCGGAGGTGACGAGGGTGCGGGCCCAGACCGAGGAGATCCTGGCCGCGCACACCGGACGAGATATCGACCAACTGCGCCGCGACACCGACCGGGACCGAATCTTCTCACCGGCGGAGGCGGTCGCCTACGGCCTGGCCGATCACGTCATCGTCGACCGGGACGGATGACCCGTCACGTGGTCACACTGTGACGTAGTTGCACCGTCACGCGGCGCACAACTCGACGCCGGCGTGACCCGTGGTCCGGAGTGTGCGGTGCGCGGTCATCCGGCGGATCCCGCGCGCGAGCAGTTGCTCCATCGGAAGATCCAGCGCATCGCACACGGACCGCAGCACCTCGGAGGATGCCTCCTTGCGCCCACGTTCGACCTCCGACAGGTACTGCTTCGACATCCCGACCGTGCGGGCGACGTCCTCGAGGCTGCGGTCCTGATCGCGACGCTCGTCGCGCAGGATCTCACCGTAGATCTGACGGAGCAGACGGGGTTCGGTGCCGTCGGCTCCCCGCACGGGAGTCCGTGCAGCCCGTGCCGCCCTCGCGGCGGTCGCCCGTGCCGCCCTCGCGGCGGTCGCCCGTGCCGCCCTCGCGGCGGTCGCCCGTGCCGCCTTCGCGGCGGTGGCGAAATCGATCACACGACCCTGCTCCGGCTCCATGCCGACCATTGTGCCGTCGATCCGGCGGCATCGGACCGGGTTCAGCCGAGGACGAACACCGCTCCGGCAGATGTGTAACGGGCCCGTAACCGCAGTTAACCGAACACATGACCTGGCGCCGATAACGTCGGCGCACCACGACGTATACAGCCGTGGATACAGGACAGGAGTTCGGGTGCCGACAGGATTGCACAGGCTTGCGGCTGCGCTCGACGCGCAGCTCGCGGACACCGACGCGGCATACGCCGCGACCTATCCCGGGACCGACGGTGCCCGCCAACCGGTGCACACCGTCTACGTCCCGGCCGACCGCTACGACGCCGGGATCGTGGCGCGGTGGGGGGCCGACGCGCTCGACGTCCTCGACACCCACATCGACGGTCCCGCGGACCTCGCCGCGGTCACCGGCATCGAACCCGAACTCGCCGAAGCCGTCCTCCCGCTCGTGGAGGCCAAACTGCGCACCGAATCGATCGAGGATCTGCGCATCGACTTCGAGGACGGGTTCACCCGCCCGGGCATTCCCGAGCACGAACGCGACGCCGACGAGGACGCCCACATCGCCCGCGCCGCCGCCGCGCTGGCGACCGATCCCACCGCGACACCCTTCGTCGGCATCCGGTTCAAGTCCTTCGAGGCCGCCACCCGGCGCCGCGGTCTCCGCACGCTCGACACCTTCGTCGCCGAGCTGACCGGAAAGTGCGCTCTCCCGGACGGATTCGTCGTCACACTGCCCAAGGTCACCGCGCCCGAGCAGGTCGCCGCCATGGTGACGGTCTGCGAACATCTCGAAGCCACCCACTCGCTCGCCGCGTCCCTGCGGTTCGAGATCCAGATCGAGACGCCGCAGGCGATCTGCGGCCCCGACGGCACCGCTGCCGTCGCCACCATGATCCGAGCGGCCCACGGGCGCTGTTCGGGGTTGCACTACGGCACCTACGACTACTCGGCCGCGTGCGACATCGCCGCCGAGTACCAAGCGATGGACCACCCCGTCGCCGACCACGCCAAGGCCACGATGCAGGTCGCGGCAGCGGGTACCGGGGTGCGGTTGTCCGATGGGTCCACCAATCGCCTTCCCGTCGGCACCCGCGACGAGATCCGCGCGGCATGGGGACTGCACGCCCGCCTGATCGACCGGTCGCTGCGCCGCGGCTTCTACCAGGGCTGGGACCTGCATCCGGCGCAGTTGCCCACCCGCTACGCCGCGACCTTCGCGTTCTACCGCCGGTCGCTGTCCACCGCCGCGGGACGCGTCGCGGCCTACATCGACCCGGCCCTGTCGTCGGGGTATCTCGACGAACCCGCCACCGCCCGTGCTCTCGCCGCCTTCCTCCTGCGGGGAACGAGCTGCGGAGCTCTCACCGAGAAGGAAGTATGCGATCGCACCGGCACGAATCTCGACCACCTGGCCCGGCTCGCGGGTCGACCGACGGCGGTGACGCGATGACCACCGTGATCCGCGCGCGACGCGCTGTGGTGGGGGACGAGGAACGCAGCTGCGCCGTCCACGTGCGCGACGACCGCATCGTCGCGATCGAGGAATACGACGGTGCCGCTCCGACCGGTGCGCGGGAGACCGTCCTCGCCGACGACGAGGTGCTGCTCCCCGGCCTGGTGGACACGCACGTCCACGTCAACGAACCCGGCCGCACCGAATGGGAGGGCTTCGCGACGGCCACGCGTGCCGCCGCGGCCGGGGGAGTGACGACGATCGTCGACATGCCCCTCAACTCCATCCCGTCCACCGTCGACGTGGCGGCCCTCGAGGTGAAGCAGAAGGTCGCGGACGGGCAGGTCACCGTCGACGTCGGATTCTGGGGCGGTGCGATTCCCGGTAACCTCGCCGATCTCGAACCGCTCTGGGACGCAGGGGTGTACGGATTCAAGTGCTTCCTCGCGTATTCGGGTCTCGACGAGTACCCGCCGCTGGACCGCGAGCAGATGATCGAGGCGATGCGCGTGATCGCCGGCTTCGGCGGCCTGCTCATCGTGCATGCCGAGGACGGACCGACCCTCGACGCGCAGGACCCACCGGCCGGACCGCGCTACGACGACTTCCTGTACTCGCGACCACCGGTCGCCGAGTCCCGTGCCGTGGCCCAGGTGATCGACGGCGCGCGGCAGACCGGGTGCCGCGTGCACATCCTGCATCTGTCGGATGCGGGAAGCCTTCCGCTCGTGGCCGCGGCGAAGGCCGAGGGCCTGCCCGTCACCGCGGAGACCTGCCCGCACTATCTGTCGCTGTTCAGCGAGGAGATCCTCGACGGCTCCACACATTTCAAGTGCTGCCCGCCGATCCGTGAGGCCCGCAACCGGGAAGCGCTGTGGCGCGGCCTGGCCGACGGCACGCTCGACTGCATCGTCTCCGATCACTCGCCGTGCCTGCCGGAGCTGAAGAAGTTCGTCACCGGCGACTTCGGCGAGGCCTGGGGCGGAATCTCGTCGCTGCAACTCGGACTGCCCATCGTGTGGTCGGAGGCCCGCAAGCGCGGGCACACCCTCGTCGACGTGGTGCGCTGGATGGCCGGCCGCACCGCCGACCTCGTGGGACTGGCCGACCGCGGTGCCATCGCCGTGGGCAACAGTGCCGACCTGTGTGTCTTCGCGCCCGACGACGCCTTCGTCGTCTTCCCGGAGCGGCTGCACCACCGCAACGCCGTGACGCCCTACGCCGAACGCGCGCTGGCCGGGGTCGTGCGGCAGACCTGGCTCGCCGGTGAACCGCTCACCGTCACCCTCGACGCCACCGACCCCGCACCGCGTGGTGCGCTGCTCTCCCGAAAGGAAAACCGTTGACCGAAGCAGATTTCCTGCAACTACCCGATCTCGCCGCGCGATCGCTGGGCGGGTCCGTCGTGTACGCGAACGACGAGTTCTTCGCGAGTCGCGAGAACCTGATCTCGCCGGGCGCACCCAATTTCGATCCGTCCGAGTTCGGGCACAAGGGAAAGGTCTACGACGGGTGGGAGACCCGGCGTCGCCGTGAAGCCGGGCACGACTTCGCGGTGGTCCGGCTCGGCGTTCCCGGCGTCGTCGAGGGCGTCGTGATCGACACCGCCTGGTTCACCGGTAACTACCCGCCCTTCGCATCCGTCGACGGGGTGAACCTCGACGGATACCCGACCGATCAGGAGTTGCTGGACGCGCCGTGGGAACCGGTCCTCGATCGCGTGGCCCTGAAGGGCGACACCGCGAACGCCTTCGCGGTGGACGACGACCGGCGCTGGACACACCTGCGCCTGAACATCTTTCCCGACGGCGGTGTAGCCCGATTCCGCGTGCACGGACATGCCCGTCCGGACCCGGCCTTTCTCACTGGCACGATCGATCTCGCAGCCCTCGAGAACGGTGGCGACGTCGTCGCCTGCTCGAACCGTTTCTATTCGTCGCCGCGCAACATCATCGGCCTCGGCCGCTCGCGGCACATGGGGGAGGGCTGGGAGAACGCGCGTCGCCGCGACGACGGCAACGACTACGTCGTGATCCGCCTCGCGGGGCAGGGCTGCGTCGACCACGTCGAGATCGACACCTCCTATTTCGTCGGCAACGCACCGGGAGCGGCGCGCCTGAGCGGAATTCCCAGCGGGGACGCGATGTCCGACGAATCGTCCTGGGTCGAACTCGTGCCGCGTACCGCGCTGCTCCCGGACTGCCGGCACCGTTTCCGCGTCTATTCGCCGACGCCCGTGGAATTCGTGCGGCTCGACGTCTATCCCGACGGCGGCATCGCCCGCCTGCGCGTGAACGGACGACTGACCTAGCTCCGACGCTGTGTGTGGGACACACTGGTCGAACCGCTCTGTCGGCCCGGGCGCAGAGCGGATCAACGGAACGAGACCGACGTTGTGTGCGAAATTCGGCCGGATTTCACACACAACATCGGTCTCGACGGATCGGTCTCACTGCATGAGGCGCCAGATGTGGTCGCGGGACAGAGGCAGCTGGTGCGGCCGCACCCCGATGGCGTTGCGCACGGCGTTCGCCAGGGGCCGGGGCGACCGGGTTGAACGGGGTCTCGCTCATCGACTTCGCGCCCATCGGCTCGAGTTCGTCGTAGGTGTCGGCGAAGTAGACCTCGGTGCGCGGGACGTCCGGCAAGCTCGCCGACCTGGCGCTGTGGCGGATCGACGGCTTCGCCCACTCCGACTCCACGGCGCGAGAACCAGTCGCCGGTGGCGAAGGTCAGGTGGTAGGTGCCCTCGGGCAGCGCATCGGTGAAACCGATGAGACGACCGTCGTCGTCGGTGACGCCGGCGCCCAGCGAGGTTCCGTGCGTGTCGGTGAGGGTGACGTGCAACCCCACCGCGGGTGCACCGGCCGTCGCGTCGAGGACGTGGGTACTCAGGGTGTTCATGCGCGGCTCCCTGCGGTCTCGATGACGATCCGCTCGAGGCGGAGCCGGGTGATCTCGGCGAGCGCCGCACGCATCTCGGCCTTCTCGCTCTCCGGGTCGTTGCCGAGGCGACGTTCGAGGATCTCCAGCAGTTCCGGCGCCGTGCGGCCGGCGGCGCGGACGAGGTAGACGTGCCCGAACCGTTCCTCGTATTCGCGGTTGCCGGCGGCGAGCCGGTCGAGGATGTCGGCGTCGGCCGTGGCGACGGCGGACTGCTCGCGACGGGAAGCAGCGTGTTCGCTGCGTTCGCCGATGCGCGGGTGGCCGGCGAGAGCGTCGGCGAGGTCGTCACCGTCGAGGTTCTCGGCCGCGGCAGCGGCGGTGGTGAGCAGCACGGTGCGTGAACCGAACGGGCGCGCCGCGACGACGGAGTGCGCCCATGTCCGGCTCGAGCAGCAATCGAGCAACAGTGCGATGGCCTCGTCCTCGGGCATCGCATCGAACCGGGCCGTTGTGAGCTGCACGGACCCTCCTTTCGTCGGTGCATTCGATACTGTCCGGTGGGCGTGCGGCGGGGGAGGTGCAAGCGCTACAGAGTTCGGTTCGCCGCGGGTGCGCCGGTTGGATGATCGGCCAACGAGGTGGTTGCGTCTTGAACGTTTTTCTGGAATAGTTCCAGTTATTGGATTTATTCCAGAAAAAGTGGGCGACCCGGATGGGGTCGCAGGGTTGAAGGAGTGATCACATGTTCACCGCCGACCGTCCTCGAGCAGTGACGCTTCCGCCGGTCGTGCTCGGCGGACTGCGGCCTCTCTACCGGCAGATGGTCCGCAACAACGTTCCGGCCGCATCGTTCGAGCACACCGCCGGACGGGCCGTCTTCGAGGTCTGCCTGATCGCAGGAGAGCACGGCCCACAGCTGCAGGTCCGCGCCCGCGACTTCGGGATCGACTTCACGCTCGCGATGACTACGCACTTCCGTATCGCGCCCGTGATGAGCGACGACCAGTACCGCGCACTGTGCTCGGTACTCGCACCCGGCGCCGAACCGGCACCGGGCATCGTCCTCGACTTCCTGCAGCAGGTGGTCGTGCAGTCGCCCGCGGTGCTCGCGCGGACGCATACCTGCGCTGCCTGACGAGCACACGACGGTTCGAGCCCGGTGGGATCACTCCCGCCGGGCTCGAACCGTATCGGAGCGGGCGTCAGAGCAGAGCCGTGTCGAGCGTGGTGATCGTCTCGGGATCTGCGATCACCTCGAGCGCCACGATGCGACCGTCCTCGACGGTGAAGCGGAACACCGACCGCACGATCCCGCCCGGCGCCCACGCCGCCCCGGGTACACCGTCGATCGTCGCGGGCACCGCGCCGCGTGCGCGGCCGTGGAAGGCGTGTGCCACCGCGTCGGCGCCGCGCAGTTCCGGCTCGAGTGCGGGGCCACCGTGCAGCCGGCCCGTCTCGGCGTTCGCTGCCGCCACGGTGTCGGCGCGGAGCACCACGTCGGGATCGAGCACCGCGAGCAGATCCTCGAAACGACCCTCGCGGGCCGCGACGAGGAAGGCGTCGACCACCCGACGCGGATCCCCGGCACCCGCCGACGCCGTACGTGCACCGCGCACGCGCCGCCGCGCACGACTGGCGAGCTGACGCGTCGCGGCAGCGGATCGGCCCACGACGGGCGCGATCTCGTCGAACGGCATGCCGAACATGTCGTGCAGCACGAAGGCGAGACGTTCGGCGGGACCGAGCGCGTCGAGGACCACCATCATCGCGATACCGATCGAATCCGCAAGCACCGCCTCGTCTTCCGGCTCCTCGGAGCTGTCGTTCCGTCGAGGCGGTTCGACGGGTTCGCCGACGACGATCTCGTGACGCGCCGAACGTGCGCGCAGCATGTCGAGACACACGCGGCTCATCACGGTGGTGAGCCAGCCGCCGAGATTGTCCACGGCGTCGGTGTCGGCGCGGGCAACCTTCAACCACGTCTCCTGCACCGCATCGTCCGCCTCCGCAGCCGACCCCAGCATCCGGAAACCGACCGCGCGCAAGCGCTCGCGGTGTGCGTCGAACTCCCTCGCCAGAAATTCCTCGTCCATCGTCGTCACATTCTTCCGTCGGGATCCGTCAAGGAAGTGACGGATCCCGAAGAACCGATGTGACAGGAGCAGACGATGGAAGCACGAATGAACAATCCCGTGATGGTGCTGCCCGGCACCCTCGACGCGTTGCAGGCCGCGGGCCGGACCTACGAGAACACCGGGCTCCCGGCCCGCACGGTCCACCTGGTGCACCTGCGGGCCAGCCAGATCAACGGGTGCAGCTTCTGCGTGGAGATGCACACGCGTGAAGCACTGGACGACGGGGAGAGCGTCGAGCGGCTCACGGCGGTCGCGGCCTGGCGCGAATCGCGACGGTTCACCGAGGCCGAGCGCGCCGCACTCGCGCTCACCGAGGCCGTCACGCGGATCACCGACCGACCCGAGTCCGTCTCCGACGAGGTGTGGGACGCCGCGGCCGACATCTACGACGAGAAGCAACTGGCCGCGCTGGTCATGCAGATCGCGACGATCAACATGTGGAACCGGGTCAACGCCACGATCCGGCAACCGGCCGGAGTGGCACCCCGGAGCTGACATCACGAACGGCCCGGCAGGAATCCTGCCGGGCCGTTCGGGGTAGTGCGTCTACAGCGAGCCGGGTCTACAGACCGGGGCGCTTGCCGACCGTGAGCGTGACCTCGCCGGTGTGCGCGAAGAAGTCGTTGCCCTTGTCGTCGACGACGATGAAGGCGGGGAAGTCCTCGACCTCGATCTTCCAGACCGCTTCCATGCCGAGCTCTTCGTACTCGACGACCTCGACGTTCTTGATGCAGTCGAGCGCCAGGCGCGCGGCCGGGCCGCCGATCGAACCGAGGTAGAAGCCGCCGTACTTGTGGCATGCGTCGGTGACCTGCTTGGAGCGGTTGCCCTTTGCGAGCATCACCATCGAGCCGCCGGCGGCCTGGAACTGGTCGACGTAGGAGTCCATGCGACCGGCCGTCGTCGGGCCGAACGAGCCCGACGCGAGACCCTCGGGGGTCTTCGCGGGACCGGCGTAGTAGACCGGGTGATCCTTCAGGTACTGCGGCATCTCCTCGCCGCGGTCGAGGCGCTCCTTGATCTTCGCGTGCGCGATGTCGCGCGCGACGACCAGCGGACCGGTGAGCGACAGGCGCGTCTTGACCGGGTGCTTGGACAGCTCGGCGAGGATCTCCGGCATCGGCCGGGTGAGGTCGATCTTGACCGCGGCACCCTTGCCGGTGCCCGAGACGCCCGACGTCTCGGAGTCGAGCTGGCTGTCGGTGACCTCGGGCAGGAACTGACCGGGATTGAATTCGAGCTGCTCGAGGAAGACACCCTCGGGCGTGATCTTGGCCTTGGCCTGGCGGTCGGCCGAGCAGGAGACGGCGATCGCGACGGGCAGCGACGCGCCGTGGCGCGGCAGGCGGACGACGCGGACGTCGTGGCAGAAGTACTTGCCGCCGAACTGCGCGCCGATGCCGATCTTCTGGGTGAGCTCGAAGACCTTCTTCTCGAGTTCGAGATCGCGGAAGCCGCGGCCCGTGATGGCACCCTCGGTGGGCAGCTCGTCGAGGTAGTGCGCCGAGGCGTACTTGGCCGTCTTGAGCGCGAACTCGGCGGAGGTGCCGCCGACGACGATCGCGAGGTGGTAGGGCGGGCACGCCGCGGTGCCGAGCGACCGGATCTTGGCCTCGAGGAACTGCATCATCGAGTCCGGGTTCAGGATGGCCTTCGTCTCCTGGTACAGGTACGACTTGTTGGCCGATCCGCCGCCCTTGGCCATGAACAGGAACTTGTAGGCGTTCTCGTGGCCCTTCGCGGTGTCCGCGTACAGCTCGATCTGCGCCGGCAGGTTGTTGCCCGTGTTCTTCTCGTCCCACATCGTCAGCGGGGCGTTCTGCGAGTACCGCAGGTTCAGCTTCGTGTACGCGTCGTACACACCGCGCGCGATGGACTCCTCGTCGTCGCCCGGGGTGAGCACCTGCTGGCCGCGCTTGCCCATGACGATGGCGGTGCCGGTGTCCTGGCACATGGGCAGCACGCCGCCGGCGGCGATGTTCGCATTCTTCAGGAGGTCGAGCGCAACGAACTTGTCGTTGTTCGACGCCTCGGGGTCCTCGAGGATGCTCGCCAGCTGCTTCAGGTGATCCGTGCGCAGGTAATGGGAGATGTCGTGCAGCGCGGTCTCGGTGAGCAGGCGCAGGGCCTCGGGCTCCACCTTCAGGAAGGTGCGGCCGTCGGGTCCTTCGACGGTGGACACCCCCTCGGCGGTCAGCAACCGATACTCGGTGGGGTCTTCCCCGATCGGCAGCAGGTCCTCGTAGAGGAAGTCGGCCATTGTTTCTCCTGGAAGAGGGCTGATGATCGCCGTACACGTTAGCGGCGCCGACGCAAGGCCTTGACAACGGGGCATGTGACGGACTCGACCTGCAGAGTGAATGTGACCTGCGTCTCGCGACTTTCGGTGGCGTGTTTATGTCGCCGACGACCGGAAATCCCGGAAAGAAGTCGAGGCCGGAGTGTTCGCCGTCACGGCGGCCGGCAGGCATCGAACCGTACACTTGACCGGATGTTCGAGAGTTTCCGGAGGGATCGCACGTGACCGTAGAAATCGAACGGTTGCCCTCGCCCGAGACCGGACGCCTGCCGTCGCTGGCCTGGCTTCCCCGTTTCCACGCCTGGATCGATCTCGCCGTCGTGATCGCGGTGCTCGTCACCACCAACCTGATCGCCCACTTCACCACGGCGTGGGCGTCGATCGCGACCGTGCCGATCGCAGCATGCGTGCTGGTCGCGATGATGCGCCGACGCGGCATGCGCTGGTCGGAACTCGGACTTTCACCCCGGCACTGGAAGAGGGGGACGCTCTACTCGGTAGCGGCCGTCGGCCTCGTCCTGGCGGTGGTCGCGATCGGCATCGCGTTGCCTTTCACCAGGCAGTTCTTCCTCTCCGAGCGCTACGCCACGATCTCCGGCGCCCTCCTCGCCTCGATGATCATCATCCCGCTCCAGACCGTCATCCCCGAGGAACTGGCCTTCCGCGGGGTGCTCCACGGAACCCTCGAGCGGGTGTGGGGCGCACGCGGGGTCTTCGCCGCGGGATCTCTGCTGTTCGGCCTGTGGCACGTCGCCTCGTCGTTCGGTCTCACGGCGGGCAACGCCGGCCTCAGCGCCTTCCTCGGAGCCGGGTTGCTCGCGCAGATCGCCGGCATCGTCGGTGCAGTGATCGCGACCGCCGCCGCGGGCTTCGTGTTCACGTGGCTGCGTCGCCGCAGCGGCAGCATCCTCGCGCCCATCGCCCTGCACTGGTCGCTCAACGGCGCCGGTGCCCTCGCCGCCGCGCTCGTCTGGCACGCCACACTCAACTGATGGCGCTGGCGGTCTGTCTCCTGTTCGACACCGAGACCGACCGCGCGATCCGGCGCCTGTGGGGCCGGCTCGAGGAGAGCGGCATCCCCACCCTGCTCACCCATACGCACCGCAAGCACGTGCCGCACCTGTCGTACGCGGTGCTGCGGACCTACGACCGGGCCGCCGTCGTCTCGGCCCTCGAGGACATACCCGACGGGGGACCGGTCCCGGTCTACATCGACACTCTCGGATTGTTCCGGCGCGGCCGGGCGTCGCTCGTGCCCGCGCCCTCGGCCGAACTCGTGCAGCGGCAGGATCGCGTCGTGCGGGTCGTGGAGACGACGGGGGCGGACCTGCACCGCTACTACGTCCCGGGGCGCTGGACACCGCACTGTTCGCTGAGTCCCCGAACGCGGCGCGAGGAACTCGACCGTCTGGGTGCGGTCGTCTACGACGTGCTGCCGATCGAAGCGACACTCGATCGCGCGGTGCTGATCGACACCGCCACCGGCGAGCACACGCCGCTACGGATGATCCCGTGAGGGAAACTCACTCCTCGGGGTTCTCCACCCACGGTCCGTACGGAGGTGGGCCCTCGCTCTGGATCTGCAGACCGAAGTGCGGACAGTGCTTCCACACGTAGCCGTGCAGGACGTGTTCTTCCGACGTCGCGGTGTTCATCAGTACGAGGTCGCCGCTGGGGCGGTGTTCGAGGGCGAAGCCGGACTCCCGCTGATCGAGAACCCACCATTTCGCAGTGCTCATGTCGGTGTCCTCCGCATGATCCGCTCGGCAGACGCGCACCTCCACGTTAGCGCGGAAACCGTTCGTGATCGGCCGATTCGGCGATCACGATCCGCTCAGCGCCCGGGCCGTCGCATCGTCGGCGGGATAGAACGCCTCGATCGCCAGTTCCGACACCGTCACGTCGAGCGGGGTCCCGAAGAGGGTGGTCGTGCTGAAGAACGACAACTCGCCGGCCTCGGTCCGCAACCGCATCGGCACGACCAGCGAATGCGGTTCGACCTCCTCGACCGGATCGTCGCAGGGGTAACCGGCGAGTTCGTCGTACAGGCGCAGCAGGACGGGGTCGGCCGTCGCCCCGATCTGGTGTTGCAGTCGGGCGAGCAGATGACCGCGCCACTGCCCGAGATCGACGATGCGCGGCGCCAGTCCCCGCGGGTGCAGGGTCAGTCGCAGCACGTTGATCGGCGGTTCCAGCAGCTCCGGAGCGCACCCCTCGACGAACACCCCGACGGCGTCGTTGGAATCGACCATCGTCCAGTGCCGGTCGACGACGAGTGCGGGAAAAGGACGGTGCGACGACAGGATTCGCGTGATCGCGTCGGAGATCGCCGCCATCGGCAGGTCGCCGAGGTGATGCTCGGGGTAGACGGGCGCGTGTCCCGCCGCGACCAGGATGGTGTTGCGTTCGCGCAGCGGGATGTCCAGCCGGTCGCTCAACTTCAGCACGGTCGCGCGTGACGGTCGGGACCGGCCGGTCTCGACGAAGCTGAGATGCCGCGACGAGATGCCGGCGGTGTGGGCCAGCGAGAGTTGGCTCAGGCCGCGCCGCTCGCGCCATGCCCGCAGCAGCGCTCCGGCGTGGGGAGTGTCGACCGTGGTCATGCACCCGACAGTAGAGCCGGCCGGGAACGGTCACCATTACTTCCGGGGTAATCGATTCCGTGCACGACGAGGCGCAGGGTGGTCCCCATGAACGCATACGCAGTGGCTCATCTCCGCACCATCGACCTCAACGACGACATCGTCCGGTACCTCGAGACCATCGACGACACCCTCGCCCCGTACGACGGTCGCTTCCTCGTCCACGGCGTCGATCCCGAAGGGATGGAGGGACCCTTCGAGGGGAACCTCGTGATCATCGAGTTCCCCGACGTCGACCGTGCCCGGACCTGGTACGAATCCCCGGAGTACCAGGCGATCCTCCCGCTCCGCACCGAGAACTCCGAGGGATGGGCGGTCGTCGTGCAGGGCACACCGACCGGCTACCGCGCCACGCACTTCCTCGACAAGGTGTTCGGCGCTCAGCGGTAGTTCAGGACAGGATGCCGGCCGCCCGGGCCGGTTCGGCGTAGGCCCGCGCCAGAGACTCCACCGTCTCGTGGGCATTCAACCCGCTCGGATTGGGCACCACCCACAACGGGACGTCGCCGATCGTGTCGTCCTGCCGCCCGGCCTTCGCCTTGCGCCGGCCGAAGGCCGCGCGGTAGGCGGTGATGCCCGCGACCGCCACGGCGCGAGGGCGGAACTCCGCCACCACGTTCGCCAGATGACGTCCGCCCTCACGGAGTTCCTCGTCGGTGAGCTCGTCGGCGCGGGCCGTCGCACGCGGCGCCAGGTTCGTGATGCCGACACCCCGCTCGAGCAGGTGATCGCGGTCGGCGACGCTCATGCCGGACGATGCGTCGATCAGCCGGTCGACGATGCCGGCGCGGAACAGGGCGGGGTAGAAGCGGTTTCCGGGCCGCGCGAAGTGGGCTCCCGTCGCCGCGGTCCACAGTCCCGGATTGATGCCGACGAACAACAGGCGGCAACCGGGCGCGACGAGGTCGGGGATCACCGCATCGCGGAAGGACTCGAGTTCGGCTCGTGTGAAACCCATCCACCCAAACTAGCCGGAGCGACGCTCAGTCCGGCGGGAGCCAGGCTCCGTGCAGGCCGGCCGGAACGCGGATCGGCAGACGGACCCGCGCGATCGGCCCCGAGGCCGGGTCGGTCTCGGGGAAGACGAGGAACCAGCTCGTCATGTCCGCCCGGTCGGTCGCGATCGCGCCCCAGTAGCCGCCCGAATCACCCGTGAGATAGGCCGGTTCGCCGGGGGAGAGCGTCTCGTGTGCCCAGACCGATTCGGTTCCGGACGCCACATCGAACCAGAAGAGCGAATCGGCCGCTCCCGCAGGGAGTTTCTGCGTCCTGCTGCGTCCGATGGTCGCGACGACGGAGTGGCCGAGGGTCAGCGACCGGTCGTCGATGCGGGGGAACTCGATGTCGCGTTCGTGCAGGGTCGTGCGGGTCACCCCGTTGCGGCCGATCACGGCGCGTCGCAGGACGGACCGGTTCGGACCTGCCTTCTCGGTCAACGCGCCCGGATACGCCCACTCCACGTAGTCGAGTGCGACGTCACCGTCGGGCAGGTCGAACGCGTTGGCAGTGTGCCACATCCAGAAGGTGTCGGTCGAGAACCACCGCACCGCACCGCCGTCGCGGGGGACGAGCGCGACCCGCGTTCCGAGATCCGGCTTCCAGTCGAGCGGCGACCCGCCGGAGAAGATCTGCGAGAGGTCGAACACGAGCGGGGCCAGGACCAGGACGGCGTAGGTCGGCGTCAGCGCCATGTCGTGGATCATCAACGGCCGGTCGGCGCCGTCGATCGGGGTCGGCGCGCGCGTCACCGTCCCGTCCGGTGCGACCACCGACCAGGTCAGGTACGGCGGGTCGAGCATGTAGCAGAAGGCGACCATCTCACCGGTGTGCGGATCGATCTTCGGGTGCGCCGTCAGCCCGACCGGCAGGGTTCCGTCGAAGGTCTCGCGTCCGAGCGTCTCGAGGTCGGAACCCAGCGTGTACGGCGGCGCTGCCTCGGCCATCGCCATGAGCCGCCCGCCGTGCCGGACGATGTTGATGTCCGGCAGTTCGCGCATGGTGTTCGCCAGGTCCGGCCCGACCTCCTCCTCGGGAGGGAAGTACGGATCGGTGATGCCGGCCCACAGTGCGCGACCGGCCTTCTCCTCCGCGACGACCTGCGGGGTGCGCACGAACCGGTTCGAGTAGCGCGCGGTGCCCTCGGCGATCTGCACGCGGTGGACCATGCCGTCACCGTCGATCGGATAGACGTAATGGCCGATCGGGTCGAAGCGCGGATTGGGCCCGTTGCGGAGATAGCTTCCGTGCAGATCGGCGGGGAGTTCCCCGTGGACCTCGAGATCGCGGACGTCCACTTCCTCGCGTTGAGGCGCGAACAGGCCGCTGAGGTGAGGATGGTGTGCCAGGTCGACAGGCGCCGGACGTTGCATGGCGACTCGCTTCGGTGGAGGCGAAATTCTTCCGTGGGGAAATCGTAGGACCGGGGAGGGCGATCGGTTCGTGATTCGGCGCGCCCGATCCCGCACCCGCGGACAGGGGCCGTACATCGGATAGGGTTGTTGCCTACGTGCAGGACCGATAGTGCGGCCGCACGGCCGCGACGTTAGGGGAAGGTGTGCAGCGCCGGAACGCGATCGGAAACTCCGTCCGGAACACCGGAGGTGGCGAGGCCACGTTGCCGCCGTACACGGATCTTCTCTGGCCGACCGTGCAGGCGGTGATCGAGCTCGGCGGATCCGGCGTCATCGAGGAGATCGACTCCGCCGTGATCGCCCGGACCGGACTGTCCGAGGAAGCACAGGCGGTACTCCACGGCGACGGTCCCGGAACGGAGATCGAATACCGGCTGGCCTGGGCCCGGACGTACCTCAAGGGCATGGGTCTGCTGTCGAACACCCGCCGCGGCGTGTGGAGCGTGACCGACCGCGGCCGCGCCGTCCGCGAGTCGGAGATCAAACCCATGCAGGTCGCGTACACGGCCGAGAAACGCCGCAAGCGCATGGTGCGGAACGTCTCGCAGGGCGCCCAGGTCGTGCCGCTCGCGGCCGCCCCCGAGGATCCCGAACTGTGGCGCGAACCGGTCCTCGGTGCCGTCGCCGACCTGTCGGAGGACGGATTCGAACGGCTCGCCACCGCGGTGCTGCGCGCGGCCGGATTCACCACCCTGACGATTCCGGCGCCGGGCGGATCCCATGAGCCCGAGGGCGCCGGCCACGTCGAGGGCACCGGTGTCCTGCGCGTGTCGCTGCTGAGCTTCTCCGTCTTCTTCCGTTTCCTGCGGGCACCGGAGAAGGCGGGTGCCGACGTGGTCCGCGAGTTCCGCGCCGCGATGGTCGGGCGGGGCGAGAAGGGCCTGCTCGTCACCACCGGATCGTTCACCGAGGACGCGCGCGCCGAAGCCCACCGGCACGGCGCGCCGCCGATCGACCTCGTCGACGGCGACGGGTTGTGCGATCTGCTCAAGGAGCACGGTCTCGGTGTCCGTTCCACGGTGCGGACGATCGAGGACGTCTCCCTGGTGCCGGCCTTCTTCGCCGAACTGTCCGGCCGCTGACCTCGTAGCGCCGTCGCGATATCGACTGCCGCGACCTGTCGAATTCCCCGTGTGGCCGGTGGGACGCCTGTGATTGTGATGCAATACGGCGGACGTACAGACGGCAATACGAAGGACAGGTTGCGATGACCCTTTCGCGGCGGGACATGTTGCGGTACGCGACGCTCGGATCGGGCGTCGCGTTGATCTCTGCGCTCGGCGCACCGGGCCTGGCCCAGGGACGCCCGGTGCTCGGCACCATCGTCGACTACTCGGCCGCCGTGCCGTCGCCCTCGTCGATCCGCGCCGCCGGCCATATCGGCGCCATCCGGTACGTGTCCGATGCGCGACCCGACGCCGCGTGGATGCGCGCCAAGCCGCTCACCGGACGGGAAGCGGACGCGCTGCTCGACAGCGGGCTCGAAGTGGTCTCCTGTTACCAGTACGGCAAGGCCGCGACCGCCGACTGGCACGGTGGTTACGAGGCCGGTCTGAAGCACGCCCGGCGCGGTCTCGACCTCCACTACGCGGCCGGTGGCCCGGAGAACCGGCCGATCTACGCCTCGATCGACGACAACCCGACCTTCGAGCAGTTCACGCTCCAGGTCGTGCCGTACCTGCTGGGCTGGCAGGAAGTGGTCGGCGCCGGAAATCTCGGTGTGTACGCCAACTCGCCGACCATCGACTGGGCGTCGGCGATCTCCCTCGGGTCCTTCTACTGGCAGCACGACTGGGGCACGCCGAAGGGCTACGTGCATCCGCGCGCGAACCTGCACCAGATTCCGGGCGAGGTCCGGATCGACGGCATCGGCGTCGACATCAACCACGTGCTCACGCCCGACTACGGCCAGTGGTCGCTCGCCGGCAGCGCACCGAGTTCGGACCCGGGACTCCTGGGCAGTTAGCGCTCGGGTCGGGTCTCGTCGACGGGTCGTACGGATCGGCCCGGCGGCGGGATGAGGACCGTGAAGACCAGCGCCACCACTGCCGCGCCCACCGCCACCAGGAAGCTGACGCGGAACCCTTCGAGGGCGGGCACCACGGAGTCGCCGATGCGCTGGGTCATCGCCGCCAGCATCACACCCACCACCGCTGCGGCGCTCGTCGTGCCGATCGACCGCATCAGGGTGTTGAGGCTGTTGGCCGCGGCGGACTCGCGTAGCGGCACGGCGCCCATGATGAGCGCAGGCATCGCGGCGTAGGCGAGACCCACACCGGCGCCGATGAGCATCGAGGCGCCGACGATGTGCCAGACCTCCTGGTACAGCACGTACGCCATGAGGTAGCCGAGGCCCACCAGTACCGCGCCGCAACCGAGGGTCACACGAGCCCCGAACCGCGTCGTGATGCGCGCCGAGACGGGGGACAGCGCCATCATGACGAGCCCGGCGGGAGCGAGCGCGATCCCGGCGGTGACCATCGTCTGCCCGAAGCCGTAGCCGGTCTCCGTCGGCGCCATCAGCAGCTGCGGGAACGCCAGGATATTCGAGTACATCGAGAAGCCGAGTGCGACCGACGCGAGATTCGTCATGAGGATCGGCCGGCGGGCGGACAACCGAAGGTCCACGAGCGGTCGCGGTATCCGCAGTTCGTACAGGCCCCAGCCGACGAACACCACGAGTGCCCCGGCGAGCATTCCGAGGGTGGCCGGGGCGGTCCATCCCCAGTCGTTGCCCTTGGTGACCGGCAGGAGCAACAACACGAGGGCGACGGAGAGCAACAGTGCCCCGGCGATGTCGAAGCGTCCCGGATTGCGTTGCGACGACTCGGGCACGACGAACAGGATCGCGGCGATCCCGACGAGGCCGAGGACCAGCGAGGCGACGAACAGCATGTGCCAGTCGGTCGCCTGGGCGACGAAGGCCGCGGCGGGCAGGCCGATCGCGCCGCCGACACCCATCGTGGCGCTGATGGTGGCCATGGCGCCCGGGAGTCGCCGGGAGGGCAACTCGTCGCGCAGGATCGCGATACCGAGCGGGATCGCGCCCATCGCGGCGCCCTGGAGTGCCCGACCGATCACGAGCGGAACGAGGGTCGTCGCGAGCGCGCAGACCGCCGAACCGAGCACCATCAGCGACAGCGAGGCCAGCAGCATTCGGCGTTTGCCGAACATGTCGCCGAGGCGACCACTGATCGGAGTGACCACCGCGCCGGCGAGCAGAGTCGCCGTCACGGCCCAGGACGTGTTCTCGGGCGTCGCGCCGACGAGCACCGGCAGCCGGGGGAGGAGCGGGACGATCAGGGTCTGCATGAGCGCGACGCTGATACCGACGGTCGCGAGGACCGGCACGATCCCGCGCGGGGCAGGAATCTCCCGGGTGGAGAGCGGTGTCTCTACGGCCATGCGGCTCCTCGGTCCGGGGCCGGGGTGACGCGGCCTACGACGACAATTTGTGCGCAATACGAACGACGCTGCCATCGTGTCTAACACGACGGGGCCGTCGATCCCTAGTGACCTTCCGCCTTCCGGTCCTGCGTGGCCGTTCGACCGGCTCCCGGTGTCAGGACTGACAGTGCTTGTCGGGCTCGGATTCGTCGACGGTGATCGAGAGCGGCGGATGCTCGTCTGGTGCGGAATGATCGCCCCGCCACGCCAGCAGCGACCAGCGCGACAGTCCGGACAGCGCCGAGCCGAGACTCGCGAACGACAGTGACGACAACGCCGAACCGAACGATCCGACGGAGCCGATGGACAGGACCGACCCGCAGCTACCGATCGACAGGATCGAGTACGAGGAACCGATCGACAGGATCGACCGCTCCGAGGCGATCGACAGGATCGAGCGGTGGGAGACGAGCGAACGGCGGGAATTCACGGACGCGGCACCGGCCGGGTGCCGCAGACGACGCTGCTTCGAGGGGATGCGCGACGCGGTGGAGGCCATGCTCCGGTCTATCACGCCCGACAGCGACGGGGGAAGAGACGCGAAGGCCGCCGGGAGAAACTCCCGGCGGCCTTCGGTGAGTACGTGAATCAGGGAACGGCGACGAGACCCACGGTGGGCAGGAAGGTGCACGAACGCGGATCGGCGCCCTCGTCCTGCGTGGTGATTCCACCGGAGATCACGGCGAGGACCTGACCCGAACCGGTGTCGGCGATCGTGCTCAGCGTGGTCGGGCCGTCGGGGTTGATCTTCGCGTCGTTGGTGAGCGGCTGCGTTCCCGTGCGTCCGTTGGAGACGTTGACCCAGCTCAGGGTGAGCGGCTGCTGCTGTTCGCCGGCGGCGGGTGCGGTGCCCAGCGCGGTGAAGACGAAGCCGGTCTGGCCTGCGCCCGGTCCGGGAGGGGGAAGGTGCGACGGACCCGCGACCGCGAGGGCGGTGCCCACGGAGTCCTGGCTGTCGCCGATGCAGCCCTTGCCGATCGTCGGGTAGAGGAACTGTGAGATCACCACGGCGCCGGGCTCGGGGATCTCGGGTCCGCCGCCGCCGCTGCCGTCGAGGAAGGTGATGACGCGCTGGAGCGTGCTCTTCACGGACTCGGGGAGCTCGGAGTTCGCGAGCAGTTCCTTGGCCTGCGCCAGCAGGTCGTTCTTGCCGTCGGCCGCGTCGGCGACATCGGCGGGGCCTGCAGCCGCACCGATGATCGCGGGTGCGAGGGAAGCCAGGGCCTCGACCTCTTCGGGGTTCGCCCGGACTCCGGCCAGAAGGTCGGTCAACGACTCGACGGACAGATCGGCGGGAATTTCGAACCGGGGCAGTTCGACGAGCCCTGCCAAATCCGGCAGCGCGGGTAGCGCCGGTTGCGCGACGGCCTGCGTAGGCACGGCCAATCCCGCGGTGGCGGCGAGTGCGCACAGCGTGAGCGCCCGTCGCATTCCTCGAGTACGAAGCACTGTTCCCCATCCTTGTCGTTGAAGCATCCGGTTGTTCGGGACGAACGACCGGATGCTGACGGCTCGAGGGGACACTCTATGGACCCCCCGCACACGGGACAAGCCTGCCGTTTCGGAACGGCGCGCCCATCGCTGGTTCGGGATTCTAACCACGGGGTGTTCCGTCCCTCGGATCCTGTCGAACATAACGCGTCCGACCTGAGAAGATTGTGACTGTAGATGAAATCGTTACGGGAGTGAACTCCGGTTCGTTTGCATGCCTATCGGAACGGTAATCTCCTTCGCCGGGTCCGGTTCACCGGACGGACGTTCGACGGGAGAGGCCGCACCGCAGTGCCACGAGGGTTTCCTTCGCACCGGATGTGGTGGTGCGCGGCGTTACTGGCGCTGTCCGTCGTCGTCCGCCTGGCCTGGGGATTCATCACTCCCAACGGCATGAACCTCGTCGACCTGCACGTCTACGTCGACGGATCGGCCGCTCTGCTGCAGGGCGACCTCTACGGATTCACCTATTCGGAGGACACCCCCGACTTCCCCCTGCCGTTCACCTATCCACCCTTCGCCGCGCTCGTCTTCCTTCCCCTGCACCTGATCCCGTTCGGGATCCTGGGCGTGGCCTGGCAGCTGCTGACGGTCGCGGCGCTGTTCGCCGTCGTGTGGATCTCCCTCGAACTCGTCGTGGGCGCGCGGGCGCGGAGCCGGTCGTGGATCGGTGTCGCGATGCTGTGGACGGCTGCGGGCATATGGACCGAGCCGGTACGCACGACCCTCGACTACGGCCAGATCAACGTCTTCCTCGTCCTCGGCGTGATGCTCGCGGCCCGCAGTTCCCGATGGTGGCTGTCGGGTGGACTCGTCGGCGTACTCGCCGGGATCAAGCTCACGCCCGCCATCACCGGGCTGTACTTCCTCGCGCAGCGACGCTGGCGGGAGGCGGTGTTCTCCGCGGTCGTCTTCGTGGGGACCGTCCTGGTGAGCCTGCTCGTGCTCGGCTCCCAGGCCGCCACCTATTTCGGGTCCCTCTTCGGCGACGCGGATCGGATCGGCCCGGTCGTCTCGGTGTGGAACCAGTCGCTGCGCGGAGCTCTGGGTCGTCTCGCGGGTGAGGACGTCGGGCTCGGTCCCGTGTGGCTGGTCGGCGTCGTCGTCTGCGCGGTCCTGGCGTTCGCGGCGTGGCGGTCGCTGGGACCGCTGCCCGACGGAACACAGCCCGACGGAACACAGCCCGACGGAACACAGCCCGACGGAACACAGCCCGACGGAACACAGCCCGACGGAACACAGCCCGACGGAACACAGCCCGACGGAACACAGCCCGACGGAACACAGCCCGACGGAACACAGGATCGTCTCGGCACGCTGCTGATCGTGCAGCTGTTCGGTCTGCTCGTCTCGCCCATCTCATGGGTTCACCACTGGGTGTGGGTGGTCCCGTTGCTGCTGTGGCTGGTCTACGGGCCCCTGGCGCGATCGCTCGGTGCCCGCATCGTCGCCGCGTGCTGGGCCGTGGTCACGCTGATCGGTGTCCCGTGGGTGCTGAGTACGGCGCAGAACTCGATCTGGGACGTCGAACGTCCCGCCCCGCTCGCCTGGCTCGGCGCCGTCAACGTGGTCGGTGTCCTCGCCGTCTACGTCGTCGTGATCCTCGCCGCCCGGCGGCGCGGGACGCACGGCGAGCCGGTGACTACAGACCCGAGCGCCGTGCCTCCTCGTCGATCCGACGCGCAAGAGCCGGATCCGACTCCGTGATGCCACCGGCGGAATGCGTGCTCAACGCGAAGGTCACCTTCCGCCACCTGATGTCGATGTCCGGATGGTGATTCGCCTCCTCGGCGACGACGGCCACCCGGTCGACGAGCGCGATCGCATCGGGGAAGGTGGACGCTTCGATGGTGCGGACCAGCGACTGTCCCGCGCGGTGCCAGTGCGGCAACTCGGCCAGCGCGGCGTCGATCTCTCCGTCCGTCAGCAGCTGGGACATGACTCATTCTGGGACGATGCAGTTCATGTCTGCAAGCGCATCGTCTGCGAGTACACCGGCGCCCGACGGGCACGTCGTGGCCGGCGCCGTCATCCGGGACGGCCGCGTGCTGCTCGCCCAGCGCACGCGGCCCGTCGACCTCGCGGGCCTGTGGGAGTTGCCCGGCGGCAAGGCGGAACCGGGGGAGAGTGTGGAAGCGGCGCTCGTGCGGGAGCTGAGGGAAGAGCTCGGTGTCGAGGTGCGCGGTGCGGAGCGACTGGGTGTCGCGGTGCCGTTGGCGGGTGGTCGCGAGTTGTGTGCCTACAGGGTCGAACTCGTCTCGGGTGATCCCGAGCCGCTGGATCATGCGGCGTTGCGGTGGGTCGACGCGGACGAACTCGGGCAGGTCGATCTCGTCCCGGCCGATCGCGCGTGGATCCCCGATCTACGCGAACATCTGCGGCGTTGAGGTCATACGGCGCATGCCTTGTGGTCAGGCGGCGCGGGCCTTGTCGAGATATTTGCGCAGTTCCTTCTTGCTCAGGCCGTCGTTCTCGACCTTCTTCATGCGCATGACGACGACGGGGCATTTGAGGCACCGCGTCTTCTTGCGGCAGCACTTCTTCTTCGGCTTCAGGCCTGCGACCTTGCTCGCCTTCACCTTCCCCATACGTCCCGCCTGCCTTCCACGGTCCTGCGCGGCGAATCCACCGGCGGGCGAAGGTTAGCATCCCCTTACTTGTGAACCAAGGGGTGTATGTGGTGCCGGATTCGGCGGTTACGTCTCCTGTGGGAGTGTCGAGCGTCACCCCGATCGTCGCCGACCTGCAGGTATCGGATGAGGTAGAAGCGGCGACCGACAAGCGGCCTGTAAAGTGTATTGACGGCCGCAGTGCCTGCACGCCGAGAATCGGACGGGGCAGGTAGCTCGCAATCTCGCGTCGCGGCCATCGAGACGAACGCCGTACGGGCGAGGTGCCGACCGGGTCCAGTGCCGTGTGGCCGGACTACAGCCAGGAGAGCTATCGCGTGAGCACCGCTGATTTTCGGAACGTCGCCATCGTGGCGCACGTCGACCATGGAAAGACCACTCTCGTCGACGCCATGTTGCGCCAGTCGGGCGCGTTCGCCGAACGTGCGGAACTCGTCGACCGGGTCATGGACTCGGGCGACCTCGAGCGCGAGAAGGGCATCACCATTCTCGCGAAGAACACCGCGGTGCACCGTCACCACCCGGACGGCACCGTCACTGTCATCAACGTCATCGACACCCCCGGCCACGCCGACTTCGGCGGTGAGGTCGAGCGCGGCCTGTCCATGGTCGACGGCGTCGTCCTGCTGGTCGACTCCTCCGAGGGCCCGCTGCCGCAGACCCGCTTCGTGCTCCGCAAGGCGCTCGCCGCGTCGCTGCCGGTGATCCTCGTGGTCAACAAGACCGACCGACCGGACGCCCGCATCGCCGAGGTCGTCGAGGAGAGCCAGACCCTGCTGCTCGACCTCGCATCCGACCTCGACGACGAGGCCGCCGAAGCCGCCGAGCTCGCCCTCGAGCTGCCCGTCCTCTACGCCTCCGGTCGTGAGGGCAAGGCCTCGAAGAAGCAGCCCGAGAACGGCCAGGTCCCCGACGCCGAGAACCTCGACGAGCTCTTCGAGGTCCTCATGGAGTGCATCCCCGCACCCAAGGGCGATCCGTCGGCTCCGCTCCAGGCTCACGTCACCAACCTCGACGCCTCCGAGTTCCTCGGTCGTCTCGCGCTGCTGCGCATCCACCAGGGTGAGCTGCGCAAGGGCCAGACCGTCGCATGGATGCACGCCGACGGCGTCAAGAACGTCAAGATCACCGAGCTGCTCAAGACCGTCGGTGTCGAGCGGCAGCCCGGCGAGGTCGCGGTCGCCGGCGACATCGTCGCCGTGGCCGGTATCCCGGAGATCATGATCGGCGACACCCTCGCCGATCCGGAGAACCCGGTGGCGCTGCCCCGCATCACCGTCGACGAGCCGGCCATCTCGATGGTCATCGGCACCAACACCTCGCCGCTCGTCGGCCGGGTCAAGGGCCACAAGCTCACCGCCCGCATGGTCAAGACGCGGCTCGACTCCGAGCTCGTCGGCAACGTGTCGCTGCGCGTCCTCGACATCGGACGACCCGACGCGTGGGAGGTTCAGGGCCGAGGCGAACTCGCCCTCGCCATCCTCGTCGAGCAGATGCGCCGTGAAGGCTTCGAGCTGACCGTCGGCAAGCCGCAGGTGGTCACCCGCACCATCGACGGCAAGCTGCACGAGCCCTACGAGGAGCTGACCATCGACAGCCCCGAGGAGCACCTCGGTGCCATCACCCAGCTGCTCGCGAACCGCAAGGGCAAGATGGTCCAGATGACCAACCAGGGCACCGGTTGGGTCCGTATGGAGTTCATCATCCCGTCGCGCGGTCTGATCGGTTTCCGCACCGACTTCCTCACGGAGACCCGTGGCACCGGCATCTCGAACGCCATCTTCCACGGTTACGCGCCGTGGGCCGGCGAGATCCGCGCCCGCCACACCGGTTCGCTCGTCTCCGACCGTGCCGGCTCGGTCACCCCGTTCGCGATGATCCAGCTCGCCGACCGCGGCACGTTCTTCGTCGAACCGGGCAGCGACACCTACGAGGGCCACGTCGTGGGCATCAACCCGCGCGCCGAGGACCTCGACATCAACGTCACCCGCGAGAAGAAGCTCACCAATATGCGCTCTTCGACCGCCGACGTGATGGAGACCCTCGCCAAGCCGATCGAGCTGACCCTCGAGGCCGCGCTCGAGTTCTGTGCTGCGGACGAGTGCGTCGAGGTCACCCCGGAGGACGTGCGCGTGCGGAAGCTGCACCTCTCGCAGACCGACCGCGCGCGTGCGCGGTCGCGGGAGAAGGCCCGTAACAAGTAGTCCAGGTGTGGGGTGGCCCCGGCGAGCGCATGCTGGCCGGGGCCACCCATGTACCACCTGCCTCACGGAAGGAGCCCGAGTGTCGCGTACGCGCGCTCGTCGCCGACTGATCGGGGCGACGGCCGGCCTGGCCGTGGCTGCGCTGGTCCTCACCGGCTGCACCGCCGACCCGCCGCCTCCCATCGAGCAGACGGAGCCGACCACGACTCCCGCTCCAGCTCCGAAGCGCAGCACGGTGGTGGTCGCGATCGACGAGGTCGGCTCGGGATTCAACCCCCACCTGCTCGCAGACCAGTCGCCCGTCGCGAACGCCGTTGCCGAACTCGTGCTCCCGAGTGCTTTCCGGGCCGTGCCCGACCCGGAGAATCCCGCTGCCACACTGTGGGTTCCGGACGACTCGCTGCTGCTGTCCGCAGAGGTCACCGACGAGGCGCCGTTCACCATCAACTACCGCCTGCGCGACGAGGCCCAGTGGTCGGACGGAGCGCCGATCGCCGCCGAGGACTTCCGGTATCTGTGGCGGCAGATGGTCACCCAGCCCGGCGTGGTCGATCCCGCCGGCTACCGCCTGATCGACGACATCCGGTCGTCGGGCGGAGGCAAGACCGTCACCGTCACCCTGCGCGAGCCGTATCCGGCCTGGCGCGAACTGTTCACCAACCTGCTGCCCGCGCACCTGGTCAAGGACACTCCGGGCGGCTTCTCCACCGGCCTGTCCGAGACGATCCCCGTGTCGGGCGCGCGATTCCACGTCGACAACGTCGACCGCGGACGCGCCGAGGTACTGCTCGAACGCAACGACCGGTTCTGGGGCACCCCGGCCGGACCCGACGAACTGCTCATGCGCCGCGCCGGCACCGACGCCCAGGTGACCGAATCGGTGCGCAGCGACGACGCCCAGGTGGTCCAGAGCGCGGGCGGTGTCGCTCTCGAAGCGCAGCTCGCCGCCGTGCCGGGCGTGCGGACCGGCGTCCAGCTCCAGCCGCGCACCCTCGATCTGACCCTCAACACCCGCACCGCCGAACTCGCCGACCCCGGAGTCCGACGAGGCGTTATCGACCTGCTGGATCCCGAGCTGCTCGGACTCGTCGCGACGGCCGACAGCACCGAGGTCGTGCGAGCCCGTGCCCAGGTGCTCGCGCCGTCCGATCCGGGCTACACCGACACGATGCCGCCGCGTCTGCCCCGGGAGCAGGCCCTCGACCGTCTCGCCGAGGCCGGATATCTGCCCGTTCCGCCTGCCGTGCCCCCGGTGCCGGCAGACCCGGACGCACCCGACCCCGGAACACCCGGGAACGATGCACCGGAGACCGAGGCATCCGAGACCGGTACATCCGGGACTGCGGTGCCGACGAGCGCGACTCCCGAACCGGGAACCCCGAGCGGACCGGCCCTGCCCGAGGGCACCCTGGCCCGGAACGGCGTGCCGTTGACGCTGGTCGTGGGCGTGCCGGAGGGCGACGAGACCGCCCGCGCCGTCGCACGTACCGCCGTCGACCTGTGGCGCGGCGCCGGGATCGACGCGTCGGTCGACGAACTGCCCCCCGACGAGCTGTACGGCGAAGCCCTCGTCGAGGGCACCGTGCACGCGGTCGTCGGCTGGATGCGTGCCGGTGGAGACCCCGCCACCGCCGCGCTGTCCCGATTCGGATGCGTCCCGGTGGCCGCAGCACCCACGGCGGCGGGGGAGGACCTGCCGACCGCGCCCGAGTCCGGCCTCCCGGCGCAGCCCGACGCCCCCGGGACGACGGAGGCGGCACAGCCGTCGGACCCCGCGACCACCACGCTCGACGAGGACGACGTCGAGGAACGTGAGGATGCGCTCGCAGCGCAACTCGAAGCTCCGAGCAACCTCTCGGGCGCGTGCGATCCCGGTCTCGAACCCGATCTGCTCGCTGCACTGAACGGCACCACCGACCCGGCGAAGGTCGTCGCCGACGCACAGACCAGGCTGTGGGATCTCGCGGTGAACCTGCCGATCCTGCAGGACCGCGCCGTCGTCGCCGCCGGCCCCGGTGTCGAGAACGTCTCGCTGACAGCCGCCGTCGCCACCGGTATTCTCGGCGACGCCCATCTGTGGGGAAGGACCACACCGTGACCGATACTCCGGGGGCTCTCCCCGACGTTGCGGATCGACGACTTCTGCTCGTCCACGCCCATCCCGACGACGAAACCCTCACCACCGGCGGCACCATCGCCCGGTACGTCGCCGAAGGCGCCGAGGTCACCGTCGTGACCTGCACGCTCGGCGAGGAGGGCGAAGTGATCGGCGACGAGTGGGCACAGCTCACCGCCGACCGCGCCGATCAGCTCGGCGGGTACCGCATCCTCGAACTCACCCGGGCGCTCGGAGCGCTCGGCGTCGACCGGCCGCGCTTCCTCGGCGGTGCCGGGCACTGGCGCGACTCGGGAATGGCGGGCACCCCGTCCGCCGCCAACCCCCGCGCCTGGGTCAACGCCGACCGCGAGGAAGCGGTCGAGGCGCTCGTCGCCGTGATCCGTGAGACGCGTCCGCACGTGGTCGTCACCTACGACCCGTTCGGTGGCTACGGGCACCCCGACCACATCGCGGTGCACGAGAGGGTGACCGCGGCCGTCGAAGCGGCCGGCACCGAGGACTATCCGTCCGCCGGGGCGGCGTGGACCCCCGCGAAGGTCTACTGGACCGTCGCCGAACGGTCCGCGCTCGAACGCGGCATCGCCGCCATGGGCGCGCTGCCCGAGGGCTGGCGCCGACCGGAGCCCGGCGAACTGCCGAGCGTGCCCGACGACGAGGTCACCACCGTCGTCGACGTCCGTTCGGTCCTCGACGCGAAGCGGACCGCGATGGCCGCGCACGCGACCCAGGTGCTGGTCGCGGAGGACGGCGAGCAGTTCGTGCTCTCCAACCTCGTCGCCCAGCCCGTCTTCGACCAGGAGCACTTCGTGCTCGTGCGCGGGCAGCTCGGCCTGACCGACTCCACGGGACGAGAGGACGACCTCTTCTCCGGCATCGGCTAGTGTGATCCGCGTCATCAACGAGGCTTCGAGTGGCTCGCGCCACCCGGGCTCGTGCACTACGCAGACACACCGTGCAGGGGGTTGTCGATGTACAACTGGTCCGTCCAGAACCAGATCGTCGCGTTCGTGGATTCGTTGAGGCCGTACGCCGACGAGATCCGGGCCGACTACTGGCACGCCCTGTACTCCTTCGCCGACCAGCAGAGCGCGCTGCTCACCATGCTCGGATACCCGCCGGTTCCCTGACATCCGGTGCCTGGTCCGCGGATGGTTCCGCGGACCCCGGTTGCGCTCGCGCGCGTCCGGTAGCGCACCATCGAAGCATGACGGTCGATCCAGCAACCGCTGCACCCCTAGCGTCACCGGTGGACGTCCAGCCCCGCCGGGGACTCGTCGCGCTGCTCGTGCTCGACGGTGCGCTGTGCGCCCTGTTGTCGGTCTTCTACCTCGGCCTGTACATCGCCGGGGTGCCCTTCCCGATCACCATCCTGTTGGCCGGCGCCGCGAACCTGCTCCTCGTGATGGCGGTCCGCGCCGAGACCGGCTCCCTGCGCAGCGCGGCCCTGCCGCTGCTGGCCTGGGCCGTCGTCTTCCTCGTCTGCCTCGTGGGCGGGCCGGGCGGCGATCAGCTCGCGCTCGGCGACTGGCGGACCCTGCTGCTGCCCGTGGCTGCGCTCGCCCCCGCCGGCGGATACCTGTTCTCGGCCCGTATCAAGGAGATCACTCAGGCAGTGGGAGGGACGCAGCCCGCGCCGCGTCCCTGAGCACGTCGGTCACCATCTCCTTCGTCAACCGGCCGGTGAAGGTGTTCTGCTGGCTGACGTGATAGCAACCGAACAGGTGCAGCGGGTGCTCCCGTGCCTCGGTGGGGGCCAGCAGCGCGTGCGCACCGTGTCCGAACTTCGGGCGGGGAACCGGGATCGTCCACCCCGCGGCCGACAGGACGGGCAGCAGCGCCTGCCACCCGAACCCGCCGAGGACGACGACCGACCGCAGTGTGGGAGCGAGCAGGTCGAGTTCCTGTTCGAGCCAGTGCCGGCAGGTGTCGCGTTCGACGACCGTGGGGCGATTGGCCGGTGGCGCGCAGTGCACCGGCGAGGTGATGCGGGTGCCGAACAGTTCGAGCCCGTCGTCGATGTGTGTCGCGGTCGGTTGCGATGCGAGTCCCGCGTCGTACAGGGCCGCATACAGCACGTCACCCGACCGGTCTCCCGTGAACATCCGTCCGGTGCGGTTCCCGCCGTGCGCGGCGGGCGCCAGCCCGACGATCAGCAGGGACGCATCGGCCGGACCGAAGCCCGGGACGGGCCGGCCCCAGTACTCCTCGTCGCGGAAGGCCGCTCGTTTCTCCCGGGCGACCTGCTCACGCCATGCGACCAGCCGCGGACACGCGTAGCAGTCGACGAGCGCGTCGTCGAGTTCGGTCAGCGTCGTCGGGGGAGTGCCGTGCAGGGGGCCTTTACCGGACGTGGGTTTCATCGGTCGATCCATGCTTCTCCCATACCCGGTGTGACCTCCTGGACAAGCGCCCACGCCTCGTCCACCGGGATGTCGATCACCTCGTAACGTCCCGCACCCGCCGGGGTCGCCGCGACGACGGTCGCGAGACCCGCACGGCGCTGGAAGAAGGTCTGCCGCACCGTCCAGCCGATCACACCGTCCGCGTCGAGGCAGATGCGCTGCCGGTCGATCGAGCCGCTGCGGGCGACGAGATGCCCGTCGACGACGGCGTGGCCGAGACCCCGGTAGCGGTCCTGCGCCAGCGCGCACGCCCCCGCGACCAGCACCACGACCACCGTGGCGATCACGGCGAACGGCACGCGCCGGTCGGTGACGGTCAGGGCGACGAGTCTGGCGACGACCACGACGGCCACCGGCGACAACGTCCGCGTGTAGCGGCGACGACGGGCACGGGGACCGTGGCTGCGCAGCGGAACCTCGAGCGGCAGCCGCCCGGTGAGCACCTCGGCCGCGACCCGCCGGACCTCCTCGTCGGGTGCGGACGGCAGGACCAGCGACGAACCGCCCTGCTGCGCGGTCCTGCCCGTCATGACGGCATCGAGCCGCGCGGCACCGACGAGCCGCAGCGCCAGGGGCTCGCGCAGCGCAACTCCACGCAGCCGCGCCCGGTCGAGGGTGGTGTGACGGGTCGTGAGCAGGCCGTGCGCGATGCGCAGGACCCGGTTGTCGTCGGTCACCTGCAGATCGCCGTAGAGCAGCAGGTACCGCACGCATGCGGCCGGGCTGGCGACGAGCACGACGACCAGCACGAGGATCACGAGCGCGACCACCAGGCCGAGGTCCTCTGCGGTCTCCACCGCGCGGCGGACGACCTGCGATTCTGCGATCCACCGGCCGAGCCCGAACTGGAAGGCGGCACCGGCGATGGCCGCGACGGCGAGCAGGCCCGTCGTGGAGAAGGGGGCGTAGCGCACCCAGGCCGGGTCGAAGCGCGCCAGCTGACGCTCGGTGACGGCAGGGGTCGGGGTCGCCTCGGCCGGCGCCTCGTCCTGCTGCCCGCCCCTCAGGAGAACGGCACGGAGCTCGGGGACGGCCGCGATCGGGATGCCGTTGAGTTCGAACCGGTTGCGATCGGCGCCCCCGCTCTGGCCCGTGCCGATCTTCACGAGCGCGAGGCCCAGCACGCGGTGCAGGAGGCGTTGCTCGACGTCCACCGACCGGATACGGCTACGGGGGATCGACAACTCGCGTCGTTGCAGCAGGCCGCGGCGGAGTTCGACGTGCTGCGGTCCCACGCGGTAGGTGGTGGTGAACCAGCGCAGCAGACCGACCAGCACGAGCACGCCCGTCGCTGCGAGGCCCCACACGGGATTGCCGCTGGTGGTCCCGATGACGAACGAGCCGGCGAGGACGGGCAGCAGGCGCAGGATCTCCTCGATCGGGTGGATCAGCAGCATCCGGCGATCGAGGCGCGACCACGGCACCTCCTCGTCCGTCCCGGCCACGGGCGCGACGGCCTCGTTCATGTCGCGTCCGCCTCCGAGCTCGCCGCGAGCGTGGTCAGACGGGCGACGGTCTCGTCGGCGACCCGGCTGTCGAGGCCGACGATCTCCACCGCACCCGCAGCGGAAGCAGTGGTGACGGTGACGGTGGTCAGATCGAGCCACCGGTCGAGCGGGCCTCGCTCGGTGTCGACGGTCTGGATCCGGGAGATCGGCGCGATGCGGTGTTCCTGCGTCCACCAGCCCGAACGCGTGTAGACCGCGGTCGCGTCCATCTCCCAGCGATGGACGCGGTAACGCCAGACCGGCACCACCGCGACGTGCAGCGCACCGAGGACGACGGTCGCGACCGCGGCGGCGATGTGCCATCCGGCGCCCACCGGTGCGACGAGCACCCACACGACCTGCGCGACGACCAGCGGCAACCACATCAGCGCTGCACTCACGGCCCACAGCACACGCGCCTTCGGGCTCGGCCGCCACGACGGTTCCCTCATCACCACGCTCGTCGCTGCCGTGTTGTCGGCCGACCCCGCCGGCGAACTCTCGTCGTCCTCCACCCGCACCTCCTGCTCCATCGGGCCCCGTGTCCGGTTCCACGCTAGGCTGGGATCCGTAGAACCGGCCGGACTCGCCCGATCCGATCTCACGATCGGGCCCTATCAGGAGGAGATCGCAATGACGGAGTCGAATGCGCTCGGCATCGAGATCCAGTCCGACAACGATTCCGAGGCCGACCGGCTCGAGCAGGCCATTCCCGTCTACGACGATCCTGTCGACGACCTGCCTTCGGACGTGCCCCTCGAAGCCGACCCGGCAGACACCTACGAGCAGTCCCGCGAAGTCCCGGCGGACGACGACTACCCGCGCGGATAGACCCCGAAGTGGCATGGGGGTGCTCGTAGGCGCATGATCGGGCCCATGACCGATTCCGCAGACGACACCCCGCAGTCCGCGATGCTCCCGACCCCCAGCGTGCGTCCCGGCGCCGCGTCCCGATCCACGGCTACTCCCTCGGGAATGCGTCGGGCGTTGCGCCGGGCGCGCGACGGGGTCGCGCTGAACGTCGACGAAGCGGCGGTCCTGCTGCAGGCCCGGGGCGCCGATCTCGAGGATCTCTGTGCGTCGGCGGCGCGGGTGCGCGATGCCGGCCTCCTCGCGGAGGGACGCCCCGGCACGGTCACCTATTCGCGCAAGGTCTTCGTCCCCATCACCCGGCTGTGCCGGGACCGATGCCACTACTGCACCTTCGTCACCGTCCCCGGCAAGCTCCGCGCCGAGGGTCACGGCATGTACCTCGAACCCGACGAGATCCTCGAGATCGCCCGTCAGGGAGCCGAACTGGGGTGCAAGGAAGCCCTGTTCACACTCGGCGACCGACCCGAGGACCGGTGGCCCGAAGCGAAGCAGTGGCTCGACGAACGCGGTTACGACTCCACCCTCGACTACGTGCGCGCGATGGCGATCCGCGTCCTCGAGGAGACCGGTCTGTTGCCGCACCTCAACCCCGGGGTGATGAGCTGGGCCGAGATCTCGCGGCTGAAGCCGGTCGCCCCGTCGATGGGCATGATGCTCGAGACCACCTCCGAACGGTTGTTCACCGAGAAGGGGCAGTGCCACTACGGCAGCCCCGACAAGGATCCTGCGGTGCGGCTGCGGGTGCTCACCGACGCGGGCCGACTCGCGGTGCCGTTCACCACCGGCATCCTCGTCGGCATCGGTGAGGACTTCACCGAGCGCGCCGAATCGATCCACGCGATCCGCAAGTCGCACAAGGCATTCGGTCACATCCAGGAAGTGATCGTCCAGAACTTCCGCGCCAAGGACGACACCGCGATGCGCGAGCACGACGACGCCGATCTCGACGAGTTCCTCGCCGCGATCGCCGTCGCACGGCTCGTCCTCGGACCGGGAATGCGCATCCAGGCCCCGCCGAATCTCGTCTCGCTCGACGAGTGCCGCGCGCTGCTCGGGGCGGGTGTCGACGACTGGGGTGGCGTCTCGCCGTTGACGCCCGATCACGTCAATCCCGAACGACCCTGGCCGAACCTCGACACCCTGGCGCGCCTGAGCTCCGAGGCCGGCTTCGAGCTCACCGAACGGATCGCGGCGCAGCCGAAATACGTGCTCGCCGAGCAGCCGTGGATCGATCCGCGCATCACTGCTCACGTGCACGCCCTCGCCGATCCGGACACGGGCCTCGCACGCGAGGTGATCCCGTCCGGACTGCCCTGGCAGGAGCCCGACATCGACTGGGAGTCGTCGGGCCGGGTCGACCTGAACTCCGAGATCGACGTGACCGGACGCAACACCGAGCACCGCTCCGATCTGGGGAGCGCCTTCGGCGACTGGGAGACCGTCCGCGAACAGGTGCTCGAACTGGGTGCCTCCGCGCCGGTGCGGCTCGACAGCGACGTGCTCTCGGCGCTGCGCTCCGCGGAACGGGATCCGGGCGGTTGCACCGAAGCGGAGTACATCGCCCTCGCCAACGCCGACGGCGCCGGTCTCGAAGCGCTCGTGGCGCTCGCCGACCAGTTGCGCCGCGACACCGTCGGCGACGACGTCACCTACGTCGTCAACCGGAACATCAACTTCACCAACATCTGCTACACCGGCTGCCGGTTCTGTGCGTTCGCGCAGCGCAAGGGCGACGCCGACGCGTTCACCCTCTCGGCGAGCGAGGTCGCCGACCGCGCGTGGGAGGCGCACGTCGCCGGCGCCACCGAGGTGTGCATGCAGGGCGGCATCGACCCGGAGCTGCCGGTGACCGGCTACGCCGATCTCGTCCGCGCCGTCAAGGCGCGGGTGCCGTCGATGCACGTCCACGCGTTCTCGCCGATGGAGATCGTCAACGGTGTCGCGCGCAGCGGCACGTCCATCCGGGACTGGCTCACCGAGCTGCGCGAGGCGGGGCTCGACACCATCCCGGGCACCGCTGCGGAGATCCTCGACGACGAGGTGCGGTGGGTGCTCACCAAGGGCAAGCTCCCGACCGCCGAGTGGATCGAGGTCGTGACCACCGCGCACGAGGTGGGACTGCGCTCGAGCTCGACGATGATGTACGGGCACGTCGACCAGCCGTACCACTGGGTCGGCCACCTCGAAGTGATCCGCGGGATCCAGGACCGCACGGGCGGATTCACCGAGTTCGTGCTGTTGCCCTTCGTGCACCAGTCGTCGCCGCTGTATCTGGCCGGCGCGTCGCGCCCCGGCCCGACCATGCGCGACAACCGTGCCGCGCACGCCCTCGCCCGGGTCATGTTGCACGGCCGGATCGACAACATCCAGACCAGCTGGGTGAAGCTGGGTGTCGCCGGGACGCAGGCCATGCTCGAGGGCGGCGCCAACGACCTCGGCGGCACGCTCATGGAGGAGACGATCTCGCGCATGGCGGGCTCGCAGCACGGCTCGGAGAAGACCGTCGCCGAACTCGTCGCGATCGCCGAGGGCATCGGGCGGCCGGCGCGCCAGCGGACCACCGCGTACACGCCGATCGAGCTCCCGGTCACCTCGGGCTGACCCGCCGCGGCGGCCGGCACTCCGAAGTAGGGGACCCTTACTCCGGAGGGTCGCACGGGGACGGGGGATACTGGAGGACCGTGGGCGTCGAGGGCGCCCGCTCGGGCGAGACCGCGCAGGTCGGCGGGCTTACAGAGAGGCAGGGAGAACAGCAGTGACGTACACGATTGCGGAACCGTGCGTGGACGTGTTGGACAAGGCATGCATCGAGGAGTGCCCCGTCGACTGCATCTACGAGGGCGGTCGCATGCTGTACATCCACCCCGACGAGTGCGTCGACTGCGGTGCGTGCGAGCCCGTGTGCCCCGTCGAAGCGATCTTCTACGAGGACGACGTCCCGGACGAGTGGTCCGAGTACGTCAAGGCCAACGTCGACTTCTTCAACGATCTCGGCTCGCCCGGCGGCGCCGCGAAGCTCGGCAAGGTCGACTACGACCCGCCGTTCGTCAAGAACCTCCCTCCCATGGGCGAAGAGTGACGAACGGACCGGTGGAACTTTCGTGAGTACGCGTGTCCGCCGTTCGGTGGCGAAGAGCCTTCCGGACTTCCCCTGGGATTCCCTGACCGACGCGAAGGCGAAGGCAGCGGCGCATCCCGACGGCATCGTCAACCTGTCGGTGGGCACACCGGTCGACCCGGTCGCCCCCGTGATCCGGGAGGCGCTCGTCTCCGTCGCGGAGGAGCCGGGTTATCCGACCACGCACGGCACCGCCGAACTGCGGCGGGCGGCCGTGGGTGCACTCGAACGGCGCTACGGCATCACCGGTCTCGACGACTCGGCGATCCTGCCGGCGATCGGCACCAAGGAGATGATCGCCTGGCTGCCGTCGCTGCTCGGCCTCGGCGCCGACGATCTCGTCGTGATCCCCGAACTGGCGTACCCGACCTACGAGGTGGGTGGCCTGCTCGCCGGTGCCCGCATCATCCGCGCCGACGGGCTGACCCGCCTCGGTCCCGAGGTCGCGTCGCTGGTCTTCGTGAACTCGCCGTCGAACCCCACCGGCAAGGTGCTCGGACCCGACCACCTGCGCAAGGTGGTCGACTGGGCGCGCAGCCGCAACGCGATCGTCGTCTCCGACGAGTGCTATCTCGGGCTCACCTGGGAGGGTGAGGCCCTGTCGATCCTGCACCCGAGCGTGTGCGGGGGCGACCACACCAACCTCCTCGCGGTGCACTCGCTGTCGAAGACCTCGAATCTCGCGAGCTACCGGGCCGGTTTCGTCACCGGCGACGCCGACCTCGTCGCCGACCTGCTCGAGGTCCGCAAGCACTCCGGCATGATGGTGCCGCTGCCGATCCAGGCCGCGATGACGGCGGCACTGAACGACGACGAGCACGAGAACGCCCAGCGCGAGAAGTACCGCAAGCGGCGCGAAGTGCTTCTCGACGCGGTGCGCGGTGCCGGCTTCACCGTCGACCACTCGGAGGCCGGCCTGTACCTGTGGGCGACGCGCGGTGAGGAATGCCGCGCGACCGTCGACTGGTTCGCCGAACGCGGCATCCTCGTCGCACCCGGCGAGTTCTACGGTCCCGGTGGTGTCCTGCACGTCCGGATCGCACTCACCGCGACCGACGAGGCCATCGACGCCGCCGCTGCGCGACTGCGCGGATAGAGCGCAGCCTCCGGCTCCGCACGAAGTTCGCCCGCCCCACGTGAATGCGGATCGTGGGGGAGGTTGTGTGCGGAATTCCCGAGAAACGCGCACACAATCTCCCCGTCGATCGTCCCGTCGGTAGCTCTCCTGTGTCGGACGTCGCCGACGCACCGCCGGGCGAGCGGCTCGCCGGTAGATTGGCCCCGTGAGTTCGTCCGGTGAGGATCCGCTGCTGTGGGTGCTCTATGTCGCTGTGGTGGCGATCGCTGCGGCGAGCGCGTCACGCTCCCACTCGGGAAGTGCCGCCCGCGCGACGACGCGATCGTTCTGGTGGCCCCCGCCGGTCGCGGCGACGATCCTGTGGTCGGTGGTCGCCGTGGCCTCGCTCGCTCGGCTCGTCTTTCCCGGACTGCTCGACGTCTTCCGGCGGCAGCCGGTGCGCACCCGTGACTCGGGGGAGTGGTGGCGCGTCCTCACCGCCGGTCTGATCGAGGACGGCGGCGTGCTCCTCACCGTCGTGAACCTGCTGTTGCTCGCGGTGGTCGCCGTCGCGATCGTGCGGGTGTGGCGGTGGTACCGCGCCCTCGGCCTGTTCGTGATCGGCCAGGTGATGTGGGGGTTGTTCACCACCTTCGTCTTCCCGTCCGACGGCGCGGGAACGACCGGCGCGACCCTCGCGTCCGCCGCGACCCTGGCGGGACTGTGGCCGGTCGTCGGAGCGACCCGCCCGTTGCTCGTCGCCTCCGCGGCGACCTTCCTGCTCGGTGTGGTCCTCGTGATCGCGGGCGACGCGCACGGCGTGGCCGTCCTCATCGGAATGCTGCTGGGCGCGGTTCTGGCCACCGTGCTTCCCCCGGTGCACCTCGCGCGGGCATCGGTGTCCGCGGCACGCGGCGACATCCGTACCTGACCGCCTCTGCAGGAGTGCCGCAGCGATATGGAATCGTGGCTGCTGTGTCTGCACTGCTTCGTTCGCTGAACCCGCTGGCCGTCGCGCGCGGCGACGATCTCCCGGACGCCGTTCGCATCGACGGCCACACCTTCTCCCGCAGCGATCTGCTCGGCGCGGCGACCGCGGTCGCGGCACGGGTGGCCCGCGCCGATCGGGTGGCCGTGCTCGCCACCCCGAACGCGACCACCGTCGTCGCCGTGACCGGTGCCCTGCTCGCCGGGACGACCGTGGTGCCGGTGCCGCCGGATTCGGGGCCCGCCGAACTCGCCCACATCCTGAGGGACTCGGGTGCGCAGGCCTGGCTCGGTCCGGCGCCGGAGGTGCAGCATCCCGACGTTCCACAGTTGCCGAGCCTGCCGGTCCGGTTGCACGCCCGCGACTGGCACCACCTGCCCGAGCCGAACCCGGCGCGAATCGCGTTCGTGCTCTACACCTCCGGGACCACCGGCCTGCCCAAGGGTGTGCTGCTGAGCCGCCGGGCGATCGCCGCGGGTATCGACGCCCTCGCCGAGGCGTGGGCCTGGACCGAACGCGACACGCTCGTCCACGGACTGCCGCTGTTCCACGTGCACGGACTCGTGCTCGGTGTGGTCGGAGCCCTGCGGGTCGGCAGCCGGCTGATCCATACCGGCAAGCCCACCCCACAGGCCTACGCCGAAGCGCAGGGATCGCTCTACTTCGGGGTGCCGACGGTGTGGACACGCATCGTCGAGGACGAGGACTCCGCCCGCGCGCTCAGCGGTGCACGACTGCTCGTCTCCGGCAGCGCGCCGCTGCCGGTGCCGGTCTTCGAACGGCTGCGTGAGCTCACGGGGCTGGTCCCGATCGAGCGCTACGGCATGAGCGAGACGATGCTGACCCTCAGCACGCGGGTCGACGGCGAGCGCCGTCCCGGCTGGGTCGGCACGCCCGTCGCCGGAGTCGAGACGCGACTGCGCGACGAGCAGGGCCGCGACGTGCCCCACGACGGGGAGAGCATCGGTGTCCTGCAGGTACGTGGGCCGATGCTCTTCGACGGCTACCTGAACAGGCCCGAGGCCACCGCCGCCGCGTGGACCGAGGACGGATGGTTCGTCACCGGCGACGTGGCGGCCGTCGACGAGGGTGGCTTCCACCGCATCGTGGGTCGCGAGTCGACCGATCTGATCAAGACCGGTGGTTTCCGGGTCGGTGCGGGGGAGATCGAGACCGTTCTGCTCGGTCATCCCGCTGTGCGGGAGGTTGCCGTGGTGGGCCTGCCCGACGACGATCTCGGTCAGCGGATCGTCGCGTTCGTGGTGCCCGCCGCGGACGGTCCCCAGGTCGACGAGTCGGAACTGATCGACCTTGTCGCGCAACAGCTCTCCGTGCACAAGCGGCCCCGGGAGGTACGTGTGGTGAGCGACCTTCCGCGCAATGCGATGGGCAAGGTGCAGAAGAAGAAACTGGGCTGACGGGGTCGGTGGGGAGCGCCCGCGGTCAAGTTCCTGTTACCGGAACTTCGTGGAAAATCGGTCACAGGGGTTGCATGTGTCATGCTGCGAGGCGGATTCTCTACTGCACCGTATGTAGATCTACTCACTTCGATGGGGGTTCGAGGGATGTCTGTAACGGATCAGGTCCGGTTGCCCGGGCACGACCGTCGGGGGGACGGTGACAACGCCCCGCTCTTCCTGGTGGACGGCAAGCCCGCGTCCGTTCCGCTGCGCGATCTGCCGGCCGTGGCTCGCAAACTCGTGGCGCACTTCGCCGACAACGTGGCGCCGTGTTCGCTCCGACCGGGGGAATCGCTGCGCGGCGACGTCACCGAGGTCACCGTGCGCTGCCTGCGCATCGCGATCCATCTCCTGGACTCGGGAGAACTGCCGTCCGACGCGGAGCTCGCCGACCTGCGCAGCAGCGCCGCCCAGTGGGCCCGCGCCGGTTTCCGGCTCGAGTACATGCTCCGGATCTACCACGAAGGCATCCGTCTCGGTTGGGAACTGGTCACCGATCGGGCCCGGGAGGGCGACGTCTCCTCGGTCGCCGACGCGTCCCGCCTGTGGATGGCCCTGCTCGAGAAGGTCACCGTCGCCGCGACCACCGGTTTCGTCGCCGAACTCGACGCCATCCGCCGCGAACGCGACGTCGCCGCGCAGGAACTGGTCACCGCGCTGCTGCGCGGGCAGGACGCCGCGGCCGTCGCGCAGCGTTCCGGGCTGGTGCTCGCCGACACCTACACGGTGCTCGCGGTCTCGCTCACCCGTCATCCCGACGAACGCAATCCGCACGTGCGGCCGGAGGTCGTCGCGCGGCGCACGCTGCGCCGGGTCGAGACCGAACTCGAGGCGATCTGCGAGGGCCGCCATCTCGCGATGCTCGGCCCCGAGGGCGGCACCGTCCTGCTCCCCGAATCACCCTCGACGGAGGCGATCGAGGAGTTCCGGCAGCGCATCGAGACCGTGGCCGGGGTGTCCGTCACGCTCGCCCTCGTGCACGCTCCCGTCCGGGAGGTACCCACCGCGGCGAAGCAGGCCCACGAGCTGCTCGACCTCGTGCGACGGCTCGGCCGCCCGGTCGGGGCCTACGGCATGCAGGATCTCGCACTCGAATACCAGCTGACCCGGCCCGGACCGGCACGCCGCCATCTTGCGCGCGTACTCGATCCGCTCGAGGAATCACCCGAACTCGTCGAGACGCTGGAAACGCACATCGCCCACGATCTCAGTCGCCAGCTCACGGCCAAGACCCTGCACGTCCACGCGAACACTGTCGACTACCGCCTCAAGCGGGTCGCGCAACTCACCGGATTCGACCCCACCCGGCCCTCCGGACTGCGCCAGCTGCAGGCGGCGCTGATCGCTCGACGACTCGAACTGGAGAGCTCCGAACAGGGCTGATATCGCGTCGGATTCGGCTTCCCGAGGCGTGCCGGTCTATATCATCGGTCTCGGGCGACCGAGGGGCGTCACCCGGAGTGAGCACGAGGGGGCCGACGCATGGCGGGGGAGTCCGGACCGTCCGAGTCGGATCCGCCGAGCCGTCGTGGCGGCGTGAGTGGGGATGCACGGCCGGGCGGGGGTCGGGCGCGCTGGTTCGTCGTCGCCGTGATCCTCGTCCTCGCGGCCGGATCCGTCGCCTTCCTGTTCGTGGAGCGGCGGAGTGGGTGCGACGACTCCGAGCGCTACACCGTGGCGGTCACCGCCGACCTCGCACCGGTGATCGAGGGGACCTCGGTATCCGGATGTACGGAGTTCGAGGTCGTCGAACAGGAACCGGGGGAGGTGTCGGCGCGACTGGCGACCGACGACGTTCCTGACCTGTGGCTCCCGGCGGGCGGATGGTGGGCGTCGTGGGCGGGTGAGACCGCCACGGGCCCGGTGCGCACGGTGTCGACACCGCTGGCCACCACGCCGCTCGTGATCGCGGGTGCGCCGGGCACCGTCGAACCGGCGGCCGACTGGCAGGAGGCCCTGTCCGATCCCGGTCTCGTCTTCGGCAATCCATTGCGCTCCGGTCCCGCGGCAGGTGCCATCCGCGCCGTGCTGGCCGAGGCCGCCGACGATCCCGTCGCGATGGGCACGGTCCGTCCCGTCATGGCGCCGCTCGCCGAGCGGGAGGGGGTTCGCGACGAGGAGGTACCTACCGGATCGACCTTGCTCGGGGAGACCGTCGCCGATGGTGGGACGGTGGTGAGCACCGAACAGCAGGTCGAGACCTATCGCAGCGTCCACAAGCGCGAACTGGGCATCGAGGTACCCGCCACCGGGACGCTGCTCGTGGACTATCCGGTGGTCGTGACGGCGCGCGGAGAACGGCACGACGCCGCGGCGGCGGCCGCCACGGCGCTGACCGACGCGCTGCACACGTCCGAAGGACTCGACAGGCTGACCCGTCACGGCTTCCGGGACGGAGGCGGACGACCCCTGCCCGACGGCCGCGGTGTGGGAGCGGTGCCGGTGCTCGAACTCGACGACGAGACCGTCGCCGAGGAGGCGATGAACGTGTGGGCGTTGCAGGCGCTTCCCGTGCGCACCGTGTTCGCGGTGGACGTCTCCGCGTCGATGAACCGTAATCTCGGCGACGAGAGTCGGATCGAACTGGTCCGGCGCGCCGCGACCGCCGCCAACGAGGTCCTGCCCGGGAACGTCTCAGCGGGCCTGTGGTTCTTCGGTGGGGGAGTGAGCGACTACGCCACATTGCCGAACGACCGCGCCGAGGCAACGGGGGACTACATCGTGGCGGCACCGATCCGGCGCTTCGATGCGGTGGTGGACGACGGTACCCAACGCGACCTGCTCACCTCGCTCGTCGCGCAGATGGCCGGTACGGCCGACGAGACCACCGCACTCTACGACACGATCCTCGCGGCCTTCCGGTACGTGCAGGACAGCTACGACCCACGAGCGGCCAACAGTGTCGTCGTGGTGACCGACGGTGCCGACAACGGCTCCGCGATCTCGAAGGACGAACTGCTCGCCGTCCTCTCGAACGAGAACGATCCGTCCAGGCCGGTCCGCATCGTGACGATCGGACTCGGCGAGGACGTCGACACCGCGACCCTCGAACAGATCGCCGCGGCGACCGGAGGGGTGAACTACCGGACGAGCGATCCGCTCGACATCACCGAGCTCGTGCTCACTGCGCTGGCCGATCGGACGGGTGGCTGACGGCCTTCTTGTCGTGGGCGCGGTGCCAGAGCAGGCCGAGCGCCGTGATGATCAGGAACAGCACGAAGGTCGACGCGAGCTGGACCCGGGCCGCGCTGTCGGACAGCATCAGCACGATGAAGCCGATGAGCATCGCGAGCGTGAACCAGCTGAGATAGGGGAACAGCCACATGCGCAGGCGGATGGTGCCCTCGCGCTCGAACTTGCGGCGCAACCGCAGGTGCGAGACGACGATGAACAACCAGATCGCGATGAGCGCCGATCCGACGGCATTGAGCAGGATCCCGAGGATGGTGTCGGGCAGCAACCAGTTGAGCCACACGCTGACGAAGCCGAAGAACACCGAGACGAGCACCGCGTTGCGGGGCACCCCGTGGTGGGTGAGCTTGCTGAGCCAGGCCGGGCCGTCGCCGCCGCGCGCCAGCGAGTAGGCCATGCGGGAGGTGCCGTAGACGTTGGCGTTGAACGCCGACAGCAGCGCGATCACCACGACGAGTTCCATGAAGCCGGACACGTAGGGGATGCCGGCGATGTCGAGCACCGAGACGAACGGGGAGGTCTCGCCACTCGCCGCGGTCCACGGCAGTACGAGCACCATGATCGAGATCGACCCGAGGTAGAAGACCGAGATACGCCAGACGACGCTGCGCACGGCGGTCGCGATGGACCGTTCCGGGTCCTTCGATTCGGCCGCGGCGATCGTGACGATCTCGATGCCGCCGAAGGCGAAGGCCACCGCGAGCAGACCGGCCGCGATGCCGGCGATGCCGTTGGGTGCGAAACCGTCGCCGTCGCCGAGCAGGTGCGTGGTGCCGACGGGTTCGGTGCCGGGAAGCAGACCGAACACGAGCAGGATGCCGATCACCAGGAAGCCGAGGATGACCGCGACCTTCAGTGCCGCGAACCAGAACTCGAACTCACCGAAGTTGGCGACCCGCGCGAGATTGACCACCGCGAAGAAGGTGACGAACACCAGCGCGACCACCCATTGGGGTACGCCCGGTAGCCACGACTGCACGATCGCGGAGGCGCCGGTGATCTCGACACCGAGCACCATGATCAGCATGAACCAGTACAGCCAGCCCATGCTGAATCCGGCCCAGCGGCCGATCCCGATGCGTGCGTAGTGGGAGAACGAACCGCTCACCGGCAGCGCGGCACCCATCTCGCCGAGCATGCGCATCACGAAGATGATCATCACGCCGGCGAGCAGGTACGACACGATGATGGCCGGACCGGCGGCGGCGATGCCCACTCCGGAACCGAGGAACAGGCCCGCGCCGATGGCGGAGCCGAGTCCCATCATGGTCAGATGGCGGACCTTCAGGCCGCTCCCGAGATGTTCGACCTCGGAAGCGGGCCGCTGGGTTTCACTCACAGTTTCTCGGTTCCGAATCTGTTGTGGGGTGCAGAGCTAGTCGTTGGCGTGCAGAGCTGCGTTCAGTTCGACTCCGCTGCCCTTGTTCGGCACGACCTCGACCGCGCCGCTCACCGAGTTGCGTCGCAGCAGGAGGTTGGAGGCGCCGCTGAGGGTCGCGGCCTTGACGACGGTGCCGTCAGGACCGGTGACCTTGGTGCCGGCGGTGACGTACAGGCCGGCCTCGACGATGCAGTCGTCGCCGAGCGAGATGCCCACGCCCGCGTTCGCGCCGAGCAGGCAGCGCTTGCCGACGGAGATGACCTCCTTGCCGCCACCGGAGAGGGTGCCCATGATCGAGGCGCCACCACCGACGTCGGAACCGTCGTCGACGACGACACCCGCGGAGATGCGGCCCTCGACCATCGAGTTGCCGAGCGTGCCGGCGTTGAAGTTGACGAAGCCCTCGTGCATCACGGTGGTGCCGGACGCGAGGTGCGCACCGAGGCGGACGCGGTCGGCGTCGGCGATGCGGACACCGGCGGGAACGACGTAGTCGACCATGCGGGGGAACTTGTCGACACCGAAGACGGTCACCGGTCCGCGGATGCGCAGACGCGAGCGCACGGTCTCGAAATTCTCGAGCGAGCACGGGCCGTAGTTGGTCCACACGACGTTCGCGAGCAGACCGAAGATGCCGTCGAGGTTGAGTCCGTGTGGCTGGACGAGACGGTGCGACAGCAGGTGCAGGCGCAGGTAGGCGTCGTGAGTGTCGACGGGGGGCTTCGACAGGTCTGCGATGTCGGTGCGCACCACGACCTGCTGGACCTCGCGCGCCTCGTCGTGACCGGCGAGCAGGGCGAGATCGGACGGGATGTCCGTGCCCTCGAGCCGCGTCGTTCCGGTTTCGCTCGGCTCGCCGAGGGCGGGTGCCGGGTACCACGTGTCGAGGACGGTCCCGTCCTCCGTGATGTTCGCGATGCCTACTGCTGATGCTCCGTGTGCACTCACGGGTGAGAAGCGTACGCGAGGCGGTCCTGCGCCTGTGTCCCCCCTGAGAATATCGTGTGCGGGGTCTGAGGGGCGGACGCGTTTCGTATCGTGCAGGTATGCCCGTACCGCAGCTGGACCTGCACGCCGACCCCGTCGAACTGACCGCCGCGCTCGTCGACATCCCGAGCGTGTCGCAGGACGAGACGCTCATCGCCGACGCCGTGGAGACGGCCCTGCGTGAGCAGACCGACGGCTTCGAGATCGTGCGCAACGGCAACTGTGTCCTGGCGCGGACGAACCGCGGGCTCGGCAGCCGCGTGATGCTCGCCGGCCACCTCGACACCGTCCCGATCGCCGACAACGTGCCGTCGCGGCGCGACGGCGACCTGCTGTGGGGATGCGGCACCTCCGACATGAAGGCCGGCGACGCCGTCTTCCTGCACCTCGCCGCGACCGTCACCGATCCCGCGCACGACCTGACGATCGTGATGTACGACTGCGAGGAGATCGCGGCCGCGTACAACGGGCTCGGACGGATCGAGACCGAACTGCGCGACTGGCTCGACGCGGACGTCGCGATCCTCGGCGAACCCACCTCGGGTGAGATCGAGGCCGGCTGCCAGGGCACCCTGCGGGTGCGGATCACGACCGACGGTGTGCGGGCGCACTCGGCGCGCTCCTGGCTCGGCGACAACGCGATCCACAAGCTCGCTCCCGTGCTGGACCGGCTGGCCCGCTACGAGGCACGGTCGGTCGACATCGACGGCTGTGTGTACCGGGAAGGACTGTCGGCCGTGCGCATCGAGGGCGGTGTCGCCGGGAACGTGGTGCCCGACGCGGCCGCGCTCGACGTGAACTTCCGGTTCGCCCCGGATCGCAGCCCCGACGACGCACTCGCGCACGTCCGGGAGGTCTTCGACGGTCTCGCGATCTCGATGGAGCTCACCGACATGTCGCCCGGCGCGCTGCCCGGACTGTCGAACCCGGCGGCGGCCGCGCTCGTCGAGGCCGCGGGCGGGAAGTTCCGGGCCAAGTACGGCTGGACCGACGTCTCGCGGTTCGCGGCGCTGGGGATTCCGGCCGTCAACTACGGCCCGGGCGATCCGAACCTCGCGCACAAGCGCGACGAGCACGTCGAAGTGGGGCGGATCACCGAGGTGACCTCCGTTCTGCGCTCCTATCTCACCCGATAACGTGGCCGCCATGTCCGGCGACAACTCCTCCTCCGAACGCGGCTCCCGTCGCGAGGTCGTGCACCAGGGCCCGGTGCAGCTGCGCGGCTCTCTCGCCCGCGAGACGACGACGATGGACCAGCGGCTGCTCGATCGCCGGGGCCCGTCCGATTGGGTGCACACCGATCCGTGGCGTGTGCTGCGGATCCAGAGCGAGTTCGTCGAAGGCTTCGGTGCGCTCGCCGAGGTGCCTCGCGCCGTCACCGTCTTCGGATCGGCACGCACCCCGGCCGATCACGAGGAGTACGAGATCGGCCGCGAGCTCGGCGCCGCACTCGTCCACGCCGGATACGCCGTCGTCACCGGTGGCGGCCCGGGTGCAATGGAAGCGGCCAACCGCGGTGCCAGCGAGGCCGGGGGACTGTCGATCGGTCTGGGGATCGAGCTGCCCTTCGAGCAGGGCCTCAACGAGTGGGTCGATCTCGGACTGAACTTCCGGTACTTCTTCGCGCGCAAGACGATGTTCGTGAAGTACTCGCAGGCGTTCGTGTGTCTGCCCGGCGGTTTCGGGACGCTCGACGAGCTGTTCGAGGCACTGACCCTCGTGCAGACCCGCAAGATCACGCAGTTCCCTATCGTGCTGTTCGGATCGGAGTACTGGAACGGTCTGGTGGGCTGGCTGCGCGAGACGCTGGTCCGCGGCGGCAAGATCTCGCCCGCCGATCTGGACCTGCTGTACGTCACCGACAGCATCGAGGAGACGGTGGACATCATCCTCGAGGCGCATCGCGGCGAGGACGAGAACGAACTGTACGGAAACGGGAGTGGATGGTGACCGAAGCTCTGTCGGTCTGTGTGTACTGCGCGTCGGGCCCTGTCGACCAGAAGTTCCTCGAACTCGCGGCCGCGGTCGGCACCGAGATCGGCCGACGGGGCTGGCAGCTGGTCTCCGGCGGCGGCAACGTGTCGATGATGGGCGCGGTCGCCGACGCGGCCCGCGCGGCCGGGGCGCACACGATCGGGGTCATTCCCAAGGCACTCGTGCACCGCGAGGTCGCGGACGTCGACGCCGACGAGCTGATCGTCACCGAGACGATGCGCGAGCGCAAACGCATCATGGAGGACCGCGCCGACGCCTTCCTGACCCTGCCCGGCGGCATCGGAACCCTCGAGGAACTGTTCGAGACGTGGACCGCGGGGTATCTCGGTATGCATGACAAGCCGGTCGTCCTGCTCGATCCCACGGGGCACTTCGACGGCCTGCTCGGCTGGCTCGGGTCGATGGTCGACACCGGTTTCGTCGCGCAACGCGCACTCGACGGTCTCGCGGTCACCACCGACCTCGCCGATGCGCTCGACCGGTGCGCTGCGCCGTACGCGGCGGTCTGAGGTGTTCCACTTCGCCGCGCGCTTATCTACTCTTCGGTAAGTTCGGGGGAACGCCGTGGGTGTCGCCCGAGCGAGCCCGCCCGTCCCCGACGTCGCCGTGAGGAAATTTGTCGTGACCACTCGATCCGATCGAGACAATGCCCCCGTCGTGTCCCTGCCCGGACTCGTCTCGAAACTGCCCCGGATGGCTACCGATCTCCCCATCGTGTTGCGCGGAGCAGCCGGTATGACCCGGAAGCCGACCGCCCGCGAGACGATCGGGTCGGTCTTCCAGAAGCTCGCCGAGCGTCACCCGGAGCGGCCCTTCATCCGGTTCGAGGGCGCCTCCATCGGGTACGGCGAGGCCAACGCGCAGGTCAACCGGTACGCAGCGGTGCTCGCCGATCGCGGTGTCGGCAAGGGCGACGTCGTAGGCATCCTCATGGGCAACCGGCCCGAGACCCTGCTGGTCGCGCTGGCCGCGGTCAAGCTCGGCGCGGCCGCCGGCATGCTCAACATCAACCAGCGCGGTGAGGTGCTCGAGCACAGCCTGTCGCTGCTCGACAGCGCCGCGCTCGTGATCGGGGAGGAGTGCGAGGAGGCCGTCGACTCCCTCGGCGGCGAACCGCAGGCCCGCACCGTGCTGCGCTTCGATGAACTCGACACCGCCGCCCGCGACGCCGACGCGTCGAATCCCGCCGTCACCGAGGATCTGCGGGCGTCCGAGACGGCCTACTACATCTTCACCTCCGGCACCACAGGACTGCCGAAGGCCAGCCGCATGACGCACTTCCGGTGGCTCAAGTCGATGTCGGGTCTCGGCAGTCTCGGTGTGCGCCTGCGCCGCACCGACGTCCTGTACTCCTGCCTGCCGCTCTATCACAACAACGCTCTGACGGTCGCGTTGTCCTCGGTGCTCGCCGCGGGGGCCACCTTCGGGCTCGGCCGGAAGTTCTCGGCGTCCAACTTCTGGGACGACGCGGAACGCAACGGCGCCACGGCCTTCATCTACATCGGTGAGATCTGCCGCTACCTGCTCAACCAGCCGCCGCGGGAGGACGACGCCGACCACGGGATCCGCCTGGCCGTCGGAAACGGCCTGCGGGCCGAACTGTGGGACGAGTTCACCGAACGCTTCGGCATCGACCGCGTCGCGGAGTTCTACGGCGCCAGCGAATGCAACATCGCCTTCATCAACGCGCTCGACCAGAAGCGCACCGCCGGCATCTGCCCGCTGCCCTACGCCGTCGTCGAGTACGACCCCGATTCCGGGCAGGCGCGTCGCGGCGACGACGGCCGGTTGAAGAAGGTCGGCAAGGGCGAGGTCGGACTGCTCCTCGCGAAGGTCACCTCGCGCGCACCCTTCGACGGGTACACCGATCCCGAGGCCACCGAGAAGAAGTTGCTGCGCGACGCGTTCTCCGACGGCGACGTCTGGTTCGACACCGGCGACCTCGTCCGCGACCAGGGCTGGATGCACGTCGCCTTCGTCGACCGGCTCGGCGACACCTTCCGGTGGAAGGGGGAGAACGTCGCGACCACGCAGGTCGAGGCCGCGGTGTCGTCGCACGAGACGGTCGCCGAGGCCGTCGTCTACGGCGTCGAGGTCGACGGGGCCGACGGCCGCGCCGGGATGGCCGCGGTCACGCTGAAGGAAGGCGCCGAACTCGACGGGGCGGCACTCGCGAAGTCGCTGCACGACGCGTTGCCGGACTACGCCGTCCCGCTCTTCGTCCGCATCGTGGACGAGCTCGAGTACACGACGACCTTCAAGAGCCGGAAGGTCGATCTGCGCAAGCAGGGCTACAGCGAGACCGGCGAGGACGAGGTGTACGTCCTCGCGAGTCGCAGCGAGGGTTACCGTCCGATCTTCGACGGCTTCGTCGACGGCGTCGCGCGGGGAGAATTGCCCGGTCGCTGAGCATGTCAGGATGGGATCATGAGCGGCCCCGCGACCGATGTCGACGAGCAGACCCCCGTGACCCGTCCCGGTCCGGCACCGTCCACCCTGTGCGGGCGCCCCGTCGCCACCGACAGAGCGCTCGTCATGGCGATCGTCAACCGCACCCCGGACTCGTTCTACGACCGGGGAGCGACCTTCGAGGACGAGGCGGCGCTCGCCGCCGTCGACCGTGCGGTGGCCGAGGGTGCCGACCTCGTCGACATCGGCGGGGTGAAGGCCGGGCCGGGTGAGGTCGTCGACAGCGACGAGGAGATCCGGCGCGTCGTGCCGTTCGTCGCCGCGATCCGCGAGCGGTATCCGGATGTGCTCATCAGCGTCGACACCTGGCGCAGCGAGGTCGCGCGTCGCGCCGTGGGCGAGGGCGCCGATCTGATCAACGACACGTGGGCCGGTGCCGACCCCGAGCTCGTCGCGGTCGCCGCCGAACTCGGGGCCGGCATCGTCTGCTCCCACACCGGCGGCGCCGTCCCGCGCACCCGTCCGCACCGCGTGCGGTACACCGACGTCGTCGAGGAGGTCGTCGCGGAGGTCGTCACCGCCGCGGATGCCGCCGCCCGCGCCGGCGTCGCGAGCGACTCGATCCTCATCGATCCGACCCACGATTTCGGAAAGAACACCCATCACGGACTCGCTCTGTTGCGGCACGTGGACGTTCTTGTAAAAACCGGGTGGCCTGTGCTTATGGCGCTGAGCAACAAGGACTTCGTGGGGGAGACTCTGGGAGTCGAACTCGCCGACCGGTTGGAGGGCACATTGGCAGCGACAGCTTTGGCCGCAGCGGCCGGCGCACGGATGTTCCGGGTACACGAGGTGGCAGCCACACGTCGGGTGGTCGACATGGTCGCGGCGATCGCGGGCACACGTCCGCCGGCGCGCACGGTGAGGGGGTTGGCATGAGTGCACCTGCACGCACATGGAACGAGGTCAACAGCTGGGATCGGCCCGCCTGGGCGATCGACGAGCTGATCGCGGCCAAGGCCGGTCGCACGGTGACCGTGGTGCTGCCCGCCCTCAACGAGGAGGAGACCGTCGCGGGAGTGATCGACACGATCCACCCGCTGCTCGGTGGTCTCGTGGACGAACTGGTGGTCCTCGATTCGGGTTCCACCGACGAGACCGCCTCCCGGGCGCGCGCGGCGGGCGCCCGCGTCATGTCCAGGGAGGAAGCGGTACCGGGCATCGAACCGGTCCCCGGTAAGGGTGAGGTGCTGTGGCGGTCGCTCGCGGCGACCTCCGGCGACATCATCGCCTTCGTCGACTCCGATCTGATCGATCCCGATCCGGCCTTCGTGCCGAAACTGCTCGGGCCGCTGCTGCTCGGTGACGGTGTCCACCTCGTCAAGGGGTACTACCGGCGGCCTCTGCGCACCGGTGGTGGCGAGGACGCCCACGGTGGTGGCCGCGTGACCGAGCTCGTCGCACGACCGCTGCTTGCGGCCCTGCGACCGGAGCTGACCTGCGTGCTGCAACCGCTCGGCGGTGAGTACGCGGGGACGCGGGAACTGCTCGAGTCCGTCCCGTTCGCACCGGGTTACGGGGTGGAGATCGGGTTGCTGCTCGACACCTACGACCGGTTCGGTCTCCACGCGATCGCGCAGGTCAACCTCGGGGTCCGCAAGCACCGCAACCGGCCGCTGTCCGAACTCGGGGCAATGAGCCGGCAGATCGTGGGCACGATGCTCTCGCGATGCGGGATCCCCGATTCGGGGGCACCGCTCACCCAGTTCCTGGTGGAGGGCGACGCGTTCGTCCCGTTCGACACCTCCGTCGATCTCACAGATCGCCCGCCGATGGTGACGGTCACCGGCTGAGCCGATCGTCCGGCACCGGTCCCGGCCGGTGTCGGACGCTCGTGCCAAGATCGGAGCATGCTCACGGTTCTGCTGTACGTGCTCGTGATGGCGGGCGTCGCCGCCGTGCTGTTCTTCGTCGCGAGCGCCGTCTTCGGCCGGGGCGAGACGTTGGCGCCGCTGCCTCCGGGCACCACCATCACGGTGCTGCCGGCCACCGACGTCACCGGCACCGACATCCGCGACCTGCGGTTCCAGCAGACCGTGCGGGGTTACAAGATGAGCGAGGTCGACTGGGCGCTCGATCGTCTCGCCCGCGAGGTCGACGATCTGCGGGTCCGCCTCGCCGACGCCGAGGCACGCGCGGCCGGGGAACCGGTCGACGGCGCCGGGCAGGAGGTCGGGGCAGAAGAGCTCGAAGCGGAGGACGTTCCGGAGAGCGCTTCGTCGGAGTCGACGGGGGAGTCACGATGACGGCGGACGGGCGGGGGCCCGTGGCCGATACCGACGACCGCGTGCGGTGCCCGTGGGCCGTCGACGGTCCCGGTTCGTCGCTCTACCGCGACTATCACGACTACGAGTGGGGCCGGCCGCTCCACGGCCGCGACGAGATGTTCGAACGGCTCTCCCTCGAGGCGTTCCAGTCGGGACTGTCGTGGCTGACGATCCTGCGCAAGCGGGAGGCCTTCCGCGCGGCCTTCCACGGCTTCGACGTCGAGGCCGTCGCCCGCTTCACGGAGGCCGACGTCGAGAGGTTGCTCGCCGACCCCGGCATCGTGCGCAACCGCCGCAAGATCGAGGCGGTGATCGCCAACGCGCGGGCCGTGCTCGAACTGCCCACCGACCTCGACGAGCTGCTGTGGTCGTTCGCACCGCCGCGACGCGCGCGACGTTCGGTAACGGTCGAGGAGATTCCGGCGGTCACGCCGGAGTCCACGGCGATGGCCCGTGAGCTGAAGCGTCACGGCCTCCGGTTTGTGGGCCCTACCACTGCATATGCGCTGATGCAGGCCACCGGGATGGTCGACGATCATCTCGAATCGTGCTGGGTGTCACTCGACCCGTAGAACCCGGAGGAGTCTCTTACCCAGGAGTCAGCTACGCGCACGTATTCCGGATAGGGAAGAATGAGAAGGTGCGCGTCGCCGCGACCGGCGATGCAACCACACGGTAACCCACGCGCCCGGCGGTCGGGTGCAGATTTGGAGGGAGCAGAGGATGGCGGCCATGAAGCCCCGGACCGGGGACGGTCCCCTCGAAGCAACCAAAGAGGGACGAGGAATCGTCATGAGGGTTCCACTCGAGGGCGGCGGACGTCTGGTCGTCGAGCTCACGCCGGAAGAGGCTGCGGCACTCGGCGACGAACTCAAGAGTGTCACCAGCTGATCGGCCCCTCTCAGGGCACTCCGGGCCCCGCGCTCCTCGGCGCGCGGGGCCCGGTGTCGTCCTGAGAACACGATCGGAGGCGCGATGCTCGCCGACGTGATCGACCTTCTCGCGTGCCCTCACTGCGAGTCCGCGCTCGACCTCGACGACAACGTCGTGGTGTGCGATCGCGGGCACAGCTTCGACGTCGCACGCCAGGGCTACGTGTCGCTGCTCGCCGGCGGTTCGACACCGTTCACCGGCGACACCGCCGACATGATCGCCGCCCGCGCCGACTTCCTCGGTGCCGGGCACTACGACCCCATCCGCCGCGCGGTCGCCGACGCGTGCGTCGACACGGCCGATTCGGTGGACACCGGCGCCCATGCGGTGGACACAGCCGCCGACGCTGCGATCCTCGAGGTCGGGGCCGGTACGGGGCAGTACCTCGCGTCCGTGCTCGACGCCCTGCCGGCAGCGCGCGGCATCGGACTCGACGTCTCCAAGCCCGCGGTGCGACGCATCGCCCGCAGCCATCCCCGGACCGGAGCGATCCTCGCCGACGCGTGGCAGCGACTGCCCGTGAAGTCGGCGTCGCTCACTCATGTGCTGTCGGTGTTCGCGCCCCGCAACGCCGCCGAGAGCCATCGCGTGCTCGCCCCGGGCGGAACGCTCGTCGTCGCGACACCCACCTCGGAGCATCTGCGCGAACTGGTCGAGTTGCCCGGCATGGTGAGCGTGGACGACCGGAAGACCGAGCGGCTCTCGTCCGCCCTGTCGGGACGTTTCGAGCGGGCGGGACGGACGGACGTGCGTTTCACGGCCTCACTCCCGCGCGACGTGCTCGGTCTCGTCGCGGGGATGGGGCCGTCGGCCCACCACGTGACGTCCGACCGGCGCGCGGAGTTGCTCGCCTCTCTGCCCGACCCGTTCGACGTGACGGTGTCGGTCACCGTCACCACGTGGCGACGGATCGGAACGGCCGACGAACCTACCGCGCCGTGATCACCTGCTGGTAGACGGCGACGGTCTGGCGGGCGATCTGCGCCCACGAGAACTCGCTGACGGCGCGGTCGCGTCCGGCCCGGCCCCACCGCGCGGCACGGTCGCGGTCGCGTGCGACGTCGTTGACGGCATCGGCGAGCGCACGCTCGTAGGTCGCGGTGTCGAACGCGTCGTAGTGCACCAGACGCCCGGTGGTCCCGTCCTCCACGACCTCCGGGATGCCCCCCACGTCGGAGGCCACCACGGCGGTCTCGCAGGCCATCGCCTCGAGGTTGACGATCCCCAACGGTTCGTACACCGACGGGCAGACGAAAACCGTCGCCGCCGAGAGCAGTTCGCGGACCGATTCGGTGGGCAGCATCTCGCGCACCCAGTGCACCCCGTCACGGGAATCCTGCAGGGCAGCCACCGCGCGTTCGGTCTCCGCGGCGATCTCGGGGGTGTCGGGCGCGCCGGCACACAGGACGAGCTGGATGTCGGGATCGAGGTGGTGCGCCGCGGAGATCAGGTGCCCGACGCCCTTCTGCCGGGTGATGCGGCCGACGAACACGACGATCGGGCGGTCCGGATCGAGACCGATGCGGGTGACGACGGACTCGTGGCCCGGCTCGGCCGGGCGCGGATGCCAGACGGTGGTGTCGATACCGTTGCGCACCACGTGGACCCGAGCGGGATCGACGAACGGGTAGGCGTCGAGCACGTCGAGGCGCATCCCGTCGCTGACCGCGATGATCGCATCGGCGTACCGGACGGCGTTGCGTTCGGACCAGGAGGAGATGCGGTAACCGCCACCGAGCTGCTCGGCCTTCCACGGCCGCCGCGGCTCGAGGGAGTGCGCGGTGAGGATGTGCGGGACGTCGTGGAGTTCGGCGGCGAGATGACCGGCCAGCCCCGTGTACCAGGTGTGCGAGTGCACCACGTCGACCCCGGCGGCAGCGTGCGCCATGCGCAATCCGGCGGACAGGGTCGTCAGGGCGGGATTGGCATCGCGCAATGCCGGGTCGGGGGAGTGCACGAACGCGGTGTCGCGCGGTGCACCTGTGCAGTGCACGTCGACCTCGACCAGTCGACGCAGTTGTTCGACGAGTTCGGTGACGTGGACTCCGGCCCCGCCGTACACCTCAGGCGGATATTCCCGCGTCATCATTGCCACCCTCACCGCCTCAAAGTAGCGGGCCGCGCAGGTTCCGGCCACCCGGCCCCGACACTCCGATCGGCGTCGAGATCGCGCTTCGCTGGCGGCGGCCTGGGTCGGGGGATAGGTTGAAGCGTGTGAGGAGCCAGCCCCATGTGCTTGGAATCGTTCTCGCCGGCGGCGAGGGCAAACGTCTGTATCCGCTGACCGCGGACAGAGCCAAGCCGGCAGTGCCGTTCGGGGGCGCGTACCGCCTCATCGACTTCGTGCTCAGCAATCTCGTGAATGCCGGTTACCTGCGCATCTGCGTTCTCACGCAGTACAAGTCGCACTCTCTCGACCGGCACATCTCGCAGACCTGGCGCCTGTCCGGATTCACCGGTGAGTACATCACCCCGGTGCCGGCCCAGCAGCGACTCGGCCCCCGCTGGTACACCGGCAGTGCCGACGCGATCCTGCAGTCGCTCAACCTGGTCTACGACGAGGATCCCGAGTACATCGTGGTCTTCGGCGCCGACCACGTGTACCGGATGGACCCCGAGCAGATGGTGCGCCAGCACATCGAGTCGGGAGCCGGCGTCACCGTCGCCGGTATCCGCGTCCCGCGCAGCGAGGCCTTCGCGTTCGGCTGTATCGACAGCGACGAGAGCGGCCGGATCACCCAGTTCCTCGAGAAGCCCGCACACCCACCCGGGACGCCCGACGACCCCAACGTCACGTTCGCGTCCATGGGCAACTACGTCTTCACCACGAAGGTCCTCGTCGAGGCGCTGCGGGCCGACTCGGAGAATCCCGACTCCGACCACGACATGGGCGGCGACATCATTCCCGCGCTCGTCGAGCAGGGCGAGGCCCACGTCTACGACTTCAACGACAACGTCGTCCCGGGCGCGACCGAACGCGACCGTGCCTACTGGCGCGACGTCGGAACGCTCGACGCCTTCTACGACGCCCACATGGACCTCGTGTCGGTCCACCCGATCTTCAACCTCTACAACCGGCGCTGGCCCATCCGCGGTGCCGCCGAGAACCTGCCGCCCGCGAAGTTCGTGCAGGGCGGTCTCGCGCAGGAATCGATCGTCGGCGCCGGCAGCATCCTGTCGGCCGCCACGGTCCGGAACTCGGTGCTGAGTTCGAACGTCATGGTCGACGACGGAGCGACCGTCGAGGGCAGCGTGCTCATGCCCGGGGTGCGCATCGGCAAGGGTGCGGTGGTGCGCCGGGCGATCCTCGACAAGAACGTCGTCGTCGGCGACGGCGAGATCATCGGCGTGGACCTCGAGCGCGACCGTCAGCGGTTCGCGGTCAGCAACGGTGGTGTCGTCGCCATCGGCAAGGGGATCTGGATCTGAGACCGTGCCCGCCCCGACGGCGGATCAGCTGAGGCGCACCGCGCAGAGCAGACCGTCGCCGAGGGGGAGGACCACCGGAGCGAGACGTTCGTCGTCGGACACCGCGCGGGTCGCCTCGCGCACCGCGAGCACCGTCGCGTCGCGGGCGGCCGGATCGGCGACGCGACCGTCGAGCAGGGCGTTGTGCAGCACGATCACGCCACCCGGCCGCAGCAGACGCACCCCTTCGCGCACGAAGTGCGGATGGTCGGCGGGAGTCGCGTCGACGAAGACCATGTCGTAGCCGGAATCGGCGAGTCGCGGCAGCACGTCCAGCGCGCGGCCGTTGATGAGCCGGGTGCGCGACGCCACGATGCCGGCTTCACGGAAGGCGATCTTCGCGGCCCGCTGATGTTCCGGTTCGCTGTCGATCGTGGTGAGCACGCCGTCCTCGCGCAGGCCGTGCAGCAACCACAGTCCGCTCACACCCGCACCGGTCCCGATCTCCACTACCGTCTTCGCGTCGAGCATGCGGGCGAACATCGCGAGGGCGGCTCCGACGGAGGGGGACACCGGGTCGGCGCCCAGATCTTCGGCACGGTCACGCGCCGCGGCGAGCTCGTCGTCCTCGACGACGATGTTCTCCGCGTGGGTCAGGATGCGATCGGCGTTGGTCTGCACCTCACTGAGGCTATCCTCGGCGATTCGTTCGCGCAGGCAGGCGCGCACGGAGTGGTGCCGTCAGTTGTGTGATTTCGGCGGATGAACATGCCCGGAGCGGTTTTCTCAGGGACGTTTCAGGTTACTCATACGGCGGCCACATCGCCGCGAGGAAAACTGACACTCGACGAACCGGACGATCGCACCGGTTCACGACTTCGAGGACGCACCGCCCTCGGGGAACCTTCCTGTGAAGGAATATTCCCAGCAGGGCGAGTGTTGTAGGCCCCGAAGCCCGTACCACCTTGCGATCCCGACGAGGAGGATCCACCGATCCACATGACCCGATCCCACACCGTTCCCGAGAACGACGCCTCGGCGCTCGACGCTGCCCTCGAGGCGGACCTGAGCGGCACCGCGGCGTTCGACGCCACCGGGGACCGCGCGGCCATGCCGTCGTGGGACGAACTCGTTCGTGAGCACGGCGACCGCGTCTACCGACTCGCCTACCGCCTGTCCGGCAACGCCCAGGACGCGGAGGATCTCACGCAGGAGACCTTCATCCGCGTCTTCCGGTCGTTGCAGAACTACCAGCCCGGCACTTTCGAGGGCTGGTTGCACCGCATCACCACGAACCTCTTCCTGGACATGGTGCGCCGCCGGAACCGCATCCGGATGGAAGCGCTCCCGGAGGACTACGATCGTGTACCGGCCGCAGGGCCGAACCCCGAGGAGATCTACCACGACGCGCGTCTCGGCGCCGACCTGCAGTCCGCTCTGGACTCGCTCGGACCCGAGTACCGTGCCGCAGTGGTGCTCTGTGACATCGAAGGTCTGTCCTACGAGGAGATCGGTGCCACACTGGGGGTGAAACTCGGTACGGTGCGTAGTCGTATCCACCGAGGCCGCCAGGCACTCCGCGAGTACCTGCGCGAGCATGGAAAGGTCGAAAACGGTCGCGTCGATGCGGGGTAGCCGCCGGGAGGTAGTGATGACGATGGTGCAACCACCTCGCAGGTTCGGCTCCACGGAACATCTCGCCAGCGAGGCAGTTGCCGCATTCGTCGACGGCGAACTGCGCATGGCGGCCTACATGCGGGCCGCCCAGCACCTGTCGATGTGTCCGGAGTGTGCCGCCGAGGTCGAAGCCCAGCAGCAGGCCCGCCACGCACTGCGGTCCGCTGCCGATCACGTACCGCGTATGCCGAGTTCTCTGCTCGGGACGCTCAGCAACATTCCTTCACACCTGTGCGATCCGTCCCCGCAGCCGCAGGCGGAGGAAGGCTTCGCCGCGCGCCGCTGGTCGATTCTCCGGCGCCGGTGACCGGACGGGCGGTAACAGGTGATCCGATGCCATCGGTGATACTGGGCTGCGTGACGGACCTAGACGGGGGAGACGGGCACGCGTGACGGCCGAATCTGCGCAGCACACCGAACGACGGGCCGGCGACGATCCTCGTCGCGACGACGAGTTGCCCCATGCCTCGTCGGGTAAGGACTCGTCGGGCAGAGGCTCGTCCGGCAACGCCTCGTCGGGCCTGCCCGACGGAGCGATCGCGCGCCCCGACGACGCTCCCCGTCTCGAACCCCGGCCCGTCTACCGGCCCACCGTCGATCCTGCATCGGCTCGTGTCTTCGGGCGCCCGGCCGGCGCCGAGGGATCGTTCGACTCCTCGGCCCATCCCCGCGTCGTCGACCCGCGCGTCCAGCAGGCACCTCCGACCGACGCGATCCTGGCCGAGGCCTACGGACGGCCGTCCGACGCCGACGAGACGCTCCAGCGTCCCCCTTCGCAGCCCGCGGCCGAGGCCGAGGACGACACCGAACCCGATCCCTGGCGCGACCCCGACTCCGCGGTGCGGCTCGGTCCACCCCTGGCCGGGCAGGCGGAGGAGAAGGAACTTCCCCCGGCCCCCGGACTCACCCTGCGTGAAGTGTTGTTCGACCGCCGCGTCCAGCCGCGCGCGCTCGCGACCCTGGCCGCAGTGGCCGTCGTGATCGGCATGGTCGGCGGACTCGTCGTCGCGCTCGCGACCGCCGACAACGGCTCACTGACCAGTCGCGGCGTGACCCTGAGCCAGTCCGGTCCCGACGAGGAACTGCCGACCGGCGCGGTCGCTCGGGTCGCCGACACCGTGCTCCCCGCGGTCGTCTCCATCCAGACCACCGTCGGCGGCGACGCCGGCACCGGCTCGGGCGTGGTGATCGACGGTGCCGGTTACATCGTCACCAACAACCACGTCATCTCGATGGCCGCCGGAAATCCCGACGCGAAGGTGCAGGTCACCTTTGACGACGGCACGAAGGTGCCCGCATCGATCGTCGGACGCGACATCAAGACCGACCTGGCCGTGCTCGCCGTCGAGGACGTCGACAACCTGGTCGTCGCCGAACTGGGCCGCTCCGAGGACGTCCAGGTTGGCGAGGACGTCGTCGCGGTCGGTTCGCCGCTCGGCCTGAGCAAGACCGTCACCCGCGGCATCGTCAGTGCGTTGCACCGGCCCATGCGGCTCAGCGGACAGGGCACCGACACCGACGCGGTGATCGACGCCGTCCAGACCGACGCCTCGATCAATCCCGGCAACTCCGGCGGCCCCCTCATCGACATGGAGGGGCGCGTGATCGGCATCAACTCCGCGATCAAGTCGGAGACCGGCGGCTCGGTGGGTCTGGGCTTCGCGATCCCCATCGACGACGTCACCGAGGTGGCGCAGGAGCTGATCCGCACCGGCGAGATGCGCCACCCGGACATCGGCGTGAACGCGCGCTCGGTCGTCAACGACGTCGCGAGCGGCGCGGAGGTCGCCAACGTCCGTCAGGACAGCCCGGCCCAGCGCGCCGGCATCGTCGAGGGCGACGTCATCGTCAAGGTCGGCGACCGCGAGGTCACCAGCGCCGACGAACTCGTCGTGGCGGTCCAGCAGCAGGAGATCGACGAGCCGGTCACCGTCCAGCTCGTGCGCAACGGCCGCCTCGTCGACGTCGAGGTCACCCCCGTCTCCGACTGAACGGTTCCCCTCGCGTGATGTGACCTTCCCCGTAGGTGATGCGATCCGGACGCGACCACGTACCCTGGATGCGTGTTCGGCAACATCGGTTGGGGCGAGTTCCTGGTACTCATCGTGGCGGCCCTCGTGGTTCTCGGCCCGGAGCGCCTGCCCGGCGCCGTCTCGTGGGTGGCCAAGTCGCTGCGTCAGGTACGCGACTACGCCACGGGTGCGCGCGACCAGCTCAAGCAGGAACTCGGGCCGGAGTTCGACGATCTGCGGCAACCGCTGTCCGAGCTGAACCAGCTGCGCGGCATGACACCGCGGGCCGTGATCACGAAGCATCTGCTCGACGGCGACGACTCGATCCTCACGGGCAACTTCGACAAGCCGTCCTCGGCGACCCCGGGAACGCCCACCAACGGTGCGGCCCGGCCGAATCTGTCGAAGCCGCTCGCTCCGGACGAGAAGCCACCGATCGATCCCGACGCCACCTGACATCTTTCCTACGATCGAGCCCCCGCCGTGAAGCACGGCGGGGGCTCGATCGGTATCGGGTTCTTACAGGTGACGCGTGGTATCGATTCCCAGCGACATGCCGGCCAGTCCGCGCTTGCGCACCGCGAGCTTGTCGGAGACCTCCTTGAGCGCCACCGCGGGCGCCGAGTCGGGCGCCGCGAGGACGATCGGAGTACCGGAGTCGCCGGCCTCGCGCACGGCCGGGTCGAGCGGGATCTGGCCGAGCAACGGCACCGTCGCGCCCACCGCGCGGGTGAGCCGCTCGGCGACGGCCTGACCGCCACCGCTGCCGAAGACGTCCATGCGGGTGCCGTCGGGCAGCTCGAGCCACGACATGTTCTCCACCACGCCGGCGATGCGCTGACGCGTCTGCAGCGCGATGGACCCGGCACGCTCGGCGACCTCGGCGGCGGCCTGCTGCGGCGTCGTCACGACGAGGATCTCGGCGTTCGGGATCAGCTGCGCGACGGAGATCGCGACGTCGCCCGTGCCGGGCGGCAGGTCGAGGAGCAGGACGTCGAGGTCGCCCCAGAAGACGTCGGCGAGGAACTGCTGCAGCGCGCGGTGCAGCATCGGGCCGCGCCACACCACCGGGGTGTTGCCCTCGGTGAACTGCGCGATGGAGATCATCTTCACGTCGTGCGCGATCGGCGGCATGATCATCCGCTCGACCTGCGTGGGCTTCGCGGACGTGCCGAGCATGCGGGGGATCGAGTGACCGTAGATGTCGGCGTCGAGGACACCCACCGACAGTCCGCGCGAGGCCATGGCCGCGGCGAGGTTGACGGTGACCGACGACTTGCCGACACCGCCCTTGCCGGAGGCCACCGCGTAGACGCGCGTCAGGGACCCGGGCTGGGCGAACGGGATGACGGGCTCGGTGGAGTCGCCGCGCAGCGACTTGCGGAGCTCGGTGCGCTGCTCGTCGTTCATCACGTCGAGGGCAACCCGCACCTCGCCCACCCCGGCGACGTCGGCGACGGCCTTGGTGACGCGCTCCGAGATCTCGGTGCGCATGGGGCACCCGGCGGTGGTCAGATAGATCGCCACGTCGACGCTGCTGTCGGCGCCGATCTCGATGCTCTTGACCATTCCGAGATCGGTGATGGGCTTGCGGATCTCCGGGTCCTGGACCCGTGCGAGCGCACTGCGGACGTCGGACTCACTGACTGCCATGACGCCCATGGTAGGCGGCAGGCCGCTCGCGACCGGATACGGGTCGAGGTGACCCGACGACCGCCTTCGGTCGAGGTGACCCGACGGCCGCCTTCGCCTGTCAGTGGATACGGGGCAGATCCGCGGGGCTCGGGTCGATGCCGGTGGAGTAGGCCGTCGACCAGGCGAGCACGTTCGCCACGTAGGCCATCGAGTTGTTGTAGCGGTGGATCGCCTTCGTCGAGTGCGCGATGTTGCGCATGTCGAGGCCGCCGTCGCACAGGTACTTCGCGGTGGTGAGCGTCGAGTCGTACAGGTTCTGGGGATCGGAGACCCCGTCGCCGTTGCCGTCGCCCGCGTACTGGTTCCACGTGGTGGGGATGAACTGCATCGGCCCGACCGCGCGGTCGTAGACGGTGTCGCCGTCGAGAGCGCCGCCGTCGGTGTCGTGGATGACGGCCTGGCCGGGCAGGCTGCCGTTGAGCGGCAAGCCGATGACGGGCTCGAGCAGGTTGCCCTTGTCGTCGGCGCGACCACCGTTGGCGTGTCCGGACTCGACGCGGCCGATGCCGGCGAGGAGCGTCCAGTGCATGCCGCAGGCGGGATTCTCCTCGGCGAGGACGCGCTCGGCGTTGCGGTAGGCGGCGTAGTTGATCCCGGGGATGCCGAGCGGGCCCTCCTCGAGGACCTCGGGCTCGGGTTCCGGCTCGGGGGCGGCCTTGAAGGTGCGCACGGGTGCCGGTTCGGGCTCGAGCATGATCGTCTGCACGGCGGCGACCGCTTCGGGAACCGCGGCGGCGAGGTCGGCCGAGTCGGTCGACGACGCCGTCGGCTCGGTCGCGTGGTGAGCTGCACCCATCAGTGCTCGCGGCGACGCACCCGCAGTGGTCGCGGCTGCGGCGACCAGTCCGACCGGAACGAGTCCGGTCATCGCGATGACGGAATTTCGCCGAAGCTTCGAATCCGACGGTTTGGCGTGGCGGCCCAATGGATAACCCTCCCTCGGGTGCCTCGGAACGAGACACCTTCGTTACGTGCCGGGCCGAGGCTACAGCATTCGATGCTTTTCCGTTACTCAAACGTGATGTAACGGGGGTGCATGCGCACTGCTGTGGCCCATCCGTGCTGGCCCGTGGGTCGGGTGGGGTGAAAGAAAAAGATGACGACACGCGTGTCGCGCGTGTCGTCATCTCGCTCGTGTGCCGGGAGTTATTCGCAGAAGGCGGGCACCAGGCAGGGGAGTTCGGGCAACTCCGGCATCGCGGGTGCAGCCGGGGCGGCCTGCTCCGGCGAGGGCTCTGCAGGCGCTTGCTCGCCCGATGGCTCGGCCGGCGGCGTTGCGGCCGGGGCGGGCATGGTGACCACCGGAGCCGGAGCGGGGGCCGCGACATCCGCGGCGTTCGGAACCGGCCGCGCCGGGATCGGGGCGAGATCGGCGGGAGCCACCTCGGCCGCCTTCGCATACGCGCCCGACCAGGTCCGGACGTTCGCCAGATAGTCAGGGGACGGATCGACCGCCGCCACCGCCCGCGCCTCACCGTCCGGCTCGCGCAGGTTTCCGCCCTCCGCGCACATCCGGGCACCGGCGGCCAGGGTCGCGTCGAAGATGTTCTGCGGATCGGCGGTGCCGTCCGCGTTGCCGTCGGCGGAGTACTGCTCCCACACCGCGGGGGCCAGGCGCATCGGCCCGAGCAGTCCCTCCGGGGTGACGACCGGCGTGGTCAGCGTACCCAGGATGTCGGTGCGCCCCCCGTCCGCGTGCCCGGAGCTCAGCCGCCCGACGGCGGCGAGCAGATTCCACGGCAGGCCGCACTCGGGGGAGTCGATGGCCAGCTGCATCTCGGCCGCGCGATAGGCGTAGAAGACCAGTTCGGGGATTGCGAGCGGTCCGTCCCCGAGCACCGCCGCACCTCCTGCCGCGGCCAGGGCCTCGGGCGGAAGCTGGGCGAGCGGGTCGCTCGGGCTACGCAGTGGCTGCGCCTCGCGCACCTCGCCGGGGAGCACGCCCACCGCCGGGGCGGCGCTCGGCTCGGCGGTGGGCGTCGTCTCCGCCACCACTGTCGCCGACGACGCTGTCGCTGCGAGTCCGGCAGCGACGATCACCGGCATCGCCAGCGCGACCCTCCACCGCACGCGATCACCCTCCTCCGGTCGTCCGTCCGACTGCTGTGACGAAGGTTACAGAAGGATGTCGCGTTGTGTGCAACCGGGCGTGCCGGACAACAGGACGAGCGGGTGGGTTCCTTCAGCGACGGGGCGCGCGGCTGCGCGGAGGACCGGCGTCGTCCTCGTTCTCGTCGTCGACCAGCAGTGCACGCAGGTCGTCGAGTTCGCGACGCAGATAGTCGCGGGTCGCGACCTCGCCCACCGCGAGTCGCAGGGCCGCGAGTTCACGTGCCAGGAACTCGGTGTCGGCCTTGGTCTGCTCGGCGCGGGCGCGGTCCTCCTCGAGCGACACGCGGTCGCGGTTCTCCTGCCGGTTCTGCGCCAGCAGGATCAACGGCGCCGCGTAGGCGGCCTGCGTCGAGAACGCCAGGTTGAGAAGGATGAACGGATAGGGATCCCACTGCAGGCCGACCGCGGTGATGTTGAGGGCGATCCACACGATGACGACGATCGTCTGGATGGCGAGATAGCGGCCCGTTCCGAGGAACCGGGCGATCGACTCGCTGACCCGGCCGACCGCCTCGGCGTCGAAGTTGAACCGGAACCTCGACGCCTGGGGTGTCTCGAGGCGCGAGCGGCCCTGCGTGCTGCGGTCACTCATCCTCGATGTCCTCCTCGCGCCAGTCCTCCGGCAGCAGATGGTCGAGCACGTCGTCGACGCTCACCGCGCCGAGCAGGTGCCCCTCGTCGTCCACCACCGGGCCGCAGACCAGGTTGTACGTCGCGAAGTATCGGGTGACGGTGGTCAGGGCGTCGTCGGGGGCCAGGCGCGGCAGATCGTCGTCGACGACCCCTCCCACCAGGCTCGCAGGCGGTTCCCGGAGCAATCGTTGCAGATGGACGCAGCCGAGGTACTTGCCGGTGGGCGTCGCGGTGGGCGGCCGCACGACGAAGACCATCGACGCCAGGGCCGGACTCAGATCCGGATTGCGGGCGCGGGCGAGCGCTTCGGCCACCGTGGTCGCCGGTGTCAGCACGACCGGTTCGGGGGTCATCAGACCACCGGCGGTGTCGGGGGAGTGCTCGAGCAGGCGGCGCACCGGCTCGGAGTCCTCGGGGTCCATGCGTTGCAGGAACGACTCGGCGTCCGTGGCGGGCAGCTCACCGAGGAGGTCGGCGACGTCGTCGGGATCCATCGCCTCGAGCACCGCGACCGCCCGGTCGAGACCGAGCTGGGTGAGCAGATCGGTCTGATCGTCGGAGGGCAACTCCTGCACGATGTCGGCGAGGCGTTCGTCGTCGAGCGCCGCGGCGACCTCGGTACGTCTCTTGATCGGCAGGTCGCGCAGGGCGTTCGCGACGTCCGGCGGGCGCATGTCCTCGAACTGCAGGAGCAACTGCGCGACACCCTGTCCGGGCATCGACAGCGCCTGCTGGGTGAGTCCGTGCACGTGCGGCCATTCCACGATGTGGATGGGGGAGCGGCGCGCGAGCCGGCCGCGATGGCGACGCACCGCCACGCGGGCGACGACCCAGTCGCGGGTGCGCATGAGCTCGAGCCCCAGATCCACCACGACGGCGTCGACACCCATCAGGTCCGGCAGCTCCGGGTCGTCGACGCGCACACGCGAATCGAGGACCTGACCGAGGGCGAGCACCTCCGAGGGCCGTTGCGTGAACCGGCGCAGACTCACGTTGCCGGTGACGAGGGTGACCGCGCCGGGCTCGATCGCTGTCACGCGCAGCATCGGGACGAAGATCCGCTTGCGGGTGGGCAGTTCGACGACGAGCCCCAGCGCACGAGGAGGCTGACGCCCCACCCGGATGGTCAGCACGACATCGCGGACGCGGCCGATGGACTCGCCGTCGGGGCCGAGAACGACCAGTCCGGCCAGCCGCGCGACGAAGACCTTGCTCACTGCTGCCAAGGGGTACTTCCTAACCTCGGGTGCTGATGGGCCCAGCATAAAAGCGGCCCCGGATCGGGCTTCCCTCCCGATTCCAGGGCCTAGGCCACAACGGATCGGACCCGTCATGAACCGTCAGACCATCGTAGAGCGCGCACTATGCGTACTCGTTCCCTTGCTCGGTTTCGCCCTCGTCTACGGGCTGCCGATGCTCGGCCTCAAGTTCGCCGTCGACCACGGTTGGTACGTCGCCAGTGCAGCGACCGTCGTGCCGTTCCTGCGAGCTACTCCACTCGAGCGGATCTCAGAGGTACTCGGCTACCACGAACACCACGGCCGTCGCTGCGCTCACGTCGTCCTCGAGGAACTCGACGGCGCACCCGAGCTCGAGGTGTGCATCTGGGCCAACGAGCTGCACGTCGACGTCGACACTCCGCTGGACACCGGCACGCAGATTACGACGGTCGCGGCCGCAGACGTCGCCACGAAACTTCGCCTCACCCTCGACCAGCTTGAGCACGGCGACGGTCCCGAGTACGAGCTCGCTTTCGGCACGCCCGACGGGTGTGCCGACTTCCCGCTGATCGATCCGGCCCACATTCCGGCGCTCATCGACGCACTGACCAACCTGTACCGCACCTATCACGTGCACATCTACTGCGAGGACACGAACGCCTGATCGCGGTGCGTTGAGCCGGGCCGGTCGCCTGCACCGGTCCGTGCTTTGCACGCCGCGGTCCGCGAGCCTCTGCAATCCAATCTCTGGATCTTCCGCTGTGCGCCCGTAGCCATTCACGGGTGAGCCGCCTAGCCCGCGGTGTCGTCGCCCGTCAGAGGGGCCACAGCACCAATTCTCGATCACACGTAGCTCACCCGGTAAAGGCGGACTCGAGCGGGAACAGAGTGGCATCTGTAGAGCGCGTGGAGCATCCCAGTCCCGGAGGCCCTGCGAGTAATCCCCGTGGCCTCGTGCACACCAACCGACCGGAGCGAACGACCGACCGGCGTAGTGGGCACCCGTACCTCGTGCGTTACGGGGTACGCCCTGCCCTCCCTCCGCTCCACTCTCTCCCGGCGTGAGGTAATTGCAGCCTGAACGGCTTCGGACATGAAACGGCAAGAGCGCAGCCTCTTGACGGTGCGTGCAATAATGCGTCGACCGTGGTCATAGATGTTCGCTTGGGGGAATTTTGCTCGCATCATTACGTTTTGGTCGGCACTGATGACCGGCAACGAGTGGTGCGACCGCATCCAGGCAGGGCCGTGCGACTGGAGGTACGGCAAGGACTGTTGGGCGGAGTTCCAGCCGTACCGGCAAAGCACAGCGACCATCGGGGCCGCTGCACGGCTCGAAACTTTGGTGAAAGCTGTGAAGGCGGGGACAATCGAACCAGACCCGGCGTACCCCCCGTATGAGTTCCCACTGAGTGGATTCAAGATGATGGCGATCGGCGAGTTGCGCGCTCACCGTAGGCAACGAGGTCGCAGGCTCCACGCTCGGATCTACTACACCCAGCCGCAGTTCGACGATCATCTCTTGTTTGGGGCGAAGTTCGGAGAGAAACCCGACTCAAACGACGATCCGCATTGGCGTGACATTCAGGATGCACACATGGCAGAAGCTGCATCTCGCGCACTTGTGTGGGGAACCTTACCCGAGGAGCAGCGAACCTGTGCATCATGCTTAACATCAACTACTGACGAGACCAACTGAGACAGGAAGGGTGCCGGCGGATGACGAACCACCTCACTAGAGACGGCGAGTACGCCCTTGCTGGACGTCTTGCTGAAGAATTTGTAGAGATGGTTACTGCGCTTAAGTCGCGGGCGCGTAAGCTCGGAATTTCTCCGCAGCAAATTGCAGATCACCTCGACTGGAGTCTTGAAGATGTTCACGAGGTGGAGTCTCCTTTCGGAGACCCTTCAATTTCCATGCTTCAGGATTATGCGCGAGCTACTGGAGCGATGATCTCGATTGAGGTCTCGAATTTTACGCCTCGTAGCCAAGCAACCGTCTCCGCCGGGTCGGTTCACCGCTCGATAGACGACCATCCTCGTCCTCATGCGGAATGGAAAGAAAGCGCGGGTACTCCTCTTGTCCTCCGCTGATAGCGCATCCGACCGACTTAACGCGAACGATAATCCGCCTCTCCAGGCTTCAACCTGGCAAGATCTCCTGAAGCATCCCTATAGCGAGGCCATTCGCTACTTCGAGCGCTCCGTGGTTCGAATCGAATCGGGAGACTCCGAGGAGGACAGGCCGGGAAGCAACGTGGACACCACTGTCTACCTGGGCGCTAATCATCTCGGACTCCGGCTTCGGTCGACAACGGCAACTTCGGAAGTCAGAGCGGTGATCGACACAGGCATACAGTATATTTTTCAAAGCCCACTCGACGTAGACCAATCTGTCTTGGTCGACACACTCAGTAAATCCATACTTCCCGCGATAATGCCAATTAACGCTGCTTGGATTCTCAATGAGTTACGCATAATGGAAGCTGCGGGCGAGGCAGATATTCCGTTTACGGATATGTATCCCCAGATCGAAGATGCGTTGCGAAGCTCGCTTCACGGTGATGAATTTGATTCATCAGGAGTGAAATCCGATCAAGTGACACCTTGAGCGGTCGAGAGACTCTGGGGTGATAGCTTGCGCTTCAAATCTATTCGGGTTTGCACATTCTCCCTCACAAGATCCACAGCGCCGCCAGGCCATCCATGGCGACGTGCGTAGTTGAATCTGGCGGTGCGCCACGCGTCGAAACGGGCGTGATCGGTGAGGCCAGGCCAGTCGTCGAGCACGAATGTTCGCAGTTCTGTGGGGAGCCCTGGCCCAGCCTCTCGAGTACGACGCTTCACCCCGTACCTCGAATGTCGTACACCCCGCGGGGAGCCCGCGCCGATACGTCCTCGCTTGGGATGTTCAGGGCAGCAAGCAACCGAGCAAGAGTGATCCGCTGCTGCCTCAGCTCCACGAGCGCCGGATGCACCCGTATCCCCTGCGAGGACTCCGCGAGTGGGCCTTCCGCGCCGGCCACCTTGTGCAGCGCATCGATCAGATCGACCGTCCGCACCGCTTCGCGCAAGATCTGAAGCTCGTGCTCGGCGAGCTCGTAGTCGTCGACGACCGCCGACCACAGGCGACGGCCAGCAGCGCGGGTACCAGTGGGCGGTTTGGGTGTCATACGGGCCTCCTAGGGCCGATCGTTTGGACGGGCGGGGAGGGATGGGCCCTATGCCGTAGGTGGGCCGTTCAGGGGGTGGGAGGGGCCCTCCCCCACCCCCTGAGGGCACCAGCTCGGCGCTGATGCCCTCAGGTCTCATGATGGTGGGGTGTCCGGAGCGTGTTGGCCGGTGAGCATCCGGGCGTGGTTCCAGGTGACCGCGGTCGCGGACCATCCGCACCGGCAGGTCAGCCGGTATTGCCTCAATCGAGGAAGATCCACGACGGTGATCGGATGCTCGTCGGTGCCCACTACCCCGAGCCGCTGTGGGTAAGGGCTCCCAAGCATGAAGAACACGTCAGGTGCCCTGCTGGCGCGACTTCTCGGCTTCCTCCGCGGCCCGCTGGAGTGCGGCTTCGCGTCGTTGCCGGACGAGGTTTTCGCGGGCGCGACGACTGACTTCCCAGGGTGCTCCGCTGGAGTAATCGAAGTGGGCATCGATCGGCATCGGTCAGTCCTCCATGAGTGCGTTGACGAGGTTCGTGACGACGACGCGTGCGTTGATGATGGTCGCGTTGTCCCGACGGATTGCGTAGCGGGTGAGGGCGGGGACGAGGTCGACGGCCCATGTCTGTGCGTTGGGGGCGTAGGTGCGGCCGCGTAGCCAGTCGTAGACGGCGCGGTCGGCGATTGCCTGCTCGAGCACGGCCACGAAGTCGGCGGCGGTCTTGGCGACGCGGTCCCGATCCGTTTCGCTAGGCCCCGTGATGGACAGCAGCGCGGCGTCGCGGGTGGCGTCGAGGTCGTCACGGATCGCTTTGACCGCGGCGCGGTGAGCGTCGACGGTACGAACCGATTCGTCGCGGTCGGCGGCGAGCTTCGCGGCGGCCGTAGCGGGCGGAATCTTTTTCCCGGCTCGTGCTGCGGCTGCTGCGGCTGCCGCGTCGGTCTGGCGGGCCTCCTCGTCGCGTTCCGGCTGGGCGAGCCGGTCGCGTTCGCGTTCGGCGTCGCGGACTCGCGTCTGGGCGGCGTCGTACTCAGTGACGAGCGTGGCGAGCTCGGTGGAAAGGGCCTCAAGGGGCGGTCGGCCGGCGAGGTTGTAGCGGTCGTTGCCGTTGTTTCCGGTGTATCTCATGCGTGGGTGTCCTTCGTGTCGGTGAGGGGCTTGTCGGGCCAGGCGAGTTCGAGCACCTCGTGGATTTCTTCGTCGGTGGCGACGGCCAGGAAGGCGGCGACCTGGTCGATGCTGGGGTGAGTCATGCGGTGCGGCTCCTCGCGTACTGCTCAGCGATATTGCGGTCGATGACCCATCGGCCGGCTTCGAGTCGCCCGAGTTCCGGTGCGATCCGTCGCGCGTGCCGGTGACTGCACCCGAGCAGGCGGGCGAGCTCACCGACGCCGATGGCGTCTCCTCGAGTCTGTCCGAAACCTGTTGTCGCGGTGGGCTTCTGTCCGCGACCGGACAGCAGTCCTGCGAGGTGGCCGACTTCGCGCGGGACAGGCAGCCCGGCGCGTCGTCGGGCGGAGATCGCCACGCTCAGAGCCCACCGGACGGTGCCGACCGCGTCGCCGGTCAGGACGAGCGCGTCGTCGAGGTGTTGGATCGACGGAACCGGCTGACGCTGTGCTGTCGTGTCAGCGTGCATGAGAAGACTCCTCGCGGGATCGGCCATCGGGCCGGGACGTGGTGCGTACGGTGGCGGCCCACACGCCGTGGGCCTGGCGGCCTGCCTCGTCGGCGACGACGCGGCAGGGTTCGAGCACAGGACAGGTACGACAGATCGCAGCGGCCGCGGTAAACCGGGCTCGGCGTTCTGCGGGGGTTTCTCGGACGTTGTCGAGTTCGGCGTCGAACAACGCGTGTCGGCCGACGCAGGCCGCCCCAGTGAGGCGACCGTCGACGATCTGGGCGAACACAGCCGGTATCGGTGGTCGCCGGCTTCGCGGGGTCCGCTGTGCCCTCACATCATCCCCTCGGTGCTCTCGTCGTCCCACCATTCGGATTCGGTGTCTGCGATCGAGACAGTCGCGCAGTAGGACTCGTGTTGAGGCCAGCCCGGCGCGGTCCCGGCGCAGGTGCATTCCCGACGTCGGCTCATCGCGTCCACCGCCCGAACGTCCAGCCTGTCCAACTCTTATGAGTTGGACAGTTGGACGGACAAATTCGGCGACAGCCGGACGGACGCTGGACACTGTTGGACAGCAGGGGTCAGCTCCCTTCCATGAATGCGGGGGCGAGCACGTACTTCGGTCGGGCATCGGAGCCGGTATTCCGGAGCGCACCCCGATTGACCAGGTCGTTTATGGCTTCGTACGCGGAGGACTTGCTTACCCCGCGCTCCATCGCGAGGTCGCGGATCTCGGAGCGGCTCAGTCCCTCGTGTCCAGCGCACGTCCGAAGAATGTCCAGCACGGTGCGTATGGTGGGTCGGTCTGCGGGCGAGTTGTCCAGCGGGTCTCGCTGGACAACGACCAGGGACTTTCGCTGAGTCTCGGTAGCGCCCTGCATCCGTGATTCGGACACCGTGTGCGGCACGAGGCGGTAGTGGTGTTCGCATCCGTCCGGGGCGTCCTTGTGCTTCTCGCAGTGGATCTTGACGATCCCGTCTCCCCCGGTCAGGCGCAGATCCGACCAGACCTGTCCATCCCACGCGCTTGAGCCGCGGCCCCCGGCTCCGTTCTTCGGGGAGTGGTGCACCACCAGAACCGTGCAGCCTGCGGCCTGCTGGATCCGCTCGAGGTTGCTGATCGCCCGACCCTGTTCGGTCGCGGAGTTCTCCTCGAGTCCGATGGTGCAGCGGGCGCGGGTATCGAGTACAAGGAGGTCAGCATCGACCTCTGAGACCAGTTCGACGGCGTCGGAAACGTCGACGACGTTCCCTAGCTGTATAGGTGCCGGGAGCACGAACAGTCGCTTCTCGAGCTCCTTCGGGTCGACGCCGGTCAGCTCGCACCACGCCAGGATCCGCACGAGCAGCCCCGATGCTCCCTCGGCGGCGACGTAGACCACCGTGCCGGCCTTCGGGACGCGGTGGCCTTCCCAGTTCTGTCCGGAGGCGACCGCGCAGGAGATCCCCAGTGTCACGAACGATTTGTACGAGCCGGGCGGCCCCGACAATTGGGCCAACGTGTCGCGGTAGAGCAGCCCGTCGACGACTGGCTCGACACCGTGCATCGTCGCGAGGTCGGACAGTGTCAGCAGACGCTCGCGAAGGTGCGGTCGCGTCGACGGCCCCTGCGGCGGCTCTGGTGGCAGCAACTCGTCGCGGGAGTCCTTGGCGCCCGGGAGGATGCCGTCCTGGTCGGACCAAGGAGCATCGGGATAGTCCTGTCCGATCACTGCTGCATCACCCGCTTGGCGACCGTGGCGGCGAGGCGGCGTTCAGGGCCGCCGCGACGCCACAAGGCGCGAAGATCGTCGATCGGCATGATCGGTGTCAGACCGAAGTCGAGCAGATGCGCCGCTGCCGCGGTGAGAGCGTCGGTTCTGCGCTGACTCGGTCCGGGCTCATTGCAGCGATGCCACCACGGATCCACACAGCCACACTCAAGCGGCGGAAGACGATAGATCGCCGAACGGCGGCGTGCGAGTTGGGCTTTGACGCTGGTACCGTGAGAGTCCGTGAGCGAGCTCGAAGCAGCGAGTTCGGGAGCCGCCCCGTGGCCCGCGGGGCGGCTTTCGTATGCGCTCATGCGATACCGCCGCCAGCGCGGAGGAGAACAACGATCCGTTCGCGTTGCTCAGCGGTGAGCGGCGGTGCTTGTGCGACGACACGAGCGACGTGCTCGGCGAGCTTGAGCGCGCGCATGTTGCGCTTCGCTTCGAGTAGTTCGGGATCGTCAGAATTGCGAGATCGCGAAAGGGACGCGGCGCGGGCGCGCTCGCTGGTCCACGTGGTCACTGGTGTGCCTCCAGGGTTGCCAAGTAGACCCCCGGAGAGGGGCTCCTACTCGGCGACCGTGAACGGCTGTCACCTTCACCGGCTCCTTGTGCTCGGGCTCGTACACGGCCCGCAAGGTGCTACTAGCGGTGAGCATAGCAGTGGAGCGCTACGCCTCTTCCACCGCGCGTCGGTCGGGGCACGACATATCCAGCTCGGCGATGCCGAGGGACTCAAGTTCGAGCAGCCACGGTTGCCACCGTTGCCGGCGGAGTGTCATGTTCCGCGAACAAACTGGACATGTGAACGTGTACGTACGGGGGAAGCCGTGTTTCAGGGCGTCGGCTCGATCAACGGCCTGATGTCGGTGCACTCGGCTTTCTCCATTTGTCCGCACCTGCACTCGGCCGGGAAGAGCACCGTCGGAGTACCACTCGATCGTGCCGACTCGATGCGGAGGGTGCGTGCTCTTATCGGTGCATACGATCCGGATGCGGATGTCGTACGCGCGTTTCCGAGACCTGCGACGGCTCACGGTCACGCCTTCCACTCGATACGGATGTACTTCGGATTCGCGGTGTCGTTCCGCGGGGCCTTGTCGATGTACACGCGGCATAGTGCGCGAATGACCGACCGCTTGGCATCGATGGCCAGGGACTCCCATAGCTCGGCCGCGTTTGGGCCTGCGATCTGTCTGGGAAGCGGAGAGCCTCCCGTGAAGTTATCGGCACGCGCTTCGGCGTCGGCCAGCTTTGCGCGAAGACCGTCTCGGATGCGCGTGTACTCGTCAGGCTCGAGATCTCCCTCGATCGCTTTCTGCTCGTAGGCAGCGAGCCGCTCTTTCAGCACCCGAATTTCTGCCAGTGCCTCGCGACGCTGCGAGCCGTCTCCGGCGCGCAAGGCCTCTGCGACGTCCGGCTGAGCCAGACGGGCCACAATCACAGCTTCGACGACCTCGTCGACGATCGGCTTCGAGCGGGTCACGCAGTACTTGGCACTGCACGTGTACGAGCTGGTGCCCGATGCATTCTTTCGTCGGACAACTGGGGTGCCGCACTCACCGCACACCGCGATTCCTGTTAGCAGGTGTACCGGATCCGAACCGCGTTGAGTGAGACGCTCGGGGTCTTTGAGGATCGCTGTGATCGCCTGGTGGTCCTCGGTGGAGAGTATCGATTCCCACGTTGCCAACACCTGCGTGCCGTGATGTACCCGGTAACCCGCGTAGGTAGGGGAGAGGAGTTTCCGACGGATCTCGATCGCGCTCCAGGGGCGGCCGCGGTTCATGCGTCCTTCGCTGTTGAGGCGCCGCACGATCGCGCGGAGGGACTCGCCTGCGCGCAACATCTTCGCAGCGTCACGGATGACTTGGGCTTCCTCGGGATGGGGTACCCGAATCCGGTGTCCGTTGTCGTCGAGGGCGGCCTTGTAGCCGTACGGCACTTTCCCGTGTGGTTCGCCGGCGGCCGCTCGGGACCTGAGTCCGCGGAGGACACGTTCACGCATCTTCTCTGCCTCGTTCTCGGACAGCAATGCGTCGAGGCCGGTTCGGAATCGATCGTCGCCTCGGTTGAGGTCGTATACCTGTCCCGAGTAGCACCATTGGACCCCGTGCTCGGTGCACAGATCTCGGAGCTCAAGGTAGGCGGCGAGATCGCGAAGTGCACGTGATGCTTCCCAGGTGACCAGGACATCCGCTTCGCTGAGGAGTTGATGGAGGCGGCGGTACTCGGGTCGATCCTTCTTCGACCAGCGAGATGCGCCGATGTCGTTGTCCTGGAGTTCGTCGACGATGGTCCAACCGTTGCGGTGACAGATCTCGCGACAGTCCACGATTTGATCCGCCACGCTGCGGCCACGACCGGACGGGTCGGAAGAGACTCTCGCGTAAATCAAAGCTCGCACTAGTTGATCATAACGAACCCCTTTGCTACATTCGCCTTGCTCACTGCTGCCATGATTGCCAGGCTAGAGCGTGCCCACGCTGTTCCCGGAACTCGGAGGTCTGGTCAGGTCATGTCGTTTTCGTTCAGGCCCCGGAGGTCGGTACTCGCGGTTCCCGGCAGCAGCCGGAAGATGATCGACAAGGCCAAGGGCCTTCCCGCCGACGAGATCTTCCTCGATCTCGAGGACGCCGTGTCGCCGCTGGCCAAGGAACAGGCCCGCAACACCATCGTCGAAGCTCTGAACGAGGACGGCTGGGGCGACCAGATCAAGGTCGTGCGCGTCAACGACTGGACCACGGACGCGACCTATCTCGACGTCGCGACGGTCGTCGGTGGCGCCGGCGCGAACCTCGACGCGATCCTGCTGCCGAAGGTGCCCGACGCGAGCCACGTGAAGGCACTCGACCTGCTCCTCACGCAGGTCGAGAAGGCCCACGGTCTCGAGGTGGGACGGATCGGCATCGAACCGCAGATCGAGAACGCCATCGGGCTGACGAACATCGACGAGATCGCGACGGCGAGCCCGCGCGTGCAGACGCTCGTGTTCGGTCCCGCCGACTTCATGGCGAGCATCAACATGCGCACCCTCGTCGTCGGCGAGCAGCCCGAGGGTTACGACGTCGGCGACGCCTACCACCACATCCTCATGACGATCCTCATGGCCGCGCGCGCCCACGGGCTGCAGGCCATCGACGGTCCCTACCTCCAGATCCGCGACGTCGACGCCTTCCGCCGGTCGGCGCAGCGCACCGCCGCCCTGGGCTTCGACGGCAAGTGGGTGCTGCACCCGAGCCAGATCGACGCGGCCAACGAGGTCTTCAGCCCCCGGCAGGAGGACTACGACAAGGCCGAGATGATCCTCGACGCCTACGAGTGGCACACCTCGGCCGAGGGTGGCGCCCGCGGTGCCGCGATGCTCGGTGACGAGATGATCGACGAGGCGAGCCGGAAGATGGCTCTCGTGATCTCCGCGAAGGGCCGGGCCGCCGGGTTGCAGCGCACCCAGAAGTTCGAGCCGCCCACCTCCTGACGGGAACGACCAGGAAAAAGAACATATCGGGCGAACCATCGCGGCATGCCGGTCCCCGTCGAGGCAGAATGGAGACCGGCGCCGAGACCGTCGGCGTGCATCGCGAAGGAGCCGAAACGACATGACGAATCCCCTCGGACCCGGTCGCCAGGTACCCGGTCTGCCGACACCTCCCACGGGCTGGCCCGTCGGTTCGTACCCGACCTACGCCGAGGCGCAACGGGCGGTCGACCACCTGGCCGATCAGAACTTCTCCGTCGAGGACGTCACCATCGTCGGTGTCGATCTCATGCAGGTCGAGCGGGTCACCGGTCGGCTCACGTGGCCGAAGGTGATCGGCGGCGGCATCGTCTCGGGTGCATGGCTCGGCGTGTTCTTCGGTCTGCTGCTCGGTATCTTCTCCACCGACTTCCTCGGCCCGCTGCTCGTCGGCCTCGTCGGCGGCATCGTCTTCGGCCTCATCTCGGCGACCATCCCGTACGCCGCGACCCGCGGCCAGCGCGACTTCTCGTCCACGATGCAGCTCGTCGCCGGCCGCTACGACGTGCTGTGCCAGCCGCCCACCGCCGAGAAGGCACGCGACATCCTCGCCAAGCTCGCCATCTGATCGTCACGCGGTCGCGCGTTCGCCGAGAACGGCACTCGTCGCGACCGGCCTCGCGCCACTATTGTCGATCCCATGCCCGACCTCGATTCGGTGGCCGACGCCCTCTACGGCCTCGACCCAGGAGACTTCGTGGCGGCCCGCACCGAATTCGCGGCGCAGGCACGCGAAGCGGGCGACCGCGAGCTGACGGCGGCCATCGGCAGGCTGCGCAAACCGACGGTCGCGGCCTGGATGGTCAACCTGCTCGCCCGCGAACGGGCCGACGAACTCGCGGCGCTGCTCGACATCGGATCCGCCCTGCGCACCGCGCAACGACGACTGTCCGGCAGCGAGATGCGGAAACTGTCGGAGCAGCGACGCCGGGTGGTCGCGGCACTCGAACGCGACGCAGGACGGCTCGCCGCCGACCGCGGCCGCACAGTCTCGGAGAGCGCACTGCGCGAGGTGGGGCGCACCCTCAACGCCGCACTGTCGGATCCCGACATCGGGGAGCAGGTCCGGCAGGGTCGGCTCGACGCGATCGTCGAGTCCGACGGCTTCGGCGACCTGTCGGCGATGCCGCTCACCGTCATCCGCGGCGGGTCCGACGAGAAGGACGAGGACGACCGAACCGCAACGGACAAGGCCGGGCGCAAGAGCAGAGGCGAGCGCGGACCCACCGAGCGTGAGAAGGCGGAACAGGCGGCGCGCGACGCGGAGATCGACGAGGCCGCCGCCGCTCTCGACTCCGCGCACAGCGCGGCCGAGGAAGCGCGCGAAGCGGCGTCGGCAGCCGAGCAGGAGCTGGCCCGTCACGAGGAGGAGGTCGCCGAGCTGCGGGCGAAGCTCGAACACGCCGAGCAGCAACGCACCTTCGCGCGTCGCGCCGCCGCCGAGGCGAAGAAACGGGTGGTCGCCGCCGAACGTGCCGTCTCGGCTGCCGAGGCCGACCTGGCCCGGACGAAGAACTGAGCCGTCAGGAGTGCGCCTTCGCGTGCGCGACGAACTTTCGCTGCCAGGGAGTCTCGACCGCTCGCGGATGGTAGTGCCGCCGAACGAAGTCGACCGCCTCCTCCGGGGAGAGCCCGTCGAGGACGGCGAGGCACGCCAGTGCGGTGCCGGTGCGGCCGCGTCCCCGCCCGCACGCGACCTCCACCCGCTGCCGTCCCGCCCGGATCCACGCCTCGTACAGGATGGCGAGAGCGTCCTCCGGGTCGCGCGGCGTGCGGAAGTCGGGCCAGTGGATCCACCGCGACTCCCACTCGAACGGTGCTGCCGGGGGTCGGCCGAGCAGATACACCCCGAAGTCGGGAAACGGCTCGTCGAACACCGGTCTGCGCATCCCGCGTCCCCGCACGAGTCGGCCGGAGGGCAGCTGCAGCACCCCGGTGTCTGCTGGATCCCACTCGCGTCGCACGCTGGAAACCTACCCGCCCGGAGCCGGTGTACCGAACGTCACGGCCGTTCACCCGCGGTGCAAGTTCGCGCTCGATAATGTCGTTCCATGGGTGAGCGAACGGAACCGGAGATCAGAATTCTGGAGTCGGAAGCCGAACTGCGGGAGGCGTCCGCGCTGTTCCGCACGGCGATGGTGGGCCTGCCCTCGTGGCCCGAGGTTCCCGACGGGACGGTGAGCCGTTACCTCGAGGCCGGTCGCACGTGGGGCGCCTTCCTCGACGGCATGCTCGTCGGCACCGTGGATGCCACGAGCGGAAACCTGACCCTGCCCGGCGGTGCCCGGGTACCGCACGCGGCGGTCACCCACATCGGTGTGCTGCCCACCCATACGCGTCGCGGCGTGATCTCCGGACTCGTGCACCGGCAGCTGAGCGACGCGCGCGACCGCGGTGAGATCCTTGCGACGCTGCGGGCCTCCGAAGCGACCATCTACGGCCGGTTCGGCTACGGCGTCGCCTCGACCTCGGTGTCCGTCGACGTCGACGTGCGTGGTGCCGCGCTGCGTCCCGACGTGCCCGAGTCCGGAGCGGTGCGTCTGCTGACCTATCCGGATGCGTGGGACGTGCTGGCGCAGATACATTCCCGTCATCTGCCGCCGCGCCCCGGCATGATCGACCGGTCGGAGTACTGGTGGAACTCGCGCCGGTGGCGGGCCGACTCGCTCACCGATCCGATGTACGTGGCGGTGCACGGCGAACCGGGGCAGGAGGACGGTTTCGTCCGGTACCACCCGATCGACACGCAGGGGTGGTTCACCAGTCGCAACCGCACCGTCGTGGTCGACGACTTCTTCGCTCCGTCGCCCGGGGCGTACGCCGGCCTGATCCGGTTCCTGCTCGACCTCGATCTGGTCGACACCTTGCGGTTCGCGGCGCTTCCGCAGGACGATCAGCTCCCGCTCATGCTCGGCGACGCGCGTGCCGTGCACTTCCGTTCGGTCTCGGACGAGACGTGGTTGCGCATCCTCGACCTCGATCGGGCGCTGTCGGCGCGCAGTTACCGAGGGTTCGGCTCGGTGACCGTCGAGGTGACCGATCCGCTGCTGACCGACAACGCCGGTGTCTTCGAGATCTCCGCCGACGGCGTGGCGCGCACCGCGGGACCGGCCGATCTGACCATCGACATCGCCGACCTCGGTGCGCTCCTGCTGGGCCGGCAGGGCTGGCACCGGATGGTCGACGCGGGTCGCGCCCGGGTGCACCGACCGGAGGCCGTCGACACCGCTGACCTGCTGTTCTCCTGGCCCCAGGCACCCTTCTCGGGGACCTCCTTCTGACCTCGTCGTCGTGCCGATTCCGCTCCGGTTGTACGCCCTGCTCGTTTTGCTACGGCTGGCCGGTACGGGCGATATCGTCGGATCATCAGGTCCCCGATGCGAGCGGAGTCGCGCATGAGACGGTCGGGCAAGAGACGGTGGACGAGCCGGGCGTTCACAGCTTCTGCGGCCGCGGTGCTCCTGGCGTCGGGACTGGCCGCGTGCGGCAGCGACGACGAGGGTGTCGTCCTGTCCTTCTACACGGCCGCCGACGGTGCCGAGCAGTACGCGCAGGCCGCGGAGGTGTGCACCGAGCAGGCCGGCGGCCGATATCGCGTGCAGCAGAGGACACTTCCGAAGAACGCCGACGACCAGCGACTGCAGTTGGCGCGGCGGCTGACGGGTAACGACCCGGGACTCGACCTCATGACCCTCGACGTCGTGTGGACCGCCGAGTTCGCCGAGGCCGGGTGGGCGCTGCCGTTGCCCGACGACGTGGCCGCCGCGGTCTCCGAGGGCACCCTCGAAGGCCCCCTCGAATCGGCGACCTGGCAGGACCAGCTGTACGCCGCGCCGCTCAACACCAACACCCAGTTGCTCTGGTACCGAAAGGATCTCATGCCGGACGGGCGACCTCCGGAGACCTGGGACGAGATGATCGAGATCGCGAGCGGCCTCGCAGAGGAGGGCCGGCCGTCGTGGATCGGTGTGCAGGGCCGGCAGTACGAGGGGCTGATGGTGTGGTTCAACACCCTGCTCTCGAGCGCCGGCGGTTCGGTGGTGGGGGAGGACGGTGTCACCGTCACCCTCACCGACAACGACGCCGCGGTGACCGCGCTCGACATCATGAAACGCGTCGCGACGGCGCCCGGCGCCGATCCGTCCCTGAACCAGGCCGACGAGGCGGCCGTCCGTCTCGGCATGGAGAGCGGGCGCACGGCATTCCAGGTCAACTGGCCGTTCGTCCTGCCGGGCATCCTGGAGAACGAAGCGGCCCTGCCCTTCATCGACGAGAACGGCAACGTCACCTCGCAGGACACCGGCAACACGGTCCTGACCGTCGACGGTGAGCAGAATTTCCTTCCCGCCCCGTACCCTTCGGTGATCCCCGGCGAGCCCGCCCAGGTCACCATCGGCGGGTTCAACATCGCCGTCGCCCGCACGAGCACCCACCCCGACCTCGCGTTCGAGGCGATGCAGTGCCTGCGCAACGAGGAGAACCAGCGCAACAACGCCATCGGTGGCGGCGTGCCGCCGACGCTGGCCTCGCTGTACGACGACCCCGAATTCCAGGAGGCCTATCCGGCCTGGCGTGAGGTCCGCGCCGGTCTCGAGAACGCCGCGGTGCGTCCCGCTTCACCGGCCTACCAGAGCATTTCGACGCTGGTGACGGCCACCCTCAACCCGGTCGACCAGATCGATCCGCCCCGCACCGTCGAGGAACTCGCCGAACAGGTGCAGAAGGCGGTCAATTCGGAAGGACTGATCCCGTGACCGCCGTCGAATCGAAACCGACCGACGAGACCCCGAAGGAACCGTCGACGAAGACGAAAGCAGCGTTGTCCGAGGGGAAGAAGGCCGAACGACGACTCGGTCTGCTGCTCGTCGCGCCCGCCGCGATCGTGATGCTCGCCGTGACGGCCTATCCGGTGGGATACGCCGTCTGGCTCAGTCTGCAGCGCTACGATCTGCGATTCCCCGACGAGCGCCGCTTCGTCGGACTGTCGAACTACGTCGCGGTGCTCAGCGACGGATTCTGGTGGCAGGCCTTCGTCGTCACCTCGCTCGTCACCCTGGTCTCCGTCGCGATCGAGTTCGTGCTCGGTCTGGCGATCGCTCTCGTCATGCACCGCACGATCGTCGGCAAGGGCATCGTGCGCACGGTGGTGCTGATCCCGTACGGCATCGTCACCGTCGCCGCCGCCTACAGCTGGTACTACGCGTGGACCCCGGGCACGGGTTATCTCGCGAATCTGTTGCCCGACGGCAGCGCCCCACTCACCGACCAGATCCCATCCCTGGCGATCATCGTGCTCGCCGAGGTGTGGAAGACCACGCCGTTCATGGCGCTGCTGCTCCTCGCCGGCCTCGCGCTCGTCCCCGACGATCTGCTCAAGGCGGCACAGGTCGACGGCGCCGGAGCGTGGACGCGTTTGGTGCGGATCATCGTGCCGCTGATGAAACCGGCGATCCTCGTCGCCCTGCTCTTCCGCACGCTCGACGCCTTCCGCATCTTCGACAACATCTACGTCCTCACCCGCGGTGCCAACGGCACCGGGTCGGTGTCGATCCTCGGTTACGACAATCTGTTCCGGGCCTTCAACCTCGGCATCGGGTCGGCGATCAGCGTCCTGATCTTCCTGTGCGTCGCGATCATCGCGTTCGTGTTCATCAAGTTGTTCGGTGCATCCGCGCCCGGTTCGGACGAAGGGGGCCGATGATGGCCGAGACCAGGAAACGGACCCTGTCGTGGTCGGCGGTGAACCTGATCGTCCTGCTCTACGCACTCGTCCCGGTGCTGTGGATCGCGAGCCTGTCGTTCAAGCCGCCCGGCACCATCCAGGACGGCCGGTTCATTCCGCAGCAGTGGACGCTCGACAACTACCGCGGCATCTTCCGCACCGACGCGTTCACGAGCGCCCTGATCAACTCCATCGGCATCGGCCTGATCGCCACGGTCATCGCGGTGATCCTCGGGACGATGGCGGCCTACGCGATCGCCAGGCTCGACTTCCCCGGTAAGAAGATCCTGGTAGGCGTGGCGCTGCTCATCGCGATGTTCCCCCAGATCTCCCTCGTCAGCCCGCTGTTCGAGATCATGCGCGGCCTCGGACTGTTCGACACGTGGGCGGCGCTGATCCTGCCGTACATCACCTTCTCGCTGCCGCTCGCGATCTACACCCTGTCGGCCTTCTTCAAGGAGATCCCGTGGGAACTCGAGAAGGCCGCGAAGATGGACGGCGCGACACCGGGGCAGGCGTTCCGGAAGGTCGTGGCTCCGCTCGCCGCTCCCGGCATCATCACGGCGGCGATCCTGGTGTTCATCTTCTGCTGGAACGACCTGCTGTTCGCGATCTCGCTGACCTCCACCGAACGGTCCATCACCGCACCCGCCGCGATCGCGAACTTCACGGGTGCCTCGCAGTTCGAGGAACCGACCGGGTCGATCGCGGCGGCCGCCGTCGTCATCACGATCCCGATCATCGTGTTCGTCCTGATCTTCCAACGTCGAATCGTCGCCGGACTGACCTCCGGCGCAGTGAAGGGATAACTACCGTGGCCGAGATCGTGCTCGACAAGGTGACGAAGGAATATCCGGACGGAGCGAAGGCCGTCAGCGACGTGGATCTCGAGATCGCCGACGGCGAGTTCATCATCCTCGTCGGCCCGTCCGGGTGTGGAAAGTCCACGACGCTCAACATGATCGCCGGTCTCGAGGACATCTCCGACGGCGAACTGCGCATCGCAGGGGAGCGGGTCAACGAGCGGGCGCCGAAGGACCGCGACATCGCGATGGTCTTCCAGTCCTACGCGCTGTATCCGCACATGTCGGTGCGCGACAACATCGCGTTCCCGCTCACCCTCGCGAAGGTGCCCAAGGACGAGATCGGCCGCAAGGTCGACGAAGCGGCCCGGATCCTCGATCTCACACAGCATCTCGACCGCAAGCCCGCCAACCTGTCGGGTGGTCAGCGGCAGCGCGTGGCCATGGGGCGGGCGATCGTGCGCAGCCCCAAGGCGTTCCTCATGGACGAGCCGCTGTCGAACCTCGACGCCAAGCTGCGCGTGCAGATGCGCACCGAGATCGCGCGACTGCAGAAGCGTCTCGGGACCACGACGGTATACGTCACGCACGACCAGACCGAGGCGATGACGCTCGGCGACCGCGTCGTCGTGATGCGCGGCGGGCTCGTGCAGCAGGTCGGGGCGCCGCAGGAACTGTACGACCATCCGCAGAACCTGTTCGTCGCCGGCTTCATCGGGTCCCCGTCGATGAACTTCGTTCCGGGACAGATCGAGAACGGTTCGATCCGCACCTCGTTCGGTGAGTTCCGGTTGCCCGACGAGCGGTGGGAGACCGTGCGCCGCAACAATCCGTCGCGCGAGGTGGTCGTCGGTATCCGTCCGGAACACTTCGAGGACGCCGACCTGCTCGACCCGGCCCAGCGGGAGGCGGGCGTGACCTTCTCCGCCGAGGTCGACGTGCTCGAGTCGATGGGCTCCGACAAGTTCGCGTACTTCTCGACCGAGGGTCCGGGCGTGCACTCGAAGGACCTCGACGAACTCGCCGCCGACGCCGGCGCCGACATGTCGGCCGAATCGCTGGTCGCGCGGTTGTCGGTGGAATCGCAGGCCACCAAGGGCGGGACCGTGCAGTTGTGGTTCGACCCGGCGAAGATCGCGCTGTTCGATCAGGAGACCGGCGCGAACGTCACCCTCTGACGAATACGAACCTCGGTGGATCCGACCCCGGAAAGCGGGGCCGGATCCACCGAAGTCGTCAGCGGGGTGCGCGGCTGCGGAGCTCGTCGACGATCTCCTCGCTCCACACGTGCCGCCGCACGAGTCGATACCGCTCGCTCGCGATCCACAGATAGACCTCGGCGTCGGTGCGTGAGCGCAGCATTCCCGCCTCCCGGGCCATCGCGACGACGGGAACGAACTCCTCCTCGTACCAGCGACGCGCGACCTCCTCGCGGGTGAGGTACTCGCCGAGATCCTGCATGAGCCGGAAGCCCCACGCCTCGACGGCCTCGGCCAGTTCGGCGTACCCCCACGGGTCGGACACGCGGATCGCGTCCTGTGCCGCGCCGTGCAGGGGGACGCGTCCGAGGAACATCCGGAAGTGGTCCTTGCGCACGAGATCGGGGCGGGCCGTGATGCCCTCCGCGGGCACCTTCGTGGTGATCTCGGTGACGTAGGCGTCGATGGTGCGGTCGCCCTGCGCGTAGGCGATCGACACGCGGTGGTGCCCGTCCTGCACGAAGTGCATCGGCCCCACCCGGTACACCGAGATCGGGGGTATGGCCTCGCCGCGACGCCGCGCGGCCGCGATGCGTTCCCAGCGTGCACGCAGACGCGCCGAGGTGGGGCGGAAACGGCGGTCGAAGTCGTCGGCGCGGTCGACGCTGCCGACGATCGAGGCGACCTCGATGATCTGCAACCCGAGTCGCCGCTCGCCGATACGCCCGAGGGCCGCGACGACGTCGTCGAAGGGCAGCACCGTGTTGACGTCGGCCGGTTCGCGGCGCAGCCATGCGATCAGCCGGGCGTACTCGGCGCGCCGGCGTTGCCGGGCGAAATCGTCGCCGGCATCGGAGACCGGAAAACCGGTGTCGCGAGCCACGCTTCGACGGTACCGGGCGGTGCACAGGTCCGGGTGGGAACCGCATGTGCGGGACGGGGGCTACATTGCAGGGGTGACCGACGCAGTTCTCGCCACCGTCCGCAGCCACCTCACCGAGCACCTGACCGCGCCGGGTGATCCGGAACCGGAATCGGCGTCGGTGACCTTCCTCGGTCTCGAACCGATCGAGGTCCTCCGATTCCGCGGCTCCGAACTCCTGCGGTACGCAACCCTGGGGTGTTCCCGGCACCCGATGGGCGACCCGACCGACATGGTGGCCGACCCGACGCGCGGGCCGCGTGCCGAACTGGTCCTCAGCCTGCGCGACAACGAGGGCGTCACCGCCGGCGTCCACCGCACCCTTGCGGTGCTCGCGGCGCTGCCCGCCGTGGAGGGCGTGGTTCTCACCGACGACGCCCTGCTCGATCTCGGGGAGTCGCTGTGGCCGGGCGCCCCGTTCACCGCGGTGTTGCTCGAGGCGGCCGACGTGCCGTCGCTGGAGTTGCCCGAGCCCTCCGACCCGGTCCACTTCTTCGAGGCCCGCCCGATCACCGGTACCGAGGCGGCCTGGAAGCGGCTGAAGGGAACCGAGGCGCTGCGCGAGGCATGGGAGGAAGCGGGCATCGACCTGAGCGACCCGCGCCGGGCGCAAGCACGTCTGTGACCGTCCCGGTTCTCACCGACCGCGCGCTCGGACGCGCCACGCTGGCCCGCCAGCACCTGCTGCGGCGGAGCAGCACGGATGCCCTGTCGATGATCGAGCACCTGCTCGGGTTGCAGGCGCAGGCACCTCTCGCCCCGTATTTCGCGCTGTGGACCCGCATACGGAACTTCCGGCCCGACACATTGTCGGAGCTGCTGGAGTCGCGGGCGGTCGTCCGCATCGCGTTGATGCGCGGCACCGTATTCGCGGTCTCCGGCGCCGACGCGCACGCGTTGCGACCGTGGGTGCAGCCGGTGCTCGACCGGGGCGTCGACGCGAACAAGGCCCACCGCCTCGGCCTCGAGGGTCTCGACCGGTCGGCGCTCGTGTCGGTCGCCCGGGATCTGTTGGCGGGCACCCCGATGAGTCAGGCCGAGCTGCGGCCGTTGCTCGCCGAACGGTTCCCCGAGCAGGATCCGGCCGCGCTGGCACACGCGGTGCGGTGCCTGCTCCCGCTCGTGCAGGTGCCGCCGCGAGGACTGTGGGGACGATCGGGACAGCCACGATTGGCGCACCTCGACGAGTATGTCGGTCCATCGCCCGCGCCTCCCGGGCCCGATCGGCTGATCCTGCGGTACCTGGCGGCCTTCGGTCCCGCGAGCGTCAGGGACGTGCAGACCTGGTGCGGCCTGACCCGGCTCGCCGAGATCGTCGACCGGCTCCGCCCGCAACTCGTGATCTTCCGGGACGAACGCGGAACGGAACTGTTCGACCTGCCCGACGCGCCGAGACCCGACCCGTCGACCCCTGCACCCGTACGGATCCTCGCGCCGTTCGACAACGTGCTCCTCTCGCACGCCGACCGCACCCGGTTCGTCTCGGACGAGCACCGCAAGCGCATCATGGCGGAGAACGGGATCATCGCGCCCCTGCTGCTCGTCGGAGGCACGGTCGCCGGTAGCGCCCGCGTCACGACCGACCGGAAGGCTGCCGCCGTGGAGATGACGCTGTGGCGGACGATCCCTGTGTCCGCGCGGTCGGCGCTCGAAGCCGAGGGCCTGCGGTTGCTGAACTTCGCGGCGCCGGAGGCCGGCACACACGACGTGCGGTTCGTCGACGCCGATTGAGGCGCTCCCGACCCGTCGTCATCCCTGCGGCACGACGACCCCGAGCGATCCGGCACCGAGGCACACGGTGGTGCCGGGAGTGGACGAGCGCGCCTGCAACGCCGAGCCGTCCCCGGAGACGCGGACGTACACCGTCCCGAGTCCTTCGGTGACGGGAACCGTGACGGATGCGTGGCCGGGGAAACCGAGGTCGATCGTGCCGTCGGCGGAGGCCCGATAGTTCACCTGCACGGTCCACTCCCAGTCGCCCGCAGGGGAGTCGAGCGGCACGGCCGTGACGGCGCCGGTGGTGACGCGATGACCGCAGTCGGGTTCGGGGCCGGGCGGGACGAAGCGCAGCGGCAGCAGGTCGGCGGGGGTGCGATGGCCGAGATCGTCGAGGACCCACAGGTCGGTCGCGTGGTCGCGGATGTCGGACCTGCCGGGCAGCGCGGAGAAGACGGACCCCACCAGGTTGTGCGGGTAGGTCACGGGCAGCAGGATCCACACCGACACCGGATGATCGAGCACGGGTTGGTCGGGCCGGGCCGTGAGCGCTGCCTTCGCCGCCGCGAGATAGTCGCCCGTCGGATTGTCCGACCAGCTGCGCGCGAACGTCACGGTCGACCACAGCGAGCCGACGGTGAACACGGCCGCGCAGATCCAGGCGGTCGCACGCACGGCACGCGGACGGGTCGTCGTGCCCCGTCGCGGGGCGCGCAGGATCAGCGCCGCGGCGATCGCGACGACCACTGCGGAGTCGGCGAAGTAGCGCAGCGTGCGCGCGAGTTCGTAAGTGGTCTCCGGGCCGAAGCGGGTGCTGATCATCGCGGTGAGGGAGGCGAGTACGTAGGCGATCGTTGCGAGCCACACCGGCCCGGTCCGTCGCCGCCGGCGCACCGTCCACACTGCCGCACCCGCGACGGCGAGCCACGCGATGACGACGAGCACGAGCGGGGGATCGGCCCAGGGCGGGCTCGGATTCCACCGTTCCCACTCCCACGGACCACCGAGCAGCGACGGCAACAGCCCGTAGGAGATGCCGTGATGGGTCAGCCCGGCCACCATCGACCACGGCGGGATCCCGAACCGGGATTCGACGATCGTCGCGTAACCGACCGCCCACGCGACCAGCACGGCTGCCGAACCGAGCCACAACGGGCGGCCCTGCGCCCACGTGCTGCGGATCGGCCGGGCGAGTCCGTCGACGTGGTGCGCGAGCGCGACCGTCGCGAACGCGACGAACGGAACGAGGACCGACTTCTCGAAGAACACCAGCGCCACAGCGGTGACGACGAGGGCGCTCACGAGATGACGCCGTCGACCGGTCCTGCTGTACTGCAGCGCATCTCCCGTCACCCAGGCCAGTGCCGCCTGCAGCGGCAGCGCGTTGAGCGCCGCCGCCCACCACGCGAACGCCGGAAGTGTCAGCGGTGTGAGGAGATAGAACAGCAGCGGCCCCCACAGCGCGCGTCGCGGGCCGAGCAGCAACCAGAGCACCCGCAACACCGCCAGCGACGCGAGCAGCTGACCGATCACGAGCGAGGCCGCCGCCGGCCACCATTCCAGCGGCGCGATCGCCGTGGCGATCCCCGCCACGAGGAAGGCGGCGGGCATCAGGTGACCGTCGTGGTCGTACCGCAGGAAGACGTCGGACAGCAGTGGATACGACCCCGCGCGCCCGACGAGGATCAGGTCGTCCCAGTAGAACTCGCCGGTCGCGGCCACCACGGTCCGGAGGATCGTCTGCAGCAGGATCAGCGCGAGGGCGACGGCGAGCACGTGGCGCCGAGGAGATCGCGCCGCCTGCGCAGCGCGTGTCGAGGGGCGGTCGAGTTCGGTGGTCACAACCAGTTGTTGCGCCTGAAGGTGACGAACAGTCCCACGGTGATCGCGACGATCGCGGAGAGCACGACGTAATAGCCGTACTCCCACTGCAGTTCGGGCATGCGATCGAAATTCATGCCGTAGATCCCGGCGATCATCGTCGGCACGGCGGCGATCGCGACCCACGCGGAGATCTTGCGCATGTCGGTGTTCTGCTGCACGGTGACCTTCGCGATCGCCGCGTCGAGCAGCGTGCCGAGCGTCTCGTCGAAGGCGGCGATGCGATCGGACACCGTCGTGTGATGGTCGGCGACGTCGCGGAAGTACCGCCGGACGTCCTTCGGGATCGGGTTGCCCGGCGCCCGGATGAGTTGCTGCAGCGGTTCGGCGAGCGGAACGACGGCACGGCGCAACTGCACGATCTCGCGCTTGAGCATGTAGATCTGGTCGACCGCGATCCGCGTGTCGGGGGTGAACACGAGCTCTTCGATGTCGTCGACGTCGGGCTGCACGGCCGTGGTGACGGCGAGATAGGAGTCGACCACGTGGTCGGCGATCGCGTGGAGCACGGCCGCCGGACCGCGGGCCAGACGATCGGGATCGAGTTCGAGGCGCTTGCGCACGTGCGACAGCTCGGAGTGGTCGCCGTGCCGCACGCTCACGATGAAGTCGGGGCCGGTGAACAACATGATCTCGCCGGTCTCGACGATGTCCTTGGTGGTCGTCACCGACTCGTGCTCGATGTAGCTGACGGTGCGCAGCACCAGGAACAGCACGTCGTCGTAGCGCTCGAGCTTCGGCCGCTGGTGGGCGTGGACGGCGTCCTCGACCATCAGCTCGTGGAGGCCGAAGGTGCGCGAGACGTTCGTCATCTGCTCCTCGTCGGGATGGTGGAGCCCGAGCCACACGAATCCCGTACCGCGCCGACGTACCTCCGCCACTGCCTCGGTGTGGGTGTAGCGGCCGGGCAGGCGGTGCCCGTCGACGTAGACCGCGCAGTCGACCACCGCGTGCTCGGTAGGGACGGTGGGAACCGGGGGAGTGGGACCGCGACGGGCGGCACGAGAAGGCTGGTGCGGCATGTTGTCCTTCCTCACGGCATGCCGCTGGGACGCGGCCCGGTCGCAGGCCCGCGACGCGGCGGTCGCCCGTCGGGGGACCGGGCGGGGCAGCTCCAGTCATGCTAGCCCGCCGACCTGACAGACTGGTGGCGTGCGTATCGATCTCCACACCCACTCCTCCGCGTCGGACGGCACCGATGCTCCTGCGGACCTGGTCCGTGCCGCTGCCCGGGCAGGTCTCGACGTCGTGGCCCTGACCGACCACGACACGACCGCGGGATGGGACGAGGCCGCGGCGGCCCTGCCTGCGGGCCTGCGTCTCGTCCGGGGGATGGAGATGTCCTGCACGGGACGCGGGGAGGACGGAGCTCCGGTCGCCGTGCACCTGCTGGCCTATCTGTTCGATCCGCACGACGCGGTCTTCGTCGCCGAACTCGAGCGGCTCCGCGGGGAGCGGGTGTCGCGGATCCGGGCGATGGGTGTGCGGATGACGGACGACGGTCTGCCGATCGACATCGATGCGGTGCTCGCCGAGGCGGGCCCCGCCGCGGGTCGGCCCCATCTGGCGCGGGCGCTCGTTGCCGCCGGTGTGGTGCCCACGGTGGCCGACGCGTTCACCGAGCTGCTGTCGCCGCGCGGCCGTTACTACGTACCGAAGGCCGACACCCCGCTCGTCGATGCCGTGAAGATGGTGACGGCCGCGGGTGGTGTACCGGTGGTCGCGCACGCCCGGGCACGTGCGCGTGGGCGGCTCCTCGCCCTCGACCACATCGAGGAACTCGCCGAGCTCGGGCTCGGTGGTGTCGAGGCCGACCATCCCGATCACAACGAGCAGGACGTACGGACGATGCGCGACCTCGCGCGGTCGCTCGGCGTGGTCGTCACGGGATCGTCCGACTATCACGGCGACAACAAGACCGTGAGGCTCGGCAGCTTCACCACTGCTCCGTCGGCGTACGAGGCGCTTCTCGACCGCGCGACCGGCGTGGAGGTGCTCGAGGGATGAGGCGACGGGGCGCGCGGTATCCGGACGAGGAGTACGGGTCGCCGGACGACGAAAACTACTACGACAGTGAGTACTACACCGAGCCGTATTACCCGGACGACGGGTACTACGCCGATCCGTACGAATCCGCACCGCGCCGGGCGAGTCTGCCGGTCCGCGTCCTCCGCGCTCTCTCGGGCGTGGTGTGCGGAGCGGTGCTGGTCCTGACGCTCGTGGTGTGCGGCGCCCAGTACCTCGCCGGCGACCGCGGTTTCCCCGGTCCGGGGACCACCTCGGTCGCCGCGCACCTCGTCGCCGCGCTGGTGGCCGTGATCGCCCAGGTGACCGCGGATCGGCGGTCGGGTGGCGCAGCACTCCTGTCGAGCCTTGTGGTGATCTTCACTGCATCGATTCTGATGATCACCCAGTGGTGGGGATGACGGCCCCGAGTGCCATCTCGGCTACCCGCCGGTAGCCCTCGTGTAACTGCGGAAATTCATGCCGATGCGCCCGCGGCGCGGTGTTCACGGCACGTAAACTCACAGGTGAGGCGACAAAACCGTGAGACCTTCGCAATCGATGCCGATTTGATTGTTCGTCTGCGAAGGTGGCAAACTTGCGGCAATCCGAAAGCCGGAATACCCCGGAATCGGACGAAGGATGGCAGACCCACCCAGGGCTAGATCACCCAGGGCTCGATGCCAGGGCCACCCGCCCCGGCTCCATCACGTTCCGGAAGCCGTACAGCGTTGTACAGCGGCAGTCGTGATCGCGCCCGGAAGCTTCAACCCAATGTCCTTGGCGAAGCACTGCAACTCGATGCATGCACGTGTGTGAAATGCATTGAAATGCGGTGTTTTCGCAGCAACCGAGTCCAGAGGTCGACTCGGCACACGCAGGAGTGTCATCGTGTCAATTGTGTCTGATGCACCTACCCCTCAGAAGCTCGAGTTGACGGACGAGGAGATCTTCTCGAGTCACGTCGACGGCAAGCTGTCGGTCGAGCTGACCGCGCCGCTCGAGAACCAGCGCGATCTGTCCATTGCGTACACCCCCGGTGTCGCCCAGGTCTGCCGGGCCATCGCCGCCGACGAGACCCTCGTCGACCGTTACACCTGGACCAACCGCCTGGTCGTCGTCGTCTCCGACGGCACCGCGGTCCTCGGTCTCGGCAACATCGGCGCACGTGCCTCGCTGCCGGTGATGGAGGGCAAGTCCGCGCTGTTCAAGAAGTTCGCGGGCCTGAATTCCATCCCGCTGGTGCTCGACACCACCGATCCCGACGCGATCGTCGAGACCCTCATCCGGCTGCGTCCGTCCTTCGGCGCCGTCAACCTCGAGGACATCTCGGCGCCGCGCTGCTTCGAGATCGAGAAGCGCGTCATCGAGGCGCTCGACTGCCCGGTCATGCACGACGACCAGCACGGCACCGCGATCGTCGCCCTGGCCGCCCTCAAGGGTGCGCTCAAGGTGCAGGGCCGCGACATCGCCGACCTGCGCATCGTGATCTCCGGCGCCGGTGCTGCCGGCGTGGCGTGCACGAACATCCTGCTCGCTGCCGGTGCGCGCGACGTGGTGGTGCTCGATTCGAAGGGCATCATCTCCGCCGACCGCACCGATCTCGGTGAGATCAAGGCCGATCTGGCCTCCCGCACCAACCCCGAGGGCCGCAAGGGCGGTATCGCCGAGGCGCTCGACGGCGCCGACGTCTACCTCGGCGTCTCGTCGGGCACCGTGCCCGAGGAGATCGTCGCGACGATGGCCGACGACTCCATCATCTTCGCGATGTCGAACCCGGATCCGGAGATCCACCCCGACATCGCCCACAAGCACGCCGCGATCGTGGCGACGGGTCGCAGCGACTTCCCGAACCAGATCAACAACGTGCTGGCCTTCCCCGGTGTGTTCAAGGGCGCGCTCGACGCAGGTGCCCGCCGCATCACCGAGGGCATGAAGCTCGCCGCCGCCGAGGCCATCCTCTCGGTCGTCGGTGACGAACTGGCCGTGGACAAGATCGTCCCGAGCCCGCTCGATCCGCGCGTGGCGCCCGCCGTCGCCGAGGCCGTCGCGGCCGCGGCGAAGGCCGAGGGTGTCACCGACTAGGGATTCGCTCCCGGCGAGATCGCACCGAACGCCCCGATCCGAACCGCACAAGGGTTCCGGACCGGGGCGTTCGGCGTCCCGGCGGGCCGGACGGCCGGGCACGTGCGGACCGTGGCACACCGGTGGGCGACAATGACCGCCGTGGCGAACGAAGCGAGACGGATCCGGCCGGTCGCGGCGACGGGGCTCACCGCATGCGCGGCGGTGGCCGTGCTCCAGGGATGCGCGTCACCCGTCCTCGACGAGGCGGCACCGTCGACGACGGTGATCGTCGGAGCGGGGGAGCGGCCCGACGAGGAGCTGCTCGCGCAGTTGTACGCGGGAGCACTGCGCGGCAGCGGGATCGACGTGCAGGTCCGCTCCGACGTGGCCGACCCGCCCGCAGCGCTCGACGCCGCCGACCTCACGCTGATCCCCGGCTACACGGGACGGCTGCTCGCGTCCTACGACCCCGGTGCCGACGCGACCGACGCCGAGGACGTCTTCGAGGCGCTGGCGCGGGCGCTGCCCGACGAACTGACGATCTCCGACTACGCCTCGGCGCAGGACCGCACGGTGCTGCTCGCCGACCGCGAACGGCTCACGCAATGGCCGGTGAGCCGCGTGGCCGACCTCGCCGACCGTTGCGCCGACCTGACGTTCGCGGTGACCGAGGACTTCGAATCCGCCGGTGGACTCACCGCACTCGAACGCGCGGACTGCCGCCCGCGCGAGGTGCGGCGGATCGAGGATGCGCAGTCCGCTGCCGTCGCATCGGAAGCCGACACGGTTGTCGGAACCACCACGACGTCACCCGCCCTCGCGGAGATCGACGCGGACTCGCCCGTGAGCACCGTGCCCGACGCCCCCGACCGCAACCCGCAGGACGATCCGGAGGCCGACGACGCCCCCGCACCGGTCCTGCCGGCCCAGAACGTCGTCCCGGTCTTCCGCAAGGGCACCCTCGACGAGGCGCAACTCGACGCGCTGCGGACCATCGCCGGTGAGCTCACCACGAGCGATCTCACCGAACTGCGTGCGCGGGTCGACGAGGGAGACGATCCCGAGACCGTGGCCCGCGAGTGGATCGACGAACACACCGGAGCGTGAACGGCACCCCGCTGGTACTCAGCCGGCGCGGGTGCCCATCCGGTCGCGGAGGAAGACACCGAAATCGGAGATCGCCGCGGCGGCCTCGGGAACGAGCGACGCCTGCAACGGCGCGACGTGCCACAGTTCGGGTTGCTCGACGAGGGTGACGTCGACGCCCGCCGCCCTGAGCTTCTCGGCGTACTGCCGCACCTGCGGGTAGAACATCTCCGCGGTGCCCACCTGGATGAGCGTCGGCGGCAGACCCGCAGGATCGGCGTGCATGGGCGCGTAACCGGGATCGGTGGGATCGCTGCCGCCGAGATATGCCTCGGCCGAGGCGTACAGCCAGCCGGTGTTGATCACGACGTCGTTCACCTCGGGCAGGTCGCGGACACCGGGATCGGTCCACGGCGACAGCAGACCGAGCGCGGGCGGGGTGATCCCGTGGCGATCGATGAGCCGGTGCGTGGTGGCCGCAGCGAGACCACCACCGGCCGAGTCGCCGGCGATCGCGGTGCCCGGCACCTCGAAGCCGTGCTCGCTGACGAGTTCGAGATAGGCCGCTTCGGCGTCGTTCAGCGCCGCCGGATAGGGATGCTCGGGAGCGAGCCGGTAGTCGAGGACGTACACGGCCGACCCGGACGCGGCCGCGAGATACGCCGCGAGCGAGCGGTGCGTGGCGAGCGACCCGCCGGTGTACGCGCCGCCGTGCAGATACAGGATCGCCGTGGTCCGCTCGGTGGCGCCCACGGTGATCCGCTCGGCGGGGCGTCCCGCCAGCCGGATCGGGCGCACCACGGTGTCCTTCGGGAGGAACTGCAACGGCGCCGCGAGATCGAGCAACCGACGCTGCGTGGCGAACGACCAGCGCGGCGACAGCAGGGCACGGAAGAGAGGACGCAGGGCGGTACGCGCCACCCGCGGTGACAACTGCGGTGTCGGAGGCATGCCGCAGCCTATCCCTTCGGCACGACCCGGGAGGTCACGGTGGCGACGACACGCTGATAGGCCGGTCCGGCGACGCGGACGAAGGCGTCGAGCAGCTTCGCATCGGCGCCGATGAGCACGCGCGCCTTGTTCTTCCGCACCCCGGCGAGGATGGTCTTCGCCGCGTCCTCGGGGGTCGTGCGTGCGAGCTTGCGGTCGAAGAACTCCGCGAAGGTCGCCTGGTCGGCGCCGTCGGGGACGGCGGCGTTGCGCGCGATCGCGGTCTTGATACCACCGGGATGCACGCACGTGACCTGCACGGGATGCCGCGCGACGAGCATCTCCTGCCGCACCGCCTCGGTGAAGCCGCGCACGGCGAACTTCGCCGAGTTGTACGCCGCCTGGCCCGGGATGCTCAGCAGGCCGAACAAGCTCGAGACGTTGATCAGGTGGCCGTCGCCCGACGCGATGAGATACGGCAGGAAAGCCTTGGTGCCGTTGACGACTCCCCAGAAGTCGACGTCCATCACGCGCTCGATGTCCTTGAACTCGGTGCGCTCGAGGTCGCCGTGATAGGCGATGCCCGCGTTGTTGTACACCTGGTGGACCGCGCCGAAGTGGGCGGCGACCTGCTCGGCGTACTCGAGGACCTTCTCGCGTTGGGTGACGTCGAGATGATCGGCCTTCACCTCGGCGCCGAGATCCCGTGCGCGACGCGCGGTCTCCTCGAGCCCTGTGGTGTCGACGTCCGAGATCGCCAGGCGGGCACCGTGGGCCGCGAGGGCGAGGACGAGGGCCCGTCCGATCCCGGAACCCGCGCCCGTGACGACGACGACCCGGCCTGCGAAATCACTCATCGAACTGCTGCCTCTCGGGACGTGCGCTCCTGCGCGGGACGGTCGGTGACGACGGGGAGATCCGACTCGGCGACGCTACGGTACGCCTCGAGGTCGAATCTGCGGGTGATACGGCGGAATTCGAAGGTGAATCCCGGCCACAGCGTGGTGTTGTTGCCGTGCTTGTCGAGATACCAGCTCGCGCACCCGCCGTTGTTCCACACGCTCGATCGCAGCGCGCGCTGCAGGTCGCGGTTGTACTCGTCCTGCACGTCCTCGCGGACCTCGACCGTGCCGATGCGGTTGCGGTCGATCGTGCGGATCGCGTCGACGACGTATTCGAGCTGCGACTCGATCATGTACACCATCGAGGTGTGGCCGAGTCCGGTGTTCGGTCCGACGAGGAAGAACAGGTTCGGGAAGCCGGCGACCGAGCTGCCCTTGTACCCTTGCATGCCGGTCTCGTCGAAGACCTCGGCGAGCGAGCGGCCGTCCTTGCCGAAGATGCCGGCGAAGGTCGGGGAGTCGGTGACGTGGAAGCCGGTCGCGACGACGATCGCGTCGACCTCGCGTTCGGCGCCGTCCTTCGTGACGATGCCACGCGGGGTGACGCGGGCGATGCCGTCGGTGACGAGGTCGACGTTCGGCCGGTCGAGCGCGGGGTAGTAGTTGTTCGAGATCAGCATGCGCTTGCAACCGATGCCGTAGTTCGGCGTGACCTTCCGGCGCAGTTCCTTGTCGCGGATCTGCCGGCGGACCTGGATGCGCGCGGCGAGTTCGAGCGGCTTCATGAAGGCCTGGGCCTTGGCCAGACCCACGACCTGCGTCTCGCGGGCGGTGTACTGCAGGGCGCGCGAGAGACGCTGGAAGCCGGGGATGTAGCGGAAGGCGAACCGCTCGGGTGCGGTGTACTCGCGGTCGAAGCGGGGGAGGATCCACGGTGCCGTGCGCTGGTACACGTCGAGACGGCCGACGGTGCCCGCGATGGCCGGCACGATCTGGATGGCGGAGGCGCCGGTGCCGATGACCGCGACGCGCTTGCCGGCGAGGTCGGCGTCGTGGTTCCACCGCGCCGAGTGGAAGATCTCGCCCTCGAAGCCGGAGATGCCCTCGATGTCGGGCAGCGACGGCTCGCACAGGGCGCCGACCGCGGAGATCACGACCTTGGCGCTGTACTTCCCGCGCGTGGTGGCCACGTCCCAGCGGTGCGTCGCGGTGTTCCAACGGGCCGTTTGCACGTCGCACCCGAAGACAGTGCGTCGCCGCACGTCGTACCGGTCGGCGACCGAGCGGATGTACTCCTGGATCTCCGGCTGCGGCGAGAACGAGCGCGTCCAGCCGGGGTTGAGGGCGAACGAGTAGGAGTACAGGTTCGACGGCACGTCGCACGCCGCACCGGGGTAGGTGTTGTCGCGCCAGGTGCCGCCCACCTCGGAGGCGCGTTCGAGCACGAGGAAGTCCTTGCCCGCCTGCGACAGTCGGATGGCCGCGCCGAGCCCGGCGAACCCGCTGCCGATGATCAGCGTGTCGACCTGACGGATCTCCGCGTCGGCGACGGTATCTGTTACCGGAAGACTCATGTACTTGAGGCTAGAGCGTTCCAGTGACCTGGTCAACACTTGTTGACCATAATTCAATAACGGTGTTTGCATGGTGGACGTGGCAGAAGACAGTCCCGGACCCCGCCGGACCCGCCTCGGTCCCGCCCAACGCCGAGCCCAGCTGATCGAGCAGGGCCTCGAGCTGCTCGCCGACCGGCCCCTCGAGCAGATCTCCGTCGACGAGGTCGCCGAACGGGCCGGTGTCTCGAAGGGGCTGCTGTTCCACTACTTCGCCTCGAAGCACGACTATCACGTCGAACTCGTGCGATGCGTCGGCCGGGATCTCGTCGAGTACACCGCACCGGACGAGGGACTCGAACCGATCGAGATGCTGCGCGGCACGCTCGTGGCATACGTCGACTACGTCACCCGGCGCCGCGACATGTACGTCTCGATCCTGCGCGGCGCGACCAGCGGCGACCCCGACATGCGGGCGGCCTTCGAGGACACCCGCACGGCGCTCGTCGACCGGACCGTCGCGCACCTGCCCGCCATCGGGATCGAGCCGACACCGGCCGTGCGGCTCGCCGTGCGCGGCTGGGTGGCCTTCGTCGAGGACACGACCGTCGCATGGCTACGCGATCCCGAACTCACGCGCGACGAGTTCGTCGAACTGGCCATCGCGGCGCTGTCCGGCGTTACGCTGGCGGCACATTCGCTCCACTCTCCGGCCGGCGACGCAGCTCCGGCCGGAGGGGATCTCAGCGATCGTTTCCGGGAAGGTACTCCTGCAGCTTCGTCTTGACGCCCTGTTTCACGAAGCCCCAACGGTTCTCGTCACCGGCGAGCACGGCCTTGGCGACGTCGGTGAACTGCTCCCACGTCGCGTGCGGCGGGATCGGCGGCATGTCCGGATCGGTGTACACGTCCAGCACCGTCGGACGATCCGCGGCCAGCGCGCGATCCCAGGCCGAGCCCATCTCGTCGGAAGACTTCACGGTCTCACCGCCCAGTCCGAGGCTGCGCGCGAAGGCGGCGTAGTCGACGTCCGGAAGCGACTGGGACTCCGCGAATTTCGGTGCCCCGCCCATCGCACGCATCTCCCAGGTGACCTGGTTCAGATCGTTGTTGTGGATGATCGCGACGACGAGCCGCGGGTCCGCCCACTGCTGCCAGTACCGCTGGATGGTGATCAGCTCGGCCATGCCGTTCATCTGCATCGCCCCGTCGCCGGCGAACGCGACCACCGGACGACCCGGATGCGCGAACTTCGCGCCGATCCCGTACGGCACCGCCGGACCCATCGTCGCGAGGGTGCCCGAGAGCGAGCCGCGCATGTCGCCGCGGAACTGCAGTTGGCGCGCATACCAATTGGCGGCCGAACCCGAGTCGGCGGTGACGATCGCATCGTCCGGCAGTCGCGGTGAGGCCTCGGCGAACATCCGCAGCGGATTGACGAACTCCGTCTCGACCTCCGCCTGCTGCCCCATGGTCTGCCACCAGCGCTGCACGTTCTGCTCGATGCCCTCACGCCACGACCGATCCTCCTTACGCTGCAGCAGCGGGACGAGCGCGTCGAGCGCGGCGGCGGCATCCGCGACGAGGTTGACCTCGTTCGGATAGCGCATCCCGATCATGTTCGGGTCGATGTCGATCTGCACGCAGCGGGCCTGGCCGTATTCGGGCAGGAACTGGCTGTAGGGGAGCGACGAACCGACGATGAGCAGCGTGTCGCAGCCGGTCATCATCTCGTGGGTGGGCCGCGTGCCCAGCAACCCGATCGATCCGGTGACCCACGGCAACTCGTCCGACAACACGTCCTTGCCCAGCAGGGCCTTCGCCACCCCGGCGCCGAGCAGATCCGCGACCTGCTCGAGTTGCGCCCGCGCACCGCGGGCGCCGCTGCCGACGAGCATCGCGACCTTGTCCCCGGCGTTGAGAATCTCCGCGGCCCGCCGGATCGCGTCGTCGTCCGGTGCGATCCGGGGACGATCGAAGCCGACGCTCGACGGCACCATCTTGAACTCGTGGCCGGGCGGAGAGTACTCGAGTTCCTGCACGTCGCCGTGGATGATGACGGCCGTGGGCGTGCGGTACGCGATGGCGGTGCGCATCGCCCGGTCGAGGACGTTCGGCAACTGCTCGGGCACCGTCACCGTCTCCACGAACGCCGACGCCACATCCTTGTACAGCGTGTGCAGGTCTACTTCCTGCTGGTACGACCCGCCCATCGCGGAGCGGTCGGTCTGGCCCACGATCGCCACCACCGGAACGTGGTCGAGTTTCGCGTCGTACAGGCCGTTGAGCAGATGGATCGCGCCCGGGCCGGAGGTCGCCGTGCACACTCCGGGCCGGCCCGTGAACTTCGCATAGCCCACGGCTTCGAAGGCGCTCATCTCCTCGTGCCGGGACTGCACGAAGACCGGATCGTTGCCGGTACGCGTCCAGGCGGCGAGGATCCCGTTGATGCCGTCGCCGGGATATCCGAAGACGTGGTCCACCCCCACGCGCGCAGGCGGTGCAACAGGTAGTCGGCCACGGTCGGATTCGCCATCGGTAGCTCCTCGCAGGACGCGATCGGGGGTCCTCCGAAGGGTGCCCGTCGTGCCCGGTCCGAAACACACCGGAAAAGGCGTGAGCCGGGTCGATCGCCCCTCGCGGGGACGAACCGACCCGGCTCACATGAGAACCGTCAAGGACCCGAAGGATCCGAAACGGAGCTTCTAGCGACCGAAGGCCTTCTCGATGATCTCCTGCTGCTCGACAGCGTGGACCTTGCTCGAGCCGGACGACGGTGCCGACATCGCACGACGCGACACGCGCTTGATGCCGCTGAGCTTCTCGGGCAGCAGTTCCGGCAGCGCGAGGCCGAGGAACGGCCAGGCACCCTGGTTAGCCGGCTCCTCCTGGACCCAGAAGAACTCGGTGGCGTTCGGGTACTGCTCGAGCGTCTCGGCGATGCGGCGGCGCGGCACCGGGTACAGCTGTTCGATGCGCACGATCGCGACGTCGTCACGACCTTCCTTCTGCTTCTTCGCCAGCAGTTCCCAGTAGATCTTGCCGGAGGTGAGCAGCACGCGGGTGGCCTTCGACCGGTCGGCCGTGCCCTCCTCGTAGGGGACCTCTTCGAGCAGCGAACGGAACTTGCCCTGCGTGAAGTCCTCGACGTTGCTGACCGCGGCCTTGTTGCGCAGCATCGACTTCGGCGTGAACACCACCAGCGGGCGGCGGATGCCGTCGAGGTGATGGCGACGCAGCAGGTGGAAGTAGCTCGCCGGGGTCGACGGAACCGCGACCGTCATCGAGCCCTCGGCGCACAGCTGCAGCCAGCGCTCGATACGGCCCGAGGTGTGGTCGGGGCCCTGGCCCTCGTGGCCGTGCGGCAGCAGCAGCACGACGTCGGAGAGCTGGCCCCACTTGGCCTCACCGGACGAGATGAACTCGTCGATGATCGACTGCGCGCCGTTGACGAAGTCGCCGAACTGCGCCTCCCACAGCACGAGCGCGTCGGGGTTGCCCACCGAGTAGCCGTACTCGAAGCCCAGGCCCGCGAACTCGGTCAGCGCCGAGTCGTAGACCATGAAGCGGCCGCCGTTGCCGGCCTGGTTGGCCAGCATGGCGAGCGGGCTGTACTCGTCGCCGGTCTTGCGGTCGATGATGACCGAGTGGCGCTGCGTGAACGTGCCGCGGCGGGAGTCCTGACCGGCCAGGCGCACCAGGGCACCCTGCTCGGCCAGCGAACCGAACGCCAGCAGCTCGGCGAACGCCCAGTCGATCTTGCCGTTGCGCGACATCTCGCGACGCTTCTCGAGCACCGGCTTGACGCGCGGGTGCACGGTGAAGCCCTCGGGCGCCTCGGCGAAGGCATTGCCGATCCGCTCGAGCACCGAGCGGTCGACGGAGGTGTCGAGACGCTTCGGCGGGGTCTGGTCGAGCTCGACCGACTCCGACGGCTCCGGCGGGTACTTCTCGAGTTCGCGGACCTCGTTGAAGACCCGTTCGAGCTGTCCCTGGTAGTCGCGCAGGGCGTCTTCCGCTTCCTTGAGCGAGATGTCGCCGCGGCCGATCAGGGCTTCGGTGTAGCTCTTGCGGACGCTGCGCTTGGTGTCGATCACGTCGTACATCGCCGGCTGGGTCATCGACGGGTCGTCGCCCTCGTTGTGACCGCGGCGGCGGTAGCAGATCATGTCGATGACGACGTCCTTGTGGAACTTCTCGCGGAAGTCCACGGCGAGCTTCGCGACCCACACGCAGGCCTCGGGGTCGTCGCCGTTGACGTGGAAGATCGGCGCGCCGATCATCTTCGCCACGTCGGTGCAGTACTCGGACGAACGCGAGTGCTCCGGTGCGGTGGTGAAGCCGACCTGGTTGTTGACGACGATGTGCACGGTGCCGCCGGTGCGGTAGCCGCGCAGCAGCGCGAGGTTCAGGGTCTCCGCGACGACGCCCTGACCGGCGAACGCGGCGTCGCCGTGCAGCAGCAGCGGCAGGACGGTGAAGCCGTCCTCACCCTTGTCGAGGATGTCCTGCTTGGCGCGGACGAGGCCCTCGAGCACCGGGTTGACCGCCTCGAGGTGCGAGGGGTTCGCGGTGAGCGAGACCTTGATGTCGTTGTCGCCGAACATCTGGATGTAGGTGCCCTCGGCGCCGAGGTGGTACTTCACGTCGCCGGAACCGTGCGCAGCGGCCGGGTTCAGGTTGCCCTCGAACTCCGAGAAGATCTGCGAGTACGGCTTGCCGACGATGTTCGCGAGCACGTTCAGGCGTCCGCGGTGCGGCATCGCGATGGCGACCTCGTCGAGCGTGTGCTCGGCGGCCTGGTCGATGATCGCGTCCATCATCGGGATGACGGACTCGGCGCCTTCGAGCGAGAAGCGCTTCTGACCGACGTACTTGGTCTGCAGGAACGTCTCGAACGCCTCTGCGGCGTTGAGGCGGCTCAGGATGTACTTCTGCTGGGCGACCGTCGGCTTGACGTGGTGCGCCTCGACCCGCTCCTGCAGCCACTGCTGCTGCTCGGGCTCGAGGATGTGGGTGTACTCGACACCGACGTGGCGGCAGTACGCGTCGCGCAGCACCGACAGCACGTCGCGCAGCTTCATCTTCTGGTTGCCGTGGAAGCCGCCGACGTTGAACTCGCGATCGAGATCCCACAGCGTCAGGTCGTGGGTCGTGACGTCGAGGTCGGGATGCGACCGGAACTTGTCGCGCACGAACTGCAGCGGATCGGTGTCGGCCATGAGGTGGCCGCGGCTGCGGTAGGCGGCGATGAGCTCGAGCACGCGGGTGTGCTTGTCGACGAGGCCTTCCGGCACGTCCTTGCGCCAGCGGACCGGCTCGTAGGGGATGTGCAGGGTGTGGAAGATGCCGTCGTAGAAGTCGTCGCTGATGAGCAGCTCGTGGATCTTCTTCAGGAACTCACCCGACTCCGCGCCCTGGATCACGCGGTGGTCGTAGGTGGAGGTGAGCGTCAGCAGCTTGCCGATGCCCATCTCGGCGATCCGCGCGTCGGACGCACCCTGGAACTCGGCCGGGTACTCCATCGCGCCGGCGCCGATGATCGCGCCCTGACCCTGCATCAGACGCGGAACCGAGTGCACGGTGCCGATGCCGCCCGGGTTGGTCAGCGAGATCGTGACACCCGAGAAGTCGTCGCCGGTGAGCTTGCCGTCGCGGGCGCGGCGCACGATGTCCTCGTAGGCCGAGTAGAACTGCGCGAAGTTCATCGTCTCGCAGTTCTTGATGGCCGCCACGACCAGCGAACGCTGACCGTTCTTGCCCGGAAGGTCGATCGCGAGACCGAGGTTCGTGTGCGCGGGCACGACGAGGTTCGGCTTGCCGTCGACCTCGGCGAAGTGGTTGTTCATGTTCGGGAACGCCTTGACCGCCTGGACGATCGCGTAACCGAGGATGTGGGTGAACGAGACCTTGCCGCCCCGGGTGCGGGCGAGGTGGTTGTTGATGACGATGCGGTTGTCGAACATCAACTTCGCAGGCACCGCGCGAACACTGGTGGCCGTCGGGATCGACAGCGAGGCGTTCATGTTCTTCGCAACGGCAGCAGCGGCGCCGCGCAGAACCTTCTTCTCCTCGGTGGCCTGGCCCGACGGGGCCGCGGCGGGCTTGGGAGCCGGCTTCGCAGGCGCGGCCTTGGCCTTCGGCTGCGCCGCAGGCTTGGTCTCCGCCTTCGGCGCAGGCTCGGCCGGTGCGGCCTCGGCCTGCGGTGCGGGCTTGGCCGACGCGGTCTCGGCCTTCGGTGCAGGCTTGGTGGGGGCCGAAGCGGAGGAACTCGGCGCAGATGCTGTGCTCGGCGCGGGCTTCTCGGTCGTGGCGGTGTCGGAGCCGTTGGTGCCTCCGGCCACCGCGGCTTCCGGCGAATAGTCGGTGAGGAATTCGTGCCAACTCGCATCCACGGACGAAGGGTCGTCCTGGAAGCGCTGGTACATCTCGTCAACCAACCACTGGTTCTGTCCGAACTGTGATGTAGAGCTGCTGCTCACGGCAGTTGTTCGCCTCGTTTCTTTCTTCGGTACCCGATCGGAGCGCCTGTGAATATGAGGCTAGCCCGTGGCATGTGACGATCCGAACTGACCGCGCATGTCGGTGGGCTACCTCACAATCTGGTGCGATGGGGTCTCCATCGATGACGGTTCTCGAGAGCCGATTATTCCCTCTAAGGTGCATCGGCGCAGCGCGCACCCCGTTACAAACGTGAGGACGATCTCATGTTCGATCCTTCCGTCGTCGAAGTGAGCAGGACCTCGGGCTCCTCAGGAACGAGACCACCGGTAGCGAGTTGCCACAAAGTGGTGTACAGACCTCCCGCTCGGCGGAGCTCGTCGTGGGGCCCGCACTCGACGATACGGCCGTCGTCGACGACCACCACCAGATCGGCGCGCGCGGCGGTCGCGAGACGGTGCGCCACCACCACGGCCGTGCGCGAGCGGGCCACCCGCGCACCCGCCTCGAGCACCGCTTTCTCGGTGGCGGGATCGAGGGTCGCGGTGGCCTCGTCGAGCAACAGCAGATCGGGATCCACCAGTTCGGCGCGCGCGAGCGCGATGAGCTGACGCTGGCCCGCCGACAGACCCTGACCGCGCTCACCGACCGGATGGTTCATGCCGCCGGCGAGTCCCGCGATCATGTCCAGCGCCCCCACGGCGCGCGCGGCCGATTCGATCTCCTCGCGCGTCGCGTCGGGCCGGCCGTAGGCGATGTTGGTCGCCACCGTGCCCGTGAACAGGTGCGCCTCCTGCGGCACCACACCGAGCCGGCCCCGATAGTCGCGCAGACGGTAACGGCGCAGATCGGTGTCGTCCACCCGCACCGAACCGGACGTCGGGTCGTAGAACCGGGCGAGCAGTTTGACGACCGTCGACTTCCCGGCGCCGGTGCGGCCCACCAGGGCGACCGTCGACCCGGCCGGGATCGACAGGTCCACATCGCTCAGCGCCTCGCGATCGGCCTCGCTGTACCGGAAGCCCACCTGCCGCAGATCGACGTCGCCGCGGAGGTGCCCGGTGATGGCGACCGTGCCCTCCTCGGCAGACTCGAGCGAGCTCTCGGTCCGCAGCAGGTCGCCGATCCGGCGCAGACCGACCCGCGCCTGCTGGTAGCCGTCGAAGACCTGCGACAACTGCTGGATGGGTGCGAACAACAGGTTCAGATACAGCACGAACGCGATCAGCACACCGGGGCCGACCGCGCCCGACGCCACCTCGCGGGCGCCGACGAAGACGACCGCCGCGAGCGCCAGATCGGACAGGAAGGTGATGAACGGGAAGTACAGCGAGATGGCCCGCTGCGACCGCAGGCGACTGCGCCGATAGGCCTCCGCGCGCTCGGCGAACCTGCGTGCGGCGGTCTCCTCCCGGCGGTAGGCCTGAGCGGCGCGCAGACCCGTGACGTTCTCCTGGAAATCCGCGTTCACCAGGGAGATGCGTTCGCGGGACTGCGCGTACGCTGTGCCGGAGACCTTCCGGAACCACAGGGTCGCGCCGACCAGCACGGGCAGCACCGCCAGCACCACCAGGGCCAGCGACAGATCGGTCGCGATCAACGCGATCGAGATACCGGTGAGCGTCAGCACCGCCACGACCGCGGTGGACAGGCCGGTCTGGATGAACTGCGACAGCGCGTCCACATCGGTCGTCATCCGCGTCATGATCCGGCCCGACAGCTCGCGTTCGTAGTAGTCGAGCCCGAGTCGTTGCAGGTGCGCGTACGAGCGCACGCGCAGCCCGAACAGCACCCGTTCGCCCGCCCGGGCGGTGAGCACGGTGAGGATCGCGACCACGAACCAGCCGAGCAGCGCGAGCACCACACCCGCGGCGGTCGCCTGCCACAGCCGGGACGGATCGCCCGGCGTCACCCCGCGGTCGACGGCGTACCGCACCAGCGACGGGAACGCGATGCTCGTCAGCGACTCCACCGCCAGGCACAGCACGACGACCGCCAGCAGTGCGCGCACCGGGCGCAGGGTCGTCCACAGCCGGAACTGCGGGTCGGGCAGGCGCAGAGCCTCGGACTGCAGCGCCGGATCGCGGCCGGGGGTCTCGGTGGCCGGGGGAAGCGCGTCGACGGCCGCGCGCAGTTCCGGGGTCGGGGCGACCGCACCGAGCGCACCGGACACCGGCCCTCCACGGCCGCCACCGCCCGCCGGTCCGCCGCGACCTCCACCGACGGCCGGTGGGTTCCGGACGGTCCCGGACGGCTCGTCGTCGTCCGGTTCCTCGGGCCACAACGCGCCGGCCGGAACCGGGCGTTCCGGTGCCGGTGCGGCCTCGTCGTCGGTCGAGAGCAGACGCCGGAAGACGCGACTGCGTTCGTCGAGTTCCTCGACCGTCCCGATGTCGACGATGCGTCCCTCGTCGAGCACGGCGACCCGGTCGGCGAGTGCGAGCGTCGACCGCCGATGGGCGAGCACGAGAGTCGTGCGGCGCCGGCCGGCCCGTAGCGCGCCGTAGATCGCGGCCTCCGTCTCGGCGTCGACCGCAGAGGTCGCGTCGTCGAGGATCAGCACCCGCGGATCGACGAGCAGCGCCCGCGCCAGCGCGACCCGCTGCCGCTGCCCGCCGGACAGCGTCAGGCCGCGTTCGCCGACGACGGTGTCGTATCCCTCGGGGAGGGCCTCGATGAAGTCGTCGGCACGTGCCGCCGCGGCCGCGGCGCGGATCTCGTCGTCCGATGCGTCGGGCCGGCCGAGAGCGATGTTGGACGCGACCGTGTCGGAGAACAGGAACGGCTCGTCGAAGACGAGGCCGACCGCCCCGCGCAGATCGTCCGCGCGGAGCGTGGCGACATCGAGGTCGCGGCCGTCCGCCGTCAGGCACACCGATCCACGGTGCGGCGCGTAGAAGCGGGGGAGCAGCAGCGACAGCACGGTCTTGCCCGAACCTGCCGGGCCGACGATCGCGACGGTCTCGCCGGGCGCGATCTCCAGGTCGAGGCCGCGCAGCACGTCCCGGTCGTCGTCGAAGCCGAAGGTCACGTCCTTCAGGTGCACCCCGAGCGAACCGTCGGGCAGCTCGACGGGATGCGGGGGATCGGCGACGTCGGGTTCGGTGTCGATCACCTCGTACACCCGCTCGACGGCGGCGCGGGACAGCTGCGCCATGATCACGACCTGCGAAAGGGTGCGGGTCGTCGCCGTCATCGTCGCCACATAGGCGGTGAACGCCACGAAGGTGCCCACGGTGATCCCGCCCTCGAGGGCGAGCCAGCCGCCGAGCGCGATGGTGGCGACGAGCCCGAACTGCGGGATCGAACCCATCGGCGCCGAGAACCACGCGTTGATCCGGGCGGCGCGCAGACGCTCGGCGTACAGCCTGCGACCGTGTCCCTCGAGCTGGTCGACCGCGTGCGACTCCTGCCCGAATCCCTTCACGACCCGCACGCCCGTGACGGTCTCCTCGACGTGCTGGGCGAGGTCGGCCGCGCGCTGCTGCGCCGACCAGGTCGCCGCGAACAGCTTCGGGCGTACGACCCGCACGATGCCCGCGATGATCGGGACGATGATCACCGCGACCAGCGTCAGCAGCGGTGAGAGTGTCGTCATGATCACCAGCGCGAGCACGAACTGCAGCAGCGCACCCGCCGACATCGGCACCATCGCGAGCAGGCCCTGCACGAGTTGCAGGTCGGTGATGGACCGCGAGACCACCTGGCCCGTGCGGATGCGGTCCTGGCCGTGGCCGTCGAGACGTTGGAGCGAGCCGAGCAGACGCAGCCGCAGGTCGTGCTGGACGTCGAGCGACAGGCGTCCGGCGAGCATGCGACGCCCGTACTGGCAGCCGAACCGGATCACCGCACCGCCTGCGATCGCCGCTGCGGCCAGACCGATCAGACGCAGGTCGTCGGCGGGCACGTCGCCCTGCCCGGTCGCGCTGTCGACCGCGACTTTCGTCAGCAGCGGAAAGGTGATGTCGATCAGGGCGGCGACGACGGTGACGGCCAGCGCCCCGACGGCTGTTCTGCGGTGCTTCAGGCATTCGGCGACGAGCCGGGAAATCCATCCCGGCGAGCGCGGAATCGGGTCGTGTGCCATCGAACCGACATTAGCGCCGAGCAACGACAGGGCAGGGCGGAGCCGCTCGACCAGCGACGGAGACGCAGGTCGCCGGAGGTGTCAGAGGACGTCGGCGGTGCGGGCGCGCCACCAGCCGAGGCCGCTGAGCACCACGGTCCACAGGACCAGGAGCAGCGGAGCCGCCGGCCATGTCATCTCCAGCGTGACGTCCTCGGGCATCGACACCGCCGAGAACAGCACGTACCAGGTGACCTGCGCCGGCAGGTACGACGCGATGGCGCCGAGACCGAGACCGTGCAGGACGACCGAGACCATCAGCTCCCCGAACGGCACCCACGCGCAGATCGCGAGCACACTGCCCGTCGTCGACCGCGTGAGCAGACCCAGCCCCGCTCCGATCAGCGACCACAACAGCGCGCAGAACAGGCCGATCCCCATCACCTTGACGACCGATCCGAGATCGGCACCGTCGAAGCCCCCACCGAACAACACGAGCGTCGCGGCCGCCGCGACTTCCGTGACGAGGCAGTACAGCAACCCGATCACGGCGACGGTCGCGAACTTCACCCCGACGACCCGGTCGCGTCCCCGCGCGGTGAGGAAGGTCGTCACGATCGTTCGGTGCGCGAACTCGCTGCCCGTCGCCACCGCACCGAAGATCGCGGCGAACAGGAACACCAGCGACAGCGAGAGGGAGATGCCGACCGCGGCGGCGACGGCCTCGGCGAAACCGTCCCCGAAGCCGAGTTCGAGTTGCCGCGCGACCGGCAGCGTCAGTGCCCCGCAGAACAGTCCCACCAGCAGCGGTGCGATGCCGAGGATCCACCAGTAACGCAGGCTCAGGACCTTGCGGAACTCGGCGGTGAGAAGCGCGGTCATGCGGTGGGACCTCCTTGCCCGGTCGGCGGTCGGTTCGGCTGCCCCCACTGCGACTGCGGGTACTGCTGCGACTGCGGGTACTGCTGGGCGTTCGGATACTGCTGTGCACCCGGGTACTGCGGGCCCTGCGGATGGTGGGGGCCGTGCCCCGGATACTGCGCGACCGGCGCGGCCGCGTAGCGACCGGCCGTCATCGAGAGGTAGACCTGCTCGAGATCGACGTGCTCGACACTCGTCCCGAACAGCGTCACCTCCGCGGTCGCGGCGATCTCGGCGATGCGGTCGGGAGTCACGCCGACCACCGCGAGCCGTCCGTCCTGCTGCACCTGCGCGTCGGTGTGCCCGGCCGCGGCGAGTGCGGTCGCGAGGCGGGCCGGGTCGGAGGCCGCGACGAACACCCGCGAGCGGTAGGCGTCGCGCAGGTCGGTCATCGAGGTCTCCGCGACCAGGTGCCCGTTCGCGATGATCACGAGACGGTCGGCCATCTGCTCGATCTCCCGCAGGATGTGGCTCGAGATCAGCACGGTCCCGCCGTTGGCGGCGAACGCGCGGAGGAAGTCGCGCAGCCAGGCCATGCCCTCGGGATCGAGCCCGTTCGCCGGTTCGTCGAGCACGAGATAACGCGGCTGTCCGAGCAGGGCCGTCGCCAGGGCGAGTCGCTGCCGCATGCCGAGGGAGAACTCGCCGATGCGACGCCGCGCGACAGGCCCCAGGCCGACGAGATCGAGCATCTGCCTCGCCCGCTCGTCGTGCACGCCGATCGCGGCGCAGTAGACCTGCAGGTGCGTCAGCGCCCGGTGTTTGGGATGGGCGCTGCGCGCGTCGAGCACCGCTCCGACGACCTGTGCGGGCTGCTGCAGGGACGTGAACGGCACGCCGTCGACGAAGGCGTTCCCGGCGCTCGGCCGGACGAGGCCGAGCATCATGCCGAGCGTGGTGGTCTTGCCCGATCCGTTGGGGCCGAGGAAACCGGTGATCGAGCCCGGCGGCACCGTGAACCACAGATTCGATACCGCCGTGTGGTCACCGAACGTCCTGCTCAGGCCGTGGACGGCGATCCCCGCGCCCGGTGCCCCCGAGGGCACCCGGGGATCGGGTGTGCCGTACGGCGGTTGCGCTGACGGTGCTGTCACGGATTCGGACCCCCGCGTCGTCGAGATGTGGGTGCGGCTCGTACCGCGGTCGCCGTGAGCTTACGGGTCAGTCGAGGAAGGGCAGGACGGCGTCGAGGAATTCGCGGGGCGCGTCGAGCTGAGGACAGTGCCCCGCATCGGGGATGATCACCACCCGTCTTCGGCCGCCGGCCTGCACCCGCCGCGCCGCATGAGCGGGCGTCAACCGGTCGCGTGCGCCCCACACCAGCAGTGCCGGCATGTCGAGGGCGTGCACCATCTCCGGGATCGGCAGCCGGCCGAGCTCACCGATCGCGTGCCGGCCCACCGTGAGCAGCGTGTCGACCTGCTCGCGGGTCGCGTAGTTCGCCGCAAAGGCCGTACGCGCCGCCCGGTCGAAGGTGCCGCGTCGGTGCACGGCGGCCCGCGCATACAGGGCACCCATGGCCTGCTGCATCACCGGAGCGGGCAGCGGACGCAGCAACAGGCGCGACAGCTCGACCGGCATGCGCACACCTCGCGTCCACCACCGGGGGATCCCGGCGAGACCAGGCATGTCGGCGAGCACCACGCGGTCGACCCGGGACGGATGGACCGACGCGAACACCAGCGCGGTGACCGCACCGAGCGAGTTCCCGACCAGCGACACCGGCTCGGGCACGTCGTCGACGAGGTCGGCCAGGACGTCGACGTAGTGGTCGAGCACGGGTGTCTGCCAGTGCTGCGCGCTGCGTCCGAAACCGGGCAGGTCGACCGTGAGCACCCGGTGCCGTTCGGCGATCGCCGGCGCGACCTTGCACCACGTACCGCCGTGATCGGAGAAGCCGTGCAGCAGGACGACGGTGCGCGGTCCCGCACCGGACTCCCGCACGAACACCTTGCCGTCGGCCGGCACGGTCAGTCCTTCGTGACCGGAACACCGGCGTCGAGCGCCGGCGCCTCTCCGCTCGCCGGGAGGACGGGACGGGCGGAAGGCCACGCGGCCGGAGGCGGACCGAAGGCGTCGCGGGCGTTCTGGATCGTGCGCTTGCCCAGCGCGCGGTTGCCGACGCCACCGATCGCGGCACCGATGCCGGCGGGGACGAGCTTGCCGATCAGCAGCGGACTGCGTTTGGCGAAGTACCGGCGGATGAACTTCTTGACCAGGGAATTGTTCAGCGTCTTCAGCTGGGTGCCGCCCGCGCCGGTGGTCAGGGCCTTGGGCCAGTTCCGCAGCGACGCGCCGGTCGCGGTCGCGACGATCTCCCGGCCGGCGTCGCCGAGGGAGACGGCGAGTACCAGCGCGCGGCGCTGCTCGTGGTTGTGGGGTTCGATCCCGTGCACCGACGCGATGGCCAGGGTGAGCAGCGCGGACGCCTCGAAGAAGAAGGCCGTCTCGGCGCCCACCGCGCCGATGGCCGCGAGTGTCCCGATGCCGGGGAAGGCCGCGGTCGCACCCGCCGCGGACCCGCTGCCGGTGACGGTGAGCAGGAACTGCTTCTCGAGCCGCTCGATGATCTGCGCCGGGGACTCGTCGGGGTGTGAGCGCCGCACGAGATCGACGTACTTGGCCACCGCAGGGCCCTGCAGTCTCGCGCCGTTGTCCAGCATCTTGACGATAAAGGCCTCTGCGACGCCTGCCTTGCTGCTCATCGTGCCCCTGTCCTCCGGTGCTCTTGTCTTCCGGACTGCTCTCACTACGCTGGTGCCATGACCGGGTCCGCAGTCGGTGTGTCGGACGGCGCCAGGCGGCGTCCGACACCCCTGCTGACACCCTACGTACGGTCGTACGAGGGGTATCGGCTCGACGGTTTCCCGCCGGGGACCCATCTGGGTATGCCCTCTCCGGAGGTCACCGTAATCCTCACGATCTCCGAACCCGTCGAACTCTCGCGGGGCGACGGACGGTGCCCGGAACGTTTCGACGCACTCGCCGGAGGGTTGTCGACGCAACCGGTGCCCATCGTCCACCACGGACGGCAGCACGGGATCCAGCTCGCGCTCACCCCCGCGGGTGCCCGCGCCCTGCTGGGTGTGCCCGCCGCCGCACTCGGTCCGTGGGCCGTCGATCTCGAGGACGTCATCGGCGCCGACGGCCGGGAGCTGTTCGACCGGATCTCCGCGGCCGGATCCTGGGACGAGCGGTTCGCCGTCCTCGACCGGATCCTCGCTCGCCGCCTGGTCGCTGCACGGTCGACAAGCCCGGACGGGCACCTCGTCCACGCCTGGCACCTGCTCGTGACGGATCCGGGTCGCCCGGTCGGCGCGGTCGCGGACGAACTCGGATGGAGCAGGCGGCACCTCGCGAACCGGTGCGCCGCCGAGTTCGGACTGTCCCCGAAGGATGTTGCCCGGGTGGCGCGCTTCGACCGGTCGCGGCGGATGCTGCGGGCCGAGCCCGGCCGCCGCCTCGCCGACGTTGCCGCCGAGTGCGGCTTCTACGACCAGGCGCATCTCGCCCGCGACTGGCGCGATCTGGCGGGCGTCCCGCCGTCGCGGTGGCTCGAGGACGAAGTGTTCCCATTCGTCCAAGACGACCGGGACGTTCCGGTCCGACACTCGGAGACATGACGAACACAACGAATTCCACGCAGCAGTCGGCCACCGTCACACCCACCGTCGACGCGGTGTGGCCGTGCTTCGCCTACACCGACGCCCGGGGCGCGATCCGCTTCCTCGTGGAGACCCTCGGGTTCACCGAAGCAGAGGTCTACGGGGAAGGGGACCGCGTCGACCACGCCGCCCTGCTCTGGCCGCACGGCGGAGGGGTCATGCTCGGCTCGACCGGTCGCGGGTCGCCGCTCGACCAGCACGCCGACAGGGGAACCGCCTATCTCGTGCTCCCCGACGACGCGACCGTCGACGCCCTGTACGAGAGGGTGCTCGCCTCGGCGCAGGCGGAGGACCCGGCGGTCCGCGCGACCGTGACCGTCGAACTCCGCGACGAGGACTACGGATCGCACGGGTTCACCTGCCGCGACCCGCACGGTGTGTACTGGACGATCGGCACCTACCGGCCGCGCCGGCCGTAGGAACCGCCGCAGGGGAACGGTGGCAGGGGATCAGCGGGCGACCGCGCCGTGCCCTTCGGGGACCACTTCGCTCGGGCGCGGCGGGGGCGGCGGTGTGCCGTCCCCGAACGCCCGCCCGCCGAGCGCCTCTCGGCCGTGCGGATCGAGCCAGTTCGACAGGTCCGGTCCCTTCGGCACGATGCCCGTCGGATTGATGTCGGTGTGCACGAGGTAGTAGTGCTGCTTGATCTGCACGAAGTCGATGGTGTCGCCGAAACCGGGTGTCTGGAACAGATCGCGCGCGTAGGCCCACAACGCCGGGAAGTCCGCCAGCCGGTTCCGGTTGCACTTGAAATGCCCGTGGTAGACGGGATCGAACCGGACGAGCGTGGTGAACAGGCGCACGTCGGCCTCGGTGATGGTCTCGCCCACGAGATAGCGCTGCGCCCCGAGGCGTTCCTCGAGCCAGTCGAGGCGGGCGAAGAGGCGGTCGAAGGCCTTGTCGTAGGACTCCTGCGAACCGGCGAAACCGCACCGGTACACGCCGTTGTTGACGTCCTGGTAGACGAGCTCGGCCACCTCGTCGATCTCGTCCCGCAGCTCATCGGGGTACAGATCCGGGGCTCCCTCCCGGTGGAACTGCGTCCACTCGGTGGAGAAGTCGATGGTGATCTGCGGGTAGTCGTTCGTCACGACCTGCCCGGTGGGCACGTCGACGACGGCCGGGACGGTGATGCCGCGGTCGTATTCCGGGAAGCGCGCGAAGTAGGCGTCCTGCAGTCGCGGGATGCCGAGGACGGGGTCGACTCCGCCCGGGTCGAGGTCGAACGTCCAGCTGCGCTCGTCGTGCGTCGGGCCGCACAGTCCCAGCGACAGGGCGTCCTCGAGACCGAGCAGCCGCCGCACGATCAGGGTGCGGTTGGCCCACGGGCACGCCCGGGCGGCGACGAGCCGGTACCGCCCCGACTCGACGGGATAGCCGTCGCGCCCGTCCGCGGTGATGCGGGTGGGGATGTAGTTGGTGTCGCGGGTGAACTCCGCACCCGGCTCGACGTACTTGTTCTCGGTCACCTACGCATCCTTCCGCGCACACTTGTCACTTCTCGGGTGGAACCCGAACAGTCACGAGGGTTCCCCAGATGTCGTATCCCGACACCGCCGCGACCGTGCGGGCACCGCGGTTGTCGCGGCGCATGCGGGCCAGCGGGACGAGTCCGGCGTCGAGCGCGTCGTGGGTCGCCAGCGTCGCGACGGTCGAGGCGAGTCCGAGCCGGCGCGCCGGCGGTGTCGTCAGCACCCGCACGTCGGCCAGCAACGACCCGAGTTCGCTGTACGCCGCGCCGGCGAGGGGCCGGTGATCGTCGTCGAGCAGCACGAACACGCGCGACGGTCCCGTCGGCGACAGTTCGGCCTCGGTGACGTCGTCGGGCGGGCAGCTCCGCAGCAGCTCGGCGAGGTCCTCGGGGTCGTCGGAGATGAGCGGGTTCTCGACGCGTGTCGCGTCGATCCAGTCGGTGCACAGGGCGAGGATCTCCGTACGACCCGCGTGGCCTGCGACGACGAGCTCGGCGTTCGGGGCGTCGATCTCGGCCGGGTCGGGTTCGGCCGCGAGGCGGGAGACCGCGGCGTCGGGTCCGACGATCGCGGTGGTGCGCCCCACGGCGAGCAGCCGGACGTCGCGGAACGAGTCGTCGACACGCGTCACGCACCCGGGTTCGACGAGGGCACCGTCGGGTAGGCCCAGTGCACGACACCACGCGAGGGCGGCGATGCTCGAGATGTGCGGGTCCACCCCGCTACCGTAGACCGCCGACGAGGGGAGAGGTCCGGTGAGCGACGACAGCGAGGTGGACACGCGCGACCGCGGGTCCGATGTGGCGGTGGAGATGTCCGACGGTGCCCGGTGGGCGGCGTTGGGCGCCCTGTGCCTGGGCTTCTTCATGATCCTGGTGGACAGCACGATCGTCGCCGTCGCCAACCCGGCGATCATGCGGACCTTCGAGGCCGACATCGCCGCTGTCGTGTGGGTCACGAGCGCGTATCTGCTCGCCTACGCGGTGCCGCTGCTCGTGACGGGCCGCCTCGGCGACCGCTTCGGTCAGCGCCGGGTCTATCTCTGCGGGCTGGTGCTGTTCACGATCGCGTCGTTGTGGTGCGGTTTCTCGTCGACGATCGAGATGCTCATCGTCGCCCGCGTCTTCCAGGGGTTCGGCGCGGCGCTCATGTCGCCGCAGACCATGGCCGTGGTGACGCGGATCTTCCCGCGTGAGCGGCGCGGAACCGCGATGGGACTGTGGGGCGCCGTGGCCGGGGTCGCGACACTCGTCGGGCCGCTGGCCGGCGGTGTCCTGGTCGACGGCCTGGGCTGGGAGTGGATCTTCTTCGTGAACGTGCCCGTCGGGATGGTCGGGTTCGCGCTGGCCGTGCGGTACGTACCCGTGCTGCCCACGAGCCCGCACCGCTTCGACGTGCTCGGCATGCTGCTCAGCGGTGCCGGCCTGTTCTGTCTCGTGTTCGGGATCCAGGAGGGCAACTCGTTCGAGTGGACCGCCCGCGTGTGGGCACTGATCGGCCTGGGCATCGTGCTGCTCGTCGTGTTCGTCGTCCAGCAGTCGCGCAACCGCGGTGAACCGCTCGTACCGCTGTCGCTGTTCCGGGACCGCAACTTCGGGCTGGCGAACATCGGCATCGCGACGATGGGTTTCGCCATCACCGGCGTCATGCTGCCGATCATGTTCTACGCCCAGTCGGTGCGCGGTCTGAGCCCGACCGGTGCTGCGATGCTCATGGTGCCGATGGCGGTCTTCAGCGGGGTGCTCGCGCCGCTCGTTGGCAGGCTCGTCGACCGGGTCCATCCGCGACTGATCGCGGGCACCGGCTTCTCGCTGCTCACCATCGGACTGGGTTGGCTCGCCCTCGTGATGACCCCCGACGCGGAGATCTGGCAGCTGCTGCTCCCGATCGCCCTGATCGGGGTGGCGAACGCGGGCATCTGGTCGCCGCTCTCGGCCACCGCGACGAACGGTCTCGCACCGAGCCGGGCCGGGGCGGGTTCCGGTGTGTACAACACGACGCGTCAGGTGGGCGCGGTGATGGGCAGTGCCGCTCTCGGCGCGATCATGGCGGCGCGGTTGAGTGCCAACGGTGTCGGCGGGGGAGGAGGAGGTGTGGCGGAGATGGAGACGTCCGGCGCGGTCCTGCCGGAGCCCCTGCGCGAACCGTTCGCCGCGGCGATGGCCGAATCGTTGTGGTTACCCGCCGGCATCCTGCTCGTCGGGCTCGTGGCCGTGCTCGCCTTCGACCGGCCCGCGAGCCAGAAGGAACAGCGTGCCGCCGAGGAGCGTTCGGCGCCGGCGAGCGCCTGACGGCTGATCCGTCGACCACCCGCGGCGCCCTCCGAGGTGTCCGTGACCCGTCGTTTCCTCACATGGCTGTGATCCACGCCATATAGTGCAGGCACGCACGCCGGGTGGGAGGTGGCATGTCGGTGGCCGTAGTGGAAATTCCTGCAGGGAGTCGTTGGCTCCGGGACGATCGGGTCACTCGCCGCGACAGCGGCATCCTCCAGTACGACTGCCTGGAGCCGTGCCTCGCCGAGCTGCTCGACCGGAGTGCGCTGCGCTTCGCGAACCGCGTCGCCGTGGTCGACCGATGCGGCCGCACCCTCACCTACCGCGAACTGTGGGCCGCCGCCGCCCGCGTCGCCGGTGGCCTCCTCGATCAGGGCGTCGGCCCCGCCGACCGGGTGGTGATCCACCAGCCGAACGGCGTCCGCTGGCTGATCGGTTTCCTGGGCGTGGTCCTCGCCGGCGGTGTCCCGGTGCTCCCCGACCCGAGCTGCAGCCCCGAGGAGGCGGCGGAGGTCGAGGTCCACAGCGGGGCGGTACTCACCCTCGACTCCGATCTTCCCGACGGCGTCGCCTTCCTCGACGGTGGCGCGTCACCGGACGAACTCGCGGTGCTCTACTACGTGCGCGTCGCCGGTGGTGGACTGCGCGGCGTCGAACTGACCAACACCAACGTGCTGTCGACGATCGAAGCCGTCGCCCACGCCATGGATCTCGTCGGCGACGGCGTACGGACGGTGCTGACCGCGCCGCTGTCCACGGCGGTCGGATGCAGCGTCCAACTGCTGCCCACACTCGCCTTCGGGGGAACCGTCGTGGTCTCGGGGTCCCGCGTGATCCGCGCACCGTGGCGCCATCTCCGCGCCGCCTTCCCCGCCTCACGCTTCGTGCGGGGATGGGGTGTCGCCGAGACGGGCGGCATCGGCCTCCTGCTGCCCTCGGAACACCGCGCCCGCCACCCCCGCAGTGTCGGCGTGCCGTTCGGAGGGATCGAGGTCGCGCTGCTCGGACCCAACGCCGAGCACGGCGTCGGCGAACTGCTCTGCCGCGGACCGAGCGTGGCCCGCCGCTACTGGCGCGATCCGTGCGCCGCGGACGAGGCGTTCACGGACGACGGCTGGTTCCGCACGGGCGATCAGGTGCGCATCGACGACGAGGGCTTCGTCGATCAGATCGCCGTCCGGGTGTCGTGAACCCTGGAACAGGTTCTCGTCGGGTATACAGCCTGTAACCGGGTGAACCGGCATTTTCCGTAGTGGAGAGGTGTGTCCATGTCCGACGTAGTCCTGCTCGAACGACGCGATCGCGTTCTCGTCATCACCATCAACCGGCCCGAGGCGCGCAACGCCGTCAACGCCGCCGTGAGCCACGCGCTCGCCGAGGCGGTCGACCAGCTCGACAGCGACGACTCCCTGTCGGTCGGTGTGCTCACCGGCGCCGGCGGCAACTTCTGCGCGGGCATGGACCTCAAGGCGTTCGTCGCCGGCGAGAACGTGGTCGTGCCCGGCAAGGGCCTCGGCTTCACGGAGGCGCCGCCGCGCAAGCCGCTCATCTCCGCCGTCGAAGGATTCGCCCTCGCCGGCGGAACCGAACTCGTCCTGGCCACCGACCTCGTCGTCGCCGCGAAGGACGCGAAGTTCGGCATCCCGGAGGTCAAGCGCGGCCTCGTCGCCGGTGGCGGTGGCCTGTTGCGCCTGCCGTCGCGCATCCCCTACCAGAAGGCCCTCGAACTCGCCCTCACCGGGGACGCGTTCACCGCCGAGGAAGGCTACGGATACGGTTTCGTCAACCGCCTCACCGAACCCGGTGAGGCACTCGAGGGCGCATTCGAACTGGCCGAGCGCATCACGGCGAACGGACCGCTCGCCGTGGCGGCGACCAAGGAGATCATCGTCCGCTCGGCCGACTGGTCGAGCGAGGAGGCGTTCGCGAAGCAGATGGAGATCATGGGGCCCGTGTTCACCTCGGAGGACGCGCGTGAAGGCGCCACCGCCTTCGCCGAGAAGCGGCCTCCTGTGTGGAAGGGTCGCTGAGCTCCTGACACTCGAGGGCAACCGAACGAGAGATGGCGAGGATCAGGTGACCGACGGATTCGCAGAACTGCACGTGCACATCGAGGGCACGCTCGAACCCGAACTGATCCTCGCCCTCGCCGAGCGGAACCGCATCGAGCTGCCCTATCGCGATCTCGACGATCTGCGCAGCCGCTACCGGTTCACCGACCTGCAGTCGTTCCTCGACCTGTACTACGCGAACATGGAGGTCCTGCGCACCGCACAGGACTTCGCCGACCTCGCCCGCGCCTATTTCGCTCGTGCGGCGCGGGCGGGCGTCACCCGCGCGGAGTTCTTCTTCGATCCGCAGGCCCACACCTCACGCGGTGTCCCGCTGCCCGAGGTCGTGGCCGGGCTCTCCGACGCCGTCGCCGGGGCACACCGGGAGTTCGGGGTCGACGCGGCGATGATCGCGTCGATCGTGCGTGATCGTCCCGTGCCCGAAGCCCACGAGGTGTTCGGCGAACTGCTGCGCCTCGGCGCGCCGATCATCGCGCTCGGCCTCGACTCGGCGGAGGTGGGCCACCCGCCGTCGCTGTTCGAGGACGTCTTCGCGCGGGCACGGGCCGAAGGCCTCCACATCACGGCGCACGCGGGGGAGGAGGGACCTCCGGAATACGTGTGGCAGGCCCTCGATCTGCTCGGTGCCGAGCGCATCGACCACGGCATCCGCTCGCTCGAGGATCCCGAGCTCGTGGCGCGCCTGGTCGACGAGAGTATTCCGCTCACCGTCTGCCCGTTCTCGAATGTCCGCCTCCGCGTGGTGGATACGCTCGCCGACCATCCGCTGCGCCGCATGCTCGAGGCGGGCCTGTCGGTGAGCGTGCACTCGGACGATCCCGCCTATTTCGGCGGTTACGTCGACGACAACCTCGCGGGACTGAAGGACCAGCTCGGTCTCACCGACGCCGAACGGGATGTGCTCCGGCGCAATTCGTGGGACGCCGCCTTCCTCTGAGTCCGTCCGGGTGCGTTTGCCCGGGCGTCACTCGCCCAGGACGCGGCGCAGATACGGGTTCGTGAAGGTGCGGTGCGGATCCACGCGGTCGCGCACGGCGAGGAAGTCGTCGAACCGGGGATAGAGCTCGCGCAGGTCGTCGGCGGTGAGGGAGTGGAGCTTGCCCCAGTGCGGGCGTCCCTGCGCCGCACGCAGGATCGGCTCGACACCGTCGAAGTAGGCCGCGTGGTCGCGCCGATGGTACTGGTGCACGGCCACATAGGCGGTGTCGCGGCCGTGCGCCGTGGACAACCACACGTCGTCACCCTGCGAGAACCGCACCTCCACCGGAAAACCGACGTGAACGTCCTTGCGCTGCAGCCACACATCGATCTCGCGCAGGACCTCGGGCAGATGTTCGGCGGGGAGCGCGTACTCCATCTCCCGGAACCGCACCCGCCGGGTGGAGGCAAACACCCGGTAACTGCGGTCGACGAAGGTGCGCGGGGACAACGCCCGTGACGCGACCCGGTTCAGCGCCGGGATGGTGGCCGGAATTCGCGTCCCGACCTGCTGGAAGAGTGCGAACGCGCCGTTGGAGAGCAGTTCGTCGTCGAGGAGGGTGCGCACCCGCCCGACCGGCTGCACCGGTGCCTCGCCGGGGAGTCGGGTATTGCGTTTGACGAGCACGCCGTCGGTGTGCGGGAACCAGTAGAACTCGAAATGGTCGACACCGCTGCGCAGTTCGTCGAGGGCGGTGAGTGTCGTGCGGAGCGACGAGGGTGCTTCCTCCGCGCGCAGACGGAACGCGGGGACGCAGTCGAGCGTCACGGTCGCGAGCACGCCGAGAGCGCCGAGGCCGAGCCGCGCGCCCTCGAACAGGTCGGGTTCGTGTTCGGGGGAGCAGTCGACGATCCGGCCGTCGGCGAGCACGATCGTCGCACCGCACACGGCTGCCGCCAGTCCGCGGAAGGTCGCACCGGTGCCGTGGGTGCCGGTCGAGATCGCGCCGGCGACGGACTGGACGTCGATGTCGCCGAGATTCGGTACGGCGAGGCCCTGCGTCCACAGCAGGTCGCTCAGGTCGTGCAGTCGCGTCCCTGCCCGCACGGTGACGCGCGCGCCGGTGGCCGACGGTTCCACCGCGACGAGACCGGACATCCGGTCGAGCGAGATCAGCGTGCCGTCGGTGACGGCCGCGCCGGTGAACGAGTGCCCGGCGCCCACGGCCTTGACGTGTTCGCCTCGCTCGGAGGCGCGGACGACGACGCGCGCGAGGTCGTCGACGCTGCCGGGAGTCTCGAAACGGCGGGGTGTCGCGCGCTCGGTACGCGCCCAGTTGCGCCAGGTGGCCATGCCTCATCTTCGACCTGGACGAGCGTCCAAGTCAACACCTGCTCGCGAATCTTTCCCGACCTCTACCATCAGGTCATGCCGAATCGGTTGCCTGCTGATGAGCGCCGCGCCCAACTCGTGGGTGCAGCACTGGAACTGGCGGAAGGTGGGGGAGTCGGGGCCGTCACGGTCCGCGCCGTCGCCGAGAAGGCCGGAGTGTCACTGGGCGTCGTCCACTACTGTTTCGACAGCAAGGAAGCCCTCGTCGTCGCCATGGCGAACGCCGTCGTGGGCGAACTCGCCGGGGCCATGCATGCGGCCTTCGACGTGCCCGTCGACACGCAGCAGGCCGGCGGCGTCGACTGTCTCCGCTCGATGCTTCACACCGGTCTTCGTGCCATGTGGTCGGCGATCGAATCCACGCCGGGGTTGCAGACCCTCACCTACGAGATCACCGCCTACTCGCTCCGGCAGCGCACCGACGGCAGTCCCGCCGGCGGCGACATCGCCATCGAGCAGTACCGCCTGATGGACGAGCAGGCCCGGTTGTTCCTCGACTCCTGTGCCGAGCGGTGCGGTGTCGAATGGTCGCTGCCCACCGAGACGCTCGCACGACTGTCGTTGTCCGTGCTCGACGGAGTCGTACTCCGGTGGCTCGTCGATCGGGACGGCGACGCGGCCACGACCGAACTGGGAGTCGTCGCCGACATCATCGCGACCCGTGCCGTAGAACGTTCCTGACCCGACCCGACCTTTTCCGAAGGGATCGCCCGTGCTCCGTGCTGCTTCCGCTCACGACGACGCCCTCGACCGGGTGCAGGCGGCGACGGCCGACCTCGACCCGCCGTTCGCCGCCGTCGATCTGCCCACCCTGCGGCGCAACGCCGACGACCTGATCCGCCGCGCGAACGGTGTGCCCGTGCGGGTCGCGAGCAAATCGGTGCGGTGCCGCGCCGTCCTGTCCGAGGTCCTGGGCCCGGAACTGACCGCCCGCGGCGGTTTTCGCGGCATCATGGCGTATTCGCTGCGCGAGGCCCTGTGGCTCGTCGAGCACGGCGCCCGCGACATCCTGATGGGATATCCGACGGTCGACCGGACGGCACTCGGGCGTCTCGCGGCGTCGCCCGAAGCGGCACAGGCGATCACGCTCATGATCGATTCGGCGGAGCATCTCCGCGTCATCCACGAGGCAGCTCGCGAGGCAGTGGGGGAGAACGACTTCCGCCCGAGGGTCTGCCTGGACATCGATGCGTCGCTGCGAGTGGGCCCGGTCCACCTCGGGGTGCGGCGTTCGCCGATACGCACCCCGGAGACCGCGGCCGAGCTGGCCCGTCGCGCCGAGTCCGCCGGGTTCGATGTCGTCGGCGTGATGTTCTACGAGGCCCAGATCGCGGGTCTGCCCGACTCCTCGTTGCCGGTCCGGCTCGTCAAGGGTCTGTCGGCGCGAGAACTCGCTTCGCGCCGACGCGCCGTGGTCGAGGCGGTCCGAGCGGTCGTGGGCGGACTCGAACTGGTCAACGGCGGCGGCACCGGCTCGCTCGAGGTGACCACCGCCGACCGGGTCGTCACCGAGGCCACGGCGGGATCGGGACTGTACGTCCCCACCCTGTTCGACGGCTACCGCGCGTTCACGCCGAAGCCGTCGATGTTCTTCGCGCTGCCCGCGGTGCGGAAACCGGCCCCGTCGATCACGACGCTGTTCGGCGGCGGCTACATCGCATCCGGCCCGCCCGGGGTCTCGCGGGTCCCGCGTCCGGTCCGCCCCGCGGGACTGAAGCTGCTGGGGACGGAAGGCGCGGGGGAGGTGCAGACCCCGGTGCGCGGTCGCGCGGCCGCGTCGATCCCCATCGGCGGACGGGTGTGGTTCCGCCACGCGAAGGCCGGCGAACTGTGCGAGAGGTTCGACCGGGTGTATCTCGTCGACGAGCACGGACGCACCGAGGCGCCCACCTACCGCGGCGAGGGCGGCTGCTGGTGACCTCTCGCCTCCGGCGAGAATGAGTCCATGCCGTTGACGTTCTTCCCCGGATCGGTGGGCCGGGTCCACTGGCGGTCTTGGCCGGTCGACGATGCGCGTGCCGGTGTCGTGTTCGCCCACGGCTTCGGGCAGCACACCGGGCACTACCACCGTTTCGCGTCCGGTCTCGCGACCCACGGCATCGCGCTGTGGGGTCTCGACCTCGCCGGACACGGACTGTCGGAGGGAGAACCCGGTTCACCGGGCGATGTCGGGCGCCATGCCGAGGACTTCGGCGTGCTCGCCGGGATCGCCTCCGAGTCGGGTCTGCCCCTGGTGGCGATGGGGCACTCGCTCGGTGCGGCCACCGTCCTGACGGCGCTGAGCAGGGGCGTCTCCGGCGGTACCCGTTTCGCGGGTGTCGTCCTGTGCGGTACGCCGCGCACCGCGGCGCTGCCGGCGACGGCCGAAGCCCTTCGTGCGAGCGACCTGCCGGTCCTGCTGGTCCACGGCGTCGACGACCGGCTCGCCCCGATCGATCCGGTGCGCGCCTGGGCGGCGGCGGTGCCGCGGGCGCAGTTGCTCGACTATCCCGATGCCGGTCACGACCTGCTCCACGAGCCCGTCCATCGCAGGGTGACCTCGGACCTCGCCGAGTTCGTGGGCGGCCTGTCCGTCTGACACCGCAGTCCCCGGAAGACCACCGGGCCCCTCGCGGTGGCGGTTGCGAGGGGCCCGGTGGTGTTCGGAGCGTCAGTTGTAGATCGCTGCGATCTCGGCGCCGTGCTTGTCGTGGATGATGTTCCGCTTGAGCTTGAGCGTCGGGGTCAGCTCACCGCTCTCGATGCTGAAGTCGGTCTCGAGGATGCGGTACTTGCGGATCGACTCGGCCTTCGAGACCTTCTTGTTGGTCTCGGCGACGGCCTCGTCGATCTCGGCGATCAGGTCGGGGTTCTTGATCAGTTCCGCGACCGTCGTGCCCGCCGGCAGGTTGTGGCGCTCGAGCCAGCCCGGCAGTGCCTCCGGGTCGAGGGTGATCAGCGCGCCGACGAACGGCTTGGAATCGCCGACCACGATGACCTGGCTGATCAGCGGGTGGGCGCGCAGCGAGTCCTCGAGGACCGCCGGTGCGACGTTCTTGCCGCCCGCGGTGACGATCAGTTCCTTCTTGCGGCCGGTGATCGAGATGAAGCCGTCCTCGTCGATCGCACCGATGTCGCCGGTGTGGAACCAGCCGTCGCGGATGGCTTCGTCGGTGGCCTTGTCGTTCTGCCAGTAGCCGTCGAACACCTGGGGGCCCTTGAGCAGCAGTTCGCCGTCCTCGGCGATCTTCGCGGCGCAGCCGTTGAACGGCTTGCCGACGGTGCCGATCTTCTGGGCGGCGGGGGTGTTCATGATGATGCCGCCGGTGGTCTCCGTCAGGCCGTAGCCCTCGTAGATGGTGACGCCGACACCGCGGAAGAAGTGGCCGAGACGTGAGCCGAGTGCGGCACCGCCCGAGACGGCCCGGGTGACGTTGCCGCCGAGCGCGGCCTTGAGCTTGCCGTAGACCAGCTTGTCGAAGACGAAGTGCTGGATCTTCAGGGCGAGGCCGGGGCCGCCGTTCTCGAGTGCCTTGCTGTACTCGATCGCGACCTCGGAGGCCTTCTCGAAGATCTTGCCCTTGCCGCCGTCGTAGGCCTTCTGCTTCGCCGAGTTGTAGACCTTCTCGAACACGCGGGGCACCGACAGGATGAAGTTCGGCTTGAAGACCGCGAACTGGTCGAGCAGCGTCGACAGGTCGGAGGTGTGGCCCACGGTGACCTTGCTGTCGAAGGCCGCGAAGGAGATCAGGCGAGCGAAGACGTGCGCCATCGGGATGAACAGCAGGGTGCGCTGACCCTCGTGCATCGAGTCGGGCAGGGCGAGACCGCAGGCGGCGGACTCGGAGGCGAAGTGACGGTGCTTGAGCTGCACGCCCTTCGGCCGGCCCGTGGTGCCGGAGGTGTAGATGAGGGTCGCCGCGGATTCGGCCGTGACCGAGTTGCGCCGTTCCTCGACCTGCTCGTCGGTGACCGCCGTGCCGCGTGCGATGAGCTCGTCGACCGCGCTCTTGCCGCCCGGCGCGGGTTCGATCTGCAGGACCTCGCGCACGGTCGGGGCGTTCTCGGCGACCTCGCGGACGGTGTCGACGTGACCGGAGTTCTCGACGATGAGCAGCTTGGTCCCGGAGTCCTCGAGGATCCACTGGGCCTGGTCGGCCGACGACGTCTCGTAGATCGCGACGGTGGCACCGCCCGCGGTCCAGATGGCGTAGTCGAGGAGCACCCACTCGTAGCGGGTCGCTGCCAGCACCGCGACGCGGTCGCCGAGCTCGATGCCCGACGCCATCAGGCCCTTCGCCACGGCGCGTACCTCGGATGCGAACTGGCGCGCGGTGACGGGAACCCACTTGCCGTCGACCAGCCGCTCGAACGGCACGAACTCCGGCGACTCCTTCTCGTGGCGGAAGACGCTGTCGGCCATCGACGTGTTCTCGGGGATCGAGAACGACTGTGGCACGGCAATCTCACTCACTGTGACCCCTCCATCGTTAGATACTGTCGGTGTGCATTGCATCACATGTCATTGGGAAATGCATTACCCCTCGGACCGATTTGCCCTTTTTTTACAGTCCGATAAGCAGTGATCTACGTAACAATGCTACCCGCCGGTAACGAGGATTACCACTATCGGATAGTCTCGTCGGCTTTTCCGGTACCCGAAGTACCGGTATCGCGGAGGAGGCGGACGGCCTCGTCGTCGTCGAGTTGATGGAAATCGGCGTACGCAGCGCCGACGCTGTCGGTGTCCACCGGCGTCCACGGGCAGATCACCTCGTCGGCCGCCCGGCCCACACGGCGCAACGCCTCCGGGGAGGCCACCGGCACCGCGAGGATCACGCGGGTGGCGCCGGATGCGCGCGCGGCGAGACAGGCCACCGCCGCCGTCGCGCCCGTGGCCACCCCGTCGTCGACGATGACCGCCGTGCGGCCCTCCAGTGGTATGCGGGCGCGACCGGCGCGCAGGACATCGGCGCGGCGGGCCAGTTCGGCGAGTTCGCGCCTCTCGATGTTGTCCACGGATTCGGGGGCTATCCGCCCGCGCCGGATCACGTCCTCGTTGAGGACGCGGAAGACGCCGTCTGTCGGCTCCCCGGACTCGAGGTCCGGGCCTTCGGCGATCGCGCCCATCGCGAGTTCCGGATGCCAGGGCACGCCCAGCTTGCGGACGACGAGGACGTCCAGTGGGGCGTCGAGGGCGGCGGCGAGTTCGCGGGCGACGGGGATGCCGCCGCGGGGAAGTGCGAGAACCACCAGGTCGGCGTCACGCAGGTGCCCGGCCGACCGGGCGAGTCGCCGGCCCGCCTCCTCGCGCGTGGCGTACCGCACACGTCCAGTATGGGACGGTCCGCCCGGGCGGGCGAGCATTCGCCGCCCGGACGGACCGACGGGGATCTCAGTCGAGCTCGCCCGACATGTAGGAGTGGTAGGCGGGCAGATCGAGCTGGCCGTGGCCGGACAGGCCGATCACGATCACCTCGGGCTCGGTGAGGCCGCGCGCATACTCCGCGGCCGCCGCGATCGCGTGTGACGACTCCGGCGCCGGCACGATGCCCTCGTTGCGGGCGAAGAGCACCGCCGCGGAAAAGGCGTCGGTCTGTGCCACGGACTGTCCCTGCACGTAGCCGAGCTCGACCGTGTGGCTGAGCAGCGGCGCCATGCCGTGGTACCGCAGCCCGCCGGCGTGGATCGGATCCGGGATGAAGTCCTGGCCGAGGGTGTGCATCTTCAGCAGCGGCGTCAGACCCGCGATGTCGCCGTGGTCGTAGCGGTACTCACCGCGGGTGATCGACGGGCACGCCGCGGGCTCGACGGCGACGACACGCGTGGTCGCCCGCTCGTGGATGACCTCGCGCAGGAACGGGAACGACAGGCCGGCGAGGTTCGAACCGCCGCCCGCGCAACCGAAGACCACGTCGGCCTGGTCCTCACCCGCGGCCCGCAGCTGCTCCACGGCCTCGAGTCCGATGACGGTCTGGTGCAGCACCACGTGGTTGAGCACGCTGCCGAGGGTGTAGCGGGCGGCGGCGTCCTTCACCGCGACCTCCACGGCCTCCGAGACCGCGATGCCGAGCGAGCCGGGTGTGTCCGGGTGCTCGGCGAGGACGGCGCGACCGGCCTCCGTCAGATCGGACGGGCTGGGATGCACTGTGCCGCCGTAGGTCTCGATGAGGAAGCGGCGGTAGGGCTTCGAATCGTAGGAGGCGCGGACCTGCCACACCTCGAGATCGATACCGAACTTCGCGCACGCGAACGACAGGGCCGAACCCCACTGGCCCGCACCGGTTTCCGTCGTCAGTCGGGTGACGCCGTCGAGCGAGTTGTAGTACGCCTGGGCCACCGCCGAGTTCACCTTGTGGCTGCCCACCGGGCTCACACCTTCGTACTTGACGTAGATGCGGGCCGGGGTGCCGAGTGCCTTCTCGAACGAGCGGGCGCGGAACAGGGGAGTGGTGCGGTATCCGGCGTAGACCTCGCGCACGGCCTCCGGGATCTCGATGTCGGTCTCGGTCGACAGTTCCTGCTCGATCAGTCCCGAGGCGAACAGCGGCGCCAGATCGTCGGCGGTGATCGGTTGGCGGGTGCCGGGGTGCAGGTGCGGCGGCGGGGCCACCTCGAGGTCGCCGACGATGTTGTACCAGTGGGTCGGAATGCCGGAATCGGCGACGGACGGGGGCGTCGTGGATGCCTGCGCGGAGGGGGTGGCCGTCACTGTGGAATCCTTCGGTCGGGGACACGGAACCCGCCCAGTGTGACGCGCCCCGGATGTCGCAGACGGGGTGGGGTGTGTCATTATCTGCGCGCTCGAGCCCAGGTCGTGGCCGGGTCCGGGCGCGAAGAGGTGGGTTCATCCGATAAACTGCTGGTCAAATGAGTGAAATTCAAGACGCCCCCGACCAGGAGACCGCAGCTCTCACGTTTGCCGATCTCGACATCGACGCCCGTGTGCTGCAAGCTCTTTCGGATGTGGGTTACGAGTCCCCGTCGCCGATCCAGGCGGCGACCATCCCACCGCTGCTGGAGGGACGGGACGTCGTCGGTCTCGCTCAGACCGGCACCGGCAAGACCGCCGCCTTCGCAGTGCCGATCCTCTCGCGTATCGACACCTCCGTGAAGCGGCCCCAGGCGCTGGTGCTGGCGCCCACCCGAGAGCTCGCGCTGCAGGTCGCGGAGGCTTTCGGTAAGTATTCCGTCCATATCCCGGGCCTGAACGTCCTGCCCATCTACGGTGGCCAGGCATACGGTGTACAGCTGTCCGGTCTCCGCCGCGGCGCCCAGGTCATCGTCGGTACCCCCGGACGTGTGATCGATCACCTCGCCAAGGGCACCCTCGACATCTCCGAGCTCGAATTCCTCGTCCTCGACGAGGCCGACGAGATGCTCACCATGGGCTTCCAGGAGGACGTCGAGCGCATCCTCGCCGACACCCCCGACACCAAGCAGGTCGCGCTGTTCTCCGCGACCATGCCGGGCGCGATCCGACGGCTGTCGAAGCAGTACCTGAAGGATCCGCAGGAGATCACCGTCAAGTCGAAGACGACGACGTCGGCGAACATCTCCCAGCGCTGGGTTCTCGTCTCCCATCAGCGCAAGCTCGACGCGCTGACCCGGGTCCTCGAGGTCGAGACCTTCGAGGCCATGATCATCTTCGTGCGCACGAAGCAGGCCACCGAAGACCTGGCCGAGCGGTTGCGGGCCCGCGGTTTCTCCGCGGCCGCGATCAACGGCGACATCGTGCAGGCCCAGCGCGAGCGCACGATCAACCAGCTCAAGAACGGCACGCTCGACATCCTCGTCGCCACCGACGTCGCCGCGCGTGGTCTCGACGTCGAGCGCATCAGCCACGTCGTCAACTACGACATCCCGCACGACACCGAGTCGTACGTGCACCGCATCGGCCGCACGGGCCGCGCCGGCCGCACCGGCGACGCGCTGCTCTTCGTCGCTCCGCGCGAGCGCCACCTGCTCAAGGCGATCGAGCGGGCCACCCGCCAGCCGCTCGCCGAGATGCAGCTGCCCACCGTCGAGGACGTCAACGCCCAGCGCGTGTCGAAGTTCAACGACTCGATCACCGAGGCGCTCGCCTCCGATCACCTGCAGCTGTTCCGCACGTTCATCGAGGACTACGAGCGCGAGCACGACGTGCCCCTCGCCGACATCGCCGCCGCGCTGGCGGTGCTGTCGCGCGACGGCGAGTCGTTCCTCATGGAGGCCGATCCCGAGCCGTTCGTTCCGCAGCGCCGCGAGCGCGAACAGCGCGAGCGTCCGCCGCGTCGCTTCGACGACGGGCCGAAGGTCGGTCGCGACGGCCAGGAGATGACCACCTACCGCATCGCCGTGGGCAAGCGTCACCGCGTGCAGCCCGGTGCGATCGTCGGTGCCATCGCCAACGAGGGCGGGCTGCGCCGCGGCGATTTCGGGCACATCAGCATCCGTGCCGATCACAGCCTCGTCGAGCTGCCGAAGGATCTGTCGCCGCAGACCCTCGAGGCACTGCGCTCGACCCGCATCTCGGGTGTGCTCATCCAGCTGCAGCCCGACTCCGGCGCACCGTCCGGACGTCCGAGCTCGTATCGCGGACGCGACGACCGTCGCGGCGACGATCGACGCGGGGGAGACCGGCGCGATCACGGCAAGCGCGACCGCGGCGGCAAGCGCGAGTACGGCGACAGCCGTGGTGGCCGCTCCGGCGACTTCACACACCGCAGCGACCGCAACGACCGTGGTGGTCGCGGCGGTTACCGCGACTGACGGCCGTCAGCTCGTCCGTTGCGCCAGGACGTCGGCGGTGGCTCCGTCGATCGACTCGCGGATGATGTCGGCGTGCCCGGCGTGGCGGGCCCACTCCTCGATCTGATGCAGGATCAGGAACCGGACTGTGAACGGTTCGCCCTGATCGAGCCACTGCGCGACGCCGGGGGAGATCTCGACGACCCGGCCGAGATCGGCTTCGCCGTGAACCGTCGCGGCGAACCGCTCGGCCTCGGCGTCGAGACGGGCGAGCTGGTCGGCGACCGTCTCGCTCTCCTCGACCCGCCACCCGGCCTGCCACGCCGCGACCGGGTCGGCGTCGCGAGGGTTGTCGCCTCGGATCCGGCCGTCCGTGGCGACGAGACCGTCGACGAGATGGTTGACCAGCGACGCCAGGCTCATCGACGATGCGCTCGGCGCGCTGCGGGCCTGATCCTCGGTCAGGCCCGACAGCGCGTTGCGCAGGGCGTCGAACTGGTTGGAGAGCAACTTCAGCAACAGGTCGTGTTCTCGGGCGCTCATGCGTCGAGTATGGGGGCTCCCGCCGACACCTTCGGTCCCGAATCGGCGAACTGCGTGCGGTACAGCTCCGCGTAGCGGCCGCCCGCCGCCAGGAGATCGTCGTGGTTGCCGCGTTCGACGATGCGTCCGGCCTCGACGACCAGGATCTCGTCGGCGGCGCGGATGGTCGACAGACGGTGTGCGATGACCACCGAGGTGCGACCTTCGAGTGCCTCGGTCAACGCCTCCTGCACGGCGGCCTCCGAGGTCGAATCGAGATGGGCGGTGGCCTCGTCCAGGATCACCACCCGCGGATGGGCCAGCAGCAGCCGCGCGATCGTCAGTCGCTGACGTTCACCACCCGACAGGCGGTAGCCGCGTTCGCCGACGACCGTGTCGAGTCCGTTCGGCAACGACGCGATCAGGGGCTCGAGGCGTGCGCGACGCAGGGCGTCCCACAGTTCGTCCTCGCCTGCTTCGGGGCGGGCGAGCAGCAGGTTGTTGCGGACCGTGTCGTGGAACAGGTGACCGTCCTGGGTGACGAGCCCCACCGTCGCGCGGATCGAATCCGCGGTGAGTTCGCGGACGTCCGCTCCGCCGAGCAGCACGGCACCGGAATCGACATCGTACAGTCGCGGGATCAGTTGGGCGATGGTCGATTTGCCTGCACCGGACGATCCGACCAGCGCGACCATCCGGCCCGGTTCCACGCGGAACGACACGTCGTGCAGCACCTCTTCGCCGCCCCGCGAATCGAGCACCGCAACCTCCTCGAGGGAGGCGAGCGAGACCTTGTCGGCGGACGGATACGCGAAGGCGACGTCCCGGAGTTCCACTGCGACCGGGCCGCCGGGCACCGGCCGGGCGTCGGGCGACTGCTCGATCAGCGGCTTCAGATCCAGGATCTCGAAGACCCGCTCGAAGCTCACCATCGCACTCATGACGTCCATGCGGGCACTGGCCAGCGCCGTCAGCGGCGAGTACAGGCGAGTGAGGAGCATCGCCATCGCGACCACCGAACCGGGATCGAGCTGATCGCGCAGGGCATAGAAGCCGCCGAGGCCGTAGACGAGCGCGAGCGCGAGCGCGGACACCAGTGTCAGGGCCGTGACGAACACGCTCTGCAACATCGCGGTGCGCACCCCGATGTCGCGGACCCGCTTCGCCCGGACGGCGAACTCCCTCGACTCCTGCGCCGGACGGCCGAACAGCTTGACCAGGGTGGCGCCCGGAGCCGAGAACCGTTCGGTCATCTGCGTGTTCATCACCGAGTTGTGGTTGGCCGCCTCCCGGCTGAGCTGCGCGAGCCGGGCGCCCATGTGCCGGGCGGGAACCACGAAGATCGGGAGCAGCAGAAGTGCGAGAAGCGTGATCTGCCAGGAGATCCCGATCATCACCACGAGAGTGATCGCGAGGGTGACGATATTGCCCACCACGCCGGACAGGGTGTCGCTGAAGGCGCGCTGAGCACCGATGACGTCGTTGTTCAGGCGCGAGACGAGCGCACCCGTGCGGGTTCTCGTGAAGAAGGCGACCGGCATGCGCTGCACGTGGTCGAAGACCGTGGTGCGCAGGTCGAGGATGAGATCCTCGCCGATGCTCGCCGACAACCAACGGTTCGCGATCCCGAGGCCGGCCTCGACCAGTGCGATCGCGGCGATGATCACCGCGAGCAGCACCACGACCGAGACCGCGGCGCCGTCGACGATCGCGTCGATCACCCGCCCGGCGAGCACCGGGGTCGCGACGCCGAGCGCTGCGATGGTCACGCTCAGGGCAAGATAGAAGGTGATGTTGCGACGGTGCGGCCGGGCGAACTCGGCGATCCGCCGCAGGCTCGCTCGGGAGAACGGCCTGCGGTCGCTCTCGGCGTGCATCGCGTTGTACATCGCGTTCCACGCGGTGACTTCCATGCTCATGGTGTCGGCCTCCTCGGGTCGCAGCCGAGGCTAGGACCTCGAGTGCGCTCGAGGTCAAGCCTGGGTGTGATGTCCAGGGGCGGGGCGCCGTCGCCGACGGGCGAGGTCACCGGTATCGGAACTCGGGGAGGATCCCGCCGAGGATCGGTTGGCGATCCCATTCAGTTCCATTCAGTGGACTCCGGCACCGGCCACACGGTCCGAGACCGGATACTGCATCGAATGAACGATCTTTCGGATCCGGCCGGCCGGTACTCGGTGGCGGTCGACACCCGTGACCCGGCCGCGCTGGCTGCCCTGTTCGACCTCCCGTCATGACCCGCGGTGCCGGAACGGCGATCACGGTAGGCCGGGATGCGATCGTCGCGATGGTGCTCGACGGCACCGCGCACCTGCACGCCACCCACCACGCCGTGCATCAGCGGGTGATCGACGTGGACGGTGACAGCGCCACCGGATGGGTGTACTGCCTCGCCCACCATCTGTACCGGAGCAGGGACGGCATGCGTGACAGCGCGATCACCCTCCGCTATCGGGATGCCTATCGGCGTGAGGACGGTCGCTGGCGGATCGCCCGCAGGGAACTGATCGTCGACATCATCGACGATCGTCCCGTCACGGTGCCCACCGCCTGAACCACCCCGTCCCGGCGTCGGTTCGGTCGGATCCCGTCCGAACCGACTGCCCGGGATCGGTCAGCGACCGGCAGCGAGAACGACCTCGACGAGCTCTTCGACGGCCCGAGTGCAATCGTTGCGGTCGTATCCGAGGAGCTGCACTTCTTCGGCCGCCGGCTCGTAGGACAGGCGGTTGCCTCTGCCCTGCACGATCGCAGCGTCGGGCAGGAAGGGATGCGACTCGTCCCGCTCGGGGATGTTGCGATCGCCGCCGGCGGCATCGACCATGAGCTGGAAGAACTCCTTGTACAGAAGGTTCTGGTCGCCGACGAGATAGGCCTTGCCGGATTCTCCTCGATGCAGCGCGCCGTGGATCGCCTGGGCGAGGGAGTGCGCCGACATGTAGTTGGTGCCTCCCGTAGGAGCGAAGTCCGGGAAGGCCGGTTCCTTGCCGGCCGCCCAGGACACCATGCGCCGGTAGCGCCGGGCCGAAGCACCCGGTACCGCCCCGATGATCGAGGGCGGGTTCAGGGTGCACACGGTGAACGAGTCGTCGGCCAGCGCCCGTGCGCCCTCGTCGGCGTCCCGGCGCGCCGCCACGTAGGGGTTGGTGTCTGCGAAGGCCGGTTGCAGATGGTGGTAGTAACTGCCGATCTGCACGAAACGACCCACTCCGGCCTGTTTGGCGAGGGCGGCGAAGCGGGGCACACCGATGCTCTGCGTGGTCTCCCAGAACGATTCGTCGTCGCCCCCGTCCGTGCGATGCCGCGGATCCTGTCCGGCAGCGAAGACGACACCGTCGAAACCCCGGAGTTGTTCTGCGGTGAAGGTAGGAACGGTGTAATCGCCGACGAGGAGCGGAAACCCGGTTACCGGAGAATCGTCGGGCAACGCTCCGCGAGCGGCGACCGTGACGTCGTCACCGTGTTCGCGAAGGAGCAGCGCCGCGTGCGTGCCGATCATGCCGGTACCACCGACGAGAAGGATCTTCATGTGTTACATCTTTCGTTGTCGTGGAACAGATCAGGGATGTCGGGGGCGATTGGTCCACCCACCGGAATGTCTCGGGACCCAGCCTCCGCTCGAATGGGTACCGCCGTCGACGTGGATCGTGCCGCCGGTGACGAAACGCGACAGATCCGACGCCAGGAACAGGGCCACTCCGGCGACGTCCTCGGGGCGTCCGGGGCCACCGAGAGGCGACCAGGTGGGCCACAGCGCTCGATCCTGTTCCGGTACGAGTCGGTCGTACGGAACCTGTACGGAATCGATGAGGTCCGGGGCGATCGCGTTGACCCGAATGCCGTCCGGTCCGACCTCTGCGGCGAGCGACCGCGTGAACTGCCTCAGTGCCGCCTTGTACGCGGAGTAGACAGCGTGACCGGGAATCGCCCGGTGTGCCTCGACCGTGGTGAGGTTGACGATCGAACCACCTCCACCCTCGGCCATACCGGGGAGAAGGGCGTGCGTCAGACGCAGGACGTGGCCGAGATTGATCTCGTGCAGTTCGTCCCACAGCGACGGGTCGTTGTCGGTGAAGCGATGCGGGGGCCGCAGATAGTGGCCGACGTTGTTGACGAGCACGTCCGGTCGGTGGTCGACGATCTCGGGTGCGCACACCGCCGAACGGACGTCCCATTCCATGATCCGGATGGAACCGCCTGCAGCGCTGTCGAAGTCGAATTCGGCGCCGGTATCGACATCGACGACGAGTACATCGGCACCGTGTGCGGCGAACGCCGTCGTCACCGCAGCCCCGATTCCTCCGGAACCGCCGGTCACCAGGGCGCGCCGGCCCTGCAGCAGAGGTCCGGGTCGCGAGCAGACGGGGTGGGTCACAGGCCGAGTACACAGGAACCACGGTCTTCCGCGACAGGTCTGTTCCCGGTGTCCGGAAGTTTGCCCGACGGTGTTCTGCCGTGGTGCTACGAAGACCGTGAGGACGACACAGGAGACCGGATGCACATCGACGACCCGCAGACTGTTCCGAAGGGCACGATCCAGCGCACCGCGTTGATCCTGTCCGCGCTGGAGAACGCGGAACGCCTCACTCTGTCCCGGATCGTGGCTGCTACGGGACTGTCGCGCACCTCCGTCCATCGCGCACTGGAACAACTCGTCGAGCTGCGGTGGGTCCATCGGGACGGAATGGACTACCAGCTGGGGTTGCGGATGATCGAACTCGGCTCCGCGGCCGCACAGCACAACATGGTGCGACGAGCCGCTCTGCCCACTCTGCACCGGCTCCACCGCATCAGTGGGTGCGTCGTGCACCTGGGTGTCCTCGACGGGGACGATGCGGTGTATCTCGAGGCGATCGGTGGCGAAGGTTCGGCTGTGTCGAATTCGTGGGCAGGCAAACGACTTCCGGCCTCGTCGTCGACCATCGGCAGAGCGCTTCTGGCCGTGCTGGGCAGCGATTCTCCCGAAGCTGAACGTGTCCGGCAGACCCGCCTGGCCTACGACCAGGAACAGTGCAGGAAAGGATTCGGTTGCGCTGCGGTGCCTATCGGCCGGATCGACACCGGACAGGCGGCCGCACTCTCGGTCTTCGGGCCGTCCGCCCGGATCGGCGACAGACGCCTGCTGGTGTCGGTGCAGAGTGCGGCGGCGGAGATCTGGCGACGTATCCAGGCGTCCCCACCGACGGGACGGGTGGCGGGGACGTGGCAGCACGGACACGGTGCCGCAGTCCGGTCGTGAGGTCAGCCCGTTTCGGTCCCGGACGTCACCTCCGAGCCGGTGTCGGGACAGCAGCAGCGGTCACCGGGCCACGTCGATCACCACGCGGGTCGGCCCGCTGAGCGAGTACACCGAGAACGGGGTGCCGTGGGCGGCGAGGCCGATGAACGACTGGGTGACACCTTCGAAGACCCCGGAACCGCTGACCTCCACCACGGATCCGCCGGCATCGGCGAGCACGGGATCCGGGCCGTCGTACTGCTCGACACCGCTGTCGAACGGATAGGCCGAACCGTCGATGAGCACCTGCAGCACGGCGTCGCCTGCGACGGCGACCTCGTTGCCGCTGCCCTGCTGGAGCGGCTCGTCGACATAGCCGACCCGCCATCCCGGTGTGCCCTCGCCGCCGAGTTCGTAGACCACGCGATCGAAGCCCTCGTGACGTCCGGTACGGATGTCGACGACGGTGAGCTTCGCGCCCTCTCCGGCCGGGGAGACCTTCTCGCGCGCGTCGCGCGGGACCGCGTCGGAGATGGTGGTCTCGGGAGCCGAGGACGTCGGCGTGTCGACCGAGACGGCGGGGGAGGGCGCGGGCTCGTCGCCGCCGGCGGAGCATCCCGCCAGGACCAGTGCTGTTGCGGTGACGGCCAGTGTGAGACGCGTGTGCTTCATGGGGCTCATGGTACGTCGGAGCTGCTGGCGACCCCTGGCGACGCTCGCGGGGGTTGACCGGATCGAGACGTGAGGCGCACAATTCATCCGAGGATGATTTCAACACTCGATGAATTGAGTGGACCATGAACATCGACCACATCTCCGACGCCGTCGACATCCGCGACCTGCACGTCCGGCGTGGCACCCACCGAGCCCTCGAGGGCGTGAGCGTGCGCGTCCCGCGCGGTTCGATCACCGGACTGCTCGGCCCCTCGGGCTGCGGGAAGACCACCCTGATGCGCGCGATCGTCGGCACCCAGATCGTCGAATCCGGCACGGTCACGGTGCTGGGCCTGCCCGCGGGCAGCGCCGAACTGCGCCGCCGCATCGGGTACGTCACCCAGTCGCCGAGCGTCTACCCCGACCTGACCGTCACCGAGAACGTCTCCTGTTTCGCCTCCCTCTACGGGCGGAAGGGCGCCGCGGTCGCCGACACCCTCGCGGCGGTCGGGCTGACCGACCACGCCGACAACCGGACGTCGGCCCTCTCCGGCGGCCAGCTCGGACGGGTGTCGCTCGCGTGCGCGCTGGTGGGCGATCCCGAACTCCTCGTGCTCGACGAACCCACCGTCGGACTCGATCCGCTGCTGCGCGCCGAGTTGTGGGAGCACTTCCGTGCACTCGCCGACCGCGGCACCACCCTGCTCGTGTCGAGCCACGTCATGGACGAGGCCGACCACTGCGACGAGCTCGTCCTCCTGCGCGAAGGCCGACTGGTGGCCCAGCTGACCCCGGTCGAACTGCGCGAACAGACGGGGGAGACGGGCCTCGAGAACGCCTTTCTCCGACTCATCCGGAACCGGACGGGAGCACGACCGTGAGCGCTGTCATCTATGCCACCACGACCACCCGCATCCTGCGTCAACTGCGGGCCGACCATCGCACCGTCGCGATGATCGTGCTCGTCCCGAGCCTGCTGATGACGCTGCTGTACTTCATGTACCAGAACGCCCCCACCGGTCCGGGCGGAGTCTCGCTGTTCGACCGGATCGCCGTCACGATGCTCGGGATCCTCCCGTTCGTCGTGATGTTCCTGGTCACCTCCATCGCGATGCAACGCGAGCGCAGTTCGGGCACCCTCGAACGGCTACTCACGACACCGCTGACGAAACTCGACCTGCTCGCCGGTTACGGCAGCGCTTTCTCGCTCGCGGCGGCCGTCCAGGCCGGTCTCGCCTGCGTGGTGGCCTTCTGGCTGTTGGACGTCACCAGCGCCGGATCGGTGCTGTGGGTGCTGATCGTCGCGGTTCTCGTCGCCGTCCTCGGGGTCTCCCTGGGGCTGCTGTGCAGCGCCTTCGCCCGCACCGAGTTCCAGGCCGTGCAGTTCATGCCGGTGATCGTCATTCCGCAGTTCCTGCTGTGCGGGTTGCTCGTCGCCCGGGACGATCTGCCCGACTGGCTGCGCTGGATCAGCAACGCACTGCCGTTGAGCTACGCGGTGGAGGCGCTGCAGGAGATCACCGTGAATCCTGGGGTCACCGGCGTCATGGTGCGGGATCTGATCGTCGTCGCGGCGTTCGCCGCCGCGGCCCTCACGCTCGGTGCGGCGACACTGCGCCGTCGCACCCCGTGACGAGCGAGGCCGGGACGCGGCGCCCCGGCCGCCGCCCCGGGAACTCGGGCGCGCGCGACGACATCCTCGCGAGCGCCCGGGAACTGTTCGCCGCCAACGGATTCGACAAGACGACGGTGCGTGCGGTCGCAGCCCGTGCCGGGGTGGACCCGGCGCTCGTGCACCATTACTTCGGCACCAAGCTGCAACTGTTCACCGCGTCCATCGCGCTGCCGGTCGATCCGCGCGACGTCCTCGCCCCCGTCTACGCGGCCGCACCCAAGGATCTCGGCCGTGCTCTCGTGACCGCCCTTCTCGGTGTGTGGGATTCGCCGCACCGCGACGCGGCCGTGGCGATGTTCCGTGCGCAGATCGCAGGCGGTGACAGCGGTCTGATCCGCTCGTTCCTGCTGGAGGTCGCGCTCGCGCCGTTGTTCGAGCGCATCGATCGTCCGGTCGGCACCGGCAGACTGCGGGCCGAGCTGGTGGCCACCCAGATGACCGGGATCATGCTGGTGCGTTACATCATCGGACTCGAACCGCTCGCGTCGATGCCGTCGGAGCAGCTCGTCGGGATCGTCGCCCCCACCGTGCAGCACTATCTGACCGGCGAGCTTCCCGGCATGTGACCGCAGCTTCGGAGGCGTGCGCTTCGGTCGGAGACAGAGGCGCGCCGTCGACACGGTGCATCGGTCCGCGCACGACGCAAACGTAGAACGGAGTGCGTCGTCAGGTCGAGTGCTCCCGCAGGAAGGCGATGTCCTCGGCGAGTCCCTCCGCCGGGGTCTCGAGCACGATCGGTGCGTCGGCCTGCACCGCGATCTCCGCGAGCAACTGCGGATCGATCTGCCCGTCGGCGAGATTGGCGTGCCGGTCGCGGGCCGAATCGAACTCGTCACGCGAATTGTTCAGGTGCACCAGATCGATCCGGCCGGTGACCGCACGCACCCGTTCGACGACACCGACGAGATCCTCCCCGGCCGCCCAGGCGTGGCAGGTGTCGAGGCAGAATCCGGGGCCGTAGTCGCCGATGGTGTCCCACAGACGCCCGATCGCGTCGATGTAGCGGGCCATCGCGAAGTCGCCGCCCGCGGTGTTCTCGACGAGGATCGGCACCCCGAACCCGCCCTTGTCCTCCTGCCGTTCGAACAGCTTGCGCCAGTTCTCCACCCCGGCGGCGACGTCCTCACCCGCGCGGACGTGCCCGCCGTGGACCACCAGCCCGAGCGCGCCGATCCGCGCGGCCGCCTCGGCGTGGTCGGCGACGGCCTTGCGCGACGGCATCCGCACCCTGTTGTTCAGGCTCGCCACGTTGATGACGTACGGCGAGTGCACCACCACGTCGACGTCCGACGCGAGGATCTCCTCGGTGCGCGGATGCTCACCGGGCTTCGTCCACTTCTGCGGGTCCGACAGGAACACCTGCACCAGATCGGCACCGAGATGCTCGCCCTGCCCGATGGGATCGTCGTCCTGCCGGACGTGCGCACCTATCCGCATGTGCCACAGGTTAGGGCAGTGTCCCGCCGACCGGGACCGCAACACCCGGACGTGCCCGGAATCTGCTCGACTCCTCGCATGGGCACACTCGAAGGCGGGAAACTCGACGGCAGGGTCGCGCTGATCACCGGCGCGGGGCAAGGGATCGGTCAGGGGGTCGCGTTCGCGCTGGCCCGCGAAGGAGTGGCCATCGCGGTCACCGGCCGGACCGAATCGAAGCTGGTCGACACCGCCGAGCAGATCCGCGCCTTCGGTGGCACCGCGGAGCCGGTCGTGTGCGACATCGCCGATCCGGATGCGATCGCCGCCGCGGTGGACCGGACGGTCTCGGCCTTCGGTGGTGTCGACATCCTCGTCAACAACGCGAGCTTCAATCCGCTCGGGCCGCTGCTCGACCTGAAGCCGGCGGTGCTGGAGAAAGCGTACCGCTCGGGTCCGCTCGCGGCGCTGCACGCCATGCAGCTCGTCCACCCGATCATGAAGGAACGCGGCGGCGGATCGATCGTCAACATGGTCACCTCCGCGGCAGTGCGCTGGGACATGAGCGGCTACGGCGGTTACGCCTCCACCAAGGAGGCGCTGCGGTCGCTCACCCGCACCGCGGCCTCGGAATGGGGGATCGACGGCATCCGTGTCAACGCCATCGCCCCGCACGCCCTGTCGCCGGGCCTGAAGTGGTGGACGGAGACGAACCCGGAGGAGGCCGCCGAGTTCGTGGAATCCATCCCGCTCCGCCGCATCGGCGACCCCGAGGAGGACATCGGACGCGCCGTGGCGTGGATTGTGAGCGACGACGCACGCTATCTCACCGGCGCGACGATCCCGCTGGACGGAGGCCAGGCACGCTGGGCCTGAGCCACCCCTGCGGCATACGCCCGTATCCCCGAATCGAAGATCGGGGTCCTCCCCGATGGTGCAGTGGTCCCGGCACCGGGAAGATGGGTGCATGCCACTGCACTCGGCCCCAGCAGCCCGCGCCCAGGACCTGAAGAAGATCTACGGCACCGGAGAAACCGCGGTACACGCCCTCGACGGTGTGACCGCGGATTTCGCCGCCGGTGAGTTCACCGCGATCATGGGTCCCTCCGGATCGGGCAAGTCGACTCTCATGCACTGCCTCGCAGGTCTCGACAGCGCGACCTCCGGAGCGGTCTTCATCGGCGACACCGATCTGACGACCCTGTCCGACAAGGGGATGACCCAGCTGCGGCGCGACCGCATCGGCTTCGTCTTCCAGGCGTTCAACCTCGTCCCCACCCTCACCGCGCTCGAGAACATCACCCTCCCGGTGGACATCGCGGGCCGCAAGGTCGATCAGGAATGGCTCGACACCGTCGTCACCCGGCTCGGTCTCACCGACCGTCTCGGACACCGCCCCGGCGAACTGTCCGGTGGCCAGCAGCAGCGTGTCGCGTGCGCGCGTGCCCTCGCGGGCCGGCCCGAGATCATCTTCGGCGACGAGCCGACCGGCAACCTCGACTCGCGTTCGTCCGGTGAGGTGCTGTCCATCCTGCGCGCGGCCGTCGACGAGTTCGACCAGACCGTCGTGATCGTCACCCACGACCCGCGTGCCGCCGGCTACGCCGACCGCGTGGTGTTCCTCGCCGACGGACGCATCGTCGACGAGATGCGCGAACCGACGGCCGAACGTGTGCTCGACCGGATGAAGCAGTTCGATCCCGCCTCCGCGGCTCCCGTGGCGGAATAGGAGACACCGCGATGAGTGGGAATCCCATCCGCAGGGTCGCCCTGCGCAATCTCGCCGCACACAAGGTGCGGCTCGCCCTGACCGTGCTCTCCGTGGTGCTCGGCACGGCCTTCATCACCGGTTCGTTCGTCTTCACCGACACGCTGCAGCGCACCTTCGACGGCATCTTCGGCGACGTCGCCCAGGGCGTCGACGTCCGCGTCAGCACCGAGCAGTACGGCACCAGCGGTGTCCCGATCGAGGCCGTCGACCAGGTCGCCGCCCTCCCCGGCGTCGAGCGCACGTCCCCGTCGATCGGTGGCGGCATCATCGTCCTCGACTCCGAGGGCGCCGCGATCCAGACCGGAGGCGCGCCCGCCGAGGGCTACGCCTACATCCCGCCCGACCGTCTCGTCGGCGACCCGGAGACCTTCGTGGCCGGTGGACCGCCGGCGGAGAGCGGGCAGATCGCGCTCAACGAGAGCGCGGCCGAACGCGGTGATCTCTCGATCGGCGACAGCACGACCGTGCTCACCATCTCGCAGGGCATGGTGCCGGTGACCGTCAGCGGCATCTACGAACTCGAGACCGACACCGGCGGCTACATCGGTGCGTTGTTCACCGAGGAACAGGCCTCACAGCTGTTCACCGACGGCCGGCACGTCGGCTTCCTCGACGTCGCAGGCGACGGTTCGCTCTCGCCCGAGCAGCTGCGCGACGAGATCGCGGCGGCGCTGCCCGATCTGAAGGTGCAGACCGGAGCCGAGGTCACCGAGGAGACCAAGTCGCAGGTCGCCGAGGCCCTGAACTTCCTCAACTACTTCCTGCTCGCGTTCGGTGCGATCGCACTGCTCGTCGGCACGTTCATCATCTACAACACCTTCTCGATGATCGTCGCCCAGCGACTGCGCGAACTCGCCCTGCTCCGCGCGATCGGCGCGAGCCGCAAGCAGGTCGGCCGGTCGGTCACCCTCGAGGCCTTCGTCGTCGGCCTGATCGGCAGCATCATCGGTATCGCCGCGGGCGTCGCGCTCGCCTACGGTCTGCGCGCGGCACTGAACGCCGCGGATCTCGGACTGCCGTCCGGGCCGCTGCAGTTGTCCCCGCGCACCGTGATCGTCGCGCTGCTCGTCGGCGTGGTCGTGACGATGGTCAGCGCCTACGCCCCGGCGCGGCGCGCGACCCACGTTCCGCCCGTCGCCGCGATGCGCGAGGAATCCACGGCGACCGTCGAGTCGCTGCGCATCCGCACGATCATCGGTGTGCTCTGCGCGATCGTCGGTGCGGCGCTCGTCGTGGTGGGCGCACAGCAGGTCGGTGGTGGCGCGGCCGCGACCGTCGGTATCGGTGCCTTCCTGCTGATCCTGTCGGTGCTGTTCGCGGCACCGGCGTTGTCCCGACCCGTCGTGAACGCGCTCGGCGCGGTCTTCGCCCGGCCCTTCGGGGCGATCGGCCGTCTCGCGCGCACCAACGCGACCCGCAATCCACGTCGCACCGCCGCGACCGCCTTCGCCCTCACCCTGGGTCTGATGCTCGTCTCCGTCATCGGTGTGTTCGGGTCGTCGGCGAAGGCCAGTGTCGACGCGCTCGTCGACAACGGTGTCGAAGCGGACTTCATGCTCACCGGGCCGCAGATGTTCGGCGTCCCGGCCCCCGCCGCCGAGGCGGTCCGCGGGGTGGACGGCGTCGAGGAGGTCGTGCCCGCCTACGGCGTGCAGGCCAAGATCGACGAGGACTTCGAGTTCGGCACCGGAGCGGGCGGACCCCTCCAGGACGTTCTCGACCTGGACATGGTCGCGGGTGCCTTCGAGGTGACCGGGAACGAGATCCTCGTTTCGCAGACCTCGGCGGACGACCGCGGCTGGGAGGTGGGCTCCACCGTTCCGCTCACCAGCCGCGACGGCGACACCGTCGACACCACCGTCGCCGGCATCTTCACCGACAACCAGCTGATCGGTCCGTGGGTCGTCTCGCAGCAGCTGTTCGAGCAGTTCACGCCGCCGAACAACCGGTCGGCGCTCGTCGTCCTCATGAACACCGTCGACGGTGCCGATCCGGAGACCGTGCGCGCGTCGATCGAGGAGGCGGTCAAGGACTACGTGATCGTGCAGGTCCTCGACCGTGAGCAGTTCAAGGGACAGCAGGCGCAGCAGATCGACATGCTCCTCGCGATCCTCTACGGCCTGCTCGCCCTCGCCGTGGTCATCGCCATCCTCGGCATCGTCAACACCCTGGCACTGTCGGTGGTGGAACGGCGGCGGGAGATCGGCATGCTCCGCGCTGTCGGTATGCAACGCGCCCAGGTGCGTCGCACGATCTACCTGGAGTCGCTGCTCATCGCAGTATTCGGTGCGGTCGTGGGTGTCGTGCTCGGTCTCGCGTTCGGCTGGGCGTTCGTGCGCACCCTCGCTGATCAGGGACTCGACATCATCTCGGTGCCGTGGTCGCAGGTCGTCGGCATGCTCGTCGCGTCCGGCATCATCGGTGTCCTCGCGGCGCTGTGGCCCGGCCAGCGTGCGGCGAAGACGCCGCCGCTCGAAGCGATCAGCGACATGTAGGCAGAAAGTGCAGGTGGACACGAGTTGTCCACAGGCAGTGGAGTTGTCCACAGCAACCGGCCCGCGGAGCATTCCGTGGGCCGGTCGTCGTCGGTGCCCCCTATGCTTCCGCGGCAGGGGGTGGTGGTATGCGGGTGGACGATCTGGCGGGGTGGGATCCGGATGCGCTCGAGCGCATGGCGACCGAACTCGCGGCGTGCGCCGACGCGGTGGACGCCGTGGCCGGCGACGTGGTGCGGTCGGCATCCTTCGGCGACGCCTGGAGCGGTGCGGCCCACGATGGAGCAAGGTCCGTATTCTCCTCGTGCGGGCGGGATCTCGCGGCGCAGGCCGAGGCGTACCGGCAGGTGTTCGCGTGTGCGCGGTTCGTCGTGCCGCGACTGCGGGCACTGCACGCCGAACTGGGCGAGCTGCAGGCCAGGGCCGCTGCACGGGGTTTCCCGCTCGACGGCGACGAACTGCTCGCGGCGTCGCTGCGATCATTGCTCGTCCGTGCCGATGGGCTCGACCGCGAGGCCGCCGCTCGCCTGAGTGCCGAATCCGAGCCGTCGGGAACGGTTCTCGGCGAACAGGATCGCCTCCACACCGCGATTCCACGGTCGGGATCGACGACGCTGCCGGCCCTGCCCGATCCGGCCACCGGTCCCGTGCAGGTCGCGCAGTGGTGGAACGGTCTCGACGACACGGCACGCACCGCGCTGGTCGCCGAACATCCTCAACGGATCGGTGCCCTCGACGGAATACCCGCCGTGGCTCGCGATCTCGCCAATCGTGCCTTGCTCGACGACGAACGTCGCCGCCTCGAATCCGTGGCGACCCAACTGCGGGCCGAACTCGACGCGATGTTCCTCGGTGGCACCGTGATCGACCCTCTCGGCGTCACCGGACTGTTCACCGACGCCGATGCCGGGCTCGAACAGACAGTGCGGAAGATCGAGGCCCTCGACGCGATCGACGCGACCCTCGCCCACGGCGACCGGCAACTGATCGCCCTCGACCTGTCCGGACGCGAAGCGATGGCGGCGGTGGCCGTCGGGGACGTCGACACCGCCGACCACCTGGCCGTCTTCGTCCCCGGCGCCGGCTCGACCGTGCAGGGCAATCTGCAGGGTTACGACGCGCAGGTCGCGGCGCTGCGCGACTCCGCTCGGCTCCACCTCACCGGCGGCGATCCCTCCGTCGCGGCGGTCACCTGGCTGAATTACCAGGCGCCCCACTGGGGATGGGGTCTCGCGTTCACCGAGCGCAGTCCGGTCTCCGACCTCGCCGCCCGAATCGCCGCGCCTCGCCTGGTCGACTTCCTCGACGGCATCGCGGCCTCGCGCCCCGACGACCCGCGTATCACCACGGTCGGGCATTCGTACGGGGCCGTCGTCTCCGGTTTGGCGCTGAGGGAGACCGGTGCGGTCGACGCCGCGGTGTTCGTCGGGGCTCCCGGGATCGGGACCGGCGACGTGACCGACCTGCGGATCCCGCCCGGCTCCGCCTATCTCGTCGAAGCCGAATGCGACATCGTCGCCGACGTCGGAACCTTCGGGGGCGACCCGAGCTTCCTCGACGGCCTGACGCATCTTCCCGCCGGTCCCGGCACCACCACCGCCGGAGTCCCGCTCGCGGGCATCACCGGCCACAGCTCGTATCTCACCCCCGGAACGTCGAGTTCCCACCACATTGCCGGTGTCGTCGCGGGCACCGCGGAACGGAGTACGCCGTGACCTCTGCGTGGACTTCCCGGCTCGGGGCGAGCGTCGTCGTTCCGGCAGCACTGCTCGCCGCGTGCACCACTACGGTGACCCCGGTCGCGATGCCCGAACCGGTCGCCACGACCAGCGCGGGCGCGGTCGAGTTCTACACCGCTGTGCAGCGCGACGTCCTCACCGCACTGTCCGCCGAGTTCCCCGGCCTGCGCTTCGAACCGAAGTACGCGAGCACCACGGCGGGATGCACGTTGCCCGACGGCACCTCGGGTCTGACGGTGCATCTTCCGATCCACGGGTCGGGACGGCCGGTGCCGGTCGACGAACTCGACCGTGCGGCCAGGGTCTTCGAGGACACCGCCGCGCGGGCGGGCTTCCACGGTCGCCATGTGCTGCCTCCGGATACCGGTTTCGCCGTCCGGATGTTCGCGGCCGACGGCTCGTACATCACCTTCGGCAGTTACGTCGCCGCGACCGTCGGACTCACCGTCGGTTGTTACCGGGAGTAGGCCCGGATGTCGGTTAGGCTCGTCCGAGCGACGGCCGCTCGGGCCGTCGTGATTCGTGCTGGCAGCCGTGGAGGGACGAACAGATGCGCCCGATGCTCGGCATCTCCGTCGACGAGGGTGAAGTGTGCGCGGTCCTCGTCGATGCCGACGTTCCGAGTCTCGGTCCGTTCGACTCCCAGCGGGGCTTCGGCGCACCCGGGGACACACCGGCCGAGGCCGCCGCCGCTGCCGCCTCCGCCATGGCGGAACGTGCCGCCGCGGCGTCACTGACGCTGTCCGCGGCCGCGGTGGTGACCGGTCCCGAGAACGACGAGGACGCCGAACCGGTCACCGAGGCGGTGCGAGCCGTACTCGGTATCGACGTCGACTCGGTCCTGCTCGACGAAGCGCGGTTGGCCTTCCTCGCCGGCGCACCGGAACTCGCGGAACTGCGGGTCCTGGCCCTGCACACCCGCACCTACGGCGTCGAATCGGCATCGATGGTCGACGTCCCCTCGCGCACGGTGCTGTCCACGGTCAGCCCCGACGGCGACGAGTTCGGTCCCTACACACAGTCGCTGCCCGAGGCGATGGACGAAGCGGTCGCCCGCGCCGGCACCTCGCCCGACGCCGTGGTCTTCCTCGATCTGCGTCCCGGCGACGCCCGTCCGGCACGAGAACTTGCCACCGTCCTCGGTGTTCCCTTCGTGACTCCGCACGGGGTGCCCTGGCATCGCGCGACCGGTGCCGCGCTCGTCGCAGCCGCCCGCCGTACCCCGACGGTCGTCGCCGCGCCCACGAACCGCCGTCGCGGCACCGTCCTGCTGGCCACGCTCGTCGCGCTCGTCGCCCTGCTGGGTGGGGGACTGGCCGTCGCGGTGAGCAGCGGCGTGCAGGCGGAACGCTCCGCGCCCGGTCTGCAGACCGCCGTGGCGCCCCCGCCGTCGCCGGTGCCGTCGCCCGACCGCACACCCGCCGCCGACCCGTGCTCCGAGGCGCGACCGGCATCGTGGCCGGCCCACGCGTCCGATCCGGTCGACCCGGTGCCGACGCCCGAGACGCCCACCGAGATACCCTGCGGCAGCGCGCCTCCCACCGCTCCGTGACCGGCCGGTGATCGGGCGCGCCGCTCAGACTCGCAGTGCCCGACCGGCGCGCGTCAGCGCCTCCGCATCGGACGCGACGACGACGTCGGCGAACCGCTCGCGGTAGTCGCCGAGATCGTCGCCGACCGAACCGACCACCGCGACCACCGGAACGTCGCCGCAGCGCGCGAGGATCGCCGAGACGATCTTGCCCGCCCGCGACTGGCCGTCGAGCCGTCCCTCGCCGACCACCACGAGATCGGCGGTGCGCACGGCGTCGTCGAATCCCACTGCGTCGAGCACGAAGTCGGCTCCCGACCGCAGTTCGGCACCGAACCGCGACCACATCCCACCGGAGAAACCACCGGCCGCACCCGAGCCGTCGACCTCCCGCGGGTCGCGAGGAAGCGTCAGCGCGGTCTCCTCGAGGCGGCGCGTGAGCAGCGCGACGGCGGCCGCGTCGGCGCCCTTCTGCGGCCCGAAGATCCGTGCCGCATCGGTGTAGCGGGTCGTCACGTCGGACAGCACGGTCACGCAGGCGTTGTCGAGCCCACCCCGCTCGTCGATCGCGGCGATCGCGCCCGCACCACCGTCGGTCGTCGCCGATCCACCGGCCGCGACGACGATGTGCCGTGCTCCGCGCCGGACGGCTTCGGCCATGACCATCCCGGTGCCGTAGGTGTCGGCGGTGACGGCGTCGCGCGGACCGTCGTGCGGGGTGGTGATGCCGCTCGCCGTTGCGAGTTCGACGACCGCCGTGCCGTCCGGCGACATCCCCAGCAGCCCGCGGCACGGTGACCGCCACGGATTCACGGCCTCGACCTCGATCCGGGCGAGACCGAGGGGCCCGGCGAGCGCGTCGAGAGTGCCCTCACCGCCGTCCGCGACGGGCATCCGGATCGCGGTGTGCCCGGCGCTCTCCACCCCGGAGGCGATCGCGTCGGCGACCTCGACGGCGGTGTAGGTGCCCTTGAAGCTGTCGGGGGCGATCAGGATGCGGGTCACCGGAGCACCCAGTCGAAGGCCTCGGCCTCGGAGCGGGCGCCCTGCCGGGCACGCGACCGGTTCGGTTCGTCCAGTTCGGCGACGATGTCCTCACCGAGCCGGACCAGGGAGCCGAAGACCTCCGGATCCAGCCACGACGGACGGGTCGCGAACAGCAGGTCCTCGCTCGCGGTGTTGCCGCTCGCGCCCGGCGCGAACGGGCATCCGCCCAGGCCGGCGAGCGCACCGTCGACGACGGTCGCTCCGGCGTCGATCGCGGCGAGGCTGTTGGCGACACCGAGACCCCACGTGTCGTGACCGTGGTAGACGATCCGCCGGTCGGGGGATTCGGCGGCCAGCCTCGCGATCAGCGACGACACCTGGCCGGGCACGGCCTGACCCAGCGTGTCGGCGACGACGATGTCGGCGGCTCCGTCGGTGCGCGGGTCGCACGCGATCTCCACGACGCGGTCGGGGTCGACCGGCCCGTCGAACGGGCACGTGAACGAGGTGGCCAGGCACAACTGGATGCTGCCGCGGGCGGCGTGGGCGCGTTCGATCGCCGCCGGCATCGCGGCGATGCTGTCCTCGGTGTCGCGGCCGATGTTGGCGCGGTTGTGGGCGTCGGAGACCGAGAAGCAGTACTGGAACCGTCGGGCACCGGCCGCGATCGCCTTCTCGACGTGGCGCGGGGTGGCGACCCAGATCCAGCAGCGGTCGAGTTCCTCCTCGGTCAGCGCCGCGACGAGGTCGAGGGTGTTCGCCATCGGCGGCACGAGGTCGGCGCGCGCCAGGGAGCCGATCTCGAGTTCGGGCACGCCCGCCGCGAGCAGCGCCCGGACGATCTCCACCTTGCGTTCGGTGGGGAGCAGCTTGCCGGTCAGCTGCAGTCCGTCGCGCAGCGTCACGTCCCGCAGGATCACGTCCGTGCGTGCTCGGTCACTCGTCGGTCCCGCCACAGTTTCCGCCTCCCCGTCGTGTTCCTGCCGACCCCACCGTCTCGAACCGCACCAGTATGCCCCGGTCACCGTGCGGGCACGATCCGTCGACACACCGATGGACTTTCGTGAGGACTGTGACAGATGACACTATCCTCACCGTTCTGATCGTGACTTGCCGGAAGGTGCGGGGAAATGGCTTCGGTCCTGGGAAAAGTACTGCTCTGGATCGCTCTGCTGGGGGGACTGGCCGGGGCGGTGATCGCCGTGTGGGCGCTGCACGTGAACGGGCTGGTGGCCTCGCTCATCGTCGCGTCGGTGACGGGACTCGTCCTGCTGCGGCTGCGCCCGGAGGCGCGTGACGACTCCGACTCCGACATCGCCCTCACCTGACGGGAAACGGGGCGTTCGGACTGTAGGGTGAGAACCGGCGTCCGGGTCGAGGGCGCCTCGCGTGGACGCGCTGCACGAGCGCGGCGTCGACGCCGGAGAGGGGGCCCGCGGCCTCCGCCGGGCGTGGAAGAGGAGCAACGGTCAGTGTCGCTGTGGTCTCGTGCCTTGTCGTCGGACGAACTCGACAGTCGTCGCTGGGTGGATCTGATGCCGTGGATCGACCGCTACGGATCGGCCCGCACCGCCGCTCTCGGGGCACTCGTGTCGTCGTCCCGCTGGTGGGAGAACGAGTCGCCCGCCGAGACCTGCGAGCACACCGAGATCCCCGAACTGTGCGCCGAACTCGCCCACATCTACGTCACCGACCACCCGGAGCTGCGCTTCGCGGACGGTCTGCTGCGTGAGGACGAAGTGCCCGTGGCCGCACTCGATCTCGGCCCGGCCGCCGCGACCCTCGTCGCGCGCCTCCCGCACGCACCCACCACCGCCGAGTTGTTCAGCCGCAGTCCGGCCGACCTGCTCGGGATCCGCGGCGCCGACCGCGATGCGGTGGAGGAGATCGTCTGCGCCGCCCTCGTCGCGACGGTGCTCCGCGAACCGGCCACCCTCGAAGCCGATCCGCGTGCCGCGCGGGTGCCTGCCGCGGCGCTGCTCCTCGACGACCTGGCGGCGCTGGCGCGGTGGAGTCGCGTGTGCGGCCGGGACGATGCTCCTCTCCTGCAAGCCGTGATCGACGACGGGGCGCCGGAGGAGATCCAGGACGCCGCGGCCCGGCTGCGAGCACTCACCGCCCGCGACCTGCCGGTGGCGGCGCCGGCCGATCCGATCGCCGAACTCACCGACTACCTGAAGGGCTTGCCCGACGCGGAACGCACGGCCCTGCGGCGCCGCGTCCACGACGACGTCGACGACCCGGCCGCGCCGTCCACCTTCCCGTTCGGCACGGCGGTCGGCGACCTGCTCGCGGCGCTGCGCGTCGACGTGCGGCCGGTGGCGGCCTTCGACCGGATGGTGCGCACCCACCCGGTGCTGGGCCGGACCGTCCCGGGTTTCGACGTGCCCCTGTGGCGGGTGCTGCACCGCCTCGACGACCGTTTCGAGGTCGCGGACGGGTGGATCGCAGTACCGGATCTGCCCGACGCCGAGAAACAGACGCGCGGACTGCTCTCGGAGTTCGAATCGCCGAACGGTGTGGTCGAGCCTGCCGCGGTGAAGGCCGTGTGGTCGCTTCCCGACGACGAGTTCGAGGCGTGGACCCGGTACTGCGGCACGACGACCTTCGAACGCCGTCTGCTGTCCCCGCCGGACGGACTCGCCGGTCGCGCCGCTCAGGTCCTGGAGGTGCTCGGCGACCCCCTGACCGCCGACACGCTCGTCGCGCGCATGGGGGTCAACGCCGACGTCCACACCCTCGTCTCCGAACTCGCCGACGACGAGCGCTTCACGTCCGACGGTGAACGTTGGGCGCTGGCCGAGTGGGACGTCGACGTGGTCACCGCCATCCGCACCCGCATCGCACGGCTGGTCGATTCCCGCGGCGGCAGTGCCGATCGCGACATGGTGGTCGCCGCGCTCGTCGACCGATTCGGCATCTCCGAGGATTCCGCCCGGACGTTCACGGCCGGAGGGGATTTCGAGGTCGTCGACGGCCGTGTCCGGCGCCGTCACCGCTCGCACGTCCCGATCTCCGTGCCCGAGCGCACGCGCCGCCTCTACCGGCTGGGCGAGGCCTGGCGTCTGCGCATCCCCGCGACCCGCGACCACCTGCGGGGAGCCGAGTTCACGGTTCCGTCCGCCGTCGCCGCGATCGCCGGGTGCGCACCGGGTGGGCACGTGGTGCTCCCGTCCCGCCTGGGCGGCCAGACCCTGCGCTGGACGGGACCGGTGCCGCGTCTGTCCTCGATCCGCCGGTTCCTCGAGGACGTCGGGGTGGAGGAGGACAACGAGCTGCTGCTCGAGGTCCGCACCGACGGCCGGTTCGACGTCCTGCCGCTGCGCACCGTCGCCGACAACGCCGAACCGCTGCGCAAGGCGCTCTCGCTCATCGGCCACACCGAACCGGAGACCGTCCCCGAGGAACGGATCGCGTCGGCGTTGGCGTCCGCTCTCGGTCTCGACGGGGAGTCGCGTCCGCGCCGGATCCTGTCGGCCTACCGGGCCCGCAGGGAGACCGAAGTGGTGGCTCTGCTCGAACAGGCTTGGGTGCGCGTCCCGAACTGAGCCGGAAGACGTGATGCATCCGGCCCTCCGACGTAGCACGATTGGGGAATGGCCGACACGTCGAAACCCACCGCTGCAGTCCCCACCGCCCCCGACGCGGTCCTCGAAGCGTTGCGGGGAGCAGTCGCGTCGGTGGAGGCCGCCGTCGTGCGTCTCGAAGGCGACGACGCGGCGCCCGGAACCGTCGACCGCGTGCTCGACCTGGCCGGTGCAGAGCCGGCCGGCGACATCGTCGCGACCCACAATGCTCTGACCAGGGCGGCATCGATCGTCGACCACACGGGCGGTCTGCCCGACCGGGACTGGCAGGCGATCGCCGACCTCGGGGAGGTCCTCGCCCGGACGGTGACGCGGCTGCGCGGGCACGTCTCGTCGTCGCTCGACGATCTCGGACTCGACGCGGCGGTGGGTGAGCACGTCGAACTGCTGCAGAAGGTCGCGGTGGAGGAGGCGCTGGGGGAGACGCTGCAGTTGCTCGTGATCGTCGAGGACTGCCTGTTCCTGTGGCATCGCGTGCATCTGGCGCGCACGTCCGACGACGAACTGCGCGACGCGCTGGCCTCTGCCCGTCAGGTCCTGGCCGACCACTTCACGCAGGACGCCGAACTGCTGCGCCGCGCCCGTGCCGCGCTCGCCCGGTTCGCGGAGGGCACCCCGATCGAGGTCGTCCGCCGCCTGTCGTCGGGACGGACGACGAAGGTGCTCGCGGGTCTGCGTCAGGACTTCGACGACTTCCGGTGGGCGTGCCGCGCCGACGAGGCGGGCTGGCTCGACGACGAGGACCCGGTGATCGCCGAGGCCCTGGACTCGATGAGCAGCCCGCTCAAGGCGGTCGGGGGAGTCCTCGGCGACGTGTTCGAACGCGGGCGGGCGCGGGTGACGGAGACGTGGAGTCGCTCCGACGCTTCGGAATCTTCCGCTTCGGGATCTGCCGATTCCGCAACCGCCGGATCCGACGACCGGCAGTAGACGCTTTCGCACCGCTTCGCGGAGAGCGCTCGGTCCTCATACCTAGATCTGCTAGGGTCACCGTTATCCATAGAACTTCTAGGTATGAGGACGACATGTTCATCGAGAAGGATCTGGTGGCCGCGTCCGCCACCCCGCTCGTGCTCGGCATCCTCGCCGAGGGCGAGTCGTACGGGTACGCGATCATCAAACGCGTCAACGAGCTGTCGCAGGGCCGGATGCAGTGGACCGACGGGATGCTCTATCCCCTCCTGCACCGTCTCGAGCGGGCGGGGCACGTGTCCGCGGCCTGGCGTGTCGCCGACAACGGCCGCCGTCGCAAGCACTACGCCATCACCGATGCGGGCCGCGAGGTCCTCGCCGAACGGGCGGCGCAGTGGACGGTCGTCGCCGAGGCGCTGCACCAGGTGTGGCAGTCGGCCCAGTTGCCTCCCGCCGTCGCGCCGGGGTGGTCGTGATGACACTCGGCGCACCTCTCGAGGACCGGATCGCCGGCTGGCGCAGCTACGTCGCCGACCATCGGGTCATCTCGTCCTCGGACATCGACGAGATGGAAGATCATCTGCGGGAACAGATCTCGGATCTCGTGTCGGTCGGACTGTCGGCCGACGAGGCATTCCTCGTCGCGGTCGGCCGGATGGGCGGTCTCGACGAGATCTCCCGCGAGTTCGCCCAGGAACACTCCGACCGGCTGTGGAAACAGCTCGTCCTCTCGGGTGGTGGCCGCGATGAGGAATCCGGAACCCCTCGGCGCCGTAGGGAACTCGCGGTCGTCCTCGCCTGCGCGCTCGGTGCCGGTCTGGCCGTCCGGGCCGGATTCGAATGGCTCCCGGAGACCGCGCTGGTGCGCAACGCCGCCGTGCTCGTGCTGCCCTTCCTCGCACTGTACTTCGCGTGGAAGCGGGAGATGAGCGCGAAGAGCAGTGCGCTCCTTGCTGTTCCGTTCGTCCTCGCGGCGATCGTGCTCAACGCCTTCCCGTTCGAGCCGGGCGGCGCCACCGAAATCATCGCGGCGATCCACGCCCCGGTCGCCCTGTGGTTCGTCGTCGGAGCGGCCTACGTGGCGGGGCAGTGGCGATCCCATCGCCGTCGCATGGACTTCGTGCGTTTCACGGGGGAGTGCGCCGTGTACCTGGCGCTGCTCGCGCTCGGAGGTGGCGTGCTCATGGGGCTGACCGCGGGTGCCTTCAGCGCCCTGGGAATCGATATCGAACCGTTCTTCGAACAGTGGATCGTCCCGTTCGGGCCGGCCGGAGCGATCGTCGTCGCGGCCTGGCTCGTCGAGGCGAAACAGCAGGTCGTGGAGAACATCGCACCCGTTCTCACCCGGGTGTTCACGCCCGTCACGATCCTCATGCTGGTCGCGCTGTTCGTCGCGGTGATCGCGTCCCACAGCGTCCTCGACGTCGACCGGGGCCTGCTGATCCTCATGGACCTGATCCTCGTGCTCGTCCTCGGGCTCCTGCTCTACTCGATCTCCGCCCGCGACCCGCACGCCGCACCGGACGTCTTCGATCTGCTGCAGGTCGTGCTGATCGCCGCGGCGCTCGCCGTCGACCTGCTGATGCTCACCGCGATGGCCACCCGCATCGCCGAGTTCGGTTTCACCGCCAACAAGGTCACCGCCCTCGGTCTGAACCTCGTCCTCCTGGTGAACCTCGTGTGGGCGGCGTGGCTCGGCATCTCGTTCCTGCGGGGCCGCTCGGGTTTCGCGGCGGTCGAGCGGTGGCAGATGCGGTACCTGCCCGTCTACTGCGGGTGGGCGGCACTGGCGGTCGTCGCGATCCCGCCGCTCTTCCGGTTCGTGTGAGCTTCCGCCCGCAAGAGCGGCCGGGACCCGGGACTACGGTAGGACCATGCCCAGGACGGACGCGGTGCCCACGTACACGATGAGGCAACTCGCCGCGTTCGTCGCCGTCGCCGAGTGGGGCACCATCACCGCGGCCGCCGACGCGATGCACATGTCCCACTCGGCGCTCTCGTCCGCGATCACCGATCTGGAGAAGGCTCTCGCGGTCAAGCTCCTCGTCCGGCAACGCGCGCGGGGCGTCAAGCTCACACCGACCGGTCACGCGGTGCTCGAGCGGGCGAAGATGCTGCTGCACCATGCGAGCGAACTCGAGAGCGACGCGCGGTCGGAGGCGGGCGACATCGTCGGTCCGGTGGCGGTGGGGTGTTATCTCTCCCTCGCGCCGACGCTGTTGCCCGCCCTCATCGCCGAGTTCACCCGCGCCCATCCGCGCGCCGACGTCGACTTCCGCGAGGACACCCAGAACCGTCTGCGGATGTTGCTCGACTCGCACGAGCTCGACGTGGCCTTCCTCTACGATCTCGATCTCGAACCGGGACTCGAGACGGTCACCCTCGACGTGCGCGAGCCGATGGTGCTCGTCTCGGCCGATCATCCGCTCGCCGGAGCCTCGCAGGTACGCCTGCGCGATCTCGCCGACGAGCCCATGGTGCTCCTCGACGCCCCGCCGAGTTCGGGGCACGCCCTGCGGGTGTGCGCGGAGGCCGGCTTCACCCCGTCCATCGCATACCGGACGCAGACCTTCGAGACGGCACGATCGTTCGTGGGGCGCGGACTGGGGTGGACCCTGCTCGTGCAGCGACCCGCCGTCGACGTCACCTACGAGGGCCGGAAACTCGTCCTGCTGCCCGTCGTCGACCCGACTCCGGAACCGGTGCCGGTCGTGCTCGCGTGGCGCAAGGACGCCCTTCCGAGCCGTGTTGCCCAAACTTTCACGGACTTCGTCGTCGACGTCGCGAGGACCTCGCAGGCACTCTGACGTGGCCGAACGTCCCTATCCACGGAATTTCCGAGGATATTCACCGACTTTGTGCGCTTTGCAAACGATGTGACCGCTCTCATGATTGGTCCCACTGCGTCCGAACGCTCGTTAATCGGATGCCTCGGATCGACCGCCGGAGAGGGCACTGAACATGACAGTCCTTGACTCGACGCCGCAGACGTCGGCAAGAGCCGCACGCAAAGCGGCGCTCGGCAGCTTCGTCGGTACCGCCATCGAGTGGTACGACTTCTTCATCTACGGCACCGCCGCGGCACTCGTGCTCGGCCCGCAGTTCTTCCCCGGCTCGTCCGAGGTCGCCGGAACTCTGGCCGCCTTCGCCACGCTCGCCGTCGGCTTCATCGCGCGCCCCATCGGCGGCGTCGTGATGGGCCACTTCGGCGACCGCATCGGCCGCAAGTCCATGCTCGTCGTCTCGCTGCTGCTGATGGGCTTCGCGACCGTGGCGATCGGCGTGCTCCCGAACTACGCGGCCATCGGCGTCGCGGCACCGATCCTGCTCGTCGCCCTGCGATTCATCCAGGGTCTCGGCGTCGGCGGTGAGTGGGGCGGAGCGGTGCTCGTCGCCACCGAGAACGCCCCGGCCGGCAAGCGCGGCCTCTACGGCGCGGCACCGCAGATCGGTGTGCCGGCCGGTGTGCTGCTCGCGAACCTCGTCTACCTGCCGCTGACCGCCTTCCTCAGCGAGGAGACCTTCAACGCGTGGGGCTGGCGCATCCCGTTCCTCGCCTCGGCGGTGCTCGTCTTCGTCGCCATGTGGATCCGCCTGGGTCTCGAGGAGAGCGAGGAGTTCAAGGCCGCCAAGGACGCCCCCGCGGCCGAGGAGAAGCTGCCGATCCTCGAGGTGCTCACCCAGCACTGGAAGACCGTGCTGCTCGCCGGTGGCACCTTCATCGCCACCAACGGCATCGCCTACGCCTACATGGTCTACGTCCTCAAGTACGGCGAGGCCACGCTCGGGTTCAGCAAGACCACGATGCTCGCGCTGCTCATCGCCTCGTGCCCGTTCTGGATGGCCGGCATGGCCTTCGCGGCCTGGCGCTCGGATCTCGTCGGACGCCGCACCGTCTACATCCGGTCCTCGGCCGGCCTGGTCGTCGCCGCCGCCCTGTTCTTCCCCCTGATGGACACGGCGCTCCTGCCGGTCATGCTCCTCGCGATGGTCGGCCTCGGCTTCACCCTCGGCTGCTGCGCCGGTCCGCAGTCGGCACTGTTCGCCGAACTGTTCCCCGCCAAGATCCGCTACAGCGGTGCGTCGCTCGGCTACCAGGTCGGCGCGATCCTCGGCGGCGGTCTCGCACCGATGGTGGCGACCTCCCTGTTCGCCGCGACGGGCACCTCGATGTCCATCACCGGTTACTTCGTGCTGATCGCGCTGATCAGCCTCATGAGCATCCTGCTGCTGCGCGCGCCGTCCGCCGGGCACGCGAACACCACCGACTCCCGCCGTTCTCCCGAGGAAGGTGCCTGATCATGTCGACCTACTACCAGCCGCCCAAGTACCCCGCCTCGAAGTTCGAGTCGATGACTCCCGCCGACGAGACGCTGCCCGTCGTCGTGGTCGGTGCCGGACCGGTCGGCATGGCCGTCGCCCTCGGGCTGGCCCAGCGCGGTGTGCCCGTCACCATCCTCGAGGCCGCCGATCAGGTGTCCTTCGGCTCGCGTGCCATCTGCATCTCGCGCCACAGCCTCGAGGCCGCCGCCCGCCTCGGCTTCGGCGACGAACTCGAGAAGATCGTGCTGCCGTGGGTCGGCGGTCGCAGCTTCTACCGCGACCAGCAGGTCCTGCACTTCCAGATGCCGCAGCGTGACTTCGACGTCCGCCCGCCCATGATCAACGTCTCCCAGTCGGAGTTCGAGCAGATCATGGTCGACACCATCGAGCAGAACCCCCTCGTCACCCTGCACTGGCAGGCGCCGATCGCCGGGATCCTGCGCGGCGAGGACGAGGTCACCCTCGAGGTCGACACCGCCGCCGGCAAGCGGCACCTGCGCGCACGCTGGGTCGTCGCCGCCGACGGTGGCCGCAGCCGCATGCGCGAACTCGCGGGCCTGCGTCTGCAGGGCACCAGCTACGAGGGCCGCTACGTCATCGCCGACATCCACTGGGAGTCCGATCTCCCCGCGGAGCGCATGGTCTGGTTCGACCCGCCGAGCAACCCCGGCTCGACGATCATCATGCACAAGCAGCCCGGCAACATCTGGCGCATCGACTACCAGCTCGACCCGTCCGAGGACGCCGAGATCGAGACGCAGGAGGAGGCGATCCGCGCCCGCATCGCCAAGCACCTCGACTGGCTGCAGAACGACCTGCCGTGGACCCTCGAGTGGAAGGGCTTCTACAGCGCCCGCGCACTCGCCCTCGACGAGTTCACCCACGACCGTCTCCTCTTCGCCGGTGACGCGGCCCATCTCGTGCCGATCTTCGGTGTGCGCGGGCTCAACTCGGGCATGGAGGACGCCGAGACCCTCGCGTGGCAGCTCGCCGCGGTCGTGAACGGCAACGCCGAACCCGCCCTGCTGACGGCGTACTCGTTCGAACGCCACAACGCGTGGGAGCAGAACGTCGCCAACGCCGGCAAGTCCACGCTCATCATGAGCCCCGGCAGCCACGGCTACCGCACCACGCGTGACGCGATCCTCGCGCTCGCCGTGGGACGCCCCGAGTTCGGGCACCTGATCAACCCGCGTCAGTCCAGCGCCACGCACGCCCGACTGTCGCCGCTGACCTGGTCGGTCGCCCCCGGCACCGAAGGTGTGCTCCCGGGCGATCCCGTCGAGGACCGCCGGATCCGCATCGCCGGTCGCGAGACGTCGCTGAACGACGCGCGCGGCACCGGCTTCGCCGTGCTCGGGGTCGGCCTCGACGCAGCGGGCTCGGCCGCCCTCGCCGCCGCCGCGAACGGCCTTGCGCAGGCACTCGCACCCGAGAGCGTCGCGGCCCTCGCCGTCGACAGCGCAGAGGTGGACGGTGTGACACTCCTCGACGCGCCCGATCTCGTCGAGGCACTCGGCGCGACGGCCGGTGAGGCCTTCGTGATCCGCCCCGACGGTCTGCTGCTGTGCCGTGTGCCGGTCGCCGACCTGGACGGTGTCGCCGCGTCCCTGCGCTCGGGTGCCGCCCCGGCCGGCGCGGAACTCCCGGCCCGGCCCGCCGAGCAGGTCACCGAGGACGACCAGCGTCGTGAGAACGTCTGGCTCGGCCTGTCGACCGCCCTGGACCAGGCCGCCGAGGACGACCGCGAGGGCTTCCTGACGCGACTCGCGCTGGTGCTCGGCTCGCAGGTCGACCACCGGCAGTTCGAGGAGGCCATCGCGGCGGCCGCGGACACCTCGCCGCTGCGCGTGGAGGAACTCGCCCCGCAGGCCTGAGCGATCACATCGCTCGTATGTCCGCCCCCGGTTGCCCCCTGCTACCGGGGCGGACTGCTGCGCGGGAACTACCGCAGCGCGTCGAGTGCCTCGTCGATCGGGACGTCACCGTTGTTGAACTCGATGGTGCGTCCCACCGTCCCCGGCCGCTCGAGCACCGCTGCGGCGACGGCCGCGACGTCGGCGCGCGAGACCTGTCCCTTGTCGCTCGCCCCGTGCCCCTCGATCTCGATGCGGCCGGTGGGCGGGTCGAGGGTCAGTGCGCTCGGACCGAGGATCGTCCAGTCGAGGTCGGTGCCCCGCAGATGGGCGTCCGCGGCCGACTTGGCCTCGGCATAGGCGTAGAAGCTGTTGTCCTCGGGGACGCCGTGGTCGGGGCGGGCCCCGAAGTACGACACCATCACGTACCGGCGCACCCCGGCCTCCTGCGCGGCGGTCATCGAGGCGATCGCCGCGTCGCGGTCCACCGCGTAGGTGCGTTCGGGATTCCCTCCGCCCGCGCCCGCGGACCAGACCACCGCGTCGTGTCCGCGCAGCAGTTCGGTGATCTCGGCGATGTCCATCTTCTCGACATCGGCGACGACGGGCGTGCCACCGGCAGCGCGCACATCGTCGGCGTGATCGGGATTGCGGATGAACGCACTGGTCTCGTGACCGGCATCGGCCAGCAGCCGCTCGAGATGCAACGCGACCTTGCCGTGTCCTCCGAAGAGTGCGATTCGTGCCATGGAGACCTCCTGACGATGAAGTGGTTCCCGTGCAGCATGCCCGGAACCGGTCACCGCGAACCGTGACGTCCGCCGCCGGGTGACCCGATCAGGCGATGCGTTCGAGTGCGCGGTCGACGAGATACTCCGCGATCGCCATCGACGAGGTGGCCCCGGGCGACGGGGCGTTGCGCAGGTGCACGACCCGTCCGTGCCCGGTGACGACGAAGTCGTCCTCGAGACCTCCGTCGGAGTTCATCGCCTGGGCGCGGATGCCGCGCGGACCCGGCCGCACGTCGTCGACGGTCAGCCCGGGCATGTACGCGGCCGCATCGGCGACGAACCGTCGAGTGCTGCTCGCCGTGCGCAGTTCCCGGCCCGCTGCGGGCAGGTTGTGGGCGGCGAACCGCCAGAAACCGGGCCAGGCGACGGCGTCGCGCAGATCCCGCCACGATCCGCGCCCGCCGCGATAGGCCTCGCGGCCGGGGGAGAGGAAGGCGTTCGGTCCCACCATCACCTCACCGTCGATCCGGCGGGTGAGATGCACACCGAGGAACGGATAGCGGGGGTCGGGCACCGGATAGATCAGCCCGCGCACCTTCGCCGCCGCGTCCGGTTCGAGCAGCAGGTAGTCGCCGAGGAACGGGACGATCCGCGGGTCGCGGGTGTCGCCCGAGGTGTGGGCGAGACGGTCGGACTGCAGTCCCGCGCACGTGATCACCAGGTCGAAGGCCAACTGATCGCCCGGGATGTCGACGACGACCTGCTCGCCCGCCTCGCGGATCGCCGTCACGGCGGTACCGGTCCGCACCGTGCCACCCGCGGCGACGACGTCGTCCGCGAGCGCGCGGGTGACGGCGACGAAATCGATGATCGCCGTGTGCGGGGAGTGCAGGGCTGCGATCCCGACGGCGTGCGGTTCGATCGCGGTGATCTCGTCGGCACCGATGCGCCTGATGCCGGGGACCCCGTTCGCCGTGGCCCGCGAGAAGATCGCGTCGAGCCGGCCGAGTTCCGATTCGTCGAGGGCGACGACGACCTTGCCGCATTCGTCGTAGGGCAGGCCCTTGTCCGTGGTGAACGTCTGCAACAACTCCACACCGCGCCTGCACAACCGCGCCTTGAGGCTGCCGGGCGTGTAGTAGAGGCCGGCGTGGACGACGCCGCTGTTGTGCCCTGTCTGATGCGCGGCGAGCCGGTCCTCCTTCTCGAACAAGGTCACGTCGGCGTCGGAGAGAGCGAGTTGCCGGGCGGTCGCGGCACCGATGATCCCTCCACCGACCACCGCGACGCGAAGGTTGCGAATACTCAAGTGCCGCTCCCTGTTCTCCGCGGATCGTGACGTCCGTCCGCAGTCCGGCGAGTATATGTCGCGACGCTGTGACGACGGGCTCTTCTGTCGGATCGCTCGGCGAAATCCCCCGAGTGAGGGATGGCCGAGGTCACGAACACCGGCCGAGACTGGATCCACGGAATGGAGAGGTTCACCGAGAACCCTCGTCGATCGGATAGTGCCATGAAGAAACATCGTTCATCTCGTTCCATCGCAGTACTCCTCGCCGCGTGCGTCGCCGTGGCGGTCGGCGGCGTGGCGTCGGCGGTGCCCACACCTGCCCACCTGCACTTCGGTCAGGCCGTGAGCGTCGGTGACGGAACCGCGCGTGCGTATGCCACCGTCGACGAGAACGGTGCCCCGACCGCCGTCGGTATCCGCTTCTCGCCGGCGGCCCTCGACGGACTGCCCGATGTCGACGGGATGTACATGCTGCACCTGCCCCTTCAGGCATCCGACACGGTGTTCGACCACGTCATGCTGAACTGGAATCCGCGCGGACACGATCCGACCGTGTTGTTCGGGAAGCCCCATTTCGACATGCACTTCTACATGACCGACATGGCGTCGATCGAAGCAATCGACCCGGCCGCACCGGATTACGCTGCTCGCGCCGAACGATTCCCGGACCCGAAGTACATGCCGAGCGACTACGTGACCCCGCCGGGGATGCTCGCATCGCAACTCGCGGTGCCGTTGATGGGTGTGCACTGGCTCGACATCACGGAAGGAATGGTCCCGGGTGTCTACGACTTCACCGAGACCTTCGTCAACGGATCGTGGGACGGCGACTACACGTTCATGGAGCCGATGATCACGCGGGAGTGGTTGCTGACCAGTCCGACGATCCGCGAACAGATCAAGTTGCCGGCCGCCTATCAGCACTCGGCCTGGTATCCCACCGTCTACAGCGTCGGATTCGACGAGCAGGCGCAGGAATACGACATCGCCCTCGGAGGGATGGTCCCGCGTCAGGCATCCTGACGCATTGTTCATGAAAACCGTTGCAGTACACCAGTAACAGTAACTACGACACCGATCCGAACGGAGGAAAGTCATGCCCGTAACCGAGGAATCCGTCGTCATCGACAAGCCCGTCGACGAGGTCTTCGCCTTCTTCGCCGACCCGGAGAACGCTCCGGTCTACATGACGAACGTCATGGACTACGAGCTGGTCTCGGGTGAGGGCGGCAAGGAGGGATCCGTCTCGCGCGCCACCGTCAAGGTTGCCGGACGGCGGATCGAACTCACCGAGGAACTGGCCCGGGTCGAGCCCGGCAGAGCCCAGCACCGCCGCAGTGTGAAGAGCCCGATCCGGTACGAGACCGTCTATCGCTTCGAGCCGGTGGAGACGGGAACCCGCGTCACTTTCCACCAGGACACCGAGGACGTCGGGAACTTCTTCGGCAGGTTCACTCAGCCGGTCGTGGAGAAGCTGTACGCGCGCGATGTGCGGAACAACCTCGAACATGCGAAACAGCTTCTGGAGGAGGGAGATGCGATCGAAGGGTGATGCGGAGGATCGACCGGCACCTACCGGACAGGTGCCGGTCCTTCGCGTGTTCGTCAGTGGTCGACGAGCGTCAGCACCCGGTCGGCGGCAGCCGATGCACCGTCGACGGTGCGGAGCCGGGCTCCGAGTTGTGTTGCCGCCGTGCGATGACCGTCGTCGGTCAGCAGACTCGCGAGAGCCGCGCGTATCTGCTCGGGCGAGGCGGTCTTCCGCAGGCGGATGCCCGCCCCGGTCTTCGCGACCTCACGACCGATGATCGCCTGATCCGTCACCGCCGACATGGGCATGATCAGTATCGGAAGTCCGTGTGCGAGAGCCCGGAAGGCCGTCGCGTGCCCGCCGTGCCCGACGACCGCCGAGCAGGTCGGCATCAGTTCGTGGTGCGGGACGTACCGATGGACGGTCGCATTGGGCGGTACACGCAACCCGGTGGGATCGATCGCCGGCCCGGTCGTGACGACGAACTCCGCGTCCATCTCCGCCGCGGCGTCGAAGATGTTCTGGTAGGTGCGGCGCTGGCCGGGGAAACCGGCGGTGCTCAGGCTGACCAGCACGCACGGCGGTGTTCGTCCGACCGCCGCGGCCCTCGCGTCGTGAATCGCACCCGTCCATACGATCGAGCCGTCCGTGCGCCGTCGCGCGGCCGGGTCGAGCATTCGGTCCGAGCACACGAGTCGCATGTCGGCCTGTTCCCACAGTCGCTTCGGCCCCAGGCCGCGTAGTCGCGAACCGATCCCGAACGGTCCGTGCCGGAATGCGCCGTCGAATGCGGCGAAGAAGGAATGGAACAGCACCACGTGCGGCACCCCGGTGCGCGCCGCAGCGTCCTGGGCGTTGAACAGCATGCAGTCGACGATCACCAGATCGGTCGGCTCCCGGGTGATCTCGTCCTCCACATCCCGCGCGACGGCGGGGTCGGTCATCATGGCGTAGGCCATGGTCAGCACTTTCGGGGTGCTCAGTTCTACGTGGGGAGTCCAGGTCGGCGAGTGCCGGTAGCCGCAGAAGACGAGACCGGCGTCCTCCGCGACCTTCCGTTGCGATTCATGACCGAGAACCCGAACGTGATGTCCGCGGCGGTGCAACTCGCATCCGAGTGCTGCTTCGGGCGGGTAGTTCCCACCGCCTTCCAGGGTGACGATCAGGATGCGTGCCACGGTTCACCTCTTCCGATGTGCACCGACCGGGTCGTTCGTCGGCGCCGGTTTCTCGACGAACCACCCATCCGGCCCGATCTCCGTACCGATCCGGGGGAGGCAGTGCGTGAAGAACAATCGTGCGACGAGTTCCTGGCGACTGTTCACACCCGTCTTCGCATAGATGCTCTTCAGATGGTCCTGCACGGTGTACGGACTGATGAACAGTCCACGGGCGATCTCGGTGCGTGTCTCTCCCGCGAGAACACGGGCGAGGACATCGGTCTCCCGTTCCGTGAGACCGTGCAGGGCGGCGGTGAGAGCCACGAGCTGACCGGGTTGTGCGGGTTCGATCGCGACGACGATCCGGGCCGATTCTCCTCGGCCGTCCAGTAACCCGGCCCGCAGGACGAGCCACTGACCGTCCTCCGTACGGACACGGACGACGCGCGCAGCGGAACCCTCGTAGCGGAAACGGACGGCGACCACCACGGCGGGGAGCATGAAGGAACCTTCGGCGCCGAGGCGCTCGAGATACTCGACCGCCTGGGGAGTGGCCGATTCGATCTCGTTGTCCGCGCCCACCACCACGACCGCGGGACCGGAACCGCCGGACGAGATGTCCGCCGCGAGTCGAGGGGATTCGCGGAGCAACGACAACCGCAGTCCGTCGCTGATCTCGCCCACGCATCCTGCGAGGGCTGCCACATCGTCGGCGTCGAAGCGCCGGCCGGGGCCGCGCATGAGAGTGCCGCCGCCCCAGACGCGACCGTCACGGCCCCGGAAGACGAGGCGCACCTCGTCGTCCATTCCCTGCGGTTCGAGGACCTCGCTGTAGGGCAGGGAGTCGCGGATGTCGCCGTCGATCGCCTCGCGGATCGTCTGCACACCGGTCCGCGTCCGGGCGAGCCTGCGGTAGGTGTTCGCGAAGGGCGACGTGCCGTACTCGATGTGCGCCACCGTCTCCGCAGCACGTCCGGCGGGGGCAGCGGCATCGACCATGGTCACGGCCGTGAACAACATGCTCGCCGGATCGACGAGGGCGATGCATCCGATGTCGAAACGGATACGCCGCCGGATCGTGTCGAGGACGGCCTGCCGGAACTCGGCCGGATCGGCGGTTCCGAGTGCGATGTCCCGAACCTCGCTGCGGAGCGCCGACGCCTGCCGTGACGCGGTCATGTTCTCAGTATGTGCTGGTCACGCTCGCTCCGGCACCCTTCGGCGCGGGATGAACGGCGCATATACGGCGAATGCCGTCCCCGACCGGTGGATCGGGGACGGCATTGTCCGGAACGGGACGAATTCCTCTGTGGCGCTGTGTGAGTTCTCAGCGGTTGCGGTCGGAGCTGTAGCCCCAGAGCCAGTCGGTGTACTTGTAGCTCGAGGTGTCGCGGGTGCGGAACAGCTCGTTGCGGGCCTCGCGACCGGCACCGTCGAGGTGCCACAGGTCGCCCCACATGCGTCCGGTGGTGAGGATGCGGTTGCAGCGCGGTGCGCGTTCGGCGTTGACGTCCTTCAGGATCTTCGGCCAGTTCGCGCTGTCGCCCTGCAGGTCCTCGGCAGCGTAGTCGGCGAAGCACTTCGCATCCTCGAGCGCCATGACGGCACCGGAGGCGAGGTACTGCAGCGGCGGGTGCGCGGCGTCGCCGAGCAGGATCATCCGGCCGTCGACCCAGTTGTCGATCGGGTTGCGGTCGAACATCGGCCACCAGCGATCGGTCCACAGGTACTTCAGTGCGGTCTGCACGCTCTCGTGGCAGTGGTCGTAGGCGTGCGCGAGTTCCTCGGGACTGCCCCACTTCTCCTCACCGCGGAGGAATGCGGGGGACTGGAAGACCGCCACCTGGTTGAGCATCTCGCCCTGGCGCAGCGGATACTGGATGAAGTGGCAACGCGGGCCGATGTAGCCCACGACGTCCTCGATCTCTTCCTCGAGCGGAACCTCGTTCATCGGGAAGGTGCCGCGGAAGGCGACGTAACCCGAGCCGACGGGCTGGTCGTCGGACAGCTTCGGACGCAGGCGCGAGTGCAGGCCGTCCATGCCGAGTGCGACGTCGCCGACGTGCTCCTCACCGTTCTCCAGGATCACCCGCACGGTGTCGCCCTCGGTGACCACGTCGGTCACCGTGGAGTTCGTCCGCAGATCCGCTCCGGCCTTGCGGGCCGCCTCGACGAGCACCGAGTGCAGATCCGAGCGGTGCACGACGAAGTACACACCGCCGTAGTGCTGCTGGTAGTCGCGTCCGAGATCGACCTTCGTGAGGATCTCCGCGGTCACGGCGTCACGGAAGACGAGGTTCTTGGGCAGCACGCCCTTCGCGATGACCTCGTCGTAGACACCGAGCGACTGCAGGATGCGCGAGCCGTGCGGGCCGATCTGGAGTCCTGCGCCCACCTCACCGAACTCGGGGGCACGCTCGAACAGCGTGACCTGGGCGCCCTTCTGCGCGAGAGCGAGGGCATTGGCGACACCGCCGATGCCGCCACCGGCAATGAGAACTCGAGCGTCCTTCAGATCGGACATGACACTCCTTCGGATCGTGTGAAGCAGAGGGGAACGGGGCGCGGTCAGCGCGTATCGATCGCGGCGCGATCGACCGCGGTGTGATCAGTGAGCGGAGACCGGGCGGAGCGATTCGTGGCGTGCGGGGAACTTCTTCCAGATCACCGTCAGCAGCAGCGACGAGATCAGGGCGCTGACACCGAAGAGGACGAAGTTCGAGTGGGCACCGAGGCCGGCGGCGAGCAGCCAGCCACCGATCTGCGGGGCCGCGACGGCACCGATGCGTCCGACGCCGAGGGCCCAGCCGAGGGCGGTACCGCGCAGGTGGTCGGGATAGTAGGACGCGACCGCGGCGATGATCAGTGCCTGCGTGCCGTGGGTGCCCACACCTGCGAGGACGAAGATCAGGTAGACCGCGGCGACCGGCGGGTCGAGCAGCAGGGTCAGCAGGGCGACGCCGGCGATGAGCGCGGCGACGATGCTGGTGGGGACCGAACCCCAGCGGACGCCGCCCCAGGCGGTGATGAACGAACCGGCGACGGCGCCGAGGTTCAGGGCCAGGGAGAACGTGAGGGCGTTGCCGAGATCGGTGCCCTCGCCCTGCATGAGCTTGGGCAGCCAGGTGCCGAGGCCGTACCAGGCGAGTAGGGTCACGACGGTGACGGCCGCGAACATGATGCTGATGGTGCGGAAACGCGAGCCGAGCAGTTCCTTGAAACCACCCGCGGAGTTGTCCGGATGGGCGTTCGAGACGGCGTGCTTCGGCAGCACCTTGATCGCCAGCGGGACGAGGACGAGCAGGGGGATCAGCGCGAAAGCGAACATCGGGCGCCAGCCCCAGTTGGGGATGACCGGGATGCCGATGAGGGCGGCGATCGAGCCGCCGATCGGGACGCCCGACATCATCATCGTCGCGACCGCGGCGCGCCACTTGTCCGGCACCAGTTCGGCGGCAAGAGCGTTCGACGTCGGTACGAGTCCGCCGAGTCCGATACCGGCGACGAGGCGCAGGAGACCGAAGATCACGGGTCCGGGTGCCACCGCGCACAGGGCGGTGAAGACGGAGAGGACGACGACGCAGCCGATGACGGCGTTCTTGCGTCCGATCGCGTCGGAGAGCCGGCCGGCGAGGACCGCGCCGATCATCATGCCCACGAACGCCAGGCTTCCGAGGGTACCGGCGGTGGAGGCGCTGATGCCCCACTCGCCCTGGAGGCTCGATATGACGTTGCCGTAGACGATGAGGTCGTAGCCGTCGAACACGACGAACAGCCAGCAGACGATCACCGCCATGACGTGAGCACGGGGGAGTGTGATGTTGCCTCCGGCCCGCGTCGGTGAAGCCTCGTTCTCCAGATGCATTCTTCAACGGTGGGCGCGCGCCGCCCGGCGATGCAATAAAGTTCTGCTATGCAGAATAAGCCGATGGGCACGATCCGCAAGCCGACCTACATGCTCGAGTCGGTCGACAACGCGTTGCGGCTGCTGCAGTTGCTCCGCGATGCGGGTGCGATCCGGCTCAAGGACGCGGCCGCGGAACTCGGCACGGCGCCGTCCACCGCGCACCGTCTGCTGGCGATGCTCGTCTATCGCGGCTTCGCCGTGCAGGACGAGAAACGGATGTACCACCCGGGGCCGGCGCTCGGCGTCGGCCCGGCCAGTCAGGGGTGGACGCGGGACTTCACCGACCTCTGTCGCCCGCACATGGAAGCTCTCGCCACGCTCGCCGACGAGACCGTCAACCTCGTGATCCGGGTGGGCTCGCAGGCGCGTTTCCTGTGGACGGCGGAGGCGGCATCGATCCTGCGTGTGGGCGATCGCCGAGGTCAGGTGCTCCCCGCCGAGCTCACCGCGGGCGGACGGATCCTGCTCGCCGAGCTTCCCCGTGCGGTGCTCGAACAGCTCTATCTGCGACCCGCGGACGAGCCCCACATCAGTCAGGGGCCGAGCCCCGCCTACGCGACCGACCGCCGGATGGCCATCGGGGAGTTCGAGGAGTTCGCGCACGAACTCGAGGCGGCACGCAAGCTGGGTTTCGCGGTCAACGTCGAGCAGACGGAGGAGGGTGTCGCGGCGATCGGGGTGGCGATCCGCAACGGCCGGGGCACTGCGATCGGTGCCCTGACGGTAGCCGTGCCGGTCACCCGCTACCGGCAGCATCTGCGCGGAAGGCTGGTCGCGCAGATGCAGGCGGCGGTGCGGGGCATCGAGGTCGACGTCGCCGATATCGCCGGTCCGGACGTCCCGAATTCCACTGTGCAGAAATAGATGGATTCCCCGGTTCCGGCGCCCCTAGTTTGGAGACAACGCCGGACAAGGAGATTTCATGACTGCCACCGAGCCTGTCGATCCCGAGCTCCAGAAGCTGTACGACGACTTCGAGACCGAACACCTCAACCCGTTGTGGACCCAGATCGGCGACCTGATGCCGATGGTCCCGACGTCCAAGGCCGTCCCCTTCGTCTGGAAGTGGTCGACGCTGTACCCGCTGGCCCAGCGCGCCGGAGATCTCGTGCCGGTCGGCCGCGGCGGTGAGCGTCGCGCCATCGCGCTCGCGAACCCGGGTCTCGGTGGCGTCCCGTACGTCACCCCCACGCTGTGGGCGGCGATCCAGTACCTCGGCCCGAAGGAAACCGCTCCCGAGCACCGGCACTCCCAGAACGCCTTCCGCTTCGTCGTCGAGGGTGAGGGCGTGTGGACCGTGGTCAACGGAGACCCGGTTGCCATGCGCCGCGGCGACTTCCTGCTCACCCCGGGCTGGAACTTCCACGGTCACCACAACGAGACCGATCGGCCGATGGCGTGGATCGACGGCCTCGACATCCCGTTCGTGCACTACACCGACACCGGGTTCTTCGAGTTCGGCTCCGACGGTGTCACCGACGAGGGCACCCCGGACATCTCCCGGTCCGAGCGACTGTGGGTCCACCCCGGTCTGCGCCCGCTCGTGGGTCTCGACCGCAAGACCAGCTCGCCGATCGCGTGCTACCGCTGGGAGCACACCGACCGCGCGCTGAACGAGCAGCTCGCCCTCGAGGACGAGGGTTACGCCGCCACCCCGGAACCCGGCCACGCCGCAGTCCGCTACACCAACCCCACCACCGGCGGCGACGTCATGCCGACGATCCGCGCCGAGTTCCACCGACTGCGCGCCGGCGCGCACACCCGCGCCCGCCGCGACGTCGGATCCGTGGTCTTCCAGGTCTTCGACGGTGAGGGCCGCTTCCATCTCGCAGACAAGAGTCACGACGTCACCAAGGGCGACATGATCGTCGTCCCGTCCTGGGTCGAGTGGTCGCTCGAGACCGACAAGGGTGTCGATCTCTTCGCCTTCTCCGACGCGCCGATCGTCGAACGTCTGCACTTCAACCGCACCATCATCTCCGAAGGAGCCTGAACCCCATGCGTCTCGCCACCCTCCGCCTCGACGGCGGCACCGCCGCCGTCCGCGTCGACAGCGACTCCAGCGCCACCGTCATCGACGGCTACGCCGACCTGTCCGCACTGCTCGCCGATCAGAACTGGAAGTCGGTCGCCGAGCAGGCATCCGGAAAGACCGTCGACCTCGGCTCCGCCGACTACGCCCCGGTCGTCCCCGCCCCGGGCAAGATCGTGTGCGTCGGCCTGAACTACGCGACCCACATCAAGGAGATGGGCCGCGACCTGCCGGAGTACCCGACCCTGTTCTCGAAGTTCAAGGAAGCCCTCACCGGCCCCTACGACGACGTGGTCGTTCCCGCCTACGCAGGTTCGCAGCTCGACTGGGAAGCCGAGCTCGCCGTGGTCATCGGCAAGCAGGCCTACCAGGTCTCCGAGGCCGACGCCGCCGAGTACATCGCCGGCTACTCCGTGATCAACGACTACACGATGCGCGACTACCAGTACCGCACGCTGCAGTGGGATCAGGGCAAGACCTTCGAGAAGACCAGCGGTTTCGGTCCCTTCCTCGACACCGACTACCAGCTCGGCACCGCCATCGAGACCCGCCTCGAGGGTGAGGTCATGCAGTCGTCGAACACCAACGACCTGGTCTTCACCCCGGCCAAGCTCGTCGACTACATCTCGCACATCGTGACCCTGCAGCCCGGCGACGTCATCATCACCGGCACCACCGGCGGTGTCGGCCACGCCCGCAAGCCCGCGCGGTACATCGGCAACGGCGAGGTCTGCGAGGTCACCATCGAGGGCCTCGGCACCGTCCGGAACAAGACGATCATCAAGTAGGAGAAGCCGACCGTGGGATTCAACGATCTCGACCTGTCCGAGCGACTCCTCATCGCCCGCCGGGGCACGGCGTACCTGTCGCAGCGCCTGGCCGAGCTGACCGACGACGAACTCGACGGTCCCACCCTGCTCGAGGGGTGGACGCGCCGGCATCTCGTCGCGCACATCGGCTACAACGCGGCAGCGCTGTGCCGGCTCATGGACTGGGCGGCGACCGGTGTCGAGACACCGATGTACTCCTCCACCGAGCAGCGGGCACAGGAGATCGCCGAGGGCGCGACCCTGAATCCCGCCGCTCTGCGGAACCTGTTCTCGCACACCGTCGCCCGTCTCGACGAGAAGTGGCGGCACCTGCCGGAGACCGCGTGGCAGGCGCAGGTGCGCACCGCACAGGGCCGGCTCGTGCCGGCCGAGGAGACCGCCTGGATGCGCACGCGCGAAGTGTGGATCCACGCCGTCGATCTCGACAACGGTGGACGCTTCGGCGACTTCCCGCCCGTCGTCCTCGACTCGCTGCTCGACGACATCGTCGGAATGTGGCGCAAGAAGGACCTCGGTGCGGGCATCGCGCTCGAGGTCGAGGGACGCGACGCGGTCCGGGTGAACGGCGACGCCGAGACCACCCACACCGTCCGAGGCGATCTCGCCGGTGTCGTCCGCTGGGCGGCCGGTCGCGGAGCCGTCGGCGTCGCCGGCGGAGAACTCACGCCGCCGCGGTGGCTCTGAGGTTCCTGCACGTACGAACGGGCGAAGGCCCTTCCGTCCCCTGGAGGATGGAAGGGCCTTCGCCCGTTCATCGGACGGACCGATCAGCGCGGATCGCGCTCGCAACCGATCCCGTCGTTGTCGCGGTCGAGACGCGGAGCGTATCCGGGGTCGTTGCGGTGGACCGGAGCAGCGCCCGCGTTCCATGCCTCGGTGCAGTTCTTGAACCCGCCGCTCGGTGCGGACGGAGCCGGACGGGGAGCCGGGGGAGCCGGTGCGACCTGCGGAGCCGCCTGAGGTGCAGGCGCGGCCGGGGGAGCCGGAACAGGCGCCGGCGGCGGAGCGAACGGATTGAACGATCCGCTCGGAACGAGATCGGCGATGCCCTTCGGGAGCAGGTCCACGAGAGGGAAGGCGCTGGCGGTCGAGGGTGCGGCGACCGTCAGAGCCACACACCCCAGCGTCGCAGCGACGATGCGGCGGAACTTCATGCGCGAGGCCTTTCTGTACTTCGTCCGGATCCGATTTGCCGGATCCGAACGAAATGTCGGCCTGGATGTCGCGGATGTTACGTCGCCAGGTCGCAGACGACGATCGGCCCGTTCGCGACCGGATGTCGCGAACGGGCCGATGTACTCCGGGCCTGCCGGGGGACGGCCCGGATGCCTGTCGTACGCCGGGATCAGCCGGCGTGTGTCACCTGCCGGCTCAGCCGGCGTCGATCACCTGCCGGCTCAGCCGGCGTCGGTCATTTCGAACGGCACGACCACCTTCGGGTCGATCCGCATGACGGTGTAACCCGCCACCGCACCCGCGCCGAAGCCGGGAGCGAAGATACGCACCGGTTCGGTGATGACCCCGTCGCGGACGGCGTCGTGGATCGCGAGCGGGATGCTCGCCGACGACGTGTTGCCGACCTTCTCGATGTTGAAGTACAACCGGTCGGCCGAGAGTCCGGCGTTCGCGGCGAGCTCGATGACCATCGTCTTGTTCGCCTGGTGGGGAACGATGAGATCGATGTCGTCGAGCAGCGAACGTTCGGCATCGTCGGGGGACGGGAGCGCCTTGATCTCGTCGAGCATCTGAGTCAGGTAGCGACCGGCGAGCGTCTTCACCTCGGGTCCGTAGACCGTGATGAAGTTGTCGAAGTCCGGATTCGGCCAGATGATCGAGTTGACCTCGCTCGTCGGGCCGCTCGCGTAGCTGTTGAAGAACTCGAGATCGGGAGCCTCGCCCTCGGCGGCCGGCGAGATCACCATCGCCGCGGCGCCGTCACCGAAGATCATCCGGGACGGCCGGACGGTGCCGATCTTGTCCGAGAACTTCTCGACGCACACCACGAGGACGGGACGCTTGACCTGCTGCAGGATGCGGGTCGCCTCGGCCAGGCCGTAGGGCATTCCCGCGCACGCCGCGATCAGGTCGAACGAGGCGTGGGTCTGCCCGATGCCCAGTTCGCCCGAGATCCACGTGGCCAGCGACGGGATCAGCCGGCCGCTCGTGCACGTGCAGGTGATGACCGCACCGATGTCCTGCGGGCCGACACCGGCGTGGGCGATCGCCTGCTTCGCCGCCGTCAGGGCCAGGTCCTCGAAGGTTCCCGAGGTGTACCGGCGCTGCTCGATCCCGGTCTTGGCCGTGATCTCGTCGGCCGACATGGGCGACCAGTTGTAGGCGGTGTTGCGGATCAGGTCCTCGTTGGTGCACACCTGGTCGCCATGGGCGACGGCGATCGCATCGATGCGCGGTGCGATCGCGAACTCCGAACGCACGTCGACGGCCGGGTACGGCGCAGACGGGGCGACCGGTTCGTGCCGCGTGTACGAGGTGGCCTTGCGGGTCTTCCCCGACATGGCCCGGTTGATGAACCGCTGGACCTCCCGATTGCGCGGGTGGGAGACCACGACGTAGTCGTCGTCCTTCAGGTCTGCGACCCGGACGAGTTCGAGTTCGCTTCCCTCCCAGGGCTGCTGGTTGTGCAAAACCATCGACCAGCGGCTCAGGGCCTCGAGCTCGGCGACGTCCTCGTGGCAATCGAGGATCTCGTCGTATCCGAAGACGGGGTGGTTCGGATCGTAGTGGCGGACGCGCAGAGTGATGTTCTCAGGGTCGGAGATCAACTGCGTCACAGTCGGTTTGACCGAGGGTAGGTCGCCGGCGAAGTGGCGACGCGAACCGAACACCGCGAAGAGCCGATCGAAGATGCGGTCCTCGGCGGCACTGTCCCAGGCGCGGGGGAGACCGCGGTAGGCCTGCTCGACGGCACCCAACCGCTCCTCGGCCTCGGGCCAGGGAGTCAGGCGGGGCATGTAGACGTCGTCGCGGTTGCGGGGCACGTCGCCCCAGCGGGTGACGCGCCGCTCGAACATCATGAGGGTGAAACGGTCGGCCCAGAAGACATTGAGGGCCATGTCCCGCATGATCTCGAACTTCGAACCGTACTTGCCCAGTTCGTGCCGGGAGAGGATCTCCGAGACCGTGGGTGCCTTGGTGTCGAAGTCGCGGCGGATGACGGCGTCGAGGTGGTCGACGCTGCTCAGCGTGGAGAAGTCGAGTTCGGGAATGAAATTGGAGGGGAAGACTATTCGGCCGTGCCGATTGAGCTCGAATGGCTGCATGTGCGAGGGGACCGTTCGATGAGAAGTAGTGGGTGGGGAGGCCGGATCACATGTCCAGGCCGCCGTTGACGCCCCACACCTGACCGGTGATGTACGAGGAGGCGTCTGCGGCGAGGAAATGCACGACCCGGGCGATCTCCTGCGGGTCGGCGAGGCGCTTCACGGGGATGGTGTCGGTGATGCGCGCGAGAACCTTCTCGGGGATGGCCTCGACCATCTCGGTGGCGACGAAGCCCGGGGTGACGGTGTTGACGGTGACGCCGATGCTGTTCGGGTCCAGCTTGTCGTTCTTGGCCAGGTAGAAGGCCGCTTCCTTGGCGAGGGTCTTGGTGAGACCGAACAGGCCGGCCTTCGATGCCGCGTAGTTGGCCTGACCGATGTTGCCGGTCTCGCCGATGACGGAGGAGACGTTGACGATGCGTCCGGTGCCACGCTCGAGCATGTGCCGCAGTGCGGCCTGTGCCAGGTAGAACGCGCCCGAGAGGTTCACGCCGATGACGGTGTCCCAGTCCTCGTCCTGCATCTTCAGCACCGTGCGGTCGATGGTGATGCCGGCGTTGTTGATCAGGATGTCGAGACGGCCGTGCGTTTCGATGACCTCGTCGATGGTGCGTCGGCAGTCGTCGGCGTTCGCGACGTCGCCGCGGTGCACCGAGTAGCGGACGTCCTTGCGACCGGTCTCGTTCAGGTCTGCGAGGAACTGATCCGCCTGGGCGGTGTTGCGTCCGTAGCCTGCGGCGACGGTGGCGCCCTGGCTCGCCAGGCTGCGGCTGATCGCCGCACCGATGCCTCGCGTGCCGCCGGTGACGAAGGCGACGCGTCCGCGGAGCTTGTTTCCGCCGGCAGCGATCTGAGAGCTGGGTTCGATGGTGCTGGTCATGCTGATCTCCTCGCTGTGCGAGGGGGCGAAGGGTGCGGCTGGTCGCCGACGTCGCGCAAACGCCCCCTGCGCGTTGATATTCCCTGTGGAGAAGCACGTTTCGAATCCCCCTGACTCGAACGCGTGTCCCCTGAAACGAGCCGCCATCGGCTCGTAACTCCCTGCGGCGACAATCATGCAACACCTCGATCATGTTGTCACCAGAAACAATTCGGACTCCGAAAACGCACCGATTTGTCCGATTGGGTCGAGAACATATGCACTGCAACAGTATTCGTCCGAAAAAAGTGGTTACCGCGCGGTACGAACATGCTGAATGTTCGCACCCGCCATGGACATACAACCTGCACGAATTCGAGTGTTCCAAAATGGCACAACGTACTACCGGCAAGTCAGGTACGACTGTGTGCACATGGCGTGAACGCGAGGATGTCCAATGAAGTATCCGGAATATGTTGCAGGAGAAGGTATTCGAAGACTGCTCGCGTGCGGGGAATGTAGTCGGGCGCTTCTCGGTGTGCTACGCACTCCGTGCCGCCGGAGTTCAACCGGGGTGAGTCTCCGTGTATTCCCCGAGTGAAAACGCGCCACACCTCATATCGGTGTGATTCTCGACACTAAGGTAGGGAATTGTGTCGAAGACCAGCTCTACGCGGCGGTGAGAGGATGGCCCCGTGAGCAGCACTCGTCTTGTAGAAACACCGGTGGCCCATCTCGAGGTACGTGTCGACGGGGAAGGGCCGGCAGTCGTCCTGCTTCCCTCCCTCGGACGCGACTCCTACGAATTCGATCCGATCGCGAGCGACCTCGCGGCAGCGGGATTCACCGTCCTCCGCCCGCAACCCCGAGGTATCGGCAGCAGCCGCGGACCCATGACCGGCCTCGATCTGCACGACCTCGCGGGCGACGTCGCCGCCGTCATCGAGTATTTCGACGCAGCACCCGCTGTGGTGGCCGGGCACGCATTCGGGCACTACGTGGCCCGGGTGCTCGCCGCCGACCGGCCCGAACTCGTCCGGGGAGTCGCCGTGCTCGCCGCCGGCGCCCGCCGGTTCCCGGCCTCGCTGACCGAGCGTGTCGCCAAGTGCTCCGACCTGTCGCTTCCCGACGACGAACGGCTCGTGCACCTGCGCGACGTCTTCTTCGCCGAAGGACACGATCCTGCGGTGTGGCTCGACGGGTGGTGGCCCGACGCGATCGTCTCGCAGCGGGCGGCGATGGCAGCGACCGACAAGGAATCGTGGTGGACGGTGGCACCGTCACCTCTACTCGACGTACAGGCGGGAGAGGACGTCTTCCGGCCCGCGGAGACCCGAGGTGAGCTCGTCGACGAGTTCGGGAGCGAACTCGTCTCCACGGCCGTCGTGCCGGGGTGTGGGCACGCCCTCGTCCCGGAGGCTCCTCACGAGGTGGCCCGGATCCTGGCCGACTGGATCCGTACGCGTCTCGGATGAAGATTTCGTCATCCTCGGCTCATCGGCTCCTCATCGTCGTGCGCCAGAGTTACCGGTGACCAGGACGAGCACCGAGTCGAGGAGAACGATCATGGCGATGAGCCGCACCGCATGGGCCGTGACCGCTGTAGCGGTCGCGACGACGGCCGGCGGCCCCGACGGAAGCATTCGTGCGGACGTCGGCCCGGACAGGGACGCGGGGCCGGGAGACGGGCCCACCGACATCCCGTACATCGATGTCACGACGTGCGACGCGTGATTCGAGGACTGGGACGACACAGTGCCGGACCACGTCGAGGACTTCTGCGACGAGCGGGACGACCGCTGCGACGATGTGCACGACGACGACCACGACGCCCGGGACGACGACCACGACGACTGGGACGACCGACCGGCACGACGGCCCTACGACGACGAGACCCCACCGGAAGTGTTCCGGTGGGGTCTCGTTCTACCTGCGTGTGTTACGCGAGCGTGCGTGCCATGCCGCGTTCGACGGCCGCGATGATCTGCGGCCGCAGCTCGACCGCCGGCACGATCGCGTCGACCGAGCCGACCTGCTGTGCGCGCTGGATGTTGTGGATCGCCTCGAATTCGGCCGCCACCTCACCGAGCTTCTCCGACCGCACGGCGGTGCGCAGAGCGGTGAGCTCGACGCCCAGACGCGCCTTGTCGCCGTCCTCCGCGGCCCGCAGCTGGGCCTCGAGTTCCACGACCCGCGGATCGCTCGCAGTGCGCTTGTTGACGTCGCGGGTGAAGACCACCGCGGCCGCCGGAGCGCCACCGAGCACCGAGGCGAACGAACCCTCCACGGCGAGGACTTCCATGTTCTCGTTCAACGCGCCCGAGAACACCACGAAGGCACCACCGTGGTAGCGGGAGACCACGACGAACACGATCGGACCGTCGAAGTTGACGATGGCCCGGCCGATCTCGGCGCCGTACTCGAGCTGCAGGTTGCGCAGCGACTCGGGGGAGCCGTCGAAGCCCGACAGGTTGGCGAGCACCACGAGCGGGCGGTTGCCGCTCGCCGCATTGATCGCCCGCGCCGTCTTCTTCGACGACTTCGGGAACAGCGTGCCCGAGGTCCACTGGTCCGGTCCGTCGGCCGGGAACCAGCCCTTGCGCGGGATCGCGCGGGACTCGATGCCGATGACCGTCACCGGGTTTCCACCCAGGTGCGCGTCGAACACGACCGAGGTGTCGGCGTCGGCCATGTCGGCCCACCGTTCGAGCACCGCGTGGTCCTGGTCGACCACCGAACGCATCACCGTGCGGATGTCGAACGGCTTCTTGCGATCCGGGTTGGTCTCGGACGAGAAGATGTCGCCCACGGTGGTGAAGTCGCTGGACGGATGCACGTGCGGGTACACGCACACGTTGCGGTCGACCGGGTCGGAGGACACGGCCTTGCGCGGGAAGCGCTCGCCCGGCGCGACGTAGGCGTGGGCGTAGTGCGCGAACAGCGTCTCGATGGCGGCACTGAGGTTCGGAGCCCAGTACTGCGCCTGGCCGTTGGGGCCCATGACGCGGTCGTAGCCGCCGATGCCGAAGTTGTCCTCGGCGGAGACGCCACCCGAGTAGTCGAGCGACTGCTTGCCGGTGAGCACCATCGCGCTGTCCGGGGTCATCACGAGGATGCCCTTGGTGTGCATGAGCATCGTCGCCTCGGCGTTCCAGTACGGCTGCGCGCCGACGTTGATGCCGGTGACCACGACGTTGATCTCGCCGCCGTTCTGCGTGAACGTGATGATGCGGCGCAGACCGCGCGACACCCAGTCCATGTTCTCGGTGCCCGAGTCCATGGAGATCGTCGCGCCGGATGACAGCGCGAACCACTCGACGGGGGCATCGAGGCTCTCCGCCAGGTCGATCGCGGCGACCACGCGGGAGCACTCGGCCTCCGCGACGGTGCCCAGCGCCTTCGTGGGATCACCGAACAGCGCGACGCGCTTCATGCCCTCGGGGTAGCGCGGGGTCGGGGTGTCGACGACACCGACGATCAGACCCGCGGTGTTGCGGCCGTAGGGGCGGTCGACGGGCACGAGGGCGCCCTGCTCGTCGAAGTCGTACTCGACGAAGGTGCCCTCGCTGCCGGTGAGCAGCGGGATCAGCTCGTACGGGTAGACGGTGCCGCGGGCACGGGACCGCTGGACCTTCTGGGTGTACTCGTCGAGCGGCTTCAGCGGCTCCTTCGGCGGCTCGGTGACCCGCACGATGACGCCCGCACCGGAGCGGTACGAGAAGCGCAGGGCGACCTCGCGTGCCGGCTCGTCCTGGCGATCACGCCACGACCCGATGACGGTGATCTCCTCGAGACCGGCGCCCACGGTCAGCGGCGCGGCGTTGCGGCCGATGCGGCGCAGATCCTCCATGTCGAGATCGACGGCGGGCCACACGTAGAGCACCACGCGGTTCGCGTCGAGACGTCGCCCTCCGCGGTTGGCCTGGGCGCGGCGCATGCCGTCGAGCGAGCTCGCGAGAGCACGTTCGAAGGCCGGCAGTCCGACGATGCGGCCGGACTCGTCGCGCTGCGGCGTCAGGTCGCGCACCTCGGCGAGGGCGATGAACCGCTCGTCGGACGGATTGTCCTGCGACACCAGGTGATACAGGTAGGTGTCCGGGTTGGCGGGCAGGCGGGTGCCGTCGAAGTTCTTCAGGCGCCACAGATCCAGACGCTGACCCGTGAGTGGGTGGATGTCGCGGATGTTGGCCTCTTCCGCGTACCCGGTCTCGTAGGGGCGGAAGGTGAACACGTGCTCTTCTGCCGTGTCGGTGTGGCAGACCGTCACCGTCACGCGACGGGCCGCACCGGTCACCGGGCGTGCGGCGAGTTCGGCGCGCAGCGCGTCGGCCTGGGCGTCGGCATCGGCCGGAGCGTCGTCCCACGCGAGGTACAGGTCGATCACGAGGTTCTTCGTGTCGGGAACCGAAGCCGCCGACTCCTCGACGGCGTCGAGCAGCGACGCGAACTCCGCCTGCGGAGCCTCCGCGGACATCAGGTACAGACGCGTGCCGCGCAGATCGAAGTTGCCGGTGACGAACTGATGCCCGCCGACCGTGGACGAACGCACGTCCTCGAGGGTGCGGATCTTGTACGCCCGTCGGACGATGACCTCGAGCAGCGGGCCCGGAACGGACTCCGGACGCGTGATCTGCTGTGCGAGAAGATCGATCAGCGGCTCGGGCGTGGCGACCAGCGAATCGATGCGCTGCGCGTAGTCCGTCGCCTGCGGATGCTCGGCGAGGTACGCGAGCGAACCGCGGACCCCGTCGTAGACCTGCTCGCGGGCCTTGCGGATCACCGGCTCCTCGAAGTACCGGTACCGCAGGTTGCGGGCGGTGTCACCGATGACCGGGAAGCGGACCTGGGTCGCGACGATCAGCCGGTCGAGGACCTCGTTGAGCTCGTGGGAGATCCCCACCTCGGTGTCGTCGCGCTCGACCCAGCGGTCGAGCAGCGAGGTGACCACGGGGACGTGGGCCTCGATGCGCTCGAGCGCGAGGAACAACCGGTAGACGGCCTCCTCGAGCTCCGGGGTGCGATCGAGTTCGAGGACGTCGTAGTGCCGCAGGGCGCGGGCGAGACGTGCGCGGAAGCTGTCGGGCAGACCCCCGACCTCGACGTCGAGCGACTGCAGGTAGCCGTGGAAGAACTCGCGGGGGCTATGGACCCGGTCGTCGCTGTTCTTCTCCTCCTCGGTCGGACGGTTGCGCGACAGTTCGCACACGTCCGCGAAGGTCGTCAGCAGCGCGAGCTCGGCGCGGACGAGCGCGCACGAGTCGACGGAGCCGGACAGACGCTCGTATTCGGCGAGCAGGGCCGCGGTGCGCTTGGCGGACACGTCGTATCCGGTGACCAGAGCGGCGAGCGAGTCGAGACGGGCGAGAGCGTCGGCCGCGACGTCGTCGCTGACCGAGGGTGCCGGTGCGGCGAACTCCACACGCTCGACGGTCTCGGTGACGACCTCCTCGACGATCTGGTCGACCCGCAGGAGCGGGGCGCCCGCGTCGACCTGCGCATTGACGACGGCGAGGATCTCGCGGACCTTGCCGGCGAAGGGAGCGCGGACCGCGGTCTCCATCTTCATCGACTCGAGCACGACGAGCGTCTGACCGGCCTCGACCTCGTCACCCACGGCGACAGGAACCGCGACGACCACGGCCGGGGCAGGGGTGCGCACCACACCGGCCTCGTCCTGGCTGATCTGGTGGCTGATGCCGTCTACCTCGACGAGGAAGTGGGCGGGACCGGCGATCGACACCACGTTGTGGCGGTGGCCGCCGACGGTCAGACGCGACTCGTAGGCGCCGAGCCGCTCGACGTCGACGTCGAACTCGGAGGTGCCGGTGTCGACCCGGTAGCGGTGCGGACCGACCTGTCCGACGACGAGTTCGTAGGCCTGTCCCTGGTAGCTCAGTTCGACCTTGCGTCCGACGGTGTGGCCGGCGCGCGGGCGGCCACCGCGGGCGGAGGCGAGGAAGGCGGCGCGTTCGCGGGCCTCGTCGGTGTCGTAGACGTCGACAGCGGTCGCGATGAGTGCGACGTCGGCGACCTTGGACGGTCCGGTCTCGGTGCCGGCGCCGGTGCGGTCGAGCCAGCCGGTGTCGGCGGAGGCGTCGATCACCTCGGGGCGATCGAGCAGATCGAGCAGGAACGACTTGGTCGTCGTGCCGCCGTCGAGGACGACGGTGGTCTCGCGCAGAGCGGTGCGCAGGCGGGCGAGCGCCTCGTCACGGTCGCGGCCCCACGCGATGATCTTGGCGACCATCGAGTCGTAGTCGGGCGGGATGACGTCGCCCTGGGCGATTCCGGTATCGACGCGCAGGCCGGACCCGAGCGGGAACTTGAGCAACTGCACGGTGCCGGGAGCGGGTGCGAAGCCGTTGGCAGCGTCCTCGGCGTTCAGACGGGCTTCGACGGCGTGCCCGAACTCGCCGGGGCACTCGCCGGGCAGCTTCTCGCCGGAGGCGACGAGGATCTGCAGCTTGACGAGGTCGATGCCGGTCGTGGCCTCGGTGATGGGGTGCTCGACCTGGAGGCGGGTGTTGACCTCGAGGAAGGTGAAGATCTTCAGGTCGGGCTGGTAGAGGTACTCGACGGTGCCGGCACCGGCGTATCCGGCCGCGCGGACGAGATCCGCGGAGACCGCGCGCAGGTGGTCCGACTGCCCCTTGGTGAGCAGGGGAGAGGCCGACTCCTCGATGACCTTCTGGTTCTTGCGCTGGATCGAGCAGTCGCGCACCCCCGGGGCCCACACGTTGCCGTGCTTGTCGGCGATGACCTGGACCTCGACGTGGCGCGCGTCGGTGACGAGACGCTCGATGAACACGACGGGGTCACCGAAGGAACGCTCGGCCTCACCCTGGGTGCGTTCGAGGGCGAGTTCGAGCTCGTCCTCCGCATAGACCTTGCGGATGCCGCGGCCGCCGCCGCCGGAGCGGGCCTTGATGATCAGCGGATAGCCGATGGCCTGCGCGTGGCGGCGGGCGTCGGCGCGGGACTCGACCGGTCCCCCGGACCACGGTGCGACGGGAACGCCGACCTTCTCGGCGAGGATCTTCGCCTCGACCTTGTCGCCGAGCAGACGCATGGCGTCGGCCGAGGGGCCGATGAAGGTGATGCCGAGGCGGGCGCAGAGCTCGGCGAAGGCAGGGTCCTCGGCGACGAAGCCCCAGCCGACCCAGACGGCGTCGGCTTTCGCCTCGAGCAGAGCGCGCTCGAGTTCGGCGTGATCGAGGTAGGGGGTCGCCGCCGTGGTCGACGGGCGGAGGGTCACTCCTTCGTCGGCCTGACGGACGAACATCGCCCGTCGTTCGGCGTCGGTGTGCAGAGCGATCGTCCTGATGTCGTAGCCGTGCTCGGAGTTGAGCTCCCGGACTGCCCGGATGAGGCGTACGGCCGCCTCACCGCGATTGACCACTGCGATCCGCTTGAACATACTCGTTGCCACCGTTCTCCATGGTTTGTGCACGCATCGGGCGCGCGTCTCGAAGCTCCACCCCAATGAGGAGGACAAACTAACCGGTCCTACGTTCCACGTCTCGTGTTGGCGGCGCGAGCGGGAACATGTAGCGGTCGGCTCCTCGTGGTTGGCATGGGCATGCGTGTTCGTCGTCGATCCACCGGGCAACATCCGCGGTGTCCGAAGGACCGTTTCGAACAGATCTCCGCAGCTACGGCCGTCGGTTGCGACGGTCACGTCCCCCTGGGCGAAGGCTCCGTTCGGATAACAGCATGGAGGAAACATGAGGGTTTGTCACGTTTTGCTCCCGTCCGGGCCGATCGGCGGTCTTCTCGCGGTCGAGTTCTCTCACAGGTATTCGCGCGCAGGGGCTTTCGCTCGGAGGTAGGCGCCGGGACGGGGGTCTGCGGTTTCGCTTGCCGCCGGTACTGTGGAGTAACACCGATCGGTAACTTTCCGGGGCCTCCGCCGCCCGCCTCGGGCGACCCCTCGTTCCTGCTGGTACGCACCGGTTTTCGCGCACCCGGAATCGGGCATGATCCGGGATCGGACAAATCGCTCCGGCCCGCCTCGAAAATGCTGTGACATCCGTCACGAGGTGCGAAAAGGCGAAGGTCTCAACCGAACCGGAGCGCGGCCGTCGACGTGTCGGATCGTGACCTTCGAGCGCCCGGGATCGGGGCCGTTACCGGGCATTTCTCCGAGCTCGCGCGGAATCTGGAACAGTGGACAGTACATGCCTGCGGACGAGCCGCGAGGAGGATCCCCGTGTCCGAAGCCGATCGACCCCACCTCCCGGGGCGCGACGACGCGCCCAGCCGGGACATCCCGTCGGTGGACCGGCGGACACGCATCGCCGGGCAGGTCCGCCGGTGGTGCGAGACCGGCAGCATCGAGGGCAGGCACGCTCCGCTGTCGGATGCCGCGGCGGTCGCACTGGCCGCCGGCTACCTCGACGAATCGGCACGTGCGGTGCTGGCGAACCGCCGGCGCGTCGGGCGCCGGCTGCCCACCCTCGACGGATTCGGTGAGCTGCGCCGCCTGTCCGACGAGCACGCCCGCCTCCGCGCACGCATCGACGGCCTGCGCCCCGGCGCTGCGCGACTCGCACTCGAATACCGGGCCAACGAGCTCGGCAAACGCATCCGGGCGGCGCGGCAGACCGTCGTGCACTCGCCGCTGCACTACGCCCAGGGCGTCCGCGCCGTGCGCCGCGACCGGCGCGACGGCCTGCATCTCGAGATCGAACAACGCGAGGCGCTGTTCGCCGCACTGCAACGCACCCCGGCACCCCTGCCCGTCACGCCCGTCGAGCAGGCCCGGGGAGTGGTGCTCGGTGTCGCCGTCGACCGCGTGGGTCGCTGGTCCGAACGCACCCCGCTGGCCGAGACGGGGCGTCGCGTCGCCGAGCGGCTCGGACGCGAGGTGCCCTCCGGTGACGACGGCTTCGTCGACCGCTACGACACCCTGCTCTTCCTTGCCGGTTCCCTGTACGACCGCATCGAGGCGTCGGCCGCGTGGCGTTCGGGGTACTTCGAGGTTCAACGAGCTCAGCTCGACCTCGCCGAGGAACTCACCCAGATCGCGGTGGACACCGTCGCCCTGCGCGACCTGCTCGACGAGCTGCAGTCCGCGATCCGATCGGCACCGGAGGCGCGGTCCGGTCTCGAATCCCGTGTGGCAGCGCTCGAACCGGTATGGGATCAGATCCTGGCGCGGGTCACCGCGCTCGCGCGTATCGGCGACCTGCTCACGCGGGCGGAGGACCATCTGCATCTCGCGCACATCGCGCAGCGCACCGCAAGCCTCGACCAGCGGATCGACGATCTGATCGGCAGGTCGGGCGCGCGCGAGTTGTCTGCCGAGAACACCGATTTCGTCGGCGACCAGCTCGGCGCTGCGGCTGAACCGATGGTCGCGCTCCGCAGTGCTCTGTGGACGGACATCGCCGAGCTCACCGCAAAGGAGTAACTCGGAGTTACTGTCATCGGTCACATCGATTCGGCTGTGCTTCGGGCCGGATCCCCGAACTCGTGAAAAGTGACCGGCTTCACTGGTGCATTTGTTCGAACCGGTGGTAGCTTCCTCGCGTCCTATCGGGGGTCGATACACAGGGGGGCGCGGTGGCGTCGCGGTTCGTGCGTACTGGTTTTGCGCTGGCTGTCGCTGCGGCGCTGGCGGTCTCGGGTTGTTCGGGAGCGACGAGCGTGTCCGTCGTCGACGACCCGAGGCTCGAGGCCGAGTTCGAATCGGTGCTCGTCTCCGGGCAGTCCCGCACGCTCGGGGAGGTCGCGGCCGCAGCGGGTATCGAGTCGTGGGACCGCATGTACTACTTCCGTGTCCCGGTGCTGATGAGCGAACTCAACCGCGTGATGCACACACCGGGGGTCACTTGGCGGAACATGCCGGGATCCGATGCCGAAGGACTCATCGTCTTCGTCTCGGAGGGGAAGATCGTGCGCGCGGTCGCCGACCTCGAGCCACCGCTGTATCTGAGCGGGTTCGCGACCTCCGATTCGTACGTCACGCCCGACGAGCTCGCCGGCATGCCCCGCCTCGCGGTCGAGTCGAGGGGCCGCTGATCCGGCAGCTGCCACCCGGCTGCCCCGTATGTCCGCCTTCGGGTAGTTTTGCTCGCAACAACGAGTAGTGAATTTCTTTCCCGAAGAGGTGTGGGGTGGCACGGGTAATCGCGACGATCAACCTGAAGGGTGGCGTCGGCAAGACCACGACGACGGCCGCGCTGGGCGAGTTCATGGCGGCGGAGTTCGGGCAGCGGGTGCTCATGATCGATCTCGACCCGCAGACCAACCTCACCACGATGATGGTGGGGGAGGAGCGCTGGCATGAACTGAACGAGCTCGGTCTGACCCTCGCGACGCTCTTCAACAAGGCGATCACACCCGACGCCGACGCGTTCGACATCGAGAAGGCCGTCCAGAAGGGCGTCTCACCCGTACGTGCGGTCCGCGATCTCGACCTGCTCGCGTCGTCCCTGGATCTCATGGACATCCAGGAAGGCCTCACCCACCAGCAGTACGCCGATCCCGGTTCGCACCGTCCCGTCGAGGTACTGCTCTCCGCTGTCCGGCCCATCGCCGACCGGTACGACTACATCCTCGTCGACTGCCCGCCGAATCTCGGGATCCTCACCCTCAACGGGTTGCGTCTCGCCGACGGCTATCTCATCCCCACGATTCCCGACATCCTGTCCACCTACGGAATTCCCCAGCTGCAGACGAAGATCCAGCAATTCGCGAAGCGGACCGGGCACACGGTGCGGGAGATCGGCCTCGTCATCACGAAGTACCGCAGCGCCTCGAATCTGCACCGCACGATCATCGAACAGCTCCAGCGCGACGAGCGGATCGCGAACGTCGTTCCCGCCTGGGTGCCCGAGGCCAACCAGATCGCGGCGTCCGCCGAGTTCGTGCCCTACGGCACGCTCAAGCGCAAGTACGGCAACACCGGTCAGTACGACGCGCTGCGAATCCTCACCGAGACGATCATGATGAATGCGCAGGTGTACCTGTGACGAATCCCGGCACCGATACCGACATGGCACAGGCGCGTCTGCGGGTGCGTATCGGCGAGGCGAGCTCGGCACTGCTCCGGCTCGACGAGGCGGCCCCCGGTACGGCCGGCGCGCTCGTCGCTCTCGTCCAGGTGATCGCAGACGAGGCCGCACGCACGCCGCGCTTCGCAAAGGCACTCGCGGGAGCGCTCTCGGTCACCGCGGACCCGAGTGCTCCGATCCCTGCTCCCACTCCTGTTGCGCGGCCCGCCGCGGCCCGAACCTCGGCGCGTCGCAGCCGGCGCGCACCCGGGGCCTTCGACCCGTTCGTGGTGTACCGCGAGAGCGGGGAGGCGACTCTCCGGGAGAGACTGTCGTCCCTCGGGGTCGAACAGCTCAAGGACATCATCGCCGAGCACGCCATGGACTACGACAAGCTCGCGATGCGCTGGCGTACCCCGTCCAAGCTGCAGGACCGCATCGTCGAACGGGTCAAGGCGCTCACCACGAAGGGTGATGCTTTCCGGTGATCGGTCACAGACGGTTCTTCTTCCGCTCGTAGCAACGTATGGTCGCAGCAGACCTCCGGTCTCGACGAGACCGCGCAGGACGTGGGCACATCGCGCGTCGATCCCGAGTCACCGCTCGATGTGCGCACCGAGAAGAGGAGTCGAGATGGGGGACATCGTTCGGCAGGGAGTCGTGGCCTTCGTGGCCGAGGTTCTGGCGCGCGGCGGCCGCGCCGAGCCGATCCCGGGACAACGCGACGTCCGCGTACAGGGCGCGGACGGATCCGAACGTGTGGTGCGGGTGTGCTCGACGGCGAGCGATCCGTGGCTTGCGCGACGCCGGGACGGGGTTCCCGCCGCCGACGGTGCAGGCGTGTCGCATTGGGTCTTCGTGGATCTCGCGCCCGCGGTACCGGAGTTCTACGTGGTGGACGCGGACGACATCGAAGCGGGGATCGAGGAGGAGGTCGCGCTCTGGCTCGCCGACCGCCCCGGCCGCACACCGACCGGCAGTCATCCAATCCAGCGCAGCAATGTCGTTCACGGGCACGACCATTGGGACCTGCTCGGTCTCGATGCGGTCAAGGATCCCGACCACGACGCGACTCCGGTACCGGCTGCGCGGATCCGCGCCGAACGTCCGGTCGTACGTACGGTCGCGGAACCCGAGGTCGTCGACGAGCGGCGCGCAGTAGTGGCGGACATCGGCGGGTATCGCGTGCAGGGGCGCCTCGATCCGGCCTCAGGGACGCTCGAGATCACCCGGGGACCGATGGAGGGGCGTCGCTTCCCGGACGCCGCGGCAGCCGCACAGGCGCTCGTCACCTTCTTCGACGACCACGAGACCGTCCCCGACGGCGACACCTTCTGGCGGAGCGAGATCCTCAGGTGAGAACGCACTCCCGATAGCGGCTTCGGCTCGTTTCGATCTGGCTGACCACAACCGTCGACTCCGCCGACGGATGGCGGTGAACTGAACCGGCGCAATCAACAATGCCCGGTTCAGATCATCGAAGGGGAGATCGCATGACCATCACCGAACTCGATCGCGACACGACCACCGCCGAATCCGTCTACACCGCCGGCGGCATCGTCGTCACCAAGCTGGGGGAGCACATCGGTGCGCGGATCGACGGAGTGCGGTTGTCCGGGTCGTTGGCACCCGAGACCGTCGAGGCCATCCGGTACGCCCTCGCCGTGCACAAGGCGATCGTCTTCCGCGACCAGCATCATCTCGACGACGAGCAGCAGTGGGCCTTCGCGGGTCTGCTCGGCACGCAGACCCAGTCGCACCCCACGGTCCACTCGAAGGGCAAGCGGCTGTTGCCCATCGAGGGTGCCGCGAACAGCTGGCACACCGATGTCAGCTTCGTCGACCGCATCCCGAAGGCGTCGATCCTGCGTGCGGTGACCCTGCCGCCGTACGGCGGTGCGACGACGTGGGCCTCCACGACCGCGGCCTACGAGCAGCTGCCGGATGCACTGAAGGCGCTCGTCGACAACCTGTGGGCCCTGCACACCAACCTCTACGACTACGCCGAGAAGCTCGACGCGGGCAGCTCCGATCCGGCGCTGACCGAGGAGCGACGCCGCTACCAGGACGAGTTCCGCCGCAACACCTACGAGACGATCCACCCGGTGGTGCGGGTCCATCCCGAGACGGGTGAGCGCACCCTGTTGCTCGGTCACTTCGTGAAGGAGTTCGTCGGTCTCAAGCCGTCGGAGACCGCCGCGTTGCTCCAGCTGCTGCAGAGTCGGATCACGAAGTTGGAGAACACCTTCCGCTGGTCGTGGGAAAGCGGCGACGTCGCGATCTGGGACAACCGTGCCACGCAGCACTACGGCATCGCCGACTTCGGCGACCACACCCGCCGCCTGCACCGCATCACCCTCGCCGGCGACATCCCCGTCGGCGTCGACGGCACGCGCAGCAGGGTCGTGCAGGGCGACGCGAGCGAGTACTCGGTGGTCGAGGAGCCGTCGCGGCTGCCTGGCTTCGACGCGAACTGAGACAGCAGAGCGCGAAGCGGTCGTAGGAGCGCGAAACATCCTGCGCCGATGACCGTTTCGCGCTCCGCAGCATCAGGCCACGACGTACTTCTCGTTATCGCGGACCCACAGCACACCGTCGCCGGCCGTGGGTCCTTCCTTCTCGAGCGCGCGCTTGAGGATCTTGTTGGTGGCCGTGGTGGGCAGATCCGCCGCGATCCGCACGTATCTCGGCCACGCCTTGGGGGACAGATCGGCCTGCTCGGAGAGGAACTTCTCGAATTCCTCGGGGACGAGCGACGTCTCGTCGCGCAGCACGATCGCGGTCATGACCTGATCGCCCACATGTTCGTCGGGCACACCGTAGACGGCGACGCGACTCAGCTGCGGAAGTCGTTGCAGGATGCGCTCGATGGGGGCGGCGGCGAGGTTCTCGCCGTCCACGCGCATCCAGTCGGCCGTGCGACCGGCGAGGTAGATCCAGCCGTCCGCGTCCTTGTAGGCGAGATCGCCCGACCAGAACATGCCACCCCGCAGACACTCGTCGGTGGCGGCCTCGTCGTTGTAGTAGCCGGTGAAGAATCCGGCGCCCTGCGTGTTCACGAGCTGACCGACGGCCTTGTCGGCGTTGATCAGGGCGCCGTTGTCGTCGAACTCCGCGTGGGCACAGGGGGTGAGGGTCTCCGGATCGTAGACGTCCACACCCGGCAGTCCTCGACCGATCGATCCGGGTGGGGTGCCTTCGTCGCGGGTGATGATCACCGCGGCCTCGGTCGACCCGAAACCGTCCCAGACAGTGCAGTCGAAGCGCCGGCCGAACTCCTCGATGTCGCGGTCGGTGGCTTCGTTGCCGAACGCCACCCGGAGGGGGTTGTCGGTGTCGTCGGGTCGTTCGACGGTCGCGAGGATGTACGCGAGGGGCTTGCCGACGTAGTTCATGTACGTCGCGCCGTAGCGGCGCACGTCGTCGAGGAAGTGCGAGGCGGAGAACGACGCCGGTGCCATCGCCGCGCCGCTGCACAGCGACACGCACCACCCGGCGAGGATCGCGTTGGAGTGGAACAACGGCATCGACAGGTAGACGACGTCGTCGCTCGTGATCGAGAACCGCGGGACGAGGGTGTCGCCCGAGAACAACACCATCATGTGGGCGAGCATCACCGGCTTCGGATCCCCGCTCGTCCCCGAGGTGAAGATCAGCATGAACGGATCGGTCGGACCGACCTCCCGGTACGGCTCGAGCGCGCCGGCGCCGTCGACGAGCGCCCGCCACTCCGGGCTCGCGACGTCGAAGACGATGACGTCGCCGAGGTCCAGACCGTCGAGCAGTGGGGCGTGCTCGGCGTCGGTCAGCAGGATCTGGCAGTCCGCCCGCAGGATGTCGCGTGCCAGGCCCTCACCACGTCGGGTGTTGTTGATGCCGACGAGCGGGAACCCCGCGAGCCCGGCCCCGGCGATCGCGTGGAGGAAAGCGGGGGTGTTGCCGAGCAGTGCTCCGACATGCACCGGCCGGTCATGGTCCATCAGCGACAGCAGTGCCGCCGCCTGGGCGGATGCCTCCTGCAGGTGTTCGCGCCAGGTCCACCTGCCGGTGTCGTGGACGATGGCCGCGGTGTCGTTCTCGAGCAGGTCGCGGAGTGCCTGCTGGACGGTCTCTGCCATGGCTACCTCGGATGTGCGAAGGGAAGGGATCCGCGAAGACGGATCCCTCGGGGTTACTGCGCAGCGAGATGTCGGGTCAGGAAGTGGATCTGATGCTCTACGGCCGGGTCGAACCAATCCTTGCCGGGCCACACGTCGAAGTGGTCGCACGGATAGTGACGCACCTCGGCACGAGCGCGGAAGGCTGCACGCGCCGCGGCGTGCGGGGGAGCGCTGCGATCGAAGTCCGCGATCTGCACGAGGACGGGACATGCGACGGACGACGCGTGTCGCGCGGGACGGTAGGTGCCGAGCGACAGCACGATGTCGGCGTCGATCTCGTTGCGCCAGGTCGGGCCGGCCAGGGAGAGGTAGTCCTCGTGGTAGCCGTCCAGCGACAGGGCGGCGACCGTGCCGGGTGGTCCCACGATCGGGATGGTGGTCGACGAGCGTCGCGCCACCCGGCTGCGGAGCCCCGCCGCCGTCGAACGGGCCAGCGCCGAGGGCGCGTGATGCCGTGCGGCGAGAACCCCCGCGGCCGGTCCGTCGACGAGGGGCGTCACGGACACGACGGCCGCGATGTCCCGGTCCTGGGCCGCGACGGACAGGACGTGGCCGCCCGACAACGACACGCCCCACAGCACAGCGCGACGGGCATCGGCGCCGTCCAGTCGCCGGGCAGTCGCGACGGCTGCGCGGTAGTCGGCGATCTGTCCCGCGACGTCGACGCGCTGACGGTCGGAGCCTCCGGACTCGCCGAATCCTCGGTAGTCGAAGGCGAGCACGTGCATGCCCGCGGCCGCGAGCCGTTCGGCGAACGGGACGAGCCCGGAGTCCTTCGTCCCGCCCAGACCATGGGCCATGACCACGACCGGTGCCCCGTCGGTGCTGTCGAGAACGTCGGAGCCGGGAGTGAAGTGCCAGGCGTGGACCGTCTCACTCTCGGAGGGGAAGGTCAATGAACGCGGGTGCACGAGGCGTCCTCCTTCGATGCCCGGCCGGCGCGGGCGATTCCGGCGGGCATCTCGCGCGTCCGGATGTCGAACTCGTAGGCGAAATAGTCGAGCTGCTGCGTGTGGCGGGGACGATCGAGCAGGTGCCCGGTGAACTTGCGCTGGTCCTCGACGATGACGCGGTGCATCTCGTCCTCGGGCGGAAGTGCGTAGCGGCCGATCGCATAGGCCGCGATCAGTCGCGCCTGGCATTCGACGAACGGGAACAGAGTGGGCGTGGCCTGGGCGAAACCGGCGAACGCGAGATCGGGGATACCCGGCGCGAAGATCCGCTTGTACAGCGCGATGTGGTTGTCGGGAGCGCTGATGAACTCCGGATCGAAGAACGGGAAGGTGATGTTGTAGCCGGTCGCGTAGATGACGACGTCGAACTCCGCTGCGGTTCCGTCCACGAAGTGGACCGTGTGGTCGTCGAACCGTTCGATGTCGGGTTTCGCGACGATGTCGCCCGAGCCGAGGCGCAGCGGCAGTTCGACCGACTGCGTGGGGTGCGCCTCGAAGAACTTGTGGTTCGGAGTGGGCAGCCTGTACCGCTCGGGACGTCCCGACAGCAACGGCTGGCCCCACTGCGCGACCTTCCGTTGCCACGACATCGGTATGTACGGAACGGTGCGGTAGAACTTGTCGGCCGGCCGGCCCGCGATGTACTTCGGGACGATCCACGCACTCGAGCGCGTCGACAGCGTCACCTCGGTCTGCAACGCCTTCGACGACAACTCCACGGCGATGTCGGCCGCGCTGTTGCCGAGCCCCACCACGAGGATGCGCTTGCCCGCGAAATCCATCGGGGTGCGCGGGTCGATGTAGTGGTGGGAGTGCAGCGACTCGCCGGCGAAGTGCCCGGGGAACTCCGGCACGCGGGGATCCCAGTGGTGACCGTTGGCGACGACGAGGAACTCGAACGCGCGCGTGCTGCCGTCCTCGAGGTCGAGCTCCCACCCGCCTTCGGGTCGCCGTCGTGCTTCGCGGACACCGTTGCGGAACTCGATGTTGCCCCGCAGTCCGAAGGCGTCGGTGTAGCCGTCGAGGTACTCCTTGATCTGCGTGTGATGCGGGAAGTCGGGATAGGACTCCGGCATCGGGTAGTCCTTGAACGACAGCTGATGCTTCGACGTGTCGATGTGCAGCGAGCGGTACGCGCTGCTGTGGCCGTTGGGATTGCCGAAGGCCCAGTTGCCGCCCACCCGATCGGAGCTCTCGAAGCAGGTGTAGGGCACCCCGTAGTCGCACAGCATCTTTCCGGCGGTCAACCCGCTGATACCGGCGCCGATGACCGCGGTGGTAGGTGCCGACATGGTGTCCCTTCGACGCGGTGGTGCAGGTGCTCGGAGCGACGACCTGCAGTGACGACGGTCACAATGTAGAACACGTTCTCTTCCGTGTACACGGGACGTTCCGCTCGCCCGTCGTCGCGTCGCAATTCGGTCCGCGAACCCGGTGCGCATATGTGACGGAACGCATACTCTGGGTGCACCTGCAGCATCGCGGGTGGTGATCGTCGCGCGCGCCGGTCCCGTCCGCGCCGCACCGTTGCCGCCGCACGGCGGCTCGAGGAGGCCCGATGAACGCGGTTGTCGCTCCCGTCAAGCCCACGCGGCCGTACCCGCCGCGAGCGCACTCCAAGGGGGCGGTCCTTCACGACCTGATCACCACGACGGACCCGAAGAAGCTCGGACTGATGTACATCTTCACATCGTTCGCGTTCTTCCTGTTCGGTGGTCTGCTCGCCCTGTTGATGCGCGCGGAGCTCGCGGTCCCCGGCCTGCAGTTCCTGTCGAACGAGCAGTACAACCAGCTGTTCACCAACCACGGCGGCATCATGCTGCTGATGTACGCGACGCCGGTCGTCTTCGGTTTCGCGAACTACATCCTGCCGCTGCAGATCGGCGCTCCCGACGTCGCCTTCCCGCGCCTGAACGCCTTCAGCTACTGGCTGTACCTGTTCGGCGCGCTCACCGTGGCATTCGGGTTCATCACTCCCGGTGGTGCCGCGGACTTCGGCTGGACGTCCTACATGCCGCTCGCCGACGAGATCCACTCACCCGGTATCGGCGGCAACCTGTGGTTCCTGGGTCTGGCGGTGATGGGTCTGGGCACCATCCTCGGCGGCGTCAACATGATCACCACCGTGGTCTGTATGCGTGCACCGGGGATGACCATGTTCCGCATGCCCATCTTCACGTGGAACATCTTCATCACGATGATCCTCGTGCTCCTCGTCTTCCCCCTCCTCGCCGCGGCGTTCATGGGGGCTTTCGTCGACCGCGTGATCGGTGGCAACATCTACGACCCCGCCACCGGCGGCGTGCTCCTCTACCAACACTTGTTCTGGTTCTTCGGTCACCCCGAGGTGTACATCATCGCACTGCCGTTCTTCGGCATCGTCTCGGAGATCTTCCCGGTCTTCTCCCGCAAGCCGATCTTCGGATACAGCGGCCTGGTCTACGCGACCATCGCGATCGCGGCGCTGTCCATCGCCGTGTGGGCGCACCACATGTACGCCACCGGCGCGGTGCTGCTGCCGTTCTTCTCGTTCATGACCTTCCTGATCGCCGTCCCGACCGGTGTGAAGTTCTTCAACTGGATCGGCACGATGTGGAAGGGCCAGATCACCTTCGAATCGCCGATGCTGTTCTCGGTCGGCTTCATCGTGACCTTCCTCTTCGGTGGTCTGACCGGTGTCATCCTCGCGAGCCCGCCGCTGGACTTCCACCTGCACGACTCGTACTTCGTGGTGGCGCACTTCCACTACGTGCTCTTCGGCACCATCGTGTTCGCGACCTACGCCGGCATCTACTTCTGGTTCCCGAAGATGACCGGACGCATGCTCGACGAGCAGCTCGGCCGCTGGCACTTCTGGCTGACCTTCATCGGCTTCCACACCACCTTCCTGGTGCAGCACTGGCTCGGTAACGAGGGCATGCCGCGTCGCTACGCCGACTACCTGCCCTCGGACGGGTTCACCACCCTGAACACGATCTCCACCATCGGTGCGTTCATCGTGGGCGCCTCGACGCTGCCGTTCCTGTGGAACGTCTTCAAGAGCTACCGCTACGGCCAGGTCGTCACGGTCGACGACCCGTGGGGCTACGGCAACTCGCTCGAATGGGCGACGACCTGCCCGCCGCCGCGGCACAACTTCTACGAGCTGCCGCGGATCCGTTCGGAGCGTCCTGCCTTCGAGCTGCACTATCCCGACATGGTCGAGCGGATGCGTGCCGAGGCGCACGTGGGTCCGGGTAGCGACAAGCACGAGGTGAATGTGCTCGAAGGTGCCGACCGCACGCCGGGCGACGTCCCCCGTGAGTGATCGACCGGGATAGCCCCGCGCATCGAACGAACCCCGCCGAAGGACGGAGTCGAGCGAACATGACCGCAGTCGAACCCGGCGGGGGCGTGCCCGCCGAGGTGGATGTCCTGATCGTCGGCGCCGGTATCTCCGGCATCGGCACGGCCTACCACCTGAAGACGAAGAGACCGGGGACGAGCTTCGCGATCGTCGAGGCACGCGACGCGCTCGGCGGCACATGGGACCTGTTCCGATATCCCGGTGTGCGCTCCGACTCCGACCTCCACACCCTCGGTTACGAGTTCAAGCCGTGGCGGAAGAAGCACGCGTACGCCGGAGGTAGCGAGATCCTCGGCTATCTCCACGAGACGGTGGACGAGCACGGACTGCGTCCCTACCTGCACTTCGGGCACCGCGTCGTCGGTGCGTCCTTCTCGTCCGCCACCGGCAGGTGGACGGTCACGCTCCGGCGCACGAGCGACGACACCACGCTCACGGTGACCTGCTCGTTCTTCTTCTCCGCGACCGGCTACTACGACTACGACGAGGGGTACAGCCCGGAGTTCGAGGACAGCGACGACTTCCGCGGCACCATCGTCCACCCCCAGCACTGGCCCGAGGATCTCGACTGTGCGGGCAAGCGCGTCGTCGTCATCGGCAGCGGCGCCACCGCGGTGACACTCATTCCCGCGCTGGCCGGCGTCGCCGAGCACGTGACGATGCTGCAGCGCTCCCCGTCCTACGTCCTGGGATGGCCGAAGGAGAACAAGATCGCCAACGCACTGCGGCGTGCCCTCCCGACAGCGGCGGCCGACCGCGTCGTCCGCTCCCTGAGCATCCGTCTGCTGCACGAGATGTACCGGACGAGCCGCCGGGCGCCGAACCTCTTCCGCCGTCTCCTACGCCTGCGGATGACGAGTGTGCTGCCCGACGACTATCCCGTCGACGTGCACTTCAACCCGTCCTACGACCCGTGGGATCAGCGCCTGTGCGTCGCGACCGACAGCGATCTCTTCCACGCCATCGCCACCGGTGAGGCGTCGGTGGTCACCGATCGGATCGCTCGGTTCACGCCCACGGGGATCGCCCTCGAATCGGGGCGCGAGATCGAGGCCGACGTCATCGTCACCGCGACCGGGCTGAAGATGGTGCCGTTCGGACGGGTCGCACTCGACGTCGACGGCGAACCGGTCGACTGGCACGAACGCATCACCTACAAGGCGTCGATGCTCACCGGCATACCCAACTTCGTCTTCGCGTTCGGTTACGCCAACTACTCGTGGACCCTCAAGGTCGACCTCACCGGCCACTACCTGTGCCGGTTGCTCGACCACATGGACGACCACGGCTACGACATCGTCACCCCGGTCTGCGACGACCCGGCCGTCGGCGGCGGACCGTTCTGGGACCTCACGTCGAACTATCTCCGGCGATCGGCCGACGTGTTTCCCACATCCGGGGAGGACGGCCCGTGGTCGATGGAGCAGAACTACTATCTCGACCGCAGACGGCTGCGCCGCGAACCGGTCGACGATCCCGCCCTGCGCTTCATGCGGGTGGCCGAGACGGCGGGGTCATCGAGCCCAGCAGGTCGCCGGGAACTCCCACCACGAGTGCCCGAGCCGCGCTCGTCACTGCCGTAACGTCGCTGACACCGAGAACCGTCAGCGACGCCGTCGCCAGCGCTTCGGGTAGCCCGGCGTCGACGTCGCCGTCGTCGGCCCGCATGCCGATGACCGATTCGACGATCCGGAACGGCAGGTGTGTGCGGGGATCATCGTCGCCGACGATCTGCGCCGCCAGGATCCGGTAGCGCTCCATCAGTTGCCGGCGCTCCTCCCGGAACCGATCGAACGGTTCGGTGCGAAGCTCCGGAAGGTGGTAGAGCGCACCGAGATTCCATCTGCCCGCGGACAACTGGGCCGTGTCGAACCAGGCGAGCGCGCACAGGCGCACCTCGGGCGGCAGCGTGGGGTCGAGATTGTCGTCGAAGTCGAGGGTCGGTTCGACGGTGTCCTCGAGCAATGCGACGAGGAGGTCGTTCTTCGTCGCGAAGTGGTTGTACAGCGATGCCTGCCGGATCCCCACCGCCTCGGCGATCGTGCGTGTCGAGGTGGGGGAGAACCCGCGGGTGGTGAACAGCTCCGCGGCGGCGTCGAGGATCTCGGCACGCGCGGTCGGCCCGGGTCGTCGTGGCGCGTGGAGACGGGGTCGTCCTGGTCCTGCATGGGTCACCTCTCCACTGTGACACGACGAAAGATGGTGCAGCACCACGGTCTTCATGCGTGAAGTTTTCGTTATACGGACGAAACACACGTCACGGACTCGTTACGCCGTGGACATTCCCCGAAGATGCGCGATCGGAAAACTGTCGATCGACAGTTTCCCCGGACCGCCGATCGGAGCGCCATGACCGAGACCCTCGCGACCGCCACCACGCACGCTGCTCGCGCCCATGCCCGAGCGCAGGCAGGAACCGTCACCGACGCCATGCCGATCGTCCCGGCATCGTCGTGGCCGGCTCCGCCCAGCGGTCGCGCGGCGTCGATGACCTGGGCCGAGACCGTTCCCGGTGGCCGCTACACCAGCAAGGTCCTCGCACGCGGCACCCGCCTGCGCCTGCGGGACGTCCACGGCACCGCCTGCGCCAACCTCCTGCTGTTCCGCGCCGACGCACCGCACGAGCGGCTCAACGTCGCCGACACGGTGAAGGTGCCGTGGCAGGCCTATCTCGGTGTCGGGCATCCCCTGCTCTCCGATCAGGGCCGCGTCCTCGCCACGATCGTTGCCGACACCTCCGGTCGCCACGACGCGCTGTGCGGCACGACCCACCTCGCGGGGAACACCGCGAAATACGTTGCGGGATCGCTCCATTCGAGCTCTCCCGCGGGCCGCGAACTGTTCACGGTCGCCGCGGCCAAGCACGACCTGCAGCCGCGCGACCTGCCGCCCTCGCTGTCCTTCTTCCACGGTGTCCGCGTCGAGGAGGACGGCAGCCTCGTCAGCACCGGCAACGCCGGTCCCGGTGCCGCCGTCGACCTGCTGATCCACCTGCCGGTCATCGCCCTGATCGCCAACACCGCACACCCGCTCGACCCGAACCCCGAGTTCACCACCGGCAGCCTCGAAGTCCTCGCCTGGCGGGCGCCCGGCGAACTGAACTCGCTGCCGAACACCGACCCCGAATACCAGCGCGCCGTGCTCAACACCGACGACGCCTGGGCCGCCGCCACGTCCGAAACGGAGATCCGCCGATGACCATCACCGCCGACACCGCAGACCTCGCCCTCGTTCCCGGTCGCGTCGTCCTCGACGAGATCGTCGGCCTCCGCGGCCCGTGGTCGGCCGTCGTCGCCGCCGGCGACGTCCTCACCATCGTCGACCTGCACGGCAACCAGGCCGTCGACACCCTCGTCTACGACGCCGCCGATCACACCCGCCGCTACAGCGCCGCCGCCACCGTCGCCGCCCAGCAGAACATCTTCCTCTCCACCGGTTCGGTGCTGCGCGACGCCGACGGTGAGCCGCTGATGACGCTCGTCGCCGACGAGGTGGGCAACCACGACACCGTCGGCGGTGCGTGCTCGCAGGAGTCCAACACCCTGCGCTACGGCCACCACACCAAGCACCAGCACGCCTGCGTCGAGAACTTCCTCATCGAAGGCGCCAAGTGGGGACTCGGCAAGCGCGACCTCGTCTCCAACATCAACTTCTTCATGAACGTGCCGGTCGAGGCCGATGGCACCCTCGGCATCGTCGACGGTCTGTCCGCACCCGGCAAGCGACTCGCGATCCGCGCCGAGCGCGACGTACTCGTGCTCGTCTCCAACTGCCCCCAGATCAACAACCCGTGCAACGGCTTCGACCCCACGCCGGTCCGCATGATCGTCACCCGCGGGGAGTGAGGAAGCCATGACCACGAAGATCACCGTCGAACGTCCCGGAATGCTCACCACCGTCCAGGACTATCCCGGACGCACCGGTTACTGGCAGATCGGTGTGCCGCCCTCCGGTCCCATGGACGACCTGTCGTTCCGTCTCGGCAACGTCGCCCTCGGCAACGACGAGGGCGCTGCCGGCCTCGAGACCGCCATGGCTGGCCCCGCCCTGCGGTTCACGGAGGAGACCGAGGTGTGCGTGACAGGTGCGCCCGTCACCGTGCGCGTCGACGGCGTCGTCGTCCCGCAGTGGCGGCCCGTCACCGTCCCGGCGGGCGGCCTGCTCGACGTCGGCGCGGTCTCCGGGCCGGGCCTGCGCGTCTACGTCCTCGTTCGCGGTGGTCTCGACGTCCCCGAATTCCTCGGCAGTGCATCGACGTTCACGCTCGGCACGTTCGGCGGTCACGAAGGTCGGACGCTGCGCGAGGGTGACGTCCTCGTCGTGGGGGAGAACGCTCCCGGTACGAGCGCGCCGGTCCCGTCCGAGCACGTGCCTGCTCTGAGCACGCGCTGGGAGATCGCGGTCACCGAAGGTCCGCACGGCGCACCGGAATTCTTCACCCGCGCCGACATCGACGCCCTCTACGCCACCGACTACGAGGTGCACTTCAACTCCGACCGCACCGGCGTGCGGCTCATCGGCCCCAAACCCGAATGGGCACGCACCGACGGCGGCGAAGCGGGCCTGCACCCGTCGAACATCCACGACAACGCCTACTCGGTCGGGGCACTCGACTTCACCGGCGACACCCCGATCCTGCTCGGTCCCGATGGTCCCAGCCTCGGCGGTTTCGTGTGCCCGGTGACGGTCGTCGCCGCCGACCGCTGGAAGCTCGGTCAGCTCGCACCCGGCAACACCGTCAGGTTCGTCCCCGTGAAGTCGCAGCACAGCGCGTCGCGCCGCGAGCTGGGAGTCGGTCGTCGTGCCGGTCTGTCGCTGGTCGCGTCGGGCGGCGGCGACGGCGACGACGGAGTCCTGGCCCGCCGCGACGGGCACACCGCCGTCACCTACCGCCGCAGCGGCGACGACAACGTGCTCGTCGAGTACGGCGACATGACGCTCGATCTGGCGCTGCGGGCCCGCGTGCACGCCCTGCACCAGCGCCTCGAAGCCGACCGTCCCGCGGGTCTGCTCGAACTCACCCCGGGCATCCGGTCGCTGCAGGTCAAGGTCGATCCCGATGTGCTGTCCGTGCCGACCCTGCTCGGTCTGCTCGGCGAGGTCGAGGACACCATCGGTGACAGCAGCGAACTCGAGGTCCCCAGCCGCCAGGTGCGACTCCCGCTCTCCTGGGACGACCCGGCGACCCGCGAGGCCATCCAGCGCTACATGCACGGCGTGCGCTCCGACGCCCCGTGGTGCCCGTGGAACATCGAGTTCATCCGCCGCATGAACGGCCTCGACACCGTCGCCGACGTCTTCGACACCGTCTTCGCCGCCGACTACATGGTCCTCGGCCTCGGCGACGTCTACCTCGGTGCACCGGTCGCGACACCGCTCGACCCGCGGCACCGGCTGGTCACCACCAAGTACAACCCGGCCCGCACGTGGACACCCGAGAACGCGGTCGGGATCGGCGGTGCGTATCTGTGCATCTACGGCATGGAAGGCCCCGGCGGATACCAGTTCGTCGGCCGCACCACCCAGGTGTGGAATCACCGGCACCCGCAGCCGGCCGGGCCCTTCGAGGACGGAACGCCGTGGCTGCTGCGGTTCTTCGACCGGATCTCCTGGTATCCCGTCGACCCCGAGGAACTGCTCGATCTGCGCGCCGATCTCGCGGCCGGTCGTGGCGGGGGAGTGGAGATCACCGACGGGACCTTCTCGCTGGCAGACCACCGGAAATTCCTCGCCGACAACACATCCTCGATCGCGGAGTTCCAGGCGACCCAATCCGTCGCCTTCGCGCAGGAGCGGGCACGGTGGAAGGCGACCGGCGCATGACGACCGCCGAACGGATCCGGCTCGCGGGAACCCGGTTCGAGCGAACCCTGCTGGCGCGTCCGGGCACCGAACCCGACACCACCACCCGGGTCACCTGGGTGCAGGGCGAGAAGTTGTACTGCGATCTGAGACAACCCGCCTCACTGCCTGTGGTGACGGCCTCGACCGCGAACGACATGAACTTCGACGATCTCGTGGCACTCGCGACGCAGGACGGTTTCGCAGGCCGGTTGCTCGACCGCGGCGATCACGTCGAGTGGGAACGCGCCGTGTCGTTCCACCCGCTCGGTCCGACACCCGACGCCGGCAGTCTGGCCCTGCTCGACGCGGACACTATCGCCGAACACGGTGTGTACGAGGACTACACGGAACACTGGCACACCGCCGGCGTCTCGTCCGACATCGAGGAGTATCTGCTCGAGGACATCGACACCGGGGCGACCGCGGTACTCGTGCGGGTGGGGGAGACCTTCGCGTTCGCGCGCGGCCGCGACCGCACCCCCGGATCCGGTTCTCTGCTCGAACGCATCAGGGGGGCGGCGACACTCCGCGAGGCCCGCGCAGTGCTCGACTGCGAGGTCGCCGTCGGCCGAGTGTGCGCCGGCCGATGGAACATCACCGCATCGACTCTCCCGTACCGGATCGGGGACGACCTCGACCCCGCTTTCGGAGACGAAATCCACACAAGTGACGTCACATTCGGCGGAACACCCGTCACGAGGCGGTGGCGTCCGCTCGACCCGAACCTCAGGACGGAACCATGACCTTCACCAGCATCCCCGTCGTCGACGTACACGCACTGGTCTCCGCCGACGACAGCGGACGGGAAGCAGTCGTCGAGGAACTCGGGCGTGCCGCCCGCGAGGTCGGTTTCGCTCAGATCGTCGGGCACGGTATCGATCCCACCCTCATCTCGGGACTGAAGACAGCCGCAGAACGCTTCTTCGCACTGCCCGACGAAACCAAGATGTCGGTCTACATAGGCACTTCGTCGAACCACCGCGGCTATGTGCCGCCGGGTGAGGAGGTGTTCGCCGGTGCCACACCCGATCACAAGGAAGCGTTCGATCTGTCCATCGATCTTCCCGCCGACGATCCGGACTATCTGGCCGGCAATCCACTGCTCGGACCGAACCAGTGGCCCGACCTGCCGGACTTCGAGAAGCCCGTGGGGGCCTACTACGATGCCGTATTCGGTCTGGGCCGTGTGCTTCTGAGGACTTTCTCCGAGACGCTCGGTGAGCCGTCCGACCTGTTCGATCGGTATGTGACGACACCGCCGGCGCAGTTGCGGATGATCCATTATCCCTACGATCCCAGTGCATCCGACCGCCCCGGTATCGGCGCTCACACCGACTACGAAATGTTCACGCTGCTCCTGCCCACGGCGCCGGGGCTCGAAGTGGTCAACGCCGACGGAGACTGGATCGAGGTCCCCTACCGCGACGATGCTTTCGTCCTGAATATCGGTGACCTGCTGGAGATCTGGACGAACGGTGTGTTTACAGCGACGTCACATCGGGTGCGTAAGGTTGCTCAGGAGCGTTACTCGTTCCCCTTGTTCTTCAACGTCGACTACGACACCCGGGTCGAGCCGCTGGAGAGGTTCGTCGACGCGGACGGACCACGATACGACGGAGTGACGGCCGGCGAACATCTGTTCGCGCAGACTGCTCAGAGCTTCACCTATCTCCGCAACCGGCTCGCCTCCGGCGAGATCGTTCTTCCCGACAATGCCCGCCCCCTCTATTCGCTCGGACGCGAAGCCCAACGCAGCGCTCCTGCCGTCTGACCTTCTCCATACGGAGCTGCCATGATCATCACCGGTGTTGCCGTGTGCCTCGTCGTACTTCTCGGGGCCGGCTTCTACTCCACCCGCAAGGTCCGCGGACAGGCGGGCAACTTCCTGCTCGCCGGTCGCTCGCTGGGCGCACCCGTTCTCGCCGTCCTGCTCATGTCCCAGGTCATCGACTCCAACGCGACCCTCGGTTCGGCCGACCTCGCGGCCGGATTCGGATTCTGGGCCGGCGCGGCGATGCCCCTCGGCGTCGCGCTCAGTGTTCTGCTCGTCGGAATCTTCTTCGCGAAGCGCCTGCGGGCGACCGGCGTGGTGACCCTGCCGGAGTTCTTCGCCCGGCGCTTCGGGCGCGGCACCGAGATCACCGGCTCCGTCCTCACCGTGGGCAGCTTCGGCATCCTCCTCGCCGGCAACCTCGTCGCACTGGCCTACCTCCTGCAGTACTTCCTCGGTCTGAACTACACCGCTGCGGTACTGGTGATCATCCCGTTCGTGCTCGCCTACACGATGGCCGGCGGCATGTTCGCGAGCGTCTACACCGGCATGGTCCAGTTCGCCATCATGGCCGTCGGTATCGTCTCCCTCCTCGCATGGGTGGCCCTCGGTCCCGGCTTCACCCACGGTGACGGCCTCGGCATCGGCGATCTCGGGCAGCTCACCGACCCGGCGCAGGGCGCCGCGATCAACTGGGCCACGATCGTTGCTCTCGGACTCGGCAACCTCGTCGCGATCGACCTGATGCAGCGTGTGTTCTCCGCCAAGTCGCCGCACGCGGCGCAGCGCGCATGCTTCTCCGCGGCGACCGGCATCCTCGTGCTGTGCGTGCCGCTGTCCTTCGTCGCTCTCGCCGCGGTCTCGATCGTCGGTGACAGCGCTGCCGACGCGCCGATCCTCTACGTCCTGCTCGGACAGTACACCCCTCAGTGGTTGTCGATCCTGGTCCTGTCCGGTCTGGTCACCGCGTCGCTGACCACCATCAGTGGGGTGCTGCTGTCCACTGCGACGGTCCTGGTGCGCAATGTCTTCCGAGTCGGCGGCGAGAACGCCGCGATGTCCTCGGACGTCATGAAGGCCACGCGCCTCCTCATGCTGCCCATGGCGGCCTTCGGCGCGCTCGTCGCCCTGCGCGTTCCGCAGACGGGCGTCCTTCTCACCCTCACCTTCGACCTTCTGCTGGCCTCGCTCGTCGTTCCGTTCATCCTCGGGCTGTTCTGGTCGCGTGGGGACGGGCGTGCCGTGGCGGCCGCCGCGATCGCCGGCATCACGGTGCGTGCCGGCTTCTTCGTCCTCACCCCGACGATCTACGGCGTCGACAACACCCTGCTGTACATCCCGAACTCACTGGTCACCTCGTCCGTCGACGGCTGGACCACCTTCATCGGATTCCTGGTGTCGCTGGTCGCCTACGTGACGGTCGCGCTGGTGCGACGCCCCGTCCGCGCGGTCACCGTTCCGGAGCCGGCCGTCCTGCCTGCGAAGCAACCGGTCGCGGTGTAGCTCGCGCGCCGAACCGGGGTTCGCTACCGCAACACGCGGGGCGAACCCCGGTTCACCGCGTCAGAGATCGACGAGTGTTTCGATGTCCTGAACGAGGGAGAACAGGGGAGCGCACTGTTTCTCGGAAGGAATCGGTTCGTTGTCGTAGGGGAAGTGCAACCACGAGCTGACGAGAACGCCGAATTTCGTGTCCAGGATGATCGCGCAATCGTTGCGGTCATGCTGGAGGAGCGCTCTCCTGCTATTGATCGTGATCTCGGTGGAGATATCGCGGTCGCGCTCGAGATATTCCTCGTAGGAGACATTGCCGGCGAGGAAAGTGATCGCGTAGGAATCCTTGTGGTCGGTCGTCTGGGCGAAGCTCTTCCATGAGCAGCTGATGAATGTGTACGTGCCGAAGGGAAGATCGGTGAGATCCTTGCTACGGTCGTCGAAACCTCTTTCGAGAAGTATCTCCATCGGAACATCCAGGCACGGATCGAAAGTGATGTCAGGTCGTTCCGAATCGTCGACGACGCGAGGCGTACGTACGGTCGTGGCGACCTCCATCATGATTCGTCCTGCGTCGACTTCTCGGTCCACCGAATCCTCGATCCGCTCGACGAAGCTTCTGGTCCGGCTGCATCGTGCGTCGTCCGTCATCGGCTGCATCTCGCGTGTGAGGTTGTGGTGCTTGATGCTGATCAGGCCGAATCGGGTGCTCATCGATATCTCGCAGCTGTTTGTTACGTTCGGGTCGAACTTGACGAGGGCGGGACGACCGCTGACTGTTGTCTCGGTGGTGTTCTCGGGGTCCCGCTTGTAGGCTTCGTCGAGCGTCCTGTTCGACGCCAGCAGGTACAGGTCGAACCAACCCGTATCGTTACTGTCCGGGGGAATGCTGTCGAAGGTGCACAGGATCGACGTGTAACCACCGGAGGTGTGCTCGGACTTCTGCCCGGTGGAGAGGTCGACACGTTCCGCACGGAAGGCCTCCTCCGGAATGTCCGCACATGGATCGAATGTGATTTGTGCATGCACTTCCGGGTCGACCGCTTTCGGTGTGTCGTTGGTGGGAAACACGCCTTCGGCCGCGATCGATGCCGGCCCTGGAGAATGGCTGCATCCCGCAACAAGAATCACTGTTATTGCAACTGCCGTCACCGACTTCGTGACGACTGTCGTCCACCTACGCACGTGACCCCCCGATCCGTTTCTGCCGGCGGGACGTTAGCACGTTCCTTCCTCAGCCCCGCACGGCGCAGTGATTGCTTGCGCGCCGCACCGGGGTTCGCTACCGCAACACGCGGGGCGAACCCCGGTTCACCGCGTCAGCTTCGCGGCGCGACGCGCAGCCTGCCGGAGTCTCTCCGTCACGACGTCGAACCGCTCCAATTCCGCCCACGTCCAGCGCACCACTTCGTAGCCCGCGTCGCGGATCGCGTCCTGCCGGAGCTTCTCGTCGAACACGTCGCGCGGGTCGGAATACTTGATCCGCCCGTCGAACTCGCCGACGACGCCGTTCTCCCAGAAGAAGTCGACGCGATAGCGCCGCCCGTTCCCGCCCACGATCTCGTACTGGAGGATCGGTCGCGGCAGTCCTGCTTCCGCAATGCGTAGACGCGACAGCGATTCGCCCGCACTCTCGCTGCGACCGTCCAGAAACGGCACCACTGTGCGGGCACGAGCCAGGCCGTGGCGGGTCCGGGCATCGGCCAGCGCCCGCGAAACCTGTTCACGCATACCGGGGTACAGGCGAAGAGCGGAATCGCCTGCGATGACGGCCTGCTCCTTCGGGAGCGTGCGCGCGAGGTCGACGACGGTGCGGGCAATCGACGTGACGGCTACTCCGTCGACGACCACCACGTCGTCGCCGAGTTCGGTCGGATGCACGTGGATCTGCGAGGTGACACGACCGCGCCGCGTGGCGGGCCGGGAGATGTGGACGAGGTCGAGCGGTACGTCCCACAGTTCGAGGCCGTGCAGTGCCGCCGCCGACACGTGGCTGAGCGCCTCGTCGGGACCGAGCGTCGCTCCGACATGCCGGGCACGGACACGGTGGACGCCGACGGGTCCGATCGCGTCGACGTCACAGCGGTGCAGATAGCACCCGCGCCCGACCCGTACGAGTGAGCCGGTGCGAACGCCGGTGCGGATCTCGGTGTCCGAGAGACCCGCGACGGCGAGCGAGGTGTTGGTGAGAATGTTCGGATCTGTCACGACGACGATCCTGCGCGGAGCGACACCCACCGAACCCGCGACGACCTCCCGATCCGGTGTACCTGTGGATCGATCGCGGGGTTGGGGACAAACTCCTGTTCGGAGGCCGTTGACGCGCCGAACCGAGGTTCGCGCGTGCTACAGCGGCGGCGAACCCCGTTTCGGCGCGTTCTCTACTTCTCGAAGACGATGTCCTCGATGAGCGTGTGCTGCTCGACCGCGGAGGGTGCCTGCATGCCCGGAGCCTGATCGTCCGAGTGCGACGCCTTGAACGAGTCCGAACGCAGCCACGCGAGGAAGTCTTCCTTGGAGTCGAACTCCATGGTGGACACGTAGGGCAGGCCGTCGGCTGCGGGACGCATCAACGTCGTGCGGTTGAGGCCCGGCACTCCGTCGAGCGTCGAACGCATGCTCTCGACGAAGACCTTTTCGAATGCCTCGGTGGTATCGGCAGGAACGTCGATGCGGTTGGTGATGACGTACACGGTGACCCTTTCTGAGAAGTCGTGGCGGACCCGGGAGCCCTCAGGAATTATAACGACACCCTGTCGATAACCTACGGTCCGTGCCCGCTCACGATGCGCGGATCGGTGAAGCCGGCCCGATCGACATCTCCCAGAACTGCGCGTAGCGGCCGCCGCGACGCACCAGTTCATCGTGGGTTCCCTCCTCGACGATTCGCCCTCGGTCCAGGAACACGATCCGGTCGGCGTCGCGGACGGTGTGCAACCGATGCGCGACCATCAGCACCGTCCGTCCCGCCGTGAGCCGCTCCAACCCGGCGCGGACGACCGCCTCGTTCTCCGGGTCCAGGGCGGACGTCGTCTCGTCCAACAGGACGATCGGCGCGTCCTTGAGCAGTGCTCGCGCGATCGACACCCGCTGCCGTTCCCCGCCGGACAACATCGCGCCGCCTTCACCGACTCGCGACGACCAGCCGTCGGGTAGGCGTTCGATCACCTCGTCCAGCCCCGCGGCGGCACCAGCGGCGCGCACCTCGTCGTCGGTCGCATCCGCACGTCCGAGCCGCACGTTCTCCTCGAGGGTCTCATCGAACAGGTAGACGTCCTGGAAGACCACCGCGATCTGCGACATCAGCACGTCGGTCGCGATGTCCCGCACGTCCACCCCGCCGGTCCGCACGGACCCCGCATCCACGTCGTGGAACCGTGCGAGCAGTTGCAGCAGCGTGCTCTTCCCGGCGCCGGACGGCCCGACCACCGCGAACCGCCGGCCCTGCGGCACCGCCAGCGACAACCCGTCGATCACCGTACGACCGTCCCGCCGGAAGGCCACCGAGTCGAACTTGATGTCGTGACCGTGCGGTCGCGCCGGACGAACCGGCTCGGGGAGGGGAGGGGTGCTCAGGAAGGCGTCGAGTCGTGTCAGTTCGCCGCGGGCGGCGCGCAGCTTTCCGCCGATCTCCGACAGTGACAACAGCGGTTCGGCGCAGCGACCTGCGAGGACGACGAGTGCCAACATGTCCGGCACCGCGAGGCTCCCGCCGATCACAAGGTAGGTGCCCAGTGCCAGCAGCGCGGTGAACGCCGCCTGCACGGTGACCGTCGTGCCGACGATGCCCGGCACGGCTGCGAGCGTCGAACGCCGCGAAGCACGCCGGATACCGTCGAGCGAGTCGTCGAGCAACCGGAAGCGTTCGACGGTTCGCCCGCCCGCGCGTAGGACAGGCTGTGCCTGAAGATATTCGACGACGCGAGCGGTGGCCTCGTGATCGCGTGCGGCGCGTTCGATATCGGTCGCCGCGGTGGTGCGCGCCGACCACATCTGCACCGCGGTCACCACGGGGATCGCCGCGGCGGCCGCCAGGCCCATCCGCAGGTCGTAGGCGGTCATCACCACCACGATGGTCAGCGGGGTCACGCATGCCGAGACGAACGGCGCGAGCATGTGAGCGATCACGCTCATCGATTGCAGGACACCACGACTCGCCGTCGCCGACAGTTCGCCGACCAGGTCGGCGCGATACCAGCCGAGCGGCAATCGTACGAGCTGGTCGCCCAGCCGGTGATAGACGCCGCGCAGCAGCGAGGTCCCGACGCGGAAACCCGACAGGTCGCTGACGTAGCGCAGCACCGCGTAGACCGCGACCGACGCCCCGAATCCGATCAGCCAGGGTCCGACGTCCGAGGGGGCGTCCCCGAACAGGATGCGCAGCACCGGGACGAGGAAGGCGTACGACAACCCCTCGGCGATCGCGCATCCCACCATGAGCGCCAGCGTCCGGCGCAGCGGGCCGGCGTGTTCGCGTCCGAGTGTGCGGAACAGTGTGGTGATCATCGTGCTCTGCTTCCTTGCAGGTCGGAACCTGCGGACGGTTGGAGGGAGCCCTCGCGGACGAGAACGTCCTCCGGTGAACCCTGTTCGACGATCGCTCCGTCCTCGAGAACCACGACCGTGTCCGCCCCGGTGATCGTCTCCGGTCGGTGCGTGACGGTCAGGATGGTCCGGTTGCCGCGCAAACGGGTGAGGGCAGCGTGGATCGCACCTTCGGTCCGGGGATCGGCGAAGGCCGTCGCCTCGTCGAGCACCAGCACCGGTGCATCGGTGAGCAGTGCCCGCGCGAGCGACAGGCGTTGCCTCTCCCCGCCGGACAGTTCGACCCCCTCTCCGAGGATCGTGTCGTATCCGTGGGGCAGTTCGACGATCCGCTCGTGGATGTCGGCCGCAACGGCTGCGCGGACCACGGCGTCGCGGTCGGCGTGCGGGACGGCCAGGGCGATGTTGTCGGCGATCGACGCACGCAGCAGACGAACGTCCTGGAAGACACATGCGATCGTGCGGTAGAGCGTCCTGCTCCCGACCTCCCGCAGGTCGACGCCACCGAGAGTGATCGTGCCGTGGGTCGGATCGAAGAAGCGCAGCAACAGTGTCGCCAGGGTGGACTTCCCACTGCCGGACGGACCCACCAGGGCGGTGACCGTCCCCGACTCGAGTGTCAGGTCGATGCCCCGGAGGACCTCGTGCGCATCCGAATAGCCGAAGCGGACGTCGTGCAGGTCGATCCGGTGCCCGCTCGGCGCTATCGGCCGCTCGGGTTCCGGCACCGGTGGCACGTCCAGCACCTCCCGGATCCGCTCGACGGCGCGCCGGGCGGCCAGGATGTCGTCGAATCCGTGGCCCAACGCCGCGATCGGGGTGGTCAGCCCCACGCCGAGGAGCACGAAGGGCAGCAGATCCGCCGCGGGCATACTGCCGCCCGTGATCAGGATCGAACTGCCGATCAGCACGGTCAGGAGCACGAACGGCGGCGAGAGGGCGAGTTGCATCCCCGCTGCCACGCCGGAGACGCCGCGCACCCATCGCGTGAAGGTCGAGACGAAATCGTCTGCTGCCGTGACGAATCTGTTCCGGGACCGGCGAGTGTCCCCGAAGACCTTCACGACCGAGATGCCGTTCACGAATTCGACGACCACATCGGCGATGCGTCCCATCGCGTCGTCGAACTCCTCCTGCTCCCGTCGCCGGGCCGCAGTGGACAGCAGGGGAACCAGCGACACGGCCAGGACGATCGGGATCATGGTGATCAGCGTCAGCCGCCAGTCGACTGTGAACAGGTAGACCGCCGACACGGCCGGAACGAGGAAGGCGTTGACCATCTCGCCGGGCGTGTGCGCGATGAACGGGTGAACGGCGGAGACGTCGTCGCCGACGACCTTCGCGAGTTCACCCGTTCGGCGACGGGAGAACCAGCCGATCGGGACCTTGCCGAGGTGACGTGCGAGTTCGCGGCGGAACGCCAGCTGCACGGAGCCGTCGAGGCCGTGCGCGAGGCCGGATCCGATCGACGTGAGGACGAGTCGGGCGAAGAGTCCGAGTGCGCCGACGACGACGGCGGTCCAGGCGCGGGACTGGTCGACCGGTCCCGGCGCGAGGAGCGTCCGGCCGACCTCGGCGACGGCGAGAAGCGGAACGAGACCCGCGATACCGCCCGCGGCCTGGAGGGCCACACTCGCAGTGAACCTGCCGACGAACGGCCGCAGCAGCGACGACAGTGTTCGCCGCGACGCCGGATCCGTCTCGGGGAAGGATGTTTCCGTGGATGTCATGATGTCCGTGCTTTCGTCGGCCCTCGGACCGGGGCTGCGTCGCCGGTAGTCTCGGCGGGCGCGCCGGTCCGGGGGAGAACGGTGAATGCGATCGCGGCAGCGACGACGAGAAGCACTGCACCCAGCGCGAATCCGAGCGCGTAGCCGCTGTTCATGCTCTCGGGTGTCGTGAGTGGACCGATCCGGTGGTGTGCGGCGGTACCGAGAACGGCGAGTCCGAGCGACGCACCGATCTGCCGCGACGTATTGAGAAGTCCGGAGGCCGTGCCCATCTCGCGTGCGTCCACCCCCGAGGTCGCGACGGACACCACCGGACCGAGGCAGAGTCCGAACCCGATGCCGACGACGACGGCCGGTCCCAGAACGTCGGTGACGAACGACCCGTCGGCGCTGATCAGACCGAACCATGCGAACCCGCAAGCGCTGAGAAGCCCACCGGCGACGAGGAGGGTGCGCGCCGCCACGCGGTAGCCGAGCTTGACGGCGACCACCGATCCGACGATGACACCCACGGCCACCGGCAGGGTCATCAGACCCGTGGCAGCCGGGCTGTTGCCGAGTACCTGCTGTAGATACAGCGAGACGAAATAGAACGCCGACCCGATGGTGGCGCCCACCAGCAGGTTGAAGGCGTTCGCCCCGCTCACCGACCGGTTGGCGAAGAGGCCGAGCCGGATCAGCGGGTCGCGGCGGGTGGTTCGCTCGACGTGGACGAACGCCACCAGCAGGGCGACGGCCGCGGCGAGGGTGACGAGCGTGATCGTCGAGGTCCAGCCGTGGCGGTCGGTACGCACGAGTGCGAACACCAGGGCTGTCGTGCCGGCGGTGCCGAGAATCGCTCCGAGCACGTCCGGGCGACCGCGCCGCACGGGTACTCCGTCGACTCCCACACCCAGACGGGTCAGCGCGAGTGCTGCAGCGGCCATGGGCACGTTGACGAACATGACCCACCGCCATCCGGCGTATTCGGTGAGGACGCCGCCGATGATGAGACCGAAGGCGGCACCGCCGGCATTCATGGCGCTCCATATCCCGAAGGCGCGAACCCGGGCGCGGCCGTCGGGGAAGGTCGACGACAGCAGTGCCAGCGCGGCCGGCGCGAGGGCTGCAGCCCCGACACCCTGCATCGCTCGTGCGGCGACGAGGTGGCCGGGTGCTGCAGCGAACCCGCCGAGCAGCGAGGCGAGACCGAACACGCCCAGTCCTACGAGGAGAGCCCGCTTGTGCCCGTAGAGATCGGCCGCGCGTCCTCCGAGGAGGAGCAGACCGCCGAAGAACAGTGCGTAGGCGTGGATCACCCACGTCGCTCCCATCGGGTCGAAATGCAACCCCTCGGTGATCCGGGGGAGTCCGATGTTCGCGACGGACAGATCCAGCGACACCATGAACTGCACGGTCGCGACGGCTGCAAGGGTGTATCCGGGCCTCGTTGTGTCAGTCATGCCGGTCGGCCCTTTCGGTCGGGGGCAGGACCCAGGCGGCCATGACAGCGGTGATGCCCGGCAGCAGCGGGATCACCAGCAGGGTGATGCCCAGCCACAGCGGGACGATCGGGTTGTAGTGTTCGCCCGCGTATCCGACGTCGAACAGCAGCACGCAGGTTCCGATCACGAACAGTGTCGTCACCACAGCGCGGACCGCGACGTCCTTCTTCGCGCTCCACAGCGCGCCGAGCCAGCCGGCCAGGCCGAGGACGCCCACGATCACGAGGTATCCGGCGATCGCGTTCCGGTCGAGGTTCACATTGTCGGGTCCCCATTCGGGATATGCGTTCTGCACGTGCTGCTCGATCGATCCGATCATCCACACGTCCAGCAGAGGGAGTGCGATGCAGAGGATCTGCAGGCACGCGCCGAGGGTGAGGGCCTGCACAAGGTTGGGCCGGCGTTTCGTCGTACGAATTTCGGTTCGGACGGTCATGCCGGACTCCTCTCTTACGGTGTATGACTTACGTCGGCGATGGTAGTCTTACGTCGTAAGAGTGGCAAGGAGGTTTTCATGGGATCGACGCGCGCGCAGGGTCGGCACGCCGGACTGACCCGGCAGCAGGTGCTCCATGCAGCGGTGCAGATGGTCGACCGGGAAGGTGCGGCCGCGCTGTCGATGCGGAAGCTGGCACGTGAGCTGGACGTGGAAGCGATGACGCTGTACCACCACGTGAAGAACAAACAGGGACTCGAGGACGCCATCGTCCAGTACGTGATGGACGAAGCGCTCACCGGAGCCGAGACCGACGCTCCGTGGCGGAGGGTCCTCGAGGGCTACGGCCGGGCCTTCCATCGCGGCTTGCTCGCGCACCCCGGGGTAGTACCGTTCTTTGCGTCCCGTCCGGCGGTCACCTCGGGCAATGCCGTGCACCTGGAGAAGATGCTCGAGGTGTTGCGGGACGCCGGATTCACGCCGCAGGATGCGCTCCTCGTGATCCAGACACTGGCCGCCATCGTGCTGGGCCAGCACAGCGCACCACCGGCAGACGACGGCGATCCGGGCATCGATACCGAAGCCCTCGCCGAGTTCCCGTTGTTCGTCGAAGCGATCGGATCCGGTGTGCCGTCCGTGGAGTCGCGGGTGGAGTTCGCGCTGCAGGCGTTCATCGCCGGGCTGAAGGAACCGAGCAGCGCCGCAATATAGTTCGCGCGCCGAACCGGGGTTCGCTACCGCAACACGCCGCGCGAGCCCCGGTTCAGCGCGTCAGCTTCGCGACCTGTCCGCACCCGTCACAGAAGATCTCGGCATTTCGTGAGACAGGAACCGCGACGTAATGAGGATCGGACGACTCACGCGCCGGGGCGACTCACGACCACGGCGTCCTCGGTCGTGGGATTGCCGATCGTCGGATCCGGGCTCCAACCGAGGATCGGCGGCACGAAGACGCACTCCAGCGGCCCTGCCGAACCCGGATCGAGCGCGTCGAGGACGAACCATGCCGCGTTCGGGTCGTTGACGATGCCGGCATGTTCGACGAAGTCGTTCGCGCAGTGGTCCTGCAGCACGATGTTTGTCGCGTTGGGCGCCTCGCGGTAGCCACTGGTGTGCGGGAGGACGATCTCCTCGTAGCGGGTCATGATGTTCGTGTACGTCACCTCGTCGGCGTAGACGCCGGCCTCCTGGATTGTGTGGATCCAATCCGATCCGGCAAGGACCTGCGGGCACGCACCGCATCCGACGAAGTGGGCGAGATTCTCCACGTCCTGCCGCACACCGACGTGCTCGAACAGTTCGAACGACGCCGCGAGCAGGAAGGCGTGGCTGCCCTCGTAGACCGGTCCGAGCGAAATGTAATCGTCGACCTTCTCGTTGCCGCCGAGGAACTTCACGTACCAGACGGGCATCAGGGTGCCCTGCGAGTGACCCACGAGGTCGACCTTCTCCGCGCCGGTCGCGACAAGGACCTCGTCGACGAAATCGGAGAGCTGCTGTGCGCTGTCCTCCATCGGCAGCAGCCCACCGACGGAATTCAACGGCCAGGGGAGGTCGGCATGGTTGCCGTAAGTGAGAGCGAAGACGCAATAGCCCTCGTTCGCGAGAAGAGGCCCGAGATACGACCAGTTGTTGTGCCGGTTGAGCACCGTGCCGTGGACGAGCACGACGGGATCCGGGTGTTCCTGCGACGGGACGCAGTCCCAGTCGTTCGTGCCGAGCGCGTTACCGTTCGGGTCGCCGAATTCGTGGGCGAACCCGTCCAGGAACGTCTTTCCGACGGGCAGGGGAGGAGCGGTCTCCTCTGCGACTGCCGTTCCTGCCCCGACCACAGCGAAGGCGACCGCGAGTACCGCGGCGACCCATGAGCGTACGTGCATTCCCATCCCCCCGAAGTATGTGGATGGGCAAGGAAGTTAACAGAAATTCTTCCTACTGGGGGAGCGTGGTTCCCGCGGGTGTCAGGCCTCGGTGTCTTCCGGGGAGCGCGCGGACTCCACTGCAGCAGTCATGGAGCCGAGGAACTCCCGCACGACCTCCAGTTGCGACTCGGAGAAGGACTCGAGCGCAGTGGATGCCCGCGCGAAGAGCGGACCGAAGAAATCCCATCCGAGTTTCTCGGCCGCCGGGGTCACGCGCAGGATGACGCGCCGCCGGTCGTCGCTGTCGCGATCCCGCCGCACGTGACCGGCCCGTTCGAGCCTGTCGACGAGTGCGGTGATCGATGCGGTGTTGAGCCGCAGGTGCTCGGCGAGCCAGCCGGGTGTCGCGATCTCCCCGGCCCGTTCCCGGTCGAGAAGTCCGATCAGTGCTCGCAGATCGGTGGGATGCAGCGCGTGTTTCTGTGCGAATTCGGCGCCGAGCAGATCGAGTTGCACGGTGAGCGCGCGCAACCGGTGGATCATGTCGAGTTTGCCGTCGTCCGTCATGTCACCTCCGCCTCTCGACAGACTCTACTCGTCCACCTAGTATCTCGATCATCGAGATATTCGACGGTGGAGGTTCCGATGCTCCGGTCACCACGCACATCGTTCGCAGAATCCGACGAGGGCCGCGCCTTCCACGCCGCGTACGACGCGCTCCTCGCGAAATGGCCGCGCGGCACCGTGATCCACGATCTCGACTCCCGCTTCGGCACCGCCCGCGTCACCGAGTACGGGCCACCCGACGCACCGCCGGTCCTGCTGCTCCCGGGTGCCGGCGCCACGTCGATGACCTGGTTCGCCAACGCCGCAGCGCTGGGGGAGACCCACCGCGTGCTGGCCGTCGACATCATCGGCGACGTCGGACGCAGCGTCGCCGGTGGTGATCCCGTACGCAGCGTCGACGATCTGCTCGAATGGCTCGGCTCCGTCGCCGATGCTCTCGGGGCGACGCGGTGCGCACTCGCCGGTCACTCGTACGGTGCGATGATCGCGCTCGCGGCAGCCGTGCGGACTCCCGAACGGGTCGGCCGGCTCGTGTTGCTCGACCCCACCTCGTGCTTTGTCGGGATGCGGTTCGGCTATCTCCTGCGGGCACTTCCGGTTCTCGTCCGGCCCACCGCTGCCCGCGAACGGGCATTCCTCGAGTGGGAAACCCGAGGGGCGCAACTCGATCCCGACTGGGTCACCCTGATGGCGCTGGGCGCGGCACACTTCCCGACCGCGAAGACGATCGTGCCCCGGCGTCCGTCGTCCGAGGAGTTGGGACGGTGCACAGTCGACACCACGGTGGTGCTCGCTCCGTTCGGGCGCGTCCACGACCCCGACGAGGTGGCCCGCGCAGCGCGGAAGGCGCTGCCGTCCTGTCGAGCCGTCACTCTCACCGCCGGTACCCACCACACCCTGCCGATGTACCCGAGCGACGAGGTCGACGTCGTGCTGCGGGATGCACTGGGTGCCGGTGCGCCCGTCGAACTGGATTGTGACCCAGATCACCAGTAAATGTTCGATTGTCCGTTTCCGCAGGTCACCGCGCAGTAACGAGGTGTTCGCCGCAGGTTCGGCGTCTCGATGTGATCCAGAAGCCATGGAGTCGTAGAAACACACTCGCTACCGTTGATGGCGATCGAGTGCCCCGAAACGGGCGAATGGAAGTGAGAGATCATGGGCAGCTCTCCAGCCCCTGAGCGAATAGCCGAATATCCCAGACCTTCGCACACCCTCCTTCATCTCACCGATACACATCTCGTCGGTGGAGACGAACTCCTCTACGGCACCGTCGACGCCGACACCCGCCTCGGACTGATTCTCGAGGACATCCGTGCGTCGCAGGTCCGTCCCGATGCCCTGGTGTTCACCGGCGACCTCGCCGACCGCGGCCAGCCCGACGCCTACCGCAAGCTCCGCGGTCTCGTCGAACCGCTGGCAGCAGCGCTCGGAGCCGACATCGTCTGGGCCATGGGTAATCACGACGACCGCGCGACCTTCCGTGAGGAGCTCCTCGACGAAGATCCCGTGGGTGCACCCATCGACGGAGTCCACATGGTCGGCGGACTGAGGATCATCACGCTCGACACCTCGGTTCCGGGCCATCACCACGGCGAGGTTTCCGCCGAGCAGCTCGCCTGGCTGGCCGACGAACTCTCGGCATCCGCCCCGTTCGGTACCGTTCTCGCACTGCATCATCCGCCGGTCCCGAGCGTGTTCGACATGGCCGTCCTCGTCGAACTGCGCGACCAAGCGGGCCTCGCCGAAGTGCTGCGTGGCACCGATGTGCGCGCCATCCTCGGTGGTCACCTGCACTACTCGACCTCGGCCACGTTCGCCGGCATCCCGGTCTCGGTCGCCTCGTCGACCTGCTACACCCAGGACCTGAACGTCCCGGTCGGCTCGCAGCGCGGACACGACGGAGCGCAGGGCTTCAACCTCGTGCACGTCTATCCCGACACCATCGTGCACTCCGTGGTGCCCAGCGGAAGCTACGCCACCGCCGGGCAACCCCACACGGCCGAGGACGCGGCGCGGCGCCTGGCCGAAGCCGGCATCCGCATCCCCGAGAACCCCGATCTCACCGTTCGCGTCTAGCCGATGTCCGGTCGGCCCGGGTAGTCGGTCTCCCAGGGCGCCGGAATCGGGTAGTACCGCTCCAGGAACTGCGTGACCTTCGCGGTGCGCAGCTCCAGGTCGACCTCGGGCGCGCTGCCGTCGTTGAGGCAGAACAGGTCGAGATTGCGGCGCGCCAGGATCGTGTCCAGATGTCGCAGGCCGGACTTCACGGTGGTGTCGACGTACTCCACCTTCGCCGTGGTCTGCTGCACCGCGCGGCCGGTCAGCAGTGTGTAGTAGTGGTAGAAGGAGTTCGTCACCGAGATGTTGTCGGCCGCCCGGAACGGGCTCGCCGCCGTCGCAGCGAACTCGTCCGCGAACTCGCGCTCCATCTCCGCCATGATCGACCTGCGCAACGGGACAGGTGTGTGCTCGAGGTGCCGAGTGATGGTGACCCCGAAGCGGTCCTGCAGAAGCTTACGGTTCATGCGCGCGGAGTTCTCGAATCTGCTGCGCGACGCGTTGTTTCGGCCGAGACCGATCCGCACGTCGCACTCGATGAACTTGCCGACGCCCCCGCCGGAGAAGAACAGGCTCGGGCTCACCCGGCGACCGAAGAACATGTCGTCGTTCGAGTACAGGAAGTGCTCGGACAATCCCGGGATGTGATGCAACTGCGACTCGACCGCCATCGAGTTGTAGGTGGGCAGTGCCGACGGATCGGAGAAGAACTCCTCGCTCCGCACGAAGGTCACGCGCGGATCGTCGGCGAGCCACGCCGGTCGCGGTGAGTCGGTGGCGACGAAGATCCGCCGCACCCACGGCGCGTACATGTGGACCGAACGCAGGGCGTACTTGAGTTCGTTGATCTGCCGGTAGCGCGCCGGCGAGTCGTCACCTTCGCCGACGACATAGTTCTGCATCAGCTTCGCGCGCTTGGCCTGGAACGACTTCGACGACCCGTCGACCCACGAGAACACGAGGTCGATCTCGAACGGAATGTCGCCCGGATGGCGGTCGAACATGCCCTCGATCGTGGGCCACAGCTGTCCGTACCGCTCGACCGTCGTCCGGCGCATCTCGTCGCGCAGGGCGGTCGTGCGGGTGAGAGCGTTCGGACGAGGCATGATCACCTCGTCGTCGGTGTAGGTCCACAGTTCGATGTCGACCCCGTTCGACGCGCCGTACCGCAGCCCGCTGGTCAGGTCGACCCGTGGACGGAACAGCCGGAACACCCGGTCCTTCCTGTCGCGCGAGAGCCGACCGTCCGCGACCGGGACGGGACGCCGCTTAGAACCGACGGCCTTCGAATAGAACGGCTCGTCGGCACACCCCTCGGCGAGAGCGGTGCGCAGCCTCTTCCGGTCGGCGCGGTCGATCGCGAGGATCGGGCGGTCGCTGTCGTCGCGCACGAGCAGGTAGTCGATGTGCGCCCGGTCGAGCACGCGACGCAGGAACAGCGCGTCCTCGATCTGCGCCTCGTCGGGCGTGGTGGTGGTGATCGGGATGGCGTAGCGATCCTCGAACCACACCACCTCCTCGTGCCTCGCGGGGCCGCGGACCGTGGCGCGGCCGAGCGGGGGAGCGTCTCCGACCTTCTGAGAAAGGGAGACGTAGGGAGCGTTGTGTGGGGCCGGCGTGTGCGTCGGAATCTCCTTTCACGAGTCGGGACGGGAACAGCCATTTTAACGTCGATCTGAGCTAAGTTCTCGCGTAGGCGATGTGACGATCCTGTGAACGCCGACGCTGCCGCCTCTCGAAGACCGAACCGGTGCCGTGTAGCCTGTCCGCAGGACTCGACACGGGGTGCCGGAAACGGCTGAGAGAACACCCGTCGAACCTGATCTCGATTATGCGAGCGAAGGGATGCCGAGCCGGCGACAGGCCTGAGGTCTGTCGCCCTCACGCACCCTTCCCGACACAGGGAAGGCACAGAAAGATGTCACTGCAGAACCGGATCGTCCTCGTCACCGGTGCCGGTCGCGGCCTCGGCCACAGCATCGCGCAGGCGTTCGCCGACGAAGGAGCCGCCGTCGTTCTCGATTACCGGCGCAGCGGCGAGAGCGCGCACGAACTGGCCGACAAGATCGGACCCGAGCGGGCCGTCGCTCTGAAGGCCGATGTCACCGACCGCGCCGAGGTCGAGTCGCTGTTCGCGCGGGCCCGCGAGCACTTCGGGCGACCCGTCACCACGGTCGTCAACAACGCCCTGCCCGACTTCTCGTTCAACGGCGACGCCCGGCCCAAGGCCGACGAGATCGGGTACGACCGGTTCGGGGCCCAGTTCGACGGTGTGATCGGTGGCGCGGTCAACGTCATGCAGGCAGCGCTACCGGGCATGCGGGAAGCCGGCGGCGGCAGCATCGTCAACATCGGCACCAACCTGTTCCAGCACCCCGTCGTCCCGTACCACGACTACACCGCCGCCAAGGCGGCGTTGCTGTCGCTGACCCGCACCTTCGCCGCCGACCTCGGCCCCGACGGGGTCCGCGTCAACATGGTCTCCGGTGGTCTGCTGCGCACGACCGACGCGTCGTCGGCGACACCCGAAGCGGTGTTCGACCTCATCGCGTCGTCGACGCCGCTGCGGAAGGTCACCACCCCCGAGGACTTCGCGGCCGCGGTGCTGTTCTTCGCCTCCGACTGGTCGCGGGCCGTCACCGGACAGAACCTGGTGGTCGACGGGGGACTGGTGATGAACTGATGACCGGACCACGCACCCTTCACCTCAACGCCTTCCTCTACGGCGTCGGGCACCACTCGTCGGCGTGGCGGCACCCCGACTCCGCGGCCGAACGTCTCGGCGACATCGCGTATTTCGAGGAACTCGCCCGCACTGCCGAACGCGGATGCCTCGACGCGGTGTTCTTCGCCGACGGTCACAGCGTCAACCCGAAGTACACGGCAGGCACCACGTGGTTCCTCGAACCACTCACCGCGCTGTCGGCGATGGCGCGCGCGACCGAGCGCATCGGTCTCGTCACCACAGTCTCCGCGAGTTTCTTCACGCCCTTCCACGCCGCGCGGATGCTCGCCTCGCTCGACCACATCAGCGGGGGACGGGTGGGCGCGAACATCGTCACCTCGATGTTCGACGAGGAAGCCCGCAGCCACGGATTCGACTCCCTGCCACCGCACGCCGAACGGTACGCGCGGGCAGAGGAATTCATCGAGGTGCTCTGCGCGCTGTGGGATTCGTGGGACGGCGGTGTTCTCGTCGACCGGACGGGTGGCAGATTCCTCGACTCCGACGCGATCCGTCCGATCCATCACCGGGGCAAGCACTTCCGCGTCGACGGTCCGCTGACCGTGCCGCGGTGCCCGCAAGGCCGACCCGTGCTGTTCCAGGCGGGGGCGTCGGAGACCGGGCGCAACCTGGCGGCCCGCCACGCCGAGGCCGTCTACTCCGTCGCGTGGGACATGACCGCGGCGATCGAGTACGCCACCGACCTGCGCGCGCGGGTCGCCGCGGCCGGCAGGGATCCCGGTACGGTCGCCATCCTGCCCGGACTCGTCACCTACGTCGGTCGCACCGAGGAGGAGGCGTGGGCGAAGAAGGCGGAACTCGATGCGCTCCTCGACGTCGATGCCGCCGTCACCCAGCTCGGCGTCTTCACCGGTCAGGACTACACCGGCCACGACCTCGACGCTCCCGTCGCCGACCTGCCACCCATCGAGGAGTTCACCGGGCCGCAGGGGCGCTACGCGACGGTGCAGCGCATCATCGAGACCCGCCGCCCGACCCTGCGCGAACTGCTCGGCTACCTCGCTGCCGGTGGTGGTCACGCGACGATGATCGGCACCCCCGAATCCGTCGCCGACAGCATCGAGGAATGGTTCACCGCGGGCGCCTGCGACGGCTTCAACCTCATGTGCCCCGCCTATCCGGATTCCCTCGACGACTTCGTCGACCTCGTCGTCCCGGAACTGCAGCGTCGTGGCCTGTTCCGGACCGAATATCCCGGCTCGACCCTGCGCGACTCGCTCGGTCTGAAGTCCATATAGCGGAGAAGAGCGCGAAGCGGTCATCGGAGCGGGCTGTAGCGCGCGCCGATGACCGTTTCGCGCTCCTGAGCAGCCCGACGCGCCTGCTGCCGGCGGGCCGGTACGATCAGCCTCCCGGTGTCGGCGCGGGTGTGCTCTCCTCCGCTCCGGGAGCCCGTGCCGGGTCGCCCGGCGGCTGGTAACTGGAACCGTAGAAGATCGGCAGGATGCCCTTGACGAGGGTCAGCGCCGAACCTTCACCCGACGGCACCGTCGACAGATTCGTCGCGATGACGATCGTCAGGTCGGTCTCCGGGTCGTGGCCCATGAAGGTCATGAAGCCCGGAAGCTGACCGTCGTGTCCGAGCAACGGACCGAACTGCGCCATGCCGAGGCCGTAGCCGGCGGTTCCACCGCCCACCGACTGCACGCTGTCGAGCCGGGTCTGCTGCATCTGCTCGTCGAGCAGACCGCCACCGACCAGCGCCTTCACGTAGGTCGTCATGTCGTCGACGGTGGAGATCGCAGCGCCCGCGGTCCACGTCCACGACGGGTTGTCGTCTGTCACGTCGTTCGGCTTCAACGTTCCTGCGACCGCGGCCGCCTGCTCGTCCTCCGGCAATGCGAAGGTGTCGATTGTGGAGACGTTGGTGCCGAACATGTAGCCCTGCGGATGCGGATCGGGAATGGAGGAATCATCGTTCGCCGGGAACGAGGTGTCCGCCAATCCGAGCGGGACGAAGATGTGCTCGTCGAACGCCTCCGCGATCGGCATCCCGGTCAGCTCTTCGACGACGAGTCCGAGCAGCACCGTATTGGTGTTGCTGTATTCGAACTGCTCTCCGGGTGGGAAGTTCACGGGTTGGGAGAACGCGATCGCGAGCAACTCCTCCGGCGTCCACGCCTTCTCGGGTTCGCGGTCCAGGGTCGCGTTGAACTCCGGGTCGAAGCTGTAGCTGTACAGGCCGCTCCGCATGTCGGCGAGCTGCGCAATGGTGATCGTGTCGCCGTTCGGGACACCCTCGACGTACTTCGATATCGGGTCGTCGAGCGACAGTCGACCTTCCTCCACCAACTGCAGGACGGCGGTGACCGTCATCGTCTTCGTGTTGCTGCCGATACGGAAATGGTCGTCGGCGGAGATCGGGTCGTCGGCGTCGATGGTGGAGGTGCCGAACGTGCCGGTCCAATCGCCGCGGTCGGGGGAGCTGATCTGTACCACCGCGCCGGGAACGGCGTTGTCGCGCATCAACTGCTCCACGGTGGATTGCAGCTCGGCCACGTACTCGGGCTGAGCCGCCTCGGTGGAGGTCGGCGACGGTGTGGATTCGGGATCGGTGGTCCCCGAAAGAACAGGGGATTCTGTGATGGTGTCACGAACTCGGACATTTCCCGCTGTAGAGGTGAATTTTTCACCCTCTCCGAACGATTCCGATCGCAGTGTCCCTCGTGTCATCCTGGAGCGGGACCGAATCCGTGTTCGGAGGTCGAATCATGAAGGCACTGGTGTTCCACGGGCCGGGGAAACGATCGTGGGAGGACGTTCCCGACGCGACGATCAAGGACAGTACCGATGCCGTGGTGCGCGTCGACGCGGTCACCATCTGCGGCACCGACCTGCACATCCTCGGAGGCGACGTCCCCGAGGTGACGGACGGACGGATCCTCGGTCACGAGGCCGTCGGAACCGTGGTCGAGGTGGGCGACGGAGTGCAGACACTCGCGCCCGGCGACCGCGTGCTCGTCTCGTGTGTCACAGCGTGCGGCACGTGCCGGTTCTGCCGCGAGAGCCGCTACGGGCAATGCCTCGGAGGCGGCGGCTGGATCCTCGGGCACCTGATCGACGGCACCCAGGCCGAACTGGTCCGAGTTCCGTACGCCGACAATTCGACCCACCGGATCCCCGACGGCGTGAGCGACGAACAGATGCTCATGCTCGCCGACATCCTGCCCACCTCCTACGAGGTCGGTGTTCTCAACGGCCGTCTCCGACCGGCGGACGTCGTCGTCGTCATCGGAGCCGGCCCCATCGGGCTCGCCGCCATCCTCGCCGCACGACTGTTCAGTCCGAGTCGCATCGTCGCCGTCGACCTCGCCGACAGCCGCCTCGAAGCGGCGAAGGCATTCGGGGCGAACGTCGTGGTCAACAGCGGTCGCGACGACGTGGCGGAGGTCGTCCGCGATCTCACCGGAGGTCTCGGCGCCGACGTCACGATGGAGGCCGTCGGCTATCCGGAGACGTTCGAGCAGGCGGTCGCGCTCGCCAGGCCGTGCGGGCACGTCGCCAACATCGGCGTGCACGGCAAGCCCGCGACGCTGCACCTCGAGGACATCTGGATCAAGAACTTGACGATCACCACCGGCCTCGTCGACACCTATTCGACGCCCACCCTCATCGGTCTCGTGAGCAGCGGTCAGCTCGACACGTCACCGATGATCACGCACCGGTTCGCGCTCGACGAGTTCGAACAGGCCTACGACGTGTTCTCCCGCGCCGGCGAAACCGGCGCATTGAAGGTGCTCCTCACCGCCGGTTCGTGACCGACCCTGCCCTCACTCCTGCTGGTTGACCGCATCGAGAAGCTGCTGGATCTGCTCCGGCTCGACCCCCGGAGCGAATCCGGCGAGGCGACCGAGCGGCATCGACGCCGCCATCTTCAGGACGCTCTCGTCGATCCCGACGTCGCCACCCATCGAACCGAACGCCTGCAGGACGATCTCGGCCGCCTCGGGGTTCTGGAACAGTTCTCCGAGAGACGATTCCATCGTCAGCGGAATCCGCACCGCGTCGCCCTTCACGTCGGCGGTGAGCGTCTGCCGGATGTCGCGGCTCGATGCGCCGATCTCGATGCTGTACGTGCCGCCTTCGACCACCCAAGCATCGACGCGGGTGTCCCAGTACGCGAGGTCGTCGCGTCGCACATGCACGGCGACCCGCTGCGATTCACCGGGTCCCAGACGGACCTTGGTGAATCCCTTCAACTCTCGCGGCGCCCGCGCGACCGAGGAGTCGGGCACACCGACGTAGACCTGCACGACCTCGGCACCCGCACGCTCACCGGTGTTGGTGACGGTGACGTGCACCGTGAGATCGCCGTCGGATTCCACTGCGGCATCGGCGTATTCGAACGTCGTGTACGACAGGCCGTGACCGAACGGGAACGAGACCTCGAGGCGTCGCGCGTCGTACGAGCGGTATCCGACGAACAACCCTTCGCCGTACCGCACGTGGCCGTGCTCGCCCGGGAAGTTCGTGTGCGCCGGAGTGTCCTCGAGACGGATCGGGACGGTCTCCGCGAGTCGTCCACTCGGATTCACCTGCCCGTAGAGCACGTCGGCGACGGCACCGCCACCGGCCTGCCCGAGCAACCACCCTTCGACGATCGCAGGAACACGGTGGGCGAAGCCGCTCAACCGCACGACACCACCGTTCGACAACACGACGACGACGTTCGGATTCGCCACCAGCACCGCGTCGAGTAGCGCGATCTGGCTGTGCGGTAGTTCGAGATCGTCGCGGTCGAAACCCTCGGATTCGAGTTCGGCGGGCACACCCAGGAAGACGACCGCGATCTCCGCCTTTCCGGCGAGCGCGACTGCTTCCTCGACGAGTGCGGCCGAGTCCGATCCGTCGAGCGTGTAACCGGCAGCGAAGGGCACGTCGCGACCGGACAGCAAGCGCATCTCCTCGAGCGCGTTGTCGAGGCGCGTCGGTTCGATACGGGACGAACCGGCGCCCTGGTAGCGCGGAGTGCGGGCGAGTTCGCCGATCACCGCGACGTTCGCATCGGCGGCGAGGGGGAGCAGGTCGCTCTCGTTGCGGAGCAGGACGATGCTCTGGCCGGCCACCTCGCGGGCGAGGGCGTGGTGCGCATCGGCGTCGAATGTCGCCTCGGGATCGGCCGCGGCGACGGCCTTCTGCACCAGTTCGATCACTCGTGAAGCCGCCTGGTCGAGCACCGACTCGTCGACCGTACCCGCCCGGACGGCCGCGACGATCTCGGCATCCGTACGACCACCCGTGGACGGCATCTCGAGATCCAGACCGGCGGCGAGGGACGCCACGCGGTCGTCGACGGCACCCCAATCGCTCACGACCAGCCCCTCGAAACCCCACTCGTCGCGCAGGACGTCGATGAGCAGCCACGGGTTGCGGGAGGAGAACACGCCGTTGATGCGGTTGTACGAGCACATCACCGTCCACGGCTGCGCGTCGCGCACCACCCGCTCGAAGGCGCGTAGGTAGATCTCCCGCAACGGCCGCGGGTCGATATCGGCGGAGACCCGCATCCGGTCGGTCTCCTGATTGTTCGCCGCGAAGTGCTTGAGCGACGCACCGACGCCCTGCGACTGCAGGCCGCGCACGAGCGCGGCGCCCAGGACACCGGAGATCAGCGGGTCCTCCGACAGATACTCGAAGTTCCGCCCGCACAGTGGCGAGCGTTTGATGTTGATGCCGGGCCCGAGCAGAACGGCGACCTGCAGCGCCGTGGCCTCCGCGCCCAGTGCTGCGCCGACCCGTTCGACCAGCTCCGGATCGAAGGAACATCCCAGCGCGACGGCGGGCGGGAAGCAGGTCGCGGGGACGGACGAGTTCAAGCCGAGATGATCGCCCGCCGCGGTCTGCTTGCGCACGCCGTGCGGACCGTCGGTGAGCATGACCGAGGGAATGTCCGCGCGCGGAACGGGTTCGGTGTGCCAGAAGTCGAGGCCGCTCATGAGCGACGCTTTCTCCTCGACGGTCAGTTGCGCCACGGTCTCGAAGGGTGCGCGGGGGGCCGGTTCGGTCATGAGGTTCCTCTTCCGAGTGCGGTCGGGTCCACCGTGGTCGAGCCTCGGCGATGTCCGATCTTGCCACCGAAAGAGCGTGCAAGTTCCTCCATCACGTGTGGCCACGGGATCCGCTCCTGCTCGAGGCGGAGTCCTTCCTCGCGTAGTCGCGTGAAGACCTCGGCTTCCGACGGCGTCAGTCGTGCCGGTACGTGCGAGCTGGGGGACGGTTCGGGTACCGCGAGAGCGGTCCAGGCTTCCAGGGTGTGGAGATCCATGAGGAAACTGCGCACGTCAGGTAGGTGCGCGCGGAAGCGGTCGAGAATCGCGAAGCCGTGCGTGTCGAGATCACCCCAGTAGACGACATCCGAGTCGGCGAGCCAGGGTATTGCGGTCAGTTCGTGCACTGCGTAGCCGCTGCCGTGTACGGCAACGGTGCCCGGCAGATGCGGCAGCGCATGGAGACCCTCCTTGTTCTCGAGAACCAGTATGCGTTCAGTGCGGAGCGGCAACGCGGCGAGCTCGTCCAGCGGCGCCGCGAAATGCTTCGGCATCGAGGGGAGCGCTGTGCGATCGCAGACAGCAACGTGGCACAGCCGCGGCACCGAACGAACACCGAGGTCGCGGCGTCCGATGGCGCCTTCCAGAAGCAACTCGACCAGTCCGCGATGACGCGAAATCCACTTGGTATCGACACCGGGTACCGGCAGCTGCCGAATGAACAGCCCCGAAGCCGGGTGGTCTGCCAGCCATCGGACCACGCCGACGAGTCGTGTGAAGTCCGCTTCGTCGAACTGGAGCCACCGTGAAAGGCTCGACGCGATCGCGCCGGGAAGCGCGGCAGTGCCAGGTGACAGGGCCTCGACCAACTGCATCCGCCTCGCGGTGAGAGTGTGCCACTCGGACGTGTGGCCTGCCGCGGCAGCAATCTCACCGGGACCTGCAAACACGACCCGCACCGGCACATCCTGCGTGCCGAAACTGGGCCAACGACGCGACTCCCAGTGCACCCGACCGATCCCACGCCGCGTCTGCCAGACGCGAACCCATGCGATCACAGCGTCGGGGTCTTCGGCGACCTGTCGTTCCGAGGGTGGGTGCAACGCAATCGACAGTGAATCGGATTCGGCTGCAATTGGATCGGCCACCCACTTGCTGCGACGATTCCGGTAGGCCGTCTCTGCCCTGGTACTTACGGCTGACGGCGGCACGCACACGGTACTCACTCGCGGGGCTCCTCCGCGCTGCGGATCGGCAACAAGGCCAGCTGCGAGTACTTCTTGTCCCTGATGCTCACCGCGGCCACCCCATCAATGTAATCGTCGAGGGTTTGCAGCAACTTCAGCGGCGTCGCGAGCACCATATGGAAACCGAATCGGGTGAACACGTCGAGTGCTCGCCGCGTGTACGCAGGATCTGCACGGTCGAATGCCTCGTCGAGGATCACCGTGCCGTAGCGCGGCAACTCTTCCCCCGATGCCGCCAGCTGATAGCGCAGGGCGGCGGCGAGACAGAAGAACACCAGTTTCTGGGCCTGCCCACCCGACAGGCCGGAGCTGGAGTCGTGGAAATTGACGTCCACGCCCTCCCCGTCGACCTCGACTCCGATGAAGCCGACGTGCAGGCGGGTGTCCAGTACCAACTGCCGCCAGCGCCGGTCGGCGGGTTCGCCCGAGTCGAGGCGTTCGAGGATCCGCTCCATCTGTTCGAACCGTTGCTCGGCGGCGACCCGGTCCTCTTCCTTGAACGAGCCGCTGACAATGCGCTGCAGTTCCGCGAGGAAATCGGCCGCGGCAGGCGAACGCCGATCCTTCACATCGATCCGCAGAGTCCGGTCGGTGTCGAACGGAGAACGCCGGAGCGATTCGTTCACCGGCTCGATACGGGAACGGATCTCGCCCGGTGCCCTGCGGATCGCGCGGGCCAGCTCTCCGATGTTGCGGCTCGATTGGTCGTTGAGTAGCCGGAAGAACTCGTCCTCGTATGCGGGTAATCCGTCGTTGCGCAGTCGAGTGAGCACCGCGAGAGCATCGTCTACGTACTCTGCGTCGGAGCGCATCTCGGCGCGTCGTGACTCCCATTCGGCGAGATAGGCGGTGAGGATCGCGGTGATGCGCCGCTCGGCGTCCGTGGTTCTCGTGAGCGCCGCACGGTGCTCGTCCGTGATGGTTCGTCCGACGGTATGCAGTAACCGGTCGATGTTCTCGCTCGTCGGTCGACGTGCGGCAGCATCGAAGCGTGCGCGGATGCGCTTGTCGATCCCGTCGGGAACCGCCGAATCGGCGTGTGCTTCCACTTCTGCAAGCCGCTGCCGAGTGTGCTCCACATCGCCACGGTGGCGTTCGAGACCGGATCCGGCTGCGGTATACGCTGCGCGGGCCTCCTTCTCCTCGGTTTCCGCACGGGCAAGATCGAGCGTGAGCGAGGCGTACTCGGCATTGCCCTGCAACCATCCCTCGAGTCGATGCTCGATCGCGCCAACCGCTGCCTCGGCCGCTTCGACGTCGATGTCGGCCCAGGTCGTGTCGAGGATGATCTCCGCCGCGTGTCGACGCTGCTGTACCGTGCACTCTGCGTGCTCGAGCAACTCCTGCCGACGTTGCAGGCGGGCGATCTCGGATTCGACCTCGCCGATGCGGCGACGCAGATCGGAGAGCTTGGTTTCGTTGTCGAACCCGAGCACCCATCGGCTGCGGTCGTCGACGCGGTACCTGTCGTCCTTCTCGTGCCGCTCGCCGCCGTGCTTGACCTGACCGGCCCGGGTCACGCCGCGCGGCACACCTCTCAGCTCGTCGACGGTCGCCACGCACGCATAGTCGAAACGCTCGGCGAGGTGGTGCTGCAGCCACGCTGCGAGCGGTCCCGGCCGCACGTCCAGTTTTCGAACCAGCGATTCGTCACCGCTCGCCGGGGTGGCAGGTCGGCCGGAACGAGTACGCACCCGGCGGTACACCAACCGGGTGCCGAGATGCTGCGCGTCGACCACTGCTGCAACGCGTGAATAATATTCGTCGGGTACGAGCATCGTGCGAGCAAGCCCGCCGAGTACGCGCTCGATGGGGCCGGTCCACTCGGCATGCTCGGAGCGCACTTCGAGGAGTTCGCCCGCGAAGTGCAACATGTCTTCGCTGAGACCAGCTGCGGTGCAGACCAGTTCGCGTATCCGCAGTAGAGCGGGATCGAGATTGGAGCGTCGCCGGGCGAGCAGCTCTCGGTCGGCGATGAGTTGTCGGTGTTCGGAACGCAGTGTGCCGAGTGCTCGCACCACCTCGTACACATCGTTTCTGCGTGTACCGACTGTCGCGTCGAGCTCACGCAACTCCGTTTCGAGCTGGGCTCGCAGATGCGCGAACTCCTCAGCGGTGGTCGGTGCCTCTGCTTCCCACGATCCGACGGCGGTGTCGAACCTGCTCCGTGACTGTACGGTCCGAGTCAGGTCGGCTTCCGCCGCGTCGCGTTGCAGCCTGAGAGTGGACAACCGTCCACCGTCGGTGGTTTCGAGCCGCACCCGCAGATCGAGGGTGCGCTCGGCCGCGCGCTCGGCTTCGACCGAGGTCTTGTCGACGGCAGTCTGCAACAGTCCGATCTGTGCGTAGGTCTCGTCGAGCTTCTCTCGCAGCAGATCCACCGTCATCCGGGCATGCACGGCGTCGAGGTGGTCGTTCTCTTCCTGTAGTTCGCGTTGTTGCTGGAGGCCTCGGCGGCGAACCTCCGCGAGACCGACAAGGGGATCGAGTGCCTCGACTTGCCGACGCGCGTCGACGACGACACGGTGCGCCTCGCGCAGGTCGCGGAACTGGGACGTCGCGCGATCGGCCATCGCGAAGGTGTCGGGTTCGTCGAGCATGTAGTCGCGCAGCAACTGATCGAGACTGTTCAGACTCTTGGCCGACAGTGTTCGGTGCAACAACCGTTGGGCCGCCTCCGACGAAATGCCCAGCTTCGCGCGGAAGGCGCGAGCGAACGCCGTGTAACTGGGATTGACAGTAGCCCCGGGCCAACGCTTTCGGATGCCCCGGGTGTCGATACCGCGGCCAACGAACGGCTCGAGATCGATCAGGTCGAAATCAAAATCGAAGATCAGATGCAGGTGAGAGACATCGTTGTTCGCGTTGGCTCCACGCCGCAGGTGCATGAGCTTGACGAGCGTCACGGGCGCGGCACCATCACCTGTGCCATAGGTCAGTGCGACCCCGCTCCACGTGGCGCCGGTGCGCAGATAGGAAGCAGTCAACGAGTCGGTGTCGGCATCGGCCTCACGCCGCCACGCTCCACGGATATAGCTCACGAAATTGCGGCCGGATCCACTGACGGATTCCTGAGCGGCCGCATTGAACCGGACGCTGCCGCCCGGCATGAGCACCGTGGAGATCGCATCGATGAGAGTGGACTTTCCGGACCCCGACGCGCCGGTGATCAGGAAACCCTTGCGCGCAATCGGAATGTCGTGGTGACCGTGTAAGGTTCCCCAATTCACCACCTGCACGCGGGCAAGCCGGAACTGGGACGGGTGGGGAGGGGTGGCCGTCACGGCTGACTCTCCGCGACGATGTGCCGGAACTCCGCTTCCACAGCAGCAACCTGATCGGCATCGAACAACTGCCGCAACACCGGAGAGACTTCCATCCGACCCTCCGTCGACGTCGACGCGAGAAGGCTGTACTTCTTCAACTTCTCCCACGAAGCGTTGACCCTGCGCCGGAAACCGGCCGGGTCGGTACTCGTGGCCGCACGGTACATCTCGAGCTGCCCGGCCATTTCGTCGAAATCGACGATGACCCGATCACCGGGTTGTGCGCGGAGGAGCAGCTGCCGCAGCGACAACAGCATCACGGTGTCCATGAATGTCAATCGCTCGGTGCGCAACACTGCGGGGGCCTTGTGATCGCCGGTTTCGGCGGGACGGGTGAATGCGAGCTGTTCGTCCTCGTCGACGACGAGATCGAGAAACACATCGGCCAACCGAGAACGCAGCACGCGCTCGTCGCGGATCACCGTCCGCCACACCTCGGGATGCTTGCCGGCGGTAATGAGCGGACCCTTGAGGAGCTGGACCAATGCGCGCCGGGTGTCGAGTTCGAGTTCGCCGGTGTCGCCGGGATACAGCCCGGTCGTGGTGTCGGTCATAGGCTGTCCTGTTCCAAGGTGGTGAAGGCAGGATCGGTGGGATCGAACAGATGCCGGCGTACCGTGGCCACCCGTTCGACGCCGGATGGGGAGCTCCAGCAAATCTCCTCATCGCCCTCCACGCGGTGTCCGTGCTCGACGGCGAGAACCAGAAGCCCGATGGCGCTTGCCAACCCTTGGGTTGCGGGATGTTCGCGCAGGACCTCGCCGATCGTCGCGCTACCGCGCACGCGCAGTGTGGCCGCTATGCTACCGACCAGCTCGTCCATGTCGATTTCCGATTCGCGGACGATCCGCCGCAGATCGTCGAGGTCGACCTCACCTGGCGTCTGCGACACCACCGGTTCGGCCACCAGATCGTCTGCGGGATTGTGCAACTGTAATGCCGCGACCGATTCGATACTCATGCCGATCCGCACCAGGTCGAGGTCGAGCGGTTCATAAGGCTTGCGGTGGGGTGCCACCTGCAGAGCGTGCTGTTGCGCCGAGCGCAACAGACGTTGCAATCGGCGATGTTCCTCGTAGTGGCGGGACTGCACGAAATGCCGCAGTGAGCGTGACAGCGACGTCATCGTCGCATGCACTTCGCCACCTGCGTCCTCCATCTCGGTGAGCAAGGATCGGAACCGATGACGTTGCTCGGGAGACAGGCTTCGGGCGAACGGACGAGTCAGTACCGCCTCGATCCAGTCGTCGAGCTGTGCAGACCGTTCAGGATCGATGATCATGTCGTAGAACCCGGTGAAGCTGCGTCCTGCATCGGAACTGCCGATGAGGTCGACACCTCGGAAGACCTCGCCCAGAGTGTCGCCGCGGTCGCCTTCGTCGTCGAGGATCCGAGCGCGCAACTCGCGATTGAGCCCTTCGAGTTCGGCCCGTACTCGTGCGAAATCCCCGGGGATCTCGCCGGCAAGCGCGAGGATCTCCGACACGCGTTCCGCGGCCCGTGGGCCATCGAGGACAGGGAAGTCGCCGGATTCCACCGCTGCGATCTGCCGGTCGAGTGCGTCGCGCTCGGCCCGCAGCGTTGCCAGACGGGTTTCGCTCCGTGGGTCCGAATCGCGAGCCAGCGCCTGCAACTGGCTCGACAGGGTTGTCAGTCGTGATTCCGTGATCGAACTGGTGTCGGTCGTCAGTTGCGCAACGAAATTCAGTGCGACGAATGCGGACTCGGTCGGCTCCAGCGTCTCTTCGCGCGAGCCCGTATCGGCACGTCGGAGCAGAAATCCGGCGCGCACCCAATCTGCGCAGTAGGCCTGGGCGGTGCGTGGAAGGTCGAATCCCTGGTCGCGGAGGTCCTGCAGGTCTGCGTCGAGGCGGGCGAACAGTTCGGGGGCGGGAAGTCGCCGGGTTCCCCGATCGAAGTGTCGTCCCAGCATCCCGAGGATTGCGGGGGCGTGGTCGGCGCGCAGCAGCGTCCACGCGGCGTGCTGATCGCGCAGCCGCGTCAGGCGGTACAGGTCGGCAGTCGACACAGCTTCCCTCTCGCTTCGATCGCGCCCATGGTGGCACACGCCTACGACAACCGTCTCCTACGGGATCGGCTCGGTGTCGGGGCGGTGACGACAGTGTCGGTAACAAGGGCCACAATGTCCGACCGTGTCGGTTTTCGTCGGGGGATGAAAGCGATCGGAGGATGACGTGATCGAAGTGCACGCACCCGCGGAGGGCGCCGTGACGTTGCCCCGCGACCATCGATGGGTGGTGGTCGACGTCGAAACCTCGGGTGTGCGGTCCAACGCCCACAGGGTCCTGAGCGTGGCCGCCCTTGTGTTGCGCGAGGACGGCTCTGTCGAGCAGGAGTTCTCGACCCTCGTCGACCCCGGCTGCGACCCGGGACCGGTGCACATCCACAACCTCACGCGGGAGCGCCTCACCGGGTCGCCGCGCTTCGAGGACATCGCCGGTGAACTGGCCGGGATTCTCGACGGCGCCACGATCGTCGCCCACAACGCGTCGTTCGACTACGGATTCCTCGACGCCGAGTTCCGTCGGGCCGGCACGTCGCTGCCGGCGGAGCACCGTCTGTGCACGCTCGCGTTGTCGCGCCGACTCGAACTCGACGTCCCCAACTACCGGCTTGCCACGCTCGCGCAGCACTGGCAGGTCCAGCAGCTGCAGGAGCACGACGCCTACGACGACGCGCGGGTCCTGTCGGAGATCTTCCTGCGCAGCGCCGCGATGGCCGACAACCTGCAGTTGCCGTTGCCCGTCGTCAACTGTCGCAGCCGCAAGTCGGTGTATCCCGCATCCGTTCCGCGGGTCGCGTGCCGGTGGAAGAACCCGGGTCGCCTCGGCGACGACGGCCTCGTCCAGGGCATGAAGGTCGTGATCAGCGGTTCCACCGTCACGCCGCATGTTGCGCTCGCGAACCGGCTGACCGAGGCCGGACTCGACGTGATGAACAATGCGAGCAAGCAGAGCAGCGTCGTGGTGTGCAACGACCCTACGGTGCAGACGGCCAAGGTCCGCAAGGCGATGGCCGAGGGCATTCCCGTGATCAGCGAGCAGCAGCTCGAGGACCTGTTGACACGGGTACGACCGGGTGAACCGAAGGTCGCGACGGTCGTCGACATCATTCCGCCGCCGGAACCGCAGGTCGCGGTGACGCCCCCGGTCCGGGCGCTGACCGGGCAGAAGCCCAAGCTGTGGACCGGACGCAAGGTGCTGCTGCTCGGCGGTACGCACCTGCAGGCGGTCATGATGCGCTCGCGTCTCACCCAACTCGGTGCCCGTCCGGCCCTCAACTTCACGGCCACCGTCACCGACGTGCTGGTCCTCGAAGGAGGAGAGGCCGACAAGCGGATGGCGCGGGTCGCGGCGCGCGAGCTGCCCGTCCTGCGACCCGACGACGTCGATGCCGCAGTGGAGAACGGAGTGATGCCCCCGCACATGCGGGCGGAGTCGCGGCTCACGGCGCCGGTGCTGTCCCGCGGTGAAGTGATCGACCTGCCGTCCGACAGTCACCGCTGGGCCGTGAACGTCGCCTGGAAGGCCGAAGCTGTCGGCGACGAATTCGATCTCGACATCGTCGCCTTCCTGCTCGGCGCCGACGAGAAGGTCGACACCGACGACGATTTCGTCTTCTACAACAACCCGCTCTACGACGACGGCGTCGTCGAACTGACCATCGACGGTTCGAGCGAGCACTGCATCCGTGTCGATCTCGCAGAGCTTCCCGCCGAATGCGAACGCATCGCCATCGCCGCGGCCATCGACGGCAACCGCACCTTCGGCGAACTCGGCGCAGTGTCGGTCGGCGTCGACAGCGACAGTGGCACCGCCGCGACGTTCGTGCTCGACGCCGGCACCACCGAACGCACCATGGTCCTCGCCGAGATCTACCGCCGCGCCGGCAAGTGGCGGCTGCGCGCGGTGGGGCAGGGGTACGACGACGACCTCGCGGCCCTCGCACGCCGGTACGGCGTGGATGTCGATGACTGATCTCTGCTTCGTCGCGCGGGTGGGGATCGCCTGAGCGCTGGGGAGCGCGAAATGATCATCGGTGCGCGTTATTGCGCGTTCTGATGACCATTTCCCGCTCCGCTGTCGGGGTCGGTGTCGGTGCTTGGGGCACCTTCTCAATGCATCCGCTCGCGAAATTGCTATCTGCACCTGCCGTAACCGTAGCGAATGACGAACCTGCGAGCGGATGGAAGTCGAATCAGCTGTTCCCCTTGCCTATTCGGTCCCGATCGATTGTCGGCCGACAACAACGCAACTGCTTGAACGCGCGAAATGGTCATCGGTGTGTGTTATTGCGCGCTCCGATGATCATTTCCCGCTCCGCTGTCGGGGTCGGTGGTGGCGAGTTGGCGGGCCCAATCGGATTCGGTGTCGAGAAAGGCTTCCCCGCCGGTTGCGAAGGCGTCGCGGAGTTGGGTGAGGGCGTCGATGAACTGCTGCATGCGTTCGCTCGCTGATTGTGGCGTTCCAGCACCTTTGCGGCGATATCCCGCAGCAAGTTGTTTGGCGGACTCGAAATCCCCGAATCCACGTGCGTCGTAGAGGCCGTCGGCGAGTGTCTTGGACTCTCGGAGTTCGTCGAGCATCACCTCGCAGATTCGAAGTATCTCGGCGACCACAGCCGGTTCCAGCCGTACGAAGGGCGACGACATGCTGTCTCCTGACGATCCGACAGTTCAATCAGTGACGTATGGCTCGATCGAAGACACCAACTCCTCGAAGTCGGTGCACCACTCTTCGATCGGCGGACCCCCGGGGTAATCCGGGTGGTAAAGCCTGTTTAAGATGACAGCCCCGAAGCTCGTCTGCAACAGGTAGCTGCAAGTGAGGCTTCGATCGGGATCGACCCTCACCGCAGCAGGGCGACCGTTGATGGTCGTCGGTGTCGCTCCGGTCGGATTCTCCGCAAGCTGCTCGTCAAGAGACACGTTTCCCGACAACAAGGTGAGGTCGTAGCGAGCCAGCACCCCCGGGATCTTGACGGTGCCTTTGTATCGGCACCCCAGGTAGGTGTATGTCCCCATCGGCATGTCCGCGACTTCCTTCTTCCCCGCGTCGTACCCGGCCGCGTGCATGACGTCGTCGGGGATGTCGTAGCAGGGGTCGAAGGTGACGGGGGGTCTGCCGGAGTCGTCGGTGATGCGCGGGGTCCGGGTGGCCGACGTGGAAGCCGCGTCGCTCGTGGCCGGCTCCGCCGAACCCGGACTGCACGCCGTCGCCACTACCGCCAGTGCTGCGAGCGCGGCTGTTCCCCACCTACCCATGCGACCCCCCCGATCGATTTGTCGGCAGACGCTAACACAACCACCGATGGCAGTACTCCGGAGAGCGAAGTGGTCATCGGTGCGCGTTATTGCGCGCTCTGATGGCCGTTTCCCGCTCCGTTGACAGGGTCGGTGGTGGCGAGTTGTCGAGCCCAGTCGGCTTCGGTGTCGAGGAATGCTTCTCCGCCGGCGGCGAAAGCGTCGCGGAGTTGCAGAAGGGCGTCGATGAACTGTTGCATGCGTTCTCTGGCCGACTCGGGTGTGCCTGCAGCTTTACGGCGGTATCCTGCGGCGAGTTGTTGGGCGGAGTCGAAGTCACCGAAACCTCGCGTATCTGTGAGGTTATCGGCCCTCGCTCTGGACGCGTCCAGCTCCACCAACATGACTTCACAAATTCTCAAGATCTCGGATACGACATGCGGTTCAAGCCTGGTGAAGTCTGGCATGTAATTCCCTATTTGTTCCCGATGAACGGTTCGAGTGAAATAACGAGTTCTTCCATGCGCGAACACCACTCGCTCTGAGGTACTTCTCCTGCGTGGTCCTTGTTGTAGAGCCTGTTGAAGAAGACGACACCGAAGTTGGTCTGAAGAACGTATTTGCATGCGGCAGAGTTCTCTTGGTCGATCTTGAGGAGTGCCCGACGTTCGTTAATGCTAGTTTCGGTCGCTATGGAGCCGTTCTTCGCGAGTTCTTCGTCGAGGGTCACATTCCCGGACAAGATACTGAGGCTATAGCCTCGCCGGACTCCGGGGACGTGGTCATCCTTTCGGTATGTACAACCGAGGAAGGTGTGGGTACCCATCGGGTAATCCGCGACTTCCTTCTTCCCCGCGTCGTACCCGGCTGCGTTCATGACGTCGTCGGGGATGTCGTAGCAGGGGTCGAAGGTGACCGGTGGTCTGCCGGAATCGTCGATGATGCGCGGGGTGCGGGTGGCCGGAGGAGAAGCCTCGTCGCTCGTGGCCGGCTCCGCCGAACCCGGACTGCACGCCGTCGTCGCTACTGCGAGTGCTGCGAGCGCGACTGTTCCCCACCTACCCATGCGACCCCCCGATCGATTTGTCGGCAGACGCTAACACAACGGATCGGTCGAGCACCCCGGCGCGCAAAGTGGTCACAAGAGCGCGTTGTTGCGCGCTCCGATGACCGTTTCCCGCTCCCCGCGCCGACAAGGCGTCGGTGCTCTGTCTCACAAGATCAGTTTGATTGTGACTGCAATCGCATCTACCGTCTGCATCGTTCCGAATAGTAGAACGACGTTCCGAACTGCGAGGCTTCTATGACCCACTCCGCCGCTGTCGTCACCGACGAGAACCGTCGATCCGTGCTGGGGCGCGCATTCGACATCCTCGAGTGCTTCACCGACGCCGAGCCGGAGCAGACGATCGGGTCGCTGTGCGCGGCGACCGGCCTCCCGCCGGCGACCGTCCATCGGATGCTGGCCAGCCTCGTGGAGTGGGGAGCCGTCGAGCGCGCAGCGCGCGGCAAGTACCGCCTGGGTATGCGGCTGTGGCGTCTCGGCTGGGGTGTCCCCGGCGCTCGAACCCTCAAGGACGTCGCACGCCCGCACCTGGTCGACCTGCACACCAGCACGCGGGAAGCCGTTGCCCTGGCCTCCCGCGACGGGGACGGCGTGGTGCTGGCCGACGTCATCGCCGGTAGCTCCACTCGCACGGGCCGGATCCTTCCTCGGCGCCTGGACCTCGTGAACTCGGCGCCCGGATCGGTCTTCATGGCCTACATGTCCCCGGACGAGGTGTCGGAGCTGACTGCCCGCACACAGCACGACCACAACGACGCCTTCCGTCTGCGTCAGGAGCTGTGCGAAATCCGGCGCACCGGAGCAGCCGTCGTCCAGAGCGCCGACGGTATGTACTGGATCGCGTCGCCGGTGTTCGCGAAGCCTCGGGAAGTGCGGTCGGTCGTGTGCATCGCGGTGCATCGCCCTCGGTTCAACATCGGTGCGCTGGTCCATGCCGTGGTCGACACGGCGCGCGCCGTCAGCGACGGTCTGCCTCCTTCTCTCCGTTCGGTGGGCTGAGGTGTCCGTTCTCGACAAGGCCGTGCAGCTCGTCGACACCCTCGGTCGCGCTCCCGGGCCGATGCGTCTCGGGGCGCTCGCCGAGGAGATCTCCATTCCCAAGTCGTCGGCGCACCGGCTCCTCGTCGAACTCGCACGTCTCGGCCTGGTTCGCAGATGCGGCGACGGCGAGTACACGATGGGGTACCGGCTGGTCGAATGGGGGAGACTCGCCGACAGGTCCATCGGAATCCGCGACATCGCTGCACCCGTGATGGCGACCTTGCGCGACCAGGTCCGTGAGAGCGTGCACCTCTACGTCCGCGACGGCGACTCGCGTGTCTGCGTCCATGCCGTGGAGGGCCCACACGCACTGCGCCCGGTGGCAGTCCTGGGCAGGGCGTTGCCCCTGGGCTACGGGGCGGCGGGGAAGTTGCTCCTCGCCTATGCCGACGACGCGACGGTCCGCAGGGTGTCCCAACAGCTCCCGGTGCATCGCAACAGAACTCTTCCCACACGCGATGACCTCGCGACGATCAGGGCAGGAGGGTGGTCCGTCTCCGTCGACGAGATGGAGGACGGGCTCACCTCTCTCGCCGCGCCGATCTCCACACCGGGCGGGGGAGTCCCCGCAGCGCTGGCCATCGCCGGCGCCACCGCCAGGATCGCGCCGGAGAGATACGACGAGGTCCGCGACCTCGTCGTCGATGCCTGCCGTGAAATAACTTCGCGCAGCTCCTGAACGGTGCTGCCGGACCGGATTCCGGCAATCTCGCGAAGTGTGCCGCATATCGGAACGATCCGATGGAAGGGCTTCGATCGGGATGTGACGCTCGTTACCAAGAGCCGCGCACCTCTTCTTGCGGCACACAAGCTGAGACGAAAGGGGCAGTCATGCCAGCCCACCTCTCGGAGGCCGAAACCAGCCGGTACATCGACACTCCCCACGGAAAGATCCATCTGCACCAGGCAGGTACGGGGCATCCGATCGTGATGCTGCACGGCAGCGGCCCGGGGGCCACCGGTTGGAGCAACTTCAACCCCAACATGGCGCAGCTCGCCGAGGACTTCCAGGTCATCGCGCCCGACATGCCGGGCTGGGGCAAGTCCGACTCCGTCACCTACGAGGATCGTGACCACGTCACTTCCGCGATCCACTTGCTCGACGCCCTCGGAATCGAGAAGGCCGCATTCGTCGGCAACTCGATGGGCGGCGCCACCTCGCTGAAGGTTGCTGCGCGCCACCCCGATCGCGTGTCGCACGTCGTCTCGATGGGTGCCGGCGCCCCCGGCCCGCGCATCTTCAGCCCGGGCAACGGCCCCTCGGAGGGCCTCAAGGTTCTGCACCGCGGCTACCGCGATCCGTCGCCGGAGACGATGCGCGCGCTGGTCGACATCATGACCTTCGACAAGGAGTTCGCGACCGAGGAACTGGTGCTGCAGCGCTCGGAGAACGCCCGCGCACGCGAGGACCACCTCGACAACTTCGCTGCCGGCCTGGGTCGTCCCCGCCGCGGTGAGGCGTCGATGGACGAGATTGCGTCGATCAAGGCTCCCACGCTGGTCATCCACGGTCGCGACGACCGCGTGGTGCACTTCGAAGCCGGCCTCCGCCTGGTGTCGATGATCTCCGACTCGCGTCTGCTGCTCCTCAACCGGTGCGGCCACTGGGCGCAGCTCGAGCACGCCGACGAATTCAACTGCGTCGTGCGCGATTTCGTCCTCAACACCGTCCCGAACGCCTGAGACCGGAGAGACAACGATGAGCGAACTGGTGCAGCGGGTCGAGGAACTCGCAGACTTCTTCGAATCCCAGGCCGAGGAGTCCGACAAGATCGGTCACCTCACCGAGCCCACTCACAAGACCCTCCGTGAGGTCGGCATCGTCCGCACCTTGCAGCCCAAGGACTTCGGCGGATCGGAACTCCACCCGCGCGAGTTCTTCGAGGCCGTACTCGCGGTGGGGAGCCGCTACGCGTCGGCCGGATGGGTCTCGTCGGTCGTGGGCGTCCACTCCTTCGAACTGGCGCAGGGAACGCGTCAGGTCCAGGAAGAGATCTGGGGCGAGGATCCCGACACCTGGGTGGCCTCGCCGTACGCTCCGATCGGGCGGGCACGTCGCACCGAGGGTGGCTGGATCTTCTCGGGCCGCTGGCCGTTCTCGTCGGGCACCGACCTGTGCGACTGGGTCGTCCTCGGCGGCATGCTCACCGACGACGACGGCAATGTCCGTCCGGACGGTCTGCGTCACTTCATCATTCCCCGCAAGGACTACACGATCCTCCACGACTCGTGGGACGTCGTCGGCCTCAAGGGCACGGGCAGTAAGGACGTCGTGATCGACGGGGCCTTCGTGCCCGACCACCGGCTCATCGACCCCGAGGATCTCGGTTCCGGAGCAGCCGCACGCCAGGCAGGCCGCGGCGACGTGGCGCTCTACCGGATGCCGTTCCACGCGATGTTCAGCGGGGCCATCACCGCCGGCACTCTTGCTGCCGCCGAAGGTGCTCTCGCACACTGGATCAACTACACCCGTACCCGTGTGTCGGCCCGCGGCGTCACCGCTGCGACCGACCCGCGTCAGCTGCACGCTCTCGGGGAGGCGGCATCGGACCTGCAGGCCAGCCGCATGCAGTTCCTCGCCGACATCGACCGCCTGTACGAGGTGGCGCAGTCGGGCAAGCCGATCGACATCGCTCTGCGGGCCGAGGTGCGACGCAACCAGGCGCGTGTGTCCCGACGCGCGGGTGCTGCCGTGGACAAGCTCGTCTCCCATGCCGGCGGCTCCGCGATGCGGATGGACAACCCGATCCAGCGGTTCTGGCGCGACATGCACATCGCCCTCGGGCACGGCGCGAACGTCGCCGAGCCGATCTACGAGGCCGCGGGCACCATCACCTTCGGCGGCGAACCCCCGAAGAACGTCCGGATGTGACGAAGCGGGGGACGGTGCGCGCCGTCCCCCGCCTCGAGGAAACACTCAGATCTGCGATCTCATGTTCCGACCGCGAGCAGCCGAGATATCCGCTGCCGCACGACGAACGAGCATCTCGGTCCGGTCCCACCGGACGCCTGCGGTCGGTCCGGACACCGACACGGCCGCTTCGATCGTCCCGTGAACGATGATCGGGGCAGCGACGCAGACGAGTTCGCGCGAGAGCTCTTGACGGTTGTAGGCGACGCCCGATTCCCGGATCCGTTTCAGCTCGGACATGAAACGACGAGGGTCGGTGATCGAGTGTGGAGTGAAACGAGGCAGACCGGCGTCGAGTGCGGTACGGACGTCCTCGGAACTGCCGAAAGCGAGAAGCGTCTTGCCGAGTGCCGTGCAGGATGCGGGATGACGTTGGCCCGGCATCGTGAGAACCACAGGGTTGTTCGGGCCCTGGACCTTCTCGACATGCAGGATCTCGGGACCGTCGAGGACAGCGAGATGAGCCGTGAGACCGGTAGCCGTGTGGAGGTGACTGACGAAATGACTTGCCGTGTCGCGCAGACCGTTCGGACGGCACATGCTGTAACGTGCGCCGAGTTCGAAGCAGGACAGCCCCAGTCGGTATTTCGTACCGTTGCGGGCGACGAAACCGGACTGTTCGAGCTCGGCGAGCAGGCGGAAGGCCGTCGACTTCGGCACATCGGCGCGACGCGCGAGTTCGCTCAGGCTCATGTCGGCGCGAGCCTTGCGGAATGCGTCGAGCAGCTGCAGCGCCTTCGCCACCGACGTCATCTGGCGGCCGGCGCGCTCCTCGCGGGACCCATTGTGGGTGTCGTCGAGAACGGTCAACGGTTCCTCCACTCAGTGATGGACACGATCGAATCGCTTGCCATGCGGTCCACGTTAAGGGGCGGCCCACCCGGATTTCGTGGTTGCAATCACCCAATGGAATTTCGGTTCCCCCGCCGCCCCGGCCCTGGCAGATTCAGCAGCATTCGTTGCGGTGCTGCCGGTGCCGACCGGGCCTGATGTCGACGAACGGACGAGCAGTGCCGCCCCCTCGACGGCCGTTCCCCACCTGTACAGCGACTTCTTCCCAAGGAGCCCCATGAACATCACGAAGTTCCCGCGCCCGCTCAAGGTGCTCGCCCTCGGCGCACTGGCCTCGCTCGCGCTGACCGCGTGCGGCGGATCCAGCGACGCCGACACCGCCGGCGACGGCACCGTGCGCGTCGCCGTGTTCCCGAGCTTCAACGCCCTCGGACCGCGTACCGCCGACCTCGAAGGAGTCTTCGACAAGCACGGCCTCGACGTCGAGCTCGTCACCGTCGCGACGCCCGGCGAGGCCACCCCTCAGCTGCTCGGCGGGAAGATCGACTTCGCCCTCATGGACATGGTCAGCCCGATCATCGCCAAGACCGAAGGCGTCGACCTCGTGATGGCCGCTCCGGGAGCCGTGGGAGCCCCCGCGAAGGACGACGGTCTGACCAGCGGCCGCTTCTGGGTCCGGGCGGACAGCCCCATCCAGAGCGTCGCCGACCTCGAGAACGCCACCTTCGGCATCCCGCAGACCAAGGGCCAGCTGTGGCTCGACGTGCGTGAGGCCATCGACAACGCCGGCGGTGACTCGTCGAAGACCGAGTTCGTCGAGGTGCCCAACACCCTCGCCGCACTCCGCTCCGGCAGCGTCGACGTCGTCACCACGGCGGAGCCCTCCGGCACCGCCACCCTCAACGACCCGGATCTGCGCGTCCTCGATCACTTCGTCAACGCCGGCGGCGACCTCTCGTACGCCTACGTGACCACCCCGCGCTACGCCGCGGAGAACGCCGAGAACGTCGAGAAGTTCCGCGACGCGGTCGTCGAGGCCAACACCATGCTCGCCGAGCAGGACGGTCTCGCCGCCGAGGTCGCCGCGACCTACATCGAGGTCGATCCCGCGATCCTGTCGCAGGCCATCTACCCGAAGTTCCCGACGACCCCGATCACCGAGGACAACATCAACTCCACCCTCGACCGGATGGTCCGTTACGGCCTGGTCCAGGAGGCGGACGCTCCCGCTCCCGGCGACATGATCGTGGGTGGCTGACATGAGCCCCACCGCCACCGCGAATGCGCCCGGGGCAGCTCGGGAGGTGACCCCACCGCGCCCCGCCGGTTCGATCGGACGCGCCGCAGCACGCAAGCGCAAGACGATGTCCGCGCGGCTCACCTCCGCTGCCGGCAAGCTCGTCGCCCTCGCGATCGTCGTCGTCGCCTGGCACGTGTTCGTCACCGGACCGGGCAAGGCCTCGGGCATCCCGACGCCACTCCAGCTGATCGAGACCGGCGCCGACCTCGTCGTCACCGGCCAGTACTGGGACGCCGTCGGCAACACCCTGCTGACCGCCCTGATCGGTTTCGGGCTCTCCGTGCTGATCGGTGTTCCGCTCGGTCTGGTCAACGGCACCTACCGCAAGGTCGAGCAGAGCACCTCGTTCGTCGTCGACTTCGGACGCACGATCCCCGGTGTCGCGATCCTGCCGCTGGTGCTGCTGCTGTTCGGCGGCACCCGCACCATGGCCGTCGTCCTGGTGATGTTCAGCGCCGTCTGGCCGATCCTCGTCCAGTCGACCTACGCAGCGCAGCAGTTGTCGTCGCAGATGAAGCAGGTGGCCCGGGCGTTCCGCCTGTCGCCGGCGAGCCGGATCCGGGACATCTACCTCCCGTCGTCGATGCCGTTCCTCATGACGGGTCTGCGTATCGCCGCGACCATCAGCCTCCTGATCACGATCTCCGCCGAGTTCCTCGGTGGTGCGGACGGCATCGGCCAGCGCCTCTACCAAGCCCTGACCGTCGACGACACCCAGCGGATGTTCGTCTACGTGTTCACCGCCGGTGTACTCGGTATCTGCCTGAACCGTCTTCTCGTTCTCGCGCAGAGCCGCGTGCTGTGGTGGCACCCGTCCGAAAGGGTGAACAAGCCGTGACCGTCGTACGCCGCCTCGCATGGGAGCTGTGGCTCCCCGTCCTGCTCATCGCACTGTGGGCAATCTTCAGTGCCACCAGCACCGACCCCTACTTCCCGCCGCTGTCGGAGATCCTCGACAAGTTCGCCGACGTGTGGTTCTTCGAGGGCATCCGCACCGAGATCTGGCCGAGTCTGCAGCGACTGTTCGTCGGCTTCGCACTCGCCTGCGTCGCCGGTGTCGGCCTCGGACTGGCGCTCGGCGTCATGACCCGCGTCGACAACGCGGTGCGACCCATCGTCGAATTCCTCCGGGCCACACCGGGCGTCGCGATCCTTCCCGTGATGATCCTGCTGCTCGGCCTCGGTGACTCGATGAAGATCGCCATCATCGCCCTCGTCGCGACCTGGCCGATCCTGCTCAACACCATCGACGGTGTCCGCTCCGTCGAACCCGTTCTGCACCAGGTGACCGCCAGCTACCGCATCACGCTCGGGGACCGGATCCGCTTCGTGATCCTGCCGGCCGCGTCGCCGCAGATCTTCGCGGGTGCACGTACCGCACTGGCGATCTCCATCGTCGCGATGGTCGTCGCCGAGATGGTCGGTACCCCCGGCGGCATCGGCTACTACATCCTCGACGCACAACGTGGATTCAAGATCACCTCGATGTGGGCGGGCATCATCGCGCTGGGGATCCTCGGCTACCTGCTCAACAAGCTCTTCGCGCTCGTCGAGCGTCGCGTGCTGGCCTGGCATGCGGGCATGACCGCGCACAACCGTGGAGGCAAATGATGACCACTACCGAAGCGACCAAGCCCGAGACCCGCACGGGTACGGTGCTCGAAGTACGCGGTCTCGGACACAGCTACGGCGGACCGCAGATCTTCGAAGGCCTCGACTTCACCGTCGGCAAGGGTGAATTCGTGTGCATCGTCGGCCCGTCCGGCGTCGGCAAGAGCACCCTGCTGCAGTGCCTGACCGGACTCATCCGCCCCAGCGAAGGCGACATCCTCTTCGAGGGCAAGCGCGTCACCGAACCCCCGGAAGGCCTCGCGATCGTCTTCCAGGACTACAGCCGGTCGCTGATGCCGTGGCTGTCGGTCATCGACAACGTCGCCCTGCCGCTGCGCTCGGCCGGCGTCAAGAAGGCCGAACGCCTCAAGCAGGCACGGCAGGCGCTCGTCGAGGTCGGCCTGAGCGACGTCGCCCAGGCGTACCCGTGGCAGCTGTCCGGCGGCATGCAGCAGCGCGTCGCCATCGCCCGCGCCCTCGCGTCGAACCCGCGCGCGATCATCATGGACGAGCCGTTCGCCTCCGTCGACGCGCAGACCCGCGCCGACCTCGAGGACCTCGTGCTGCGTGTACGCGACCATCTCGGACTGACGGTCATGCTGGTCACCCACGACATCGACGAGGCCGTCTACCTCGCCGACACCGTGCTCGCACTGTCCGGTCGTCCCGCGCGCGTCACCGCGATGCTCCCGATCGACCTGCCGCAGCCGCGCGACCAGCTGTCGACGAAGGCACTGCCGGAGTTCGCCGACCTGCGCGCCGAGGTCTACACCCTCATCCGCAACCCGGCGACCGCGTAGGGGAGAGGTCATGCAGATCCACGGCACGATCGACCCCGCGCGCTTCCGCCAGACCCTCGGGCACTATCCGACCGGCGTCGCGGTCATCACCGCGATCGACGCCGACGGGCAGCCCGTGGGCATGGTGGTCGGTTCGTTCACCTCGGTGTCGCTGGACCCACCGATCGTGGCGTACCTGCCCACCCGCGAGTCGCGCACCTACGCGCGGCTCCGCACGAGCAGCCACTTCTGCGTCAACGTGCTCGCCGCCGACCAGCGTGAACTCTGCGGGCGGTTCGCCGCCCGCGGCGACGACAAGTTCGCGGGTGTCGAGTGGACGCCGGCGCCGTCGGGATCCCCCATCCTCGACGGAGCCGTCACCTGGATCGACTGCGAGGTCGCCGACGAACTCGAAGGTGGCGATCACTTCATCGTCATGGGCCGTGTGCAGGACCTCGACGTGGCCCGCCCGACGCTGCCGCTGCTGTTCTTCCAGGGCGGATACGGAAGGTTCTCCCTGCCGACCTCCGTCGCACCCGCCGACCCGGAACTCATCCGGGGCGTGCGCATGGCCGAGGCGGCCCGCGGCGGACTCGAAGCGCTCGCCGCGGGCGTCGGCGCGGACTGCGGTGTGCTCGCACGCGTCGGCGACGAAGCGGTCTTCGTGATGACCGAGAACCATTCCGGTGATCCCGATGCCGTCGAGATCGGACAGCGGATTCCTCTGATCCCGCCGCTCGGCACCGTCTTCCACAGCCAGGCCTCCGACGACGAAGTGCAGCAGTGGCTCGGCCGTGCCGGAAGGAACGACGACACAGCAGCTTTCGTCTCGAACCTCGAGAAGGTCCGTGACCGCGGCTACTCGATGTCGCTCATGCCCGAAACCGAGCTCGCTCGCGTGTCCGTGATGAACGACTACTCGGGATGCGACGTCCTGCCCGAGCACGACCGCCGGATGAAGCAGATGATCTCCGGCACCGCGTCGCTGTACGAACCCGACATCGACCCCGACGGCACGTACGACCTGCACTCGGTCGTCGTCCCCGTCCCCGACCCTGAGGGACGCACCCGCATCGCACTGCGACTGTCCCGGCTTCCGCGCGCCGCGTCCGGTGACCAGGTGCTGCGCTGGATCGACGATCTGCGATCCGTCGCCGCCGGCACCGCCGAGGCTCTCGCCGCGCGCACCCCATCGACCAAGGAGAAATGATGAACGCTCGAGTCAGGGCACTGGGATACGCGGTCGTCCGCGCGAAGGACCTCGACGAGTGGGTTTCCTTCGGTTCCGAACTCCTCGGCCTGCAGGTCGCCTACCGCGACGACGACCGGATGCTGATGCGGATGGACGAGTACGCCTACCGCCTCGACGTGCGGCGTTCCGACGACCCGGGTGTCACCGCGCTCGGCTGGGACGTCGGCGGACCGGAAGCTCTCGAGGAACTGTCGAAGCGCCTCGTCGACGCCGGCTACCACGTCGAGTCGGTCGACTCCTCCGTGATCGAGGAGCGGCAGGTCATGGATCTCGTCCGCTTCCGCGACCCCGAGGACGTCATCGACCACGAGTTGTTCTGGGGTCTGCGCAACGCCCTCGACAAGTTCGTCTCGCCCACGGGCGCGAACTTCGTCGCGAGCGACATCGGTTTCGGGCACGCCTTCCAGGCGCTGCACGGCGATGCGAAGGTCTACGACCGCCTGTTCCGGGACATCCTCGGTTTCCGGCTCAGCGACCACATCGACATGCCGGGCTCGGTGGGCACCTTCCTGCACTGCAACCCGCGCCACCATTCGTTCGCGTATGCCCATGCGCCGCACCGGAACAAGGGCATCGGGCACCTGATGTTCGAGATCGACGACCTCGATCTGCTGGGCCGCCAGTGGGACAAGGTGGAGGACAGCGACATCCCGATCCTCTCCACCCTCGGCAAGCACACGAACGACAAGATGATCTCGTTCTACGTCCGCAGCCCTTCGGGTTTCGGCATCGAGTGCGGCGTCGGCGGTATTCTCATCGACGACGAGAACTGGCTCCCCACCCGCTACGGTTCCGCTCACTACTGGGGTCACCGCCGCCCGCAGGGCTAGTGCTCGGTTCTGTGCAGTCGTAGGAGCGCGGAATGGTCATCGGTGCTCGTTATTGCGCGCGCTGGTGACCATTTCGCGCTTCGCTGTTGGGGGTCGGTGGCGGCGCAGGGGTGCTTCCTCACTGCATCCGCTCGCGGATTTGCCGATTGCACGCGCCGCAACCGTAGCGAATGGCCAACCGACGAGCGGATGGAAGTCGTATCAGTTGTTCCCCTTGCCTGTTCGACCCCGATCGGTTGTCGGCCGGATGCCAACACAACTGCTCGAGCGCGCGAAATGGTCATCGGTGCGCGTTATTGCGCGCTCTGATGACCATTTCCCGCTTCGCTGCCGGGGTCGGTGATGGCGCTGGGGCATCTTCTCACTGCATCCGCTCGCGAAATTGCCATTTGCGCCTGTCGTAACTGTAGCGAATGACGAACCTGCGAGCGGATGGAAGTCGAATCAGCTGTTCCCCTTGCCTATTCGGTCCCGATCGATTGTCGGCCGACAACAACGCAACTGCTCGAACGCGCGAAATGGTCATCGGTGTGTGTTATTGCGCGCTCCGATGATCATTTCCCGCTCCGCTGTCGGGGTCGGTGGCGGCGAGTTGGCGGGCCCAATCGGATTCGGTGTCGAGGAATACTTCTCCGCCGGTTGCGAAGGCGTCGCGGAGTTGGGTGAGTGCCCGGGTGAACTGTTCGATGCGTTCGACTGCGGATTCCGGTGTGCCTGAGGCTTTGCGCTTGTAACCGGCCGCGAGCTGTTGCGCTGACGCGAAGTCCCCGAAGCCCTCGACGTTGAGCAGCCTACGCGCTGTCTCCTGTGACTCGTCGAATTCATCAAGCATGACCTTGCATATCCTGAGGATCTCGTTCACGACATGCGGCTCGAGTCGGGTGAAACCGGATGGCATAGCGCTCCTCGTGGATCAGTTGAGAAAGGGTTCGATCGACGCGACGAGTTCCTCGAACCCGTCACACCACACCTCGATGGGCGGACGAATTACGGAGTCCGAGTGGTAGAGCCTGTCGAAGATGACGATTCCGAAGTTTGTTTCCAGGACATACGTGCAGGCGAGTGACGCCGACGGGTCGACTCGTAGCAGTGCACCCCGGCCATTGATCGATGTCGGTTCGGAAATGTGCCCGTTCTTCTTAGCTTCCTCTTCGAGGGTGACATTCCCCGCCAGGACGTTGAGCCCGAATCCACGCCTGACACCAGGGATGTAGTCGTCCTTCTTGTAAAGACACCCCAGAAAGGTGTACGTCCCCATCGGCATGTCCGCGAGCTCTTTCTTCCCCGCGTCGTACCCGGCCGCGTGCATGACGTCGTCGGGGATGTCGTAGCAGGGGTCGAAGGTGACGGGGGGTCTGCCGGAGTCGTCGGTGATGCGCGGGGTCCGGGTGGCCGACGTGGAAGCCTCGTCGCTCGTGGCCGGCTCCGTCGAACCCGGACTGCACGCCGTCGCCACTACCGCCAGTGCTGCGAGCGCGACTGTTCCCCACCTACCCATGCGACCCCCCGATCGATTTGTCGGCAGACGCTAACACAACGGCTCGGCCCAGCACTCCGGAGCGCGAACTAGTCACAAGAGCGCGTTGTAGCGCGCTCCGATGACCATTCCCGCTCCGCGCGCCCATAGGTATCTGCAGGGTGGCCTGATTCACAGGATCGGATTGATTATGACCGCAATCGCAGATACTGTCTGCACCGTTCCGAATAGCCAACGGGCGAGTGGATGGAAGTCGCATCGGTTGTTCCCCTTGCCCATTCGACCCCGATCGAATGCCGGCCGGACGCCGACACAACCGATCGAGCGCGCGAAGTGGTCAGAGGCGCGCGTTATTGCGCGCTCTGATGACCGTTTCCCGCTCCGCTGTCGGGGTCGGCGATGGCGAGTTGACGGGCCCAGTCGGATTCGGTGTCGAGGAAGGCTTCTCCGCCGGTTGCGAAGGCGTCGCGGAGTTGCAGGAGTGCGTCGGTGAACTGCTGAATGCGTTCGACGGCAGATTCAGGGCTGCCGGCGGCTTTACGTCTATAACCGGCCGCGAGTTGTTGGGCGGACACGAAATCGCCGAATCCACGGACATCTAGGAGTTTCGCCGCTGTTGCCTCGGCATCCTTGAATTCTCGAAGCATCACCACGCAGATGCGGACAATCTCGTCGACGACGTGTGGGTCGAGCCTAGCGAAGTCGTTCATCGAAGGGCTTTCGGATAGATGACGGTCATGTGGGGATGAAGGGCTCGATCGACGTCGTGAGCTCCTCCAAGCCCGTGCACCACTCCTCGATCGGAGCGGATCCCGGATAATCCGGGTGGTAGATCCGCGTGAGCATGATCAGACCGAACCGGGTTTCTACGACGTACTTACAGGTGTTGCGCCGGCCTGGGTCGACTTCGAGAAGGGTGCGCCGGCCGTTGATGAAAAGTGGCGTGGCGATGTGAGCGCTATTCTCGAGTTCTTCGTCGAGTGTCACGTTGCCGGCGAGGATGTTGAGGCTGTATCCAAGGCTGATGCCAGCAATTTCGTTGTCGTCGTGGTAGGTGCATCCGAGGAAGGTGTACGTCCCCATCGGCATGTCCGCGAGCTCTTTCTTCGCCGCGTCATACCCCGCCGCGTTCATGATCTCGTCGGGGATGTCGTAGCAGGGGTCGAAGGAGACGGGCGGTCGGCCGGAGTCGTCGGTGATGCGCGGGGTTCGGGTCGTCGATGTCGTTGTCTCGTCGCCTGCGGTATCGTCCGCGACGCTCGGACTGCACGCCGTCGCCGCTACCGCCGCTGCAGCGAGCGCGACTGTACCCCATCTGCCCATGCGACCCCCCGATCGATTGTCGGGCAGACGTTAACACAACGGCTCAGGGCGTCGCTGTCGGGTTGTAGCGACTGGGCGGATCGTCATACTCGAATGCCCTCAGCTCCAAGGAGCCGAGGGCATTCGATGGAATCGTCTGTTCGCTACGATGCGATGGCGTAGTTGAAGCCGCCAGAGCGATCGCGACTTTCCTCCCGCGCAATTAGAGTCCGGTTGGGCGGGGCGCCGGTGCTTCCCGAGAAGAGCGGGTAGGACACCGAGTAGATCGCCGCGTATACGTAGTGCGAGTGATCGTTGGCAATCGAGGACCAGACATACGAATCGGACTCGATGCCGACCTCGATCGCCCCGCAGTAGACCTTCCCGTCGAAGTCGGGCAAGCTGACGATCTTCTCGACCATGCCGTATCGGTCGTAGTAGGTGACTTCGTTGTTGTGCTGGTTAGCGCTGCAGAACACGTACTCGACCGCGCTGCCGGAAATCGTCGCTGCCTGAGCTGCAGGTGCAGTGAGTACGACAGTGCCCGTAGCGAGAGTTGCCGCAGCAGCGAGCGTTCCGATGAACTTCTTCATTGAATCCAATCCTTGTGTGAATGCTGTCGGTCGAGCGCACCCCGCCCTGGATGTGGGCTGCAGTCCGTATGCGGACGGGGTGGGAGGGTGTTTGGCGTGGCGGCTTATGGCCGCGGGTCGTCGACTCCTCCACCAGTTCGCGTTTCCCCACCCAGGGGACTGCGCACTGAGATCCGTCCTCGTCGACTCGGGGCAGGCCGGGGATGAGGCGGCCGCGAGCCGGCGGGCAGGTTCAATGCAATGTCCGTTCTGTGTGGAATGACCGTATGGGTGTCGCACCTGCCGCCACACGCGTTACACAAAGCCCCCACCCGAGAGCGCGAAATGGTCATCGGTGCGCGCAACAACGCGCGCCGATGACCATTTCGCGCTCCGCTACCGCGTCAGTCCTGCTCGACCCCGCGCCAGAACTCGGGTAGTTCCGAGTTCAGTCGATCTTTTGCCTGCATGGGGAGCGAGTGCGTCGTGTCGGGAAAGACCAGAACCTCGGCATCAGCGAGTTGCCGTGCCCGAGCTGCTGCTTTCTCACCTCCGGCGAGTGAATCACGCTCCGCGATAGCGACATAGGTGGGCATAACCAAAGCCGCAAGCTCGTCGTCGCTCAGGGGCGACGGGGTCGGTAGTGCGGCGGAGAAATGCTCCGAACCCTCCGAGATCATCGTCGCCATGGCGTCATCGGAGTCGTAGTCGTCGACACCCCCGACCTTCGCGAGTGCCGTGTCCCGCCAATCGGTCGGAAGGCCCGGCAGTGTCGACACCGACGCCCAGAACAACATTCGGGCAGGGGGATAACCGAAGGTGAACACCGGCTCGAGCAATGTCAGCGACCGGACCTTCTCGGGGAACTGCTTCGCGTAGGACGCCGCGCTTGCCCCACCGAAGGAGTGTCCGACGACATGCGCAGTCTCCAGGCCGAGCCCTGAGAGCACGTCGTCGATCCACAGCGCCTGGTCGTCGGTAGAGGTCAACGGTGCGGCCTGGACGGACAGTCCTGCGTCGCCGAGGGCATCGAACGCGAGAACTCGGTGCTCGGGAAGGAAGCCAGGAAGGTTCTCACCCCACATCGGCACACCCGACGCGCGGCCCGGGACGAGAACGACGGGCACGGAGTCGGCCGTCCGAGGCGACGTCCATTCGTAGACGCGGACCGTGCCGAACCGGGTGGGGACGTCGTGAACCTCGGAAGGTGTCGGCAGCGTGGACATCGCTCGCTCGTAGGCGGCGACGTAACTGTCGCGGCCGTCGGCGCTGCGGAAGTGGCCGACGCCCGGCGCGCCGAAGAAGAACTGGTAGGCGGCGACCAGGCCGACGACTGCGAATATCGCGACCAGCGCCGTGCCGGCGCGTCGAACGAATCTGTTCGATCGAATGTGCTGGGTCATCCGGACCCCCGATTGTCGACGTTGCAATATGTTCATATTGTATCGTGTCATCATGCCGAGAGTCGTCGACCATGCCCAACGCCGTCGGGAGATCGTGTACGCGCTGTGGGCGGTCATCCACGAGCGAGGGATCGACGGCGTGACCTTCCAGGCGGTGGCCGCCGCCGGGGGAGTGTCGATCGGTCGGATCCAGCACTACTTCGATTCCAAGGAACACCTCATCCGCACCGGTGCCGAATACATGGTCGCCGAAGCCGAAAAACGCTACGAACGAGCAGAATCCGATCCGCGTGCAGCACTCGTCGCCCTTCTCGCTCAACCAGTCCCGACGGACGAGGCCGGACGTCTCGGCGTGTCCGTCTGGTACGCCTATCTCGCCAAGTCCGCGAGCGACCCCTGGATCCGCGCGTTCCTGGAAGAGTCGACACAAGGCACAGCAGAGGAAACCCGACGACTCCTCGAAGAACTGGGCATGCCACCCGAGAAAGCACTCAAAGAGGCCACGCGCCTCGTCGCGCTCAGCAACGGCATCACACAAGCCGTCCTGGTCTGCGTCACGGAACCGCCCGACGGCATCGCTCTGATCACCGACGAGGTCGCCCGCGCGACCGCCTGAACCTGCTCGGTGATTGCCGCGCGACGGAACGGGCTACCCACTCGGGTAACCACCGGAAACATCGCAGTCGGGAGGCACGTTCATGAGCGACGACAGTTTCGGCACACGCGACACCCTGAAGGTCGACGACACCGACTATCGGATCTATCGCATCGACAAGGTCCCGGGCTCGGAGCGGCTGCCCTACAGCCTCAAGGTCCTGCTGGAGAACCTGCTGCGCACCGAGGACGGGCGACTCGTCACCCGGGAGCAGATCGAGGCCGTGGCGGGATGGGATCCGAAGTCGACCCACAACCCGGAGATCCAGTTCTCCCCGGCACGCGTCCTCATGCAGGACTTCACCGGCGTGCCGTGCGTCGTGGACCTCGTCGCGATGCGCGACGCCATGACCCAGCAGGGCGGCGATCCGAAGCGCATCAACCCCCTGATCCCCACCGAGCTGGTCATCGACCATTCGGTGATCGCCGACGTCTTCGGCACCGAGGACGCCTTCCGGATCAACACCGACCTCGAGTTCCAGCGCAACCGCGAGCGCTACGAGCTGCTGCGCTGGGCGCAGGGTGCCTTCGACGACTTCAAGGTGGTCCCGCCCGGCACCGGCATCTGCCACCAGGTGAACCTCGAGTACCTGGCCCGCGTCGTCTTCACGCAGGAGGACGAAGACGGCGGGCTCGTCGCCTATCCCGACTCGCTCGTCGGTACCGACTCGCACACCCCCATGATCAACGGCCTCGGCGTCGTCGGCTGGGGTGTCGGCGGCATCGAAGCCGAGGCGGCGATGCTGGGACAGCCGGCGTCGATGCTGATCCCGCAGGTCGTCGGCTTCAAGCTCACCGGTGAACTGCAGGAGGGCACCACGGCGACCGACCTCGTGCTCACCGTCGCCGAGATGCTCCGCAAGACGGGCGTGGTCGGCAAGTTCGTCGAGTTCTTCGGCCCCGGCGTCGCCAATGTGCCGCTCGCCAACCGCGCGACCATCGGCAACATGAGCCCCGAATACGGCTCGACGATCTCGATCTTCCCGATCGACGACGCCACCCTCGACTACCTGCGCCTCACCGGTCGCGACGACCAGCAGATCCGCCTCGTCGAGGCGTATGCGAAGGAACAGGGCCTGTGGCACGACCCCGATCGCGAACCCGACTACAGCGAGGTCGTCGAACTGGATCTGTCGAAGGTCCGGCCGTCCGTCGCCGGCCCGAAGCGACCGCAGGACCGCATCCCCGTCGCCCTCGCGCCGAAGGCTGTGACCTCGCTGCTCAACGGTGAGGAGGTGCCCGACGTCGTCTCCCGCGTCCAGGACTCGGGTGTCGACGAAGGCGTGCTCGAATCGTTCCCCGCCAGCGACCCGGTGTCGGTGCGCAGCGAGGACTCCCGCGACGAGCCGCGCGATCCGGTGCCCGACGAAGCCGACACCTCGGCACCGCCGTCGAAGAAGGTCCCGGTGCGCGTCGGGGACGGCGACGAGTTCGAACTCGACAACGGGCACGTGGTGATCGCGGCGATCACGTCGTGCACGAACACGTCGAACCCGTCGGTGATGATCGGTGCGGCGCTGCTCGCCAAGAAGGCTGTCGAGAAGGGGCTGCGGAGCAAGCCGTGGGTGAAGACCTCCCTGGCTCCGGGGTCGCGGATCGTCACCGACTACTACGAACGCTCAGGCCTCACGCCGTATCTCGACAAGCTCGGGTTCAACCTCGTCGGTTACGGCTGCACGACCTGCATCGGCAACTCCGGTCCGCTTCCCGACGAGATCGCGGCCGCGATCGACGAGCACGACATCAACGTCTCGGCCGTTCTGTCCGGCAACCGCAATTTCGAGGGACGTATCCATCCGCAGACGAAGATGAACTTCCTCGCGTCGCCGCCGCTGGTGATCGCCTACGCGCTGGCCGGGTCGATGCTCGTCGACCTCTTCGACGACCCGCTCGGCACCGACTCCGAGGGTAACGACGTCTACCTGCGCGACATCTGGCCCACGACGCAGGAGATCCAGGAGGTCATCGACGACGCGGTGCGCGCGGAGATGTTCGAGACCGGTTACCAGGACGTCTACACCGGTGACGAGACGTGGCGGAACCTCGACGTGCCCGACAGCGAGGTGTTCGAATGGAAGGACGAGTCGACCTACGTGCGACGTCCTCCCTACTTCGAGGACATGTCGTCGGAACCCGAGCCGCTGCGCGACATCGAGGGCGCGCGGGTACTCGCGCTGCTCGGCGACTCCGTGACCACCGACCACATCTCGCCGGCCGGTGCGATCCGACGAGACAGCCCCGCGGGTCACTACCTGCAGGAACACGGCGTCGAGCAGGCCGACTTCAACTCCTACGGGTCGCGACGTGGCAACCATGAGGTGATGATCCGCGGCACCTTCGCCAACATCCGGCTGCGCAACCAGCTGGTGCCGGACGTCGAAGGCGGCGTCACCCGCTACCTGCCGACCGACGAACAGATGAGCATCTACGACGCCGCGCAGAAGTACGCGGAGGACCGCACCCCGCTGGTCGTGCTCGCGGGCGCGGAGTACGGCTCGGGGTCGTCGCGTGACTGGGCCGCCAAGGGCACGCTGCTGCTGGGCGTGCGCGCAGTGATCGCACAGTCGTACGAGCGCATCCACCGCTCCAACCTCATCGGCATGGGCGTGCTGCCGCTGCAGTTCCCGGAGGGCGAGTCGGCGCAGAGCCTCGGCCTGACGGGGGAGGAGGAATTCACCATCACCGGACTCGCGGACAGCGATGAGATCCCCGAGACCGTGCACGTGAAGGCGGGGGACACGGAGTTCGACGCGACGGTGCGCATCGACACCCCGGCCGAAGCCGAGTACTTCCAGCACGGCGGAATCCTGAAGTACGTGCTGCGTAAGCAGCTCGCGCAGTAGAGAACGACAGGGCGGGGCTCGTGGCTACTGCGCCGCGAGCCCCCGTTCTGCTGCGGCGGTGCGCACCGCGTCGATCACGAGTCGCAACGGGGGCCGTTCCGACGCGAGCCCCCGATGGGCGATGGAGATCGTGCGGAAGAGCGGTTCGGTCAACGCCACCACCTCGACTCCGGGCGGGCTCAACGTCAGCCCGAGATCCGAGACGAGAGTGACGCCCAGCCCCGCGGCGACCATCGCCAGCGCCGTCGCCTGCTCACCGACTTCATGGTTGATTCTCGGCTCGAACCCCGCACGCTGACACGCGAGGCTCACCGCACGCCCGAAGTGCGACTTTGGGCCCGCCAGCACCCACGGATGCTCGGCGAGGTCGGCGAGCGCGATGGTGCCCGCCGGCACCGTCCCGGGCGGCACCGCGGCGTGCAGTCGCTCGACCGCGATCACCACCTTGGTCAGCTCCGGATCCCACAACATCGGGTAACCGGAATATTCGATGACGAACGAGAAGTCCAGGGAACCGTCGCGCACGGCGCCGGCGGTCTCCTCGGGGGCAAGCTCTCTCGTGCGGACCTCGATGCCGGGGTGCTCGGCAGCCAACAACGCCAGCGCGCTGGGGATCAGAGTGGATGCCACGGAGGCCCACACACCGGCGGTCAGGCGCGCGCTGACCCCGTCGCGGGACTGTTCGAGCGCGGTCGTCGCCCGCTCCACCGACTGCAGGATCTCCTCGGCATGTTCGGCGAGCAGCACGCCCGCCTCCGTCAACTGGACCCGACGTCCCCGACGCTCGAAAAGCTTTGCACCGACGTCCCGTTCGAGCTGGGTGAGCTGTTGCGAGACCGCCGAGGTGGTGTAGTGCAGGGCGAGCGCGGCGGCCGTGACGGTACCTCGGCGATGCAGTTCTCGAAGCATCCGTAACCGGCGCAGGGACAACTCCATGCCGTCAGCGTAGGGCGCGTCCGCGGACCTGCAACCGCTGTGAGCTCGCGTTGTGTAGAAATCGTGAACTCTCACCTTCGAGTTTCGTAACTGGACGCCCCGCGCTACCCCCGGGCACGCTGGCGTCACCGGCCGAATCGACGTAACGACGGCTCTGACGAACGGGGGACCGCATATGACCACCATGGCAGCACGCGTCGACGCGGTGGACACCCGCAGGGACGAACCGTTCATGCGTCTCACCTGGACGGATCCGGTGACAGGTGCGCACGGTTATCTCGTCGTCCACACCCTGGTGGGCGATCTGGCGACCGGCGGCACCCGCATGCGGGCCGGGTGCACGATGTCGGAGGTCGAGGACCTGGCGCGCGGCATGGCCGCGAAGACCGCGGTGTTCGACCTGCCGGTGGGCGGCGCGAAGGGCGGGATCGACTTCGACCCGAAGGATCCCCGTGCCGTCGACGTGCTGCAGCGCTTCTGCCAGGCGATGCGTCCCTGGTTGAACGCGCACTGGGTCACCGCCGAGGACCTGGGCGTTCCCCAGCATCTCCTCGACGAGGTCTTCGAGCGGCTGGGATTGCATCAGTCCTTCCACGCCGCGATCAGCCGTGCGGCGGACCCGGCGATCACCCTGGACCGGGTGCGCACCTCCCTGAATGCGCCGGTCGACGGCGGTTTCCTGCTGGGCGACGTGATCGGTGGTTACGGCGTCGCGCAGGCCTGCATCGCCACCGCGAACGCATACCGCCGGGCGCCGGCCGAGACCACCGTCGCGATCCAGGGAATCGGCACGATGGGAGGCGGTGCCGCCTGGTACCTGCACGAAGCGGGCATGCGCGTGACCGCCGTCGCCGATGCCGCCGGAACTCTGTATTGCGCTGACGGACTGGATATCCCGGCGCTGCTCGACCTTCGCGACGAGTACGGGGAGATCGACCGGTCCCGCGTCCCGTCGGATGTCGAACAACTGCCGCGCGACGCGGTGATCGGCATTCCCGCCGACATCTTCGTCCCCGCCGCCATCTCCTACGCCATCACGGCGGAGAACGTCGGCCGGGTCGCCGGACGGGTGGTCATCGAGGCCGCGAACTCCGCGACGACGCCCGACGCCGAAGCTGTGCTCACCGGACGCGGCATCCCGGTGATCCCGGATTTCGTCGCCAACGCCGGCGCGGTCGCGTGGGCGTGGTGGGTGCTCCTCGGGTGGGTGGGGACCGAGCCGGAGGATTCGTTCCAGCGCTTGCGCACCGAGATGCTGACCAAGATCACGCTGTTGGTCGAGCGGTGGGCGCTCGATCGGGTGCCGCCGCGGCAGACGGCACGGGAGCTCGGCGCGACCAATCACGGCGTGACGACATCGCGCACGGTCACCATCCCCTGACACCTCCATACAGCACCGTCGCCGTCGATGCAGCTCAGCGCATCGGCGGCGACGGCGCGTCGAAGTGTCACGAGCGTCACGTGGGACCGGAAACGGGCATGTCGATCGGTACTTCTAAGGTGGACATGCCCGTATCCGTCGACGGGCGGAAGGACGTCCGCAGGGGTGAGTGGAGTGCGAGTGGAGTCAGGCGAGAGCGAACCCGAATTGAGGGATCGCGTGCAGCGCCTGCTTGCCTTCCTGGCCGAGCTCGTCAAGGCCCGCAGTGCGCCCGTCCGCGTCGTCGACAAACACCGCGCCGTGATGTCCCTCGAGGAGGGAAACATCAGGGCCGGCCTGCGTGCCCACGCCGCGTCGGGCGACATCGTCCTGCGCGCGCGTCGCGCTCAACTCGAAGAGCCCCCGCGCCCGCCCGCTGAGCTCGCGAAGCACGTGCACGGGGACATCGCGGATTCCGCCGTCGAGCCCGTACTCGACCCCCAGGCCATCGGCATCGACGGTCTCGACACCTGGCTGACGGACTGGCGGACGTGGGCGGTCGTCGACCGTGAACGGCAGGCCGCCTCCCATCTGTATTCCTTCCTGCAGCGAACGATGCTCGACCTCGAGGACCAGCCGGAATCGCTGGAGCTCGTCGTCGCGTCGGGTCTGCTGCACCTCTCCGAGGGTGTGGCGGGCGCGCGGGTCCACACGCACCTGATCACCCAAGCCGCGCTCATCGAGCGGCAGGGCGATTCCGGCGACCTGGTCGTGCGGTTGAGTCCCAGCGCCGGGCCGTCGCTCGAGGACGTCCAGCTCCTCACCGGACTGGAGGTCTTCGACCCGACGAGTGTCCGCGAACTGCACGACGCGCTCGTTACCCAGGTCGCGTCGCCCCTCGACCCCGCGGCCCGCGCGTTCCTGAAGAGCTGGGCCGAGCGTGCTCTCACTGTTCCGGTCGATGTCGTCGATCGTGCGGACGAAGCGTCGTCGTCGGATGCGTTCGTGACGCCGTCGCCGGTGCTCGTGCTGCGCAAGCGCGGCGCCCACGCACTCATCGAGTACTACAGCCGCATGACCGAGGCGGCCGCCGACGAGTCCAACCCGGTGCCGCTCGGGCTGGCGCAGCTCGTCGAAGCGATCGAACCGGCCGACCGCGTCGCATGGCTCGACCGCATCGGCACGCCCTCGACCGAGTTCACCGGCGAGCAGTTGCTGCCGCTGCCCGCGAACGAGGAACAGCGCGACATCATCGACCGGCTCGCCGGCGACAGCGGTGTCGTGGTGGAAGGACCTCCGGGTACGGGCAAGACCCACACCATCGCCAACATCGTCGCGGCGCTGCTCGCGCGCGGACAGCGTGTGCTGGTCACCAGTGAGAAGGCGCAGGCGCTGCGTGTGCTCCGGGAGAAGCTCCCGTCCGAGCTGCAGGAACTGTGCGTGGCCGTCACCGACCCGGTGCACGGCGGCACCGTGGAACTCACCCGCAGTGTCAGCGAAATCGCCATCCGCAAGGCACAATTCAACGTTCGGCGCGCGCAGGAACGCATCGACGAGCTCACCACGCACCGCAACGACGCCCTCGACCGTCGCGCGACGCTGATGGAACAGATCCGGCAGGCGCGCGCAGAGGAGACCGAGGTCCACGCCGATGTCGCCGCCGGCTACGAGGGAACGGCCGCGTCGATCGTCCGGCGGGTCCGCGCGAACGAGGCCAAGTACGCGTGGTTGCCCGCGCCTCTGCTCACCGACACCTCGCCGCTGACGGTCGACGAACTCGTCACCCTCCACTCGCTGCATCAGCGGTCGAGCGTCGAGCGGGCGCGCCGTCGCCAACAGCGCTTCCCCGAACTGTCCCTGCCCACCCAGAGAGAACTGCAGTACGCGTGCGCCGCCGTCTCTCAGGCATCGAGCGGCACGACCAACGGTGAGACGCAGGGATTGCTGCGGATCCTCGAGGGTGCGTCGCTCGAAGCACTCGGCCGTATCCGCGACCTGTGCGAGCAGCTGCAGGGTGCCCTCGAGGACGCGGATCGACTCGACGCCCGGATCCGGCGCGTCGCCGACGACGTCCTGTCGGGCCGCGCCCAGCACCTGTGGGGGAAGACCGCCGAGCTCGCCAGGCTCGTGCAGGCCGCGCAGGAAGCCGACCGGATCGTCGGCGCCAGCTCCGTGGACATCTCCGTCACGGGACGACAGGCCTTCGAGGCGTACGACGCGCTCGCCCGCAAGCTCGAGGCAGGCGACACGTGGCGCAGCGGATTCAGCCGGTTCCGACGCAGCGACGAGCAGTCCGCCGTCGAGGCGCTCGGTGAGATCGCGACCGTCGAGGGCGTCGCGGCCACCACCGCCCAGACGGCGCGCATCGTCGCCGAACACCTTCGTGCGCTCGAGGCGATCCGGGTCGCGCGGGTGGTCCTCCGCGACCTCGGTATCGACATCGAACTCGACGAGTCGCGCAGCCGCGCGGTCGGCACCCTCGCGTTCCTCGACCGCGACCGTGCCATCGTCGACAATCTCGTGGCTCGCGTGCACGACGTCGAAACTGCATTGCGCGAGGTTCATCCGGGGGCGCCGCGGATCACGAGCATCGAGCAGGCGCGGGCCACCGCCGAGTCGGCACGGACCATCGCCGCCGCGGGCACCGCGGAAGCGAGCAAGAACTGGCTCGAATCCATCGGCATGTACGTGCGGAGCCAGATCTCCGGGGGAGCGTCGCCCGAAGGACGCGCGCTGGCCCGTGCCTTCCACGACGCCGACTTCGACGCCATCAACGCGGCCCTGGACGCGTGGGACCGGGCGGCGGGGGAGCAGCGTGAGGAGCTGGAACTGGTCTCCCTCCACGCGCGCCTGACCTCCGCGGCACCCGCACTCGCTCAGACCCTCGCCGAGAATCCGCTGAGCCTGGCCTGGCCGGTTCGCCTCGCCGACATCGACGAGGCGTGGGCATGGCGACGCGCGGACGAATGGGTGCGACGCTTCCACGAGCGCACCGACGACGGGCAGTTCGAACGCGACCTCGACGCACTCGAGAAGGACATCGCGCGACTCACGACCGAGCTCGTCGAGGAGAAGGCGTGGAGCGCATGTCTCGACCGCACCACGGCCGAGCAGGTCCAGGCGCTCCATTCGTACCGCGATCACATCGCGAGCATCGGTAAGGGCACCGGCCGTTATGCGGAGCGTTATCGGGCGGCGGCACGCGAGGCCATGCAGGTCGCACAGGGGGCAGTGCCCGCCTGGGTGATGCCGCTGCAGCAGGTGCTGGCTTCGATTCCGCCCGAACAGAATTCGTTCGATGTCGTCATCGTCGACGAAGCGAGCCAGACCGACATCAGCAGCCTGTTCCTGCTGTGGCTGGCGCCGCGCGTGATCGTCGTCGGCGATGACAAGCAGTGTGCACCGAGCGCGGTGTCGCTGGGTGCGCTCGACGGGGTGTTCAGCCGTCTCGATTCGTATCTGCCCGACATCCCGAACTATCTGCGCGACAGCTTCACTCCGCGATCGAGTCTGTTCTCGTTGCTGCGGTCGAGGTTCGGCAGCATCGTCCGGTTGCGGGAGCACTTCCGGTCGATGCCGGAGATCATCGCGTGGTCGAGCGACCAGTTCTACGCGGACGACCCGCTGGTCCCCATGCGGCAGTACGGCTCCGATCGGCTGCAGCCGTTGCGCACCACCCTTGTCGAGGACGGTGCCGTCACCGGCCAGAACTCGACGCTGACGAACTATGCCGAGGCGCATGCCCTCGTCGATACGCTCGTGAAGTGCGTCGAGGATCCTGCCTACGACGGCAAGACCTTCGGTGTGGTGGTGCTGCAGGGGCAGCTGCAGGTCGACATCATCCAGAACGAACTGCTCGAGCGGCTCACCCCGGAGCAGTGGGAGGAACGCAGGCTCCGCGTCGGCACGCCCCCGGACTTCCAGGGCGACGAACGGAACGTGGTGTTCCTGTCGATGGTCGTCGCGCCCGAACAGAACATCGCGGCATTGACGCGAACCGAATACCAGCGACGGTTCAACGTGGCGGCGTCGCGTGCCCAGGACCAGCTGTGGTTGTTCCATTCGAGGACCATCGACACGCTGCGCCGCACCGACCTGCGGTACTCGCTGCTCACCCACATGCGGACGACGTCCCCGCGGCCGGCCGAACCGATGCCCGACGGCGTGACGCGCGACGAGCGGCACGAGGCGTTCGACAGCCTCTTCCAGCAGGACGTCTTCCTCGACATCGCCGCCCGCGGCTATCACGTGAACCCGCGCGTCGAGGTGAACGGACACTTCATCGATCTGGTCGTGACCGGGGCGGCAGGCAAGCTGGCCGTCGCCTGCGACGACGAGCAGTGGCACACCAGCCCCGACCGGCAGAGCGCCGATCTGGAGCGGGAGCGTGAACTGCACCGCAGCGGCTGGAAGTTCTGGCGGGTCCGGGAATCGGAGTACTACCTCGACCCGGTCGCAGCCCTGGCAAGACTCTGGGAGGAGCTGGAGCGTCGCGGAATCACGCCGGGCCGGGTGGATGCAACGGATATCGGTGGGATCGCCGATCCGGGTGCGCGATCGATGGCGGGGACGGACGACTACTGAATCGACTCGGTCGCATCGTTTCTCGACCAGGGACGTTACAGTGCGTCTTGTCACGCTCTTTCTTCAGCGAAGTCAGTGGGTTCCTGATATTTATTGATGCGCAACGAGTCTCGTTGTGTCGAAATCCCCCATGACAGGAGTCCCCCATGGAAGGCATTCTTGCCCTCATCGAGCTCGCGAAGCTGCTCGGCCCCTTCGTCGAGCTCATCGGCAGCGTCAGCAGCCTCAGCAGTTAGTAGTCCGCGAGCAGCGAAGAATCCCCGAAGACGTTGTCTTCGGGGATCTTTCGTCTGCGGGTCTGTGCGGGTCTATGCGGGCATGGCGATGAACGTCAGCGGATCCGACTTCTCGAATCGGCCGCTGACATTGCCCGCAAGGCCGCCTTCGAGTGCCGTGTCGCCCAGGAGATCGAGCTTGCCCGCCGGTACGCCCTCCGAGAGGTCGAGATCGCTCAGGTCGACCCACACGATGTTGGGGCGCGTCGTCGATTCGAACACGTAACGCTTCTCGGCGAGGTCGGCCACCGTCTGCCAGATCGTCTGCGAAGCATACGGTTTTCCGGGTTCGGGTACGCGGAACGGCTGCGCGGCATTGCGGATCACGCTGAGAACGCCCGCGATCGCCTGCACTTGGCTCTGCGGTTCCGGAAGGCTGCCGACGTAATGCGCTGCGCGAGCGAACCTGTCGGACGCATTACCGGTGCCGGGGAGTGGTGCCTCACCGCCGAATCCCTTCACCTTCTTCAGCAGTTCCAGCTGTTCGCCGTAGGCGGGGGAGTTCGTCATGACGGCGTAGTCGCGGCTGTGCCAGACCGTCGGTGTGCCGTCGAGGTATTCGATGATCGCGGAGTCGCCGGTCGCGTCGTCGAGTGCGAGATGCACGGCGGGTACCTCACCGGTCGCCGGGTCGCCCAGCGGAACGACCTGCACGCCGGTCTTCTCGATCCAGTCGACGGCCTCGGCGACGGTCGCGAAGTTGTCGAGGAAGTACTGCATCCACACCGCAACGCTGAGCGCGGGTCGGCTCTTGTCGTGGGTGCCGTAGTCCGATTCGGTGAGCCACAGGATGTGCCCACCGAGGCCGGCCTCGTTGAGTCCGTCGACGGTCATCATGTCGTAGGCACCCGCGACCACACTGCCGTACTTCGACGTCCACGAGAGTTGTCCACCGACACCGTCGTCGCGAGTGATACCCCGGGGGAGCGCCCACAGATTGGTGGCGGTTTCGCGGTGGTAATCCATGTTGCGTCCCACGAGCACTTGACCGGACGGGCCGTTCCACACAACTCGTGTGCACATATGCGACACCTTCCCGCGGTAGATCCGCGTCGACGAATGAGGTTTTCTCACCGGGCTGGTGCTTGTAGGTGAAGAAGCACGAGGGCTGCAGCAGCGATCGCACCGATCCTCCACGGACATAGACTGATTCGCTGCAGCGCCTTCCACCGGGTCTTCAGCAGCGCGTTCGCGCGTTCGGCCGGAGCGCGCATCGCAGACAGCAGCGTGTTGCGGCAGCGGGTGCCGGCATCGAGACCATGGCCTTTCGTCGGGACGTGGACGCCGATCCCGGCACCGGTGTACCCCTTGTCGGCGAGGGTGGGCATCCCGCCGGCGGCAGCGTGGTAGAGGGCGCCGAGGATCCCGCCCCGACGAGCAGCGGTGAGGTCGTGCACCGAACCGGGGGCAACCTCGGACACCCAGATCGGGTAGCCGGTCGGATCGGTCAGGACCTGGACGTTGCCGCCATGGCGGCGATGTTTACCCGAGTACCACACGTCGTGCCCGGACTCGGAACGCTCCCGGCAGCGAGTCGAGGCGATGAGGGTGCCGTCGAGACAGACATGCTCCCAGCCGGACTCGATCCCACGTTCGAGCACGTCGTGCAGGTTCGGGGCGTGCGCGGCGATCACGTCGATACCTTCGTGGAGATACCGGTAGGCGGTGGCCTGCGAGATGCGGGCATCGCGCGCCAGGGTGGCGACGTCGGTGCCGTCGCGGAACCACCGCAGCACCATCAGAGCCTGGACGTAGACGGTCGCGGCCCGCTGCCACGGTCGGCGATCGGTCCTGCGGCGGTGGGCAGCGAGGATACGGGTGACGAAGGTCAGGGTGTGCTCGGGCACGTCGAGCGTGGCACGATAGGTGATCACGTGGGGTCCTGCTTCGGGAATGAATTTCTTGGTCGAAACCATTCCCTACCAGTCCGGGCCCCACGTCCTCAGCACCGCCCCGGCCCCCGACTCGACACAGCTCTCATGAGTGCTCTCCTGGTGAGAAAACCTCAATTATCGATCCCCGTGAATCGACGTACTCCGGTTCGCATTCCTGTGTCGATTCACAAGCGATATCGAGGTTGTATCACGGGGTGGTGCGAGAAACCTGGAGAAAACTCGATTCGCCGGACTAAGCGGGAGGGTGAATTCTCCTCGTCACTCATCCGACGACAGTGCGTCGAAGACCGCCTTCACGCGCACCTCGTCCTCGATGCCGAGAATGTCCGCCCAGAAGAACCCGGCCTCGGTCGTGTAGGCGTGGCCGTGGCCACCGGGCACTTCGGCGGCGAACACCATGTCAAGCGTGACCTGCCAGAACGTCACGAACGGAATCCACGACATCCCCTTGTCGATGTCGGCGCCGCGCTCCTCGCGCAGCCAGTCCGGGCGGTGCCGGACCAGTTGGGAGGACCACCACACGATCGGATCGCTGGGATGCTGCCAGTACACGATGCGGGGAGATTCCCAGTCGCGCAGGCCGTCGAGTTCGGTGAGGTCGTCGGGTGTCGCAGCGAATCGCACGTTCTGCCCGCCGTAGATGACCGGGAGAATTTCGCGACTTCCCGGATCGCGCGAATCGGTGATACGTCGCCACTGCTCTGTGAAATTCGGTGTGCCCACCCAAAGCGCGCCGTCGGTTCGGGTGATCATGTCCTGCACGCCGGCGAAGGCCGATTGACCTCCGTACGAGCCCAGTGATTCGCCGAAGACGAGCAGCTTCGGCCGGGTTTCCGGATCGAGGACACTCCATCTCGCGTACACCGCCTCGAACAACGCGCGACCTGCATTGCGGGGCGAGACCCGGTCGGCGAGGAACGCCAGGGGACTGGCGAGAAACGAATACTGCATGGCTGCGATGGCCGAGTTGCCGTCCGAGAGGTATTCCAGGGCGGCGGCGACGTCCTGGTTCACCCAGCCACGACCTGTCGTCGTAGCCACGGCGAGGTACTCGCGCTCGAAGGCGCCTGTGCGGTCGAGTTCGGCAACGACATGCGAGGCGAGCACCTCCATCTCGTCGTAGTCCGTGTAGCCGTCGAGACTGTCGAGGGAGCGGTAACCGGCGTAGACGCGGATCGGCATCATCGCGGGTTCCCCGGTCACCGCGGTGATCTCCTCCGGAGACGGACCGCCTGCGACGAACGTGCGCCCTTCACGTCCCAGCGAATCCCACGGTTCGAGAGATGCGTCCGACCCGGATCGCTCCGGCGCCTGTGGCTGCTCGACCCCGTCGGCGGTGCCCTCGTCGACGGCCCTCGCCGATCCGTTGGCGATCCGCGCGATCTCCATCGACAGCAGACCTTCCACCGCCCAGAACACGATCAGCCCGACCAGCACGACACTCACGATGCGCGCCAGGGGAGCCGGCAATACGCGGACGACGAGTCCGGTGACCCATTGCGCCACGTGCCGCAGACCGCGGCCGATGACGAGCAGGAGCAGCGTCACCACCACGGCGACGAGCAGCACACCCGGATAGTCCCAGCTGCTGCCGGGTTCCATCCCGACGAGTTCTCGGCTGATGTCCTGCCACCACGAACCGAGGACGAGGAAGGTCGGCACCACCACGACGGCGACCGCTGCGAGCAGGTACCAGCCGACCTTCTTGACGGTCGCCGACCAGTTCGTCTCGAAGCCGCACTTGCGGACGATCCACGCGACGAGCACGCCGATGCCGTAGCCCGTGATGACGCTGATGCCGGTCGCGACACCCTGCAGGTACCAGGGGCGTGGAAGCAGGGACGGCGACAGCGACCAGCAGTAGAACAGCAGCGCAACGGCCAGGCCGACCGGATGGAACCGGCCCAGCCATCGCAGGATCCCGTCCTTCAGCCGAACCGAGAACGATGGGGATGGCTCAGGAGGTGCGGGCTGTGTATCGAGGGTCGTGGTCATCGGCGGTCGCTTTCGTCGGTACCAGGGCGCAGGAAGGCATGGCGAAGAGACGGAATGCGAAGCCGTAGGGGAGAAGCTAGCAGAGCCTCGGGCAGCGTGCCGTGTTCGACTACTCGTCTGCGGTGTTCAACTGCTCGACGGCCTCGGCGATCCGCTGCGTGTCGGCGAGCGTCCACCCCTCAGGTGACGTCACCGCGGCCCAGCCGTAGGGGATGAGGTCCTCGTAGTTGTGCCCGTGACCGACGGGTGGCGACGTGCCGACCATGATGTCGGCCGCGACCTGAGCGAAGGTGACGATCGGGTACCACCGCATCGACGGTGAGCGATCTGCACCGGGAGGTTCGGCGAGCCAGTCGGGTCGCTCGAACAGCAGGCCCGGTCCCCACCACACCACCGGATCGGACGCATGCTGCAGATACAGGACCCGGGGGTCGTTCCACGGTCCCTGCTGATCCTCGAGCGTCTGCAGGTCGGAGGCGAACCGCACCGCCACACCGTCCTCGTAGACGGGCAGGACCTCAGGGCTGCCGGAATCGCGATGGTCGACGATGCTGCGCCACAGCTGGTTCGAGTTCGGAGGTCCGACGAACAGCGCGCCGTCGATCTTGCTGCGCATGTCGGCGAGGTCGGCGAAGGCCGCCTCGGCCGATTGCGAGCCGAGGCTCTCGCCGTAGACCACGAGCTTCGGTCGCAGCTCCTCCGGCAGTTGCGACCAGCGTTCGTGAACCCCGTTGATCAGTGCGTTGCCAGCTGCCTTGGCGGCGGTGCCGTCGACGAGGAAGGAGATCCAGCTCGGCAGGAAGGAGTACTGGATCGCGGCGATCGCCGAGTTGCCGTTATAGATCATCTCGATCGAGTCGGCGGCGAACGGATTCACCCACCCGGTTCCGGTGGTGCCGGCGACCACGAGGATTTCGCGTTCCCACGCCTTCGTACGGTCGAGTTCGTCGAGGATCAATTGCACCTGTTCGTCGGTGGTGCCATCTGCTTCGAGCCCTGCGTACACCCGTATGGGTTCGAGCGCGGGAGCGCTGTTCAGTTCGGTCAGCTGCTCGGCATCCATGCCACCGGCGACGAACGTGCGTCCCTGACGACCGAGGCTCTCCCACGACGACGGCGATGCCGGGCTGCCCGACCGCTCGGGAATCTGAGGCTGCTCCACGCCGGGGTCGGTGCTGTTGTTGTCGTCGGCGAACACGATGCGTGCTGCCATAGAGCTGCTCGCGAGCAGAACCTGGTCGACGAACACCACCACCCCAAGCACGAGGATGACCGGCGCGAGGACGCCGGCCGCGGCGACCGGAACACGCAGGCGAGTCGCGAGGAACTCCGCGAAGCGTCGTCCGACCCACCGCAATCCGCGTGCGATGTAGAGGAGGGTGGCGAAGAGCGCGACGCTCACCAGACCGGTGCGGAGATACGCGAAGCCCGTTGTGGTCTCGATGCCCATGAGGGCACGGATCTCGTTCTGCCATCCCGCCGCGGCGAGCAGACTCCCCAGAAGTGTTCCTACCGCGACGAGAGCGACCACCACCTCGGCGATGCGGCGGACCGTATGGCGCCGTCGCCACCATGTGAGACGCGGAGCGATCCATCGTCGCGCAGGAAACGCGACGAGCACACCGATGCCGTAGCCGACGATGCCCGTCACACCGCTGATGAGTCCCTGGAAATACCACTCGCGGGGAATGAGGGAGGGGCTCAGACTCCACGCGAAGAAGAACAGTGCGACGACGAGGCCGACGAAGTCGAGGCCGAAGACGGAGAGGTGGCGTCGGGTGTTCTTACTCGACTCATCGGTTTCGGGAGGCGTGGCAGGAGCGGTCACGATGCGACAGTATCCGGAATCGTCCCTCACGTAATTTCGGAGGATTCCACTCGGGGAGAGTCAGGTAGCTACCCCGACTGACGTGTCAGGGGACTCGCGCTGTTCGGGGGCGCGAGTCAACATGGGACACACGACTGGTTGGCAATGCCCACTGGCCAAGCGTGAAAGACGGTAGGTCGACCGGGTAAGAGCGGAGTTTCGTGAGCGAGTTCGGATCCTCTGACCTTCGATCTCCATGCTGAGCGGGGCGACTGTAACGGACGTCCTGGAACCGTCGATGACTGCTTGAGCAGACCGAATCTTGCCCGAACGAGGTCGTCGGTCTCGACGTAGCCGTACATCGATGAAGGAACCGTCGTTGACCGATGAGAGTGAAATCCCAGAGATCGACACCTGGGAAGAGATGATCGCATGGTTGGTTACCTCGTTCACCGATCAGCCGGTGGGTCTGATCATCGATCTCGGACCGAGTGACTACATCAGTTACGTCGACGACGAGGACTTCGAGGACGAAGACGTCGAGCGGGTCGTGTGTGCACAAGTGCATGTGCTCTCCGATGGAGTGTTGATGGTTCGGCGTTCGCGAACCGTTCTCGAGCGTCTTCGTCTCGACGATCACGCCATCGAGGGGCTGGAACTGGACCGCTGGTTCTTCGATGATCATTTCGACGATTGCACGGACGGATACGTCTTCACTCGTGACATCGAACTGGCAGCCGATGCGTGTGCAGCGTGGTTTCGCGACATGCCAGGAGCACCCACACTCGAGCAGATCGGATGTGACTACGAGTATCCCGTCTCGCTTCCCCGTCACGATCGAGTTCGGTGAACTGTTCCCGCGTATGCCGGCGTACCCCACTGGCGAAGGCAGTGACCTGTCGGGCGGGCAAATCGTGAAGTGGCGAGACCGAATGCTCGGTTTGTCGGTTCGATGATCTATCGTTCCAGCGTCGTGTTCGAGTAAGGGCGGAGAGAATACTTTGGGCGCAGTGCATTTCACGTCGGGTGAGGACGGCACGTTGACCTGCGAGGTCCGATCGCTCGGTGGTCGAGTGCTCCGGCTGACCGGAAACCTCGCAACGGTTGAACCCCTGGCATCCGGGGACGCGCAGATGGTCGCCAACAAGGCTCTCGCCCACAATGCCTGGGCGTATGTCAAACACGAGACGGAGTATCAGGTCGCGACCGAGGACGATCAGCGGAAGAGCCACCGGAAGCAGGCCGACGAACATGTTGCGGTCGCCGAAGGAATTGCGAATCTCATCGACGATCTGACCGATGACTTCACTACAGCGTGGTGTTCTGGCTGCTTCATGCGTACCGAACATCGGAAGGTCCACGGTAAGCGTTCGGGTGTCCGTGCCCACCTGTGCTCATCCTGTGGGGTGGCTACGGTGGGATGCGCCGCTCCGCAGTGCGTCCACATGGCCACCCGCGGTCTGGGTTCGTTCCGCATTCCGCGCTACTGCGCTGAGCACCGGCACGATATCCCCAGTTTCGAACGGGCTACGGACACTGTCGAGGGCCCGGAAGACTACGGGAAGCTTCTCAAGTACGACAAGCCGAATCTGAACAGAGCGACCAAGCTTGCCGCTGCGGGAGTACTTGCCGCCGGCGTGGCAGTGCCAGGAGGTATCGCAGCGGCACCTGCTGTGGGCGGAGCAATCGGCGCCTTGATGGGCTACAGCGGAGCCGTGGCAGCGAACGTGGGCCTGGCGTTTCTCGGCGGTGGTGCGGTCGCCGCCGGTGGTCTCGGAATCGCAGGAGGAACCTACGTAGTGGCGGCGGTCGGAGCTGCTCTCGGGGGAGCGCTCGGCGCGAGTGTCACCAACGCATACGTCAACGAAGACAAGTCGTTCGAGATCGAGAAGTTCCGTGAGGGCGACGGCATTCCGGTCATCGTCACGCGCGGCTTCCTGAACGAATCGAGTGGGGACTGGCGCGCTGCGATCGCATTCGTGGAGCGTCGTTACCCCGACGCGCCGATCTACAAGCTTCATTGGGGTAGCAAGGAACTGGCAGCTCTGGGAATCCCTGCAGCCCGAGGAGCTGGGGCGAGATACGCGATGGGAGCCGCGGCGCGGGTCGCAGCAAGAGCGGGTAAAGCCGCTGCTGGAAGGCTCAACCCGGTCGCGCCTGTGATGATGGCTGCCGACCTGGCCAAGAATCCGTGGCACACGGCGCGGGTGCGCGCAGATCGCACCGGTGTTGCGTTGGCTGGCATCCTCGCAAGGACCGAGATACCCAGCTACCACTTGGTCGGTCACAGCCTGGGTGCTCGGGTCATGATCACAGCTGCGGAAACGCTTTCTACGCAACAGGGTGGCCCCCGCATCGACATGATCCACGTCGTAGGCGCGGCGATCGGGCGTAAGGGCGATTGGCGGAAGCTGAACGACGCAGTGTCGAACAAAGTCCACAACTACTTCTCATCGAACGACAAGGTCTTGCGTTACGCGTACGCGGCTGCGCAGGGTGGCAGCGTTGCCGCGGGATACGCGGGGTTCGGTACGTCGTACCCGAACATCATCGATCACGACGTATCGAATTGCGTTGACGGACATTCGGAATACTTCGGCAAGGTTACGCCCGTGTAGGGGCGTGCAGTCATTGTCGGGTCGTCCCGGCGAGTACAGGTAGGTAGGGGATGCCGCCGCCGTATGGGTGTTGAGAGCTTCGAGTCAGCTTCGGCGGCGGCGCCACTGCTCGGGACTCGGCGGTAGCTTTCGTCTGGGAATGACCGCGCGGAGGTGTATCGGTTCCTCATGAGGCGTGCTATTCGATTGCGACCATTGATCAACCGTGCCCTGCGGCTGCTTCTCGAGACTCACGCGTGGTGGATTCGCCTGGAAGAGCATCATTTGGTAACGCCACTCGTGCGGGCTCGAAGGCAGAGCGCGAAGGCTGGTCGAGCGAGACGTGTTGTGCCGTCTTACGGCAACCGGTCTCGGACTCCCGCTTCCTGCTGACGTTTGCCACTGGTATGGCTTACTGCGCGCGACCGGACGGGGTTGGGCAGTCTCGTTCGCGATCGTCACAGCCGATTGGGAAGACGCAGTGCTTTCTCGAGTCTCAGTGAGTCCGATAGAGCGGACATCCCCATGTGTCCTCGTCGAGTCGGCCTGCACGTGAGGACCGTGCTGAGCGTATGAATCCCGAGCAGACAATCTTAGTAATTGCCGAACTTCGTTCCAACGTGCCCTCACGTACCGGTAGAGCGCACGGAACGGGTCGTCCTGCTGCGGGCTATCGGACCCTCGGGGGATCAGATCTGAGAACATTGCGATCAGCGTCGCGAGAGTGGCCAGCGTGAGGAGCAACAAGAGGATTGCCAACCAGTACTTGGTAATCGCTAGCCCCACCACCACCCCGATGCCGAACAGGACGAGTGCCGCTTTCCCGTTGGGGAAGATGTCTTTCACGCATGTCTTTCTTGCTCATGACATCCGCCCGCAATCAGATGTCGATGATCGAACCGTCAAGATGCCGCTGTCGTCTGCTCGGGGAAGCGGGTATCTCTGAACGTGGAATTACTTGCTCCCCGGCGTCCAGCGCATTCCCCACTTGTACGCCTTGTCGAGATGGGACTGGTCGCCCTTGATGTAACGGACTTCGCGATTGATGTCGATCTGTCCGTTTTTGCTCTCCAGCAACGCAATCGCGCACATGGGAGCACGGTTGTCGCCGGAGTCCAGGCGAACCTCGATCTCGGATCCTGAGGTTCGGTAGAGCGTGACCACACCGTCCGCGGCCGCCCAGTTCGGTACGCCCTCGTAGATGTACGCGAAGATCAGGATTCGCTTGAAAGCCCGCGGATTGGACAGGTCGATGTAGAGGTTCTCACCTCCGGCCACGGTGCCCGTCCGGTCGTCCCCGTCGAGTTCGATGTAGGGGTAGCTGTATCGCGAGCCGAACGCGCCACCAAGCGCCTGGATGACGCCCTTGCTCCCGTCGGCCATTTCGTACAGGCAGCCGAGATCGAGGTCGATGCCGTTTCCACCGGTAAGGCGACCCAGGAACCCTTTGCCGGAGCCCCGGGTGGTCCAGTTCAGGTTCACTCGCATGAGGCCCTGCTCCTCGCCGGCTTTCACGAGGCTCACCGAGGGAGTGTTCTTGTCGAGGGTGATCTTGGACAGAGTGACCGTCGGTGCTGCCGGCGTCTGCACGCGTGGCCGGGACGGCGGAACCCCGCGACGCTCTGTCGTCGGGGCGGGTGTCGGCATGGGACGAGGAGTAGGCGCGGGGGGAGGAGTAGGCGCGGGGGTTGGCGTCGGCGGTGCCGGCTGACTGACGTCCACGCCGTAGTTCGTGGCGAGCGCCGTTAGTCCGGTGCTCCATCCCTGCGAGACGTTGCGGACCTTCCACGTCCCGTTGCGACGATAGACCTCCATGAGGATGGCCGCACGTTCGGTACGCAATCCGGTGGCGGGTGCCTGAACGACCAGCCCGGACGGTTGTTCGAGGGTGACGCCGAGGCCGGGGACCGTTGCCAGGCTTCCGCTCACGCTCTCGTCGAGAGCGACCGCGATGGAGAGGGTGTGGATGTGCAATGGGATGAGCGACAGATCCAACGAGATTCGATCTGCGCCGATCAGCCGAACCGCGCCTTCGGGGGACTTGGGCTGGTTGAAGAAGATGAAGTCGTCGTCGTTCCGGACACGCTGGTCGACTGTCAGCTGGAAGGCCATCAGGTCGACTGTGCCCTGACGTGCGCCGGTCACCGACAAGGTCGCGGTGCCGTCGTGGATGACTGTGTTCGCTCCGGGGGGAAGTGCAGGCATGGCGTGTCCGGCCCTACGGCCGGCTCCTTTCGGCAGAGATGCGTGTGGGCAGCCGGGTATGCCGGCTGCCCACACGTGGAACTGATCAGGCGTTGACGGTGACCGTCTCGGGCTGCGGATCGTCATCCGAGTCCGTGGTCGCCTCGTCATCGGGATTGTTCTTGTTCCGGATGATGCTGGTGATCAGAGCTGCGAGGATCAGGAACACGCCGGTCAGGCCGGTGACGATCTCGCTGACGTGGTGGCCGATCGAGTACAGCAGGATGAGCGCCAGCGCACCGATCGCCCAGTGTGCCCCGTGCTCGAGGAAGACGTATTCGGAGAGCGTGCCCTTGCGAACCAGGTAGACGGTGATCGAGCGGACGAACATCGCGCCGATGAAGCCGAGGCCGAGAGCGATGATGATCGGGTCGGAGGTGACAGCGAATGCGCCGATCACACCGTCGAAGGAGAAGGACGCATCCAGCACCTCGAGGTAGAGGAACAGGAAGAAGCCGGCCTTACCGGTTGCCTTCGCGAGGTCGCTGGGACCACCGGATGATTCCTCGCCCTCCTCGTCGACATTGAAGAGTTCGCCGAGTCCATTGACGAGGATGTAGGTGATCATGCCGAGCGTGCCGGCGATCATCACCGTCGACGACTTGCCCTCGGGAGCGAGGAACACCGCGGTGAGGACGAGGAGCCCGGAAGCGACGACCACCGAGAGCTGGTCGAGCTTGCCGACCCGCTCCAGCGGACGCTCGAGCCAGGACAGCCAGGTGATCTCCTTCTCCTCGAAGATGAAGCCCAGGAAGAGCATCAGCAGGAACATGCCACCGAACGAGGCGATCTGCGGGTGCGCGTCGGTGATGAGCGTTTCGTAGCTTGCGCTGCCGTCGGGGAAGTAGGCCGCACCATCGGCCGGCGGGTTGAGCGCCAGGTCCAATGCCGCCACGGGTCCGAGGCCGGACGCAGCCCAGACGATGATGAGCGGGAACACGAGGCGCATGCCGAAGACGGCGATCAGGATGCCGATCGTGAGGAAGATCTTCTGCCAGAACTCGCTCATCCTTTGCAGAACAGTCGCGTTGATGACCGCGTTGTCGAAGGAGAGGGAGACCTCGAGGACACCGAGGATGGCGGCGAGCAGCAGGGCCTGAGGACCGCCGTAGAGGAAGGCGACGACCAGGGCGGCAACAGTAACGGCGAAAGATGCGCCGAATATGCGCATAACCACTAACGTGGCCTTTCTCTATGGGTGCGAGGACGTCGGGATGCTCTCGTTTCGAGCATCCCGATCGTTCCCGCAGACGGAAGCGAAGAAATCAGGCGACGTTGACGCCGTAGTCGAGAGCGATACCGCGCAGGCCGGACGCGTAACCCTGGCCGACGGCGCGGAACTTCCACTCCGCGTTGTGGCGGTAGACCTCGCCGAAGATCATCGCGGTCTCGGTGGACGCGTCTTCGGTCAGGTCGTAACGGGCCAGCTCGACGCCCGTGACGCGGTCGACGATACGGATATAGGCGTTGCGTACGTGTCCGAAGGACTGGCCGCGAACGTCCGCGTCGTAGATCGACACGGCGAAGAAGATGTTGGTGACCGTGGGGGGAAGCGCAGCGAGGTCGACGTGGATCGACTCGTCGTCGCCGTCTCCGTCGCCGGTCAGGTTGTCGCCGGTGTGCTCGACCAGGCCGTCGGGCGACGAGAGATTGCCGTAGAAGACGAAGTGCTTATCCGAAAGGACTCTCAATGATCCTGTCAAGCCGCCACCGCGGTGACCGGCACAGTCGGTTGCCAGGTGCGGTTGTCGCGGAGCAGAGCGTAGAGAACGTCCACGCGCCGCCGAGCCAGGCAGATCGTGGCCTGGACGGGTCGCTTACCTTCGGCACGTTTGCGCTGATAGTAGGCGCGGGATCGGGGATCGCAACGGACCGCGGTCAACGCCGACATGTACATCACCCGGCGCAGGCGCCTGCTGTAGCGCTGAGGGGTGTGCAGACGCCCGGTGCGTTTACCCGAATCCTTGGGTCTCGGCGCCAACCCGGTCCAGGCAGCGAGTTGGTCGGCCGAGCCGATCAGGGCGGGGTCACCTACTGCGGCAAGGAATTCGGCTCCGAGCCGGAATCCCATACCCGGCAAGCTCAGGATCACTTCGGCCAGAGGGTGACGGCGAAATCGGGCCTCGATCTCCGCGTCCACGGCGTTGATACGTGTGTCGAGGTCGATCACCGCCTGCGCCAATTCGGCGACCAGTTCGGCAGCGACATCTTCCCCCGGCAACCGCACGGTCTGCGCCTTCGCGGCGGTGACTGCGGCCCGGGCGATCGATTCGGCGTGGCGCACCCCGGCCCCGGTGAGCATTGCGGCCAGTCGGGCCGCCCCGACGCGGCGGATCGCTTTCGGTCGCTGGTAGCGGGCCAGCAGCACCACCCAGCCCCGGTCCGAGGAGATCTGCGCGACGCGTTCGAGTCCGGGGCAGATCGCGACGAGTTGCTGACGCAGCCGGTTGATGGTCCGGGTACGGTCGGCGACCAGATCGGTGCGGTGGCCGGTGAGCATCTGCAGCTCACGGATCAACTCGTCGTCGGGACGCAGAACGGGCAGGTCCGACCGCATCCGGGACTGATCGGCGATCACCCGGGCGTCGCGGGCGTCGGTCTTGGCTTCGCCGCCGCGGTAGACCGACGATGCCTGCCACACCGAACGTCCGGACAGGTAGCGCACCGGTTTCCCGGCGTCGGCCAGCACAGTCAGCAACAAGGTGACGTAGGCGGTGGTCAGATCCACCGTCCACGACACCGTCTCGGCGAGTGCGTCGATCTCGGTGATCACCGCACGGATCGTTGCTTCGTCGTTGTCGCATCGCCGCGACAGCACCACCGTCCCGGAGGTGTCGAGTACGCATATCCAGTGGTGTTCTTTGCCGACGTCGACTCCTGCCCACAGTTGCGAACCGGTCATCGGATTTCCTCGTTTTCGCTTGTGTTCCGGCCTGGCCCCGATGGACGCCTCCGCCGGCATTTCCTTAAACAAGCGATCATGCGCAGATCTCAATCAGCGGTCCGAGGTGTCCAGACAGGTCGGGTGGCCAGTCCTTTCAAGCCCCACTCGAGAGTGGGCAAACCTTATGCAGCCTCGCCCGGCCTGCCCGGGTTACAGCTCAACGTAACTCTCACGAAGTAACTGCACCTACGAACTTAAGGACCTTGTAGTTCGGGCCGGTGATCAGCGCCGACGCATCGAGGTCGTAGGGCGCACCGGTGGTGGTGCGCTCGTCCCAACCGAGACCGACAGTGATGGTCGTGAGATTGTCGGTTGCCTTTGACAGAGAGACGTTGCCGCCCTTGGCAAGAGAGACGCTCATGTGGATCCTTTCGAATTTTTCGTAGGCGTGATTTCGACCGGGGTGCGGATTGCAGTGCGAATGCTGCCCGACCACGGGGAAGTTGAACTAATCACCGGCGGAGTGTCGCCGAACTGGGAGCGAGCCCACACCGAGGAGATCCTCGGTTCTCGTGCGAGTGCTATGGATCCACGTCGGTGGCTGAACTCCCTCTGCGGCTACAACTTCTGGCATTGCGAAGTACACGGCAGCACGATGCCGCGCACCACCTACTCCAGCCCCCGACAGACTGTTGGACGACAACATAGCAGGTGCAACTAAATGTCCGGAAGTGCCGATCGGCCCGATTCGGACGGATCGATTTTCTGTTACCGGAGGTACGGGTGCGGCGTGCGTGGGGCCGCTGAGGGGATGTAACAATCTCGGTGCCGAAGGCAGATGTACTCGGCGATGAAGTCGGAACGATCGGGGGAGGCACATGCGCGGAAGTGCTGGAAGGGCGCATCGACGATTGTTGTCGTAGCCCGTATCTATGTTCGTCGGCATTCTTTCCGTTCTCGTACGGGGTAACTTCATCGCGCAGTGGGGTGGTTGTGGATTCGAGGGAGAGCGATCCTGAACTGAAGGATCGTGTCCAACGTTTGCTCGCCTTCTTGTCCGAGCTCGTCAAGGCGCGTAGCGCCCCCGTTCGAATCATCGACAAGCACCGCGCGGTGATCGCGCTCGACGAAGGCAATCTGGATGTAGCTCTCAGTACCGATGCGTCCGCGGGCGATGTCGTGCTCCGGGCACGTCGCGTGCACTTGGAGGACCCACCCCGGCCACCGGCTGCAGTCACTCCCTGGATTCGCGGGTCGGTCGCGGACTCGACCACCGAACCCACGCTCGATCCCGCCGCTCCCGACACGAGGGAGTTCGACGCATGGCTGACGAAGTGGCGGGCCTGGGCCGAAGTCGATCGTGAACGGCGACCCGCATGGCATCTCCATGCCTTTCTCCAGCGCGCACTGCTCGATCTCGAGGCGCAGCCGGAGTCCCTGGAACTCGTGATCGCGTCGGGGCTGCTCCAGCTCTCGGCAGATGTAGCGGGCGAACAGGTGCGAACGCACCTGATCACGCAGTCGACGCTGGTGGAACGCGACTCGGCATCGGGCGACCTGCTGGTGCGACTGGATCCCGAATCCGTTCCTGCGCTCGAAGACACACAGTTGTTGACCGGGCTCGACGTCTTCGATTCGTCGGGTACTCGGAGCCTGCACGAATCGCTGGCTGCGCGAGTGAGTTCCCCCGTGGATCCTGCCGCACGGATCTTCCTCAAGGATTGGTCCGACCGTGCCCTGGCCACCCGTGTCGAGGTCGTCGACCGACCCGACGAAGCTGCCTCGCAGGACCGCCTGCTCACACCGTCGCCCTCGCTGGTTCTGCGCAAGCGGGGTGCTTATGCACTGATCGAGTACTACGACCGCATGACGGCAGCGGCAGCCGACGAAGCAACGGCAGTCCCTCTCGGTCTGGCACAACTCGTCGAGGCGATCGAACCCGCCGATCGGGTCGCCTGGCTCGACAGAGCCGGTACGTCGTCTTCACTACTCGCCGACGATCCGTTGTTTCCGCTTCCTGCCAATCAGGAGCAACGCGACATCATCGATCGGCTCGCAGGCGACAGCGGTGTCGTCGTGGAGGGCCCGCCCGGAACCGGGAAGACTCACACGATCGCCAACCTGGTATCGGCGTTGTTGGCTCGTGGTCAGCGTGTCCTGGTCACCAGCGAGAAGGCTCAGGCGCTGCGGGTCCTTCGCGACAAGCTCCCATCGGAACTGCAGGAAATTTGTGTTTCGGTCACGGACGCCGGCCGCGGTGGTTCGGCCGAGCTGAACCGCAGCGTGAGCGAGATCGCGACCCGCAAGGCACAGTTCGACCCACGCCGAACAGCGGCGTGTATCGACGAGGTGGCGCAACGACGGGACACGGCACTGAGTCGCCGTGCGATGCTGACGGAACGCATCCGTCAAGCTCGTGCGTCCGAGACGCTGGCCCACGCCGATGTCGCACCCGGCTATTCGGGAACTCCGGCCGAGATCGTCCGGAAGGTCACGGCGCAGAGCGCCAACCACGACTGGCTACGTGGCACCCTCGCCACAGATACTCCGCCGCTCACTCCGGAGGAGTTCCAGACGCTGCTCGCCCTGTCCGAAAGGTCTCGGCCAGGTCGAGCCGAGCGTCGACGGCAGTATTTCCCCGACCTGGAGTTGCCGAGCCTCTCCGATCTCGAACTCGCCTGCGAAGCTGTTCGCAACAGCCCGGCTTCGGGTGGCGCCCCCACTTCGGGACTGCTTCGGATGTTGGAGGGTGCTGCTCCCGACGTTCTCGAACGGATCCGTGAGCAGTGCGACCATCTGCAGCGTGCGCTGCTCGATGTCGACGGTCTGGAGCCTGCATTCCGGAACCTCGCCGACGCAGTACTGTCCGGACAGATCGACTATCTGTGGGACAAGACTGCGCACATCCGCGAGCTGGTCACCGTCGCCTACAACGCCGACGTCTTCCTCGGTACGGCTACTGTTGTCGACAGTCCGGTGGTCGGACGAAATGCGTTGCATGCCTACGATGCGCTCGCCAGGGCGCTCGAGGGCGGCGAGGTGTGGCGAAGTGGACTCGCCCGTTTCCGCAGGAGCGACGAGCAGACTGCGGTGGAGGCGCTGGGCAGGGTCGCCACCGTCGACGGAGTCGAGGCCACGACTGCGCCACTGGCTCGTGCGGTAGCCGAGCATCTTCGTGCGCTCGATGCCATCCAGTCCATCGCTCTCATCCTTCGGGATCTCGGCATCGAGATCGACATCTCGGGATCTCGCAGTCAGATGATCGGTGCGGCAGCGAGGGCTGCCCGGTCTCGCGATCTGGTGGACGGTCTCGCGGCGCGAGCCAAGGACGTGGCGCGTGTGCTGCAGCAGGCTAGTCCAGGGGCGCCGCGTATTGCGAGCCTGGATCAGGCCCGGTCCGTCGCGACTGCGGCGCAAGCGATTGCTGCAGCAGGCTATGCAGAGGCGAATCGCTCCTGGCTCATGGATATCGCCTCTCATGTCCGGGCAGGAATGACGCACGGGATGCCGCCGGAAGGGCACGTGCTCGTCCGGGCCATCGAATCCGCGGAGTTCGGCAGGATCCATACGGCGATCGAGTCCTGGCACGCTGCGGTCCGCGAGTACCAGGAAGAACGTCACCTCGAATCGCTGCAGACTCGGCTGACCGATGCGGCGCCTGCGTTGGCGCACGCCATCGCCGAAAACCCTTCGTCTGCGGAGTGGTCGGTTCGCCTCGACTACATCGAGCAGGCATGGGCGTGGCGTCGGGCATACGACTGGGTGCAGCAGCACTCTCACGCCCTCGACGATCAGCACCTCCAGCACGAGCTCGACGCCACCGAGAAGGACATCGCGCAGCTCACCGCACAGTTGGCCGCGGAACGCGCATGGAGTGCGTGCCTCGAGCGAACGACGGCTGCTCAGGTCCAGGCATTGCAGACCTACCGCGATCACGTGGCCAGCATCGGAAAGGGAACCGGCAAGTATGCGGAACGGTTCCGTGCAGGCGCGCGCGAGGCGATGCAGGTGGCGCAACAGGCGGTTCCGGCATGGGTCATGCCTCTACAGCAGGTACTGGCATCCATTCCCGCCGAACAGAATTCGTTCGACGTCGTCATCGTCGACGAGGCGAGCCAGGCCGACATCAGCAGCCTGTTCCTTCTGTGGCTTGCTCCTCGGGTGATCGTGGTGGGCGACGACAAGCAGTGTGCGCCCAGTGATGTCTCGTCGGGTGCGCTCGAAGGGGTCTTCACCCGGCTCGACTCGTATCTGCCCGACATCCCGAAGTACCTGCGCGACAGCTTTACCCCTCGATCCAGCGTCTTCTCACTGCTCCGCTCGAGGTTCGGCAGTGTGATCCGGCTGCGCGAGCACTTCCGATGCATGCCGGAGATCATCAACTGGTCCAGTGGACAGTTCTACGCCGACGCACCGTTGGTGCCGGTGCGTCAGTTCGGTGCCGACCGTCTGCCGCCGCTACGCACCACCTATGTCGAGGGCGGCGTGGTCACCGGTCGGAACGCGACGCTCTCCAACAGGGGCGAAGCACGCGCCATCGCCGACACGATCAAACAATGTCTGTCGGACAAGGCGTACGACGGCAAGACCTTCGGTGTCGTCGTTCTGCAGGGGCAAGCGCAGGTCGACGTCATCACGAACGAACTGCTCGACCGCTTGACGCCCGAGCAGTGGGAAGAGCGACGACTGCGTGTAGGAACGCCGCCCGACTTCCAGGGCGACGAACGGCACGTAGTCTTCCTCTCGATGGTCGTCGCGCCGGAACAGAACATCATGGCGATGACGAAGACCGAGTACCAACGACGGTTCAATGTCGCCGCGTCCCGTGCGCAGGACCAGATGTGGCTGTTCCATTCGCGCACCGTCGAATCGCTGCGCTCGACCGACCTGCGGCATTCGCTGCTCACCTACATGCAGTCGACGTCGCCCGCGCCGGCAGAGCCGATGCCCGAGGGCGTGACGCGCGACGATCGGCACCACGCGTTCGACAGCCTCTTCGAGCAGCGCGTGTTCCTCGACATCGTGGCTCGCGGTTACCACGTGAATCCGCAGGTGGAGGCGAACGGCCGACGGATCGATCTCGTGGTCACCGGTGCAGCAGGGAAACTCGCCGTCGAGTGCGACGGCGATCATTGGCATACGAGTCCCGAACAGCAGCGCGCCGACCTCGAACGTGAACGAGAGCTGCAACGCTGTGGATGGCAGTTCTGGCGCATCCGCGAATCGGAGTACTACCTCGATCCCGTGGGATCGATGACAGGTCTATGGGAGGAGCTCGACAGGCGCGGTATCAGGCCGCACGTCGTCGGAGTGAGCGACGTCGTCACGGCTGTGCAGGAGACCTGGACTCCGGTAGAGCTCGTTGAGGACGACTCGCCGGTCGACGACGTCCTGGATCAGCCGATCCTTCCTCCGGAACCGGTCGTGAAGACAACGGAGCCGCAACCGGTTCACGTTGAGGTGCCCCCACCTGCGACTGCACCTTCCGTTCACGCCGATCCTGAGATCGTCGCGGGACCGGCTCCTGTTGTGCCGGAAGTGGAACCGCCGACAGGACCGCAGGAACAGATCGCGCTTGCTACCGCAATTGCGTCAGCGCTGGCTTCGGGCCCCTTGCCCGTCAGCAAAATCGCGGCTCGGTTGGGGGAGGACTGGAAAGTGGTCCTTGCCGATCTCGACAGGCTGATTGCCGCCGGTCGGGTCGGTGAAGTCGCAGTTTTCGGAAAGCTGACGCAATACCACCTCCTGGATATGTCTCCGGGAGAAGGAGAGGACACCCCGGCTCCCACGCTGGACGAAAGCCCTCCAGACGTTGCGGTCCTCGAACCTGCCGCGGAGCAGACGATCACAACAGACGAGTCGCTAGATCTCGCGAGGTCGATAGTGGAGGTCCTCGCTTCCGGGCCCCTGCCAGTCGGAAAGATCGCCGAACAGGTAGGGCAGCACTGGAGGACTGTTCACGCTGGACTGGACCAGCTCCTTCTCGCGGGGCGAATCGAAGAGGTCACGGCGTTCGGGAAACTGACCGAATATCACCTCGTGGACGTGGCGTCGCGGACCGAGAGCAGCGAGTCGCCGCTCCCGCCCGCCGCGGGTTCGCAGGCCGACTCGCCGGCTTCGGTGTTACCGCCTGTGCAGACACCGGTCGTTCCCGGCTGGGAGACCACGCCGGCGTCGGCGATCGAATCGCTCCCACCGAGTCTCGGGTCGCGGATCGTGGAGCAGCTCTCGTCGGGACCGGTGTCTCTCGCGGATCTCGAGTTCCGGCTGAACGAGCCGCGGGACCGCATCGAAGCCGTCGTGGACGAGCTGATCGCTCGGGGGCGTGTGGTATGGATGCCGGAACGCGGCCCGCGCGTATACGCCCTTGCGCCACCGGCAGATCGGACAGTGGCGGGCGACGAGAGTGCTCCTACACCTCAGCCGGCCGCGATACCCCGCGCTGTCTCGGTGGCAGACCTGCCACCGGCACGTCTCGATTCGGTCGCGGAAATACTCATCACGGCTGCAGCAATCGCGGACCTGTCGGTGGAGCGCGCAAAGAAGCTGAGCAGACTCGATCACGAAAGTGTCATGCAGATCATTTCTAGTCTGGAAGCAGACGGGAAACTGGTGCGTCGAGACGATGCTTCGGGACCCGTGTGGGGACGGGGTGACCGGTGACGGCACCCACTTTGGCCGGACCACCTTTACGTGCCTGGCAACGTGAAGCTTTCGATGCCTGGACGAGGGCAGACCGTAGTGCCGTCGTCGAGGCTGTCACCGGAACAGGGAAAACGACGCTCGGAATCGCAGCAGTCGCCGACGGCGTCGCTCGTGGCATGGACGTCTTGGTCGTCGTGCCCGGGATCGAACTGCTCGAGCAATGGCATCGCGCGATCCGTCGAACGCTCCCCGATGTGCCCGTCGGTCGGCGGGGCGGCGGTCACTCGGACAATTTTGAAGGCAAGCGAATTCTGGTCAGCACCGTGCACTCGGCGATCAGCACCTCCGCGCCGCAACCGTCGGGCCCCGCGCTGCTGGTTGCGGATGAGGTGCATCGGTACGGTGCCGTCACGTTCTCGAAGCTGCTGACGGATCGATTCCCCGAAAGAATCGGTCTCACTGCCACTTTCGAACGGTCGGATGACGGTGTGGAGAGGTTCCTCCTGCCGTACTTCCGGACCGTCGTAGAGGGTTGTAGTTACGAACGCGGGCACACCGACGGCATTCTCGCCCCGGTGAACGTCATGCTCGTTGCGGTCCCGTTCGATCCGATCGAGGCTGTCGAATACCAGGAGTACGACGAGCTGGCCCGCAAGCTCCGGGGCGATCTGATCGAGAAGTTCGGATGCGCCGGCGAGCCGTTCGGCGAGTTCATGCGCGACGTCCAATTGCTCGGTGGCGGCGACGGTGCGGATCGATCGACATGGGTGGCACGAAAGTACCTGCACGCGTTCTCGAAACGTCGATCCTTGCTCGCGGAATGTCGTGGTAAGCGGGAAGTGCTGCGCGGCCTTGGCGTGGTGCTCAAAGAAACCGGTCGGGCTCTCGCGTTCTCGGAGACACGCGAGTCGTCGCGAGCTGCTGCGGAGGTACTGCTGGAGGAAGGCGTGCTGGCAGCACCTTTCACGAGCGACCTCAGCAGATCGGACCGAACGCGACTGCTGAACGAGTTCAAGAGCGGCACGCTGACCGCCCTGGTGGCACCGAAGGTGCTGGACGAGGGCGTGGACGTCCCCGAAGCCGATGTCGGAATCATCCTGGCCAGCAGTAAGAGCAGGCGGCAGATGATTCAGCGGATGGGTCGGATCATCAGGCCGAAGTCCGACGGGCGGCCGGCGTCGTTCCTGGTGATGTACGCTGAGAACAGCTCGGAGGATCCTGCGAACGGGGCGCACGGAACGTTCCTCGAGCAGCTCACCGGCATCGCCTCTCAGGTGGTGACGGTCTCTGCGGAGGACGCTCCCGGCCTTCTTCGAGAGTGGATGAATTCTGCCCGGAGCGACGACAAGGTCGAACCGGCGGCGTTCGGTGCACCGGTGGTCGAACAACCTGCCCAGAGTTCGACTTCGGTCGAAGAGGTCGCTGCGATTGCGCAGCGCCTGATCGAGGAGGAAGTCCCTGAGGAAGCGGTTGTCGCCGGTACCGAGAACGCGGAGATCTCCGAGATCCTGCTGAACGTGGGAGTCAAGGGCTCGGTCGACGACTTCGACACCGTACTTTCGTGCCTGTCGATACTCGAACCCCGTCAGGTATCGGTGCTGGTCATGCGTTATGGGCTTGGTGGGCAGCAACCCAAGAGACAAGCAGAGATCGGTGCGCGGCTGGGGCTGTCGTCGAGCCAGGTCGGCCGAATCGAGCGGAGCGCGATCGCGCATCTGGGCGACACGGTGGCCGGTCAGCTGTTGTCGGACGTCATGGCGCGGATGGAGAGCGTGTAGTGGCCCAGTGGTTCGAGGGGTTCGACGGTCAGATCGTTCTCGACGACGACTACGTATGGATCCTGCGCGAAGACATTCCGGCCGACCTGACACACGGCACGGTGCTGCCGACCCTACGGGCGCATCGTGGGGCGGTGATCGGGACGGAGTTGCGGCCTGCCACCGCGAACGGCCTCGGCACGCTGAGGATCAAGGTCTCCAGCGGTCGCACTGCGCCTCGTGATCGTCATCCTGCGGGGTTCGATACGGTCCGGTTCTCGTTGACGAGCAACGACCGGTTCTCCACGGTCCATTTGCTCTTGGCCGCAACTGCGGCGGACGCGATGGAAGCAGTGGCGCCGGACGACCAGTTGCGGGCAGCGTTGGACGAACTCGACGGCATTGCCACGCAGGCCGAGTTGGCCGGCGTCCTGGGCGAGAGTCCCGATGTCATGCAGGTCGTGGACGGCGTGACATGGAACTCCGTCGGAAAATTGTGGGTGGCAGCGGGAGGCACGTCGACGGTGCCCGCCGACACTCGACTCGAGTGGATCCGTGCACTTCGAGAGCTGACACGGCGGGTGCCCGCGAACGCGGGAATCAAGACGTTGCAGACCGCAGTGGGAGCGACTGCACTGCGCCACCTGGACAGTCAGCGCATCGGAGCCTTGTGGGAGTCCGTGCTGCCCGAGGTGCTGCCCCCGCGCGTGGAGACGTCATCGAAGGATGCGGGAGATGAAGTGGTGCCGGGCAAGCCTGTGCAGGCACGACGGAGTCCGACGGCGGAGCCGCAGGTGCGCCCGCGGACGAGAGTATGGACGAAATGGGACTCCGCCACCAGCCATGATCAAGAAACACGCGCAGGTCTCGCACGTCCCGCGAATTCGACCGATGCTGCCGCCAAATCGCCGGAGGGGAGCGGTGGAACCCGAGGAGACAAGGCACTCCGGGATCGAAAGACCGCGTTCAGCGGAAGACGAATTCGCGTCCATCTCGATTGCGACGGGCACCGCGTGAAGGCGATCTTCGATCCGGAAACAGGAGCAACGGAGATCACCTCGGCTCCGGTTCGAGCCTTGCTCGGCTCGGTGCATGCCGATCCCGATGCAGCCGCCGGTGCGGTCACTACCACGTTTCGACTGGGAGACGAAGGACCGTTCGACGGTTGGCAGTTGTGGCGGATCGACGACAACTCCGGCCGGCCGCTCGCCGAGGTTCCCGAAGCGAGACCGGTCGTCTGACGATCGTCATCGCCCTTTACCGATGCAATGCCCACCCTTCGGGATGACTTTGTAACGCCGGTCCGCGCCCGCGGTATCAACAGGGCAAGCAGGGTGTTCATCAAGTTCGGAAAGTGATCGGTACCGGTAGAGAATGACTACGTCTGAGTCCTGTGTAAAGGGTCTGCGAGAGCTCGCCGCCGACGAGCGCTGCAAGCCTCGAGCGGACGACCTGGAATTGCTGGCGAAGGACATCGAGTCGGGTGACTCCGACAAGTGGGTAGGCATCGACCTGCTGGCGGCATTTCCCGCCTCCACCACGGCGAGTGTCCGGAAGTTCGGAATCGTGGAGAGCCTTCTCGGTGCCATCGCTGCCATAGCGGTCTTCGCGCCGGTGGCATGGACGTGGTTCAGCCTGCGTGCTGCATCGCAGGCCTACTCGAACATGACCGCAGACGGCATCAGGCCCGACGACACCTTCCTGGGGCTGTGGATCTCGGGCTTCGATGGCTACCTGACAGGGTGGCATCGACTTTCGTGGGTCGCGCTGGTCTCGATTCTCGTCATCGTTGTGGCGGTCCTTCTCGTCATCGCGCAGCGGGTCGTCAGTAGTGCGGCAGACAAGAAAGAGGACGAGGAAGCAGTCGCATTCGAAGCGCGCCGTATCAGCGTCCTTTGTGCTGCTCAACGTGAGATCGGTGGTCAGCATACGGCCGACCCGAGCGCCATCGAAGCGATCGTGCGAAGCTCGATCAAGAAGCTTTCCGAAGCTCACGACGCGACGAAGGAAGGGATCGATCGCCTCAACGCGACGTCCGCCTCGCTCGAGACGACAGCTGCGACGATGACCGCCGCTGCCGATGCCACGCAATCCTCGCTTCAGGGTGTCGAGTACGCCGCGAAGGTCCTGGAGACGACCGCCGACGAGAGCCAACGGCGAATGGCGAAGACCCTCGATCACTTCACCGACCAACTTCAGGATCAGCTCACGAAGGCGCAGTCGGAGACCGGCCGTGTCGTCGCACAGTCTTCCGACGCGATCAGATCGACGATCGACGACCTCGTTGCCGGCGTCGCACTGATGGAGAGATCGCAGAGTGCCATCGCAGGCAGCGTCGACACGATGGACAGGCGCAGCGTCGACACCGGCCGCGAACTGCAGGCAGCAGTGTTCGAACTCCGATCTGCCGTGGAGGGGATCGATCGTTCTCTCCTCCGGCACGAAAGTGCGTTGCAGGCGCAGGCGTCGGATCTCACGTCCGCGCGCGATGCTGTCGAGATGATGCTGCGTCGACTCGAGCTCATGGGACACGAACAGAGCGGCGACCATGTCGAGACGGTCTGAGCGTCGCGGGCGGGGATTGCTCCGACCGGAAGCGCTCGCCGGTTGGATCTTCGCCGATCTGTTGATCGTCCTGTTCATCGTGGGGCTGGGCTCAGCCACAGCACCGGAGATACCCGATCCCGCGGCCGTCGAGGAACCGTTGCCGAAGATCGTCGGCATGCGCCAGGATCCGGAGATCCTCACGATCGATTACGACGCCGGGGCACTGATCGGATCCGGTGCGGGATCCGAGGACGAATCGCGGTTGGTGTGTGAGCGCCTGAACGAGGTGACCGGTGCGCTGCAGGGCGAACGAGCCGCACTTGCTCTGATATTCGGCGGTGGCAAAGATATCGGAGTCGCGCTCGAATCTGCGGTCCGGATTGCCGAACAGCTGCCCTGTGCGGCGCCTACCTTGTTCGATGGGACGACCACCCGTGACTTCTGGGACGGCTCCCTCCCGCGCGGAACCGCGCGCCTCGAAGTCTTCCTTTTCACGACCGATTGATTCGACCGAAGAGAGCTGAAATGGGCCAGAACATTCTTCCGTTCTATCTGGTGTGCGACGAGTCCGCTTCCATGTCGGGCGACGCGATCGACGCCATGAACAAGGCGTTGCCGGAGTTGCATGCAGAGATCGGCATGAACCCGGTCGTGTCCGACAAGACGCAGTTCGCGATCATCGGATTCAGTGAGGTTTTCTCACCAGGAGAGCACTCATGAGAGCTGTGTCGAGTCGGGGGCCGGGGCGGTGCTGAGGACGTGGGGCCCGGACTGGTAGGGAATGGTTTCGACCAAGAAATTCATTCCCGAAGCAGGACCCCACGTGATCACCTATCGTGCCACGCTCGACGTGCCCGAGCACACCCTGACCTTCGTCACCCGTATCCTCGCTGCCCACCGCCGCAGGACCGATCGCCGACCGTGGCAGCGGGCCGCGACCGTCTACGTCCAGGCTCTGATGGTGCTGCGGTGGTTCCGCGACGGCACCGACGTCGCCACCCTGGCGCGCGATGCCCGCATCTCGCAGGCCACCGCCTACCGGTATCTCCACGAAGGTATCGACGTGATCGCCGCGCACGCCCCGAACCTGCACGACGTGCTCGAACGTGGGATCGAGTCCGGCTGGGAGCATGTCTGTCTCGACGGCACCCTCATCGCCTCGACTCGCTGCCGGGAGCGTTCCGAGTCCGGGCACGACGTGTGGTACTCGGGTAAACATCGCCGCCATGGCGGCAACGTCCAGGTCCTGACCGATCCGACCGGCTACCCGATCTGGGTGTCCGAGGTTGCCCCCGGTTCGGTGCACGACCTCACCGCTGCTCGTCGGGGCGGGATCCTCGGCGCCCTCTACCACGCTGCCGCCGGCGGGATGCCCACCCTCGCCGACAAGGGGTACACCGGTGCCGGGATCGGCGTCCACGTCCCGACGAAAGGCCATGGTCTCGATGCCGGCACCCGCTGCCGCAACACGCTGCTGTCTGCGATGCGCGCTCCGGCCGAACGCGCGAACGCGCTGCTGAAGACCCGGTGGAAGGCGCTGCAGCGAATCAGTCTATGTCCGTGGAGGATCGGTGCGATCGCTGCTGCAGCCCTCGTGCTTCTTCACCTACAAGCACCAGCCCGGTGAGAAAACCTCAGTAACGAGGCGGAAGTCCTTCTCGAGTTGTCGGACCTGAGCCAGATCGCGGGCCTCCCGGTACTGACGGCAAAGGGCGGAACGAACTTCGCGGCGGCGATGCGGTGCTTGAAGTCCCAGATCGAGCTCGATCTGGATCGCCTCAAGTCCCAAGGGCACAAGGTGTTCCGCCCGGTGGTGTTCTTCCTTACCGATGGACAGCCGACGTCCGATTGGGAGGTCGAGTACAACGAGCTCACGTCGCCGAGCTTCCGGTACCGTCCGAACATCGTCTCGTTCGGCATCGGCGATGCCGATCGCGACGTCATTTCGGCTATCGCGAACTTCCGTGCGTTCATCCAGGAGGACACCTCGATGTCCCCGGCGGTAGCGCTGCAGGAGTTTGCTACCGCATTGACGAAGTCGATCGTGAAGTCCGGGGTCAGCATGACCAAGGAAGGCGGACTCCAGTTGCAGACCCCCACTCAGGTGGACGGTTTCACTGCCCTCGACGTCGACACGGTGTAACGCGATGAGCAACTTCCCCGAGCACAGCAACAACGATGCGCCCGAGTCCGCCCTGATAAACCCGGAGTCCTTCGAAGAGGGAGAGCCCGTCATCCGGGAAGACTTTTACGCGTCCGAATACTGGCAGCGTCCTGTGGGTACCGAGCCTTTCGCGTACCCTCCACGTCCGACACAGCCTCCGCCACCGCCCGAGCCGGCGCACCCACAGGGAGTGCCTGCTTCCACCGAACCACAGTGGGAACATCCCGCGGAGGCGCCGCGTGCCGTGGTAACTCCGGATGCTGCCGTTCCTCCGCAAGCGGCCACCCCGACTGTCGAACACGCGTACCGCACGTTCGGAGCGCCTGCGCGACTCAAGCCCATGCCGAGCAAGGTTGTCGAGCAGCCCTTGCGCAGCTTCGAAACCGTGCGGGATACCGTCATGGACTGGCTCGAGGACCAGCTCGGTGACTTGCGCGCAGTTTCGGCCCGAGGGCATATCCACCGCTATCTCGCAGAGGTGCGCCAGGACAATTTCGCCTTCTCGCGGGGCACCAACTATCTCGCGCTGGCCGTCTCGGACGGAGTGGGCAATGCGAAGTCGTCGCATCTCGGGTCGGCCTTGGCCTCGAGGACCATCGTCGAAAACGAGACGCTTCTCGGGGAAATCGTTTCCGCGCGCACGCCTGCCGAAGTGTCTCTCCGGGACATCGCCACTTTGCTGCGTTCGGTGGCGACCGACGCAGAAGTGGATGCCGCCGAGGTATCCACAACTCTGACAGCAGCAATTGTGCTGGACAATCCGTCCCAGGTGGGGGAGACCACCGTGGTTCTCGCCCAGATCGGAGATTCGCCGGCATTCAAGTTGTCGCGTGGCGAGTGGATCGAACTGACATGCCCGGCTCTCCAGTCCGGGCCCGGTGACCTCATCGACAACTCGGTGAATCCGCTCCCGGGCCACCACATGGCTTCGGTATGGGTGGAAACCTTCCGACCGGGGGAGACCCTCGTCCTTGCTACCGACGGGGTGGGTGATCCGGTCAAGTCGAACGGTGAGTATGCCGATGCGTTGGCACAGCTCTGGCGTTCGTCAGCACCGTCACCGGCCGATCTGCTCAAGGTCCTCGATGCGACTGTGAAGTCGTTCGACGACGACCGAACGATCGTGGGCTTCCGATTCGGCGAACCGCAGCGATGAACGCCACGAACCTTGCGACGCTGAAACTGGGACCGAAGCTCGGGGACGGTGGTCAAGGCGCTGTCTACGAGTTGGCAGACGATCCGACCCGGGTGTTCAAGAGGTACCACAGTCCGTCGGGTCCTGGTTTCTCTGCCTCGACGCTTGACGCACTGATCGGCATGCGAGGCAAGCTGTCCAATGGCGGGCGTCCGGTCGACGAGTGGGCTGCGTGGCCGAGCTCGGTCGTACGTGGCGCTCAGAACGTGGTCGGGTTTCTCATGCCTCGAGTGCCGACCGAGTTCACCTTTCAAGCGCACGGAAAGCGGCGATTGTCCGAGCTCGGTGTACTGCTGGCCAAGAAGTCCAGTCCATTGTTCGCAGGCGTCACGCTTCCCACTCTGGAGGAGCGAATCGCGATCCTTCGCAACCTGGCGAGGGCGGTGGGTGTGCTGCACGAGCACCGGATCGTCATCGGCGACCTGTCCTTCGCGAACATCTTCTGGTCGCTGTCTCCGGAACCGCGTGTGATGCTGATCGATTGCGATGGCATGCGACCCGACGGCTTACCTCCTGTTCTTCCCCAAGCCGAAACGCCGGACTGGGACGATCCCTTCGCTACACCTCGCACCGCGCCGACGTTCGACCGCGACTGCTACAAGCTCGCACTAGCAGTGATGAGGGTCCTCGGCGGGGAAATCGACTGCCGGCCGACAGAACTCGACAGTGTCACGTTCGATGGCGTCGAGCCGGCTATGGACCACCGATTGCGAGAGCTTCTTCGTCAGGCAGCAGGTCCCGAGGGGACACGACCGTCTGCGAGGGTGTGGGAAGCGGCGTTGAGTGACCGCGTCACCGTTCCTGTACAGCCGACGACGCGCCGGACCGTCGCAGCCCCGAAACCGAAACCCGAACTACTGGGCACCGGTGAACGCAAGTTCCGGCCCGTGACTCCTCCGAAGAGGTAAGCGCTAGATGGTATTCGTCGTCGCGATCGTCGCTGCCGTGGTTGTGCTTCTGGCTCTTGTAGGCACATTGGTGCGCCGGCGCAGGCGTTGGCGAAACAAGGGAATGGTCCTTGCGCCGGAGTTCCAGACTCGTGACCACGCTCCTGTGAGTCACGCCGAACCAGGCTATGCGGAGATGTCGTACGACGATTGGTGGGAGAGTGACTTCTTCTCCGACAGGAGCCTCGAACCGCCCCGCTCGGAGCCTGCGAAGGCTCCTGAGCATCCCGCCCGCAGCTGGGAAGCGATACCTGCGGAACGGTCGGAGCCCGTCGATCTGACGAAATCCGCTGCGAAGGAGATTGCGCGTCAGCGTCGTCAGCGAGCTGAGGAACGGCGGCGAAAGCTGCTTCTGCGCGGTGGTATTCAGTACGAGGACGACGCGAGTCTGGCGCGTGAGCAACAGCTCGGCGCCGGCGGTCAGGGCGCTGTGTACGGACTGGTCGACAACACCGGTCAAGTTGCCAAGTACTGGGATTTGCCACTGACCCGAGGAGCCCGTGAATTCGAAGAACTCGTCCACAGAAGAACGGACGTAGAGGCAGCGGTTTCCGGGCATCCCATCCACCTGTGCTGGCCCGAGAGCCCCGTCCGGAGAGGCGGAGAACTGATCGGTTACACGATGCCGAGGATCGGCGGGCAGTTCTACTTCGAGATGACGTTCGGCTCGGTGACCAAGAAACATGCGCGTGAACTGCAGCATGCGATCCCGCGCAAACAGGGTGCTGTGCCTTTTCCCTTTGAGGTCGACGATCGACAACGCCTCGAACTCGTCTATCTGGTGGCCGTATTTCTCGACGGAATGCACAGAAACGATCTCGTCTACGGAGACTTCTCGTGGATGAACTTCACGTTCTCGCTCGACCCCGTGGAGTTGTGCGTGCTCGACTTCGACTCGTCACGCGTCCAGGGCAGTCTCCCGTTCACGAGGAGTCTCCCTCTCGATAGTCCCAACTGGGAAGATCCTCAGTGGCATGGGTCAACCGTCGTGCGAATGGATTCCGACCGCTACAAGTTCGCGCTCTTCGCCTACCGGATGCTGGTGGCGAAAAGCTTGGATGCAGAGATCGATCCGGATCGAGCAGCGGAGTGGGGACGCGATACCGGTTCCACGATGCTGAGTGGTTTGTGGTCTCGAGCGATAGGAGTGGCAGGTACGAGACCTCCGATGTCGCAGTGGGTGGCAGCCTTGGAGCAGATTCGTCACGAGACTCCGGACCTGCAACCGTTCTGATCTCGCTCGCGGCGAGGTGCGTGACAGGGATTCGAAGCACCGGCAAGCTCCTCCGGCGTCATCGCGATGAAGGCGTGCAGGAAATGGCGCCGAGAAAGCCTGTGGAGTGGAGGATTTCGCCAAAACACTTCTAATCTACACGCTTGCCCCGAAGATAGCTCGAAGTTGATAGTTGTTGTCCGGCGGACTTGGGTGCGGATTGCATCTTGATCAGGAGGTATGGAGCGTGGTGAATCGCCGGGGCATGCACAGCCTCAGTGACTTTCTGGAGCCGTCGGACGAAGTGCTCCGCGTGGAATGGCGCTCGGTTCTGGCCAGACAACCGGTAACACCAGGGCAGAGACAGGTGAACTTCGTGCCGAGCGAAGTCGTCCTTTGCTTGTGCGCATCGTTACTGGTCGATCACAGCCGTTTCGGTAGTGGAAGCGCACATCGTGCGGGGTTCCCTGTGCAAGAACTCGCGAAGCTGTATAAGCGGCCGCCCACGAGCATCCTCGCGAAGATGGCGAACCTGGACGGAACACGCAGCAATGGGGGACGCCACGAACTCGAAGTCTCGGCCCGGATGATGTCGGATAGCGCACTCCTGCAAGATGTCTATCTTCGTATTCTGAGGGCAGCTCGGGCCGAGGGTATCGATCGCGCCGCGTTGCCGGATTTTCTCGAACTGGAGAACGGGGGAACTCTCTGGCTCGCAGGTCAGGAGGAACTCGTTGCGAGTGAGATCGAGTCCGAGTTGGAAGGGGCGGTCGAGAAGTGGGCACGCGACCGCACGGATGTCCCGATCGAAGTAACGCAGCGGGTACTTACTTCAACGGTACGAATCGGGCAACACCGATTCGCGAGAGCAGTGATGTCCAATCATGGCAATCGTTGCGTTTTCTGTGGAATGAGCAGTGTCATCGGCGGCCGACGTCGACCGAGGATGCTCACCGCGAGTCATATCAAGCCGTGGCGAGACAGCTCGAACAAGGAGCGACTCGACCATCTGAACGGATTGGCTGCCTGCCCGACCCACGATGTTGCTTTCGACACGGGGTTGATCACAGTTGCCGAAGACCTCTCCATCACCTATGCGCATGACCTGGAGCGCGCGTTAACAGAGGACGAATCGCTACATAGAGCGTTCGGGAAGCCCCCGTTGGCAGATAAATTGATTCTCCCGAGTACCGCGCAGCTACCTGACAGGACATACCTTGGTTGGCATCGGACCAAGATTTTCGTATCTGTTTGACACGGAGCATCGATCCTTCGGATTCGCAATCTGTGGAAGCACAACACGCGTCGCCGATCGCTGACAGACGGTGGCCCGTGAGGGTGAACCCCACCTGTATTGAAACAGCTCACGGGCCGTCGGCGATTTCGTGTCGGACCTCTAGTAGGACTTTGTTAGGTTCACCACTTCCTGTTGTGGGGCCTCGAGATTCGGCGGGATGTCCGGGACGATAACCGGGTGGATGTCGCAGCCCTGATCGATGTCGGTGAACGCCTCGATGCGTTCGTCGACGAGGTGTTCTCCTCGCTCAAACGCAAGGATCAGCGGGCGACGGCAGGGGTGTATGCGCGGGGGTTGATGCTCGACGGTCGCCGCAAGTCGATGCAGCCGATGGCCGACCGGCTGGAGGTCGATCACCAACGGTTGCAGCAGTTCGTCACCACCTCCCCGTGGGACGTGGTACCGGTCCGGAAAACACTGTCCCGCAAAGCGTGCGATCTGATCGACCCGGACGCGTGGGTGATCGACGACACCGGCTTCGCCAAGGACGGGGACGGCTCGCCGTGCGTGGCCCGGCAGTATTCGGGCACCCTCGGCAAGGTCGGCAACTGCCAGGTCGCGGTCAGCGTGCACGCCGCCACCGACCGCGCGTCCGCGCCGCTGGACTGGCGCCTGTACCTGCCCGAGAGCTGGGATGACGACGCCACCGACGATCCCGAGACGGCCGCGTCGATCACTGCCCGACGGCGGCGCAGTGTGATTCCCGACGCCGAGCGTCACCGCACCAAGGCGGTGATGGCCCTCGAGATGCTCGACGAGCTGATCTCCTGGGGCCGGATCCCGCCGGTGATCGTCGCCGACGCCGGCTACGGCGACTCGGCGACCTTCCGGCACGGCCTGACCGACCGCGATCTGGTCTATGTCGTGGCGGTCAAGGGCGCCACCCTCGCGCACCCCGCCGATGCGGTCCCGGCCGCCGCCGCGTACTCCGGGCGCGGGCGGCCTCCGACCCGACGCTACCCACCGGCCGTGACCTGCAGGGATCTCGTTCTGGCGGCCGGAGTAGGCGCGCTGACCGAGGTCACCTGGCGCCGCGGAACCAAGACCGGTCCGGGCAACCCGACCGCGGCGATGCGCTCACGGTTCGTGGCGCTGGGAGTGCGCCCCGCGAACCGCACGATTCCCCGCGACGAGGACGGAACCCTGCCCCAGGCGTGGCTGCTGGCCGAATGGCCGGCGGGCGCGGCGCAGCCCACCGACTTCTGGCTGGCCACCCTGCCCGAGGACACCCCGCTGTCGGAGTTGGTGCGCCTGGCCAAGATCCGCTGGCGCATCGAACACGACTACCGGGAACTGAAAACCGGTCTCGGACTCGACCACTTCGAGGGCCGCTCCTGGCTCGGCTGGCACCACCACGTCACCCTCGTCACCGCCGCCCACCTGTTCATCACCACCCTGCGGCTGACCGACCCAAAAGCGATTGGGCAGGCCTGACCCTCTACGGCATCGTCCGCGAACTCCAACGCGCACTGGCCTATTGGATCGGTACCTGCCCGACCTGCCACCACACCTTCCCAACCTAACAAAGTCCTACTAGCGGACCACAAGCTGGGAGAGTCTCTCGGCAAGAAGTCCCCACTGAGGATCCTCTGAAAGATGGGACCAGGAGACCCGAATAGCGCCGTGGATGGTGTCGTCGTCGAGATCCATCGCTTTCAGGACATGGCTGGGCTCGTAGCTCTGCGACGTGCATGCCGAGCCATTGGACACTGCCACTACGTCTTTCAAAGCGAGAATCGCTGCCTCTCCGTCCACCCCTGGCACGGAAAAGTTGAGAGTGCTCGCGAGCGTGTTGTCAAGGGATCCGTTGATACGCACGTTGAGGGGCGTGAGGGCTTCGACCAAGCCGGACCGCAGTTCGGCCACGCGAGCCGCTCTGGCTGCTTGATCCTTCATCGCCGACGAGACTGCTGTTCCCAGTCCGGCGATGAGCGGAACAGGAAGGGTGCCGGGGCGAAGTCCCCGTTCCTGCCCTCCTCCGACCAGCAGCGGTGTGAGCGGGACGCGCCGGTACCCCCGACGGCGGACGATGAGCGCGCCGATTCCTTTGGGCGCGTACAGCTTGTGGCCGGAGATACTGATCATGTCGATGCGCTTGTTCGACACGACGTTTTCCACCTTGCCGAACGCTTGCGCTGCATCCACGTGGAAGTACGTATCGTGGTCGGCCAAGGATCGAGCAACATCGTCGACGGGTTGGACGGCGCCGGTCTCGTTGTTCGCAGCCATTACCGAGACCAAGACGGTGTCTGGACGGATCGCTTCGATGATCGAATCTGCCGAGACCCGGCCGTCATGTCCGGGTTTCAGGACGGTGGCTTCGAAGCCGCGTCGTACCAGGCGCTCGATCGGCTCGAGGACAGCCTTGTGTTCGATGGCAGTCGTGACGATATGCATCTTGCCGGTCTTGCGACCGTGTTCTTCGAGGCCGAGAATCGCGAGATTGTTGCTCTCCGTCGCACCGCTGGTGAAGATGACCTCCTCCGGCTTGGCGTCGGCGCCGGCGGCAACTTCTTCCCGTGCGCGATTGACGCGCTCCTTGGCGCGCTGACCGTACGTATGGGTACGGCTGCCTGCGTTACCGTACTCATCGCGCATGAAGTGGATCACCTCGTCCAGTACTGCGGGATCGACCGGGGTGGTCGCGTTGCAGTCGAGGTATACAGGTCCTGAACTGGGCATACGTCTGGATTCTCCCGTGTCGGACGGCGCAGCTATCGTTCCTCACTGTACGCGTAGAGGAACGTCGTGTTCGGATGACTCGGGGGGTGTGTTCGGATGTGCATTTCCGTACAAGAACGGGTACCGTTCCGTACAACTGGTGGCGATTGGACAGGTGTGCGGTGAACGAACGTAGTGGTGCTCCACGGCGTGGAGAGTTCGAGTACGTGTTCCCGGCGATACGGGGGGTTCAGGCTGGTCGAGAGTACTACTCGACCATGTTTCCGCTTCGCATGATCCCTCGTCTGTTCTCCTTCGATGACGAGGAGCTGCTACCCGAGCAACGTGCGCAACGCACCCTCAACCGGTCGCGCGTACCCGAGATGGCGCGTTACATCGTCGAGAATCCGGACAGCTACGTGTTCTCGGCCCTGACGGCATCCGTGAGCGCGGACGTGGAGTTCGATCCGATTACCGACGGCGTCGGGCCGAGCGACCGCATCGGCACGCTCCGTATACCGATGGACGCCCGTTTCGTCATCAACGACGGACAGCATCGCCGTGCGGCGATCGAAGAAGCGCTCACGATGAACCCCGATGTCGGCGATGAGACGATCTCGATCGTCCTCTTTATCGACGTCGGTCTGGAACGATGTCAACAGATGTTCGCCGACCTCAACCGGTACGCAATTCGTCCGGCTCGGTCCATCAGCGTGCTCTACGACCATCGCGACGATCTATCGGCGGTCACGCGGATGGCGGTGTTCAGTTCGGACTTCTATCGAGACCTCACTGAGACCGAGACGAGCAATTTGGCAGCGCGATCTCGGAAGCTGTTCACGCTATCGGCGATGTACAACGCGAATCGCGCATTGCTGGAGGGTATCGAGGAGGACTCGCTCGAGAAGCGTGCCGAGCTGGTCGGGAACTACTGGTCGGTGGTGGCAAAACAGTTCCCGGAATGGGCACAGGTTCGTGCCCGCGAAGTCACGGCCGGAGAGATTCGTCGGGACTTCATCCACAGCCACGGAATCGTTCTTCATGCCTTGGGTAAGGTGGGCAACGCACTCCTCGAGCGCAGTCGAGACAAACGGTCCTGGGATCGCGCACTCCGCCCCCTGCGTGAAATCGATTGGCACCGATCGAATTCAGAGCTCTGGGAAGGTCGAGCCTTGTCCGGCGGACGTGTCTCGAAGAGTACCGGCAACGTTCTGCTGACTACCGCACTGCTGAGAACACGCTTGAATCTTCCGCTACCTGACGACGAGCAAAAAGCCGAGAACAACTTTCGACGAGGTGACTCACGATGACCCGCAACCTGCCGATCCGTCCACGATCGGCATTCGATGAGCTCGGACTGTCCGGCACCATCGAGGCTCTGGTCGAGCAGACCCAGAAGCTCTACCTGGAGGATTCCATCCCGTGGGTCGTCGGTTATTCGGGCGGTAAGGACTCGACCGCGGTCCTGCAGTTGGTGTGGATGTCACTTGTACAACTGGAGCCGGCGAAGCGCACCAAGCCTGTGCACGTGATCAGCACGGACACTCTTGTCGAGAACCCTGTGGTTGCTGCATGGGTCACTCATTCACTGAACACGATGGCAGACGCTGCGCAGGCGCAGGGACTGCCCATCGAGCCTCATCGGCTCACGCCGGCGGTGTCCGACACGTTCTGGGTGAATCTTGCCGGTCGTGGCTATCCCGCGCCGCGGCCGAAGTTCCGGTGGTGCACCGAACGCTTGAAGATCAAGCCCTCCAACAACTTCATCATCAATATGGTGAAGTCCCACGGGGAGGCGATCCTCGTACTCGGTACGCGAAAGGCGGAGAGCTCGGGACGCTCCCACCGGATGACCGAGCTGGAAAGTCAGCGCGCCCGCGACATGCTGAGCCCGAACGGTTCTCTTCCCAATTGCCTCGTCTACTCACCGGTCGAGGATTGGTCCAACGACGACGTCTGGACCTTCCTGATGCAGACCAAGAACCCGTGGGGTTACTCGAACAAAGAGCTCCTCACCATGTACCAGGGAGCTTCGTCCGACGGCGAGTGTCCTCTTGTCGTCGACTCGTCCACGCCCAGCTGTGGTGACAGCCGGTTCGGCTGCTGGACCTGCACGCTCGTCGAGAAGGACAAGTCGATGTCGGCGATGATCCAGAACGACGAGGAGAAGGAGTGGATGTTGCCACTCCTCGAATTGCGCGACGAACTCGATGTCCAGGACGACCGTCACCTGCGTGACTTCCGACGGATGAACGGATCGGTGCAGCTGTTCAACGGCCGCAACATCCCCGGTCCGTACACACAAGAGTCGCGTGAGCGGTGGGTGCGGAAGCTGCTCGAAGCCCAGACGTGGATCAGGGAGAACGGACCGTCCTACGTACAGGACCTCGAACTCATCACCCTGGACGAACTGGAAGAGATCCGCCGGATCTGGGTGGTGGACAAGCACGAGTTCGAAGACAGCCTGCCCACCATCTATCGCGAAACCACGGGTGCGGAGTATCCAGGGCGACCCCTCGATGAGCACCTGCCGCTCGGGCCGGACACGGTCGAAATCCTTCGCGAAGTGGTAGGTGACGATCGTGTCCATTTCGAGCTCGTCCGCGAGCTGCTCGACGTCGAGCAGCGACATCGCTCCCAAGCACGCCGTGCAGGACTGTTCGATTCTCTGACGAAGGCACTCCGCAAGGGCTTCTACGAGAACGAAGGGGATGCATTGCAGCGCGCAACAGACCGAGCAAGTGCCGTAGACCGGTTGCGAGCCGCGGACGGCCCTGACGAGCTCGACATCGCTGATGGCTATGTGCAGCCTGCTCGCACAGGTGGCGAGCGATGATCCTGGACGAACTGGTTCTTCAGAATGTCGGTACGTTTTCAGGTCGTCACACGATCACTATGACGCCGAAATCGAAGACGAAGCCAGTTGTTCTCGTGGGGGGCTTGAACGGTGCCGGCAAGACCACAGTGCTGGAGGCGATTCACCTCGCGCTGTACGGCGCGCTTGCACAGCCGAACGGGCGTCGCGCGGGCGGATACGAGAATTACCTGGTCGGATTGACGCATCGCGGAGCATCTGCGAAGTCGATCTCGGCAGTGGAGTTGGAGTTCCGCGCCTTTCAACAGGGGAAGGAACACGTCTATCGGATCAGCCGTCGATGGGGTGGAGCAAAAGCCCCGGGGCGCGAGAGCCTCGATGTGGAAGTCGACGGTCGGCTCGACCGTGCCTTGACCTCTACGTGGAGCGAGCACGTCGAGACGTTCCTCCCTCGCGGAATCGCCGGCCTGTTCTTCTTCGATGGAGAACAGATCGAAGCACTCGCAGACTTGGAGAAGTCACGTGAGGTGCTGGCCTCGGCGCTCTCGGCTCTGCTCGGACTCGATCTTGTCGACAGACTTGCGACGGATCTGTCGGTGTTGCGTCGTCGGCACCGAACAAACCAGATTCCCGAGTCTCTGAGGTCCGAGGTCGAGGCAAAGCGTGAACTCGTGACGCGAGCCCGCCAGCTCGAAGAAGGGACTGTCGAAGCCTTGGCGCGGGCGCGTGTCGAACTCGAACGCGCGGACAAAGAGCGATCGGAAGCCAGGTCGGATTACCAGTCGCGGGGCGGTGAGGTCGCGGAGACGCGAGCAGAGACGGAGAAGGCCGCTGATGCTCTCCGTGCAGCGCTCACGCAGGTCGATGACGACTTGCGTGCTGAGGCGTCCGACGCTGCGCCGCTGCTTCTGGTGACCGATCTCCTTCACGAGGTTGAGTCGCGTGCAGCAGACGAGTCGACTTCGTCGAATCGGCGGGCCGTGGCGGACGTGCTCGCGCAGCGCGACGACTCAGTGCTCACTGTGCTTCGTAATAGCGGCGCTGGCGACAATGTGCTCACGGCGATCGCCACCTTCATGCAACAAGACCGTGCAGAACGTAACCAGAATGTCGATGTCGAAGACATCACTGGTCTCGGACGACCGGACTCGATCCGGGTTCTGCGCGAAACAGCGCTTCCCTCGAGTCGCCGTCGAATCGGTGAACTGGTGGAGCGTCGACGGGGTATCCGCGAAGAACTCGATCAGATCGACCGGGTACTCGTCGCTATGCCCGACCCCGAGTCGCTCGAAGAGGTGCGCCGAGCACTCGACGAGGCCTCGGACCGTTATGTCCGTGCTGAAACCAAGGTCACGACATTGGACGAGGAGCTCGCAGTACGACGGGCGGAACGGGCGAAGGTCGACGCCGACTACGAACGAATCCTGGAGAAGTACGCACAGGCGAACCTTGCGCTCGAGGACGACACACGGATCGTCGAGCATGTGGACAAAGTCCGAGCAACTCTCGAATCGCTGCAGGTCGCGGCGAAGAAGCGCTACCTCGGGCGTATCGGCGAATACGTCCTGGAGGCACTCCATCGATTGTTGCGCAAGAACAAACTGGTGACCGCAGTCCAGATCGATCCCGACACGTACACCGTGGAACTCACCGGTCCGGGTGGTAAGCCGCTTCCCGCGAACCAATTATCTGCAGGCGAACGGCAGTTGCTTGCGGTATCGCTTCTGTGGGGCCTAGCGCGAGCATCAGGACAGCCACTGCCGGTCGTCGTCGATACGCCTTTGGGCCGGCTTGACGGGGAGCACCGGGAGCACCTCATCGAGCGGTACTTTCCTTTCGCGAGCCATCAGGTCGTCCTGCTGTCGACCGATACGGAGATCGACGAGCAAGCGTTCCGTCGAATCAAGAAGCACGTCGGACGGTCGTACTGCCTTGATTACGACCACGACAGCGCGTCCACGTCGGTTCGATCCGGATACTTCTGGGAGTAAACGTAGTGACTGTCGAGCATGTGCGTCTCTCGAAGACGGCACGAGATCAATTGGTGACGTTGAAGCGACGCACGGGAATCGGCCAGTGGAATGTTCTGTGCCGCTGGGCGCTCTGTCGTTCACTGGCAGAACCTTCCGTGCCGCCGGCTGCCCGAATCGTCACCGACAGCAACGTCGAAATGACATGGAAAGTGTTTGCCGGCGCGCACGGTGATGTTCTGTGGTCCGCTCTGAGGGTCCGATGCCACAACGACGGACTGGACCTCGATGAGGAGACACTTGCTACTCAATTCCGCCTCCATCTTCACCGAGGCATCGGATACTTGATCGGGGACACACGTTCCTCCGACATCGAAGGGCTCGTGGAGCTGGCACTCGCGGAGTAGCGCATGACAACGATCGGACCTACCGCCCGTCATAAGACAGCGATGGTCCGATCGGCGCTGTCACGACCGATGGGGCTTGCCCTGGCCGATGGCATCATCGAGCGCGAGGCGACCGTGTTCGACTATGGGTGCGGTCGAGGCGGCGATATCCGTCATCTCCAAGGACTCGGATTTTCAGTGTCTGGGTGGGACCCCGCCCACCGTCCGAACGCAGAGATGATCTCGTCGAATGTGGTCAATCTCGGGTACGTGGTCAACGTGATCGAGGATCCGATCGAGCGTGCCCAGGTACTGAAATCAGCTTGGGGCCTCACACGAAATATTCTTGTGGTCTCGGCTCGCTTGACCTGGGAGGCGCGCGAGCTGGTCGGTCGTCGCGTAGGGGACGGGATCCTTACCCGCATGGGGACATTCCAGAAGTTCTACGACCAATCCGAGCTCGCGACATGGATAGAGTCGGTCCTAGAGACAAAGCCCCTTGCCGCTGCGCCAGGCGTTTTCTACGTCTTTCGGGACGAAGCCGCCCAGCAGGATTTTCTTGCGAATCGGGTCTACCAGTACCGACCGCGCATAATCATCGATCCTCATGATGAGTACGAGCGCAACCGCGAGAACCTCGCCCCGTTGTTCGACTTTATGACTGCGCATGCGAGGCCGCCAAAGCGCGGCGAGTTGAGCGCTGAAGCAGAAGCGTGCGTTTTGGATGCGAGCGGCACACTGGGAAGAGCAGTGAATCTGATCTACCAGGTTACGGACGACTCCCATTGGGAACAGGTGAGGATCCAACGTCGGTCCGAACTGCTGGTGTATGCCGCGATGTCGCGCTTCGGGCGCAAACCAAGATTCTCGCAGCTAGGGCCTATTCTGCAGCATGATATCAAGATTCACTTCGGAACCTACAGAGATCTCACCAATCAGGGGGACAGACTTCTCGCGGCGGTCGGGAACCGAATGATGGTGCTCATGACGGCAAGAAGTTCCAAGGTCGGCAAGCAGACTCCGTCTGCGTTGTATGTCCATCGTTCTGCACTAAGCGAGCTGCCGCCCATCCTGCAGGTCTATGAAGGTTGTGCGCGAGTTCTTGCGGGCACTGTTGAGCTTGCAAACATGGTGAAGCTGTCCGTTGCCGAGCCACGGGTTTCGTTCTTGTCCTACCCGGAATTCGACAAGAACGCCCACCCATCTCTTGAAGGAGCGGTTACGGTCGGTTTGAGGGCGCTTACCGTTGACTGGCGAGACTATTCTAATTCAGACAACCCCCCTGTTTTACATCGAAAAGAAGAATTCGTTGGCCAATCGTATCCGCATCGTCCGCTATTTCAAAGCCTCACCCGAGCAGAAGTAAAAGCAGGACTGTATAGACATCCCGAACGAATCGGGACCCTCCAAGGTTGGCAGGCCGAGCTGAATAAACGAGATTGTGTGATTCGAGGCCATCGCCTTCAAAAAAGGTCGAGTGGGGGATGATTCAGACTTAACCTCTTTTACGCGGTGGGCGTAACGTCTAGCGCGGGTCTTGATCACTTCGCAGATGTTCTGCCGTAGCATGGCTACCCTGACATGTCTGCCGGTGCGCAGAGCCTGCGGCTTGCCGCAGCCGACTCTCGTCGCACGGCTGCCGAGAGGGAGGTCTAATGATGTTGCGCCGCATCTCCATGCTGGAGGTGGATGGGGCGCCCACCAGCCCGGGCTTGTATGCGTGGTACGTCAAGCCACCTGTCGGCGTGTTCGATGTGGATGCCAACGATGATGCCAGCGCAGCACTCTTCCTCGATACGCTCCATCGCTATGCATTGCTCTATGAACCGCCCCCAATTGATTTGAAAGGCGCGTCATCTTATGGGACGCGGTGGGTGGGCGAGTTGAAGGCGGACTACGTCCTGGCTACGTTGGGCATTTCCCTCGGAGACAAAGGCAGTGCGAAAATTGAGGCACCGAATTCAAACGACGAGGCGTCGGTGGCACCGTCACTGTACGCTATTGCAGCTTCGGCCAGCAAGCGGAAGTTGCTCGCTAGCATATTGCAACACATAATACCAGAATTTTCGACTCCGCTTTATATCGGTATATCGAATGACCTGAAGAAGCGACTAATTCGGCACAAGCAGGACTTTACTCGTGTGAGCGATTACCTTCGTCAGCGGCCGGAGGAGCGGGATCGAGCAATAAAAATCGCCCGAACGTTTGGACACAGGGCGGCGGCACGTGAAGTGGCAATGGAAGATTTAGAAGTCTGGATTCTTGAGCTCGATAAGCTAAGAGAATCGGACCTGAGTCCTGCCGACATTCGAGAAGTTACCAGTTCTGCTGAATGGTTCCTGCACAAAATGTATTCGCCAATATTAGGGAGGCGGTAGTATGAGCATCTTTGGCGCCGGGAGCGGACCTCGTTTCCTTGACTACGTCCGTGGAACGTGGGGGAGCTTCACCACCCCGGCTGGGCGTGTTGATTATATTATGACAAAAGCTCGCCTTGGGGAGGAAAGTACAGACCCCGAGCGGCGCCTAACGAAGAGCCTCGCTCCGGTCCGTGAGGTTATGGATGCAGACCTGCTCGACTTCAACCAGCTCCTCCAACGAGATCTTGATGATCATCGCGTAGCGACAAAGCTGATCCCATACCTGTTGCGACCGCGCGCTACCGGGCCGGCGTTCTTCCCGCCCATCGTTGCAGTGTTGCTCCCCTTCAAGAACAAACGTCCTGCGGAACTGCCCACTCTTGGGTCGGAAGAATATGTTCCGGACCCTAATGGGAATTGGATCCAGTCGACTGCAGGTGAGGCGATGAGGGTTCGGCGCCTTGCCTTACGTGAGGGGGAGCTTCATCCGATTCCGCTTGGTGAATTGCACTGGAATGATGCTTACACGCGACTTGTGGTGATCGACGGTCAGCACAGGGCGATGGCACTACTTGCTATTGAACGTACATTAACCAACACCTGGGATCAGAGCGGCGGCGACCGGTTTAAGTCTTTCTACGAAGGTCCAGTACGCCGCGAATTGGAACAATGGAAGAAGAAGAACGACGGCGAACTAGACTTGTCACGTGTTGAAGTCCCTGTGGCAGTGTGCTGGTTTCCCGACCAGACCGGCCCAGAAGGGGATCCTCACGGGGTGGCCCGGAAGTTGTTCGTTGACGTCAACAAAGAAGCTCGGCAGCCGAGCGAGTCACGTTTGATCTTGCTCTCCGACGGAGAATTACTAAAGGTCCTTACGCGAAGTCTGTTAAATGAGCTCAGGAGTGGTCCCTCGAATGAATTTCTCCCGCTCTATGCAGTTGAGTACGACAATCCAGAGACTAAGACCACCCAATCTGCCCGATGGTCCGTCCTTACAAACATCCATCTTCTCCAAATGGCGGTCGATCGGTGTCTATTCGGACCTCCGAAGTACTTGGACAAAGTCAACCTTGCTTTCGGAGGTCGGGAAAGCGAGACTGAACGCGATGCCTTTATGCGCGGACAATTGGAGCTAGCTAAAATATTCCCGGGTGCTATTGAGGACGGTGACTTCACTTACCTTCCCGGTGAGATTGGCAACACCAACTTTCCTGTCGGGAAGAAAGAAGAAATCACGGCTCGTTTTATGCAGTCGTGGGGCGAGTCGATTCTTACCTTGTTGTCGGGCGTTGTCCACTATCGAGCCCACGCAAGCGCTCTCGTACAGATTAAGGAACAGTGGGCGCCTGGGGACGTTCTTGCGAGGCTAGCCCAGGATGCATTGTTTGGGGGTGTCGGTGTGTACTGGACGCTTCGGGACAGTAGCGAACATTTTAAGCAAGAGTCGACGCTCCCAGGTGTCAGCGCGAGCAGGACGAAGCCGGATATCGTTAAGGCTTGGGATTTCCTTCAAGGCAAGCAGGAATCGTTCGAGAGACAACGCGCTAAGGAACTACTCGGATCCGACAGCCCAGACTCTATTTCGCGTAGCAATCACATATACGCGATGATGAACACTCATGCCTGTCAACTAGGCATGATGCTTACTTTGGGGAGCCTCTGGAAGCTCCACGTTGAGAACCGTTCCCTCGATGAACTTCCGCAATTCGCCAAGTCGTTAGTTAAGGCCTGGAACGCCTATTTTATGCAGCCAACCTGGTTTGGAAAGGCTCATGATCGCCGGCGTGTTATGGCAAAGCGCGGCGTCCGTTCTCCGCTGAACGGGATTGCATCGTTAGACACCCCACAAGCTGTGTACTTCCGCTATTTTTGGCTTGAGATACTCTCTACGGAGCAGGCCTGGGTCCACGTTGCTGAGTGGATCAACGATAGGGATAAGTTTCAAGAAACTTTAAGTTCGGCGAGGGCTTTTTACCGCAGATTCTTGATCAGGCAACAAGAAAAAGCCCTGAAAAACAGTGACCCTACTATGGTGGAGAGCAAGCGTAAGGCTAAGGCTCAGAAGATGGTGGACGAGTCGCTGAGCAAGGCTCTCGACGTATGGTTCGAAATTAGTCCTGACGAATATGGCGATTGGAAGGCTCGCGCGCAGGATGAAACGGTAGGTGGGGTAGAAGAGGAAAATGAGGAGACCCTGTCCAACGATGTAGCCGCAAGCCTCGAAGACGCGATGAGCTCGGATGTGTTGGAAGGCTGACGATAGTTCGCGGGAGATATCGTCTACTCGCTTGACTTTCGTCCCATCACGGCTCGCCTTCCGATATTTGGCATCTGGATCTAAGATTTCAGGCTCTAGACGTTTGACGCATGTAGTGTGTGCAACTAGTTTGGTAGCCGGCGTAAATCATTTTCTTGGAAAAAGTGGAAGACCCGCAGCTAAATTGGGGCGCGAGATGAGTGTTTAAGCCGAACCCACTCTCTTCGGCCAGCACATCACGCAAGGTTTCATGATGCGTAGGGCGGACGTACGAGCGGCTGCCCAGGGTATACGGTGATTGATGGGTTTCGTCTGAAACTCGGGAACGGAGCGCGAAGCGAGGCGACGGAAAGATGCTGTTGACTCCCCAGGTGCTCGGACAGAAGATCTGGCATGTCCCCTGTGAGTAGGTCCGGGTTGTTCTAGAGTCCTGATTGCCCTGGTGAGGGCGAAGAAGGGACGATAGGGATCATGGCGGGACGCAAACGTCACTCGGCGGAGGACATCGTGCGCAAGCTGCGCCGAGCCGACGAGTTGGCCGCGGAAGGCAAGAACGGTGAAGAAATCGCCGCAGCGCTCGAGGTGTCGGCGGCGACGCTGTACAACTGGCGGCGTCAGTACTCCGGCATGGACGCCGATGCAGCGAAGGAACTCAAGGAACTGCGGGAGCAGAACAGCCGGCTCAAACGGTTGCTCGCCGATGCCGAGTTGGAGAAGGACGCGCTGCCCTGACTTGCACAGATTTAGTGCCCCGCTCCGATCACCGAGTCGGTAGACCCAGCGCGGTGAGGATGCGGACCGCGTCCGGGTCGAGGGGGTCGGTAGCGGTGTGGGGGTAGCCGGCGATGGTGATGGTGATTTCCTGGAGCGGACGCAGGGTCCGGACCAGGGAACGAAGCGAAGTCCCGGTCTCGGCCTGCAGGTAGCGGGCGATCGCGAGTGCGGTGAAGACGACCGTGAGGTGGGCTTCGATCGCGTCGCGGGTGTGGTGGAACATCGGCCGTGCCCGCAGGTCGGTTTTCGACATGCGAAACGACTGCTCGACATGCCAGAGGTCGTGGTACTTGCCGATCACCTCGCCCGGCTCCATGAGTGTGACCGGGATGTTGGTCACGTATCCCTTCAGGCCGATGAGTGATCGGGCCCGCTCGATGCTCGCCTCATCGACGGTGCGGCCACTGGTAGTGGTCTTGACGAACCGGGTCGATTTCGGTGCCTTGCCACCATCGACGACCGCCCGTGCGCGGGCTTCCTGAGCGTTGAGCGTTTGGTTGTCGCGGACAGCACGGCGTTTCGAGTACTGCCAGACCGCCCGCCACGAGGTGGGATGCCGAACCGGATCCCAGATCGGTTCGGCGCGTCTTTTCGCCGTGTTGACTACGCTGCGGGCGTGGCGGGGCGTGACGGTGTCGATGATCTGCCCATCGACGAAAACGTCTCCATTCCAATGAAAATGGTTGGCCAGATCCGCCGGGGCCTTGGTGACCCGAGACCCGACGATGAACTTCAGGCCGACGCCGTCGAGATCTGCGAGGTTACCGGCGGAGAGCATGCCGGCGTCGGCGGCGACGACCATCTCGACTCCGGCGATGTCGTGTCGGGCCTGGAACTGGCGGATGATGGGCACGATTGTGTGGGTTTCGGCCTTGTTACCTTCGAAGCAGCCGATCTCCAGTGGGAAACCGGTCCGGTCCACGAGCAGGCCGACGACGATCTGCGGGTCGACCCGGCGTTCTTTCGAGTACCCGACCTTGCGGAGATCGTCTTCTTTCTCCGCCTCGAAATACAGGGTGGTCACGTCGTAGAGCACCAGGGACAGACCCCCGGTCGCCGCGGCATGCTCGAAACATCGCGTCGCGACCCGATCCCGGTAATCACTTGTGGCACATCGTTTCAATGCACTCGCGTAGGTGTTGCGGTGAACCGGGGTCAGGCCGATCTCGCCGACCACCCTGGCCGTGTCACTCATCGAGGTCGGCTCCACGATCCGGGCAAGGACCAACTGGAAGAAAGCCTCGTCGTCAATGACGTCGAACCCGAGCCGGTACCAGGCGGTCTCGACCGCCTCGACCAGCCAGCGCGAACGCTTCGCGGTGATCAGCGACGGTCCCTTCCCGGAGTTGCCGGGCACATCCAGTCCCAGGTCGAGTTCTTCCTGGCCGGCGTGGAGCTTGCCGCGGGCGAGCTGCATCAACGCGGCCAACTCGCTGTCGGTGTGGGCCGAACCGACATGCTCGACGATCGTCCGGCGACCGCCCTGCTTGACCGCGATCTGCACCGCCGTCGCCCCCGACGCGGTCCGAACCTTGCGAATGTACGCCGCCACCCGCCAGATCCTACCGACCGTTTAGTGCCCCAAATCGACAACCCGCGATCCCGCTACCAGCGGAAACGCTCGGAGAACCCGGGAATCCTCCTCAACTTGTGCAAGTCAGGTCAAACGGTTGCTCGCCGATGCCGAGTTGGAGAAGGACGCGCTGCGGGAGATCGCCAAGGGAAAATTCTGAGCCCGACCGCCAAACGCGCCGCGATCACCATGCTCACCGGCACTATGCAGATGTCGGAGCGGTTCGCGTGCAAGGTCGTTGGGCTCTCCCGATCGGTTTACCGGCGGTTGCCGTTGGCGCAGACACCGGACGATCCGGATGCCGATCTGCGCGCAGAGCTGCGCAGATATGCCCGCAAGCATCCGCGGCACGGCTTCCGGCGAGCATGGGCGTGGCTGCGCTACGACCAGGGCATCGAGGTGAACAAGAAGAAGATCCACCGCCTGTGGAAGGAAGAAGGGCTGCAGGTCCGGCGTGCTCCACGCCGCAAACGTGCCGGCCTGTCCTCGGTTCCGATCGTCGACGCGGATGCTCCGAATGTGGTGTGGGCATTGGACTTCCAGTTCGACTCGACCGTCGACGGCAAGACGGTGAAGATCGCGTCGATGGTCGACGAACATACCCGGATGTCGTTGTTGAACATCGTGGACCGCTCGATCACCGCCGACCGGTTGATTGAGGGCTTGGAGAAGGCGTTCGCGATGTGGGGTGGGCCGCCGCTGGTGCTGCGGATGGACAATGGGCCGGAGTTCATCTCGGAAGCGCTGCGGGACTTCTGTGCTGGGTCGGTGGGGATGTCCTACATTCCGCCGGGCACGCCGTGGAACAACGGGTTCATCGAGTCGTTCAACAACCGGTTGCGCGATGAGTGTCTCAACCGAAACTACTGGCCCACTCTGCTCGAGGCCCGGGTGGTGATCGAGGACTTCAAGGACGACCACAATCACCGGCACCGTCATTCGGCGCTGGGGTACCGAACTCCTGCCGAGTACGCTGCCGGATGCACTCACCGGCACCAGCCGGTGGCGTGTGAGATCGACTGATCGACTGCAAGTAGGAATCGGCTCTAGAACCGACCGGACCGACTATCGGGGACCTGCCAGATCAGTTGACGCGGGTTATCCATGTCCAATAAGAGTCTCAAGCGCTACGTAGCGGATTGATCGAGCGACGCGGCTGCAGTAGCTTCCCGCCGCACCCACCTCGCTGAGTGGCTCGCGTGTTCCTATGATGCGCGAGCTGCTCCTGCCATTCGGACGTACGGTCGTCCATTCGCTGATCGACTCACTGTTCCGGCTGCAAATGGGGCTGCATGGAGGCCAGCGCCATAAACCAGCGGAGTGTGCGTCGATGGGTGGCCTTGAGAACGATACGGACGAGCGAGCCTGGCAGAACCTCTCCGCTGTCCGCCCGCGTGGGATCGTCCTCGGCAAGGTGTTCGAGCGATAAATTATAGACCTAGCTGACCCCGGTTCGCGCCAGCAATTTTCATCCAGCATCGCAGCATGCATGCAGTGATGGGCTATTGGAATAGAATACTGGCAGGCAGGATTGAGCTGCTCTCGTTGCGGAGCGGGGCGACTTCTGTCCCCAGATCATTCGTAGTGGTCAGTTGGAAGTGACTACCACGTAGCTCCGCTAAGGAGGTCCTCCACGTCGATATCGGTCGGTGGCCTGTCATTCGTGAGGGCGGACGTCACAAGCTCGAAAACGATCAATCCGAGTGGTTGTTTTCTTGTGTTGACAATTTCTTGAATGTACTCAAGTCCGCCGTTTGCATACTCTTCGAATATTGTGACTCGTTCCTGCAAACGGGAGTTGTCCATAATCTCGGGGTCATTTCCGACCTCGTTGGCGGCAATCATGCTGACGAGCGTGTCGGCAAAAGACGGTCCTACAAGCGTGTCGTACCGAATCGGATCACCGGCGACAGCTGTGAACGGCACCCGTCGACCCTGAGTAAATCCGACCGCAGCCGCGAACAGCAGAATGTCTCGGAAAGCCGGAAACTTCGCTTCCTGCTGCAGTTCGAGCATGAGACGTTCGTGCTGCTGTGGACGGCGTGCTCGAACATCTGGAGTGGCGGTCACAGGATCACCTTCAATTCAGTGCGATCGATGTCGGACGAACGAATGTAAGGGTACGACGTCCCGTTGATCTCGATGTCGTCGGCGACGTCGCCCTCGGCCGTTGTGTGAGTCTCAAGCACTCCGAGATTACTGACATATGGCATCAGTTCGGTGATCACGGTGCCCATACCCTGACTCTTGCTCACCAGGACGACGAGCTGAGGTGCCATCTTGGCGAGAGCGCGCGCAACGGCTTCCTGATAGTCCTCATCCAACGAGCCGAATGCGGCGTCCATGACGATGGGGTATGTCCCGGCATCGACGCTCGTTTGTTCCTCGGCGCGGCGCTCCGTTCGGATCTCACGAGCTAGCTTCGAGACAGCAGCAACAAAGCTGAGACTAAGGATCTGGTTCTCGCCGGTGGATTTGGGAACCGGAAGCTCGACTCCGTTCACCGTCTTGTGCAGGGTCAACTCGAAATTCTCGGTCAGGGTTGGTACGTGACTCTGGTGAGTGATGCTGCCGAAAACCTCTTTGAGCTCCTTATCCAGCCGCTTTCGCATATCTGCTGCGCGAATCTCAAGAATCTCGATGAGCGCCTTTTTCACCGACTGTACGAGGTCGAGTCGAGTGCGTGCCTTTAGTGCGAGTTCATCCGTGACCTCGGCCTTCGATCGCTCGCGCGTCTTGGCTTCGATGTCTTTCGCAAGCCGCTCGATCTCGCCCTTGGCGGATCCGACCTGCTGTTCTTTGGCGCGCATCATGTCGAGCAGCTCAAGGTGCTTGCTCTCAAGATTCTGGATGTCCTCGTGCCTACTGTCGCGTAGCTTGCCGTCCAGTTCAGACTTTTCGGCAATCAGTCGGTCAACTCGGTCGTTCTCGTCACCGATACGCTTCGCGACGCCGGATAGGTCGCTGCGCAGCGCCGCTCGGGTTGCCTCCAGTTCGTCGATATTTCCCGATAGTTTTTGCCACGCAGTCTCGACGGCTTGTAGGCCGGCCTGGTGCCGCCAATCCTGGACGTGTCTCCATGAGTCGGAGCCTTCGGTGAGTTCGGCTCCGCAAATGCAGGTCTTCTTTTCCAAGAGATCGTCCACGAACTCGCGCTTGAGTGGTGCAGGAAGTGCCCCACGCCGATACAAGTCCTCAGCCATGGCTTTGGTATCCCATGCGAGAGCATCTGTGAAGGCTAGGAACCCGCGAGTTGCAATGAGGGTAGCCCGGTCGGTCACCGCGGCTTCGTATGCGCGCCGCGCATCAGCGAGCTCTTGTTCTACCTGATCGCGTCGTTGCTGTATTGGAGCGGCATCGGCATTCTCCCTGAGCAGCTCGAGTACACGTTCGTGCTCTGCATTCAGCGACGCGACCTCGCGTTCCAGGAGAACCCGACGTTCCGAGACCTCGGCCTGCCGATCGTTCAGCTCGTCGATCTCTTCTTGGATTCGTCCTGCCCTCTCGCCGCCATACTTGCGAAGGTCTGCCGAGAGCTTACGGTCGACCTTCGGTAGGTGGGCGAGGGCACGCTCGACCTGCTCGAGATCGAGAAGGACCTTGATGTCGTTTCGAACCTCTGTGTAGGCCTCCTTCTTGACGAGGTTCTCGATTCGCTCACCGTTGAAGAAGAAGAAGCGACTGACTCCTCGTGGCAGGATCGTGTTGATCATCTCCTGGGGCGCACTGATTGCCTCCGACGCGCCATCAGGTGTCGTCGCCCAGAGCTGCACGCTGGGGACCGCCGATTGTTGGTGGTCGGATTCCTTGCGGAGCGTGGCAGTACGGAGGAGCCGATAGCTCCGATCCTCATGAGAAAACTTGACTTCGACCGACACGTCGATGGACTCTCCGACCGAGGCCGACCTCCATACAGCGTCGGTGACGAGGCGTTCCTGCTGTTCGACGTCGTCGGACAGACCCCCATAAAGCGCCCACGTGAACGCATTCAAGAGTGTGGTCTTGCCGGATCCGTTTGCGCCGAATATGAGCGTTACCGGACGAGTACCGTCCGAGTCGAGGCTGAAGCTTTGGCGTCCTGCGAACTGGCGAAAATTTTCGAGTGCGATCGACTGAAGCTTCACGGAATGATTCCCTTCACTGCTGCGAGGATGTCCTCGGTCGCGTCGTACGCGCTCAGGTGTAACTTGGCACGCTCGATCTCCAGAACCCGCTTGAGCAGCGCCCGCTCGTCGTCGGAGAGCGCACCGATCACGTCTTTCTCGGTACGCGTGTTTTCGGTCATCGTTGATCCTTCCAACATGGCTGCTATAGGTCCATCAAGTGATAGTGGTCGCGGAGTGGACGTAATGAGTCGAGTGTTTCCCCATAGTTTTCGGAGAGCTTGCCGAACTCGTTCGCGCGTTCGATCTCGCGAATGAGTAGCGCTCGTTCGACTTCGAAATTGATTGGCGCCCCTGCCTTAGGTACGGCGAGATAGTCGTAGATCTCTGCCCGGTCTTTGCCTTCGGCACGGCGAAGCAAGCGTCCGCGTCGCTGGACGAACTGTCGGGGGTTGCTACTGCTGGCCAAGAGATAGCCGACCTGAGAGTCGGGTATGTCGACCCCCTCGTCGAGGCATCGCATCGCAACGAGTGCCTGGAGGTCGTCGCCGGAGCCGAAACGACGGAGCAGCACCTTGCGATCGGCACGTGAGGTTTGTGAAACGTATTGATGCGCGGATATTCCGAGATCGTTTCCCGCCATCCTCATCACTTCCACCAACTGGTTCGGACCTCTTTCGTCACCTGGTGGTGTCGGGCGTCGTCCCTCCGCACAGTAGATGAGCTGAAACCACGAGTGGCGGTGAGCTTCCAGGTCAACACGCAGTGCTGCGAGCTTGCCGGCCGCATGACCAGTCACACCTGCACGCTCACGCAAGAGGAATCCGAGCGGCGAGTTCGGATCGGCGTCGTCCGGACTGTCACCGGCAGCGATGCACCGGGCTATCTTCGCTGTCAGCTCGGTGTACAACTCGGTCTCCTGGTCATTGAGCTCAACCAGGCGTGGATGGTAGGCGTACCGGCAGAGCGCGCCCATGTTGATGGCTTCGCCGAGGCCCAGCTCGAAAACGATTGGACCGAAGTAGTCGAACAGTGCTTTCGTGCCGATCTCGTCATGCCACCGCTCGGGCGTCGCAGACAGTCCGAGGCGGTAGGTGGCATGAGCAGGTAGCGCGGCGTTGTAGCGCGTGGATCCGAGATTATGCGCTTCATCAGCAATTACCATCAGTTGCAAAGTGAGCCGGCCCAGGATTTCCTGAAATTTGGGCCCGGAGAACGAGGCATTGGTCGCAATCAACACGACGACCGGTCGCTGTCCGAGTCGGGCCTGTCCGATCTGGTCCTCAACGCGAGGAACCCACTTGCTGCTGGATTCGTAAACAGGGATCGGTGTAATCCCGAAGGCCTCGACGTCGGTAACCCACTGATCTACGAGATGCTGCAGCGGAGCAAGGATCAACACGACCAGTGGTTCCTCCCGGTCGCGCATTACATTCCCGACGGCAGTCGCAGCAAGTAAGGCGGTCTTGGTCTTTCCCGTACCGGTAGCCATGGCCAGGAAACCGCGACCCCGGTTGCGTAACCATGCCTCGACAGCGGCACGCTGATAATCCCGCGGAATCAACCCGGGCGGGGGAGTGAGTCTTTTGGGCTCGTCCACCACTCGATGGCATTCTTCGAGGACATGCTCCCGATCCGGGAGGGTTGTATTCGGACGTTCACGTCCGATTTCGATGAGACGCTCCCGAGCAACATCGGGAAACGGTTCGACGCTGAGCATCGATGTTCGGTCTGCCCAGAGGTCTTCGAAATCCGATTCGAGCCGAAGCGCACGTGCACCGTCGCTCTCGGTCCAACCACGGTACACCTCGATGGACTCGAAGTTCGCCACGAGGCCGCCCAGAGTCTCATTGCTGCTGCCGGTGAATGCGACGAGGTCACCGTACTCGTCACGGAACACACCGATCTTCTCGTGATAAATGCCGATTCTGTCGTCCCGGACCACGAATGCGAGCTTGATGTCGAGATGGCCGTCAGCTATCAGACGACCGACCTGTCCGAGCCCATCCAGAACGCGATCATTCTCGATGCCTTCGAGTTCACGAATTGTTGCGCGGGTAATGACGTCTCGGACTAAGTAGCCGTGTGAGATATCTGCGATATCACCTTCGTCGAGATGTGGCGATGCGATGAGCCGCATCGAACCGCCGCGTGCCACGAAACGCTCTATACCGCGTGCATAGAGAGCGAGGCTCGTCGAGGTGAAGTACCCAACGGCACGGCTGTATGTTGTGGCCGCACTGAAGACCGGAACGTAGAAGCGGGCGACGACGTCTTCCTGGTCGCTGCGATAGCGGTCGTCGAGGTCGAGCGACCGAAGACCAGAAGTTATCCGGCCCGTCACAGCAGATCCAGAATGTCGTCGACGTTCGTGGATTCGACTTCGGGGTCAGGTAGATCGGTCTCCACGGTCTCGAGCGAATCACGTGAGGCAAGCAAGAGTTCGGCGATATCTGTGTCACCACGCTCGCGATACGCGCCGATGAGTGAGGCGATTCCGGACGACTCCGGGAGACCGATTGCGGCGCAGAGACTCCTGTAATTGTCGGAAGGAGTCGACTGCGGCTCGATGCCGACGAGAGCGAGGGCGTCCGCTAGGGGCTCGCCTACCGGTTCGCGTACTTCCTCGACGGCGAACGTTCTGTCATCGTTGATGATCAGGAATACATCGGAGCCGGCAGCGGTATCACGTTCCAACAAGAAGCGGCGGATCGTGCCGAAACTAGGCTGAACCCCTGTCCAGGCGATCATCTGTTGCCCGAGTGGCGACTCGAGTTGCAGGGTTTGTCCCGGTTGCAAGTCGAGGATCGCAGCGACTGCAGTGGGTGCCACCGATCCGCTTCCTCGGAGGTGATCCTTGGTGACCTTTACCCGCACCGCCCACCCTTCGGGGCGGCGGAACATTCGGCGGGTTTGGTTCGGTGTTTTTCGTACTTCACGAGGACTTGTGGCCAACTGCACCATCCCGTCGTTCGTTTCGAACGGGGCGGAAGAGGCGTACGTGACGACACTGCCGCGGGAGACCGAGTACTTGCTCGTGATCTTGTCGATAAGCGGATCCAGCGCCACGCGTCCACCGTTCTTGGCCAGTTCCTCCCTGATCAGAGAGCGAATGTCGGAGTACGTGTCCAGACCCCATTCGGTTAGTCCCCATCGGTCGCGATCGACTCGAGTGAATCGATCGTCCTTTGCCAATGCGTTTCGCAAGGACCGGACACTGCGTTCCACGGTGAATCTGGCGATGATGTCATCGGAGGAGAGCGGCGAGCCCACCACTGAGAGGATCGAAGCTGCATAGTCCTGTACCGACTGTATCCGCGTGAACAAGTGGTCACCCTCGATCAGGTAACCGCAGTACTCGAGCCATTCGGCAGTGATCGTCCGCTTGCGTTCCGCTGGCTCGATGTCTATGAAGTCGAGCGATGCCAGCGGTGCTACTCCGTAGCTGTCGACGAACTCTTCGATCTGCGTCGCGGTTGCGGTCCTGGCAGCCTCGACTGTGGGGGAGGCACACCATTCGTCCTCGATCTCGTACGAATCATCGAGACGGTCGAGTACGCGCCAAGCGGGTTGCTGGACAGAATCGACGAGGTTCTTCAACGAAGGAATCTCTTCGAGAAGCGCTGCCAGGGGTAGCACGTCGTGAATGGTGCGCTGCGCAGCTTCGGCCAACGACGCCAAGGGTCCCGTGCCGGCGTGACTCAGTTCGGTAAGAAGTGCACTTCGTGCCTTGGATTCGATCTGGCGAACCCTCTCACGCGTCACTCCCAGCGTCGCCCCGATAGTATCGAGAGTGAGTGGTGAGTCGGCGAACATCCGATCGCGAAGAATCCCGACAGCGCGATCGTCGAGCTTCCGGATCGATTCATCCAGGATGCCGGCGGCGTCCAGAGCCCGATCTGCGCCCAGAACGCCCGTGCTGGTTACTACTTCCAGCCGTTTTCTTGCTCGTACAACGTTCTGAGGTGTCCCGATCGGGAGCGTTTGGGTGAACAGCGGCGTGTCGGGAAGGCCGACAAGAGCCAGCCACTCTGCTACTACCCGGAGATCGTCGACGATCGATGCATCGACGATAAGTTCCGTGGATTCCTGAACATCGCTTTGGGCAGGCGCTGTGCGAAGTACATTATCCTCGGCGTCATTCTCCGCCGCCGCGTCCGCCACGGCCTGATCTGCGAGGATTTGTAGCACAGTGGACACTGTGGCAGCGCCGAAGTTCTTCCAATCGAGGATCTCTTCGACCGACAGGCCCGCGATGTCTTCGACCGTTCGGTACCCCCGCCTGATGAACATGTTCAACCCTCGTGGCGGAAGGCCCAGAGCCTCCAAAGACACACCCGTTCCAGCTGTAGGAAACAGCTGGGCGATCGTCCAGCGTGAGAGCTGGGACATGGCGATCTCTGCTACGGCTTCGAGGTGCCGATGCCGCTTCGACACGGTCGGACCCGAGGCCGGCTGGTTCCACCAGGGGCCGTGTGTTGTGTCGGCCGTGGACTCGAGCCAGGGGAAGACGTCCAACCACGTGGCGACATCTGGGTTGACTACGTCCCCCGACACACTGCTCTCCTAACCTTGGTCATTGTTTGGTGCCTCCCATCGGATCACAGCGTCCTAGCCTTGCGAGCAATCGGGACCGTGAACCATTGGTTAGCTAACTTATTCTTCCGAACGGCCAGTTTCGTTACTCCATCCCGCTCGGTCTGATCGGGGACAGTCCTGCCGTGGTTTCAAGCGGTGATGCGCGGCGTCTGTGATCAGATCGGGAACCCCGACACGACGGGCGGAGCATCGCGTCCTGGCAGGCTGAATTGCCCCGATTGTCTCGACGGGGCGGGAGCCGGCAGGTCGGGTGCGTGAAGGGCTCGTCTACAGGAGACCTGCTTGCCGGCAGATTGTGTGGATGGCGCAAGATCACGTACCGGATGACACGGAAAGAGTGACGGTATGCAGGACGACATCGAGGGTCCCCGATTCCTCGTAGCAGAGCTTCCCGGCGAGATCGGGGCCCAGGGTCTATTCGATGTTCATCGCAGGTTGGCCCATTCACGCACGGATGCGGGCGGTCAAGGGATGCACCACGATCGATATTCGTGCGCGTTCTCCAATCGATGGCGTGTACGACGCGCTTGTGACCGTGCTTTACGACGGGATGTGGCGAGTACAGGAGGATTCGACGGGGCTGGTATCTCCGGGGAACGTCGTGTTCGCACAAGACAGCGAATCCGTGGTCGAGCACCTCTTTCGTCATGTGCCGGGTTGGCTGGTTCCGGAGCTCGGCCCACACCTTCACGCGGAGTTCGTCGATTTGCATGAGGGGCTCCAAGACGAGAAGGACCCTCTGCTCGATGCGCTGGCCAGAAGGCTCGAGTCCGTGGCCAATGCGATGTTCTGCGCACTTACTGACGGTTTCAGAATGATCTCCGCAGTCGCCTCAAACAGATGATGCTGCACGCGAGTTCGAGCAGCCCCTGATGCAAGTCCGCTCGTACCTCGGAACGTGTTCGCAGACGCTTGAACTGGTGCAACCAAGCGAAGGTCCGCTCGACGACCCAGCGGACCTTGCCGAGCCCGGAGCCATGCGCGGCGCCTCGGCGGGCAATCATCGGGGTGATCCCCTTTTCGCGAAGCAGGTTTCGGTACTTGTCGTAGTCGTAGCCTCGGTCGGCGAACAACCGGCGGGGCCGATTCCGCGGCCGGGCCCCGCCGGCCTCGAATACGGGGGATCGCCTCGACGAGCGGCATCAGTTGAGTGACGTCGTGGCGGTTTCCGCCGGTCAGCGACACCGCAAGAGGGGTTCCGTGCCGGTCGACGATCACATGGTGCTTGCTGCCGGTGCGGCCGCGATCGACCGGTGAGGGTCCCGTGTGATCCCCCCTTTGAGGGCCCGCACGTGCGAGCCGTCGACGGCGACGTCGTCCATCTCGAGCAACCCGGCGGCTCGCAGCTCCGCGAGCAGCATCTCGTGCAGCCGCGGCCACACCCCGGCCTCGGTCCACTCCCGCAACCTGCGCCAGCAGGTCACTCCGCTGCACCCGATCGTCTCTGCCGGCACATCACGCCAGGCCACGTTGGTGCGCAGAACGAACATGATGCCGGCCAGGGCGACCCGGTCGTCGACCGGCTTGCGCCCCGGAAACCGGAACCGGCGGGCAGATCTGGGCGGAAGCAGCGGAGCCACACGCTCCCACAGATCGTCAGGAACAAGATCAACAGACACTCTCGACACGGTGCCCGAAACCGTCCCGGAACGCCATCTACCACGCCGAACTCATTCTGAAACGGTCAGTTACTGCAGGATGGGACGCCACCATGACTATCGAGCCGTACGGAGACGGCGCCACGATCCTGATGTCGACGCAGATTCCGACGGACCTCGATGAGAACCTCCGGTGGCGCATCGGGGAAGCCCTGGAGTTGGATATCCGAGACATGCGGATGCAGTGGAGGCTCCGGGACAACGGCTGGTGCTTGGACGTCGAACAGACCGGCTTCGTCGGCACTGACGAGACCATTGCTGTTGCTACCCTCGACACGCTCTGCGATGTGATGGTTGGGGTGGTTTCGAACGGTGCCCTTCCCACTTCCGACTCGTCGAAGCAATGGCATTCGGCCGGCGCCTCGACGCCGTCCTCCGTTCTTCCCGCTGTCCCTCTGGCTCTCGAACCCCCGCCGCGTCCGGATGTGGTCGCTGCCAGGTTGCATCGAATTGCGATGTGGTCTGCCGAGAACGGGTTCTCTGCTCCGCTGGAACCGAACCCGACGACGGTGGCTCGAAAGCTCGACGAGGCAGGCGCAGGTTGCGCCGGCTACTACATCCTGGAGTTCGTCGACGGTCAGTGCTACATCGGTGAATCGATCGATCTTCCCGAGCGATTAAGGCAACACAGGGCTCGCTATCAAGACATTCAGCAAGTTCGGATCCGCCCGGACTCTGCGGCAACGGGGTCGTTGCTCGGTAAGCGTCACCTCCGGTTGCACGAGAAGTCTCTGATTCACTCCGCCCAGGCCGCCGGGCTGCTCGCCCGAAACATCAACGAGATGGCCACCATGCTCGGTGTCAGCAAGTATCTCGATGAACTGGTCTCGGCCGAGGAGCAACGGCTCTGGTTGGACGCGCCCGATATCGTCAACACCACGGATACGGCTATGCGCCGAAGTTTTCCGTCCGAACGTATGGTCCGTACTGCCGTGAACTACCAACAATTTCGTCACCGAGATGACGGCGATCAGATAACACGAATTATCGGACACTACTTGAACCGTTGTGTTCCCTATCCGGTCAGGACCGAGCATCACTGCTGGGCGCTCAGTTGCCTGACCAGTCCAGGTAAGAGCTTCGGTCGCTTGTCTTGCCTCACGATTGCGATGACCGAAGCATTGGTGATCTATCAGGACCGAGGTATGAACCGTCTCGGGTTTGATGCCGCCTCCTTTCTTGAGGAGGATGCACATCATGTCCAAGCGTTACCCCGCCGAGCAGCGTGAACGAGCGGTGAAGATGGTCCTCGACCACCTCGACGAATATTCTTCGCCGTTCGCGGCGTGCAAAGCCATCGCCCCGAAGCTCGGCGTCGGTGTCGAGTCGCTGCGCACCTGGACCCGCCAGGCTCTGATCGATGCCGACAAGACACCCGGCGTGACCACCGCTGAACAGCAACGAATCAAAGAGCTCGAACGCGAAGTCCGAGACCTCCGTGAGGCCAACGAGATCTTGAAATCGGCCTCGATTTTCTTCGCGAGGGAGCTCGACCCTCGCCGCCGCTGATCTGCCAGTTCATCGACCAGATGCGTGCACAAGGACACCGGGTCGAGTCGATCTGCGCCGTGCTCACCGAGCGTGGCGTCAAGGTCGCCCCACGCACGTATCGGAACTGGAAAACTGCTTCTCCATCCCGCCGGACCGTCGCCGATGCACATCTGACGAACGCTCTGCGTGAGACCGTCGGCACCGCCGAAGGTCTCTACGGTCGCCGAAAGATGACCGTGCACCTGCGCAGACACGGCCACGACGTCGCGGCATGCACCGTCGACCGGTTGATGCGCGACGAAGGGCTGTCCGGAGCGGTCCGGGGCCGTCGGCACCGCACCACCGTGCCCGGCGGCTCGGACAGCCGCCGCGCCCCTGACCTGGTCGATCGTGATTTCACCGCCGAGGTCCCGAATCGGAAGTGGGTCACCGACTTCACCTATTGCCGCACCTGGGCGGGGTTCGTCTATGTCGCGTTCGTGATCGACTGCTTCTCGCGGGCGATCGTCGGCTGGCATGCCGCCACCGTCAAGGACACCGCGATGGTCACCACCGCCTTGAAGATGGCACTGTGGCGACGTGACCACACGGGCCACCCGGTCGGCACGGGGTTGATCCACCATAGCGATGCCGGCAGTCAGTACACTTCCATTGCTTTCGCGGAAACCCTTGTGCTGGAGGGTATTGCCGCGTCGATCGGCAGCGTCGGAGACGCATACGACAACGCTCTGGCCGAGAGCACGATCGGGTTGTTCAAGACCGAAGTGATCGCCAAGGGAAACCCGTTCCATCCGGGTCCCTACAAGTCCGTCGAGGACGTCGAGTACGCCACGATGGAGTGGGTCGACTGGTTCAATCGCAGTCGCCTGCACAGCCGTCTCGGATACGTCCCGCCGGATGAATTCGAGGCGGCGTACTACGCTCACCTGTCGACTCCACAACCGGAGCCGTCACCGATATAGGAGCGGCAAGAAACCCGAGACGGTTCAGTATGCCCCCGGGAGGAAAAATCCAGGTAAACGAAGCGGAGTTGTTCCCCTCGGATGCGTCCGAATTCATGTTCCTCCGCCGTCATCCGGTTGTGCGAGTGACCGAGGTCGGTTACCAAGAATCAGGACCCGGTCAACTTTTCCTCCACGCGGACACCCTGGACGACCTGGAACGCCTCCTCGACGACGTGATCGTCACTCGGGCTGCCGCAACCACTGCACTTCACATCATGCGTAAGGGACCGTGCATGCAGCGCAGGGTTCACTGCCCCCAGCTCGCCGATGCTGCATTCACCGCCGCATCCGCGAGGTACAAGGCAATGTAGGCGGGAGTGGCTCAGGAAGGAATCGTCGCCGGACTGCCGGAGGACTGTACAACGCCGTGTCGGCAATCTTGGAGGTGCGAAATCGGCGAGCCAACCCCGCTCCGACAAGATCAAGGCGCACCGAAGCCATAGGTGTACGTTTCGGTTTCCCAGTTCATTGTTGCGTGGTACTTGTAGCCCCTCTTCGAACCATCCGGATTCTCTTCGGTCGCCGCGAAACACTCGAGGACGGTCGTCTGCGCGAGGAGGTCATCTACAGATCCACCCGCGACCGGTGAGCACGACACCGAGAGCACCGGACCGTCGATGATGGACGAGTTCGCATGGCCGGTGGCCATTTCTCTGATGCTGTTTTCGACCTGTGTGATGCTCAATCTGCGCATCGCTCTTTCCGAGTCTTCGCGACGTTCGCGATCTGCCTTTTCGGCGGCGACGCGAGCGGCGGAACTTTCTGATGCGGAAAGCTCCGCGGCCGCCATGTCGGCGCGTTTGTCTGCCTCACGCGACGCCTTCACAGCGAGACCTACACCCACGACAGTTACCACCAAGACTGCCAGCATTACCCCAATCGGATGTCGGATAAGGTTCTTCCAGCGGGAAGCGCGCTTCGGAGAGGGATCCGGCAGGTTGAGCCACTTCTGGCCGTCCCAATACTGCATTCCACGATCGGGCCGCGGATACCAACCCGGGGGCGCGCTATGCGGATCATTGGTCACGGTACTAACCCTCCACGGAGCGTCGCAGGCAATGCCGTGATCGTTCCAGGCTAACGCGCCTTTCTATCAATGAACCCATAATCGGCAAGTTTGGCGGGGTTGTTACGCCTGGACGGCCGAAATCGGAAAATCGACCGAACGCAAGCGCACGTAAATTCGCAAGTGGTCGTTCTCTTCCTACGCAACTCTGGCGTCTCGACACCTACATCTGACTGCCCGCCCGAATTCGTCGTCCGGAAGCCACCCGTACTCGTCGCAATGGTCGCATTTGTCCGGGACAACTCGCGGCGCGGGAAGTGCCTGCCACATCGGTATCCATGCCTGCGCGAAGCGCATGGGATCTAATGGACGATGTATTGCTTTGGCTGTGGTCACCAACGCCGTGGTGCCGTGTGTTTCCAGCAACGCTTCTATCGCCGATACGGCGTCCGGATTGAGATAGGCAAACGTTGCTGTCAACCCTGCCTGCCTGCAGGCCGCCGCCAGACGGGCGACATCCGGACTGAGAGGTGCCGTCGAGGCGGGCGACGTGCGGTTGGTCTTTGTTCTTGGTGGATCAGTACTGATAAGAGTGCCGGGTTTGCCGATGTCCGCGCGACCGCGAGTCGGCTTTTCAGGCCCCGGGTCGGTACGCGGCTCTTCACTATGGATCTCGTGGACCGGTTGGTCTGACTCCTTGATGGGCGTGACGGTCTCGGCTCGGTGGACGCAGGATGGGTCTGGTGGGCGGGTCTGGCTCACGGCTCTTCTGACGCCACTGCAGGTTGGTGGCTGTCCTGTCTGCGACGTGTCGACCGGCTCGGCTCACTCGTTTGAGTGCAGCCCGGCGGGCCGTCATGTCCTGATAGGAGTCTGGCGAGATCCCCGATAGTGAACTGACTGACGCCCGGCCGGACTGCGCACCCGACAAGATGGAAGGGCGCAGTCCCATGGTGAATCAGGATCACCTCGAGGTCTACGGCGGAATCGATACCCACGCCGACACCCACCACGTCGCAGCGATCGATGCCACCGGACGACGACTGGCAGATGTACAGGTCCCAGCGACCGCGGCCGGCTACCAGGCGGCGTTGCGGTTCCTGCGGTCCTGGCCTGGGCTGGTGAAGGTAGGCATCGAGTGCACCGGCTCGTACGGGGCTGGGGTCAGTCGTGCGATGCAGGTCGCGGGCATCGCGGTTGATGAGGCTCAGCGAAGGTGCTCGCTCGTGCTCGTCGAAAGTGCCCACTCGTGGGCGGGTTCACTGTAGCGGTTGCCGGGTGCCGGTGGTGGCTTGACGGAGCTTTTCCGACCGGGCGTGGTGATCACGCAGCCGGTAGGAATCCCCGTCGAGGTTGAGTACCACCGATCGGTGCAGAAGCCGGTCGAGCATCGCGGCGGCGACGGTCGTATCGCCGAGGACCTCACCCCACTCTCCGACACCCCGGTTGGTGGTGATGATGATCGAGGTCTTCAGATAGCGTTGCGCGACAACCTGAAACAGTGCGGAGGCGGCCTCGCCGGGCAGGGGTAGGTAGCCGAGTTCGTCGATCACCAGCAGCGTCGGGCCGGCGTAGAACCGCATCGTCGTCGCCCACCGGCCTTCGATCGCAGCGCGATGGCAGCGGGCGGCCAGATCGGCGGCGGTGGTGAAGTAGGTGCGATAACCGGCATGCGCGGCCGCCCGCGCCAAGCCCACCGACAGGTGGGTCTTTCCGACCCCCGGCGGCCCGATGAGCAGGACGTTCGTCGCGGTTTCGAGGAACCGGCAGGTGCCCAACTCGGCGATCAATGCCCGATCGAGGCCGGGGGCGGCGTCGAAGTCGAAGTCCTCGAGACAGGCCGGGGTGGGCAGGCACGCGAACCGCAACCGCCCGGCGAGGCGGCGGGCTTCGGTGGCGTCGACCTCGATCGACAGCAGCTGTTCGAGCGCTGCGGTCATCGACAGACCGTCCTTCTGGGCTCGGTCGAGCACCGACGGCAGCGCTTCGGCAGCGTCGTGCAACTTGAGCGTCGCCAAGTGTCCTCGCAGACGCTGATAAAGACTTGCCGAGGTCGCGGTGGTGTCGGGGGTGGTGGTCATACGAGGGTGTTCCTTCCGCGGGCTGCGCGCTCGTAGGCGGCCAGGTCGACCACCGTCGATCGCGGTGTCGTCGACGGTGGGTGGCGGTCCGTGGTGTTGGTGCGCAATGCTGCTGCCGCAGTGAGCGCCTCGGGTCCGGGTGGGATGCGTTCTTTGCGGCGGTGCGGTCGGCCTCCGGCCGCGGCACCGGCCATCGCGGCCTGTTCAAGGGCGTGAACGTGGCCGTGATCGCGCACCACGGCGCCGGCCCCGTCCGGCGCCAACCGGTGGCGGGCGACGGTGATCTGCGAGGCGGTGACGATGTCGATCACCTCGTCGCCGAGCTGCCGGGTGACGGTGACCTGCGCTGCGGCCAGTTCCGGGGGCACCGAGTAGCGGTTGCCGCGGTAGGCCACCAACGCCTGCCTCGAGACGGTGCGCGGTTCGCTGAGCACCACCGGATACGGACTGCTCGGCATCGACGTCAACGGTTCCCGGTCGGCGACGGTGCGCACCGGGGCCTTGCCGTCGGCGGTGGCCCGCATCCGGGCATCGGCGCGTCGACTACAGAATTTGTCCACGCTCGCCTGGGCCTGCTCGACGGTGAGCTCGTCCGCCACGGTGCGCCACCATCGCTGGGCCGCAGTGTGATTGGACTTCTCGACGACACCCTTGCGATTGCCGGACCGCGGTGGGCAGATCGCCACCAACACGCCGTAATACTTGGCGACCCCGGCGAAGGAGGCAGTGACTTTTCCGCTGTCGGGGTAACAGACCGTCGACATTCGATCGAATCGCCAGGTGTGGGTCAGGCCGCCGAGTTTTCGGCAGATCCGGTCGAGGCCGTCGATCAGATGCGGCTGGGTCATGGCCGGGGCGAGCACCCCGCGCCACCGACCCGAATGCGCGAGCGATCCGACCAGCAGATATGCGGTCTTGCCCCAGCCCCACGAGGCGGGTGGGTTCGGCAGCTCGACCCAGTCCCACTGGGTTTCCGCCCCCGCCGGATGGTCGATGACCGCGTTGGGGCGGTCGGTCGCGCACGCGCAGGCTTGGCAGACGGGCCGGAGCTTGCGTTGCCGGATCTGGCGGGTCAGCGTCTGATACGAGGCGGTGTAGCCGAGGTCTTCGAGTTCGTCGCACAAGGTCCGTGCCCACAGATGCGGATCCTCGGTCAGACGAGCGGTGACGTAGTCGACGAACGGTTCGAACGGATCCTCACCAGCGGGTTTACGGATGCCGGGGGTGGTGGTGCCGTTCAGATAGTTGCGGATCGTGCGCCGGTTTCGGCCGGTGTGCCGGGCGATCGCCGAGATCGTCCAGCCTCGTTTGTGCAGTGCGTGGATCTCCACGTCTTCCTCCCATGTCAACATGAGAAAGCGGTCTCCTTCGGGGTGCTGGTGCGTGGTCAGAGACCACCAGCATCGAAGGAGACCCGCCCTCATCGGCGGAGCCACACGGGTGAGCACTTTCGGTGAGCAGGTCTGAGCAGGATCAAAGAGCGCCATCACGGTCAGTGAGGTCAACCGCCCCAACCGGTTCGATCGCCGGATTCGCGGCAAGAGCGATCCCTTCGACGCCTATTCGGCCGCTGAGGCGGTGCTGTCGGGTCGAGCCAGCGCTGCACCCAAGGGTGGCGATGGGTTGGTGGAGTCACTCCGGGTGCTGCGCACCTCGAGGTCGTCTGCACTGACCGCCAGGACAGCGACGATCAACCAGATCAAGGGCATGCTGATCACGGCGCCAGAGGAGCTGCGTTCGCGTTACCGGGGCCTGTCGAACACCAAGTTGATCGCTGCGCTGGCGGCGTCACGACCGACACCTGCGCCGGTCACCGCAGCCGAGGCCACGGCCTACAGCCTGCGGCTGCTGGCGCGGCGCTGGCAAGCACTGACCGAGCAGATCGAGGACTTGTCCGGGCACCTGCAACGGCTACTCGAAGACCATGCCCCGGACCTGATGAGCGTCTTCGGCTGCGGCCGAGACACCGTGGCGCAGCTGCTGATCACCGCCGGCGACAACCCTGACAGGCTACGCTCGGAAGCCGCGTTCGCGGCACTGGCCGGAGCCTGTCCGATACCGGCGTCGTCGGGCAAGACCAACCGTCACCGACTCAACCGCGCAGGCGACCGGCAGGCGAACTCAGCGCTCTACCACATCGTGCTCGTGCGGCTGCGCTACGACCAGCAGACCCGTAACTACGCGACACGACGGATCGCGGAAGGCAAGACGAAGATGGAAATCATCCGCTGCCTGAAACGGTATCTCGTTCGGCAGCTCTATCCACTCATCGTCCAGACGCTGCAGCCTCGACGCCAAACGACCGCCGCTTGACAGCAAGTCAATAGGAGTGTCGTAGATCGTCTGGATAGTGATCCACTGTCCGCGCTCGTTTTGAATCTTTTCCCGGATCAAGTAGCCGAGCTCTGCCAGTTCGCGGAGCGCGGAGCGGATGGCGTCTCGGCCTTCTTTCGGTGACTGGCCGGCGATCGCATCGGATCGGGTGCGCCAGTCGTCCGGCTTCGACAGCAACCAGATGAGCACGCCACGGGCGCGGAACGACAGGCGCTCGTCGTTGATGACGGCATTACTGAGGATCGTGAAGTTACTGGCAAGGCGCGGTCCACGACGCACGCCGCCAGCCAGGGTATTCTGGCCCACGTTCGACTCCTAACTAGTCGGACACCCGGCCCGTCGGGAGTTGCCGCTCCTGGCGGGCCTTCTTCAATTGTGACGCCACGCGGATCGGTGACGATCTTGAGATCTTGGCACTCCTTCGGTCGTGCGTGCAAGGAGAATCTTCGAAATCGCTTCAGCGCAAAGGTTTACATGATGACGTGGGCCGCGACATCTCTGCGTCGGTCGTCATCGAGTATTTCTCCCGGAGTTATGGAGCCGATCGGATCCAGCTGCACGCTTCTCGATGCCGGCCGAGCGCCGCAGCGTCCGGGCGATAAGCGGAGCTTTTCGGTACGCGAAGCCGCTTGCCGGCCAATGCGGCGTACTCGCTGCCCGCGAGCTGAGGAGCGACTTCGATGGTGAGGTCGCTGCGCACTGTCCACATTTGTAGATCGAACAAGGTGTGGAGGTCGGCGCGAAGAAGCAGGCCATTCGTCACATGATTGCTGTGCTCTCCGAAGTAGCGGTCGATATGAGCTGCTTCCAGGACCGCCTCGACGTCACATCCCGTGACCGCACAACGACGTTCGTACGCGGACAGTAGCGCGCGTCGGAACTTCGGCTGGCCGTATCGCACCGCTATGGCTCGTTGTGCGCGCTTACGGACGTCGTCGCCCTTCACGTACGTCGGGAGGCTGTTGGGTAGCTCTACATCGACGACGGGGAAGTGGGCGAAAGCAAGATCGGCTTCCGGGCCGAACAGAGAGCGCAAGCGACTTTCGGCAGACGGGTCGGACACTTGGTTGGCTCCGGCCTGCGCCGCGAGATTCCTCCCGAGCAACTTCTGTAGTTGAGCCCAGGTGGGAGATGAAACCACGTCCTCACTGATTGTGTCGAACTCGAATCGGTGGGTGTAGCCGCCGGTCCGAACGTCGCTCCAATGTGCGGTCGGCGCGCTGGGGGTGATTTCGTAGAGGCCGGAAGTTGCTCGTGCGTACGCGACGAACCCGTTGCCCTGGCCCGTTATCCAGAAGTAGATGTCGTCACCAGGCACAATCTTCCTGAAGTACGACGGGCTACGGACGTCCCAGAAGCCGTCGTCTCGTGCGTAATCCCAGTGTTGTGGTGTCTTCTCGTTGATCTTTACGATCCAGCTGGTCATTGCCCATGCGCCTTCTCAGGTTCGCATCGGGTGGGGGCATGTCCTGCTGCGGAAGCCCGTCGGGCCGTGCTCGGTGTTCGGTAGTCGTCGTGGGGTGTCAGTCGGAGATCAGTTGACGGAGCGCATCTCGTGTTTCGGCATCGGTCGAGTAGATGACGGTGCCGATCATTCCGCGGGTGAGCAGCACCTTGTAGACGTTGCGGACCAACCGGTCGAAGCGCACGTCGGAAATTCGTGTGCGGTTCTTGAAATCGGGATCGCGGTTCGCCTCGCGGATCGTCGTGAATCGTCCGTTACGCCAGACCAGATCGGGTCCGAGGATGACCCCGTTCCAGTCGTATTCGAAACCTTGGGCGGTGTAGACGCAACCGACCTGCCCGAACCCGCCGTCCTCAGTGGCCCAGAGTGCAGCTGGGGGAGCGTCACCGATTCTGCGGTCGCTCTTGCTGTTCCACGGGCGTGCCCAGCTGCCGATCCGAACGTCGGGGACCAGATTCCCGTCCTTGTCTGCGTTGCTCCACGGCCAGCAGTAGCCCGCCGTCATGCGCGCCGAATATCCGCGATCCCTCTGCTGGGAGAGCAGGTGCTCCATCTCCTCGGGGCTGTCGGCAACGCGAACGGTGAACTGGGGATCACCTCTCCACTCGAACGGCCCTCCGTCTTCGAGGTCGAGTAGCCGCTTCACCCACAGCAAGTACTCTTCGCTGCCTCCGCAGCGGAATTGTTCTCCCAGATGGATGTGCTGTGTCTCAAGACCCAGCGAGGCTGCGTAATGTTCGATCTGGGCATAGGACCCCATCTCCCCGGGACGTACGACCTGGTGCTCGTCGAGAAGGAAGACAGGGACACGCGCGGCCGCGATGAGTTCGTCGACCTGCGGTCGGTCTGTGCGGAGTTCGGCTCGTGTGTAGCGATCGACGGAAGTCTCACGAATGCGGTGCGCCTCGTCGAGGATGAGGACGTCCAGACCGTTGCGATCCGCCGTCATGAACTGGTTGAAGTACTTGAACATCTTCTGCACGCGCGGTGCACGGTGCCCCGCAACCTTCCGCAGGGTTTGTGTGAACGATCGGGACCCTGTCGCATGCAGCACGGTTCGGCCGCGCCGGGCGAGTTCACCGAGTAGCGACAACGCCACGACGCTCTTGCCGCTACCGGGACCACCGGTGACGATGATGACGCGCTTTCGATCGGCGGCGCGAGACTGCTCCACCTCGTGAAGCACGAGGTCGACGGCGAGTTGCTGATTGCCGAGCAAATGGAACTGGGGGCGGTCGCGTACTTCTGCGGCGGCAACCTCGAGGAGTTGCCGGGAGGGGGCGATCGCCGACTTCATCAGAGCGTCGCCGGCGGAATAGCCGGGCGCAGGGGCGAGGCGACTCCGAAGGAACGCGATCATGTCTCCGCGCTCGGCAGCGGTGAACATCCGCCCCGTCACGCTCATCGGATAGGAACGCAAATCGGCGACGGCACTCTGATCGGTGGCGTTGTGGAGGTAGGCGATACCGGCAAGAGCGTCGGGTTGATCGGACACCGTGCGGGCGAAGTCCACGAGATAGTCGCAGTACCCCTTCACCTGCGCGGCCGGGTGCAGCTTCGGTCCTCCCGGCATCCCGGCTACCTCGACAAGTTCGGGGTTGTCCTCGTACCGCCGCGCTGCCGACCACTGCTTCAACTCGACAACCACATACGAGGCAGCACCGGTCTGCGGATGCGTCCCTGCCAGGACGACGTCGGCACGCTGGGACGTCAGAGGAAGGTGATATTCGAGCAGCATCTCGACGTCGTCCAACCCGGCGTCGACGAGGTCGCGAGCGAGAACGGGCAGGCTCCGTGCCCAGGACTTCTGCTCGGATTCTCCGGCGCGTCGTCCCGTGCGAAACAGCATCTGTTCCAACAACTGCTCCGCGAGCGATTCGGGACGATCGAGGTCGACGATCCGGCGGGCGGTAGTACGAAGCAGCGTCACAGTCAGGTCCCCAAGGCAGCACGAATCCACTCGTGCGGGTGGGGGCATGTCCGTGGCTGCTCATCGCAGCGGAAGTCCGTCGGGCCGCAGACAGAACTATATCGGTGAGGGTTGCCGCAACTCGTTCAGGGCGAGTGCGGCTGGTACGTACCGGACGATCTCCACAGCAACGAGCCGGCAGGCAAGGTCGCATAGACGCCGTGAGCGGCCGACGCCGTCCGCTTGTGCAGAACCGGGATCCGGGTGAGGCTGGAAACGTCGGCCAAGAATTGTCGTTCCAGGGCTCGCGTCACATGGTCCTGCACCGGGATGCTGGCCGACTTGTCGAGGTTGCATCGCGCGTCGGTTGCCACCAGGTTGGCAACACCGTCGATGGGGATCATCGACCACGGCACCACGTGATCGATGTGGACTTCGGAGTGCAGACGACCGTCGCAGTAGAAGCAGCGACCCGACTGCAGGTCACGGAGCGGGTCGACGAGAGCGCGCAGCGCGGTGCGGTCGGTGCCGAAGAGAAAACCGTCGATGTCCTCGGCATCGAGTTCGGCGCGGTTGAGGTCGATGACATCGTGCGCCCATACGGAGCGGACGAAGGTCCTGAGCAGCACGGATGTGCGGCGCAACCCCTCGGGCACACCTGGACGCAGCACGATGACGGCGATCCGGTCGACGTCACTCACGGTCATCTTCTTGTGAAAGCCCGCCGCGTCGTACAAGAACTCGTCGCGGGCAGCGCTGTGAGGGACGGTCTGAAGATGCGTGAGAGGTTGTTGCGCGATCGTCAGCCGCACGGAGCGAACGAGTCGTCGATAGACCGGATGGGCGGACTCCCGAGCTGCCTCCGCGGTGCGAAGCCCATCGGATATCAGGATGTCTCGGACCTCTGCGACGCGATCCGGGATCGAACGTCCGCGCCGGACCTGAACGAGTCGTCCGTGGCGGTGGAACGACCGAACCTGATTCCAGTAATAGCCGATGATCCGGTGCGCGATCTCGTCGATCGGAACGGTGAGACTCCCGTCGGGAGCAGCGGTGTTCTCGACACAGATATCCACGAGCGCCATGACGGTCGCGAGTTTGTACGTGGAATTGCGGCGACCGGCTTCGAGGAGTTGCACGACGCGGCCGGCGACGTCGAGAGGATCAAGTGCCGCGTAGCTCATCCCGGCACAATATCCGCCGCTCGAGCCGTGAGGCTTTCGCGCTACGAATTCTGAATCGGAGGTCGTGCGGTGAGAGCGCTCGGTCGATGCGGTTCTTCTGTCAATCCGAATCGTTCATCGAAGATGTCCTGCGACGTGAGAGCGATCTATTGCTCGGCTCAAGCATGGGCGAGCAGCATCGTGGCGTTTGGCCACTGTATGGGGGCGGATCCGAATGGAGACAGGGACGACGAGCGACCGGCAATGATCGAACTCGAACCCGAATTTGATATGTGGACGATAGGGGAGTGCAATGGGCTTCCTCGCGCGCCGAACCCGGGTTTGCTCACGCTACACGCGGGGCAAGCCTCGGGTCAGCGCGCGAGAGTTGTGGGGGCGCACGCGGCCTGGAGACAGGATCCCGGGCCTTCTGGGCTACGACCCCTTCCACTACGTCGTGTACACCCGACCGTCGTTGCCGCAAATGACTGCGTCGAGATTCTTAGCCTGAATCCACTGACGTGATGCCGAAGCCCGTTCCGGCCGGGCGAGTGGATGTATGGGCAGTTGCGGACATGCGGTGACCGCTGGTTTGCCCAGCTTTTCCACGGTGCGGTTCCGGTCGTGCCGTCTCGGCGGGTCGGTCGGTGTTCAGGCGATAGCTGGCGGGCTGTGGCCGATGGTACTGGTCCACAATCGAAGCCATGCGTCCGACCAGGGCCAGTGCGTGGGTAGCCGCAAGATCGGTTTTCGTTGCGGTCGACACAATCGGGCCGGGATATCGACGATCTTGCGCCGTAGCGTCGCCCCACGGGCGCGAACATGCCCACCACCTGCAAGAAGGCCAGCGGCGCGCAGCAGGTTGTGGGCGATCGCCGCGCAGAGCACCCACGCGGAGTTCGCCCCGAAGCGCCCCGACGGCATGTGCGCCAGGGGTCCGTCGATGAGGTCGGCGAAGACGGTTTCGATGATCGCGTGCCGGCGATGGGTGACATCGGCGTCGGTGGCCGAGGTAGTGGTGTTGGTGAAGAACGGATGATGCCGCCACACCGGGAACAACGCGTCGGGGTAGCGGGCGTCTTTGACGCGGCGCACGATCAACCGGGCGGTAACCGGAGTCGTGGTGGAAGCAAAAGCGGTGTAGGCGGTTTCGGCGACCTCGGCATCTTCAGATCCACGCTCCGGTGTCCGGGTCACGCACGGCACCGGGATATCTCACCGGGGTCCACGCGTCGTCGGGGATCGAGTCGATCGCGCGTTGGACCGCGGTGTTCTTGGCCAGGACGAGCGAGAAGCACACTTTCGCGCGCAGGCACGCCGAGATGACCGAACGGGTGCCGTAGGCGGAATCACCGCAGACCGTGATGGCACCGGCCGCGCCCGCTGCCCGGGCGGTGACGATGGCCTGGGTGACCATCCGACCTGCACCGTTACCGGAGCCGGCTTTCCCAGCGCGCAGTCGCATCCCGGTGATGATCGGCGTGGAGTCGGCTGTGCTGATGGTGGTGGCCAGTGGGGACAGGCCTTTGCGCAGGATCTGTTTGCCGGCGATTTTCGTGTGTCCGTAGCTCGCGCCTTGTTTGGCGCGGTCGTAGACCGGGCGCAGCAGCGAGTCGATGTCGATGAACGCCTGCTCGGCCAAACCGGGCAGGATCTCGACCCGGGCCGTGAGTGCGATCAGGTGTTCGCGGAGCACGGATTCGAGCTGGCGGGCATGACCGAAGCTGAACTCGCGTAGCGGTGTTCCCACGGTCGAGGGGGCGTAGACACCTCCGAAGAGGTGTGTCATGCCGCCGGAGCGTAGCAGGTCGATATCGTCGATGTTGTCGGCGCCGGCGCACATCCCGGCGATCAGGGTGAGCAGTTTCGGTGCCGGGCTCGCCGCCCCGGACGCGACCTTCGTGGTGGTGATCGAGACCTTCTCCGAGAGCAGGTCCGGCAGGTGGGTGTGTTCGGCCAAGGTCATGATCGGGACCAGGCCGGCGCACGAGACGAGGTTGTCCTCGTCGACCATCGCGGAGCCGTCGATGAACTTGTGGGGCACTTTCACCGGAAGTGTCTTTCGTGAACTGGTGGATTTGTTGTGTGAGAACTCCAATCTTCCCAGTTCAGGGGGCACTTTCTTCAGTTCGACACGCTGCTACGCAGTCGGTCTTTCGGTGGAATCAGGGTAAGAGCAGGAATGAGATCGGTGTTGCCGAGGCGCGTCACACATGTGCGACGAAATACCTCCCGCAGGTGTTGTCCGCCGCGTCAGAAGCCGGGTCTTTGCAGTCATCGGTGTGCACGCGGCTCGGGAGGTCTCACAATTGTTCGACCTGGGTCTCGACGGAGAGCACCGATACGCCGAACACGTTCACGACGGCCGTCCCCGAGCGTTCGTCTATCTCGACCATCCGTCGAGCGGCGGCAAGAAGAAGCGATTCGCGACGGCCCTGACACCGGAGCAGCTCGATCGGCTACGCGCTGGGTTCGCGGTCACCACCTGACGCTGCGCGATGTCCTGGCCGTCGATGCTGACGCGACGACGACTTGCGTGGTTCCAGCCCCGCGATCCGGGGCTGGAACCACAAATCAGGCGGAGCTGCACCACCTCGCAATCCGCGTCCGCCGGGTATTTCTACATCGATTGCACGTGATCGTCGATCATCGCTGCCAAGGAATTCTGTATGGCTCTGGCTCGTCCTCGACCGGCCTTGCAGCAGATGGCTGATAATCCCAACACCAGCGGTAGTGCTTCGATGTCTTCAGTTCGGTCACCTCCGGTGGGAGAGTGCGAAGGATCCGTTCGATGTCGTGCCACTCGGCTGTGCCTGCGTCGACGCGGGACGCGAAGGCTCGAAGCGAGTCGGAGGCGGTATCGGTTCCTGCGAGCCGGCTCATCAGTGCTTCGTCGACGTCTATCCGCGTATCCCAGTCACCGTTGGACACATGGTCGGCACGGATGCGATGGGTGTCGATGGTGTATCCGGCGTCCTGGATCCTTCGGACGGCTGCTTCCAGATGGAAGGGGACATCTCTCATACGGCATCCGCCCAGGGATCGTCGCCGACGACATAGCCGGACTTGGGGGCATTGTATGTATCGTCTGCATCGGCCACGCTGGTGATGTCCATGGCCAGTTCGGCCTTGGTCTTGGTGTCGTTGTAAGCGTCGGTTATCGGTGCAAGCTTCTCTTCGAACTTCTCGTTGAGATAGCCGGACGGAGATGCCATCGCTGCAAGGAATCCTTCGAGCGCCTCGACTATCTCCCGCACGCCATTGACGAGATCATCGATCTGCGAAGCCGCTTGTTTGATGATCTCGACAATGGCGTTCACCTGGATGTACGTGCCGATCCAGGGAATCTTCTTGACGGCGAACTTCAATGCCTGGGTGGTGTTCTCGAGTGAGACTTCCTCCTCCAACATCGTGGCGAGTCGCTGAACCCCGCTTATCGCCGCCTGCCTGACCTTGTCGGAGGTGAAGAAGCACATCTCTTTCGCTACTCGGCCTACCGGGCCTTCCCACTCCATAGCTGCTGCTTGGCGTTCAGCATGCTCCGTGAAGCTCTGAGCGGCCGCACCGTCCCAATGCGGATCGAGTTGTTCATAGCCGGTACGGACGTTGGAACCACACGTTTCCATACCTTCGGCTGCGATGCGGTATGCGTCGCCGATACGCTTCAGTTCGTTCCAGTTTCCCGTCAATGGCTCCACGAACTGCAGGAGCGGACTCCATCCCGTTGCAGCGTGAATCGCGTCGTCTACATCTCCGAGCCAACCTGCTGCGTCCGCGATGACTTGCCGAATATCCTCGGCTCCTACTTCGGACAGCGGAAGGTCTACTTCCTCTGCCTTCCGGTAAGTCACCGGGTCGAGGAACGGAGCTGCGGGGCCGGGCGCTGGGGTGTACGGGTCGTAGTGGGCGTCGATCAGCTCTTCGAACAATATGTTCGCGTTGAGAGCGTCATATGTTTGGGCCTCTTGGTCTGCGTACATCCACGCAACTCGGTTGAGCTCCACACCGGTCGACCGAGTAACCGCCGCCAAGCCGCCGTACCGGGAAGACATGAAGTCCGCGGTCGCTGCCAGAGGGGCGCTCAATAGTGCAAGTACACCTGCGCCCAATCCTTGCTGAACACTGCATTCCGCACGTATGTAGTCGGTGGAGGCCGAGGCGTCGTCGGCAATGTCATCGAATAACACAGCGGCTCCGGCTACTTCTTCGGGAGCTGCCTTGAATGTTTCGCCCATGACACTTTCTGTCTTCTTGATGCGCTTCGTTTGGTGGGTCGAAGCGTCGAAATGATGTCGTCTGCAACCCCGCCCTCGTACGCGCCATCGATATCCTGGTGGACTTCGACCATCAACACCATGGTTTCTGCGGTGGCGTAACCTGGCGTCGCCACGACATCGAAGCGGGCCGAGCCTGGTTCGCACGAACTGATTCGCGGGATATCGGTAACGAGGGCTGAGACGCGGACCGCGGGCCGCCCTGCGACTTCGAACCATACGGGGCCGGTGTACTCGACCGTCGGCAATGTTCCGGCATTGTCGTCGAAAATCCACTCGACGGCGCGGACCTCTTGTTGCGCTACCGATTCGAGGTCCAGGTCCCGCGAACCTGCCGCGCCGGAGATCGCAAGCCAGCCCCCGTCTTCCTCCGGGCAATAACCGTAACCGAAGAACCCGACAGCTCCATAACTGGCCTTGTCGTTCTCGTTGGACCATCCGGCGATAGAACGGTAGTCGTTGGTCCAGTCCGCCGGAATATCGTATGTAAGACCGTATCTCGTGCTGATCGGTTGCGGCGCACCTGGAGCGGCGGTCATCTGAGGCGGTGGGCGCAGCATCGAGGGGAACCCCTCCTGCAATGGCGGGGGAGAGGTTCGTGGACCCACCGGTGCCGATGGCGCGGAGGTAGTCGGCACCAAAGTCGGAACCGAGGGGACGTCAGGGCCGACAATCGAGGACACCCGCGGTAGCAGCAGGATTGCTGCCATCCCTCCTGCAATAGGCAGTACGGTGCGCAACAGAAACGACTTCACGTGCCCCCTCCCGACTGGATCTCGACCCCCTCGAGATCAGCGCGGAGACTGTAACAGGTGCCGCGGTTCGTCTCGTCGAGTGCACTCGACGAGAGCTCCATCGACTGGGATCTGCACAGTGCTGCGGTGTCAATGAGTCCAAAAGTCGATCAAGACGGTCGGAGCGTTGCGATGATGTCGTCGGCGGCATCGACGTCGTACGCGCCTTCGTTGACCTGCACCATCAACACCATGGTCTGCGCCGTCGCATAGCCCGGGGTGGCAACGATGTCGAACCGGGCGGCGTCGGGTTCGCAACCACTGACCTCCGGAATATCAGTGATACGGGCGGAAATTCGAATGGCGGGGCGGTCAGCGATCTCGAACCATACGGGTGCGGTGTACTCGACTGTCGGCCGCGTGCCGGCGTTGTCGTCGAAGATCCACTCGACGTCTCGGATCCTCTCGGTAGCTACGGTTTCGAGGTCGATACCTCGCGAGCCCGCCACGCCGGACATCGCCAGCCAGCCTCCGTCCTTTTCGGGACAGGACCCGTAGCCGAACGAACCGACGCTGCCGTAGACGGCATGACCTTCCTCACCGGACCATCCGGAGCTAGCGCCGTGGTCGTTCTTCCAGTCCGCCGGAATCTCATAGGTGAGGCCGTATCTGGTGTCGATCGGTTGCGTTTGCCCTGGCTCGACGTCGATCTTCGGTGGGGGAAACAACATGGAGGGAAAACCCTCCGGAAGGGGAGGTCGCGTGGTCTGCGGTGTAGAAGGGCTCGGTGCCGCGACCGTGGTCGGCACCAAGGTAGATACGGACGGGACTTCGGGACCGAGAAACGAGGACACCCGAGGAAGTAGCAACAGTGCTGTTATCCCGCCGATTATCGGCAGTACCTTACGCAGCAGAAACGACTTCACGCGCCCCCCTTCGGCTTGATCTCGACCCCCTCGAGACCAGCGCGGAGACTGTAACAGGTGGCCCATTGGACTCGTCGAGCGCGGTGCGTGGCCGCACGTTGCCGCCCGTGGATTTCGCAGGTCGGTCGAGGTGGTGCTGGCCTTGGTAAGTTGCTTACGTCGGCCGGAGTGTCCCAATGATCTCGTCTGCGACACCGACATCGTATGCGCCGTCGATGCCTTCGTGTATCTCGACCATCAGCACCATGGTTTCCGCACTGGCGTATCCAGGTGTCGCAACAATGTCGAATAAGGCGGCTTCGGGGTCACACTCGCTGACCTGCGGGATGTCCGTGACGTGGGCGGAGAGTCGGACGGCCGGACGGCCGGCCACTTCGAACCACACAGGTTCGGCGTACTCGACCGTCGGTAGTGTGCCCGCGTCGTCACCGAAGATCCACTCGACAGCTCGAATCTCCTTCGACGCGACCGCGAGAAGATCGAGGTCCCGTGAACCTGCGGCACCCGACATCGCCAGTTGAGCGCCGTCGTTCTCCGAGCAGTACCCTTCGCCGAAATGCCCGATTGCCCCGAAGCTCGCCCGGTCGTCCTTGTTCGACCACCCAGCGATAGAGCGGTAGTCGTTGGTCCAGTCCGCCGGAATATCGTATGTGAGACCGTATCTGGTGCTGATCGGTTGCGGACCGCCCGGCGCGGCGGTCATTTGAGGCGGTGGACGCAACATGGAGGGGAACCCCTCCGGCAATGGCGGGGGAAGGGTTCGTGGGCTCGTTTGTGTGGATGGAGCGGATGTCGTCGGTACCAAGGTCGGTACCGATGGAATCTCGGGACCCAGGAGCGCGGACACCCGAGGAAGTAGCAGCAGCGCCGTTATCCCGCCGACTATCGGCAGCACCCTGCGCAGCAGAAAAGACTTCACGTGCCCCCTCCGTCATGATCTCGGCCCCTCGAGACCAGCGCGGAGACTGTAACAGGCGCAACTTGACGCGCTGAACCGAGGTTCGCTCGCGCTACACGCGGGGCGAGCCTCGGTTCAGCGCGCGAGAGTTATAGGGACGAAACCGTTCTCACGCCTATACGAGACGTCACCAGTGGATGGCTGCCACCGAATCCAGCGGTTCGGTGATCGCCTCCGTCGCGACCTGCAGATCCGCATCTCGCAACGCCTGCGGGAACCGCAGCCGGGCGCGTTGTTCGATCTCGGCCAGCGGAACCTGGAAGAGCCGGAACTCGTCGAGGTCGAGCACCTCGATCTGATCGAGGTTCTGTCTCAGTAGGAAGCCTTGCTCCTCAAGCTCGCCGTTCTCCATGAACACGAGCACCTTCCAGAACTCGCGGGGGATCTTCACCCTCCTGAACTCGCGGTCATCGTCCGCGAACACCGGGCCGCCGAACGCCGACACCTTCAGGTCGTCGACGTCGACGTCTGCGAAGACCGCGTCCTCGAGCTTGCCCCAGACGCCGTCGCGGGCACTCTGGTTGAAGTCGTCCATCTGCGGGGTGATGTTGGTGTAGAAGAACGAGTCTCTGTTCGCCTTGTTCGCTTCGCTCATGCTGCCCCACAGCAGGTCGGCGCGTCGTGCAAGGTGCCCACGGTCGAGTCGGTTCGCCCGGTACAGCTCGTTGCCGACCTGGGCGTCCGCCGCCAGACGTGGATCCTTGACGAAGTCGATGTTCTTCCGGTTGAGCTTCTTCATGGATCCGCCGTCGATGTTCCACGCCACCCAGGCCGCGAACCGGCGCGACCTCCGCATCGTCAGCGAGAAGTGCGTGTACTGCAGCACCTCGGAGCCGTCGTTCGCCTTCGCGAGGTCGGGCTTCACCTCGGCCGTCACTTCGGGAAGCGGGACGGGCGTCGACAGGAAGTTCGGGTCGTAACCGACGGCCGCGACCACCTCTTCCGACGCGGGCGGGGTGAAGGTCACCCCCAGCTTCTCGAAGACGGATTGCGGCAGGCACGCCAGCGCGTGCTCGTCGGAGCTGCCGTTGGCCTCCCCGGCGAAATGCAGGCCGGCAAAGACTGTGGTCGCCGCGCCGGTTCCGGACCGGAACATCCATGCCGATCCCGAGTCGCCGCCGCTGCTGATCTCACCGTCGGCTGCGGGGTGTTTCGGGTCGGGTCCGATTTCGAACCCACCGATGGACTTCGTGCCGAGCCCGCAGATCTCCGGATCGAACTGCCGATCCTTGACCGTCGCCACGGCACAGTCCCCGGCCGGCCCCAGGTGCGACCGCACGAGTCGTCCTATCCGGTTGTCGTCGCGTCTTCCGGGGCGGCGTCGCTGCTTCCGGGGCGCGATGGAATGCGGGTTCGTACGACCGCTCGATCACATCGGTCGGGACCTTCACACCGTTCACGGTGATGCTCTCGGGAAGCGGGGAGGTGCCCAATGCTTCGAGAGCTTCGGGGTCCGATACCTTCTCATTCACTGTGAACTGCACGGCGAGCTCGTCGGTGGGTTTGCCGTCCACATGCTTGTATCCGACGCCGACAGACGAGACGTTCGGATCATCGAGGTAGTCGGCGCCCTTGGTGCGGATGAACTTTCGCAGAGCGACGGTGAGTTCATCCCTCTCGGGGCGGGGTGTGCGATTCGTCGGCCAGAGAGAGTGCGGCGGCCTCGGCTTCGTCCAACAGCCGCCACTGTCCGGGTTGCGTACTCATTCTCGGGACTCCGAAGCGCGAGTAGTGGTGTACTCCAATTCGAGATGACCCATCACCCGATTTGTGTGGAATGAACCCCGCTGAGCGGGTCGAATCCACCGAGGATCGTCGAAGGAGTGACCGCATGCGTCCGACCGGCATCACCACGAATATCAACGTCCCGGACATCGGGGAGGCGCGGAGCTTTTACGCGGACTATCTGGGGTTGAGCGTCGAAGAGATGAACCTCGGGTGGGTTGCGCGGTTCACCACTCCCGACGGTCGTGCTGTGGTCCAGTTGGTGAGCGGTGACGAGAGTGCTCCTGTGGACTCGGCGATCTCCGTCCACGTCGGCGACGAGGTGGAGGCGGCCTACGAGGAAGCGCAGCGTCGGGGGTTCGAGATCGTGTATCCGCTGACGACGGAGCCGTGGGGAGTGCGGCGGTTCTTCGTGCGCGCACCGGACGGCACGGTCGTCAACGTCGTCAGCCACTCCGACGATCCGCGGTAAGGGGACGAGGACGCCGTTCCGATCCGGTGTTCTCGACGGCGTATATGACGGTCGAGAACACCAGATCTTCCGGCTCGTCGCGTCGTCGCGTGCGGAGGCGAGGAAGTACCCAGTCCTGTAGTACGTCGGCATACATCTGGCACATCGCCTGATGCGGACCCTGATTGTGTGGGCTCGACCCCGGAAAGCGGGGCCGGATCCACATAAATCAGCTGAGGCCGAGGTCGATGGCGGCGAGCCCTGCCTGCGTGCGGTTGTGGACGTCGAGCTTCGTGTACACGTGCTCGACGTGATTACGGGTCGTCTTGTGCGCGATACCCAGCTCGTCGGCGATCTGCCGGTTCGAATACCCCAGAGCGACGAGTCTGAGGATCTCCACCTCGCGACCCGTCAGTCCCGCAGGCCAGGGCGCGCGTCGCTTCGTCGGATGCCCCACCGCGAGCAGCACGGCCTCGACCGCTTCGGTGTCGAGTCGACCAGCCTGCGCGTCGCGGCACATCCTGGCCGCCGCGGCCTCGGCCGTCAGTGCCTTGCGGTGCGGTCGAGGCTCTCGTAGCCGCTGATAGGTCTCCGCGGCGGCGAGGATCCGCGCCGTCACGCCCAGATCGGCGGCCCGGAGTCCGCCGGGATATCCGGAACCGTCGAGTCGCTCGCGGTGCGTCACAGCAACCGCGACGACCGGCTCCAGCCCGCCGACGCGGCTGAGGATCCGTCCGGTCAGATACGGATACAAGCGGACCCGCTCCCATTCCGCGGTGGTGAGCGGGCCGACCTTCTCCCAGATCTGATTGGGCACACCCATCCGTCCCAGTCCGTGCACGAGACCCGCGCGGTAGAGGAGTTCGACCTCCGCGACCGGAAGTCCGCGATGCCGGCCCGCGGCCGCCGCCAGATCCGCCACGCGTCTCGAATGCCCCAATAGGTAAGGACATTTGAGGTCGACGAAATCCGCCATCGCGCGCAGCATCTCGTCCAGTTCGGGTCTGCTCAGGATGTAGTCACGATCGGACGCCTGGGCGAGCGCCGCCGACCATGCGTCCTGTTCGAGGACACCCGCCGTGATGGCGTCGACGTCGTCGACGAACACCTGCACCACACGAGGACCGAACTGGGTTCCGCTTCGCGCACGAGCGACAGTGACCGCCTGCGCTGGCCCACCGAGACGCACGTACACCTCCGCGACATCGGCCAGCTGCACGATCTGCATCTCGACGGGAATCTCGTCACCGCGAACGCCCGTGGGTAGCCCCGCGCCGTCCCAGCGCTCGAAGGTGAAGGTCAGCATGCCGCTCACGCGAGGGTCCAACCCGACGCGGTCGGAGAGAACACTCGCGGACCCGCAGTGGGACCGGATGAGTTCGGACACCTGCCGACGCGCCGTGAACAGGAAGGTCGTGGCGTGGAGGAAACGCTCCGCGTACGGCAGTCCCCGCCCACTGTGGCCCATCAGCATGCGGAAGAAGGGGAGCCCCGTCATGTCCACCGCGTAGGTGTCGGCGCGGAACGCGATGTCGTCGCCGAACATCCGTGCCAGTTCGTGGGAGTCCGCGTGGCACCCGATCCAGGCCACCAGGTTGGCGTAGAAGACGACGTCCCGCTGGTCGGCGCTCAGCCCCATCCGGTCGGCGATGCGCGTGGCGATCACTGCCGAGCGCAGCATGTGCTCCATCGGCTGACCGAGACCCAGATCGATGGCGAGGGACAGCGCGGCGACCAGTTCCGCCCGTCGCGGACCGTCACCCGTGGACGTCATGGAATCAGTGTCCTCGCACGATGCCCGGTCCGAAAGATGAGGCAGCGGCCTCATGACGTGCGGACGCGGCGAGCACAGGATCGAAGTACCCGCAATCGAGGAGGACGAGATGACCATCACCCCGCACGCAGCCGCCCAGCAGTCCTGCGAACTGCCCCGGGTTTCCGGAGAGCGTTTCGCCGGCTACGCCGTGATCGGCGCGCCGTTCGCGAGCGGCCACTATCTCGCGCTGCGCGGATTCCCGATCAACAGCATCGGCGACGGCTTCACGTCCGTCTGGCACCGCAACCCGGCCGGCACGTGGACTGTCTACAGCGACGTGCCCGCCGAGCTGAGCTGCCCGCGCTATCTCGGTCGCGCGCTGAGCCGCACCGAGCAGACCGACGTGCGCGCCGAGTGGACCGGACCGGCCGACCTGCATGTGACGGTCGGTGGCGAACTGGAGTGGGATCTCCGGATGACCACCTCGCCGGCGACCACCCTCATGAACGCGGCGGGCAGTCTGATGCCCGACGCCCTCTGGCACAGCCCGGCGGTGCTGGCCGCGATGGGTCGCGTCGCCGGACCGGTGCTCGGCGCCGGCCGGATGCGGCTCGGTGGGCACCTGCCGAACGGGCAGTGGTTCCGGGCCAACCCGCGGCAGCTGTGGGCCGCGCACACCGAGCGCGCTGTCGTCGGTGGAGTGGATCTCGGGCCGGAAGGTCCACTGACCCAGCAGGACCGCCTCGGTGACTTCCGGCTCCCGCAGCGCGGACTGTTCGCCACGGTGCAGGTCTGGCTCGAACCGTTCGACGCTCGGCGTCACTTCCCGGCACGTCCCGACACGGTGTATGCGGACGGCGAGTGATCGGTGGGTGTTCCCGGGGGTAACAGTCTCCGGGGCGGGAGTGTCGCAAGGTTTCGTTCGAAAGTCGAGGCAACTCTTGCGCAAATGACACACAATGGATTTCGGTAACGAGTCGTCAAGTGGGAAAGGCAATTCAAGGTCAATTCACCCGCCCGCTCCGGTCTGGCTGACACTTGCGGGAGGCCTGGCGTTTTCGGGATGCGCGATGATCGAAGCAGTCTTGGGAATCCATGCGAGAGACTACGAGTCCGTCGAGGTTCGATCCGGACCGCCCACTCGGACGGACGACGACGCAGGGGGCGGCGGCGTAGAACTCGGAAGACTGCTTGCCGTAGCGACTTTGACGCCTGCGCAGGCCGCGCTGCTCGTCACCGATGCGGTTGATCAACTCGAACTCGCGCACACCCGGGGTCACCATCCGATCCGCCTTCGCGGCGACGCTGTGATGGTGTCCGAGGGTGGTCAGCTCACGATCGACTGCGTCAAGAACGCACGCTCCTGGGACGAGGTACGCGACGCGACAGCCGATCTTCTTCGCCGAATCGTGACGAACTGCCGCAACGAAGCGCTCGAGGAGAGAGTGGACGCGGCGATCGCCGAGTCGACGGATCTCGTCGGTCTGGCGAGACGCGTTCGTTATGCTGCCGCAACCGAATTCGACGAAACCGAGGTCGAAAGGAAACGATCGCAGATCGCCGCGCTCGTCTCGGTGGTGAAGGGAACTGCTCGTCCGGTGGACGGTACGGCGGAGTGGACGAACGTGCCGCGCCTGACGGAAGAGAGGACCTTCGTCCCGAATCGCCGTCGCCCGCCGGCGGGAAAGGTGTGGCATCGCAAGAAGCGACGGCTGCCGCGACGCCGGACCGTCATGGCGCTGCTCGCGATCATCGCGCTCGTCGGGCTGGTGTGGGTGGCTCCCACGGCGTGGTCGGAACTGAATCGGGGCTGGCACACCCTTCTCGACCCGGTGGACTCGTCGATGGACGACCGGATCGATCCGGTCTCACCACCGCCACCGGTGCCCGAAGCGGCACCGGAGGCGGGCGTGCCCGGTCCCGTCGACACCGGCCTTCCCGGAAGCGCCGGACCGATCACGCAGGTTGCCGCGAGCTTCGCGAACGGTCCGTGCGAGCCGGGAGAATCGTGCACCGTGCGCGTCGACGTCGGGCTCGACCCCGCGGCGAATATCGGTGCGGTCACATGGAATCTGACCGTCTACGACCGATGTACGGGCGTGACACTGCCGGGCGGGGAGGTCACTGTGCCGGTGCCACCGGGAGGCCTGGAGGCCTACGGCATCGGAAGCGTCGACCTGCCACCCGGGTCGGCACTCGCCGTCGCCGCGGTCACCACCGTCCCTGCAGCGGCCGCGTCCGAGCCGATGTACGTTCCCGTCGAGAATGCCGCCTGCGTGCCCGGGGGCTCTCGTGACGGCGGATAGGCACCCGTCCGATCCCTGGCTCGTCACGGCGGCCGTCGCCCTGGTGGCTCTCGGCATGCTCAATATGATCTCGACGGGCATGTCGTCGCTCGCAGTGCGTCACGCCCTGCTCGCTGCCGTGGGGATCGGTGCGATGTGGGTGACGTCGCGCATGCGGATCGCCGCTCTGAGCCGGTTCGGGTGGGCACTGTTCACCGCGTCGGTGGTCCTGCTCGCGGCGGTGCCGCTGGTGGGCATCGCGACCAAGGGCGCTCAACGCTGGCTGGACCTGGGTGTGTTCACCCTGCAGCCCTCCGAGATCGCCAAGCTGGCGTTGGTCATGGTGCCCGCCGCGATACTGGCCGGCGGATACACGCTCGGCAGGTTCGTGGGGGTCCTGATCGTGTCGGCGGTGCCGATCGCCCTGGTGGCACTGCAGCCCGACCTCTCGACCGCCGTCGTGCTCGTGGCGACCGTGCTGCTCATGCTGATCCTGGCGAGAGTCCCGCTGCGGTCGCTGTTCCCGCTGTTCGCGCTCGGGCTCGCGTCGCTGCCGATGGCCGTGTTGTTCCTGCGTCCGTATCAGCTCGAGCGGATCCACGTCTTCCTGTCGAACGACGCCGACCCGCAGGGATCGGGGTGGGCGGCGTGGCAGGCGGACATCGCGATCGGCAGTGCGGGGTGGTGGGGCCTCGGACGCGAACCGGACTACGACCTGCGGGCGCAATATCTCCCCGAGTCGGAACACGACCTGGCCTTCGCGAGCCTGGTGTACGGGTGGGGTCTGGTCGCCGGCATCGCCGTGGTGGCGGCCGTCGTGATCATCGTGTGGCGTTCCGTGGTCGCCGCCCGCGTCGCACGCACCCGGGAGGCGGCACTCGTCGCAGCGGGCATCGGTGGTGTGTTCGGACTGCACACCGTGGTGTCGGTGGCCCAGAGCCTGTCGCTGCTACCGCACACCGGCATGCCGATCCCGATCTTCAGCTACGGGGGCACCGCCTCGATCATCGGGTTCGTCTCGATCGGGTTGGTGCTCGCAGTGCGCCGCGACGGGGTGACCCGGCCGCTGTGGGTGACCGACCCCAAGAAGCGGCGTCTGCCGCGAGGAGTGTCGGTGGGTGCGCTGACGCTGACGGCCTCGCTCGCCGCCATGTCGGTGTTCGCGTGGCAGATGCAGACCGAGCACGGCACCGAGTTCCGCGCGACGAGCGACACGCAGATGCTGCGCTGCATCCGCCTGCCCGCCGAACGCGGCCACATCCTCGACCGGACCGGCGTTCCCGTCGCGACCAATGTCGCCGAGTACACCGTCGCGGTGGTTGCCCGAATGTTCGCCGAGGGTGTCCCGTCGGCGCGCTACGAACTCGCCGCCCTGCTCGGTATGCCCCCGGAGAAGCTCGACGAGGAACTGCGGAGCAGTACCGGCGGGGACATCCAGGTCGTGCTCGGGAGAGTCGGGCCCGACCAGGCCCGGGCGATCGTGGACGCTCAGCTGCCCTGGGTGCTCGTCTACCCGACGGGGCGCAGGCAGTACCCGCACGGAGAGGTGCTCGCCTCGCTTCTCGGGTACGTCGGCATCGCGGACGAGCAGGACATGGAACTCTGGCCGACCCTCGCGCTCGGATCACGGGTCGGCAAGGCCGGGCTCGAGCGGCAGTACGACGCGTTGCTGCGCGGCGTCGACGGCCGTCAATGCGTGTACGTCGATCCATCCGGGCGCCCGGTGGGCACGGGGGAGCGGGTGGATCCGATCCGCGGCCACGACCTGCGGTTGCACCTCGATGTCGGTATGCAGCAGGCCGCGACCGACGCGCTCGCGCAGACGGTGCGCACCAGCGGAGGCGACCTCGGTGCCGCGGTCGTGATGGACGCCCGCACCGGCGCGGTGTTGGCGCTGGCCAGCGTCCCCGGCTACGACAACAACGTCTACGGACCCCCGGCCGACCTGGCCGCGATCGCGGCGCAGACCGAGGCATCGGGTCCGGGCCGCATGCTCAACCATGCGGTGCAGACGGCAGTGCCACCGGGGTCGACGTTCAAGATCGTGACGGCGTCGACGAACGCCGCGTTCGACGTGCTGTCCCCGGATGCCTTCCTGGCGGGTGGTGCGGCCTACACCTACGGCGGTCACACCTTCGCCAACTGGCAGCCGATGGGCCCGAACAACCTGCTCGGGGCGATCCAGTGGTCCGACAACGTCTACTTCTACCAACTGGCCGACCTTCTCGGTCCCTACCGCATCGCGCAGATCGCTTCCGAGCTCGGCGCGGGTGCCCCCTCGGGGATCGATCTGCCGGCCGAGTCCGCGGGCTTCCTCGGTACTCCGGACAACGTCGAGAGCATCGGAGGTGCCTGGTATCCGGGTTCGACCCTGCTCATGGGAATCGGGCAGGGCACTGTCACCGCGACGCCGATCCAGGTCGCGCGGTGGACGGCGGGTATCGCGTCGGGGCAGATGGTGACCCCGAAGCTTGCTGCCGCCTACGGACCCGGTGACGCAGTTCCGATTCCTACCGAGCAACCGCGGCCGTTGTCGTTCGCCGACAAGCTCGAACCGGTGCGCGCGGGCATGCGGGCATCGGCGTCGGCCGGCACCGCCGGTCAGCTCGCGAGCCTGCCGGTCACGGCCGCCGCCAAGACCGGCACGGCAGAGGATCCGTCGGCACCGGGCAAGGGACTCAACGCCTGGTTCTCCGCGGTGGTGCCCGCCGAGTCGCCGGAGGTCGTGGTGACGGCGCTGGTGCGCGGCGGCGGATTCGGATCGGCCACCTCGGGACCGGTCGTCAAGGGTCTGCTCGAGCGCTACCTCGCGCAGATCCGGACGCCGAATCCCTGAGGGGTCAGGCCGCGTAGGCGGCGATCACGTCGGCGTGTTCGATACAGGAGGTCGCCCCTTCGGCGACGCAGGTGAGGGGACGCTCGGCGGTCTTCACCGGCAGGCCGAAGGCCTCCTCGAGCAGTTGCGGCACACCGCGCAGCATCGATCCTCCGCCGATCGCCAGAATGCCTTCGGCCATCACGTCGCTGATCGCACGCGGCGGCAGGTCGTCCAGGCAGCTCGACAGCGTCTGCACGATGCTCGTCGTGGTGGGCCGAACCGCATCCATGATCTCCTCGGTCTCGAGCGTCACCAGACGCGCGCGGCCGGTCGCGGCGTCGCGACCTTCCACCACGAGCGACCGTTCGTCGGCGGTCTCGGGCGCACCCACCTTGGCGCGCTCGGCAGTGAGTTCACCGACGATGATCTGGTGTTCAGCGCGCAGGTATCGGAGGATCGCGCTCGTCAGGTCGTCCCCGGCGATGCGGCAACTGCGGTGCGACAGGACACCGCCGTAGCAGAGAGCGGTGACTTCCGAAGTGCCGCCACCGATGTCGACGACGAGATGGGTCCGGGGCTCGAGCGGGTCGATCCCGCACCCGATGGCACCGGCGACCGGCTCGGGAATCAATCCGACCTTCCGCAGACCGGCCTCGTGCCCCACCTCGAGCAGCGCACGACGCTCGAGCGGCGTGGCCCCGGCGGGAGCCGCGATGACGCCCATGGGCCGGATGCCGTAGCGGCGGCGTGGGGCGAGCTGGGCGAGCACGGCCGTGACGAATGTCCGTGCCGTTTCGAGATCGACGATCACCCCGTCGCGTATCGGGTGGACGGGGGTGATCCCACCGGGTGTGCGGTCGACGAGGTCGCTCGCCTCCTTGCCGATCGCGAGCGCGCGGCGCGGTTCCTTCGTCCGAACCATCATCAGTGACGGTTCGTTGAGGACTATGCCCTCGTCGGGCGTTCCGACGACGGTGTTGGCTGTTCCGAGATCGATACCGAATCCACGCACGTCGGCCTCCGAGAGGATCCCAGCGAAATTTTCCGGATGGTGTCCAGCGGCATCGTGATGATGTCGTGTACCGCTCAGGTTACCGCCGCCGAATTCCCTTACGCGCGTTGTTCACCGGAATGATATGGCGCGTTGTGCCGCTGAGTGCCCCACTCGTCTCGGGTGACCGGATCAGGCGGGATCGAGTTGCAGCACAACCTCGACGTGACCGCGTTCGTCGCGTGTCGCGACGGCGTGGCCGGTGCGTCCCTTGTCGTCGAGTTGGATGCTCATGGGAGCACCGGCGCCGAGAAAGTTGCGCCACCAGGACTTCTCGTCGGGCATCGCGACGCCGATCGTCACGGAGTCGCCCGAACGTCGGTAACTGATCGGCAACGTGATCTTCCTGCCGGATTTTCGACCCGTGTACGTGATCGGTGCGACATAGTTACGGATCCGGTTACCGATGACGGGTAGACCGGCGGCTGCCATGACCATGGAGTTGAAGGGACCTGCGAGACGGAACAGTGAACCGGCAATTGTCATGTCTACCTCCCGCAGACACGGTACGGGAAGGCGTAACCGTCCGACATCGGTTCGACTTCGGCCGGCCCACGACGATCTTCGCGCAGTGGGCCGGTGCGCACGTCGACGAGTTCCGCTGAGGTCTACTCCTCTGCCGGCCTCTACCCCTCTTCGGAAGCAGTGCTGGGAGGAGCCGGTATCACCGCGGTCGTCAGGGTGATGCGCATTCGGTCGTCACCGGTATCCGTGCGATACGGGGCGAGGATGTCGGCGAGCCTGCTCTGGATCTCCGCGAGATCGTCGGTCGTGACGTAGAGCGGGGTGGTCCCGAAACCCAGATAGTCCCGCAGGCTCCGATCGTCGTCCCCGATGAACTTGTCGAAGCTCTCGCCGAGCGCACCCAGGAAGGTGACGAAGGCATTGCGCAGTTCGGCGTCGCTCATCGCCGCGAGGTCGTCGTGGCCGACGTGTGCCATGCGGTCGCCGAGCGCGAGGGTGCGTTCTACGGTTCCACGCACGCGACGTTCGTCGACGACGGTGACGATCTCGGCGTCGATCAATGCTGCGACGTGCCGGTAGAGCGTGGCCTGGGTGACGTCGGGTAGTGCCGACCGGAGTTCGCTCGTGGTCAGCTGCCGTCCTCCGAGTTGCTGCACGATCCGCAGTCGAACCGGATGCAGCACCACTTCCGCGATCGGGGACGTCTTCGCCATCGGTACCTACCCATCATTGTTATCACCGTGATAATGTTCTCAGTGCTGTAGTCAGTTTACCGTCGACGGAAGGTCCGACGTCATGGCCGAAACGACATACGACAACGCAACCCTCCACCTGTCCTTCTCTCGGTGGGAAGCCTTCATGGTCCGCCGATCCGCGATGGAGGTGCCGATCTCGGCGATCACCGGCGTGGAGGTCCTTCCGGGATGGACGTCCGAGATCCTCGGCATCAGATCGGGCATGGTGATCTCCGGCTTCTTGAAGGTGGGCACCTTCCGGCACCCGCGCGGCATCAAGCGCCTGGTCGCCATGAAGCGAGGTCATCCGGTGCTGCGTGTCGCGCTGGGTGGCCCGGGCGTCGAGTTCGACGAACTTCTCCTGAGCTCTCCGGAGGCGTACACCCTCGCGGACGCCCTGCGCTCGGCCGGGGTCCGATGAGCGGCGGCCTCAGTCGGTGAGTTCCGCGAACAGGGCCCGCGCCGCCTCCACGGTCGCGTTCTCGTCGCCGGCGATCACGGCGGCGACCAGAGCGGTGTGTTCCGGTTCGAAGCCGAGACCGGTGACGCGGACGTGCCGGTCGATGGTCCGCCGGATCGACGGGAGCAGCGAGTCGTAGAACTCGAGGTACACCGCGTTGTGGCTGGCCTCGACGATGCCGCGGTGCAAGGCGACGTCGGCGGCCACCGCGGCGTCGGTGTCGGATCCGGCGAACAGCCGGTTGCGTTCGGCGAGCAACTGCTCGAGCCGGGCCACGTCGTCGGGGGTGCGTCGTCGCGCGGCCAGGACGGCGGCGGTGACGTCGAGTGCCTGCCGCAGTTCGAGGACGTCGCGTTCGTGGGCGGTGGCGAAGTATTTGCCGAGGGTGCCGGTGACGTCGGAGGTCGCGATGACATAGGTGCCCGAGCCCTGGCGGCGTTCGAGCATGCCGGTGTGGACGAGTGCCTGCACGGCCTCGCGGACGGTGTTGCGTCCGGTGCCGGTGAACTCGCACAGCTGCGGTTCGGTGGGGATCTTCTCGCCCACCTTCCAGCGACCGCTGCAGATCTCACTGCGCAACTGCTCGGTGACCTGCTCGATCAGGTTCGTCCGCTGAACAGGTTTTCCCAAAGTCATCCCATCATCCTATGATTTCCGGTGTGAGTCTTCTGCGTGGCCGGCTGCTGGTGTTCTGTGCGATCGCGATGTCGGCCCTCGTGCTGAGACTTGCGGTCACCTCGTTCAGCCCGCTCGCCGCGCAGATCAGTGAGGAGATCGGCTTCTCGTCCACGGTCGTCGGTGTCTTCGGCATGATCCCGACCGCGATGTTCGCGGCCTTCGGACTCGCCACCCCGGCGCTCGGCCGACGATGGGGACTCGAACGCACCGCGCTGATCGCGATGCTCATGGCCGGCGTGGGCATGGCGACCCGCGCGCTCATGACCGACACGTGGTCGCTGCTGCTCCTGTCGGGTCTCGCGCTCGGTGGGATGGGCATCGGCAACGTCGTCATCCCTCCTCTGGTCAAGCGCTACTTCTCCGACACGCTGGCACTCGTCAGCTCGGTATACATCGTCGGCGTGCAGCTGAGCACCATCGTGCCCGCTTTCGTCGCGGTTCCCCTCGCCGACGCCTTCGGCTGGCGCGTCTCGCTCGGGGTGTGGGCGCTCGTCGGATTCGCCGCGGCCGTCCCGTGGGTGTGGGTGCTGCTGCGTCATCGGAATGCCGATACCGGGGAGGTGGCTCCCGTCGACCCGAAGACTGACGGCAGAGTGTGGCGGTCGCCGGTGGGCTGGGGGATGGCCGGCATGTTCGGCATGACCTCGCTCGTCACCTACTCGATGTTCACGTGGATCCCGGACATCCTCGCCGACGCCGGAGCCAGTCCCGCCTTCGGAGGCGCGATGGTGGGACTGTTCGCCCTGCTCGGGTTGGTCTCCGCGTTCGGCGCTCCGTCGCTGTGCGCGCGGATGGAGAATCCGTTCCCCGTGGTCGTGGCGTGCGCGTCGTGCTTCCTCATCGCGTTCGCCGGTCTGTGGATCGCGCCGATGAGCGCGCCCATCTTGTGGATCGTCCTGCTCGGACTCGGGCCGAGCACGTTCCCGATGGCCCTGACGCTCATCAACCTGCGCTCCCGCAGCCATGCCGGATCCGCCGCTCTCTCGGGATTCACCCAGGGCGTCGGCTACACCGTCGCGTGCCTGGGCCCGCTGCTGTTCGGTGTCTTCCACGACCTCACCTCGGGCTGGACGGCCTCGTTCGCCTTCATGACCGTCGCCGTCGCCGTGTTGGTGACCGGCGCCTATCAGGCCTGCAAGCCGCGGGTGGTCGAGGACAGCTGGAACGCTCGCCCGATCTCGGTGGGTTAGACCCCGCTCAGCGGGGCCGGATCCACCGAAATCGTCGTTCGGTCCTGAGCCTTCCGGGAACGTCCCATTGAGCGGGCGCGTCCTTGGATCGTCTCGCCCGGGTCGACAGAGTCGAGGTGATGGGCGTCACGCAACCGCTGTGACCCCATCGATTCCGTCCCTGCGATCCCCAGGAGTGCTGAATGGAGCAGCCTGCGTCGGCCCCCACCGAGGAAACGAACACAGCACGCGACGTACAGAGCCCGCCGTCCGGTGACATCGCGCAACTGCGGAAGGTCACCCTCTCGAGCCTGCTCGGCACCACCATCGAGTACTACGACTTCCTGCTCTACAGCACGATGGCCGCCCTCGTCTTCGGCGACCTGTTCTTCCCGTCGTCGAGCTCGGCGGTCTCGACGATCGCCGCCTTCGGAACACTCGCCGCCGGCTACGTCGCACGACCACTCGGTGGCCTGGTGTTCGGGCACTTCGGCGACCGCCTCGGGCGCAAGTCGATGCTCGTCATCACGATGGTGATGATGGGTATCGCCAGTTTCGCGATCGGCATCTTGCCCACCTACGACCAGATCGGCATGCTGGCGCCCGTCCTGCTCGTGACGCTGCGCGTCGTGCAGGGCGTCGCTGTCGGTGGCGAGTGGGGTGGCGCGGCACTGATGGTCGCCGAGCACTCCGACGACCGTCGTCGCGGGCTGTGGACCGGCCTCATGCAGCTCGGTTCGCCGATCGGATTCCTGCTGTCGACGTCGGCCGTGATGCTCGCGACCCTGCTCCCGGACGCCTCGTTCGAGTCATGGGGGTGGCGACTCCCGTTCATCGCCAGCGCCGCGCTCCTGGCGATCGGCCTCTACGTGCGCATGAGCGTCGTCGAGAGTCCGGTCTTCGAGCAGGCTGCGGCGAAAGCGGAGGTCGCCGCCGAGGCGAAACCGCCGGTACTGCAACTGCTCCGACGTCCACGCCCGCTCGTTCTCGCGTGTGCGGTGGGTATCGGCCCGTTCGCGATGACCGCGCTGATCACGTCGCACATCATTGCCTACACGACATCGGTGGGATACAGCTCGTCGACCGTCATGCGGATTCTGGTGCTGATGTCGGTCGTCTCGATCGTCGCGATCCCCGGCTTCTCGGCGTTGTCCGACCGTGTAGGACGTCGCGCCGTGAGTCTGACGGGGGCGGCGGTCGCGGTGCTGTATGCCTTCCCGCTGTACATGATGATCAACTCTGGTTCGATCGCGCTGCTCACGGTCGCGTTGCTGTTCGGGCAGGTCGTGCAGTCGGCGATGTACGCGCCGCTCGCACCGATGCTGTCGGAGATGTTCGGCACCGACGTGCGGTACACCGGGGTGTCGTTCGGTTACCAGTTCGCCAGCCTGATCGGCGCGGGCTTCACACCGATGATCGCTGCGAGCCTGCTGGTCGCGTCGGACGGATCGAGTCTGCCGCTGAGCCTCATCCTCGTGGGTACCGCCTGTGTGACGATCCTCGCCGCGTGGATCGCGTCGGAGACCCGGGGCAAGAACCTCGCCGCGACCCGGACCGAACACAACTGACGTCGATTTCGGTGGGTTCGACCCCGCTGAGCGGGGACGAACCCACCCAAGTCGTATGGCTGCTCTACTGGAAGGAGACACCGAGAGCAGAGGAGGACCTCGATGAGCGACACGAAGCCGAACACCGTCTCCGCGGAGTGGCTGTACGAGCAGTTGGGGGACGAGGACCTCGTCGTCGTCGACGCCACCGTGCACCTGAGCACGCCGCCGGACGGGTCCGTGCACATCGAACCCGGGTTGGCGACCTACCTGGAAGAGCACATTCCCGGCGCGGTCTACGCCGACCTGTTCACGGACTTCTCCGATCACGAAGCACCGCAACCGTTCACCGCGGCGTCGTCGGAACGGTTCGCCACCGCCGCCGGTGCGGTCGGCATCGGCGAGGGACGCCGCGTGGTGCTGTACGACCAGAAGAACGGCATCTGGGCCGCGCGACTGTGGTGGCAGCTGCGGCTCGAAGGCTTCGACGACGCCGCCGTGCTCGACGGCGGACTACCCGCCTGGAAGGCCGCCGGATATCCGGTCTCGGACGAGCAGGTGGTCCCGCACGGTGCGACGTTCACTTCGCAGCACCGGCCCGAGCTCGTGCGGTCGACGGAGGAGATCGCGGCGTCGCTCGACGACCCGAACACACTGATCATCAACGCCCTGGATCCCGCGACCTACCGCGGGGAGAGCCCGTCCTACCCGCGACGCGGGCACATCCCGGGCAGCATCAACATCCCCTTCGGTGATCTCGTCGACCCGTCGACCGGACGCTTGAAGCCGGCGGCGGAACTGCGCGAGATCTTCGACAAGGCGGGCGCTCTGAACCCGGACGTCAAGCCGGTGACCTACTGCGGCGGCGGCATCGCGGCCTCCGGACTCGCGCACGCGCTCGCAGCTGCAGGTCGGTCGGACGTTGCGGTGTACGACGGTTCGCTCAACGCGTGGACCGCCGACGAATCCCTGCCGCTCGTGGAGGGCCCCGACCCCCGCTGATTCCCGAAACTTCGGTGTTCTCGACGTCGTATAGCGCCGTCGAGAACACCGAAGTCGATTTCACCGTTGCATCATTTAGAGCAAACATGATCTAATCGCTGCCACAAGCGAAAGGCGGCGATGATGATCGCATTTCTGAACTCGACGGCGTTCACTGCACTCGGTACGCCCACCACCTGGGCCGAAGTGTTCGGCTTCGTCAGCGGCGCGTGGTGCGTGTACCTGGTGGGGCGGCAGTCGATCCTCAACTGGCCGATCGGTATCGCCAACAACCTCGTGTGGATCCTGCTCTTCGCGACCGCCGGGCTCTACGCCGATTCCGGACTGCAGGTTGTGTACATCGCGCTCGCCGTGTGGGGGTGGAGCAACTGGGCGCGGGGCAGAGACGGGGATGCCCTGCCGGTGACGGGCACGAACACGACCGAGTGGAGCGTGCTCGCGGTCGTCGGTGTCGCTGCGGTGATCGGGCTGACGGCGTTGCTGGAGGTCGCGACGAACTCGACCGTCGCGTTCTGGGACGCGACCACCACCGTGCTGTCGTTGCTCGCGACGTGGGGGCAGGCGAAGAAACGGTGGGAGTCGTGGCTGCTGTGGATCGCCGCCGACCTGATCTACATCCCGCTCTACCTGCACAAGGGACTGACGCTCACGGCACTGCTGTACGCAGGTTTCCTGCTCCTGTGCATTCGGGGCCTGGTTGCCTGGCGACGCTCCATGGCGGTCGAGCGGCAACTGGTGGAGGTGCAGTGATGTATCGGCACGCACTCGTCATCGGGAAGTTCTATCCACCTCACGTCGGTCACCATCACCTCGTCCGGCGCGCTGCGGAAATCGCCGAACGCGTCACCGTCGTCGTCATGTCCTCTGCAGCAGAGACGATTCCGTTGGGTGACCGCGTGTCGTGGATGCGCGAATCACACGCCGTCGACACGCCGGTCACCGTGACGGGAATTCCGTGCGACGCATCGATGGACCTGGAATCGGACACCGTATGGGCCGGGCAGGTCGCCTGTATGAAAGCAGCCGTGCGCACCGTCACCGATGTTCCGGTCGATGCGGTGGTCTCCAGCGAGAAGTACGGTGACGAGCTCGCTCGACGCTTCTCGGCCACGCACGTGTGCGTCGACCCGCTGCGTGTCGCGCATCCCGCCTCCGGCACAGCCTGCCGTAATGATCTCGCCGGGCGATGGGACGATCTCGACGCACCGGCCCGTGCCGGCCTCACGACCCGCATCGTCGTCCTCGGCTCCGAATCCACGGGCACCACCACCGTGAGCCGAGAACTGGTGCGTCGATTCCGAAATCGCGGTGGTGTGTGGGAACGAACCGGCTGGGTGCCGGAATACGGACGACAGGTCACCTACGACAAGCTCGGCACCGGAGAGGTGAGCGACATAATCTGGGCCGGAGACGATTTCGAGAGAATCGCCGTCGAACAGACGCGACTCGAGGAGTACGCGGCGAGGGAGGGTGCACCGTTGCTCGTCTGCGACACCGACGCGTTCGCAACGACCGTGTGGGAGCGACGCTATCTCGGCAGCAGTGAGCGGGCGTGGCGCGGTGTCCGCGACCGGCGAGCGCTGTACCTGCTCACCGATCATGACGGTGTTCCGTTCGTGCAGGACGGCATCCGGGACGGCGAACACCTCCGCGCGCAGATGACGGAGTGGTTCGTCGACGCGCTCACTGCCACGGGGCGCTCCTGGGTGTTGCTCACCGGCAGTCTCGAGGAGCGGGTCGATCTGGCGGAACGGGTGGCGGATCAGGCCTTGCGGCTGGGTTCGCAGTTCGGCGCGCCGCTGTAGCGTCGGAATTCGTCTTCCCCCTCTCACGTTATACCGGATCCTCGGCCCTCATGAGGATCGAAAATTGGGTTCATACTCGCCCACACAGCATTGAAGTCGCAGGTGGGGAGCTGGAATGGGCTACGTACAGAATTTTCGGGAGATCGACCGCACGGCGGTGTCGATCGTGGGTGGCAAGGGAGCGAGCCTGGGGGAGTTGTGGCGCATCGACGACGTCGACGTGCCCGACGGGTTCTGCGTGACGACGGACGCCTATCGAACGGTGCTCTCCGAGCTACCGCGTGTCGACGACCTGCTCGAGCGACTCGCGAAGGCCGAACCCGACGACATCGCAGCGCTGAGCACGCAGATCCGTACGGAGATCGAAGAGTGCACGATCCCCGGCGACATCGCGGAGGAGATCGCCGCGCGGGTCCGCGAACTCGGGGAGGACGTGCCCGTCGCGGTGCGCTCGAGCGCGACCGCCGAGGATCTGCCGACGGCGTCGTTCGCGGGGCAACAGGACAGCTACCTGGACGTCCGGGGCGTCGAAGAGGTTCTCCGGCACGTGCGCAGATGCTGGGCCTCGCTGTTCACCGAGCGTGCCGTCGCCTACCGGGTGAACAACGGCTTCGACCATCGGAAGGTACACATGGCGGTGGTCGTGCAGCGGATGGTGTTCCCGCAGGAATCGGGTGTGCTGTTCACCGCCGATCCCGTCACCTCGGATCGCACGGTGTCCTGCGTGGATGCGGTCGCCGGGCTTGGCGACGACCTGGTGTCGGGTCTGGTGAACGCCGACGCGTACGCGGTGCGTGCCGGCGAGGTCGTGGACCGGACGCAGCGCCAGGAGGCACCGGTGCTGAGCGACACGCACCTCGTCGAACTCGTCAAGCTGGGCAGACGCATCGAAGCACACTTCGGGCGTCCCCAGGACATCGAATGGTGCTTGGCCGCCGGCGTCTTCCACATCGTGCAGAGCCGCCCGATCACCACGCTGTTCCCCGTCCCGGAGGCCGGCGACGACGACAACCACGTCTACCTGTCCGTCGGTCACCAGCAGATGATGACCGATCCGCTGAAGCCACTGGGAATCTCCATGTGGCAGTTGACCAGCCGTGCGCCCATGCGACACGCGGGTGGGCGGCTGTTCGTCGACGTCACGCCCATGCTGGCCTCACCCACCCAGGGACCGGGCATCGTCGGGATGATCGGCAGCTCCGACCCGCTCTTCGGCGACGCGCTGCGAACCGTGCTCGATCGAGGATTCGTCCCGACGCGCCCGGACGACCCTGCTGCCGCGCGGGTCGGTCTGCCACCCGCCCCGGACGAGATCGACCCTGCCGTCGTGCCCGAACTCGTGGCGCGCAACGAGGCCGCGATCGCCGAATCGGCGCGTCTCATCGAGAACGAAACCGGTTCGGCGCTACTCGATTTCATCCGCGCCGACATCCGCGAGCTGCAGGAATCGTTGTTCGGTAAGGAGGTCGGAGAGGTGCTCGCCGCCGGTATGCAGGCCGCCGAGCGGCTCAACGAGCTGGGGCAGGAATGGCTGGGGGAGAAGAACGTTGCGGACGTCATCTCCCGCTCGGTGCCCTACAACGTCACCTCGGAGATGGGGTTGGCGCTGCTCGACGTCGCCGATGCCGCGCGCCCATACCCGGACGTCGTAGCGTTCCTGCGCCAGGTCGACGCGGAGGGCTTCGACGACGCACGCTTCCTCGACGCACTCGGCGCGCGTGAGGGCGGACCGCAGGTACGAGCGGCACTCGAGGACTTCCTCGGCAAGTACGGCAGACGGTGTGTCGGGGAAATCGACATCACCCGGCCCAGGTGGGGTGAGCGCCCCACGATGCTGGTGCCGATGATCGTGAGCAATCTCGACAACTTCGAACCCGGTGCCGCGACACAGCGTTTCGACGAGGGCCGCCGGCAAGCGGAGGAGAAGAAGCGCGAACTCCTCGAACGCGTCCGGGGTCTGCCCGACGGGGAGCAGAAGGCGCGGGAGATAGAGAGGCTCGTCGACCGGGTCCGCGCTTTCGCGGGATATCGCGAGTATCCGAAATACGGCATGATCGGCCGCTACTTCGTCTACAAGCAGGCGCTGCTGCGTGAGGCGGAGCGTCTCGTCCGAGCCGGGGTGATCGACGAGAAGGAGGACATCTTCTTCCTGGGGTTCGACGAACTCGAGGACGTGGTGCGCGCACCACGACCGGTCGGCGACCTCGTCGCCGAGCGGAAGCGGGAGTTCGCCTCGTTCGCCCCTCTCACACCCCCTCGGGTATTGCTGTCGACAGGCGAGACACTCACCGGTGCGTACAGCCGTGACGGACTGCCCGACGGTGCCCTGCCCGGTATCGCGGTGTCCACCGGTGTCGTGGAGGGCCGCGCCCGCGTGGTCACCGACATGGACCGGGCCGATCTCGAACCCGGCGACATCCTGGTCACCGCGTTCACCGACCCCAGCTGGACCCCGGCGTTCGTCACCGTCAGCGCGCTGGTGACGGAGGTCGGCGGCGTGATGACCCACGGCGCGGTCATCGCGCGCGAGTACGGGCTGCCGGCCGTCGTGGGTGTCGAGGACGCGACCCGCATCATCCGCGACGGACAGCGCATCCGCGTGCACGGCACGGAAGGGTACGTCGAGATCCTGACCTGAGCCGCGGCGGCGGGACATGTGAGGATTGTCGTCGTCGCGGAGCGGAGGAGGGCGTCGGGTGAAGAGCGTCGAGGCGGTCGAGAGCAGGACGTTGCCGGTCTACGAGGCCGGCGAGATCGACGTGCCCTTCGTCATCGCGGGCATGGACGAGCTCGTCTCCCGCGACACCCGCTTCGAGGCGCATTCGCATCCGACGCACGAACTGCTGTGGAACGACCGAGGTGCGTCCACCGCGACCATCGGTTCGCGCACATGGACGATCACCTCGACCATGGGACTGTGGATTCCGGCGGGCATGCTCCACTGGGGCGTCATGCCCGCCGGAACCTGTTACCGCACCGCGCATTTCGGGATCGACTCGGCGCCGTCGTTGTCCGACGGTCCGGTCGCGGTGGAGATGACATCCCTGCTGCGACTGCTGCTCGACCGGCTGACGGACGATCGCCTCGGCGACGACTCGCGGTCGCTGACCGAACGCATGGTGATCGACGTGCTGGCACCGGCCGAGAACGAACTGATGGTGCAGGTGCCCTCGTCGCCGGTCGTGCGGCCGATCGTCGAAGCGATCGCCGAGGACCCCAGTGATCCGCGGACGCTCTCGGACTGGGCGGCCGAACTGGGGGTGAGCACCCGCACCATCACCCGCACCTTCCGGTCGGAGACCGGCCTGAGCCTCGGGCGCTGGGTCGCGGTGGTGCGTGCCCAGCGCGCGGTGATGCTGCTCGGTCACGGCACCGACGTCGACGACGTCGCCGAACAGGTGGGGTACCGATCGGCGAGCGCGTTCGGTGCGGCCTTCCGCAGGGTCACCGGCACGACGCCCGGGATGTTCCGCGCAGGGTGATGTCCCGATCGCTACAGGGGCTGTCCCGATCGAGCGATTGCGCCGGATCTGGTTCGACATTAGATTTAGGCAAACCTCGCCTAACTGCTCGCGGCAGATAGGGCCGAGCCCCCACCCCGTACGAGAGTGAGTTCTGCCTCCATGCGTTCGAAGCGCTTTCTGGCGATCGCCGCCGCATCCGTCGCGGTCGCCCTCGGTCTCACCGCCTGTGGATCCTCCGACTCCTCGGACACCGCCGACTCCGGCTCCGCCGGTTCGGGCGAGTACCCGATCACCATCGAGCACGCGCTCGGCACCGTCACCCTCGACGAGAAACCCGAACGCGTCGCCACGGTCAACTGGGCCAACCACGAGGTGCCGCTCGCGCTCGGCGTCGTACCGGTGGGAATGGCAGCCGCCAACTTCGGTGACGACGACGGCAACGGCATGCTGCCGTGGGTCGAGGAACGTCTCGAGGAACTCGGCGCCGAGACCCCCGTGCTGTTCGACGAGACCGACGGCATCGACTTCGAGGCCGTGTCCGACACGAACCCCGACGTCATCCTCGCCGCCTACTCCGGTCTGACGCAGGAGGACTACGAGACCCTCAGCGAGATCGCTCCCGTCGTCGCCTACCCGGAGGCTCCCTGGGCCACCTCGTGGCGCGACATGATCGAGCTCAACAGCGCCGGCCTGGGCATGGCCGAGGAGGGCAAGGAGCTCGTCGCGAGCCTCGAGCAAGAGATCTCCGACGCGGCCGCCGCCCACCCCGAACTCGAGGGCAAGGCGACGATGTTCCTCACCCACGTCGACACCGCCGACCTGAGCCAGGTCAGCTTCTACACCGCCAACGACACCCGCGCCGCCTTCTTCGAGGACCTCGGACTGGCCACCCCGAAGAGCGTCGCGGACGCCTCCACCGACGACGCCTTCTCCAAGAAGGTCAGCGCCGAGCAGGTCGACGTCTTCGACGACGTGCAGATCATCGTCACCTACGGCGACCAGGAACTCGTCGACGCGCTCGAGGCCGACCCGCTGCTGTCGCAGATGCCCGCCGTCCGCAACGGCTCGATCGTCTTCCTCGACGGCTCCGGCCCGCTCGGCACCGCAGCGAACCCGACGCCGCTGGCCATCTCCTGGGTCCTCTCCGACTACGTCCAGCTGCTCTCCGACGCAGCCGCCAAGACGAACGCGGAGTGACCGCACTACACGACGAGTCGATGCCGAGCGCCCCCGAGAAGGGGCGCTCGGCCATCGGCAATTCCGTCTGGCTCCTCGTTCTGCTCGGTGTGCTCGTCCTGCTGGTGATCGCATCGATCACGATCGGTTCGCGCAACGTCGACTCGGCCGACATCGTCGCGGCCCTCGGCGGCGCCACCGACAACATCGGTCAGGGCGCGATCGCCAAACGCATCCCGCGCACGGTGCTCGCGCTGCTGGTCGGCGCGGCGCTCGGTCTCGCCGGTGCCGTGATGCAGGGGGTCACCCGTAATCCCTTGGCGGACCCGGGCATTCTCGGCGTCAACATGGGCGCCTCGCTCGCCGTCGTGATCGGCATGGCGTGGTTCGGGCTGTGGACGCAGACCTCGATGATCTGGGTCGCGATCGTCGGTGCCGCCGCTGCTGCGGTGTTCGTCTACACGATCGGGTCGCTCGGGCGCGGGGGAGCGACACCTCTCAAACTCGCCCTCGCCGGTGCCGCCACCTCGGCGGCGCTCGCATCGTTCGTCACCGCCGTGATCCTGCCGCGCGGCGACATCGCCGGCAGCGTGCGGTCGTGGCAGATCGGCGGCGTGGGTGGAGCGAACTTCGACGCCATCTCCCAGGCGCTGCCGTTCTTCGTCGTCGGCTTCGCCATCTGTCTGCTGTCGGCACGCAGCCTCAACTCGCTCGCGCTCGGCGACGACATGGCCGCCGGTCTCGGCGAGCGTGTCGCTCTCGCCCGCGGCATCTCGTCGCTCGGTGCGGTGCTGCTGTGCGGGGCGGCGACCGCCATCGCCGGTCCCATCGCGTTCGTCGGCCTCGTCGTGCCGCACCTGTGCAGGTTGCTCATCGGCATCGACAACCGGTGGCTGCTGCCCTTCTCCGCGCTCGTGGGAGCGGGACTGCTGACTGCCGCCGACGTCGTGGGTCGCATCGTGGCGCGACCCGCCGAGATCGACGTCGGCATCATCACCGCGCTCATCGGAGCACCCTTCTTCGTGTACATCGTCCGACGGCAGAAACTGCGCGAACTGTGACCGCCACACTCGAGACCACCGACACCGGCATCGACGACCTCGCCGCGAGCCGGATACGGCGCGGACGCCGGCGCCGTGTCGTCATCGCCGTGCTCGCGTCGCTCGTGGTCGTGGCCTTCGTAGCGAGCCTGATGTTCGGACGGACCTTCTACCCGCCCGCGGACGTGTTGCGCGTCGTGCTCGGACAGGACGTGGCGGGCGCGAACTTCACCGTCGGCCGACTGCGGCTTCCCCGCGCGGTCCTCGCGGTGGTGGCCGGCGTCTGTTTCGGCCTCGGCGGCATCACCTTCCAGACGATGCTGCGCAATCCGCTCGCGAGCCCCGACATCATCGGCATCAGCTCCGGCGCGAGCGCCGCGGCGGCCTTCGCCATCATCGTGCTCGGACTCGGTGGCACCGGGGTGTCGGTCGTCGCGATCGTCGCCGGTCTCGCCGTGGCTCTCCTGATCTACGGACTGTCCTATCGCGGCGGGGTGGCGGGCACGCGCCTGATCCTCATCGGCATCGGTATCGCCGCCATGCTCGACAGCGTCACCTCCTACCTCCTGAGCACCGCGGCGACGTGGGATCTGCAGGAGACGATGCGCTGGCTCACCGGCAGCCTCAACGGTGCGACGTGGGGTGCGACGGTGCCCGTCGTCGTCGCCCTCCTGGTGCTCGGGCCCGTGCTGCTCGTGCAGACACGCAACCTGTCGATGGTCCAGCTCGGCGACGACGCGGCGCAGGCACTCGGCGTGCGGGTCGAACGCACACGCGTGTTCGCGATCGTCTCCGCGGTCGGACTCATCGCGTTCGCCACCGCCGCGGCCGGACCCATCGCATTCGTCGCCTTCCTGTCCGGCCCGATCGCCGCGCGGATCGTGGGGCGGGGCACGTCGCTGTTCGTCCCGGCGGCACTCGTCGGGGCGCTGCTCGTGCTGGTCGCGGATTTCGTCGGCCAGTACGCCTTCGGCACGCGCTACCCCGTGGGGGTGGTGACGGGTGCGCTCGGCGCGCCCTATCTCGTCTACCTCATCATTCGCTCCAACCGCGCGGGAGGCTCGCTGTGACCGCAACGCACACCCTGATCGCCGAGAATCTCGAACTCGGCTACGGCAACCGCACCGTCGTCGAGAATCTCGATCTGAAGGTGCCGCCTGGTCGGATCACGTGCATCGTCGGCGCCAACGCGTGCGGGAAATCGACGCTGCTGCGGTCGATGTCGCGATTGTTGTCGCCGCGCGGCGGGCACGTCCTGCTCGACGGCAAGGACGTCCACCGCTTGCCCGCCAAGAAACTCGCCCGCACCCTCGGTCTGTTGCCGCAGTCGCCGATCGCACCCGAGGGCATCGTCGTCGCCGACCTCGTGGGCCGCGGTCGGCATCCTCATCAACGGGTGCTCTCACGCTGGAGCCGCGAGGACGACGCGGCCGTGGCCGATGCACTCGCCGCCACCCACACCACCGAACTCGCCGAGCGTTCCGTGGACGAACTGTCGGGCGGTCAGCGGCAGCGCGTGTGGATCGCGATGGTGCTGGCGCAACAGACCGACCTTCTGTTGCTCGACGAACCCACCACCTTCCTCGACGTGAGCCACCAGGTGGAGGTCCTCGACCTGCTCACCGACCTCAACCGCGATCGCGGCACGACGATCGTGATGGTGCTGCACGACCTCAACCTCGCCGCGCGGTACGCCGACCACCTCGTCGCGATGGCCGACGGCAGCATCTACGCCTCGGGGGACCCCTCGGATGTGCTCACCGGTGAGACGGTGAAGGCGGTCTTCGGTCTGGACAGTCGCGTGATCTCCGATCCGGTCTCCGGCAAGCCGCTCGTCCTGCCCGTGGGGCGGCACCACATCATGTGATCGTCCATCCGCTACAAGAATCGCCATCCGCTACGGAAATTTCTGCAGCGGATAGCAGAAGTCGTAGCGAATGCGCCGTCGTGGCCGGGGGGATCGATCGCGCGAACCTATGAGGGATGGGCACGTCCGATCCGTCGACGCCGACACCTACAACGAGGTGTCGCAGGTCGTGATGGACACTCTCCGCGGCTTCGGCACGGTCGTCGACGTGCTCGGCTGGGACGAGGCGTTCATGGGTGTGCAGGCCGACGATCCGGAGGCGTTCGCGCGCGAGGTGCAGGCCGCCGTGCTCGATGCGACCGGGCTGCACTGTTCCGTCGGGATCGGCGACAACGTCCTGCGCGCGAAGATCGCGACGGGATTCGGGAAGCCCCGCGGGATCTTCCGGTTGACGCGCGACAACTGGTTCGCGGTGATGGGGGAGCGCTCACCCGATTCGTCGTGGGGCATCGGTTCGCGCACGGTGAAGAACTCGACGACATGGGCATCCGTACCGTCCGCGAGCTGGCGAGTGCCCCGGTCGACGAGATGGCGGCGCGGTTCGGACCCAAGACCGGGCCGTGGCTCGTCGGCCTCGGCGCCGGTGCGGGCTCGACGGAGGTGTCGGCGGAGCCCTGGGTCGCACGGTCGCGCAGCCGGGAGACGACCTTCCAGCACAACGTCGGCGACTGGAACGTGATCGCCGGGTGCGTACGCGGCCTCGCGGCGCGGGCCGTCGATGACGTCCGCAGTGAAGGACGGGAGGGAGTGCGGGTCGCGCTGAAGATCCGCTACGCGCCCTTCGTCACCCACACCTCGAGCGTCGCTCTTCCGTCACCCACCACGGATCTCGCGACCGTCACGGATGCGGCCGTCGGACTGCTCGACCGCTTCGATCGCAAGCGGGAGGTCCGGCTCGTCGGAGTGCGGGTGGAGATGACGCCACCGGAGAACGTGCGGTCGCCCTAACGGCTGGCAGACTGGGCCCGGTGCGATCGGTGACCAGGACACGGGGACCTCTACGACCACCGGAGGCCGCCGCAGCGGCGGTCTTCGGGACGTTGACGGCTGTGCTGTCGGTCGTCGCGGGACTGATACCCGTCGGAGTCGCTCAGGTGCTCGTCGCGCTCCCCGTCGCCTTCCTCGCCGCCACCGGCCGCCTGCGCGCGATCGTCGCTGCGACGGTCGCCGCCGGGGTCGTTGCGCTCGTGGCCGGTGGGCCGTTCGCCGTCGCCGCGGTCGTCGTCCTGTCCGGTATCGGAACCCTCGTCGGGTTCGCGCACCGTCGGTGGGGTCACGCGGCGGTGCTCGCGGTGCTGGCCGGATCCGTCCCGGCGGGGTTGCTGCTCGCGGCCGCCGCCTGTGGTCTGCTGTTGCTGTTCGACCGGACCCGGGTGCTGCTGCTCGAGGCCCTCGAAGCATCCATGCGCGGCACGATCCGGGCGTTCGAGGCAGCGGGTGCGGGCCAGCAGTTCGTCGACACCTGGGACCGGACCCTCGAGATCATGGTGCGGCTGTGGTGGGTGTGGATCGGTGGCGCAGTGCTCATCGGCACAGTGGGCACCGCACTGCTGTGCTTCGGGATCTTCCGCGTGGTCGCCCTGCGCAGTACGTGGGCGACCCGGTCGGTCGACTGGCCCGAACAGGACCCCACGGCCGACCCGGCACCGCTACCCGTCGCACTGCGCCTCGTCGGCTACCGGTACCCGGGAACCGACCGTGACGCCCTGTCGGACATCGACCTCACGATCGAACCGGGGGAGTTCGTCGCGATCGTCGGCGGCAACGGCTCGGGCAAGTCGACCCTCGTGCGGCTGCTCGCGGGACTCGAGCCGACCGTCGGCCTGGTCGACCGGCCCGGACCCGTCGGACCGGGACGCCCCGGTGGCACCGCGATGATCCTGCAGCACCCCGAGAGCCAGGTGCTCGGTCGCACCGTCGCCGAGGACCTGCGGTGGGGGATCGACGACGTCGACGTCGAGGATCTGCTCGCCCGCGTCGGCCTCGCCGGGATGGAGGATCGCGCGACGGAGGATCTGTCCGGCGGGCAACTGCAGCGACTGGCCCTGGCGGGCGCCCTGGCCCGGCGACCCGCACTGCTCATCGCCGACGAGATCACCGCGATGGTCGACGCGGACAGTCGCGCGGACCTGATCCGCCTGCTCGCGGACGTCGCGCACGACGGCACCGCGGTCGTGCTCGTCACCCACCTCGACGACGAGGCCCGCGCCGCCGACCGCGTCGTACACATCGCCGACGGCCGGATCGTCCCGGGGGTTGCGGCGCCGCCACTGCCGGCGCCGGTCCCTGCGACCGCCCCGTCCTTCCCACAACCGGTCCTCGAACTGCGCGACGTCACGCACGTCTACGCGGCCGGCACACCCTGGGCGCACACCGCCCTGCGCGAGGTGTCGCTGACGATCTGCCGCGGCGAAGGGGTGCTCGTCGTGGGGGAGAACGGTTCGGGCAAGTCGACGCTCGCGTGGATCGTCGCCGGACTGATGCGTCCCACGCACGGAACTGCCGTCCTGCACGACACCCCGACCGCCGACCTGCACGGGGAAGTGGGCATGGTCTTCCAGCAGGCCCGGCTCCAGTTGCAGCGACCGACCGTCGCGCAGGAGATCTCCGAGGTGGCCGGACTTCCGCACACCGACCGCGGTTACGTCGCCGCCGTCCTGCACCGGGTGGGTCTGCGTCCCGAACTGATCGACCGGCCGATCGATCGGCTCAGCGGGGGAGAGATGCGGCGGGTCGCGATTGCCGCCCAGCTCGCCCGCACCCCGCGGGTGCTCGTGCTCGACGAACCGCTGGCCGGGCTGGACCTGCAGGGCCGCCGCGAAGTGGTGTCGATCCTCGCCCATCTACGGGCGGTCGAGCACGTCACCGTCGTCGTCATCTCCCACGACCTGCACGGCATGGAGGAGGTGTGTTCGCGCACCGTGGTGCTCGCGGACGGACGCATCGTGGAGCAGACGGGAGCGGTGATCGCATGAGTCGCACACGTACGCGGCAGCGCCGCCCCGTCATCCTGCTGCGGCCGGTACCGCGGGAGACACCCCTGCACCGGGTGTGGGCGGGTACGAAGGTGCTGTCGGCAGCGGCGCTGTCGGTGGCGGTGAGTTTCGCGCCGAGCTGGACCGGGCTCGGAATCCTGCTCGCCGTGCTGGTCGCGGGCGTGCTCGTCGCGCGGATCCCGCGCGGGGTGGTCCCGACGATTCCGTGGTGGGTGTTCGCGGTCCTCGCCGTCGGCCTGGTGCTCAACGCCGCCGGCGGCGGACTCACCGCCTACGTCCGGACGATCCTGCTCGGCGTGGGGCTGCTGGTCCTCGCGTCGCTGGTGGGGTGGACGACGCGGCTGTCCGATCTCGTCGACGCCCTGCCGGTCCTGTTCGCGCCGCTGCGGTTGTTGCGGCTGCCCGTCGACGAATGGGTGACGGTGTGCGCGCTGGCGTTGCGGATGCTGCCGACCGTGCGTGCCGAGATGCGCGTGCTGTTCGCCGCCCGCAAGGTGCGCGGCCGGCCCGGCTTCCGCAATCCGGCGGGATGGTGGCAGGAGGTGATCGACGCCGTCGGCGCGGTGGTGTCGGTGTCGATGCGGCAGATCCGCGATCTCGGCGACGCACTGTCGGTGCGGGGTCCTCGATCGGCGACCCGCCCACCGCTGCGACTGCGGCTCGGGGACATCGTCACGGTGCTGGTCGTGGCGGGTGCATGCACTGCGATCACCGTGTGGGGCTGACCGTCAGTTGCGGTTGTCCGAAGCGGTGTTCTTCGCGCGCGAGCGGATGCGACGGACGAGCCCGTAGGCGATTACCGCGACGACGACGGCGATCACGACGTACTGCAGCACCGAGGCATACGGTTCCACCGCGCTCCAGTTCTCGCCGAGTTGATAGCCGGCCAGCACGAAGATCGAGTTCCAGATCAGACTGCCCGCGGTGGTGAAGGCCAGGAACTGCCAGATCGGCATCTGCGTGACACCCGCGGGGATGGAGATGAGGCTGCGGAAGACCGGCACCATCCGGCCGAAGAAGACGGCCTTGCGTCCGTGCCGCTCGAACCACGCCGTCGAACGGTCGAGGTCGTCGACGTCGACGAGCGGCAACTTCCGCACCGCCCTGCGGATCCGGTCCTCACCCACCCAGCGGCCGATCGAATACAGGCCGAGAGCGCCGACCACCGAACCGAGCGTTGTCCAGAACAGCGCACCGAACAGGGTGAAGCTGCCCAGGCTCGCCGCGAACCCGGCGAGCGGCAGGATGACCTCGCTGGGCAGCGGAGGGAAGAAGTTCTCGAGTGCGATCGCGATGCCGGCACCGACACCGCCGAGGCGGTCCATCAGGTCGAGCGCCCATCCCGCGAGACCGTCGGTGGGGGCTGACTGTGACTCCGCGACACTCATCCACCCGATCCTACCGAGGGGTCGTCGAGCTTTCCGCTCGTGCGGATCGAAACGGTTCCGGTCCGCTCGACCGGAGAGAAGGATGGCGGGGTACTTCGCTCTCCTCCGGAGGGCCGATCCGGAAGGTGAACTCCAGTGACGATCGTTGTCGTCGCGGGCAACCCGAAGCCCGCATCCCGCACTCTGGACGCCGGACCCCGCCTCGCCACGGCGCTCACCGGACGAGAGCCCGATCACGTTGTGGACGTGATCACACTCGGAGCGGGACTGCTCGGCTGGGGCGACGAGAAGGTCGCCGCCGCGGTCGAGACCGTCGCGGCCGCCGTTCTCGTGGTATTCGCGAGCCCCACCTTCAAGGCCACCTACACGGGCGTCCTCAAGTTGTTCCTCGACCAGTTCGCCACCGGTGACGGGTTGCGCGACGTCGTCGCCGTGCCGCTCATGCTCGGTGCCGGGCCCGCTCACGCACTCGCGCCCGACCTGCTGCTCAAGCCCGTCCTGGTGGAACTGGGCGCCACGAGCCCGGCGCCCGGCCTGTATCTTCACGATTCGACCTACACAACTGATACCCGTATTGCGGACTACGCCGAACGCTGGTCGCCGGTGCTGTCCGCCGCACTCCGAAACGAGGCCGCCTCATGACCACTCTCGACGGACCGTCTCTGCGTCAGGCATTCGCGCACGTTCCCTCGGGCGTCGTCGCGATCTGCGCGGAGGTGGACGGGGAGCGGATCGGGATGGCGGCGAGCACCTTCGTTCCGGTGTCGCTCGACCCGCCGCTCGTCTCGTTCTGCGTGCAGAACACCTCGACCACGTGGCCGCGACTGTCGTCGCTCCCGCACCTGGGCATCAGCGTGCTCAGCGAGGAGCACGACGGTGCCGCGCGGGTGCTCGCCGCGAAGAACGGCGACCGCTTCGCCGGAATCGACATCGAGAGCCGCGAGGGCGGTGCCCTGTTCGTGTCCGGCACGAGCGTGCGCATGGACGTGACGGTGGAGCAGGAGGTCCCGGCGGGCGATCACGCCATCGTCGTGCTTCGCATCAACGAACTGCTCACCGACGCCGACGTCGAACCCATCGTGTTCCACCGCAGCTCGTTCCGCCGTCTGCTCGCGTCCTGACCCGCGCACCGCCGAAGTTTTCTAGGGCGGGGGTGTTCCGACCGCTCGTCGCGGCAGCCGTCCGGTCCCGAACAGCGCCGCGATCGCGAGGAGCAATGTCACGGCGAACGCGGCGCGCAGCGCTTCGAGTCGCGCGTCGGCGTTGACCGCGACGAGTGCTTCCGCGGTGGACGGGTCGACACCCGCCTCGTCGAGCCCGGCCTGCAACTGCGTCGTGGACAGGAACGGCACACCGGTGGCCAGCTCGGTGGTCGCCTGCTGCTGAACCGACGACGGGATGTCGGGGTTGTTCTCGATTCCTGCGACGACCGACGTGGTGAGGGTGGCGATCAGGATCGATCCGATCAGCGCGGTGCCCAGCGACGCCCCGAGATTCGTTGCGGTGTTCTGCAAACCGCCGACCTCGGCGCTCTCGGAATCCGGTACCGACGAGACCGTGACCGCGCCGAGCTGGGAAGCCAGCGCCCCCAGCCCGAGACCCATCAACAACATGGGGATCGACACCACGGCCGCATCGGCACCCGGGTCCATACCGGCGACGAGGATCAGGATTCCCAGGATCATCGAACCCAGGCCGATGCGCACGACGCGTCGGGGATCGGCGTGGGGTCGCACTTTCGGGATCACTGTTGCGGCCAGCACCAGCGCGATCGACAACGGCAGGATCCGCACACCGGTCTCGACCGCGCTGAGTTCGAGTACGACCGATAGGAAGAGAGGGACGGAGAAGAAGACTCCGGCCTGCACCGCGAACTGCGCGAAGAACATCGTCAGCCCGCCGACGAGTTGTCGGTTGGCGAACATCCTCGGATCGACGAGCGGATCGCGTCCCTTGTCCATGAGAGCGGTCTGCCACCGCACGAATGCGTAGAGCACAAGCGAGCCCGCCACGAGAAGCCAGATGACCGGGGACAGGCCGAGTACGGCGGGACCGCCGGGCGCGGCCCGGACCCAGCCCCACTCGCTCGAGCGCAGGACGCCGTAGACGACGGATCCCAAACCGACGACGGACAGAGCAGATCCCACGAGATCGAGGTGGACGCGGTGAGGGGGAACGTCCTCGATGCGACGCAGCACCAGCAGGATCAGCGCCACGAGGACGACCTCACCGAAGAAGACGTAGCGCCACGACGCGAATGTCGTGACCGCCCCGCCGAGCAACGGCCCCACGGCCACGGCCGACGCACCGGCCGCTGCCACCAGGCCGTACGCTGCGGCACGTCGTTCGGGAGGGAAGTTGGCCGCGACGAGCGAGACGATCGCCGGCATGATCAGGGCTGCGCCGATACCTTCGAGCAACGACCATCCCAGCAGCAGGACCGCAAGGTTGGGGGCGAGTCCCGTGACGAACGAGCCGATGCCGTAGATCACCAGTCCGATGCCGAACGCACGACGTCGACCAAGGATCGTGCCGACCTTTCCGCCGGTGATCATCAAGGATGCCATCACCAGGGTGTAGAGGGTGATCGCGGTCTGGATGCCGGTGATCGTGGTGCCGACGTCCTGCGCGACGGTCGCCATCGACACGTTCATCACCGAGCTGTCGAGCGTCATCAGGAACTGGCCCGACGCCAGCACTGCGAGTACCAGTGTCGAACCCGAGCGGACCTCCGGCTGCGACGACACCTGTCCGTCCTTCGGCTCAGGTCGCCGGCAACGGCCGACAGGAGCTACTGCCGCTACCGGTGGGTACCGGCATCCGCTGCGACATGACTTCTACTCTTCGCGTTCGAACGTCACGAGCATTCCCTCGACGCCACCGGGACCGATCCGTCCCTTGATGTCGGCGGAGGTGATCGCCTTCAGGCGCCACCCATCTCGGGCATGATCGTTGAGGATCTTCTCGAGCTTGCCGCCGGACATCTTCCCGCCGAGCATGCCCTCGCGGATCTCGATCACCTTGTACGAGTACACCCGTTCAGCTTACGGTCGTCCCGCGAGAATCTCGTCGAAATCCGATGGCTGTACGTGACACTGGAAGGTGACGCTTTCGAAACCCGGAGGCAGCAGTGGAGACGATGCCGGACCGTCGGACTCTCGAGTCAGCAGTTGCGCTCGCGGGTCGCGCGCCGTCGTTGCACAACAGTCAGCCGTGGCGGTGGATCCTGGACGCGGACGGACTCACGTTGTTCAGCGACAACGATCGCATCCTGCCGGCCACCGATCCGTCCGGTCGCCAGATGTTGCTGTCCTGCGGAGCGGTGCTGCACCATCTCCGGACGGCGTTGATCGCCCGATACTGGGCGACCGTGGTCGAACGGATGCCGGACGCGACGAATCGTCGTTGTCTCGCGACGCTGCGCTTCCGCCGAGTTGACGCGGTGACCGACACCGACCTCCGGATGGCAGAGGCGATCGGCCGCCGACGTACCGAGCGGTTACCGATGGGGGCTCCGCAGGAGTGGGCTCGGACCGAGAGCGCTCTGCAGATGTTCGTCGAACCCGCGGGTGTCCGCCTGAGTGCCATCGCCGAACACGAGCGACCGGCACTCGAGGAGTTGTCCCGTCGCATCGTCGGCGAACGCCGCTCCGACCTTGCCTATCAGACGGAACTTTCTTGGTGGGCCGGACATGCGATGTACCCGGACGGAATACCTCCGGACGCACTCCCACCGGGACGGCGCACGGTGGCGACCGAGCGGGAGTTCCCTCCCGGCAACGCGACCGGCGAGTCGGCAGAGACGGAGGACCGAGCCGCGATACTTCTCCTGTCGACCACGACGGACACGCGGCTCGACTGGCTGCGGAGCGGTGAAGCCCTATCGGCCGTGCTCCTCGCGTGCACCGCCCGTGGACTGGCCACCTGCTCCGTCACGCACCTGACGGAATCCGAATCCTCACGTGCGTTCCTGCGGGAAACGGCCCGCATCGAGGGCGTGCCGCAAGTGATGATCCGGGTCGGTGTATGCACGGGACCGGGTCCGGATGCGGCGACGCCGCGCCGTCCGACTTCCGCGATTCTGTTCCGCAAGCAATCCTGATCCCGAACTTCGGTGTTCCCGACCGCGCTCAGCGACGTCGAAACCACCAGAATCGTTTGAGGACAACAAAGCCCGGATCAGCACGCGGCGCCGTAGAAGCGGGAGACCCGCACACGCAGCAGCAACCTGCGATCGGCGACCATCGCGGCCTGGAAAACGTCCCAGTCCGGATGCTCACCCTGCACCGCCCGATACAACTCGACGAGCTGTTCGACGGTGTCGTCGTGGGGATCGGCCGCCACCGGGGATAGTTCGGCCTCGCCCTCCGCGACGGCGTAGGACCACTTGTCGTCGGAGTCGACGAACAGGCTCACACGCGGGTCGCGGCGCATGTTCCGGGTCTTCGCCCGATCGTCGGTGATGGAGACGGAGAACGTGCGGGTCGCGGGTTCGTACCGGTAGGTGATGTTCGACAGTTGGGGTCGTCCGTCGCGCTTGATCGTCGCGAGCACGGCGACTCCGGTGGGTGGGAACAGGGCTTCGAGTGCACTCTCGTCGGCCGGCATGGCGCCCAGACTACGGCCGACCGTGCAGAATCGGGGCGGGTACGGGAGCCGAGCACGAAGGGCAGGCATGCTGGACTACGCGCGTTACTGCGGAGAGATCGTCGAACAGACGGAACTGCTGGTGGACTCACTGGCCGGGCAGGACATGACCACACCGGTGCCGTCGTGCCCGGGATGGAACCTCGGTCAGCTCGCCCGGCACGTCGGCTACGGCCACCGCTGGGCGAGCGAGGCGGTCCGCGGTGAAGGGGCGATGCCGCGCACCGACCGCGCGATGAGGGAGTTGTCGGACTACGTCGACGAGGATCCGGACGAGCTGATTCCGTGGTTGCGGGACGGAGCGCGCGAATTCGGGGCCGCATTGCGGGAGGTCGGTCCGAACCTGCGGGTGTGGACACCGATCCCGGGTGGCAAGAAGACCCCGGAGTTCTTCGCCCGACGCTTCGCCCACGAGACCGTGGTGCATCGCGCCGACGCTGCGCTCGCACTGGGAGCGGACTTCGAGCCGGCCCACGATCTCGCGGTGGACTGCGTGGACGAATGGCTCGACCTGGCGGTGGTCACCTGGCCCCGGCTCGATGTCGAACGGCACCGCGCGTTGCAGGGACCCGACCGGACGCTGCATTTCCACGCGACGGACACGTCGGCGGAGTGGGTCGTGGACCTGTCCGGCGAGGACTTCACGTGGCGGCATGCCCACGAGAAGAGTGCCGTGGCGGTACGCGGACCGCTGACGGAACTGCTGTTGGTGCTCTATCGTCGGCGCGCTGTGGACGCAGCCGACGTGGAGGTCTTCGGCGACTCCGGGTTCCTGGCGTCCTGGCTCGACGTCAGTCCCTTCGGCTAGCCCGAAGGTAGAACGCACAGCGGGTGGTCGCACCGCGACGTTGAGGCGCGGCCACCTGCCTGCGAGTCAGACCGACAGGCGCGAGGCCGAGTACGCGTGGCGGATCGCATCGAGTGCGCTGGTGCAGGGAATATGGGCTTCCTGCAGCGAATGGATCACCTCGGCTGTCGGTCCGGACTGCTCGAAGGCGCTACCGGCGGCGACGGCCCAGGCGACTTCGCCGGGCTCGAATGTCCGGGTGGGCTTCCATCCTCGCTGAGGAGCGAGTTCGCGCAGAGTGCTCCAGTGCGCGACCTCGTCCGCATCCGGACGTCCGATGAAAAGTAGGCGGTCGTGTCCCACGATGAACCCCTTCGTTCTTTCTCGTGCTTCGACAGGTAGGTCGTCTTCACTGTGTGCTTCGTTACATTTACCTGATCGCGAAGCGTCGCAGGTTTATGACGTTCCACTATGTGGTACATCCGCCCGAATCCGAGGGGCGCGCCCGGGGAGGGCGGTCATCCCCCGCCGTAACGGGCCGCGAACGCGCCCGGCGTCATGCCCACGACCCTCGCGAAATCCCGGACGAAATGCGGCTGGTCGGCGTAACCGAGGACCGCGGCGACCTCCGACAACGATCCGGGCTTCTCGCGCAGGCGACCGGCGGCCTCCTGCAGTCGCCGTCGCTGGATCAGCCACTTCGGCGTCAGCCCGATCCGTCGCTGGACGAGGCGTTGCAGCGCGCGCTCACCGAGACCGAACTCCGCCCGCACCTGATCGACCCGCAGGACGTCGGAGTTCTCCTCGACGAACGCCACCACCCGGTTGACGAGTCGCCCCTCCTCGTCGATCGGCAGATAAGCGCGCAGCACGTCGTCGAACGCCTCCGTCGCGGCGCGGTGCGACTCGCGAGAGTCCGGGTCGTGCGCCATCGCCTCGCGCACCCGCGCGATCAGACGCGACCCGGCATCTCCGAGGACGTCCGTGAGGTCGACCGCCCGGTCGGTGAACGCCGCGAGCGAGGTTCCGGTGATCAGGGCACCGGCCGCCGGGCTGAGCATGGACCCGACCGCCCAGCCCTCGCCGGTGAGGGTGACCGTGGACAGTCCGTGCTCGACGCCGTAGAAGCGCGCGTAGTCGTGCGCGACCACCAGTTGACAGACGGGATAGCGCAGCACCCGCTGGGGTGCCTCCCGGCCGGCCGGCACCGACCAGACGGGAATCCAGTACCGCTGCATCAGATCCGTGAGGTCGGGCGCGGCGGGATAGCGGTGGATGGTGTGCGAAGCGTCGTGCGGATCCTTCAGGTGGGCGCGTTCGGTGTCATCGGGACCGCCGACGCGGTCGGTGTCATCGGGACCGCCGAGGGGATCGCCGCCGTCGGGTTTCATCAATACCTCGTCCTCGCCGGTCGTCAGTATCGAGTCATGAATACAACAGCACTGCGACACGCAGAGGCCGACAAGCCGCTCACCGACGTGATCTCGTCGCTTCGCGACACCGACTGGGACGCGCAGTCGCCGTGTGAGGGGTGGACGGCACGTGACGTCCTGGCCCACATCATCGACACGCAGCGGGACTTCTTCGCCGGACGCGGCATCGAGGTGGGCGAGCGGCCCGATACCGACCGTCCTGTCGAGGCGTGGAGGACGCACACGGCACGAATCGCCGAGATCCTCGCCGACGACGCACTCGTCTCGACGACCTACGACGGATACTTCGGACCGACCACGGTGGGTGCGACCTTCGAGCAGTTCTACATCTGGGACATGCTCGTGCACCGCTGGGACATCGCGCGCAGCGCCGGGATCGATGCAACCTTCTCGGACGCCGAACTCGACCGGATGGAGGCCGGCGCCGACAGTTTCGGCGACGCGCTCTACATGGACGGTGTCTGCGCTCCGGCCGTGCCGGCTCCCGAGGACGCGAACCGCACGACCCGGATCCTCGCGAAGATGGGGCGCCGCACGGCCGCCTCGATCGGTTAGGCCGCGTTATCGTCGGTCGTATGAGCGAAACGATCCGCGTCGCGGACTACGTGCGCGAGGCGATCGCGGCCGGGCGGCCGGTCGTGGCGCTCGAATCGACGATCTTCACGCACGGCCTCACCCGGCCACGCAACGTCGAGGTCGCGCTCGACGCCGAGCAACGTCTGCGCGATTCCGGGGTGCTGCCCGCGACCATCGGGGTCGTCGACGGGACACCCACGGTCGGTCTGTCGGAACAGCAGATCCGCATGCTCGGCGCGGAGGGCGTCCCGGTCGTCAAGCTCGGTATCCGCGACCTGCCGGTCGCAGCGGCCAAGCAGCTGCACGGCGGGACGACGGTGTCGGCGACGGCGCTGCTCGCGCATCGTGCCGGGATCGACGTGTTCGCCACGGGCGGGCTCGGCGGCGTGCACCGGGGGGCTGCGTCGACCTTCGACGAGAGCGCGGATCTCGTTGCGCTGGCGACACTTCCGATCGTGGTGGTGTGCGGCGGCGTCAAGTCCGTCCTCGACATCCCCGCCACGCTCGAACGGCTCGAGACGCTCGGGGTGATCGTGGTCGGATACCGGACCACCCGCTTTCCCGGCTTCTATGTGCGCGACAGCGGCTGCGATGTCGACGAGGTGGAGTCGGCGCAACGGGCCGCGGAGGTGGCGCGGGCGCGGGACGGGCTGGGCCTGCGGTCGGCGGTGCTCGTCGGGAATCCGGTGGCGGCCGAGGCGCAGATCGATCCGGAACTGCACGACCGCGTGCTCGCCGAGGCCGAACGCGCAGCCGCCGAGGCCGGGACGCGCGGGAAGGCGATCACCCCGTTCCTGCTCGACCACATGCACCGGGCCACCGAGGGGCGCTCGCTCGAGACGAATGTCGCGGTCTATCGCGGGAACGTCGCGGTCGCCGCGGAGATCGCGCACGCGCTGGCGTCCTGAGGCGTCACTGCAGGAGGAAGGCGGCGGTGGACGACGGCAGGGGAGTGCTGCGCCGGCGGTAGATCTCGGCGGGCCGGCCCGTGCCCTCCCTGCGCAGTTCGCCGGTGGGTTCGAGGCCGTGCAGCAGGTGTCTGCGGAAGGTGTCCTTGGGATAGCTGCGGGCATAGACGGTTTCGTACAGCAGCCGCAGGTCGAGCACGGTGAACTGCTCGCCGAGGAAGTTGCCGGGGTCGACCTCGGCGGAGTACCGGCGTCGCAGGTCGGCGACGGCCAGGTCGACGATCTCGGCATGGTCGAAGGCGAGGTCGGCGGTCTCGGTGGTCGGCACGAGATGCGCCTCGGCGGGGATCTCGGCGACCGGCACCGCGGCGCCGTGGGCCATCGACAGCACCCACCCGCGGTCGTCGCGCTCGGGATCGTCGAGCATGGCCAGCTGGTAGAAGTCCACGCCCGTGAGTCCGGCCTTGTCGCGCAGGGCGCGTTCGGCGGCCTCGGCGAGTCGCTCGCCGGGGTGCAGGAAGGTGCCCGGGAGGGCGAAGGTGCCGTCGGGACGTTCGACGACCAGAACTTTCAGTACTTCGTCGACGGTGAGGACCGCGACGTCCACGGCCACCGAGGGGCGCGGGTAGTCGGTGAGCGACCTGCCGGTCGAGTCGGTCGGTGTGCCCATGGTGGACATTCAATCATTGATGCGCTAACTTTAGCGCAGACTTGATCGAATAGAGGGGTTCATGGAAACGACCGCAGCGCAGAACGACCGGGCCGCCGGAGTCCTGCTCGCCACCGCAGCAGGCGACGCACTCGGGGCCGGATACGAATTCACCTATCCGACGGACGCCACGCCCATCGACATGATCGGCGGCGGTCTCGGGCCGTTCGCGCCCGGTGAGTGGACCGACGACACCTCCATGGCCCTCGCCATCGCCGAGGTCTCGGCGACCGGCGTCGACATCGGTGAGGGCGCCGGACTCGACGCGGTCGCGGCGCAGTTCCTCCGCTGGTACGCCACGAACCCCAAGGACATCGGCAACCAGACGCGTGCCGTCCTGCGCGAGGCGGGCCCCACCGCCGCCACCATGACGGCGCGCGCCCGCAGCCTCCCGGGGCGCACCGGCGGCAACGGATCGCTCATGCGCACCGCACCCGTCGGGCTCGCCTTCCTCGACGACGCCGAGCGGTGTCTGGCCGCGGCACATGCGATCAGCAGCCTCACCCACGCGGACGAGCAGGCATCCGAAGCGTGCCGGCTGTGGTCGTTCGCGATCCGTCACGCAGTCCTCCACGGCACCTTCGACGGGGTGCGGGTCGCCCTGGCCCACCTGTCGCAGCCCGCCGCACAGCGGTGGACGGCGCTGCTCGACGAGGCCGAGACCGCGCCGAGTCCGCGCGTGTTCGACAACAACGGCTGGGTCGTCCATGCCCTGCAGGCCGCGTGGTGGGCGATCACGCACGCCCGCACCGACGGCCCCGGACACCTGCCGGAGGCACTCGAACTCGCCGTGCGCGCCGGCAACGACACCGACACGGTCGCGGCCATCGCGGGCGGGCTGCTCGGCGCCCGGTGGGGTGCCTCCGCGGTGCCCGAGCGGTGGCGTCGCATGCTGCACGGATGGCCGGGCTACCGCGCGGACGACCTCGAGCGCCTCGGACTGCTCACCGCGCGGAAGGGCTCCGGCGAGCGCGAGACGGGACTGCGGGTCGTCGAGAGTTGAGACTCCCCGAGATCCGCCGGATGCCTCCGCTCGCGGCTGTGATGCGGTAGACACGAGGCGTCGGCCGGATACTCGAGGAGGGATCGCACGTGGCTTCCATCGCACTTCCACGCATCATGCGCGTCGGCGGGGGCGCCGTCGACGAGGTCGGGGAGGTCGTCGCCGGACTCGGACTCGCCCGGCCCCTGGTGGTGACCGACAAGTTCCTGGTCGGCACGGGTGCGGTGGACCGGATGGTCGCGCAGCTCGAGGCCGCCGGACTGCACCCCGCGGTCTTCGCCGAGACCGTGCCCGACCCCACCACAGCCTCGCTCGAAGCGGGTGTCGCGGCGGTCGCCGAGCACGACGCCGACTGCGTGATCGGGTTCGGTGGGGGAAGCCCGATGGACACGGCCAAGGCGCTCGGGCTGCTCGCCCGGCAGGGCGGCCACATGCGCGACTACAAGGCGCCGCGCGACAACATCGGCCCGGCGCTACCGGTGATCGCTGTGCCCACCACGGCGGGAAGCGGCTCGGAGGCAACCCAGTTCACGGTCATCAGCGACAGTGAGACCGACGAGAAGATGCTGTGCCCGGGTCTGGCCTTCCTGCCGGTCGCCGCGATCGTCGACTACCGGCTCACCCTGACGATGCCCCCGCGCCTGACCGCGGACACCGGCGTGGATGCACTCACCCACGCCATCGAGGCCTATGTCAGCAGGAAGGCGAACCCGTTCTCCGACAGCCTCGCGCTGGTCGCGATCGGCACCATCGGACAGGTGCTGCGACGCGTCTACGCGGACGGGCAGGATGCCGAGGCGCGGGAGCGGATGATGCTGGCCGCCACGCAGGCGGGGATCGCGTTCTCCAACTCCAGCGTCGCGTTGGTGCACGGCATGAGCCGGCCGATCGGCGCGCACTTCCACGTCGCGCACGGACTGTCGAACGCGATGCTGTTCCCCGCGGTCACCGAGTTCTCGGTGGACGCGGCCGAGTCCCGCTATGCCGACTGTGCCCGCGCCCTCGGCGCGGCTTCGGCGGACGCCTCGGATGCGACCGCCGCCGCCGACCTGGTCGTCGCGCTGAAGGAACTGTGCCGCGACGTGGAGGTGCCGACTCCGAAGTCGTACGGCATCGACAGGCAGACCTGGGACGAGAGGGTTCCGGTCATGGCCGAGCAGGCGCTGGCGTCGGGATCCCCGAACAACAACCCGAGGATCCCGACGGCCGACGAGATCCGCGAACTCTACGGGCGGATCTACGCGTGAGGACGGCTCATTCGGGGGCCTGATCGTCGGGTTCTACCTTCTCCGTCTTCACCCGGTCCGCGACATTGCCGGGCGCACCCTCCTCCTCGCGTTCCTTCTCGACCTTCTGTTCGAGCTTGTCGACGAGATGCTTGATCTTCTGGCCGGTGAGGTCGTCGTTGTCCTCGGGGCGGCCCGAGCCGTGCTTGGGGGCGTTGTCCATCGACGTCCGTCCTTCGTTCGTAGGGTGCAGGGGAGCGGTACCCGAGCGCCGGAACGGTCAAACGGGCAAACGGTTCTGCTCACGCCGATCACCACCCTGTACGGGCACGCCGAACCGGGCCATCATCGGGGCGGCCTGTCCGACGACGAAGGGGGACGAGGATGACCGTCACCGAGGAATTCCTGAAGAACAACGAGACCTACGCGGCCGGCTTCTCCGGCCCGCTGCCGCTTCCGCCCAGCAAACACATCGCGATCGTGGCGTGCATGGACGCCCGGCTCGACGTGTACCGGGCGCTCGGCATCGAGGAGGGCCAGGCCCACGTGATCCGCAACGCCGGCGGAGCCGTGACCGACGACGTGATCCGTTCGCTCACCATCAGTCAGCGACTGCTCGGCACCACCGAGATCGTGCTGGTCCACCACACCGACTGCGGCATGCTGACCTTCACCGACGACGAGTTCACGCGCGCGGTGCAGGACGAGATCGGTATCCGCCCGGCCTGGGCACCGGAGTCCTTCCGCGACCCGCACGAGGACGTGCGCCAGTCGCTGCGCCGCATCGAGACGAGCCCGTTCGTCACGAAGACCAGCTCGCTGCGCGGGTTCGTCTTCGACGTGGCAACCGGCAAACTCGAGGAGACCGTGCCCGCCGCCTAGTTCAGAGCGGGAGTTCGGTCTCCTGCAGGCCGGGCGGAAGGCTACGGCGCCGGAACCATTCGACACCGAAGGCGGCGCGCAGGTGTTCCTCGGGCATGTTCAGCATCGGCCCGAAGTCGCCGATCTGCGACTCGTAGCCGACTATCGCCGCGCGTTTGGCGCCCAGTGCCGTCGACACGTCCACGGCGGTGGTCAGTTCCGATTCCGGCAGGCCGAAGGTCCCGAGGTCCGGTGGGCGCACGTCGTCGGGGGTGTCCGGCAGCGCCGAGAGCAGCCGCATCAGGTGGTCCCGGTTGCTCGACGCCTCGTAGACGGCATCGTGTCCGGTGATCCGTTCGGCGTGGACACCGGCCCGGTGGACCTGGACGTGATCGGGATGGCCGTAGCCGCCGTGCGCGTCGTAGATCGTGACGACATCGGCGCGTTCCTGCTCGATCACGGCGGCCAGCCTGGCCCCCACCTCGCTCGGATCGGCATTGGCGAAGGCATTCGGATCGTGGTTGCCGACCGTGCCGGCCATCCCCGAATCGCCGTATCCGAAGGGCACCACTCGCGTCGCACCCAGCGCCCGGGCCGATTCCTCGAGCTCCTTCGTGCGGCGGGCGGCGAGGGATTCGCCGGGCGCGAGCAGCCCATCGGGATATTCGCCGCGGGCACCGTCGGTGGCGACGACGAGCACGACGCGATGCCCGGCGTCGGCGGCCCGGCGCATCACGCCACCGGTGAGGAACACCTCGTCGTCGGGGTGTGCGTGGAAGCACAGCAGAACGCTCATGGCGTTCATGCTGACACGCTGCCCGTCCGGTGCAGTGGTCAGTCCGACTCGCCGTATCGGGCCGCGAGGTTCTCGGGCATCGGTTCGTGCCGCAGATACTGGCGGGCGAAATCGGCGGTGCCCTGCGTGATGGCCCGCAGTTCGACCGGATAGCGGCCGAGTTCGAGTTCGGGAACCTCCGCGCGCAGCAGAGCCACACCGGGCTCGGGGGATTCGGTGCCGAGCACCCGTCCGCGCCGGGCCGACAGATCGCCGAGGACCGCACCGAGATACTCCTCGGGCACGATCACCCGCACGGCGGCGACCGGTTCGAGTACGCGAACGGTGCTGTGCGCGGCCGCATCCCGCAGGGCCAGCCCGGCGGCCGCCTGGAAGGCCGCGTCGGACGAATCCACCGAGTGGGCCTTGCCGTCGACCAGGGTGACCTGCACGTCGACGAGCGGATATCCCGTCGTCACGCCCTTCTCGGCCTGCGCGTACACGCCCTTCTCCACGGACGGGATGAACTGGCGCGGAACCGCACCGCCCACCACCTTCTCGGCGAAGACGACCCCGCTGCCCACCGGCAGTGGTTCGACCTCGACGTCGACGACCGCGTACTGGCCGTGCCCGCCGGATTGTTTGACGAGCCTGCCGTGGCCTTTCGCGGGGCCGGCGAAGGTCTCCTTCAGCGGCACCCGATGCTCGACCGTGTCGACCTGGACACCGTGCCGGGTGCGCAATCGTTCGAGGACCAGTTCGGCGTGCGCCTCACCCGTGCACCACAGCACGAGCTGGTGGGTCTCGGGATTCTGCTCGACGCGCAGCGCGGGATCCTCGGAGGCGAGGCGCGACAGGGCCTGGGACAGCTTGTCGTCGTCGGTGCGGGTGTGTGCCTCGATCGCGACGGGGAGCAGAGGAGTCGGGGTGGGCCACCGGTCGAGTGGGACCGGATGGTCGGGGTCGTACAGGGCGTCGCCGGGTTGTGCCGTCGCGAGCTTCCCGACGGAGGCGATGTCTCCCGCCACGGCCTCGCCGACCGGGCGCTGTTGCTTGCCGAACGGGCTCGTCAGGGCAGGAATGCGTTCGCGGCTGTCGCGGTCGCCGTCGGCCAGCGCGACGATCGTGTCGGGTCGCAGCGTGCCGGAGTAGACGCGCACCAGGCTGATCCGCCCGACATAGGAGTCGCCGGCCACGCGCACGACCTGCGCGGCGAGCGGACCGTCCGGATCGCACGGCGGTGCCCCGCGACCGCGCTGCGTCGGTGCGGGGAATCCGGTGGTGATCAACTCGAGCAGTTCGACGGCGCCGATCCCTGTCTCGTCGGCGGGGACGGCCGGGTGCAGGGTGCACGCCAGGATCTCGCGGGTGAGTCCTTCCTGCAGGGAGGCCGTGTCGAGTTGCTCGCCGGCGATGAACCGTTCCATGAGCGTGTCGTCCTGGCCGGAGATGGCCTCCACGAGGCTCTCGCGCGCTTCGGTGGACACCGGGCACGGACCGGGTTCGCCGTAGCTGCGGCCCGTCAGCAGACCCATCGACCCGATCGGGCGGTCGCCGTCGTAGACGGGATAGAACATGGCCCGCAGGGTGTCCGGTCCCAATCCGAATGCGTCGTGGCAGTCGGTGAGCATGTCGTCGAAGCTGTGCCGGGCGACGTCGAGTTTGTTCACCACGATCGCGCGGGGGATCGCCTCGTCGTCGCATTCGCGCCAGAGCGCGCGGGTCGCGGCGCTGATGGGATCGGTGGCGGAGACGACGAAGATCGCCGCATCGGCAGCGTGCAGACCCGCGCGGACCTCGGCGTCGAAGTCGGGATGTCCCGGTGTGTCGATCAGGTTGATCTTGATGTCGTTCCATTCGAGGGGCACGACGGACAGCTGCACCGACCGGCGGTGGCGCTGCTCGATCTCCTCGTAGTCGGACACCGTGGTGCCCTCGGCCACGCGCCCGGCGCGCCCGACGGCGCCCGCTGCGACGGCGAGGGATTCGGTGAGGGTGGTTTTCCCGGAGCCGCTGCACCCCACCAGGGCAACGTTGCGGATCCGGTCGGGACTGTCGGCGGTCGGTGCCTGCCGGCTGCGTGCTGCGGAGCGATCGGGCATCGAGCTACTCCCTCGTGTGACCTGCAGCACAGTCTAAGGCATTCCGATGGTGCCTCCGGGGAGGATCGCAACACGCGCTCGAGGCTCGCAACGCCACCGGTGACCGATGGTGTTGCGAGCCTCGACGTGATGATGCGTACCCCGGCCTGCTCAGTACACGTCGCGCACGTACCGCTTCTCGCGCTTGAGGGTGGTGACGTACTCGGCGGCCTGCTCGTCGCTCATGCCGCCGTGCTCGGCGATGATCTCGTGCAGTGCACGGTCGACGTCCTTCGCCATCCGCGACGCGTCGCCGCAGATGTAGAAGTGTCCGCCCTCCTCGAGCCACGCGAACAGCTCCGCGCCGTGTTCCTTCATGCGGGTCTGCACGTAGATCTTCTCGGCCTGATCGCGGGAGAACGCCAGGTCCAGGCGCGTGAGCACACCCGAGTCGGCGAACTCGGTCAGCTCGTCCTCGTAGATGTAGTCGCAGCCGCGCTTCTGATCGCCGAAGAACAGCCAGTTCTTCCCCGTCGCTCCCCGCGCCTTCCGCTCCTGCAGGAAGCCGCGGAAGGGCGCGATGCCGGTGCCCGGACCGACCATGATCATCGGTGCGGTGTCGTCGGCGGGGACGCGGAAGGCCTTGTTCTTCGACACGAAGATGCCGACCCTGCTCTCACCGACACGATCGGCGAGGAAGGTCGAGCACACCCCGCGACGCTCGCGGCCGTCGGTGCCGTAGCGCACCGCCGCGACCGTCAGGTGCACCGAACCGTCGCACGCGTTCGGGCTCGACGAGATCGAGTACGCCCGGTGCTGCAGCGGGCGCAGCAGCGCCAGGAACTGCTCGGCCGACAGCTCGGGCGCGGGATCGAGCAGGAGCACGTCGAGAATGTCGCGGCCCCACAGCCATTCGTCGAGTGCGGCCTTGTCGCCGTGCCGCAGCACGTAGGTGAGTTCCTCGTTGCCCGTGTGCTTCTCGATCTCCTCGAGGAGATCGACGGACGGAGCGGTGATCTCGTAGTTGTAGGTGAGCAGATGCTCGAGCGTGTCGTCGTGACCCTCGGGGACGGTCGCGCCGTCGAGACCGAGCCGACCGAGGATCGCGTGCACGAGTTCGGTGTCGTTGACGGGCACCACGTTCAGCGCGTCGCCCGCTTCGTATTCGAGACCGGAATCGGCGAGCGCGAACTCGTAGTGCCGGATCTCCTTGGCCGAGTCCGCCCCGGACAACAACACGTTCGACGTCAACACCGCCGGATAGGGATTCTTGCGGGTCCACTGCGACTTCGCCCGGGCCGGTGCCGCCGGTGCCGCGGGGGCGGGAGCGCCGTCGCCCACGATGCCCTCGACGGCCGCGACGAGCGGCAGCGTCTCCGCGATCCACGTCGCGGCGAGCTCCTCGAACTCGACGTCGCAGTCCACCCGCGGCACGATGCGCTGCGCACCGAGCTGCTCGAGCCGCATGTCGATGAGCTTGCCCGCCTGGCAGAACCCGTCGTAACCGGTGTCGCCGAGGGCGAGCACCGCGAAGTTCATGCCGTCGAGACGCGGGGCGCTCTCGGCCGACAGTGCCTCCCAGAACAGCTCGGCGTTGTCGGGCATCTCGCCCTCGCCGTAGGTGGACGTGACGATCAGGACCTGACCCAGACCGGCGAACCGGTCGAGGTCCATGTCGTCGAGAGCACACACGACGGGCGCGAAGCCCTGGGCACGCGCCGCGACCGCGGCGTCCTCGGCGACGGCTTCGGCATTGCCGGTCTGCGAGCCGTAGAGCACGTGCAGAGCGGGTGCCGAGCCGGCGGTCCCGGCATCGTCGGCGGGACCACCGGAGAACAGGCGGGTCTGCATCCCGGCGACGAAGCCGGAGAGCCACGACCGCTGATCGGCGGTGAACGGAGCGTCGAGGGGAATGAACGGGCCGGTGGTGGTCACGCGGAGACTCCCATCGTGGAGGTGAGGACGTTCGGGACGGCGTTGCGTGCGAACAGTTCCTCGTAACCGGGCAGGCGACCTGCGGCGTCGAGATTCTTGCGGCTCTGCAAGAGGATCCAGCCGTAGGTACCGGGCGCATCGACCGAGCGGACGTTGCGCAGGGCCAGGGCCTGCTTGTAGTCGTTGAGGCGCTTGTCGGCGACCAGCGCCGCGAGCTGCTCGTCGGTGTGGTCGGCGATCGCCGCGAGGGCGTAGCGCTCGAGCTTCGCGACGAGGAAGAAGTCCTCGGTGAGCAGCAGATTGCGTGCGGCCTTCTGCACCGCCGGATCCGACACGTCGGTGGCGCCGGGGACCTTCTGCAGCGCCATCTCCTGCGCGGCGGCGAGCACCGTGTAGTTGTTGAGCAGCGCGTACATGGCCTCGGTGTCGGTCGCGTCCGGGGTGACACCACCGGCGACGGGAACACCCGAGCGGTAGTTCTCCTTGAACTTGCGCACCTGGTGCGCGACCAGCGCGGTGGCGACCTCGGCGGCGAGGTCCTTGCGCGACGCTGCGGCGAGGATCTCGCCGAGGTCCTGGTACTGCAGCAGCGCGCGCGGCATGCCGTACGCGAAGCGGTGCTGCTCGACCTGCCAGTTGTCGATCAGGAAGCGGGCCTTCACCGAACCGGTCGCCTCGACGTGCAGGTGCAGCAGCTGCAGTACCGCGGCGTTGTGGATCGCGGCCTGCGGGTCGTCGCCGGTGATCGACCCGAGGACGATCGAGTCGGCGCTGGCCTTGCGGGGGAGCAGGCCCTCGGGGTCGTACTGGTAGACGAACCCGCCCGACATGCCGTTGCCGAAGCCCTTGCCGAACTCGCCGATGTTGAGCACCGCACCGTTGGTCATGTACTCGCAGGCGAACTCGCCGACACCCTCGACGACGGCGGTGGCACCGGAGTTGCGCACCGCGAAGCGGTCGCCGGCCTCGCCCTCGACGAACAGGCGACCGCCGGTCGCACCGAAGAGTGCGAAGTTGCCGATGAGCACGTTGCCACCGCGATCGTCGCTGCCGCCGCCGGGGGAGCGCAGCACGATCTGCCCACCGCACTGGCCCTTGCCGACGCCGTCGTTGGCGGTACCGGTGTGCACGATGTGCATGCCGTCGTTGCAGAACGCCCCGAAGGACAGGCCCGCCGAACCGGAGGTGGTGATGGTGACGGTGCCGTCGCGCAACCAGCGGCGTCCACGCTCGTCGTCGAGCACGGCCGGCAGGGCGCCGAGATCCTCGTGGTTGAGCATGCGCTCGATGTCGATCGCCAGCTGCGCGCCGACGCTCTTGTTGTTGTTCGTCAGCTGCACGCCGTCGCCGAGCGAGACGGTGAGCTCCTTCGCATCGACGAGGGCCTCGCGCAGCCGGGCCACCCACGCGTCGTCGAGCGAGTAGTCCTTCTCCATGTAGACCGGGTTGTCGATGTGCACCTCGGGCAGCACCGCGAGCATCGCCCGCAGATCCAGCCGGCCCACGCTCGACGGGTGGTCGAGCAGGTGCAGCAGGTCGGCGCGGCCACGCGCGTCGCGCAGCGACCGCAGACCCAGGCGGGCGAGCAGCTCCCGGGTCTCGTGCGCGACGTTGAGCAGGTACTGGGCCATCGCCCGCGGATCACCGTTGAACACTTCGGGATTCGTGGTCAGACCTGCCGGGCACTTGACATTGCAGTTCTTCGCCATGACGCAGCCGAGCATCATCAGCGCGGTGGTGCCGAACTCGAAGCTGTCGGCGCCGAGCAGCGCGGAGACGATGACGTCCGACGCGGTCTGGTGCGCACCCGAGCAGCGCAGCACGACCTTGTCGCGCAGACCGTTGGCCGTGAGGGCCTGGTGGACCTCGGCGACACCGATCTCCGCGGACCGGCCCGCGTACTTCAGCGAGGTCACCGAGGCGGCGCCCGTGCCGCCGGTGTTGCCGGCGACGTTGATGACGTCGGCGCCCGCCTTCGCGACACCCACGGCGATCGTGCCGATGCCCTCCGAGGAGACGAGCTTGACGATCACCCGCACCCGCGCCGCCTTGGCGTCGTGGATGAGCTGGGCGAGGTCCTCGATCGAGTAGGTGTCGTGGTGCGGCGGCGGCGAGACCAGCTCGACGCCCGGCGTGGCGCCACGTGCCGCGGCGATCTCCACGGTGACCTTCTTGGCGGGAAGCTGGCCGCCCTCGCCGGGCTTGGCGCCCTGCGCGATCTTGATCTCGATCTCCTCGAGCATCGGATCGGCGAGGTAACCGGCCCACACACCGAAGCGGCCGGACGCGAACTGCTTGATACGCGAGCCGCGGATGGTGCCGTAGCGGGAGATGTGCTCGCCGCCCTCACCGCAGTTCGACATGCCGCCCACCATGTTGGTGCCGTGGGCGACGGCCTCGTGGGCGTTGGAGTTGAGCGCGCCGTGGCTCATCGCACCCGACGCGAGCGCCGGGGTGATCTCGTGGGCCGGCTGCACCCGGTCGAGCCGCACGCTCAGCGGGGCCTGACGGACCTGCTCGAGATAGCGCGCGGCATCACCGATCGCGTGCACGGTCAGGGTGTCGCCGTAGCAGCGGTGCGAGACGATGGCGTCCCCGAAGCGGGCGACGAGCGAGGCCGCGAGCGCATCGGGACGACGGTGGTCGTCGGCGAGCGGACCGGTCAGACGCAGCACGAACTCGCTCTCGCCGACCCGCGCCGCGGAGATCCCGCGCACGAGCATCGAGTTGTTGCCGAACCGCGCGAAGCGGCCCATCTCCTTGGTGAAGTCCTCGGCGGTGACGGCGTAGGTGACGTCGGCCGGCAGGGCGAGCACGTCGCGCAGCGCCGCGGGACGCTGCGCGCGCTCGTCGGCCATCGTGCGGGCGAACGCGCGGTAACCCGGCGTGATCTCGAAGGCATCGATCTCGGCGGGTGTCAGGGCGCGGAAGCCGCCGTAGCGGTACGACGCGTCGTCGAGACCGTGCGCGTCGGAGAGGCGGTGCAGCGGCAGCAGACGCAGCGCGTCGGTCAGATCCGGCTCGGCCTCCTTCTCGACGGGCAGCGTGAACGGCTCCTCGGTCATGTCCACGAAGCCGCGCACGGCGGTCGTGCCGAACGAGTGACCGGCGCCCTCGGCGCGCTCCTTGAACAGACCCAGCAGCGGGACGTCCTTCTCGGTCTCGACTGTGAGGGCGCGACGGTGCCAGTCGGCGACGGCCTGCGCGAGGGTGGTGAAACCGACACCGCCGACCGGGGACTTGACGTTCGGGAACCAGCGCGCGAGCACCTCGTCGCTCGTGTCGAGATAGCTCGGCTCGAAGAACTCACCGCCGATGTACGACTCGACGGTGCACAGGCCGACGCGTCCCATCGTCTTCATGAGCGACTTCTCGGCGGCCTTGCGGAACTTCAGGAAGGCCGCGTCGGCGTCGTCGCCGAACTTCTCCTCGGCGCGCATCTGCACCGTGAGCGGATACACCGCAGCGGCACCGAAACCGAGGGTCGCAGCGATGTGGTGCGACGAGAACAGCTGTCCGGACTCGACGATGACGGACACGCGCAGACGCAGTCCCTCGTCGATCAGGCGCTGGTTGACGGCGGCGACGGTGAGTACCATCGGCAGTCCGGCGCGGTCGGTGGAGACGTGGCGGTCGGTGAGCACGGCGATGCCACCGGATTCGCGGGCGAAATCGGCAATGGCCTCGGCAGTACCGTCGATCGCGGCGGCGAGTGCGGCCGCGTTCGCCTTGGCGTCGTCGAAGACGGGGGAGTACAGCATCTCGAAACGCCGCACCGGGGTGTCGGACTGCTCGCGGATACGCAGCATGTCGAGGTGCGTGAGGATCGGGGTGGGCACCACGATCTGGGTCGCGGACGAGGCGGGAGCACCGCTACCGGGGCGAGCGCCGAGCGCGACGCGCAGGGTCATGCCGTCCGCCTCGCGGATCGAGTCCAGCGACGGGTTGGTGACCTGGGCGAAGCGCTGCGAGAAGTACTTGGCCACACCGCCTTCCTGATCCGACAGCGCATTGATGGCGTTGCCGTAGCCCATCGCGGAGATGCGCTCCTGACCCGACGCGAGCATCGGGTCGAGCATGAACCGGAAGGACTCCTGGTTGATGCTGTAGGACACGTAGCGCTGGTAACGCTCGAGATCGCCGTTGTAGCGCAGCGGGGAACCGGCCTTCTCGGCGGGAACCTCGGGCAGGGCATCGAGATCGCGGCGGGCCTCGTCGACGAGCGACGCGTAATCCTGCCGGGCAGCAAGAAGTTCGAGTGCCTCGACGGTTCCGTAGGAGCGGCGCGTGCGGTGATCGAAGTACAGCATGCCGCCGGCCTCGATGCGGCCGCGACGCAGCACGGTCTCGGGCGCGAAATCGAACTGACCGGCCTCGGAGGTGACGGCGAGGTACTCCTCGGTCTCCACGGTGCGCAGCGGGCGCAGGCCGAGGCGGTCGAGGCGCGCGCCGACGACGGTGCCGTTGCCGAAGATCAGCGCGGCGGGACCGTCGTTCTTCTCCTCGTACAGCGAGAAGAACTCGAGCATCGCGCGGACCGGCGGCGACAGCTCGGTGTCGTTCTCCCAGGCCGGCGGCATCATCTGCACGACGGCGGTGACGAGGTCGAGGTCGTTGTGGGCGATGCGCGAGGCCAGGGTCTGGTCGAAGCGGCAGCTGTCGGACTGTCCCGGCGGGCGGATGATGTCGCGGCCCATCGCGCGGGCGAGGGCGCCCTCGAACAGCCGGTTCTTGCGATCGGTGTTCAGTTCGCCGTTGTGCGCCATGAGGCGGAACGGCTGAGCCATCGTCGGATGCGGATCGGTGTTCGTCGAGAACCGGGTGTGGAAGAACAGGGTGTGCACCGCGTGCCGCGGATCGGTGAGATCGCGGAAGTACGGGATGACCTCGTGAGAGTTCAAGCGGTTCTTGAGAACCTGCGTGCGTGCACTGAGCGAGAGGGGGTACAGCCCGCCCAGTTCGGGCTCGGTGTAGGCGCGGGCCTCGACCTCGAGGAGCACGTCGTGCAGCAGTCGGTCGAACTCGTCGACGGTCTCGCACGCGTCGGGCCGGGTGAAGATCCACTGACGGATCGGCAGCTGGTATTTCGTTGCGGCAGGACGCAACACGCTGTCGTCGACGGGAACGTCGCGCACCGTGAGCACGGTGACCCCGGCTCCGGCGAGTGCCGACGAGACGAGTTCCTCGGCATCGGCATGCGCCGCGGGATCGGTGGGGAGGAAGAAGTTTCCGACACCGAAGTGCCCTTCCTGCAAGGGCTTTCCGGTGATCTCGGAGAAGAAGGCGACCGACAGGTCCACGTTGATGCCGGCTCCGTCGCCGACACCCTCGGCGGACATGCCACCGCGGTGCGGCACGACGCACAGGGCCTCGTGGCCGCGGGTGAGCACGTCGTGGGTCTGCACGCCGTCCTTGCGGGTGATGAAACCGACACCACAACTGCTCTTGTCCAGCGTGCTGTCGTACAGGCCGGTGTCACTGGCGTGCGTCACGGACGTCCTCCTCGGTGCATCGAATTCGGCGTCGACCGGCAGTGACGATGCGAAGAAGGGGAACGCGTGGGAAGGCGCAGCTCCTGAAGTGCATAGACGTGTGCCGGAGACGATATAGGTGAATGCAGACGTCTTTGTCCGAATGCGCCGTGCGTTGCGACGGTGGAGCGCGCGAGCAGCAATCGCCAGTGTAGCGCACGTGTTAACTCCGATGACGGCGGGATACATCACAACCCGCCGGGAGTAAACGCTGTATTGCGGGAGGGGTCTTCGCTACGCTCGCGCCCAACGGCGTCGACAGGCCGGCCTACGAGCAGGGGAGAGCGATATGACCGACATTCTCGACCGTACGCAGATCTACATCGACGGACAGTGGGTGGACTCCGACGGCAGCGGCCGCATCGAGGTCGTGAACCCGACGACCGAAGAGGTCGTCGCCGTGGTCGCCGAGGGTGTCGCCTCCGATGTCGATCGGGCGGTCGCCGCAGCCAAGGCCGCCTTCCCGGCCTGGTCCGCGCTCAGTGGTGCGTCGCGCGCCGCCTACCTGGAGAAGGTCTCCTCGCTGGCGAACGAGCGCGCCGACGAGCTCACGCGGGTCGTCTCGCAGGACATGGGGATGCCCGCCCACTTCGCACGTGCCATCCAGGTCGGGATGCCGCTGAAGAACATCGCGAGCTATGCGTCGCTGGCCGGGACGTACGACTTCGACGACCAGGAGATCGGCAACGCCCTCGTCGTACGCGAACCCATCGGGGTCGTCGGGGCGATCACCCCGTGGAACTACCCGCTGCACCAGGTGGTGCTGAAGGTCTTCGCCGCGCTCGCCGCCGGGTGCACCGTGGTGCTCAAGCCCACCGAGGTCGCCCCGCTGGTGACCTACGCGCTCGTCGACATCGTCGACGAGGCCGGCCTGCCGCCGGGCGTGTTCAACCTCGTCAGCGGCTACGGGCCGGTCGTCGGCGAGGCCATCGCCGCGCACCCCGACGTCGACATGGTGTCGTTCACGGGCTCGACGCGCGCCGGCAAGCGTGTCTCGGTCGTCGCTGCGGAAACGGTGAAGAAGGTCGCGCTCGAACTCGGTGGCAAGTCGGCCAACATCATCCTCGACGACGCCGACCTCACCGCCGCCGTCACCGAGGGTGTCGGCAAGTGCTTCCTCAACTCCGGCCAGACCTGCACCGCGCTGACCCGCATGCTCGTCCCCGCCGACCGTCTGGCGGAGGCCACCGCCATCGCCGAGCAGGTCGCGCGGGCCTACACCGTCGGGCTGCCCGACGATCCGTCGTCGAAGCTCGGTCCGCTCGTCAGCGGAACGCAGCAGAAACGTGTGAAGGCGTACATCGACAAGGGTGTCGAGGAGGGTGCCGAACTGGTGCTCGACGGGCGCGAAACCGAGTTCACCACCGGTTACTTCGTGGGCCCGACCGTGTTCACGAACGTCGCGCCGGAGATGACGATCGCCCGCGAGGAGATCTTCGGGCCGGTGCTGTCGATCATCGGATACCAGGACGAGGACGACGCGGTGCGCATCGCCAACGACAGCGAGTACGGCCTGTCCGGCGGGGTGTGGTCGGCCGATCCGGCGCGAGCGGAGGCCGTGGCCCGCCGTATGCGCACCGGCCAGGTCTACATCAACGGTGGCGCCTTCAACACCGACGCACCCTTCGGTGGTTACAAGCAGTCGGGTATCGGACGCGAGGCCGGTGTCTTCGGGCTCGAGGAGTTCCTGGAGATCAAGACGATACTGCGCTGACGGAGGACGTATGCGGCACCGGTCGGGGTTTCCCGGCCGGTGCCGCATCGTTTCGGGGGTGGCGTTTCGGGAGCTTGCTCAGTAGTAGACCGCGCCGGGCACGCCACCGCCCACGGCGATCGCGTCGCCGGTGATGCCGATGCTGCGCGGGCTCGCGAGGAACGCGACGACGTCGGCGACCTCGCTCGCGTCGATGAGGCGGTTCACGGAGTTCTTCGCGATCTGCTGTTCGAGTTCGGCTACCGGCGTGCCGGTCTCGGCCGACTCCTCGGCCAGCCGTGCCGCCAGCCGCTCGGTGCGGGTCCGGCCGGGGTGCACCACGGTGACGTTGATGCCGTGCGGGCCGAGTTCGTCGGCGAGGTTCTTCGTCACAGCGGCGACGCTGACGTTCCGGACCGTCTGGGCGATGGAGTTCGCGCTGCGTGCGCCGAGACCGCTGATGTTGATGATCCGGCCCCAGCCCTGCTCGATCAGGTAGGGGGCGACGGCCCGTGCGGTGCGCAGGCAGCCGAGGACCTTGATCTCGACCTCGTTGCGCACGACGTCGTCGGTGGTCGCGGCGAAGTCCGTCGGCTTGTTGGCGCTCCAGGGAGTGGCGGCGGAGTTGACGAGGATGTCGACCCCGCCGAGTTCGGCGACGGCCCGCGCGACCAGCGCGTCGACCGAGGCCTGGTCGCCGGTGTCGGTGGGCACGGGAACGATTCGTCGCCCGGTCTCCTCCGAGAGGGTCTTCGCTGCGATGTCGAGATCGGCCGCGGTACGGGCCGCGATCACCACGTCGGCGCCTTCGGTGGCCAGTGCCCGCGCGATGGCATAGCCGATGCCGCGGCTACCGCCGGTGACGATGGCCCTCTTCGCGGTGAGTCCGAGATCCATGCTGCTCCTGTCCGTTCTTCGGGGATGTCCCGACGGTATGCCGACTTGGGAGCGGGCGGCCACGTTTGCGACCGGGGTGATGCGAATCGGTGGACGGCCCGGGTACGGCGACGGCCCCCGCACCGTGTGGTGCGGGGGCCGTCGGTTGTAGGTCTCAGGCCTTGCGGGTGCGGCCGAGGCGCAGCAGCGTCATCGCGAGCGTGCTGCCGTCGGTGCCGAGTTCGGCGAAGCGTCCCAGGACGGCCATTTCCTCGGCCTGTGCTTCGCGGCTCGCGTCGGTGCCCTTCGCGGATGCTCCAGCGCGCTGAACGAGCTCCGAACGCCGCTTGATCACCGCGAGCAGCTGAGCGTCGAGCTCCTTGATCTGCTCGAACAGCTCCCCGAGCTCTGCCTCGGCCGACGAAGCTTCGCCGACGGACGCGATGCCAGGCGAATCAAGCTGGACAGTCATGCAGACTCCTCCGGTCTCGTCTGAATCGTCACAGATTGTGTCGTGCTCACGCCTATAGGTGTTACCGACACGTAGGGAAAAATTCTCGCGAGACTCTCCCATGCGCGTCCTGTCCCTTCAGAAACGGCCGTGACCTGGTTCAACACTCTGATGACCGAGGGGTATGTTAATTGTCACACCGACCGGTGCCAACTCGTGTGCCCGTCGGTGACATCGCGCCCGAAGGGTCCGCATCGGGTCCGCCGCTCGAGGTAGCGTTCCGGCCGACCGGCAGGGTCGAGGACGTCGGGGCTCCTCGGTACGCCGGGAGGGGAGACCGATGCGACGACCAGTTGTCCCGTGGGGTGGGCGCGGCACGGAGGCTGCGACTTCCGACACCGATGCGACGTCCGACACCGAACCGACGTCCGACACCGAACCGCCGAGCGAATGGCAGCACGGCACGCGCAATCTGCACGTGTACGCAGCGGCCGGCGCGGCGGTGCTCGTGGCGATCTTCGCCGCGGCACGCGGAGCAGGCGCGTGGGGCACCGATTCGGTGGGCGCCGACCGCTTCTATTCGATCCTGGCGGTGCTGATGCTGCTGACTGCGGCCTTCGGCGCCACCTTCTGGTGGCCTGCCGGATCCGGGGGTCGGCGGCGGTCGCCGTCACTTCCGAGCCGCACACCGCGGGTCCGGTACGTCGAGACGGCCGGTCGCGGCGGTACCGAGATCGCGGGCCGTCGCTCCGTCTTCGGTCTGCTGCTCGCGATGGTGCTGTGCGGGACGTTCCTCTCGCTCGGCGCCGCCGTGGAGGTCGTGGTCGGGAACGAGGGTCTACCTCTCGTGGCGCTGCTGCTGGCGCTCGTCGCCGGGGTGTGCCTGGTCTTCCTCCTGGAGGTGGCACTCGGGCGCATCCGGGCCGGTTCGCTCGTTCTCGGACCGGACGGGATCAGGCTGCGTGGCTGGTTCGTGGAGTCCTATCTGCCGTGGGTCTCGGTGCGGGGTCTCCGTGCGGTCGACCGAGGGTTCCCGGAGATCTGGATCGAGGGGCACGGGTCGGCGGCGTGGGCGCGTCGGCGCACGAGTCGGGTGTTCCCCTTCGAACGCCTGCCGCCCGAGCCCCGGATCGAGGTGGACTCACGGCATCTGGCTGTCGATCCCGTGCAGTTGTACCGCTTCCTCGAGTTCTATGTGGAGCATCCTCGCCACCGCCGTGAACTGGGCACACCGGCGGCTGCGGAACGTCTCGCGGAGGGTCCTCCGTTCACGGTCGACGACGAGTGAAAATGGCGTAGTCGGTATTGTAGAATGGCATTTCCGTTCCCGTTCCTGAAACGTGTGTTCGGGCCATCGCGATCGCGGCACTCGGTGCCGTAGCATCGAGTCAGACGCTTCGGGAGGACGCCTTCCCGAAGATCCGTGCGCTCGGCGGTGCCGGCGCGTGGACCCCAGGTGTTCGACCAGATTGGACGAGAAATGACCGCTCCGGAACGCATCGTCATCGTCGACGGCGCACGCACCCCCGTCGGCAGCTTCGGCGGCGCACTCAAGGACGTACCCGCGCACGAACTCGGCGCCACCGCCGTACGCGAGGCGCTGCAGCGCTCGGGTGTCGCAGGTGAGGACATCGACGAGGTCGTCATGGGCTGCATCGGTCAGGTCGGTGCCGACGCCTACAACGCCCGTCGTGTCACCCTCGCCGCCGGACTTCCCGTCTCCACCCCGGCCCTGACCGTCAACCGCCTGTGCGGCTCGGGTCTGCAGGCCGTGTGGTCCGCGGCCCAGGAGATCCGGTGGGGTGCCGCGGAGATCACCGTCGCAGGTGGCGACGAGAGCATGTCGCGCATGCCGTTCTACGACTTCGGTGCCCGCAACGGCTACAAGCTCGGCAACCGCGAACTCGTCGACGGCACCGTCGGCATGCTCACCGACCCGTTCAGCGGACAGCACATGGGTGTCACGGCCGAGAACGTCGCCCGCGAGTACGGCGTCAGCCGCGAGCAGCAGGACGAGTTCGCCCTCGAATCGCAGCGCCGCGCCGCCACCGACGCCGCGAAGGCCGCCTTCGCCGAGGAGATCACCCCGGTCGAGATCGGTGGCCGCAAGCCTGTCACCGTCACCGAGGACGAGCACCCCAAGCCCGACACCACCCTCGAGGTGCTCGGCAAGCTGCGTTCGGCGTTCATCAAGGACGGCACCGTCACCGCCGGTAACGCCTCCGGCATCAACGACGGCGCTGCTGCGCTCGTCCTGGCCCGCGAGTCGGTCGCCCGCGAACGCGGCCTCGGTGCCTCCGTCGTACTCGAGTCGGTGGTCACCGCGGCGATGGAGCCCGAGCTGATGGGCTACGCCCCGACCCTCGCGCTGGCGAAGCTGTTCGAGCAGAACGGCCTGACGCCGGCCGACATCGACACCGTCGAGCTCAACGAGGCCTTCGCCTCGCAGGCCCTCGCGGTGGCGCGCGACGCCAAGCTCGACCCGGAGAAGACCAACCCCTACGGCGGTGCGATCGCCCTGGGCCACCCGGTCGGCGCGACCGGCGCGATCCTGACGCTGCGCGTCGCCAAGGACCTGATCCGCCGCGATCTCGAACTCGGCGTCGTCACCATGTGCATCGGTGGCGGACAGGCACTCGCCGCGCTGCTGCGCCGCGTGTCCTGATCCGGGCAGGTTTCGAAGGCCTGACAGTGGCGGGAGCGATACGTATCGCTCCCGCCACTGTCATGTCTGCAGCTCGGTCATGTCTGCAGCTCGGTGAGCGGGCGGAGTTGCCGGACGCGGCCGTCCCAGTGCACGCGGGTCGTCACGGCCGCGCCGTCGGCGAGTCGCCGGACCTCGTAGACGTCGAGCTCGGGCACCTCGGGCACACAGCCCCACAGTGCGTGCCCGGTCATGACGAAGTCGATGTCCTGCCGCACGAGCAGGCCCATGAGTTCACCGATCGTCGGGTCGTCGATCTTGGCGAACGCGTCGTCGAGCAGCACGAGCCGCAGTGCGGTGCCGGTGTCGGGGAGGCCGGAGAGATAACCGTCCGCCGCCGCGAACAGCGTCACGTACGACACGAACCGGGTCTCACCCTGGGATATCTTGGCGCGCGCGGAGATCCGTCTCTCCCGGCCCGGTTCGGGGCCGAGGATGGTGACCTCGACCTCGTGCCAGCGCCGGTAGTCCAGTGCCTGCGACAGGTGCTGCGCGTAGCCGGCGGACGGATCGGCGGCGTGAGCGGATTCCACCCGGCGCCGCAGCATCCCGACCAGGTCGGACGCATCCTCGGGTGACCGTTCGGGGGCGGTGAGCAGCTGCGTCAACCGCGCCGCGTCGGCGTCCTCGCCACCGGGACGCCACTCGATCCGCACGCCGATCCCGTGCGTCGTGCGGCTGTCGGCGAGACTGTCGTTCATCGCGGCGATCACCTGTCGTGCCCGCTCGATCCGGCGGCGCAGTTCGTCGGCCACACCGCCGAGCACGAATCCCGTGAACACATCGTGTTCGCGTTGCGACAGTGCGCGCCGGCCGTCCTCGACCTGCCGGGTCAGAGCGGCGCAGACACCCGCGGGCGTGGCGTCGTCGCCCGCTCCGGCGATCCGGACGCGATGGGCGCCGTGCGTCACCGTGTGCTCGATGTCGAACCGGGTCGTGATGTCGCGGTCGAACTGTTGCAGCGCGACCAGCATCGCGTTCTCGTCGACTCCCGTGCGCGGCGGCAACGCGGCCAGCAGGGTGCGGGTGACCGAGAGCACGTGATCCGGATCCTCGAGGTGGACCGGAGGTAGAAGCGTCCGGGCAGACGCGGTGGAGTCCTCTCCCGGATCCTCCTCGAGCGCGGCGCGCAGTTCGGGGAGCTGCAGGTGCGCGGCGAGCAGTTCGGCGGCCGCGGCGAGTTCGCGACGGTCGCGGTCGAGCCGTTCGCGTGCGGCAGCACATCGCTGCAGCACCTCGGCGACGGCCCGGCCGAGATGGTCGCGGTGGGCGACCGTGCGCCGGAACTGTTCGTCGGCGCGTGCCCGCTCGGCTTCCGAGTCGCGCAGTTCCCGCGCCAGGTCGGCGGCGTCGACGTCGACAGCGGCGGTCTGGGCAGCGACCACCGCGGCCTTCGCGTGCCATTCGTAGCGGCACGACTCGGCGATCTCCTCCGAGTCGATCCGCTCGGCGGTGGCCTGCACGCACCGTTCGGTGGCATCCGTGAACCGGAGGTGGGCAGCGAGGACGTCACCGAGATCGCGTGCCAGCTCGGTGCACAGTGTCTCTGCGGACGCGCATCCGGCGACCAACGCCTCGAGTTCCGGAACGTCGCCGGGCACGCCGAAGTGCTCACACGCCGTGCGGTGTGCGTCGAGCTCGGCGGTCCAGCGAGCACGCAGCGTCGTCGCCCGCTCGCGCAGTTCCACCGCGGTGTTCGCCGCGGATCGCACATGCGCGTACGCGTGCCGACGCCGTTCGAGCGCGGAGCGCAGGGTGTGCGAGGTCGGCGCGGTCGACAGATGCGCGTCGATCTCCGCCCGCCGGTACGCCGCGTCCGGATAGTCGACGCGCAGTTGTTCCACTGCCAGGTCGATCCGGGCGAGTTCGGCGCGGATCTCGTCGAGACGCACACGACGGGCCGCGATCACGGCCTCCCGGGCCGGCCTGCCGATGCAACGCGGCGTCTCGGCCGTGTGGCGTCCGCGCAGAACACCGTTGTGCCAGCGGCCGTCCCGCGAGACCGAGGCCACCGCGGTGGCGTCCTCGAATCCGATCGTGTTGAGGACCGCCTCGATCGCCGGGCGCGGCACGTCGGCCTCGGGGTCCGGGCGCAGGACCGTCGACAGGGACTGCGCCGGTGGTTCGCCGCGAGGCGAGACGAGGACCTGACCGCCCAGTGCACGCAAGCGACCCTCGCCGTCGACCGTGGCGGTGAGGAAACCCGCGGAGAGCAACGCCGCCTCGATTCCGGCGCGATCGTCGTCCCCGAGGGTGTCGACGAACTCGACCGCCCGCCACAGCGGGACACCGTCGGTGCGCACGTGCCAGGGTGCCTGTTCCGGTCCCTCACCGACAGCTTCGAGTGCCGCCTGCTCCCGGACGAGGTCCTCGCGCGCGGTCCGCGCCTCGCGTTCGCGACGCTCCCGTTCGGCCGGGGCGCCGGCGAGGTCGCTCAGAGCGGACCGAGCGGCAGCCGCGGGCAGAGAATCCAACTCGGCGAGTGCCGAATCGAGGTCGACGTCCTCGGAGTCCGTCTCGGTGGGGCCGGCGGGGGAGGAGTCGATCAGTGCGTCGAGTCGCGTGGACAGTCCGCGCATCAGGACGACCCGATCCCGCTCGAGTTCCGGCAGCAGAGCCGTCGTGCGGTCGGCGGTGATCCACTCGCGCCACCGGTGCTGCAGACCCGCAGCGGCCGCACCGACACCGGCATCCGTCTCGGCGGCATCGACGGCACGCTGCTCGGCATCGCGGGCCGCGCGGTCGGCCGCCGCCTCGGCTTCCCGGACAGCGTGCGCGGCAGCGTCGAGACGACGCGCCTCGAGCAGTCTCCGGCCCGCCTGATCTCGACGGCGACTGGTCGCCTCGGCGGCACGCAGGACCGCATCCCGGACCTCGTCGACGTGCCCGGCGTCGAGGGAGACCGTCGCGACGACCGGCCGCACCACCTGCTCGGTGGTGTCGTCGATGCCGGTGCGCACGGGTTCGAGCACCGCGGGTGGACGGTCGACGGAGAAGTGCAGCGTGGTCGGCACGGTGTCGTGCGGAAGACCCACCGACAGCAGGGCGCGACCTGCCGTCACGAGCCGTCGCGCGGCATGCGTGACCGAACAGGTCAGGTCGTCGAGGAGGCGGGCCGCGTGGTCGGCGTCGCGCCGTTCCTGGAGGCGGCTGCGAGCGGCGGCGGCGGCCGCGTGCCCGGCGGCGAGCCGGAGCGCATCGACGGCGAGCTGGCGCTGGGCGAGATCGTCCGCGGACCGGAACATCTCGTGGGTCTCGAGTCCGCGTATCGCGCGGTCGAGTTCGGCGACCTGGTCGCGGCGCTCGTTCAGGCGGGTGTCCGCCGCGGCGGCCTGCGTGTCGAGGTCGGCCGCCTCGGCTTCCGCGGCGGTGAGTGCCCGTCGTGTCTCGACGACCCGTTGCGCGAGGTCGCGGGCGGTCTCGGCGTCGGCGCGCAGTAGATCCGCTGCGTACTGTCGGTACACCTCGTGGAATCGCAGCACGTGTGCGTGCGCCGATTCGAGACGGAGCTGTTCCTGGCGGGTGTCGCCGAGCAGGTCGAGGCGGCCTCCCGCTTCGGCGAGCATGTTCTCCGTCAACGGTGGCAGCGCGTCCGACAGGATCTGCGGGAGGCGACCCTCGTCGATGCGGTGGCCGACATCGGGTGAGCGCAGGGTGTGCAGCAGTTGCAGCAGGCCGTCGTAGCGTTCGCGTCCCGTCTCCCCGTGCAGGCCGAACACCAGCCTCCGCACGGTTTCACGATGCCGCTCCGGATCGCGGGTGAGATTGTCGGCACCGACGAGGTCGGCGAGTCGCTCCCGCGAGAGCGGGATGCGGGCGTCGTCGACGAGGCGCAATTCGGTGCCAACACGCAAGGGGGTCGTGAAGAAGTGCACGTCGCTGCGACGGGCGTCGGCGCGGTGCCGGACCTGCGCCCCGACGGTGAGATGCTCGCTGGGACGCGCCAGTTCGAGCCACAGATATCCGACACGGTCGGTGGTGTCCGAGGTCCCGGTGCGCATGAGTTCGTCCAGATCGACCTTCGCGGCGCCCGTCGCGTCCATGCGCCTGCGGTCGGCGTCGAGCAGGAAGGGCAGCAACATCTCGAGGGCGCGGGACTTCCCCGATCCGTTGGTGCCGCGCAGGATCATCCGCCCACCGGACAGGACGAACTCGACGTCCAGGTAGTGCCACACGTTCACGATGCCGGCGCGGTGGAGACGCCAGCGATCCGGGAAACGGGGTGGAGGGTTCTCGTCGAGGGCGGACGGGTCGGACGAGTGGGTCATCGACACTTGCTTTCGGCGGGGACGGGGCGGTAGCGGGCGGCGGGTGCGGCCAGTTCGAGTTCGTCTTCGTGCGGGCGCGCCAGCCCGAGCCGGACGAGCAGTGCGACGACGTCCCGGCGCAGGAGTGCGAGATCGCGGACGTAGATGCTCTTCCAGGTGCGGGAACGCGCGGCGGCGAGATCGGCGAGAACCGAGTCGAGGGTGTGGACGTCGACGTGCAGCGTGGTCGGCGCCGAGTCGCCGAACCGTTCGGTGAGTTCGGCCAGGAGCAGCAGGCAGGCGTGCTTCAGGGTGCCCGACCCCGGGAACGCCTCGTCGGTGAGCACGCCGGCCGGGTCGTACGCGAGCGCGCCCTCGGCACGCACCTCGAGCACGAGGTCGAAGTCGTCCTCCAGCATCCGGGCGAGCTCGTGCCGGTCGCGGGCGAGGATCGTCGCCGACTCGTCGTCCAGTTCGTCGCGCGCGACGAACGGATCCTCGACGAGTCTGCGGTACAGGCGGCGAGCGGCGGATTCGTGCTCGTGGCGTGCGAATGCCGCTGCGGGACCGGGCATCCCGTGCAGGGGAGTGTCGAGCAGATGGGGGAGCAGGTCGCGGTGGACGTCGAGATGCGGCCCGTCGCCGCTCGCTTCGTCCCCGCGACCGGACTCGGTGATCACGCCCCATTCCTCGAGGACGCGCAGGGCCGCAGCGAAGTTCCGTTCCTCGGACACCGGGTCGCCGAACACGATCCCGTTCTCGCGCGCATCGGCGCGTACCTGCTCGAGCAGGTCGTCGACGGACACCCTCTCGCCGGTCCCGGGTTCGAGCAGTGCCGCGCACACCAGCGCGAGACACGCGTAGGTGATCGCGCCGAACTCGGTGCCGTCGGCGTGCCGGAGCGCCCGGTGCGGTGAGGTGGGCCCGAGCGGTGCCTTGGTCAGACGGGCGAAGGTTGGTTCGACGACGAGCCGGTATCCGAGGTGGTCGGCGAACATCGACTTCAGGGCCGGGGCATGGCGCCGAACGAGGTCGAAGGTCTCCCGATCGCCCGCCGCGGTGACGATCGGCTGTTGCAGCAGCGCCCGCGCGGCGTCCCGCCGACCGGAGACGTCCCCGGACACCGCGCGCGCGTACGAGGTGTTCACGGGGCTACCACACTGTGATCGAGCGGTGCCGTGGCCGACGTGCGCAGCCGGAAACCGTGCACGGTGAGATCGCCGTCGGGGGAGTGGACCACGGTGTCGGCGCCCGGCTCCGCCGTCAGCGACAACCCGAGATCGGGATCGTCCACGTGCACCGGACCGTCGGTGGTGCGGTGACCCGCGAGCGCAGCGGCGAGGACGTCGAGCAGAACGTCGCGTGCCTCCGCCGACAGGTCCGCTCCGTGCAGGTCGCCCGCCGCACCCAGTTCGGCGACGGCGTCGGAGCGGCGGCGCGACTCTCGCCGGGCGAGTTCGTCGGCCCGGACCCGGCCGGGCAGCGAATCGGGGAGTCGGCCGACAGCCCCGCGGGACGTGTGGTCGCCGCGTTCGCGCAACGACACGGGCACGACGACGGGATCGGCCCGCCACCACGACGTGCCCGCACCCACTCGCGGGTCGGTCTCGTCGGGGCCGAGCAGCAGGTGCCGGCTCGGGAAGGCACCGAAGGTCGCGGCGAACAACCGGTGGGCCTGATCGTCGGACGATTCGGTGAACCACCGGGCCAGGCGCAGGAGATCTGCACGGTGCGAGAAGCCCGGCGTGCTCGTCGTGATCCGCCGAGTACGCACGAGCAGCCGGTTCAGCGCCGATGCCGCCGCCTCGCGCATGCGGCGCGGCCCGGCGTCCTCGGCGTACCACTGCGCCAGTTCGTCCCAGTCGGTGCGACGGCGACCGGGGGACCGGTCCGGGACGGTGTTCGGCAGGCCGGACTCGAGCAACGCGGCGAGCAGGAGGTCCAGACGCGGCCCCATCCGGTCGAGCCTGCCGGCGACGAGAGGCGCGAGACGCTCGACGTCCGAACCGACGACATCGACGTAGTCGAGGAGCAGGTTCTTGGTCTCGGCGTAGTCGTCGACCACGTCCGCGCGTTCGCGATCGGGGAAGTGTTCCAGACGACCCAGGATCTCGGCGAGGTGCGAGTAGAAATCGGCGACGCTGTCGGCGAACAACCGGTGGTGCGCGAACAGGGCGGTGACGTGGGCGGCCAGCTCGTCCCGGTCGAGCACCCTCCCGTCGTCCACCAGCAGCTCGTCGATGCGGGCGAGCCCGTCCGCGACACAACGGAGCGACACGCGTGCCACGCCGCGCACGTCGTCGGAGGTGGAGAGAAGCCTGCCGGTCTCGCGGTGCACCCGCAGCCCGGCCGGTGTCGGCCGGTATCGGGCACGGACCTCGGTCGAGGCGGTCTCGGGAGCGCTCCGCCGGTGGGAGCCGCCACCGTCGGTTCCGCCGCTGGTGAGTGCGAGATTGCCCCACCGGACCAGGCTGCGGCACCGGGCGGCGACGACCGTGATGTCGAGCGCCACCCCGCGCCGCGCACACGAGACCGCGATATCGTCGGCGGACAGATCGGCGAGCAGGAGGTCGGTGAAGCAGTCCATCACCGCGAGGTACTCGTCCGCTTCGTCGGCGACGAGATGACGGAACAGGTCGCGACCGATGTGTTCGCCCATCCGACCTCTTCTCCCGAGTGCTGACGCCGTACGGACAGACAGGCTAGCCCGGTGAACGCCGAGCGGGGCGGACGAGTTCACCGGGTGCGCGCACGGGCTGTGGAGAGGCAGGCCGGAAATCGGCAGGACACCGCGCGGATTCGTGCCGTGCCTCACTCGCGTTTATAGTTGCCCTGTGCAACACAATCGGCAGGCCCGGCGGCCGTCTGCGGACGGCGTTGCCCGCGTATACGAGGAGTTCGTGCTTCTCGTGCGCTTCCTGACGTCCGGAGCACGAACGCAGGACAGCGGACTCTCACTGGTCCAGCATTCGCTTCTCGGCTTCATCTCCCGAAATCCGGGCTGCCGCGCCACCGACATATCCGAGGTCTTCGGTGTCCACCGCTCGACCGTGTCGCGCCAACTGCGTCACGCCGTCGATGCGGGCTGGGTCGAGGCGGGGACGGGTCCGGCACGTGCCGGACATCCGCTCCGGCTCACCGACCACGGAGCGACAGTTCTCGAAGGTGCGGTCGTGCGTCGTCTCGACGACGTCCGCGCCGGCCTCGTGGGCTGGGACGAGAACGAACTCGAACGCTTCGTGGATCTCCTGCGCCGCTTCCGCGCAGGAATCGATTCCGACGACCGGACTCCCGACCAGAACGATGGAGATTGCAGTGCGTGAGTACTCGACCCCGGCCCCGTTCACCATTGGTGACGACGAATCGGTCGTCCACACGGTGTTCACCCATGCGGAGAAGACTCCGCACCGCGTGATGTACTCCCGGCCGCAGGGTGACGACTGGGTCGCGGTCACTGCGCAGCAGTTCGCCGACCAAGTGAAGGCCGTCGCAAAGGGCCTGATCGCCAACGGTGTGCAGCCCGGCGATCGTGTCGCGCTGCTCTCGGCCACCCGCTACGAGTGGTCGCTGTTCGACTACGCGATCTGGACGGCCGGCGCGGTGTCGGTACCGATCTACGACTCCTCGTCCACCGAGCAGATTCGCTGGATCCTCCAGGACTCCGGGGCCGTCCTCGCTGTCGTCGAAACCGCGCGGCACGAGAAGCTCTTCGTCGACATGCCCGACACCCTCCGTCGCATCCTGCAGATCGAGGACGGCGCGGTGAACACGCTTGCGGCCGATGGTGCCGAGGTCGACGACGCCGAGATCACCACGCGTCTGGCCGGAATCCGTTCCGGCGGCCTGGCTTCCCTCGTCTACACCTCGGGAACCACCGGGCGACCCAAGGGCTGCATGCTCACCCACCGCAACTTCCTCGCCGAGGTCCGGTCCATCCTCACCTCGGACATCGGTATCGTCGCCAAGCCCGGCAACCGCGGCCTGACCTTCCTGCCCCTCGCGCACGTGCTGGCGCGCGCGGTGTCGCTCGCGCTCTTCGAAGCAGGCACGGCGCAGGCTCACTGGGCGGACTTCTCGACCGTCTCCGCGCAGTTTGCCCGGTACTCGCCGAACATCATCCTCGGTGTGCCGCGCGTCTTCGAGAAGGTGCGCGACGCGGCAGCGGGCAAGGCGGCGGCCGGCGGACCGGTCAAAGCGGCGATCTTCGATTTCGCCGAGCGCACCGCCATCGCCTACAGCGAATCGCTCGACCACGGCGGCCCCACCTTCACGTTGAAGGCCAAGCGCGCCCTCGCCGACAAGCTGGTCTACTCCAAGCTGCGCGAGGCCATGGGCAACGAGTGCTGGTACGCGATCTCCGGCGGCGGTGCCCTGAGCCCCCGCCTCGGTCACTTCTTCCGCGGCGTCGGCGTACCGATCTACGAGGGCTACGGCCTCACCGAGACCACGGCCGCACACAGCGTGAACACGCCCGGCGCGCAGAAGATCGGCACCGTCGGGCGTCCCATGGGCGGGAACTCGGCGCGCATCGCGGACGACGGCGAGATCGAGCTGCGCGGCATGGTCGTCTTCGACGGCTACTGGCGCAACGACGAGGCCACCGAGGGAGCCTTCCACGACGGCTGGTTCCGCACCGGCGACCTCGGCTCGCTCGACGAGGACGGCTACCTGTCCATCACCGGGCGCAAGAAGGACCTCATCATCACCGCCGGCGGCAAGAACGTCTCGCCCGGGCCGATCGAGGACCGCATGCGGTCGCACACCCTCGTCTCCCAGGCCGTCGTCGTCGGCGACGGACGCAGCTTCGTCACAGCCCTGGTGACCGTCGATTCGGACGTCTTCGAGAACTGGAAGACCGAGAACGGAAAGCCCGCCGGCGCGACGATCGCGGACCTGCGCCACGATCCCGCGCTACGCGACGCGGTGCAGACCATCGTCGACGACGCCAACACCCTTGTCTCGCACACCGAGGCGATCAAGAAGTTCGTCATCCTCGACCGCGATCTCACCGAGGAGTCCGGTGAGCTCACACCGACGCTGAAGATCAAGCGCAACGTCGTCACCGAGCGTTTCGCCCACGAGATCGACGCCCTGTACGCGAAGTAACCTCCTAGAGGCGCGTACTCGAGCCGCGGCCGCCGATCCGACATCCGGATCGGCGGTCGCAGCGTTCGTGTGGTGTCACTCCACCGGTGAGGTGTCTCCGGAGACCGCACGGGCCAGTCTCGCGAATCCGTCGTGGTCGACGAGATCCTCGACGAGCACGACCTTGCCGCGGGCATCGGCGAGCGGAACCCGCCAGTTCGGATACTCGTCGACGGTGCCCGGCTGGTTCTGGCTGCGACGCTCACCGGTCGCATCTGCCAGCGAAACGCCGAGCAGCGCAGACGGACTCGCCGCGATCAGCCGGTGCAGCGCCTCGACCTGGCGATCGACGTCGGTCTCGCCCTCGTCGAGCAGACCCCGTTCGACCGCGAGCGCCAGAACCGAGTCGCGTTCGGCCGCCGCATCGGCGAGTTCGGCGTCGAGGTCGCCCTCGAGCAGACCGAGCTCCGACCGCAGCCGGATGTGGTCGCCCGCCAGATATCCCGCCGTGGGCGCGAGGTCGTGCGTGGTCACCGAGGTCAGGCACAGGGAACGGTAGGTCTCCGGCCCACGCGGAGCGTCCTCGTCGCGTTCGAACCACAGGATCGACGTCCCGGCGATGCCGCGCTCGGCAAGATACTCCTGCACCCACTCCTCGAAGACCCCGAGGTCCTCACCCACGACCACGGCGCCGGCGCGATGCGCCTCGAGCGTGAGGATGCCGACGAGTGCCTCGTGGTCGCTGCGGACGTACGCGCCGTCGGCCGGCGACATTCCCTCCGGCACCCACCAGGTGCGGAACAGTCCCAGGATGTGATCGGCCCGGACACCACCCGCGTGCCGCAATGCCGAGCGCACCACATCGCGGAAGGGGATGTATCCCAGCTCCGCGAGGCGATCCGGTCGCCACGGCGGTTGATTCCAGTTCTGGCCGTTGCGGTTGAAGTCGTCGGCGGGGGCGCCCACTGTGACGCCCGACGCCAGCGCGTCGCCCAGCGTCCAGGCGTCGGCGCCGTGCGGACCGACACCCACCGCGAGGTCGTGCACGATACCGATATCGGAACCTGCTGCGAGCGAAGCGGTTTGGGCGTTCGCGAGCTGCTCGTCGCACAACCACTGCAGCCACCGGTGGAAGTCGATGCGCGAGGCGAGCCGCTCGCGCAACCGGGTGACCTTCGGGTGGTCGGGGCTCGGAGCGCGCGACGCCCACCGGTCGGCGCGGTCGCCGAACTTCTCGTACAGCGCGCACCACAGCGCGAAGTCGTCGAGCGCCTGCCCGCCCTCGGCGCAGAACGCCTCGTACCGTGCGCGGCGGGCCGGGCCGAGCGGCACCCGGTACACGCGCTCGAGGACGTCGAGTTTCGCGCGGAAAGTCGCGTCCCGGTCGAGACGCCGCGCCTTCCGGTTCGCCTTGGCCGCGCGCTGCGCGAGCTCGTCGAGTTCCTTGCGGTGTTTCGCCGGGAGATAGGCGGTCTCCGGGATGTCCTCGATCCGCAGATACAGCGGGTCGACGAAACGCCGCGACGACGGCAGATAGGGCGACGGTTCGTGCGGGGGCACCGGCTCGGCCGCGTGCACGGGGTTGATCAGGACGAAGTTGCCGCCGTAACCGGCTGTGATCGCCGCCAGATCGGCCAGGTCGGCGAAATCGCCGATGCCCCAGGACCGGCGGCTGCGAACCGAATAGATCTGGGCGGCAAGGCCCCAACGCTTCTTCTCGAGCAGTCGGTCGGCGGTCGACAACCGGCGCGGGGTCACGACCAGGACCGCGGTGGTCTCGATGTCGTTGCTGCGGGCGTGCACGACATGCCAGCCGAGGGACAGCCGCGGAACGGCGAAGGTCGCGCGGCCCACGAGCCGGCCGTCGACGGTACGCGGGTCCACCCACACGTCGAGCTGCTCGACATCGACCTCCGCCCCGTCCTCGGCGACGACCCACACCGACACCGGGTCGCCGTGCGGTACGTGCACCGGGAACGTCCGGTCGTCGCCCTCGACGACCACGAGCGCGGGCGGGAGCATGCAGCGCCACGGGCGGTCGTCGAAGTCGGCGAGCGATGCCACGACCTCGTCGTCCGTCCCGGCCGGGACGTCGAGCGCGGCGAGTACGCGCCGCAATGTCTCGTCGGAGACATCGTGGTCGAGTCCCCCCCATCCCGTGTAGGTGGTGGTGATGCCGTGCTTTCCGGCCAGTTCGCGCAGCTTCGCCGAGGACGTCACGGTCCTGAATCATGCCAGCAAAACGACTCGGGGGCAGCGCGCGGAACATATGGTCGACAGGGTGACCGCTCTCGACATCGCGCACGGCGACATCACCACCATCGCGGTGGATGCGATCGTCAACGCCGCGAACTCCTCCCTGCTCGGAGGCGGCGGAGTGGACGGTGCGATCCACCGGGCGGGCGGCCCGGAGATCCTCGCGGCCTGCCGCGAACTCCGCGCGACCTCGCTACCCGACGGGCTCGAACCGGGCCGTGCGGTGGCGACTCCTGCGGGTCGCCTCCCGGCGCGGTGGGTGATCCATACCGTGGGCCCGGTGTGATCGGCGCACGAGGACCGATCCGGGATCCTGCGTTCGGCGTACCGCAACAGTCTGCTCGTCGCGCAGGACCTCGGCGCCCGGACGGTGTCGTTCCCGCTCGTCTCGGCAGGTATCTACGGCTGGCCGCTCGACGACGCCGCCCTGCAGGCCGTCACCACGATCCGGGAGACACAGACGGACGTGGAGACCGTCGTGCTCGTCGGCTTCGGCGACGCCGCCGTCGACGCGCTCCGTCGCGCCGTCTCCCAGACGTGAGCAGCCCGGTCGGGACCGGTTCAGGAGTAGTCGCCGAAACCGTCGAAGAGGGTCGGTTCGTCGGGGTTGTCGAACAGGGCGGGCTGCTCGGGCGCCGCCTCGCGGCCGGCGCTCGACTTCGACGCGCGTGATCCGGCCGAGTCGGTGCCCTCGCCCTGTTCGAGGAACTGCAGGGCCTCCGCGAGCGAGCGGCTCGTCGCCTCCCATTCGAGTGCCCGCGCCCGTGCCTCGCGTGCGCCGTCGGTGTTGAGCGCCGCCTCGCGGGTCTGCGACTCGCCGTCCCACCACACCTGCAGTTCGGTGCTGATGGTGAGGAACCGCCGCAACTGCTCGGGATTGCGATCGCCGATCGCCGCGACCGTGCTCGCGGCGACATCGGTCGCGCCGTCGAGATGGAAGTCGCGCACCGCGAGCAGGGCCACCGGCAGATCGTCCTCGGCGTCGGGCAACTGCGAGATGTCGCCCCAGGGCGGATCGGCCGCACCACCCGGCGCCCCGTCGAATCCCTGATCGCGCAGCAGCGAGCCACCGATGTGGGTGGCGAACGAGCCGTCGACGGTGTCGAGGAACTGCGTGATGGTCTCGAGCGACCCGAGCAGGTGCGCCGGAGCGAACGGTGAGGCCGGAACGTGGTCGACGATCGCGAGACGGTCGTCGACCAGGACGAACTTCAGGTGCGGCCACCGGCGGTTGAGGTCGACGCAGATCTCGGCGGCCCGCGTGCGTCCGGTGATGGAATGGACGATCGGCGCGAACAGGTCGACGGTGCCGCCACCGGGGCCGACACCGACGAACACCAGCACCCCGGCAATCCGCAGGACGAGATCGCCGTCCTCGTCCCAGGCGGGCAGATCGTCGATCCGCTCGTGCAGGGTGGATTCGATCAGCTCGCGCACGTGGTCGTCGCCGGTGGGGACGACCGCGAGCGGCATCTCCGGGGTCTGCGTGCGACCGGCCTGAGGCGTCTCGGGCACGAGGAACGAGGTGAGTTCGGCAACCGAGCGCTCCGTTCCGAACGTCTCGGCACGCAGGAAGAGTGGATGGGGAACGCCCCACACCGAGCGCAGGGCGCGCACGGCGATCACGGCGAGCTGATCGGCCCAGCTGCCCGGACGATCGATCCAGAACGCCGGGGATCCGCCGTCCTCCGGATCGTCCGGTCCGCGGGAGGGAGCCTGCAGCCCGAGATCGAGGAGCATCTGCTCGTCGACCGGGGTGAGGTGCCGGTCGGGGGCGAGGTGGGCGTTGGACGGGACCTCGCAGCGGACCAGCCGGTCTCCCCATGCGTAGAACTGCACGCACGGCCCGGCCGGGCCGCCGGCCTCGTCGGTGAAGGGTTCGAGGACCAGGCCGTCGCCGTCGCTCATGGCCGCGACATGGTCGGCCAGGCGCGTGCGGAACTCGCGCCAGGCCGCATCGACGTCCTGGTCGAACCGGGTCTGCGCGTCGGCCATGATCGGACCCCCTTCTCTGTGCGGTCGAGCCGAGAGAAAGACTAGTCGCCGGCACCGACAGGCCTTCCTCCGCTCGGTCGCACGAGCGACGGCTCGCCGGAGCGCACGGTTCTCGACCGCCGACGGCCCGCCGGAGTGTTCCGATCCCGGCGAGCGAAACCGTGTCGATCCGTCCGGAGGTGTTCGATCATCGACGCATGATCGACGCCATCATCCGTCTCGTCCGGACGCTGCCGGCCCGCATCCCCGCAGTACGGTCGGCGGATCCGTTCGTGGGGATCGCCGCCGTATCGGCCGGGACGGCCGAATGCACCGTAGATGCCGTGGCGGACTACGCGATCCGCGTGTCGATATGACCCTGCTGGGTGGGGCAGGGTCGAGGGCGGCGACGTCGGGAGAGCAGGTTCACCGCAGTTCACGCACGAAGCGGCCGATCTCGGCGATCGCGCGGCCGCTCTCCGGGACGACCCCCGCCGCGGCCTGGAAGACGTGCACCTGTCTCTCCCACACCTGGAGTTCGGCGGAGACCCCGGCGAGTTGCAGTCGCCGGGCCATCAGCTCGGCGTCGACGTAGGTCATCTCCTCGGATCCGGTCTGGATGAGTGCGGGAGGCATCTCCGACAGATCGAGATCGACGGGGGAGGCGACCGGTTCGGCACCTTCGCCACCGAGACGTTCGGCGCGTTCGACGAGGGTGGACAGCACAGCGACGGCGCGTCGCGGGAAGACTGCACACCGGTGCGAGTTGGGATGGTCGAGTTTGCCCCGCGGGTCGAGATCGGTCAGGGGTGACAGCGCGACGGTGCCGGCCGGGCGGCCGATGCCGAGTCGTACGGCTTCGTGGGCGACGGCGAAGGTGAGGAAGCCGCCCGCGGAGTCCCCGGCGATCACGACACGCTCGACCGGATAGCCGTGTGCCACGAGCCAACGCAATCCGTCGAGTCCGTCCTCGACCGCGCGCCGGATCGGATGGCGCGGCAGCATGCGGTAACCGACCGCCAGGACCGGCGCGCCGGTTGCGGCGGAGATGCGGGAGACCAGATGGCGGTGCGTGGTGAGGCCGCAGCACAGGAACGCGCCACCGTGCAGGTACAGGACGGCGGTACCGCGGATGCCGCCCCGGGCGGCGGTGCCGTCCATACCGGCCCGGGCGGCGGTGCCGTCCGTACAGCCCTGGGCCGGGGGTGCGGCACCCGGCGCCCACAGCAGTTCCGCCGGGCACGTCGGGAGATCGACCCGCCGGCGGTGCGTACCGGGCACCGGCACGAGCGGGAACGCGAGGTGATCGATCATCGACGCCGGCCAGGGGAGGGTCGGGGCGTACGACCACGCCTCGATGAACGGCCGCACGGTACGACGCACGGAGAAGGACAGGGCACGGGACTGAGTGCTCACCCCCGCGAACTCGCGCGTCGTGGCGCTGTGCGCGGGCAGAGGGAGCAACTCGGTGCGAGCGATACTCACGACCGGCACCTCCTCGGTCTGCCCGGAGTCGTGGTCGGACCCGGTCGGGGTGGCTGCACGGACTTCGGATTTACGAGGATACGCCCGTTCATCCAGGTCGCGAGGGTTCGCGGAGCAATCGTTGTGGTCCTGGTCTCAGGGTGATGATTCCGGGTGAAGGCGGGTTCTCGGCGATGTACCTTCTGTCAGGTACCGGCAGTGCAAAAAGTTTTCCGGACCTTCTACACATTCCGTACTTTTCGGGCCACACTGACTGTATGTTTCGACTGCGGCGCGCGGCCCGGCGTCGCTCCTGGGGGACGAACGAAGGCGAGATGTTGCGTAAATTCGACGTTGCAAGCATGAGTGCCGACGAGATCACCGCGGAGGACCTGCCCCGGATGGTGGCGGACGCCGCGGCATGCGAGCCCGACCGGATCGCCGTGGCGCACGGCGTGGACACCACCACCTACGCCCGCCTGCACGACGAGGTCGTCAAGCTCGATGCGGCCATGGGGATCCTGCTCGGACAGGCCTCGCTCGTGCCCATCGCACTCGCAACCGTCTTCCCGGCACTGGCCGACTCGGCGCGCGACGACCTGCGTGACGTGCTCGACGCACTCGTCATCGACCTCGTCGACTGCGTGGCCCCCGAACCTCTCTCCGCAGCCGGCTGACGAACCGCCCGGCATCCACCATCATCGGATGGGTAGGTCGACGAACGAAGTGATCGGTGCTCGCACGGCAGTACCGGTTCGGGTGGGAGGTCACGTGGAGGACGACACGCTCACCGTTGCCTGCAAGTACGGAGAGGTCCGCGGATATCGCGACGGCGACGTCTACGCCTGGAAGGGCATCCCGTACGCGGCCCCGACCGGTTCTCGGCGGTTCCGGTCGCCATTACCGCCGGAACCGTGGGACGGCGTCCTCGACGGCGCGCGGTTCGGGCCGATCGCTCCGCAGAGTCGACAGAGCCCGATCGGGATCGACCCCGAGATGACGTTGAGCGAGGACTGTCTCTCGCTCAACATCTGGGCGCCGCCGCCCGACGGCCGCCGCCCCGTCATGGTCTGGATCCACGGTGGCGCCTACATACTCGGATACTCCGGTCAGAAGATCTACGACGGCCGAATCCTGTGCGAGAGCGGCGATGTCGTGGTGGTCACGATCAACTACCGGCTCGGCGCGCTCGGTTTCCTCGACCTGTCGTCGTTCTCCACATCCGAGGTCACCTTCGAATCCAATGTCGGTCTCCGGGACCAGATCGCCGCCCTCGAATGGGTGCGCGACTGCATCGCCGACTTCGGTGGCGATCCGGACTGCGTGACGCTCTTCGGTGAATCGTCGGGTGCGGGGTCGATCACCACGCTCATGACGGTTCCGAAGGCCGAGGGTCTCTTCCATCGCGCGATCGCCCAGTCGCCGCCCGCCACCTCGGTGTACGGCAGCGAACGTGCCGCGACGGTCGCGCAGCGCTTCCTCGAGATCCTCGACCTACCGCCGTCCCGGGCCGCCGAACTGCTCACGATGTCGACCGACAGGCTGGTCGAGGCGTCGGAAGTGCTCGTCGCCGAGACCCCGACGAAGGTGCCGGGAACGCTCGCCATGGCCCCGGTCGTAGACCGCGACCTGGTGCCGAAGTATCCGGTCGCGGCCTTCCAGAAGGGGCTGTCGCACCGGATCCCGCTGATCATCGGCTCGAACAAGGACGAGCCGTCGATCTTCCGCTTCATGAAGTCGCCGTTGATGCCCGTGAACGACACGGCCGTGCAGGCGATGTTCGCGGCGCTGGCCGACGACCGGACGGATCTGCCTCCCGAGCGTCTCGCCGAGATCGTCGCGGCGTATCCCGACCTGCCCAAGGCCGCCGGGGCGATGGCACTCTCGCGCGATGCCGGTTTCCGCATGCCGGTGCTGTGGGTCGCCGAAGCACACAGCGCGCATTCGCCGACCTGGGTGTACCGCTTCGACCACGCCACCCCGATGCTCAAGGCCGCGCGGATCGGTGCCGGGCACGCAACCGAATTGCCGTACGTCTTCGGTCATTTCGGCACCCTCGGCCGGGATCCGACCTTCTGGCTCGGTGGTCGCAAGGCCGCCGGTGAGGTCTCCGGGCGTGTGCAGCGGCGCTGGCTCGCGTTCGCGCACCACGGTGTGCCGGCGGCACTGGACGGCTCGAAGCACTGGCTGCAGTACGAGGTGGAGGAACGCTCGACCCTGCTCATCGACTCCACCGACAGAGTCGAGTCGGATCCGGACGGCGAGATGCGCCGGGTCTGGGGCAGCCAGGTCATGGCCTTCACCTGAGCGCACCCGCAAGCACCTGGGGCACATCGACAAGCACCGACGACACGCGTTCGGATGGCACAAACAGTGCGTTGATCGGGTTGAACACGTGTGCAACGCTTGAAACGTGCGTTCAACCGCCGCCGGTGACGACCTCACCACCCGTGCCCGGATCCGCGACGCTGCCATCCGGTGCATCGCCGCGTACGGCGTCGGCGTGCCATTGCGCACCATCGCCGCCGAGTGCGGCGTCAGCGCCTCGCTGATCGTGCACCATTTCGGATCCCGCGCCGGATTGAAGGAACACTGCGACCGGTACGTGCTCGACGGGATCCGGCAGGCGAAGAGTGCCGTCCTCGACCCCCGGCTCGGGTCGGATGCTCTGCACGATCAGATGGAACACATCGAGACCTACGCGACCACGGTCGCATATCTCTTCCGCACCCTCCGAGCCGGCGGTGCCGCCGCCGCCGACTTCCTCGACCGACTCGTCGCCGACACCGAGGCCTATCTCGAGGAGGCGGTGGCCGCCGGAACCGTGCAGCCGAGCCGGTTCCCGTCCGAACGAGCACGCGCCCTCATCTCGTTCAGCGTCGGCGCCGTGCTCATGGACCTTCCCGGTCCCGACGAGTACCTCGATCTCGAGACGTTTCCTGCCAGGCTGCGTTCCTACACCGAACGCCTCATGCTGCCGATGCTCGAGCTCTACACCGAGCCGTTGCTGACGGACTCGACCCTTCTCGACGCCTATCTGGCAGTGCGCGAGGCACCCCCCGACTCCTGACGGAGGAAAGATGGACACCCAGATCATCGAAATCCGCGACGTCGTCAAGACATTCGGAACCACGAGAGCCCTCGACGGGTTCTCGATGACCGTCGAACGCGGTACCGTCGCCGGATTCCTCGGACCGAACGGCGCCGGCAAATCCACGGCGATCCGGGTGCTGCTCGGAATGCTGCGTGCCGATTCCGGCACCGCCCGTGTCCTCGGACTCGACCCGTGGACCGACGCCGTCGCGATCCACCGCCGGCTCGCGTACGTGCCCGGCGACACGAACCTGTGGCCCACCCTCACCGGGGGCGAGATCATCGACGTCCTCACCCGCATCCGCGGGGGAGAGGTCCGCACGCGCCGACGCGCCGAACTCCTCGAGCGGTTCGAACTCGACCCGACGAAGAAGGCCCGCACCTATTCGAAGGGCAACCGGCAGAAGGTCGCACTCGTCGCCGCACTCGCATCGGACGCCGAGCTCTACCTGCTCGACGAACCCACCTCGGGTCTCGACCCGCTCATGGAGGCGGTGTTCACGGACGAGGTGCGAGGGCTCCGTGACCTCGGCGCGACCGTGCTGCTGTCCAGCCACATCCTCGCCGAGGTCGAGAAGCTCTGCGACACGGTGACGATCATCCGTGCAGGACGCGATGTCGAGACCGGCACCCTCGCGCAACTGCGGCACCTGACGCGCTCGTCCGTGCGGGCCACCACGAGCGCCCCTGCCGAGCGTCTGGCCGGTCTCTCCGGGGTCCACGACCTCTACGCCGACGACGGCCGGCTCGCGTTCGACGTCGACAACACCGCCCTCGCCCCGGTCCTGCAGGAACTCGCCGGACTCGGCGTCGAGAACCTCACCATCACGCCCCCGTCGCTCGAAGAGTTGTTCATGCGGCACTACGGCGACACCTTCGACACCGGTGACGGGAACGGTGCCGGTGCCGTGGAGGAGGTGTCCTCACGATGACCACGACGACACCGACAGCAGTACCGACCCCCAGCGGTACCTCCGCGACGTCCGCGGCACCGTTCACCGGGCTCGGCACCCTGCTGCGGCTCTACCTGCGGTTGGACCGCGTGCGCATCACTGTCTGGACCCTCGCGCTCGCCTTCACGGTGTGGTCGACCGCCCTCAGCCTGGCCGCGGTCTATCCCGACGAGGCCTCCCGGCAGGCCCGCGCGGCCCTGCTGGAGAATCCGGCAGCCGTGCTCATGACGGGACCGGCCTACGGGATCGACAACTACACGCTCGGGGCGATGACCGCGAACGAACTGAGCCTGACCGTCTTCGTCGCCACCGCGATCATGAGCATCCTGCTCGTCGTGCGGCACACCCGGGCGCAGGAGGAATCCGGCCGGCTCGAACTCCTGCGGGCCCTCCCCGTCGGGGCCTACGCTCCGCCGGCGGCCGCTCTGATGCTGGTCTCGGTCGCGAACCTCGTCGTGGGCACCGGCATCACCGTCGCGCTCATCGCCGGCGGGCTCGATGTCGTCGGCTCGGTCGCCTTCGGTGTGGCCTCCGCCGTCACCGGGGTGCTCTTCGGTGCGATCGCCGCGGTGACCGCCCAGTTCGGCGAGCATTCCCGCTCGGCCACGGGCACGGCGCTCGCCGTGCTCGCCGCGGCCTTCTTCGTCCGCGGGGCGGGCGACATCATCGAGGCCACCGGGTCGTGGCTGTCGTGGCTCTCGCCGATCGCCTGGGCCCAGCAGACCCGGCTCTACGTCGACGAGCGGTGGTGGCCGCTGTTGTTGTCCGTCGCCACGACGGTCGTGCTGCTCACCGTCGCCGTTGCACTGTCGCGGCGCCGCGACCTCGGAGCCGGTCTACGGGCACCGAAACCCGGACCCGCCGAAGCGGATTCCGCGTTGCTCGGTCCGGTCGGCCTGATCCGTCGCCTGCTGCGCGGAGCGTTCGTGGGCTGGTTGACGGGACTGGTGCTGTTCGGTGTCGCGATGGGCGCCCTGGCGAGCTCCGTCGAGGACCTCATCGACGAGATGCCGCAGGTGCTGGACATGGTCGGCGTGGACCCCGACGCCCTCACCGCCTCCTTCGCCGGGATGATGTTGATGTTCCTCGCCCTCGGCGCCACCGCCTTCGGTGTGTCCGCCGTGATGCGGATGCGCAGCGAGGAGGACGGCGGACGGTCCGGTCTGGTGATCGTCACCGGAACCGGGCGCAGCGCATGGCTGTTCGCGGCGCTCGCCGTGATCGTCGTCCAGCTGGTCGTGGCGCTGCTCGTCTCCGGTGCTGCGACCGGACTGGGGGTCGCACTCGCGGTGGGCGACTGGGGATGGGTGCCGCGGATGATCGCGGCGTCCCTGGTCTACGTCCCGGCGGCGATCCTCGTGGTCGCCGTGGCGTTCGCGCTGCTGGGCTGCGTGCCGCGCGCGACCGGGCTGGTGTGGGTGCTGGTGGTGTGGACGGTGTTCGTCGCGTGGCTCGGCGAGATGCTCGACCTCCCCGACGAACTCGTCGCACTGTCGCCGTTCTCGCATGTCCCGCTGGTGCCCGCAGAGGGGGTGACGGCGATGCCGCTGATCGTCCAGGCGGTCGCAGCGGTACTGCTCGTCGCAGCGGCGGTCGTCGGATTCCACCGCCGCGACGTGCAGGTGTGACGGATCAGTTGCGGTATTCGGGATGTTCGGAGACGAACTTCTCGACGTACGAGCAGGACGTACCGATCTTCAGTCCCTGCTTCTTGGTCTCGTCGAGGGCGTGCTTCACCACGATCCCGGCGAGACCCTTACCGCGGAACTGCGGGTCGGTGACGGTGTGGTCGAAGTCCCGCAGGTCGCCGTGCTGCGTGTAGTCGGCGTAGGCCGCGAGGGCGTCGCCGAGATAGAGCGCGAAGCGGGCCTTGTCGGCGTCGTGCTCGATCCGGGGTTCGGTGCCGTCGATGTTCTGCGTCATGATTTCACCGTACTCGGAGCGTGCCCCGGAGGAGTGTCGACGACGATCGCGTCGTCGTCGGTCAACGCGACGTGTTCGACGCCGTGTTCGCGCAGATATCGCAGGGTCCGCTGTATCCCGTCGTCGCCCAGCAGCGAGTCGCCGGCGTGCGGCACGATCGCGTGCCCGACCCAGCCGAGTCCGTCCCACACCACCGGGACACCGCAGGTCGCGGCGACCTCGTCGGGGTCGTCGGAGAACTCGATGCCGCGCAGCGACGGTGTCGCGACGCAGGCCCCGGCGCTGTATCCCCCGTACACGAGGCGGTTGCTGTGCACCAGCTCGGTGAGCACGGCGTCGCCTCCGCTGCGCGCCAATTGCGCTCGCAGGACGAAGGTGTTGCCGCCGCGTACCCACACGGAGGTGAAGCCCGACAGACGCTGCCGCAGCGAGTCGGGATCGTCGAGGTGATCGCGCAGATCCACCTCCTCCGGCTCGAAGCCGAGCGACCGCAGCGGGCCCATCTCGCTCGTGACCGCCGCCGCGCGGGCCGAGGCCGGCCACGCGTCGGCAGCGTTCGCGATCACCGCGATCCGGCCCGGCACCCCCAGACGGACGAAGGCGTCCGGGTCGGTGCCGAACCGGTAGGAGGACAGGAACAGCCGCACGACGTCAGATCGTGAACGCGAGGTTGTCGACGATGCGGCGTCCGACCTCGGTGTCGTCGCCGAGGGAGATCTCGTCGATCCGGTCCTCGGCGCGCACGCGTCCACCGGCGAGCCGGACGAACAATCCGGAGTCCATCGCGATCGTCGACGTAGCCGGTTCGGACAGGGCCGCGACCTCGGTGGCCCGTCCGTGCACCTCGACGTGGACGGTGCGCGCGAGGGGACCGGAGAGCTCGATCGTGATGCGTGCTCCCTCGGGGGCCTTGCCGCGCTTGCCCACGATGAACGGAACCGCGCCGAAGACCTCCGCCGATCCGAGTTCGGCACGTGGGCCGCCCTCGCTGCCCGTCCTGCCGAGCGCGTCGCAGATGTCGAGTTCGTGGAGCCAGCAGTCGAACACGCGGATCCGCATGAAGCGCCCGTAGGGCGCCGGCCCGACGGGAGTGTTCGACTGCTTCCCGAAGTCCTCCTGGGTCATCGCGCCGAGTTGCTCCGTGCGCAGGGCGACGATCTCCCGGTAGCGCTCGAGCACGTCCGCGCCGGGGACGGGACGCAGCGACTCCACCCACAGCTCGTTGAAGGCCGCGATGTCGTTGCGCACGTGGTCGAACGAGCGCACGTCGCGTTCTACGCGCGGAGTCTCGATGCCCGCGAGCATCGACTCGGTGCCGATGAGATGCGCAGTGATGTCCTTGATGGTCCATCCCGGCAGGCAGGTGGCGGTGGTCCACTCGTCCTCGGTCAGTCCCGAGAGCAGGTCGTCGAGCACGGCGAACTGCTCGAGCAGCAGCGGCCGGATCGTGTCGATCGGGAACTCGGCAGCGGAGGTGTCGGAGGTGGTGTCGGGCTGCGATGTCACTGGTGCTCCTCGGCGGTGAGACGTTCGAGACCGGCGCGGATGAGTGCCGCAGTGGTCTCGGGGTCGTGGGGTCGACGGCGGACCAGACCGATACCCATCCGGACACGATCGCCGTCCCAGCGGGGAAGGACGTGCAGATGCGTGTGGAAGACGGTCTGGAACGCTGCCCGTCCGTCGTTCAGGACGAGATTGGTTCCGTCGGTGGCGAGTTCGGAACGGGCCATCGCCCGGGCGATCCGTTGTCCGGCGCGGAAGACGGCCGCACCCGACGCCGGATCGAGGTCCTCGAGGCGTGCGGCGTGCATGCGCGGGATCACGAGGGTGTGTCCGCGCGCGATCGGCCGGATGTCGAGGAAGGCCACGACCTCGTCGTCCTCGTACACCCGTGTCGCCGGACCGCTGCCGTCGGCTATGGCGCAGAACACACAGGAACTCACCGGGTCACCTTAACGCGGTGTGTCGGTCCCGATCCTCAGCGCGTCGACGAGGGCGGGAAGACCCACGGCGGCTGTGGTGCGCCAGGCGTGGTCCACCTGATCGCTCAGATCGGTCTCGCGCGGATCGATCTGCACCACCGGCACGCCGTGACTGCGCGCGAGCGACGGCAGGCCGGCCGCCGGGTAGACGACACCCGAGGTGCCGACGACCAGCAGCAGATCCGCCTCGCGCAGGGATTCGGTCGCGGTCTCCCACGGTTCCTGCGGCAACATCTCGCCGAACCACACGACGCCCGGCCGCCCGTCGCCTCCGCATGCGGGGCACGACGGCGGAGCGAGACGGGCGACGGGATCCTCCGGCGGGTCGGGGAGGTCGACGGCACGCTTGCACCGGCTGCACCGCGGGGCGAACAGACTCCCGTGCAGATGGGTGACCTCGGTGCTTCCGGCCCGCTCGTGGAGGTCGTCGACGTTCTGCGTCACGATCTGCACGTGGGCCGCCCGTGCCCAGTCGGCGAGGGCCCGGTGTCCGGCATTGGGTTGCACCCGCCGGACGAGCGCGACCCGCCACTGGTACCAGGCCCAGACCGTCGCGGGATCGTCCGCCCACGCCTCCGGTGTGGCGAGCGCGGTGGCGTCGAAGTTCTCCCACAGTCCGGTCTGCGCGTCGCGGAAGGTGGGGACACCGCTCTCGGCGGACATCCCGGCGCCGGTGAGGACGGCGACGCGCCGGGCCGAGCGGGCGAGGTCGAGGACGGGTTCCGGCACGTTCATGAGGCCAGGTTAGGTGCTCGGGTCAGGAGGGACCCGGGGTCGGGTGCTCCCTGCCGCATCGCGGGCACGGCTCCTCCTCGGACGTGATCATCGCCCCGCAGTCGGGGCAGAGGAGATGGAGCCAGCAGACCGGGTCGCCGCCGAGGTCCTCGGTGCTGTCGTTCGCGGGGTCCTTCCGAGGTTCGTGTGTCACGGACGCCCCTCTACGCCGACTGCCGGACGAGCGCAAAGGTCGGGTCCGGCGACCGGTCATCTGAATCGATTCCGACGTGTTCTGAATCGGTACACACCGTCGTTCGGTACACGCGGAACGAATCCGTTTGCACACCGCCTTCTTTCGCATCGGAGGCCGTTCCCCGGGCCGTTTCCGGGACCGATTCCGATCGTCCTACACGGTCTTGCTCACCGGAGGAAAATGGCATTTGTGAGGTGAGCTGCCTCACAAACTTGCGCCATCTTGCTGTTCGGACTCGATTCAGATGATCCGACCAGGTTGCGAGGTCACGGGAGGGCACGGTAGGTCTGCTTAAGCCTTTCAGTGCATGACAGGCCGTCACATGGCCTTCGATAACGCATCTTTCGCCGCCGATCGCGGCACGACGCGCACTTTCATCGACGCAGGAGTCAAGAATTGAGTACCGAAGGATCGAACACGGGGAGCGGAGCGCACCGCCGTCCGACCGTCGGCGTGGTTCGTGAGACGAACGACGGGGAACGGCGGGTCGCGCTCGTACCGAAGATCGTGCCCTCCTTGATCGGCAAGGGGCTCGACGTCGTCGTCGAGTCCGGTGCCGGCCAGGGCGCGCTCATTCCGGATGCGGCCTACAAGGAGGCCGGCGCAACCGTCGGCGACGCCTGGTCCGCCGACATCGTCGTCAAGGTCGCTCCGCCGAGCGACGCCGAGATCGCCCACCTGAAGTCCGGCCAGCGACTGATCGGCTTCCTCGCCCCGCGCAACGCCGACAACCAGATCGGTGCCCTGACGCAGGCCGGAGTCGAGGCGTACGCCGTCGAGGCCATTCCGCGTATCTCCCGCGCGCAGGTCATGGATGCCCTGTCGTCGCAGGCGAACGTCGCCGGATACAAGGCCGTGCTGGTCGCGGCGAGCGAATCCACCCGCTTCTTCCCGATGCTCACCACCGCCGCCGGCACCGTGAAGCCGGCGACCGTGCTGGTGCTCGGTGTGGGCGTCGCGGGTCTGCAGGCGCTGGCCACGGCGAAGCGTCTCGGTGGCCGCACCACCGGTTACGACGTGCGTCCCGAGGTCGCCGACCAGGTCCGGTCGGTCGGTGCCCAGTGGCTCGACCTCGGCATCGACGCCGCGGGTGAGGGCGGCTACGCACGCGAGCTCACCGAGGCCGAGCGGGCCCAGCAGCAGCAGGCGCTCGAAGACGCCATCAAGGGCTTCGACGTCGTCATCACCACCGCGCTCGTGCCGGGCCGCCCGGCGCCGCGCCTGGTGACCGCCGCCGCCGTCGAGGGGATGAAGCCGGGTTCGGTGATCGTCGACCTCGCCGGCGAGACCGGTGGCAACTGCGAACTCACCGAGCCCGGGCAGACCGTCGTCAAGCACGACGTCACCATCTGCTCGCCGCTCAACCTGCCCGCGACGATGCCGGAGCATGCCTCCGAGCTCTACTCGAAGAACGTGTACGCGCTGATCGAGCTCCTGCTCGACGAGTCCGGTGCCCTGGCCCCGGACTTCTCGGACGAGATCCTCGAAGCCGCCTGCGTGACGCGTTCGAAGGAGAACTCCTAGATGTACAACGAACTACTCGCGAACATCGCGATTCTGGTCCTGGCCGGATTCGTCGGTTTCGCCGTCATCTCCAAGGTGCCGAACACGCTGCACACGCCGCTGATGTCGGGCACCAACGCGATCCACGGCATCGTCGTGCTCGGCGCTCTCGTCGTGCTCGGTCATCTCCCCGGTGATGCCCACTGGGGCATCAAGATCATCCTGTTCGTCGCTCTGGTCTTCGGCACCCTGAACGTCGTCGGTGGCTTCGTCGTCACCGACCGCATGCTCGGGATGTTCAAGCAGCGCAAGGACTCCCCGGCTGCACAGAAGAAGGGGGCTGACGCCTGATGGGCTACCTCGTCTCGGTCCTGTACATCATCGCGTTCGCGATGTTCATCTACGGTCTGTCGGGTCTGACGGGCCCGAAGACCGCAGTCCGCGGCAACTACATCGCCGCCGTCGGTATGGTCATCGCGGTCGTCGCGGTGCTCATCGACATCCGTGAGACGGAGAACTGGGGTCTGATCATCGGCGGCCTGGCCGTCGGCATCATCCTCGGCGTCCCGCCGGCACTGAAGACCAAGATGACGGCCATGCCGCAGCTGGTCGCACTGTTCAACGGCGTCGGTGGTGGCACCGTCGCACTCATCGCGTGGGCAGAATATCTCGAGTCCATCAGCTTCACGACGCTGGACGACGACCCGACCGTGGTCATGATCGTCGGTTCGCTGTTCGCCGCGATCATCGGCTCGATCTCGTTCTGGGGTTCGCTCGTCGCCTTCGCGAAGCTGCAGGAACTGCTGAACAAGAACCTCGAGAAGAAGCTCGTCGCGTCGGCGAAGCTGTTCCAGCTGGCCAACATCGTGCTCGTCCTCGCGTCGATCGCCATCGCCGTCTACATCGGCATCAGCGCCGACGGTGAGCCGCTGGCCTCGTGGTGGATCCTGGCGCTGCTCGTCGCCGCCGGCCTGATGGGTCTGTTCGTCGTGCTGCCGATCGGTGGCGCCGACATGCCCGTCGTCATCTCGTTGCTCAACGCCCTGACGGGTCTGTCGGCCGCGGCCGCCGGTCTTGCGCTGAACAACCAGGCCATGATCGTCGCGGGCATGATCGTCGGTGCTTCGGGCACCATCCTGACCAACCTCATGGCCAAGGCCATGAACCGGTCGATCCCCGCGATCGTCTTCGGCGCCTTCGGTGGCGGCGAGGCGGCCGGCGGTGTGGCGTCGGCGTCGGGTGGCACGGTCAAGGCCACCTCGGCCTCGGACGCCGCCATCCAGATGGCGTACGCCAACCAGGTCATCGTCGTCCCCGGTTACGGTCTGGCCGTCGCCCAGGCGCAGCACGCCGTCAAGGAGATGGCCGCGCTGCTCGAGGACCGCGGTGTCGAGGTCAAGTACGCGATCCACCCGGTCGCCGGTCGTATGCCCGGCCACATGAACGTCCTGCTTGCCGAGGCCGACGTCGAGTACGACGCGATGAAGGAGATGGACGACATCAACGGCGAGTTCAACCGCACCGATGTCACCATCGTCATCGGCGCGAACGACGTCACCAACCCGGCTGCCCGCCTGGACTCGTCGAGCCCGATCTACGGCATGCCGATCCTCAACGTCGACCAGTCGAAGTCGGTCATCGTGCTCAAGCGCTCGATGAGCTCCGGTTACGCCGGTATCGACAACCCGCTGTTCACCGCCGACAACACGTCGATGCTGTTCGGTGACGCGAAGAAGATGGTCTCGGAGGTCACCGAGGAACTGAAGGCCCTGTAGGCCTTCCGGACCTGTCGCTGCTCCGTCACGGCGCCCACGCGGATCACCGCGTGGGCGCCGTCGGCGTCGGGGCGGCCGCGCTCACCTACTTGTCGGCGAGGAGCATGGGCACGGGATCGCCCAGGAACGCACCGATCGTCGCGAGTGCCCGTCCTGCCTGCTCCCCATCGACGAGCCGATGGTCGAACGACAGCGACAGCGTGACCACCTTCCGGATCGCGAGAGCACCGTCCACGACCCACGGGCGGTCGGAGATCGCGCCGACGGCGAGGATCGCCGACTCGCCGGGATTGAGGATCGGTGTTCCCCCGTCCACGCCGAACACTCCGACGTTCGTCACCGAGACCGTCGAACCCGTCAGCTCGGACGGCGTGGAGCGGCCCGTCCGCGCACGGTCGGCGACCTCGGCGATCGACCGGGCCAGGTGCGGCAACGACAGGCGCTGGGCCTCCCGGACCACGGGAACCTTCAGGCCGTCCGAGGTCGCGGTGGCGATCCCGAGATGCACGTCGTGGTGGAGCACGATCTCACCCGTGTCGTCGTCCCAGTGCGCGTTGAGCGACGGTTCGTCGGCGATCGCGTGCACCAGCGCGCGGGAGACGATGCTCAGCGCCGTCGGACGGACACCCTCGAAGGCCGGCGACGCGCGCAGGGTCGACACCAGATCGACGGTGGCGGTCGCGTCGCACGTGAGGAAGACACTGGCGTGCGGGGCGGTGAAGGCGCTGTGGGAGACGGCCTCGGCGGTCCGCTTGCGCACCCCTCCGACGGGTATACGCGTGATCCGCTCGGGGGACGGCTCAGGGGAGGGCGGGTGTGGTCGTCCGGCGGTGGGTTCTTCGCCGTGCCCGGCGGTGGGTTCTTCGCCGTGCCCGGCGGTCCGCCGCACGTCGTCGCGCGTGATCACACCGCCGCGTCCGGTGCCCGTCACCGTGTCCAGATCGACCTCGAGGAGGGCCGCGAGTTTGCGTGCGCCGGGCTTCGCGTCGGGTCGGGCGGGTGGGGTGTCGCGGTCCCGCCCGGCGTCCGGTGAGGCGCGGCGGGTGGCGCGCCTGCTCTGCGGGGCGTCGCCGGGTCCGTAGCCGACGAGCACCGACGGTCGGGACGGGCCGCTGCTGTCACCGGCCGGTTCGGCGGGCCCGTCCTCGGTGGCGATCCGCAGCAGGGGTGCCCCGACCGGCACCGTCTGCCCCGGTTCGACCAGCAGTTCCTCGACCGTGCCGGCATAGGGCGACGGCAGTTCCACCGTGGCCTTGGCGGTTTCGACCTCACCGATGACCTGGTTGAGTTCGACACGATCGCCGACCGCGACGACCCAGTGCACCCAGTCCGCTTCGGTGAGTCCCTCACCGAGATCGGGAAGACGGAATTCCTGTACTGCGCGTGTGGGATTGGTCATCGGTGCGCCTCACGCTGCGAGTGCGCGGTCGACCGCGTCGAGAATGCGATCCGGGTCGGGGCGGTGGTGGGATTCGAGTTTGGCCGGGGGGTAGGGGATGTCGAATCCGCCGACCCGCAGGACCGGTGCCTCGAGCTGATAGAAGCACCGCTCGGTCGTGCGGGCGGCGATCTCCGCGCCGATGCCGCAGAAGACCGGCGCCTCCTGCACGACGACGAGCCGGCCGGTCCGTCGCACCGACGCCTCGATCGTGTCGAAGTCGATGGGGGACAGCGACCTCAGATCGACGACCTCGAGCGAATGTCCTTCCGCCTCGGCGATCTCGGCTGCGCGCAGCGCGGTGCCGACCAGCGCACCGAAGGTCACGACCGTCGCGTCGGAACCGGAGCGGACGACCCGCGCGGACGTGAGCGGGAGGTCGGGTGCGGTGTCCGTGTCGACCTCACCGCGTTCCCAGTAGCGGTGCTTCGGCTCGAGGAAGATCACCGGGTCGTCGAGCGCGACGGCCTGCTGGATCATCCAGTACGCATCGGATGGAGTGCTCGGGCTCACGACCCGCAGACCCGCGGTGTGGGTGAAGTACACCTCCGGTGATTCCGAATGGTGTTCGACCGCACCGATGCCGCCACCGTAGGGGATCCGGACGGTCAACGGGGCCACCACGGCACCGGCGGTGCGGTAGTGGATCTTCGCGACCTGCGAGACGATCTGGTCGAAGGCCGGATAGACGAAACCGTCGAACTGGATCTCGCACACGGGCCGATAGCCGCGCAGCGCCATCCCGAAGGCCGTTCCCACGATCCCGGATTCGGCGAGCGGAGTGTCGATCACGCGACCCTCACCGAAATCCTTCTGCAAGGTGTCGGTGATGCGGAAGACACCACCGAGGGTGCCGACGTCCTCGCCCATGATGACGACCTTGGGGTCGTGTTCGAGTGCACGGCGGAGTCCGGCGTTGAGGGCGCCGCCGAGGGTCATCGTCGTGGTGGTCATCGTCGCGCCTCCTCCGTGGGTCCGAAACTCGCCAGATACTCGGCGTAGTCAGCACGTTCCTGTTCGACGAGCGGATGCTCGGTGGCGTAGACGTGGTCGAACAGGGCGTCGGGTTCGGGGTCGGGCATCCCGAGCGTGCCGCGTCGTAGCCGCATCGCGGCATCGTCGGCGGCCGACCGGACCTCGTCGAAGAAGTCCTCGTCCGCGTGCCCCTCGCGTTCGAGCAGTCGTCGCAGCCGATCGATGGGGTCGCGTGCCTTCCACTCCTCGATATCGGCGGGTGTGCGGTAGCGGGTGGGGTCGTCGGAGGTCGTGTGCGGGCCCATGCGGTAGGTGAGTGCCTCGATGAAGAACGGTCCGGCACCCTCGCGGGCATGCCGGACGGCGCGCCGGGTCACCGCCAGGACTGCGAGGACGTCGTTGCCGTCGACCTGCACGGCCGGCATCCCGAATCCGGCGGCGCGCCGGGCCAGAGGGACCGGGCTCTGCACATGGGTGGGCACGCTGATCGCCCAGTGGTTGTTCTGGCAGATGAACACCACGCCGACACCCCAGCTGACGGAGAAGACCATGGCCTCCGAGAGGTCGCCCTGGCTCGTGGCGCCGTCGCCGAAGTACACGACGGTGGCGATCTCGGCACCGTCGAGCTTCGCGCCCATCGCGTAACCGGTGGCGTGCAGGCCCTGGGCGCCGACGACGATCGCCGGGTTGGTGGTGGCGACCGTCTGCGGATCCCATCCGGACAGGCCGCACCCACGCCACAGGCGGGTCATGTCGGCGGGGTCGACGCCGCGGCACAATGCGACGGCGTGCTCGCGGTAGCTGGTGAAGACGTAGTCGTCGGGCGCGAGTGCCCGGGCGGAGCCGACCTGCGCGGCCTCCTGGCCCTGGAGCGGCGCCCAGAGGCCGAGCTCGCCCTGCCGTTGAAGGGCCGTGGCCTCCGCGTCGACGCGTCGCGCGACGACCATGTCGCGGTAGAGCCCGCGCAGTTCGTCGGGGCCGACGTCGGCGACGAGTGGGCCGTACTCGGTGTCGAGGACGCGTCGCCCGTCGGGCTGGATCAACTGGACCGGATAGGCGGTCGGTACAACCATCTGATCACCTCGTCGGTGCGGATCCGGCGTGCCCTCGTGAGGCCCGACCGGATGATGTGTGCCGTACATCACATCATCCGGGCAAATCGCGCGTGCGCAATCGATCCGCCCCCGACCGTGCAGAAAGCACGGTTTCAGGGTGCGTTCAGCTGGCAGACTGCGAAGAATGACCAGTCTGGATGCCACCGATGCGCGTCTGCTGCTCGAACTCACGCGCACACCACGGGCCACGGGAGTGGAACTCGCGCAGCGTCTCGGGTTGTCCCGCAACACCGTCCAGGCGCGTCTCGCCCGATGGGAGGCCGAGGGCGTGCTCGCCTCGTTCGACCGGCGGGTGGATCCCGTCAGCCTGGGTTATCCGCTCGCCGCCTACGTGGCCACCCGGGTCGATCAGCACCGTCTCGACGAGGTCGTCGACGAACTCGCACAGATCCCCGAGGTCACCGAGGTCTACGGGCTGACCGGGCAGATCGACCTGTCGGTGAAGGTGGTCGCCCGTGACGCCGACGACCTCTATCGGCTCGCGGGCCGGATCCTGAAGATTCGCGGCGTCGAGCGCACGGACATGTCGCTGGTCATGCAGGACCTCGTCCCGCAGCGGACGGCTCCGCTGCTGGCCCGGGCGGCCGGGCGCAGCGGAGACGACGCGACGTAGGGCGTCAGCGGCCCGCGTTCGGCGTGGCCAGTTGGGCGGCGGCCTTGCGGATCTGATCGGGGATCGGGACGGGGCGGCGCGTCTGCGGATCGACGTAGACGTGGACGAACCGGCCGGTCGCCGCCGGGATCAGGGTGTCGTCGGCCTCCCGGAAGATTGCGAGCGAATAGGTGATCGACTGTGTGCCCAGACGTTCGACCGCCAGTCCGACCTGCAGGCGGTCGGGGAAGGACAATTCGGCGAGATAGCGGCAGGAGGTCTCGGCCACGACCCCGATCGCGTCGAGTTCGCGGATGTCGACACCGGTGGTGGAGATGAGCCACCCGTTGACCGCCGAGTCGAAGTACGAGTAGTACGTGACGTTGTTGACGTGGCCGTAATGGTCGTTGTCGGCCCAACGCGTCTGCATGGGCCACAACACCGGGAACTGCTCCGGCTCAGGCGGGGCGGCTGGGCTCGTCGGTTGGCGGTTGCTCACGTCTCGACGATAGTGCTCTCCGCACGTCAAATCAGACCAACCCCCACGCCAATCCCGAACCGAGACGCAAAACCCTCGAATCGGACGTGCACAGGGCGTGTCCGCTTGCGGGGGTCGTCCCGGCACGCACGGCGTGTCGCCCCAAAGCCGGAACGGCGTGTGCCGTTCGTGTCAGGATCGGATCATGTCCGATACTCCCGTTCTCCTCTCCACCGTCGAACTCGCCGAGATGATCGAGCAGGGCCGGTCGCCGGTGATACTCGACGTCCGCTGGGCGCTCGGTGACAGACGCGGGCGGGACCGATTCCTCGAAGGACACATCAGCGGCGCGGTCTACGTCGACCTGGACGAGGATCTCGCCGATCCGCCCGCGCCCGAGCTCGGCCGTCATCCGCTGCCCGACATCGACCGTTTCCAGGCCATCGCACGCCGGTGGGGGATCGACGACGGTGCTCTCGTCGTCGCATACGACGACAGCGGCGATCTGGCCGCGGCCCGCGCGTGGTGGCTGTTGCGCTGGGCCGGTCACTCCGAGGTGCGGCTGCTCGACGGCGGACTGCAGGGGTGGATCGCCGGTGGGCACCCTCTCGCCGCAGGTCCGGGCGGCGAGAAGAAGCCCGGCAACGTGACGTTGAGCCCCGGCCACATGCCCACGATCGGTCCCGACGAGGCCGCGACCTACGCGTCCCACGGAGTTCTGCTCGATGCGCGCGCCCACGCGCGGTACCGCGGCGACGAGGAGCCGGTGGACCGCCGGGCGGGCCACATCCCCGGGGCGGTCAGCGCGCCGACCACCGAGAACCTCCGTCAGGACGGGTCGTTCCTGCCCGCGGATCAGATCGCATACCGCTTCTCGAAGCTGGGCGTGAAGCGCACCGACGTCGCCGTGTACTGCGGATCCGGAATCAATGCCGCACACGAGATCGCTGCACTGGAGATCGCGGGCATCGACGCCGCCCTGTATCCGGGTTCGTGGTCGCAGTGGTCGGCCGACCCGAAGCGGGAGGTCGCCACGGGCAGCTGAGCGGCGAGCCGCCGACCGATGCGTAGTTCTCGTCGACGATGCGCGAGATCGCCGACGAGAACTGCACGCCGGAGCCGGCCGCGAATGGGACACCCCGGAGTATCCCGGAGAAACGCCCGGTAAATTAACGCAAATGAAACATTTCGCCCGAGGCCGTACGACGCTCACGGTAGGTGCTGCAGTCCTGGCGACGCTGCTCGCCGCACCGACCGTCTCGGCCGCGCCGGTGCCGGCCGATACGGCACCGTCCCACTGCGTATCCGCCGCTCCCCAGGCCGAGATCGCCGCCCTGACCGATCCCGCGGGAATCGACACCTTCGACGACGCCCGCACCCGGATCGCCGAGCTGCGCGACCTCCTCACCCGCAGCGACGACTACCGCGGCACGTTCGTCCTCGCCTTCGACGAGATCCTCGAACTCACCGGCCCGACCCTCGACTCCGGGATCTATGACGATCCGGAATGGGCGTCCGCGCTCGCCGTCGAAGTGGTGCGTCTCTACCTGGCGAATCTGCACGAGTACGTGGCCGGCGGGTCGCCGGCGCCGCACTGGGCGGAAGCGCTCGCGCTCACCGAACAGTGCGACCGCAGCCCCGGTCGCGTGTTGCTCGGCGCGATCGTCGCCCACCTGGTGGTCGACTTCCCGGAAGCGCTCGTGACCATCGGATCGACGCCCGAGCACACCCGCGACTTCTACACCTTCGGTGAAGCGCTCGTCGATGCTGCGCCCGTGATCGCCGAGGAGTTCGAGGCGGTCTACAGCGTCGACCTCGGACCGTTCTTCACCGGCTGGTTCGTCGGCGACCTGGTGGGGGACACCGAGACCACCACGTTCATGTTCCAGTCGGCACGAACGGCCGCGTGGGTCAACAACTTCGGTCTGCAGAACCCCGCCACGCACGACATCACCCGCCTCGAGATGAACGTCGCGGTCGACGCCGCCACCGTGGTGCTCGACGGTCTCGAGCAGGGCGGAATCGTCTGACGGCGGAGTCGTCCTCGGTTCCTGCCGTTCAGGAACGGGAGTACTCCGACGCGCGGCGCACCTGCTCGCGCGTCGGGGTCACCCCCGTGTAGAGCTCGAACTGCAGGGCCGCCTGCAGCGCGATGACCTCGTCGCCCGTGATCACCGGGATGTCGTGCTCGCGGGCGAAGCGGACGAGCGGGGTGTCCGGCGGGACGGCCACGACGTCGAAGACGGTCGACGCTGCGGCGACGAAGTCGTGGGGGAGCGGCAGGTCGCCCGATTCGGCGCCGCCCGTCATCCCGATCGGAGTGGCGTTGACGATCAGCCCGGGCGCGACGTCGCTCGTGTCGGCGCGCCATTCGTAGCCGTACTTGCGCGCGAGCGGCCGTCCGGTGTCCTCGTTGCGCGCGACGATCGTTCCGTCGGTGAATCCGTTGTGGCGCAGCGCCGCTGTCACTGCCTTCGCCATGCCGCCGCTGCCCACCACCGTGACGGGCAGGGTGGAGTCGACGCCGTGCTCGACGAGCAGATCGCTCACCGCCTGGTAGTCGGTGTTGTAGGCGTGCAGGACGCCGTCGTCGTTGACGATCGTGTTCACGGACTCGATGGCCCGCGCCGAATCGTGCAGTACGTCGACGAGGGGCAGTACGGCTTCCTTGAACGGCATCGACACCCCGGCGCCGCGGATGCCCAGGCCGCGTATCCCCGCCACGGCGTCCTCGATGTTCGCGGGCGCGAACGCCTTGTAGACGAAGTCGAGGCCGAGTTCCTCGTAGAGATAGTTGTGGAACCGGGTGCCGATGTTGCTGGGACGGCCGGACATCGAGATGCACAGCCGGGTGTCCTTGGAGATGCGCTCGAGCATTTCCTCACCGTAGACCCGACGCATGCGGAAACATCGATGTTCTCGGACGAGCATGCTGTTCTCACTGGAAAGAATGATATACTGTCCGATGCATGGGAGACGATCTGGGTGCAGGTGGACTGAGATTCGAACGGGAAGGCGCGATCGGCTGGTGCATCATCGACCGGCCCGCAGCACGCAACGCGTTCACCCCGGCGATGTACTACGGGCTCAAACGTGCGGTGCGACTGGTCAATTCCGATCCCGACCTCGCCGCCCTCGTCATCACCGGTGTCGACGACGTCTTCGCGCCCGGCGGTGACCTCGGCGGTCGCGCCGAACCCGGCGACGATCTGCCCGAGGGCCTCTCGGGAGTGGACGTCGTCCCGTTCCTGACCATCCGCGACAGTCGCGCCCCCGTCATCTCCGCCGTCAACGGCATCTGCCAGGCGGGGGGACTGCTGGTCGCGATGATGTCCGACATCGCCGTCGCCAGCGAGCGCGCGACCTTCCGTGTCCCCGAACTCCTCCGGGGCATCCCCGACGCGACCTTCGCCGCCGCGCTGCCCGCGCACGTCGGTCTCGCCGTCGCCCGCGACCTGCTGTTGTCGGCGCGGGTCTTCGACGCCCACGAGGCGCAGCGTCTGGGTGTCATCTCCCGCGTCGTCCCGCACGAGCAACTGCGCGAGGCCGCACTCGAGGCCGCGCGGCAGGTCCTGCGCACCGCACCCATCGCGCGCGCCCAGGTCAAGCGCATGCTCAACGAGCGCTACGGACAGTTCGACTACCAGACGATGTTCGGTGCCCTCGAGACCTCACCCGAACCCCGCGAAGGGATGCGGGCGTTCATGGAGAAACGCGAACCCGACTGGATCCCGCGCAACCTTCCCGCCTGAGCGGTGGCACGGGCACGGCTCCGCCGCGACGGTGTCACGGGCACGACTCCGCCGCGCTCACCAGGGCGCGGTGGTCGTCGACCGTGATCGGCAACGCGTAACGCACCGCGACGGTCAGGTACCGGCCGGCGAACCAGCAGCGGTAACCGGCGGCCGGTGGCAGCCACTGGGCCGGCGTGCCGTCGCGCTTGTCGAGGTTGGCCTGCCCGTCGACAGCGACGAGGTTGTAGGTGATGTCGTTCGCGAACCGGAGTCGACGTTCGGCGGGCCATGCTGCGGCACCGAGATCCCAGGCCGCAGCGAGCGGATAGATGTGATCGATGTGCACGGCGATCGCCTCGGCACGCCGGAACTCCACGCGCGCCCCGGTGTACGGATCGTTCAGGACCCCACTCGTCACGACACAGTCGTCGCTACCGGCCCGGAAGGTGGGGGAGGTGAGGTCGCGCGCGAGGACGTTGTTGCGGGTGTCGCAGCCGTCGTGCCCACCGGCACCGGGGTGATCGTCGGACCAGGCCGGGCCGAACACGCATCGCTCGCCCGGGCCGCAGCCCCGCTGATAGCCGGGCACCCGTCGGCGCTGCTCGACCACCGTCACCTGCTCGAGCAGGGCATGCACCTCGGCTCGGGTGGGGCTGCCCGGCACCGTCCCGGACTCCGGCGCGGTGCGGTCCCACAGCCAGGACACCGCCACCGCGATCACCACTGCCGCCACCCACCACGTCGCGTTCCCCCCACGCACGCGGCGATCCTGGCATGCCCTGCCGACAGGATCTTCAGGGCACGGTGACGACGATCTTCCCGCCGGCGTGCCCGGACTCGACGAGTTCCAGCGCGGCCCCGGCCTCGGCGAGCGGGAAGGTCCGCTCGATGCGCGGCGTGAGGGCACCACGCTCGACGAACGCCGCGACCCGCTCGAACACCTCCCGGGTCCGTCGCCGCGTGATTCCCGAACCGCCCAGCGTCGCCGCGCGGGCCGGATCGGCGACACTCACGACCCGTTCCGGCGCCCGCGTCAGCGCGACCGCCCGCTCGAGTACGTCGCCGCCGACGAGGTCGACGACCGCGGTCACCGCCCCGCACCGCTCCGCGGTGGCCGCGACCCGCGCGTCGAACCCGTCGCCGGACTCGATCCACAGACCGCCGCACGACTCGACGAGATCCCGTTTCCCCGCACTCGCCACGCCGAGCACGGCGGCACCGGCGTTGTGCGCGAGCTGCGTCACCGCCGACCCGACGCCCCCACCGGCACCCAGGACGAGGACGGTGTCCGCATCGACGATCTCGAGGTGCTCGACGATGTCGAAGGCCGTTCTGGCCGCGACCGGGAGGGTTGCCGCCACCTCGAACGGCACCGACTCGGGCACGAGCGCGGCAGCCCGCGCGTCGACGAGGGTGTACTCGGCGTAGCCGCCGTAGCCCTCCGCGGTGGCCCCGAAGACGGCATCGCCCGGCCGGAAGCCGGTGTCCGGACCGGCGGCCTCCACCACACCCGCGACCTCCCGTCCGAGCACCGCCGGGAAGTGCACCGTGACGCTGCCTGTGCGCCGTCCGGACCGCACCTTCCAGTCGGCGGGATTCACGCCCGCGGCCCGGACCGACACGAGGAGCTGCCCCGGACCGGGCGAGGGGACGGGGGTGTCGAACAGCTGCTGTGTCTCCGGACCGCCGTACTCCGCGAAGCCGTATGCGCGTGCCATGGGACCCAGCCTGCCATCGGGGTCGGGTGCGGCTGGCACGATAGTGGGCATGTTGCACGGGCTGTGGTCACCGGGATCCGGCCTGATGCTGTGGTGGGACCCCGCCGCAGAGCCCGATCCCGACGCGCTGCCGTCTGCGCTGCGCCGGTGGATCGACCGCCCGTTCCGCCATCGCGTCACCCTCACTCTCCCCACGGAGACCGAGCCGAGCACGCTGCCCGCCGTCGCGGTCGCGCCGTCGGATGCAGCCGAGCTCCTGCTGGACATGCCGCGCCGTCCCGGGGGTGTCGGTGGCGACCTGCGGTATCTCGCGCACGTCGCCCGCGGCATCGAGAGGTGGGCGCAGGCCGGCCGCGTCGCACCGGAGCTCGTGCGTGTCGAGAAGCAGTGGTGGGCGCGGTGGCGTCTGCTCGGTGGCGAGAAGACGCGGGCCTGGTCCGCCGAACTGGCGGCCGCGATGTCTCCGGCGCAGCGACAGCTCGGTCGACCGGTCGATCTCCTCGACGATCTGTGCCGCGAACTGACCGACCCGATCGTGCGCACCCTCCACGGCTCGTCGACCTCGCTGCACCCGCTCGTCGCCGCACTGGCCGAGGGGAGTCCCCATCCCCGCGGCACCCAGCGCATGGCCGATGCGCTCGAGGAATGGCGTGCCAGCCTCGCCGGATACGAACCCGACCTCGTGCTGCGCCTCGTCGAGCCGGACGATGCCGACGACGGGGTCGGAGCCGACTCCATCTGGCGGCTCGAGGTGTGCCTGCGACCGGAGGGCCAGTCCCCGACGCCGCTGCCCGTCGAGGACACCGACCCGCACCTGCTCCAGATCGGCGTGCGCAAGCTCGGGATCGCACTCCAGGCCTATCCCCGCCTGCAGGACGTGCCCCGCGATCCCGACAGTCTCGACCTGCTGCTGCCCACCCCGGTCGTCGTCGACCTCGTCGAACACGGCGCCCGGGAGCTCGACGCCGCGGGCATCGCGGTGCTGCTGCCGCGCGCCTGGACCCGGGTCGATCCGTCGCTGCGTCTGCAGGTCGAGTCGCCCGTCGCCCCTGTGAGCGCCGACGACAGCGTGGTCGGGATGAGCGCGATCGTCTCGTACGAATGGCAGCTCGCCGTCGGCGACATGCTGCTCACACCCTCGGAGATGGAAGAGCTCGTCGCGGCCAACAGTGACCTGGTCAAGCTGCGCGGCAAGTGGGTGCGGGCCGATGCCGAGGCACTGGCCCGCGCGGCCCGGTACGTCACGGCGCATTCCGCCGAGGATGCGACCCTCGGGTCGTTGTTCGCCCAGTTCACCGGCGACGATGCTCCGCCCGCGGAGGTCACCGAGATCTCCGCTTCCGGCTGGGTCGAGATGCTGCTCGACGGTCAGGCGCACCCCGAGTCGGTCCCCGTGCCGGCGGGACTGAACGCCGAACTGCGTCCCTACCAGCAGCGCGGCCTCGACTGGCTCGCGTTCATGAGCCGGCTCGGTCTCGGTGCCGTGCTCGCCGACGACATGGGCCTGGGCAAGACCATCCAGGTCCTCGCGTTGCTCGCCCACGAACGCGAGTCGAACCTGCGGAAGGCACCGACACTGCTCGTCTGCCCGATGTCGGTGGTGGGCAACTGGCAGCGCGAGGCCGAACGGTTCGTGCCCGACCTGCGGGTGCACGTCCACCACGGCGCCCAGCGGCTGAGCGGACCGGCACTCGCCGCCGCTGCCGCCGACCATGATCTCGTGGTGACGACCTACGCCATCGCCGCCCGCGACGTCGCGCAGCTCGCGACGCTGACCTGGCAACGCGTGGTCCTCGACGAGGCCCAGCACGTGAAGAACACCGCGACGGCGCAGTCCCGCGCCACGCGCGCCGTGCCCGCGGCGCACCGGATCGCACTCACCGGCACCCCGGTGGAGAACCGGCTCGAGGAGCTGCGCGCGATCCTGGACTTCGCGAATCCGTCCCTGCTCGGCAGCGCGGCGTCCTTCCGTGCCCGGTTCGCGGTGCCGATCGAGCGCGATCACGACGCCGTCGCCGCGGCGCGGTTGCGGGCGCTGTCCGCACCGTTCGTGATGCGCCGCGTCAAGACCGATCCCGACGTGATCTCCGATCTGCCCGAGAAGTTCGAGCAGACCGTGCGCGCCAACCTCACGGCCGAGCAGGCCGCCCTGTACCGGGCCGTCGTGGACGACATGATGCGCCGGATCCGCGACAAGGAGGGCATGGCCCGCAAGGGTGCGGTGCTCGCGGCGCTGACCCGGCTCAAGCAGGTGTGCAATCATCCGGCGCACTATCTGGGCGACGGCTCGCCCGTCCTGCGTCGCGGACGGCACCGCTCGGGCAAGCTCGGTCTGGTCGAGGACATCGTCGAGTCGGTGCTGGCCGACGGCGAGAAGGTGTTGCTGTTCACGCAGTTCCGCGAGTTCGGTGAGCTCGTCGTCCCCTATCTCGAGGAGCGGTTCGCGACGACGGTGCCCTTCCTGCACGGGGGAGTGTCCAAGGGGCGGCGCGACGCGATGGTCGACGGCTTCCAGGGAGAGGGCGGTCCTCCGATCATGGTGCTCTCGCTCAAGGCGGGCGGGACCGGACTGAACCTCACCGCTGCGAACCACGTCGTGCATCTCGACCGGTGGTGGAATCCGGCGGTGGAGAACCAGGCCACCGACCGCGCGTTCCGGATCGGGCAGCGCCGCGACGTCCAGGTCCGCAAGCTCGTCTGTGTGGGGACGGTGGAGGAGCGTATCGACGAGATGCTCACCGGCAAACAGGAACTGGCCGAGATCGTGGTCGGGGCGGGGGAGAACTGGATCACCGAGTTGTCCACCGACCAGCTGCACTCCCTGCTCACCCTCGGCGACGACGCGGTGGGGGACTAGATGGCACGGGGCAACGTACGCCGCTACGGCACGGCCCGCCGGATCGACGGCGGCATCGAGGCGCGCACCAAGCGGGGCGCGATCGGCCGCAGCTGGTGGTCGAAGGAACTGATCTCGACGATGGAGGAGGTCGCCGAGAAGGGGCGACTGACGCGGGGCCGTGCCTACGCGCGCGCCGGGCAGGTGATCTCCATGCGACTCGAACCCGGAGTGGCGGTGGGAGATGTGCAGGGCAGTCAGCTCACCCCGTTCACCTCGGCGGTGCGGGTGCGCACGCTCGACGAGGAGGCGGTGGGCGAACTCGTCTCGCTCGTCCGCTCGTCGCCGGGCATGCTGGCGCGGCTCGCCGCGGGCATCCTTCCCGACGAGCTGGGATCCTCCCTGCTGCCGCGACGCGCGGGCGAGCTCGACTTCGACTGCACGTGCCCCGACGACGGGTGGCCCTGCAAGCACGCCGCGGCCGTCGCCTACCTGCTTGCAGAACACGTCGACGACCAGCCGCTCGCGGTCCTGACCCTGCGCGGGGTGGACCTCGCGACGCTGATCGGCGGCGTCGACGATGCGGACGCCGACGACGACCCGGCCGCAGCGCAGGACTTCTACGGCGACGACACCGAGTTGCCCGAGCTGCCCACGGAACGGTTCCGCCCCGCACCCGAGGACCTCGACCCGATGCTGCTGCGCCGCGCGTTGCGGGCCGGTGGAACCGACGAAGCCGTGGTGATCCGCGGCATCACCGATCTCGAGGATCTCTACCGCCGCATGCGCTGACCGCGATCGGGCGCCGGTGGTTGTGCTGTCCGCCCCCGGGGTATGCCGCCCGATGAAGGTGACGGCTCCGGTCGCGCCACCGACAGCACATGCCACGAGTGGAGGATTCATGCGGACACCGGAAGCACCGTCGACAGCGCGAGAGAACGCAGAACGTGCGGTCCATGCGGTCCAGGACGAGGTCGACACCTATCGGAACGGAGAGGATCGACCCCTCGGCGGATATGCGGTGCTCATGTCCGTGTACGCCACCATCGTCGGCACGCTCGGCGCCGTCGCGGCCAAGCGAGGGCGGCCGATGCCGAGGCCCGATGCCGGCGATCTCGTCGTCACCGCGCTCGCGAGCCACAAGATCTCCCGCATCGTGAGCAAGGCGGCGGTGACCAGCCCGGTCCGGGCACCGTTCACCAAGTTCGACGGCCCCGGTGGTCCGGCCGAGGTGATGGAGCAGCCCCGCAAGTCGTCGCGGGTCCGTCACGCCGTCGGGGAACTGCTGGCGTGCCCCTTCTGCCTCGACCTGTGGACGGTGACGGCGCTGGTCTTCGGCCGTGTCTACGCTCCGAATCTCACGCGTCTGGTGGCGGGGTCGTTCGCGGCGTTGACCGGAGCGGACTTCCTGCACCTGGCGTACGCGAAGGCGCAGCAGCTCGCCGAGGGCTGATATCGACCCTTCGTGAGGGGTGCCGGCCGATCCGGTCCGGTGTGACGGTAGACATACGTGGACTTCCAACTATAGGATGAGCGAAGACTTCGGGCCTTCGCCCGTTCGCGCCGAAAATCGTACATCCCACGTCATCGCACACCAGTAAAGGACGGGATCGGACATGAGCGTTCGAGAATTGACCCACTTCGTCGGCGGACAGCACGTCGCCGGCACCTCCGGCCGCTTCGCCGACGTCTTCGCCCCCAACACCGGAGAGGTCCAGGCGCGCGTGCCGCTCGCGGCCGACTCCGAGGTCGACGCCGTCATCGCCAACGCCGCCGAGGCGCAGAAGGTGTGGGCGTCCTGGAATCCTCAGAAGCGCGTGCGCGTCCTCATGAAGTTCGTGTACCTCGTGCAGGAGAACATGGACGAGCTCGCCCACCTGCTGTCGAGCGAGCACGGCAAGACCGTCCCCGACGCGAAGGGCGACATCCAGCGTGGCCTCGAGGTGATCGAGGTCGCCGTCGGAGCCCCGCACCTGCTCAAGGGTGAGTACACCGAGTCCGCGGGCGGCGGAATCGACGTCTACTCGATGCGTCAGCCCCTCGGCGTCGTCGCCGGCATCACCCCGTTCAACTTCCCGGCCATGATCCCGCTGTGGAAGGCCGGCCCGGCTCTCGCCGCCGGAAACGCGTTCGTGCTCAAGCCTTCCGAGCGCGATCCCTCCGTGCCGCTCCGCCTGGCCGAGCTCTTCCTCGAGGCCGGTCTGCCCGCCGGTGTGTTCAACGTCGTCAACGGCGACAAGAGCGCCGTCGACTACCTGCTCAACGACCCGCGCATCAAGGCGATCGGCTTCGTCGGCTCGACCCCCATCGCGCAGTACATCTACGAGACGGCCGCGAAGAACGGCAAGCGCGCGCAGTGCTTCGGTGGTGCGAAGAACCACGCGATCATCATGCCCGACGCCGACCTCGACCAGGTCGCGGACGCACTCGTCGGCGCCGCCTACGGCTCGGCCGGTGAGCGCTGCATGGCGCTGTCCGTCGCCGTCCCCGTCGGTGAGGAGACCGCGGACCGGCTCGTCGCCAAGCTCGCCGAACGCATCGCCGAACTGCGTATCGGCACCAGCTTCGACGAGAAGGCCGACTTCGGTCCGCTCGTGACCGCCGCCGCCCGCGATCGCGTGCACGGTTACATCGCCCAGGGCGTCGAGGAAGGCGCGGAACTGGTCGTCGACGGCCGCGACTTCGTCCTCGAAGGACACGAGAACGGCTTCTTCTCCGGCGCCACCCTGTTCGACAAGGTCACCCCCGAGATGTCCATCTACAAGGAGGAGATCTTCGGCCCCGTGCTCACCGTGGTGCGTGCGCGCGACTACGAGGACGCCCTGCGCCTGCCGACCGAGCACGAGTACGGCAACGGCGTCGCGATCTTCACCCGCGACGGCGATACCGCCCGCGACTTTGCGGCCCGCGTCGAGGTCGGCATGGTCGGCATCAACGTTCCGATCCCCGTCCCGATCGCGTACTACACCTTCGGCGGCTGGAAGGCGTCGGGCTTCGGCGATCTCAACCAGCACGGCCCCGACGCCTTCCGCTTCTACACCAAGACCAAGACGGTCACGCAGCGCTGGCCGTCCGGCGTCAAGGAAGGCGACATCGAGGGTGCGCACGTGGCCGACACCGACCACTTCGTCATCCCGACGATGAACTAGGCGGTCCATCGATGTTCGTTCTCACCGACGACGACCGGGCGATCCGCGACACCGCCCGCGACTTCGCCACCGAATATCTGGCCCCGAACGCGGTCGAGTGGGACCAGAGCAAGCACTTCCCCGTGGACGTGCTGCGCAAGGCTGCCGAACTGGGCATGGGCGGGATCTACGTCCGCGAGGACGTGGGCGGATCGGGGCTGCGACGCCTCGACTCCGTCCGCATCTTCGAGGAACTCGCGAAGGGCTGCCCGTCCATCGCCGCGTACATCTCCATCCACAACATGGTCACGTGGATGATCGACAAGTTCGGCAACGACGATCAGCGCAAGCAGTGGATCCCGAAGCTGTGCACGATGGAGCATCTCGCGAGCTACTGCCTCACCGAGCCGGGCGCCGGATCCGACGCAGCGGCCCTGAGCACCAAGGCCGTTCGTGACGGCGACGAGTACGTGCTCACCGGGGTCAAGCAGTTCATCTCCGGAGCCGGCACGTCCGACGTCTACGTGGTCATGGCCCGCACCGGCGACACCGGCGCCCGCGGTATCTCGGCGTTCATCGTCCCGAAGGACACCCCCGGGCTGTCCTTCGGTGCCAACGAGAAGAAGATGGGCTGGAACGCGCAGCCCACCCGCCAGGTCATCCTCGACGGCGCCCGCGTGCCCGCCGAGAACCTCCTCGGCACCGAGGGCGGCGGCTTCCGGATCGCCATGCACGGTCTCAACGGCGGCCGCATCAACATCGCGGCGTGCTCGGTGGGTGGCGGCCAGACCGCCCTCGACCGGGCGGTCGCCTACCTCGCCGAGCGCAAGGCCTTCGGCGAGCGGCTGCTCGACTCGCAGGCGCTGCAGTTCCGCCTCGCCGACATGCGGATCGAACTCGAGGCCGCACGCACGATGCTGTGGCGTGCCGCCGACGCGCTCGACCGTGGCGCCGACGACGTCGTGGAGCTGTGCGCGATGGCCAAGCGCTTCGCCACCGACACCGGTTTCGAGGTCGCGAACGAGGCGCTGCAGTTGCACGGCGGATACGGTTACCTTGCCGAGTACGGGATCGAGAAGATCGTGCGCGACCTGCGCGTGCATCAGATCCTGGAAGGAACCAACGAGATCATGCGGGTGGTCGTCGCGCGGAGCGTGGTGGCCGCAGCGCAGAACGGAGCGGCATGACCGGGCAGGAACCCGAGATCCTCATCGACGTGAAGGACGGCATCGGCCGTATCACGCTCAACCGGCCCAAGGCCATCAACGCCCTCAACCACGCCATGGTCCTCGAGATGTCGAAGGCCCTGAGCGCGTGGGAGAACGACGATTCGGTGCGTGCCGTGCTGGTGCGCGGTGCCGGTGAGCGCGGTCTGTGCGCCGGCGGCGACATCGTCTCGATCTACCACGACGCCAAGGACGGCGGCACGGGATCGCAGGACTTCTGGCGCGACGAGTACATCCTCAACGCTGCCATCGGTCGCTACCCGAAGCCGTACATCGCGATCATGGACGGCATCGTCATGGGCGGCGGCGTCGGGATCTCGGCGCACGGCAACGTCCGGATCGTCACCGAACGCTCGAGCATCGCGATGCCCGAGACCGGAATCGGATTCGTTCCCGACGTCGGCGGCACCTACCTGCTCTCGCGCACGCCCGGCGAGATCGGCACGCACATCGCGCTGACCACCGGACGGATGAAGGCAGGCGACGCCATCGCTCTGGGCTTCGCCGACCACTACCTGCCGTCCGAGTCACTCGACAAGTTCGTCGCCGCACTCGAATCCGGCTCGCTCGAGGACGCGCTCGCCGAATACTCGCAGCCCGCACCGGAATCGGCGCTGCTCGCACAGCGCGAGTGGATCGACGCGGCGTACTCCGCCGACACCGTCGAGGAGATCGTCGAACGCCTCCAGGCCTCCGATGTTCCGGAGGCACGCGAGACCGCCGACCAGGTGCTCGCGAAATCGCCTGTCGCACTGAAGGTGACCCTGCGGTCGCTGCGTCACGCCCGGCAGCTCGGCAGCCTCGAAGAGGTGCTGAACGAGGAGTTCCGGGTCTCGACCGCCTCGCTGAAGTCGCACGACCTCGTCGAGGGCATCCGCGCACAGGTCGTCGACAAGGACCGCAACCCGCAGTGGTCGCCGGCGACCCTCGCCGATGTCACCGAGGCCGACGTCGACGCCTACTTCCAGCCGCTCGGCGATCTCGAACTCGGGCTCGCCGCTCCCAAGGAGAACGACCGATGAGTGAACTTCCCACCGTCGCCTTCCTCGGCCTCGGACACATGGGCGGGCCGATGGCCGCGAACCTCGTCCGCGCCGGGTACACCGTCACCGGGTACGACCCGGTTCCCGCTGCGCAGGAAGAGGCCACGAAGAACGGCATCACCGTCGCCGAGGCCGCGATCGATGCGGTGCGCGGTGCCCAGGTCGTGATCACCATGCTGCCCAACGGCAAGCTCGTCCTCGACCTGTACGACGAGATCCTGCCCGCGGCCGGGGCGAACACACTGTTCGTCGACAGCTCGACGATCGACGTCGCCGACGCCCGCGCGGCGGCGGAGAAGGCTCAGAAGGCCGGTCACCGTGCCGTCGACGCCCCGGTCTCCGGCGGTGTCGCCGGTGCCGCCGCAGGCACCCTCGCGTTCATGGTCGGCGGCAGCGAGGACGACTTCGCCACCGCGAAGCCGCTGCTCGAGGCCATGGGACGCAAGATCGTCCACTGCGGCGGGTCGGGCAACGGCCAGGCCGCGAAGATCTGCAACAACATGATCCTGGGCATCTCGATGATCGCCATCAGCGAGGCGTTCGTCCTCGGCGAGAAGCTGGGCCTCGACAACCAGGCACTGTTCGACGTCGCGTCCAACGCGTCCGGTCAGTGCTGGGCGCTGACGAGCAACTGCCCGGTGCCGGGCCCCGTCCCGACCACCCCCGCGAACAACGACTACCAGCCGGGCTTCGCGGCCGCGCTCATGGACAAGGATCTCGGACTGGCCGCGAACGCGGTGCGGGCCAACGGTGTCGAGGCCGAACTCGGACTGCGTGCAGCCGAGCTCTACCATCGTTTCAACACCGAGGGTGGTGGAGGACTCGACTTCTCCGCCATCATCACCGACATCCGAGACCGCTCGACCGCGAAGGACAGCCAGTGACCGATTTCGAGACCATCCTGCTCGACCGCAAGGGCCGCGTCGGCATCGTCACCCTCAACCGGCCGAAGGCGCTCAACGCCCTCAACAGCCAGTTGATGCGTGAGGTCGTCGCCGCCGTCGAGGAACTCGACGCGGACGACGAGATCGGTGCGATCCTGCTCACCGGCTCGGAGAAGGCGTTCGCCGCCGGTGCCGACATCAAGGAGATGGCTCCGAAGACCTTCGCCGAGGTCTACGCGGAAGACCTGTTCTCGCAGTGGGATCGGCTCTCGTCCGTCCGCAAGCCGATCGTCGCCGCGGTGTCGGGCTACGCGCTCGGCGGCGGCTGCGAGCTGGCGATGCTGTGCGACTTCATCATCGCGTCCGACACCGCCAAGTTCGGTCAGCCCGAGATCAAGCTCGGCGTCATCCCGGGCATCGGCGGATCGCAGCGCCTCACCCGCGCCGTGGGCAAGGCCAAGGCCATGGACATGTGCCTGACCGGCCGCAACATGGACGCCGAGGAGGCCGAGCGCGCCGGACTCGTCTCGCGCATCGTTCCTGCCGCCGAACTGTTCGACGTGGCACTCGAGACGGCGACGACCATCGCGTCGATGTCGCTGCCCGTCGCGATCATGGCGAAGGAGGCCGTCAACCGCTCCTTCGAGACGACGCTGGCCGAGGGCGTGAAGTTCGAGCGCCGCGTGTTCCATTCGACGTTCGCCACCGCCGACCAGAAGGAAGGCATGGCGGCCTTCGTCGAGAAGCGCGCGCCGGAGTTCAAGCACGCCTGATCCGCACCATCTGTACGACGAAGGGCCGCCCCGAACGGGGCGGCCCTTCTCGTTTCTCGGCCGTCTCTTGCGCCTCACCACTTGGAAGGCGCACCGCCGGTGTCGAAGTCGCCGGCGTCGTGCCGCATCGTCGCGATGATGCGCAGCAGTGTGTCGATGTGCTCCTCGGGGATACCCGGCCGGGCGAAGACCTCCGTGTTGAGCTTCTCGGTTGCCTGGATCGCCAATGCCCGTCCCTCGTCGGTGAGTTCGATGAGTGTGGCCCGTCGATCGCTCGGATGCGGGGTACGCCGGACCAGTCCGGCCTTCTCGAGGCGGTCGACGGCGTTGGTGACGCTGGTGGGGTGCACCTGCAGGCGCGCACTGGCCTTCGCCATCGGCAACGTCCCCGACCTGGTGAAATGCAGCAGCGTGAGGAGTTCGTAGCGGGCAAAGGTCAGGCCGAAGGGCTTGAGCACCTCCTCGACCCGCGCCATCATGATCTGCTGCGCCCGCATCACCGAGGTGACCGCGGCCATGCCGTCGGCGACTTCGCCCCAGCCGTGGGCGGTCCACTGGCGGTGGGCTTCGGCGATGGGGTCGAGGGGGAGTGGTGCGGGCATGCCTCCATCATCCCACGGACGAACGCGCAGGTAGCCAGGGCACACCGGTTTCCGGTGCCTTTCGTGCCGGGTTCAGCGGTACGCGTAGTCGCGGAAACGCTCGTCGACCTCGCCCACACTCAGCCCGAACTCCTCGAGTGTGTACCGGTGCGCGGGTTTCCTTGCCCCGCTGCGGCTTTCTTCGTGCAGGTCGGCCATCGCGCGTTCGGCTTCCGCGGTGAACGGCAGACCGAACCGGTCGTACAGACCGCCGACGGTGCCGAGCGGATCGGCGACGAAATCCCGGTAGTCCACGTCGACGAAACGGGCGGGATCGTGCCGGCGGCGCACCTCGGTGAAATGATCGAAACCCCGTGCCCAGAGGTCGAGCTGGCTGCGCCCGATCGTCTCGCCGACGAACGCTTCGGACCATCCTTCCGTGGCCTGCGCTGCGAGGCTGCACACCGACGGGATCACGGTGCGCGGATCGCGGTGGGTGACGACGACGAGCGCGTCCGGATACACCGCGAGCAGTTCGTCCAGTGCGAACAGGTGGCTGGGATTCTTGAGCACCCACCGCTTGTCGGCGTCCGGCAGCCCGATGAGCTGCAGGTTCCTCCGGTGCCGGGCGTAGGCCGCCGTCCAGTCCTGCTCCGCGAGCCACTGCGAGTAGGTGGGCAGGTGGGCCAGGCACTCGTAGGAGATCGAGCGGAACGACTGGCGCAGAAGCTGCCAGCATTCCTCGACCTCGGCGGCGGACATGTAGTGCACACCCATGAATTCGGGATGCTCGATGTGGTGCTGCGCGAACCCGGCCTCGATACCGGCGAAGACCGGGTTCTCCGCCCAGGTCTCGCGGGGCGGCCGGGGCTGCGGCATCTCGGTCAGCCACATCTCGAGTCCCTGATGGGCGGGATCCGCGGCGAGCAGACGGTGCAGTGCCGTCGTGCCGGTGCGGGGCAGGCCGGTGACGAAGATCGGCCGGGTGATCGGGACGTCGGCGTGCTCGGGATGGGCGGCCCAGGCCGATTCCGACAGCAACCGCGCCACGAGGGCGCCGCGCAGGAAGACCCGCGACATCTTGCTGCCGAGCGGGGTGAGCTTCTCGTCCCGCGCATACGATTCGAGCAGGATCCCGAGCCCGTCACGGTAGTCGTCGTCGCCGAAACCGGTCAGGCCCGTCAAACGGGTCGCGGAGGCGTGCAGGTCCTCGACGGTGCCGACGGTGGTGCGTTCGCTCATGTGCTGTCCCGTTCAGTGGTGGTATTCGCCGCAGTTGACGTCGAGGCACTGGCCGGTGATCGCCGACGCCATCGGCGAGGCCAGGAAGATCACCGCATCCGCGATCTCCTCGGTGGTCGGGAGACGCTTCAGATCGGAAGCGGCGGCGGTGTGCTCGTAGATCTGTTCGACGGTGGTGCCGTACTTTCCCGCCTGGTGTTCGAAGTACCCCTGCAGAATCGGACCCCAGATGTACCCCGGTGCAACAGAGTTCACTCGAACTCCCTGCGGTCCGAGTTCGGTCGCCAGGGACTGCGACATCGCCAGCAACGCCGACTTCGCGAGTTTGTAACTGCCGTAACGTTCCTGGGAGTGACGCAGCACCATCGAATTGATGTTGACCACCGCGCCGGCCGACTCGGCGAGGGCGGGGGTGAACAACTGTGTGAGCCGCAGCGCGCCGAGGACGGTGAGTTCCACGCTGTCGCGAATCTGCTGGAAGTCGGTGCGCGACAACGGCTTCATCGACGGAACGGAGAAGGCGTTGTTGACGAGCACGTCGACACGCCCGAACTCCGAGACCGCCGCCTCGACGAGTGCGGCGGCGGACTCGTCGTCGGTGATGTCGGTGGGCACGACCAGTGCCCGGCGGCCCGTGCTCTCGACCTCCGCTGCAACCTTCTCGAGCCGCTCCCGGGTCCGGGCGGCAAGCACCACGTCGGCGCCGTGTTCGGCGCACCGCAGCGCGAGCGTGCGCCCCAGTCCCGGACCGACACCGGAGACCACGACGACGCGGTCGCGGAGCAGTCCCGCTGCCGCGCTCATGCGAGCATCCGATCGGCGACGCCCCGCTGGCGCTCCGCGATGCGCTGCGCCCACGCCTCGGGTGTGATGCGATTCGAGTCGTGGAAGGGCAGGACCTCGGGGAGCCGATCGAACGGCACCACCTCGGCGGTCGGGCCGTCGGCCGCGGTCAGTTCGCGATCGAGGCGCTGCCAGCGGAACTGCAGGATCCCGCGGCTGCGCCCGAGGGTCTCGACCCAGTTCGTCAGCCCCGGATCGCGGGCCGAGACCACGATCCGGACCATTCCGTCGGGATCGACCTGCGCCTGACTGTTGTTCAGGGAGGTCTGGTGATGGATGTAGTCCAGGGAGATGTACCAGAGACTGCCGATCTGGAAGCCCAGATAGGGCGCGTCGCTCGCCGGGAGGGTCAGGACCATCGCCTCGTCGTCCCCGAGTTCGTAGTGCCCGACGGACGAGTACTGCGTGTCCAGACCACCGGGGGTGCGGCGCGGTTCCGTCACCGTGTTCACCGGCAGCTTCAGGTAGAACCACTCGGGGAACTGCAGCCAGGTCTTCACCCGTGAGACCAGCGCGCGACCGGCACGTTCGTAACGGGTGACCACGTCCTGGTGGGTGGGCTCGGGGGCCGGGGTGCCGAGGCTGTCGAGCCGGTGGATGCTCAGCATGCCGCGGCGCTGCGTCCAGTCGCTGTAGACCTCGCGGACCACGAGCTGCGACGAGCCGGGCGCGAGCGGGAAGTAGTTCCGTTCCGGGTCTCTTGGGCCGGGTCCGAACCGCACCTCGAAGGTGCCGTCATCGGCGATGGCCAACGCGCGGTCGTCGAAGGCCGTGACATTGCCGGGCACCTCGGCGTCGGTGTAGTTGCCGGCCAGCACCTGGAAGCTGAGATCGCAGGTCGTGCCGCGGCGCCCGGTGACGACGTACTCGGCGTCGTCGCGGATCGACGCGCCCCAGTAGAGGGTGTCGGGATTGTCGAGGCCCATCTTCGCGTAGGGACCGGTGCCGGTGACGAAGACCGGATGGGAGCGGCTGTACGCGAAGGTGGCGTGCACGCACGCCGAGATCCCACCGGCCAGATATCCGTATCCCTCGACGAGGTCCTGTTCGGTGCGGATGTGCGGGGCGGTGGCGACGAGTTTCTCGGCCTTGGCTATCGCCGCGGTGAGCGGATCGGTGAGCACTGCGATCTCCTGTGGTCCAAATATGTACCGCTGCGGTAGTCTTCCGTTGCGCTGAGAGTAGAACGTGTTCCAGGGAGGGTCAATGGCTCGTCGCGAGACCGGAACGCTCGGAGAGTCCACCGCCGGGGCGGGAGCAGCCCGCCGGTCGCCACCCACGGAACGCGTCGTGCAGGTCCTCGACCACCTCGTCGCGCGACCCGGCGTCCGGTTCGGACTGTCGGAACTGGCACGCGAACTCGACCTGAGCAAGCCCACCTGTCTGGGCATCCTCACCGTCCTCGCCGACGCCGGCTATCTGATCCGCGACCCCGTCGACAAGACCTACGGGCTCGGTCCGGCGCTGATCGTCGCGGGACGCGCCGCCCAGCGCGGCTTCGCGTCCGGGCCGGTCGCGCACCGTCATCTCGCCGCACTCGCCGAGGAGTTCGGCGTGATGTGCTCCGCGTCGGCGGTCGTCGGCGACCGGATCGCGGTGCTCGACGTCGTCGGTGGCCACGGCACGGCCGCGGCGGCGCGTGTGGGGGAGGTCTATCCCTTCGCACCCCCGGTGGGGCTGATGTACGTGCTGTGGGACACCGACGAGCGCATCGAACAGTGGCTGCGGCGAGAGCCGACCCTGCCGGTCACCGTGGACCGCGACGACCTGTGGCGGATCGTCACCGAATGTCGCCGGACGGGTTATCTGGCCGAGTCCCTCACGCCCGGCGGCCGCCGCCTCTACGCGCTCATGGCCGGGGTGGTCTCGCACGATCTCGCGCCCGAGATGCGGGAGATGCTGGCGGAACTCGTGGCGAGCCCCGGTGAGCGCGTGCTGCTGCCCGACGCCTTCGCCGCGGGGGAAGAGCGGGCGGTCAACCTCATGGCCGCCCCGGCCTACGATCCCGACGGCCACCAGTCGCTCGTGCTCACGCTGCACCTCGAGCGGGAGGTGGACGCGGCCGGGATCGAGCGGTGCGGTGCGGCGCTCGTGGCGGTCGCGGATGCGATCACCGCGGATCTCGGCGGACGCCGGCCGGCGCGCTGACGGAGCGCTGCGGAGACTACCCGTTGACCTGGAATTGAAACTCGTTCTACTGTTACGGAGTAATCTTCGACCGCATCGGTACACATGTGTACCGAGCCGGGTGAGAGGGGCACGAGTGACCACGGTGCCACCGCAACGACCACCGATCTACGAACTTTCGCTGCTCGGTGCGCTCGAAGCCGAGTCCGTGCATATCTTCCGCGAGGTCGCCGCGACCTTCTCCCGTCCCGTCCTGCTGTTCTCGGGTGGCAAGGACTCCGCGGTCATGCTCCACCTCGCGGCCAAGGCGTTCTGGCCCGCGCCGCTGCCGTTCCCCGTGCTGCACATCGACACCGGGCACAACTTCGACGAGGTGATCGACTTCCGCGACCGCACCGTCGAGCGCCTGGGACTCCGGTCGATCGTCGCCTCGGTGCAGGACGACATCGATGCCGGGCGTGCCGTCGAGGACGACGGACCGCACGCGACCCGCAACCGGCTGCAGACCGGAACCCTCCTGCGCGCATTGCAGGAAGGGGGATTCGACGCCGTCTTCGGGGGTGCTCGTCGCGACGAGGAGAAGGCCCGCGCGAAGGAACGCGTCTTCAGCCTGCGCGACGAGTTCGGGCAGTGGGACCCGAAGGCGCAGCGACCCGAACTGTGGCAGCTGTACAACGGCCGGCACCGCCGCGGCGAACACATGCGGGTCTTCCCGCTGTCCAACTGGACCGAACTCGACATCTGGCGGTACATCCGCGACGAGGGTGTCGACCTGCCGTCCCTGTACTACGCCCACCGGCGCCCGGTGATCGAGCGCGACGGAATGCTGCTCGCACACACCCGCTTTCTCACCCTCCTCCCCGGGGAGACCCCGCGCGAGAGCCTCGTCCGATTCCGCACCGTCGGGGACGCGACGTGCACCGGCTGCGTCGAATCCGCCGCCACCATCGCGGACGAGGTGGTCACCGAGGTCTCCGCCAGCCGGGTCACCGAACGCGGCGCGACGCGGGCGGACGACCGGATCTCCGACGCCGGGATGGAAGACCGCAAGAGGGAAGGATATTTCTGATGTCCCGCCTGCTGCGCATCGCCACCGCCGGCAGCGTCGACGACGGCAAGTCCACGCTGATCGGCCGATTGCTGTTCGACTCGAAGGCCGTCTTCGAGGACCAACTCGAGGCGGTGACCCGCACGAGCCTCGACCGCGGCGCCGACCGCGCCGATCTCGCGCTGCTCACCGACGGCCTGCGCGCCGAACGCGAACAGGGCATCACGATCGACGTCGCCTATCGCTATTTCGCCACGGCGCACAGAACATTCGTCATCGCCGACACTCCCGGTCACGAGCAGTACACGCGCAACATGGTCACCGGGGCGTCCACCGCCGACCTGGCGCTCGTCCTCGTCGATGCCCGCAACGGCATCGTCGAGCAGACCCGCCGGCACGCCTTCCTCGCGTCGCTGCTCGGGGTGCGGCACGTGGTGCTGTGTATCAACAAGATGGACCTGGTGGACTGGTCGCAGAGCCGGTTCGACGAGATCTGCGACGATTTCCGGAATTTCGCGGCGAAGCTCGACATGCCCGACCTCGCGTTCGTTCCCATCTCCGCGCTGCACGGCGACAACGTCGTCTCCCGCACCGCGAACATGCCGTGGTATGAGGGGACTTCGCTGCTGCATCACCTCGAACACGTCCACATCGCGTCGGACACCAACCTCATCGACGCGCGACTGCCCGTGCAGTACGTCATCCGCCCGGGCGAGGGCGAGCACCGCGACTTCCGCGGCTACGCCGGAACGGTCGCCGCCGGCGGATTTGCACCCGGCGACGACGTGGTCGTTCTCCCTTCCGGTTTCGGAACACGGGTACGGACGTTGTGGGGGCCGGGCGGAACGGAACTCGAGCACGCCTTCGCCGGTGCGGCGGTGTGCGTCGAACTCGAGGACGACCTCGACGTCGGACGCGGTGACATGCTGTGCCGCCCCAACAACCGTCCACTCGTCGGGCACGAGATCGACGCCATGGTGTGCTGGTTCGACGAACGCTCCGCACTCGACCCGGACGCCCGCTACGCCCTGCTGCACACCACCCGCTCGACCACCGCGCGGGTCGCGCGGCTGGACTACCGGCTCGACGTCAACAGCCTGCACCGCGACGAGGCCGCGACGACGCTCGGCCTCAACGAGATCGGCCGCGTGCAACTGCGTACGCAACAGCCGCTGCTGTTCGACCCCTACCGGCGCAACCGCACCACCGGAAGCTTCGTGCTCGTCGACGAACGCACCGGCAACACCGTCGCGGCCGGGATGATCACCGGGCCGACGCTGGCGGACAGCCGGGTGGTCTGGCACTCGGCGGCGGTCTCGCGGACCGAACGGGGGAGAGCCGGGGCGACGGTGTGGCTCACCGGGCTGTCCGCCTCCGGCAAGTCCACGCTCGCCGTCGAACTCGAACGACGACTGCTCGCCGAAGGCATTCCCGCCTACCGCCTCGACGGCGACAACCTCAGGCACGGCCTCAACGCCGACCTCGGATTCGGCCCCGAGGACCGCGCGGAGAACGTCCGCCGCGTCGGCGCGGTCGCACAACTGATGGCCGACGCCGGACTCGTCGCGATCTGTGCGCTCATCAGCCCCTACCGACAGGACCGCGACCGCATCCGCCGCCAGCACGAGGAGGCGGGGATCCGTTTCGTCGAGGTCTTCGTCGACACCCCGCTCGCCGACTGCGAGGCCCGCGATCCGAAAGGCATGTACGCGCGGGCACGCGCCGGCGAGATCACCGGATTCACCGGCGTCGACGATCCCTACGAACCACCGTCCGATCCCCAACTGGTCGTGCGCCCCCACGACGGCACGCCTGCCGTGCAGGCGGGCCTCGTCGTGGAATTGTTGAGGACATGACGCACGACTACAGCGACGATGCCCGCCTTGCGGCCGGGGGCGACGACGCTCGACCCGCGGCCGAGAGCGACGACGCCCGACTCGCAGCCGAGACGGCTTCCGGCGCAGGTGAACTGTTGCTCACGGTCCGCGCCATCGAATCGGATGCCCTCACCGGGCGCGAGCTGGGCCGGCGCGGCGATCACGCCGCCAACACGTACATCCTCGAACGGCTGGCGGCCGCGCGCCCCGGCGACGCGGTGCTCTCGGAGGAATCCGCGGACGATCCGGCGCGGGTCGGCGCCGACCGCGTCTGGATCATCGACCCGCTCGACGGGTCGAAGGAGTACGGGATGCCCGACCATGTCGACTGGGCGGTCCACATCGCGCTCTGGGAGGCAGGGCGAGGGCTCACCGCCGCCGCGGTCGCGCAACCGGCGATCGGCGTCGTCCACAGCACCGCAGATCCGGTTCCGGCGCCGCGGCCGGCCCGCCGTCGCCCCCGCATCGTCATCAGCGGGAGCAGGCCGCCTGCCTTCGTGTTCGATCTGGCCCGCGATCTCGGTGCCGACCTGATCCGGATGGGTTCGGCCGGTGCCAAGGCGATGGCGGTGGTGCGCGGGGAGGCCGACGCCTACATCCACGCGGGCGGTCAGTGGGAGTGGGATTCGGCGGCACCGGTCGCGGTCGCGCGTGCCGCGGGTCTGCACTGCGCCCGCATCGACGGCAGCGAACTCGAATACAACCGGCCGCATCCGTATCTGCCCGACCTGGTGATCTGCCGCGCCGACTGGGCGCCGGAGGTGATGTCCGCGCTGGCCGTGCACGCCACCGGGCCGACCGACAGCCCTCGGGTCGCGATGGCACGCGCCTACATCCGATCCCTGGTCAGTCACGACGCGTCCCACGTCCGGCTCGCCGAGGACGCCTGGCGGGTCGAGAACGGGGAGCGCACCGGCGACAGCGGCATCGAGATCCGCGACCGCCTCGAGAACGGCCCGGAATACCGGCCCATCCGCCGTGTCCGCGACCTGCAGTTCCGCGAATGGCACCACAGTGTCGTCGCGCGGTTCGTCCTGGACATCGCGGCGGGCCCGAGCGCGGAGATGTCGGTCGCGGTGACGGAGCACTTCGACATCCCGGCGGGGGAGATCAGGTCGATCGTCGCGATCATCGAGCCCGCGCAGGGTAATAGTTGAATTCATTGTTGTAGCTTTCGAAAGAAAGTCACCATGACCGAGAGGCATCACCATGGCCGAAGCGCGTGACATCGGGGACGGCATCCACGTCGTTCCCGTCCCGGTGGCGGACCTACCCGTCGGCGACACCCAGGTCTACGTGATGGAATCCCCGCGCGGCGTCGTCCTCGTCGACGTCGGCTGGAACGACGACCGGTCGTGGGCAGCGTTGCAGGACGGCCTGGCCACCGCCGGCCTGTCGGTCACCGACGTCGAGGGCGTGGTGGTCACCCATTTCCACCCCGACCACGTCGGGCTCACCGGGCGCATCCGGGAGGCCTCCGGCTGCTGGGTCGCGATGAACGAGGCCGACTTCGCCCACCTCGAGGTCATGCTCTCCGACGACGACCGCCGTCCTCAGGAAGCCGATCTGCTGCGCCGCGCCGGGGCACCCGAGGACGCGATCGAGGAATCGCTCGCTACCCTCGTACCGGCGGTCGGCCGTCCCGACGCGCTGCCCGACCGCAAACTTGGTGCCGACGAGGCGATCCCGCTGACGGGGCGGTCACTGCGCACCGTGCTGACCCCCGGTCACACGGCCGGCCACGCGTGTTTCCTGCTCGAGGAACACGGTGTGCTGTTCAGCGGCGACCACGTCCTCGCGACCACGACTCCGCACGTCGGCGAGTTCGATTTCCCTCTGCCGCAACGCGACGCGCTGGGGGAGTACCTCGACTCGCTGCGTGCGGTCGCCGACCTGCCCGTGCGACGCGCCCTGCCCGCGCACCGGCGGCAGATCGACGACCTGCCGCACCGCGTCGGCGAACTGATCGCCCACCACGACCAGCGCCTCGACGATCTCTACGACGCGTTCGGCGACGAGGAGCTCACGCTGTGGGAGGCCACCGCCCGGATGCGCTGGTACCGGCCGTGGGACGAGACCCCCCTGCACGGCAAGCGGATGGCGCTCGCGGAGGGATCGGCGCACGTCCGGCAGCTCATCGAGCGGGGACGGGTCCGTCGCGTGCCCGGTACGGAACCCGCCCGCTTCGCGCGCGTGCAGACCCGATGAGCCCCGAGGAGCTGGTCGTCGAGTTCTGCCGGCGCTGGGCCGATCCCGATCCTGCCGAACTCGCGGCCTTCTTCGCCGACGACGCCGTCTTCCACAACATCCCGATGGAACCGATCCGCGGCCGCGCGGCCATCGAGGAGTACATCGCGGGCTTCGTGACGTCCTTCGGGGCGATCGACTACCGCATCCACCATCAGGCGGTCTCCGGCAAGGTCGTGCTCAACGAACGCACCGATGTGTTCACGATGAACGGCCGGACGATCGAACTGCCCGTCACGGGCGTCTTCGAGATCGTGGACGGGAAGATCGCGGCCTGCCGCGACTACTTCGATCCCACACCCTTCACCGCCGGCAACTGACCGGCACCGGCAACCTGGTCCTGGAACGCCGAAGGCCCCGCTTCGTGAGAAGCGGGGCCTTCGTGGTGCCCTCGGCAGGATTCGAACCTGCGACTTCTTGCTCCGGAGGCAAGCGCTCTATCCCCTGAGCTACGAGGGCATCCGGACCACCGGATGACCGGAGGTGCGGGAGTTAGCCTAGCGCATCGAGCGCTCAACTCCACATCGCCAGGTCAGAGCCGGTTTTCGGTCCGAAGTCGCGGTTTCACCCGATCGGCGGCTCAGTTGAGGGGCAGGGGTTCGGCGCCGCGCTCGGCGAGCAGCGACCTCATCAGATCCGACTCGCCCTGCTGCGTGGCGACCATCGTGCCCGCCAGATTGCGCACCGCCGAGGTGCTCGCGTACTGCTCGCCGTACTCCATCATCGGCAGACCACCCTCGTGGTGGCGCAGCATCAGCTGGAGGAAGAGCACGTCCAGTTCGGGACCGCGAGCGGCCCGGAGATTCGCGAGATCCTCGGAGGTCGCCATGCCCGGCATCAGGTGCGAGCCGTCGGAATCCTCGGACTCGGTCGTCGCGCCGTGACCGCCGTGGCCGTGACCCGTCTCGGTCATCCACTCCATGTACTCGCCCGTCGGCAGCGCCGGCTGCCCCCACAGCGACAACCAGCCCTGCATCTGACCGATCTGGTTCTGCTGGGTGGTGAGGATGTCGTACGCGATGTTGCGGATCCGATCGTCCTCCGAATTGGAGACCACCACGGCGGCCATCTCGACGCCCTGGTCGTGGTGCACGATCATGTCCTGCGCGAATCCGACGTCCACCGAACCGGCCTCCGGCGCCGCCTGCGCGGAGTCCTCGAAGGGGATCCGGGACAGGAACCCCGCGAGGAAGCCGACGGCGACCGCGGCGACGGTGAGCAGCACCAGCAGCAGCCGGTTGTGCCCACCGCGCTCGGTGGTGGAGATGTCCGAGGAGGTTTCGCTCATCGTCAGCTCCCGGCCGGTGCCTGCTGCATGTCGCCGATGGATTCCCCGTTCATCGGCACCGCGTCGGGGCCGGGCTCGGAGGCGTCGAAGGGCGGCGGGTTCGCCGGATCGAACGAGCCGGGGATCGTCGAGCAGCTCGCACCCACCTCGGGATAGGTGTACTGGTTCAGACGCAGCGCACTGATGAACTGGTCGATGCGTTCGTCGTCGACGCTGTCGACCTCGAGCCGGTGACCCCACGACTGCAGTGAGACGGGAGCCTCGAGTCCCGGATAGGGTGACATCACCATGTAGGTGCGGCCGTCGACCTTCGCGCGGAGCGTGTCGACCTCGGCGTCGTCGAGCAGATCGGGGTTGTAGGCCACCCACACCGCGCCGTGCTCGAGCGAATGCACCATGTTCTCGTTCCGGACCGGCTGCTCGTAGACCGTGCCGGTGCAGGTCGCCCAGACGGAGTCGTGGGGGCCACCGAAGGGCGGCGACTGGTCGTAGGCGACGCGCTGGCCCGGCGCGACGTGCACACCGGCCGGATACTCGATCTTCAGCACGCCCTCGATGTCGTCCGACGGGTCCTGATTGGACTCCGACGGCGTCCACGCCGACATCTCCTGCTGGTTCTGGTACTTCGGGATCAGGCTCACAGCGATCACGCCGACCAGCACGACGACCAGGGCCACGCCGCCGATCGTCAACCACGGGATCTGACGCTGCGCGGGGACCCCGCGAGCGCCGCCGCTCTTCTTCTTGGCGGCCTGGATGGCCTTCGACGACTTGGCTCCGGTCTTCTTGTTACCGGAGCCGCCACTAACCGAACCGCTGGGCATCGCTGTGTGCTCTTTCGACGGGTGGACAGGCGGACGCGCGCCCATCGGGCGCACAAACACCCACAACTCTACGGGCGTGCTCCCGCGCGGTGCCCGGAGCTGCCGGTAGGGGGAGCGTCGGCGCCGCGATCGACCAGCCAATAGGATGGACACCTGTGACTCCCTCCGACCTTGCTCAGCTGCTCCGCGGAACCGCCGCCGGTGTCCTCACCGACCGTGGTCTCGACGCGTCCGTTCTTCCCGAGACCCTCACCGTCGAGCGCCCGCGCAATCCGGAGCACGGCGACTACGCGACCAACGTCGCGATGCAGGTCGCGAAGAAGGTCGGTGTCAATCCCCGCGAACTCGCCGCCTGGCTCGCCGAGGCCCTGACCGCCGCCGACGGCATCGATTCCGCCGAGGTCGCGGGCCCCGGCTTCCTCAACATCCGACTCGCCGCCGACGCCCAGGGAGCGATCGTGGCGAAGGTGCTCGCCGAGGGCGCCGCCTACGGCAACGGCAGCGACCTGGCGAACACGAGGATCAACCTCGAGTTCGTCTCGGCCAACCCCACGGGCCCGATCCACCTCGGTGGCACCCGCTGGGCCGCGGTCGGCGACGCGCTCGGCCGCATCCTCACCGCCCAGGGCGGCGAGGTCACCCGCGAGTACTACTTCAACGACCACGGCGCGCAGATCGACCGCTTCACCCGGTCGCTCATCGCCTCCGCGCTCGGACAGCCCGCCCCCGAGGACGGCTACGCCGGCGCGTACATCGTCGACATCGCCTCCTCCGTGCTCGAGCAGCGCCCCGACGCCCTCGAGCTCCCCGACGACGAGCGCCACGAGACGTTCCGCTCGATCGGCGTGGACCTGATGTTCGCGCACATCAAGCGCACCCTCCACGAGTTCGGTGTCGACTTCGACGTGTACTTCCACGAGAACTCCCTCTTCGAGAGCGGAGCGGTCGACAAGGCCGTCGAGACCCTCAAGGCGTCGGGCAATCTGTACTTCGAAGACGGCGCCTGGTGGCTCAAGAGCACCGACTACGGCGACGACAAGGACCGCGTCGTCATCAAGTCCGACGGCAACGCCGCCTACATCGCCGGCGACATCGCCTACTTCCAGGACAAGCGCTCGCGCGGCTTCGACCTGTGCATCTACATGCTCGGGGCCGACCACCACGGCTACATCGCGCGCCTCAAGGCCGCCGCGGCGGCCTTCGGCGACGACCCCGACACCGTCGAGGTGATGATCGGCCAGATGGTCAACCTCGTCCGCGGTGGCGAGGCCGTGAAGATGAGCAAGCGGGCCGGCACCGTCATCACCCTCGACGACCTCGTCGAGGCGATCGGCGTCGACGCCGCGCGCTACTCGCTCGTGCGGTCGTCGGTGGACCAGAGCATCGACATCGACCTCGAACTGTGGGCGAGCACCACGAACGAGAACCCGGTCTACTACGTGCAGTACGCCCACGCGCGGCTGTCGTCGATCGCGCGCAACGCCGCCGATCTCGGCCTGACCACCGAGGGCGCCGACTTCGCACTGCTCACCCACGAGCGCGAGGGCGACCTGATCCGCACCCTCGGCGAGTACCCCCGGGTGCTCGCGAAGGCGGCCGAACTGCGCGAACCGCACCGCGTCGCCCGGTACCTCGAGGAACTCGCGGGCACCTACCACCGCTTCTACGACGCCTGCCGGATCCTTCCGCAGGGCGACGAGGAGGCCGGCCCGCTGCACACCGCGCGACTCGCGTTGTGCGCGGCTGCACGTCAGGTCCTCGCCAACGGCCTCGGCCTGCTCGGCGTCACCGCCCCGGAGCGGATGTGAACGCGCATCCGGCGGGACCGCGCCACGCCCAGATCCCGCACGCCCCGAACCTGCCCGAACGGCCCACCGACGCCGCGGCGCTCAACGCGCTCGCCCCGCAGGTGTGGCCGCGCAACGCGTCGCGCGGCGAGGACGGCGTCATGCGCATCGCCGGCATCCCGGTGACCGAGCTCGCCGAGAAGTACGGCACCCCGCTGTTCGTCGTCGACGAGGACGACTTCCGCTCCCGCTGCCGGGAGATCGCGGAGGCCTTCGGTCCGTCGGCGAAGGTGCACTACGCGTCGAAGGCGTTCCTGTGCAGCGAGATCGCGCGGTGGGTCCATCAGGAAGGGCTCTCGCTCGACGTCTCGTCCGGTGGTGAGCTCGCCGTGGCCCTGCACGCCGGCTTCCCCGCCGGGAAGATCGCGATGCACGGCAACAACAAGTCCGTCCCCGAACTGCAGGCCGCCGTGACCGCCGGGGTCGGGCACATCGTGCTCGACTCGCTCGCCGAGATCGACCGGCTCGACGCGGTCGCCGGTGAGGCCGGTGTCGTCCAGGACGTGCTCATCCGCGTGACCGTGGGCGTCGAGGCCCACACCCACGAGTTCATCTCCACCGCGCACGAGGACCAGAAGTTCGGGCTCTCGCTCGCCGGCGGCAACGCCATGCAGGCCGTGCGCCGCGTCTTCGCGGCCGACAATCTCCGCCTCGTCGGTCTGCACAGCCACATCGGCTCGCAGATCTTCGACGTCGACGGCTTCGAACTGGCCGCCCACCGCGTCATCGGCCTGCTGCGCGACATCGTCGCCGAGTTCGGTGTCGACAAGACCTCGCAGATGAACATCGTCGATCTCGGCGGTGGCCTCGGCATCTCGTACGTGCCGAGCGACGACCCGCCACCGGTCGCCGATCTCGCAGCCAAGCTCAACGACATCGTCCGCACCGAGTCCGCGCTCGCCGGGCTGCCGGCCCCGACCCTCGCGGTCGAACCGGGCCGCGCCATCGCCGGGCCGGGCACGGTGACGCTCTACGAGGTGGGAACCCTCAAGGACGTCGAGGTCGGTTCCGGGCACGTCCGCCGTTACATCAGCGTCGACGGCGGCATGAGCGACAACATCCGCACCTCGCTGTACCAGGCGGAGTACGACTCGCGCCTCGTCTCCCGAGTGAGCGACGCCGAGCCGGTGGTCTCGCGCGTCGTCGGCAAGCACTGCGAGAGCGGCGACATCGTCATCCGCGACGCCTGGATGCCCGCGGACGTCGCAGCCGGTGATTTACTGGCGGTCGCGGCGACGGGTGCATACTGCTACTCGATGTCGAGCAGGTACAACCTGCTGCCTCGCCCCGCCGTCGTGGCGGTCAAGGACGGTGTCTCGCGCGTTCTGCTGCGCCGCGAGACCGTCGAAGATCTGCTCAACTTGGAGGTTTCGGAGTGACCAGTGCAACGGCGACCGATGCTTCGGACCGGCGTCCGGTGGGTGTGGCGGTTCTCGGGCACGGCACCGTCGGTGCCGAGGTCGCGCGGATCATCCGCGAGGACGCCGCGGATCTCGAGGCGCGCATCGGTGCCCCCCTCGAGCTGAGGGGCGTCGCCGTGCGCGACGCCGCCCGCGACCGGGGTCTTCCCGCGGAACTGGTCACGACGAACGCCGACGCGCTGATCCGCCGCGACGACGTCGACATCGTCGTCGAACTCATCGGCGGCATCGAACTGCCCCGCAAGCTCGTGCGCACGGCGCTCGACGCCGGCAAGTCCGTCGTCACCGCCAACAAGGCGTTGCTCGCCGCCTACACCGGCGAACTGGCCGAGGTGGCCGAGGCCCGCAACGTCGACCTCTACTTCGAAGCGTCCGTGGCCGGTGCGATCCCGGTGATCCGTCCGCTGACCCAGTCGCTCGCGGGCGACAAGGTCAACCGGGTCGTCGGCATCGTCAACGGCACCACGAACTACATCCTCTCGGCCATGGACGAGACGGGCGCCGACTACGGCGAGACGCTCGCCGAGGCCGGCCGCCTCGGATACGCCGAGGCCGATCCCACCGCCGACGTCGAAGGCTTCGACGCGGCCTCGAAGGCGGCGATCCTCGCGTCGATCGCTTTCCACACCCGCGTGACGGCAGCCGACGTCTACCGCGAGGGCATCTCGTCGATCACCGCCGCCGACCTCACCTCGGCGCGCGCGCTCAACTGCACGATCAAGCTGCTCGCGTTGTGCGAGCGAGTCCCGTCCGCCGACGGCAAGGACCGCGTGTCCGCCCGGGTCTACCCGGCGCTCGTGCCCCGCGAGCATCCGCTGGCCTCGGTCAACGGCGCGTTCAACGCCGTCGTCGTCGAAGCGGAGTCCTCGGGCCGGCTCATGTTCTACGGCCAGGGTGCCGGTGGCGCCCCGACCGCCTCCGCCGTGATGGGCGACCTGGTGATGGCCGCCCGCAACCGGGTGCAGGGTGGTCGTGGTCCGCGTGAGTCGAAGTACGCGCAGCTGGAGATCGCGCCCATGAGCGACATCCTCACCCGCTACTACGTCAATCTGAAGGTCGCCGACCGCGCCGGCGTGCTCTCCGCGGTCGCCGCCGAGTTCGCCACGCGGGGCGTGAGCATCGCAGCGGTCCGCCAGGAAGGCGCCGGCGACGCTGCCCGTCTGGTGGTACTCACCCATCAGGCCACCGACCGTGCGCTGGCGGATACCGTCGCAGCGCTCGACAAACTCGAATCCGTGATCGCTGTGACCAGCGTCCTGAGACTGGAGGGATCCGCCGAATGAGCGCGGCCGAGAAGAACACCACCCCCGTGCACACGCCGTGGCCGGGCCTGATCGAGGCGTACCGTTCGCGCCTGCCGATCGGTGACGACTGGAAGACGGTCACGCTGCGCGAGGGTGGCACGCCGCTGCTCCCGGCTCCGCGTCTGTCGGAGATCACCGGCTGCGAGGTCCACGTGAAGGTCGAGGGGCTCAACCCCACCGGCTCCTTCAAGGACCGCGGTATGACCATGGCGGTCACCGAGGCCCTCGCAACCGGCAAGCAGGCCGTGCTGTGCGCCTCCACCGGCAACACCTCCGCGTCGGCTGCCGCCTACGCCGCCCGCGCCGGTATCGGCTGCGCGGTGCTCGTGCCGCAGGGCAAGATCGCGATGGGCAAGCTCGCCCAGGCCGTCATGCACGGCGCGAAGATCGTCCAGGTCGAGGGCAACTTCGACGACTGCCTCGAGCTCGCCCGCAAGACCACCGCGGAGTTCTCCACCATCGGTCTGGTCAACTCGGTGAACCCGGTGCGCATCGAGGGCCAGAAGACCGCGGCCTTCGAGATCGTCGACGCGCTCGGCGACGCTCCCGACGTGCACATCCTGCCCGTCGGCAACGCCGGCAACATCACGGCCTACTGGAAGGGCTACAGCGAGTACGCGGCCGACGGCCTCAGCACGCGCCGCCCGCGCATGCTCGGCGTCCAGGCGGCAGGTGCGGCACCGCTCGTCCTCGGCCATCCCGTGAAGGATCCCGAGACCATTGCGACCGCCATCCGCATCGGTGCCCCCGCATCGTGGAACGGCGCGGTGGCCGCCAAGGAAGAGTCGAACGGCGCGTTCCGCGCGGCGACCGACGAGGAGATCCTCGAGGCGTACCGGCTACTCGCGAAGTCCGAGTCGATCTTCGTCGAGCCGGCCTCGGCCGCGTCCATCGCAGGTCTGCTCGCCGCGAGCAAGGAAGGTTGGCTCGAGCGCGGCCTCAAGGTCGTGTGCACCGTGACCGGCAACGGTCTCAAGGACCCCGATACGGCCCTGCGCGACGTGCCTGTGGTCGAGCCCATCCCGGTCGACCCGGTCGCGGTCGCCTCCGCGCTCGAGTTGGCCTGAGTTGACCGCCACGCCTTCCTCCGTTGGGAATCAGGACATGACGCAGACGTTGCCCGTGGGGCTTTCGGTGACGGCACGGGTTCCCGCCTCGAGCGCGAATCTCGGCCCCGGCTTCGACTGCCTGGGTCTCGCCCTCGGTCTGTACGACGAGATCACCGTCACCACAACGGCTTCCGGGCTCGACGTGAAGGTGGAGGGGGAAGGCGCCCAGGAGGTTCCGTGGGGACCCTCGCACCTCGTGGTCCGTGCCGTCGAGCGCGGGCTCGAGGCCGCCGGTGTGTGGGCGGACGGACTGGACGTCGTGTGCCACAACGTCATCCCGCACTCGCGTGGCCTGGGATCCTCCGCCTCGGCGGCGGTGGGAGGGCTGGCGGCGGCCAACGGGCTCGTCCGCAAGATCGCTCCCGAGCGCGTCCTCGACGACGAGCAGCTCGTGCAGCTCGCCTCCGAGTTCGAGGGCCATCCCGACAACGCCTCCGCGAGCGTCCTCGGTGGGGCAGTGGTGTCGTGGACCGAGGCCGAAGTCGACTCCGAGCAACGGACCTACCGCGCGGTGAACCTGCGTGTGCACCCGGACATCAAGGCGTACGCCTTCGTCCCGTCGGTCCGTTCGTCCACGGCTCACACCCGTGGCCTGCTGCCCGAACTCGTTCCGCACCGGGACGCGGCGTTCAACGTCAGCCGGGCGGCTCTCGCGGTCGTCGCGCTCACCGAGCGGCCCGAGCTGCTGATGCCGGCGACGCAGGATCTGCTCCACCAGGCCCAGCGGGCACCCGCACTGCCGCTCACCACCAAATGGGTGGCCGCATTGCGCGAGGCGGGCATCCCCGCCATTGTCTCGGGTGCCGGGCCGACAGTCCTTGCGCTCACGACCTCCGCGCTGCCCGACGAACTGCGGGCCGCCGCCGAGGCCGACGAACTGACGGTGCTCGACCTCGAGATCGCCGAGGGCGTCCAGGTCGACTGAGACCGACACGCGGTGCCGGGTGGGGGGGTCGACGGGTGGTGCAACACACACGTCCCATCCGGCACGGCGATTCTTGCTCTACGTACAGATCGTCGCTATTCTGTGGGGTGTCCGCACGTCGTGCGTATCAGTCGCCGGATTCTCCAGGGCAATCACTCCAGCTCCATCGGGGCGCCGAGCCTGGATCGATCCTCACCTGCTCCCGGATCCGGGAGGGGGACAGACCGCACCTACCGGATTTCGGTGTGGTGGCGGACGTGCCGACCGTTCGTTTTCCCTGAACTCGTACGGCAAATCCCAGCTCAGTGGACGAACTGATCTGCGGGACGAACCCTCTGCTGCGCATGAGCGAGCGAGGGAAGGAAGGATCTCCGTGACAGATACGGACCTGATCACTACACCTGCTCTCGACATTCCCGAGGCCGGTAGCCGGACGACCACGCGCGGTCGCCGCGGAGCAGGCCTTTCGGGCATGGTGCTTGCCGAGTTGCGGACTCTTGCCGCCGAGCTCGGAATCAAGGGCACCTCCGGGATGCGCAAGGGTGATCTCATCGCTGCGATCAAGGAGAAGCAGGGAGGCGGCGGCGCCGCACCTGCCGAGCAGCCTGCAGCCGAGAAGATTGCTGCCCCCGAGAAGGCCGAAGCAGCAGCGAAGACCGAGACGGCCGACAAGCCCGAGGGAGCGCCCTCGCGTGGCACCCGCGGTCGCCGTGGCCGTGCCGCCGCCGACGAGACCGCCGCGCCCGAGCAGAAGGCCGACGCCGCGCCGGCCGAGCAGAAGGCCGACGTGAAGTCCGGCGACGAGGGCTCGCAGGAGAAGCCGCAGGGCGGCCAGACCTCCAGCGGCGACAACGAATCCGACGGGAACCGTCGCGGCCGTGGCCGTCGCGGACGCCGCGGTGGCGACAACGCCGACCAGAACCAGCAGGCCGAGGGCACCGACGCGTCCGAGGACGGTCGCCAGGATCGCGACTCGCAGCGCGACAAGGGTCAGGATCGCGACTCGCAGCGCGACAAGGGTCAGGATCGCGACTCGCAGCGCGAGCGTGGCCAGGACCGTAACTCCGGCGACGGCTCCTCGCGCCGCGACCGCAACCAGAGCGACCGCAACCAGGACGGTGGCGATCGCGACGGCGGTAACCAGGGTCCGCGCCAGGGCCAGGACAACCGTGGGGGAGACGACGAGGAAGGCGGCCGCGGACGCCGGGGTCGTCGCTTCCGTGAGCGTCGTCGTGGACGCGACCGCGGCGAGAGCGGTTCGGACTCGCGCGAGCCCGAGATCCGCGAGGACGACGTCCTGCAGCCGGTCGCCGGAATCCTCGACGTCCTCGACAACTACGCGTTCGTCCGCACGTCCGGATACCTCGCCGGCCCGAACGACGTGTACGTCTCGATGAACATGGTGCGCAAGAACGGCCTGCGTCGCGGCGACGCCATCACCGGCGCCGTGCGTGTTCCCCGCGAGGGCGAGCAGAGCAACCAGCGTCAGAAGTTCAACCCGCTGGTCCGCCTCGACACGGTCAACGGCCGCGACGTGGATTCGGCCAAGCGCCGCCCCGAGTTCAACAAGCTCACGCCGCTGTACCCCAACCAGCGTCTGCGGCTCGAGACCCAGCCGAACATCCTCACCACGCGCGTGATCGACCTGGTCATGCCGATCGGTAAGGGTCAGCGCGCACTGATCGTGTCGCCGCCGAAGGCCGGTAAGACCACGGTCCTCCAGGACATCGCGAACGCGATCGCCGTCAACAACCCCGAGTGCTACCTGATGGTCGTGCTCGTCGACGAGCGTCCCGAAGAGGTCACCGACATGCAGCGTTCGGTGAAGGGCGAGGTCATCGCCTCGACCTTCGACCGGCCGCCGTCGGATCACACCTCGGTCGCCGAGCTCGCCATCGAGCGTGCGAAGCGTCTCGTGGAGATGGGCCAGGACGTCGTGGTGCTTCTCGACTCCATCACCCGTCTCGGCCGCGCGTACAACAACTCGTCGCCGGCATCCGGACGCATCCTCTCCGGTGGTGTCGACTCGACCGCGCTGTATCCGCCGAAGCGTTTCCTCGGTGCTGCCCGCAACATCGAGAACGGCGGATCGCTCACGATCATCGCCACCGCGATGGTCGAGACCGGTTCCACCGGCGACACCGTGATCTTCGAGGAGTTCAAGGGCACGGGTAACGCCGAGCTCAAGCTCGACCGGAAGATCGCCGAGCGACGCGTGTTCCCGGCGGTCGACGTCAACCCGTCCGGTACCCGCAAGGACGAGCTGCTCATGAGCCCCGACGAGTTCGCCGTGGTGCACAAGCTGCGCCGCGTGCTCTCGGGCCTCGATTCGCACCAGGCGATCGATCTGCTCATCGATCGGCTCAAGAAGTCCAAGACGAACATCGAGTTCCTCATGAATGTGGCGAAGACCGCACCGGGGGCACTCGACGACTGACGTCGGCGCCCCGGGGAATTTCTTCCCGGGGCCCTACGTTTGGCATAATCGACAGGCTCAGTCCGGCTCCGGTTCACGTCTTCGACCCGCGAAGGCGACCCGGCGGCCACGAAAGGGACACCATGAAGGCAGGAATCCACCCCAACTACGTGACGACGACCGTCGTCTGCGGTTGCGGTAACACGTTCGAGACGCGCAGCACCAAGGAGTCGGGACGTATCAACGTCGAAGTCTGCTCCAACTGCCACCCGTTCTATACCGGCAAGCAGAAGATCCTCGACACCGGTGGACGCGTCGCGCGCTTCGAGGCTCGCTACGGCAAGCGTGCGCCGAAGAAGGCCGCTTCCGACAGCTAGCTGTCACGCCGACGCCCGGTACTGCCCTCGTGCAGGCCGGGCGTCGGCTTTTTCATTGCAAGGATCGAAACCAGAGCGGAGCACACTCATGGCGGGGCAGACCAAGCCGTCGGCCATCGACGACATCCTGGCCGAACACGCGGGTCTGGAGCAGCAGCTGTCCGACCCGTCGCTGCACGACGATCCTGCGGCAGCGCGTCGGGTGGGCAAGCGGTTCGCGGAGCTCGCCCCCGTGATGTCGACCTACAACGCTCTGAAGCAGGCCCGCGAGGATCTCGAGGCGGCGCGCGAACTCGCCGCCGACGATTCGTCGTTCGCGTCCGAGGTCGACGACCTCGAGGCGCAGGTCGCCGAGCTCGACCGTTCGCTGACCGACCTGCTCGCGCCCCGCGACCCGCACGACAGCGACGACGTGGTCCTCGAGGTCAAGTCCGGTGAGGGTGGCGAGGAGTCCGCTCTGTTCGCCGGTGATCTCGCCCGGATGTACACGCGCTACGCCGAACGTGCCGGTTGGCGCGTCGAGGTTCTCGGTGCCACCTACTCCGATCTCGGCGGCTACAAGGACGTCACGCTGTCGATCAAGTCGCGGACCGACGTGCGCGACGGCGTGTGGTCCCGTCTGAAGTTCGAGGGCGGCGTGCACCGTGTCCAGCGTGTGCCCGTCACCGAGTCGCAGGGACGCGTGCACACCTCCGCGGCCGGCGTGTTCGTCTATCCCGAGCCCGACGAGGTCGAGCAGGTGCAGATCGACGAGGGCGACCTGCGCATCGACGTCTACCGGTCGTCCGGCAAGGGCGGTCAGGGCGTCAACACCACCGACTCGGCCGTGCGCATCACGCACCTTCCCACCGGCATCGTGGTGACCTGCCAGAACGAACGCTCGCAGCTGCAGAACAAGGCCCGCGCAATGCAGGTCCTCGCGGCGCGCCTGCAGGCGGCGGCGGAAGAGGCGGCCGAGGCCGAGGCATCGGCGGGTCGCGCCAGCCAGGTCCGGACCGTCGACCGGTCGGAGCGCATCCGCACCTACAACTTCCCGGAGAACCGGATCACCGATCACCGCATCGGCTTCAAGTCCCACAACCTCGACGCGGTGCTCGACGGCGAACTCGACGCGCTGCTCGACGCCCTGGGCGCTGCGGACAGAGAAGCCCGGCTCGCGGCGGAGTAACCGCGAACCGGGCTCGTCGGCAGGGATCAGGCAGGAGCTTCGTCGACCTCACCGGCCTCGCCGCCCCCGTTGTCGTCGGGCGCCGGTGCCGGCGGAACGTTCGTGAGATCGACGCCCGGCAGCAGGAAGCAACCCTGACCGTCGGCGTTCTGATGGGCGCCCCAGACTGCGCTGACGACGAGTCCGTCCCCGGTCTGGAGGGCGACCGCAGGCTCGTCCTCGTCGATTGCTTCCGGAAGGACACCGCCGCCCAGCTGCAGCGTCCGCAGGTTCAACCAGTTGATCTGGCCTCCTCCGCTGCCCTCCTGCTCGATCTCGTACTCGATCTGGCCGGGCTCCGCGTCCTCCTCGGCGAGAACGGTCTCCGTGTCGACCGAGCCGATGCCCGCCGGGCATCCGATGGGGATCGGCTGGAAGTCGATGGGCTCGGCACTCGCGAGAGCAGGGGCCGCGAAGGCGGTCGCGCCCGCAGCGGCAAGAACGGTGATTCCACGCACAGTCCGCGTCTTCATGAAGCAATCCCTTTCTGTCGATGAAACCGACCGGAAGGTATCGGTCCTCGTTCGGGTGCCCCTCCCGGCGTGCTGTCAATCACGTTGCCGGAAACACCCCCGATGTCCGGTCCGTGACTTCTGCGTGCAATGCGAGGGCTACCTCGGCGTAGTGCAGGTCCGAGGTCGTGGCACGCTGTAAGGCGTGAGCCGTCAACCTCTGCGCCTGGCCATCATCGAAGCGGCATCGGTCCTCGAGGAAGCAGGAGTCCCGAGTCCCCGGGTCGACGCCGAACTTCTCGCAGCCCACCTGCTCGGCATCGAGCGGGGGCGACTCGGTCTGGTCCCGCTCGTCGATGCGACGACCATCGACGCCTACCGGTCGATGGTCGAACAGCGGGCGAAGCGGATTCCTCTGCAGTACATCATCGGTACCTCGCCGATGGGGGAGATCGACCTCGCGGTGGGGCCGGGGGTGTTCGTCCCGCGGCCCGAGACGGAACTGCTGCTCGGATGGGCGCTGGCCTTCCTCGAACGCCACGGCAGCCGCAACCCGGTCGTCCTCGACCTGTGCACCGGATCCGGCGCGCTGGCCCTGGCGATCGCTCATGCGCGTCCCGACGCCGAGGTCCACGCCGTCGAGCTCGAGGCGAAGGCCCTTGCGTGGGCACGACGCAATGCCGAGACCCGCGCGGACGAGGGGGACACCCCGATCCGGCTGTACCAGGGCGACGTCACCGACCGCACCCTGCTCACCAACCTCGAGGGCAGTGTCGACCTGGTGGTCGCCAACCCGCCCTACATCCCGGAGGGGGCCGACCTCGAACCCGAGGTGATCGAACACGATCCGCATTCGGCGCTCTTCGGGGGAGCGGACGGACTGTCCGTCATCCGGCCGATGGTCTCCAACATCGCGCGGTGGCTGCGGATCGGGGGAGCGGCAGCGGTCGAGCACGACGACACGCACAGCCTGCTGGTCGCCGAACTGTTCGAGCAGCGTCGGGTGTTCGGCGACGTCGTACGGCACCCCGACCTCGCCGGGAAGGCCCGATTCGTGACCGCACATCGTGTGCCCACCGCGGTGGAGGCCGACCGCATGAAGTCGGTACGGTCTGCGGCGGACGGCTGACGGGCAGGACCCGTCCGGTGCCGATTGCGGCCGAAGTGGAAGGATGAGCGCGTGAGCACCGTGTACGACTGCAACAACGAAGCTTCGCGCGCCGCCGGACTCAACGCGGCGCGCGGCGCACTCAAAGCCGGACGACTCGTCGTCGTACCCACCGACACGGTGTACGGCATCGCGGCCGATGCGTTCGACTCCGACGCCGTGACCGCGCTGCTACGCGCGAAGGGACGCGGCCGCGACATGCCGGTTCCGGTCCTCGTCGGCTCCTGGACGACCATCGACGGCCTCGTCGCCTCGGTGCGTCCCGAGGCGCGGGAGTTGATCCGCGCGTTCTGGCCGGGCGGGCTCAGCCTCGTGGTGCACCAGGCGCCGTCGCTGGCCTGGGATCTCGGCGACACCCGCGGCACTGTCATGCTCCGCATGCCGCTGCACCCCGTCATCCTGGAGCTGCTGCGCGAGGTCGGTCCGCTCGCGGTCTCCAGCGCCAACGTCTCCGGCCGGCCTCCTGCCACCGACGTCACCGAGGCGCGTGAGCAACTCGGAGCGTCGGCGAGTGTCTATCTCGACGGTGGCCCCGCCGAGCACGGGGTGGCATCGACGATCGTCGACCTCACCGGCGACCGCCCGCGCATCCTGCGCGAAGGTGCGGTGACGGCCGAAGCACTCGCGGAGGTGCTCGGCGACGATCCCGAGCGCCTTCGGTCCGGCGGGGAGTAGCGGCGGAGGAACGGAGCACGTGACTGCAGCCGACACCACCGCCGTACTGCTCGCCCAGGCCGGGCGCGGCGCCGGCGTTCCCATCCGGGAGCTTCTCCTCGTCCTGCTCACCGCCGCGGTGGTGACCTTCCTCGCGACCGGTGTGGTGCGGATCCTCGCGCTGAAGTTCGGAGCGGTCGCCGTGCCCCGCGACCGCGACGTGCACGTGACCCCGACTCCGCGGATGGGTGGGGTCGGCATGTACATCGGCCTCGTCGCGGGAATCGTGTTCGCTCAGCAATTACCTGCTCTGACAAGGGGTTTCGAATTCACCCCGGATATGGGGGCGGCGCTCGTCGCGGCCTCGATCATCGTCGTCGTCGGCATCGTCGACGACCGGTGGGGACTCGACGCACTCACCAAGTTCGTCGGCCAGGTCACCGCGGCCGGCGTGCTCGTGATCATGGGCGTGAGCTGGATCGTCATCTACGACCCGTTCAGTGCCTCGACACTCGTACTCGACCAGCTCCAGGGCGGTCTCATCACCGTCGCCGTCGCCGCGGTGACGATCAACGCGATGAACTTCGTCGACGGGCTCGACGGTCTCGCGGCCGGACTGGGTCTCATCGCCGCACTCGCGATCTGCGCGTTCTCCGTGGGTCTGCTGCTCGATCAGGGCGGCGACGTCTCCGCCTACCCGCCGGCCCTCATGGCCGCGGCCCTCGCCGGCGCCTGCCTCGGCTTCCTGCCGCACAACTTCCAGCCCGCCAGGATCTTCATGGGCGACTCCGGGTCCATGCTCATCGGTCTCATGCTCGCCGCGATCTCCACGAGCGCCTCGGGCCTCATCCCGCTCAGCGCCTACGGTTCGCGCGACCTGCTCGGTCTGCTCTCGCCGCTGATCCTGGTCGGTGCCGTGATGTTCATCCCGATCCTCGACCTGCTCCTCGCGATCGTGCGGCGCACCCGGGCCGGCGTCAGCCCGTTCAGCCCCGACAAGATGCACCTCCACCACCGCCTGCTGCAGATCGGGCACTCGCACCGTCGCGTGGTGCTGCTGCTCTACCTGTGGGTCGGCATCCTGGCCTTCGGAGCCGTCGGTTCCTCGCTGCTCGATCGGCGGGCGGTGGTGTTGATCCTCGCGGGCGGTCTCGTGTTCGCCCTCGTCGTGACCGCCGTGCCGTCGCTACGGCGGCACGACGAGTCGGGGGAGACGCCACCGGAGCACTCCCGAGAGGTCGGTTAGGCTCGGATATCGTGACGAACCCGGATCATCCCGAACCCGACCACGGTCTGCCCTCGCTGCCCGACCCGATCGCACCGATGCGCGCGGCCGTGCGGTACGGCGCCCTCGGTCTTCTCGCGCTCGCCGTCGTGGCGTCGGTGGTCTCGGTGCTCGTCGCCGGGATGCCCGGCCTGTGGGGTGCGCTCATCGGAGCGGCCGTCGGCGGAGGTTTCATCCTCTTCACCGCACTCGGCGTTCTCCTGACGTCGAAGTTGCCGGCGATGACCGCCGGAGCAGTACTTCTCGGCACGTGGCTGCTGAAACTGATCCTCGCCATCGTCGTGATGGGTTCGCTCGACTCGCTCGACTTCTACAACCGCAACGCACTCGTCCTCACGATCGTGTTCGCCCTGGTCATCGTTCTGGGGGCCGAGACCTACGGCGTGCTCTCGCAGCGCGCGCTGTACGTGGATCCCCAGGCGTCGTCCGGATCCGACAACGACGATCGGTAGTAGTGCCGCTTGTCCATAACCCCCACGTAGGAACCCACCTACGCACTGTCGTAGAGCAGTTGATAGGGTGAGTTCTACGAGAGTGACGCTGCACGCATCGGGTTTGAAGAGGGTGCGCAGTTGTGACTTCGTAGGCGGTCGTGTTCAAATGGCCGCCGAGTCGACGAGAGTCGCCGACACCGGCAGGAAGCGGGACCGTTCACTCGGTTCGGACCACTGGCGAATACGCGAGCCGACCTGGTCGACTTCAGGATCGTCAATGTCCGATCGAACCGCAGACGGCATGCCTGCGGCCGACTACGGGAGAGAGCGCTGAGCGTCACCACCTTGGCAGCCGGAGAATTCCACGCGCCGTCACTAGCTGATTTTTTCCCACCGGCAGTCCTGTTCGAAGGCACCCCCTTCGAGATGGACCGGCTGATGCTCATCCGCGTCGCCGTCGCCCTGATCGTTGCGCTGTTCTTCTTCTTCGCACTGCGGAGTCCGAAGATCGTGCCGCGGGGCGTGCAGAACGTCGCCGAGATCATGCTCGACTTCGTCCGGATCCACATCGCCGAGGACATCCTCGGTAAGGAACAGGGACGCCGGTTCCTCCCGGTGATCGTCACCATCTTCTTCCTGGTGGTCGGTCTGAACCTGACCTCGGTCATCCCGTTCCTCAACATCTCGTCCAACGCACGAATCGGTATGCCGATCGTGCTCGCGGCACTGGCCTACATCGTCTTCAACTACGTGGGCATCAAGAAGTACGGATTCTTCCGTTACGTCAAGAGCAGCATCGTCATCCCGAACCTGCCGCCGGCTCTCCACGTCCTGGTGATCCCGATCGAGTTCGTCTCGACCTTCATTCTGCGGCCGTTCACGCTGACCATTCGTCTCATGGCCAACATGCTGGCCGGTCACATCATGCTCGTGCTGTTCTTCAGCGCCACCCAGTTCTTCTTCTTCGATTCCGACGGCTTCATGAAGGTGTTCGGTATCGGTTCTCTCATCGGCGGAATCGCGTTCACCTTCTTCGAGCTCCTGGTGATCGTCCTGCAGGCCTACATCTTCGCGCTGCTCACCGCGGTGTACATCGATCTGGCCCTGCACGCCGAAGAGCACTAGCTCGACGGACGGCACGACCTACATCTACACACAGACTGACTCGGTTGCCGACTCCCGGGGCCGAGCCACAAGAAAGGGAATGGAACACCAATGAGCGTTGCGCTTCAGGCAGCAGACGTCCTCGCCCAGGAGACCACGATCTCGGGTGCAGGCGCCATCGGCTACGGCCTCGCCGCCATCGGCCCCGGCATCGGCATCGGCATCGTCGTCGGCAAGGCGATCGAGGGCATGGCTCGTCAGCCCGAGATGGCCGGCCAGCTGCGCACCACGATGTTCCTCGGTATCGCATTCACCGAGGCCCTCGCGCTGATCGGCATCGTCGCCGGCTTCATCTTCTGATCCGACGATCACAATGGCTGACAGCATCCTGATCCTCGCGGCAGAGGCGGAGGACCAGAATCCTCTCCTCCCCGCGACGTACGACATCGTCTGGTCGCTGGTCGCCCTGATCCTCGTCGGATTCGTCTTCTGGAAGTTCGTGCTTCCGATGTTCCAGAAGGTGCTCGACGAGCGTTCGGAGCTGATCGAAGGCGGCATCAAGAAGGCAGAGGAAGCTCAGGCGGAGGCTGCGGCCGCGCTCGAGCAGTACCGTAGCCAGCTCGCCGAGGCCCGCACCGAGGCGGCGCAGATCCGTGAAGAGGCCCGTGCACAGGGCCAGCAGATCATCGCCGACATGAAGGCGCAGGCCCAGGAGGAGAGCGACCGTATCGTCGCCGCCGGTCACAACCAGCTGCAGGCCCAGCGCCAGCAGATCGTGGCCGAGCTGCGTAGCGATCTCGGACGCAGCTCCGTGGATCTCGCCGAGAAGATCCTCGGCGAAGCGCTCGCGGACGACGTGAAGCGTGCCGGCTCGATCGATCGGTTCCTCGACGAACTCGACTCCCTCAGCGCTGACTCTGCATCCGGAAAGTGAGCACCATGTACGCAGCAAGCCGTGAGGCACTCGCTCATACGCGTTCCGCGTTGCAGTCCGCCCTGGGCTCGGGTGCCGCGACTGCCGCTGCGGCTCAGGCCGGTTCCGAACTCTTCTCGGTGGTCGAGGCGCTCGACAGCCAGCGGGCTCTCCGGACCGCGCTGGCCGACGCCTCGGCCCCGGCTGCCGTTCGCGAGCGGCTGGCCGAGCAGGTCTTCGGCGGCAAGGTTTCGGCCCAGACCCTCGCGACCGTCAAGGCCGCAGCGGGGCAGGACTGGTCGGCACAGTCCGACCTGACCGGCTCGCTCGTCCAGCTCGGCCGTGAGGCACTGCTGAAGGCCGCAGCGGACCAGGACCAGCTCGACACCGTCGAGGACGAACTGTTCCGCCTCGGTCGCATCGTGGCCGGCGACCCCGAGCTCGAGCAGACGCTCTCGGATCGCAGCACCCCGGCTTCGGCCAAGCGCGATCTGCTGACGCGCCTGCTCTACGGCAAGGTGACCGCGGTCACCGAGGCGCTGGCGGTCCACGCGGTCGGTCGGCTGAGCAAGTCGCCGGCCGAGACGTTCGACGAGTTGTCGGCGCTCGCCGCGGCCCAGCGGGACCGTGCCGTCGCGCACGTCCGCAGTGCGGCACCGCTCGATGCGAAGCAGGAGGAGCGGCTCACCGCGACCCTGACCCGCATCTACGGGAAGCCTGTGACGGTGCACGTCGAGGTCGATCCCGAGCTTCTCAGTGGATTGGTCGTCCGGGTGGGCGACGAGGTCATCGACGGTAGTGCCGCGGGTCGACTCGCTGCAGTGCGCAAGAGCCTCACGTAGTCCACTACCGAACACACACATAGATCTTTTCGAAGACCAGATACCGAGAGCAGGAAGAACATGGCGGAGCTGACGATCTCCTCCGACGAGATCCGTAGCGCGATTGACAATTACACCGCGAGCTACTCCCCGGAGGCCTCCCGCGAGGAGGTCGGCGTGGTCGTCGACACCAGTGACGGCATCGCGCACATCAGCGGTCTGCCGTCGGCGATGGCGAACGAGCTGCTGGAGTTCCCCGGTGGCGTCCTCGGCGTGGCCCTCAACCTCGAGGCCACCGAGATCGGTGCCGTTATCCTGGGCGACTTCCAGACCATCGAAGAAGGCCAGGAAGTCAAGCGGACCGGCGACGTTCTGTCGGTGCCGGTGAGCGACAACTTCCTCGGTCGCGTCGTGAACCCGCTCGGTCAGCCGATCGACGGTCTCGGCGACATCGAAGCCGATGAGACCCGCGCCCTCGAGCTGCAGGCCGCGACCGTGCTGGAGCGCCAGCCGGTCGAGGAACCGCTGCAGACCGGCATCAAGGCCATCGACGCGATGACCCCGATCGGCCGCGGCCAGCGTCAGCTCGTGATCGGCGACCGCAAGACGGGCAAGACCGCGGTCTGCATCGACGCGATCCTGAACCAGAAGGCGAACTGGGAGACCGGCGACCCGAAGCAGCAGGTCCGCTGCATCTACGTCGCGATCGGCCAGAAGGGCTCGACCATCGCGGGTGTCAAGCAGGCACTCGAGGAGAACGGCGCGATGGAGTACACCACCATCGTCGCGGCTCCGGCCTCCGACTCCGCCGGCTTCAAGTGGCTCGCCCCCTACACCGGTTCGGCCCTCGGCCAGCACTGGATGTACCAGGGCAAGCACGTCCTCATCGTGTTCGACGACCTGACCAAGCAGGCCGAGGCCTACCGCGCCATCTCGCTGCTGCTGCGTCGTCCGCCGGGCCGCGAGGCATACCCCGGCGACGTGTTCTACCTGCACTCGCGTCTGCTGGAGCGCTCCGCCAAGCTCTCCGACGAGCTCGGTGGCGGCTCGCTGACGGCCCTGCCGATCATCGAGACCAAGGCGAACGACGTGTCGGCCTACATCCCGACCAATGTCATCTCCATCACCGACGGCCAGGTCTTCCTCGAGTCCGACCTGTTCAACAAGGGTGTCCGCCCCGCCATCAACGTCGGTATCTCGGTTTCCCGAGTCGGTGGCGCCGCCCAGACCAAGGGCATGAAGAAGGTCTCCGGTTCGCTGCGCCTCGAGCTCGCGCAGTTCCGTGAGCTCGAAGGCTTCGCCGCCTTCGCCTCCGACCTCGACGCCGCTTCGAAGGCTCAGCTCGAGCGCGGTCAGCGTCTCGTCGAGCTCCTCAAGCAGGACCAGTACGCGCCCATCGCGGTCGAGGACCAGATCGTGTCGATCTACCTCGCCGGCGAAGGTGTCTTCGACTCGGTTCCGGTCGAGGACGTGCGTCGCTTCGAGACCGAGCTCCTCGAGGATCTGCACCGCAACGCCGCAGGCGTCTACGAGCAGATCGCCGGTGGCAAGGCCCTGTCCGACGAGTCGATCGAGGCTCTCACCGCCGCGACCGCCAAGTTCAAGGAGGGCTTCATCGCCTCCGACGGCAGCCGTGTCGTGAACGAGGCAGAGGCCGAGGCCCTCGGTGCCGACGAGGTCCAGCAGGAGCAGGTCTCCGTCAAGCGCACCACCGTTCGCAAGTGAGCGGGGAGTCCATGACCCAGCGTCCAGTGAAGGGAGTGTGATCGACGAATGGCGAACTTGCGCGAACTGCGCTCGCGGATCAAGTCGGTCAACTCGACCAAGAAGATCACCAAGGCGCAGGAACTGATCGCGACGTCGCGTATCACGAAGGCCCAGGCCCGAGTGACAGCGTCCAAGCCGTACGCCGAGGAGATCACCAAGGTGCTCTCCGAGCTGGCGAGTGCGTCGGCCTCGTTGGATCACCCCCTGCTCAACGAGCGCGAGAACCCCAAGCGTGCCGCAGTGCTGGTCGTGACCAGCGACCGCGGTATGGCCGGCGGTTACAACTCCAACGTCCTCAAGGAAGCCGAGGAGCTGCGTCAGCTGCTCCTCAGCGAGGGCAAGGAGCCTGTGCTGTACGTGATGGGCGGCAAGGGCCTCGGCTACTACACGTTCCGTGAGCGTGAAGTGGCCGCTGCCTGGACGGGCTTCTCGCAGGACCCCCGTTACACGGACGCCGCGAAGGCGAGCCGTCACCTGGTCGAACTGTTCATGGCGGGTTCGGGCACCGAGGTGCCCGCCCCGAACGGCGAGGGCACCATCGAGGGCGTCGACGAACTGCACATCGTCTACACCCGCTTCGTGTCGATGCTGACCCAGACCCCCCAGGTTCGCAGGATGGCTCCGCTCGAGGTGAGCATCACCGAGGACGAGATCGACCTCGGCGAGGACATGCTCACCGACGGACGCCGCGCCACGGACAACGAGGGACCGCAGGCCGTGTACAACTTCGAGCCGGAGGCCGGAGTTCTGCTCGAGGCTCTCCTGCCGAAGTACATCAGCACGCGCATCTACGCGTCGCTGCTGGACGCGGCGGCCTCCGAGTCGGCAGCCCGTCGTACCGCCATGAAGGCCGCGACGGACAACGCCACGGAACTGGTGAACACCCTCAGCCGTCAGGCGAACCAGGCCCGCCAGGCCCAGATCACCCAGGAAATCAGCGAGATCGTCGGCGGTGCCGGTGCGCTCGCCTCGAGTGCAGGAAGTGACTGAACCACAATGACCGCAGCAGTAACCGACAACAACGCCGGTGCGGCGTCGGCCCTTGCCGGGCGCGTCGTCCGCGTCATCGGCGCCGTCGTCGACGTGGAATTCCCGCGTGGCGCCGTGCCCGAGCTGTTCAACGCCCTGCACGCAGAGGTCACTCTGCCGTCCGTGGCGAAGACCCTGACCCTCGAGGTCGCGCAGCACCTGGGTGACAACCTGGTCCGCACGATCTCGATGCAGCCCACCGACGGCCTGGTGCGTGGCGCCCCCGTCAGCGACACCGGCAAGCCGATCTCGGTTCCCGTCGGCGACGTCGTCAAGGGCCACGTGTTCAACGCGCTGGGCGACTGCCTCGACGCGCCGGGCACCGGCCGCGACGGCGAGCAGTGGGGCATCCACCGCAAGCCCCCGGCCTTCGACCAGCTCGAGGGCAAGACCGAGATCCTCGAGACCGGCATCAAGGTCATCGACCTGCTGACCCCGTACGTGAAGGGCGGCAAGATCGGTCTGTTCGGTGGTGCCGGTGTCGGCAAGACCGTTCTGATCCAGGAGATGATCACCCGTATCGCGCGTGAGTTCTCCGGTACGTCGGTGTTCGCCGGCGTCGGTGAGCGCACCCGTGAGGGCACCGACCTCCACCTCGAGATGGAAGAGATGGGCGTCCTCCAGGACACCGCCCTTGTCTTCGGTCAGATGGACGAGCCGCCGGGAACGCGTATGCGCGTCGCCCTGTCGGCCCTGACGATGGCGGAGTACTTCCGCGACGTCCAGGGACAGGACGTGCTCCTGTTCATCGACAACATCTTCCGCTTCACGCAGGCCGGCTCGGAGGTTTCGACCCTCCTCGGTCGTATGCCGTCGGCCGTGGGTTACCAGCCCACGCTCGCGGACGAGATGGGTGAGCTCCAGGAGCGCATCACCTCGACGCGTGGCCGTTCGATCACCTCGCTGCAGGCGATCTACGTGCCCGCCGACGACTACACCGACCCCGCGCCGGCCACGACGTTCGCTCACCTCGATGCGACCACCGAGCTCTCGCGTCCCATCTCGCAGATGGGTATCTACCCCGCTGTGGACCCGCTGACGTCGACCTCGCGAATCCTCGAGCCGGGCATCGTCGGTGCCGATCACTTCCGGGTGGCCAACGAGGTCAAGCGCATCCTGCAGAAGTACAAGGAACTGCAGGACATCATCGCCATCCTCGGTATGGACGAGCTCTCCGAAGAGGACAAGGTCACGGTCGCCCGTGCCCGTCGTCTCCAGAAGTTCCTCGGCCAGAACTTCATCGTCGCCGAGAAGTTCACGGGTCAGCCGGGTTCGGTCGTGCCGCTCGCCGACACCATCGAGGCCTTCGACCGCGTGTGCAAGGGCGAGTTCGACCACCTGCCCGAGCAGGCGTTCAACAGCTGCGGTGGACTCGACGACGTCGAGGCTGCAGCCAAGAAGATCGCCGGAAAGTAGGCCACCGTGGCTGAGATGAGCGTGGACATCGTTGCCGTCGAGGAGCGTGTGTGGTCCGGATCGGCGACTCTCGTCACCGCCCAGACCACCGAGGGCGAGATCGGCATCATGCCCGGTCACGAGCCCGTGCTCGGCCAGCTCGTCGAGGGTGGCGTCGTGTCCGTCAGGACGGCGGACGGTGAGCGGATCGTCATGGCCGTCCATGGCGGATTCCTCTCGGTGACCGCGACGACGGTGACGGTGCTCGCCGAAGCCGCCGACCGCGTGGAGGACATCGACGTCGAGGCAGCCAAGTCGACTCTGAACGATGCAGATCGTGACGAGTCGGAGATCGCAGCGGCCCGCGGCCGCCTGCGGGCTGTCGAACGAGCCTGATCGTCGAACAACGAGAAGCCGCGACGGAGCCGACGAGCAGTGTCACCTGGATTTCTGATTCTCAATATCCTTGTGGTGCTGCTCGCGGTCTCCGTCGCGGCTTTGTTGTACCGCCTCTTCACCCTGCGCGGCGGGGGTACCGCCGCCATTCTGCGAGTGATGCCTCAGAACGAGGGTTCCGGCTGGAGGCATGGAATCGTTCGGTACGGCGACGAGACACTCGCGTTCTACAAGCTTTCGAGCCTTCGGCCCGGACCCGACGTACGACTGACCCGTCAGGGCATCGATGTGCGTTCGCGACGCAAGCCGGAAGGCAGTGAATTCGACATCATGACCGAGGACATCGTGATCCTCGACGTGATCGACCGCGACGACTCCTACGAGATCGCGCTCGACAGCGGCGCTTTGATGGCCTTCATGTCCTGGGTCGAATCCAGGCCCGACGGCCGGTCGCAGCGCCGCCGCCCCCTCTAGAGGGACTTCCTCACGCGCCCGCTCCCGGCTTCCACAGCACGTCGCCGTCCGGGTTCGCGATCCGGCACAGGATGAACAGCAGATCCGAGAGCCGGTTCAGGTACTTCGCCGGCAGGACGTTCGTGTCGTCCGGAGCCGCGTCCACCGCCGCCCACGCCGACCTTTCCGCACGTCGTGCCACCGTCCTGGCGGTGTGCAACAGAGCAGCCCCCGGCGTGCCGCCCGGAAGAATGAACGAGTTGAGCGGTTCCAGCTCCTCGTTGAACTCGTCGCACCAGCCCTCGAGCCGGTCGATGTACTGCTGGGTGATCCGCAGCGGCGGGTACTTCGGGTTCTCGACCACGGGCGTCGACAGATCCGCGCCGGCATCGAAGAGATCGTTCTGGATCTGCCGGAGTACCGGGACGAGCCGTTCCGGGAGCGCTCCCAGTGCGAGCGCCACACCGATCGCCGCGTTGGTCTCGTCGCAATCGGCGTAGGCGACCAGACGAGGGTCGTTCTTCGAGACGCGCGAGAAGTCGCTGAGCCCCGTCGTTCCGTCGTCTCCGGTGCGGGTATAGATCCGTGTCAAGTGGACTGCCATGAGCGTCACGGTACCGGCTCTGCTCTCCCCACGGACACGCCCGTTACGCTGTGTCGTTGTGAGTGAACGCTTTCTTGTCACAGGTGGGAACCGCCTTTCCGGCGACGTCGTCGTCGGGGGCGCCAAGAACAGCGTCCTCAAGTTGATGGCTGCGGCGCTGCTCGCCGAGGGCACCACCACGATCACCAACTGCCCCGACATCCTCGACGTGCCCCTGATGGCCGATGTCCTGCGCGGACTCGGATGTGAGGTCGTACTCGAAGGCGACGCCGTGCGCATCACCACGCCTGCCGAACCCGAGTACCGCGCCGACTTCGCGGCCGTCCGGCAGTTCCGGGCGTCCGTCTGTGTACTCGGCCCGCTGGTCGCACGCTGCCGCAAGGCGATCGTGGCGCTGCCCGGCGGCGACGCCATCGGCTCCCGTCCGCTCGACATGCACCAGGCGGGTCTGCGCCTGCTCGGCGCCCATTCGTCGATCGAGCACGGGTGCGTCGTGGCGGAAGCGGACGACCTGCACGGCGCGACCATCCGCCTGGCGTTCCCCTCGGTGGGAGCGACGGAGAACATCCTCATGGCCGCGGTCCTCGCCAAGGGGGACACGACCATCGACAACGCGGCCCGCGAACCCGAGATCGTCGACCTGTGCAACATGCTCGTCCGCATGGGGGCGCGGATCACCGGAGCGGGCAGTACGACGCTGCGGGTCTCGGGAGTCTCGTCCCTCCGTCCCACCGAACACCGGTGCATCGGCGACCGGATCGTCGCGGCCACATGGGGGATCGCAGCAGCGATGACGCGGGGCGACCTCACCGTCCGTGGCGTCAATCCGAAGCACCTCGCGTTGGTGCTGGACAAATTGCGAAGTGCCGGCGCCGAAGTCACGCCGTTGGCCGACGGATTCCATGTCGTGCAGAAGGAGCGGCCCCGTGCCGTCAACTTCGCGACGCTGCCGTATCCGGGATTCCCGACCGACCTGCAGCCCATGGCCATCGGTCTCGCGGCGATCGCCGACGGGACGTCGATGATCACCGAGAACGTCTTCGAAGCGCGGTTCCGGTTCGTCGAGGAGATGGTGCGTCTCGGAGCGGACGCCCGCACCGACGGTCATCACGCGGTCGTGCGGGGAGTGGAGCAGTTGTCGAGTGCTCCCGTGTGGGCATCGGACATCCGTGCGGGCGCAGGTCTGGTGCTCGCCGGCCTGTGTGCGGACGGGGTCACGGAAGTGCACGACGTCTACCACATCGATCGTGGTTATCCGCGGTTCGTCGAGATCCTCCAGGAGCTCGGCGGAACCATCGAGCGGGTGGGTGTCGAAGAAGGCCGGCTCCTGTCGCACTAGGGAGAAACCCTTGATCGTGGCCTGTGTCCGGCGTCACCGGAAGCGATTTCGGTCCTGTCGGCGCCTTTCACGGACATCCACCTGGGCTTTCCTCGAGGCTTACCCCCTCTGACCAGGCGATTTGGCAGGCAGTTGATCCTCGCGTAACTTATTCCAGGTCAGAGCGACACGGACACCGACCCGGGCCGAGAGGAACGGGACAACGAGGTTGGACGAAGGCGCCTGAACTTGGTTACGAGCCCCCGATTCTTCTGGTAAGGTCGGTGGCCCCGGAGGTCGAAGAGACCTCCTGATGAACAGTCACCCCGGAGTGAACGAACCGGAAGGTTCGGGATCGATGGTGTGTGCGTGTTCTTTGAGAACTCAACAGTGTGCCGATGAATGTCAGTGCCAAATAATATTTGGTGCGACCACTTCACTTTTTGTGGGTGGTTGTTGCTGGACATCGCATTCTTCCGTCTGCGGTGATCCAGTGTTAGAGCTAGTTTGAGTTTTTATGCTAGTGATTTGACTCGATGTCTTTGACTGATTACCCCTTCGGGGTGATTGTGAGTCTTCAACGGAGAGTTTGATCCTGGCTCAGGACGAACGCTGGCGGCGTGCTTAACACATGCAAGTCGAACGATGAAGCCCAGCTTGCTGGGTGGATTAGTGGCGAACGGGTGAGTAACACGTGGGTGATCTGCCCTGCACTCTGGGATAAGCCTGGGAAACTGGGTCTAATACCGGATATGACCTCGGGATGCATGTCCTGGGGTGGAAAGTTTTTCGGTGCAGGATGAGCCCGCGGCCTATCAGCTTGTTGGTGGGGTAATGGCCTACCAAGGCGACGACGGGTAGCCGGCCTGAGAGGGCGACCGGCCACACTGGGACTGAGACACGGCCCAGACTCCTACGGGAGGCAGCAGTGGGGAATATTGCACAATGGGCGCAAGCCTGATGCAGCGACGCCGCGTGAGGGATGACGGCCTTCGGGTTGTAAACCTCTTTCAGCAGGGACGAAGCGCAAGTGACGGTACCTGCAGAAGAAGCACCGGCCAACTACGTGCCAGCAGCCGCGGTAATACGTAGGGTGCGAGCGTTGTCCGGAATTACTGGGCGTAAAGAGCTCGTAGGCGGTTTGTCGCGTCGTCTGTGAAATCCCGCAGCTCAACTGCGGGCTTGCAGGCGATACGGGCAGACTCGAGTACTGCAGGGGAGACTGGAATTCCTGGTGTAGCGGTGAAATGCGCAGATATCAGGAGGAACACCGGTGGCGAAGGCGGGTCTCTGGGCAGTAACTGACGCTGAGGAGCGAAAGCGTGGGTAGCGAACAGGATTAGATACCCTGGTAGTCCACGCCGTAAACGGTGGGCGCTAGGTGTGGGTTTCCTTCCACGGGATCCGTGCCGTAGCCAACGCATTAAGCGCCCCGCCTGGGGAGTACGGCCGCAAGGCTAAAACTCAAAGGAATTGACGGGGGCCCGCACAAGCGGCGGAGCATGTGGATTAATTCGATGCAACGCGAAGAACCTTACCTGGGTTTGACATGTACCGGACGACTGCAGAGATGTGGTTTCCCTTGTGGCCGGTAGACAGGTGGTGCATGGCTGTCGTCAGCTCGTGTCGTGAGATGTTGGGTTAAGTCCCGCAACGAGCGCAACCCTTGTCCTGTGTTGCCAGCACGTGATGGTGGGGACTCGCAGGAGACTGCCGGGGTCAACTCGGAGGAAGGTGGGGACGACGTCAAGTCATCATGCCCCTTATGTCCAGGGCTTCACACATGCTACAATGGTCGGTACAGAGGGCTGCGATACCGTGAGGTGGAGCGAATCCCTTAAAGCCGGTCTCAGTTCGGATCGGGGTCTGCAACTCGACCCCGTGAAGTCGGAGTCGCTAGTAATCGCAGATCAGCAACGCTGCGGTGAATACGTTCCCGGGCCTTGTACACACCGCCCGTCACGTCATGAAAGTCGGTAACACCCGAAGCCGGTGGCCTAACCCCTCGTGGGAGGGAGCCGTCGAAGGTGGGATCGGCGATTGGGACGAAGTCGTAACAAGGTAGCCGTACCGGAAGGTGCGGCTGGATCACCTCCTTTCTAAGGAGCATCTGCCCATACACCCCGAATTGTCGGGTGTGGTGTGCGGCCAGAGACCGATTGTCCCCGATCGTGGGACACGGTTGCTCATGGGTGGAACGCTGACAATCGCTTCTCGAACAGGTTTCTTCACCTGAAGAAATCCGGGGAGCTATATCGGTGCACTGTTGGGTCCTGAGAGAACACGCAATGTGTTTGATCAGCGACGATGATCCGCGAAACAAGAACCTCAGGGTTTCTTGCGGTAGGGGTTGTTGTGTGTTGTTTGAGAACTGCACAGTGGACGCGAGCATCTTTGTTGTAAGTGTTTATGAGCGTACGGTGGATGCCTTGGCACCAGGAGCCGATGAAGGACGTGGGAGGCTGCGATATGCCTCGGGGAGCTGTCAACCGAGCTGTGATCCGAGGATTTCCGAATGGGGAAACCCAGCACGAGTGATGTCGTGTTACCCGCACCTGAATATATAGGGTGTGTGGAGGGAACGTGGGGAAGTGAAACATCTCAGTACCCACAGGAAGAGAAAACAACAGTGATTCCGTGAGTAGTGGCGAGCGAAAGCGGATGAGGCTAAACCATGGGTGTGTGATAGCTGGCAGGCGTTGCATCCGTGGGGTTGTGGGGCTTTTCTTCCCGTCACTGTCATGACGGGCGAGAGTAAGAAACCGGTTGGTTAGTCGAAGTGGTCTGGAACGGCCTGTCGTAGAGGGTGAGAATCCCGTAGACGAAAACTTGCCGGCTCTCGTGAGAAGTACCCGAGTAGCACCGGGCCCGTGAAATCCGGTGTGAATCTGTCGGGACCACCCGATAAGCCTGAATACTCCCTGGTGACCGATAGCGGACTAGTACCGTGAGGGAAAGGTGAAAAGTACCCCGGGAGGGGAGTGAAATAGTACCTGAAACCGTGCGCTTACAATCCGTCAGAGCCTTCGAGCAGCTTGCTGCTGGGGGTGATGGCGTGCCTTTTGAAGAATGAGCCTGCGAGTTAGTGGCATGTCGCGAGGTTAACCCGTGTGGGGTAGTCGTAGCGAAAGCGAGTCCGAATAGGGCGCATCTAGTGGCATGTTCTAGACCCGAAGCGGAGTGATCTACCCATGGCCAGGGTGAAGCGATGGTAAGACGTCGTGGAGGCCCGAACCCACTTAGGTTGAAAACTGAGGGGATGAGTTGTGGGTAGGGGTGAAAGGCCAATCAAACTCCGTGATAGCTGGTTCTCCCCGAAATGCATTTAGGTGCAGCGTCGCGTGTTTCTCACCGGAGGTAGAGCTACTGGATGGTCTAGGGGGCCCACAAGCTTACCGAAATCAGCCAAACTCCGAATGCCGGTGAGTGAGAGCGCGGCAGTGAGACTGCGGGGGATAAGCTTCGTAGTCGAGAGGGAAACAGCCCAGATCGCCGGCTAAGGCCCCTAAGCGTGTACTAAGTGGAAAAGGATGTGGGATCGCTGAGACAACCAGGAGGTTGGCTTAGAAGCAGCCACCCTTGAAAGAGTGCGTAATAGCTCACTGGTCAAGTGGTTCTGCGCCGACAATGTAGCGGGGCTCAAGTACACCGCCGAAGCCGCGGCACTCACACAACACCCCGGAAGGGTTACGACTTTTCCGGCAGTGGTGTGGGTGGGTAGGGGAGCGTCGTGCAGCCGTGGAAGCGCCGGAGTGATCCAGGTGTGGAGGCTGCGCGAGTGAGAATGCAGGCATGAGTAGCGAAAGACGAGTGAGAAACTCGTCCGCCGGATGACCAAGGGTTCCTGGGCCAGGTTAATCCGCCCAGGGTGAGTCGGGACCTAAGGCGAGGCCGACAGGCGTAGTCGATGGACAACGGGTTGATATTCCCGTACCCGTGTATCCGCGCCCAATGGCGAATCAGTTGTGCTAACCGTCCAAAAGTCTCCGCTGTTCCTTCGGGAACTGTGGGGATGGCTGCACGGGACCCCGATTGTAGTAGTCAAGCGATGGGGTGACGCAGGAAGGTAGCTGGGCCAGGTGATGGAATACCTGGTGTAAGCCGGTAGGGCGAATGGTAGGCAAATCCGCCATTCATACAGCCTGAGAGGTGATGCGTACCCGTTGAGGGGAATTCAGTGATCCTATGCTGCCGAGAAAAGCCTCTAGTGAGTTGGTACACGGCCCGTACCCCAAACCGACACAGGTGGTCAGGTAGAGAATACCGAGGCGATCGAGAGAACTGTGGTTAAGGAACTCGGCAAAATGCCCCCGTAACTTCGGGAGAAGGGGGACCACGCCCGGTGACGGCCCTTGCGGTCCGAGCTGGGGGTGGTCGCAGAGACCAGAGAGAAGCGACTGTTTACTAAAAACACAGGTCCGTGCGAAGTCGTAAGACGATGTATACGGACTGACGCCTGCCCGGTGCTGGAAGGTTAAGAGGACCGGTTAGCCATTTCGGTGGCGAAGCTGAGAATTTAAGCCCCAGTAAACGGCGGTGGTAACTATAACCATCCTAAGGTAGCGAAATTCCTTGTCGGGTAAGTTCCGACCTGCACGAATGGCGTAACGACTTCTCTGCTGTCTCGACCACAGACTCGGCGAAATTGCATTACGAGTAAAGATGCTCGTTACGCGCGGCAGGACGAAAAGACCCCGGGACCTTCACTATAGCTTGGTATTGGTGTTCGGTTCGGTTTGTGTAGGATAGGTGGGAGACTGTGAAGCGGCCACGCCAGTGGTTGTGGAGTCGTTGTTGAAATACCACTCTGATCGTATTGGACCTCTAACCTCGGACCATGATCTGGTTCAGGGACAGTGCCTGGTGGGTAGTTTAACTGGGGCGGTTGCCTCCCAAAATGTAACGGAGGCGCCCAAAGGTTCCCTCAGCCTGGTTGGCAATCAGGTGTCGAGTGCAAGTGCACAAGGGAGCTTGACTGTGAGACTGACAGGTCGAGCAGGGACGAAAGTCGGGACTAGTGATCCGGCACCGGCATGTGGAAGCGGTGTCGCTCAACGGATAAAAGGTACCCCGGGGATAACAGGCTGATCTTCCCCAAGAGTCCATATCGACGGGATGGTTTGGCACCTCGATGTCGGCTCGTCGCATCCTGGGGCTGGAGTAGGTCCCAAGGGTTGGGCTGTTCGCCCATTAAAGCGGCACGCGAGCTGGGTTTAGAACGTCGTGAGACAGTTCGGTCTCTATCCGCCGCGCGCGTTAGAAACTTGAGGAAGGCTGTCCCTAGTACGAGAGGACCGGGACGGACGAACCTCTGGTGTGCCAGTTGTCCCGCCAGGGGCATGGCTGGTTGGCTACGTTCGGAAGGGATAACCGCTGAAAGCATCTAAGCGGGAAGCCTGTTCCAAGATGAGGTTTCTCACCCCCTCGAGGGGGTAAGGCCCCCGGCAGACCACCGGGTTGATAGGCCGGAACTGGAAGCCCAGCAATGGGTGGAGGTGACCGGTACTAATAGGCCGAGGACTTACCACGAAGATGTTACGCGTCCACTGTGCGGTATCTGAAACAACACACACATCAGATATCGGGAATCCCCTTGGGGGAGAACCGAATCCGATGCGTGAAGTTTCATAGAGTTACGGCGGCCATAGCGACAGGGAAACGCCCGGTCCCATTCCGAACCCGGAAGCTAAGCCTGTCTGCGCCGATGGTACTGCACTCGACAGGGTGTGGGAGAGTAGGACACCGCCGAACACCCGTTCCGAAAGGGGACCCACACTGTGGGTCCCCTTTCGTGTTCTCCGGGTTCTCCCCGGACCTGTCGGGGGATCCCACCTCACGGGAAAGTCCTTACGCTCCGAACGCTTTTCGGGTACGGTACGCCCGCTCCGATCGCCGGCGCCCAGCGGATCACGACCTCGTAACAAACACGCTCTGTTCCAGGCTATGCCTACTTATGTCGGTAACGTCCGCTCATGCACGATCGCACGGTTCGTGTGGGTTCGGCGTGTGAGCGCCTGTCGGGGGCGTTCTCGTCGACGACGAGGAGGGGCGAGACGATGACGAATCGATCGACTACGGGTACCGCCGGCAAGTTCACGGCGGTGATCGCGGGACTGGGACTCATCGGCGCGGCCGTCACAGGATGTACGAGCGTCGACACCGACAGCGAGGGTTCGACCCTCGAACGACTCCAGCAGGAAGGGACCGTCACCGTCGGTTTCGCCGGCGAGGCGCCCTACAGCTTCATGCAGGACGGCGAACTCACCGGCGCCACCGTCGCTCTGCACCGCGAGATCTTCAAGAACCTCGGCATCGACAACGTCGAAGGTGTGGCCACCGACTTCGGTGCGCTCATTCCCGGCCTGCAGGCCGGACGGTTCGATGTCGTCAGTGCCGGCATGTCGATCCTGCCGCAGCGTTGCGAACAGGCACTGTTCAGCGAGCCGGAGTTCAACTACACCACTGCGCTCATGGTCCCGCAGGGCAATCCGGAACAGCTCGCCGACATGCAGTCGATCGCCGAGAGCGGCGTCCGGATGGCGGTCATGACCGGCGCGATCGAAGCCGACTACGCCTCTGCGCTCGGCATCGACGCGATGCAGGTGGCGTCTCCCCAGGACGGGATGGATGCCGTCGTCAACGGACGCGCCGACGTCTTCGCGCTGACGGGTATCTCCCTGAACTGGATGAAACAGAACAACGAGGGTGCACCCGTCGACGTCACCGAGTCGTTCGTCGCGGAGATCGACGGGGTGCCTCAGGTGGGCGCCGGCGGAACGGTCTTCCGCAAGGAGGACACCGAACTGCGCGACGCCTACAACGAGGAACTCGCGAAGATCACGTCCGACCCGCAGAAGTACCTGTCGATCGTCGGCGAGTTCGGGTTCACGGAGGCGGAGATGCCCGATCCGGGGCTGACGACCGAGATGCTCTGCGAGGGCGTTTCCTGATCTCGGCTGCGTCGTAATGGATTTCGGTTCCAAGATCGAACTGCTGTGGAACTCCTTCCCGCAACTGTTCGACGGTCTGCTCGTCACCGTCGAACTGACCGTGGGGAGTGCGGTCTTCGCGTTCCTGCTCGCCGTGGCCCTCGGACTGGCGGCAGGCGCGAAGAACCTCGCCCTGCGCGGCAGTGCGCGGGTGTTCATCGAGTTCTTCCGCGGCACTTCGCTTCTCGTCCAGCTGTTCTGGTTCTTCTATGTCCTTCCGTTGTTCGGGTTCCGGCTCGAATCGATCGTGTGCGGGATCCTCGCCCTGTCGCTCAACTACGGCGCCTACGGAGCGGAGGTGGTGCGCGGTGCGATCGCGTCGGTGCCCAAGCCGCAACTGGAGGCGGCGACGGCGCTGAATTTCGGTTACTGGCAGCGCATGCGACGAGTGATCTTCCCGCAGGCCTGGGCCGAGATGATCCCGCCGCTGACGAATCTGCTCATCCAGTTGCTCAAGGGAACGGCACTGGCGAGCTATATCCTCCTGCAGGACCTCACGTTCCAGATCGAGCAGCTCCGTAGAGGAAGCGGCGACACCATCTTCGCGTTCGGCGTGGGGTTGGTGCTGTACTTCGTGCTCGGCTATCTGCTGACGCTGCTGATGAATGCGCTCGAGGTGCGGGCGAAGAGCCGACTCGGGACCGGTCCCACTCTGCGTGAGATCTTCGGGCTCGCCCCGGTCTTCGATCAGCCGTTGGGGGCACGCTCATGACCGTCGACTGGAGTTGGGAACGCGCGGCCGAGGCCCTTCCGGTACTGCTCGAAGGATTCCGGATCACCCTGCTGGCCACGGTCCTCGGATTCGTGGTCGCTGCGGTGCTCGGGCTGGTCGTGGCCGTCGCCCGTCGCTCGTTGCCGAAGGTGCTCGCGACGGCGCTGTCCGCCGTCGTCCAGTTCATCCGGCTCACCCCGCTCGTGGTGCAGCTGCTCTTCGTCTACTACCTCCTCCCGCAGTTCAGTGCGCTGCAGATCGGCATCGCCGTACTGGGGATCCATTACTCGACCTACATGGCCGAGGTGTACCGGGCGGGCATCGACGCGGTGCCGAAGGGACAATGGGAGGCGTGCCGCGCCCTGTCGTTGTCGCCCATGCGCACGTGGCGTGCGGTGATCCTGCCGCAGGCCGTGCGCCGTGTCGTGCCTGCGCTGGGCAACTACGCGGTGTCGCTGTTCAAGGACACCCCGTTCCTCTTCACGATCTCCGTCGTGGAGATGGTGACCGCGGCCCAGCAGTTCGGTGCGCGCAACTTCCAGTACCTCGAGCCGCTCACACTGGCCGGCCTGATCTTCCTCATCGCCAGCTACCCGACGTCGTTGCTCGTCCGCCGATTGGAGCGTCGCCTTGCCTATTGAGATGCACAAGGAAGCCGGTGCCGACGGCGACTCGCTGCCCGCCGCCACCTCCGACGGATCCATGATCCGTTTCGACTCCGTGGTCAAGCAATTCGGTAATCACGTGGTCCTCGACCACTTGGACTTCACCGTCGCCCCGGGGGAACGGGTCACGTTGATCGGACCGAGCGGTTCGGGCAAGACGACCATCCTGCGCCTGCTCATGACCCTCGAGAAGATCGACGACGGCGTGGTGTGGGTCAAGGGCGAACCACTGAGCCACGAACGCAAGGGGACGCGTCTCGTCCCGGCCTCCGAGCGCTACCTGAGGACGATGCGTCGCAGCATCGGGATGGTCTTCCAGCAGTTCAACCTGTTCCCCAACATGAACGTGATGGAGAACCTCACCGAGGCTCCGGTCCACGTCCTCGGTCGCAGCAAGGCCGAGGCACGCGACCGTGCGCGGGAGTTGCTCGCGATGGTCGGTCTGTCCGACAAGGAGACCGCCCATCCCACGCAGCTGTCGGGTGGTCAGCAGCAGCGGGTCGCGATCGCCCGTGCCCTCGCGATGGATCCGGAGATCCTGCTGCTCGACGAGGTCACCTCGGCCCTCGACCCCGAACTCGTCGCCGACGTGCTGGACGTGCTGCGGACGATCGCCGAGACGACCGACATCACGATGCTCATCGTGACGCACGAGATGCACTTCGCCCGCGACGTCTCCGATCGAGTGCTGATGTTCGATCAGGGACGCATCGTGGAGGAGGGGCCGCCCGAGCGCATCTTCACCAGTCCCCGTGAGGAACGCACTCGCAAGTTCCTCGACGCGGTACTGGCGGGGGAGTGAGGCCGGCCGTCAGTCCGCGCGCGGAATCGCCAGGCGCGTCGGCTCGGAGCGGCCGCGCAGGGTGATTTCCTCACCCAGCTCCCACCGTGCGCGTTCGTCCTCGGGAGCGAGCTGCACGGTGCGGGCCGACGCCGCGACGTAACCCGGAACGGTCTTCGCGAGATCGGACAGTCTCGCCGCTTCGTTGACCGGATCGCCGATCACGGTGTACTCGAAGCGTTCCTGCGCGCCGATGTTCCCGGCGACCGCGCGACCTGCCGTGACCCCGATACCCGCGCGACACTCCGGCACTTCGTCGGCGAGGCGTCGCGCCATCCTTCTCGCGGCGCCGAGCGCGGAGCCGGCGGCGTTGTCGAGGGCGACCGGCGCCCCGAAGATCGCGAGCGCTGCATCGCCCTCGAACTTGTTGACGAATCCTTCGGCCGCGTGCACCTCTTCGACGACGACCGCGAAGAAACGGTTGAGCAGCGCCACCACCTCGGTCGGCGGGCGACTCGCGGCCAACGCGGTGGACCCGACGATGTCGACGAACAACACTGCGACGTCCCGTTCCTCACCGCCGAGGACACCGGGATTGGCCAGCGCCGCGGCCGCGACCTCCCGTCCGACATGGCGGCCGAATACGTCGCGCAGCTTCTCCCGTTCGCGCAGGCCTTCGGCCATCCGGTTGAATCCCGTCTGCAACTGTCCCAATTCGGTTCCGTCGTAGACGACGACCGCGGTGTCGAAGTCGCCCGACGCGATGCGTTGCATCCCGGCGCGCACCGATTCGATCGGCGCGATCGTCGACCGGATGGTGAGGAACATCAGCAGCGAGCCGGTGAGCAGACCGAGTCCGCCGATGGCGAGGATGGTGATCGCCAGTCGCGTGGGCGTGACGGGACGGATGAAGCTGAACACCGCGATGAACAGCAGACCGACGACGGGCACGGCGCTGCCCAGGGCCCATGCGAGCATCACCCGTCCGGTGGTGCCGGCCAGTCGCGGGCGACGAGGCGTCCCGACCTCGAGCGCACGCGCCGCGATGGGGCGCAGCGCGAAATCGGTGAACATGTACGCGAATCCGCATACCGTGACGCCGGCCAGAGTGATGGTCAGCGCGACCTTCGGGATCGTCTGCGGGTCGATGACCCCGAACCCGACGGTGAACAGGATCAACCCGATGAACCACAGCGCTCCCTGCTGGAGGGTGGTACGCCAGGGCATCCGCAACGCGATCCGCTGTTCCTGCGGGGTGGGCGGGCGGTTCTCCAGCGCCCACCGCAGCCTGCGGAGCGTCGCCCGGGTGCCGAGCACCGAACCGACCACGACGGCCGAGACCACGTAGACCGGAGCGAGGATCGCGGTCACGATGAGGAAATCGGAGGTCAGTACCGACGGGCCCGGGATCACGACGTTGATGAGAGCGGCCACGATCAGGGCACCGACGAGATGCGTACCGATCAGCGAGAACGTCAACAGGGTCTGGATCCTGATGCGTTGCCGTCGGATCGGTTCGGCAGGCTCTCCCAGGATCGCCGATCCGAGCGGGGCCGTGCGGTGACTGCGTGCGGGCATGGTCGTTCGAGACTAGTCGAGTCGATCCTCTAGGGTGGCTGTGTGCGTCTTGTGATTGCCCGTTGCCGTGTGGACTACATCGGACGCCTGACGGCTCATCTGCCGACGGCCCGACGTCTCCTCCTCGTCAAATCCGACGGTTCGGTGAGCGTCCACGCCGACGACCGTGCCTACAAGCCCCTGAACTGGATGAGCCCACCCTGCTGGCTCGAGGAGGAGTCCGTCGAGGACGCCGAGGCCCTGTGGGTGGTCACCAACAAGGCGGGCGAGCAGCTGCGCATCACTCTCGAAGAGATCGACCACGATTCGAGCCACGAACTCGGTGTCGACCCCGGTCTGATCAAGGACGGTGTCGAGGCGCACCTGCAGGAACTTCTCGCCGAGCACGTCGAGACCCTCGGGACGGGCTTCACCCTCATCCGGCGCGAATACCCCACGGCGATCGGCCCTGTGGACCTGTTGTGCCGCGATGCCGACGGAGCGACCGTCGCCGTGGAGGTGAAGCGTCGCGGCGAGATCGACGGCGTGGAGCAGCTCACCCGTTATCTCGAACTGCTCAACCGGGATCCGTTGCTCGCTCCCGTCAGCGGCGTGTTCGCGGCTCAGCAGATCAAGCCGCAGGCACGGACGCTGGCCACGGACCGCGGCATCCGCTGCCTCGTGCTCGACTACGAGGCGCTGCGGGGCACCGAGAGCACCGAGTTCAGATTGTTCTGATCGTGCCGCGCCGCAACAGATCCCGCACCGGTCGCAAGCGCGGCGGGGCGGCCGACGAATCCCCGACCTATTTCGGGGCGACGGTGCGCACCGAGAACGGTCCCGCGGGGGCCGAATGGGAACGCTTCACTGTGCGCACCGTGCCGGGTTCGCGTGCCACCAAGCCGTACCGGTGCCCGGGATGCGATCACGAGATCGCGCCGGGAACACCCCATGTCGTCGCCTGGCCGACCGATGCGCTCGGCGGTGCGGAGGACCGGCGGCACTGGCACAGCGGATGCTGGGCGGGACGCGGGACCCGCCGCCCCACGCGACGCTGGTCCTAGCGTTCGGTCGCCGTTCGGCCGTCGCCTCGGGGAAGGTCGGCGAACGCCTTCTTGACGTCGCGGTACCACCCCATCGCTTTGATCGGGTGCCGCCAGCGTCCTTTCATCTGTTCGTGTGCCGGCTGATGGGTCGCGTCGCCACCTCGAGCGGCATCGCGCAGATGACGATCCTGTGCCTTGATGATCTCGTCGGCGGTCTCTCCGCTGAACTCCAGGTCGCAGGGGCCACCCAGCTGTCGGCAGGTCATGGTCTTCACGGCGTCTCCTCTGTCGGTGAGGGTCGGTTGCACCCGAGATACTGCGTCGAACTATCGGCACGGTGTGTGCCGATAGCGAGAATCATGCTCCCGATTGCGGCGACCGTCAACGGCACGGAGCGTGTCGATAGAATTGCGCGTATGACCGATTCGCCCGCCGGCCCGCGGCGCCGCGGCGCTGCGCGCACCCGAGAGCTGCTGCACGCGGCGCTCGAACTCGCGGCCGAGGTCGGTTACGCGGGGCTGAGCATCGAAGCGGTCGCACGACGGGCCGGAGTCGGGAAGCACACGATCTACCGGCGCTGGCCGTCCATCGCAGCGCTCCTGCTCGACGCGCTCGGCCTCGTGTGGGTCAGCGATCTGGATTACCGCACGGACGGGGACATCAGATCGGACCTGCACGAGCAGTTCGTGCGCTCGTGCCACGCCCTGTCCACGCCGCCGATCGGACCCGTCTACCGAGCCGTCATCGCCGAGGCCCAAGCGGACCCACAACTCCGGGCCACGTTGTACGAACGGTTCCTGTCCACGGTCGAACAGCGCACCTACGATCGGATCCTGCGAGCCCAGCGCAACGGTGAACTCGTCCCCGGCGCGGATCTGGAGTATCCCGCGGAAGTGCTGTGCGGAACCCTCTACTACCGCTGGTTGTTGACACCCCGGCCTGTCGACGAACACGCGATCGACGGCCTGATCGACATGTTCATGGCCGCCTACGGGAACCGGGCATAGACGGCCGCTGCCGGTCGAACCGGCGCGTCCGTTCCGCGCCTCAGCGGGCGGTGCCCGGTGCGGACGCTCGTGGTGTGGTGTCGCGGTCGGCGATCGCCTGTCGCACCTCGTGCACGGCCGTGCGGATGGTGTCGCCGTAGGGATCGTCGGGGAGCGCGGACAGGTGGTCCTGCGCGCGGTCGAGATGTTCCGCGGCCACTCGGAACGATCCGAGGCGTCGGAAGTCGTCGGCCAGGTTCAGGTGCAGGCTCGGATAGAAGCCCGCGACCCGGAGGGCGTCGTGGTGTTCCCGGGCACGCTCGTCGGTGAGGGCATCGGCAGCGTCGAGGGCGCGGACATCCCAGACCAGGGACTCGGCGGGATCGTCGTACAGGTCGGCGAGATAGTGCGCGAGCGTGCAGCGATGGAACGCGTCGCCCGCCGCACCGATCCGCTCCCACAGGGACAGCAGGTCACGCCGGGCCGACTCGGTGTCGCCGTCGCGGCCGCGGAGGACCGCTGCGCCGATCGCGTCCATCGTGGGATCGGGTGTCGAGGGGGAGGTGGACATGAGACTCCTGTCGAGGTGTTCGGCGAATGCGGGGGCGCTGTATCGGAGAACGCTGTGTCAGGGGGCGCTGTGTCAGGGGGCACTGCGCGGCATGACGAGCGTGGTGAGATCCCCGTCGTCGGCCGATCGGACGGTGACCGGCAGATCGGGACCGCGCACGTCGAGCATCAGGTCGTCGCCGAGCGCGTGACTCCATGCCGGATACACGGTGACCAGGTCGAACCAGATCGTCAGCTCCGGTCCGGTGGCCGTACCGTCGAGCGGCACCTCGTCCCCGTCGGGGAACACCAGGACCGGCCGGTCGGGGGAGGTCCGTAGGCCGACGGTCTCCGGTGCTCGCTGCTCGAGCACTGTCACCACGCGGCGTTTGCCGAGGGTGACCCGCTGCGTCACCGCGGGGAGCGAGTCCAGGAGGAGTCGGTGGTCGGGGAACGGCTCGGGAAGCAGACGGCAGTGGAGGACGTCACCGGCGGAGGTGCGGAAGGTGACCGCCCGCTCATCCGCTTCGACGATCACCGACGGGCTGCACCGGAGCCGGGAGGTCGCGACCCGCAGATCGTCGCCGGCGAGTGTGCCGGCCCAGGACGGGCAGATCGGATCGGTGGGCACGAGCGTCCGGGTGGCGAGCCGGTACCGGTCGGTGGCGGTCAACCTCACGCAGCCGGATCCGGTTTCCATGTGCACGCCGTTCAGCACCGGGATGTCGGGGTCGTGACCGGTGGAGGCGGAGACCTGATCGACGGCCCCGGCGAGGACGGGTCCCGGCACCGTGCAGACCACGCGGCGTGATTCGGCACGTAGGGACGCGCCGAGGGTCTCGGCGGCCCGTCGGAGCCTGTCGGCCTCCGAGGTCATCCCCGCAACGTGGTCGTCGAGCAGTCGCACTGCCTCGTCCGCGTCGGCGGCGAAGAACTCGCCGATGGCGGGCAGCGGCATTCCGATCTCCCGCAACTGCCGCAGCCGGCAGGCGCGCGGGACCTGGGACCGGCAGTAGAACCGGTATCCCGTCGAGGGATCGACGTGCGCGGGGCGCAACAGGTCGGCGTCGTCGTAGAACCGCAATGCGCTCGCGGTCAGTCCGACGAGTTCGGCGAACACGCCGATCGACATCATCTCCGGGTCGGTCACCGGCCCATCATGAAGCTTCGACCGACTCGAAGGTCAAGCCGACGGCTACCGATCGTCAGTTGCGGACCTTGCTGGCCACGGCGGGGGAGCGACCCTGCGCACCGGCACCGACGGAGGGGGAGCGATGCGGTGCCGAGGCGTTCGGCGTACGCGGAGTGGACTGCGATCCCTGCCCGCCGGTGTTCGGCTGCCCGGCCGAGTTCGGGCCGGAGGCCGAGCCGGGGGCATCGCTCTTCGGGATACGCACCGTCCGGTCGGCCTGCGGCAGGGGCGTGGTCTTGTCGGTCTGCGGCAGCGGCGCGGTCTTGTCCGCCTTCGCGTCGGCCTTGACGGATGCCGGCTCCTCCGGGCTCTCGTCGTCCGAACCCTGCTTGTCGCCGCCCTGCTTGTCGCTGCCTTGCTTGTCGCGCGCCGTGCCGAGGACGGTCGTGCGGGGCTCGTCGAGGGAGATCTCCCGATCGAGCAGTTCGCCTTCGCGGTTGATCGCCGCGAGCAGCGTGGGGACGTCGTCGAGCTGCTCGCGAACGGCGTCGAGCTGGCCGAGGATGCGTCCCCGCAGCACGCGGAGTTCCTCCGTGAGGTCGCGCGCGTTGGCGACCTTCCGCTCGGACTGTTCGGTAGCGCGGGTGAGCCGCCGTTCGGCTTCCTGCGTGGCCTCCTCGACACGACGTTCGGCCTCGGCCTTGCTCGTCCGTTCGAGTTCGTCGAGGGCGCCGAGCAACTTCGTGCGGCGCTCGGACATCGTGATCTCGAAGTCCTGCTGCACCTGCTCGCGCTTGGCCTCTGCCTCGGCGTCGAGTCGCTCGGCCTCGGCGCGGGCAGCGGCCACGATCCGCTCGGCCTCGGCGCGGGCCGCGGTCATCGTCCGCTCGTGCTCGGCCGCGAAGGCGATGCGGGTGTCCTCGAGTTCGGCGAGCTTCTTCTCGTAATCGCCCCGGAGGCGGATGCCCTCCTGCTCCGCCAGCGAGATCATCTCGGCGGCGTCGGCCTCGGCGCGGGCACGCAGCTCGGAGGCCTCGTCGGAGGCGAGACGCAGCATCCGCGAGATGCGGTCGCTCATACCCTCGGCGGTGGTGGGAGGCACCGACAGACGGTCGACGTCCTTGCGCAGTTCGTCGATCTCGTTGCGGGCGTTCTCGAGCTGACGGGCCAGATCGCGGGCCTGCGCGGCAGCAGCGTCGCGGTCGGTGGCGGTCACGCGCAGCTCGGCCTCGAACCGTGCGAAGTAGTTGGTCACCTCGTCGCGGTCGAAGCCCTTCCGCACGATGGAGAACGGCAGGTGGCTGGGTGCGCGATCACGATCGAAGACCATGGAGACAATCTACCCGGTCCCTGCGGGTACGACCCGGGTGCGCTCCCGCCCCATCCGTCTTCGGGAGCGCACCGGAACGGCCGTCAGTGAGCGGGATGTGCCGCCGGCTCGACGAGCTCGACGAGGACGCCGCCCGCGTCCTTCGGATGCAGGAAGTTGATGCGCGAATCGGCGGTACCGCGACGGGGAGCGTCGTACAGCAACCGGACGCCGCGCTCGCGCAGCGCCGTGGAGACGGCGTCGATGTCGGAGACGCGGTAGGCGAGCTGCTGCAGGCCCGGTCCGTTGCGGTCGATGAACTTCGCGATCGTGGAGTTCTCGTTCAGCGGGGCGAGCAGCTGGATCATGGTGGACCCTTCGGGGGTCCCCGGAACGGCCAGCATCGCCTCGCGCACGCCCTGCTCCTCGTTGACTTCCTCGTGGGTGGACACGAGGCCGAGGTTCTCGGCGTACCAGGTGAGAGCGGCATCGAGGTCGGGTACCGCGATGCCGACGTGATCGATGGCGGTGACGAGTCCGGAAGCGAGAACGGACGCCGCCGGAGTGGATGTGGGAGAGGTCTCGGTCATGCTCTAGACGGTAGCGGTACCGTTGAGTGCACTCCTATCGGGATTCAGGTGAATATCCGAGTGGAGTTTTCCGATCACATGCCGATCTTTCGGAGGAATGTCCCGTGAGCAGTTCTGTCATCGTCGCCGGAGCCCGGACGCCCATGGGGCGCCTGCAGGGTTCGCTCAAGGATTTCTCCGGATCGGATCTCGGTGGCGTGGCGATCAAGGGCGCACTCGAGCGCGCCGGCGTGGCTCCTGAACAGGTCGAATACGTCATCATGGGCCAGGTGCTCACCGCCGGCGCCGGCCAGATCCCGGCCCGTCAGGCGGCCGTCGCCGCCGGCATCCCGATGGATGTGCCGGCGCTGACGATCAACAAGGTGTGTCTGTCGGGCATCAACGCGATCGCGATGGCCGACCAGCTGATCCGCGCGGGCGAGTTCGACGTCGTCGTCGCCGGCGGCCAGGAGTCGATGAGCCAGGCCCCGCACATGCTCGAGAAGTCCCGCGCCGGCTTCAAGTACGGCGACGTGACCCTGCGCGACCACATGGCCTACGACGGCCTGCACGACATCTTCACCGACCAGGCGATGGGCAACCTCACCGAGTCGGCCAACTCCGGCGACCGCTTCGTCTCCCGCGAGGAGCAGGACGCCTTCGCCGCCGCCTCGCACCAGAACGCTGCCCGTGCCTGGAAGGACGGCCTGTTCGAGGACGAGGTCGTGCCGGTGTCGATCAAGCAGCGCAAGGGCGACCCGATCGTCTTCGCCGCCGACGAGGGCATCCGCCCGGAGACCACCGCCGAGTCGCTCGGCTCGCTGCGTCCGGCCTTCTCGAAGGACGGCACCGTCACCGCCGGGTCGGCCTCGCAGATCTCCGACGGTGCCGCCGCGGTCGTCGTGATGAGCAAGGCCAAGGCCACCGAGCTCGGGCTGAGCTGGATCGCCGAGATCGGCCGTCACGGCGTCGTCGCCGGACCGGACTCGACCCTGCAGTCGCAGCCGGCCCGGGCGATCGCCAAGGCCTGCGAGCGCGAGGGCGTCGACCCGAAGGACCTCGACCTCGTCGAGATCAACGAGGCGTTCGCCGCCGTCGGCATCGTCTCGGCCCGTGAGCTGGGCATCGATCCGGCGAAGGTGAACGTCAACGGCGGTGCGATCGCGCTCGGCCACCCGCTCGGCATGTCGGGTGCGCGCATCGTGCTGCACCTGGCGCTCGAGCTGAAGCGCCGCGGCGGTGGCGTCGGCGCTGCCGCCCTGTGCGGTGGTGGCGGCCAGGGCGACGCGCTCATCGTGCGGGTGCCCAAGAACTGACCCTCTTCCCGAGAGCATGATCACGGCCCCGGCGCAAGCATGCCGGGGCCGTGATGTCTCTCACTGAACTACGGCTTGTCGTAGGCCTTTCGGCACAATGGCCGCATGACCAACATCCTCGACGTGTCCACGCCCGCGAAACGATTCCGGCTGATCGCGATCTGGGAGGCGGTGACCTGGCTCGCCCTCCTGATCGCCATGTTCTTCAAGTGGGTGCTCGGCTACGAAGAGGCCATCGCGATCCCGGGCATGGTGCACGGCGTGGCCGGTTTCATCCCGTTCGTGCTCATCGCGCTCCTCACGGCGTGGTCGCTGAAGTGGGATCTCAAGACGACCTTCCTCGCCCTCGTGTCGAGCGTGCCCCCGTTCGGCACGATCGTCTTCGAGCGCTGGGCCGTGCGTACCGGTCGCCTCGGAGAGCTGTCCGCTCCGGCGACCCGCGAGGACGTCACCGCGACCGTCTGATCTCACGGCTGCGTCCCCGGTCCGCGCAGCACGATTCGGACCACTCGTGACAAACTGGTGGACGTGACTCGACCCGGTTCCCGTCCAGCACGTTCTGCCGCCGTCGCCGCGGCGATGTCCGGCGCGGTGGATCTCTCACCGCTCAAGGAGAGGGCCTCCGCGCCGCCGCCTCCGCCTCCGTCCGGGGGCGACGGCGCCGCACCCGCTGCCATCGCCCCGATCGTGGACGTCACCGAAGCGACATTCGAAACCGAGGTGCTGCAGCGGTCGACGCAGGTGCCCGTGATCGTCGACCTGTGGGCGACCTGGTGCGAGCCGTGCAAGCAGCTCTCGCCCGTTCTCGAGAAGCTCGCGAACGAAGCGAACGGCGCGTGGGTCCTCGCGAAGGTCGACGTCGACGCCAACCCGCGGATCGCGCAGGCCTTCGGCGTCCAGTCGGTGCCCACGGTCGTCGCGATCGCGGCCGGCCAGCCGCTCGCCGACTTCCAGGGCGTGCAGCCCGAGCCCGCGTTGCGTCAGTGGCTCGACGCCATCCGGAACGCCGTCGCAGGCAAGCTGTCCGGCCCTCCCGGCGCCGAACCGGAGGAACAGCCTGCCGACCCGCGTTTCGAGGCCGCCGAGCAGGCGCTCGAGAACGGCGACTTCGAGGGCGCCGAGGCGGCCTACCAGCTCGTCCTGAACTCCGAGCCGAACAACACCGAGGCGCAGGCCGCGCTGCGTCAGGTGCGTTTCCTGGCCCGCGCGAGCACGGTCCCCGAGGATGCGATCGAGCGCGCCGATGCCGCTCCGAACGACCTCGAAGCCCAGTTCACGGCGGCCGACGCCGAACTGTTCGCGCAGCAGCCGGAGGCGGCCTTCGGTCGTCTCATCGAGTTCGTGCGCCGCAGCGCCGGGGACGAACGCACCGCGGCACGCACCCGGCTCCTCGAACTGTTCGAACTGTTCGACGCCGCGGATCCGGTCGTGGTGTCGTCGCGTCGCAAGCTCGCGATGGCCCTCTACTGATCCCTACGCATCCGTCGGCCCGGCCGCTCACCACTCGTGGTGGGCGGCCGGTGTCGTCTCAGCGGTAACGGCCGGTGCAGGCGGCCTCGCCGCCGAGGACGCCGGTGCGGAAGGCATCCACCCGGGCGAATCCGCTCGGCACCGTGTTGCCGTTGACGTCGCTCGCCGCCAGTCCGTCGGTGAGCAGACCCGAGACCGCTTCGTCGAGGTCGCCGGGGGACAGCCACACGAGCACCTGGCTCGGGTCGACGTTCGAGGCGAGGGTGCTGTCGGGGCTCAGCGCGGCACTGATCACCCCGGACAGACAGGCCGCCCGCAGGGCCGTGCGCGGCTCGGTGAGCGACTGGCCGGCTTCCTTCTGCACCGCGAGGGCGTAGCGGGAGGCGACGAGCACGTAGGCGTTGTAGTCGCCGCGGACACCGGGATCGAATCCGCTTCCCGGCGGGGCGGCCGTACCGCGCTCACTCAGTGCCTTTATGTCGACGCCCACGGTGTTCGTCGCGGGGCAGTACGACACCGGTGAGGTGGCCCGGGCGTCCGAGCACCCGAGGTCGGCGCCCGACAGATCGAGTTGCGGCAGGGCGTCGAGGTCGAAGACCTGGTGGAACGACTCGAAGATCGCCTCGACCGACTCGCCGGTGACCGGTAGCTCGCCGTCGTCGGCGGAGTCGTAGTACTGCGGCAGGTCGGCGCGGCGCGACTCGATCTCGGCGGAATCGATGCGCGCACACGAGCCGGCCCCGTCGGTGAACCCGATCTGCACGGCCGTCACGCGTTCGAAGGCCGAACCGTGGATCGAGTCGGGATCGTTCGGATCGGCGTCGCGGAAGAGCACCATCGACGCGAGCACGTTGTTCAGCCCGTCGGAGGTGTCGAGCTGGAAGTGCGTCGAGCGGCCCTCCGCGACGTGCCGCATGAAGGCACCGGCGAAACAGTCGGCCTGCTGCTCGAACACGATGCCGGGATCGTCCTCGGCGACCAGCCCCGCCGTGTGCTGGACGGCGTGCCCGTACTCGTGGGCGAGGACCGTCACCGCGGCCATCGGCCCGAAGCTGTCGATGAGCTGCGGCATGAGGTAGGTGCGGTCCCATCCGATCTCGTCACCCCCGCTGCAGTAGGCCGCGTTGATGAAGTCGTAGGTGGGTTTGCCGCAGAAACGCGGACCCCGGCGCTCGGACGGATCCCACGACACGATCGTCTCGACCGGGCGGAAGGTGCCCCGGGCGACCGACGCGAACTCCTGACGCCAATACTCCTCGATGTCGGCGATCGCGTTGCCGGCCAGGACGTCGACGGGACCGCCGTCGGTGTTCTCGATCTCGATGTCCGCATCGGGCACCCCGCTGCGTGGACCCGACGCCCCGGAGGTGACGGGCAGCCCCGCCACGGTGAAGGGGTTGTCGTAGATCGACACCGCCGTTCCTTCGATCCGCTGGGCGCATCCCGCCAGCAGGACGACGGTCAGTGCGGGCACCACCAGTCGCGCGAACCGGTGCGTCCGTCGCATGTCGTTGTGCTCCTGTCGTCGGGCAGCGTCACCTCCGCAACGACAACCAGATGGCGCCGTGCGCAGGCAAGGTCACCCGAGCCGAGGCGGGACGCCCGTGCCACGAATCTTCGTCCGCCTCCACGGCGCCGAAGTTGCCCGCTCCGTTGCCCTGGTAGGCGGTCGCGTCCGTGTTGAGGACTTCCTCCCACGTGCCCGGTTCGGGCAATCCGACACGATAGTCGGCGTAGGTGGTGCCCGAAAAGTTGTGCAGGCACGCGACCACCGAGCCGTCGCTGCCGTAGCGCAGGAACGACAGGACGTTGTTGTGCGCATCGTTGGCGTCGATCCACGAGTATCCGCCGGGCGTGGTGTCGAGCGTGTAGAGCGCCGGGTGCGAGCGGTAGATGCCGTTGAGATCGCACACCAGCCGGTGGATACCGGCGTGGAGCGGTTCGTCGAGCTGCCACCAGTCGAGGCCGCGTTCTTCGGACCACTCGGCGACCTGCCCGAACTCCTGGCCCATGAACAGCAACTGCTTGCCGGGATGGGCCCACATGTAGGCGAGCATCGAGCGCAGGCCGGCGGCGCGTGTGGCGTCGTCGCCCGGCAGTCGCGTCCACAGCGTGCCCTTGCCGTGGACGACCTCGTCGTGGCTGATGGGGAGCACGAAGTTCTCGCTCCACGCGTACACGAGCGAGAACGTGATCTCGTGGTGGTGATAGGTGCGGTGCACGGGATCGCGGCCGAGATAGCCGAGGGTGTCGTGCATCCAGCCCATGTTCCACTTCATGCTGAACCCGAGCCCGCCGACGTTCGTCGAGCGGGTCACGCCCGGCCAGGAGGTCGATTCCTCCGCGACCGTCACGATCCCCGGATAGTGCTTGTGGACGGTGGCGTTGAGTTCCTGCAGGAACGCGACGGCCTCGAGGTTCTCACGCCCGCCGTAGATGTTCGGCGTCCAGCCGCCCTCGGGGCGCGAGTAGTCGAGATACAACATCGAGGCCACGGCGTCGACGCGCAGACCGTCGATGTGGAACTCCTCGATCCAGTACAGGGCGTTGGCGACGAGGAAGTTCCGCACCTCGGGGCGGCCGTAGTCGAAGACGTAGGTGCCCCAGTCCAGCTGTTCACCGCGGCGCGGATCGGGATGTTCGTACTGGGGGCTGCCATCGAAGCGCGCGAGCGCCCACTCGTCCTTGGGGAAGTGGGCGGGCACCCAGTCCATGATCACGCCGATCCCGGCGGCGTGGAGACGGTCGACGAACGCGCGGAACTCGTCGGGTGTGCCGAACCGGGAGGTGGGGGCGTAGTAGGAGGTGACCTGGTAGCCCCACGACCCGCCGAAGGGATGCTCGGCGACCGGCAGCAGCTCGACGTGCGTGAATCCGGTCTCGAGGATGTACTCGGCCAGCTGATCGGCGAGTTCGACGTAGTTCAGGCCCGGGCGCCACGAACCGAGGTGCACCTCGTAGACCGCCATCGGTTCCTGCCAGGGCTGCGCCTTCTCGCGGGTCGCGACCCAGTCGTCGTCGTTCCAGGTGTAGCGGCTCTCGGTGACCTTCGACGCGGTTGCGGGCGGCACCTCGGTGGCGAACGCCATCGGATCGGCCTTGTCGCGGACGGATCCGTCGCGGCCGTGCACCCGGTACTTGTACAGCGCGCCCGGTTCGATGCCGGGAACGAAGACCTCCCAGACGCCGCTCGAGCCGAGCACCCGCATCGGGGCGGTGCGTCCGCCCCAGCCGTCGAAGTCGCCGGTGACGGTGACCCCGCGTGCGCCCGGCGCCCACACGGCGAAGGACGTGCCCGTCACCGGGCCGTCCGGGGTCTCGTAGGTCCGCGGATGGGCGCCGAGCACCTCCCACAGCCGTTCGTGCCGGCCTTCGCTCAGCAGGTGACGGTCGAGTTCGCCCAGCGTCGGCATGAAGCGGTAGCCGTCCGCGACGACCTCGACGTGATCGAACGGATAGGTCACCACGAGCCGGTAGTCGGCGAGATCGAAGACCGGGATCAGGGCGCTGAAGACGTCCTCGCCCACGGGTTCGAGCGGATGGTCGCGACGCCCGATGCGGGCGGCGACCTTCTCGGCCCCGGGGCGCAGTGCCCGGATGACCGTCCCCTCCGGATGCGGATGGGCCCCGAGCACCGCGTGCGGATCGTGGTGCTCGCCGGCGGCGAGCAGGTCGAGGTCCTCCGGTCGCGGGCTGTGGCGCCGGCGCGGAACATCGGCGCCCGGCGTCTGGGGCGGCACGGTCACGACTGCCTCCTGTAGGCGAGCGTTGTGCGGGTGGGGATGCCGATCGGGGGCAGGACCAGGATGTGTGCCACCGCCCGCCACGGCTCGAGGCGCACGTAGTTGGCCTGTCCCCACGAGTACTGTTCCCCACTCACCTCGTCGTAAACGGGGAAGTGGTCGTGCCAGTCGTGTCCGATCGCCGGCATGTCGAGCCAGACCGTGCCCTGTTCGGCCCCGTAGGGGTTGAGGTTGATCACCGTGAGCACGCAGTCTCCGGTGGACGGATCGAACTTCGAATAGGCGATCAGCGCGTCGTTGTCGACGTGGTGGAAGGTGATGTTGCGCAGCTGCTGCAAGGCCGGATGCGCGCGCCGGATGCGGTTGAGGGTGGTCAGCCACGGTTCGAGCGACTCGCCGCGCCGGCGGGCCTCGTCGTATCGGCGCGGCCGCAACTGGTACTTCTCCGAGTCGAGGTACTCCTCGCTGCCCGGCCGCACCGCGAGGTGCTCGAACAGTTCGTATCCCGAGTACACGCCCCACGAGGGAGCCAGGGTGGCGGCGAGCGCCGCACGCAGCGCGAACATGCCGGGCCCGCCGTGCTGCAGCGTCTCGTGCAGGATGTCGGGGGTGTTGACGAACAGGTTCGGCCTGGCCTCGTCGGCCTTCGCGGCGAGCTCGGTACCGAACTCGGTGAGCTCCCATTTCGCGACCCGCCACGTGAAATACGTGTAGGACTGCGTGAATCCGCGTCGCGCGAGCCCGTACATGCGGGCGGGCCGGGTGAAGGCCTCCGACAGGAACAGCACGTCGGGATCGGTGCGCTTGATCTCGGCGATGAGCTGCTCCCAGAAGTTCGGGGGCTTGGTGTGCGGATTGTCGACGCGGAAGATGTCGACGCCCAACCGGATCCAGTGCCGGACCACGCGCAGGACCTCGGCGTAGATGCCCTCGGGGTCGTCGTCGAAGTTGATCGGATAGATGTCCTGGTACTTCTTGGGCGGGTTCTCCGCGTACGCGATCGTGCCGTCGGGCAGCACGGTGAACCATTCCGGATGCTCCCGGGCCCACGGGTGGTCGGGGGCGCACTGCAGGGCGAGATCGAGGGCGACCTCGAGCTCGAGTTCCTTCGCTCGGGCGACGAAATCGCGGAAGTCCTGCTCGGTGCCGAGTTCGGGATGGATGGCGTCGTGACCGCCCTCGTCGGAACCGATCGCCCAGGGCGACCCGACGTCGTCCGGGCCGGCGACGAGGGTGTTGTTCGGTCCCTTGCGGTTGACCTTGCCGATCGGGTGGATCGGGGGGAGGTAGACGACGTCGAATCCCATCGCCGCGATGCGCGGCAGATCGGCGGCGGCCGTGGCGAAGGTGCCGTGCCGCGGGGTTCCGTCCTCGTGCCAGCCGCCGGTGGACCGGGGGAAGAACTCGTACCAGGAACCGAACAGCGCGCGGCGGCGATCGGCGAACGCCGTGAACGCCTTTCCGCGGGTGACCAGCTCGCGGAGGGGATGGGCGCGGAGGATCTCGGTGACGTCGGGGGAGAAGGCCGGAGCGACGCGCTCGGCCAGCGGACGGTCGGACCGCAGGGACGCAGCGACCGCGAGCAGAGCGGGACGGTTGCCGCGCGGTGCGCCCTTCGCGGCCTTCTCGAAGATCCGTGCGCCGACCTCGAGATCGTTCGCGAGTTCGGTGGCGTCCTGCCCGGCGTCGGTCTTCGCGGTGACCGCGTGGCGCCAGGTCGCGACCGGGTCGCTCCACGCCTCGACCCGGTAGGTCCACGCGCCGACGCTCGTGGGGGAGAAGGTGGCGTGGAAGGTGTCGGGTTCGGTGCCCGGGACCATCGGGATCCGCACCAGCCTGCCCGCGGATTCGGGATCGTCGGCCGGTCCTCGGACGGCGAGTGTCGCGGCGATCGCGTCGTGGCCCTCACGCCACACGACAGCGGAGACCGGCACCACCTCCCCGACGACCGCCTTCGTCGGATAACGCCCTCCGTCGATGGAGGGTTGTACGTCGTCGATGGCGAGCCGACCTGTCACGCTAGCTCCGTTCCGTGCGGGTCCGGGTGGACGAGCAGGGCCGATGGGGGCAACGACCGTGTCTCGAACCACCGTAATGGAGGTCGCGCCGCGCGGCTGTGCATGCAGCGGGACCCGCGAAGAATCCCCTCTGCAGCACCGAAATTATCTGTAACTCACCGTTCACTTCAATTGACCGGACGGCAACACCCCGCTCCCTACTGTTTGTTCTGCAAGACAACAACAGCCTCCTCGGGGGCACGACGAAGGGAAGAACACATGGGTCTGGTTGCCGGTCTGATCGGAGTCGTCGGAGACCTGCTGCACCTGCTCCTCGGCGGACTCTGAGTCCACCGGCCGACGGGGGGTCGGCCACAGGAGAGAAGGCCCCGCGGTGTGCACGCCGCGGGGCCTCTCCGTGTGCCGGGCGATCCCGTCCGCGACCGGCGTGGATCCGGGCACGTGAGATCCGCCGCCCGGCCGTCACGAAGCGCGGTCGGTCGGTAGTGTGCTCCCCGTGAAAGCACTGCGCCGGTTCACCGTACGAGCCCATCTTCCCGAGCGGCTGGCTGCGCTGGGAGCTCTGACGGCCAACCTCCGATGGTCCTGGCACCCGCAGACCCAGGACCTGTTCGAATCGGTCGACCCGGACCTGTGGCGCCGGTGCAGCAACGACCCCGTCCGGCTGCTCGGCGAGGTGCCGCCGGCCCGCCTCGACGCGCTCGCCGAGGACGGCGACTTCCTCGCCCGCCTCGACGCCGCCGCCGCCGACCTCGAGCACTACCTCACCCGCCCCCGCTGGTTCCAGGAACAGCAGGAGCGCGGCACGACACTGCCCGCCGGCATCGCCTATTTCTCCATGGAGTTCGGTGTCACCGAGGTGCTGCCGAACTACTCCGGCGGCCTCGGCATCCTCGCCGGCGACCACCTCAAGGCCGCCTCCGATCTCGGCCTGCCGCTCATCGGCGTCGGCCTGCTCTACCGGTCCGGCTACTTCCGGCAGTCGCTCAGCGCCGACGGCTGGCAGATGGAGCACTACCCCTCCTACGACCCGCAGGGCCTGCCGCTGCGACTGCTCACCGAGGCCGACGGCACCGCCGCGCTCGTGCAGGTCGCCGTGCCGGGCGGACGCACACTCGACGCGCGGATCTGGATCGCCCAGGTCGGGCGCGTCCCGCTGCTGCTGCTCGACTCCGACATCCCCTCCAACGACGAGGAGCTGTGCGGGGTCACCGACCGCCTCTACGGCGGCGACCAGGACCACCGCATCAAGCAGGAGATCCTCGCCGGCGTCGGCGGTGTCCGCGCGGTGCGCGCCTACACGCGCATCCACGGTCTGCCCGACCCCGACGTCTTCCACATGAACGAGGGACACGCGGGTTTCCTCGGCGCCGAACGCATCCGCGAACTCGTCACCGGCGCCGGACTCGACTTCGACGAAGCGCTCGCCGCCGTGCGGGCCGGCACGGTCTTCACCACCCACACCCCCGTGCCCGCGGGTATCGACCGCTTCCCGATCGATCTCGTGCGCCACTACTTCTCGGGCACCAACGGCGAGAACGAGTCGGCACTGCTGCCCGGCCTCACCGTCGACCGCATCCTCGCGCTCGGACGCGAGAGCAACCCGAACGTGTTCAACATGGCCCATCTCGGTCTGCGCCTCGGCCAGCGCTGCAACGGCGTGTCGAAGCTGCACGGCGAGGTCAGCCGCGGCATGTTCGAAGGACTGTGGCCCGGATTCGACGCCGCCGAGGTGCCCATCGGCTCGGTCACCAACGGTGTCCACGCCCCCACCTGGGCCGCGCGCGAATGGATCGCGCTCGCCAACCGCCTCGCCGGACCCGACCGGGTCGAGGAGGCCCGCGGCTGGGAACTGCTCCAGACCATCGACCGCAAGGAACTGTGGTCGACCCGCAACACGTTGCGCGCGCAGCTCGTCGCCGAGGTGCGTCGCCGGCTGCGCGAGTCGTGGCTCGAACGCGGCGCCACCGAAGCCGAACTCGGCTGGATCGAGTCGGTCTTCGATCCGAACGTGCTCACCGTCGGGTTCGCGCGGCGCGTGCCCACCTACAAGCGCCTCACCCTGATGCTGCGCGACCCCGAACGGCTGCGCGCGCTGCTGCTCGACGACGAACGGCCCGTGCAGCTCGTCGTCGCCGGCAAGAGCCACCCCGCCGACGACGGCGGCAAGGCGCTCATCCAGCAGGTCGTGCGGTTCGCCGACGAGTACGACGTGCGGCACCGCATCGTCTTCCTGCCCAACTACGACATGTCGATGGCCCGCTATCTGTACTGGGGTAGCGATGTGTGGCTGAACAACCCGCTGCGCCCGCTCGAGGCGTGCGGCACGTCGGGCATGAAGTCGGCTCTCAACGGCGGTCTCAACCTGTCCATCCGCGACGGATGGTGGGACGAGATGTTCGACGGCGAGAACGGCTGGGCCATCCCCACCGCCGACGGTGTCGACGACACCCGTCGCGACGATCTCGAGGCCGCCGCGTTGTACGAGTTGCTCGAACGTTCGGTGCTGCCGCGCTTCTACGACCGTGACTCCGACGGGGTGCCGGCCCGCTGGATCGAGATGGTGCGCCACACGCTCGAGAATCTCGGCCCGAAGGTGCTCGCCTCGCGCATGGTGCGCGACTACGCCGTCGACTACTACATCCCCGCGGCCGCGGCGGCCGCGAAGGTGACCGCCGACGACTACGCGGGCGCGCGGGCGCTGGCCGACTACCGGCACCGCATCGAGGCGTCGTGGCCGGGAGTGCGTGTCGCGCAGGTCGATTCGACGCCGATCCCGGACGTGCCGCAGATCGGCCTGCCGCTGGGGCTGACCGCGCACGTCCAGCTCGGCGACCTGACCCCGGAGGATGTCGAGGTGCAGGCCGTGGTCGGGCGCGTGGGCTCCGACGACACGATCGGCGACCCCGTCACCGTGGCGATGGAGCACATCGGTACCGACCCCCTGGGGGAGGAGTTCACCGCGACGGTGCCGCTGCCGCTCGCCGGCGCCGTCGGCTACACGGTGCGGGTGCTGCCCAGGCACGGGCTGCTCGCCTCGCCCGCCGAACTCGGCATGGTCGCGCTCCCGTAGAAGATCAGGACCCGCCGGGTGCTCAGCCGCGCAGACGCGTGAGTGCCCGGCGGACCACCGCCGGATCGGCCGTCTCCCAGAACGGCGGCAGCGACGCACGCAGATAACCGCCGTACCGCGCGGTCGCCAGACGCGAGTCGAGCACCGCCACCACGCCCCGATCCTCGGTGCTGCGCAGCAGACGCCCGACACCCTGCGCCAGCAGCAGCGCGGCGTGGTTGGCGGCGACCGCCATGAACCCGTTGCCGCCGCGAGCCTCCACGGCGCGTTGCCGGGCGACCAGCAGCGGATCGTCGGGTCGGGGGAACGGAATGCGGTCGATGATCACCAGCGACAGCGACGGGCCCGGAACGTCGACACCCTGCCACAGCGACAGGGTGCCGAACAGGCTCGTCGCCTCGTCGGCTGCGAACTTCTCGACCAGCGCGCCGGTCGCGTCGTCGCCCTGGCACAGGATCGGTGTGTCGAGACGCTCGCGCAGTGCCTCGGTGGCGGCCTTCGCGGCGCGCATCGAGGAGAACAACCCGAGGGTGCGCCCTTCGGCGGCGGTGACGAGTTCGGCGATCTCGTCGAGATGCGAGGGCGGCAGACCGTCGCGGCCGGGTGGCGTCAGATGCTTCGCGATGTAGAGGATGCCCGCCTTCGCGTGATCGAAGGGCGACCCCACGTCGATCCCGTTCCACGCGAGATCGCCCTTGTCGGACGGAGGTTCGGCACCGGAGGCGGAGGTGGTGTCGCTGCGGGCCGGCGACTGCGGCGGCAGACCCCAGTTGACCGCGAGTCCGTCGAACGACCCGCCGACCGTGAGGGTCGCGGAGGTGAGGATGACGGTGGACTCACCGAACAACCGGCTGCGCAACAACCCACCGACCGACAGCGGCGCGACCCGCACGGTGCGGCGCACGTTGCCGCGGAACTCGTCGGCGGCGAGCCACACGACGTCGGGTCGCTGCGAAGGGTCTCGCTGCTCGAAGGTCGTCAGCACCCGGACCGCGCAGTCGTGCACCTCGTCGATCTCCGCGAGCGCCTGACTGCGGGCCGCGGCGACCTCGGGATCGGTGCCGGGCTTGGCCGGTCCGATCGCCGTGTGCACGGCCCAGGCGGCATCGCGGATCGAGGCCAGCGCGGCCGCGGCGCCCTCGGGCAGCTCGTCCCAGCGACCCGCCGGTAGTTCTTCGAGGAACGACTCCCAGTTCTCGGCGGCACCGTCGAGCCGGTCGATCTCCTCGTCCTCGACGAGCTTGACGCAGCGCCGCGCGGCCGCCGACACCGTGCCCGGCGACAACTCGGCGGTGGCGACGTTCGTGATCCGATCGACGAGTTCGTGGGCCTCGTCGACGACCACGACATCGTGCTCGGGCAGGATCGAGATGCCGGTGATCGCATCGATGGCGAGCAGCGCGTGGTTGGTGACGACCACGTCGACCTGCGCGGCCTCGGCGCGCGCGATCTCGGCGAAGCAGTCTTCTCCCACCGGGCACCGCGACTTGCCGAGGCATTCGCGCGCGGTGACGGACAGCTGACGCCAGGCCTGATCGGAGACGCCGGGGGACAGGTCGTCGCGGTCGCCGGTCTCGGTGGTGGACGACCACTCCGTCACCCGCCGCACCTCGCGGCCGATGCGCGAGAGGGCGAACGCGTCGAACAACTCGGCGTCGGGCGTCTCCTCGGCGAGACCGGTATGGATCTTGTTCAGGCACAGGTAGTTTCCGCGACCCTTGAGGATCGCGAAACGCGGGCGCCGGCCGAGCGAACCGGCGAGGGCGTCGGCGAGTCGTGGCAGGTCGCGTTCGACGAGCTGCCGCTGCAAGGCGATGGTCGCGGTGGAGACCACCACGGTGCGGCCCGTCTTCACCGCGTACCGGATGCTCGGCACGAGATAGGCCAGCGACTTACCGGTACCCGTGCCGGCCTGCACGGCGAGGTGTTCGCCGGTGTCGATGCTGTGCGCGACGGCCGAGGCCATCGTCAGCTGGTTGCGCCGCTCCTTACCGCCCAGCGCGTGCACCGCGGTTCGCAGCAATTCTGGGACTTCGGGGAGATCCGGCACCGGCACAGGGTATCGGTCCCCACCGTCACCTTCGGCCTGCGGCCCCGCTACCTGTGATCGGTGATATCGGTGACGCCGGGAAGGTCGGTGACCAGCTCGACACCGGCCTCGCGCATCCGCTCGAGGGCGGGGCGGATCGTCGCCTCCGACACCCCTGCGGTGTAGGGCAGCAGCACCCGGGCGCCGAAACCCTCCTCGATCGCGTCGAGCGCGGTGGCCCGCACGCAGTGGTCGGTGGCGATCCCGACGATGTCGACGTCCGTCACGCCGCGGTCGCGCAGCCACGACGCCAACGTCGTGCCCTCGTCGTCGGTTCCTTCGAAGCCCGAATAGGCGGCGTCGTCGGCACCCTTGGAGAAGACGGCCTCGAACCGGTCCGTGGTCAGCTCCGGGTGGAAGTCCGCGCCCGGCGTCCCTGCCCGGCAGTGCGGCGGCCACGAGTCGACGAAATCGGGCTCGGGAGAGAAATGGTCTCCGGGATCGACGTGGTGGTCGCGGGTTGCGACGATGTGCGCGTAGTCGTCACCGCGCGCCTGCAGGAACCGGGTGATGTCGGACGCCACCCGCGAGCCGCCCTCCACGGCGAGCGAACCGCCCTCGCAGAAGTCGTTCTGGACGTCGACCACCAGCAAAGCGCGCATGGCACTCACCCCTCACGGACGAAGCGGGTGGGGATGGCGGGATCCCCGGCCGAGAGCGTCAGGCCCTCCCACGGCAGACGCACCATGCCCTGCCGGAGGTACTCCCGGCTCTCCTCCAGGGTAGGCAGATCGCCGACCGCCTCGCCGCCGCGGACCAGCGGGATCATCAGTTCGTGGACCTGCGAACCCTCGCCCGGCGGGACCTGCTCGGCGCGGGCCGGGTACACGACCTCCTCGACGAGCGTGCCCGTCCTCCGCGCGTACCGGACGGCCCGCTTCGCGCCCCCGCGGGACTCCTTCGACGCACTGCGCTTCTCGACCGCGAGGCCGTCGACTTCCACGAGCTTGAAGACCATGCCCGCCGTCGGAGCCCCCGAGCCGGTCACCAGCGACGTGCCGACGCCGTAGCCGTCGACCGGTTCGGCGCGCAGACCCGCGATCCCGTATTCGTCGAGATCACCGGACATCACGATCTTCGTGCGGGTCGCGCCGAGTCCGTCGAGCTGTTCGCGCACCTGGCGGGCGAGCACACCGAGATCGCCCGAATCGATCCGCACGCCACCGAGTTCGGGGCCGGCCACCGCGATCGCCGTGTTCACGCCCTCGGTGATGTCGTAGGTGTCCACCAGCAGGGTCGTCCCCACACCGAGGCTCTCGACCTGGCTGCGGAAGGCGGACGCCTCGTCGCGGCCGGCCGTCGTGGTGTGCAGCAGGGTGAACGCGTGCGCGGCGGTACCCGCCGCGGGGATGCCGTACCGCTGCGCGGCCTGCAGATTGGACGTCGAGTCGAAGCCCGCGAGATAGGCCGCGCGCGCCGCGGCGACCGCCGCTTCCTCATGGGTGCGCCGCGACCCCATCTCGATGAGCGCGCGGCCGTCGGCCACACTCACCATGCGCGCCGCCGCGGAGGCGATCGCACTGTCGTGGTTGAAGATCGACAGTGTCAGCGTCTCGAGCAGCACACACTCGGCGAAGGTGCCGCTCACCGACAGGATCGGTGAACCCGGGAAGTAGAAGTCACCCTCGCGGTAGCCGTCGATGTCGCCGGAGAACCGGAAGTCGCGCAACCACTCGACGGTCCGCGGAGCCAGGAAACCGGCGGCGAGTTCGAGTTCGGCCTCGTCGAACCGGAACGATTCGAGTGCCTCCACCAACCGTGCGGTGCCCGCGACGACGCCGTACCGCCTGCCCGGGGGAAGGCGCCGGGCGAAGACCTCGAAGACGCACGGGCGGTCGCCCGTGCCGTCCGCCAGGGCAGCCTCGAGCATGGTCAACTCGTACTTGTCCGTGAACAATGCGGTACCGGGACGACCGGCACGGTGAATGGCTTCGGGCACCCGATCACTGTAGAGCCACGCCCTCCGAGGCGGGTTTTTCGCGATGCTCCGAAGTCGTACCCTGGGAACATGGCGCCGTGTAGTACGACCACTCCGCTCGACGTCCGATCGACGGCGGCCCAGGCCGTTCGGGCCATGGCGGGACAGGCCGTTCCGGCCGAGGCCGAAATCGTCGAGGAGATCGAAGCGGTCGACAGGCCATGGGTGACCGTGGTCTGGGACGACCCCGTCAATCTCATGCACTACGTGACGTTCATCTTCCAGAAGCTGTTCGGGTACAGCAAGGCCAAGGCCACCGAGCTCATGCTCAAGGTCCACAACGAGGGCAAGGCCGTCGTGTCGAGTGGTTCGCGTGACAAGATGGAACACGACGTGCAGCGTCTGCACGCCGCCGGACTGTGGGCGACGATGCAACGCGACGAATGATCCCCACAGGAGGGCCCGACCGACGTGCGGCAGTGGACCAGGAAGAACTCGCTCAGCGGCCCCAAGCTCCGGTCGGAGATGGACGCCCACGAAGCGTCGGTGCTGCGGTCGCTCGTGTCCTCCGTGCTGGGCATGCTCGAGGAACGCGCCGGACAGGCCCCGCAGGACGACCTCGCGGCGCTGACCGGCCTGCGCACCGGTAACGCCACCCCGCCCGAGATCCCGGCGCTGCGACGCCTCCTACCCGAGTTCCACCGCCCCGACGCCGATGCCGTCGCCGATGTCGGCGACGACGCAGCCGACCTCAACGGTGCGATGCGGAGCCTGCACGAACCGAGCATCATCGACGCCAAGCTCGCCGCCGGCGCGGTCATCCTGCGCACCGTGCCGGAGGGCGGCGGCAAGGTGGTGCTCAATCCCGAACAGGCCGAGGCCTGGCTGTACGGACTCAACGACGTGCGGCTCGCGCTCGGTACCACCCTCGGCATCGACGCCGACACCCCCGACGTCCTCGACGACGACGATCCGCGTGCCCCGCATCTCGACGTCTACCACTGGCTGACGTGGATGCAGGACTCCCTCGTCCAGGCGCTGCAGCCGTGATCGTGCCGGGACCGACCGATTCGCTGCTCGACGTGGCGGGTCTGAGTGTCGGTCACTGGCAGCACCTCGATCCCAAGGTCACCGTCGGAACCCCCGAGGTTCCCGGTACGGGCGCCGCCACGGGATGCACCGTCGTGCTCGCCGACCCGTCCGCCGTCGCCTCGGTGGACGTGCGCGGCGGGGGACCGGGCACCCGGGAGACCGACCTGCTCGATCCGAGCCACTCCGTGCAGCGCGTCGACGCGGTGCTCCTCACCGGAGGCAGTGCATACGGGCTGGCTGCCGCCGACGGCGTGATGCGCTATCTCGAGAAGAACGGCAAGGGGATCCCGATGGGCGCGCCCGGCGCGGTCGTCCCGATCGTCCCCGGCGCCGTCATCTTCGACCTGCCGGTGGGGCAGTGGTCCGCGCGCCCGACCGCCGATTCCGGTTGCACCGCCGCGGCCACCGCCAGTTCCACACACTTCGCGCGCGGCAGTGTCGGTGCGGGCACCGGTGCCCGCGCCGGGGCGCTCAAGGGCGGCATCGGATCGGCGAGCGTGCGGATCACGGACGGCCCCGCGGCCGGGGTGACCGTGGCGGCGCTGATGGTGGCGAACCCCGTCGGCTCGGTGTTCGACCCCGTGACCGGCCTGCCCTGGGGTGTCGACGCCGCGCGCGCCGAGGAACTCGGACTGTCGTCGCCCTCCGCGTCGGATCTGGCCGCGGCCCGCGCGCTCGGCGACAAGGGCACCGTCCTCAACACCACGATCGGTGTGGTCGCCACCGACGCACTGCTGTCGAAGGCCGCGTGCCGTCGCGTCGCGGTCACCGGGCACGACGGTCTCGGCCGCGCGATACGTCCCGCGCACTCCCCGCTCGACGGCGACACGATCTTCGCGCTCTCGACCGGCACTGCCGACGTCTCCGACGCACTGGGCGATGCCCCGTCGATCCCGGCCTTCGCCGCCGAACTGCCGATCCTCGCCGCGGTGTGCGAGGCCGCGGCGGTGGTGGTCGAACGCGCGATCGTCGACGCCATCCTGTCCGCGACCTCGGTGGCCGACATCCCCGCCTACCGCGACGTGCTGCCCTCGGTCTTCGGCCGCTGACCGGTACGTGACGGCAGAATGGTGCCATGACCATTCCCAGCGGTACCGGCGCCGACACCCGCATCCGGCCGATCTGGCAACGTGCCGGTCTGTGGATCGGCGGGTTCGTCGCGATGCTCTACGGCATCGAGGCCGTCGATGCGGTGCTCCCCGCCGATCTCGACGCGGCCGGTGTCGAACCACGCACCGCCGACGGGCTGTGGGGCGTGTTGTTCGCGCCGATCCTGCACGCCGACTGGGCCCACCTCACCGCCAACACCGTGCCCGCACTCGTCCTCGGCTTCCTGGTGCTGCTCTCCGGCATCGGGCGCGGCCTGGCCGCGACAGCGATCATCTGGGTCGTCGCCGGGGTGGGGACGTGGTTGATCGCCGGCTCGGGTGAGACCCACATCGGAGCGTCGAGCCTGATCTTCGGGTGGCTCACCTACCTGATCGTGCGCGGGGTGTTCACCCGCAAGGCCGGGCAGATCCTGCTGGGAGTCGTGGTGCTGTTCCTCTACGGCGGCATGCTGTGGGGCGTGCTGCCGAGCGAACCGTGGATCTCCTGGGAAGGGCACTTCTTCGGTGCGGTCGGCGGCGTCCTCGCGGCATGGGCGCTGTCCGCGGACGCGCGTCGCGCCCGCCGCACCACCACCTCCGTCATGCCACGCTGACCACCCACGTCGACAACCCACCGATCGGCCGCGCGAAGAGGCAGAACGATCCGCGCGTCACACCTTCCCGGCCACTGTGAGTCTGCGCCGCAATACGCGCGTTGGCTTCATCGAGGGACCTTCGGCATGGCAGCATGGCTGATATGCGCATGACCGTTCTGGGGTGCTCGGGCAGTGTGGCCGGGCCTGATTCCGCAGCCTCCGGCTATCTGCTGACGGCACCGGACACCCCACCCCTGGTCATCGACTTCGGTCCCGGCGTCCTCGGTGCGCTCCAGCGCCACGCCGACCCCGGCGAAGTGTCGATCCTGCTGTCGCATCTGCACGCCGATCACTGCCTCGACCTGCCCGGTCTGCTGGTCTGGCGCCGCTATTCCCCGTCGCCGCCGCAAGGTCGCGTCCTCACCTACGGTCCCGCCGGCACCGCCCACCGCATCGGCGTGGCGTCCGCGGAGATCCCCGGCGAGGTCGACGACGTCAGCGACACCCTCGACGTCCGGATGCTCGGCGACGGCGAGCAGATCCGGTTCGGGAGCCTGACCATCTGCCCCGGCCGCGTCCACCACCCGCCGGAGGCCTACGGCTTCCGCATCACCAGCGACTCCGGCCGCACCCTCGTCTACACCGGCGACACCGGGATGTGCGATTCGGTCGTCGAACTCGCCCGCGGCGCCGACGTGCTGCTCGCCGAGGCGTCGTGGACCCACGCGCCGGGGGAACGCCCCGAGGGCGTGCACCTGTCGGGTACCGAGGCCGGTCGCGTCGCAGCCCTCGCGGGTGTCGGCGAACTCCTCCTGACCCACATCCCGCCGTGGACCTCCCGCGAGGACGTCATCGCCGAGGCCAAGGCCGAGTACTCCGGACCGGTCCACGCGGTCACCGCCGGAGACGTGTACCGCATCTGAAAGGCCCGTCCCCGGATCGCCTAGGCTCGGACGAGTGACGACACGAGAAGACGGCAGAGCGGACGACGAACTCCGGAACATTCGCATCACCCGGGGTTTCACCAACCACCCGGCGGGCTCCGTGCTCGTCGAATTCGGACAGACCCGCGTGATGTGCACCGCCAGCGTCGAGGAAGGCGTCCCGCGGTGGCGTAGGGGCTCCGGTCTCGGCTGGCTGACCGCCGAGTACGCGATGCTTCCCGCCGCCACCCACACCCGCAGCGGACGCGAATCGGTCAAGGGCAAGCTCGGCGGCCGCACCCAGGAGATCAGCCGGCTCGTCGGCCGGTCGCTGCGCGCATGCATCGACCTCGCCGCGCTCGGCGAGAACACCATCGCGATCGACTGCGACGTGCTGCAGGCCGACGGAGGCACCCGCACCGCGGCGATCACCGGCGCCTACGTCGCACTGTGCGACGCGGTGACCTACCTGCGTGCCGCCGGCAGCCTCGCCGACCCGCAGCCCGTCTCGTGCCAGATCGCCGCCGTCAGCGTCGGCGTGGTCGACGGACGTGTCCGTCTCGACCTGCCCTACGAGGAGGACGTGCGCGCCGAGGTCGACATGAACGTCGTCGCCACCGAGACAGGCACCCTCGTCGAGGTCCAGGGCACCGGCGAAGGCGCGACCTTCCCGCGTTCCACGCTCGACGCGATGCTCGACTCCTCGCTCGCCGGCATCGAGGAACTGTGCCGCATCCAGCGCGAGGTGCTCGCCGAGCCGTACCCGGGCACCCTGCCCGAGCCGGTCGAGGCGGAGATCGTCAAGAAGAAGTTCGGAGTCTGACGTGCGGGTGCTGGTCGCAAGTCGCAACGCGAAGAAGCTGCGCGAACTGCAGCGCGTGCTCGACCGCGCCGGGATCGAGGGCATCGAACTCGTAGGTCTCGACACCGTCCCGCCCTACCCGGAGGCACCCGAGACGGGGGAGACCTTCGAGGCGAACGCCGGAGCCAAGGCCCGCGACGGCGCAGCCGCCACAGGGATGCCCTGCGTCGCCGACGACTCCGGTCTCGAGGTCGACGCCCTGCGCGGCATGCCCGGCGTGCTCTCGGCCCGCTGGAGTGGACGCCACGGCGACGACGAGGCGAACACCGCACTGCTGCTCGGCCAGATGCAGGATGTGCCGGACGAGCGTCGCGGCGCGGCCTTCGTGTCGGCGTGCGCGCTCGTGGTGCCGTCGGACGACGGATTCGTCACGACCGTCGTGCGCGGCGAATGGCGCGGCAGCATCGTGCGCGAGCCGCGCGGCGAGAACGGTTTCGGCTACGACCCGGTCTTCCGCCCCGAAGGCGAGGAACGCACCGCCGCGGAACTGTCCGCGGAGGAGAAGGACGCACAGTCGCATCGAGGACGGGCACTCGCCCAGCTCGTGCCCGCCCTCGCTGCGCTCGCCGCAAGCGCCTGATTCGCGGCTCGCCGCGAGCGCCTGATTCGCGGCTCGCCGCGAGCGCCTGATTCGCGGCTCGCCGCGAGCCGCTAACGCGCGCCGGCCTGCGTCCCACGCTCCTCGCGCACGGGCTCCTCGGCGCCGGTATCCGATGCAGCATCAGCGTCGGGTGCCGGCGACGCAGCCGTCTCGGCCGTCGATTGCGTAGCCGGTTCGGCGGGTCCGGTCGGCTCGTCGCCGCGGGAGAGTTCACCGCCCACGACGGGCCAGCCCGCAGCGACCAGCTGTTCACGGACGCGCTCGACGTCCTGCGGGTCCGGTTCCTCGTGGATCACCCCTGCCACGATCTTCCGCAGGGTGTCGTGGTCGACCTGCCGCTCCGGGTGCTCGGACGCGGTCGCCGCTGCCGTCTCGATCGCCTCGAGGAGTTCCTCGTCGGTGAGACGACGCTTGAGCACGGCGAGCAACGCGAAGTGATCCTTCGCCGGGATCCCCTCGGGATATCCCGCACGCAACCAGTCCAGTACCACCCGTGGATTCCAACGCGCCATCGTCGCCTCCTCACTCACCGTCCCGCACGGACCGTTCGAACCCGAAATGTCCGGCCGGGACCCCCTGTCAGGGTCACAGGGTTCCCGCCACGATAGCGAGGAACACCGGATTCGCCCCGTCAGGGCAGTGACATGTCCCCCGTCAGGGCAGTGACATGTCCCGCAGATACGCCGTGACCATGGCGGTGAGCTCGTCGGCCACGACGTCCCGATGCACCGGGGGACGGTCGAGAACGTACGAGACGGCCACGTTCTCGACCGTACGCACGAGAATCCACGCGATCGCCTCCACCGGACGGTCGCCGCGCCCGCGGAGATGGAAACGCAGCCACATGTTGAGCAGGTCGTCGATCCGTCGTTCGAAGGCGGCGAGCCGGCTGTCGGACGAGCGCGGTAGTTCCTCGATGAGCACCTGGAGCAGGCGCGGATTCTCGGCGAGCGCGTCGAGCAGTTCGCCCATCGTGTCGCGCACCGATACGGGGGTGGGCGGGCCTTCGAGAGCGTCCGCGAACACGCGCGAAATGCGAGCATGCATCCCGTCCGTCCAGCGGTCCACCACCTCCGCGACGATGGCGTCCTTGTCGGGGAAGTACTGGTACAGCGAGCCCGGACTGATCCCCGCCACGCGCGCGATCCGGTTCGTCGAGGCACCTTCATAGCCGTTTTCCAGCAGAACCGTGCGACCTGCGGTGATGATCCGTTCGACCATCGCGCGGGAACGTTCCTGTTGCGGCGCGCGCCGCCGGCGCCGGTCGCTCGGGCTCATCGCCGCACCGGAAACGCGAATTGAACGCGAGTAACAGCTCGTGTGAACATCGCCTCATGGTGACACAGGAGTTGCTACGGGACGAGAGCACGCGCCCGTACCCCACGCGGTACGAGGGCAATCGGCCCCGCAACGAGCGCATCGGGAGACCGCTGAAGAAGTTCGCCCGGATCCACGAGGTGGATCAGCACCTGCTCGACCGCATCGGCCGGAGGATGTTCGCCCGCGACGAGGTGGGGGCCTCGCTCGTCCGCGGTATGCGCCGCGACCGGGACGACCCGGAACGCGTCACCATGAAGCAGTTCCACCGGGCACTGGAACACGGGATCGACGCGGTACCCGATGCACCCGCTGCGCTGCGCGAGTTCTTCGCCGTCGTCGACACCGTCCCCGACTGGGTGGACCGGGACCTGCTCGAGAAGGGTGCACGGGCATTCCGTCGCATGGGCCGCACCCGCAACGACGTGCTGCTCCAACTGTCGCTCATCGGTGGCTACCGCTTCGGCGGGCCGCCGGACCTCCTCGTCGAGACCGGCGGACTCACCGGATCCACCGCCATGCGCCGTCTCGGCGAGACCCAGAAGTGGGGCACCGCCGTCGGTGAGCCCGGCGGCATGCGCCGGAACGGGGACGGCTTCAAGCTCACCGTGCACGTACGCGCCATGCACGCACTCGTCAACGACCGGTTCGAGAACAACGGCCGATGGGACATCGAGCACTGGGGACTGCCGATCAACCAGACCGACCAGGCCGCGACCCTCGGACTGTTCAACGGCACCCTGCTCCTGGGTGTTCGCGCACTCGGCTACACCGTGAGCCGCGACGAATCCCGCGCCGTGATGCACCTGTGGAAGTACGTCGGCTGGCTCATGGGCGTGGACGAGGAATGGTTGTTCGACTCCGAACGCGAGCAGCACCGCTTCAACTACCATGTGGTGCTCGTGCAGGACGACGTCACACCCGCGGGCGCCGATCTGTCCCGCGCGCTCGTCGACGGTCAGCGCACGCTCGACTACGGACGCTTCTCCCGGGTCCGGGGTGCCTACGAACGACTGCGGCTGCTCAGCATGCTGCGCTTCTTCCTCGGGGAGCAGGGACTCCACGATCTGGGGCTACCGGTCACCCCGCCCTGGGCGGTCGTCCCCGTCGTCGCGACGAACATCGTCAAATCGCAGGTCCTGAAGAGATCGGCTCCCGGGCGCCGGTTGCTCGAACACCTCGGCGACCGTGCGGCACGCCGCGAACTGGCACTGAAGTTCGGTGCCGCGAAGCCGGACGTGGGCGCCCTGCAGGTATGACGAAAGCGGCCGCGGGAGGAGCATCGTGCTCCTCCCGCGGCCGCTTCGATCGGGAACTCGCGACGCGTGCCTACCGCGCAGATCAGCTCGCGTCGTGGGACGAGAGTTCGTCCTCCGCCCTGTCGTCCTCTGCCCCGTCCGTCTCGTCGAGGATCCAGCGCATCTCGACCACCGTGCCCTTCGGGCCGGCCGAGACCTGGACGTCGCTGGCCAGATTGCGGATCAGCGTCAGCCCGTGACCGCGTGAACGTCGGGCATCGCTGTCGACGGCGTCGTGCCAGGAGCCGTGGTCGACGACCCGCACGACCACCTCACCCTCGTCGGGCAGATACGTCGCCTCGTAGTCGAGCGTCCCGTGCGCATCGTCCGGCGCATAGGCGTGCTCGACGGCATTCGCGAGCGCTTCGTAGCTCGCGAGCAGTATGTCCTGTCGTTGGTCCTCGCTGAGGGGAAGCTTCGCCAGCCACCGCCTCGTGACGACCCGCAGGCCTGCAATCTCGGTCGGGTCGGCGTGCACACCCGACGAACGGATCTCGTCGGGAAAGAGCAAAGCTGACTCCTCGGGCGCAGACGACATGGCTCCTCGGTTCGTCGGGTACGGCGGTCTACTCGGAGACGCCTTCCGGCGAGGCACCGAGGCCGACGAGCGCGTCGTCGAGCTTCGGATGGATCGCCAGGACCTCTCCGAGGCCGAGGAGTTCGAGCGGGCGTGCCGTGGCACTGCCGTGTGCCACGACGGCGAAACCGGTGCTGTCGGCGGCTCGCTTGGACAACTCGACCAACAGAGCGATACCCATCGAAGCGAGGAAATCAACCCCGCTGAGGTCGACGATCAGTCCGGAGATGTCGGAGTCGAGGAGCGCGAGGGCTTCCTGCTCGAGGAGCGGGGCACTCGTCATGTCGACTTCGCCGTTGGCGGACAGCACGGCCACGGAGCCGTTGCGGGTCGTGGAAAGAGTCATATGCGGATGCGCGGTCATGGGATCGTTCACCTTGCCATCATGCAAGATCGTGCCGATAGATGCACACAACGGTCCATCGGCCGTGGCCGCGACCCGCCGTGACCACCCTGTGACCATGCTGTCGTCGAGTCTGTAATGTTCCCTTTCGAGCAGGGAGGGAGGGGCGCCGAGTGGACATGCACCGAGCGCAGAGCGAGTCGGTCGAACCACCGTCGTTGCTCCTCATCGAGGACGATCCGGGTGACGCGCTCATCGTGGAGGAACTCGTCGTCGACAGTGCCCCCGAGATGACCGTCGTGTGGGTGCAGACACTCGCGCAGGCCCGCGACGAACTCGCCACATCGGCTCCCGATTGCGTACTTCTCGACCTCCACCTGCCCGATGCGAGCGGCCTCGAAGCCGTCGCCCGTATCCAGGAGATCACCGATTCCGTCCCCATCGTCGTCCTCACCGGCCTCGCGGAGGAACAGACCGGCCTCGCCGCGCTGTCCGTGGGCGCCCAGGACTATCTCGTCAAGGGACGCGTCGAACCCGATCTGTTCGGCCGCGCCGTCCGCTACGCCATCCAGCGAAAGCAGACCGAGATCGCGGCGGCGGAACTCCAGGCGAGTCAGCTTCACGCGCAGGAGAACGCCCGACTCGAACGCGGCCTGCTCCCGTCGCCGCTCCTGCACGACGGGCAGGACTTCGACGTCGTCGCCCGTTACCGACCCGGCCGGTCGTCGGCTCTTCTCGGCGGCGACTTCTACGACGTCGTGCAGACCGGCGACGGCACCGTCCACGTCCTCATCGGCGACGTCTCCGGTCACGGTCCCGACGAGGCAGCCCTCGGCGTGGGCCTGCGCATCGCGTGGCGCACGCTCGTGCTCAGCGGGGTAGACGGTCCCCGCCGCCTGCACCAGCTCGAGGAGATCCTCGTCGCGGAGCGCACCGAGAGCCGCTTCTTCGCGTCGATGACGAACCTCACGATGTGTGCCGACCGCAGCACCGTCGAGGTCATGCGGGCCGGTCATCCCGGGCTGTTGCTCCGCCACGGCGGAACCATCGACTGGGTCGAAGCGCCCGGTGGTCCGGCTCTCGGCCTGCTGCCGGGAGTGGCCACCTGGCCCGTCCACAAGCTCGATCTGCCCGAGGACGGCGCGATCGTGCTGTTCACCGACGGATTGTTCGAGGGTCATCGCGGCGACGGCCCGGAACGACTCGGTGAGGAAGGACTCCTCGAGCTCGCGCGCGAACGCGCCCATCTGCCGGCTGCCGAGTTCACCGACTCGCTGATCGACGGTGCCGAGAAACTCGCGGACAGTAGGGGAGGGCTGTCCGACGACGTGGCAGTCGTCCACGTGCAATGGAACAGGAAGTGATCATCACCGCATGACGAACAGCGACGCAACGGCGGAGGCGGGGGACGTGCGTCGCTCTCCGTCTCGCAGGATGACGGTCCAGGCATGGTTCCTGCTCGTACTCGGCGTGATGGGTGTGTTGGTGGTCGTCGGCACCGTGGTCGGCAGTCACTTCCTCCGGGAGACGACGGAGTACTCCAATTACGTGCGCGACCGCATCCAGCCCGCCCGCGTCGAGGCGTACCGGTTGCAATCGGCACTGATCAATCAGGAGACGGGCGCGCGGGGCTACATCCTCGCCGCCGATCCCGATTTCCTCATGCCCTACGAGGAGGGGCGGCGCGAGGAGGAGGCCGCGGCCGCCGAGTTGCGCGCCCTCGTCGGCGACGAGGAGGATCTCATGGCGGACCTCGACGCGATCGAGGCACACGCGGCGGAATGGCGGCGCGTGTACGCCCAGCCGCTCATCTCCACGGTCGTGCCGGGGCAGCCGCAGTTCGTCGACCCCGCCGTCGTCGCAGCGGGACGGGACGCCTTCGACCGGATCCGGGCCGCGTTCGCCGTCCAGAACGCCGACCTCACGCAGGTCCGAGAGGACGGCATCGCCACGCTCGAGGACACGCGGATCACGCGCGATCGCATCCTCGCCGGCATGGTCGTGGTCTTCCTCCTCACCGGTGTGGGCCTGGCAGTCCTGCTCCAGATGATCGTGGTCCGTCCGATCCAACGCCTGCGGCAGGCCTCGCGCAGCGTCGTCGCGGGGCAGAACTTCGAGCGCGAGATCGAGCCGCAGGGCCCCGCCGACATCTATGCGCTGGGCCGCGACGTCGAGGACATGCGTGAGCGCATCGTGCGCGAACTGCAGGTCGCGCACGACCGCGAGGAGCAACTCGAGAACCAGGCGACGGAACTGCGGCGCTCGAACTCCGAACTCGAACAGTTCGCCTACGTCGCCTCGCACGACCTGCAGGAGCCGCTCCGCAAGGTCGCGTCGTTCTGCCAGCTGCTCGAGAAGCGCTACGGCGACAAGCTCGACGAACGCGGCACCCAGTACATCGCCTTCGCGGTCGACGGTGCCAAGCGGATGCAGGTGCTCATCAACGACCTGCTGACCTTCTCCCGCGTCGGACGCGTCAGCGACGCGCACGTCCGCACCGAACTGGACGTGACCCTCGACGCGGCCCTGACGAACATCTCCCAGGCGGTCGAGGAATCCGGGGCGAAGATCGCCCGGCCCGAGTCGCTGCCGACGATCGTGGGCGATCCCACACTGATGATCATGTTGTGGCAGAACCTGATCGGAAACGCGATCAAGTTCCGCCAAGAAGACCGGCCCGTGGAGATCCGTGTCGACTGCGAGGAGATCGTCTACGGGGACGACGAGTTCTGGCGATTCTCCGTGCAGGACAACGGCATCGGTATCGCCGAGGAGTTCGCCGACAAGGTCTTCGTGATCTTCCAGAGACTGCACGGCCGGGACGTGTACACCGGCACCGGCATCGGCCTCGCGATCTGCCGCAAGATCGTCGAATACCACGGTGGAGAGATCTGGCTCGACCCGCAGTATCGGGAGGGCAGTCGGTTCTGCTTTACGATTCCCAAGGCAGGCGACGACATGTCTGCAACCGAAGTCGCTCTGAAAGGGGCATCTGCATGAGCGTTTCCGGGCGGCCGATCGACGTCCTCCTCGTCGAGGACGACCCCGGCGACGAATTGATGACGCGCGAAGCGTTCGAGGACAACAAGATCGGAAACACCCTTCACGTGGTCCGCGACGGTGAGGAAGCACTCGACTTCCTCTACCGGCGCGGGGAGTACGAGAACGCCCCTCGGCCCGACCTGATCCTCCTCGACCTGAACCTGCCCAAGTACGACGGACGGCAGGTCCTCGAACAGGTAAAGTCCGATACCGACCTCACCGACATCCCCGTCGTGGTCCTCACCACCTCGGCAGCGGAAGAGGACATCCTCCGCAGCTACAAGCTGCACGCCAACGCGTACGTGACGAAGCCGGTCGACCTCGACCAGTTCATCCGCGCGGTGCGCCAGATCGACGAGTTCTTCGTCCAGGTGGTGCGCCTGCCGCGACGCTGAGCGCGCGTGGTCTACAGACGACATCGGGCGGATCCTGTCGAAGGATCCGCCCGATTCGTGTTCGAGGAGGTTGCCGGCTCAGACGCCGAAGTCGGCCTTCACCTGCTGGGTGCGCTTGTGCTCGACGAAGAAGGACAGGAACGGGATGGTGCCCGCCAGGAGCGTCCACACCGTCCGGGCGATCGGCCAGCGCACCTTGATCGACAGGTCGAAGGTGAGGACCAGGTACACCGCGTACACCCAGCCGTGCACGATCGCGATCCAGGCCGGCACGTTCTCGACACCGATGATGTACTTGGCGACCATCTCACCGGTGAGGATCAGCAGCCAGATACCGGTCGCGTAGGCGAGCACGCGGTAACGCAGCAGAGCGGACCGGATCTTCTTCCGGTCGGCGTCACTGACGACGCGCGGCGTGGTGGCCTGGCCGGACGCCTGCTCGGGGGTCGTGCTCACTGAGCGCTCCTATCGGACCTGCGCGCGAGCTGCGCGAGGTACTCGTTGTACTCGTTGATCTGTTGTGCGTCGGGATCCGCGGCCTCCTGCTCGCGTGCCTCGGCGAGCGTGCGCGGACGGGTGGGAAGAAGATCCTCGGGGATCTCGGTGGGCTCGTCCGGCTCGGACGGGCGTCGTCCGCCGGTGCTCTCGGCTTCCTGCTCCTCGGCCTCGAGGCGGACGAAGCGCCGGCATGCGTAGACGCAGAAGAAGGCGAAGGCGGGCCACTGGAGGGCGTAGCCGAGATTCTGGTAGGTGCCGCCGACCGCTTCGAACCGGACCCACTGCCAGTAACCGAGGCCGAGGCATCCGGCCGCGGCCACCAGAACCAGGATGATCAGGGCCAACCGGCGGGGAGGGCGATGCTCGGACACGCCCTCGACGGTACCCGAACGGTGCACCGACCTGCCAAGACCGGTCGGCGCACCGTGGGTGAGGTCACGTGGTGCGCGAGGGGGGACTCGAACCCCCACGTCCGAAGACACGGGTACCTAAAACCCGGGCGTCTGCCAATTCCGCCACTCGCGCCAGACCTCAGCAGGATACGGCATGGCAGTCACTCCGGCGCCATGCGGAGTTGTACGTTTCGTCCGGCCCAGGTGGGCGTCTGACTGTGGCAGTTGGGGCACAGGAAGCGGAGGTTCTCCGGGCGGGAGTCGTTCGGGTTCCCGTCGATGTGGTCGACGTGCAAGGTGAGCGGTCTCCCGTTCCACTCGGGCTCGGTGCCGCATCGGTTGCACTGGTAGGGGCGTCCGTACTCGACAAGCGCCCGTCGGAGCTGATCCGGTTTCGTGCGCCTGGATCCGCGCGGTTTCTCGATGAGGAGGTCCTGCCACTCGTGACGGACGTACGGTCTGCGCTCGGTCGTCCTGGGCCGTCCGGTGAAGTGGGACGTGTCGATGCCGAGGGTGCGGATCCGGCGGCTCAGATGCGTGTGGTGCCCGCCGTTGGGTTTGAGGCCGAAGTACCGCATGACCTCGGCGAAGTTGACGCAGTTCCGAACCGCTTCCTGCAACATCTCTTCGGTGTACTTGACCGGTCGCGCCATCACGCTGCCTCGTCGAGTTCCGCTCCCAACCGGTCGGGAGTCCGTTCGGGGGCTTCGTCGAGAACGCGCCGTATGTTTCTGCCCGCCCACGTCGGTGTCTGGCTATGGCAGTTGGGGCACAGGAAACGAAGATTGTGCGGGCGGGAGTCGTTCGGATTGCCGTCGACATGATCGATGTGGAGCGCGAGCGGACAGTCGAGCCATTCCGGTCCGACGCCGCACATCTCGCACTTGTGAGGGCGACCGTATTCGAGGAGTGCGCGCCGGAGCACTCTGGTCTCCTTCCGGTTCGAGCCGGCCGGTGCGACCGTGAGCACATCCGACCAGTGCAGCCGGTTCCGGGCCGGTCGTCCTTTCTGGTGGGCCATGCCCCGAAAGTGGGACGTGTCGATTCCGTAGGCCTCGATCCGTCGTTTGACGACGACGTAACTACCTCCGCCCGCCCGCAGTCCCAGATAGCGGAGCACACCGGCGGTGCTGATGGACGCCGCCACCGCTTCCTCCAGCAGTTCCTTCGTGTACCCGATTCGTTTCCCCATCTCGCCCCTGTCGAATGTCTGTTCGATCGGGCCGAACACTAACCGGGGGCGCCGACACGTTTTCGATCTTGCGATGCACGATCCGCGACGCCCGTCAATAGGTAACGATTTGATAACGAAAAACGTGAGGGATTCCTCGGGTTCGTGGACGTCCACGCATCGGCGCAGCCAGGAGTGATTCGGGTTACCGACCAGTTACTTTCGAGCGGGCATGTGAGGGAAATCACTGGTGGGGGAGGTGCTGGGCAAACTGCGCGAAACAAAACATGAGGAACCCCTCATGATTTTGTGCGAACCTGGGCGTGCCCGAACAGCGGACCACTAGTCCAGCAGCACACCGGCGCGCAGCGCTGACATACGAAGCCTCGACGCCGGGGTGTTCAGGAGAGGAACCACACGCGTGACGATCGACGAGACCACACCAGGCGACAACGGACGGAACTCGAAGGCATCACGACGCACCACCGATCGGTCCACGGCAGCCGCTCCGGCCCGTGCCCTGGTCGACAAGCTCCTCGCGGGTGAGCCCTACGCGCTCGCATTCGGCGGCCAGGGTGCCCCCTGGCTCACCTCGCTCGAGGAGCTCAGCCGCGACAACGGACTCGAACCGGTCCTCACCGACCTGGTCAACCGCGCCACCGCGCACCTCGCCCCGGTCGCGAGCGACCTCGTCGTGGTCCGCCCGACGGGCTTCGACCCCGTCGCGTGGATCCTCGAGGCCGAACTCGCCGACGAGGACGACGCGCCCGCCGGCCCCTCCGAAGCAGCTCTCACCTCTGCCGCCGTGTCGCTTCCCGGCGTCTTCCTCACCCAGGTCGCCGCGCTGCGCGCGCTCGCGAACCAGGGCCTCGACGTCGACTCCGTCGCGCCGAGCGCGGTCATCGGCCACTCGCAGGGCGTCCTCGCCGTCGAGTCCGTCGCCGCCGCCGGCCGCAAGGACGCCGAGATCCTCGCCATCGCCCAGCTCATCGGTGCCGCCGCGACCCTCGTCGGTCGCCGCCGCGGCCTGATCTCCGGCGCCGGCAAGTACCCGATGCTCGCCGTCGCCAACGTCGACCCCGAGCGCCTGCGCGCGATCGTCGCGGAGGTCTTCGAGGGCCAGGATCCCGAGCGCAGCGCCGTCGTCGCCATCCGTAACGCCCGTCGTCGTGTCGTGCTGTCGGGCCCGCCCGCCGCCCTCGAGCGCGTGCAGCAGCGCTGCGAGCAGATCTCCGCCGCGGAGACCCGCGAGCGCGAGGCCAAGAAGCGCGGTGGCGCCGTGTTCTCCCCGACCTTCGAGCCCGTCGCGGCCGAGGTCGGCTTCCATCACCCCGCCTTCGCGGACGCCGTGGACCAGGTCGCCGACTGGGCCGCCCGTTGCGAGCTCGACGCCGAGCTCGCGCGCAGCCTGGCGCAGGCCATCCTCGTCTCCCCGATCGACTGGGTCGAGCAGGTCGACTCTGCCGTCGCGTCCGGCGCCTCGTGGATCCTCGACCTCGGTCCGGGCGAGCTCCTCACCCGCATGACCAGCTCGGGCCTGCGTGGTCAGGGCGTCGGCATCATCGCCGCCGCGACCCGCGGCGGTCAGCGCAACCTCCTCACCCCGGGCGCCGAGCCCGAGGTTCCGCGTGCCTGGTCGGAGTTCGCTCCGAAGCCGGTCGCGCTGCCCGACGGCCGCATCGCCGTCGAGACGGCCTTCACCTGCCTGACGGGCCGCTCGCCGATCCTGCTCGCGGGCATGACCCCCACGACCGTCGATCCGAAGATCGTCGCCGCGGCCGCGAACGCCGGACACTGGGCCGAGCTCGCCGGTGGCGGCCAGGTCACCGAGCAGATCTTCGCCGACCACGTCGCCGAGCTCACCGAGCTGCTGGAGCCGGGTCGCGCCGTCCAGTTCAACTCGATGTTCCTGGACCCCTACCTGTGGAAGCTGCACGTCGGCGGCAAGCGCCTCGTGCCCAAGGCCCGCGCGGCGGGTGCGCCCTTCGACGGTGTCGTCGTCACCGCCGGTATCCCGGAGCTCGACGAGGCCGTGCAGATCATCTCCGACCTGCGTGAGGCAGGCATCGAGCACGTCGCCTTCAAGCCGGGCACGGTCGCGCAGATCCGTTCGGTGATCCGCATCGCCAACGAGGTCCCGGACTACCCGGTCATCGCCCACATCGAGGGCGGCCGCGCCGGTGGTCACCACTCGTGGGAGGACCTCGACGACCTGCTCCTCGACACCTACGCCGAGCTGCGTACGCGCCCGAACCTGGTGCTGTGCGTCGGTGGTGGCATCGGTACGCCGGAGAAGGCGGCCGAGTACCTGACCGGTCGCTGGTCGACCGTCTACGGCTTCCCGGCCATGCCGCTCGACGGCATCCTCGTCGGCACCGCCGCGATGGCGACCCTCGAGGCCACGACGGCTCCCGAGGTCAAGCAGCTTCTCGCCGACACTCCCGGCACCCCCGACTGGGTCGCCGCCGGCACCGCAACCGGTGGTATGGCCTCCGGCCGCAGCCAGCTCGGTGCCGACATCCACGAGATCGACAACGCCGCATCGCGCACGGGTCGCCTGCTCGACGAGGTCGCCGGTGACGCCGACGCCGTGGCCGCACGCCGCGACGAGATCATCGAGGCCCTGAACGGAACGGCGAAGCCGTACTTCGGTGACCTCGACACCATGACCTACCTGCAGTGGCTCGAGCGCTACCTCGAGCTGGCCGTCGGCGCGGACAACGGCGCCGAGTTCGACTGCGGCACCGATCTCGCGGACGTCCTCGCCGAGGCGCACACCAGCCCGTGGCTGGACGTGTCGTGGCGTGAGCGTTTCCGCGACATGCTGCAGCGCGCCGAGGCCCGCCTGCACCCCGTCTGCCGGGGCCCGATCCCGACGCTGTTCGACGACGACGCGGTGCTCGAGCGCCCGTACGCCGCGATCAAGTCGCTGCTCGCGCAGTACCCCGACGCGGGCGACGTCGTGCTGCACCCCGCCGACGTACCGTTCTTCGTGTCGCTGTGCCGCACGCCCGGTAAGCCCGTGAACTTCGTGCCGGTCGTCGACCAGGACGTGCGTCGCTGGTGGCGTTCGGATTCGCTGTGGCAGGCCCACGATCCGCGTTACTCCGCCGACCAGGTCTGCGTCATCCCCGGCACCGTCGCCGTCGCCGGCATCACCCGCGTCGACGAGCCGGTCGGTGAACTCCTCGACCGCTTCGAGAAGGCCACGGCCGACGAACTCGTCGCCGAGGGTGCGGAGCCGGTGGAGCTCGCCGCGCGTCGCCACCGCGACATCGCGCCGGGTCTGCTCGACGCCGTGCTGTCCTCGCCGGATGTCTCGTGGGCGGGTCGCCAGACCCGCAATCCGATCCACCGTCTCGGTGATCTGGACGAGTGGACCGTCGAGTCGGAGACCGCTGCCTCGCACGCCCCGACGGGTGCGACCCTGACGATCCTCGACGACGAGCACGTCGGCCTGCGGGTTCCGCTGGTGCGCGACAAGGCCGTCGAGATCCGCCTGACCGTGCCCGCTTCGGTCGTCTCCGGTGGCGCGCCCGTCGTCACCGAGGCCGACGCCGATGCGTCGATGTCCGCTCTGCTCGGTGTCGCCGCCGGTCAGGAACTACCCGAGGTCAAGAAGGGCGCTGCCCGCATCACCCTCGGCTGGCTGCCGGAGAAGATCGCCGACCACGCCGGTGTCACCGGTTCGGGTCTGCCCGCGAACCTGACGCCGAGCGGCAACGGTGTGCCCGACGTGCTCGTCGGTGCCTGCTGGCCGGCCGTCTTCGCCGCGCTCGGCGCCGCCCGCACCGAGACCGATCTCTCGGTCATCGAGGGCATGCTCGACCTGGTCCACCTGGACCACGCGATCGACGTGAAGAACGGTCTGCCCACCGATCCCGCCTTCCTGGGTGTCAAGGCCGAGGTCACCGGTGTCTCCGACACCGACCTGGGTCGTGTCGTCGAGGTCGACGTGGTCATCACCGCCGACAGCGGTGACGGCTCGGGCGACCGCGTGGTCGCCACCCTGGCCGAGCGGTTCGCGATCCGCGGCCGCACCGGCACCGCCGATCTCGCCGATCCGGTCCGCGCCGGTGGCGCTCTCACCGAGGCCGTCGCCGACACCCCGCGTCGCCGCCGCCGCGACGCCGTGATCGTCGCGCCGACCGACATGAGCGCCTTCGCGAAGGTCTCCGGCGACCACAACCCGATCCACACCTCCGACAACGCCGCGCTGCTCGCCGGTCTCGGAAGCCCGATCGTCCACGGCATGTGGCTGTCGGCCGCGGCCCAGCAGGTCGTCACCGCGATCGAGCAGGACGCGAAGCTGCCGGTCCGTCGCCTGACGGCGTGGACCGCCCGCTTCCTGGGCATGGTCCGTCCGGGCGCGAGGATCGACGTGCGCGTCGACCGCATCGCAACCGACGGTGGAGCCGAGGTCGTCGAGGTCGGCTGCCGCGTCGACGGTGATCTGGTGATGGTCGCGACCGGCCGTATCGCCGCGCCGAAGACCGTCTACGCCTTCCCGGGTCAGGGCATCCAGCGTCCCGGCATGGGCCTCGACGCCCGTGCCCGCTCGAAGGCCGCCCGCGAGATCTGGGAGCGCGCCGACAAGCACACCCGCGAGGCGCTCGGCTTCTCGATCCTGGCCGTGGTCCGCGACAACCCGACGGTTCTCAAGGCCCGCGGTGTCACTCACAAGCACCCCGACGGCGTGCTGCACCTGACCCAGTTCACGCAGGTCGCGATGGCGACCCTCGGTGTCGCGCAGATCGCCGAGCTCAAGGAGGCGGGCGCGTTCGTCGACGACGCCTTCCTGGCCGGTCACTCGGTGGGTGAGTACAACGCGCTCGCCGCGGTCGCCGGTGTGCTGCCGCTCGAGGCCGTCCTCGAGGTGGTCTTCCAGCGCGGCTCCGCGATGCACGCCCTCGTGCCGCGCGACGAGCACGGCCGCTCGAACTACCGCATGGCCGCGATCCGGCCGTCGCAGTTCGGTGTGGACGATGCGGACCTGCAGGCCTTCGTCGCCGGTGTCGCCGAGGAGACCGGGGAATTCCTGGAGATCGTCAACCTCAACCTGCGCGGATCGCAGTACGCGATCGCCGGTACGGTCGCCGGCCTCGAAGCCCTCGAGTCCGTGATCGAGCGCAAGGTCGCCGAGTTCGGTGGCAAGCGCGCGTTCATCCTGGTCCCCGGCATCGACGTGCCGTTCCACTCGACCGTGCTGCGCGGCGGTGTCGACGACTTCCGCGAGCGTCTGCTCGCCCTGCTGCCGCAGGAGATCGACCCGAACATCCTCATCGGCCGGTACATCCCGAACCTCGTGCCCAAGCCGTTCAACCTGGGCCGCGAGTTCATCCAGGAGATCGCCGACCTGGTGCCGTCGCAGCCGCTCGCCGACGTCCTCGCGGACTTCGACAGCTGGTCGGCCAAGCCGGTCGAGCTCACCCGCGTGGTGCTCGCCGAGCTGCTGGCCTGGCAGTTCGCGTCGCCGGTGCGCTGGATCGAGACGCAGGACCTGCTGTTCGCCGACGAGGCCGACGGTGGTCTCGGTGTCGAGCGGTTCGTCGAGGTCGGCCTCGGTGGCGCACCCACCGTCGCGAACCTCGCGTCGCAGACGCTGAAGCTGCCCGGTCGTTTCGGTCAGCCCGTCGAGGTGCTCAACATCGAGCGCGAGGCGTCGATCGTGTACTCGACCGACACCGATCCCGCTCCGGTCGAGGACGACGAGCCGGCCGCACCGGCCGCCGACGCCGCGCCTGCCGCTGCTGCGGCCCCGGCACCCGCCGCGGCTCCCGCTGCACCGGCCGGTGGCCCGACCCCGGACGACATCGCGTTCAAGGCCGCCGACGCCACCAAGGTGCTCATCGCCCTGTGGACGAAGCTGCGCCCGGATCAGATCGGTCCCGCCGACACGATCGAGGCGCTGTGCGACGGCGTGTCCTCGCGCCGCAACCAGCTGCTCGTCGACCTCGGTTCCGAGCTCTCGCTCGGTGCGATCGACGGTGCCGCCGACGCCGACATGGGTGCCCTCGCCGGCACGGTCGACCGTCTCGCCCGCACCTACCGCCCCTTCGGCCCGGTGCTGTCGGACTCGATCAACGATCACCTGCGCAAGGTGTTCGGTCCGTCGGGCAAGCGTCCCGCCTACGTCGCCGACCGCGTCACCAAGGTGTGGGGTCTGGGCGAGGGCTGGGCGTCGCACGTCACCGCCGAAGCTGCTCTCGGTAGCCGCGACGGTTCGTCCGTCCGCGGTGGCGACCTGGGTGGCCTGAGCGACGGTGCCCTCGCGGATGCCGCTTCGGTCGACAAGCTGATCGACGCCGCCGTGCAGTCGGTGGCCTCGCGTCGCGGAATCGCCGTATCGATGCCGTCCGCCGGTGGCGGCGGGGGAGCGACGGTCGACGCCGCTGCCCTCGGCGAGTTCGCCGAGCAGATCACCGGTCGCGACGGGGTTCTCGCCAGTGCCGCCCGTCTCGTACTCGAGCAGCTCGGCCACACCGAGCAGGTCTCGGGCCTGGCCGACAAGGCCGACGACGAACTCGTCGACCTGGTCTCCGCCGAGCTCGGCTCCGACTGGCCGCGTCTGGTCGCTCCGGCATTCGACGAGCGCAAGGCCGTCCTGATCGACGACCGCTGGGCCACCGCCCGTGAGGACCTGGCCCGCGTCTGGCTCGGGGAGCAGCTCGAGGTCGAGCGCTTCACCGGTGCAGGGCGGACCGTGGCTGCGCACGCCGAGTTCTGGGGCCGCAAGGCCACCGAGGCCGGTCGTACGGAGCTCGCGCAGACCTACGCCGCGATCGCCGAGACCGCCGTCGTCACCGAGGGTGCCGAGTACGCGGACGAGGTCGCCGTGGTCACCGGCGCCAGCAAGGGCGGTATCGGCGCAGCCGTCGCCGCGAAGCTGCTCGCCGGCGGTGCGACGGTCGTCGTCACCACGTCCTCGCTGAACGACAGCCGCCTGGGCTTCTACAAGGAGCTGTACGCACGCAACGCTCGCGCCGGTGCGGCCCTGTGGGTGGTTCCCGCGAACATGGCGTCCTACAGCGACGTCGACGCCCTGATCGAGTGGATCGGCACCGAGACCGTCGAGGTCGCCGGTGGCGCGAAGAAGCTGATCAAGGACGCGCTCACCCCGACGCTGCTCTTCCCGTTCGCCGCGCCGCGCGTGGCGGGCTCGCTCGCCGACGCCGGTGCGCGCGCCGAGATGGAGATGCGGGTGCTGCTGTGGTCGGTCGAGCGACTGATCGCCGGACTGTCGCAGATCGGGTACGACCGCGACGTCGACACCCACCTGCACGTCGTGCTGCCCGGTTCGCCGAACCGCGGCAAGTTCGGTGGCGACGGTGCCTACGGTGAGGCCAAGGCCGCACTCGACGCGATCATCAACCGCTGGAGCGCCGAGCGCACCTGGGCCGAGCGCGTCACCCTCGCCCACGCTCTCATCGGCTGGGTGCGTGGCACGGGTCTGATGGGCGGCAACGACCCGCTGGTCGAGGCCGTCGAGGCTGCTGGTGTCCGCACCTGGTCGACCGACGAGATGGCCGGCGAGCTGCTGAAGCTGGTCGGACCGGAGGCCACGCGTCTCGCCGCCGAGGCTCCGCTCGTCGCGGACCTCACCGGCGGACTGTCCGAGGTGGACGTCGACCTGCCGGCGCTCGCGAAGCAGGCACAGGACGCGGCCGACGCCGTCGAGGCGGACGAGGACGACACCGCGACCATCGCGGCGCTGCCCGAGCCTCCGCGCGCCGAGACGCTGCCGACCCCCGAGTGGGGCCCGGTCACCGCCGACCTCGCCGACACGGTCGTCATCGTCGGTGCCGGTGAGCTCGGCCCCTACGGCTCCGCTCGCACCCGCTTCGAGATGGAGGTCGACGAGGAACTGTCGGCCGCCGGTGTGCTCGAGCTCGCCTGGGTCACGGGCCTGATCGGCTGGGAGAACGATCCCAAGCCGGGCTTCTACGACACCGAGACCGGTGAACTGGTGCCCGAGGCGGAGATCGCCGACCGCTACCACGACGCGGTGGTCGAGCGTTGCGGCATCCGCCGCTACGGCGACGACGGCGCGATGATCGACAACACGGCTCCGTTGCTCACCTCGGTCTTCCTCGACAAGGACCTGTCCTTCGTCGTCGGTTCCGAGGCCGAGGCCCGCGCGTTCGTCGACTCCGATCCGGAGAACACGGTCGCGTCGGTCGACGCCGAGTCGGGCGACTGGACGGTCACCCGCAAGGCCGGCACCGAGATCCGCGTGCCGCGCAAGGCGAAGCTGACCCGCACGGTCGGCGGCCAGATCCCGACCGGCTTCGACGTCACCAAGTGGGGCATCCCCGCCGACATGGCGGACTCGGTGGACCGGGTGGGCCTGTGGAACATCGTCAGCACGGTCGACGCCTTCCTCACCGGTGGCTTCACCCCGTCCGAGCTGCTCCGCTGGGTGCACCCGTCGATGGTCGCCAACACGCAGGGCACCGGCATGGGTGGCATGTCCTCGATGCGGTCGCTGTACATCGACACGCTGCTCGGCGAGTCGCGGGCGAACGACATCCTGCAGGAGGCCCTGCCGAACGTCATCGCCGCGCATGTCGTCCAGTCGTACGTCGGTGGCTACGGCGCGATGGTGCACCCGGTCGCGGCGTGCGCCACGGCTGCGGTCTCCGTCGAGGAGGGCGTGGACAAGATCAAGCTCGGTAAGGCCGATCTGGTCGTTGCCGGTGGCTTCGACGATCTCGGTATCGAGGGCATCGTCGGCTTCGGTGACATGTCCGCGACCGCCAAGTCGGAGGACATGCAGGCCAAGGGCATCAGCGATCGTCGCTTCTCCCGCGCCAACGACCGTCGTCGCGGTGGCTTCGTCGAGTCGGCAGGTGGCGGCACGATCCTGCTCGCCCGCGGCGATGTCGCGCTCGAGATGGGCCTGCCGGTGCTCGGTGTGGTCGCCTGGGCCGGATCGTTCGCCGACGGTGTGCACACCTCGATCCCGGCGCCCGGCATCGGTGCGCTCGGTGCGGGTCGCGGTGGACGAGAGTCGGGTCTGGCGAAGGAACTGCGCAAGCTCGGTCTCACGGCCGACGACATCGCGGTGATCTCCAAGCACGACACCTCGACCGCTGCGAACGACCCGAACGAGGCCGAGCTGCACGAGCGTCTGGCCGCTGCGCTGGGCCGCAGCGAGGGCAACCCGATGTTCGTGGTCTCGCAGAAGTCGCTGACCGGTCACGCCAAGGGCGGCGCCGCCGCCTTCCAGCTGATCGGCCTGTGCCAGGTCCTCGCGCAGGGTGTGGTTCCGCCGAACCGCAGCCTCGACTGTGTCGACGAGAAGATGGCGGAGTTCGAGCACCTCGTGTGGCCGCGTACCCCGATCCGGTTCGGCGAGCAGCTTCCGCTCAAGGCGGGTCTGCTCACGAGCCTCGGCTTCGGGCACGTGTCGGGTCTGATCGCGGTGGTCCACCCGCAGGCGTTCGTCGAGGCGATCCCGGCCGAGCGCCGGGAGGCCTACCTGGCAAAGGCTGCCGAGCGCACCGTGGCCGGCAAGCGTCGCCTGGTGGACGCGATGACCGGTGGAGCGTCGCTCTACCAGCGGCCCGCGGATCGTCGCCTCGGCGGCGACAGCGTGCCGGCACCGGCCTCGCGTCAGCTCGAGGCGGACGTGCTGCTCTCGCCGGAGGCCCGCCTCGGTGAGGACGACGTGTACCGCTCCGGTCTGCCCGGCTGCAAGTAGGCGCGGGTCTCGGGATGGGAGTTGCGGGTGTCGGGTTCGACCTCGTGTCGGTGCCGGAGTTCGCGGAGCAGCTGAGTCGGACGGGAACGACGATGCTGGCGAACTTCACACCGGGTGAGCGTCGCGACGCGAACACCCGCAGCTCCGATCCCGCCCGTCACTTCGCCGCCCGGTGGGCGGCGAAGGAGGCGGTGATCAAGGCGTGGTCGGCGTCGCTGTTCGGCAGTCCACCGGTGTTACCGGAGACGATCCATCAGCAGATCGAAGTGGTCTCGGACGCGTGGGGTCGCCCGAGCATCCGGCTGCACCGGCAGGTCGCCGAGAAGCTGACCGGCGTCCGGATCCATGTGTCGTTGACCCACGACGGTGACATGGCCGGCGCGTTCGTCGTCCTCGACGAGGACGACCGGCGTACGTAGATGTGGGGACTCAGGCCGAGGGAGCGCGAGCTTCCTCGGCCTGATCCGTTTCGGTGTCCTGCCGGTCGGCTTGTTCGCGTGCGGATTCCTCGCGCTCCTCGCGGCGCTTGCGTCGCTTGGCCTGGGCGCGTGAGTCCTGTTCGGCGATCTGCAGATAGGCGACCATGATGCGCTTGAGCTCGACGACGGCGTCGGCGTGGGTCTGGTCGTCCTGCACCGAGAAGTTGAGCATCGAGTACACGATGTGGACGAGCACCTCGGCCATGAGCTTGCGGCGCGGCCGCGGGGTGTCCGGGGTGAGCGGCGCGAGCATCCGCGCGACCTGCTCGGCGAACTCGCGTTCGTGGATGGCACCGGTGGCCCGGGTGGACGGGGTGGACTGCATCGCGAGCCACACCTCGCGGCGTGACGGATCGGTGGTCCACAGTCCGGCGAGGTGGTCGACGAAGCTGTTGAGGAAGCGCAACCAGTCGACGGACGGGATCTTGCCGTTGAACTGGGCGAGTTCGCTCTGGACGCCGACGAGGTCCTGACGATTGAGCTCGCACACGATCACGTATTTGTTGGCGAAGAACTGGTAGAGCGTGCCGATGGGGACGTCGGCGCGGGACGCGACCTCCTCACAGGTGAACGACTCGAAGCCGACCTCGGTGAGCAGTTCACGCGAGGCGGCCAACAGGGCGTCGAACTTGCGGCGGCTCCGCTCCTGGGTGGGCCGCCGACGCGGCACGAGCTCCTGGGGCTCGGCCTGAACCTCGAGCGCCGGATCGATCCGGCGCGGGGCGCGGCGGCCGTTCGTTGCTGACTCCACGCGCCCAGGCTAGCCGGACGTCCGTCCTTTCCCGAATACTTGTTGTGAGTCCGAGTGTCACAAACCGGGCAGCCACAGGTCACCGTGCGGTTCGCTGCAGAACAGTGCGGGGGCAGCGACCGGGCCGATCGCGGCCGGGGCAGTATGGCACGAGCAGGACCACCGTTTCGGTCTCGAACGACTGCCGGACCGAATCGACGTATTCATCCGACGTGCGGAGGACGGATCATGACAGCGACAGACACCGACGCGACGCAGCGCATCCGTGAGCGGATCCGGGAGGCGATGCCCGCCGCGCGCGACGACCTCGCGCGGCTCGTCGCGTTCCGTTCCGTCGCGGATCCGCGCCAGTTCCCGGTGGAGGAATGCGTCGGTGCGGCGAACTGGGTGCGGGATGCCTTCGCCGAGGCGGGAATCGAGAACGTCGAGACGATCGAGACCGCCGACGGCTCCCTCGCGGTGCTGGGTCACACACCCGCCCCCGAGGGCGCCCCGACGGTTCTGCTCTACAGCCACTACGACGTTCAGCCGCCCGGCGACGAATCGCTCTGGCACAGCGAACCCTTCATGCTCACCGAACGGGACGGTCGCTGGTACGGCCGCGGCGCCGCCGACTGCAAGGGCAACGTCGTCATGCACCTGCTCGCGCTGCGCGCGCTGCGTGTGGACGGCCCGCTGCCCGTCGGTGTCCGCATCGTCATCGAGGGTTCGGAGGAGATGGGTGGCGCCGGCCTCGACCACCTCGTCGCCGAACGACCCGAGCTGTTCGACGCCGATCTCATCGTCATCGGCGACAGCGGCAATGCCGAGGTCGGCCGGCCCACCCTCACCACGACGCTGCGGGGCATCGCGAACGTCGACGTCCACATCGAGACGCTGAAGGGCGAGATCCACTCCGGGATGTACGGGGGAGCGGCACCCGACGCGCTGGCCGCGCTGATCCATCTGCTCGGCACCCTGCGCGACGAGCACGGCAACACCGTCGTCGATGGACTGGACTGCACCGCCACCTGGGACGGTGTCCCGTATCCCGAGGACCGTTTCCGCACCGACGCGGGTGTGCTCGACGGTGTCTCGCTGCCCACCTCCGGCACCGTCGCCGACGCGGTGTGGGCGCGACCGGCACTGACCGTCCTCGGTATCGACGCCCCGCCCGTGGTCGGATCGGCCGCGGCGGTCGTGCCGCGCGCGTCCGCGCGCCTGAACCTGCGCGTGCCGCCCGGCATCGACGCCCGCACCGCCCAGGACGCGCTCGTCGCCCACCTCGAGACGCACGTGCCGTGGGGCGCGCGCCTGCGCATCGACCGCGACGTCCTCGGCGAGCCCTTCCGGGCGGCGACGGACGGTCCCGGTTACGCCGCGCTGCGCGCCGCGCTCGAGACCGCCTACGGCCGGGAAGTCGGGACGGCCGGTCAGGGCGGCTCGATCCCGCTGTGCACCGCGCTGCAACGCGCCGTGCCGCGGGCCGAGATCGCCCTGATCGGCGTCGAGGAACCGCGCTGTGTCATCCACGCGCCGAACGAGAGTGTCGATCCCACCGAGATCGAGAATCTCGCCGTGGCCGAGGCGTTGCTGCTGACCTCGCTGGCGCCGCGGTAACGCTGCCGGCCGAGCCGCCGGGCGTCAGACGGACAGGTCGCGGCGCAGCTTCGCCACGTGCCCGGTCGCGCGGACGTTGTACTGCGCGACCTCGACCTTCCCGTCCTCGTCGACGAGGAAGGTCGAGCGGATGACGCCGGTGACGGTCTTGCCGTACATCTTCTTCTCGCCGAAGGCACCCCACGCCTGGAGGGTGGTCTTCTCGGGATCCGACAGCAGCGGGAAGGTGAGCTGCTCGGCGTCGCGGAACTTCGCGAGCTTGGCCGGCTTGTCGGGCGAGATGCCGATCACATCGAGACCCGCCTCGTTCAGTTCGGCGAGACTGTCGCGGAAATCGCACGCCTGCTTCGTGCATCCCGGTGTGCTCGCCGCGGGGTAGAAGTACACGATGACCTTGCGTCCGCGATAGTCCGACAGCGACACCTCGTTGCCGTCGGCATCGGGAAGGGTGAAATCGGGTGCGGGATCGCCGGGGGCGAGTCTGCTGTTCTCGGTCATGAAGGCGACAGTAGTGGACCGTGCAGCCATTCCCGGTGCGCGTCCATTACCGTGGTCGCAGCACACTGCAGCGACCTTCTGGAGGACACGTGGCTAGGGACACCGAGGACATCGAGCGGGAGATCGAGAAGGCCCGCAATCAGCTCGCGAGCACACTCGACGAACTGAGCGTCCGCGCCAACCCGAAGAATCTCATGGAGAGCACGAAGCAGACCCTCATCGCGAAGGTGAACCAGCCGCAGGTGAAGAAGTACGCAGCGATCGCGGCCGGCACGGTCGTCGGGTTGCTGGTGCTGCGCAGGATCCTGCGCTGACCCGTCCGCTCCACCGCTTCACAGGACACCCACGCCGACCCGGCGTGGGTGTTCCTCGTTCCGGGACCGTCGCGAACGACGAAGGCCGGACACCGTTTCCGGTGTCCGGCCTTCGTGTTGTGCGCCATCAGGGACTCGAACCCCGAACCCGCTGATTAAGAGTCAGCTGCTCTGCCAATTGAGCTAATGGCGCGTGGCGATGTGTCTCCCGGTCGTCGTCCCGACGATGCGGAGGACGGGGTCACCGCCAGAACGAAGGCCGGACACTGGGTGTCCGGCCTTCGTGTTGTGCGCCATCAGGGACTCGAACCCCGAACCCGCTGATTAAGAGTCAGCTGCTCTGCCAATTGAGCTAATGGCGCTTGACGATCTGTTCCCGGGATGCCGTCCCAGCAACGAAGAGAACATTACACACCGTCGCGCGACGCGCCAAATCGCCTGGTCAGAATGTTTTCTGTAAGGTTGTGGATGTAACGGATCGGACGGTCGGAGCGATTGTCATTCGAACGTTACCGACGTACGGGGGAGTCGCGTCGGGTCGGCCGCAAGAGGGGCTGGCATCATCGTGTTCGGTGTTGTGACGTGCGTTTTCGGTGCCTTGGGGGAGGCGGGATCGGAGTATGGAAGTGACGGAGTCGAGTGCGGGGAACCCCCGGGGTCGTCGGGTACGGGGAATCCTCGGAGTGGTCGTCGTCGGCGTTGTTGCGTTCGTCACGGGATGCGCCGGAGGTTCGGGAACGGGCGCCGAGGAGGTGCCGATCGATTCCAATCCCGTGGCCGCGCTGATCAAGCCGACGGTGTCGTCGAGTGTGGCCGACGCCTCGGTCGGCTTCTCGCCGATCGATCCGGTGACGGTCTCGGTCGTCAACGGCAAGCTCGACTCGGTGACCCTGCTCAACCCGGCGGGCGAACCGGTGCAGGGCGAACTCGCCGCCGACGGACTCACCTGGGTGAACACCGAACCGCTCGGGTACAACCGCTCCTACACGCTCGAGACCGTCGCGTACGGACTCGGCGGCGCGACCACGTCGACGGCGTCGTTCACGACCTCGTCGCCGGCCAACCTCACCCAGCCCTACGTGCTGCCCGGTGAGGGTTCGATCGTGGGCATCGGTCAGCCGATCGCCGTGCAGTTCGACGAGAACATTCCGGATCGGCTCGCGGCCGAGGCGGCCATCACCGTCACCACGAACCCGCCCGTCGAGGGCGCCTTCTACTGGGTCAACAACCGCGAGGTGCGGTGGCGGCCGGAGAACTACTGGGTGCCCGGCACCGCCATCACCGTCGACGTGAACGTCTACGGCAAGGATCTCGGCGACGGCCTCTTCGGCCAGTCCGACGTCCACTCGTCCTTCACCATCGGCGACGCGGTGGTCATCACCGCGGACGACGTGACCAAGCAGGTCACCGTCAACCGCAACGGGGTCGACGTGATCACGATGCCGACCTCCTTCGGCAAGGACTCCTCGCCCACGCCCAACGGCGTCTACATCATCGGCGACCGGTTCGAGAACATGATCATGGACTCGTCCACCTACGGGGTTCCCGCCGACTCGGCGCAGGGTTACCGCACCCCGGTGGAATGGGCGACGCGGATGTCCTACAGCGGCATCTTCTTCCACTCCGCACCGTGGTCGCTCGGCGACCAGGGTGTGCGCAACGTCAGCCACGGCTGCCTGAACCTCAGCCCCGCCAACGCCAAGTGGATCTTCGACAACACCAAGCGCGGTGACATCGTCGTGGTCCGCAACACCGTAGGCGGTACTCTCCCCGGAACGGACGGACTCGGTGACTGGAACATCCCGTGGTCGACGTGGAAGGCCGGCAACGCTGCGGCGTGACGGGTGAAGGGGGATCGATGGCCGTTCGGGGGAGATGGTTGCGTGCTGCCTGCTGCGGTGCCGTGCTGCTCGCGGCCCTGACACCGACCGGGGCTGCGGCTTCGCCGGTGGGGCCGTCCGCGCCGACGCCGGGTTCGGTGGTCTCGCAACAGCCGCTGCCCGACGAACTGTCGGTGCCCGGTGCTGCCACGGCCACCAAGCTCGAATACTCCACCGAGTGGCGGTCCGGTGAGCCGACCCTCGCCACGGGCGCGTTGTTCCTGCCCGAGGGCGACGCCCCCGAGGGTGGCTGGCCCGTCATCGCGTGGGCACACGGCACGACCGGCGTGGGCGACGACTGCGCACTCACGACCCGCACGCCGCGTTCCGATCTCGAGCGGACCTATCTGCAGCACTGGCTCGATTCCGGGTACGCTGTCGTCTCCGCCGATTTCCCGGGTCTGGGCTCCGAGGGGCTCCACCGCTATCTCGACGGCCCCAGCGCCGCGAACAGCATCGTCGACATCGTCCGGGCCGCCCGCGACGGTGGGGCACCGCTGTCGGAGCGCTGGATCGTGATGGGGCAGTCGCAGGGAGGGCACGCGGCGCTGCACACCGCCGCGATCGCGACCTCCCGCGCTCCCGAACTCGACTTCCGCGGAACGGTCGCCACGGGCGCCCCGGCGAACCTCGAGCGGGCCTTCACGATCGGTGTCCCGGGCTTCCCCGATCCGGGCCTGTGGGGCCTGGTCAGCTTCAGCGGATACATCTTCGCCGGGTTGCGCGACGCCTACCCCGAGGCCGACGTCGAGGGCTACCTGACCCCGGTCGGCCGCGAGGTCGTCGATCGGGCCGAAGAGCTCTGCTACGACGATCTCGAGGAGTCGGTGCGCGACATCCCGGTCGGGGACCTGCTCGCGCGCCCGCTGGCCGAGGGCCAGATGCCGGCGCTGCTGGCCGACTATCTCGCCGCCCCGACGGACGGCTACGACCGGCCGGTCTTCCTCGCCCACGGAATCCACGACGTGATGGTCCCGTTGCCGCTCTCCGCGGCGCTCGCCGCCGACATGAAGGCCGCAGGGGCGGACGTCGACTACCGCGTCTACATGGCCGGGCACTACACGACGGTGGAGCGCTCCCGGGCCGACGTCGACGCCTTCGTGACGCGCTCGTTCGAATAGACCGGCCTTCGCGCCCCGAACCGGGCCGTGCGCGCGCTGCAGCGGCGGCGAACCCCGGTTCGGCGCGCGAGGAGCCCTGCGCGTGAGGAGCCCTGCGCGCGAGGAACCGCCGTGCGTGAGGAACCGCCGTGCGTGAGGATCCGCCAGGAACGAGAAAACCCCCGATCGGAAATCCGATCGGGGGCTCTCTTCGGGGTGAGTGACGGGACTCGAACCCGCGACAGCCAGGATCACAACCTGGTGCTCTACCAACTGAACTACACTCACCATCGCATCCGCCGGCAACCTCTCGGTCGCTTGCGCCTGCGGTACAGATACTAGCCTGACGAAGTCGAAAAAGACGAATCGGCTGGTCAGGCCGGTCCCAGGTCCTTCACGACGGCCGCGAGGTCGGCCGGAGTGGGGCCGGGAGGCGCCACGAACGCCGTGCGCCGGTAGTAGCGCAGTTCGCGGATCGACTCCTTGATGTCCGCGAGCGCCCGGTGCGACAGCCCCTTCTCCGGCTGACCGAAGTAGATGCGCGGATACCAGCGCCGGCACAGCTCCTTGATCGAGCTGACGTCCACCATCCGGTAGTGCAGATAGTTGTCGAGCTCGGGCATGTCGCGGGTGATGAACGCGCGGTCGGTCGCGATGGAGTTGCCGGCCAGCGGCGCCGTACCCGCCTCGGGGACGTGCTCGCGGATGTACGCCAGGACCTGCTTCTCCGCTTCGGCGAGGCTGACCGTCGAGCGGCGCACCTCTTCGGTCAGGCCGGATCGCTCGTGCATCTGCTGCACGACCTCCGGCATGTCGGCGAGGGCGTCGTCATCGGCGTGGATCACGATGTCCACGCCCTCGCCGAGCACGTTGAGATCACTATCGGTGACCAGAGCCGCGATCTCGATCAGTTTGTCGCTGCCGAGACGCAGCCCCGTCATCTCACAGTCGATCCATACGAGTTTGTCCTGCACGACAGACAGACTATCGACCGGAGCTGCACCCACGAGGCGCGGCGTCGACGGTCCGGGACGAAACGGGCACCGTCACGCCTTCACGGAGACGGTGCGCGACGCTGCCGGACGGGCAGGACGACGTGCCGCCGGGGTGTGCTGACGGTCGAGGGTCCGCCCCTCCGAGGTCACTTCCGGGGCGGTGAACCGCCCCTCTGCGGTCACTTCAGGCGCGGTGAAATCGTGTCGAAGGAAGGACTCGGGGGAGTCGTCGAGGATCTCCATCCACGGTGCCGGCAGCGGCGGAGCGACGGTGCCGGTGAGCGTCGAGGGGTAGCTGTTGTTGCGGTAGCCCATGATGTCGCGCTTCTTGTCCTGCTTCCACTGCTTGAACACCTCGCCCTGGCGTTCGACGTGGAACTCGGGGTAGTCGGTGCGGTCGACGAGATCGCGGATGTAGGCGGCCTGGAAGTCGATGTCCTCCACCGGCGACGACAGCTTCTCCTCGCGTGCCCGCCAGTGGTCGATGTCCTGCTCGCGGGTGTCGACGTCGGGCAGGTCGACGCGGCCGAGCATGAAGTCGCGTGCGTACCAGGCCTGCGCGTCGAACATGTTGAACGTGAAGTACTGGTCCTGCGCACCGAGGTACATCAGCTTCGGGTTGCGCTGGAGGAAGATCCCCTTGTAGATGTCGCGCGGGTAGAGCCGGTTGCTGGTGCGCAGTGCGAGTTCGTCGGGCAGGAACGGGTAGTGGTGCTTGTATCCCGTGCACAGCACGATGGCGTCGACCTCGCGGGTGCTGCCGTCGCGGAAGTGGGCGACCTTGCCGTCGACGTGGGTGAGCAACGGCACCTCGGAGAACTGCTCGGGCCAGTCGTGACCCATCGGTGCGCTGCGGTAGCTGAAGGTGACCTGTTCGGCGCCGTACTTGATGCACTGCGTTCCGATGTCCTCGGCCGAGTAGCTGCTGCCGACGAGCAGCAGTCGCTTGCCGGTGAACTCGCGGGCGTCGCGGAAGTCATGGGCGTGCAGCACGCGTCCCGGGAACCGGTCGAGGCCGTCGAAGTGGGGGACGTGCGGGGTGGAGAAGTGTCCGGTGGCGACGACGACGTAGTCGAACTCGTCGGACTCCAGCGCACCCCGGTCGTGGTCCATCACCGTCACGGTGAACTTCTGCGTCTCGTCGGACCACTCGACCCACCGCACCGCGGTGTTGAACCGGATGTACTTGCGCACGTCGCTCTTCTCGACGCGACCCATGATGTAGTCGAGCAGGACGGCGCGCGGCGGGTACGACGGGATGGGGCGCCCGAAGTGCTCCTCGAAAGAGTAGTCGGCGAACTCGAGGCATTCCTTCGGGCCGTTGGACCACAGGTAGCGGTACATGCTCCCGTGGACGGGCTCACCGTGCTCGTCGAGTCCCGTGCGCCAGGTGTAGTTCCACATTCCTCCCCAGTCGGGCTGCTTCTCGTAGCAGACGATGTCGGGGATCTGCTCCAGACCGGCCTTTCGGGCTGCTTCGAAAGCGCGCAGCTGTGCGAGTCCACTGGGACCTGCTCCGAGAATGGCGATCTTGGGCGTCAATGTGTTTCTCCTGTGTTCGTGGAATATGTCGCGTAGTTCGTTGCTAGCACACGTCGTTGTTTTTGCGAACGATCCTTGCGTCGTCGACGGCACGGATTCTCGCGGAGAAAGTGCAGGTCAACGCGGTTCGCTGAGCGGGAAACCTCCCCGCTGCTGTTGTGAGGGGAATCACTGTAATGCGACAATTCTGGCACCCGATAAGAATGGTCCTTCCGTGGGTTCGGCGGCCCGGTACCGTCGCGGTGGGCGAGGTCGAGGCCGGAGGGGGCGAGCATGACCGACAAGCCGGAGATCACCGCCGCGACCATCGCGGCCGGGTACGAGGTGATCGGCGAGGCGCTGGAACTGGGCACGGTGGTGCTCGACGGCGTCGCCGATCCCGACGCGCCGGTGCGCATCCCGCTCGCCACGCTCAATCGTCACGCGCTGGTCGCCGGTGCGACCGGCACGGGCAAGACCAAGACGCTGCAGGTCATGGCCGAACAACTGTCGGCGGCGGGGGTGCCGGTGGTGATGGCCGACGTGAAGTCCGACCTGTCGGGTCTGTCGGCCGCCGGCGAGCCGGACGATGCGGTGCTCACCCGCGCGGCCGACACCGGTGACGAGGACTGGACGCCCACGGGACATCCCGTGGCCTTCTACTCGCTCGGCACCGAGGGGGTCGGTATCCCCGTCCGCGCCACCGTCACCTCGTTCGGGCCGATCCTGCTGTCGAAGGTGCTGGGGCTCAACGCCACTCAAGAGTCCACCCTAGGCCTGATCTTCCACTGGGCCGATCGCAACGGCCTGCCGCTGCTCGATCTCGCCGACCTGCGGCAGGTGATCCGGCACCTGACGAGCGACGAAGGGCGCGACGCACTCGACGATCTCGGTGCCGTGTCGCCGGCGACCGCGGGCGTCATCCTCCGTGCGGTCGTCAACCTCGAGAACGCGGGCGGGGAGGGATTCTTCGGCGAACCCGAACTGGAGGTCGAGGACCTGCTGCGGGTGATCGACGGTCAGGGCACGATCAACCTGTTCGAGTTCGGCGCCGAGGCCACCCGGCCGACGCTGTTCTCGACGTTCCTGATGTGGTTGCTCGCCGACCTGTTCCAGTCGTTACCGGAGGTCGGCGACGTCGACAAGCCGCGGCTCGTGTTCTTCTTCGACGAGGCGCATCTGCTCTTCACCGATGCGTCGAAGGCATTCCTGCAGCAGATCGAACAGACAGTGAAGCTCATCCGGTCCAAGGGCGTCGGCGTGGTCTTCTGCACGCAGTCGCCCACGGATATGCCCCGGAGCGTGCTGTCGCAGCTCGGAGCGCGGATCCAGCACGCGCTGCGCGCCTTCACACCCGAGGACGAAGCCGCACTGTCGAAGGTCGTGCGCACCTTCCCGAAGACCGACGCCTACGACCTCGCCGACGCACTGACCGGCCTGGGGACCGGTGAGGCGATCGTGACGGTCCTGTCCGAACTGGGTGCGCCCACCCCCGTCGCCTGGACGCGGCTGCGACCGCCGCATTCGCTGATGGGCACGGTGGGGGAGAGCGCGATGCGTGCGTCGGCGCAGGCGAACCCGCTCTACGGCAAATACGGCCGCACCATCGACCGGGAATCGGCCTACGAGAAGCTCACCGCCTCGGTGGTCGGGGCGACCGACGTCGAACCGGTCCCGGACGTGCCGTCGCAGGCACCGGACGACGCCGAGGTGTCGGTCGTGGAGCAGGTGCTCGGCAGTGCGGCTGTGCGCAGCTTCATCCGTTCGGCGGCGTCCGCGGCCGGCCGGGAGATCGGCCGGAGCCTCTTCGGCACGGGACGCCGCCGAAGGCGGTGAAGTGTTGCTGCCGCCGAAGGCGGTGAAATGGTGCTGCGTGTCAGTTGCCGCCGAGCTTCTTGTAGAACGCGCCGGCGATGGGGGCCGAGATCGACCGCGGCGAGAACTGACCGGCGGCCGACATGGCCTTGCTGATCACACCGGGCACGATGCGCATCCGGTTCGCGGCGAGCGCGTCGAGCGAGACCTTCGCGGTGTGCTCGCTCGAGATCCACAGGAAGTCCGGGACCAGCTTGTCGACGATCGACGCCTCGGCGGGGTCGGGTTCCTCGGTGCGCACCGGGCCGGGGGCGAGCAGCGTGACGTGCACGCCGGTGCCCTTGAGTTCGCCGCGCAGCGACTCGGAGAAGGTGTTGACGAACGCCTTCGTCGCGGCGTAGGTGGCATTGTTCGGGATCGGCATGTTGCCGGCGGCCGAACCCACCATGAGGATCGCGCCGGAGTTCCGCTCGACCATCTGCGGCAGCACCGCGAGGGTGAGGTCGTGCACGGCGACGGCGTTGAGCTCGACCTGTGCCCGCTCGTAGGCCGCGTCGAGCTCGGCGACCGCGCCGAAGGTGGCGATACCGGCGTTGTTGCACAGGATGCTGATGCGCCGACGTCCGAGTTCGTCGACGAGCGGTGTCCGTGCGTCACGGTCGGACAGATCGCACGCGCGCACCTCGACGGTCACGCCGTGCTGCGCGCGCAGGGTCTCGGCGAGCGCCTCCATCACCTCGCCGCGACGGGCGACCAGGATCAGCGAGTGGCCGCGGGCGGCGAGTTCGGTTGCGAGGGCCTCGCCGATGCCGGAGGACGCTCCGGTGACGACGGCACGGGCATCGGGATGGGGATTCGGCAGAGTCACAGTGGGTCAGCGTAGCGGCAGGCGCAGGAGTGGTGACCGGGCCCGCCCCCGGCTCGAGGCCGAGTCGTTCGGTGCTGCGGGGACTCCGGAAGCCTAGGCTCCGGGGCATGAATGCGTTCACGGACACGGCGAGCGGGGCCGGGGAGGCCACGACACGTCGTCAGGTCGTCTCGTGGGGTCTGTGGGACTGGGGTTCCGCGGCGTTCAACGCCGTGATCCTGACGTTCGTGTTCTCCGTCTATCTCACCGACGCGGTCGGCGACGACCTGCCGGGTGGGATCTCGGCGAGCACCTGGCTCGGATGGTCGCTCGGCATCGCCGGGTTCGTCATCGCCGTGACCGCCCCGGTGTCGGGTCAGCGGTACGACGCGGCCGGGCGACGGAAGTGGTCGCTGGGCATTCTCACCGCGGTCACCGTCGCGGCGATGGCGGCGATGTACTTCGTGCGCGACGACTACCACTATCTGTGGCTCGGCCTGGTCCTGCTCGGCGTGGCGTCCGTGATGGCCGAGCTCGCGCAGGTGCCGTACAACTCGATGCTGCGTCAGGTGTCGACGCCGGACGACATCGGCCGGGTCTCGGGTTTCGGTTGGGCGATGGGCTATTTCGGCGGCATCGTGCTCCTGCTGCTGTGCTACACCGGGTTCATCGCCGGTGACGGCGACACCCTCGGTTTCCTCGGGGTGCCCACCGAGGACGGCACCAACATCCGGCTCGTCGCGCTGTTCGCGGCCGTGTGGTTCGCGGTGTTCGCCGTGCCCGTGCTCCTCGCCGTCCCGGAGAAGCCGGTCGCGCGTGGCGACGTCGCCCGCCGCGCCGGTTTCGTCGAGTCGTACCGCGTGCTGTGGCGCGACCTGACGGAGTTGTGGCGGGCGGATCGTCGCACCATCTGGTATCTCGGGGCGTCGGCGTTGTTCCGGGACGGTCTCGCCGGTGTCTTCACCTTCGGGGCGGTCCTCGCCGTCACGGTCTACGGGATCGGAGCGGGCGACGTGCTGATCTTCGGTGTCGCCGCGAACGTCGTCTCCGCGGTGGGCGCACTGGTGGCCGGACGCGTCGACGACCGGGTCGGGCCCAAGGCGGTCATCGTGGGCTCGTTGGTCGCCATGATCGCGACCGGCATCGTCCTGCTGGTGGTGTCGGGTCCCACGATGTTCTGGATCTTCGGTCTGGTGCTGTGCCTGTTCGTCGGCCCCGCCCAGTCGTCGGCGCGCACCTTCCTGGCGCGACTGACCCCGCCGGGCCGGGAGGGGCAGATGTTCGGTCTCTACGCGACGACGGGACGCGCGGTGTCGTTCCTGGCGCCGACGCTGTTCGGGTTCTTCGCGTGGTGGTTCGGCACCGACCGCGCGGGCATCGTGGGATTGCTGATCGTGCTCGCCGCGGGTCTGGTGGCGCTGCTCGCCGTGCGGGCTCCGGAGACGTCCGCGACGGCGTGAACCGGCTCAGTCGGTGATCGTGGCCAGCACCTGGTCGGCGGCGTTGCGGTGCCCGGCCGCGTTCGGATGCAGCGGGATCGATCCGGCGGTCGGTTGCAGGCCGGCCATCCACCGGGTCTCGGGGTCGGCGCACGCGTCGTGGTCGCGGGTCGAATCGCGCAGGTCGACGTAGTCCACGTCCGCGGCCTCGGCCTGCTCGCGCATGACGGTGTTCAACCGGTCGATCTTCTCCTGCAGGTAGGTCGCGTCGTCGGGCCAGATCCGCTGTTCGGGGAAGCACCCGCCGTCGCGGATCCCGGTGGGGTAGCCGACGAGCACGATGCGTGCCTCCGGGGAACGGCGGCGGATCTCGTCGATCACCGTGGTGTAGACGGGAGCGAAGGTGTCGATGGCGGCATCGATGCGGTCGGTGCCGTCCGGGGCGTTCGTGATCGCGCACGAGGTGCCCTGGGGCGGCGCGGCGAGATTGACGCATCCCAGCGCCAGCTGGACGAGACCGATGTCGTTGCCGCCGATACCCACGGTGACGAGTTCGGTGTCGGGGCGCAGCGCGTCGTACTGCGGTGGCACCGTCGCGCCCCGGAAGGTGGTCTGCGGCATCGCGAAGTCGAGGGAGGTGGCGGCACCGCACGACGCGTCGACGAAGTCCTCGATGCCGAGATCGGTCGCGACGAGGGTGGGGTAGTTGCTCGCCGACCGCCCGCACGGATCGCCTTCGGTCTGCGGCGGGATGCCGGGTCCGGAGGTGAACGAGTCTCCCAGGGCGACGTACGACGCATAGTCCGCGGCCGGGGCCGTGTCCTCCGTGTCGGCGCAGGCGACCGTGCCCACGGTCGTGAACACGATTGCGGCGCAGGCGATGACACCCGTCCGTCGGAGGAGCCTCGGCATCGTCACAGTGGACCTCGCAATCCGGTGGGTGGATGTTTCCGAGGCTACAGGTGTGCCGGTGACCGGGACGGGCGCCGAACGCCGACGGCTCGGGTCGATCGATCACCGGCCCCTCCGGTCACGCCTTGAAGTAGACGATCTGGTGCGAGGTCGCGAGGAGGACGCCGTCGCGTCCCCACAGCTGTGCGCTCTGGTCGAAGAAGCCCTGTTCGAAGCGATTCGCACGTGCGGTCGCGAGCACCGGGCTGTCGGACTGGGCGGCAACGGTCTCCGGGTCCGCGTGGAAGTAGACGGTCATCGAGACCGTGCCGGCCGGCAGCACCCGACCCAGCCGGAGGAAGGCGCGGGGGTAGAAGATGTCGCACATCGCGGTGAGCGAGGCGAAGTCGAGCGGACGCGACGGGACGTCGCGGACCCACAGCGTCGACGTGGAGTCGGCGACCTCCGCGCTGCCCTCCTCGGGAACGGCTCCCGCGGCGTATCGCATCTCGTAGTTGCGTGCCCACGCGATGTAGTCCGGCAGCGGGGTCGGCTCGAGCGAGTCGGGTGCCGGGGCGGCCGGTGCCTGCAGTTCGGTCGACGACCAGGTGGGGCGACGGAGACCGAAGACGGCCGTCGCGGTGGTGGCGACCTCGCCGCCCTGCGACAGTTCGATCGACCAGTGCTGGGTGGTGCGGTTGGTGCGCACCGGCCGCACCGCGAGGTCGAACGGGCCGTCGGCGATGGGTCCGGCGTAGTTGACCGTCAGGGACAGCGGCATGCCGAGGACATCCGGGTGTCGTTCGACCGCGCGGAGGAGGGTCGCGGCGGTGATGCCGCCGAACGGGCCGACCATGTTCGCGTAGGCGGGGTGCGTGTGCCCTTCGGTGCGATCGTCCCGGACCTCGAACAGGTCGACGGCAGCGTCGAAGACGTGAGTGGTCACCGAGACGTCGGTCATGGCAGGGTCTCCTCGGAAAATGGTGTCGCGCAGGGTCGGATCTGTACGACAACATACATAGAATATGGGTGACAACCACCACTGCCGGAGGAACGGGTGAGCGCTGCAGAACGACGGGACGGACCGCGCGCGGCGATGATCGCCAGCGCGATCGCGCTGATGAGCGAGCGAGGGGTCGCGGCCACGTCGTTCCGGGACGTCCTCGAGCACAGCGGTGCGCCGCGCGGTTCCATCTACCACCACTTTCCCGGCGGCAAGGCGCAACTCGTCGAAGAGGCCACGGACCGGGCCGCCACCCGGATCGAGCGGTCGCTGACGGCAAAGGTCGACGGTCTCGGTGTGGTGGACACGGTGCGCGCCGTCGTCGACCTGTGGCGTGAGGGTCTCGTGGCCACCGACTATGTCGCGGGATGCCCGGTGGTGGCCGCCGGTCTCGGGACCGAACCGCGGGCGCGCGCACGGGCCGGGGAGGCCTTCGACACCTTCGTCGACGTCGTCGCGCGGTCCCTGGTGGCCGACGGCGTCGGCGCGGAGCGTGCGCGGTCGTTGGCGAACCTGGTCATCGCCGCACTGGAGGGCGCACTGGTCGTGGCCCAGGCGCAGCGCAGTCCGGCTCCGCTCGATGCGGTCGTCGCCGAGCTCGAAGTGTTGCTCGCCCCGGTCGTGGGCTGACGGAAGCCGCGGTGGGCGGCTCTCAGCCGTTCCGCCGCCGCGAGATCGCGTTCGCGATCTCGCCCGGGGCCTCCTCCGGAATCCAGTGCGAGACGTCGGGCAGGACCACGAAGTCGTACTCGGCGTCGACGAATTCGCCACACCGTTCGGCGCCGGCTCGGCCGATCGCCATGTCGGCGGTGCTCCAGATGTAGGTCGTCGGGACGCGGACCGGGGGAGTCGAATCGAGATCCCGTGTCATGGCGCGGTACCAGTTCAGGGCGGCGGTGAGAGCGCCGGGCGCGGACATCGCGGCGACGTAGTGGTCGACCGAGTCGTGGTCGACGGCAGAGGTGAACATCGCCCGCAGGCGCCGCGCGTCGTCGGCGAGGAGGAGCTCCTCCGCCTTGCCCTCCTGCCGGAACAGGCCGATGTAGGAGGAGCGCTCGCGCTGGTCGGCGTCCTCCCGCAACGCCCAGCCGTAGGCAGCGAGGTGGGGGACCGAGACCGCGGTCAACGCCGAGACGCGGTCGGGATTGTGCGCGGCGAAGTACCACGCCACAGCGGCGCCCCAGTCGTGCCCGACGAGGTGGACGCGATCGAGCCCGAACTCGTCGAGCAGGCCGAGGACATCACCGGCGAGCGCCGGCACCCCGTAGTGCTCGACGCCGGTCGGTCGGGCACCGGGGGAGTATCCGCGCTGGTCGGGGGCGATCACGCGGAAACCGCGCTCGACGAGCAGTCGCGCCACCGGCGTCCAGCTGCGTGATGTCTCGGGGAAGCCGTGCAGGAGCACGACGGGCGTGCCGTCCCTCGGACCCGCCACGCGCACGTCGAAGGTCAGGTCGTCGTAGGTGGCGGGTTCGGTCGATGCCATGGGAACCACGTTACGGAAGGGGAGTGTCTGCGACAGGATTTCCCGTCCACCTCGGCGAACCGGCGTCGCGCCGGCCCGTCACCGGTTGCCGGACGTCCGTCGCGGCCGCCATGCCGCCGCACCCAGCAGGATCAGACGCATCTGTTTCTCCGCGCGGGTGACGACCTCCGCCTCCTGCGCGCTGCCGGGACGTTCGACGGCGAGCAGGTCGAGGACGAAATCGAGCATCGCGGTCACCAGTAGGTCGGCGGCCATCTCGAGATCGTCGAAATCCCAGTCCTCGAGGCCCGGGGAGCGACCCAGGTCGGCGGCGAGCTCGCTGGTCAGCAGGCGCAGCTCGACGGAGATCGCGGCGGCCACCTCGGGAACGCCGCCGTGGCGTTCGCGTGCCAGGAACCGGAAGGCCGCCTTGTGAGCCCGTACCTGCTGGACCAGCACGTCGAGCGATTGCCGCGCCCCTGCCGGGCCGGGTGTGCGCCGCGCGTCGCGCAGCAGGCGCCGCAGCACCCGCATCGTGTCGGCGGCGAGAGTGACTCCGAGCTCGTCCATGGACGAGAAGTGCCGGTAGAACGCGGTCGGCACGATGCCCGCGCTGCGGGCCACCTCCCGCAGGCTCACCCCGCCGAGTCCCCGGTCGGCGGACAGTTCGAGGGCGGCGTCGAGAAGCGCCTGACGTGTGCGTTCCTTGCGTTCGGCGCGGGTGGTCGGCGGGGGTACGGAAGCGGTGGACACCCCCCGAGTCTAGGCACGACGTTCCGGGCGGTGTCCGGTCATCTGTGTCTGCGGTCACATCAGGGTTGACAGACAGGTGTGTCCGACTGTCACACTGATTTCAGTGCACATTCGTTCACTGAGCACGCAGAGGTCTACCGAAAGGCGGACAGACATGATCGTGCGCGACCGTCCGACACCCGTCCCGCACTCGGGTTCGTTGCGGAAACTCCTGGTAGGAGCACTCGGGATGCTGTCCTATCCGCATCACCCGGACCGCTACCTGGAACTCGCCGACCCGCTTCTCGTCACGTCGGCGAACTACGCCCGGATTACAGATGTGGACCGAAGTGCCACCGACTCGCTCACGGTCACGGTGCGGCCCGCGCAGCCGTGCCGACCCCTTCCCGGGCAGTACGTGACCGTGTCGGTCCGCGTCGACGGCGTGCGGCACACGCGCTGCTACTCGCCGACACTCGTCGACGCGGAGTCGAAGCGCAGGCCCGACCTGCGGTTCACCATCGGCAGGCATTCCGAGGGCACCGTCTCGCGCCACCTCCACGACCGTGCGCAGGTCGGAGATGTCGTCGAACTCGGTTCTCCCGCGGGCGAGTTCGTGCTGCCGAGCCCACGCCCTCGACGCCTGCTGTTCGTCGCCGCGGGTTCCGGGCTGACGCCCGTGCTGTCGATGCTGTCCGGTCTCCTCGCCGAGGGGTACGACGGGTCCGCAGTGCTGCTCTACTACACCCGTACGCCCGGGCACGTTCCGCGTCGCGCCGAACTCGAGGCGCTCGCCGACCGCCCCAACATCGAGATCGTCCACGCCCACACCCGCTCCGACGACGGGCTGCTGCAGGGGCGGTTCGACCGTAACCACCTCGCGGCCGTCGCGCCCTGGTACGCCGACACGCCCACCTTCGTGTGCGGTCCGGCCGAGATGGTCGCGAGCATCCGCGAGGTCTACGCCGAACGGGGCGCCGAGACGATGGTGAACACCGAGGAATTCGTCCTCGCACCACCGGTCGTGTCGACGGACGATGCCGGCGGCGAGATCTCCTTCGCCGAATCCGGCGTCGTTGCCGAGAACACCGGGTCGACGCTGCTCGAACAGGCCGAAGCGGCCGGTCTCACGCCCGAACACGGATGCCGCATGGGCATCTGCCACAGCTGCACCGCCGTCCGGCTGTCGGGGTGCACGCGCGACGTGCGTACCGGCGACGTCGATTCGGAGCCGGGCCGCCGCATCCAGATCTGTGTCAACGCCCCGGTCGGCGACGTCGCCGTCGAACTCTGAACCGGCCGTCCGGCGACACCACCGAAACCATTGGAGGACATCATGTTCGGATTGTCCCTACCCACCGTTCCCTTTCTGCCCTTCCTGTCCGGCCGCAGTTCTTCGGCCGAGAACGAACCGCTCGTCCTCGACTGCGACAGTGTCGAGGAGATCGGCCGTGAACTCGACGCACTGCGGGAGCAGACACTCGCATCCCTCGGTGACGAGGACCGCGAGTATCTCTACCGGATCATCAAGGCACAGCGCGGATTCGAGATCGCCGGCCGCGGTCTGCTCTTCGTCGGATTCCTCCCGCCCGCATGGGTCGCCGGTGTGGCGGCGCTGAGTGTGTCGAAGATCCTCGACAACATGGAGATCGGGCACAACGTGATGCACGGTCAGTACGACTGGATGCGCGAACCGTCGCTGAATTCCCGTGTCTTCGAATGGGACACGGTGTGCCCGTCGGACCAGTGGCGGCACTCGCACAACTACGTGCACCACACCTATACCAACATCCTCGGTCAGGATCGTGACATCGGATACGGGATCCTGCGCATGGACCCTGCCCAGAAGTGGCATCCCTACTATCTCGGCAACCCGGTCTACGCGACCGCACTCATGTTCCTGTTCGAGTGGGGCGTGATGATGCACGACGCCGAGGTCGACCGGATCGTCGCAGGCAAGCGGTCGTGGCGCGACGTGATCCCGATCTCGAAGGGCTGGTGGCACAAGGCCGGCCGTCAGGTGGTCAAGGACTACATCGCGTTCCCGCTGTTGAGCGGTCCGATGTTCGTTCCGACCCTGCTCGGCAACGTCACCGCCAACCTGGTGCGCAACGTGTGGGCGTATTCGATCATCTTCTGTGGTCACTTCCCGTCCGGCGTGCAGTCCTTCACCGAGGAGGAGACCGCCGAGGAGACCCGTGGTGAGTGGTACGTCCGGCAGATGCTGGGCAGCGCGAATATCACCGGCTCACCGTTGTTCCACATCATGTCCGGCAACCTGTCGCACCAGATCGAGCACCACCTGTTCCCCGACCTGCCGGCACACCGCTATCCGGAGCTCGCTCCGAAGGTCAGGGAACTGTGCGAGAAGCACGGACTTCCGTACAACACCGGTGGCCTCACAGCTCAGGTGACGTCGGTCTGGAAGAAGATCTTCAAGTTCGCCCTCCCGCCGGGATGGGTGCGTTCCGAACCCGAGTCGCAGGTGATCATCGACCGTCGTCGCGGCGCGGACCACCTCGTCGGCGATGCGGGTACCCTCGCGGACGACACGATCGAGGGGGTCGAACATGGTGGGAAGATTCGAGCGTAACAAGGACACGATCCAGGAGGTCACCGAGTCGGCGGCCACCCACGTCGGCGCGATCGCGGGGATCATCACCGGGGCGGTCCGGGACGTCACCCGCGAGATCGGTGAACTGATCACCGACGCGATCGAGATGCGCGAGGCCGCTCGCGCGGCGCGCGAAGACGACGAGCGCGCGGCGCGGGACGACGACGAGCGTGCGGCGCGCGACGACGAGGAACGCGGAGAAGGGCCGGCGACGTCGGATCGTCGCTCGGCCCCTCCCGCGGAGTAGCGGATCGAGTTCCTACCGCGCGGGGACGCCCGAGGTGGTGCGGGTGACGAACCCGGCCACCTCGTCGCGCATCTCGCCGCTGCGCGGCACCGCGCCCGACATCCAGAACGCGCCGTGCACGAGCCCGTCGAACCTGCGGATCGTCACGTCCACTCCGGCCTCTCGTAGCCGTCGTCCGTAGAGCTCACCTTCGTCGCGGAGCACCTCGTTCTCGGTGGTGAGCACCAGGGTCGGTGGCAGACCGTCCACACGGGGCGCGCGTGCGGGAAGCGCATACGGTGTCTCTGCGTCCTCGGGTGAGGCGAAGTACCGGTCGAGGAACCAGTCCATGTCGGCGGCGGTGACGATGTACCCCTCGGCGAACTCGCGGCGCGAGGGCAGGTCGGCAGCGCGGTCCAGCGCCGGGTAGATCAGCACCTGTCCGCGCAGCACCGGTGCGCCTTCGTCGCGGGCCCGCAGCGCGACTCCGGCTGCGAGGTTGCCACCGGCACTGTCGCCCATCACCACGAGGTTGTGCGGGTCGCCGCCGCACTCGGCGATGTGCGCGGTGACCCACTGCAACGCAGCCCACGCGTCGTCGGCCGCTGCGGGGAACGGATGTTCCGGCGCCAGACGGTATCCCGCGGTCACGACGGTGGCCCCGGTCGCGCGGGCGATCGCCCGCGCCGGTTCGTCCACGACGGTGAGGTCGCCCGCGACGAACCCGCCGCCGTGGAAGTAGAGCACCACCGGACGCGGCCCGGTGTCCGTCCCGGGGGTGTAGATCCGTAGGGGGAGACGGGTGCCGTCGCTCTCGTAGTGGGTCTCGTCCACACGCTCGACGTCCTGCGGTGGAAGTTGGAGATCGGTGAAGGTCGCGATCGTCGCGCGGACCTGATCGACCGTCATCTGCGAGAACGACGTGAATCCCTGCTGCCGAAGTCCTGCGATGAGGCCGGCGGCGTGGTCGTCGAGTGCCATGGGTGGTTTCCTTCCGAAAGGTGGGGGAGATCGGTGCGCTACGAGGCGGCCGGGACGGTGGCTCGTGCCGGGGCGAGGTCGAAGCCGACGTAACCGCCGTCGACGACCTCGGCGCAGACCTGCCGGTAGGTGGGGGCACCCCCGAGGTAGACCATGCAGGCACGCGGTTTGCCGGGGATGTTCGCGCCCATGTACCACGAGTCGGTCTGCGGCAGCAGCGTCTGCTCGGCGATCTCGGTGGTGGTGCGCACCCAGTCGGCTTCGGCTTCCGGGGTGGGTTCGATGACGTGGAGATCGTGTGCGCGCAGATACGCGATCGCGTCGGTCGCGAAGTCGACGTGGTCCTCGATCGCCAGCGGCATGTTGTAGAGCACCGAGGGCGACTGCGGTCCGGTGATCGTGAAGAGGTTGGGGAACTCGTCGATCATGATGCCGAGATAGGTGCGCGGCCCGTGTGCCCACCTGTCGGCCAGGCGCACACCGTTGCGGCCGCGGATGTCCATGGCCATGAGCGGTCCGGTCATCGCGTCGAAGCCGGTCGCGAGCACGATGGTGTCGACCTCGTAGGTGCGGTCGCCGACGCGCACACCGGTTTCGGTGATCTCGCTGATCGGAGTGCTCTTCACGTCGACGAGGTGCACGTTGTCGCGGTTGTATGCCTCGTAGTAGTTCGTCTCGAGCGGGGGACGTTTCGTGGCGTAGGCGTATCCCCGGGGTGCGAGCGTGTCGGCCTTGGCGGGGTCCTGGACCCGCTCGCGGATCCGCTCGCGGATGTACTCGGCGGCGGTGTCGTTGGCCTGCCTGTCGAAGAGGATGTCCTGGAAGCTGTCGATGAACAGGCGGAACCCGCCCGCGTTCCAGCGTTCGTCGAACACCCGCCGACGCTCCTCGGCATCGACGGCGAGCGCCGACGGCTGCACCTGGTCGAACGGAACACCCAGGAAGTGGTTGCGTGCGGCCTCTCTCAGTTCGGGGTAGATCTTCTTGGCCTCGTCCAGCACCTGCGGGTCGAGCGGACCGTTCCCGAGCGGGGTGGCGAACTGGGGCGTGCGCTGGAAGACCACCAGTTCCGCGGCCTGTTGCGCGATCAGCGGGATCGCCTGGATCCCACTGGCGCCGGTGCCGATGACCGCGACCCGCCTGCCGGTGAAGTCGACGGGCTCGTGCGGCCAGTTGCCGGTCAGCAGCACCTGCCCACGGAAGTTGTCGATGCCTCCGAACTCGGGCTTCTTGGGGACCGAGAGGTTGCCGGCGCCGGAGATGAACCACCGGGCCGTCACGGTCTCACCGGTGTCGGTGCGGACGGTCCACCACGAGTTCTCGTCGTCCCAGTGCACGCCGATCACCCGCGTGCCGAATGTGATCGTCTTCCGCAGGTCGAAGCGGTCGGCCACGTGGTTCAGGTAGCGGAGGATCTCCGGTTGCCCGGCGAACTTCTCGCTCCACTGCCACTCCTGCTGCAGGTCCTCGTCGAACGAGTACGAGTAGTGGATCGACTCGATGTCGCAGCGGGCGCCGGGATAGCGGTTCCAGTACCAGGTGCCACCCACATCGTCGCCGGCCTCGAAGACCCGCACGGACATGTTCATCCGGTCGCGCAGTTTGTGCAGCGCGTACAGGCCGGCGAATCCGGCTCCTACGACGACGACGTCGGTGTCGGGGGTGGTGGAGGAAGTGGTCATCTGTCCTGGCTCCTCGGTATCGGTGATGTCGCTCCGGCGGATGAACCGAAGGTCTGCATCGACGATGACGTGGATCACACACGAGAACGCGGGGCGAATTACCCCATCGAGTACCTGTGTTGGCCGTCACACGACCACCCGGGTATGTTGGGCCCACTATCTCTGAGAAGCGTGACGATGGAATCTGCCCTGCCGGAAGCTGCACCACCCCGCACCCCGGGGCCCACCCGTTCGGTGACGACCTTCATCGGTCGCCGTCGCGAGATCGACGAGGCCCGGTCGTGCCTCCAGCGGACCCGGCTGCTGACGATCCTCGGTCCGGGTGGAGTGGGGAAGACCCGGGTGGCGGAGGAGCTGGCGGTGCGAACCTCGCGCGCGTTCCGCGATTCGTTCCGCTGGATCGATCTGGCGGTGGTGCGGGATCCGGAGTCCGTTCCCTCGGCTGCAGCGGCCGCTCTGGGCGTGACCGACCAGTCCACCAGACCCGTGATGGACAAGATCATCGACCGTCTCCGCGACGAGCACATGCTGATCGTGGTCGACAACTGCGAACACCTGATCGCGACCGTGGCCGACTTCGTCGCTGCCGTTCTCGGTGATGCACCGGAGGTGCGGATCCTCGCGACCAGTCGTGAGCCGCTCGCGGTGGCGGGGGAGGCGGAGTACGTGCTTCCACCTCTGACGACACCGGACGGATCGACGGGGAACCGGGCGGCCGATCTCGAGCGGTTCGAAGCGGTGGGTCTGCTCGTCGAACGGGCCCGGCAGGTGGTCCCGGGCTTCGAGGTGACCGACGACAATGCCGATGCCGTTGCGCACCTGTGCATCGCGCTCGACGGTGTGCCGCTCGCTCTCGAACTCGCGGCCACCCGGCTGCGTTCGTTGTCTCCGGCACAACTCGTCGACCGGCTCGATCGTCGTTTCGCACTGCTCACCGGGGGCAGTCGCGTGGCGGTGCCGCGGCAGCAGACCTTGCGCGCCCTGATCGACTGGAGCTACGAACTGTGCTCCGATGCCGAGCGGACGCTGTGGGCACGGTTGTCGGTGTTCACCGGCAGTTTCGACCTCGAAGCCGCGGAGACCGTCTGCGCCGACGACGATCTGCCGAGCGAACAGGTCATCGACCTGCTCGACAGGTTGATCGCGAAATCGCTTGTGGGTGTCGATCGTTCGTCGTCGGTGTTGAGGTACTCGCAACTGGTGACCGTGCGCGAGTACGGACACGAACTGCTCGACGCCCGCGGGGAACGGGAACAGCTGTACCGGCGGCATTGCGAGCACTATCTCGACCGTGCCCGTCGCTGCGCCGAGAGTTGGTACGGGCCGAGGCAATCCGCCCTGCTGTCGTCGATGCGCGCCGACCACGCGGATTTCATGGCAGCGCTCGACCGATCGATCCGGGACGACGACGAACTCGCCACGGGGGCGGCGCTCGCCGTCGCGCTGCGCTATCACTGGATCGCGGGTGGCTACCTGTCCACCGGGCGGGCCCGGCTCGAACGACTCCTGCAACGACTTCCGCGCTCGAGCAGCGAGCGCGGCAACGTGCTGTGGGTGACCGCGTGGACGGCCCTCATCCAGGGAGACCGCGACGGAGCGGCGGTCCACCTCGACGAGTGCCGTTCGATCGCAGACGGATCCGGTGATGTACGGTTGCGAGCCCACTGCGATCACTGGAGTGCTCTGCACGCACTGTTCTGCGGGGCGACGGCCGAGGCGATCGACCTCTACCTCCGTGCGGCCCGGGTACATCGTGCGCACGGCGACCACGCCGCCCACCTGACCCGCCTGTTCCAGCTGGCGATGGCGCAGACCTACGATGGACGACTCGACGACGCCCTGGAGACGTGCGCTCGCGTCGTCGAGATGGCGGATCAGCACGGCGAGCGGTGGAACAAGGCCTATGCGCTGTGGGTCTCGGGGCTTGCGCATTACCATCTCGGGCGCCTCGGCCCTGCGGTCGAAGCGGCGAACGGCGCGCTGGCCGTCCAGCGCGACTTCGAGGACAAGATCTGCACGGCACTGTCGCTCGAACTGCTGGCTTGGTCGGCAGGCGCCGAAGGCGACACGGAGAAGGCCGCACGGCTGTTCGGGGCCGCACGGACGGTGTGGCAGCGCCTCGGTACGACGATCGCAGCATTCGGGCCGCACATCGAGCAGGACTCGATGGCAGCGGAGCGTCGCCTCCGGGAACGGATGGGCGAGACGGACACCGCCGAATCGCCCCACCCGCAGTCCGGCATGCGCATCGTCGATCTCGTGGACAGCGCTCTGGAGCCGAGAGAGTCCTCGGGGAGGCGGACCTCGCGTGCTCCGGGCTCCGCCCGACGGCAGCGCGGGGGAGGCGAGTCCGCCTCCCGGACATCCCCGCTGACGAAGAGGGAGCAGGAGATCGCGGGACTCGTCGCCGGAGGCCTGAGCAATCGCGCGATCGCCGACCGGCTCGTGATCTCACGCCGGACCGTCGACGGTCACGTCGAACGGATCCTCGACAAACTCGGCGTGCACTCCCGCACGCAGGTCGTCTCGTGGTTGCACACCCACGAAGCGCCCTGAGCGTGACGAGCAGGACGGCGATCCGGCTCAGGACCGGGACGGGACCGATTCCCGGCGCGCCTCCGGCACCTTCGTGATAAGTGTGAGCACGACCGATACGAGCGCGATGATGCCGATGGTGGTGTAGGCGAGGGTGTACGCCTTGTCGTCACCGAGGAGCGTGGACGCGATGATCGGACCGATGATGCCGCCGATGCTCCAGCCGATGAGCATCAGGCCGTAGATGGCGCCGGCGTTGCGGACCCCGAAGAAGTCGCCTGCAGTGGCCGGCATGGTGCCGAAAGCACCGCCGTAGCAGAGGTAGACGATCGCGGCCAGGATCGAGAACAGCACCACTCCACTGGCGTGCGGCAGCACGATCAGGCACACGCCCTGCAGCACGAGCAGTGCGGTGAAGGTCTTCATCCGGCCGATGCGGTCGGAGATCGCCGCCCACACGATCCGGCCGGCACCGTTGAAGATCGCGAGCGCGCCCACGAGTGCCGCCGCGCCGGAAGCACTGAAACCGGCGATGTCGGACGTGCTCGGCTTCGCCTGCGAGATCAAGGAGATGCCGGCGGTCACGCACAGGGTGAGGATGGCGGTCAGGAGGTACCACTGGGGCGTGCGCAGGGCCTCGCCCTGGGTGTACTCCTTGCCGCGGTCGGTTCCGCTGCCGTCGCTGCCGGTGGGTTCGAAGCCCGGCACGGTGTATCCCTCGGGCGGGTTGCGGAAGAGTGCGGCACCGGCCAGCGACATCACGAGGTAGGCGATACCCAAGGGCAGGAAGGCGCTCGTCGGGTCGTCCGGGTTCCGGTCGATGAGCCACTGCGCGACCGGCGAGGTGAGCACCGCGCCGAATCCGAAGCCGCCCACCGCGAGTCCGGTGATGAGACCGGTCTTGTCGGGGAACCACTTCTGCAGCATGGCGATCGGGACGATGTATGCGAAGCCCAACCCGAAGCCGCTGATGATGCCGTATCCGAGGATGAGCAGCCAGTAGTCGTCGGCTCCGTCGGTGAACGAGGCGAGCAGGATACCGAGCGCGTAGATGATGCCGCCGATCAGCGCGACGACGCGGGGGCCTTTCAGATCCTGCAGTCGGCCACCGAGATAGGTGCCGATGAAGATCATGCCGATGGTGACGGTGAACGGCAGTGAGGCCCGGACCGTGCTCAGTTCCCAGGAGTCGGCGCTCTCGAGGGCTCCGCCGAAGACCGACCACGCGTAGACCGCGCCGATCGAGAACTGCAACAGCAGACCTCCGGCGACGAGCAACCAGCGGAAGCTGCCCGGAGGCTGTGTCGTCGCGGTGTCGCCGTGTGGTTCGCGCGTGGGCTTGCCGGAGTCCATGCGTTCTCCTTCGTTCTGCCCGCGAGCCGGATCTCAGCCGCGGTAGCGAACGGGTTCCCCGCGATCGACTCGTTCACGCTGGGGAACGACGGTGTACTTGGGATCCTTCGCCGACGCGATGCCGGCTTCGTAGACGCCGAGTCGCGTGCACAGCGAACCGACCATGAGGGCGGCACCGGACACGGCCGACACCACCCGATTGCGGCGACCGACGAGCGCGCCGAGCGCACCGGCCACCGTCAATGCCTTGCTGGCCTTCATCAGTCGTCCGGGGCGACCCTGGTGGAGCGTATCGGCCGACAGGCCCATCGACTTCTCCATCTGCTGCTCGGTCGCGAGTTCGACGAGCGCACCGCCGACAGCGAAGGCGCGCGCCGGTCCGGCCTCGGCAACCGGCGCGCCCAGCAGTCCGAGACCACCCGATGCGGCGGCCGCCGACCCGCAGAACACGAAGGGGATCTCCTTGAAGGCGGAATGCCAGGCCGGAGTTGCGGTATCGGACAACAGGACTCCGGTATACGCGGCGACCGGCGGTGCGGTCAGTGCGCCCACGATCCCGGCGGGCCGGCCGAGGGCGAGCAGCAGGCGCACCGGCCCACGCTTCCACCGGGCGGGGAGCATCTCGGCGATCTCCGCGACCGCCGCGACGCCCGCGAACGGACCGTGCAGCGACAGGATCCACGTCCCGACCGACATCGGTGAGGTCGGTTTGGCGACCCGCAGCATGTTGAGGAAGCGACTCGGTTTGCCGAGATCGTGGACCAGTGCACCGACACTGACGAGCAACGATGTGAGCGAACCGAATCGGGCCACCCGGCGCAGGGCGGGCCGCCCCGTGAGATCGGCACCCGCGGCGAGCAGCGAACTGCCCGCGGCCACGCCGCCGGTGAACAGGTAGATGGCGATGTCGTGTTCCCACGGAGCCGGTTTCACGATCTGACGTCCGTAATAGGACTCGAAGTCGGCCTCCGGCACCATCACCCGGTCGCCGCCGCGACCGCCACCGGACCGGCGGGGGTTGCCCGGGCTGCCGCCGTGCTGCACCTGGGTCATCCGCGCCTCCTCAGGAACGACACGGCGGCGCCCGCCAGCATCGCGACGGCCGCGACGGCGGCGCGCGTCCACATCTCCGGAAGATCCTTGGTCGTCACCACCGGATCCGGCGGCAGGCCGTAGACCTCCGGTTCGTCGAGGAGCAGGAAGAAGGCGCCGGTTCCGCCGACCCCGTCCTCGGGATCGTTGCCGTAGAGCCGTGCCTCGCCCACACCGCGCTCGTGCAGGGTGGCCAGTCGTTCCTCGGCGCGGGCGCGCAACTCCTCGACGTCGCCGAACTGGATCGACTCCGTGGGGCATGCCTGCGCGCACGACGGTGTCTGGCCGTCGGTGAGCCGGTCGTAGCAGAGCGTGCACTTCTGGGCGATACCGACCTTCGGGTCGCCCTCCGGACCCTTGCGACGGTCGATGACGCCGTACGGGCAGGCGGCCACGCAGTATCCGCAGCCGTTGCAGATGTCGTCCTGCACGACCACCGTGCCGAACTCGCTGCGGAACAGCGACCCGGTCGGGCACACGTCGAGGCACGCCGCGTGGGTGCAGTGCTTGCACACGTCCGAGGACATCAACCAGCGGAAGTCCGGCTTCTCCTCCTCCGGGAGCTCCGTCGGGGTCGCCCCGACCGTCGGCATCCCCAGCGACACCGGCGGTTTCGACTCGGCAGGACGCTCGATGAAGGCGACGTGCCGCCACTGGTTGGCGTTGAGCGAATGACTGTTGTCGTACGAGGTGCCGAGCATCGCGAAAAGGTTCTCGGGGACGTCGTTCCACTCCTTGCAGGCCACCTCGCAGGCCTTGCACCCGATGCACACACTGGTGTCGGTGAAGAAGCCCTTGCGAGCCGGCGGATCCTCGTACCCGGCATCGGGTGCCGGGTCGATCGGTCCGAAGAAGCTGTTGGGGCCGCTCACTCGTCCTCCTCCGGGGCATGTCGGTCGTCCGAGGCCTCCGGGGCATGTCGGTCGTCCGAGGCCGTATCACCGTCCGGGACGGTCACGATGGGTGGGTACACGTGATCGGTTACCCCGGCCCGCCGCGCATATCCCTCGACGTACTCCCGAAGTCCCGCTCCGGTCGGTCGACGTCCGGCGCGGACGTCGCACGTACCGACCTTGGTCTCCTGGATGAGCACGTTGGGGTCCAACGTGATTCCGAACAGATCGTTGGTCGAGTCGCCGGTCACCATGCCGCCGCTGCCCCAGTGATAGGGCATCCACACCTGGTGGACGGTCCGTCCCTCCACCTTCAGAGGCCGCAACCGCTCGGTCACCAGCACCCGGCCCTCGACCGCGGAGCGGGCGGTGATCACGTGGCACCAGCCCATGTGCTCGAGTCCGCGTTCGGCCGCCAGGGCGGGAGAGACCTCCACGAACATCTCCGGTTGCAGTTCGGCGAGATGTTCGAGATAGCGGCTCATGCCGCCGGCGGTGTGGTGCTCGGTGAGACGGCTCGTCGTGAACACGAAGGGGAACACGTCGATGTGGTCCTCCGGCGGCGCCGGGTTCATCGGGTTGTCGTCGCGGCGGTACTCCTTGCGCGTCGGGTTGGCCTGCTGCGCGTAGAGCGGGTTGCGGAAGGGTGACTCCACCGGTTCGTAGTGCGTCGGCATCGGACCGTCGACGAGCCCCTGCGGCACGTAGAGGGCGCCCTTGCCGTCGCCCTGCATGATGAACGGGTCGATCCCTTCGAGCGCCTCGATACCGTCGGCGCCTTCGGGGGAGCGGTAGCTCGGCGGCTTCGTCTTCTCGAAGTCCGGAACATCCGCACCCGTCCACTGCTGCGCGTCGTCGTCCCACCACACGTAGGCCTTGCGTTCGCTCCACGGCCGGCCCTCGGGGTCGGCGGAGGCCCGGTTGTAGAGGATGCGGCGGTTCATCGGCCACGCCCAGCCCCATTCGGGAGCCACGAACGACTGCTCGTGCCGGGACTTGCGCCGGTTGGCCTGGTTGACGCCGTCGGCATAGACCCCGGTGTAGATCCAGCAGCCACCCAGGGTGGAGCCGTCGTTCTTCATCTCGGTGAACGACGACAACGGCCGGCGGGTCGCGACGTCGTAGCCGTTGATCTCCATGAGCACCGCGTCGGCGCTGGGCTCGTCGTGCTCGCCGTGCACGGGATAGTCCCATGCCAGGTCGAGCAGCGGCCGGTCGCGCTCGTCGGTGGACTCGGCCAGACGCTCCCGCATCATGCGGCCGAGGTGGTAGAAGAACCACAGTTCCGAGCGGCAGTCCTCCGGCGGCTCGACGGCCTTCTCCCGCCACTGCAGCATCCGCTGGGTCTGCGTGAAGGTGCCTTCCTTCTCGGCGTAGGAGGCCGCCGGGAAGAGGAACACCTCGGTGGCGCACTCCTCGGTCACGATCTCGCCGGTCTCGATCTCCGGGGAGTCCTTCCAGAAGTTGGCGCTCTCGATCTCGAACAGGTCGCGCACCACGAGCCAGTCGAGGTTCGCCATCCCGAGCCGCTGCGCACGTCCGTGAGCAGAGCCCACGGCCGGGTTCTGCCCGAGGAGGAAGTAGCCCTTGACCTTTCCGTCGATCATGTCGAGCACCGAACGGTAGGTGCCGTGGTCGCCGGTGATCCTCGGCATGTAGTCGAAGCAGTAGTCGTTCTCCGCGGTCGCCGCGTCGCCCCAGTAGGCCTTGAGCAGGTTCACGGCGTAGGCGTCGGCCTTCGACCAGAAACCCTTGCTGCCCGGGTTGCGGACGCTGTCGACCCAGTCCGTGAACGAGTGGTGCTTGTTCGCGTCGGGCATCGGCAGGTAGCCGGGCAGGAGGTTGAACAGCGTCGGGATGTCGGTCGAGCCCTGGATGCTGGCGTGACCGCGCAACGCCATGATGCCTCCGCCGGGGCGGCCCATGTTGCCGAGCAGCAACTGCAGGATCGCGCCGGTGCGGATGTACTGCACACCGACACTGTGCTGGGTCCAGCCGACGCTGTAGACGAGCGCCGTCGTCCGCTCCCGGCCGGAGTTCTCCGTCCACGCGCGGCAGACGTCGAGGAAGTCCTCCTGCGAGACGCCGCACACCTGCTCGACCACCTCGGGGGTGTAGCGGGCGAAGTGCCGCTTGAGCACCTGGTAGACGCATCGCGGGTGCTGCAGCGTCTCGTCGCGCCTCGGGTGGCTCGCCGTCTGCATGCCGTGCGCCTCGTTCTGCAGGCCCGCGGCCGTCTCCCGGTGCTCGGCGTGCTCCTCGGAACCGTTGGCCTGCGACTTGTGCAGGTCGCCGGATTCGTCCTCCACGTCGTACTGCCAGCTCGTCGGATCGTAGGTCCGCTTCTCGGGGTCGAAGCCCGAGAAGAGCCCGTCGAGATCGTCGGTGTCCTCGAACTTGTCGCTGACGAGCACCGCGGCGTTCGTGTAGTTGACGACGTACTCGCGGAAGTCCAGCTCGTTGCTCAGGACGTAATTGACGATACCGCCGAGGAAGGCGATGTCGCTGCCGACCCGGATCGGGACGTGCTTGTCCGCCACCGCGCTGGTACGGGTGAAGCGCGGATCGATGTGGATGACGCGGGCACCACGCTTCTGGGCCTCCACGACCCACTGGAAGCCCACCGGGTGGGCCTCGGCCATGTTGGAACCCTGGATGATGATGCAGTCAGCGTTTGCAAGGTCGGCCGTGTAGCCGGTGGCGCCGCCGCGTCCGAAGCTGGTCCCCAGACCGGGGACGGTGGCGGAGTGTCATATACGGGCCTGATTCTCGATCTGGACCGCCCCCATCGCTGTGAACAGCTTCTTGATGAGGTAGTTCTCCTCGTTGTCCAGCGTGGCACCGCCGAGACTGGCGATACCCATCGTGCGCCGGACCCGGTGGCCTTTGTCGTCGAACTCCTGCCAGGTCTCGCGGCGGGTCTTCAGCACGCGATCGACGACCATCTCCATGGCCGTGTCGAGATCGAGGTCTTCCCATTCGGTGCCGTAGGGCCGGCGGTAGCGGACCCGGGTCTCGCGCAGCTCGCTGGTGACGAGGTTCTTGCTCGCCGAACCCTTCGGGCACAGGCGCCCACGGTTCACCGGGCTGTCGGGATCGCCTTCGACCTGGACGACCTTTTCGTCCTTGACGAAGATCTTCTGTCCGCATCCGACAGCGCAGTAGGGGCACACGCTGCGGGCGACACGATCGGCGGTGGAGGTGCGCGGTTCGATCTCCTCGGTACGACGGGACCGTGCGGCCTTGCCGCGTCCGAGCAGATCCTTGCCGAGGAACTGGCGCAGGACGGGCCAGGGGAGGGACGTGTCCTTCTCCGCCATCGGTACTCCTTTCCTGCGCTCTCGTTCCGAAGCTACCGTCTACCCATGCTTCGTGCCGGTTAATCCCGGTGCAGGTGTGTCGTCGTGTCACACAGTCCCGGAGATCCGGCGGTCCGGGGCCTCAGCGCACCCGGATCGCGTGCTCACCCGCGGGGACGACCTCACCGATGACGGGATGGCCGGGCAGCTCTCCGACGACCAGCAGACCGCCGGACGTCTGGGCGTCGGCGAGCAGCAGCAGCTCGTCCTCGTCCACCTCCGAGTCGACCTGCTCGCGCACCCAGTCGAGATTGCGCCGGCTCCCGCCGGGGACGAATCCCTCCGCGAGCGACTCCCGTGCTCCGGCGACGTACGGCACTGCCGCGGAGTCGATCACAGCGGTCGTGCCGCTGGCCCGCATCATCTTCATCAGGTGCCCGAGCAGACCGAAACCGGTGACGTCGGTGGCGGCGCGGACACCGGCATCGTGTGCGAGCTGCGCCGCCTCGCGGTTGAGTGTCGTCATCACCGCGACCGCTTCCTCGAACCGCTCGCCGGTGGCCTTGTGACGGTTGTTCAGGATGCCGAGACCGAGCGGCTTGGTGAGGGTGAGCGGCAGGCCGGGCGTGGCAGCGTCGTTGCGCAGCAGGCGATCCGGATCGCCGAGACCGGTCACGGCCAGCCCGTACTTCGGCTCACGGTCGTCGATGCTGTGCCCGCCGGCGAGATGGGCACCCGCCTCGGCGCACGCGTCGGCGCCGCCGCGCATCACCTCGGCGGCGAGTTCGAACGGGATGAGTTCGCGCGGCCAGCCCAGGAGGTTGACCGCGATGATCGGCGTGCCACCCATCGCGTAGACGTCGGACATGGCGTTGGTGGCGGCGATCCGTCCCCAGTCGTAGGGGTCGTCGACGACGGGGGTGAAGAAGTCGGCCGTCACGATGACGGCCCGGCCGCTGCCGTCGGGTGCCGGGTCGATCCGGACCGCGGCTCCGTCGTCGCCGTTCTCCACACCCACCAACAGTTCGCCGGCGGCCCGTCCGCCCTGCAGACCGCCGAGTACCCGTTCGAGTTCACCCGGCGGAACCTTGCATGCGCAACCGCCGCCGGCGGCGTACTGGGTGAGTCGGATGGCGCCCTCGGGAAGGTCGACGTGTGCGGTCATGGACCCAAACATACGGGCGAGTCGTCACCGAGAGTCCGGCTTCGGTTAGGGTGAGCGCGGAGGTGGTTCTCGTCTGGTGACGGTCGCGGTCTTCAAAACCGTTGTGGCCCAGTATCTGGGCTGGGCGGGTTCGATTCCCGTCCGCCTCCGCCAAATGTTTTCGTCGACCGTGGGATGAGGAGCGCGTGCCGGATCCGAGACGGGACGTTCCCCGCACCGACCAGGTCCTGGCCGATCCGCGCCTGCGCGAGGCCGTCGACCGGCTCGGCGCCCGACTGGTCAAGCAGACCGTCGTCGCGGCCCAGCAACGGTGCCGCGACGGCGAGATCGGGCCCGACGCCGTCGCCGACATCGCGGTCGCGTCGTTACCGCAGCAGGCGACCACGCTGCGCCGCGTCGTCAACGCCACCGGCGTGGTCGTGCACACCAATCTCGGTCGCGCCCCGCTGTCGCGAGCGGCGGTCGAGGCCGTGTCCACCGCGGCCGGCGCCACCGACGTCGAACTCGACCTGACCACCGGCCGGCGCGGACGGCGAGGACGCGGTGCCCTCGAGGCGCTCGCCGAGCACGTACCCGACGCCGGTGGCGTCCACGTCGTCAACAACGGTGCCGCGGCTCTCGCCCTGGTCACGCGGGTGCTCGCGCGCGGTGGTCGCTCGATCGTGATCGCGCGGGGCGAACTGGTCGAGATCGGCGACGGCTTCCGGATCCCGGAACTGCTGGAATCCGTGGGGGCGACGCTGCGGGAGGTCGGCACCACCAACCGCGTGCGCCTGAGCGACTACGCCGCGGCCGTCGACGACGACACCGCCTTCGTCCTCAAGGTGCACCCCTCGAACTTCACCGTCAGCGGCTTCACGTCGTCGGTGTCGGTCCGTGAACTCACCGGGCTCGGACCACCCGTCGTCGTCGACATCGGATCGGGTCTGCTCGCCCCGCATCCGCGGCTGCCGAACGAGCCCGACGCCACCACCGCCCTGCGCGCCGGCGCCGACCTGGTGACCGCCTCGGGCGACAAGCTCCTCGGTGGCCCGCAGGCCGGCCTGCTGCTCGGACGGGCCGAACTCGTGGAGCGCCTGCGCCGCGACCCGTTCGCGCGGGCGCTGCGCGTCGACAAACTCACCCTCGCCGCTCTCGAAGCGACACTGACGGGACCGATGCCCCCCGTGGCGGCGGCGCTGGCCTCCCGCCCGGAGGATCTCTGCGCTCGCGCGCAGGCGATCTGCGGGGCACTGCCACCGGAGTGCGAACCCGAGGTGGTCGACTCCGACGGTGTCGTCGGTGGCGGCGGCGCCCCGGACGTCGTCCTGCCGAGCGTCGCGATCGCCCTGCCCGAACACCTCGCTGTTCCGTTGCGGCTCGGTGAGCACCCGGTCGTCGGCCGCGTCGAACGCGGCCGGTTGCTGCTCGACCTGCTCGCGGTCGACCCCGCCGAGGACGGCGAACTGATCGACGCCGTGACGCGCGTGGCCGCTCGCGAAGGATCCTGATGCACGTCGTCGCAACCGCCGGTCACGTCGACCACGGCAAGTCGACGCTGGTCGAAGCGCTCACCGGGGCGAACCCGGATCGGCTCGCCGAGGAACGGCGACGAGGACTGACCATCGAGCTCGGTTACTGCTGGACGTCCTGGCCGGAGGTGGGGGAGGTCGCCTTCGTCGACGTCCCCGGGCACGAGCGATTCCTGACGACGATGCTCTCCGGGGTGGGATCGGTCCCGGCCGCGCTGTTCGTGGTGGCCGCCGACGATCCGTGGATGCCGCAGGCGGCCGAACACCTCGCGGCGCTCGACGCGCTCGGCGTGCGCCACGCGGTCGTCGCCGTCACCCGGGCCGATCTCGCCGATCCGGGACCCGCGGCCGCGCGAGCCGCGGCGGAGGTCGCCCGCACGAGCATGGCGGGGGCGCCCGTCGTCGCCGTGAGCGGCCGCACCGGGATGGGCCTCGACGATCTCCGCAGCGCACTGACGACGATGGTCGCCTCGCTCCCGGATCCCGATCCGCAGGCCGACGTCCGGCTCTGGGTGGACCGCCGGTTCACCGTGCGCGGATCCGGAACCGTCGTCACCGGAACCCTTCCCGCGGGCACGGTGCGCGTGGGGGACACCCTCGCGCTCGGGGACACACCACTGCGGGTCCGCAGCGTGCAGGCACTCGGTCGCGACCGGAGCGCGGTGAGCGGCGTGGCCAGGGTCGCCCTCAATCTCACCGGTCGGGTCGACGACCTGGGACGGGGCAGTGTGCTCGTCACGTCCGGCGCGTGGCACCACACCTCCGTGGTCGACGTGCGGATCAGCGGCGAGGACCGGCCTCCGGTCGCTCCGGTGCTGCACATCGGAGCCGCGGACGTCGGCGTCCGGTGCCGTCCGCTGGGAGACGATCTCGTTCGGCTCACCCTCGACCGCCCGTTGCCCCTGCGGATCGGCGACCGCGCCCTGCTGCGCGACCCGGGGCGCCGGATGATCTGGCGGGCCGACGTTCTCGACCCCGATCCACCCCGGTTCCGGCGGCGCGGCGCGGCAGCGCGGCGTGCGCTGCAACTGGCGGGGGCCGACGGGACGCCGCGTCTGGCCGACGAGCTCGCCCGCCGCGGACTCCTGCATCGGCAACGGTTGCGGCAGTTGGGCATTCCGCTCGAACAGGGGGAGCACCTGACGGTCGGGCCGTGGCTCGTCGCACCCGGCCTCGCGAAGGCCGTCGCCGACCGGCTGCCCACACTCGTGCAGGCCCACGCCCGTGCCCATCCACTGGATCCGGCGGCACCGTTGACGGTGCTGGCGTCGCAGCTGCGTCTTCCCACACCCGACCTCGTCCGGGCGCTGGTGCGGCCGCCACTCGAAGTGGTCGGGGGACGGGTGATCGCTCCCGGCGCCGACGGTCTGCCGCCGAAGATCGACAAGGCCGTCGAGCAGGTGCGCCGCGATCTGTCGGCCGCTCCGTTCGCGGCCCCGACCGCCGATCGCCTGCGCGAGCTCGGCCTCGACGATCGTGCCCTCGGCGCGGCCGAACGGAGCGGACGGTTGTGGCGGGTGGGCCCGGGCATCGTCCTGCTCCCCGACGCCGCCGATACGGCTGCGGAGCTGCTGGGGGAGTTGGATCAGCCCTTCACGACCAGCGCCGCGCGCGAGCGGCTGGGAACGACACGGCGGGTGGTCCTGCCGTTGCTCGACCGGCTCGACAAGGCGGGTCGCACCCGCAGGCTCCCCGACGACCGGCGCGAGATCGTCCGCTAGACCGCCGTCCCGCCCTCCCCGGCGGGACGACCCTTCACCCGAAACACGAAGTGCGGGTACCGAACTCGTCGGTACCCGCACTCCGTGTGAGACTTCGGTCGTCGGATGACGCCCGGTGCGAACGCAGCGTCAGATGACGCCCAGTGCGAACATGGCGTCGGCGACCTTCACGAAGCCCGCGATGTTGGCGCCGTGGATGTAGTCGCCCGGCTTGCCGTACTCGGCAGCGGTCTCGACGCACCGGCCGTGGATGTCGGCCATGATGCCGGCGAGACGCTCGTCGGTGTAGTCGAAGTGCCACGAGTCGCGCGAGGCGTTCTGCTGCATCTCCAGTGCGGAGGTCGCCACGCCACCGGCGTTGGCGGCCTTGCCGGGCGCGAACGCGACTCCGGCGTCGCGGAAGACGCTGATGCCGCCCGGGGTGGTGGGCATGTTGGCGCCCTCGGCGACGATCTTCACACCGTTGTTGACGAGGGTCTTGGCCGACTCCTCGTCGAGCTCGTTCTGCGTGGCGCACGGCAGTGCGATGTCGCAGGGAACGTTCCAGATGTTGCCGCCGGGGTAGAACTCGGCGTCGCCGCGCTCGTCGACGTACTCGGAGATGCGTCCGCGACGGACCTCCTTGATCTCCTTGAGCAGCTCGAGGTCGAGGCCCTTGCGGTCGACGATGTAGCCGGAGGAGTCGGAGCACGCGATGGCGGTGCCGCCGAGCTGGTGGATCTTCTCGATGGCGTAGATCGCGACGTTGCCCGAACCGGAGACGACGGCGGTGCGGCCCTCGAGCGAGGTGCCGGCGGTCTTGGCCATCTCGTTGACGAAGTAGGCCGCGCCGTAACCGGTGGCCTCCTTGCGCACCTGCGAACCACCCCAGGTGAGGCCCTTGCCCGTGAGGACGCCGGACTCGTAGGAGTTGGTGAGGCGCTTGTACTGGCCGAACAGGTAGCCGATCTCGCGGCCGCCGACGCCGATGTCACCGGCCGGGACGTCGGTGTACTCACCGATGTGGCGGTGCAGCTCGGTCATGAACGACTGGCAGAAGCGCATGATCTCCTGCTCGGAGCGACCCTTGGGGTCGAAGTCCGAGCCGCCCTTGCCGCCGCCGATGGGCAGGCCGGTGAGCGCGTTCTTGAAGATCTGCTCGAAGCCGAGGAACTTGACGATGCCGAGGTTGACGCTCGGGTGGAAGCGCAGGCCACCCTTGTAGGGGCCGAGAACGCTGTTGTACTGCACGCGGAAGCCACGGTTGACGTGGACATTGCCCTGATCATCGATCCACGGCACGCGGAAGATGATCTGCCGCTCCGGCTCGCACAGGCGCTCGATCAGGCCGGATTCGAAGTATCCGGGGTGCCGCTCGAGCACGACATGCAGAGACTCGAACACTTCGGCCGCAGCCTGGTGGAATTCGGGCTCACCTGCGTTGCGGGCCTTGACCTGCTCGTAGATCTCTTCGATGCGGTCCGATGTCGACACGCCCACCTACCTGACTCTGTGAGGATTCTGTAACAAGGGTTTTACGACGAAAACTATAGGGCGTGGCCCTTAGCATGTGTTAGCCCGCCTCCAAGGTGGGATGAGAAACACACGGTCCGAACGGCCTGTCAGTCGGGCGGATTGCCCGGCTCATCGGTACGATGTGCGACCCCGCGGCGGGCGCTGCGCCGACGGTCGGAGGTGCCCCCGGCAGGACTCGAACCTGCGACCTAGAGATTAGAAGGCTCTTGCTCTATCCATCTGAGCTACGGAGGCGCGGCCAGAATCTTAGCGGGTGCTTCCTGTGGTCGCCGCACACACCCTCGCGCCCGCCGGGATCAACGCTCGAGCGTGCTGCCGCGTTCGTCGTCGGGGCTCGATTCGCCCCGGGGAACGTCCACTCGACCGGCCTTGAACCGCTGGATGAGATGGTCGATTCCGACACCCAGGACCACCGCGACGCAGATGGCCACCGCGGCGCCGAACAGCGGCTGCGATTCGAACCAGCCGCCGACGAGACGCCCCACGAACGCCGAGTACAGCGCCCAGGTCGTACCGCCGAGGATCGTGAGGGGCACGAACTTCTGCCGCGGGTAGCGGGTCGCTCCGGCCGTCATGTTCACGGCGATCCGACCGATCGGGATGTATCGCGCCGTGAGGATCACTGCGGCGCCGCGCTTGTCGAGTCCGCGCCGCGCCCACGCGAAGGCGGCCTTCGCCTTCGGGCGGCGCATCCACCGGAACCGTTCGGTGCCGACCTTCCGTCCGATCGCGTAGGCGATGTTGTCGCCGATGATCGCGCCGAGCGCCGCGAGCACGATGACGATCCACAGATAGGGACGTCCCGTCGAACCCGAGAGGGACGACAGGGTGACCAGGACGGTCTCGCTGGGCACCGGTGGGAAGAAGCCGTCGAGCGTGCACACGGCGAAGAGCAACGGGTAGACCCACAGGGCTGCGGCCTGGCCGATGATGAATTCGTTGATCACGTCCATGGATGTGCGTGGTGCTCCCGTCGCGTCGGCCGGTCGGCTCCTTCCACGCTATCCGCTCGCGTCGTCGAGAGCTCCTGACGAGCGCGGTTCGGCTCTCGACCCGCCGGCGCGGACATGGGGGTTCGGTCCAGATCGTCCGTTTCGACCCGCGGACCGTGGCTCGGGGCTAACCTGGGCGCCGAAGGGGGAAGTGCGGACGGATCGGCGGGGGAAAACCGATGCGTCCGCCCGAGGGTGGGAGTTCTTCATGCAGGTTCCTGGCCCGTTCGAATACGCGCGCGCAACCGGAGTGGAGCACGCCGTCGAGCTGCTCGACCGGCACGGAGAAGGTGCCCGCGTCGTCGCCGGCGGACACAGCCTTCTTCCGATGATGAAACTGCGGCTCGCGAATCCGGAATACCTGATCGACATCAACGACCTCGGGGACGAACTCGACCACATCACGGTCGAACCCGAGGTCGTTCGCATCGGTGCCCTCGTGCGCCACCGTCGGCTGCTCGAATCCGACGAACTCGCCGAGATCTTTCCGATCTTCCGGGACGCGGAGAAGGTCATCGCCGATCCGATCGTCCGCAACCGCGGGACCCTCGGAGGGTCGATCTGCCAGGCCGACCCCGCCGAGGATTTGTCCACCGTGTGCGCCGTGCTCGGCGCGACGTGCGTCGTCCGCGGCCCGGCGGGGGTGCGTGAACTCGCCTTCGACGACTTCCACCTCGGTGCCTACGAGACGGCGGTCGCCCCGAACGAGTTGCTCGTCGAGGTGCGACTGCCGCGGAAGGGCACCGCCTCGAGCGCGTACGAGAAGGTCGAGCGTCGCGCGGGGGACTGGGCGGTGGCCGCGGCGGGCGCCGCGCTGTGGATGGCGGACGACGGACGCATCACCGACGCGCGTGTCGGGCTGACGGCCGTGCGCCCCGACGAGGCGGCACTGTCGAGGGTGTCCGAGCTGTTGCGCGGCTCGCCGCCCTCGGAGGAACTCTTCCGCGAGGCGGGCGCCGCGGCCGCGTCGGCATGCGATCCCGAGACCGATCAGCGCGGCACCGCCGCCTACAAGCGTCACCTCGCATCGGAGTTGACGGTGCGGGCCCTGCGCCGATCCGCCGAACGTCTCGGCGTCACCGAAAGGGTGTGAACCGATGCAGATCTCGATGACGGTCAACGGCGAGAGCGTCACCGCCGACGTCGAACCCCGGACACTGCTCGTGCACTTCCTGCGCGACCACCTCGGTCTGACCGGAACGCACTGGGGATGCGACACGAGCAACTGCGGAACGTGTGTCGTCGCCGTGGACGGCGAACCGGTGAAGTCGTGCACGACGCTGGCGGTCATGGCCGCGGGCCACGAGGTGCTCACCGTCGAGGGACTCGAACGCGACGGTGTCCTCGACCCCGTGCAGGAAGGCTTCGTGCGCTGCCACGGACTGCAGTGCGGCTTCTGCACCCCGGGAATGATGATCACCGCCCGGGCCCTGCTCGATCGCGATCCCGACCCCGACGAGGCGACGATCCGCGAGGCGATCTCCGGGCAGATCTGCCGCTGCACCGGCTACACCACCATCGTCCGGTCGGTCCGGTGGGCCGCCGAACACTCCTCGAAGGCGCAACCCACGGAGGTGTCGTGATGACCGCCGTCGAACCGGACACACGCCCGGAGGAACAGGACAACGATCGCAAGCCGTGTGGTCACGGCCGGATGCTGCGCAAGGAGGACCCGCGATTCGTGCGCGGACGCGGCAACTACGTCGACGACGTCCGGCTGCCCGGCATGCTGCATCTCGCGGTGCTCCGCTCGCCGGTCGCGCATGCCCGCATCAACGGCATCGACACGTCCGCCGCCCTCGCGCACCCGAAGGTGCGGGCGGTGATCACGGGTGCCGACCTGGCCGAGAAGGGCCTGGCCTGGATGCCGACGCTGTCGAACGACGTGCAGGCCGTGCTGGCCACCGACAAGGTGCGCTTCCACGGTCAGGAAGTCGCCTTCGTCGTCGCCGACGATCACTACTCGGCGCGCGACGCCCTCGAACTGATCGACGTCGACTACGAGATGCTCGACCCGGTCGTCGACGTGCGCACGGCCCTGTCGCCCGAGGCGCCGGTGATCCGGACCGATCTGGACGGCAAGACCGACAACCACTGCTTCGACTGGGAAGCCGGCGACGCGGCGGCGACCGACGTGGTCTTCGCGAAGGCCGACGTCGTCACCCGGCAGGAGATCGTCTATCCGCGGGTGCATCCCGCCCCGATGGAGACCTGCGGTGCGGTCGCCGACTACGACCGGATCTCCGGGAAGCTGACGCTCTGGTCCACCACGCAGGCCCCGCACGCCCACCGCACGCTGTACGCGCTGGTCGCGGGTCTGCCCGAGCACAAGATCCGCGTCATCTCACCCGACATCGGCGGGGGATTCGGCAACAAGGTCCCCATCTACCCCGGCTATGTCGGGGCGATCGTGGCGTCGCTGGTCACCGGGCATCCGGTGAAGTGGATGGAGGACCGCAGCGAGAACCTCATGAGCACCGGCTTCGCGCGCGACTACATCATGGTCGGCGAGATCGCGGCGACGAAGGAAGGCCGCATCCTCGCCATCCGGTCGCAGGTCCTCGCCGACCACGGTGCCTTCAACGCCACCGCCGCCCCGGTGAAATATCCGGCCGGCTTCTTCGGTGTGTTCACCGGCAGCTACGACATCGAGGCCGCCTACTGCCACATGACGGCCGTCTACACGAACAAGGCGCCCGGCGGCGTCGCCTACGCCTGCTCGTTCCGCATCACCGAGGCCGTGTACTTCGTCGAACGGCTCGTCGACTGCCTCGCCTACGACCTCGACATGGACCCGGCGGAACTGCGCCTGAAGAACCTCCTGCGACCCGAGCAGTTCCCCTACACGAGCAAGACCGGCTGGAAGTACGACTCGGGCGACTACGAGACCACCATGCGCAAGGCCATGGACATCGTCGGTTACGACGAACTGCGCCGCGAGCAGGCCGAACGCCGCGCTCGGGGTGAGCTGATGGGTATCGGCATGTCGTTCTTCACCGAGGCCGTCGGAGCCGGTCCGCGCAAGGACACGGACATCCTCGGTCTCGGCATGGCCGACGGGTGCGAACTGCGTGTCCATCCCACCGGCAAGGCCGTCGTGAGGTTGTCGGTGCAGTCGCAGGGACAGGGGCACGAGACGACCTTCGCGCAGATCGTCGCGGAGGAGATCGGCATCCCGCCCGACGACATCGACGTCGTGCACGGCGACACCGACAACACCCCGTTCGGGCTCGGCACCTACGGGAGTCGCTCGACACCGGTGTCCGGGGCGGCCGCCGCGCTCGTCGCGCGGAAGGTGCGCGACAAGGCGAAGATCATCGCCGCCGGCATGCTCGAGGTCTCGGTCGCCGACCTCGAATGGGAGAAGGGCCGCTTCCACGTGAAGGGCGACCCGGGAGCGTCGGTGACCATCCAGGACATCGCGATGCGCGCCCACGGTGCCGGCGACCTGCCCGAGGGTCTCGAAGGCGGTCTCGAGGCGCAGATCTGCTACAACCCCGAGAACCTCACCTATCCGTACGGTGCCTACTTCTGCGTCGTCGACGTCGATCCTGGTACCGCGCAGGTGAAGATCCGCCGGTTCCTGGCCGTGGACGACTGCGGCACCCGCATCAACCCGATGATCATCGAGGGCCAGGTGCACGGTGGCATCGTCGACGGGATCGGTATGGCCCTGATGGAGATGATCGCGTTCGACGAGAACGGCACCTGCCTGGGCGGGTCGTTCATGGACTACCTGATCCCCACGGCCCTCGAGGTGCCGACGCTCGAGACGGCGTTCACCGTCACCCCGTCGCCGCACCATCCGATCGGCGCGAAGGGCATCGGCGAATCCGCCACCGTCGGTTCGCCACCCGCGATCGTCAACGCGGTCGTCGATGCGTTGAAGCCGTTCGGCGTCCGGCACGCCGACATGCCGCTGACGCCGTCGCGGGTGTGGGAGGCCATGCAGGGTCGCGCGACCCCACCGATCTGAGCGACGCCACCGGACGATGCCAGTAGAACGATCGGAGGACGGGAACATGGATCTCGCGGTGCGGGCGAAGCAGTTGCGCAGTGAACGACGGCCGTTCGTCGAGGCGACGGTCGTGCGGGCACAGCCACCGACGTCCGCACACTCGGGCGACCGGGCACTCGTCCTCGCCGACGGCACGATCGAGGGGTTCGTCGGCGGGCAGTGCACCGAGAGTTCCGTGCGTGAGGCGTCCCGCACGGTGCTCGAACGAGGGGAGAGCATGCTCCTGCGGGTGCTGCCCGCCGGGGCCGGCGAGTTCCCCGACACCCCGGGAGCGACGATCGCGGTCAACCCGTGCATGTCCGGCGGGGCCACCGAGATCTTCCTCGAACCACGGATGCCCCCGATCGTGGTGGCCGTCTTCGGGGACTCGCCCGTCGCCGAAGCGGTAAGCGACTTCGCGCGGCGCGTCGACTACTCGGTGGAACCGATCCGCGGGACGCGCGTGCCCGCCGAGGCGTCGGTGGTGATCGTCGCGAGCCACGGGGGCGACGAGGCGACCGTGATTCGCGCGGCCCTCGACGCCGGAAGCCGATATGTCGGCCTGGTCGCGAGTCGCACCCGGGGCGCCGCGGTGCTCGACGAGGTGGAACCGACCGACGACGAGCGTGCCCGCATCCACACCCCGGCCGGCCTCGACATCGGTGCCCGCACCCCGGCCGAGATCGGCTTGTCGATCGTCGCCGATATCGTGCGTGTCGCGCGCAGCGGCGGGCTCGCCCGATCCTCCGAGGAGACCGGTCGACGCATCGAGGTGCCGCGGGAGACGGGCCCGAAACCGCGCACGGCCGTCGACCCGGTGTGCGGGATGACCGTCACGGTCACCGAGTCGACTCCGCACCTCGTCGTCGCCGGGCGGACGGTGTGGTTCTGCTGCCCGGGCTGCCGCCGCCGCTACGAGAAGGACGACGTGGCGTGACCGATCCGTCGTCCCCGGGCATCTTCACCGACGTCGACGACGTGGTCGCCAGGTTCGACGACCACGACCATCTGCTCGATCAGGGCACCGCCGCCGCGATCCACCTCGCGGTCGCGCTGGGCCGACCGTTGTTGCTCGAAGGCGAACCCGGGGTCGGCAAGACCACCGCCGCCAAGGTGCTCGCGCAGATCCTCGGCAGCCCGCTGATCCGGTTGCAGTGCTACGAGGGACTGTCGGTCGCCGAAGCTCTCTACGACTGGAACTATCAGCGTCAACTGCTCGCGATCCGGCTCGCCGAAGCGCGTGGCGAGGTTCCCGCCGAGGCCGATCTGTACTCCGAGGAGTACCTCCTCGAACGCCCCATCCTGCGCTGCGTCCGCCATCGCGGCGACAGACCCGCCGTCCTGCTCGTCGACGAGATCGACCGCGCCGACGACGAATTCGAGGCGCTGTTGCTCGAGTTCCTGGGGGAGTTCGCCGTGACCGTCCCCGAGCTCGGCACCCTCACCGCGACCCGCCCGCCCGTCGTGGTGCTCACCTCCAACCGGAGCCGCGACCTGCACGACGCACTGCGGAGGCGCTGCCTGTACCACTGGATCGACTTCCCCGACCGTGCCCGTGCGGTGGCGATCCTGCGGCGCACGGTGCCATCGGCGAATGTCGCGCTCGTCGAACGCGCCACGGATTTCGTCGCGGTGGCCCGCGGACTCGATCTCGACAAGGCGCCGGGGATCGCGGAGACCATCGACTGGGTGTCGGCGCTCGCGGCGCTCGGCGTCGCCGACCTCGTCCGGCCCGAAGCGGCGATGTCGCTCGCCGCACTGGCGAAGACCCCCGACGACGTCGATGCGCTGGGGGAAGCGCTGACCGGGTTCGTCTCCACCGAGGTGTCGTGAGCGCCCGGTTGCTTCCCGGGGTCGATCACGCGGCCTTCGCGGTCGGACTGGTCGACCGGCTCAGGTCCGCCGGGATCGTGGTGCCGGCGGACGGCGCGGCGACCTTCACGCGTGCGCTGCGCGTGTGCCCTCCGAGCACCCGGAGCCGGTTGTACTGGACGGCGCGGCTCACCCTCGTCGACCGGCACGAGAGCCTCGCCACCTTCGACGCGGTGTTCGACCGGGTCTTCGGCGACGCTCCGCTCCCACTCGACCCGCACGCCCGCCGCACCGGACCCGAGGACGACGGCACGCCCGCGGCGCCCACGACGGACGCGTCCCGTCTCGGGCGGGATGCTCCGGCCGGTGGCCACGACGTCCCGTGGGTCACGAGGACCGTCGTCGAATCGGCGGAGGGGGAGCGGGCGGCCGACCGGCCCGGCCGCGAGGTCGCGAGTGCGCTGGCGGAGATCGCCGACCGACGATTCGACGACCTCGACCCCGCACGACTCGCACTGCTCGAATCGTGGATCGAGGAGGCCGGCGTCCGATGGGCGACCCGCCGCACCCGGCGCCGGGTCGAACGCCACACCGGACGCGTCGACGTGCGGGCGAGCATCGCCGCCTCGCACAGCACCGGGTTCGAACCGCTCCGGTTGATCCGCACCCGTCCCGGTCGACGGCGGCGGCAGATCGTCGTCTTCTGCGATGTCAGCCGGTCGATGCGGCCCTACGTCGGGGTGTATCTGCATCTCGTCCGTGCTCTTGCGCACACCGGAACGGCCGAGGTCTTCGTGTTCTCCACCACAGCGACGCGTCTGACGCCGGTCCTGCGGCACCGGTCGGTCGAGCAGGCGATCGACATCGCCAACGACCGGGTGCGGACGCGGTTCGGGGGCACCCGCATCGCCGGGTCCCTCGCCGAGGTGGTCGCCTCCCACCACGGCCACCTGTTGCGCGGAGCGATCGTCGTCGTCGCGTCGGACGGTTGGGACAGCGACGATCCCACCGCACTCGCGCACGTCCTGGCCAGGATCCGGCGACGCGCCCACCGGGTGGTGTGGCTCAATCCGCGGGCCGGGCAGTCCGGTTTCACGCCCTCCACCGGGGCGATGTCCGCGGCGCTCCCGCACTGCGACGCGTTGGTGGCGGCCGACACACTCCTCGCGTTGCAGCACGCCGTCGACGTCGTCACATGCGCCGATTCCGGCCCCGGAGGGCTCCGACGGCGTGTCGTAGGTCATGGCGTGGACGTCCTACCCTGGTAGGCATGGCAACATCCGAGCTCGCGTCTCCCGCGCAGCCTCCGGCGCCCGCCCCTACGAGGGGAAACCCGCCGGCACTGCTGATCCTCTTCGGCCTCCTCGCCGCCATCGTCGCGGCGTTCGCGGTCGGACTGTCCGCTGCGCAGGCTCTGGTGTTGCTCGGCATCCCCGATCCCGGTCCGCTCACCACCTACGGTCTTCCCGCGGTCCGTGCGATCTCCGAGATCGCGACCGTGATCACGATCGGATCGCTGTTCTTCGCGGCCTTCCTCGTGCCCCCGCAACGAGGGGGTGTGCTCGACGTCGGCGGCTACCGTGCCGTCCGGACCGCGGGCGTCGCGGCGACGGTGTGGGCGATCACCGCGGCGCTGATGGTGCCGCTGACCCTGTCCGACACGTCCGGCAGCCCGCTGAGCGAGGCCATCCGTCCGGAGAACCTCTTCTCGGCGCTCGGCCAGGTGGAAGTGTCGCTGGCCTGGGCCTGGACGACGGTGCTCGCCCTGATCACCGCCCTGCTGATCCGGCTCGCGGTGCGCTGGTCGTGGACGCCCTATCTGCTGCTGCTGTCGTTCATCGCGCTCATGCCGATCGCCCTGACCGGGCACTCCTCGTCGGGCGGTTCGCACGACATGGCGACCAACAGCCTCGTGCTGCACCTCGTCGCGGCGTCCGTCTGGGCGGGCGGGCTGTTCGCCCTGCTCGCGCATTCGATGCGGGGAGGCGAGCACACCGACATCGCGGCCCGGCGGTTCTCCTTCGTCGCAGGACTCGCCTTCGTCGTCATGGCCGTCAGCGGCATCATCAACGCCGCGGTCCGCATGTCGTTCGACGACCTGACCACGACCACCTACGGCCGGTTGCTGCTCGCGAAGATCGTCGCGCTCATCCTGCTCGGCATCTTCGGCTGGGCGCAGCGCCGCCGGGCACTGCCGGCCCTCGAGGCCGACCCCACCAACCGGTCCGCGCTCGTGCGGTTCACCCTCGTCGAGGCGTTCGTCCTCGCCGCGACGATCGGTCTGGCCGTGGGACTCGGCCGCACGCCCCCGCCGCCGCCGGCCTCGGTGCCGACGATCCAGGAGGTCGAGCTCGGCTACCAGCTCGACGTACCGCCGTCGTTCGTGAGCCTGTTCTTCGGCCAGTGGCGCTTCGACCTGATCTTCGGCACGGCTGCTCTCGTGTTCGCCGCCGCCTACGCCGTCGGACTGTGGACGCTGCGCAAGCGCGGCGACTCGTGGCCGGTCGGCCGGTCGATCGCCTGGTTCTCGGGTTGCTTCGTGCTGTTCGTCGCCACCAGTTCCGGCGTCGGGATGTACTCGCCGGCGATGTTCAGCGTGCACATGGGCGCGCACATGGCCCTGTCGATGCTCGCCCCGGTGCTCCTCGCGCTCGGTGGGGCGATGACCCTCGCCCTGCGTGCGTTCAAGCCGGCCGGACGCAACGCCCCTCCCGGACCGCGCGAATGGATCCTCGAGTTCCTGCACAGCCCGCCGTCGCGCTTCTTCACGCATCCGATCGTCGCGTCGGTCATGTTCGTAGGCGGCTTCTACGCCCTGTATCTCGGCGGGATCTTCTCCGCGACCATCGACAGCCACACCGCGCACGTCCTGATGAACCTGCACTTCCTGCTCAGCGGCTATCTCTTCTACTGGGTGGTGATCGGCGTCGACCCGTCGCCGCGCGACCTGCAGCCGGTGACGAAGCTGGCCATGGTCTTCGGCTCGCTCCCGTTCCACGCCTTCTTCGGTGTCACCCTCATGAGCATGGGCACGGTGATGGCCGAGAGCTACTACCGCGGCCTGGCACTGCCGTGGAACTACGACCTGTTCTCCGACCAGAAGGTCGGCGGCAGCATCGCGTGGTCGGCCGGTGAGATCCCGCTCGTGCTCGTGATGCTCGCCCTGCTCGTCCAGTGGTCGCGCAGCGACCGGCGCACGGCGCGACGTGTCGACCGGGCCGCCGAGCGCGACGACGACGCCGACCTCGCGGCACACAACGCGATGTTCGCCGAGCTGGCGCGCCGCGACCGCGAGGGTCGCTGACCGCACCCGCCCCGGACGTGCACATCTCGTCGCGACACGCCGAAACGGACCGACGAGACGTGCACGTCCGAGGAGATCAGGCCGTTGCTGTCGTGCGGGTGGGGGAGCGCTCGGCGCCGATACGGATCACCACGGTGGCCACGACCGCGATGACCGCGGCCGTCACGGCGGCGACCGCTGCGGGCGTGGACACCAGCCCACCGTCACCCGTGCGGGCGACCGCGATCCATGCCAGACCCCACACGAGCGCGCCGGTGACGGCCAGCCGGCCCCGGCCCGCAGTCGCGAGGAGGACGGAGACGGCCGCGACGACGGCCAGCACGATGATCGCCCACACGTCGGCTCCCCAGCCGAACGGATCGATGTCCTCGTAACGCAGGGCCGCGGAGGTGTTGGCGACGGTCGCCACCGACACCCAGCCCAGGTAGACGAACATCGTGCCGTCGACGACCACCGCTTCGAGCCTGCTCGACGGCAGCACGCGCGTGAAGATCAGGAACACCCGGACGAGCACCGCGAGCAGCGCGACGATCACCACGACACTCAGCCAGACCTGGTCGAACTGGATCGCCGTGATCCACGCGGCGTTGAGCAGCATCGATGCGGCGATCCACCAGCCCGCCGCACGCTGCCGCGGATCGGTGTGGTTCGCCGGCAGCGCCTGCCACACCGCGAGCGCGAGCAGACCGGCGTAGATGAGGGTCCAGATCGAGAAGGCCGGGCCGCCGGGAGCGACCGCTGTGGCATCCGCCGACAACGCACCACCCGCGGCCTCCGCGACCGGCGTCCCACCGGCCGCACCCGAACCGAAGAACGACACCACGACGGCAAGCGGAGCGCTCACCGCCACGGCCACGACGCGGGCGATGTCGCGACCGGTGCGGGTCGCGGGAGATGTGGCGGGCGCGGATCCGTGGGAGTGGGATGTCATGCCGGGAGGGTGCCCGTCCTGCGGATCACTCAATCCCGGTCCGGCGAATCGGACGAATGCGGACGTAGCGGCCGCACGGCCCGTATCGTCCACGACGTGACCCGTACCGCGCGTGTCCCGGCCCTGCTGCTCACCTGTGCCCTGGCACTGCTGACACCACTCCTCGCACCTCCCGCGGTGCATGCAAGTCCGGCGCCGGGGACCGTCGTCGATGTCGCTCCGCTCGAGCCCGGGCTGTCGCTGCCCGGCGCGTCCTCGGCGCGGACCCTGGCCTACACGACGCAGTGGCGCAGCGGCGCTCCCATCACCGCGACCGGGGCATTGTTCCTTCCCCACGGCACGCCTCCCGAGGGAGGGTGGCCCGTCGTTGCGTGGGCGCACGGCACCGTCGGCCTCGACGACTCGTGCGCACCCTCGCGGCTGCCGCGCACACCGCGCGACACCGCCTATCTCGACCACTGGCTCGGGCAGGGCTACGCCGTCGTGGCGGCCGACTATCCGGGTCTCGGGTCGGACGGACTGCACCGCTATCTGGACGGGCAGAGCGCCGCGAACAGCGTCATCGACATCGTGCGGGCAGGACGCGCCGTCGAACCGTCGCTGTCCGACCGCTGGGTCGTGATCGGCCAGTCGCAGGGCGGGCACACCGGTCTGCACACCGCGCAGGCCGCGACCGCCCGCGCACCCGAACTGGACTTCCGCGGGACGCTCACGACCGGCGCCCCGTCCAACCTCGAGTACCTGTTCCCGCTCGGATTCCCGGGCTTCCCCGATCTCGGCCTCGACGGACTCACCGCCTTCGCCGCCTACATCTTCGCGGGCCTGCGCGCCGCCGATCCCGCCCTGGACCTCGACGGATACCTCACGCCCCTCGGCCGGGAGATCGTCGACGCCGCCGAACACCTCTGCTACGACGACCTGATCGACCGGTACGGCGAGGTCGGCATCGGTGAGGTCCTCGCCCGACCGCTGAACGACGACCGGTTCCGTGCGGCGTTCACCGACTACCTCGCCGTGCCGACCGCCGGATACGACCGGCCGCTGTTCCTCGCCCAGGGCCTGCGCGACACGACGGTGCCCGCCCCTCTCGCGTTCAAGCTGATCGCGGATCTGTGGGCCGGTGGTGCGAACGCGCAGTTCAGGACGTATCCGACGGGGCATTCGGAGACGATGTTCGCGTCGCTGCCCGACACCACAGGCTTCGTCGCGGAGCTACTGCGACCGTGACAGCTGCGCTGTTGCGATCTTGACAGCTGCGCTGTTGCGACCCCGACAGCGGAGCTGCTGCGACCCCGGCAACTGCTCCGGCACCTGCCGGACTCCGGCGCCGGCCCCACCTGTCGTGCTCGCACGATGTGGGTTATCGACCGTCGACCGATACGCTGGTGGTCATGGCGGAGTTCATTTACACGATGAAGAAGGTGCGCAAGGCGCACGGTGACAAGGTCATCCTCGATGACGTCACCATGAGCTTCTACCACGGCGCGAAGATCGGCGTCGTCGGACCCAACGGCGCGGGCAAGTCGTCGATTCTCAAGATCATGGCCGGGCTCGATCAGCCCAGCAACGGCGAGGCCTTCCTCGATCCGGAGGCCACCGTCGGCATCCTCCAGCAGGAGCCGCCCCTCAACGAGGAGAAGACGGTCCGGGAGAACGTCGAGGAGGGCCTCGGCGAGATCAAGGTCAAGCTCGACCGGTTCAACGAGATCGCCGAGCTCATGGCCACCGACTACTCCGACGAGCTGATGGAGGAGATGGGCAAGCTCCAGGAGGAGCTCGACCATGCCAACGCGTGGGATCTCGACTCGCAGCTCGAGCAGGCCATGGACGCTCTGCGCTGCCCTCCGCCGGACGAGCCCGTCACCCATCTCTCCGGTGGTGAGCGCCGCCGTGTCGCGCTGTGCAAGCTGCTGCTGAGCAAGCCCGACCTGCTGCTCCTCGACGAGCCCACCAACCACCTCGACGCCGAGTCGGTGCTGTGGCTCGAGCAGTTCCTCGCGTCCTACCCGGGCGCCGTGCTGGCCGTCACCCACGACCGGTACTTCCTCGATCACGTCGCGCAGTGGATCTGCGAGGTCGACCGCGGCAAGCTGCACCCCTACGAGGGCAACTACTCCACCTACCTGGAGAAGAAGGCCGAGCGTCTCGAGGTCCAGGGCAAGAAGGACCAGAAGCTGCAGAAGCGGCTCCGTGAGGAGCTCGAATGGGTCCGCTCCGGCGCCAAGGCCCGGCAGACGAAGAACAAGGCGCGTCTGGCCCGCTACGAGGAGATGGCAGCCGAGGCCGAGAAGTACCGCAAGCTCGACTTCGAGGAGATCCAGATCCCGACGCCGCCGCGTCTGGGCAACGTCGTTGTCGAGGTCGAGCACCTCGACAAGGGATTCGACGGCCGCGTCCTGATCAAGGACCTGTCGTTCACGCTGCCGCGCAACGGCATCGTCGGTGTCATCGGCCCCAACGGCGTCGGCAAGACCACGCTGTTCAAGACCATCGTCGGTCTCGAGGAGCCGGACAGCGGCACCGTCAAGGTGGGCGACACGGTCAAGCTGAGCTACGTCGACCAGAACCGCGCGAACATCGATCCGAAGAAGACGGTCTTCGAGGTGGTCTCCGACGGTCTCGACTTCATCGAGGTCGGACAGAACGAGATGCCGTCGCGTGCGTACGTGAGCGCGTTCGGGTTCAAGGGCCCCGACCAGCAGAAGCCGGCCGGTGTGCTCTCCGGTGGTGAGCGCAACCGCCTGAACCTCGCGCTCACGCTCAAGGAGGGCGGCAACCTGATCCTCCTCGACGAGCCGACCAACGACCTCGACGTCGAGACCCTGTCGTCGCTCGAGAACGCCCTGCAGCAGTTCCCGGGCTGCGCCGTCGTGATCTCCCACGACCGCTGGTTCCTCGACCGCACCTGTACCCACATCCTGGCGTGGGAGGGCAACGTCGAAGAGGGCAAGTGGTTCTGGTTCGAGGGCAACTTCGAGGCCTACGAGGCGAACAAGGTCGAGCGTCTCGGAGCCGATGCGGCACGTCCGCACCGCGTCACGCACCGGAAGCTCACGCGTGACTGAGCGCAACGGCCACCGGCCCTACCGGTGCCCGATCGAGGTTCGCTGGGGCGACTCCGACCGCCTCGGACACGTCAACAACGCCAAGGTAGTGGAGTACCTGCAGGAAGGGCGCATCAAGTTCTTCCGGAGCGAGCTGCCGGCACGCGACGCCGTCGTGGTCCGGAAGATGGACGTCGAGTTCCTGCGACCGCTCAAGGACTCGTCGGCGCCGATCGAGGTCGAGACGACGGTGCTGCGTCTCGGCACGAGCTCGTTCACGGTGCGTCAGACGATCCTCGACCGGGAAGGCGTGGTGTGCGCTGTCGCCGACACCGTGCTCGTCGGCTTCGATCCCGAGACCGACACGTCCCGGCCGCTGACCGACGAGGTACGGACGGTGCTCGACCGGCACCGTGCCGTCGCACCCACCGGCTGAGCCGGCACGTCGTGTCGGCCGGCCGAGCCGGCCATCCGACCCGTCGGTTCCGACCCCCCCGACTGCGCGCCGCGGATAGGCTCGATCACGAGTCCGTCCGCGGCGCGCGGTGTATCCGCCCGACAGAGCAGGAGGGGTGCCGATGGCCGATCCGGCTGTGGCGCAGACACATTCAACGGGCAGTGATGCTCCCCCCGAGGCAGTCCTCGAGCGGATCTATCAAGGCTCCGGAGAATTCACCACCGACCACGGCGCGGCCGCGCTCGAGCACGTCCGCCTCGGTCGCCGCCGCGCACCGGACACCGCTGTCGTCGGTGTGCGCCGCACCGAGGGTATGGGTGTCGCCGTGCAGATCGTCACCGACGACATGCCGCTGCTCGTCGAATCGGTGCTGGCACTGCTCTCGCGGCTGGGCGTCTCGGTGGGGACGGTCATCCACCCCGTCCTGTCGGCGCGTCGCACCGCCGAGGGCGATCTCGGGAGCCTGGCCGACGACAGCGGACGGGCCTCGGGCGGCGCCGCCGAATCGTGGATGCACATCGAGTTGCGCGGGCCCGTCGACGACGAGTCGGTCGAGGAGATCGATCACGGTCTGCGGCGCGTGCTCTCCGATGTGCGGCAGGTGGCGTCGGACTCCGGCGAGATGCACGCCCTGCAGCGCGACCTCGCGGACGCACTCGACGGCCTGGCCGCCCACCCGCCCGCGCAGTACACGGCCGACCAGCTCACCGAGACCGCCGAACTGCTGCGGTGGTTGAGCGGCGGGAACTTCACCCTCCTCGGCTACCGCCGCTACGACTTCGTACCCGACGGCGGCGACGGCAACGTGCGCGCGATGCCCGTGCCCGGAACCGGCAGGGGAGTGCTGCGCACGGATGCCTCGGTCGCCGACCCACTCGACCTGCCCGGTGAGGTCGGAACGGGCCACCGTCCGCTGCTCGTGCTCACTCAGGGCGCGCTTCCCGCCACCGTGCACCGGTCCGTCTATCCGTACTTCGTCGGCGTCGCCCGACTCGACGCCGACGGCGCGGTCGTCGGGGAGGATCGTTTCCTCGGTGTCCTCACGGTGACCGCTCTGCACGAGAACATCCTCGACATCCCCGTGGTGTCGCGCCGGGTGCGGGAAGTCGTCGCGCGGGCGCGGGTCGAGCTGTCGTCCTACAGCGGTCAGGCGATGCTCGAGATCATGCAGACGGTTCCCCGCGCGGAACTGTTCTCCATGGACACCGACACCCTCTACGAGACCGTCACGGCGGTCGTCGACATCCGCCGGCAGGTGCGGTTGTTCGTCCGCGTCGACACCTACGGGCGGTACATCTCGTGCCTGGTCTACCTGCCACGCGACCGCTACACGACGAAGGTGCGCGTCGCGATCCAGGACATCCTGTTGCGCGAGTTCGGAGGCGGCGTGCTCGACTACACCGCGCGGGTCTCCGAACGCGACCTCGCGTTGCTGCACGTGACGATCCGGTTCTCCGGGCGCGCCCGTCGCGAGGTGGACACCTCCGAGGACAACCGCCTGCGGATCCAGGCGATGCTCGCGGAGGTGACCCGCAACTGGGCCGATCGGCTCGGGGAGGTGGCAGCGGCGACCGGCGATCTCGACCCGTTGCTGGTACAGCGGTACGCCGAGGTCGTGCCCGAGGCGTACAAGGAGGACTTCGGCTCCGAACGCGCCCTGGACGACCTGCGGCGTCTGGAAGCCCTCGACTCCGGTGATCTCGACACGCACCTGTACCGCCCGGGCTCCGACGACCCGTTGTCGTTGCGCTTCACCCTGTACGTCGCGGACGAGACGGTCACCCTCGGCCGGATCCTCCCGGTGTTGCAGAGCCTCGGTGTGGAGGTCGTCGACGAGCGGCCCTACCGGCTGCCGCGATCGGACGGAATAGACTGCTGGATCTACGATTTCGGGCTCTGCCTGCCCGAGGACATCGAGCCCGACATCGTCGAGACCGACCCGACGCTGGCGGGTCGACTCACCGACACCTTCACCGTGGCATGGCGGGGGGCGGTCGAGACCGACCGGTTCAACCAGCTCGTGCTGCGCGCCGGGCTCACCTGGAATCAGGTCGTGCTACTCCGGGCCTACGCGAAGTACCTGCGCCAGACCGAATTCCCGTACAGCCAGTACAACATCGAAGGGGTGCTGCTCGGTGCCCCGCGCACCGCGGCCCTGCTCGTCGGGCTGTTCGAGTCCCGGTTCGATCCGGAGAACGCATCGGCCGAACGCGAACAGCAGATCGCCGAGGAACTCACGACGACGATCGCGGAGGTGACCGCACTGGCCACCGACCGCATCCTGCGGGGGCTGTTCTCCTTGATCCGTGCCACCCTGCGCACCAACTTCCACGTGGCCGGCGGAATCGGGCACGAACGTCCGGACGGCCGGGCGTTGTCGCTCAAGTTCGAGCCGCGGCGGATCGCCGAATTACCCCAACCGCGACCGGCTTTCGAGGTGTTCGTCTACGCCCCGGCCGTCGAGGGCGTCCACATGCGGTTCGGTCCCGTCGCCCGCGGCGGCCTGCGCTGGTCGGACCGCCGGGAGGACTTCCGCACCGAGGTGCTCGGCCTGGTCAAGGCGCAGGCAGTGAAGAACGCGGTGATCGTGCCCGTGGGGGCGAAGGGCGGCTTCGTCGTCAAGCACTCGCCCCGTCCGACCGGCGACGCCGAGGCGGATCGTCGTGCCGTCCGCGAGCGTGGCGAACGGTGCTACCGGTGCTTCATCGCCGGTCTACTCGATATCACCGACAACCTCGACGCCGCCCGTAACGAGACGGTCCCGCCGCAGCGGGTCGTGCGTCACGACAGCGACGACCCGTATCTCGTGGTGGCCGCGGACAAGGGCACCGCCTCGTTCTCCGACCTCGCGAATTCCGTTGCGGCGGAATACGGCTACTGGCTCGGCGACGCCTTCGCCTCCGGTGGTTCCGCCGGCTACGACCACAAGGAGATGGGCATCACCGCGCGCGGTGCGTGGGAGAGCGTCCGGCGGCACTTCCGCGAACTCGGATCCGACCCGCAGACGGACGATTTCACCGTGGTCGGCATCGGGGACATGAGCGGTGACGTCTTCGGCAACGGCATGCTACTGAGCCGGCACATCAGGCTCGTCGCGGCCTTCGACCATCGGCACATCTTCCTCGATCCCGATCCCGATCCGGAGCGGTCGTTCGAGGAGCGGCGCCGGCTGTTCGAACTGCCGCGGTCGTCGTGGAAGGACTACTCGGCAGAGCTGATCGCGGCCGGGGGCGGGGTGTGGGACCGGACGGCCAAGTCGGTGCCCGTCGGTCCCGAGGTGCGTGCCGTGCTCGACCTGCCCGACGAGGTCACGGAACTCCCACCGCCCGAACTGATCCGCGCGATCCTGCGCGCACCCGTCGACCTGCTGTGGAACGGCGGTGTCGGCACCTACGTGAAGGCGTCGACGGAAACCCATGCGGACGTGGGGGACAAGAGCAACGACGGCGTGCGCGTCGACGGGCGGGAACTGCGCGCCCGGGTCGTCGGCGAGGGCGGCAATCTCGGTGTCACGCAACGCGGCCGCATCGAGTTCGCCCGCGCCGGCGGGAAGATCAACACCGACGCGATCGACAACTCGGCCGGTGTCGACAGCTCCGACCACGAAGTCAACATCAAGATCCTCCTCGATGCCATGGTGACCGCCGGTGAGCTCGCGGAGGAGGACCGCAATCCGCTGCTCGCGTCGATGACCGACGACGTCGCCGAACTCGTTCTGGCCGACAACATCTCGCAGAACGCGGTGCTCGGCCTCGAACGGGCCGTCGCGCCGTCCCTGCTGGGGGTGCACCGTCGGCTGCTCGCGGCCCTCGAACTCGATCGCGGACTCGACCGCGACCTCGAGGCCCTGCCCGACGAGGCCGAGTTCGACCGTCGCGAAGCGGCGGGGGAGGGGCTGACGTCGCCCGAACTGTCACAGCTCCTCGCCCACGTCAAGCTCGCCCTCGTCGACGACCTGCTCGCCACGGACCTGCCCGACAGCGAGACCTTCGCGGCGATCCTGCCCGCCTACTTCCCGTCCGCTCTGCGCGAGCGGTTCCGGGCCGGGATCCGGGCGCATCCGCTGCGCCGGCAGATCGTCGCGACCATGCTGGCCAACACCACCGTCGACAACGGTGGCCCCACCTACGTCTACCGGCTCGCCGAGGAGGCCGGGGCGACGGCGACCGACGCCATCCGCGCCTACGCCGCCGTCACCACCATCTTCGGGTTGCCGGCCCTGTGGGACGAGATCCGGGCCGCCGGGCTGCCCGTCGACATCGAGGACGACCTGTTGCTCGAATCCCGCCGCGTGCTCGACCGGGCGTCGCGCCGGCTCCTCGCCACACGGCCGCAGCCCCTCGCGGTCGGCGCCGAGATCAGCCGCTACCGCGACGCCTTCGCGCGTCTCGCCCCGCGGGTCGCGGACTGGATGCGCGGGCACCACGCCGAGGACTTCGTGCGCCGCACCCGCCCGCTCCTCGAGCGGGGAGCACCGGAGGAGCTGACCGGCGTCGTCTTCCGGCTCCTCGACCAGTTCCCGCTGCTCGACGTCATCGACATCGCCGACATCGAACAACGCGACGAAGCGGAGGTCGCCGACCTCTACTACGCCCTCGACGCGCGCCTCGGTGTCGACCGCCTGCTCACGGCGGTCTCCGGGCTGGAGCGGGGCGACCGCTGGCATTCGCTGGCGCGACTCGCGCTGCGCGACGACCTGTACGGCTCGTTGCGTTCGCTCGTCCTCGACGTGCTCGCCGGCGCCGAACCCGGGGAATCGACCGAGGAGATGATCGAGGACTGGGAGTCGTCCAACGGATCCAAGCTCGTCCGTGCGAGGGCGGCGCTCGACGAGATCTTCGCGTCTGGAAGTCTGGACCTCGCCACCTTGTCGGTGGCGGCACGACAGATCAGGGGCATGGTGCGCACAGGCGCATCCGATCGGAGGTAACGAGTGAGCGGTGCGGGCGAACAGTTCGGTTTCCACACCGAGGTGATGGTGCGGTGGTCCGACATGGACGTCTTCCAGCACATCAACCACGCGCGGATGGTCACGCTCCTCGAAGAAGCACGGATCCCGTGGCTGTTCGCCGACGGTCGCCCCACCCGCGACCTGCGCGAAGGCGCTGTCATCGCCGATCTCCACGTCCGCTATCGCGGGCAGTTGCGTCACGACGACGGCCCGCTCGACGTGCTGATGTGGACCGAGAAGGTGCGGGCCGTCGACTTCACGATCGGCTACGAGGTGCGACCGGGCGGTGCCCCGGTCGACTCGGCGCCGGCAGTGGTCGCGTCCACCCAGATCGCGGCGTTCGACATCGAGACCCAGCGCCTGCGCCGGCTCAGCGACGACGAACGCGAGTTCCTGCGTCAGTGGCAGCGCAATTGACGAGGCCGACGTGACCGACGACCGGATCCGACACGCAGAGCGCCTCCTGACGCTCGCCGGCCCCGACGACAGCGTCGACCTCGCCGCATTCCTGGCCCGGGCCGCGCGTCTCGACGAGGCCGCCGTGGTGCGGTTGCGCCGCCGCGGCGACGGACTGCTCGGCGTCTGGACGCGCACCGGTTTCGAGGTGCTCGCCGGACGCGTCGTCCGCGGAACCGTGGCTCCGGCCGACACCTGCGTGGCCGCCGAATCGCTGCGGGCCGTGCTCCTCGCCGGGGCCGAACCGCGCACCGAGGTCGACCCGGGCTGGGCGATGGATTCCGCCTGGCGCGGCGCACTTCCGCCCGACGACGGCTACGTCCACGTCGACGACGTGCCGGCGCGGATCCTCGTCGAACTCGCGCAACGCGGCGTCGCCCTCACCCGCGAGCACGGTGCGCAGGGGCCACCGGCGTCGTTGCTCGCCCAGGAGGTTCTCGAGGTGAGCGGCGCCGGAACGACCGTGGGGGTGCCGATGCGCATGGTGTTCGCGCTCGGTGCGATGGGCTTCGTGCCCGGTGCCGGTCGCGACAGCGTCGACTCGACGGGCATCGATCCCGCAGAGGTGGTGCGGGTCCGGGCGCACGCCACCTGGGTGCGCCTCGACGCCCGCTTCGGCTCGGTCTACCTGCGCCGCGGCGGTGGGCTCGGTCTGAGCGTCCTCTGACGAGGTCTCACGCCAGCCACGCGGCGGTGTCCGGTGGCAGTACGTGTCCGGTGAGCGGCGCACTCGCGAGCAGCACCTCACCGGGAGGCAGATCGACAGCGACGTCGCCGGCATTGAGCACACAGGTCAGGCCGTCGGGACGGCGGAACGCCAGGCACCCGGCCGGACTTCCGTACCAGCCGATCCCGCCGCTGCCCTCGGATGGCCTTCGCTCCGTGCTGATCGGTCGCCTTCGCTCCGTGCGGATCTCGATCGCCCTCCGGTACAGCGAGAGCGTCGAGCCCGCATCCTCGAGTTGCTTCTCGACGGTCAGGGCCGACCACTCCGGGGGCTGGGGCAGCCACGACGACCCGGCGGAAGTGAATCCGAAGGGTGGCGCCCCGCCCTCCCACGGCAGCGGCACGCGGCATCCGTCGCGTCCGCGTTCGGTGTGGCCGGACCGCTCCCAGACAGGGTCCTGCAGCACCTCGTCGGGCAGGTCGACGTTCGGCAACCCCAGTTCGGCGCCGTTGTAGACGAACACCGCTCCCGGGAGCGCGAGGGCGACGAGGATCATCGCGCGTGCCCGGGCGAGCCCGACCTCACCGCCGCCGTATCGCGTGACCTCGCGGTCGACGTCGTGGTTCGACAGCGTCCACGTCGGTGAGGCCTGCACCGACGTCACCGCGGCCAGGCCCTTCTCGATCGCGTCGCGGACGGCGTCGGCGTCCCAGTCCGACAGGGTCAGGTGGAAGTCGAAGGCGAGGTGGAGTTCGTCCGGGCGGAGATACTCGGCGAACCTCTCGTGGTCGTCGACCCAGATCTCACCGATCGCCACCGAGTCGGGGTACTCGTCGAAGACCCGCCGGATGCGACGGTGGATGTCGTGCACCTCGGGATTGTTGAACCGCGGGTCGGCAGGGGAGTGCCCGAGCAGTTCGTTCGTCTCCCATCCGTCGTGGTCGGGAAGGTCCGCGGGCTTGGCCATGCCGTGCGCCACGTCGATGCGGAAACCGTCCACACCCCGGTCCAGCCAGAACCGCAGGGTCTTGTCGAGATCCTCGACGACCACCTCGTCGTCCCAGTTCAGATCGGGCTGCCCGGGAGCGAAGACGTGCAGATACCACTGGCCCGGCGTGCCGTCGGGTTCGGTGATGCGGGTCCAGGCGGGCCCGCCGAAGACGCTCGGCCAGTTGTTCGGTGGCGCGCTGCCGTCCGGTCCGCGCCCGTCGCGGAAGTGGAAGCGCCGGCGTTCACGGCTGCCCGGCCCGGCTTCGAGCGCGGCCCGGAACCAGCGGTGCTCGACGCTGACGTGGTTCGGCACGAGGTCCATCACCACCCGGATGCCGCGCGCGTGGGCGTCGGTGACCAGCGCTTCGAGATCAGCGATGTTGCCGAACAGTGGGTCGATGTCGCGGGGGTCGGAGACGTCGTAGCCGTGATCGGCCATCGGTGAACGCATCACCGGGTTGAGCCAGATCGCGTCGACACCGAGCAGTTCGAGGTAGCCGAGGCGGCTGCGCACACCCGCGAGGTCGCCGATGCCGTCACCGTTCGCGTCGACGAACGAGCGGGGATAGACCTGGTAGAAGACCGCGTCGCGCCACCACGGCGCCGTCGGGTCGCCTCGTCCGGAGGTCGGTGCTGCGGGGTGGGCCACGGGAGTCATCGTGTCAGACGACAGGGCGAAAGGCAGGGCGAACGGTGCCCGCGACCGTTCCGTCGGGACCTGGCCGCATGATAGGACGAACGGCATGAATACGACATCGATCGTCGCGGTCCGGCTGGACGACGTGGAGTTGCGCGACGACCCGATCAACCCTGCGTGGATTCACGAGGGTGCTCCCGTGGCACGCAGCGGTCAGTGGGCGACCAGCGTCGACCGCACCACCACCACACACGTGTGGGACTGCACGGCCGGTCGCTTCGACTGGCATTTCGGCGTCGACGAGATCGTCCACATCGTGGAGGGCTCGGTCATCGTCTCGTCCGCCGACTCCGAACCACGCACCTTGCGAGCCGGGGACGCGGCGCTCTTCCGTGCCGGTACCACCGCGCTGTGGGAGGTCCCCGAATACGTGCGCAAGCACGCCATCCTGCGACGTCATCTGTCTCCGATGGCGCGGTTCACCCAGAAGGTGGAGGACCGCCTGCGCCGGATGCTGGGCCGCTGACCCCGGACACGCCGACCCCTAGATGGGGGAATTCATCATCGAGTCGGCCGCCATGTTCATGTAGTCGACGAGCTGCCGGCGGTGCTCGTCGTCGAGCGTCTTCTCGTCGATCGACGCGATCGCGGTGTGCATGCACCGCAGCCAGGCGTCGCGCTCGAGCGGCCCGATCCGGAAAGGATGATGACGCATGCGCAGCCGCGGGTGGCCCCGCTCCTCGGAGTAGGTGCGCGGGCCGCCCCAGTACTGCTCCAGGAACATCCGCATGCGCCGTTCGGCCGGACCGAGATCCTCCTCGGGATACAGGGGCCGGACGATCTCGTCCCGCGCGATCTCCTCGTAGAACCGTGCAGTGAGCCGGCGGAACGTCTCGGCGCCACCGACCGCCTCGTAGAAGGTCTGCTCGTCACTCATCTGTATTCGTTCACCGTCCCTCTCGACCGTCCATTGTGCCCGCTCCCGACCGCACACCGCCCGACGAGCCGTGCCGGGGCGGGACCGTCACCGGATGTTCACCGGCCCGACCTGGACCGGTCCGCTGATTTCGGGTGCGATTCGAAAGCATCCGTGGTCCACTGTTCCCAGTCTTTTCGGAGGTCGTATGAAGCACAGCAGCAGCTCGCATCGACAACTCCCGCCCGCGGACGCCCCTGCAGGGGTGCCGGGGGCTACCACACTGCGCGTGGTGCACGACAGCACCGCGACGGTACCCGACTGGTTGAAACGTCGAGTGTTGCTGCTCAACGCCACCTACGAGCCGCTCACCGCCCTGCCCGCCCGCAGGGCCGTGGTCCTGATGGCCGGGGGCAAGGCCGATACCGTGCACGACGATCCGCTCGCCCCGCTCGTGCGATCGGCCGAATGGTCGGTGCAACTGCCGTCCGTGATCCGTCTGCGCAACTACGTGCGCGTTCCGTATCACGCGCGGGTGCCGCTCACCCGGGCCGCGCTCATGCACCGCGACCGGAACCGGTGCGCTTACTGCGGAGGCAAGGCCGAGACGATCGACCACGTCGTGCCGCGCAGCCGCGGCGGCGAGCACACCTGGGAGAACTGTGTCGCATGCTGCGCGCCGTGCAACCATCGCAAGGCCGACAAGCTGCTCACCGAACTCGGATGGACCCTGCGTGTGGTGCCGAATCCGCCCAAGGGCCGGCACTGGCGCCTGCTCGCGACCCTGCCCGAGTTGCACCCCACCTGGCTGCCCTATCTGGGGGAGGGCGCGGCCTGATCGGGTCGTTCTCCGGGGCGTATGAGGCCTTTCGAGCCCGGCTGGGCTAACGTTTGGCTGTGAGCATTCTCGAGACAACCCTGATCTTCGTCGGCATCCCGCTGCTGATCGTCTTGGTCTTCGGTGGGCTGTCCTTCGTCATGAGCAAGTACCCGGGCTCCACGCCGTCGGACGACCCGTACACGCTCGACCGGAAATGGGAGTACGAACCGCTCCTGTGGACCGCGACCGACGAATCGACCCATCCCTGGAAATACCCGCATCATGGTCACGGTCATGCCGCTCTGACCTCGGCGGAGCTGATCGGAGGTACCGCAAGTGGCAAGTGGTGACGTGATCCAGCGTCCGGCCGTCGCGCCGGAGAACCTGCCGCACGGTGCGGCACTCACCGCGAGCGGACGCATCTCCGCCGTGCGCGGTCTCGGGCAGGCCTTCACGGGCGCGCCGTTCAAGGACCGCGACCTCATCACCCTCGACGACACGCTCACGCACGCGATACGGATCACCAATGTGCGGTTCACCGTCTACATCGGTGACGACGTGAATCCGGCCGCGGCGACCGACGCCCTGCTGCCGACGACGCCGGACGCCGACAACTCGGTCCTCGTCGCCGTCTTCCCGAACCAGCGGAGCATCGAGGTCCGCTCGGGTCGTACCGCCGCCGACCGCGCCACCGACCGCGTGCTGCAGCTCGGCATCACCGCGGCCGTGTCGTCCTTCGGTCAGGGGAATCTGCTCGACGGCATCACCAGCGCCGTCCGCGTCATCGCGAACGCCATGGTCGCTCCCTGATACGGAGCCCACGACCATCTGTGGCCCGCTGCCGCTCCGTGAAGGAGAGGCAGCGGGCCACAGTCGTCTCATGGGGGCACCGCCCACAGTCGTTCGGTGAGGTCGGTGCGTCAGGACGCGTCGAACGCGCGTGCCTTCAACGAGCGCACGACCCCGGCACGACCCTCGACGACGAGCCGGCGCAGGGCCGGCGGATGGTCGCCGGCGAGGAACTCGTCTGCCGCAGCCACCGACTGCTCACTGATCGACCACGACGGGTACAGCCCGATCACGACGGTCTGCGCGACCTCGCTCGAACGGCGCTCCCACACTCCCGGCACCTCCGCGAAGTACCGCGCGACGTACGGCTCGAGCAGTTCACCCTGACCGGCCGGGGCGAAACCGCCGATCACGGCGCGCGCCGTGATGTTCGGGACGCTGTCGTCGTGCACGACCGTCTGCCACACCTGTTCCTTGACGGCCTCCTGCGGACGCGCCGCGCGGGCGGCCGCCGCCTGGCGGGCACCCGCGGCCGTCGGGTCGCGTTCGGCCTCCGCGTCGATGAACGGCGACTCGACACCCTCGGCATCGACCTCGCCCGCCGCGGCGAGCGCCTGGACGATCCGCCAGCGCAGATCGGTGTCGACTGTCAGCCCGGGCAGGCCGACCGTCGCCGGATCCGCGCCCAGCAACTCCTCGAGCACCTCGGTGTGCCAGGGCGACAGGTACGCGGTGGTGAGCGCGTTGACGAACGCGAGCTGATGGTCGGAGCCGGCCTCGGACTCGCGGGCGAGCTCGAGCAGACGGTTGGCGAAGTCCGCCCGGCCCTGCTCCGCGGCCCAGGACGGGTCGGCGTAGCTCTCCAGCGCGGTGTGCGCCTGCATGAGCAGACGCTGGACGACACCGACCTCGGTCTCGGCGGCGATGCCGCGCTGCACGAGGGCGACGAAGTCGCGCGCCTTCATCTCGGCCTGACGGGTCATCTCCCACGCCGCCGACCACACCAGGGTGCGCGGCAGCGACTCGGCGATGTCGCCGACCCGGTCGATGACGGTCGCGAGCGACTCCTCGTCGAGCCGCACCGAGCAGTACGTCAGGTCGTCGTCGTTGACGAGGACGAACGCGCCGCGCGGCACACCCACCAGATCGGGGACCTCGGTGCGCTCGGCGGCGTCGACGTCGATCTCCACGCGGTGCGTGCGGACGAGCTTGCCGGAGCCGTCGTCGTCGTACACACCGATCGCGAGGCGGTGCACGCGGACCTCTCCGGCGCCGGGCTGGGCACCTTCCTGCACCACCGCGAAACGCGTGAAGCGTCCCTGGTCGTCGACCTCGAAGTCCGGTCGCAGGATGTTCAGGCCGGTGGTCTTGAGCCACTGGGCGCCCCAGTCCGACAGGTCGCGGCCGGAGGCCTTCTCCAGCGCGGCGAGCAGGTCGTCGAAGGTGGCGTTGCCGTAGGCGTGGTCGCGGAAGTACTCGCGCAGACCGGCGAGGAAGGGCTCCTGCCCGACATAGGCGACGAGCTGCTTGAGCACCGACGCGCCCTTGGCGTAGGTGATGCCGTCGAAGTTGACCTCGACCGCGGCGAGGTCGGGGATGTCGGCGGCGATGGGGTGCGTCGACGGCAGCTGGTCCTGCCGGTAGGCCCACGACTTCTCGACGTTCGCGAAGGTCGTCCACGCGTTGGTGTACTCGGTGGCCGAGGCCTGGCACAGAACCGACGCGAACGTCGCGAACGACTCGTTGAGCCACAGGTCGTCCCACCAGCGCATGGTGACGAGGTCGCCGAACCACATGTGCGCCATCTCGTGCAGGACGGTCTCGGCGCGGCGCTCGTAGGAGTAGCGGGTGACCTTGGAGCGGAAGACGTAGTCCTCCAGGAAGGTCACCGCGCCGGCGTTCTCCATCGCCCCGGCGTTGAATTCGGGCACGAACAGCTGGTCGTACTTGCCGAAGGCGTAGGGGATCCCGAAGTTGGCGTGGTAGAAGCCGAAGCCCTGCTTGGTCTCGGTGAACAGCCGGTCGGCGTCCATGTACTCCGCGAGCGATGCGCGGCAGAAGATGCGCAGCGGGATGGTGCCGTGCTCGTCGGTGTACTCGTCGGACCACACCGCGTACGGACCGGCGATGAGCGCGACGAGATAGGTGCTCATCCGCGGGGTGGTGCGGAAGATGTGCAGACCCGGCTGCGCGGCCGTCGTCTGCACGGTGTCGGCGTTGGAGATCACGGCCCAGTCCTGCGGCGCGGTGACCTGCAGGTCGAAGGTGGCCTTGAGATCGGGCTGGTCGAAGCACGCGAACATCCGCTTGGCGTCGGCCGTTTCGAACTGCGAGTACAGGTACACCGCGTCGTCGGTGGGGTCGACGAACCGGTGCAGGCCCTCGCCGGTGTTCGTGTACAGGCAGTCGGCGTCGACGACGAGTTCGTTGTGGGCGGCGAGCCCGGTGAGGGCGATGCCGGTCTCCTCGGAGTATCCGGACACGTCGACGGGTTCGCCGTTGAGGGTCGCCGAGTGCACGGTCTTCGCGATGAGGTCGATGAACGTCGAGGCGCCCGCGGTCGCGTCGAATCGGACAGTGGTCACCGACCGGAAGGTCGTGGTGCCCGGCGCGCCGGCACCGTCGGTGAGATCCAGTTCGATGCTGTAGTTGTCGACGGACAGGATCGCGGCCCGTTCGGCGGCCTGCTCGCGGGTCAGATTCGGTGGTGCCACGGGAGAACTCCTTCTCACGACGGAATGTCGGTCGGCGTCCATCCCATCATGATCGGCGAACCCTCACGGAGCGACGTCGGACAACGGCACCGTGGTGTCCGTCAACCGGCCGACGTCGACGGGCCGCCCCGAGGCGATGAGAGCGCGGATGTCGTCCCCGGCATCCCAGATGTTGACGTTCATCCCCGCCCGGACCCGCTGCTCGTCGTCGAGCCAGAACGCGAGGAACTGCCGTCCCGGCACGTCGCCGCGGGTGACCACCCGCGCGTCGCGGGGAGCGAGCCCGACGTATTCCATGCCGAGGTCGTACTGGTCGGTGAAGAAATAGGGGAGCCGGTCGTAGGTCGCGTCGCGGCCGAGCATCGTCGCGGCCGCGACGGCCGGCTGGTTCAAAGCGTTGGCCCAGTGTTCGACGCGCACCCGGGTGCCGAGCAGCGGATGCTCCGCCGACGCGATGTCGCCGACCGCCACGATGTCCGGATCGCTCGTCCGCAGCGATGCGTCGACGAGCACGCCGTCGTCGACCGCGAGCCCGGCGTCGCGGGCCAGCTCGACGTTCGGGCGCGCCCCGACCGCGACGAGCACGGCGTCGGCGGGCACCACACTGTCGTCGCCGAACCGGATGCCGCTCGCGCGACCGTCGTAGGCGACGATCTCGCGCACCGAGGTGTTCGTCCGCAGATCGACCCCGTTCGCGCGGTGCAGGTCGGCGAACACCGCACCCATCTCCTCGCCGAGGGCGCCGAGCAGGGGCTGCGTCGCGGTCTCCGCGACCACCACGCCCGCGCCCCGGCCGCGGGCGTTCGCGGCGATCTCCATGCCTATCCATCCCGCGCCGATGACGGCCAGCCATCCCGCGTGGTCGGTCTCGCCCTGGATCGCGGCGAGCAGCGCATCGGAGTCCTCGACGGTGCGCATGACGTACACGCGTTCGGCGTCGGCTCCGGGAATCGGGACCGTGCGGGGCGTCGAGCCCGTTGCGAGAGCAAGCTTGTCGTAGTGCAGCGTCGACCCGTCGGGCAGCGTCACCGTGTGGGCGGCCGGATCGATCGCGGTGACCTTCGTGCCGAGCAGCAGTTCGACGCGGTGGTCGCGGTACCAGTCGCCGTCGTGCACCGTGAAGTCGGCGAGTTGCTTGCGTCCGGCGAAGTAGTCCTTCGACAACGGCGGTCGCTCGTAGGGCAGGTGCTCCTCCGCGCCGATCAGCAGGATGCGCCCGGGAAAGTCGCGGGCGCGCAGTTCCTCTGCCAGCTTGGCGCCGGCCAGACCCGCGCCGACGATCAGAAACGTTTCCTCACCCGACATCGTGGTGCCTCCACTGTGATGCGTGCCGGACCTGCTTCCCGGCTCCGACGTTACGGCTACCGCCCGCACTACGGCCCGGTTCAGGAAGAATCGTCGACGGGGCCGTGTTGAACATGCTTGTAGTTGTCCGGCCCGTACGAACTCTTGTGAGGAGATCTCTTGAGCGACCTGACTGCCGCGTCCTCGACCGGCAAGGACACCGCCGACTTCTGGTTCGATCCGTTGTGCCCGTGGTGCTGGATCACCTCGCGCTGGATCCTCGAGGTCACGAAGGTGCGCGACATCGAGGCGCGTTTCCACGTGATGAGCCTGGCCGTGCTGAACGAGGGGCGCGACCTGCCGGAGGAGTACGCCGAGCTGATGACGAAGGCGTGGGGCCCGGTGCGCGTCGCGATTGCCGCGGCGCAGAAGTACGGCGACGACATCCTCTCCCCGCTGTACACGGCGATGGGCACCCGCATCCACAACGAGGGCAACAAGGACTTCGCGGACGTGATCGCCGCGTCGCTCGCCGAACTCGACCTCGACGCCTCGCTGGCAGAGGCCGCCGACAGCGATGCCTACGACGAGGCTCTGCGCACGAGCCACCACGCCGGCATGGACAAGGTGGGCCAGGACGTCGGTACCCCCACGATCCACGTCAACGGCATCGCCTTCTTCGGTCCCGTCCTGTCGAAGATCCCGCGCGGCGAAGAGGCCGGGAAGGTGTGGGACGGCGTGGTCGCTCTCGCGTCCTACCCGCATTTCTTCGAACTCAAGCGCAGCCGCGACGAGGAGCCCGACTTCTCCTGACCGGGCATCGCCGTGGCGCTCGGTAGAGTGCCACGGCGTGTCGAACGATCATGTGGTCCGGCCGGCGACGGTGCACGATGTCGAGAAGGCGACGGCAACGCTCGGACGAGCGTTCCGCGACTATCCGTTCACCCGCTACACCGTCGACGGCCGGGACCACGAGACCCGGGTCCGCGACCTGCAGGGGCTCTTCCTCGCCGAGATCGGCATGCGCTGCGGCGAGGTGTGGGTCTCCGACGACGTCGACGCGGTGGCCGTGTGGACGACGCCCGACTCCATCGGGCTCGGGGAGGCGTTCGCGTCCGTCGCCGATCGGGTGACGGAACTGCGGGGCGATCGTGCCCGCGCCGCCGAACTGGCCGAGCAGGCCACCGCGGAACTGCAGCCGAACGAGCCCGTGTGGTTCCTGGCCACGGTGGGCGTCGATCCCACCTCGCAGGGTCGCGGCCTGGGACGGGCCGTCCTCGAACCCGGACTCCGCGCGGCCGAGCGGCAGGGGGTCGCGGCCTGTCTGGAAACCTCCTCGGAGACGAACGTCGCGCTCTACGAACGTCTCGGATTCGTCGTCACCGGTGTCGTGGAGCTGCCGGACGGCGGCCCGAAGGTCTGGGCGATGCGCCGCTGACCTGACGGAGACTCGGGACCGGAGGTCGCAACGCTCCGCGCGTACAGACTTGTGCTCATCCCGAATTCAATTCTCGGCTTCGGGTCGGACGCGGACTACCGTGATGCATCATGGCTGTTCCCTGTCCCCGTACCCTGCTCGTCACACCCAGCGCGTCGCTCGCGCCGGAGGTGACGCGATGACCACCTCACGCACCGCGACCCGCCTTGCAGACACCGGCGAGGCCCTGCGCGTCGCTTCTGCGCTCGCCGACGAGTTCGCAGCCGGCGCGTCACGTCGTGATGCCGAACGGGAACTGCCGCGCGACGAGATCCGCGCGCTCGCGTCCTCCGGACTGCTCGCGGTGACCGTGCCCACCGAATACGGCGGCATCGCCGCTCCGTACGAAGTGGTCGCCGAGATCTTCCGGATCCTGGCCTCGGCGGATCCGAGCATCGCCCAGATCCCGCACTCGCACTTCACCTTCCTCGAGGCGATCCGGTCCCAGGGCAGCGACGAGCAGAAGCGTTTCTTCTACGGCGAGGTGCTCGACGGGGCGCTGTTCGCCAACGCCCAGAGCGAACGCGGATCGCGTGCGGTGAACATCGACAGCACCGTGCTGCGCCGACGGGACGACGGCTACGTCCTCACCGGCCGCAAGTTCTACAGCACCGGTGCGCTGTTCGCCGACTGGATCGCGGTGCGCGCCAGCCTCGCCGACAACCCGGACGCGACCGACGCGTCGACCCCGAAGGCCGTCGCCTTCGTCCGGCGCGAGACCGCCGGACTCACCGTCGTCGACGACTGGGACGGCATGGGCCAACGCACCACCGCCAGCGGCACCGTCACCCTCGACGACATCGAGGTCCCCGACGCGGCGGTCGTGCCGTACACGCCGATCTTCGAAGCGCCCACCACCTACGGCGCTCAAGCGCAGCTGCTGCACTCGGCGATCGACGTGGGTATCGCGACCGGCGCACTCGCCGAGGCCGTCGTCCAGGCAGGTCGCGCACGGCCGCACTTCGAGGCGGATGTCGAACGAGCAGTGGACGATCCGCTGCTCGTCCAGATCGCCGGAGAGGCCACCGTCACCGTCCGGGCCGCCCAGGCACTGCTCGCGGAGGCAGGGCGGGCCGTCGACCGCGCACGCGCGAACCCGACCGCAGAGACCACCGCCGCGGCCTCCATCGAGGTCGCGACCGCGAAGGTCGCCGCGACCCGCGCCGCCGTCGAGACGGCGAACATCCTGTTCGAACTCGGCGGCACCCGCAGCGCATCGGGAGCCGCGAATCTGTCGCGCTACTGGCGCGACGCCCGCACGCACACCCTGCACGACGCGACCCGGTGGAAGCTCCAGCACACCGGCCGGTGGACCCTCAGCGGCACCCACCCGCCGCGCTACGGCGTGCTCTGACCCGCCTCCGGCGGGGTGTGCTCCGACCTGCCTCCGGCGGGGTGTGCTCCGACCTGCCTCCGGCGGGGTGTGCTCCGACCTGCCTCCGGCGGGGTGTGCTCCGACCCGCCTCCGGCGGTCCACTGTTCGGATCTCGTTGATTCTTATGGTGGGCGCGGGACCGATCCCGGGCTTGGATGAACACATGTCGACCGAACGCATCGCCGATCAGACCACTTTCGCCTACTGGGTGCCCAACGTCAGTGGTGGTCTGGTCACCTCGGACATCGAACAGCGCACGAGCTGGGACTACGAGTACAACGTCGAGCTCGCCCGTACGGCCGAGAACAACGGCTTCGAATACGCACTGAGCCAGGTGCGGTACGAGGCCAGCTACGGCGCGGAGTTCCAGCACGAGTCGACGAGTTTCAGCCTCGCCCTGCTGCTCGCCACCGAGCGGCTCAAGGTCATCGCCGCCGTCCACCCCGGTCTGTGGCAGCCGGCCGTGCTGGCCAAGCTCGGCGCGACCGCCGACCAGCTGTCCGGTGGCCGGTTCGCGGTCAACGTCGTCAGCGGATGGTTCAAGGACGAGTTCACCCACATGGGTGAGCCGTGGCTCGAGCACGACGAGCGCTACCGGCGCAGCGCCGAGTTCCTCCAGGTGCTCCGCAAGATCTGGACCGAGGACGAGGTCGACTTCCGCGGCGACTTCTACCGGATCCACGACTTCACACTGAAGCCGAAGCCGGCCAACACCCCCGAGCGCCCGAATCCGGAGCTGTTCCAGGGTGGCAACTCCACCGCCGCCATCGCCAACGGTGGTCGCTACGCCGACTGGTACTTCAGCAACGGCAAGGACTACGACGGCATCACCGCCCAGATCGACGAGCTGCGCGAGGTCGCCCGTGCCCACGACCGCGAGGTGAAGATCGGGCTCAACGGGTTCATCATTGCCCGCGACACCGAGAAGGAGGCCCGCGACACCCTCCGGGAGATCGTGGAGAAGGCGAACAAGCCGGCCGTCGAGGGCTTCCGCAGTGCCGTCCGGCAGGCCGGTTCGTCCACGGGCGACAAGAAGGGCATGTGGGCGGACTCGACTTTCGAGGATCTCGTCCAGTACAACGACGGTTTCAAGACCCAGCTCATCGGCACGCCCGAGCAGATCGCACATCGCATCGTCGAATACCGTCGTCGCGGCGTCGACCTGATCCTCGCCGGTTTCCTGCACTTCCAGGAGGAGGTCGAGTACTTCGGCAGGAACGTGCTGCCGATCGTGCGCGAACTCGAGGCCCAGGAGGCCCGCGAACCCGTCGGCGTCTGACACACCGACCGGCCTCGTTAGACTCGGCCCATGCGCGTTTACCTGGGAGCCGACCACGCGGGCTTCGAACGGAAGAATGAGATCATCGAGCACCTGAAGAAGAACGGCCACGAGCCGATCGACTGCGGTGCGTTCGAGTACGACGCCCTCGACGACTACCCGGCCTTCTGCATCGAGGCCGCGCGGCGCACCGTCGCCGACAAGGGCAGCCTCGGCATCGTGCTCGGGGGTAGCGGCAACGGCGAGCAGATCGCCGCCAACAAGGTGCCGGGTGCGCGCTGCGCCCTGGCGTGGAGCGTCGACACCGCCAAGCTTGCGCGCGAGCACAACAACGCGCAGCTCATCGGCATCGGTGGCCGTATGCACAGCCTCGAGGAGACCCTCGCGATCGTCGACGCCTTCCTGTCGACCGAGTGGTCGAACGAGAAGCGTCACCAGCGCCGCATCGACATCCTCGCCGAGTACGAGAAGACCGGCGAGGCCCCGGCGGTTCCCGGCGCGCCTGCCTGATCCGTGCCCGAAGGACACATCCTGCACCGGCTCGCCCGGCTGCACCACGAGTGGTATTCGGGTGCGCCGGTGCGGGTGTCCAGTCCGCAGGGGCGGTTCGCCGACGGTGCCGCCGCCGTGGACGGACGCGTCCTGACCCACGCGGACGCGTGGGGCAAGCATCTCTTCCACCACTACGAGGGTGGTCTCGCCGTCCACGTGCATCTCGGTATCTACGGTGAGTTCACCGACCGCGAGTTGCCGCTCGGCGAACCGGTCGGACAGGTGCGGATGCGGATGATCGGCGCGCGCCACGGCAGCGACCTGCGTGGTCCGGCGGCGTGCGAGGTGCTCACCCCCGGTGAGGTCGAGTCGATCGAGGCCCGGCTCGGTCCCGACCCGCTGCGTCCCGACGCCGATCCCGAGCGGGCGTGGCGCCGCATCGGCAGATCACGCACCGCGATCGGGGCGTTGCTCATGAACCAGGCCGTCATCGCCGGGGTCGGCAACGTCTACCGCGCCGAAGTGCTCTTCCGCCACGGCATCCATCCGGAACGTCCGGGAAACAAGCTGTCCCGCAGTGAGTTCGACGCGATCTGGGCCGACCTCGTCGAGCTGATGAACGTCGGTGTCGAGCACGGGCGCATGCACGTCGTGCGACCCGAACACGACCACGGTGCGCCGGCCTACGCCAAGAACAGACCCCGTACGTACGTCTATCGCCGTGCCGGCGAACCCTGCCGGATCTGCGGGACTCCCGTCCTGCACTCGGTCATGCAGGCGCGGAACCTGTTCTGGTGCCCGGTCTGTCAGCCGAGCTGACCCGACTCAGGGGATTCGGCTCAGTCGACCCGGCTCAGAAATCGAAGCCGCCGAAATCGAATCCGCCGCCGTCCCCGCCACCGAAGTCGCCGCCACCGAAATCGTCACCGCCTCCGAACTCGTCGCCCCCGCCGTATTCGTCACCACCGCCGAAGTCGTCGCCCCCGCCTGTCTCCGCGGACGGATCACCGACGCCGGATTCGAATGCTTGCGCGTCGTAGGGGACACCGGCCATCCCGGCGAACATCGTCGAGAAGAGCAGCATCGAGCCGACACCCCACGCGCCTGCCACCAGGGCGGGCTTCCACCACGGCTCCGAATACCAGCCCGCAGGGACGGGCCGGCCCGCGACGCGACCGCCCGGGTAGTAGTTCGGTGTCGCGGAGGACGGTGACGGCGACGCGGCGATGGTGCGTCCCTCGAAGTCGACGGTGCGTTTCTCGGTGACCTCGCCGGCGGACTTCTGTCCGTCGAGCGTCGGGATCTCCGGACCCGGGTCCATGCCCATCGCCAGGCGCGCGGCGCGGATGTAGTACAGACCTTCGAGCGCGGTCTGTTTCGCGAGACGCGCCTGCATCGGCGAGTTCGCCTGCTCGATCTGGGAGCCGGCGGCGGTGAAGCGCTCGGATGCGTCCGCCAGCGCTTGGCGTGAGGCGTCGTCGGTGCCGGTCAGGTTGTAGATCTGGCCGCCGAGACGCTCGATCGCCTGCCGTGCGTCGGCCTTGGCGTCGTCGAGGGTGACGGTGCGGTGACGGGTGGTGCTCTTCTGGGAGCGGGAGACGAAGTACACCACGGCACCGACGGCGGCGAGGATGAGCAGAAGTTCCACGGCCGATCCTTCCGGTGGGGAGGGTCCTGTTCTCCAGCGTACCGACGCGGGGAGTCACTCCCCGAGGACCGCGCGCATCCCTTCCTGCAGGCAGGAATCGAACGAATCGCGGTTGGGGAGGACCGTGGGGTCCACCGCCAGGCCCATGCAGCAGGTGTCGCGGTAGGACATCGCCGACGCGGTCATCATTGCGCCGTCGGCCGCGCCGAAGCCGTAGTACCGCTCGATCTTCGCGCCACCGACGTAGAGCGGTGCGTGGGAACCCGGGAGCGTGGACACCACCACGTCCCGCGGACCGACGGCGATGTCGGCCTGTGCTCCGGCGGAGGACGGGAACGAGATGTCGATGCGTCGCATGAGATCGACCGCGTCCATCGCGTGGATCTCCGTCTCGTCCTCGGGTGCCATGGCCACCGCTCCGCCGTCCGGCCCGGGCACGACGACGCGCAGGCCGTCGATCGAGCGGCCGTGTCGACGGCGGTACTCGCTGCACGCGAGGAGCATCGCGGCGGAGAACCCGCTCGACACGCGACAGCCCGCGCGTTCGCAGGCGTGACGCAGGGCGGCGAGATCCGCGTCGAGCACGTGCAGTCGCGGCGCGCGGGGTGCGGGCTCCTCGCGGTCGCCGGTGCGTCCGAGCAGGGCATTGATCAATCCGGTGCCCAGCGACGTGAACACGTGCGCGGCGGTGCGGAACGACTCGGCGCTCTGCTCGGACACCGATTTCGCCCACGACAACATGGAGTCGGACTGCCCGGGAGCCGGCACGGAGCCGAGATGGCGCAGGCGGATCACCAGTGCCGACTGGCCGCCGTCGAGGCCGTCGAGCAGGGTCAGTTCCCAGCGCGGGTGCCCGAGTCCCGAGGGCTCGGGTGCGGTGCGGGCGTAGGCGAGCACCTCCTCGAAACTCGCCGGGGCGGGCAGCTCGACCCGCTCGAGATGCCAGGGCGGATCCGAGTCCGGATGCCCGGTACGGCGCGGCGGGTCGAGGCCGAACGGAAGTTCCACCACGCGGTGCCGGAAGCTCGGCGACTCGTGGTTGCCCGGCGCGAGCACCGCCGCGACCCGATCCCAGTCGGGGGTGGCGTCGAGAAGGACGGCGGCGACGACCGAGGAGCCGGGGGAGCAGTCCCGGGCGAGGTCGTCGGAGGTATCCTTCACAACAGGGACGGTCTCATATCGTGAACGACACACACCCGCGCTTGACTCTCGCTTTGCACTATCGAGTCGAAAAGGTGACACGTCGTTGCTGGATTCGGGATGTCCCCACATGCCGGTCCTCACCGCCGCGCTCGTCCTCTCCAACGTCCGACGGCCACTGCGCCCAGACCCGCCGCGGCGATCCACGGTGCTCCCGAGACGAACGGATCGAGCCACTGGTGATTGACGTCGGCCCGCGAACTCCGACGTCGCGATGCCCCACCGTGCGCGGTGATCTCCGCCCGGAGTCCGCTCTCGGTCACCGGATTGTCGGGGCGGCCCTGCAGCAGCGCCCGGACCCGGCTCTCGGCGACGTCGATGCGGTCGGCGCCGATCAGAAGTAACCAGTGCGCGGCGCGGGCCTCGCTGTACCGGCGGTAGGCGTGCCTGCGCACGACACCCGACAGTCCCTTCAACGGCGCGGTGGTGCCGAAGACCGGCGTGACGAAGGCGTGCTCGATCGAGCGTTCGCGGGTCTCGTGTCCCGGCTGGCGTTCGGGGAAGTCCCAGTGCGCGCCCGTCGCCTCGGGCGCGAAGCGTTCCTTCGGCACCGACGGGCGGTCGCGCGGATCCAGGTCGACGCCCCAGCCGGGGATACGGGCACGCAGCTGGTCGGGGGTCTCGGGCGGTTCGGGCTTGTCTGCGGTGTAGGCCATGATGGTCCTCCTCAGCTCCCGTCGGCGACGATGATCGGTTTGATGCACCCGTCGAGCTTCGACGAGAACATGTGGTAGGCCTCCGCAATGTGTTCGAGCGGAACGCGGTGCGTGACGATGTCGTTCGGTTTCAGGTAGCCGTTGCGGACGTGCTCGAACAGCCGCGGCCACTGGCGCTTGACGGGGCACTGGTTCATTCGCAGCGTCAGGCCCTTGTTGAGCGCGTCGCCGAACTTCACGGCACTGAAGATCGGGCCGTAGGCGCCCATCACCGAGATGGTGCCGCCCTTACGGACACCGTCGATGGCCCAGTTCAGCGCGACCGGCGAGCCACCCTGCATCTTCAGCTTCGCGGCGGTGACGTGCTGCAGGAAGTTCCCGTCGGCCTCCGCGCCGACGGCGTCGATGGCGACGTCCGCCCCGAGATGGCCGGTGATCTTCTTCAGATGGACGACGATGTCGTCGTACTCCGCGAAGTTGGAGGTCTCGGCGTGTGCGAAGGTGCGGGCCTTCTCCAGCCGGTACTCGAGATGGTCGATCACGATGACCCGGCCGGCCCCCATGAACCAGGCGGACTTCGCCGCGTACAGGCCCACCGGGCCGGCGCCGAAGACCACGACCGTGTCGCCCTCGACGATGTCGCCCAGTTGGGCACCGAAGTAGCCGGTCGCCAGGGCGTCGGTGAGCATCAGAGCGTCCTCGCCGTCCATCCAGTCGGGCACGACGGTGGGACCGACGTCGGCGAACGGCACCCGCACGAACTCGGCCTGGCCACCGTCGTAGCCGCCGCAGGTGTGCGAGTAGCCGTAGATGCCACCGACCGCGGTGGCGTTGGGGTTGACGTTGTGGCAGTTCGAATACAGGCCGCGCGCGCAGAAGAAGCACGACCCGCAGAAGACGTTGAACGGGACCATGACGCGGTCGCCGGGTTTCAGGCTCTGCACCGACGGACCGACCTCGTGGACCACCCCGACGAACTCGTGGCCGAAGGTCGTACCGACGCGGGTGTCGGGCATCATCCCGTGGTAGAGGTGCAGGTCGGAACCGCAGATCGCCGCCAACTCGACGCGCACGATGGCGTCGTTGGGATGCTCGATCCGGGGAATGTCCTTCTCTTCGACGCGGACCCGATACGGGCCGCGATAGACCATCGCGCGCATACGTGCTCCCTCGTCGTGGCTCGTGTGGTCGCGAATACCCGAGGGAAGGACCTCCACACGGCAGGTCGCGGGATCAGAGCGCCGGAACGTCCGGGGCGGGGTGGGCGCCGCCGGACAGGGGAGGAGTCTGCGGTCCGTCGACGAACGCGCGGTGCAGTGCGTCGACGACGTCGGCGACGGCGTGACGGCGGGCGAACGCGCGTCGCTGCAGCATCGCCCCGGTGCCGCGGGCGAGGATCGTCTCCCACATCGCCGCCGCGCACCGGTGGTCGCCGGTCGCCTCGAGTTGTGGGCGGATGTATCGGAGGAAAGCGCGGAACGACTGTTGCGCGGTGGCGGGCCGTCCGGTGAACACGTCGACGGCACGTCCGGTCGGCCCCTCGCGAGCAGCGCACAGGTACGCGGCGTGGACGACCTCGTCGGCGACCGGAGGAGCAGTGATGCCCGCCCGGACCTCTCGTTCGGCGGTGGCGACGAGCGCGCGGACGAGCATCGCCAGGAGAACAGTCTCGTCGACCGTCGCCGGCACGTCGCTCACCCGGATCTCGACGGTAGGCAGATGCGCCGAGGGACGCACGTCCCAATAGACCATGCCCGGATCGAGGATGTTGCCGCTCTCGATCATCATGGCGACGATCGCGTCGTAGTGCTCCGCCGACGTGAACCGCGGGGGAGGACCCGCGCACGGCCAGCGGGAGGCCATGATCGCCCGCCAACTGGCGTACCCGGTGTCGCGGCCCCGATGGATGGGCGAGTTGGCCGTCGCGGCCAGCAGGGTGGGCAACCACACCCGGACGTGATTGCACACCAGGACGGCGGTTTCGCGGTCCGCAACACCGACGTGGACGTGGCAGCCGCAGACCTCCTGCTCCTCGACGAGACGTCCGTACCGCTCGGCCATCGTCCGGTAGCGCGGCACATCCGTCACGGACGCGAGCTGTTGGAGCGTGGGCGACACACCCGACGCGAGCAGACCCACGTGCGCCTCCCGCGCGGCCGCGGCTGCGATGGTCCGGCCCTCGACGACACGCGCACGCAACTCGGCCGAGCTGCGGCAGACCGGTGTGTTCACCTCGACCTGGATGCGTTTGAGCTCGTAGTCCATGTCGAGTCCGAGCCGGGCGGCTGCGGCCACGACGAGGTCGTTGCTCGCGGTGAGCCGTTCGGAGGTCGGGTCGACGAGGAAGAACTCCTCCTCGACGCCGACGGTCGGAGCGGAGGTCGGGGGCATGTCCGGAGTCGGTCTGTGGCGCCGAGGCATCGTTGCCTCCCTGCATAGCGAGGCGCCGTCGGTACAGCCGGCGCCGTCGGTGACGCCGGCGCCTTCTCGACCGACCGCTGACCTACGGGGGTGAGACGACGATACTCGGATTTCACACCGGAGAACGGCATTCGATGGGGGAGAGGGACCGACCGGAGTCGTTCCCGACTCCGGCCGGCCGGAGGTGGGGCGAGGCCGGTCCCTCGACACCCCCCCTGCGGTGTCATCCGACGACGCCCCACCCGTTCGCGGTCGCGTCCACGGGAGGGACGCGACGAGGAATCACGACGCGGTGGTTCGTGCGGTCGTCGGAATGCGGATGGGCGGGCCGGACGAGACGGGGCCGGACGAGAAGGGCGAGGACCGAGGCCGACGCGAGTCGAACCGAAGTGGACTGCAGCCGAGGTCGCATTCGGACGACCTGTGGTGGGGCTGCTTCTCAACCTCGACGGCATGATGACACCCCTCGGGACCATGTGTCCAGGAATGTGCATGTCACCTGCCGGAAACCGGACGTCGGCGACGGTCCGGAACGACGAAGCCCGCCGGTGCTGTGTGCACCCGGCGGGCTTCCTCCGTGGAGGGGATGACGGGAATCGAACCCGCGTAGCCAGTTTGGAAGACTGGGGCTCTACCATTGAGCTACATCCCCGTTGCGGCTGCGGCGCCGGTGTCGACCGGTGCTGCGGCTTGCGAGATGTGACTGTACCGGACCTCGCTTTGGATTTCATAATCGGGGGGCCGTAGGATTCTGCGATGGGTCCCGCGGGTCGGATGCGGTGCCTTCACGACCGGGATGTGGCGCAGCTTGGTAGCGCATCCGCTTTGGGAGCGGAGGGTCGCAGGTTCGAATCCTGTCATCCCGACCAGATCGAACAGCGTCAGCGCGCTCAGTAGTGACACGAACGACCGACAAGAGAGCACGACAGAAGGAGCATGTCCGTGAAGAGCACCGTCGAGCAGCTGAGCCCGACGCGAGTCCGTATCAATGTTGAGGTGCCCTTCGAGGAGCTCCAGCCTGATTTCGACCGCGCTTTCAAGGCCCTCGCCGGCCAGGTCCGCATCCCGGGCTTCCGCCCCGGTAAGGCTCCTCGCAAGATCCTCGAGGCCCGCGTCGGCCGCGGCGCCGTTCTGGACCAGGTCATCAACGAGGCCATCCAGAGCCGCTACAGCGAAGCCGTGACCGCGAACGACGTCAAGGTCATCAGCCAGCCCGAGATCGACGTCACCAAGCTCGAGGACAACGTCGAGCTGGCGTTCACCGCCGAGGTCGACGTCCGTCCCGAGATCACCCTCCCCGATTTCTCCGCGATCGCCGTCACCGTCGATCCCGTCGAGATCACCGACGAGGACATCGCCGAGCAGCTGCTGTCGCTGCGTCAGCGCTTCGGCACCCTCACGGGCGTCGAGCGTCCGGTGCAGGACGGCGACTTCGTCTCCATCGACCTCTCCGCGACGGTCGACGGCAACGAGGTTCCCGAGGCCGCCACCGAGGGCCTGTCGCACGAGGTCGGCTCCGGCCAGCTCATCGACGGACTCGACGAGGCGATCATCGGTCTGTCCGCCGGCGAGTCGAAGGAGTTCACCTCCACGCTGGTCGCCGGTGAGTACGCCGGTAAGGAAGCCGTCGTCACCGTCAAGGTCAACACCGTCAAGCAGCGCGAGCTGCCCGAGGCCGACGACGAGTTCGCGCAGCTCGCGAGCGAGTTCGACACCATCGGCGAGCTCGAGGCCGACCTCCGCGAGCGCGTCCAGCGCGTCAAGCAGGTCGAGCAGGCCGGCCAGATCCGCGACAAGGTCCTCGAAGTTCTCCTCGAGACCGTCGAGATCCCGGTCCCCGAGGCCGCCGTCCAGGCCGAGGTCGACAGCGCGCTGCACGACGCGATCCACGAGCTCGATCACGACGAGACCAAGCTGAACGAGCTGCTCGAGGCCCAGGGTACGAGCCGCGAGGAGTTCGACAAGGAAGCACGCGAGTCCGCCGAGCGTTCGGTGAAGACCCAGCTGCTCCTCGACGCGATCGCCGAGGCGGAGAACACCACGGTCGAGCAGCAGGAGCTGACCGAGCGCATCTTCTTCCAGGCGCAGCGCTACGGCATCCCGCCGGAGCAGTTCATCCAGCAGATCAGCCAGGCCAACCAGCTCGGCGCCGTCTTCGCCGACGTCCGCCGCGGCAAGGCGCTCGGCACCGTCGTCGATCGCGCCACCGTGACCGACACCACGGGTGCGACCGTCGACACCAGCGAGCTGTTCGGCACCAAGAACGACGACGACGCCGAGGGCGAGAACGCCGAGGCGGAGACCACCGAGGACTCGGCTTCCGAGTAGTCGGACGACCCACGGAGATTCGAAACCCCAGGGGCACGAATTTCCGCTTTCAGCGAAGAGGGGCGGCACCGGGCATCCGGTGCCGCCCCGTTTCGTTAGTGTCAGTGTCAGCAACCCACGATCGACGAGAAGGCAGGTACCCGTGACTCCTCAGAATCCGGCGACATCCATCGGTCCCGCGATGACCTCGGCCACCGCTGGGCTGAACCTCAGCGACTCGGTGTACGAACGCCTGCTCCGCGAGCGCATCATCTTCCTGGGCACCCAGGTCGACGACGACATCGCGAACAAGCTGTGCGCGCAGATCCTTCTGCTGTCGGCCGAGGACCCCACCCGCGACATCTCCCTGTACATCAACTCGCCGGGCGGTTCGGTCACCGCTGGTATGGCGATCTACGACACGATGAAGTTCGTCGAGTGCGATGTCGCGACCTTCGCGATGGGCCTTGCCGCCTCGATGGGTCAGTTCCTGCTCTCCGCCGGCACCAAGGGCAAGCGTTACGCACTCCCGCACGCGCGGATCATGATGCACCAGCCGTCCGCAGGCATCGGTGGTACGGCGAGCGACATCGCGATCATGGCGGAGCAGTTCGCACACACCAAGCGCGAGATGGCCGAGCTCATCGCGGAGCACACGGGCCAGTCGGTGGAGCAGATCACCAAGGACTCCGACCGCGACCGCTGGTTCACGGCGCAGCAGGCGCTCGAATACGGCTTCGTCGACCACGTCGTCTCCCGGGCGCAGCAGGCCGGCGGCACCGCCAACTAGGTCCCGGCCCGATCTGCCCTCACACCACCGAATTCTTGGAGAAGCGATGACCAACATGTTCGATCCGCGTCAGCTCGGCGGCGCCGCTCCTGCCTCGCCCGCGAGCCGCTACATCCTCCCGTCGTTCATCGAGCACTCGAGCTACGGCGTCAAGGAATCCAACCCGTACAACAAGCTGTTCGAAGAGCGCATCATCTTCCTCGGCGTCCAGGTCGACGACGCGTCCGCCAACGACGTGATGGCCCAGCTGCTGGTGCTCGAGTCGCTCGATCCCGACCGCGACATCACCATGTACATCAACTCGCCGGGTGGTTCGTTCACCTCGCTCATGGCGATCTACGACACCATGCAGTACGTCCGCGCCGACATCACCACGGTGTGCCTCGGCCAGGCGGCGTCCGCCGCGGCCGTCCTGCTCGCCGCCGGCACCCCGGGCAAGCGTCTGGCGCTGCCCAACGCTCGCGTGCTCATCCACCAGCCCGCGACGGGTGGCATCCAGGGTCAGGTCTCCGACCTCGAGATCCAGGCCGCCGAGATCGAGCGCATGCGTACCCTCATGGAGAACACGCTCTCGAAGCACACCGGCAAGGATCCCGAGCAGATCCGCAAGGACACCGATCGGGACAAGATCCTCACGGCGGAGCAGGCCGTCGAATACGGTCTGATCGACCGGGTCCTCGAGTACCGCAAGCTCTCGGCCCAGAAGTAGAACGTCGCAGGCGGTTCCGGAAGGCACGGTGCCTTCCGGAACCGCCGACGCCGGGACTGTGATCGCCGACACATGTTGTGCTGTACAAATATGACCGGAAACGCGCAGAACCGGTCGACCTGCGCGCCGACATCCGGGTACGGTCGATCAAAGGGCCCGCTCCCCGGGACCGCCCCGTGTGGTGGTTGCGGGACCGGTTGCACGCACACGAGGAAGTAGGGACCTGACTGATGGCACGTATCGGTGACGGCGGAGATCTGCTCAAGTGCTCCTTCTGCGGAAAGAGCCAGAAGCAGGTCAAGAAGCTCATTGCGGGCCCCGGTGTCTACATCTGCGACGAGTGCATCGATCTCTGCAACGAGATCATCGAGGAGGAGCTGGCCGAGACCAGCGAGGTCAAGCTCGACGAGCTGCCCAAGCCCGCCGAGATCCGCGACTTCCTCGACAATTACGTGATCGGCCAGGATGCCGCCAAGCGCACGCTGGCCGTCGCGGTCTACAACCACTACAAGCGCATCCAGGCCGGCGACAAGGGCCGCGACTCCCGCGGTGAGACGGTCGAACTCGCGAAGTCCAACATCCTGCTCCTCGGTCCCACCGGCTGCGGCAAGACCTATCTCGCGCAGACGCTCGCGAAGATGCTCAACGTGCCGTTCGCCATCGCCGACGCCACGGCACTGACGGAGGCCGGCTACGTCGGCGAGGACGTCGAGAACATCCTCCTCAAGCTCATCCAGGCCGCCGACTACGACGTCAAGCGCGCCGAGACCGGCATCATCTACATCGACGAGGTCGACAAGATCGCCCGCAAGAGCGAGAACCCGTCGATCACCCGCGACGTGTCGGGCGAGGGTGTGCAGCAGGCGCTGTTGAAGATCCTCGAAGGCACCCAGGCATCCGTCCCGCCGCAGGGTGGCCGCAAGCATCCGCACCAGGAATTCATCCAGATCGACACCACGAACGTGCTGTTCATCGTGGCGGGTGCGTTCGCGGGTCTCGAGAAGATCGTCTCCGACCGCGTCGGCAAGCGCGGCATCGGCTTCGGCGCCGAGGTGCGGTCGAAGGCAGAGATCGACACCACCGACCACTTCGCCGACGTCATGCCCGAGGACCTCATCAAGTTCGGTCTGATCCCCGAGTTCATCGGCCGCCTGCCGATCCTCGCGTCGGTGACCAATCTCGACAAGGAATCGCTCGTCCAGATCCTGTCGGAGCCGAAGAACGCTCTGGTCAAGCAGTACGTGCGCCTCTTCGAGATGGACGGCGTCGAACTCGAGTTCTCCCAGGACGGACTCGAAGCAGTCGCTGACCAGGCGATCCTCCGTGGCACCGGCGCCCGCGGTCTCCGCGCCATCATGGAGGAGGTGCTCCTGCCCGTGATGTACGACATCCCCAGCCGCGACGACGTCGCCAAGGTCGTGGTCACCGCCGAGACCGTGAACGACAACGTGCTCCCGACGATCGTTCCGCGCAAGGCCGATCGGGAGCGCCGCGACAAGAGCGCCTGATCACGCGACACCCACGATTCCACGAACGCCCCGGCACGGACAGTGTCGGGGCGTTCGTCGTTCTCCCACACAGTAGGTGTGATCTTCGCTGTTCCCACTGACCGGGAGTGGCGGACATCACTCGGCTCGGGAGGTGGCACCTTGACCGCACCTCGAGTCACTGTGTCGGAAGGAATCCCGTTGTCGCTCAACCTCGCGGACCTGTTCGAAGCGATCGTCGACGCCGTCCCCGATCGCACGGCGATCGTGTGCGGGGAGGAACGGCTCACCTATCGAGAACTCGACGCCGGTGCGAACCGGCTCGCCCACCACCTCGCCGGTGAAGGGGTGGGCACGGGCGATCACGTCGGCCTGTACATGCGCAACAGCACGGAGTTCGTCGAGTCGCTCCTGGCCTGCCTCAAGATCCGCGCCGTACCGATCAACATCAACTTCCGGTACGTCGACGCCGAGCTGGCCTATCTGTTCGACAACGCGGAACTCGTCGCCGTGATCGCCGACGGCGAGTTCGCCGGCACCACCACTGCGGTGCTGCCGCGAACACCCACGGTGCGGCACGTCGTCACCGTCGGATCGGTCGCCGACGTGGAATGGGGCGAGGTCACCGCCGTCGACTTCGGCAAGGCGACGGCCGGAGAGTCCGCCGAGCGCGACTTCCCGGCGCGTAGCGGCGACGATCTGTTCATCATCTACACCGGGGGGACGACGGGGCTGCCGAAGGGCGTGATGTGGCGGCACGAGGACTTCTTCCACGCGGCGCTGTCGGGCGGGAATCCGTTCGGCGAGCCTCACGCCGATGCCGCCGCAGTGGCGGCCGCCGTTCCGCACATCCCGGAGATGACCTGGATGCTCACCGCACCGCTGATCCACGGCGCTGCCGTGTACAGCATGTTCAGCGCCTTCTGTCTCGGGACGGCGCAGGTGCTGGTGCGCGGATTCGATCCTCTCGAGGTGCTGGGGATCATCGAACGCGAGCGGGTCATGACGATGACCGTCGTCGGCGATGCCATGGCCCGTCCGCTCGCCGACGCCGTCGCCGAACACGGATCCGAGTACGACCTGAGTTCGCTGTTCGTGGTGGGGTCCGGCGGTGCGTTGTTCTCGCGCTCCGTTCGCGAACAGTTGTCGTCGTTGCTTCCGAACGTGATGGTCCGTGACGGTTTCGGGTCGTCGGAGTCCGGGGTGGACGGTGACCTCGCGATCGGCGAGGACGGGTCGATGCGCATCGCCGCGAAACCCACCGTGCGGGTCGTCGACGAGCGGATGCGCCCGGTCGAGCCGGGTTCGGGGGAGATCGGGTACATCGCCCGCGCCGGGCACGTCCCGCTCGGCTACTGGGGAGATCCGGAGAAGACTGCGGCCACCTTCCCGGTCGTCGACGGGGTGCGCATGTCGATTCTCGGTGACATGGCCCGGGTCGAGGAGGACGGCACGATCGTCCTGCTGGGTCGGGGGTCGATGTGTATCAACACCGGAGGGGAGAAGGTCTTCCCCGAGGAGGTGGAGATGGCGATGAAGAGTCATCCCGCCGTGATGGACGTTCTCGTCGCCGGTGTCGAGGACGAGCGTTACGGCCAGAGGGTCGGGGCCGTGATCCAGCCGCGCGAAGGGCACGATGTGCCGTCGCTCGACGAGCTGGCCGAGCACGTCGCCGGACTCATCGCTCGTTACAAGGTTCCGCGGGTGGTCGTCGGCGTGGATCACATCGTGCGTTCTCCTGCCGGCAAGGCCGACTACCGTTGGGCGAAGACGACACTCGAGTCGTCCCGTTAGCGGCACCCCTCGTCCGGATGACGGTCGGGGCCAATCGACTCGGTGGCGAAACGCGCTGCGCGGACGAACATCTCGGTCACGTCGTCGTTCGGGTCGGATCTCCGGCGTCGAACGGTCGAGAGGTGCATCGCACCGATCGTTGCGGCGAGAAACTGCGGCGGGTGGTCGGTGCGTACCTCGTCGCGGGGCACACCGGCCTGCAGGATGCGGAGCAGTTCGCCGTCCGGCCGCTGCGTGCGCGCATCGCTGAGTTCCGTTGTCGCCATATCCTTCTCGAGCTCTCCGGGGGGGGGAGGGATGATCGAGACATCGCTCACCGGAACGGATGTCCGAAATCCGGAGACGATCGGGCTCGTTTCGTAGAGAGAACTGGAGGCATGGATGGCTACGGACGGTGTGGTACCGGAAGGCGCGGAACAGGAGATCAAGACCACCGAGACCGATCTCGATGCGCTGCGCGAGCAGTTGCAGGACTGGCTCGGCGAGCGTGTCGGGGCGACGGAAGCCCCGCGGGTGTACAACGTGACCCGCCCGACCCACTCCGGCATGTCCAGCATCTCCGTCCTGTTCGATCTCGACTGGAGCCGTAACGGGCAGCAGCAGACGGAACACCTGGTCGTCCGGCTCGCGCCCGAGGAGACGGCGTTCCCGGTGTTTCCCGGCTACGACCTGCAGCGTCAGTTCGACGTCATGGCCGCGGTGCGCGATCACGGCGCGGTGCCGGTGCCCGCGGTGCGGTGGGTGGAGTCCTCCTCGGGTCCGCTCGGCCGTCCCTTTCTCGTCATGGAACGTGCCGAAGGCGATGTGCCGGTGGACAATCCGCCGTACGTCTTCGGCGGCTGGCTCTACGAGACGAACGACGACGAGCGCGCGGCACTGGAGAAGGCCAGCGTGCGAGTGCTGGCGGCGATCCACGCCGTCGACGATCCGGCCTCGCGGATTCCGTCGCTCGCCGGGACGAACGGACTGTCGGGACTGCGACGGCACTTCGAGAACGAACGCGCCTACTACGAATGGACGCGTCGCGAAGACGGTCTGCGCATCCCGGTGCTGGAGAGGGCATTCGACTGGCTCGACGCCCACTGGCCTGCCGAACCGTCGTCCGACGTGCTGTGCTGGGGCGACGCCCGGATCGGGAACATCATGTACGACGGCACGACTCCCGTAGCGGTGCTGGACTGGGAGTCGGCTGCGCTCGCGCCCCGGGAGCTGGACCTCGGCTGGTTCATCTGTTTCCACCGCATCTTCCAGGACATCGCCGAACAGTTCTCGTTCCCCGGCCTCCCGAATTTCCTCCGACGTTCCGACGTGGTGGCGGAATACGAGAAGGCCGCCGGAGTCGAGGTGCGCGACCTCGACTTCTACCTCGTGTACGCCGCGCTGCGCCACGGCATCGTGATGTCGCAGATCGAGCGCCGGCGTATCCACTTCGGTGAGGTGGAACCACACGACGACCCGGACGCGTACGTCCTCCACCGCGACATGCTCGCGCGCTTGCTCGACGAATCCTACGAGTGGGAGAAGTGACCCGATGAAACCAGCTCCGCTCGACGAATTTCCGGTGCACCAGTCACCGCTGTCGATGGGACGGGTGGCGTCCACCGACCGGAACTTCTACGACCGCAACTATTTCAACGCCCATGACCGTACGGGCTCGATCTACCTCATCACCGGTTTCGGCGTCTACCCGAATCTGGGTGTGGTCGACGCCTTCGTCACGGTTCGGCACGGGGATTCCCAGGTAGCGGTCCGGTTCTCCGGCGCTCTCGGGGAGCGGTCCATGGAGAGCGCGGTCGGTGGGTACCGGCTCGAGGTGATCGAACCCTTGCAGAGGATTCGCGTCGTCTGCGAACACGACGAGCTGTCCTGTGACCTCACCTGGGACGGGTCGTTCCCCGCGGTACTCGAAGAGGCGCACATCCTGATGTCGGGTCCGCGCCCCATCCTGGACGCCTCCCGATTCGCTCAGGTCGGGAGCTGGTCGGGCAGCATCTGCGTGCAGGGCAAGGACTTCACGGTCGACCCGGACACCTGGATGGGTACGCGCGATCGCTCGTGGGGCATCCGCCCGGTGGGGGAGCCGGATCCGCAGGGACGCTGGACATACGAGAACCGCGGTGGGCACTACTGGACGTACGCCCCTCTGCGATTCGACGACTTCGCACTCATGGTGATCGTCCAGGAATCGTCCGACGGCCATCGCACGCTCAATCACGCCACACGCGTCTTCCCCGACGGTCGCGTCGAGCAGCTCGGGTGGCCGCGCCTCGAGGTGAACTACCGCAGCGGCACGCGGCACCCCGAATCCGCGCGCATCCACCTCACCACGCCGGAGGGGAAGCCCCTGGTCGTCGAGGTGGAGAACCTCGGGTTCATCTCTCTGAGCCACGGTGCCGGATACGGCGGCGACCCCGAATGGACGCACGGTGAGTGGCGCGGAGAGAACTGGTCGTCCGCGTCGGTGGTGGATACCACCGCTGCGGAGTTCCACGGCCGGTTGCCGTATTCGACGATCGATCACATCGCACGAGCGACGATCGACGGGCAGGTCGGTTGGGGGATGTTCGAGCACGCGGTCATGGGACGGCACGACCCGTCCGGTTTCGTCGGCTGGACGGACATGGCGCCGTAGCGGCTGTCGGCCACGAGCACCTCCGACCGAGCAGGCTGCGGTCGGAGGTGCTGTCGTCCTCAGGCGGATGTCCGGTCAACGCAGCTTGATGGTCCCACCGTCGACCATGAGCGTCTGACCGGTCATGTAGGACGCGTCGTCGCTGGCCAGGAAGACTGCGACCCGGCCGACGTCGGCCTGCGGGTCGCCGAAACGGTGCATCGGCGTCTTCGCCAGGAGTGCCTGCTCGACGCCGGGGTGGGCCGCGATGTACGCCTCGATGCCCTCGGTCAACGCCAGAGGAGAGACGACGTTGACGTTGATGCCGTCCGCGGCCCACTCGTTTGCCGCGACCCGGCTGATCGCCCGGATCGCTTCCTTGGCGGCCGCGTACGAACTCTGCGTCACGCTTCCTTCGATGCCGGCTCCTGATGCGAAGTTGATCACCGAGCCCTTGTTCGCGGCGAGCTGGGCGTGTGCTGCTTTCATCAACCGGAATGTCGGGTAGAAGCCCGTGCCGAACGACAGGTCGAGCATGTCCTGCGTGGTTTCCAGCAGGGGCGCCTGCCTCGAGACGTGCGCATTGTTGACGAGTACGTCGACCTTGCCGAACTGTTCGACGGCGGTGGCGACGATCGTCTCGGCGGCCGACTCCTCGGAGATGTCCGCGTACGAGAACTTCCCGGCTCCGCCGAGTTCGGCTTCGAGTGCCTCGCCCGCGGACCGGTCGATGTCGACGAACAGGACCCGTGCGCCCTCTTCCGCGAACGCCCGGACGATGCCGCGCCCGATTCCTCCGGCGCCGCCGGTGACGATCGCAACCTTGCCTGCAAGCCTCATGCCGTGTTCCCTTCGTCGTGCGGTGCCGGGTGGTCAGTCGACGGCCAGTGCGACCTTCTCGAGTTCCGCGATGCTGTATGCAGCGTAGGTCTCGTACGGGCCACGACCGGCGAAATACGAGGAAAGCTGCTCGTCGAGTTCCTCGACCGTGAAAGCCGAACCGGCCGCGTCGAAACGGTTCTCGACCTTCGGCGAGGCCATGAGCGCGACCATCTTGCCGTAGACGACGAACACCTGCCCGGTGATCTCCGCGGAGGCCGGGGAGGCGAGATAACTCACCAGAGTGCCGACACGCTCGGGGGCCAGCGGATCGAGTCCGGTCGTGCCGTCGGCTTCACCGAATGCCTCGGCGGTCATCGCGGTGCGTGCGCGGGGGCAGATCGCGTTCGCGGTGACTCCGTAGCGGGCCAGCCCTTGAGCCGTGGACAGGGTGAGCGCCGTGATTCCGGCCTTCGCGGCGGAATAGTTCGGCTGCCCGGCCGAACCGAACAGGAAGGCCTCCGACGAGGTGTTGACGATACGACCGTAGACCGGTCCGCCGGCTGCCTTGCTCGCCTGGCGCCAGTGCACCGCGGCGGCGTGCGATGTGGCGGCGTGACCCTTGAGGTGGACCCGGATCACGTCGTCCCAGTCGGACTCGGTCAGGTTGAAGATCATCTTGTCGCGGATGATGCCCGCATTGTTGACGAGGATGTCGAAGGATCCGAAGGTCTTGACGGACTCCTCGACGAGACGGCTTCCGAGAGACCAGTCGGACACATCGCCGGTCACCGCGATGGCCCGGCCGCCGGTGGCGACGATCTCCTCTGCGACCTCGTGTGCCGCGTCGCCCATGTCGTTGACGACGACGGCGGCACCCGCTGCGGCGAGGGCGAGGGCCTCGGCCCGCCCCAGGCCCGCTCCGGCACCGGTCACGACCGCGGCACGCCCGGTCAGGCTCACAGATTCACCCATGCTTCGTCTCCTGTTCGGTCGCCGTGGTCCGTCATCATTCCGCGGCTGAATTAGTATTCATTCTAGTTTGCGGGTGTGTGCGATTCGACTGTCGACACGGTCCCGCTGGATGGGATCGGGTGGACCCCGACCTGTTCCACCTGGAACGTTCGTCGCCGACGACGGGTGGGTGCCGACCGATCACGAAGGGGAGGAGTCGAGCATGCCGAGACTTGCGGAAGTGCGGGATGCGGCCGAGCCGAACTCGGCCGAGCAGCACGCGCGGTACGGCAGGATCATCGATGCCGCAGCGCAACTGGGTGCCGAGAAGGAGCTCGAGCGGGTTCGGATGCAGGAGGTCGCCGAACTTGCCGGGGTCGCCATCGGCACCCTCTATCGGTACTTCCCGTCCAAGACGCATCTGTTCGTCGCGGTCATGGTGGACCAGATCGACCGCATGGGTATTCATCTCTCCAGACGTTCGCGTCCGTCCGCTGCGCCCGCGGACGCGGTCTACGACGCGTTGCTGCAGGCCACTCGGGCGCTGGTGCGAGCACCGCTGCTGGCCAACGCGATGATCCAGTCCGCCGCCTCGTCGAACGCCGCCACCATTCCCGATGTGGCGAAGATCGATCGGCACTTCGACGGACGGCTCCTGGCCGCCGCGGGTATCGACGAGCCGACCGTTCGTGACGTGACCGTCGTGCGATTGCTGGTGGCGCTGTGGTTCGGGCTCGTCCGATCGGCGCTCAACGGCCGGATGTCGATCCCCGAGGTCGAATCCGACCTGCGTGTCGCGTGCGACCTTCTGCTCGTGGATCTGTCCGCCGGCGTGCGCTGACGGGCAGGCCCGGGAATCGAATCCGCAAGGGCTGTCCCGCTCGGTGGGACGGCTCGGAAATCTGCGGTCTGCGTCACTAGAATAAATTTCAATATCCTCGAAGAGCTGGGAGTGGGCATGAGCAACGTCGTCATCGTGGAGGCCGCGCGGACACCGATCGGTCGTCGCCGCGGACAGCTGGCCGGGGTGCATCCCGCGGTGTTGCTCGGTGCCGCCCAGAAGGCCGTTCTCGACCGCACCGGACTGCCCGCCGATCAGGTCGGCCAGATCGTCGGAGGCGCGGTCACGCAGGCGGGGGAGCAGTCCAACAACGTGACCCGCCAGGCGTGGCTCCACGCGGGACTTCCGTACACGACCGCTGCGACGACCATCGACTGCGCGTGCAGTTCGTCGCAGCAGGCCGTCCATATGGTCGCCGGACTGATCGCGTCCGGTCAGATCGATGCCGGAATCGGGTGCGGCGTCGAGGTCATGAGCCGGGTATTCCTCGGTCAGGCCAACGCACCGGGCACCGGAAACCCTTATCCGGACGACTGGTCCATCGACATGGGTGACCAGTTCACCTCCGCCGAGCGGATCGCCGCGAAGCGCGGGATCAAGCGCGACGACGTCGACGCCCTCGGGCTCGAGTCGCAGCGGCGCGCCGCGGCCGCCTGGGCGGAAGGCCGCTTCGACCGCGAGATCGTCCCGGTGCAGGCGCCCGTCGTGACGAAGGAAGGCGAGCCCACCGGTGAGATCGCGACCGTGACCCGCGACGGTGGGCTCCGCGAGACCACCGCAGAAGGGCTTGCCGGCCTCCGTCCGGTGATCGAGAACGGAATCCACACCGCGGGCAACTCCTCCCAGGTCAGCGACGGTGCCGCCGCGGTGCTGCTGATGAGCGAGGACAAGGCACGCGAAGCCGGTCTGCGGCCGCGTGCGCGCATCCTCGCGTCGACCCTGATCGGTTCCGACCCGTACTACCACCTCGACGGCCCCGTCGACGCGACCCGCGCGGTGCTCGATCGAACCGGAATGTCGTTGTCGGACATCGACATCGTCGAGATCAACGAAGCTTTCGCCTCCGTCGTGCTGTCCTGGGCCCAGGTCCACGGAGCCGACATGAGCAAGGTCAACGTCAACGGCGGTGCCATCGCGCTCGGACATCCCGTCGGTTCCACGGGATCCCGGCTGATCACCACTGCCCTGCACGAACTCGAGCGTTCGAACCGTTCCACGGCGCTGGTCACGATGTGTGCGGGTGGCGCCATGGCCACCGCCACCATCATCGAGCGCATCTGACGTCGGACATTCTTCTATCCAAAGGACCGTTCATGACTCTGGGATTGAGTGACGAGGACCGCGAAATCCGCGATTCCGTACGCGGCTGGGCGGCTCGGCACGCGACAGCCGACGTGATCCGCACGGCTGTCGAAGCGAAAACCGAAGCGCGCCCGCCCTACTGGAGTTCGCTCGCCGAACTCGGCATGCTCGGACTGCACCTACCGGAAGAGGTGGGAGGTGCCGGATTCGGCCTGCTCGGAACCGCGATCGTCGCCGAGGAACTCGGGCGATCGATGGTGCCCGGCCCGTTCCTTCCGACCGTGATCGTCTCGGCGGTCCTGAACGAGGCGGGGCGTCGTACCGAACTCGACGGACTCGCGGACGGATCGCTGTTCGGTGCGGTGTCCCTGCAGCCGGGGGACATGCGAGTCGTGCGAGAGGGCGACTCCGTCACCCTCTCGGGCACCTCGGGTGTCGTGCTCGGCGGCCAGGTCGCCGATGTGTTCCTGCTCGCGGCCGACGACGACGGCGAGACGGCGTTCGTCGTCGTCACGCGTGATCGGGTCGACGTCGCGCACCTGCCCAGCTACGACGTGGTCCGACGGAACGCCGAGATCACCGTGGACGGCCTGGACCTGTCCGACGGCGATGTGCTGCGACTGGACTCGCAGCGGGTCGTGGATATCGCCGCCACGCTGTTCGCCGCCGAGGCGGCCGGCCTCGCGGACCGGGCCACCACCACCGCGGCGGACTACGCACGGGTCCGCAAGCAGTTCGGACGGGTCATCGGCCAGTTCCAGGGCGTCAAGCACACCGTCGCCCGAATGCTCTGCCTCACCGAGCAGGCGCGCGTCGTGGCATGGGATGCCGCGCGAGCACTCGACGAGAAGGCACCCGAGGACGAGGCGTCGCTCGCCGTCGCCGTGGCGGCGTCCATCGCCCCGGAAGCGGCCTTCCAGGTCACCAAGAACTGCATCCAGGTGCTCGGCGGCATCGGCTACACCTGGGAGCACGACGCCCATCTGTACATGCGACGCGCTCAGTCGCTTCGCCTGCTGCTCGGCTCCACGGCATCCTGGCGCCGCCGGGTCGCCCGTCTCACGCTCGGCGGTGCCCGCCGTGTGCTGAGTGTCGACCTGCCGGCCGAGGCCGAAGAGATCCGTGCCGACATCCGCGCAGAGCTCGAGCCGGCCACCTCGCTCGAGGGGGCGGCACGCAAGGCATATCTGGCCGAGAAGGGATACACCGCTCCGCATCTGCCCGCACCGTGGGGCAAGGCCGCCGACGCCGTCACGCAGCTCGTCGTCGCCGAGGAACTGCGGACCGCCGGCCTCGAACCGCACGACATGATCATCGGCAACTGGGTGGTGCCGACCCTGATCGCACACGGCAGCACCGACCAGATCGAGCGCTTCGTCCCGCAGTCGCTGCGCGGGGATCTCGTGTGGTGCCAGCTGTTCTCCGAGCCCGGCGCCGGATCGGACCTCGCGGGTCTGTCCACGAAGGCCGTCAAGGTCGACGGTGGATGGAAACTCGACGGCCAGAAGGTGTGGACGTCGATGGCGCGCGTTGCGGATTGGGGCATCTGCCTCGCCCGCACCGACATGGACGTACCCAAGCACAAGGGCCTGTCCTACTTCCTGATCGACATCAAGAACACCGAGGGTCTCGATATCCGGCCACTGCGGGAGATCACCGGCGAGGCATTGTTCAACGAGGTGTTCCTCGACGGTGTGTTCGTGCCCGACGAGTGCCTCGTCGGTGAGCCGGGCGACGGGTGGAAGCTCGCCCGCACCACCCTCGCCAACGAACGTGTCTCCCTCTCCCACGACTCCTCCTTCGGAGCCGGCTGCGAGGCTCTGGCGACGCTGGCGGAGAACACCCCCGGCGGGCCGGACGACGAACAGCTCACCGTCCTCGGCAAGGTGCTCGGCGATGCCGCGTCCGGTGGCCTCATGGGTCTGCGCACCGCGCTGCGCTCCCTGGCCGGTGCGCAGCCCGGTCCCGAGTCCTCCGTCGCCAAGCTGCTCGGTGTCGAGCACCTCCAGCAGGTCTGGGAGACCGCGATGGACTGGGCCGGCCCGGCCTCTCTGCTCGACGACCAGGACCGCGCCTCGGCCACCCACATGTTCCTCAACGTGCAGTGCATGTCCATCGCCGGCGGGACGACCAATGTCCAGCTCAACATCATCGGTGAGCGGCTTCTCGGCCTGCCCCGCGATCCCGAACCCGGAAAGTGAGTGCCCATGCCCATCGACAGGGATGTCGCACTGTCCGCCGCCCCCACCACCCGTGAGGCCGCCTGGACCGACCGCGACGTGATCCTCTACCACCTCGGGCTGGGGGCGGGCGCCGACTCGCTCGACCCCGCCGAACTGCGGTGGGTCTACGAGAAAGGCCTGCAGGTCCTGCCGACCTTCGCAATGGTTGCGGGGCAAGGGGTCTCCGCCGGACAGGTGTCGCCGACCGGGATGAACCTGCCGGGAATCGACATCGATCTGCGCAAGATTCTCCACGGTGGGCAATCCGTCACCGTGCACGCCCCGATCCCGACCTCGGGTTCCGCGACGATCTCGTCGCGTATCGCGGATGTCTGGGACAAGGGCAAGGCCGCGGTGATCGTGCTCGAACAGTCCGCCACGGACGGCGACGGAAACCCGCTGTGGACCAGTGCGATGCAGATCTGGGCGCGCGGTGAGGGCGGCTTCGGCGGCAATCCTGGACCCGACACGTCGACCACCGTCCCGGAACGGGAGGCCGACAAGACCCTCGTGTCGCCCACGAGCACACAGCAGGCGCTGGTGTACCGGCTCAGCGGCGACCTCAACCCGCTGCACGCCGACCCCGACTTCGCGAAGATGGCGGGGTTCGACCGGCCGATCCTGCACGGCCTCGCGTCGTACGGTGTCGTGTGCAAGGCCGTCGTCGACGGTGTGCTGGACGGCGATCCCACCCGTGTCCGGTCGTTCTCGGTCCGCTTCGCCGGCTCGCTGTACCCGGGGGAGACGATCGAGACGGCGGTGTGGCGCGACGGCGACACCCTGACCCTGCTCGCCACCTGCCCCGAGCGCGACGGACAACCGGTGCTCACCCACGCCACGATGGAGATCCGATGAGAGTCGACCCCGATACCCACCCCATCGTCGGGCACGCGCCCGCCGGCACGGTGCTGACCTCGGCGCCGCAGGACACCGCCGTCGACCGCGCCACCGCTGCCGCGCGGCGCGTGGTGGACGCGCTGCTGCGCACCGACCGCGCCAACGCGAATCTCGAGCGGGTCGCGGAAGAACTCGACAGCATCGCCGAGCACCTCGAGGAACATGCCCCCGAGGTGCAGGAGCGACTGGTCGACATGTGGCACGGGGAGGGTGTCACCCGGCACGACCCCGTCACCGGACCCGAGAACGCGCTCGCGCCGCCGCTGGTTCTCTCCGGGCGCGAGGACGGTTCGGTGGAAGGCGTCGTCGAACTGACCTTCCCGTACCAGGGTCCGCCCGGGCACGTGCACGGCGGAGTCTCGGCGCTTCTGCTCGATCACACGCTGGGTGTGGCGAACGCATGGGCCGGACGCAGCGGTGCCACCGCCCAGCTGAACGTGCGGTACCACCGTCCGACGCCCTTGTTCGAACCGCTGACGGTCACCGGTCGTCTGGTCGAGCAGGACGGCCGCAAGATCAGCACGGCCGGGGAGATCAGGACCGCGGACGGCACGGTGTGCGTGTCCGTCGAGGCACTGTTCATCGACAAGACGGTTCCCCGTCCTCGCTGACGGTCGCCATCACTCACCTCACCGGATCGGAGAGAACCGACATGGGAAAGCTGGACGGACGGGTGGCGATCGTCACCGGAGCCGGTATGGGGATCGGCCGAGGGGTGTCCGGTGCCCTGGCCCGCGAGGGCGCGCACGTCGTGGTCGCCGAAGTGGACCGGGCGGCAGGGACCGATACCGCGCGGTGGCTCACCGACCGGTGGGGCGTGCGTGCGCACTTCGTGCCGACCGATGTCACCGACCGCGAGCAGGTGCACGCGATGGTGGACTCGGCCGTGCGCGAATTCGGACGTCTGGACATCCTGGTCAACAACGCCTGGCGGTCACTGGGATTCGCGCGCATGGAGAAGACGCCCGAAGAGAGTATGCAGGCAGGCTTCGACATGGCCGTGATGGCGACCTTCTGGGCGATGCAACGCGCGTACCCGGAACTCGCCCGCCACGGAACCGGCCGAGTGATCAACATGTGCAGTCTCAACGGCGTCAATGCCCACATGTACTCGGTGTCGTACAACGCCGCGAAAGAGGCGTTGCGCAGCATGACCCGCACCGCGGCCCGGGAATGGGCCCCGAAACAGGTGTGCTGCAACGTGATCTGCCCCGGCGCGCAGAGCGCGGCGTACCGGCGGGTCGCGGAGGCCGATCCGCAGATGGCGGCGACACAGGCCGCGGCCAACCCCATGGGCCGTATCGGTGACCCTCTCGACGACATCGGTACCGTCGCGGCTTTCCTCGCGAGCGACGACTCGCGTTATCTCACCGGCAACACGCTGTTCGTCGACGGCGGTAGCCACATCAACGGCGTGCAATGGGCGCCGGCGGTCGACTGAAATCCCGACGGAGGGTTCATGATCTCTCGTACTGCTCGGAGCGCGGTATCGGTACTCGCCGCGGTCTCGATGCTCGGCCTCACCTCCTGCTCCGACACCGGCGGTGACGACACCGAGGAGGCAGCAGGAGGACCCGGCTCCCTGGTCACCGACCGCCCTCTCACCGGTGCGGCGGCGCTTCCCAGCGCGTCACGAACCGACCTGATCACCTATCTGTCCGAGGGGGCCGACGGGCGTCCCGTCCTCGTCTCCGGGACTGTCGCGATCCCCGAAGGAGAGGCACCGGAGGGAGGCTGGCCCGTGCTCAGCTGGGCCCACGGGACCACGGGGGTCGGCGATGCCTGTGCGCCCTCCGCCGACACTCCCGGCGGCCCGGCCCACTCCTATGTCGCAAGGACGACCGCCATGCTCGACCGGTGGGTCGCCGACGGCTACGCCGTGGTCCAGACCGACTACGAGGGGCTCGGCACTCCGGGTGGACATCCCTATATGAACGGTGACAGTGCCGCGGCCGCCGTCGTCGACATCGTGCGCGCGGCCCGGGAACTCGATCCGGGCATCGGCACCCGGTGGGTCGCGATGGGCCACAGTCAGGGTGGCCACGCCGCGCTGTACGCGGCGGCGCGCGGGCAGGAACACGCCCCCGAGCTCGACCTGCAGGGAGCGATCGCCTTCGCCCCGGGCAGCCGCACGAGTGAGACGGCCGAGTACTACGCGACCGCGGGCCCCGCGATCGGTCCGGCGCTCGGGTTCCTGCCGGTGCTGCTGCTCGGAGCGCAGGCGGCGGACCCGAGCATCGATGCCGACGCGATGCTCACCGACGCCTCGCGCCCCTTGCTCGACGCCGCGCGCACCGGGTGCATGGACGACATCCGCGAGGTGGCGAGCACGGTACCGGTGGATCGGGTGTTCGCTCCGGATGCGGACCTCGAGTCGCTCCGTGAGTACTACGCCGGTCAGGAGGTCGAACCGCTCACCCTGACGGTGCCGACGCTCGTTGTGCAGGGAAGCGACGACGCGCTGGTATTGCGTCCGGTCACCGATCAGGTGACCGCGGCGCTGTGCAGCAACGGAGCCGATCTGACCTATCGGGTGTACGACGGAGCCGATCACCGAGCGGTACTCGAGGAGTCCGTCGACGACGTACGGGCGTTCGTCGACGGAGTACGCGCGGGCGAGGCCCAGGACGGCACGTGCGGTTGATGCCGCCGATCAGTCGGTCTTGATGCGTTCGGGGACGGTGTAGACGTTCATCGTCTCGCCGCGGAGGAAACCCACCAGCGTGAGGTCGGACTCCGCGGCGAGGTCGACGGCCAGCGACGACGGCGCGGAGACCGCCGCGAGCACGGGGATCCCGGCCATGACCGCCTTCTGCACGAGTTCGAACGAGGCGCGTCCGCTCACCATGAGCACGGTGTGCGAGAGCGGAACCCGGTTGTCGGTCAGGGCCCAGCCGATCACCTTGTCGACGGCGTTGTGCCGGCCGACGTCCTCACGCAGGGCCAGCAGCGCCCCGTCGGGGGTGAACAGCGCGGCCGCGTGCAGACCACCGGTCGACTCGAAGACCTGCTGGTGTCGGCGCAGCGTGTCGGGCAGTTCGGCGAGAGTGTGCGTACCGATCGAGGTGGTGCCGGCGTCCTTCAGCGGATAGCGTGTGCGCGTGCGCACCTCGTCGAGCGAGTTCTTCCCGCACACCCCGCACGCGGAGGTCGTCGTGAACGCGCGTCGCCCGGTCCCTTCGGGAATGGTGACGCCGGGCGCGAGAGCGACGTCGAGAACGTTGTAGGTGTTGGCGCCGCTCTCGTCCACCCCGTCGCAGTAGCGGACGGCGGCGATGTCCTCGCGGCCGCCGATCATCCCCTCGGCCAGGAGGAATCCGTGGACGAGGTCGACGTCGTGCCCGGGGGTGCGCATCGTGATCGTCAGTGATTCGCCGCCGATCCTGATCTCGAGCGGTTCCTCGACGGCGAGGGTGTCGGGACGTCGCGTCACCCTGTCCGCCGTGATGCGCAGTACCGATCGACGTGTCGTGACCCGTCCCATCCTCTACCTCCCAGATACGTGCAGCGGGTCGAGCCCTTGTCACTACGCAACTCGACAGGGCAGGGGTACCCGGTCGTGCGGCACGTCATCCTCCGTACTGTCCGCCACTGCCCGCCCGTTCACGACTGCGCTCGGCTGCGCCCCGAGGCGGTGTGGACCGCGGGTGGCACCACACGAAACCCCCTCGCTCCTCGTAGGGACACTACAGACTCGGTCTCCTCTCGGGGGACGGTGATGAATGCGGGCCACCGGTCGGCTTCGGATCGCGGATACCAGGGTCGAACAGGGTGGACTCGTGTGGTCGCTCTGCCGAGTCGGACATCGCATCTACGATGTCGGCCATGGCTGTGCGCAGGATCGACGCAACCGAACGCCGAGCACGACTCGCCACCCGGCACCGCCTGCATCCCGGGCACCGCGCCGCCGATGCGGTCGACGCCGCGACCGGCATGGTGTGCCTGCACGGCACCGATCCCGCCAGCGTCTACCTGTCGGCATGGGCCCGGGTCGACGACTTCGTCACGACCGACCTCGATCGGGCCCTCTACACGGATCGGTCGCTGGTGAAACACATGGCCATGCGGCGCACCGTCTTCGTCTTCCCGCGCGAGATCCTGCCGGTCGTGCAGGCGGGCGCGAGCGCGCGAGTCGCAGCGGCGCAACGCCGTCAGGTGGTCAAGGACGTCGAGAAGGCCGGTCTGCACGGCGACGGCGAGCAGTGGCTCGACGAGGTGAGCGGCCACGTGCTGCAGGCGTTGTCCGGCGGACGCGAAGCGACGTCCAGCGAATTGCGTGCCGAGATCCCGCTTCTCGACGCGAGTATCGACTACGGGATCGGGAAGTCGTGGGGCGGCAGGGTCCCGTTCGCTCCGCGCGTGCTCACCGTGCTCTCCGCCGAAGGAAAAGTGGTGCGGGCGTCCAACAACGGGTCGTGGCGCGTGTCGCGGCCCGCCTGGACGTCGACGGAGTCGTGGCTCGGCGCCGGGATCGCGCCGTGCGGCGAAGCCGACGGTTTACGCGCCCTCGTGGAATCATGGCTGCGGGTCTTCGGGCCGGGTACCGAGGCCGACATCAAGTGGTGGCTCGGCTCCACCCTCACCGCCGTACGCGCGGCTCTCGCCGACCTCGACGTGGTGGAGGTGGATCTCGACGGCCGTTCCGGATACCTCCTGGCCGACGACGTGGAGGAACCTGCTCCCGCCGACCCGTGGGGGGTATTGCTGCCTTCCCTGGACCCCACGGTGATGGGGTGGGCCGAACGAGACTGGTATCTGGGGTCGTACAAGGGCGACCTGTTCGATTCGAACGGCAATGCCGGGCCCACGGCGTGGTGGGACGGACGGATCGTCGGCACGTGGTGGCAGAGCGATTCCGGATCCGTCGAACTGCATCTGCTCGAGGACATCGGGGTCGACGGCCGGGCGGTGCTCGAACAGGAGGCCGCGCGCCTCGACGAGTGGCTCGGGGGAGTGAAGGTGACGGCCAGATTCCCGACACCTCTCGCGAAGGAACTCGCGGCGGCGACGGACGGCGCGCCGTCGGGCAGGTCCTCGTCGTAGGCTGCGCTCATGGCCATCGAACCGAGAACCGCCACGCGCCGCGACATTCCGGCCTTCGCTCCGGTGGTCGCCGAAGCCTTCGTCGACGATCCGGTCTTCACGTGGATGTTCCCGGACGAACACCACCGCATCCGGCGCATGACCCGTTTCTTCGCGGCCGACGCCCGGCACCACATGGTGCCGTTGGGAGCCACCGACATCGCCGAGTCCGACGGGGTCGTCGGAGGCGCGGCGATGTGGGCGCCACCCGGACGATGGCGTAGCGATACGTGGACCTCGCTCCGTCTGCTGCCCGGTTTCTGCGCAGCACTCGGCAGGTACATGAAACGGGGACGGCAGGTCGACGAAACCCTCGATGCGGCGCATCCGGGCGAACCGCACTGGTATCTGTCGACGATCGGCACCTCACCTGCCGCGCGGGGGACCGGCCTCGGCACAGCCCTCATGAAGGCCGGCCTCGACCGTGCCGACGCCGAACACGCTCCGGCCTACCTCGAATCGAGCAAGGAGGCGAACGTTCCCTACTACGAGCGGTTCGGGTTCGAGGTCACCCGCGCCATCGTCGTCCCCGACGGCGGGCCGACGCTGTGGGGAATGTGGCGGCAGCCGCGCTGAGGTGTCGATCCGCGATCGAATTCGTCATCCGCTACAGCAATTGCCGCAGCGGATGACGAATCGGATCGCGGATGCTCCCCGCCTTCGGATCAGGCGCCCTGCCAGACGGTGTCGAACGGAGTGTTGGCGGACACGCGTCCCTTGATCCCGGTCGTGACGAAATCCTTGGCGCGGGCCGCGGCGTCGGCGACCGACCCGCCCTTCGCGAGTTCGGCCGTGATCGCGGCCGCGAGGGTGCAGCCGGCGCCGGACACCCGCTCGTTGCCGACCTTCGGTGCCGTCAGCAGGGTGACCTCGGAACCGTCGAACAGGACGTCGACGGCGTCCTCGCCGTCGAGTTCGACGCCGCCCTTCGCCACGACGTACTGCGGGCCGAGATCGTGGATGCGACGTGCCGCCTCGACGAGCTGGTCAACGGAGGTGATGTCGTCCATACCGGACAACATGCGAGCCTCGAACAGGTTCGGGGTGACGACCGTGGCATGGGGCAGCACCTGCGCGCGCAACGCGTTGTCGGTGTCGAGCGCCGCCCCGGCTTCCTGGCCCTTGCAGATCAGGACCGGGTCGAGCACGACGTGCCGCCAGGACTGCTTCTCCAGGCCCTCGGCGACCACATCGATCGTCGCGGGTGTGCCCAGCATGCCGATCTTCACCACGTCGAGGTCGTGAGCGGCGGTTGCTGCCTCGATCTGGTCGGCGATCACCTCGGCCGGGACGGGGAAGAAGCGGTGGCCCCAGTCGTTCTTCGGATCGAACGAGACGATGCACGTCGTGGTGCCCACGCCGTACACACCCAGCTGCTGGAACGTCTTGAGGTCGACCTGCAGACCGGCGCCACCGGTCGCTTCCGAGCCGGCGATGACGTATGCGAGGTCGACCATGTGAGTGCTCCGTTCGGACGGGGAGACGGCGTTTCCGCGGGATGTACCCGCCGGACGACCAGGTTACAGACGAACCCGGTGCCACCTGCGGACCGCCCACCGCCGCTCCCGATATCGTCCAGGCATGACGGCCTTCGACGAGCTCGACGACTACCTGGCGCTACCCCGCGTCACCTCCCTCACGATGTCTCCGGACGGGAACCGCCTGGTGATCACGCAGTCGACGCTCGACGACAAGGCCACCTCGTACACGGGCGCGTTGTGGGAGGTGGATCCCGCCGGCGATACCCCGGCGCGGCGCCTGACCCACGGCGCCACGGGGGAGTCGAACCCGACCTTCACCGCGACCGGCGACCTGCTCTTCACCGCCGCCCGCGGTACGGACGACCCGCCGGTGTCGCTGTGGCGACTGCCCGTGGCCGGCGGGGAGGCCGAGCAGATCGGATCCCGGAAGGGTGGGTTCGCGTCGGTGTGTGCGGCGTCGCACGCCGACAGGACGGTCCTGCTCGCGTCCGTTCTCGGCCACAGCGAGTCCGACGACGAACGGATCCGGGACGCCCGCAAGGACGGTGCGGTCACCGCCGTGCTGCATGCCGGCTATCCGGTGCGCTACTGGGATCACGATCTCGGACCCGACCAGCCGCATCTGCTCCTCCCGGACAACAGCGGCGACGGGTTCACCGATCTCACCCCGGGGATCCGCGGGTCGCTGCGCGACGCCCACCTCGATGTCGCTGCGGACGGTTCGTTCGCCGCGGCCACCTGGGTGGTCCCCGGTCCGCTCGCTTCGCGCCGCGTCACCGTCGTGCGGATCGATCTCGGCACCGGCCTGCGCACCCCGCTCGTCGACGACGAGACCGGCGACGCGACGCACCCGGTGATCTCGTGCGACGGGACGAGGCTCGCCTACCTGCACGAGTCGATCGGCGACGCGGAGAACCCGCCGCAGATCACCGTCCGCGTCCTCGACATCGCGACCGGGACCACGACCGTCGAGGCCCCGGAGTGGGACAGGCGTCCCACTTCCGTCACCTGGTTGCCCGACGGTTCGGGTCTCGTGCTCACCGCCGACGATCACGGTCGCGCGCCGGTGTTCGTGCAGAGGCTCGGGTCCGCACAGCCCGACCGCCTCACCCCGGACGACGCCGCCTACACGGACGTCCGTATCGCGCCCGACGGCAACAGGGCATACGCGCTGCGGGCCTCCTACGAAGCGCCGCCGCACCCCGTGCGCATCGACCTCACCGGACCGGACGCCGGCACCGTCACGCCGCTACGTGCTCCCGCTGCGCTTCCGGAACTCCCGGGACGTCTCGAGGAACTGACCACCCAGGCCCCCGACGGCACGCCGGTGCGGGCGTGGTTCGCGATTCCGCACACCGCGTCCGCCGACGACCCCGCGCCGATGCTGCTGTGGGTGCACGGTGGCCCGTTGAGCAGCTGGAACACCTGGTCGTGGCGCTGGAACCCGTGGCTCCTCGTCGCCCGCGGCTATGCGGTGCTGCTGCCCGATCCCGCACTGTCCACCGGCTACGGCGACGACTTCGTGCGGCGTGGCTGGGGGCGGTGGGGGAGCGAACCGTACACCGATCTGATGGCCGTCACGGATGCCGCGGTCGCGCGTGAGGACATCGACGAGGAGCGGACCGCGGTGATGGGCGGATCGTTCGGTGGATATCTCGCCAATTGGATCGCCGGGCACACCGACCGATTCCGCGCGGTCGTCACCCACGCGGGTCTGTGGGCGCTGGACCAGTTCACCCCGACCACCGACGTGGCCTGGTACTGGCAGCGGGAGATGACCCCGGAGATGGCGGTCGAGAACTCACCGCACCTGTTCGTCGCCGACATCGTCACGCCCATGCTCGTGATCCACGGCGACAAGGACTATCGCGTCCCGATCGGCGAGGCCCTGCGCCTGTGGTACGAGCTGCTCAACGAATCGGGGCGGCCCGCCGAGGACGACGGCACCACCGTCCACCGCTTCCTGTACTTCCCGTCCGAGAACCACTGGGTGCTGAAGCCGCGGCACTCGAAGATCTGGTACCGGACCGTCGAGGCGTTCCTGTCCGAGCACGTGCTCGGCCGCCCGCTCGACCTACCGGACGAGCTGGGCTGACCGAGCACGTCTGCTCGGGGTTCGCCGCCCCGCTATTCGGGTGGGCGCGGCTGGTCGCCCGGCGAGGCCGGCGGACGGGTGGGCTCATCGGTGGCCGGTGTCGACTCGCTCGTCGCTGAACCGGAACCGGAGCCGGTCGACGAGTGCTGACCCGATCCGCCGCGATGGGTGACCTTCTCTGCGAGACCACCGACCGTCTCCTGGAGGTGCGGCGCCTTCTCCTTCACGACGCCGGCCGCTTCCGTCACCTTGTCCTGTACCGCAGGAATGACCTTTTCCTGGACCGCCGGGTTGTGCCACAGCTCGTTCGAACGTCCCAGCAACTTGTCGTACGTCTCGCGTCCCGCCCGGGTCCCCGCGACGAATCCCGCGGCTGCACCTGCAGCGAAGATCAATGCCCGCATCATGACGGTGTCCTCCGTCCTGTCGTTCGGCGTCCGCGCATTCGGCCGCTCGGCACTGCGATACCCCGTCGGGGGTCGGGCCACACTCTGTCCTGGCCCCTGTCCGGCTCTGTCGTGGCCCCTGTCCAGGAGGTTCGCCGCGACGCTTACGATTGACGGGTGACCAGTGCGCCAGAGAACTCGCAGAACCCCGCCGACGCCCTTCCCAAGAGCTGGGACCCCAGCGCCGTCGAAGCGGAGCTCTACCAGCAGTGGGTCGACGCCGGCTACTTCGAGGCCGACCCCACGAGCGACAAGCCCGGGTACTCGATCGTCCTGCCGCCGCCGAATGTCACCGGCAGCCTGCACATGGGTCACGCTCTCGACCACACCCTCATGGATGTGCTCTCCCGCCGTAAGCGCATGCAGGGCTACGAGGTGCTGTGGCTACCCGGCATGGACCACGCCGGCATCGCCACCCAGACCGTCGTCGAAAAGCAGCTCGCTGCCGACGGCAAGAAGAAGGAGGACCTCGGTCGCGAGGCCTTCATCGACAAGGTCTGGCAGTGGAAGGCCGAGTCCGGCGGCATGATCCAGGGCCAGATGCGTCGCATCGGCGACGGCGTGGACTGGTCGCGCGACCGCTTCACCATGGACGAGGGCCTGTCCCGCGCCGTGCAGACGATGTTCAAGCGCCTCTACGACGAGGGCCTGATCTACCGCGCCGAGCGTCTGGTCAACTGGTCGCCCGTGCTGCAGACCGCGATCTCCGACATCGAGGTGAAGTTCGAGGAGGTCGAGGGTGAGCTCGTCTCCCTGCGCTACGGCTCCCTGAACGACGACGAGCCGCACGTCGTCGTCGCCACCACCCGTGTGGAGACGATGCTCGGCGACACCGCCGTCGCGGTCCACCCCGAGGACGAGCGCTACAAGGACATCATCGGCACCACGCTCGAGCATCCGATCACCGGGCGGCAGATCCCGATCATCGCCGACGAATACGTCGACCCCAAATTCGGCACGGGCGCAGTGAAGATCACGCCTGCGCACGACCCCAACGACTTCGAGATGGGTCTGCGGCACGACCTGCCGATGCCCACGATCATGGACAAGGCCGGCCGCATCGCCGATTCCGACACCCGCTTCGACGGCATGGACCGTTTCGAGGCGCGCGTCGCGATCCGCGAGGAACTCGCCGCGCAGGGCCGTGTCGTCGCCGAGAAGCGCCCCTACCTGCACAGCGTCGGCCACTCCGAGCGGTCCGGCGAGACCATCGAGCCGCGCCTGTCGATGCAGTGGTGGGTCAAGGTCGACAAGCTCGCCAAGGCCGCCGGCGACGCAGTGCGCAACGGCCACACCGTCATCCACCCCGCGAGCCAGGAACCGCGCTGGTTCGACTGGGTCGACAACATGCACGACTGGTGCATCTCGCGTCAGCTGTGGTGGGGTCACCGCATCCCGATCTGGTACGGCCCGAACGGCGAGGTCGAGTGCTTCGGCCCCGACGAGACCGCACCCGAGGGCTGGGAGCAGGACCCGGACGTGCTCGACACGTGGTTCTCGTCCGGTCTGTGGCCGTTCTCCACGATGGGCTGGCCGGAGAAGACCCCCGAGCTCGACAAGTTCTATCCCACCAGCGTTCTCGTCACCGGCTACGACATCCTGTTCTTCTGGGTCGCCCGCATGATGATGTTCGGCACCTACGTGTCGGGCGACGACGCGGTGCACCAGGCGCAGGTGCCGTTCCGGGATCTGTTCCTGCACGGCCTCGTCCGTGACCAGTTCGGCAAGAAGATGTCGAAGTCGCGCGGCAACGGCATCGACCCGCTGGACTGGGTCGAGCGTTTCGGCGCCGACGCCCTGCGCTTCACGCTGGCGCGCGGCGCGAACCCGGGTGGCGACCTCGCCGTCGGTGAGGACCACGCCCAGTCGTCGCGCAACTTCGCGAACAAGCTGTTCAACGCGACCAAGTTCGCGCTGATGAACGGCGCGGTGATCGGCGAGCTCCCGGCCCGCGACCAGCTCACCGATGCCGATCGGTGGATCCTCGATCGCCTCGAGCAGGTGCGCACCGAGGTCGACGCGGCCTTCGATCACTACGAGTTCTCGAAGGCGTGCGAGGCGCTCTACCACTTCGCGTGGGACGAGGTCTGCGACTGGTATCTCGAGCTCGCCAAGGTCCAGCTCGCCGAGGGCAGCGCCTACGCCGACGGCACCAAGGTCGTGCTCGGCACCGTCCTCGACCAGTTGCTGCGCCTGCTGCACCCGGTCATCCCGTTCGTCACCGAGACGCTGTGGAAGGTGCTCACCGGCGGCGAGTCCGTCGTGATCGCGGCCTGGCCCGAGGCGTCCGGCGTCGCCACCGACGAGACCGCGGCGCAGCGTGTCGCCGACCTGCAGAAGCTCGTCACCGAGGTCCGCAGGTTCCGCAGCGATCAGGGCCTCAAGCCGTCGCAGAAGGTTGCGGCCCGGCTCGTCGGTGTCGAGGACGCCGATCTCGTCGCGCAGGTGCCGGCCGCGCAGTCGCTCGCGCGCCTGACCGCGCCGGAGGACTCGTTCTCGGCCACCGCGTCGATCGAGGTCCGGCTGAGCCGCGCGACGGTCACCGTCGAGCTCGACACCTCCGGCAGCATCGACGTCGGCGCCGAGATCGCCCGCCTGCGCAAGGATCTCGCCGCCGCGGAGAAGGAGCTGACGGGCACCTCCGCGAAGTTGTCGAACGAGGCCTTCCTTGCGAAGGCACCCGACCAGGTGGTCGAGAAGATCCGCGGTCGCAAGCAGATCGCCGAAGAGGAAATCGCACGGATCACCGCACGACTGAAGGAGCTGGGCGCGGCGTGAGCACCGACACCCCGGGGGCGCCGTCCCCGGTGGACCTGGCCGAACTGACGCTCGTCGAAGCCGAGCTCGACAAGCGCTGGCCGGAGACGAAGATCGAGCCGTCCCTGGCGCGGATCGCCGCGCTCATGGACATCCTCGGGTCGCCGCAGAACAGCTACCCGTCGATCCACGTGGCCGGCACGAACGGCAAGACGTCGACGACCCGGATGATCGACGCGTTGCTCACCCGCATGCACCACCGCGTCGGCCGGACGACGAGCCCGCACCTGCAGCTCGCCACCGAGCGGATCAGCATCGACGGCGCGCCGGTCTCGCCGCGGACCTACGTCGACACCTACCGCGACATCGAACCGTATGTCCGGATGATCGACGAGCAGTCCGAGGCGGCCGGTGGCCCGAAGATGAGCAAGTTCGAGGTCACCACGGCCATGGCGTTCGCGGCGTTCGCCGACGCGCCCGTCGACGTGGCGGTCGTCGAGGTGGGTCTCGGCGGACGGTGGGACGCCACCAACGTCGTCACCGGGCAGGTCGCGGTGATCACGCCCGTCGGGATCGACCACACCGGTTATCTGGGCGACACCCTCACGGAGATCGCGGGGGAGAAGGCCGGGATCATCAAGAAGGCACCCGACGACGGTCTCGTGCCCCGCGACACCGTGGCGATCATCGCGCAGCAGGAACCCGAGGCGATGGACGTGCTGCTGCGGCAGGCCGTCGAGGCCGACGCGGCCGTGGCCCGCCAGGGTTCCGAGTTCGCGGTGGTGCGGCGCGCGGTCGCCGTCGGTGGACAGCAGATCGACCTGCAGGGTCTCGGCGGTCTCTACACCGACATCTTCCTGCCGCTCCACGGCGAGCACCAGGCGCACAACGCGTCGGTCGCGCTGGCCGCGGTCGAGGCGTTCTTCGGGGCGGGCCCCGACAAGCAGCTCGATGTCGAGGCGGTGCGCGACGCGTTCGCGTCGGTGACCACGCCGGGCCGGCTCGAACGGGTGCGCAATGCGCCCACCGTCTTCCTCGACGCCGCGCACAACCCGCACGGTGCGAAGGCCCTCGCGGCCGCGCTCGCCCAGGAATTCGACTTCCGCAAGCTCGTGGGTGTCGTGAGCGTGATGGCCGACAAGGACGTCGCGGGTCTGATCGAGGCGCTCGAACCGGTCTTCGACGAGATCGTCGTCACCCACAACGGGTCGCCGCGGGCGATGGACGTCGACGATCTGGCGAACATCGCCGTCGCCCGATTCGGTGACGAACGGGTCGTCACCGCGGCGACGCTCCCGGATGCGATCGAGACCGCGATCGCGATCGCGGAGGAGGTCGGCGAGCCCGGCGAAGCGGTGTCGGGCGCCGGGGTCGTGGTCACCGGTTCGGTGGTGACCGCAGGTGCGGCCCGCAGTCTGTTCGGAAAGGATCCCGCGTGAGCAACGACAAGCCGGAGGAACAGAAGTTCCGGCCGCCGACGACGGACCCCTGGAAGGGCTTCCGCGGCGTGATGGCGGGAACGCTCGTGCTCGAGGCGATCGTGGTGCTGCTGGTGCTGCCGGTGATCGCGACCGTCGGCGGGGGACTGAGCGCGTGGTCGACGACCTACGTCGTGGGCCTCGCCGTTCTCATGTTCCTCGGAGCCGGGATACAGAAGAAGTCGTGGGCGATCCCGTTCAACATCACGCTGCAGGTGCTGGCCGTGCTGGGCTTCTTCGTCGACCTCGCGTTCGGTGCGGTGGGTGTGCTCTTCGCCGTGGTGTGGGCGTACATCTTCTACCTGCGCAAGGACATCAGGGATCGCGAATCCAGGGGTCTGCTCCCGGGCCAGCGGGACTGACCTCTAGGCTTGTCGCGTGACTGAGCGGACCCTGGTACTGATCAAGCCCGACGGCGTCGCACGCCGTCACGTCGGAGAGATCCTCTCGCGCATCGAGCGCAAGGGGCTGGACATCATGGCTCTCGAGCTGCGCACCGCGACCGAGGAGGTCGCCGGAGCGCACTACGCCGAGCACGAGGGCAAGCCCTTCTACCCCTCGCTGATCGAGTTCATCACCGGCGGCCCCCTCGTGGCCGCGGTCCTCGAAGGCCCCCGCGCGATCGCGGCGTTCCGGCAGCTCGCCGGTGGCACCGATCCGGTCGAGAAGGCCGTGCCCGGCTCGATCCGTGGCGATCTCGGCCTGGATCCGGGCGAGAACCTGGTCCACGGCTCCGACTCGGTGGAGTCCGCCGAGCGCGAGATCGCTCTCTGGTTCCCCGCCCTGGCTGCGAAGTAACAGCCCCGCACGAGCGGCGCCTGGCGTGTCGCTCACGAAACCTCTCGGGCGTCGCGCTTCGCGCCTCCCGACACCGCCGACGGCGCCCTCCGGGGCGCCGTTGGCGTATCCGTGCATCTCCGTGTGGGATACTGGCAGAGGTTGCCCCGCACACACCGCGTGCGGAGCAGCCGAACGACATCACGGATCGATGCCCGACATCGCTGTGGCCGAGGACGAAGGAGACACCTCGCTCGGCGGCACGCTGGATGTTCCGGCGCTCGACCCGCGATCAAGCCAGGCATTGCTCGGCCGTGCAGTGAAAACGGGCACCGGACGACCGCGCGATGCGAGACCGGAAGGACTCGCGCCCACCCGGCGCGAGTACACAAGCTGCGCCCCCGCGTGGCCGCTCACATCGCTGTTGTCGGTGGTGGACGCGCCCGGGGGCCTTAGGAGACCTACGTGGCCGATCAAGAGCCGCCGGAGAACAACTCGATCGAAGCGTCGGACGCAGGGGGACGGAACCTCCTCGGTCTGCCTGCCAAGATCCGCGTCCATGCCCTCGCCAAGCTGCTGGGGCTGACCAGTAAGCAGGTGATTGCGAAAGCCGCCGAGCGCGGCACCGAGCTGCGCAGTGCGCACTCGACCCTCCCACGCGACGTCGCGGAGGACCTGCACGCCGCGTTGAGCGACGACACGGGCACGCCCGAACCCACCGTGCAGGAAGCCGGGACGGCTCCCGAACCTGCAGCACAGACGGCTCCCGAGGCCGAGACTGCTCCCGAGCCCGTCGCCGAGGCGACTCCCGAGCCTGCGGCCGAGGTGGCGGAGATCGCCGAGGCGGTGCCGGTCGAGAGCGACGAGCTGCGACCCGCCGAGAAGACCGCGGACGAGACCGCGCCGCAGGCCGTCGACATCCCCTCCGTCGGAGGACCCACCGGGCTGTTCACGTCGGTGGAGCAGAGCACTCCGCTGTTCGAGATGCCCGAGCCGTCGACGACGGCCGAGCCGATGGTCGCCGCACCGCTGTTCCTCCAGCCCGAGGTGCCCTCGCCGGCCGAGGAGGAGGAGACCCGCCCGCGTCGCCGACGCGCACGCCGCGGCAAGGACACCGAGCAGGCTCCGGCCGAGGACGAGCAGCAGACCGCCGAGCCGGCCGCCGCCGAGTCCACCGAGGAAGCGCCGTCGCAGCAGGCCGAGGAAGACCAGGACGACCAGCCGCGTCGCCGCCGCCGCGGACGTCGCGGTCGTGGACGTGGCCGCGGGGACGGCACCGACACCGACCAGCAGGACGAGACCACCGCGACCGGCGAGGACACCGAGTCCGCCGCCGCGGAGACGGAGAAGCCCGCTGCAGCGGAGTCCACCGCAGCAGAGTCCACCACAGCGGAGACCCACGCCGAGGAGACCGCCGGCACCGAGGAGAGCACCTCCGACGAGGCCGCCTCGGGCGACGAGCACGACACCGACGACGAGCAGGGCGGGGGGACGTCCCGCCGCCGCCGCCGTCGCCGTCGTCGTCGCGGTTCCGACACCGACACCGCGAGCACCGACGACGACTCGGTTCCCACGGTCGTCCACGAGCGGGAGCCGCGTCCGAAGAGCCGCGCCAAGGACGAGGTCCAGGGCATCAGCGGTTCCACGCGTCTCGAGGCGAAGCGTCAGCGTCGGCGTGACGGCCGCGAGGCCGGTCGCCGCCGGCCCCCGATCCTCACCGAATCCGAGTTCCTCGCCCGCCGCGAGGCGGTCGACCGGGTCATGGTCGTGCGCGAACGCACGGGCGGTTCCCACGCGGGCATGACGCAGGTCGCGGTGCTCGAGGACGGCATCCTCGTCGAGCACTTCGTCACGACCTCCGGGTCGGCGTCGATGGTCGGCAACATCTATCTCGGCCGCGTGCAGAACGTCCTTCCGTCCATGGAAGCCGCGTTCATCGACATCGGGCGTGGCCGCAACGGCGTGCTCTACGCCGGTGAGGTGAACTGGGAGGCCGCGGGCCTCGGAGGCAATTCCCGCAAGATCGAGCAGGCCCTCAAGCCCGGCGACCAGGTGGTCGTGCAGGTCAGCAAGGACCCGGTCGGTCACAAGGGCGCGCGTCTGACCACCCAGATCAGCCTCGCCGGACGCTTCCTGGTGTACGTGCCGGGCGGCTCGTCCACGGGCATCAGCCGCAAGCTGCCCGACACCGAACGCAAGCGTCTCAAGGACATCCTCCGCGAGATCGTCCCCTCCGAGGCGGGCGTGATCATCCGTACCGCCGCCGAGGGCGTGAGCGAGGAGGAACTCTCGCGCGACGTCACCCGTCTGCAGACGCAGTGGGAGGCGATCCGGGAGCAGTCCGAGAAGCTGCAGGCCGACGCATCGGGACAGCCGAAGACCCTCTACGAGGAGCCGGATCTGCTCGTGAAGGTCGTGCGAGACCTGTTCAACGAGGACTTCTCCAAGCTCGTCATCGAGGGCGACTCGGCGTGGAACACCGTCGAGAGCTACATCCGGACGGTCGCACCCGACCTGCTGCCCCGCGTCGAGCGCTACCGCTCGGAGAACTCGGTGGACGTCTTCGGCGCGCACCGCATCGACGAGCAGCTCGCGAAGGCTCTCGACCGCAAGGTGTGGCTGCCCTCCGGCGGCACGCTCGTCATCGACCGCACCGAGGCGATGACCGTCATCGACGTCAACACCGGCAAGTTCACCGGGTCCGGCGGCAACCTCGAGGAGACGGTCACCCGTAACAACCTCGAGGCGGCCGAGGAGATCGTCCGCCAGATGCGCCTGCGCGACATCGGCGGCATGATCGTCGTCGACTTCATCGACATGGTGCTCGAGTCCAACCGCGATCTCGTGCTGCGGCGCCTGACCGAGGCTCTCGGCCGGGACCGCACCCGCCACCAGGTCTCGGAGGTCACCTCGCTCGGCCTGGTCCAGATGACGCGCAAGCGGCTCGGGACCGGTCTCGTCGAGGCGTTCTCCACCACCTGTGAGCACTGCAGCGGCCGCGGCCTCATCGTGCACTCGGAGCCGATCGAGTCGAAGTCCTCGGACGACTCCGGTCGTTCGTCCGGCGGTGGTTCGCGGCGCAAGCGTGGACGCGACAAGAGCTCGCAGGAGCCCGCCGCCGAGACGCACGCGACGCCGTCGCCCGAAGAGGTCGTCAAGCGTGCCGCGCACCCCGTGGCGCTCGCCATGGCCGCGCACAACTCGACACCGGCCGCGGACGCTCCGGAGGCAGAGTCGGCAGCAGCGGCCGAGGCCGCATCCGAGACGGCGGCCGACGTCGACCCGGTCAAGGTCACCGAGCCGCTGCGGGCCGTCGAGCCCGAGAAGGTCGCCGCACCGACGAAGGAGCCCGTCGCAGGGGAGGACGCCACCACGGTGACGACCGCCTCCGACGAGCCCGCCGAGATCGAAGCCGAGGTCGCAGCGGCCGAATCCGCGGTCGCAGAGACCGCTGTTCCCGAGGCTGCCGTGTCCGGGACGGCCGTCTCCGGCGCGGGGGAGAGCACCGACGGTGCGGCTTCCGTCGAGGCCGCAGAACCGGCTCCGCGTCGTCGTCGGGCCCGCAGGGTCGCACGGGCGGCCGCAGCGCCCGCCGGTGACGGTGGACCTGCAGCCAAGGTGTTCGTCGTCCCCGCGACGACCGACACGTCGACGGGGGCCGAGTCGGACTCCCGGCCGAGCACACCGGTCGAGACGCCGGTGGAGATCGTGCGGCGGCCGCGTTCGCGGCGTGCCGCAGGGCGCCCCGCCGGACCTCCGGTGGACGCCGAAGCGTGACCCTCCGCTTCCGGGCCGGTCACGACCGGCCCGGAAGCAGGCACTACCGTGCCACCCGGTTTGACCCTGGGAGTCACCTTCCCGTAATCTTGTTCAGTCGCTACTCGGCGATAGTGCCCAGCCGCGTCCGGATTCAGGATGCCGGCGGGACCCGAGTCAGCAACCACACCAGACCAGTCGCGTCCGCAGCACTGTGGCGCGAGCACGTTCGAAGAAGCAAGGGGTAGCCGTCCGATGGCAACGTACGCGATCGTCAAGACCGGCGGTAAGCAGTACAAGGTCGCTGAAGGCGACCTCGTCAAGGTCGAGAAGATCGAGGGTGAGCCCGGCGCTGCTGTCTCGCTTGCCCCGGTCCTCGTCGTCGACGGATCCGAACTGACCACCGACGCCGACAAGCTGGCCAAGGTCTCGGTCACCGGCGAGATCGTCGAGCACACCAAGGGCCCGAAGATCCGCATCCACAAGTTCAAGAACAAGACCGGGTACCACAAGCGCCAGGGCCACCGTCAGAAGCTGACGGTCGTCAAGGTCACCGGCATCAAGTAAACCGAGCTTCGAGCTTCAACCCCAGGAGGGTTCGTCATGGCACACAAGAAGGGCGCATCCAGCTCCCGTAACGGTCGCGATTCGAACGCACAGCGCCTCGGCGTCAAGCGCTTCGGTGGCCAGGCCGTCAACGCCGGCGAGATCATCGTGCGCCAGCGCGGCACCCACTTCCACCCCGGCGTGAACGTGGGACGCGGCGGCGACGACACGCTGTTCGCCCTCGCGGCCGGTGCCGTCGAGTTCGGTACCAAGCGCGGTCGCAAGACCGTCAACATCGTTCCGGCTGCGGCAGACGCCTGATCTGCCGTCCGGTAACGGACACCGCGGGACCAGCTCCCGCGACATACTCCCAATAGGGGCGGGCCAGGGTCGCACACCCTGACCCGCCCTTGTTGCGTTGATCACCAGGTTTGTTTAGGACGAGAGAAGGTCCACCCATGTCCCGCTTCATCGACCGGGTGGTGCTGCACGTCAGCGCCGGCAAGGGCGGCAACGGCTGCGCCTCCGTCCACCGCGAGAAGTTCAAGCCGCTCGGCGGCCCCGACGGCGGTAACGGAGGAAACGGCGGCGACGTCGTCCTCGAAGTCGACCGCAACGTCCACACCCTGCTCGACTTCCACTTCCACCAGCACGCCAAGGCGACCAACGGTGCCCAGGGCGCCGGCGGCCACCGCAACGGTGCCAACGGCGGCGACCTCGTCCTGAAGGTTCCCGACGGCACCGTCGTGCTCGACCGCGACGGCCGGATCCTCGCCGACCTCGTGGGCACCGGCACACGTTTCGTCGCCGCGCACGGCGGTCGCGGTGGTCTCGGCAATGCCGCACTCGCGTCGAAGGCACGCAAGGCCCCCGGCTTCGCGCTGCTCGGCGAGGAAGGCGAGGAACTCGACCTCGTCCTCGAACTGAAGTCCGTCGCCGACGTCGGCCTCGTGGGCTTCCCCTCGGCCGGCAAGTCGTCGCTCGTGTCGGTGCTGTCGGCCGCCAAGCCGAAGATCGCCGACTACCCGTTCACCACCCTCGTGCCGAACCTCGGTGTGGTGCAGTCGGGCGACACGACCTTCACCGTCGCCGACGTGCCCGGCCTGATCCCCGGCGCCAGTGAGGGACGTGGCCTCGGCCTCGACTTCCTCCGGCATCTCGAGCGCTGCGCCGTGCTCGCGCACGTCGTCGACTGCGCGACCCTCGAACCCGGCCGCGACCCGATCTCCGACATCGACGCGCTCGAGGCCGAACTCGCCGCCTACCAGCCCGCGCTGTCGGGCGACAGCGGACTCGGCGACCTCGCCGAGCGCCCCCGCATCGTGATCCTCAACAAGGCCGACGTGCCCGACGCGAAGGAACTCGCCGAGTTCGTCACCCCCGAACTCGAGGCCCGCGGCTGGCCGGTCTTCACGATCTCGGCCGTGAGCCGCGACGGCCTGCGTCCGCTGACGTTCGCCCTCGCGAAGATGGTCGACGAGTACCGCGAGGCACATCCGCCGGCCGCGCCGACCCGCCCGGTGATCCGTCCCGTCGCCCGCGACGAGGAGGCCTTCACCGTGGTCCGCGATCCCGAGGTGCCCGGCGGATTCATCGTGCGGGGCACCCGTCCCGAGCGGTGGGTGCGCCAGACGGCCTTCGACAACGACGAGGCCGTGGGCTATCTCGCCGATCGCCTCGCACGTCTCGGCGTCGAGGACAAGCTCGTCAAGCTCGGCGCGGAACCCGGATGCTGGGTCACCATCGGCGAGGTCGGCTTCGAGTGGGAACCGCAGACGCAGGCCGGCGTGGACGTCGTGCCCACCGGTCGCGGCACGGACGCCCGTCTCGACCAGGTCGACCGCGTCGGCGCCGCCGAGCGTCGCCACGCGAAGAAGGTGCGCCGCGGTCTGGCCACCGACGACGAGTTCGAGTAACCGGCCCCGCGTTCCCACCGTTCAGGAAGCCCGAAGCGTACCGAGGAGAACATGAGCGACACCCGGGAGGTCGTCTCCCACGCCCGCAGCGTAGTGGTCAAGATCGGCTCGTCGGCGATCACGAGCCTGGTGGGCGGGCTCGACCGCGGCCGGCTCGATCGGCTCGTCGACGCCATCGAGTCCCGGATCCGCACGGGCTCGAGTGTCGTCGTGGTCTCCTCGGGTGCGGTCGGTGCCGGGCTCGCACCGCTCGGCCTCACGAGCAGGCCGCGTGATCTCGCGACGAAGCAGGCCGCGGCGAGCGTCGGGCAGCTCACCCTCGCCCACGCCTGGGGCACCTCCTTCGCCCGCTACGACCGCACCGTGGGCCAGGTGCTCCTCACCGCCGACGACATCGGCCGGCGCACCCAGCACCGCAACGCGCAACGCACCCTCGACCGGCTGCGCTCGCTCGGTGCGGTGCCGGTGGTCAACGAGAACGACACCGTCGCGACCGTCGAACTGCGCTTCGGCGACAACGACCGGCTCGCCGCGCTCGTCGCGCATCTCATCGGCGCCGAGGCGCTGATCCTGCTGTCCGACGTCGACGGTCTGTACGACGGGGATCCGCGCAAGGGCTCCGCGAACCTCATCCCCGAGGTCCGCACCCCCGAGGATCTCGACGGTGTGGTCGCCGGGTCTGGTGGCGCGCTGGGCACCGGTGGCATGGCGTCGAAACTGTCCGCAGCCCGTCTCGCGGCGGACTCCGGCGTGCCGGTGCTGCTCGCCGCCGCCTCCCAGGCCGATCGTGCGCTGGGTGCCGCCGACGTCGGCACGGCCTTCGCGGCCCGCCCGCAGCGTCTGTCGGCGCGGCGCTTCTGGGTGCGGCACGCCGCCGACGTCCACGGCTCGCTGTATCTCGACGAGGGTGCCGTGCGGGCCGTGGTGGAGCGGCGGCGCTCGCTGCTCGCCGCTGGAATCACCGGCACCAGTGGCGGTTTCCACGCAGGCGACGTGGTCGGCATCGTCGCACCCGACGGCCGCACGGTCGCGCGCGGTGTGGTGGCCTACGACGCGTCCGAACTCGATTTCATGATCGGCTTCTCGACCGGTCAGCTGCCGCCGGATCTCCAGCGGCCCGTCGTGCACGCCGATGACCTCGTCCGGGTGGTCTGAGAGCCGTCACCCGCTCGGTGCGGTCGTCGCCGTCACCGGCTCGGTGCAGTCACTGCGTCGGCCAGGAAGGCGAGGGTCTCCGAGGTGCCCGCCTCGAGCTTGAGGGTCGCCAGCACATCCCCGCGCGTGGGGCCACGATTGATCACCACCACCGGGATGTTCCGCTGTGCGGCGCGGCGCACGAAACGCAGCCCCGACTGCACCGTCAGCGAACTTCCGGCGACCAGCAGGGCGTCGGAGCCGTCGACCACCGAGAAGGCGAGTTCGACCCGCGGGCGCGGCACCGTCTCGCCGAAGTACACGATGTCGGGTTTGAGCATCCCGCCGCAGCGGTCGCAGTCCACTACGACGAAGTCCTCGGTGTCGGTGACCACTGCGTCCGCGTCGGGGGCGACCTCGAGACCTGTCGTCGCGCGCATCCGGTCGTCGAATCCCGGATTGGCCGCGCACAGCCGCTCGTGCAGCGTGAACCGCGAGATGCGGTGCTCGCACGACAGGCACCGGACCTGCGCGTAGGTGCCGTGCAGGTCGACGACCCGCCGGCTGCCTGCCTTCGTGTGCAGCAGGTCGACGTTCTGGGTGATCACACCGACGACGGAACCGGCGCGTTCGAGGGCCGCGAGCGCCCGGTGCCCGGCGTTGGGGCGGGCGGCGTCCATGTGTTTCCAGCCGACGTGGTTGCGCGCCCAGTAGCGTTGCCGGAACTCCGCATCGCCGACGAACTGCTGGTAGGTCATCGGGTTGCGCGGGGGCGAGTCGGGTCCGCGATAGTCGGGGATACCGGAGTCCGTCGACAGCCCGGCGCCGGTGAGAACCGCGATCCGACGGCTGTGCAGGAGAGCGGGCAGGTCGTCGGAACGGAGTGGAACGTCGATCACCCCATCTACGGTAGGCCGCTTCCGGGCACCGGCGCTGCGGGCAGGAGCGCGCGCACCGCGTCGATGGTGTCGGCGTCGGCAGCGGACTTGTCGGGCCGGTACCGCAGCACCCGTGCGAAGCGCAGCGCCACCCCGCCCGGATAGCGGCTGCTGGTCTGCACTCCGTCGAGCTCGATCTCGACGACGATCGCGGGTCGCAGGTGGACGGTGTGCTCGTCGCGGTGTGTCTCGTAGCGCGGGAATTCCTCTGTCTGCCACTGCAGCAGCGCGTCGGTGAGTCCCTTGAACGTCTTCCCGACCATGATCGGCGGACCACCGTCCGGGTCGCGGGCACCGAGGTGCAGATTGGACAGGAAGCCGGTGCGGCGCCCGTAACCCCACTCGGCGGCGAGCACCACGAGGTCCAGGGTGTGCTCGGGCTTGACCTTCTGCCACGCTCGGCCCCGGCGTCCGGCGGTGTAGGTCGACGTGAGGGACTTCACCATCACACCCTCGTGACCGTTGCCGAGCGAGTCACCGAGATGCGCCTCGGCGCTGTCGGCGTGCGGGGCGACCAGCGTCGGGATGCGGTGCTCACCCGCGACATGGGCGAGACGGTCGAGACGCACCGACAGCGGCTCGTCGAGCAGGTCGTCGCCGTCGAGGTGCAGGCAGTCGAAGAAGTACGGGTGGAGGAGCAGTTCGCGTTCGGAGCGGGCGCCGAACCGGCTCATGGTCTCCTGGAACGGTCGGGGACGGCCGGAATCGGTGAGCGCGAGCGTCTCGCCGTCGAGCACGACACTGCGGCACGGCAGCGCCCGGACGAGTTCGACCAGTTCGGGAACCGACGCGGTGATGTCGCGCAGTGTGCGGGTGAAGATCCACACGGCGTCCTCGTGGCGGTGCACCTGGATGCGTGCGCCGTCGAGTTTGTACTCCACGCTCACCGCCCCGTCGAACTCGGTCAGGGCCGCCTCGAGCGACTCGGCGGGCGAGGCGAGCATCGGCCGGACCGGTCGGCCGAGTTCCAGGCCGAACTCCGCCAGCGCGTCCACACCACCGTCGAAGGCCGCCGCTGCGGCCTGGGCGAGGCGACCCGACAACATCACCGCCCGGCGGACCGGTTCGACGGGGAGACCGGCTGCCGCTGCGACCGCATCGGTCATCACCCCTTCGAGCGCACCCTGCCGCAGCTCACCGCCGAGGAGCGCGACGAGGAAACGCTGCTCGCCCTCGGTGGCCCGGCCGAACAGGTCCAGGAGCAGTTGCTGCCGCGCGGCGGTGGATCCCGGACCTGAGATGTCGGCGAGCCGGTCGAGGAAACCGGACACCTCGTCGACGGAGAGCGTCGGATCGTCGGCGACCGGTGCGGAGAGACCGGCAAGGGTGCGGAAGCCGACACCCAGGCGGCCCTGGGTCATCTCTCCGGACAACCACGAGACCACCGCTTCGACCTCGTGGGATTCGGCGCGCTCCAGTAATTCCCGCAGCAGATCGATCTTGGTGCGTCGTGACCGCGTGGCGGCGACGGCGACGGACGTGTCGACAACCGAGTGCAGCAGCATCGCTTCGACGTTAGCGCCCGGCCGTGCCACGCGGAGGAAATCGTGCGCCGGGGTGTATTTCCGCACGCAGACGGGAATCGAGAGGCCAGGATGGTGCACGGGACGCGTGCATGAGCGGGAGGGACGGGAGACGCGGATGAGCAAGGACTCCGAGGCGGTCGAGCTCGACGTGGACGGTCGCCCGGTGCGTATCACGCATCCCGACCGCGTGTACTTCCCCGAGATCGGGGCGACCAAGCTCGATCTCGCGAACTACTACCTGAGCGTGGGGGAGGGGATCGTCCGGGCGCTCCGTGAGCGGCCCTGCATGCTGCACCGGTTCCCCGACGGACTCGAAGGGCAGAAGGTGCACCAGAAGCGGCTGCCCCGCGGGGCGCCGGACTGGGTCGAGACCGTGCGGGTGCACTTCCCGCGTTACGACCGCGACGCCGACGAACTGTGCGTCACCCACCTCGCCGATGTGGTGTGGGCCGTGCAGATGTCCACCGTGGAGTTCCATCCGTGGAACTCGCGGCGCAGCGACGTGGAGCGGCCCGACGAATGGCGGATCGACCTCGACCCGATGTCCGACTGCGATTTCGACCGGGTGCGGCGCGTGGCGTCGGTGGCGCACGAGGTGCTCGACGAGCTCGGTGCCGTGGGCTGGCCGAAGACCTCGGGCGGCGACGGCCTGCACGTCTACGTCCGGATCGCACCGGAGTGGGAGTTCGACGATGTCCGAAGGGCCGCATGGGCTTTCGCGCGGGAGGTGGAGCGACGCGCGCCGGGGGACGTGACGACGGCGTGGTGGCGCAAGGAACGTGATCCGTCGGCGGTCTTCGTCGACTACAACCAGAACTCGCGCGACCACACGATCGCCAGTGCCTATTCGGTCCGCGGTGTACCGGAGGCAACGGTCTCCACGCCGGTGCGGTGGGACGAGATCGACGACCTCGATCCGCGGGATTTCACGATCCGGACCGTGCCGAAGCGGTTCGAGGAACTGGGCGACCTGCACGCGGGGATCGACGACGCGGTCTTCGCCCTCGATCCGCTGCTGGAATGGGCGGAACGCGACGAGAAGCAGGACAAGGGGTCGGAGTGAGCGCTGTGGTCGGACAACTGTGGTCCGGTAGATGTGGCCTAGTAGCCGGCGCTGGGATCGACGACCCCGATCGGCACGAGGCCGGACGCGAACCGCGTGACGTTCTCGGTCACGTGCTCGAGATAGGCCGGGATGCGCAATGGGGGCGGATTGGCGTCGTGGGGCGTGATCACGGCGTTGGGGAGCGTCCACAACGGATGATCGTCGGGGAGCGGTTCGGGGTCGGTGACGTCGAGCCCTGCACCGCCGATCGCGCCGGATCGTAGGGCGGCGACGAGGGCGTCGGTGTCGACGAGATCACCCCGGGCGACGTTGACGACCCACGCCGTGGATTTCATCGCTGCGAGTTCGGTTGCGCCGACGAGGCGTTCGACGTCGAGGGTGGCAGTCGCGGAGATGACGAAATGATCTGCCAGAGTCCATATCTCGTCGATGCGTTCGACGGGGAACGTCTCGACGGCCCCGGGCACGGGACGACCGCTGCGGGTGACGGCGAGCGCATGTGCGCCCAGCGTGGCCAGCATCGGGATCAGTGCACGACCGACACCACCGGCACCGATGATCCCGACCGTCGCGCCGCGGAGGGTGCCGACGGCGGGCGCGAGGCTCTCGGGTGCCCACGAGGTGGCCGCCAGATGCGCGGGTAGGGCCCGGACCCCGGCGAGCAGGAGCAGGAGCGCGTGCTCGGCGACGGTCGTGGAGTAGGCGGCGGCCGCCGACGTCCAGGTGACGCGAGGATGAGCCTTGACGACGCCCTGCGACAGCCAGTACTCGACACCGGCGGACGGAAGCTGCACCCAGCGGACGGAGGCGGGGAGGACCTCGGGGAAGTCCTGCGGCCCGGCCGCCCAGACGAGCGCGTCCGGGGTGTCCTCGAGTCCGCAGGGCACGCCGCCCCCGCCCGAGACCGCCCGTTCGAAACGGGGGTCGCGCTCGGGGCCGACAGCGATGCGGGGCGCACGCTCGGGAGTCATGGTCTCGACTCTAAGCGTCCGCCCCGCATCGGTCACGTGGTTACCGCACTCAGGCGGGTTCGACGATCAACGGGTACACACCGTTCTCGTCGTGCACCTCACGGCCGGTGACCGGGGGATTGAAGACGCACAGCATGCGCATGCGCGTCTCGGGGAGCACGCGGTGACGCTCGTGTCCGTTGAGCAGGTACATCGTGCCCGGAGCGAGGTCGTACTCCACGTCGTTGTCGAGGTCCTGGAGCTTGCCGGTGCCCTCGACGAGCCACACGGCCTCGACGTGGTTGGCGTAGTGGAACTCGTTGACGGTGCCGGGCTCGATGGTGGTCTCGTGGAACGAGAAGCCCACCTTGTCGCCGGCGAGGATGATGCGCTTGCTGCGCCACTGGCCGTCCTCCGAGACGACGTCGCGCTCGGTGCCGGTGATCTCTTCTGTCGTACGAACGATCATGGGTGTCGAAAGTCCTTCTTCTGCAAGTAGTTTCGGAACGGGCGGAGCGGGGGACCGCTCAGGAACGGACCTTGGCGGTCGCTTCCGCCAGGATGTTCAGCCCGAACTCGAGTTCGTCGTCGGTGATGGTCAGCGGCGGCAGCAGCTTGACGACCTCGTCCGACGGGCCGGAGGTCTCGGCGAGCAGGCCCTCCTCGAAGGCCAGGGCGCAGACCTTGTCGGCGTCCTCCGGCTTGTCGAAGACCAGGCCCTGGACCAGACCGCGGCCGCGGGTCGAGACGCCGTCGAACATGTCCGACAGGTTCATGAAGGTCTGGCGGATGCGCTCGCCCTTGCGCAGGGTGTCGCGCTCGAGCTTGTCGTCGGCCCAGTAGTGCTCGAGGGCGGCAGCCGCCGTCACGAAGGCCGGGTTGTTGCCGCGGAAGGTGCCGTTGTGCTCGCCCGGACCCCACACGTCGAGCTCACGCTTGAACAGGGTGAGCGCCAGCGGCATTCCGTATCCGCCGATCGACTTCGACAGGGTCACGATGTCGGGCGTGATGCCGGCGATCTCGAACGAGAAGAACGGGCCGGTGCGGCCGCAACCCATCTGCACGTCGTCGACGATCAGCAGGATGTCGCGTTCCTTGCACAGGTCGGCCAGAGCGCGAAGCCACTCGGGGCGAGCAACATTCACGCCGCCCTCACCCTGCACGGTCTCGACGATGACCGCGGCCGGACGGTTCAGGCCACTGCCCGCGTCGTCGAGCACACGCGAGAACCACTGGAAGTCCTCGGTGACGCCGTTGAAGTAGTTGTCGAACGGCATCGGCGTGGCGTGGACGAGGGGGACACCCGCGCCGGCGCGCTTCATCGAGTTACCGGTCACCGAGAGCGCACCCAGGGTCATGCCGTGGAAAGCGTTGGTGAAGTTGATGATCGACTCGCGGCCGGTCACCTTGCGGGCGAGCTTGAGCGCTGCCTCGACGGCGTTCGTGCCGGTCGGGCCGGGGAACTGGACCTTGTAGTCCAGGCCGCGCGGCGCGAGCACGTGCGACTCGAAGGTCTCGAGCAGCTTGCGCTTGGCGACGGTGTGCATGTCGAGGCCGTGGGTGACGCCGTCGCTCATGATGTAGTCGACCAGGGCCGACTTGAGAACCGGATTGTTGTGGCCGTAGTTCAGGGCTCCGGCGCCGGCGAAGAAGTCGAGGTAGTCCTTGCCGTCCTCGCTGCGCAGCCAGGATCCCGATGCCTTGTCGAAAACGGCGGGCCAGCCGCGGCTGTAACTCCGAACCTCGGATTCGAGGTGCGAGAAAATCGCAGTATCGGGCTTACCGGTGGTCTCGGGCTTGTTTTCCAGGATGGTCATGTCGTGGTCCTCCTGTGATTATTCGAGAATTATGAAGATGTCGCGCGCACATGCGCTGCGATCATTCGCCGATGGTGTAGAGATCCTCGGCCAGATGTGAATCGGGGAAATCGTCGGGCGCGAACAACTCGGTGCGAGTGATATGCGTTCCGCGGCGACGTGCGAGAGCGGTGAACATTGCGATCGACGCTTCGTTGTCGGGACTCACCGTCGTTTCCAGACGGGTCACGCCGAGCGGCTCGAGTCGGTCGAGCAGTGCGTTGAGCATACGGCCGGCCACTCCACGTCCACGCTGGTCTGCGTCGACTGCCACCTGCCAGACGAACAAGGTGTTCGGGGAGTCGGGGCGGCGGTAGCCGGTCACGAATCCCACGGGGCGATCGGTGTCGTCCGTTGCGACGACCGATGTGTCTGCGAAATCGCGACACCACAGCACATATGCGTAACCGGAATTGACGTCGAGAACCTGCGAATCACGCGCGATCTGCCAGAGTCGTCTACCGTCGGCGATACGCGGACGCCGGAATTCGATTGCAGCCGGCTCACTACCGGACTCGGTGGCGGCCACGTCCGAAGAAGTGGTCGCGGTATTCGATTCAGCCGAGTCGGGGGTCGGGGTACTTCTTTCCTTGACGGGCCTCATATGTCCTTTCAACCTAACAACTTCCGGTGTCGAGATCACGCCCGTCTCCGGAATCGGGATCGGAACCCTGTGGTCCGTGCAGGTCGAGCGCATGTTGTGATGCCGGTCACAAACATGTTACGTCGGTCCTCCTCGTGGCGATTACTTCGGGCTCGCGAGTGCGTACGGCAACACCGCGTCGGCTCCCGCGGCGACGAGGGTTCTCGCCGCCATCGTGAACGTCCAGCCGGTGTCGGTCACCGCATCGACGAGCAGGATCGGACCAACCGACCCGACGTCGTCGGGTCGCTCCCACCCATCGATCAGTGCGGCGACCCGGTATGCCGAGTTCGCTGCCGTGGGCTCCGTATTCCCGCTTCGGCGTCGCAATACACCTAGATCTCGCAATCGTCCGATTTGTGCCAATCGGGACGCGAGTGACTCGACGAGCAGGGGGTGCGTGGGGGAGTCCATGGCCATGACGGCGGTGGGCCGCTCCTCCCAGTCCCACGCCGCGAGCACCGCGATCGACGCGTCGACCACCGCCTTCGGCACTTCGCGGTCCGGCCCGTCGAGCAGCTCGCGCAGTCGCGGTCCCCACCCCAGATCCGACAACCGGCCCAATACACGCCCCGGACGCGGACCGTCCGTGATCCGGCCCGACAGCGCGATCCCGAGGGTCGACATCCCCGTAGGCCACTGCCGTCGCGGTGGCAGATCGACGCCGGGGCGTTCGAGGCGGGCGCGGGTCCGGGCGACCTCGTCGTCGCCGACGGACGTCTCCCACCGGGAGCCGATGCAGTTGTCGCACCGGCCGCAGCCGGTGCCTGCAGCGTCGAGATCGGGGTCGTCGAGTTGACGGCGGAGGAAGACCATGCGGCATTCGGTGGTGCGCTCGTATTCGAGCATCGCCTCCTGTTCCGCGGTGCGCGCCTCCTCGAGGCGCCCGTAGCGCTCCTCGTCGTACACCCAGGGCTGCCCGGTGGCGAGCCAGCCGCCCTTGACCCTCTTCACTGCTCCGTCGACGTCGAGGACCTTGAGGACCATCTCCAGGCGGGAGCGCATGAGGTCGACCCGCGGTTCGAGGGCGGGCGTCGATACCGGCCGTTCGGTATCGAGTGCTGCGATCACACGTCGGACGAGCTCCTCGTCCGGGAAGGCGACCGAGGCGAACCACTGCCAGATCCGGCGGTCCTCCGGGCCGGGGAGCAGAACCACCTCGGCGCGGTCGGTGGAGCGACCCGCACGCCCGACCTGCTGGTAGTAGGAGATCGGGGACGAGGGAGCGCCGAGGTGCACCACGAAGCCGAGGTCGGGTTTGTCGAAACCCATGCCGAGCGCCGAGGTCGCGACGAGCGCCTTGACCTTGTTGTCGAGGAGATCGGCTTCGAGCTGTTCGCGCTCGGTCGGTTCGGTCTGCCCGGTGTACGCCGCCACCGCGTAACCGTGGTCTGCGAGCAGCGCCGCGAGGTCGCGGGCGGCGGAGACCGTCAGCGCGTACACGATGCCCGAGCCCGGCAGATCCTTCAGATGCTGCGCGAGCCACGCTGCGCGTCGTGCCGGCTCGTCGATCCGCACCACCGACAGGTGCAGCGATGGACGGTCGAGGCCGCCGCGCAGCACGAGCGTGTCACCCGGGCCGTCGCTGCTGTTCCCACCGACACCGAGCTGGGCGGCGATGTCGGCGACGACGCGGTCGTTGGCAGTCGCCGTCGTCGCCAGCACGGGGATGTCGTCGCCGAGCTCGGCGACGAGGGTGCGGATGCGGCGGTAGTCGGGCCGGAAGTCGTGACCCCAGTCCGACACGCAGTGCGCCTCGTCGACGACCACCAGTCCGGCGTCGCGGGCGAGGGACGGCAGCACCTGGTCGCGGAAGTCGGGGTTGTTCAGGCGTTCGGGGCTGACGAGGAGGACGTCGACCTCGCCCGCCGCGATCCGCTCGTGGATCGCCGACCATTCCGTGACGTTGCCGGAGTTGATGGTCGCGGCGTGGACACCGGCCCGTTCGGCGGCCGCGACCTGGTTGCGCATCAGGGCGAGCAGCGGCGAGACGATCACCGTGGGACCCCGGCCCTGTCGACGCAGCAGCTTGGCGGAGATGAAGTAGACGGCCGACTTCCCCCAGCCCGTGCGCTGGACGACGAGGGCTCGGCGACGGTGCACCACGAGCGCTTCGATGGCGACCCATTGGTCGTCGCGGAGCCGGGCATCGGGGCCCGCCAACTCGCGGAGAAGGTGCTCGGCATCGTCGCGCAACAGGTCGGTGGAGTTCGTCATGTTGCAATCGTGCCCGACGGCGTTCCGTCACGGCGGCGGTGAACGGTTCTCCGGGGGCGGCGAACGGTACTGATGCGGCGGCGAACGGGGGATACCGTAGAGATGGCGGCGGAGCGGCTCGCGCGAAAGGTGGTGGCACCCAGTGTCAGTCAGCGTGGCGGAAATCATCGTGTAAAATCTTGCGGAACAACAACTTCCGATTACATCGATCTTGGAGTGCGACTCGTGACACTCTGTGTCCAAATTGGTGACGGCGATCGCCGGTCCGGCCCGAGTGTGACGAGCGGATCATCCGCGCCGCTATGGTCGTCGTCATGTACGCAGCCCTTTCATCGCCCGCAGCACCGTCTGTGGAGTCGGTCGTCGTGACCCCGGCCGAGGCTCGGGTACGTCATGAGACCTACCGCAAGAAGATCGTGTCGGCGCAGGACGCCGTCCAGTGGATCCGCCCCGGCGACACCGTTGCCATCAGCGGCTTCGCCAGCGCAGGTACCCCGAAGGCCGTGACCCCGGCCCTCGCCGAACACATCCGCCGCACGCGGGCGACCGGCGGCGACTTCCGGATCAACCTGCTCACCGGAGCATCGGTGGCCTCCGACACCGAGCGCATGCTCGCCGACGTCGACGGAATCGCGCTGCGTATGCCGTACCAGGCGGAGCCCACCGCCCGCGGACGGATCAACGAAGGCCGCATGGACTACGTCGACATCCACCTGTCGCACGTCGCCCAGCAGGTCTGGGAGGGCTACTACGGACACGTCGACGTCGCCGTCGTCGAGATCTCCGGCATCACCGAGACGGGCGAGCTGATCCCCGCCACCTCCATCGGCAACAACAAGACCTGGCTCGACGTCGCCGAGAAGGTGATCCTCGAGGTCAACTCGTGGATCCCCGCCGCCATGGACGGCGTGCACGACGTCTACTACGGCACCGCGCTTCCCCCCAACCGCCGCCCGATCGACCTCACCGACGTCGAGGACCGCATCGGCCAGCCCTACTTCCGGATCGATCCGGAACGTGTCGTCGCGGTGGTCGAGACCGATCGCCCCGACAGCGCGACCGCGCTCACGGCGCCCGACGCCACCAGCCGGGCCATCGCCGACCACGTCCTGGACTTCTTCGCGCACGAGGTCGCTGCCGGCCGGCTGCCCGCCGACACTCTGCTCCCGCTGCAGTCGGGTGTCGGCAACGTCGCCAACGCCGTGCTCGCCGGTCTCGACAGCGGACCGTACCGGGGGCTGACCTGCTACTCGGAGGTCATCCAGGACGGCATGCTCGACCTCGTCAAGCACGGCACCGTCCGGTTCGCCTCGGCCACCGCCCTCGCGCTGTCCGAAAACGGACTCAACGACTTCGTCGAGAACATCGACTTCTACCGCGACCACATCATGTTGCGGCCGCAGGAGATCAGCAACCACCCCGAGATCGTGCGCCGACTCGGCATCATCGCCATGAACGGCATGCTCGAGGCCGACGTCTACGGCAACGTCAACTCCACCCACGTGATGGGCACCCGCATCATGAACGGCATCGGTGGCTCCGGCGACTTCGCGCGCAACGGCTACCTGTCGATGTTCCTGAGCCCGTCGACGGCTCGCGACGGTGCGATCTCGTCGATCGTCCCGATGGTGCCGCACGTCGACCACACCGAGCACGACGTGCAGGTCATCGTGACCGAACAAGGTCTTGCCGATCTGCGCGCCCTGTCTCCCCGCCGTCGATCGCGGGTCGTCGTGGAGCGCTGCGCGCATCCCGACTACCGCGCCGAACTGCTCGACTACATCGAGCGCGCAGAAGCTGCCCCCGGCGCAGGTCACACCCCGCACCTGCTCGGTGAGGCATTCTCCTTCCACGAGCGCTACCAGCGCACGGGGACCATGCACGCGTCCTGATCGACGCGGCGGCGAACACGGTCGGCCCCGGCACCACACCACGGTGCCGGGGCCGACCTTTCTCGTTCGTCCGACTCAGCGGATCGGCGCCGGATCGATCTCCTGCTGCGGGAGCGTCGCGGAGATCGTCGCCGTGATGTCCTGCAGCGGGGTCGGCCCGGATCCGTCGGGCACGGTCAACGCCACGTAGACCGGACGGTCGACGGCGAACCACGTACTCGCCGGGATGCCCTGCTCGGCTCCCGACACCTCGAACCACTGCACGTCGTCGATCACCTGCAGCGCCGCCGCCTGGTCGAACTGGTCGGGCCGGTCGAGACCGCAGCGCAGGACGACCTCCTCGCCGTCGTCCGACTGCCAGGCCGCCGCACCCACCGGTGCCGGATCGGCCAATTCGGCGCGCGTGTAGTCGCCGAGCTCCTCCGGCAGCGCGTCGAGCAACTGTGAGCAGGATTCGGACTCCGCTTCCGGAGCCGGCACGGGACCGAGACCGACAGGCGTGTTCACCGGTGACTGCGACACGATCACGGCCGCGACCACCACACCGACCAGCAGGGCGACGGGCAGTGCGATCGCCGTGGCGATCAGCGCGGGACTGCGTCGCGTCCCGTCCGATCCGGGCGCCTCGACGGGGGCGTCGTCGGAGGGTTCGCGATCGGAAGCAGAGGTGTCGTTCATCGTGTCCAGCATCCGGGCTCGGGGACAGGGGGCGGTAGCGTGATCGAACGTAGCAGGGCACGTGCCGGCTCTCTCCCACCGCCGACCCAGAAAGAGGCGACCGTCACCGTGACGAACCCGACCGGACCCACCGTCGCCGACATGGGCGAATTCCCCGTGATCGAACGCGCGGTGAGGGCACGACGGCAACCCGACAGCACACTCGTCGGGCCGGGCCACGACGCGGCGGTCGTGTCGGCCGCCGACGGTCGCATCGCGATCTCGACCGACATGCTCGTCGAAGGACGTCACTTCCGGTTCGACTGGTCGAGCCCGGAGGAGGTCGGACGCAAGGCGGTCGCCCAGAACGGAGCCGATGTCGCCGCGGTCGGTGCGCGTCCCACCGCCTTCGTCGTCGGCCTCGGATGCCCACCCGAGACACCCGTCGCCGTGCTCGACGGCATTGCGGCGGGCATCGGGGAGGCTGCGGAGGAGATGGGCGCCGGAGTCGTGGGAGGTGATCTCGTGCAGGCGGGTCAGGTGATCGTCTCGGTCACCGTGCTCGGCGAACTCGACGGACGGCCACCGCTCCTCCGCTCCACTGCGCGCCCCGGCGACGTCGTCGCCCTCGCCGGTCGCACCGGTCGCTCCGCGGCGGGCCTGGCCCTGCTGCTGGCCGGCAACCGGGACTTCCCCGAACTCGTCGCGGCGCATCGTGTGCCCACACCGCCCTACGCCGCAGGTCCTGCCGCGGCCGCGGCAGGCGCCCACGCATGTACCGACATCTCCGACGGTCTCGTCGCCGATCTCGGGCACATCTGCACCGCATCGGAGGTCGCGATCGATCTCGACCCGGGTGCACTCGCTCCCGACACGCAACTCCGGGACGCCGGGGAGGCACTGTCGGTCGACCCGCAGGAATGGATCCTCACCGGCGGCGAGGACCACGCCCTCGCGGCGTGCTTCCCTCGCGAGGTCACCCTGCCGGACGGATGGCGGCCCATCGGCGTGGTCCTGGAAGGCTCCGGCGTCACCATCGACGGGCGACACCACAACGGATCCGGGGGCTGGCAGAGCTTCGCGGCGGGCGCTGATCGCTAGGGCGACCACTCCGGGTGGGGTTCGCTCGAGATAGGTTCTGCAGTCATGGCTGTCTACGCACTCGGCGAGCGTGTCCCCGATATCCATCCCGACGCGTGGGTTCATCCCGACGCGGTCGTGATCGGCAACGTCACCCTCGGTGCCGGCGCCTCCGTGTGGCCCTCGGCGGTGCTGCGCGGCGACTACGGCACGATCACCGTGGGGGAGAAGACCAACATCCAGGACGGCACGATCATCCACTGCACCGCGATCGAGGCCACGGTCATCGGCGCTCGCTGCGTCGTCGGGCACAACGCGCACATCGAGGGCGCCACGATCGGTGACGGTGCGCTGATCGGCTCGGGTTCGCTCGTCCTCAACGGCTCGGTCGTCGGTGCCGGCGCGCAGGTCGCCGCCGGCGCCCTGATCCCGCCGCGCTTCGAACTGCCGCCCCGCCGCATGGCGATGGGTATCCCCGCGAAGGTCCGCGAGGGCTACGAGGTCCCCGAGAACAACTTCGACGCCAACGCCGAGATGTACGCGGCGAACGCCGCCTACTACCGGACCGCCCTCCGCCGCATCGATCAGGAGTGACAGGTGGCCGACACCGTCGACACACAGTCCGCGGCCGGGGGAGCGGACGAGCCCCGTTCCGGTCGGCCCCTGTCCGAACTCGTCGACCCGGGCTGGGCGCGAGCACTCGAACCCGTCGCCGGTGACATCACCGCGATGGGGCAGTTCCTCCGCGCCGAACTCGCCGCGGGCCGCAGTTACCTGCCGTCCGGTCCGAACGTGCTGCGTGCCTTCACGCAGCCCTTCGAATCCGTCCGCGTCCTGATCGTCGGTCAGGATCCCTATCCCACTCCGGGTCACGCTGTGGGACTGAGCTTCTCGGTGGCCCCGGACGTCCGGCCGATCCCGCGCAGTCTCGCCAACATCTACCGCGAGTACACCGACGATCTCGGGTTGCCGCAGCCCTCCACGGGCGACCTGTCGCCGTGGACCGAGCACGGCGTCCTGTTGCTCAACCGGGTCCTCACCGTCGCACCGGGCCAGCCGGCCTCCCACCGCGGCAAGGGCTGGGAGGCGGTCACCGAGCAGGCGATCCGCGCGCTGGTCGCACGCGGGACCCCGCTCGTCGCGATCCTGTGGGGTCGCGACGCCGCGACCCTCGAACCCATGCTCGGTGGTGTGCCCACCGTGAAGTCGGCGCACCCGTCCCCGCTGTCGGCCTCACGCGGATTCTTCGGGTCGCGTCCGTTCAGCCGCGCGAACGCTCTGCTCGTCGAGCAGGGCGGCGAACCGGTGGACTGGCGACTGTCCTGAGCACCGATCCGCCGCCCGGAGATCAGGCGCGGACCGAATCCCAGTCCGGGCGCCGCTTGGCGACGAAGGCGTCGACACCCTCGATGCCAGTGGGCGACGTCGCGGCCGCGGAGATCGAGGCGGCTTCCGCATCGAGGTGCTCGGACAGCGATCGTTCCGCCGAGCCCGCCACGAGCGAGCGGATGGCGGCGTAGGACTGCGTGGGGCCGTGCGCGAGGGTCCGTGCGAGTCGCAACCCCTCGCTCTGGATCTCGCCGTCGGCGACGAGCCGGCTCAGCAGACCCAGACGCACGGCTTCGTCGGCGCCGATCACGGCGTCGGTCATGATGATCTCCCGTGCCCGCGACGGACCGACGATCCGCGGCAGGGTCCACGACATGCCGCCGTCGGGGGAGAAACCGATCGACGGGTACGCGGCGCGCATCTTCGTGCCGGGGCCGGCGAGCGCGATGTCGGCGAGCAGCGCCAGGCTCATCCCGGCGCCGGCAGCCCAGCCGTGCACGGCGGCGACGACCGGCACGGCCGCCTTGTCCAGCTCGCGCACGAAGTCGTGGAAGAGGTTCGCGATGTCGAGCAGGTGGGCGCCGCGGTCCTCGGCCGCGGCGAATCCGTGGACGTTTCCGCCCGCGCAGAAGTTCGCACCCTCACCGACGAGCAGCACGGCCCCGATCTCGGGGCCTGCCGCGCGCAGGGCCGCGATGCCCTGCTCCATCCCTGCGGGGGACAGGGAGGTGCCGTACTCGGAGGTCGCCACGGCGATCCGCAGGACGCGGTCCTCCACGCTCACCAATGAGCGGAGAGAGTCGCTGTCGGGGAAGGAAACTTGGTTCTCGGTCATTCCCGCACGATATCCGGCCGGGGGATCGAACGGCGAAGGCCCCCTACGCAATCAGCGCAGGGGGCCTTCGCTACGACTCGACCGGGAATCAGCCGCGGACGACCTTGCCGGCCTTGAGGCAGGAGGTGCACACGTTCATCTTGCGGGTGTTGCCCGGTGCAACCTGAGCGCGCACGCTCTGGATGTTCGGGTTCCAGCGACGGTTGGTACGCCGGTGCGAGTGCGAGACCGACTTCCCGAAGCCGGGGCCCTTGGCGCATACGTCGCAGACGGCAGCCATGTCGCGAACTCCTTGTGTCTAGTGGATAGATCTTCTGTCTGTTGTTTCGCCTTGCGAACACGGGGAACGAGCCGCCCGTGCGAGGCAACCCGGCAAGCTTAGCGAACTCGAGGGCGGTTGGCCAAACCGGACGGTGCGCCGGGTCGCGGCTAACCTGTTCGCCAGGGCTCGGCACCGTGTTCGACGGTACCGATCGTAGAGGTGGACGATGCCCGCAGGACGAGGCGAAGGGGGTGGAATCGTTGCTCGGAGCCGAGGACACGGTGGACGGGCGGGCGCTGCGCCGGTGGGTCGAGTTCGGTGTGGAAGCGCTCGAACAGCGCCGAGCGGAGATCAACTCGCTCAACGTCTTCCCGGTGCCCGACGGGGACACCGGAAACAATCTGTTGATCACCCTGCAGGCCGCGGCGGCCCGGATCGGCGGGCCCGTGGACGGCGCGCTCACCGCATCCGACGTCGCCGAAGGGCTCGCGCGCGGCGCCTTCGCCGGGGCGCGGGGCAACTCGGGGATCATCCTGGCGCAGGCGCTGCGCGGTGTCGCCGACGCGGTCGCGGGACTGACGACGGTCGGCGCCCGTGACCTGGCCGCGGCCCTCTCCAATGCCGCGACGCTCGTGACCGGAGCGCTCAGCGCGCCCGCGAAGGGCACCATCGTCAGCGTCCTCGAAGCCGCGGCCGACGGCGCGACCCGCGTCGCCTCGGAGACGGATGCGACCGTGTGCGATGTCGCCGTCGCGAGTGCCGACGCCGCCGCCGACGCGCTGCAGCGCACCACCACCCAGCTCGACGTCCTCGCCGAGGCCGGGGTGGTCGACGCCGGCGGTCTCGGCCTGCTCGTGCTGCTCGACTGCCTGGTGGAGGTCACCACCGGAACACGTCCCGACCGCCGGATGGTGCTCGCCGGCGCCTCGCGTCCCGTGGTCGAACCCGAGATCGTCGACGAACGTCCCGACAGCGACCAGCAGGAATACGAGGTGATGTATCTCGTCGGGAACTCCGACGACGCGCGTATGGACGCCCTGCGGTCCTCCCTCGACGCGCTCGGCGACTCGGTCGCGATCGTCGCCGGGGAAGCGGGGTGCTGGTCCGTGCATGTGCACTGCTGCGATCCCGGAGCTGCTGTGGAGGCCGGTCTCGCGGCGGGCTCGCTGAGCCGCATCGACATCACGTGCTTCGCGCTCGAGTCCGCGCGTCGCGGATGCGGCGACGGTCCCGTGGCGCTCGGCACGGCCACCGCCGCGGTCCGCGCCGAGTCGGCGGGGGAGCAGTCCCGGGCGGTCCTCGCGGTGGTGGGCGGCGAGGGCGCCGCCGAACTGTTCGAGGCGGAGGGCGCCCGGGTGCTGCGGGCCGAGGAGATCTCCGTCCCGGACGAACTGCTCGAGGCGATCCGGGCACTGCCGAGCCGGGACGTCCTCGTGCTGCCCAACGGTGCGCTCTCTGCACAGGACGTCGTCGCCGTGGGTGCGCGGGCGCGGCGGGACGACCGCGACGTGATGTTCCTGCCGTCCTCCTCCGTCGTTCAGGGACTGGCCTCGTTGGCCGTGCACGATCCGATGCGCGCCACCGTCGACGACGCCTTCGCGATGTCGGAGGCGGCGTCGTGTGTGCGGTGGGGGTCGCTGCGGTACGCGAACGAACGTGCGCTGACCTGGGTCGGAACGTGCGAACCCGGCGACAGTCTCGGACTGGCCGGCCATGATGTCGTAGTGATCGAGCATGATCTGGTGACAGCGGGAGCGTCACTGCTCGACAGGATTCTCGCCGCGGGCGGTGAGCTCGTGACGATGCTGGTCGGTGCCGACGCCCCCGACGGACTCGTCGAGCAGCTGGTCGCTCATCTCGATCACCGTCACCCGGAGATCGACGTGGCGGTCTACCAGGGCGGTCAGCGCAGCGACCTGCTGCAGCTCGGCGTCGAGTAGCCGGTGCGCCGCGAGGCCACCGCAGGAGTAGCGGAAGGGACGGCAGTGGCGACACTCGCGGACCGGCTCGATCATGTCCTCGGCCGCAAGACGGCGGACGCCTTGCACGACGCGTTCGGGATGACCACCGTCGAGGATCTGCTGAGGCACTATCCGCACCGCTACGCCACCCAGGGCGCCGAGCTCGGCGAGAGTCAGCCCACCGAGGGCCAGCACATCACGATCATCGCGCGGGTCGAGTCGGCGCAGGAGGTGCCGATGAAGTCCCGCGCCGGCAAGCGCCTCGCGGTGCGGCTGCGCTCCGATCGTCACAGCATCGACGTCACCTTCTTCAACCCGCACCGGGTCAAGCACAACATCAAGCCCGGCGTGCGTGCGATGTTCTCCGGCACCGTGAAGTACTTCCGCGACAAGTGGAGCCTGACCCACCCGAGCTATCTCGTGTTGCCCGAACCGCGCGACGCCGAGGACCTGGTCTCGGCGACACCGGCGCGGGTGCGGGGCGCCGGAGCCCTGGCGGGTCTCGCACGCACCGCGCAGGACGGCTCGGGGGTCGACATGTCGGTCTTCGACCGTGCGCTGATCCCGATGTACCGCGCGACCCGCGAGGTCGAGTCGTGGACCGTCATGCGGTGTGTGCGGCAGGTGCTCGACCAGCTCGACCACGTCGACGACCCGCTGCCCGAGTGGGTGCGCGACGAGCACGGCTTCGTGGGGCTCGACGAAGCGTTGCGCTCGATCCACCTGCCCGACACGAAGCAGGAGATCGACCGGGCGCGCGACCGCCTGCGGTTCGACGAGGCCGCCGCGGTGCAGCTCGTGCTCGCCGGACGCCGGCACGACGTCGAGGTGCGGTCGGCGCCGTCCTGCCCACGCCGCGAGGGCGGGATCGCCGACGAGTTCGACCGGCGGCTGCCCTTCGAGCTGACGGCCGGGCAGCTGTCGGTGGCCGACGAGATCGCGGCCGATCTCGCACGTGAGCACCCCATGAACCGGTTGCTCCAGGGTGAGGTCGGTTCCGGCAAGACCATCGTGGCGCTGCGGGCGATGCTGCAGGTGATCGACTCCGGTCGGCAGTGCGCGCTGCTCGCACCCACCGAGGTGCTCGCGGCGCAGCACGCGCGATCGCTCACGAAGATGCTCGGCGATCTCGCCGCGGCGGGCGAACTCGGTGCCCACGAACTCGCGACCCGCGTGACCCTGCTGACCGGCTCGATGGGTGTCGCGCGCAAACGGGCCGCACTCAACGAGGCGGTGACGGGCGATGCCGGGATCGTCATCGGCACGCACGCGCTGATCGAGGACACGGTGCAGTTCTTCGACCTCGGCCTGGTGGTGATCGACGAGCAGCACCGCTTCGGTGTCGAACAACGCGACGCCCTGCGCTCGCGAGGTCGCGACGGCGCGTCCCCGCACGTGCTGGTGATGACCGCGACGCCCATCCCGCGCACCATCGCGATGACGGTGCTCGGCGACCTCGAGGTCTCGACCCTGCGCGAGTTGCCCCGCGGGCGGTCGCCGATCGTCAGCCGCGTGGTCCCGGCGAAGGTGCATCCGAAGTGGGTCGACCGCGCCTGGGAGCGTATCCGCGAGGAGGTCGCCGAGGGGCGGCAGGCCTACGTGGTGTGTTCCCGTATCGGCGACGGTGATTCCGACGACGATGCGCTCTTCGATCCGGACGGGTCCGAGCCGTCGGGATCGGGGAAGGGCAAGCAGGCCCCGCCCGAGACCGTCTCGGTGCTCGAGCAGTTCGAGTTCCTCACCTCCGGTCCGCTGCGGGATCTGAGGGTGGGGCTGCTGCACGGTCGCCTCGCCGGCGACGAGAAGGACGCGGTGATGCAGGCCTTCAACGCCGCGGAACTCGACGTGCTCGTGTGCACGACCGTCGTCGAGGTCGGTGTCGACGTGCCGAACGCGACCGTGATGGTGATCGTCGACGCCGACCGGTTCGGTGTCAGCCAGCTGCACCAGTTGCGCGGTCGCGTCGGTCGTGGCGGCCACCAGGGTCTGTGCCTGCTCGTGACCGACGCGAAGCCCGCGACCCCGACGATGATGCGGCTCGAGGCAGTCGCCGGCACCACCGACGGTTTCGAACTCGCCCAGCTCGACCTGCAGCTGCGCCGGGAGGGCGACGTCCTCGGTGTCGCCCAGTCCGGCACAGTGTCGACGCTGCGGCTGCTCTCGCTCGTCGACGACGCCGACGTCATCGAGGCGGCCCGCGACTTCTCCCGGACGGTGACGGAGAAGGATCCCGGCCTCGAACACCACCCGGGGCTCGCGAGCATGGTGCGGGCCGCGCTCGACGCCGAGCGTGTGGCCTATCTCGACAAGTCCTGAGTTACGTTCCGTACACCGTGCCCCAGAACCCGTGGTGAGGTTTCGGTGGCCGTGCCCGGCGTGTTGACGCCGTGTTACGGCGGAGCCGACTGCATCGTTCCAGTCGTGCCATCCGGACGCCTCGTCCCACGATGTGGAACGCGCGTCCGAGTCGGCATGTTACGGCGCGGTACCGTCGACCAATGTTCTCGAAAGTGCTTGTCGCCAACCGTGGCGAGATCGCGATCCGCGCGTTCCGTGCCGCCTACGAACTGGGTGCCGGGACGGTCGCGGTGTTCCCGTACGAAGACCGGAACTCCCTGCACCGGTTGAAGGCCGACGAGGCCTATCAGATCGGGGAGGAGGGGCACCCGGTCCGCGCATACCTGTCGGTCGAGAAGATCGTCGAAGCGGCCGTGTCGGCCGGCGCCGACGCGATCTACCCCGGCTACGGCTTCCTCTCCGAGAACCCGGACCTCGCTGCAGCGTGCGCGGAAGCGGGCATCACCTTCGTCGGTCCGTCGGCGGAAATCCTCGAACTGACGGGCAACAAGGCCCGCGCGATCGCCTCGGCGAAGGCCGCCGGCCTCCCGGTACTGGCGTCGTCGGAGCCGTCGTCGGATGTCGACGAGCTGCTCGCCGCCTCGGAGACGATGAACTTCCCGGTCTTCGTCAAGGCCGTCGCCGGTGGTGGCGGACGCGGCATGCGCCGGGTCGCCGAGCCCTCCCAGCTGCGCGAGGCCATCGAAGCCGCTTCTCGTGAAGCCGACGCCGCCTTCGGTGATCCCACCGTCTTCCTGGAGCAGGCCGTGGTCAACCCGCGGCACATCGAGGTGCAGATCCTCGCCGACAAGCACGGCAACGTCATCCACCTGTACGAGCGCGACTGCTCGGTGCAGCGCCGCCACCAGAAGGTCATCGAGCTCGCCCCCGCCCCGAATCTCGATCCCGAGCTTCGCGACCGCATCTGCGCCGACGCCGTGGCCTTCGCCAAGGAGATCGGCTACCAGTGCGCGGGCACCGTCGAGTTCCTCGTCGACGAACGCGGCAACCACGTGTTCATCGAGATGAACCCGCGGATCCAGGTCGAGCACACGGTCACCGAGGAGATCACCGACGTCGACCTCGTGCAGTCCCAGCTGCGCATCGCCGCGGGCGAGTCGCTCGACGAACTGGGCCTGTCGCAGGAAAGCATCACCATCCGCGGCGCGGCGCTGCAGTGCCGCATCACCACCGAGGACCCGGCCAACGGGTTCCGCCCGGACACCGGCCGCATCACCGGCTACCGCACCCCGGGTGGTGCCGGTATCCGTCTCGACGGTGGCACGTCGGTGGGCGCGGAGATCTCCGCCCACTTCGACTCGATGCTCGTCAAGCTCACCTGCCGCGGCCGCAACTTCGAGACCGCCGTCGCCCGCGCCCGCCGCGCGGTCGCCGAGTTCCGTATCCGCGGTGTCGCGACGAACATCCCGTTCCTGCAGGCGGTGCTCGACGACGAGGACTTCCGCGGCGGCAACGTGAACACCTCGTTCATCGAGGAGCGCCCGCATCTGCTGACGCTGCGCTCGTCCGCCGACCGCGGCACCAAGATCCTGCGGTACCTCGCCGACGTGACGGTGAACAAGCCGCACGGTGAGCGCACCACGACGGTGTACCCGCACGACAAGCTCCCCGCGATCGACCTGAACGCCGCGCCGCCGGCCGGTTCGCGTCAGCGCCTGCTCGAACTCGGCCCCGAGGGCTTCGCCCGTGCGCTGCGCGAGCAGAAGGCGATCGGCGTCACCGACACCACCTTCCGCGACGCCCACCAGTCGCTGCTCGCGACCCGCGTGCGCAGCAAGGACCTGCTGACCGTGGCCGGGCACGTGGCCCGGATGACGCCGCAGCTGCTGTCGATCGAGGCGTGGGGCGGCGCGACCTACGACGTCGCACTGCGCTTCCTGCACGAGGATCCGTGGGAGCGGCTCGCGGCGCTGCGCGAGGCGATCCCGAACATCAACCTGCAGATGCTGCTGCGCGGACGCAACACCGTCGGCTACACCCCCTACCCGGAGGCCGTCACCCGTGCCTTCGTGCAGGAGGCCGCCGACACCGGCATCGACATCTTCCGCATCTTCGACGCGCTGAACAACGTCGACCAGATGCGACCGGCGATCGACGCGGTGCGCGAGACCGGCACCACGCTCGCCGAGGTCGCGATGTCCTACACCGGCGACCTGTCGAACCCGAACGAGACGATCTACACGCTCGACTACTACCTGCGCCTGGCGGAGGAGATCGTCGAGGCCGGTGCGCACGTGCTGGCCATCAAGGACATGGCGGGTCTGCTGCGCGCCCCGGCCGCCGCGACGCTCGTGTCGGCGCTGCGCAGCAACTTCGATCTGCCGGTGCACGTGCACACGCACGACACCCCGGGTGGTCAGCTCGCCACCTACCTCGCGGCCTGGCACGCCGGTGCCGACGCGGTCGACGGTGCGTCCGCGGCCCTGGCCGGTACGACGAGCCAGCCCGCCCTGTCGGCGATCGTCGCCGCCGCGGCGAACAGCGAGTTCGACACCGGCCTCGACCTGCAGGCCGTGTGCGATCTCGAGCCGTACTGGGAGGCACTGCGCAAGGTGTACGCACCGTTCGAGTCGGGCCTGCCCGCACCGACCGGCCGCGTCTACACCCACGAGATCCCCGGCGGTCAGCTGTCGAACCTGCGTCAGCAGGCCATCGCGCTGGGTCTCGGCGACCGCTTCGAGGAGGTCGAGGCCGCCTACGCCGGCGCCGACCGCCTCCTGGGCCGCCTGATCAAGGTCACGCCGTCGAGCAAGGTCGTCGGCGACCTCGCGCTGCACCTCGTGGGCGCGGGAGTCTCGGTCGACGACTTCGCCGCCGAGCCCGGCAAGTACGACATCCCCGATTCGGTGATCGGCTTCCTGCGCGGCGATCTCGGAACTCCGGCCGGTGGTTGGCCCGAACCCTTCCGCAGCAAGGCGCTGTCGGGCCGGGCCGAGCCCAAGCCGGTCACCCCGCTCGCGCCGGAGGAGGAGAAGGCCCTCGGCGGTTCGTCCGACGAGCGTCGCCGCATGCTCAACCGCCTGCTGTTCCCGGGCCCCGCGAAGGAGTTCGAGCAGCACCGCGAGACCTACGGCGACACCACCGAGCTGTCGGCCAACCAGTTCTTCTATGGTCTGCGGCACGGCGACGAGCACCGGGTGCGCCTGGACAAGGGCGTCGAACTGCTCATCGGTCTCGAGGCGATCTCCGATGCCGACGAGAAGGGCTACCGCACCGTCATGTGCATCCTCAACGGGCAGCTGCGCCCGGTGTCGGTGCGCGACCGCTCGGTGGCCGCGGAGATCCCTGCCGCGGAGAAGGCCGACCGCAACCATCCCGGTCATGTCGCGGCGCCGTTCGCCGGCATGGTCACCCTCGTCGTGTCCGAGGGTGACAGCGTCTCGGCGGGCGACACCGTCGCCACGATCGAGGCCATGAAGATGGAGGCCGCGATCACCGCGCCGCGCGGCGGACGCATCACGCGCGTCGCGATCGGACCGGTGCAACAGGTCGAAGGTGGCGACCTGCTCGTCGAGGTGTCCACGGGAGACAGCGCCGAGTGACACGGATCGTCGCCGGCCGGGCCGGGGGGCGGCGCCTGAAGGTGCCGCCCCGCGGGACCCGGCCCACCTCCGAACGGGTGCGCGAAGCCCTGTTCAGTTCGCTCGACGCACGCATGGACATCGACGGGGCCGCCGTCCTCGACCTCTACGCGGGGTCGGGGGCGCTCGGCCTCGAGGCGCTGTCCCGCGGCGCCGAGCACGCGATGCTCGTCGAGTCCGACGCGAAGGCGGCGGGCGTGATCCGCGAGAACATCGCGACGGTCGGACTGCCCGGTGCGGTGCTGCGTACCGCACCGGTGTCCGCAGTGCTCGCGGGCATCCCCGATCGCGTCTACGACCTCGTCCTGGCCGACCCGCCCTACGCCGTCACCGAGGAGGCCGTCACCGGCGTGCTCGGGGCGCTGGTCTCCGGGGGGTGGGTCGAGGACGGCTCGATCGTCGTGGTCGAACGGTCGTCGCGATCACCGGAAACGGTGTGGCCGCAGGGATTCGAGGTCGGCAGGTCGAAGCGCTACGGCGAGACCAGAGTGGAGATCGCCACCTGCTACGGTGCTGGGTCATGAGCCGCGCGGTCTGCCCAGGATCCTTCGACCCGGTCACCAACGGACACCTCGACGTCATCGGCAGGGTCTCGGCCCAGTTCGACGAGGTCGTCGTGACCGTCACGATCAATCCCAACAAGCAGGGGATGTTCACGATCGACGAACGCCTCGAGATGCTCTCCGACGCCACGGCGCACCTGCCGAACGTCACGGTCGACGCCTGGCAGGGTCTGCTCGTCGACTACGCCCGCGAACGGGGGATCACCGCGATCGTCAAGGGTCTGCGCGGCGCCAACGACTTCGACTACGAGCTGCAGATGGCGCAGATGAACCACAAGCTCACCGGCGTCGACACCCTGTTCGTCGCCACCAACCCGGTCTACAGCTACCTGTCGAGCTCGCTCGTCAAGGAGGTCGCGACCTACGGCGGCGACGTCTCCGAGATGCTGCCGGGTTCCGTGCACGATCGTCTGCTCGCGCGTCTCGCCGAGCGGGCCGCCGCGAAGTAGACCGACCCCTCCCGCACGACCTGTGACGGCCGTATCCCGACACACCGAGCGCAGGGCACACGAGCGTGCCCTGCGCTGCGGCAGACTGGACGGCGGCGCGACCGCACCGGTCGTGTCGAGCGAGTGATTGGGGTTGGGCGTGTACCGGGTATTCGAGGCACTCGACGAGCTGGTCGCAATCGTCGAAGAGGCACGTAGCGTTCCGATGACGGCGAGCTGCGTGGTACCGCGCGGCGATGTCCTCGAACTGCTCGACGACGTGCGCGATGCGCTGCCGCCCGAACTCGACGACGCGCAGGACGTCCTCGATCACCGTGACAAGCTGATCAACGACGCGCGGGCCCAGGCCGACAAGACGGTCGGGGACGCCGACGAGGAGGCACGCACCCTCCTCGAGGACGCGCGCGCCGACGCCGACCGCATGCTCGCGGACGCGAAGGCCCAGGCGGACCGGATGGTCAAGGAGGCCCGCGCCCACGCCGAGGAACTGGTGCGCGATGCGCAGGCCGAGGCCGACGATCTCGTCGCCGAGGGCAACAAGCAGTACGAGAGCGTGACCGGGCGTGCCCGCGTCGAGGCCGACCGTCTGGTCGAGTCCGGGCAGGCGTCCTACGAGCGTTCCGTGGCCGAGGGCGAGGCCGAGAAGGCGCGCCTGGTGTCGCAGACCGAGGTCGTGCAGGCCGCACACGCCGAGTCGGCGCGAGTCATCGATTCGGCCCACGCCGAGTCCGACCGTCTCCGGACCGAGTGCGACGAGTACATCGACGGCAAGCTGTCGGAGTTCGAGGAACTGCTCGGCACCACGCTGCGGTCCGTCGGCCGCGGCCGGCAGCAGTTGCGGCTGTCGGGTGCTCCCGACTTCGCGGAGGCCGATCACCGGGCGAGCCGTCGCCGCTGACCCGCGGGATTTTCGCTCCTGCCGCCCATCGCGTATCATGGAGCGGTTGCCCTATCACGACCGAGTCGTGTCCTGCGTCGTCCGAAGAAGGTGAGTTCCCCGTGTCCACCCGTGATTCCAGCACGTCCCGTTCCGGCCGGGACTCCGGGCTGGTGTTCGACACGCTCTCCCTGGGCCGTCGGCCCGGTTCGATGCGTACGGTCGAGCGGAAGGTGCCGTCACCCTCGCGCATCGGGCTCGATCTGATCGCGATCGAGGAAGGCTCCGAGATCGATCTCGATCTCCGCCTGGAGTCGGTGTCCGAGGGCGTCCTGGTCACCGGTAGTGTTCGTGCCGACGCCGTCGGTGAGTGCTCTCGGTGCCTCGAGTCGTTCACCGAGCCGGTGGACGTGTACCTCACCGAGCTGTTCGCCTACCCGAACAGCGTCACGGAGCAGACCACCGAGGACGACGAGGTGTACCGCGTCGAGAACGATCTCATCGATCTCGAACCGGTCCTCGTGAACGCGGTGGGCCTGGAACTTCCGCTGCAGCCGTTGTGTAGTGACGACTGTGCGGGATTGTGCCCCGAATGCGGCATTCGCCTGGCGATTGCGGAATCCGGGCACCGTCATGAGACAATGGATCCTCGCTGGGCTGGGTTGGCAGCCAAGTTCGGCGCGGGCTCCGAAGAACCCAGCAGTCAAATCGACAGCTCGAACAACGAGGAGAAGTAGACGTGGCCGTCCCCAAGCGCAGAATGTCGCGTTCCAACACCCGGTCGCGGCGCAGCCAGTGGAACACCACTGCGCCGACGCTCGTCACCTGCCCGAACCGGGGTTGCGGAGAGAAGAAGCTGCCCCACGTGGCGTGCCCGTCGTGCGGCACCTACAACGGCCGTCAGGTGACCGCGCCCGTCTAATCGGTATTCACGTGACGAGCAAGTCCTCCGAAACAGCTACCGAGGGCGGCGAAGAGAGCCACGAGTCTCTCCTCGCCGCCCTCGGCGTGCCTCTGGACGCAGAACTGCTGTCCTTGGCGCTCACCCACCGCTCGTACGCCTACGAGAACGGCGGGTTGCCCACCAACGAACGTCTCGAGTTCCTCGGCGATGCCGTCCTCGGGCTCGCGGTGACCGAAAAGCTCTACCTCACCCACCCGGACAAGTCCGAGGGCGAACTCGCCAAGATCCGCGCGAGCGTCGTCAACATGCACGCGCTCGCCGAGGTGGCGCGCGGCCTCGGAGAAGGTGGGCTCGGAGTGCACCTCCTGCTCGGCAAGGGCGAGGAGCTGACGGGCGGACGCGACAAGGCCAGCATCCTGGCCGACGGCATGGAATCGCTCCTCGGTGCCGTCCACCTCGCCCACGGCATCGATGTCGCGCGCGAAGTGGTTCTGCGCCTGTTCGCCGCGCTGCTCGAACGCGGCCCCCGTCTCGGTGCCGGTCTGGACTGGAAGACGAGTCTGCAGGAACTCACCGCCGAACGCGGTCTCGGTGTTCCGGCCTACGAGATCACCGCCACCGGTCCGGATCACGACAAGGAATTCACCGCCACCGCCCTCATCGGTGGCAATCCCTACGGCACCGGTGTCGGACGTACCAAGAAGGAAGCCGAGCAGAAGGCCGCGTCGGCTGCGTGGAACGCGCTGACCGAGGGCACTGCTGCCGCAGCCGGTGATGCCGGCACTTCCGATGAGCAGTCCGGATCCACCGACACGCCCACCGAGGGCAACTGACCGCAGGTGCCCGAACTTCCCGAAGTCGAGGTGGTCCGTCGCGGACTCGACGCGCACGTCGTCGGCGCGACGGTGGACTCGGTGCAGGTGCTGCATCCGCGTGCCGTCCGCCGGCACGAGCCCGGTCCGCGCGATCTCGCACTGCAGGTGACCGGTCAGAAGGTCGCCTCGGTCGAGCGTCGCGGCAAGTACATGTGGCTCGTGCTCGAACCGGCCGATCTGGCGCTCGTGGTGCATCTGGGGATGAGCGGGCAGATGCTCGTGCAGCCTCCGACCGTGCCGGACGAGAAGCATCTGCGTATCCGCGCAGTCCTCGACAACGGCGCCGATCTGCGCTTCGTCGATCAGCGCACCTTCGGAGGCTGGGCCCTGGCCCCGCTCGTGGAGGTGGACGGTGATCGTCTGCCGCTGCCGGTCGCGCACATCGCCCGCGACCCGATGGATCCCCGGTTCGACCCGGACGCGGTCGTGGCCGTGCTGCGCACCAAGCACACCGAGCTCAAGCGTGCGCTGCTCGACCAGACCGTCGTCTCCGGTATCGGCAACATCTACGCCGACGAAGCGCTGTGGCGCGCAAGGATTCACGGCAACCGGCCGACCGACGCGCTGTCGCGTCCGAAGCTCCGGTCGGCTCTCGACGCCGCCACCGAGGTGATGGCGGAGGCTCTCGGCCAGGGTGGTACGTCGTTCGACGCCCTGTACGTCAACGTCAACGGGGAGTCCGGCTATTTCGAGCGCTCCCTGAACGTCTACGGGCGCGAGAACGAGCCGTGCCGACGCTGCGGCGCGCCGATCCGTCGCGAGAAGTTCATGAACCGCTCGTCGTACAGCTGCCCGAAGTGTCAGCCACGACCGCGAACGGCCCGGTAGCGCACGCGCAGACCGGGCCGTTCGCAACGGTTCTCGTCAGATGTCGAAGAAGACCGTCTCGGCGCCGCCGTCCGGGGTGTCCTGCAGTCGGATGTCGATCGTGTAGACGGTGCGTCCGTCGCGCTCGGACCGCGACGCGATCAGCGTGTTGCGCCGCACCTCCCATTCGATGCCCTTCAGGACGGGATCCGCGGCGTTGAGTTCGGCCTCGTCCTCGAAGTAGACCCGCGTGTGCAGGCCGAGGTTGATGCCGCGCGCGAAGATCACCAGCAGGATGTGGGGTGCCGAGACGGAGCCGTCGGGGTTGGTGACGGCTCCGGGCTTGATCGTCTCGATCGTGAACACACCGGTCTCGAAATCGCCGCCGGTGCGTCCCCAGCCGCGGAAGTTGGGGTCGAGGTCCTTGTCCTGCGCGTCGTCCGGATGGGCGTACCGGCCGTGCGCGTTCGCCTGCCAGCTCTCGAGCAGGGCATCGCGCACCGGGGTGCCGGTGCCGTCGATGACGCGGCCCTCCAACACGATCCGCTCGCCCTCGGTCTCATCGGTGACGAGGACGTTGCCGAAGTTGTTGTCGAAGATGTCGAAGCCGGCCTGCTGCGGCGCCAGCCCGATGTGGACGTACGGGCCGCCGGTCTGCGAGGGCGTCTCCGGGAAACGCGTGACCATCGCGCGGGGGAGCAGCGGGGGCACGGGCCGGTAGGGGTCGGTGGGCAGGCTCATCGCGGGGCTCCCGGGAGGTCGGTGTTCTCGAAGAAGGTGGCGCGGCGACCGCGCAGGGTGATGTCCCAGCGGTAGGCGCGGGCGTCGAACGGCGCGTTGGAGGCGGGATCCTCCTGGGCGATCAGGCTGCGGAGCTGGTCCACGGTGGGGATCGTCCGCGCGATCGGGCACTTCTCGATGAGCGGGTCGCCCTCGAAGTACAGCTGGGTGATCAGGCGCTGCGCCCACCCGCGGCCGAGGATCGACACGTGGATGTGGGCCGGGCGCCAGGCGTTGCGGCTGTTGCCCCACGGATATGCGCCGGGCTTGATCGTCCGGAACTGGTAGTAGCCGTTCGCGTCCGTGAGCATCCGCCCGCAACCGCCGAAGTTCGGATCGATGGGAGCGAGATAGGTGTCCTTCTTGTGGCGGTACCGGCCACCGGCGTTGGCCTGCCACACCTCGACGAGTGCGCCCTCGACCGGATTGCCGAACTCGTCCTTGACGAAGCCGTGGACGATGATGCGCTCACCGATCGGTAGGCCGTCCTTGGAGAAGTTCAGGATCAGGTCGTTGTCGAGGGCGCCGAGTTCGTCGCTGCGGAAGACGGGGCCGGTGATCTCCGACAGGGTCGGCTTCGGCGTGATGAGCGCGTTCCGCGGTGCGCGCAGCACCGACGTGCGGTAGCCGGGGGTGAGCGCGGGTGGGTGCAGCGTGTGGTCGCGCTCGACGTATTCGCCGGTGGACATGCGATCTCCGATCTCTGAGCTGTGAGCACAACCATATGGCGAAGAAAAACTCATGTAAATTGACAAAAGAGCAGTTGATTCATAACTTCCAGTGATGCAATCCGAGTTCGGTCCGTCCTCGTCCGTCCCGGAGCAGGCGCGAAGAATCCGCCTCCGGCACCTGAGATGTTTCGTCACCGTCGCGCGCGAGGGTCAGGTCGGGCGGGCCGCCGATCTGTTGCAACTGAGTCAGCCGGCCGTCACGAAGACCCTGAACGAGCTCGAGGTGCTCGCCGGAGCGAAGCTCCTCGACCGCGGCCGGCACGGCGCGCGCCTCACAGCGGCAGGTCACCGCTTCCTGCGATACGCGCAGGACGTCACCACCTCACTGGACGCAGCAGTGGCCGCACTGGCGGGAGCGGCCGAACCCGCCCGCGAGCCGCTGCGGATCGGGGCCCTGCCCACCGTGGCCGGGTCCGTGCTCCCCGAAGCTCTGGTGGAGCTGCGCCGCGTGCGCGCTGATCTGGACATCCGGATCCGCACCGATCCCAATGCCGTCCTGTTGTCGGCGCTCGCCGCCGGCGCCCTCGACGTCGTCCTCGGACGCATGGCCGAACCGTCCCGGATGGTCGGGCTGTCGTTCGAGCTCCTGTACGCCGAGACGCTGATCCTCGTCGTCCGCCCCGGCCATCCTCTCGCCGGGCGTTCCGTCTCCGTCGCCGACGCACTCGAACACCCCCTGGTGGTCGCGACCAGTGGCACCGTGCCGCGCCACGCGACCGAGGCGTTGTTCGAGCGTCACGGCCTGCGATTGCCGGTCGGGCTCATCGAGACACTCGACCTCGCCGTGGCACGCGGGGTGGTCCGGCGCAGCGACGCCGTGTGGATCACCACCGAGCGTGCGGCCCGCGACGACCTCGCCGACGGGGTGGTCCGGCGCCTGGACGTGCCCACCGCGGGCACCGTCGAACCGGTCGGAGTGCTGCGACGCAGTGCCGACGCGTCGTCCGCCGCGGTCGAGGACTTCGTGACCATCCTCCGCGACATCCCCGTCGACGGGACATGGCAGGATTTCCCCCATGGCTGACCAGACTTCCGACCTTCCCGCCACCGAGCTGTGGGTCGAGCGCACCGGCACGCGCCGCTACACCGGACGCAGCTCCCGCGGCGCCGAGGTACTCATCGGCTCGGAGAGCGTCGAGGGCGTCTTCACCCCGGGCGAGCTGCTCAAGATCGCGCTCGCCGCGTGCTCCGGCATGGCCTCGGACTTCCCGCTGTCCCGCCGGCTCGGCGACGACTACGACGCGACGATCCGTGTCTCCGGTGCCGCCGACCGCGAGAACGAGGTCTACCCGCACCTCGAGGAGGAGATGGTCCTCGACCTGTCGGAGCTCGACGCTGCTGCGCGGGACCGGCTCATCGCCCTCGTCGAACGCTCCGTCGACAAGGTATGCACGGTGGGCCGCACCCTCAAGGCGGGCACCAAGGTCTCGCTGACGATCACCGCCGAGGACTGATCGATGAACGCCCCCGCAGACGTCGAACGGCTCACGGCGTGGGTGCACGGCCGCGTCCAGGGGGTCGGTTTCCGCTGGTTCACGCGTGCCCGCGCACTCGAACTCGGTCTCGTCGGGCACGCGACGAATCACCCCGACGGTCGCGTGATGGTCGTCGCCGAAGGCCCCCGTCCCGCACTCGAACAGCTCCTCGCGTGGCTGAAATCCGGCGACACTCCCGGTGGGGTGCGGCTCGTCGTCGAATCGTGGGATCCCGCGCGCGGCGACCTCACCGGTTTCGTCGAACGCTGACTTCGTCCTGTTTGTCCGTTCGGCTTGGTATCCTGCCGCGATCGGGTGGATGCGGCCGGGTGGTGCCGGTCGCGGTCGGCAAGGGGGAGACGCATGGGCAGGCGTGCACGTTCGACGATGGTGGCGGCAGCAGTCGCCGCTGTGGCAGTGACACCTCTGGGTGCAGCACCGGCGGCGGCCGATCCGGCTGCCTGCGCGCCGCGGACGGTCACGACGGTCGCGTCCGGACTCGGTGTCCTCGAGAATCTGGCGTTCGACGAGCGAGGCGGTCTGCTCGTCTCGGACACCTCCTTCGTCGGCCCCGGAGCGCTGCGCCGGATCGCTCCCGACGGCAGCATCACCACCGTGCTGCCCGAGGTGTCCGGTCCGGGCGGCATCGTCGTCGACGGTCCAACCGCGTACCTGAACGTGGGCAACACGACCGTCTCGGGGCTGGCCGGGACCGCCGACGGCACGATCGACACGCTCGACCTCGACACGGGTGAACGCGGCACCCACGGCACCGGGCTGGTCATGCCCAACGGCCTCGGCCGACTCTCGGACGGCTCGATGCTCGCCTCGCGCGATCTCGGCGAGGTCGGACTCACTCTCGTGCCCGCGGGCGGTGGCGACGTCCGTGTCGTCCGTACCGATCTCGGATCCGTCAACGGCATCGCCGTCGACGGCGACACGGTGTACACCGTGACGACCTTCGAGAACGTCAACCGGCTCCACATCCTCGACGCACGCGACCTCGAAGGACCCGTGCGCAGCATCGACCTGCCCGGGCCGGGCCTGCTCTCGATGCCCGACGACCTCACGATCGGCCCCGACGGAGCGCTGTACATCGCACTCAACCTCGCCGGCGCGGTCCTGCGGGTCGATCCGGCGACCGGGCACGGCTGCCGCATCGCCGAGGGCATCCCGCTGATGTCCTCGCTCGCCTTCGGTTCGGGACCGGGCTGGGACCCGAACGTCCTGTACACGACCGGTTTCGACGGGACGGTGCGCGCGGTGCACCCGGCCTAGGAAAGCGGTCACAACCCGCCGGTAGAGTTCTCACCCATGTACCTCAAGAGTCTGACGTTGAAGGGCTTCAAGTCCTTCGCCTCGTCGACGACTCTGCGTTTCGAACCGGGCATCACCTGTGTGGTCGGCCCCAACGGGTCCGGCAAGTCGAACGTCGTCGACGCACTCACCTGGGTGATGGGGGAGCAGGGCGCCAAGGCCCTGCGCGGCGGCAAGATGCAGGACGTCATCTTCGCCGGAACCGCCGGTCGCCCGCCGCTCGGACGCGCCGAGGTCACGCTCACCATCGACAACTCCGACGGCGCGCTGCCCATCGAGTACTCCGAGGTCTCCGTCACCCGCCGCATGTTCCGCGACGGCGCCGGCGAGTACGAGATCAACGGCAGTTCCTGCCGTCTCATGGACGTGCAGGAACTGCTGTCCGACTCCGGTATCGGCCGCGAGATGCACGTCATCGTCGGCCAGGGCCGCCTCGCTGCGATCCTCGAATCCCGCCCGGAGGACCGGCGCGCCTTCATCGAGGAGGCCGCCGGCGTCCTCAAGCACCGCAAGCGCAAGGAAAAGGCGCTGCGCAAGCTCGACTCGATGCAGGCCAACCTCGCCCGCCTCACCGACCTCACCGCCGAACTGCGACGCCAGCTCAAACCGCTCGGCCGGCAGGCCGAGGTCGCGCGTCGTGCCCAGACCATCCAGGCCGACCTGCGCGACGCGCGGTTGCGTCTGGCCGCCGACGACCTCGTCACGCGCCGCGCCGAACTCGCCGGGCACGACGAGCAGGAAAAGATGGTCCGGGAGCGACTCGACACCGTGCTCACGGCCTTCGACGACGCGAACGCCGAACTCGCCCGCCACGAACAGGCCCTCGCGCAGCTCACACCGGGTGCCGAAGCGGCGTCGCAGACGTGGTTCCGCCTGTCCGCCCTCGCCGAGCGTGTCTCGGCGACCGTGCGGGTCGCGCAGGAACGCGCCCGCCACCTGCACGCCGAACCCGAGGACCGTTCCGGTCAGGATCCCGACGAGATGGAGGCCCGCGCCGACCGGATCGCCGCGGAGGAAGCGGAACTGATCGAGGCCGTCGAGATCGCGCACGGCGCGCTCGAAGCGGCACGTGAGCAGCTCGCCGCGCAGGAGGAGGCCGCAGCGGCCGCCGAACGCGCGCATCTGGCCGCGGTGCGTGCCGTCGCCGACCGGCGCGAGGGCCTCGCGCGTCTCGCCGGCCAGGTCGAGACGATGCGCACCCGCGCCGAGTCGATCGACGCGGAGATCGCGCGCCTGACCGTCGCCATCGAGGAGGCCCGCCTCCGTGGCGTTGCCGCACAGGCCGAGTTCGAGACCGCTCAGGCACGCATCGACGATCTCGACGCCGGTGAGATCGATGCCGACGCGCAGCACGAACGAGCGCTCGAAGCGCAGCGGCTCGCCGACGAGCGGGTCGCCGAACTGCAGGAGGCAGAACGCGCCGCGGGCAAGGAGGTCGCCTCCCTCGGCGCCCGCATCGAGGCCCTGTCGATGGGCCTCGAACGTACCGACGGCGCGGCCTGGCTGATCGACACGCGGTCCGGCGACGGACTCGTCGGGCGCCTCGCCGACCGCCTCCGGGTGTCCCCGGGATACGAGGCCGCCGTCGCAGCCGCCTTCGGTGCCGCAGCCGATGCCCTCGAGGTGGAGTCGGCCGACGCCGCGATCTCGGCGGTCGCAGCGCTCGCCGACGCCGACCAGGGCCGGGTGGCGTTCGTCCTGCCCGGCGCAACCGGCCCCACCGACACCGGCGACCTGCCGACCGGTGCCCGGTGGCTCCGCGAGGTCGTCGAGTGTCCCGCCGACCTGCGCGGAGGCGTCGACGGCCTGCTGGCCCGCACCGTCGTGGTCGACGACCTGCCCACCGCCCTCGGGGTCAGCGCTGCCCGGCCCGACCTGCGCGCCGTGACGCGCGGAGGAGACCTCGCCGGCGCGGGCTGGGTGGTCGGCGGCTCGCACCGCGCCCCGAGCACCCTCGAGATCCAGGCGGCGATCGACACCTCCCGTGCCGGTCTCGAACAGGCCGAACGCCGCTCCGAGGAACTGGCCGCAGCCCTCGCGGGCGCACTCGCGGAACAGGCCGAACGCGCCGAACACGTCGAACAGACCCTCGCCGCCCTCAACGAGTCCGATGCGGCGATGTCTGCCGTCTACGAACAGCTCGGCCGGCTCGGCCAGGCGGCACGCACCGCCCACGCCGAATCCGGACGGCTCGCGTCCCAGCGCACCGAGGCCGAGAAGGAACGCGACGCGGCGCGGGAGAAGCTGGTCGAACTCGAGGAGCGACTGCGCCTGGCCGAGGACGACTCGGCCGGGAGCAGCGACGGTGCCGGCACCGATCACACCGCCGCCGAGCGGGAGATGGCCGCGGCCGCCCTCGCCGAGGTCCGGGCCGTCGAGGTCGAGGCGCGACTCGCGGCACGCACGGCCGAGGAACGCGCCGAAGCGCTTCGGGGCAAAGCGGATTCGCTCCGCCGCGCCGCGCAGGCCGAGCGCGAGGCACGTGCTCGTGCCGAACGTGCCCGGATCGCGCGTCGTCAGGCGGCGGCCGTCGCCGCGGCGGTGGCGGAATCAGGACAGCGACTCGCCGAACAACTCGACGTAGCCGTGGCGACGGCACTCGCCCAGCGCGACGAACTGAACCGGCGCCGCGCCGAGTGCGCCGAACAGCTCGAACGGGCCCGCGAACTCGTCCGCGAACTGTCCGCGCAGCGCGACCAGCTCACCGACGCAGTGCATCGCGACGAAGTGGCCCGGGCGCAGGCCTCGCTCCGGATCGAACAGCTCGAACAGACCATCCTCGAGCAGCACGGCATCGCCCTCGACGACCTCGTCGCCGAGTACGGCCCCGACGTGCCGCTGCCGCCCACGCCGCTGGAGATGGCCGAGTACGAGCAGGCACGCGAGCGCGGCGAACAGGTGGTCGCTCCGCAACCGATGCCCTACGACCGGGCCACCCAGGAGCGGCGGGCCAAGCGCGCGGAGAAGGATCTCGCGACGCTCGGGCGCGTCAACCCGCTCGCGCTGGAGGAGTTCGCGGCCCTCGAGGAGCGCTACAACTTCCTGTCGACCCAGCTCGAGGACGTCAAGAGCGCCCGCAAGGACCTGCTCGCCGTTGTCGAGGAGGTCGACGCGCGAATCCTGCAGGTGTTCACCGAGGCCTACGCCGACGTCGAGCGCGAGTTCGAACAGGTCTTCGCGAAGCTGTTCCCCGGCGGTGAGGGACGGCTCGTGCTCACCGACCCGAGCGACATGCTCACCACCGGAATCGAGGTCGAGGCCCGCCCGCCGGGCAAGAAGGTCAAGCGCCTGTCGCTGCTGTCGGGCGGCGAGAAGTCCCTGACCGCGGTGGCGATGCTGGTCGCGATCTTCCGGGCCCGCCCCTCACCCTTCTACGTGATGGACGAGGTCGAGGCCGCGCTCGACGACACCAACCTGCGACGGTTGATCGGGCTGTTCGAGCAGCTGCGCGAGAAGTCCCAACTCATCGTCATCACGCACCAGAAGCCGACGATGGAGGTCGCCGACGCGCTGTACGGCGTGAGCATGCGGGGCGACGGCATCACCCGGGTCATCTCGCAGCGACTGCGCGGACGCGAGATCGCGACACCGGTCCCCGAACCGGAGGAAGAGCTCCAGGCCTGACAGTATGGGTGCGTGAGTACCGGAGCCTGGATAGTCATCGCCGCCGCGCTGGCGGTCGTTCTCGTCGCGCTCGTCGTCGGTCTGACCCTCTACCGGCGGCGGCAGGTGTCGCTGAAGGCGCCCGAGACCCCGCAGCTCGATTCCGCCGAGACCAAGGACCGCTCGGGCGGTTACAAGGCGCAGAGCGGATTCAGTTTCTCGCAGGGCACGGCCGCGCCACCGGCGCCGGCCCCCCGGCCTGCGCCGAAACCGGCACCGAAGCCTGCGGCGAAGCCGGAGCCCGCGCCCCGCACGGTGCCGCTTCCGGAGGAGATCACCGAAGCTCCGCCGAGCGCACCCGCGGAGCCGAAGGCGGAACCGGCGCCTGCGCCGAAGGTGGAACCGAAGCCCGAGCCGAAGGCCGAGCCCAAGCCTGCAGAACCCAAGCCTGCAGAACCCAAGCCTGCAGAACCCAAGCCGGCCGAACCGAAGCCGGCCGAACCCGAGCCGGTCGAGCCCGAGGTCGCCCCGGAGCCGGAGCGTCCCGCTCCCGAGCCCGTCGAGCCGGAGGTCGCCCCCGAACCGACACCGGAACCGGAGGTCGCACCGGCGCCGGAGCCCGAGGTCGAGCCCGCCCCGGTGACGGAGACCGTCGCCGAACCCGAGGTCGTCGAACCGGAAATCGTCGAACCGGCCGGACCGGCCGCTGTTCCTCCGGCAGCCCCGATCGAGGAGATCGAACCCACCGCGGGTCGCCTCGTCCGCCTGCGCGGCCGTCTGGCCCGCTCGCAGTCGGCGGTCGGCAAGAGCCTGCTCGGTCTGCTCGGTGGCGGCGACCTCGACGAGGACTCCTGGGAGGAGATCGAGGACACGCTGCTCGTCGCCGACCTCGGCGCCGCGACGACCACCAAGATCGTCGACCGTCTGCGTGAGGAGATGGTCGTGAACAACGTGCGCAGCGAGGCCGACGCCCGCGCCGTGCTGCGCAGCGTGCTCGTCGACGAGCTCCGCCCCGAGCTCGACCGCTCCATCCGGGCCCTCCCGCACGAGGACCATCCCGCCGTGCTGCTCGTCGTCGGTGTCAACGGCACCGGCAAGACCACGACGACCGGCAAACTCGCCCGCGTGCTCGTCGCGGACGGACGCCGGGTGCTGCTCGGTGCCGCCGATACCTTCCGTGCCGCGGCCGCCGACCAGCTGCAGACCTGGGCCGAACGCGTCGGTGCCGAGGTCGTCCGCGGCAAGGAGGCAGCCGATCCCGCCGCGGTGGCGTTCGATGCCGTCGCGAGGGGCATCGACAACGGCGTCGACGCGGTCCTCGTCGACACCGCCGGCCGCCTGCACACCAAGACCGGCCTGATGGACGAGCTCGGCAAGGTCAAGCGCGTCGTGGAGAAGAAGGCCGCCGTCGACGAGGTGCTGCTCGTCCTCGACGCGACGATCGGTCAGAACGGCCTGATGCAGGCCCGTGTGTTCGCCGAGGTCGTCGACATCACCGGTGTGGTGCTCACCAAGCTCGACGGAACCGCCAAGGGCGGCATCGTCTTCCAGGTGCAGCACGAACTCGGCGTCCCGGTGAAGCTGGTGGGTCTCGGTGAGGGAGCGGACGATCTCGCCCCCTTCGAACCGGAAGCCTTTGTGGACGCTCTGCTGGGCTGATCCACACCGCGTCCGTCGCTCCGGCCGCTGTCCGCTCGTGCGGGCAGCGGCCGGTTCCGTCGGTGGAAATACGGTGTCCGAAAAGTGTGAAACAAGGATGAAACAAGGTCGGTTCCTGCGTTCACGCCCACGAAACAGCACGGCGCCTCCACGGAAACATCCGGGCAGCAAGCTTTCCCTCGACAACGCGCCGATCGGCGCGGCCTACAGGGAGGTTGCAAGTGGAGGAAGTGGTGAACACCGGCGACGCAGCGTGGATGCTGATAGCAGCGTCGCTCGTGCTTCTGATGACCCCGGGCCTGGCGTTCTTCTACGGCGGGATGTCCCGCTCCAAGTCCGTGCTCAACATGATGATGATGTCGTTCGGCTCCATGGCGATCATCGCGGTGATCTACGTCCTGTGGGGCTGGTCGATGTCCTACGGCACGGAGAACGTCCTCGGTATCTTCGCGAACCCGTTCGAACAGTTCGGTCTGCAGGGCGCCATCTACGATGACGAGGGTGGCTTCCTCCCCGGTCTCGGTGACTACCCGCAGATCATCGACATCGGTTTCCAGGTGACCTTCGCGATCATTACCACCGCCCTGATCAGCGGTGCGCTGGCCGAGCGCGTCAAGTTCGGTACGTGGATGGCGTTCGCGGCCATCTGGGTCACGTGCGCCTACTTCCCGCTCGCCCACATGGTGTGGGGTGGTGGCCTGCTGTCGGGTTCCGAGGACAGCATCGCTGCCGCACTGTTCGGCACCGTCGACGTCGACGGTGAGACGGTCGCCTCGGTCGCCCCGATCGACTTCGCCGGTGGCACGGTCGTCCACATCAACGCCGGTATCGCCGCTCTCGTCCTGGCCGTCGTCATCGGCAAGCGCGCCGGCTTCGGTCGCACCGCCTTCCGCCCGCACAACCTGCCGTTCGTCATGCTCGGCGCTGCACTGCTGTGGTTCGGATGGTTCGGCTTCAACGCCGGTTCCGCTTTCGCGGCCGACGGTCTCGCAGGTCTGGCCTGGGTCAACACCACCACCGCCACCGCTGCCGCCATCCTCGGCTGGCTCGTCACCGAGCGCATCCGTGACGGCAAGGCCACCAGCCTCGGTGCCGCGTCCGGTGCCGTCGCCGGCCTGGTCGCCATCACCCCCGCTGCCGGCTCGCTGAGCCCGGTCGGATCGATCGCCCTCGGCGTCATCGCCGGCATCCTGTCCGCCCTCGCCGTGGGTCTGAAGTACAAGTTCGGTTACGACGACTCGCTCGACGTCGTGGGTGTCCACCTCGTGTCGGGCCTGTGGGGCACGGTCGCCATCGGCTTCCTCGGCACCGAGACCGGATTGTTCTACGGTGGCGATTACAAGCAGCTCGTCATCCAGATCGTCATCGCAGTCGTCGCCCTGGTGTTCACCGCAGTCGTCACCGCAGTGATCGCCTTCGCACTCAAGCCCATGGGCTGGCGTGTGAGCGACGAGGAAGAGGCCCGCGGTATCGACGAAGCCGAACATGCGGAATCCGCATACGACTTCGCGCCGGCTCTCAAGTGATAAGAAGACCACGACAGCGAGCAGGGATGACAGCGGCCAGCGGGCTCTGGGAAGGATGAGGATATGAAGCTGATCACGGCGATCATCAAGCCGTTCACGCTCGAGGACGTCAAGGCAGGCCTGGAGCAGGCCGGTGTGCTCGGAATGACAGTCAGCGAGGTGCAGGGCTACGGCCGCCAGAAGGGCCACACCGAGGTCTACCGCGGAGCGGAGTACTCCGTCGACTTCGTGCCGAAGGTCCGCGTCGAGGTCGTCGTCGACGACTCCGCTGTCGACAAGGTCGTCGAGACCATCGTCGAGGCCTCCCGTACCGGGAAGATCGGCGACGGCAAGGTGTGGGTCACGCCCGTGGAAGCGGTGGTCCGGGTCCGCACCGGAGAACGAGGTTCGGATGCGCTCTGACCCCCAGGGGTCCGGCACTCGAGGCCCTGATCCCGCTGCTTCGGCAGCGGGGTCGGGGCCTTCGGTGTCCTCGGCCCGCACAACCGCACCGGCGGGCGCCGCCGATCTCGCGGCAGCCCGCGACACCCTGCTCTCCGGCGGCCCCCGCAGCCGCCGCCTCGACACCGTGGCCCTGCGTCACGCCCTCGTGGACCTGCACGAATTCTGGTTGACGACGAAGGGCTCCGAACTCGGCATCAAGCGCGAGGGAGGCTTCGCCATCGTCGCCGTCGGGGGTCTCGGACGCCGCGAGATGCTCCCGTACTCCGATCTCGATCTCATCCTCCTCCACGACGACATGGCGCCGTCCGTCGTGTCGAAGGTCGCCGACGAGCTCTGGTACCCGCTGTGGGACGCGCACATCAAGCTCGACCACAGTGTCCGGACGGTGCCCCAGGCCCTCCAGGTGTTCTCCTCCGATCTGACAGCCGCACTGGGAATGCTCGAGGCCCGGCACATCGCGGGCGACGCCCAGCTGAGCAATCTGCTCATCGGCGGTGTGCGACGTCAGTGGCGCACCGGCATCCGGTCCCGCTTCGACGAACTCATCGAGATGACCGAGGTGCGATGGCAGCGCAGCGGGCAGATCGCCCACCGGGCCGAACCCGACCTCAAGAGCGGTCGCGGCGGGTTGCGGGACGTGCAGTTGCTCAATGTCCTGTCCGTTGCGCAGCTCACCGACGGCATGCCGGGACTCGGACCCGACGTCCCGGGCGGAGGCCTCGCGGCCGCCCACCGGCGACTGCTCGACGTACGCACCGAGCTGCACCGCGTCGCCGGCCGCTCCCGCGACCAGCTGCGCGCCCAGGACGCCGACGAGATCGCCGCGGCGCTGCGGATCGGCGACCGTTTCGATCTCGCACGGGTGCTCACCGAATCGGCCCGCACGATCAGCTACTCCGTCGACGTCGGCCTGCGCACCGCGGCCAATTCGCTGCCGCGCAAGGGCCTGTCGCGGCTGCGCCGCGGACCGGTGCGGCGTCCCCTCGACGAAGGGGTCGTCGAGCACGGGGGAGAGGTGGCCCTCGCGCGCGACGCGCATCCGCGTCGCGATCCGGGCCTGATCACGCGGGTCGCGGCGGCCGCCGCGCAGGCCGGACTGCCGGTCTCGGCGGCCACGCTCACCCGGCTCGCCGATCACGCACCGGAACTGCGCGAACCCTGGCCTCGCGAAGCCCTTGACGACTTCCTGGTGTTGCTCGGCTCGGGACGTCGCGCGGTCGACGTCATCGAGTCGCTGGACCGCACCGGACTGTGGGGGCGGTTGCTCCCCGAATGGGGTGCGGTGCGCGACCTGCCGCCCCGCGACGCCGTGCACACGTGGACCGTGGACAGGCACCTCGTCGAGACCGCCGTCTACGCGAGCGAACTGACGACGCGGGTCGCCCGGCCGGACCTGCTCGTCCTCGGCGCGTTGCTGCACGACATCGGCAAGGGACGCGGCGGCGACCACAGCGTGGTCGGTGCCGAACTGGCCCTGCAGATCGGGCGGCGGATGGGCCTGTGGCCCTCGGATCTGGCGCTGCTCACCTCGATGGTGCGGCACCACCTGCTCCTGCCGCACACCGCGACCCGCCGCGACCTCGACGATCCGGAGACCGTGGCCGCGGTCGTCGACGCCCTCGACGGCGATCCGGTGCTGCTCGACCTGCTCCACGCGTTGGCCGAAGCGGATTCGCAGGCCACCGGCCCAGGAGTCTGGGGGGATTGGAAGGCGTCGCTGATCCGGGAACTCGTACGCCGCTGCCGCATGATGATGGCGGGCGACGAGCTCCCGGCGCCGGATCCGATCGATCCCGTCCTCGCGAACCTCGCCGAGGACGGTGCCCTGCACGTCGCGCTCGACCCGCGCGAGGACGGCCGCAGCTTCACCGCGACCTTCGTCGCGCCCGACGAGCGGGGCGTGCTCTCCGACGAGGCCGGTGTGCTCTCGCTGCACGGTCTGCGGGTGCTGTCGGCCTCGATCGGCAGCCACGCCGGCAGCACGGTCAACAGCTTCGTCGTGGCTCCGAGATTCGGCTCACCGCCCGAAGCGGCCCTGCTCCGGCAGGAACTCGTGCGGGCTCGCTCCGGCGATCTCGACCTCCTCGGTGCCCTCGAGGCCAAGGACCGCGCCGAACGCGAAAGCCGGCTTCCCGAGCGAACGGCCCGGGCGGTTCCAGTCAGCGCCGCTCTCGCGCCGCCGCGGATCATCTGGTTCGAAGGGTCCGAATCGGACCAGGTCGTGCTCGAGATCCGGTCGGAGGACCGGATCGGTCTGCTGTGCCGTCTCGCGGACGTCTTCGAGCGTGTCGGAGCCGACGTGCGGTGGGCGCGGGTGAGCACCTTGGGTTCGACGGTGATCGACTCGTTCTGCGTCGATCTCGCCGGTGCGCACACCCGTGTCTCTCGGGAACATCTCGAGAAGGAACTGCTGTCGGTCCTGCCTGCTCCCGAGCCGCCCGCGCCCGCCGACAGATCGTGACCGACGGATCGTGACCGCGCGGGTGGCCCGCCCTGTGGCGTGGCCACCCGCGGTCGCGACGGATCGGGAGCGGTTACCCTGGTTCGCAGCATTGTCCGCATCTTCGTCAGAGCTCAGGAGCGCATTCGGTGTTCGAATCCCTTTCCGACAGGTTGACAGGGGTCCTGAAGGACCTGCGCGGCAAGGGGCGGCTGTCCGACGCGGACATCGACGCGACCTGCCGTGAGATCCGCCTCGCCCTGCTCGAGGCCGACGTCGCGCTGCCCGTGGTGCGCGAGTTCATCAAGAAGATCAAGGTGCGCGCCAAGGGTGCCGAGGTGCACGGCGCGCTCAACCCGGCCCAGCAGGTCGTCAAGATCGTCAACGAGGAACTCGTCGGGATCCTCGGCGGTGAGACCCGTCGTCTGCAGTTCGCGAAGACCCCGCCGACGGTCATCATGCTCGCCGGTCTGCAGGGTGCCGGTAAGACCACACTCGCGGGCAAGCTCGCGAAGTGGCTCAAGGCGCAGGGGCACACCCCGATGCTGGTCGCCTGCGACCTCCAGCGCCCCGGCGCTGTGACCCAGCTGCAGGTGGTCGGTGAGCGTGCCGGCGTGTCGGTCTTCGCGCCCCATCCCGGCACCTCCATCGGCGGAGGCGAGAACGAACTCGGAGTCACCGCCGCCGACCCGATCGCCGTGGCCGAGCAGGGCATCGCCGAGGCGCGCAACAAGCAGTACGACGTGGTCATCGTCGACACCGCCGGTCGCCTCGGTATCGACCAGGAACTCATGGCGCAGGCCGCGGGCATCCGCGACGCCGTGCAGCCCGACGAGGTGCTGTTCGTCCTCGACGCGATGATCGGTCAGGACGCTGTGAGCACCGCCGAGGCGTTCCGCGAGGGTGTCGGCTTCACCGGCGTGGTGCTCACCAAGCTCGACGGCGACGCCCGCGGTGGTGCCGCGCTCAGCGTCCGCGAGCTCACCGGCCAGCCGATCATGTTCGCCTCCACCGGTGAGAAGCTCGAGGACTTCGACGTCTTCCACCCCGAGCGCATGGCCAGCCGCATCCTCGGCATGGGCGACGTGCTCACCCTCATCGAGCAGGCCGAGCAGGTCTTCGACGCCGAGCAGGCCGAGGCCACCGCCAGCAAGATCGGTTCCGGCGAGCTCACCCTCGAGGACTTCCTCGAGCAGATGATGGCCGTGCGGAAGATGGGCCCCATCGCCAATCTCCTGGGCATGCTGCCCGGAGCCGGGCAGATGAAGGACGCCCTCGCCAACGTCGACGAGAAGCAGCTCGACCGCATCCAGGCGATCATCCGCGGCATGACGCCGGAGGAGCGCGCCAACCCGAAGATCATCAACGGCTCGCGGCGACTGCGCATCGCCAACGGTTCCGGTGTGAAGGTCTCCGACGTCAACCAGCTCGTCGACCGGTTCTTCGAGGCCCGGAAGATGATGACGGCGATGGCCGGCCAGATGGGCATGCCGGGCGCACGCAAGAACCAGCGCAAGAAGGGCAAGAAGGGGAAGAAGGGCGGTCGCGGACCGACGCCGCCGAAGGTGCGGGGCGGTATGCCCGGCGGCTTCCCCGGTCTCCCGGGTGGCATGCCCGCCGGGATGCCCGACCTGTCGAAGATGCCGAAGGGCCTCGACGAGCTTCCTCCGGGTCTCGAGAACTTCGACCTGTCGAAGCTGAAGTTCCCCAAGAACTGAGCCGGGCCGGGGGATGACCGTGACCGAGGGTGATGCGCGTTCCTTCGTCGTGCGGGGCCGGTCGTTGGCCGACGGCGAACCCGTCGAGCTGTTCGTCGGGGCCGACGGAGCGTTCACGGACGAGCCCGGCCGCGACGCCGAGGTGCTCTGCGCCGACGGCTGGATCCTGCCGGGTCTCGTCGACGCGCACTGCCACGTCGGTATCCGGTTCGGCGGGGGAGCGGAGGACGAGGAGGGTCTGCTCGCGCAGGCCGTCACCGAACGCGATGCGGGTGTCCTGCTGCTCCGCGATGCCGGGTCGCCCGTCGACACCCGGGCCCTCGACCAGCGGGCGGACCTGCCCCGGATCATCCGGGCCGGCCGGCACATCGCGCTGCCCAAGCGCTACATCCGCGGGCTGCCCGTCGACCTCGAGGACGAGTCGCAGCTGCCCGACGAAGTGGCCCGTCAGGCCCGGGCCGGCGACGGCTGGGTCAAGCTCATCGGCGACTGGATCGACCGTGAGGTCGGCGACCTCGCTCCGCTGTGGAGCGACGAGATCCTCGTCGAGGCGATCGCCGCGGCCCACCGCGAGGGCGCGCGGGTGACGGCGCACGTCTTCGGTGAGGACGCCCTGCCCGGACTGCTCGCGGCGGGGATCGACTGCATCGAACACGGCACGGGCCTGACCGACGAGACCATCGCGACGATGGCCGCTCACGGCACCGCGCTCGTGCCGACACTGGTCAACATCGAGAACTTCCCGGACATCGCTGATTCGGCGACGCGATTCCCGGTGTACGCAGCGCACATGCGCGCCCTGTACGCGCGCCTCGACGAGACCATCGGCGCCGCCCACGAGGCCGGCATCCCGATCTACGCGGGCACCGATGCCGGTGGTCAGGTGCAGCACGGGCGCATCGCCGACGAGATCGCGTCGCTCGTGCGCGTGGGTCTCGACCCCACCGAGGCGTATGCCGCGGCGAGCTGGAAGGCCCGCGCGTGGCTCGGGCACCCGAGTCTCGAGCCGGGGACGTCGGCGGATTTCGTCGTGTACCGGGAGGATCCGCGCAGCGACCCGGCGGCGGCCCGTCCCGATCTCGTGGTTCTCCGCGGCCGGGTGGTCTCGGGCAGTCCCGCGCGCCTGTAGAGAGGGTGCGTGGGGTCACCGGGTGCCGGTTTCGTCCTGGCTCACGCGTCTGGCAGAATGGTTCGCTGTCGTCGCATCCGGTTACGTACCGCGCGGCGGTCACAGGCTAGAGGCAAAACCGGGCGTGCCAGAAGGGCGCGTCGTCCGAATTGCACGTGACACGCGCCTCGGCGCACCCCGAAGGAGAACACAGCAGTGGCTGTCAAGATCAAGCTCACCCGTCTCGGCAAGATCCGCAACCCGCAGTACCGCGTCGTCGTCGCGGACTCGCGCACCCGCCGCAACGGCCGGGCCATCGAGACCATCGGCAAGTACCACCCGAAGGAAGAGCCTTCGCTGATCGAGATCGACTCGGAGCGTGCGCAGTACTGGCTGAACGTCGGCGCCCAGCCGACCGAGCCGGTCCTCAACCTCTTCAAGATCACCGGTGACTGGCAGAAGTTCAAGGGCCTGCCGGGCGCCGAGGGCACGCTGAAGAAGGCGGAGCCGAAGCCGTCCAAGCTCGAGCTGTTCCAGGCCGCCCTCGCGCAGGCCGAGAACGAGCCGGCTGCCGAGGCCGTCACGCCCAAGAAGAAGAAGGCTGCCAAGGAAGAGTCCGCCGAGGCGTCCACCGAGGCCGAGTCCACCGAGGCCGCCGAGTAATGAGCGCCGTGGTCGCCGATGCCGTCGAGCATCTCGTTCGTGGAATCGTCGCCCATCCCGACGACGTCCGCGTCGACCTGATCGCGGGTCGTCGGGGCCGCACCGTCGAGGTGCACGTCAACCCCGACGACCTCGGCAAGGTCATCGGCCGCGGCGGTCGCACCGCGACCGCGCTGCGGACCCTCGTCACCGGAATCGGTGGCCGGGGTATCCGTGTCGACGTCGTCGACACCGACCGCTAGGCGAGCGTCGATGGAGCTCGTCGTGGGCCGTGTGGCCAAGTCGCACGGCATCCGAGGCGAAGTCGTCGTCGAGGTTCGCACCGACGAACCCGAGGAGCGCTTCGCTGTCGGCGCGGTCCTGCGTGGCCGTAAGCCTCGCGACAAGCACCTGCACGAGTACACAGTGGAAGCCGCCCGGGAACACTCCGGGCGGCTTCTGCTGCGCCTGCAGGGCATCGACGGTCGCGACGCCGCCGACGCACTGCGCGGGGTGCTGTTCGTCGTCGACAGCGCCGACCTTCCGCCCTCCGACGACCCGGACGAGTTCTACGACCACGAACTCGAAGGGTTGACGGTGCGGATCGTCGCCGGGCGTCCCGACGGTGGAACCGAGGTCGGCACCGTCCGCGAGGTCCTGCACACGGCCGCCGGCGAACTGCTGTCGATCCGGCCGGCCGGCCAGGAACGCGGGGAGCTGCTCGTCCCGTTCGTCACCGAGATCGTGCCGACGGTGTCGGTCCGGGACGGCGTGATCGAGATCGATCCGCCCGACGGGCTCCTCGACCCCGATTTCGGGGAACCGCCGTCCAAGAAGAAGAAGTCGACCGAGGGGAAGCAGTAGTCCGTGCGGCTCGACGTCGTCACCATCTTCCCCGAATATCTCGAACCCCTGCGCGTCGCTCTGCTCGGCAAGGCGATCGACAAGGGGCTCATCTCCGTCGGTGTGCACAACCTGCGCGACTGGACGCACGACGTGCACAAGGCCGTCGACGACGCGCCCTACGGGGGCGGCCCTGGCATGGTCATGAAACCCACCGTGTGGGGACCGGCGCTCGACGACGTGCTCGCCGGACCCGACGGTGGGACCGATCCCGACGTGCTGCTCGTCGTCCCGACGCCCGCCGGTCGCCGCTTCGATCAGGCCACCGCGCAACGCTGGTCGAAGGAGAAGCGGATCGTCTTTGCGTGCGGCCGCTACGAAGGTATCGACCAGCGCGTCTTCGACGATGCCGCGCGTCGCGTGCGCGTCGAGGAGGTGAGCATCGGCGACTACGTCCTCATCGGTGGGGAGGTCGCCGTTCTCGTCATGGTCGAGGCCGTCGTCCGGCTGCTGCCCGGAGTGCTCGGCAATCAGCAGTCGCACCAGGAGGATTCGTTCTCCGACGGACTGCTCGAAGGGCCGAGCTACACCCGGCCGGCGGTGTGGCGCGACCTCGAGGTGCCGCCGGTGCTGTTGTCCGGCGACCACGGGAAGGTCGCTCGCTGGCGCCACGAGCAGTCGCTCGAACGCACCCGCGAACGACGACCCGATCTGCTTCCGTCCGACGACTGACGCCGGGCCGGACGGCCCTCAGGGGCGGTGCGCGCTTCCGAGCGTCGTCTCGACCGCCAGCGTGACGGTCTCGCGCGCGTGCTGTGCGCTGCCGTCGTCCGTTGCGTCGTACATCGCCGTGTCGGGCAGGAAACCGGTGTCGTAGAAGGGATCCGACTCGTCGTAGGTGACGGTCTCCCGTGCCGCGACCACGACCACGTACCGGTGGTCGTCGCCGAAGAACCCGGTGGACAGGTGCAGCCATTCACCGGCCAGGCAGCACATCCACCCCTGCTTCACACCCAGCTCCGTGGAGTCTCCGAGCCCCTCGGGAAGCCCGAAACGCTGGTCGTATCCGTCGACGCCCTCGTCGGTGAACTCCACGAGATGGCCGACGATCCGGGCCGCACTCTCGTCACCGGATGCGCTGTCGCCGAGCAGATCGTCGTACCAGGTCAGCAGGTCCGACGCCGTCGTGGTCGTGTTCCACCACCAGGACCCCGGATCCGGGGGAGTCGTGCCGGTCAGGTTGTGCCGCTCCACGACGTGCTCGACGATCCCGGGGCCGCCGTAGGTCTCCCACAGCAGCGTCGCGGCGTTGTCGTCGGAGGAGCGCAGCATCGACCGGATCAATTCGTGGTCCTCGTCGGCGAGCGTCGCCTCGCCCGTCACCTCGCGGTACAGGACCTCCTCGGCGATGAAGAGCTTGACCGTCGAGGCGGTCTCGAAGGGCTCGTCCGTGCCGCCGAGCACGCGGGCCCCTGATTCGCGGTCGAGCACGGCGATGGTCAGACGCGCTCCGCGGCTGTAGGCGAGTGCGACGGCCGCGTCGATCTGCCGGGGGAGTTCGGCCGTCGACAGCGTCACGGTCGACTCGTCGGAATCGGTGTCCGCGACCGAGGCGAGACCGAGCGCCTCGTGCGGGAGCGGGTGGGTGTCCATCGAATCGCAGCCGGATACGGCCAGTGCGGTGGCCACGCACAGCATCATCGCGCCCGATCGTGCGCGTCCGCGCCCGTGCTTCATTTCCGGTTCCTGCATTCCATTGTGCTGTGGACGATAGCGCCGGTCCACCCGACAGCCTGCACGGACCCCGAGTGCGAGCGCTCGCGGTCACAGGCGCGAGCGCCTACGGGGTCACAGGCGCGAGCGCCTACGGGGTCACAGGCGCGAGCGCCTACGCGGTCACAGGCGCGTGCCGAGGTCGGCAACTGTAGGGTCGTTCGACGTGACGACCGAACTCGACACCGTGAACCGGCGGATCGCCCAGGAACTCGACGTCCGCGAAGACCAGGTGGCCGCGGCCGTGGGACTGCTCGACGGCGGCGCGACCGTGCCGTTCGTCGCGCGCTACCGCAAGGAGGCGACCGGCGGTCTCGACGATGCCCAGCTGCGCACCCTCGAGGAACGCCTCCGCTATCTGCGCGAACTCGACGAGCGCCGCGTCGCGATCCTCGAATCGATCGAGGCGCAGGGCAAGCTCGACGACACGATGCGCGGACAGATCATGCTCGCCGACACCAAGGCGCGGCTCGAGGACATCTACCTGCCGTTCAAGCCGAAGCGGCGCACCAAGGCACAGATCGCCCGCGAGGCCGGTCACGAACCCGTCGCCGACGCGCTCATCGGCGACCCCACCACCGATCCTGCCGGGTACACCTCCGAGCAGCTCGACGGTGCGCGCGCCATCCTCGTCGAACGTTTCGCCGAGGACGCCGACCTCGTCGGCGAGCTCCGCGAGGCGATGTGGACGCGCGGCAAGGTGAGCTCCACCGTGCGGTCCGGCAAGGAGAACGACGGCGCGAAGTTCTCCGACTACTTCGAGTTCTCGGAACCGTTCACCCAGCTGCCCTCGCACCGCATCCTCGCCCTCCTGCGCGGCGAGAAGGAGGAGGTGCTGTCGCTGTCGTTCGATCCCGAGATCGACGAGCCGGTGCCCGGCGAGCGCAGCTACTACGAGGGCCGGATCGCGACGCGCTTCGGCATCGCCGACGAGGGACGTCCCGCCGACACGTGGCTGCTCGACACCGTGCGGTGGGCGTGGCGCACCAAGCTGCAGATGTCGCTGTCGCTGGACATCAGGATGCGGCTGCGGCAGTCCGCCGAGAAGGATGCGGTCGACGTCTTCGCCGCCAACCTCAAGGACCTGCTGCTCGCCGCACCGGCCGGCACGCGCCCGACGATGGGCCTCGACCCCGGCTATCGCACCGGCACGAAGGTCGCCGTCGTCGACGCGACCGGCAAGGTCGTCGACCACACCACCATCTATCCGCATCAGCCGCACAACAAGCGCGACGAGGCCCTCGCGGTGCTCGCCGCGCTGGTCGCGCGGCACGGTGTCGAACTGATCGCCATCGGCAACGGCACGGCGTCTCGTGAGACCGACGCTCTCGCAGCCGATCTCGTGTCGCTGGCGAAGGTGCCCGGGCTGACGAAGATCGTGGTGTCCGAGGCGGGCGCGTCCGTCTACTCGGCATCCGAGTACGCCACCAAGGAACTCCCGGACCTCGACGTGTCCATCCGCGGTGCGGTCTCCATCGCGCGTCGTCTGCAGGATCCGCTCGCCGAACTGGTCAAGATCGACCCGAAGTCGATCGGTGTCGGCCAGTACCAGCACGACGTGTCCGAGACGATGCTCGCGCGGTCGCTCGGTGCGGTCGTCGAGGACGCGGTGAACGCCGTCGGTGTCGATGTCAACACGGCGTCGGTTCCGCTGCTGTCGCGGGTCTCGGGTATCACCGGCTCGCTCGCGGAGAGCATCGTCGCCCACCGCGACCAGAACGGTCCGTTCCGGGCGCGCACCGCGCTCAAGGACGTCCCGAGACTCGGTCCGAAGGCCTTCGAGCAGTGCGCGGGCTTCCTGCGAATCCCCAACGGCGACGACCCGCTCGACGCGTCCGCGGTGCACCCCGAGGCGTATCCGGTGGTGCGGCGGATCGTCGACCGGACCGGCAGCAGCGTCCGCGAACTGCTCGGTAACACCGCGACCCTGCGGAAGCTGCGCGCGGACGAGTTCGCCGACGACCGCTTCGGTGTCCCGACCGTCACCGACATCATCTCCGAGCTCGAGAAGCCCGGCCGCGACCCGCGTCCGGAGTTCAAGACCGCGACCTTCGCCGCCGGTGTCGAGAAGGTCGCCGACCTGAAGCCCGGCATGGTCCTCGAGGGAGTGGTCACCAACGTCGCGGCGTTCGGTGCGTTCGTCGACGTCGGTGTGCACCAGGACGGCCTTGTGCACGTCTCCGCCATGTCGCGCAGCTTCGTGAAGGATCCGCACGACGTCGTCCGGTCCGGGGAGGTCGTCAAGGTGAAGGTCCTCGAGGTCGACGTCGCGCGTCAGCGCATCGGTCTGACGCTGCGACTCGACGACGAGATCCCCACCCCGGGCGCCGAGAAGTCGGGAGGTCAGCCGCGCGGAGGTGGCCGGCGTCCCGGAGGCCAGGGCGGCGGGAACCAGGGCGGCGGGAACCAGGGCGGCGGACGGGGTCGCAACGCTCAGGGCAATCGTGGACAGCAGGGCAATCGTGGGCAGCAGGGCCGCGGTGGCGACCGCCGTTCGGCGCCGGCCGCCTCCGGATCGATGGCCGACGCCCTGCGACGCGCCGGTTTCGGCAACAACTGACGCGAATCACCGGGTCACTCCTGCAATGCTGTGGACATGAGATCCACGGTGGCCGGGGTGATCCGGTGATGCTCGACTGGGTGCAGCGCGAGATCGTCGATCAGGGGCGCCTGCCGCTGTTGTTCTTCCTGCTCGGTTTCGTGGCCGCGTTCGTCTTCATCCGGATCAGCGTGCGGTTGATCCGCGCGCAGGTGCGCTGGTGGCCCGGCAACATCACCCCGGGCGGTCAGCACGTGCACCACGTGGTGTTCGGTGTCGTGACGATGGTGATCGCCGGTGGGGGACTGATCGCGATCTCCGAGGACGCCAACCGCATCGCCGCCTGCGTCCTCGCGGCGCTCTTCGGGATCGGCGCCGCCCTGACCCTCGACGAATTCGCCCTGATCTTCTACCTGAACGACGTGTACTGGGAAGAACAGGGACGGGTCTCCGTCGACGCCGTATTCGTGGCGATCGCCGTGACCGGGATGTGGTTGCTCGGCCTGCGACCGTTCGAACTCGGGGACACCGCGAATTTCGAGGACAGCGGTGACTGGGCCGGACGGGCCGCGCTGGTGGTGGCCGTGCTCGTGAACCTCCTGCTCGCCGCGATCGTCCTGGCGAAGGGCAAGATCTGGACCGGCCTGGTGGGGCTGTTCGTCGTTCCGCTGCTGTGGGTCGGCGCGATCCGGCTCTCCCGGCCCGGGGCGCCCTGGGCTCGCTGGCGGTACGGCAAGCGGCCCCGCCGCATGGCGCGCGCGCTCGAACGCGAACGTCGACTGCGGCGCCCGGTGATCCGCGCCAAGATCTTCGTGCAGGATCTCGTCGCGGGCGCACCGACGCTCGAGACCGTGCGGGGCAGTGTCGCGCACTCGCGCACCGCGACCGAGGCGGAACTGGACCGCCGCGTCAAACCGGCGCCACCGCCGATTTCCTCGATCGATATTCCGTCTGGCACAATGGACGGGTTGCCCCGTTCGGGCACGCCTACCTGACCTGGGCACGAACCGGTCGAGCCCGCCACACGGCGGTCGCCGCCAGGTTCCTCTGCTCGAGCGAACAAGAGGATGAAAAACCGATGAACACCCTGGACTTTCTGGACGCCAAGTCGCTGCGCGACGACATCCCGGACTTCCGTCCCGGCGACACTCTCGATGTGCACGTCAAGGTCATCGAGGGCAGCAAGGAGCGTGTGCAGGTCTTCAAGGGCGTCGTGATCCGGCGTCAGGGCGGCGGCATCCGCGAGACCTTCACCGTCCGCAAGGTTTCCTTCGGCGTCGGCGTGGAGCGCACCTTCCCGGTGCACAGCCCCAACCTCGCCAAGATCGACGTGCTGACCCGTGGCGACGTCCGTCGCGCGAAGCTCTACTACCTGCGTGAGCTGCGCGGCAAGGCTGCCAAGATCAAGGAGAAGCGCTGATCTTCGGCCGCTGACCAGCCCCCTGGGCTGCTCGGCACGGCTCTCGAGCCACCCGATACAGCATCCGACGACCCGGCCCGGACTTCCGTCCCGGCCGGGTCGTCGTCGTTGTGGGCAGCGGTCCGTCGCCCACCCGTCCGGTCGACGGTCGTCCTCGGCGGGCCGCCGTGCCGCAGACGCTAGTCTGTCGAGGTGGCAGATTCCCCGCACGATCCGGCTCGACCGGATGTGAACCGCAACGATGTTCGAGGTTCGGCTCGGAGCGATCGAGCCGACGGTGCACACCACCGGCGCGAGGACCCCGCAGCGAACGACACCGCCCCCAAGGCGAAGAAGCAGAAGTCGTTCTGGCGTGAACTGCCGATCCTGGTCGTCGTCGCACTGGCCCTGAGCTTCCTGCTGCAGACCTTCGTGGCGCGGGTCTACCTCATCCCCTCGGAATCGATGGAGCCGACACTGCACGGCTGCCCGGGCTGCACCGGCGACCGCATCGTCGTCGAGAAGGTGGGATACCGCTTCACCGACCCGCGCCCCGGCGACGTCATCGTCTTCGAAGGCCCCGAATCGTGGTCGGCCGGCTACACCTCGACCCGTTCCGACAACGTCGTCGTGCGGGGACTGCAGGAGATCGGTTCGCTCGTCGGCGTCGTGCCGCCGGATGAGAACGACCTCGTCAAGCGCGTGATCGCGACCGGCGGGCAGACGGTGGAATGCTGCGACGACGAGGGCCGTGTCCTCGTCGACGGTGTCCCGCTCGACGAGCCGTACGTGACCATGGACTTCCCGTTCACCCCGGGTGTCGTCACGTGCGAGACCGAGGTGCCCTCCGGGCGTTGCTTCGGGCCCGTCACCGTGCCCGAGGGCCACGTCTGGGTGATGGGCGACAACCGCAGCAACTCGGCCGACTCGCGCTACCACGTCGGGGACGAGCATCAGGGCTCGATCCCGCTGGACAATGTCATCGGAAAAGCCCGCTTCATCGTGCTGCCTCCCGGCCGATGGGGCCTGATCGACTCACCGGAGATCCTTCCCTCGTGACTGCTTGGCCACCTCGACCCGTGATCCGTCGCTCCTCGGGACTGCGCACCATGGAGTCCGCGCTCGCGCGGTGCGGTCTCGGTCCGGTCGCGGGGGTCGACGAAGCCGGCCGCGGTGCCTGCGCCGGGCCGCTGGTCGTCGCCGCCTGCGTGCTCGGCGACCGGCCGCACGCGTCGCTCGACCGGCTCGACGATTCGAAGAAACTCACCGAACGCACCCGCGAGGAGCTGTACTCGGTGATCGTGAAACGCGCCCGGGCGTGGAGCGTGGTGGTGATCCCCGCGGAGGAGGTCGACGCGATCGGCATCCACGTCGCCAACATCGAAGGCATGCGACGCGCGGTGGCAGGGCTGTCGACACCGCCCGGCTACGTGCTCACCGACGGCTTCCGGGTGCCCGGACTACCCGCACCGTCCCTGCCCGTGATCGGCGGCGACGCGGCGGCCGCGTGCATCGCGGCGGCCAGCGTGCTCGCGAAGGTCACACGCGATCGCATGATGGTCGACCTCGACGGCGAGCTACCGGAGTACGGTTTCGCAGTACACAAGGGCTACAGCACTCCGACGCACATGGCGGCGTTGGCCGAGCACGGCCCGTCGCCGCAGCACCGGCGGTCGTGGGCCAATGTGCGCTCCGTGTGCGGAGTGCCCGCGGTGCGACGTCGACTGTTCGCCGACGACCTGGTTCGTCGCTCGTATGCAGACGACCTGGAGCGTCGATTGTTCACCGACGAGGCGGATGCGGGATGATTGCAGGACACACCAGACTGGGAGGACACCGAGACCGATGAGTGCCGAGGATCTCGAGAAGTACGAAACCGAGATGGAACTCTCGCTGTACAGGGAGTACCGGGACATCGTCGGTCAGTTCGCGTACGTCGTGGAGACCGAGCGCCGGTTCTACCTGGCGAACGCGGTCGAATTGCTGCCGCACAACGCCAACGGCGAGGTGTACTTCGAGGTACGCATGTCCGACGCCTGGGTGTGGGACATGTACCGTCCCGCACGCTTCGTCAAGCACGTCCGTGTCATCACGTTCAAGGACGTGAACATCGAAGAGCTCGACAAGCCCGAACTGAGACTGCCCGACAAGCTGGGCTGACGCCCTCGGGGACGATCCTGCGCGCAGCGGCCGCATCCTAACCGGGGCGCCGACACCGAGCCGTTCGCCGCGGCTCGTCGTCCGCGGTTGTGCACAGGCACCGCACTCATCCACAGATCCCCGATCTCCGTGCTCGGACCCCGATTCCGCGTGCCTCGGTCCTCCACAGTGGGGGCATGCAGGGGACGAATCGGACATCACACAATCGGGATCTGGGCGCGCGAGGCGAGGACCTCGCCGCCGAATACCTCGAATCGACCGGCATGGTCGTGCTCGAACGCAACTGGCGCAGCCGATACGGCGAACTCGATCTCATCGCACAGGACGGCGCGGCCGTCGTCTTCGTCGAGGTCAAGACCCGCACCGGCACCGGCTACGGCACCCCCGCCGAAGCGGTGACGCACGCGAAGGCCGAACGCATCCGTCGCCTCGCCGGACAGTGGTTGTCCGAGCAGACGCGCCGCTGGTCGCACATCCGCGTCGATGTGGTCACCGTCCTGCTCGCACGGGGGCACGCTCCGGAGATCACCCACCGCAAGCAGGTCCTCTGATGGCGCTCGGACGCGCCTGGTCGGTCGCGGTCTCCGGAATCGACGGGCAGGTCGTCGAGATCGAAGCCGACATCGGGCGAGGTCTGCCGGGTGTGACGATGGTCGGGCTGCCCGACACCGCGCTTCAGGAGTCGCGCGACCGGGTGCGCGCCGCCGTGTCGAATTCCGGTGCCAAGTGGCCGGATTCGAAGGTCGTGCTCGCACTGTCGCCGGCCACGCTGCCGAAGGTCGGCAGCGTCTACGATCTCGGACTGGCGTGCGCGGTGCTCGACGCGGCGGATGTCGTGCCGACCGAAGCCGTCTCCCGGACGGTGCTGCTCGGCGAACTTGCGCTCGACGGGCGCGTCCGCCCGGTGCGCGGGGTGCTGCCCGCCGTGCTCACGGCGAAGAAACACGGCTGGTCGCGCGTGGTGGTGCCGACCGCGACGATGACCGAAGCGGCGCTCGTCGACGGCATCGACGTCTACGGCGCCGAGACGCTGCGGGAGTTGGTGCTCTGGCTCCAGGGCGACGGTCCGCTCGAACGGCCCGATCCGCGTGCGCTGCCACCGCGGGCGGTGCGCGGCGATCTCAGCGAAGTGGTCGGTCAGCACGAAGCGCGACGCGCGATCGAGGTCGCTGCGGCCGGTGCACACCACCTGATGTTGACCGGTCCGCCGGGAATCGGGAAAACGATGCTTGCGCAGCGACTTCCGGGGATCCTGCCGGACCTGAGCGAAAATCATGCCCTCGAGGTGACGGCCATCCATTCGGTGGCGGGCACCCTCACCAGCGACCGGCCGCTCGTGACGGAACCACCCTTCATCGCGCCCCACCACACCGCGTCGGTGAGTTCGCTGATCGGAGGCGGCACCGGCATGGCGAAACCCGGTGCGGTGAGCCGGGCGCACCGCGGCGTGCTGTTCCTCGACGAGGTCGCCGAGATGGGGACGAAGACACTCGAAGCGCTGCGGACACCGCTCGAGGACGGGGAAGTGCGCATCGCCAGACGGGACGGTGTCGCGCGATATCCGGCCCGTTTCCAGCTGATCCTCGCCGCCAACCCGTGCCCGTGCGCACCTCCACGCGACGCCGACTGCGTGTGTGCGCCGACCGCACGTCGCCGCTATCTGGGACGCCTGTCGGGTCCGCTCCTCGACCGCGTCGACCTGCGGGTCCGGATGCAGGCCGTCGCGACGAGCGCCTTGATGGGGGAGACGGGCGAGAGCACCGACGAGGTGCGGGCGCGCGTCGCCCGGGCGAGAGCCGCGGCACGCGAACGGTGGGCCGACCACGGCTGGGCCACCAACGCCGAGGTGCCCGGACCGGCCCTCCGGCAGAAGTTCCGCCTTCCGCGTGCTGCGCTCGAACCCGTCGAATGGGCGCTGCGCAAGGGCGCGATCACCGCGCGAGGAGCGGATCGCGCACTGCGGGTCGCGTGGACGACACCATAGCGGATCTGGGAGTCCGTAGTCTATGCCGCATGACCAAGCGGGTAGCGGCGTATCTCCGCCAGTCCCAGGACCGGGACGGCAACGAATACGGCATCCAACGCCAGCGGGAGGACGTCCAACGACTCGTCCAGGCCCGTGGCTGGACCGTGGTCGCGGAGTACGTGGACAACGACACCTCCGCCACCAAGCGGAAGCCGCGGCCCGGGTTCGAGGCGATGATGGCGGCGGTGGACGCGGGAGACGTGGACGTCATCGTGGCGCGTCACGTGGACCGCCTCGTCCGCCGCCTCGTGGACCTCGAGACCGTCCTGGAGCGGTGCGATACCCACGGAGTCGTCATCGTCACCGCCGCCGATGGCGTGGACACCTCCACGGACGGAGGCCGCCTCGTCGTCCGCGTCCTGGGTTCCGTGGCCCAGGGGGAGATGGAACGCAAGTCCGCCAGGCAACGGTCCGCCGTGGCCCAGGCCGCCGCCCAGGGCCGCTATGTCGGAGGGCGGCGGGCATTCGGATACGAGGCGGACGGCGTGACCGTCCGGGAGGAGGAGGCGGCCCTCATCAAGGCGGGCTACGACGCCATCCTGGCGGGGGAGTCCGTGGCGGCGGTGGGCCGTATGTGGGACGCCTCCGGTATCGGTACGACCCAGGGCGGCGCGAAGTGGGAGCGGTCCGCGGTGAAGGACGTTCTCATCAACGCCCGGAATGCCGGTCTCCGCCGGCATCGTCCGGAAGGCTCCCATGCCACCTATCGCCAGGACCCCGCCGCGTTCGTCGTGGGTAAGGCGGAATGGCCTGCCATCGTCCCGGAGGAGACCTGGAGGGCGGCGGTGGCCCTCCTCACCGACCCGTCCCGCCGGAAGCCCTCACGGAACGCCGTGGCCCTCCTCACGGGCGTGGGCCTCTGCGGAGTGTGCGGGTCCACGGTCAACTCCGGCGGGGCCCGCCGCCACTACCGGACCTATCGGTGCAAGGCCACGCCCGGACACCTGGCCCGGATGGCGGACCCGGTGGAGGCGTACGTGGAGGCCGTCATGGTGGCCCGTCTGTCGATGCCGGACGCCTTGGCTGTGTTCGCGCCGAAAGTGGAGACCGACACCCGGGACCTCTCCCAGGAGGCCGACGTACTCCGCCGCCGCCTCGAGGACATGGCGGTGGACTACGCGGACGGCATCATGACCCGGCAACAGTTCCGGGCGGCCACGGAGACGGCCAAGGCCCGCCTGGCGGAAGTGGAGACGGAGATTACCGCCGCCGGGGCCGCCGACGTCATCGCTCCGTTGGTCACCTCCGGGGACGTGGAGGCGGCGTGGAACGAGTTGTCCACGGCCCGTAAGCGTTCCGTCATCGACACGTTGGCCGTCGTAACCCTGTACCCGCCGGGGCGGGGGAGGCGGACGTTCAACCCGGCCACGGTCCATATCGCGTGGAAGGCGGGGGAGTAAACGCCGTCAAATATGCGGGGCGGCAATGGGTTTGACGACGTTTACGGTTGCATGGTCCCCGGACACCGGGTACCGTCGTCCCCAGCGGGCTACCAGACCCTAGTACCGCCGATGGTTCGCCATCGAAAACGACGCCTCGTGAGGTTGACAGCCTCCACGCCAGGGGTGACGTAGAGACAATGCCGCTGGTCTGGCGGTAGTTCTCTCCGCCGCCTGGGTACGTGCCCGTTTCGTACCCAGGAGCCCAGAATGGCCATCTCCACCCGGTCCCGGAGCATCTCCGGACACATCGGTAACGCCCTCAAGCGTGACCCCAACGCGGACTTGACGGAACTCCGTCGTGAACTGGCCGCGTCACGGATACAGGACCACATCGAACAGGTCCTTGCCACCGCCCCGCCGCTCACCCCGGCCCAGGTGGACCGTCTTACCGTCATCCTCCGGGGCGGTGCGTAGGCCATGCCCACATACGAAAGTGGCCCCACCGTTTCCGATGAGGCCACTCCCGCGTTCTGGACGTTGACGGTTGACGAGACCGCCACCAACGACGATACCGCGTTCGTGGTCGGAGGTGGGGTCCGATGAGGGAGACCTCGAGCAACGCCATGGACGCCGCCCTCCGTGGCGTCCCCACCGCCCCTACCCGCTGGGACGCCGTGAAAGTCATGGCCAAGGCCGGGTTCTCCGTCCTCCTCGTGAAGCCGGGGACCAAGGACCCGCTGGACGTGCGCTCCGACCGGGAGAAGGCCAACGACGAGAAGGCCGGACGCTCCGGCTCCGGTCTCCACACGGCCACCACCAACCTGGATCGCCTCGAGAAGTACTGGGCCCGGGCGGTGGAGAAGTTCGGCGTGGAGCCCAACGTGGCCGTCAACGTCGAACGCTCCGGCCTGGTGACCATCGACGCGGACCAGGCCGACGAGACCGCCGACGTGCAACGCCGCGGCCTGGAGGGAGCCGACGTTCCCCTGGAGGCGTACGCGCCCACGGTCACCACGCCGGGAGCCCAGGACGCCGCCGGGAAGTGGGTTCACTCCGGCGGCGGGCACTTCCACTTCTACGTGGACGTGGAGGACCTCCCGTTGGTGAAGTCGTTCAAGCTCCCCGGCGGAGCGGAGGTCTCCACCAAGGACCGCTACGTCCTCATCCCTCCCTCTGTTCGGAACGAAGGTCCGTACACGGTGACGGGTCCGGTCCGTCCTCTGTCGTCGGCTCCGTGGTTGGTGGACCTCATCCGGGCCCAGGCCGACGCCGACGAGGCCGACACCGCCGCCCGGGCCCAGGCCGCCCAGGACCGGGCCCAGCGGCGGGAGACGGAGGGGCCCTCGTCCGTGGAGGCGTGGAACGACGCCCACCCGTGGGAGGAGTTGCTCACGGCCTACGACTGGACGCCCACGGGCAAGCCGGACAACTGCGGTTGCCCCATCGTGACGGCCCCAGGGGACCACGCCTCCCCGAAGTCCGCGACGGCTCACGAGGGCGGTTGCACCAACCGCCGCGTGGACCTCGAGGGAGCCTCCGGACCTCTCCACATCTGGACGGACCACCCGCCCGTGGAACTCGAGGACCGGGAGCGGTGGACCAAGGCCCAGTTCGTCGCGGCCATGCGCCACCAAACGATGGAGGAGTTCCTCGTGGCGGAGGGCCTCGTGGACGACGAGGACACGACCGACCCCGCCGCCATGGCCCTGGAGGTCCCCGTGGACCCCATCGACGCCGCCGTGGCCCGCATCGTGGCCATGACCGGCAGCGGCGGCGGCACACGGGAACAGCGGCGGGCCAGGCTGGACGGGGCGTTCCTCTCCCGGGCGGACCTCCGCTCCCTGCCTCCTCTTACCGCCCTCGTGGACGGGTACCTGTACCTGGACACGCTGGCCCAGTTGAACGGGGAGCGTGGAACGTTCAAGACGTTCCTGGCCCTGGACTGGGCCGGCAGCGTGGCCACGGGAACCTCGTGGAACGGCCACGGCGTCCACCACGGGAACGTTCTCTACTTCGCGGGCGAAGGCGTGGCCAAGTTCGATGACCGCCTCTCCGCCTGGGAGATGGAGCACGAGGTCCACGAGGCTCCGGTGGACGTGTTCCGGGAGATTGTGGACTTCGCGGCGGAGGCAACGGTGGAGGCGGAGTGGGTCTACGTGGCCGCCCTCCTCTCCCTCCGGGAACGGAAGCCATCCCTCATCGTCATCGACACGATGGCCCGGTACACGTCCGGTCATGACGAGAACTCCGCCCAGGACATGGGCCGCCTCATCACGAACCTGGACGTCCTCCGGCGGGTGACCGGGGCGTGTGTCCTCGTCGTCCACCACACGACACGGGGAACGACCCACGGGCGTGGTTCCACCGCCGTGGAAGGGGCCATGCAATCGGTGTTCCTCATGCGTCGCAGCACCGAACAGGGCCGGGTCGTGGCGGAGTTGTCCACCACGAAACAGAAGGACTCCCCGGAGGCGGAGCCGATCAAGTTCCTTCCCAAGGAGATTCCCGCCGCCGCGTCCGTGGTCCTCGACCCCGTGGTGGAGGGGATGGACCCGTTCACGGCGGAGGGTCCCTCTGTCGGACAGCATTCCCCGCACTATGTCCGCGTGGCCGCCGTTCTCTGGCGGACGTTCGGGCCGGGGACGTCCGGCGGGACCAAGGGAGAGGTCCGGGCCGTCCTCCAGGGAGACGAGGACCTCCGCCTGGAAGGGAAGGACCGGCAATCGGTGTCCAAGGCGTTCTACAACGCCTGGGCCGTGCTGGAGAAGCGGGGAGCCCTGGTCAAGGCCACGGGTAGCCGCTTCCATCTCTCCGACGAGGCGGCGGTGGAGTTCGGCCTCGTGGAGGCCCCGGAAACCGACGAGGACGACGGCCCCGCCGCTGGCCTGGAGGCGGTCTCGTGACCCGCCGCCGCCCTATCCGATGGGCCTATCCGATGAAATCCGATGGCCCCTATCCGATGGGCTATCCGATGGAATCCGACGGACCCTCCGCCGCCCTCCATCCGTGCAGGTCAAGGGCAACTATCCGATGGAATCCGATGGCAATTTTCGTCGGATATCCGATGACCTATCCGATGGGGGGCCCTATAGGGCCCCATCCATCGGATATCGGATACGACCGGGAGGGGATAAGGACTCGTGACGGGCCAGAGCGGCGGACCCGATACCGCCCCACACCACTCCTCACGAACAGGAATGAACTCATGGCTACATACCCGCTTCTCCCTCCCGGTTCCGTCGTCATCCCTACGACGGCGGACATGTCGCTCCTGCACTACAACGACGCTGGGGACCAGTACCGCTGTTACTCCGTCGTGGCCATGGCCTCCATCCCGGAGGCCGGCGGGGTCCGCGTCGTTCCCCTCGTCGTCAAGGGCTACCGCATCGTCCGGGCCGACGAGGTGGGCCGTCCGGATCGTTGTCTCATCACGGCAGACGACATTCCGGCCCCGGCCCGTCTCGCTCCCGCTACGACCCGGGAGACCGTCCGGTGACCGCGACACTGTGGGGCGGTGAAGGTGGGAAGGCCGCGGACAACGCCCGGGCGGCAGCGTCCTTACTTCGGACAACTGCAACCACCCGCGACGACCCCGTACCGCCGTGTGTCTCTCGTCCTCACCTGTTCGACCATCACGAGCCCGGGGCCGCCCTCGTGGACGAGATGCCTCGTCTCCTCGAGGCCGAACGCCTCTGCCTCCAGTGCCCTCTCCTGGCCTCGTGTGAAGTCCTGGCCGATGGCTTCCGGAGCGTCGCCGCGGGGCGGATGTACGGATTCCCCCGAGTTGCAGACGGGACGCCGCCATCGTCCATCAGGTTCCCGGTATCCAAGCGGAAGGCGGTGGCGTGATGCCTACTCGTCCCCCTCGTATGTGTGCCAAGTGCCGGAACTCGTTCACCGGGCCCCGTTGCCCGTGTCGCAAGCCCTGGGAGGGCTCCCAGCGGTCCGGGAAGTCCACCCGGGCGTACCGCCGCTATCGGGACCGGCACCTCCAGGAGCATCCCCTCTGTGAGTGGCCCTCCTGCCACCAGGTGGCCCAGGTGGCCGACCATGTGGAGAACATCGCCAGCGGTGGCGACATGTTCGGTCCGCTGCGGTCCCTTTGCCACGACCACCACAACGAGGTCACCAAGGCCCAGGCCAAGGCAGGCAGAGGCCGCCAGCGTCGAACTGGGGGCCAGGAGTGACCCCCAGGGGGTACGGGACCGTCGATCCATGGAGCGGACGGCCCAGGCACCCGGCCACCAGGTGTCGCGGACGCGGGCTCAGGTTGGGCCCCTATTTGAACCATCATTTGTACCAACAGGAGGAATCATGACCATCCACGACGACCTCACCAAGGCGGAGGCCACGCTCACGGTCTCCATGGCCCTCTACGCCGCGGCGGTGGGAGATGACGAACGAGTGGCACAACTGGCCGCCCACGACGACCCCGACGTCATCCGGGAGGCGTTCACCATATTGGCCTCGTGGACCGCGGCCACGGTCCGGGCGGCGGTGGGGTCCCGTTCCGCGACCATCGCACTCCTGGCGGACTCCGCCGAAGCGGCGTATCTGGAAGCGGCGTACGCGGTTCCGGAGACCGGGGCCCACGCGGTCCTCGAGGACGAGAAGGGAGAACATCATGGGTAAGGGACCCGCACCACGCCCGCCGGCGTTGAAGTTGCTCAACGGACGCCGGGAGGGCTACGACTCCGGAGGCCGGAAGGTCAACGCGGGCCCCGGATTCAAGCGGGAGCCTCTGGGACCGCCACCGCCGGACCTGCCGGACGTGGCGGCGGCGGAATGGGCGGCGGTGGCCCCGGAGCTGGACCGCCTGGAGCTCTCCAAGGCCATCGACCGGACCGCCTTCCGGACGTACTGCATGGCCGTCCAGCGGCTCCACGATGCCCAAGAGGCCATCGACCGGGACGGGTTCACGGTCCCCGGGTCCACGGGCTCGTTGGTGAAGCATCCGGCGGTGGCCATCCTCGAGGCGGCGGAGCGGTCCGTCCGGAGCTGGGCTCAAGAGTTCGGGCTCACGCCATCGGCGGAGGGCCGCCTGTCACCCCAGACCGTGAACCCGGACGACGAGGACAACCCGTTCGCGGGCGGGGCCACGTCGTAGCGGACGAGGGCAGGAGGGCGGCGGAAAAAAGCGTGTCCCGCCGCCCTTCTCGCGTCACGTGACGTAACGTGGACGACGAGGTACCGGTCCGGCCGCCACGCGGTCCGTGTCGGGACGCCGACGCCAACCGCGGCGGTGGGGACTGTACCGACGAGGCCAGCGGTCAATCCGGCCAGGGAGCCGTCCCCGTCATCGGGAGCCATGCCCGCCGGAGTCAACCCGTCCGTCTCGGGAAACTCACCAATCCCGTTGGAACGGAACAACTCTGATGAATGCAAAGATCAAGGCCCTTCAGAACGAGGCCCTCACCTTCACCGCCAAGGCCCGCGCCCTCACCGAGAAGGCCCAGGGCGAAGGCCGCGACTTCACCGCCGCCGAACGGTCGGAGTACGACGCGGCCCTGGCCAAGGCCAAGAGCTACCTGGAGCAGATCAAGACACTCAAGGCGGACGAAGCCGTTCTGGACCAGGCCAAGGGCTTGGCGGCCCGTCTCAACGGGACCACCGCCATCGGCCCCATGGACGGACTGGGCGGTGGCCTCTCCGGTGCCACCAAGGCCAAGGGCCGGGTGGGCCTGTCGGGCAAGGCGGGGAAGGAACTGGCCTCCCGTATCGCGGACGGCATGGTGGACGGGCAGAAAGCTCTCCTGCCCGCCGGTACCGCTCACGCGGGCGTCCCGCTCCTGCCGGAGGTCGTGGAACTGGGCCACCCGTCCAATACCCTCCTGGACGCTCTCGTGGCACTTCCGGCCCCGGGACCGACGTTCAAGGCGTTGGTCCAGCGCCAGCGCGACAACAACGCCGCTCCGGTGGCGGAGGGCGACACCAAGCCCACGTCCGTGTTCGGCCTGGAGGAGGTGGAGGTCAACCTCGAGGTCCTGGCCCACATGTCGGAGCCGACGCCGCGGTATTGGTTCGAGGACAACGACGCCCTCCAGGTGTTCGTCCAGGACGAGATGGTCCGTGGCCTCCGGGACGCCCTCGAGGCCCAGGTCCTCACCGGAGACGGCACCCGTCCCAACCTCCAGGGCGTCCTCACCACGTCCGGAGTCCAGGTCCAGAGCTTCACCACGGACGTGGCCCGTTCGGTCCGCTCCGCCATCACCAAGCTCGAGGTGGCCGGCCACGAGGACAATCACGTGATCGTTCTCCGTCCGGAGGACTGGGAGGCGGCGGAAACCGCCCGGGCGGAGGGCTCCGGCCAGCTCGAGGCGGTGGCCAACGTGACCCAGCGGGCCCAGCGGACCCTCTGGGGCGTCCCCGTCGTCGTCTCCAACGCCCTCCCCGCGGGGACGGGCCTGGTCATCGACCGGGAGGCCGTCGTCGTCTACTCCGACAACGTGGTGGACGTCCGGTGGAGTGAGACGGTCGCGGACGACTTCCAGAAGAATCTCGTCCGGGCCCGCGTGGAGTCGCGGTACGCCGCGGTGGTGACCAAGCCGCTGGGCGTCGTCCGCGTGGCCACGGTCGCCACGCCGTAACCCGGACCCTCCAGGCGTTTGGTCCCCGCCTGGAGTCGCGGTCCCCTGTCACTCCGGGACCGCACACGAGAGGCCCCGTCCGGATGGTTACCGGGCGGGGCCTCTCCTCGCGTTGGGGCGGTGACTACCGCGTGTAGACCCAGGTGTGGTGCCTGGTCGGAAGCGTCGTCCAGTTGATCCGGACCCCCGCCCCGCCCCTGATCTTCACGGCGAACGACTCCCCCGGATTGACCGGAGCCGGTACGGCGTCCTGGTAGTCGCTCCCGACACCCTGGAGCGTCACCATGACGGCCCGCTCGTCGGTCGCGTTGGTGAAGCGGAACTTACCGCCGTCGATTGAGACGGCCCACGGTTCGGTGTTCGTCACGCCGTGACCTCCCGCCACTCACCGAACGGCGGCGTGGTCTCCGCGTGAATCCGGATGGGCTTCCGCGTGGCCTCGACCTTGTGAACCTTGAACTTCTCGTCCCCGTTGATGACCCACCATCCGACTCCGCGGGCCTCGTCCTCCCTGGCGGCCATGGCACGCTCCGGACTCCCCGGCGGCGTCATCGCCACGCCGTAGTAACCTGCGACCGACTTCACGAGTTCGTACGAGTAGTTGTCCGGGCCGACCGGTTCCCACACACGAATCTCTGCACTCACGTTGTTGTCTCCCCTGGTCCCTCGTCCGTCCCCGACCCGGAGGGAACTCTACGACTTGTGTCCGACAGATACACAGAACCCGGACGACGAATCGGACCGCCTGGCGGCGGGCTCCCCTCGACCTCGAGGAGCACCCAGGGGTGCCGGTGTCGAATACCCCATCCCGGAACTTCCCACGGACCGCCTCCCCGCACCGCGTCGGACCAACACGAGTAGCTCGTACCCGATAGGGGACGAGCTTGGTTGGACTCTCCGCGCCATCTGGCCAGACCTGCCGGGAGAGCGTCCCGCCGGTTCGGGAATGTGACCGGGCGGGCTGGGTAACGTCGGGCTCCGCGATAACGACGACGCGGCGGTGAGGTCTGCTATTGGCAGACGCTCGTGGTCGCGTGGACGCTGAGCGACCTCGACGGTTCCGATTCACCGTCGGCGACCCATGTCGCTGCCGCACTCGACTTCCGGGATCGGGGTGTCGCATGAACGGACACGACGACGAACGGCGCCTGGCCTGGGCCTATCTGTCCACTGTCGCGCAGGGTGCGTCACGATCGTTGGCGGCGGCGGTCGAGGCCGAGGGTGTACTCGAGGTGGCCGCCGCCATCCGGTCGGGTTCGGGCCTCGGCGAACTCTCGTCGCGGTACTCGGTGCGGGCGCACCTCGACACCGCGGCGCGGGATCTCGACCGCCTGGGGCGGGCCGGCGGGCGACTGGTGACCCCCGACGACGACGAATGGCCCGCCTGGCAGATGCTCGGCTTCGGCGCCCTCGACACCGCCACCGACGCCGAGGGGCCACCCCTCGCCCTGTGGGTGTGGGGGAGCCGGCGGATCGACGACCTCGCCGAACGCGCGATCGGCATCGTCGGAACTCGCGCCGCGAGTGGTTACGGGGAGCACGTCACCGCCGAGATCGCCGGGGATCTCGCCGCCGACGGATGGACGGTCGTGTCCGGTGCGGCCTTCGGCGTCGATGCTGCCGCACACCGCGCGGCGCTCGGGGTGGGCGGCACCACCGTCGCGATCCTGGCCTGCGGTGTCGATCGGGCGTATCCGGCAGCACATGCGACGATGCTGCGGCGGATCTCCGAATCCGGCCTCGTGGTCAGCGAATATCCACCGGGCACGACTCCGGCGCGGTACCGGTTCCTCGCCCGCAACCGCCTGATCGCGGCGTTGTCCGCGGGCACGGTCGTCGTCGAGGCGGGTTGGCGCAGCGGGGCGCGCAACACCGCGGCGTGGGCGCGACGACTCGGCCGGCCGGTCATGGCGGTCCCCGGACCGGTGACCTCGGCGGCCTCGCAGGGTTGTCACCGCATGATCAGGGAGGGGGAGGCCCGGTTGGTGGGTGCGGCGCGCGACGTCGTCGAGGAGTGCGGTCCGCTCCTGGCGTGCGGGGACGACGACCGCGACGGCCTGTTCCGCCGCGACCTGGACGGACTGTCGGGCGACATGGCGCTGGTCTACGAGGCGCTTCCGGCGTCGGACGTCTGTGATCCGGCGACGGTGGCCGAGTCGGCGGGGCTGCCGATCGAGCGGGTGCGGGCGGCGCTGCCCCTGCTCGAACTCGACGGTCTGGTGGTGGCGACTGACGGAGGGTGGCAGCGGACGTGATGGTGGCCCGACGCCGGACCGGTCTACCCGCGGTGAGGAAGGGCGCCGAACATGCGGTCGCGCAGGCTGTCGTAGATGGGCGGGACCCGCGTGGAATACGCCACGACGACGGCGCAGATCGTCGCGGCGAGCATCGGGACCGTCACTCCCGTCGCCGCGGTCATCTCCACGACGAGGACGACTCCGGTGATCGGGGCCCGCACCGACGCACCGAAGAGAGCGGCCATCCCCGCGATCGCCATCGGCACGGCCAGGGACGACCCGATCCCGGGGACGATCGCGGTGCAGATCCCGGCGCACAACAGGCCCCAGAGAGCACCCAGTGCGAGAAGTGGCGCGAACAGTCCGCCCGGTGTCCCGGCCGCGTACGACAGCGGACCAGCGACGAACCGCAGCAGGACGTACCAGGCGACCACCGGCAGTGCGAGCGCACCACCGCTCACCACGTGCTGGACGAGGGAGTCGCCGCCCCCACCCGCCCACGGTGCGACCACCGACAACAACCCGATGAGCCCGCCGATGATCGCGGCCTTCGTCACCGGGGAGAGCGACCGGACCGACTCCACCACGCTCAGCGATCCCAGGACCATCCGGTTGTAGGCCGCGCCGAGCAGTCCGGTGAGCAGACCGAACACCACGAAGACGGGCAGCAGGACGATGGACGGGGGAGCGATGGGGTCCACGGCGAAGTCGGGGGTGTCGCCGACGATCGTCCGCGAGCACGCGACCGCGGCGGCCACCGACAGGACGACGGGCACGACGGTGCGGAACCGGAAGCTGCCGGTGACCTCCTCGACGACGAACAGCGCACCACCGATCGGCGCATTGAACGCGACGGCGAGTCCGGCACCGGACACCGAGGTCTGCAACAGACGTTCGTGCTCGGGACGCCGGGCACGGCGTGCGGTCTCGGCGCCCACCGCGGCACCCATGTGCACGATCGGGCCCTCCCGTCCCAGGACGAGACCCGACCCGATCGACAGGAGCGCCCCGACGAATCTGGAGGGCAGCACCGACAGCGGTGGTGGCTCGGCCTGCCCGCGGTCGACGGCTTCGACGTGCTGGATTCCGCTACCCGAGGCAAGAGGGACCATCCGGACGATCAGCGCCGCGAGCAGAGCGCCGAGGATCGTGATTCCCACCGGCACGAGCCATCCCGGACCGGGGAGTTCGTGCGCCCATTCGACGGTGTGGATCCGCCATCGCTCGAGCCGTTCCAGACACCAGCGGAAGGCCCCGCCGACGACGCCGATGACGGCGCCGGCCACGATCGCCAGCACACAGATCGTCGCCAGTTCGCGAGCGGGAACGGAAGGTTCCCGCACGTTCTCGATGTCCACCCGGCGCCCTCCGACCTGCCGCCGACGCGCCGATCCGCCCGGCGGTGCCGGAGACGGTCGCGCGAAGGAGTCGTGACCGTATGTTCACAGACTCCGAGACGTTTCGCCGGGACGCGCGAGGGTGAATTCGGAGGAGGACCGCCTACTCGGCCGAGGTGTCGGCGGTCGGCTCGTCCTCGACGTACCAGGCGCGGTCCTCGCGGTCCCACTTCACGGCACCGCGGTGGGCCTTCCGGAACTCCTTGAGGACGGCGCGGTCGATCGACGGGTGGCCGTTGTCGTTCACGTAGATCCACTCGGAACCGAACTTGGCCTCGATCGCGTCGACCATGTCGGTCTGGGTGACCCTGCGTTCGGTGGTGATGATGTCGGTCATCCAGGTGGCGATGTCGGCCGCGGTGGTGCTCATGTTCTCGAGCCTAGAGCCTCGCCGATCGTGACCTCCCCGCCGCATCCCGCGACAGAGTACGGTGACGCGAGAATAGGTAACCCTAATAGGAGGTTCGGTGGCACGGAAAGCGCCCATGGGGACGACACTCACGGTTCTGCGGACCGAAACGATCGGCGAGCACTTCGTCCGCGTCGTGCTCGGCGGAGACGGCTTCGGAGAGTTCCAGGCCCGCGCGGAGACCGACAGCTACGTGAAGATCGAGCTGCCCGCGGGGGACGAGACGGTCGTCCGCACCTACACCGTCCGGCGTGTGGACCCGGACGCCCGGGAGATCTGGATCGACTTCGTCGTGCACGGCGACGAGGGCGTTGCGGGGCCGTGGGCCCGCTCGGTACAGCCGGGCACGCAGGTCGTGGTGCGAGGACCCGGCGCCGGATACCGGCCCGATCGCTCCGCCGACTTCCATCTGCTCGCCGGCGACGAGACCGCGATCCCCGCGATCGCGGCTGCGCTCGAGGACCTGCCCGCCGACGCGCGGGGTGCGGTCTTCCTGGAGGTCATCGGTCCCGGCGACGAACTGAAACTCGACGCCCCGGCGGGTGTGGACATCACGTGGCTCCATCGCGGTGTCGCGGCCGGTGACGCCGGTGCCGACCTGATCGACGGCAACTCGCCGCTCGTCGCCGCGGTGAAGGCCTTGCCCTGGCCGGGCGGCGACGTGCAGGTCTTCGTGCACGGTGAGGCCGAGGCCGTCATGAAGCACATCCGGCCGTACCTGCGGAAGGAACGGGCCGTGCCGCCGGCACGCGCGTCGATCTCGGGTTACTGGCGTCGCGGACGCACCGAGGAGGGTTTCCGCGTGTGGAAGAGCGAACTGGCGGCCGTCGAGAGCAACTGACGGCCGGTCGTTCACGTCAGCTCGCGGACTCGCGCGCCGGCACCGCGGCGGAGTCACGCGCCAGCACCGCGGCGGAGTCACGCGCCAGCACCGCGGCGGAGGTGAGCGCGAGTCCCGAGCAGACCACGATGGCGACGGCCATCGGGATACCGGTGCCTTCGCCGCCGAGCCCGACGAGCGGGGAGACCACGGCAGCGAGACCGAACTGGGAGGCGCCGATCACGGCGGAGCCCGTACCGGCCGCCTTCGGGACCTGCGACTGGGCCAGCGCGGTGGCGTTGCCCAGCGTCAGGCCCATCATGCTGATCGCGACGAACAGCAGCGGCAGGATCAGCGCCGCGACGTAGCCGACGACGACCATCGTCAGCAACAGCAGCGCACCTGCCGTGAACATGGTGGTCACTCCGAAGAGCAGCAGTGTCCGCACCTCGAACCGGCCGATGAGGCGGGTGTTGACGGCATTGGCCAGCACGAGACCGGCCGAGTTCACGGCGAAGACCAGAGAGAACTGGCCCGGGCTCAGACCGAGGATGTTCTGGGTGACGAAGGGTGAGGCGGAGATGTACGAGAACATCGCGCCGAAGCCCAGGGCCATCGCGGCGGCGTAACCGACGAAGCGTCGCTGCCGGAGAACGTATCCGAAGTTGCCGGCCATCGTCTTCAGACCGCCACCGTGCCGCTTCTCCGGCGGCAGGGTCTCCGGGACGAACGCGAAGGCACCGACGGCCATCAGGACGGCCAGGCCCGTGAGCACCCAGAAGATGCCGCGCCATCCGATCGGACCCAGCAGCACACCACCGAGCAGAGGAGCGGCGACGGGCGCGATGCCACCGATGATCATCATCAGGCTGAACAGCTTGGCAGCCTGATTGCCTCGAGCCCGGTCGGCGATGACCGCCCGGGCGAGGACGATGCCGGTGCCGCCGCTGAAGCCCTGGACCAGACGCGCAGCGATCAGGATCTCGACGGTGGGCGCCATCGCGCAGATCGCGCTGCTCACCGCCAGGACGATCGTGCCGGCGAGGATCAGCCGTCGACGGCCCCAGCCATCCGACAGGGGACCCACGAGCAACTGGCCGAGCCCGAGACCCGCCATGAAGGTCGTGAGTGTGAGCTGGACGCCGACGGTCGAACTGCCCAGGCTCTCCGCCATGACGGGAAGTCCCGGGAGGTACATGTCCGTAGCGAGCGGCGCGATCGCCGACAGCAACGCCAGGGCGCACAACATCGGTACCGGGATCGTTTTGTTCACGAAAGCACCTTAGTCGGCGCGGGTCGTTGCACCCGAGCCGGTCGTGCCGCACGGTAGACCCATGCGAGGCAACGAATCCGACATGCTCCCGGCGACGCTGGACGTGCACCTCGGGGACTTCGTCGACCACCTGCGCCTCGAAGGCAACCGCTCGGAACACACGATTCGCGCCTATCGCACCGACACCCGCTCGCTGTTGCAGCACCTCGCCGACCGGAATCCCGATGCGCGCATCACCGACCTCGATCTCGATCTGCTGCGGTCCTGGCTCGCCGGGATGGTGGCGGCGGGAGCGGCCCGCACCACGCTCGCGCGGCGCACCTCGTCGGCACGCGTCTTCACGGCATGGCTCGTGCGCACCCGGCGACTCGACGCCGACCCGGCGACGCGTCTCGTCTCACCGCGTCCGCACCGCTCACTGCCCGCCGTGCTCCGCGACGACCAGGCACTGGAGATCATGGAGGCCGCGAAATCCGGTGCGCGTGAACTCGATCCCGTCGCACTGCGTGACCGGGCGATCGTCGAGCTGCTGTATGCGACCGGAATCCGGGTCGGTGAGCTGTGCGCGGTCGACATCGACGACGTCGACGCCGAGCGGCGGGCCGTCCGGGTTCTCGGTAAGGGCGACAAGGAACGGATCGTTCCCTACGGAGGTCCCGCGGCAGAGGCGCTCGACGCGTGGCTGCGTCACGGACGCCCGCATCTCGCACGACCGTCGTCGGGTGCGGCGCTGCTGCTGGGCAAGCGTGGTGGTCGGATCGACCAGCGGCAGGTCCGGTCGGTGGTGCACGACGCCGTCTCGTCGGTGCCGGGCGCACCCGACCTCGCGCCGCACGGTCTGCGGCACAGCGCTGCGACGCACCTGCTCGAAGGGGGAGCGGATCTGCGGGTGGTCCAGGAGGTGCTGGGCCATTCGAGTCTGGCCACCACGCAGCTCTACACCCACGTCTCGGTGGCGCGTCTGCGCGCCGCGCACGATCAGGCCCATCCCCGCGCCTGATCGGCTTGCCCGAGAAGCCGTCCCGGTTTGATAGCGTGCGCCGGCACCATCGAATCGGGGGAACAGATGAGACGCAACGAACCGGGTCCTGCCGTGCCCGCCTGGCTGCAGGACCCACCGGAATCCGGAACCGACCACGCGCGACGCGGCCTCCGCCGCGCGGCCAGAGGCACCGAGACGCCCGGTCCCTCCACTTCGCCCGGCGACGGTGCGACTCCGCCCGCTCCCTCCGCTCCGCTCGAGATGACGGCCTCCGTGCCTCTCGGCATGGCGTTGCGGCCCCGGGTCAGTTCCGAGGCCGACCCGGAGCCGGAAGTGTCCGAAGCCGCTCTCACGCACGAACCGGCGCGACCCGAAAGGCGTGTTCTCCCGCCCGCGGAGCGCGAGGCGACGGTCCCGGCGGAGCCCGAGGCGACGTTTCCCGCAGTGCCCGAGGCGACGTTTTCCGCAGTGCCCGAGGTGACGGTCCCGGCAGCCGCGACCGAACCCGGGCCTGCGCCCGTCTCCGTGGATCCGGTTCCCGACGTCGCGGAGCAGCCCGAGGCCGAGGCACCTGCACCTGCACCTGCACCGGAGGTGTCGAGTCCGGAGGCCACGGAGGTCGCACCCGATCCGGTCGACCCCGAGCCCGCATCGGTCCAGGCCCCGCTACCGGCACGAACGGACGCTCCGGTCGACGACCTGCAACACGAGGCCCGTCGTTTCGACCATCAGCCGTCCAATGTCGACCTCGCCTCGGGAGTGCTGGTCCGCAGGTCACGACGTTCCACGCGACGGTGGCGGGAGCGGGTCGACCGGCTGACCGGCGGCAGGCTCGACGGAGGAGGCAGCGAGCGCCGGGAGGAGCTCGTCGCCCGGATCCGCCAGCCGATCCCGGGCGACTACCGGATCGCGGTGCTGTCGCTGAAGGGCGGGGTGGGCAAGACCACCACGACCGTCGGACTGGGGTCGACGTTCGCGTCACTGCGCGGCGACTGCGTCATCGCCGTCGACGCGAATCCGGACTTCGGCACCCTCGGGCAGAGGATCCCGCAGCAGACCACCTCGACCGTGCGGGACCTGCTCGCGAACGCGTCGGGCATCCGCCGGTACTCGGACGTGCGTGCCCACACCTCGCAGGCGCCGAGCCGGCTCGAAGTGCTCGCGAGCGAACGCGATCCCGCTGCCTCGGAAGCGTTCAGCGAGGAGGACTACCGCCGCGTCGTCGACATCCTGCAGGTCTACTACAACGTGATCCTCACCGACTGCGGCACCGGGATCATGCATTCGGTCATGCGCGGCGTGCTGGACCTGGCGAACACCCTCGTGCTCGTCGCGTCGCCCGCAGTCGATGCGGCGCGCAGTGCGGCGGCGACCCTCGACTGGCTGCAGGCGCACGGCTACTCCGACCTGGTCGAGCGCACGGTCGTGGTGATCAGTTCGCCGCGCCCGGGTGCGGCGAGCATCGACATGGACGCGCTGACCGCGCATTTCCTCGCGCGGTGCCGCGCGGTGAAGGTGCTGCCTTTCGACGAGCACCTCGCGGAGGGAGCCGAGATCGATCTCGAACGGCTCCGCCCCGCGACACGCACGGCGTTCGTCGAACTCGCCGCGATGGTCGCCGACGACTTCCCCGTACTGTCGGGTCGACACGCAGTGCATTAGGCGGGCGTACGGGCCACCAGGGCGTCATACCGGCAGCAGGCGGATCACCGGGCGCTCGACGAGCGGCAGCGGATCGAGATAGTCGTCGCGGCCGCGTCGGAGTCCCCAATGCAGGCATGCGGGGGAGACGCCTCCCTCGTGACCGGCGACGACGGTGCCGATGGGATCGCCCCTCGTCACCCGGCGACCCGCGGCGACCGCCGCCTCCACCGGCTCGTAGGTCGTGCGCAGCCCGCCCTCGTGATCGATGGAGACCACAGGCTTCCCGGCCACGACACCGGCGAACGCGACGACGCCGTCACCTGCCGCCACGACGGTCTGCCCCACGTGTGCGTCGAGATCGACACCGCGGTGACCGGGGAGCCAGTTCTGCTCGGGCAGGTCGAACTCCCGGCTCACGACCGGCCGGGGATCGAGCGGCCACACGAACCGTCCGGCGTCGGCCGATCCGGTTCCCGGCGCAGCGGTGAGCACGACGAACGCGGCGATCACGACGGCGAGCGACCGGAGGCGAGCGGCGAGGAGCATGCCCGCCAGTCTCGTGAATCGGAGTCGCTGCGCACCAGAGGGCGACGCGATCTGTGGACAACCCCGGATCCGTCCACAGGCCCGGCGACTCCCGGTTAGGGATCCGCGCCTGCTCCGCGTACACTTGTCGGGCGGTCTGTATACGCAGATCGACTTCGCGCGTCCGCGCATCGATGCCGACCCGTTTCTCCGGGCCGCATCGGAAATGGCCGTCGGCCGGTCCCGCAAGGGTTCGACGGGCATGTGGACGCCAGGGCGGGGATCGGAAGATCCACCGCGGAAACCGACACGAAAGAGAGAAACAGGCATGCCTGTTGTGACTATGCGGCAGCTGCTCGACAGCGGCGCCCACTTCGGACACCAGACCCGTCGCTGGAACCCGAAGATGAAGCGGTTCATCTTCACCGACCGCAACGGCATCTACATCATCGACCTGCAGCAGACCCTGACGTACATCGACAAGGCGTACGAGTTCGTCAAGGAGACCGTCGCTCACGGTGGAACCGTGCTGTTCGTCGGCACCAAGAAGCAGGCGCAGGAATCCATCGCCGAAGAGGCCACCCGCGTGGGCATGCCCTACGTGAACCAGCGCTGGCTCGGCGGCATGCTCACCAACTTCTCGACCGTCCACAAGCGCCTGCAGCGCCTGAAGGAGCTCGAGTCGATGGAGCAGACCGGTGGCTTCGAGGGACGCACCAAGAAGGAAATCCTCATGCTCACGCGTGAGAAGAACAAGCTGGAGCGCACCCTCGGCGGCATCCGCGACATGGCGAAGGTTCCGTCGGCGATCTGGGTCGTCGACACCAACAAGGAGCACATCGCCGTCGGTGAGGCCCGCAAACTGAACATTCCGGTCATCGCGATCCTCGACACCAACTGCGATCCGGACCTCGTCGACTACCCGATCCCGGGTAACGACGACGCGATCCGTTCCGCGGCGCTGCTGACCAAGGTCGTCGCTTCCGCCGTCGCCGAGGGCCTGCAGGCCCGCGCCGGCAAGAGCAGCGACGCCGAGGCCAAGCCCGAGGCCGGCGCCGAGCCTCTCGCCGAGTGGGAGCAGGAGCTGCTCGCGCAGGCCACCCCCGCCGCCGACGCCGAGGCGCCCGCAGCGGACGCAGCAGACGCGGCCCCCGAGGCCTGATTCGTTGCCCGGCCCCGACCTTCCGATCGAGAGATCCTGGTCGGGGCCGTCGCATCGCGGCCCGAGCTCATCCGCGCGATAGGGCCGCCCCCAGAGACTTTTCCACCACAGACACAGGAGGCTCGCTTCCATGGCGAACTACACCGCCGCCGACGTCAAGCGTCTCCGTGAGCTCACCGGCTCCGGAATGCTGGACTGCAAGAACGCTCTCGCCGACAACGACGGCGACTTCGACAAGGCCGTCGAGCAGCTGCGCATCAAGGGTGCCAAGGACGTGGGCAAGCGCGCCGAGCGCTCCACCGCCGAGGGCCTCGTCGTCGCCAAGGACGGCGTTCTCGTCGAGCTGAACTCCGAGACCGACTTCGTCGCCAAGAACGACGAGTTCCAGGCTCTCGCCGACAAGGTCGTCACCGCTGCCGCACAGGCCCGCGCGAACGACGTCGAGGCGCTCAAGGCCGTCGAGGCCGACGGCAAGACCGTCGACGCCCTCGTCCAGGAGCTGTCCGCGAAGATCGGCGAGAAGCTCGAGCTGCGTCGCGTTGCCGCATTCGACGGTCAGACCGCCGTCTACCTGCACAAGCGTGCTTCCGACCTGCCGCCGTCCGTCGGCGTGCTCGTCGAGTACACCGGTGAGGGCGATGCTGCTGCCGAGGCCGCTCGCGCTGCCGCGATGCAGATCGCCGCTCTGAAGGCCAAGTACGTCACCCGTGACGAGGTTCCCGAGGACATCGTCGCCAACGAGCGTCGTATCGCCGAGGAGACCGCCAAGGCCGAGGGCAAGCCGGAGCAGGCTCTGCCGAAGATCGTCGAAGGCCGCGTCAACGGCTACTTCAAGGACGTCGTCCTGCTCGAGCAGGCGTCCGTGACGGACTCGAAGAAGACCGTCAAGGCGATCCTCGACGAGGCCGGCGCGAACGTCGTCCGCTTCGTGCGTTTCGAGGTCGGCGCCAGCTAGTTCTTCCACTCCACGACCCCGTCGGTGCTGCTACCGGCGGGGTCGAGGTGTGTCGGGCCACGCCGCCTCGGGGCACGGAGGCGCTCGCGCGTGCTGCGCGGTGACAGGTGTGGCGTGTCTATCCGCCCGATCTCGGTTCCCTCGAGCGGATGAGGCAGGATGATAAGGGCCGATTCATGCGCAACCAGAGGAGAGTCATGTCCGACCACGCCCACGATCGGCCCGGATTCCGCCGGGTACTGCTCAAGCTCGGCGGCGAGATGTTCGGCGGCGGCAAGGTCGGACTCGATCCGGACGTGGTGACGACGGTGGCCCAGCAGATCGCGGAGGTCGTGCGCGGTGGCGCCGAGGTCGCCGTCGTGATCGGTGGCGGCAACTTCTTCCGCGGCGCCGAACTCCAGCAGCGCGGTCTCGAACGCGCGCGGTCCGATTACATGGGCATGCTCGGCACGGTCATGAACTCCCTTGCGCTGCAGGACTTCCTGGAGAAGGAAGGCATCGACACCCGCGTGCAGACCGCCATCACGATGGGGCAGGTCGCCGAGCCCTACCTGCCGCTGCGTGCGCGCCGCCACCTCGAGAAGGGGCGTGTGGTCATCTTCGGTGCCGGCATGGGCATGCCGTACTTCTCCACCGACACCACCGCCGCGCAGCGCGCCCTCGAGATCGGCGCCGAGGTCGTCCTCATGGCGAAGGCCGTGGACGGCGTCTACTCCGACGACCCCCGCACGAACCCGGATGCGGTGCTGTTCGAGGAGATCACCCATCGCGAGGTCATCGAGCAGGGCCTCAAGGTCGCCGACGCGACCGCCTTCAGCCTGTGCATGGACAACGCCATGCCGATCATGGTCTTCAATCTGCTGACCAAGGGCAATATCGCCCGAGCCATCGCCGGTGAGAAGATCGGAACACTCGTACGGTCATGAACGGACAACGGAACATGGAGGAACTGCCGTGATCGATGAAGCCCTCTTCGAAGCAGAAGAGAAGATGGAGAAGGCCGTCACGGTGGCCCGGGACGATCTGGGTGGCATCCGGACCGGTCGCGCGAACCCGGGCATGTTCAACCGCATCGTCGTCGACTACTACGGGGCTCCCACGCCGATCACGCAGATCGCCAGCATCAATGTTCCGGAGGCGCGCATGGTCATCGTCAAGCCGTACGAGGCCTCGCAGCTGAACGCGATCGAGACCGCGATCCGCAACTCCGATCTCGGTGTCAACCCCACCAACGACGGCAACATCATCCGCATCTCGGTCCCGCAGCTCACCGAGGAGCGTCGTCGCGAACTCGTCAAGCAGGCCAAGGCCAAGGGTGAGGACGCCAAGGTCGCCGTGCGCAACGTCCGCCGCAAGGCGATGGAGGAACTCGGACGTATCCAGAAGGACGGCGAGGCCGGCGAGGACGACGTGAACCGCGCCGAGAAGGAACTCGACAAGACGACCGCCAAGTACGTCGGTCAGATCGACGAGTTGATCAAGCACAAGGAAGCCGAACTGATGGAGGTCTGACAGTGGGTCGAGCCGACGGGTCCTCCGACCCGCAGCTTCCACTCGGTGCCGGAGCCGACTCCGGTGCCACCCCTGCAGACCCGGCACCGGCCCCCGACCCCGCGTCGGAGCCGGTGAAGAAACCCTCACGGGCGGGACGCGACCTGCCGGCCGCTTTCGCGGTCGGCGGTGGTCTGGGCGCGCTCGTCATCGGGATCCTGCTGTTCGCCCCGAAGGCGTGGCTCGCCGTCGTCGCGATCGCCATCGGCATCGCGACCTGGGAGGTCACCAAGCGTCTGCGCGAGGCGGACGTGCTCGTCCCCAGACTGCCGTTGCTGGCAGGTGGTCAGGCGATGATCTGGCTCGGGTGGCCGTACGGCACGACGGGTGTGCTCGGTGCGTTCGCAGGCACGGTCGTCGTGACGATGCTGTGGCGCCTGTTCGACCACGGTCTCGTCGCGCAACCGCGCAACTACCTGCGCGACACCGCGGTCGCGGTCTTCGTCGCGGCCTGGTTGCCGCTGCTGGCGTCGTTCGCGACCCTCATGGTCCTCGAGGATCAAGGCGCCCAGCGCGTGTTCTGCCTGATGCTCGTCTGTGTCGCGTCGGACATCGGTGGCTACGCCTCGGGTGTCCTGTTCGGCAAGCACCCGATGGTCCCGGCGATCAGCCCGAAGAAGTCGTGGGAAGGTTTCGCCGGGTCGTTGGTGGCCTGCATCGCGGTCGGTGTCCTCACCGTCGTCTTCCTGCTCGACGGCCCGTGGTGGGCCGGTCTGCTGCTCGGCGCCGTGCTCGTGGTGACGGCGACGGCCGGCGATCTCATCGAGTCGCAGGTCAAGCGGGATCTCGGCATCAAGGACATGGGCACCCTGCTGCCCGGCCACGGCGGCATCATGGACCGGCTCGACTCGATCCTGCCGTCGGCCTTCGTCACCTGGCTGATCCTCACGGCCTTCGTGTAGTCGCCCGATGGTGCGTTCGTCGAAGCTTCGTGCGCCGAAGTCGGGGAGTGGTGTGATCGCCAGCCCCAACATCTGGCACTGGCCCGAGGTGTACGAGGAGGAGAACCGCGCGCAGGATCCCCGCGGCGCCGTGTACGCGGCGCTGCGGGAGGCCGCGGACTGGACCGGCCGCGACGTCGTCGACGTCGGGTGCGGTTCGGGTTTCCACCTTCCGATGTTCGCGGCCGACGCACGCACGGTGACCGGGATCGAACCGCATCCGCCGCTGGTCGCCGCGGCCCGCATCCGCGTGGACGGTCTTCCGTCGGTCACCGTGACGGAAGGCTCCGCGGCTGACATGCCGCTTCCCGACGCTTCGGTCGATCTCGTCCACGCCCGCACCGCCTACTTCTTCGGCCCGGGGTGCGGCGCCGGAATCCTCGAGGCGATGCGTGTGCTGCGTCCGGGCGGCGCGCTCGCCGTCGTCGATCTCGACGCCACCGCCCATCCCTACGGCGACTGGATGCGCGACGACCTGCCGCACTACGACCCGGCCGCGGTCGAGGCGTTCTTCGAGGCGCAGGGATTCGATCTGCGCCGCGTCGACACGCTGTGGGAGTTTCCGGACCGAGCGACCCTCGAGCGGGTGCTCGGCATCGAGTTCGCACCACGCGTCGCGACCCGGGCGATCCGCGAGACACCCGGCACGACGCTCACCGTCCGCTACCGGCTGCACGTGCGCCGCAGACCCCTGGGCCTGGAACTGAGCTGAGAGCGGTCAGCGCGACCGGCCGATACCGAACATTCGCGCCAGCTCGGTGATCTTCTTCGCCTTCGCGAGGTTCGGCAGGTCGCTGCCGTCGCGGACGTTGCGTCCGTCCTCACCGAGTTTGTCGATGATGCCTTCCGCCCAGTCCACGTCCGTGCTGTTCGGGCTCAGAGCCACGTTCGCGTACGACGCGCGTTCGCCGGTCATGCACAATTTGCCGGTCATCCCCATCGAGCGGGTCAGCTCGGCCTCACGTTCGAGGACCTCGGGGTCGTCGCTGAGTGTGGGTCCGTCGATGGGTCCCGGCAGGCGCGCGGCGCGGCTCGTGATGACCAACCTCGACCGCGCGTACGCCATCGCCATCGGGCTGTCGCTCATGCCGGTGTCGCGCCGGAAGTCGCCGCTGCCGAAGACCAGGCGGAAGGTGCCCTCCGCACGGGCGATCTCGGGAGCCGCCTCGAGACCCATCGCCGACTCGATCAACACGAGGATGCGCGTGCCCTCCGGCAGCAGATCTGCGGTGGCCTCGACCTGGTGACCACTCTCCGCCTTCGCGAGCATGACGCCCTGCAGGCCCGGGAGGCCGGCGAGTGCGGCGAGATCGTCGGCCCAGAACGACGTGGTGGCGTCGTTGACCCGCACCCAGGCCTTCCCACCCTCGCGCAGCCACGCCACGATGCCTTCGCGAGCAGCGGGTTTGGCCGCGGCGGGTACGGCATCCTCGAGGTCGAGCACCACCGCATCCGCCGGCGAGTCGGCGGCGGTGTCGAAGAGATCGGGGGAGCGGCCCGGAACGAGCAACCACGAGCGTGCGACTTCGGGAGCGACGAGACCGGTCATGATGTCCATGCTCCCGTATTCCCCCTCCGCGCCCGGGCGACTCGGCGTGAGGGAGACCGACCGGTGACACCGGCCCGGGAATGGGGGCGAGTATCACAGCAACGCCCGGACCCATCCGTCCCGGATCATGGGACAATAGGTGATTATGGCTTCTTCCCTGCCCCTGGTCTTCGATGCACCCAAGCGTGGTCTTCCGCCGCGCCATCTCGCCGACCTCGACGCAGATCAGCGTCGTGATGCGGTGCGCGAACTGGGGCTTCCGGCCTTCCGCGCCGACCAGCTCGCCCGCCAGTACTACGGGCGGCTCGAGGCGGATCCGGCGAAGATGACCGATCTGCCCGCCGCCGTCCGCGACAAGGTGGGGGAGGCGTTGTTCCCGCCTCTGCTCAGCGCGGTCCGGCACATCGCGTGCGACGGAGGCGAGACCCGCAAGACCCTGTGGCGCGCCCACGACGGCACCCTGCTCGAGAGCGTCCTCATGCGCTATCCCGATCGCGCCACGCTGTGCATCTCCAGCCAGGCCGGATGCGGCATGGCATGCCCGTTCTGCGCGACCGGCCAGGGCGGTCTCGACCGCAACCTGTCCACGGCCGAGATCGTCGACCAGGTGCGCGCGGCCGCCGCTGCCCTGCGCGACGGCGACGTCGCCGGCGGACCGGGACGGTTGTCGAACGTCGTGTTCATGGGCATGGGCGAGCCGCTCGCGAACTACAAGCGCGTGGTCGCGGCGGTGCGGCGCATCACCTCACCTGCGCCCGAAGGCCTCGGTCTGTCGCAGCGTTCGGTCACCGTCTCCACGGTGGGACTCGCACCGGCCATCCGCCGCTTCGCCGACGAAGGGCTCAGCGTCACCCTCGCGGTGTCGCTGCACACCCCGGACGACGAACTGCGCGACACCCTCGTCCCGGTCAACAACCGGTGGTCGGTCGCCGAGGTCCTCGAGGCGGCGCGGTACTACGCCGACAAGACCGGCCGGCGCGTCTCGATCGAGTACGCCCTCATCCGCGACGTCAACGACCAGCCGTGGCGCGCCGACATGCTCGGCAAGAAGCTCCACAAGGCTCTCGGGTCGCTCGTGCACGTGAACCTCATCCCGCTCAACCCCACCCCGGGCAGCGAGTGGGATGCCAGCCCGAAGGACGTCGAACGCGAGTTCGTGCGGCGCGTGCAGGCCCAGGGCGTGTCGTGCACCGTCCGCGACACCCGCGGCCAGGAGATTGCCGCAGCGTGCGGTCAGCTCGCCGCGGAAGGCTGAGCCGACAGACACGAAAGGGCCCGTCCGGAGAATTCCGGACGGGCCCTTTCGTCGATGGACTAGCGCAACCGGCGGCGACGCACCGCATCGCGCGCGACGATGAACACCAGCAGAGCCGCCGAACCGATGAGGTACAGGCTCTCGACATGGCCTTCGTGATTGCCGATCAGCATCAGCAGCAGGAACGCCGCCACGATCAAAGCCATCACGCGGAAGAACTTGGGGGCTTCCCCGCTCCAACCCCACTCGGCGGACGGCACTTCCGCCGCCACATCACCACGAGTGGACTGCAACTCGGTACCGGCCACGGTTTCCTCCTGCTCACCAGATGCTGCTGTTGCTGCTTATCGTGACATACGACCCCGCGTCGTACGAAGCGGGGCATGCGTGTGGCGCCTGTCGAGAGGTGGAGACCGGGCGGTTCAGGAACCGTTCAGGTGCGTGGGGAACAATGCTCGCGTGGCCGACACTCGATCTTCTTCCCGCACCCGGGTGCTCCTGCTGGGTAGTACCGGTTCCATCGGTACCCAGGCACTCGACGTGATCGCCGCCAACCCCGACGACTTCGAAGTCGTCGGTCTCGCCGCGGGCGGAGGCAAGACGGATCTGCTCGCCGAGCAGATCCGCGCAACGGGTGTCCGCGAGGTCGCCGTGGCCGACCCCGACGCCGCCGCACGTCTCGACCTGCCGGTTCGGAGCGGCCGGACCGCTGTCACCGAGCTCGTGCGCGAGGTCGAGGCCGACGTCGTGCTCAACGCCCTCGTCGGCTCCCTCGGCCTCGAACCGACGCTCGCGGCGCTCGGTACCGGTGCGCGACTCGCGTTGGCGAACAAGGAGTCGCTGGTCGCGGGCGGCTCGCTCGTCACGAAGGCGGCGGCGCCCGGCCAGATCGTGCCGGTCGACTCGGAGCACTCCGCGCTTGCGCAGTGCCTGCGCGGCGGCACCGGCGACGAGGTGGCGCGTCTCGTGCTCACCGCCTCGGGCGGTCCGTTCCGCGGCTGGACCGCCGACCGCCTCGAATCGGTGACTCCCGAACAGGCCGGCGCCCACCCCACCTGGTCGATGGGACCGATGAACACCCTCAACTCGGCGACCCTCGTCAACAAGGGACTCGAACTCATCGAGACCCACCTGCTCTTCGGCGTGGACTACGACCGGATCGACGTGACGGTGCACCCTCAGTCGATCGTGCACTCGATGGTCACCTTCGTCGACGGGTCGACTCTGGCCCAGGCGTCGCCGCCGTCGATGAAGCTGCCGATCGCGCTGGCCCTCGGCTGGCCGCACCGCGTTCCGCACGCCGCCCCGGCACTCGACTTCTCGACGGCGTCCACCTGGGAGTTCGAACCCCTCGACGACGACGTCTTCCCGGCCGTGCGGCTCGCGCGCCAGGCGGGCGTGGGCGGCGGATGCCTCACCGCCGTCTACAACGCGGCCAACGAGGTCGCCGCCGAGGCATTCCTCGCGGGGACGCTGTCGTTCCCGCGGATCGTGCAGACCGTCGAGGCCGTGCTGAACGACGCACACGAGTGGTCCGCCGAACCCAGTACCGTGGACGACGTGCTCGCCGCCGACGGCTGGGCCCGCGACCGGGCGCGCACACTCGTATAGGAGGATCGGCCACTCATGATGTTCGTACTGGGCGTGGTGCTGTTCGCCCTCGGCATCGCCATCTCCATCGCCCTGCACGAGGCCGGCCACATGTGGACCGCGCAGAAGCTGGGCATGAAGGTCCGGCGCTACTACATCGGGTTCGGCCCCCGCGTGTTCGCCTTCCGCCGCGGTGAGACCGAATACGGTCTCAAGGCGGTTCCGGCCGGCGGGTTCTGCGACATCGCCGGCATGACGGCCCTGGACGAACTCGCGCCCGACGAGGTCGAGCGCGCGATGTACAAGCAGAAGACGTGGAAGCGCCTCGTCGTGATGTCGGGTGGCATCGCGATGAACTTCCTGCTCGGCATCGTGCTCATCTACGGCCTCGCCGCCAGTGCGGGGCTGCCCAACACCGACAACCGCGCGGTGGTCGGCACCGTCGGCTGTGCCGCGCCGACCCAGGACGGCCCGCCCGATTACACCCCGGCCGACTGTTCGGGTCCCGGTCCGGCCGAGCAGGCCGGCATCGAACCGGGCGACGTGATCGTCGCCGTGGACGGGCAGTCCGTCGAGACCTTCGGCGACCTCGTCCGGGCCACGCAGCCCCTGTCGGGCACCGTGCCGTTCACCGTCGAACGCGGCGAGGAGACCCTCACCGTGCCGGTCACGGTCCAGCAGGTCCAGCGCTGGGTCTACGAGAGCGAGTCGCCCGACGCCGAACCCGTCTCCCGCACCGTCGGTGCGATCGGTGTCGGGGGAGAGCCGGGAATCATCGAGTACACGCCGCTCTCGGCGATCCCCGCGACCTTCGACTTCACCGGTTACCTGGCGGTCCGCACGGCCGAGGCGCTCGTGAGCCTGCCGAGCAAGGTCGCCGACCTGTGGACGGCGGTCACCGGGGGAGAGCGCGCGGTCGACACCCCGGTCAGCGTCGTCGGCGCCAGCGTCATCGGCGGCCAGTTCGCCGAGCGCGGCATCTGGGAGTCGTTCGTGTTGTTGCTCGCACAGCTGAACTTCTTCCTCGGTGCGTTCAACCTCCTCCCGCTGCTGCCGCTCGACGGCGGGCACATGGCCGTCGCGATCTACGAGAAGGCCCGGAACTGGCTGCGCAGCCTGCGCGGACTGCCGGTCGGCCCGCCCGTGGACTACATGAAACTGCTGCCGCTGACCTATGTGGCGGTGGTCATCGGGGGCGCCTACATGGTGCTCACCCTCACAGCAGACATCGTCAACCCCATCAAGCTGTTCTGATCTGCGCCGGTAGACTTGCCGAGTAGCGACGAAAGAAGGCGAACTGTGACCAGCCCCGTCGGATTGGGCATGCCCGAAATTCCTGCGGTCCTCGCACCCCGACGCAAGACCCGCCAGCTCATGGTCGGAAATGTCGGCGTCGGCAGCGATCATCCGGTGTCCGTGCAGTCGATGACCACCACGAAGACGCACGACGTGAACGCCACCCTCCAGCAGATCGCGGAGCTCACGGCGTCCGGCTGCGACATCGTGCGTGTGGCGTGCCCGCGTCAGGAGGACGCCGACGCGCTCCCGATCATCGCGAAGAAGAGCAAGATCCCGGTGATCGCCGACATCCACTTCCAGCCGCGGTACATCTTCGCCGCGATCGACGCCGGCTGCGCGGCCGTGCGCGTCAATCCCGGCAACATCAAGGAATTCGACGGTCGCGTCAAGGAGGTCGCCAAGGCGGCCGGCGATGCCGGGATCCCCATCCGTATCGGCGTCAACGCCGGTTCCCTCGACCCCCGGTTGCTCGCCAAGTACGGCAAGGCCACGCCGGAGGCGCTCGTCGAATCCGCCCTGTGGGAGGCGAGCCTGTTCGAGGAACACGGCTTCGGCGACATCAAGATCTCCGTCAAGCACAACGACCCCGTCGTGATGGTCGAGGCCTACCGGCAGCTCGCCGCGCAGTGCGACTACCCGCTGCATCTCGGCGTGACCGAGGCCGGCCCCGCCTTCCAGGGCACCATCAAGTCGGCCGTCGCCTTCGGCGCGCTGCTCAGCGAGGGCATCGGCGACACCATCCGCGTGTCGCTGTCGGCGCCGCCCGCCGAGGAGATCAAGGTCGGCACGCAGATCCTGCAGTCGCTGAACCTGCGTCCCCGCAAGCTCGAGATCGTCTCCTGCCCGTCCTGCGGGCGCGCCCAGGTGGACGTCTACTCCCTCGCCAACGAGGTCACCGCCGGACTCGAGGGCATGGAGGTGCCGCTGCGGGTCGCGGTGATGGGGTGCGTCGTCAACGGACCCGGTGAGGCTCGTGAGGCGGACCTCGGTGTGGCCTCCGGAAACGGCAAGGGCCAGATCTTCGTCAAGGGCAAGGTCATCAAGACCGTGCCCGAGGCGCAGATCGTCGAGACCCTCATCGAGGAAGCGATGCGCATCGCCGACGAGATGGAAGGCAACGCCTCGGGCGGCGGCCCCGTGGTGTCGGTCGGCTGATACGGGTGGGGCGCACGGGACGGCGTTCTCTCACTTTCGAGGACTCAGGTTTCCACGCCGCCGTCCGGCATGGCACTCTGATCTCGTATCGGCTTGTCGACGGGTGGTGAGCGAGTGCTCAAGCTTCTGGGTGTCCGGTCGTTGGGTGGACGTGACACCGCCGCGGTGCTCCGGGTGCTCTCCCGCGACCCCGTGGCCGCGTGCATGGTGGCCGGCCGCGTCGAGGAGTACGGACTCGACGGGCGTGCCGTCGGCGGTGAGATGTGGAGCCGCGGCGGCCCCGAGACCTCGCTGTGCTTCTCCGGCGCGAACCTCATTCCGCTGCTGGGCAGTCCCGACGACATCCAGGCGTTCGCCGAGCGCGCGAGTCGCGGGCCGCGACTGTGTTCGTCCATCGTCGGTCGCGCCGAGTACGCGCTGCCGATGTGGGAGCGGCTCGAATCGGCGTGGGGCGCTCCCCGCGAGGTGAGGGCCGAACAACCCCTCCTCGTTCTCGACCGCGAGCCGCTCGTCGAACCCGACCCGCAGGTCCGTCCCGTGCGGCCCGAGGAACTCGATGTCTATCTGCCGGCCGCGATCTCGATGTTCATCGAGGAGGTCGGTATCGACCCGCGCACCGGCGACGGCGGTGCGGGTTACCGGCGCCGCGTCGCGAGCCTCATCGCGGCGGGACGCGCCTGGGCGCGATTCGAGGACGGACAGGTGGTGTTCAAGGCGGAGGTGGGCTCCCAGTCGTCCACGGTGGGCCAGATCCAGGGCGTCTGGGTCGATCCCGCGCATCGAGGTTCGGGCCTCGGCACGATCGGCACCGCCGCCGTGGCCTGCGCGGTTGCTCGCAGCGGTCGCCTGCCCAGCCTCTACGTCAACAGTTTCAACGCCCCGGCCCGCGGAGCCTACGCCCGCGCGGGTTTCCGCCAGGTCGCGACGTTCTCCACGGTGCTGCTCGACTGATTTCCCGTCGGCTCTGCCTACGATGACGGGCGATGAGACCTCGAAGTTCCACCCCGGCATCCCCGTACGCACGCGCACTCCGGATCGGCGCTGTGCTGTCGGTGGCCGTCGTGCTCCTCGGCCTGGCCGTCGCGTGCACGCCGCGCCCGGCCGGGCCGGAGGCCGCCGCCCAGGCGTTTCTCGACTCGTTCGCCGCTCAGGACGTCGCGTCGGCGGCGGACCGCACCGACCGCCCCGACGACGCGGCCGTCGCGATGCAGGAAGTCCTGGACGGGCTTCAGGCCGAATCCCTCACCGCCACCACGACATCCACCCGGATCAGCGGCGACTCCGCGACCGTGGGCTACAACTACGAGTGGCACCTGCCGAAGGAACGGGTGTGGCAGTACACCGGTGAGCTCAACATGGGGCGCAGCGGGAACGACTGGATCGTGCGGTGGGCGAAATCCGCGCTGCACCCGCAGCTCGGCGAACGGCAGACCATGCAGCTCCGCAGCAGCCCGGCGCCGCGCGCCCGGGTCAACGAGCACGCGGGCAGCGACATCCTCGTCCCCGGCACGGTCTACGGCATCGCCTTCGACGCCTCGCAGACCACCGACGTCGCCGGTGCGGCACGACAGCTCGCGTCGACGTTGTCGGAGTTCGATTCCTCGCTCACGGCGCAGGCGATCGCGGAATCGGTGACGGCCTCGTCCGGGCCGCGGTCGGTGATGCGACTGCGCGAGGACGACTACGAGCGCGTCGCCCCACGTCTCGCCGGGATCGACGGTGTCGTGGTGACCGAGCAGGCCGACCTCGTCGCGACCGATCGCAACTTCGCGCCTGATCTCGTGGGCCAGATCAAGAAGACCGTCATCGACGAGGTCGACGGCACGGCCGGGTGGAGCGTCGTCGTGGTGAACCAGTACGGCGTGGACACCGGGGTGCTCACCGAGACGCCGCCGCAGCCGGTGCCGTCGTTCTCGGTCAGCCTCGACCGTCCCCTCCAGCTCGCGGCTCAGGCGGCCGTCGATGCCCGCACCGAGCAGGCGATGACGGTCGTGATCGAGGCGTCCACGGGTGCGGTGCTGGCGGTGGCTCAGAACAAGGCCGCCGACAGGGACGGCCCGGTCGCGCTGGCCGGCCAGTACCCCCCGGGCTCGACGTTCAAGATCGTCACCTCGGGTGCGGCGATCGCCGAGGGTCGCGCGACCCCGAACACGATGGTGCCGTGCCCCGGTCGCATCACGATCGGCGAGCGGAGCGTGCCGAACTACAACGAGTTCGAGCTCGGGACGGTCTCTCTCGCCACCGCTTTCGCCCGATCCTGCAACACCTCCTTCGCCAAGCTCGCCTCCGAGATGGCCCCGGACGCGCTGACCGTCGCCGCCTCGCAGTTCGGTATCGGTGTGGACTACGAGGTGGTGGGGATGCCGACCTTCACCGGATCGGTTCCGCCCGCGGAGGATCTCGTCGAACGGACCGAGGACGGTTTCGGTCAGGGCAAGGTGGTCGTGAGCCCGTTCGGGATGGCGCTCACCGCGGCGACGGTCGCCGCCGGCCGTACTCCGGTGCCCTATCTCATCGCGGGTCGCGAGACGGTTGTGAACGGTTCGCCGCCGCCGGTGACGCCGGAGATGGTGGAGGGTCTGCGCGAGATGATGCGCTTGGTGATCACGAGCGGTACCGCCGACCGTATCCGGGACCAGGGCGACGTCTACGGCAAGACCGGCGAGGCCGAGGTCGAGGGCGGGTCGCACTCGTGGTTCGTCGGCTACCGCGGCGATCTGGCGTTCGCGACGCTCGTCGTGCGCGGCGGCAGCTCCGACAACGCGGTCGCGGTCACCCGCGACATGTTCGCCGCCCTGCCGCCGGAGTACGACGAGGGAGCCTGAGCTCAGGCCAGGGCCGGATCCTCGGCGAGGGCGGCGAGCTGTTCGAGCAGCGGTGCCGCCGCGACGAGTTCGGCGGCATCGACCGGATCCATCGCTGCGAGCACCTCCTGCATCCGTGAGATCCACATACGCCGAATGAGATTCCCGTTGTGCTCCGCCAGGGGAGTGCGGTGCAGATGGTGCGACCGCCCGTCGTTCGGGTTGGTCGTGCGGGAGACGAGGCCGCGGGCGACGAGGCTGCGCACCGTGGCACTGACGTTGCTGCTCTGCAGTCCGAGCATGCGCGCGAGATCGGACACGGTGATGCCGGGATGGTCGGAGAGCACCCGCAGGACCTCGATCTCGGACTGGGGGATCCCGACCAGGCCCGATTCGCGTTCGCCGACGCGCTGCAACTTCCACACGAGCGTGCGCACGCTGTCGGCCAGCCGGTCGACGTCGGCGTCGCTGATCCTCGGGTCGTCGGGCATGCCTCGATCGTAGGCTAGAATCTATATATAAATTTATATATAGATTCGAACTTATCGATCGAGGTGTGATGAACCGACCCTCCGAGGCCGCAACCGGAGTGAAGACCGACGAGCACGGATCCGGCGGCCGTTCGCTGTCCGGCATGTCCGTGGCGTCGCTCGGTCTGCTGGCCGCCCTGGCCCCGCTCGCCGTGGACATGTACCTGCCCGGCTTCCCCGACATCGCCGAGGAATTCGGCAGTACCGCGTCCGCGGTGCAGTTCACGCTGACGGCCTTCCTCATCGGCATGGCCCTCGGCAACCTGATCATCGGACCGATGTCCGACCGGTTCGGTCGCCGCTCGTCCATGCTCATCGGCACGGCCGTGTGCGCCCTCGCGAGCGTCGCGTGCGCTCTGGCGCCCACCGTGGAACTGCTCGCGGTCTCCCGCTTCGTCCAGGGCTTCGCCGGCGCCGCCGGCATCGTCGTGGGTCGAGCCGTCGTCTCCGACCGTGCCGAGGGCATGGCCGCGGCGAGGCTGTTCGGCCTGCTCGTGCTCGTCAGCGCAGTGGCGCCCATCGCGGCGCCGCTCGTCGGCGGCGGCATCATCCTGTCCGTCGGCTGGCGCGCCGTCTTCTGGTTCCTGGCCGCGCTGAGCCTCGTGATGCTCGCGGCGATCGTCTTCTTCCTGCCCGAGAGCCTCCCGGCCGACCGTCGCTCGGCAGGTGGCCTCGGCGGCCTGGCGAGCGGGATCGCCGTCGTCGTCCGCGACCGCACCTATCTCGGCTACCTGCTGGCCCACACCTTCGCGTTCGGTGTGCTCTTCGCGTACATCTCCGCGTCGCCGTTCGTCATGCAGAAGATCCACGGCCTGTCGACCGGCTGGTTCACCCTGCTGTTCGCGTTCAACGCCGTGGGCATCAGCCTCGGTAATGTGGTGAACCAGAAGCTGCTCCAGCGCACGACCCCGCACCGGCTGCTCGGCATCGGGTCGGCGCTGCTCGTCTTCTGGTCCGCCGTGCTCACCGTCAACGCCCTCGCGGGACCCGTCCTCGGAGTGACCATAGTGGCGTTGTGGTTCGGCGTCGCGAGCCTCGGGCTGGTGCTCGCCAACGCCGCGACCCTCGCTCTCGGTCAGGTCCGGCACGCTGCCGGCACCGGCTCGGCGCTCCTCGGCGCCCTCCAGTTCCTGCTGGCGGCCGTAGTCGCTCCGATCGTCGGCGCCTGGGGTGAGGACACCGCGGTCCCCATGTCCCTCGCCATGCTCGTCACCGCCGTCCTCGGCCTCGGCTCGATGGCGTTGGTCCGCAACCGCTGACGGACCCTCAGCTCTCCTCACGATCCGTCGTACTCGCGGGCCGGCCGTCGCGCCGGCCCGCGAGTCGCGTCACCAGCCACAGCACCACGCCGATCCCGAGCAGCACCCCGGCCGTCCGGTACTGGGTCGCAGGCCGGTCGACCCACGGTAGGACGAGGAACAGGCAACTGGTCGCCCCGAGCACCGGAAGGATCGTCGGCGCGCGGAAGTGCCGGTGCTCCACGTGGTCCCGGCGCAGGACCAGGGCCGCGACGTTGACGATCGCGAACACCCCCAGCAGGAGCAGCGCCGTCGTACCCCCGAGTTCGGGCACCCCGCCGACGAAGACGACGAGACCGACCGCGAGCAGCGTCGTGAACACGATCGCGACATAGGGCGTGCGGCGGGTCGGGTGCACCCGCCCCAGGACGGCGGGCAGGACGTCCTCGCGGGCGATGCCGTAGATCAGCCGGCTCGCCATCAGCATGTTGATCAGCGCGGTGTTGGCCACCGCGAACATCGTGACGAAGGCGAAGATCCCGACCGGGAACGCCGGGGCGCCGACCTCGACCACCCGCAGCAAGGGCGTCTCGCCCGCCCCGAGTTCGTCGGGCGGGACGAGCGCGATCGCGGTGATCGACACGAGCACGTACACCAGCGCAGCGAGACCCAGGCCGAGCAGCAGCATCCGGGGGAAGATCCGGGTGGGCTCCTTGCATTCCTCGGCCATGTTCACCGAGTCCTCGAATCCCACCATCGCGAAAAAAGCCAGGGCTGTCCCCGCGACCACCGCGGAGAAGACGGACCGGTCGCCGGGATCGATCTCGACCACACGCGAGAAATCGCCGCCGCCGAAACCCAACGCCCACATGCCGATCGCGACGATGATGAGCAGGCCGCCCAACTCGATCATCGTGAGCACCACATTGGTCTTCACGCTCTCGGCGACCCCGCGGAAGTTGATCACCGCGAGGACGAGGACGAAGACCAGCGCGATCACGGTGATCCCGGCCGTGCCGGCCAGGTCGAGTCCGAAGGCCTCGGCGATGTTCGCGGCGAACGCCCGCGCAGCCGTGGCGGCAGAGGTGATGCCCGAGGACATCACGGCGAAGGCCACCAGGAAGGTCAGGAAGTGCACGCCGAACGCCTTGTGCGTGTAGAGCGCCGCTCCGGCCGCCCGCGGATACTTCGTGACCAGCTCCAGATAGCTGAACGCCGTCACCGTCGCGACGGCGAACGCGACGAGGAACGGCAGCCACACCACGCCACCGACCTCGTTCGCGACCTCCCCGGTGAGGGCGTAGATGCCGGTGCCCAGGATGTCGCCGATGACGAACAGCAGGAGCAGACCCGGCCCGAGAACGCGGACGAGCTGGGGTGAGTCGGTCGTCTCGGCCACCGCAGGCCCCCTTCCGCGCACCCTGTCCACCGCCGGCGGGGACCGACCGGATTCAGGGCAGCAGACCCGATTTTCGCGCGGCGACGACGGCCTCGTGGCGGGAATGGACGTCGAGCTTGCTCATGGCGCTGCGCAGGTAGCTCTTGACCGTCTCGGCGCCGACCGACAGGCGCTGGGCGATCTCGGCGTTGCTGCACCCCAGCGCCACATGGGACAGCACGTCGGTCTCGCGGGGGGACAGCACGACGTCCGTCGGTTCCGGTTCCGTTCCGTCGAGCACCCCGGCGAGACGGTCGGACAACGAGCGGAGCTTCTCCTGCAGCGCCGGATCGGTCGTGCCCTGCGCGAGCACCCGCAGATCGGCATGGACCTCGCGGACCTGCGCAGTCGCGACGGGATCGCGGTCGCCGGACGACCGCTCGAGCATCGCGAGTCGCCGATCGACCTCGTCGCGCACCTCGATCTCGTGCGCGAGACGAGCCGCCGCCTGCGCGAACGCCGTCACAGCCCGATCGCCGACGGGCGCGCACTCGCGCGCGGCGCCGTACAACACCGCGCGGGCCTTGCCCTCGACGAGTACCGGCACCGCGAGGATGGACCGCAATCCCTCGTACAGAACGGGACGGTCGAAGTGGTGCGTGATCGACGCGGAGCGACCGTAGTCCGACACCGTCACCACCCGCGACTCCGCGAGGACGCGACCGCCGAGACCCGCCCGCGGAGGCACCACGACCCCGGCCAGGCTGTTGGTGCGGGTGCCGAAGAATTCGCTGAGTTGCAGCGATCCCTGCTGGACCTCGCCGGCGAAGACCACCGGCAGCTGGGCCTGCGCCGCGGTGCGGCGGAGTTCACCGCGCAGGGCATCACCGTCGCGGGGACGCAGCAGCGCCGACGAGGAGGACGACACGAACGCCACCCCTTTCCGGGGGTATCGGGGAACATGGTGTGACTCGAATCATAGACGTCGAACGGGTGTGCTCCCCAGATCGGGAACACCCTGGCCGGTACGGACGAAAGGACCACAATGGGCGACACAGCGAGCCGCGTGCGGACACTGCTCGAGCGGTACGACACGGCAGACGCCTGCGCAGCCCGACTGCTGTGCGACGACCATCCCGCCGACGCGGTGGCGTTCACCGTCGTCGATGCCGACCTGAGCTCGACGGATCTCACCTACGGTGAGCTCCGCGAACGGTCGGCCCGCTTCGCCGCGGCGCTGGCGGATCTCGGTGTCGAACCCGGCGACCACGTCGCGACGCTCATGGGCAAGTCGGCAGACCTGGTGGTCGCGGTTCTCGGTATCTGGCGTCGCGGCGCCGTGCACGTGCCGCTCTTCACCGCCTTCGCCCCGCCGGCGATCGCCTTCCGGCTCGACGCGAGCGGCACCAAGGTGGTCGTGGCCGATCGGGATCAGGCCGGCAAGCTCGCCGCCGGATCGGATCTTCCAGCCGAGGTGCCGTGGCAGGTCGTCGTGGCCGGCCAGGGCGACGCAGACGCGTCCGGTCGTGAGGGCCGCGACTTCGGCGAACTGATCGCCGCGCAGTCGGCCGACGACCCGCGTGGCGAGGCCGTCGCCGTCGGCGCCGAGGGACGCCTGGTCCAGCTGTTCACCTCCGGCACGACCGGCACTCCCAAGGGTGTTCCCGTCCCGGTGAAGGCGCTGGCGTCCTTCCACGCCTACCTGGAGTTCGGCCTCGACGTGCGCGAGGACGACGTCTTCTGGAACGCGGCCGATCCGGGATGGGCGTACGGGCTCTACTACGCGCTGCTCGGGCCGCTCGCGGCCGGTCGGCGCAGCCTCCTGCTGCACGCCGGTTTCTCGCCCGCGCTCACCTGGCAGATCCTCGACACCTTCGGGGTCACCAACTTCGCGGCGGCCCCGACGGTCTACCGCAGCCTCAAGGCCGACACCGCCGAGCACCCGCCGGTCCGGCTGCGTCGGGCCTCCTCGGCCGGTGAGCCGCTGACCCCGGACGTCCTCGAGTGGTCGCAGGAGACCCTCGGTGTCGTGGTGCGCGACCAGTACGGGCAGACCGAGCACGGCATGTTCGTCGTCGACGCGTGGGCGGACGAACTGCGCGAGGACACCCCGGCGCGTTCGATGGGCAAGCCGCTGCCGGGCTGGAGTTGCGCGGTGCTGCGCGAGGACAGCGACGAGATCGCCGAGCCGGGTGAGGTCGGGCGCGTCGCGATCGATGTGCATGCGAGCCCGCTCGTGTGGTTCACCGGCTACGTCGACGCCCCCGAGAAGACCGCCGACCGGTTCAGCGAGGACGGCCGTTGGTACCTGACCGGCGACGCCGGCAAGGTCGACGAGAACGGATTCTTCTTCTTCTCGTCCCGCGACGACGACGTGATCATCATGGCCGGTTACCGCATCGGCCCGTTCGACGTCGAGTCGGTGCTCGTGATGCACCCCGACGTGATCGAGGCCGCCGTGGTGGGGCTGCCGGACGAACTGCGGGGTGAGGTCCTCGAGGCGTTCGTGGTGCTGCGGGAGGGTGTCGAGGGCGACGACGCGCTCGAGGCGGAGCTCCAGAAGCTCGTGAAGCAGAAGTACGCCGCCCACGCCTACCCGCGCACGGTGCACTTCGTGCCGCACCTGCCCAAGACGCCGAGCGGCAAGGTCCAGCGCTTCAAGTTGCGCCAGGCGGGCGCCGTCGGCTGATTCGGTGCACGACCGCTCGATCGGTGGATGACGGGGGAGCGGGGCGCGGCAGCTAATCTGGAAGTCATGGCTACCCGCGCTCCGCTCGTCCCCGGCACTCCGACTCCCGTCCGGGAGGTGCCCGCGTCGATCGAACGGCCGGAGTACGTGTGGAAGCCCATGGCGAAGGAAGGCAACGAGCCGTGGGTGCAGACACCCGAGACGATCGAGAAGATGCGACTCGCGTCGAAGATCGCCGCGCAGGCCCTCGTGGAGGCCGGTAAGGCCGTCGCGCCGGGCGTGACCACCGACGAGATCGACCGCATCGCGCACGAGTACATGTGCGATCACGGCGCCTACCCGTCGACGCTCGGCTACCGCGGCTTCACCAAGTCGTGCTGCACCTCGCTCAACGAGGTCATCTGCCACGGCATCCCCGACTCGACCGTCGTCGAGGACGGCGACATCGTCAACATCGACGTCACCGCCTACATCGACGGGGTCCACGGCGACACCAACGCGACCTTCCTGGCCGGCGACGTCTCCGAGGAGGTCCGCCTGCTCGTCGATCGCACCCGCGAGGCGACGATGCGCGGCATCAAGGCGGTCAAGCCGGGCCGCGCCCTCAACGTCATCGGCCGGGTCATCGAGTCCTACGCCAACCGCTTCGGCTACGGCGTCGTCCGCGACTTCACCGGCCACGGCATCGGCGAGACCTTCCACAACGGCCTGGTGATCCTGCACTACGACCGGCCCGACATCGACACGATCATCGAGCCCGGCATGGTGTTCACCATCGAACCGATGATCAACCTCGGTACGCCCGACTACGAGATCTGGGACGACGGTTGGACGGTCGTCACCAAGGACCGCAAGTGGACCGCGCAGTTCGAGCACACCATCGTCGTCACCGATACCGGCGCCGAGATCCTCACCCTGCCGTGACCTCCGCTCGCTGGAGCGAGCACGGAGTTCGGCCCCGACCCGGAAAGGGTCGGGGCCGAACCTGTTCCGGAAGGCGGCCGGCCTAGGGTGCCGCGTTGCGGACGACCTGACAGGTCGCACCCACCCACACCGCGGCGACCAGCAGGGGAAGGACCACCAGGGTCGTCGTCGGCGACGTGTCGACGATCCACGACCACAGCGACGACCACGACCGGGTCCACGTGACGAGGATCGCGGCGAGACCGCCGATCACGACGACGGACGCGGCAGCCGTGAGCAGACCCGTTGCACGCCAACGGTGCTGGATCGCGCCGGTGAGCATCGACAACGCGACGATCAGGAGCATCGTGGCGAAGAAGCCAAGGAACTGCACCACGGAACTGTCGGTGACGAAACGCAGGATCCCGAACATCCGCATGTCCACACCCCAGCCCCCGGTCGCGGCCTCGAGCACCGAGAGGATCTGGAAGGCGACCGCGAACACCGCCGACTGGGCCACCGCGATCGCCACTATCGACTGCATGTAGTGCGATCGCGTGGAGCCGAGACGCAGTGCGAACGAGAACATCTGGGTCATCGCCAGGATGTAGAACGCGACGACGAAGCCGTAGACCGACAGTATGCTGCCGGTGACGTTGTACTCCGCACCCGTGTCGACGAGAGAGAAGATCACCCACGGGATGAGAGCCGAGGTGATCAGCAGCCCGACGGGCCACGCGACGAGCAGCGGCCACGAGACGAGTTGCAGGCGGGCGACGGACAGGACACGTGCCGACCCGGTGACGACCGGAGCGGGCAACGGGATCGCGGTGGTCACAGCGATGCCTCCTCGTTCGTCGTGACGGTCTCGGGTGTCCGGTGGAGGTGGACCACGAGGTCCTGGAGCGAGATCGGTTGCACGTCCACACGTCCGGAGGCGTGGGGGAGTTCGTCCGCGTCGTTGCGGAGGAAGGCCGTGCGGGCGATACCACCGAGGCTCTCCGCGTGCAGGACGGTGCTGTCGCCGACGATTCGCGCCACCTCGTCCGCCGGGCCGGTCGCCTGTGCGGCGCGGGTGCGCAGCGTATCGGTGTCCTCGTCGACGACGAGATGTCCGCGGTCGAGCACGAGGATGTGTTCGAGCAGGTCGGCGGCCTCGTCGATCAGGTGGGTCGACAACACGATCGTGCGCGGCCGCTCCGCGTAGTCGAGCAGAAGTTCGTCGTAGAACATCTGCCGGGCCACGGCGTCGAGACCGAGATACGGTTCGTCGAAGATCGTCACCGGTGCGCGCGACGCGAGACCCACCACGATGCCCAGTGCGGAACTCATGCCGCGGGAGAGCTTCTTGACCTTGCGTCCGCAGGGCAGCGCGAACTTCTCGGCCAGCCGCTGCGCGTATTCCCGATCCCACAGCGGCAGAAGCAGTTCCGCCGAGGCGAGCACGTGCCCGACGCGCATGTCGTCGGGATAGCGCTGGGTGTCGGCGACGAAGCACAACTGCTGGAGCACCGCGGTGTTCTCGTACGGATCGGCGTCGAACACCTCGACGCTGCCGGTCGTGGGGCGCATGTGGCCTGCGAGCAGTTGCATCAGGGTGGTCTTGCCGGCGCCGTTGCGGCCGAGCAGGCCGTAGATCGTGTTCCGGCGGAGTGTGAAGTCGGCGTCGGTGAGGGCGGCGACGTCCCCGAACCGCATGCCGAGGTGACGTGCGCGGACGACGGGCGGAGTGATGGTCATACGTGCTCCCGTGTGTCGAGCATGGACTTGAGCTCGTCGATGCCGATTCCGAGTTTCTCGGCCTCGAGGACGAGCGGGACGACGTACTGCTGGGCGAACCGATCCCGTCGGCGGGCGATCAGTTTGTCGCGGGCGCCGGTGGTGACGAACATGCCGATTCCTCGCTTCTTGTAGAGGATTCCGTCGGCTACCAGTGCGTTGAGGCCCTTCGCGGCCGTGGCCGGGTTGATGCGGTGGAAGGCCGCGAGCTCGTTCGTCGAGGGAACCTGCGATTCCTCCGCGAGGCTGCCGTCGACGATCGAGTTCTCGATGAGCTCGGCGATCTGTTGGAAGAGGGGCTTGCCCTCGTCGTTCAGCACGACGCCCCGGGGCCCGAGGGCGGGTGCATCGGTTCATTACTCATGTAATGAACCATAGGACCTCGTCGTCGATACGGCAAGAGGCGGAGCACGGACCGCGGCCATGTAGCGTTTGCCCATGGAATCGAGGACGGTGACCACGCCCGGTGGGGACGTGCAGGTTCGGATCGGCGGCCCCGAAAGTCGTTACACGGTGCTGCTCTTCCCCGACGCGGGGGAGGACGCAGGTGTGTACGACGTCGTGTGCGAGCGGCTGCACACCTCCGACCTGCGGACGATCGTGGTCGAGAAGATCGACGGGCTCGCGCCCGCCGACGTGTTCGCCCTACTGGACGCGCTCGCCCTGCCCTGGGTTCATCTGGCGGGCAGCGGCGCGGGAGCCGAGCTGGCATGGGCCGTCGCCGCAGGGCGCTTCGGACGGTTCGCGAGCCTGGTGGTCGCCGACCGCGGCCATCCCGCGGTCCCGGATCGTGACGGCACGGTGCGCGACGAGTCGGCGCCGCCCGCGGAGGTGCCCACCACGGTCGTCGTGGGCGATGCATCGCGCCGACCCGAAGCGGACGCGTCGATGCGCTACGTGACGGGGGAGTTCCGGGTGGTCGAACTCGCCGGTGTCGCCAACGTGCCCGCCGAGGCGCCCACCGACTTCGCGTCCGCGATCGCGCTGCGCACCGGAAGCTGGTGAGACGCGTGTGGCCTGCCGCCCGGACGGGCAGCAGGCCACACGGCATCGATGAGGTGCTCAGGGGCCCAACAGTTCGGAGACCCCGGCGAGTTCAGAGACCCAGCAAGGCGTTCTCGACGAGTTCGGGCAGCGCCGGGTGGATCCAGTACTGGCCCGTCGCCATCTCCCGCGCGGGCAGACCGAACGACATCGCCTGGATGAGCGGCTGGATGACCGTCGACGCCTGCGCCCCGATGATGTGGGCGCCGAGCAACAGACCCGTCGACCGGTCGGCGATCAGCTTGCAGAAGCCTTCGGTGTCCTCCATCGCCCAGCCGTAGGCGACGTTCCCGTAGTCCTGGATCTTGACGGAGATGTCGTATCCCGCCTGCCGGGCCTCGGTCTCGGTGAGACCGACCGACGCGATCTGCGGATCGGTGAACACCGCGGACGGGACGTAGCGGTGATCCGTCCGCTGCAGACCCGCGGTGCCGCCGCTCCACGCGTCGTGCAGCAGGTTGTGCTGGACGACCCGCGCCTCGTGGTTGGCGACGTGCTTGAGCTGGTAGGGCGACGACACGTCGCCGAGCGCGAACACGCCCGCAGCGGACGTGCGCTGGAACTCGTCGACCACGATCCGGCCCTTCGCATCGAGTTCGATGCCGGCCGCCGCTGCGTCGAGCAGGTCTCCGTTGGGCTGCCGGCCCGTCGCGACGAGCAGGGCGTCGCCGCTCACGACGGTGCCGTCGGCGAGTTCGACCTCCACTCCGTCACCGACCGGACGGAACGCCCGGGCCGGGTTGGCGAGGTGGACGTCCCACTTGGCCGCGGCGAGCGCCGTGAACCGCTCGGAGACGTCGGCGTCGAGGTGCCGCAGCAACCGGTCGGTCCGCGCGACCACCGACACCCGCGTGCCGAGCGCCGAGAAGACGTGGGCGAACTCCATCGCGATGAAGCCCGTCCCGAGGATCACGAGGGACTCGGGCAGTTTCGGCAGCCGCATGACGTCGTCACTCGTGTGATATCTCACACCGGAATCGAGGACGTCCTGCGGGATCGCAGGTCGCGAACCGGCCGCGACGACCACCTGATCCGCGGTGATCACCTCGCCGGTTCCGGTGTCGATGCGGCGTTCGCCGACGAACCGCGCGTGACCGTCGTAGACGGTGACGTTCGCGCAGTCCTCGCGGCGGTAGCGCTCACCGCCCGCAGCGATGGGATCGATGCGACCGAACACCCGGTCGACGATGTCGTTCCACCGCACCCCGTCGATCGACGCGTCGACACCGTACTTCGACGCGGTGCGGACCGTGTGGGCGACCTCTGCGGCGTAGACGTACATCTTCGTGGGGATGCAGCCCACGTTGAGGCAGGTGCCCCCGAAGGTGCCTTCTTCGAGGAGAGCGACGCGCTTTCCGTCGTACCGCTCGTCGAGGATCGAGTTCCCCGATCCTGTGCCGATGATCGCGAGGTCGTAGTGGGTCACGCGTGCTCTCCCATGGGTCGGTGCAGTACGGAAACGGTGGCGGAGCCGGCGGAGTCGTCGGTCTCGGTTCGGGAACCGGAGGTGTCCGCCTCGTCCGCTCCGTCCAACCATTCCAGCCACAGGTCCAATTCCCGGAAGGCCTCCGCCAGGGGACCGGGTGTGGACAGGAACACGTCGTGACGGGCACCGTCGATCGGCACGATCGTCGTGCGGTTGCCCAGGCAACCCGCCCATCGGGCTATCTGGCGGACATCGAGGACGGCGTCGAGGGTGTCGACGCTCGCGTCGTACCGCGGAGCGGAGCGCGACGCACCGGATCGCAGGATCAGCGACGGCACCCCGATGTCGAGCCCGCGGTGCAGGACGGCCTGGCCCCGCCGCACGGCACGCAACCAGCCGAACCGGACGGGGAAGCCGGCCAGGGGCTTCCAGTCGAGGTCGTAGCGCCAGCCGTCGGATTGCAGACTGCGTCCGTAGGCCTCGGTCTTCGGCAGCGGGATGAGCGCGCGGGGCCGCAGGCGGCCGACGACGTCGATGGCTGCCGTGCCGACATTGCGCAGGTAGGACGGCCCCTGCAGGTCGAACCACGGACTGTTCAGGACGAGACCCACGATGCCCGTCGCGGCCACACCCCCGGGACGGCGACGGAGCCGGTCGAGCCACAGCGGAAGGACCAGTCCGCCCGTCGAGTGGGCCGCCAGCAGCACACCGCCACCGACCTCCTCGCGGACCACGCGCAGCGCCTCGTCGAGCTCGGCGTCGTAGTGGGAGAGATCGGTGACGAAGTGAGGAGTGTGCCCGGGTGCCCGGGATCGGCCGCACTTGCGCAGGTCCAGCGCGAAGAAGCGGTAGCCGCGCGCCGCGAAGTGCTCGGCCAGGTGCTGCTGGAAGAAGTAGTCGGTGAAGCCGTGGACGTAGAGCACCGCACGGTCGGGGAGATCGGTGGTCGTCGGCTGGTAGCGCACGAGGGTCGCCGAGATCTCGCCTTCGCCGTCGGGGTCGGTGCCCAGCGGCAGTTCGAGCTGCTCGTAGCCGTCTCCGAGGACGTCAGGACGCCAAGTAGTCACTATCACACCCTAGGTGTGTTCGCCGACCAGCGCTCATGGGTACACAATGAGGTGAAATGAAACGCCGGACCACGCGCGGGTAACCTGTCGGTCGCATTCGCGCGCCGCGTTGACGGGACACCCACGCGAGACGGTACCTACGTACTTCGGCGGCGCGTGCGAACCAGACAAGGAAGTCGATTTCCCAGTGTCAGAGAACGTAGTAGCGAAAACCGACGTCGTGCTCGTGGGCGCGGGCATCATGAGCGCAACCCTCGGTGCGTTGTTGCGTCAGGTGCAGCCCGACTGGTCGATCACCGCGTTCGAGCGCCTCGACGCAGCGGCCGCCGAGAGCAGCGACCCCTGGAACAACGCCGGTACGGGCCACTCCGCGCTGTGTGAGCTCAACTACACCCCCGGGAAGCCGGACGGTTCGGTCGACATCGCGAAGGCCGTCAACGTCAACGAGCAGTTCCAGGTCTCGCGTCAGTTCTGGGCGTACGCCGTCGACAACGGCATCCTGTCCGACCCGAAGAACTTCATCAACCCGGTCCCGCACGTCAGCTTCGTGCACGGCGCCGAGAACGTGAAGTACCTGCGCGCCCGCTACGACGCCCTCGCCGGCCACCCCCTCTTCGAGGGCATGGAGTACACCGAGAACCCCGAGGTCTTCTCCGAGCGCCTGCCGCTGATGGGCAAGGGCCGCGACTTCTCCGACCCGGTCGCCCTGAACTGGACGCAGACCGGCACCGACGTCGACTTCGGCGCCCTCACCAAGCAGCTCATCAACCACGTCGCGGCCTCCGGCGGCACCGTCTTCTTCGGCCACGAGGTCACCGACGTGTCCAAGCAGTCCGACGGCAGCTGGATCGTGAAGGTCCGCAACCGCCGCACCGGCGAGTCGCGCAAGGTCCAGGCGAAGTTCGTCTTCGTCGGCGCCGGCGGTGGCGCGCTGCACCTGCTGCAGAAGTCGGGCATCAAGGAGATCAAGGGCTTCGGCGGCTTCCCCGTCTCCGGTGCCTTCCTGCGCTGCACCAATCCCGAGGTCATCGCGCAGCACAGCGCCAAGGTCTACGGCAAGGCCGCAGTCGGTGCCCCTCCGATGTCGGTGCCGCACCTCGACACCCGCGTCATCGGTGGCAAGCAGGGCCTGCTCTTCGGTCCCTACGCCGGCTGGTCGCCCAAGTTCCTCAAGCAGGGCGGCATCATGGACCTGCCCAAGTCGGTCAAGCCCGGCAACCTGATGTCGATGCTCGGCGTCGGCGTCACCGAGCTCGGCCTGGTCAAGTACCTCGTCGGTGAGCTCATGCAGTCGCCCGCCGACCGCATCGGCACCCTCGCCGAGTTCGTGCCCGAGGCGCGCCTCGAGGACTGGGAGCTCATCGTCGCCGGTCAGCGCGTGCAGGTCATCCGCCGCAAGGGTGCGGGCGGCGTCCTCGAGTTCGGTACCGCCGTGGTCAACGCGGGCGACGGATCGATCGCCGGTCTGCTCGGTGCGTCACCGGGTGCCTCGACGGCCGTTCCGGCCATGCTCGACGTCCTCGAGCGCTGCTTCCCGCAGCAGTGGGCGGGCTGGCAGTCCAAGCTCCGCGAGATGGTCCCGTCGCTCGGCGTGAAGCTGTCCGACAACCCCGACCTGTTCCGCCAGGTCTGGGACCACAGCACGAAATCGCTGCAGCTCGACGTCGTCTCCGACACCGTCGCCGAGGCGCCCGCAGAGGCCGCCGCGGTCTGATCCGATCACTGCACCTGTGGCCCGAGGCGATGCCCGGGCCACAGGTGTCCTGAAGGTGGGTCCGATCGGATTCGCCCCGACACGAGAGATGGGGAGATGCCCGTGTCCGCTGCCGCTGAGGACGAGACCAGTTACCTGGTCGGACTCGATCTTCGTGGACGCCGCGTCGTGATCGTCGGAGGAGGCAGCGTCGCGCAGCGGCGTCTCGGTCTGCTCGTCGCGTCCGGTGCCGATGTCCACGTCGTCGCCCGGGCCGCGACCCCCGTGGTCGAGAGCATGGCGACGAAGGGCCGCATCTCCCTCGACCTGCGCGACTACCGCGACGGCGACCTCGACGGTGCGTGGTACGCCATGGCCTGCACCGACGAACCCGAGACCAACGCCGCGGTCGTCGCCGAGGCCGAACGCAACAGGATCTTCTGCGTCCGCGCCGACAACGCCCGCCACGGCAGCGCCGTCACCCCCGCCACGGCCCGCTACGAGGGACTGACCGTCGGCGTGCTCGCCGGTGGCGACCACCGCCGGTCCGCCGCGGTGCGCACCTCGATCCGCGACGCCCTCGCCGGAGCAGCCGTCACCGAGTTCGCGGAGACCGCGCCGAAGCCGGTCGGTGTCGCCCTCGTCGGCGGAGGACCGGGCGATCCCGATCTGATCACCGTGCGCGGCCGCCGTCTCCTCGCCCGCGCCGACGTGGTCGTCGCAGACCATCTCGCCCCCCAGGAGCTGCTCGCGGAACTCGACTCGCACGTCGAGGTGATCGACGCGGCGAAGCTCCCGTACGGGCGGGCCATGGCCCAGCAGGTCATCAACGACACCCTCATCGACCGCGCGAAGGCCGGCAAGTTCGTCGTCCGGCTCAAGGGCGGCGACCCGTACGTCTTCGGACGCGGCTACGAGGAACTCGAAGCCTGCACTGCGGCCGGCATCCCGGTGACCGTCGTCCCCGGCATCACCAGCGCGATCTCCGTGCCGTCCGCGGCCGGGATCCCCGTCACCCACCGCGGGGTCACCCACGAGTTCGTCGTGGTCAGTGGTCACGTCGCACCCGGGCACCCCGATTCGCTCACCGACTGGGACGCGCTCGCCAAGCTGCGCGGCACCCTGGTCCTGCTCATGGCCGTCGAACGCATCGAGCAGTTCGCCGACGCCCTGATCGCCGGCGGGCGCCCCACCGACACCCCCGTGGTCGTCGTGCAGGAGGGCACTCTGAGCAGCCAGCGAGTGGTGCGTGCCGACCTGTCGACCGTCGCGCAGCGCGTCCGGGACGAGGCCGTGCGCCCGCCCGCGATCATCGTGATCGGGCCGGTGGCCGGATTCGGACTCGATCCGCAGACCGGCTCCGACTCGGACGGTGGGTAACGTTGGGTCACGTGTCAGCCACCTCGCATCCGTCGGCCACCCGCGCGGTCGCTCTGGCCATGCTGGTCCTCAGCGGCCTCCAGTTGATGGTCGTGCTCGACGGAACGGTCGCGAACCTCGCGCTCGCGCCGCTGCAGAGCGATCTGGGACTCTCGGACGCCGGTCGCAACTGGGTCCTCACCTCCTACGCCCTCGCCTTCGGCGGGCTGATGCTCCTCGGCGGTCGTCTCGGCGACAGCTACGGGCGCAAACGCATGTTCATGGGCGGGGTCGGTCTGTTCACCCTGGCGTCACTGCTGTGCGGTCTGGCGACCGGCGAAGCGATGCTCATCGGCGCCCGCGCGCTGCAGGGTGTCGGCGCCGCGGTCGCGTCACCGACCGCCCTCGCGCTCGTCGCGACGACCTTCGCCGCAGGTCCGGCACGTAACCGCGCCATCGCGGTCTTCGCCGCCATGACCGGTGTCGGGTCCATCGCCGGACTGATCCTCGGTGGTGCGCTCACCCAGGTGTCGTGGCGCTGGATCTTCCTCATCAACGTCCCCATCGGCGTCCTCATCGTCGTGCTCGCCGCGATCGCGCTGCGTGAGACCGTCTCCGAACGCCTCGCGCTCGACGTGCCCGGAGCCGTTCTCGCGACGCTCGGCTGCACCGGCCTGGTCTTCGGTCTCACCGAGGGTCCCGAACTGGGCTGGGCGAGCCCCTCCGTGATCGGCGCGATCGTCGCCGGCTTCGTGCTGCTCGGAGTGTTCCTGCTCGTCGAGCGACGGGCCGAGAACCCGCTGCTGCCGTTCGTGCTGTTCCGCAACAAGGACCGCGTCGCGACCTTCGTGGCGATCTTCTTCGCGGGCGCCGTGATGTTCAGCCTCGCGGCCTTCGTCGCCCTGTTCGTGCAGGACATCCTCGGCTACAGCCCGCTCGCCGCGGGCCTGGCCTTCGTGCCGTTCGCCTTCGGTCTCGGTGGCGCGGCCGCGGTGTCGTCGAAGCTGGTCGCCCGGATCGAACCGCGCTGGCTCGTGGTCACCGGCTCGGCGATCATGACCGTCAGCCTGCTCTACGGCTCGACCATGGACGGCAGCGTCCGCTACTTCCCGACCCTGTTCGTGCTGGTGCTCGTCGTCGGCTTCGGTGTCGGTCTGGCCGTCGTTCCGCTGCCGCTGTGCGCGATCTCCGGGGTGGGACCGCACGAGATCGGACCGCTCTCGGCGATCGCGCAGGTCGCCCAGACCCTCGGAGGTCCGGTCGGCCTCGGCGTGATCGGCGCGATGGCCACCTCGCGGACGATGTCGCTCGGCGGTGTCTCCGGAGCCGTCGCCGACATGACCGATGCCCAGCTCGTCGCCCAGGGCAAGGGATACATGTTCGCGCTCGTCGGCTGCGCGGTGTGCGCGGTGATCGCCGGCGTCGCGGCCCTGTTCATCCGCTTCACGCCCGAAGAGGTCGCGCAGGCGCAGGAAGCCGAGAAGGCCGCACAGACCTCCTGACCGCCGGACCGGCGCTCGGCGGACAGGCGACTGCTGCGGCGGATGAGTTTGCTCACGCCTGCCGTACCCGAACCCCGGGTACCCGGCACTCATGCAGGTCGGTGTTCTCGAACGGGGCAGATTCGTCGGATCGTGGATCGTCCGGGCCGTACGCGAGGCCGGACACGAGCGGTACGTCGCCCTCCAGGCGTTCCGGTCCACGCTCGCCGCGGTCGTCGCGTGGCTGGTCGTGACCGAGGTCTTCCACTTCCAGCAGGCATTCCTCGCGCCCTACGTCGCGGTCTTCCTCGTCGAGGCGACGCTCGTGCGCTCGCTCCAGCAGGCGGTGGTGCAGGTCGGGGCGGTGGTTGCGGGTCTGCTGGTCGCGGTCGTGGTGACACGGCTCGTGGAGTCGACGACCGTTGCGATCGGGTCGGCCGTTGCGGTCGGCTACTTCGCGGGTCGCTGGCGGCGGTTCGGGGCCAGCGGCATCTGGGTGGCGATCACGGCGCTGCTGGTGATCGCGACGGGCGCTTCGGACAGTCCGATCCTGCTCGGTGAGCGACTCGCGGAGACGATGATCGGCGCGGCGATCGGCGTGGCCGTGACGGCGCTGGTCTTCCCACCGGTGTACTCGGCGGGCAAGGAGGCCCGCGAACTCACCGGTGAGCTGCGCGACCTGCTGCGGGACATGGCGTCCGGATGCCGTGAGGGATCGTCGGGGGTGCGGGACTGGGTGCAGCGCGCGCGGGGCATCGACGGTCTCGTGCAGCGAGCCTTCGACGAATCGCGGTGGGCGCACGAGAGTACCCGGATGAACCCGCGCCCCGCGGCCGCACGGGCAGGGGAATGGGCACGTCGCTGGGACCGGACACTCGACGACCTCTCGTCGGTGTCCAGCGCAGTCGAGGAACTCGCGCACGCTCTGGACCCGGTACTCGGCGCCGACCTCGCCGAAGCCGACCGTGACCGCCTGCGGACGGGGATCGCAGCGATGCTCGACGCACTCGCCGAGATGGTCGACGCCGTGGGGGCGGGCCGCGAGGTCGACCCCGACGGGGCGTGCCGCAGCAACCTCACCGAGCTCGAGCGGTTCGCCACCGGATCGGACGACCTGGTCCTGACCGCGCGACTCGGCGCCGTCCTGCACACGGCCCGCCGGATCGTCGCGGCGATGGGACTCGAGGTCAGGTGAGCACGACCAGCTCGGTCGGCGATTCCACCTCGACCCTCAGTCCCGCCTTCGACGCCACGCGGGCGAGTGCTCGGATGTCGCTCGGCTCCGCGCGGGTGAGGACCAGCGCGCGGGCCAACAGGCCCTTGTGGTGCTTGTTGAAGTGACTGACGACCTTGCGGGTGCCGTCGGGCTGCTCGGTGAGCACGGTGGCGGTCACTGCGCCCGGCACGGGACCGAGCTGCTGGTAGACACCGGAGCGGAGATCGACCACGAGGTCGCCGTCGGCCTCGGCCACCAGCGCGTCGGTGAGTTCGTTCCGCCACACCGACTTCGACGTGCCGAAGCCGGGCAGTTTCGACCCTCCGGAGAGGCGGTAGGCGGGGATCGGATCCGCGGCGCGGACCGCGCCGAACAGCGCCGATCCGATGCCGAGGCGCCGGTACGCCTTGTCGCGCTGCGCCTTCGTGAACGCTCCCGCGTCGAGCGCGTCGTACAGCACCCCGGTGTACCGCTCGAGCGCCGGGCGGGTGGGGGAGACCCACAGCTTCGCGTTGCGTTCGATCTCGTCGGCGCCCTTCGCGCCCAGCCCGAGTGCGCGGCTCGACTCCTCGGGGTCGGCGGCGAGGTCGACGAGGGCCTGCACGAGCATCTCCCGCGTCTCCGTCAACTGCGGCATCGACAGGTCGGCGAGATCGAGCGGACCGCCGTCGCCGCCGTCGGACTTGGTTTCGGATGGGGGGAGAAGCACCAGCACAACCGGTAACCGTACCGACGTCACTCGAGGCGGCCACGGTAGGCTGCAGGGTCGTGATCACCCGCATGTCGCACCTGTTCCTCCGCACCCTCCGAGACGACCCGGCCGACGCCGAGGTCGCGAGCCACAAGTTGCTGGTCCGAGCCGGATACGTGCGACGTATCGCGCCGGGTGTGTACTCGTGGCTGCCTCTGGGCCTGCGGGTGCTGCGGCAGATCGAGCGGGTCGTGCGCGAGGAGATGAACTCCATCGGTGCGCAGGAGATCGCTCTTCCCGCGTTGCTGCCGCGCGAGCCCTACGAGGCCACCAACCGGTGGACGGAATACGGCGACAGCCTGTTCCGGCTGAAGGACCGCAAGGGTGGCGACTACCTCCTCGGCCCCACCCACGAAGAACTCTTCGCGCTCACCGTGAAGGGTGAGTACAACTCCTACAAGGACTTCCCGGTCACCCTCTACCAGATCCAGACGAAGTACCGCGACGAGGAGCGTCCCCGCGCCGGCATCCTCCGCGGTCGCGAGTTCGTCATGAAGGACTCCTACAGCTTCGACCTCACCGACGAGGGCCTGTCCCAGTCGTACAAGGCGCACCGCGACGCCTACGAGCGCATCTTCGCGCGCCTCGGCGTGAAGTACGTGATCGTCTCGGCCACCTCCGGCGCGATGGGCGGCAGCGCCTCCGAGGAGTTCCTGGCCGACTCGCCCGCCGGCGAGGACACCTACGTGCGGTGCCTCGAGTCCGGCTACGCCGCGAACGTCGAAGCGGTGAAGACCCTCGCGCCCGAACCGCTGCCGATCGACGGACAGCCCGAGGCGGTCGTGCACGACACCCCCGACACCCCGACGATCGCCTCGCTCGTCGCTGTGGCGTCGGAGGTCCTCGGCCGGGAGGTCACCGCGGCCGAGACGCTCAAGAACGTCATGGTCAAGGTCCGGCAGCCCGGTGGCGACTGGGAACTGCTCGGCATCGGCATCCCCGGCGACCGCGAGGTCGACGACAAGCGCCTCGAGGCCTCGCTCGAACCCGCCGAGGTCGAGCTGCTCACCGACGCCGACTTCGAGGCCAATCCCTTCCTCGTCAAGGGCTACATCGGCCCGAAGGCGCTGCTCGCCAACGGTGTCCGCTATCTCGTCGACCCCCGCGTGGTCGACGGCACCAGCTGGATCACCGGCGCCGACGAGCAGGGCAAGCATGTCTTCGGGCTGGTCGCCGGTCGCGACTTCACCCCGGACGGCACGATCGAGGCCGCCGAGGTGCGCGACGGCGATCCGTCGCCCGACGGAGCCGGCGCACTCGTCTCCGCCCGTGGTATCGAGATCGGCCACGTCTTCCAGCTCGGCCGCAAGTACACCGACGCCTTCGCGGTGGACGTCCTCGGCGAGAACGGCAAGCCCGTCCGTCCGACCATGGGGTCCTACGGCGTCGGTGTGTCGCGTCTCGTCGCGGTGGTCGCCGAACAGCAGCACGACGAGAAGGGTCTGCGCTGGCCGTCGGAGATCGCGCCGTTCGACGTGCACCTGGTGATCGCCAACAAGGACGAGCAGGCCCGCGAAGGCGCCGAGAACCTCGCCGAGGAACTCTCGAACGCCGGCCTCGAGGTGCTCCTCGACGACCGCAAGGCGTCGCCCGGCGTGAAGTTCAAGGACTCCGAGCTGCTCGGTATGCCGTTGGTCGTGGTGGTGGGCCGCGGCTTCGCGGACGGCAAGGTCGAGGTCCGCGATCGCTTCTCCGGCGATGCCGACGAACTGCCGATCGGTGAGGTCGTCCAGCGCATCGTCACCCGCTGACACACTCGCATTCCGGTGCCCCTGCGACCTGTCGTCGCGGGGGCACCGGTGCGTGTGGCAGAAGTCGCCGTGGTGCGCTGCGCGCCGAACCACAATGAGGTGCATGGCCGACAACTGGAGTGCGACCGACAACTACCTCACCGACACGCTGATCGGCGACGATCCTGCGCTGAGCTCGGCGCTCGCGGCGAACGCCGCAGCGGAACTGCCGCCCATCGACGTCTCCGCGCCGCAGGGCAAGTTCCTGCACCTGCTCGCACGGATCCGGGGTGCCCGCCGGGTCCTGGAGATCGGCACCCTCGGCGGGTACTCGACCATCTGGCTCGCCCGGGCGGTCGGGGAGTCCGGCCGGGTGGTCACCCTCGAATACGAGCCGAAGCACGCCGAGGTGGCCCGCGGCAATCTCGACCGAGCCGGCGTCGGTGACCGCGTGGACATCCGGGTCGGCCCCGCCCTGGACTCGCTGCCGGGCCTGGTCGACGAGGATCCCTTCGACCTGGTGTTCATCGACGCCGACAAGGAGAACAACAGCAACTACGTGCGCGCGGCCCTCGGGTTGTCACGCCCCGGCACCGTCATCGTCGTCGACAACGTGGTGCGGGCAGGGGCGATCGTCGACCCGGACAGCGACGACGAACGGGTGCGCGCGTCGCGCGACGTGCTCGAACTGCTCGCCCGTGAGCCGCGTCTCGACGCGACGGCGCTGCAGACCGTGGGGACGAAGGGCTGGGACGGCTTCGCGCTGGCGGTCGTGACCGGGTGACCCGTGCTTCGGGGCCGACCGGATCAGGGTTGACCGGGGAAGGCCACCGACGGCACGACCCCGCGGCTCTGCCGCCACCGTGCCGCCCGCAGCGCCGCCTCGGTGAGTGCACCCACGGCCGTGGCCCGGGTGGCCTCGCTGCGTGCCCGCTCGACGACCGAGCGCCACGCGACCGCCGTGTCGCTCTCGATCTGCTCGGCGAGCTGCGCGGCGGACGCGGCGTCGACCACCGGGAACGGGACGGTGTAACCGGGTGCCGCGACCGGCGGCTCGACGCTGGCGGCACGAAGAGCCTCGACCGTCGCATCACGTCGTGCGCGGTGCGCGGCGGTGTCCTCAGCCACGGCGTCCGCGCGGGCGGGATCCGCGAAGGCCGCGATCACGCCGTATCCGTAGACCGCCGCGTGTTCGGCCTCGAGCGCGTCGACGAGGGCCTGCTGTTCGGAACCGAGTTCGGGTGAGCTCACGGCAACATCACCGCCGTCTGCACGGCACAGGAGGCACTGATCGAAGCGAGCAGGCCCGCGCGGTAACCCGAGAGTGTGCGGGCGAGGTCGGCGGCTTCGCGCTGCGACCGGTTCAACCGCTCACGGAGCTCCTCGACGGTCGGCAGCTCCCCGGCGGGGGTGGTGACGGTGGTCGACGGGGGAGTGAAACTCGTGGTGGCGCCCTCCATCCGGGCGATCTCGGCCTCGAGCGCGTCGGCGTGGGAGGTCCGTTCGGCCGCGATCGTGGTGAGCGCCGCGGACAGCTCCGGCGCCCGCGCGACCAGCACGGTCGCGATCGCGGCGTCGGTGCGGGCGCGGGTCGCCTGGCCCGCCAGCGGATCGGGTTCGGCGGCATCCTCGTCGGAGGCGCCGCACGCGGTGATCGTCGTTATTCCGAACCCGCCGACGGCGACCGACGACCATCGAAGGAGGGTTCGTCGGGAGAGGGTGGGACGGTCGAGTGACATCGGCACCGGACCATCCTGCCAGTCTCCTCGCCCGGTGAAGGACGCCGCCCTGGTCACGGCAGCACGAAACGCGGGTTAGGCTTGATGTCTGCCGGTACGCATCCGTTCCGGCCCGCTGTCCGCTGCGACCACAACTGAACGAGGAGCCTGCCCGCCATGCCTGTGCCGCCCCCGGAGAGGATCGTCGAGCTCGTCTCCGATCTGCTCGCCAGAGAGGGATACGACCTCGAGGACGTGGTGGTCACGGCCGCCGGAAAGCACAGTACGGTGCGCCTCCTCGTCGACAGCGACGCAGGTCTCGGTCTCGACGAGGCGGCCCGCCTGAGCAGGATCGTCTCCGAGGCCTTCGACGGCGTCTCGGACTTCGGCGAGTCGCCCTACGTCCTGGAGGTCACCAGCCCCGGGATCGGCCGGCCCCTGACCGATCCCCGCCACTGGCGGCGCGCCCAGGGTCGCAAGGCGAAGGTGGAACTGGCCGACGAGACCCTCGTCGCACGCATCGGCGAGCTCGTCGGCGACGAGATCAGGCTCGTCCTGCCCGATCGGGCCGGGCCGGTCGTGCGTTCGGTCCCGCTCTCGGAGGTGCGCAGAGCGGTGGTGGAGGTGGAGTTCTCCCCGCCGCCGCCGCGGGAACTCGAGCTCGCGGGCGGGGTTCCGGACGGCCGGGTCGCGGCCGGGGAGCTGGTCGAAGGACCCGAGGACGAGACCGGCAGCGACGACCACGACGAGACGAACGAAACGAAGGTGGACAAGTGAATATCGAGATCGCCGCCCTGCGCATGCTCGAGGCGGAGAAGAACATCCCGTTCGACGAGCTGATCGCGACGCTCGAGACGGCCCTGCTCACGGCGTACCGGCACGTCGACGGACACCAGCCGCACGCGCGGGTCGTGGTCGACACGAAGACCGGCGCCATCCAGGTCCTCGCCGAGGAGCGCGACGCCGACGGCAACCTGATCGCCGAGTGGGACGACACTCCCGAGGACTTCGGCCGGATCGCGGCGACCACCGCGCGCCAGGTCATCATGCAGCGCATCCGCGACGCCGAGCACGAGCAGCGCTTCGGTGAGTTCGCGACCCACGAGGGCGAGATCGTCAGCGGCGTCGTGCAGCGCGACTCGCGTGCCAACGCCCGCGGCATGGTCGTCGTGAAGATCGGTGGCGAGACCAACAACGCCGAGGGACTGATCCCGCCGGCAGAGCAGGTGCCGGGGGAGACCTACGAGCACGGCGACCGCATCAAGTGCTACGTCGTAGGCGTCTCCCGCGGACAGCGCGGCCCGCAGATCACCCTGTCGCGGACGCACCCCAACCTCGTACGCAAGCTGTTCGCCCTCGAGGTCCCCGAGATCGCCGACGAATCGGTGGAGATCGTCGCCGTCGCCCGTGAGGCCGGCCACCGCTCGAAGATCGCCGTGCACTCGACCGTCCCGGGCCTCAACGCCAAGGGTGCGTGCATCGGCCCGATGGGGCAGCGCGTGCGCAACGTCATGCGTGAGCTCGGCGAGGAGAAGATCGACATCATCGACTACGACGAGGATCCCGCCAAGTTCGTGGGCAACGCACTCTCGCCGTCGAAGGTGGTTTCGGTCACGGTCGTCGACCCCGACGCGCGTGCCGCCCGGGTGGTCGTGCCCGACTTCCAGTTGTCCCTCGCGATCGGCAAGGAAGGGCAGAACGCCCGGCTCGCGGCCCGGCTGACGGGCTGGCGGATCGACATCCGCAGCGACGCGGCACCGGCGGGGAACGACGATTCGCGCGGCGGCTCGACAGGCTCTTAGGAGTGGGATGCGGGATTCCGGGCAAATCAGCGGTACAGTGGTCGATGGTTCAGCATGACCTGCCCTCGACCGGCGGGGAACGCGCCACTACGGTGCGGACCTGTGTCGGATGTCGGCAGCGAACGCTGGCTGCCGAACTGCTCCGGGTGGTGGCGCGCGAGAAGGAACCGTCAGGTTTCGCCGTGATTCCCGATCCCCGACGCAGGCTTCCCGGGCGAGGTGCTTGGTTGCATCCCACTCCGGAATGTCTGGGCCTGGCGGTTCGGCGTCGAGCATTCGGCAGGGCACTGCGTGTGACCGGACAACCGGACACCGCAGCGCTGGATCAGCTGGTCGGGTCCACGGAACAGTGATCACGGACGCATCGAAACGGCTTCGGCCGGATAGACGGACGTGGGAACGACGACGAGGAACACCAACAGTGACATCGCACTCTGAGAAGAACAGGCACGAACACTCATGAGCACACCGTGAAGCACCAGCGATGAACGTCCATCGGAGATAACCCGAGGTCGTGCGGGCAGTCGGCCGCTCGACCTCATCAGTGAGGAGAGCAGTGGCAGGCAAGGCCCGCGTGCACGAGTTGGCGAAAGAACTCGGTGTCACCAGCAAGGAACTACTCGCACGCCTGAAGGAACAGGGCGAGTTCGTCAAGTCCGCGTCGTCGACGGTCGAACCGCCGGTCGCGCGTCGACTCCGCGAATCGTTCGGTAAGTCCGAAGGCGATGCAGCCGCGAAGGCTGCACCCACCCCCGCACCGAAGCCCGGTGCCCCCCGGCCGGGTCCCCGGCCCACCCCTGCGAGCCCGGCCCCCGCGGCCGAGACCGCACGTCCGAAGCCGGGCGCACCGAAGCCGGCCGCTCCCAAGCCGGCTCCGGCACCGGAGAAGCCCGCGGCTCCCACGCCGCAGGCCCCTGCCGCCCAGGCTGCACCGCAGTCCCCGGCTGCTCAGGCTCCCGGCGCCACACCGCAGGCCCCCGCGGCCAAGCCCGGCCCCAAACCGGCCGGTCCGCGTCCGGGTCCGAAGACCCCGCGCGTCGGTAACAACCCGTACTCCTCGGCTCCGGCCGAGCGTCCCGCTCCGCGTCCGGGTGCTCCGCGCCCCGGCCCGGGCGGACCGCGTCCGACTCCCGGACAGGGCGGACCCCGCCCCACGCCCGGACAGGGACGTCCCGCAGCAGGCCCCGGTGGCCCGCGTCCCGGACCCGGCCAGGCCGGTCCGCGTCCGGCTCCCGGTCAGGGCGGTCCCCGCCCGGCGCCCGGTCAGGGCGGACCCCGTCCGTCCCCGGGTTCGATGCCCCCGCGTCCCAATCCGGGTGCGATGCCGCAGCGTGCTGCGCGTCCGGCCGCGTCCGGTCGTCCGGGTCGTCCGGGTGGAGCTCCCGGTGGACGTCCCGGCGGTGGCGGCGGCTACCGCGGTGGCGGCGGTGGCGGCGCACCCGCAGGTGCAGGCGCTCCCGGTGGTTTCCGCGGTCGCCCCGGTGGCGGCGGCGGTGGACGCGGTCGCGGCGGTGCAGCCGGCGCGTTCGGTCGTCCCGGTGGCGCTCCGCGCCGTGGTCGCAAGTCGAAGCGGCAGAAGCGGCAGGAATACGATTCGATGCAGGCGCCGTCGGTCGGCGGCGTGCGGTTGCCGCGTGGCAACGGCGAGACCATCCGTCTCGCTCGCGGCGCATCGCTGTCCGACTTCGCCGAGAAGATCGACGCGAACCCGTCGGCCCTGGTGCAGGCGCTGTTCAACCTCGGTGAGATGGTCACGGCCACTCAGTCGGTGAACGACGACATCCTCGAGCTGCTCGGCTCGGAGATGAACTACGTCGTGCAGGTCGTCTCGCCCGAGGACGAGGACCGCGAGCTGCTCGAGTCGTTCGACATCCAGTACGGCGAGGACGAGGGTGGCGAGGAAGACCTCCGCCAGCGTCCGCCGGTGGTCACCGTCATGGGTCACGTCGACCACGGCAAGACCCGCCTGCTCGACACGATCCGCAAGGCGAACGTCGGCGAGGGCGAGGCCGGTGGCATCACCCAGCACATCGGTGCCTACCAGGTGATGACGCACCTCAATGGTGAAGATCGCCTGATCACCTTCATCGACACCCCGGGTCACGAGGCGTTCACCGCCATGCGTGCCCGCGGTGCGAAGTCGACGGACATCGCGATCCTCGTGGTCGCCGCCGACGACGGCGTCATGCCGCAGACGGTGGAGGCGATCAACCACGCGCAGGCCGCCGATGTCCCGATCGTGGTCGCGGTGAACAAGATCGACAAGGAGGGTGCGAACCCTCAGAAGATCCGTCAGCAGCTCACCGAGTACGGGCTGGTCGCGGAGGAGTACGGCGGCGACACCATGTTCGTCGACATCTCCGCGAAGCAGAACCTGCACATCGAGCAGCTGCTCGAAGCGGTGCTGCTCACCGCCGACGCGGCGCTCGATCTGCGGGCCAACCCGGACATGGAGGCGCAGGGCGTCGCCATCGAGGCGCACCTCGACCGCGGTCGCGGTCCGGTGGCCACGGTGCTCATCCAGCGCGGCACCCTGCGGGTCGGCGACTCGATCGTCGCCGGCGACGCCTACGGCCGCGTGCGGCGCATGGTCGACGAGCACGGTGAGGACGTGCTCGAGGCACTGCCGTCGCGTCCGGTCCAGGTCGTCGGCTTCACGTCGGTGCCCGGCGCCGGCGACAACCTGGTCGTCGTCGAAGAGGACCGCATCGCGCGTCAGATCGCCGACCGGCGTAATGCCCGCAAGCGCAACGCGCTCGCAGCACGCAGCCGCAAGCGCATCAGCCTCGAGGACCTCGATGCCGCTCTCAAGGAGCACAACGAGCTCAACCTCATCCTCAAGGGCGACAACTCGGGTACCGTCGAGGCCCTCGAAGAGGCGCTCATGGGTATCGAGATCGACGACGAGGTGCGTCTGCGCGTCATCGACCGCGGTGTCGGTGGTGTCACCGAGACCAACGTCAACCTCGCTGCCGCGTCGAACGCCGTGATCATCGGCTTCAACGTCCGCGCCGAGGGCAAGGCCACGGAGCTCGCGAACCGCGAGGGCGTCGACATCCGCTACTACTCGGTCATCTACCAGGCGATCGACGAGGTGGAGAAGGCCCTCAAGGGCATGCTCAAGCCGATCTACGAGGAGGTCGAGCTCGGCCGCGCCGAGATCCGTGCGATCTTCAAGTCGTCGAAGGTCGGCAACATCGCGGGTTGCCTCGTGCAGTCCGGCATCGTCAAGCGCAACGCGAAGGCCCGCCTCATCCGCGACAGCAACGTCGTGGCCGAGACGGTCACCATCTCGTCGCTGCGCCGCGAGAAGGACGACGTCACCGAGGTCCGCGAGGGCTTCGAGTGCGGTATGACGATCACCTACTCCGACATCAAGGTCGGCGACGTGATCGAGGCGTACGAGTTGCGCGAGAAGCCGCGCGACTGATCCACCCGCACCCGTGGCGGTGAACGATTCGTCGTTCGCCGCCACGGGTGTGTCGGGACGCCCGACCGGGCCGGTGCAGAGCCGACCGGACGGGCGACCGGACGGTCCTCGAGGGGAGAAGCGGATGTATCTGGGAGCGCTCGAACTCGACCTGCTGCTCGGCGACGTGCATTCGCTCAAACAGAAGAGATCGGCGATCCGTCCGGTGATCGCGGAACTGCGCCGGTTCGGGGTGTCCGCCGCCGAAACCGGGGAACACGATCTGTACCGCCGGGCGCAGGTGGGTGTGGCGGTCGTCGCCCCCGACCTCGCGCACGTCGGAGAGATACTGGACAAGTGTGAGCGGCTGGTCGCCCAGCGGCCCGAACTCGACCTGCTGTCGGTCAGACGCAGGCTGTACGGGCCCGAGGACTGATCCCGGCCGCACGACGGGCCGCCTGCCGGCGGCCACAGAAGGGAACGAACGACATGGCCGATCCAGCACGGGCCCGCCGACTCGCGAAGCGCATCGCCACCATCGTGGCCACCGCCATCGACCTCGAGATCAAGGATCCGCGGCTCGAGTTCGTGACGATCACCGACGCGAAGGTCACCGCGGATCTGCACGACGCCACCGTCTACTACACGGTCCGCGGCGCGGATCTGAACACCGAACCCGATCACGAAGCAGCTGCTGCCGGCCTCGAGAAGGCCAAGGGCGTGCTCCGCTCGAAGGTCGGCGCCGGCACCGGTGTGCGGTTCACCCCGACGCTGACGTTCGTCACCGACACCGTGCCCGACACGGCACGGCACATGGAGGAACTCCTCGCACGCGCTCGCGCGGCCGACGACGAGGTCGCACGCGCCCGTGAGGGTGCCGTTCCGGCCGGCGACGCCGATCCCTACAAGGAACCCCGTGAACGCGACGCCGGTGACGACGACGAATAACGCACCGGTGCCCGACCCGACTCCTCCGGTGATCCCGTCGCACCGGGACGATGCCGCTCTCCCGTCTGCCCCGGCAGGATCCGTCGACCTGCCGGGTGCCGCCGCACTGCTGGATGCGGCGGCCACCGTGACGGTGCTGTGCCACATCAATCCCGACGCCGACACCCTCGGCAGCGGGCTGGCCCTCGGGCTCGCGCTCGAGCGGCGCGGTGTCGCCGTGCAGGTGGCGTTCGGTTCGCCGGCGAACATGCCGGACTCGATGCGGTCGCTGCCGGGCGCACACCTGGTCACGCCGGTCTCGGAGGTGCGCCGCGAGGCCGATCTCGTGGTGACCGTCGACTGCGGTACCGCGGGCCGTCTCGGTGTCCTGCGCGACCGTTTGAAGACCGCCCCGAACGTCCTGGTGATCGATCACCACCTGTCCAACACGCGGTTCGGCACCCACAACCTCATCGACCCGGAGTCCGAGGCCACCGCGATGGTGCTCGCCGACCTCTTCGACGTGTGGGGTGTCGAGATCGATGCCGCACTCGCGCACTGCCTGTACGCGGGACTGGTGACCGACACCGGATCGTTCCGGTGGGGTCGCCCGCAGGCCCACGGACTCGCCGAGCGTCTGCTCGCCACCGGGATCGACGGCACGTCGATCACGCGTGCCCTGCTCGACACCCATCCCTTCGGGTGGCTGCCGATGCTGTCGTCGGTGCTTGCCACTGCCACGCTCGAACGCGACGCCGCGCAGGGCAGGGGACTGGTCTACGCCTTCGTCCGGCGCGCCGACTCCGCACATCTCGGTCCGGAGGAGGTCGAGAGCGTCATCGACATCGTGCGCACCACCGCGGAGGCCGAGGTCGCCGCAGTGTTCAAGGAGGTCGCTCCCGAGGAGTGGACCGTCTCGCTGCGCGCCAAGAGCTCGGTGGACGTGTCCGCCGTCGCCACCGCACTCGGCGGCGGAGGACACCGCCTGGCGGCGGGGTACACCGCCCACGGCGACACCGATCGGATCGTCGCCGCCCTGCGCGGCGTGCTCGGTTGACGGCGTCCGGCGAGTCGCCCGCCTCGGATATCTCCGGACGGCGCATTCTCGGACTCGCCCTTCCCGCGCTCGGGGTGCTCGCGGCCGAACCGCTCTACCTGCTGTTCGACATCGCCGTCGTCGGCCGGCTCGGGGCGCTGCCCCTGGCCGGTCTCGCGATCGGCGGATTGATCCTCGCTCAGGTGAGCACCCAGCTCACCTTCCTGTCGTACGGCACCACCTCGCGTGCGGCGCGTTTCCACGGCGCGGACCGGCACGACGACGCGGTCGGCGAAGGCGTGCAGGCGACGTGGCTCGCGATGATCGTCGGACTGGCCATCCTGATCGTCGGGCAGGCGCTGGCCGGCCCCGTCGCGCGGCTGCTCGCCGGTGATGCCGAGATCGCCGACGCCGCCGTCTCCTGGCTGCGTGTCGCGCTGTTCGGGGCACCCCTGATCCTCGTCGGCCTGGCAGGGAACGGCTGGATGCGCGGCGTGCAGGACACGATCCGGCCGCTGCGTTTCGTCATCACCGGTCTCGCCCTGTCGGCGGTGCTGTGCCCGGTACTGGTCCACGGTCTGCTGGGTGCTCCCCGGTGGGAGCTCGTCGGTTCCGCCGTCGCCAACGTGATCGGGCAGTCCGTGACGGCCGTCCTGTTCGTCGTGGCGCTGTTGCGGTCCGGGGTTCCGCTGCGACCGCGACCCGCCGTGATCGGCGCGCAGTTGCGGCTCGGCCGCGACCTGATCGCCCGCAGCCTCGCGTTCCAGGCCTGCTTCCTGTCCGCGGCGGCGGTGGCGTCGCGCTTCGGTGCGGCCGCGGTGGCCGGTCATCAGGTCGTGCTGCAACTGTGGAACTTCGTGACCCTGACCCTGGACTCGCTGGCGATCGCCGCGCAGGCCCTCGTCGGAGCAGCACTCGGTGCGGCCGATCGGCGGGGCGCGACGCGCCTGGCGTGGCGGTTGTCGGCCTGGTCGGCGGTCTTCGCGGTCGTCCTCGCGGTGGTCTTCGTGGTCGGCAAGGACGTGATCCCGGGTCTGTTCACCACCGACACCGAGGTGCTCGACCAGATCGGCGTCGCGTGGTGGTTCTTCGTCGCGATCATGCCGCTCGCGGGAATCGTGTTCGCACTCGACGGTGTTCTCCTCGGTGCCGGGGACGCCGCCTTCCTGCGCACCGCGACGCTGGCCTCGGCGTTGTTCGGCTTCCTGCCGTTGATCTGGTTGTCGCTCGCGTACGACTGGGGTCTGGCGGGTATCTGGACGGGGCTTACGGTGTTCATCGTGTTCCGGATGATCGCCGTCGTATGGCGCACGCTCTCGGGACGATGGGCGGTGACGGGCGCGGACCGGCAGGTGCGTGTCCAGGACGAGTCGGGAGGTTAGTGCGTGGCAGCGAAGCTGTGGGCGATCAGCGACATCCATGTGGGCCATCGGGGCAACCGGCCGGTCACCGAGGATCTGTATCCCGAGTCGCCCGACGACTGGTTGATCGTCGCGGGCGACGTGTCGGAGAAGACCGACGACATCCGGTGGGCGCTGTCGCTGCTCCGCAGCCGGTTCGCGAAGGTGATCTGGGTGCCCGGCAACCACGAACTGTGGACGACCGCCAAGGATCCGGTGCAGATGTTCGGGGTCGCGCGCTACGACTACCTCGTCACGATGTGCCGCGAACTCGACGTGCTCACCCCCGAGGATCCCTATCCGGTCTGGGAGGGCGAGGACGGGCCCGTGGTGCTCGTGCCGATGTTCCTGCTCTACGACTACTCGTTCCTGCCGGAGGGCACCACGACGAAGGCGGACGGTCTCGCTCTCGCGCGCGAACGCAACGTCGTCGCGACCGACGAGTTCCTGCTGAAGCCGGATCCGTACATCACGCGCGACACCTGGTGCCGGGTGCGTGTGAAGCAGACCCGCGCCCGTCTCGACGCGCTCGACCCCGCCCTGCCCACCGTGCTGATCAACCACTTCCCGCTGGTGCGCGAACCCACGCGGATGCTGTTCTACCCCGAGTTCGCGCTGTGGTGCGGTACCACCGAGACGGCCGACTGGCACCTGCGCTACCGGGCGCTGTGCAGCGTCTACGGCCACCTGCACATCCCGCGGACCACCTACTACGACGGGGTGCGCTTCGAGGAGGTCTCGGTCGGCTACCCGCGCGAATGGCAGCGACGCGGCATGCCGGAGCAGCCCCTGCGGCAGATCCTGCCGGTCCCGGAGTATCCGCCGGGCAGCCTGAACAAGTGGGGCGGTCATTTCACCGTGACCCCCGAGATGGAAGCGGAGGCCGAGAAGATGCGGGCTCAACGAGAGAAGGAGTTGCGGTGACCGAACCGGACACCGGCCAGAAGACGGACACGCGCGGCGCGCTGATCGGGCGCATCGTGCCGGACGGCGTCGCTGCAGCCGAGTTGTTCGAGGACCCACCGGGACTGCGGCCGCATCCCCAGGAGGAGCCGCTCGTGGCGCGGGCCGTGGAGAAGCGGCGCCGCGAGTTCGCCGGTGCCCGTCACTGCGCCCGACAGGCCATGCGCACCCTCGGCGTCGACCCGGCGCCGGTACTGCGCGGGGAGAAGGGCGATCCGATCTGGCCGCGCGGCGTCGTCGGCAGCCTCACCCACTGCGACGGTTATCGCGGTGCCGTGCTGGGCTATTCGCTGCAGATCCGTTCGCTCGGCATCGACGCCGAGCCGCACGACGTGCTCCCCGACGGGGTGCTGCCCGCGGTGAGCCTCGAACCCGAACGCGAGTGGCTCGCCTCGGCCGGCGACGACCTGCACTGGGACCGTCTGCTGTTCTGCGCCAAGGAGGCCACCTACAAGGCGTGGTTCCCGCTGACGAAGCGGTGGCTGGGCTTCGAGGACGCCCACATCACGTTCGAACGCGACACCACCGCGGACGCGGTCACCGGCACCTTCCACTCGCGACTGCTCGTCCCCGGCGACACCCTCGACGGGCAACCGCTGACGGGCTTCGACGGACGGTGGCTCATCGCCGACGGTCTCGTCCTCACCGCGATCACGGTGCGTTGATGAACGACACCGTCCCCTCGCAGGAACATCCGGCCCTCGCCCGCGCAGGCCTGCTCGTCGTCGACAAGCCCGCCGGCATGACGAGCCACGACGTGGTGGCGCGCTGCCGCCGACTGCTCGGCACCCGCAAGGTCGGGCACGCGGGCACCCTCGACCCCATGGCGACGGGCGTGCTCGTCCTCGGCGTCGAGCGCGCCACGAAGCTGCTCGGGCTGCTCGCGCTGACGACCAAGTCGTACACCGCGACGATCCGTCTCGGGCAGAGCACCGTCACGGACGATGCGGAAGGCGAGACCGTCGCGACCACCGATGCGACGCACGTGACCGACGAGCAGATCGGCGAGGGCGTGGCGGCGCTGACCGGCGACATCCAGCAGGTGCCCGCCAGCGTCAGCGCCATCAAGATCGACGGCAAGCGCGCCTACGCCCGGATGCGTGAAGGGGAGGCGGTCGAGCTGAAGGCCCGGCCCGTCACCGTCTCGCGGTTCGACGTCCTCGTCCGGCGCGATGTGCCCGAGAGCGGCTTCGTGGACCTCGACGTCGACGTGGACTGCTCGTCCGGCACCTACATCCGGGCGCTCGCACGCGATCTCGGCGCGGCCCTCGGAGTGGGCGGCCATCTGACGGCGCTGCGTCGCACGAAGGTCGGCCCGTTCGGACTCGAACACGCCCGCACGCTCGAACAGCTCGCCGACGACCCGACGCCGAGCCTCGACATCGACGCGGCGGTGCGCACGGCCTTCGAGTGCCGGACCATCAGCGACGAGGAGGCGGGGCTGCTCGCGAACGGCCGCTGGCTCGAGCCCGTCGGGATCCGCGGGGTCTACGGCGCCGTGGATGCGCAGGGCCGGGCCGCGGCGCTGCTGCAGGAGAAGGGCAAGCGGGCCGCGGCGGTGTTCGTGGTGCGGCCCTCCAACATGTGAGCCGGCTCAGACCAGCCAGATCGCTTCGGCGGCCGGGTGACCGAGGTCGATCGTGCGGCCCTCGGTCCGGCCCAGCCGGACCGAGATGGTCCCGGCGAAGTCGCGGCGTTCGAGGACCGTGATGTCGGTGTCGAGCGCGATCCCGACCTCGTCGAAGTAGCGCAGCATCGCGGGGTCGGAGTCGGAGATGCGGGCCACCCGGCCGTGGTCGCCGTCGTTGAACTCGCTCAGGGCGCGGGCGGGCGGTGCCGGGATCGTGCCGTCGGGCGACGGGATCGGGTCGCCGTGCGGGTCGCGTTCGGGATGGCCGAGTTTGGCGTCGATCGCCGCGACCATCCGTTCGGAGACGGCGTGTTCGAGGATCTCGGCCTCGTCGTGCACCTCGTCCCACCCGTAGTCGAGCTCGCGGACCAGGAAGGTCTCGATGAGGCGATGGCGACGGACCATCGCCACCGCGGCCTGCCGACCCTCGTCGGTGAGCGAGATCGCGCCGTATCGCTCGTGGTCGACGAGTCCCTGGTCGGCGAGGCGGCGCACCGCTTCGGACACGGTGGACGCCGACACGCCCAGCTTCTCGGCGAGCAGCTTGGTGGAGATCTTCTCCCCGGACCACTCCTGGACCGTCCACATGATCTTGAGATAGTCCTGTGCGACCGAGGACAACATCTCGGTCGCGGTGGTCTCGTTACTCTCAGGCACGCGTCCAGCTTAGGTAACCGTCACCCGGGAATCACGCTCTCCGTCGGCTCGCTCGCCCTTTCGCCCTCCGGGGCGCGGCGACGCGTCACGAGCCGGGTGAGGACGCCCTGCCGCGGCGCGAACAGGTACGCGAGGGTGAAGACCACGGCCTGGGCGAGCACCACCACGCCGCCGGTCGCAGCATCGGTGTAGTAGCTCGTGTACACACCGACCACCGACGCGATCACCGCGAGTACCGGTGCGATCACCAACATCCGGGCCATCCGGTCGGTGAGCAGATAGGCCGTCGCGCCCGGGATGATGAGCATCGCGACGACCAGGATCACACCGACCGCCTGCAACGCGCTGACGATCGTCACCGCGAGCAGCGACAGCAGCAGCGCCGACAGCGCGGCGGGGGACAGGCCGAGGGTGTGCGCCTGGACGCGGTCGAAGGCGAACAGCGTCAGATCGCGGCGCTTCGCGACGAGGACAGCCAGCACGACGGCCGCCAGGATCGACACCTGCCAGACGTCGCCCGTGGCGAGACCGAGCAGGTTCCCGAACAGCACGTGGTGCAGGTCGATCTGGCTCGGGTTCTTCGAGATCAGAACCACGCCCAGGGCGAACAGTGTCGTGAAGACGATGCCGATGGTCGCGTCCTCCTTGACGCGGCTCGTGCCGCGGACGAGCCAGATCAACGCGACGGCGATGCCGGCGAAGACGAGGGCTCCGAGCGCGAAGGGCACCCCCACCAGATAGGCGAGGACGACACCGGGCAGCACGGCATGCGAGACCGCGTCGCCCATCAGCGACCAGCCGATGAGCACGAGCCAGCAGCTGAGCAGCGCGCACACGATCGTCGCGGCCACCGCGACGAGCAGCGCGCGCTGCATGAAGCCGTACTGCAGGGGTTCGATCAACGTGTCGATCATCGTCCGGCCTCCTGTGCGTACGTCTCCCGTGCGAAGTCCTCGGCCCGCCCACCGTTCGCCGGTGGGGGAGCACCGAAGGCGCGGGCGAGGTTCTCCGGGAGCAGGACCTCCTCGGGGGAGCCGTGCACGAGCACGCGCCGCTGCAGCAGCACCGCCTCGTCGCACAGTTGCGCGAGACCCGCGAGATCGTGGGTGGCGACGAGGATCGCGTGACCGCTCGCCGCCAGTTCGCGGATGACGGCGGTCAGCGCGTGCTCGGTGGTGGTGTCGACCCCCGCGAACGGCTCGTCGAGCAGCAGCAGCGGCGAGCCCTGCGCGATCGCCCGTGCCACGAAGACACGCTTGCGCTGACCGCCCGAGAGCTGCCCGATCTGCCGGCCGGAGAGCGCGGTCATGCCCACGCGTTCGAGCGCGGCGTCGACGGCCTCGTGGTCGGCGGGGCGCGGACGGCGCAGGAAGCCCTGGTGGCCGTAGCGTCCCGTCATGACGACGTCGCGTACGCCGATCGGGAAGTTCCAGTCGACGGCCTCGGACTGCGGCACGTAGGCGACCTGCGTGCGGCGACGCGCCACGGCGGTGGTCGTCCCGCCGATGGTGACGCGACCCGAGGTGGGTCGCACGAGACCCATGATCGTCTTGAACAGCGTCGACTTGCCCGAGCCGTTCGTGCCCACGAGTCCGCAGACGCGGCCCGGTGCGAGCTTCAGGGTGACGTTCTGCAGGGCCAGGACAGTGTCGTAACGCACCGTCACGTCGTCGACGAACAGTGCCGGTGTGTCGAGTGTCGAAGTCATGGCCTCAGTCCCGTCGTGATGACGTCGATGTCGTGTCGGAGCAGATCGAGGTAGGTGGGGACGGGGCCGTCCGCCTCGGAGAGCGAGTCGACGTAGAGGATTCCGCCGAATTCCGTTCCGGTGTCGGCGGCGACCTGCCGTTGCGCCTTGTCCGAGACGGTCGATTCGCAGAACACCGCCGGCACCTCGTTGGTGCGCACGAAGTCGACGGTGCGGGCGATCTGCTGGGGGGTGCCCTGCTGGTCGGAGTTCACCGGCCACAGATAGGCCTCCTGCAGCCCGGCGTCCCGCGCGAGATAGCTGAACGCGCCCTCACAGGTGACGAGTGCGCGCCGGTCGGCGGGCACGCCGTCGAGGGCGGTGACGAGTTCGGTGTGGAGACCGTCGAGTTCGGCCTTGTACGCCTCGGCGCGGGCCGCGAAGTCGTCCGCGTATTCGGGGGCGAGGTCGGCCAGTGCCGCGGCGATGTTGTCGACGTAGACGCGGGCGGCGAGCGGGGACATCCAGGCGTGGGGGTTGTACGGGCCCGTCGTCGCGCCCTCGCCGATCGGCAGGGGGTCCACGCCCTCGCTCACGACCACGTGCTCGGCGTCGACGTCGGCGACGAACTGCTCGAACCACCGCTCGAGACCGAGTCCGTTGTCGAGGACGAGATCGGCCTCGGTCGCGAACCGCAGGTCGCCCGGGGTGGGCTCGTAGCCGTGGACCTCGGCGCCGGGTTTCGTGATGGACTCGACCCGCACGTGTTCGCCGCCGACGTTGCGTGCCATGTCGGCGAGGACGGTGAAGGTGGTCAGGACCAGGGGCCGGTCGTCGGCGGAACCGGTGGTGGAACACGCCGTGAGGGCGGCAGCGCAGGCCGTGGCCGCGAAGACGGCGATCATGCGACCGGCGCGGGAGGATACGGACCGTGTTCTGTGGGCTCTCGACGAAAAGTTCGGCACACCGAAATTATGCATTCGCAGGGCCGTCAACGTCATGTGGGGCACGCCGGGAGCCATCCGGGCGTGCCCCACCCGCTCATGAGCCGTAGGCTGCCGATGTGCAGAGATGGCGAGGTCTGGACGAAATTCCTGCGGACTGGGGTCGGTGTGTACTCACGATCGGCGTGTTCGACGGTGTACACCGCGGCCATCAGCAACTCATAGCGCGTGCCGTCGAGGCCGCGCGGGCACGCGGTGTGGCCGCCGTGCTCATGACCTTCGATCCCCACCCCATGGAAGTGGTACGCCCCGGCAGTCACCCGGCGCAGCTGACCACCCTCGCGCGGCGCGCCGAACTCGCCGAGGAACTCGGCATCGACGTCTTCTGCGTCATGCCGTTCACCCCGGAGTTCATGAAGCTCTCACCGGAGCGGTACGCCCACGAGATCCTCGTCGAGCGACTGCACGTGGCCGAGGTGGTCGTGGGGGAGAACTTCACCTTCGGCAAGAAGGCTGCCGGCACCGTCGACATGCTCCGCTCGATCGGTGAACGCTTCGGGTTCGCGGTGCAGGGGCTCACGCTGGTCGCCGAGCACGCCGTGACGTTCTCGTCGACGTACATCCGTTCGTGCGTCGACGCCGGGGACGTCGTCGCGGCCGCGGACGCACTCGGGCGCCCGCACCGGGTCGAGGGTGTGGTCGTGCACGGCGACGGCCGCGGTCGCGGACTCGGATTCCCGACCGCCAACGTCGCACCGCCGATCTACGCGGCGATCCCCGCCGACGGCGTGTACGCGGCCTGGTTCACGGTGCTCGACTCCGGTTCGCCCGTCGAGGGACTCACGGCCGGTCAGCGTTACCTCGCGGCCGTGTCGGTGGGTACCAATCCGACCTTCTCCGGACGCAAGCGCACGGTCGAGGCGTTCGTCCTCGACGAGAAGGCCGATCTGTACGGCCAGCACGTGGCGGTCGACTTCGTCGAGCGGCTGCGGGGCATGGAGAAGTTCGATTCGGTCGAGGCGCTCATCTCCGCGATGCACCGCGACGCCGAACGAGCGCGAGAGGTCCTTACGAAGACTCCCGACTGACGCCGGTGTCGTTCGGGTGGCCGGTGTCGTCCGAACGAACGAAACTGCGAGTTCGGTAGCAAGAACCGCTTGTATGGCGTCACAATCGGCTACATGCTTTTTCGAGAGTGGAGGTCCGCGCGCCTTTCGTGGGTCGATGCGGGTAACTACTTTCAGTCGATCCCGGGACGGCCCACCGATTGGTGGTCGTTCGCCGTGTTCTCCGAGGACCGGGGACGCACTCCGGACCGCGAGGCGGTTCTGTCGTTCTTCGCCTCCCGGATGCACCTGGTCAGCGCTCTGGCACGTCGGATCGCCGACGCGCCGGGCTCACTGGACTATCCCTACTGGGTGAAGGCCGACCTCGCCGTCGACGACGTGGTCACCGTCCACGACGCGCGCAGTTCCACCTTCGAGGACTGGCTCGGGTCGGTGGCGCGACTGTCCGCCGACGGCGTCGACGCCGCCCGGTGCCCGTGGCAGGTGCACGTCTTCCCGGGCGTCCCCGATCCGGACGAGCCCGGCGCGACCGTCACCGTCGCCGCGATCCAGGCGAGCCATGCCATGCTCGTCGGTTCCTCCGCCCGGGGGCTCCTCGAAGCCCTGTTCGGTGAGGAGGGCCGGCCGCTGGAGGTCGACGGTCTCGCGCCGCCCGCCGGCACGACCCATCCCGTCGCGGCCACGACGCACGGCATCGCCCGTCTCGCGATCTGGCCGGTCGTCGCGCTCGGCGGGCTCGTGCGGGCACATCCGGAGGCGCGTCGTCGCCGTCAGGATCCGCTGCCCGGAACGGTAAGCGCGGATCCCGCCCCGGACAGGACTCCCGTCGTGCAGACGAACCGCCGGGTCATCCGCATCCTGCGGCCCGACCTGTCGGCGCTGGCCGGACGATCGTGGACGGTGACCGCCCTCGGGCTGACGGCGGTGTCGCTCGCGATGGAGCGCTATTACCGCGAGCGCGGGGAGGATGTGCCCTCGGAGTACGCGGCGGTGCCCGTGGCGCTCGGCGAGTCGGCGGCCGGGCTCGGGGTGAATCGCGTCGCGGGCGGTCTGGTGCCCCTGCACGTCGAGATCCCCGAGCCTGCGCAGCGCGCGGCGACGATTGCCGACTCCCTCGCGCGTGAACGGGCCCGCGTCGACTCGGCGGAGAGCATCGACGCGATGCACCGCACGGGCGCCGCGCCCTATCCGGTCTTCCGGCGTGTCTCCCGCGCGCTGGCGCGCGCGCTCGCGTCCGGAGCGGTCCCCGGCGTCGCGACGGCGCTCAGCAGCGTCAACTGCGGTGCGGACGTACGGTGGTCGGTGCCGTGGGGGCACCTGAAGTTCATTGCCGGTGTGCAGGCCCTCGTGCCGCGTGTCGACTTCATGCACACCTTCGCGCGGGCGGGGGATGCGTTCGCGGTCACCGTCCTAGCCCCGGCACGGGACGACAACCGTCCCAACCGCGACATCGACCGGTACGTCGAGCTGCTCGATCAGGGTTTCGCCGAGGTGTCGGCCGCGGTGGGCCGCGCGGGTGCCGGCCGGCGTTGAACCCCGATCGTGGTTCGGCGGCGGAAGCCGGCTCTGATAGGCTGGACCGTCGGTGCGCGCTGCGGTTCGCGGTGGCCGTACCGGGCGGACTCCGGTCCGTCTACCGTCACGCGGACGTCAGTTGTACAGGAGTGACCCAGTGGCTCTGACCACCGAACAGAAGAAGCAGATCCTCGGCGAGTACGGCCTCCACGAGACCGACACCGGTTCCCCCGAGGCGCAGGTGGCACTGCTCACCAAGCGCATCGTGGACCTCACCGAGCACCTCAAGCAGCACAAGCACGACCACCACTCCCGCCGCGGCCTGCTGCTGCTGGTCGGTCGTCGTCGCCGCCTGCTGAAGTACGTCGAGAAGGTCGACGTCGAGCGTTACCGCTCGCTCATCCAGCGTCTGGGTCTGCGTCGCTGACGCGGACACGACACGACCTGATCTGCATTCGCTGATCTTTTCCGGCAGCCGACGGGGTACCCACTACACTGGGCCCCGTTGGCTGTCGGTGTTTGTGCCGGTTCGGCCGGCGACTTCCATCGCCTCCAATGGTGATGATCCGTATGCACCGACGGTGTCGGTCCTCGGTAGTGACCTTCCGGTCCCGTCGGGTGTCGTATCCCGAATCCGCCGGAGGGTTTCGATCGACGACCGCCTCCGTGAGTCGGTGCGCAGCCGTGGCCACGGGGGTCGCGGCGCCCGCGCGGGTACGGCGAAGACGAAGAGGGAAGAGAAGACATACAGATGACAAGCACTACCGCAGTCGAGATCGACGAAGGGGTCTACGAGACCACCGCGACGCTCGACAACGGTGCCTACGGCACCCGCACCATCCGTTTCGAGACCGGCCGCCTCGCACGCCAGGCCGCCGGTTCGGTCGTCGCCTATCTCGACGACGAGACCATGCTGCTCTCGGCCACCAGCGCCTCGAAGCAGCCCAAGGACCAGTTCGACTTCTTCCCGCTGACGGTGGACGTCGAGGAGCGCATGTACGCCGCGGGTCGTATCCCCGGCTCGTTCTTCCGTCGTGAGGGACGCCCCTCCACCGACGCGATCCTGACCTGCCGTCTGATCGACCGGCCGCTGCGCCCGTCCTTCGTCGACGGTCTGCGCAACGAGATCCAGGTCGTCGTCACGGTTCTGAGCCTGAACCCGAACGACCTCTACGACGTCGTCGCGATCAACGCCGCGTCGGCCTCCACCCAGCTCGCCGGCCTGCCGTTCTCCGGCCCGGTCGGTGGCGTGCGTGTCGCGCTCATCGTCTCCGACGACAACAAGTCGGGCCAGTGGGTCGCGTTCCCGACCGTCGAGCAGCTCGAGAACGCCGTCTTCGACATGGTCGTCGCCGGTCGCATTGTCGGTGGGGCAGACAACCCCGACACCGCGGACGTCGCGATCATGATGGTCGAGGCCGAGGCGACCGAGAACGTCATCGCGCTCGTCGACGGTGGCGCCCAGGCGCCCACCGAGTCCGTCGTGGCCGAGGGCCTCGAGGCGGCGAAGCCGTTCATCGCCCGCCTGTGCATCGCGCAGCAGCAGCTCGCCGCCGCCTCCGCGAAGCCCACCGGTGAGTTCCCGCTGTTCCCGCCCTACCAGGACGACGTCTACACCGCGGTCGAGTCCGCCGCGTCGGAGAAGCTCGCCGAGGCGCTCACCATCGCCGGCAAGCAGGAGCGCGACGACCGCACCGACGAGATCAAGGTCGAGGTGCTCGAGCAGGTCGCTCCGAACTTCGAGGGTCGCGAGAAGGAGATCGGCGCTGCCTTCCGCTCACTGACCAAGAAGCTCGTGCGCCAGCGCATCCTGCGCGACCAGTTCCGCATCGACGGCCGCGGTGTCACCGACATCCGTGCCCTCTCCGCCGAGGTCGCGGTCGTTCCCCGCGCCCACGGTTCGGCGCTGTTCGAGCGCGGCGAGACCCAGATCATGGGTGTCACCACGCTCGACATGGTGAAGATGGCGCAGCAGGTCGACTCGCTCGGTCCCGAGACCAGCAAGCGCTACATGCACCACTACAACTTCCCGCCGTACTCCACCGGTGAGACCGGTCGTGTCGGCTCGCCGAAGCGTCGCGAGATCGGCCACGGTGCCCTCGCAGAGCGCGCGCTCATCCCGGTTCTGCCGAGCCAGGAGGAGTTCCCCTACGCCATCCGTCAGGTCTCCGAGGCCCTCGGCTCGAACGGCTCGACGTCCATGGGTTCGGTCTGCGCCTCGACGCTATCGATGCTCAACGCCGGTGTGCCGCTCAAGGCCCCGGTCGCCGGTATCGCCATGGGCCTGGTCTCCGACGAGGTCGAGCTCGAGGACGGCACCCGCGAGACCCGCTACGTCGCCCTCACCGACATCCTCGGTGCGGAGGACGCGTTCGGCGACATGGACTTCAAGGTCGCCGGCACGAAGGACTTCGTGACCGCCCTGCAGCTCGACACCAAGCTCGACGGTATCCCGTCGCAGGTCCTCGCCGGTGCGCTCTCGCAGGCCCACGATGCCCGCGCCACGATCCTCGAGGTCATGGCCGAGGCCATCGACACGCCCGACGAGATGAGCGAATTCGCTCCGCGGATCACCACCATCAAGGTCCCGGTGGACAAGATCGGTGAGGTCATCGGCCCCAAGGGCAAGATGATCAACTCGATCACCGAGGAGACCGGCGCCAACATCTCCATCGAAGATGACGGCACCGTCTACGTCGGTGCAGCGGACGGCCCGTCCGCGCAGGCCGCGATCGACAAGATCAACGCCATCGCCAACCCGCAGCTGCCGAAGGTCGGCGAGCGCTTCCTCGGCACCGTGGTCAAGACCACGGCGTTCGGAGCGTTCGTCTCCCTGCTCCCCGGCCGCGACGGCCTGGTGCACATCAGCAAGCTCGGCAACGGCAAGCGCATCGCCAAGGTCGAGGACGTCGTGAACGTCGGTTCGAAGATCCGCGTCGAGATCGCCGACATCGACAACCGCGGCAAGATCAGCCTCGTCCCCGTCGAGGACGAGTCGGCCGAGGCCGCTGCGACCGGCGAGAACGCCGAGTCCTGATCACCCCACCCGCCTGCCGGTTCCCGGTGGGCGCGTGAACCCCGCACCCGTGGCGCCCGACATCCGGTCGGGCACCACGGGTGCGTCGTTTCCGGCAGACCATGGTTACCGGGGTGCAACGGCCGGACGTCATCCGGGTGAGGTTCCGCCGAACCGGGTCCGGACCGCGCCCGGGAATGGTTCCCTGAGTATGTGAGAACGGACACGCAGGCGGATCTCGGGAGGTTGCGCGGAGCGAATCTGGCTCTGGCAACCTGGGTGTCCGCCATCAACTTCTGGGCCTGGAACATGATCGGGCCGCTGTCGACGACCTACGCCACCGACATGTCGCTCAGCAGCACGGAAGCGTCGATGCTGGTGGCCACGCCGATCCTCGTGGGCTCCCTCGGTCGCATCGCGGTCGGGGCGATGACGGACCGGTACGGCGGACGGGCGATGTTCATCGCCGTCTCGCTGTCGTCGATCGTTCCCGTCGTCGCGGTCGGATTCGCCGCCGAGGCCGGCTCCTATCCGTTGCTCCTGGTCTGCGGGTTCTTCCTCGGCATCGCCGGCACGATCTTCGCGGTCGGGATCCCGTTCGCCAACAACTGGTACGAACCCGCCCGCCGCGGCTTCGCGACCGGCGTGTTCGGGGCGGGCATGGTGGGCACGGCCCTGTCGGCCTTCTTCACCCCGCGTTTCGTGAACTGGTTCGGGCTGGTGCCCACCCACATCGTCGTGGCGGCCGCCCTCGCCGTGACCGCCGTGGTGTGCATCCTGATGATGCGCAATGCTCCCGATTTCCGTCCCAACACCGACCCGGTGCTGCCCAAACTGACAGCCGCGGCGAAACTCGGTGTGACCTGGGAGATGTCGTTCCTGTACGCGGTCGTGTTCGGCGGATTCGTGGCGTTCAGCAACTATCTGCCCACCTACATCAAGACGATCTACGGCTTCTCCGCCGTCGACGCCGGTACGCGCACGGCGGGTTTCGCGCTCGCCGCGGTCCTCGCCCGGCCCGTGGGCGGAGCGCTGTCGGACCGGGTGCCGCCGAAATACGTGGTCCTGGCCTCGTTCACCGGCACCGCCGTGATGGCGGTGATCGCGACCTTCCAGCCCCCGCCCGACCTGTGGTCGGCGCTGACGTTCATCACAATGGCGATCTTCCTCGGCATCGGCACCGGCGGTGTCTTCGCGTGGGTGGCGCGCCGCGCCCCGGCGCACACAGTGGGCAGTGTCACCGGCATCGTCGCCGCTGCCGGTGGGCTCGGCGGCTACTTCCCGCCACTGGTGATGGGCGCGACCTACGACGCCGAAGGCAACGACTACACCGTCGGTCTGCTCCTGCTCGCGGCGACGGCACTGGTGTGCCTGTTCTACACCGCATTCCGCCTGCACGCCCACGAACCGCCCCCTGTCGCACGATCCGGAACCCGCGACGTACGTGAGGAGAAGCCGTGACGGACACCGCCGGAGTCGGGAACCGGATCGAGGAACTGCTCGTGCGCAGCGGACGGTTCTTCACCTCCGGCGAGCAGTCCGACGACACACGCACGGTCACGCGGCGCGGTGGCCGCGAGGGCGACATCTTCTACCGGGACCGCTGGAGCCACGACAAGGTCGTCCGCTCGACCCACGGGGTGAACTGCACCGGCTCGTGCTCGTGGAAGATCTACGTCAAGGACGGCATCATCACCTGGGAGACCCAGGAAACCGACTATCCGACAGTCGGCCCCGACCGTCCCGAGTACGAACCGCGCGGATGCCCGCGCGGCGCGGCCTTCTCCTGGTACACCTACTCGCCGACGCGCGTGCGCTATCCGTACGCGCGCGGGCTGCTCGTCGAGATGTACCGGGAGGCGCGGCAGCGACTCGGCGATCCGGTGCTCGCCTGGGCCGACATCCAGAACGATCCCGAACGGCGCCGCCGCTACCAGCGTGCCCGCGGCAAGGGCGGACTGGTGCGCGTCACGTGGGCCGAGGCCACCGAGATGATCGCCGCCGCGCACGTCCACACCATCAAGGAGTACGGACCCGACCGGGTGGCCGGCTTCTCGCCGATCCCCGCCATGTCGATGGTCTCCTTCGCCGCCGGATCCCGGTTCGTCGAACTGCTCGGCGGCGTGATGACGTCGTTCTACGACTGGTACGCCGACCTGCCGGTGGCGTCGCCGCAGGTCTTCGGCGATCAGACCGACGTGCCCGAGTCCGGGGACTGGTGGGACGCCTCCTACCTGATGATGTGGGGTTCGAACGTGCCCGTCACGCGCACCCCGGACGCGCACTGGATGACGGAGGTCCGCTACCGCGGCACCAAGGTCGTCTCGGTGAGTCCGGACTACGCCGACAACACCAAGTTCGCCGACGAGTGGATGGCGTGCGCGGCCGGTACCGACGGTGCCCTGGCGATGGCGATGGGCCACGTGCTCCTCACCGAGTTCTATGTGCGGCAGCGCGTGCCGTTCTTCGTCGACTACGTGCGCCGGTACACCGACCTGCCCTTCCTCGTGCGGGTCGAGGAACGCGACGGAAGGCTCGTGCCGGGCAAGAACCTCACCGCCGCCGATCTCGGGCACAGCGTCGAGAACGCGGCCTTCAAACCGGTCTTCGTCGACGGTACGACCGACACCGTCGTCGTACCCCCGGGCTCCCTCGGCTTCCGCTACGGCGACGACGGCATCGGAAAGTGGAATCTCGAACTCGGCGACCTCGTCCCGACATTGACGGTCGCGCCCGGCGGCGGGGGAGCGGGCGAGACCGCGGCGGTGTACCTGCCGAGCTTCGACACCGTCGACGGGCACGGTGAAAGCATCGAACGGGGCGTGCCGGTCCGTCGGATCGGGGACCACCTCGTGTGCACCGTCTTCGACCTGATGCTCGCGCAGTACGGGGTGAACCGTCCGGAGCTCGACCTGCCCGGGCAGTGGCCGAGCGGGTACGACGACCCGGGCTCGCCGTACACCCCGGCCTGGCAGGAGGCCCTCACCGGGGTGCCCGCGGCCCAGGCGATCCGGATCGCGACGGAGTTCGCCCGCAACGCCGAGGAGTCGGGCGGGCGTTCGATGATCATCATGGGGGCCGGCATCTGCCAGTGGTTCCACGGCGACGCGACCTATCGCGCCGTACTTGCGCTGCTCATGCTCACCGGCTGCATGGGACGCAACGGAGGCGGGTGGGCGCACTACGTCGGCCAGGAGAAGTGCCGTCCCGTCACGGGATGGGCGGCCATGGCGATGGGGACGGACTGGTCTCGCCCACCTCGCCAGATGGCCGGCACCTCCTACTGGTACGTGCACACCGACCAGTGGCGCTACGACGGTTACCGTGCCGACGCGCTGGCCAGTCCGCTGGGACGAGGTCGTTTCCGCGACAAGCACACGATGGACGTCATGGCGTCCGCGGTCGCCATGGGCTGGACACCCTTCTATCCCCAGTTCGACCGCAACACCCACGAGATTGCCGAACAGGCACGGGCGGCGGGACGGGAGATCCCGCAGCACGTCGCGCAGCAACTCGCCTCGGGTGAACTGAAACTGTCGGTGACCGACCCCGACGACCCGCGGAACTGGCCGCGCGTGCTCAGCGTGTGGCGGTCGAACCTGCTCGGCTCGTCCAGCAAGGGCAACGAGTATTTCCTGCGGCACCTGCTCGGCACCGATTCCAACGTGCAGGCCGAGCCGACCGCCCCCGGCCTGCGGCCCGGTGAGGTGGCGTGGCCCGACGACCTGCCCGAAGGAAAACTCGACCTGCTCATGTCGATCGACTTCCGCATGACCTCGACAACGTTGTTCTCCGACATCGTCCTGCCCGCCGCGACCTGGTACGAGAAGGGCGACCTGTCGAGCACCGACATGCACCCCTACATCCACGCCTTCACCGCAGCGGTCGATCCGCCCTGGGAAACCCGTTCGGACTACGACGCTTTCGGCGCCATCGCGCAGACCTTCAGCACCCTCGCCCGGACCCACCTGGGAACCCGCACCGACATCGTGATGGGGACACTGCAGCACGACACGCCCGCAGCGATGGCGTATCCGTCCGGCACCGAGCGGGACTGGCGCTCGACCGGCGAGGTGCCGGTTCCGGGGAGGACGATGGGTCCGCTCACCGTCGTCGAACGGGACTACGGTGCGATCGCGGAGAAGTGGGCGACGCTCGGTCCGCTCGTCGAGTCTCTCGGGTTGAACACCAAGGGCGTCGTGACCCGGCCGGACCGTGAGGTCGCCGAACTGGCACAGAGATTCGGCGTGATGGATTCCGGTGCCGGACAGGGACGTCCGGCGATCACCACCGCCGAACGCATGGCCGACACGATCCTCGCGCTGTCGGGCACGTCCAACGGCAGGCTCGCCGTCGAGGGTTTCCGTGAACTGGAGAAACGCACCGGACGGCGACTCGTGCACCTGGCGGAGGGCAGCGAAGAGCGGCGCATCACCTACGCCGATACCCAGGCCCGTCCCGTGCCCGTCATCACGAGCCCCGAATGGTCGGGGAGCGAAACCGGAGGTCGGCGGTACGCGCCCTTCACGGTCAACATCGAGGAACTCAAACCCTTCCACACCCTGACGGGACGGATGCACTTCTACCTCGACCACGACTGGCTGGAGGAACTCGGTGAGCAGCTCCCCGTCTACCGGCCCCCACTGGACATGTCGCGACTGTTCGACGAACCGGCCGTCGGCACGGGTGACGGAATCGGGCTGGCCGTTCGGTATCTGACGCCGCACTCGAAGTGGTCGATCCACTCGGAATATCAGGACAACCTGTTCATGCTGTCGCTGTCCCGGGGCGGGCCGACGATGTGGATGTCGCCGGCCGACGCCGCAAAGATCTCGGTGAGCGACAACGACTGGGTCGAGGCCGTCAACCGCAACGGTGTCGTGGTGTGCCGGGCGATCGTCTCGCACCGGATGCCCGAAGGGGTGGTGTTCGTCTACCACGCCCAGGACCGCGTCATCGACGTCCCGCGCAGCGAGACCACCGGACGCCGCGGCGGCATCCACAATTCGCTGACCCGCATCCTCATCAAGCCGAGCCACCTGGCCGGTGGATACGCGCAGACGGCCTACGCGTTCAACTATCTCGGCCCGACGGGCAACCAGCGCGACGAGGTGACGATCGTGCGTCGCAGATCGCAGGAGGTCGTCTACTGATGTTCGTCGAGCGAACAGCCGGGTGGAGTGCGATGCAGGAAGCGAGGCGGACATGAAGGTCATGGCACAACTTGCGATGGTGATGAACCTCGACAAGTGCATTGGATGCCACACCTGCTCGGTGACCTGCAAACAGGCGTGGACCAACCGGTCGGGCACCGAGTACGTGTGGTTCAACAACGTCGAAACCCGCCCGGGCCAGGGCTATCCGCGCACCTACGAGGACCAGGAACGCTGGCGCGGTGGCTGGGTCCGGGATACCAAGGGACGGCTGCGTCTCCGCGACGGTGGACGCCTCGCGAAACTCGCCCGCATCTTCTCGAACCCGAAGATGCCGTCGATCCACGACTACTACGAACCGTGGACCTACGACTACGACAACCTGACGAACGCCCCGCTCGGCGACCACGTCCCGGTGGCCTCGCCGCGCAGCCTCATCTCCGGTGAACCGATGAAGGTGGAATGGTCGGCGAACTGGGACGACAACCTCGGTGGCTCACCGGCGATCGTGCCCGACGACCCGATCCTGAAGAAGGTCGGCGACCGGATCAAGCTCGAGTTCGAGCAGACCTTCATGTTCTACCTGCCGCGGATCTGCGAGCACTGCCTCAACCCGTCGTGTGTGGCGTCGTGTCCGTCCGGCGCGATGTACAAGCGGTCGGAGGACGGCATCGTGCTCGTCGACCAGGACCGGTGCCGCGGCTGGCGGATGTGCGTGTCCGGATGCCCGTACAAGAAGGTGTACTTCAACCACAGGACCGGCAAGGCCGAGAAGTGCACCTTCTGTTACCCGCGGGTCGAGGTGGGGCTGCCGACCGTGTGTTCGGAGACGTGCGTGGGCAGGCTCCGGTACATCGGTCTGGTCCTCTACGACGTCGATCGGGTCCTGGAGGCGGCATCGGTGGAGAACGACACCGACCTGTACGAGGCGCAACGCGGCCTGCTGCTCGACCCCCGTGACCCCGAGGTGATCGCCGGCGCCCGCGCCGAGGGCATCTCCGACGAGTGGATCGAGGCCGCGCAACGGTCCCCGGTCTACGACCTGATCAGCACGTACCGGGTCGCGTTGCCGCTGCATCCGGAATACCGGACGATGCCGATGGTCTGGTACGTGCCACCGCTGTCACCGGTCGTCGACGCCGTCAGCCGGGAGGGACACGACGGCGAGGACATCGGCAACCTGTTCGGCGCCCTCGACGCCCTGCGCATCCCCATCGCGTACCTCGCGGAACTGTTCACCGCCGGGGACACCGCGACGGTCGAGGCGGTGTTGCGACGACTCGCCGCGATGCGCTCCTACATGCGCGACATCAATCTCGGCCGCGAGACCCGCCCCGAGATCCCCGAGGCCGTCGGCATGACCGAGGAACGGATCTACGAGATGTACCGGCTCCTCGCGCTCGCCAAGTACGACGAGCGGTACGTCATCCCCACCGCCTACGCGGCCGAAGGGCATCGCCTCGAGGAGTCGGCGACGGACTGCGCACTGTCCTACGAGGGTGGTCCCGGCATGTACGAGTCGGGTCCGTTCGGTGAGGCCAGCGGCGCCCCGGTCCCGGTGGCGGTCGAGACCTTCCACGCCCTCGCCCAGCGGCAGACCAGTGAGGGGATGGCGGCGAACGCGTCGAACCCGTCGCGGGTGAACCTCCTGAACTGGGACGGCAAGGGCGTGCCGACGGGCATGTTCCCGGGCGGTCACGACAGGGGCGGTCACGGCACGGAAGGGGAGAAGCGATGAGACTGCTGCGTCCACGGCGCGCCGGCGTCGATCGCGCACTGCACCGTCGCCTCGTCCGTCAGGCCGCGTCGCTGCTGCTGGCCTATCCCGACGACGGACACGCCGGACGGCTGGACGTCGCCGGGCAGCTCGTCGACCACATCACCGGTCCCGAGGAGGACATGCTGGGGACGGCGGTCCGCGCACTGGACGAACCGGATCTGCTCGTCCTGGCCCAGCGGTACGTCGAGACCTTCGACCTGCGGCGACGCTCGACGATGTACCTGACCTACTGGACCGCGGGCGACACCCGGAATCGCGGCGCCGAGATGCACGCCTTCGCGAGTGCCTACCGCGCCGCGGGCGTCGAGCCGCCCGCCCACGAATCACCCGACCATCTGCCGGTCGTCCTCGAATTCGCGGCCACCGTGGATCCCGCCGCGGGTGAGGAACTCCTCACCCGGTATCGGGTGGCCCTCGACGTGCTGCACACCTCCCTGCACGAGGCCGGCTCGCCGTACGCGCAGGTCGTCGCGGCCGTGTGCGCGACGCTCCCGCCGGTCACCGCCCGGGACGAGGAGCGGGCCCGGCGCCTCGCGCAGGCGGGACCGCCCCGCGAGTCGATCGGATTGCAGCCCTTCACCCTGACGGTGCCGCCCCGGCCCGCGCCCTCGTCGCCGTCCGACGGATCTTCCCGGCGAGGAGTCCCGGAATCATGAGTGCAGGAGAGATCTTCTGGGACGTGGTGCCGTACGTGACACTCGCGATCGTCGCGGTGGGGACCTGGTGGCGGTACCGATACGACAAGTTCGGATGGACCACCCGTTCGTCCCAGCTGTACGAGGCGCGGTTGCTGCGCATCGCGAGCCCGATGTTCCACTTCGGAATCCTGGTCGTGATCGTCGGCCACGTCATCGGCCTGGTGATCCCGCAGTCGTGGACCGACGCCGTCGGGTTGAGTCAGCACGCCTATCACGTGCAGGCCATCACTCTCGGCACGATCGCCGGTGTCTCGACGCTCGTCGGCATCTCCCTGCTCGTGTACCGCCGTCGCACCCGCGGTCCCGTCTTCAGCGCCACCACTCTCAACGACAAGGTCATGTATGTCGTGCTCGTCGCCGCGATCGTGGCGGGTCTCGCCACCACGCTGATGGGGTCGGGTGTCGTGGGCGAGGAACACAACTACCGGGAGACCGTCTCGCCGTGGTTCCGGTCGATCTGGGTCCTGCAACCCCGCGGCGACCTGATGGTCGAGGCACCGTTCAGCTTCCAGCTGCACGCGCTGATCGGTCTCCTGCTCTTCGCCATCTGGCCGTTCACCCGCCTGGTCCACGCCTTCAGTGCCCCCGTCGGATACCTGTTCCGGCCGTACATCGTCTACCGCAGCCGCGAGGAGGCACGTCCCGGCCGGCTCGTGGGTTCGCAACCGCAACGACGGGGGTGGTGAGCGCGACCGACGGTGGGGGAGAGTCCCGGTGTACTGTGAAATGTTCCGCGCCCTCCGACCTTGTCAGGACCACCGAAGATCCCCATGGCTTCCAGTTCCCACGTGAAGAACGACGCTTCGACCCCCGCACCCGTCGCGGCCACCGGCGTCCGCCGCTCGGTCCTCCCCGGGGGAGTGCGGGTCGTCACCGAGCACGTCCCGGGAGTGCGCTCGGCGGCCGTCGGCGTGTGGGTCGGCGTCGGATCCCGCGACGAACAACCGTCGGTCGCAGGCGCCGCCCACTTCCTCGAGCACCTGCTGTTCAAGGCGACCCCGACGCGTACCGCTCTCGACATCGCCGAGACGATGGACGGGATCGGGGGAGAGCTCAACGCGTTCACCAGCAAGGAACACACCTGCTTCTACGCGCACGTCCTCGACGACGACCTGCCGATCGCCGTCGACGTCGTCGCCGACGTCGTCCTGCGCGGCCGGTGCCTGAGCGCGGACGTCGACGTCGAGCGTCAGGTGGTGCTCGAGGAGATCGCGATGCGCGACGACGATCCCGAGGACCTGCTCGGCGACTCGCTGCTCACCGCACTGTACGGCGATCACCCGATCGGACGGCCGATCATCGGATCCGTCGAGTCGATCGAGTCCATGACCCGCACCCAGCTGCATTCGTTCCACGTGCGCCGCTACACGCCGCCGCGGATGGTCGTCGCGGTCGCCGGCAACGTCGACCACGCGCACACCGTCGAACTGGTGCGCCGCGCCTTCACCGGTCATCTGGACGACGCGGCCACTCCCGCGCCCTGCCGCGACGGTCGGCTCGAACTGCGTACCGCGCCGACGATGAGCATCGTCGAGCGCGACAATGAACAGGCTCATCTGACCCTCGGCGTGCGGTCCTTCGGCCGGCACGACGGGCGCCGCTGGGCGCTGTCGGTGCTCAACGCAGCTGTCGGCGGCGGACTGAGTTCGCGTTTGTTCCAGGAGGTGCGCGAGAAGCGGGGCCTGGCCTACTCGGTGTACTCCGGCACCGACACCTTCGCCGACACCGGCGCCTTCTCCGTGTACGCGGGCTGTCAGCCCGACAACCTCGGTGAGGTCGCCGCGGTGGTCCGGGAGGTACTCACCGACGTGGCCGAACACGGCATCACCGACGCGGAATGCGCTCGCGCCAAGGGGTCGCTGCGCGGTGGTCTCGTACTCGGACTCGAGGACACCGGGGCGCGCATGCACCGGATCGGCCGCAGCGAACTGAGCTACGGGCAGCACTGGAGCATCACCGAGACCCTCGAACGCATCTCGTCGGTGTCCACCGAGGAGGTGCGCAGGGTGGCAGCCGACCTGCTGCACCGGCCGTTCGCGGTCGCCGTCGCCGGTCCCTACAGGCGCACGCGGGACCTTCCGGCGTCGGTGCGCGAACTCGTGTCCTGAATCGTCCCCAGCTGGGCCAGTCGGCTCCGCAGGCGTCCGATGTCGTGCGCGACGGGTCCCGCCCGGGCGGCGAGTTCCGGCACGGCGACCTCCGAGACGAACACGACCCGCGCGTCGCGGTCGTGGAGCACGTCCACGAGATTGGCGAAGCGCTGCGCCGGTTCGCCCCCCGCGGCCGTCAGGTCCGGGATCCCGTCGACGACCCAGAACAGGTGGTCCGCCGCGAGCGCCAGATAGTCGGCCGGAGCCGTGGTGTGCCCGCAGAGATCGCCGAAGTCGAACCAGAGACAGTCCTTCTCGGCCCGTAGGGCGCGGAGCGGACGTCCCGCCGGGCGCAGGACCCGATGTTCGGCCGGTGTCGGCCGCTCGAGACCGAGTCGTCGTAGCTGCAGGTCGGACGGGGAGACGGCCCAGATCCCCGACGCGAAGCCCCGCGCACGGTCGGAATCGAGCCGGTGATCGCGCGGACCGTCCAGGGCGACGACCGTCGCGCACCGCTCGACGAGCTCGATCGTCGGGACGAAACCCTCGTGGAAGAGCGGGTTGGGGAGCAGGTCGTGGGGAGGATAGTTCGAGGTCAGGACGAGGCGCGTGCGCCGTGCGAGCAGTGCGGGGAGCAGCCGTGCGACGAACGTGCCGTCCGCCGGATCGTGGACGTGGAATTCGTCGAAGCACACGAGCTCGGCGCGACCGATCAGGTGATCGAGTGCGGCGTCGAGATCGAAGCGGTGCCGCCGGAGCTCGACGTGCAGGTCGCGGAAGAACTCGTGGAAGTGGACGCGCAGCTTGTCCGGTCCGGGATAGGCCGAGAAGTACACGTCGGCGAGCCAGCTCTTGCCGCGTCCGGGTGGGCCCCACAGATAGACGTTCGGGCGCTCGGGATGACACAGCTGCTCGACGGCGTCGTGTTGCGCGGGATCGAGCACGAAGCCCCGGCTGCGCGCGGCGTCGTCGAACACGGTGCGGGGGACCGGGTTCGAAGTGGCGGTGTTCGGCGACCTGCGGTTCCTGCGTCGGCGCAACCTCACGGCCGAGACTCTATCATCGTAGAGTGACGACTTCGCCCCAACGTCCCTCCCGGCGCACAGCCATCAGCGACGCCGCCCTCGAACTCGCCGCCCGCGGCGGCAACCACGCGGTGACGCACACGGGCATCGACGTGCACCTCGGCCTGCCGAAGGGGTCGACCTCTTACTACTTCCGCACCCGCCACGCGCTCGTCTCGGCTGCGATCGCCCGCCTCACCGAACGATCGCGCGCGGATTTCGCCGCGCTGTTCGACGCCACGACCGGCGACCCGAACCCATCCGACCTGATCGCGCGCTATCTCGAACGCCTGCTCACCGTGCGCCGCAGCGATGTGCTCGCCCGCTACGCGCTCGCGACCGACGCGCGGCTCGAACCGGAGTCGGCCGAAGCGCTCGCGACCTGCATGTTCTCGATCCCCGCGGCGAGCGATCTCGTGCGGCAGCTCGGGGCGCAGGAGCCCGACACGGCGGGGCGCGATCTGGTGGTCCTGCTCGAAGGAGTCCTGTTCGATCGCACGCACGGCACTCGCGCCCACACGTCGCCGGATTCGGGCAGGGCGTGGGTCGACGAGATCCGTTCGACCGTCGGTCTGTGGCTCGACGCGCTCTGCGCGCAGCAGTAGGTGGCATTCGACCCGCTCGGGACATCCCCGGGTGGTTGCGTAGGATTTCCGGGGAGACGGCAACGAAAGGGCGTGACGACGCAGTGGATGCAACAAAGGTTCGGGTGGGTGTACTCGGGGCTGCCGGCAAGGTGGGCCAGGCGATCTGCGCCGCCGTCGACGCCGCGTCCGATCTCGAGCTCGTCGCCACCGTCGACAAGGGCGACAGCCTCGACGCCTTCGTGAACTCGCAGACCCAGGTGGTCGTCGACTTCACCCACCCCGACGTCGTCATGGACAACCTGCACTTCCTCGTCGAGAACGGCATCCACGCCGTGGTCGGAACCACCGGCTTCGACGACGAGCGCCTCGACCGGGTGCGGAGCTGGCTCGCGGATCGTCCCGAGGTGGGCGTGCTCATCGCGCCGAACTTCGCGATCGGTGCCGTGCTGTCGATGCGCTTCGCTCAGGCCGCCGCCCGGTTCTTCGATTCCGTCGAGGTGATCGAGCTGCACCACCCGAACAAGGCCGACGCCCCGTCCGGCACCGCCTACCGCACCGCCCGTCTGATCGCGCAGGCCCGCGCCGAGGCCGGTGTGGCTCCGAGCCCGGACGCCACCACCACCGAACTCGACGGTGCGCGCGGCGGTGACGTCGACGGTGTCCGCGTGCACTCCGTGCGTCTCGCCGGCCTCGTCGCTCACCAGGAGGTGCTGCTCGGCACCCAGGGCGAGACCCTCACCATTCGGCACGACTCGATCGACCGTTCCTCCTTCGCTCCCGGCGTGCTGCTCGGTGTGCGGGAGATCGGTAAGCGACCGGGTCTGACCGTCGGAATCGATCCCCTCCTCGACCTGTGAGAACTGGCTCGCTCAAAGTGCTCGTGCCCATCGCGTTCATCGTGGTGGCGCTGGGGTTCTACTTCGTTCTGCTCGGCTCCACCGGCCTGAAACTGATCCGGTCCGGTGAGGTCGCGGCGATCGGTCTCGGGATCGGCATCCTCATCCTCCCGATCGTCGGGGCCTGGATCGTCTACGCGACCCTCCGCGCAGGGCTGCAGCATCAGCACCTCGCGCGGCGGATCCACGACGAAGGCCTCGAACTCGACGTCGACGACCTGCCCCGCATGCCGTCGGGGCGGGTCGAGCGGGACGCCGCCGACGAACTGTTCGCGACCGTGAAGCAGGAATGGGAAGCCGACCCCGACAACTGGCGCAACTCCTACCGGCTCGCACGCGCCTACGACTATGCGGGCGACCGCAGTCGCGCGCGGGAGACGATGCGCCGGGCGGTCGCGCTCGAGAAGCTCGAACGGGACGGCCACGCCGGTTTCTGAACCGGCGAGCGGCTTTGACAACCTCGACGTGGTGCAGCAGCCTGCTGATGTGACGGACGAGGCTGTGGAAGACCGGGCAGGGGCGGACGAGGCAGGGCGCGGGGACGGATCCCGCACGGTGCTGGTGGTGCACCACACCCCGTCGCCGCCGACCCGCGAGATCCTCGAAGCCGTCCTGGCGGGAGCTCGGGACCCGGAGATCACGGGTGTGACCGTCCGGGTGGTTCCCGCGCTGGGCGCCACGGTGCCCGATGTGCTGGCCGCCGACGGCTTCCTGTTCGGCACGACAGCCAATTTCGGTTACATGTCGGGTGCGCTCAAGCACTTCTTCGACACGGTCTACTACCCGTGTCTCGATGCCGTGGCCGGCCGTCCCTACGGTCTGTGGGTGCACGGGAACAACGACACAGCCGGCGCTGTGGCCTCGGTTCGGCGCCTGACCACCGGGTTGGGTCTCGTGCAGGCTGCTGCCGATCTCGAGATCACCGGACCGGTCGACGCGAAGTTGCGCGAGCAGTGCTACGAGCTCGGCGCCATCGTCGCGGCGACCGCGGCCGGTGAGATCTGAAGTCAGCGAAAGTACTTCGCTCCGCGGTCAGCGGAAATGCTTCTCCGTGAACGACTTGAGGCCCTTGCCGGCGGTTTCGAGGGCCATCTTCTCGGCGCGCCGCACGAGGAAGCCGGGGACGGGGATCTTCGGGTCGATCGTCAGGGAGAATTCGGCCGTCGTGCCGGATCCCTTGGTGGTGAGGGTGTAGGCGCCGTCCTGCTGGCGCTGCTGGCTGCTCTCCACCAGGGTCCACGACATGGACTCGTCGCCGTTCCAGGCGTACTCGACGACCTGTTCGTCGGTGATGCCGACAATGGAGACGGTCATCCGCACGCGGTGCGGTCGTCCGTCGGGGTGGGTGGACTCGACGGTGACGGACTTGTGGGTCGACGACCACTCGGGCAGGCGTTCGACCGCGGCGAGCGCGGCCATCACCTGCTCCGGGGTTGCGTCGATGTCGAAACTCCTGGTGCTGCTGACCGCCATGCGCCCTCCGCGTCGCCCGATTGTGTGCGTCGGCACTCTATCGTGCGGTGAGGTGCCTCACGCGTCGGTGCGAGGGCCCGTGTCGTCGGGTCCCGCGGCATCGTCCGGGCCGGCGGTGTCGGTCGGCGGTTGCTCGGTGGGTGCAGGCGGGGTGGGCTTCGCCCAGCCGCCCTGCCGGCGCCATTCGTCGGCCCGGCGCTGGTAGCGCATCTGCTCACGCAGGGCGCCCTGCACGGCCTGTGCCATCCAGGAGTTGAGCGACAGTCCGCTCTGCTGCGCCGCTTCCTCGGCCTTGGTCTTGATCTGCTCGACGAGGCGCAGGGTCACCCGGCTGATGTCGCCGGTCATCTCCTCGAACGACGGCGTCGGATCCTCGTGCGGGGGAGCGGGTTCGTTGTGGACGGCGAGGACGGCATCGGTGCCGTCGAGTCGCACCGTGACGGTGCGGTCGCCGAGTTCGGCGCTGATCTCGTTGGCCATGTCGGACAGTGCTGCCAGGACCGCGAGGCGGACGGGTGCGGCGATGGCGGTCGCGAGGGCGGCGGCGGTGCGCCGGGTCTGCTCGTCGCCGAGTTCGGCCGCGGAGATCACGGAGTCGGTGATGGCGGACGTGTACTTGTCGATGTCCATGACGCCAGTGTGACGCCGCTGGTGACGTCATGCAAGGTGTCATCGTGATGTCATCGATCGTCGCAGGTCGAGGCGCGTTAGTGTTCGGACGGAAGAGACGGTGCGTCATAAGGACGCGCGACGACCGAGGCGAGGAGGAGACGATGGCGCCCGAACCCGCCGTTCCGAAGGTCCGGCTCATCGCCACGACGGAGTTCCACGTCCCCGACGACGTCGACTGGGACACCGACGCCGAGGGCGGCGAAGCGCTCATCGAGTTCGCCGGTCGCGCCTGCTACCAGAGCTGGTCCAAGCCCAACCCCCGCACCGCGACGAACGCCGGATACCTCCGTCACCTGCTCACCGTGGGACACCTGTCCGTTCTCGAACACGCCACGGCGACCTTCTACATCACCGGTATCTCCCGCTCGTGCACGCACGAATTGATCCGGCACCGGCACTTCTCGTTCTCGCAGTTGTCCCAGCGTTTCGTCGCCGACGGCGAGGTGCCCGTGGTGGTTCCGCCCGCGATCGCGGGCGATCCCGAGCTCGAGGAACTGTTCCTCGCCGCCGCGGAACGCAGCCGCGAGGCGTACGTGGCGCTGCTGGCGGCGCTCGACGAGAAGCTCTCGCATCTTCCCGCCGGTCCGTTGCGCGCCAAGCAGGTCCGGGAGGCCGCCCGGGCGGTGCTTCCCAACGCCACGGAGACCCGCATCGTCGTCACCGGCAACTACCGCTCGTGGCGTCACTTCGTCGCGATGCGCGCGACCGAACATGCCGACGTCGAGATCCGGCGTCTCGCCGTCGAATGTGTGCGTCAGCTCGCGGATGCCGCACCGAACGCGTTCTCGGACTTCGCGATCACGAAGCTGGCCGACGGCAGCGAGATCGCAGCTCCCACGCTTGCGACCGATCTCTGATCGACCTGCACACAGATCTCCGATCGACCTGCACACAGATCTCCGATCGACCTGCACACAGATCTCCGATCGACCTGCACACAGATCTCTGCTCGACCGCTACACCGATCTGTGATCCGTCTTCGGGGGGCGGGCGTGTGTCGAGTCGGCCCTGCCACGCGGTAGCCTTCTGACCATGACCAACGGTGATTCCGCAACTGCTGTCGAGCTTCCGTTCGGCACCGTCGCCACAGCGATGGTGACCCCGTTCACTGCCGATGGCAAGCTCGACGTGGATGCGGGCGTGCGTCTGGCGAACTACCTCGTCGACGGTGGCTGTGACGCACTGGTTCTCGCCGGTACGACCGGCGAATCGCCCACGACGACCGAGAACGAGAAGATGGAGCTGATGCGGGCCGTGCTCGCATCCGTCGGCGACCGCGCCAAGATCATCGCCGGTGCCGGCAGCAACGACACCGCCCACAGCGTCGAGCTCGCGCGCGACGCCGCGCGGGCGGGTGCACACGGCCTGCTCGTGGTGACCCCGTACTACTCGCGTCCCCCGCAGGCCGGCCTGTACGCCCACTTCGTCGCGGTGGCCGACGCGACCGATCTGCCGGTCATGCTCTACGACATCCCACCTCGATCCGTCGTGCCGATCGAGATCGACACGCTGCGTCTGCTCGCCGAGCACCCGCGGATCGTCGCGGTGAAGGACGCCAAGGGTGATCTGAACGCGGGCGCCGAGCTGATCGGCACCACCGACCTGAAGTTCTACTCGGGCGACGACCCGCTGAACCTGCCGTGGCTGTCCGTCGGTGCCGTCGGATTCGTCAGCGTGATCGGCCATCTCGTGCCCGGTCGCCTCCGCGAGCTGCACACCGCTTTCGAGGCCGGCGATCTCGAACTCGCCCGCCGCATCAACCTGTCGATGGTGCCCATCTACCGCGCCGTCGCCCGGCTCGGCGGCGTGAGCGCCTCCAAGGCCGGTCTGCGGCTGCTCGGCATCGACGTCGGAGAGCCTCGTCTGCCGCAGGTCGCCCCGGTGACCGCGCAGATCGACGCTCTCGCGGCGGATCTCCAGGCTGCGGGGGTGCTGTGATGAGCCGCCCCGCACGCGGCCGGGGCCGCGCCACCCGCAACGCCGGTCCGCCCGCCCGCGTTCCGCGGCGTGTCGCGCAGAACTCGGCGAACCCCCAGCGTCCGGACGCCCGCATCGTCGACCCCACCGAGCGATTGGGGCTGCCGCCGAAGGCTCCCCGCGACGGTCTGCGGGTCGTCGCGCTCGGCGGTATCGGTGAGATCGGCCGCAACATGACGGTCTTCGAGCACCAGGGACGACTGCTCGTCGTCGACTGCGGTGTGCTCTTCCCCGAGGACCAGCAGCCGGGCGTCGACCTGATCCTGCCCGACTTCCGGTACATCGAGGACCGGATGGACGACGTCGAGGCGATCGTCCTCACCCACGGTCACGAGGACCACATCGGTGCCGTGCCGTTCCTGCTGCGCCTGCGCCCCGACATCCCGGTCGTCGGGTCCAAGTTCACCCTGGCGCTGGTCGCGGCGAAGTGCCGCGAGCACCGTCAGCGCCCCAACCTCGTCGAGGTCGTCGAGGGGCAGACCACCTCACACGGCCCGTTCGAGTGCGAGTACTTCGCGGTCAACCACTCCATCCCCGACGCGATCGCCGTCGCGATCCGTACCGCGGCGGGCGTCGTGCTGCACACCGGCGACATCAAGCTCGACCAGCTGCCGCTCGACAACCGTCTCACCGACCTCGCGGGCTTCTCCCGCCTCGGTGACGAAGGTGTCGACCTGTTCCTCGTCGACTCGACGAATGCCGAGGTCCCCGGTTTCGTCACGCCCGAGCGCGAGATCGGCGGAGTGCTCGACACCGTCATCGGCAAGGCGACCAACCGGGTGATCGTCGCGTCCTTCGCGAGCCACGTGCACCGCATCCAGCAGATCGTCGACGTCGCCGAGCGCTACAACCGGCGCGTGGCGTTCGTCGGCCGGTCGATGGTCCGCAACATGCAGATCGCGCAGGATCTCGGCTACCTGAACGTGCCCGACGGCCTCGAGGTCGACATCGACACCGCCGCGAGCCTGCCCGACGACCGGGTCGTGCTGGTCTCCACCGGTTCGCAGGGCGAACCGCTCTCGGCGCTGTCCCGGATGGCGCGCGGCGAGCACCGGCAGATCAACATCCGGGCCGACGACCTCGTCGTCCTCGCGTCGTCGTTGATCCCCGGCAACGAGAACTCGGTGTTCGCGGTCGTCAACGGTCTGGCCAAGCGCGGCGCGAAGGTCGTCACCCAGCAGAACGCGAAGGTGCACGTCTCCGGTCACGCGTCGGCCGGCGAACTGTTGTACCTCTACAACGCGGTGCGTCCCACCAACGCGATGCCCGTCCACGGCGAGTGGCGCCACCTGCGGGCGAACGCCGCCCTGGCCGAGGCCACGGGTGTTCCCCGCGAGCGGATCGTGCTCGCGGAGGACGGTGTGGTCGTCGACATGGTCGACGGACTCGCGGAGATCGTCGGGCGCGTCCCGGTCGGTCACGTCTACGTCGACGGCCTGTCGGTGGGCGACGTGGGCGAGTCCACGCTGTCCGATCGTCTCGTCCTCGGCGAGGGTGGTTTCATCTCGATCTCCGTCGCGGTCGACGCCACGACCGGCCGTGCGGTGAGCACCCCGGAGGTTTCCGGTCGCGGTTTCTCCGACGATCCGGGCGCGCTCAACGAAGCAGCGCAGCTCGTCGACAAGGCGCTCAACGAACTCGCTGCCGAAGGGGTCACGGAGACCCATCGCATCGCCCAGGGCATCCGCCGGGTCGTCGGACGCTGGGTCGCCGAGACCTATCGTCGTCGCCCGATGATCGTGCCCACGGTGATCCCGGTCTCCTGAGCGCGGTCCGCGCGGGTCCGCCGAACACGCGGGCTCGCGCGATGGGCGCGGGCGATGGTGATCGCTAGAGTGGCGGAATGAGCCTCGCCCGAAGCGAACGACATGCCCTCGTCCGCACCATGTCCGAGGTCGGACCCGACGCGCCGACGCTCTGCGGCGATTGGACGGTCCGGGATCTCGCCGCACACCTGCTCGTCCGCGAGCGCCGCGTGGACGCGATGCCCGGCATCGTCGTCCCGGCCCTGGCCGATCACACGGAGAAGGTGCGACGCTCCGCCACCGACCGGCAGTGGGCACACCTGCTCGCCGACGTCGATTCCGGCCCGCCGAAGTGGTCGCCGATGTTCCTGTTCGATGCCGTCGCCAACGCGGCGGAGATGTTCGTGCACCACGAGGACGTGCGCCGCGCGCAGCCCGGATGGGAGCCGCGGACGCTGTCGGCGGACGACCAGGACCAGCTCTGGCGGATCGCGCGGATGATCGGACGCAACAGCTACGGCGGATGCGACGTCACGGTGGTCTTCGAAAGGTCCGGTTCCGGCGAGCGGGTCACCCTGCGCAGGCGCGGTCCGCGCACCGTCGTGCTGCGCGGCGAACCGTCCGAACTCGTGCTGCACGCCTTCGGACGCGATCAGGTGCGGCTCGGGATCGAGGGCGACGAGTCGGCGGTCACCGAACTGGCGGGGTCGAAACGCGGACTGTGAGCGCTCGCCCGGGCGGCGTGTGACCAGTGCCGCCGCCCGGTACCCGTGTTGCTGATGGTTCATGAGAGGTCCGTGCGGCTACCCTGGCGGATATGGCAGGAAAGTCGTCGGGCAGCCGCGGAACGTCGTCTACGACCTCTCGGTCGCGGACGGGGGCGCGGGGCTCGGGCGGCAGCACCTCCCGTGCTCGCAGCGCGGGTGCCTCCACTTCGAAGACCCGATCGACCGCGAAGTCGAAGGCGGCCGGTTCCACCCGGTCCACCGCTGCACGCAAGCCGCGCGCCGCGGCCTCGACCGCGAACCGTCGCAGCGGTGGCACCGCGCGTCGCGCTCCGGCCGCGAGCCGCCGCCCCGCGCCCGCCCGTCCCCGGCGCAGTTCCGGGGGGATTCTCACCGCCGTGGGCCGCACCGTCGGTGCCGGCTGGATGATGACGGCCCGCGCCGTCGGAGCCACGACCCGCACGATGGGTCGCGCCACCGAGATCGAGTCCGGACACCGCCGCGACGGCATCGCGCTCGGACTGATCGCCCTCGGCGTGATCATCGCCGGCACGGTGTGGTTCGGCGTCGGTGGCCCGGTGGGGGAGTGGGTCGAGACGGCCGTCCGCGCCGTCACCGGCGGTGCGAGCGCGGTCCTTCCGCTCGTCGCGGTCGGCATCGCAGTGACGCTGATGCGCACCGAACCGCATCCCGAGATCCGTCCCCGGCTCGTCGTCGGCGGACTGCTCGTCGGTCTGCCCGCACTGGGCCTGTGGCACATCGCCTCCGGTTCGCCCACCGACGCGGAGGGCCGATCCGAAGGAGCCGGTTTCGTGGGTGCCGCCGTGGGCGGACCACTCACCTCCGGCCTCACCGTCTGGCTGTCCGTGCCGCTGATGCTCCTCGCGGCAGGCTTCGGGATCCTGCTCCTCACCGGAACCACGGTGCGTGAGCTGCCGGAACTGTTCCGCGACTACTTCGGCCTCGGCTACCGCGCCGACGACGAATACGGCGACTACGACGACCACTACGACGACGGTTACGGCTACGACGAGCCGCCGATGTTCGACGCCGACGGCTACCCGATCGACGAGCCGCCCGCGCCCAAGCGGTCCCGCCGCCGCCGTACCCCGGTGGAGAACTACCCGCCCGACGAGTTCGACGGAGACGCGAAGACCGAGGTGCTCCCGCTGTGGGACGACCGCGCACCCGAACCGGAGAAGCCCACCTCACCGCCGGCCACGCTGGAGATGCCCTCGGTCGCCGAGACCCCGGCCGCAGCACCGGCCCCCGCTCCCGCCCGCAAGAAACCGAAGACCGCGCCCGTCCCCGAGGTCGTCGACCAGACCTCCGAACCGGAACCGGCAGAGACGTTCGTCCGCGACCGCGAGGTCGAGGGCGACTACACGTTGCCCTCCCTGGAACTGCTCACCAAGGGCGATCCGCCCAAGACGCGGTCGGCCGCGAACGACCAGATGATCGAGGCGATCACCGAGGTCCTCGAACAGTTCAAGATCGACGCCGCGGTCACCGGCTTCACCCGCGGCCCGACCGTCACCCGCTACGAGGTCGAGCTCGGCCCCGGCGTCAAGGTCGAGAAGATCACCGCGCTCGCCCGCAACATCGCGTACGCGGTGGCGACCGACAACGTCCGTCTGCTCGCGCCGATCCCGGGTAAGTCCGCAGTCGGCATCGAGGTCCCCAACACCGACCGCGAACTCGTGCGTCTGTCGGACGTGCTCGCGGCACCGTCGACCCGCCGCGACCACCACCCCCTCGTCATCGGTCTCGGCAAGGACATCGAGGGCGACTTCGTCTCGGCCAACCTCGCGAAGATGCCGCACCTGCTGGTCGCCGGTTCTACCGGTTCCGGTAAGTCGAGCTTCGTCAACTCGATGCTCGTGTCGCTGCTCATCCGCGCGACGCCCGACGAGGTGCGGATGATCCTCATCGACCCCAAGATGGTCGAGCTGACGCCCTACGAGGGCATCCCGCACCTGATCACCCCGATCATCACGCAGCCCAAAAAGGCCGCGGCGGCGCTCGCGTGGCTCGTCGAGGAGATGGAGCAGCGCTACCAGGATATGCAGGCCAACCGTGTGCGGCACATCGACGACTTCAACGCCAAGGTGAAGTCGGGGGAGATCACCGCACCGCTCGGCAGCGAGCGCGTGTACCGGCCGTATCCCTACATCCTCGCCATCGTCGACGAGCTCGCCGACCTGATGATGACGGCCCCGCGCGACGTCGAGGACGCGATCGTCCGCATCACCCAGAAGGCCCGCGCCGCCGGCATCCACCTCGTGCTCGCCACCCAGCGACCCTCGGTGGACGTCGTCACGGGTCTCATCAAGACGAACGTGCCCTCGCGACTCGCGTTCGCGACGAGTTCGCTCACCGACTCGCGTGTCATCCTCGACCAGCCCGGTGCCGAGAAGCTCATCGGTATGGGCGACGGACTGTTCCTGCCGATGGGCGCGGGCAAACCGATCCGCCTGCAGGGTGCGTTCATCACCGACGAGGAGATCGCAGGGGTCGTCGACTTCGCCAAGAACCAGGCCGAACCCGAGTACAACGAGGGCGTCACCGCCCCGAAGGCCGGCGACAAGAAGGACGTCGACCCCGACATCGGCGACGACCTCGACGTCTTCCTGCAGGCGGTCGAACTCGTCGTCACCAGCCAGTTCGGGTCCACCTCGATGCTGCAGCGCAAGCTCCGCGTCGGCTTCGCCAAGGCCGGTCGCCTGATGGACCTGATGGAGACCCGCGGCGTGGTCGGCCCGAGCGAGGGCAGCAAGGCCCGCGAGGTGCTGGTCAAGCCCGAGGAACTCGACGGCCTGCTGTACTCGATCCGTGGCGGCGGAGACCCGGCGGAGGCCCCGGTCGCAGAGCAGTGAGACAGGCCTCCCGGCGGGAAGTGACGATGTGTGGCACAATCGTGGGAGCTGTGGAGGGGAGTATCCCCTGATCCGCGGCGGTCTCGTCAACACGTGCGGCGCCGATGCCGTCCCGGGGCCGTCGGTCCGGCGATAGCCCGGGCGGGAGAGACCTCCGGCAGGTACGCATACCTACCGGAAGGCCCGTGTATCCATGCACGTAACCCTGACCACCTGGTTGATCACGATCGCCGTCATCATCGGGTTGTTCGTCTTCGACTTCTTCGCCCACGTCCGCAAGCCGCACGCGCCCACCCTGCGCGAATCCGGCTTCTGGTCGGCCGTCTTCATCGCCATCGCGATCCTCTTCGGCGTGATCGTCTTCGTGATCTGGGGCCCGACCTACGGCGGCGAGTACTTCGCCGGCTACATCACCGAGAAGGCGTTGTCGGTCGACAACCTCTTCGTCTTCGTCATCATCATGGCCACCTTCGCGGTGCCCCGTGAGTACCAGCAGAAGGTTCTCACCATCGGCATCGTGCTGGCCCTGGTCATGCGTGGTGCCTTCATCGCGGTCGGTGCCGCGGCGATCAACGCCTACAGCTGGGTGTTCTACCTGTTCGGCTTCTTCCTCGTCTACACCGCCGTCAAGCTCATCCGCGACCACGGCGAGGACCCGCAGGGCATCTCGGAGAACCGGATGGTCAAGCTGGCCCGGAAGTTCCTGCCGGTGCACGACGAGTACGACGGCGACCGGCTCGTCACCCGCATCGACGGCAAGAAGCTCGTCACGCCGATGCTGCTCGCGCTCGTCGCGATCGGGTTCACCGACATCCTCTTCGCGCTCGACTCGATCCCCGCGATCTACGGTCTGACGAACGAGCCGTACCTGGTGTTCACCGCGAACGCCTTCGCGCTGATGGGTCTGCGACAGCTGTTCTTCCTCATCGGCGGTCTGCTCGAGCGGCTGGTCTACCTGTCCTACGGACTGTCGATCATCCTGGCGTTCATCGGCGTGAAGCTGGTGCTCCACGCCCTGCACGAGAACACGCTCGGCTGGATCAACGGCGGCGAGCACGTCGCCGTCCCGGAGATCTCCACCGGCGTGTCCCTGGTCGTGATCGTCGGCGTGCTGGCCGTGACGACGGTGGCCAGCCTGCTGAAGACGCGCGGCGAGAAGGAATCCGTCAGGAGTTGAATACGCCCATCACCGGGTTCCACCCGGTGATGCGCACGGCATCGACGAGGTCGCGCTGCGCGAACGGGTCCTGGGCCATCAGTTCGCGCGCCGCGGCCTCGTCGGCCACGTCGACGAGGATGAGCGCACCCGAACCGTCCGTCCACGGGCCGGTTGCCCGCACGATGCCCTGTTCGACGAGATCGCCGAGCCATGCGCGGTGCTTCGGGCGGTGCTCGTCGCGCGCCGAGGCGGTCGCGTCCGAATAGGTGTACTCGACGGCGAACAGGGCCATGCGGGCCTCGCTTTCGTGGTCTCGATCAGAGGGTGAGGAGCATCCGGGTGTTCCCGAGCGTGTTCGGTTTCACATAGCTCAGGTCCAGGAACTCCGCGACGCCCGTATCGTACGACCGGCACATCTCCGCGTAGACCTCGGCCGTCACAGGAGTCCCCTGGATCTCCGCGAAACCGTGCCGCGCAAAGAATTCCACCTCGAAGGTGAGCACGAACAATCGTTCCAGCTCGAGCTCGCGGGCGACCTCGATGAGGCGCGCGACGATCAGGTGACCCGCGCCGTGACCCTTGACCGACGGATCGACGGCCACGGTGCGTACCTCGCCGAGATCCGACCACAGCACGTGCAGGGCACCGCAACCGACGACCTGCCCTCCGAGTTCGGCGACCCAGAACTCCTGGACGGCCTCGTACAGGGTCACCAGATTCTTCTCGAGCAGGATCTTGCCCGCGTAGATGTCGATGAGCCGCTTGATCTCGGGCACGTCGGAGGTTCGGGCGCGCCGGACGACCATTCGATCGTTCGAGTCGTGGTTCGTCGGCGGTGTCGTCATGCGGTGAACAGTAGCGCGTGCGGCTACCGATATTGTGGGGCACATGAGCACGCCCCGCCAGCATGTCACCGCGTCGGGCGGGAGCGGCGCCGCACCGGGACCGCACGCCGGGAGCCCGCACGATCCGGTGCCGTTGTGGAACATCGCCAACATCCTGACGGTGGGCCGGATCGCGTTGGTGCCGGTCTTCCTGGTGCTGCTCTTCGTCGGCGACGGGCACGACACCGTGTGGAGGCTCGCGGCGACCGGAGTCTTCGCGATCGCCGCCATCACCGACCGGATCGACGGTCAACTCGCGCGAAAGCACGGTCTCGTCACCGATTTCGGCAAACTCGCCGATCCCATCGCCGACAAGGCCCTCATCGGTGCCGCGCTGGTCGGCCTGTCGTTGCTCGGCGACCTGTCGTGGTGGGTCACCGGGATCATCGCGGCCCGGGAACTGGGGATCACCGCCCTGCGGTTCGCCGTGCTCCGGCACGCCGTGATCCCGGCGAGTCGCGGCGGCAAGCTCAAGACCCTGGTACAGACGCTCGCGATCGGCGTCTACCTGCTGCCGCTGCCGGACTCGGTGGCACCGGTGGCGATCGGCCTGATGATCCTCGCGGTCGCCCTGACGGTGGTGACGGGACTCGACTATGTGGTCCAGGCGATCCGGCTGCGTACCGGGGTGCGCCGGAGCGAGACCGTCCGGGCGGAGGACGGGCCGGCGGACGACGTCGCCGCCCAGGACACGCCGGACGACGGTCGCACGGTGGGTGAGGACGCCCGGTGACCCTGCCCCGTAACCGCGTCCGGTAACCACGTGCGGCACGTGCGGGATCCGGCCCGGTGCGGCCGACACCGCTGTGTCGGGACTACTCGGACGTCTGCAACCGCCGTCGGCGTTGTAATGTCTGGACACCGCGGTATCGAGGTCCGATCGATCTGCGGGAACCTCGCAGCGTCGTCGTGCGTTGACGAGGTGTCGGCACGACGGACGAAGGAGGATGGGATGGCGCTGTTGTTGCGTGAGGCACTCGGTGACAGCCTTCGGCGCACCCGTGTTTCGCAGAGCCGCACCCTGCGCGAAGTCTCCAGCAGCGCCCGGGTCAGCCTCGGCTATCTCTCGGAGATCGAGCGCGGCAGGAAGGAGGCCTCGAGCGAACTGCTCGCGGCCATCTGCGATGCACTGGACGTCCCGCTGTCCGACGTGCTGTTCGACGTGAGCGGTCTGCTGGCGGACGGCGTCGACCGTCGCGCGGGCATGGAGACCACCGCAGCCGCCACGGCACCCGCCGAGCGGTCCGACGACGGCGCCACCGCCGAGCCGGGGCTGCTCGCGCAGGAGCCGCGCATGGTGATCCCTGCACCCGCCGCACAGGCGCTGGCAGCCGCCTAACATGGATCACGAACCGTGCCGGCCTCGCCGGATACGGTCGTAAGCGACATCGACCGGGGCGTGGTGCGTGCACGGACCCGGCCGGGGCAGGTGGGTCGTCGGGGGTAGCAGCGGACCGGCGATCTTCGAACCGGGGCGCGAGGGCCGCGTACCGGGTCGCGTTCGGCGCGGCGTACCAGATGGAGGCAGGATCACACCCATGGCTAATCCTTTCGTCAAGGGCTGGAAGTACCTGATGGCGCTTTTCAACTCGAAGATCGATGAGAAGGCCGATCCGAAGGTCCAGATTCAGCAGGCGATCGAGGACGCGCAGCGGCAGCACCAGGCGCTCTCGCAGCAGGCGGCTTCCGTCATCGGTAACCAGCGTCAGCTCGAGATGAAGCTCAACCGTCAGTTGGACGAGGTCGAGAAGCTCAACGCGAGTGCTCGCCAGGCCGTCATGATGGCCGACCAGGCGACGGCGGCGGGCGACACCGAGAAGGCAATCCAGTACACGAACGCGGCGGAGGCCTTCGCGGCCCAGCTCGTCACCGCCGAGCAGTCCGTCGAGGACCTCAAGGTGCTGCACGACCAGTCGCTCCAGGCCGCCGCGCAGGCCAAGAAGGCCGTCGAGCAGAACGCCATGGCGCTGCAGCAGAAGGTCGCCGAGCGCACGAAGCTGCTCAGCCAGCTCGAGCAGGCCAAGATGCAGGAGCGCGTGAGCGAGTCGCTGCGTTCGATGGATTCGACCCTCGCAGCGCCGGGCACCACCCCGAGCCTCGACGCCGTCCGCGAGAAGATCGAGCGTCGCTACGCCAACGCTCTCGGTTCCGCCGAGCTCGCCCAGAACTCGGTGCAGGGCCGCATGCTCGAGGTGCAGCAGGCCACCGTCCAGATGGCCGGCCACAGCCGACTGGAGCAGATCCGGGCATCGATGAAGGGCGAGGCCCTTCCGGGCACTCCCGCCAACCCTGCCGTCGACACGCGCAAAGAGCCCCCGAACGCTGCCGGTACCACCGGCCGCTGATCCGCACGCCTCGGAACCGATCCGCCGTGAACGCCTTCGGAGACGACCGGACCGGGAACATCCCCGGTTCGGTCGTCTCTGCGTTCCGCGACGCCACCGACAACGCGATGGAGGCCGCGCGCCGCTGGCGCGATCCCGCCGCCCGCTTACGGCGTAAGAAGCGTCGCGCGCGTCGCCGGGCCAGTTTCTTCGGTGCCGGCTCGGGCACCACAGCAATCGGCACCGCCACTCTCGCCGTCGCGTCGGCTCCCGAATGGACGCTCGTCGCGGCCGGGGGAGCCACGGCGGCTCTCGCGGTGCCCGCCGTCCTCGCCGTCCGTACGTTCCGTCGTCTCGATGCGGTGCCGCTGCCCCCACCGCCGCCGCGCCGCCGGTCGCTGCCACCGGCCGGTTCGGTCGCCCGCGCCCCGATGGAACGCCTCGCGGCGAACGAGGAGAGCCTGCGGCGACTGCTCGGTGTGCTCGTCCGGTCGAACTCCGTGGCCCCCGACGACCTCACCGAGATCGACGACGCGGCCCGCGCAGCCGCATCCGCACTCGATGCCGTCGTCGAGGACGTCGTGGCCCTCGAATCCGCCGCGCGGGGCAGTGCGGCCGCGAAGACCCATCTCTCCGCCGCCATCGTCGACGCCGGCGAGCGTCTCGGGACGGGTGTCGACCAGTTCGAGGAACTCGTCGCCGCCGCCGCACGCCTCGCCGCGACCGCCGAGGGCAACCGGTCGCTGGCGATGCTCGACCAGCGACGCGCCGAACTGATCGCCACGTCCGACAAGCTCGAGAGCTGGGCGCAGTCCTGGCGCGAGTTGGGACAGATCGAGCAGCGTTACCGCCCCTGAGGGGTGGAACACCTCCGTCATCGACACCGCGAGCCGAGCACGTCGGCCGTCGACACCGGTCAGTCGTCCACACCACGAGCGGCGAGGGCCTCACCCATCGCCTCCGCGGTGCGCAGCGCTCCCACCACCACCGGAACCACGAGGGCCCGCAACGAGAATCCGAGACCACGCGCCTTGCGTGCCTCGGTCACGCGGGTGACCACGGTGCCGATCAGCGGGATGGCCCGGACGGTCATCACCAGCACGAGTCCCACCCGATCGGGATCGACCCCGGCGCGCGCGAGGGGACGCGCCGCCCGCACGATCGCGTCGAGCATCTCGGTGGTCCGCGTCGTGAGGGTCACGAGGGCGGCCAGAGCGACCGCCACGAGCAGCGACCCGCAGATCACCACCGCCCGTTCCCATCCCGCCACCAGGACCTGGAACGCTGCGATGATCGCCAGCATCCACACCAGCGGCCGCAATTGCACAGCGGCCAGACGCGGAGGTATGCGCGCGGCCGCGTACGCGAGCACGGCCAACGCCAGGGCGGGCAGCACCTGCCAGGGCTGCCGGATCCACAGGGTCAGGGCGAGGATCAGTGCTGCCACCGCGAGCAGCTTCGCTCCCGCCGGAAGCCGATGCAGGACGGAGCGTCCGGGATGGTAGAGGCCGAAAGTGTTCACCCGATCAGATTCCGGTAGAACGCGAGCGCGGACGCCGGTTCGTCGTCGGCGACGACCCGCCCCGAATCGACCACCAGCACACGATCGAAGTCCGCGAGGAGTTCGAGATTGTGGGTCACCGCGATCACCTGCTGTGGCAGGCTCGCGAAGGTGCGCGCGATGAGCTTCGTGTTGCGCAGGTCGAGCAGGGTCGTCGGTTCGTCCGCGACGAGCACCGCCGGGTCGGTCACCATGATCGCGGCGAGCGCGAGCAACTGCTTCTGGCCGCCCGAGAGCAGGTGGCTGGGGTGGTCGTGATGCCCCGCGAGCCCGAAGTCGGCGAGGACCTGCCGTACCCGGGCCTCGCGTTCCTCCTTGCCGAGTCCGCTGCGTCGGAGCGAGAAGGCGACGTCCTCGGCGACCGTCGGCATGACGATCTGATGGTCCGGGTCGGTGAAGACGAATCCGACCTTCTTGCGGACCTCCCGGCCCTTGCGCGCTGTGTCGAGGCCGTCGACGGTCACCGAACCGGACGACGGGACGAGCAGGCCGTTGATCATGCGCGCCATCGTCGACTTGCCGCTGCCGTTCGCGCCGACGATGCCGACGCGTCGTTCGGTGAGGACCACGTCGACCCCGTCGAGGACGGTGCGGTCGCCGTAGGCGTGCCGCACCTCCCGGAATCGGATCTCGCTCATCGACGGTCGGGCGGCGGCGTCAGTGCGCGGGATCCGCAGCGGGGCGGGGCGCGATGCGCGGTGCCGCCAGTGCGGGATAGGCGCGGTGCACCTGGGCGGCGACCGCTGCGGCGACGACCGCCTTGGCGAGATCGCCCGGCAGGAAGGTGACGTTGGCAGCAGCGGCGGCCCACACCGTGAGATCCGTGCGCAGGACCATGCCCGCGATACCGAAGGCGTAGAGAACGACGATGCCACCGAGGACGTTGACGGCCACACCGGGCAACGTGCGGTATCGCGGCAGCATCTTCATGCTCAGCCAGCCGATCACGGCGACGGCAGGAACCCAGCCGATGAGGAAGCCCACCGTGGGACCGGCCAGCGAGGTGAGGGTCGTGCGCCCGCCGGCGAGTACGGGCAGCGCCAGTCCCAGCACGATCACGGTGAGCACCGACAGGACACCCTTGCGTGCGCCGAGCAGTGCACCCGCGAGCATCACGCCGAGGGTCTGCAACGTGATGGGCACGCCGGACGATCCGATGCTGATCTGACCGGGCAGTCCCAGGGCGATGATCAGGGCGGCGAAGACGGCGATCTGCGCGAGGTCGCGCGCGGGGATACGGCGGGACGTGGACACGATTACTCAGCCTTCCGGTATGGACGGTGAACCCGTAGAGCCTAAGCCGTACCGGCGTGCCGCGGGTCACCGACCCACCTCCGGGTGCCCGTGGGCCACACCCGGGGTGCGTCTCCGGGTGTCCCCTGATCTTTCCCTGATATCTGCGCTGACCTGCTGTTTTTCTCCACTCGAGCTGTCAGGATCGAGGCGTACCGAGCAAACGGAGTCCGGCACGGAAGAGGTCGGCATCGAGGGTGGGAGTACCCAATGTTCTGGAAGATCGTAGGAATCGTCGCGGTGGTGTGGGTCGGTCTCGCCGTCCTCGGTGCCCTGCTCGACAACCTGTTCGGCTTTCTCGTACTCGGCGCCGTGATCTTCGGCGGATACCTGCTGTATAAGGCAGTATCGGGAGGTGACAAGCACGACCTGACACGTCTGTAGGACGAAGGGGGCAGCTGTGGAGGCGGTACCGGAGGACTGGCAGGACGGACTCGTCGTCGTCGCCCACCCGGACGACATCGAATACGGCGCGGCGGCGGCGATCGCGCGGTGGACCCGACAGGGCAAGGAGATTTCCTACGTTCTGGCCACCAGTGGCGAGGCGGGCATCGCCGGTCTGTCGCCCGAGAAGAGCGGGCCGGTGCGGGAATCGGAGCAGCGCGAGTCCGCGCGGATCGTCGGAGTGGATACCGTCGAGTTCCTCGGGCACCCGGATGGTCGACTCGTCCCGAGTCTCGATCTCCGTCGCGACATCGCTTCCGCCATCCGACGTCATCGTCCTGAGATGGTGGTCACGCTCGCGTTCGGGCTGTCGCCCCGGCCGGGCTGGGTCAACAGTGCCGACCATCGGGCGCTCGGGATCAGCGTCCTCGACGCCGTCTCCGATGCCGCGAACGAATGGATCTTCCCGGAACTCACCGAACGCGGTCTGGAACCGTGGCACGGCGTGCGATGGGCTGCCGTGTGTCCGGGTTCGCCTCCGACCCACGCGGTGGACGTGACCGATACGGTCGAACTGGCAGTTGAGTCCCTCGCGGCGCACCGTCTGTACCTGCAGGCTCTCGACGACAGGCCGGTGGAGGCACAAGCGCGCGAACAGGTGGAGCGCGCATCGGCGCCGCTGCCGGGATTCGCTGCCGAGCGCGCCTCCGGGTTCGAGTTGTACACCTTCGCGGGATAGGAAGCGTCCCGCCGTCGGTGGCCTGTGGCAGGCTGTGCGCGTGCGAGTGGCGGTGGTGGCCGGGCCCGATGCGGGTCATGCGATTCCGGCGATCGCGTTGTCGCTGCGGCTCGCGGATGCCGGGCACGACGCGGTCGTCTTCACAGGCGAACGATGGCTCGGCCTCGAACTGCCCGGAGTGACGTTCGCTGAGTTGAAGGGGCTCGCGCCCCGGCTCGGGGACGACGACGGCGACGCGGGGGCGAAGATCCACGCCCGTGCCGCCCACATCGCGAGCGAGATGCTCCCGGATCTCGGAGCCCTGCTACCCGACCTCGTGGTGGCGGACGTGCTCACCGCCGGCGGAGGGATGGCCGCCGAGCGCCTGGGGATCCCGTGGGTCGAGCTCTCGCCGCACCCGTTGTACCTGCCGTCGCGCGGGCTCCCGCCGATCGGCAGCGGTCTCGATGTGGGCAGGGGCGTGCGGGGCCGGTTGAGGGACGCCGCGTTGCGGGCGATGACCGCGAGATCGCTGCGGCAGGGGGAGCGCGAGCGTTCGGCCGCACGCGTCGGGATCGGCCTGCCGGCGCGCGATCCCGGGCCCCGGGCCCGGCTGATCGCCACCCTGCCGGCACTCGAGGTGCCCCGCCCCGACTGGCCCGGGCACGCGCACGTCGTCGGTCCGCTGCTGTGGGAACCCACCGCGGAGATCCTCGATCCGCCGCCGGGTGACGGACCTCTCGTGATGGTCGCGCCGTCGACCGCGGTCACCGGGGTGACCGGGATGGTCGAGACGGTCTGCGACGCACTCGCCGGGGCCGGGATGCGGGTCGCGGCGACGATGCTCGACCCTCCGCAGCAGTCGCTGCCGAGCTGGGCGGTCGCGGGTCGTGGCAGGCAGGACGTCCTGCTCCGGCAGGCCGATGTCGTCGTGTGCGGAGGTGGGCACGGGATGCTCGCCAAGACGTTGAGCGCGGGGGTTCCTGCGGTGATCGTGCCCGGGGGCGGCGACCAGTGGGAGCTGGCGAACCGCGCCGCGCGGCAGGGGAGTGCGGTGGTGGTGCGTCCGCTCGACGCGGATGCGGTCCGCTCCGCGATCGACACCGTGTTGTCCTCGCCGGACTTCGCCGCCGCGGCTCGTGCGGCCGCGGACGGTGCCGGTGACGTGGAGGATCCGGTCGCGGTGTGCGAGGCCGCAGCGGACTGACTGTCGCGCCGCACCGAGCGCGACTACCGTGGTCGGGGTGCGGTTGACGGAGTTCTACGAGGTGGTCCGGGACGAGTTCGGACAGATGCACGGCGATGCCCTGCTGCGCGATCACGTGCTGCTCTCGCTCGGTGGACGGACGGCGGCCGAGGCGATCGAGGCGGGACAGGAGCCCCGAGAGGTGTGGCGCGCGCTCTGCGACGAATTCGACGTCCCGCCCGTGCGGCGGTAGCGCGGAGCCGGCCGGGGCTGTTCCGGGCAGGAATCGATGCCGGAGTCGATGGCGGGATCGATTTTCTGTCCGACCGGGATGCGACCATTCCTGGCGTACACGAAGCGACCGGCTTTCGAACACGTGTTCGGCTATGCTGGGAGCGCCGGGTGGGTTGTCCACAGGTGGTGATTCCATCCACAGATGCGGCGTTTCCGCGGTCGCGACAGCGAACTTGTCGGTGCCGGGTTCTAACGTCGTCGACAACAAGGACGAGATTCTATTAAGGGGACCAAGATGGCAGCACAGGCTCACGACCGCGAGAAGGCGCTCGAGCTCGCCCTCGCGCAGATCGACAAGAGCTTCGGTAAGGGCTCGGTGATGCGCCTGGGCGAGGACGTCCGTCCGCCCATCGCCGTCATTCCCACCGGGTCGATCGCACTCGACGTGGCTCTCGGTATCGGCGGCCTGCCGCGCGGGCGCGTCATCGAGATCTACGGCCCGGAATCGTCGGGTAAGACCACGGTGGCCCTCCACGCGGTCGCCAACGCGCAGGCCGCCGGCGGCATCGCGGCGTTCATCGACGCCGAGCACGCCCTGGATCCGGACTACGCGCGCAAGCTCGGTGTCGACACCGACGCCCTGCTCGTGTCCCAGCCCGACACCGGTGAGCAGGCCCTCGAGATCGCCGACATGCTCATCCGTTCGGGTGCACTCGACATCATCGTCATCGACTCGGTGGCGGCGCTCGTGCCCCGCGCCGAGATCGAGGGCGAGATGGGCGACAGCCACGTCGGTCTCCAGGCCCGCCTGATGAGCCAGGCACTGCGCAAGATGACCGGTGCTCTCAACAACTCCGGCACCACCGCGATCTTCATCAACCAGCTGCGCGAGAAGATCGGCGTGATGTTCGGCTCGCCCGAGACCACCACGGGCGGTAAGGCACTGAAGTTCTACGCCTCGGTGCGTCTGGACGTGCGCCGGATCGAGACGCTCAAGGACGGCGGCGACGCGGTGGGCAACCGCACCCGCGTGAAGGTCGTCAAGAACAAGGTCTCGCCTCCGTTCAAGCAGGCCGAGTTCGACATCCTGTACGGCCAGGGCATCTCGAAGGAGGGCTCGCTCATCGACATGGGTGTCGAGCAAGGCTTCATCCGCAAGTCCGGCTCCTGGTACACCTACGAAGGCGACCAGCTGGGGCAGGGCAAGGAGAACGCCCGCAAGTTCCTGCTCGAGAACACCGATGTGCGCGACGAGATCGAGAAGAAGATCAAGGAGAAGCTCGGCATCGGTGCCGTTCTCACCGATCCGAGCGACGTCGAGGAGCCGGTCGACTTCTAGTCACCACCCACGGCTCTGCGGGGGCACGGACGCACATCGCGTCCGTGCCCCCGCGGCGTATCCGCACCCGGCCGCGTTGTCGGTGGGTCCGGTTACTGTGCGCGTCATGGACGACCCCGAGGAACGACGGCCCGACGCCCGACGCGAACGACGCGGACGGCGGCGCTCGGCTCGCACCGAGCAGGAACTGCCCGGCGGCGGCACCGAAGCGCAGGCCAAGGACGTCTGCCTTCGTCTGCTGACCGATCGCGCACGCAGCCGATCCGAGCTCGCGACGAAACTCGAGCAGAAAGGGTTCGCGTCCGACGTCGCCGAACGTGCCCTCGATCGGCTCACCGAGGTCGGGTTGATCGACGACGCGGATTTCGCGAACCAGTGGGCGCGTTCACGGCATCTGCACGCCGGGAAGGGCAAGCGCGCGATCGCACTCGAACTGCGCCGCAAGGGAATCGACGCCGACGACGCAGCGGCCGCCCTCGAACAGATCGACACCGCCGACGAACGGGAACGGGCGGTCGAACTCGTCCGCAAGAAGCTCCGCACCCAGCCGCCGCTGCCCACCGAGGGCGATCGGCGCGAGATCGCGGCCGAACGCGACAAGCTGGTGCGGCGGCTGGTCGGGATGCTGGCCCGGCGCGGCTACGCGCAGGGGATGGCCTTCGACGTCGTGCGGGAGGAACTCGCGACGTTCGGTGCCGACGCGAGCGACCTCCCGCACGACTGAAGCATTACTTCCGGCCCTCGCCGCTCAGATCCAGGCCCGGCACCGACATCGTCGGAACGGTCTCCGGATTCTCGGCCGGCACGGCACCCTTCTTGCGCTTCCCGGATCGCAGGCGCTTCTCGAGCCAGACCGCGAACTGCGTCAGCGCACTGTTGAGGATGATCATGATCGCCGCGACCACCAGCAGCGACGGCAGGTAGTTCTGGAAGAACGCGCCGAGCTGCTGACCGGAACGCACCACTTCGACGTAGCCGATGAGGTAGCCGAGTGCCGAGTCCTTGAGGGCGATCACCATCTGCGACACGATCGCCGGGAGCATGACCGTCACGGCCTGCGGCAGCAGGATCAGCCGCATGAGCTGGTTCTTCCGCATGCCGATCGCGAAGGCGGCCTCGCTCTGACCGCGCGGAAGCGACCTGATGCCCGCGCGCACGATCTCGGCGATGACCGAGCCGTTGTACAGGGTCAGACCGGTGATGACGGCCGCGAGCGCGAGATATCCGGACTTGAAGACGCGGTACTCGGCGAACACCTGGTAGGCGAAGATCATCAGGATCAGCACCGGGACGGCGCGGAACAACTCGACGATCGCGCCGGCGATCCAGCGGACCCACCGGTGGTCGGACAGACGCGCGATGCCCAGGACCGTGCCGAGCACGAGTGCCAGCACGATCGACGCGACGGCCGCGATGATCGTGCCGCGGATGCCGGGCAGCAGATAGGTGGTCCAGCTGGAGGATTCGACGAACGGCTCCCACTTGGCCGCCGTCAGCTGTCCGTTGGCGTCGAGTGCGCGGTAGACGATCCAGCCGATGAGGACGAGGAGCACGACCACGACCACCGACAGGATCCGGTAGAGCGCCTTGGCGCGGGGCCCGGGTGCGTCGTAGAGAACGGTTCCGTGTGCACTCATCGGGCGACCTCGTATCGCTTGCTGAGCCGGCCGAAGAGCAGGCCGGTGGGAAGGGTGAGGATGACGAACCCGAGCGCGAAGATGCCACCGACGACGAAGATGGCCGCTTCGTTCTCGATCATCGTCTTCATCAGCAGCGAGGCCTCGGACACGCCGATGACGGAGGCGATCGTCGAGTTCTTGGTCAACGCGATGAGCACCGAACCGAGCGGGGCGATGACCGCGCGGAACGCCTGCGGGAGGACGATCAGGCGCAGGTTCTGGCTGAAGGTCAGGCCCAGCGAGCGGCCGGCCTCCGACTGGCCGAGCGAGACCGTGTTGATGCCCGAGCGGAGCGACTCGCACACGAAGGCCGCCGTGTAGACGCTCAGGCCGAGCACGGCGAGCCGGAAGTTGTTGTCCACCAGGAAGGTCGGCGACGACTCGGAGGCCAGCTTGATGCCGAGCGTCTGGGACAGACCGAACAGGCAGAAGATGATGATCAGGGTCAGCGGGGTGTTACGGAAGATCGTCACGTAGGCGGCGCCGACGGCACGCGCGACGGGGATGGGGGACACGCGCATCGCGGCGAGGATCGTTCCGAGGATCAGTGCACCGATCGCCGAGATGACGGTCAGCTGGATCGTGGTCCAGAACGCGTCGAGTAGCTGGCTGCTGTACTTGCTCAACAGATCCACAGGTCACTCCGGGATCGAGGGGACGGGTGGGAGTCCGGAACGGTCCGGCCGGTCCGTGGGATCACGGACCGGCCGCACCGGCGGACGTGACGGGTGGTACCCGTACGCGGTGTCGATCGACACTCAGTAGCGATCGACGGTGGGCTGCTCCGGGAGCTCGTAGCCCGAGGCACCGACCGTCTCCTGGAACGCGGCCTCCCATGCACCGCTGGCGATCATCTCCTCGATCGCGTCGTTGATCGCGTTGCGCGACTCGTCGTCGCCCTTGGCGAGACCGATGCCGTAACGCTCGGTGGTGAACGGCTCACCGACGACCTTGAAGTCGCCCGGGCTCTGCGCGGCGTAACCGGCGAGGATGATGTCGTCGGTGGTCACGGCGTCGACCGCGCCGTTGCGCAGTGCCTCGACACACAGCGAGTAGGTGTCGAACTCCTGGAGCTGGACGTCCTGCGCATAGTTGTCCTTCACGTTCTGGGCCGGGGTCGAACCCGCCACCGAGCACAGGCGCTTGCCGCCGCTGAGCGTCTCGGGTCCGGTGATCTCGGTCTCGTCGGCGCGCACGAGGAGCGACTGTCCGGCGATGAAGTACGGACCTGCGAAGTCCACCTTCTCCTTGCGGGCATCGGTGATCGAGTAGGTCGCGACGACGTAGTCGACCTCACCGTTCTGGATGAGCGTCTCGCGCTGGGCCGAAGGAGCCTCCTTGAAGGTGATGTTCTCCGGCGGGACACCGAGCTGGTCGGCGACGTACTCGGCGACCTCGACGTCGAACCCGCTGAATGAACCGTCCGGGTTGCGCAGGCCCAGGCCCGGCTGGTCGAACTTGATACCGACCGTCAGGGTGCCGTTCTCCGCGGACTGCGAGACACTGCGCGTCTCGTCGCCACCGCACGCCGTGGCGACCACTGCCACGGCGACGGCGCCGATGCCCAGGCGGATGGAGCGGGACAATTTCATCGAATACCTCCGGTGCGGTTCGGAACTACGTCCGACGGACCGGGTGGCCCGTCGGATGCGGGGAAAGGTTCAGTGACTGAGGATCTTGCCGAGGAAGTCCTTGGCGCGATCGGATTTCGGTGCGGTGAAGAAGGTCTCGGGATCGGTGTCCTCGACGATGCGACCGTCGGCCATGAACAGCACGCGGTCGCCGGCCTTGCGGGCGAATCCCATCTCGTGGGTGACCACGACCATCGTCATGCCCTCCTTCGCGAGGGAGGTCATCACGTCGAGGACCTCCTGGACCATCTCGGGGTCGAGGGCGGAGGTGGGCTCGTCGAACAGCATGACCTTGGGGTTCATCGCGAGCGCGCGTGCGATGGCGACGCGTTGCTGCTGGCCGCCCGACAGTTGTGCCGGGTACTTGTCGGCCTGGTTGGCGATGCCGACCCGGTCGAGCAGCTGCATCGCCGACTCGCGGGCCTTCTCCTTCTTGATCTTGCGCACCTTGATGGGGCCGAGCATGACGTTCTCGAGGATCGTCTTGTGGGCGAAGAGGTTGAACGACTGGAACACCATGCCGACGTCCGAACGCAGGCGGGCGAGTGCCTTGCCCTCCTCCGGCAGCAGGGTGCCGTCCACGTGGATCTCTCCCGAGTCGATCGGTTCGAGCCGGTTGATGGTGCGGCAGAGGGTCGATTTACCCGAACCCGACGGGCCGACGACGATGACGACCTGTCCTCGCGGGATCTCGAGGTTGATGTCCTGCAGTACGTGCAGGGATCCGAAATGCTTGTTCACCCCGTTCATGGAGATCATGGACGAGCTGGTGTCCGACTTCTCGGACGGACGATCCGTTCCGGCTGCCGCTGATGTCATATCTGCAGACCCTATGCCGTCCGACGCCCGAGACTTCGCATTTCGGGACACCTTCGACACACGCGTCACGGGATTTTTACTGCACGAGCAGTAACGGATACCTCCACGGGGCCCGCGCGGTCGGCGCGAGGAAAGAGGACCGACCGAGGTGAGATACCCTGAGACGTGTCACTGATCGACGAAGAAGCCCCCCGTACCGGTGCCCGGACCTACGAGGTCCGCACCTACGGCTGCCAGATGAACGTACACGACTCCGAGCGTCTGTCGGGGTTGTTGGAGGACGCCGGCTTCACCAAGGCCGCGCCCGGTGCGTCACCCGATCTGGTGGTCTTCAACACCTGCGCGGTGCGGGAGAACGCCGACAACAAGCTGTACGGCAATCTGAGTCATCTGCGTCCGGTCAAGGACGACAACCCCGACATGCAGATCGCCGTCGGAGGCTGCCTCGCCCAGAAGGACCGCGACACCGTCGTCGAGAAGGCGCCCTGGGTCGACGTGGTCTTCGGCACGCACAACATCGGCAATCTCCCCGCCCTGCTCGAGCGTGCGCGGCACAACCGCCGCGCCGAGGTCGAGATCCTCGACGCTCTCGAGGCGTTCCCGTCGACGCTGCCCGCCAAGCGCGAGTCGTCGTACGCCGGATGGGTGTCGATCTCCGTCGGCTGCAACAACACGTGCACCTTCTGCATCGTCCCGTCGCTGCGAGGCAAGGAGGTCGACCGGCGCCCCGGCGACATCCTCGCCGAGGTGCAGGCGCTCGTCGACGAGGGTGTGCTCGAGGTGACACTGCTCGGCCAGAACGTCAACTCCTACGGCCGGTCCTTCGCCGACCCGGATCAGCCCCGCGACCGGGGTGCCTTCGCGTCGCTGCTGCGCGCGTGCGGCGACATCGAAGGCCTCGAGCGGGTGCGCTTCACGTCCCCGCACCCGGCGGAGTTCACCGACGACGTCATCGACGCGATGGCGCAGACCCCCAACGTGTGCCCGCAACTGCACATGCCGTTGCAGTCCGGCAGCGACCGGATCCTGCGCGCCATGCGCCGCTCGTACCGCAAGGAACGCTTCCTGGGCATCATCGAGCGGGTCCGTGCCGCGATGCCGCACGCCGCGATCACCACCGACATCATCGTCGGCTTCCCCGGCGAGACCGAGGAGGACTTCCAGCAGACCCTCGAGGTCGTCGAGAAGGCGCGTTTCACCAGCGCGTTCACCTTCCAGTACTCGAAGCGTCCCGGCACGCCCGCAGCCGACATGGAGGGGCAGGTCCCCAAGGCCGTGGTGCAGGAGCGCTACGACCGGCTGATCGCCCTGCAGGAACGCATCACCCTCGAGGAGAACCGCAAGCTCGTCGGCACCGAGGTCGAACTGCTCGTCGCAGCGGGGGAGGGCCGCAAGAACGCCGAGACCGCCCGGATGAGCGGGCGTGCCCGCGACGGCCGCCTCGTCCACTTCCGTCCCGAGGGCGCGATCGACACCGCGGTGCGTCCCGGCGACGTCATCACGATCGTCGTCAGCGACGCCGCGCCGCACCACCTCGTCGCCGACACCCCGATCCTCACGCACCGCCGCACACGTGCGGGCGACCACTTCGAACAGGGCCGGCTGCCCAAGACACCACCGATCGGTGTCGGCCTCGGACTGCCGAGCATCGGCGTCCCGGACCCGCTGCCGCCTCAGATGGGATGCAACGCATGACCACCGACAAGCCGCACGATCACCACGCGACGGGTGACGTACGCGCCGAGCTCGAAGCCGCCGAACGAAAGGTGGCGAGCGACATCGACCCGGGCGCCCGGGCGATGTTCGTCGCGATCGCAGTCCTGATCCTGCTGGCGACCTTCAGCCTGCCCCACGCCGGATCCGCCAACGGCTGGGAGGTGCTGTCCTTCGCCCCGGACGCGACCACCGAGGAGATCGGTCTCCCGTCACGGCTGTTCGTGGGCTTCGCGGTGGTCTTCGCCGGGCTGGGCTCGATCCTCGCGCTCGTCACCCGCAAGTGGGCGCTGGCGTGGGTGTCCCTCGCCGGCTCGGCCGTGACCATCGTCTTCGGCATGCTCGCGATCTGGTCGCGTCAGACGCTGCCCGTCGAATCATCCGCCGCGGGACCGGGATTCGGTCTCGTGATCGGCTGGTTCGCCGTCATGGTCATCGTCTTCCACTGGGCCCGTGTGGTGTGGGCGCGGACCTCGGCCCAGCTCGAGGCCGAGGCCGAGTTGCGGAAGGTCGCGGCCCAGCACGAACGGCCCCGCCTGATGCGCGACGACCCCGAGGCCTGACGCCTCCCGAACGAAGACGATCCCCCTCTCCCGATCGGGAGAGGGGGATCGTCGTCTTCGGATGTCGCGGGTCAGCGCTCGCCGACGGCGCCTTCGGCCGCGTCGGCCCACTCGCGCCACTGCGCCGCCTGGGCGAGAGCCTTCTCGGCCTCCTTCGCCCGGCCCGCGGCGGTCGCCTTGGCGGCCTGCTCCTCGAACTGGCGCACCCGCTCACGGAACTGGGCCGCGCGCGCGAGTGCCTCGGGATCGGTGCGGCGCCACTCGGAATCCGCGGCCTCGCGCACCTTCTTCTCGATGGCCCGCAGCCGACCCTCGAGATCGTGCATGCGGTCGCGCGGCACCTTGCCGATCGCCTCCCACTGGTCCTGCAACTCGCGCAGGCGCGCCCGGGCACCTTCCAGATCGGCCGCCGGGTCGATCGAGGAGGCCGCCTCGAGCAGGGCCTCCTTCGCGCGGGCGTTCTCCTCGAACTCGGCGTCGCGCTCGGCGTTCGCGGCGTTGCGCGCGGCGAAGAAGACGTCCTGGGCACCCTTGAACCGCTTCCACAGCTGGTCGTCGGCGTCCTTCGGTGCGCGTCCGGCCGCCTTCCACTCGGCGAGCAGGTCGCGGAAGGCCGCGGCGGTGGCACCCCAGTCGGTGGAGTTCTGCAGTTCCTCCGCCCGGGCGACGAGTTCCTCCTTGCGGCTCTTCGCCGCGGCGCGCTCACGATCGAGTTCGGCGAAGTGGGCTCCGCGACGCCGGTTGAACGCCTCGCGTGCCTTCGAGTAGCGACGCCACAACACGTCGTCGACCTTCCGGTCGACCCCGCGGATGGTCTTCCACTCCTCGAGGATCTCGCGCAGCCGGTCGCCGGCGGCCTTCCACTGGGTGGATTCGGCGGCGATCGTCTCGGCCTCGGCCGCGAGGGCCTCCTTGCGGGCCGTGCTCTCGGCGCGCCGACGCTCCTTCTCCTGCTTGGCGAGAGCCGCGGCCTCCTCGGAGTGCTCGATGATCGCGGCGAGCCGGGTGGCGAGCGCATCGAGATCACCGATGACGGCGGCGGTCGGCAGCGACTCGGCCAGTGCCTCGGCGGCCGCGCGGGTCTTCTTCACGTCGGCGGTGCCGGAGGTCAACCGGGTCTCGAGGATCGCCACCTCGGTGGCGAGATCGTCGTAACGGCGTCCGAAGTGCGCGAGGCCCTCGGCGGCGTCGCCTGCCTGCCACGATCCGATGCACCGCTCGCCCTCGCTCGTGCGGACCCATGCGGTGCCGTCCTCGTCGACGCGTCCGAACCGACTCGGATCGCTCGCGGGCACCGCCGGGACGTGAGGGTGCGTCTGGGCCGCGACAGGATGCGGCTTCGGGGGTGCTGCGGTGGAACTGCCGTTCTCTCGGCCCGCAGGGCCGGGCGTCGCAGCATGGGCTCGGGGCGTGGCGGGACCGGGACGCGGGGTCCGCTCCTGCGTCGACTCGCCGGTTCGGTCCTGTGCGTTCGGGTCGCTCATCGATACCTCATCTCTGCCGCGCGGCACGGCTGCCTGGTCGCATGGTCTACCGCCGGTCGATCCCGGGGTTCCGCGATCGTGTCCGCCCACTATTGAAACAGGTCGTGTCGATGCAGGGCGCCGGGTCCGGTGGACTACGGTTGCCGATGTGTTGACCGCCGCGGCGTTCGTGCCGTCCCCACCGCTGCTCGTCCCCGAGCTGACCGGTCTCGCCGCGTCCGAGACCGACGATCTGCGCGAGGCGGTTCTCGAGGTCGGTCGCAGCCTGTCCGATGCCGCGGAATGGGTGGTCGTGGGCGCCGAGTCGGCCGAACAGACCGTTCCCTCCACCGCGCGCGGGACCTTCCTCGGGTTCGGAGTCGACGTCACCGTGCAGCTCGGTCCCGAGGCCGCCGGCGAACCCGATCCCGAGCTCGCATTGACCGCTCTGGTGGCCGGCTGGATCCGCGACCGCACGGCACCCGGCACCCGCGTGACGACCCACGTGGTGGCCGTCGACGCGGACGCCGCGCACTGCGCCGATCTCGGCCGCGACCTGCGCACGGCGCTCGACCGCGACGATCTGCCGCGCGCACTGCTCGTCGTCGCGGACGGAGCGACCACCCTCACGGCCAAGGCGCCCGGCGCCTACGATCCTCGCGCCGAGGACGTCGAGGCCGTCCTGGCGGCGGCGCTCGCCGCCGGCGACCCGGAGGCGCTCGCGGCGCTCGACCCCGACCTGTGTTCGGACATCAAGCTGACCGGACGCGCCGCCTGGCACGTCCTGGCGGCCGCCCTCGGCGAGCGCCCGCGCTCGGCGTCCGTCACCTACTCCGCCGCGCCCTACGGCGTGGGCTACCACGTGGGGATCTGGACACCGTGAGCGCAGAAAACACCGGTCCCGCCGACACGCTCGTCCCGATCGCGGTCGTGGGTCCCACGGCCACGGGCAAGTCCGATCTCGGACTGGACCTCGCCGAGGTGCTCGGCGGCGAGATCGTCAACATCGACGCGATGCAGCAGTACCGCGGCATGGACATCGGGACGGCCAAGCTGCCAGCGGACGAGCGTCGCGGCATCCCGCACCATCAGCTCGACGTCCTCGACGTCACCGAGACCGCGACGGTCGCCCGCTACCAGCAGGCCGCGATCGCCGACGTCGAGGCGATCCTCGGCCGCGGTCGCCTCCCGATCGTCGTCGGTGGATCGATGATGTACGTGCAGGCACTGCTCGACGAATGGCAGTTCCCGGCGACGGATCCGCAGGTCCGCGCCAAGTGGGAGGCGGTGCTCGAGACCGAGGGACTCGCAGCGGTCCACCGGGCACTGCAGAGCGCGGATCCCGCCGCCGCGGCGACGATCCTGCCCACCGACGGCCGCCGCATGGTCCGCGCGCTCGAGGTCGTCGAACTGACCGGGCAACCGTTCGCGGCGTCGCAACCGACGATCGGTGAGCCCCGTTGGGGCACCGTGATCCTGGGCGTCGACCGCGACACCGCCGAGCTGGACGACCGCATCGCGCGGCGCACGGACCTGATGTTCGAACGCGGCCTCGTCGACGAGGTGCACGGACTCCTCGAAGTCGGCCTGCGCGAGGGTGTCACGGCCCGTCGCGCGATCGGTTACGCGCAGGTCCTCGCGTACGTCGACGGGGAGTACGACCTCGATCACGCGCGCGAGCGGACGTTCATCGGGACCCGGCGCTACGTACGACGGCAACGCTCGTGGTTCCGCCGCGACCCGCGCATCCACTGGCTCGACGGCGCCGACCCCCACCTGCTCGACGCTGCCCTGCGGGCCGTCCGGGACGCACGCACATCACCGGCCTCACCAGCCCGATAAGGTAGCGCGCATGGAGTTCAGCAAAGGGCACGGAACCGAGAACGACTTCGTGATCCTTCCCGATCCCGACGCGCGCCTGGACCTCGACGCAGGCCGGATCGCCGCCCTGTGCGACCGGCGTCGCGGGCTCGGTGCCGACGGTGTGCTCCGCGTCGCCCGTGCCGGTGCGCTGGTGTCGGCCGGCGTGCTCGGAGAACTGCCCGAGGGCACCGGGGCGGACGACTGGTTCATGGACTACCGCAACGGCGACGGATCCATCGCCGAGATGTGCGGCAACGGTGTGCGGGTGTTCGCGCACTATCTCACCGCGCACGGGCTCGAGAACCGCCGCGAGTTCGTCGTCGGCAGCCGCGCCGGAGGCAAGCCCGTCACGGTGCACGAGACCGGACCTGTCCTCGGCGAGGTGACCGTGGACATGGGGACGGTGCGCACCCTCGGCGAGTCGGCGGCGACCATCGACGGACGGGTCTACCCGGGCATCGGCATCGACGTCGGCAACCCGCACCTCGCGTGCGTGGACCCGCACCTGAACGAGACGAGCCTGGCCGGTCTCGACCTCACCTCGCCCGGCTTCGACCCGGGCTTCTTCCCACACGGCGTCAACATCGAGTTCCTGACCCCCATCGCGGCCGGAACGGTCCACATGCGCGTCCACGAACGCGGCGTGGGGGAGACCCGCTCGTGCGGAACCGGCACGGTCGCCGCGGCCGCTGCGGCCCTGCGCTTCGACGGCGCATCCGAGGGCGCGGTGCGGGTCCGGATCCCGGGCGGCTCGGTCGAGGTGCGGATCGAGGACGGTCACGCCTGGCTACGCGGACCGTCGGTGCTGGTCGCGGTGGGTGAACTCGACGACACCTGGTGGTCGGCGCCGAACTGATCGGCACCGATCGGCCCTGCTGAGGCGCACTCGGGTATGCCCCTGCGCGAATGCGGCGGAAAAACTCGAATGCACCGATTCGGGCTTCGTGACACCATGGAGGTGTATGACGAACACACAGCGCACGCGCCGCGCAACCACAGATGACAGCACTTCGACCGCGTACGACGCATCCGGAGGCTGGACCGCCGAGGATCCGTCCGTCGGCGAGATGCAACTCGAAGACCGTAGCGCGTTGCGGCGTGTGGCCGGTCTGTCCACCGAACTCGAGGACATCACCGAGGTCGAATACCGTCAGCTCCGACTCGAGCGTGTCGTGCTCGTCGGTGTCTGGACGGGCGGAACGGCCGCCCAGGCGGAAGCGAGCCTGGCCGAGTTGGCCGCGCTCGCCGAGACCGCGGGCTCCGAGGTCCTCGAAGGCCTGGTCCAACGTCGCGACCGGCCCGATGCCTCCACCTACATCGGCTCCGGCAAGGCCGACGAACTCCGGGAGATCGTCCTGTCCACCGGCGCCGACACCGTGATCTGCGACGGCGAACTCACCCCCGCCCAGCTCACCGCGCTGGAGAAGGTCGTCAAGGTCAAGGTCATCGACCGGACCGCGCTGATCCTCGACATCTTCGCCCAGCACGCCACCTCGCGAGAGGGCAAGGCACAGGTCTCCCTCGCGCAGATGGAGTACATGCTCCCGCGTCTGCGCGGCTGGGGTGAATCGATGTCGCGGCAGGCCGGTGGCCGTGCCGGCAGCAACGGCGGTGTGGGCCTGCGCGGTCCCGGTGAGACGAAGATCGAGACCGACCGTCGCCGGATCCGTGAGCGGATGGCCAAGCTCCGTCGCGAGATCAAGGCGATGAAGGCCGCGCGCGACACCAAGCGCACCCGGCGTCTGCGCAACAAGATCCCGTCCGTCGCGATCGTGGGATACACCAACGCCGGTAAGTCGAGCCTGCTCAACAAGCTCACCGGCTCCGGTGTCCTGGTGCAGAACGCACTGTTCGCGACCCTCGACCCGACGACCCGCCGGTCGGCGCTGCCCGACGGCCGCGAGTACGTGCTCACCGACACCGTCGGTTTCGTCCGGCACCTCCCGACCCAGCTGGTCGAGGCGTTCCGGTCGACCCTCGAGGAGGTCGCCGACGCCGATGTGCTGCTCCACGTCGTCGACGGCTCCGACCCGATGCCCACCGAGCAGATCAAGGCGGTGCGCGAGGTCGTCACCGAGGTGCTCCGCGAATCGGACGCACCGCCGCCGCCCGAACTGATCGTCGTCAACAAGATCGACGCCGCCGACCCGGTCACCCTGACGCAGTTGCGCAGCGCGATCCCCGGCGCGGTGTTCGTCTCCGCGCACACCGGCGAGGGCGTCGAGGAGCTGCAGACCCAGCTCGCGGGTCTGCTCGAGGATCCCGACGTCGAGGTGAAGCTGCTCCTGCCGTACACCCGCGGTGATCTGCTCGCGCGCATCCATTCGGACGGTCAGATCCTGTCGTCCGAGCACGAGGTGGACGGCACGCGGGTGCACGCGAAGGTGCCGGCCGCGCTGGCGTCGGCATTGGTCGACTTCGCGGCCTGATGCGGGTCGTGCGCCGGGCGGCGCTGCTCGCTGCCGTCGTGGCGTTCGTGCCGGCCCCGAACGCCGGCGCGCAGGACACCGCGATCCCGGCCGCGGATCTGCCGACCGAGATGCTGTGCACTCCCGACGATCCCGCGCTCGCCGAACTGTCCGGCCTCGCGACGATCGGCGACCGGCTGTTCGCGACCCCCGACGCCGGAGAGGACGAACGCATCGTCGAACTCGACGGGGATTGTGCGGTTCTGCAACGGATCCCGTCGCCCGTCGATCCCTACGACGTCGAGGATCTCGCCGCGGGTCCCGACGGCCGGTTGTGGCTCGGCGATCTCGGCGACAACACCCGCGTCCGCGAGACGATCGCGCTCATCTCCCTCGACCCCGACACCGGGCAGGGAGATCTGCACCGGCTGACCTATCCCGACGGTCCCCGCGACGCCGAGACCGTACTCGTCTCCGCGACAGGCGAACCGATCATCGTGACGAAGGCGCTGTTCGGATCGAGCAATGTCTACCGGCCCGCACGCGGACTCACGATCGACGGCCTGCCCGTCCCGGGACCGGCCCCCCTCGAGAAGGTCGGATCGCTGGCACTCGGACCGTCGGACACCCCCGGCGGTCCCGTTCCCGGTGCGTCCTCCTCGATGGTCACCGGCGGTGCGGTCAGCGCCGACGGGACGGTCGCGGCGGTCCGCACCTACACCGACGTCTACCTGTTCCACGTCCCCGACGGCGATCTCGCGTCCGCTCTGGTCGCCGGTCCGCGCTTCCGCGTCCCGATCCCGGACGAACCGCAGGGCGAAGCCGTCGCCTTCACCGCCGACGGTGACCTGGTCACCGCGTCCGAGCGCGGCGCGGCAGGCACGGAGAATCCACCGATCCATATCCGTCGCGGTGCGACCGATCTCTTCGCACCCGCGGACGACGATGCCGCGGACGAGATGTCGTCCGCGGCACTGCCGGTAGTCGGTGCGGGCGTGGCAGCCGGGGTCATCGCGCTCGGGGTCCTCGGACTCGTCGTCCGGCGCCGCGCCCGCGGCTGAGATCAGGCGTCGAGGTCTGCGGCGACCAGTTCCGCGACCTGCGCGAGGACCGCGTCGTCGTCGCACGAGATCGTGACCTGCGTGCCCTTTTCCGCGCCGAGCGTCATGATCATCAGGGCCGAACCGGCGTCGACGGGCTCGCCGCCGTCGACCGCGAGGGTCACCGGGACACCGGCCGCGACCACGGCCTCGGCGATGATTCCTGCGGGACGGGCGTGGAGGCCGATGGACGAACCGACGGCAACCGTGGTGCTGGGCATGTGAATCTCCTTCGTGGTGGGGAAGTGCAGGGCGTCGATCAGGAAGATGTCGCTGTGATCACGAGCGTGCGGCTGTGATCAGGAGTGTGCCGCTACGGGCTCGGGGTTCGTCTCGTCGGCGGCTTCCCGGGCGGGACGGGTGATCGACTTGGCGATACTGACCGCGAGTGCGGCGACCACCGTGCCCGCCGCCAGCGCGATCAGGAACCACACGACGCGGTCCATCGCGAACAGCACGAACAATCCGCCGTGGGGAGCGGTGAGCGTGACACCCGTCGCCATGACGATTCCGCCGGTCACTGCGCCGCCGAGCATCATCGACGGGATCACCCGGAACGGGTCGGCCGCGGCGAACGGGATGGCGCCCTCCGAGATGAACGACGCACCGAGCAGCCATGCAGCCTTGCCGTTCTCGCGTTCGGCCGTGCTGTAGAGACGCGGACGCACCAGCGACGACAGTGCCATGGCGAGCGGCGGCACCATGCCGGCGGCCATGACCGCCGCCATGATCTCGAGCGAACCGGTGTTGGCGACGTCGAGACCCGCGACCGCGAAGGCGTAGGCGGCCTTGTTGACCGGTCCGCCGAGGTCGAAGCACATCATCAGGCCGAGGATCGCGCCGAGCAGCACCGCGGAACCGCCGGACAGACCGTTGAGCCAGTCGGTGAGACCGGTCGTGATCGCGGCCAGCGGGCGACCGAGCAGCAGGAACATGAGCCCACCGACGATCAGACTCGCGAGCAGCGGGATGATCACCACGGGCATCAGGCCGCGCGCCCAGGTGGGCAGCGGGATGCGTCCGACCCACAGGGCCGCGAAGCCGGCGATGATGCCACCGACCAGACCGCCGATGAAACCGGCGCCGACGAAGACGGCCACCGCACCGGCGGTGAAGCCCGGAGCCAGACCCGGACGGTCCGCGATCGCGAAGGCGATGTACCCGGCCAGTGCCGGGACGAGGAACGAGAACGCCAACGAGCCGATCTGGTACAGCACCGCACCGAGATAGGTGCCGAGCCCACCTTCGGGGAGGTTGGTGAGCGTGTTGTCGAGGACGATGTCGGCGGCCGAGTCGGTGATGTCGGGACCGGCGAGCAGGAAGCCGAGGGCAATGAGCAGTCCACCGGCCGCGACGAACGGGATCATGTAGCTCACGCCGGTGAGCAGGATCTGCCGCAGCCGGGTACCCCAGCCGAGGTCGCTGCCGCTCTCCGACTCACCCGCCGCGGCGCCGGAGGTGCCCTCGACGGTGCGTGCGGACGGATCGGTCGCGGCCCGCAGGGCCTCGTCGACCATCGTGTCCGGTTCGTTGATCGCGCGCTTGACGCCCGACGCGATCACGGGCTTGCCGGCGAACCGTTCGCGGCCCTTGACGCCCACGTCGGTGGCGAAGATGACGGCGTCGGCACCGGCGATCACCTCGGCGGGCAGGGGAGTGCTGCCGCTCGATCCCTGCGTCTCCACCCGGACCGTCACGCCCGCGCGTTCACCGGCGGCGGCCAGCGCGTCGGCGGCCATATAGGTGTGCGCGATGCCGGTCGGGCACGCGGTGACCGCGACGATCGTGCGGCCTCCGGGCTGTTCGGCGCTCTGCGGAGGCGCGACCGCCGGCTTCGCGGAGGCTGCCGGTGCCGGCTGTTCCGGCGCTGCGGCCGAGCCGGCAGGAGCGCTGCTCGACGGCGCCGGTCGGGGCGGGAGGACGTCCTCGACCAGCGCGATGACCTCCTCCGCGGACGCGGCCGCGCGCAGCGACGCGACGAAGTCGGGGCGCACGAGTGCACGAGCGAGAGCGGTGAGGAGCTTCATGTGGTCGCCCCCCGCCCCTTCGGGCGCGGCGATGAGGAAGACGAGGTCGGCGGGTCCGTCGGGCGCACCGAAGTCGGCCTTCGGGGACAGTCGGGCGAAACCGAGCGACGGGGTGGTCACCGCTTCGCTGCGCGCGTGCGGGATCGCGATCCCGCCGGGAAGACCGGTGGCGGACTTGGCCTCCCGATCGAGAACGGCCGCGGTGAGTGCGTCGGCGTCGGACGCGCGACCGTTCGCTGCGAGACGCTCGGCGAGCGCGACGATGACGGAGTTCTTGTCGGATCCCAGGTCGGCATCGAGCGAGACGAGTTCCGTGCCGATGATCGAGGAACCGCCTGCGGAGCCGGAGGTGGTGTCGGACATGACGTTCCTTAGGAGTGGGAGGGGAGCGGTCGGGGTCGGCGGTGGACGTCGGTGACGTGCACTCGGGATGGATCGACGGAATCGGGTGTGGGCAAGGCTGTTCCGGGGAGTGCGACGGCCGCGGTCCCGTACGCCACGGCGAGGCGCAGGCACTCGTCGGGTGTGTGACCGGCCTGCTCGGCGAGCAGATATCCGGCGAGCGACGAATCGCCCGCCCCGACCGTGCTGCGGACCGTGACGTCGTCGGCGGTGGCGCGCCACGCGCCGGTGGCGGTGACCAACACTGCGCCTGCACCGCCGAGGGTCGCGAGCACCGCGCCGACACCGCGTTCGACCAGCACGCGTCCTGCGTCGACCACGGCGCCGACGTCCCCCGCGGCGGCACCGGATTCGAGTTCGTGGGCGTCGGCGCCGGTGAGCTGGGCCAGTTCGTCGGAATTCGGCTTGATCACGTCCGGGGCCGCCGCGGGGAACCGCTCGGCGAGGGCGAGCAGTGGCCGCTCGGAGGTGTCGACCGCGATGCGGCATCCGAGGCCGCGCAGTGCACCTACGAGATCGGCATACCACGATTCGGGCACACCGGGAGGAAGAGAACCGGACAGGACGGTCCACGCCGCTCCCTGAGCGCATTCGAGCAGGACGGCGTGGAGCTCGCCCAGCGTGCGTCCGGTGCAGGGGGTTCCGGGTTCGTTGAGCTTGGTGGTGGTGCCGTCGGGTTCGGCGACGGTGATGTTGTTGCGCGTCGGTCCGGAGGTGGGCACGGCCCGATGGGCGATGCCCTGGTCGTCGAGCGCGGCGAGCAGAGGATCGCCGGCGTTGGCCGGGAGCACGGCGACGACCTCGGTCGTCGCGGCGTGCAGCACACGAGCGACGTTGATCCCCTTGCCGCCCGGATCGACGGTGGATCGCTCGGTTCGATGCACCCTCCCGCGCTCGAGAGGGCCCGTCAGCCCGACCGTGCGATCGAGACTGGGGTTGGCCGTGAGCGTGACGATCATGCCGTCACCACCTCGATTCCGTGTTCGATGAGTTGCCGACGGTCGGTGTCGTCGAGGTCGGTGTCGGTCACCAGGACGTCGATCGGTTCGAGCGACGCGAAGCTCAGCAGATTGCGCCGACCGACCTTCGACGAGTCGGCGACCACGACGACGCGGTCGGCGGTACGCACCATCGCGCGCTTGACCGCGGCCTCGTCGGCGTCGGGGGTGGACAGGCCGTGGTCGATGCTGAGGGCATTGGTGCCGATGAACGCCACGTCGACGTGCACCGTCGACAAGGTGGCGAGGACCTCGGCGCCCACCGCGGCCTGCGTGACACCGCGGACACGACCGCCGAGCAGGTGCAGCTGCACGGTGCTCATCGCGGCGAGGCGCGCGGCGATCGGCACCGAGTTGGTGACGACGGTGAGGTCGACCTCGGGCGGCAGCGCTCCGACGATCCTGCCGGTGGTGGTGCCGGCGTCGAAGAGCACGCTTCCGCCGGTGGGCGGGAGGAAGGACGTCGCGGCCGCGGCGATGCGGTCCTTGTGTTCGGCGCGGGTGTGCTCGCGTTCGGAGAGGGCGGGCTCGGCCACCGAGAGCGAGGCGGCCGGGATCGCGCCGCCGTGGACGCGCCGCACGAGGCCCAGGCGTTCGAGGTGCGCGAGGTCGCGGCGCACCGTCTCGGTGGTGACGCCGTACCGGTCGGCGAGCACTGCGACCGATACGCGGCCACGAGCCGCCACCAGCGCTGCGATCGCCTGCTGCCGTTCCTCTGCGTACACCGACACTCCTGAGGGTACCCGATTTGTGGGAAAACAATGTTGGTTTATGTTGTTTTACGCCCGTCTGTGTTGACATGTCAAGGCTTCCGAGTAATCTGAGTCACAACGAACTACTGCGGTGAGGAGATCTCCATGGAGCAGTCGGCGTCCGTCCTGCACGGCACCCCCGTCGTCCCCGGTATCGGATACGGGCCGGTCATCCGTCCCGTCGCGCGTCCTGTGGTCCCGGCCCAGGGCACCTCGATCCCCGACACGGCGCGCGAGGCCGAGGTGGGCCGATTCGAGGACGCCGCGAAGGTCGTGGCCGAGCGACTGCGGGCCCGCGCCTCGCGTGCATCGGGCGCCGCGGCAGAAGTGCTCCAGGCCACCGCTGTGCTGGTCGAGGACCGCGCCTGGCGCGGAGCGGCCGCGACGAAGATCCGCTCCGGCACCGATGCGGTCGGCGCCACCGTCGCCGCCACCGACCAGTTCGCGGCCCTGTTCGAGAAGATGGGCGGACTGCAGGCCGAGCGGGTCACCGACCTGCTCGACATCCGCGACCGCGTGATCGCCGAACTGCAGGGCGCCCCCGAACCCGGGCTCGAGATGCCCGACACGCCGTCCGTGCTCCTCGCGACCGATCTCGCACCCGCCGACACCGCCGGGCTCGACCCGTCCGTGGTCGTCGCGCTGGCCACCTCCCTCGGAGGACCCACCAGCCACACCGCGATCATCGCGCGCCAGCTCGGCATCCCGTGCGTCGTCGCGGTGGCCGGCCTCGACGACGTCCCGGCCGGCACCGAGGTGCTGGTCGACGGCGCGACGGGCCGGATCGTGCTCTCCCCGGACAGTGGCGAGGCCGCGGCCGAGGTCGAACGCGACCGCGTCGAGCGCGAGCGGGTGGCGGGGTGGTCCGGTCCCGGCGCCACCGCCGACGGTCACCCGGTCGAGATCCTCGCCAATGTGCAGGACGGATCCGGTGCCGTCGCGGCGCGCCGGACGCCGGCGCAGGGCGTCGGTCTGTTCCGCACCGAACTGTGCTTCCTCGACCGCGACACCGAACCGACGGTGGACGAGCAGACCGACATCTATGCGGAGGTCTTCGAGGCGTTCGAAGGGCGGAAGGTCGTCCTGCGGACCCTCGACGCCGGCTCCGACAAGCCCCTCCGGTTCGCCAACCACCCCGACGAGCACAATCCCGCCCTCGGAGTCCGCGGTATCCGCATCACGACCACGGCGCCGGGAGTCCTCGATCGCCAGCTCGACGCGGTGGCCGCGGCCGCCGCGCGTACCGGCGCCACGCCGTGGGTCATGGCGCCGATGGTGGCGACCGTTTCGGAGGCCGCCGATTTCGCCGCGCGCGTACGCGAGCGCGGACTGTCACCGGGCGTCATGATCGAGGTTCCGTCCGCCGCCCTGCGCGCCGACCGATTGCTCGAACACCTGGACTTCCTGTCGATCGGCACCAACGACCTCGCCCAGTACACGATGGCGGCCGACCGGATGTCGCCGCAGCTTGCCGCACTCACCGACCCGTGGCAGCCCGCGGTGCTCGCGCTCGTGGCCCGCGCGGCACAGGCCGGGGCGGCCGCGGGCAAGCCGGTGGGGGTGTGCGGCGAGGCGGCGGCCGACCCGCTCCTCGCCTGCGTCCTGACCGGAATGGGCGTGACCTCCCTGTCGTGCGCCGCCTCGGCGGTGACGGGTGTCGGGGCCCGGCTCGCCTCGGTCCCGATGGACCGTTGCCGCGAGGCGGCCGAGGCGGTCCTCGCGAGCGACGACCCCGTCGCGGCACGGGCCGCGGCAGCGAAACTGCTGGACTGAACGGCAAGGCCGGGACGGCCGGTTCCACGCGGCCGGGACGGCCTGTTCCACGCGCCCGAGGCTGCCGGTTCTACGATGACCTGTCGTGACCGAACGAGCGAACACGACCGGACGCACGACCACACGCCGCGGCTGGACCCTGCACGGCGACGGGCGTCGTATCAATCCCGGTGCGGTGGTCGCACCGCACGAGCGACTGTCGTGGCCGCGCACCATCGGCATCGGGATGCAGCACGTCATCGCGATGTTCGGCGCCACCCTGCTCGTGCCGACGATCACCGGCTTCCCCGTCACGACGACGCTGCTCTTCTCCGGTATCGGCACCGCGCTGTTCCTGATCATCACGCGCGGCCGGGTGCCCAGCTATCTCGGTTCGTCGTTCGCGTTCATCGCGCCGCTCAGCGCGTCGGCCGGGTCCGGTCCGGCAGCGCAGCTCGGCGGAATCGTCGCCGTCGGCATCGTGCTCGTGCTCATCGGTCTGATCGTCAAGGCGGCGGGTTCGCGCATCATCGACGCGGTCATGCCGCCGGTGGTCACCGGGGCGATCGTCGCCCTCATCGGCCTCAATCTCGCACCGACCGCCACCGGCTCGTTCGAAGCCCAACCGCTCGTCGCCACGATCACGCTCGTGGTCACGTTGCTCGTGACAGTGGTCGGCCCGGGCATGCTCGGCCGCCTCGGCATCCTCGTCGGTGTGATCGTCGGATGGATCTTCGCGGCGTTCACCGGGGCGATCGCGTCGGAACGCATCGACGCCATGCGGGACGCCGCCTGGTTCGGTCTGCCCGACCTGCGCGCCCCCACCTTCGAACTGTCGGTCGTGCTGCTGGCGCTGCCCGTCGTCGTCGTGCTGGTCGCGGAAAACGTCGGCCACGTCAAGGCGGTCGCCGCGATGACCGGCCGGAACCTCGACGACATGGCCGGCAACGCGCTCATCGCCGACGGCCTCGCGACCACCCTCGCCGGTGCGGGCGGCGGCTCGGGCACCACCACCTACGCCGAGAACATCGGCGTCATGGCGGCGACCCGCGTGTACTCGACCGCTGCATACGCCGTCGCGGCGGTCACCGCCGTCGTGCTGGCCTTCTCGCCGAAGTTCGGTGCGCTGGTGTTCACCGTGCCCGACGGTGTCCTCGGTGGCGCGACCCTCGTGCTCTACGGCCTGATCGGCATCCTCGGCGTCCGCATCTGGACGGAGGCGAAGGTCGACTTCACGGATCCGGTCAACCTCACGGTCGCAGCCGCGGCGCTCGTCGCCGGCATCGGCGACCTGACCCTGTCGATCGGCTCGGTCGAACTCGGCGGTATCGCCTGGGGGTCGATCGGCATCCTCGTCGCGCACCCGCTGCTGCGCAGACTCGCCGATCTGCGCCGCTGACCGGCGCCCGGCGCGACGGCAGACACCGACCCGTGCCCGCGGGCCGTGGGATACCGACGGGCGCCCGCCGGGGTCGTCCGGGTCACAAAATGCGCTCGGTTGTGTCAGCGTCACCGCGCGCTCGGCTGCATACCGTGAGTATGTCGAACGACGTCTCACACAGGAGCGCAGATGGAACGCACCCTTTTCGAGCCCGAGCACGACCTCTTCCGGGAGTCGTACCGGAAGTTCCTCGAACAGGAGGTGGCCCCCTTCCACGAGCAGTGGGAGAAGGACAAGATCGTCGACCGTGAGGTGTGGAAGAAGGCCGGCGCGCAGGGCTTCCTCGGCATGGCGGTGCCGGAGGAGTACGGCGGCGGTGGCATGGACGACTTCCGTTACAACGCCATCATGGCCGAGGAGACCACCAAGCTGGGCTTCAGCGGTCTGGGCTTCATGCTGCACAACGATGTCGTCGCTCCCTACCTGCTCGAGCTCGCGAACGAGGAGCAGAAGAAGCGCTGGCTTCCGGGCTTCTGTTCGGGTGAGCTGATCACAGCCATCGCGATGACCGAGCCCGGCACCGGCAGCGACCTGCAGGGCATCAAGACCCGCGCGGTGCGCGACGGTGACGACTGGGTCCTCAACGGCGCCAAGACGTTCATCACCAACGGCATCCACTCCGACCTGGTGATCGTCGTCGCCTGCACCGACCCGGAGAAGGGCGCCCAGGGCTTCTCGCTGCTCGTCGTCGAGCGCGGCATGCCGGGCTTCGAGCGGGGACGCAACCTCGACAAGATCGGCCTCGACGCGCAGGACACGGCGGAGCTCAGCTTCAACGACGTCCGCGTCCCGGCGGCCAATCTCCTCGGTCAGGAGGGCATGGGCTTCATCTACCTGATGCAGAACCTGCCGCAGGAGCGCCTGGCGATCGCGGTCGTCGCCGCGGCTGCGATGGAGCGCGTGCTCGACGACACGATCCAGTACTGCCGCGACCGCAAGGCCTTCGGCAAGCCGATCGGCAAGTTCCAGAACACCCGCTTCGAGCTCGCCGAGCTCGCCACCGAGACCCAGCTCGCCCGGGTGTTCGTGGACCGGTGCATCGAGCTGCTCAACGAGAAGAAGCTCACCGTCCAGGAAGCCGCGATGGCCAAGTACTGGACCACCGACAAGCAGGTCGAGCTGATCGACCGCTGCCTGCAGCTGCACGGCGGCTACGGCTACATGCGCGAGTACCCGGTCGCCAAGGCGTACCTCGACGCCCGCGTGCAGAAGATCTACGGCGGCACGAACGAGATCATGAAGGAAGTCATCGGGCGCGGCCTCAACGTCTGAGGCACGTACGAGAAAGGCCGGGGTGGCTCCGCTCAGCGGAGCCACCCCGGCCTCGTTCCTCTCCGGGTGCACCCGGGAATCAGATCTTGCGGACGACCGTGACGACCTTGCCGAGAATGACGGCGTCGTTGCCCGGGATCGGTTCGAACATCGGGTTGTGCGGCATGAGCCAGACGTCGCCGTCGACCCGCTTGAACGTCTTGACGGTGGCCTCGCCGTCGAGCATCGCGGCGACGATGTCGCCGTTGTCGGCGACGTTCTGCTGCCGGACGACCACCCAGTCGCCGTCGCAGATGGCCGCATCGATCATCGACTGGCCGACGACCTTGAGCAGGAACAGCGAGCCCTGACCGACGAGTTCGCGCGGCAGCGGGAAGACGTCCTCGACCGATTCCTCGGCCAGGATCGGGCCACCGGCCGCGATCCGACCGACGACGGGAACCATTGCCGCCGAAGGAATGTCGTCGGTCGACGAGCCGGCGACCACCTCGGGGGAGGACTCGGCTGCGGGGGTGGGCTCGAGACCGCGGACGTCCACGGCACGCGGACGGTTCGGATCGCGGCGCAGGAAGCCCTTCCGTTCGAGGGTGCGCAGCTGGTGCGCGACGGAGGACGTGGAGTTGAGCCCGACGGCGTCGCCGATCTCGCGGATGCTCGGTGGGTACCCCCGTTCGCTGACGGAATCGCGGATGACCTCGAGCACACGACGCTGACGCTCGGTGAGGCTCGCGGTGGGATCGTCGGTCGTGGGTCCGCCCCGGCGGGCTGTGGATGTTCCGTCCGCCTTCATCGTGACCTCCGTGCGGCGAGTGTCGGATGGGTTGCAAGTTGCCTTTCGAATCTATCGAGATCCCGCGCGTATATCAAACAGATGTTCGAGATTCACCCTCCGAGGAGCTGTCGTCGGGGTGCGACTCGTGGTAGAACATTCGAACAGACTTTCGTTCGAACACATGAGCGACTGATCGAACGGGGTCGTGAGACCACGCACAGCGACACGGACGGGGTCGGAAGACCACGCACAGCGACACGGAGGATTTCCGATGAGCAGAGCGGTTCGGATCGACACGGCGGTTCCGGTGGGTACGGCGCGACAGGGCGCTGTGGCCCGAACCGGTGCCTCAGTCCGGACGAGCACGGCAGGACGGACCGTCACGGGCCCGCCCGGAGCAGGTGCACCCGGGGCGGCGGCGTATCGCATCCGGCCGATCGCGACGTCGACGCTGCATCATCGCACCCGTGTCCCGGCGCGGACGAGACCGCGCGTCGCCGCGCCCACGCGCGAATATCGCGAATATGTCGCCGCACCCTCGCGCGAACCCCTGCACCGTCGCTCGGAGATCACGCCGCGCAGTCGCCGGCCTGCGGAGGGGACGAGTTGGCGGCAGATGGCCGCGACGGTGCTCCTCACCGCGCTCGCGACGACGATGCTCCTCGTGCTCGCCCACGTGCGTACCGATGAGGTGATCTCGCAGGGCGCCGGCACCACGGTCACGGTCGTACGCGAGGGGGAGGGCCTGGAGGCGTTGGCCGCTCGCGTGTGGCCCGATGCTCCGGTCGACGTCACGGTGGCGAGGATCGCCGACCTCAACTCGCTCGACGGTACGGCCGTGCAGGCCGGAAGCCGTCTCCTCGTGCCGGATTCCTCCCGGGGATGAGGGTGTCGTGGCCCTGCCCGACCCGCGATCCGCGCCCGAACCGGACAGGCGGGTATTGTCTAACACTGTCAGTCACACCACTCCGTGTGGTTGCGGCGGTGTCGGCCCACTCGCGGGTGGAGACGGTTCCGGTCGGGAGACATTGCTTCGGCGCCGACGTCGCGACCCGCACGGGCACGACGAAGGAACCGACATGTACTGCCCGTATTGCCGCCACCCCGATTCCCGGGTGGTCGATTCGCGCGAGGCAGACGAGGGTGCCGCGATCCGTCGTCGGCGGGCGTGTCCCGAATGCGGGCGCCGCTTCACCACAGTCGAGACGGCCGTGCTGTCCGTCGTCAAGCGCAGCGGCGTGACCGAGCCGTTCAGCCGCGAGAAGGTCGTGCGCGGCGTGGCCCGTGCCTGCCAGGGACGCGATGTCGACAACGATGCGCTCAACAAGCTCGCGCAGCAGGTCGAGGACGCGGTGCGGGCGAAGGGATCCCCCGAGGTCCCGAGCCACGAGGTGGGACTGGCGATCCTCGGGCCCCTGCGCGATCTCGACGAGGTCGCCTATCTGCGATTCGCCTCGGTCTACCGTTCCTTCAGTTCCGCAGAGGATTTCGAACGCGAGATCCAGGAACTGCGCGAGCACAAGAAGTCCCGCTCGGACGCGACCGACTGACGGTTTCGGTCGCTACCGGATCGCGTCGATCGCCTTCAGGACGCGCTTCTCCGACACCGGGATCCGCGTCCCGAGACCCTGCGCGAACAGGCTCACGCGCAATTCCTCGATCATCCAGTAGATCTCGACCACCTCGGGTGCGGCACGTCGCTCCTCCGGCAGTCGTGCGAGCAGCTTGTCGTAGGCGCCGTAGACGCGATCGAGCACATCCATTCCCGCCGCGTCGCGATGCGCACTTGCCGGCAACGCCTCCAGGCGCTGCGCGGCCGCGGTGAGGTAGCGCGGCAGGTCGGCGATCCGCCGCGATCCGAGGTCGGTGACGAAGCCGGGGAACAGCAACGACTGCAGCTGTTCGCGTACGTCGTCGGCAGCCTCGCCGTTCGACCGATCGAGGAGCACACCCGCCTCGTGGGCGCGGGACAGCACGGGCACAACCGCTTTCAACAGACGGGCCACGCGCCCCGGCAGATGTGAGCGCACCGTGGCCGCGAGCGCCTCGAACTCCTCGGGTGTGCGCACGGGAGCTCCGTGCGCGGCGATGAGTTCGTCCACCGCGCAGGCACGGCAGTCCTCGATCAGCGCTTCGAACGATCCGTCCGGGTTCCGCCCGAGCGCGAGTCGCTCCATGTTGGTCAGTCCCGAGGTCACGGCCTTCGCCTTCGTCGGTGCCGACGACAGAAGCAGGGCACGCAACCCCTGACGCGTCGCGTTCTGCTGGGCCTGCGGTGTGCTGAGCACGCGCACCGCGACGCCGTCCTTCTCCGCAACCAGGGCGGGATAACCGGTGACCTTCCGGCCGCCGACCTCACGGGTGACGGTCTCCGGCAGGTTCCCGAGGGTCTCGGCCGTCCACACCACCGCCGCGGGACGTTCGGTGCCCGCAGCGGCGCGCGAGACCTCCGCTTCGACCCGCGGAGCCAGCTTCTTCCGCAGCGCCGCCAGACTCTTGCTGCGGCCCAGCACGGTGCCGCGTTCGTCGACCGCCGCGAAGGTCATCCGCAGATGGTCGGGCAACGCACCGGTATCGAAGTCCGAGGGCTCGATCGTGCACCGGCCGAGCCGCGACAGCTCGCGGGCCATCGCGTTGACGAGCGGTTCGGAGCGCGGCGTCACCGACGCGAGGGCGGCCGCCGCGAAATCGGGAGCCGGGACGACCTGCCTCCGAAGGTGTTTCGGCAGGGTCTTGATGAGGGCCGTCACCAGCTCGGTCCGCATCCCGGGTACGAGCCAGTCGAAACCGACGGACTTGAGGTTCGCGAGCAGCGCGACGGGGACGCGTGCGGTGACGCCGTCCTCCTCCGTGCCCGGCTCGAACTGGTAGGTGAGGGGGAACTGGATCTCGCCCTGACGCCACGCATCCGGGTAGTCGCCCTCGAGCACCGACGCGGCGTCCTGGTTCACCACGGTGTCCGGCGTGAACGTCAGCAGGTCGGGTTGCTGCTTCCGGGTCTTCTTCCACCACGTGTCGAAGTGCCGGGCCGAGATCGCCTCCGGGCCCACCCGCTGGTCGTAGAAGTCGAACAGGGTCTCGTCATCGACGACGATGTCGCGCCGGCGCGCACGGTGTTCGAGTTCCTCGACGTCCTCGAGCAGCGCCCGGTTGTCGTGGAAGAACTTGTGCTGCGTGCGCCATTCGCCCTGCACGAGGGCGTGGCGGATGAACAGCTCTCGCGAGACCTCCGGATCGATCCGTCCGTACGGCACGGGACGCTGGGCGATCAGCGGGATGCCGTAGAGCGTGACGCGTTCGTAGGCCATCGCCGACTCTCGGCGCGTCGACCAGTGCGGCTCCGAGTAGGTGCGCTTGACCAGGTGCGGAGCGAGCTTCTCGACCCATTCGGGTTCGATGCGCGCGGCCGTCCGCGCCCACAGCCGTGAGGTCTCCACGAGTTCGGCCGCCATGACCCAGCGCGGAGGCTTCTTGAACAACGACGATCCGGGGAAGATCGCGAACCGTGCGCCGCGGGCACCGAGGAAGTCGCGCTTGTCGCCCTCGCGAAGACCGATGTGCGACAGCAGGCCTGCGAGCAGCGACTTGTGGACGTCGTCGGGATTCACGTCGCGGTGGTGCGTCTGCCAGCCCATGTCGACCGTGATCTGACGGAGCTGCCCCTGCAGGTCCTGCCACTCACGGATCCGCAGCCAGTGCAGGAACTCGTCGCGGCACAACCTGCGGAACCTGCTCGACGACAGTTCCCGCCGTTGTTCCTTCAGGTAGTCCCACAGCCGCAGGAAGGCCAGGAAGTCCGAGCCCTCGACGGCGAACCGGGCGTGCTTCTCGTCGGCGGCCTGCTGGAACTCGGTCGGGCGTTCGCGCACGTCCTGGATCGACAGGGCCGCGACGATGATGAGCACCTCGCGCAGGCATCCGTTGCGGTGGCCTTCGACGATCATGCGGGCCATGCGCGGATCGACGGGCAGCCGGGCGACCTCGCGACCCGTCGCGGTCAGGCGCGGCGTCTCGCCCTTCTTCGCGGGTTCGAGCGCGCCGAGCTCCTCGAGCAGAGCGATGCCGTCGCGGATCGCGCGGGGATCCGGGGCCTCCACGAACGGGAACGCCTCGATGTCGCCGAGACCGAGCGCGGTCATCTGCAACACCACCGACGCGAGGTTGGTGCGCAGGATCTCGGGTTCGGTGAACTCCGGCCTGCCGTCGAAGTCGTCCTCCGAGTACAGACGGATGCAGATGCCGTCGGCGACACGACCGCAGCGCCCGGCGCGCTGCCGCGCCGAGGCCTGCGAGATCGGCTCGATCGGCAGTCGCTGCACCTTCGTCCGCACCGAGTACCGTGAGATACGGGCGGTGCCGGGGTCGACGACGTAGCGGATGCCGGGAACCGTCAGGGACGTCTCGGCGACGTTGGTGGACAACACGACCCGCCGACCCGTGTGCGGTGCGAAGACCCGGTGCTGTTCGGCCGCCGACAGGCGTCCGTAGAGCGGGAGGATCTCGGTGTTGCGGAGCTTACGGTCGCGCAGTGCGTCGGCGGTGTCGCGGATCTCGCGTTCGCCGGAGAGGAAGACCAGGATGTCGCCGTCGCCCTCGCGCTGGAGTTCCTCGACGGCCTCGCACACGGCGTCGACGGGGTCGCGGTCGACGAGCGTGTCGCCCACCTCGACGGTCAGCGGCCGGTAACGCACCTCGACGGGATAGGTGCGGCCGGAGACCTCGACGATGGGGGCGGGCGTGCCGTTCGCGTCGGCGAAGTGGCGCGCGAAACGTTCGGGGTCGATCGTCGCCGAGGTGATGATCACCTTCAGGTCGGGACGACGCGGAAGCAGCTGCGCGAGGTAGCCGAGCAGGAAGTCGATGTTGAGGCTGCGTTCGTGCGCCTCGTCGATGATGAGCGTGTCGTACCGGCGCAGCAGCCGGTCGCGCTGGATCTCGGCGAGGAGGATGCCGTCGGTCATCAGCTTGACGAGTGTCGACTCGGTGACCTGATCGTTGAACCGCACCGTGTATCCGACGGCGTCGCCGAGCTCGGTGTCCAGTTCGTCCGCGAGTCGCTCGGCGACGGCGCGCGCGGCGATACGGCGCGGCTGGGTGTGGCCGATCAGGCCGCGAACTCCACGCCCGAGTTCGAGACAGATCTTCGGGATCTGCGTCGTCTTGCCCGAACCGGTCTCACCGGCGACCACCACGACCTGGTGGTCGCGGATCGCGGCGGCGATGTCGTCCTTGCGCTGCGAGACCGGCAGATCCTCGGGATAGCGGATCTGCGGGACCGACGACGCGCGGGACGCGAGCCGGGTGCGGGCGTTCTCGATCTCGGAGGCGACCTCGGTCAGCGCCTCGCCGCCCCGCGCCCGGTCGAGCCTGCGACGGAGGCGTTTCTCGTCGCGGAGGGAGACCTCGGACAGGGCAGCGCGCAGTTCGCGACGATTCGGGGCGGGGGAGATGGACATGCTGATCACACAGCCTAGCGAAACGACCCGGTCGGGGCCGGTCGGGGAGGGTAGACAGGCCCGGTGGTCAGCCCGCCAGGGCACGCACCCGGCCGATCACTTCACCGAAGATCTCCCGGTACGGGGCGTGGACCGTGAAGTGGGTGAACCCGTAGCGCTCCCGGCTGTGCAGGATCTGCCGGGCCATCTCGTCGACCGTACCGATCAGCACGAACGGCGAGTCGAGCAGGTCGTCGGCGCCGACGGTGTGCTCGAACCGCTCGGCGAGCGCGGCGGCGGTGCCCGCCCGGTCGTCGGTCTCGACGACCGCCTGGAGCAGGGTGTGCCACTCGATGTCCTCGACCCGGTCGCCGGCCCGCGCCCGCGCGAACGCGACACGGTCGTCGGCCTCGGTCGCGGTGGCGATGCGGAACGTCCCCGGTGGCCTCCCCGGCAGCTGGACGGCACCCGCGACACTCACGATGTCGGCATGGGCGGCGGCGACGGACAGGATCCGGTCGCCGGTGCCTCCGACGATCAGTGGCGGGCCGTAGCCGCCGAATCCGCGCCGCTGTACCGGACGGAGCACGGGCAGATCGAACGCTTCGCGCAGCGCCGCCTGCTCGTCGAAACCGGACCCGGTGAACGATCGCTGCAGTTCCTGCACGGTGGATTCGAGACGCTCGGCGCGCTCGTCGAAGCGCTCCCACTCGATCCCGGCCGCCTCGAACTCCCATCTCATGTGGCCTGCGCCGAGACCGACCTCGAGACGGCCGCCGGTGAGCAGATCGGTGGTCGCGATCTCGCGGGCGAGCAGTGCCGGATTCCAGAAACCGGCGTTGAGCACCATCGTGCCGACCCGCAGACGCTCGGTGGCGCCGGCGGCGGCGGCCAGGACGGGGAACGGCGCGGGGACACCGAGATGGTCGGCCGCGTACACCGCATCGAAGCCGGCGTCCTCGACGGCGCGGCACCAGCGAACGAACTCGTCGGGGGACCCGACCTCGAAGATGTTGACGGAGAAGCGGAACTCGGTCATGGCACCCAGGGTGGCGGGTTCGGGCCTCCGGCACCAGAGTCGTTTCCTCCGCATACGATGACGGGTGTCGTGATCGTCGTGGACGGGAGTTGGTCGTGGGTGCGTTGTGGCACGGATTCGCCGATATGGGCGCGATCGAACGGGACGGCGCATTCGTCGTGTCGCGCGGGGAAGGCGCGTACATCTGGGACGACGCCGGCAACCGCTACCTCGATGCCACCGCCGGACTGTGGTTCACCAATGTCGGTCACGGCCGTACCGAGATCGGCGACGCGATCGCAGCGCAGGTCGCCAAGCTCGCCCACTACTCGAACTTCGGCGATCTGACCTCCGAACCCACCGTCGAACTCGCCGAGCGTCTCGCGGGGATCGCCCCCGTTCCGGGCAGCAAGATCTTCTTCACCTCCGGTGGATCCGACTCCGTCGACTCGGCGGCCAAGCTCGCGCGGCGGTACTGGCAGGAGGTCGGGAAGCCCGGCAAGCGGCTGCTGGTCTCGCGCGAGAAGGCGTACCACGGCATGCACGTCGGTGGCACCTCGCTCGCCGGTATCCCCGTCAACGGTGAGGGCTACGGCCGCCTGTGGGAGGACACCGCGCGGGTTGCGTGGGACGACGCCAAGGCGCTGCTCGAACTCGTCGATTCGGTCGGTGCCGACTCCATCGCGGCCTTCTTCTGCGAACCCGTCATCGGTGCGGGCGGGGTGTACCTGCCGCCGGACGGCTATCTCGCCGAGATCCGCGACATCTGCCGCGAGCACGACATCCTGTTCGTCGTCGACGAGGTGGTCACCGGCTTCGGTCGTATCGGCGGTTCGTGGTTCGCGTCGTCGCGATTCGACCTGGATCCCGACATGGTCACCACCGCCAAGGGACTCACCTCCGGCTACCTGCCGATGGGCGCCCTGTTCGTCGCTCCGCGGGTCGCCGAACCGTTCTTCGCCGGCGGCGTGTGGTGGCGCCACGGATACACCTACGGCGGGCATGCTGCAGCCGCAGCGGCCGCGCTCGCCAACCTCGACATCATCGAGCGTGAGAATCTGCTCGCCGAGGCGGCGCGGATCGAGCGGACGCTGCACGAGAAGCTCGCTCCGCTGGCGGACCACCCGCGGGTGGCGGAGGTGCGCAGCGGCCTCGGTGCGGTGGCGGCCGTGCAGCTCGCCGATCCGTCCGAGGCGCTCGGTTTCGTGAAGACCCTGCGGCAGCACGGGATCTCGGGACGAGCGGCCGGTCAGGGCGCGATGCAGATCTCCCCGTCGTTCGTGATGACCGACGAGCAGATCACCGATCTCGCCGACGGAATCGCCGCAGCACTCGGCTGATCCGTTCCTTCGGCCCGGCCGGTACCTCGGAGAGGGGGAGTTCGGCGCTGCCGTCGCGTGCGGCGAGCGATCGCGCGTAGCGCTCGTGCAGCACCGAGCGCACCTCGTCGGGGCTGTAGTTCCGCCGCTGTCGCTCGTTGCGGGCGGCGACGGCGCCCGTCGCCGCCACACCCACCAGTCCGGCGAGTCCGACGAGCTTCCACCACTTGCCACCGCGCAGCGCCATGCGGACGACCCTAGCGGCCGCCGGGCATGGCAGGCTGGCGGCATGGACACTTCGTCGGCAGCCCGGCCCGCCGGTGCGCGTTCGCGTCTCACGCTCGACGAGGCCGTGGCGGCGACCCGCACGGGGGACCTGTGGATCTTCCGTGGCGCCACACCGGCGGACCGCGCGATCCAGACGCTGACCAATGCGCCCGTGAACCATGTGGGGATGACGGTCGCGCTCGACGATCTGCCGCCGTTGATGTGGCATGCCGAACTCGGGCGCAGCCTCCCGGACATGTGGACGGGGCGGCATCAGCGGGGCGTGCAGTTGCACGACCTCCGCAGCGCGGTGCAGGTATGGGGTGCGCGTTACGGCCAGCGCGGCTGGTTGCGGCAGATCTCGGTGGCCGTCACGCCGGATCAGGAGGACCAGTTGCTGCGCACCGTCGCGCGGCTCGACGGCACACCGTTCCCGTCGACGACGAAACTCACCGGGCGCTGGTTCTCCGGCCGGCTCCCGCGTCGACGCAGGGCATCCGTCCCGTCGGGCGGGCTCGAGAGCGCGTACTGCGCCGAGGTGGTCGGGTTGACGCTGGAGGAGATGGGTCTGCTGCAGCAACGGCATCGGGGGAGCAACTGGTACGACCCCGGCCGGTTCTGGAGTGGCGATCGGCTGCCGCTCGCCCCCGGTGTGGAGTTCGGTGGCGAGATCGAGGTCGTGCTCGACGAGGACGACCTCGCTGCCGGCAAGGCGGCAGGCTCGACGTCGTAGGGCCCGCGGCCGGCGTAGTCCGATAGTTGCGAAAGGTAAAGGCGATAGGTCGCTCTACACTGATAGGCGTGAGCGATCAGAGCTACCAGCCCACCCTCTCGCAGCTGCGTGCCTTCGTCGCGGTGGCCACCTACCGCCACTTCGGCACGGCAGCAGCGCGACTCGAGGTCAGCCAGCCCACACTGTCCCAGGGCCTGGCGGCTCTCGAGAACGGCCTGGGCGTCCAGCTCATCGAGCGCAGCACCCGCCGTGTGCTCGTGACACCGGTGGGCGCACGCCTGCTTCCCTACGCGGAGGTGGTGCTCGACGCCGCCGACGGCTTCGTCGACGCGGCGGCAGGAGTGTCCGACGGGCTGTCGGGCCCGCTGCGGGTGGGCTTGATCCCCACCGTCGCGCCCTACGTCCTGCCCGAGATCCTGCCCGCCCTCGACGCAGCGATGCCGGCCCTGTCGCTGCAGGTCGTCGAGGACCAGACCGCCCGGCTCCTCGACGCACTGCGAGCCGGAACCCTCGACGTCGCCGTCCTCGCGCTGCCCGCCGACGTCTCGGGTGTGATCGAAGTTCCTCTGTACGACGAGGATTTCGTCCTCGTCCTGCCGACCGGACACGAACTCGCCGGGCGCACCGACCTCTCGGTGTCCGCACTCGACGACGCTCAACTGCTGCTGCTCGACGAAGGCCACTGCCTGCGCGACCAGACACTCGACCTGTGCCGGTCCGTCGACGCACGACCGGCACTCGGCGACACCCGCGCGACCTCCCTGTCCACCGTGGTGCGCTGCGTCGCAGGACGATTGGGCATCACCCTCGTCCCGGCCTCCGCGGTCGCCGTCGAAACCGCCAGGGGAGACCTCGAGGTCGCGCACTTCGCGGACCCGGCACCCGGCCGCCGGATCGGACTGGTGTTCCGCTCGTCGTCCCCGCGCGGAGTCGACTACCGCATCCTCGCCGAGACCATCCGTGGCTGCGTGCCGCCCACCTGCCGCCCCGTCGTCTCCTGACCACGACCCCGATCAGCGCCGACCGCGTCGTGTCGATCAGCGCTTACCGCGTCGGGGTTTTCCGGGGCGCTTCCGCGCGGACGCCCCCGCCCGGCGGGACGTCTTGGGTTCCGGCGCGCGGCGCTTGGGGGCCGAGCCCTTGCGTTCGCCACGACGCGAGGTGCCGCCCGACTCGCCTTCCGGCTCCGAATCACTGCGGCGTCCACGAGAACTGTTTGCCGTCCGCCCCCGGACGATCCCGACGAACTCGTCGACGAGATCGGTCGTCCGGTCGGTGATCCACACGAGACCCACCTGGGACGCCGGCGCGTCGACGACGGGACGGTAGGTCAGGTCGCGGCGGTGGTGCAGGCGGGCGAGCGATTGCGGCGTGACGAGCACACCCACCTCCGAGGCGACGTGCGAGATCGCGTCCTCGGTGGTCGCGGGCCGTTCGAAGGCCTCCTCGCCGGGGAGGGCGACCCAGTCGAGCACGTCGTCGAGCGGATGCAGCACCGTCTCGTCGGCGAGGTCGGACACCGACACCTCGTCGACCGCCGCGAACACGTGCTCCTTGGGCACGACCACGACGGAGACCTCGGTGTAGAGCGGGATGACCGACAGGCCGTCCCGCTGCAGCGGCAGGCGCAGCAGCGCGATGTCGGCGACGTCCTCGCGCAGCGGATCCGCACCTGCCGTCGGTTCGACGGGGACCAGTTCGATCGGGACGTCCGGCATCCGTTCGTTCCACACCCGCACCCACTTCGCGGGGGTGACACCCGGGACGTAGGCCAAGCGGAAGGGTTGCACGGTCGGTTCGCTCACCGAGTCAGGCTACCGCTCCCGGGACCCGCCGCCTGCGACGATCAACCCTCGACGATCTCGAACTCATCGAACACCACTTCGCCGGCGGCATCGGACTCACCGAGATTCACCTCGCCGATCAACGCCCAGCCGTGATCCCCCTGCGGGTCGTGCAGGGTCTGACGCACCCGCCACAGTTCCGGACCCGTCTCGACGGTGAACAACAACGGCCCGCGCGCGTCGGGGCCGGTGCCGATCTCGTCGTACTCCTCGAAGTACAGCTCGAGCAGGTCCTCCCAGTCCTCGGCATCGAGACCGTCGCCGAGGGCCGCGAGTTCGTCCCAGCGTCGACGCGAGGCCAGCTCGACCCGCTTGAACATCGCGTTGCGGACCATGACCTTGAACGCACGGACGTTCGCGGACAACGGGCGAGGGGAGTCGGCGCCGAACGCGATCTGCTGCTCGTCGGATTCCGCCCCGGGGTGGGTCAGCGACTCCCACTCGTCGAGCAACGACGAGTCGACCTGGCGGATCAGCTCACCGAGCCACTCGATGATGTCCTCGAGGTCCTCCGTGCGCGCGGCGTCCGGCACCGTCTGCCGCAGCGCGCGGTAGGCGTCGGCGAGATAGCGCAGGACCAATCCCTCGGAGCGGGCCAGACCGTAGTGCGAGACCAGCTCGGAGAAGGTCATGCTGCGCTCGATCATGTCGCGCACCACCGACTTCGGGGACAGCGGGAACTCCGACACCCAGGGATGCCCACCCCGATACGTCTCGAAGGCCGGCTCGAGCAGTTCCACGAGCGGCTTGGGCCAGGTGATCTCCTCGAGCAGTTCCATCCGCTCGTCGTACTCGATGCCGTCGGCCTTCATCTGCGTGACGGCCTCACCGCGCGCGGCATGCTGCTGCGCCATGAGCACCTGACGCGGATCGTCGAGCGTCGACTCGATGACGGACACCACATCGAGTGCGTAGGTGGGGGAGTCGACGTCGAGCAGTTCGATCGCTGCGAGCGCGAACGGCGACAGCGGCTGGTTGAGCGCGAAGTCGCGTTGCAGGTCGACGGTGAGACGGGCCCGGCGCCCGAACTCGTCCGGCTCGTCGAGCTGCTGGACCACGCCCGCCTGCAGCAGCCCCCGGTACAGCGAGATCGCCTTGAGGATGTGCTTGCGCTGCGCCGGACGGGGTTCGTGGTTGTCCTCGAGCAGGTGCCGCATCGCGTCGAAGCAGTTGCCCGGTCGCGCAATGACGTTGAGCAGCATCGAGTTGCTCACCGAGAACCGCGACTGCAGCGGTTCGGGCGACGCCGCGATCAGCTTGTCGAAGGTGCCCTCACCCCACGAGACGAACCCTTCGGGTGCCTTCTTGCGCTGCACCTTCCGGCGCTTCTTCGGGTCGTCCCCGGCCTTGGCGAGGGCCCGGACGTTCTCGATCTCGTGCTCGGGGGCCTGCACGACGACCGTGCCCATCGTGTCGTATCCGGCGCGACCTGCACGACCGGCGATCTGGTGGAACTCGCGGGCCTTGAGCTGCCGGGTGCGGGTGCCGTCGAACTTCGTCAGGCCCGTGAGCAACACGGTGCGGATCGGGACGTTGATGCCGACGCCGAGCGTGTCGGTGCCGCAGATGACCTTCAGCAGCCCGTCCTGCGCGAGCTTCTCGATCAGGCGCCGGTACTTCGGCAGCATGCCCGCGTGGTGCACGCCGATACCGTGCCGGACGAGACGCGAGAGGGTCTTGCCGAAACCGGTGGAGAACCGGAAGTCGCCCAGCGCGGTGGCGATTGCCTCCTTCTCGGCCTTCGTGCACATGTTCACGCTGGTCAGGGCCTGGGCGCGCTCGAGGGCCGCGGCCTGGGTGAAGTGCACGACGTAGACGGGAGCCTGATGCGTGGTGACGAGCTCCTCGATCGCTTCCCCGATGGGCGCCTGCGAGTACGAGAAGGTCAGCGGGACCGGACGTTCGGAGCCCGAGACCTCCACCGTCGGCCGTCCGGTGCGCCGGGTCAGATCCTTCTGCAGGAAGGTCACGTCGCCGAGCGTCGCGGACATGAGCAGGAACTGTGCGTGCGGCAACTCGATGAGCGGAACCTGCCACGCCCACCCGCGGTCGGGTTCCGAATAGAAGTGGAACTCGTCCATCACGACCTGGCCGATGTCGGAGTCCGGTCCCTCGCGCAAGGCGAGATTCGCGACGATCTCGGCGGTCGCGCAGATGATCGGTGCTCCGGCGTTGACCGACGCGTCGCCGGTCATCATGCCGACCTTGTCGGCGCCGAAGACGTCGCACAGGGCGAAGAACTTCTCGCTCACCAGCGCCTTGATCGGGGCGGTGTAGAAGGTGCGCTTCCCCGCAGCGAGCGCGAAGAAGTGCGCGCCGAGCGCCACCATCGACTTACCCGAACCGGTGGGCGTGGCGAGGATGACGTTGGAGCCGGCGACGAGCTCCATGAGCGCTTCCTCCTGCGCCGGATACAGCGAGATGCCCCGATCCGTCGTCCAGGTGGTGAACGCGTCGAACAGCGCGTCGTCGTCGACGGGGTCGGGTATCAGATCGGGAAGCAGCACTTCTCCAGGCTAGTCGGAAGGACCCGACCCACCGGAGCGGGTCGCGCGGCGCTGCAGGAGCGCAGTCGGTGGCCCTGGGTCGAGTTCAGGTCAGGTGGCGCTGCGCTCGTCCGAACCCATCGCGCCGAGCACCGCCATGCGGGTCTCCGGGCCACCGCTGATCTGCGACTCGCTCACGCCCGACACGAGGAGCCGGCGCCAGCGGTCGAGGTCGAACTCCAGGGGAGCGGTGGTCTCCAGGAAGTTCTCGACCACCCGCAGGAAGCGCAGCGGGTCGTCGCGGAACGGGAAGTGGCCGGAGCCCCGGAAGATCTCGAGACGTGAACCGGGCATGGCCGAATGCGCGAGATAGGCGTGGGCGATGGGGATGACGCTGTCGTGATCGCCCCAGATGAGCTGGACGGGAAGGTTCTCCGTCAGATAACAGCGGTCGAGCATGGTCACCACCTGACCACGCCAGTCGACCACCGCGCGCAGCGTGCGCAAATACGCTTCGTAGGCCGTGGGGTCGGGGAGGTTCCCCAGCACGCGCACCAGATCCGAGGTGTCGTGCAGCAGGGCACCGGGCCTCAGTGGCGATCCGTTGACCCGGTTCAGCATCGCGCCGGCAGCGCGCAGGACGGGCATCGCCCCGGGCAGTCGCAGGACCCGCAGCGCTTCGCTGACGATCGGCACCGAGATCAGCCGCAGGGCAAGATGGACGTCCTTGGTGACCCCGCCGGACGCGACGAGCACCAGACGCTCGACCATGTGCGGGAACTGGTAGGCGAACTGCATCGCCACCCCGCCGCCGAGCGAATGGCCGATCACCGTGACCGATTCGATCCCGAGGACCGACAGCAGGTCGCGCATACCGTTCGCGTAGGCGGCCACCGAGTAGTCGGCCCGCGGCTTGTCGGATCGACCGTGCCCGAGCAGGTCGGGGGCGATCACGGTGTACTTCTCCGCCAGGTGCGGGATCACGTCCTGCCAGGTCGACGAGTCGTCACCGATTCCGTGTACGAGCAGCAGTGCGGGACCGCTTCCGGCCAGGCGGAACGCGCGTCGGTAACCGTGGATCGTGCGGAACACGATGCGGGGTTCGTTGTCCGGAACCGGGCGGAGCGTCCGGGCGCGCGGTGGAACCATGAGCGTCTCCTGCGACGTCGGTGATCGCGTGGTGGTAGTCAGGCTGCCCGACCCGTGGCCGAGAACCGGACACAACTACCACTGTGGCATGTCGCCGAAGCGTACATGTCTGTATGTGACGTCGACAACGACGATTGTGATGATCATGAAACATCCGGCGAACCCGCCGTGGTGTCAACGCGGAGCGGAATCGTCCCCGTCGTCCGGGTCGAACTCGCCGAATCCGCCGTCGCCGGTTCTTCCGTCGTCCGGACCGGGGAGATCGCCGCCGGGACCGGCGCCGCGCCGGTCGTATTCGGCGAGGAACCGCTCGAACTCCGCCCCGATCTCCTCACCCGTCGGCAGACTCTCGTCGGTCGGCAGGGGAGAGGTCTGCTGTTCCTGGGCGGCGACGTAGCTGTCGTATTGCCGCTCGAGCGCGTGCACCACGCCGAGGACCTCGGCATTGTCCTCGATGTGCTCGTCGATCTGCTCCCGCACCCGCGCCGCGGCCTCACCGAGCGCCTGCAGAGACAGCTCGAGGCCGCCGACCTCTGCGACGTTCGTCAGCAGCGTCTCGGCGGCCGCCGGATAGTCGGTCTGGGCGAGATAGTGCGGCACGTGCACGGAGAAGCCTACGGACTCGTGCCCGTGCTGGCCCATGCGGTATTCGAGCAGCGACGACACTCCCGCGGGCACCTGGAGCTCGCCCGACCAACGGTGGTGCCCCGCGATGAGGTCCTTGTTCGTCGAGTGCGCGGTGACCGCCAACGGCCGGGTGTGCGGGATCGCCATGGGGATCGCGTTGAGTCCGATGGTCCGCCGCACCCCGAACTGCTCGGCGAGCAACCGCACCGCGGTGATGAAACGCTCCCACTTCAGATCCGGCTCAGCACCCGCGAGCAGTAGGAACGGGGTGCCGGCCTCATCGATGAGCGCGTACAGGTTCAGTTCGGGCTCGGCGTAGTCCGAGAAGTGGTCGGCCTTGAACGTCATGAGCGGCCGACGCGACCGGTAGTCGATCAGTTCGTCGACGGCGAACGACGCGACGAGTTCGGTCTCCAAGTTCTCGCGCAGGTGCGTGGTCGCCAGGCGCACCGCGTGTCCCGCGTCGGCGAACCCTTCGAGACCGTGCACGAGGACGGGCCCCTCACCGTCCGGGGAGGTGAGCTGCGGAGCCGGGAATTCCAGCTCGTACATGCGGGACTGCTCGTCCATCTGCGAACCACTCCGATCACACTCAGTCTCGGCATCTCCGCCGGGGTCACCCGACGTGGCATGGTGGTGTTCGAGTCTAATTGACGCCACGACGACCGATTCCGGGGCGCACACCCTGCCCGACGTCGACGACCGAGGGAGGTTCGGATGACCCGACGCGATACTCGTCCGAGGCGCCGCGCATCGGCCGGCCGGAGCGTGGTGGCGGCCGCGTGCCTGATGCTCGCATCCGCCTGCTCCCAGACCGTCTCCGGCGACCCCCGGCCCGAACCGGCAGCCCTGACAGGAACCGCGTCCGCGCCTGCGCCTGCGCCCGCGATCGTCCGGGCACCGGGCGAACTGGTGCTTCCCCCCGAACGGTTTCCCGAACCGTACGTCGCGGTGGTCCTCCCACCGGAGGCGGTGGCGCAGGCGGCGCCCGACCTGACCGGGATCCAGCCCGGCTCGAGGGTCGATCCGGGCGGATGTCTGCCGCCCGCGCAGGATTACGGCCCCGAGAGCACCGCCATGGTGGTCGGTACCGACAACGCCAGTCGCGCGACGATCAGCGTCGAGGTCACCCGGCCTGCTCCGGACCTCGCCGAGTACCGCACCTATCTGACGGAATGCTCGCAGGTGGACGCCACCGTGCGGGGCATCACCTCGACCGTCTCGACCGTCCTGGGCGACGATCCCGCTGCGCCCCTCGACGGAGCCGGGACGCTGGCCCTGACCCGCACGGTCGACTCCGGTCGGGGATCGGGCGGCATGACCCAGTCGATGGCCACGCGGATCGCGCAGATCGAGGACGTGCGTGTGACGGTCACGTACATGTCCTTCGATGCGGCGGCGCCCGACACCGACAATCTCGACCGCGTGTTCCGGGAGGCCGTCGACTTCGCCGCCCGTCCCTGACGGGGGCCGGGCGCGCACCCTAACAGCGCCTGCCGACGGGATCGCCCGTCCGGCATCCGATCGCGGTGCCGCTCGCGGAGTTGTCCACAGCCGGCCGGTTCATCCCCAGAAGACCCCGGAACGGCCTCCGGCGCCGCTTGTCGTTCGGACCGATGGGCCACGGTCGGCGCATGACAACTTCCACGCCTTCGTCGTCGCATCCGCTCCGTCTCACCGATGTCGGTGACGTCATCGCTGCCCTGCCCGCACTGATGGGCTTCCCGCCGACGCGCTCGATCGTCGTGATGTGCCTGACCCCGACCGGAGACGCCCCGACCCGCCCGAACGGCAGGGTGGCGAGCATCGGCGCGGTGATGCGACACGACCTCGTCCTGCCCCGGCCGGGGGAACCCGTCCCCGAGCTCATGCGCGCGGCGTTCCGGCGCTTCTGCGCCGTCTGTGCCCGCGAGGGCGCGGAATCGGTGGTGGCCGTTCTCGTCGACGACGATCTCGCCGACCGGCACGATCCGGTGATCGCCGACCTGTGCAGGCTCGTCGACGACTTCGCCGATCATCTCGACGCCGTCGGCATCGACCTGGCGGGGGTGTACGCGCTTCCGGAGATCACCGGCGGAGCGACCTGGTTCGTGCCCGGCCAGGACATCACCGGCAGGGTGGCCGATCCCGGGTCCTCGGTGGTCGCGGCGGCCCGGGTGTTCGAGGGCAGCCCGATCCGCGGCTCCCGCACCGAACTCGCCGCGCTGCTCGCGCCGTATCCGCCGGCGGTGCGGCAGGAGGTCGCGCGGTGCATCGACGAGGTCGTCGAGACCCGCGACCGCGAGTACGAACGCTGTGCCCGTGAGGGCGGCGGCGAACGCGCCGACCGTCTCGAACTCGAGACCGTGCTCGCGCACATCGAGACGTACGCCGCCGGAACGGATCCCAGCGCGTCCGACATCGCCGAGCTGGCCGTCCTGCTCGCCAACCGCACGGTGCGGGACGCCGCCATGGGACTCGCGACCGGACCGCTCGCGCGGCCGGCGGAGCGTCTGTGGACCGAGCTCGCTCGAGCTCTGCCCGATCCCGAGCGGGCCGATGCCGCCGCGCTCGTCGGCTTCGGTGCCTACGTGCGCGGCGACGGTCCGCTCGCCGGGGTTGCGCTCGCAGCGGCCCTCGAATCCGATCCCCGCCACCGGCTTTCGGATCTGCTCGACCAGGCCCTGCAGGCGGGACTGCGTCCCGAGTCGATCCGCGGCCTCGCGGAGACCGGACACGAGATCGCGGCGCGGCTGGGACTCGAACTGCCGCGCGGCGACGAACCGTCCTGAACCGGAGTGGTGCGCTCGATCAGCGTCGAGCGGCGTGCAGACGGTCGCCGAGGGACCGGGTGAACTCCCACGCATCGGAGACGATCTCGTCGAGATCGGTGTGCTGGGGGTTCCATCCGAGCTCGGAGATCGCGCGGCTGCTCGAGGCGATGAGCACGGCCGGATCACCGGCGCGGCGCGGCGCGTCGACCGCAGCGATCGGGAGGCCCGTGACCCGCTCGCACGCCGAGATGACCTCGCGGACGGTGAAACCCTCTCCGCTTCCGAGGTTGTAGATGCCGTGGCGGCCGGGCTCGGACTTCGTCAGTGCCAGTACGTGGGCGTCGGCGAGATCCTTGACGTGGATGTAGTCGCGCACCGCGGTGCCGTCCTTGGTCGGCCAGTCGGTGCCGAAGACCGAGATGTGATCGCGCACACCGAGAGCGACCTGCAGTACCAGCGGGATCAGATGCGTCTCGACGACCCGGTTCTCCCCGGCACCGCCGTAGGCGCCGGCGACGTTGAAGTACCGCAGGCTCGTCGCCGCGAGACCGTGGGCGTGCGCGTACGACGAGATCGCGTGATCGATGGCGAGCTTCGACGCACCGTACGGGTTGGTCGGCCGGGTGGGTGCGTCCTCGGTGATCGGCACGCTCTCGGGTTCGCCGTAGGTCGCGGCGGTGGAGGAGAACACCAACCGCGGGGTGCCCGAGCGGCGGATGGCCTCGAGCAGGGCGAGGGTGGTCACCACGTTGCCCTGCCAGTACTTCTCGGGGAACTCCACCGACTCGCCGACCAGCGACTGTGCACCGAAGTGGAGGACGCCGTCGAAACGGGATCCGGAGAGCAGTTCGTCGGCGACGGCCGCGATGTCGCCCTCGACGAACTCGGCACCGGTGGGCACCGCCCCGGCGTTGCCGGTGGACAGGTCGTCGACGACCACGACGTCGTGGCCCTGCTCGAGCAACACGGTCGTGCACACGCTGCCCACATAGCCGGCGCCGCCGGTCACCAGAAGTCTCACGCTGGACATCCCCTTTTCGCATGCCCGTACCGGACATGCGAAAAGGGGTCTGGGTCAGACCTGCTTCACCTGCACGGCGTGGGCCATCTCGTCGGAAAGCTCGAAGCTGTCGTGACCGGCCACGGTGATGGACACCGAGCCCGGTCGCGTCTCGACTGTAACCCGCGCGTCGGGGACCACACCGGCCTCACGCAGCCGCGCGATGACCTCGGGGTCGGACTGGACGTACTCCGCGAGCCGGCGCACCACGACCGCGGTCGGCTTGCCGTGCGGGATCTCCGTCAACCGCACCAGCTTCTCGTCGAGGACCGCCGTGCGGTCGAGACCGAGCTGGGCCAGTCCCGGGATCGGGTTGCCGTAGGGGGAGGTGGTCGGGTTGTTGAGCACCTCCACGAGGCGGCGCTCGACCTCCTCGCTCATCACGTGTTCCCAGCGGCACGCCTCGGCGTGCACGTTCTCCCAGTCGAGACCGATCACGTCCACGAGAAGCCGTTCCGCGAGCCGGTGCTTGCGCATGACCGAGACCGCGAGGTCGCGGCCCTTCTCGGTGAGCTGCAGGTGGCGGTCGCCGGCGACCCGGAGCAGGCCGTCGCGTTCCATACGGGCCACGGTCTGGCTGACCGTCGGTCCGCTCTGTTCGAGGCGCTCGGCGATACGCGCGCGCAGCGGCACCACGCCTTCCTCTTCCAAGTCGTAGATGGTCCGGAGATACATCTCCGTTGTATCGACCAGGTCCTTCACTCTCACACCCCTTCGTCTGGGCCGATTCTAACCGTGCGAACAGGACGGTGGGGGCGCCCTCCGAGGCTCGCATGTCCGTGGGTGGACCAGTAGCGTCTGTGTCCATGACCACGAGCTCCACCGCGGCGGGCGGTACGACACAGCTGAGCGGCGATCGGATAGTGGTGTGGAGCCCCGACTACCTCGATTACCGGTGGGGTCCGACACATCCGATGAATCCCACGCGCCTCGATCTCACCATGGCGCTGTCCCGCAGTCTCGGTCTCCTCGAAGGTGTCGAGACGGTCCGCCCGTCCCCTGCGGACGACACCGATCTGCTGCGCATCCATACCGCCTCCTACGTCGACGCGGTCAAGCGCGCGGGCTCCGCCCCCGAGGGAGCGGCGCCTCCGGCCGACGCGCCCCACGGTCTCGGCACCGAGGACAACCCGATCTTCCCCCGAATGCACGAGGCCAGCGCGACGCTCGCCGGGGGGACCCTCGCAGCCGCACGCGAGATCGCGAGCGGCCGGGCCCGCCGCGCGGTGAGCATCGGGGGCGGGATGCATCACGCGATGGCCGACTGGGCTGCCGGATTCTGCGTCTACAACGACGCCGCCATCGCGATCTCGTGGCTGCTCGACCACGGCTACGACCGCATCGCCTACATCGATGTCGACGCCCACCACGGCGACGGTGTGCAGCACGCCTTCCTCGGCGATCCCCGCGTCCTGACCATCTCCCTGCACCAGCATCCCGCGACGTTGTGGCCCAACACCGGCTGGTCCAGCGAGGTCGGTTCGGGTCCGGCCGAGGGCACCGCGATCAATCTGCCGGTGCTGCCGGGCACCGTGGACGCGTTGTGGTTGCGCGCCTTCCACGCCGTCGTACCGGGCGCGGTCGCGGCGTTCCGCCCCCAGATCCTCATCAGCCAATGCGGTGCCGACAGCCACCGCGAGGACCCCCTGGCCGACCTCTCCCTGACCGTCGACGGCCAGCGCGCGTCGTATCTCGCGATGCGCGATCTCGCCGACCGCTACTGCGAGGGCCGCTGGCTCGCCGTGGGCGGCGGCGGTTACGGCCTCGTGCGGGTGGTGCCCCGGGCGTGGACCCACCTGATCGCCGCGGCGTTGGACCGCGAGATCGACCTGAGCACCCCCGTCCCGGCGGACTGGAGCGAGCGCGTCGGCGCTCTCGCTCCGAGCGTCGAACTGCCCACCGTCATGGGGGAGGGCTCCGACGTCTCGTACCTGCCGTGGGACGGACCCGGCGGCACACCGGAGACGGGCATTGCGTCCCTGGACCGTGCACTGACCCGCATCGATTCGGCGATCATCGCCACGAGGCGGGCGGCCTTCCCGCTGCTCGGCCTGGACCCGGAGGATCCCCGTGACTGACCGGCAGAATCCTTCGGCGGCACCGGACTCCGCGTCTGCGGCGGGGGCGACTCCCGCGCAGGGCGCCGGGCCGACCGGGGAGACCGACCCTGCGCGCGAGGCGGCGCTGGCGCGCGCCCGCAACTATCCGCGGCACTGGGTCGCCGACGTGCTGGCCTCGGACGGCGGTGTCGTGCACCTGCGGCCCATCGTCCCGGAGGACGCCGACGGGATCGTCGCCTTCCACAGCAAGCTGTCCGAACGCACCCGCTATCTGCGGTACTTCGGTCCGTACCCGACGATCTCGAAGAAGGACCTGTTCAACTTCACGGTCGTCGACCACAGGTCCCGGGTGGCGTTCGTCGCGGTGCTCGGCGACGAGATCATCGCCGTCGGGCGGTACGAGGGACTCTCGCACGAGGGCGACGGTCTCTCCGCCGAGGTGGCCTTCACCGTCGCCGACGCCCACCAGGGCCGCGGTCTCGGTCCGATCCTGCTCGAACATCTCGCCGGCGCGGCCGCCGAGAACGGACTGCACACCTTCGTCGCCGAGGTCCTCGCCGAGAACCGGCACATGATCACGGTCTTCCGGGAGGCCGGTTACCAGGTCAGCCGTAGTTTCGAAGGGGGAGTCGTCCGGCTCGAGTTCGCGATCGACCCCACCGAGGCCCTGGTCTCGGTCCGCAACGCCCGCGAACGCGCCGCCGAGGCGCGCAGCGTGCGCAACATCCTCGGTCCCGGCAGCGTCGCCGTCATCGGTGCGTCCACCGACAGCCGCAAGGTGGGCAACGCCGTGCTGGTGAACATGCTGCGCAGCGGATTCACCGGGCCCGTCTACCCGGTCAACGCCGAACACCGGTCCGTCCGGGGTGTCCGCGCCTACCCGACCGTCCGCGACATCCCCGACGAGATCGACCTCGCCGTCGCCGCCGTGCCCGCCGAATCGATCGACTCGGTGCTCGACGACTGCCTCGCCAAGGGCGTCAAGGCGCTGCTCGTCGTCTCGTCCGGTTTCGGCGAGACCGGACCGGAGGGCCGCGACGCCGAGCGGCGGCTCACACTGGCCGCTCGGTCGCACGGTATGCGGCTCATCGGGCCGAACGCTCTCGGTGTCGCCAACAACGATCCCGCCATCCGGCTCAACGCGACCCTCGCACCCGTGCTCCCGGCCGCCGGCAACGTCGGCTTCTTCTGCCAGTCCGGTGCCCTCGGCATCGCGATCCTCGACGAGGCCGCCAAGACGGGGGTCGGGCTGTCGTCCTTCGTCTCGGCCGGTAACCGCGCCGACCTGTCCGGCAACGACCTGCTGCAGTACTGGGACACCGATCCCGCCACCGAAGTGGTGCTGCTGTACCTGGAGAGCTTCGGCAACCCGCGCAAGTTCTCGCGCATCGCGCGGCGGGTGGCGCGCAGCAAACCGATCGTCGCCGTCAAGAGTGGCCGCCACGCGGTGCCGCCGGCGCTCGCCGCCCGGACGGGGGAGATGGACGACACCATCGTGCGATACCTGTTCGAGCAGGCCGGTGTCGTCCAGGTCGAGTCGATCGGCCAGCTCTTCGACTCGGCGCTGCTGTTCGGTTACCAGCCGCTGCCCGCCGGTCCCCGCGTCGCCGTGGTCGGCAACTCCACCGCGCTGGGCCTGCTCGCCGTCGACGCCGCCCGGGGCCAGGGCCTGCAGGCACCGGACGCGGTGGATCTCGGCGCGCAGGCGTCGCCGGAGGAGTTCGCCGAGGCCGTCGCGAAGGCGCTCGACTCACCCGACGTCGACTCGGTGATCGCGGTCTTCGTCCCGCCGGTCGCCGTCGACGTCCAGCCCTACGCCCAGGCCCTGCGCGACGCCGTCGCAGGGTCGGAGAAGCCCGTGGTCACGACCTTTCTGGCGACCGAGGGTATTCCCGACGTGCTGGCCGTACGCGGGCCGGACGGCAACCCGACGCGCGGATCCGTGCCGTCCTATCCCGGTCCGGAACGGGCCGCGCTCGCCCTGGGACGGGCCTGGCGGTACGCGAAGTGGCGCAGTCGTCCGCCCTCGCAGGTCGTGCGGCCGGCGGGCATCGACCCCGAACGCGCCCGCGGGCTCGTGGACGGCTGGCTCGAAACGACACCCGAGGGCCGCTACCTGTCGGACACCGAGGCGGCGCTGCTGCTGTCCTGCTACGGGGTCGAGGTCGCGGACTTCCGCGCCGTCACCACCGAGGAGGAGGCGGTCGCTGCGGCGGAGGAGATCGGTTTCCCCGTGGCGGTCAAGGCCACCGGTGCCCAGTGGCGGCACCGGCCCGACCTGAGCGGTGTCCGGCTCGATCTCGTCGACGCGGATTCGGTGCGGATCGCCTATCGCGACCTGGCCGCGGTGTCGGGGGAGCCGTTGATGCACGTGCAGCGGATGGCCCACAAGGGCATCGGGTGCGCGATCCGTGTGCAGGACGACCCGTCGTTCGGTTCGCTCATCTCGTTCGGTCTCGCCGGTGTGATCTCCGATCTGCTCGGTGATCGGGCCTACCGGGTCCTGCCGCTCACGGAGGACGAGGCGGTCGAGCTGATCGACGCTCCGAAGGCGGCGCCGTTGCTGTCGGGCTACCGCAACGCCGCGCCGGTGAACAAGCCGGCACTCGTCGATTTCGTCCAGCGGATCTCGGCGCTCGCCGACGACCTTCCCGAGGTGCGCGAGCTGGTGTGCGAGCCGGTGCTGGCCTCGGTGGTGGGAGCCGAACTCACCGACGCCCATGTGCGGATCGGGCCCGAACCGCACCCTCTCGACCTCGGCCCGCGCCGTCTGCGCTGACGGCGGCCTGGTGGACGTCTCACCGAACAGGCCCCGGACAGCAACGATCCCCGAGAACCCAGCCCGGTTCTCGGGGATCGGATACCGCTGACGCGCCCGGTCAGCTGGCGTAGGCGCGAAGGCGCTCGGCGCGGTCGCCTTCGCGGAGCTTGGCCATCACTTCGCGTTCGATCTGGCGGACACGCTCACGGGAGAGCCCGAAGAGCTTGCCGATCTGATCGAGGGTGCGGGGCTGGCCGTCGTCGAGTCCGTAGCGCAGCCGGATGACCTGCTGTTCGCGCTCGTCGAGCGTCGCGAGGACGCTGCGGACGTCGCTGTGCAGGAGGCCGGCGATGACCGCGGTCTCGGCGGACGTCGCCTCGGCGTCCTCGATGAAGTCGCCCAGCGGGGCCTCCTCGTCGTTGCCGACGGGCATGTCGAGGCTCACCGGGTCGCGGCTGTGATCGAGCAGGTCGGCGATCTTCTCGACGGGGATACCCGACTCGTTGGCGAGTTCCTCGTCGGTCGCCTCGCGGCCGAGCTGCTGGTGCAGCTCACGCTTGATGCGGGCGAGCTTGTTGACCTGTTCGACGAGGTGGACGGGGAGCCGGATGGTGCGGCTCTGGTCGGCCATGCCGCGGGTGATGGCCTGACGGATCCACCACGTCGCGTAGGTCGAGAACTTGAAGCCCTTCGCGTAGTCGAACTTCTCCATCGCACGGATCAGGCCGAGGTTGCCCTCCTGGATGAGGTCCAGCAGGGGCATACCGCGTCCGGTGTAACGCTTCGCCAGCGAGACGACGAGGCGCAGGTTGGCCTCGAGCAGGTGGCTGCGAGCGGCCTGTCCTTCGCGGACGATGATCGCGAGATCGCGCTTCTTCGCGGCCGACAGACGCTTCTTCGTCTCGAGCAGGTGCTTGGCATACAGGCCGGCCTCGATCCGCTTGGCCAGTTCCACCTCGTCGGCTGCGGTGAGCAGAGCAGTCCGTCCGATACCGTTCAGGTAGACGCGAACGAGATCGGCTGCGGGGCTCTGACCGTCGAGGTCGGAATCGAAGCGAGCGGTGGTTTCGGGGCGTGCCATGACGTGCCTCCTCATCGGTGGTGTCTCACAGGGTTCAACGACCGGCGAAGCGGTGGAGTTCCCGTCGGTCTCCGAGTACCACCGCGCTGACCTGCACTAACCCGATGAGCTCCTGAGAAGTTGCTGAGAGAACCGAATCGTGGAACCTCAGGAACGCCCCGAAGGGGGTCAGGCGGGCTCGATCAGCCCGTGCCGCACCAACCCGTGCACGAGGCCCACCGCCTGCGCGAGGAGGTCGTCCTCGTCCTCGCCGTGCGCGGCCGCGAGCAGCGACACGAGATCCCCGAGCGGCAGGCCGTCGGCGCGCATGCCGCCGAGCAGGGCGGCCGCGAGGTCGTCCACCTCGTGCTGCCAGGCCGGACCGCCACCGCGATGCACCCGCGCGACCACCTGGTCCCACCCGTCCTCACCGGGCAGGTGCACCCGCTCGAGGGCCGTGTCGGGCCGCACCGCGAAGCGGGCGTCGAGCACTTCGTGCGTACGCAACCAGTCGAGGCGCCGGAAGTAGTCGATCGCCTCGTCGCCCAGCGCGTCGGTGAACGCGTGCCGCAGGTCCTCGGCCATCACATCGGACGGCAGGTCGGTGCGGCGCAGGTAGACGAACCCGAACCCGACGCCCTCGACGCCGTGCTCCTCGAAGTGGTCGAGCCACTGCTCGGCGCGCACCGCGACCTCCGGCTCGCGTTGATCGGCGTCACCGTCGCGCAGCCACGTCCCGACGTAGAGGGCGGGATCGGCGACATCGCGCTGCACGATCCAGGCGTCGACGCCGTGTGACGGCAACCACGATGCGACGCGGGCCCGCCAGTCCTCACCCTCGACGTGCACCCAGGACGCGAGCATCGCGGCGGTGCCGCCGGGATTCAGGTGTTCGGCGGCCTGCGAGATCATGAGGCGGCTGGCGCCGTCGAGGTCGAGACCGGAGTCGCGGTAGCTGTGCTCGACGCGTCCGGCGCTCACCACGAACGGCGGATTCGCGACGATGCGGTCGAAGGTCCGGCCGGCGACCGGCTCGAACCACGACCCCTCGAGAAGATCGATGTCGATCTCGTTCAACGCGGCGCTCGCGGCGGCCAGGGTCAGACAGCGGGGATTGATGTCGGTCGCGGTGACCTCGTCCGCGTGGTCCGCGGCGCGGATGGCCTGCACCCCGCAACCGGTGCCGAGATCGAGCACCGAACCGACCCGATCGGTCGGGGTGGCCTGCAGCAGCGACAAGGAGGCCTGACCGACGCCGAGGACGTGATCGGGACGGGTCGGGACGGGACGGATCGAGCCGTCGAGATCGGACAGCACCCAGCGGCTGCCGGTCCCGGCGTCGAGGGGCCGCAGGTCGAGAGCGGCCCGCACGCCGTCGCCGTCGCGTTCGACGAGTCCCGCCTGCACGGCCTGCTCCGTCGTCACCGGAGCGAGAGCCTGCGCGACCTCGTCCTCGGGGCAGGTGTCCTGGAGGAGGAACAGCCGCACGAGCACGCCGAGATCGCCCGCACCGCGCGCGATGCGCCGGGCAGGGACGGGTTCGCTGCGCCCGAGGGCGGCGTGCGCCTCGGGGCCGAGCAGTTCCCGGACGGTGGCGAGGTCGTAGCGGCACCGGATCAGTGCGGTGCGCAGAGCCGGGCAGAGAGACAGAAGAAGGTCGCGGTCCACCACGACATTCTCGCAAGCGTCCCGTCCGGGGTCCCTCTCAGCCGTCGATCACATGGTGGCGGGACGACTCGATCGCCGGGGGATCGTCGAAGCGGCCGTCCCAGCGGCTCGGTTCGTCCTTGCGGCGCGGCGGCCGGTCGTTGGCGATGAGGACGGCGATCCACGGCAGCGGGATCGACACCCCGATGATCGCCATCGAGATCCAGGGATTGGCCCATATGCCGTACGCGATCGCCGCCAGCAGCAGGGCGGGGATGCGGACCGACATGATGGTGAGGTACTTGCGAACCCGTGCTCGGTGCTGATCCTCGAGCGACGTCTCCGCCGCGGTGATCAGAACCGGGTTGTCGGGCGATCCGTTCTCGGGGGATCCGCCGAAACCGTGAGTTCTCGCCATGTCTTCCACCTTCCCACGCCGGGCCGTCGCACGCACATACGCATCCGGCCCTTCCGTGCGGCATCATGGACACGTGAGCACGGATATCAAGGAACGGCCGGATACCACCACCGACGAAACGACCGACGACGACACCCCGAAGTTCTTCCACTACGTGAAGAAGAACAAGATCGCCGAGAGTGCGGTCATGGGTACCCATGTGGTCGCGCTGTGCGGTGAGGTCTTTCCGGTGACCCGGTCGCCGAAGCCCGGCTCGCCGGTGTGCCCCGAATGCAAGAAAGTCTACGACGGCTTGCGCAAGGGCGACTGAGACACCTGGTGGAACACCCCGTCGTCCGCCGCGGCGTCGGGTGATTCTCGCGGAAGCGTCTCCACCGGCGGAAGTTCGGTCTCGGCCGGGGGAACTTCGGATCCCCCGGCCTTGTCGTCGTGCCGGGCCTTCTCGTCGCACGAGGCAGTGGCGTCGTGCTCGTCGCACGAGGCAGTGTCGTCGTGCAGAGACGTGTCGTTGTGGGTCGCCGTATCCGACTCGGTCGGCTTCCCGTCGATCGGCCACGACTCGGGTTGGCGATCCCCGGGCCGGATCAGGTCGGACAGCCGAATCGTCGTGGAGCCCGTCAACCGGCGCGTGAGGTTCGTCACCGGCCCGCTGTCGGGCGACGGATCTCGTGCCGACTGCTCGGCGAGCCAGATCCGCCACTGCTCCAGGCGTGTGGCGCGTGCCGGCCAGAACTCCTGCACCGTGGCGTTGAACTCGGCTCCGAGGACCACGGCGAAACCCAGGAAGAACGTGAACAGCAGGAACGCGATCGGGGCGGCGAGCGCGCCGTAGGTGTAGCCCGTTGCCGCGACCCACGTCAGGTACCACCGCAGGATCACGCTCGACGCGAGGAAGAACACCCCGGCCAGGACCGCGCCGCCGAGCAGTCGGTGCCACGGCAGCGACCTGGGCAGCGCCACCTTGTACAGGGTCGTCAGACCGATCAGCAGGAGCAGGCCCACCGCGGGGAAGTAGAAGGTGTCGATGATCCGTGAGCCGACGTCGAACCAGGCGTCGGGCAGCAGCCGGCCGATCAGTGTGGGCCCGAGCGCGACGAGCGGCATCGTGAACACCGCCAGGATCAGGAAGACCACGTAGAGGAGCAGGCCGAAGATCCGCTGCCACACCGGGTGGCGATGGTCCTGCTGGTGGTGCGCTTCGACGATCGAATCCACGAACGTCGAGATCGCCGACGATCCTGCCCACAGCGACAACACGAAGCCCAACGACATCACGTCGGCGCGGCCCCGCCGGAGGACGTCCTCGACGGTGGGTTCGATGATCTGGTCGACCACGCTGTCGCTGAAGACCGAGCGGAGGAAGGTGACGGTCTTCGACGTGATGATCTCCACCGTGTCGGGACCGAACCAGCCTCCTACGTAACCGAGGCTGCCGAGCAGACCGAGCACCAAGGGCGGCAGCGAGAGGGTCTGCCAGAAGGCCGCCGTCGCCGCCTTGCTGAAGATCGAGTGGTCCCAGGCCGACGACAGGGTGTGCGTGACGACCTCCCAGCCCTTCCCGACCGCGCGGCGAACGCGGCCGGAGGATGCCTGTGCGGGGGATCGTGGTGTGTCGTTCATCTACTTCCAGAATTCCTGAAGACACGCTCGCGTGCGCGCACAGGCAGGTGAGGGCCTCTCGAATTCTGCCACGCAGTCCTCGGAGAACCCGCCGACGCCGCGGCTTCGGCGGGTTCGCGGGCTCCGAGACGATAGGCTGCATGACGGTCGGCGCCCGGACGAGTGCGGTGGCACCGACCCGAGCGAAGCGGACAAGGAGCACGAGAAACCGGTGAGCACCGAAACCGTCGGACAAGCTACGACCTCCGCCCCTGTGGCCCAGCTGCGTGCCTGGCAGCGCCGCGCCCTCACCAAGTACCTCGCGACGAAGCCGCGTGACTTCCTCGCCGTCGCGACCCCCGGCGCCGGTAAGACGACCTTCGCCCTCCGGGTGGCGTCGGAGCTGTTGCGCGACCGGACGGTCGACCAGATCACGGTCGTCGCCCCCACCGAGCACCTCAAGCACCAGTGGGCGGGTGCTGCGGCCCGCATCGGTATCGCGCTCGACTCGAACTTCACGAACTCCACCGGACAGACGTCGAGCGACTACCAGGGCGTCGTGGTCACCTACGCGCAGGTTGCCTCGCATCCGTTCAAGCACCGCGTGCGTACGGAGGGGCGCCGCACCCTGGTGATCCTCGACGAGATCCACCACGGTGGCGACGCGAAGAGCTGGGGTGAGGGCATCCTCGAGGCGTTCGGGGACGCGACCCGCCGTCTGGCGCTGACCGGTACACCCTTCCGCAGCGACGACAGTGCGATCCCGTTCGTGAGCTACGAGCCGAACGAGGACGGTCTGCTGCAGTCCAAGGCCGATCACGCCTACGGCTATGCCGACGCGCTCGCCGACGGCGTCGTGCGCCCCGTCGTGTTCCTCGCGTACTCGGGCGAGGCGCGCTGGCGCACGAGTGCGGGGGAGGAGTTCACCGCGCGGCTGGGGGAGCCTCTCAGCGCCGAGCAGACGGCCCGGGCGTGGCGGACGGCCCTCGATCCCCAGGGCGACTGGATTCCCGCGGTGCTGGGGGCGGCGAACACCCGTCTGCAGCAGCTGCGTGCCGGCGGCATGCCGGACGCCGGTGGCCTCGTCATCGCCACCGACCAGACCACCGCGCGGGCGTACGCGAAGATCCTCGAGTCGATCACCGGCGAGATACCGACCGTCGTGCTCTCGGACGATCCCACCGCCTCCGAGCGCATCTCGCAGTTCAGCGAGGGCAACCAGAGGTGGATGGTCGCCGTGCGCATGGTGTCCGAGGGCGTCGACGTCCCGCGACTCGCGGTGGGTGTGTACGCGACCAGCGCCTCGACCCCGTTGTTCTTCGCACAGGCGATCGGCCGCTTCGTGCGGTCGCGGCGCAAGGGGGAGACCGCCAGTGTCTTCCTGCCGTCCGTGCCGGTGCTGCTCGAGCTCGCCAGCCAGCTCGAGGCCCAGCGCGACCACATCCTCGGCAAGCCGCACCGGGTCAAGGAGGGCTTCGACGACGAGCTGCTCGCCGACGCGAACCGGCGCAAGGACGAACCCGGCGAGGACGAGAAGGCCTACCACTCGCTCGGAGCGGACGCCGAACTCGATCAGGTCATCTACGACGGATCCTCGTTCGGCACCGCGACATTCGCCGGTTCCGACGAGGAGGCCGACTATCTGGGACTCCCGGGTCTGCTGGACGCGGAACAGATGCGGGCACTGCTGCGTCAGCGTCAGGAACAGCAGCTGAACAAGCCGAAGGCCGCACCGGCACCCACTCCGCCGCCCCAGGTGACCGAGCGGGTCGAAACCGCCGACACCCTCGCCCAGCTCCGCCGCGAACTCAATTCGCTCGTCGCGGTCGTGCACCACCGGACCAGGAAGCCGCACGGGGTGATCCACGGCGAACTGCGTCGCCAGTGCGGTGGTCCGCCGACGGCGATGGCGACCGCCGAGCAACTGCGCGACCGGATCGCGATCCTGCGCAGCTGGTGACGACGAGAACGGGCGACCACCTCGAGGTGGTCGCCCGTTCGGTCGGGTCTCGGAACCGTGGTTCCGGACGGCGGATCACACGGTGGCGTCGGACTCGCTCACGATCGTCGCTCCGAGTTCACGGAGGCGGTCGGTGTGCTCGTTCGCGTGGTGCCCGCAGAACAACAGTTCTCCGCCGGTCGGAAGGACGGCGCGGACACGAGCGGCGGCATTGCACCGATCGCAGCGATCTGCAGCGGTCAACTTCGGGCTGGTCAACGTACCGGGCATGACTCCTCCAAACTGGCCACCGCTCATATCGGGTGCCGGGGTCTGGTCCGCCGCACCGGCCGGCGCGGTGGATCTACTCTGACAGACGATTCGTATTCACGTGTTGTTCCCCTGGATGCCCAATGGTGGCGTGTTTCACGCATCGAACAGCGAAAACGCTGCGACATGGCCGTTTTCCGCACAGTGTGTTCGCTCACAGCGCAGAGCTCCAGGGGGCCGGGAACGCCCCGGAGAGGCCGTCCGACGCACAATGACGCCATGACCGAGACCCTGCTGCACATCATCTCCCGCGACGAGTGGGACCACTTCCGACCCCTCGGGGCGGTCGCACCGGAGTCCCTCGGGACCCAGGGTTTCGTCCACCTCTCCACGCCGCACCAGGTGCACCTGCCCGCCGACCGCTTGTACTCAGGCCGTACGGATCTGCTCCTGTTGCATGTCGATCCGACGCGTCTCGTCGACCCGCTCCGTTTCGAACCCGGCGTGCCGGGGGACCCGGAGTCCATGCGCTTCCCCCACCTCTACGGGCCGCTGCCCGTCGATGCCGTGGTGGAGGTGATGCCCTACCTGCCGGGACCGGACGGCCGGTTCGCACCCCTCGACCGGGAGCAGGCGGACGTCGTCGGTCCGGAGGACTAGTCTTTCGGCCATGATCGTCGACGTGACGCCGCTACCCGGGATCGGTGTACGCAAGGACTTCGAACTCGCCTCCGGACGCCGCATCGGGGTGATCACCCATCGGGACGGTCACAGCGACCTCATCATCTCGAAGGCGGGCGACCCCGACGCGTGTGCCGCCTCCCTGCCTCTCACCGTCGAGGAGGCAGCGACGCTCAGCAATCTCCTCGGTGCCCCACAGCTCGTCGCCCAATTGCGTGAGGACCACCGCGACCTGCCCGGAATCCTCACTCGCCAGCTCCACATCCACGAGGATTCGCGGTTCGACGGAGCGGTACTGGGCGACACGGCGCTGCGCACGCGCACCGGCGTGTCGGTCGTGGCCGTGATGCGTGCCGGTCAGGTCATGCCGTCCCCGACACCCGACTTCGTCCTCACGGGTGGGGACATCCTGGTGGCGGTCGGCACAGCGGACGGTCTCGACGCTGCCGCCAGGATCCTGCGCAACGGCTGATCCCGCGGAATGAACACCACGACACTCGCACTCATCGAACTGGGTGCGGTGTTCTTCGGACTCGGCGTCCTCGGCCGGCTCGCGGCGCGGATCGGCATGTCGCCGATCCCGTTCTATCTGATCGGCGGCCTGTGCTTCGGCAACGGTGGCTTCATCCAACTCGGCGACATCGGGGCGTTCAGTCACCTCGCCAGCGAGATCGGCGTGGTCCTGCTGCTGTTGCTGCTCGGGCTCGAGTACACCGCGAACGAGTTGATCAGCGGCCTGAGACGCTCCCGGATGGGAGGCCTGCTCGACCTTGCTCTGAATGCGGTGCCGGGAGCCGCCGTCGCGTTGATCCTGGGGCTCGGTCCCATCGGCGCCTTCGTGCTCGCGGGCGTGACCTACATCTCGTCGTCCGGGATCGTGGCGAAGGTTCTCGCCGATCTGGGACGCCTCGGCAATCGTGAGACACCGGTCGTCCTGTCGATTCTCGTCTTCGAGGATCTCGCGATGGCCGTCTACCTCCCGATCCTCACCGCGATCCTGGCGGGCGTGAGCCTGCTCGGCGGCCTCGAAGCCGTCGCGATCTCGCTCGGTCTCGTCACCGTGGTGCTGGTCCTGGTGGTGCGGTACGGACGCTACGTCTCGGTCGTGCTCGACAGCCCCGACCGGGAAACGCTGTTGCTCAAGCTGCTCGGCGCAGCGCTGCTGGTGGCGGGGATCGCGTCGGCCCTGCAGGTGTCGGCGGCCGTGGGAGCCTTCCTACTGGGCATCGCCATCTCCGGTTCGACGGCACACAACGCGGTCCGGGTCCTCGAACCGCTCCGCGACCTGTTCGCCGCCATCTTCTTCGTCTTCTTCGGACTGAACACCGATCCGACGGCTATACCGCCGGTGCTCGGCTGGGCGGTCCTGCTGGCCGTGCTGACCGCGCTGACGAAGCTCGTCACCGGATGGATCGCGGCGGCCCATCACGGTATCGCCGTGATGGGCCGGGCCCGCGCCGGCGCGGCGCTCATCGCCCGAGGAGAGTTCTCCATCGTGATCGCCGGTCTGGCCGTCGCCTCCGGCCACGTCGACAGCCGCCTCGCGGCTCTCGCCTCGGCATACGTGATGATCACCGCGGTGCTCGGTCCGGTGGCCGCGCGTGTCGTCGAACCGGTCATGCGGTTCGCATCCGCACGGCTCCCCGGACGCGAGGGGCGCCAGCGCCTTCCCGGAGACGAGCCGGAACTCCTCTAGCGGGCCTGTGGCCCGGAACGCAGAACGAGGGCCACCCGATCGGATGGCCCTCGTTCCGTGCGATTGTTCTGCGTGACGGAGATCAGTCGAGGTAGTCGCGCAGCACCTGCGACCGCGACGGGTGGCGCAGCTTCGACATGGTCTTCGACTCGATCTGGCGGATGCGCTCGCGCGTCACGCCGTAGACCTGACCGATCTCGTCGAGGGTGCGCGGCTGGCCGTCGGTGAGGCCGAAGCGCAGACGCACGACGCCCGCTTCGCGCTCGGACAGGGTCTCGAGCACCGACTGCAGCTGATCCTGCAGCAGGGTGAAGGAGACGGCGTCGACGGCCACGACGGCCTCGGAGTCCTCGATGAAGTCGCCGAGCTGGCTGTCGCCCTCGTCGCCGATCGTCTGGTCGAGGGAGATGGGCTCACGCGCGTACTGCTGGATCTCCAGCACCTTCTCCGGCGTGATGTCCATTTCCTTGGCGAGCTCCTCGGGCGTGGGCTCGCGGCCCAGATCCTGGAGCAGCTCGCGCTGGATACGACCGAGCTTGTTGATGACCTCGACCATGTGCACCGGGATACGGATGGTGCGGGCCTGGTCGGCCATGGCGCGGGTGATGGCCTGACGGATCCACCAGGTGGCGTAGGTGGAGAACTTGTAACCCTTGGTGTAGTCGAACTTCTCGACCGCGCGGATCAGACCGAGGTTGCCTTCCTGGATGAGGTCCAGGAACGCCATGCCGCGGCCGGTGTAGCGCTTGGCGAGCGAGACGACGAGGCGGAGGTTCGCCTCGAGCAGGTGGTTCTTGGCCCGGTTGCCGTCGCGGCAGATCCAGTTCAGATCGCGGCGCTGGGCGACGGGGAGCTTCTCGCCCTTCTCCGCCAGCTGCTGCAGCATGTGGGTCGCGTACAGACCGGCCTCGATGCGCTTGGCGAGCTCGACCTCCTCCTCGGCGTTGAGGAGGGCGACCTTGCCGATCTGCTTGAGGTAGGCGCGCACGGAGTCGGCCGACGCGGTGAGCTCGGCGTCCTTGCGTGCCTGACGCAGCGCCTCGGACTCCTCCTCGTCCCAGACGAAGTCGCCCGAGGCCTTGTCCTTCTCGCTGGGCTCGTCGTCGTCGACCACGACATCCTCGGCGCCGGCGAGATCACCCTCCGAGACCTCGAGGTCTGCGAGGTCCGCTTCCTCGGTGGCGTCGAAGTCCTCGTCGCCCGAACCTGCAGCCTTCGTGGCCTTCTTTGCTGCCTTCTTCGCGGTGGTCTTCTTGGCTGCCTTCTTCGCAGGAGCCTTCTTGGCGGCTGCCTTCTTCGCGGGGGCCTTCTTCGCAGCGGTCTTCTTCGCCGGCGGCTTGGCACCGGGAGCGGTGCCCTCCGCGGAGTCCGCAGCGCCTGCGACGCTCGAAGCGTCCGCAACGGGTGCCGATTCGTTGGCGGAATCAGCGGTGTGGATGTCGGTGGCTGCCACGTACGCCCTTTCGTGACGAGGTAGTGCGGCGTCGCGCCAGAGTGATTCCGGCGGAGAGGTCTGTCGGGATGGGGGCCGGTTCCGGCCTGCTGGGGACCATTGTAACGATCCCTCGGGCAGCCGATGCGCCGGACTCAGGGAGTGACACCTGTTTTCGCAGCATATGCAGCCCCTACGATTCCCGCCGCGTTGCGCAGTTCGGCGGGGACCACCGGGGTGCGGTTGGTCAGGAGTGGGACCCACTTCTCGTGCTTGCGGCTGATACCACCGCCCACGATGAACAGGTCGGGCCAGAGCAGGGCCTCGAAGCGGGTGAGGACGCGGGAGACCTCCTTCGCCCACTGCTTGTACGACAGGTCGTTGCGTTCCTTGACCGACGAAGCGGCGCGGTGCTCGGCCTCCTTGCCGTCGACCTCCATGTGTCCGAACTCGGTGTTGGGCAGCAGTACACCGTTGTGCAGCACGGCCGAACCGATCCCGGTGCCGAAGGTCAGCAGGATCACCACGCCGTCGGTGTCCTTGGCGGCACCGAAGCGGTCCTCGGCGATCCCCGCGGCATCCGCGTCGTTGAGCACCGAGACGTCCCGGTCGCCGAGCACCCGCGAGAAGAGGGATCCGGCGTCGGTGCCGATCCACGACTTGTCGATGTTGGCGGCGGTGCGGGCGACGCCTCCGGTGACCACGCTCGGCAGTGTCACGCCGACGGGGCCCGTCCAGCCGGCCTGCTCGACGATCTGCGCCACCGTCTTCGCCACGGCCTCCGGAGTGGACGGTTGCGGAGTGAGGATCTTGATCCGGTCGCCTACCAGACGGCCCGTGTCGAGATCCACCACGGCACCCTTGACGCCACTGCCCCCGATGTCGACTCCGAACCCGTGGTTGACGGCAGTCGATCGGTCCGTGGGGACGTCCTGTGCCATTGCGTACTTCCTCTCGCTGGGTGGGGCCGTCTGCTCCGCTCGTGTGGAAACGATAATGCCCGTGTGACCGGTGCGGCACACACTGGCGAAACGCTCGGCGCTGTGTTCGGATCGGTTCGTGCATACACAGAGAACGCTCTCCGCATCCGAGTTGTCCGGCTTGAGGGACGTCGCCGTGACCGTCGCGCGGGAGGCCGCAGCCTACGTACGAGGACGTAGGGCCACGTTGTTCGGCCCTCCGGGATCGGGCGAGATCACCCGTGTCGGGACGAAGTCGACAGTGACCGATCCCGTCACAGTGGCCGACACCGAGAGCGAAGAGCTCATCCGGCGCCGACTTGCCGTGCTGCGGCCCGGGGATGCCTTCCTGGGGGAGGAGACCGGAGGCGACGCTGGAACGTCGACTGCGAGAGGCGTCGTCTGGGTGGTCGATCCCATCGACGGCACCGTCAACTTCGTCTACGGACTCCCGGCGTCGGCGGTGTCGGTGGCTGCGCAGGTCGACGGACGCTCGGTGGCCGGCGCAGTCGTCGCCATCGCATCGGGGGAGACGTTCTCGGCGGCAGAAGGTCTCGGTGCCCATCTCGAAACGAATGGCACGCGGGTCCCGTTGCGCTGTAATCCGATAACGGATCTGCAGCTGGCGCTCGTGGCCACCGGGTTCTCGTACTCCTCGGAACGGCGTGCACGGCAGGGAGAACTGGTGGCGGCGCTGCTACCGCGGGTGCGCGACATCCGGCGGGTCGGAGCGGCCGCCCTGGACCTGTGCATGGTCGCGGCCGGCAGGGTCGACGCCCACTACGAACACGGACTCGGTCCCTGGGACTGGGCGGCGGGTGCGCTCGTCGCCGCGGAAGCCGGTGCCGTGGTACGTGTCCCGAACGGCACCGGGGACGACGGCGAGCTCACGGTCGCGGCCGCGCCGGGGATCGCCGCCGATTTCGAAACTCTGCTCGCCGAAATCGGAGCGCTCGACCCAATTCCGAATTGACCGATTCGTCACATCACGAATTGCCGTTCGTCACCTTTATATCGCAGTAGTGACGAAAAACAGGATGCACGGTCTGTGAAAAGAGATTCAGCACCGGGCATTGCGTGCGGCCGTGAGCAGATCGAGGTCGAGCGGAGCCGTCTGCTCGCCCACCGGGACCTCGCGTAGCGCTCGCAGGACCTCCTCGGCATCCGCCCCGGGGGAGATGTCCCGGAAGTAGGTCCCCAGCGCGAGATCGACCGTGTCGTCCTCGCGTGTGTCCTGCACCAACTCGGCGCACGGGGCGAGCAACCACACCGAGGACGCAGCCGCGCGTCCGGCCTCGCCGAAGCGGATCTGCCCCTGGCACTGCATGTTCTGGTCGACGTAGACCGGATCGTTGCCGGCCTGCACGTCGGGCGGGCTCGAGAAACCGTAATCGCTCAACTGGGCGGCCACGTGCGTGGCCTGGCCGCGTTCGCCGTTGGCGTTGTAGACGCGCACCCGGGTGGCCGCCAGGGGAGCGGGTTCGACCTCGAGCAGCGTCGACCGGTCCACGACCTCGCCGTGTGGGGCCGGTTGCGGGCCTTCGGGATCGGTGGCCTCGGTCGGAGGAGCATTGCACGCCACCGTGGTCGTGACGGGTTCGGACGAGGTGAACACGGAGGTCCACACGACGATGGTGGCGGCGGCGAGGACGGCACCCGCGACGGCGGCCGGGACCACCCGGCGCCGACGGAACGGGCGGCCGCGATCATCGTTTGCGCTTCCTTCGGTGATCAGGGAAACCACGCGGCCCTGCCTCTCGTGTCATGCCGGGTTCGTCGCACTCACTGTAGAGGTCGTGGACGTGGTCGGTGGAACCGCCGACCCGAGGAAATGTCACGAGTCGTTGTGTTGTTGATGACGATTGCCCGACAATTTCCGGCGTTTCCACGCATCGATTGCATATTCGTGCGTGAGGTCGGCTATTGTTCGGCGGCCGAACCGTCCAAGAAGGGGCGGTGCGGCGCGAAAACAGAGTGAATTCGGGTATGCCACAGCAGTGACACACCCGTCGGGAACTCCAACGGACGGCCGTGCGTTGCCCTGGCCGGGAGCACCGTCCGTGTCCCGGCCGGCTACCGGTACGAGTACTAGAAGGTAAGAGGAAATGGCGACTGACTACGACGCACCCCGGCGGACCGACAGCGACGATGTGTCGGAGGATTCACTCGAGGAACTGAAGGCCCGGCGCAACGAGGCCCAGTCCGCGGTGGTGGACGTCGACGAATCGGACACCGCCGAGTCCTTCGAGCTGCCCGGGGCGGATCTGTCCGGCGAAGAGCTGTCGGTGCGTGTCGTCCCGAAGCAGGCCGACGAGTTCACCTGCTCGAGCTGTTTCCTGGTGCATCACCGGAGCAGACTCGCAAGCGAGGAGAACGGTGTCATGATCTGCCGGGACTGCGCAGCGTGATGAGGACATAGGTGCGGAACGAGGCCGGGTGACGACGGTGCGCCGTGGTCACCCGCGTCTCCCTCGTGCGTGCCCCGGCGCCGCGGCAGCCTCCGCTGTTCCCGGCATCCGGGGCCCTGTCGTATCCGGGCCCTGTCGTATCCGGGGCCGATTCCCGTTCGAGCAGCCCTACTTGCGGGTCGGATCGTCCTTGCGGCCCGACTCGTCGCAACCCAGCGCCGCGAGCAGTTCGGCAGGCCGCCGCGTGCTCACCAGCCAGTAGGGCGTCGGATCTTCCGGGTCGTCGAGCACGACGAGCGCCATGGTCCGCACCCAGGGGCGGTGCTGGACGAACGCCGCCGGATCGAGCTGGCGTCCCATCGCGGCACTCTTGGCCGACGCCGGCACCACCACACCCCGCGAGATCACGTCGACGGGCAGATGTGCGCGACCGACGACGAGTTCGCCGCCGACCACCTCGACCCGACTGCGTGAGAGCCAGGTGAGCACCCAGATCGGCACCGGGAGCAGAAGGACGTAGGGCAGCCACGCGTACATCCCCGGCGCGCCCATGTGCAGCTCGGCCGCGAGCAGAGCGGCCACACCGAGCCCGATCGGCCACCACCACCACGGTACCCACATCCGCTCCGAGAAGGTCGGAGCGTCGGCCGTCGGAGGAGTAGTCGGTGAGGTGCGCGAGGAACGGGACACACCGTAAGGATAGTCGGCTCGGTGGAGCGGCCCGGCACGCGAGTAGTCTCGGACGACGTGACCGATCTTCCCCCGATACCGCTGCGCCGGCTCGATCCGGAGCTCCCCGTGCCCACTCGTGCCCACCCCGGTGACGCCGGTGTGGACCTGTGCACGTCGGTCGACGTGACTCTCGGCCCGGGGGAGCGGGCGCTCGTCGGCACCGGCATCGCCGTCGCGCTGCCCGTGGGCACGGTCGGCCTGATCCACCCCCGTTCGGGCCTCGCCGCCAAGTTCGGCCTGTCCGTCGTGAACACTCCCGGGACGGTCGACGCGGGCTACCGTGGAGAGATCAAGGTGTGCCTGATCAACCACGACACCGAGCGCGCCGTCGAACTCCGCCGGGGCGACCGCATCGCGCAGCTGCTCGTCCAGCGTGTCGAACTCGTCGACTTCGTCGAAGTGGACGAGCTCGACGACACGGCGCGGGGCAGCGGCGGATACGGATCGAGCGGCGGGCACGCCGGCCTCGTGAAGGAGGGTTCCTGACATGTTCGGACGACGCCGCAAGGACCGCGGGTCGAACGTCGAGGCGGCCGACGCCGCACCCGCCGGCGACCTCGGCGCGTACGACGAGCCCTCCGACGAGGAGTACGACGAGTACGCCACCGGAAGTGCGGCCGATTCCGGCCCGTACGACATCGACGAGGTCGACGAGGAGACGGTGACGGCCTCCCGTCTCGACCTCGGATCCGTGCTCGTTCCGCTCCCGGCCGGTGGCCAGATCCAGGTCGAGATGGCACCGAACGGCACGCCGCAGAACGTCCACCTCGTGACCCAGTTCGGGCGCATCACGGTCTCCGCGTACGCGGCACCGAAGTCGCCGGGACAGTGGCGCGAGGTCGCCGCGGAGCTCGCGGAGACGCTGCGCAACGACAAGGCCGAGGTCAGCATCGAATCGGGGCCGTGGGGCCGCGAACTGCACGGCAGGACCGCGAACGCGGATCTCCGGTTCATCGGTGTCGACGGCTTCCGCTGGATGATCCGCTGCGTCGTCGCAGCGCCCGCCGGGAACGCCGGAGCCGACTCCGAACTCGTCGGGATCGCGCGGTCGGTGATCTCCGGCACCGTCGTCCGCCGCGGATCCGAGCCCCATCCGGTCCGTACGCCGCTGCCGATCGTGCTGCCCGAGGCACTCACCCGCCAGCTCGTCGCGGCCCAGCAGCAGCAACAGCAGGCCGCTGCCGCGCAGCAGCAACAACAGGCCGCGCCCCAGCAGGGCACGGCTCCGGCGCAACCCGCTCCGCGGACGGCCCCGCCGGCACAGCCCACCCAGCAGACGCAGCAGGTTCCGCCCACCCAGCAGACGCCGCCGCGTCGGGGCGAATCCGGTTCGGCGATGCAGCAACTCGGCTTCTGACACCGAGACCGATCATCGGTTCGGGACGGGGACGATCCTGTCGAGCGCGGTGAGGCACAGCCTCCCGAGCACGGAGGGATCGTCCCCGACCTGTTCGAGTGTCACCGTCGCGAGTTCCGCGCGAGGGATCTCCCGCGCCCATTGCCGCCCCACCTCGAGCGGATGGACCGCGTCGTCCACCGCGGCGGCGATGCCGACCGGCACGGCCACGGACCGCAGTTCGTCGACGTCGAGTGCCCGATAGCGCGCGGCCTCGTCCAGTGCGGCCGGGAGATCGGGCCATTGGGCGCTCCACGAACGCCTCAGTTCCCGCGCGAGCCAGGACGGACTCGACGCCGTCATCGCAGCGGTGACCGCATCGATCCCGTGGGTCCGTAGCTCGGAGGCCGTCCACCGCGCGCTCGCGGCGGCCGGCGCCTCCCGCGGATCGCCGGTCCATGCAGGTAGGGCAGCGAGGACGCCGACGGCCCGGTCCGGATTGTCGAACGCCCACCTCACCGCGACGGCCGCTCCGATCGACACCCCTCCCACGAGGATCGGTCCGTTCCCGGCCGCGTCGTCGAGTGCGGCGAGATAGCTGGCCACCACACCGCGCGGATCCGGATCGACGGCGATCGGGGTGATGCCCCGCCGTCGGAGTTCGGCGCCGAACGCCTTCTCGGCGAAGCATGCGTCCGAACCCGTGCCGGGAAGCACGACCGCGGTGCCGACGGTCGGGGGGACCGGGGATTCGCTGTGGGACATGCGGACGATCCTGCACCATCGGCCCCCGGAGACCGCGCTCACCTGCCCGCACAGCAGGACGAAGGGCGGCTGCACGCGCGTGTGCACCGTGCAACTTGTATCCGGCGAGAATGCGTCTACAGTGGCGGTCGAAGAAGAGTCCGGTGGCACGAGATCCGTGCCCCTTCCGTACAGGAGCGTGTTATGGCTTCCCCGGCCGGCTACCTGCGTCGGCTCACACGGCGGCTCACCGAGGACATCGAAGAACTCGATGCCGAGGAGATGGCCGAATCCTCGCACTCCACGGGCGCTCTACCCGTCGTCGAATGCGCCCGCGGTCAGGAAGTGACCATGTACGGACGTCTTCGCAGTGTCGAGTCGTGTTCGCGTGCTGCTGCCGCCGTCGTCGAGGCGGAGTTCTTCGACGGGACCGACTCGATCCAGCTCGTGTGGATCGGCCGTCGGCGCATCCCGGGAATCGAGCCCGGGCGTACGTTGACGGTGCGCGGTCGTGTCGGCGAACGCGACGGACGCAAGGTGATCTACAACCCCTACTACGAGCTGCGCGAGCCCGCCTGATCGGTGCACCTCGGGGGCGACAACCCGGTGCATGCGGGGTCGTGGCCCTGTGCCGGATGTGGCAGGCTCGTAGGAGTGAGCGACACCAACCAGCAGACGATGCTCGAACAACTCGGTGGTATCAGCGGGTTGATCTATTCGACGCTGCCGGTCCTGGTGTTCGTCCCCGTCAACAGCCTCTGGGGCCTCACCGTCGCCATCTGGTCCGCGCTGGGCGTCGCCCTCGCGGTGCTCGTGTGGCGTTTGATCCAGCGCACCCCGATCCAGCCCGCGATCTCGGGCTTCTTCGGAGTCGCGCTGTGTGCCTTCATCGCTCATCGCACCGGCGATGCGAAGGGATACTTCCTCTTCGGGATCTACGCGAGCCTGGTCTACGGGGGCGCCTTCCTGTTGTCCGTGCTCGTCCGCAGACCGCTCGTGGGCGTGATCTGGGGAATGCTCAACGGCCAGGGATCGCGGTGGCGCTCGCATCACACCGCGGTGCGCGCGTACGACGTCGCGACCCTCGCATGGACCCTGGTCTTCCTCGGTCGCTATCTCGTGCAGAACCACCTCTACGACGAGGACCGCACCGGCTGGCTCGCGGTGGCCCGGATCGGCATGGGCTGGCCGCTGACCGCGCTGGCCCTGCTCGTGACCCTCTGGGCGGTCCGGCGTGCCGACCGCATCGTCGAACCCCCGCCCGCGGAGACGGTCGACGACGCATCGGTCGACGCCGCACCGACCGATGATCCGGCGGCGGACGACGCGCTGTCGAACAAGTCCCGTGACGAGCACGGCGCGCGCGACGAGCACCGACTCCCCGGCCAGCACCGGCTCCGCGACTAGTCGGCACAGCCTCCGCGACCAGTCGGCACAGCCTCCGCGACTAGCGGTTCACCGCCTGCCGGAGATCGTCCTCGACGTCCTCCGCCGTGACGAACAGCAGTTCGTCCCCGCCTTCGAGCGGGTCGTCCGGCTGCGGGACGATCACCCGCCCCCCGCGCAGGATCGCCACCAGGGCCGTATCGCGCGGCAGTTCCAGTTTCCGGACCGGTTTCCCGGCGAGCGCGGTGGTGTCGCGCAGGGTGACCTCCACCAGATTCGCGCCCTTGCGCAGCGTCATCAGCCGCACCAGATCGCCCACGGTGACGGCCTCTTCGACCAGCGCCGCAAGCATGCGCGGGGTGGAGACCGCGACATCCACACCCCACGATTCGTCGAACAGCCACTCGTTGCGCGGATCGTTGACGCGGGCCACGACCCGCGGGACACCGAACTCGGTGGTCGCGAGCAGGCTGAGGACCAGGTTGGCCTTGTCGTCACCCGTCGCCGCGATCACGACGTCGTACTGTTCGAGTCCGGTGGATTCGAGCGAGCTGAGTTCGCAGGCGTCGGCGTGGACCCATGTCGCGTCCGGCACGGACTCGGGTTCGACGTGGTCGAGCTTGCGTTCGATGAGCATCACCTCGTGGGCGTTGCGCAGCAGTTCCCGCGCTATCGAGCGCCCCACCGCGCCGGCGCCGGCGATCGCCACCTTCATGTGGGCTTCCTCTCGGGTGGACGGGTCAGTTCTCGTCGACCGGCGGGTTCTCGGCGTGCGTGATCGCCTCCGAGACCGAACCCGACACGGCCGCGATGTAGACGGAGTCGTCGGCCTGCAGCACCGTCCTGCGGTCGGGCAGCAGTCCGGTGCCGAACCGGATCAGGAACGCGACACGCGAACCCGTGGCCTCCTCGAGTTCGGTGACGCGTCGTCCGACCCACCCCTCGTGCACGTTCACCTCGGCGATGGCGACGGATCCGGTGGGATCGCGCCAACGGGCGGTCTCGCTGTCGTGCGTGAGCGCATGCAGGAAACGGTCGGTGGTCCACGGCACCGTCGCCACGGTGGGGATGCCGAGCCGCTCGTATGCCGCGGCCCGCTTGGCGTCGTAGATCCTCGCGACGACGCGCTCGACGCCGAAGGTCTCCCGGGCCACGCGCGTCGAGATGATGTTCGAGTTGTCGCCGGACGAGACCGCCGCGAAGGCATCGGCTCGTTCGATGCCGGCGGAGATCAGGACGTCGCGGTCGAAGCCCATGCCGAGCACCGTGTGCCCGGGGAAGTCCGGGCCGAGCCGTCCGAACGCGCTCTCGTCGCGGTCGATGACCGCGACCTCGTGACCGAGCCGGACGAGAGCGGTGGCCACCGCCGAACCGACCCGACCGCACCCCATCACCACCACGTACACCCGTGGACTCCGTTCCGGTCGATCTTTCCGAGACGGACCGCAGCGGACCGCCGATCCGAACGGTACCGCGTGACGATCTTCGAGAGGTCGTGACCCGGCCGAGGGGTACTTCGGGGCCGGAACCGCATAGGCTTTGCGCGTGTCCAAGCTTTCCACCGCGGCGAAGCGGCTCGTGCTGGGTCGCCCTTTCCGCAGCGACACTCTCGGGCACGAGTTGCTGCCCAAGCGCACCGCACTGCCGGTCTTCGCCTCCGACGCGCTGTCGTCGGTCGCCTACGCACCCGAGGAGATCTTCCTCGTCCTGTCCGTCGCGGGGCTGTCCGCCTACGCCTTCTCCCCGTGGATCGGTCTCGCGGTCGCCTTCGTGCTCGTGATCGTGATCGCCGGTTACCGCCAGACCGTGCGCGCCTACCCGTCCGGCGGCGGCGACTACGAGGTCGCCACGAAGAATCTCGGCCCCACGGCAGGATTGACCGTGGGCAGTGCGCTGCTCGTCGACTACGTCCTGACGGTCGCGGTGTCGCTGTCGTCCGCGGCGGCGACGGTCGGATCGGCCGTCCCGTTCGTCGCCCGGCACAAGGTGCTCTTCGTCGTCGTCGCGATCGCGTTGCTGACCGCGGTGAACCTGCGCGGACTCCGGCGCGCCGGCCGGGCCTTCGCCGTGCTCACCTACACCTTCGTGGGCTGCATGCTGGTGATGCTCGGGGCCGGGCTGTTCCGGATCTTCGTCCTGGGCGACGACCTGCGTGCGGAGTCGGCGGACTTCGAACTCGTCGCCGAGCAGACCGATCTGACCGCGCTCGCCTTCGTCCTCCTGCTCGCGCGCGCCTTCTCGTCCGGTTGCGCGGCGCTGACGGGTGTCGAGGCGATCAGCACGGGCGTGCCGGCCTTCAAGAAGCCGAAGGCACGCAACGCTGCAACGACCCTGCTGGTGCTCGGCGGTGTCGCCGTCACGCTGTTCCTGGGGGTGGTCTTCCTCGCCGAGCGACTCGGCGTGGTGGTGGCCGAGCATCCCGACACCCAGCTGCGCGGTGCACCCGAGGGTTACGAGCAGAAGACGCTGCTCTCCCAGTTGGCGCACACCGTCTTCGAGGGGGTGCCGGCAGCATTCGTCCTGATCACGATCGTCACCGCCGTGATCCTCGTGCTCGCCGCCAACACGGCCTTCAACGGATTCCCGGTGCTCGGTTCGGTTCTCGCGCAGAACCGCTACCTGCCGCGCCAGTTCCACACCCGCGGCGACCGGCTCGCCTTCAGCAACGGCATCCTCTTCCTCGCCGGGATCGCGATCGTCTTCGTGTGGGTCTTCGAGGCCGAGGTCACCCGGTTGATCCAGCTGTACATCGTGGGTGTGTTCGTCGCGTTCAGCCTGGGACAGGCCGGCATGGTGCGTCATTGGACGCGGGAACTGGGCACCGAGACGGATCCGGCGGCCCGGGGCCGCATGACGCGGTCGCGGTGGATCAACGGTGTCGGATGCGTCTCCACGTCGGTGGTGCTGCTGGTCGTGCTGACGGGCAAGTTCGCCGCCGGTGCGTGGATCGCGGTGGTGACCATGGTCGTCGCGTTCGGGCTCATGAAGGCGATCCGGCACCACTACGACACGGTCGCCGCGGAACTCGAGAGGGCGGACTGGGACGGCGTGCTGCCCAGCCGCACCCATTCGATCGTGCTCGTCTCGACCCTGCACCTGCCCACGATGCGCGCCCTCGCCTATGCGCGGGCGACACGCCCCGACACGCTCGAGGCGATCACCGTGAACGTCGACGACGAGAGCACCCGGCGTCTCGTCCTCGAGTGGGAGAAGAGCGATCTGACCGTGCCGTTGAAGGTCGTCGAGTCGCCCTACCGGGAGATCACGCGGCCCGTCCTCGACTATGTCCGCCGGGTGCGGCGTGATTCTCCCCGCGACGTCGTGACCGTCTTCATCCCCGAGTACGTGGTGGGGCACTGGTGGGAGCAATTGCTCCACAACCAGAGCGCCCTGCGGCTCAAGAGCCGGCTCCTCTTCCAGCCGGGGGTGATGGTGACGAGTGTGCCCTGGCAGCTGCGCTCGTCCGCGGACGCCGGCGCCGTGGGGCGGGCCACCCCGAACGGGCAGGATCGACAGTTCGACAACGAGGAGGAACCGCGGTGAATCGTCAGGCACACCCGCGCACGGATTGGTCCGGCCGGAGGATCGAGGTGATCCTCGGCAATCCCGCCCACGGCGGTGCGTGTGTCGCGCGGTTCGAGGGACGCGTCGTGTTCGTGCGGCACGGACTGCCGGGGGAGCGGGTCTTCGCTCGCGTCACCGAGGATCGGGGCGGGTCGTTCTGTTTCGCCGACGTGGAGGACGTGCTCGAGGCGTCCGAGGACCGCCTCGAGCGGGTCTGCCCGATCTCCGGTCCGGGGGGAGCGGGTTGCTGCGATCTCTCGCACATGACCGTCGAGGCTCAACGCCGTTTCACGGGCGCCGTGGTGGCCGAACAACTGCGTCGGCTCGGTGGGGTGGACCGGGAGGTGACCGTCGAGGAGGTGCCGGGCGGTGCGTCCAACGGCACCCTGTGGCGCACCCGGGTCCGGCTCGCGGTGGACGTGGTGGGGAACCCCGGTTACCGCCGGTATCGCAGCAACGAGGTCGTCCCGGAACTCGCGTGCCCGCAGATCGATCCGCACGCCTACGTCGGTCTCGCCGATCGTGTGTGGCAGCCGGGAGCGGAGCTGCAGGTCGTGCTCGACGCGGACGGCAGGCGGCACGTGGTGGAGATCGCACCTCCGGTCCTCTCGGGGGGTGCCCGGCGGCAGGGCCGGCGCGGCGCGGCGTCGCGACGGGCGGCGGTGAACGCGCCTCGTCCGGAGAAGGTGATCGAAGGCCCGGGACGCGTGGTCGAGCGGGTCGGCGAGCGCGAGTGGCGGTTGGTTCCGACCGGTTTCTGGCAGGCCCATCGCGGCGCTGCGTCGACCTATTCGGCTGCGGTGGCCGACTGGGCGCGGGCCTCGGAGGGTGCGACGGCATGGGATCTGTACGGCGGAGTGGGGGTCTTCGCGGCCGTGCTCGCCGAGCAGGTCGGTCCGTCCGGCCGGGTGGTGTCGGTCGAGTCGTCGAAGACCGCGGTCGACGATGGGATCGAGGCGCTCGCCGACCTCGATCAGGTGTCCTTCCTTCACGGACGTGTGGAGCGGATCATCCCCGATCTCCCGGCTCCCGAGGTGGTCGTCCTCGATCCGCCGCGCGCGGGGGCGGGCAAGGACGTGGTGGCCGCCGTGGCCGCGGCGGGACCTCGCCGGATCGTCCACGTCGGCTGTGATCCCGCGTCCTTCGGTCGGGACGTGGGTCTGTACCGGGACCACGGATTCGAGTTGACGGACGTCCGGGCCTTCGCGGCGTTCCCCTCCACCCATCACGTGGAATGCATCGGTCTGTTCACCCGTTGAACAGGGTTCCCGCCGCACCGCTCGGAAGAGGTGTGACGGAGACCGCATCGGGGTAGTCGGTGTGACATGAGAATACGATTGCTTGTAGTACGCAACTAATCTGTATAGTTGCATGACGTAATCAATTAGTTCGTTCCGACGGAGGTTCGCTGTGCTGGAAAAGGCTCAGGCCCACGAACTCGCCGACGCCATCTTCATGTTCGGTCGCACGCTGCGTGGTGCACTCGTGCACCACGACACCGATGTGCTTCCTTCTGCGCTCGTCGCGGTGCTGTTCGTGCTCGCACGGATGGGGGAGTGCCGGCCCAGCGAGCTCGCCGTCGAAATGTGCGTCAGCCAGTCGTCGTTGAGCAGACAGATCGCCGAACTCGTCGAGCGAGGCCTCGTGGATCGACATCCCGATCCCGACGATCGTCGCGCTCATCGGGTGAGTTGTTCGGTCGCGGGTATCGAGATCCTCGAACTCGTGAAGAAGCGCCGAACCGAACGGCTCTCCGCAGAACTCGCGGACTGGCACGAGGACGAGATCGCGGGCGCCATCACGACGCTCGACCGTCTCACCTCGTCCCTGGCTCCGCTCGTCATCGATACTCGAAGGACCAATTCATGACCACAGTCTCCGGATCGGGAGCGCAGCCGGATGCTCCGGCAGCCGAGGAGCAGATGACGCACCGCGAGATCCTCGTCGTGCTGTCGGGCCTCCTCGCCGCTCTCTTCACGGCGCTGCTGAGCAGCACGATCGTCTCGACCGCCCTGCCGACGATCATCGCCGACCTGAACGGCACCCAGACCCAGTACGCCTGGGTCATCACCACGGCCCTCCTCGCGAACGCCGCGTCGACGCCCATCTGGGGCAAGTTCGCCGACCTGTTCAACAAGAAGTTGCTCGTCCAGCTGGGGATCCTGGTCTTCGTGATCGGCTCGGTGCTGGCCGGTATCGCGCACAACGTGCCGGTCCTGCTCGCCGCCCGCGTGATCCAGGGCATCGGCATGGGTGGTCTGACCGCTCTCGTCGTCGCGATCATCGGCAGCATCATCCCGCCCCGTCAGCGTGGCCGGTACTCCGGCTACATGGGCGCCGTCATGGCCGTCGCCATGTCGGGTGGACCCGTGCTCGGTGGTGTCATCGTCGACCTCCTCGGCTGGCGCTGGTGCTTCTACGTCTGCGTGCCGATCGCCGTCGTGGCGCTGATCCTGCTGCAGCGCACGCTGCACGTCGCGACCGTCCGCAAGGAGAACGTGAGCATCGACTGGTTCGGAGCCACGCTCATCACCGCCGCCGTGAGCGTCCTGCTCGTGTGGGTGTCCTTCGCGGGTAAGGCCGGCTACTACGAGTGGTTCTCGCTCGAGTCCGCCCTCTACGTCGGTGCCGGCATCGTCCTGCTCGTCGCGACGCTGATCGTCGAGTCGAAGGTCGCCGATCCGATCATCCCGCTGAAGATCGTCACCGAACGCACCACCGGCCTCGCGATCATCGCGTCCGTGGCAGTCGGTATCGGTCTGTTCGGTGCCACCACCTTCCTCGGTCAGTACTTCCAGACCTCGCGGGCCTACAGTCCGACGGTGGCCGGTCTGCTCACCATCCCGATGGTCGCCGGCACGCTCGTCTCGTCGATGCTCTCCGGTCAGCTCATCACGCGCTTCGGCAAGTGGAAGGGCTTCCTGATCGGCGGCGCGATCCTGCAGATGGTCGGTTTCGGCCTGCTCGGCACGGTCGACCACCTCACCTCGCTCACGCTGATCAGCGTGTACATCGCGATCGTGGGTCTGGGCACCGGCATGCTGATGCAGAACCTCGTCCTCGCCGTGCAGAACACCGTCAGCGTGCGCAACATCGGCGCCGCGAGCAGCTCGGTCGCCTTCTTCCGCACCTTCGGTGGCGCGATCGGTGTGTCGGTGCTGGGCTCGATCCTCGCGTCCCGTGTCGCGACGATCTCCGCCGACGGCCTCGCGAAGCTCGGTGTGGACACCTCCGGCGGCGGATCGGGCGGAAGCCTCGACTTCTCCCAGCTGCCCGCACCCGTGGCGGAAGTCATCCGTGCCGCCTACGGCGACGCGACGGCGACCCTCTTCCTCGTGGCGGCGGCGTTCGCGGTCGTTACCCTGGTGGCAGTGGTGCTGATTCCGAACCAGGCGTTGCGCACCACCATCGACCTCGTCGAGGAGAAGTCGCCGGCAGATCGCGCCGACATCTCCTCGTGAGGGTGACCTCGCTCACCGGCGGACGATCCGTCCGCCGGTGACCAGGAGATCACGCGGAAGCGAGGCGGTGGCGGGAGACGCTCCGTTCCCGCGCTCCGTAGACTGAGGAAATCACTCGCGCGACGAGCGTGAGCCACGAGCCGGAGGGAGCTGTTCCAGTTGGGTGTTCTGTCCCGCATCCAGTCGCCCGACGATCTGCGTCGACTCTCCCCTGTGGAGCTCACCGAGCTCGCGGGGGAGATCCGGGAATTCCTGGTCGAGAAGGTCGCGGCGACCGGCGGTCACCTCGGGCCCAATCTCGGCGTCGTCGAGCTGACCATCGCTCTGCACCGGGTGTTCGATTCGCCACGCGATCCGATCCTCTTCGACACCGGTCACCAGGCCTACGTCCACAAGATCCTCACCGGTCGTCGCGACGAGTTCGACAGTCTCCGGCAGAAGGGCGGGTTGTCCGGCTACCCGTGCCGCGCGGAGAGCGAACACGACTGGATCGAGTCGTCGCACGCCTCGGCGGCCCTGTCGTACGCCGATGGACTCGCCAAGGCCTATTCGCTGTCCGGACAGTCCGATCGGACCGTGGTGGCCGTGGTGGGCGACGGCGCACTGACCGGCGGTATGTGCTGGGAGGCGCTCAACAACATCGCCGCCGGGCAGAACCGCTCGATGGTGATCGTCGTCAACGACAACGGCCGCTCCTACGCCCCCACGATCGGCGGTCTCGCCGAGCACCTCGCGGCGCTGCGCCTCAAGCCCGGCTACGAGAAGGTGCTCGACAACAGTCGGCGCATCGTCAAGCGGATCCCCTGGATCGGCTCGGCGGCCTACTCGGTGCTGCACGGCATGAAAACCGGCGTGAAGGACGCCGTCAGCCCGCAGGTGCTCTTCACCGACCTGGGGATCAAGTACCTCGGTCCGGTCGACGGGCACGACGAGCAGGCGATGGAGTCGGCGTTGCGCCGCGCGAAGGCGTACGGCGGTCCGGTCCTCGTCCACGCCGTCACGCGGAAAGGCGCCGGTTACGCGCCGGCCGAGAACCACCTCGCCGATCAGATGCACGCCACGGGCGTGATGGATCCGCGCACGGGTCGGGCGAAGTCCGCCTCCGCTCCCGACTGGACGTCGGTCTTCTCCGACGAACTCATCGCGCTGGGGGAGAAGCGGGAGGACGTCGTGGCGATCACTGCCGCGATGCCCGGACCGACCGGTCTCGCCAAGTTCGGCGAACGGTTCCCCGAGCGCACCTTCGACGTCGGCATCGCCGAACAGCACGCGGTGACGTCGGCGGCGGGTCTCGCGCTCGGCGGGATGCATCCCGTCGTCGCCGTCTACTCGACCTTCCTCAACCGCGCGTTCGACCAGCTGCTCATGGACGTCGCGCTGCTGCGGCAGCCGGTCACCGTGGTGCTCGACCGTGCGGGTGTCACGGGTTCCGACGGGGCCAGCCACAACGGTATGTGGGATCTGTCCCTGCTGGGCATCGTTCCCGGCATCCGGGTCGCCGCTCCGCGCGACGGGGCGACGCTGCGCGAGGAACTCGGTGAGGCGCTCGACGTCTCCGACGGCCCGACTGTCCTCCGGTTCCCCAAAGGTTCGGTGGGAGAAGACATTCCGGCGATCGAACGTCTCGACGGCACGGTCGACGTGCTGCGGATGCCGTCGTCGCGGCGCGGCGACGCACTGATCGTCGCGGTCGGCGCCTTCGCCGGTCTCGCACTCGACGTCGCCGATCGTCTCTCCAAGCAGGGCATCGACGCTGCGGTCGTCGACCCGCGATGGGTGTTCCCCGTGCCCGACGCGGTGGTCGACCTCGCACGCGGCTTCCGGATCGTCGTCACGATCGAGGACAGCGGCCTCCACGGTGGTGTCGGCTCGGCGGTCTCCGCCGCGCTGCGCCGCAACGACGTCGACGTGCCCACGCGCGATCTCGGGGTGCCGCAGAAGTTCCTCGATCACGCCTCCCGCAACGAGATCCACGCCGAACTCGGTCTGACGGCCCAGGACGTGGCGCGTCAGGTCACCGGCTGGGTCGCCGGCCTCGACAGCGAAGCCGAGGAGCGGTCGCGACCGTCGGCGGTGGAACAGTCCGATCGCGAAGCGGGCTGAGTCGGCCGACGCGCTCATACAGACGCGAGGGGCGGTATCCGGACCACCGGATACCGCCCCTCGCGTCTGTATCGACTAGCTCTGCATCTCCTCGAGTTCCATGCCCTTGGTCTCGGGAATCCTCGACTTGACGAAGAAGAACGACAGCAGGGCGAAGAACGCGAACAGTCCGTACAGGAACCACAGTCCGACCGCGGAGGTGAGCGGCGGGAACGCCAGCGTCACCGTGAAATTCGCGACCCAGTTGGCGGCGGTGCTGATGCCGAGGGCCACTGCGCGCATGCGGTTCGGGAACATCTCGCCGAGCATCACCCACATGATCGGGCCCCAGGTGGCAGCGAAGAAGATCACGAAGGCGTTCGCGCCGACGAGCGCGAGCGCCCCCCACGGTGCCGGCAGTTCGACGTCCTCACCGCTGCCGACCGCCTGCGAGAAGGCGATCGCGGCGAGCAACAGGCTGACGAACATGCCGATCGAACCGGTCATCAACAGCGGACGGCGGCCGATCTTGTCGACGAACAGGATCGCGACGAACGTCATGAGCACGTTGATCACGGCCGTGATCACCGACGTCGTGAACGACTGGTTCTCGGTGAAGCCCACCGACTTCCACAGGGTCGTCGAGTAGTAGAAGATCGCGTTGATACCGACGAACTGCTGGAAGACGGCCATCGTGATGCCGACCCACACCAGCGGCTGCAGACCGAAGACCGGGCCGCGGATGTCGCCGAAGGACGCCTTCGACTCCCGCCGCAGCGTCAGCCGGATCTCGCGGACACGCTCGTCGGGCCGGAGTTCGCCCGTGACGTTGGCCAGCACGGCCGCGGCCTCTTCGTCCATGTCCTTGCCGACGAGATAGCGGGGCGACTCCGGGATCGTCAGCGCCAGTACGCCGTAGAGGACGGCGGGCGCGACGCCGACGAGGAACATCCACCGCCAGGCCTCGAGATTCCACCACAGCTCGTTCGACGCTCCACCGGCGGCGTTCTGCAGGACCGCGTCGGACAGCAGGGCCGCGAAGATGCCGAGGGTGATGGCGAGCTGCTGCAGCGATGCGAGCGCACCGCGGTAGCGGGCGGGTGCGATCTCGGAGATGTAGGTGGGTGCGATGACCGAGGCGATACCGATGCCGAGGCCGCCGAGCACGCGCCACAGCATGAGATCGGGAACGCTGAAGGCCAGACCGGACCCGATCGACGAGATGACGAACAGGGCGGAGCCGAGGAGCATCACGCGCTTGCGGCCCCAACTGTCGGCGAGGCGTCCGGCGAACCATGCGCCGACGGCACAGCCGAGCAGGGCGATGGCGACGGCGAAACCGGTCACGAACGAACTGAGCGCGAAGTTGTCCTGGATGGAGTCGACGGCGCCGTTGATGACCGAGCTGTCGAAGCCGAACAGGAAACCGCCCACGGCTGCCGCGACGGTCACGGCGATGACTTTCGCGGCGTGTGCGGTCGATGGTTGGGTCACCGAGGAACTCCTGGATGGGACTGGCCGCGAGGGCGGGAAAAGGGCTGGACACAGTGTGTTTTCTTCAGGGGAACATTACGCCGGGGTGAACGGCCGACTCGACGTTTCCGGCGAGAACTCGCCCACAGGGCGGACTCCGGACGGGACATCCACGGTGTGTGACGACGCCTCCGAGCGGGCAGGAAGTTAAGAAATATTCTCTCCGCACCGTCGTTCTGCCTGCGACGTTCCCGTCCGGTGAGGACCTCTGCTTGACACTGTGTGATCTGGGAATACAGTCTCGTTCCATGACTCGGCGACGACCGGACGCAACGGTGCAGGGTGTGGTGGGTGAAGCGGCGTTCCTTCTGACCTCTCCCTGGAGGTTCCTCATGGAGATCGCTCTGCCTCCGGTGGGGCACGGTGTGGTGGAACACAGCAAGGCGCTCATCGATCCCGTCACACGTTTCCGGAACACGAGCGCGTATATCTTCCTCGTGGCGTTCGGCGATGACGAGGAACGGCGCAGGGTGGTGCGCTTCGTCAACCGCGCACACGCACCGGTTCGCGCCGACGGATACAACGCCTTCGATCCGAAGCTCCAGTTGTGGATCGCCGCGGTGATGTTCCACGGCGGCCGCGACGTGTACGAGCGGTTCTTCGGCCGCCTCGACCGGGCCGAGGCCGAACGGTTGTACCGCGAATTCGCGGTCTACGGCACGTCGTTGCAGGTACCGGAGGAGATGTGGCCTGCCGACCTCGACGCGTTCGATGCCTACTGGCACAGCGTCGTCGACGATCTCGAGATCGACGGGACCGTTCGTTCCTACGCGCGCGCCCTGCTCTCCGGTGGCGACCTGCCGATCGTCGTCCGGCCGGCGATGGCGCTCAACAGGTTCTTCACCCTGGGCATGCTCGATCCCCGTATCCGTGAGGCCTACGGATTCACGTGGACCGAGGCCCACCAGCGGTGGTTCGACCGCCTCATGCGGATCGCGGCGCCCGCCTACCGGGCACTGCCCGCGGCGGCGCGGCACCTGCCCAGGAAGCTGGTCCTGCGCGACGCACGCAAGAGGTTCGCCGCGGTGCCCGCGCACGCTGCGGCTGCCCGGATGTGATGTCCAGGACGCGGCAGCGCCGGAAGTAGATGGCACGCAGGGCGGACGGCGGAGATCAGTTCTCCGCCGTGAGCGCCTTCGCCAGCCGCGGCGCGGTCAGCGCGCGCTGCCACGGCCGTGCCCCACCCTCGGCGAAGCGGCCGTCGATGTACTCCTCGACGTCGTCTCCGTCGGAGACGTCCCAGTCCCAGCACAGGCGCCGAACGAGTTCGGGACTCACCAGATTCTCGACGGGAACGGCGACTTCCTCGCTCAGGGCGGCGAGTTCGCCGCGCGCGAGGGCGAGACGTGCCGCTTCCTCGGGGTGGTGACGCGACCACCGACCGGCCGGGGGAGGCCCGGTCAGCGGCGGAGTGAGGGGTGGGAGCCGGTCTTCCGGCAGTGCACGGGCCCGCTCGATCGCGTTGAGCCACGCGCGGGAGGAACGGCGCTGCCGCGGACCGCCGAAGACCGGAAGCTTCTGCAACTGTTCGACGGTCGTGGGATTCGCCTCTGCGGCGGCGATGATCGCGGAGTCGGGAAGGATGCGCCCCGGCGCGATGTCGCGCCGCGCAGCGATCTCGTCGCGTGTGGTCCACAGTTCCCGGACGATCGCCAGACGGCGTCGGTCCTTGATCGCGTGGATCTTGGACGTGCGCCGCCACCGATCGGGCTTCGGAGCGGGCGGCCCCGCGAGCCGGATGTGCTCGAATTCCTGGGCGGCCCACTCGGTCTTGTTCTGCCGCTCGAGTTCGCGCGCCATCGCCTCGCGGAGTTCCACGAGCGGTTCGACGTCGAGCGCGGCGTAGTTGAGCCACGAGTCGGGGAGCGGTCGCGTCGACCAGTCCGCCGCACCGTGGCCCTTGCGCAGTTCGAGGCCGAGGGTCTCGGCCACGATCGCGGCGAGCCCGACACGGGGGAATCCGGCGAGACGACCGGCGAGTTCGGTGTCGTACAGCTTCGCCGGGCGGAGTCCGAGTTCGGCCAGGCCGGGGAGATCCTGGTCGGCGGAGTGCAGGACCCATTCGAGGTCGTTGATCACCTCGGCCAGGGGAGCCAGGTCGTCCCGTGTAGGAATGGGATCGAGCAGCACCGTGCCGGCGCCGTCACGACGGAGCTGGACGAGATAGGCGCGCGCCGAGTAGCGGTAACCCGATGCGCGTTCGGCGTCGACGGCGAGCGGGCCGTGTCCCCGCGCGAGCATCGCTGCCGCGTCGGCGACCCCGCGCGCCGTGGTGACGACCTCCGGGACGCCGTCGCGCGGTTCGAGGAGCGGCACCGTGGTCACGCTCGTGCTCTTCTGCTCGTCCTCGTCGTTCTGTGCCGGCATGGGCGTGACTCTAGCGGTGTCGTCCCCGTGCGCAATTCCGTTCCTGTCCGGAACGTCCGATCGGTGGACACGCGCGGACCCGCTCGATGCCACGCGGACCTCTCCGGGGCGCCGCGTCACCCCTCCTGCGAGACGACATCGTCGCTGTCCGCACCGGCCGCGAGGACGAGGTCCTCGAGGGCGGGGGAGAAGTCGTCGACGAGCTCCCACAGGTCGGGCACGAGATCGGGACACGAGATCAGGCCGATGTCGAGCCTGCCGTCGAGCGAGAGCACCGTCACGTTGAGCGCCGCGCCGTGGAAGATCGGCCCGAAGGGGTACATCGCCGTCATGCGCGCACCCAGGAAGTACAGCGGCACGGGCGGCCCGGGCACGTTGGAGATCACGAGGTTGTGGATCACCGGATGCCGGTCGGCGAGGCGGAGCCCGGCGTACGCGCGCATCGCGGGGGCGAAGACCGCCGCGCCGAGGAACTGCGACCAGTCCTGCAGCAGGTTCGCACCGAGGTCGGCGTTGTGCTCCTTGGCCACCGCGTTCGCTTCCGAGAGTGCCCGCAGCCGCTCGGCCGGGTCGGCGATGTGGGTGTGGAGGTCGGCGAACATCGCCGAGACCTGATTGCGCCCCGGCCGATCCGACCTGCCGTGCACCGAGACCGGGATCATCCCGATGAGCGGCGAGTCGGGCAGCTCGCCGCGCCGCTCCAGATATCGGCGCAGCGCGCCGGAGCACACCGCCATCACCACGTCGTTGACGGTGACGCCGAAGACGTTCTTCACCAGCTTCACGTCGTCGAGGTTCAACTCGGCGAAGCCGACGTTGCGGTGGCCGGTGATGGTGGAGTTGAACGGGGTGCGCGGCGCCGTGAACGGCGCGGGCATGGCGTCGCCGCGTCGTGCGCGGGCGATCCACGAGGTCAGCGATGTGACCGCGCCGGGCAGGATCCGCAGCAGATGCAGGGGCCGGCGGGCCACGTTGAGAGCTCCGGCAATCGCGATGGCGAGGTCGTTCGCGTCGCCGGCGCCCCACTGCACCGGTTCGGGCCGGGGATCGGCGGGGTCGAGGCTGCACAGCTGTGCGATGAGTGCGGCGCCGGAGACCCCGTCCACCCCGGCGTGGTGCATCTTCGCGATGACCGCGATCCTGCCGTCGTCGAGGCCGCCGACGAACCACATCTCCCACAGCGGCCGGGAGCGATCCAAGGGTTGCGCGGCGATGTGGCCGCACAGCTCCGCGAGCTCGGTCCGGCTGCCCGGGGCGGGCACGCCGACGTGATGGACGTGCCGGTCGAGGTCGAAGTCGTGGTCGTCGACCCAGACCGGATGGTCGAGGTTGAACCTGCTGTCGGCCAGCTTCATCCGGAACTGGGGCACGGCGGTGAGGCGCGCTGCGAGTTCGTTGCGCAGGCTCACGTAGTCGTAGCCGCCCGGGACGGTGGACGGATCCAGCACGATCAGCCCGCAGATGTGGAGGAGCTGACTGGGGGTCTCGAGGTAGAGGAAACCGGCATCGAGCCCGCTGAGACGCTGCATGGAAACAAGGGTAGAACAGGTTCTAGAAATCCGGTCGGATTGCGCCGGTTTTCACCGCTGGAGTCGCGCGACCCCCGCCGGAGGCAGACCCGCGGCATAGGCGAGGACGTCACAGAACGCCTCCACGTGCGGGGTCAGCATGTCGGACTGCGGAGTCCACGATGCACGCAGTTCCAGTTGGTGGGCCCGTCCCGGCCCGGCGATGTCCCCGAACCGCACGGAGGTCGTCGCCGTCACCGTGCCGCCCAGCGCCGTGAGCGGTTCACCGTGCGCGGCGAGGGCGTCGACGAGCCAACTCCACGCGACCTCCGGCAGCAGTGAGTCCGCTGCCAGGCTCTCGTCGACGTCGGCCTGGATGTACGAGACGAGCCGGGTGGTTCCGTGCCACGCCTCGTCGCCGTCGGGGTCGTAGAGAAGGATGAGGCGGCCGAACGCGTCGCCCTCGGACTGTTCGGGCACCCGGTCGGTCTCGTCGTGCAGGACCTCGGCGCCCAGCGCGTAGCTGTAGGGCGCGAGCCGTTGCGGGGGCCGGATCGGCCCGACCTCGATCTCCGGGCGCACGGTGGCCGCGTTCATCGCATCGACTGCGGAACGGAAGCGGGCCGGCTCGGCGGGCGAGGTGGTCACCGAGCGGAGGTTAGTGCCGGTGACGCACCGCACGCGGGAGGCGCGCCGATTCCGGCGAACGGCACGGGCGTGGCAGCATGGGCAACGGGTCCGGACCACACGTCCCGTGTGCGCCCCGGCAGACGCTGCCCTGCGCGACGGCGCGCAGTGCCCGAAGAACGAGGATCGATGACCGGCTTGGAGAACACGAACGTCGGATCTGCGGTGCCCGCGGACTACCCCGCGCGGAGGATCCTGCCCCATGCGCCCCTGCTGGCGGCCGCTCGCGGTGAGAAGCCGGCCCACCGCCCCGTGTGGTTCATGCGCCAGGCCGGCCGCTCCCTGCCCGAGTACAGGGAGATCCGGGCCGGTATCGGCATGCTCGAATCGTGCTTCGACCCCGAACTGGTCTGCGAGATCACGATGCAGCCGGTGCGGCGCCACAAGGTCGACGCCGCCATCCTGTTCTCCGACATCGTCGTCCCGCTCAAGGCCGCCGGGATCGACCTCGACATCGTCGCCGGCACGGGCCCGGTCGTCGCGAACCCCGTCCGCACCGCCGCCGACGTCACCGCGCTGCCGACCCTCGAGGCCGAGGAGGTCGGAGCGGTCGCCCGCGCGGTCGGGCTGCTGACCCGCGAGCTCGGAGACACCCCGCTCATCGGGTTCGCAGGCGCGCCCTTCACCTTGGCCTCCTATCTCGTCGAAGGCGGCCCGAGCCGCAACCACGAGCGCACCAAGGCGCTCATGCACGCCGACCCGAAGACCTGGCACGCCCTCCTCGGCAAGCTCACCGATGTCGCCATCGCCTTCCTCCGCGCGCAGATCGGTGCCGGTGTCGACGCCGTCCAGCTCTTCGACTCGTGGGCCGGTGCCCTCTCTCTCGCGGACTACCGCGAGTACGTCCTGCCGCACTCCGAGCGTGTCTTCGCCGAGATCGCCGGTGCGGGGGTGCCGCGCATCCACTTCGGTGTCGGCACCGGTGAGCTCCTCGGCGCCATGGGTGAGGCGGGCGCCGACGTGGTGGGCGTCGACTGGCGCATCCCGCTCGACGTCGCCGCGACCCGCGTCGGCCCGGGCAAGGCCCTGCAGGGCAACCTCGACCCCGCGATCCTGTTCGCGGGCCGGGAGGTCGTCGAACGCGAGGTGCGCCGCATCGTCGCCGAGGCCGACCGTGCTCTCGAGGCCGGCGCTGTCGGACACATCTTCAACCTCGGTCACGGTGTCCTGCCCGACACCGATCCCGACGTCATCACCCGAGTGGTCGAGCTGGTGCATTCGCTGTGACCCCGCCGACGGTCGCGGTCGTCGGCGGTGGGATCAGCGGGCTCGTCGCCGCGTACCGGCTGCGTCGTTCGCTCGGCGCCGCCGCGCGGATCGTCGTGCTCGAACGGTCGACGCGGCTCGGCGGCAAGCTCCGCACGGTCCCGCTCGCGGGCGACCCGGTCGACGTCGGTGCCGAGGCGTTCATCGCACGCCGACCCGAGGTGCTCGCGCTCGTCGAGGAACTCGGCCTGAGCGACCACATCGTCCACCCCTCGGCGGCCCGTCCCCTCCTGTACGCCGACGCGCGACTGCATCCGCTGCCGGCGGGCACGCTGATGGGCATCCCCGCATCCGCGCAGTCCGTCGAAGGACTCGTCGACGACGAGACCCTGGCACGCATCGCCGCCGAACCCACCGTGCCGTTCCACTGGGACCGGGACTCCGACGTCTCCGTCGCGGATCTCGTCCGAGCACGCTTCGGTGAGCAGGTGGTGCGGCGCAGCGTCGACCCGCTGCTCGGCGGGGTGTACTCGGGGCTGTCCGACACCGCGGGTGTCCGCGCCACCGTCCCGACGCTCGCGGCGGCGCTCGATGCCGGCGCGACGAGCCTGAGCGAGGCCGTCGCCCGCGCCCTGCCCCCGAAGACGGACGCCCCGGTCTTCGGGACGCTGCGCGAGGGCTACGGCGTGCTGATCGAGGCCCTCGTCCGCGAGGCCGACGCCGAGTTCCTCTACGGCACGGCGGCATCCGGACTGAAGCGCAGCGCCGGCCGGTGGTCGGTCGACCCGCTCGGCGAGGTCGACGGTGTGGTGCTCGCCGTGCCCGCCCCGGACGCCGCCCGGCTGCTCGCCGACAGCGTGAGATCCGCCGCGCAGTGCGCCGCGCAGATCCCGCTCGCCTCGTCGGTGGTGGTCGCGCTCGCGTTGCCGCACGACGCCGGCCTGCCGCAGAACTCCGGAATCCTCGTCGCGACGGGGGAGGACCTGTCGGCGAAGGCCTTCACGCTGTCGAGCCGCAAATGGCCCCACCTCGCCGAACGACCCGTCGCGCTCGCCCGCGCGTCGTTCGGACGGTTCGGCGACGACGCGCTCGTCGACGCGTCCGAGGCCGATCTGATCGCGCTGGCCCGCGCGGATCTCGCGACCGTCACCGGAGTCGACGCCGAACCGGTGGCCGCCTTCGTGCAGCGGTGGCACGGCGGGCTGCCGCAGTACCGCGAACATCACGGCGAGATCGTCGCCGCCTTCGAGGCCGAGATCGCAGGGATCGACGGACTCGAGGTCGCCGGCGCGATGCTGCACGGTGTGGGCGTACCCGCATGTGTCGCAACAGGCACGGCCGCGGCCGCACGCCTGGCTGCACGAATGGAAGGATGAACGTCATGGCACGTCTCGACTACGACAAGCTCAATTCCACACTCCGTTACGCGATGTGGTCGGTCTTCCAGGTCCGGCCCGGCGTCCTCGGCGACGACCGCACCGCGGCGATCGAGGACGCGAAGGCGTTCTTCGCCCGCTTCGACGACACCGACGTGATCGTGCGCGGTATCTACGACGTGGCCGGCACCCGCGCCGACGCCGACTTCATGATCTGGACCCACGCCGAGCACATCGAGGACCTGCAGAAGCTGTACGCCGACTTCCGGCGCACCACGATCCTCGGCCGCGCGAGCACCCCGGTCTGGTCGAACACCGCACTGCACCGGCCCGCGGAGTTCAACAAGAGCCACCTGCCCGCCTTCATCGCGGGGGAGGAACCGGGCAACTACGTCTGCGTGTACCCCTTCGTGCGGTCCTACGAGTGGTACCTGCTGCCCGACGAGCAGCGTCGCAAGATGCTCGCCGACCACGGCATGGCGGCCCGCGGCTACCCCGACGTCCGCGCCAACACCGTTCCGGCCTTCGCGCTCGGCGACTACGAGTGGATCCTCGCCTTCGAGGCGCCGGAGCTGCACCGCATCGTCGACCTCATGCGCGACCTGCGGGCCACCGACGCGCGCCTGCACGTCCGCGAGGAGACCCCGTTCTTCACCGGACCGCGGGTCGACGTCGAAGCCCTCGTCGCGTCGCTGCCCTGACGTGACCTCGACGAGCGCGGTGCCACCCGAGGGAGAAGGTCGTCTGTTCTCCCAGATGGCGCACTGGGGGATGTTCTCGGCGCAGGCACGCGACGGCGAGGTCGTCGCCGTGCGCCCCTACGCCGGGGACCGCGACCCCTCACCGATCCTGGGGAACATCCCCGGATCGGTGCGGCACCGTGCTCGCATCGCCGGCCCGGCCGTGCGCCGCGGCTGGCTCGAGAACGGACCGGGACCGAGCTCACGACGCGGCGACCACGAGTTCGTCGCCGTCTCGTGGGACGAACTCACCGAGATCCTCGCGGGCGAACTGCAGCGTGTGAAGGACCGGCACGGCAACCGGGCGATCTTCGGTGGCTCCTACGGCTGGTCCGCACCCGGCCGGTTCCACCACGCCCAGAGCCAGGTGCACCGCTTCCTGAAGATGTTCGGCGGCTACACCCGCTCGGTGCACTCCTACTCGCTCGGCGCGACCGGCGTGATCATGCCGCACGTCGTGGGGACCCACTGGAAACTGTTCGCGCGCTCGACCTCCTGGGAGGTCATCGCCCGCGAGACCGATCTGATGGTGTGCTTCGGCGGGATCCCGCTCAAGAACACCGCCGTCAACGACGGCGGCACGAGCGACCACCCCACCCGCGACGCCCTCGACCGGATGCGGGCCCGCGGCGGCCGGATCGTCTCGTTCAGCCCGATCCGCAGCGACGTGCACGGTGAGCACGAGTGGCTGGCACCCCGGCCGGGCACCGACGTCGCGATCATGCTCGCCCTCGGCTACGTCCTGGCCACCGAAGGCCTCGCCGACCGCGAGTTCCTCGACCGCTACTGCACCGGTTACGACCGCTTCGAGGAATACCTGCTCGGCCGCACCGACGGCGTCCCCAAGACCCCCGAGTGGGCCGCCGGACTGTCGGGCATCCCGGCCGGCACCCTCGTGGACCTCGCGCGACGCATGGCCCGAGGCCGCACCCTGGTGTCGGTCACATGGTCGCTGCAACGCGTCCGGCACGGCGAGCAGGCACCCTGGGCGGGTGTGACCCTCGCCGCGATGCTCGGTCAACTCGGCGTTCCCGGAGGCGGTTTCGGCCACGGCTACGGCTCGATGAACGAACCCGGTCTCGCGCCCGTCCCGTATCCGCTGCCCACCCTGTTCCAGGGCAACAACGACGTCGAGGACTTCATCCCCGTCGCCGCGATCGCCGACCTGCTGCTGCGGCCGGGGGAGCAGTTCGACTACGACGGGCAACGCCTGACCTTCCCCGACACCCGGCTCGTGTACTGGGCGGGCGGCAATCCCTTCCACCACCACCAGGACATCGGCCGGCTCCGCCGGGCCCTGCAGCGACCCGACACGATCGTCGTCCACGACCCGTACTGGACGCCGATGGCCAAGCACGCCGACATCGTCGTGCCGTCGACCACCGCGCTCGAGCGCGACGACCTGACGTGCACGCGCAACGATCCGCTGCTCGTCGCGATGCAGGCCGCCGTCCCGCGGTTCGCCGACGCCCGCGACGACTACGACACCTTCACCGATCTCGCCCATCGCCTGGGCTTCGGCGAGAAGTTCACCGAGGGCCGGAGCTCCCGGCAGTGGCTCGAGCACCTCTACGAGCAGTGGCGTGGTTTCGTCCTCGCCGACGACCGGCGGATCGAGGACCCGCCGCCCTTCGACGACTTCTGGTACGGCGGACCGGTCCGGATGCGGACCGAGGACGATCTGACCCTGTTCGAGGACTTCCGGACCGACCCCGAGGCGAACCCGCTGCGGACCCCCAGCGGACGGCTCGAGATCTTCTCCGCCGATATCGACTCGTTCGGGTACGACGACTGCGCCGGGCACCCCACCTGGTACGAACCCGACGAGTGGCTCGGCTCCTCGCGGGTCGAACGGTTCCCGCTGCACCTGATCGCCAACCAGCCGGCCACGCGCCTGCACGGCCAGCTCGATCACGGCTCGGTGAGCCAGGCATCGAAGATCCGTGGACGCGAACCGATCCGGATGCATCCCGAGGACGCGGCCGCGCGAGGTCTGGAGGCCGGTGACATCGTGCGCGTCTTCAACGAACGGGGTTCCTGCCTCGCCGGGGTGGTCCTCGACGACGGCCTGCTGCCGAACGTCGTCCAGCTCGCGACGGGAGCGTGGTACGACCCGCTGGATCCGTCCGATCCCGGATCGATGTGCGTGCACGGGAACGCGAACGTGCTCACCCCCGACGTCGGCACGTCGTCGCTGTCCCACGGCTGTACGGGGCAGCACGTGCTCGTCGACGTCGAGCGGTTCGACGGCGAGCTGCCGCCCATCCGGGCCTACGATCCGCCGGTCGTCCGGCAGCGCTGAGCGGTCACAGGCCGAGGGACGCCTGGACCTCACGCAGGGTGGCTGCGGAGGCGGCCAGCCCCGCTTCCTCCTCCGGCGACAGCGGCACGTCGAGCACGGTGTGCGCGCCGCGCGCGTCGACGACGGTGGGAAGCGAGAGGCAGACGTCCTGCAGGCCCTGCCGCCCGGTCTGCAGCGTCGACACCGCGAGCACCCGGCGCTGGTTCCGCAGCACGGCCTCCACGATGCGGGCACTCGACAGTCCGATCGCGAGATTCGTGGCGCCCTTGCCGCGGATGATCTCGTAGGCGCTGCGCACGACCTCCTCGAAGAGTTCGGCGCGGGTGTCCGGACCGAAGACCGGGCGTCCGTCGACGGCAAAGGACTCCACCGGCACACCGCCGATCGTCGCACTCGACCACAGGGCGACCTCCGAGTCGCCGTGTTCCCCGACGACGAACGCGTGGACGTTCTCGACCGCGACGTCGGCGCGGTGGGCGAGCAGGTACCGCAGCCGGCCGGAATCGAGCACCGTGCCCGACCCGAAGATCCGGCCGTCCGCGATGCCGGTCGCCGCGATCGCGGCGCGGGTGACGATGTCGACCGGATTGCTGACGAAGACGATCACCGCCTCGGGGGAGACGGACAGCAGACCGGGAGTCAGGTCCCGTGCCAGGGCGACGTTCGCGGCCGCGAGATCCAGGCGCGACTGGCCGGGATGCTGCTTGGCCCCCGCGGTCACGACGATCAGATCGGAACCGGCGGTGACGGCGATGTCGTCGCTGCCCTCGATCCGGCACGACGGCGCGAACTGGGTGCCGTGGTTCAGGTCGAGGACCTCCGCGCGCACCTTCGCGGTATTCGTGTCGTACAGCGCGATCGCGTCTGCCGACCCCCGGAGCAGACATGCGTACGCCACCGCGGTGCCGACGCTTCCGGCACCGACGACGGACAGTTTCGTGTGCCGCCGGATTCTCGTACCCGTCTCGCTCATGCGAGAAATTGTGGCGTATACCGGCCGCTCGGTCGGTGACCTCGGGCCACATGATTCGGTCCGTATCGGGGCATTCCCTGCGAGCGGCCGGCCCGCCGCGAGGGCGGCGATGCGACTGCTCGAGGAGATCTACCCGAGCCGACCTGCCACTGTCCCGCAGCCGTTAGCCTCGGGACATGGCCGAGACCCCCTTCGATGCCGTCCTGTTCGACTTCTCCGGCACCCTCTTCCGGCTCGAGGAGGACGAGAGCTGGCTCGCGGACGTCACCGACCACGAGGGCAGACCCTTCGACGTGCACCGGCAGGCCGAACTCATGCGGCGGCTGACGCAACCCGTCGGGCAGCCCGTCGAGATGGACGCCGACGAGCACCACGCGTGGACCAACCGCGACCGAGAGCCGCGCTGGCACCGCGAGGCCTACCTGACGGTGCTGCGCAAGTCCGGTGTGGCCGATCCCGAGCAGGCACAGGCGCTCTACGAGAAGGTGACCGACCCCGACTGCTGGACCGTCTATCCGGACACCGTCCCCGTCGTCGAGGCACTCGCCGGCGACGGCATCGCGGTCGGCGTGGTGAGCAACATCGCCTTCGATCTGCGACCGGCCTTCGCGCGCCTCGGTATCGACGACCTCGTGTCGGTGTTCGCGCTCTCCTTCGAGGTGGGCGCCGTCAAGCCCGAGCCGGAGATCTTCCGCTACGCGGTCGACGCACTGGGCGTCGACCCGCAGCGCACGTTGATGATCGGCGACAGCGAGAAAGCGGACGGTGCCGCCCGGTCGATCGGATGCGCGTTCGAACTCGTCGAACCGGCACCGACCGCCGAACGGCACGACGCGCTGTGGACCGCGCTGGCCGCGGCCGGGATCACTCCGACGGAACCAGGCGCAGGGAGATCGAGTTGATGCAGTACCGCTGGTCGGTGGGCGTCGGGTAACCCTCGCCCTCGAAGACGTGCCCGAGATGGCTGTGGCACGTCGCGCACACCACCTCGATGCGCCGCATGCCGAGCGAGTTGTCCTCGCGCAGGATCACGGCGTCGGAGTCGGCGGGGTCGAAGAACGAGGGCCACCCGCAGTGGGAGTGGAACTTCTCGGTGCTGCGGAACAGTTCGGCACCGCACGCGCGGCATTCGTAGATGCCCTCGGTCTCGGTGTCGGTGTACTCGCCGACGAAGGGGCGCTCGGTGCCGGCCTGCCGCAACACGGCGAATTCGGCGGGAGTGAGCTTCGCGCGCCATTCCTCGTCGGTGTGGACGACCTTGGGTGCGGGTTCGGATCGAGGAGCAGACGTCATGATCTCCACGCTAACCGCGGTCGGCGCACGCGTCACGTCTGCACCGGAAGCAGCGGGTCACGTCCGTGCCGGCTGCTTCACCTCGAGCAGGTGCGACGGCTCGATTCCGTCCGCCAGGCGTCCTTCCCGCTTCGCGGCGAGGTAGCGGTCGAGCAGGACGGCGAAGACGACGATGAGCAGCAGCGACCAGCCGAAGGTGGTCTTCATGTACTCCGCCGCGCGCCCGGCCTCCACCCATCGGCTCGACAGCCACGAGTCGTAGCTCAGGAAGCCGTAGACGGCGAGCCAGGCGGGCCAGTTCCGCATCACGGAATTAGGCAGCAGCACCGTCATCAGCAGCGGGAACAGCATCATCGAGTAGTACATCTGGCCGAGCGATCCGAGCAGGAACGAGGCCGCGAGCAACACACCGCCGGCGGTGCACACGAAGAACACCTCGTCGTGGCGGCAGTAGCGGTAGAGCAGCCACACCGAGACCGCGACCATCACCGCGAGCACCGCCCGCAGGCCGAAGACCAGCCAGGCCGGGAGCCCGTAGTACATGCCGTTGCCGACGATCGCGCTGTTGAAGTAGTCGCGGGACTCGAGCAGGTACGGCACGGTGTGTTCGACGAACTGCCACGCGTCGACCGACAGGGGCCACGCGATGATCGTCAGCGCGATCGGGACGCCCGCGGCGGTGATGAAGACCTTCCACTGTCCGCGCACGAGTGGCAGGAACAGCAGGGGCGCGAGGATCGGTTTGACGGCGAAGGTCAGGCCGAGCGCAGCTCCCGCCCACAGATCACGGCGTTTGAGCAGCAGCGTCAGGAAGGCGATCTCGCCGAGCAGGACGAGACCGTTGATGTTCGTGAAGACGAGCGTGTTCGTCACCGTCTCGGAGGCGAACGCGGCGAAGACCAGCACCGGCGCGATCGGCGAGTCGAGCCGCAGACCGAACATGCGCAGCAGCAGGTACAGCGCGACGAGGATCGCGATCGCATTGGCGAGGATGAACAACCACCGCGACCGTTCGGGGTCGATCACCGCGATCGGGGCGATCAGCAGCGTGCCGGAAGGTGGGTAGAGATAGTGGGGATCGACCCACTGGAACTCGGCGGTGTACACCGGCCGGCGGTTGAGGAAGGCCAGCGCCGCGTTGTAGACCGGGGTGAAGTCGTCCGTCCGGAACCCGTTGACCGCTTTGATCACGACCCGGTGCAGAACCGTCAGTACGGCAAGGGGCCACACCACAGCCTTGACCACCTCGGCGGTCGTGCGTGCGGTCCGGGGTTCGAGACTTCTGAGGAACACTACGGCACGGTACACCGCGGGCCTGCGGACCCGTGCACACGCCCTGACCCCGTGCCGGGAAGGTTCACGCGGGGCACAGGCTCCCGTTGGGCGGAAGTTCCCCCTCGGACAGATAGGCCTCCACCCGGGCCTGCACGCAACCCGAGTGCAGGACTGCCGAATAACCGGCGCCCTGCCACGACAGTGACGCCCAGGCGATACCGCCCGCGGTGAGCACACCGGTCACCGACTCCACGCCGGCATTGCCCACGACCGGGTCCGCGGCCCCCGAGGAGACGAGCACGGGCACGTCGAGCGCAGCCGGCAGCGGCGGGGGAGGCAGGCTCGGCCACGCCGCACATGCCGTCAGGCCCGTCGCAAGGTCCGCGCCGTAGAGCGGATACAGGGTCGACCAGCTCCGGGCGAGATCGCCCGCATGGGTCGGGGTCGGCCACCGCTGTCCGTCGCTGCACCGGGCGACGAACTGACCGTCCGTCGAGAGCCTCTCCTCGGCCGCGCCGACCAGTTCGATGAGCGGCATGACATCGCCGTCCCGTGCCGCCGCGAGGACGTCCGCCACCTCACGGACGCGGCCCTGCAGATCGCCGCGCGGCGTGCCGAGGACACCCGTCAGCGCCGTGAGGAACGAGTTGGCCGAGACCGGCGCGAGGTCACCCTCGGTGGCCTGCTCGTGCAGATCCTCGATCGCCGCGCGGGGATCGTCGCCCAGGGCGCAGTCGAGGGCGATGCACTGCCGCGTGAAGGCATCGACGGCGGCCTCTGCCCCGCGGGCCTGCGACTCGGCCATGAGCTCGGCGTCGGCGGTGGCCGCGGCGGGGGAGTCGAGGACCAGGCGGCCGACCGCGCCCGGATAGGCGGCGGCGTAGGCGAGCGCGACCGTCGCACCGTTCCCCACGCCGAGGAGGCCGATCCGGTCCACGCCCCACGCCTGGCGGAGGCGCTCGATGTCGTCGGCGGCGTGCGATGCGCCGAACATCAGCTGCTGGGGCTGCAGGTAGTCGGTGCACGAGACGGTCGCCTGTCGGCCCAGATCGGCGACACGTTCGGGTGCATCGCCGGTGCGGCCGAATTGCCCGAGATCGCCGAGACCACGACGGTCCGCGGGGAAGATGCAGTCGATCGCGAGCGAGTTGCCGATTCCGCGCCGATCCACCGCGACGATCGGGCGCATCGCCAGTGCACCGGACATCGGACCGGTCGCCATGCCGGTCAGTGCACGCGAGGACGCGATGTCGGCGCCGGTCGTGAGAACCAGCGGCGCCACGTCGGTGGGGGTATCGGGCAGTCGTGCCCGCATGACCGCCAGCGGGAAGGTGCCCGTCACGGTGCCGGCCGCATCGATCGGGGCGACGACCTCCGCGCACTCGAGAACCAGGCCCTGAGGGCCGGGCAGTGCGTCGAACGAGGAGAGTGTCTCGTCGGTGCAGTTCCGCCACGCCGGTTCGGCCGACGGCACCGGGAGGTCGGGCACCTCGGTCTCGTCCTGCGGGGTCCTGTCGACGGCGACACCGGGATCGTCGCGCACCACGGCGACGTCGGGACGTATCGACGGTCCTGCTCCGCACGCGGTCGACGCCGCGGCAACCGTGATCAACATCGCGGCGATCACTCCCGATCTGCGCATGCGCACAGCCTGCCAGGTTCACCGGCGGACGCGTGCAACCGGTGGTGGAGCGGCCGATCCGAAGTGTCCTCCCAGTGCATGACGCCGAGGTGAACGCCGTGTGAAGTAGGTCGCAATCCGGATTCGAGTGAGGATCCGAGCATGGTGCGGTCGTACCCTGGGCTAATGCACGAACGTCTCGTCGACCGCAATCCGGTGGTGCCTGCAGACCAGTTGGTGGCGCAGATGGTGCCCCCCGCGATGTTCGACGAGGTGAGCTTCGAGTCGTACATCCCGGATCCGAACGAGCCGAGTCAGGCGGCTGCGGTGAAGACCGCGGCAGAGTTCGTCGGCAAGATCGGGAAGATCCGCGGCGGCAAGCGCGGCCTGTTCGGCCGCCGCTCCCAGCCGCAGGGTGCCGGCCTCTACCTCGACGGCGGCTTCGGTGTGGGCAAGACCCACCTGCTCGCCTCGATCTTCCACAGCGCACCCGCCCCCAAGGCCTTCGGCACGTTCGTCGAGCTCACCCACGTCGTCGGCGCCCTCGGGTTCAACAAGGCCGTCGAGGAGCTGTCGAGCCACAGCGTGCTGTGCATCGACGAGTTCGAACTCGACGATCCGGGCGACACCATGCTCGTCTCGCGTCTGCTGACCGAACTGTCGGCCCGTGGCGTCTCGATCGTCGCGACCTCCAACACGCTCCCCGGCCAGCTGGGTGAGGGACGGTTCGCGGCACAGGACTTCCTGCGCGAGATCAAGAAGCTCGCGTCGATCTTCGAGACCATCCGCGTCGACGGCCCCGACTACCGTCACCGCGACCTGCCGCCCGCACCCGATCCGGTCGACTCGGCCGAGCTCGCCGAGCGCGCCGAAGCGATCCCGGGCGCCACGCTCGACGACTTCGACGAGCTGTGCGCGCACTTGAGCACGCTGCACCCCTCGCGTTACGGCAAGCTCGTCGAGGGTGTCCCCGCGGTCTTCCTCGAGGGCGTGCACCCGGCGAAGGACCAGTCTGTCGCCCTGCGTCTGGTGGTCCTCGCCGACCGCATGTACGACGCGAGCATCCCCGTGACGGTCTCCGGCGCCAAGCTCGACGAGATCTTCACGCCCGAGATGCTCGCCGGCGGTTACCGCAAGAAGTACCTGCGCGCGACGTCCCGTCTCCTGGCGCTGTCCCGCTTCGAGGTCGCCGCGGGCTGATCGCATGCCCGGCGCTCGTGCGCGCCGGGTCGTCCTCATCCCATCACCGGCTCACTGCCGGGAGTTTCGTTCAGAGGGTGCGCTGCATGACGAAATCGTCGTGCGTCTGCGCGCCCACGACGAACGTGCGCGTGCCCACCACCTCGAAGCCCTGCTTCTCGTAGAAGCGCCGGGCGCGGGTGTTCTCCTGGTTGACGCCGAGCCACAGGCCCGCCCGCCCGAGCGTGCGGGCCCGCGCGACGATCGCGTCCATGAGCGCCGCGGACACCCCGGAACCGTGGTGACCCGGCATCACGTACAGCTTGCTGATCTCGATCGCCGGCCGTGCCGTGAGCATCGCATCGATCGCCGGATCCTCGGGAGCGGCGTCCACTGCCATCAGATAGCCGACGATCTCCTCACCCGCGCGCGCCTCGAGGACGATGCGTTCGGGGGAGGACAGGTACTCGGCGAACTTCTCCGCGCTGAGAGTGCGCTCGATGAAGTCGGCGATGTCGTCCTCGGCGGCGTCCGGAGGGCAGGCGAGCGGGAAGGTCGCGGCGGCGACCTGGGCGATCGCCTCGGCATCCCAGATGCCTGCCTCGTCGACGGAGACCGCTTCTTCGAGTGGTGGCATGGACATGCACACCAGTGAAGCACTCGGACGGGACGATCCTGCAGGTGCCCCGCGTGTCGATGCGAGACGGAGACACGAGCCGGACGTGAGGCGGAAAAGGGTCCGGATATGGCTGAACCCCAGCCTTGGATGGGGGGTCATGGCTGGGGTTCGACACCATCGGGGGGATGGCAACATCCACGCTACATGAGGGATACCTCAGGTTCCAGCCGCACTGGTCACGGTTCCGTCACACGGTCCCGTGTATACGACTTGCACGAAATGTCGGTGCGTTGTACCGTCGCGGCTATGAAGCGCGTACTCGTAGTTCACCGCCGTAGCGGGGTCTGATTCGGACCGACCCCTCGCTGCGGGTCGTTGAGCTACGCGTCGGTCCTCCCTTCTCGTGGAAGACCACTACGAACGATGAACGCCTTCACCTCCTTCTCCGGTTCTGCTCCGATGTTCCCTTTCGGCACTCCTGATGCCGATCCGTTCTTCGCCCGCTACGGGCGTGCCCTTCCTCGCGGACTGCGCGAGGAAGCCTCCGGCATGAGCTGGACGGAGTTCGAATCCACCTACGGTGCCCAGCACGGCCCGGTCCGCCTCGGTGGCTGGACCGCGACGGCCCTGGGTGCGGGGCGCAGCGCCTTCGAGGCGACGATCGCGATCGGCGACACGATCCACACGGCATCCGCCACGACCTGCGGGCCGATCGCCGCAATGACTGCGATGCTGTACGACCTCGGGCTGAACATCGAGATCCTGTCGTTCCACCGCCACGACCTCGGTGGGATGTCCGCGACCTTCCTGTTGTGCCGTTCCGGCGAGCGCACGACCTGGGTGATGGGCACGGGCGAGACCGGCAACGAGTCGTCGCTGCGGGCGATGATCGCGGGGATCAACAAGCTCGGCGCGTGACGCGCCGGTCCGGTGCGGGGGAGTGCCTTCGCACCGGACCACCCGCAGTCGGATCTCTCACCGTGGTGACCCGGACGATCGGCCGGCTCCACGAACGAATGCGTCTCCACGAACGAATGAAGGCCCCCTTCGAAAATCGAAGGGGGCCTTCATCTTCTGTGCGCGATACTGGGATTGAACCAGTGACCTCTTCCGTGTCAGGGAAGCGCTCTCCCGCTGAGCTAATCGCGCCGGCATGGTGATCGCCGGAGTGGAGCGGATGACGGGATTCGAACCCGCGACCCTCACCTTGGCAAGGTGATGCGCTACCAGCTGCGCTACATCCGCATGTGCACGTTGTTTCGGTGAACCGGTTCGACCCACGTGCTGGTCGAACCTGGTGCGCGATACTGGGATTGAACCAGTGACCTCTTCCGTGTCAGGGAAGCGCTCTCCCGCTGAGCTAATCGCGCGAGGTGGAGACGGGAATCGAACCCGTGTGCACGGCTTTGCAGGCCGTTGCCTCACCACTCGGCCACTCCACCGTAAAAGGTCGAGTCCAACCTCTCGAGCGGATGACGGGATTCGAACCCGCGACCCTCACCTTGGCAAGGTGATGCGCTACCAGCTGCGCTACATCCGCATTCGCACCGTTCGGCGTCTTGCTCTCCGTGGTGCGGTTCAAAACAGTAGCCGAGCATCTACGAAACACACAAATCCACAGGTCAACGGCGGAAAACCGGCAGATTTCGCGAACGTGACGGCTCGATGACCCCATGAGAGGTGTCGAATCAGGCTTCCGAATTCGGCTTCGGGGCCGATCTCGCGTCTCCTGCTCGGGTCGATCCCGCCGGCGGTCGCGCCCTCCGGGGCCTCCCGGGCGGAGGGGCGTGCCGCTCCGGGTGCCGACTCCTGCCCGCCCGCGTGCGCGCGCGTGCAGCGCCCGGACGCGCTGCACGGAATATCGCATCGAAACGCTACGACCAGGCGATTCGTGTTCGTGGCGGGAGCGTGTTAGTGTTCCATCTCGTTCGAGCCGCTGCGAAGCGGCCCGGTCCCGTGGCTCAGTGGAAGAGCGTCCCGTTCACACCGGGGAGGTCGCTGGTTCGATCCCAGCCGGGACCACCGAGATCGACAGTGACGAAAGGCACCCCCGCAGGGGTGCCTTTTTTCGTACCTTGATGAAATCGTTGAGCGTGCGTGGCGCCCGGTCGGGCGGGTCGCCCGCGAGCGCTTGTTTCCTTCGAACCGCAACGGCCCCATCGGGCTCGACCACGCGTGTCGTGTGGGCACAGCTGTGGTGCTTGTGGCCGAAGTGCGCATAGTGATGGCAGGATCGTGGTCGTCGAGGAGGACACGTCCGGATGAGCGTTGCGGACAGCGAATGGCCGGTCGTGGGGGCGACCGGAGCGAGATTCGGATCCGGTCGGTCCCGTCGGCGTCGGCGGCCGGCGGATCACGCCGTGCCGGTACGGAATCACCGCGAGCCGGGCCCCGTCGTGGACGAGGTCACGGCAGCCGAGGTGTACCGGCCCGCAGCGCAACCGGTCGACACAGCGCAACCGGTCGACAGAGCGCAGTCGGTCGGAGCAGCGCAGGCGGCCGGCCGGAATGCGGGCACCGGGACCAGTGTGGGAATCGAGGACATGAACCAGCCAGAGACGTCGTCGTTCGTGCGCCCGTTCGTACGGAGCGGGGGACGCACCCGAGCCGAGGTGGAGTTGCCTCTCGAAGTGCTCGTGTCGGCCGTCCCCTCCGCGATGGGCAGTGAGTCCGGTCCGGCGATGGACGAGCATCGCCTCGTGCTGGCGTTGTGCGCCCAGCCGAGATCGATCATGGAGATCGCGGCCCTCGCGCAGATCCCGCTCGGTGTCGCCCGCGTGCTCGTCGGCGATCTCGCGGCGACCGGGGAGATCACCGTGCACCGCACCGCCGACAAGGTGGGACCGAACGTCGAACTGCTCGAACGGGTACTGACGGGTCTCAACCACCTCTGAGGACTTCACGGCTCCCTGTGTTCGCGGTCCGCGCGGATGTCGATAGCATGAGGAAGTTGCCGTGTGCTCGCGGTCGTCGACCGCAGCACGTGCCCGGCGACGACCACGTATCAGGCATCGAGCCGAGGAGTCCGTCACAGTGACCACGCCCGCATCCGCGAAACCAGCCACGATCGTCCGGGTGCCCGCGGGGACCACTGCGGGCGCGGCGGTCCGTGACGCGGGTCTGCCCACCAAGGGACCCGAGACGATCGTGGTCGTCCGCGACTCCGAAGGCGCGCTGCGCGACCTGTCCTGGACGCCCGAAGCGGACGTCGAGGTCGAGGCCGTCGGCGCCGACACCGACGACGGCCGGAGCGTCATCCGCCACTCGGCCGCCCACGTGCTCGCGCAGGCCGTGCAGCAGGAGTTCCCGGAGGCCAAGCTCGGCATCGGCCCGCCGATCCGCGACGGCTTCTACTACGACTTCCAGGTCGAGCGTCCCTTCACGCCCGAGGATCTCGCGAAGCTCGAGAAGCGGATGAAGAAGATCGTCAAGGACGCCCAGCGCTTCTCGCGTCGCGTCGTCGACAGCCTCGAGGACGCCCGCGAGGAACTGAAGGACGAGCCGTTCAAGCTCGAACTCATCGACGACAAGGCAGGAAGCAGTGACTTCGAGCCGGACCCCGAGGTGATGGAGGTCGGCGGCAAGGAACTGACCATCTACGACAACCTCAACCCGCGCACGGGTGAGCTCGTCTGGAAGGACCTGTGCCGCGGCCCGCATGTGCCCACCACCAAGTTCATCCCGGCCTTCAAGCTCACGCGCAGCTCCGCGGCCTACTGGCGCGGCGACCAGGACAACGCCGGCCTGCAGCGCATCTACGGCACAGCCTGGGAGTCCACGGAGGCGCTCGACGCGCACCTCGAACTCCTCGCCGAGGCCGAACGCCGCGACCACCGCAAGCTCGGCAACGAGCTCGACCTGTTCTCGTTCCCCGACGAGCTCGGTTCGGGTCTGCCCGTCTTCCATCCCAAGGGCGGCATCATCCGCCAGGAGATGGAGAACTACTCGCGCCAGCGGCACGTCGAGGCCGGCTACGAGTTCGTGTACTCGCCGCACATCACCAAGGGTCAGCTGTACGAGGTCTCCGGTCACCTCGACTGGTACCGCGACGGCATGTTCCCCGCGATGCACATCGACGAGGAGCTCAACGAGGACGGCACCGTCCGCAAGCCGGGCCAGGACTACTACCTCAAGCCCATGAACTGCCCGATGCACGACCTGATCTTCCGGTCGCGCGGGCGCTCCTACCGCGAACTGCCGCTGCGCATGTTCGAGTTCGGTTCGGTCTACCGCTACGAGAAGTCCGGTGTCGTCCACGGCCTGACTCGCGTGCGCGGCATGACGCAGGACGACGCGCACATCTTCTGCACCCCCGAGCAGATGCGCGACGAGCTCACCAGCGTCCTGAACTTCATCCTCGACCTGCTCAAGGACTACGGGCTCGACGACTACTACCTCGAACTGTCGACGAAGAACCCCAAGAAGTTCGTCGGCAGCGACGAGCTGTGGGACGTCGCGACCGAGACGCTGCGGGAGGTCGGTGAGGCCTCCGGCCTGAACCTCGTGCCCGACCCGGGCGGGGCCGCCTTCTACGGCCCGAAGATCTCGGTGCAGGTCAAGGACGCGCTCGGCCGCAGCTGGCAGATGTCGACGATCCAGCTCGACTTCAACCTGCCCGAGCGGTTCGAGCTCGAGTACACCGGCGCCGACGGTGCCAAGCACCGCCCCGTCATGATCCACCGCGCCCTGTTCGGTTCCATCGAACGGTTCTTCGGTGTGCTCACCGAGCACTACGCCGGTGCCTTCCCCGCGTGGCTCTCGCCCGTGCAGGTCGTGGGCATCCCCGTGGCCGCCGACTTCGAGGGCCACCTGTTCGACGTCGTCGGCAAGCTGAAGGCGCAGGGGATCCGCGCCGAGGTCGACGTCTCCGACGACCGCATGCAGAAGAAGATCCGCACCCACACCACGCAGAAGGTGCCGTTCATGCTGCTCGCCGGCGAGCGCGACGTCGCGGCCGGCGCGGTCAGCTTCCGCTTCCGCGACGGCACGCAGGTCAACGGCGTGCCCGTCGACGAGGCCGTGCGAATCGTCACCGAGTGGGTCCGCCGCCGCGAGAACGCCTCGCCCACCGCCGAACTCGTCGGTTCCGGCGGGGAAGGCAGCCCGTCGTGACGGGCGACCGTACCCCGGGGCCCGCCGACATCCCAGCGACCGACGACAGTCCCGCCTCGATGGTCGACCGCGGCGTGGGGGAGTCCGACCACCTGCAGCGCCTGTGGTCGCCCCATCGCATGTCGTACATCACCGAGTCCCCGCGGGGTCGCGACGAGCCGTACGAGCCCTTCACCGACATCCCCAAGATGTCCGACGAGGAGGGCCTCGTCGTCGCACGCGGCGAACTGGTGTACGCGGTGCTCAACCTGTACCCGTACAACCCGGGTCATCTGATGGTCGTACCGTATCGCCGGGTGGCCAACCTCGAGGACCTGACGCCCGAGGAGAGCGCCGAACTCATGCAGTTCGCGCAGCGGGCGCTCCGCGTCATCAAGCGCGTCTCGCGTCCGCACGGTTTCAACGTCGGCCTCAACCTCGGTGCCGCGGCGGGAGGCTCGCTGGCCGAGCATCTCCACCTGCACGTCGTGCCGCGCTGGGGCGGCGACGCCAACTTCATCACCGTCCTCGGTGGGTCGAAGGTCATGGTGCAGCTGCTGCGCGACACCCGTGCACTGCTCGCCTCGGCATGGGACGAGTGACAGCCCTCCCCGAGTCGTCGCGATCGCAGCGCACGGCCGTGGTGTCGTTCGCGTGCCGATCCGCCGCGGGCCGACTGCGCATTTCCGGCCCTATTCGTGGCAGGATCGGATTCCGGACACAACGGTCGGACAGGAAGACAGGGGTCGCGGGATGCTGAGCTTCTTCGGGCGTGCGTCGGTGTCGAAGGTCACCGCGCCGCTCGGCAAGGCGCTGATCCGTACCGGCCTGACTCCGGACGCCGTCACACTCGTCGGCACCGTCGCCACGATCGCCGCCGCCGTGACCCTGTTCCCCATGGGACACCTGTTCTGGGGTGCGATGGTCATCTGGCTGTTCGTCATGTTCGACATGCTCGACGGCGCCATGGCCCGGGCCCGCGGTGGCGGAACGCGCTTCGGAGCGGTACTCGACGCGACCTGCGACCGGGTCGCCGACGGCGCGATCTTCGGTGGTCTGGCATGGTGGGCCGTCTACCACGAGCAGAGCCGCCCGTTGTTCGTCGCCACCCTCGTCTGTCTCGTGACGTCGCAGGTCATCTCGTACGCGAAGGCGCGGGCGGAGGCGAGCGGACTGTCCGCCGACGGTGGTCTGATCGAGCGGCCCGACCGGCTCGTGATCGTGCTTGTGGGCGCCGGTCTCACCGGCCTCGGGCTCGACTGGGCGATCCACATCGCGATGTGGCTGCTCGTCGTCGGATCGGTGATCACCGTCTTCCAGCGGGTTCTCGCCGTCCGCAACTCCGCGGGTGCGCGCGAACTGCTTCCCATCACGCCCCCGGCAGGCGGGACGACGGAGACCCGGGACGACGGGGGAGCGCAGTGAGTGTCGGCGAGAAGGCGTCCGATCTGGCGTACGCGGGTGGCTGGCGTCTGGTCCGGGCACTGCCCGACGGCGTCGCGCGACGGTTGTTCGACGTCGGCGCCGACTATGCGGCGCGCCGTGGCGGCGGACCGCAGCAACTGCGCCGCAACCTCGCGCGGGTGCTCGGGGTGCAGCCGGACGAGGTGCCCGACGATCTGATCCGCCGGTCGGTCCGGTCCTACGCGCGCTACTGGCGCGAGGCGTTCCGCCTGCCGTCGATGGATCTCGACGCGACCGCGAAGTCGATCGATTCGTCCATCGAGGGCCGTGAGCACATCGAGGTGGCGCTCGCCGCCGGTCGCGGCGCGATCCTGGCGCTGCCCCACAGTGGGAACTGGGATCTCGCCGGCGTGTGGTGCGTCCGCTACTTCGGCGGATTGACCACGGTCGCCGAGCGCCTGCGTCCCGAGTCCCTCTACCGCCGTTTCGTGGACTACCGCGAGGGTCTCGGTTTCGAGATCTTCCCCTCGAGCGGCGGGGAGACACCTCCGTTCGGGGAGCTGGCCGCGCGGTTGCGCGACAACCGGATCGTGTGCCTGCTCGGCGAACGCGACCTCGCTCGCAAGGGAGTCCCGGTCACCTTCTTCGGCGAACCGACCCGCATGCCCGCCGGACCGGCGAAACTGGCCATCGACACCGGTGCGGCACTGTTGCCGGTGCACTGCTGGTTCACCGAGGACGGCTGGGGGTTCCGTGTGGATCCGGAGCTCGACGTGAGCGTCGGGATCGACGCTGCCACACAGGCCCTCGCCGACCGGTTCGCCGCCAACATCGCCGCCCACCCCGAGGACTGGCACATGCTGCAACCGTTGTGGCTCGACGACCTGTCGGAGGCCCGCCGCGCCCGGATGGAGGCGTAGGTGAGGATCGGGATGGTCTGCCCGTACTCCTTCGACGTTCCCGGTGGAGTACAGGCACACGTCGTGGATCTCGCGGAGGTCCTCATCGGCCGCGGGCACGAGGTGAGCGTGCTCGCTCCCGCGTCGGAGACGACGCCCCTGCCGGACTTCGTCGTCTCCGCAGGTCGCGCCGTCGCCATTCCGTACAACGGATCGGTCGCGCGCCTGAGTTTCGGTCCCGTCTCCTACGCGCGGGTCCGCCGCTGGATCAACGACAACGACTTCGACGTCCTCCACATCCACGAACCGAACGCGCCGAGCCTGTCGATGCTCGCGCTCAAGGTGGCGGAAGGGCCGATCGTGGCGACCTTCCACACGTCGACGACGAAATCGCTGGTGCTCAGCACCTTCCAAGGTGTCCTGCAGCCCTATCTCGAGAAGATCAGCGGCCGGATCGCGGTGTCCGAGCTGGCCCGGCGCTGGCAGGTCACCTCTCTCGGCGCCGACGCGGTCGAGATCCCCAACGGTGTCGACGTGCCGTTCTTCCGGCACGCCCCGCTGCTGCCGGGCTACCCGCGACCGGGCCGCACGGTGCTGTTCCTCGGCCGGTACGACGAATCCCGCAAGGGCATGGATGTCCTGCTCGGAGCGTTGCCGGCTCTCGTCGCCCGGCATCCCGACATCGAGATCCTCGTGGTGGGGCGCGGCGACGAGGAGCGGTTGCGGAAGGAGGCGGGGCGCTACTTCCGGCACCTGCGCTTGCTCGGGCAGGTCGACGACGACGAGAAGGCGTCCGCGATGCGCAGCGCCGACGTGTACTGCGCGCCGAACCTCGGTGGTGAGAGTTTCGGCATCGTGCTCGTCGAGGCCATGGCGGCGGGGACGGCGGTCGTCGCCTCCCAGCTCGACGCCTTCCGCCGTGTGTTGCGCGACGGACAGGCCGGTGTCCTCGTCCCGGTCGGCGACGCCGACGCGCTCGCACGTGGCATCCTCGAGGTCCTCGACGACGACGACCGCCGGCAGGCGCTGGTCGACTTCGGATCCACGGTGGTCGAGGCGTACGACTGGCCGGTGGTCGCTGATCAGATCCTGCGGGTCTACGAGACCGTCACCGTCGGTGCCGGCCCGGTGCGGGAGGTCCGGTCGTGACCGTCAGCGCGGTGACGATCCTCGTCCTGTCGCTGGTCGCCGCCGTGGTCGTGGCGATCGGTGTGTGGGCCTATTCCACTGCCAACCGGCTCGACCGTCTCCACGTGCGCTCGGATCTGTCCTGGCAGGCACTCGATGCGGCCCTGGCGCGCCGCGCGGTGGTCGTGCGGAGCATCGCCGCGTCGATCCCCGTCCCGGAGGGGCGCGCACTCGCCCAGCTCGCCGACACCGCCGAGCGGGCCGACCGCGACCGGCGCGAGGAGGCCGAGAACGCGTTGTCGGCTGCCCTGGCACGCCTCGAGACCGGCCGGCTGCGCCCCCAGCTCGTGGCCGAACTCGCCGATGCGGAGGCACGCGTGCTCATCGCCCGCCGCTTCCACAACGACGCGGTACGCGACACCCTGGCGCTGCGCACCCGACGACCGGTCCGCTGGCTGCACCTCGGGGGAACCGCGCCGCTACCCACCTACTTCGAGATCGCCGAGCGGGCGGGTGCGGTCGCCACCGCGTCTCCGGCCGTTCCCGGCACGGCTCCTTCTCCGAGCGCGACCCCTGCCTCCGGCACTGCCACCGCTCCCGTTGCGCGCACCACCCCGGTGCCGGATCGGGCACGCACGTCGGCCCGCGTCGTGCTGCTCGACGAGGACGGCCGGGTCCTGCTGCTGCGCGGACACGACCCGGCGGTGCCCGAGCGGCACTTCTGGTTCACGATCGGCGGCGCCGTCGAACCCGGCGAGGACCTCGCGTCGGCCGCGCTCCGCGAGCTCGCCGAGGAGACCGGCCTGCGGGTCGAGCGCGACATCCTGTGTGGGCCGATGTGGCGGCGCGTGGCCGTCTTCCCGTTCAACGGCGAGGTCCTGCACTCGGAGGAGCTGTTCTTCGCGGTGCGGGTGCCGTCCTTCGAACCCGCAGCGGACGGCTTCACCGATCTCGAGCGGAGCATGCGCCTCGAACACCGCTGGTTCGACGACGACGAACTGCAGACGCTCGTGCAGTCCGGGAACCCGGTCTACCCGCACGATCTGCCCGAGCTGCTCGACGAGGCGCGGCAGGTTGCGATGCGCCGGCTCGAGCCGGAGATCCGCGCGATCCACTGAGCCCGAGCCGCTCCCCTCACACGAGCGTCGACCGGAACGACCAGGCGTCCTGCAGCCGGGCGTAGAGCCTGCCCGTGGCAACCAGCTCGTCGTGCGTGCCGTCCTCGACGATCCGGCCCCGGTCGAACACCAGGATTCGATCGGCGACCCGCGCACTGTGCAGGCGGTGGGCGATCGTCACCGTGGTGCGTCCACGTCCGATCGATGTCAGCGCCCTTTGCAGGCGCACGTCGGTTCCGGCATCGACACCGCTGGTGGCCTCGTCGAGGACCAGCAGGTCGGGGTCGACGAGCGCGGTGCGTGCCAGCGCGACGAGCTGGCGTTCGCCGACCGACAGCGCCTCACCCCGCTGGCCGGTGCGGGTGTCGAGGCCGTGCGGCAGGTCGCGGGCCCAGTCGTCGAGCCCCAGCTCGGCAAGGATCGCTTCGACGTCGTGCCGGTCGGCTCCCGGACGGGCGACGGCGATGTTCTCGAGGACGCTGCGATCGAACAGGAAGGGATCCTGGGGGACCACGGCGACACGCCGGGCGAGCGACTCGTCGCCGATGCTCGCGACGTCGACACCGGCGAAGCGGACGGTACCGGTCGTGGGGTGCAGTTGCCGGGTGAGCAGCTTGGCGAAGGTGCTCTTGCCCGAACCGGTCTCGCCCACCACCGCGACCTGCTGCCCGGCACCGATCCGCAGGTCCAGCCCGCTCAGGACCGGGCGTCCGGGGACGTAGCCCACCTCGACGGCGTCGATGTCGACGTCGAACATCCCGGGTCGCAGCGGCGTCGCGATCTCCTGTGCGACCGCGTCGGTCTCCAGGTCGAGGATCGCGAGCACCCGGCGCAGTCCCGCCTCCGAGTTCTTGGCGTCGGCCAGTGTGTTGACGGCGAACTGCAGAGGCCGCACGAAGAACGTCACGAGGAAGACGAAGGCGACCACCGTCCCCACGGTGATCGACGAACCCACACCGGAGGTGCCGAGGCCGAGCGCGACCCCGCCGCACATCACCGCGATCGTGATGAGCGTGTCGATGCTCTGGCCGACGGAGAACGAGGCGCTCATCGGCAGCAGCGTGCGGACCTGTGCGTCCGCCGTCGCATCGATCCGCGAATGCAACCGGGTCCGGACCCGCTCGACGGCGCCGGCGGCCCGGATCGTGTCGATCCCGGTGAGGGTCTCCGCGAACGCCGCGTACAGCTGCCCGATCCGCGAGCGCACCACGTCGAACCGGCCCGCGATGATCCGCTGCACGTAGCGGCCGACGAGCGGCACGACGCACGCGACCAGCGCCGCCAGGATCGCCAGCGGCCACGAGTACACCGCCATGACGAGGAACGCGATCGTCATCTGGGTCAGGTTCTGGACGAGGGTCATGCCGCCACCCTGGGCGAACACCGTCACCGCATCGAGGTCGTCGGTGCTCCGGGCGACGAAGCTGCCCTGCGCGCCGGATTCCAGACGGGTGGGAGGCAGCCGCAGGGTGTGGTCGAGCACCCGGGTCCGCAGGGCGGACACGACGTCCTCGACGGTCGAGATCAGACGACGGTTCATCAGCGACGAGCCGACGCCCGCGACCAGCACGGCCGCCATTCCCAGGAGCGCGCACCGGACGACGATCCGGGTGCGCTCCTCGGAGGTGACCGCGGTGAGCAGACCGTGATCGATCGTGTACTGCACCACGACGGGAACGACGATGCGTCCCACCGCCGCGAGCGCGGCGAACGCCAGGGTGGCGGCCAGGCCGGTCCGCACCGACGGGACGAGCCGGGCGACGCGGCGGAGCAACGCGACGGTGCCGAGTCGTTCGGTGTCGATCCTTTCGGCGTCCGGTTGTGCGGATGCGGTGGGGGACACGGTCATCGGGTCGCCCCCTCGAGTTCGGCCGTGCGTGCGTTGTCGTCGTAGGCCGTCACCAGGTCGCGGTAGGCGGGCACCGATGCCGCGAGACCGGCGTGAGTGCCGGTCGCGACCACCTGGCCCTGATCGACGAAGACCACCTCGTCGGCGAGCGAGATCATCGCGGGACGGTGTGCGACGACGAGGATCGTGGTCTCCGATCGTCCCTGCGAGAACTCCGCCCGCAGGTTGTCGACGACGGCACGCTCCACGGCGGGATCGAGTGCGGACGTGGCGTCGTCGAGGACGAACACACGGGGTCGCCGCACGAGTGCCCGAGCGAGGGCGATGCGCTGACGTTGGCCGCCGGACAACCGCGCGTGACCGTCGCCGAGCACGGTGTCGAGACCGTCCGGCAGTTCGTCGACGAAGCCGGCCTCGGCGAGCGCGAGCGCGCGACGGACCGTTGCCTCGTCGATCCCGTCGTCCCACAGGGTGAGGTTGTCGCGCACGGATCCGGCGAAGACGAACGGGGTCTGGGTGACGAGAGCGACGTGTCGTGCCGTGTGACCGGGTGGTGTCGTGGCCAGGTCGACGTCGTCGAGGGTCACGGTGCCCGAGGTGGGCGGGAACAGACGAGTGAGCAGCGCGACGAGGGTGGACTTGCCGGAACCGTTGCGCCCGACGAGCGCCACGATGCGTCCCGGGCGCAGATCCAGGTCGACCGAGTCGACGGCGGGCCGGTCGGCGTCGGCGAAGCGGTAGGAGACGGCATCGGCGCGCAGACGGGCCGGAGCGGCCGAGTGGGGGACGGAGGCCGAGCCGGACGGCTCCGGTTCGGCCTCGGCCAGTACCGTCTCGACGCGGCGGCGACCGACGACACCGGCCGGCAGGACGGCGAGGAAGCGGCCGATGACACCGAGCGGCATGACCATGGTGAGCAGCAGGTAGACGACCGAGACCAGAGCGCCGATGGTCACCGCACCGGCCTCGATCCGCACCACGCCCACGAGCAGGACCACGAGGACCGCGAACGACGGGGTCAGTTCGATGAGCGGGTCGAAGATCGCCCCGACACGACCCGCGGACCGATTGGCCCTCGCGAGTTCGTGTGCGGCGCCGGCGAATCGCCGCGTCTCGTCGTCGGTCGCTCCGAGCGTGCGGATGACCTGGGCGCCGGCGATCGCCTCGTGCGCGAGCGCGGCGACCTCGGCGCGGCGCGACTGCACCTGCCGGGCGCGCGGCGACAGGACCCGTTGGTAGACCACGTTCGTCGCGATGAGCGCGGGGATGAGCACGGCCGCGATCACACCGAGCCGGGTGTCCGTGCGGAAGACCTGGACGAGCACCGCCAGGAGCATGCCGGTCATGCCGACCGCGAACGGGAAGTGCTGCATCGGGGCGTGGGCGGAGTCGGCGTCGGAGACGGCATGGGCGAGCAGGCGACCGGTGGGATGACCTCGGTGCCAGCGCGATCCGGAATCGAGATAGTGATCGGCCAGGCGCGTGCGCGTGCGGGCCAGTCCGCGGAACTGGACGGTGCCTCCCGCGAACGTGCGGGTCACGATGCTCAGGACGCGCAACAGGGCGACGCCGATCAACGCGAGGGCCGTTGCCACGGCGACGCCGGTGGACAGCTCGCCGCGTTCGAAGCTCCCGAGGACGAGATCGTCGGTGGCCGAGCCGATCACGTCGGCGAACAGTACCGTGCACAGGCCGTTGGCGATGCTCGCGCCGATCGCGACCGCCGCGGGGACGGGGAATCGGCGACAGTCCTCGACCATCATCGCGATTCCTGCCCGGAAGGTGGCTCCGCGGAGCGGTTCACGAGCAACAGGGCGGTTCGGTGCCACGGGCATCCCAGCCTTTCGTCGGTTCCCGGACATCCGCGTGAACCCTCGAGGTGAAACGGCGGAGTGCGCCCACGGCCGTGGGCGCACATCCCTCCCATCATGAGCATCGGCAACGATCCGGGCGACGGTTCGAGTCGGCGTGATCGAAACCTCCGGAGCCCGGCCGGGGGAGTGGACCGGCAGCATGCAGTCCAGTTGTTGTCAACTGGCTATGGGGGTGCCTCGGATACGGCCCTAGGCTGGGGTCCGCTGCCCGTCGCCCCGTGCGCCGGCAGTACTCGCCGATCCGTCCACCGAGGAGGAATCCCCATCGTGACCAGCCCCGATACCGCCCCCGTCACCGGCACCGCCCGCGTCAAGCGCGGCATGGCCGAGATGCTCAAGGGCGGGGTGATCATGGACGTGGTGACCCCCGAACAGGCGAAGATCGCCGAGGACGCCGGCGCGGTGGCGGTCATGGCCCTCGAACGCGTGCCCGCGGACATCCGCGCGCAGGGCGGCGTGTCGCGCATGAGCGATCCCGACATGATCGACGGCATCATCGAGGCCGTCTCGATCCCCGTCATGGCCAAGGCGCGCATCGGCCACTTCGTCGAGGCGCAGATCCTGCAGGCTCTCGGGGTCGACTACATCGACGAGTCGGAGGTGCTCACCCCCGCCGACTACGAGAACCACATCGACAAGTTCGCGTTCACCGTGCCGTTCGTGTGCGGCGCAACGAATCTCGGTGAGGCACTGCGCCGTATCAACGAGGGCGCGGCGATGATCCGCTCCAAGGGCGAGGCCGGCACCGGCGACGTCTCGAACGCCACGACCCACATGCGTCGGATCCGCCAGGAGATCCGGCGCCTGACCTCGCTTCCCGAGGACGAGCTCTACGTCGCCGCCAAGGAACTGCAGGCCCCCTACGACCTCGTCGTCGAGGTCGCCCGCGCCGGCAAGCTGCCCGTCACCCTCTTCACCGCCGGTGGCATCGCCACCCCCGCCGACGCGGCGATGATGATGCAGCTCGGCGCCGAGGGCGTGTTCGTCGGATCCGGAATCTTCAAGTCGGGCAACCCCGCCCAGCGTGCGGCCGCGATCGTCAAGGCCACCACCTTCCACGACGATCCCGACGTGCTCGCGAAGGTCTCGCGCGGCCTCGGCGAGGCGATGGTCGGTATCAACGTCGACGAGATCCCGCAGCCGCACCGGCTCGCCGAACGCGGCTGGTGACCGCTCTACCGGGGTGCGTGCAGGGCGAGCAGGGCGACGTCGTCCTGCACGCCCGCCCCGAGCGTCGCGAGCGCCTCGCGGACGGCTCCGACCGCTTCCGCCGCGCTCGTCGGCTTCGATGCGCGGACGTGGTCGAGGAGGCGGTCCTCCCCGAAGCGTTCGCGGGTCTCGCCGGAGACGAGGGCCTCGGTCACCCCGTCGGTGTACAGCAGCAGCGTGTCGCCGGGGCGCAGCGCGAAGGTGTGCTCGACGAGCCGCGGCGTGGGCAGCATTCCGATCAGCTGTCCGCCGATCGTGGGGAGATAGTCGACGTTGCCGTTCGCGCGCACGAGAAGCGGCGGCGGATGCCCACCCGAGGCGAGACGGATGTCGACCCGTCCGGTGTCCGGATCGGGCGCGACCGTGCCGAAGGTGAGCGTGCAGAAGGGAGCTCGCGTCTCGCTGTCGCGTTCGTCGAGCAGGGTGGTGTTGAGCGTCCTGAGCGCCGCGGACGGGAACGTCTCGTAGACCGCCGCGGCGCGCAGCGTGTAGCGGACGATCGACGTCACCGCCGCTGCGCGAGCGCCCTTTCCGCACACATCGCCGAGGAACAGCCCCCACGTGCCGGCGCGCGCGGGGAACAGGTCGTAGAAGTCGCCGCCGACCTCGTCGGGGGACGCGATGTGGTAGTACGCGTCGACCTCGAGTCCCGGTACCGCGGGCAGGCTCGGTGGAAGCAGGGTCGCCTGGAGCGTGGCGTTGATCTTGCGGAGCCGCTCACGCTCGAGTTCCGCCTCGCGACGGGCACGGAGCAGTTCCGTCTCGTAGGCGCGGCGCTCGCGCGCATCGAACAGCATCGTGCGGATCAGCGCGGGCCTGCCCTCGGCGTCCGGCTCGACCACCGAGGCGGCCAGGACCGGAAGCCGGGTCCGGTCGGCACGGACGAGTTCGAGAGCGATCCCGTTGATCTGCCCGTGCATGAGCAGGAGCGGCGCGTAATGGGTCTCGTGGTAGATACGGCCGCCCACGCTGAGCAGGTCCGAGAAGTACCGCTTGCCGACCAGTTCGTCGCTCGGGAACCCGAGCCAGTCCGTCAACGTCCGGTTCACCTCCGTGATCCGTCCGTCCGGGAGCGTCGTCAGGAATCCGCACGGCGCGTTGTCGTACAGCGCATCGCCGTGTCGGATACGGGGATCGAGGGTCCGATCGGTCGTCGCCGTCACCCCGATCGGCGCGCGAACGCCGCGATCGCGGCTGCTGTCTCTTCGGGTGCGCTGAGCTGCGGGCAGTGGCCGGTCGCGTTCAGAGTCACGAGTTCGCTCCCGGGGATCTGCTCGTGAACGAAGGCACCGACCTCGCGCGGAGCGATCGCATCGTGGGCGCACTGGGCGACGAGCGTGGGCACCGACACCGCGGCCAGATCGGAGCGATTGTCGGCCAGGAAGGTCACCCGGGCGAAGACGCGCGCCACCTCGGGATCCGCGCGGCAGAAGATCTCGGCGAGTTCGTCGCCGAGCTCCGGCCGCTCGGGATTGCCCATGATGACCGGCGCCATCGACTCGGTCCAGCCCAGATAGTTCGCCTCGAGGGATTCGAGCAGCTCGTCGATGTCGTCGGCGCTGAACCCACCTCGGTAACCGGTGGCCGGATCGTCGATGAAGCACGGGGACGGCGCGAGCAGCACGAGACCGGAGAAGACCTCCGGGGCAGCGGCCGCCGCGAGGACACCGATCGACGCGCTCACCGAGTGGCCGACGAAGAGCACCGGCCCGAGATCCAGGCTCCGGCACAGGTCCACGACGTCGTCGGCGTAGGTCTCCATCCGCGAATAGCGCTGGGGATCCCAGGCGGTCGCATCGGAGCGCCCGGAGCCGACGTGGTCGAACCGCACCACGGTGAAGTCGGGTTCGAGCAGCGGGATCACCAGGCGCCACAGGTGCTGGTCGCAGCCGAAACCGTGCGCGAGGACGACCACCGGGCCCTGTCGGTTGCCCGTGATCGTCACGCTGTTCCTGCGCACCACATCGGTGACTTGTCGCATTGCACCCCCTCCGTTCTCCCGAGGGTGTCACATTCGGTACCCGATAGCGATCCCGGTTCTCCCACCACTTCCCGGGGACACGGCGTTCGGTACACGTCCGTGCAGCTAGCCTTCTTGCGTACGGTGCACAGAAGGAGTTCCCATGGCGAAGATCGAGCAGATCCTGGCGCTCGAACAGATCGAGAACGACATCTTCCGGGGTATCGCGACGGAGACGTTGCTGCCGCGGACGTTCGGTGGTCAGGTCGCCGGTCAGGCGCTCGTATCGGCGGTCCGCACCGTCGATCCCGACTTCGGGGTCCACTCGCTGCACGGCTACTTCCTCCGGCCGGGGAACCCGACGATGCAGATCGTCTATCTCGTCGACCGGATCCGCGACGGCCGCTCCTTCTGCACCCGGCGCGTGACGGCCGTCCAGGACGGCAAGGCGATCTTCACCATGTCGGCGTCGTTCCACGTGCGCGACGAGGGGATCGAGCACCAGGACACGATGCCGCGCGTGCCGGCTCCGGAGGAACTGCCCGATCCGGAGACCGTGGTCGACGACGCAACCCTGCTGTGGGCGAAGAAGGAATGGGCCGAGTGGGACTTCCGGTTCGTTCCCCGCGACCGGATGGACTCGTCGAGCAGGATGGCCGCACAGCAGCAGCTGTGGTTCAAGTCCCGCGAGATCCTCCCCGACGACCCCGTCTTCCACGTGTGCACGCTCGCGTACATGAGCGACATGACGTTGCTCGGCTCGGCGAGTGTCGGCCACGACGACGAACGGACGCAGGGCGCATCCCTGGACCACGCGATGTGGTTCCTGCGGCCGTTCCGCGCCGACGACTGGCTGCTCTACGACCAGACGTCACCCTCCGCCGGGCTGGGGCGCGCACTGACCCAGGGGCGGATCTTCGATCGCAACGGCAACATGGTCGCGGCGGTGGTGCAGGAAGGACTCACGCGGTACCTGCGCGAGTCCTGAACGAGGGCGTCCCCGACGAGGACGCCCTCACGGAGTGCCTGCACACCGGCGACCCCGGACGGACAGGCAGGCAACGGTGACCACTTCTTCCCCCACGATCGGCGTCCTGGCACTGCAGGGCGACGTCCGCGAACACCGCAGTGCTCTCGAGGCGGCGGGTGCGCGGACGATCGCGGTGCGGCGCGAGCGCGAACTCGACGAGGTCGACGGCATCGCCCTCCCCGGCGGCGAGTCCACGACCGTCAGCCGGCTGTTACGCGTGTTCGATCTGCTCGAGCCGTTGCGGAGCCGGTTGAAGGCGGGCCTGCCCGCCTACGGTTCGTGCGCCGGCATGATCCTGCTCGCCTCCCGGGTGCTCGACACCACCGAGGACGCCGAGCACCTCGACGCCCTCGATATCGTGGTGCGCCGCAACGCGTTCGGCCGTCAGGTCGACTCGTTCGAGACCGACCTGCCGCTGACCGGCCTCGACGACGGACCGGTGCGCGCGGTGTTCATCCGCGCACCCTGGGTGGAGGAGGTCGGGCCCGACGTCGAGGTCCTGGCCACGGTGCCGGACGGGCCGGCGGCGGGCCGGGTGGTCGCGGTGCGGCAGGGTGCGGTGATCGCGACCTCCTTCCATCCCGAGATCACCGGCGACCATCGCGTGCACCGGTTGTTCGTGGAGACCGTGCGTTCGGCCACCTGACCGCGGAGTGCGCCCGACGACCTCGGCGACATGACGACACGGCCACCGTGCGGTGACCCACAGCGGGAGCGAGTAGAATCGACGCTCCGACCTGTCGGTTGACGCCGACCACACTTCGCCGGAAGGGGCTCGAAGCGAATGAGCGGCCACTCCAAATGGGCCACCACCAAGCACAAGAAGGCGGTCATCGACGCCAAGCGCGGCAAGATGTTCGCGAAGCTCATCAAGAACATCGAGGTGGCGGCTCGGACCGGCGGTGGCGACCCGGCGGGTAACCCGACCCTGTTCGACGCCATCCAGAAGGCGAAGAAGAGCTCGGTCCCGAACGACAACATCGAGCGTGCCCGCAAGCGCGGCGCCGGTGAGGAAGCCGGCGGTGCCGACTGGCAGAACATCACCTACGAGGGCTACGGCCCCAACGGTGTCGCGCTGCTCATCGAGTGCCTGACCGACAACCGCAACCGCGCCGCCGGTGAGGTCCGCACGGCGATGACCCGCAACGGCGGCAACATGGCCGATCCGGGTTCGGTCGCCTACCTGTTCACCCGCAAGGGTGTCGTCGTGCTCGAGAAGAACGGCCGCTCCGAGGACGAGATCCTCGAGGTCGTCCTCGAAGCGGGCGCCGAGGAGATCAACGATCTCGGCGACTCCTTCGAGATCGTCTCCGAGGCGTCCGACCTGATCGCCGTGCGTACGGCGCTCGTCGACGCCGGCATCGACTACGACTCGGCCGACCCCGACTTCCGGGCCTCGGTCGAGGTGCCCGTCGACGCCGAGGGCGCGCGCAAGGTCATGAAGCTGGTCGACGCGCTCGAGGACTGCGACGACGTGCAGAACGTCTACACGAACGTCGACATCTCCGACGACGTGCTCGCCGAACTCGACGCCTGAGCGACGCTCTCGTCGTACTCGTCCCCGAGCGACGCTCGTCGTACTTGTCACAGCGGCCGGGGTCGCGTGTCGGTCTCCCGGCACCCGACCCCGGCCGCTATGCTCTCGAACAGGCGTTCGCAATCGTGCGGAGCGGGGTCGGGTCCGTCGGATGTGTCGGAAACCGGCCGTATTCGGGTGTCGAGAGGTGAGTCGGGTGCGCGTGATGGGTGTCGACCCCGGTCTGACCCGCTGTGGTCTGGGGATGGTCGACACAGGACGCGGACGCGACGTGATCCCCGTCGCCGTCGGGGTCATCCGCACCTCGCCCGACCTCGACCTCGAGCACCGGCTCCTCAAGGTGTCCGACTCGGTCGAGGAATGGATGGACCGCTACGAGCCCGACGTCGTCGCGATCGAGCGCGTGTTCTCCCAGCACAACGTGCGCACCGCGATGGGCACCGCGCAGGCCGGCGGTGTCGTGGCCCTGGCCGCGGCGCGTCGCTCGATCCCGGTCATGTTCCACACGCCGAGCGAGGTGAAGGCCGCGGTCACCGGCAGTGGCACGGCCGACAAGAAGCAGGTGACCACGATGATCACCCGCATCCTCAAGCTCGACGCCGCGCCGAAGCCCGCCGACGCCGCCGACGCGCTCGCGCTGGCCGTCGCACATTGTTGGCGGGCCCCGCTGATCGCCAGACTTGCGGCCGCCGAAGCTGCGGCCGCCCAGCAGAAGAAACGCTACGAGGAGCGGCTGCGCGAACAGTCGGCCGCACGGAAGGCAGGTAGCCGGTGATCGCCTCGGTACACGGCGAGGTACTCGACATAGCCCTCGACCACGTGGTGATCGAGGCGGGTGGGATCGGCTACCGGATCAACACCACACCCGCGACCCTCGCCGGTCTCCGGCGCGGCGAGCAGGCCAGACTCGCCACCGCGATGATCGTCCGCGAGGACTCCATGACGCTGTACGGCTTCGTGGACGCGGAGGCGCGCGAGCTGTTCGGTCTGCTGCAGACGGTCAGCGGCGTCGGCCCCCGGCTCGCCATGGCCACGCTCGCCGTCCTCGAACCCGATGCCTTGCGTGCGGCTCTCGCCGACGGCAACACCGCAGCGCTGACGCGGGTGCCCGGGATCGGCAAGCGCGGCGCCGAACGCATGATCGTCGAACTGCGCGACAAGGTCGCGGCCTTCGGTGCGACCGGAGGGTCGCCCGTCGCGGCCGGAGCCTCGCCGCTGCGCGACCAGATCGTCGAGGCGCTGGTCGGCCTCGGATTCACGCCGCGTCAGGCCGAACCTGCCGCCGACAAGGTTCTCACCGAGGATCCGGGGGCCGACGTCTCGACGGCACTGCGCTCGGCGCTCAAGCTGCTGGGTAGGTCGCGGTGACCGACGAGTACCGTGAGTTCGATGCTGCAGCGGCCGACCGTGATCGGTCGCCCGTCACGGCGGAGCACCTGCCCTCCGACAGCGACATCGAGACCAGCCTGCGCCCGACCAGTCTCGACGATTTCATCGGGCAACCGCGGGTCCGCGAGCAGCTGCAGCTCGTCCTGCGAGGAGCGAAACTTCGCGGCGGCACTCCCGACCACATCCTCCTGTCCGGCCCGCCCGGTCTCGGCAAGACGTCGATGGCGATGATCATCGCCGCCGAACTCGGCACGTCGCTGCGACTCACCTCCGGTCCCGCGCTCGAACGGGCCGGCGATCTCGCCGCGATGCTGTCGAACCTCGCCGAGGGCGACGTGCTGTTCATCGACGAGATCCACCGCATCGCCCGACCGGCCGAGGAGATGCTGTACCTCGCGATGGAGGACTTCCGCGTCGACGTCGTGGTGGGCAAGGGGCCCGGCGCGACGTCCATCCCGCTCGAGGTCGCACCCTTCACCCTCGTCGGCGCGACCACCCGTTCCGGCGCCCTCACCGGCCCGCTGCGCGACCGGTTCGGTTTCACCGCGCACATGGACTTCTACGAGCCTCCCGAACTGCAGCGGATCCTGCACCGCTCCGCGTCGATCCTCGGGATCGATCTGCGCGACGACGCCGCTGCGGAGATCGCCGGTCGCTCCCGCGGCACGCCGCGTATCGCCAACCGGTTGCTGCGCCGCGTCCGCGACTACGCCGACGTGCGGGCCGACGGTGTCGTGACCCGGGCCGTCGCCCAGGCCGCGCTCGAGGTGTACGACGTCGACCCGATCGGTCTCGATCGTCTCGACCGCGCCGTCCTCGGCGCACTCGTCCGCAGTTTCGGTGGCGGCCCGGTCGGCGTGTCGACACTCGCCGTGGCAGTGGGGGAGGAGCCCGCCACCGTCGAGGAGGTGTGCGAGCCGTTCCTGGTCCGTGCCGGCATGGTCGCGCGCACTCCGCGCGGACGTGTGGCCACGCAGGCCGCCTGGTTGCAGCTCGGCCTCACCCCGCCGCCGGAGGCCGCCACCGGGGGCATCGAGGTGCGTGCGCGCGAACCCCAGCTCGAGCTGTTCGAGGACGACCCCGACACGACCCTCGAGGGCGGTGTCGATCCGTCCGACCCGGACGATCCGGACGTACGGCGGTAGGACCCTCGCCCGGGGAATGGCACACTGGTCTACTGCGTCGGTCCGTGGAGGCCGATCCCGACGTCGTGGTGCCGCATGCGCCACCACGACCCGCTGGTGTCGCCCGCGTCACCACCCACCGACAACGACCGAGGACTGACTTCAACGATGGAACTGCTCTTCCCTCTCCTGATCCTGGCACTGCTCGTCCCGACCTTCCTGGGCGTGCGGCGTCAGAAGAAGGAGATGCAGAAGGTGACGGCGCTGCAGGACTCCCTGCGCATCGGCGACCGCGTGATGACCACCGCGGGTCTGCACGCCACGGTGGCCGCCCTCGCCGACGACACCGTCGATCTCGAGATCGCGCCGGGTGTCGTCACGACCTGGTCGCGTCTGGTCATCCGGGAGCGCGTCGAGACCGAGACCCCGCAGGATCCGGATCTGCTCCGCAAGGACGACGATGCGACCCCGCCGGAGGGACGTCCGACCGAGTACTGACAGCCGATTCGCGACGCACGGTTTCGGCACCGGAGTCTCCGGTGCCGGTGCCGAGCGCCGCGCGACTGCACCCGACCACCACTCACTCGCATCGAGGAGACTGACAGACCGTGGCACCTTCCAACGGATCGGTGCATCCCGTGCGCGCTCTCGCCCTGTTCGGGGTGATTCTCGCCGCGTTGTATGCACTGGTCTTCTTCACCGGGGACAAGTCGCCCACCCCGAAGCTGGGCATCGACCTGCAGGGTGGCACCCGCGTCACCCTCACCGCGCGAACCCCCGACGGGAGCAGCCCGAGTCCGGACAGCCTCCGCCAGGCCCAGCAGATCATCGAGACCCGCGTCAACGGCCTCGGTGTCTCGGGTTCGGAAGTGATCGTCGAGGGCGACAACCTCGTGATCACCGTCCCGGGTGAGGACAGCTCCCAGGCCAGGACGCTGGGCCAGACCGCCCGTCTGTACATCAGGCCGGTGATCGGGGGACCGATCGACGCGAACATGACCGCCGAGGATCTCGCCGAGCAGCCCGGCGCCGGTACGCCCGAGGGCGGGCTGCCCGCAGAACCGGCCCCTGCCGAACCGGCACCCGGCGAACCCGCACCGGCCGACCAGGCTCCGCCCGCCGATGCGCCCGAACCGCAGGGACGTCCGTTCCCGGCGCAGGATCCCACCGCGCCCACCGATGCCCCGGAACCGGCCGAGACGCCCGAGGCTCCGACCGAGCCGACCGGAGCACCCGAGGCTCCCGAGAACGACGGCTCGCTCACCCCGCAGGAACAGGCGGCCGCCGACATCGCCGCGGCCAAGGCCACCCGCCAGAGCGAGGACCCCGCGGTGCAGCAGGCCGCAGCTCTCGCGCTCGACTGCTCCGCGGCCGACCCGCTCGCAGGCAACGACGACCCGGCGCTTCCGCTCGTCGCGTGCTCCACGGACGGCACCGCGATCTACCTGCTCGGCCCGAGCATCATCGACGGCCAGCAGATCGACGACGCCACCTCCGGCTTCAACCAGCAGCAATCGCGCTACGAGGTCAGCCTGACCTTCGACAGCGAGGGCAGCAACACCTGGGCGCAGTTCACCGCCGCGAACATCGGTCAGCAGGCCGCCTTCGTGCTCGACTCGAAGGTCGTCAGCGCCCCGGTGATCCAGGGCGCCACCCCCGCCGGCAGCGCCACCTCGATCACCGGCCAGTTCACGAACACGCAGGCCGCCGAGCTCGCGAACACCCTCAAGTACGGCTCGCTCCCGCTGTCGTTCGTCGCGTCCGAAGCCGAGACCGTCTCCGCGACACTGGGTCTGGCCTCGCTCGAGGCCGGCCTGATCGCCGGTGCGGTGGGCCTGGCCCTCGTGCTGATCTTCTGCCTCGCCTACTACCGGATGCTCGGACTGCTCACCGCACTGTCGCTCGTCCTGTCGGGTCTGGCGGTCTACGCGGTCATGGTGCTGCTCGGCCGATACATCGGGTTCACGCTCGACCTCGCCGGCGTCGCCGGTCTCATCATCGGTATCGGCATGACCGCCGACTCGTTCGTCGTCTTCTTCGAACGGATCAAGGACGAGATCCGCGAGGGACGAAGTTTCCGTTCCGCCGTGCCGCGCGGTTGGGCCCGTGCCCGCCGGACCATCCTTTCCGGTAACGCGGTCAGTTTCATCGCCGCCGCCGTGCTCTACGTCCTGGCCGTCGGTCAGGTCCGTGGCTTCGCGTTCACCCTCGGCCTCACCACGATCCTCGACGTCGTCGTGGTGTTCCTCGTGACCTGGCCGCTGGTGTTCCTGGCCTCGAAGTCGAAGTTCTGGTCCAAGCCGAGTGTGAACGGTCTGGGCGCGATCCAGCAGGTGGCCGACGAGCGTCGCCTCGTTGCCGCGACCGCTGCGAAGGAGGCGTGACGATGACCGACACGACCACGACGACGGCCATACCGCAGCACGGTCTGCTGTCCCGCCTGTACACCGGCACGGGTGCCTTCGAGATCGTCGGCCGCCGCAAGCGGTGGTACATCGTCACCGCGGTGATCGTGCTGATCGCCCTGCTCAGCATGCTGCTGCGCGGATTCAGCTGGGGTATCGACTTCGAGGGCGGCACCCGCATCCAGATGCCGGCAGTGGCCGGTGTCTCCGTCGACGACGTCGAAACCGTTTTCAGCGACACGATCGGCTTCGAACCCGAAGCGGTGCAGACCGTCGGCGCCGGAGACGGTGCGACGGTGCAGATCCGGTCGGAGACCCTCGACATCGAGCAGGTCGCCGAGCTGCAGACCGCGCTGTTCGAGGAGTTCCAGCCCGCCGGGCCGGACGGTGAGCCGTCCCGCAACGCGATCAGCGTCGCCGATGTCAGCGAGACGTGGGGAAGCCAGATCACCAACAAGGCGCTCATCGCGCTGGTGGTCTTCCTGGTCATCGTGAGCATCTACATCACGATCCGATACCAGCGGAACATGGCGGCCGCAGCGATCGCGGCCCTGTTCTTCGACATCATCGTGACAGCGGGTGTCTACGCCCTCGTCGGTTTCGAGGTCACCCCGGCGACCGTCATCGGCCTGCTCACGATCCTCGGCTTCTCGCTGTACGACACGGTCGTCGTCTTCGACAAAGTCGAGGAGAACACCCGCGGCATCCTGCACCTGCACCGCCGCACCTACGCCGAGCAGGCCAACCTCGCCGTCAACCAGACCCTCATGCGCTCGATCAACACCACGATCATCTCGGTGCTGCCGGTGCTCGCGCTCATGGTGGTCGCGGTGTGGCTCCTCGGAGTGGGCACGCTCAAGGACCTCGCCCTCGTCCAGCTCGTCGGCATCGTCGTCGGTACCTTCTCGTCGATCTTCTTCGCGACCCCGTTGCTGGTTACGCTCGAGGAATGGCGTGGTCCGGTCGCGAAGCACACCCGCAAGGTGCTCGTCAAGCGGGAGGAGGCCGCCGCCCGCGCAGCGAAGGCCGGGACGACGGCCGGATCGCAGCCGCCCGCCGTGCCCTCCGCGAAGGTTGTGCCGACGGTCCAGGGGGCCGGAGCCCTGCCCGACCGGGCGACGGTCCGTCGCGGCCCCGCCCCCGGAGCGCGACCCACCGGAAAGCGCGGCAAGAGAAGGTCCTGACATGGCGGTGAGCGAGCGGAACGACCCGACGACGAGGCGGTCGCCGAGGCGCCGCGGCACGCTCCTCGCGTGCGCGGTGGCCTCGACACTCGCGTTCTCCGCCGTGGCCTGTGGCACGGACGAGGAACCGGTGCACTCGATCGGGTACGCGATCGACAACACGGTGACGACCTACAACGCCAACACCGTCGACGGCGCCGCCTCCGGCGCACGCCAGGCGTTCGCCCGGGTGCTGCCGGGCTTCGGCTACGTCGGCCCGTCGGGCCGAGTGGTCGCGGACACCGACATCGGCACCGCCTCGGTCGTGCCCGGTGAGGGCCTGACCGTGCAGTACCGCCTGTCGCCGGATGCGGTCTACTCCGACGGCGTGCCGATGTCCTGCGACGACCTCGTCCTCGCCTGGGCTGCGTCGAGCGGACGCTTCACCGCACCCGACGAGTCCGGCGAGCAGATCCCGCTGTTCGACGCCGCCCACCGCGGTGGCTACGCCGACATCGAGCGGGTCGACTGTCAGGCGGGGTCGAAGGAGGCCACCGTCGTCTTCCGGCCCGGCCGTGAGGACACGAACTGGAAGGCGTTGTTCGGGGCCACCGAGTTGATGCCGGCCCACGTGGCGGCGGACAGGTCGGGTGTCCCCGACCTGGTCGGGGCGATCACGGCGAACGACACCGAGGCCGTCCGGCGCATCGCGGAGTTCTGGAACACCGGCTGGACCCTCACCCCGGGCGAGATCGATCCGGCGCTCTTCCCGTCCGCGGGGCCGTACCGCATCGAGTCGTACACCGCCGAGGACGGCCTGACCCTCGTCGCGAACGAGCGATGGTGGGGGAACGCCCCGGGCACCGACCGCATCGTCGTCTGGCCGCGCGGCACCGACACGTCCGCGGCCGCGGAGGACGGCCGCATCCACGTCGTCGACGTGGCCGAGGGATCCGTCGGCCACAGCAACCTCGGTGACGGCGCCGACGTCTCCACCGTCGTCTCACGCAACCTCGAACAACTGGTGTTCGCCACGAGCGGTGTCTTCCAGGACCCGGCGGCGCGCCGCGCCGTCGCCCTGTGCACGCCCAGGACACAGTTGTTCGACGAACTCGGCGCATCCGACGAGTCGAACGGCGTCACGGGCCCCGTCACCTCGCGGCTCCTGGCGCCCGATTCGCCGCTGTACCCGCAGACGGCGCAGACCGCCGAACGCTACGCCGAGGTCGACATCGACGCCGCGCGTTCCGAACGTGAGGCCTCCGGTCAGGACCGCATGCAGGTCCGCATCGGCTATCTCGGACCGGACGAGCGTCGCGCGCGCACCGTCGAGCTGATCGGCGAGTCCTGCCGGGAGGCGGGCATCGAGATCGTCGACGCCGGCTCCGACACCTTCACGCCGTCGCAGCTGACGGCGGGGGAGGTCGACGCGATCCTCGTGGGGACGGCCACGGCGGCCGGTGCCGGTGGTGCCGCCGACATGGAGGACGCCCGCGGCTCGCTGCACTCCGGCACCGGCAGCAACGTCGGCGGCTATTCGATCGGACGCGTCGACGAACTGCTCGACGGTCTGCTCGTGGCGAAGGACAACGCGGCCATCGCCGGACTCGCGACCGAGGCCGAACGCATCCTGTGGGGCGACGTCCCCACCCTGCCCCTGTTCGCGCAGCCCCGCACGCTCGGGTTCGCGGCGGGAATGCATGCCGGGGTGCCGAACCCGACGACCGCGGGTGCGGGCTGGAACATGGACCGGTGGATACTCGGAGGATGAACGCTCAACGGATCGGCGACACGCGGCTCGTCGAGGAAGCTGCCGTGGCCGTGGCCGAACACACCCGATGGGTCGACGACTTCCCGACCGCGGGCGTCCGTTTCGCCGACCTGACGCCCGTCTTCGCCGACGGACCGTCCTTCTCGGCCGTCATCGCGGCGCTGGCGTCCGCGGCACCCGACGCCGAACTCGTCGCCGGTATCGATGCGCGCGGTTTCCTCCTCGGCGGCGGCATCGCCCGCTCCCTCGGCGTGGGCGTGCTCGCCGTCCGCAAGGCCGGCAAGCTCCCGCCGCCCGTCCAGACCTGCGAATACAGCCTCGAATACGGCACCGCGGCGATCGAGATCCCGGGCGACTGGATGGCCCTGCAGGGCCGCAAGGTGCTCGTCGTCGACGACGTCCTCGCAACCGGCGGAACCCTCGCCGCGACCGTCGAACTGCTCGAACGCGTCGGCGCCGAGGTCGTCGGGATCACCGTCGTCACCGAGATCGAAGCCCTCGGCGGCCGAGCGCGACTGCAGAAGTACCCGCTCACGTCTCTCGTGCGGATCTGAGAGATAGAGTTGCCACAGGTGCCGGTGAACCCGCCGGGCCCGTACGGTCCGGACATGCGCATCGGTGACGAACCGGGTTCGCAGCCGCGACGGGAGGTGGAGGCATGACCCAGAATCTCGATCGGTCGCACAATTCCGGTCAGAACCCGACACCCACACCGGCATCGACCTCCGCGTCGAGGCGGGTGCGCGCCCGCCTGGCGCGACGCATCACCGGTCAGCGGGGCACGAGCCTCAAGCCGGTCCTCGAGCCGCTGGTCACCATCCACCGCGAGCTGTACCCGAAGGCCGACCTCTCGCAGCTGCAGCGCGCGTACGACGTCGCCGAGGAGCGGCACGCGAGCCAGAAGCGCAAGTCCGGCGATCCGTACATCACCCATCCGCTGGCGGTCGCCACGATCCTCGCCGAGCTCGGCATGGACACCACGACCCTCGTCGCGGCACTGCTCCACGACACCGTCGAGGACACCGGATACACGCTCGAGCAGCTCACCGCCGAGTTCGGTGAAGAGGTCGCGCATCTCGTCGACGGCGTCACCAAACTCGACAAGGTCGTGCTCGGCTCGGCCGCCGAGGGTGAGACCATCCGCAAGATGATCATCGCGATGGCGCGCGACCCCCGGGTGCTCGTCATCAAGGTCGCCGACCGCCTGCACAACATGCGGACCATGCGCTTCCTGCCTCCCGAGAAGCAGGCCCGCAAGGCACGCGAGACCCTCGAGGTCATCGCCCCGCTGGCCCACCGCCTCGGAATGGCGACGGTCAAGTGGGAGCTCGAGGACCTCGCCTTCGCGATCCTCCACCCGAAGAAGTACGAGGAGATCGTCCGGCTCGTCGCGACCCGCGCGCCGTCGCGCGACACCTACCTGGCCACCGTCCGCGACGAGATCGGCCGGACGCTCGCAGCGTCGCGGATCGATGCGGTCGTCGAGGGCCGGCCCAAGCACTACTGGTCGATCTACCAGAAGATGATCGTCAAGGGCCGCGACTTCGACGACATCCACGACCTGGTCGGCGTGCGCATCCTGTGCAACGAGATCCGCGACTGCTACGCGGCCGTCGGTGTCGTGCACTCGCTGTGGCAGCCCATGGCGGGACGGTTCAAGGACTACATCGCGCAGCCCCGCTACGGCGTCTACCAGTCGCTGCACACCACCGTCATCGGTCCCGAGGGCAAGCCGCTCGAGGTGCAGATCCGCACACACGAGATGCACCGCACCGCCGAGTTCGGCATCGCCGCGCACTGGCGGTACAAGGAGACCAAGGGACGTCACTCGGGTGATGTCGCCGAGCTCGACGACATGGCCTGGATGCGGCAGCTCCTCGACTGGCAGCGGGAAGCGGCCGACCCGGGGGAGTTCCTCGAATCGCTCCGCTACGACCTGGCGGTCAAGGAGATCTTCGTCTTCACGCCGAAGGGCGACGTGATCACCCTGCCCTCCGGCTCGACGCCCGTGGACTTCGCGTACGCCGTGCACACCGAGGTCGGGCACCGCTGCATCGGAGCCCGCGTCAACGGCCGCCTCGTCGCCCTCGAACGCAAGCTCGAGAACGGCGAGGTCGTGGAGGTCTTCACCTCCAAGGACCCCAACGCGGGCCCGAGCCGCGACTGGCAGTCGTTCGTCGTCTCACCTCGCGCCAAGGCGAAGATCCGGCAGTGGTTCGCCAAGGAGCGTCGCGAGGAGGCCCTCGAATCCGGCAAGGACGCCATCGCAAAGGAGGTCCGTCGCGTCGGTCTGCCGCTGCAGCGCCTGATGAACGCCGACCTGATGGTCGCGGTCGCCAAGGAACTGCGCTACGCCGACGTCTCGGCGCTGTACACCGCCGTCGGTGAGCACCACGTCTCGGCGCACCACGTCGTGCAACGGCTGGTCGCGCTGCTCGGCGGGGTCGGTGGCGTCGAGGAGGAGCTGGCCGAGCGGTCCACCCCGTCGACCATCCCCACCCGCTCGCGGCACAGCGGCGACTCCGGTGTCCTCGTGCCCGGCGCACCGGGCACGGTCTCGAAGCTCGCCAAGTGCTGCACGCCCGTCCCCGGCGACGAGATCATGGGCTTCGTGACCCGCACCGGAGCGGTGAGCGTGCACCGCACCGACTGCACCAACGCCGGGTCGCTGCGGGAGCAGTCGGAGCGCATCATCGAGGTGCAGTGGGCGCCCTCGCCGTCGTCGGTCTTCCTCGTCGCGATCCAGATCGAGGCGCTCGATCGGCACCGCCTGCTGTCGGACGTCACGAAGGCGCTCGCCGACGAGAAGGTCAACATCCTGTCGGCCTCGGTGACGACCACGGGCGACCGGGTCGCGGTGAGCCGGTTCACCTTCGAGATGGGCGATCCTAAGCATCTCGGACACGTGCTCAACGTCGTCCGCAACGTCGAGGGCGTCTACGACGTCTACCGGGTGACCTCGGCAGCCTGATCGCGGCGGTCGGGTCGCTCCGTCACCGCACGGCTCCGATCACGACGGGCGTCGTGGGTACGCCGCCCCCGAGCGGGCTGGACCCGTCGTGCCCGTCCGCGGCGGCCGCGTCGAGCACCGGCATCCCGGCATCGGCGATGCGGCCGAAGGCCGTGAAGTCCGGGCGCAACAGCGAATCTCCGAGCAGCAGGAAGAACTGGCTGCCGTTGCTGTTCTCCACTCCGGCGTTGGCCATCGCGACCGTGCCGCGCGGATACAGCACCGCCGGCGGGAGATAGGACGTCGCCGCCTCCGCCGCGAACTGCGGTACCGGGTACTCGTCCGCGAAGGTGTAACCGGGCCCGCCGGATCCCGTCCCTGTGGGGTCGCCGCACTGGTAGAGCTCACCGCCCGGATCGGTTGCGAGACGGTGACAGGAGGTGCCGTCGTAGAACCCGCGACGCGCGAGATCGACGAAGCTGTTGACCGTGCACGGCGCCTGGGCCCGGTCGAGCACGAGCGGGATCGCGCCGATCGACGTCTCGAGCGTCAGGTCGACGATGCCCACGGTCGATACGGTGGACGGGGGACGAGCGCCACCCCTGTCGACGTACTCGCATGTCACCGTCGGTGCCGGTTGGGCCGGGACCTCGGGGAGCCCGCGGTAGATGGACAGATCGCGTGGGGGAGCGGACCGTGGCTGGGCGACCTCGGTGACCTTCGTGGTTTCGGAACCGGCGTCCTGCGCACAGCCGCCGAGCAACACTGCGACGGCGACGAGACAGAGCGGAACAACGGTACGGAGCCGGGACGCGAACCGCTGTTCGGTGGTGTGGATCACAGCATCGGGACGCTATCGGAACCCTGCACGAACCGATAGGGGCCGAGGGTGGATCGGTGAACAATCACCCCCGAGATCACCCCGTGAGGTGGTGTGGTCCAGCGGATCTCGTGCCGGTCGGCAGTATCCGCGCCGTCGGAGTCCCGAAGGCACGACGTCCCGCCCCGGGATCCGGGGCGGGACGTCGTGCGCTGTCGTGCGAGGGGGTGTCAGGACCCGACGGTCACCGACTCGATCTGCACCGCGCGGTTGGGGGCACCGCCGCCGGCCGCCATCGATCCGTCGTCGCCCTCCGCCGCGACGTCCTCGATCACGGTGAGTCCGGCCTCGTCGACCGTCCCGAAGACCGTGTAGGTGGGGGGAAGCTGCGAATCCTCGTAGACCAGGAAGAACTGGCTGCCGTTGCTGCCGGGCCGGCCGGTGTTGGCCATCGCGACCGTGCCGCGCGGGTAGATCACCGGCTGGCGCAGCTGGGCGTCGCCGGGCGCGTACACGTTCTCCGGGTACTCGGTGTCGAAGCCGTAACCCGGACCGCCCGTGCCGGTGCCCGTCGGGTCGCCGCACTGCAGCACCTGCAGACCCGGCGAGGTCACCAGACGGTGGCAGGGCGTGTCGTCGAAGTAGCCCTGCTCCGCGAGGGACACGAAGCTGTTGACCGTGCACGGCGCCGCGGCCCGGTCGAGCTCCACGCCGATCTCGCCGACGCTGGTGGTGATCTGCGCGGCGGTGGTGCCGGTGGCGGAGACGTCGTCCGCGGACGGGGCGGTCACGTCGCGCGCGGCGTCGCCCGAGGCGTTGTAGGTGCACGAGACGGGATCGCCACCGGCGGGTCGCTCCGGCAGTTCGCCCGTGTAGGCGGGGGACTCCCGGTCGGCGACGGACGCGGGTGCCGAGGAGGTCGCGGCGCTGTCGGTGGACGTGTCGTCGGAGCATCCCGTGAGCAGGAGTGCCAGCCCGGCGCCGGCGGCGAGGGTGGTGCGCAATCGGATCATCAGTCCATCCTGACCGACGTGAGGGTGGTCTCCAGCGCGGGGGCACCGTCGGCGGCTCCGCCTGCGACACCGGCCGCGGCGATCTTGTCGAGGGTCGTGAGACCGGTCTCGTCGATCGTGCCGAAGACGGTGTACTGCGGCGGCAGCACCGAATCGCCGTACACCAGGAAGAACTGGCTGCCGTTGGTGTCCGGGCCGGCGTTGGCCATCGCGAGCGTGCCGCGCGGATAGGTCATCGGTTCCTGCGCCGCGGGATCGTCGGCGGCGAACTGGTCGGTCGGGAACTCGTTCGCGAACTGGTAACCCGGCCCGCCCGACCCGCTACCCGACGGGTCGCCGCACTGCAGGACCTGCAGGGACGGCGAGGTGGTGAGCCGATGGCAGGCCGTCTCGTCGAAGAAGTTCTGCGAGGCGAGCGACAGGAAGCTGTTGACGGTGCACGGCGAATCGTCGTTGTGCAGGATCAGGCCGATGTTCCCCTGGCTCGTCTCCACGCTGACGCTGATGTCCGTGTTGCCCTCGCCGGTGGTGCGGATGCCCTCGGTGCGCGGCGGCTCCGCCGGCTTCGACGGTTCGCGGCCGTCCGCGGGGTAGGAGCAGTTCACCGTCTCGGGCAACGGCTCGGACCGGCCCTCGGGGAGCGCGGCGTACTCCATTTCCGAACCCGAGGTGTCGTTCGACGCCGCCTCGGTGGCCGTGTCGTCGCCCCGGTCGACCGCCCACAGAGCAACACCCGCACCGACGACCACGATCACTGCGAGCGCGGACAGCGCGATCGTCATGCGGCGCCGCTTGCGCTCGCGTTCGGCTCGACGCTCGAGCTGCCGTTCGAGTTTGCGTTTCGCGGCCTGGCGCCGTTGTGCGTTGCTCGGCACTGCAGTAGTCCTCCCGTGAACGATCGATGTGGTCCAACCGACTTCGAAGCAGACCCGAGTCTGCCACCCGGGACCGGCAACCCGCGGGCAGGGCGCAACGCATAGTCTGTAGGAGACCTCGAAGGCTTCCACCCGTAGGAGCGATGCTCGTGCTCGTGACCGGATTCCCTGCCGGGATGTTCCAGACCAACTGCTACATCCTCGCGCAGGACAATGCGAAGGAGTGCGTCGTCGTCGATCCCGGCCAGGACGCCGCCGAGCCGCTCGTGGAGTTCCTCACCGGATCCGATCTCACGCCCCGCGCGGTGCTGCTCACGCATGGTCACCTCGACCACATGTGGTCGGCGCAGCCGGTGGCCGACCGGTACGGGATCCCCGTCTACATCCACCCGGACGACCGGATGATGCTCACCGATCCGCTGCAGGGCATGGGGTCGAGCCTTGCGCCCTTCCTCGACGGCGTCGAGTTCGTCGAACCGCAGCAGGTCGTGGAGTTCGCCGACGGGGACGAGATCGAACACGCCGGAATCGAGTTCGTCGTCGACCACACGCCCGGGCACACCCGCGGCTCGGTCGTCCTGCGCACCCGCACCACCACGCCCGACGGAGCCGTCCTGAACGTCGCTCTGACCGGCGACACCCTGTTCCAGGGATCGATCGGCCGCACCGACCTGCCCGGCGGCGATCACGCGCAACTGCTCGACTCGATCGCGCGCAAACTGCTCGTGCTCGACGACGGCACCAACATCCTCCCCGGACACGGCGGGGCGAGCACGATCGGGCAGGAACGGGTGTCGAATCCCTTCCTCACCGGCCTGGCAGAATCCCGCTGACGGCACGAACACCGACGCACGAACACCGACACATCGACACCGGCGCATCGATACCGACGCACGAACACCGCGATCCGTCCGGTGACCAACCGAGAGAATCCCGAGAGAAGGCAGTACCAGTGAGCAAGGCCTCCACGTTTTCGGCGCCGAAGGGTGTGCCCGATTACTTTCCCCCGCAGTCGGCGGAGTTCGTGGCGGTACGGGACGGTCTGACCCGTGCCGCACGCCTGGCGGGGTACGGGCACGTCGAGCTGCCCATCTTCGAGGACACCGGCCTGTTCGCTCGCGGCGTCGGCGAATCCACCGACGTCGTCACGAAGGAGATGTACACCTTCGCCGATCGCGGTGAGCGCTCGGTCACGCTGCGTCCCGAGGGCACCGCGGGCGTGATGCGCGCAGTGATCGAGCACGGCCTCGACCGTGGTCAGCTCCCCGTGAAGCTGTCCTATTCCGGACCGTTCTTCCGCTACGAGCGCCCCCAGGCGGGTCGCTACCGTCAGCTCCAGCAGGTCGGCGTCGAGGCGATCGGCATCGACGATCCCGCGCTCGACGCCGAGGTCATCGCGGTCGCCGACGCAGGATTCCGGTCGCTCGGACTCGACGGATTCCGCCTCGAGATCACGTCCCTCGGCGACGAGACCTGCCGCCCGCAGTACCGGGAGAAGCTGCAGCAGTTCCTGTTCGCGCTCCCGCTCGACGAGGAGACGCGCCGCCGCGCCGAGATCAACCCGCTGCGCGTGCTCGACGACAAGCGCCCGGAGGTCCGCGAGATGACCGCCGACGCACCGTTGATGCTCGACCATCTCTCGGACACCGCTCGCGCGCACTTCGACGAGGTGCTCGCGCACCTCGATGCGATCGGCGTTCCGTACGTCGTCAATCCGCGCATGGTGCGCGGCCTCGACTACTACACGAAGACCACCTTCGAGTTCGTCCACGACGGGCTCGGCGCCCAGTCCGGCATCGGTGGTGGTGGTCGCTACGACGGGCTCATGGAACAGCTCGGCGGCCAGCCGCTCTCGGGCATCGGATTCGGGATCGGCGTCGACCGCACGGTTCTCGCGCTCGCCGCCGAGGGCAAGACCGCCGGCAGTCCCGCGCGGTGCGAGGTCTACGGGGTGCCGATGGGCGACGCGGCCAAGGCCGCGCTCGTGCCCATCGCGCACAAGCTGCGCGCCGCGGGTGTCCGCGTCGACCTCGCCTACGGTGGCCGCGGCCTCAAGGGCGCCATGAAGGCGGCCGACAAGTCCGGTGCCGTCGTCGCCCTCGTGCTCGGCGACCGCGAACTCGAGGCGGGCGAGATCGTCGTCAAGGATCTGCGCAACGGCGAGCAGCACAGCGTTGCACTCACGGACGTCGTCGCCCGTGTGGGTGAGGTCGTTGCCGGCGCATGACGACCGGGACGGTGCCGCCGTCCCGCTCGATCTGATCCCGTCCCGGCTGCTCAGGCCACGCGCCCGCAGGATCGCGCTGCTCGCACTCGCCGTCGGCGTCGTCCTCGGCATTCTCGTCTGGATCGTCGCGCCCGGCTGGGTCGCGCTGCTCGTCGGGGCCGTCTTCGCGGTGCCGCCGGCCGTCGGTGCGTTCCTGGCGACGCGTCGGCACCTGCTGCTGCGCGGCACCGTCGTCACCCTGTCGGGGGCGTTCCGGTCGCGCAGTGTCGATCTCGCGCGACTCGCCGGGGTCGAACTGATCGTCCGGGTGGGCGGCGTGTCGCAGGCCGTCGTGCGCGTCAACGACGGCGAGCACAATCTCGTGTCGGTCCCGCTCGCCCTGTACGCCGACGGCGGCGGCCGCGAACTCGACGTGCTTGCCCTGCGAAAGCTCGCGGATGCGCTCGCCACCAGCGAGATCGCACCGGCGGCGGCGATCTCGTCGGTGCTCGTCGAACAGTTGCGGGCCGAAGCCCGCGACGCCGCGCTCGGTGAACGCCCGCTCTACCGGGCGATCGAACTCGCGCGCGGCGCCGGCCGGGTGCCGCAGACGACGCTGACCGACCACGAAGTGGCCTCCCTCGTCGACTGACAGGGTCGTCCGATCGACGAGTAATGCTCAGCGTTCGTCGTGCGAACCGATCACCGCGGGAACGACCAACGGCAGTTCGCCGACGACCTCGGTGCCCTCCGCGGCGGCACTCAGCAGACGGGTGGGGGAGCGGTGCTCCTCGTCGTCGGATCCGCGGCCCGAGCTCGCGGGGACCATCCCGCCGGTCGAGGGTGCCCTTCCCATCGCGCTCGCGCCGGTCGTGGCCGGCGAACCCCCGCCCGAGCCCGGGGCGGTCGGAATCGGAGCGGCGGCAGGCACACCCGCAGTTCCGAACGCGGCCCCCGCGGTGCCGTGACCGGCGACCACTCCGGCCGACATCGTTCCGGCCGATCCCGCGACCGCCGCGCCGACGGTCGGAACCGCCGCGTGTGCGGTGGGCACGGTCGCCGCGTAGGCGGTGGGAGTGGTCGCGGCGTGCGCGGCGGCCGTGAACGGCGCTGCGACACTCGACGCGACATCGGTTGCGGCCGTGGCGACCGTGCGCATCTCCTGCACCCCGGCCACGGCCACCGGCGCGGGCACGGGAATCGGCGTGGTCAGCGCCGTCATTGCGGCGGTGTGGACCGTGAGCTCGCCGCGGGTACGCGCGACGACGGCCAGGGCAGCCTGGAGATGCTGCGCGGCGGACGCCAACAGAGCGGCCTGGCCCGGCGGCGTCGCGAGAGCAGGCGCGGCCGCCATCGCCGTGGCCACGAACGACTGTGCGATGCCGGTCAATTCGATGTTGCCGCGTTCGACGGTCGCAGTGGCGGCGCGGGTGACGTCGCCGATCCGGTCGCCGCGGTCGGCCAGTTCGAGGGCCGACTGTTGTGCGCGCACACCGTGACCTGCGGCCTCGTCGGCCGTCACCCCCTCCCACGACTCCGGAAGTGCGTGCAGCGCACTGCGTCCGAGCATCGTGGCGGTCTCGAGCAGACGCGACCCCTGCTGCAGGATCGCCGACGGATCGAGCGAGTCGAGGATGCCGGTGCCGAACATCGAGCAGAGTTCGGTGAGCGGCCGCACGATCGTCTCGAGATCGGGCAGCACCGGCACCGGAATCGATTCGAGCAGCTCGACGATCGAATTCGCCTCGAGGACGGGCAGACCCGGCTCGGGAAGAACGGGTTCCGGAAGTACCGGCAGCGGCGCGTCGAGGACCGGTCCGATCGGCGACGCGCGGAGAGCGTCGAGAACGGTCGGTGACGCGGCGGGTGTTGCGGTGTCGATGACCGATCCCTGCATCACAGTCCTCCCGCAGCGTGGGCCAGCGCCGAAGCCGTTCCGGTGTCGGTCGTTTCGTAACCGGTGGCCGCCTCGTGTGCTGCGATGCCGTTGGACGCGTAGGCCCACGACAGTTGCGCGACGGCACGGGTGTGCTCGGACTGGGCCGCGGCGAACACCGCGAGGAACTCTCCGCCGATGAGTCCCAGAGCCGGGCTCAACGCGGAGATGTTGGCCTGCAGATCGAACGTCCCCGCCTGCGCCACCTGCTCGGCCGCACGAAGATTCGTGGACCCGAACGCTCGAATACCGTCGGGCACCACCCGGATTCCGGCACCGGGAAACAGACCGCTCATCGAACCCCCCATCGAAGATCAGTGTGGCGAGCACTGTAACTCGAGCGCGCCGGGCGAGCCACCGGACCCTCGGCCGCCTGTGGATGAACCGGCGGGAACGCCGATGTATTCGTTGCACAGCGAGTGCGCCCCGTCCGATCGACCACGATGTCGAACGATCTGTTGACAGCGAATAGCACACATGTTCGACTGGAGGGCATGCGGTGGGCGGGCCAGACTGTGGATGCGGACGACGGAGCTCTGCCGGGCCTCGAACGAGCCGGCCTCGTCCGTAGTGTCCGCACACCGGAGTTCGAGGGCGTCACCTTCCACGAGGTGCTGTGCAAGAGCGCGCTGAACAGGACGCCGGAGGCCTCCCGGTTGCCGTTCCGGTACACCGTCAACACCTTCCGGGGCTGCACCCACGCCTGCCGGTACTGCTTCGCCCGGCCCACGCACGAGTACCTCGATCTCGACGCCGGGCACGACTTCGACTCGCAACTGGTCGTCAAGACCAACGTCGCCGCCGTCCTGCGCCGCGAACTCGCGCGACGATCCTGGACCCGGGAACACGTGGCGCTCGGCACCAACACCGATCCGTACCAACGGGCAGAGGGGCGCTACCGGCTGATGCCCGGAGTCATCCGGGCGTTCGCCGAATCCGGCACCCCCTTCTCCATTCTCACGAAGGGCACGCTGCTGCGCCGCGATCTCCCGCTGCTGTCGCTGGCAGCCGGTCAGGTCGACGTGTCGGTCGCGGTGTCGCTCCCCATCGGCGATCCCGAACTGGCCGCGCACATCGAACCGGGCACGCCGTCACCGAAGGCCCGTCTCGATCTCGTGAAGGCGATCGCCGACGCCGGATTGTCGTGCCACGTCATGGTCGCTCCGGTGCTGCCCTTCCTCACCGACTCGCGACAGCACCTCGACACGCTCTTCGGTTCCCTCGCCGCCGCCGGCGCGTCGGGGGTCACCGTGATACCGCTGCACCTGCGCGGCTCGACCCGCGGGTGGTTCCTGTCGTGGCTCGCGCAGGAGCATCCTGCCCTCATGCGACGCTATCGCCGCCTCTACGGACGGGGCGCCTACGTTGCTCCGGAGTACTCGCAGTGGTTGGGGGAGCGGGTCGCGCCCCTGCTCGAACGTCACCGCCTCGGGGTCCGGGCGTCCGGTCGGCGCGAGGAGAAGGGTGCGCTGCGCACCGACGAACACGTCCCCGAACCCGAGGCGGCGCCCACCCTGTTCTGAGGCGGTTCGTGGGCGGCGCGTCAGTCGCGGTATGCGAGCCGGAACTTCTCGAACGCCACGCGCGATGCTTCGGGGATCGGTTGTGAGCCGCCTTCGGCGGCGGTGCCGACGTCCACCGAGTCGGCGAGCGCGACGCACCGGCCGTGCTGGAACAGGGCCGAGCCGATCACCACCGACGACGTCCCGATGCGGTGGACACCGGTGGCGATGACGATGTCGTGCGGATAGAACACCTCGGCCAGGAAGTTGATCTCGATCTTCGCGAGTACCGCACGCTCGAAGGGGTGGGTACCGCCCAGGGTCGACGACACGGCCTCCATGACGAGGACGCGGGCCTGCTCGAAGTAGCGGGCGATCGAGACGTTGTTGATGTGCCCGAGCGCGTCGGTGTCGCCGAACAGGGGCGTGATCGTGCGCTGCAACGGATACAGGTCGAGCGAGGTGCGTCGCGGGTCGTACCGCATGGGAGGTACCGCCTTCGAGATGGTGACTGTGACCCGGTCAACATATCCGTGACCGGGCCGGCGTCCCCCTTCGGAGGCGCGGGCGGTGTTCGTCCCGGGGTGGACGGCCTACCGTCTACCGTCGATCATGCGATCGCGCATGCGGGTGAAGGCCTCGGCCATGGAGGTGACGTCATCGGGCGAGAGCAGGTCGAACATGTTCTCGCGGACCGCCTCGACGTGGCCCGGACCCGCCTCGGCGAGTCTCGCGTAGCCGACGTCCGTCAGTTCGGCCCACGCGCCACGTCGGTCGGATTCGCACTCCACGCGCCGGACCCACCCCGCATTCTCCATGCGGGAAACGGCGCGGGTGATGCCGCTGCGGGTCGTGGTGCTCGCGTCGGCGAGGTCGCGCATGCGCATCCGGCGGTCGGGTGCCTCGGACAGCAGGACCAGGATCTCGAAGTCGGTGAAGGAGATGTCGGAGTCCCGCAGCAGCTGCTTGTCGAGATTCTGGAACAGCAGACGCGTCGCATCGAGATAGGCGCGCCACAGGCGCTGTTCGTCGTCGCCGAGCCACTTCGCTTCTCCCATGACCTCCAGTGTACCCGTGTTAGTTGACTGCGCAATCAAATGTGACACACTGGAAGCGTCGACCGACGGACCACCGAGAGGAGTCGAGCGGCATGAGCAACACCGACACCCGTCCCGAGGAGATCCGCTGCCGGACGGAGGACCTCCCGATTCGCGACCCGCTCCGCCCCCGCGTGGAGATCATCACCTCGCGTGAGGTCCCGCTCGGCGGCCCCCGGGCCATGCCCGTCCGCCGCACGCTCCCGCAACGGCAACGTTCGCTGATCGGTGCGTGGTGCTTCGTCGACCACTACGGTCCCGACGACGTCTCCCGCACCGGCGGCATGGACGTCGCACCGCACCCCCACACCGGGCTCCAGACGGTGTCGTGGCTGTTCACCGGGGAGATCGAACACCGCGACAGTCACGGCGTGCACGCGATGGTCCGGCCGGGGGAGTTGAACCTCATGACCGGAGGCCACGGGATCTGCCACTCGGAGGTCTCCACCGCCGCGACCACGACGCTGCACGGTGTCCAGCTGTGGGTGGCCCTGCCCGACGCGCATCGCGATGCGCCCCGCGACTTCCAGCACCACGTGCCGCCGGTCGTCCGGGTGCCCGGCGCCGACGTCAAGGTCTTCCTCGGTTCGCTCGCCGGCCAGGAGTCGCCCGTGACGACGTACACCCCGCTGCTCGGCGCGGAGATCGTCCTGGACCCCGCAGCGAGTATCACCCTCGACGTCGACCCGTCGTTCGAACACGGGGTGCTCGTCGACACCGGTACGGTCGCACTGTTCGGCACCGTGCTCACCCGTGCCGCGCTCGGCTACACCGAAACCGGCGTGCCGGCCCTCGAACTGACCAACACCACCGACGAACCCGCACGTATCGTCCTCCTCGGCGGAACACCCTTCGGCGAGGAGATCGTCATGTGGTGGAACTTCGTCGGGCGCGACCACGACGAGATCGTCGCCTACCGGGACGCCTGGGAACGCGGCTCCGATCGGTTCGGCAGCGTCTCCGGCTACACCGGCAAGGTCGAGCGTCTCCCGGCACCGCCCCTGCCCCAGGCGCGTATCCGCCCCCGCCGCAATCCACCCACCGCAGATCCGAACTGCCCGACACAGGACCCCGCATGAGCACCGCACCGATTCTCGACGTCCGCCGCGCGAACGACCGCCTCCATACGAAGATCGACTGGCTCGACTCGAGGCACTCCTTCTCGTTCGGCCACCACTATGATCCCGACAACACGCATTTCGGGATGCTGATGGTCAACAACGACGACATCGTCCGTCCGGGAAGCGGTTTCGACACCCACCCGCACCGCGACATGGAGATCGTCACCTGGGTGCTCCGCGGATCGCTCGTGCACCAGGACTCGACGGGGCATTCCGGGGTGATCTACCCGGGTCTCGCGCAGCGCATGAGCGCGGGCTCCGGGATCCTCCACTCCGAGAAGAACGACTCGTGGCGTTATCCCGGTGCCACCGCGTCGTATGCCGCCGAGCACGACGAACCGGTACGGTTCGTGCAGATGTGGGTGCTGCCGGACGAAGCCGGGATCGAGCCGGGATACGAACAACTCGAGATCGACGACGAACTGCTCTCCGGCGGTCTCGTGCCGGTCGCATCCGGAATGGACGCCTACGCCGACCATTCCGCCATCCGCATCCGCAACAGATATGCCGCCATGCACGTCGCGCGGATGCGTCCGGATCGCCCCGTGACGCTGCCGGACGCACCCTTCGTGCACCTCTTCGTCGCCCGGGGCGAAGCCGCACTCGAGGGAGCCGGACCTCTCGCCGAAGGAGACGCGGTGCGGATCGCCGGAGGTGGCGGTCGAGCGCTCACCACGGCGACCGGCGCCGAGATCATCGTCTGGGAGATGCACGCCGCACTCGGACATTCCTGAACACCGGCACTGCCGACCGCTCCGGCGGACCGGAAACGGCAACAGGCCCGCCCCGCAGATCCGGGACGGGCCTGTCGCCGTCGTGGGTCAGTTCGCGGCGCCGCTCATCGGCAGCAACCGGGCCAGGACGTCCGACAGGGTGATCAACCCGACGATCCGTCCGTTCTCGGTGACGGTGACCAGATGGTTCCTGGTCTCCCGCATCGTCGTGAGCGCCTCGTAGACCGGCGTCACGGCGTCGATCGTCAGCGCGGGGCGCATCAGTTCGGCCGCCGTGGTTCCGGGTGCGGCCTGGAGACTGTCACGTACGTGCACGACACCGTCCACGTGCCCGTTGGCGCGTACGAGCAGCCGGAGATGCCCCGTGCGATGAGCCGTCTCACGGATCTCGTCGGCCGTCGAGGTCGGCTTCACACTGCTCGGCTCCGCCTGCGGCGTGACGATCTCGCCGAGCGTGAGCGTCTCGAGCTCCAGCGCGCTGCTCAGGTGCCCGTGATAGCGCTCGTCGAGCGTGCCGACGGTGGCCGAGTGCTCGACCAGATGGCGGAGTGCATCGGGATCCTGACCTTCGGCGACCTGATCCACGGGATCCACGCCGACCTTCCGCAGGCACCAGTTCGCCATGTGGTTCAACCGGACGAGCAACGGCCGGGTCACCCACATGAACGCCCGCATCGGCAGCGCCAGCATCGTGGCGGACTTCTCCGGGTGGGCGATCGCCCACGACTTCGGTGCCATCTCGCCGACGACGAGGTGCAGGAACGTCACGATGATCAGCGCAAGGACGAAGCCGGCGACATCCGCGAGCCACAGCGGCGCGCCCCAGTTCTCGAACAAGGGCGTGAGCCAGTGGTGCACTGCGGGTTTCGTCGTCGCACCCAGTGCGAGCGTGCACACCGTGATACCGAGCTGGGATCCTGCGAGCAGCACCGACAGTTCGGACGCGCTGCGCAGGGCGGCGCGCGCCGAGCGGCTCGACGGCGCTGCGTCCTCGAGCCGGTGTCGTCGCGCCGCGATGAGCGCGAACTCGACCGCGACGAAGAACGCGCTGGCGGCGATCAGGCCGATCGTCACCACCGCGACGACCACAGGGTTACTCATTGCCGGTCACCTCGTCCGTCAGAACGGTCACGCGCACGGACGACGGCACGTGCTTGTCGATGTCGCGTACCTCGGCCACCAGGGTCCTGTGGATCGGGCCGTCCTCGTTCAACAGTTCGGCCGGATCCGGATCCAGCGTGATCCGGACGGTGTCCCCCACCTCGGGCAGGCCGCCGAACTCGGTGATGACCAGACCCGCGAGCGTCTCGTAGTCGCCCTCGGGCAGTTCGTGGTCGAGGGTGCGGGCCACCTCGTCGATGTGTGCGTCGCCGCGGACGATCCAGCCGTCGCCCTCGGGACGGATGACCTCGACGGCCATCGCGGGATCGTGCTCGTCGGCGATCTCGCCGACCAGTTCCTCCGCGATGTCCTCGAGCGTGACGACGCCGGCGAAACCGCCGTACTCGTCGATCACCAGTGCCATCTCGTCGTCGGCCCGGGCCAGTTCGGTGAGGACTTCCGGTAGTGCCAGCGTGGCCGGCACGATCACGGGCGGTCGGCAGACCGTCGCGGCCGTGCCCGTCGGGGTGTCGAGGCCGAGGAGGTCGTGCAGATGCACGACCCCGCGCAGATCGTCGGACGAGGTGCCCACCACGGGGTAGCGGGTGTGCCCCTCGCTCATCTTGTCGAGGATCATGGCGACCGGCTCGTCCAGCTCGACGACGTCGACCCGCGACCGCGGGATCATCGCGTGTTCGGCGGTCCGGGTCGGGAACTCGAGGATCCGGTCGAGGAGGGTGGACAGCTCCGGCGGAAGTTCGCCGGTCTCGCGGGACGCGGCCACGATGTGTTCGAGGTCGCGCGGTGTCGCGGAGTGCTCGACGTCGTGCACCGGCTCGATGCGCAGGGCTCGCAGCAGGAGATTCGACGACGCGTCGAACAGTTTGATCAGCCATCCGAAGACGGCGAGATAGGCGCTCGTCGACAGGGCGAGGCGGCGTGCGACCGGTTCGGGACGGGCGATGGCGAGGTTCTTCGGTACCAGCTCACCGAAGACCATCTGGACCACCGTCGAGAAGAGCACGGCCAGCACGGTGCCGACGGCGACACCCACGGCGGTGGGGATGCCCACACCGCCCAGCAGTTCGCCGAGGCCGCTACCGATCAGCGGTTCCGCGACGTAACCGACGAGCAGGCCGGTGACGGTGATGCCGAGCTGAGCGCCCGAGAGCATGAACGAGGTGCGGCGGGTGACCGCCAGTGCGCGGGCCGCAGCCGAGTCACCGCCTTCGGCGCGGGCCTTCAGACGGGAGCGGTCGACGGCCATGTACGCGAATTCCTGCGCGACGAAGTAGCCGGTCAGTGCAGTGATGGCGAGAACGACAAGAATGCCGGCCGCGATTCCGAGGGCGGTCAGCACTTCGGGGACCGGGCTCGGGTGACGAGCAGAGCGTCACATCTGGGCGGGACGGGTCTTCGAGGTTTTCGCTTGGGGCGTTTCATGACTCCCTCTGGGTCGGGTGGGGCTGACGGATGCATTCACAGGATAGGACGAACGGACGGGGGTGGAAGTTCCACCATCCGGGTGGAGGTATGGTCACAAAGCGATCTTGTAATCCCCGGATTATCATCCGAATGGACCGGATTGTCCGACGCGGGTATTTCCGAGCGATTACGACATTTCTGACCGATTTTCTCGAATATTTCGACGTTTGTGCTGGTAGGGACATTTTGTGGCCCGGATTACAAATCTAAGTGCTGCGCGGACGTGGAATGCAGGTAACAATTGGATCGCGTGTCGACGCGCGTCGTCACAACTTCGTTGTTGTTCCATTGATGGGAGAAGCCCGTGCCTGCACTCGAGTTCCTTGTCGACCTCTTCGGTAACCTCGCCGACCTGTTCGACGTGCTGAACTTCTTCACCGGTTCCGCTGATGCGGCCGGCGATGCGTTCGGCAGCAGCCAGGCCTGAGCCTCGCAGACTCGAAGGCCCGTGGGTTGATCCCGCGGGCCTTCGTCGTGTCCGGAGATGGTCGTCTCCGTCCGGCCAGGGGGAGCGGAGTGCCGCACCGTTTCCGACCCCCGTTCTCGATCCCGTCCCGACCACAGAAACCGACGTTTGGGTTCGTTTCGCCAGGGCTAACCGGTGGATGTAATTCGGACCACTCAACCCAAACGGACGTTCGGTGAGAGGACGCGAAAGATGACATCTCGAACACCAAGCCCCGGCCGCGGCTCGATGACGGCAACGCCGGTGCAGACCGCGGCGCTCGTGGTGGGCGCGGTCTTCCTCCTGGTGGGCATCCTCGGTTTCATCCCGGGTGTCACGTCGGACTACGACCAGCTCTCGGGTGCAGGCCACCATTCCGAGGCTCTGCTGTTGGGGATCTTCCAGGTCTCCATCCTCCACAACATCGTGCACCTGCTCTTCGGTGTCCTGGGACTCGCTGCAGCCCGGGATGCAGCCATGGCCCGCAGTTTCCTCATCATCGGCGGTGCGATCTACCTGGTGCTGTGGATCTACGGTCTGATCATCGACAAGGACAGCAGCGCCAACTTCGTGCCCTTGAACACCGCGGACGACTGGCTCCACTTCGTCCTCGGCCTGGGCATGATCGCTCTCGGCGTGCTTCTCACACGCACGCGAACGGCCCCGGGTACGGCTCGCCCCTGACCCGAGCCCGCCCCTCCCGACGTCGGGATCCGGAAGAACCCGTGGTTCACGCCACGGGTTCTTCCATGTGGGCAGGCAGAGTGTCGGTGTGGGTCTCGTCGGGGCGACCGGCATCGTCGACCGTCAGCACCCCCGACTCGGCGATCGCCTCGAGCGACAGCGTCCGGTAGCCCTCGCTGTCGAACAGGACGGTGACGCGATCGTGCTCGCAGGTCATCACCACTCCCGGTCCCCACTCGGCATGCACCACGCGAGTGTTCGGGGCGAACGCCGACGTCTCGCAGTCCACCTGCGCCGTCTCGGTGCCCGGAAGCACGGATACCGTTGCGGCCTCGTCGGACGCGCCGTCCCGGCAGGTGTCGCACCGGCCGCAGGGGTCGGACAGCGCCTCGCCGAAGTATCCGAGCAGGAACCGGCGGCGGCATCCGCGGGTCTCGGCGTATCCGCGCATCATCTCGACCCGCGACCGGTCCAGTCGTTCACCCGAGGCAGCCGTCTCGCGTGCGCGCTCGACCGCCTTCCGTCGTGGGATGTCGGCGGCGGAGAGTCCGCGCCGGCCGGAGACGAGAGCCCCGCATCGCTCGAGCAGGTTCACCGCGTTGGACAGTCTCCGGCCCCGCACGTCGAGTTCGGTACGCAGCCGTCCGAGCTTCATCGGCGACGCGGAGCGGACCGCCGAGAACACCTGGCCGATCAGCTCCTCGTCGGGGTTGTGGGTGGTGAAGAAGGTCGCGAGCGACAGATCCTCGGGACGGTAGAACATCAGGACGGTGGCCGGCTCCCCGTCGCGTCCGGCGCGCCCGATCTGCTGGTAGTAGGAATCGACCGAGTCGGGTACCGAGGCGTGCACGACGAAACGCACATCCGGCTTGTCGATACCCATGCCGAAGGCGGAGGTCGCCACCACGACATCGCAGCGACCGTCGAGGAATCCGAGGTGGACGTCCTCGCGCTCGGCCGCGCGCATCCCGGCGTGATAAGGGCACGCATCGATCCCGCGTTCGCGCAGGGCCTCGGCGTACCGCTCGGTGTCCTTGCGGGTCGCGGCGTACAGGATGCCCGGACCGGACAGGGACGCCACTGCTTCGACGACGGCGCGTCGCTTCTCGCCGTCGTCGGTGTGTCTGCGCACCTCGATGTCGAGGTTCGGCCGGTCGAAACCTCCGGCGACGACGAGCGGATCCCGCATGCGCAACGCCTCGACGATGTCCTCGCGGACCGGGGGTGAGGCGGTCGCGGTGAGTGCGACGACGGGTGGTCGGCCGAGAGCCTCGGCCACGTCTCCCAGGCGCAGATATTCGGGCCGGAAGTCGTGCCCCCACATGGCGACGCAGTGCGCTTCGTCGACGACGAGGAGCGAGACCTCCACGCTCCTCAGGCGCTCCAGGACCTCGTCCTTGGCGAGCTGTTCGGGAGCGAGGAAGACGTAGTCGGCGTCGTGTTCGAGCACGGCCTGCCAGTTCGCCTCGTTCTCCGACTCGCGCTGGCGCGAATTGATCGCGACCGCCTCGGGCGCCTCCGAGTGGTCCAGACCGGCGATCTGATCGTTCTGCAACGCGATCAAGGGGGAGACGACGACCGTCACCCCCGGTAGCAGCAGTGAGGGCACCTGATAGATCGCGGACTTCCCGGAGCCGGTGGCCATCACGGCCAGGACGTCGCGTCCGTCGAGCAGCGGAACCATCGCGTCCAACTGTTCGGGACGCAGCGTGTCCCAGCCGAACACCTTCTGCGCCGCGGCGCACAGTTCCTCGCGGGCATCCTCCGATGCTCTGTCGGACGACGGCCGATATGTCTTGTGCTGCAAGTGGACTCCAGGAATCGGAAGGGACTGCCCGTGACGGGGCGAGCGCAGGATGTCTCCCGCATACCCGACGACGTGCCCGACCCAAACGGTTGCGAGCTCCCGGTGCCGTGTCGAGCCGACGGGGTGTGGGTACCCGCGAGCCATACGTGCCGAGGAGGAGATATGAACGACGCTCGACCTCTCGCTCTGGTGACCGGAGCATCGCGAGGCATAGGCCGGGAGCTGGCGGCCCTGTTCGCGGCCGACGGATACGACCTCGTGCTCGCGGCGAGATCGGACACTCTGGACGAGGTCGCTGCCGACCTGCGGACGTCCGGTGCGGAGGTGATGTCGGTCCACGCGGATCTGAGGACTCCGGAAGGGGTCCGGGCGGTGCACGAGGCGGCGACGGCCGGAGGTCGCGTCCCGGCGGCGGCTGCGCTCAACGCCGGTGTCGGGATCGGCGGGGCGTTCGTCGACGCAGAGCTCGAGGACGTTCTCTCGATCGTCGACGTCAACGTGCGCTCGACGGTGCATCTGGCGCATCTGTTGCTGAACGACATGCTGCGGGTGGGTTCGGGCCGGATGCTCGTCACCTCGTCGGTCGTGTCGAAGATGCCCGGCCCGTACCAGGCCGTGTACAACGCATCCAAGGCCTTCGTGCAGTCCTTCACCGACGGCGTCCGCAAGGAACTCGACGGCAGCGGGGTCACGCTCACGGCCATGCTGCCCGGGGCCACGGACACCCACTTCTTCGCACGTGCCGGGATGCTCGACACGATCCTCGGGAAGGCGCCCAAGGACGATCCCGCCCACGTCGCGCGCGACGGCTATGCCGCTCTGATGCGCAGCGAGGCGAACGTGGTGCCCGGGTCCGTGCTCGCGAAGTCGATGGCGGTCTTCGGCACGGTGGCGCCCGACGCGGTGACCTCGGCCGTCCACCGGGTCCTGGCCAAGCCTCGATCGGGGCGATGATCCGCGACGGCAGGAGCGCTCAGGCCGATCGCGTCCGCACTGCCGGGCGGGTGGGGTGGTCGTAGCGCACCAGGACGTCCGCGTCCGTCTCGTCGTGTTCGAGCACCGCGTCGATCGTCCAGTGATCCTCGGCGCGCGTGCGCCTTTCGAGTGCGCCCCGGGACATCGTCAGGACGACGGTGACGTCGAAGTCGAGACCACGGCCGAGGAGCATGGGGCCGGCGACGACGAGGATCTGGTCCTCCGCCGCTCGCCGAGGGCGTTCGCGCGCAGAACGATCGGTGCGCTCGTCCCACAGACGCGGAAGCCACCGCTGGTGTTCGCGTACCGCGCGGAGCACCTCCCGGTCGACCGCGGCGTAGTCGAACCAGTCGTGGCGGTAGCTGTACGGATCGGTCCGCCCGTGCTCGAGCCGGAGCGACGCGGGCCGGACGAAATCGTGGAGATCGACGACGTCCGCCGCGCGGCCCCGCGTTCTCAGTTCCATCGCGACATGCTGCGCGAACTCCACCGGATCCGCCGCGTCCGGTGCGTTCACGGCGACACACACGCGTCCGGTGAGCGCTGCGGCGCGATCGGCGACGGAGATCGTGAGTATCTCGGGGGTCAGGGGAGTGAAGGCGGCCATCGCTCGCCGTCACTCCCTTCCGGGGGTGGACGTCACCAGGGCGGTGTGTCGTTCCCCTCCGGTACCGGTGTGTCGAGAAGCCGATCGAGCCAGAGCACCGCCTCGACCAGCGCTTCCATCTGCGACGCCCAGTCCATCGCGAAGACCACTTCGTCGAGGTCGCTGCGGGCTGCGATCGAGTCGCCGGCGAGCGCGTCGACGACCGCCTTCATCACGGTGCTCTCCGGCTGCGGAAGTTCCTCCGGCCGGACGTGACGGCCGCTCTCGGTCCGGATGGTCAGTTCGAAGCTCTCGTCGCCCCGCACCTGCGGACCGATCTTGTCGACGACGACGTCGGCGATCGTCGAGACCGTCCACCTCAGCACGCCCCCGTAGAGCGGGGGAGTGATCTGTGACGGCGAGTCCGAACCGGCGCTCGACACCAGCGCCGCGACCTCTTCGGTCAGTTCGCTGTAGCCGTTCTCGTGTGCCAGAGCGAGAAGGCGTCCTCCCATCACCGCGTCGCTGCGTGTGATTCCGGCTCGTTCCTCGTGCATGGAGAACGAATGCCCCGTTTTGTGTCCCATCACACATCGCTGCCGCCACCAGTGCACGAGCGTCATCGTCGCGAGAGTGAGGGGAATCACATTCGCGGGCTATCCTGAGGTCATGAAGCACATCGCCACTGGTCCGAAGGATGTCACTGTCGGTGTCGGGGACATGATCGAGCTGCATCTTCCCGAGAACACCTCCCGGGACTACTGCTGGTCGACGTCGAGGGTCGGAGAGGGGCTCGTCCTTCGCGACATCCGATTCGTGCCGTCGAAGAACCCGTTGCCGGGAGGGACCGGCGAGCGGGTCTTCTTCTTCAAGGCGCGCCGCGCCGGCACCTGGCCCATCTCCCTGCGCATGCGGAAGCATGCCGATCTCGTCGCCGACCGCGCGAACATGACCGTCACCGTCGCGTGACGGTGTCCGGAGGCGCACGGACTCAGCGCAGTGCCGGAGGCGCACGGACTCAGCGCAGTGCCGGAGGCGCACGGACTCAGCGCAGTGCCGGAGGCGCACGGACTCAGCGCAGTGCCGGAGGCGCACGGACTCAGCGCAGTACAGGCGGGTTGTCGAGATCGCGTGCCGAGTAGGTGTCGCACGCGTCGACCCGGCCGGTGCGGTAGCCGGCCAGGAACCATGCCTGACGCTGCTCGGACGACCCGTGCGTCCAGCCCTCCGGGTTCACCCGGCCGGTGGCGGCCCGCTGGATCCGGTCGTCGCCGACGGCCGATGCTGCCGACAGTGCGTCGCGGATGTCGGTGTCGGTGAGCGGCACGAGGAAGGGCTCGCCGGTGGTCGGTTCGGGCAGCTTGTCGGCGTGGTAGGCCCACACCCCGGCGTAGCAGTCGGCCTGCAGTTCCGTACGGACGGCGCCGGATTCGGGGCCGCGCGGATCGGCCTGCGCGCGACCGAGATCGCCGAGCTGGTTCTGCAGGTGGTGCCCGAACTCGTGGGCGACGACGTATTCCTGCGCGAGCGGACCGCCGCTGGCGCCGAATCGCGTCTCGAGTTCGTCGAAGAAGCTGGTGTCGAAGTAGGCGGTCCGGTCCGCCGGGCAGTAGAAGGGCCCGATGTCGCTGGTGGCGTTGCCGCACCCGGTGGACGTGGCCGAGGTGAAGATCTCGACCTCCGGCTGCACGTAGGCCACGCCGGTCTGCGTCCCGAACTGCTGCTCCCACACGGAGTCGAGCGACCCGACGGTGTAGAGCACCCGGCAGTCGACGTTCTCGTTCGCGGCGCTGCCGCCGACCTCGCACTGTTCGAGTGCGCTCTCGGCCTGCGGATCGCCGGAGGTGTCGGGCACTCCCGAGCCGAGCAGCGAGGACGGATCGCCGCCGAACAGCAGCGCCAGGATGATGACGATCAGGCCACCGGCCCCGCCACCGAGAGCGAGCTTTCCACCGCGCCCACCGCCGCCGGTACGGACCCGGCCCGCATCCATGCGTGCACCTTCTCTGAACGTCATCGCCGCCGCTTTCTCCTGTGTTCGTCGGATTCGGACAAGCTTGGCACGAACTATTCGGTACGGGTGCGCTCGGGCCGATCGTGTCTTTCGTAGGATTACAGCCGACGAACCCGTCGCTGATCGTTTCGAAAGGAATTCCGTGCTGCGCACCCATCTCGCCGGCTCGTTGCGAGCCGAGCACGCCGAGCAGACAGTCACCCTCACCGGTTGGGTTGCCCGGCGACGCGATCACGGCGGGGTCATCTTCATCGACCTGCGCGACGCCTCGGGTGTATCGCAGGTGGTCTTCCGCAGCGCCGGCGTCCTCGAGCAGGCGCACCGGCTCCGCGCGGAGTACTGCGTCCGGATCACCGGCAAGGTGGACATCCGCCCCGAGGGCAACCAGAACTTCGAGATCCCGACCGGTGCGATCGAGGTCGACGCCTCCGAGCTCGTGGTTCTCAACGAGGCCGCCCCGCTGCCGTTCCAGCTCGACGACCAGGTCGGCGAGGAAGCGCGCCTGAAGTACCGCTACCTGGATCTGCGTCGCGAGAAGCCCGGCAAGACCATCCGTCTGCGCAGCAAGGTCAACGCTGCGGCCCGCGCGGTGCTCGCCCACCACGAGTTCGTGGAGGTCGAGACTCCGACCCTCACCCGCTCGACGCCGGAGGGCGCGCGCGACTTCCTGGTCCCGGCCCGTCTGCAGCCCGGCAACTTCTACGCTCTGCCGCAGTCCCCGCAGCTGTTCAAGCAGCTGCTCATGGTCGGTGGCATCGAGCGCTACTACCAGATCGCCCGCTGCTACCGCGACGAGGACTTCCGCGCCGACCGTCAGCCCGAGTTCACCCAGCTCGACATCGAGATGGCGTTCGTCAACCAGGACGACGTGATCCTCCTCGCCGAGGAGGTGCTGCACGCGCTGTGGCGTCTGGTGGGCTACGAACTCGAGACCCCGATCCCGCGGATGACCTACGCCGAGGCCATGCGCCGCTTCGGCACCGACAAGCCGGATCTGCGTTTCGGCATCGAACTCGTGGAGTGCAAGGAGTTCTTCAAGGACACCACCTTCCGTGTCTTCCAGGCCGAGTACGTCGGTGCCGTGGTCATGCCCGGTGGTGCGAGCCAGCCGCGTCGTCAGCTCGACGCGTGGCAGGAGTGGGCCAAGCAGCGCGGTGCCAAGGGCCTCGCCTATGTGCTCGTCGGTGAGGACGGCACGTTGAGCGGTCCGGTCGCCAAGAACCTCACCGACGCCGAGCGCGAGGGCCTCGCCGCGCACGTGGGCGCGAACCCTGGTGACTGCATCTTCTTCGCCGCCGGTCCGACCAAGCAGATGCGCGCCCTGCTCGGTGCGGCCCGCGACGAGATCGCCCGCAAGCTCGATCTGATCGATCCGAACGCCTGGGCGTTCGTGTGGGTGGTCGACGCCCCGCTGTTCGAGCCGGCGGCCGACGCGACCGCGAGTGGCGATGTCGCCCTCGGTCACTCGGCGTGGACCGCGGTGCACCACGCGTTCACCTCGCCCAAGCCCGAGTACATCGACACCTTCGACACCGATCCGGGTTCGGCGCTGGCGTACGCCTACGACATCGTCTGCAACGGCAACGAGATCGGTGGCGGCTCGATCCGTATCCACCGCCCCGACATCCAGGAGCGGGTGTTCAAGGTGATGGGCATCTCGGAGGAGGAGGCGAACGAGAAGTTCGGCTTCCTGCTCGAGGCGTTCAAGTACGGCGCGCCCCCGCACGGCGGCATCGCCTTCGGCTGGGACCGCATCACTGCGCTGCTCGCCGGGGTGGACTCGATCCGCGAGGTCATCGCGTTCCCCAAGTCCGGTGGCGGTGTCGATCCGCTGACCGATGCTCCCGGCCCGATCACGCCGGAGCAGCGCAAGGAGACGGGCATCGACTTCGTGCCCGAACCCGAGACCGAGGGCACCGACAAGGCCTGATCACCCGTAGCTGTCGATGGCGCGGTGTCGCCCGTCTCCGGACGGGGCGCCGCGCCGTCGTGTGTGCCGTCCGGCGGTGTTCCCGGGTGAGGTTCGTGGGCCCGATGAGGTTTGTGAGGATCGAGCCCGGGTACTCCGTCGGTCCGGCGCCAACGGTGGCGACGGATCGAGGAGGTATCCATGGCCGACGCACGCGTGATCTTCTACAAGCCGCTCGCTCTCACAGCCAGTGTGGGAGGCGGCATCCTCGCCGGAGCCGTCTTCAACCAGGTGTGGAAGAAGGTCGGCGGCAGTGACGAACGGCCCGAACCCCAGGATCTGTCGCAGCGCACCCGGGACGTGCTGATCGCGGCTGCCCTCCAGGGTCTGATCTTCGGTGTCGTGAAGGCTGCGGTGGACCGCGGTACGGCCCGTGGTTTTCAGAAGGTGACACACGTTTCACCCGAATGATCATGACGTGTCCCGATCGTGATCGGTGCCCGAAGCGCGGAGTTGCCGGGGCGCGGACGGGGACACGCCCGCATGAACAGCGATTTTCCCTCGCAAAGCAGACAATAGCGACCTGGTGGGCCGGGCGCGGGTGAGAAAGGTCCTGCTCGATCCGAGCATTGTGGACGACCTCGTCGTGACCGGGAACCTGTAGATTGGGCAGTGATGACCGCAACATTGGCAGACCCCGTGTCCGAGGTGGTTCACGCCGCCGAAGCGCTGCTCACCCGCCGTACCGGCGCCACGGTGACCCTGACCGATCCCGTGGATCTCGGGGGCAGTGGCCGCTCGGTGGTCGTACGGGTACGAGTGGCCGCCAATCCGTTCTCGCTCCCGCGCACCCTCGTCCTCAAGCAGGTACCGCCCTCGCGTGGCACCGGCCACGTCGACTTCCGCGGTTCCGAGACGGACGAGCAGATCGCCTTCCTCCGCGAGGCGGTCTCCTACCAGTTCACGACGGCCCTGGCGAAGGATCACCGTCCGGGCGCCGAACTGCTCGCCTACGACTTCGACGCCCGCCTGCTGGTCCTCAGCGACCTCGGCGACGCGACCACGCTGTCGGAGGTGCTGCGCAACAGTTCCGAGGCCGCCGGGAACACCCTGATGGCCCTGGCCCAGGCACTCGGGCGCATGCATGCCGCGACCGTCGGCCGCGAGGAGGACTTCGCGGCGCTGCTCCGTCGCGCCGACGTCGCGCGGGTCGCCGACGCCGTGTCCCAGCAGGCTCTCGACGCCGTGCGGGGCGTGCCCGAGCTCCTCGAGGCCGACTTCGGTCTGTCGGTGCCCGAGTCGGTACGCGAGCGTGCCGAGCGGGCGTCCAAGCTCTTCACCGGCGGTCGTTTCCGGGCCTTCAGCCCGTCCGACCTGTGCCCCGACAACATCGTGGTCGGCGACGAGGGTGTGCAGTTCCTCGACTACGAATGGGGCGGCTTCCGCGACGCGACCCTCGACATCGCGTACGCACTCAGCTCCTTCCCGCTGTGCCTGTGCTCGGTGCCGTTGTCCGTCGATCGCATCCGTGCGATGGCCGACGCGTGGCGCGCCGAGGTCGTCGCCATGTGGCCGCAGCTGGCCTACGACGAGGTACTCGAGGAGCGGCTGCTCGACGCACTGCTCGCGTGCATCTGGCTGAGCACGCACCTGTTCCTGCCCGAGGACCATGCCCGGATCGCCTCGGTACGCGAACACGGGTTGTCGGTGCCGCGCATCCCCGCGCTCCGCGCCCGCTGGTCGCTGCTCGCCGAGTTCGCCACCGCGACAGGCCACGACGACGTCGCCGCCCACGCCCGCGACGTGCTCGCCCACCTCGAGGACCGCGCCGCCGGTTAGCGCGGTCGATCCGGCAGGCGCCGACCGGCGTCTACACCAGCGGAGCGGCGGGCTCGATCCTCGTCGCGCCGTCGGCTACCCGGTATCCCGCGACGCGACGCGCGGCCGTGTTCGGATCCGTGCGGTCGCCGATGAAGAACCACTCCATCTGTGTCGCCTCGGGAGTCACGTCGAGTACGCCGTAACCGTGCGAATCCAGTTCGACGAACCGCACGTGCCGGTTGGCCGCGGTCGCCGTCGCCTCCAGCGCGGGAGACAGGCTACGCGGGGGCACACCGAGCAACTCGTCCATGTTCGCCGACGTCACCGACGGAACCACGAACTCCGTGGCGACGGTGCCCGCACCCGGATAGTCGGCGGCGTCCACCGGGACGTCCATCGCCCAGGAGGTGTGGATGTCGCCGGTGAGGAAGACGACGTTGCGCAGTCCCGCCGCCGTGATGGTGTCCATCAACCGCCGGCGGTCGGCGGTGTAGCCGTCCCACTGATCGGTGTTGAAGGGCACACCTCCGGCCGGCACTCCGACGAGTTCGGTCAGTGCTCCGGTGGTCCGCGGATCGAGGGGCGGCAACACGATCGGCGAGAACATCACCGAATTGCCGATCAACTGCCATCGGGTGGGGGAGGTCGTCAGGCCGGCGGTGAGCCACTCCATCTGGTCCCGTCCGGTCATCGTGCGACCCGGATCGTCGACCTGCCGTCCGGCTGCGAGGACCTGCCGGGAACGGTAGCTCCGCAGATCCAGCATCGACAGTTCGGCGAGCCGTCCGTACCGCAGACGCCGGTAGAGTCGGCCGCCGTTCGGACGCACCGGCATCCACTCGTCGTAGGCCTGCACCGATGCGGCCTTGCGGGAGGCCCAGTCGCCCTCGACGAGCGGATCGTGGTTCTCCGCCCCTCCCGCCCACGCGTCGTTCGCCGCCTCGTGGTCGTCCCAGATCACGATCCACGGCACCTTTGCGTGCAGCGCCTGCAGGTTCGGGTCGGTCTTGTACTGCGCGTGCCGGATGCGGTAGTCGGCGAGACTCACGATCTCGTGGGCGGGCTCGTGCGTCCGGACGCCCCGGCCGCCGGCGACGGGGAACTTCCCCGCCGCGTATTCGTACAGATAGTCGCCGAGGTGCATCACGGCGTCGAGATCGTCGCGTGCGGCGAGGTGGCGGTAGGAGGAGAAGAAGCCGCCCTCCCAGTCGGCGCACGACACGACCCCGAAGCGCAGGCGTCCGACCGCAGCGTCGTGCGAGGGGGCGGTGGACGTCCTGCCGGTCGGGGAGACGGCACCGCCGGCGCGGAATCGATAGAAGTAGGTCGTTCCCGGTGCGAGCCCACGAGCGTCGACCTTGACCGTGTGGTCGGAGACGGAACTCGCCGTCGCGGTCCCGCTAGCGACCACCGCGTCGAAGCTGCTGCTGCGGGCGAGCTCCCAGGTGACCGGGACGTCCGGTCCCGCACCCGAGCCGGGTGTCGCCTCCGGCGAGGGTGTCACCCGCGTCCACAGGATCACCGCGTCGGGCAACGGATCTCCCGACGCGACGCCGTGCGCGAAGACGGCGGGAGATGCCTGCGCGTGCTGCGTGGTCGAGGCGAAGGCCGCAACACCGGCGGCGAGGATCGACGACCGGAGCACGGCGCGGCGGGACACATGATCGGCGGACGGTGTCGTGGCCACGACCAAGATCCGACCACACGGTCGGTCATCCGTCCATACGAACGACGAACACCGCCGTCGACCGGGCGTCGGCGCGAGCTTGTAGCGTCGGATGTGTGAGTGATCTTTTCGGGGCGAACGACCCGTCTGCCGAACCGGACGCCCTGTTCGAGGCGCCACGCGAACCGGAACCCGAGGACGAACCGCAGGTCCGCCGGCAACCCGTCGCGGCCGGCGGCGCGAACGCGCCCCTCGCTGCGCGCATGCGACCGGCGAGTCTCGACGAGGTGGTCGGACAACAGCACCTGCTCGAACCGGGAGCGCCGCTGCGGCGGCTCGTCGAGGGATCGGGTGCGGCCTCCGTCGTGCTCTACGGTCCGCCCGGTACCGGGAAGACGACCCTGGCCTCGCTGATCTCCGGGGCCACCGGACGCCGGTTCGAAGCGTTGTCCGCCCTGTCGGCGGGCGTCAAGGACGTGCGTGCCGTCATCGATCTGGCACGCCGGCGCCTCACCCACGGCGAACAGACCGTGCTGTTCATCGACGAGGTCCACCGCTTCTCGAAGACCCAGCAGGACGCGCTGCTCGCCGCGGTCGAGAACCGCATCGTGCTGCTCGTCGCCGCGACGACCGAGAACCCGTCGTTCTCGGTGGTCGCCCCGCTGCTGTCGCGCTCGCTGGTGCTCCAGTTGCAGCCGCTCGGGCCGGACGACATCCGGGCCCTGCTCGAACGCGCGCGCACCGACGCCCGTGGACTCGCCGGTGCGGTCGAGATCGACGACGACGCCCTCGACCACCTCGTCCGGCTCGCCGGCGGCGACGCCCGCCGCGCCCTGACGGCGCTCGAGGCCTCCGCCGACACCGCGCTCGCCGTCTCCGGTGGCGACGCGGCCGTCATCGACCTCGCGACCGTGGAGTCGAGCATCGACGAGGCCGCCGTCCGCTACGACCGCGACGGCGACCAGCACTTCGACGTCGCGAGCGCCTTCATCAAGTCGCTGCGCGGCTCCGACGTCGACGCGGCCCTGCACTATCTGGCACGGATGATCGTCGCGGGGGAGGACCCGCGCTTCATCGCCCGTCGCCTGATGATCCAGGCCAGCGAGGAGGTGGGCATGGCCGATCCCACCGCTCTGCAGACGGCGGTCGCCGCTGCGCAGGTCGTGCAGCAGGTCGGGATGCCCGAAGCCCAGCTCGCACTCGCCCAGGCCACCATCCACATCGCCACCGCCCCCAAGTCGGGATCGGTCACCGCCGCCCTCGGCGCCGCGATCGCCGACGTGAGGGCCGGCAAGGCCGGTCCGGTACCCGCGCACCTGCGCGACGGGCACTACCAGGGCGCGCAGAAGCTCGGCAACGCGATCGGCTACAAGTTCCCGCACGCGCACCCGGACGGCGTGCTCGCGCAGCAGTACGCCCCGGACGAGCTGGTCGGCGTCGACTACTACGAGCCGACCGGCCGCGGCGTGGAGCGGGAGCTGTCGGCCCGCCTGCCCAAGCTGCGCCGCATCGTGCGCGGTGAGCGGTGACGCCGAGTACTCACGGCGCCGTACCGAGGCCACTTCGGGCGGCGCGATAAGCTGAAGAACGGCCGATCGACAGGATCGACCGCCCGTCCCGGGTAGTTCACACCATCGCCAGACCACAAAGGACCATCGACGTGCAGACCCACGAGATCCGCAGGCGCTTTCTCGATCACTTCGTGAAGGCGGGACACACCGAGGTGCCCAGCGCGTCGCTGATCCTCGCCGATCCCAACCTGCTGTTCGTCAACGCCGGCATGGTCCCCTTCGTGCCCTACTTCCTCGGTCAGCAGACCCCGCCCTACACCCGCGCCACGTCGGTGCAGAAGTGTGTGCGCACCCTCGACATCGAGGAGGTCGGCAAGACCACCCGCCACAACACCTTCTTCCAGATGGCCGGCAACTTCTCGTTCGGCGACTACTTCAAGGAAGAGGCCATCACCTTCGCGTGGTCGCTGCTCACCGGCTCCGTCGAGGACGGCGGCTACGGCATCGATCCCGAGAAGCTGTGGGCGACGGTCTATCTCGACGACGACGAGGCGTTCTCGATCTGGCGCGACAAGGTCGGCGTGCCCGAGGAACGCATCCAGCGTCGCGGCATGAAGGACAACTACTGGTCGATGGGCATCCCCGGACCGTGCGGCCCGTGCTCCGAGATCTTCTACGACCGCGGCCCCGCCTACGGCGTCGAAGGCGGCCCCGAGGCCGACGAGGACCGCTACATGGAGATCTGGAATCTCGTGTTCATGCAGAACGAGCGCGGTGAGGGCGGTGCGAAGGACGACTACCCGATCCTCGGCCCGCTGCCGAAGAAGAACATCGACACCGGCATGGGTGTCGAGCGCGTCGCCTTCCTGCTCCAGGGCGTCGAGAACGTCTACGAGACCGACCTGCTGCGCCCGGTGATCGACAAGGCCGCCGAACTCACCGGCGCCGTCTACGGTGCGAAGCACGACGACGACGTGCGTTTCCGCGTCATCGCCGACCACGCCCGCACCGCGGCGATGCTCATCGTCGACGGCGTCAACCCCGGCAACGACGGCCGCGGCTACGTGCTGCGCCGTCTGCTCCGCCGCATCGTGCGCTCGGCGCGTCTGCTCGGCGCCGACAAGCCCACCATGCGCGAGTTCATGGCGGTCGTGCGCGACACCATGGCCCCGTCCTATCCCGAACTCGACACCGACTTCTCGCGCATCGAGACCGTCGCGGTGGGCGAGGAGACGGCTTTCCTCAAGACCCTCGGTACCGGCAGCAAGCTGTTCGAAGGCGCCGTCGAGACCGTGAAGTCGCAGGGCAGCAACGTGCTCGGTGGCACCGAGGCGTTCACCCTCCACGACACCTACGGATTCCCGATCGATCTCACCCTCGAGATGGCGGCCGAGGCGGGCCTGACCGTCGACGAGGAGGGCTTTCGGTCGCTGATGGCCGAGCAGCGCCAGCGCGCCAAGGACGACGCCCGCGCCCGCAAGCACGCCCACGCCGACCTGACCGTCTACAAGGAACTCCTCGACCGCGGTCCCACCGAGTTCACCGGCTTCAGCGAGCTGGTGACCGAGGCGCACGTGCTCGCCGTCATCACCGGTGGCGAGCGCCTGCACGCGGCGAGCGCGGGCCAGCAGGTCGAGCTCATCCTCGACCGCAGCCCCCTCTACGCGGAGTCCGGCGGTCAGATCGCCGACATCGGCACCATCACCGGCCCCGGCCTGAAGATCAAGGTCGACGACGTCCAGAAGATCGCCAAGCAGCTGTGGACGCACAAGGTCACGGTGCTCGAGGGTCAGGTCGTCGAAGGCGACGCCGTCCTCGTGCAGGTCGATCCCGAGTGGCGCAAGGGCGCCACCCAGGGCCACTCCGGCACCCACCTGGTCCACGCCGCGCTGCGCGAGGTGCTCGGCCCCAACGCCGTGCAGGCCGGTTCGCTCAACAAGCCCGGCTACCTGCGCTTCGACTTCTCGTGGCCCGGCGCCCTGTCCGAGCAGCAGAAGCAGGACATCGAGGCCGTCACCAACGAGGCCGTCGCGGCGAACTATCCCGTCAACACCTTCGTCACCGACCTCGACAAGGCCAAGAAGATGGGTGCGATGGCCCTGTTCGGCGAGAACTACGGCGACGAGGTCCGCGTCGTCGAGATCGGTGGGCCGTTCTCGATGGAGCTGTGCGGTGGCACGCACGTGCAGCACTCCTCGCACGTCGGCACCGTCACGCTCCTCGGTGAGCAGTCCGTCGGTTCCGGTATCCGCCGCGTCGAGGCGTACGTCGGTCTCGACTCCTACCGCCACCTGGCGAAGGAACGCGCGCTGCTCGCGGGCCTGTCCTCGACCCTGAGGGTTCCCTCCGAGGAGGTGCCCGGACGTGTCGAGGCCCTGCTCGACCGGCTCAAGGCCGCCGAGAAGGAACTCGAGAAGACCCGCGCCGCGAACGTCGCCGCCGCAGCCGGAACGTACGTGGGCAAGGCGCAGCGCGTCGGTGACGTGCTCGTCGTGGCCGAGGCCGCCCCTGAGGGTGTCGCCGGCAACGACCTGCGCACACTCGCATCCGACGTCCGTGGCCGGCTCGGCACCGAGCCCGCCGTGGTGCTGCTGCTCGGCAACGCCGGCGGCAAGGTGCCCTTCGTCGTCGCCACCACCAAGGCAGCGCAGGAGAAGGGCATCAAGGCAGGCGACCTCGTTGCGAGCTTCGGTCCCGCGATCGGTGGTCGCGGTGGCGGCAAGCCCGACATGGCGCAGGGTGCAGGGTCGGATCCGGCCGGTATCCCGGCCGCACTCGATGCCTTCCGTGCCCGCCTGAGCGAGCTGGCCGGCTGAGCGTGGCCGAACCGCCGCGCCCCGATCGTCCCGGAGTGGACGATCCCGGCCGTGGTCGCCGCATCGCAGTCGACGTCGGCAGCGTCCGGATCGGGGTCGCCTCCAGCGACCCCGACGGCATCCTCGCCACCCCGGTCGAGACGGTGCCGCGGTCCAAGGAACGCGGACCCGACGCACCCGATATCCGGCGCATCGTCGAGATCGTTAGGGAATACGAGGCTGTTGAGGTTATCGTCGGGCTGCCGCAGACACTGCGCGGTGAGCCCGGCAAGGCTGCGAAACTGGCGAGCGATTTCGCGCGCCGACTTCGCCGTGCCCTACCCGACGTTCCCGTGCGCCTGGCCGACGAACGCTTCACGACGGTCACTGCGGCGCGCGCCCTCCGCGAGAGCGGGGTGAGTGCGCGAGGTGCGCGGCCGGTCATCGACCAGGCTGCCGCCGTGGCCATCTTGCAGGGTTGGTTGGACGAGCGGAGTTCGGTAGTGAACGAGTCGGGGCGTGACGCGGGGGGCAGCCGGTGAGCCGGCACGGACGACACGACGACCATTCGGAGAACGCACGGGAGGATCTGTTCGCGGATCCCTATGCCGGTGGGTACGCGCAACCTCCGGTCGATCGCACCGGAGCAGACGATCCGTATCGCGCGGGAGCAGAGGATCCGTATCGATCGGACCCGCGGTACCGGTACGACGATCCGTACGTATCCGACCCCCGGGGTCACGATGCGTACGGGCACGACCCGTACGGCGGTGGTGCGTACGAGGGCGCCCCGGGTGAGACCCCGGAGGCCCGTCGACCCGATCCGGACGATCACGAGACCACGGTCCTGAACTTCGAGCCGGGTGTGTTCGACGGCCCGCCGCCCGGTCACCCGGAACAGGGTTACGCCGAACAGGGTTATGCGGACCAGGGGTACGCTGAGCAGGGGTACGCCGAGCAGGGCTATGCCGAGCAGGGCTATGCCGAGCAGGGCTACGGCGACGGGGGCTACGCAGGAGCCGGGTACGAGCAGGACGGATCGACCGACACCGATCCCGGATACGCTCCGGCCGATCACCCCGAGGGTGGACATCTCGACGACGAGTACCCGGGCGGATACTCCTACGCCGCACGCGACGCGAACCGTGACGCCTACCGCGACGACGACCCCGCCGACGACGCGGTCGCAGCGGAGGAGATCACCGCCGAGCAACGTGCGGTCCCCGTCGCGGTCGGTGGTTCGGAACGCGCTGCACGCCGCGATCCGAAGGCGAGCGGGCGCAAGAAACGCGGACGGGTCGTGGGCGCACTCGCCGCCGCGGTGCTCCTGCTCGTCGTCGTGGGCGGCGGTTATCTCGCCTACGACCGGTTTCTCGGCACGAACCTTCCGCCGGACTTCACCGGACCTCCCGGACCCGCCGTCGTCGTCCAGGTCAACCCGGGTGAGACCGCCGGGGAGATCGGCAGCGAGTTCGTCGACAAGGGAGTCGTCGCGAGCTCCGCCGCCTTCTACGAAGCGGCCGTGCAGAACTCGGGGATGAACTCGCTGCAGCCCGGCTTCTACCAGGTGGCCACGAACATCCCGGCCGTCGACGCCGTCGCCGCGCTCGTCGACCCGGCCAGCCGGGTCGGTGCGCTCGTGATCTCCGAGGGACGTCAGCTCCACGACATCCGCGACGTCAACACCGGTGCCGTCCGCAAGGGCATCTACACACTCATCGCGGAGGCGAGCTGCCACGGCGATCCGGCCGCCGAGAACTGCGTCACCTACGAGGAACTCGACGCGGCCGGTGCCACCCCGGACCTGCAGGCACTCGGCGTTCCGGAATGGGCGCGCGACGCGGTGGCGAACGTGCCCGACCGCAGGCGGCAGCTCGAAGGCCTCATCGCCGCGGGCAGCTGGGATTTCGATCCGACGGCCGAACCCGTCGAGATCCTTGCCCGCCTGGTGTCGGAAAGCGCTGCGAGCTACGACGCGACGGGGATCACCGACGCGGCCGCACGGGTGGGGCTGACCCCGTACGAGATGCTCATCTCCGCATCGCTCGTCGAACGCGAGGCGCTGCCACAGGATTTCGCGAAGGTCGCGCGCGTGATCCTCAACCGCCTCGACATCGACCAGATGCTCCAGTTCGATTCGACCGTCAACTACGAGCTCGACGAGACCGAACTCGCGACCACCGACGCCGACCGCGCGCGGGTGACCCCCTGGAACACCTACGCCATGGTCGGTCTTCCGGCGACGCCCATCTCGTCACCGAGCATCGGCGCGCTGCAGGCGATGGAGAACCCGGAACCGGGGGAATGGATCTACTTCGTGACGATCGACGACAAGGGCACCACGCTCTTCGCGAACTCCTACGAGGAGCACCTGCAGAACACCGAACTGGCACTCGCGAGCGGGATCCTCGACAGTGGCCGCTGATCCGAAGTCGGGTGTCCGGAAGGCGGCGGTCCTCGGGAAACCCATCGCGCACTCGAAGTCGCCCCTGTTGCATCTCGCGGCGTACCGGGCCGTCGGGCTCGCCGAGTGGACCTACGAACGCATCGAATGCACCGGTGAACAACTACCGGGACTCGTGTCCTCACTCGGTGAGGAATGGGTCGGTCTGTCGGTGACGATGCCCGGCAAGTTCGCGGCGCTCGAGTTCGCCACCGAACGCACTGAGCGGGCCGTGAGGATCGGCTCGGCGAACACCCTCGTGCGCATCGAGAACGGGTGGCGTGCCGATTGCACCGACGTCGACGGCGTGTCCGGAGCACTGCGCTCGGCCGGCGTCGGTGATCTGTCCGACGCGACGGCGGTCGTCGTGGGCTCGGGTGGTACCGCGCGGCCGGCGCTCGTCGGTCTCACCGACCTCGGTGTGCGCTCGGTGACCGTGGTCGCTCGGTCCGAGGAGAAGGCCCGAGCGACGTTCGATTGTCTCGACGACGACATCGAGGCCCGATGGCTGTCGTTCGACGCACCCGAACTCGGCCGGGTCTGCGCCGAGGCCGGAGCGCTCGTGAGCACCGTGCCCGCACCCGCGGCGGCGCCGTACGCGGAAGCTCTCGCACAGGCCCCGTGCATCCTCGACGCGATCTACGACCCTTGGCCCACGCCGCTGGCGGCAGCGGCCGAGGCGCGCGGCGTCCGCGTCGTCAGCGGTCTGCACATGCTGTTGAACCAGGCCTTCGGGCAGGTCGAGCAGTTCACGGGTCTTCCCGCCCCGCGCGCGGAGATGGCGCGCGCCGTCGGACTCGACCTGAATTCTCCGCGCCCGGCCTGAGAATTCGCGCGCTCCTGATCCATAGATACGGGTGAGGGGTCCGATACCGAACAAGAATGGTCCGCAAGCACTTTCCGGCCCCTTCGCGAAGTAGTGTCGGACCCGTCCGACGGCCGTGACGGCCGTCACCGCTGTCGCCTGCGGGTCGAGAAGGAGCAAACATGAGTGCAGTGATCGTCCAGGCCGTGCGTACGCCTGTCGGCAGGAGGAACGGCGGTCTGTCCGGCGTGCACCCGGCACAGCTGTCCGCCGTGGTCCTGAACGCGCTGGTCGAGCGCGCCGGCATCGATCCGTCGGTCGTCGAGGACGTCATCTGGGGTTGCGTGCAGCAGGCCGGCGAGCAGGCCATCGACATCGCCCGCACCGCGGTGCTCACGGCGGGCTGGCCGGAGTCCGTGCCCGGCGTGACCATCGACCGGCAGTGCGGCTCGAGCCAGCAGGCGCTGAACTTCGCGATCGCGAGTGTCGAAGCGGGACACTACGACGTCGTCGTCGCCGGTGGCGTCGAGGTGATGTCGCGGGTGCCCATGGGCACCTCGACCTCGGTGGGCGGGTCGCCCTACCCCGAGGCCTTTCTCGAGCGGTACGACGGGGTGCGGCCGAACCAGGGCATCGGTGCCGAGATGATCGCCGAGAAGTGGGGCCTGAGCCGCACCGATGTGGACGCCTTCTCCGCGCGCTCGCACGAACGCGCCGCCGCCGCCCAGGACGCCGGGCTGTTCGCCGACCAGATCGTGCCGGTCACCACCCCGGACGGAACTGTGGTCTCCCAGGACGAGGGCATTCGTCGCGGCACCACCGTCGAGAAGCTCGCCGGCCTGAAGACCGTCTTCAAGGAGGACGGCGTCATCCACGCCGGGAACTCCTCGCAGATCTCCGACGGGTCCGCCGCACTGCTCATCATGAGCGAGGAGGCCGCGGCGAAGCACGGTCTCACCCCGCTCGCGAAGATCCACACTGCCGTCGTGACCGGCTCCGACCCGGTCATCATGCTCACCGCACCCATCCCGGCGACGGAGAAGGCGCTCGCGAAGTCCGGCCTGTCCGTCGACGAGATCGGCGTCTTCGAGGTCAACGAGGCGTTCGCTCCGGTGCCCATGGCGTGGCAGAAGGAGATCGGCGCACCCGAGGACAAGCTCAACCCCAACGGTGGTGCGATCGCCCTCGGTCACCCGCTCGGTGGTTCCGGTGCCCGCATCCTCACCGACATGATCTTCCACATGCGCCGCAACAACCTCCGGTACGGCCTGCAGACCATGTGCGAGGGCGGCGGTCAGGCCAACGCCACCATCCTCGAACTCGTCGCGCAGTAGCCGCACCCGACACCGTCCGCTGTCCACCCGCGATGCCTGAGCGGGTGGGCAGCGGATTTCTCCGCGCAGGTGTCGAATCGGCGCCCTACCGTTCGTGTAGAGGGTGAGAGGCCGGAACCGCCGGCCGCCGAGGGGAAGGACCCCGACATGGCGCAGTACCTGCTGAGCATCTACCAGCCCGACGGCGAACCGCCGTCAGCGGAGTTCCTCGAACCGATCATGAAGAGGGTCGAGGCGTGGCAGAACGAGATCCGGGAGGCCGGGATCTGGGTGTTCTCCGGCGGCCTGCATCCACCGGACACGGCGACGGTCGTGCGCACGGACGAGGGGCGCACGGTGACCACCGACGGTCCGTACATCGAGGGCAAGGAGCATCTCGGCGGTTTCGACGTCATCGACGTGCCCGACCTGGACGAGGCGCTGAAGTGGGCGCGCGGTCTCGCCGACGCCACCACACTGCCCATCGAGGTGCGGCCCCTGGCGTTCGGATCCTGCGCCGGATGACGTGCACACCTCGATGACCGCGCCCTCCGCCGCCGACATCGCACGTGTCTTCCGTGAGGAATACGGCCGGGCGGTCGCCGTGCTCACCCGCGTCCTCGGTGACATCGACGCCGCCGAGGACGCGGTGCAGGACGCCTTCTCGATCGCCGTCGAACGGTGGCCCGGGGAGGGGATCCCGCCGAGCCCGGCCGGGTGGATCATCACCACTGCCCGTCGCCGGGCGATCGACAGGGCGAGGCGGGAGGCCGCACGCTCGGTCAAGCACGCCGAGGCGGACCTGCTCCACCCGGCATCCGGCGTCGCGTTCGACCCCGAGGCGGTCGACTCGCCCGAAATCCCCGACGATCGCCTCCGTCTGATCTTCACCTGTTGTCACCCGGCGCTCGCGCCTGCGTCGCGAGTCGCGTTGACATTGCGGCTGCTCGGCGGGCTCACCACCGCGCAGATCGCCCGGGCCTTCCTCGTTCCGGAAGCGACGATGGGGCAACGGATCTCCCGCGCCAAGCGGAAGATCCGCGACGCGCGCATCCCGTTCCGTATCCCGTCTCCGGACGAGTTTCCCGAACGCCTCGGCGCGGTGCGGTCCGTGCTCTATCTCGTGTACACCGAGGGCCACACGGCGAGCACCGGACCCGAACTCGCCGACACGGACCTGTGTGCCGAGGCGGTGCGGCTGGCCCGCGTGCTGGCCGGGCTCGTTCCCGGCGATCCCGAGACCACGGGACTTCTCGCCCTGATGCTCCTCGGTGAATCCCGGCGCCCGGCGCGTACGGGACCCGGCGGCGAACTCGTCCTGCTCGCAGACCAGGACCGCTCGCGGTGGGACCGCGCGCTGATCGACGAAGGGCATGCGCTCGTGCGGCGCACCCTGCGCTGGAACAGGCCGGGGCCCTATCAGATCCAGGCCGCGATCGCCGCAGTGCACGCGGACGCGCCCACCTTCGAGGACACCGATTGGGTGCAGGTCGTCGCGCTCTACGACCTGCTGATGGCCGCGGACCCCACCCCGGTCGTCGCGTTGCACCGGGCCGTCGCACTCGCCGAAATGGAGGGTCCCGCAGTCGCTCTCGGGATCGTCGACCGCCTCGACCTCGAGCCGTACCACGTCTTCCACGCCGTCCGAGCCGACCTGCTCGCCCGCCTCGGCCGGATCACCGAGGCGAGCGAGGCATACGCCACCGCCGCCGCGCGCACGGAGAACACGATCGAACGCGCCCATCTCCTGCGCCGGCGCGACGAACTCCGGGGCTCGCTCAGGTAACCGGTGTCGTGCCGGTCGTCGTTTCGGACTCGGGAACCGAACGCTGCCACGGCCACCGGCCGTCGATCTCCAGCTGTAGCGACCAGCTCAGGAAGGTGCGGATGAGCACGATGACCGCCAGCACACCCACCGATGTGAAGGTCGGCGTGACGGCGACGGTCTTGATGATGTCGGCGGCGACCAGGAATTCGAGGCCGAGCAGGATCGACCGGCCGAGATTGCGCCGGTACGGCTCGTAGATCTCCGAACCCGGCCCGCCCCGCCGGGCGGTCGCCGCGATCCACGTCGCCGCCAACGCGCCGATCACCATGACGCCGACTCCGACGACGTCGATGGCCGTGCCCACGTGTTCGAGCAGCGACGAAATCTCCATTCGACCAGAACCTTCCGACCGGAACCGACAGACTCCGGCAATCCTCGCAGGACGATCGACGCACCGTGCGGCTTTGTCCACAGGAGGTGTGCCTGTCCACAGGGCCGGGCCGGACACCGCGCGAACACCATGCCGGCGAGTGCGGATGGGGGATGCTCCGGGTCGTGACAGGGGAAACGGTGGGTGTGCTCGCGACGGTGGTCCTCGGTGTGGGCGTGGGAGCGATCGTGCGCGTGGTGGCGGGAGGAATGGCCGGTCGTCGGCCACCGCCGGGTCTGTGCGAGGCGGCATGCGCGGCAGCCGCACTCGTCGCGGTCTCGATCACCACAGGTGCCGCGGTCGTCGGAGCAGCGATGTTCGGATGGTGGTGCGTGTGCCTGAGCGCCGTGGACCTGCTCGTGCGGCGTCTGCCGAACGTGCTGACGCTCGGGGGAGCGGGCACGATCCTCGGCGTGGCCGCGGCGACGGGGCACGGCCGGGCGGCGTTCGCCGGTGCACTTCTGCTCGCGGCACCGTTGTTGATCACCCACCTCGTGGTGCCGCGGTCGGTGGGTGCGGGTGATGTCAAACTCGCCCTCGGTCTCGGGGCCGTCACCGGACTCGCCGGCCCCTCGGCGGTGCTCCTCGGTGCACTGCTCCCATCCGTCCTCACCGCAGGTGCGGCCCTGTTTCTGCGGCTCCGGGAGGCCGGCCGCGGGGGAGCGCGTGCCGCTCCGCGCGTGCTTCCGCACGGACCGTCGATGTGCGCCGCCGCGGCACTGGCGGCGATCTCGACGGGTTGACCAGGGGCGGCATGTCGAGGTGGCGGACGAACATGGAAGGATGGACGTGTGCTGCGTTGGATAACTGCTGGAGAATCCCATGGTCCCGCCCTCGTCGCGATGCTCGAGGGGATGGTCGCCGGAGTCGAGGTGACGTCGAACGACATCTCGGAGCAACTCGCGCGACGGCGACTGGGCTACGGCCGCGGCGCACGCATGAAGTTCGAGGCCGACAAGGTCACCGTGATCGGTGGCGTCCGGCACGGACGCACCCTGGGCGGCCCGATCGCGATCGAGATCGGCAACACCGAGTGGCCCAAGTGGGAGACCATCATGGCCGCCGACCCGGTCGATGCCGAACTGCTCGAAGGCCAGGCGCGCAACGCGCCGCTGACCCGTCCCCGCCCCGGCCACGCCGACTTCGCGGGCATGCTCAAGTACGGCTTCGACGACGCGCGTCCCGTCCTCGAGCGTGCCAGCGCCCGGGAGACCGCAGCACGCGTGGCGGCCGGCACCGTCGCCCGGAACTTCCTGCGCCAGGCGTTCGGCGCCGAGGTCGTCTCGCACGTCATCTCCATCGGCGCATCCGATCCCTATGTCGGCCCCGAACCCGGTGCCGACGATCTCGCCGCGATCGACGCGAGCCCCGTGCGCGCCTACGACAAGGCCGCCGAGGAATCCATGATCGCCGAGATCGAGGCCGCGAAGCGCGACGGTGACACCCTCGGCGGGATCGTCGAGGTCGTGGTGCACGGTCTGCCCGTGGGCCTCGGTTCGTTCGTCAGCGGTGCCGATCGCCTCGATGCGCGACTGGCCGCGGCCCTCATGGGAATCCAGGCCATCAAGGGTGTCGAGGTCGGCGACGGCTTCGAGACCGCGCGCCGACGCGGCAGCGCCGCCCACGACGAGATGAAGCCCGGCCCCGACGGTGTGCTCCGTTCGAGCAACCGTGCCGGCGGCATCGAAGGCGGCATGACCAACGGTGAGGCCCTGCGCGTGCGGGCGGCGATGAAGCCGATCTCGACCGTCCCGCGTGCGCTGTCGACGGTCGACATGACCACCGGCGACGAGGCCGTCGCGATCCACCAGCGCTCCGACGTGTGCGCGGTGCCCGCAGCGGGTGTCGTCGCCGAGGCGATGGTCGCCCTCGTCGTCGCGCAGGCCGCCCTCGAGAAGTTCGGCGGCGACTCGCTCGCCGAGACCGTGAGCAACATCGACCACTACCTGAAGGGCATCGCGGCGCGGCCGCCGCGGTGATCTCATGTCGCCTCGCCTGGTACTCATCGGCCCGCCGGGAGCGGGCAAGTCGACGATCGGACGTCGGGTCGCGAACGCACTCGAACTGCTGTTGCTCGACACCGACGCCGAGATCGAGCGTGTGACCGGCCGGACCATCCCCGAGATCTTCTCCCAGGACGGCGAACCGGCCTTCCGGGAGATCGAGGAGGAGGTCGTCGCGCGGGCCCTCGACACCCACGACGGAGTGGTGTCGCTGGGCGGGGGAGCGATCCTCTCGGAGCGCACCCGCGCGCGACTGGCCGGCCACACCGTCGTCTATCTCGAGATCAGCGTGGCGGAAGGACTGCGTCGCACCGGCGCGGTCGGCGCCGCCGGAACCAGGCCGTTGCTGGCCGGCGGTGATCCGGCCCAGAAGTACCGCGACCTCATGCGTCGCCGCCGCCCGTTGTACCGGCAGGCGGCGACCATCCGGGTGCGCACCGACGGCCGCAGCCCCGGGCGGGTCGTCCAGCAGGTGCTCGCCAAACTCGAAGCGGCGGACGCCGCCACCAGCCAGACCATCAGCGAGGATCGGAGCCCCACACCGTGACCGAACCGGTACGCATCGACGTCGAGACCGCCCAGCCCTACCCGGTGATCATCGGCCGGGGACTGCTCGGCGACGTCGTCGAAGAACTGTCCGGCACGCGGACCGTCGCGATCTTCCACCAGCCGACGCTCACCGCGACGGCCGAGGCCGTGCGGGAGGCGCTCGCCGAGACCGGCATCGACGCCCACCGCATCGAGATCCCCGACGCCGAGGACGGTAAGGAACTCGCCGTCGCCGGATTCTGCTGGGAGGTGCTCGGCCGCATCGGCCTGACCCGCTCGGATGCCGTCATCAGCCTCGGCGGCGGTGCCGCCACCGATCTCGCAGGCTTCGTGGCCGCGACGTGGATGCGCGGCGTGCGGGTCTACCACATCCCCACCACGCTGCTGGCGATGGTCGACGCCGCCGTGGGCGGCAAGACCGGCATCAATACCGAGGCGGGCAAGAACCTCGTCGGGTCGTTCCACGAGCCGTCGGCGGTCTTCGTCGACCTCGCGACCCTCGAGACGGTGCCGCGCAACGAGATCGTGGCCGGCCTCGCCGAGGTGATCAAGACCGGCTTCATCGCCGATCCGGTGATCCTCGACCTGATCGAGGAGAACCCCGAGGCCGCGCTCGATCCCGCCGGGACGGTGCTGCCCGAGCTCATCCGGCGCTCGGTGGAGGTCAAGGCGAAGGTGGTCGCGGCCGACCTCAAGGAGTCGAGCCTGCGCGAGATCCTCAACTACGGTCACACGCTCGGCCACGCCATCGAGCGTCGCGAGCGGTACCGCTGGCGTCACGGCGCCGCCGTGTCGGTGGGCCTGGTCTTCGCCGCCGAGTTGGGCCGGCTCGCCGGGCGTCTCGACGACGCCACCGCCGACCGGCACCGCGCGATCCTCGAATCCGTCGGCCTGCCGACCACCTACGATCCCGACGCCTTCGGCGATCTGCTCAAGGGCATGCAGACCGACAAGAAGAACCGTGCCGGCATGCTCCGGTTCGTCGTCCTCGACGGGCTCGCGAAGCCCGGCAGGCTCGAAGGGCCTGACCCGACCCTGCTCGCGGCGGCCTACTCCGAGGTCGCGCGCCAGGGCAAGGCCGACGCGGGAACCGTCCTGCTCTGACCTCCGCGTAGTCAGGCCGTCCGGTTCGACGCGGGCGGTCTCCACGACGGGTCGCGCCCGGTGAGTCCGATCAGGCGTTCCAGCGGCGGAGCGTCCTCGCCCACCCGGACGGCCGGACCGAACAGGCCACCCCCGTCGGCGACGCGTTCCTCGTCGGTGATGCTCTCCGCGAAGGCGGTACACGCGGCGATCTCGTCGGGCTCGCAGGAGTACTGCTGTCCCGTGGCGACGGCGAGGTCCCAGCCGTGGACGACGAGTTCGTCGAGCGTGACGAGTCCGGCGACCGGCGCGGGCAGGTCGAGGCCGCCCGCACGCGTCATGCCCTCCCAGGCCGCGGGATCGCTCCACGCTCCGCGAAGTTCGCCGAGCCGATCGGGAACGAGACGCCGCCAGTCCGGCGGCAGTTCGCTCGTGAGCTCCGGGGGAGTGTCGGTGTACGGGCCGATGTCCTTGCGCGCGGCGGCGGTGAAGGCGAGCGACAGGCCCAGCACGTGGTCGACGAGCGCACCGACGGAGATTTCGGAGCACGGTGTGGGCCCCGCCAAGTGGGCGTCGTCGATCCCTGCCAGGATGCGCTCCATGCGGCGGGTCGCGGGAGTCAGGTCGAGCGTCTCGGTGGTGTCGGTCATGGCCAGCTCCTCGAGGTCGGTTACGTGTACCGACCGTCACCGCGCCGAAAACTGAGCGCCCGCCCCCGGCATGCGGGCCGGGCGCTCAGCAGTGTTGCGGTCTCAGTGTTGCGGTGTCACTGCTTCGGATCGATCCTCGGGAACACCTCGGTGGGCGAGTCGTCGCTGCGCCAGGCGGGATCGGCCTGCTGTGCGGAGTTCGCGGGCGCCGAACCCGCGGACGCGGTCGCTGCGACCCCTGCGGGCGCGTGGTGCTCGTGGTGGACGGACCAGTCGTCGTCGCGGGCGGCCTTGCGCTCGTTCCGGCGCGCGAAGAACCGGCCCAGCGTCACCGCGGCCATCGCCGGCAGGAACACCAGGAGCACGGTGAACGCGGCACCGGAGGTGATCTCGAAGAACAGGGAGGTCACGCCCACCGGGATCGGGGTGACGGTGTCGACGAGCCAGGTGAGGACCCCGCCGACGAGTCCGGTGACCGCACCGGCGGCGAGCCAGCGCATCGTGAGGTCGTCGCCCTCGTCGGGTTCGGGATGGGCGCGGTGGTCGCGGATGCCGTCGAGGCCGGCCCAGACGAACGCTGCGACGACCACCACGGCGAAGCCCAGCCAGCGCAGTACCGATCCCTGCAACGGCCACTGGATGAGAGCGGCACCGAGCAGGACGCGCACGACCACGTGGACCAGGGCGAGCCCGAGTCCGCGGAGCAACCAGGGTTTCATGTACCTCAGCGTAACGGGTGGCGAAGCCGACAGTGTGTCCCGTCCCACAGCCGTGATCGCGGTAGGTTGAGCGATATGTCTGCCGACCACGCCTCCCGCCGTCGAGCGCTGCGTGCGCTGCTCGCCGAACGCGAACTCGATGCGCTGCTGGTGACCGATCTGACCGGTATCCGCTATCTCACGGGCTTCACGGGATCCAACGCGGCGCTGATCGTCTCGACCGAGGACGACGAGAACGAGACGCGCACCGTCATCTGCACCGACGGCCGCTATGTCACGCAGGTGGGGGAGCAGGTCCCCGATCTGCGGGCCGTGATCGCCCGGTCGTCGGCCGCGCACCTCGTCGCCGAGTTCGGAACCGGTTCTGCGCGTTGGGGATTCGAGAGCCACGTCGTCACGGTCGACGAACGATCGCGGTGGGACGATCTCGGCGTGTCCGTCCGCTTCGTTCCCGCTCCCGGACTCGTCGAGCAGCTGCGGGCCGTGAAGGACGAACACGAGATCGGTCTGTTGCGCGACGCGTGCGGTGCGGCCGATCGCGCACTGGCGGACCTCATCGCGGCGGGCGGCCTGCGTCCGGGACGAACCGAGAAGGAGGTCGCCCGCGACCTCGAATGGCGCATGTTCGAGCACGGCGCCGACGGCATCTCCTTCGAGACGATCGTCGCCGCGGGCGCCAATTCGGCGATCCCGCACCATCGCCCGACCGGCGCGGTCCTGGCGGAGGGCGACTTCGTGAAACTCGACTTCGGGGCGCAGATCGGCGGCTACCACTCCGACATGACGCGCACCTACGTGCTGGGCCGGGTCGCGGACTGGCAGCGTGATCTGTACGAGCTGGTCCTGCGCGCTCAGCAGGCCGGACGCGAGGCGCTCGCCCCCGGTGTCGACTGCGCCGCGGTGGACGCCGCGGCGCGCACCGTGATCGCCGAGGCGGGCTACGCCGACCTGTTCCTGCACGGGCTCGGTCACGGAGTCGGGCTCGAGATCCACGAAGCACCCGGAATCGGCGCGGCGGCGACCGGTACACTTGTCGCCGGTGCGGCGGTGACCGTCGAGCCGGGTGTGTACTTCTCGGGGCGCGGAGGCGTGCGGATCGAAGACACGCTCGTGGTGCGGGAGCATACTCCGGAGTTGCTCACGCTCACCGACAAGACATTGACCGTCGTTTGAGGGCGGTTCCTCGACCCTAGGAGACACGAACCAAGTGGCTGATACCAGTGACTTCAAGAACGGCCTCGTTCTGAAAATCGACGGACAGCTCTGGCAGATCATCGAGTTCCAGCACGTCAAGCCGGGCAAGGGCCCCGCCTTCGTGCGCACGAAGCTCAAGAATGTGACGTCGGGCAAGACCGTCGACAAGACCTGGAATGCCGGTGTCAAGGTCGAGACCGCCACCGTCGATCGCCGCGACATGACCTACCTCTACAACGACGGCACCGACTACGTCTTCATGGACGGCGAGACCTACGACCAGATCACCATCTCGCCCGAGCTGCTCGGCGACAGCGCCAACTTCCTCCTCGAGAACATGCCCGTGCAGGTCGCGACGCACGAGGACGTTCCGCTGTTCGTCGAGCTCCCGGTCACGGTCGAGCTCGTCGTCCAGCACACCGATCCGGGCCTGCAGGGCGACCGCTCCACCGGTGGCACCAAGCCTGCGACCCTCGAGACCGGTGCCGAGATCCAGGTCCCGCTGTTCATCAACACCGGCGACAAGCTCAAGGTCGATTCCCGCGACGGCAGCTACCTCGGGCGAGTGAATTCCTGAGTGTCCGGTAACCAGAAGAAGCTCGGGGCCCGCCACAAGGCCCGCAAGCGGGCCGTGGATCTGCTCTTCGAGGCGGAGGCCCGCGACGTGCATCCCGTCGACCTCGCCGCCGATCGCGTCGAACTCGCGATCGACGACGACCAGGTCGCGCCGGTGCCGGCATACGCGCAGACCATCATCCGCGGTGTCGCCGACAATCTCGACGAGACCGATCGGGTGATCGCCGATCACCTGCACGAATGGACGTTGGACCGTCTTCCCGCCGTCGACCGCGCGATCCTGCGCATCGCGGTGTGGGAGCTCTTCCATGCGACCGACGTGCCGCCCGTGGTGGCCGTCGACGAGGCGGTCGAGCTGGCGAAGCAGCTGTCCACCGACGATTCGCCGGCCTTCGTCAACGGGGTGCTCGGTCAGATCGTCGCCGTCGCCGACCAGGTGCGTGCAGCTGCCGCTGCCACCCTCGTCCGGCCGGCGCAGGAGTCGCAGGATCAGGGCTCGGACGAGTCCTGAATTCGTCACCCTCTTCGGGTGAGCGACGACACGAGGCACCGTGAGCGGGCCCGGTGGGAGTCTTCCCGCCGGGCCCGTCCACGCATCCGGGGTCTGTGTTGCGCTTCACCCGTCATCCGTGCCGGGGCGGACGTCGACGCTGATAGGCTCGACAACTGTCAGGCATCCTTTAACGATCCGTCCAGTGAGGCGGAGAAGGAGGTCGCTGCATGGCCGTGTCCGAGGACGGGTCCACAGCTTCTACCCCCACTACGTCTTCCGGTACCGGCGTGCCGGCGCGTGAGCTGCTCTCCGCTGCCGACGTCCACCGGACGATCTCGCGCATCGCGCACCAGATCATCGAGAAGACCGCGCTCGACACCCCCGAGGACGCACCGCGTGTCGTGCTCCTGGGCATCCCCACCCGCGGGATCACCCTCGCCCAGCGCCTCGCCGACCGCATCGAGGAATTCGCCGGCGTCCGTGTCCCGGTCGGCTCGCTCGACATCACGCTCTACCGCGACGACCTCCGCACGAAGCCGCACCGCCCGCTGGAGCGCACCTCGGTGCCCGAGGGCGGCGTCGACAACACCCTCGTCGTCCTCGTCGACGACGTCCTGTTCTCGGGACGCTCCGTCCGCGCCGCGCTCGACGCCCTGCGCGATCTCGGCCGACCCCGCGCGGTGCAACTCGCGGTCCTCGTCGACCGCGGCCACCGCGAACTGCCGCTGCGCGCCGACTATGTCGGCAAGAACGTGCCCACCGCGCGCAGCGAGGACGTCCGCGTACTGCTGACCGAACACGACGGGCGCGACGCCGTCGAGATCTCCGGAGGCAAGTCCCAGTGAAACACCTGCTCACCATCGCGGATCTGACGAAGGACTCCGCGACGGGGCTTCTCGACGAGGCCGAGCGGTTCGAGCAGGCACTGCTCGGGCGTGAGGTGCGCAAACTCCCCACGCTGCGCGGCCGCACCATCATGACCGTCTTCTACGAGAACTCCACCCGCACCCGCGTGTCCTTCGAGGTCGCCGGCAAGTGGATGAGCGCCGACGTCATCAACGTCTCGGCGTCCAGCTCGTCGGTGAAGAAGGGCGAATCGCTGCGCGACACCGCCCTGACGCTGCACGCCGCCGGCGCCGACGCGCTGGTGGTCCGTCACTCCGCCTCCGGTGCCGCACACCGGATCGCGCAGTGGACCAACGAATCCGGCTCCGGACCGGCCGTGGTCAACGCCGGCGACGGCACCCACGAACATCCCACCCAGGCCTTGCTCGACGCGCTCACCCTGCGTCAGCGTCTCGGCTCCATCGAAGGGCGCCGGATCGGCATCGTCGGCGACGTGCTGCACAGCCGCGTTGCCCGGTCGAACGCGCTGCTGCTGAGCATGCTCGGCGCCGAGGTCGTGCTCGTCGCTCCTCGCACCCTGCTGCCGGTGGGTGTGGAGACCTGGCCGGTGACGGTCGCCGATTCGCTCGAAGCCGAACTGCCCACCCTCGACGCGGTCATGATGCTGCGCGTGCAGGCCGAGCGCATGAACGGCGGGTTCTTCCCGTCCGCCCGCGAGTACTCGATCCGATACGGGCTCAACGCCAAGCGCGCGGCGTTGCTGCCGGAGCACGCCGTGATCCTGCATCCCGGCCCGATGCTCCGCGGCATGGAGATCGGCTTCCCCGTCGCCGACGCCCCGCAGAGCGCTGTGCTGCAGCAGGTGAGCAACGGTGTCCACGTGCGGATGGCGGTGCTCTTCCGCCTGCTCGTGGGCACGGAAGGGAACCTGTCGTGACCCACACTTCCCACCCGGGAGACACAGGAACAGGAGTGACACAGGTGACGCCGCAGGTGCTCATCCGCAACGTCCGCCTCTACGGCGAGGGCGACCCGGTCGACGTGCTGCTCGGCGACGAGCAGATCCTCGCGATCGGCACCGACCTCGAGGCCGACGCCGACGCGGAGATCGTCGACGGCACCGGGCAGATCGTGCTCCCGGGCTTCGTGGACCTGCACACGCACCTGCGTGAACCGGGCCGCGAGGACACCGAGACCGTCGATTCGGGCTCGGCTGCCGCGGCGCGCGGCGGGTACACCGCGGTGTTCGCGATGGCCAACACCGATCCGGTCGCCGACTCGGTGGTCGTCACCGACCACGTGTGGCGCCGCGGCCGCGAGGTCGGGCTCGTCGACGTCCACCCCGTGGGTGCCGTCACCGTCGGACTCGAGGGCAAGCAGCTCGCCGAGATGGGCACGATGGCCGCCGGCGTCGGGGGCGTGCGGATGTTCTCCGACGACGGCAAGTGCGTCTACGACCCGCTGCTCATGCGTCGCGCGCTCGAGTACTCCGCCTCGCTCGGTGTGCTCATCGCCCAGCACGCCGAGGAACCGCGGCTGACCGTCGGTGCCGTCGCGCACGAGGGACCGACCGCGGCGCGTCTCGGCCTCACCGGCTGGCCCCGCGCCGCCGAGGAGTCCATCGTCGCCCGCGACGCGCTGCTCGCCCGCGACGCCGGAGCCCGCGTGCACATCTGCCACGCGTCCACGGCCGGCACCGTCGAACTCGTCCGGTGGGCACGCTCGCAGGGCATCTCGATCAGCGCCGAGGTCACGCCGCACCACCTGCTCCTCGACGACTCGCGTCTCGAGAGCTACGACGGCATCAACCGGGTCAATCCGCCGCTGCGCGAGCGATCCGACGTCGAAGCGCTGCGCCGCGGCCTCGCGGACGGGACCATCGACTGTGTGGCCACCGACCACGCCCCGCACGCCGAACAGGACAAGTGCTGCGAGTTCTCGCAGGCGCGTCCGGGAATGCTCGGGCTCGAGACGGCGTTGTCCGTCGTGATCGAGACGATGGTCCGGCCGGGCCTGCTGGACTGGCGCGGCGTCGCGAAGGTCATGAGCGAGCGTCCCGCGGAGATCGTGGGCCTCGACGATCAGGGCCGGCCCCTCGAGGTGGGCGAACCCGCGAACATCGTGCTCGTCGACCCGGATACCGAGTGGACGGTGCACGGCCCCGACCTCGCGAGCATCTCCCACAACACGCCCTACGAGGACATGACCCTGCCGGGCCGGGTCACCACCACCGTGTTGCGCGGGCGGATCACCGCTCGCGACGGTGCGGTGTTCCCGCGCTCGACCGAAAGGTAGGAACCGACATGGATCGCTTCTTCATCACCGTCGGTTTCCTCGCGCTCTGGGTCGTGCTCGTGCTGCTGATGTGGAAGGGCTGGAAGGCACGTGCCCGACGTCAGCAGGACGCGGTCGGCGAACTGCCGACCGTGCCGGCTGAGCTGGGGGAGCGGCTCGTCGAACCGACCACCGGTCTGTACGTCGGCAGCACGCTCGCGCCGAGCTGGCAGGACCGCATCGCGGTCGGCGATCTCGGCCACCGCGCCAACGCGGAACTGACCCGATACCGATCCGGTGCCCTGCTCGAACGCGACGGTGCGTCCCCGATCTGGATCCCGCAGGACTCGATCCGCGCGATCCGCACCGAACGCGGTCTGGCGGGCAAGGTCATGTCCAAGGACGGGGTGCTGGTCATCCGCTGGCAGCTGCCCTCGGGCACGGAGGTCGACACCGGCTTCCGCGGTGACGACAAGTCGATCTACCCGCTCTGGACGAACGGGTCGGACGAAAAATCTTGAGACGGTGACGATCACAACGACGATGACGATCACGACGAACAACACGACGATCACGACACGCGAGATCTCAGCCCGTGCGGCCGGCTCTGGTGCGGTCGATAAGAACGGAGACAACGCATGAGCGGCAGAACATTCGGCGGCGGCACGGCTGTGCTGGTCCTCGAGGACGGACGGGTCTTCCGCGGCATCCCCTTCGGTGCGGTCGGACAGACCCTCGGCGAGGCCGTCTTCAGCACGGGCATGACCGGCTACCAGGAGACCCTCACCGACCCCAGCTACCACCGGCAGATCGTGGTGGCCACGGCCCCGCAGATCGGCAACACCGGCTGGAACCACGAGGACAACGAGTCCGTCGGCCCCACCGGCGACCACACCGAGTCCAAGATCTGGGTGGCCGGCTTCATCGTCCGCGACCCCTCGCGTCGCGTGTCGAGCTGGCGCGCCACCGGCTCGCTGCAGGACGAACTCGAGCGGCAGAACATCGTGGGTCTCGCGGGTATCGACACCCGCGCACTCGTGCGGCACCTGCGCACCCGCGGTTCGATGCGCGCCGGCATCTTCTCCGGCGACGCCCTCGCCTGGAAGGGTGACGACCTCGACATCGACGTCCTGCTCGACCGGGTGAAGAGCCAGCCCTCGATGCTCGGCGCCGACCTCGCCGGCGAGGTGAGCACCACCTCCGGTTACGTCGTCGAACCGACCGACGGGGACGCCCGCTTCACCGTCGCGGCCATCGATCTCGGCATCAAGACCAACACCCCGCGCATGTTCGCCCAGCGCGGCATCCGGGTGCACGTGCTGCCGTCCACCGCGACGCTGCACGACATCCTCGACCTGAAGGCCGACGGCGTCTTCCTGTCCAACGGCCCGGGCGACCCGGCGACCGCCGACGGCGCGGTGCACCTGACCAAGGAGGTGCTCGGCCAGGGACTGCCCCTGTTCGGCATCTGCTTCGGCAACCAGATCCTCGGCCGCGCGCTCGGCCTGGGCACCTACAAGATGAAGTTCGGTCACCGCGGCATCAACATCCCGGTGGTCGAGCACGAGACCGGTCGCATCGCGATCACCGCGCAGAACCACGGGTTCGCGCTCGAAGGCGAGGCCGGCCAGGAGTTCGACACCCCGTTCGGTCGCGCAGTCGTCAGCCACACCTGCGCCAACGACGGTGCGGTCGAGGGCGTCAAGCTCCTCGACGGCCGTGCCTTCTCCGTGCAGTACCACCCCGAAGCGGCGGCCGGACCGCACGACGCCGCCTACCTGTTCGATCGTTTCACCCGCATGCTCGAGGGAGAGAAGAACTGATGCCACGCCGTACCGACCTCTCCCACGTCCTGGTCATCGGGTCCGGCCCGATCGTCATCGGACAGGCCTGCGAGTTCGACTACTCGGGCACCCAGGCGTGCCGGGTGCTCCGCGAGGAGGGCCTGCGCGTCTCCCTGGTCAACTCGAACCCGGCCACGATCATGACCGACCCCGAGTTCGCCGACTCGACCTACATCGAGCCGATCACCGCCGACTACGTCGAGAAGGTCATCGCGACCGAGCAGGCCAACGGCACCCCGATCGACGCGGTGCTCGCGACCCTCGGCGGCCAGACCGCCCTCAACACCGCCGTCGCCCTGTCCGAGCGCGGCATCCTCGACAAGTACGACGTCGAACTCATCGGCGCCGACTTCGACGCGATCCAGCGCGGCGAGGATCGGCAGAAGTTCAAGGACATCGTCGCCAAGTGCGGCGGCGAGTCCGCCCGCTCGGCCGTCTGCTACACGATGGACGAGGTCCGCGCGACCGTCGCCGAACTCGGCTTCCCGGTCGTCGTGCGCCCCTCCTTCACAATGGGTGGCCTCGGCTCCGGCATGGCCTACAACGACGCCGACCTCGAGCGCATCGCCGGTGGCGGCCTCGCGGCCTCGCCCACCGCGAACGTGCTCATCGAGGAGTCCATCCTCGGCTGGAAGGAATACGAGCTCGAGCTCATGCGCGACGGCGCCGACAATGTCGTCATCGTCTGCTCGATCGAGAACGTCGACCCGGTCGGTGTGCACACCGGTGACTCGGTGACCGTCGCTCCCGCGATGACGCTCACCGACCGCGAGTACCAGAAGATGCGCGACCTCTCGATCGCCATCCTGCGCGAGGTCGGTGTCGACACCGGCGGCTGCAACATCCAGTTCGCGATGGATCCGCGCGACGGCCGGCTCGTCGTCATCGAGATGAACCCGCGCGTGTCGCGGTCGTCGGCGCTCGCGTCGAAGGCCACCGGCTACCCGATCGCGAAGATGGCCGCCAAGCTCGCCATCGGCTACACGCTCGACGAGATCGTCAACGACATCACCAAGGAGACCCCGGCCTGCTTCGAACCGAGCCTCGACTACGTCGTGGTCAAGGCCCCGCGGTTCGCCTTCGAGAAGTTCCCCGGCGCCGACGGCACCCTCACCACCACCATGAAGTCGGTCGGTGAGGCCATGTCGATCGGCCGCAACTTCTCCGAGGCCTTCGGCAAGGTGCTGCGCTCGCTCGAGACGAAGTCCGCCGGCTTCTGGACGGGCCCCGAGGTCGAGGGCACCCTCGACGAGATCCTCGAGGAGATCCGCACCCCCACGGACGGCCGGTTCTACCGGATCGCCCGGGCCCTGGAGCTCGGTGCGACCGTCGAGCAGCTCTTCGACGCCACGAAGATCGACCCGTGGTTCCTCGAGCAGTTCGCGCACATCGTCGAGCTGGGCCAGGACGTCCGCAACGCAGAGCAGTTCGGTGCCACCGAGCTGCGCTACGCCAAGCACCACGGATTCTCCGACCGGCAGATCGCAGCCCTGCGCCCGTCGCAGTTCGCCTCCGAGGACGACGTGCGCGCCCTGCGTCAGGAGCTGGGCGTCCACCCGGTCTACAAGACCGTGGACACCTGCGCCGCCGAGTTCGAGGCGAAGACGCCGTACCACTACTCGACCTACGAGCTCGACCCCGCGGCCGAGTCCGAGGTCGCGGAGCAGCGCGACAAGCCGAAGGTGCTCATCCTCGGTTCCGGCCCCAACCGCATCGGCCAGGGCATCGAGTTCGACTACTCGTGCGTCCACGCCGCGCTGACGCTGTCCGAGGCCGGCTACGAGACCGTGATGGTCAACTGCAACCCCGAGACGGTCTCGACCGACTACGACACCGCCGATCGCCTGTACTTCGAGCCGCTGACCTTCGAGGACGTCCTCGAGGTCTACCGCGCCGAGTGCGAGTCCGGCACCGTCGCCGGCGTCATCGTCCAGCTGGGCGGCCAGACCCCGCTCGGCCTGGCGCGTCGCCTGAAGGCCGCCGGGGTGCCGATCGTCGGTACCTCGCCGGAGGCCATCGACCTGGCGGAGGACCGTGGCGAGTTCGGTCGCGTGCTCGACGAGGCCGACCTGCCGGCCGCGAAGTACGGCACGGCCACCACCTTCGAGGGTGCGCGCGAGATCGCCGCCGGCATCGGATACCCGGTGCTGGTGCGCCCGTCCTACGTGCTCGGTGGTCGCGGCATGGAGATCGTCTACGACGAGAAGGCGCTCGAGACCTACATCTCCAACGCCACCGAGATCTCCGACGACCGGCCGGTGCTCGTCGACCGCTTCCTCGACGACGCCGTCGAGATCGACGTCGACGCGCTGTGCGACGGCACCGACGTGTACATCGGCGGGATCATGGAGCACATCGAGGAGGCCGGCATCCACTCCGGCGACTCGGCGTGTGCGCTGCCGCCGATCACCCTGGGCCGCGCCGACATCGAGAACGTCCGCCGCTCGACTGCGGCGCTCGCGAAGGGCATCGGCGTCAAGGGCCTGCTCAACGTCCAGTACGCGCTCAAGGACGACATCCTGTACGTCCTCGAGGCGAACCCCCGTGCCTCCCGCACGGTGCCGTTCGTGTCCAAGGCCACCGCGGTGCAGCTCGCCAAGGCCTGCGCCCGGGTGATGCTCGGCGAGTCCATCGCCGAGTTGCGTGCCGCGGGCATCCTCCCCGCCGAGGGCGACGGCAGTGACATCCCCCTCGATGCACCGGTCGCGGTGAAGGAAGCGGTGCTGCCCTTCAACCGGTTCCGACGTGCCGACGGCACGGGCATCGACACCCTGCTCAGCCCGGAGATGAAGTCCACCGGTGAGGTCATGGGCCTCGACGACGACTTCGGAACCGCATTCGCGAAGAGCCAGACCGCCGCCTACGGCTCCCTGCCGACCTCCGGCACGGTCTTCGTCTCGCTCGCGAACAAGGACAAGCGGTCGATGATCTTCCCGGTCAAGCACCTCGCCGACCTGGGCTTCCACATCATGGCCACTGTGGGAACCGCAGAGGTGCTGCGCCGCAACGGTGTTCCGTGCGAGCAGGTCCACAAGGTGTCCGGTGAGGACAAGCCGGAAGGCGCGCTCGACGTCGTCGACCGCATCCGTGCCGGCGATGTGGACATGGTCATCAACACCCCCTGGGGCAACGCCGGTCCGCGCGTGGACGGTTACGAGATCCGCAGCGCGGCGGTCGCCGCGAACATCCCGTGCATCACCACGGTGCAGGGTGCCTCCGCGGCCGTGCAGGGTATCGAGGCGGCACTGCGCGGCGAGATCGGAGTCAGCTCGATCCAGCGGATGCACGCGCGGCTGCGCGGCGTGCCCGCCGAACAGGCGTGACGCCGTTCGGGCAGCGACTCGCGGACGCCCTCGGGAGCCGCGGGCCGCTGTGCGTGGGCATCGACCCGCACCCGGGGCTCCTCACCGCGTGGGGGCTCGACGACGACGCCGACGGCCTGGCCCGGTTCAGCGAACTGTGCGTCGAGGCCTTCGGCGACACCGTCGCGGTCGTCAAGCCGCAGGTGGCGTTCTTCGAGGCGTACGGCTCCGCCGGTCTCGCGGTGCTCGAACGCACCATCGCCGACCTGGGGGAGGCGGGGGCGCTCGTCCTCGCCGACGCCAAGCGCGGCGACATCGGCTCCACGATGGACGCCTACGCGCGCACCTGGCTGTCGGACGGCTCTGCGCTGCGTTCGGACGCGGTGACCGTCTCCCCGTATCTGGGGTTCGGTTCGCTCGCCCCGGCGCTCGATCTGGCTGCCGGAACGGGCCGCGGGGTGTTCGTGCTCGCGGCGACCTCCAATCCCGAGGGCGCCCAGTTCCAGCGCGCACGGCTCGACGACGGGCGCACCGTCGCGCAGGTCGTGGTGGACGAGTGCGCTGCCCGCAACAGCGCTGCCCGCACGGACGGGGCCGCAGAACTCGGCTCCGTGGGTGTGGTGGTCGGTGCGACCCTCACCGAGGCACCGGACCTGTCCGACCTCCACGGGCCCATCCTGATGCCCGGAGTGGGGGCCCAGGGCGGCACCGCCGACGACGTGCGACGACTCGCAGGCGACCACCTGCGCGCGGTCGTGCCCAACGTCTCACGCGACGTGCTGCGGGCCGGCCCGTCCGTCGCCGACCTGCGGGCCGCCGTCGCCCGCGCCCTGGACGGCTTCGCCTTCCTCACGAACTGAGACGTTCGACTCTCGTGCCCGGATCGCCACGCGCGGTCCGGGCACGAGTCGTACATACCGCTCGTATGCACTCTGACCTGCGCTCGGAGTGGCGCGACACGCGGAATGGGAAAAAAATTTCTCGGCCCGCCGAATCGCCGGAACAGCGGGTCGGTGAGCGGGGAAGCCGCCCGGCCCGATGCCGCCCCCTCTGTCGCGGCGGATACCCGGTGACCTGCGGTTTTTCGCTGTTCGAGCAGTTCGCGGCGATGTCTCGACGCCGATCGGGGGGCGCGAGATCCACTGCGGAAACGGCGTGCACTACCGCACGGATTTTCGAGCGGATCGCCGGGGGGTGGGTTCGCATTCGTCGGTGGTCGTGAGTACGGTCGCTATCGCCGCTGGTTACAGCGGTGAAGACTCGAAAGCCAACGATGAGACGGAGGAACCGTGGCCCTTCCCCAGCTGACCGATGAGCAGCGCGCCGCTGCTCTGGAGAAGGCGGCTGCTGCCCGTCGTGCCCGGGCTGAGCTCAAGGAGCGCCTCAAGCGCGGCGGCACCGACCTCAAGCAGGTGCTCAAGGACGCCGAGAACGACGAGATCCTCGGCAAGATGAAGGTGTCGGCTCTGCTCGAGGCCCTGCCGAAGGTCGGCAAGGTCAAGGCGCAGGAAATCATGACCGAGCTGGAGATCGCCCCGACCCGCCGTCTGCGCGGCCTCGGCGACCGTCAGCGCAAGGCCCTGCTCGCCAGGTTCGATTTCGACGCCTGAGCACCGTGGTAGCTGACGCACGACCTGTGACGGACAGCGCACCCGCAACGCGGAGGGGCCGGCTGGTGGTACTGGCCGGACCCTCCGCGGTGGGTAAGTCGACCGTCGTACGCCTTCTGCGGAGCCGGATCCCGGATCTGCACTTCAGTGTCTCGGCCACCACCCGGGACCCGCGACCGGGCGAGGTGGACGGGGTGGACTACCACTTCGTCGGCCGCGCCGAGTTCGACCGGATGATCGAAGCCGGTGAACTGCTCGAATGGGCCGACATCCACGGCGGCCTGCAACGATCGGGCACTCCGGCCAAGCCGGTGCTCGACGCACTCGCCGAGGGACATCCGGTGCTCGTGGAGGTCGACCTCGCGGGAGCGCGAGCCGTCCGTGCCGCGATGCAGGACGCAGTCCTCGCCTTTCTCGCCCCGCCCAGTTGGGAGGTGCTCGTCGAGCGCCTCACCGGCCGAGGCACCGAAACCGACGAGGTCGTCGCTCGCAGGCTCGATACCGCCCGCAGCGAACTGGCCGCGCAGGACGAGTTCGACGTCGTGATCGTCAACGACGATGTCGACCGGGCCTGCGATGAATTGGTATCCTTGTTGGTTGGACCCGGAGCCGACTGACCGTCCGCGCCTCGAGCGCGTCCGGCTGCCGGTTCCGGCGCCCTCCCATCCCGCGACATCTCAGGAGAACACCGAGTGAGCAGCATCCAGGCAGCCGCGACCGACCTCGAGGGCAACACCCTTCCGGTCTACGACACCCCCACGGGTATCACCAACCCGCCTATCGACGAGCTGCTCGAGCGCGCCTCCTCGAAGTACGCGCTGGTGATCTACGCCGCCAAGCGGGCACGCCAGATCAACGACTACTACAACCAGCTCGGCGACGGCATCCTCGAATACGTCGGCCCCCTCGTGGAGCCGGGCCTGCAGGAGAAGCCGCTGTCGATCGCCATGCGCGAGATCCACTCGGATCTGCTCGAGCACACCGAAGGCGAGTGAGCAACCCCGCTTCGAGCGGCGAGGCCGGATCCGTGCAGCGCCGCCGCATCGTCGTCGGTGTCGCCGGTGGCATCGCCGCCTACAAGTCCTGCGCACTGATCCGTGCCTTCACGGAGAGCGGACACCACGTGCGGGTCGTCCCGACGGAGTCCGCCCTCGAATTCGTCGGGCGCGCCACCTTCGAGGCGCTCTCCGGCAATCCCGTGCAGACCGGTGTGTTCGCCGAGGTGCCGCAGGTGCAGCACGTCCGGCTCGGGCAGGAGGCCGACCTCGTCGTCATCGCTCCGGCCACCGCCGACCTCATGGCGCGGGCGGTCGCGGGTCGCGCCGACGACCTCCTCACGGCCACCCTGCTCACCGCGCGGTGCCCCGTGATGTTCGTGCCCGCGATGCACACCGAGATGTGGGAGCATCCTGCGACCGTCGACAACGTCGCGACGCTGCGCCGCCGCGGTGCCGTGGTCGTCGAACCGGCCTCCGGTCGGCTGACGGGCAAGGACACCGGTGCCGGGCGCATGCCCGAACCCGACGAGATCTTCAATCTGGCCTCGCTGCTGCTCGAGCGGGCCGACGCGCTGCCCCGCGACCTCGCCGGTCGCCGCATCGTCGTCTCCGCCGGCGGTACCCGCGAGCCCCTCGACCCGGTGCGCTTCCTCGGCAACCGGTCGTCCGGCAAGCAGGGTTACGCGCTCGCCCGTCTCGCCGCGCAGCGCGGCGCCGACGTCACGCTCGTCGCCGGCAGCATCGCGGGTCTCGACGACCCGGCCGCGGTCGACGTCGTGCGGGTCCAGACGGCCGCGCAGATGCAGGACGCCGTCGCCAAGCACGCCTCGGGGGCCGACGCGGTCATCATGTCCGCGGCCGTCGCCGATTTCCGACCCTCCACCTTCGCGACCAGCAAGATCAAGAAGGGCGAGGGCGAACCCGACTCCATCGCGCTGACGAAGAACGACGACATACTCGCCGGTCTCGTCCGGGCGCGTGCCGACGGCGGCCTGTCCGCCGAGACGGTCATCGTCGGATTCGCGGCGGAGACCGGCGACGAACACGGCGACGTGCTCTCCTACGCCCGCGAGAAGCTCGCCCGCAAGGGATGCGATCTGCTCGTCGTCAACGCCGTCGGGGAAGGCAAGGCGTTCGAGGTCGACGACAACAACGGCTGGTTGCTGTCCGCGGACGGTTCGGAAACGGCCCTCGCCCACGGATCGAAGGCTCTCATGGCCAGCCGCGTGCTCGACGCGTTGGGACCTCTGCTGGCGGAACGCAGCAGAATCGGGTGATTTCAATACTCGCGCCGACGCCTGCGGAGCAGTAGCGTCGGCACTGCGATCGGGTCCTTCCGGCCCGATCGGGGAGCGCATGCTCCATACGGTTTGTCCGTCCAGCGCCTGGCGCACAGTCGAGAGGGAGTTTCGTGAGCAAGACCGGCGGTCGTCTTTTCACCAGTGAGTCCGTGACCGAAGGGCATCCGGACAAGATCTGTGACGCGATCAGCGACTCGGTTCTCGACGCGCTCCTCACCGAGGATCCTCGTGCCCGGGTAGCAGTGGAAACCCTCGTCACCACGGGTCAGGTGCACGTGGTGGGTGAGGTCACCACCTCGGCGTACGCCGACATCCCCAAGATCGTCCGCGATCGGGTACTCGAGATCGGTTACGACTCGTCGTCGAAGGGCTTCGACGGCAACTCCTGCGGTGTCAACATCGCGATCGGCGCGCAGTCGCCCGAGATCGCCGGCGGCGTCGACGTCTCGCACGAGGCGCGCAGCGGTGTGCTCACCGACGACGAGGTCGCTCGTCAGGGCGCCGGCGACCAGGGCCTGATGTTCGGATACGCGTGCTCCGACACGCCCGAACTCATGCCGCTGCCGATCTCCCTCGCGCATCGCCTGTCGCGCCGGCTCACCGAGGTCCGGAAGTCGGGGGTCCTGCCGTACCTGCGTCCCGACGGCAAGACCCAGGTCACCATCGAGTACGACGGCGACAAGCCCGTCCGCCTCGACACGATCGTCATCTCGACGCAGCACGCCGCCGACATCGATCTGAACAACCTGCTCACGCCGGACCTGCGCACCCACGTCGTCGACGCGGTGCTCGCCGACCCGAACCTGGCCGATCTCGACACGACCGACGTGCGGCTGCTGGTCAACCCGTCCGGATCGTTCGTCCTCGGCGGCCCGATGGGCGATGCCGGCCTCACCGGTCGCAAGATCATCGTCGACACCTACGGCGGCATGGCCCGTCACGGTGGTGGCGCGTTCTCCGGCAAGGATCCGTCGAAGGTCGACCGTTCGGCCGCCTACGCGATGCGCTGGGTCGCCAAGACCGCCGTCGCTGCCGGTCTCGCAGACCGCATCGAGGTGCAGGTCGCCTACGCGATCGGCAAGGCGGCTCCGGTGGGTCTGTTCGTGGAGACCTTCGGCACCGAGAAGACCGACCCGGCCCGCATCCAGCAGGCCATCGGCGAGGTCTTCGACCTGCGTCCGGGCGCGATCATCCGCGACCTCGACCTGCTGCGCCCGATCTACGCGCAGACCGCTGCGTACGGCCACTTCGGCCGTACCGACATCGAGCTGCCGTGGGAGAACACCGACCGCGCCGACAAGCTGCGCGCGGCCGCCGGTCTGTAGATTCCGATCGGGCCCGGGTGGCTGCTGATTTCGACGCCGCCGAGGTCGATCCGGTCGCGCGGGTTCTCCCGCTGCTACCGGTTCCGCACCTCGACCGGGAGTTCGACTACCTGATCCCGCGCGACCTGGACGCGGACGCCCGCCCGGGCGTCCGCGTCCGCGTCCGCTTCGCCGGACGTCTCGTCGACGGTTTCCTGCTCGCGCGCGCCGCGACGAGCGATCACACCGGCAAGCTCGGCCGGCTCGACCGGGTCGTCTCGTCCGAACAGGTCCTCACCCCCGAGATCGCGGCTCTGGCAGAGGAAGTCGCGACCCGCTATGCCGGGACCCGGGCCGACGTGCTGCGTCTGGCGGTACCTCCGCGACACGCACGCGTCGAAGCCGAGGCGCCGCGTACACCGGAAACTCCGCCTGTCCCGGAGATCGAGCACGCGGCATGGAGTCGGTACCGGCACGGCGAGAACTTCCTCGAAGCGCTCGGCGGCGGCCGCGCCCCGCGCGCGGCCTGGCAGGCGCTGCCCGGTGAGGACTGGCCCCGACGGCTCGCCGAACTCGCCGCGCTGACCCTCGCCTCGGGGAAGGCGGCCGTGCTGGTCGTTCCCGACCAGCGCGACCTCGACCGTCTCGTGACGGCGTGCGCCGACGTCGCCGGCGCCGATCACGTCGTCGGCCTCGCCGCCGGCCTCGGACCGGCCGAACGTTATCGACGCTGGCTCGCGGCCCTGCGTGGATCCGCCCGCATCGTCGTCGGAACGCGGGCTGCGGTCTTCGCCCCGACGCCCGAGCTCGGGCTCCTCGTGGTGTGGGACGACGGCGACGACCTGCACTGCGAACCGCGGTCGCCGTATCCGCACGCCCGCGAAGTGGCTGCTCTGCGCGCCCACGCCGTGGGTGCCGCCATCGTCATCGCCGGGCACGCCCGCACCGCCGAGACCCAGGCACTCGTCGACGCCGGTTGGGCACACGATCTCGTGGCACCCCGTGACGTCGTACGGGCGTGCGCGCCGAAGGTCACGGCCCTCGCCGACAGCGACCACGCACTCGCACGGGATCCGGCCGCGCGTGCCGCGCGACTGCCGGCCATCGCGTTCGCCGCCGCCCGATCCGCCCTCGCGGCCGACCGCCCGGTGCTCGTGCAGGTACCGCGGCGCGGGTACGTGCCCGCGCTGGCGTGCGGAAAGTGCCGGGCACCCGCCCGCTGCCGGCACTGCAACGGCCCGCTCGCTCTGCCCACGGCGGCCGGTCCCGACGGTGCCGCGATCCCTGCGTGCCGTTGGTGCGGTGTCGCCGATGCGCGTCACCGCTGCCATGCGTGCGGTGCGCGCTCGTTGCGGGCCGTGGTGGTCGGGGCGGCCCGCACCGCCGAAGAACTGGGCCGCGCCTTCCCCGGCGTGCCGGTCGTGACCTCCGGCGGCAACGACGTCAAGCACACCGTGCCCGGTTCGGCGTCGCTCGTCGTCTCCACCGTGGGTGCCGAACCGGTCGCCGAAGGTGGTTACGGGGCGGCGCTGCTCCTGGACGGGTGGGCGCTGCTCGGCCGTGCCGACCTGCGCGCCACCGAGGAGACGATGCGCCGCTGGCTCACCGCGTCGGCGCTCGTACGGTCGTTCGCCGACGGGGGACAGGTCGTGGTCGTCGCCGATTCCGGCATCCCCACCGTGCAGGCGCTCGTCCGCTGGGATCCCGTGGGGCACGCGCAGTCCGAGGTCTCCGAACGAGCCGAGGTCGGTTTCCCACCTGCGGTCCACATGGCCGCGATCGACGGGTCGTCCGCGGCGGTCGCGGAACTGCTCGAGGCCACACACCTGCCCGAGGGAGCCGAGGTGCTCGGGCCCGTGCCGCTACCGCCGGGGCAACGACTGCCGTTCGGGTCCGAGGGACCCGAACCGGAGGACGTGCACCGGATGATCGTGCGGGTCGCACGCGAGCGCGGTCGCGCACTCGGTCGCGCCCTGCGAGACGCGCAGGCCACCCGCACGGCGCGTCGCGCGGACGGGCCGCTGCGGGTCCAGGTGGATCCGCCGCGTATCGGCTGAACCGGCCGAGGTGAGCGGGCGCGGATCGCCACCGCGCGGCTAGGCCGCTTTCGGAATCGGTTGCGACGGAATCGATGCGGCGTCCGTACCCTTCCACAGTGCCGCGAAGTCGTGGCGATGGCGTATGCCGAGGACGTGCACGAGGATGAAGCGCGGTACGGGCGGCACGAGATGCACGACGTGATCGCGCGAGGAGTCGTCGAGGCCGTCGATCAGCCAGTTCCCTTCCTTGCCGAGCTGCTGCATGCCTTTCGGCTCGATATTGAACTCCTGGTCCCACGCGCGCCACTGCGCATCGGTGATACTGGTCGAGACCAGCGGCATCATCTCCCGCTCCTCGCGTTCGAGATGGGGTAGTAGCACCTCGGACAGGCGGGACAGTGCTGCACCGAGTGCCTCCCCGGAACCGGGGCGGTCGGCGCGGAAATCCCGGGCGGCGTCCTCGACGGTGGCGATCGCAGGCTCGATGGTGCGGTGGTCGGCGTTCATCCTCTCCACGAGCGGCGCCGCGTCGGGATTGCACTGCACCACGCGCGGATAGAGCCCACGGTCCTCGGACTCGTGGTGATGGTGCAGGAAATCCATCATCCACAACACATGATCGGCGAGAGCCACTCGGTGGGTCTCCTGCCATGTCTTCGTCGAGGTGGCGACCTCGATGCGGAGTAGGTCGCGGCGGAGGGCGGAATGCACGATTCCCATGATTCGGGTATCGGCAGGTCCGTCGGGATCGGTGATCATGACGACTCCCGTGAATCGACGAGCAACGAGACCTGCGGAGCGCAGGCGGGGATCTGCGAGGACGGTGGGGGCACCGTGTTCGCACCGTGGGGTTTCCGTCGACGGAGGCTGTTCCCAGTGTCGATCCGGCACGGACCGAGCGCAAGACCCGCCCGCTGCTGTCCTGCATATGTACGACAGCGACACGCGTTGCCGGAGATATTATTTGTCACAGTAACGGAGCCGGTGATTGTGACCGATCTCTTCAGTAGGTGCCGGGGAGGCACAGGAGGAGAGGGCGGACGAATGAGTGCCGGGCGGAGTGTCGGTGGTGCCGTCGGAGCGTGTGTCGTCGCGATGCTGACTGTGGGTGCAGCGGCACTGACTGCGGGCGCAGCGGCGGCGCAGCCGCTCCCGTCCGACGACGGACCCATCCTCGGTCTCGGGGAGGGGTCGTACAGCAGCGTGCCGGTCCCGGTGGGACCGGTGGCCACCGGGCACGCCGAAGCCGCCGAATACGCCGAGAACAACCCCGATGTCGCCCCCGCGGGTAGCAACGACTTCGCGTGCGTGCCGTCCGAGGAGCACCCCCGTCCGGTGGTGCTCGCGCACGGCACCGATTCCAACGCCTACTCCGACTTCGCTGCTCTCTCACCGCTGCTCGCCGCGTCCGGCTGGTGCGTGTTCGCTCTGAACTACGGGTTCGCCGACGGCGCCGAGGACTACGGCACGGGCGACATTCGGGTCTCCGCAGCACAGTTCGGTGAGTTCGTCACCGAGGTTCTCGACGCCACCGGTGCGGAGGAGGTCGACGTCGTCGGCTACTCGCAGGGAGCCACCGTCGCCCGCTACTACATCAACGAGCTCGGGGGTTCCGAGGTCGTCGACCGGTGGGTCGGAGTCGCGTCGCCGAGCTACGGCGGCACCTTCTACGGCATCGGGGCAGCCTTCGCCACGCTGCCCGGAGCGACCGACATCGTCGAGGGCGAGTTCTCCGTCGCCCTCGTGCAGCAGCTCCAGGGGTCGGAACTGCTCACCGAGCTCAACACACCCACCGACACCGTGCCCGGCGTGCGCTACACGACCATCGGCAGCGAGGTCGACGAGGTCATCCAACCTGCCGGCAACGTCGCGCTCCACGGTGAGGGCGCCGTCAACCACGTGATCCAGGAGCTGTGCCCGCAGGATCTGACGGGTCACTTCAACATGGTCTACGACCCGTTCTCGCTGCAGCTCGCGCGGCATGCGCTCGACCCCGACCGGTACGCGATCGGGGAGTGCACTCCCGTCGCGCTCGGCACCGGTATCCCCGAACTGATCCTGCAGTCCAACACCTGAGCTCCCTGCTGCTCGGGCACCGACCTCCGTGAGGTGACCGCTCGGCGCGGTGATGCAGGTCCCACGACGTCGACTCCCTAGACTGTGAGAGATCATCGCCGTCGAAAACTGGAGCAGCATCCGTGACATCCCCGCACAGTCCACACGCAGCGCACCCCACCTCCTGCCCGGCGGTGCTCTGACATGCGCGTGGTCTTCGCGGGAACGCCGGAACCCGCCGTCCCGTCGCTGCTCCGCCTCATCGAGTCGACGCGCCACGAGGTCGTCGCGGTGGTCACCCGCCCCGACACCACCGCCGGTCGCGGCCGGAAGGTCGTGCGATCGGCCGTGGGGCAGATCGCCGACGAACACGGCATCGAGGTCCTCACGCCGCGCTCGCCGCGCGACCCCGAGTTCGTCGCGCGGCTGACCGAACTCGCACCCGACTGCTGCCCCGTGGTGGCCTACGGCGCCCTGATCCCGCAGGACGTCCTGGACATCCCCACGCACGGATGGGTGAACCTCCACTTCTCGCTGCTGCCCGCCTGGCGCGGCGCGGCGCCCGTCCAGGCGGCGATCGCCGCCGGTGACGAGATCAGCGGAGCGAGCACCTTCCGGCTCGAGGCCGGACTCGACACCGGTCCGGTCTACGGCGTCGTCACCGAGACGATCCGTCCCACCGACACCGCCGGCGACCTGCTCGGCCGACTCGCCGAGGCCGGTGCGACACTGCTCGAATCCACCCTCGACGGACTCGAGGACGGCATCCTCACGCCCGCACCGCAGCCGGCCGACGGTGTTTCGCACGCGCCCAAGGTCACCGTCGAGGCCGCTCAGGTGCAGTGGACCCTCCCCGCACACGTCATCGACCGCCGGATCCGCGCCGTCACCCCCGCTCCGGGCGCGTGGACGATGATCGGCGACCTGCGCGTGAAGATCGGCCCCGTGACAGTGACCGACGAGACCCTCGAACCCGGTGAGCTCGACATCCGCAAGGACGGTGTGCTCGTCGGTACCGCCACGACTGCCGTCCGGCTCGGGACGGTGCAACCGCCCGGGAAGAAGGCGATGGCAGCCACGGACTGGGCGCGCGGCGCCCGTCTCGACCCGAAGGTGCGTGCGCGATGAGCGAATCCGGCAGGCCCCCGCGGGGCAAGCGCAATCCCGGAGGACGGAACCCGGCAGGCCGCGGGGGACGCAACGGCGGAGGGAAGCCGAACCGCAATCCGGCGTCCGAACAGACCCGCCGGCCGTCGAAGCCACCCGCCGACCCCGCACGCGTCGCCGCGCGGGACGTGCTGCGCGCGGTGCGCGAACGGGACGCCTACGCCAATCTCGTTCTCCCGTCGCTGCTCCGGGAACGGCATCTCGACGCGCGCGACGCTGCCCTGGCCACCGAACTCACCTACGGCGCGGCCCGTGCACGGGGTCTGCTGGACGCCGTGATCGCCGACGCCGCGAACCGTCCCGTCGACGAGATCGACGGTGCGCTGCTCGACGTGCTGCGTCTGGGTGCCTACCAGCTGCTGCGCACGCGCGTCGCCCCGCACGCCGCCGTCGCCACGAGCGTCGACCTCGTCCGGGCCGAATTCGGAGCGGGCCGAGCAGGTTTCGTCAACGCGGTGCTCCGTCGTGTGGGGGAGCGTTCGGAGGAGGAGTGGATCACGCTGCTCGCCCCCGACGCGGACCGCGATCCGGTGGGTCACCTGGCCTTCCGGTACGCCCACCCCCTGTGGATCGCGCAGGCGTTCGCGCACGCGCTCGGATCGGACGCCTCCGAACTCTCCGACGTCCTCGCGGCCGACGACGCGCGCCCGATCGTCCACCTCGTCGCCCGCCCCGGGGTCATCACCGCGGAGGAACTCGCGCTCGTCACCGGCGGCGAGATCGGACCGTGGTCGCCCTATGCAGTGCATCTCGAGCACGGCGACCCCGGCCGCCTCGAACCCGTCCGCGAAGGCATGGCCGCAGTGCAGGACGAAGGCAGCCAGCTCGTCGCACGAGCCCTCACGCTCGCGCCCCTCGTCGGCGAGGACCGGGGCCGCTGGCTCGACCTGTGCGCGGGACCGGGCGGAAAGGCGGCACTGCTCGGCGCCATCGCCGCGATCGACGGGTTCGCCGTCGACGCGGTCGAACCGGTCGAACATCGCGCGGAGCTGGTCCGCAAGACCGCCCGCGACCTACCGGTGACCGTGCACGTCGCCGATGGGCGCGAGCCCGGACTCGAACCGGGCTACGACCGGATCCTCGTGGACGCGCCCTGCACGGGACTCGGCGCATTGCGTCGGCGTCCCGAGGCGCGATGGCGCCGGCAACCCGGCGACGTCGCCGAACTCGTGCGCTTGCAGAAGGAACTGCTCGCATCGGCGATCGGACTGCTGCGTCCCGGTGGTGTGGTGCTCTACTCGACGTGCTCACCGCACGTCTCGGAGACGGTCGCCGTCGTGTCCGACGCGGTGCGCCGCCACGGTGTCGAACAGCTCGACACCCGCGAACTCGTCCCCGGCGTGCCGCAGGTCGGGGAGGGGCCGGGCGTCCAGCTCTGGCCGCACCGCCACGGCACCGACGCCATGTTCATGGCCGCGCTGCGTAAACCGGAGCGCTGACCGCGAGGTGCCGCGCTCCGGACCGCTCGGGCGAAAGCAGCACGCGTACGTCGATCGGTCCGAATAGGGTTTCGGGCATGCCCGAGATCGTCACCCTGACCATGAACCCGGCACTCGACGTCACGACCTTCACCGACGCGGTGGTGCCCACCCGCAAACTCCGCTGCGAAGAGCCGTTCTACGACGCAGGTGGGGGAGGAGTGAACGTCGCGAAGGTCGCGCGCGTGCTCGGTGCCTCGGCCGCCGCCGTCTACCCCGCCGGTGGTGCGCGGGGTGAGCAGATGAGCGGTCTCCTCGACGACGACGACGTCGAGGAGCACATCGTCCCCATCGCCGGGTCCACCCGCGAGTGCTTCACGGCCATCGACCGCCGCAGCGGTCAGGAATACCGGTTCGTCACACCCGGTCCCGAGCTGACGGACGAGGAGCAGGAACGCTGCCTCACGACGCTCGAGAAGGTCGCCGAAGGGGCGAAGTACGTGGTGGCCAGCGGCAGCTTCCCGCCCGGTGTACCCGGCACCTTCGTCCGACGCATCGCCGCCGCGGCGCACGAAGCCGGCGCACGGTTCGTCCTCGACTCGTCGGGCGATGCGCTGACCAGCATCGATTCAGGGGTCTACCTCGTCAAACCGAGCCTGGACGAGTTGTGCGAGTGGACCGGGCGGGAGCTGGTCACCGACGACGAGCAGATCGCGGCCGCGCGGGAACTCGTCACCTCCGGTGTCACGGAGATCGTCGTCGTCTCGCTCGGGGCGGACGGGGCGATCATGGTGACCGCCGACGAGGCCGTGCGGGTGCCGGCCCTGGCGGCCAAGGTGCGCAGCGCCGTCGGCGCCGGCGACAGCATGGTCGCCGGACTCGTCGTCGGACTGCTGCAGGAACGGTCGTTGCGGGACGCGCTCGCTCTCGGGATCGCCTGCGGCACCGCGGCACTGCTCACCGCCGGAAGCCACGTCTGCCGCCGCGAGGACATCGACCGCTTCGACGCCCTCGCACGCGTGGTCTGACGACCCGCCGTTCACACCGCGCGGGACCGTGGATCCCGCAGGGTGCGAACAGCTTCGGTGAGTGTCGAGTGGATGTACCCGAGCTCCGGACTCGCAACGTCCGACCAGTCCGCCGACTCGTCCGTCGCTGTGTCTTCCGTCGCTGCGTCGTCCGTCCACGCGGATGTGTCGGCGCCGGGATCGTGCCACTGGATCCACCAGAGATTGCCGGACGGATCCGAGAACCGGGCGAGGACATCGCCGAAGAAATCCGTCGGCCGTGTGACGATCTCCGCGCCGTGCTGCGTGGCACGTTCGAGGACGGCATCGACGTCGTGCACGTGGACCCGCACGAAGGCGGGTGTGAAGGGCCAGTCCGGTTTCCGGTCGGCGACCACGAGCACGGAATCGCCGACCCGCACCTCGGAGTGGAGGAGGAGCCCGTCGTGGTCGAGGGTGCGCGCCTCGGGCACCTCCTCGGCCTCGAGGACGGCGACGAGGAAGTCGACGAGTTCGGCTGCGCGGTCGGAGATCAGGAAGGTGTCGACGGTGTTCGATCCGTCCGGTCGGGGAGGGAGGAATTCGCGGTGATGGAGAGCGGTCACGATGATCCTTTCGATCGGGTGACTGCCAGCCTTCCGGGCATAACGGCCACCTGATGGCACCAATGCGCCCGAGAGCGGAAATTCCCGGCGGTTCGGCTGTGGACCGCCGGTCCGACGCAGGTCCGACCCGGTGGAGGGCGCCGACTAGACTCGTCGGTTGTGGCCCACCCGATGATCGCTCCGTCCATCCTGTCCGCGGATTTCGCTCGTCTCGCCGACGAGGCGCAGGCCGTCGCCGGTGCCGACTGGCTCCACGTCGACGTGATGGACGCCCATTTCGTTCCGAACCTGACGCTCGGTCTTCCGGTCGTCGAGTCGCTGCTGAAGGCGACCGACATCCCGCTCGACTGTCACCTGATGATCGAGAACCCCGGTCGGTGGGCTCCGCCCTACGCCGAGGCCGGTGCCCACAACGTCACCTTCCACGCGGAGGCGACCGACGACCCGGTCGCCGTGGCCCGCGACATCCGCGCGGCCGGCGGCAAGGCCGGGCTGTCCGTCAAGCCCGGCACCCCCATCGAGCCCTATCTCGAGATCCTGAAGGAATTCGACACGCTGCTGGTGATGAGCGTCGAGCCGGGCTTCGGTGGTCAGTCCTTCATCCCGGACGTCCTCGACAAGGCCCGTCAGGTGCGTCGCCTCGTCGACTCGGGTGAACTGCGCCTGCTCGTCGAGATCGACGGCGGCATCAACGCCGACACCATCGAGGCCGCCGCGGAAGCCGGTGTGGACTGCTTCGTCGCCGGGTCCGCCGTCTACGGCGCCGCCGATCCCGGTGAGGCGGTCCGCAAGCTGCGGGCGCAGGCCGGGGCTGCATCCCCGCACCTGACGCTCGCGCCGTGACCGCACCCGAGATCGCCGAAGCCCTCCAGTTCGCGCTCGACGCCTCGGAGGCCGTGCGGGGCACGACCAGCCCCAACCCGCCTGTCGGAGCGGTGATCCTCGATGCGGACGGCGCGGTGGCGGGTGTCGGGGCCACCGCACCACCCGGCGGTCCGCACGCGGAGGTCCGGGCACTCGAGGCCGCGGGCGAACGCGCGCGCGGCGGCACCGCCGTCGTCACCCTCGAACCGTGCAACCACACCGGCCGCACCGGCCCGTGCGCGCTTGCCCTCATCGAGGCGGGGATCGCGACGGTGTACTACTCCGTCGCCGACCCGAATCCCGTCGCCGGGGGAGGCGCCGACACCCTCCGCGCCGCGGGCATCGCCGTGCATCCCGGCCTCGGTGCCGAGGCCGTCGCGCGCGGCCCGCTGCGGGCATGGCTGCACCGGCAGCACACCGGCCGGCCGCACGTGACGTGGAAGTACGCCGCGTCGATGGACGGCCGCAGCGCGGCCGCCGACGGCACGAGCAAGTGGATCTCCGGTCCCGAATCGCGTGCGCGCGTGCACGACCAGCGCAGCCGGCTCGATGCCATCATCGTCGGAACCGGCACCGTCCTCGCCGACGATCCGTGGCTGACCGCCCGTCTGCCCGACGGTGAACTCGCGCCGCACCAGCCGCTGCGGGTCGTCGTCGGCATGCGTGAGATTCCCACCTCTGCAAGGGTTCTCGACGACGCGGCGCCGACGCTGGTGTTGCGCACCCACGACATCGGGGAGGTGCTCGACGCGCTCGGCGACCGACCCGACGTGCTGCTCGAGGGCGGCCCCCGGCTCGCGGGCGCCTTCCTCGCAGCGGGCTGCGTCGACCGCATCCAGGCCTACCTGGCGCCCGTCGTGCTCGGAGCCGGTGAGGCCGCCGTCGAGGACGCCGGCGTGGGCACGATCTCCGACGCGCTACGGTTCCGCCGGGAACGGGTCGAGACCGTCGGCTCGGACATTCTGTTGACACTCGTCCCGGACCGGGACAACTGAATCGGACCCGGTCGCGGATCGGGAGCTAAGGAGCGGAACATGTTCACCGGCATCGTCGAGGAACTCGGGGAGATCGTCGCGAAGGAGGACCTCGCCGACGCGGCACGCTTCACCGTGCGCGGACCGCTGGTCACCTCCGACGCCAAGCACGGCGATTCGATCGCGGTCAACGGGGTGTGCCTGACGGTCGTCGACGTCCTCGACGGTGGGGCCTTCACCGCCGATGTGATGCAGGAGACGCTGAACCGGTCTTCGCTCGGACAGCTCACCCTCGGCAGCTCCGTCAACCTCGAACGCGCCGCCGCACTGAACAGCCGCCTCGGCGGCCACCTCGTGCAGGGCCACGTCGACGCCACCGGCGCCGTCGTCTCCCGCACACCCTCGGAGAACTGGACCGTGGTGCGCATCTCGCTCCCGTCCGAAATCTCCCGCTACGTCGTCGAAAAGGGCTCGATCACCGTCGACGGTGTCTCGCTGACGGTCTCGGGTCTCGGAGGGGAACGAGGGGAGGAGTGGTTCGAGATCTCGCTCATCCCGACCACCCTGTCGCTGACGACCCTCGGCACCGCCGAGCCGGGCACCCTCGTCAACCTCGAGGTCGACGTGATCGCCAAGTACGTGGAGCGCCTGCAGAACGCGCGCTGACGCGTCGTACTGTGGAGATCGACAGTGGACGCGGAGCACGAGTCGTCCGGATACGAGAGTTGGAGTCCAGGGAAGTGACGAGGTTCGACACCATCGAGCGCGCGGTCGCCGACATCGCCGCCGGTAAGGCGGTCGTCGTGGTCGACGACGAAGACCGTGAAAACGAGGGCGACCTCATCTTCGCTGCGGAGAAGGCAACGCCGGAACTCGTGGCGTTCATGGTCCGCTACACATCCGGTTACCTGTGCGTGCCGCTGGACGGCGAGGACTGCGACCGTCTCGGTCTGCCTCCCATGTACAGCGTCAACCAGGACAAGCACGGCACCGCCTACACGGTCACCGTCGACGCGAAGGAAGGCATCGGCACGGGTATCTCCGCGTCCGACCGCGCCGCCACCATGCGGCTGCTCGCCGACCCGACCTCCACCGCCCAGGACTTCACGCGTCCCGGTCACGTGGTGCCGCTGCGCGCCAAGGAGGGCGGCGTCCTGCGCCGGCCCGGGCACACCGAGGCCGCCGTCGACCTCGCCCGCATGGCCGACCTGCGGCCGGCCGGCGTCATCTGCGAGATCGTCTCGCAGAAGGACGAAGGCGAGATGGCCCGCACCGACGAACTGCGGGTCTTCGCCGACGAGCACGAGCTCGCCCTGATCTCGATCGCGGATCTCATCGCGTGGCGCCGCAAGCACGAGAAGCATGTCGTGCGCGTCGCCGAGGCCCGCATCCCCACCCGGCACGGCGACTTCACGGCCGTCGGCTACCAGAGCATCTACGACGAGGTCGAACACGTCGCGCTCGTCCGCGGCGACATCGCCGGCCCGGACGGCGACGGCTCCGACGTGCTCGTGCGCGTGCACTCCGAATGCCTGACCGGCGACGTCTTCGGGTCGCTGCGCTGCGACTGCGGTCCGCAGCTCGACGCCGCCCTCGAGATGGTGGCCGAGGAAGGCCGCGGCGTCGTGCTGTACATGCGCGGCCACGAGGGACGCGGCATCGGCCTGATGCACAAGCTGCAGGCCTACCAGCTGCAGGACTCCGGTTCCGACACCGTCGACGCCAACCTGCAGCTCGGCCTGCCCGCCGACGCCCGCGACTACGGCATCGGCGCCCAGATCCTCGTCGACCTCGGCATCTCGTCGATGCGCCTGCTGACCAACAACCCGGCCAAGCGCGTCGGTCTCGACGGCTACGGCCTGCAGATCACCGAGCGCGTCCCGATGCCGTTGCGCGCGAACCGCGAGAACATCTCGTACCTGCGCACCAAGCGCGATCGCATGGGCCACGACCTGATCGGTCTCGACGAGTTCGACGAGGGAGACGCCTGATGAGCGGCGAAGGCCTGCCCGACCTGCAGCTCGCCGACGCCGCGGGACTGAGCCTCGCGATCGTCGCCGGTCGCTGGCACACCGAGATCTCCGACGCCCTCATCGCCGGCGCACAGCGTGTCGCCGAGCAGGCGGGCGTCACCGACGTCACCCTCGAGCGGGTCGCCGGAGCGATCGAGCTTCCCGTCGTCGCGCAGCAGCTCGCCCGCACCCACGACGCGGTCGTCGCGCTCGGCGTGGTGATCCGTGGTGGCACGCCGCACTTCGAGTACGTGTGCGACGCCGTGACCTACGGCCTCACCCGGATCGCGCTCGACGAGGGCACCCCGGTGGGCAACGGCGTCCTCACCACCGACACCGAACAGCAGGCCCGCGACCGCGCCGGTCTGCCCGGCTCCGCAGAGGACAAGGGCGGCCAGGCCTGCGCGGCGGCACTCGACACCGCCGTGACCCTGCGGCGGCTGCGGAAGGCGGCGCGTTGACCCACGACGAGACCGGCTGGGATCTCGAGGTACGCCCGGAGAAGATGCGGCGCTGGGTCGTCGTGGCGGCGGTCGTCGTCATGGCCCTCCACATCTTCGCGGCGCTCGTGCTCCGCGGGGGCGGCGACACCGGTGTGAACCTGCGGGTCGTCGACCAGATCGCGATCCTCGCCATCGGTGTCGTGCTCACCGGAGGCGTCCTGCTGTTCACCCGGCCGCGGCTGCGGGCGGGTGCCGACGGCGTCTCCGTCCGCAACGTGGTCGCCGAACGACACATCCCGTGGACCGACGTGCGCGGGCTGTTCTTCGACCACGGCGCACCCTGGGCCCGTCTCGAGCTGCCGTTCGACGAGTACGTGCCCGTCGTCGCCATCCAGGCGCGCGACGGGGAACGCGCCGTGGACGCGCTCGAGCTTTTCCGCGAACTCGAATCCCGCTACACCGTCCGCGACAACCACGACGGCGGCGGAGCCGTCAGGCGTAATGACGACGGCGGAGCCGTCAGTGACAAGGACGGCGGAGCCGTCAGGGGCGACGACTAGCCTGGACCTGTGCCCGACCCCTCGACATATCGCCCAGCCCCCGGTTCCATTCCCACGGAGCCGGGGGTCTACAAGTTCCGCGACCCGCACGGCCGGGTCGTCTACGTCGGCAAGGCGAAGAACCTCCGGTCCCGCCTGAACTCGTACTTCGCCGATATCGCCTCGCTGCATCCGCGCACCCGTCAGATGGTGACCACCGCGGGCCGGGTCGAGTGGACGGTGGTGCGCACCGAGGTCGAGGCACTCCAACTCGAGTACAACTGGATCAAGGAGTTCGACCCCCGGTTCAACGTCCGCTACCGCGACGACAAGACGTACCCGATGCTCGCGGTCACGTTGAACGAGGAATATCCCCGCCTGTTCGTCTATCGTGGGCCGCGCCGCAAGGGTGTGCGCTATTTCGGTCCCTACTCGCACGCCTGGGCGATCCGCGAGACCCTCGACCTGCTGCTGCGGGTGTTCCCGTCGCGCACGTGCTCGGCCGGGGTCTTCAAGCGGCACGCGCAGATCGGCCGCCCGTGCCTGCTCGGCTACATCGACAAGTGCTCCGCGCCGTGCGTCGGACGCGTCTCCGCCGACGAACATCGCCGCATCGTCGAGGACTTCTGCGACTTCCTCGCCGGTCGCACCGACAAGCTCGTCCGCGATGTCGAGAAGCGGATGCAGGCCGCCGCGGAGGAACTCGACTTCGAGACCGCAGCTCGCCTGCGCGACGATCTGGGGGCGCTGCGCAAGGCACTCGAGAAGCAGGCCGTCGTGCTCGGCGACGGCACCGACGCCGACCTCGTGGCGTTCGCGGGCGACGACCTCGAGGTGGCCGTCCAGGTCTTCCATGTGCGCGGCGGTCGCGTGCGGGGTCAGCGGGGCTGGGTCGTCGAGAAGTCCGGTGACGTGCTCGACCGTCCCGAGGACCGCGACGTCGAAGGCGTCGAGGCCGCCGAGGGGACCGACGACGCCGAAGAACTCTCGCTGCTCGTCGAACAGTTCCTCACCCAGTTCTACGGCGAGGAGGCCGCGCTCGGCACCGACGACGCGGACGCCACCAGCGCTGTGCCGCGCGAGGTGCTCGTTCCCGCCCTGCCGCCCGACCCGGACGAGATGAGCCGCTGGCTCGGGCGCCTGCGCGGCGGTCCCGTGCGTCTGCGCATCCCGCAGCGCGGCGACAAGAAGGCACTGGCCGACACGGTCGAGCGCAATGCCAAGGAAGCACTCGCGCAGCACAAGCTGCGGCGCGCGGGCGACTTCAACGCCCGATCGGCGGCGTTGCAGGGCATCCAGGACGCCCTCGACCTCGACTCGGCGCCGCTGCGCATCGAGTGCGTCGACATCAGCCACGTGCAGGGCACCGACGTCGTCGCATCGCTGGTCGTCTTCGAGGACGGGTTGCCCCGTAAGTCCGACTACCGGCACTACGCCATCAAGCACGCCGCCGGCGACGGGCACTCCGACGACGTCGCTTCGATCGCCGAGGTCACGCGCCGGCGTTTCCTCCGCCACAACCGCGACCTCGCCCGGCAGGCAGATCCGGACGGTTCCGCCCCGGAGGGAGGCGACGGCGGGGATCTGGCGCCCGAAGCGGCACTGGACCCGGCGACGGGCCGTCCGCGGCGGTTCGCCTATCCGCCGAACCTGTTCGTCGTCGACGGTGGTGCACCGCAGGTCGCGGCTGCGGGCGAGGTCCTCGACGAACTCGGTGTCACCGATGTCGCGGTCGTCGGACTCGCGAAGCGTCTCGAGGAGGTGTGGGTGCCGGGGGAGGAGGATCCGGTGATCCTCCCGCGGACCAGCGAGTCGCTGTTCCTGCTGCAGCGCATCCGCGACGAGGCACACCGTTTCGCGATCACCTACCACCGCAGCAAGCGGTCCAAGCGCATGACGGCCTCCGCTCTCGACGGGGTCCGCGGTCTCGGCGATACCCGGCGCAAGGCGCTCGTCACCCACTTCGGGTCCGTCGCGCGACTGCGGGAGGCGAGCGTCGAGGAGATCACCGCGGTGCCCGGGATCGGGCAGGCCACGGCGAAGGCCGTCCTCGAGGCGCTGCGGGGTGACGCACCCGCTCCGGCCGAATCGCCGCAGGACACCGACTCCCCGACCGTCGCGGACGAGAGCGACGCCACCCCCGCCCCTGCGGGCGCTCCGGTTACGGCACCTGTGGTCGACCCGGCTGCCGCGGATGCGGGCGACACGCCGGTAGGCGATGATGGCTCAGTCGGCGTGTCGGGAGTACGAGCGGAGTCGGAACAGTGACCGAAGTGGGTCGGATCCCGGGGATGGCGGACGGTTCGGAACAGGGTGTCGACGGAGAACGGCCGGCGCAGGCCGAGGTCATCGTCGTCACCGGCCTGTCCGGAGCCGGACTGAGTACGGCGGCGACCGCCCTCGAGGATCTCGGGTGGTACGTCGCGGAGAACCTCCCGCCCCAGTTGGTGCTGTCGATGATCGATCTCGCGGTGCAGGCCGAACCTCCGCTGCAACGCCTCGCCGTGGTGATGGACGTGCGCAGCCGGTTGTTCACCGGCGACCTCGAACGCGTGGTCACCGATCTGGCGGCCCGCCCGGTCAACACCCGGGTGCTCTTCCTCGAAGCCGCCGACTCGGTGCTCGTCCGGCGGTTCGAGCAGGTGCGCCGCAGCCATCCGCTGCAGTCCGACACGGCCGACCGCACGCTCACCGACGGCATCGCCGTCGAACGCGAGCAGCTCGCTCCCGTCAAGGCCGCGGCCGACCTCGTCATCGACACGTCCGCGCTGTCCGGGCCCGATCTGCGTCGCAAGATCGATGCGGCCTTCGGCGACGCCGCATCCGACACCATCCGGGTGACCGTGGAGTCGTTCGGCTTCAAGTACGGCCTGCCCATGGACTCCGACGTCGTGTGCGACGTGCGGTTCCTGCCGAACCCCCACTGGATCGCCGAACTGCGTCCGCACACCGGGCAGGACGCGGCGGTGCGCGACTATGTACTCTCCCGCGACGGTGCCGAGGACTATCTCGCCACCTATCACCGGCTGCTCGATCTGACGACCGCCGGTTACCGTCGGGAGGGGAAGCGCTACATGACGATTGCAGTGGGCTGCACCGGAGGGAAACACCGGAGCGTGGCGATGGCCGAGGCCCTCGCCGCACGCCTCGAGCAGGCACCGGATCTGACGGTGAACGTGGTGCACCGGGATCTGGGGCGCGAGTGAACGCCGAGACTCCGAACTCCGACAGCGCTCCGAACCCCGGGGCAGCGCCCGGACCTGCGATCACCGCTCTCGGCGGCGGACACGGTCTGTACGCGACGCTCAGTGCCGTCCGGCGCCTCACCGACCGGGTCACCGCCGTCGTGACCGTCGCCGACGACGGAGGTTCCTCGGGACGGCTGCGCGCCGAACTCGGCGTCGTCCCACCCGGCGACCTGCGCATGGCCCTCGCCGCACTCGCCGGCCGCGACGACGAGGTCCGGGTGTGGACCGAGACCGTCCAACACCGCTTCGGCGGCACAGGCGCACTCGCCGGGCACTCCGTCGGCAACCTGATCCTCGCCGGGCTTGCCGAGGTGGCGGGCGACACCGTCACTGCTCTCGACATGCTCGCTCGCGTCCTCGACGTACGCGGTCGGGTACTGCCCATGTCGCCGATCCCCCTCGACATCGAAGCCGACGTGTCGGGACTCGAATCCGACCCGCGGGTGAGCCGCTGCATCCGGGGACAGGTCGCGGTGGCGACCACCCCGGGCAAGGTGCGCCGCGTCCGCCTGATCCCCGCCGATCCGCCGGCCTGTCCGCCGGCGCTCGACGCGGTGTGCGAGGCCGATCTCGTGGTGCTCGGCCCGGGATCCTGGTTCTCGAGCGTCATCCCGCACGTGCTCGTCCCGGACCTGCACGAGGCGTTGGTCCACACGACGGCGCTCAAGGTCCTCGTGCTCAACCTCGCGGCGGAACCGGGGGAGACCGCCGGCTTCTCCGCGGAACGTCACCTGCACGTTCTCGCCCAGCACGCCCCCGATTTCCGTGTCGACCACGTCGTCGTGGATGCTGCCTCGGTACCGGAAGGACGCGAGCGCGAGCACCTGAGCCGGTCCGCGGCCCGATTCGGAGCGGACGTCTCGTTCGTCGACGTCGCCGAGCCCGGTACGCATCGACACGACCCCGCCAAGTTGGCGGGGGCACTGGAAACATGTCTGTCCTCGCGCGGTGGAGTCCGTGCCGCGCGCGGGGACGGGAGGGAGAGCGTCTCGTGGCAATGACAGCGGAGGTCAAGGACGAGCTGAGCAGGTTGTCGGTCACCAGGATCAGCAATCGCAAGGCCGAGGTGTCCGCCCTCCTGCGCTTCGCCGGGGGATTGCACATCGTCGCCGGACGGGTGGTCGTCGAGGCCGAGGTCGACCTCGGATCGATCGCACGTCGCCTCCGCCGCGAGATCTTCGAGCTCTACAGCTATCCCGCCGAGATCCAGGTGCTCGGCGCGGGCGGTCTGCGCAAGAGCTCCCGGTACATCGTCCGCGTCGGCAAGGACGGTGAGGCGCTGGCCCGCCGCACCGGCCTGCTCGACGGGCGCGGACGACCCGTGCGCGGACTGCCTGCGCAGGTGGTCGGTGGCAGCGTCTCCGACTCCGCCGCGGCGTGGCGCGGAGCGTTCCTCGCCCACGGTTCGCTCACCGAACCGGGCCGTTCCTCGGCCCTCGAGGTCAGCTGCCCCGGCCCGGAGGCCGCCCTCGCGCTCGTCGGCGCCGCCCGCCGGCTCGGCGTCACCGCCAAGGCACGTGAGGTGCGCGGCGCCGACCGCGTGGTGATCCGCGACGGCGAGGCCATCGGCGCGCTGCTCACCCACATGGGCGCGCAGGACACCCGGCTGGTCTGGGAGGAACGTCGCATGCGCCGCGAGGTGCGGGCGACCGCGAACCGTCTCGCCAACTTCGACGACGCCAATCTGCGCCGGTCCGCACGCGCCGCCGTCGCTGCCGCTGCGCGGGTCGAGCGGGCGTTGGCGATCCTGGGCGCCGACGTTCCCGATCACCTCGCCGCCGCCGGCGCGCTGCGCGTGCAGCACCGTCAGGCGTCCCTCGAGGAACTCGGTCAGCTCGCCGATCCGCCGATGACCAAGGATGCCGTCGCGGGACGGATCCGCCGTCTGCTGTCGATGGCGGATCGTCGAGCGAAGGAACTCGGGATCCCCGACACGGAGTCGGCCGTCACCGCTGAGTTGCTGGACGAGGCATAGCGGGGCAGGCTTGCAAGGGAGTTCGCGCCACGACCGGGCGGCTCCCCGCAGTACGGCCACATCCCACTAGGGTGGAGGTCACACGAGCACGAGCACCACCACGACCATCGAATACTGGGCAAAGGAGCTTCATTGTGACTGTCCGCGTAGGCGTGAACGGATTCGGACGCATCGGGCGCAACTTCTTCCGGGCGGTCGAGGCACAGAAGGCACTCGGTACCACCGACATCGAGATCGTTGCCGTCAACGACCTCACCGACAACGACACCCTCGCGACGCTCCTGAAGTACGACTCGATCCTGGGGCGCCTCGACAAGGACGTGCATGTCGAGGGCGACGACATCGTCGTCGGCGACCGGAAGATCAAGGCCCTCTCGATCAAGGAAGGCCCCTCCGCTCTACCGTGGGGCGACCTCGGTGTCGACGTCGTCGTCGAGTCCACCGGCATCTTCACCAACGCCGCCAAGGCGAAGGGTCACATCGACGCCGGTGCCAAGAAGGTCATCATCTCGGCGCCCGCCACCGACGAGGACATCACCATCGTCATGGGTGTCAACCACGACAAGTACGACGGCACGCAGAACATCATCTCCAACGCCTCGTGCACCACGAACTGCCTCGGCCCCCTCGCAAAGGTGCTGAACGACGAATTCGGCATCGAGAAGGGCCTGATGACCACGATCCACGCGTACACCCAGGATCAGAACCTGCAGGATGGACCGCACAAGGATCTGCGTCGCGCTCGCGCCGCCGCCCTGAACATCGTCCCCACCGGCACAGGCGCCGCCAAGGCCATCGGCCTCGTGCTCCCCGAGCTGCTCGGCAAGCTCGACGGCTACGCGCTGCGCGTCCCGGTCCCGACGGGCTCGGTCACCGACCTCACCGCGACCCTCACCAAGAAGGCCACCGCCGACGAGGTCAACGCCGCACTGAAGGCTGCCGCGGAGGGTCCGCTGAAGGGCATCCTGAAGTACAACACCGATCCGATCGTGTCCTCGGACATCGTCACCGACCCGCACTCGTCGATCTTCGACGCGCCTCTGACCAAGGTCATCGACGAGCAGGTCAAGGTCGTCTCCTGGTACGACAACGAGTGGGGCTACTCGAATCGTCTTGCCGACCTCACCGGTCTCGTCGGCAAGTCTCTCTGAAACTCGTAGAACAGGACATTTGAACAGTGGCAGTTCAGACCCTCGAGGATCTGCTCGACGCAGGTGTGGAGGGTCGGGGCGTACTCGTGCGCTCCGACCTCAACGTCCCGCTCGACGGCGACACGATCACCGATGCCGGCCGCATCCTCGCGTCCGCGCCCACCATCCGCGCGCTCGCGGAGGCCGGGGCCAAGGTCGTCGTGACCGCGCACCTCGGCCGCCCCAAGGGCGAGCCGGATCCGAAGTACTCGCTCGCGCCCGTCGCAGCGAAGCTCGGTGAGGTGCTCGGCCGCAACGTCCAGCTCGCCTCCGACGTCGTCGGGCAGGATGCGCTCGCGCGTTCCGAAGGGCTGACCGACGGCGACATCCTCCTGCTCGAGAACGTCCGCTTCGACGCTCGCGAGACCAGCAAGGACGACGCCGCGCGGCTCGCCTTCGCCCGTGAGCTCGTCGAGCTCGTCGGCGACGACGGCGCATTCGTCTCCGACGGCTTCGGTGTCGTGCACCGCAAGCAGGCGTCGGTCTACGACGTCGCGACGCTGCTCCCGCACTACGCGGGTGGTCTCGTCGCAGCCGAGGTCGACGTGCTCGCCAAGCTCACCACCGACACCGAGCGTCCGTACGCCGTGGTGCTCGGCGGCTCGAAGGTCTCCGACAAGCTCGGGGTCATCGAGGCGCTCGCACCCAAGGTCGACACGCTCGTCATCGGTGGCGGTATGTGCTTCACCTTCCTTGCGGCACAGGGCTACTCGGTCGGCACCTCGCTGCTCGAGGAGTCGATGATCGACACCTGCAAGCAGCTGCTCGAACGCTTCGGCGACGTCATCCACATCCCGCAGGACGTGGTGGTGGCCGACAAGTTCGCGGCCGACGCACAGTTGCAGACCGTCGCGGCCGACTCCATCCCCGACGGATGGATGGGCCTCGACATCGGACCGGAATCCGTGCAGCGCTTCGCCTCGCTCCTCGGCTCGGCGAAGACAGTGTTCTGGAACGGCCCCATGGGCGTGTTCGAGTTCGAGAACTTCGCGGCCGGAACGAAGGGTGTCGCGGAAGCGATCATCGAGGCCACCGGCAAGGGAGCGTTCAGCGTCGTCGGCGGTGGCGACTCCGCTGCGGCCGTGCGGTCGCTCGGACTCGGTGAGGACCGCTTCTCGCACATCTCCACCGGTGGTGGCGCCTCCCTCGAGTACCTCGAGGGCAAGGAACTGCCCGGCATCGCAGTTCTGGAGGGCTGACGGTCATGGCACGGACACCGCTCATCGCGGGCAACTGGAAGATGAACCTCAACCACCTCGAGGCCATCGCTCTGGTGCAGAAGATCGCGTTCACCCTTCCCGAGAAGTACCTCGAGAAGGTCGACGTGACGGTCATCCCGCCGTTCACCGACATCCGCTCGGTGCAGACCCTCGTCGAGGGCGACAAGCTCGGCATCACCTACGGAGCCCAGGACCTGTCGGTCCACGACTCCGGCGCCTACACCGGCGAGATCTCCGGCGCGATGCTCGCGAAGCTCGGCTGCACCTACGTGGTGGTCGGGCACTCGGAGCGTCGCACCCTGCACGGTGAGACCGACGAGATCGTCCGCGACAAGACCAAGGCCGCGCTGCGGCACGGTCTCACGCCGATCGTGTGCATCGGTGAAGGACTCGACGTCCGCGAAGCCGGCAACCACGTCGAGTACAACGTCGAGCAGTTGAAGAACTCGCTCGCCGGCCTGTCCGCCGAGGAGATCGCGAAGATCGTCGTCGCGTACGAGCCGGTCTGGGCCATCGGCACGGGCAAGGTCGCCTCGGCGGCCGACGCGCAGGAGGTGTGCGCCGCGGTGCGCAACACTCTCGCCGAGCTGGCCTCGCCCGAGGTCGCGGCGTCGGTCCGCGTCCTGTACGGCGGGTCGGTCAACGCCAAGAACGTCGGTGAGCTCATCGCTCAGACCGACGTCGACGGCGGCCTCGTGGGAGGCGCCTCCCTCAAGGCCGACGAATTCGCCCAGCTGTCGGCGATCGCCGCAGGCGGTCCGCTTCTCTAGAGCGACCGGCATCACGGTGGGGTGCAGGATCTCGACGAGATCCTGCACCCCACCCGCGTTTCGCCTCACCGCGGTGTTGCTACCCCGACCCGCGCAGCCACGACGACCGTCCCTGGCACACCCGCAGCATCCCCGTATGACGAGCGGGTAAGCTGACGCCGACGTCGCCCACCATCCGAAGGACATCGAACACCGACATGGAACTGTTCCTGGACATCCTCCTGATCGTCACGAGCCTGTTGCTCATCCTGCTGGTGCTGCTGCACCGCGGTAAGGGCGGTGGTCTGTCCAGCCTGTTCGGTGGCGGAGTCCAGTCCAATCTCTCGGGCTCGACCGTGGCGGAGAAGAACCTCGACCGTCTCACCGTCTTCACCGGCATCATCTGGGTGATCTCGATCCTCGGCATCGGACTGCAGATCAAGTTCAGCTGATCCCCGCGGGTGCACGGCCGCTGCCGCGGTCGCGCCCCGGCTACCAGGCACAGATACTGGCTGTATGACGGACACTGTGCCTGCCTCTGCGACCGAACCACTCCGCGAGGACATCCGCCTGCTCGGCGGCATCCTCGGCAACGTCATCCGTGAGCAGGCGGGACCCGAGACCTTCGACCTGGTCGAATCCGCCCGGGTGGAGAGTTTCCGGATCCGGCGCTCCGAGATCGACCGCACCGAACTCGCCGAACGCTTCGCCGGCGTCGCCACCGACGACCTGATTCCCGTCGCCCGGGCGTTCAGCCATTTCGGTCTGCTCGCCAATCTCGCCGAGGACCTGCACCGCGAACGACGTCGGGCCCTGCACGTGCGCGCAGGCGACCCACCGCAGGACAGCAGCCTCGCCGCCACCTATGCCAAACTCGACGCCGCCGGCCCGAGTCTCGACGCCGATACCGTGACCGACGCGCTCGCATCGGCTCTCGTCGCCCCCGTCATCACCGCTCATCCCACCGAGACCCGCCGACGTACCGTCTTCGACGTCCAGACCGCCGTCACCGAGCTCATGCGGCGCCGGGAGAGGACCGACGATCCCGCCGCGCTCGAGGAGATCGACCGCGCCCTGTACCGGCACATCCTGACCTTGTGGGACACCGCGCTCATCAGGCTCGCGCGTCTGAGGATCAGCGACGAGGTCGACAACGGTCTGCGCTACTACGACCTCGCGCTGTTCGACGTCGTTCCCGCCCTCAATGCCGAAGTGCGACGCGAACTCCGGCGACGCTGGCCCGACGCGGCGGTGCTCACCGAACCGCTGGTCCGGCCCGGAACCTGGATCGGCGGCGACCGCGACGGCAACCCCAATGTCGACGGCGAGGTCGTCACCACCGCAGCGAACCGCGCCTGTGAGACCGCGCTGCGACACCACCTCACCGAACTCGCTGCGCTCGAACGCGCACTGTCGATGTCCGAACGCACCGCGACCATCAGCAGCGCTCTGAAGAAGCTCGCCGACGACTCGGGCGACGACAATCCCGCCCACAGCGACGAGCCGTACCGACGCGCAGTGCACGGCATCCGTGCTCGCCTCACCGCGACCGCGGACAGGTTGCTGCCCGGCGTCGATCTGCCCCACACGGTGCGTATCCCGTGCGAGCCCTATGCCACCCCGGCCCGCCTGCACACCGACCTGAACATCGTCGACGCCTCGCTGCGTGCCGGCGGCGCGGCCGTGATCGCCGACGATCGGCTCGCGCACCTGCGCAGCGCCGTCGAGGTCTTCGGCTTCCATCTCGCCCCGCTCGATCTGCGGCAGAACTCCGAGGTCCACGAGAACGTCGTTGCCGAACTGCTCTCCTGGGCGGGGGTGACCGACCGCTACCGCGACCTGCCGGAGGACGACAAGGTCGCGCTGCTCACCGCGGAGTTGCGGATCCGGCGCCCGCTCACTGCTCCTGACGCCCACCTGTCGGACGAGACCGCCAAGGAACTCGGCATCCTGCGTGCCGCGGCCGACGTGGTCCGTCGCATCGGACCGGCCGCCGTCGAGCACTACATCATCAGCATGTGCACGTCGGTGTCCGACCTGCTCGAGGTCGAGGTCCTGCTCAAGGAGGTCGGGCTGCTCGATCTCGACCGCGGTTATCCGCGCAGCACGGTGCAGGTCATCCCGCTGTTCGAGACGATCGACGACCTGCGCGGCGGTGCCGCCACGCTGACCGCCGCGCTCGCCGTGCCCGAGTTCCGCAGCCTCGTCGACGGACACGACGGACTGCAGGAGATCATGCTCGGCTACTCCGATTCCAACAAGGACGGCGGCTATCTCACCGCCAACTGGGCGCTCTACCGCGCAGAACTCGACCTCGTCGAGGCGGCGCGCACCGCCGGGATCCGGCTGCGCCTGTTCCACGGTCGCGGCGGCACCGTCGGCCGCGGTGGTGGACCGAGCTACGACGCCATCCTCGCCCAGCCGCCCGGCGCGGTGCAGGGCTCGCTGCGCCTGACCGAACAGGGCGAGGTCATCGCCGCGAAGTACCGCGAACCGGTGCTCGCCCGCCGCAACCTGGAGGCGCTCGTCTCGGCGACCCTCGAGTCGAGCCTGCTCGACGTCGAGGGCCTCGGCAAGGACGCACCGGAGGCCTACCGGATCCTCGACGAACTCGCCGATCTCGCTCGCGCCGCGTACAGCCGGCTCGTGCACGAGACACCGGGTTTCGTCGAGTACTTCACCACCGCGACACCGGTCTCGGAGATCGGTGCCCTCAACATCGGCAGCCGTCCCGCGTCCCGCAAGCAGACGAAGGCGATCAGCGACCTGCGGGCCATCCCGTGGGTGCTCTCGTGGACCCAGAGCCGCGTGATGCTCCCCGGCTGGTACGGCACGGGAACGGCCGTGCAGGACTGGGTGGCCGGTGATCCGGACCGGTTGGCGACCCTGCAGGATCTCTACCGTCGCTGGCCGTTCTTCCGTTCGGTGCTGTCGAACATGGCGCAGGTGCTCGCCAAGTCCGATCTCGGCCTGGCCGCCCGGTACTCCGAACTCGTCGAGGACACCGAACTGCGCGAGCGGGTGTTCGGCAGCATCGTCGACGAGCACGCCCGCACGGTCGACGCCTACCGGCAGATCACGGGATACGACTCGCTCGTCGCGGACAATCCGGCGCTCGAGCGGTCGCTGCACAACCGCTTCCCGTATCTCGAACCGCTCAACCACCTGCAGGTCGAATTGCTGCGGCGGTTCCGTGCCGGGGAGGACACCGACCGGGTCCGGCGCGGTATCCAGATCACGATGAACGGTCTCGCCACGGCGTTGCGCAACAGCGGCTAGAAATTTTTTCTCGTCGGTTGTCGATACGGCAGGTGTCCGCTCGTCGTGATGGTGTAGGACGAACACCACACAGACGGGAGCAACCGCGATGAAGTACATGCTGCTGATCTACGCATCCACGACCGACGAGCCCACCTGCACCTTCGAGGACTGGCAGGACTACGAGAAGGCGATGCGCGATGCGGGTGTCCTCGTGTCCGGGCACGCCCTGCAGGATCTCGTCACCGCGACGACCGTGCAGGTCGACGCGGACGGACGACGCACGGTGACCGATGGGCCGTTCGGCGAGAGCCGCGAGGTGCTCGGCGGATACGACGTCATCGACGTCGGCAGCCTCGACGAGGCACTCGACTGGGCGGCACGCTGCCCCGGGTCGAGGGACGGCGGCACGGTCGTCGTGCGGCCGATCGCCGACTTCGGGGACTGAGCGATGGGGGAGTCGGCCGCCGCCGTCGAGTCGGTGTTCCGTGAGGAACACGGCCGGCTCCTCGCCGCGCTCGTCCATCGCTTCGGCGATCTCGATCTCGCCGAAGAGGTCGCATCGGAGGCACTCGAGGCGGCGCTCGTGCACTGGCCGGTCGACGGTGTGCCCGAGCGTCCGGGCGCGTGGCTGCTCACCACGGCCAGGCGCCGAGCGCTGGATCGGGTGCGCCGCGACCGCGTGTATGCGACGCGACTGGCCGAACTCGCCGTCGACACCGAACGTCGCGCGCCGTACGAGCCGCTCGGGGCCGGGGAACTGCCGGACGACCGCCTCGAGCTGTTCTTCACGTGCGCCCACCCCGCCCTCGCGACGGACGACCGCGTCGCGCTGATCCTGCGCTGCCTCGGCGGTCTCACCACGAACGAGGTCGCGCGGGCCTTCCTCGTCCCGTCGCCGACGATGGCGCAGCGGATCGTGCGGGCCAAGAAGAAGATCCGCGGTGCCCGCATCCCGTTCCGGGTGCCCGGACCGGACGAACTGCCCGAGCGGCTGCCCGTGGTGCTCGCGGCGCTGTACGCGATCTTCACCGAGGGCTACGCCGCGAGCAGCGGCGAACATCTGCAACGCCCCGACCTGGCCGAGGAAGCGATCCGCCTCACGCGCATCCTGCACCGTCTGATGCCGGCGGAACGGGAGGTGAGCGGGTTGCTCGCGCTGATGCTGCTCGTCCACGCCCGCCGGGACGCGCGCACCGACCCGTCCGGCGCCGTGATGCTGCTCGAGGTGCAGGACCGTTCCCGGTGGGATCGCGCGATGATCGACGAGGGCAGTGCACTGGTGGTCGCCGCGCTCACCGGAGGACCACCCGGACCGTACGGGGTGCAGGCCGCGATAGCCGCGCTGCACGACGAAGCGAGCGACCTCGACAGCACCGACTGGCCGCAGATCGTCGCCCTCTACGACGTGCTGACTGCCATGAGCCCGTCACCGGTCGTCGCACTGAACCGCGCCGTTGCGGTTGCGATGCGCGACGGGCCCGCGGCCGGCCTCGAACTCCTCGACGGACTCGCCGAGGAGCCGGGTCTGCGCGACTACGGGCCGTACGTGGTGGCGCGGGCCGAGTTGCTGGCCCGGGTCGGCCGGAAAGGCGAAGCGGCCGAAGCATATCGGCGGGCGTTCGAGCTCGCCGGTACCGAACCCGAGCGACGCCACCTCAGGGCGAGGTCGGCGGAGTTGTCGCGTTCGCGCGAGTTGTGACCGACCCCGGTGCGCCGAGACCTCCGATCAGGACGGAGCGGCGCGGTTCGGCGGTTCGTATAGCCGGATACCTCGAGGTCGTAGCGCTTCGGCGTGTACCACTCCGGATCGACCCAGTGCGGATTCCGTAGCCGGGCCGCCAGACGGTCCTCCCGGAGCCTGACGCTCTCGTGGACTTTCAGTCCTTCGGGAGATCGTGTCCCGCCGAGGATCTCACGAGTTCCTCGACCGATGAGCCACCAGATGCGGCTCATCCGGGTCGGCGTGGCCGTCGCGCTCGTCTGCTCCGGTTTCGGAAGCTGCCGCAGGCTCACCGTCCGGCGCAGGAGCACGCCGTGGTCGAGGGCACCCTCGAGGACCCAGCGGAGCGAGATGTCGGCGAGTCGGCAGTCCTCGAATCCGCCTCCGACGTCGGAGTGGACGCCCGAGAACCAGACCTCCTCGATCCGGTCGTTCGCGACCTTGTCCACCCTGTACGGCCTGCGGTACTCGTCGATGGAGATCGCGTGCCGGCCGGATTCCACGTTCGGCAACTCGGCCGTCTTTTCGAAGTGGTAGTCCTTCTCGAAGATTCCGGGTGCGCTGACGCTGTCCCAGATCCCGAGGTAGTGCACGGGGACGGAGAACGTCCCGTTCGACGCGCGGCACACGGTCGTCGCGAACTGTTCGGCGCATGCGAAGTCGTCGGAGTCCCAGGACCTGCGACGGGCGTATGCGGCGATCGCGTACTGCACGAGATTCTCGGACGACGCCCGTGGAAGGCCGACGAGATGCAACATCGCCGCGAAGGCACGTGCTGTGTGGGCGCCCCGGCTGAACCCGAAGAGATAGATGCGATCACCGGGCTCCCACTGCTTCATCAGGAACGTGTAGGCCTCTGCGAGGTTCGTCTTGATACCGACGCCGAATGCGAGGCCGAGCGTGCGGGAGATCCTCTGTCCCACACGCGTCGAGGCCCCGGCGGAGGAGAAGGTACCGACGCCGGGGTCGTAGTAGGTGACCTGTTCGCCCGTCGTGTTCTCGAGCGCGCGGAACAGACGGACGACGTTGGTGTTCCCCTTCGCCCGAATTTCGTTGCCGGTGCCGTCGAAGCACAGGACGATGTTCTTCGATCCCTTCCTTCTCGCGACCTTCTGCGTGATCTCTGTCGGTTGTGTGCTCGTTCCGGGCTGCGGCATCGTAGTGCTCCCTGAATGCGACCGGTTGGTGGATTCGACGCTAGGAGGCGGCTCGGGAGGTCTCACGGGTAGTGCGCTACTCGAATCCGGTGGTGCTCGTCGGGCGGATCACTGCAGCGAACGGCGCCGGTCAGCGGTATTCGTCGACCAGGTCGAGGTAGTCGTCCCACACCGGCGGGCGAGTGCCGGCCAGTGCCGCGTCGAGACGGTCGAGGTAGTACTGCCACCCCGGCCCGATCTCTCCGGCCTCCGAGCGCGGGACGTGGCGGTGTGTGAACTCGAGGGTGGTGACCTTCCCGACCTGGCGCAGCGCCACCTCGAGCTGCCACCCGTCCACGTCGACGGCGAATCCCTCCGGGGGAGAGCACCGGAGGATGTCGACATAGGTGGTGGCCGAGTCGAGGTCGTCGGTCATCGTCAGGAGCACACGGCCCGTGGCCGGGTCGCCGGTGTACGTGCCGTACCAGCGACCCAGCTTCTCCGAATCGGTGAGTGCCGCCCAGACCTCGCCGATCGGGAGCAGGAAGTTGCGGTGGTAGATCAGCCGCACCAGCGACGCGTCGCTCGGACAATCACGTTCCGGGCTCACTTCGCCTGTGTTCGTCCTCGGCGTGCTCATCACGGCTCCTCTCGATGGCGCTCGCCTTATCGGAATTGTCCTGCATTCGGCTGCCTGCGCGGTCCGTTTCACCGCGATGGTTCCTCCGCTGCGGCGAAGGAGGTGCGCAGCCGTTGGTTGGGCAGCAGCGCGACCGCGACGAGTCCGACGACGGACAGCGCCGCCAGCAGGAGGAAGACCTGGCCGGTGCCCTGGCCGTGGGGCGGGACCGTCGCGGCGAGGAGAGGCAGACCCACCGCCGCTCCGATGAGACGGAAGAAGAAGACCGCCGCACCGGCCGCTCCGAAACGCTCCGGAGCGACGGCGTTCTGGACCAGCGTCACGAGATTCTGCAACAGGACCCCGATTCCCAGGCCGAGCAGCAGGACGGCGAGCTCGATCCACCACGGAGCGGTGTTGCCGTCGGCGAACGCGAGCATCGCGCATCCGGCGACCTGGAGCACGGACCCGGCCACGAGCAGTGCCTTCCACCTGCCGGAGCGGGTGATGAGACGACCCGAGGTGTAGGAGGACGACGCGAGTCCGAACACCAAGGGGGTCAGTAGGATCCCTGTGGCAGTGGCCGTGTGGTGGCGCACCGCCTGGAAGTACTCGCTGAGGAAGGACAGCGCTGCGTAGAACGCGAACCCGGACGACACGGACGTGATCAGGGCGCACGCGACGGTGCGCTGCCCGAGCAGATCCACCGGAACCACAGGTGCGGGAGTGCGGCGTTCGACGGCGAGCGCAGCGACGAGCAGGACACCGCTGCCGAGGAGGTATCCGACCTGTGGCCACGACGACCGGCTCCCATTTCCGGCGCTGACCCACACGAGCACCAGCGTCACCCCGGACGTGAGCAGTACCGCGCCGACCCAGTCGATCCGCGCGTCCGACGAGTTGCGCGGCCCCGGCTTCAGCCTGCGTCGCAGTGCGACCAGTGCGATGGCGGCCGGTGCCGCAGGAACGAGGAAGCAGGCCCGCCAGCCGAGGGGCGTATCGACGAGGGCGCCGCCGAGGAGCGGACCGCCGGCCATCGACACCGCCATGACCACGGCGCCGTATCCGGCATAACGACCCTGTTCCCGCGGCGGGATGAGGGCGCCGAGCACCGCGACGGTGACGGCCACGACGCCGCCGAGGCCGATCCCTTGCACCACGCGGCCGGCGAGGAGGACGGGCAGAGCCGGAGCGCAGGCCGAGACCACCGATCCCGCCGTCAGCGTCAGCAGCGCCGCCTGGACGAGGAGGCGTGTGTCGTAGCGGTCGGATATCGATCCCCAGACCGGGGTGGTGGTCGCGTTGGCCAGGAGAGCGACCGTGATGATCCAGGTCAGGCCTACGGACCCGCCACCGAGTTCCGCCGTGACGGCAGGCAGTGCAGGGATCGCGACGGTGCCGGAGAGCAAGGCGGCGAACAGCGCGGCGAGCAGGGGAAGCAGCACCGCGAGAATGTCGCGATGTGTGGGTAATGGATCGCCGGACGTCGGTGATGAGAGCTGCGGAACCGCAACATGGTGCGAGGACATGACGGGTCCTTGGAAGAAGTCGGCGCTCGACGGAGTCGAGGGCAGGGCCGGAACGGAATGCAACACGAAGCGAGGGCACGCCGGGATCGGACCGCCGGAAGGCGGGATCACCGATGCGATACTCGTCGCTCCATGTTCTGCATTCGCACGACTTCTCCTCGGACGGGGGACGCTTCCGTGTCCACCGAATCGATATTCCCAGTGTGCGCCATCGGCAGGCATCGGCACGAGTAGTGCGCTACTCGAATCCGTTCACAGGATCGTCTCGATTCGGTACGGCGGGGTGAACCGTCGGTACAGGGAAGAGATCCGCGAATTCGGACGGCGGCAGTCGTGAAGGTCGTTGTCCGGCACTTCGGTCCTCACGGATGCGGGTTCACCGTTCCGGTCGAGCCGGATGTACCGGTCCGAGACCAGGGTCCGGTCCCGCCAGGTGCGTATGTAGGTGATCCACTCGTCGTCACACAGGGCGGTGACGAGAAGTTCCAGACGGTTCTCGGCGTCTGCGGGTGACTCGTTACCACGGGCGACCGCCTCGACCAACGCCTTACGGTGGGCGCATCTCTGCCGGGCCGCCAGGAGGTCGGTCGCGCTACGAATGCCCAGTGCGCGCAGGTCGGACAGCACTCTCGCGCCCTCGGGATCCGTCTCGGCGGTCGAATCCACGATATGGAGTCGCAGAATCGCCTGATCGACCCAGTCGACGAGGCGGCCGACCGGAATCCGTGTCTCGAGCAGCAGATCGACGAGATCGTGATGCGCAAGGGCTTCGACGTTGGGCACACCCTCGTCGATCAGTCGTGCCCGGTCGTAGAGGTCGAGTCCCTCGATGTCGGTGAGCGGCAATTGCTCTTCGAGCATGCGGCGTTTCTTGGTGAGGGCGAAACGCCGCAGGGTGTCGCGCAGTAGCACCATCGCGGTTTCGGGAAGCACGCCGATCACGAACGCCAATGGGAGCACGGTGGCGTCGTAGACCCGCGACTCCGGTGATTCGACGACGGCCTGGAGCAAGCAGGCAAGGATGACGACGGTGATCACTCGTACGGTGATCGCGCTGTATGCCTTGGGCCGTAAGTCGTTCCGTGAATACCGGCGCAGGCAGGTGTTGAGGGAGAAGAAGTACGCGCCCAGGAATGCGAACGCGAGCGGATCGGCGAGCGCAGTGAAGAGACTCGTATCGGGCGTGCCGGACGACGCGGCTGGGGAGTACAGCGCCATGGTCCAGCCCAACGCGATGGTGACGGTGGAAACGAGGATGGGCCACAGTCGCTGGGTGGCGTTCACCGTGGTGGTCCGCTCGTCTGCGGCGTAGAAGACCTCGTCCATCTGGCCGCCGTACTTGGCCTGCACGTCTGCCAACGTGTGGACGTTCGGGTCCAGGCGGAAGATCTGCCATTCGAAGCGGTCGCGGAGCGTACTCAGACGTTGACGGTCGAACAGGAAGAACAACAGGCCCGGCAACATGGTTGCCACTGCGACAAATGCGACTGCGACGACGGGCGCCGCCGTGATGCTCACCAGTCCGGTAGCGAATGCCGAGATAGGCACCGCCACGCTGATCACGAGCCCGCACCACAACGTGACCGTGTGGAGTTGACGGCGGGAACGAGCCTTGGTGCCGTCGAGGGGTGTATCCGTTGTGGCGTGCAGGGGGACGACGTATCCGTGGCGGATCAGGCCCTCCCAGGGCCACTGTCGCTCCGGGTCGGTCGGTACGCGGCGTTCGAGCGGTGCGAACACGAGCGTCCGACCGTCCGCGTGGGTGATGTGCAAGCGGGAAGGCGTCGCATTGCGCAGTTCCGCAGGTGCCGTGTCCGAAGCCGGCGCGGGAGCGCCGCCGTGGCTATCGTTGCCGGGACGGGTAGCGAGAGCATCGTCCAGGCTTCGGAGTGTCTTCAGGGCAGACGCGAACCGGTTGCTCTCCCTCTTCTGCAACATGATTCTCACCCCGTTGCATCGTTCGGCTGTATTCGAATCCTGCGCGCCTCGGGTGCGGACGGCACGGGTAGCGAGCTACCCGATTCCGTCGATCGCTCCGCCGGTCCGTGCGACCGAGGGGCGATCCGGACGAAATACCGCAACCGTTCCGTGACATCTCGTACGCTGCACCACGAAGCGACGAGGGGGCGACGTGGACGACCCGCAGCACGGGTACTGGAACAGGCGGCGTTTTCTCGCCGGGATGGCCACGACGATGGCGGCGTTGGTCGGCACCGCAGGCGTGTTCGCGCGGGAGGTGAACGCGAGTCCGCTGAGCGAGACGCCTCCCGTGCGCGACACGATCAACGGAGTGCTCGCGTTCGTCGTACCCGGCAACGACCCGTACTCGCACCAGCAGGGCGTGTGGACCGACCGGCCCGGCGGCGTCACCGTCGGCACGGCGGAATCCCTCGAGCGAACCCTGGACCAGGCGTCGCCGATGCCGTTGCTCGGACCCGAGGCGGGCAACCTGCCCGGTGCCGCGGCGATCGCAGTGCTGCTCAACACCTTCGGTGTCACCGCCGACCCGCGTTCGGTGAGCGGGCCGTTCGCGGCGCCCTTCGCGAATCTGAGCCATGCCGCGAAAGCGCAGGTCTTCGAATGGCTCGACACCGACCCGCGTTTCGAGGGCCTGGTGCTGAAATTCGTGGTCAACGCGATCCCCACCCTGGCCGCCTTCGCGGCCTTCTCCGAGGTCTCCGCGTACGACCGCGCCCGGCGCGAGGTCACCGGGCGCCCGGTCGGCTGGGAACTGAGCCGCTATTCCGGGCCGAGCGACGGGTGGGACGAGTTCCTGGGCTACTACGGCGGAATCGACGAGGTGGAGAAATAGATGACCGACGTCATCGTCATCGGGGCGGGTGGCGGCGGACCCGTCGTGGCCAAGGAACTCGCAGCGCGCGGTCTCGACGTGCTCGTTCTCGAGGCAGGCCCCCGCTTCGCCGACCCGGAGAACGAGTGGACCCATTTCGAGGACGACATCAACAATCCGATCACCGGGCTGTTCCGCCACGGGCCGGGGGACCGCTCGGGCACGCCGTGGCTGCGTGATCTGCCCCAGAACTCGTTCGTGTGGCAGGTGTCCGGTGTCGGTGGCACCACGCTGCACTTCTTCGGCAACTCGCCGCGGGCGGCACCCGGCGCGTTCTCCGGATACGACGGCGCCGACCGCGCCATGTACGACACGGCGCACCTGTTCCCCTTCGGATACGACGAGCTGCGTCCCTACTACGAGTGGGTGGAGGCCACGCTGCCCGTGCAGACCGCACCGATGGGCGCCAAGGAGCAGTTGTTCCTGCGGGGTGCAGCGGCCATGGGGCTGCCGCACCAGACCTCGCTCGACACCACCGGGCCAGCCCATCGCGCCCAGCAGAACGCGATCCTCCAGCCCGGTGGCACCGCCGGCCGCACCCGGGACCGCGCGCGTCTGCACCATCCAGAAGCGCGGGGCTGCACGATGTGCGGGCACTGTTATCAGGGCTGTTTCCTGCCGCTGGGGGCGCCGCGGAATCTCAAGGCCAAACGCTCCACCGACAACTCGTATGTCCCGATGATGCTCACCGCAGACGCGTGGTCACCCCAGGGGCGTGCCGTCACCCTGATCGCCGATGCGGTGGTCTCCGAGATCCTCGTCGAGGAGGTGAACGGGGAGACCGTGGCGCGCGGCGTGCGGTTCACGACAGCGGGGGAGGAGCACGAGGCGACCGCGCCGGTGGTGGTGCTGGCGGCAGGGTGCATCGAGAGCCCGAGATTGTGGCTGAACTCGACGCTGCCGAATCCGAACGGCTGGGTCGGCCGCGGCCTCACCGACCACCACATGGACGCGGTCTTCGGCGTCTTCGACGAGTACACCGGGCAGACGCGCGGACCGGGATCCAACGCGCGCGTCGATCTGCCCGGCTACGGCGGGATCGAGCAGGTCGGCCTGCCCCCGGCGTTGATCGCGTACGCGCTGAACTTCAGCGACTCCGGCATCCACGGATACGGACGTGCCGGCGGTGTCGTCGATTCGGCGGGGGCCGACAGTGTGGGTCGGCTCGTCGGACGCGACCTGCTCGACACGATGGCCGACGCCGACCGCGTCCTCGCCGCGCTCGTCATCTCGGACGACGACGTCGAACCGGACAACCGCGTGACGCTCTCACCGATCCTGTATCCGGACGAAGGGGGTCTGGCGCCGCGGGTGACCGTGCAGCATCGTCGGCGCTCGGCTCGTACCCGCCGCAATCGTGACCACGCGACCCGCACGGCCGTCGAGTTGATGAGGGCGGCGGGCGCGAAGAGGGTGCATCGCTGCGACTGGCCACCGCTGATCCTGCACTCGCAGTCGAGCATGAGGATGGGGGTGAGCGACCGGGATTCGGTGCTCGACGCCGACGCGGAGGCGCGGTGGGTGAAAAGGTTGTTCGTCGCCGACAACTCGGCGCTCGCCAACAGTCTCGGAGGCCCGAACCCGACGTTGACGACACAGGCGATCGCCACCCGCACGGCCGAGAAGATCTTCGCGAAGTACTTCGGTGGCGATCCCTGGGTGGCACGGGAGAACCCCGTGTCGTCGATCGACGACCGCGTCACCGCCGCGGTGATCGAACGGAGTATCTGACCGCTCGATCCCGGATCGGAACCATCGATTTCGTCCCGAGTGGAACCGTCGGGCGTCCCGGCGCGTCGAACGAGACAGAGGGCCGTGACGACAACGGTCCACGACGGGAGGAGCTCACCGGCATGGACCCACGAACGGTGCGATGTGTCCCGGGCCGATCACCACTGCGCGCGCTGCGCTCGACGGCAGGCCCGCGTTCGATGAATCGGATGCGGTGCGTGCGAAGCGGTGTCGACGACGGCGACACCGCCGGTACTTCGGAGGGGCGCCGTGTGGAGACGGACGACGCCGACGATCCCGACTTCGACGGCGCCGGCGCGTGACGTCCGGATCGCCGATCACGGCGTCGGGCTCCCGGTGCTCCGCTCGGTTACTACGCCGGGAGTTGCGCTGCGGCAGCCGGATCGAGGAACCACACGGTGCCTTCGGTGCCGCGGGCGCCGGCGGAGGGGAAGTCCTCCGGTGCGGCACCACCCACGGCCGCTGCGACGGCCTCCGCCTTGGCGTCACCGGTGACCAGCAACCAGACCTGCCGCGCCCGCTGCACGGCGGGCAGCGTCAGCGTCACCCGGGCCGGCGGCGGCTTCGGGGAGTCGTCGACACCCACCACGAAACGTTCGGACTCGCGCACCGCGTCGGTGTGGGGGAACAGCGAATTGATGTGTCCCTCACCGCCCATGCCGAGCAGGTGCACGTCGAAGACCGGTGCGGTGCCGTCGGGGGAGTGCGCCGCGAGGAGTTCGGCGTACCGCTGGGCCGAGTCCTGCGGCGTGCTGCACCCGTCCTCACCGAGCGCCGGCATGGTGTGGATGCGGGCCGGGTCGATCGGCACGTGGTCGAGCAGAGCCTCACGGGCCTGCACCTCGTTGCGATCCGGATCGCCGGGCGGCAGGAAACGCTCGTCGCCGAAGTAGACGTTCACCGCCGACCAGTCGATGGCGCCCTGGTCGCGCCGCACGTTCTCGAGCATCGCGATACCGGTACCGCCGCCGGTGAGCACGACGTGGGCCTGCACCCGCTCGCGCTGCGCGGCGACGACGGCATCGACGAAGGCGGACGCCGCGGCGCGGGCGACCTCGTCGGCGTCGGCGAAACGCCGGATCTCGGACGGAGTGCGGACCGTGTCAGACATAATCCACCTTCGGCAGGGCCGACAATGCGGCTTCGTAGACTTCGTCGGGATCGAGGCGACGCAGTTCCTCGGCGAGACATTCGGCCGAGTTCCGGCGTGCCAGGCTGATCAGCGAATCGGGCTTGTGGGTGCGTTCGAGGGTCGCCACGCGGCCTTCCTGCGGGCGTTCCAGGGCGATCGTCTGCGACGCCGTGCGCAGTTCCACCCTCAGCTCGCCGATAGCTCGCTCGACGGGGCAGTCGAGACGGCTCGCGAGCCAGCCCGCGATCAGATCGACGGCCGGCTCGGTCCGCAGACCCGACACGCGCGCCGAGAGCACCGGCTCGTAGGGCGGCTGATCGAGTGCCGAGACCAGCAGCGCCCGCCAGTAGGTGATGCGGGCCCAGGCCAGATCCGTGTCGCCCGGCCGGTAACCGGACAGGCGGGTCGCGAGATCGGCACGCGGGTCGTCGGAGTTGGTCACGTCGGTGATGCGGCGGACGGCGAGGCGACCCACCGGGTCCTCGGCCGGGACCGCGGGGGCCTGGTTGGGCCACCACGCGACGACGGGGGTGTCCGGCAGCAGGAACGGCACCACGACCGACTCCTGATGTTCACCGAGTTCGCCGTGCAGGGCGAGGATCAACGCCTCGGAGGCACCCGCTTCACCGGCGACCCGGATCTCCGCGTCGAGCCGCGACGGACCGTCCTGCCGGCCGCGACCGACGACGATGACGCGGCAGGGATGTTCCTTCGACGCCTCGGTGGCGGCCGTGATCGCGGCGTCGAGGCCCCGCGCGTCGCCGGCGCACACGATGAACGTGAGAACACGTCCCTGCGTGACCATTCCGCTCGACCGCCGCAACTCCACCAGCTTGCGGCTGATGGCGTTGGCGGAGGTGTTGCGCAACTGGAGCCTCACGGACGCCTCCATTCCCGGCCGGTGCGCCGCAGCATCTCGTCGGCCGAACGCGGACCCCAGGTGCCGGACTCGTAGGGCTCCGGTCGCCCGTTCGCCGCCCAGTGCTCGAGCACCGGATCGAGGATCTTCCAGGACAATTCGACTTCCTCGTCCACCGGGAACAGTGACGGGACGCCGAGGAGCACGTCGAGGATCAACCGCTCGTAGGCCTCGGGGGAGGAGACCGTGAACGCCTGGCCGTAACTGAAGTCCATGTTCACGTCCCGGACCTCCATCTCGGAGCCGGGCACCTTCGAGCCGAAGCGCATCGTGATGCCCTCGTCGGGCTGCACGCGGATCACCAGCGCGTTCTGACCGAGTTCCTCGGTCATGGTCTTGTCGAACGGCAGGTGTGGGGCCCGCTTGAAGACCACCGCGATCTCGGTGACGCGGCGGCCGAGGCGCTTGCCGGTGCGCAGATAGAAGGGGACACCCGCCCAGCGGCGGGTGTCGACCTCGAGGGTGATGGCCGCGTACGTCTCGGTGGTCGAATCCGCCGCGAAGCCCTTCTCCTCGAGCAGACCGACGACCTTCTCGCCGCCCTGCCAGCCGGATGCGTACTGGCCGCGCGCGGTGGTCTCGTCGAACGGCTCGGCCGGCCGGGTCGCGGAGAGCACCTTGATCTTCTCCGCGTGCAGCTCCGACGCCGCGAAGCTCACCGGCTCCTCCATCGCGGTGAAGGCGAGCAGCTGCAGGAGGTGGTTCTGGATGACGTCGCGCGCCGCGCCGATGCCGTCGTAGTAGCCGGCGCGACCACCGAGACCGATGTCCTCGGCCATCGTGATCTGCACGTGGTCGACGTAGTGCGCGTTCCACACCGGCTCGAACATTTGGTTCGCGAACCGCAACGCGAGGATGTTCTGGACCGTCTCCTTGCCGAGATAGTGGTCGATGCGGAAGACGGATTCCTCGGAGAACACCTCACCGACAACCGAATTGAGCTCGCGCGCACTCTCGAGGTTGTGCCCGAACGGCTTCTCGATCACGACGCGGCTCCACGAGCCGTTGCGTTGCGCGGCCAGACCCGAACGCGACAGCTGCCCGCACACCACGGGGAAGGCGTCCGGGGGAACCGACAGGTAGAACGCGTGGTTGCCACCCGTACCGCGCTCGCGGTCGAGCTTCTCGAGGGTTGTCGCGAGCTCCGCGAACGCCGCATCGTCGTCGAAGGTGCCCTGCACGAAGCGGATCCCCTCCGCGAGGCGCTGCCAGACCTCCTCGCGGAAGGGGGTACGCGAATGCTCACGTACCGCGTCGTGGACCACCTGACCGAAATCCTCGTCGGCCCAGTCCCTCCGGGCGAAACCGACGAGCGCGAATCCGGGCGGCAGGAGGCCGCGGTTGGCGAGATCGTAGACGGCGGGCATCAACTTGCGCCGGGCCAGATCGCCGGTCACACCGAAGATCACCAGCGCGCACGGGCCGGCGATACGTGGCAGTCTGCGATCTCTGTTGTCCCGGAGCGGATTCACCCACTCCGCCGCACCGGATTCGGGCACGTTCAGCCCTCCGCGCCCGGCGCGTGAGCCGCGAGCTGTTCCGCCGTCGCCGCGAGCAGGTCCTTCCACGACACGACGAACTTCTCCACACCCTCGTCCTCGAGCTTGCGGAAGACGTCGGGAAGATCCACACCGACCGATGCCAGCGCGTCGAAGACCTGCTGGGAGGAGGCGATGTTGCGGGTGACGGTGTCGCCCGTGACCTCACCGTGGTCGGCGACGGCCTCGAGGGTCTTCTCCGGCATCGTGTTCACGGTGTTCGGCGCGACCAGTTCGGTGACGTAGAGGGTGTCGGGGTAATCGGGGTTCTTCACACCCGTCGACGCCCACAGCGCACGCTGGGGAACGGCACCCGCCTCGGTGAGCTGCTCGAACCGCGTCCCGCCCTCGAACGCGCGCTGGTAGGCGCCGTACGCGAGTCGCGCGTTGGCGAGACCGGCCTTGCCGCGCAGCGCCAACGCCTGATCGGTGCCGATCTCCTCGAGGCGCGGGTCGATCTCGGTGTCGACACGCGAGACGAAGAACGACGCGACCGAGCGGATCTTCGACAGGTCGTGACCGGAGGCCTTCGCTGCGGTCAGGCCGTCGAGGTAGGCCTCGATGACCCGCTCGTAGCGCTCGACCGAGAAGATCAGCGTGACGTTGACGCTGACACCCTCACCGATCACCCGGGCGATGGCCGGCAGACCCGCCACCGTCGCCGGGATCTTGATGAACAGGTTCGGGCGGTCGACGATTCGCCACAGCTCGAGGGCCTGCTGGACGGTGTCGTCCGTCTTGTGCGCCAGACGCGGGTCGACCTCGATCGACACCCGTCCGTCGAGGCCGTCCGTCGCCTCGAACACCGGCGCGAGGACGTCGCAGGCCGCGCGCACGTCGTCGGTGGTGACGGTGCGGATCGCCTCGGTGGCGTCGGCGCCGGCGGCAGCGAGATCGCGGATCTGCGCGTCGTAGGCGTGGCCCTTCGACAGGGCGGCCTGGAAGATCGACGGGTTGGTCGTCACACCCACGACACTGCGGGTCGCGACGAGCTCGGCGAGCTTGCCGGAATCGATGAGGTCGCGGGACAGGTCGTCCAGCCACACCGAGACACCCTGGGCGGACAGTTCGGCCAGCGCAGCGTTCTGCGTGGAGGTCTGCTGGGTCATCGGATCATCCCTTCACTCGGGTCAGCGAGCGACGCGCGGCGTCGACGACGGCCTCGGCAGTGATGCCGAACTCGCGGTACAGGGTCTCGTAGTCGGCGGAGGCGCCGTAGTGCTCGAGCGAGACCGGCTCACCGGCGTCGCCGATGAGGCGGTACCACGGCATCGCGAGACCGGCCTCGACGGACACGCGGGCACGCACCGACGGGGGCAGCACCTCGTCGCGGTAGGCCTGGTCCTGCTCGAGGAACCGGTCGAGCACCGGCACCGAGACGACGCGGGTGGCCACACCGTCGGCCTCGAGGGTCTCGCGGGCGGCGACGGCGAGCTGAACCTCGGAACCGGTCGCGAGGATCACGACCTCCGGGGTGCCCGAGGATGCCTCGGCCAGGATGTAGGCGCCGCGGGCGACACCCTCGGCGGCCTTCTCCCGCGTGCCCTCGAGCACCGGCACGTTCTGACGGGTCAACGCGAGCGCGGTCGGGCCGGTGCGGTTCTCCAGCGCGGCCTTCCACGCGAACGACGTCTCGTTGGCGTCGGCCGGGCGGATCACGGCGAGATTCGGGATCGCGCGCAGCGCCGCGAGGTGCTCGATCGGCTGGTGCGTCGGGCCGTCCTCGCCGAGACCGATCGAGTCGTGCGTCCACACGTAGATCGCCGGGGTCTGCATGAGGGCCGCGAGACGCACCGCGGGCCGCATGTAGTCGGAGAAGACGAGGAAGGTGCCGCCGTAGGGGCGGGTCGGGCCGTGCAGGGCGATGCCGTTGAGGATCGATCCCATCGCGTGCTCACGGACACCGAAGTGCAGCGTGCGTCCGTAGGGCTGCGCGTTCCAGTCCTTCGTGGAGATCGACTCGGGACCGAAGGAGTCGGAACCGGGGATCGTCGTGTTGTTGCTGCCGGCGAGGTCGGCGGAGCCGCCCCACAGCTCGGGCAGCACCGGTCCGAGCGCGGCGAGGGCCTTGCCGGACGCCGAGCGGGTCGCGGGACCGCTCTCGGTGGGCTCGTAGGTCGGCAGTGCGTCGACCCAGCCCTCCGGGAACTCACCGGCGTGCAGGCGGTCGAACAGTTCCTTGCGCTGCGGCTCGCGGGCGGCCCACGCGTCGAAGTCGGCCTGCCAAGCCGCGCGTGCCTCGGTGCCGCGCGTCACGACCTGCCGGGCGTGCTCGATCACGGCCGGGTCGACGTCGAAGTTCTTCTCGGGGTCGAAGCCGAGGATCTTCTTGATCTCGGCGACCTCGTCGGCGCCGAGCGCGGCACCGTGCGCGTCGCCGCTGTTCATCTTCGTCGGGGCCGGGTAGCCGATGATCGTGCGGACGGAGATGAAGGACGGACGGTCGGTGACCGCCTTCGCGGCCTCGACGGCCTCGAGCAGCGCGGCGACGTTCTCTCCGCCCTCGACGGTCTGCACGTGCCAGCCGTAGGCCTCGTAGCGCTTGGAGACGTCCTCACCGAGAGCGATCGCGGTGTCGTGCTCGATGGAGATCTTGTTGTCGTCGTAGAAGACGATCAGGTTGCCGAGCTGTTGGACACCGGCGAGCGAGGACGCCTCGGAGGTCACGCCCTCCTCGATGTCGCCGTCGGAGGCGATCACGTAGACGTAGTGGTCGAACGGGCTCGAGCCGGCGGGCGCCTCGGGATCGAACAGACCGCGCTCGCGGCGGGCGGCCATCGCCATACCCACGGCGGAGGCGAGACCCTGACCCAGCGGGCCGGTGGTCATCTCGACGCCGGCGGTGTGGCCGTACTCGGGGTGGCCCGGGGTGAGCGAACCCCACGTGCGCAGCGCCTCGAGGTCGGCGAGCTCGAGTCCGTAACCGGACAGGTACAGCTGGGTGTACAGCGTCAGGCTCGAATGTCCGCACGAGAGCACGAAGCGGTCGCGGCCGACCCACTCGGGGTCGGTCGGATCGTGGCGCATCACACGCTGGAAGAGGGTGTACGCGAGGGGAGCGAGGCTCATCGCGGTACCGGGATGCCCGTTTCCGACCTTCTGCACGGCGTCGGCGGCGAGCACGCGCGCGGTGTCGACGGCCTTGGTGTCCAGGTCGGTCCAGTCGGCAGGATGCGCAGGCTGGGTGAGGGTGCGGATCTCGTCTGTGATCGACACGAGCTTGAAGTCTCCTGACATGGGTGTACGGGGTCCCGGCGGGTGGAAGTCGGCCCGCGCGCTACTTCAGACTAGTGCGCTGCTCCGAACGGGTCGATTCGGTCCGGGCAACGGTCCGGTCTACCATCGTTCGTAGTAGAGGAGCGTCCGGAACCGGGCGACCGTGAACGGGCGAAACGAAGGTGCGGATCCGCGTGGGACAAGGAGACAGTGTGCGGGCAGGGCGACGGCCGGGAGGACACGGCTTCGGCGTCCCCGAAGCGCCGAGCGCCCCGCGCCCCGACACCGCGTGGGGCCGGATCTCCGGCACCGTCCTCGCCTACATCGCGTTGACCAAGCCGCGGGTGATCGAACTCCTGCTGGTCGCGACCATTCCCGCGATGCTGTTCGCCGACCGCGGCAACGTCGACATCGTGCTCATCCTGAGCACCCTGTTCGGCGGCTGGATGGGTGCGGCGAGCGCCAACTCGCTCAACTGCGTCGTCGACGCCGATATCGACAAGGTGATGAAACGCACCGCGTTGCGTCCTCTCGCCCGGCAGACGGTGCCGACACGCAACGCCTTCGTCTTCGGCATGATCCTCGGGATCGCGTCCTTCGCGTGGTTGTGGTGGCGCGCCAACCTGTTGGCCGGACTGCTGGTCGTGGCGACGATCGCGTTCTACGTACTCGTGTACACGATGGTGCTCAAACGCCGGACCTGGCAGAACGTGGTCTGGGGCGGGGCCGCCGGATGTATGCCCGTGATGGTCGGCTGGGCCGCCGTGACGGGTTCGCTGAGCTGGGAACCCATCGTGTTGTTCCTGGTCATCTTCTTCTGGACGCCGCCGCACACCTGGGCGCTCGCGATGCGCTACAAGGAGGACTACAAGGCCGCCGGCGTGCCGATGCTGCCGGTCATCGCCACCGAGCAGCACGTCACGAAGCAGATCGTGCTCTACACCTGGGCGACCGTGATCGCGACGCTGGTGATCGTCCCGGCCGCCGGTGTGATCTACGCGGCCGTCGCGCTGCTCGCGGGCGCCTGGTTCCTGATCGTCGCGCACCAGCTGTTCAACAGCGTGCGCGGTGGGGCGTCGGTCAAGCCGCTCAAGCTGTTCCTGCAGTCCAACAACTACCTCGCGGTGGTGTGCCTGGGCCTGGCGATCGACTCCGTGCTCGCACTGCCCACGATCGGCTCGTACTTCTGACCCACGCTCGACGACGAACGCCCCGGCCGATCGGCCGGGGCGTTCGTCGTGTCGGGTCGGGAGATCACGGGATCAGGACGATCGATCCGGTGGTCCGGCGTCCTTCGAGATCTGCGTGGGCGCGGGCGGCCTCGGCGAGGGGATAGCTCGCTCCGACGCGGAGCTTCAGCGACCCGTCGGCCAGCGCCGCGAGCACGTCGCCCGCCCGCCACAGCAGTTCCTCGCGGTCGCGGGTGTAGTGCACGAGGGTCGGCCGCGTGACGAACAGCGAACCCGCCGGGTTCAGCCGCTGCAGGTCGAAGGGCGGGACGGGGCCGCTCGCGGCACCGAACAGCGCGACCGTGCCGCGCACGCGGACGGACGCCAGCGACGCCTCGAAGGTCGCGGCACCGACACCGTCGTAGGCCGCGGCCACCCCCTCACCGTCGGTGAGCTCGCGCACCTTCCCGGCGAGGTCGTCGCCGTAGCGCAGCACCTCCGCGGCACCGGCCTCGCGCGACAGGGCCTCCTTCTCGTCGGAGGACACCGTGGTGATCACCCGCACGCCCTTCGCGACGGCGAGCTGCGTCAGGATCAGCCCCACCCCACCGGCACCGGCGTGGACGAGCACCGTCTCGCCGGGCTGTGCCGGGTGGACGGAGTTCAGCAGGTAGTGCGCCGTCATGCCCTGCAGGAGGACCGAGGCGGCCTGCTCGGCCGGCACCGAGTCCGGGACCGGCACGGCGACCTGCTCGCGGACGCGGACCAGTTCGGCATACGAGCCGGGTGCCTCGCACCACGACACCCGGTCGCCGACCGCCGTGTCCCGCACACCTTCGCCGACGGCGACGACCGTGCCCGTGCCCTCCGAGCCCGGGATGTACGGCAGCTCCGTGCCGTAGAGGCCGGTGCGGAAGTAGGTGTCGATGAAGTTGACGCCGATCGCGTCCGTGCGGACCAGCAGCTCACCCGGTCCGGGCGAGGGGTCGGGTCGTTCGACGGGGACGAGGACGTCGGGGCCTCCGTGCTGTGCCACTTCGATTGCGTGCATAGCGCTCACAGTATTCTGCAGACATGAGCGTCGAAACACAGGTCGTGGCCGCACCGGCCGACATCGTCTCGTCCATCCGCAGCTTCGTCGCCGAGCACGGAGGTTCCGGGAAGGCCGTGCTGCAGCCGATCGGTCTGTCCGGCGTCCGGATCACCGTGGTCGCCGCCGACGGCACCCTCGGCGACCGCGTCGCGAAGGACCTCCCGACGGCGCGCGTCATCGTCGAGGAGATCCCCGACGTCACCGTCTCCGAGTGGGACCGCGAGGTCACCAGCATCGCCAACCCGCAGAAGGGTCATTGGGCGAAGATGGCCGGCTGGGTGGCACGCCAGACGAAGTTCCCGAAGGCCCGCAACGAGCGCTGACAGGCCCGATCCCCGTACGACGACACGCGGCCCCTTTCCGGAAACCCGGGAAGGGGCCGCGTCGTCGAACGATCAGGCCGGAACGGGTTCGCGATCCGGAGCGGTCGTGCGCGTCCGTCCGGCCGCCCACACCGCCGCGGTCGCCGCCGTGCACAGTCCGGCGCCGGCGACGTGGAAGACGACCAGTACGGCTGGCACGTCCGTCCAGAACTGGACGAGGCCGATGCCGGCCTGTGCGACCACCAGGGCGAGGACGACCTTCAGTCGCAGCGTGACGGCTCGCGGTGCGCGGACCGCGTAGACGGCGAAGGTGAGGCCGATCAGCAGCGCGAGGTAGCCGACGAGCGCTTCGGCGTGCAGGTGGACGAGATTGGTGATGTCGAGTGCGAGGCGCGGAACGGGCCTGTCGATGCTCTTGTCTCCGGCGTGCGGGCCGGCGCCGGTGACCATCGTGCCGAGCACGAGGACCCCGGCGAGCGCGACACCCGACAACGCGGTGAGCCAGCGCAGCGGCTGGGGCAGAACCTGCACCACCGTCCCGTCGTCCGGCTCGCTCACCTTCGCGTAGAGCACCGTCGCCAGCCACACCATGAGCATCGATGCGAGCAGGTGGATCGCGACCGTCCACCAGGCCAGACCGGCCAGGACGGTGATGCCGCCGATGATCGCCTGCAGCACGGTGCCCGCAGGCATCAACCATGCCCAGGCGATGACCTCCTTGCGGCGCCGCGCGCGGGTGACGGCCAGGACGATCGCGGCTGCGACGGCCACGACCACGAAGGTCAGCAGCCGATTGCCGAACTCGACCACCTGATGCAGGGTGTTCACCCCGCTCGACACACCCACCGGAACCAGCGACCCGGGGAAGCACTGCGGCCAGGTCGGGCAACCCAGTCCGGAGGCGGTGACGCGGACGACCGAGCCGGTCACGGCGATGCCGCCCTGGGTGACGATCGTGAGGAACGCGATGATCTTCTGCGTCCGCAGCGACGGCAGGGGGAGACGGTCGACAAGGCTCAGGTAGCCGCGATACAACACGGTTCGATGGTACGGCGTGAACCACTACACGCTGTAGTTGGGTCGTGCCCGATCGGGCCGCCCACGACTCAGGTGAAGCGGAACCAGCGCGCCGCGGCGGTGCCGCCGATCACCGTCCAGACGAGCAGCGAGACGATCGACAGCCAGTCGAACACACCCGAGGTGGCGTTCTCGAGCGCGAGCGTCAGCGCCCCCGACGGCACGATCCGCAGCAGGTGGACCACCGCTTCGGGGATCACGTCGCCGAGCACCACGATGCTGCCGATGCCCAACAGCACGAACCACACGATGTTCGCGAGGGCGAGCACGATCTCGGCGCGCAGGGTTCCGCCGAGCAGCAGCCCCAGTGTCGCGAACATCACCGTGCCCAGGGCGATGACGACCGCCCCGATGAGCAGGTCGACGGGGGAGGGGCGCCAGCCCAGGGCCAGTCCGATGGCGCCGAGCAGCACGGCCTGCAGCACGACGACGATGCCCACCGCTGCGCTCTTGCCCGCGATGATCCCCCACTTGGGCAGCGCGGTCGCGCCGATCCGCTTGAGGGCGCCGTAGCGGCGGTCGAAGCCCACGGCGATCGCCTGACCGGTGAACGCCGTCGACATCACGGCCACCATCATCACCGCAGGCAGCACGCTGTCGACCCGCGAGTCGCCGAGATCGCCGATGGGCAGCAGCGACAGGCCGATCAGCAGCGTGATCGGGATGAACATGGTCAACAGGAGCTGCTCGCCGTTGCGTAGCAGCAGCTTGAGTTCCATGGCGGTCTGCGCCGCGAGCATCTTCGACGGCGAGTTCGGCTGCGGTCGCGGGGTGAAGGTCCCCTCCGCGAACCGGTTGTTCGCCAGACGATCGTGGGTCACGCTCACCCTCTCAACTCCCGACCGGTCAACTCGAGGAAGACGTCCTCGAGGCTGCGTTGATCCACCCGGATCTCGGTTGCCAGTGCGCCCAGGTTCGCGCACCAGGTGGCCGCCGCCGCGACGACGGACGGTTCGATCGTGCCCTCGACGAGATACCGCCCGGGATTGTCCTCCCGGACCCGGTGGGTGCCGGCCAGAGCGGACTGCAGGGCGCTCAGGTCGAGACCCGCAGGCGCGGTCAGCCACAACTGGCCCTCGGCGCCGTCACGGGTGACCTCGTCCGGCGTTCCCGCGGCGACCACCCGGCCGTGATCGATGATGACGATCTCGTCGGCGAGCTCTTCGGCCTCGTCCATGAGGTGGGTGGTGAGCAGCACGCTCACGCCGTCGCGGCGCAGCGCGTCGATCAGTTCCCACACGAGGAGCCGGGCCTGCGCGTCGAGACCCGCCGTCGGTTCGTCGAGGAACACCAGTTCGGGGCGTCCGACCAGCGCGCACGCGAGCGCGAGGCGTTGCTGTTGTCCGCCCGACAGCCGGCGGTAGGGGGTGCGGCGGGCATCGGTGAGTCCGAGGCGCTGGAGCAGCCAGTCGGGGTCGAGGGGATCGGCCGAGTACGCCGCCACCAGGTCGAGCATCTCGCCGGCCCGCGAACCCGGATATGCGCCGCCACCCTGCAGCATCACGCCGATCCGGGGGCGGAGGGCGTCGGAATCGGCGACAGGATCGAGACCCAGGACGCGGACCGTGCCCGCGTCGGGAGTGACGAACCCCTCGCACATTTCCACGGTGGTGGTCTTACCGGCGCCGTTCGGGCCGAGGAGGGCGAGCACCTGGGCACGTTCGACGGTCAGATCGAGACCGTTCACGGCGGTGACGCCCCCGTAGGTCTTGACGACGCCGTCCAGGCGCACGGCCGGTACCGCACCGGCGGGAGAACTCGGGGTCACAGGGTTCCAGCCTAGGCGTCCGCGGTTTCCGTCGGACGCGGTGGTGTGCGCTCCTGCAGCCGCCACGGCAGCCGGGAGCGTGTGGCGACGATGATCAGCCCGACCACGACGATGGTCGCGATCGACGCCTGGACGATGATGAACGGTTGGTATTCGCTGCCGTTGGGCATGAGGATCATGCCGACGACCGACGAGAACGCGATGGTGGGGATCCGGAAGACCGGGCGGGTCGCCCAGGCCGCGAGCGGGATCACCGCCCACAGCAGATACCACGGTTGCACGACCGGGAAGAGCAGCACGATCGCACCCAGCGACACTCCCAGCGCACCGACCGGATGGATCCGTCCCATGAGCACCGCGAGCAGCATGCGCACCGTGACGAAGGCGGCCACCAGCGCTGCGATGGGGCGTGTGATGGACAGTACGGCCGTCGTGTGGTCGCCGAGACCGAGCAGCACGCCCCCGAGGCCGGTACCCATGCCGAGCAGGGTCGGGATCGACATCCAGCTGCGGACCTCCGTGGCGGTGCCCAGGGTCTTCGTCCAGCCGAAGCCCAAGCCGCTGCCCCAGCTCACAGCGCCGATGACGACGCAGGTCCCGATCCCGAGGATCGCGGCGGCGGCGATCACGGCGCGGAAGCCGCCACCCCACTTGCGGGCAAGGGCCATGCCGACGAATCCGAGCGCGAGCAGCGAGGGCACCTTGATCATCGACGACAGGGCGATCAGCGCGGTGCCGGCCGCGAGCCATCCCGCGAGACGCAGGCGCGAGGCTGCCTCGTCGTCCGGGTGGACGGCCCGCAGCGCGAGTTCGACTCCGGCGAGCATGAGCCCGAGCATCAGGGCCTCGTTGTGGATGCCGGCAACCAGGTGGAAGAGCAACAGCGGGTTCGCGGCACCGAGCCACAATGCGCTCACCGACGCGACGCCGCACCGGCGGGCGAGCCGCGGCAGCGCCCACACGATCAGGGCTACACCCACGAGCGCGAGCAGGCGGTGGACGAAGATGCCGGCCACGATGTTCTCGCCCGTGAGGTAGGTGATCTTCTCGCCGATCCACAGGAAGGCCGGGCCGTAGGGGGCCGAGGTGTCGCGCCAGATGTTCGGCACAGTCCGGGTCAGGACGTGGTCGACCCCCAGCGCGCCGGCCGGACCGATGGCGTAGGGATCGAGCCCGCGCGCCGCGATCTCGCTCTGCGCGAGATACGAGTAGACGTCCTTGCTGAACATCGGCGGCGCGACGACCAGCGGAAGGATCCACAGCAGCAAGGTGCGGTCGAGCTGTGACCGGGACAGTCGGCGCGCGGGACCGTGCGGTGCGCTCCGGCCGATCGCGAACCGGCCGAGCAGCAGCCAGGCAAGGATCACCAGCGCCGTGCCGATCATGGTGGTCGTGAGGGCGGCGCTCGGCATACGTGCCGCCAGTCCGAGGGCGCGGACGCCCTGCACGGGGTTCTGCAGGACCGGTTGGGCGCCGGCGCCGAGCGCTCCGACCGCCATGAGGACGGCGCCGGTCGCGCCGAGCAGCCGGATGCGGTGGAGATAGATGTTCTCGATCGCGTCGAGTCCGCGGCCTTCGGTCTCGTCGCCGTGCAGCACGACCGAGACATCGGCGTGTGGGCCCGGGGCGTCGAGGCCCAGGGCGCGTCGGATCCACACGTGCAGCCGTTCGCGGACCCCGGATCGGCCCGGCGACGGAGACGTCGTGCGCGGGGCGCACAGGGGAGGAGTCGACGGCACGTCAGAAGCGTAACGGGACGGCGAGGGTGGTCTTCGACGGCTCCGTCATGAGGTGTAACAAAGGGCACCCTTGGTGGACCGTGCTTCCGAATTCCGTCACACTGGTGTTGTGAAATACCGGTCCGACACCACCGACACCGCAGAACGCGCAGGTCACGCACCTGCCGCGACGGCGTCGCGCGTCGAGGACACCCGCAGGAATCCTGCTTCGACGGGCCGCGAGATCCCGGAGGGTCAAACCCGCGCCGCAGTCGTGCAGCTGCTGCTCGAAGAAGGTCCCATCACCGCGCCGGAGATCGGCGAGCGTCTGGGGCTCAGTGCCGCGGGCGTGCGACGCCATCTCGACGCGCTCATCGAGTCCGGTGAGGCGCAGGCCGCCGCGCCGCCGCGCAGGCAGGGACGCGGTCGTGGCCGCCCCGCCCGCCGCTTCCAGCTCACCGCCGTCGGGCGTGCCCGACTCGGGCACTCCTACGACGATCTCGCCACCGCCGCGATGCGGCACCTGCGCGAACTCGGAGGCGACGCCGCCGTGGAGGACTTCGCGCGGCGCCGCGTGGACTCGATCCTCGGCACCATCGCACCCGCCGACGAGAACGTCGACGACGTCGAGAGCGTCGCCGAGGAGATCGCCGGGGCGTTCACCGCCTCCGGTTTCGCCGCCTCGACCCGACGCGTCGGCACCGGCGTGCAGATCTGCCAGCACCACTGCCCTGTCTCGCACGTCGCGGAGCAGTTCCCCGAACTGTGCGAGGCGGAGCAGGAGGCCTTCGTGCGGATCCTCGGAACCCACGTGCAACGCCTCGCGACGATCGCGAACGGCGACGCCTTCTGCACGACACACGTGCCCGTTCTCCCCAGAGCGGATGTGCCCCGTCCGGAGCCGCCCACGTGACGACCCCACCGCGAGTGCTCCGCGAACCAGGGCACACCAGGAAGACATCCACCCACCCGTCGACCGTCGACGCACAGCCCGCGCCGACGCCCACCAGACTCCGGAAGGAGCTCGCATGACCGTCGCATCGGATCAGACGTCCGGAACCGCGCCGCTGACGCAGGAAGAGACGATCGATTCTCTCGGCCACTACGAATACGGCTGGGCGGACCCCGACACCGCCGGCGCCACGGCGCAGCGCGGCCTGTCCGAAGAGGTCGTGCGGGACATCTCCGCCAAGAAGAACGAGCCCGAGTGGATGCTCGACATCCGCCTCAAGGCGCTGCGCACCTTCGACAAGAAGCCGATGCCGGTGTGGGGCTCGAACCTCGACGGAATCGACTTCGACAACATCAAGTACTTCGTGCGCTCGACGGAGAAGCAGGCCGCGAGCTGGGACGAGCTCCCCGAGGACATCAAGAACACCTACGACAAGTTGGGCATCCCGGAGGCGGAGAAGCAGCGCCTCATCGCCGGTGTCGCCGCCCAGTACGAGTCCGAGGTGGTCTACCACCAGATCCGCGAGGACCTCGAGAGCCAGGGCGTGATCTTCCTCGACACCGACTCGGGTCTGCGCGAGCACCCCGAGCTGTTCAAGGAGTACTTCGGCACGGTCATCCCGGCCGGCGACAACAAGTTCTCCGCCCTGAACACCGCGGTGTGGTCGGGTGGCTCGTTCATCTACGTCCCGCCGGGTGTGCACGTCGACATCCCGCTGCAGGCCTACTTCCGCATCAACACGGAGAACATGGGCCAGTTCGAGCGGACCCTGATCATCGTCGACGAGGGCGCCTCGGTGCACTACGTCGAGGGCTGCACCGCGCCGATCTACAAGTCCGACTCACTGCACTCCGCGGTCGTCGAGATCATCGTCAAGAAGGGCGGCCACTGCCGCTACACGACCATCCAGAACTGGTCGAACAACGTCTACAACCTGGTGACCAAGCGCACCAAGGTCGAGGCCGGCGGCTCGATGGAATGGATCGACGGCAACATCGGTTCCAAGGTGACGATGAAGTACCCGGCCGTGTGGATGATGGGCGAGCACGCTCGCGGTGAGGTGCTCTCCGTCGCCTTCGCCGGCGAGGGCCAGCACCAGGACACCGGCGCGAAGATGCTGCACCTGGCTCCGCACACCTCCTCGACCATCGTGTCGAAGTCGGTGGCGCGCGGCGGTGGACGTGCCTCCTACCGCGGCCTCGTGCAGGTCAACAAGGGCGCTCACGGCTCGAAGTCGACGGTCAAGTGCGACGCGCTGCTCGTCGACCAGATCAGCCGCTCCGACACCTACCCGTACGTCGACATCCGTGAGGACGACGTCACGATGGGTCACGAGGCGACCGTCTCGAAGGTGAGCGACGACCAGCTGTTCTACCTGATGAGCCGCGGACTCGACGAGGACGAGGCCATGGCGATGGTGGTGCGCGGATTCGTCGAGCCCATCGCCAAGGAACTGCCGATGGAGTACGCCCTCGAACTCAACCGCCTGATCGAACTGCAGATGGAAGGGGCAGTCGGCTAAATGACTGCGGAAGCGAAGAACACTCCGGCTACCGGAGTGCAGGATGCCGTGCGTGCCGAGAATCGTGCCCCGGCGGTCAAGACCGCCGGCAAGCCGGCAATCAACAAGGGTGAGGTCTTCACGTCGTTCGACGTGCATGCCTTCGAGATTCCGTCGGGTCGCGACGAGGTGTGGCGGTTCACCCCGCTGCGCCGCCTGCGCGGTCTGCACGACGGCACCGCTCCCGCGACCGGCACCGCGACAGTCGAGGTCACCCCGGTCGACGGCGTGCAGGTCGAGACCGTGGCGCGCGACGACGCGCGACTCGGACAGGCCGGTGTGCCGTTCGACCGGATCGCAGCACAGGCGTACTCGTCGTTCGAGACCGCGACCGTCCTGACCGTCGGCCGCGAGGTCGAGGTCGCCGAGCCCGTCACCGTGACGATCACGGGACCGGGCGAGGGCGCTGTCGCCTACGGACACGTGCAGATCCGGCTCGAGGCGTTCGCCAACGTCACGCTCGTCATCGATCAGCGCGGCAGCGGCACCTACGCCGAGAACATCGAGTTCGTGCTCGGCGACAGCGCACAGCTGAAGGTCGTCGCGGTGCAGGACTGGGCCGACGACGCCGTACACGTCGCCGCGCATCACGCTCGCCTCGGCCGCGATGCCGTGCTGCGCCACTTCACCGTGGCGCTCGGCGGCGATCTCGTGCGCGTGTCGGCGACCACCAAGTACGACGGCCCCGGCGGCGACGCCGAACTGCTCGGCCTGTACTTCGCCGACGCCGGTCAGCACTTCGAGCAGCGTCTGCTCGTCGACCACTCGCAGCCGAACTGCAAGTCGAACGTCGTGTACAAGGGTGCGCTGCAGGGCGATCCGGCCTCCGGCAAGCCCGACGCGCACACCGTGTGGATCGGCGACGTGCTCATCCGCGCCGAGGCCGAGGGCACCGACACCTTCGAGCTCAACCGCAACCTGGTGCTCACCGACGGTGCGCGCGCCGACTCGGTGCCGAACCTCGAGATCGAGACCGGTGAGATCGTCGGTGCCGGACACGCGTCGGCGACCGGCCGCTTCGACGACGAGCAGCTGTTCTACCTGCGTGCTCGCGGCATCCCCGAGGAGGAAGCGCGTCGCCTCGTCGTCCGCGGCTTCTTCCACGAGCTGCTCGAGCGCATCACGGTCACCGAGGTCCGCGAACGGCTCGAGGCCGCCATCGAGGCGGAACTCGCCGCCGTCGGCGCCTGACCGGCCCTGCCTCCCGTACTCCCGATACTTCACTAAGGAAACGCATTTCGATGTCCACACCTTCGAACGTCCTCGAGATCAAAGACCTGCACGTCCGCGTCGCACAGACCGACGAGAACGCCGAGCCGATCGACATCCTCAAGGGCGTGAACCTCACGGTCCGCTCGGGTGAGACGCACGCCATCATGGGCCCCAACGGCTCCGGTAAGTCCACCCTGTCGTACGCGATCGCCGGCCACCCCAAGTACGAGATCACCTCGGGCAGCATCACCCTCAACGGTGAGGACGTGCTCGAGATGAGCGTCGACGAGCGCGCCCGCGCCGGCCTGTTCCTCGCCATGCAGTACCCGGTCGAGGTGCCCGGCGTGTCGATGTCGAACTTCCTCCGCACCGCCGCGACCGCCGTGCGCGGCGAGGCCCCCAAGCTGCGCCACTGGGTCAAGGAGGTCAAGCAGGCGATGTCCGATCTGGACATCGATCCGGCCTTCGGGGAGCGCAGCGTCAACGAGGGCTTCTCCGGTGGCGAGAAGAAGCGCCACGAGATCCTGCAGCTGGGTCTGCTCAAGCCGAAGATCGCCATCCTCGACGAGACCGACTCCGGCCTCGACGTGGACGCGCTGCGCGTCGTCTCCGAGGGCGTGAACCGCTACCAGGAGAACGAGAACGGCGGCGTCCTGCTCATCACCCACTACACCCGCATCCTGCGCTACATCAAGCCGCAGTTCGTGCACGTCTTCGTGGGTGGCCGCGTCGTCGAGTCCGGCGGCCCCGAGCTCGCCGACGAGCTCGAGACCAACGGCTACGTTCGTTTCACCCAGGCAGCAACGCAAGGAGCGTGATCGGATGACGGTGCCGGTGCGGACCTTGGACATCGCCCGGATCAGGGCCGATTTCCCGATCCTCGCGCGCACGGTGCGCGACGGCAAACCCCTGGTCTACCTCGACTCGGGGGCCACCTCCCAGCGCCCGGTACAGGTGCTCGACGCCGAGCGTGAGTTCCTCGCGACGCGGAACGCGGCCGTGCACCGCGGTGCGCACGCGTTGTCGGAGGAGGCGACCGACTCGTACGAGGACGCTCGCGCCGTCATCGCGTCCTTCGTCGGGGTCGACGTCGACGAGGTGGTGTTCACCAAGAACGCCACCGAGTCGCTCAACCTCGTCGCGTACGCCTTCGCCGACGACCGGTTCCCGCACCGGCTCGGACCCGGTGACGAGATCGTCGTCACCGAACTCGAGCACCACGCGAATCTCGTTCCGTGGCAGGAACTCGCGCGGCGCACGGGTGCCACCCTGCGCTGGTACGGGGTCACCGACGACGGTCGCATCGATCTCGATTCGCTGACGCTGACCGACGCCGTGAAGGTCGTGGCGTTCACGCACCAGTCGAACGTGACCGGTGCGGTCGCTCCCGTCGAGGAGATCGTGCGGCGCGCGAAGGAGGTCGGCGCGATCGTCGTGCTCGACGCGTGCCAGTCGGTGCCGCACATGGCCGTCGACTTCCGTGCTCTCGGTGTGGATTTCGCGGCGTTCTCCGGACACAAGATGTTCGGTCCGTCCGGCGTCGGTGTCCTCTACGGCCGACGTGACCTGCTCGCCGACGTGCCGCCGTTCATCACCGGTGGCTCGATGATCGAGACGGTGACGATGGAGGCGACGACCTTCGCCGCACCGCCGCAGCGATTCGAGGCCGGATCGCCCATGGTCTCGCAGGCCGTCGGCCTCGGTGCCGCCGTGCGCTACCTGCAGGACATCGGCATGGACGCCGTCGCCGCACACGAACACGAGCTGACTGCTGCGGCACTCGCCGAGCTGGGCGGTATCGACGGCGTGCGCATCATCGGACCCACGACCGGCGAACAGCGCGGCGGGGCGGTGTCGTTCGTCGTGGACGGAATCCATGCTCACGATCTCGGCCAGATCCTCGACGACGAGGGCGTCGAGATCCGGGTCGGACACCACTGCGCCTGGCCGCTGCACCGCCGCTTCGGGGTGGCCGCGACCGCCCGCGCATCGTTCGCCGTGTACAACACGCCGGACGAGGTGCAGGCACTCGGCGCGGCGATCCGGCGCGCCCAGAAGTTCTTCGGGGAGGCGTGATCCGATGCGGATGGAGCAGATGTACCAGGAAGTGATCCTGGACCACTACAAGCACCCGCACAATCGCGGACTGCGCGAACCGTTCGGCGCCGAAGTGCATCACGTCAACCCGACCTGCGGCGACGAGGTGACCCTGCGCGTGCACATCGACGGCGACACCGTCAGCGACGTCTCCTACGACGGGCAGGGCTGCTCGATCAGCCAGGCGTCGACGTCCGTGCTCACCGACCAGGTGATCGGCGTTCCGCTCGGCGATGCACTGAAGATCGTCGAGGGCTTCGTCGAGATGGTCGGCAGTCGCGGCACCGTCGAGGGCGACGAGGACCTGATCGGCGACGGCATCGCGTTCGCCGGCGTCGCGAAGTACCCGGCGCGCGTGAAGTGCGCGTTGCTGGGCTGGATGGCCTTCAAGGACGCGGTCGCGCAGACCGTGGACGCCGCCCCCGCCGACCTGGCGGGCGGCGCGCACACCCTTTCGAGCGGAGGACAGAACTGATGACCGAACCCGCACCGGGCACCGTGAACACCGACGAGAATCCGACGGCCGACGCCGGCGCGGACGAGACCTCGACGCTGGTCGCGGCCACGGCCCCGCCGCTGGATCCGGGCCGCCTCGACGAACTCGAGGAAGCGCTGCGCGACGTCGTCGACCCCGAGCTCGGCATCAACGTCGTCGATCTCGGTCTCGTCTACGGGATCTCCGAGGTCGACGAGACCGTGACCGTGGACATGACGCTCACCTCGGCGGCGTGCCCCCTCACCGACGTCATCGAGGAGCAGGCCAAGGGCGCACTCGTGCGCAGCGGTCTGTGCGACGAGCTGCGCATCAACTGGGTGTGGATGCCGCCGTGGGGTCCCGACAAGATCACCGACGACGGACGCGAACAGCTGCGCGCACTCGGATTCACCGTCTGATCCGGCCTTCTCCGGCTCCGATCCTCGGCGCCTGATCTTCGACTTCTCGTCGGAGGTCAGGCGCCTTTGCGTTCGCCGGAGGTCTTCTTGGCGGCCGTCTTCTTCGCAGGACTCTTCTTCGCCGTGCTCTTCGACGCCGAACTCTTGGACGTGGTCTTCTTCGCCGCGGTCTTCTTCGCGGGACTCTTCTTCGCCGTGCTCTTGGACGCGGTCTTCTTCGCGGGGGCCTTCTTCTTCGCGCCCTCGTCCTCGCCTTCGTCCTCGTCGTCGTCCTTCGAGGACTTCTTCCCGCCGGAGGACGAACCGGACGGGACCTTCTTGCCCGCCGCGTCGACGCTGCGCTGCAGGGCCGCAACGAGGTCGAGCACCTCGGCGTCCTCTTCGCCGGTGTCGGGTTCGGCGACCTGGAAGACCTTCTCGCCGCCACGAGCGAGGGCCTCGTCGATCAGTGTGCGCAGTTCCACTTGGTATTCGTCGGTGAACTCGGTGGGATCGAAATCGTCGGACATCGACTCGACGAGGGTCTCTGCCATCGCGAGTTCGCGTTGCTTCGGCTTCTCGATGTCGTCCAGCGACTCGAACTCGGCCGCGCGGACCTCGTCGGGCCACAACAGGGTCTGCAGGATGAGCAGTCCGTCGCGGGTGCGCAGCGCCGCCAACCGGGTGCGCTGACGAAGGGTGAAGTGCACCAGCGCCGTCCGGTCGCTCTGTTCGAGGGTCGCGGCGAGCAGGCCGTAGGCCTTCGGCGACGACGAATCGGGTTCGAGATAGTAGGACTTCTCGAACAGGATCGGATCGATCTGCTCGGTGGGCACGAACTGCAGCACCGGGATCTCGTGCTTCTCGGCGGCGGGGAGCTTGTCGAAATCCTCGTCGGTGAGCACCACCCGCTCGCCGTCCTCGGAGTCGTACGCCTTGTCGATGTCCTGGTAGGGGACGACCTCACCGCACTCGGTGCACACGCGCTGATATTTGATCCGCCCGCCGTCCTTCGCGTGCACCTGGTGGAAGGAGATGTCGTGCGACTCGGTGGCCGAATACACCTTTACCGGGACGTTGACGAGGCCGAACGCGAGTGAGCCTTTCCAGATCGACCGCATGTGTCCATCATGATCGACACCTCGGGAGCACGCTGGAAAGCTGCGAAACTCACCGGCGGGTTCGTCGAGACGTTCGCCACACCGCCGCATCCGTCGGATCAGCGGAGCGAACGCAGAATCGTCATGCGTGCGTCCATCGGCAGCACCCGGAACAACCGCCACATCGTGGTCGCCACGCCGGTCGCATCGTCGCGACCGGACAGGTAGGCGCGTTGCTGCTCGACCGGCAGAGCGAAGAACGCGTCGAAGAACTCGATCGCTCCGCGTGCGTCGAGTCGCAGCAGGACCCGCAGCCCCATCTGCCGCAGCGTCGCCACCGAGCGGGCGCGGACCGGCCACAGGACGCGCTGCGGATCGTCGCCGCGGCGTATCGCATCGACCACCGCATCAGCGGTGGACAGGGCGGTAGCCACCGCGTATCCCGTGGCCGGATGCATCAGACCACCGCGAGCGCCGAAACCGATCACCCCGGGGGCTGTCGGTGCACCCTCGACGGCGAAGCGCACCCGTTCGACCTGCTCGTCGCCGGTCGTGCGCACTCCTCGAGCTGCGAGGCGGATGTGCAGGCGCCGCTCGAGTTCGCCGAGACCGAGTGCCGGACGGCCGACGAGGCAGGTCTCCTCGAGGATCGTGCGTCCGTCACCGACCGGCACCGCATACAGGAAGGACGGCACGTCGTCGGGGCCCGTGCCGTTGTCGCGGCGCCAGTCCATGAACCAGGCGTCGTGGCCGTCGAGTGCCGGAGCCGCGGTCGCATCGTCGACGATCAGCCCGAACGCCGTCTGCTGGGCGCGTTCCGGTTCGGCGGGAACCCCGCGGGCATCGACGACGTAGCGGGCAGGCACCCGGCGGCCGTCCCCGAGGACCACGCCGTCCGCATCGACGTCGCGCACCCGACCCGTGACCACCGTGACGGCGTCGAGGGCGAGGAAGTCCTGCAGTCCCGCCGTGTCCAGCACCCGGTAGGCGCGATCGACGACGTGGGGCCCGGTCGTCCACGCTGCGGGCCTGTCGATGTGCGCTGCCACCACCTCGTCGGGCAGCCAGGCGGGTAGTTCGTCGGCCCACGCCGCGTAGGTCGCGGTCCATCGGCGCTGCGGGCGCACATCGACGGCCGTCACCGACAGTCCGGCTGCGGCCGCTCGGAACGCCAGCGCACGGCCCGCGGGACCGAGTCCGGCCACGACGAGGTCGGTGGGGGGAAGGTGGGTCACGGGCGTCAGCCTAGGTCGCGCGAGGGGAGGACCCGGCCGTGCGTGGCGAGGGTAGCGAATCTCACCGTGGGGGAGAGGGGCCGTCACGGTAAAATGAGTGGTTCGTGTGCCCGGCTGTTTGCCACCATGGCACTCATCCATCGTCTTTCGTTCTAGGAGCCCGTGCGTGATCACCGCTACCGACCTCGAAGTCCGCGCCGGCGTGCGGACACTGCTCTCCGCCCCCGGATCGGGGTTGCGGGTGCAGGCCGGGGACCGTATCGGCCTCGTGGGACGCAACGGTGCCGGCAAGACCACGACCCTGCGGATCCTCGCGGGTGAAGGCGAACCCTACGCCGGCACCGTGATCCGTTCCGGCGACATCGGTTACCTGCCGCAGGATCCCAAGGAGGGCAATCTCGACGTCCTCGCCAAGGACCGGGTGCTCTCGGCGCGAGGTCTCGACGAGATCCTCCGCAGCATGGAGAAGCAGCAGGCGCTCATGGCGGAGGCTGTCGACGAGAAGATCCGCGACCGCGCCGTGCGCAAGTACGGTTCGCTCGAAGAGCGTTTCGCGACGCTCGGCGGATACGTCGCCGAATCCGAGGCTGCGAGTATCTGCCACAGCCTCGGCCTGCCCGACCGGGTCCTCGGCCAGCCGCTGCACACGCTGTCGGGTGGTCAGCGCCGTCGTGTCGAACTCGCCCGCATCTTGTTCGCCGCCTCGGACGGCTCCGGCGGGAAGTCCGATACCACGCTGCTGCTCGACGAGCCGACCAACCACCTCGACGCGGACTCGATCACCTGGCTGCGCGGTTTCCTGCAGAACCACGACGGTGGGCTCATCGTTATCAGCCACGACGTCGACCTGCTCGCCGATGTGGTGAACAAGGTGTGGTTCCTCGACGCGGTGCGCGGCGAGGCCGACGTCTACAACATGGGCTGGAAGAAGTACCTCGACGCACGCGCCACCGACGAGGCGCGGCGCCGGCGCGAGCGCGCGAACGCCGAGAAGAAGGCGTCCGCCCTGCAGAAGCAGGCCGCGAAGCTCGGCGCGAAGGCCACCAAGGCCACGGCCGCCCAGAACATGGCCAAGCGCGCCGAGAAGCTGCTCTCCGACCTCGACGACGTACGCGTCGCCGACAAGGTGGCCAAGATCCGGTTCCCCACGCCGGCCGCCTGCGGAAAGACCCCGCTGATGGCCAAGGAACTGACCAAGGTCTACGGCTCCCTGGAGATCTTCACCGGCGTCGACCTCGCGATCGACCGGGGCAGCCGCGTCGTCGTCCTCGGCCTCAACGGTGCCGGCAAGACGACGCTGCTGCGACTGCTCGCCGGTGTCGAGCAGCCGGATCTCGGCGAACTCGTGCCCGGTCACGGTCTGAAGATCGGCTACTTCGCGCAGGAGCACGACACCATCGACGACTCGGCGACGGTGTGGGAGAACATCCGGCACGCCGCTCCGGACGCCGGTGAACAGGACCTGCGCGGACTGCTCGGCGCGTTCATGTTCACCGGTCCGCAGCTCGAGCAGCCGGCCGGAACACTCTCCGGCGGTGAGAAGACACGACTCGCCCTGGCGGGCCTCGTCTCGTCCGCAGCGAACGTGCTGCTCCTCGACGAGCCGACCAACAACCTCGATCCCATCTCGCGCGAGCAGGTGCTCGACGCGCTGCGGAGCTACGAGGGTGCCGTCGTGCTGGTCACCCACGATCCGGGTGCGGCCGAGGCCCTCGACCCGGAACGGGTGATCCTGCTTCCCGACGGAACCGAGGACCACTGGTCGCAGGAATACCTCGAGCTCATCCAGCTCGCCTGATCGGGCTCCCGGTCGGATCCGCCCCCTGATCCGCTCCCGCTGGTCCGATCTGCGTCCGCGCAACCTGACAGTCCTCTAGCCTGGGAAAGGGACCTTTGGCGAGGGCGCAGGGAGGATCCGATGGCGCGAAATTCCGGTGGTGGAGAGACGACCTACGCGAAGGGAGCCCGAGTTACAGGGGAATCGCGGGACCGCTTGCAGGAGGATCTGAAGCGCCGCTACGAGGAGGGCGCGAGCATTCGGAGGCTCGCGCAGGAAACCGGTCGATCCTACGGTTTCGTGCACAACGTTCTCGTGGAGTCGCAGGTGCGGCTGCGGGGCCGCGGCGGCCCGAATCGTCGTCGGGCGGCAGCGAGCGACGAGAAGGCGTGAGGAACGGATCCGGCGCGTCAGTCGCGCCGGCGCACGGATTCCTCGACGAGGTCGAGAACCGCGACGAGGTCCTGTTCGGTGTGCCCTGAAGCGAGGCGGGCGACGAGCCCGTCGAGCACGAGGTCGAGATAACCCAGGACGACTTCGGTCGGCACGTCGTCGCGCAGCCGGCCCGCTTCCCGCTGCCGTTCGAGGCGTCCGACGGTGGCCTCGGTGAGTTCGGCCGAATGTTGCATCCACGCCTTCGCGAACTCGGGGTCGGTGCGGAGACGGCGCGTGATCTCGAGCCTCGTCCCGAGCCAGTCGAACTGGTCGGGGGAGGACAGCATGTCGCGCATGACCTGCACGAGACCCTCGTTGGCCGCGACGTCGGCCATCCGTCTCGCATCCTCCTGGGCGAGGGCGAGGAACAGTCCGTCCTTGTCCTTGAAATGGTGGAAGATCGCGCCACGAGACAGACCCGTGGCGTCTTCGAGCAGTCGCACGGTCGCGCCGTCGTAACCGTATTCGGCGAAGCAGCGACGGGCACCGTCGAGGATCTGCCTGCGCCGCGCGGCGAGATGGTCCTCACTGACCTTGGGCACGCGCCACTTCCTTTCGGCTCGATGGAGACGGCGGGCCCGAGACGAGTCTCGTCCCGGGCCCGCCGCTTCACACGGATGTGACCGATCGGGTCACGAGCACTGCTCTCAGCCGCGGATCATGTTCCGCAGCACGTACTGCAGGATGCCGCCGTTGCGGTAGTAGTCGGCCTCACCGGGGGTGTCGATGCGGACGACAGCGTCGAAGGTGACCTTCTCGCCGTTGTCCTTGGTCGCCGTGACCTTGACGGTCTTCGGCGTGACGCCCTCGTTGAGCTTCTCGATGCCCTCGATGTCGAAGACCTCGGTGCCGGTCAGGCCCAGCGACGCGGCCGACTCGCCCGCCGGGAACTGCAGCGGGATGACACCCATGCCGATGAGGTTCGAGCGGTGGATGCGCTCGAAGGACTCGGTGATGACGGCCTTGACGCCGAGCAGGCGGGTGCCCTTGGCGGCCCAGTCGCGCGAGGAGCCGGAACCGTACTCCTTGCCACCGAGGACGACCAGCGGGATGCCGGCCTTCTGGTAGTTCTGCGAGGCGTCGTAGATGAACGCCTGCGGAGCACCGTCCTGGGTGAAGTCGCGGGTGTAGCCACCGGAGACACCGTCGAGCAGTTGGTTCTGCAGACGGATGTTCGCGAAGGTGCCGCGGACCATGACCTCGTGGTTGCCACGACGCGAACCGAGCGAGTTGTAGTCCTTGCGCTCGACACCGTGGGCGTCGAGGTACTGCGCGGCCGGGGTACCCGGCTTGATCGGACCGGCCGGGCTGATGTGGTCGGTTGTGACCGAATCGCCGAGCAGCGCGAGGACGCGAGCGCCCTTGATGTCGCTGACCGCGTCCGGCTCCATCGTCATGCCCTCGAAGTACGGAGCCTTACGGACGTACGTCGACTCCTCGTCCCACGCGAAGGTGTCGCCCTCGGGGGTCTCGAGGTTCTGCCAGCGCTCGTCGCCCTTGAAGACGTCGGCGTAGGACTTGCGGAACATGTCCTGGTTGATCGCCGACTTGATGGTGTCGTCGATCTCCTGGGCGGAAGGCCAGATGTCCTTCAGGAAGACGTCGTTGCCGTCCTTGTCCTTGCCCAGCGCGTCGGTCTCGAAGTCGAAGTCCATCGTGCCCGCGAGCGCGTACGCGATGACCAGCGGCGGCGAGGCCAGGTAGTTCATCTTCACGTCGGGGGAGATGCGACCCTCGAAGTTGCGGTTGCCGGAGAGCACCGCGGTGACCGAGAGGTCGTTGTCGTTGACGGCCTTCGAGATCTCCTCGGGCAGCGGGCCGGTGTTACCGATGCACGTGGTGCAACCGAAGCCACCGAGGTAGAAGCCGAGCTTCTCGAGGTACGGCCACAGGCCGGCCTTCTCGTAGTAGTCGTTGACGACCTGCGAACCCGGAGCCATGTTGGTCTTGACCCACGGCTTGGTGGACAGGCCCTTCTCGACGGCGTTGCGGGCGAGCAGCGCGGCGCCGAGCATGACCGACGGGTTGGAGGTGTTGGTGCAGGAGGTGATGCCCGCGACCACGACGGCGCCGTGGTCGAGGACGAACTCGCCGCGCTCCTCGGAGACGACCTTGACCGGCTTCGACGGACGTCCGTGGGCGCCGTTGGCAGCCGAGTGGACGTCGACGGCACCGTCGTCAGCGAAGGACAGCACGGCCGGGTCGGACGCCGGGAAGGTCTCCTCGACGGCCTCGTCGAGCTTGGTGTGCTCGGCCGGGAGGTTCTCCTCCACGTAGTTGTGGATGTCCTTGCGGAAGGCGACCTTCGACTCGGACAGCAGGATGCGGTCCTGCGGGCGCTTCGGGCCGGCGATCGACGGGACGACCGTCGACAGGTCGAGCTCGAGGTACTCGGAGAACTCGGGCTCGCGGCTCGGATCGTGCCACAGGCCCTGCTCCTTGGCGTACGCCTCGACGAGAGCGAGCTGCTCGTCGCTGCGGCCGGTCAGGCGCAGGTAGTTGATGGTCTCACCGTCGATCGGGAAGATCGCTGCGGTCGAACCGAACTCGGGGCTCATGTTGCCGAGGGTCGCGCGGTTGGCGAGGGGGACCTCGGCCACGCCGGCACCGTAGAACTCGACGAACTTGCCGACGACGCCGTGCTTGCGCAGCATGTCGGTGACGGTGAGCACGACGTCGGTCGCGGTCACGCCGGGCTGGATCTCACCGGTGAGCTTGAAGCCGACCACGCGCGGGATGAGCATGGAAACCGGCTGGCCGAGCATCGCGGCCTCGGCCTCGATGCCGCCGACGCCCCAGCCGAGCACGCCGAGGCCGTTGACCATCGTCGTGTGCGAGTCGGTGCCGACGCAGGTGTCGGGGTAGGCCTGCCCGTTGCGGACCATGACGGTCGGGGCGAGGTACTCGATGTTGACCTGGTGGACGATGCCCATGCCCGGGGGCACGACGCGGAAGTCGTCGAAGGCGCCCTGGCCCCAGCGCAGGAACTGGTAGCGCTCGCCGTTGCGCTCGTACTCGAGGTCGACGTTGCGCTCGAGGGCGTCGGCGCGACCGAAGTAGTCGAGGATCACCGAGTGGTCGATGACCATGTCGGCGGGGGAGAGGGGGTTGACCTTGTTCGGGTCGCCGCCCAGGGTGGTCACGGCCTCACGCATGGTCGCGAGGTCGACGACACAGGGGACGCCCGTGAAGTCCTGCATGATCACGCGGGCGGGCGTGAACTGGATCTCGATGCTCGGGTCGGCGGAGGGATCCCAGTTGGCGATGGCCCGGATGTGATCGGCCGTGATGTTGGCACCGTCCTCGGTGCGCAGCAGGTTCTCGGCCAGGACCTTCAAAGAGTAAGGAAGTTTCTCGGTGCCGGGGACGGCCGACAGGCGGAAGATCTCGTAGGAGTTGTCTCCGACCTGCAGCGAACCCTTGGCGCCGAACGAATCACTACTGGTGCTCACGTCAGCTCCACTCGTCGTTTCGGCTGGCCGCCGACGGGGCTGTGTCGACGGCTGAAGCGAGGCACACGACGTCCGCTCGCGGCCCGTGGCCCGGATGCAGTAGTCGTGGCGTCTCGCACTCGATTCTAACAGTACGCTTGTCCTGTATTGAACCGAAGTCGGGTCCGTCGTGTCGACGAGGCGTCCCGCCGGCATCGGTCCTGCTCGCGACGAGTGCTTCGAGGCGCCGTCGCGCGATCGCGTAGTGTTCTCCCTTGCCGCACGGGTGTGGCGCTTCGTGTCGTCTCCGCGCGGCCGGATCGCCGTATCGCCCGGCTTCCGACCCTGCACCACCGGAGAGAGATGTCTGCGCCACTGCTTCGCATACCGGGCCCTGCGCTCACGGATCTTCCTACCGGGGTCTCGGTCGAAAAAGTGCTCGCCGATCTCGCCGACGACCAGGTGGCGGCGCCCTCGCAGTACGTCGACGACCTCGTCGCCGAGGTGCAGCGCGCGCAGGAGAACGGGATCGACCTCAGCGTGGTCGTGCTCGACCGGGACCCCCGTATGGATTCGCAGCTGCGCGACCTCGCGACGGAGGTCGGCGCCGAGGACGGCGGAACGGTGCTGGTCCTCAGCCCGGGATGGGTCGGGACGTTCAGCGAGGATCTCGACCGCGTCACTCTCGAGGCCGCCCAGGATCGCACCTACACCGGCGATCCGGTGGTCTCCACACGCAACTTCGTCGACTCGGTGCTCGAGCCGTCTCCGCCCTGGACGCTGATGACGCTGCTGATCGTCGCGGTGGTCGCTCTTGCGGCCGGCGCGACCTGGCTCGCCAAACGCCGCCGCGCGGACGGCGACGCGACCGTTGCCGGAGGTAGCGGATCGTCATCGGCCGAAGATGTCTGAGGTCTCTTTCCCGTCACCGTAGAGATCTTCTCCGGGTTGTCCTCGTCCCGATCGTGACGGAATCCGGCAGGGAAGATCGTTCGGCGTCCTCACGGTGTTGCTCGGTGTCCGCACCGTGTTCTTTCGGCGTTCTTCCGGCCGATCTTCGTGACTGTCATGCGACATACCCCTGAGGTGTCGTACGGTTCTCATGACGCTCTTGGGGAAGGTGTGTCACAACCCGGCTCGTGGGGACGCTGTCCGCAGTCGGTGTACGACTGCAGCGTGTGAGCCGTGGGGCACCCACGGCGAGCGGATGCTGCCTGCCTTCCTCGGGTCGTCCGGCCGGATGTCTCGGCCACCAGGTGCGACCGAGGGAGATGCACGTGAGACGGTTCGGTATCCACGGAGGGATTCCGCGACGGTCGGGGCCGGACGGCACCGCCACGACGCTCACTGCAGGCCGTCGACCCGACGGTCCGACGCCCGGTCGCATCCCGCGGACGCGCACCGGCACGCTCCTCGCCGGTTTGGGGTTGGTCACAGCCGTGCTCCTCACCGTGACCACGACGGCGTCCGCCGCACCGGCCCCGCCGCCGAACCCCTCGGACGCCGAGATCGACCGCGCAGGTGCGGCCGTCGCGGCCAACATCGACCGGGTCGGGCAGCTGATCGTCCGGATCGCCGACGCGGATCAGCAGCTCGCCGAGCTCGACGCGCAGGTCGCCATCCGCCGCGAGGACGTCAACCGCGCCCTCGTCGATCTCCAGAGCGCGCGCGACGCGGCGGATCTCGCCGAACGGGTGGTCGTGGATTCCCGCCGCGCACTCGACGACGCCGCCGACCGGATCGCTGCTGCCCAGAAGAACTTCGACGCGTTCGTCCGCGACAGCTACACCCGTGGCGCCAACTCGGTCTCCCTCGCGGCCTTCCTCGACGTCGACGGTCCCGACGATCTGCTCGACCGCGCCCAGGTCATGCGATTGCTGTCCGCCGGGCGCACCGCGGTGCTCGATGCGCTCCAGCGCGCCCGGGCCCAGGAGGCCAACTCCCATTCGCGGGCACGCGCGGCCAAGCTCGAGGCCGACGCGGCGGCGGAAGCCGCCGAGCAGCGCAGGGCCGAGGCCGAGGCCGCGATCGCCGTCGCGCGAGCGGAACTCGGTCGGCAGGCTGCCGAGAAGTCGCGCATCGAGCAGGAACGTGAAAACGCGCAGAGCGAACTCGACCGGGCCCGCGTGAACGTTGCGGGCCTGGAAGGGCAACGCGCGCAGTACCAGGACTGGGAGCGTCGCCGCGCAGCCGAGGAAGCAGCCGCCGCGGCGGCACGGGTCGCGGCAGCCGAGGCGGCCGAGCGTGTCGCCGCCGACGCCGCAGCCCGGGAACGTGCGGCGGAACTGGCCAACGGCCGTCGCCCTCACACGCTGATCGAGGAGTCTCCGTCGACCGGCGACAGCGACGTCGCCGCACCGGGTGAGGTCACCACCGAATCCGGAGCGCCGGAGGACAGTGACACCGCTGCGAGTCGCACCGATACCAGTGGCACCGACACGGTTGCACCGGACTACACCGACGACGCCACGGTCCCGGATTACGGCGACCGTGGAAGCGTCCTGGACGACGTCCTCGAGGACACGGACAGCGGAACGGTCCCGGATGACACCGATGGTGGAACCGTCCCGGATGACACCGGCGGTGGAACCGTCCCGGATGACAGCGATGGTGGAACCGTCCCGGATGACACCGACGATGGATCCGTCCCGGACGGCACCGACAGCGGCACGATCCCCGACGAAGACGAGGACAGCGGCAGCGACGGTGGGATCGACTGGGAGAACCCGGATCCGGGCGACCCCGTCGTGGAGACCCCCGGATCGGGGACCGGGGGATCGGGTTCTCGCCCCTCCACACCGAATTCGACGCCCAGCACCCCGTCGCGTCCGTCCGTCACGGGTCCCGCTGCGGTGGAGATCGTCATCGACCGCGCGATGTCCCAGATCGGCGTCCCGTACGCGTGGGGTGGTGGCAACGAGAACGGCCCGACCCGCGGTATCCGCGACGGTGGCGTCGCCGATGTCCACGGCGACTACGCCAAGGTCGGCTTCGACTGTTCGGGACTGATGATCTACGCCTTCGCGGGCATCGGTATCTCGCTCCCGCACTACACCGGCTACCAGTACACGGCCGGCACGCAGGTCCCGTCGTCGCAGATGAGGCGGGGCGACATGATCTTCTACGGGCCCAACGCCAGCCAGCACGTCGCGCTGTATCTCGGCGACGGGCAGATGCTCGAGGCGCCGCAGTCGGGATCGTTCGTGAAGATCTCGCCGGTACGCTGGGGCGGCATGACACCGTACGTGGTGCGCATGGTGTCGTGAGGGCGAGGTTTGCCGCGGCCCGCGTACCACCGAGGACGGGTGCCATCCGGTCGTTTCCGGGTGCCGTCTCCCGGTCGGTGCAGGGGCGACGACACACCGAGCCGGCACCTGCAATAGTGGTGCAGCAGGTGTTTCCAGCGGAGCGACGTAGGCGAAAGCGGTGGATTGTTGGTGACCTCACGCGAGGGTGGGACGTCCGGTTCGGCAACGCCGGGCGACCAGAGCGGTAACGACGGACGCAAGAACAACCAGGCTGCGGCGGGTGCCGCGTCGGCGCCGAAGGCGGCGGGCGCGAACGGTCCTGCTCCGCAGGGGTCCGGCGCGAACGCTCAGCCGGCTCCGCAGGGGACCGGTACGAACACTCAGCCGGCTCCGCAGGGGACCGGTACGAACACTCAGCCGGCTCCGCAGGGGACCGGTGCGAACACTCAGCCGGCGGCCGGTACGAACACCCAGCCGGCAGCCGGCGCGAACATGCGGAAACCCGGCGACGCTCCTGCGAAGGCGTACGACCCGGCCGACGACGTCCGTCTCCTCGAACGGGCCATCTACGAGGTCAAGCGCGTGATCGTCGGCCAGGACCTGCTGGTCGAGCGGATGCTGGTCGGTGTGCTCGCGCGCGGGCACGTGCTGCTCGAAGGCGTTCCCGGTGTCGCGAAGACGCTGGCCGTCGAGACCTTCGCGAAGGTCGTCGGTGGATCGTTCTCCCGCGTCCAGTTCACCCCCGACCTCGTGCCGACCGACCTCGTCGGTACCCGCATCTATCGGCAGGGACGCGAGGAGTTCGACACCGAACTCGGACCGGTCGTCGCGAACTTCGTGCTCGCCGACGAGATCAACCGCGCCCCGGCGAAGGTGCAGTCGGCGCTGCTCGAGGTGATGGCCGAACGGCACGTCACCATCGGCGGCAAGACTTTCCCGATGCCCGAGCCGTTCCTCGTGATGGCGACGCAGAACCCCATCGAGAACGAGGGCGTCTACCCGCTGCCGGAAGCACAGCGCGACCGCTTCCTCTTCAAGGTCCTCGTCGACTACCCGACGGTGGAGGAGGAACGCGAGATCGTCTACCGGATGGGTGTCGCCGCTCCCGAGCCGAAGCAGGTGCTCGACAACGAGCAGCTCCTGCGCCTGCAGAAGATCGCCGGTCGTGTGTTCGTGCACCACGCGCTCGTCGACTACGTGGTGCGGGTCATCTTCGCGACGCGTCGGCCCGCCGAGCTCGGCCTGCACGACGTGCAGGGCTGGATCGCCTACGGCGCCTCGCCCCGCGCGACGCTCGGCATCATCTCCTCGGCGCGTGCCCTGGCGCTCGTGCGTGGTCGCGATTACGTGGTGCCGCAGGACATCGTCGACGTCATCCCCGATGTGCTCCGCCACCGCCTGGTGCTGTCCTACGACGCGCTCGCGGACGACGTCTCCCCGGACCAGATCATCACCCGAATCCTGCAGACGGTGGGTCTTCCGCAGGTCGCCCCCCAGGCGAACGCACCCGTGCCGACCGCGACCCCCGGCCCGGCGCCCGCCGATCCGCGGGCCGCTGCCGGTCAGCAGGCACCCGTCGGTGCACCCGGTCCGCAGGGAGGTGCGGGCGCGCGGTGAGCACACGTCCTCACGACGGGTCGCCACCGCGGTTCCGGTCCGGTGAACTGCGCGATCCCGCGCTCACCGCCGCGCTCCGCACCCTCGAGCTCACCGTGCGGCGCCGTCTCGACGGCGTCCTGCACGGCGACCACCTCGGTCTGATCCCGGGCCCGGGTTCCGAACCGGGGGACGCCCGCGAGTACCAGCCGGGCGACGACGTGCGGCAGATGGACTGGTCGGTCACTGCGCGCACGACGCACCCGCACGTGCGGCAGACCGTCGCCGACCGGGAACTCGAGACGTGGCTCGCGGTCGACCTGTCGGCCAGCCTGGACTTCGGTACCGGTATGTGCGAGAAGCGCGACCTGGCGATCGCAGCGGTGGCCGCGCTCGCGCATCTGACCACCGGCGGCGGGAATCGGATCGGTGCGGTGATCTCCACCGGCAACGAGACGGTCCGCGTCCCCGCGCGTGGTGGGCGGCTGCACGCCCAGTCGTTGCTGCGTACCGTCGCGACCACCCCGCATGCACCCGACGGCACCCGCGGCGATCTCCAAGGCCTCGTCGAGTCGCTGCGGCGTCCCCAGCGCCGCCGCGGTCTGGCGGTCGTGGTGAGCGATTTCCTCGGCCCGCTCGACTGGGAGCGATCCTTGCGGGCACTGTCCGGCCGGCACGAACTGCTTGCCGTCGAGATCATCGATCGCCGCGACCTCGAACTGCCCGATCTGGGCGACGTGGTGCTGCACGACCCGGAGACGGGCCGCACCCGCGAATTCACGACCACTCCCGAACTGCGGGCCGACTACGCGCAGGCGGCCGCCGAGCATCGCGCGGCCGTGCACCAGGCACTGCGCAGTTCCGGTGCACCCGTGCTGACGCTGCGCACCGACCGCGACTGGATCGGCGACGTCGTGCGGTTCGTCGCGGCCCGGCGGCACAGCTTCGGCGCACCCGCACGGCAGGGGGGACGATGAGCCTGTCCGGTTTCACTTCACCGTGGTGGTTGCTGCTGCTGTTCGTCGTCGCCGCCCTCGGCGGTGCGTACGTGCTGGTCCAGCGCCGGCGCCAGACGAACACGCTGCGCTTCACCAATCTCGAGCTGCTCGAGAAGGTCGCGCCCGCCCGCCCGGGACGCGCTCGGCACATTCCCGTCGCACTGTTGCTCGTCGGCCTCGTCTTCCTCACCGTGGCGCTCGCCGGCCCGACCGCCGAACAGCGGGTGCCGCGCAACCGGGCCACGGTCGTGCTCGTCATCGACGTGTCGTTGTCGATGGAGGCCACGGACGTCGCACCCACGCGACTCGCCGCCGCTCAGGAGGCGGCCAAGCAGTTCGCCGACGACCTGACACCCGGCATCAACCTCGGTCTCGTCGCGTTCTCGGGTACCGCCTCGGTCCTGGTCTCGCCGACCACCAACCGGGAGGCGAGCAAGTCCGCGATCGACAACCTGCAGCTCAGCGAGCGCACCGCGACCGGCGAGGCGATCTTCACGGCGATGCAGTCGATCGACACGCTCGCCGCCGTGCTCGGCGGTAGCGACCAGGCGCCGCCCGCGCGGATCGTGCTCTTGTCCGACGGCAAGCAGACCGTCCCCGAGAGTCCCGACGATCCTCGCGGGGGGTTCACCGCGGCGCGACAGGCGGCGGAGAAGGGAATCCCGGTCTCGACCATCTCGTTCGGCACGCAGACGGGCACCGTCACCATCGAGGACGATCGGATCCCCGTGCCCGTCGACGACCCGTCGCTCAAGGAGATCGCCAATCTCTCGGGTGGGAGCTTCTTCACGGCGGCGAGCCTCGAGGAACTCGAGGACGCCTACAACACGCTCGAGGAGCAGATCGGCTTCGAGACGACCCGCGGCGACGCCAGTCGTCCGTGGCTCATGCTCGGAGCGCTCTCGGTGATCGCGGGGCTCGGCGCGGCGATGGTGTTGCGCCAACGGCTGCCCTGATCCACCTTGTGCACGCTCACGGAGCGTTTTCCGTCCCGGACAGGCCACCAGATAGGTTGGAATGCATGACTGACGCAGATAGTGCCGCAGCGTCCACGCGCGCGGGTGTCACCCCCCGATCCGTCCTCGTCACCGGTGGAAACCGCGGGATCGGCCTCGCCGTCGCCCGTCGCCTGCAGGCCGACGGCCACAAGGTCGCCGTCACCCACCGCGGTTCGGGCGCGCCCGACGGCCTGTTCGGTGTGCGATGCGACGTCACCGACGCCGACTCGGTCGACGCCGCGTTCAAGGAGGTCGAGGAGCATCAGGGTCCCGTCGAGGTGCTCGTCGCGAATGCGGGCATCACCGACGACACCCTGCTGATGCGCATGACCGAGGACCAGTTCAGCTCGGTGATCGACGCGAACCTCACCGGCGCCTTCCGGTGCGCCAAGCGCGCCAACCGCGCGATGCTCCGTGCCCGTTGGGGCCGCATGATCTTCCTCGGCTCCGTGGTCGGCCTCGCCGGGCAGGCCGGTCAGATCAACTACGCGTCCTCGAAGGCCGGTGTCATCGGTCTCGCCCGTTCGGTCACCCGCGAACTCGGTTCGCGATCGATCACCGCCAACGTCGTCGCTCCCGGTTTCATCGAGACCGACATGACTGCGGATCTGTCCGACGACCTGCGCGACACCGCGAAGAAGTTCATCCCGCTGCAGCGACTCGGCAAGCCCGAGGACGTCGCAGCCGTCGTCAGCTTCCTGGCCTCCGACGACTCCGCCTACGTCTCCGGCGCCGTCATCCCGGTCGACGGCGGCATGGGCATGGGCCACTGACGGTCTCGCGACCACATCCGAATCTCACTGGAGGACCGACACACTCATGGGCGGACTGCTCGAGGGCAAGACCATTCTCGTCACCGGCATCATCACCGATGCCTCGATCGCCTTCCACACCGCGAAGGCCGCGCAGGAACAGGGCGCGAAGGTGATCATCACCGGCTTCGAGCGACTCCGGTTGATCGACCGGATCGCGCAGCGTCTCCCGCAGCCGGTGCCGCCGGCCATCAGCCTCGACGTGCAGAACCAGGATGATCTCGACGGTCTCGCCGACAAGATCCGCGAACTCGCACCGGAGGGGATCGACGGTGTCGTCCACTCCATCGGTTTCGCACCCCGGTCCTGCCTGGGCAGCCCGTTCCTCGACGCGCCGTGGACCGACGTCGCGGTGGCGCTCGAGGTGTCGGCCTACTCCTACGGCGCGCTCGCCAAGGCCGTCCTGCCCGTCATGAACGAGGGCGGTTCGATCGTCGGAATGGACTTCGACCCGTCCCGGGCCGTGCCGTTCTACAACTGGATGGGTGTCTCCAAGGCGACGCTCGAGTCGGTGAACCGCTACGTGGCCAAGGAGGTCGGCCCGCGCGGCATCCGTTCGAACCTCGTCGCCGCCGGCCCGATCAAGACGCTCGCGGCCAAGGCCATCGCGGGCGACGCGACCGGCCCGGGAGCGGAGATGAACCGCTTGAACGAGGGCTGGTCGGCCGCGTCCCCGATCGGCTGGGACGTCGACGACCCGACGCCTGTGGCGAAGACCGTGTGTGCGGTGCTGTCCGACTGGCTACCCGGGACAACGGGATCCATCGTCTACGTCGACGGTGGTTTCCATTCCCAGGTCGGCTTCGGCAGCTGACCGTACGACGGAAGGCACTTTCATGACGAACACCCCCGGGGCGTACGACGCGCTGATGCTGCTGTCGTTCGGCGGACCGGAAGGACCCGACGACGTGCGGCCGTTCCTCGAGAACGTCACCCGCGGACGGGGGATCCCACCGGAACGACTCGACGAGGTTGCGCAGCACTATCTGCACTTCGGGGGTGTCTCGCCGATCAACGCCCTGAACCGGGCGATCATCGACGCCGTCCGCGCCGAGTTCGACGCGCACGGTATCGATCTGCCGATCTATTTCGGCAACCGCAACTGGCATCCCATGGTCGAGGACACCGTCGCGCGGATGCGCGACGACGGGATCCGCAACGCCCTGGTGTTCGCGACCTCCGCCTGGGGCGGCTACTCGGGATGCCGGCAGTACCACGAGGACATCGCGCGGGCACGGGACGCCGTCGAGAACGCCCCGCAGTTGACGAAGCTGCGGCACTTCTACGACCACCCGCTGTTCCTCGACGCCGTCACCGACGCCGTGCGCGCCGCCCGCGTCGAACTCGCCGACGACGTGCGCGATTCCGCGCGCGTGGTGTTCACCGCGCACTCCGTTCCGAACTCCTTCGACGCGACCGGTGGTCCGCCGGAGGAGGGTGGGCATCTCTACAGCCGGCAGGTGGCCGAAGCGGCGCGGTTGGTGGCCGAGGCGCTCGGCGAGGACGACTACGACCTGGTGTGGCAGTCGCGGTCCGGTCCGCCACAGGTGCCGTGGCTCGAACCCGACATCGTCGACCACATCGACGCCCTGCACGAACGGGGAGTCCGCGCCGTCGTGGTCGTGCCGGTCGGGTTCGTCTCCGATCATCTCGAGGTCGTGTGGGATCTCGACACCGAGGCTCGCGACCGGGCCGCTGAGCTGGGCATGGGCTTCTCTCGTGCGGCGACGGCCGGTACCGACCCGCGCTTCGCGCAACTCGTCCGCGAACTCGTCGAGGAACAGCGGGACGGGATCACCGCCCGTCGCTGCGGCACCGAACCGCTGCTCGGGGCCGCGTGCAACGGGAGCCTGTGCGCCGTCGGGTGCTGCGAGCCGCCGAAACGCCCGTCCCGTCCCGCCGCGAACGGATAGATCCCTCCGCGCCTCACCGGGCGGCGTGCCCGACCGGTGAGGCCAGAGGGGAGTCGAACCAGCGCGGCAGCGACCGGCGCAGGGCGCTCGGACCGTCGACGACCACGGCGCCCGAGCGCAATGCGTCCGGCCAGGTCGCTTCGCCACGCCAGATCTCGGTCAGCTCCCGCAGTCCCGTCGTCACCCGGATCGAGACCTCGAAGCCCGAGTCCTCGTCACACACGTCGACGTCGTGCGGCGTGATGACCATCCACCACCGGCGCGACGCGTGGGTGACCGTCGGGAAGGCGAACTCCACGACCACCCGGGATTCCGGCAGGGCCGCATGGTCGACGTGCCGGTGCATGTCCCACATCAGCAGTCGCGGATCGAGGTCGACGTCACCGAGTTTCCCGGTCCACCGCGTGCCCCACGCACCGAGTGCGTCGACGACGGTCTCGAGATCGCGTCCCGCCGGGGTGAGCACGTACCGGACGTCGTTTCCGTCCTCGAGACGCCGCACGATTCCCGCCGCCGTGAGCTGGTGCAACCGCTTCGACAGCAGCGTCGGCGACATGCGGGGCAGGCCGCGCCGGAGATCGTTGAACCGTTCGCTGCCGAGCACGAGTTCGCGCACCACGAGCAGCGTCCACCTCTCGTCGAACAGTTCCATCGCCTTCGCGACGGGACAGAACTGGTGGTAGGGCGGGCCCATGATCGGATCCTAGGCCGGTCGGACCGCCGCGACCAGCACGAATGTGTGGCGGTGCAGTACAGATTGTGTACTGGAGGACACCGCGTCCGCGTTCCTACAGTCGATCTGTGACCCGGGCCGCCTCCGGGACGGCGCCGAAGCCGGGTCCCTCGACAGGAGGAATCCTCTGATGACCGACATCTCCACGACACACGACGCCGATCTCGCCCTGAAGGCCAAGCACCGGGCGATGTGGGCACTCGGCAACTATCCGGCGGTGGCGACCGAGGTCATCGCCGAACTCGGCCCCGCTCTCGTGGCCGCGACCGGAATCGGTCCGGGCGACCGCGTCCTGGACATCGCCGCCGGATCGGGCAACGCGTCGATCCCCGCCGCGCTCACCGGTGCGACGGTGCTCGCGACCGACCTGACCCCGGAACTGTTCGAGGTGGGCCGTCGTGACGCCGACGCGGCAGGTGCGACGCTCGACTGGCAGGAAGCCGACGCCGAAGCACTCCCGTTCGACGATGCGAGCTTCGATGCCGTGATCTCTTGCGTGGGAGTGATGTTCGCGCCCCACCACCGGGCCGCTGCCGACGAACTGCTCCGGGTGACCCGGCCGGGCGGACGTATCGGCCTCCTGAGTTGGACCCCCACCGGCTTCATCGGGCAGATGTTCGCGACGATGAAACCGTATGCGCCACCGCCCCCGCCGGGCGCACAGCCGCCGCCGCTGTGGGGCGACGAGGTGCACGTGCGCGAGTTGATCGGCGACCGCGTCACCGACCTGCAGGCACGCACCGACAATCTGCGCGTCGAACGGTTCGCGACCGGGGAGGACTTCCGCGAGTTCTTCAAGTCCGCCTACGGTCCCACCATCGCGGTGTACCGCAACATTGCGGACGACCACGAACGGGTCGCGGCTCTCGATCTCGATCTGCTCGAACTCGCCCAGCGTCACGATCTCGGTGGGGGAGCGATGAATTGGGAGTACCTGTTGGTCACCGCGCAACGAGGTTGACGCGCACTGGAGTCGACGCGCACTGCCGGCGCGGTCAGTGATGGTGCTCGGCCCGCAGAGCCGCCGCGACTGCACCGGTGCGGGCCTCGCGGACCGCGGCCCACAGCGGCTGCAGCGCGCCCTCGCGACCGGTGGCGGCGGACACCGAACCGGCCCGCAGGCCCCCTCCGCGACCGGCCACGGTGAGAATCGCCGCGACCTGGTCGGCGGTGTCGAGGACGCGCACGGCACGTGCGGGCAGGGACGGGGGATAGCGGTGCCGGGCGAGTTCGGCGATCTCCTCGGCGATCTCCGTCCGCGGATCGGCGCGGCGCCCGTCGGTGCCCACCGTCGGGATTCCGCTCAATGCGGAGGCGGCATCACGAACCGCCTCGCGGATCGCGAACTCGGCGGCACCGAGACCCCCGTCGACGGCGATCTCGGGTACCGCCGGCAGCGTGAAGACGTTCCACCGTAGGACGTCCGGACCCTCGATCACGGGTACCAGCCCCAGCCCCGGGGCCCCGGGCGCTCCCACAACGACGCCTTCACCGGCCGCGAGCGCCGCGGAGGCGAACGCCGTACCGGCAGGCAGCGCGCGCACGTCGCCCGGGGCGGGAAGGACGAGATGCAGACCCGTGCCGGCGGCGGTGTCGACGCGGCGGATCAGGGTGAGCAGCAGGGCGGCACCGTCGGCGACACCCCTGTCGGGCAGATCCGCCGCGGAGGCCGTCGCCGCATCGTGGGCACCCACGAGATGCATCGGCGCCCACTCGTGCAGCGCGTCGATCACATCGTCGGGGGAGGCGTGACCGGACAGCCACGACCCCGCCCACACGGTCAGCGTCAGGCTCGGAGAACTCACCCCGAAAGCATACGGCGACCGCGCACGGCGGTCCGGCGTGGCAGCGCGAGCGGCCCCGCGCGATGTCCTAGGGTCGACTGGCGTGAGCCCACGCGATATCTACGGCGGCGACATCTACGCCGGTCACGCCCGCACCAAGAAGAAGGCCGTTCCCGAACTCGCAGCGGAGCGCGGCGTCGTCGTCGAGGACGCCGCATCCGGCTGGTGCGGCGCGATCGTGGGGATCGAGAAGACCTACGACGGCGACTTCGTGCGGCTCGAGGACGCGCAGGGACGCACCCGCCTGTTTGCGATGCGCCCCGCCGCGTTCCTGGTCGACGGAGCATCCGTCACCCTCGTCAAGCCGAAGATCCGTCCCGCCTCCGCACCGACGAGATCCGCCTCGGGATCCACCCGGGTGGAGGGTCTGCGCGCACGCGTGGCGCGGGGGAGCCGGATCTGGGTGGAGGGCGTGCACGACGCCGCCCTCGTCGAACGGGTGTGGGGGCACGACCTGCGGGTCGAGGGCGTGGTCGTCGAACAGCTCGAGGGCCTCGACAATCTGGGTGCCCGGCTGGCCGAGTTCGATCCCGGCCCGGGCCGGCGGGTCGGTGTGCTCGCCGACCACCTCGTCACCGGATCCAAGGAGGAGCGTCTCACCGCGAATCTCGGTTCGCACGTGATGGTCACCGGTCATCCCTACATCGACGTGTGGCAGGCGGTGAAACCGAAGGCCGTCGGCATCGACGCCTGGCCCACCATCCCGCGCGGCCAGGACTGGAAGACCGGCGTCTGTCGTGAACTGGGCTGGGGCACCCCGCAGGACGGCTGGCGGCGCGTCTACAACGCCGTGAACTCGTTCCGCGATCTCGAATCGCACCTCATCGGCGCCGTCGAGCGCCTCGTCGACTTCGTCACCGAACCCGACGAGGGCTGACCGACCGGAACCTCAGCGGCCCCCGTCCGCCGGCGCCGGCGCAGGTTCCGGCTCCGCGGCGCCACCCGGCAGGCCGGCGCCCACTCCGCCGACGTCGGTGATGGTCCAGTCCGACGCGCGGTCCATCGTCACCGTGTAGGTCGCGGTGGCGGCGACGCCGTCGGGTGTCTGCTTGCTCTTCGAGATCATGTCGACGAAGACCTGGACGACGAAGGTATCGCCGTCGTTGCTCGCCACCTCGGCCGCGAGCAACCGGGCGTCGGCGGTGTACTCCATCTGCGTCAGCCACGGAGCCACGACGTCCACGGCGCCTTCGAGTTTCGGTGCGAGTTGTTCGCTGACGCCGTCGGTCAGCGCCGTCCGCCAGGCGTCGAGATCACGGAAGTCGACCTCCGAGACGCTCAGCGCGTAGTCGGAGGCGACGGCCTCGGCCTCGGCCTCGGTGTCGAGTCGGCTCTGCAGGGCTTGCAGTTGCTCGGACGAGTCGTCCGTCGCCCACAGCACCCCGAAGGTGACCGCGGCGACGACGGCGAGCACCGTCACGACCGCGAGGGCACGGACCGACGACCACCACGGACCGCGGCTTCCCGCCTCGGCGGCAGTCGGCGTGGAGGTGGCCGGTTCCTGTTCGGTGACCCCGATGTTCGAGGGCCCGGTGTTCGAAGGTCCGGTGTTCGAGGGGCCGGTGTTCGACATGACGATTTCTTCCTTCTTCATCGGGGTACGTTCACGGTGAATCGGACGCTGTCGCCCGGCATGGTCGCGATGGCCTGTTCGAGCAGGGTACCGAGATCCATTCGGCCCACCACGGAACCGGTGGCCTGGGTGACCGGGCGGAGCGCGACACCGATCGCGCCGAGTTCGGGTGCGAACCTCCTGAGGAAGTCGGCGAGTTCGATCTCCTCCTCGCGCCACGAGCCGAGGATCTCCTCACCCTTCAGTACCGAGGACCCCTCGAAGAGGTACTCGTACGAGACACCGAGGGTCTCACCGAACTGGTCCAGCATGGGAGGCGCCGCGACCATCGCGGGTCGCACCCAGTCCACATCGCCCATCATCCACATCAGGTCGCTCAGTACCGTTTCCAGCGATCCCTCGTGCCGGGTCAGGGTCGACAGCAGCAGCTCGGCGCCACGACCCGCCGCGGGCATGGTCTCCTCGAGACCCGCAACCGATTCGGTGAACGTCGCGACGAGCTCGTTCAGCGACTCGGCGTCGGTCTGTTCGAGCAGCTCCGAGGTGGTGGCGAGGAGATCGGGTACCGAGGTGGGCAGCTCGACGATCTCGGTCAGGTGGGCGCCGTCCTCGAGATAGGGCCCCTGGGTCGAGGCCGGGAGGAACGAGAACACCGGTTCGCCCAGCGACGACAGGTTCTCGACGCGCATGGTGCTGTCGACGGGGATGCGGTGTTCGGCTTCGTAAGAGATGTTCATGCGGACGAAACCGTCGAGGTTTTCCATGCCGTCGACCCGTCCGATGCTCACCCCGCGGTAGACGACGCTCGATCCGGTGCGCAGTCCTGCCGCGTCGCGCATGTCCACCACGGCGTGCACGCGGCGCTGGGTCGGATCGATCTGCAGCACACCGACGACGAGATACCAGGTTCCCAGGATCATCACGAGGGCCAGGGCGAGTGCGGACATCCAGGCCGGAATTCGGGTCACGGGATCGCTCCGATCATGCGCAGGAGAACCAGTCCGTCGGCCGCCGGACTTCCCTCGTTACCGGCGATGGTCACCTCACGGATGTCGATGCCGGGTTCGAGCAGGAAGGGGACGAGCTTCTCGTCGACGAGCTCCACGAGTTCTGCTGCGTTGCCGCGCAGTTCGGTGGCGTTCGGCGACGGTTCGCGCAGCAGCGGAGTGAGGATCTCGAGGTTGTCGTTGATGTGCGGGAGGCGGGGGATCAACCATTCTAGGCCCGTGACCATGGTGTTCACGTCGATGACGATGTTGAGCACGGCCTCCATGAAGTAAGGCACGCGGTCGAGACGCCGACGTGCGGTGTCGGAGAACAGGAACCCCACGTCGTCGCGTGCGGCATCGAGACGCTGGGACAGGTCCTCCGTCGCGACGACGATGCGATCGATCTGGTCGATGTTCGCGGCGGCCTCGCTCAGATCGTTGGAGATGACCGCCGACAACTCACGGGTCTCCTGCGTGTCCTCGGGCAGCACGTCGTTCAGCCGCGCAAGCGAATCCTGCAGGCGGGTCAGGCTTCCGCCGTTGACGAACATCGCGATGCGTTCGAGCATGTCCTCGATCTGCGGACCCGGATCCGTGTCCTGCAACGGGATCGTGTCGCCGTCCTGCAAGGGTGCGCCGCTGCCGTCCTTCGGGGGGAGCAGAGCGACGTAGATGTCGCCGAGCACGGTGTTCTGCCGCAGTTCGGCGCGGGTGCCCGCGGGCACGACCACCGACTCGCGCACGTCGATCCGGGCAACGGCGCTGTGCGGCTCGAGATCGATCGCCCGCAGGGTGCCGACCGAGATGCCTTCGGAGCGGACGTCCGCCCCGGCCGGCAGGCTCAGCAGCGATTCGAATTCGAGGTTCAGCCGGTAGGTCGGTCCGCGCACCCCGGAGCCGGGCAGCGCGTGGTCGCTTGGGTCGAAACTGCATCCGCACAATGCCACCAGAGCGGTGAGGACCGCACCGATGAGAAGGCGGGACCGGGAGAACGAACGGGTCACGGCGTTGCTCCGATCGTCGACAGGACCAGCTGAGGCAGCGGCACCGACACCGAGCGGGACGACACCACGGTGCAGCTGTCGGGTGCGATCTGCTCGAGTGCCGTGCACGTCAGCGCGGCATCGGGGGTCGGCACCTCGGCGCGGGCGGGATCGAGTTCGACGGCGACCGACCCCGGGTGGGACTGCACCATGGTCTCGAGCATCGTGATCGTGCCGGGAATGGTGGCGAGCAGCTCACTCGAGCTCTCCGCCTGGGTGCGCAACATCGTCAGCGTGGGCAGCGTCGAGTTCAGGGCGTTCATCAGGTACGGGAAGTGCTCGTTGAACAGCCGGTCGAGAGGTCCGACGGCCAGTGACAGCTTCTCGACGAGGATCTTCGCCACGACGAGCATCTGCTCGATGCCCGCCAGGCCCGGGGCGAACGTCTGGATGGTGGACTTGACGTTCTCCCAGTCGCCGGTGAGCAGGGTCGTCATCTCGGCCGAGTTGTCGAGGATCTGCCCCAGCTGGTCCATGAAGTTGTCGGGGGAGGAGAGCAGGTCCGCGAGGTCGCGCAGTTCTCGGTTGAGTGTCGGTCCCAGGTCCTCGAACTCGCGTCCGGCGTCCTTCAATGCGGTTTCGAGCGGCGCGGTCCCGTCGGGTCCGCGCTCGGTCATCTGCCGCACGAGTTCGGAGAACGATCCGAGCGCGTCCGACACGCTGACCGGGGTGCGGGTGTGCGCCGTGTCGATGCACGTCTCCCGCGACAGGGTCGGTCCCGGCCGGGGATCGGCGTCGACGAGTTCGAGTCTGCGGTCGGTGAGGATGGACGCGTTGGTGATCACCGCGCCGGTCTCGGCGGGAAGCTCGCGGTCACCGACGGTCATGTCGACGCGCACGCGCGCACCGTCGGGTTCGATCCGGTCCACGGTCCCGACCGAGATCCCGCGGATGGTGACCGGGGAACCGGGGTAGAGGCCGTAGGAGTCCTCGAAGTACGCGCAGATCGAGGTGTCGTCCCCCGAGGTCGCGGCGAAGGCGGTCGCGCCGGCCACGGCCAGCGCCACGACCGTCACCGCGGGAACGAGTCGTCGTGTAGTCGTCGTCAGTGTTCGCACGTCAGCACCGTGTTCCCGGCATCGGGAGACAGACGTCGGGTCGCTGGACCGTCAGTCCGCTCTGGTCGACAAGGGCCTGGCCTTCGGGACCGGCGACGGCCGCGAGTCCCGTGAGGGTGGCACGGAGGGATTCCGTCATCGACTCGACGGAGGCCGACAGTTCCGCACTGCTGTCGGCGGCTTCGACGAGATGCGGGATGATCGGTTCGACCTTTTCCTGGTACGGGCCGCTGAGGAAGTCGAACAGCAGCCCGGCGAGCCCGGAGAGCCCGTCGGCGAAGATCTTCACGTCCTGATGGGCCTCGACGATCTTGGGGCCGAGGATCGCGTAGCCGCGGATGATCTCGAGCGCGAGTTCCTTGTTGTCGTTGGCGGTGCGGAGATATTCGTTGGACAGCTCGAGCAGGCTTTCGATCTGGTCCTTCTGATTCGCGATGACGTCCATGACGGCTTCGAGGTCGGTGACCGTGATCCGCACCGAATCCGGCGATTCGCCGAGCAGCGCAGCGGTCTTGTTCAGGGCGGTGCGCAGTGCCTGCGTGTCGAGTTCTTCCACCACCTCGGTGGCCTCCTCGAACATGTCGTTCACCAGGAACGGCAGTGCTGCGCGGTTCTCGGGGATCGGTTCGGTGAGCGGCTGCCGGCCGGCCGGGTGCACCGCGAGGTACAGGCCTCCGATGGGGGTGAGCATCCGCACCGACACGGAGGTCTGGTCGCCGACGAAATGCTCGGAGTCCACGGTGAACTCGACGTCGACGTGGTCGTCGGCGAGGTGCAGGCCGGTGACCGAACCGACCGGCACACCCGCGATGCGCACGTCGTCGCCCGCGGCGAGCCCCGCCGATTCCGGCAGGTCGAGGCGGTAGGTCGTCGAACCGACCGGTCGCAGATAGAGCACGAGGACGATGCCCGCGACGAGGGCGAGGACGATCAGACCCGACAGCGCCCACCACATCTGGGTGCGGGGATCGGCGTCCTCGGCGCCGAAGTCGAGTCGTCCGAACAGGCGGGTGCGCATCAGGCACCTCCGTTGCAGATGGTCAGGGGACGGCCCTGGAGCAGAATGTCGGCCTCGATCGGCAACTGCACCGCGCCGTTGCTGCACTGCCGGGACTCGTCCACGCGCGGCACCAGGGAGTTGATGCCCTCGAAGATCCCCGGCAGAACCGACAGGGTGTCGATGGCCGTCTGCGGATCCGGGATCACCTGGTCCACCCGGACGATGAAATCGTCGTTGCGTTCCAGGAATCCGTCGTGTTCGGCAGGCGCGCCGAGGCCCAGCTGGGAGAGCAGGTTCACCGTGCGGTCGACCTCCGCCATCTCGAGTGCACCGAGCTTGGTCAGGGACAGGAACTCGGTCATACGTGTCACCAGCGGGGTGAAGATCGAGTGGAAGACCTCGAGGATGTTCTCGAGGTTCGCGGACCGGCCTTCGAGTTGCTCGTTGAGGGCCGTGAAGTTGTCGAGCAGAGTGCTCATCAGGGCGCTGCGGTCCTCGGCGTAGCTCGCGAGCTCGGCGATGTCGCGCATCACCGGGGTCGGACTGGACTCGCTGCCCTCGATCAACGCGGCCACATTCGTGGCGAGCCGGTTGTAGACGGCCGGATCGGCTTCGCGCAGAAGCGGTTTGAGTCCGTTGAAGACCGTGGTGATGTCGAACGAGTCGACGGTGTTCACGACCAGCCCCGACGGATCGACCTCCTGACCGCCCTCCTCGCTGCGATCGAGTTCGAGATAGCGCTGGCCCGTGAGGTTCTGGAACTTGACGAGCAGCCGGTCCGACTCGCGCAGACGGTACTCCTCGAGCACCGTGAAGTCGACGAGCGCACGGTTGCCGTCGGACACCGAGATGTCGGTGACCTTGCCGATCTGTACGCCCCGCAGGCGCACATCGGCGTTCTCCTTGAGGCCGAAGACGTCACCGAACTGGGCCTTGTAGGCGACGGTCGATCCGCCGACGGGACGTTCGATCGCCTGCACGATCAGCACGATGATCAGGACGACGACGCCGGCGAGCAGGGCGAGCCGGACGGCTGCCTGGCGTGGAGTTCTCATCGGGTACCCCCGGTGGTCTCGAGCGGGACCCGGAAGGCCGGGAAGGTGTCGACGAGCACGTCCACCCCCAGGACCACCCGGTCGCCCTGGTGCTGCAGTGCGCCGTCGGCGCCGTCGACGAGCCGGTCGACCTGGTCGGGGGTGACCCCGCCCAGGCTCTGGTTCAGCGGGATCAGGATGTCGAGGAGCATGTCGACGGCAGACGAAGTGGGGCCGAGCGCGCCGACGATCTCACCCGAGAGTGCGAGCACCAGATGCGAGACCTCGGTGATCGTCTCGCTCGCCTGCTGCGTGCGGAAGTCGTCCTCGAGTTCCTCGACGGACGCGATGGCCGACAGAGTGTTCAGTGCCGACGGAGTGAACGCCGCGACACCTTCGGAGACATCCGCGAACTTCGGCAGCAACTCACTGAGCGGCTCGTTCTGGGTGCGGGCGATGTTGCGCATCACGAGCAGCGACGAGGCGAGCAGCGGCGCCATCTGCTGGGTCAGTTCGGCGGCGCTGTCGATCGAGTCCGACAGCTGTGGCGTCACCACGTCGAGCAGGAGACGACCGGAATCGCGCAGCACCGTGGTGACGGTGTAGTCCCCGACATCGCCGAGGGCGAGGGTGCTGCCGGCTCGGATCGGCTCGCCGCCCGGCATCGGGATGAGCTCGAGTGCGGTGGAACCGAAGATGTTCGACGAGACGAAACGGGTGTGCATGGCCGTCGACAACTCGGCGACGTGGCTTTCGTCGACGCTGAGTGTGACGATCTGTTGCTGCGGACCCTGCGGTTCGACCTCGATCACCGATCCGATCGACATGCCCCGCAGACGCACGGCGGTGTCGGTGGAGACCCCGTCGCCGAGATTCGATGCGGTGACGGCGAACTGCACCTCACCGGAGCGGTCGGGCTGCGACGCCCACCAGGCCGCGGTGACGACGAGTGCGGCGGCGACCACGACGGCGAGCCCGCGGATCCGCAGTCCGCGGCGGCTGGGGCCGAAGCCCGAATACTGTGCTGCGCTCACTGGTTCCTCACCCCGAGAAGCTGATCGTCGCGTCGAGGCCCCACATGACGAGCGTGAGCACCATGTCGGTGGTCACGATCAGCACGAGGCTCGCCCGGATGGCGCGGCCCGAGGCGATCCCGACCCCCTCGGGACCACCGCTCGCGTGATAGCCCTGGTAGGCGTGCACGAGCGTCACGACCAGGACGAACACGATCACCTTGACCAGCGAGTAGATCAGGTCGATCGGCTCGGTGAACATGTGGAAGTAGTGGTCGTAGGCGCCCGACCCCTGACCCTGCACCACGGTGACGGTCGCGCCGGTGGCGGCGAATCCGAGCGCGAGCGCGATCAGATAGGACGGGACGACGGCGCCGACGGCGGCGATGAGCCGGGTGGAGACGACATAGGGGATCGAGTCGATGGCCTGGGCTTCGAGCGCGTCGATCTCCTCCGAGATCCGCATGGCGCCGACCTCGGCGGTGATGCGGCAGCCGGCCTGGGCGGCGAATCCGATCGCCGCAATGAGGGGAGCGAGCTCGCGTGGATTCGCCAGGGCCGACATGGCGCCGGTCAACGGTCCCATCCCGAGCATGTCGAGTGCGGAGAAGCCGACGAGACCGACCATCGCCCCGGCGACGATGCCGAGGATGGCCAGTACCGGTGCGACGCCTCCGCCGACGATGACCGCGCGGCCGTTGCCCCATGTCAGGTCGGTGAAGATGGCGACGGTCTGGCGGCGGTTGCGGCGCAGGGCGTGGCCGATGCCGCGGAACGAGACGACGACGAAGTGCAGGTAGAGCCCGAGGGATTCGATCGGGTTCCACGCCCGGCCGGCGTGGCGCGTCCACCGCAGACCGCGGGGACGATAGGGCGACGGCGTGGCAACGGATCCGCTGCGTGTGGCGCTCATCAGAGGAACCTCATGGGGACGAACATCAGGACCACCTGGGTGATGAAGAGGTTGACGACCATGCAGGCGATGATGCTGAGCACCACGGCCGCATTGACGCTGTCCGCGACGCCCTTCGGGCCACCCTTGGCTTCGAGGCCCCGTTGGCTGGAGATGATCGCCACCACGTAACCGAAGACCGCGGCCTTGAACAGGCAGACGATCAGGTCGGTGGTCGAGGCGAAACTGCCGAACGACAACCAGTACGAGCCGGGGGCGACCCCCTGGCCGAGCGAGGCCACGGCGAAGCTCGCAAGGATGCTCATGAGGATGATCAGCACCGACAACATCGGGGCGACGACGACCATCGCCAGGATGCGGGGGGAGACCAATCTGCGCTGGGGGTCGATGCCGAGGGTGCGCAGCGCGTCGATCTCCTCCCGGATGGTGCGCGAGGCGAGGTCGGCCGAGATGGCCGAACCACCGGCACCACCGATGAGCAGGGCCGCGGCCAGGGGCGCGATCTGCTGCATCACTCCCATGCCGCCCACCGCGCCGGCCATGGAGTTGGCGCCGACGTTGTCGGTCATGCTGCCGACCTGGACGGCGATGACGACGCCGAGCGGCAGCGCCACCAGAACTGCGGGCACGGCCGAGACGGAGATGAAGAACCATCCCTGAACGATTGCTTCCCGCATCGGGAAACGACCGCGTGCGATGTCGACGATCAGGTATGCGGTGGAGCGGAACGCCAGACGGAGCGTGCGTCCGAATGTGCGCGTGGAGTCGGCGGTGCGTGTGACCACGGCACCTCCGAACGGCCGCTCGCCCCGGACGTCTGCGTCCGCGGGTCGCGAGGTCTTCATCGAGCCCCCTGATGAACTGACACTGGATCGAGTGGTACTGGGTGGAACCGGGCACGGAAGCAACCGGATACCCGAGTCGGGTACTTGCAGGACGGCCGACGACTGCAGCATCGGCTCGCGTCCGCTACGAGCGGACGCGTGTACGGCGGTGAGGACCGGTGGGTCAGATCCCCAGCGCGGCGCGGGCTTCCGGGATCATGCGCAGGCGCTCGGGAAACAGCCGGGAGCCGACGCGCATGAGTGCGAGGATCGCTCGGAACTCACGCTCGCGGGCCGCGCTCCACGGCACTCCCCAGATCCGGCGGACGGATTCGGGGAATGCGCCGAACATCAACGTCTTCACCGGCCGCCCCGTCAACTTCTCGAGGACGGCGGGAAGGGGCCGGGGGAGTGCGGCGAGTTTCGGCTCGAGGGTTGCGATCACGTCCTGTTCGTCGACGAGTTGCTGCATCCGCCGGGTTCCGGGCGACATCGCGAGCTTGTCGGCGACCCCTCGGTCGACGTAGGCGCGAAGAGCTGCCACGTCGTCCGGCATGTCCTGCTCACGGACGCCGAACAGCATGCCGAGCCGGCAGCTCTCCCGGTAGAAGGCCTCCACCTCCGGTGCGGGTTGCGGACCGAAGCAGACCTCGATCGCGTAGATGAGCGATTCGATGGTGGTGAGGTGGACCCACGTCCACACGTCGCGGTTCCACGCGTGGTATCTCCGGCCTTCGTAGTCGAGTCCGGTGATGGGGCGGTGCATCTCCCGCAGTTCGCGTGCCGAATCGGCGACGTTCTCGCCGAAGTAGATGCGGTAGGTGTACGCGAGGGTGTTCTCCGCGCGTACCGACGGCTCGGTGAACGACTTCGAATGTTGTTCGAGCGCAACCATGACGGTGGGGTGGGTGCCCTGGAGGGAGAGCGCCCGGAACAGGAACATCGGCCAGATGCGGCGATCTGCCAGCAACCGGACGAAGGTGCGGTCGGCGACGGGTACGTCGTCCTCGATGTTTGCGCGAACACGCTGTGCGGGAGTGACTTCCATTGCCGGACTCCTCGGGTTCGATGGCTGGGGAACGGATGCGGACATCAGCTGTCGGTGGAGGGCGTCGAGGGCACGATCAGGAAGGACAGCATGGTCCGGGCCACCCGTCGTACCCCGTCGTCGGTCGCGGTGGCGCTGCCCAGATCGGGTGCGAGCCACACGCTCGCGAAGAATCGCGAGACGATCTCCGCGGCGGTGGCCGTGTCGAACGTGATCCCCGCCCGTTGTGCGGTGAGGTCGAGTTCGTGGCGGACCGACGTGAGCAGCGCAGCGGTGATCTGCGGATCGTGCAGGAGGGGGAGGGCGGCTCCGTCGTCGACGAATCGTCGTGCGACCGGGTGGTGGCGAACGGTGCGGACCGCTTCGACGATCCATTCGACCGCGCGCTCGTACGGGTCCTCGATGTCGTCGATGGCGGCGTGGAACCGCGTGACGAGCTGATCGAGCTCCCACGCGAACGCGCGACCGAGCAGTTCCTCTTTGGTGTCGAACCGCCGGAAGACCGTCGCGCGGCCGACGCCGGCCTCCGCCGCGACGTCGGCCACGGTCGTCCGCTCGAGGCCGTGATGGCTCAGGCAGCGGATGGTGGCCGCAAGGATTGCGGTGTCGGTCGGATCGGCGTCGGCGCTCTGGCCGATCAACGCTCCCACGAGGAGCGAACGCACGGGGGTGATACCCATAGTTCGGGGACGGTATCACCGATCTCACAACGACAAAAGGATGTGTTTCGGCTAACTTCACTTATGAAGCGAGGCGGGAGTCCGGTCGGGACGGAAGAAAGAAAAATACAGAATCTCCGGCCCTGAGATCTCCCCTGCAGGAAACAGCATCCAAGACGAGGAGCCGAGACCGTTTCCTCCACCAGGGCGTCTGCCAGGATGTCCGATTTGTGGTTCGATGGTGATCGTGGCCGCATTGATTTGGTTGATCGCCGGAGTGGCGTTGGCGGCCGGCGAAGCGCTCACGGGCGATTTCGCGCTGCTCATGCTCGGCGGTGCAGCGCTCGTCACCGGCGGTGTCTCCGCGGTGACCGATCTGCCCGTCTGGATCGACGCGGTGATCTTCGCCGTGACCTCGCTGGTTCTGCTGCTCGGTGTCCGGCCGATGCTGAGGCGGCGGTACTCCCAGCCGCCCGCTCTGCCGACCGGGATCGACGCTCTCCCGGGCAAGCACGCCTTGGTCCTCGAGCAGGTGGGGGAGCATTCCGGGCGCGTCAAGATCGACGGTGAGGTGTGGACCGCCAGGCCGCTGGACGCCACCGAGGTATACGAGCCGGGAACGACAGTGACAGTGATGCAGATAGACGGCGCGACTGCCGTCGTGTGGAGGGGTGTCTGAGGATGGAAGCTCTGATCGTGCTCGCCGTAGTGGTGGCACTGGTCGTGGTGGTCGTGGCCAAATCGGTATCGCTGGTACCGCAAGCGGAGGCCGCGGTCATCGAACGTCTCGGCCGGTACTACCGGACGGCGTCGGGTCAGCTCACCTTCCTGGTGCCCTTCGTCGACCGCATCCGCGCGAAGGTCGATCTACGCGAACGTGTGGTTTCGTTCCCGCCGCAGCCGGTCATCACCCAGGACAACCTCACGCTGAGCATCGACACGGTCGTGTACTTCCAGGTCACGAACCCGCAGGCGGCCGTCTACGAGATCAGCAACTACATCGCCGCGGTCGAGCAGCTCACCGTCACCACGCTCCGCAACGTCGTCGGCGGTATGACCCTCGAGGAAACGCTCACCTCCCGTGACTCCATCAACGGCCAGCTCCGCGGGGTGCTCGACGAAGCGACCGGCCGATGGGGACTGCGTGTCGCCCGGGTCGAACTCAAGAGCATCGATCCGCCGCCGTCGATCCAGGAATCGATGGAGAAGCAGATGAAGGCCGACCGCGAGAAGCGCGCGATGATCCTCACGGCCGAGGGTCACCGCGAATCCGCGATCAAGACCGCCGAGGGCGACAAGCAGTCGCGCATCCTCTCCGCCGAGGGTGCGAAGCAGGCCGCGATCCTCGAGGCCGAGGCCGACCGGCAGTCGCGGATCCTGCGCGCGCAGGGTGATCGCGCGGCACGGTACCTCGAGGCCCAGGGCGAGGCGAAGTCCATCGAGAAGGTGTTCGCCGCGATCAAGGCCGGCAAGCCCACTCCGGAGCTGCTCGCCTACCAGTACCTGCAGACCCTGCCGCAGATGGCCCAGGGCGATGCGAACAAGATGTGGGTGGTGCCGAGCGACTTCGGCAAGGCGCTCGAAGGATTCGCGCGGACGCTCGGTGCACCCGGCGAGGACGGCGTCTTCCGCTTCGAACCGAGTCCTGTCGACGAGGAACTGCAACGGCCCGAGGACGACAGTGACGAGGTCGAGGATTGGTTCGCGACCAAGCGCGACCCCGAGGTGGCCCAGGCCGTTGCCGAAGCCGAGGCGGTCGCGCGCAAGCCGGTCGATCCCGCGGTCCGTACGGGTCTCGCCACGGCGGGGACGCAGGGTGCCGGTGAAGGACAGTCGGCGTTGCCCGCAACGCCGCCGGCGCAGCGCTGGATGACGAACGACGCATCCGAGCAACCGGTCGAGCCGCCGCAACAGCAGTAACGGAAACCGATTCGAGTGGGAGGGCGCGCCCGTCGGCGCGCCCTCCCACTCGTCATCGGCGGCCGAGCATCGGCAGTGTCATCGCCACCATGATGAGACCGGCGCCCGCGGCGGCGAGCACGGTCACGGACTCTCCGAAGGCGACCATGCCGATCATCAGCGCGACCACGACTTCGAGGTAGGACAGGCCCGACAGTTCCGCGGCGCGGAGGTGCTTTCCCGCGACGACGAGCAGCCCCAGCGCGAACAGACCGCAGACGACGAAGAACCCACCGGCCCACAACCAGTGCGTCGCGGTCATCCCCGACATGTCGGGTCGGGTCACCGCGACCATCCCCCCTGCCGCGACGGCACCGAAGACGAAGTTCCACAGGGACCGGACGTCGGACGGCATGTCGGTGCGATAGCGGTAGCACAGCAGGGCCCCGCCGTAGAAGACTCCCGAGGCAGCGCCCAGCACGGTACCCAGCGTCTCGTGCTCGCCCCCGGACGACTCACCGCCCACCAGGCCGGCGGCGAGCAACATCCCGGCGAACGCCGTGCCGATCGACAGGGCGTCGAGGCGACCGACCCTCTCCTTCAGGAACACCCGGGCGAGGGCCGTCGCAACGACGGGGCCGAGGTAATGGAGAACCACGGCACGGGACAGGTCGGTCAACACCGTGGCGGACAGATAGGTCGCGAGGGACAGTCCGAGAAGCACACCGCCACCGACGACCGACCAGGACAGGCGGGTCCGGCGCAACTGTCCGAGGCGGCGGGACAGCGCGATCAGGACGAGCATGCCGAGCGCTCCGACCGCCATCCGCCCGAGCGTCAGTGCCTCACCGAGCACCGCGCCTTCGGGAGTGGCCTTGCGGCCGAACAATCCTGCGGCGCCCATCGCGGTCGCGGACAGCACGATCGCGGCGATCCCGAGTCGCCGGTTCGTACGCGGCGTCGACTTCGGGGCGGGGGAGGGAAGGAGAACAGGGCCACGCGACTCGGTCGGTGCAATATCGGCGCGCTGCTCGAGCAGCGCATCATCGGCGCGCAGGGGCGCGGACAGCGAATTATCGGCGCGCGAAGGCGCGCCCAGGGAAACGGTCACACGTCTACCTCGGGTCCAGGGTGCACGACACGAGCACCAGCGGGTGTTGTCGTTCCCCGCTCTGTCATCGGACCTGAGAGCTTTCGCGGACGGAGCCGCTTACACCTTCGGTGAACCCGGAAGAGTTGCTTTCCAGAGGAGCCTCGCCGTGGCGGTCTGGGGGCCTGAGAGATTCCCGGGGAGGTTGCTCCTTCGGCGCCCGCTGTGTGCGGGACTCTCCCGCCGCGGTTCGGTGGCTGTTCAGTTGTCCGTCGAGTATCTCATGGACTCGTCGTGACCGCGCCGCAGGGGACATCCGGTGCGCGTGCCCCCAGTTCGTTGCGAGTGCCCGCGGTGCGGAGACCGGATGGTTAGCTTGGTCGACATGAGTGTTCTGCCGAGATCGTGGATGCAGTTGCGGATCGCCGCGGGCGTATACCGATTCCGGGAGAGCCTGTTCGCGCTGCCCGCGCTGGTCGTCGTCGCCGGAGCCGTGCTGGCGGAGGTGAGTGGCTACATCGATCGGGCCTTCGGCCCCTTTCCGTGGGGCATGAAGATGAACAGCAACGCCGCGATCTGGCTACTGAGCACCGTGGCGGGTGCCACGATCACCACCGCCGGTGTCGTCTTCTCGTTGACCGTCGTGAGCCTGCAGTTGGCGAGCAGCCAGTTCTCGCCGCGGGTGATGCGGTCCTTCATCCGGGATCGGGCCAGCCAGACGGTGATCGGGATGCTGGTGGCGACCTTCGTCTACTGCGTGCTGACGCTGCGCCACATCGGCGCGGACGACGCCGCACCCGCCCCGACGCTGTCGACCACCCTCGCGGTGGTCCTCGCGGTGTCGACCGTGGTGCTCATCATCGCCTATCTCAACCGGCTGGCCCATGGTCTGCAGGTCGGGGAGGTGGTGCGCAGCATCGCCTCGGAGGCCGAGAAGGTCATCGCGAACACGAGCCGGAGTGCGCAACGCGAGATCCGCGTCGACCGGGTGCCGGAGCCGGATTTCACCGAGGGGGCGACGGTGCACGCCCCGCGCGACGGTTGGGTGACCCAGGCGCCGGCCGAGCTCGCTCTCGCCGTGGCACCGCCGGGTTCGGTCGTGCGGATGGAGACGCGTCCCGGCGCGTACATCCACTGCGGGGAACCGCTGCTGCGGATCCATCCGAAGCCGGAACGGGCGGTGATCCTGCGGCGGCTCGAGGCGGCCGTGGAGATCTCGAATACGCGCACCATGCAACAGGACGTGGACTTCGCGCTGCGGCAACTCGTCGACATCGCGCTGCGCGCGCTGAGCCAGGCGATCAACGACCCGACGACCGCCACCGAGGTAGTGCTCCGACTCGGCAGTCTGCTGCGCACCTTGCTGGTCACCGGCAGTCCGGTGCCGGCGATCGAGGGTGCGGACGGCCGGATCCTGCTGCGTCCGTGGATCCTGTCGCCCGACGAGTACATCGAGCACGCCTTCGAACAGATCCGGCAGGCCGGTTCGGCGCAGCTGCACGTGGCCACGGCGCTCGCCCGGGTGCTGCGCATGCTCATCGATCATCTCTCCGAGCAGGGGCGCACCGAGCCGGTACCGGCCTTGCAACACCAGTTGCGTCTGCTCGTCGACGCGGTGATGGCCCGGCCCGAGTTCCGTCCGGAGGACCTCGAACGTTTCCGCGCCGTCGCCGAGGGGTCCGCGGATCCCGCAGAGCATCGGACGGACTGATCGGCCCGGGGTGTAGGACCGATGGGAGACGGCTATCCGACTGTCGACAGGAAGCGGGCCGATCGGGAGGACGACGACATGGCGACCCACTTCTCCGTCGGTGACCACGTCCGATGGAACTCCGAAGCCGGATACGTCGAGGGTGTGATCATCGCGAAGCACACGGAGGACGTGGAGTTCAAGGGACGCACGCGGCGGTGCAGCGAGGACGAGCCGCAGTACGAGATCCGGAGCGACAAGACCGATCACGTCGCGATGCACAAGGGGAGTGCGCTGAAGAAGACCTGACGGTGAAGATCCCCGCTCAGGTGATCAGCGCCTGCCCGACGCCGCACACCGCGACCGCCCACAGCACCGAGGTGGATGTACCGATGATGAACTGTTCGGAAGCGTTCGGTTCGCGCAGTTCGGGATAACGGGCGAGACCCTTCACCGCCATGATGACGGCGATCCCTTCGGGCCATCCGGCGAGGATCGAGGCGGTGACCGCTCCGCGTTCGAGCACGCCGATGACGCGTCCGCCGCGGAGCGGGCCCGGGGGAGGGGTGGGCTCGGGACCGGCGTCGGGTTGCCGGCGCGCGATGCGGAACGCCACGAGGACCGCGGGTCCGCCCCCGGTGATCGCCGCCGTGGCGGTGAGGATCAGCGTGGCCGCGAGCGCGACTCCCTGAACCGGTGTGGTCGCGGTGGCGGCGAGGGCTGCACCGGCGAGACCCGCGATGCTCAACGAGGCGGCCGGCCACACCGGCATGCTCGGGCGTAGCGCGAGTGCGGGTGCGAGAGCGGCCACGGCCAGGCACACCAGTGAGAGGACGGTCAACGGTCGGCCCTTTCCAGGAGTCGGCGCACGAGTTCGCGTCCGGCCAGTTCGGCCTGCCAGCCGGCGGTGGCGAGGCGCTGGGACACCGCTTGTTTGCTGATGCCGAGACGCTCGGCGATCCGCGCCTGCGACAGGCCCTGACGAGCGAAGTCGACGGCCTCGTGCCCCTGGTCTGTGCGGCGCAGGACGACGGTGGCGAGCAGGGTGAGCGCGGCGTCGACGTCGGCGGTGACCTCGGTGTCGTCGCCTTCGGCCGCGACCTGCCCAGGGGCGTTCTTGGCGCGTTCGACGGCGGTGCGGGCGTGTTCGAAGGCGGGTCCGCGGCCGGCGCGTGTCTGTTCGGGGAGCGGGGTCTCCACCGGGCCGATTCCCACCCCGATACTCCAGCGTTCCCTCCGGAGGAGGTCGAGGACGAGATCGACGACGAGGGCGGGATTGTCCGCGACGGCCTGGACCTCGTCGCCCGCGGTGCGATCGAAGGGCCGTACCAGCGGAACGTCCTGCAGTTCGGTGAGGAGGTTTGCCACGCGGTCGATGTCTCGGCGGCTGCGCCGCTGGTCGACCGTCAAGACGAACATGTGTCAAGTGTGAGGGCTTGATTCCGGATAATCAATACCTGAAGCTTGACGAATCGGTGCCGCGTAGTGATGCGTACAGGCTATCGGGCCGGCTCGTTCCCCGTCAGCTCATGATGTGCTGCTCGACGCGCTGAACCGCGGTCCCGGGCACGAGACCGGTGGATGACCCCGGCCGTGCTCGCCGTCCGTGGCCCGATCCTGGCCGACTATCTCGCCGCCGGGTCCTGATGCGGATCGACGACGGCGTCGAGCGCCGAACCGGCGGGCTCGGGGAGCCGGGCCTCGAGCAGCAGTCCGGCGAGACCGAGCGCGATGCACACCCCGGTGATCACCATCAGCCGCGGATCGGTCTGCCCGGTCAGGGCATCGCCGAGGAGCACGACCGCCACGGTGCCCGGCAGGATGCCCACCACCGTCGCGAGTGTGTAGGGGACGAGACGGACCGCCGAGACCGCGCAGCAACAGTTCACGACGAAGAACGGGGCGGCAGCGATCAACCGCAGGGAGCCCACCGCGAGCCATCCGCGGCGTGCCAGCCGCAGATCGATCGCTTTCGCCGCCGGGTGTGTGAGACGCGATTCCACGGCCTTGCGTCCGACGGCCCGCACGAGCAGGAACGCGAGGACGGCGCTGACCGTGGAGGCGGCGACCGTCACGCCGATGCCGACGGCACTGCCGAACAGCACGCCGGCGCTGAGGGTGAACACCGTGCGCGGAATCGGGGCGATCGTGACCAGGGCGTGGACGGCGAAGAACGCCAGGACCAGTGCCGGGCCGTGCACCGATTCGGACCACTCCCGGATCTGGGCGATCGACGGATGCGGCACCACGAGAGCTACGACGACGAGCGCCGCCACCAGGCCCAGGATGCCGAGCACTCTGCGGTCTGCGGCAAGCCTCGTCACGAGCGTCCACACTACCGGCCGGGCAGTGTCTGCTTCCCCGCGAGCAGAGTGGCGAAGGCGGCACGATACCGTTCCGGTCGAGGACGTCGTTATCGAGCGCTAGAAAAACTGTGGTGATCCCCACAACGACCGCGCGGTGTGTGGGGATAGCATCACACCGAAGGCAACCTACCCTTTTCGAGGTTGTCCACCTCCGGCCGACAACGCCGTCCGTACAAAGCCTGCAAACCCGCAGTAGGAGGAATCGCCCGTGTCATTAGCTGCAGAAGCCGAGGATGCCGCGCGCGCATATGCGCAGTGGCAGGACGCGGTGGCGGGGGTGCTGGCCAAGTCCCGACGCGTCGACCCGGCCGAACTCGGACCCGAGCCGCAGCGTCTGCTCGAGACCACGACCTACGACGACGTCACCGTCGCGCCGCTGTACGGCCTGCGCGACGAGCGCGACGAAGCGCCGCTGCCCGGTGAGTTCCCGTTCGTCCGCGGCGGCTCGTCCACGCGCGACGTCAACACCGGCTGGCTCGTCGACGTCCGGTTCACCGGCACCGACGCGGCCTCGGTCAACGAGCGCATCCTCGACGCCCTGAACAACGGTGTCAGCTCGGTGTGGCTCGGTCTCGGCGCCGGCGCGGTCCCCGTGGACGCGCTCGACACCGCGCTGAGCGGTGTGCTCCTCGACCTCGCGCCGGTCCGTCTCGACGCCGGTGCCGATGTGGTCGCAGCAACCACCGCCGTGTACTCCGTGCTCGACAACCGCACCGACATCGAGGACCGCGCCGCCGTGCGCATCTTCCTCGGTGCAGCGCCGCTCACCAGCGCGTTCTCCGAGCGTCCCGACGTGTCTCTCGACGAGGCCGTCGAGCTGGCACGGGCCGCCGCCGACCGCACCGAAGGGGTGCGTGCCCTCACCGTGGACGGCACCGCCTTCCACAACGCCGGTTCGTCCGACGCCGAGGAACTCGGTGCCGCGATCGCCGCCGGCCTCGATTACGTGCGAGCACTCGTCGACGCCGGGGTTCCCGTCGCGGCCGCGCTCGGTCAGCTCGAGTTCCGTCTCGCCGCGACCGACGACCAGTTCCAGACCATCGCCAAGTTCCGCGCGGGTCGTCAGGTGTGGGCGCGCGTCGCCCAGGTCGCCGGTGCCCCCGAGGCCGGCAACGCTCCGCAGCACGCCGTGACCTCCGCGGCGATGATGGCCCAGCGCGATCCGTGGGTGAACATGCTGCGCACGACCCTCGCCGCCTTCGGTGCGGGTGTCGGTGGCGCCGACGCCGTCACGGTCCTGCCGTTCGACTCCGCACTGCCGGCCGGTGTGCTCGAGGTGTCCGAGGCGTTCTCCGCGCGGATCGCCCGCAACACCCAGCTGCTGCTGCTCGAGGAGTCCAACCTCGGTCGCGTTCTCGATCCCGCCGCCGGTTCCTGGTACGTCGAGGAGCTGACCGCGCAGATCGCGGAGAAGGCATGGGGCTTCTTCCAGGAGATCGAGGCGGCCGGTGGCTACCGCGCCGCTCTCGAGGCGGGGCTGATCGCCGAGCGTGTCGCGCAGACGCGTGCCCGCCGCGAGTCCGACATCGCGCACCGCAAGTTCTCGGTGACCGGTGTCAACGAGTTCCCGAACCTGGCCGAGAAGCCGCTGCCGGTCGGTGTCGCCGAGGCCGGCGCGTCCGCCGCGCGGTACGCCGCCCCGTTCGAGGCGCTGCGCGACCGCTCGGACACCTACCTGGCCTCGCACGGTGCCCGCCCGCGGGTGCTGCTCGCCCCGCTCGGACCGATCGCCGAACACAACGTGCGGGCGACCTTCGCGGCGAACCTGCTCGCCGCCGGTGGCATCGAAGCGGTCAATCCCGGACCGCTCGATCTCGACGCCGACCTGTCGTCCCTGGTGGGCGACACCGGAGCGTCCGTCGCCGTGCTGTGCGGCACCGACACCCGTTACGGCGAGCAGGCCGGTACGGCCACCGCTGCGCTGCGTGCGGCGGGGATCACGACGGTGCTGCTGGCCGGACCCGAGAAGGCCGTGAAGGACGCGCAGGGCGACGATCGTCCGGACGGCTTCCTCACCGCGCGCATCGACGCCGTCGCCGCCCTCACCGACCTGCTGAACACTCTGGGAGCGTAAGTGAGCATCGAACACGAAATCGGCAGCTTCGCCGACGTCCCGTTGACGGACCCGGCAGCGCCGGCGCCCACCGCTCCCACCGCGGAGCAGGCCGCCGCGCTCGTCGAGTCCGTCGCCGAGGCGAACAACTACAGCACCGAGGACGTCGTGTGGTCGACGCCCGAGGGCATCGACGTCAAGCCGGTCTACACCAAGGCCGACCGCGACGCCGTCGTCGCCGAGGGCTATCCGCTCGGCAGCTACCCGGGTATCGCCCCGTTCGTGCGCGGGCCGTACCCGACGATGTACGTGAACCAGCCGTGGACCATCCGCCAGTACGCCGGCTTCTCCACCGCCGCCGAGTCCAACGCCTTCTACCGGCGCAACCTCGCGGCCGGCCAGAAGGGTCTGTCGGTGGCCTTCGACCTGGCCACGCACCGCGGCTACGACTCCGACCACCCGCGCGTGCAGGGTGACGTCGGTATGGCCGGTGTCGCGATCGACTCGATCCTCGACATGCGTCAGCTGTTCGACGGCATCGATCTGTCGCAGGTGTCGGTGTCGATGACCATGAACGGCGCGGTGCTGCCGATCCTGGCGCTGTACGTCGTGGCGGCGGAGGAGCAGGGCGTCAAGCCCGAGCAGCTGGCCGGAACCATTCAGAACGACATTCTGAAGGAGTTCATGGTCCGCAACACCTACATCTATCCGCCGAAGCCGTCGATGCGGATCATTTCCGACATCTTCGCGTACACCTCGGCGAAGATGCCGCGCTTCAACTCGATCTCGATCTCCGGCTACCACATCCAGGAAGCCGGCGCGACGGCCGACCTCGAGCTGGCCTACACCCTCGCCGACGGCATGGAGTACATCCGCGCCGGACTCGACGCGGGCATGGACGTCGACAAGTTCGCGCCGCGCCTGTCGTTCTTCTGGGCGATCGGCATGAACTTCTTCATGGAGGTCGCGAAGCTGCGCGCAGGTCGCCTGCTGTGGAGCGAGCTCGTCGAGAAGTTCGGGGCGAAGAACCCGAAGTCGAAGTCGCTGCGTACCCACTCGCAGACCTCCGGCTGGTCGCTCACCGCGCAGGACGTCTTCAACAACGTCGCCCGCACCTGCGTCGAGGCGATGGCCGCGACCCAGGGCCACACCCAGTCGCTGCACACCAACGCGCTCGACGAGGCGCTGGCGCTGCCCACCGACTTCTCGGCGCGCATCGCCCGCAACACCCAGCTGCTGCTGCAGCAGGAGTCGGGCACCACGCGGCCCATCGACCCGTGGGGCGGCTCGCACTACGTCGAGTGGCTCACCCACGAGCTCGCCAACAAGGCCCGCGCCCACATCGCCGAGGTCGAGGCGGCCGGCGGTATGGCACAGGCGATCTCGGAGGGCATCCCGAAGCTGCGCATCGAGGAGGCGGCCGCCCGCACCCAGGCGCGCATCGACTCGGGTCGCCAGCCGGTCATCGGTGTCAACAAGTACCAGGTGACCGAGGACCACGAGATCGAGGTCCTCAAGGTCGAGAACTCGCGTGTGCGGGCCGAGCAGCTGGCCAAGCTCGAACAGCTGCGCGCCGACCGCGACGAGGAGGCCACTCGCGCCGCCCTCGACGCGCTCACCCGCGCCGCCGGTGCGCAGAGCCAGGGTCTCGACAACAACCTGCTCGCGCTGGCCATCGACGCGGCCCGCGCGAAGGCCACCGTCGGTGAGATCTCGGACGCCCTGGAGAAGGTCTACGGCCGTCACCAGGCGGAGATCCGTACGATCAGCGGCGTGTACCGCGACGAGGCCGGCAAGGCCACCAACATCACCGCCGCGACCGAGCTGGTCGAGAAGTTCGCCGAGGAGGAGGGCCGTCGCCCCCGCATCCTCGTCGCGAAGATGGGCCAGGACGGTCACGACCGAGGCCAGAAGGTGATCGCCACGGCCTTCGCCGACCTCGGATTCGACGTCGACGTGGGACCGCTGTTCCAGACCCCCGAAGAGGTCGCCCAGCAGGCGGCCGACAACGACGTGCACGTCATCGGCGTGTCGTCGTTGGCCGCGGGTCACCTGACGTTGGTCCCTGCCCTCAAGCAGGCACTGGCCGAGGTGGGCCGCGAGGACATCATGATCGTCGTCGGTGGTGTCATCCCGCCGGGTGACTTCGACGAGCTCTACGCGGCGGGTGCGGCGGCGATCTTCCCGCCCGGCACCGTGATCGCGGATGCGGCGACCGGTCTGCTGACCAAGCTCGCCGCGCAGCTCGGCCACCACCTCGGAGGCTGACGTCGGCATGAGCGACACCTCGGCCGGCGCCGCGCAGACCCGCCGACGGCAGATCGACGTCGACGCCCTCGCCGAGGCCGTGCTCGCCAACAAGCGGGCCGGCCTCGCGCGGGCGATCACGCTGATCGAGTCGACCCGCGACGACCATCGGGAGCGGGCGCAGCAGTTGCTGCTGCGCCTGCTCCCGAAGGCGGGCAACGCGATTCGTGTCGGTATCACGGGTGTGCCCGGTGTCGGCAAATCGACCTTCATCGATGCGCTCGGCATGTATCTGCTCGAGCAGGGGCATCGGGTCGCGGTGCTGGCCGTCGACCCGTCGTCGACCCGCACGGGTGGTTCGATCCTCGGCGACAAGACGCGGATGGCGCGTCTCGCGGTGCAGCGGGACGCCTACATCCGCCCGTCGCCCTCGGCCGGCACGCTCGGTGGGGTCGCGAAGGCCACCCGCGAGACGATGGTGCTGCTCGAGGCCGCCGGTTTCGACGTGATCCTCGTCGAGACCGTCGGTGTCGGGCAGTCCGAGGTGACCGTGGCGAACATGGTCGACACCTTCTGCTTCCTGACCCTGGCCCGCACCGGCGACCAGTTGCAGGGCATCAAGAAGGGCGTGCTCGAACTCGCCGACCTGGTGGCCGTCAACAAGGCCGACGGGGAGTTCGAACGCGACGCGCGGGTCGCCGCCCGCGAACTCGCCGGCGCGATGCGCATGGTGCATCCGCACGACGCGATCTGGAAGCCGCCGGTGATCACCATGAGCGGCATGACCGGCAACGGTCTGGACACCTTCTGGGACACCGTGCTCGAGCACAAGAAGGTGCTCACCGAGGCGGGCATGTTCGAGGAGAACCGGCGCCGTCAGCAGGTGGACTGGACGTGGACGATGGTGCACGACCAGCTGTTGCGTCGTCTCGAGACCTCCCCGCGCGTGCGGGCGATCCGCAAGGATGTCGAGGCCGGGGTGCGCGACGGTTCGCTGACCGCCGCGCTCGCCGCGCAACGCCTGCTCGACGCCTTCGACGGGGTGAACGACCCCGGAACGTCCGGCGAGGACTCCTGATCCCATGAGCCGCCGCACGATCGCCGCCACCGTTCTCGGTGCGTTCGCGATCGTCGCGGCGGCTCATCTCGTCTTCCAGGTTCTCGCGCCGGATTCGGCGTTCACCGACGTCTCGCAGTGGTTCCTCATGCCGCTGCTCGCGCTCGGACTCGTCCTCGTCACGTCCGCACCGCGCGACCGGCTGGTCGTGGGCACGCTTGTGGCGCTGGGGTTCTCGTGGCTGGGGGACACCGCGCCCGATCTCGTCGAGGGGGATGCCTCGTTCCTGGTGCTGGTGGGCTTCTTCCTGTGCGCCCAGCTCACCTACATCGTCGCGTTCCGGCCGTACCGGCGGTCGAGCGTGGTGCGGACCCGCCCGTGGGTGGTCGGTCTCTACGCCCTCGCGGTGATCGCCATGGTCGCCGTGTGCGCTTCGGCGGCAGGGATTCTCGTGGTCCCGATGGCGGTCTACGCGTCGTGTCTGGCGGCGATGGCGGTGCTCGCCACCGGTCTGAACCGGACGGCGGCGGTCGGCGCGATGCTCTTCGTCGTCTCCGATGCGCTCATCGCCGCGCGTGCCTTCGTCGACGCGGATCTGCCTGCCGTGGGGTTGTGGATCATGGCCACCTACATCGCGGCCCAGGCCCTGATCGTGCGCGGTGTGCTCACCGCGCACGATCGGCGCGGACGGGCCTACAGGTCGAGCAGTTCCTTGGCGACGGTCACCGATGTCGGGGCGTCGAGCGACGGGTAGTCGCCCCACTGCCCGCCGGTGATGGACACCTCCACGTCGGGCAGCTGGATCTGGGTGACCGAGACGGCGGCGACCGAGACGGCCTCTCCCATGGTGTAGGCGACGCCGCCGGCGGCCTCGATGTCGGGGTCGGGAAGCAATTCGAGACCGCCGGTTTCGAGGTCGCTCGCCGACGGGACGTTTCCGGATCCGGGTGCCAGGACGATCTCCACCGACCGGATCTCGTCGAGGTTCGTCGCGGTGTCCGGGGTCTCCCACGCGCAGTAGACGCTGTACTCGTCCACGCCGCTCGACGAACGCAGGCTCAGGCCTTCGATGTAGGGGGCGACGGCGGGCGCGACATCGTCGCACGATTCGAAGCGGGCGAGGATGTCGCTGCCGAGGCCGGTCGGTTCGCCGACGGTGTCGGCGTCGAAGGTGGTGTCGACGGCTGCGGAGTCGGCGTCCGAGGCGGTGTCGGAGGAGGCGTCGTCGCCGGAGGAACACGCTCCGAGGAGCAGAGCGCCGGCGAGGGTCGCGGATGCGACCGCGTATCGGGTCAGATTCACACGGCGCATCGTAGCGTCCGTACGAGTTGTATGTGATCTTGGTTCCGCCCGGGCGGTCGAGGGCCGCGACACCGTGCGTTACAGCCCGAGAAGCTGCTTGGCGACCGCCACGCCGCCCGCCGGATCGAGGACCATCGCGGCATCGCGGCCGCCGACGGTGATCGACACGGAGGCCTGGGGGAGTTCGACGCCGGTCGCGGTGAAGGCGGTGCCGGCCATGTTGATCGGCATGCTGTGCGCGAATCCGCCGGCCGCTTCGATGGCGGGATCGGGAAGCACCACCAGGCCGGTCTTCGCCGCGGTGGCGGGTGTGACGGTCTCGGGTTCGACGACGACCTCGACGGAACGGAGTCCGGAGGGCGGCTCGCCGGCTCCGGCCTCCCACACGCAGTTCACGCGCTGGGTGCTCACGATGCCGCCGGGAGCGGGCGTCAGCCCGTCGATGTAGCGCTCGAGGGTCGCGCCGATGGCCTCGCAGCTGGGGAAGCTCTGTGCGATCTTCACCAGATACGGCGATTCGGCGGAGGTGGACGTCGGGGAATTGATGTCGGCTGCGTTGCGGATGCCGACCGTGGAATCGTCCGAGGAACAGGCCGTCAGAGCGGCGCCGGCGGTGAGGAAGACGAAGGCACCAGTATGTATTCGCTTTTGTCGCACGCGGGCATAATAGCGATTATCAAGCGCCGTCGGAGGAGCGTGGTGACGGGGTGGAATTCAGGCGAGTCTCGTTGTGTCCGGGCACCTCCCGAGGCTCCGGACGGGCCCCGGCGAGGGGCGTCGCGTCGGCGCCTTCGAGCAGTGCCACCGGCGTCGGCTGCGCCAGCGGTTCGAGCGAACCGCTCTTCTCCGCGGCGGTGAGGCGCGAACGCTTCCAGGACACGATCAGCAGCGTGAGCCAGGCAGCGACGATGGCGAGGTAGAGCACCGCCAGCGCCGCGCCGGAGAGGTCGGCAGTCTTGGCGAGCTTGTGCGCGTTGGTCAGCACGATGACACCGCCGACACCGGTACCGAGCAGCGTCGCGGGGACGCGGCTGACCAGCCACGCCGCGACCGGCGCCGCGAGGGCACCACCGAGGGCGAGACCGGCGACGATCACCAGATTGCCGAGCGAGTCGTGCCCGAGCCCGAACAGGAAGCCGACGCTCGCCGCGACCGCGACGAGGAACTCCGACGCGCTCACCGAGCCGATCACGGTGCGCGGTGCCGTCTTGCCGCGGGAGAGCAGGGTGCTGGTGGTGATCGGGCCCCAGCCGCCACCGCCGCTCGCGTCGATGAATCCGCCGAAGAAGCCCAGCGGCGACAGGAATTTCGCGGTGTGCGGGGAGGTGCGGGCATGGGCGACCGCCGGGGGTCGCACCGAGAAGCGCAACGCGACGTACACGCCGATGGCCAGCAGGATCCCGGCGGTCACCGGTTCGGCGGCCTCGGTCGACAGTCCCGACAGCACGGTCGCGCCGAGGAAGGCGCCGATGGCACCGGGAACACCGAGCCGCAGCACGACCTTCCAGTCGATGTTGCGGAACCGCCAGTGCGAGGCACCGGAGACGAGGGTGGTTCCTACCTCGGCGAGGTGCACGGCGGCGCTCGCGTGCGCCGGACCGACACCGCTGAACAGCAACAGGGTGGTCGCGGTGACACCGAAGGCCATGCCGAGTGCGCCGTCGACGAGCTGTGCGCCGACACCGACGAGCGTGAAGATGAGCAGATTGAACATGCGTTGGCTCCGAAAGCTGGAAGAACCCGAAAAGTTGGACGAGCGGCGAAGCGCTCAGCAACACTCCCGGGTGCAACACAGACAATCGAAGCAGGCGCCGCGACGGGTCGGCCAGAACGGCATGAGCGCGAGACGAGCGGCCGGAGCCATCTCGGTACTCGTCGCAGCCATGGTCACGTCCTCAGGTCTCGTTCCGCGCGCGGATCGTTCGGTCCGGTCGAGCATAGCCCGTCGAAGCGACGGAGCCACACTCGGCGGGCCCGGCGCGCCCATCGGGCGCGCCGGAGGCGAGGTCAGCCGAGGCGGCGCGCGGAGATCTCGAAACCGGCCGTGCGGAGCCGTTCGGTCAGCACGTCCCCGAAGGCCACCGCGGGGGTGAGGACACCGCCACCGGCGTGCAGGGCCGCGCCGCCGAGGGCGAGCGAGAGGGCGGACTCGCCGAGCATCACGGCCGTGGCCTTGTAACCTGGGTCGCCCTGCGCGGAGAACCGCGCGGTGTAGCGAGCTCCCGACTCGGTCGAAGCGTACAGATCCACCGTGAAGTAACCGTTCTCGCGGGTCTCCTCCGACGGTCCCTCACCGGGCGCGGGCAGGAGTTTGTCGAGGACGAACCGCGTGGGCGGGAACGACAGGCCGGCGGCGAGGGCTCCCGTGCCGAGTCCGACGAGCCCGGCGAGGACGGGGGAGAGCGGTGAGGAGCCGACACTCATCACCTCCCGGTAGCGGAACCGGCGTCCGTAGGCCCAGTCGCGCAACGCGTTGCTGCGTCGCACGATGCGGGTGTTGTAGGAGGCCATCACGAACGGTGCGAGCCGCCCCGAAATCTCCGGCGCCACGGATTTGCCGTCGACGAACGCGAAGTCGTTCTGGCGACCGAGATCGGGTTCCCGAGCCCGATCGGGGGACAGCGAGTACGGGCGCGCGGCGATCTTCCGTGCGGCGGCATCCTTGCGGACCGCGTCGAGCTGTTGCCGGAGCGAATCGATGGTTCCGCCGCTCACCCCGCCGCGGAAGGAGCCGAGCACGAAGGTCGTGTCGGTGAGCGGCAGGTTGCCGTCGGCCTCCGCGGCGCGGTAGAGCGCATGGACGCCGAGGTCGGACGGGACGGAGTCGAAACCGCAGGAGTGGACTATGCGGGCGCCGGTGCGCCGGGCCACGTCGTCGAAGCGGTCGATGCTCTCGCGGTGGAAGAGCACCTCGCCGGTGAGGTCGACGTAGTCGGTGCCGGCCTCGGCGCACGCCTGCACGAGCGGCAGCCCGTACGTGGCGTAGGGACCGACGGTCGTGATCACCACGCGGGTGGACTCGGCGAGCGCGGTCAGCGAGGCGGGATCGTCGGCGTTCGCCTCGATCAGCCGCCAGTCGGTTCCGAGGTCGGCGGCGAGCTTCTCGAGTTTGGTGCGTGAACGTCCTGCGAGTCCGACGGCGACGCCGTCGGGGAGGTTCTCGGCGAGATAGGTGGCGGTGAGGCGCCCGACGAAGCCGGTGGCGCCGTAGACGACGATGTCGAGATCCCGGGAGACAGTCATGTCCCCACCCTACTCAGGAGTAAGTCTTCGGGGCGACCTTCGTCACACGGATCCGGTGCCACAGCACCACCCATGAGATCAGCACGGCGAGCGCGACGAGGGCGCGGACCGCACCGAGCGCGGACTCCGGGTAGATCACGCCGGTGAGGTAGTGGTCGATGAACCCGCTCGGCGGCAGACCCTCCTGGCCGGCCTCGCGGCGGGCCCAGTTCTCCACGGCGGTCAGCGGGCAGTCGAACCCCACGGCCACCGAGGCCGCTCCCCACACCACCGCGGCGACGTGCGCGACGATCGTGCGGGGCCACCGCCACGCGAGGAAGCCACCGAACGCGACGTAGAGCACGAACAGCAGATGCACGAAGGCCGTGAGGTCGGCGACCACCCGGAACGCCATGTGCCCAGGGTAGAACGAACGGCTGCGGAACGGACGGGGTCGCCGGAGGGTGGGCGGCGGCTCAGCCGGCCTTGATGACCAGCACCGGCACCGACGACTCGGTGATCAGCCGCTGCACCGCCCGCTCGACGAGGAACTTGCCGGTCGCCGTGCGTCCGCGGCTGCCGATGACCACGCGTTCGGCGCCGCTGCGCGCGAGCAGTTCGACGGTCGTGCCGACCGGATCGCCGTCGTGGACGGCCGAGAGCAACTCCCACCCGTCGGTACCGGCCACCTCGCTCACCTGTGCCCGCACGTCCTCCACCTCGTCGGGCTCGTCGAGCGGGTGGAGCACCACCAGCGACTGCTGCCGATCGGCGGCCTCCCGCACCGCGGCCTGCAGAGCGATCCGGCCTTCGGGGGTATCGGCGTGAACGACAGCGACAGTCATGACTCTCCTCGTGCGGGCCTGCGGGGACGTCCTCCATTATCGCCGCGGCCCCGAGGCCGGGCCACGATCGACGGTGTGGAACCGGTCTCCCCGAATTTCGGGGTCCGGATCACCAGGGTGCCGGGCGGAAGTCCTTGAGGAAGCATCCGTACAGGTCCGTACCGGTCTCGCCCTGGACGATCGGGTCGTAGACGCGGGCAGCGCCGTCCACGAGATCGAGCGGCGCGTGGAAGCCTTCCTCGGCCAGCCGCATCTTGGTGTGGTGCGGCCGCTCGTCGGTGATCCACCCGGTGTCGACGGCGGTCATGAGAATGCCGTCGGTGAGCATCTCCTCGGCGCTGGTGCGGGTGAGCATGTTCAGCGCGGCCTTGGCCATGTTGGTGTGCGGATGCCCGGCGCCCTTGTAGCGGCGACCCGCGAACTGCCCTTCCATCGCCGAGACGTTCACGACGTACTTGCGGCGTGCCGGGGATGCGGCGAGCGCCGGACGCAGACGGTTGACGAGGATGAACGGCGCCACCGAGTTGCACAGCTGCACCTCGAGCAGTTCCAGCGGCTCGACCTCGCCGACGGTCTGCACCCAGCTGTTGGTGTGCACGAGATCCGGCAGCAATCCGCCGGCGTCGACGGCGACGCCGGCCGCTACCCGCTCGGGTGTCGCCGAGCCGGCCACCAGTGCCAGCGAGGTCAGCGAGTGCGCCGACAACTCGGCCGGCAGCGACCCGGCCAGGGCGGCCGGGTGGGCGTCCGAGGGCTTGCCGAAGGTCAGGACCTCGGGGCGAGGGCCGGCGGGCAGCGGATCGGCCTCCGCCTCGGCGAGCGCCGAGTAGGCACCGGGGGAGCGGCGCACCGTCTGCGCGGCATTGTTGATGAGGATGTCCAACGGACCCTGCGCGGCCACATCGTCGGCGAGGGCGACCACCTGGGCGGGATCACGCAGGTCGATGCCGACGATGCGCAGCCGGTGCAGCCAGTCGCCGCTGTCCTCCATCGCGGTGAAGCGGCGGATCGCGTCGTTGGGGAACCGGGTGGTGACGGTGGTGTGCGCGCCGTCGCGCAGCAACCGCAACGCGATGTACATGCCGATCTTGGCGCGCCCGCCGGTCAGCAGGGCGCGACGACCCCGCAGATCGGTGCGCGCGTCGCGCTTGGCGTGGTTCTCCTCGGCGCAGGTCGGGCACAACTGGTGATAGAAGGCGTCGACGCGGGTGTACTTGTCCTTGCAGATGTAGCAGTGCCGCGGACGCAGCAGCGTTCCCGCGCTCGCACCGCGCGTCGCCGACGCGAGCGGGAGTCCGGCGGTCTCGTCGTCGATGCGGGTGGGGGAGGCGGTGGCGGTCGCGGACAGCACCTGACGGTCGGCGTCGACGCGTTGCTTGCGGGCCTCGTTGCGGCGCAACCGCTTGAACTTCTTGAACATGTGCCCCACGGCCCGCTGCACGGTGATCGCGTCGGGATGCTCGGCGTCGAGACCCGCCGCCTGGTCGAGCACCCGCAGGCAGGTGGCCAGATCGTCGGGGTCGATGCGGGTGAAGCCGTCGGTGGCGGGCTCGGCGGTGGTGTCGCTGTGGGGGTTCATCTGCCTTTTTCCGTGTGCTGCTGTATGCCCGATCGTATCGGGCAGGATGATCGTGTCCGAATTCCCGTGCAGGTACCGGAGGAACGATGAGCCCGAGCTCCCCCTTGTCCAAGAAGAAGTTCGCCGAACTGAGCCGCCCCCAGCAGGCGCTGGTGGTCCTCCTCGCGGTGGTGCAGTTGTCGCTCGCCATCACGGCCTGGGTCGATCTGGCGAGGCGACCGGCCGACAAGATCAACGGCAGCAAACTGCGCTGGGCGCTGACCATCGCGGTGAACTTCTTCGGTCCGATCCGGTACTTCCGCAAGGGCCGCCGGGACTGAGCGGACCCCGGACGAACCGAAGGCCCCGAACCGATATCGGTTCGGGGCCTTCGGGTTTCGGAGTGTCCGAGGGGGGACTTGAACCCCCACGTCCGTTAATAGGACACTAGCACCTCAAGCTAGCGCGTCTGCCATTCCGCCACTCGGACCGACGCCCACACGGGGCATGTCGGTAGAACCCGCTCCCGCGGGCGCTGAAGAAACAGTAGCGCATGGGGCGCCCGATCCCCAAAACGGCACTTCAGGCGCGCCCGCGGTACTCGACGAGCCGGACCTCGTATGGATCCGCGCGCTGATTCGTCAGCCGCTACGGCAACCGCCGCCGCGGCTGACGAAAGCGGTAGCGGCTGTCGCCCGTTCGATCGTTTCCCGACAACGACGAAGGCCCCGAACATGATGTTCGGGGCCTTCGTCGTCTGTCTCGACTCAGAGTGTCCGAGGGGGGACTTGAACCCCCACGTCCGTTAATAGGACACTAGCACCTCAAGCTAGCGCGTCTGCCATTCCGCCACTCGGACCTGATGCTCGCGCCCGCTCGTCGTGGGCGCTGTGAAAGAGTAACCCACCGCGCCCACGGTCCCAAATCGCCACCTCCACCTGCGGTGATCCGAACTGTCGAGATGGTGGACGGGCGGTGGTAGACATACGGCCATGGCCAATGACATGAGCGCCCACCAGCCGTCCCGGGCGGAGGAGGAGGTCGTCGACCTCGTCTCCCGCCTCATCCGGTTCGACACCTCCAACACCGGCGAACCCACCACCACCCGCGGCGAACGCGAGTGCGCCGAATGGGTGGCCTCCGTGCTCGAGGAGGTCGGCTACGAGACCACCTACGTCGAATCCGGAGCGCCGGGCCGCGTCAACGTCTTCGCGCGGCTTCCCGGCTCCGACCCGAGCCGCGGTGCCCTCATGCTCCACGGCCACCTCGACGTCGTGCCGGCCGAAGCCGCGGACTGGAGTGTGCACCCGTTCTCCGGGGCCGTCGAGAACGGTTACGTGTGGGGACGCGGCGCGGTCGACATGAAGGACATGGTCGGGATGATGATCGCCGTCGCCCGCTACTTCAAGGTCGAGAACATCGTGCCCCCGCGCGATCTGGTGTTCGCGTTCGTCGCCGACGAGGAGGCCGGAGGCAAGTTCGGTTCGCAGTGGCTGGTCGAGCACCGGCCCGAGCTGTTCGAGGGCGTGACCGAGGCCGTGGGGGAGGTCGGCGGGTTCTCCCTGACCGTGCCGCGTCCCGACGGCACCGAACGTCGCCTGTACATGGTCGAGACGGCCGAGAAGGGCATGCGCTGGATGCGCCTGACCGCCACGGGTGTCGCCGGGCACGGCTCCTTCCTGCACGAGGACAACGCCGTCACCGTCCTCTCCCGCGCGGTGGCCCGGCTCGGATCCCACACGTTCCCTCTGGTCGTCAACGATTCCGTGGCCGAGTTCCTCTCCGCCGTGAGCGAGGAGACCGGGCTGGACTTCGACCCGGCCTCGCCCGATCTCGAGGGGGCGCTCGCCAAGCTCGGGTCGATCGCCCGCATCGTGGGCGCGACCCTGCGCGACACCGCGAACCCCACGATGCTCGACGCCGGGTACAAGGCCAACGTCATCCCGCGCACCGCGCACGCCGTCGTCGACTGCCGTATCCTGCCGGGCCGGCTCGCCGAGTTCGAACGCACCGTCGACGAGTTGATCGGCCCCAATGTCACCAGGGAGTGGATCACCGGGCTCGAGCCGTACGAGACCACCTTCGACGGCGACCTCGTCGACGCGATGAACGCGGCGATCCTCGCGCACGACCCGATCGGCCGGACGGTGCCGTACATGCTCTCGGCCGGCACCGACGCCAAGGCGTTCGCCAAGCTCGGCATCCGCTGCTTCGGTTTCGCGCCGCTGCAGTTGCCGCCCGATCTGGACTTCGCCGCGCTGTTCCACGGTGTCGACGAGCGTGTCCCCGTCGAGGCACTGCGCTTCGGCACCCGGGTCATGGAACACTTCCTCATGCACGCCTAGAACACACGAAACCGCCACGAAAGGACCGGAATGGCTTTCGATTACGACCCGTACAAGTTCCTGCCCGAGCTGCCCATCCTCCAGGTGACCAGCGCGGACTTCGCCGAGGGCGAGGAATGGAAACTCCCGCAGGCCAGCGGTGCGTTCGGAATCCCCGGGGGCGGCGACGTCTCCCCGCAGCTGTCCTGGTCGGGTTTCCCCGCCGAGACGAAGAGCTTCGTCGTCACGGTGTTCGATCCGGACGCCCCCACGGCGTCGGGTTTCTGGCACTGGGCCGTCGCGAACATCCCCGCCTCGGTCACAGAACTGCCGACGGGTGCGGGTAGCGCCGACTCGAATGCTCTTCCGGAGCAGGCCGTGACCCTGCGCCACGACGGCGGAGCCCACGGGTTCATCGGTGCCGCTCCGCCGGCCGGACACGGCCACCACCGCTACATCGTCGCGGTGCACGCACTCGACGTCGAGGTGCTCGAGGGCGTCACGCCCGAGTCGAGCCCGGCCTTCCTCGGCTTCAACGTCTTCGGGCACGCCATCGCCCGCGGTCTGCTGACCGGCACCTACGAGGTGCGCTGACAGGTCGTGACGGACGGGGCCCGGGTCGAGTACGACCCGGGCCCCGTCCGCTGCAGGTCACACTCGTGTGCTGGCGCCCACCGCGTCGGCGATAGAGCGGTAGCCGTGCGCGCGCAGCTTGCGGGCGATACCGCGGTTGATGCGCCGCGCCCAGAACGGACCGCCGTAGATGAAGCCGGTGTAGCCCTGGACCAGCGACGCGCCGGCGAGAATGCGCTCGAACGCCTGCTCCGGGGTTTCGATGCCACCCACCGAGATCAGGGTGAGGCGATCGCCGACCCGCGTGCGCAGCCGGCGCAGCACCTCGAGAGACCGCTCGGCGACCGGGGCACCCGACAGGCCGCCCGCGCCGATCTCCTCGATGCGGCTCTGCGGGGTGTTCAACCCGTCGCGGCGGATGGTGGTGTTGGTGGCGACGATGCCGGCGAGCCCGAGTTCGAGTGCCAGGTCGGCCACCGCGTCGACGTCCTCGTCGGACAGATCCGGGGCGATCTTCACCAGCACCGGCACCGTGACGGTGTCCAGCACCGCGGCCAGGATCGGGCGCAGCGACTCGACGGCCTGCAGATCCCGCAGGCCGGGGGTGTTGGGGGAGGAGACGTTGACGACCACGAAATCAGCGAGTGGGCCGAGGAGTCGCGCGCTCTCGGTGTAGTCCTCGGCGGCCTGCTCGGCCGGCACGACCTTCGTCTTACCGATGTTCGCGCCGATCGGAACGGTGCGGCGGCGCTGACGCAGCCGATTGGCGGCCTCCCCGGCACCGTGGTTGTTGAAGCCCATCCGGTTCACGATCGCCCGGTCCTCGGGGAGGCGGAACAGTCGCGGCTGCGGATTGCCCGGCTGCGCCTGGGCGGTGACGGTGCCGATCTCGGCGAACCCGAATCCGAGCGGCCCCCACACGTCGACACCGGTCGCGTCCTTGTCGAAACCGGCCGCCAGACCCACCGGCGTGGGGAACTGCACGCCGAAGACGGTGTTGCGGAGGATGGGGTCGTCGGTGACGAGCACCTTCGACACCAGGGCGCGCAGCGGCCCGAAGCGAGTCGACCAGCGCATCGCGAGGAAGGCGAGGTGGTGGGCTCGTTCCGGCGGCAACAGGAACATGAGCCGAAGAAGATAGCGGTACACGAACTACTCCCTGCAAGCCCGGTCCACGACGGTCCGGGATCTGTTATCAACCAACGGTGGGTTCGGGGACGTGATGGGCGGTCTTGCGGCGGCGCAGCAGCACCCGCCGGCTCCCGTCCGGATACAGACGCACCCGGGTGAGTTCCCAGCCGTGGAATTCGGCGGAGATCGCCAGACGCATCGACGCGCTCACCCGGGACACGTCCCGGGGCAGCTTGAGCGGCACGTATTCGTATTCGTCGTTGCTGGTGTCCCAACCGACAGGCATCCGGGTCAACCGGCCGAGTCGCTCGTTCGCCATCACTGTCCTTCGATCGGGATCCGCTGCAGTCCGTCACCGGTTGCCGACGCGATCACCAGTGCCGCATCGGCCGGATCGACGGCGATCGAATTCGGTTGCCGCACCGTTGCGAAGCGGTGGCGTTCTCGCGGGATCCCGGTCGAAAGATCGTAGCCCACGACCTCGTTGCTGCCCGTCAGAGTCACCCAGATCAGGTCCCGCGTCTCGTCGTAGGTCACAGCGTACGGGGCGGGGCCGACCGGATAACGCTGCCGCAGGACGATCGCGTCGAGGGTGTAGACGAGCAGTTCGTCGCCGGTGGTGTCGGTGACCACCACGCGTCCGAACGGGTCGGTGGTCAGCTGCGTCGCACCTTCGCCGGCACGCAGCGCGGGCCCGAGATGGGCGTCGGCGAGGTCGAGCTCGGTGAGGGAGGTCTGCCGGCGGTCGAGCGCCGCGACGGCGTCACCGGTGACGGCGAGAGCGTCGACGGAGGCGAGGCCCCCGAGGGTGGTGGCCACCTCGCCGGATTCGGGGTCGACGACGAGCACCCGGCCGTCGTCGGTGCCGACGGCCCAGCGGCCGTCGGACAGCACGGCCGCCGACGCGGCATTGCCGTCGACCGGGACCTCGGTGATGGTGCCGTCGGCGGCGTCGATGCGCAGCACGGCCCCGGACACGGGCGCGAGCACACTGCCCTCGGGGCCGGTCACGACGGTCGCGGCGGACGACGGCAGGTCCACCATGCGCGGTTCCGCCCCGGCACCGTCGAACGCCGTGTCGTCGAACAACGCGACCCGTGCGCCGTCGTCGACGAGCGCGGCGAAGGTACCCGTGGACGGTTCGACGACCAGCGCGTCGACCTGCAGGTCGAGCGGACGGACGTCGCCGGCAGGGGAGGGGCCGACCTCGGGGGCGGCCGCGGGAGTGGCGGGTTCGATGGTCTGCAGCACGTCCGGGGTGCTCTCCGACGAGCAGCCGGCCAGCACGACCATCGCGATCGCGCCCACCATCGTGACCGCTCGGATCCCCGCTCTGCCCATCGTTGCTCCTCGTCCTCGGATTCGATTCGCACCTGCCGGACGTGCTCCGGCGCCCGGCGCGCCGACCTTCAGTGTTCCTGATGCCGGTCGCGGGGAAGAAATCAGTGGGTCGTCCGACGGGCCGGATGTGATCTGCTGCTCAGGTCTGCGCCGAGGCGGACCGGTCGCGGTTCGGTCGTCGCGGCAACACGAGCGGGGTACCGGTCTCGGGGTGGCGGCCGATCGCCACCGGGTACTGGTAGACACGGCCGAGCAGCTCTTCGGTGAGGACGTCGCCGGGTGCGCCGTCGGCGACGATGCGGCCCTGTTCGAGCACACAGACGCGGTCGGCGTAGGCGGCGGCCAACCCGAGATCGTGCAGCACGACGACCACGGCGTGCCCGTCGTCGGCGCGGGCCCGCACGACCTGCATGACCGCCTCCTGATGGCCGAGGTCCAGTGCCGCGGTGGGTTCGTCGAGCAGCAGTGTCTCGGTGTCCTGGGCCAGCACCCGCGCGAGCGCCACCCGGGCGCGTTCGCCGCCTGACAGCGCGGGGAACGGCCGGTCGGCGAGATGGGTGACGTCGCAGGTTGCGAATGCCTCGGCGACGATGCGATCGTCGTCGTCCTGCCGGGGGGTGCGCGTCCACGCGGCCCGTCCCATCCGCACGACCTGCCGGGCGGTGAACGGGAAACCGACCGTGTGCTGCTGCGGCAGCACCGCACGGCGACGCGCCAGCGCGAGCGACGACCACTGCTCGAGGGGGCGGCCCTCGATCTCGACGGTGCCACCGCTGATCGGATGATCGCCGGACAACGCCGCGAGCAGGGTGGACTTACCCGCCCCGTTGGGGCCGACCAGCGCGACGACCTCGCCGGTGCGCACCTCGAAGTCGAGACCGTGCAGGATCTCCCGCTCGCCGCGCCGCAGTCGCACACCCACCGCGCGCATCGTCGCGGTGCCGGGCGCCGAGCGGGCCGGGACGGCGGTCGCCGGGGATCCCAGGGAGCGGGGGAGCAGCCTCATGCCCATCCGCCTTGCTTCGCTCGGGTGCGGCGGAGCATCAGGAAGAAGACCGGACCGCCGATGAGGGCGGTGATCATGCCGAGCGGTAGGTCTGCGTTCTCGACCAGCGTGCGCGCCGCGAGATCGGCGGCGAGCAGGACGACCGCGCCGGCAAGCACACTCGCCACGACGAGCACCCGGTGGGCGGGGCCGAGCGCCAGGCGCATCAGGTGCGGCACGACCAGTCCGACGAACATGATGATGCCGGTGAAGGCGGTGGCGCCGCTGACCAGCACGGCGACCGCCAGGATCGACAACTGACGGACGCGTTCGACGTCCACACCCAGATGCCGGGCGACGCTCTCACCGAGCGCCAGCAGGTCGAGTTTCGGGGCGAGCAGCACCGCGACGAGCACCCCGGCGAGGGTCAGCGGGGCGACCACCGCGACGATGTCCCAGGTGGCGCCGCCGAGACTACCGAGCTGCCAGAACACGATCTGGTCGCGGGCGGCCGGACTGGCGACGAAGGTGAAGAACGCGATGAGCCCGCCGGCGACGGCGTTGACGGCGACACCGGTGAGGATCACCGTGACCACCTCCGTGCGTCCGTTCGATCGGGACAGCACATAGACCAGCACGGTGGTGATCAGACCGGAGACGAGTGCGGCGCCGGCCAGCGCCCAGCCGGCGGTGAAGGCGCCGCCGAGCACGATCACCGCGGACGCGCCGACGGCGGCGCCGGAGGACACGCCGATCACGCCGGGTTCGGCGAGCGGATTGGCGAAGATGCCCTGCAGCAGCGCCCCGGAACAGCCGAGGGCGGCACCGACGAGCATCGCGAGCACCACGCGCGGGAAGCGCACCTCCCACAGGGTCACCTCCCCGGCGGGGTGCGCGGGCACCGGGCCGAGGTCCAGCCCCATGCGGTGCAGCAGACTGCCGACCACCTCGGCCGGACTCGTGGGCACCTGGCCGAGGCACGTCGACGCGACGGCCAGGGCGAGCAGGGCGACGACGAGACCGACGAGGACGACGGTGGTGCGTCCCCGTCCGGCCTTCCGCAGTGCCCGTTCGGGCAGACCGGTCGCTTCGGTGACGTCTTCGCTCACGGACATCCGGCGATCACGCCCGGTCCGACGGGTAGAACGCCTCCACCAGAGCGGCCAGGACCTTGCCGGTCTGCGGGCCGAAGCTGAGCAGGGTCGAATCGTCCATGTCCACGATGGTGCCCGTCTTCCCGGCCGGGGTCTGGGCGACCCCCGGGAGCTGCGCGAGCCCGTCCGGTCCGCCCACCGAGTCGAGGCTGTGCGTCATCACCAGGATGATGTCGGGCGCCGAGGCGATCATCGCCTCGCTGGTGATCGGCACGAACGGCGAGTCCAGGCCGGCGAGGATGCCGGCGTCGCGACCACCGGCGGCCGCGACGAGCGCGTCGGCCCCCGAACCGGGACCGCCGAGCATCTTGATCGCCGCACCGCGCAGATAGAGGAAGGCGACCGTGGGTTCGGGATGATCAACGGGGATCGAGTCCTTCGCCGCGGCGATCTCGTCGAGCGTCCGCTGCGCGAGCGCCGCACCGGCCTCGGGCACACCGAGCGCGGCCGCGACCGCCTCGATGTCGCCGGCGACGGTGTCGAGGGAGCGTTCCGGGTCGACGAACACCACCGGCACGCCGGTCGCGCGGATCTGTTCCTGCACCGCCGGCGGACCGATCGAGGTGTCGGTGAGTACGACGGTCGGGTTCAGCGCGAGAATCGCCTCGGCGTTGAGACCGTGCCCGCCGGGCGTGACGTTGGGGACGTCCTCGATCGCGGGGAAGGACGCGGTGGAGCGGCCGACGAGCTTGTCGCCGAGACCGAGCGAGTACACGGTCTGCGCGAGGGTACCGGAGCGGTCGGCCACCACGATCCGGGAGATGTCGGTGATCGTGGTCTCGACCCCGTCCACGCCGCGCACCGTGGCCGGTAGCACGGGATCCGGGTCGGTGGTGATCGGCTCGGGTTCGGAGTCGACGACGGCGGTGCGCGGACCGGTCGCGATGTCGGTGGCGGTCGTACCGTCGGTGGTGGGGGCGCTGCACGCGGCGACGACGAGGACACCCAGCACCGCGATCAGCGCGACCGGGAGGCGGAGGAGGGAACGGTACATCGGTCAGGCACGCACCGGGTAACGGTCGATGTCCCGCGCGAGGTCGGCGAACAGGGCACCGTTGAGTCCGTACACCAGGTTCGCCTCGTCGATGACGGTCTGCTGCTGGTCGCCGTCGAGCGGTGCGGCGTCGAGCTTCGCGCGGTAGGCATCCTTGAACGGTTTGGGCTTCGGGATCTGATCGAAGATGTAGAAGCGCAGGCCGTCGCGTTCGTAGCCGTAGGCGCGTTCGAGCATGCGGCGGATGATCTGACCACCGGACAGGTCGCCGAGATAACGCAGATAGTGATGCGCGAGGAAGGCTTCCGGGGACACCGCCGCGACCTGCTCGAGCCGGTCGACGTAGGCGACGGTCGCGGGCAGCGGCGCGATGCGCTCGCGCCAGTCCGAGCCGACGAGGAAGTCGAGGTCGGCTTCGAGCGCGGCGGTGCGGAGCAGTTCGTCGCTGAGGAAAGGACCGGCGATCGGGTCGTCGGTGTAGCCACGGCCGATCCGCTCGAGGCTGTCGTAGACGAACCAGGTCTGCGCGATGAGCGCGGCGTGGGCTTCGGTCGACAACTTGCCGCCGAGCAGTTCCGAGACGAACACCGAGTTCTCGGTGTCGCTGTGGGCCTGCTGGGTCTCGAGCCGGATGCGCTCGGCGAATCCGACGACTTCGGTCGCGGCCATCGACCGACCTCCCTCACATTGCCTGAACCGAATGTACTCGGCAGGCTAGCCTAACCTTCCGGAAAAAGGCAGGGTGCGGGCGGTGTCGCCGGGATCACGCGCTCACGTCGTCGAGCGCCGCGGCGATCGCCGGCGGCAACGCCAACTCCTCCGCGACCAGCACTCCGGTGAGCTGCGCCAGATCCCGGGCACCCACGAGCGTCGAGGCGACGTGCGGACGGTCGCGCACCCACGCCAGTGCCACGGCAAGCGGCGAGGTGCCCAGACCGTCGGCGGCCGTGGCGACCGCATCGACCACGCGCACCGCGGATTCGGTGAGATAGCGGCGCACCTCCTCGGTGTGCACGTCGTCGGCGCCCCGCGAATCCGCCGGCACCCCCGACCGGTACTTACCGGTGAGGACACCGCCGGCGAGAGGAACCGCTGCGAACACACCCACTCCGTGGTGGGCGGCTGCGGGGATCAACTCCTCCTCGACCCCGCGGGCGAGCAGGGAGTACTCGACCTGCGTGCTGATCAGCGGCGCCGGGCGCCGGGCCGCCCCCGCGGCGGTCGCGAGCTGCCAGCCGAGATAGCCGCGCACCCCGACGTATCGCACGCGCCCGCTGGTGACGGCGAATTCGAGGGCGTCCATCACCTCGTCGACGGGGGTGTGCGGATCCCACGTCGCGACCTGCCACACGTCGAGGTGGTCGGTGCCGAGTTCACGCAGGGTCGCGTCGAGCTGGTTGAGCAGGCCCGAGCGGGAGCAGTCCACGCGGCCGGAACCGAGTGTGGTGGTGTCGATGCCGGAGCTGCCCGACAGCACCAGCTGGTCGCGGGGCACCACGTCGTCGAGCAGTTCGGCGAGGATCCGTTGCGCGACCCCGTCCCCGTAGGCGGGGGAGGTGTCGACGAGCGTGCCGCCCACATCGACGAAGGCCGACAACTGGGCTGCGGCCTCGTCGCCGTCCGTTCCGCGACCCCACGTCAAGGTGCCCAGGCCGAGCCGTGAAACCCGCAGGCCGCTCGCACCGACTGTCCTGTATTCCATAACCGTCCGCGTTTCCTCCCGACACGACGGGACGTCGCCGCGCTCGGCCACGACCCCGGTACTGCACCCTAATGCGCGACAGGCGCGCGGCAGCGTCCGGCGCGCCGACCGGTCGGCTTCCACGTACCCTTCGGCGAGTGAGAACCGCTCCCTGCATCCGCGACCGCCGATCCGTCCCCACCGCAGCCTCCGTGCCGGGAGTCGCCGCATGATCGGCGAATCGATGACCTGGCTGCAGACGATCGTCCTCGGCATCGTGCAGGGCCTCACGGAGTTCCTGCCGATCTCCTCGTCCGGTCACCTGCGGATCGTGTCGGAGATCTTCTTCGGAGAGGACGCCGGCGCGTCGTTCACCGCGGTCACCCAGCTGGGCACCGAGGCCGCGGTGCTGGTGTTCTTCGCCGGCGACATCTGGCGGATCCTGCGCGCGTGGTTCCGCGGCCTGTTCCACAAGGAGCACCGCGCCGATCACGATTACAAGATGGGCTGGTACGTCATCCTCGGCACCATCCCGATCGGCATCCTCGGTGTGTTGTTCAAGGACGACATCCGCACCGTCGCCCGCAATCTGTGGCTCGTCGCCACCATGCTCATCCTGTTCTCGATCGTCATCGCCGCCGCCGAGTACTTCGGCAAGCAGCGGCGCGACGTCAGTCAGCTCACCCTCAAGGACGGTCTGATCATGGGTTCGGCGCAGGCGCTGGCCCTGATCCCCGGCGTGTCCCGCTCCGGCGGCACCATCTCCGCCGGTCTGTTCCTCGGGCTCACCCGCGAGGCCGCCGCCCGGTACTCGTTCCTGCTCGCGATTCCCGCGGTCGTCGCCTCCGGTCTGTTCAGCCTGCCCGACGCCTTCGAACCGGCGGGGGAAGGGCTCAATGCGTCGGGGGCGCAGTTGCTCGTCGCGACCGTGATCGCCTTCGCGGTCGGCTACGCGGCGATCGCCTGGTTGTTGCGCTTCGTCGTCAACCACTCGATGTACTGGTTCGTCGGCTACCGCGTGATCCTCGGCGTGATCGTGCTGGGACTGCTCGCGACCGGCGTGGTCTCCGCCACCTGAGAGGCTGCCGGCAGGCGGTACCTCTAGGCTGGGCGCATGACGGTCATCCTGCTGCGGCACGGACGGTCGACGGCGAACACCTCGCACGTGTTGGCCGGTCGTTCCCTCGGTGTCGAACTCGACGAGGTCGGCCACGTCCAGGCGAAGAATCTCGTCACCCGGTTGGCCGGGCTCGAGATCACCGAGATCGTGCGGTCGCCGCTGCTGCGGTGCCGGCAGACAGTGCAGCCGTTGGCGACCGATCGTGGACTCGAACCGGTCGTCGATGAGCGACTCGCTGAGGTCGACTACGGGCAGTGGACCGGACGCGAACTGAAGGAACTGGTCAAGGAACCGCAGTGGGCGGTCGTGCAGCAGCACGCCTCCGCAGCGGTCTTCCCGGACGGTGAAGGGCTCGCGCAGGTGCAGTCCCGCGCGGTCGCTGCGATCCGCGAACACGACCGGCGTCTGCGCGAGGCGCACCGCAAGGACGTCGTGTGGATCGCGTGCAGCCACGGCGACGTCATCAAGTCGATCCTCGCCGACGCGCTCGCGACGCATCTCGACAGCTTCCAGCGGATCGCCGCCGAGCCGGCGTCGATCAGCGTCGTCCGCTACACCGACACCCGGCCGTTCGTGCTGCGCGTGAACGACACCGGTTCGGACCTGTCCGGGCTCGCCGGCCCGTCCGAACCCAAGTCCGTGCCCGGCGGCGAAGTGCCCGGCGCGGTCGAGGAACCCGGCGACCCACCGCAGGGGCACCGACAGGAGACGGCACGCGGATAATGGCAGTGTCCGTCATGGCAGAGTGTGGGGACTCGAGGAGGTGTGATGGCCCGCGCGATACACGTGTTTCGAACACCTGATCGGTTCATCGCCGGCACTGTCGGTGAACCGGGCGACCGGGTGTTCTACCTGCAGGCCGTGCACGAGTCCCGTGTGGTGAGCGTGCTTCTGGAGAAGCAGCAGGTGCAGATCCTGGCCGACCGGATGGGCTTGTTGCTCGAAGAGGTACAGCGCCGCTTCGGCACCGTGATCCCCGACGACCCCGAGGTCGACGTCAGCCCGTTGGTGACACCGATCGAGGCCGAGTTCCGGGTCGGCACCATGGGTCTGGGCTGGGACGCCGACGCCGGATCGGTGGTGGTGGAGCTGCTCGCGGTCACCGACACCGAACTCGACGAGTCCGTGGTGCTCGACGACACCGAGGAAGGTCCCGACGCGGTGCGGGTATTCCTCACCCCGGTGCAGGCCCGCGAATTCGCGGCCCGTTCCGAACTCGTCGTCTCGGCCGGGCGCGCGCCCTGCCCGCTGTGCGGCGAACCGATCGGCGCCGACGGACACATCTGCGTCCGCACCAACGGTTACCTGCGTACCCCCGGATTCGATCCGGCCGCGTGGTTCGGCGAGGAAGAAAGCTGACCGCGTGACGGCGCCGGACGTGCGGAGCGTGCTGACCGATGGCGACCTCGACGTCGTCGGGCAGATTGCGCACGCAAGCAACGCGACCCTCGTGTGCGACGCGCAGCTCGGCGACACCGAGGTGCGGTGCGTCTACAAACCCGTCCGAGGCGAGCGGCCGTTGTGGGACTTCCCCGACCGCACCCTCGCCGGACGCGAGGTCGCCTCGTACCTGATCTCCGAGGCACTCGGCTGGGACGTCATCCCGCTCACCGTGCTGCGCGACGGCCCGTACGGTCCCGGCATGGTGCAGCGCTGGATCGACACGGTCGACTCCGCGCAGGGCGGAACGGAACGCCTGGATTTGGTGGACCTGTGCCCGGCCGGTGCGGTTGCGCAGGGGTGGCTGCCGATCCTGCGTGCCCGCGATCTGGACGGCGCCGAGGTGGTGCTCGTCCACGCCGACGATCCGCGCCTGCAGCGCATGGCGGTGCTCGACGTCGTCCTCAACAACGCCGACCGCAAGGGCGGCCACGTCCTCGAAGGTCTCGACGGACACGTCTACGGCGTCGATCACGGCATCTGCCTGCACCAGGACGACAAGCTGCGCACCGTGCTGTGGGGGTGGAGCGGCGACCCGGTCGACCCGGTCCTCCTCGCCGACCTCGACAAGCTGCTGCGCCGGTTCGACGGCGGCTTCGCCGAGGAGCTGTGCGAGCACATCACCGCCATCGAGGTGCGTGCCCTGCAGCGCAGGATCACCCGCTTGCTCGAACACCCCGTGATGCCGCATCCGCGCGGCGACCGGCGCATTCCCTGGCCCGCCTTCTGACGTCCCAGCCGTTCGCCTACCGCACGCCCGGGTGCCCGCGCGGAGCACTCCCGCGACTCCATTAGGCTCGTAGTCATGCAATCTTGGTCCGACGTCGCGATCCCGTCCGTCCCCGGTCAGGGGCCTCCGTTGCGGTTGTTCGACACCGCGGACCGAGCGGTGCGTCCGGTCACCCCGGGCGACACGGCAACGATGTACGTGTGCGGCATCACCCCCTACGACGCCACGCACCTCGGCCACGCCGCCACCTACTTGACCTTCGATCTGGTCAACCGCATCTGGCGCGACGCCGGCCACGACGTCCACTACGTGCAGAACGTCACCGACGTCGACGACCCGCTGTTCGAACGCGCCGAGCGCGACGGTGAGGACTGGGTCGTCCTCGGTATGCGCGAGACGGCCCTGTTCCGCGAGGACATGGAGGCGCTGCGCGTGCTGCCGCCGCGCGACTACATCGGTGCCGTCGAATCGGTGAACGAGGTCGTCGAACTCGTCGAGAAGCTCGTCGCCTCCGGTGCCGCCTACATCGTCGACGACGCCGAGTACCCGGATGTCTACTTCCGGACCGACGCCACCGAGCAGTTCGGTTACGAGTCCGGCTACGACCACGACACGATGATGCGGTTCTTCGCCGAGCGCGGCGGCGACCCGGAGCGCCCCGGCAAGCGCGACCCGCTCGATGCCCTGCTGTGGCGCGCGGAGCGTCCCGGCGAACCGGCCTGGCCGTCGCCCTTCGGTGCCGGACGCCCCGGCTGGCACATCGAGTGCGCGGCCATCGCCCTCAACCGCATCGGCTCCGGCTTCGACGTGCAGGGCGGCGGCAGCGACCTGATCTTCCCGCACCACGAGTATTCCGCCGCGCACGCCGAAGCCGTCACCGGCGACCGGCGTTTCGCCCGGCACTACGTGCACACCGGCATGATCGGCCTCGACGGCGAGAAGATGTCGAAGTCGCGCGGCAATCTGGTGTTCGTCTCCAAGCTGCGCGGTGAGGGCGTCGACCCCGCCGCCATCCGGCTCGGGCTGTTGTCGGTGCACTACCGCGTCGACCGTCCGTGGACGTCCGAGGTCCTCGCCGCCGCCGAGGCGCGACTGGCGTTGTGGAAGCAGGCGGCGGCGCTGCCGTCGGCCGCCTCCGCCGAGGACACGGTCGCGCGCCTGCGCCAGCACCTCGCCGACGACCTCGACACCCCGAAGGCCCTCGATGCCCTCGACGGGTGGGCGACCTTCGCCGTCGAGCGCGGGGGAGACGACGCTGCGGCACCGGGCCTGTTCGCCGACGCCGTCGACGCGCTGCTCGGTGTGAACCTGCGCTGAATCCCGGTTCGTGAGTGCACATCTCGTCGCTGTGCTTCGGCGTGTCGCGACGAGATGTGCACGCGCGACCTGAAAGTGCGATCAGCTCGGCGGCGCGAAGAATTCGAGCGCGATGTTGTCGGGATCGCGGAACGACAACCCGGAACCGTACGAGGCGTTCTTGATGTCCCCGTGTGGGATACCCAGACTGTCGAGCCGGTCGCGCCACTTCTCGAGTTCGTCGGCCGTGCAACCGAACGCGATGTGGTCGAGCCCGGTGTTCCGTTCGTCGAAGGACGTCTGCGCCGGCGAACCGGAGTGGGTGTGCAGGCCGAACAGGGTGCCGCCGTCGAGTGCGAAGACCGCGTGGTGGAAGGTGCCGGATTCGTCGTCCTCGTCGAGGACGGGTGTGGCGTCGAAGAGGTTCGAGTACCACGCGGTGCTCGCAGCCAGATCCGAGACGGTGACGGCGACGTGGGTGAGTGCGGGAAAAACCATGACAGTCTCCTCCGTTCGAAGCCCCTCCTCATCGTAGACTTCGGCGCGATCGTGCCGACCCATATCTGCGTATCCCAAATGTTTCCGAGTGTTCTCCCTACGTTCGGTAACGCATTCCGTGCGAAGAAGATTCGACCACTACCTTCCGTGGCCATGCCTTTGTCACGTAGATCGTTCCTGTCGGCCGGACTCGGAATCACTGTCGTCACCGCAGCCACCTCCGTCGGTGTCACCGGATACGCGCGCGCCGACGCGCCGAGAGTGAAGGGCGACCCCTTCCTGCTGGGTGTCGCCTCGGGTGACCCGGCGCCCGATGGATTCGTGATCTGGACCCGCCTCGCCCTCGACCCGCTCGCCGAAGACGGACTCGGCGGCATGCCCAACCGGAATGTTCCGGTGCAATGGGAGGTGGCGGAGGACGAGAAGATGACCCGCGTCGTCGCACGCGGCACCGAACACGCCGTCCCCGACAGCGCTCACTCCGTGCACGTCGAACTGTTCGGCCTGCGTCCCGGACGGGAGTACTTCTACCGGTTCCGCACCGGCAACCAGTTGAGCCCGGTGGGGCGGGCGCTCACGACACCGGCCGCGGCCGAGACCCCGGCCGCCCTGACGATGGCGTTCGCGAGTTGCGCCCAGTACGAACACGGCTGGTTCACCGCCTACCGGCGCATGGCGGAGGACAATCCGGATCTCGTTCTGCACCTGGGGGATTACCAGTACGAGTACACCAGTGGCGGTTACACCAGCGACACCGGTCTCGTCCGCTCGCTCGACGGGCCCGAGACCGTCACCCTGGCGAATTACCGGCAACGTCACGCCCAGTACAAGGCCGACGCCGATCTGCAGGCCGCGCACGCGATCGCGCCGTGGCTGGTGGTGTGGGACGACCACGAGGTCGACAACAACTGGGCCGGAACGATTCCGGAGAACACCGACGCCGCTCAGGGCAACGACACCACCGAGAACTTCCTCGCCCGCCGCGCCGCTGCATTCCAGGCCTACTACGAGAACATGCCGCTGCGACCCTCGTCGGCACCGCGGGGGCACGACATGACGATCTTCCGGCGGATCCGGTGGGGGAATCTCGCCAATTTCCACATGCTCGACACCCGCCAGTATCGCGACGATCAGGCCGCCGGCGACGGGTGGAAGAAGAACGTCGCCGAACGTCACGACGAGGCACGAACACTCACCGGGACCGAGCAGGAACAGTGGCTGCTCGACGGGTTCCGTACCTCCACCGCGCAGTGGGACTTCCTCGGCCAGCAGGTGTTCTTCGCCGAACAGGACAAGGACCCGAGCCCCGATGGCGACGAGGTGAGCATGGACGGCTGGGACGGGTACGCGGCGTCACGTCGTCGGATCACCCAGGGCTGGGTGGAGTCGCCGGTGCGCAACGCTGTGGTCCTCACCGGCGACGTGCACCGGCACTGGGCCAACGACATCAAGGTCGACTTCGCCGACCCGGACGCGCCGGTGGTGGGGTCGGAACTGGTGTGCACGTCGATCACGTCGAACGGCAACGGTACCGGCGCGACGCAGGTCGACCACCTGCCGGCGAACCCGCACCTGAAGTTCTACAACGACCGGCGAGGCTACGTGCGTACCACGATCACCCCGGACGCCGTGCACGCCGACTTCCGGGTGCTCGACACGGTCACCGAACCGGACGCGCCGGTGTCGACGGCGGCGTCGTTCGCCATCGTGTCCGGACAGCCGGGCCTGCAGCCGCGTTCGTAACATCCTGGACGGTCGGTACTGTGTTCCTTCACCGACCGAAAGGACTGTCTTCATGTCGATTCGCCGACGGATCACCCGCGGGGCCGCCCTCGCAGCCTCGACCGCCGCACTCGCAGCGGGTGCCGCCTGGGTGGGCGCCGGAAGTGCCGCCGCCGCACCGGTTCCCGTCCTGCAGATCCTCGGCAATGCGATCGTGCCAATCCCGTCCGGGCAGTGCCACGGCAGCATCGAGGTGGCCTACGAGCACGTACCGGGCCGACCGGATCTGGCCGAGGCGATCTTCACCCCGACCGGCACCTGGGGTGCGATCCCGGGCTGCGAGGTGCCGGTCGAGTTCGCGTGGATCAACGGGATGTTCCCGTTCACCCACGGTCACTCGGTGACCGTCGCCGGGGGCCGCACCAGCACGATCATCAACCCCGGTGCGGGTGTGAGCCTGCTCGTCTCCGTCCCGAACACCGGCGCCATGGGTGCGCCGAGCTGGGGCACCAGCGGTTACATGTGGCTGCAGCCGTAGCCGCCGAGCGGATCGCTCAGGGGCGGGGGACGCGCGAGACGGGCCGGTGTTGTGCGCGGTGCAGTGCGCGTCGCAGTTCGTCCCGGTCGTCGAACACCTGCACCGTGTCCCCGGAGACCAGGCGTGGCTCGCATCCCCGCCCGGCCACGACGACGACGTCTCCGGGACCGGTGTGGGCGACGGCGATGTCGAACGCGCGACGTCGGTCGGCCTCGACGACGACGCGGGCACTGCGCGCGGCGAAGGCACCTTCGGCGACCGCGTCCCGGAGGACACGCGGGTCCTCCGAAAGGGGACTGTCGTCGGTCACGACCACGACGTCGGCGTAGGTCGCGGCGGTGTGACCGAGCGGAAATCGCTTGCCGGGATCCCGTTCTCCGGTCGCGCTGATCACGAGGACCAGTCGCCGCTCGGGGGCGAGCGATCGGAGGAAGGGCAACAGTTCGCGTTGCCCGGACGTGTTGTGCATGTAGTCCACGAGCGCGAGAACGCCTTCGCCGGTGTCGACGCGTTCGAGCCGGCCGGGCACACTCGCGAGGGTTTCCAGACCCGCCGCAGCCTGCAGGACGTCGCCGTCGACGGCGGCCACCGAGGTGAGCGCCGTCAGCGCATTGGCCACCTGGTGGGGTCCGAGGAGCGACAGTCGCACCGGCGCACTCCCGGCCGGTGTGTGCACGGTGAAGGTGGTGCCGTGGAGATCGCACCGGATCGCGTCCGCGTACACGTCGGCGCGGGCATCGCGGGTCGAATGCGTCCACAGCGGCACGTCGACGGAGGCGGCCAGACGCCGGCCGTACTCGTCGTCGATGTTCACCACTGCCGTCTGCGTGCGGTCGGCGGTGAACAGTGCCGCCTTGGCGGCGAAGTACTGCTCCATCGTGTGGTGGAAGTCGAGGTGGTCGGGCCCGAGATTGGTGAAGGCGACGGTACGGAACCGCACACCGTCGACGCGGCCCTGGCTGATGCCGTGCGAGGACACCTCGAGCGTCACCGCCTGCACGCCCTGGTCACGGAACTCGGCGAGGGTGCGGTGCACGACCGCGGCCTCGGGGGTGGTGCGGGTCGCGGGCCGAGTGCCGGCGGGACCGCGGACGACGACCCCGCCGATCATGCCGGTCTCCACGCCGGTGGCCGCGAGCGCGGTGTCGAGGAGATAGGTCGCGCTCGTCTTGCCGTTGGTGCCGGTGATGCCGTGGACTTGCAGGTCGCGGGAGGGGTGCCCGAGAATCCACGACGCCAACGGACCGACCACCTCGCGCGGTCGATCGACGACGAAGGCGGGCAGCAGGCGCGACGGCCGGTCGCTGAGCACCGCGACCGCACCGTGGGCGGCGGCCTCGGCCTCGAAGTCCAGCCCGTGGGCGTGGTGTCCGGGTAGCGCGACGTACAGATCGCCGGGCCGCACCGTGCGGGAATCGTCGCTGATGCCGGTGATCACGCGGTCGTGCCCGTCCGGCGGCCCGGATCGCAGGACATCGTGGAGGTGCTCGGCGACGTCGCGGACCTGGATCCGCCGGGTGGGACGGCGAGGATCGTCCGGGTCGGTGTGCACGGGGGCGGATACCCGGTCCGGGGCGGAATGATGCGCCGCCGGTGACCGGGGTCCACCGGCGTTTCCCTCGCTCCCAGCGTGCGTCGGTGTCACACGGTTACCCTCGAGGGATGACTGCGATTCCGGATTTCCCCGCCGGCACGAACACCACGATATCCGGTCTCGGCAGTTCCTTCGCCGACGAACTGAGCGGATTGTCGGTGCCGTGGCAGGGCGCCGAGGCTCCCGACCCGGAACTGCTCGCGCTCAACGAGGACCTCGCGGTGTCGCTGGGACTGGACGTTATGGCGTTGCGCAGCGCCGACGGGGTCGCCGTCCTGGCCGGCGCGGAGGTACCGGCGGGTGCGAAGCCGGTCGCGATGGCCTATGCCGGACATCAGTTCGGCGGATACGCTCCGCTGCTCGGCGACGGTCGGGCGTTGTTGCTCGGTGAACTCGTCGATTCGAACGGTGACCGCGTCGATCTGCACCTGAAGGGTTCGGGTCCCACTCCGTTCTCCCGGGGTGGGGACGGCTTCGCGGTCGTCGGGCCGATGCTGCGCGAGTATCTGGTGAGCGAGGCCATGCACGCGCTCGGCATCCCGACCACCCGTTCGTTGTCGGTGGTGGCGACCGGTCGGCCGGTCTACCGCGAGGGCGCCGAACCCGGTGCGGTACTGGCCCGGGTCGCGTCCAGCCACCTGCGGGTGGGGACCTTCGAGTTCGCGGCGCGGCAGGGCGAGGTCGTGCGTGCACTCGCCGACCACGCGATCGCCCGGCACTATCCGGATCTGCTCGACCTGCCGGAGACCGGTGAGAACAACCGCTACCTGGGTTTGTTCACCGCCGTGGTCGAGGCGCAGGCGTCGCTGGTGGCGCAGTGGATGCTCGTCGGTTTCGTCCACGGGGTGATGAACACCGACAACACCACCATCTCGGGGCAGACCATCGATTACGGTCCGTGCGCCTTCGTCGACGCCTTCGATCCGGCGGCGGTGTTCAGTTCCATCGACCACAGCGGACGCTATGCGTTCGGCAACCAACCCGCCGTCCTGAAATGGAATCTGGCGCGCTTCGCCGAAACCCTGCTCAGACTCGTCGATTCGACCCCGGATGCGGCGATCGCCGCGGTCACCGCCGTTCTGGACAGCTTCGACACCCGCTACGAGCGTCACTACCGGTCCGGTCTGGCCGCCAAACTCAGTCTCCCGGAAGACTCCCTCGACCAGGCTCGGGTCGACGATCTGCTGACGCTGCTGGAAGAGCACAATGCCGACTGGACGGCGACCTTCCGTGCCCTCGCCGACGAACTGCGCGGCAATCCGGCACCCCTCGACGGGCTCGTGCCGCGTGAGCGCTCGGCGTCGTGGCTCGAACGTTGGCGCGCCGCCGCCGAACGGGACGGCCGGGCAGCGGGGGAGAGGGCGGAGGCGATGGACCGCGTCAATCCGCTGTACATCCCGCGTAATCATCAGGTCGACGCCGCGCTGAAGGCGGCGACCGGCGGCGACCTCGAACCGTTCGCGAAGCTGCTCGACGTCGTCACGCAACCCTTCGAGGCGCGTGCCGAGTGGGCCGAATATGCCTCGCCCGCATCGCGTTCGTTCGCCGAGTCCTTCCGGACCTTCTGCGGCACCTGACCGCCCGATACTGACGAATCGAGACCGGTGTTGTTCGCGAGTTCCCAACGGATTTCGCGAACAACACCGGTCTCGGTCGATTCTGGACCAGTCGGGTGCGGGTCGGATCGCGCGGCCGGTTACGCACGAACTCGACTCCGGTCGGGCACTTGCAGGTGGCGAGTTCGCGTCGGAGGCGGCCGCGGGATCGGCGAGCTGGACGACCGCTTTCACCGCCTCGCGGCGAGACTTCCGGCATCTGCACCGCCCGGCCGCAGTGCTCGGCGGCGGTGTGCAGATGTACGGGATGGAGACGGTCAACGGGCGCGACGCCGTTTCTTGCGCTTCTTCTTGTTCTTCGCGCGCCGGCGAGCAGCCGGCGGCTGCCGCCGGCCCGTCGACGCGGCGGCCTCGAGCGAACGTTGCATCTCCCGGCGCAGGCTGTCCATTAGTTCGGGGGAGCGGAGCAGGAAGGTTGCCTCCTGCAGCGCCGCATAGCGGTCCTTGGAGATCAGGACGCCCGTGCCGCGTTTGCCGACGATCTCGACGGCGACGGTCTCGTCGTTGACCTCCCGGACCAGCTCACCGAGCCGCTTGCGTGCGGCTTTCACGGACACGGACGTTGATGGCACTCGCGGCGACTCCGATCTGTTCCTTCGACGCGGGCATCCTTTCATCACCGATGTCGGATTCGGGGGCGGACACGACGGAAAGCCCCTTCGATGTCACAACGGACAGCCCGTTCGATGTCACAGAAATGCGCGCACGGAGCGTGGCAACGCGGTCGAGGACCCGGTGATCGGTGACGGGATCGGATCGTCGGCGACGGTCCGCAACGGCACCACTCCCGCCCACACGGAGTGGTCTTCACCGTCCCCGGCGTCCTCTCCCGGTCCGACCGCCCGGACCTTTACGCTCACCTCGGTGAGCGGCACTTCCAGGACCGTGGTGGCGGCCAGTTCTTTCGGTGTCGGCGACCGGACCTCGTCCCACCGACCGGGAATCAGATGCTCCGTCACCACCTTCAATGCGTGTTCCTTCTCGCCCGGCGCGACCGGTGTGGCCACACCGAACAACACCGCACTGCGGTAGTTCATGCTGTGGTCGAAGGCCGACCGGGCGAAGACGAGCCCGTCGAGATGCGTCACCGCGACCGACACCTCGATCCCGGACCGCGCGGCGAGAAACATGCCGGCGCCGGTCGAGCCGTGCAGCAGTAACCGGTCCCCGTCGCGGCCCACCGCCATCGGCAGCACCACAGGCGATCCTTCGCGGACGAAACCCACGTGCGCGATGCGGGCCTCGTCGAGAAGCCGGTGCAGCACCGCCGGATCGTCGGTGCCGCGTTCGGGTTTGCGGGTCAGGCGCGTGCGGTCGCTCATGGCACCGATCGAAGCAGTGCCGCCGCGGCCGGTCAACCGGATTCCGAATCGAGTAGTGCGCTACTCGCGACCCTCGACGATCGCCACCACAGACTTCGTGTACAGGCACGGAGTGCGACAGTCGACCGGACGACGGAGATGACGAGATGGACAAGATCGGGGACCATGCAATCGTTCTGGGCGCGAGCGTCGGTGGTCTGCTCGCGGCCCGTGCGCCGGCAGAGTCCTACGACGCGGTGACGGTCGTCGACCGCGACGTCCTCCCGTCCGGTGCAGAGAACCGTCGCTTCCGCGACCGTCGAGCCACCTACGTGCCGAGTCGGCCGCTGCTCGAACACCATGTCCGGCGACGCGTCCGCGCCATCCCGAACATCACCCTCCTCGACGAACACAACGTCGGCGACCTGACGACGACACCCGACCGCCGCCGGGGCACCGGGGTGCAGAGATGGGCAGCGGCGACGGTGTTCGGATCATGACGGCGGATCTGGTGGTCGACGCGATGGGACGGGGCGCCCGCACCCCGGCGGGTCTAGAGAAACTCGGCTACCGACGACCGGTCGAAGAGCACGTCGTCGTCCACGTCGTGTACCGCAGCCGGCTGCTACGACTCGCGCCGGGCACACCGATGGAGAAGATGGTGTTGATCGGTGTTGTGCCGGGACGTCCGGCGGGCATGGCGCTGTTCGGCTACAAGAACGATATGTGGCTGTTCACGGTCGCTGCGATGGCCGGTCGCGAACCGCCACCGAGCCTGGGCGGCATGATCTTCGCCGTGGAGGCGTACGCACCCGACCACGTGGTGGCCGCGCTCCGGACCGCCGAACCCCTCGACGAGGACGACCTGTCCCGCAGGTTCTTCCGGGCCGCGAAGAAACCGATCGGTGCTGCGTGGCAGTTCGCGATCGGCTCCGACCTCGCGCTGCCCGAAGTCGAAGGACCCCGCAGCGTGCAGACGCGACTCGGCAACGCGTACGTGGCGCGGGTCCTGGCCGCGGCCGAGAACGATCCCGTGGTCGTCGACCGTTTCCTTCGGGTCAGCAGCCTGATGGATCCGCCCGGACATCTGATGCATCCCGCGCTCGTGGGCCGGGTGTGCGTGGGCAACCTGCGGCGACACCGGAGAATCGCCGGCATGCCTGCTGGGGCCGCCGATCGTCGGACGACATTCGTGCCCGCACACCGATGTCGCGGACGACGACCTCGACGATCACATGGCCCACGTCCTCGCCGGCATCGACGGCATGTTCTTCGGCCGTGTGGCCTACGAACTGCTCGCCCAGCACTGGCCCGCCACGGAACACTCGATCAGAGCGGTCGAGGCACGGCAGGCACGGCTGATGAACGCATTGCCGAACTACGTGCGCTCCCGATCCGCGACGGCGACCGATTGGGGACCGGCGCGGCGGATCGGTGACGACCTGCCCCACGAGGTTGCACAGGGGTTCTCCGACGGGTAGAAGTGTCGGATGCCCAGCACGCTCATCGAGGTTCGCACCCGCCACGACCGCGAGGTCGAGACCGGCATGATCGACGCCGTCCACGATGCGCTCGTCGCCGCCTTCCGGATTCCGGAGGCCGACAAGCACATCCGGCTCGTGGTTCACGAACCCGAACGCTTCGCGGTGCCGCCGACCCTGACATCGCCCGAGCTCTACACCCTCGTGATCGTCGACTGCTTCGCCGGGCGCAGCGTGGACGCCAAGCGGCGCCTCTACCGCGAGATCACCGAGCGGCTCGGCGCGTTCGCGATTCCTGCCGACCACGTGACCGTGATCGTGCGCGACATCCCGACCGAGAGCTGGGGGATCCGCGCCGGGCAGGCCGCGTGCGATGTGGATCTCGGATTCACCGTCGATGTGTGAGGACTGCTCTTACGGAGAGAACTGCGCGTTCGGGACGATGGACGACTCGAGGGAACCGAGATCCGCGACCACATTCCACAGCGGGTCGTCGAAGCCGATATCGAAGGTGCAGTCCGCCTCTCGCGGGTCGGGCACGAACGCCCACAGCAGCGCACCCGCGGTGCCGGCGGCGCGTTGACCCTCGATCTTCGAGGTGATGTGGTCGGCGCGGTCACCGAGCGACCCGCAGGACCCCGCGAGTTCGCCGATCTCCGCCACGAGCAACGGTTTCCCGACGGCCGCGGCCTGCGCGACCCGCCGGGCCAGGCCGTTCCACTGGTCGCCCGGCAACGGTACGCCGTCGGCGCCGTAGTCGTGGTATTGCACGGCATCGACATACGGTGAGGCACTGACGAACTGGTACTCGTCACCCTGGGTGCCGCACTGGCCACCCCCGGTGTAACCCGCCGTGATCAGGGTGTGGGGGTCGACGGCGCGCAGTTCGGCACCGGCCGTGTCGAAGAAGTCGCGCAACACCTGGGCGGCGCCGGGCTCGCACGACCGGGTCCACCACTGGCACGCGGCGTCGATGCACGAACTGGTCTCCGGCTCCCCGACCAGCTCCCACGCTGCGAGGGACGGGGAGTTCCGGTAACGGGCGACGGCGGTGTGCATCCAGTCCCGGTAGCTCATCACCACCCGCTCGTGACCCGGGGTGAATTCGGTCCACCCGTCGACGTACCACTGCCGGCTCTTGAAGACCTCGTCCTCGCACGCGCCGTCCTGGGGTGCCAGAACCGGCAGCAGCATCTGATCATGCGCTTCCGCCGCCGCGAAGACCGCGTCCATCGGTCCGAAGTCGAGTTGCCCGGTGAACCGGTTGACGGCCAGCGCCTGGAAGAGGTTGAAGCGGGTGAGCGAATTCGGCGGCAGCGCACCGAAATAGGCGTCGAGGTCGACCATTGCTCCGCATCCCCAGTTCACCGACCAGTCGGTGGCGAGCTGGTAGGCGTTGAACCCGGTCGGCCACCAGGCCCGACCGTCGAGCGCGAAACCGTCCGGCGACGCGGTCACCCGTGCACCGGGCGCCGGTGCCGCCGCCGCCGCGAGGCTCGTGCCCAGCAGCAACCCGACCACGGTCGCGGCGCCGACGATGAGTCTGGATACCCGAAGCCTCGTCATCTTCCGGATCGTAGGACCGCGACGCAGGTGAGAGGCCCCGATCGGGGCGGAACACGCCGCAGTGACCGTCGTCACGATCAGACGAACTCGAGCGCTCCCTCCACCGGGTGCGTGACCCGCCGGGTCCGCGGAGATCCGAGCGCGCTCTCCAGATCCGACCCGTCGTGCTCGGCGAGCAGTTCGCCACCCGACCACACCAGCAGCGTCGTGGCGACGGTGTGCTCGGCCACCGAATGTGACAGATCGTAGTGCGCACAACCCGGCACGCCGGCATAGGTGATCCACAGGTCGAAACCGGTCATGAACAGATCGAGGTCGAATTGCACGGACAGACCGAGCAATTCGCTGCGACCGGTGTCATCCACACCGGCGAAGGCCTCGTCCAGGGCGAGCAGACGCGGCGCATGCGGGTCGGCGGAATCGAGCATCACGTGCGCGGCAGCGAACAACGGCAGGTGCAGAGAGACGGACTGCTCGCCACCGGACAGCGCCGAATGTCGCGCCGGGGTGAGCCGGTCCTCGCTGCCGTCCGCACCGACGAGACTGAACGAGAACACCCGCCACCGGCGATAATCCAGCGTCGCGGCGAGGATCTCCGGGTACGACCGTTCCGGATGCGCGGCCCGCTCCGCGCGGATCCGCGACGCGAAATGCGCACGGATCCCCGCCAGATCCTCCGGCGCCAGCATCGACGCGTCGCGGTCGAGGAGCTTGCACACCGCGCGGGCCGGCTCGTCGAGATGGTCGGCGAGCACCCAGTGCACCCCGATGGTGTTGCCCGAGGACATGTGCCGTTGCCGCATCTCGGTGCCCATCCGGGCGATGAGGTCGCGGGCGTCGACGGTGCGCTCGTGGATCTGCTGCGCGAGACCGGTGAGCAGGGCGTCCTCGAGGATGCGCCGTTCGGAGTCGGTGAGCAGGGTTTCCTGTTCCTGCCGCGCCCGGGCGATGCGCTGCGCGAACGCCGCGACGGACGTGTAGCCCTGTTCGTCCTGAACCTGCACGACGGTGATGCCGTCGGCGGCGTCCCAGTGCAGCCGGTAGTCGCGGCCCCGGGCGAGTTCGGCGTCGAACTCCTGCAGCGCGGAGGTCAGTGCCGAGGCCGTGGACTTGCGGGTCGACTCGGAGGCCGTGACCGATTCGGTGGCGGCGTCGAGTGCCCGGAACAACGAGAGGACCTCGGTGGGCAGCACATCGACCGTGTCGTCGGGGGACTGCCGGATCCGGTAGGCCAGCTGATCGGCATCGAGCCACGCGGCGGCGCTGGACGGCCACACGTGCTCGCTCTCCACGCCGAGCAGGGTCAGCAGGTCGCGCCGGGCGAAGGGTGCCAGGGCGTCGGCGTCGGCGCGGGCCTCGGTGAGCGCCGACCGCAGTGTCTGCTCGGCGCCCGTGTGGGCGGCCTCTGCCTTGCCGATCCGCTCGAGCGCCGACTCGTGGGCCTTACGCGCGGTTCGCTCGGCGGTCTTCGCAGTCTCGATCCGGCGTCGGGCCTCGTCGAGCTGGGCATCGATCCGGTCGGCGCTCGCCCCGATCGACTCGCGCAGCGTCTCGAGCTTCTGCTGCTCGTTGGCCAGCGTCTCGGCGTTCTCCGCCGCGAGCTCGGCCGCGTTCTCGGCGGAGACCCGCGCCTCGTCGAGCCGAACTTCGGTGTCGCGGAGTCGATCACCGCAGGTGACCTGTTCACGCAGGGCGCGCTGCAGGGCCTGGCCCTGGGAACGGAAGTGCCGCACGGCTGCGTCGAGACTGTCGAGTTCCGTCGCGGTGAGCGGCGCTCGGTGCCGGCCGGCCGTCGACCGCAAGTGCTGTTCCTTGGTGGCGACCGCGGCGATCGCCTGGTCCAGGTCGCGATCGGCGGCGGCTGCGGATTCGGATGCGGTCCGCAACGCGCCGGCGCATTCGGTGACCTTGCGCAGCGCCGCGAGCACGGATCCGGTGCGCGGCAACGACTTCACGGCCTCGTCGAGTGCGGTGAGCCGGTGGCCGATCTCGCGGTCCTGCTCGCGCTGCGCCTCCACGTCGGCGCGGCATTCGGCGATGGTGGTCTCGAGTTCGACGATGCGACGCTGCCGACGCCGGGCGCGGGCGGTGGCTCCGATGAACTCGGCCTGCTCCTTGACGTGGCGACCGAGCTGCACTCCCTGCCGGAACCCGCCGTGCGCATCGACCGACACTCGCGCGTCCGGACCGGGATCGGTGGTCCACGCGATCGACGACAGCACCGCGGCGATCCGTTCCTCGGGGACGGCCGTGTCGGGTTCGGGAACGAGTACGTCGGCGAGGGTGAGACCGCTGGGGCGGTGCTCGGGCGCCAACGGCACCAGTAACTGCTCCGACTCGATGTCCGGCAGGTCGCCGTCGGTGATCCACCCGTCGAGCAGGTTCGCGGCCTGCAGCGCCGCTTCGATACCGGCAGCGTCCTGCGTCGACACATCGTCGCGGAACCGGACGAGCTGCCACAGCGGGGCGCCGACGAGATCGTCGCGGCTGCCGGTGCGGGAAGGGAACGCCGGGGGAGCGTCGTCGCGTTCGGCCGCGACGGCGGTGCGTTCGGTCTCGAGTTCGGCGATGCGGGTGCCGAGCGACTCGATCTCAGAGCCGCACACGCGACGCCGGAACCGCAGGTCGTCGAGCACAGGCCCGGTGTGCTCGGCGAACACCGCCGCGGGGGACGGGGCATCGTCCTGACCGACGGTGCCGAAGGCGGTGTCGAGCGCCTCGAAGACCGGGGTGGACAGGCCCACGGCCGCGAAGGTCTCGGCGCGATCGGACCACCACCGGCCCAGCTCGGCGGCGACCTCGCTGCGGGACAGCTCGACCATGGTCTCGGCGGCCTCCACCGCGGCCGAGGCGGTGTCGCGTTGCGCGCGGGCACGCACCGCGGCGGCCTCGGCCCGTGACCGCGCGGCGGTCGCACCGTCGAGCTGGGACAGTGCGCTGCGCACCGCGCGCACGTCGGCGTCGCGTTCCTCGGCGAGTGCGTCGATCGCGGTGTTGAGCTGCTCGGTCCGTTCGATGCCGTCGAGACCGGTCCATGTGATGCCGGCGTCCTCGGCCGCCGCACTCAGCCCGTCCTCGGCGCGACGACGCGCCGCCGTCGCCGTCTCGAGCGCGTCGCGGGCGCTGTCGTGGTCGCGGAGCCGGTCGGCTACGACGGCCTGGGCGCGGTTCGCCTGCTCGGCCTGTGCGGCGGTGGTGCGCTCGAGGTTCTTCACCGCGGACGCGAGGTCGTCGAGCTGCTGTTTGCCCTCGTAGGCGCTGGAGCGGTGCAGTGCCTCGAGGGTGGTGCGTGCCTGTTCGTGGTCGCGTTCGGCCACCAGGAGCTGTTCCTCGGAGGCCGCGCGGGCGGCGGCGGCCTCGGTGCGGGCTTCGGTCGCCTCGCGCAGCGACCGGACGGCGGTGTCCACCACTCCGAGACGGGTGGCGACCTTGTCGACGGCGGTGCGCGCCTGCTGACGGATGTACTTCGAATACACCTTGACGAACTGTTGCGCCGCATCGTCGGCGGCGGCGAGGGATTCGAGGGTGCGCTCGACCTCCTCGATCGCGGAGAACGAGCGGGCGGCCTCGACGATGAGATCCTCGTCGAGGGGGCGAAGGCCGTCGGTCAGCGCCTGCGACAGGCCCTTCGGGTCGAGGTTCTTGGCGAGCTGGGGGCGGCGCAGCGTGAGGATCAGGTTGATCAGCTGGTCGTAGCGTTGCGCGCCCAGACCGAACATGCGCGCGTCGATCGCGGCCCGGTAGTCGACGGGACGATCGGCGATCGCGTCGGCTCCGATCTGATCGACCAGTTGTTTGCGGGTGAGCGGTCGGTCCTCGTCGTCGAGCAGCGAGAAGTCGACTCCCACACGGCCGTCGACGACGAAATGCCAGCGGGTGACCTTGTCGTTGCCGCGGGTGGCGCGCATCCCGATGCCGACGGTGACGGCCTCCGGGTCGTCGGCGCGGCCGCGGCAGAACTCCATCCACACGTACGAGTGGGCGCTGTCCTGGCCGCGGTACAGCAGGTTCGAGCGCATGGTGCGCTCCTCGCCGGCGAACGGGTTCAGACGTCGCGGTTCGATCCGGCCGTCGAGCACGAACGGGAACAGCACCTCGAGCGCCTTGGTCTTGCCCGACCCGTTCGGTCCGCGCAGCACCAGTCGTCCGTCGGCGAACGAGAACTCCTGGTCGCGGTAGTCCCACAGGTTGATGATCCCGGCACGCGTGGGGCGGAATCGGGCGCTGCTCATGAGATCTCCGTCGGGGTCGTATCGGGGGCGGGGACTGTCGGTGGGGTGGTCTCGGGGAACAGGTCGATCTCCGGATCCCGTTCGCGCACACTGACCGTCACGCCGCGGAAGCGGGCGATGGCGGGCAGGACCAACACTCCGCCCGGTACGCGGGCCACCAGGCGCAGTCTGTCGAGCATGTCCACCGCGGCCTCGGCCAGTCCCGCGGGGTAGGCCTGCCACTGCGCGGCGAAGGTCCGGCCGTAGATGTCGACGAGACGACCGACCGTGCCCGCCAGCCACGAATCCTCGAGCAAGGGATGCTCGAGCGGGGCACGAGCGTCGTCGTCCTGCTCCTGCTCGTCGGGCATCGGGGTGTCGGACGCCGCGAGCGGGGTGAACACCGTCGACCTCGGGATCGCGGAATCGACCGCCGCGACGAGGACGTCCTGCGTCTGCGCGGGCACCGGCATCCGGGGCGGGACAGGGGCGTCGGGATCGAGGACGCGATCGCACATCTCCCCGGCCAGCAGCAGCGCGACCTGCGCGACCGTCCCCGTGTTCGGGAACCGCATATCCGACAACCGTCCCGAGGTGTCCACCAGCGCAACGCCTTCGGCGCGACGCTCACAGACCAGGCCGGTGAGCAGTTCCACCTCGTCGGTGGTGCGCGGCAACGCCAACTGCAGCGCCTCGTCGTCGTCGAGATCGTCGGCGTACACCACGGGACGCTGCACCAGTGCGCGGCGCACCCGCCGCCGGACCTCCGCCGTATCCGAGTGCGGGGCACCGGCATTGCCGAGCAGGCCGCGCACCGATTCGAGGTGCTGCAACGCCCGCGGTGGCCGGAACAGGGCGTGCACGACCGCACGATCGACGTCGTAGAGCGCCTCACCGTTGTCGGGATCGCTCGCCCACCTGCCCGCATCACCGTCGGCGAGGGTGATCGCGCCGCGCACGCCGAGCCAGGTCACGGCATCGACGAAGGCATCGCGGTCGGCGGCACGTTCGGTGTCGAGTTCGACACCGTCCACCCGGCTCGCCTCGGAGGCGACGTGCTCGGCGAGTTCGGACAGCGTGATCTGTCCGGCGCCGCGACCGAGCGCGGCGATTGCCAACGCGAGATAGGCGTAACGGCGCCGGTCGAACGGCCGGCCGGTGTGCGTCGACGTGCCTGCCCCCGCGTCGAGGCGATCGGCGACGGTGAACAGCCGCGCGGTGGTCTCGGTGACCTCGAGCCGGTATCCGAAGGTGGCGAGCAGATCCTCGCGCAGCTCGGTGGCCCAGCGGCGCACCGTCGCCAGCGCCGACCGGTCGGGGAAGGTCGTGGTGACGAGATGGTGGGTGAGCACCAGCCGCGCGGCGCGCTGATACGAATCCAGTTCGACGGACGGAATCGAACGGGCCCTCATCGCACCTCCACCGACAGACCGTCGAGATACAGGCGCCCGCGCGCGGTGTGCACCACCGTCGACTCGCCGCTCGGTCGGAGGGTGAGCTTGACGCCGTTCTGCGTACCGGAGGAGGCATCGTCGCTGCGCACCCGCCCGCTCACGGGCACCCGGGCCGACAGTGCGGCGTCGAGCAGGCTCAACAGCACCTCGGCTTCCGGTTCGCTCAGCTTCCGTTCGCGCACACCTCCGGCGGCGAGGGAGCGCGCCGCTTCGGCCCGGCGACGCTGCTTCTCGAGCTGCGCCTCGCGCAGCCGCCGTACTCCGGCGTCGTTGCGCTGGATCCGCCCCGGCGCTCCCGCTGCGGGGCGCCGGCCGGTCTCGGCGAGGGTGCGGGCGATCTCCACGGGAGGCGCGTCCCACCACGACCGGGTGACCGGCACGATGTCGGCATCGGGATGGGCGACGGAGAAGTGTCGGGGCCGGCCCAGGTCGAACACCGCATCGAACAGCGCGTGCGCGGCCTCCTCGGACGGCGCGGCAGCGAACCATCCCGCGAGATGCCGCAGCTGCGACTCGCGGCTGACACCCCCACGACGCTGCTCGGTGAGCCGGCGCAGCAGCCCGAGCACCGCGGAGATCGCGTTGATGGTCGCGCCGCGCAGGCGTTCGGATTCGCTCGGTTCGGAGCCCACCCCGACGAACCAGTGTTCGATGCCCCACCAGCGCTGCGCCCAGTCCGCTTCGCGTTCCTCGAACGAGAGCAGCACCCGCTCGTCGTGCCGGGCCGCGGCCGCGGTGAGCTTCTGAACCCCGGTGACCTGCACCCGGTCGAGCGCCGCGGAAAGCTTCGGGGCGTAGCGGGCCAGATCGGTGCTGAACTCACGCATGTGGGTGAGGAGCGCGTCCTTGTGGGCGAGGAAGGTCTCCGGGGTGACCTCGGTGGTGCGCACCAGCTCGCCGAGGACGAGATAGAAACGGGCAGCGCGCTCGGCCATGTCCGACAGCGTCGCGTCGAGGCGACTCAACTTCCGGTAGACCAGTTCGCCGTCGCCGGCCGCGTTCGCATCGGCGAGATCGTTCAGGTCGGCGAGCAGATCGGGGAGGGCCAGACGCGACAGCGAGACGTCCTCCCCACGGGAGGACAGCACGTCCTCCACGGCGCGGAACACCCGGTAACCGGCCTGCCCGAACTGGTAGACGTAGTGCCGGTTGCGGTACTCGGCGAGCGTCGCCGCCCGGGATCCGTCGTAGCTGCGTTCGAGCACACCCCACGCGTGCAGCTGCTCGAGCAGGGCCGGGATCTCGGAGGAATCGGGCACGTCGTCGCCGTTCGCGCCGGGCAGCCGAGTGAGGACGTTCTCGACGTCGCCGGCGTGCAGCAGCACCGAGTAGTTGCCGCGCGCATGATCGAATGCGCGCAGAACCCACAGGTAGTGCACCCTTTTCTCGGCCGTTGCGAACGAGAAGAGGCGCAGGCGGTCGTCCCGCACCAACGCGTCCTCCATCGCGCCGAACCGCGCTCGGCCTGATTCACTCACCGTGACAGGTTAGGCGGCGCAACCGACGGGTCCGGACAACACCCGGCGTGAGTGTCGGCACGATCGTTGCCCGATGAACGCCCCGATCCGCGGTGGCGGCCCGCCCCGAGCCGTTACGGTCGAGGCGGTGCGCTCGGCGAGGGCAGTGCGCCCGGACAGACGCCGCAGCCTCCGGAATCGGACACGATGAATCCTCACGAGATCGGACAGGACACCCACAGAGTGGGCGATCCGGGACCCGCCACGCGTGCACTGATCGAGGCGGTCGCCGACCTGTCGACGACGCGGCAGGCCGAGATCACGCAGTACATGACCGAGCGGATCTCGGCCGAGATCGAGGCGATGTCCACCGACCGCCACACCCGCCGCTCCCTCGCCCAGGCCGCGGAGGAGGGTGTCGCAGCCATCACCCGGTTCCTGCGGGACGATCTTGCCGAGATCGAGATCCCGGCGGCGTCCTATTCACTGGTGCGCATGCTGGCCCGGCAGGGATTCCCGGTCTCGGTGGTCGACCGCAGCAACCGGCTCGCGCAGGACAGCATCATGCGCTGGTGCCTCGAGGTGCTGGCGGGACTCAGCGACGACGCCGCGGCAGTGATGCAGGCGGGCGTGGAGATCCTGATGAAACTCTCTGCCGGGATCGATGGGGTGTCGCAGAAGTTGCTCGGGGTCTACGAGGCCGAGCGCGACACCTGGCTGCTCAACCGCAACGCCTCCCGGACCGCCCGCATCCAGGACATCCTGGCCGGACGGCCGATCGAGGTGGGGGACGCCGAGCGCACCCTCGGCTACCGGCTCGGCCAGCACCACCTCGGGGTGATCGTCTGGACGGACGACATCGAAGTGGTCGGCGGGGACCGGTCCGGCACCGAATGGAACGGCCTCGAGCAGGCGGTGACGGCCTTGGCCGAACATCTCGGGCGGGGAGGTCGGGTGCTGTTCGAACAGTTCGACGAGTACACCGCCTGGGCATGGATCCCGCTCGGTACCGTCGATCGCATCGACCCGAGCGGACTGTCCGGGGTCGTCGCGGCCTGGCAGCGACCCGTCGGTGTCGCCGTCGGAGCGCCGCAGGAGGGGATCGACGGTTTCGTCCGCACCCATCGGCAGGCGGCGCAGGCGCGGGAGGTGGCTCTGACATCGGCTCTGCCGGTCCCACGTCTCGTCTCGATCGACGAGGTCGGCGCGGTCGCGTTGATGTGCACGAATCTCGAATGGGCGCGCGCCTGGGTGGGGGATGTGCTCGGCCGCCTCGCCGCCGACGATCCCGCTGCCGCACAACTGCGGCACACACTGCGGGAGTTCCTGTCCAGTGGAGGCAGTTTCGTCGCCACCGCGGAAAAGCTCCATCTGCACCGGAATTCGGTCGCCTACCGGATCAGCAAGGCGGAGGAGCAGATCGGGCACAGTGTCCGCGAGTGTCGACTCGACCTCGAGAACGCGCTCGCGCTGTGCCACTGGCTCGGAGCCGCCGTGCTCGCGCCCGATTCGGAAGGTCCACCTTCGCCCGCGTGACGGCCCGTTATCGGGAGCCGGGCACGGCGCTGCGGACGAACCGTCCGATCTCGCCGATCGCGCGGATTCCTTCGGGTAGCAGATCCGCGGCGGCCTGGAATACGTGCACCTGCCGGTCCCAGACCTGCAGTTCGCACGCGATACCGGCGTCGGCGAGACGGTCGGCCATCGACTCCGCGTCCACCAGGAACAATTCGTGCGAGCCGACCTGGATGAGCGTGGGCGGCATGCCCGACAGATCCGCGTCGGCAGGGCAGAGCCGCCCCGACTCCTGGCGACGTCCTGCAAGACCGGCCAGCGCCTCGAGTGCGTTGCCGGGCAGCAGCGCGCAGTGTGCGGCGTTGGAGTGGCCGAGTTTGCGGGCCGGATCCAATTCGGTGAGCGGGGACAGGGCGACGATCGCTCCCGGCACCGGGATGCCCCGGTCGCGCAACGCCAACGACACCATGAAGGCCAGATAGCCGCCGGCGGAATCACCGGCGATCACGACCTGCTCGGGTCGGTAACCGGCGGCGAGCAGGAAGAGATAGCCCTCGACACCGTCGTCGACGGCATCGTCGATCGAGTGCTCGGGCAGCATCCGGTAGTCGACCATCAGCACGGGGGTGCGGCCGGCATCGGAGATCCGCGAGACGAGGCGGAGGTGGCTGCGCATCCCGCCGCACAGGAAGCCGCCGCCGTGCAGATAGAGCATCACACGATCGAATCCCGTTCTCGGGCCTTCCACCCAGGAACCCGTGCAGTTCGGCAACTGGACGGGAGCGCACACCGTCCCATCGATCGCGGGGAGCAACGCTCCGGCGGCGTCCAGCAGACCCGTCGGCCAGGGCAGCGTCGTCGAGCGGCTCCACAGCCCGAGCAGTGGACGTACCGACCTGCGGATCGCCTGCGCCAGAAGTTTGGACTGACGGCTCGACCCGGGGAAGTCGCGCCGGCGGACCGGGGCCGAGCGATCGGGGGCGTGCGGCGGCCGAGGCGTCGGCAGATCGCGCGGAACGAGGGGTGCGCGCACGTCACGTGCGGTCGTCACGGGAAAGAGCTCCTCACAACCGGTGGGGTGTCTGCGACCGGTCGATCCGCGAAGGGGAGACGGTCGAACAGCGGCGAGTGGACCCGGCGAAGCGGGTGCCGCTGTATTCCACGTTAAGGACGAACGTCCCTCGGTTCACCGGTGCGGCTGCACACTGTTTCCGTCGTGGTTCGGGCTGAGCGCACAGTGTCCGAGGGTGGCACCGGGTGCCGGTGCGAGCTGGATCACGTCTGATCGGGACGGACCTGCAGGTCAGGGTCCTATTTTGGGAGCTTGTCCAATTGGCATTCGGTGGCCCGAACGGACCGGTCGACCGACCCGGCATTGTGCGCTGCGACCAGCGAACCCCCATGATCTGTGTGCTCGCGTACCGATGGAAAAGGTCCCGGGTCGACCTACCTTCGAATAGGGGGCCGATGATCGGAGCCACGTCATCGGCCCGTCGGGGGTCCCGCCCCTCTACGACGGATCGCTTCGTGGCTCGGACATTCTCCGTTGACGGAAGGACCGCGATGGCGCCCCACGCGACGCAGAACTGCATGACGATCCTGCGCTGCGGAAGCTGCACGACGCTTCACGCTCCCGAGACAGCGCGCTGCTCCTCCTGCGGCGGCGCGAACCTCGAGTCCGCCCACTGCTCCGGCACCGGCTCGATCGTGTCCTGGAAGGTCGTCGAACCGCTCGACGTCGGCGCACAGGACGACAACGCGGTCACCCTCGCGATCGTCGAACTCGACGACGGGCCGTGGCTCTACTCGAGGATCGAAGGATCGTTCCCCGAATGCGCCGAGGCGCGGGTGCGGGTCGCGTTCCGGTCCACTGCGTGCGACGACGGATTCCCCGTCTTCGGGGTCTGCGCGGCCTGATCTACGACGCACACCCCTCGAGAACCGCGGTGGCTTCGATCTCCACGAGCACGGCAGGTTCATAGAGTGCCGCGACACCGATCAGCGATGCCGGCGGCATCGGATCGGGCAGATCGATCTCCTGCGCGACGGCCTGCACACCGGCCATGAACTGTCCGATCTTCTCGGGATGCCAGTCGGTGACGTAGAACGTCAGGCGCACGACATCGCGGAAGGTTGCGCCCACTCCGTCCAGGCCTCGTGCCACGTTGCGCAGCGCCTGGACCACCTGACCGGCCAGATCGGTAGGGATCGGTGAGCCGTCCGGCATATGTGCGACCTGTCCGGCGAGATGTACCTGTCGCGTACCGGTGGAGACGGCGACGTGGTGGTAGGGCGCGTTCGGCAGCATGCCTTCGGGGCTGAACAAGGTGACGGACACGGGCTTCTCCTGAGGTCGGAACCGAGTGGTAGCCGATTTATACTTGGTAGCCGGAAGTCACTTCAACGAAACCAGGTTTCATGTCGGATACCGCTGACCACGATCTGCTTGCCGTCGCCGCCCACCGGGAACTGTTGGGACAGATCCTCGACAAGTGGTCCCTGAGCGTGCTCACCGAATTGTGCGAGGCTCCGCGCCGCTTCAACGAGCTGCGGCGCGCCGTTCCCGAGGTCACGCAGAAATCCCTGACGACCACGCTGCGCAGACTCGAACGCAACGGAATCGTCGAACGCCGGGTGGTGAACACCCGTCCCGTCGCGGTCGAATACCGCATCACGCCACTGGGGAAGACGGTGCGCGAACCGATCGACGCCCTGCTGCTGTGGGCGTCGACAAATCTTCCTCGCATCGAGGAAGCGCGACGCAGATTCGACGAGGAGCCCGACGAATGAGCGTGTCAGCGCTCGGGCCACGGTTCGACGACCAACCGAGGCCATTCCGCCTGCCATCGTCGGGCTTTCGCTTCGTACACCTCGCGAGGCGCCAGCACCGGATTCGGGCGGAGCACCATCCCGAACAGGTCGTCGAAACCGTGCGGAGCGTAGACCCGTAGGCCTGATCCCGGATCACGGGTGATGCCGAAACAACACGTGGTGGATGCGAAATGGTCGATGGCGTCGGCGCTGCTGGTGAACGGATCGGCCGGAACACCGTAATGCTCCTCGTACCAGAGATGCACCCGCGCCTCGTTGCGCACCTCGACCACGGCGTCGACGTCCGCGAACAACGCCGCGGTCTTCTCGATGACACGGTCCTCGGCCTCGTAGCTCAGGGAGGAGTCGTCGAAGTAGAACAGGTCGTAATCCCGGATGCCGGCCTGCGGGTCGCGGCCGTCGAGAAAGTTCCAGACCGTCTGGAAGACTCCGCCCGCGGTGAGATACCAGTCTCCGATGCCGAGTTCACCCGCCCGGTCCAGGACGACCCGGCACACCGGATTTCCGAGAACGATGTCGAGCAGTCGCTGCTCGGTTGCGGGGCATGAGGTCACTCGGGCATCGTCTCTCGTCGCGGGGATATCGATAGCGCTAGGCCTGACGCGACCGGGACTTCCAGGCCGACCAGGCAGCGGTCACGATGATCGCGCCGGCGAGGGAGCCGATGATCCCGCTGGGACGCAGTTCGAGTCCGTCACCGGCGAGAAGGCTGATGAGCAGACCGCCGACGAACGAACCGCCGACGCCCGCGACGAACGCGAGCGTCCAGTCGATCCCGGTCCTGGACCTGCCCACGACGAGCTGCGCCGCCGCGCCGACGAGCAGCCCGAACAGAATGATTCCGATGATCAACATTGCGCGAGTATAGGACGAGATCTCCACGGCGACAGTCTTTCTGCGAGATGAACGCAGCGGGGAACACGGCATCTCTCCAGGGGGAGGGCGCCCGGCCGCGAATTCACCCTCCGAGTTCACCAAGGATGTAGTTGGTCGATACCTCGTTCGTGCGAGGTAAGTGCGTGGAATCCCTTCACGAGGGTTTTCCGGCGAAAACGCCGTTCACCTTGGTCGCGGCCGGACCGTGCCGGCGCGTGTGGAGGGCAAAGCCTGCGTAGCCTTCCGGCGGCCGGGAGGCGGTGCGTCGCGACGCACTGGTCGGGACAGGGCAGGATGGTGGCCATGCAGACCACACCTCTGACCTTCGAGTCCTCCGTCATCGTTTCCGCCACCCCCGACGAGGTGTACGCCCTCGTCTCCGATGTCACCCGCACGGGTGAATGGTCGCCAGTCTGCGCGGAGTGCTGGTGGGACGAAGGGCAGGGCCCCGAGGTCGGCTCCTTCTTCACCGGCCGGAACGTCACCCCCGAGCGCACCTGGGAGACCCGCTCGGAGGTCGTCGTCGCCTCCCCGGGCCGCGAATTCGCGTGGTCGGTCGGTCCCGGCCTCGTGCGCTGGAGCTACGTCATCAAGCCCGCGGACGCCGGCACGGAACTGACGGAGACCTGGGAGTTCACCGAAGCGGGGCGGAAGTTGTTCCACGAGAAGTTCGGGGCGGAGGCACCTGCCCAGATCGCTGCGCGGGAACAGGCCGCCCGCAGTGGAATTCCGGAGACCCTGGACGCGATCAAGCGCATCCTCGAGAGCTGACCCGGGACGCTCGTCGTCCCGTCCCGTTTCTACGGTATCGCGCAGGTGGGGGCTTGTCGCAAGCCCCCATCTGGGGCTCATACTGCCCGTCCGGTGTCGTGGAGAGGGGCGGACATGCAGGAGGTCGCAGTGGTCGGGTGCGGGCCGACGGGAATGATGCTGGCGGGGGAGTTGCGCCTGGCCGGCGCGGACGTCGTCGTACTCGAACGTCGCGAGTCGCAGGAACTCGCAGGGTCGCGGGGTGGCGGTATCCACGCGCGCACGATCGAACTGCTCGATCAACGTGGGATCGCCGAGCGATTCCTAGCCGAGGGGCGAACGGTGAACACCGCGACCTTCGGGGGCACCAGCCTCGACGTGGGCCGTCTGCCCACACGTCATCCGTACACGCTCGCGTTGTTCCAGAACCACATCGAACGACTGCTGCTGCAGTGGATCGAGGAGCTCGGCGTGCCGATCCGGCGGAACATCGAGGTAGTCGGGGTCCACGCGGGCGAGGGGAACGTCCGCCTTCGGCTCGCATCGGGGGAGACTGTGCAGGCTCGCTACGTGGTGGGCGCCGACGGTGGCCGCAGTGTCGTGCGCCGCGCGGCCGGGATCGGATTCGAAGGGCCGGATGCGACCCGCAGCAGCCTGATCGCCGAGGTGCGGGTCACCGAGGAACTCCCCACGGACGCCAAGATCGACGAACGCGGCGTGCACGGTCTGTACCCGATGGGGGAGGGCCGAGCGCGGGTCGTGGTGACCGAAGCCGAACTGGGACCTCCCATGCCGCCGACGCTGGACGACCTGCGACGAGAACTGCTCCACGTGTTCGGCACCGATTTCGGTGTCCACGATCCCACCTGGCTCTCACGGTTCACCGACGCGACCAGACAGGCGACGATCTATCGCGCGGGCAGGATCCTGCTCGCGGGCGACGCCGCACACGTGCATTCACCCACCGGCGGACTGGGTATCGGCCTGGGCATCCAGGATGCCGTCAACCTCGGCTGGAAACTCGGGCAGGTCGTGCGAGGGGGCTCGGGGGACGATCTGCTCGACACCTACCACGCCGAACGGCACCCGGCCGGGGCGCGAGCACTGAAATTCACGATGGCCCAATCTCTTTTCCAGAAGGCCGATCCGCGTCAGGAGGCCCTGCGCGATCTGACCGACGAGGTGCTTCGCGTCGGCGATGCCGGCTCACCGATCGCGGCGTTGATCTCCGGCCTCGACGTCGCCTACGACCTCGGTGAGGGACACCCGCTGCTGGGACGACGCATGCCGGATCTCGACATCATCGCCGAGGAGAAGCCGGTGCGCGTGTTCGGGCTCATGCACTGGGCTCGTCCACTTCTGCTGCAATTCGACGGCCCGCCAATCGATTCCGGGCATCTTCCGGAACGCGTCGACCTCGTGCGGGTGCGCTACGACGGCCCCTGGGAGTTGCCGTTGCTCGGTGAGGTGGACGCACCGTCGGCCGTGCTCGTGCGCCCGGACGGGCACGTGGCCTGGGTGGGGGAGGGCTCGACGGACGGTCTCGACGACGCACTCGCGAAGTGGTGCGGCACTGCGGCCCGCCGATCAGGAACCGTTGCGTGATCAGGGGATTCCTGACCTACATGGGTAGGCCGTATAGACCTTGCGCGCCGAACCGGGCTTCGCGCGCGTTGCAGCGGCGGCAAGACACGGTTCGGCGCGCAAGGGTCGGCGGAACAGCGCGTCACCTACGGGGGACCGCGACGTACTTGACCTCGAGGAACTCGTCGATGCCGATGGTGCTTCCCTCGCGTCCGAGACCCGACGCCTTGATGCCGCCGAACGGTGCCGCGGGGTTGGACACGATGCCGGTGTTCAGCCCGATCATGCCGACCTCGAGCGCTTCGCTGACACGGAAACTGCGGTCGACGTCCTGGGTGAAGATGTATCCGGCCAGTCCCCAGGGCGTGTTGTTGGCGATCTCGACGACCTCGTCCTCGGTGTCGAAGACGACGATGGGCGCGACCGGCCCGAAGATCTCCTCGCTCATCAACGCGGCGTCCTTCGACACGTCGGCGAGGACGGTGGGTGGGTAGAAGTAGCCGGGTCCCTCGGGCCGGTTGCCGCCACACACGACGCGCGCTCCACGTTCGACGGCATCGGCGACGAGACGCTCCACCTTCGCCAGGGCCTTCTCCTCGACCAGCGGACCGACCTGGGTGCCCTCGACCAGGCCGTCCCCGACGGCGAGGGCATCCATACGCGCAGCGAGCTTCTCGGCGAACCGATCGGCGACCGCGCGCTGCGCGAAGATGCGGTTCGCGGCGGTGCACGCCTCACCCATGTTGCGCATCTTCGCGGCGAGCGCGCCGTCGACTGCCCGGTCGAGATCCGCGTCCTCGAACACGATGAACGGGGCATTTCCTCCCAGTTCCATCGAACTCCGCATCACGTGCTGGGATGCCTGTTCGAGCAATCGGATGCCCACCGCGGTCGACCCGGTGAAACTGACCTTGCGTGCGATACCGCTGGACATCCAGGCCGAGACGACCTCCCCGGGCGCGGTGGTGGGCACGACGTTCAGCACACCCTTCGGCACACCGGCCTCGACGAGCACGTCGACCAGGGCCAGCGAGGTCAGCGGAGTGAGCTCCGAGGGTTTGAAGACGATGGTGCACCCGGCTGCGATGGCGGGTCCGATCTTGCGGGTGCCCATGGCGAGCGGGAAGTTCCACGGCGTGACGAGGACGCAGGGTCCCACCGGCTCCTTGGACACCAGGATGCGGGTCGCGCCGTCGCCGGTGCTGGTCACATCACCGCGGATGCGGACGGCTTCCTCGGAGAACCACCGGAAGAACTCCGCCGCGTAGGCCACCTCGCCCTTCGCCTCGGCGAAGGGTTTGCCCATCTCGGTGGTCATGATGGTCGCGAACTCGTCCTGCCGCTCCAGGATGAGCTCGTAGGCCCGGCGAAGGATCACGCTGCGTTCGCGCGGAGCGGTCTTCGCCCAGTGTTTCTGCACGCGGGCGCAGGTTTCGATGGCACGCCGGGCGTCGTCGGCGTTGCCGTTCGCGACGGTCGCGACGACCTCCTCGGTCGCCGGGGCGACGACCTCGAATCGTTCACCGGAGCTCGATTCGACCCACTCACCGTCGATGAACAATCCTGTGCTGACGCGGGACACTGCGTCGGAGACGCCCACCCGTGTCCCGACAATCGTTGCATCGGTCATGCGCTTTCCTCCTCGGAGATGGTGTTGTTCATCGACATTCGTGGCCCGGGATCGAGCAGTTCTGCGAGATGTTGCCCCGGGCAGGACACGTCGATCTGTGCGACCTGCATCGCGCACGAGAATCCGTCGGTGACCACCGCGGAGTCGTCGTCGGCCGCGCGCAGTGCCGGGGCGAGGGAGGTCTCGGCGACCTTCATGCTGATGTCGTGGTGTTGTTTCTCGAATCCGAAGTTTCCTGCTACGCCGCAGCATCCGACCGCGTCGCGGACGTCGTCGACTCCCGCTGCGGTCAGGATCCGGCGATGGCTTCCGGCGCCGAACACGGAGTACTCGTGGCAATGGGTCTGCAGCACCATCTCGTTCGGCAACGGCCGCGCAGGGGTAGGTGACCAGCCGCCGCGCACCAGGGTGTCGATGTAGGACGCGAAGCTGTGGACCCGTGCGGCGACGCGACGCGCAGCCTCGGTGGGCACCAGCTCGGGCAGGTCCTTACGCAGGGCGGCGGCGCAACTCGGCTCGACGACGACGATCGGCCGGTCGGTGCCGTCGTCCAGTGTGCGGGCGGCGTGGGAGAGTTTCTTCTTCGCGGTGTCGAGCTGGCCGGTGGAGATCCACGTCAGTCCGCAGCACGCGTCCGCGGAGCAGCTCACCTGCTGATCCGCCGAGGCGAGCACGCGGGCGGCGGCACCGGCGACCTCCGGCCGCAACCCGCGAGTGAAGGTGTCGACGAACAGCACCACCGGCGTCGAACCGGACCGGCCGCTCAGCGCGTCGCTCACGACCTTCTTCCAGGCTCGCCGGGAGGCGAAGGGCGGAAGTACCCGGTCGGGGGAGATGCCGCCGAGAGCGGCGGCGCGCTTCGCGAGAGAAGTGCGCAGGACCGCGTTGACCAGCGGTGCTGCCAACCCCGTGACGCGGAGCCAGCGCGGCAGCCAACCCAGCGAATAGTGCGACACCGGTCGTCGTGTGCCGTCGTAGTAGTGCGAGAAGAACTCGGATTTGTAGGTGGCCATGTCGACGCCGGCCGGGCAGTCGGTCGAGCAGGCCTTGCACGACAGGCACAGATCGAGCGCCTCACGCACCTCCTCGGACTTCCACCCTCGTTCGATCGTGCGGGCGCCGCGCACCATCTCCTGCAGGACCCGGGCCCGGCCGCGAGTGGAGTCCTTCTCGTCGCGGGTCGCGCGGTAGCTCGGGCACATCACGCCACCGGAGTCGGCCCGGCATCGTCCGACGCCGATGCAGCCCTGGACGGCGTGCACCCACGGGTCGGGGGTGTGTTGCGGCCGCGCGCCGTCGGGACGGACCGCCTCGATCGGGTGCAGGTCGAAGTGGGTACGCCAGGTGCGTTCGGGAACGCCCGCCAACGCCAGATCGTCATCGATCCGCGCCGGGTCGGTCAGCGATCCCGGGTTCAGGATGCCTTGCGGGTCCCAGATCGTGCGGAAGGCGCGGAATGCGCTCATCATCCGCGGGGAGTACATCACCGGCAGCAGTTCCGAGCGGGCACGGCCGTCGCCGTGTTCTCCGGAGAGCGATCCGCCGTGACGGACCACCAGACGCGCGGCCTCGTGCGTGAACTCGCGGAAGACCTGCCGGCCTTCCTCGGTGCGCAGGTCGTAGGTGATGCGGATGTGCATGCAGCCGGCGCCGAAGTGCCCGTACATCACGCCCTGCAGACCGTGCCCGTCGAGCAGTGCGCGGAAGTCCTGGAGGTAATCGGCGAGGTTCTCCGGCGCGACAGCGGAATCCTCCCAGCCCGGCCAGGATTCGCCACCGGACGCCAGACGGGAGGACAGTCCGGCGCCGTCCTCGCGCACCCGCCACAGGGAAGCGCGCTCGGTGGTGTCGGCCGCGATGCGGCCGTCGACGAGACGGCCGTTGCGGCGAAGTTTGTCGAGCAGTGCGTCGGCGGCCGCGGCCACGGAGTCCGGGTCGTCACCGTCCAGGTCCACGTAGAGCCACGCGCTTCCGGCGGGGAGACCGAGGACGGAGTTCTCGCCCCGACGCAGCCGCATGGTCTCGACGATCGCCGCGTCGACACCCTCGACCGCCGCAGGAGAGAATTCCAGGATGGTTCCGATGTCGCGGGCTGCGTCGACGACGTCGTCGTAGCCGAGGCAGACCAGCAACGCGCTGGACGGGCGGGGAACCAACTCGACGCGGGCGCCGACGATCACCGCGCACGTTCCCTCGGATCCGACGAGCGCACGGGCGACATCGAACCGCTTCTCCGGCAACAGATTGTCCAGGTGGTACCCCGAGACCTGCCGTTGGATCCTCCCGAGCTCGGTGCGGAACTCGAACAGGTGCTCGCCCGCCAACGCGGTGAGCTCGGCGTCGAGCTGCTGCGCGCGAGCCGCAGCGGCCGCGTCGTCGGGGTCGGTGGCACGCAGGCCTCGCTGCGCCGCGGTGAGCCGGAACCCGTCGGCGGTGACGAGGTCGATCTCGTGGACGTGATCGGACATGCGGCCGTAGCGCACCGAGTGGTTTCCGCAGGCGTCGTTGCCCAGCGCGCCACCGACCGTGGCCCGGTTCTTCGACGAGGGATCGGGGGCGAAGGTCATCCGACCCGAGGACGCGTCCTCGACTGCCCGCGTAAGGGTGTCGAGCACGACGCCCGGTTCGACGTCGGCGACACCGGACGTCTCGTCGATGTCGAGGATGCGGTTCATGTGCCGGGAGAAGTCGAGGACGACACCGGAGCCGATGGCATTACCCGCCATCGACGTCCCGCCCCCTCGGCTGACCAGCGGAATCCCGGTGTCGCCGCAGGCGGTCACCACCGTCACGACGTCGTCCACCGACCGAGGAAAGACCACGGCCGAGGGTGGCACCCGATAGTTGGAGGCGTCGTAGGAGTACTCGGCCCGTCGACGCGTCGAGGTGTCGATCGGGACGCCCAGTGCGTGGAGTCTGTCGGTGAGGAGTCGAACTCGGACGTTCTCGTCGGTCGAGGAAGCTCCGCCGTCCTGTCCTATGGTGAGCTGGTCGTCGTTCATCGCGTGCGCCGCGTCAGGAACGGGGACCGCAGGGAATATGGGCGCGTCGGTTCAAGGAACTCCATCAGCCCCCTCCGAGTTTGTAGGATTGTCGACAATCCGTGCCATGCACGGAGCCTACAAAGAGGAGACGGCGAACGCAACGGACGCCGGGCCGGCGTTCTCACCGTCAACCGAGGAGGCCTCTGTGACAGCTTGCCGTCTGCACCGCGAGGCTGGGCAGGGTGCAGACGGCAGAATGCTGTATCGGAGCCGGAGAGCGCTGCGGCGTGCCTACACCAGCCGTGTCACGCCGATGGTGTGATCGGTGGTGAACTCCTCGATCGCCCACTCGCCGTTGAATCGTCCGAGACCGGAGTTGCGTTCGCCACCGAATGCCACGTGCGCCTCGTCCTGAACGGTCATCTCGTTGATGAACGTCATGCCTGCCTCGACCCGATGCGCGAATTGCAGTCCGCGGTCGATGTTCTGCGTGAAGACCGCGCTGGACAAACCGAATTCGTGGTCGTTGGCCAGTTCGAGGGCGTGTGCTTCGTCATCGGCGCGCAGGACCGCGACCATCGGGCCGAAGATCTCCTCGCGGGCGATCTCCATGTCGGGCGTGACGTCGACGAACACGTGCGGAGGCACGACCCGGCCGTTGATCTCCCCACCGAGCGCAACGCGTGCTCCGGCGTGCCGGGCCTGCTCGATCTTCTCCTCGAGGCCCTTCAACTGCGAATCGTTGACGACGGGCCCGACCAAAGTGCCGTCTGCGGAGGGATCGCCGTAGGGCACGGCCTGCGCGGCTCGGGTGAACCGTTCGACGAAATCGTCGTACACCGGCGCCTGCACGATGATGCGGTTCACGGCCATGCAGATCTGTCCGGAATGCAGGAACGACCCTGTCACCGCTGCCTCGACGGCCGCGTCGAGATCGGCGTCGTCGAGGACCACCAGCGGCGCGTTGCCGCCCAATTCGAGTGCGACCTTCTTGAGGTGCTCACCGCCGGTGGCGACCGCACCGACCTGCTTGCCGACCGGTGTCGAGCCGGTGAAGGAGATCAACCGCGGGACGGGATGCTCGACGAAAGCGTCGCCGATCTCCGAACCGGAGCCGATCACGACCGACAACACTCCCGCCGGTAGGCCTGCTTCCTCGAAGATCCGTGCGATCAACAGGCCGCCGGTCACCGGAGTGTCCGAGGCCGGCTTGATCACCACGGCATTGCCCAATGCCAACGCCGGTGCCACCGATCGCTGCGACAGGTGCAGCGGGAAATTCCACGGGCTGATCACCCCGACCACTCCGATCGGCTTGCGGTACACCCGCATCTCACGGTTCGAGGTGTTCGAATCGAAGATCGATCCGTGGACCCGGGACGGGAACGACGCCGCCTCCTGAGTGATGCCGATGGCCAGGGAGACCTCGGTATCGGCCTTGATCCGCGTAGAGCCGGACTCGGCGACCAGCCAATCGATGATCTCGGCTCGGCGCTGCTCGAGAATCTGCGCGACGCGACGCAGGACCGCGGCGCGCTCCGCGGGACCGGTTGCGGCCCAATCGGTCTGTGCTGCCCGGGCAGCGGTGTAGGCGGCGTCGACATCCTCGGCGGAGGCGAGGCGGATCGTGGCGACCACGCTGTCGTCGAACGGGTTGGCGTCGGTCAGGACGCGGTCGGAGCGTCCCTCGCGCCACTGCCCATCGATGAACTGGGAGGCGACCGGCTGCCCGGCGAACGTGGCGGTGGAACCGAGATCTGTTGTTGTCATGAAGAACTCCTCGACGGTAGGTAGGTCAGAGAAAAGCGACGACGGGCTCGAAGGTCGATGCGTTTACCGAATCGCCGAATGTGGTGTTGATCTGTTCGAACAAATGGGCTCCACCAGCCGGTCTGGATGCCGGAGTCAGCACGATCTCCTCGTATCCGAGAACTGCCGACAGCGGCGTCGGGTAACACTCGTTGCAGACGATCGCATCTGTGTGGCATACCCCGTCGGCGACCATTCGAACCGGGAGCTTGCGCCTCGTCGGGACCGGCGACGCAGGAGATGGCGCACGCCTCGCGAAGCTGTGCACCGTCTCCGGCGTTCGAGAGGGATGCCTACGAATCGAGCCGGCGATCGTCGAATCTGTCGGCGTGTCCGGCGATGTGAGCGTGCAGTCGCGTGACCGCCGGTGAAGGCGTCCTCGTCCCCGTCGTCAATCCGATGGTGCGATTCGCGATGCCGGCGACCGGCACGGTGACGATTCCGGGGACCGGAGTTTCCGAGCGAGGCAACAGTGCAACCCCGAGGCCCTGGGCGACCAGTGCCCGGATCGTTTCGAACTCGCTGATCTCGAACGCGATGTACGGTTCGAATCCTGCTTCAGCGCAAACAGATTCGAGTTCTCTCCGGATGTGGTAGTCGGGAGGGTTGGCGATGAAGTGATCGTCCGCGAGGTCGCGCAGGTCGAGGCGGGCACGGCCGGCGAGTCGATGGCTGCTCGGGAGGTGGAGCAACAGCCGCTGCTGGGCGAGCACGGTGACCGGCAGATCCTCCGGCGGAGGGATGATGACGGCGAGATCGAGCCGGCCGTCGCGAACCATCTCTGCGAGCGCTTCGCCGTGCGCCTGGACCAAGTGCAACCGGACGCCGGGGGCGAGACGGTGGAACTCGGCCAGCAACGACGGGATGCTCACCGGCCCGAGGGTGAGCGGGAACCCGAAGCGGACGACGCCGTGATCGGGATTGGCGTGCTCACGCACCGTGGCGATCGCACCGTCGAGCTCCCGGACCAGATGCCGGGTGCGTTCGTGCAACTCCCGCCCGGCCGACGTCAACACGACCCCTCGTCCGGATTGCTGGAACAACGCCACACCCACTGCTTTCTCGAGTGCCCGGATGCGGCGACTGACCGAGGACTGGGGAACGTCGAGCAGATCCGCCGCGCGCGTGATGTGGCCTTCGCGCGCCGCGGCGTCGAAGGCGACGAGCAGTGGGGCGACCATTGCGGTCTCGGACGTCATATACCAATCCACATCTGCATGGTAATACCTGCGAAATCTCATTGGACGGATGAATCGGGAAGAGGCACGCTGAAGATCGACAACGGCGAAAGCAGGTGAATGATGGTGAATCGGAAGCACTCTGCCGACGGACCACAGCACGACGACCACGAGTGCGACGCCGTCCTGATCGGCGGCGGCATCATGTCGGCAACACTGGGTGCACTGCTGACACGGCTCGAACCCGATCGGTCGATCCTCGTCCTGGAACGACTCGACGAGGTCGCGGCCGAGAGCAGCGCCCCGTGGAACAACGCCGGCACCGGCCACGCGGGCCTCTGCGAACTGAACTACATGCCCGATCCTGAGGATTCGACCCGGGCCGAGGAGATCGGCCGACAGTTCCGGATCTCACGGCAGTTCTGGGAGTCCCTCGACGAGCCGGACGAGACGACGTTCGTGAACGCGACACCGCACATGAACGTCGTCTTCGGCGAACGCGATGTGGACTATCTACGTCGGCGGCGTGCCACCCTGCAACGCTCGCCGCTGTTCTCCGCAATGGAGTACAGCGAGAACCCCGACACGATCGCCCGATGGGCACCGCTGGTGATGGCAGGTCGCTCGGGGTCCGAACCGGTCGCCGCCACGCGCTACGAGGCAGGCACCGACGTCGACTTCGGTGCCCTGACCCACCGACTGCTGTCGGACGCGCGTCGTCGTGGCGTCGAGCTTCGTACCGGGCACGAGGTCACACGACTGCGCCGCACCACCGACGGGAGGTGGACGGTCTCGGGACGCACGACGACGGGACGGTTTTCGGTCCGATCCCGGTTCGTGTTCGTCGGCGCCGGCGGGTACGCCCTGAAGCTCTTGCAGAAGGCCCGGATCCCGGAGGTGCGAGGTTTTGCCGTCTTTCCCATCGGCGCGCAGTTCCTCCGCACCGGTAATCCCGACGTGGTGTCCCAGCATGCGGCGAAGGTCTACAGCCAGGCCGACGTGGGCGCACCACCGATGTCCGTGCCGCATCTCGACAAGCGGGTCGTCGACGGACGCGAGTGGTTGATGTTCGGCCCGTACGCCACGTTCAGCACCAGGTTGCTCAAACACGGCCGGCTCACCGATCTGTTCACCACCCTGCGCCCACACAACATCGCCCCGGTGGTGGCGGTGGGCCTGCAGAATCTGTCGCTGGTGCGCTATCTCGTCGGCCAACTGCTCGCGTCCCGCGCGCGGAAATTCCGGCAGCTGCAGCGATTCTGTCCCGAGGCACAGCAGTCCGACTGGGAGTTGATCGACGCGGGGCAACGAGCCCAGCTCGTCAAACCCGATCGTCGCAGGGTCGGCGTCCTGACCTTCGGCACCGAGGTCGTGGCGAGCGCGGACGGCAGCATCGCCGGGTTGCTCGGGGCGTCGCCCGGCGCCTCGATCGCTCCATCGGCGATGGTCGAGCTGCTGAGCACGTGTTTCCCGGATGACGTGGCGCGATGGCGACCGGTGCTCGAACGGATGATGCCCGACCTGTATCGGGAGACCGAAACGACCTCGCGCGCCGAACCGGGCCTCGCCCGCGCTACAGCAGCGGCGAGAAACGGTTCGGCGCGCGAGGATTCGAGCGCCTCGTAGGGCTTGCGCTCAGGCGGTCTGCAGGAACGGGTAGTCGGTGTAGCCCTCGGCTCCGGACGCGTAGAACAGCTCCGGACGCGGTGCGTTCTCCGGCTGCCCGTCCCGCCAGCGCTCGGCCAGGTCGGGATTGGCGATCAGCGCGCGGCCGACGGCCACGCGTCGGCGTGCGAATCGTCGATCAGCTGCACGGCCTCGTTGCGGGTGGTCGGCGAGCCGAAGCCGCTGTTGGCGATCACCTTGCCGCCGAAACGCTTCCGGAGTTCCTGGACCAGATCGCCGGTCGGCTCCTTGTGCAGGACCGACAGATACGCCAGGCCCAGGGGCTGCAGGGCGTCGACCAGAGCGCCGTAGACGGCACGCACATCGTCGCGATCGGTCTCGACGGCGTCCTGGATGTTGTGTTCGGGGGAGATCCGCAGCCCGACACGTCCGGCGCCGACCGCCTCCGACACGGCCTTCACGACCTCGACAACGAGGCGGATCCGGTTCTCCACCGAACCGCCGTACTGGTCGTCCCGCACGTTCGATGCGGGGGAGAGGAATTCGTGCAGCAGGTAGCCGTTGGCGCTGTGGACCTCGACGCCGTCGAGTCCGGCATCGATTGCGCGGCGGGCCGAGGCGACGAAGTCGTCGACGACGGAGGGGATCTCGTCGATGGTCAGCGCGTGGGGCACGGGGTAGGGCTGCTTACCCTGCTCGGTGTGCACCTGGCCGTCGATCGCGATCGCGCTCGGCCCGACGACACGCCGGCCACCGTTGACGTCGGGATGCGTGACGCGGCCGCCGTGCATCAACTGCAGCACGATGCGTCCGTCGCGCTCGTGCACGGCATCCGCGACGCGACGCCAGCCGGCGACCTGCTCGTCGGTGACGATGCCGGGCTGACCGACGAAGGCCTGCGATTCGAAGTTCACATAGGTTCCCTCGGCGATGATGAGTCCGGCGCTCGCCCGCTGACGGTAGTGCTCGACGATCAGATCTCCGGGTACACCGGCCGAACCACCACGCAGGCGGGTCAGCGGGGCCATGACGATGCGGTTCGCGAGTTCGAGGTCTCCGAGGGCGACAGGTGTGAACAGATCCATGGGTGGCGCAACCACCCCCACCCCCGACGGCATTCCGGTGCCCGGCCGATTGTGGGATGGGTCATAGCGCCGGGTGGATGGTCACTCCGAGTGTTCGGCGGCGGTGACCAGCCGATTCGACCAGTTCTCCAGGTGCTCGACGAACTCCGGTGGCGACGCACCGAGCAGCCATCCTCCGGACATGCCCACGGCGAAGACCGCCCAGTCCATGCTGTCGGCGTCCACCTCGATCCGGCACCGTTCGGAGTCGATCGCGATCACCTCGGCCCACTGACCGATCCGGCGCCGCACCTCGTGCTCCGGCGCCTCGAGTTCCGCACTGACCTTCACCTGGGAGCGGCTGCGGATGCCGCGTTCGACGAAGGCCGCGGCATTGCCGCCGGGCAGCTCGCGCTGCCGGAATCGCATCCCGGTGGCGGTGGTCTCGGCCATGCGGTCGAGCCGGAAGCTGCGCCAGTCACCACGGTCGAGGTCGTAGCCGACGAGATACCAGCGTCGCCCGAGGGAGACGAGCTGCCGGGGTTCGACGCGCCGGCTCGTCGTGGTGCCGTCGGCCGCGGTGTACTCGAAGACGATGCGTTCGTCGTCGCGGCACGCGCGCGCGACGGTGACGAGTTGCTGTGAATCGGTCGCGCGGGTCGCCCAGGGGGTGTCGGCGGAGACCGTCGCCGCATCGAGCGCCTCCACCTGGCGTCGCAGCCGCGGTGGCATCACCTGGATGACCTTGGCCAGCGCGCGCACGGAGATCTCGGCGATCCCGGTGATCGAGGTCTGGGCCGCGGTGAGTAGGCCGACCGCGAGCGCGACCGCTTCGTCGTCGTCGAGAGCCAGTGGTGGCAACGACGCGCCCGGCGCGAGCTGGTACCCGCCGCCGACCCCACGATCGGACCGCACCGGATATCCGAGATTGCGGAGCCGTTCGATGTCGCGGCGGAGGGTGCGCAGCGAGACGCCCATCCGGTCGGCGAGTTCGGCGCCGAGCCAGTAGCGGTGGGTCTGCAACAGCGACAGAAGCCGCAGGGTGCGGGAGCTCGTGTCGGACATGACCTCATTCTTCCGCACCTGCGGACCTATAAGTGACAGGAACTGGCACCAATGGCTCGTAGCGTAGTTCTTGCCGGATCACGACGACGAGGAGCACCCGATGACCGAGACCACCACCACCCGGAACGCCACCCCGACCCTCGACCAGGAACGCCGCGATCTGCTGTCGGGCCTCGCCCACGCGCGGCACTTCCTGCGGTTCACGGCCCGCGATCTCACCACCGAACAGGCGTCGCAACGAACGACGGTGAGCGCCTTGACGATCGGCGGACTCATCAAGCACGTCACCGAGGTCGAGCGGGGATGGGCGGATTTCCTCGTGGTCGGAGCCGACTACATGGAGAAGGATTTCACCGAGTGGACCGAAGAGGATTTCGCCGAACACGACAAGGTCTTCCAGCTGCAGCCCGGTGAGACCCTCGAAGGAGCGCTGCGCGCCTACGACGAGGTCGCCGCCCGGACCGACGAGCTGGTACGCACGCTGCCGTCGCTGGACGTCGTCCACGAACTTCCCAAGGCACCGTGGAACACCGAGGACGCCTGGTCGGTGCGTCGCGCGCTGCTGCACATCGTCGCCGAGACGACGCAGCACGCCGGCCACGCCGACATCATCCGCGAATCCCTCGACGGATCGAAGTCGATGGGGTGAACCGGAGGTCGCGCTAGCGCCGGCCGGTGTCGCGCATCAACTCGGCGAGCTCCGTGCGGTCGGAGACGTCGAGTTTGGTGCACGCCCGGTAGATGTGCCCCTCGACGGTGCGGACCGACACCACGAGCCGGTCGGCGATCTGCCGGTTGGACAGCCCGGCGGTGACCATCGCGGCGACCTCCCGTTCCCGGCTGGTCAGGGGGAGCGGGTGAGCCGCCTCGTCCAGCGCCGGCGACGAGGCGTGATCGCATCGCGCAGCCAGTGCCGCGGCCGCGGCGGCGGCTTCGACGGATCGTCGGGTGTCGCCGTGGTCGCGGTAGGCGATCGCGGCCAGGGCGTGGGCATCGGCCGCGTCGGCGAGGGCCCCGAGCGCCTCGAAGGTCTCCGCGGCCGCGGTCAGTCCCCGGCCGTCCGCCTCCGCGGAAGCGGTGGCGTGGGCGGCCATGGCGGCGACGAGACGTCCGTCGCACTGCTCGGTCAGTGCCGAGAGTCGTTCCGCGGTGGTGCGATCCCCGAACCGGGTGGCGGTGTGCAGGGCGATCGCCTCGACGGCGAACTGATCGTGTCGTACCGAGATCTGCGCCGCCTCCCGGGCCGAGGTGATCGCGTTCGTGGTCTCGCCGCGCGCCGCGGCGAGCCATGCCGCTGCGATCCGGAGTTGCGGCTCGAAGACGGCGACGTGCCGGTCGCTGCGCGAGGTCGCCTGGGCCAGAGCGGCATCCGCGTCGTTGACACGCCCGAGTACGGCGTAGCCGTGTGTGAGGGCGAGGTACGCCGGCACGTTCCAGGAGACGGTGGCAGCCCGGTCGTCCACCTGGAGCGCGGCGACGGCCTGTTCGAGGCGGTGCACGGCGTGCACGAACCGCCCGCGCGCGGTGTCGACGACGCCGAGCAGGATGTTCGCCAGGCCCCACGCGAGATACTGGCCTATCGACGTGACGGTCCCGTGGGCGTCGGCGGGACCGCGCACCGCGCTCTCCCGATAGGTCTCGGCCCGACGCTCGGCCTCGTCGAGGCTTCCGGTGAGGAGCAGTGCGAGGACCTCGCCCAGTCCGGCGGGATAGCGCAGCAGGCCGTCGACCTGATCGGCGACCGCTGCGCAGCGCGCCGCCATGGCTGGGACCTCGTGACCACGTCCCATCACCGCGAGGGCCAGTCCGCCGCCGAAGAACGCCCACTCGACGGCCCAGGGGAGCGCGGTTTCGGTGGCGAGGACGCGATGGGCGAGGGTGAGTGCATCGCGGGGACGCCCTTCGTACACCGCGCATCCGCAGTCGATTGCGTCAACCACCAGCCCCAGATGGGGCCGCGTCACCAATTCGCGGAGGGTCGCGAGCACCTGCTGGGCCTCGGCGGCGTTACCCATCCCCCAGAACAGATTGGAGATGCGGGTCGCGCCCCATCGCACGAGCTCGCTCTCGTCGAGGGTGCGGGGATCGAACGAGGCGAGCACGGACTCCACCTCACTGATTCCACCCAGCCACACCAGTGCGCGGGCGAGGAGATCCGCGGCCGAGAACGTCCCCGTGGCATCGAACGCTGCGCGTGCGAAACGTTCGGCGAGCGGTGCGTCGCCCAGGGCGATCGCATCGTGGGCCGCGGTCTCGAGCAATTCGGGGTCGACGGACCGGCTGCTGTCCAGGGAGAGCTCGGCCAGACGGATCCGGTCGGCCGGGCCTCGCTGGACGCGTGAACCCAGCGCCTCGACGAGCTGCCCTCGGATCCTGGGACCCGCGACCCGGCCCACGCGGCGGCGCACGACCTCACCGAAGAGGGGATGGGTGTAGCGGACGCGATAGTTGCGGTTGTCGTCGACGACGTCGATCAGTCCACGTCGTTCGGCTTCCTCGACGGCGTCGTCACCGGCGAGACCGCAGAGGATCTCGAGGTCGAGCGGTTCGCAGAACGCCAACAGCTGCAGGGCCTGCAGCACCTCGGGCGTGAGGTGGTCGATGCGATGTTCGAGGAGTGAGGCGAGCTCGGAGGTGACGGCGGTGCCGCCCCGGAGCTGCCACACGTTCCCCACCCGGCGGAGCGTGCCGGCCTCACGGGTCCCGACCACGAGGTGGTGGACGAACAGCGCGTTCCCACCCGAAGCCTTCCAGATCAGGTCGGCGCTCAACTCTTCCAGGGGTCCACCGAGCACGGTCTCGATGAGATCGATGCACTGCTGCCGGGTGAACGGTGACAGCTCCAGGCGGATGAGATGGCCGTCCTTCCACAGGGAGGTGACGGCGTCGGGCACGACTTCGCCGTTGCGGACCGTAGCGACCGTGTGGACCGCGCGATCGAGGGCGAGCTGATGGAGGAAGGTGGCCGAGAGTGGATCGAGCAGGTGGGCGTCGTCGACCCCGAGGACGAGCCGTGCGCGATCGGAGCCGTGTTCGCCCAGCAGGGCCTGTCGTGCAGCGGCGAGGAAGGCGACGGGGTCGCTGGCAGGGGGAGCTTCGATGAGGTGCGCGAAGGCACCCAGAGGGATGCTCCGAGCGGATTCCGTTCCCGCGATCCAGCGCACCGGGGCGGACAGCGAGTCGGTGGCCATGCGGGCCAGGGTGGTCTTCCCGACTCCGGGATCTCCGGTGAGGACCACACCGCCTCGGTCGTGGTCCGTCAGGGCCGCGACAATGATTTCCAGTTCCCCCCGCAGCTGAATCAGTGGCCAGCGCTGATCCATGCACACGATCGTAGATCCGCGAAGTGCGGATATCTCCGGGTTGGAGATTTCACCTCCCGCGGGCGACCGCAGATCGAGTACTCCACTACGCGCGACGTCCCCACTCTCGGCGACCACGATGGAGTCGTCGGAGCAAGCGAACGGAAAACGGCCGAAGGAGCTGGTGATGACCACGACATCGTCGGAGCCGTTCTTCAGCTGGACGTCGAGACGGATCGACCTGAGCGCTGCAGCGGACGCGCGCACGGTGACACCGGAGCTCGACGAGTCACTGCGCTGCGGCTCCCGAAAGGCCCGATTGCTGGCCATTCGCGATTCGGAGAGCGAGACCGACTACGTGGCGTTGCTGGTGGGCGACGTCTCGGGACACAGCGACGTCACCGTCCGCGAGGTCGACGAGGAGCGTCTGCTGGTCGAGGCGAGCCGGCCGTCCACCGAACCCGAGATCCTGTTGGGCGTCGCCTCCGCCCCGGAGCCCGGGCATCCCGGCCCCCATCACGTCGACCGGGAGGTCTTCGTGGACGGACCCGTGCGGTCGCTGATCATCCGCAGCGGAGCGCGGTCGGTGGTGGTCGATTGGTGCCACGACGAACGCGTGCACTCGGCGTCGAGAGAACAGGCCGTGACGGCGGCGCCGCCGATGCGCACCGGACCCGGGACGAACCGGTTCCGTGTCGCGCGACCGATTGCGAGTCCGCGGGTGACCCGGTGGTGGCAGCGACTGCTGCCTCATCCGGAACCGACGAGTTCGCGTCGCACCCCGGCGGTCTGCGGCTGACCGATCAGAGCCCGGGGATGCGGGGCAGCTGCGGGAGCTGGATCTGCGGGGGCGGCGGCAGCGTCGGCAGCTCGAACTGGGGGAGGCCGGGGACCATCGGGGCCGGCTCCGGTTCGAGTGACGGCACCGAGGTGTCGGCCGCCGCGTCGTCCTGTGCCCCGGTGGTGGGGATCTGCGTGGAGGTCTCCGCCGTCGTCGGTGGCCGGGAGGTGGTGCGGGTCTCGCTGCGATCGGTGACCGTCGACTGCTCGTCCGACACCGCCGGGACGGTTTCCGGCACGGTCGAAGCGTCCGTGGTGGTCGTGGACCGGGGCTCCGCTGCCGGTTGCGCCGGTGGCTCCTGCATCTCCTGCTGTGTGGCGGTCGGCTGCGGATCGCGACCGGAACTCTGGAGCAGGTCGATACCGAGGCCGATCGCCGCTGCGACGACGACGGCACCACCGGCGAGCAGGAGGCGTCGACGGTTCCGCGGCTGCGCGGGCGTCTCGGTCTCCTGCCGGATGTCGGCGGCAGCGAAGCTCTCGGTCGGCGCGTCCGGCGCGACCGGCTGCGGAGCGAACTGTGCCGTCTCGGTGAGCTCGAGCGGCGCCGCGAACTCCGCCGTCTCGGCGACCTTCGCGGTGTCCGGGCGGGCGAGGAGCGCCGCGCCTTCCGCCGCCACCAGTTCGGGCTGCGGGGGCACGATCACCGGAATATCGAGCCACGATTCCATCACGGCGGTGACCAGCGGAATGTTCGCTCCGCCCCCGATGAGCACCGCGGCGTCGGGAGTGCGTCCCGAACGGCGGATCACGTCGAGGGTGAGGCGGGCCGAGGCCTTCACAGGTCCGTCGATGAGCGAATCGAAGCTGTCCTGCGAGAGCAGCAGCAGACCACCCTCGCCGGGCATGCACACCGCATCCTTCGAGGACAGCTGCTCCTTCGCGTCGCGGCACCGGGCGGTGAGGGCCCGCTGTGCCGCCATGTCGGCCGGCTCGGCGAAACGCTGCAGGTCGACGTGGTGGTCGTAGATCAGGCGGTCGACGAGGTCGCCGCTGATCCCCTCCGAGCGTGCCGTGCTCAACGCGATGCGGGTACCCCGGTCGACAACCGTGACGGTGAGGCCCGAGCTGCCGAGGTCGTAGAACACGAGCGTCTCGTGATCGCCGAGCTCTCCTGTGGTTTCCAGCATTTCGAGCGCCGCGGTCACTTCCGGGACGAGCCGGAAGTTGTCGATGTCCAGGCGGCTCATCGCGCCCTGGACGAAATCGGCCTGCGTCTCGTTCTGGTAGGCGACGCCGATGGCGCGCACCTGCTCGATCTCGTCGGTCTCGGCGAGCATCGTCTCGATGGACTCCGCGGCCAGCTCGGCCGGCCGGTCGAGCAGGGCGGGCATCGAGCGGGATCCGAAGACGGGGCTGTCGAGGCTCCCGGTGTCACGTCGCGCAAAGCGCACCGCGCTGGCACCGACCGAGACACCGAGAACTGTAGTCATGCCGCCGACTATAACGGTTCGGTCACGGTCTGCACGCCGGAGGCGGGCGGTGCCCGGATGGCGGCGCGTCTCCGAACGGCAGCCGAGGACGTTCGTCGCGGCCTCTCGCATGTTCACCGTCGGCGGCGAAATCCTTGCTGTACAGTCGGCTTCGCGATCGCGGGCAGGATTCTCCGGACGTCCCGATCCCCACCAGTTCTCGAGGAGGTTCGGCGGATGAGCGAGCAGAGAGTGCGGATCGAGATCGACGAGTTCGGTGTCGCAACCGTGACCTTGGACCGCGCCGAGAAGCACAACGCGCTCGACCCGGCGATGTTCGATGCGATCGTCGATGCCACCGAGCAGCTCGCGATCGACCGCACGGTACGCGCCGTCGTGCTCCACGGCGCCGGCAAGAGCTTCTGCTCCGGCCTCGACATCACCGGTCTCGGTAACCGTGACGGCAGTGGCCCGCGGGATCTGCTCGCCCGCGCGGACGGGCACATCGCCAACCATGCCCAACGCGTGGCCTACGGTTGGTCCCGCGTCCCGGCCCCGGTGATCGCCGCGATCACCGGCAACTGCTTCGGCGGCGGCCTGCAGATCGCGCTCGGCGCCGACATCCGGTTCGCGACGCCCGACGCGCGGCTGTCGATCATGGAGGTCAAGTGGGGCCTCGTCCCCGACATGGGGATCACCCAGAGCCTGCCGCGACTCGTGGGCCTCGATGTGGCGAAGGAACTCACCTTCACGGGGCGCATCCTCACCGGCACCGAGGCCGACGCACTCGGTCTCGTCACTCATGTCTCGAACGACCCGCTCGCCGCGGCGCAGGAACTGGCCCACGAGATCGCCGGCAAGTCGCCGCACGCCGTGCAGGCGGCCAAGCGCCTGTACGAGGAGACGTGGACCGGCTCCGATCCGGAGTCCGCGCTGATGCTCGAGAGCACGCTGCAGGTCGAGCTGATGGGGTCGCCCAATCAGATCGAGGCGGTCACGGCGGGGATGACCGAGCGTGCTCCTGCCTTCGCCGATCCCGACTGACCGGACTCAGATCTCCACGGCGGTCCCGCAGATCCCGCACTGCTCCAACTGTCGGCGGCCCCACCGCGCGACCGGCACGAAGAACAGCGTGAACTGCTTGGACTCCCGGATCCGGAGCCACTGCGTGGTGTTGTGGCAGCGCGGACACGTCCGGTTCTGCCCCGGACCGAGGTTCTGTCGCTTGGTGCCGAAGCCGAAGAGAAGGAACATCGTCCGAGCATAGAGCGACGACGCGTGGTCCTTCAGTGCATGAAGGGAAGGATCATCGGATCGGCGCGACCCGACGCCGCCTCGACGAAGGTGAGCGGATCGGGCACCGCGGCAAGGACGTCCCGTGTCCGTTCGAGGGCCATCGACTCGGGCCGTGGTCCGCCGACCGCGTCGATCACGTCGAGCCAGTGGATGGTGGTCTCCAGGATCGCCATGTCGAGGAACGCGCCGAGCGCGACCGACTCCAGGAACGGGTGTGCGATCACGGACGCACGGCTCAATCCGGTGATCCGGTCGAAGGCGGCGGGGAAGTCGGATTCGAAGCGGGTCGCGACTGCCGTGCGCTCGACATCGGCTGCCAGTCGGCGCACCGTCTCGGCCATCCGCTCGTGCCTCGTTTCGGCCTCGGCCGGATCGGTGTTGAGCATCCGGAGCATCTCCGCGGCGCTGGTCACCTTCGCCTCACCGTCTGCCGACGGCGCGGCGAGCATCTCGATCATCACGTCCGGCGTGATGTGCACGTAGACGTCCCGGACCGTCCATCCCGGTAGCCGAGTTTCGGTCGTCCACTGCTCGTCGGACAGTTCGGCGGCGCGAGAACCCCACATGCGCCACAGCCGGATCATCAGCGCTCGGTCCTGTTCGAAGTCCGCCACAACACCTCCCCAGTTCGGATATTCATCGCTGCTTCCTCTTGCGTCGCGGAGCTTCCTGTCGCTTCTCCGCCACGTCGTCGAAGAACCCGAGCACCTTCTCGGCCGCGGAGTCGAGGGCGCTGTGGGTCTTGTACTTGGCGGCGCTCTCCACGGCCTTGCCGCTGACGTCGCCGACGATCTCGGGCACACCTTTCGGCTGGGTCTGGGAGATCTCGAGTCTGTCGACGGCCTGGGCGAACCGCAGGTAGGTATCGACGCTTGCGACCACGATGCGGGCGTCGATGGTCACGATCTCGATGCCGACGAGAGAGACGCGTACGAACGCGTCGATGACGAGACCCTTGTCCAGGATGGTGTCGATGACGTCCGCCAACCCGGACGAATTCGGTCGGGCCATCGTTCCGCCGCCCCCGCCGCCTGCGGGTTCGATCGATGTCATGGTGCTGCTCCTCGTGCGTGAACGGAATTGGCGCACAGCGATTCCGGATCACACGAGTGGATCCGGGCGAGGAGGACGAAGTCTCCGGGCGACGCGGGCGTCACTTCTCCATCATGACGCCTTCCCGGCGGCGCGACCAGGACCGCGAAGGCATCATGGTTGCAGGAGAAGGGACTGCCGGTGGGAGCTCTGCTGGTCGCGGTGACCGTGATCGCCGTCTTCGTCGTGATCGACCGGGTAGGACTGTGGGCCGAACGGCGAGGGTGGGTGTACTGGCGCAAGCGCCGGAACGGTCGGGGAGGTGACGCCGGAGGCAGCGTCCTCGGGGTGATGGACGAACTCTTCTCGCCCGGTCGGAGACACACGATCGAGGAGATCGCGAGCAAGAAGAACGGCCGGATCGACATCGCCGTCGGGGACGACGAATGGGTCGATCTCGACAGTGGCCGGGTGCGTCTGTCGACGACCCGGCCACCGTCCGCCGTGCGCGAGGAGCGACGCGACGATTCAGAGGCGGGAGAGCCTCACGCGTAGGCCACGAGGCTTCAACGTGATTGCCTCGTGGACGTCGAGTTCGTAGCCGGGTTCCGGAGCGAAGTCGTACCGCCGGATCAGCGATGCGAGCGTGAGCACCGCTTCGTGCAGCGCGAACTGCCGACCGATGCACGCGCGGATGCCGGTGCCCCACGGTTTGAAGATGTGCGCCGGCCGTTTGCGCACGGCCTCGGGTTCGAACCGGTCCGGGTCGAACCGCTCGGGGTCGTCGCCCCACAGCGGGTCGCGGTGCAGCTGCGGCAGCAGCACGAACACCCACGAACCTTTCGGCAGGACACGACCCCCGAGGGTGGTCTCACCGCGCACCTTGCGGAAATAGCCCGGGGCGGCCGGCCACAATCGCAGCGTCTCGTCCACCACTCGCCGCACATACCGCAGCTTGGCGACCTGCTCATACCCGATCCGGCCGTCGGTACCGACGACCTGGGCGATCTCGGCCCGCGCCTTCGCCACCACCTCGGGATGTCGGCTCAGGAAGTGGACCGCGAACCCCAGAGTGGCCGCGGTGGTCTCGTTGCCCGCGACCAGGAAGGTCAGCACCTGATTGCGGATCGATTCGCGATCGAGCTGCTCACCGGTGTCGGGATCGGCGGTGTGCATCATCAGGTCCAGCAGATCGCCGTGCTGCTCACCGGAGCGCATCCGCTCCTCTACGATGCGATCGACCGTCTCCTGCATCAGCGCGATGTCGCGTTCGTGCTGCTCACGGGCGCTGCGGCCGAACAGGGCGCGCAGGATCGGGATGTCGTTCGACGAGCGGTTGATGTACTCGAGCGCCCGGCTCATCGCCGCGATGAACGGATCCGGTTCGGTGCGGCCGAACGAGTCGAAGTCGTAGCTGAAGCCGCACCGGCCGATGACGTCGAAGGTGAGCGACGTCACGCTCTTCGGCACGTCCACATACTCGCCGCCGGCCGCGGCGGCGTCCCAGCTGTCGACCAGCCGGTCGACGACCGTGAGCATCGAGTCGTGATAGCCGCGCATCGCGGCCTGGCCGAATCCCGGGCCGAGGATGTTGTGGGCCTTGCTCCAGTTCGGTTCGGAGTTGAACGCGGTGAACAGCCCGTCGCCGGCGATGACACGAAGCTTGCGCAGCGGCTTGCCGAGGAACTTCGCCCACTTCTCCTCGTCGTTGACCTCGCGCACCAGCTCGGCGCCGGAGACCACGATCAATCGGTGCCGGAGGATCTTGCGTTCGAAGATTCCACCTAGTTCCTGAGCCATCTGCATCTCACGCTGAACCGGTTTGGCCACATCGATACTGAGCAGATCACCCACCAGCGGAAGTCTCCATCGCGGCTGTGGAATCGGCTGTGCGCCGGTCGTCCTGGTGATGCTCGTCGTAGTCGGTGACCCCATCCTGCGAGTGTGCATCAGCCCCGACGGGACGATTCGGGCGGCCTCATCGCGACGCCCGGGTCGATCAGAACAATCGCGGAGTCGCGTGCGACCCGTCCCGGGCTTCACAGATACGGGCGTGCCAACGGTCGACGAGCCACATCTCGACCATCTCCGGACGCGTGGCAATCAACGACGCCCACATGTTGAGGAGTTCGACGTACCGGTGATAGCGCCGCAGCGTGAAGTCGGCGACCGACGGATCCTCGAGCCACCCTTCGTGGATGAGTGTCGACACCGCGTGCTGATCGAGAAGTTGTGCCGGGCCCGCCTCGGTCCGCACCTCGACCGCCCACAGATAAGTCGCCAGGAGCGGTACGCCGACGCCGGGAGTGTCCGGCCATCCGGACCAGGTCTGCCGCGCGGTGTCGGGCAGCGACTTGGTCTTCGCGCAGTAGTCGAGGACTCCCTTGATCTTGGTGAACCGGTCCCGGTCCTTCGGGGCGTGTGTGTCGCGGACGTCCGGAAAACGTCGGGCGCCGCGTCGTCGCGGATGCGCGCTGCGCCAGGCCGCGCACAGGAACAACAGTCCCAGACCGGCGTGGTCGGCTTCGAACAGTTCACTGTCCGATCGGAGGTCGTTGCGTTGGACGATCGCGTCACCGTCGTCGATGATCCGTCCGTCGAGATTCCGTCCCCGGAGGCGGATCTCGTGCCCGGCACGTTCGAGATGGCTGTTCCACCATTTCAGGTCGACGGTGACGCCCTCGTCGAGCACCTGCAGGTCGAACGAGCGCGCCCGACACCACTCGGAGCATGCTTGCGGAGGCTCGAACCCCTGGTCGTACGGATGCATTCTGTGGACATTGCCACGAGTGACCGGCGATTCCGGGGCAGGACACGCGCGTGGGGCCGACCTGTTCTCCGCCTGTAACGGCACGTGAGCCGCCACGACCGTCCGAGGAAATCGGTGGACCGGAACGATGTGGCGATGAGAGCGTGAACCGCATGAGCTCCTTCGACGTCACCGACGCCCTCTCGCTCGCCGCTCGGCACGACCTGCACCTGTCGGCCGACGACGTGACGGTGAACGAGGCGGGACTCGACTACCGTGTCGTCCTCGCCTCCGACGACACCGGCCGACGGTGGGTCCTGCGCATCCCGCGCCGGCCCGACGTCTCGGCGAAGACGGCCGACGAATTGCGCATCCTCGATCTGGTCGGGCCCGTCCTCGCCGAGGACGGCATTGCGGTGCCACGCTGGGAGATCCACAGGCCCGACCTCATTGCCTACCGCGCTCTGCCGGGCGCCCCGGGACTGACCCTGAACGACGCCGGTGAACCCGTCTGGCACATGGACCCTGCCGACGCCCGCTATGCGGAGCGGCTGGGACGTCTTCTCGCACGCCTGCACTCGATCGACGTGGAACGAGCAGGTGTGGCCGGTGTCGAAGTGCGCACGCCCGACCGGGCACGCCAGGCCTGGCGGGACGACATCGCGCGGGTACGCGACGCGTTCACCGTCGCACCCGCCCTCGCCGAGGGGTGGGAGGCGTGGCTCGACGACGACAGTTGCTGGCCCGACCGCACGGTCATGACACACGGTGAGATCTATCCCGCGCATGTCCTGCTCGACGAGGACGGTGTCGTCACCGGTGTTCTGGACTGGACGACGGCTCGCGTGGACGATCCCGCGCGGGACTTCGTGATCCAGTACGGGGCAGCGGGGGAGGAGATGCTCCGGGTCACCCTCGCTGCCTATATCGACGCGGGTGGACGTGTCCACGACGGTCTGGCTGCCCAGGTCGAGCACCTCTGGAACGCGGCCCCCGTCGGGTACGCATTGTTCGCGCTGATCACCGAGAAGGAATCCGACCTTGCCACGGCAGCAGCGATGCTCGATCCACAGCACTGACCATGCTTACGGTGATTGCGCCGCGCGAGCCAGAGCGACTGTTGCTGCGCGCAATTCGTCGGCGGAGTCGAGCGGCGACAGATAGCCGGCGCGCGTCATGGCTCGCCCACGCGGCGTGGTGACATCGAGGTCGAGGCCGTATCGGTCGGCTCCGACACAGGTTGCCGCTGTCGCATCCGGGAACCCGCCGAGCTTCCGGGCCATCGCCAGCAGCGCGTCGGCGTGATCGTCGTTGAGATGCGCGATCGCACGAGCCGCCGACGGGGTCACAGGATCCGGCAACGCTTCGGCATAGTCCTCGGCGGTGGCCGAATCCATCCGTCCGTACCCACCGACCCAGCGCACGCGCTGAACCCGAAGAACCCAGAGCGTGAAGTCGCTGAAATCGATGTACACGCGGGCCGCAGGGACAGCTGCCAGGTGTGCTTCGCGCGCGGCGGCCAGTTCCTCACCTTCGGGACGCTCGACGTACCCGGCGAGAGTGATGCGGGTGCCGGCGAGCGGGTCGGACTGCGGGTCGGGCGCGACGATCGCGATGCTCGCGCGTGGGTCGCGCGCAAGATTGCGGCCGTGCTCTGCCATGTGCGACACGCACAACACCGGTGAGCCGCCGACCAGTCCGTACGTCACGAAGGAGGCCCAGGGGTCTCCTTCCTTCGTGAGGGTCGCGAGAGTGCCGGTGTTCGTCGACGCCGCGACCGTCCGCGCTTCCTCGGCGGCAGTGGGTCGGGTCGCGTTGACGATCTCCGCCAACGGCGGCGGCACGGTGGGAGCGTCGCCGGGGTCTCCGTGATCCGAGTTCGTCATTCACGAGACGCTACCGACACGCCGGCTTCCGAGCGAGCCGTCATGGATGGGCATGATGGGCCGCGGCGGAGCGGCAAGCAGAGGACGGGTTCATCGAGTGCACGAGTTGTCCTGCAGCAGTGTCGTGTAGGCGGTAGCGTCCGTGCGCATGGAGCGCTCCGTGCAGGGTGTACTCGCGGCGACGGCATGTGCAGCAACGATGGCGGTGCCCGGGTGGGCGCACGCCACCCCGAGCGAGGGCATCTCAGGAGTCACTCGGGTGGACATCGAGGTGCCACCGCGACTGCTGCCGTTCGTACCGGACGGTGTGCACGCCGTGGCCCGGGAGATCACCATCGAACCGGGCGGTAGCACCGGTTGGCACTATCACGATGGTCCCGTGCTCGGCATCGTGCGGGCCGGCACGTTGACGCATCCCGAAGGAGACTGCGAGCCTGTCGTGTTCGAGACCGGTGATTTCATCAACGAACCCTCGGGTCGGGACCACCTGCACGTGGGCCGGAATCTCGGCGCGGAGCCGGTGATCCTCGACGTGGTGTACCTCGTGCCGATCGGGTCGCCGCTGTTCGAGGATGTTCCGGCGCCCGCCTGCGATTGATGTCGGAGCAGTGGCGGGCTCCTGCCGGTAACAGCTCGAGTCGAGTCGTCGGCGAGAAATGTGAAGTTTTTCATCGGGACGCAGGCGTGCGGCTCCCTCTAGGGTCCGCGGTCGTCTCCCCGCAGAGCGACGATCGACGAATCTCGACGGAACGATCGTCCCTGACGACAGCATCTGCAGGCGTCGGCGTTCGACCGCGATCGGGCGGCCGAGGGATCGAATTCCGGTTCGACATCGGGATCGCTTGTGACAGCAGTCTTCCCACTGCTTGCGAAGACTTCTTTCCTGACGGCGATGCTGTGCGCTGATCGCACCCGCGTCACGACAGGTCGAGGGGCCATCGAATCGGTGGCGCGCCGGACTGCGGCGTTGTCGGTCGCGAGCAGACATGGGGTCGACGGTCGGGCGCCCGTCGGGCCGTCGAAGCCTGTCGGCGGAGTTCGAGTTACCGGCGAGTAAATATCGTTCTCGAGTTCTCGCACGTAGCCTGATACCCGATGCAATCCCGCACGCGGAGCATTTCGTGAGGCGGACCGAACCGACGTAGGGAGTCGAGACAAGAATGAGCGCCGACAAGCAGTCGACCATTATCTATACGTTGACCGACGAGGCGCCGTTGCTTGCGACCTACGCCTTCCTGCCGATCGTGCGTACCTTCGCTGGGGCCGCGGGCATCGAGGTCGAGACCAGCGACATCTCGGTGCCTGCGCGGATCCTGGCCGAGTTCCCCGAGCACCTCACGGAAGAGCAGCGCGTCCCGGACAACCTGGCCGAGCTGGGTCGTCTGACGCAACTGCCCGAGACCAACATCATCAAACTGCCCAACATCAGTGCGTCCGTACCGCAGCTCCTGGCTGCCATCAAGGAACTGCAGAGCAAGGGCTACCAGGTCCCGGATTTCCCGGACGCCCCGAAGACGGACGAAGAGCGTGCCATCCGGGAGCGCTACGGCAAGATTCTCGGCAGTGCGGTCAACCCTGTCCTGCGTGAGGGCAACTCCGATCGGCGCGCACCCCGGGCGGTGAAGGAGTACGCCCGTAAGCACCCGCACAGCATGGGCGAGTGGTCGATGGCCTCGCGCAGCCACGTCGCGCACATGCGGCACGGCGACTTCTACCACGGCGAGAAGTCGATGACGCTGGACCGGGCGCGCAAGGTCCGGATGGAGCTGGTGACCGAGGGTGGCGAGACGATCGTCCTCAAGCCCGAGGTGGAGCTCGGTGAGGGCGACATCATGGACAGCATGTTCATGAGCAAGAAGGCGTTGCTCGAGTTCTACGAGGAGCAGATGGAGGATGCGCGCAAGACGGGCGTGATGTTCTCCCTCCACGTCAAGGCGACGATGATGAAGGTCTCGCACCCCATCGTCTTCGGCCATGCGGTGAAGACCTTCTACAAGGACGCCTTCGCCAAGCATCAGAAGCTGTTCGACGAACTGGGCGTCAACGTCAACAACGGTCTCGGCGACCTGTACGACAAGATCGAGGCGCTGCCCAGCACGCAGCGGGACGAAATCAAGCAGGACCTGCACAACTGCCATGAGCACCGGCCCGAATTGGCCATGGTCGATTCCGCCCGCGGCATCTCCAACTTCCATTCCCCCAGCGATGTCATCGTGGATGCCTCGATGCCCGCAATGATTCGCTCGGGCGGCAAGATGTACGGCGCCGACGGACGACCCAAGGACGTCAAGGCGGTCATGCCGGAGTCGACTTTCGCGCGCATCTACCAGGAGATCATCAACTTCTGCAAGACCAACGGCGCGTTCGACCCGACGACCATGGGTACCGTCCCCAACGTCGGTCTCATGGCGCAGAAGGCCGAGGAGTACGGCTCGCACGACAAGACCTTCGAAGTTCCGGAGGAGGGCGAGGCCAACTTCGTCGATGTCGAAACCGGCGAGGTGCTGCTCACCCAGCACGTCGAGGCGGGCGACATCTGGCGCATGTGCACCGTCAAGGACGCGCCGATCCGCGACTGGGTCAAGCTCGCGGTCACCCGGGCACGCAACTCCGGTATGCCGGTCCTGTTCTGGCTCGACCCGTACCGCCCCCACGAGAACGAGTTGATCAAGAAGGTCGAGCTGTACCTGCAGGATCATGACACCGAGGGCCTCGACATCCACATCATGTCGCAGGTGCGCTCGATGCGGTACACACTGGAGCGGCTGATCCGCGGAATGGACACCATCGCCGCGACCGGCAACATCCTGCGCGACTACCTCACCGACCTGTTCCCGATCCTCGAACTCGGGACGAGCGCCAAGATGCTGTCGATCGTGCCGCTGATGGCGGGCGGCGGCCTCTACGAGACGGGCGCCGGAGGGTCGGCGCCCAAGCACGTCAAGCAGTTGGTGGAGGAGAACCACCTGCGCTGGGATTCGCTCGGTGAGTTCCTGGCGTTGGCCGTGAGCCTGGAGGACCTCGGTATCAAGACCGGCAACGAGCGCGCCAAGATCGTGGCGAACGCGCTCGATGCAGCGACCGGCAAGCTGCTGGAGACGAACAAGAGCCCGTCGCGCAAGGTCGGCGAGCTCGACAACCGGGGCAGCCAGTTCTACCTCGCGATGTACTGGGCACAGGAACTTGCCGCGCAGACCGAGGATCCGGAACTCGCCGAACAGTTCGCCCCGCTGGCCGAGGCGCTGGCCAGGGACGAGGACACGATCGTGCGGGAGTTGAACGAGGTGCAGGGCGCGCCGGTCGACATCGGCGGCTACTACCGGCCGGACAGGGACAAGACCGTGGCCGTGATGCGGCCGAGTCGGACCCTGACCACCGCGCTGACGGCAGTCGACCCTGAGGCCGGAAACGCACCGTGACAGGTAGACCTGCATCCGTGTAGACAAGCCGCCGCTCCTCGGCCGGTGTGACCGCGCGGGTCGTCACGCAGTCCCGAGAATGCACGGGCAGAGGGAGGTCGACCGGCCCCGAATGAAGGGCCGGTCGACCTCCTCGCGTAGTGCGCCTCGGCGCGGTTCTCGTGTTCCGGTCTACGGGACCGTTCCGCTGCGGTCGGCGGAGGAATCCGGCGTCGCGTCGAGCCGGTCGATCGTGTCGAGCGCCTCGTCCAGCCAGGTAAGCCAGGTCTCCTCGAGGAGGATGCCGAGGCGGAGCACAAGGTGCTGCAGGATGCTCCGCGCGTCGCCCCGAGCCTCGGCGAAGTCGCGTTGCTCGATGGCGCGATACTGCTCGAGCATCGCCGCGCGATACGCCCGTTGATGTTCCAGCGCGGGACGCGCGGCGTCGGGATCGTCGAGCGCCGCGGCCGCGCGCAGGCGCACGGAGACACCGGAGCGCACCACGTCCGGATCCTCGATCTCGGAGATCCAGCCGCGCAGCAGTCGGCGACCATCGGGTGTGATGGTGAAACGTCGAGGCTGACCGCGGCCGGGTTTTCCGTCCGTCGGGACTTCGCGGATCAGGTCGCCCGCCCGCATCCGATCCAGTTCGCGGTAGATCTGCTGGTGGGTCGCGGGCCAGAAGTACCCGATCGACCGGTCGAAGCGCCGCGCCAGTTCCAGTCCGGTGCTGTCGCGCTCGACCAGCGCGGTGAGGATGGCGAACCTGAGAGACACCGCGTCAGCCTAGGTCACACTATCCGGCGTCGATCGTGGCGACCCGGCGTCGTTCGAGGGACGTCCACGCCTGCTCGTATTCGTCGCGAAGTCGTTGGACGAGCTCGCGGACGGGGACGACGGACTCGATCGCGCCGAGGCCCTGGCCGGCTCCCCAGATGTCGCGCCAGGCCTTGGCGTCGGTGGTGCCACCGGACCCGAAGTTCATGGCGGACGGATCGGATTCGGGGAGGTCGTCGGGGTCGAGTCCGGCGGCGACGATGCTTCCTCGCAGGTAGTTGCCGTGCACGCCGGTGAACAGGTTGCTGTAGACGATGTCCTTGGCGGTGCTGTCGACGATCATGTTCTTGTAGTCCTCGGCGCTGCGGGCCTCCTCGGTGGCGAGGAAGGCCGTGCCGGCGTAGGCGAGGTCGGCGCCGGCGGCCTGCGCGGCGAGGATCGAGCGGCCGTGAGCGATCGAGCCGGACAGCAGCAGGGGGCCGTCGAACCACCGACGGATCTCCTGGAGCAACGCGAACGGGGACTGCGTCCCGGCATGCCCGCCTGCGCCCGCGGCGACGGCGACGATGCCGTCGGCGCCCTTGTCGATCGCCTTGTGTGCGAACTCGTTCGAGATCACGTCGTGCAGGACGATGCCACCGTAGGAGTGAACGGCCTCGTTGACCTCCTTACGGGCACCGAGCGAGGTGATCACGATCGGGACCCGGTGCTCGACGATCACCTCGAGGTCCTGCTCGAGCCGCTCGTTGGAGCGGTGCACGATCTGGTTGACGGCGAACGGCGCGACGTACTCCTCGGGGTGGCGTGCCGCGTAGTCGGCGTTGCTCTCGGTGATCTGCTGCAGCCAGTCGACGAGCATCGACTGAGGACGCGCGTTGAGTGCCGGGAACGACCCGACGACTCCGGCCTGGCACTGGGCGGACACCAGTTCCGGCCCTGACGCGATGAACATCGGGGAAGCGACCAGGGGCACGCTCAGCGGGCCGGACAGGATCGGTGGCAGCGTCATGATGTGTTCCTTCTTCGTCTCCGGAGGGTCCCTCTGCCGCCAGACTATGTGCAACAAGGTGCAAAAAACAATGGGTCGACGTCACCTAGCTTGGAACAGAGGGTTTTCGGGGATCACAGCTGTGTGCACCCAGTGGCACTACGGGCGTCAGCGGGTGATCTCGCGCAGTGTGCAACGAGCGGCACCACTCAGTGCGTATTGAGCGTGATCGCTCAGTGCGCGGACCCGATCGTCGGCGTGCACGGGGCGTCCTCGCCGTGGCCGAGGCGCTGACCGGACCGGCTCAGCAGCACCGCGAGCATGCACCGGTGGATGTTCTCCGCTTGCTGCTGTGCCGCGGACGTGCCCAGCAGGACCCCGAGATCCGGCACCAGGTTGATCGCGGCGTACATGAGGAAGCGGGCATCCGCGGCGGACAGACCGTCGCAGATCGCCTGCAGGTAGGACGACCACTGCTCCACATTGGCGCGCTGACGCAGCCGCAGATCGGCGCGCGAGGCGTCCGGAACGTTGACGAGCTCGGCGAAGTACACCGACATCAGTTCCCGCTGGGAGAACGACAGGTCGACGTAGATCGAGACCAGCGATCGCAACGCGTCCTCCGGATCGGACGCTGCGGCCGTCCCGGCGGCCACGGCTGTCTCGAGTCGGTCGGCCGCTCGGTGGAAGGCCGCAGCGAGGATGTCGGACTTCGACACGAAATAACGGTAGATCCCGGAGGCGGGGAGGCCGACCGTGGCAGCGATGTCCTCGACCGCGACCTCGTTGTAGCCCCGTTGGTGGAACAGCCCGACCGCCGAACGCAGCAGGTTTTCCCGCATGTTGTCCTGGCCCGGGCGATCCGCGGCGGCGACTCGCTCGGGCGCGGCGGGAGCGGGGGAGAAGCGGGTCTCGGCGAGCGCGGTGCACGCATCGAGCAGTAGTTGTTCCATGTACCGCGGAGGCAGCGTCAGATTGTGCACGGTGATGCTGCCGATGGTGCTGAGCATGGCCGCGACGAGCACGAACGCGTCCTCGTCGGACAGATCCGGCCGGATCTGCTGCAGTGGGCGACGGATGCGGGCATTGACCGCCCAGGAGCGTTCGCGGATGGCGGGGCGGTCCTCCTTCCGGAGATATCTGCGCTCCCATCGGTAGATCCCGGCCGACCGACGCTGCTCGATCGTCACCGCGATGATCGCGGACATCTGGGCACGGAGGGTCTCCCGTGGATCGCGCGCGGGGTCGTCGGGCACGGAATCGAGGGCGCCCTCGAGCGAATCGATCAGCATGAGCGCCGAATTCAGGAACAGGGCGTACTTGCCCGGAAAGTGCCGGTAGAGCGCGGACTTCGTGACACCGACCTCCGTCGCGATGTCCTCGACGCTCACACCGTGGTAGCCGCGCTCGGCGAAGGCGACGGCAGCTGCGGCGGCGATTCGCGCACGACGATCCTTCGGGCGGGTTCGTCGTCCGGTGTCGGGGGACGTCTTGCCGACCACGCGTGTTCGCCTCACTGATTCTGGATGTCGTTCGCGGAGGATCGGTGTCGCTCCGTCGGGGAAATTCTCGACCCGTTCTGCGAGCAGCGTACACACCGACGGGGCATCGATCCATCCGAGCGGCCGGTTCCTTGTTGCCATCGGGGCCGTCCGAACGATGTCCGCGCGACGTCGATCGGGTCTTCGGAGACCTTCGGAATGGCCGTTCGCAAATTCCGGATGTTCCTGATAACCTCCCCGGCGGTCGTGCCGGCGGACCGGTTCGATCGATCCTGATCCGGCCCGGGCCGGGACCGTCGTTCTCCGCTCGTTCTTCCATCCATCGAGGAGGGCTCTGCCATGCTTGCCATCGCCCGCAGGATCCTGTCCTACGAGATGACCGTCGCCGAGTTCATCGGACTCGTCATCCTCGTCGCAATCCCGTACGGCCTGGTCGGGGTGATCTGGACCCTCACCCACACCTCACATCTCGGTGCCATGGACGGGGCGGATCTGGTGATCTCGTTCCTCGGATCGATCGTGTGCTGGCCGGTCCTCATCTTCTCCGACGTGTGCATGACATGAACGTCGGAATGGTTGTTCACCTAGCTCTTGTCCGGCACAGGACGGGTGTGGCACACTTCACGCGCTCGGACCGTGACGCGCTCCGCCACCGGCCGGACAGTTCCACTCGGCGCCGACGGGCGGTTTCCGGCGCCGACATCCAGGGGGGTTCGATGAAGGGAACCGGTAGATGACCTACGAGTTGCCGAACTCGCGTGGTCCCATCAGGGACGTCGCGACGGAAGGTGGCTATCTCATCGGCTTCGCCGTCCAATCGCTCGTGGTCCTCGCGGCCGCGGTGCTCAGACGGCGACTTTCGTTGCACGAGACGGTCACTCAGACACTCTTCATTGGGAGGGTCTGTACCGGGCCGTCCCTGCTGCTCATGGTCCCGGTGGGGGTGTTCATCGCCGTGTCCGTCGGCGAACTCGCCGGCCGCATCGGAGCCGGCGGCTACTCGGGTGCCGTCGTCGCGTTCATCATCGTCGGCCAGGCCTCGGCCCTGGTCTGCGCGCTCATGCTCGCCGGCGTCGCCGGCTCCGCCATCTGCACCGATCTCGGGTCCCGCAAGATCCGCGAGGAGATCGACGCGATGGAGGTGATGGGTCTCGACATCCTCGAGCGCCTCGTCGCCCCCCGGCTCGTCGGAGCGGTCATCGTCTCGTTGGCGCTGTGCTCGATGGTCACGGTCGGTGGTGTCGCCGCATGCTGGCTCTACCACATCTACGTGCAGCATCTGCCGGCCGGCACGTTCATGGCGACCTTCGCCGAGTACGGCCGACCGGCCGATTTCGTCATGGCCCTCGTGAAGTCCGCGGTGTTCGGCCTGCTCGCGGCGCTGGTCGCCACGTTCAAGGGGTTGCACACCAACGGCGGCCCGCGCGGGGTGGCCGACGCGGTGAACGAAGCCGTCGTCATCGCCTTCGCGCTCGTCTTCATCGTCAACACCGCTCTGTCGGCGCTGTACACGGTGATCGTCCCGGCAGTGGGTGAGTTCCGATGAGCACCGATGTCCGATTGCAGGCCACCCGGCTGGCGCAGCCGATCCGGCAGACCGGCGACAATCTCGCGACGCTCGGGATGCACGTCACCTTCTACTGCCGCACCATTGCGTCGATCCCGTACGCGCTCACCCGATTCCGCAAGCACGTCATCGCGCAGATCAGCGAGGTCAGCTTCGGTACCCAGTCACTGCTCTCCGGTGGTGGCACGATCGGCATCGTCTTCGCGATGTCGCTCGCCGCGGCCATGATGCTCGGCGTCGAGACCCAGCGCGGCCTCGAACTCGTCGGGATGACCACGATGTCGGGCATGCTCTCCGCGGTGGCCAACACCCGCGAGCTGGCGCCGGTCGTCGTCGCCATCGCCCTGTCGGCGAAGGTGGGCGTCGGCTTCACCGCCCAGATCGGGGCAATGCGCATCTCCGACGAGATCGACGCGCTCGACTCGATGGCCATCAAGTCGATCCCGTTCCTGGCCGCCACCCGCACCATCGCCGCGATGGTGTGTGTCATCCCGATCTACATGATCGGACTGCTGGCCAGCTACCTGTCCACCCGGCTGGTCGTGGTGGTGTTCAACGGCGCGTCCGCCGGCACCTACGACTACTTCTTCCACCTCGTGCTCACCCCGCAGGACCTGCTGTATTCGGGCATCAAGGCCATGGTCTTCGCGATGGTCGTCAGCCTGGTGCACTGCGCCTACGGCTACTACGCCTCGGGTGGTCCCGCAGGCGTCGGTGCCGCCGCGGGCCGGGCTCTGCGCACGGCGATCCTGTCCATCGGTGTGCTCGACGTGCTGCTGACCTTCGCGCTGTGGGGACTGGTTCCCGAAATTCCTGGTATGGGGGTGTGATTCGTGGACCGTCCCAGTTCACGCGAACGACTGAATTATCTGGTCCGGGGTGCTGTGGCCTTCGCCGTGGCCCTCGGTGTCGCGGCGGTGATGGTGCTGCGCGGTACCGGCGCGCTCGATCGGACCGAGGACGTCTTCGTCGAGGTGCCCTCCGCAGTCGGCCTGGTCAACGCCGGAGCACCGGTCCGGTATCTCGGCGTCGACATCGGCCGGATCGCCTCGATCGAAGCCGGCGCCACCGAATCGCGGGTGCGACTGGCCGTCGACATCGATGCCTCCCGCACGATCCCGTCCGACGTCCTGGCACGCGTGGTGCCCCGCACCTTCTTCGGCGACATCTACGTCGAGTTGGTGACCGATCCGGCCGAAGAGAATGCCGCGCGCGGCAGTTCCGCGCGCACCGAGGCGGTCGCCCTCGCCGACGTCGACTCGATCGCCGTCGACACCGGCCCCGAGGCCGTCGCGATGTACGACGTGTTCACCCGGATGTCGAGTGTGCTCGAGCAGATGCAGCCGCAGGAGATGGCCAAGGCCCTCGACGCGCTCGGGCGCGCCCTGGACGGCAACGGTGAGACCATCGGACGCACCATCGACCGGCTCGCCGCGACCACCGACCAGCTCACTCCGTCGCTGAACGAGTTCATCGACGCGACACCGCAATTCGTCACGGTCATGGAATCGCTCCAGACCGCGACCCCGGATATGGTGGGCATGCTCTCCGCCGCGACCGAGGTCTCCCGGGCCATCGTCGAACACCGCGGCGACCTGGCCGACACGATGGGAGCGGCGACTCTGCTCGCCGCCTCCGTCGACGGATTCACCGGCCCCCGACTGGACACGATGATCACGGTCACCGACTCGATCGGCACGATCCTCGCGACCACCGGCGCCGATCCGGACGGCCTCTACGCCACCCTCGCGAACGCGGAGACCTTCGGCGCCGCCGGTGCCCGGGTCTTCGGCAGCGGCCGGTTCGACATCACCGCCGTCCCGACCTTCGCCGGCCCGCTGCCCTACACCGCTGCGGACTGCCCCAGTTACGGGTCCCTCACCGGCGCGAACTGCAACAGTCCCGGCAACGGCTCCTACAGTGCCGCCAAGCCGGTGATCAACGCGGCCGCCGAGGCCGGCCCCCTGCAACTTCTCGAACAGCAATTGCGCGGCGAGCCCGCCGCGGCGCCGGCGGAACAGGACACGGCGGAGCCGACCGGACCGCACGCCGCGGTGACGGCGCTGCTCGCCCCCCTCTTCCGCGGAAGCGAGGTACGGATTCCGTGAAACTGACACGACTCCAGGTCTCGACCCTGGTCGGCTACTGCACCATCGGCGTCGTCTGCAGCACCCTCGTCTACAACGCGCTGGCCGTGCCGGTGCGGGGTGCCAGCGACAACTACGTCCTCGAGTTCACCGATGTCGAAGGGCTCAACCCCGGCAACCCCGTGACCCTGTCCGGGGTGCGGGTGGGCCGGGTCGACGCGGTCGACGTCGCCGACACCGACGACGGTCGCGCGCTCGCCCGCGTCACCGTGGAGGTCGAACGCGGACGCACCCTCCCGAAGGACGTCGAGGCGTCCGTCCGGTACGGCGACATGCTCGGCGCCCGTTATGTGGCGCTCACCCTGCCCGAGGCGGGGGTCGCCGCCGGATCCGACGGCACCGAGGCGGGGGTGCCCGCCGAATCCGACGGCACCGAGGTGCTCGAACCGGGAGGCGTGGTGCCCGTTTCGCAGACCACCCCGCCCATCGACCTCACCGCCCTGATGAACGGCTTCCGGCCCCTGTTCGAGTCGTTGCCCCCGCAGGAGGTGAATGTCCTCGCCCGGAACGTGGTCGACACCTTCAACGGCCGAGGCGACGCGGTCGCCCGGTTCCTCGACCGGGTGGCGGTGCTGTCGACGCAGCTCGGCGACCGCGAACACATCCTCGGCGAGGTCACGACGAACATGAACCGCATCCTTGGTTCGCTCGACAACCGGCACGACGAACTGCGCGACCTCACCGACGGGCTGGCCGCGCTCAGCGCCTCGGTGGTGGGGGACGGGCAGCAACTGGCCGCCTTCCTCGACACCGGTGCGCAGAGCGTGTCCGCACTGGCGGACACCATCGCCGACTCGCAGGGCGCCTTCACCCGCAGCCTGCAGCAGTTCGGCGCCGTCACCGACCAGTGGATCGCGTCGACACCCGAGTTCGAGCGCATGCTCGCCGGCCTGCCCGCCTTCGCCGACAACATCAACCACACGGGGCAGTACGGCAGCTTCATCAGTCTCTATCTCTGCAATTTCACCCTGAAAGCAGGCGACGCGGAAGTGAACATCTTCGGCCCGACCCATTCGCCGGTGTGCTCATGATGACCCTCACCCGAATCATCGATCTGCTCGTGCGTTTCGTCACCGCACTCGGTGGCCGCATCGGCCGGGTGCCCCAGTTCGCGGCCTGGACGGTCGTCGTCGTGGTGGCGGTCGCCGGTGTCTCGCTCGTCGCGGTGGGCATCGCCTACATCGACGATCTCGTCCACGTCCTCCGAGGCGACGCAGCCTCGGCAGCCGGGGGAGGGGCACTCACCCGATGATGTTCCTCGTCAAGCTCATCGACGTCTTCGTCGGTGCCCTCGAGTTCCTGTTCGGTGGTGGCCGACGGCAGAACACCACCCACATGCCGCTCGTGCTCGGCACCATCGGAATCTTCGTCCTCGTCGTCGGACTCGGTGCGGCCGTGGGACTTCCGCGGGTGTGGTACCAGGTGCGCACCGAGCCGTACACGGCCGAGTTCGCCAATGCCGCCGGACTCGCCACCGGCGATCCGGTCTATGTCGCGGGCGTGGCGGCCGGGCGCGTGGAGGGCATCCGGCTCGCCGGTACCCACGTCGACGTCGACTTCCGCCTCGACAAGCAGCGCGCCGTGGGCAACACCTCCACCGCATCGGTCCGGCTCGAAACCGTCCTCGGCAAGCGGTATCTCGATCTCCGTCCCGCCGGGGTCGACGACGGAGCGAACCGGATCCCGCTGGCCCGCACCACCGTTCCCTACTCGCTCGACGAGATCGGAGCCGGCGCCGACGCGGTCGCCGAGGACCTCGACCTCGACGCGATGACCGAGATGATGAGCACCCTGTCGCAGGTGCTGCCGCGGGAGAGCGACGAACTCGACCGTGCCCTCACCGGTATCAGCGCCGCCTCGACCGCGTTCTCCCGGCACGGCGAACAGTTCGACCAGCTCCTCGACACCGCCCGGAAGCTGTCGGAAATGGCGGTCGACCAGCAGGACACCCTGGTGCAGAACGCGGTCGACGCCCGCACCCTCGTGCAGACCCTCGTCGTCCGCAAGGACACACTCACCCGGCTCGTCGAGAACCTGCGGGTCGTCATCGCGACCATGTCGGAGACGCTCACCGCCAACCGCGGCGACGCCGACCGCCTCGTCGCCAACCTGGTGGAGGTCTCCGGGACCCTCCAGCGCAACGCCGACCGGATCGGCCTGCTCATGGACCGCCTGCCCCCGGCCCTGCGCACCGTCACCGATGCCACGGGCAACGGCTCGTGGGCGGACGTCGTCACCCCCGCCACGGTCCTTCCCGACAATCTTCTCTGCGCGATCGGAGTGATGCAGGAATGCCGGTGACCTCGACACCGACGAGAACCTCGCGACGGAAGAAGATCGTCGCGGCGACCCTTGTCCTACTCCTTCTGATCGCGTTGCCCGCGTGGTACGTCTTCGGCCGCACCGACCGCAGCCACACCGTCCACGCCGACTTCGAATACGTCAACGGCATCTACGTGGGCAGCACCGTCGCCGTGCTCGGCGTGGAGGTCGGCACCGTCACCGACATCGAACCGCAGGGAACGTCCGTGCGAGTGACGATGACCGTCCCCGACGAGGTGACTCTCCCCGAGGACGTCTCCGCCTACGTGATGAGCCCCGCGATCATCAGCGAACGCTACGTCGAACTGGGGCCCGCCTACGACGGCGGTCCCACCTTCGCCGACGGCGGGGTGATCCCGAAGGACCGCAGCCACTCGCCGATCGACATCGACAACATGCTCGACAGCCTGTCCACGATCATCGAGACGATGGGACCGGACAACGCCGACCTCGGTGCCGTCCTCACCAGCGGAGCCGATGTGTGGGAGGGGCGCGGCGCGGCCTTCCACGACGCCATCGCCGATCTCGCCGCCGCCACGGGCGTCGTCGGGGCATCCACTGAGGACTTCGCACTGCTCGTCGAGAACCTCTCGACACTGCTGCGCGCCCTCGACGAACGGTCGGTGGGTCTCGACAGCATGGTCACCGATCTCAGCGCGCTCGCCGCGGTCTGGGAGGAGAGCGATCTCGACGTCACCGAGCCGTTGCAGCAACTGCAGGTCGTGTTCGACGAGGTCGACACCTTCGTCGCGCAGCACCAGGAGAGCTTCGGTGCGATCTCCGACAACCTGAAGGTCATCGGCGACACCCTCGGCGAGAACCCTCAGGGTCTGGCCGAGTTCATGGACCTCGTCCCGCTGATGATGGAGAACCTGACCGACACGATCGGCCCCGACGGTCGCGGCCGCATCCGTCTGAACATCTCCACCGCGCTGACGCAGTTCGCGGTCGCGGCCCCGCTGTGCGCGGAACATCCGCTCCCGCTGTGCACGGGAGCCGGCTTCACCAATCCGATCTCCTTCCCGATCAGCGCCTCGGATCCGCTCGGCATCGTCAGCGCGGTCACCGGTGGACAACCAGGAGGCAACCCGTGAGCTCAGCTTCTGCAGCGTCACCTCGTCGCTCCGTGACGCGGGTCCTGGCCCTCGTCGGTGCCGCTCTCACCTGCGCGACGGTGGTGTCCGGATGCGGCTACGGCATCCAGGATCTTCCCGTCGGACGCTCCATCGGCGGTGGCGACTTCGAGGTCACCGTGCAACTGCCGTCCGCGGACGGCCTGGTCCTCGGCGCCGACGTGCGCTACGGCCAGCAGATCGTCGGCCGCGTCGCCGGACTCGACCCCGCACCCGGTGGCGCCGACGTGCGGGTCTCGCTCGAGGAAAACCTCGAGGTCCCGTCCGATGTCCTCGTCTCCGTCGAGATCCCGTCCGCGCTGGGCAGCCCGTACCTGCGACTCGTCCCGCCTCCGAACCCGAGTTCGTCGCTGCTCGCCGACGGTGACGTCGTATCGGAGCAGAACGTCGACCTCGGTCCCCGGGTGGAGACGATGCTCGCCGCGCTCGGCAATGTCGTCAGCGGCAGCGGACTGACCCAACTCGAAACCGTCGTGCGCGAACTCAACGTCGCATTCACCGGCCGATCCGGGAGCGTCCAGGCCCTCGCCGACACCGCGACCGAGATGATGACCCGCGCGATCGACGAACAGACCTCCTTCGACCAGGCCATGACGCTCGCCGCCGACGTCACCCGACGGATGGTCGAGGAGGAGGAGATGTTCGACCGCTATCTCGTCGAAACCGCCGGCGCCGTCGATGTCCTGGTGGCCCAACGCGAGAGTATGGCTTCCCTGCTCGACGCCACCACGCGCCTGGCGGCGAACGTCAACGAGTTGACTGCCGCGACCCCCGACGGGGCCGGCGGACTGCTACGCGACGCCGACACGATCACCGCCACGCTCGCGTCGTTCAACGACCGCATCGGCACCACCCTCGCCAACATGAACGCCTTCATGGCCGCCTTCGACAGTTCCGTCCGCGGCGACTACCTGGTGTTCGACGGTGCCCTGGAGATCCCGGAGAGCCTCGACACGATCTTCACCGGCGGGTATTTCACCGGTGACTTCACCGGATTCGACGACGCGTCCGCACCGGCTTCGCTGGAAGAACTGCTCGGAGGGGAGCGATGAAGAAGATCGTCGTCGTCCAGCTGGTCCTGTTCGTCATCACCGCGCTGACCGTGGTGCCCTACGGCATCTACTACATCGTCGGACCCACCGGTGTCGGCGACCGCATCAACATCCACGCCACGGTCGACAACGCCCTCGGTGTCGGCGAGGGCACCGTCGTGACCTATCGCGGTGTCCAGGCGGGCATGGTCACCGGTATCGGATTCGACCCCGAGACCCGGCGTGCCCGCCTCGATTTCGCGCTCGACGGCGACACCCGTATCCCCGTCGACTCCTACGCCAAGATCACCCAGGGCACCATGGCCGGCATGCTCAACGTCGACATCTTCCCGCGTGTCGACCACGGCCCCTATCTCGCCGACGGCGACGAGATCACGATGCCGGCCGAGGAGCAGCCCACCCAGATCTCCGAAACCCTCGCGCACACCGCCGATCTGCTCGAAACCATCGACCCCGCGGTGATCTCGACCGTCGGTCAGGAGCTCGGCAGCGCGTTCGAAGGACTCGGACCCGACCTGGCCCGTCTCGTCACCGACGCCGACCGGATCTCCGCGCAGCTCGCCGAGGACGCGCCCGCCCTCGCCGAACTGCTCGATCGCGCAGCCGGATTGACGGGCACCATGGCCGAGAACTCCACCGAGTTCGTCGACGGGATGGCGTCGGCGCGGACCGTCGCCGAATCATTGCAGGCCAACGAGGATCGCATCGCCTCGATGATGGCCACCGGCCCCGACGCGATGCGCCGTGCCGACGAGGCCATCGGCGCGAACCAGGAGTCGTTCTCCGCGGTGCTCGCCAACCTCGGCGCGGTCGGTCCGGTGATCTCCGACCGGTCCGCGGCGCTGCGCACCGGTCTGGACGCGATTCCCCGCGGCCTGGCGGCACTCGAATCGATCGTGCACGGCGACCGCGCGGACTTCGCCCTGATCGCTACGCAGGGACCGGCCTGCTACTACGACAATCCCCGTCGCGCGCTCGGCGACACGTCCCCGATCGAACCGAACCTCGACTACTACTGCCCGCCGGGCCAGGACCTCGAGCAACGCGGTTCCCGCAACGCACCCCGTCCGAACGATCTCGGGCTCGGAGGCACCATCCCGGGCACGGTGATCGGACCGCCTGTCGTTGCCGATCCGGTCCTCATCCCGAGCGGCACCGAACTGCTCTACTTCTGGAAGAGTCTGCTGGAAGGCAACACCCATGGCACACGATGACACCGGTACGGCAGTCCTCGACAAGGCTCCGGTCCCAGAGTCCACGACCGTCGAACGACGCTCGTCGAAGCCCCGCGGGCTGGTGGTCGCGTTGGTCCTCTCGATCAACGCTCTGCTCGTGATGCTGGCAGCACTCGTCGTGGTCCTCGTCGATCACCGCACCGACGAGCAGGCCGCACAGGAGGCGGTGGCACTGGCGCGCGAGTACGCCGTGGTGATGTCGACCTTCGACTACCAGAACCTCGACGCCAACCGCGAACGGATCGCGGAGATGTCCACGCCGGCCTTCGCCGAACGCTACGGATCGATGGTCGACGCATTGCGTGAACTCGTCACCGAGGGACAGGGGAGCGCCGAAGCGCAGGCGCTGCACGCAGCCGCCGAGCACGCCGACGGCGACACCGCCACGGTGCTCGTCTTCGCCGACCAGAACGCCACGAACGTCTCGACGCCCGACGGGGGCACCTCGCGTTTCCGCATGGTGTTCTCCCTGGTCCGCATCGACGACCGCTGGCTCGTCGACAACGTCGAAACACTCTGACCCACACCACGAGGAGACACGCGATGCCCACTCCCTATCTCGACGACCTGGACCGGGAACCGGTACTGAGCTCGCGCCGGACCCGTATCGCCATCACCAGCGGCCCCAACCGGTGGAGTCGCAAGCAGCACAAGGTGTCCGACGCCGTCGACTTCTGGTCCTTTGCCGGGGCCGCCGCGAACGTCATCATGCAGCTCGGCTGGCCCGAGGTGGCGTACGGCGTCATGGAGAGCAAGGTCGAATCCGGTTCGCTGGTCAAGCACCCGTGGAAGCGGGCCCGCACCACCGCCACCTACCTGGCTGTGGCGATCCTCGGCAACGACGAGGACCGCAAGGCCTACCGCGAGGCCGTCAACGGTGCCCACCGGTTCGTGCGATCCGACGAGAACAGCCCGGTCAAGTACAACGCGTTCAACCGCGAACTGCAGCTGTGGGTCGCTGCCTGCCTGTACATCGGCATCGAGGACATGTACCAGCTGCTGCACGGCAAGCTCGACGACGAGCAGCTCGAGGAGTTCTACCGCACCGGTTCCACCCTCGGCACAACCCTGCAGGTCACCGAGGACATGTGGCCCGCGACGCGGGCCGATTTCGACAGGTACTGGAACATCGCCTGCGAGCGGGTCGTCTTCGACGAGACCACCAAGGCGTACTTGATGGACCTGGTCGATCTGAAGATGATCAACTGGCCGATGCGCCTGATGTTCCGGAATCTCCTGCGTTTCCTCACCATCGGGAGCCTGCCCCCGATCTTCCGGGAAGCGCTCGACCTGGAATGGAGCGAAGCCGACCGCCGACGCTACGAGCACTTGTTCGTGTTCGTCTCGTTCGTCAATCGGTTCATCCCGCGTTTCCTGCGGCACGGCGGAAGCGAAGCGCTCGTCGCCGATCTGCGTCGCCGCGTCAAGTCCGGTCGCAATCTGATCTGACAGGCGCATGACCGTTCCAGACACCGACATCGACCCGGACGGGTTGTTGCGGCGCTACCTGCACGACCGGCGTTTCCTGCTCGCCCTGCCGCGGGCGGTGGCGCTGCAGATGCTGCATCCGGCGATCGCGGCGGGCATGGACCACTCGCGGACGCCGCGCCGGCTCTGGTTGCACAAACGCCGGACGGTGCCGGTGCTCGTCCGTGCCGCCTACGACGACCGGCACATCCGCCCGATCGTCCGGTTCGCGCACGAGGACGTGAAGGGAACGGACGACCTCGGCCGCCGGTACCACGCGCTCGACCCGGATGTCTTCTTCTTCCAGCACGCGACCTACGTCGACACGCTCGTGACGATGATCGACGTCTTCGTCCGTCGCCTCGAGGTGGGGGAGAAGGAGGCGCTCTACCTGGACAGTTGCGCGTGGTACCGGCGTTACGGCATCTCCGATCGGCGGATGCCGCAGGACTGGGCGGAGTTCACGGACTATTTCGACGACACCTGCGCCTCGGTCCTGGCCCGCACACCCAGCGGCGACCGCTACCGCGACCAGATCTTGCGGCCCCGCGACTGGGTGCAGCGCGGGATCCCGGCCCGGGTCGTCCGCGCGCTGCTGCACCCGGCCGCGCGCACGCTGTGGGAGGTCGACGTCGGCGCCGCCGATCGACGCGCACTCACGGCGTATGCGACGTACCGGCGCCTGCGTCGAGGACCGATCACGCGGTAACCGCACCGCGGATCGACAGAACGGATCATCACCCGGCACCGCGTCGGGTCCATCAGGAGGTAAGTGTGGGAGTCGAGGTTTCCGTCGAGGGGCTGACCAAGTCCTTCGGCTCGCAACGTATCTGGCAGGACGTGACGTTGACGTTGCCGGCCGGTGAGGTCAGTGCGCTGCTCGGTCCGTCGGGTACCGGTAAGTCGGTGTTCCTCAAGTCGTTGATCGGTCTGTTGCGCCCGGAGGAGGGCTCGATCGTCGTCGACGGCACCGACATCCTGCAGTGCTCGAGCAAGGAGCTCTACGAGATCCGCAAGCTGTTCGGGGTGCTGTTCCAGGACGGGGCGTTGTTCGGGTCGATGAACCTCTACGACAATGTCGCCTTCCCGTTGCGCGAGCACACCAAGAAGACCGAATCCGAGATCCGGCAGATCGTGATGAGCAAGCTCGAGCTCGTCGGTCTGCTCGGCGCCGAGGACAAGCTGCCCGGGGAGATCTCCGGGGGGATGCGCAAGCGCGCCGGCCTGGCCCGGGCGTTGGTGCTCGATCCGGAGATCATCCTGGTCGACGAGCCGGATTCGGGTCTCGATCCGGTGCGCACCACCTACATTTCGCAGACGTTGATCGATATCAACGCGGAGATCGATGCGACGATCCTGATCGTGTCGCACAACATCAATCTGGCGCGTACGGTGCCGGACAACATCGGCATGTTGTTCCGTCGGCAGTTGGTGATGTTCGGTCCGCGTGAGGTGTTGTTGACCTCGGATGAGCCGGTGGTCAAGCAGTTCCTCAACGGCACGATGATCGGTCCGATCGGGATGTCGGAGGAGAAGGACGAGGCGACGATGGCGCACGAGCAGGCGCTCGTCGATGCCGGTCATCATGCCGGTGGTGTGGACGATATCGAGGGGATCGTGCCGCAGATGCAGGCCACGCCGGGAATGCCGGAGCGGCAGGCGGTGGCGCGTCGGCAGGAGCGGGTGCGCTCGATCCTGCACACTCTGCCCCCGGCCGCCCAGAGCGCCATCCTCGAGGACATGGATTCTCAGCGTCGAACCACGGCGTTCACGGGGTCCGACGCGCCCACCGAACTGATCCCGGTGGTGCTGCGTTAGATAGGGGACGACAGCGACGGCCGGGGCATCTGCCGGCCGGCCAACCGAGCGACGAGTTCCGCGCGACTACCCGCTCCCGTCTTCGCATAGACGGATTTGAGGTGGTCGTGCACCGTGTTCGGCGTGATGCCCCGGTGCCGAGCGATCTCGGCCGTCGACAGTCCGCTCAGCACGTCGGTGCACACCTCGCACTCGCGGGCGGTCAGCGCGTACGCGGCGAACAGCATGTCTGTGAGCTCGCTGTCGGCCGCGGGTTCGATGGTGACCGCCGTGCGGGATTCGTCGCCGTCGGTGCTCAACGGCGCTGCACGGACGACGATCCAGCCTCCACCCTCGTTGCGGATACGCGCCCGGAACACTCCGGTCGAACTCGCCCGAGCTCCGAACGTTGCCGCCCGCAACAGCAGTGCCAATCGCACGGGACCGGCGAGCCGCTCCTCCCATGCCCGCGCCGCGACCGTCGATGCGACCGGCTCACCCGCTGGATCCGTCACGATCACGGCCGGTCCCGGATCGGCTCCGGGGCGTGCGCGCAGGGTGTGGACGGCGGCCGCCCGGGTCGCGGCCGCCACCGCCGGCGCGACCATCGTCAGGAACTCCAGCTCCCGATCCGTGAAGTCCGGTCCCGATCGGACGAAACCGGCCGATCCCCAACACAACCCGTCCACCGTGAAGACGACCCGCACCTCACGGTCGAGTCCGAGTGGGCGCCACACCGCAACGTGCCGGAGGCTGTGGGCGAGTTCGGTCGACGGTAGATCCGAGGCCCGCACCACCGTTCGTCCACTGCGGGCGATGTCTGCGAACGTCGCGGGATCGTGTCCACCGCATTCCGATTCGGCGAGTAGTGGCTCGTACTCACCGGGAATGCGGTTGCGCCCACTGGTCATCGAACCGAACGCCAGGGTCAGGGGATCGAACAGCGCCCAGCACGTCAGCTCGCTGCGTACGGTGCGATCGACCAGTTCGATGGCACGCTGGTGCAGTGCGGTGACGCCGGCGCCGGTGCCCGCGAACTCCAGGATCTCGCGGCGTAGCCGCTCCGCCCGCACTTCGAGCATGAGCCCAGTATGCGCCGGATCCGGGAAACGGGAGCATCCCCGATTCAGGGGATGGTTCGGCTGCTTCCCGGTCCCTAGCGTCGCAAATGTGTCCACGATTCATCTCGAACGGGCCGGTACCGGCAGGCGATTGTCGATGCCGGACGCCGTCGTCACCGTCCTGTCGTCCGGTGAACACACCGGCGACGCCTACGAGCTCATGCTCGTCGAGGCCCCCTGCGGCAGCCCACCGCCCCTGCACTCCGAGCCTTGGCCCAAGACCTTCCACCTGCTGCGCGGCCGGATCCTCGTCCTGCTCGACGGTGAGGGCTGCGAACTCGCCGCCGGTGACACGCTCACCATCGAGGCGGGAACGATGAACAGCTTCTCGGTCCTCACCGACGATGCGGTCTTTCTCCTCGTCTGTTCCGGGACCGGGATGAGCGGCTTCTTCACCGATGTCGACGCCTTGGCGAAGCAGTACCTGCCCGAGGATGCGCTGATGAGCAGGTTCGGGCAGATCGCCACCCGTTACGGCATCCGATTCGCCGAGGAGGTCTCGCCATGATCGTCGTTGCGCAACTCGCGGCCCTCGTCGCCGCCGCGGTGCACCTGCTGGCCTTCGTGTGGGAGACGATCCTCTTCCGCCGTCCGAGCATCCACCGGGACGTGTTCCGCATCCCGACCGAGGACGTCCGGCCGGTGCGGATGTGGGCGTTCAACGTCGGCTTCTACAACCTCTTCCTCGGCTCCGGAGCGCTCGCCGGGGTGATCCTGTGGTGGACCGGCCACGAGACGCCGGGCCGCACGCTCGTCGTCTACACGTGCACATTCATGTTCCTGGCCGGGATCGCATTGTTCGCCTCGGATCGGATGGCGATGAGCCGTCCGCGGGGAGCCGGGGTGGTGGGGTCGCTGTGTCAGAGCGTTCCGTCGCTGATCGCGCTCGTAGCACTGGCATTCGCGTAGAAGCGGCGCGACCGACGACTGGGTGGTTCGAGCCCCGGAAAGCGGGGGTGAAGCCACCCAAGTCGGCGTTCGTTCGCTCTGAGCCACCGCTAGTGTCGACCGCATGGCTCTCCTGTACGACGCCGAGTTGTCTCCCACCAAGGTCGAATTGCTGCGGGACTGGCTGCCGCGGACGTCCTTCTATCGGGGTGGCGAGTCCAGCGTCGACCGGCTCGGTGCCTTTCGGTTCGATGATCCGGCCGGTGAGGTCGGTATCGAAACCCACCTCGTGCGCGACGCCGACGGTGTCGTCTATCAGGTGCCCTGGACCTACCGTTCGGCGCCGCTACGTGAAGGTCGATCGGTCGGGGAGACGGAACATTCGGTGCTCGGACACCGCTTCGTCTACGACGCGACGACCGATCCCGTCTACATCCGGCAATTGCTCGTCACGATCTGTGCCGGCGGAAGCGAAGCCGAACAGTATGTCCACGTCGAGGGGGACGAGCCGAGGAAGGTCGCCGGAACTGTTCGGGTTCAGGGAAGTGGTGCCGAGGGCATCGAGGTTCCCGCAATCACGAGACTCGATGTAACCGATGATGGCGAGGGTCGGACGTGCATCGACACAGCGGGTATCACGATCGCTGTGCACCACTTACCGGCGGGCGTAGCGCTTTCCGGCCGCACCCTGATGGGCGCTTGGAAGGGTGGCAGAGGTGTGCTCGCATCGATCCGATGATCGACCTCGTCCGACGAATGCCGCCGAAGGCAACCTCTCCGTGACGCCCGCGCACCTGCAGTCGCATGCTTCTGTTCGCTTCGAGTGGGGCCTGTCCGGAGCGGTTGCTCTCGGGGCCTCCGACATCTCGGTCGTGGTGGACGTGCTGTCGTTCACCACGACGCTGTCGGTCGCCGCGGATCGTGGAATCGAGGTGTTGCCGTACTGGGCGAGAGACGATTCGGCCGCCGAGTACGCCGCGCGACATGATGCCGTCCTGGCGGTCGGGCGTAGCCGAGCGGAGGCGGGGGAGGTGAGCCTGTCTCCGCGCACCGTTCGCGACGCCGACAACCTGCATCGCCTCGTTCTGCCCTCGCCGAACGGGTCGTCGATCGCATACTTGCCGGCTACGTCGTCGACTGTCGTCGTCGGAGCGTGCCTGCGCAATGCCACTGCGGTGGCAGCATGGATCGCGGAAGTGCTGTCGGAGGGTGCGACCGTGGCAGTGATCGCCGCCGGCGAGAAGTGGCCCGACGGGTCTCTGCGACCGTGCGTCGAAGATCTGTGGGGTGCGGGCGCGGTGCTTGCCGACGTGTTGGTTCGGCGTCCGGAACTGACCGCGTCGACCGAGGCCGAGATGGCAGTGGCCGCCTGGCATGCAGTTCGAGGCAATGTGAACTCGTCATTGGAAGCATGCGCATCCGGTCGGGAGCTGATCGACATGGGATACGAATCCGATGTCGCCGTGGCGGCGGAGGTCGATCGGAGTGCGACCGTGCCCGTGCTCGTCGGCGATCGCTTCGTGGACCACAGTGGATAGACGATTCGGGTGGCTTCGACCTCGCTTTCCGGGGTCGAAACCACCCGAATCGCAACTATCGGTCCAGGTCTTTCTCGTCCGAGCCGCGCACGGCGGGAATGGAACCGAATCGCCCGGCCTGGAAGTCCTCCATCGCCTCGATGATCTCGGCCCGGGTGTTCATGACGAACGGACCGGCCATGACGACGCGTTCACGAATCGGCTTGCCGCCGAGCACGAACACCTCGAGGGCGTCGGTGCGCGAATCCTGCGTCGCGGCAGCAGAGATGGTCAGGCTCTCGCCCCTGCCGAAGACGGCGGTCTGTCCGGTCCGGATCGGGCGGTGTTCCGGTCCGACCGCGCCATCGCCGGCGAGCACGTATGCCAGCGCGTTGAATTCGGGGTTCCACGGCAGGGTGACGCTCGCTCCCGGTGCCACGGTGGCGTGCAGCAGGGTGATCGGCGTGTGCGTCGAACCGGGGCCGCGGTGCCCGTCGAGCTCTCCGGCGATCACCCGGATGAGCGCGCCGCCGTCGGCCGAGGACAGCAGGGCGACCTCGCCGCCGCCGATGTCCTGGTACCGCGGGGCGACGAACTTCTCGGCCTTGGGCAGGTTCACCCACAACTGCACGCCGTGGAACAGTCCACCGCTGACCACGAGGTGTTCCGGTGGTGCTTCGATGTGCAGGATGCCGCTGCCGGCGGTCATCCACTGGGTGTCACCGCCGCCGATGGTGCCGCCGCCTCCGTGGGAGTCGCGGTGCTGCATGATGCCGTCGATCATGTAGGTGACGGTCTCGAAGCCGCGGTGCGGATGCCAGGGCGTGCCTTTCGGTTCGCCGGGTGCGTAGTTCACTTCGCCCATCTGATCCATGTGGATGAACGGATCGAGGTACTTCGTCTCGATGCCCGCGAACGCACGGCGGACGGGGAAGCCTTCGCCTTCGAAGCCGTGCGGAGCGGTGGTCACCGACAGGACAGGACGCGAGAGCGCGTCGGGTGCGGGCTCTTCGACGCGGGGAAGAGCGAGAATGTTGTCGACGGTTACGGCGGGCACGGTAACCCCTCTCGGTCATGTAGTTGATTTGTCAACTACCTTACTGCACTCAACCGCCGTCCTCCTCGGGTTGTTCCCACCCGAGGTGCGCCGCATCCACGACTTGACCCTGACGCAGCGTCAGGGTCGATGCTGAAACCATGAGGATCAGCGACTTGGCCCAGGCCGCAGGAACCACCGTTCGCGCCGTCCGGCATTACCACCGGCTCGGGCTCATGCCCGAACCCCCACGGACACCCAACGGATACCGGGACTACGAACTGGCCGACCTGGTGCGCCTGCTGCGTATCCGCTGGCTCGCCCAGTCGGGTGTTCCACTGGGTTCGGTGGCGACCGTCCTCGGTGGCCACGTCACCGACAGCGACGACCACGACGCCGAGTCCGACCTCACCGCAGATCTCGAGTCGCTGCTCGAGGCGGCAGATACTCAGATCCGGACGCTGCAGGTCAAACGTGAGGCACTCGCCGCGATTCTCGAGCGTCACCGCGCCGGCGACCGACTCTCGCCCTTGCCCGCGCCGATCGTCGACGCGTTCGACGAACTCATCGACGGCGAGGACGACCCGCACACCCGGACGTTGTTCGTGCGCGAACGCGACAGCTGGGAGATGCTCGCCCTCACCGGGCAGGCATCACCGGAGTATCTCGACGCCCTGCGAACCCTGCTCGACGACCCCGAACAACGGCACGCCATGGTCGCCGTCTACCGACGCTTCGGTGCGCTCGCCGGGCAGGATCCCACCGCGGCGGCCGACGAGATCACCGCCGTCATCGAGGGCATGACCGCGCTGCTCGACGACATCCCGATCATGGTGGAGGTGCTCGGTTCGTGGGCGGCCGAGGCGGCAACGGCTCTCGAATCGAACACCGAAGTGCTTGCCGAGTTCCTTCCGGACCCGGCACAGCAGGCCGTTGCAATCGGGTTCGTCCGGCGCGTCGCTGCACAGTCGGGACCGCCACAGGACGGAGTGCAGGCATGACCGAGCGCACCGTCCGGCTCGCCCACCGAACCGCCCTCGTCCTCACCGTGGTGGTGGCCTGTACGAACGCCGTCCTCGCCGCGTTCGGTGTCCTCACCCCGGCGACCGCGCTGAAGTTCTGGCTCGGATTCGAGCTACCTGTCGGGATCCTGGTGCTGATCGTCGGCGCATTGCGCGTCCGAGTCCTGCGCCGATCCGGAACACCGTGGGCAGGGGTGCTCGACGAACTCGTCGGCCGCGTGCCCGCGACCCTGATCCGCGCAGAGTTGAGAAGCTACCGCGCACTGTGGTTCCTGATACGACGGCGTCGCGTCGGCGCCGGACCTGAGGTGACGACGATCGGCTACACCCGCGGCACGATGAGCGTGCCGATCGCGTGGCTCGTGGCCTCGGGCATCGAGATCGCGGTGGTCCACATACTCGTGCCCTGGGAATGGCTGCGCTGGACGTTGCTGATCGTGTCGGTGTACTCGCTTCTTCCCCTCGTGGGGTGGCTCGCGGATCGTGTCGTCAACCCGCATCTTCTGACGCGGGACGGCCTGGTTCTGCGCTCCGGACATCAGGTCGTGGCCCATATCGACGCGGACAACCTGCAGCAATGCGTCCCGCGCCATCGCTTCCAGCCGACGGAGACGGGCGTGGACGGCGAGGTGCTGTTCCTGCCCGGACCCGACGGCACCAACCTCGACCTCATCCTCGCGGAACCCGTCGAGGCCCTGCTGCCGGCCTTCTTCGAACACCGCCGCCGTCCGGCACTCGTGAGCCGGTTCGCGATCCACGTCGACGATCCCACAGCGGCGCGCCGAGTGCTCGACGCCGCCCTCCTCGCCTGACGCGACGAGGGTGAAATCGACGATTTCGTCCACCGAATCCGTTCCACAGGTGGTGACCTGCGTTTATCGTGTATGCGACGAACGGAGTCCCCGTGTCCCGCAATTCATCCCGAGCCCTCCGCGCTCGCCTCGTCGCCGCGATCGCGCTCTTGTGCGCGAGCATCACGGTCACCGTGCCCCCGGCCGCCGGCGCCGAACCGGCCTTGTGCGCGTGGCGGTTCATGTCGAACGAGACGGTGCTCAACGTGGCGTTCCCCGACGTCAACGCCACCTACTGGGTGCTGCCCTATGCGCTGGGCCCGGGCGACTCGATCGAGGTGTCCGGCACCTATCCGGCCGCGCGGTACTTCTCGCTCAACACCTACGGCACGAACTTCGACACCGTCGACACGCTGCGTGACGACATGATCGTGCCGGATCCGGGCAGCGGGAACCCGTTCGCGGATGCGACGGCGCGGAATCTTCCTCCGTCACAGCAGAAGTGGCGTGCCACCGTGGTACCCGGTCCGGCGGACCACGCGCGCAACGAGATCCGCGGGGTTCCAGAGGGGCAGAGCACCCCGGTGGGCTTCCTGATCATCCGCGTGTACGTGCCCGACGACGCCACATCTGTCAGCGGCGGCGTGCCGTTGCCCGAGGTGACCATGCGCCTCGGTGGGGCGACGATGCTCAGGCAGCCGTGCGAGCAGCCGTTCGACCCGAATTCCTACACCGGACCCGTCGCACAGCTCGCACAGGCAGGCTTCGACCAGGTCATCGCCGCCGGTGCAGCGAGCGGCGCGTTCCCCGGTGGCACCCCCGAGACGGTGTTCGTGAACCCGGCGAGTTCGTCGGGCCTGTTCCCCAACGGCGACAACAAGTATCTCGGAACGGCGCTGACCTATCAGCCGGGGCGGATCGTCGTGGTGCGGGGTAAGGCGCCGCGGTTCCCCGACACCCGTGCGGGAGTGCCGGTCACGGATCCTGATCAGCAGGTCCGGTACTGGTCGATGTGCCAGAACGATCTGGTCTCGCCGTATCCGGTGGTGGCGTGTGCCGGCGACTTCGAGACCTCGCTCGATGCGTCGGGCTACTACACGTATGCGGTCGCTGCACCCACCGACCTTCCCTCGGTCGCAGATCCGACCGTGACCGTGCTGCCGTGGGGCGATACCACGGTGCCGAAGAAGGTGCTGTTCCTGCGCTACATGCTGCCGTCGTCGGCCTTCTACCCGCAGTCGATCCAGGCCTCGCAGGCGACCGGTGCCGATCCCGCGACGGTGATGGGTCCGTACTATCCCGAGGCCGTGTACTGCTCCGCGACGACCTTCGTCGCCGGAGGCTATGCGGCATGCCGGGACGAAGCCGCGGGCTGACGCGACGACTTTCGCCGGATCTCGTTCACGTACCTGTTGACGTGAAGCGCACCGCCGTACATGATCATGAACATGTTCACTGAACGTGTTCAGTCTCGTGCCGAGAAACGGGACGTCACCCGTCGGGTGGTACTCGCCGCCGCGGAGACGCTGTTCCGTGAACAGGGTTTCGCCGCGACGACCGTTCGGCAGATCGCATCCGCGGCAAGGGTGAGCGTCGGAACCGTGATGGCCGTCGGCGACAAGGATGCGTTGCTGGTCGCAGTGTTCGACGAGTGGATCGCCGGGGTGCACCGGGAACGGCGGGAGGCCTCGCCGCAGGACGAACTCGACGCACCCTCCACGGTCACGGCCGTTCTGGAGTTGTTCGCGCCCTTCGTCGCGTACTTCGTTCAGGACCAGGATCTTTCACGTGAATACGCGGCGGTGATCGTGCGCGGTAGACACGAATCGGAGATCTTCGAGGGGCTGGCAGTGGCACTCGTCTCGGAGCTGGAAGACACCTTCCGTCGCGCCGGACTGGACGCGGCCGACGCCGGGCGTGGCGCACGCGTCGTGTACTTCGCGTACCTCGGTCTGCTCCTGACCGCGGGCAACAGTGCAACCGTCGGCGGATCCGAAATGGACCAACTGCGTGAGGTCATCGAGCTCGTGCTCGACCGATCCAACGGATGACAAGGGGGACAGAAATGATCGCGACAACCGGGTGGTGGTGGCTGTCGGTGGTATTGGCGGCGATTCTGGTGGGGGATGCGCTGTTGTCGATCCGCCCGCCACGATTCATCAGCGAGTGCCTGGACGGGGTGGGATTCCCCCGGGACTGGTGGTGGGCTCTCGTGGTGGTGAAGCTGCTGGCGGCTGCCGGGTTGCTGGTGGGACCGGCATATCCGGGAATCGGAGCCGCAGCCGCGGTCGCCGTGGTCGGCTATTTCGTGTGCGCTGCGGTTGCGCACGTGCGGGCCGGGTTCCTGGGACAATCGTTCTGGGTCAATTGTCTGGGCATGCTGGCGTTGTCCGTGCTGGTGGTGCCGGCAGCATACGCCTTCTGACCGTTCCCGGCATCGACGCCGTTCGGCGCAAGCACGACCTGCAGATCGAGTTTTCTGGTAGACGAGTGCAATGAACGATGACGCCCGACGCGGGACTCCGTCGAAGGACGCGCGGGCCACCGACGTGCAGGAACTCGTCGTGGTGGTCGGCGAGCGGATGCAGCGGCGGTCCGACGAGATCGTCGCGAGCATGGACGCGGCGATCGAATCGGCCGTCGAAGATCTCGGCGAGTCCGAACTGACCGACATGCTGCGGGCGAGCGTGGAGGGCAATGTCGCCACCATCCTGCACATGATCAGCAACGACATTCCGCTCGATCGCATCCAGCCGATCACCGCCGCCACGGAGTATGCGGTGCGGCTCGCGCGGCACGGCGTTCCCGCGGCGGCGCTGCGCCGCGCCTACCACATCGGCTCCGACGACCTGTTCAACCAGATGTTCGCGGAGATCCAGCAGCTCGATTGTGCACCCGACCTGAAACTCGAACTGCTCCATCATTTCGCCGGGTGGATGCACAAGTACGTGGACTGGATGACGCGCGTCGTGCTCGACGCACACGAAGAAGAGCAGCGGGTGCTGGTCCAGCAGTCCGAGAATGTGACGTCGGCGCTGGTGGAGCAGGTGTTGAGCAGCGGTGCATTCGATACCGAGGAGTTCGCGACGAAGACCGGTTACCGGCTCGACGGAACCCACCCCGGTGCGATCGCGTGGATCGAAGGCCCGGCGCAGGGCGCAGACCAGACGCCCACGCTCGCGGCGGCGGCAGAGACTCTCACCGTCGCGGCCGGTGGGGGAGGCGCACCCCTGTTCGTACCGGTGGATCGGCGCACGGCCTGGCTGTGGACGACGACGGCGGGTGGCACGGTCGTCGACGTGTCACGCCTTCGGACGGCTGTGCAGGCCGTCCCCGGGTTGCGCGTGGCGTTCGGGAAGCCGGCCGTCGGGGTCGCGGGATTCCGGCGCAGCCATGAGCAGGCCGAGGCGGTGCGGATCGTCGCGAGCACCGCGACCGTTCGGCACAGCCGAGCGGTGTACTACGGCGAGGACGGCATGTCCGCGACGGCGGTGCTGGCGCGCGATCTCGCGACGACCAGGCGTTTCGTCGCCGATACGCTGGGTCGGCTCGCGATCGACAGCCCGGCCGCGGAGCGGTTGCGGGACACGACACGAGTGTTCCTGCGGACCGGGGGAAGCTATGTGCAGACCTCCGAGGAACTCGTCCTCCACCGGAACACCGTGAAGTACCGGCTGCAGAAGGCGGAGGACGAACGGGGACGGCCGATCTCCGACAATCGACTGGATCTCGAGCTGGCTCTGCACGTCTGTCACGTGCTCGGACGACCCGTGCTGATGCCCAAGGAGAAGCGTTCGTCCGGTCGCTGACCCGATTTTTGTGCAGAATCGACAAGAGAAGCGTCGAAGTTGGTTTCGCGGGGACGTGTCCTGGATCACGCCGGCAGCATAGTGTCGTGCATCACAACCGATACGTGCTCGTCGGACCGAGGAGCTGTAGATGCCCTTCTCCCACTTTCCCTTTCTCCCCTGGAACGTCCCCGCCGAGGATCGCTCTCGTGCGGCGGTCCGGGACGACAGGCTCGAACTCACCTACGCTCAGCTCGACGACCGAACCCGCTCTGTCGCAGCACAATTCGCGCGGCACGGCGTCGGCGCGGGCGACATCGTCGCGATCATGCTGCCGAACCGGGTCGAGCTGCTCGTCGCGATGCTCGCGGCGTGGCGTCTCGGTGCTGCTGCGACACCCGTCAATCCGGCGTTCACGGAATCGGAAGCGGCCTATCAGATCTCGGACTCCGGCGCTGTCCTGGTGGTCAACCACTCGGTCGACGCACCGGACGGGGGCCGCCCGAGCATCGCGGTGGACGATCTCGCCGACGAGGGCGACGGCCCCGACCCTGTGGCCCTGCGCGGCGACGAATTGAGCCTGGTCATCTACACCAGCGGGTCCACCGGACGGCCGAAGGGCGTGATGCTCGATCACGACAACGCCGAGGCCATGTCGTCGACGATGGCGCAGCATTTCCGTCTCACCGCCGACGACCACTGCATGCTCGTCCTGCCGTTGTTCCACGTCAACGCGATCATGGTGAGTGCACTGGCGGTCTGGCGTTCGCACGGACAGCTCAGTGTCATCGGATCGTTCTCCGCGACCCGGTTCTTCGACCACGTGGAAAAGCTCCGTCCCACATACTTTTCCGCTGTACCCGCGATCTACGCGATGCTCGCGGCGCTGCCCGACACCGTGCGCCCCGACACCTCGTCCCTGCGGTTCGTGGTGTGCGGCGCCGCGCCGGTGTCGAAGGAACTGCTGCAACGGTGCCACGACCGCTTCGGGTTCGTCATGGTCGAGGGATACGGACTCACCGAGGCGACCTGCGCGTCCGCCTGCAATCCCGTCGACGGCGTCCGCAAACTCGGGACGGTCGGACCGGCACTGCCCGGACAGCGGATCGGGATCATGTCCCCGGACGGTGAACTGCTGGCACCCGGCGAGACAGGGGAGGTGGTCATCGCGGGACCGACCGTCATGCGCGGTTACCTCGATCGCCCCGGTGCGACCGCCGAGACCGTCCGCGACGGCTGGTTGCACACCGGGGACATCGGCATCCTGGACGAGGACGGTTATCTGCGCATCGTCGACCGCGTCAAGGACATGATCATCCGCGGAGGCGAGAACATCTACCCCAAGGAGATCGAAACCGTCCTGACCTCGATCGATGACGTTCTCGAAGCCGCGGTCGTCGGGCGGCCCGACCCGGTCCTCGGCGAGGTTCCCGTCGCTTACGTGGTGCTGTACCCGGATGCGACGACGACCACCGAGGACCTCCTCGAGCACTGCCGGCGGCACCTGATGCGCGCGAAGGTGCCCGAGCGGATCGACATCCTCGACGCGCTACCGAAGAACCCCGTCGGCAAGATCGACAAACCCTCGCTCAGGCGCACACTGCAACACGCCTGACCTCATCTTCTTCCTACATCGACGCGAGTGCCCCTCGCGGGGATGAGCCCTGCCCACCTTCAGGAGTCACAATGGGATTCAAGACGGCAGACATGCCACCGGTCGACCCGGCCACCTACGACGACATGCCCTTCATGGAGCGCATGCGGGTGCTGGCGACCCACTGGGCCGAATACGGTTTCGGCAGCCCCAAACAGATGCACATGCTCTACGTGTACAAGCTGATCTTCTACGTTCTCGGTGGGGTGGCGGTCGTCGGACTCACCACTCCCGGACTGGGTTTCGCCGACCTCGCCGGCTGGTGGGGCGAGCCCATCGTCTACCAGAAGCTGATGGTGTGGACAATTCTGTTCGAGATCACCGGTTACGCGTCGTCCTCCGGACCGCTGGCGTTCAAGTTCAAACCGTTCACCGGTGGCTGGCGTTACTGGACCCGCCGCGGCACCCTGCGGCTCCCACCCTGGCCGAAGGTGGTGCCGTTCACCCGCGGTGACCATCGCACCGTCGTCGACGTCGCGATCTACTTCGCGCTCCTGGCCACTCTGCTGTTCCTGCTGCTCGGACCGGGCGTGACAACCGCTGCCCTCCCGGGAAGCGAGGTCGGGTTGCTCCCGCAGTGGGCGCTGCTGACCTACGTCGGCCTCATCGTCGTCATGGGCCTGCGCGACCGCGTGGTCTTCCTGGCCGCACGCTCGGAACAGTACGTCGCCGTCATGTTCTTCTTCGGCATCTTCAGCAACCACGTCGACATGATCCTGGCCGCCAAGATCGCGCTGGTCACTGTGTGGTTCGGCGCAGGTGTCTCCAAGTTCGGTCACCACTTCACCAACGTGATCCCGCCGATGCTCAGCAACACCCCGTGGATCACCTCGAAGCGGTTCAAGCGCTCGCTCTACCGCAACTTCCCGCAGGACCTGCGTCCGTCGAAGGTCAGCTGGTTCCTCGCCCACGTCTGCGGCACCGTCGTCGAACTCGTCGTCCCGCTGGTGCTGCTGTTCTCGACGAACACGACGATCACCTGGCTCGCCATCATCGGCATGGTCATGTTCCACATCTTCATCACCTCGACCTTCCCGCTGGCGGTCCCGCTCGAGTGGAACGTCTTCTACATGTTCGCCGCCGTCTGGCTCTTCGGTGGATTCCCCGCCGGCGCCGGCTACGGGGTGGGCGACGTGAGCTCCGTCTGGATCCTCGCGCCGATCCTCGTCGCCTTCCTGCTGTTCCCGATCCTTGGGAACCTGCGTCCCGACCTCGTCTCCTTCCTGCCGTCGATGCGTCAGTACGCCGGCAACTGGGCGTCGGCCCTGTGGGCCTTCCGCGGCGACGAAGCGGAGAACAAGCTCAACGAGAACCTCACCAAGTTCAACGACAATCAGATCGACCAGCTGAGCGGGGCGTTCGGCAAGGAGGTCGCCGAGATCTTCATGCAGAAGGCGGTCGCATGGCGCACCATGCACAGCCAGGGTCGCGGGCTGATGTCGCTGATGATGCGGCATCTCGACAAGCTCGAGAACTACCGCATCCGCGAAGGCGAGTTCACCTGCACCACCCTGGTGGGCTGGCAGTTCGGCGACGGCCATCTGCACAACGAGCAGACCATCAGCGCGGTGCAGGAGCGGTGCCGGTTCGAACCGGGAGAATGCGTCATCGTGTGGATCGAATCCCAGCCGATCCATCGGAAGACGCTGGCATACAAGGTGATCGACGCGGCGCTCGGTGTCGTCGAGCGCGGTCACTATCACATCGAGGACGCGGTGTCGGCGCAGCCGTGGCTGCCCGACGGCCCGATCCCGCACACCGTCACCTGGCGGATGGCCGGTTACGAACCGGCCGGGACGGCCTACCTCCACCCGCAGGTCCGGCCCGATCGTGTCAAGGTTGGAGCATGACCGACGCGGTGATAGTCGGCAGCGGGCCCAACGGGCTCGCCGCCGCCGTCGTCCTCTCCTCCGAGGGCGTACGGGTGCGAGTGCTCGAGGCAGCCGAGACGATCGGTGGCGGCACGCGCAGCAGCGAACTGACCCTGCCGGGTCTGCTCCACGACGAATGCAGCGGCTTCCACCCGCTGGCCGTGGACACACCCTTCAGCCGGGAGTACGACCTCGCGGAACACGGGCTGACCTGGTCGTGGCCCGAGGTGCAGTACACCCACCCGCTCGACGGCGGACGTGGTGGCGCGGCCTACCGATCCGTGGACGACACCGCCACGGAACTCGGGACCGACGGGGCCAGGTGGCGCCGGATCTTCGGCGCACTGACCGAACGATTCGGCGGCATCACCGAGGACTTCCTGCGCCCGATGCTGCACGTACCCGTCCATCCGGTGCTGCTCGCCGGATTCGGAATGTTCGCCGCGATGCCCGCCGACGTGCTCGCACGCGCCTGGTCCACACCCGAGGCGCGCGCCCTGTTCGGTGGGGTGGCGGCCCACGCCCTGCGGCCCTTCGGCTCGCCGATGTCCTCGGCCATCGGCATCGCGCTGGGCACGGCCGCGCACGCCTACGGCTGGCCGGTCGCGCAGGGCGGATCGCGCGCGATCGCCACAGCGATGGCGTCACTGATCGAGAAGAACGGCGGCACCGTCGAAACCGGGGTACGCGTGGAGTCCCTCGACGAACTCGGCAACCCCGACCTGGTGCTCCTCGACACCTCACCCGCCGACGCCGTGCGGATCGTCGGCGACAGGCTGCCCCGCCGCACCGCCCGTGCCTACCGTCGGTACAAGCACGGTCCGGGGGCGTTCAAGGTCGAGTACGCCGTCGAGGGCACCGTGCCCTGGCAGCACGAACCGTCCCGCCGCGCCGGCACCGTCCACGTCTGCGGTTCGTACGCCGAGACGGCGGCAGCCGAACGCCAGGTGAACCGGGGGATCATGCCCGATCGCCCCTACGTCCTGGTCGGCCAGCAGTTCCTCGCCGACCCGTCGCGCTCCGCAGGGAACCTGAACCCGCTCTATGCCTACGCGCACGTCCCGCACGGATACACCGGCGACGCGACCGAGCCGATCACCACCCAGATCGAACGGTTCGCCCCGGGCTTCCGCGACACGATCCGTGCCGTGCACGTGCGGACGACGACCGAGATGTCCGTCCACAACGCGAACTACGTGGGCGGCGACATCGTCACCGGAGCCAACAGTGCGGTGCAACTCGTGCTCCGGCCCCGCCCGGCACTGGACCCGTACGCGACCGGCGTTCCGGGCGTGTACCTGTGCTCGGCGGCGACTCCGCCGGGTGCCGGGGCGCACGGCATGTGCGGCTACCACGCCGCCCGGTCGGCGTTGGCGTACCTGAAGACATGAGGTGATCTTCCGGGGTGAATGTGCGGTGACGGGCGCGCGCGGCGCCGCGAAACTTCGCATACGGAAATAACATCCTCCCGACATGCACTTCCCCCGGTGCTGAAGGAGCCCTCACCCGTGACCGCAACCACCCCCCACCCTGCCCGGAACGCGCCGCGTGAAGACGACGGCTACTTCGGCCCCGGCTCCGTCTCGTGGAAGGTGTACGCCGACCCGTCCTCTCGCGTCGCGGGCATGGCGGGTCTGCTGCTGCAGGCACTCAACCCCGGGATGATGCGGCTGTTCGAGCACGCGTCGGCCGCGTACGTCGATCCGAAGGGGCGGGACGAGCGCACCGGCCGCTATCTCGACACGGTCATGTTCGGTGACAAGGCCCATGCGGATGCCGCCGCAGCCTCGGTGCGCCGCATGCACGCGCACGCCGTCTGGGACGACCCGCACACCGGCACCACGCTGCGCGCCGACGAGCCCGCGTGGATCGACTGGACCCACAACGCCCTCGCGTTCGCGCTGCTGCGCGGTGCGGAATCCTTCGGCCTCGACCTGACCCCGGCCGAGCAGGACAAGTTCGTCGTCGAACAGCACATCGCCGCAGAACTCGTCGGTGCGGACCCGGCCCGCCTGCCCGCTACCCGGGCCGACCTGGAGGCGTACGTCGACGAGCAGCGCCACTGGTTGTCGCTGTCGCTCGCGGCCGCCGAGGTGACGCACGCGCTCCGCAAGCCGAACCTGTGGGGCAATCCGGTGAAGGTGTTCACCTTCGTCGTCGTGCAGGACGGCATGCTGTCGCTGCTGCCGGAGTGGGCGCGCCTGATGTACGGAATCGAGGGGCGCCCGATGAACCTGCGCGCCGCGGCACGCACCACCAAGCGGCTCATCGGCATCGCTCGTAAGAACGAGTCGTACGACAAGATGGTCGCCGAGATCACCACGCGCATCGACGAGACTCCCTACCGCAAGGTGCGTGCGCGCAAGGCCTGACCCTGTCTCAGAAGGAGGGATTCGGCCGGACGAACCGTTCGTCGATGTCGGCGATCGATCGGGCGCCGGTCAATGCCATGGTGAGGTCGAACTCGGCGATCACGTTGCGGATCACCTCCTCGACACCCTGTCGACCTGCGATCGCCAATCCGTACATGTAGGGCCGGCCGAGCAGCACGGCGTCCGCGCCGAGCGCGAGCGCGACGAAGACGTCGGCACCGCTTCGGATCCCGCTGTCCAGCAGCACGGTCGGTTCCCGGCCGATCGCGGCACGGATGTCGAGCAGGGCATCGAGCGAGGCGATCGATCCGTCGACCTGGCGTCCACCGTGATTCGACACGACGAGGACGTCGACTCCGAGGTCCACGGCGCGACGCGCATCGTCGGGATGCAGAATTCCCTTGAGCACGATGGGAAGTCGCGTCCGATCTCGCAACGTCGCCAGATGCTCCCAGCTCAGTCCCGGATTGGAATAGATGTCGAGGAAGGTCTCCGCGGCGGCGCGCGGCACGGGGGAGCGGAGGTTGTCGAGGAATCGACCCGGATGGTTGCGGGTCATCGACAGCAGCGTGCGGATCGCGCCGACTGTGACATCGGGTCGCTCCGTCACCATCTCGCGGGCGGCGTCGATCCGCTGCCGCACGATGTCGAGGAAGCGGGGATCCGAGGTGTACTGTGCGATGCCCTCGCCACGTGCGAACGGCAGCGACCCGAGATTCAGGTCCTGCGGACGCCATCCCAGCATCGTCGTGTCGAGGGTGACGACGACGGCTTCGGCGCCGGCTGCTTCGGCCCGTCGCAGCAGGCTGTCGACGAGATCCTCGTCGGAACTCCAGTACAGTTGGAACCAGCGGGACGCAGAGCCCATCGCGCCGGCACAGTCCTCCATGGAATTGCAGCCCTGGTTGGAGAAGATGTACGGCACGCCGGTCGCGGCGGCCGCCCGCGCGATCGCCAGGTCGCTGTCGGCGGCCATCAACGCTCCCGCCCCGATCGGGGCCAGCAGCAGCGGCGAGGAGAGCGACGTGCCCGCCACGGTCGTACGCAGGTCGCGTTCGGTGACACCGTGGGCCATGCGCGGGACGATCGCCCATCGGTCGAACGCGCGCCGATTGTTGCGCATCGTGCGTCCCTCACCGGCACCGCCCGCGACGTACGCCCAGGCCCGCTTCGAACTCGCACGCCGCGCGGCGCGTTCGAGGTCGCCGAAGGACGTCGGAACGGCCGGACGCCGGCCCAACGCTCCGTTGCGGTACACGACCCCCTGACGTTCCCGGCCGGGACCGGCGGGTGCGGATGCGGCAGTTTCGGTCACGAGTGAGTTCCCCTCTCGAACGGTGGCGCTTGTCGATCCTTCCTCACGAACCCGGTCGAGTGAACCGGTTACCGGTGTCGAATTCGGAATCGGTGCGGTGGATCCGGCGGCGGGCGTACCGTCGGATCCATGACCGAGGACGGCCAGGTTGCACCGTGGGACGACATCTACCGGGGCGTCGCCGAAGGGTTTTCGGGCCCCGTGCCGTGGAACATCGGCGAACCCCAGCCCGAGATCGCCCGGTTGATCGACGAGGGCGGATTCCGCAGCGACGTGCTCGACGCGGGCTGTGGACATGCCGAGACCTCCCTCCACCTGGCGGCCCAGGGGTACACGGTGGTCGGTCTCGACCTGTCGCCGACCGCCATCGAGGCAGCTCGGGCCGCGGCGTCGGAGCGGGGCCTGACGACCGCGACCTTCCAGGTCGCCGATATCACGTCGTTCACGGGATTCGACGGCCGGTTCACGACGATCGTCGACAGCACCCTGTTCCATTCGCTGCCCGTGGACCGGCGCCGCGCCTACCTGAGGGCCGTCACCCGTGCCGCTGCTCCGAGGGCGTCCTTCTTCGTCCTCGCCTTCTCGAAGGACGCCTTTCCGGAAGAGGGTCAGGGACCCAATCCGGTGACGGACGACGAGTTGCGCGACGCGGTCGCCGAGTTCTGGACCGTCGACGACGTGCGGCCGGCGTTCATCCATGCGTTTCTCGGCGACGAGGATGCTGCCGCGTGGCAGCGTGACGACAAGGGCCGCTCGATGCTCCCGGCCTGGTTGCTGTCGGCCCACCGCGGTTGAGGGTGCACGTGGAAATTCGATTGCATTGCCGGGGTGCGAAGTTCACCATCGGATCTGTCGGAGCGGACCACCCGCGCCTCGTCACGATCCAGGAGTCACCGTGCACCCCGATGTCCCACCCGGAACCGATTCGCCGGTCGAGTACGGCTGGTCCGAACAGATCGCGGAACGGTTCGCGGACAAAGACATTCAGGGAACTCCCGGCCGGATCGTGCGGGTCGGTCGCGGTCACGGTGACGCCGTGACCTTCGCCGGTCCGCTGCGGGTGCGGACGGCAGGTCACCCCGTCTGCACCGGCGACTGGGTGATCGTGCGCGAACCGCCCACGGAAGGCGACACGATCGGCACCGTCTGTGCGGTCCTGCCGCGTACCGGCGCGATCGTCGAGCCGACGCGTCGGGACGTTCGGAAGAGCAGGTTCTCGCCGCCAACGTCGACACCGTCGTGGTGACGGTCGCGGCCGACACCCTCGATGTCGGTCGCATGGAACGTCTGCTGGCGCTGGCCTGGGACAGCGGCGCGCAACCGGTGGTCGCCCTGACGAAGGTCGACCTCGCGACCGAAGCGGTATCCGAGCAGGTCGCCGTGCTCGCACCCGGAGCGAGCGTGGTCGAGGTCTGTGCGCCGGATCGATCCGGGCTGAACGAACTGCGCGCGCTGCTCCACGGCACCGTCGTGTTCGTCGGAGCGTCCGGCGCCGGGAAATCGACGCTGGTCAACGCCCTGTGCGGCCGCGACGTCCAGGCGACGGCACCGGTGCGGCAGGGGGATGGCAAGGGCCGGCACACCACGACCGATCGGGAGATGTTCCCTCTGGGTGGCGGCGTGACCCTCATCGACACGCCGGGATTGCGGGGCGTCGGGATGTGGGACGCCGGTGCCGGCATCGCCTCCGCCTTCCCCGAGATCGACGAGCTCGCTCAGTACTGCCGCTTCACGGACTGTGCACACGAGACCGAACCGGGATGCGCGGTTCGTGCCGCCGTCGACCGCGGCGACCTCGATGCCCGGCGAGTGGAGAGTCATCGCAAACTGCGGCGTGAGAACGAATGGATCGCGGCCCGGTCCGATGCCCGATTGCGGCACGAGCGGACCCGTGAGATCAAGGTGATGAGCCGCGCGATCCGGGCGTACTACCGCGAACGCTGAGGGTTCTCGGCGCGGCATACAAGGCGGTCGGTACTCTCCCGCGCAGTTCGCGCGGTGAACCGGGGCTCGCTACTGCAACACGCCGCGTCGACCCCGTTTCGGCGCGCTGATCATGGAAGGCCCCGACCGAATGGTCGGGGCCTTCGACCTGCGCGAACATACCGGTCGGTACTTCCTGCTCGGGTCCGTCGCAGTGTGAACGCGGATGGTCTCGGTGGGCGTGCAGCTCCGCGTTATCGAGGTGTGTCGTCGGACACGAAATGATTACGACCCAGCTCGGGGGTGTACTTCTCCTCGGTCGAACCGAACCGGTCTGTTCTCGAGTGGGCGACCCATCGCGGCGTCGATTCGATCATCGGTGACGCGAACCTTCGGCGCGTGCGCCCGTTGTATCGAAGTTGTTGGCGCACAAGGAATTCGGTAAGAGATCGTCGATCCTTGGTGGACAAGGGGCAGGATCGGCCAGGTGTCGCTGCGGCAGGTTCTCGTAGGGCCGGCCGAATGCGATCGCCGCAATGATCGACTTCCGGGTATGTCGCGCATCACTTTCATGGGTTCAGATGGCGTCGGCCATGATCGCTTGAAAACCTCTCGACCTGCGACGTTACCTGGTTGTGACCTGATGGTCGCGTGTTGGCCCTCCGTGCGGTGGTAACGATCCCGCCGGTGATGCCCGCGGCCCCGTTCGAAGGCCGAACCCAGCTTCGGCGAATCTTGGAGCACGACCCTTGTCCGTTTCATCATTGCGCCGTTTCCGTGCCGCGGTCGCCGCGGCGGCCGTCCTCACCGCCGCGCTCGGCGTCGGTACCTCCGCCGCCCACGCCGACACCGCACCCACCACCCCCACGCAGACCCGTTTCCAAGAGCCCCGCGACCTGCTCCGGGCGCTCGACTTCGACGCCCTGGCCGCCGACGGCTGGACCGTGACGGACGACGAGGAAGAGGAGGCCGACTCCGCAGAGGCGACCGAGGTGGTCGAACTCGTCGCCGAGACGACTCCCGCACCGCCCGCCGTCACACCCGAGGAACTGACCCGCATCGTGCCGGGTATCCCGGCGGAGAAGGTCGAGCAGTTCATCGCGCCGTTGAACGAGGCGATGGCACGCAGCGGCATCGACAATCCGGTCCGTCAAGCGGCGTTCATCGCCCAGCTGGCCGTCGAATCGGACTCCTTCCGCACCTTCGAGGAGTACGCGTCCGGTCGCGCCTACGAGGGTCGTGCCGATCTCGGCAACACCCATCCCGGCGACGGTGAGCGCTACAAGGGTCGCGGCGCGATCCAGATCACGGGTCGCCACAACTACGAGAAGGTCAGCGAGCACATCGGCGTCGACTTCGTCGCGCACCCCGAGCTGCTCGCTGCGCCGGAGAACGCCTTCACCACCGCTGCCTGGTACTGGACGTCGCGCAACCTCAACGAGGTCGCGGACACCGCGGGGATCGTCCGGGTGTCCGAGCTCGTCAACGGCGGTCACCACGCTCTCGGTCGCCGCATCGACGACTTCAAGCGTGGCCTGGACGTGCTGCTCCAGCCGTAGGCGCGACACGTTCGCACCGGGCCGATGAGTTCGGGGCCCGCCGACGGTCTATCGGATCATGAGAAAACTGATCTACGACTTCGGCGTGTCCCTCGACGGTTACATCAACGACCGCGACGGCAACATCGACTGGACCGACCCCGACGACGAACTGCACCAGTTCCACAACGACCGGTTCCGTCAGCTCGAGCTCTCGCTGCACGGCCGGCGGATGTACGAGCTGATGGCCGAGTACTGGCCGCACCTGCCCGAGGACGCCTCGCCCATCGAACGCGACTTCGCCGAGTTGTGGACGACCACGCCCAAGGTCGTCTTCTCCCGCACCCTCACCGAGGTCCACTGGAACAGTCGCCTCGTCAGCGACGACGCGGTGGAGGAGGTGCGTAGGCTCAAGACCGAGGGCGACGGCGTCATGGAGGTCGGTGGGGCAAATCTCGCCGCGTCGTTGATCCCGCACGGTCTCATCGACGAGTACCAGGTGTTCGTCTCACCCGTCCTGCTCGGTGGAGGCACACCGATGTTCCCGCCCCTGGAGAAGCGCGTGGATCTGCGCCTGGTCGAGACACGACAGTTCACGACCGCCGTGATGCTGCGCTATCTCGCCGACTGAGGACCGCCGGCCGGATCAGAAGAGCTCGGGCGTCACCGGCGGGACGTCGTCGAGGAACGCCGTCACCATCGGCGCCAGCACGTTGGCCTCTCCGGAGATGCCGAGGTGTGACATCGCCGGGAGGATCACCAGGCGTGCCCGGGGAACCTTCTGCAGCATCCCCGTCGCCGCTGCTTCCTCGTCGCCGCCACCGAGCAAGCGGAACATCGTCACCGCGTGTTCCGGTTTCACGCCGTCCGCGTCGCCGACGATCACCATCGCGTTCGCAGTGATCGACCGCATCTGTTCGTCCGTGATCTGCTGGTCCTCGATGTTGAGGACCTTCATCTTGTCGACGTAGACAGCGAATGCCGCGGGATCGGGCGTGTGCTCCGTGAACGACTTCTCGACCGAGGAACCGGCGAACACCTCGGCATCGAGATGTCCGACGCCCTCGAGCACCGACGCGTACCAACCGTCCTGTCGGTAGGTGGCCGACAACGTGACGAGCTTTCCGACGAGGTCCGGATGCCGGAGCGCCACCTGCAACGCCACCCCGCCGCCCTGCGAATAACCCATCACGTCCGCACGCTCGACGTTCAGAGCCCGCAGCAACTCCGCCGCATCGTCGCCGAACTGCTCGTACGACATCGGACGATCGGTGTCCGGGGTGCGACCGTGCCCCTGCTGATCGAAGAGGATCACCGGGCGCCGTTCGGCGAAGGCGGTCACCCAGGACGGCATCGACTCGGTGCTCATGAACGCGCCGGGAATCAGCAGCAGGGGCAGCGGAGCGGACCCGCCGAGTTCGCCGTGCACCTCGCAGTACAGACTCAGGCCGTTGATGGGTAGATGTCCGCTGCGCGAGGGTGTCGAGTCCGCCATGTCACCCGGCCTTCACTGCGCGCCGGTGCCGGGACCGTAGAGCCGCGCCACGTCGGGGGAGTCGAGCCACCCCGAATAGGTCGGTGACTGCGGCCAGCCCTCGGGCGAGTCCTGCCATTCCTCCTGACGGCCCCACGGAAGAAGGTCGATCAGCGCGAAGGTGTAGCTGAGCTGTTCGGTGCCCCGGCCCGTGGTGTGCCAGGTGCGGTAGACCTTGTCGCCGTCGCGCAGGAACACGTTGACCGCGAACCCTCCACCGGGAGGTGCGTCGACGTCGGCGCCGAACGAACTCTCCGACGACGAGTACCACTCCATCGTGTTGCCCACCTTCGCCTTGTAGGCGAGGGCTTCGTCGATCGGCCCGTTGGTGACGATGACCATGCGGGCGTCGTAGTTGTCGAGGATGCCGAGTCGGGTCCACTGCGTCGTGAGACTCGTGCATCCGCCGCACTGCCATTCGGCACCGTCGGACCACATGTGGTGATAGGTGATGAGCTGCAAGCGGCCTTGGAACACATCGACGAGCCGGATCGGGCCGTCGGCGCCGATCAGCGTGTAGTCGGGCAGTTCGATCATCGGCAGCCGGCGGCGCTGCGCTGCGATGGCGTCGAGTTCGCGAGTGGCGGCCTTCTCCCGTCGCCGTAGGTCGTCGAGCGCCGACCGCCATGTCTGTTCGTCGACGATCGGAGGAAGGGCGCGGGTGGTCTGCTGGGTCATGACGTCTCCCGGAGTCGGACGGATCCGTTCACGAATGTTGACCGGGGCAGGTGCCGGAAATCATCGTGGACGCGGCCACGAGTCCGAACGCCGGAGTGGAGCACGGCCCCGTACCGACCGGTATGTAGTGTCGTCGCGTGTCTCCTGATCCGTCTGTGGCCGACCTGATCGACGGCGCGTGCAAGGTGCTGCGCGCCTACAAGCACGACGAGGTCGCCGACCGTGCCGAACGCAAACTGGCCGACACCGGCCGGCCGACGTCGATCGTGGTGGTGGGGGAGATCAAGCGCGGCAAGAGTCTGCTGGTCAGTGCTCTCATCGGCCGCGACGGTGCCGCTCTCGACGACGTCGAGTACTCGACCGCCGTCGCAACCCGTTTCGTCACCGCCACCGACGATTTCCCGGAGGGCACGGCCGAATTGGTGTTCCCCGACGGGCGCCGGCGCATCGACGGCGCCGAGCTGGGGGAGTGGATCACCACCGGCGGCCGCTACGTCCAGGACCCGACCGTCGAGGCGCTGCCGGTCGCGGCGGTCGTGCCCATCACCTCGGAAAAGCTCACGAACGCGTCGGTCGTCGACACTCCCGGCATCGGCGGCCTCGACCCCCGGCACGCGGCGATGGCCGCTCACTCCGCCGATCGGGCCGCCGTGCTCGTGCTGGTATGCGATGCGTCGACCCCGCTGACCGAACCGGAGATGCGGTTCCTGCGCGAGAGCGCTGCCGGAGTGGAGAACGTGCTGGTCGTGGTCACCAAGACCGACAAGAACCTCACCCGCTGGGAACAGATCGTCGCGGAGAACCGCCGCGCCGTCGCGGAACACGTCGGCCGCGACATCCCCGTCGTCGCCGTCTCGAGCGTGCGTGCCCTGGCCGCGACCGCGCTACCACCCTCCCCGGTGCGCGAGCGCAGCCTCGCCTGCTCCGGTCTCCCCGGACTGTGGGGGATGCTCGACGAGCGGGTCGCCGCCGCACGGCACCGTCCCGAAGCCGACGCGCTGCGCGTCGCCCTCGACGGGTTGCGCCGCATCGAAACCGGAATCAGCGACGAACTCTCCGTGGTGCGCGACGGCGAATCCGCGATCCCGGACCTGACCGCCGAGATGGAACGGCTGAAGGGGCTCAAGGACGAGGCGCAGCAATGGGAACAGCACCTGCAGCGCGACCTCACCCTCGCGCGGCAACGGGCGATCACCCGCCTCGACGAGGAGATCGCCCGCGTGCGCGAGGACTGGACGACACGCATCAACAAGTCGTCGATGCAGGTGCTGCGGCGCTCCCCGCAGGTGTTCACCGCCCAGATCCAGGCCGACCTGCTCGACGCGATGGCCACCACCGCGCAGGTCTTCCTCGACGACCTCGAGAAGATCGTCACCGACCTCTTCCACGACCCGCAGCAGTGGGAGCACATCCGCGAGATCACCCTCGAGGCGCTGCAGACCGATCCATTGGTGACCGGGGAGGTGGGCTCGAAACGCCAAGGGCTGCTGGATCCGAGCGTGCTGACGATGGGCATGATCGGCACCACCATGCTCGGCGCGGTGATCGGGGCCGGTGCCATCGCCGGCGTCGCCTGGGTGGCGATCAATCTCGGGTTCAAGGCGATGCGCACCGGCAAGACGAACCTGCTGACCTGGCTGCGCGAGACCCTCGCGACCGTGCGGACCGTCACGACCCGCATGCTCGAGGCCGCGATGGCCACCACCCGGCCGGAGATCGTGCTGCGTCGCCGCAAACACCTCCAGGACCGGATCACCGAGTTGCAGAAGCGTATCGACGAGGCCAAGCGCGCCGCGCAGGCGGACGCCGCGACCCGCACCGCGAACATCGAACGACTGGAGAAGAACCTGCGCATCACCCGCGCCCGCATCACCCCGATCGATACGGCTCTGAGGGGAGGTGCCGCATGAGCGCCCCGCACATCCCACCGCGGACCGGGGCACCCGATCCGGTGCACCAGCGCATCGACGCGGCCCTGCACCAACTTGCCGCGCTCGGCGGCGATCTCGTCGCACACGCCAACCGTATCGGCGCGATCCTGTGGTCACCGCCGCGCATCGTCGTCGTCGGGCGGCTCAAGGCCGGCAAATCCACCCTGGTGAACGCGCTGATCGGCGCGCCGGTCGCCGAGACCGCGGCGCTCGAGGCCACCAATGTCGTCACCGTCTACGAGAACGGTGCGCCCTCCCGCGCCGACGTGGTGTCCACCGATGGCACCCGCCGACCCGTGCCGCCGGCACTCGGCACCACCGTCGACCTCGGCGTCCCGCCGGAGCAGGTCGCGTACGTGCACCGCTACCTGCCCTCCCATGCGCTGAGCACGATCACCCTCGTCGACACCCCCGGCCTGGCGACGCTGACCGTCACCAACGCCGCCGCCACCGAGCGCGCATTGATCGACGGGTTCGAGCAGACCCGCTCGGCGTCCGTCGACGCCGACGCGGCGGTGTTCCTGTTCGACTCGATGCCGCGCACCGACGAGGTCGAATTCCTGCAGCGCCTCGGCTTCACTCCGCTGAACACACTCGGAGTGCTGTCGCGCGCAGACGGTTTCGGCCGCGGGGTGCTCGGCAACCGCGATCCGCTCGGACACGCCGCCGAACATGCGAACGTGCTCGCGCGGCGGTTGGCGGGACAGGTCGGCACGGTGGTGCCGGTCGCCGGGTTGCTCGCGCAGACCTCCCACACCGGTGCGTTCACCGACGCCGACGCCCGCGCGCTCGCGGCGCTCGACCCACTGGCCCCGTTGGAGCTGTTCGATCTGCTCGACGCCGATCCGGCCGCGCTGCCGGTGCCACACGACCAGGTGTGGCGACTGCTGGAGCTGATCGGGGAGTACGGGCTCGTGCACGCCCGCGCGCAGGCAACGGGTGGGGCGCACCAGGTCAACCAGTGGTTGTCCGGGGTGTCCGGCGTCCCTCCGCTGCGAGCGGTGCTCGAACAGTCGTTGCGTCGCTTCGCGGTGCTGCACCGCGCCGGCCGGATCCTCGCCGAACTCGACGCCCTCGTCTATTCGCATCCGGCGCGCGACGCCATCCGGCAGATCGTCTCGGCGCTGCGCACTGACCCGGCGCTGGTGCCGGTGGAGTTGTTGCGGGCGTTGCGATCTCTGCTGCAGGCCGACCCGAGCGCCCCGGCGGTCGACGAACTGGTCCAGGTGCTGCGCGGCGGCACGATCGCCGAGGCGTTGGGGCTGGAGCCGACGGCGTCACCCGAGCAGATCCGAGCGATGGCGCAACAGAAGCTTGTCGCGGTGCAGGCGCAGAGCGTGTCGACGCGCTCGGCGGCCGAGGACACGGCGCTGACGGCGCTCACGCACGCCTACACGGTGATCGCCCGCGGTTACTGACCCGGCCTGCGTGTTACGCGTCGAGATCGGGCTCGTCGACGTTGTCGGTGAAGTCGGACGGGGCGGCCTCGTCGCCCGAGGAAGGCTCGCTGTTGGCGTCATCGAGGGCGGGATCGGTTCCACCTGCGCCGGCGAGGTCGGCGTCGGAGTCGAGGACAGGATCGAGGTCGAGAGAGTCGACGGTGACCACCTCGGGGTCGATCTCGTCGTCCGGGATCAACGAGATGTCGACCGCGGCAGTGCCGGGGTCGGTGGCGATGTCGAGCGCGCGCTCCCAGACCTGATCGGGCAGTTCCGGTAGGTCGGCGAGCACATCGATACCGAGCAGCTCCCCCAGTGAGGGCAGCGGATCGGTCTCATCGCTTGTCATGGGCTCTTCCTTCTTCCCCCGTTGTCCGTCGTCGTCAGGTTGGAGTCGTGTGGGCCCCGGAATGTTCCTGCCTCGTCCCAATCTACCGGTCAGGGATCGAGACCGGCGGGATCGAGGCGGGTGGGATCGAGCAGTTCGACGAGTTGTGCTCGCCCCCGGTTGATGCGGGTCTTGACCGTCGCGACCGGCACGTTCTGATGCTCGGCGATCTCGGCGTAACTCATCTGGGCGTATTCGCGGAGCACCACCGCGACCCGGAACTGTTCCGGGAGTTGAGCGAGGGCGTGACGCACCGCGTCGGTGTCGACGACGCGATCGGCCGGTCCCGGCACCGTGGAGGCTCGACCGAGGTCGATCTCGTCGTCGGGGATCTCGCGGCGCTTGCGCACGATCGCCAGCGCGGCGTTGCTCGCGATGCGGTAGAGCCAGGAGCCGAAGCGGGAGGTGCCCCGGAACTTGTCGAGGTTCTGCCAGGCGGCGATCAGGGCGTCCTGCAGGGCGTCCTCGGCGTCGTGGCGGTTGCCGGTGATCTGCACACATACCGCCCACACCTGGGTGCGCGACGGTTCCACCAGTGGAGCGAATGCGGCCCGGTCGCCGGACCGGCACCGCTCGATCAACTCCGTCTCGTTCATGGAACCCCCATCTGTACGCGGAGTAACCTACCCGGCCGCGTCGCGCAGCGGTCCGGTGACCGTCATCGGTGGCGCGCACCGACGGTCACCGGACCGCGAGGGAGGTCAGTTCTCGCCCAGGCCCATCTCCTCGGCGCGGACGAACTTGACGTACTGCGTCGCGACGCGCTGCGGCACGGTGCGCAGGGTGTCGGAATCGGGGTTCTCGTTGCCGATCGAGCGGAAGCCGGACAGTTCGGCCATGTAGCGGCCGTAGGTCATCAGGCACGCGGCGGCTCGGCCCTCGGCGACGTCGCCCGACCAACAGGTGGTGTTCGGGAGGCCTTGCGTCAGCGAGGGATCCTCGACGAGGTCCGGATAGGTCTCTGCCGTGTGTGCAGCGAACGCGTCCTTCAGGACCTCGGCCTCGTCCGGGCCCGCGGTGCGATAGACGACGCTGTTGACCTTCGCGACACGATCGGTGCCGGTCTGCTCGAACACCACCTCGGTGTCGGCCGGAGCGGAGTCGTAGTGCAACCAGCCGTCCGGTCCGTAGACCGCCATGTCGGAGTTACGTGAGTACTCGCTGTCGACGAATCCCACGGCCCGGGCCATCACCTTGTCCACATCGATGGGCAGCGAGGCGATCTCGTCGGTGGGGGTGGCCGGGAACCGGTCGAGCAACTCGATCTGCTGCTGCACACCGCGCGTCGCGGTATCGGTGATCCACTCGGTCCCACCGCTGTCGTCGCCGCTGTAGGTGTAGACGACGAACATGCCGCGTGTGGTGAGCGTGCTCAGGGAGGTGGTGTCCAGTTCCGGCCAGGAGTAGGTGGTGGCCAGAGTGTCAGGTAGCTCCGGCAGCGATATCGGGGTCTCCGGTCCGGTGGCGAACGGCCCGTCCGCGGGTGCGAGCTTGTACTCGTACAGGGCCTGTGCGGCGTCGGCGGCGTCCTCGGGGGTGGGGAATCGCCAGACACTGACACCGAACTCGCGGCTGTCGTCGTCGGTGCTCCGGAAGCTGGTGAAGGCGTTGATGATCGAGAATTCTTTCAGGATCTCGTTCTCGCTGCCGGAGAAGATGTTGCCCGTGCCGCCGAGGAACACGCCGTTGGTCGATCCGCCGACGGTGAGGGCCGGGTCGACGGTGTGCGGGTGGACGACGAACTCGGCGAGTCGCTGGCCTTCCACCGCCGGACCGAAATCCTCGGCCGCCATGCCCAGCGCAACGAAATCGCGCGGCTGGGTGTTGTAGTCGCCGGTATCGAGCGAATCGAGATCCACACCGACAGAGGTCTGTTCGGTCGTGGTGGTCTCGTCGACGACGGTGGCGTCGCTGTCGGACGCGCAGCCGGCCACGGTGACGACGGTGACGGCCGCCAGCGCCAGGGCGAGACGGCCGGTTCGAGGGATGTGCATGAGAAGAGGACTCCTGAAGAGGAAGGTATGGGAGAAAGGCAGGTCAGGCGTTCCAACCGAGTTCGGCGAGCAGTGCTTCGCCGCGCTCCGTCATCGTCGAGAACTGCGCGACGAGTCCGGTGGACTTGTCGATGACGGTGAAGTACGAGTTGCCGCCCGGCGGGTGGTCGTAGTCGGCGATACGCGTGCCGTCCGCCGAGACGATCCTGGTGTTGTCGTTCTTGGCGTCGCGCAGCCGGATGAAGTTCGAGCGTGCGTACTGATCGTCCCGGTACACCGACACGGATTCGTAGTCGGTGGGTTCCATGCCCAGCGCCTTCCCGAGGTTGGAGTTGGGGCTGATCTGGCACCGCACCTGCATGGCACCTTCCGAGGAGAAGCCGGACTTCTCGCACGAACTCGACCCGGTGAGCAACTTGGTCGGCAGCAGTTCGACCACCTCGTCGGTGCTCTCGCTGCGATAGACCGAATCCGACGTCGCCGGGGGCGGGGCTCCGGTGTCCGACCTGTCCTCGGCCACAGCGGGGGCGGCTGCGGCGCCGGCCGTCGCTCCGTCGTCCGCGTCCCCACGGGTGAGTCCGAAGACCGCCCCTGCGGCGACGAGCACCGCCAGCACGGCGGCCCCGGCGATGAGCAGGGGCCGAGACGGCCGTGACCGCTCGATGTCGCGCGTCGGTGCCGGGTTCGATTGTGCTGCAGGGGTACCCGGACGGGGAACGCCGGGTCGGGGTGCTGCGGGGCGGGGAGTGTCCGGTCGCAGCACCTCGGTGACGAGGTCCGCGGCGGGTTCGGTGGTGCGTCCGCCGGCGACGAACCCGGCCGCGCCCTTGGCCACGACGGTCTTCGGGTCGTCGAGGGTGGCGATCGAACCGAGTTCGGACAGCCGCCGATGCACGTACGGGATCCGCGAGGAACCGCCGGTCAGATACAGCGCCTGCAGACTCGACCGGTCCACCCCGGCATCGCGCAGCACCTGGGCGGCGAGCTGCACGCCGCGGGTGATCTGCGGTTCGATGAGCTGCTCGAACTCGTCGCGGGTGATGGTGAAGGTCAGATCCGCGCCGTTGCCGGTGACCCGGATCGTCGCCGAGGGATGTTCGGAGAGCAGTTCCTTGGCGCGGCGGATCTGATCGTCGAGGGTGCGGCGGGCGTCGAGCCCGTCCGGGGTGCGCAACCACGCCGCCAGATCCGCGTCGTCGTCGCGCAGGCGTTCGTCGACCCAGCGGGCGACGGTGGCGTCGAGGTTCTTGCCGCCGAGGGTGTTGTCGCCGCCGGCCCGGACGACCTCGAAGGTCCATTCGCTCGTCGCGGTGAGTACGGCGATGTCGAGGGTGCCGCCACCGAAGTCGAACACCGCGATCGTCGAGCCCTTGACGATCTTCGCATCGTGCTGACGTGAATAGTAGAACGCGGCGGCGCGGGGTTCGGAGATCAGCGAGACGCTGCCGCCGAGACCGGCCAGGGACGCGGCGTGCCGCAGCACGTCGAGTTCGCGCTGGGACCAGGCCTCGGGGTGGGTGAGCACGACCTCCGCCGGAGGGTGGTTGTTGTGCCGGGGGAGCGCCTGGTTGTAGACGGTGCGCAGGACCGAGGCGATGGTGTGGGCGACGGGGACGTCCTGGCCGCGGACCATCACCGACCCGACGGCCACGTGGGTCTTGGGGTAGGCGACGAAGCCGGCCGGGTCCACGGTGGCCTGGTTGATGGCCACGTCGCCGGTGGTGATCGCCCCGGTGTGGTCGACGTACACCGAGGACGGCATGAGGTTGGAGGTGTGGGTCAGCGGCAGTGATTCGACCCGGTCCGGCCCGATCCGGTGCGCCGCCGACGTGTTGGACGTGCCGAAATCGACCGCCAGAACCCAGCTCATCTCGATCGTGCCTTTCGAATGCGAACCCACAAAACCTGCATGGACGGTGCGATGACCGCCGCGGACTTTATAGCGGCGAACGGTCGTCGCCCGGTGGCGGGTGTCACGACGCCCCCGGACTGGGGTACTGCGCCGGCGGAACCTGCACCCGCACCTCGACGTACCGCAGGATCTGCCCCTCGTGACACCAGCCGGGCCGGATCATTGCGGCGACCAGGTTCTCGTCCGCCGGTGCCGCTGCCGGCGTCACCGCCACCGCACGGTGACGGCTCGGATCGAATCGCGTACCGGGCTCGACGGCCAGACGTTCGACCCCCAGATCGGCGAGTCGTGCGGTCGCGGCGGCGCGCTCGGGCCCGTCCGCCGCGACATCCGCCGCCGCGATCAGTTCGTCGATCCGCTCACGGATCTGCGGTGACATCACCTGCTTGCCCTTCGTCTCGGATCGGTCGGAGTGGGTCTCAGACCAGATCGGAACCGGCGTCGGTCGACTCGGAACCGTTGTCGAAGGCCGAGACGTCGACGTAGTCGTCGGCGATGCCGTCGCCGTCGTAGTCCACCGCACCGGAGTGCAGGTCCACCACCACGTCGACCTCGCCGTCGCCGTCCTCGTCGAAGACGGCCAGATCGAGGCGGCCGTCACCGTCGAGATCACCGGCGACGGCGTCGATGTAGCCGTCGCCGTCGCGGTCGAACTCGATCAGGTCGGCGTTGCCGTCGCCGTCGGAGTCGCTGATCTGCGCGTCGGTCCTGCCGTCGCCGTCGTAGTCCACCAGCGACAGGTCGACCTGTCCGTCGCCGTCCACGTCGACGTCGGCGACGCGGGTGCCGTCACCGAGGGTGTACTCGTCGAGCACGACCGGCTCGGTGGAGGCCGATCCGGAGGTCACGCTCGAGGTGGACTCGGCGTTCTCCGCGGCGGCGCGGTCGGAGGCCGAGGAGGCCGATCCGGCGGAGCTCGACGCACCCGAGTTGCTCGCCGATCCGTAGGACGAGTCCGAGCTCGAGGAGCCGGAGCTGTCGTACCGCTCGTAACGCTCGTAGGACTCGTAGCTCGTCGATCCCGACTGGTCGGACGACGAGGAGCCGTAGGACGAGTTGCCGTCGTAGGAGGACTGCGAGCCGTACGACGAGTCCGCACGGTCGCTGGCGGTGGACTGCGATGCGGCGCGGTCGGCGTTCGAGGAGCTGCTGCCGGGGAAGGAGTTGGTAGCCATGGTGGGTGCCTCTTTCGGTGTCTCGGTGACTGACACAGGTAAGAGAGACCGGGAGGCGGAAAGGTTCCCGCCGAATCGAAAAAATTTCCGAGATTCCTGATCGGCGGTGAAAACGCCAGGTCACGGAGCTGCAACGGTCGGTGATCGTATCGGTTGCGAAACGCCGAACGGTGCGGCCGCATCAGCGACCGCACCGCTCGAAGGGGCTTCGAGAGGACCGTTACGCGCTCTGACGGACCGGCGTGTGACGACCCATCGCGGTGAGGGCGGCGCCGATCACCGCGGTGGCGGCGAGCCCGGCCAGTGCCGCGAGGAATTCGGTGCCACTGAGCGTGCCGTAGTCGGCGAGGCCGGGAAGACCGGCGAAGGCGGCGTCACCGACCGGCAGCGAATAGGCACCGACGATGTGCTCGAGACCGTCCGGACTACCGGACGCGCCGAGAGCCAGCGCACAGGCGCTGACCACGCCCAGACCGCCGATCGCGGCGAGACCACGTCGGACGGCAACAGGAGTGACGGAGGACCGTGCGTCCCACGCGGCGACGCCGGGCGCGAACGCCATCACGGCGCTCAGCACGGCAGCGGTGATGAGGGCTTCACCGAGGCCGATGGTCAGGTGGACCGCAGTCAGATCGCCGATGAACGCTGCTGCGGCGCCGGTTCCGGCGGTCGCCGAGTACGCGACGCCGAGAACTGCGGCACTCACCGGCACGGACAGACCGGCGCCGACGGCGGCGGTGGTCCGCGTCAGCTTCCCGAGGCCGAGTCGCTCGGCGCCGGTACGGACACCGGCGGTGACGAGGACGGGCAGCACCGCCATCAGCAGCACGTTCACCCCGAGGGCGTTGATCCCGCCGTCCCCGAACAGCAATGCCTGCACACCGACGACGGCGGTCATCGCGAGAAGCGCGAGCCGGGGCCCGAGAAGCGCGGTCGCGAGAGCGCCGCCGATGAGATGGCCGCTGATGCCGCCGGCAATGGGGTAGTTGACCATCTGAGCGCCGAAGATCATCGCTGCGGTCGTTCCGGCGAGAAGGGTGTCCCGGCTCGTGATGCGCGGCCGCCCGGCGGTGGCGGCGAGGACGACCGCACCGGTGGCGATCGCCGCGGCGGGCGCGGTGGCGCTCATGGGGAGGAAATGGTCAGGGACGTGCATGGGTGAGACTCCCTTCGAGGGTGGACGGGTGAACGTGTGCGGAGCGCCAGGAGCGCCAGGTCGACTCGAGTGGCGAGGAGTGGGTATCGGCACCGAGGAACCGCAGCAGGCTGCCGGGCCCTTCGAGCTGGACGACGCCGTCGCCCTCGGCGCGTCGCCCGTAGGTCGCGATGACGTCGTGCACCCGCGCGGAACCGAGGATCCCGGGCTCGGGGAACGCGCCGTGCGCGTACAACTCCTCGACGAAGAGGGGACGACGATCGAGAGTGACCGAGGTACGGCTGCGGATCGCGCCCCCGGTTTCTCCGTGGCGTCCGAGGACGAGGGTCTCCCGCGTACTCGCGGCGGCGTCGGAGGCGAGTTCGATCCGGGTGTCGCGGTGCACGCGGGCGCCGGTGGCGATCACGAACGGGTAGGTGTCCCAGACGAGAGTGCCGCCCTCGGCGACGGTGATCCGCACGTCCCACCGGGACAACCGGTTGTCGGCGTCGTAGGCGACGGTGCCACCGATGTCCTGCAGTTCGAGCGTGCACCCGGCGTCGACGTGGACGTCGACGGTCACCGAGTCACCACCGAGCAACAGCGCGCCGGCGGCGACGAGGGCGACACGCGCGTGGTCCGGACCGACCTCGACCGTGCGGGGGACGAGCATGCCCGCCCGCAGGGCCAGGCGTGCCCGGTCCGGTGCGCGGTCGATACGGATCGTGGTGCGGGACATGATCAGTCGTGCGTGTGTGCGACGGCGTGATCGTGGCTGTGACCGTGACCGTGACCGTGACCGTGACCGTGCCCATGGCCGTGATCGTGGTCGTCGTCCTCGTCGGCGTGGAAGTGCGGAGCCATCGGACCGGGATCGACAGGGGTGTGCGACCCGGCGCGGTGGGCCGCCAGCATCTCGCGCACCCAGTCACCGAGCGCCTGCACGGATGCGGCGTCGGTCCGGGACAGCGCCAGCACCGGTCCGCCTTCGCGGGCCTTCTCGGCGTCGGCGACCATCTGCGGCACGTCGACACCCACATAGGGGGACAGATCGGTCTTGTTCACCACGAGCAGGTCGGCGCGGCTGATGCCCGGACCGCCCTTGCGGGCGACGTCGCCACCACCGGCGACATCGAGCACGAAGATCTGCGCGTCGACGAGCGCGGGGGAGAAGGTCGCGGTGAGGTTGTCGCCGCCGCTCTCCACCAGGACGACGTCGAGCGGCGCGAAGTCGCGTTCGAGATCCTCGACGGCCAGCAGGTTCATGGTCACGTCGTCGCGGATCGCGGTGTGCGGGCACGCACCGGTCTCCACCGCGCGGATGCGCTCGGGGTCGAGCACGCCCGCCGAGCGGAGGAAACGGGCGTCCTCGTCGGTGTAGATGTCGTTGGTGATCACGCCGAGCTGCAGCTCGGACGCGAGGGTGCGGCAGATGGTCGCGATCAGCGAGCTCTTGCCCGTGCCGACGGGACCGGCGACGCCGAGACGGAGCGAACGGGTGGTGATGTGTTCAGGCACGGAACAGCCTTTCTGGAGCGGATGCGTGGGCTTCGGCCCACAATTCGGTCTGGGGACCACCGGTGGCCGGGATGTCCGCCGGATCGGTGAGAGCGGACAGCTCGGCGATGAGCGGTTCGAGATGAGCGCAGGCCTCGAGCGCCCATCGCGAACCGGTGGCCGGGTCGGTGGGGTGCAGTTTGAGGAAGGCCGCGACGATCGCCTGCGCCTCCTCGTACAGCACCAGTCGTGCAGTGTCGATCGCCGGGATGCGCGCGAGCGCCGCGATGGCCCCGACGACCAGTCCCCGCGAGGGCCGCGGGGTCCGGGTGTCGAGATCGTCGAGAACGGTGGAGGGCCACAGGTTCCGGGCCACTCGCAGATAACCGCGGGCCAACAACCGGGACGCGTCGCGCTGGGCCGGGCCCGGAGTACGCGCCGCCCAGTGGTCCTCGATCTCGTCGATCCGGAGCGTCAGGGCGGCTCCGGCAGCGGCGTCCACCGCGTGCCGGGTCACCACAGCGACGCCGGCCTCGACCGCCGCCGAGGTGCGCAACCGCGCGACGAGGAAGCGGCGCACCTCGGTCGGCGACATCCCACCCTGGAGTGCGGGTTCGAGCCCACCCGAGTTGACGTTCCCGCCGACCGGCGCGCGCCCGTCCGCGAGGAGGAGCAGCACCGTGGTGGGGGACAGAGTTCCGGGCAACATCAGAACATCGAATACAGCTGCGCGAGCGGCAGTTCGGTGGCCGGCGCCGGAACGACCCGCTCGCCGTCGATGTCGATGTCGAAGGTGTCGGGACGGATCTCGATGCGCGGCAACACGTCGTTCTGCTTCATGTCGGCCTTGCCGATGTGCCGGGTCGGCCGCAGCGGCAACAGTCTGCGGCGCAACCCGAGTCGTTCTACCAGGCCGTCGTCGAGGGCGGCGGGGGAGACGAACGACACCGACGTGTGCGGAGCGAGCGCATCGCCGAAAGCAGGTCGCTGCAGCACCGGCTGCGGCGTCGGGATCGAGGCGTTGGGGTCGCCGAGCGCGGCCCAGGCGATCGATCCGCCCTTGATGACCAGCGACGGCCGGATCCCGAAGAACTTCGGATCCCACAGCACCAGATCGGCCATCTTGTCGACCTCGATCGAACCGAGTTCGTGGTCGACGCCGTGCGCGATCGCAGGGTTGATCGTGTACTTCGCGACGTAGCGGCGGGCCCGTTCGTTGTCGGCGGGCATGCCGCCGTCGAGCGCCCCGCGTCGGTTCTTCATCACGTGCGCGACCTGCCACGTGCGGGTGATGACTTCACCGATGCGGCCCATCGCCTGGGCGTCGGACGAGGTGATCGACAGGGCACCCATGTCGTGCAGGATGTCCTCGGCCGCGATGGTGGTGGCCCGGATCCGGGACTCGGCGAACGCGAGGTCCTCCGGGACGGCCGGGTTGAGGTGATGGCAGACCATCAGCATGTCGAGGTGCTCGTCGACGGTGTTGATCGTGTGGGGCAACGTCGGGTTGGTGGAGCCCGGGATGATGTGCGGCAATCCGGCGATGCTCAGGATGTCCGGGGCGTGCCCGCCACCGGCGCCTTCGACGTGGAAGGCGTGGATCGAGCGTCCGCCGATCGCGGCGAGCGTGCTCTCCACGAAGCCCGCCTCGTTGAGCGAGTCCGAATGCAGCGCGACCTGCAGTCCGTGCTCGTCGGCCGCGCGCAACGCCGCATCGATCGCGGCTGGTGTGGAGCCCCAGTCCTCGTGCACCTTGTACCCGGCGGCACCGGCGAGGGCCTGCTCGCGCAGCCCCTCGGCGGAGACGGTGTTGCCCTTGCCGAGCAGCAGCACGTTTACCGGCAGCACGTCGAGCGCGCGGTGCATCTGCATCAGATGCCACGGACCCGGTGTGACGGTGGTGGCCTTCGATCCTTCGGACGGACCGGTTCCGCCGCCGGCGATCGTGGTGATGCCGGTGGCGAGTGCCTCGACGATCTGCGACGGCGACAGCAGGTGCACGTGCGAGTCGAACGCGCCCGCGGTGAGGATGCGCCCTTCACCCGAGATGACGTCGGTGGACGGTCCGATCTGCAGCTTCGGGTGCACTCCGTCGGCGATGTCGGGGTTGCCGGCGCGACCGAGGGCGACGATGCGGCCGTCCCGGATGCCGACGTCGGCGCGCACGATTCCCCACCAGTCCAGCACGATCACGTTCGTGATGACGGTGTCGGGAGCACCCTCGGCCCGGGTCGTCACGCCCTGGGCCATCGATTCGCGGATGGACTTGCCGCCCCCGAAGACGGCTTCCTCACCACCGAAGGTGCGGTCCTCCTCGATCTGGATCCACAGGTCGGTGTCGCCCAGGCGCACCTGGTCGCCGACCGTCGGTCCGTACAGTGCCGCATACTCGGCGCGTGTGATCTCCACGTTCTCAGTCCTCCTGCTTCCGCACCTGGATGCCGGGTACGACGCGTCGCCCGCGCAGGGCGACGGCGCCCAGTTCGCGGCTGCTGCCGGGTTCGAAGCGCTGCGAGGTCCCCGACGGGATGTCCAAGCGGTAGCCCTGCGCGCGTTCGCGGTCGAATTCGAGGGCCGCGTTCGCGTCCGGCAGGTGGATGTGCGATCCGATCTGGATGGGACGGTCGCCGGTGTTGAGGAAGACGAGGGTGATGCGCTCGTCGTCGGAGCGGTCCGCGTTGAGGGTGAGGGAGCCCTCGGCGACGCGAATCGCTCCGGGTCCCGAAGTCGGTCCGGATGCCATGGCGGAGCTCCTTTCAGGAAATCGGGTGGTGGATCGTGACGAGCTTGCGTCCGTCCGGGAAAGTGGCCTCGACCTGCACGTCGGTCAGCATCTCGGCGACACCGTCCATGACCTCGTCGCGGGTGAGGACCTCGCGGCCCTTCACCATGAGGTCGGCGACGTCGGCGCCTTCGCGTGCCCGTTCGATCACCCAGGTGGACAACAGGGCAACGGCTTCGGGATAGTTCAGTCGGACGCCGCGGTCCCGCCGGTCGCGCGCCACCATGCCGGCGACGGCCAGAAGGAGTTTCTCGGTGTCGGCGGGAGTCAGCTGCATATGTCGTTCTTTCGTGCGAGTCGGCGGTCGTGCAATCGATGCCGATCATGCGCGGCTCTTGTTTCGCGGACGTTACCCCCGCGTATCGCGGAGAAATCCGGACGCGTCGACCTCAGAAGTGCTGCCGCACTGCGTGACCGCGACGACACCCGGAGCGGGATGTCTCTACCGTCGTTCTGGTCGAACAGTCCTACGGCCGCTCCCGATCGATCGGAAACGGCCGTAGGTCAGCGATATTCGAGACGTTCGTCGCTAGGACGGAACGGAGACCTCCTGATATCCCGCGAGGATTTTGTCGGTGTGTTCCCCGTGCAGCGGCGGCGCCGACCGCAGCGGTGGTCGCTGCCCACCGAAATTGACCGGGAACGCGCTAAGGTAAGTGTGGTGCCAGGGCTGGATCATCCCTCGAAGGAGGCGGTATCGGAATCCGTCGCGGACGTCAGCCCAGTGCGCCGACACCCTTACCAATCAGTGTCACGCCGATGACCAGCACCAGCACGCTCATCACCGCAGTGTTGTGGGCGCGCAACCAGGATTCGAGCTCGTCCAAGGGGCCGCGCAGGCGGTCGGCCGCCAGCAGATAGCCCAGTACCGGCAGCACCACGGTGGACGCCGCGAGAATCGCGAACACCGCGATGGACACGACGGTGCCGCCGCTCGTCAGATCGGCACCACCGATCGCGACACCGGCCGCGGCACACATGATCAGATTCTTCGGGTTGATCGCAGCGAGCGCGAAACCCAGCCCGGCGCTCTTGGCGACGGTCATGTGATCGATCGTCTTCATCCATGCCGGAGTGTCGTGTTCGGCGCGACGATTGCGCCACTGACGGAGACCGACGACCAGCAACAGCACACCCAGGACGATCTCGATCGTTGCCCTCGATGTCGACGGATCGTCCTGCGAATCGGTGACGACCCCGCCCAGAAGAGCGAACACCACCGTGGCGACGACGATGCCGACCAGCCAACCGCCCGCGAATCCGACGCTGGTGGTTCTCGCCCGGTCGGAGAGCAGCATGAGGATGGTCGCGATGATCGGGACGGGGAGACCGCCACACCGACGGCCAGCGGAAGCAGTTGTCCCAGTACTGCGCCCATCGGTGCTCCTGTCGTTGGAAGCAGACGCCCGTATTGTGCTCCCCTCGGACGCCGAATTCGTGCAGAACGACGGTTCGGGGCGGATTCATCCGGCGCAGTCGACCTCGAGTCGAATCGAGGTCACAGTGGGGATCGATGAGATCGGCGAGTTGCACCGGTCTGTCCGAGTAACGCCCGATCCGCGCCACCGACGCGGACGGGAACGAACCTCGATCGCGAAGGAGCCGATCATGGGACAGGCACACCACATCACAAGGACCACCGAGGACGTGATCGACCGGTTCGACCGGTTCGACCGGGCGTTCCGCTGTTCGAAGGCCGCACCGACCGTCGCTGCACCGGAAGGTTGAGCAACGGTGGCCACCGTCAGTGCCAACGGGGTCGATCTGGGCGTCGAGTCCTTCGGCGACGCGGACGCACCACTCGTCCTGCTCGTCGGCGGGACGACGATGCTCTCGTGGCCCGATGAACTGTGCGAGCGGCTCGCAGCGGGTGGGCGTCGCGTCGTGCGGTACGACCTGCGGGATTGCGGGGAGTCTACGACGAAGAACCCGGACGCGCCCGGTTACACCCTGCGCGACCTCGCCGACGATGCGGCAGCCCTCGTCGACGTGCTCGGTGGTGGGCCGGCGCATATTGCGGGAATCGGCGTCGGCGGCATAGTCGCCCAGGTCGCGGTGCTCGACCATCCCGCCGCGTTCCGCGCGCTGACCCTGGTGGGGACGCGTTCGGTCGCCCCGGGCCCGTGCGACCGCGACCTTCCCGATCACGACGCAGCGACGATGAAGCGCATGTTCGCACTTCCGATGCCCGAGTGGGCCGATCGCACGGCCGTGGCAGAGTTCGCCGCTGCCCGCGCAGCAGTCCTCGGCGACGATCCGGACGTCGCGCACGCGGTCGCCGAGCGCATCTGGGACCGCACACCGAACGATCAACCGTCGGCCCACTCCGCGAATCAGCTCGGAATGGTCTTCTCCAGACTCGATTGCACGCCCCGTTGGCGAGAACGCTTGCCCGAGGTCGGCACCCCGGCCCTCGTCGTGCACGGTCGCCGGGATCCGTTCTTCCCCGTCGGCAACGGAGAAGCCATCGCACGCGAGATCCCGGGAGCGCGGTTGCTCGTCCTGGACGACGCCGGCACCGCGGTCCCTGTTGCGGCGGTCGACGAGATCGCCGAGGCGATGCTCACGTTGGACCGGTAGTCGCTCACGCCGACCAGGACCGCCAGCGCAGCCTGTCGATGGTGATCACCGGTCCCGGTGGTTGTTTCGCCTGGTACTGCGGGTATTTGCGGACGAGCGCGTCGATGCCCGTGGTTCCCTCGGCAGTGTCGGCGTCGTGGACCGTGGCGATGCCGTCGATGCGGACCCACCACAGCTGCGACCAGTCGTCGCTGTAGTGGTCGACGAGCACGCACACCCGCGGGTTCTCTGCGATGTCGGCGAGGCGACGTAGGCGCCGGGTGGATTTGGGTTTGTCGTCGACGCACGTGTAGATCACGTCGCCGTCGAGGGCGAACACGATCGGAACGAGGTGCGGCTCGCCCGATCCGTCGGCGGTGGCGAGGCGGGCCACTCGGGCATCGGCGACACTGCGACGGACATCCATGCGCCTCACGGTAACCCGACACGACCGCCTGGCCGGACACGGTGGTCCTGTCATCTCGATGTTCGGATGTCGCCGCCCGTGCCGACTCGGTTCCGGAACGACGGCACAATCCACAGACCGAAGAACATGAGTGTCGCTACCGCGGCCGCAACGATCGCGACGGGCATGTTGACCACGACGCTGAAGATCAGCAGGACGACTCCGACAAGGGCCAGGCCCAGAGCCGTGAGGCCGGCGATCGCCAGTCGTTGTCCGGTCGCGACGAGCGTGGACAGGGCATGCTGCCGGAAGAGGAGACGGTGCAGTCCGACCGGCGCGACAAGCATGATCACCGCGGTCACGGACAGCGCAACGGTGGCGAGGTAGATGACTTCCTGTGCATCCGACAGCCCCTCGAAGCGTTGCTGGAACGGCAGGGTGAGCAAGAATCCTGTCAGAAGCTGAACGCCGGTCTGCACCACCCGCAGTTCCTGGAGGAGATTGCTCCAGTTGCGGTCGAGTCGCTGGGTCTCGGTTTCACCGCGCACCCGATAGTTCCACTCGGCGTCGTCCCGGTGGCCCGTGCCGTCCATGCTCCGCTCCCTGCTCCGGCGATACCCGTCGATCGTTGCCGCCACACCCGCCCGACGGGGAGGAGGCCGAGGCTCAGTGGCGACCCGGGAGATCGACCTCCGGCACCGTCTTGTCGGTGCGTAGTCCTCGCCAGCTCGGATGCCGCAGGCTTCCGCCCGCGTACTCCCGGTACTCGACCTCTCCGACGAGGATGGGCTCCACCCAGTGGGCGCCGTGGGTCTCCCGCGCCGGCGGCGCAACCGCCAGTGGGGTCGTCGGTCGTTCCAAGGGACGCAGCTGCGATCGCAACTCACGTCGGGTCGCGGCGGTGAACCCCGTCCCGACCCGGCCGATGAACACCAACCGTTCCTCGTCGTCGTGCGCTCCGAGGAGTAGCGAACCGATGCCGCCGGCAGCCTTGCCGGATCCGGGGAGCCACCCGACGACGACCACCTCGGTGTTCCGACGCAGCGGCGTCTTGATCCAGCCGTCGCTGCGGGTCCCGGGTAGATACGGTGCGTCCGGGTCCTTGGCGACGATTCCTTCGAGGCCGTGTTCGCGCGCGACCGTGAGCATGGTCGGTGCGTCGACATCGGTCCAGTAGGGCGACAGTTGAACCCGAGGTCCGGGGACGATCAGATCGTCGAGGACGGCCCGGCGCTGCAGATAGGACAACTCCGTCGTGGACTCTCCGTCGAGAGCAAGGACGTCGAACAGGTAGATCAGCACCGGTAGCTCGGCGCGTAACTCCTCGGTGGGACGGTGGACGTGCATGCGGCGCTGCAGCCGGGCGAAGGACGGCCGACCCTCGGAATCGAGCGTGACGATCTCACCGTCGACGATGCAGTCGCGGCCGCCCGTCGCGGTGGTGAGCGGGTGGGGGAGTTCGGGGAAGCTCCGGGTGATGTCGTTGCCGGTGCGGCTGGTCAGCCGGCACTGTCCGTCGGTTACCGTGGCGAGGGTGCGCTGGCCGTCCCATTTCATCTCGAACGCCCAGTTCCCGGTCGGCGGCGGACCGAGGGTCGCCAGCATCGGGGACAGTTCCGTCGTCGTGGAGGGCATGTCCCGAGTCTGCGGTACGGGGCCGGGACGGGACCGGTGAATGCGCGGTCTCGTCGCGTCGGTGCGTCCCTCGCGCCCCGACCCGGGCCGTGCGAGGCTGACGTCATGACGCGCGCTGCGACACAGAACATGACTCTCATCGCCGGAGGCACGTTCTGGATGGGGTCGGAGGATTTCTATCCGGAGGAGCGACCGGTCCACCAGGTGACGGTCGACGGGTTCTGGATGGACACGCACCCGGTGACCGTCGCCGAGTTCCGGCGCTTCGTGAAGGACACCGGATACGTCACCACCGCGGAGGTCGCGCCCGACCCCGCCGATTATCCCGGCGCCGATCCGTCCCTGCTCGTGCCCGGCTCGCTCGTGTTCACGCCTCCCCCGGGGCCGGTACCGCTCGACGACTACACGAGGTGGTGGTCGTTCGTCCCGGGTGCGGACTGGCGTCATCCCGAAGGGCCGGGGAGCACCGTCGGCGGGCGGGAACTCCATCCCGTCACCCACGTGTCGTGGTTCGATGCCCGCGCCTACGCCGAGTGGGCCGGCAAGGAACTGCCGACCGAGGCCGAATGGGAGTTCGCCGCCCGCGGCGGACTCGACCGCAAGGCCTTCACATGGGGCGACGAGCACGAACCGAAGGGCCGGCCCGGCGGGAACGTCTGGCAGGGCGAATTCCCGTGGCAGAACCTCGAAACGGACGGATTCGCCGGAACCTCACCTGTCGGACACTTCCGGCCGAACGGGTACGGTCTCCACGACATGGCGGGCAACGTGTGGGAGTGGACCGCCGACTACTACACCGCGAACCATGCTTCGAGCGGCAAGAACGTCGCGCCGGCGTCGTCGTGTTGCATCCCGACGAATCCCCGCGTGGACACGGCCGAACACGATCCGCGCGAAGCGTATCCGCGCCGCGTCATCAAGGGCGGATCGCATCTGTGTGCCCCGAATTACTGTCTGCGGTACCGACCCGCGGCCCGCCAGGGTGACACCGAGGAGACCGCGACGTGCCATATCGGATTCCGCTGCATCATTCGCCCGTGAGAAGGCAGGTTTCACCCTGGTCAGGGGTGTATGCGGCCCGATACCGGTGGTGTACTGGGAACGGATGGGGGTGAAAAGAGGCGTCCACCATGAGCCAGGATCTGCGTCCGGATCCGATCCCGGGCGGAGAAACTCTGCCGTTCCCACCGGTGCCGTCGGGAAGCATCGCAGGACGGACCATGCAGGAATCGGTCTACAGCCCACGCGCACAACACCGTCGCCTTCCCGACGACGCCCCGAACATCCTGGTCGTCCTCATCGACGACGCGGGCCCCGGTCTGCCGAGCGCATTCGGTGGCGAGGTGAGCACACCCACCCTCGACCGCCTGCTCGACGAAGGCATCAGCTACAACCGCTTCCACACCACGGCGATGTGCTCGCCGACCCGCGCATCGTTGTTGACCGGACGCAACCATCACCGTGTCGGAAACGGGCAGATCGCCGAACTCGCCAACGACTGGGACGGCTATTCCGGGCACATCCCGAAATCGAGCGCCACCGGAGCCGAGGTGCTGCGCCACTACGGTTACACCACAGCGGCTTTCGGCAAGTGGCACAACACTCCTGCGGAGGAGACCACCGCAGCGGGTCCCTTCGACAACTGGCCCACCGGAGTCGGTTTCGACTACTTCTACGGTTTCCTCGCCGGCGAGGCGTCGCAGTACGAGCCGAACCTCGTCCGCAACACCACCGTCGTCCTGCCCCCGAAGACTCCCGAGGAGGGCTACCACCTCAGTGAGGACCTCGCCGACGACGCGATCGGCTGGTTGCGCCGCCACAAGGCGCTCGATCCGTCCCGGCCGTTCTTCATGTACTGGGCCAGCGGGTGTCTGCACGGGCCGCACCACATCATGAAGCCGTGGGCCGACCGGTATGCGGGCAAGTTCGACGACGGATGGGACGCTTATCGCGAGCGCGTGTTCGAGCGGGCCAAGGAGAAGGGCTGGATCCCACCGGATGCCGAACTCACCGAGCGGCACCCCACCATGACGGCCTGGGACGACATCCCCGACGACGAGAAGCCCTTCCAGCGACGCCTCATGGAGGTCGCGGCCGGATACGCCGAACACTGCGACGTGCAGGTGGGGCGGTTGTTCGACGAACTCGACCGGCTGGGCTACCGCGAGAACACCCTGGTCTTCTACATCTGGGGCGACAACGGGTCGTCCGGTGAGGGCCAGAACGGCACCATCAGCGAACTGCTCGCGCAGAACGGGATCCCCACGACCACGGCCCAGCACATCGCGGCCCTCGACGAACTCGGCGGACTCGACGTTCTCGGCTCCCCGAAGACGGACAACATGTATCACGCAGGCTGGGCGTGGGCGGGCAGCACGCCCTACAAGGGCATGAAACTTCTCGCGTCCCATCTCGGGGGAACCCGCAATCCCATGGTGGTGCGCTGGCCCGCGCGCATCACGCCGGATCGCACCCCCCGGACCCAATTCCTGCACTGCAACGACCTGGTGCCGACCTTCTACGAGCTGCTGGGCATCACCCCGCCGCGGACCGTCAACGGGATTCCGCAGGATCCGATCGACGGCGCTGGTTTCGCCCGGACGTTCGTGGACCGTGACGCGCCGGCGGGCAAGCTCACCCAGTACTTCGAGGTCATGGGCAGCCGAGCGATCTACCACGACGGATGGATGGCGTCGGCCTTCGGACCCCGCGCACCGTGGCTGCCCGGCCTGCCCGGCGGAATCCGCGATTGGAGCCCGGACGACGACACCTGGGAGCTCTACAACCTCGACGAGGACTGGACGCAGAGCCGCGACCTCGCCGAGCAGTACCCCGAGAAACTGGCACAGATGCGGGAGATCTTCGCGATCGAAGCGGCCAAGAACAACGCCCTTCCCATCGGTGGGGGCCTCTGGGTCGCGGCGATCCATCCGGAACAACGCATCACCACGCCGTACACGAGTTGGGATTTCACCGGCGAGGTCACCCGTATGCCCGAATTCTGCGCTCCCGCACTGGGAAACAAGAACAACCGGGTCTGTATCGAGGTGACCTTCCCGGAGCGGGCGCACGGCGTCCTGTATGCGTTGGGTGCCAACGGTGGTGGTCTGACGTGCTTCGCGGACGACGGCTATCTCTGCTACGAGTACAACCTGTTCATCCTGATGCGGACGAAGATGCGTTCGGCGAGCCGCGTCGCGCCCGGACACCACCTCGTCGAGGTGGTCACCAAGTACGCCGAAGCGCGCCCCGGTGGTCCGTTGAACGTCCTGATGTCCGTCGACGGGCAGTCGGTGGGGGAGACCGTCGTGCCGGTCAGTGCGCCGTTGCTGTTCACGGCGAACGACTGCCTGGATATCGGCACCTGCCTGGGGTCACCTGTCTCGCTCGACTACTTCGACCGGGCACCGTTCCCGTTCGACGGGAGCATCGACAGGATGACCGTCGAATACACCTGAACGCAGCTCTTCGAGTGCCTTACCGGCTCCGGGCGGTGGATCCGCCCGGAGCCGCGAGGTCTGTCAGTTGAACTGGTCCGGATGGGGTCCGGTGCGCAGATCGCGGTCGGCGCCGGCGATGGTGGACATGTCCTCGTCGGTCAGTTCGAAGTCGAAGACCTCGAAGTTCTCCCGGATCCGGGACGGCGTGACCGACTTCGGGATGACGACGTTGCCGAGCTGCAGATGCCAGCGCAGCACCACCTGGGCCGGCGACTTGCCGGTGCGTCCGGCGATCGACGTGATCGCCTCGTCGTCCAGCACGGCGCCCTGGGCGAGCGGGCTCCACGCCTCGGTGGCGATGCCGTGCTCGGCGTGGAAGGCGCGCAGTTCGCTCTGCTGCAGACCGGGATGCAGTTCGATCTGGTTGATCGTCGGGGCGAGCGAGCTGCCGTCCAGCAATCGCTGAAGGTGGGCGGGCTGGAAGTTCGACACGCCCGCGGCGCGGAGGCGTCCTTCCTCGACGAGGCGTTCGAGGGCACGCCAGGTATCGGCGTAGAGGTCGCGGGCCGGGGTCGGCCAGTGGATCAGGTAGAGGTCGAGACGATCGAGGCCGAGCGCGGCGAGGCTGGTGTCGAAGGCGCGGAGGGTGGCGTCGTAACCCTGATCGGAGTTCCACACCTTCGTCGTGATGAACAGTTCGTCGCGGGACAGTCCGGAGTCCGCCAGCGCGCGGCCGACGCCGGCTTCGTTGCCGTAGATCGCGGCGGTGTCGATGTGGCGGTAGCCGGTCTCGAGTGCCGCGCTGACGGCCGCGGTGGTCTCGTCCTCGGGGATCTGGAAGACGCCGAAGCCGAGCTGGGGGATCTCGACGCCGTTGTTCAGGGTGACGGTAGGGATCGTGGACGATGTCACGAGATGGTGCTCCTTCGGGGGTGTTCGCGTAGTTCGGGATCACAGTCGGACGGGGTCGACGGCAGCACGGGAGGTGCTGTGGAGGTCGGGTTCTGTGAATGTGTGAGTTGCGTTGGCGTGATCGTCCTTTCGCTGTAGTCGGTGGGACAGGACCGCCGGGATCAGAGCGGACGCGGCCAGGACGGCCCCGACGGCGTTGGGTGCCGTGTACCCGAATCCGGCGGATATCACCATGCCGCCGAGCCAGGCGGCCAGGGCGTTGCCGAGATTGAAGGCACCGATGTTGGCAGCGGACGCCAGGGTCGGGGCGCCGTGCGCATGGTCGAGGACGTGCTTCTGCAGGGGTGGGACGGTCGCGAAACCGAGAGCGCCGATCAGGAAGACCGCCGCGACGGACACCGTCTTGGCGGAGGCCAGGAAGGTGAACAGGCCGAGCACCACGGCCAGGCCGGCCAGGGCGGTGTAGAGCATCGGCATGAGATTGCGGTCGGCGAAATGTCCACCGACGAGGTTGCCGACCACCATGCCGGTTCCGAACACGGCCATCAGCCAGGGGACGGAGGACTCGGCGAAACCGCCGACATCGGTCAGGATCGGTGCGATGTAGGTGATCGCGGCGAACACGCCCCCGAAGCCGAGGACCGTCATGGTCATGGCCAGCACGACCTGGACGTTCTTGAACGCCGCGATCTCGTGACGCAGCCGGACGCCCTCGGGTCGGGGGACGTCGGGAACGAGCTTCGCGACGCCCGCGAGGCCGACGACGCCGAGCGCGGCGACGATCAGGAACGTCGCGCGCCAGCCCGCGGTGTGGCCGACGAAGGTGCCCAGCGGCACGCCGACGACATTGGCCACCGTCAGTCCGGTGAACATCAGGGAGATGGCAGCGGCTTTCTTCTGCGGTGCCACCAGGTCGGCGGCGACGACCGAGCCGATGCCGAAGAACGCTCCGTGGGCGAGGGAGGCGACGACGCGGCCGATCAACATGACGGCGAAGGTGGGTGCGAGGGCAGAGACGGCATTGCCCAGGACGAACAGGCCCATGAGCAGCATCAACATGTTCTTGCGGGAGATCCTGGTGCCGAGCGCCGTCATGATCGGGGCACCGATCATGACGCCGAGGGCGTAGCCGGTGACGAGATATCCGGCTGTGGGGATCGAGACTCCGAGATCCGATCCGACCTGGGGGAGCAGCCCCATGATGACGAATTCGGTGGTGCCGATTCCGAAGGCGCCGATGGCCAGGGCCAGCAGAGCGAGTGGCATGAGAACGATCCTTCGATCGAGAAGAGACGCAGACGCGCTTTACTGGCGTCAACAATAATTGCAGACGCCGACTAATTGCAAGCGCGGGTATAGTGAGCGATGTGACAACGCCGGCACACCGCCCGCGTCACCTGTTTCGTACGAGCCGACCGAGGAGCCGACCATGACCGCCACGGACCCGTCGATGACCGCGCTGGCCAACAGCTGGTCGGCGCTGTCGCTCCTGCACGGGCGGATCGAGAACCGGATCGAGAGCGCCCTGCAGTCCGGCCACGGGTTGAGCGTGCGCGAGTATTCACTGCTGGACGTGCTCAACCGTCAGCACGACGGGGAGGGCGGGCACCTGCAGATGCGCCAGGTCGCCGACGCCGTGGTCCTCAGTCAGAGTGCGACGACGCGGCTGGTCACGCGGCTCGAGGATCGCGGGTTGCTTGCGCGCTATCTATGTCCCACCGATCGCCGCGGCATCTACACCGACGTCACCGACGCCGGCCGGCGCCTGCTCGACGAGGCCCGGCCCACCCACAACACCGCCCTGCGGGAGGCGCTCGACGAGGCCGCGGCCGAACCTGTCCTGGCGCCACTGGTCGACGCCATCCGGCAGTTGCAGGACGATGATCGGACGGATGCCGCCGGGGGCCCGGCACCACGCTGAACGGGGGCGATCTCGCGCGACGTCCTCCGCGCGCAGACCTGTCGGAGCAACAGGTGAGATCGCGCGGCCGGGTCGGGTATCGTCTCCCATGGTGTGCCGGGAAGTCTGGTCGGCGGGAACAGCTTTCTTCGACGACCCGGAGGACGACATGAACGCATCGGTACACCTCTTCTCGGTGCACGCATCTGGAGGCACGCCATGAACTGGGCCGTCTTCGTCGCCTTCCTCGTCGTATGGGTGCTGTCAGGACTCGTGACCGGTCTGTGGATGGCACGGCGAGGCCACGACCCTCGCTGGACGATCATCGCCGTCATCCTCGGACCGTTGTTCGTCCCCATCGCCTTCGAGCGCATCGAGCGTGTTCCCCGGTCCGTCGAAGTGACGACGGTGGCCCGGCAGCATGCCGGAGAGGTCGACGAGGGCGGACTCCGCGTGATGGTCGGTTACGACGGATCCACCGAGGCCAAGCATGCGCTGGACGCGGCGCGACGACTGTTCGGGCCGGCCGGAGGAGTGCTCGAACTCGTCGTCGTGATCTCCTACGACGACGCCGGCGATCCCGACTCCGAACTTCTCGCCACGGTGCGACGGCGCCTCGAGCAGGCCGTCGAATCGATGGGTGATATTTCGGTGGGATATGCCGTCCTCGCCGGCCCGGCCGGTCGATGCCTGGGTTGGTTCGCCGAGGAACATCACGCCGACGTTCTCGTCGTGGGCCGCCGCGGACGAGGCATGTCCTCTCGGATGCTCGGCAGCGTCGCGGAATATCTCATCGGGCACTCGCATGTGCCTGTGCTCGTCGTCGATCCCACCGTCGTCTCGCCGGACGCGGGTGCGAACGAACCCACGGTCGCCGTTCGGGTCGCTCCCGAGGAGAATGTGACGGGCACCGCGTCGACCTGACCCGATACGGTATGGTCGATCTCGGTGCGCCGGGAAGTCTGGTCGGCAGAAGTAATTACGTCGTCGAACCGGAGGACCCGTGTCTGTACCCATCTGTCCCGTCGCCACCCGTCCCGCCCGAGCTCTGCAGCCGGCGCAGTGACCGGCACCCCCGCGAAGCACGTCCACCGCAGCGCCGAAGGTCGCATCGACCTCCTGGCTGCGTGTCGGCGTCCGACGCCGAAATCGCAGGGATGCCATAGTTTTCGGTACCCGATCCCACTCCGGGGATCGGAACGTACTGCCGCCCATGCGGATCGGGTGCATCCGCCCCGGCCGGTCCCCGTTCGCGCACCGCGTGCGGTCGAGAATTCCGAGGACCTGTGATGCCGAACATCTTCTCCGGAGTCCCCTTCCTCTCTCGCGGAACATGGCAGGACACACGCCGTGTGACGGAGATCCTCCGCAAGGAGACCGTCGGCGGTGTCCTGCTGCTCATCGGCGCCGTCATCGCATTGATCTGGGCGAACACAGGATGGTCGGATTCCTACCATGCCCTGCGGGAGACCTCGATCGGTCCGGCGTCGTGGCACCTGGACCTGTCCCTGGGCACCTGGGCGGCTGACGGACTGCTCGCCGTGTTCTTCTTCGTCGTCGGCGTCGAACTCAAACGGGAATTCGTCGAAGGCAGTCTGCGGGACCTGTGGCGTGCCGCCATGCCGGTGACCGCCGCCCTGGGCGGCATGATCGTCCCGGCCGTGATCTTCGCCGTCATCAATCTTCGTGGTGGCGCCGACGCGTTGAACGGATGGGCGGTCCCGACGGCGACCGACATCGCGTTCGCCGTAGCGATTCTCGCCGTCATCGGTAGTCATCTCCCGTCGGCGCTGCGAACGTTCCTGCTCACCCTCGCCGTGGTCGACGACCTGCTCGCCGTGACCGTGATCGCGGTCTTCTACACCGACGAGGTGAACCTGCTCTACCTGGGCGGGGCGCTGATCCCGTTGGCGCTGTTCGGCATCGCGCTCCGACGCGGCTTCGGTGCCTGGTGGCTCCTGGTGCCGTTGGCGGCAGTGACCTGGTGGCTGGTCCACGAATCCGGTGTGCACGCGACCATCGCCGGTGTACTGCTCGGCTTCGCGGTTCCCGTCGCCCGGCAGGTGGGGGACCGCACGATTCCGGTCGCCGAGCACGTCGAACACCGGCTCCGGCCGCTGTCCGCCGGTATTGCCGTGCCGGTCTTCGCCTTCTTCGCCGCCGGCGTCACCGTCGGAGGATTCACCGGCCTGGCGAACGCCCTCACCGATCCCATCTCCGCCGGGGTGATCGCCGGTCTGGTCGTCGGCAAGGTCGTCGGGATCTTCGGGGTCAGCTACCTGGTGGCGCGCTTCACCCGAGCACATCTCGACGACGAGCTGAGTTGGGTGGACGTGCTGGGTGTGTCCCTGCTCGGCGGTATCGGCTTCACGGTGTCCCTGCTCATCGGCGATCTCGCCTACGGTGCAGGAACCGTCGCGGCCGATCACGTGAAGGTCGCCGTGCTGTGCGGATCGTTGCTCAGCGCCGCTCTGGCCTCGACTGTTCTCGTGGCCCGTAACCGTGCCTACCGCACGATCAGGGCGGCCGAGCAGGTCGACGAGGACGGCGACGGGATTCCCGACGTCTATCAGCGATGATCGATACCTCGGATCGCGGTCGGGACGGTCTGCCGTGGTGGGTCCAGCCGACCGTGCGGTCACCGCAGGCCCTGCTGAAGTGCGTCTTCTGGCCGGTCGCCGTGATGCTCGTCGTCCATCGCACGGTGATCCTCGCCGTCGACGGTGCACGCACGGACGACTTCACCGGTGTCTACCGCGCAGCCGTCGCCTTCTGGAACCGTGAACCGGCCTACACAGCGACGTACGAACACGTCGACCCGCACTACCTCTACCCGCCGTCGGGTTCGCTGCTGATCGCACCGTTCGCGGCCCTCGAACACGAACTCTCACGATGGGCATTCATCGGGGTCAACGCGGCGGCCGTCCTCGTTGCCGTGTACCTGGTCGTGCGGATGTTCGGGTACACAGCGCGATCCGCGGCGCTCCCGATCGCGGTGACGGTCGCCTTCGCGTCCGAATCGGTGATCAACACCCTGGTGTTCACCAACATCAACGGTGTGGTCCTACTCGGTCAGATGGCGTTCCTGACGTTGTTGCTGGCGCGGCGGGACCTCTGGGCCGGCGCCGCGATCGGGGTGACCTTCGCTATCAAACCGATTCTCGCGCCGTTGCTGTTGCTTCCCGTGCTGCGCCGCCAGAGCAAGACTCTCCTGACCGCCGCAGCGGTGCCGGTCGGGCTCACCGCACTCGCGTGGCCGTGGGCTGCGGATCCGTGGCAGTTCGTCGAACGCACCGTTCCGTATCTGTTGCAGTCCCGCGACTACTTCAACAGTTCGATCACCGGCAACGGCACCTATTACGGTCTGCCCGAACCCCTGATCCTCGCGTTGCGCATCGGTTTCGCGTTCCTCGCCGCGGCCACGCTGTATCTGCTCCACCGCTATCACCGGCACGACGAGGTGTTCTTCGTCGTCACCGGTGCCGGTGTGCTGATGACCGCATCGTTTCTGCTCGGTTCGCTCGGGCAGATGTACTACTCGATGCTGCTGTTCCCGTTGCTCATGAGCGTGGTCCTGCCGCAGTCCGTGATGCGGAACTGGCCGGCATGGCTGGCGGTGTACGGCTTCCTCAGCGCCGACGAATGGTATTCGGGCAGATGGGTGGAGGCCGGCCGGTACGCCGAGTACATGCGCCCGACACTGGGCTGGTCGCTGCTGCTCATCGTGATATTCGCGGTGCTGGTCGATCGCCGACGATCCGCACGCGTCCCCGGACCGGTCACAGACCCTTCGGTGGACATCGCTCGGACAGGGCGTCAGAACGCGTCGGCGCCGAAACTCTGAGCGTAGTAACCACGGATGTGCTCGACGATGCGCTTGCGAGCGAGCGTGGCATCGCCGGCGCGGACCGCGTCGACGAGACCGCGGTGCTCGTGACGCAGCCGCACGCAGGTCGCGGGCCAATCGGTGTGTGGTGCGCCCGCGAGGACGTAGCTCTCGATGGAGTCGCGGAGACCGGCCATCATCGCCGCGACGACGAGGTTGCCCGCCGCGTCGGCCATTGCGACATGGAACTGGGCGTCGAGAACGAGGAACTCGGGTGCCGCCAACTCCGGATCGTCCATCGCGTCCAGCAGTTCCTCGGCCGGGGTGAGTTCCGGTGCCGGGCTCCGGTTGGCCAGCGTCTGCATCACTTCCGTCTCGAGTACCAGGCGTGTGCGGACGATGTCGGAGACCGGGAAGTTCTGCGCCGCGACCTGCAGGCGCATGAGCATAGACATCCCGCCGGTGGGTCGCGAGACGATCATCGCGCCGGCGTTCGGCCCGGACCCCGTGTGGGTGCTGAGCAGCCCGAGGGCCTCCATCACCCGCAGTGCCTCACGAACCGAAGACCGGCCGACGCCGAGTTGTGCGGCGAGCGTGCGCTCCGGGGGCAGACGCTGGCCCGGGCCGAGTTCTCCCGAGACCAGCATCTGCTCCAAGCGGTTCAGTACCTGCTCCCACGCACGACCCTCGGACGACGACATGACTTCAGAGCCTAGTCGATTCCGGATCAGGGGAGCATCCAGGACAACACCGGCGTGGACTGCAGGTAGACCAGCACACAGAGGATGACGAGCATCGCGACGCTGTAGCCGATCACCTTGCGCAACAACACCGATTCGCTGCCCGGCTGATCGACGGCGGTGGCGGCGATGGTGAGGTTCTGCGGGCTGATCAGCTTGCCGACCACACCACCGGAGGTGTTCGCCGCGACCAGCAGGGTCGGGTCGATGCCGGCGGTCTGCCCGGCGGCCTGCTGCAGGCGGGCGAACAGGGCGTTGGCGGATGTGTCCGAGCCGGTGACGGCGGTGCCGAGCCAGCCGAGGATCGGGGAGAACAGGGCGAAGATCGCGCCGGTGCCGGCGAGCCACGTGCCGATCGCGACGGTCTGGCCGGACTGGTTCATCACGTAGCTCAGGCCCAGGACGGTGGCCACCGTGGCGATGGCGAGCTTCATCCGCACGACGGTGGTGCCGAAGGTGGCCGCGGCCCTACGGACGGTCAGCGGGAACATACCGCCGCTGTCCCACCGTGCGTAGACGAGGGTGACGATCGCGCCGCTGAGCAGCAGCAGTGTTCCCGGCGACGACAGCCACGAGAAGGTGTAGACCGCGCTGCTCGACGCGGCGCCGTTGCCTGTGAGCAGATTGCCGTACAGGCCGGGCCACTCGATCTTGACGTCGGTGGCGGCGAGACGCTCCGGCAGATCGACACCGACGGTCCACAGCTTCGCAATGCCGAACACGGTGATGACCAGCAGGTACGGGAACAGGGCCATGACGACGCGCGAGGTGGTCAGCGACTCGTCGGCGACGGGACGCTGCGGAGCACGAGCGGCTCCGGGTCCCTCCGTGCCGGCCTGGACCGCGATGGTATCGGTGCGGGTGCGCGAGAGTTGGTCCTCGGGGGTCCGCGGCTTCCAGACCTGCAGCATCAGCACGGCCGCGGTGAGGCCGGCGAGCGAGGCGACGACATCGGTGAGTTCGTACGAGAAGTGGCTCGAGCACCAGAACTGGGCGAGCGCGAAGGTCGTGCCGGTGACCAGTGCGATCGGCCAGGCCTGCCGGACACCGCGACGACCGTCGACGAGGAAGAGCAGCAACAGCGGCACGAAGAGCGCCAGGACGGGTGTCTGACGGCCGACGACGGCGGCGATCTCGGTGGCGGGGATGTCGGTCAGGGCGCCGGCGGTGGTGATCGGGATGGCCATGGCGCCGAAGGCGACCGGTGCGGTGTTGGCGATCAGGACCGTGACCGCGGCCCGCAGGGCGGGCATACCGAGGGTGACGAGCATGGCGCCGGTGATCGCGACGGGTGCGCCGAATCCGGCGAGTGCTTCGAGCATGCCGCCGAAACAGAAAGCGATGAGCATCGCCTGGATCCGCATGTCGCCGTGACCGATCGAGTTGAAGATGCGCCGCAGATCCTCGAACCGGCCACTGACGACGGTGAGTTCGTAGAACCAGATCGCGGTGATCACGATCCACATCACCGGGAAGAGCCCGAAGGTGATGCCCTGCAGGGCGGACAGGCCGGCCAGTGGCGCGGGCATGTCGAAACCGATGATCGCGACGACGAGCGCGACGACGAGGGCACCGAGTCCGGAATACCAGGCCTTGAGTTTGAAGCCGGCGAGCAGGACGAAGAAGGTCAGCAGCGGCGCAAGGCCCACGAGAGCCGACGCGGTGAGGCTGCCTGCGATGGCGTCAGTGGCGGGTGTGAATGTCACCGCCGATATCCGGGTTGCCACACGAAACTCCTGTGGTTGCGCCGCTGTTCGCGGCGGATGTGATTTCGACCGATGTGGTCAGACCACGTGAAAGTACACCATGGTCCGCGTCACAGTCGACCCCTGACGGAATTTGCGGTCACTGTCCGAAAATGTGCGGCGCATCTCCGGAACGTGTGGTTCAATGTGGTCAGACCACACCCCCGATGCGGAGATCTCCATGCGAATCGCCCTGTTCGCGACGTGCCTCGGCGACACGATGTTCCCGAAGGCCGTTTCGGCCACCGCCCTGCTCCTCACCCGGCTCGGGCACGACGTCGTCTTCCCCGAACGTCAGACCTGCTGCGGCCAGATGCACGTCAACACCGGCTACCAACCCGACGCGCTGCCGCTCGTCGAGAACTACGTCGACGCCTTCGACGACACCAGTATCGACGCCGTCGTCGCCCCCTCCGGATCGTGCGTCGGATCCGTCCGTCACCAGCACGAAATCGTCGCCTCCCGTTACGGTTCCGCGTCGTTGTGCGGGCGGGTCGACACCGTCAAGGCCAAGACGTACGAGTTGTCCGAATTCCTCGTCGACGTCCTCGGCGTCACCGACGTCGGCGCCTACTTCCCCCACCGGGTGACCTATCACCCCACCTGCCACTCGTTGCGGATGCTGCGGGTGGGGGAGAAACCGCTCCAGCTGTTGCGTGCTGTGCGCGAGATCGACCTCGTCGAACTGCCCGAGGCCGACTCGTGCTGCGGATTCGGAGGCACCTTCGCGATCAAGAACGCCGAGACCTCCACTGCGATGCTCGCCGACAAGCTGAGCAATGTCGCCGCCACCGGCGCCGAATACTGCAGCGCCGGCGACTCGTCGTGCCTGATGCACATCGGCGGCGGTCTCACGCGCCTGCGCACCGGCACCCGCACCATCCACCTCGCCGAGATCCTCGCCTCCGTGGAACCGGCCGTCGCCCCCAAGGGAGTGCCCGCGTGACCGCACTCGGTATGCCCGTCGTCCCGCCACGAGGATCCGGAAATCTGCGCGGTCTCGAGAAGTTTCCCGACGCAGCGCGCCAGGAACTCGCGAACCCGCAGTTGCGGCGCAACATCGGCAAGGCCACCCACACCATCCGTGCCAAGCGACTGAACGTCACCGGGGAACTGCCCGACTGGGAGCAGCTGCGCGACGCCGGAGCTGCCGTCAAGACCGACGTGCTCAACCGCCTCCCGGAGTTGCTCGTCCAACTCGAGGAGGCGGTGACAGCGCGCGGCGGCGTGGTGCACTGGGCGGCAGACGCCGCCGAGGCCAACGCCATCGTCACCGACCTGATCCGGAAGACGGGATCCGACGAGGTCATCAAGGTCAAATCGATGGCCACCCAGGAGATCGGACTCAACGAGCACCTCGAGGAACAAGGGATCGCCGCCTACGAGACCGACCTCGCCGAGCTCATCGTCCAACTCGGCCACGACAAGCCCTCGCACATCCTCGTGCCAGCCATCCACCGCAATCGCGCCGAGATCCGCGAGATCTTCCTGCGTGAGATGCCGGACGTCGACCCCGACCTCGACGACAACCCCCGCCATCTCGCCGCCGCGGCACGAAAGTTCCTGCGACACAAGTTCATGACGGTGCCGGTGGCGGTGTCGGGCGCGAACTTCGGCATCGCCGAGACCGGCACCCTCGCCGTCGTCGAATCCGAGGGCAACGGCCGCATGTGCCTGACGCTGCCGCAGACACTCATCACCGTCATGGGCATCGAGAAGCTGTTGCCCACCTTCCGCGACCTCGAGGTGTTCCTGCAGCTGCTGCCGCGCTCGTCGACGGGGGAGCGCATGAATCCCTACACGTCGATGTGGACCGGTGTCACCCCCGGCGACGGTCCGCAGGAATTCCACCTCGTACTGCTGGACAACGGCCGCACCGCCGCGCTCGCCGACGAGATCGGACGTGAAGCACTGCACTGCATCCGGTGTTCGGCCTGCCTGAACGTGTGCCCGGTCTACGAGCGCACCGGAGGCCACGCCTACGGCTCGACCTATCCGGGCCCGATCGGCGCCGTCCTCAGCCCGCAACTGGCCGGGATGGACGAACCCGACGACCCCAACGCCAGCCTGCCGTTCGCATCGAGCCTGTGCGGTGCCTGCTACGACGCATGCCCCGTCAAGATCGACATCCCCTCGTTGCTGGTGGAACTGCGCCACCAGAAGGTCGAACACGCCCGCTTCGGACCCGAGGCCGCGGCGATGAAGGCCGCGTCGCTGGCCATGTCGTCCTCTCGACGCTGGACGGCCGCGCAGAAGGCCGCCGGACTCGGCCGTGTCCTCGCCGGCAAGAAGGGGAGAATCACCAATCTGCCCGGTCCGCTCGCCGGCTGGACCGACGCTCGCGACATGCCGGCCCCGCCGAAACAGACCTTCCGGCAATGGTGGGCCTCCGACGAAGGACGTGCCGCGCTCGCGAAGGCACGCGAGGAAGGACAGCAGCGATGAGCAGCCGCGACGCGATTCTCGGCCGGATCCGTTCGGCGCAGACTCTGGCACCGCCGACACCGGTCGAGGTACCGCGCGACTATCGCATCGGACGCGCCCTGCCGGACGCCGAGCGCCGTGAGCTGCTGGTCGACCGGCTGGTCGACTACAAGGCCCACGTGCACGAGAGCACACCGGAGGATCTGCCCGTCGTGCTGGCGAAGATCCTCACGGATCGCGGGGTGCGCCGCGTCGGGATCCCGGAGGGCCTGGATCGCTCGTGGCTGGCGGAGTTCGGTGGCGAGGTGGTGGTCGACTCCACCGACCGGCCCGCAGCCGACCTCGGTGATCTCGACGGGGTCGTCACCGGTTCGGCCGTCACCTGCGCGGAGACGGGCACGATCTTCCTCGACGGCAGCCCCGACCAGGGGCGACGCGCGCTGACGCTCGTCCCCGACCTGCACGTGTGCGTGGTGGCGATGAGCGACGTCGAGGTAGGAGTGCCCGAAGCGCTGGCCCGGCTCGTCCCGGAACGGCCTATCACCATGATCAGTGGACCGTCCGCGACGTCGGACATCGAACTCGAACGCGTCGAGGGCGTCCACGGCCCCCGCACCCTGGAGGTGGTGATGATCGGATGACCGTGCTGACCGAGCGTGTCCGGCCACGACTCGGATGGCAACAGCATGCCAACTGCCGGACCTCCGACGAGTACTTCTTCTTCGCCCCGGAAGGCGAACCACCGAGCATTCGCAGGCGGCGCGAGGTCGTCGCGAAACGCATCTGCGCGAGCTGTCCGGTGCTGGTCGAGTGCCGCACCCAGGCGATGCTCAGCGGCGAAACGCACGGAGTGTGGGGCGGACTGTCGGAACACGAACGGCTGCACCATTCGATGTCCTGATCGCGTCCCGCGGGCTGCTCACGGAATCGAATGGGCGAACTCCTCGATCAGCGCCGCGACCCGTGCGGGATGACCGAGCTGCGGCACATGCCCCGCGACCAGCACTTCCAGGCGCGCGTACGGTACGAGTGCCGCGACGGCCTGCGCGTCCTTCACCGGGACCACGGGATCGTGATCACCCCAGATCATCAGCGTGGGAACTCGTAGTTTCCGCAGCGCATCCGGGTGGATCCCGGCCTCGGGGCGGGTGCCGAACGGCGACAGGATCGCCTGCAACTCCGCAACGTTCGCTGCCCTCGCGACGGGATCGTGCGCCGCGTCGACAAGCGAATCGAGGAGGTTGGGGTACCGCCGGATGGTGCCGCCCTCGCCTACCGAGGACAGCAGGTGCAGCAGCATCCGTCGACCCGGTTTCACGATGCGGCCGAGCAGTTGCCCGAGCACGGGGGTCGCCATGACCCGGACATCGACGGGAATCCGAGCACCGGGCAGCAGCGGGACGGACCCGAGCATGACCACGCCCCGCACCCGCTCCGGACGATCGAGGGCGTACCAGACCGACCAGATCCCTCCGCCCGACGCGCCGACGAGAACCGCCGACTCGAGCCCGAGCCCGTCGAGCACGTCGTCGACGAATCCGACCGCATGCCGCCGGAGTCCGGTGCGGTGGAAGTCCGACGGATCACTCAGACCGAACCCCGGCCGATCCACGAGGAAGGAGTGCACCGCCGTCGTGTGCTCGAGCAGCATCAGGTGCGACAACGACGAGGTGTTGTTGCCGTGCAGATGGACAACCGGTAGCCCGTCACCGTGCTCGACGACGTGTGCCCGGCCTGTCCGTGTCGGGACGAATCGGCTCCGACCACCGGCGTCCCGAACCATCCGGTCGTATCTGTTCCGCACCCGAATCGGGTGACCCGGTACACGCGTCTGGGTGTTCATCGTGACCTCCGGACCTCGTCCTCGTCTTCACGATCCGTCGTCGAGTGGGGCGTGACCAGTTCGAACTTCGAACCGCACCCGACCGCCGGGCGGTGGGACACTCGGGGTGTGGGCGCGAGCGGATCCGCCGGCTACTGCTCCTTCACCAAGGCCATCGAACACCTCGGTGACCGGTGGAGTCTGCTCGTCGTACGGCAGTTGGGAACCCTCGGGCCGCAGGGCTTCAACGACCTCGCCACCGGCCTGCCCGGCCGGATCTCGCGTTCGGTGCTCGCCGACCGACTGCGCCGGCTGGAGATGCTCGGCGTGGTGTCCCGCTGCGAAGATCCGCACCCGGCCTACCGTCTGACCGACGTCGGCCTCGGGTTGATGGCACCGCTCGGCGCGCTGCGCACCTGGGCGGAGACGTGGTTGCCGGATGATCCGGCGATGGTCGAACGCGACCCGGACGTTGTGCTCGGCTGGCTGGCGCAACGGGTGGATCGCGCGCACTGTCCGGCCCGGCCGGTCGTGCTCGAGTTCCGGCTCCACCATCGGTGCGACCGCAGGTACTGGCTGGTCGTGCAGCGCGGCGCACAACCGTACGGATGCCTCACCGATCCGCTGTTGGACCCGGCTCGCTACGTGTATCTCGAGTCGTCGATCCCGGCACTGCTGGCGCTCGCCCACGGTCGGAGTGATTGGTCTCGTGCTGTCCGGGACGGATCTGTCACGGCCGCAGGTCATCCCGCACTGATGTCGCGTGTGGGGGAGTGGTTCCGCCCCGTCGCGGAGCGGTCGCACCCGCGGTGACCGGATGCGATTTCGGTGTTCCTGACATCGCTCAGCGCGGTCGGGAACACCGAAATCGAGAACGGCTACGCACCAGTGACGCGACCCGCCCGGTCGAAATGGGGTAGTCGTCTACGCAGGCGCCGGTATCGGCCGATTCCCATACTGATCCCGCGGGGTCCTCCCGCATCTCTTGTCACCCTTCGGATCAGAGGAAACCATCATGATGACGGACGATGTCGACGGCCCCGTCGAAGCCGAGACCACGGGCCGGCAGATCATCACTTTCACCGAGGACAGCACGCACGAGGAACGGGTGGCCGCACTCGAATCGATCAGCGGCGTGACCTCGATCGCGTCCAGCGACGAGACGGGACCGGAAGCGGTACCCGCCGACGAACTCGAATCCGCCGACGCGACCATCTTCGAACGACTCGGGGTGGCTGTCGCCGCGGTCGACGGGTCGCAGGTCGAATCGCTCGAGGAGGTCGCACGGCAGGATCCGGCGATCGTGGCCGTGGAACCCGAACATGTCGTCCATACCCTGGCGGCACCGCTCGCCATGGAGACACATCTGGCGGACGGCCGCAGGCACACCTGGGGTCTGCAGGCCACCCGTGCGCTCGCGTCGCAGTTCGACGGCTCCGGTGTTCGAGTGGCCGTGCTCGACACCGGATTCGACCTGAACCATCCCGACTTCGCGGGCCGGACGATCATCAGCAAGTCGTTCATCGCAGGCCAGGCGGTCCAGGACGGGAACGGACACGGCACCCACTGTGTCGGCACGTCCTGTGGACCGAGGAATCTACCGAACGCGCGGGGTTACGGCGTCGCGCCGAAGGCGGCGATCTTCGTCGGGAAGGTGCTGAGCAATCAGGGCAGTGGGTCCGACTCCACGATCCTTGCCGGGATCGAGTGGGCGTTGGCCAACGGGTGCCAGGTCGTCTCGATGTCGCTGGGCGCCAACGTTCCTCAGCCGGTGATGGCCTACGAGGCCGTCGGACAGCGCGCACTGGCCGCCGGGACACTGATCATCGCGGCCGCGGGGAACAACGCGCGTCGGCCCGCGGACCCCGGATTCGTCGGAAGTCCCGCGAACTCGCCGTCGATCATGGCGGTCGCGGCGCTGGCGTCCGACCTGAGGATGGCGGCGTTCTCGGCCAGGGCCACCGTGGTCCCGGGCGGCGCGATCGACATCGCCGCACCCGGTGTCGATGTGTACTCGTCGTGGCCGATGCCGGACCGCTACAACACGATCAGCGGGACATCCATGGCCACACCGCACGTGGCCGGATTGGCGGCGCTCATCGTGCAGAGCACGGCAAAGACCGGAAAGGAACTCTGGAAGACGCTGGTCGACGGGGCCGAGGTGCTGCCGTTGCCGCAGGTCGATGCGGGCGCGGGGTTGGCCATCGCGCCGTGAGCCGGCGTCCGATGCGCAGGACCTCCGTCGTCCTGGCGGTGTTGTCGGCCGTAGTCCTGGTGTCGGCGGCGGCCTGCTCGCACGACGCCACGAATCCGCAACGAGGGAGCACCTCGGAGGACGGGGAGACATCCATGGTCGAACCACCGCGAGAGCACCTGGTCGTCCTTGTTCCCGAGCGAGCCGACGCGACCCTTGCCGACGTCGAGGCCATGGCTCCGGTGACCCAGTTGCTCCGGCCCAGACTGCTCCTCGTCCTCGCGGATCCCGATGTGAGGGAGGGCATTCGAAGAATCCCCGGCGTCCTCGGCGTCTACGACACCGCCCCCGATGACGAGTCGTTCGGTCTGTCGCCCGAGGAGCAGTTGTTCGTGGACGCCTGGGTGGCCCGACACGCGCCGAAGACGCGCCCCGGCGAGGGCTCGAACTGGGACACTCCCGGATTCGAACCGCCGGACATCCCCGGCCGGTGACTCGCACCGGACCGGTTTGCACACATTTTCGACATCAGGAGCATGACATGACCGGCGACCTGAACATCACGGAACGCGTCGTACGTGCAGACGACGTACGCGCAGCCGATCCGAGCGACGAGGCACAGGAACGAACGATCCACCGCTACGGGCGGATCTCCATCCTTGCCGCTCCGGGGGAGTCCGCGGAGGAATCCGTCCCGGAGATCAGAGACATGCGGGACCTCGTCGACGACCCCACCGAGGTCGAGACACTGGGCCTCGCGGCGCAACGGTTGCGGCAATCCGCCGACTACCGGCGGGCGAAGGAGAACCGGCCCCGCGACGGTCGAGAGTGGGACATGGGGGACTGCACGTCGGTCGTGCCCGTCCCGCCCCAGGTGGCAGAGAGCGACAGCGAGCAGGAAGCGGGCCCGACGAGTTCCTATCTCGAGGGGTCGGTGGCGGTCGGCATCGTCATCGTTCAGGGACCGACTGCGGCATTGAGCTTCTCCGAGGCCGAGGTGGTGAAGGTGATCGCCGAGGTCCAGAACGGTCTGGGATGGCTCGCCACCGCAAACCCCTTGGCGGGCATCTCCTTCTCGTACGACATCCAGAACGTGAACCTGAGTGTGCAGGCGGACCCGTCCGCTGCCGACCTCGAGGCGCTCTGGCGTGATCCGGCGATGGGCGCGCTGGGCTACAGTGCCGACTGGAACGGCGTGGGTGCCTACGTCGAGGACATCCGCAGCCGTTACGGAACCCGCTGGACGTACTGCGCCTTCTTCACGAAGTATCCGCTCGGTCACTTCGCGTACGCGGGTGCGCCACGGGTCGTCATGGACTACAACAACGACGGCTGGGGCCCGGACAACATCGACCGGGTGTTCGCGCACGAGACCGGACACATCTTCGGCTGCCCGGACGAGTACGCGGACAGCAGGTGCACGTGCGGCGGTGCCTTCGGACGATACGGACTCGCCAACGGCAACTGCGAGAACTGCGCGGCCGAAGGTGGCGTCCCGTGCCTGATGAAGGGCAACACGTTCACCGTCTGCGGCGTCACTCCCGGGCACCTCGGATGGGCGCCGCAGCTCGCCGTCAACAATTTCGGGTACAACGCCGGATCGTGGCGTACCGATCGGCACCCGCGGTTCCTCGCCGACACCACGGGCAACCGCCGCGCCGACATCGTCGGATTCGGTGATGCCGGTGTCTACGTGTCGCGCTCCCAGCCCAACGGACGCTTCGAGACACCACGCCTCGTCGTCAAGGACTTCGCCTACCAGGCCGGTGGGTGGCGGGTGGAGCGGCATCCGCGGTTCCTGGCGGATACGACCGGGGACGGCCGGGCGGACATCGTCGGGTTCGGTGATGCCGGGGTGTATGTCTCGCGGGCTCAGGCGGACGGGTCGTTCGGTCCGGTGACGAGGGTGGTCGCCGATTTCGGCTACGTTGCCGGTGGGTGGCGGGTGGAGCGGCATCCGCGGTTCCTGGCGGATACGACCGGGGACCGTCGGGCCGATATCGTCGGGTTCGGTGATGCCGGGGTGTATGTCTCGCGGGCTCAGGCCGATGGGTCGTTCGGTCCGGTGACGAGGGTGGTCGCCGATTTCGGCTACGTTGCCGGTGGGTGGCGGGTCGATCGGCATCCGCGGTTCCTGGCCGACACCACGGGTGACGGCCGGGCGGACATCGTCGGATTCGGTGATGCCGGGGTGTACGTGTCTCGGGCGCAGGCGGACGGGACGTTCGGTCCGGTCACGCGCGTCGTCGACGACTTCGGGTACAACGCGGGTGGTTGGCGCGTGGAGCGGCATCTACGGTTCCTCGCGGACATCACCGGGGACGGCCGGGCCGACATCGTCGGATTCGGCGAGGCGGGTGTGTATGTCTCCCTGGCGCGAGCCGATGGGACGTACGGGCCGGTCACGCGCGTCGTCGACAACTTCGCTTACAGCGCCGGAGGATGGCGGATCGATCGGCACCCGCGGTTCCTGGCGGACACCACCGGTGACGGCCGGGCGGACATCGTCGGGTTCGGCAATGCCGGCGTCTACGTGTCGCGGGCACTCGGCAACGGCGGGTTCGACGCGCCCGGATTGATCGTCACCAACTTCGGTTACGACGCCGGTGGGTGGCGGGTCGACCAGCATCCGCGGTTCCTGGCGGACACCACCGGCGACGGTCGCGCCGACATCATCGGGTTCGGCAGCGCCGGTGTATGGCTGCACAGATCGTGACCGTACTCGATCGAGGGGTTCCGGCCGGTGCGTCGCACCGGCCGGAACCCCTTGTTCACGTCTGTTCCGCTACCAGCAGACGTGCTGTAGCAGCAACATCCATGCGAAAGGATCTCGAGTGCGAGGTCGTAGTCGATGGAATCGAGCATGTCGCGCGCACTGTGGATGTTCGCGTTCGTGCTGTCGGCTCCTTCATTGGTCAGCACCGCGGGAATCCCTGTTTTCGGTGAATGGCACGTGATCGCTGTTGAACGGACGCAGGCTGGCCTGCACCGCCAGCGTCGTGTAGGTCGCGGCCGCGCGAGCGAGTTCGTCGATCAGGTGCTGCGACAGGCTCGCGCCTTCGAGAAGGACGGTGGTCGGCGGGGCATCGAGTGAGGCGATAATGCTCGGACCTCCGGTGCACGAGTGCACCGAGGAGCGCGCCCAATCCGGACCCGGTCACAGAACACAGCGGCGCTGCCGAAGGGACGGCGAGAAAACCGACGACCAATCCGATGAACAATCCCAGGACGCTGAGCCGACTGGCGCTCGCGGACCTGAGATCCTGATGGACGAAGCGACGCAAGAATGTTCCCCTTTCGGGCCGAAGGCAGAGTAACGATGGGAGTCGACGGTCGCGCGAAAGCACACGGATCGACCGTCACGACCGACCGGCCGCACCGCGTCGGAGTCGTCGCAGATCGGTCCCGGTGCGGTGAGTCGCGACGACTACTTCCTGCTCATAGCGTGGTCCGCGGAGCGCTCGTCCGCCGCGGACACGTTCACCATCGTCGCGTTGACTGCGGCCGTGCCGGTGAACGTGTCGATGACCGCCGGATCGTGCAGGAGGTTCACATTGGCGCCGGGATGCGCGGCCGCGGTGGACCACCCGACACCCTTCTCCCCGTGCCCCCAGCCGTGCGGGATCGCAACGGTGCCCGGCCGGATCTCGTCGCTGACCTCCACCGGCACCACGATGCTGCCGATCCGCGACCGCACGGTCACCTGCTGACCGTGAACGAGCGAGCGCGCCGCAGCATCGTCGGGGTGCATCAGGACCGTGCACCGATCACGGCCCTTGACCATCGTCGGAATGTTGTGCAACCACGAATTGTTCGACCGCAGATGCCGGCGACCGATCAGACGCAGATCGAATTCCGTATCCCGCACGGCCTTCTCGTCCGCGGTGAGCAGACGGCGGGCTTCGGCGAGGAACTCCGGCGGCGCCACCTGCACCCGACGATCCCGCGTGGCCACCAGCGAACGCAACCGCGGTTCCAACGGGCCCAGATCGATACCGCCCGGCGTCCGCCGGATCCGCCCGAGCGTCAGACCCCGACGTCCGCGACGAAGCACCCCGTGCGGCCCCGTCAGAACCCCGAGCGCACCGAGGCGCACCGGACTCAGCCGATCGACCAGAGCCCGCAGCGGCCGCGTCACTCGCGACCGCACCGGAACCGGAACGACCTCGAGAATCAACCGCGACATGATCTGCCAGTCCTCGAGAGCGTCCGCCGCCGGCTCGAACACCCGGGCATTGAACCGTGCATTGTTGCGCACGGAGAACACCGGGAACAGGAAATCGAATTCCTCCCGCTCGAGATGCGACACCGGGGGAAGGATCAGGTCGGCATGCCGCGACGTCTCCGTGACGTACATGTCCACCGCGACGAAGAAGTCCAGACTCTCGAGAGCCTCATCCAGACGCCCGCCCTGCGGAGTGGACAGCACCGGATTTCCGGCATAGGTGACCAGCGCACGGACAGGGCCACCGGACCCCGTTCCGTCGCCGAGCATCTCGTCGGCCAGACCCACCACCGGAAGCTCCGACCGGAACGACTTGTGCTCCCCGGTGCGGTTGGTCCACTGCCCGTATCCCGAACCGAGACGACGCACCAGCCGCACCGCATCGATCGGAGGCGTCGCGAACATCTGACCACCCGGCCGGTCGAGATTCCCGGTCACGGCGTTGAGCGTGTTCACCAGCCAATGTGTGAGAGTGCCGGTGACCTGATGGCAGACACCGATCCGGGCATAGGCGATCGCCGACCGTGCCGCGACATGCTCGCGAGCCAGACGCCGGATCGTGTCCGCATCCACCCCGGCGCGCGGCGCCATCGCCTCCGGTGAGCAGGAGGCGACCAGCTCGGCGAGCTCGTCCACGCCGGCGAGCGGCACGCTGCCCGGCGCAGGTCGAGTGCCGTCGGTCAGGATCGTGTGCAGCATCCCGAGCAGTAGATACGGATCCCCACCTGGACGCACCGCGATGTGCTCGTCCGCCAGCCGCGCCGTCTCGGTGCGCCGCGGATCGACGACCACCACCGAGCCGCCCCGGCGACGGATCGCGGCGATCCGGCCGCGCGCGTCGGGCATGGTGGTGATGGACCCGTTGGAGACCGCAGGATTGGCGCCGAAGATCAACCACCGGTCGGTGCGATCGACGTCCGCGATCGGCATCAGTACGTTCGAGCCGAACATCTTCCACGCCGCGAACTCCTGCGGGAACTGGTCGATCGAGGACGCCGTGTAGAACTTGCGCGTCAGAAGAGCGATGCGCAGCGCGATGCCGTAGACAGCCGACGAACTGTGCGCGGCCGGATTGCCCAGGTACATCGCGATCGCGTCGCGACCGTACTGTCGCCGGACGGCGCGCAACCGTTCACCGGCCAGCGCGAACGCCTCGTCCCAGCCGATCTCCTCGAAGCCGTCACCCACGCGCCGCATCGGACGCCGGAGCCGGTCCGGATCGTGGTGCAGGTCCGCGAGGGCGGTGGCCTTCGGGCAGATGTAGCCGTGCGAGAGTATGTCGTCGGGATTGCCCTCGATGCGGGTCACTCTGTCTCCATCGACGGTGACGAGGATTCCGCAGTGCGCCTCGCACAGGGTGCACTGACGAGCAACAGTATGTGTGGACACAGCGGCCCCCTCCGCGGTCATGCGGGCAATCTAGCACCGCCGTGAGCATTCGGGAACGTGCGAACACAGCCTCGGCAACCTGCGCATGTACGCCCGGCTCGGGTGGGTCGTGGCGACGCTCATGTTCACCTGAGGAACTTGCCCTTCTCGGGCATTACGGTCCGTCCAAGGTGAGGACCTCGTCGTCGACGGAGAGCACCGTGCGCACATGCGGAGTCGGGTCCGCCTCGGGAAGGACGGTGCGGACACGACCGTCGCCCAGGTCCTGCCACTGTCCGACACGCGCGCGACCACGATCGTCGGGACCGCCGTCGTACTCGACGTAGGTGCCGTCCTGCCGGAACTCGAATCCGGGTCGTCCGCGCGAGCGAGGAAACGGAAACCCGCGAGGGCGGTAGACCCTCGCAGTGTCGGTGTCCTCCTCGTAGGAATGGAACCAGGTACCGATGATCGAAGACGGTTCGCTCACAGTTCGTCCTGACGGGTCCGTGGTGGGTGCTCAGCCGGCACGGTCCAGGATTCCGCCGATCCGATCCAGAAGCGACCGGATCGCTGCGATCTGACGTCGCAGCTCGTCCACCTCGCCGTCGAGCGACGCAAGCGCCGAGGTGTCGGTTCGCGTCTCACCGTTGCCGGACGGCCCGGGTGCGAGCGATTCCGTCCGGGCCGGTTCCAGCGCCCCGAGCAGGAACGACGCCCGCGGGCCTTCCAGGCATGCTCGCATGCGGAGCGCCTGCCCGGCGGTGAACATGAACATCGCCTCGTCGTCGGTGTAGTCCATGTAGTTCATGAACATGTCGCCGTGTGGACCGTTGTTGCAGGTCACCCGCGGATATCGCGGCTTGCCGAAGTTGTGGCCCGCCTGGTTCGGGGTGTCGTCGACGAAGTCGGTGCCCGAGCAGCCGTCGCCGTCGTCGCCCCAGATGTGGCGCAGGCTCAGCCAGTGGCCGATCTCGTGTGTCGCGGTGCGACCGAGATGGAAGGGAGGTCGCGCCGTGCCGGTGGTCCCGAAGCACGAGTGGGCGATGACGACACCGTCGGTCGCTGCCGGTCCGCCGGGGAACTGGGCGTAGCCGAGGATCTGCCGACCGATCGAATCGCGAAGGTCGTCGCACAGCCAGATGTTGAGGTAGTCGTCGCTCGGCCAGGGGTCGGCGCCGCCCGTGTCGGACGACTTGATGTCGTCCTCGTCCGCCGTGAAGTACTCCCTCGTCGTCGGGGTCCTGGTGATCCCGTCGGTCGGTGCGGCGTCCGGATCGACGGTCGCGAGTCGGAATTCGACCTGGATGTCGGCGACGAGGTCCTTCCAGACCTCCGGCACCTTCGTGCGGTCGGGGTTGGCGGCGCGGAAGTCCCGGTTGAGGGCGGCGATCTGGCTCCGGATCTGGTCTTCACCGATGTTCTGGGACGCCGACGCGGGATCGTGCACGACGTGAACGACGACCGGAATGCTCACGACACCTGTCGGGGCCGGTGCGCGCCGTCCTGTCCGGTAGGCGAACACCCGGTTCTCGAACATCTCGCAGCGCTGCTTGTAGCTGGGGCTCTGCAACAGCAGTTTGTGATGCACAGCCATCGTTCCGCAGACCTCGCGGGTCGACGGGGAGTCCAGGTCGGCCATGACGGATCCTTTCCTGCGCCGAAAAGTGCTTCGAACGAAGCTTCACGCTCGGGTGCTGCGGAATCATGCGTAGCGGACTACTCGAAGAGCCTCCTTTCGGACGTGACGATCACGTGCGGGTTGTCGAATCGACCTCCACCGCCGGCTGCGGGAGCGCACGACTGTCGACGAGTTCCTGCCTGGTCAGCACACCCGGCAGACCGCGACCGTTGCGGGTGAACAGAACCGTCACCACCGCGACACCCGCGAAGATCGTGACCAGGATGCTCCACTCCTCGGGGAGAAGATCGAGCAGACCGTATCCGCCGATCCCGGCGAGGAACCGCAGGAGCCGCGAGACCGCCACGGGCATCGAGCCTCCCACGTACCGCAGTCGCACGACGTGATCACCGGGAGACCTGCCCGTGGTGAGGATGACGAGCAACCACACCGCGAGGGTCACGCTGCCGCCGATGATCGTCGATACCGGACCTTCGACGGCGGTCGCGCGATCGTCGGCGAGGTAGATCAGGTAGGCCCGCACCGCGACCGCCACGGCGAAGGTCGTCAACGTGTAGCCGAGCCAGTCGCACAACATCGCGAGCAACCGGCGTGGGACGGTGATCGGGCGCGGTGCTCCCGGGTCGACGTCAGCGGAAGGATCCGACAATCCGCGCGGAACCAGAAGTGCCAACAGCGAACCCAGCGCCGCGCCGACCGTGTTGGTGAGCAGATCGTCGACGTCGAACACCCGATACGCGCAGTCGTACGCACCCCACATGCCGGTCAGTTGGGTGAGTTCGACGAACAGCGACGTCGCGAACCCGGCCGCGATCGCCACGAGGATTCCGCGGCCCCCGAGCGCGCGGACGAAGAATCCGAGCGGAACGAACAGCAGCACGTTCAGTGCCAGTTGCAGGACCGCCGTGTCGCGGAGGAATGCGGTGGGACTGCCGGTGTTCGACCACGCACCCCACAGGTCGTCGACGAAGGCGAGCGGATCGGTGTTGGTCCCGGCGCACACCAGCATCTGCGGGTCGGGGAGTGGCAGCAGGGTGTACGCCCACAGCGCCCAGAAGTAGACGAGAGCCGCGACGAACAGTGCCAGCCGTCCGAGTGAGAGGCGGCCGCGGCGTCGATAGCTCACCGCGACGAACGGCACGAACAGCACCGCACCGACGAGCAGGCCGGCGAAGATTGCGATGACTCCGAGTTCGACGCGACTGTCCACGAGGGGAGTCTGCCACCCGGACGCGCCGATTCCGGGGACGCTCGAGCGTGCCGATGTCGACCGATCCCACCTGCTTGTCCGTCTGCTATTCCACGCCGTATATTCGGCGCCGACTATTCGAAGCGAACCAGTCGCAGAATCGCAACGCCTCCCGACGATCGAAGGAAATCGAGACCGGTGTCCGATCAGCCCCGCATCCCCGTCCTGACGCCCATGGCGGTCGCGGTACTCGGGCTGCTCGAGGAACGGCCGATGCATCCCTACGAGATGCACCAGCTTCTGCTCAAGCGGCGCGAGGACAACCTGATCAAGCTCCGGCCGAGTTCGCTGTACCACACCGTTTCCCGCCTCGCGGAAAGCGGACTGATCCGGCAGGAGGGCACCGAACGCGCAGGCAACCGGCCCGAGCGCACCACCTACAGCATCACTGCGGCCGGCGCCGCGGCCGTGCGGGCCCGCCTCGCCGAGATCATCCGTCGCCCGGTGCGGGAGTATCCGATCTTTCCCCTCGGCCTCGCCGAATCGCACAACCTTCCGGCCGACGAGGTCGTCGCCCTCCTCGGCGAACGCATCGACCGGCTCGAGGAGGAACTCGTCGAATTCGACGCGATCCGCACGTGGGCCGCGGACAACGGCGTGCCGCGTCGCTACTGGGTGGCCGTCGACTTCCTCCGGGACAGGACCGCCCACGAAGCGGACTGGTTGCGCGGACTGATCGAGGAGATCCGCAACGGCTCCCTGGTGTGGCAGAGCTTCGACGCCGCGGATCGACAAATTCCGGACCCGCCCTGTGATCTCGGCCGCGACTGGGGTGCGGCGCTGACGGACGAGACTCTCGCCGAACTGCGGAGGAGCAGTGCGGGAAGTAGTGCTCCCGGGCGGCCGTAGTACATCGACCGCACCGGGACACCTTGACCCAATAGATCGCCGGTCGTGCTCGACCGGTACGAACAGGAACGAAATCGATGAAAACCGAACGTAATCCGTGGTGGGGCCTTTCGGCCCTGGTGGTCGGGTTCTTCATGATCCTGCTGGACCTGACCATCGTCGCGGTGGCCAACCCGGCGATCATGGCCGACCTGCAGGCCGACATCAATCAGGTCGTCTGGGTGACCAGCGCCTATCTGCTCACCTATGCGGTGCCCCTGCTGTTCACCGGTCGTCTCGGCGACCGGTTCGGACCCAAGCACGTCTATCTCGCAGGCCTGGTGGTGTTCACCGCGGCATCGCTGTGGTGCGCGACCTCCGGCACCATCGAGATGCTCATCGCTGCCCGCGCCGTCCAGGGACTTGGCGCGGCGCTGATGACGCCGCAGACGATGGCGATCATCACCCGCACTTTCGCGCCCGACAAGCGCGGCGCGGCCATGGGTCTGTGGGGCGCGGTCGCCGGTCTGGCCTCGCTGCTCGGGCCCCTCGTCGGCGGTGTGCTGGTCGATTGGCAGGGCTGGAACTGGATCTTCTACATCAACGTCCCGGTCGGCGTCATCGCCTTCGTGCTGGCGGCATGGCTGGTGCCCAGTCTCGAGACCCAACCGCACAAGTTCGACGTCGTCGGCGTGATCCTCAGCGGCGTCGGACTGTTCCTGCTGGTCTTCGGAATCCAGGAAGGTTCCAGCCGCGACTGGGACGTCTGGACCTGGACGATGATCGTCGCGGGTATCGCGGTGATGGTGCTGTTCGTGCTCAACCAGGCGCGCAACAAGGGCGAACCTCTCGTGCCCCTGGCCCTGTTCCGCGACCGGAACTTCTCGATGTCGAACATCGCGATCTCGTCGATGGGCGCAGCCATGACCGCCCTGATGGTTCCGGCCTACTTCTATCTCGAGACGGTCCGCGGATTCTCACCCACGAAAGCCGCCCTGATCTTCGCCCCGATGGCGATCGTCACCGGTCTGACGGCACCGCTCATCGGCAAGTTCTCCGACCGGATGCCGCCCCGGGTGCTGCCCACCGTCGGCTTCACGCTCTTCTCCGCGACGATCTTCGGCTTCGCGGTGCTCATGACGCCGGACAGTCCCATCGTGCTGTTCCTGCTCATCGCCGGTATCGCCGGCGTGTCCAACTCGTGCATCTGGGCACCGCTGGCCTCCACCGCAACGCACAACCTGCCGATCCACCAGGCGGGCGCCGGTGCCGGCATCTACAACACCACCCGCCAGGTCGGTTCGGTGCTGGGCAGCGCCGCGATCGGTGCTCTGATCTCGTCGCGGATGGCCGCCCAAGGATTGGGTGAGGTGCAGGCCGGTGAGGGCGGCGGAGCCGCGATGGGAGCCGGTCTCCCGGAGCAGATCGCCGAGAAGTTCAGCACCGCGCTGAGCCAGTCGATGCTCCTGCCCGCCTCGGTTCTGATCATCGGGATCGTGGCGTCGGCGATGTTCGTCGGCCACGCCTCGTCGCAGCGGAAGGCGCAGGCCGGCACTTCGGCCGACCGCGCAGAGGTCACCGGCTGAGTCGGGTTCGTATGTAGTGGCCCGGTCGCCGCGAACGGAAGAACGCTCCCACCGAGCAGGACTCGGTGGGAGCGTTCTCGTTCGCTCGGGAGTGTGGTCAGCCGTAGTGGCAGACGTAGCTGACGGCTTCGGTGACCTCGATGTCGAACGACGAGTCGCCGGGCACCGAGAAGGAGTCGCCTGCACCGTAGGAGGTCCAGTCCTCACTGCCGGCCAACCGGACGCGGCACGCGCCGCTGTGCAGCTCCATGACCTCGGGAGCAGCGGTGCCGAAGTTCAGGGTCGCGGGCAGGATCACGCCGGCCGACTTACGGGTTCCATCCGCGAGATGGAAGTTGTGGCTGACGCACTTGCCGTCGAAGTAGACGTTGGCACGCGGGTCGAGCGTCACGTTGGTGTAGGTCGAAGTCGGCTCACTCATGAGCTGGAGCGTAGCGAGGCGGGTGCAGGTCGCCGGTCGCCGGGGTGGGTGTGCGCCCGTCCGTCGCGAGGTGTATTTCAGGCAACCTTCACGGAGTCGAGGATGTCGAGATAGTGCTGGTTGTACATCACCGCGAGCACGTTGCCGAACGGATCGACGACCGACGCGGTGACGAACCCGGGACCGCGTTCGGTGATGCCCTCGTGCGTGGTGGCTCCGAGCGACAGGAGCCGCTCGTAGGTGGCCTCGACGTCGTCGACCGCCCAGTAGGTGAGCGTCGCGCCGGTGTCCGAACCGGCCCGGTGCGGCGGCGCGAACCGGCGGTCGATGAATCCGAGTTCGTGCTGGAAGTCGCCGAGCCGGAACTCGACGTACGCCGGCGCTCCGTCGACCTCGCGTACGAAATACGGCTCGACACCGAGCAGTTCGGTGTACCAGTCGATAGCGGCACGCAGGTCGTCGACGATGTAGTTGGTGGTGGTGAGTCCTCGCAACATGACGGTCGTTCCTCTCGTTGGTCTTCTGGGAACAACTCTCGCAGTCAAAGTGCTCATCGACTGAGCACTTTTTTCGGAATACTCGAGGCATGCGCGCAGACCGGCTCGTCGCGGCCCTGTTGTTCCTCCAACAGCGGGGACGGGTGACCGCTGCCGATCTCGCGGAGGAGCTCGAGGTGTCGGTGGCGACGGCGCGCCGCGATCTCGAAGCGTTGTCGGCGGCAGGCATCCCCGTCTATCCGCAGCCGGGACGCGGAGGCGGGTGGTCGCTCGTCGGCGGAGCCCGGACCGACCTCAGCGGACTGTCGGCCACCGAGACCCAGGCGCTGTTCCTCCTCGTCGGGCCGGCAGCGCCCGTGTCGGCGGAGGCGAAGACCGCACTTCGCAAGCTCGTTCGCGCCCTGCCGCAGACCTTCCGGGCGGACGCCGAAGCGGCCGCCGGTGCGGTGATGAGCGACCGGACCGGTTGGAGCGGGCTCGACCGTCCGCGACCCGAGATCGTCGACCTGCTGCAGACCGCGGTGGTGCGCCGACGGAAGGTCTGGTTCACCTACACGAATGCCGTGCGGGAGCGATCGGAGCGCGTCGTCGACCCATGGGGACTCGTCGACAAGGACGGCACCTGGTATCTCATCGCCGGCACCGAACGAGGGCAGCGCACCTTCCGCGTCGACCGGATCAGCGAGGCCGAACCCACCGACGACACCGCGGAACGTCCCGACGACTTCGAACTCGAGCGGGCGTGGGACGAGGTGATCGGGCAGGTCGAGCAGAAGCGCTCGCGCACGTGGGCGACGGTGCTCATCGGAACCCGGTATGTGCCCATCCTGCGAAGCCACTTCGGCCGGCACTGCGACGTCGACGACGAACTCGACGACGGACGCAGCCGGGTGCGGATCGCCGCCCCGACCCCGCTCGACATCGCGCGGAATCTCGCCGGGTGGGGCGCGATGGTCGAGGTGCTCGAGCCCGCCTCGGTGCAGGAGGAACTGGCGCGGATCGGAGCCGAGCTCGCCGACCGCTACACCCGCTGACCGCAGAGTGCGTTCGGCGGAAGGTCCACAACGCAGAAATGAGGCTCACAACCCGCAGGGTCGACCACCAGGATTGTGAGCCTCGCTTTTCGGTTGTGGACCTTCCGCGAGATACGTCTTGCATCCGGAAACGAGGCCTGCTTAGACTCACCTAAGTTATGGGGTATAACTTAAGCGCTTCGGGGGAGGGGATCGGGTGGCTCAGCTGGGCAGACGCGCGCGCAAGATCGACCTCGACGACATCGTCCGGGTCGGTCGCGCGCTCGGCATGCAACAGCTGAGCCTCAACGCCGTCGCCTCCAGGCTCGGTGTGTCCGCTGCCGCGCTGTACCGGCACGTGGACGGCCGATGGGGACTCGAACGGCTCGTGGCACACGATCGCTAGACCTACCGGACCGCAACCGACCACGATGGCGGTATCACGACGCGAAATGTCGCTGCGCCGTACGGCGTGGAGCGCGACAGCCATGGGTTCGGTCAGTGCCGCGATGTCGGGACTCAGACCATTGGGTACCACGAAACTCAGTGCAGCCTCTGCCAATACCTGTTCTGCGTAGGCTCCTGGCGCTGCCGGGGACAGACCTGTCATGTGCACACCGTTGCGGTCCCGCAGCAGCGGAAACGATACGACCCTGGAGCCCGGTTTGAACCGTCCACTTACGCCGCGGCCACGCTCGGCCACCTCACCGCAGAACTCATGCCCGAAGACGAACGGCATGTCGCTGCCGGCAGCATGTTTGACACCGAGTGCAGACATCGCCTCTGTCAGCTCGTCGATGTGGTCTCTTGCGTGCAGATCCGATCCACAGATGCCGCAACGCACAACGTCGAGGAGCAATTGTCCTCGGTTGGGTCCGGGGGTAGGGATGTCGACGACCGACAGGGTCGCGCGATGGCAACTGACGGCCTTCATCGGTGCAACCTGGACTGTGCGATGGTTCCACGATGCGGCATGAGGACGGTGGTCCGGAATGCATCCAGGCGACCTCTGCGTGGTGCAAAGGCGTCCGATACTTCGGCGGGCTCCAGGGCACGTGCGAGAAGTTTCCCTCCCTCGACCGCCACATCCATCACCTACCTGATGCGCAGCATGATTCCGAAGTATCAAATGAGATGAAGTAGCTGTCAATGAGGTTTTCTCACCAGGAGAGCACTCATGAGAGCTGTGTCGAGTCGGGGGCCGGGGCGGTGCTGAGGACGTGGGGCCCGGACTGGTAGGGAATGGTTTCGACCAAGAAATTCATTCCCGAAGCAGGACCCCACGTGATCACCTATCGTGCCACGCTCGACGTGCCCGAGCACACCCTGACCTTCGTCACCCGTATCCTCGCTGCCCACCGCCGCAGGACCGATCGCCGACCGTGGCAGCGGGCCGCGACCGTCTACGTCCAGGCTCTGATGGTGCTGCGGTGGTTCCGCGACGGCACCGACGTCGCCACCCTGGCGCGCGATGCCCGCATCTCGCAGGCCACCGCCTACCGGTATCTCCACGAAGGTATCGACGTGATCGCCGCGCACGCCCCGAACCTGCACGACGTGCTCGAACGTGGGATCGAGTCCGGCTGGGAGCATGTCTGTCTCGACGGCACCCTCATCGCCTCGACTCGCTGCCGGGAGCGTTCCGAGTCCGGGCACGACGTGTGGTACTCGGGTAAACATCGCCGCCATGGCGGCAACGTCCAGGTCCTGACCGATCCGACCGGCTACCCGATCTGGGTGTCCGAGGTTGCCCCCGGTTCGGTGCACGACCTCACCGCTGCTCGTCGGGGCGGGATCCTCGGCGCCCTCTACCACGCTGCCGCCGGCGGGATGCCCACCCTCGCCGACAAGGGGTACACCGGTGCCGGGATCGGCGTCCACGTCCCGACGAAAGGCCATGGTCTCGATGCCGGCACCCGCTGCCGCAACACGCTGCTGTCTGCGATGCGCGCTCCGGCCGAACGCGCGAACGCGCTGCTGAAGACCCGGTGGAAGGCGCTGCAGCGAATCAGTCTATGTCCGTGGAGGATCGGTGCGATCGCTGCTGCAGCCCTCGTGCTTCTTCACCTACAAGCACCAGCCCGGTGAGAAAACCTCAATGGTGACTCTGCGCTGCATCGTCCCTACGGCGACGAGAGAGGAGGGACGGCGCAGGGGCTGTGCATCGATCAGTCGGCGGCGCGCTTGCGTGGCCGGCCACGCCGCGCCGTCTTCTTGACCGGGGCTCTCCGCCGCGGCTCGGTTTGCTGCGGCTCGCCTTCGTCCTCGTCCTCATCCGGGTCCTGATCCGAACCTTCGGCGGTGTCCGCTTCTTCGTCCGGTTCGTCGTCTTCCTCCTCGTCGTCCGCTTCGACTTGTGGACTGTCGGATGGGGCGTCGCGCCAACTGAATTCGACCTCGATCTCGACCTGGTCGCCGTCCACCTCGATTTCGAGTTCCCATTCGAGTCGGTCGGCGACGACGAGCGAAATGGTGTCACCGCCCGAGTCCAGTTCCACTTCGGATCCCGTCGCCAAGGCGCGGCCGAGCGCGATCAATCGCTCGGACGCCTGCTTTCGGGAAAGTTCGGCCTTCTGCTTGATCTCCAGCTTCGGCACGGCAACTCCTGACCTCGGTGAAGTATGCATCCACGGTATCCGCCGCGGGGTAGGCAGGAGTCGTGAACGAGGAGTCGTGACGATTTCGAGGTTCGTCGTCCTGGCAAGTTACGTGCGCGCGACCGATCGCGGCGAAAAGTACCTCCGGGCGGGATTAGACTTGCGGTGCCGCAGGCCTGCCGATGATGTCGGGCCCGGTGCCTTGCCGGTGCCGGTTCGTGTGGCGATGGTTCTGTTCGTGTTGCGACGGTCGACGGTGCGGTCGGTGGTTCTTCTGTCAGGAGTTGTCATGGCCCGTTCCGTTCGAGATGAAGAAGGCCGTTCATCGGCCGATGAGGTGACGCTGCACGACCTCGAGATGGTGGTACAGGCACTGACCGGCCGAGGTGCGGACGCAGATGCCGTCGAGTTCGGGAGCAGTCGAGGAGCCGCAGAGCCGGCCGGACAATCCGACGTGCCGGATGGAAGGCGTCGTCGCCGCACACAGCGGTGATTCCACTCTTGGCCCGGCGGGTTATGAACATGGGCCGCGCCAAACAGTCATGAGTGCTTGCTCCGAGAGCAGCGACATGTGACGCTGACCACATGGTGGAGTTGCGCGAGCTTCTCGACGGTCTCTCTCCGCTCGTTCTTCAGCGGGCACGCAAACCGGTCCAGGAGCGGATCGCGTGAACCGCGTCGTGCGAATCGGCAACTGCTCCGGTTTCTACGGCGACCGTCTGTCGGCGATGCGCGAGATGCTCGAAGGCGGCGAACTCGACTATATGACCGGCGACTACCTCGCCGAACTGACGATGCTCATCCTCGGCCGCGACCGTCTGAAGAATCCGGAGCTCGGTTACGCCAAGACGTTCCTGCGGCAGGCCGAGGACTGCATGGGTCTCGCCCTCGACAAGGGGGTGCAGATCGTCGCGAACGCCGGAGGTCTCAACCCTGCGGGTCTGGCCTCGGCGCTGCGCACGGTTGCGGATCGGCTCGGTCTGTCACCACGCATCGCCCACGTCGAAGGCGACGATCTCCTCGCTCGCATCGACGAGTTCGGTTTCGACGCCGACCCGCGCCCGCTGACCGCCAACGCGTATCTCGGTGCATGGGGCATCGCGCGGTGCCTCGATGCCGGAGCCGATATCGTCGTGACCGGGCGCGTCACCGACGCATCGGTGATCGTCGGTCCCGCCGCCGCCCACTTCGGTTGGGCACCCGAAGACTTCGACGCACTCGCGGGTGCTGTTGTCGCCGGTCACATCATCGAATGCGGTACCCAGGCCACCGGCGGAAACTATGCGTTCTTCACCGAACTCGATGACCTCGTCCGCCCCGGATTCCCCATCGCTGAGATCGAGGCCGATGGCGCGGCGACGATCACGAAGCACCCGGGCACGGGAGGAGCCGTCACCGTCGGCACGGTCACCGCACAACTGCTGTACGAGGTGACGGGCGGACGCTACGCGAACCCCGACGTCACCGCGCGCATCGACACTGTCACGCTGAGCCGGGAAGCACCCGATCGTGTCCGCATCACCGGGGTGAAGGGCGAGCCGCCCCCACCGACCCTGAAGGTGTGTCTCAACGCGCTCGCCGGGTTCTACAACGAGGTCGTCTTCGTCCTGACCGGACTCGACATCGACGCGAAGGCCCAGTTGGTGCGATCTCAGATGGAATCGGACCTGCCGAGACGGCCTGCCGAACTCGAATGGACTCTCGCCCGCACCGACCGTGCCGATGCCGACACCGAGGAAACCGCGAGCGCTCTGCTGCGCTGCACTGCGCGCGATCCTGACCCCGACGTCGTCGGACGCGCATTCACCTCCACGGCCGTCGAGTTCGCCCTTGCCAGCTATCCCGGGTTCTTCGTCACCGCTCCGCCCGGTCCGGGCACCGCCTACGGTGTCTACACGGCCGAGTACGTCGAAGCGACGCGCGTGCCGCACGTCGCGGTAATGCCCGACGGCGCCCGCGTCGACATCCCGGCCGCGGCGACCACCCGGGCGCTCGAACCGTTGCCGGACCCGAGTGTGCCCGCGCCGCTGTCGCCCGGACATACTCGTCGCGTTCCGCTCGGCACGATCGCCGGTGCCCGCAGCGGCGACAAGGGCGGTGACGCCAACATCGGGGTGTGGGTCCGATCCGACGTCGAATGGCAATGGCTTGCAAACACTCTCACCGTCGACACGCTGAAGGGTCTGCTCCCCGAGATCGAACCCTTGTCCGTCACGCGTCATCTGCTCCCGAACCTGCGAGCCGTGAACTTCGTGATCGAGGGAATTCTCGGTCGCGGCGTCGCCTCCCGTGCCCGCTTCGACCCCCAGGCCAAGGGCCTCGGTGAATGGTTGCGCGCGAGATACATCGATATCCCCACCGTCCTGCTGGAGAAGCACACGTGAGCACCTTGATCTCGACCCTCGATCCCGGCTCCACCGAGTACGGCGCAGCCGCCGAGACGATGCGTGCTCGCCTGGCCGAACTCGACACAGAACACGGCGGGGCCCTCGCCGGCGGGGGAGAAAAGTACGTCCGGCGACACCACGACCGAGGCAAGTTGCTTGCGCGGGAGAGGATCGAACTGCTCCTCGACCCCGACTCGCCGTTCCTCGAGCTCTCACCGCTCGCGGCCTGGGGCACCGAGTTTCCCGTCGGCGGCAGCGTCGTCACGGGCATCGGCGTGGTCGAAGGCGTCGAATGTGTCATCGTGGCCACCGACCCCACCGTGCGCGGGGGAACCAGTAATCCGTGGACGCTTCGCAAGACATTGCGCGCCGACGACATCGCGCTGCAGAACCGGATGCCGCTGATCTCCCTCGTCGAATCCGGTGGCGCGGATCTTCCGACGCAGAAGGAAGTGTTCATTCCCGGTGGCCGGCTCTTCCGCGATCTGACCCGGTTGTCGGCGGCAGGCATCCCCACGATCGCAGTGGTCTTCGGCAATTCGACCGCCGGCGGCGCATACATCCCCGGCATGTCCGACCACGTCGTGATGATCGAGAAGCGGTCGAAGGTGTTCCTCGCCGGCCCGCCGCTGGTGAAGATGGCCACCGGTGAGGAATCCGACGACGAGTCACTCGGCGGCGCCGAGATGCACGCGCGTATCTCGGGTCTGGCCGACCACTTCGCGGTCGACGAACAGGACGCGGTGCGCATCGGTCGCAGCATCATGCGACGCCTCAACCACCGCAAGGCCGGCCCGGCACCCCGGACGGACGTACGCGAACCGCGGTACGACGCCGAGGAGCTGCTCGGGATCGTCCCCGAGGATCTTCGGCAACCCTTCGATCCGCGTGAGGTCATCGCCCGCGTCGTCGACGATTCCGACTTCGACGAGTTCAAACCGCTCTACGGGTCGTCGCTGGTGACCGGGTGGGCACAGGTGCACGGCTATCCGATCGGGATTCTCGCCAATGCGCGCGGCGTGCTGTTCAACGAGGAGTCCCAGAAGGCGGCGCAGTTCATCCAACTCGCGAACCGTGCCGATACGCCGCTGTTGTTCCTGCACAACACCACCGGGTACATGGTGGGTCGGGAATACGAGGAACGCGGCATGATCAAGCACGGGGCGATGATGATCAACGCGGTCGCCAACTCGACGGTGCCGCACATCTCCATCCTGATCGGCGCGTCCTACGGCGCCGGTCACTACGGCATGTGCGGACGTGCCTTCGATCCGCGGTTCCTGTTCGCGTGGCCCAGCGCCAAATCTGCGGTCATGGGCGGTGCCCAACTGGCCGGGGTCATCTCTCTCGTGGGCCGCGCAGCGGCGCAGGCGCGCGGCCAGGCCTTCGACGAAGCCGCCGACGAGGCGATGCGCGCGGCCGTCGAGAACCAGATCGAAGCCGAATCACTGCCGATGTTCCTGTCCGGTCGTCTCTACGACGACGGCATCATCGACCCCCGCGATACCCGCACCGTGCTGGGACTGTGCTTGTCGGCTGTTGCCACCGCCCCGATCAGAGGTGCCGAATCCTTCGGCGTCTTCCGGATGTGAGGTTCCCGTGACCGAATCGACCATCACCACGGTGCTCGTGGCGAATCGCGGGGAGATCGCCCGCCGCGTGTTCGCGTCGTGTCGTCGGGCCGGACTCGGGGCGATCGCGGTGTTCTCCGATGCCGACGCGAACAGTCCGCATGTCGGCGACGCCGATGCCGCCGTGCGACTTGCGGGAGTCACCCCTTCCGAGACCTACCTCGACGCGAAGAAGATCGTCGCGGCAGCGTTGGCGGCGGGTGCCGATGCGGTCCATCCGGGTTACGGATTCCTTTCCGAGAACGCCGGATTCGCGCGTACGGTGCTCGACGCTGGGTTGATCTGGATCGGACCGCGCCCCGAGTCGATCGAACGGATGGGCTCGAAGGTCGAGGCCAAGAAGATCATGACCGACGCCGGTGTCCCGGTTCTCGCCGAACTCCACCCCGCCGACATCACCGACGCCGATCTCCCGGTGCTCGTCAAGGCATCCGCCGGCGGTGGAGGGCGCGGAATGCGGGTGGTGCGGACATTGGCCGACCTGCAGGGGCAACTCGATGCTGCCCGCCGGGAGGCCGCGTCGGCGTTCGGCGACCCGACGGTGTTCTGCGAGCGGTATCTCGAGAACGGGCGGCACGTCGAGGTCCAGATCCTCGCGGACCACTACGGCACGGTGTGGGCGGTGGGCGAACGCGAATGCTCGATCCAACGTCGCCACCAGAAGGTGATCGAGGAAGCCCCCTCGCCGCTCGTCGACGCGATCGAGGGGATGCGTCCACGCCTGTTCGACGCCGCCCGGCGCGCTGCCCAGGCCATCGGGTACGAGGGTGCCGGCACCGTCGAGTTTCTCGCGGACCGCTCGGGGCAGTTCCACTTCCTGGAGATGAACACGCGCCTGCAGGTCGAGCATCCCGTCACCGAATGCACGACCGGGCTCGATCTCGTCGACCTCCAGTTCCGCATCGCCGACGGTGACCCTCTCGACCCCGAACCGCCACCCGTGCACGGCCACTCGGTGGAAGCCAGGCTCTACGCCGAGGACCCTGGCCGGGACTGGCAACCGCAGTCCGGCACCCTGCACCGTTTCGCGCTGCCGCACGAGGCACGCGAGTTCGACGTGCTCCGGCGCACCGGTGTGCGCGTCGACTCGGGTGTCGTCGCGGGATCGGAGGTCGGGGTCCACTACGACGCGATGCTCGCCAAGGTCATCTCGTACGCGCCTACCCGCGACCGGGCGGTGCGTCTGCTGGCGTCGACGCTGACGCGCACCGAGATCCACGGCATCGTCACCAACCGGGACCTCCTCGTCGCGGTGCTGAAACACCCCGCCTTCCGTGCGGGGGAGACCGACACCGCCTTCTTCGACACCCACGGACTCACGGAACTGTCCGCCCCGCTCGCCTCAGCGCACGCGGAAGCACTCTCCGCGATCGCCGCTGCTCTGGCGGAGTCGGCCACCAATCGCGCCGCTGCCACGGTGAATGCGGGCCTGCCCTCGGGATGGCGGAATCTGCCCTCGCAGCCGCAGGTCAAACGATTCACGGGCGTCCACAACGACCACGACGTGCGCTACCGGCTCACGCGCGACGGTGTCCACGTCGACGGCCGTGACGACCTCGGCGTCGTCGGCTTCACACCGGATCGCGTGGTTGTGGACGTCGACGGTGTCCGCCGGCATTTCGCTGTGGCGCGATACGGCGACGCGGTGCACGTCGACTCGTCACTCGGACCGGTGCGCCTGACCGCGGTGCCGCGCTTCGTGGACCCCACCGCCCGAATTGCTGAAGGATCACTGCTCGCACCCATGCCGGGATCGGTGATCCGGCTCGGCGCGGCCGTCGGCGATGTGGTGGACACGGGCCAACCTCTCGTGTGGCTCGAAGCGATGAAGATGGAGCACACCGTCACCGCACCCACTGCCGGCACGCTCACGACGCTCGCCGTCGAAGTCGGCGATCAGGTCGCCGTCGGCACCGTCCTCGCTGTCGTCACCCCGCACGACGTGTCCGCACTGGTCGAGAGTCCCGACAGCGAAGGGGGCAACCACATCGAGGAGTTGTCATGACCGAACCCGATCCGGTGGTGGTGCGCTACGCCGTCGACCACGGCGCTGCGACACTGACCCTCGACTCCCCGCACAACCGCAACGCCCTGTCCGTACCGCTGCTGACCCAACTGAGCGGCGGACTCGCCGACGCGGCCGCCGACCCCGACGTCCGCGCGGTCGTCCTCACCCACACCGGTGGAACGTTCTGCGCCGGAGCAGATCTGAGCGGGTCTTCCGGATCCGCGCAGGAGACGGCTGCCGCACGCACCCGCGACATGACGGCCTTGCTCCGGCAGATCCTGGAGCTCCCCAAGCCGGTCCTGGCCCGCCTCGACGGGCACGTCCGCGCCGGCGGCATGGGGCTGATCGGTGCCTGCGACATCGTGGTCGCCGGGCCGGCGTCGACGTTCGCGCTCACCGAGGCACGGCTCGGTCTGGCCGCCTCGATCATCTCCTTGACCGTGCTCCCGCGATTGTCGCCGCGCGCGGCTGCACGGTACTTCCTGACCGGCGAACGGTTCGGTCCCGAGGAGGCATGTTCCGAGGGTCTCGTCACCCTCTCGGTGGCCGATGCCGGAGCTGTCCTGGTGGAGTTACTCGCGGAGATCCGTGCATGCTCACCGCAGGGTCTGGCCGAATCGAAACGCCTCGTCACGCAGCGGATCCTCGAGGATTTCGATCGTTACGGAGATGACCTGGCAGCACGTTCGGCACGGATGTTCGGCTCTGAGGAAGCCGCGGAGGGGATGACAGCGTTCCTGCAGAAGCGGCGCCCGTGGTGGGACATTCGGTGAGAGTGTGTCACTCGAGTTGTCTTCGTACTGGACGCCCGAGAGTCGAGGAACCGTGCTGATCCGCTCATCCGATCCCGCGACTCCGCGGGCCATCCGGACGAACCTCCTGGTCGAACGCGGCGACGTGGACGCGCTCGTACCGGCATTCGAGCGGACGCGCGAGATCATCGCGACCGAGCCGATCGCGTCCAACGTCGAGCGCGAACTTCTTCCCGGCCCCGGCACGGATCTCGAGATGCACCTCAGGAGCACCGCGATGACGATGAATCATCCGTCGTGCAGTGTCGCGATGGGCAGCGAGGCCGACAGTCCCCTCGACGAGAAACGCCGTGTTCGTGGAGTCGAGAGCCTGCGCGTCGCCGACGTCTCGGTTCTGCCTCGGATTCCGCGTGCCGACTCAACGCCCCATCCGTCATGTTCGGCGAACGCTGCGCCGATTCCTTCTCGTAGAATCGGTCGGGCCGTCGATCGCCTCGTGGGATCGGTCGGTTCAGGTCGGTGAACTCACCGGGGTGATGTTGACGTTTCGATGAAAGACATTGCCGGGATCGTATTTTGCCTTGACCGCGGCCAGGCGCGCATACTTGTTGTCACCGTAGGTACCGTGCGTCTGTTCGGTGTCGGCTTCACTCATCACGTTCACGTACGCCCCGGACAGTGCCGACTGCCGGCCGAGATCCCGGCAGAACTCGCGCGCCCAGGACCGTTCGCCGGGCAGCAGGTCCGGGGCGGGGCAGATCGAGGCGAAGAAGACAGCGAAGCGGGGCGTGCGGGTACCGCCGAATGCGGTGTCGTCGTCCGCGACCTCGCAGTACGCGCCGTCCAGGCGGTAGAACAGCAGCGCGGACAGCGGTGAGTTCCTTTGTGGGACATGCTCGACGACCGCGGCGATGGCGTCGTCGGAGAGACTGTCGAGATAGCAGCCCGTGTCGTAGGTGTGAAAACCCCAGGCGTTGGCCTCGTCGAACAGCTTCTGCACATCGGCGAAGGGCATCGGGGTGGCGAAGTCGAACAGCGGGGGCAGAGCACTGCGGAGCCGTGCCACAAGCTCCTCGTGCGCTTCAAGGGCGCCGAACCCGACGACGATCAGCGCGTAGCCGGGGCGCAGGTGGTACTGCTCGGGGACGAAGGGCGCCGGTGGAGCATTGAGCGCGGCGATGACGATATTGAAGTCGCGGGGAAGGGTTTCGATGGTGTCCCGGGCGAGCCGCAGGACCTGCGGGCCGTGTTCGAGCTCCCAGAACAGTAGACCGACCGAGACGAGGGGACCGACCTCGTGCAATCGGAACTCGAATTCGGTAACCACGCCGAAGTTGCCACCCCCACCGCGGATCGCCCAGAACAGATCCGGATTCTCATGCGCCGTCACATGTAGGAGTCGGCCGTCGGCGGTGACCATGCGGGCGGACTCGAGGTTGTCGATGGTCAATCCGGCGCGCCGGGTGAGCCAACCCATGCCACCGCCCAGAGTCAGGCCCCCGATTCCGGTGTGACTGATCAGCCCCGCCGGCACAGCCAATCCGTGCACCTGGGTGGCGGCGTCGACATCGCTCAGCAGAGCGCCACCTTCTACCCGTGCCAATCGGTTCACCGGGTCGACGGTCACCTTGTTGAGGGCACCGAGATCGACGACGAGGCCGTCGTCGACCACCGAGGCCCCCGCGCCGCTGTGCGCGCCGCCGCGCACTGCGAGTTCCAGGTCGTGTTCGAGCGCGAAGGCGACCGCGGCTTTCACATCGTCGATGCTGCGGCACCGGGCGATCGCAGCCGGCCGACGATCGATGTCGGCATTCCAGACGCGGCGTGCCTCGTGGTACCCGTCGTCGCCGGGTCCGAGCACCACCCCTTGCATCGCACTGCGCAGGGTTTCGAGATCGTCGCTGGTGGTGTTGGGCATGCTGCCTCCCGACGCAGACGGACGGAAACCGCTCGTCGCCCCTGATTCCGGGGCGGTGATACCGATAATTTTAGGACCCTTGTCCAGGGCTCCTGCCGACCTCGTGCCGGGTAGATGAGCGCTGTTTATGCGGAGTCGCTTGCTGTTCGGAGAGAACCGGCGCCGTCACGGCTGCAGGCCCGATCGGATCGCGAACACGACCAGCTGTGCCCGGTCGCGAGCGCCGAGTTTGAGCATCGCGCGCGAGACGTGCGTGCGCACGATGTCGGGGCTGACGACCAGCTCGTCGGCGATCTCCTTGTTCGAGCGCCCCGTCGCGACCCACGCGACGACCTCACGTTCCCGCGCCGTGAGTTCCCCGATCCGGGGGTGCGGTTGCGCGGTGTCCTGCGTGTGGACGAAGTGCTCGATCACGCGCCGGGTGACCGACGGTGCGAGCAGCGATCCGCCGTCGGCGACGATGCGCACTGCATCGAGCAGGGCCGTCGGCTCCGCGTCCTTGAGCAGGAATCCGCTCGCGCCGGCATGCAATGCCTCGAAGACGTATTCGTCCAACTCGAAGGTCGTGAGCATCACGACGCGGACATCTCGCAGCGCAGGGTCGGCGGTGATCCGGCGCAACACCTCGAGACCGTCCGGTGCGGGCATCCGGATGTCGCACAGAACGACGTCGGGGCGGGTGTGCGCCACGACTGCGAGTGCTTCTATGCCGCCGGCCGCCTCGCCGACGACCTCGATATCCGGTTCGGAAGCGAACAACGTCCGCAGGCCCACCCGGACGAGGGCCTGATCGTCGACGAGCACCACCCGGATGGTCACAGCGAGTCCTCCACACGCTCGGACGCACCGACGGGGAGCACCGCCCGCACCACGAATCCGCGATCGGGTCCGGGCTCGGCGACGAGCGTTCCGCCGAGGGCTGCCGCGCGATCCTCCATCGCACGAAGTCCGAGTCCGCCGGTGGATGCGTCCGTCGCGCGGCCGCGCCCATCGTCGGCGACCCGCACGGTCACCGTCTGCCCTTCACACGCGATTTCGACGATCACCGTATTTGCTCGCGCGTGCCGCAGAACGTTGGTCATCGCCTCCGCGACGATCGAGTACGCGACGTGATCGACGTCGGCGGGCAGTCGACGCGCCGGCACCTTCACGTCGACGTCGAGTCCGGCAGCCCGGATCCGGTCGACGAGGACCGGCAGGTCGGCGAGACCGCGTTGCGGGCGGCGCTCGGCGGTGTCTCCGGTGAGGGTCGTGAGTTCGGCGCGCAGCTCACCGAGCGCATCGCGACTCGTGTCGCGGATGGCGACCAGCGCGTCCCGCACCGCGTCGGGATCGCGCTCGAGCACGTGCAGTGCGACGCCGGCCTGCATCGCGATCACTGCGAGTCCGTGCCCGACGCCGTCGTGCAGGTCGCGGGCGATCCGTAGTTGTTCCTCGGTCGCGGCGCGGCGGACCCGTTCGGCGTTCGCATCCCGCCGCGCCGACCGCCAGAAGCCCACCGCAGCGGCGGCGACGGCGAGGGCCGCGGTGCCGAGCGTCTGCCACATCGCGACCCATGCGGGATATCCGGTGACGACGACCCGCGCCGTCATCCCGGCGACCAGCACGAGACCTGCGATGAGGCCCGGGGTAGTGAGCTCTCGGACCGGCCTCACACTCGCCGCACCGAACGCCGTCAGTGCGGGTAGGAGGAAGATCGGCCCGTCGGCGCCGCCCGTCGCGAAGTACAAGCCCACGAGTGCAGGAGCCGCGATCAGGGCTGTTCGGGGCCATCTGGGAGCGGTCAGCGCGACCCCGACGCATGCCGCTGCGAGTACCCCCGCACCGATCATGGCGGGCAGCGGTCGCATGCTGTTCGCCCCGAGCGTCGCCACGGTGACCAGGGCAGCGAGAGTGACCGCGAACCCGACGCGCCGCATCACCGGGTCGGCGACCGCACGGCTGTGATCGATTCCCACATCTTTCGACGCTAGCCGCGCCGGCCGATCGACGCGGTGCGCATTCTCTACGCAATTCTGCGTAGCTCGATCACGCCCGTCGGCGGACGACGACGGCGCCTTTCCTGACCACGATCGGAGCATGACCGAAGACACCCGAATCACCACCACCGACCCGCCCGGCCGGGTGCACTCCACCGAGACCGACATCGTCGTGGAGACCTCGGCCCTGACCAAACGCTACGGCGACCGCGCCGCCGCCGACTCCGTCGACATGACCGTCCGACGTGGCGAGATCTACGGATTCCTCGGGCCCAACGGCGCCGGGAAGACCACCACACTCCGCATGATCCTCGGCCTGATCCACCCGACCTCCGGATCCGTCCGGGTTCTCGGCAAGCCGGCCGGATCGCGCGAAGCATCAGCGTCCACGGGCGCTCTCATCGAAGGTCCCGGCTTCTTCCCGTACCTGTCGGGACGAGGGAACCTCCGCACCCTCGCACGCCACCGTGGGCTGAGCGACCGATCCGTCGAGGAGGTGCTGGCTCGGGTCGGCCTCGTCCACCGCGGCGGTGACGCGTACAAGTCGTACTCGCTGGGGATGAAGCAACGTCTCGGAGTGGCCGCGGCCCTGCTCGGCGACCCGGAGTTGATCGTGCTCGACGAACCCACGAACGGGCTCGACCCGAGCGGCATGGCCGACATGCGGGCTCTCATCGTCGAACTCGCGCGGTCCGGGCACACGGTGATTCTGTCGAGTCATCTGCTCGGCGAGGTCCAGGAGATCTGCGACCGCGTCGGTGTGATCGCGAACGGGCGCCTGGTGCGCGAATCGACCGTCTCCACCCTGCTCGGCGACGCGGTGCTGAAGGTTCGCGGCACGCCCGTGCATCGGGTGGTCTCGATCGCATCGGATCTCGCCGGAGAGAACGGGTTCGAAATCGACGGCGACTCGGTGCTGTTGGATCTGCCGCCCGATCGCGCCCCCGAGGTCGTCCGCGCGCTCGTTGCCGACGGCGTGGATGTGTCGTCGGTCGGACCGGCCGAACGCACCCTCGAGGACGTGTTCTTCGAAATGACCACTGGTTCCACACCCACGAAGGGGGCGTGACATGTCCGCCTCGACACTCCGTTCGCACTCCGATTCCACCTCACTTGCCGCACGGCACAACACCGTTGCTCGGAGCTTGCGTGCCGAGCTGTACCGGTTGCGTGCATGGCCGGCGATGTGGGCGACCGTCGGAACGTGGTTCCTGCTCGCGATGGTTTTCGGCTACGTGTTCCCGTACGTCTCCTACACGACCGGGACGGCCGGGTTCTCCACGGAAGGGGAGCCGACCGAAGCGTTGCTGCAGAGCGTCCTGCCCGAATCGATCCCCGACGTCCTGGTTCAGGGCACACCGTTGTTCGGTGGCGCGCTCGTACTCGTCCTGGGTGCCCTCATCGCCGGGAACGGATACAGCTGGGGGACGTGGAAGACCGTGTTCACCCATGGCCGTCTGCGCCCCACGATCGGCGCCCTGCTCGCGCTTGCGGTGATCGTTGCCGCGATGGTGGTCGTCACCGCTGCGCTGTGCACGATCGTGTCCGTCTCGCTCGCCGCGATCGAATCACAACCGCTCACGATGCCGTCCGCCGGCACATTTCTTCGCTCCGCGGGTACGGCGTACCTCGTGTTCATGATGTGGGGAACGATCGGCTTCGCGCTCGGCACCTACGCCCGCAGTGCGGCGCTGTCGGTCGGCCTGGGTCTGGTGTGGACGCTCGTCGTCGAGAATCTGCTGAGAGGCGTCGGCTCCGCGCTGCAGCTCGTCGAGGACGTGACGGCCTTCCTGCCAGGAACCGCAGCCGGATCGCTCGTCGGAGCGGTCACCGGGGGAGGGGAGGGCACACCCGGGGTGGTGGATGTGATCTCGGGACCGAGGGCACTCATCACCGTGACGGCCTACATCGTCGTCGCGGTCGTAACCGCAGGGATTCTGGTCCGGAGCCGGGACGTGAACTGACCGCGAAGATTCTGCCGGTGGGATAACCGGAACAGGGCCGGGGTACCCGATCGAGCATGACGACCAGCTCGAGGGGCCCCGGTGATCCGAACCCCGACTTCTCGCCGCCCGCGCGACGTAGCGATACTCCGGTACCCCCATCCGGGGCGACACCGGATCCGGACGCTCCCAGCAGGCTGCATCCCGACGTCGCCCGGGGCAAAGGCATCAGAGGCACCCGCACCGGGGCGTTGTGGACCGCCCTGATCGTCGGTGTGTTGATCCTGCTGTTGCTGATGGTGTTCATCCTGCAGAACCTGGACAGCGTCACCCTCGAACTGTTCGCGTGGGACTTCTCGTTGCCGCTGGGTGTCGCACTGCTGTTCGCTGCGATCGCCGGAGCGGTGATCGTCGGACTCGCCGGGGGTCTGCGGATCCTGCAGCTCCGCCACGCCGCCAACCGGCAACGCACACGCACCGTCCGGTAAGACGGATCCCGACTGCAGTACACCCACGCCGGCCGCTCTTCCTTCGTAGAGTGAAAGATCTCGAGTGGGGAGAACGCCATGGCCGCCACAGGACCGACCGACACCTCTCCTGTGCGCGGCGGGGCGGCGGCCACGATCGGCGTCGAAGAGGAATTCGTCCTGGTCGATCCCCGTACCGGTCGTCCCCTCCTGCGCAGTCTCGACGTGCTCGCGGCCGGACGCACGCTCGGCATCGAGCTCGAGGTCGAGCTCTCCCCGTGTCAGGTCGAGACCGCCACCGCGGTATGTGCACACCCGCAGGACCTACGCGAAGAGCTGCGCCGCTCCCGCGCGACGGCCGCCGACGCCGCAGCGCGCGCAGGATGCTGGCTCGTAGCGGTCGGCACACCGATCTTCGAACCTCCGAGCGGATCGGTCACCGCCACGCCTCGCTACCAACGCATGGCACAGCACTATCGTGGCGTCGCCGACGGCGTGATCTGCGGATGCCACGTGCATATCGGTGTCGACGATCGTGACCGCGCGGCCCAGCTGATCAACCATCTGCGTCCGTGGCTTCCCACTCTGCTGGCGCTGACCGCGAATTCCCCGCTCGCCGACGGTCGGGACACCGGTTATGCCAGCTGGCGATACCTGCGATGGGGGCGCTGGCCGAGCGCGGGACTGCCCCCGCAGTGCGCCTCGGCTGCGCACTACGACGCGGCGGTCGAATCGCTGCTCACCACCGACACGATCCTGGACCCTCGAATGGTCTATTGGGATGTGCGGATCTCCGCGCATCATCCGACCCTCGAGATCCGCATCGCGGATGTTCCCGCGACCGTCGAGGAGACCGTCACGCTGGCCACCTTGGTGTATGCATTGGTCGCCCAGGCGACGGCATCGATCGAACGCGGTGAGCCGACGCCCTCGGTCGACCAGGAGCTGCTGCGCGCGGCGTGCTGGAGAGCCGCGCGGGACGGTCTGGCCGGGCGCGGTGTCGATCTCGGCTCTGAGCAGTTGGTTCCGGCAGTCGACCTGGTCCGGCGACTGCTCGCTCAGGTCCGGCCGATCCTGGAGGAACTCGACGTCTACCGCTCCGTGCACGACGCTCTTTCGGGGACCCTGGATCGAGGTAATGGGGCGATCAGGCAGCGTCGCATTCTCGAGAGCGGGGGTTCCTTCACCGATGTGGTTGCCGACGCGGCGCGACGCACTGTGGAGGGCTGCGGGCCGGATCTGCGTCCGTCATGACCGACACGACAGCCGGGGTGCCCCGCTTGCGGACCGACGTTCATCGGGGAGCAGATCGTCCTAAGCTGACGGGCATGACGGGGATAGTCCGGTGAGCGGCCGAAGGATGGGTGCGTTCGATCATGCCCGGTAAGTTGCGGGTGCCGCTGGGGCGCCCGGACACCCTCACCGACCGTCCCGACTTCGCGCTTGTGGGTGTACTGCGCGTACCGCAGGAGCTCACCAGTCCGGGCCGCGCGATCGTACGCCGGATCGGTTACGCCCTGGCGGCGCTGATGGTGGCGGTGATCGTGGTGTATCTGGGTCGGGACGGCTACCGCGACGTGCAGGACAATCCGCTCTCGCTGCTCGACTGCATCTACTACGCCAGCGTCTCACTGTCGACCACCGGTTACGGCGACATCGCGCCACTGACACCGCAGGCCCGGCTGATCAACGTCCTGGTCATCACACCTTTGCGGGTGTTCTTCCTGATCGTGTTGGTCGGTACCACCTTGTCGGCGCTGACCGCGGATTCGCGGCAGGCATTCAAGATCCAGCGGTGGCGGCGGCGCACCCGCAGTCACACCGTGGTCGTCGGTTACGGCACCAAGGGCCGTAGCGCTGTCGATGCCCTACTCGCCGATGGGCTTCCTCCTTCGGAGATCGTGGTGGTCGACACCGATCCGATGAGTCTGGACGCCGCGTCGCGTCAGGGACTGGTCACCGTGCACGGCTCGGCCACCAAGTCGGATGTCCTGCAACTGGCCGGGGCGCGGCATGCCGCGTCGATCATCGTGGCCGTGAGCCGGGACGACACCGCCGTTCTGGTCACCCTCACCGCGCGCCAGCTCGCCCCGCAGGCACGCATCGCTGCTGCGGTGCGCGAATCGGAGAACACCCATGTGCTGCGCCAGTCCGGCGCCGATACGGTGGTGGTCTCGGCCGAGACCGCAGGCCGGTTGCTGGGTTTGGCTCCCGCTACGCCCACGGTGGTGGAGATGATCGAGGACCTGCTGACCCCGGAGGCCGGTTTCGCGGTCTCCGAACGTGAGGTCGCACCGCACGAAGTCGGCCTCCCGCCACGCCAGTTGCCCGAGATCGTGCTCGGCGTCGTCCGTGGCGAACAGTTGATCCGGATCGATTCCTTCGGGAGCGGTGTCATCGCCGCGGACGACCGGTTGTTGTACGTGCGTCTGGTGTCGAACTGACAACAGGCAGCTCGCAAGCTCGGATCGCATTACCCCCCCGAGTGAGGGATGGTTCTCGCCCTGTTGTGACAACGCACTGAAGCCATGACCGAGATCAGGAACTCGACTGCGGTAGTGATCGGTGCCGGAGTAGGGGGTCTGTTGGCCGCGCGTGCGCTCAGCGACCGCTTCGATCGAGTGATCGTCGTCGAGCGCGACACGTTGCCCGAAGCTCCGAGTGTCCGGTGGGGTGTGCCGCAGGGTCGGCATGCTCATGTCTTCGCGAGTGTTGTGCTGGGAACGAGAACACGCTTGCGCACCGGTTCCTGCGCGGAATCGAACCTATCCTCGACGAGGCGTGGTCGATGTCTGCCGAGTCGGACCTGCGGATGCCCGTCGTGGCGGGGGATCGGTCTGTGCAGACGAGGCTGATGAACGCCTACCTCGGCCTGTTGTATCGGGCCGGCGTCGGTGACCCCCGAATCGGAGCTGCGTTCGCGCGAGTCGTCCATCTTCTCGAACGACCCGAATCATTGATGCGCCCAACGATGTTCGCGCGCGTGATGTGGGGGACTGCACGTCTTGGTCTGCCGACGAAATCGTGTGACCGAGACTCTGTGTCGGGCGCTGTTGCACGACAGCGGGTGGTGTCGTAGCGGGTGACCCCTGCGCCATGTTCGAAGACACCCTGACTCTGGCCGGAATCACCGCCCCAGTGCGGAATTGATGAGGATTTCCGCCGCGGCACGCGCCTGTGCCGCGGCATCCGTCGTGCCCGCGATGGCCGCGGTGGTCTGAGCGCCTTCGGCGAGGATGGCGAGCTGGGGAGCGAGCGAGTCGGGTGCTCCGGCCTCGGCGACGAGGCGAGCGACGTACCGCTGAAAATCGGCTTTGTGCTCGCGCACGATCTCGGCGACGCGCGGGTTCGCCGACCCGAGTTCGCCGAAGGCGTTGATGAATCCGCAGCCGCGGAAGTGAGGGTCTGCGAACCAGTCGCTCAGGAAGTCGTACACGGCCAGCAGGCGGGCTGCCGGGTCGGCGATCGCGTCGACCTTCGCTTCGACCCCTTTGGTCCACATCTCGTGGCGGCCGGCGAGGACGGCCGCGATCAACTCGTCCTTCGAAGGGAACTCCTTGTAGAGCGCGCGTAGCGACACCCCAGCGGCATCGCGCACGGCGTCCATGCCCACCTGGCCGAAGCCGCGGCTGTAGAAGAGTGCATCGGCGGTTTCGACGATGCGGGTACGGGTCTCCTCGTTCACGCTGCCAGTCTACGCATCCTGAGAACGCTGGTTCTCCAGGCCTTCGTTCGGCCCGGCAAGGGGTCTGTCATGCATTCGTCCGCCGCGTCGGTTGTGGGCGTTCTGCCTCATCGGGCTGGGTTCCGGCGAAATTCTCGGCTCCCTCTTGACGCTGAGAACGGTCGTTCTCTACAGTCGACACCAGAGCGAGAACGATCGTTCTCGATTTCCGGCTCCACCGATCAAGAGGAAGTTCCGTCATGTCCGCGAACCCGAAGAACATCTCCCTCGAGCCGGCCGCCCAAGCGTTCGTCGAGGCGACCGCCAACCCGCCGTACCTCTACCAACTCGCTCCCGAAGACGGCCGAAAAGCTGTCGACGGTGTGCAGGACGAACCGATCTTCAAGCCGGCGATCGATGAGGAATGGGTCGAGGTCCCCGGTGGTCCGACCGGGACGGTCCAGGTTCGCATCGTGCGCCCGGCCGGGGCCACCGGCACGCTCCCGGTCATCGTCTACACGCACGGCGCCGGATGGGTCTTCGGCGACGCCCACACCCACGATCGCCTCGTGCGCGACCTCGCCGTCGGTGCGAACGCCGCCGTCGTCTTCCCCGAGTACGACCGCTCACCCGAGGTGCGCTATCCCCACGCGATCGAGCAGGTCTGGGCCACCGCGCAGTGGATCGCGAGCGCCGGCGCCGACAAGAACCTCGACGGCACCCGCCTGGGGGTCGCCGGTGACTCGGTCGGCGGCAACATGACCGCGGCCCTGACCTTGCTCGCCAAAGAACGTGGTGGCATCGATATCGCCGCCCAGGTCCTGTTCTACCCGGTCACCGACGCCGCTTTCGACACCGCCAGCTACCACGAGTTCGCCGAGGGATACTTCCTCACGCGTGAGGGCATGAAATGGTTCTGGGACCAGTACACGACCGACGAGGCCGAGCGCGCCCAGATCACCGCCTCGCCGTTGCGCGCGACCACTGACCAGCTCAGCGGATTGCCGCCGGCGCTCGTGATCACAGCCGAAGCCGACGTGCTGCGTGATGAGGGCGAGGCCTACGCCGCGAAGCTCCGTCGGGCAGGTGTTCCCACAACCGCGGTGCGCTATCAGGGCATCATTCACGACTTCGTGATGGTCAACTCTCTGCACGACACCTTCGCTGCGAAGGCCGCAGTCGCCCAGGCTGTTTCCTTCCTCCGGGACGCCCTGCACGCGTAGCAAGTTCACGCTGCGGCGCTCGTACGATGTCGAGGCGGGCGCCGCGGCGTAGCGTCGGGACACCAGTGGCCTTCCCGGTGCTACCCGGCATCGTTGTGGGCGGTCGTTCACGTCCGCGTTCGGATGGGTGAGCGTTAGCCTCGGGAGAGGAAGATTCCGTGCAGTATCACCACCGTGCATGGGAGCAGAGATGCCCGATCACACCATTTCCTCGACCCCGATCGCACCGCCGAACGATGCCTCCAAGACCCAACTCGTGCAGTGGGCGATCGGACGCATCAGCGCCCAGGACCTCGACAGTCTGCGCAACTTCTGGACCGCCGACACCACCGTGCATTTCCCTACCGGGACGTGTCACGGTCACGCCGAAATCGCGGCCTATTTCGCACAGGTCTTCGCCGCTCTCGCCGACTTCACCCTCGAGATCGTCTCGGTTGCCGAATCCGGACACGATGTCCTCGTCCACTGGCACCTGACCGGGCAACACGTCGGAACCTTCATGGGCATCGCCGGCACAGGGCGTCGCATCGACCTCGAGGGATTCGACCACTTCGTCGTCGAGAACGGACACGTCGTCACCAACACTGTGCGCTACGACCAAATGGAATTCGCCCGCCAGATCCAGTTGCTACCAGCCGACGGGTCGATTGCCGATCGCGCAGTGAAGGCGGCGTTCAATGCCGCAACTCGTGTCAGGCACCTTGCTCGCCGACGCCAGGCGCGCTGACGGTTCGAACAAGAGGACGAGCACGACGGGGCTTCGTATACCTACCGTCTGCGACCCAGTGCGTCGATCACGAGGGCTGCACCGATCCCGAACATCCATACGTCCTTGGCCACGGCGGTGCCGTCCTGGGTGGGTCGGATCGAGCCGTGCTCGTGCATGCCTGGGGTTTTCCAGTACATGGTCAATAATCCACCACTGAAGCCCGCGAGTGCGGCCCCAGCAAGCGCGGAGGGCACGAACGGCGTGAGCAGTGCTATACCGAGTGCCGTTTCGGCTGCAGAGAGCGTCTTTCCGAAAGTCTCGGGACGCATCGTGCGGACAGCGGGAACAGCGTTGGCGGCCATGCCTTGTAACCCGGCGGCAGCTTCGGAGGAAAGTGCTCGCTTACCGAGTCCCGAGTTGAGGATGAACGCGCCAGTGGTCAGACGCAGGGGAAGGTGACTCACTCTCACAGCTTTCTCCTCTGTGCGTAAGGTCGAGCGTCGGTTGAAGCATCGGAGTACTCCGATCATCTCGCGGTCGACCGGCAGTCGCCACCTGCCGATCTCTTCGATTCGACGTTCTGTCAGGCCGGGTTTTGTCGGTCTTTCCGCGGTGAGCTGCCGCAGGTATCGTCACGACGTGACTGATCGCAGAAAGATCCTCTACGTCGATCTCGACAACACGCTGGTTCACTTCAAGTCCGGAATCGATCGGCTCGGCGCTGCCGACTTCCATGAGTACCAGGACCGCTATGACGAGGCACCCGGGATCTTCGCGTTGATGGATCCCATCGACGGTGCGATCGAAGCATTCACACTGCTGGCCGAACACTTCGATGCGTACATACTCTCGACTGCGCCGTGGAAGAACCCGTCAGCGTGGTCGGACAAACTACTGTGGGTACAGAAGCATTTCGGCATCGAGCCCACCTCCGTCGCCTACAAACGATTGATTCTGTCGCACCACAAGAACCTCAATCATGGAGACTTCCTGGTCGACGACCGCGACCACAATGGCGCGAAGGACTTCACGGGTGAACTGATCAAATTCGGCAGCGCCGAGTTCCCCGACTGGGATGCGGTTACCGCTCATCTTCTGGCTTCAGCCAGGAACTAGCACCATCTCGCAGGCTGCGACTGTGTCGCAACGATCAGGGAACCTGCAACGCCCAGCGACCAATTCTTCCTCAGTCTCGTCATTTCTTACGGGTTGCCACGTGCAGCCGGGGCCTGGCAGCGGAAGGCACGAGCTACGGACTTTCGCAGTCCGGAGAACACCTTGAGTAAATGCTGGGCTCTGTCCCTAGTTGTCTGGAATGGCAAGTAGCTCGGTTGGTTCGAGGGTTCCGAGAATGCCGGAATCGGTCGAAAAGTCATCGAAATGGGAACTCAGTGACATCTGTCGAAATTCAAGATTTTCTGATGGTACGGACTGACGGTCGTATGTCCGACGAACGAGGCAGTTTCAGTGCTCCCGTCCGAGTAGGTCGCGACTGTTTTCCCATGGTATGTGTTGGCGAAGGCTCCCTGTGTCGAAGTGCTCGCGGCGAGCTTTGCTTCGGTCGTCGCAGTGACCGTGGGCAATGACGGATCCAGCGGAATGCCAGTGATTTTCTCGGTGAGATCCGACCGGATAACTCTTCTTCCGCCCGGATTCTCGAGAAGATGATCCGTAGATGTAACGGTGCTGGTCAAGGTATACATGGGTCCGCCGTTGCACGTCACGGGTCCGTCGAACGTATAGGTATACGTGTATGTTTCGGTGCTGCGCTCGACCGCAGGCGCAGGTGCGGCGCCCGCTACGCCGACCGAACCGAACGCAACTACCATTCCGGCGGCGAGCACGCCCACGGTTCGGTTTGCGCCGATATTCTTGCCACATCGGGGTATGCGTGTCATGTTCATTTCCTCGAGTGCGCGAAGTGGTGAGGATCCACGATGCGATTCGCGGTGCGCGCTGAGATGGACCGTTCGTGGAGAGTTTTCACTTTAGGTGCTTTACGAGGACCTGGGTCGCCATATCCAAAAGATTCTTATTATCCGGCCGATAGATCACGTCGAGCAGCGGCGCGTAGGACCGCTTCAACCGGTTGCAGAGGCGGCGCGACTCGCGTGGCGTACATGCATCGACTGATCAACCCACCCCACCGAGAGCCTCGGTAGGGATGCCGGAGCGGTGCCGTTCGGTATTCCTGAGTCAGGAGCGGCACGGTGTACGAACTGGGCGGCGCAGCCGGGACGCAGCGAACGGGCAGCCACGGCAGCGATATATCGGTCTGCTCGTGGACGCGGCGGTGACCCCTCGAGGATGAGGCTTGCACCTCGAGAGGATAAGGCGAGGGGCCGTAAGAATGATGGTCGTCACCGCTGTGCAGTCAGGTGCAGGACCTGATCCGCATACACCTGTGTGCCAGTAATGTCGATCTACGTGGTGCCCACTGGGACTCTCGATACCATCACGCGACCCCGTCACTGTCGCTGTGACTGGAGACACACGCAGCTCGCTGGTTCATCTACAGCACGGGGCGCCGCGAATGCCTGCCTATCAGAGTAGAAGCGATCAGCTTCCCGCACGCGCGGGCGCGTATCGCCTACCGGGCGTCGACCCGTGAGAGCTCTTTCATATGCTTGGCGGTACGCACGCCGTAATCGGCGTCGGTCGCGTACGGTTCCACCGATCCGGACACCGACCGGCGAGTGACGTGCGTCTCGTCTGGGCTGCACCCAACAGCCTGCGACGTGTCAGACGAGCCGGAAAGGCAGAGGAGCGCAGTGAGCACCCCGGAATTGGCACAGTGGAACTCGCAAGAGGCTATTGCGGAAGCAATGATCCCGATCATCGGCGGTCTGCACCGCCGGCATTCGGTCACGATCTTGCTTCACAGCCGCTCCCTCGTGAACAAGTCGGTGATCGGCATTCTGCGGACGCACCGTTTCGCGCGTCAGATCCGCGGTGACGAGCTGTCGGTCGAGGCGACGTTCCCGTTCCTCGAGGCGCTGACCGACCTCGACCTGCAGCCGTCGAAGATCGACCTCGGCCTGCTGGTGACGGCTTATCAGGCCGAGGGTGCCGGACGGTCCATCCCGGAGTTCGTTGCCGAGACCCTCTCGGACCTGGTCGGCGGTGCTCAGACGAGCCCCGCGAAGCCGCAGGACGTGGTCCTGTACGGCTTCGGTCGGATCGGTCGCCTCGTCGCCCGTCTTCTCATCGAGAAGGCCGGCTCGGGCAACGGCCTGAACCTGCGCGCTGTGGTGGTCCGGAAGGGCAGCGGTGACGACCTGACCAAGCGTGCGTCTCTGTTGCGTCGCGATTCCGTCCACGGGCAGTTCAACGGCACGATCAAGGTCGACGCCGAGAACAACGCCCTGATCGCCAACGGCAACGTCATCAAGTTCATCTACAGCAACGATCCGGCGAGCGTCGACTACACCGAGTACGGCATCGACAACGCCATCCTGATCGACAACACCGGCATCTGGCGCGATCGTGACGGGCTGTCGAACCACCTTCGCCCCGGTATCGCCAAGGTGGTGCTCACCGCGCCGGGCAAGGGCGACCTTCCGAACATCGTGCACGGCGTAAACCACCGCGCCATCGACCCGGACGAGAAGATCGTCTCGTGCGCGTCCTGCACCACCAATGCCATCGTGCCGCCGCTGAAGACCATGGATGACAAGTTCGGTGTGCTGCGTGGCCACGTCGAGACGGTGCACTCGTTCACCAACGACCAGAACCTGCTGGACAACTACCACAAGGCCGACCGCCGCGGTCGTTCCGCGCCGTTCAACCTGGTGCTCACCGAGACCGGCGCAGCTTCGGCGGTCGCGAAGGCGCTTCCCGATCTGAAGGCGAAGATCACCGGCAACTCGATCCGCGTTCCTACGCCGGATGTGTCCGTCGCGATCCTTCACCTTCAGCTGACTCGTGAGACCACCAAGGAAGAGGTGCTCGAGCACCTGCACCAGGAGTCGCTCACCGGTGCGCTGCGCCGCAACCTCGACTACACCTCGGCCACCGACGCGGTGTCGAGCGACTTCATCGGTTCGCGCGCGGCGTGCATCATCGATGCCAATGCAGCGATCGTCGACGGCGACACCGCCATCCTCTACGTCTGGTACGATAACGAGTTCGGTTACTCGTGCCAGGTGGTGCGTACCGTCCAGTACCTGTCGGGTGTGGAATACCCCGTCTACCCCATCACGGAAGCTGGCCCCGTGGAGCATGTCGAGGAACCTGCCACTGCACAGGCATAACAGTCCTGCACGGATAGCAGTGACGACAGCCCTCCAGGGACTCGTCGACGAGGGAACCCATCCTCACCCGAGGATGGGTTCCCTCTTGCGTTGGGCCGTTGGTGGCGTCGAGGAGGAGTAGCGGCCGTCGAAACTCGGGGGAGGTTGTGTGCGGTTCCGGTGAAGAACTCGCACAGAACCTCCCCTTATTCCGTCACTTTTTCGCCGTGCCGCTGCAACCAACCACGGCGGACGCAGCGGGACCTTCGGTGCGAGGACCCCGGACGGGCCGAGAAGTGTTGTCGCGAGCGACAGTCCGCGTTCGTGTTCGTACCGACGAGGCAACGCCTGGAAGCGCGGATACCGCGTATGGAGCGGGGGTTCTACCAGCGACCTGGCGCGCATGTAGCTGTTCTCGTCGGCAGCGGGTGAAGACGGACCATCATCCGGAGCTCTGCACGCTCCCGTGAGTTCGCCACGGTTCCGTCCCTCGCGCGATCCTCGTACTCTGACTCGTGGGGTCTCCTCGACGAAGGAGGCTGGAAATGAGTCAGCCGATCACAGACCCGACCTTCTATCGGACCGCGGCAGACGCGGCAGCCGCCCCACCGGAGCGATTGGCCTACGTGGTCGCGTTCGATCGTGCGGCGGACAAACCCGACGCCATGAGCGTGATCGACGTGGATCCCGACTCGGACACCTACGGACGGGTGGTGGGCTGGACCGAGGTACCCGGGCTGGGCAACGAACTACATCATTTCGGTTGGAACGCCTGCAGCAGCGCGTTGAAGCACGAAGGTCACGATATGACAGGGTTGGCGCGCAGATACCTCATCGTGCCGGGCATCCGCTCGTCGTCCCTGTACATACTCGACACCGAGCCCGACCCGCGCCAACCCACCGTGGCCAAAGTCGTGGACGCCGCCGATCTCGCCGCCAAGGCGGGTTACTCCCGACCGCACACCTTGCACTGTGGACCGGACGGGGTCTTCATGACCTGCCTGGGTGGTGCCGACGGATCGGACGGGCCGGGCGGGATCGCCCTGCTCGACCACGGCACGTTCGACGTGCTCCGGCAGTGGGAAACCGACCGGGGGCCGCAGTATTTCGCGTACGACGCCTGGTGGCATCTCAACCGGAACACGCTGATCAGCAGCGAGTGGGGCACACCGTCGATGATCGAGAACGGGTTGGTGCCCGAGCTGCTCCTGGCGAACGAGTACGGCCATGCCATCCACTTCTGGGACCTGTCCACCGGTGCGCATCAGCAGCGAGTGGATCTCGGCGCGCAGTACCAGATGCCGCTCGAGTTGCGCCCCTCGCACGACCCGGAGGCCACGTGGGGATTCGTCGGCGTGGTCGTCTCGACCGAGGACCTGTCCGCGTCGGTCTGGCGTTGGCACCCCGGTGACGACGGTTGGGCGGTGGACAAGGTGATCACCATCCCGGCCGAACCCGCAGAGCCGGACCTGCTGCCACCGGCGCTGAAGCCGTTCGGTGCGGTGCCGCCGCTCGTCTCCGACATCGACCTGTCCGTCGACGACGCGTTCCTCTACGTCTCATGCTGGGGCACCGGCGAGCTCAAGCAGTTCGACGTGCGCGACCCCGCTCATCCGAAGGAGACCGGATCCGTCCGACTCGGCGGGATCGTCGGCCGCCGCGCCCACCCGGCGGTACCGAGCGAGCCGCTGGCCGGTGGTCCGCAGATGGTCGAGATCAGCCGGGACGGAAAGCGGGTCTACGTCACCAACTCCCTGTACGGGGCCTGGGACGATCAGTTCTACCCGGACGGGGTCGGCGCCTGGATGGCACTGATGCACACCGACCCTCATGGCGGGATGGAGATCGACGACCGCTTCTTCCCGCACGGCGACGACTTCCGGGGACTGCGGGCGCACCAGGTTCGCCTCCAAGGTGGCGACGCGTCCTCGGACTCCTACTGCTATCGGTAGCGACCGAGTCTGACCCGATTCCACCCGCGCGGCCGACTCCCAGCCTCGGTCAGGGCTGGTAGTCGGGGTACTTCGTGTGCAACTGGAAGTACCCCGTCACGTTCTCCCGGAGCCAGTCCTTGCCGTCCTCGGGTGTGCGACCGTCGCAGACCGCGTCGCCTTCGATGCAGACTCGTTCGACGTGGATCTCGCCGAAGTCGTTCCGGCCGCCGCCGAGCGTCACGCCGGGAGCGACGGGACCCGGGAACAGGGTCTCGACGCCGCGGTCGTCGCGGGGATCGGAGTAGAGGATGCCCGAGATCCGTTCGGGGGGAACGGACCCGTCGGCTGCGATCTCGGCGAGAACGTCGCCGGCGATCGAGGCGCCCTGCGAGTAGCCGAGAATCAGCAGGTCCGAGTCGGGGCAGGTGCTGTGCCGGACGGTGATGGTCTGGCGGAGTCGCTGATGCCCGATCTGCTTCGACCTGTCGTAGGCGATGGTGCCGTCGTCGTCGATGCCGTCGAAGTCGTCGTGCGAGCCGGTCCCGGGCAGCGGCACGACCACTGCGGGGTAGCGGATGTGCTCGACCACGGTGCCGGGAGCCTCGAACCGAGCGGAGATCTTCGCCAAGGGGGATTCCGGATCGATAGAGTCGAGGGTCTCGAAGCCGCGGGTTCCGTCGACGGCGAGGACGTACCGCTCGGGGCAGTTGCGGACCGGGTCGGCGGACGCGGAACCGACCGGACCCGCGACGCTCAGTCCTGCGGTGAGCAGACCTGCGGCGAGCAGGCCGACGGTGCGTGTGCGTCTGCGATCGATCCGGGACATGCGCGATTCTCCTCGTGTGCCCCCGACAGACAACAATTGAGGTCGATGATATCGATGTCCCGTTTGTTCGGCATGTTAAGGATGCGCGCTTTTCGGTGATCATGGTCACCCCCGACCGGTGACTCCGGTGGCATGTCCGTCAGGGCTGCTCGGCCGGGATGCGGGAGGCCAGCTCGGTGATGAAGGCGGCGATCTCGTCGGGGTTCTCTTCGGCCATGAAGTGGCCGCTGGTGGTGGCCCGGTAGGTGAAATCGGGTGCCCACGCCTGCCAGAGAGCCGAGGCGTCGAAGCCCAGTTGAGAGCCCCAGTCCTGGGAGATGACCGCGACGGGCATGGTGAGCCGGGTCCCGCGTTCGCGGTCGGCGAGGTCCATGTCGAGGTCGATGCCGGCGGTGGCGCGGTAGTCGGCCACGATCGAGTCGATGGAGTTGATCGAGCTGGTGACGTAGTGGTCGCGCTCCTCGGGCGTGAAGGTGGTTCCGGTGGGGTCCCACGCGTCGAGGAACGAGCCGAAGAACTCCGGGGCGACGGCGGCGATCATCTTCTCGGGCATCCCTGCGGGCTGGGCCATGAGATAGAGATGCCAAGCCACCTTCGCGTTCACGCCCTGGAGTACGGCCCAGGTGTCCATCGTGGGAAGGACATCGAGGATGCCGAGGTAGTCGACGGCGTCGGGGTGGTCGAGTCCTGCGCGGACGGCGACGAGCGCACCGCGGTCGTGACCGACGAGCCCGAAGTGGTCGAAACCGATCTCGTGGGCGACGGCGATGATGTCGTTCGCCATGGTGCGCTTGGAATACGTCTCGGGGTTGTCGGCTGGGGGTTGGTCGCTGGCACCGTAGCCGCGCAGGTCGGGGACGATCACAGTGTGGTCGTCGGCGAGTGTGCGGGCGACGTGGCGCCACATGTAGTGGGTCTGCGGGAAACCGTGCAGCAGGACGACAGCCGGCCCCTGGCCACTGATGGCGACGTTGAGCTTCACGCCGCCGTCCCCGGCTATCGTGCGGTAGGTGAAGTCCTCGATGGTGCAGCGGGTCATGGGGTCTCCGTAGTCGTAGTCGTGGTGGAGGTTTCGGGGTGGCCGGAGAAGATGCCGGCGGGCAGGTCCGTTCGGCCGGCGGACGCGGTGAGCGCGGGAATGATGACGGTGTCGACGAGGGCTTCGAGGTAGGTGTCGTCGACGGTGAGACCGTTCGCTCGTCGCAGGAGCAGGACTGTGCCCACGACCTCCTCGTATGCGAATGGTTGAGCGCCCGAAGGGAGTTCGCCTCGTGCAACGGCATCGTCGAGGACCGCCTGGGGGAGGCGTGCGCCTGTCGGGCCGACGGTCTCCTCGATGGCGTCGCACAACTCCGGGTCTTCGAGTCCCGCGTGGAGCAGCATGAAGGCGGCGTTGCTGTCGGTTGCGGACATGGTGAGGCTGAGGCGTTGCGCAAGCATCAGCAGATCGTCGCGGAGTGTGTCGCCCCGCCGGAGTGGGACCGCCGAGGGATGCGCAGGGGCGTCCTTCACTGCTGCGAGCACCATGTCGCGCTTGGACGGCCATCGTCGATACAGCGTTGCCTTCGACGCCTGGCAACGTCGAGCGACCGCTTCGAACGTCACGCCCTCGTAGCCTCCCTCGGCCAGTAGTTCGAGAACGGTGGTAGTGATCCGACGCTCGAGTTCGGCATCGCGTGGACGTCCGCGTTGCGCAGGCGGCTCATTCAGATACGACACGTTCCGTATCGTAAACCAGACGGCCGCTGTTCGGCGAACTGCAGGGTCGACACCCGCGTCTTTCCGGTCACGGTCGATTGTGATGCACTGTCTCGTTGTCGGCATAACGGACATCGGCGAGGAGATCGGTATGGGATTGAGGTATCACCATCTGGCGTTCGGCCCGGAGGCGGTCGCTCGTCAGGAAGCTGCGGGCAGCATCGTTGCCTATGGTGCCGACCTCGACGAACCCGACCGAGGACCTCAGCCGTTGGGCGACCGGGAACTCGCTCTCGTACGCGAAAGCTTCCAGTTCCATATGGCGACGGTGACCCCGAGCGGATGGCCCTATGTCCAGTACCGCAGCGGACCCGTCGGGTTCCTGCACCACCTCGGTGGGCAGACGATCGGGTTCGCGGACCACCGAGGCAATCAACAATTCGTCTCGGTCGGGAACATCGCGGACAACGGAAGGGTCGCGCTGTTCCTCGCGGACCTTCCGCTGAAGAGGCGGTTGAAGGTCTTCGGTACCGCGCGGGTGGTCGATGCGGACGACGACCCGCAGCTTCTCGACCGGCTGCGCGATCTCGGTGACGGTCGGAGAATCTCGGCGCGATGCGAGCGAAGCATCGTCATCGAGGTCGAGGCCTTCGACTGGAACTGCTCGCGGAGCTTGATCCCGCAGTACACCGACGAAGCGGTCCGCGCCCGGATCCGTCCCTACATCGACGAGATCAACGACCTCCGAGCCGAAGTGGATTCTCTTCGGGCACAGCTGAAGGCGGCGGGGGAGAACTGACGGCCGCCGAGGGGCGCGCGTGCAGGCTCAATTCCGACCGAGCTGTGCGACAACCAGATGCAGCGCCGCCGTGGTGGTGAGAGTCCGGACCCGTTCGCGGTCTCCGGGGAAGCGGCGGGTGACCGTGTACGTCGGCCGTCCCTCGATCGCGACGCCGAAGCACACCGTGCCCACCGGCTTGGCCTCGGTTCCACCGTCGGGGCCGGCGATCCCGGTGGTGGAGACCGCGACGTCGACCTTCAGGCGACGTCGGGCACCCTCGGCCATAGCTGCGGCGACCTGCTCGCTCACCGCGCCGTGCTCCGCGATCATCTCGGCCGGTACGTCGATCAGATCGGACTTCGCGTCGTTGGAGTACGAGACGACGCCACCCATGACATAGGCCGACGACCCGGGACGGTCGGTGAGCCGCGCAGCGACGAGTCCGCCGGTGCACGACTCCGCAGTCGCGATCGTGCGGCCGTCTAGGGCGGCGATCAGCTGGTCGTCGATGGTGGAACCGTCGGTCGAGAAGATCTGGCGTCCATGGTGTTCGGTGAGGATGTCGAGAAGGCGGTGGTAGATGTCCGCGTCACCGGAGGCGACTCGCGTCACCATGTCGAGTTCGCCGTGTCGGAGGCAGGTGGTGATCTCGAGGCGTTCGAGGCCGGCGATCTCTGCTTCGGCCCGGCGCAGCGTCTCGGCGAGTTGGGCCTCGTGCAATCCGTAGGCGCGCACGGTGTGCTGCTGCAGGTCGTCGGCTCGCGCCAACACGTCGGCGACCGCGGGGGAGGCGACCGCGCTCGGCCACATCGCCTGCAGCTCACCGGGCGGGCCGGGCAGGATGACGATGGTCGGTACCGGCCGATCGCCGGCGACCGCGGGGATGACCACGCCCGGCGCTGTACCGGTGGGCGGCAGGGCGGTGGCACCGGCGGGCACGTGCGCCTGCTTCCGGATCCCGATACGCGTCGGCCCGGCGTCGAGATCGGGGGTGTCCGGGCGGAACCGGCGGATGACACCTGCGATGTGTTCTTCGAGTTCGGGGTCGAGCAGCAGTTCGCGATCGCAGTACTCGGCGACGGTGGGGACGGTGAGGTCGTCGGCGGTGGGACCGAGACCCCCGCTGGTGACGATGAGATCGACGCCCTGCTCGGTGAGGAAACGCAACTGTGCGGTCAGGTCGGCGGGCCGGTCACCGCAGATCGTGATGTGGGCGACGTCGACGCCGAGTTTCAGGAGTTGGTCGGACAACCACGGTCCGTTCAGGTCGGAGATCCTCCCGGTCAGCACTTCGGTCCCGGTCACGATGATTCCTGCACGCACGCTCACGGAGCCGAGCCTAGTCGGCGACGATCATCGTGGACGCCTCGCTGCTCTGTTGCGACGGTCTGCGAGGCGGGCGAGCTCACGAAGCATGCCGGGAGCCCGGCGCGCCATGGTCAATACTGCCCGGTCCGAGACGGTCGGGCGTGGCGGCAGCGGAGGCTGTGCAGGCCGGGCCCCGACCGTCGCCCTGAACACCTGCACTTGACCGGGCACACCTTTGAGCCGATGCCTGCCCAGGTCGGTGAAATCGAAATCTCCGCCGACCGCAAGGTCGCGCACCGCCTGTGAGCATCGCACCTCGCCAGGCCCGGCGGAGGCAGCGATCCGCGCGCCGATGTGGACCGTCATTCCGGTCAACCCGGGACCGGCGCGGGTCACCGACCCGACATGCACGCCGGAGCGCACGGAAAATCCGAGAGTCGATGCCGATCAGATGATCCGGTGCGCGCACTGCAGTGCGGCCACCGGACCGTCGAACACACTGAGGGTCCCATCGCCCGCGATGCCCACCAGCGTGCCTCCGCCGGCCTCGACCTCCGCACGCACGAGTCGGTCGTGCGCGCCCAGCAACCTCGCGAACCGGTTGTCACCGACCTCCGCGAGCAGATCGGTGGAGCGGACGACATCGGTGAACAGAACCGCGCCCAGGAACCGATCGGCGTCGACCGGATGGTCCGTGCCGCTGACGAGTTCCTCCACGTGGTCGAGAACAGGGATCAGCACTTCACCCAGCGTTGCACCGAGGGGGATCGGTGGCAGTTCGTAGAAGCGGCCGTTCGGAATCTGCGCGGCCATCCTGCGGCCGGCCTCTCGAGCGAACAGAGTCTCCGGCTGATGCAGCACCTTCGTCGGGCATTGGATTGCCGGCAGAATCGAGGAGTAGTTCGCGCGGAGAGCCCACTCGAGATGTTTCTGGGCAGTTCTCGGTGTGGCGGAGCAGCGTTCGAGCAGCGCCATGATGCGTCGATTGTGCGGGACATCGAGGGTCGGGTGCGTCAGAGGTGTGAGTTTCCCGTGACCCCAGCATGCGTACGCATCCCGATACGACTCGACGAACCGGTCTCGCTCGTCAGCAGTCCATCCCGGTGGCAGATCGCCGTCCTCGGGCAACAGGGTGTCGGACCAGGCTTGGGCGAGGACCAGTCCGGAAACACGGTCGGGATACCGAGCGGCCACCAAGGCGAGGGGCCCGCAGGTGCTGGCCACGCCGACGAGCGCGGCGTGAGCGACCTCGGCGTCGTCGAGCACCGCGACGACGTCGTCGGCCTGCTCCTCGAGCGTGGGGACGTGGTCGACGGGATCGGAGAGTCCGAATCCGCGGCGCTGGAAGAACAGCGAACGCGCGAAGCCGGCGCAACGTTCGAAGTTGTAGTGGAAATGCGGATCGGTCCACATCAGGTCCGGATGCATCATGTCTTCGCAGAACCATGCGATCGGATGAGGCCCCTCGCCCACGGCCTGATACGCCAGTGCGTTGCCGTCGCGCTGGATGTACCGCGTCACGGGCGGATCCATGGGAACAACGATAGGCGCCGGGTCGACAGCGCGACGAGTGTCGACACTGTCGAAACCGACCGGCGACGGAAACCGGCCTCTATCGTGAGGTTGGTGAGGAACGCGTGGTCTTCACGGCGCGTCTCGCGGGAGACGGGTGGACGCCGGAGCAGGGGTGTGCTGCTTTCTGTGGTCGCTGCAGCGCTGCTCCTGGGTGTCTTCGCATCCGGGTGCGCCTCGATGCGCGGCGGGGTGGAAGGCGATTTCGGTCGGGCAGCGCAGCAGATCGGTTCGGCGGCGGTCTCGGCTCAGCTGAGCCTGCAGGTTTTCGCCGACGGTCGCAACACCACCGCCGCCACGGACATCGCCCTGTCGGACATGCTCGAAGAGGTCGACCAGGCCGTCTCGGCAACCGCGGATCGAGAGGTGGACACCCCCGACCAGGGAACCCTGCGCGCCGAGGTCCTGCAGGCGGCGAACACGGTTACCGGACAGATCATCCGGGGACGAGACATCGTTGCGGGAGTCGGCGAGCAGACCGAGCTGACTGCGGTTGCGGCCGAGCTCGGACGTGCAGGTACGGAGTTGCTCGATCTCGGAGACCGCCTCGAGGCGGCCGGATGAAGAGTCTCTTCGCCGTCGCTCTCGGAATCCTCACCGCGATCGGGGGATTCCTCGACATCGGTGATCTGGTCACCAATGCAGTGGTGGGCGCGCGTTTCGGGTTGTCCCTGGCCTGGGTGGTGCCGGTAGGCGTGCTGGGAATCTGTGTCTTCGCGCAGATGTCCGGTCGCGTCGCTGCGGTCAGCGGCCGAGCCACTTTCGAGATCATTCGCGAACGTCTCGGGCCGCGCATGGCAGTGGCGAATCTGAGCGCGTCGTTTCTGATCAACCTGTTGACGTTGACCGCCGAGGTCGGTGGTATTGCGCTGGCGTTGCAGTTGGCGAGCAGTGTGAACCCGAAGTTGTGGATTCCGGTAGCCGCCCTGGCGGTGTGGCTGGTGATCTGGCGGGTGAGGTTCTCGGTGATGGAGAACGTCACCGGGGTCGTCGGACTGTGCCTGGTCATGTTCGCAGTGGCGGTGTTCCTTCTCGGCCCGGATTGGGGGCAGCTCGCGGACCAGGTGTTCACTCCATCCCTGTCGGACGGCGAAAACCTGGCGGCATATTGGTATTACGCGATCGCGTTGTTCGGTGCGGCGATGACTCCGTACGAGGTGTTCTTCTTCTCCTCCGGGGCGGTGGAAGAGAAGTGGACGGTGCGAGATCTCGCGAAGTCCCGGCTCAACGTCCTCGTGGGATTTCCCCTCGGTGGCATCCTCTCGGTGGCCATCGCCGCCCTGTCTGCGATCGTGCTGATGCCCGGTGGGATAGAGGTGTCCAGCCTGTCGCAGGTGCTGATTCCGGTGGCGGAAGCGGGAGGAAAACTGGCGGTCGCGGTGATCATCCTCGGGATCGTGGCGGCCACCTTCGGCGCGGCGCTCGAAACTGCGCTGTCCGGTGGCTACACCCTGGCGCAGTTCCTGGGGTGGTCGTGGGGCAAGTTCCGACGCCCGGTGGAGGCGGCGCGATTCCACCTGACCATGCTGGTGTTGTTGGTCGTCGCCGTCGGTGTGTTGATGACGGGGGTGGACCCGATCCTGGTCACCGAGTACTCGGTGGTGTTCTCCGCAATCGCCCTGCCCTTGACGTATCTACCGGTTCTGATCATCTCCAACGACCCGCAGTACATGGGCGAGCATGTCAACGGCCCGGTCGTCAACGCGATCGGTACCGTCTACCTGGTGATCATTGTCGCCGCCTCGGCAGCGGCGATACCGTTGATGATCGTCACCGGAGCAGGACAATGAGCAGATCAGAGCACCCAGCCGGCACCGACCGAGACGGTCGGCTGATCGATGCCCGCCTGCACCTGCTGGACCGGCAGATCCTCGACTGTGACGGCGTACCGGTGGCCACGGTCGATGACATCGAACTCAGCGGCATCGAATCCGACGGCGTCACCTCGTCAGCACCGCGTATCGAGGCGATCCTCACCGGCTCAACCTTGATGACTCGGATCTTCGGGGGCTGTCTGCCCCGAAGCCGCTTGCATCGCATCAAGTGGGACGACGTTGCCGAGGTCGGTATCATTCTCCGGCTACGAGTGCGGTCCGAGGCCTTGGATGCGACGTGGCCCGAGCGATGGGTACGGGACCAGATCATCGGCCGCATTCCCGGAGGCCGCCATGCTCCTGACTGATCTGCTCGACCTGCCCGTCCACGAGCACAACGGCGACCACGTCGGGTGGGTGTGCGATATACGCTTCCGCCTCCCTGCTCGTCCGGCTGTATCGGACAGTGGGGGAGTGCCGTCGCCGGAGGTCGTCGGCCTTCTCCTCTCGCCTCACCGGCGCGGCTCGTACCTCGGATTCGAACGCACCGATGTGCGTGCCCCGGTGTTGCTCGCTCGGTGGATCCGGTGGCGCCACCGCGGGACCTGCCTGGTTCCGTGGTCCGATGTCGATCGCGTCGAGGACGGGGCTGTCGTGCTGGACGCGCACTATCGTCGGAAATCGCCGCTGTTGAGCCGCTGACCGATCACGCCGCAGCCTCGACGATGCTGGGCAGAGCTACCACGCTCCGGCGGCGGCACGTCGCTGCTGCCGACGCCCACCTTTTCCGTCGTGACGTCGCCGCCCCGGTATCCGCTGCGCGCGTCGACGCAGCGCGAGCTCGTGCTGCAGACGCTCCGCAGAAAGCTTGCCCGGACCATGGATGCTCGTGCCATCCGGCCGTTCGATCGTGGTGGCCATCGCTGTGTCTCTCCTCGAGAATCTCGAAATTCGCCAGCGCCCAGTAGTACTCTTCGACGAGTACTGGGGCAACGGAATTTTCGCCCTCACCGCCGAGGACGAACGAACACCGAGTCGACGGCCACTTCGATAGGGGTTCCCGACATCATCACCACCCCTCGCCGTCGATAGCTCAGCGAGACTGTCTACCGCAGAACGTCACCTACCTCTCATGAGACAACCGATCCATTCGATCGGTCAACGGAATTCGGCCGGGCACCGCCGCAGTGGATCTCAGGCCGCAGCCGGTGCCCGACATCCGCATCGCACGGCACGCCCCTGCTCGTCGTCGGGAAGCCACCCGTACTCGTCGCAGTCGCCGCACTTCGGTTGGAGGACAAGGGGCGTCGGCAGCGACCGCCATAACGGCAACCATCCGTGCGCCAACCGCATCGGATTGCCCGGTCTGTGCACGGAATTCGCTGCCGCAACGAGAGCCGGCACACCATGCGTGGCGACGAGTGCTTCGATCGCCGCTGCCGCATCGGGTTTGAGGTAGACGAAGGTTGCGGTGAGTCCGGCCCGTCTGCAGGCTGCCGCAAGCTCGACCACCGCCGGACCGAGCGGTGCTTTCGTGACGCGCGGTGTGCGGTTGGTTTCCGTCCTTGGTGTATCGGTACTTGAAAGAGCGCCTGGGTCTCCGATGTCCGCGCTGCCGCGGGTCGGATTCTCAGGCGCCGGGTCGGTGACGGGACGTTCGTAGATGGTCTGGATGGTGATCCACTGGCCGAGCTCGTTCTGGATCTTCTCGCGTACCAGGTAGCCGAGGTCGGCGAGCTCGCGTAAAGCCGATCGGATGGCGTCGCGACCTTCTTTTGGTGACTGCGCCGCGATCGAGTCGGCGCGGGTGCGCCAGTCGTCGGGCTTGGACAGCAACCAGGCGAGCACGCCCCGTGCGCGGAAGGACAAACGCTCGTCGGTGATGACGGCATTGCTCAGGACGGTGAAGTTGGCGGCAAGGCGCGGTCCACGACGCACGCCGCCGGCCAGGGTATTCTGACCCACGTTCGACTCCTGTTCAGTCGGACATCCGGCCCGTCGGGAGTTGCAGCTCCTGGCGGGCCTTATTCGATTGTGGCCGCGCGGATCGGCGGCGTGCTGGCATCGTGCCACCGTCTGTACAAGGCGCGCAAGGAATCAAGCGGGGGGTGCTCGAATTTCGGTGTTCTCGACCTCGCTGAGCGGGGTCCGGAACACCGAATTTTCACCGGCGCTAGGGGGAAGCTTCGAACCGCGCCTCGACGTCGGCGGTGAGGGTGACGCGGTCGGGTTCGAAGACCAGCTCGGGTTCGGCGGACTCGGGTGCGCTCATCGCATCCGAGCGCAGCATCGCGGTGCGCATCATCGGAGCGCCGCCCGCATGGACGGGTGAGGGCTGGGAGCCGAGCATGCCCGGATCGGCGATGGCCACCGCACGAATAGTGTCGAGACCCAGCGACGTCGTGTACGCCTTCGCCTTGTCCAGGGCGTCGCGGACGGCGAGGTCGCGGACCTGTGCGAGTCGCTTCTTCCGGGCCTTGCGGGTGATCCACCACTGGAGATCGGCGACGGTGACCACCTCGAGTTCGGCGACCCGTTCGACGAACGCACCCACAGCGTCGAACTCGTGGAAGGCGACGGTGATCGACGCCGACGAGTTGTACACCCACGGGCGGTTCTTGCCCTCGCGGTTGAACGGGCGCCGCCGGCTGTGGCGCACCCGATCGAAGGTCCACCGCTTCACGGGGCTCGGGGTGCGCTTGCGCAGTTCGGTGATGAGATCGGTGATGGTGGCGACGGCCGCGGTCACCGGTTCGGCGGACTGCTTGCGCGAGGAGCCGTCGGCGTGCACCCGCAACACCACTGTGCACCGGTTGGGTGCGACGGTGCGCTCGGCGTGCCCGGTGACGGTGATCGTGACGGGAGGCTGGGTCATGCGCACGAGTGTGCCAGCGCGAGCCGTCCCCGTCGGGCAGACGGCACGTGCCACGGTCGGAACCGCCGAATCCGACCTTCCGGGCGTCGCATTCGTGCCACTCTGAAGTTGTCAGAAGTGAGAGGTGTGACTGGTGGGACGACTGGGTATCTGAGTTGTGTCGAACTAGCCAGTGTTCATGAAAGGACTGCACATGCTCGGACTCGGAATCCTCGGTTGGATCATCATCGGTGGTCTCGCCGGTTGGATCGGCAGCAAGATCATGGGCACCGACGCCCAGCAGGGCATTCTCCTCAACATCGTCGTCGGCGTCATCGGCGGCTTGATCGGTGGTTTCCTGCTGAAGGTCTTCGGCGTGGATGTCGAAGGCGGCGGACTGATCTTCAGCTTCCTGACCTGCCTCCTCGGCGCGGTCATCCTGCTGTTCCTCGTCAAGGCCGTCACCGGTCGAGGCGTGCGCCGCTGACCGCTCTGCGTCAACGAGGTCCCGGATCCACACGGATCCGGGACCTCGTTCATGTCGGGGGTCGTCTCGTCAGACCAGTTGATCGCGAAACCAACGTGGGTCGGGATTGGTATGCGACACGTCGCCGACGAACACCGTCGGCACCGTCTCGTTCCCGCCGTTGACTTCCCGGACCCGAGCGGCCGCAGCGGGATCCCGCCAGATGTTCACCCAGATCGCGCGACGCGCGCGAGTGCGCAGGGTGGCGCGCAACCGGATACAGAACGTGCACCCCGGGCGCCAGTACACCACCGGAACGCCGCGGGCTGCGGCGTCGCGACGGGCGGTGGCGTCGTCGACGTGATGGGGGAGGAACAGGGGAGAGACGACCCAGGCGAGGGCGAGGAGCAGTACTGCCGTCACCACCGAGGTCACGTCGAATGCGCCGGTGAGCAGAACGACGGCCGCGACGGCCACCATCGTTGCGGAAAGGATCCAGGTTCGCCACACCCCTGTGAGCCTAGTTCCGTCGAGCCCTACCGAAACCTGCCGAGTGAGACGCACGGCGGAACCCGCCCGACCTGCCGGTCTGCAGCCGGTCGAGATGGCGCGATAGCGTATTCGGTCATGGTCGTCACCGAGAGTTCACCTCCTGTATCCCCGCGGTTGGTCCGCTTGATGTTCATCCCTGCCGTAGGGGTGGCGCTCGTGCTGACTCTTCTCGCGGCGGCGACGGTGCCGATGCGCGACCGCCTGTATCTGTCCGTAGCCCAGACCGTCGAGGGATCCTTCCTCGGACCGCTCGCAGGTCTCGTCGCCGACAAGGGGTTGCTCGTCCTTGTCGCCTTCACCGGTGTGCTCGCGGCATGGCTGTGGCGGAACGATCGCCGCGGCTTCGGCACCCTCGCCGTCGGCGGCACCGGTGTCGTGGGTGCCTACCTGTCGAGCGAACTCGTCAAGCTCGTGGTGACGGAACCGCGACCGTGCCGCGCACTCGGCATCGAGACGGTGCTGGAATGCCCCGAAGTGGGTGACTGGTCCTGGCCGTCGAACCACTCCGTCATCGCGGCGTCGTTCGCCACGGCGTGTGTCCTCGCGGCTCCGCGTCTGATCTGGCTGGTCGCTCCGCTCGCCGCAGTGCTCGCCTTCTCTCGGGTGACGGTGGGGGTGCACTACGTCCACGACGTGCTGTCGGGTATGGCGCTCGGCGTGTTGGTGGTTGCGCTGGTCGTCGTGGTGCTTCTGCCGTTCGCGTCGCGGCTTCCGATCCTGTCGCGCGAGGCACCGGCGGTCCCGCCCACCGAGTAGGCGCACCGAATACAGCACACCGAATCCGGCTGTCGGCAGAGCAATCTGCAGGCAGCCGGATTTTTGTTCGCAAGTTGGACGGGGCGGGCGTGGTTCGTTACCGAGGTCCCTCGGTCGCTGCAGTGGACCCGGTTTGCACGACCATCGGCTCTGCATCGGGCCGGCGGTCGTTCTCGACGATCCGGACGACGTATCGGTCCCCGACCCGTCGGCCGAGTCTTCGCCTCATTTCGACTCTGTTCTTGCTCAGTGGGAGTACGACGGCGTCGAGTACATCAGCCGAGTGAGTCTCGAGGGCCGCGGCCGCACGGGAGAGACAGTCCGCATGGGGGTCGACGAGACGGGCAACTACATGCCGGTTCCCCGCACCGGTACCGAGAATGCGGTCACGGCGCTCGGTGCGGCTCTGGTGATTCTCGTCCTCGGCACCGTGGCATGCTCGCTCACGCTGTTCGGCGTCCACGTCGTGATGAACCGGCAGAGACTGTCTCGGTGGGACCGTAAGTGGCAGGAAGCAGGACGACTCCCGGGGTGGCCGATCGGGTGAACGTCGCGCAGCGCCCGTCGTGATGGTCATCGTTGTCGACCTCCGCGTTCGGGGTACTCGATGCGCATGAAGGATCGGGCCTGGGATCTCGCATACGCCGCCGGTTGGTGGGCGGTATGCGCGCTACCGGAGGAGCCGGCGAGGCGCTTGTTCGAGATGGCCGCGGATCGAGCGGCCCGAAACGGCGGACCGACCCAACTACGCCGCAACCTCGCTCGGGTGTTGTCCACCACTCCCGATCAGGTACCGGATGAACTCGTACGCGCGAGCCTGCGTTCGTACGCGCGATATTGGTGCGAAGCGTTCCGCTTGCCGTCGATGGATCCGGTACGGCTGGCCGAGACCATCGACTCCGCGGCCACCGGTCTCGAACATATCCATACGGCCGTCGCGCGTGGGCGCGGCGCAGTGTTGGCGCTTCCGCACAGCGGAAACTGGGACCTGGCGGGAGTGTGGATCGTACAGCGGATCGGCACACCGACCGTCGTCGCCGAGCGGCTGCAACCGGAATCGTTGTTCCGCCGCTTCGTCCGGTTCCGTGAAAACCTGGGTTTCGAGATCATCCCGCTCACCGGCGGCACTGTCCCACCGTTCGAACAGCTGGCCGTCCGGATCCGGGAGGGACGGTTCGTCGGACTCCTCGGTGAACGGGATCTGACGGGAACGGGCGTGCCGGTCACCTTCTTCGGCGAACCGGCCTGCACGCCGGCCGGCCCGGCCAAGCTCGCGATCGATACCGGCGCACCGCTGCTGCCGGTGCACTGCTGGTTCACTCCGGGCGGATGGGGATTCCACGTCGACGCACCGATCGATACCGCAGGCGGCGTCCACGCCACAACCCAGAGGCTGGCCGATCGGTTCGCGGCCGGTATCGCCGCGCATCCCGCCGACTGGCACATGCTGCAATCGGTGTGGACGGCCGACCGGCGGGACCACACACAGACACCCGGCAGGGAGTGACGACGCCGGTTCTCGCGGCTGGCCTCGTAGACCGTCAGAAGAAGTCGGCAGAGGTGATCTCGGCGCGGAAGAACTCGCCGTCCCCACCGGTACCCGTGTCCCAACTCGCGCGGATCCGCGAGGCGATCGTCATGCCGCCGAACCGGCGTTCGGCCTCGACCGCGACGATGAACGGATACCGGCCGAACTCATGATTGTCGGGGTTGCCCCACCGCAGCATCCGCACCCCGCACAATGCCCCGTCATCGGCGACATCCAGACGCACGGTCTCCTTGCGTCCATCCACCGTCCAGGTCGCCGAGGCGACGAATTCGTCGCCCCGCCACCGTGCGAGGGGAAATGTTGTGGGCACGAAAATGCTCTCCCCGGCCAGGCGACCGGCCGCACTGTCGCTGACATCCGGACCATCGGCAGACATCACCGGGATGATTCCCCCGATCCGCCAACGCATCTCGCCACACCCGTCGGTGAAACGATCGTACCCCGACACGGACAGCGGGCCGATCCGAGTGGTCGCAGCCCAGATGAACCCCGTCGCCGGAGCGAGGAGTTGCACGGCGGTGAACGGTCGCCAGGAGCCGAGTCTGATCTCCCCGGACATCTCCAACCGTGCAGCTGCGGCCATCGGCGTGCCCTCAGCGACGGCATGATCGATCCAACGCCGCGCAGCAGGTGGCAGGGATGCGGTCATTGCCGGCGCGAACCGCTTACCGGTGCCCTTGACCTCGGACAGAGCGCGCCAGTGTGCGCCGACATGATGAGCGGCGCACGGAACAGCTGGTGCACGGCCTATGCGCACGAATCCTCCACCGGTCGGCTCAGCCCTTGACGATGCTTCGCTCGGACTCGGTGCTTCATCGGTGGGGTGGGCCGATACTCGCTGATTCCAGCACATTATGCCCGGCCCCGTGTCCTTGCCGATGGAATAGTCGATCGTCGCGCTGTAGGAAATCTCGGTCGGTCGCGGGTGGCGTCGCGGGGTAGACGGTCGTCCGAGACGGAAGAGGTACACATGCGCGCCACGGGTTGAGGACGCCGATTGTGGGGATGGTGGCTTTCGTCGCTGGCGCGATAGTGGTAGCAGTCTCAACCGAACTAGGTTGCGCGGGCCGGGACGCGAGCGGTTCGGCGTCTCGGCGTCGCATAGCACGAATCGACTGGTCGGCTGAGGGTGTTTTACACGGCCGTTTCATATATGTCGGGCCGGAGGCAACGAATCCGAGTCGAGAGTAGAGCGGTTGCGCATCTGCTGTGTGCAGCATCCAACCGTGTCGTCCATCGCGCAGGCACACGACCTGGCTTCGCGACTTGGGCGCCGATTCTCGGAAGTCACCGACCCCGAGGGGTGTCGACTCGACGAATCCCGTTCCGTGTCACGCGAGGGCACGGGCAATGAAGCAGGAATTCGACGTCTCCTCCATCGTGCTTGTCGATCTCCCGCGGCATTGCTCGATGTCGGCGGAACGGGGCTTTCACCCGCCGACCGCTGACGTTGGCGACTTTCCAGATTACGCCCGGGACCGCGTATCTGGTGTCCGTGCTCCGGCGGCGAGGGGCTCGAATCGGGACCGAACCGGCACCGCGGCCGGGCCCGGTCGATCGGGACCACGGCCAGGTACGGTAACGACATTCGTCTCGAGGGGTAGGTGCTCACCCTGCAGAGCAGCGGCGGCTGCGGCGGGCCTTCGACGATCTCAATGACCCCGGCGCGAAAAGCGCCCGTTGCGGCGCACGATGTTCCTATCGTGGAGCGGTGACAGGAACCGAATCCGACAACCCCGCTACCGGTGATCTGCTCGATGTCTATCTACCGACCTACGATGTCGTGCTGACCGAACACCTGACGGTCGAAGCCGATGTGTCCGCCACCTACCGGGCCGCGCATGATCTGGATTTCCTGCGGGTCCGCACCCCATTGCTGACCGCGGCCTTCTTCGTCCGCGGACTGCCCGCCCGTCTCGCCCGCCGACCGGCGCCAACGCTGCCTGAGCTGCGCATGTTCGCCGACCCCTCGTCGGCTGGGTTACCCGGCTGGCTGATCCTGGGGCAGGTACCCGATCGGGAGATCGCCTTCGGTGCGGTCGGTAAGTTCTGGCAGCCCGACATCGAATGGCGCGACGTCCCTCGCGAGGAGTTCGCGGCGTTCGACGACCCAGGATGGGGAAAGATCGGTTGTCACTTCCTGGTGCGACCCAACGGCGCGAACCGCAGTGTGCTCAGCTACGAATGCCGCACGAGCACGACAGATCCGCGCTCACACAAGCAGATGATGCGGTACTGGTGGCTGATTCGGCCGTTCGTCGGTCACATCATGCGTGCCACCGTGCGCACCATCGCAGCCGATGCCCGCCGAGGCACCTGATTTCCCTTGTTCCACCCGGCAGCCACACACGGGGAAGCCCACGGTGCGCGTGGCGCGGACTCTGCTCACCGAGCCCTCATCGAGGCAAGGGGGCCATGCGGTTCTGAGGCCGGCATGCCGACCCGATTGCGCGGGATCGTCTCGAATCGCAAGGCCGAGAACCATCCCGATTCCCGCCCCATAAGCGATGCCGAGGCCCACAGCGTTGTCGAGGACACTGGGCTCGATTGCCATGTACCCGGACGATACGGCAGTGGGCGAGCAATCGGACTCCATGCTGCATCGACAGTCGGAGTCAATGGTCCACAGGCACGCGCATGATGGGACCGAAACGCGGCCGCACGAACCACCAGAGGCACCTGCGCGCCGTCCTGGACCGCAGATCGGGGGTGACCGCAGCATCCGTTGCCGACCGCACCGAAGCCGCGTCCGTAGGGACGCCTCATGAATGGGCGCCGATCTTGCCCCGATTCGCTCCGCACGTATCCCCTCGTGCTCGAGGAGCGGGGTTTGCGTATCGACCCGAAAGCTCTCCGGATCGTCCACGAGCGAGGTGCCGACATCCGGAGAGATGCGCGAGAGGCCTGATCCGGTACACCGATCCTCGGTCGTGCTCGGCAGCGTCGGGGCGGACACGGTCGCTGGTGCGGCGCATCGAGTGTGGACCAGAACGTCACAGACGCGGTGGTTCGCGGGTTGACAAATGGTCCGGGACCGACGAGGAGGCGGCCGGTCCTGGCGGTGGGGTGGTGTCGGCGCGCTCGCCCGGGTCGTGCGGGCCCTGGTCGAAGTGGAAGGGAGGATATTCGTCGCGCATGAGCGCGGCATAGGCCCACACGCGATATAGCCAGCGGTTGATGCCCATGACGAAGTCGAACAATCCCCGGGGATAAGTGCCGGTGAACAACACCGCCAGTGCCGCGAACAACACCAGCACGCCCAGCAGTGAACCGAACGCCCATGTGCCGTTGCCGGTGGCGTTGTCAGCACCGTTGCCGGTGACGATCCCGATGCTCCAGCCGCCGAGCCATCCGCCCGCCAGCACTGCGAGGACGAGGTAGTGGGGGATGGCCAGCAGCCACCACTTGATCAACACCAGTCCGCGGGAGAGTCTCTGGGGGTAGTCGACTTCGAGATCGGCCGGGTAGTCGGTGCGGTGCAGGCTGAACGGGGGGTAGCGGTCGGTGCCCAGCGCCGAATAGGTGTAGAACGCCACCCGCCAGTTCCAGCGCAACACCCCGACGTTGAAATCGAACAGGGCACGGGGATAGCGGCCTGTGACCACGATGGCGACCCCGGCGGCCAGGGTGGCGAACACGAAGGCGACATTCAGGAAGAACAGCACGAGGTAGTGCGGGATCGCGATGATCCATTTGACCAGCCACAGCCACCGGGACAGCGGTTCGTCCAGTTCTCCGCGCAGGTGCACCGGGTACGCCCGCACCTGGTGTTGCGGTGCCGGTGTGGGCGTGGCGTCGGCGGCACCGTATGCCGGCCGGTGCGCAGGTGGGGGTCCGTGACGGCCGAGTCCGATCGCCCCGGCGAGCAGCAGGGGCAGTCCGAGGATCAGCAACACCACGGCGCCGGCCAGCGCCCCCAGCGCGAGCGGTCCGAGCAGGTCGATGTGCGCCCCTGCCTGCAGGCGGACATCGACTCCCGGTGAGCCGTCGGCATTCATGACCACGACGGTCCAGCTTCCCTCACGTACCGGCCATTGGGCCTGCTGGGTTCCCGCCCCGACGGCGGTGGCGTCCCAGAAGGGTTGCTCATTCGGTGCTGCGGCGGGCTCGTCGCCGGGGATCTCCCGGTAGTCGGCGTCGAAGGGATCGAACTGCACCTCGGTGATAACGGTGTGCGCGACGTTCGCCAGATAGGCCTCGACGTCGCGGGTGGGGCCGATTCCGACGAAGATCTCACGCTCCGGTGCGGTGGCCGTGGCGCGCACGAGGAAACGGCCGATGTCCTGGGTGCGGAAACCGGGCGGGGCCGGTTCGTCGAGGAACAGATCCACACGTTCGGAGAGCAGCGCGCTGGAGGCGGTTCGGAACGTCTCGGTGGGGGTGGTCAGATATCCCTTGTCCCGCTGGATGACGTACAGCACCCCCAGGATCAACGCGGCGGCCCCCAAGAGCATGCCGAGCAGCGAGAGGATTGTGCCGACGACGAGCAGGACGACTTTGCCGGTCTTCACGGATTGGCCCTCCAGACGACAACGACGGTCGGGGGAGTCGTCGGGTCACTGGAGGAACGACTCCGGGACTGTGCACTGGTGCGGTGGGGCACGCAGAGGTGACGGCGCGGCGCCCTCGGCGGATTTGTCGGGGGCGTTGCCGGTGGTCGGTCCCAGCGTATGTCGCACAGGTCAGTGCCGGGAAGGGAACAACGGCTCTACCGAATCGTGCCCGGCGTTCGGTGGCCACCGGGCGCGCCCATGGAAGCGACCAATGGCTCTACAGCAACGGCGGTAGACGGTCGACACTGAGGACAGAACAACACCGAGGACAGGACAACGGATGTCCCGGAGAGTGTGATGAGTCGCAAGGATCCGGTAGTGATTCGATGGTGGCGCCTGCGGCCGTGGAGCCCGAATCCGCTCATGCGCGGCAGTGACCGGATCGAGACCGTCGCAGTGATCTTCATAGTGGCCGCCATGATGCTGCTCGTGCCCATTGCCGGTGCGATCGGAACCGTCTCGTATGCGCAGCTGACCGAACGATCACATCAGGCGATCACCGGGGCCCAGCAAGTGCCGGCACTCGTGGTCGACAACGATGCGGGTGCAATGCCGGTGCGGGACCCGGTATCCGAGACTTCGACAGGACTTGCCCCTGTTCTCGCGCGTTGGGAGGCGGCGGGCACAGAGCACACCGGTCGGGTGAGACTCGAGACCCGCGCCGAGGCGGGGGAGACTGTGCTCATCTGGGTCGATGAGGACGGCAACTACAGGCCGGCGCCGCGTACCGGAACGGAGAACGCGATCGCGGCGCTCGGAACAGCTTTGGCGTTTCTCGTCCTCGGAACGGCGGGATGCGCACTCGTCCTGTTCGGGCTGCACTGGGTGATGAACAGACATCGGATCGTGCGGTGGCAGCAGGAGTGGCAACAGGTGCGCCGTTCGCCGGGGTGGCACATCGGTTGAGGGCACCAAATGGCGCAATTCGGACCATGGGTGCGCTTCCCAAGTTGTCACCGGGATGCGCCAGGCGTGCTCGGCCGTTGGTAGGTCACTTCCCACGGCTGCGCTCCGTGGTCGACCGGGCGCCATCCGTCCCCTTCGATGCGGTGTTGTATTTCGGCGAGGCTGTCGTCCATCCCGGGTGCCCACTGGTCCTGTGGGGGTACCGTTCCCCATAGTCGGGGGACGGGGAAGGCGGCACCGCGGTAACGTGCTCGGCCGTCGACGACGCCGACGAACCGCATGTAGGCGTTACCCGACTGGGAGGACAGGGTCGCCAGAAGCGCGGCCCACCAGTGCCGGGCCCCGACTTCTTCCAGTTGGAGTCGCAAGGTCTCGGTCTCGGGAGACATGCATCGGTCCTGTCTGTCGCGTCGTCGTCTGCCGCGTGACCCAAAAGATCCGCATGTGTGCCGGTCCGGTGATATCTGCTGGTTACGGTGCTGTTGGGTCTGCGGCGTCGGCGAGGTGGTGGAACTGTTCGTGCAGAGCCGTGGTGAGCTCTTCGAGGTCGGGGACGAGATCCGGATCGACCATGATCGTCACCGTCAGTGTGCCCGCATAGGACAGTGCCACGAAGGCGACAGCGATGTTTCCGGTGCTGACGATCAGCGGCATGATCGAGGTGACCGGCGCGTGGGCGATCGTCAGCGGCGTGGGTGGGCCCGGCAGGTCGGACAGGAACGAATTGACCAGCCGCTGCCGGTCGATGAACCACCGGAACATCCCGGTGGCGGCCAGGGCCCGGAACCACGGACCCATCACCGCGGCTGACCCACCGCGCACGGTCGCCTTCTGCAGTCGGGTCCTGTGGGCCACGGCCACCAGACGCTGTGTCGGTGTCCCGACCAGCGGTACCCGCACGGGCATGACCCCGACCTGATTGCCCAACTGGCCACCGGCGGCAGCGCTACGAGCGGACACCGGTACCGAGATCACCAACTCCGACGGGCGCTCCCCGCGCCTGCGCAGGACCGTGGCCAGGGCGCCGCTGACGGCCACCAGCAGCACATCGTTGACCGTCGCCGCCCCGCATCGCCCCACCCGGCGGAGGGTCTCCAACTCCATCTCGGCCGTGCTGACCGCACGGCGAGCACCGGTGGGGGCATTGAACGAACAGCGAGGTGCACGTCCACCGGTGCCGCGCCCGAGTTCGGCCCACGCTGCCGGAATACGGGCGAGGGTCCATGGAAGATGGCGCAGCATCCGCAGACGTTCGGTGAGGTTGTCGACGAACAATTCCCGATTCCGGGGCCGCTCGGAAATCGAGACAGGGTCGTCGGTGGGTGCGGTGGTGTGCGGGCCATCGACGAGGTGCGCCAGAATCGCCAGACCTCCGATCCCGTCGGCCAGCACGTGGTGCAGCACCATCACCACCGCCACCCGGCCGTGGGGATCCGCGATGTCGGTGACGACGATCGCACGCCACGACGGCCGCGTTCGAGGCAATAGCCAGGTGAGCGCGTCCAGCGCCAGCGACAGGACGGCCTCCCGGTCGCCGGGAGCCGGGCACCGCACCTGCGACAGGTGGGCTTCGAGGTCGAAGTGCGCATCGTCGAACCAGTAGGGACGTCCGAGCCCGCAGCCCGGTTCGATCAAACGTTGCCGCAACCGCCCGATCCGGACGAGTCGCTCGGCGAGGACGGACCGCACCGTCGCCGGATCCGGGGTGTCGATGTCGGTCTCGGCGAGGAAAAGTACCGCACCGACGTGCAGTGGTACCGGTCCGACATCCGAGACGAGCTCGGTCAGATCACCTGGACCGATACGCTCTATCTGCTTCGATCCGATCACCTTTCGCGGACCGTGCGTGTGGTTGTCTGCGCCGGGGGTCATGGCGTCAGCCGACACGTACACCGGTCACACCGGGGACCGTCTCGGCGAGCGCGGCAACGACCCGACGTTCGGACTCCTCGGCGTCTGCGCCGGAAACGTCGACGCGGCCGTCGGTGACCGTCGCCGTCCAGCGATGTGGTCCTGCGTAGACGTCGAGACGGTGCTGAACCTCGTGCAGGATGCGGGTGTCATCCATCGTCAGCAACGACAGCAGATCGCGCCGTGTCACGATCCCGACGATCTTGCCGTTCTCGACGATCGGGATTGCGCGCAGACCGGAGCGCAGCATCGCGGAGGCGAGAGCACTGACCTCGGTCTCTGGGGTCATCGCCACCACCGGGCTGGTCATGGCATCGGCTGCGGTGCCCTCCGTTCGAGGATGGTTGTGGAACTTCTCGCGCAGCAGATCACCTTCGGAGACGATGCCGACCAGGTGTTCGTCGTCGACGACAGGCAGGGCGGTGAAGCCGGATTCGTCGGCGATGCGCAGGCAGTCGTCGATCGACGTCGTCGGGCCGACCGTGGTGACGGGGATGCTCATGATGTGCCGCGCGTGCATGCTCGTTCCTTCCGTCGACTCCAGCGTCACCGCCCTACGCGCTCGGGGGAAGAGTCGTTGGACCCCTGTCGTCGATTGCGGACCGACGTCCTTTCACCCCGCGATTCGATCCGAAGACCGCCCCCAGCGGCCTACCGTGAAACACATCCTGCCGTGCACGAGACAAAGCGCCCCTGCACTCGGCACGGCCACACTCCGGGGAGTCAACCATGGCCGAAGACAATCTGTGGGTACGACCGATCGCGGAGGTCGGCGCCGCCGACGCGCCGACGGTCGGTGGCAAGTCCGCCAATCTGGGTGAACTCACCCGGGCGGGGTTTCCGGTACCGCCGGCGTTCGCCGTCACCACCGATGCGTATCTCGACGCGATGGACGCAGCCGGCGTCCGATCCCGGCTGGCCGCCGAGGCGGTGCCCGCCGCCGACATCGACGACGTCACCCTGATCCGCACCTCCGCCGAGCTCGCCGCCCTGGTGACGGATTCGACCGTGCCGGCCGGGATGCGCGCGGCGATCGTCTCCGCCTACGAGAGCCTCGGTCCCGATGTGCCGGTCGCGGTGCGGTCGTCCGCTCCCGCGGAGGACGCCTCCGACACGTCGTTCGCCGGTATCCACGAGTCGTACACGAACATCATCGGCGCCGACGCGGTGGTGCGCGCGGTGCAGCGGTGTTGGGCGTCGTTGTGGTCCGAACGCGCCCGCACCTACCGAGGGCTGCGTGGGGTGGCCGACGAACCGTCCATCGCCGTGGTGGTGCAGGTGATGGTCAAGTCCGAGTCGTCCGGGGTGGCGTTCACCGCCGACCCGCGCACCGGTGAACTCGATCGCATCGTGGTCGAGGCGGCGCTCGGTCTCGGTGAGGTCGTCGTCGGCGGGCAGGTCGAACCCGACACCTATGTCGTGGCGAAGGACGGTTTCGCGGTGCTCGACGTGCACCTCGGTCATCAGGAATTCCGCATCACCTCCACCGACAGCGGGGACAGTCGCGTCGCCGTCGACCCCGCGCGCCGCACCCGGGTGCTCGACGACGAGCAACTCCTGCGCGTCGCGCGCCTGGCCGCCGGAGTCGAGGAACACTACGGGCGCCCCCAGGACCTCGAGTTCGCGTTCGCCAACGACGAGTTGTGGATCGTGCAGACCCGTCCGATCACCACCCTCGACAAGCCTGCGGCGGCGGGGAACGCGACGGCGGGACCGTCTGGAAACGGTGAGGCGCGACCGTTGCTGACCGGCCTCGGTGCCGGTCCCGGTTCGGCGACCGGACGGGTGCGGGTCCTTCATGAACTGGCGGACGGCACACGCCTGACCGACGGGGAGATCATCGTTGCCCCGATGACCCGCCCGGACTGGCTGCCGATCCTGCGGCGTGCCGGCGGCATCGTCACCGACGGTGGTGGTATCACCTGCCACGCGGCGATCGTCGGACGTGAACTCGGCAAACCTGTCGTGGTCGGTGCCCGGACCGCGACGATCGATCTGAGTGACGGGCAGCTGATCACCGTCGACGGCGACGCCGGGACGGTGTTCGACGGTGCGGTGCGTACCGTGGCCCGGCAACAGGCGGCGGGTCAGGGGCCTCCGATGGTGGTGAGCGACGCTGCAACGGTCACCGCGACGTCGGTGTATGTCAATCTCGCCACCCCCGACGCCGCGGAGGCGGTCGCCGCGACCGATGTCGACGGCGTCGGTCTGCTGCGCGCCGAGTTCATGATCACCGAAGCGCTCGCGGGGGAGCACCCCTCGCACATGATCGCGCAGGGTCGTCGCGACGAGTACGTGGAGAAGATGGCGGGTGGCGTCGCGCGGATCGCGGCGGCGTTCGCGCCGCGTCCGGTGGTGTATCGCGCGATCGATCTGCGCAGCAACGAGTTCGCCGATCTCGAGGGTGGTGAGGTCGAGCCCCACGAAGAGAACCCGATGATCGGCTACCGCGGGTGTTTCCGGTACGTGCGGGATCCGGAACTGTTCTCCCTGGATCTCGATGTGCTGCACCGGGTTCGGAGCACGCACCGGAACGTGCACCTGATGATTCCGTTCGTGCGCACCCGCTGGGAACTGCGGGACTGCCTCGCCCAACTCGACCGGCATCCGCTCGGCTCCGACCAGCGTATGCTGCGCTGGATCATGGCCGAGGTCCCGTCGGTCGTCTACTGGTTGCCGGAGTACGCGAAGCTCGGGATCCATGGCGTGTCCATCGGAACCAACGACCTCACGCAGTTGATGCTCGGGGTCGATCGGGACTCGGAGGTGTGCAAGGACCTGTTCGACACCCTCGACCCGGCGGTGCTCGACGCGATCGATCACATCATCGAGCGCGCGTCGGCCGCGGGACTGACGACGTCGCTGTGCGGTCAGGCCGTGTCGACGAGCACCGACCTGGCGGAACATCTCGTCCGGCGCGGTATCACCTCCGTGTCGGTTACGCCCGACGCCGCGGCGCAGACGAGGCGGACGGTGGCGCGAGCGGAGCAACGCATCCTGCTCGACCGCGCCCGCCGCGCGCAGGCGTGAAGATCGGCGCCCTCTACCCGGTGGGCACTTCGACAGAGCGTCGATACGTCAGATCCCATGCCTCGGATCCGAGAGCGACCTGTTTCCAACCGTCGTTTTCGATCTGCCGCTGCGGGTCGGCGAGACTCGCGCTCAGTCCCGGAGTCCACTTCTCCCACAAACGCGCCCCACCAATGCGAGCTCCGACCTCTTTCCGCTTCACCAGTAGGGTCTCGATGTCGTCGAGCATGTGAATGTCCTCCCCGTGCCTCGCTGACATGGTGGCACGCGAATGAATCCTTGTTCCGGTCAGTTGTCGGAGCGGGTCGCCGAAGTCCGAGACCCGGTGTCGGTGTCGGTGTCGGTGTCGTCCGGTCGAGCCGGGAAACGTGTGCGTGTCCGCGTCCATAGGGGTGCTGCGGCAGCGAGTTCCGCCGCAGTGGCGCTGCGGAACGGAGTCTCAGTGACCGGAGGGGCCTGGCGTCCCCGGCCGCGGGTGACGTACAGACTCGCAGCAACGGAGACGCCGATGATCGTGGTCACCACGGCCAACGAGATCGTGGTGGGGATGTAGAACACGTCGATCTTCAGTGCCATCTTGATTCCTACCCAGACGAGTACCAGCGCCAGGCCGACCTTCAGGTAGATGAAGCGGTGGATCAGATCGGCGAGAAGGAAGTACATCGCTCGCAGGCCCAGGATGGCGAACGCGTTGGCCGTGAATACCAGGAACGGAATGTCGGTGACCGCGAAGATCGCCGGAATGGAGTCGACGGCGAAGACGATATCGGTGACCTCTACCAGTACCAGCACCGCCAGCAGGGGAGTGGCCAGCAGTGTGCCACCGATCCGAACGAAGAACTTCTGCTCGTAGAAGGCGTCGGTCATCGGTACGTAGCGGCGGAACAGGCGTAACGTGCGCGAGCGTTCCGGATCGAGGTGCTCGTCGCGGCGGCGCAGCATCCGACAGCCGGTGACGATCAGAAACGCTGCGAACAGATACAGGATCGCCCCGAAACTGGCGATCAGCACCGACCCGGCAGCGATGAACAGACCACGGAAGACCAACGCTCCCAGTACCCCGAGGAAAAGCACCCGGTGCTGCAACCGGCGAGGAACCGCGAAGTACGTGAAGATGATCGCCCACACGAAGACGTTGTCCACTGCGAGGGATTTCTCGATCAGGTACCCCGCGAAGTACTGCCGGCCGAACTCCGCGCCGGCGTTGAGCCAGATCAGAACACCGAACCCGATCCCGAAGCCGACCCAGACGGCCGACCAGACCGCCGCCTCGCGTACCCCGATCACATGGGCGCAGCGGTGGGCGAACAGGTCGATCGCAAGCATGGCCACGATGAAGCCGAGCACCGCGGCCCACGCCCAGAACGGAACAGTCATCGACACACCTCCGGTTCATGATCAACCGGAGGTCTTTCCCGCCCGCCCGAGGCGGGCCCGTTCGCCGGGACCGGATCACCGGGCCGTCGTGACGACGAGACAGTTGGGGGATACTCCCCTCCATTGGAGACCAGTGAAGCCGATCCGGCGGAGTTCTGCAAGGAATCTCGTCGACTGCGTTCACGGTCGCCCCTGTCGAGACTCCGCAGCTCGGGAGACGGAGGAGGTCTGCCGCCTGAGCAGGACCGTCATGGCCCAGCCCGTCACCGCCGCCATGGCAAATGCCATGCCGACGCCGGCGACGAGTCCGATCGTCACTGCGAGAGCAGGGGATTGGTCGGGATGCCAGAGTGGTGGGGCCACCGCAAAGAAGACAGCGAGACCGACAAGCCAGCTGAGAGCGGTGGCGGGTATCCACCATGTCGCGCCGGAAAGATGATGGCGCAGTTCGAGCCATTGAGCGAGGCCGATCGATATCAGCAGGACGACAGGCCCCGCTCCGAAGAAGAGCACCTGCACGATCAGCGGCCAACTCGTCCACCACGCCGCGAGGGTGGAGGGCAACAGCCCGATCGCGTACGCCGACATCGCCGCTGCAGCTGTGAGCACCACCCATCTCCGTTTCGACAAATATGGCAATTGCCCGTGCAGTACCGTCGCCTGCGAGAGTCCCAGGATCGCTCCTTCCACGGCACCGGCGACCAGGAGCAAGGGAAATGCCGACGCGGAATCCCGCGTGAGGACACCGATGGCGGCAGGCACAGCGAAACCCACCGCTTCTCCTGCCGTCACCACCGCGATCCACCTCGCCAGCCAGCGTTTCATCGGTTGGTGCTTCATCGGCGTTGCGCTCCGTTTCGAGTCCGACGCCCCCATTTGGGGCAGCTCGTCGCATCCCCACACGATCACCGCCAGCGGGATCATCAGAGCCAGCAACCACAGCTCCGGCACCGCGGTACCGAAGACGGACTGCAACGGCGGACGAACCACGTCCTGCACCGTGTGCGGAGTATGCGTCCCAATATGCACCTGTGCAAGGACCTGTTCGACACGAGCGCGTGAATGCGGTGGACGACGATTTCCTACCGACGACATCGTTCTTCATGCGTGGCATCCCCGCCCGCCTGTCGGGCAAGGCTCAACCCCACCCTCCGGAACTGCGCTTGTTCGCTGACCCGTCGTCGGCCGGCCTGCCCGGATTGCTGGTCCTCGGGCGAATCCCGCGCACCATCGCCGTCGACGCGAAGTAACCACCAAACGGGATCTGTCGCGCGGGGACCGGCGAGGCGATGGTCATGCCCGGCAGTGAAACAGTCGTACCCCGCTACGGACGCGCGGCCGATCCGAGTTGTCGCAGCCCCGATGAACCCGGTCCTCGGAGCGAGGAGTTGGACGGCGGTGAACGGTCTCCGAGAACCGAGCCGGATCTGCCCGGACATCTCGAGTCGTGCGGCTGCGGCCCTCGGCGTGCCGCGTGGTCGATCCGGCGACGTGCAGCAGGTGGCAGGAGTGTGGTCATAGCTGGGGCGGACCGCTCAGCGGTGCCCTCGAGCTCGGACAGAGCGTGTCAGGGTGCGCCGATAGGACGGGCGACGCGAGCAATCGAGAGTGGCCGGGGCATGCGATACCTCCTCCGTATCGAGTGCCTTCTCCGTATCGAGACTCGATGCGACGATATGGCCGTTGGGGCAAAGTCTTTCACAACCGAACGGTGCCGATGACCGTCGCGTCCCGAAAGGGTGGTCGTGAACGGACGAGTATGTGGCGGGTGCGGCGAGACTGGTCAGCGCATGAGGCGAATCGTATGTCAGACTCGTGGCCATGAGCCGGGGCCGCATGTGCGGGTGGGTCCGGGAACAGGACGGTCATCGCCGAGCTTTCGGAGGGATGTATCCGATGGGGACCACTACACAGCAGTCGGTCAGGGCCGACCTGGTCATTCGGCCGTTGGGTCCGCAGGACGAGGGCGCCGTGCGAGCTTTGCACGAGCATCTCACCGAACATGACACCTATATGAGGTTCTTCACGGTGGCCCCGCGTCACGTCGACGAACTGGTGGAAATGCTGTGTCGGCAGGACGATAGGCATGTGAGCCTGGGGGCGTTCGACGATGGGACGGTCGTCGGTGTCGCGAACTACACCGTGCTCGATCCCGATCCTGGCTCCGCCTCCGATGGGGTATCGGCGGAATGCGCGGTCGCTGTCAGTCACCCCATGCAACATCACGGCATCGGAACCGCTCTGCTGCAACGTCTGGTCGGTATCGCCTGGGCACACGGGATTCGGCACCTGTCTGCATTCGTGCTCTCGGAGAACACCACGATGCTGCAGGTCCTTCGGGACATGGGCTGGTCGCGAAACGGCAGCGCGCCGGGACCAATCGTAGAAGTGAAGATCACCCTCGCCGATGCGCGCAGTGACGGAGGCTTCACAGCCTCGGTGGACCGCTCCGCTCCCTGAACCGACACCGAGAAGATTCCATCGTTCAGTCCGCGCGGTCCCTCATGCGCGCGTGCGCGAGTGCCCACCGGACGGTGTGCAACGAGGCGATGAGGCGCTGTGTCCCGGACACGGTGTTCTCGACTCCGGTCCAACGGTCGCACGTCCCCCAGAATCTGCCGAAGCACAGTGGTCCTCGGCAGTGGAGTGAACGACCTGTCAACGGTGGGTTCGTAACCACCAGCGGAAGGCCTCGTCGCATCCCCACACGATCACCGGCAGGGGGATCAACAGTGCCAGCAACCACAGTTGCGGCACCGCGGTACCGAAGACGGATTGCAACGGCGGAAGAACTACGACGGCTGCCGCGAACACGATTTCGAAGGCGATGCCCCACAGCAGCATCGGATTGGTAGTCAAGCCGATACGGATGAGGGAGCTGCGGCTGGTACGGGCAGCCATGGCGGTGCCGATCTGACAGGCCACGATACCGAGGAAGGTCATCGTTGTTGCCTGCTGCCAGGTGTGGTGCAGTTCACCCGTGCTGGTGTCAGCGCCGAAGGTCCATCCGCCGATGTGCAGGGTGAGCAGGAACAATGCCATCACCAGGACGGCGGAGATGCCACCGAGCAGCCCCCAGGCCCGGGCGAGCATGGGGCCGTCGATCACCGGCTGCGACCGGGGCCGAGGGGGGCGTCGCATCAGGTCCGGTTCGGCGTTCTCCCGACCGAGCGCCAACGCCGGAAGAGTCTCGGTGCCGAGATCGACCGCAAGGATCTGCATGATCGTCAGCGGCAGGGGGATCGCGCCGCTGGTGAGGGCATAGGCGAGGAACGGCACGACCTCGGGGGTGGCATGCGCGAAGATGTAGACGATGAACTTGCGGACGTTGTCGTAGACACGACGGCCCGCTTCGATGGCCCCGACGATCGAGGCGAAATTGTCGTCGACAAGGACCATCACCGCGGCTTCGCGTGCGACATCGGTGCCCGAGCGTCCCATCGCCACCCCGATATCGGCCTGCCGCAAGGCCGGCGCATCGTTGGCGCCGTCGCCGGTCATTGCGACGATATGCCCCGATTCCTGCAGAGCGTCGGTGATGCGTAGTTTCGACTCTGGGGAGCTACGGGCGAAGACGATCTCGTCGTCCCCGGCCAGGGTGGCGTCGAGTTCCCGATCGGACATCGCGTCCGCTTCGTCTCCGCCGATCACCCGCAGACCCCGGTGCCCGATGTGCACGCTCTCGGCGATCCCCCGGGCGGTGAGCGCATGATCGCCGGTGACGACGATCAAGCGGATTCCCGCCGAATGGCAGCGGTCCACGGCCTCGGGGACCTCGGGGCGGGGCGGATCGATCATCGCGGTGATCCCGAGCAACGTCGAACCCTGCTCTGCCTGATCCCGGGTCAGATCTGCCGGAACTTCGGACGGTCCGAGAGGGCGTTCGGCGATCGCCAATAGTCGCCGACCTCGTCGCGCCCAATCGGCGATGATCGCCTCGATCGTAGTGCGATCGGCGTCCGTCAACGGTCTGGTGCCGGTGGCTTCGGCGAGATGGGCGCAGCGGGCGAGGACTTCCTCCGGGGCGCCTTTGGTGTGTACGACGACGGTGTGGCCGACACGATCGATCGTCGACATCCGCCGCAGCGCGGGATCGAAGTGGAACTGCGTCAGCCTGCCGTCCTTGTCGCGGCGGGGTTTGATGTCGAGACGCGCGGCGGCTTCGAGCAGTGCGAGTTCGGTCGGATCACCGATACCGGTGTCCGTTTCGTGTTCCCCGATGCGCGTGGTGCCCACGGCTGGTGCCGGTTCCGCGTTACTGCACCACACCGCCGCCCTCAGTAACCGCTCCGCGACCGGATCCGGCACGGACAATTCAGGGAGAGAGTCGAAGTCGACGATCCCCTGACTGGTCCACACCTGCGTTACGGTCATCCGGTTCACGGTCAACGTCCCGGTCTTGTCGGTGCAGATCACACTCGTCGAACCGAGCGTCTCGACCGCCGAGATCCGCTTGACCAGTGCACCTTGCCGGGCCAACAGGCGCACGCCCACGGCCAGCGCGAGAGTGATCGTCGGAAGTAGTCCTTCGGGGACATTGGCGACGATCAATCCGATCGCGAAGGTCACCGAATCACCCAGAGACAGTCCGGCCAGCAGCGTGCCGAGTGGAATGAACGCCGCACCCATCCCGATGGCCACGACGGCGATCAGACAGGCGACCCGCTTGACCTGCCTCTCGAGGGGACTTTCCTGATGGCCGCCGCGCTGGGACAACGCGGCGATCCGGCCGAGTTCGGTGTTCATACCGGTGGCGAACACCACCGCCGTCGCCTCCCCGGTGACGCACGTCGTGCCGCTGAACACCAGATCACGGGCGTGGATCAATGGGACATGACTGTCGGCGCTGTCCGCGCTCACCCGCACCGGCGCCGATTCCCCCGTCAGTGTCGAGGCGTCGATTTCGGCGACGCCGTCGAGCAGACGTGCATCGGCGGAGACCCGGTTTCCCTCGGAGACCACGATGACATCACCGGGTACCAGCTCCCGCGCGTCGATCTCCGTTTCGATGTCGTCGCGCAGAACCCGGGCACGCTGGGGCAGATAGGCGGCGAGCGCCTCGACGGCCTGATCGGCGTGGCGTTCCTGCACGAACGCGAACGCGGCGTTGAGGGCGATCACCACCAGGATCGCCGCCCCCAAGGGAGCCGATCCGGACACCGCCGCGAGCACCGCCGCGATCCACAGCAGCAAGGCGAGCGGATGGACGAGTTGCCGGCCCAGTGCCCGCCACCAGCCTTCGCGGCGGCGGCGAACCAGCTCATTGAAGCCGGACACGCCCAGGCGCCGTTGCGCTTCGCGAGTGGACAAGCCGGTCCGGGACGAGCGGAGATCCCGCAGTAGGCGATCGAGAGATTCGAGGGGATCGACGGGCACATCGTGTCCGGCTGTGTCGGTCGTCGGGTCGCTCATCGGCTTCATCCCTGCAGGACCGCTCCTATCGCGTGGGCGTGGACAGATCTGCACCTTCCCGATCTCGTTACAGGGCCTTGGAGGAAGTGTCCTCCTGCTCCTGTGTCGGTGCCGTCGAACCGACAGAACCGAGGTACTCACCGCACAACGGAGGGGGTGAAGATCTCGGGGCCGGGCCGCGATGGGTACTCGACGCCGATGATGGCGAACGAACGTGGGGCACGAGCCGTGCGCACGGCTCGTGGCGAGGGAGTGATGCCATGCTGATCCGAACAACAGACGCTGGGCGACGTCGCCGACACTCACCACTGCAGGACAGGCCGCCGGCGACACCGCAGGACCGGCGTGAGCCGAGCAAGGACCTTGTCCCCTAGGCCCTGCCGAGGGACAGGACGACGATGAGGGGACGGCACACGAGCACACCGGCTCGGTCCGGACCCGAGGGGGTCGTCATGTCCGCACATCGGTCGATCGTCGTGGGAGTCGACGGATCGGATGCCTCGCTCGAGGCCGTGGTCTGGGGAGCACGGGAAGCCGCACTACGGAATGCCGTGTTGTCGCGGGTGACGACGGTACCCGGTCGCGGTTTCGCCGGAATACCGGTGGGTATGCCCGCCGCCTTTTTCGAACAGGAAGAAGCGGACGGTAGGCGGCGCCTCGACGAGGCGGTCAAGTACGCACAGAACACCACATGGGCGCCCGAGATGGACACCCATCTGTGCACCGGACCACCCGCCTCGGAACTAGTCGAACGGTCCACCTCGGCAATCATGGTGGTCGTCGGCGCTGGTCGGCACAATGCACTCGAACGTGCACTGCTGGGATCGGTCAGCGCCGCGGTGGTGACCCATGCGCATTGCCCGGTGGTCGTCGTGCGGGACCTGCCGTACCTGCCGGTTCTGGACATCACCGGGCCGGTTGTCGTTGGGGTCGACGGCTCCGAACACAGTCAGCGGGCGGTGGCGGTGGCCTTCGAGGAGGCGTCCTTGCGGGGCGTGGACCTACTCGCGGTGCATGTCTGGTCCGATATCGAGATACCGATTCCCTTTCATCGCCTGGAATCGGGTGACACCGGGGTCCAGGAGCGCGTCGTCCTTGCCGAAAGTCTCGCGGGATACGCCGAACAGTACCCTGACGTGTACGTGCGGTCGGTGGTAGCGATGGATCGGCCCACCCGGCGCCTACGCGAGTACGCCAACGGCGCACAGCTTCTGGTAGTCGGAAGCCGGGGCCGCGGGGGTTTTACGGGCATGCTGCTCGGGTCGACCAGTCGGGCCCTGCTGCATTCGGTGTCGTGCCCGATGATGGTCGCTCGCTGAACGCCGGCGCACCTTCCTGCCGCTCGGCAGCGCCGTGCTCGAGCCTCGATCACATCCGCTCATCTCAGGCTCGGCACCGCGTCGATTCCCGCGTGCCGGCACCTCCGATTCGATGAAGGAGCGACATCATGACAATGCCAGTACAGGGATCCGTGCTCGTGACCGGCGGGAGCCGCGGTATCGGCGCCGCTGTTGCCACACAACTCGCCGATACCGGCGCGAATGTGGTGATCGCGGACATCCTCGACGATGAAGGCACTCAGGCCGCAACCGATCTCGGAGGCGAGGCGAGATTCACCCACCTGGACGTGACCGACGAACAGGACTGGCGTCGAGCGCTCGACGTCGCCGAATCCGTCGGTCCTCTCCGCGCCTTGATCAACAACGCCGGCATCCTGGCGGTCGGCACCATCGAGGAACAGGACCGCGCAGAATTCGAGCATGTCCTGCAGGTCAACCTGGTCGGCACCTGGCTGGGAATGCATGTCACAGGTCCGGCCCTGCGCCGCAGCCATGGCTCGATCGTCAACATCTCCTCGATCGCCGGGCTGACCGGTTACGCCGGACTCGGAGCGTATGGTGCCAGCAAATGGGCGCTGCGCGGGCTGACCAAGACCGCCGCGCTCGAGTTCGCCTCCGACGGCGTGCGGGTGTGTTCGGTGCACCCGGGACCGATCGAGACCCCGATGACCGCCCAGATGGACCGAGCCGTGGCCGCGGATCAGCCGATCGCCCGGTTCGGTACCCCCGAGGAGGTGGCCCGGATGGTGCGGTTCATCGTCACCGAGGCCAGCTATTCGACCGGATGCGAATTCGTCGTCGACGGGGGCGCCACTACCGGGACAGTGCTCGACCTGGCACCGTCGGTCGACACGGCTCCGTGGCCGATGTGATCCGGCGGTCTCGGGTCCATCCTGCTCGCTGATCGGTATCGCCACCGTCCGAAGCGCCTTCCGTTTTCGACGCCCCCACCTCCTGGACGGGTGATGATCGGGGTATGGCCCTTCGAGGTTCACTCCTCATGGGAATCGGAAGGCGGGCACAGGCGCGATGACACGAACATCCCGCAGCGACCGAACGGATGCCGCGCAGGACGTCGCGAGTCTGCGGATGACCCCGGCCGTCGCAGCTGCCCTACCCGTGCCGGAGGTGCTGGTCCGGCTCGGATCCTCACCGGCTGGTCTGAGCGCGGAGACCGCGGCCCGTCGCCGCGCCCAGGTCGGTCCGAATGCGGTGCGTAGTTACCGCGTGAGTGTGTGGGCGGTACTTGCACGGCAGTTGCGCAGCGCCTTGCTGGTGCTGTTGATCGTCACGGCGGCTGCGTCGTTCTTTCTCGGAAACCGCACCGATGCCGTCGTTATCGGCGTGATCCTCATAGCCAGTGTCGGTCTCGGCTTCGTCAACGAATACCGCGCCGAACGTGCCACTGCAGCTCTGCATTCACGGGTGCGGCACACCACCGTCGTCCTGCGCGACGGACAACCGGTCCGGATCGATGTCATCGATCTCGTGCCGGGTGATGTGGTGCGACTGGTTCTCGGGGACATCGTTCCGGCCGATCTGCGTCTGCTCGAGGTGACCGATCTCGAATGTGACGAGAGTGTGCTCACCGGCGAATCCGAACCGGCCTGCAAGTCGACCGCGATCGAACCGGCGGGGGCGGCGCTCGCCGACCTGGCCGACTGCGCGTTCATGGGAACCGTGGTGCATGCCGGCACCGGGACCGGGGTCGTCGTCGCCACCGGCGCCGACGCCGAGTTCGGGCGTATCGCTGTCGGGCTCGGTCACCGGGAACCGGAAACCGACTTCCAGCGGGGGTTGCGCCGGTTTTCGGTGCTGCTGCTGCAGGTCGCAGTGGTCCTGACCTCGATGATCGTGCTTACCAACCTGCTGCTGGACCGTCCGCTGATCGAATCGTTGCTGTTCGCTCTGGCGATCGCGGTCGGCATCACTCCACAACTGCTCCCCGCGGTGGTCGGCACCGCACTGGCGAGCGGATCCCGTCGCCTGGCGGCGCGTCGGGTACTCGTCAAACGGCTGGTGTGCATCGAAGACCTTGGTGACATCGATATCCTGCTCACCGACAAGACCGGCACCCTCACCGACGGCCGGATCACCTTCGACCGAGCCCTGCCCACCTCTGGTGCTGACGCCGACACGACGCTGGTACACGGACTGCTCGCCACCGAGACCGACACCGGCTCGGGCACCCGGCTCGCCGCCAACGCCATGGACACCGCCCTGTGGGTCGCGGCGGGGCAGGCCGGGCCGGTGGCCGAGCGGTACCGGCACCTGGACACCTTGCCCTTCGACCACACCCGACGGATGACCTCGGTACTCGTCCGCGCCCCCGATGGCGTCCCCACCCTGATGGTCAAGGGCGCACCCGAATCGGTGCTCGCCCGCTGCCGGCAGGTCGACGCCACCGATCACCAGGCCTTGGACGGGTTGTTCGCGCAGGGCAGTCGGGTGGTCGCCGTCGCGACGAAAACGCTCCCACCGGGCCGGGACCGAATCGAGCGACACGACGAGAGCGACCTGCACTTGAGCGGGTTCCTGGCCTTCGTGGACGAACCGAAGGCCTCGGCGGGTCCCTCCCTGGCCCGCCTGGCGGAACTGGGCATCACCGTCAAGGTCGCGACCGGCGACAACCCGAAGGTCGCCGAGAAGGTCTGCGCCGAACTGGGACTGGAATCCGGCGGCAGCGTCACCGGCGCCGAACTCGCCGCACTCGACGACGAGCAGTTCGTCGATATCGCACGGAACGCGACGATCTTCGCCCGGGTGTCACCCGAGCAGAAGGCGCGACTGGTGCGCACCCTGCGCACCCACGGCCGATCCGTCGCTTTCCTGGGGGACGGCGTCAACGATGCACTGGCACTGCACGCAGCCGATGTGGGCGTCTCCGTCGACGCCGGCACCGACGTGGCCAAGGACGCCGCGGATGTGGTGCTGCTGGAGAAGGACCTCGGGGTTCTGGCCGACGGGGTCACCGAAGGGCGCCGCACCTTCGCCAACACGATCAAGTACGTGCTGATGAGCACATCGAGCAATTTCGGCAACATGTTCAGTGCTGCTGCCGCATCGGCGGTCCTGCCCTTCCTGCCGATGCTGCCGAGCCAGATCCTGCTCAACAACCTGCTCTACGACACCAGCCAACTCGCCATCCCCTCCGACCGGGTCGATGCCGAACAACTGCACGCCCCTTCGCACTGGGACATCGCGTTCATCCGACGGTTCATGCTCTTCTTCGGGCCGATCAGCTCCCTGTTCGACTTTCTGACCTTCGGCATCATGATCGGAATGTTCCATGCCGGCCCCGAGCTGTTCCGCACCGGATGGTTCGTCGAATCCTTGGCGACCCAGACCTTGATCGTGTTCGCCATCCGTACCCGACGCACCCCGTTCTTCCGCAGCCGCCCCGGTCGCACGCTGGTCGCCACGGTGGCCGGGGTGCTCATCGTCGGCATCGGTCTGACTCTTTCCCCGTGGTCCGACGATCTCGGCTTCACCCCGCTGCCGATCGGGTTCTTCCTCACTCTCATCGGGTTGATCTGCGGGTACCTGGTGCTCGTCGAGAGCGCCAAGCGGCTGTTCTACTCCGAACCCATACGCCACCTGCCGCCGCTTCGGTGGCGCGGCCACGAACACCGCATCCACCGTCGCGCCGCACGCTTCAGCACCCATCAGCCGGTGCCGCCGCCGACCGCAGCGTCAGGATCTCCGTGATCTTCGGTTACTCATGGTGGGGTGAGCGTCTGCACCTACAGGCGTTCCGGGCCGGTCGCCGAGTCCGCCTCGGGAGCAAGAGTGAAATAGTTCTCCTCCTCCTGCACGAAGTGCAGGCGGAGCAGCGCCGACAGACCGTAGAGGTCGGCGAGGAGTTCCTCGCACTGGTCGGGGTGTAGACCCCCGGCCGCATCGGCCTGGGCGAGCTGCGCCCGCAGCCGGTGACTGAGCCGATCGATCTCGGCATGCATCCGGCTCATCGTCGCGGTCGCTTCACCGCTGCCCAACGGCTCTGCGAGCGCGGGATACAACTCGGTGTCTTCGGCGCGCTCGTGCGGCAGCAAGGTGTCGAACAGAAAAGTGTCCACCCGCCGCAACCCCGCATGGGCGGCGACGAGATCACCGTCGGCGAGCAATTGGGCGGTCTCGCGCAGCACCGACAGGTGGTCGCGCAGCACCTCGTGTTCGGCCGAGAACCGGTGCACCATCGCCGCGGTGTCCTCGCGCAGAGCCGGTGCACGGGCACGATCGCTGCGCAGAGCGCGCAGGGCATTGACGATCACCGCGACATCGATCGCCTCCTGCAACAGCGCCCCCACCGCCGGAGGCAGATAGCCGAATGCAGCGAAACCCATCGCAACCAGTGACAGGCCCATCCCGATCACGGCGCTCTGCACGGCGATGCGCCGCGAGCGTCGGGCGATGACCATCGCGTCGGCGAGCCGGCCGAGGCGGTCGGCGGTGAGCACGATGTCCGCGGCCTCGGAACTGGCCGTCGAACCGCGTGCACCCATCGCGACCCCGACGGTCGCCGCGGCGAGGGCCGGAGCGTCGTTGACTCCGTCGCCGACCATGACCGTCACCGCCGAACGGCATTCAGCGCGGACGCCGGCGACCTTGTCGGCCGGGGTCTGCTCGGCACACACCGCGTCCAGTCCGAGCACCGACCCGACGGCTTCGGCGGGCTCGCGCCGGTCCCCGGTGAGCATCACGAGCCGGTTCAGTCCGGCGGCGCGCAGTCGTCGCAGGGTGCGGGCGGCGTCGCGTCGCAGCGGATCGACGAGCAGCAGCGCACCCGCGAGATCCCCGTCGACCGTGACCCAGGCGATCACGGCACCATCGAGCGCCGCCCGGTTCGCCACCGCCCGTGCCCAGCCCGGAGGGTCGGTGGGCAGAGCGAGAGCGCCGACGCTCACGCGGTGACCGTCTACGGTGGCGCTCACGCCGGTGCCGGCCTGCTCGACGACCCCGGTGGGCATCGACAACGTCAACCTGCGTTTTCTCGCCTCCTGCACGATCGCCTCCGCAAGGACATGAGGAGACAGCTGATCGGCGGAGGCGGCCAGGCGCAACAGTTCCACCGCGTCTTGGCCGGCGGCGGTGACGATATCGGTTCCGGTGGGCCGCCCGCTGGTGAGGGTGCCGGTCTTGTCCATCATCAGTGTTCGGGCCTGCCCGAGATTTTCGAGCGCCCCACCGCTGCGGATGACCACACCCAATCGGGACGCGCGGGACAGGCCGGAGACGATCGCGACCGGGGCGGCGAGCAGCAAAGGACACGGGGTGGCCACCACCAGCACCGCCACGGCACGAGTTGCCGACCCTGCGGCCAACCACGCGAGCGCGGCCACCACCATCGTCAACGGCAGAAACCAGGCGGCGACCCGGTCCGCGATGCGCACCACCGGGGCACTTTCGGCGGCGGCCTCACGAGCGAGGCGCACGATGCCGGCGTAGGTGCTGTCCTCGGCGGTGGCGCGGGCGGTCATCTCGAACGCCGCGCCCGCGTTGACGATTCCGCTGCGCACCAACTCGCCGGTCCGGCGCTGCACATGTATCGGCTCGCCGGTGAGCACCGACTCGTCGAGCACCGCAACCTCGGACGCGACCCACCCGTCGATGGGCACCACCTCACCCGGCCCGACGACGATCCTGTCGCCGGGAACGATCACCTCGAGAGGTACCACCTCGAGTGCGTCACCGACCCGACGGCGGGCGGTGCGGGGAGCGTGCTCGAGCAACGCCCGCAGATCCGTGGTGGCACGGCGTTCGGCAGCAGCATCGAGTGCCTGTCCCGATGCGAGCATCACCGCGATCAGCGCGCCGGCCACGTACTCACCGACGGCCAACGTGCCGACCAGCGACAACACCGCGATTAGATCCACCCCCACCCGGCCCCGCCGCAGTGCACCGATCACCCACCAGGTCGCGGGCACAATCGCGATGAGGGTGCCGAAAATCCAGCAGATGTCGGCAACCGCACTATCGCCGAGGATCCAGGCCAGACCACCTGCGACCAGGGCGGTGACGGTCACGACGAGAAACACGGACTCCGCCCGGGCACGCACACGCGTCATCCACGACGTCGCCGGTGTCGGTGACGCAGCAGTCATCGCGCCCCTCCTGCTTATCTGGGGGTGCACTAGCGGATATTGCCGACGCTACCGAGATGCGCGTGCCGACGGATATCCGACGCTCGCAAAGAGTCCCCGTCCAGCAAGGGTAAGACCGTCTCGGCGCCTTTCGGAATTCTCAGGATCTCCTGCTCGATTCATCAGAAACCGAGCCTAGCGTGAAACGTGGCGAAGCATCGACACGAACCCGCCGATCCGAGTCGGGGGCGGATCGACGGGTCCGGCTGCCGCTTGCCGAGTGCCGGGTCGGGGCCGAGTGTCGCTGTGAGCACTCGTGCACCGGCACCGGCTCCCTTTCCCTCGCGAGTGAGAGCCGTGAGGACACCGAAACGAGAGGCGAAAGCCATGCACGGTTGGTACGGCGCCGGATGGGGCGGCTGGCTGCTGATGATGGTGATGTTCGTCTTGTTCTGGTCGGCGATCGTCGGCCTTGCCGTCTACGGCATCTATCTGGTCCGCCGGCCCGCCGCTTCAGGCCGCCCCGAACCGGAACGCCCGGCTCATCATGACGCCGAACGGATCCTCGCCGAACGCTTCGCTCGCGGTGAGATCGACGAGGACGAGTTCCTCGCCCGGCGTGCGACCCTGCGGCGTAGTTGACGACCGGTCCGCTTATTGCGGTGGCGGCGGTCAGCCGCGGTCGAGACGTGGGAAGAGCACTTCCTGTGCGATCAGGTGCACCGCCGCGGCGAAGGGAATCGCCACCAGCGCTCCCACCAAGCCCAGCAGGGCGCCGCCGATCAGGACGGCGATCAGGGTACTCAGAGCCGGTACCTCGACCGAGCGTCCGATGATCTTGGAAATGAGCAGGTAGTCCTCCCCGAGGCGGAAGGCGATGAAGAACACGATCGTGGTCACGCACACCGGCGCCGAGACCGTCAATGCCACAGCGGCCACCGCGATCCCGGCGATCAGGGAGATGAGGATGTTGCCGAGGACGTAGGAGCCGACCTTCGCGAAGATCTCGTCGCCGAGCAAAATCGCCCGGGGGCGCCGTGAGTGCGGGACGAACCGATAGAGGGTGGCACGTAAGCGGGGGAGATCGGCGAGGAAATAGACGGTCAGTACCGTGACGATGAGGGTGTCGGTCAAGGCGGTGAACACGGCCTGACCGGCGGTGACGATGTCTCCGAGCACCGATGTGCCTGCGCCGCCCCAGAACTGGGTCAACCGGTGTTGTAGGTCGAAGCGGGCATTGAGACGGCCGAGCCATGACGACGGCTCGGTGAGTTGTTCGAAGTAGTGCGGGGCGGCAGCGATCAGCGCCGATGCCTGTTCGGTCAACGGAGGAATCGCCGCGGCCACCAATGCCATGAGTGCGGCGCCACCGACAACGAATACGGTGGTGAGCGCGCCCGCCGCGGCAGTCATTCCGGTGAAGAAGGGGGAGTGGCGATCGAATCGGGGACCGAGTGTGCCGCGAGGGGAGCGGTCGTTGCTCAGTGCGGCCGCAGCCTGTTCGGCGGCGGCGATGGGGTCGGGATCCGGAACTCGCTCCGGATCGGACTGGTCCGGTGGATCACCGTCCGAATCGGTCATGGTCGGGTCCAGCGGATACCGAGGTCGTATCTGCGTGCCGGGTGTGCATGGTTGCTGTCGGCGGGGGATTGCCGTGTCTGCGCGGCCGCATTCGAGGACGCCGCGATATCGCCCCACACTGCGCGTGAACCGGATTCGCCGACCCGGTAGATCTGCACGATCATTGCGGCGGCAGTGACGAGCGCCAGTGCGGCTGCGACCGCTCGGAGCAGCGTGGACGGTCGAGTTGTTCGTTCTCGGAGATGAAGCGCGGCAAGAATCAGGGTGGCGAGGAACAGAACTGTGGCGAAGTAGACCATCGTGTCGCCCAGTTCGGTGTGGGTGTGCACGGCCGCTGATCGTTCGACGTGGTCTTCGAGCCATTCACCGGCGTCCGTGGTCACCGGAGTCAGGGCCAGTACGACGGTCGCGAGAGCGACGGTCAGCCAGATGAGTTGACGTCGGGCAGCGGGCCACACTCCGCACACTGCAACGAGGATTGCGGTCACCGGAGTGAGGACCACCATGAAATGGACGAGCAGTACATGCGCCGGAAGGCCGCTGACAGTCGACATGACCTCAGTATTCGAGTGCGTATGCCGATGCGGGGGCGAGTTCGGGCGGATCCAACAAAATGGCATCTTGTCGGCTCTCGACCTCCAAGCATTCTCAGCAGGTCTGGAAAGCGCGCTTTTCGGGCGCGCAGGTGTGCACTCGGATCACGGGTGAACAGCGGTGTGAATCGGCCGCACCGAGGAGGACGATGGGACGTGGGCGTGGGTCGAAGTTCTCGGCCCGACGACCCGGGAAGGGCGGTGCGCGGCGGTGAACATGATGACGATGATGGACCAAGCGCATATGGTGCTCCACCAGTTGATGATGTGGCTGCACATGATGGGTGGGATGCCGATGATGCACATGCCCATGTAGTACGAGATCCTCCATTCGGCACCCGACGGCCGTCGGGTGTCCGGCTGGCATGTGGCCTCAGCGATGAAGTGGGGGTGCTCGACCCGCAGATCCAGCGCACCATCGGGTCACGGGCCTGTTTCTCTGTGCCCGGTCCTGGTCTTACCTGGACGGCCGTGTCCGGTCCAGGGCGTTCACATGAACTCGGCAGGTTCGCAGTCTGCTCCGGGTAGGGGAAGAACTCGGATACGGTTCGCGCACAGGTGCATAACGGCGCCAAATCTGTTGTGTACCAGGTTTCGTCTGCTCCTGGCCGGAAACCGGGGCGCCGGCGCGGCTCGCGTCTTGCAGAGAGCGGTCATCCGGTGGCCCAGGCAGGACAACAGAGCATTCGAGCCAAACAGACTGTGACCGCGCCGGTCCCTGGCAGGGGCAGCAAGATCATGGACGTCGGGAGTGGCGCAGAGAGCAAGGCCACCAACATCGGATGTGGCACCATGATCGACATGTGCTGCAGCAAAACGGGTTCGGTAGTTCCTGACCGACGGCATACGACACTCGTCTTGCTGCTGATGGAGCACACCCACGTTCGCTGAACGGATGCGGACGCGAAGAGACGTGCAGAAGGCGACAGGATCCGAGTCTCCTTCGACGGAGTGTCCCGAAGGTAGACACCTCCGCAGAGCGGATATCGACGCATGGACGCTCCCCGACGTCACCGCGGGGCAGGGCGATGGGTGCCGACGCGGTAACCGGACAGGTGCCGCGCGGTGTTGACCAACGCTACGTGGCTGAAGGCCTGGGGGACGTTGCCGAGTTGGCGACGCGCGTCGGGGTCGTACTCTTCGGCGAACAACCCGACGTCGTTGCGCACCGACAGCACGCGTTCGAACAGCTCGCGGGCATCGTGAACGCGACCGGCGCCGTACAGCGCGTCGGCGAGCCAGAAGCTGCACGCCACGAATGTCGCCTCGGGTTCGGCGATGCCGTCGACCTGCTCGAGCTCGGGGCGGTAGCGCAGGATGAATCCGTCCCGGCCCAGCTCACGCTCGATCGTCGACACGGTGCCGACCACGCGGGGGTCGTCCCACGGCAGAAAGCCGGTGCGGGGTATGAGCAGCAGCGCCGCATCCACCCCGCGGCTGCCGTAGAACTGGGTGAAGGTGCCGCGGCGTGCATCGAATCCTTCCTGCAGGATCTCGGTTCGGATCTGTTCGCGCAGCGCGCGCCACCGATCGACCGGTCCGGGGAGGCCGAACCGCTCAACGGCTCGGACGCCGCGGTCCACTCCTGCCCAGGCCATCACCTTGGAGTGCACGAACGGGCGTGGCTGACCGCGTATCTCCCACAGTCCGTTGTCGGGTTCGTGCCAGTGACCTTCGAGGAAGTCGAGCAGGGCAACTTCGATGTCCCATGCGGGGTCGCCGCGCAGGCCGTTCTCGCGGGCCAGATGCAGACAGTCGAGTACCTCGCCCCACACGTCGAGTTGGAACTGCTCGGCGGCGGCGTTGCCGACGCGCACGGGTGCGGAACCGTTGTAACCGGACAACCACGGCAGGGCGAATTCCGGCACTCGTCGTGCTCCGTCGAGCCGGTACACCATCTGCAGGTCCGCGGGGTTTCCCGCAACTGCCCGTACCAGCCAGTTGCGCCATGCCTTGGCCTCTGCGACGAATCCGCAACCGAGCAGAGCTTGCAGAGTGAAGGCGGCGTCGCGGAGCCAGCAATATCGATAGTCCCAATTGCGGCTGCCACCGATCTGCTCGGGTAGCGAGGTGGTGGCCGCCGCCACGATGCCCCCGGTCGGACGATAGGTCAGAGCCTCGAGGGTGATGAGCGAACGACGTACCGCGTCGGTGTGCTCCCCGCTGTAATCGCACGAGTCGATCCAGTCGGTCCAGTACCTGTCCGTATCGAAGATCGCCTGGCGTGCATCGAGCGGCCGGGGTGCGTGCTCGTAGGACAGACCGTAGGTGAGCACGAACGGAACGGTGTCTCCGGCGTGGATGTCGAACTGTCCGGTGGTTCGCATATCGTGCCCGCGCAGCGGCACCGGAGTGCGGAGCCAGACGGCATCGGGACCGGCGACGGCGGTCAGGCATCCCGGGACTCGGCGGACCCACGGGACGATGTGCCCGTAATCGAACCGCAGCCGAAGCTCGGTCTGCATCCTCACCGATCCGGTCACGCCCTCGACCACACGGACGACGTCGGCGGTCTGTCGCCGCACCGGCATGCAGTCGGTGACCCGCACCGACCCTGTGGCGGTGACCCATTCGGTCTCCAAGATCAAGGTGTCGCGGCGGTACGCCCGCCGCGTGCAGGAACCGCCTTCCACGGGAGCGAGCAACCATCGTCCCGCCTCGTCCCCGTCGAGCAGCGCGGCGAAACACGCAGGTGAGTCGAAGCGTGGCAGGCACAACCAGTCGATCGACCCGTCACGACCCACCAGCGCAGCAGTGTGCAGGTCTCCGATCAACGCGTAGTCCTCGATGCGCTGACGCATACGTCGACCTCTCCGAGTCGAGACCCTCATCTCAGATCGCGGCGACGGAATCCGACCGCTCCGACAACGATCAGGACGACCGCGAGGAAGATTTCTCCCATCACCGGCACGGGGGTGAAGGTTGCTCCGGGCAGTTTCGGCAGATGCCCGAACGGTTCCGCATCGAGGGCCCACTGCGGAAGATCCGTGAGCGAGCCGATGCTGAAGATCAGCAGAAACATCACGTAGACCGCCCACGCGGCCGGTGTGAACCGTGGGAGCCACCCGAACAGCATCATGGTGACGCCGACACAGATCCAGACCGCGGGTAGTTGCACCAGAGCACCGGCGAGCGAGCCGGGTGCGGTGCCGGCGATGTCTCCGGTCGCGGCACCATAGGTCAGCGCCACGGCGACACCGGCCGCGAGCAGCGCCACCGCCGGTCCGAGCATCGCGAACATCAGGTGGCTCAGCACCCAGCGGAGTCGCCCGACGCGGCCGGCGATGACCGACTCGGCGCGGTGCGCGGTTTCTTCGTAGTGCAGTCGCAAGGTGGCGGAGATGGCGTACGCCGACGCGGCGATACCCAACATGGTGAGCGCCAGCGCTACGAATGCGTCTTCGAGCACGGTTGTGCCGCCGAGCCGGGCGATGATCTCGTCGATGGCTTCGTTGCCACCGAACTGGGCGCCGAGCCCGTGCGCGGCACTGCCGAACAACAGTCCGTAGAGGAACAACGCGATGCTCCAGGCAACAAGGGAACCGCGGTGCATCCGCCACGCGAGTCCGACAGGTCCGGCCAGGCTCGGACCGGCGACCCGTTCGCCGGGGCGCTCGGCGAGAAGTCCGCTGCCCAGATCACGGCGGTGCAGCAGCACATAGGCCGCGGTGACCGTGACTGCCGTGACGGCCGCGTGCAGTAGCAGTACCCACCAGCGTTCGTCGGCGAACGGGCGCAGTTGCAGCGACCAGCCCTGTGGAGACAGCCACGACAGCGTCCCGGTCCCGGCGTCGCCGACGGCGCGCAGCGCGAAGAACACCCCCAGGGTTCCGAGCGCGATACCGCGCGCCGGACGTGCCGAAGCGGTCAGCTGTGCGGCGATCGCGGCGACCCCGGTGTACACCAGACCGCATGCAGCCAGGGCACTTCCGAAGCCGATCGAACCGGCTGCGGGCAGGTCGTACAGATACAGCACGAACGCGAACGATGTTCCGACGACGATCGACGCGCCGGCCGCGACGAGCACTGCGGCCGTGAGTTCGGCGTACCGGCCGACGACGGTCGAATCGACCAGTTCGGATCGTCCGGACTCCTCCTCGGCACGGGTGTGCCGGATGACGGTGAGAATCACTGCGACTCCGATCGCGGTGTACAGCGCACCGGCCTTCCAGATGGCCACCGCCCCTGGCGTAGCCGCGAAGATCGGCCCGTACATCGCGATCAGCGCCGGGCTGGCGGCGGTCGCGACAGCGAAGCGCTGTAGGTCTGCTGCGGTGGGGTAGACCGACTCGATGCTGCCGGCGTAGGTCGTCGGCAACAGCACCCCGATGATCAGGACCCACAGGGGCAGCACGATCCTGTCGCGACGCAGACACAGCCGCACCAGTTGTGTCGTACCGGTGAGAGTGCCTGGGGCCCGTCTGGGGCGGAGGGACACAGGGGCCGGCATCGTGGTCATGTCCGCTCCTCGACTTCGGTGGCGACTCGGTGCTGCGGTCCGTTCTCCACCCGGTAATGCCGAAGGAACAGTTCCTCGAGAGTTGGTGGTGTGCTGATCAGGCTGCGCACACCGGCGTCGCCGAGCAGGCGGACGAGGTCACCGAGGCCGTCCTCGTCGACCTGGCAGTGCACCGTGGTGCCGTCGAGGACGACATCCGTGACGCCGGGAACCCGCCTCAGGTCGCCGGGGTCGCCGACCAGTTCGGCGGTGATGGACATGCGTCCGAGGTGGCGCATCTGTTCGACCGCGCCGGAGTCGACCGTCCGGCCGTCACGGATGATCGTCACCTTGTGGCACAACGCCTCGACCTCGGAGAGGATGTGGCTCGACAGCAGGACGGTGGCACCGCGCGCCACTGCTTCGCGGGCGCACTCGCGGAAGACCTGCTCCATCAGTGGGTCGAGACCGGAGGTGGGTTCGTCGAGCAGCAACATCCGCGCATGCGACGACAACGCCGAGATCAGCGCGACCTTCTGTCGGTTGCCCTTGGAGTAGCTTCGGGTCTTCTTGCGAGGATCGAGGGCGAACCGCTCGATGAGTTCGTCGCGACGGTATTCGTCGAGTCCGCTGCGCAGTCGGGCCAGTAGGTCGATCGTTTCGCCCCCGGTCAGTGACGGCCACAAGGTGACATCGCCGGGCACGTACGCGACATCGCGGTGCAGGGTGACCGCCTCGGACCAGGGATCGCGTCCGAGCATCCGTACCCAGCCGGAGGTGGGCCGCAAAATCCCCAGCAGAACCCGCAAGGCGGTGGATTTGCCGGCGCCGTTCGGGCCGAGGAAGCCGTGGATCTCTCCGGCGTCGACCGTGAGGTCGAGCCCGTCCAGTGCGTGGACGTGACCGAAATGCTTGTGCAGATCGCGTACCTCGATCACATGTTGCGCGTCCATCTGCGCTCCCGTCCTGGCGTGCAGGTCGGTGCATCTGTCGGCCGGACCGGACGGTGGGGCGCGGGCACCGATCTGTCCTCCACTGTGACGAGTTCGCCGGTCGGACGGCAAGAGCCCTTGGTCCGCAGATTTTCCCGTGCTCTTCGGCTGGTATGCCGGTGTTCGTTGTGTGTGCATCCCGTACTCGGTTCATCCTCGATACCGGGACGGTCGTCTCGGGACATGTAGGTCACGGGACATGTAGGTCCGGACGCGGATTGTCGCCGGGAGGGAAGGCCTCATGGATTCGGACGAGACGATGATGGCGTGGCGGGTGAGCGATCCGCGTCCGATTCACGACAAGCCGTTGACGTTCGCACCTGCGGCTGTACCTCGCGCTGGTGCCGGTGAGTTGTTGGTCGAGGTCCGCGCGTGCGGGGTGTGCCGCACCTTGCTGCCCAACTCGGGGCAGCCTCGGTCCAAGGTGCCGCCGACGCGCCGCCGGTTCCGCTCGATTCGGCGATCGTGTTCGCTCCGGTGGGAGAATTGGTGCCGATGGCTCTCGAGGCGCTCGACCGTGGTGGGATCCTGTCGCTCGCGTGCATTCATCTGACCGATGTCCCGCCCCTGAACTATCAACGGCATCTGTTCTACGAACGGGAGATCCGGTCGGTGACCGCCAATACCCGCCGGGAGGCGCGGGAGTTCCTGCGGTTCGCGGCCGAGCATCGGATCCGCGTGAGCGCCAACGGGTACCGGTTGTCCGAGGCGCAACGAGCGTTGACGGATCTGGCCGACGACCGGGTTCGGGGCGCGGCCGTGCTGGTCCCGGATCGATTCTCGCCCTGACCGAGGGCCGTGAGCGCCGAGGGCAGCGGTGGTCGGCGCGGTCAGCTCACGGTGACACTACTACCGGGGTGCAGGACGACGAGCGAATCGCGGCACATGATCTCGATCGGCGGTTGATGTCCCGATTCGGCGGTGATCTCGATCGAACGGCCACTGACCTTGAGCCACAGTTGCCGGCCGCGATAGTAGATCGGGAATTCCAGGGTTCCCAACGTGTCGGGCCACTGGGGGCAGAGGATCAGCCGGTCACCGCGTACCTCGAGGCCGGTGAAACAACGTTGCAGCAGATCGATGCTGCCGGCCATGGCCGCGAGGTGGATGCCCTCGGCGGTCGTCCCGCCCTGGATATCGGTGATGTCGGAGGCGAGGACCTGCTCGAAATAGCGGATTGCCCGATCGCGGTGCCCTCGCGCCAGCACCCATGCGTGCACCACGGCGCTCAGGGTCGAACCGTGGGAGGTGCGGGCGAGGTAGTACTCGATCGTGCGTGGAATCGCCTCGGGTTCGAGACCGTATCCCAGCTGCTGCAGCAGGTCACGGAGTTCGTCGGCAGAGAGCAGATAGAACAACATGACCACGTCGGCCTGCTTCGATGCCCGATAACGGTTGACGTCGTCACCTTCGGCTTCGAGCAGGCGGTCGAGGCGGCGGATGTCGCCGTAGCGTTCGCGGTAGTGATCCCAATCGAGTTCGGACAGCTCGGCGTAACCGTCGAATTGGCTGATGACCCCGTCGTGGAAGGGAACGACCATGCGGCGGCCGAGATCGGACCACCGGACCATCTCCTCGGCATCGAGGCGCAGCCGGTCGACGAGTTCGGCGCGATAGCGGTCGGGGACGAGGTCGAGCGCCTCGATCGCCCGGTGAATCACCCAAACCGCCATGATGTTGGTGTACGCATTGTTGTCGACCCCGCCGTACGGGGCATGCGGATACCCGGAGTGGAACTCGTCGGGGCCCATCACCCCGCGGATGCTGTACCGGGAGCGGAACCGGTCGTAGGAAGCCAGAGAGGCGAAGAATCGGGCGATCTCGATCAGCACCTCTGCTCCCTGATCGGCGAGAAACTCCAGATCGCCGGTGACCTGGTAGTAGTGCCAGACGTTGTAGGCGACCGCGATGCCGATGTGGTGCTGTCGCCAACTCGCATCGGGAAGCCACCGTCCCGAGCGTGGATTCAGATGCAGCTGCTGGCTTTCCTCCCGGCCGTCGCTGCCGGACTGCCACGGATACATCGCCCCTCGGTAGCCGGCGGCGGCCGCCGCACGACGCGCTTCGGGTAGCCGCCGGTAGCGGTACTGCAACAGTGACCGGGTCAGCGCCGGCTCGCGCAGGTTCAGCACCGGGAAGACGAACAATTCGTCCCAGAAGATGTGACCGCGATAGGCCTCCCCGTGCAGTCCGCGGGCGGGCACTCCCACATCGAGGTCGGCGGTGTTACGCGAGACGGTCTGCAGCAGGTGCAGCAGATGAAAGCGTACGATCCGGGACTCGTACGGGTGGTGGGCAAGATCGATGTCGACGCGGTCCCACAGGTGCTCCCATGCCAGAACATGCCCATCCAGGATCTCGTCGAAGCGGCCTACACCGGCGAGCAGACGCTCGGCGGCGTCGGCCGGCTCGGAGACGGCGTGATCGCGGCCGGTGAACACGGTCGCGGTCTTCTCGACGACGATTGCACCGCCGGTCTCGAGGTCGACGGTGATCAGGTGGCCGATCCTTTCGCCGGCGCCGACCTCGGCCCCGTCGTCATCCTCGACGTACCGGTATCGGCCTTCACAGCGGTGTCCATCGGACCAGATAGTGGTGCGCGCCGCGGTCGCAACCGGGATGCGGGACTGGGTGGTCTGCATCGTCAGCACCACCGTATCGGGGGTGGTTTCGGTGGCGACGAGGCGTTCGAGGTGATCACTGGACAGATCGCGGTAGCGGTCGACGAGGGTGTTGCGAACCGCACCGTCGAGCATGGAGCGGAACTCGATGGTGCCGCTCCAGTTCTCGGCCATCACCGTGGTCTGCATCGCGCCGACATGCGGCAGGTGCATGGCGACGAAGCGGCGTTGGACGAGGGTGGTCGTGCGGCCCTGCCGGTCGCGCCAGCGCAGCCGTCGGGTCAGCACCGCGCGGCGCAGATTCAGGTACTGGCGGTGGTCGAGCAGCTCGACGGTGTCGACATCGAACCACTCCCCGTCGTCGATGCGGAAGGTCAACGGTAGCCAGTTGGTGGCGTTGACCAGGCTTTCGTTTGCGATCGGGACACCGTCGCGATCGTCGTGCAGACGGTTGTACAGGCCCGCGATGTAGGTGCCCGGATAGTGCAGAGCCCCTGCCGAGGATTCCGGTGCGCACCCGCGGGTGGCAAAGTAGCCGTTGCCCACCGTGCACAGCGCCTCACGCAGCTTCTCGTGCGGGGGGTCGTAGCCGTCGAAGTACAAGATCCACTCACCCGCTTGAGAGGGGGTGGCGGGGTCGCGGTCGAGCAGATCCGCCAGGCGAATCAGCACGTCGCGCACCTGCTCGGGACTGTTCACGGCGAAATGGGCGGCGGAGCGGCGGTCGTCGGCTTCCTCGCTGCGGACGACGATGCCGATCCCTTTGTCGGCGAGGGCGTCGAAGGCATCCTCGTCGGTCGGATCGTCACCGAAGTAGATCGGCACGAGTGCCTGAGGTTCGGTGATCTGATCGAGGATCCGGCGCAGCGCCGCTCCCTTGTCCGGTGCACGCGCAGAGATCACCTCGAATACTCTGCGGCCGCGCAGAATCCGGAGACGATCCTGTGCTCCTGCGATCTCGGCGACGGCCGTGGTGACGTCCTCGACGCACTCGGGGGGCGCGGCGCGCCAGTGGACGGTGACGACGAAGCGGCGGTGTTCGACCACGACACCCGGGATCGCGCGCAGCCGGTGTTCGAGGCGTCGGGACACCTGGGCCAGGAGCGCAATGGCGGCCACCGCGTCGGGATCGTCGTACCGTTCGCCGTGCGGGCCGGCGAGTTCGCTGCCGTAGCTGCCCGCATACCGGATCCCGGGGATCCCGATCCGTGCCTGCACGTCGGTCAGATCGCGGCCGCTGATCACCGCGACCGGGCAGGCCGCCGCCAGTCGCCGCAATGCTGCGCCGGTGCCGTCGGGAAGAGTTGCGGCGTCCGGATCCGGCACGATGTTGGCCAAGGTGCCGTCGAAGTCGAGCAGGATCGCCGGGGTGCGCACGCGCAGCAGGGCTGCCACCTCGTGCCGGGAAGTGAGGGCGTCGGGGATCGCCGACAGGTGCAGATCGCCCGCGCGCAGGTCGATCTCGCTGGGATCGCCGACGACCATCACGGTGTGCTGTCGGCGGGATGCCCCGGCGCTGTCCGGGCCGCTGACGACGATCACCAGGGCGAACCCGGCTCGGTGCGCCGCGGCGGCGACCTCGTCGTCGGCGGTGAGCACGACGGTCAGCGCGGGTGAAACGTGCAGTCCCGCCGCGGCTTGTCGGGGAGAGGCGTCGTCGAGTCGGATCAGCGGTGCAGCGTCGAGACCCGGTGTTTCGCGCAGTGTGTGCGGTCCACCGCCCTGGAAGAACACTGCTACATGGATTTTCGCAGCCTGCAGTTGGTGCAGCAGCGCACCGGCGGTGGGGTAGTCGATCATCACGCCGAGGTCGACAAGAACCGCCTCGTGGTGGCGCAGGTCGATCACCGGTCTGGCGGCATCCGGTCTGGCGGCATCCGGTCGGGCGGCGTGCTGGTGATCTGGCTGGTACACGGCGCCTTCCCCGGGAAGCAGCACTTCCTCCCGAGTCGGGTGTACCGCCGCAGGAGGTCCCGCGTCGCGATGACGTGGTGCTCTGATCATGGCACTGTCGGGGCCACCACGGTCGGCAATTGGTCCGGTGCCGGACTGCCGCTCCGCCGTCCAACCGGGGCGTCTGCCCGGTACGGCGTGGTCAGTGCCGGTTGTCGGTGATCTCACCGCCGATGGTCCGGGCCCATGTGTCGATGTCGTGCCAGTCCCGTGCGTCGCCGTATCGCCCGCCCATGAGGCGAAAGACGATGCGTCCGAAGCCTGGCCAGTCGCCGGGGGCGATCGCGCCGGCGAAGAACCGGTGATCCCGGAGCTCGGTGCGGGTCCGCAACATCTGTACTGCGTCGGGTTCGGACATGACGCGCCGTAGATATCGTGCCACCCGAGGGGAGAGAGTCGTGCTCGTCGCACCCACCGACGACACCGAAAACGCCCATACCGCACATTGATGTGCGGGCAGGTCGAGTCGTTCGACCGCTGCGGTAGCGTCGGGAAGACATTGCCCGTTGTGGATGGCGCTGCCGAGCACCAAGGTTGTCATCGTGTGCCTTCGGTGGTGGACGTTCGGCGCTGATCCAGCGGACGACCGAGCGAAGCACGACCACACTCGGCCTGTGATGGGGGACCTTCGCCTCTACGGTATCGATCCGAGCCCGGTGACGATGGAAAGACCCGGGAAATCCCGCCCCGGATCCGAGGAGCCGAGATGGCCACGCACCGTTCCATCGTCGTCGGAGTCGACGGATCCGAACAGTGCTTCCAAGCGGTGTCCTGGGGCGCACGGGAAGCCTCGCTGCGGAAGATACCGTTGTCGCTGGTCACGACCGTGCCCGGGCGTGGCACCCCCGGCATCCCCATAGGTATGCCGACGGCATTTTTCGAGCAGGAAGAACTCGACGGCCGGCAGCGACTCGCCGAGGCCGCCAAACACGCATCCGACACCGTCGCGGGAGTGCAGATCGAGTCCCATCTGTGTACCGGTCCACCGGCCGCGGAGCTGATCGAACGATCAAGCGCGGCGGTGCTGGTGGTGCTCGGCGCCGGCCGCCGCAGTGTGGTCGAACGCGCTCTTCTGGGGTCGGTCGCGGCCGCGGTGGTCACCCATGCCTGCGGACCGGTGGTGATCGTGCAGGATCTGCCCTATATCTCGGTCTCGGATCTGTCCGGCCCGATCGTCGTCGGCGTGGACGGATCCGACTGCAGCACGCGGGCGGTGACTGCGGCATTCGAGGAGGCATCGCTACATAGCGCCGAGCTGGTGGCGGTGCACGTCTGGTCCGATGCCGAGATGAACCTGCCCTTCCGCCGGACCCTCGACTGGGGCGGAATCGAAGCTCGGGAGCGGACGCTCCTGAGCGAGAACCTGGCCAGGTACGCGCCGCAGTACCCCGAGGTGCGGGTCCGCGCGATCGTCGCCCTGGACCGGCCCGTCCGTCAGTTGCAGAACTTCGCTGATGGGGCGCGACTGGTGGTCGTCGGCAGCCGCGGACGCGGCGGCTTTGCGAACATGCGGATCGGGTCGACCACCAGGATGCTGCTGCACACCGTTCCCTGCCCCCTGATGATCGTGCCCTGACGGCGACAGCGCCGACGCACCCCACCGGAGGGGACACCGATGACGATGCCGGACACGCTCTTCTCCTGTCGAAGGAACTCGCCATGACCATGCGCCGATCGATCGTGGTAGGAGTCGACGGATCGCCTTCCGCGCTGCAAGCCGTGGCGTGGGCAGCGCAGGAAGCCGCCCGACGCCACGTCCCCCTGTCCATACTGGCGGCGATGCCGAATCGGAGCACCTACGGTGTTCCGATTGGACTGTCCGCCTCATTCTTCGAGCAGGAAGAACTCGAGGCGCGCACGCACCTGGACGAGGCCGTCGACTGCGCGGGCAGGACCGTCCCGGAGCAGAGCCTCGATATCGACACCCGGCTCGGTTGGGGAGGGCCGATCCATGAGCTGCTCGAGTGCTCGACCTCGGCGCTGATGGTCGTGGTCGGAGGTGGGCGCCGGAATGTGCTCGAGCGGATGTTTCTCGGTTCGGTCAGCGCCGCCGTCGTGGCGCATGCCCACGCCCCGGTGGTCGTCGTGCGGGACCTGCCGCACGTCGAGGTCACCGACATCACCGGGCCGGTCGTGGTCGGTGTGGACGGATCCGAATCCGGCGAACACGCCGTCACCGCCGCGTTCGAGGAAGCCGCGCTGCGAGGGGTGGAACTGGTGGCCGTCCACGCCTGGTCCGACCTCACCGTCCGCTCCCCGTTCCAAGTCGGCATCGACTGGGAAACAATGGAAACGAGCGAAAAAGTCCTGCTGTCGGAGAGTTTGGCCGGATACGCCGAGCGGTATCCGGACGTGCCGGTCCGTCCGGTGATGGTGATGGACCAACCCGCGCACAATCTGCGCGAACAGGCCGCGCACGCTCAGCTGCTGGTGATCGGGCGACGCGGACGCGGTGGTTTTTCCGGGATGCTGCTGGGTTCGACCAGTCGCGCCCTGATACACACCGTCACCTGTCCGTTGCTGATCGTGCGGTGACCACGCCCGCGGCGGACAACGACACCGCCGGTAGGCGTGGCGACGGGAGGGCCTGCTTCCTTCATGTGGATCCGGACAATGCGCCCGTCCTGGGGCGGCTCGAGGGTTCCGATGGGGACCTCGGGCCCTACTCGTACGGCAGGGGCACGCGCGAGACTGGACTGCACGGGTCACCGCGGTCCGGGACGCCCCCGGTTCGCCGGCAGGAAGTGACGTCACACGAGCATGGGGACTTTTGCGGAGACGATGCCGGACCGCCGCACGCTCGAGTCGGTGGTCGCGTCGGCCTGCCGCGCACCGTCCCTGCACAACAGTCAGCCCTGGCGGTGGGTTCTCGGCACGACCGAATTGAGGTTGTTCAGCGACCCCGAGCGCATCCTGCCGGCCACCGACCCCTCGGGTCGCCAGATGGTGCTCTCCTGCGGAGCGGTGCTGCACCACCTGCAAACTGCACTGCTCGCCCGGGTGGGCGGCGGACATCGACCGGCTGACGCCCGCGTCGTACCACGATCTGTTGGCCACGCTCCGGTTCCGTCGTACCCCCGCCGTCCCCGAGCAGGCGTTACGGATAGCGGCCGCGATCGAGCGTCGACGGACCGAGCGGCTCCTGATGGACGCCCCACCGCAGTGGCCGAGGACCGTTGCCCGATTGCAGGACCTCGTCGAGGGCACCGGTGTACAGCTCGGTGTGATCGATGAACATCAGCGGCCCGCCCTCGAGGACCTGTCCCGGCGGATCAGCGGGCTACGCCGAGCCGATCCCGACTACGAAGCGGAACTGACCTGGTGGACCGGCCAGGTGGTGTATCCCGAAGGGGTCCCCGCCGACGCGCTGCCCCCAGCGCATCGGACGGTCGCCACGGAACGGGAGTTTCCTGCAGGCACCGCCGGTGGTGGGCGGGACGCACCGGACCGCGCCGCCTTGCTGCTGCTGTCGACTACCACCGATACACGTCTGGACTGGTTGCGCTGCGGCGAGGCGTTGTCGGGGGTCCTTCTGCTCTGCGCCGATGAGGGACTGGCGAGCTGCCCGGTCACGCATCTGACCGCCTATGGTCACCGACGGAAGAGAGCGCGGACGCTGCGGCGCTCGACATGGGCAGGTCCGGTCTCCCGATGGCAGGTGCAGCGGTCGGCGACGGGTACGGATGCCATGACGGCGTCGACATGCTGTCCGCATCCACCCCATCCGGTCTTTCCGCAGTTCGCGCAGGTGACGGGGTACCACATGACAATTCTCCTCGGTACGCGATCTCGTGGAATGCGAATAGTCGATGATCAAGCAAGGGTGTGGGATTCTGCCCAGGCGTTGTAACCGCCGAGCAGGTCGGTGACGTTCCCGAAACCCTGCGCCCGCAGCAGCGATGCCGCCACGCTCGAACGCCACCCGCCGGCACAGTGCACCACGATCGGCTTGCCGACCGGCACCTGGTCCAGGCGGGCGCGCAACTGCGCCAACGGGATCGGCACCGCGCCCGGGATCGTCCCGAACTCGCGCTCACCGGGGTTGCGGATGTCGACGAGGGTGACCGCGTCGGCGGCGAGCAAGCAGTCGAGTTCCTCGACGGTCGTCCGGGGTGCGGCCTCGATCAGGCCGGCCAGCTCCGCGGGGAAGGCCCCGTCCCGATCGACGTTCAGATAGCCTGCGGCACCGTCGGATCCGATTCGCGCGAGACGCACCGCGGCGTCCTGCTCCTCACCGGGATAGGTGATCAGCACGATCTTCTCGCCGACCTCGGCGACCATGCCGCCGGTCTCGGCGAAACGCCCGTCGAACCCGACGTTGACCGATCCGCGCAGATGCCCAGCGGCGAAATCGTCGACGCTTCTCGCATCGAGAACACGCGTGCCGGCGACGAGTTCGGCCTTCACCTGCTCGGGGTTCAGCTCGGGAATGGTGCGGTCCTGCAGCAGAAGCGGGTGCATCCGCTTGTTCATCGCGGCGTCGACCGAGAAGTACGACGGGGCGGCCGGCTGCCCTTCGGTGACCAGGGCGACGAAGTCGTCCTCGCTCATCGGTTGCACGGACGGATTCGTGGCGCGCTGCTCCCCGATGGTCGAGGTGAGTTCGGTCGACAGGTTCTTTCCGCACGACGAACCGGCGCCGTGAGCGGGCATGACGACGACCTCGTCGGGCAGCGTCAGCAACTTCTCGTGCACGGTGTGGTACATGGCCCGCGCCAGATCGCTGGTCGAGCCGTCTCCGAGGTTGACCAGGTCGGGACGGCCGACGTCGCCGATGAACAGGGAGTCGCCGGTGAGCACCGCGGTCGGGACGGCGCCGGGGTGTTCGCGCACCAGCACCGAGATCGATTCCCAGGTGTGGCCCGGGGTGGACAGGATTTCGAGTTCGACCTCGCCGAGGGAGAGCTTCTCGCCGTCGCGCAACCGCCGGATCGGGTAGTCGGTCTCGGCGGCTTCACCGAATCCGATCCACGCACCTGTGGCGTCGACCAGTTCGAGGTGGCCGGAGACGAAGTCGGCGTGGAAGTGGGTGTTGATCACACCTTCGATGGTCAGCCCGTACTTCTTTGCGTCGGACAGGTATTCGGTGATGTCGCGGCGGGGGTCGACCACGACGGCCTTTCCCGTGCTCTCGTCGCCGATGAGGTAGGAGGCGTGGGAGAGGCACTCGATGTAGTACTGCTCGAGAATCATGGATTCCTCCGTTGCTGGATCCGGGGTGATGTGGACATCGTGGCATATACCCCCTAGGGTATGTCAAGTACTCCCAGGGGTATCTGTATGATGGCTGAACAATACCCCCAAGGGTATTGTTGCCGGAGCTCTTCCCTCTCGGCTTCCCTGATCGAAAGGCCATTCATGATCGAGTCTGCTGTCACCGTCGACCCGAACTCCTTGCACGCGTCGATCGACTCCGGCAAGAACGTGCGGATCATCGACGTCCGGACTCCGGGCGAGTTCGAGTCCGTGCACATTCCCGGCGCCTACAACGTCCCCCTGGACCTGTTGCGCGAGCACCGCGACGAGTTCTGTGCCCATTTCGACGAGAACGTCGTGCTGGTATGCAGATCCGGACAGCGTGCCGGTCAAGCCGAAGAGACCCTGCGCGGGGCAGGATTGTTCAACCTCCACATCCTCGCCGGCGGCATGCTCGGCTGGGAATCGGCCGGCCTGCCCGTCAACCGCGGCGCCGAACGCTGGGATCTCGAACGCCAGGTCCGGCTCGTCGCCGGTTCGCTCGTGCTGAGCTCGGTTCTCGGCAGCATCGCCGTGCCGAAGCTCAAGTGGCTCGCCGCCGGAATCGGCGGTGGGTTGACCTTCGCCGCACTGTCGAACACCTGCGCGATGGGCATGCTGCTGTCCAAGCTGCCCTACAACCGCGGCGCCTCGTGTGATGCCCAGAGCATCGTCGCGCAGCTGGTCCGTTCGAATACAGAACGCGCCGAGAGGAACTGATCATGATCGCGTTGACCGTAGCTCTGGCAGTCCTCGTCGGCGTCACCCTCGGACTGCTCGGTGGCGGAGGCTCGATTCTCACCGTCCCGCTACTCGCTTACGTCGCAGGCATGGACGCCAAGGAAGCGATTGCCACTTCGCTGCTGGTCGTGGGTGTCACGAGCGCGGTCGGCGCGATCTCCCACGCACGCGCCGGCCGCGTGCAGTGGCGCACCGGAATCCTGTTCGGCCTGGCCGGCATGGTCGGCGCCTACGGCGGTGGTCTGCTCTCACGCTTCATCCCCGGCACCGTCCTGTTGCTCGGCTTCGCCGTGATGATGATCGCCACGGCGATCGCGATGCTCCGTGGCCGTAAGAACAAAGCCGCGGCCGACGAGGGCGAGCGCGCGATGCCCGTGGGCAAGATCCTGCTCGACGGTGTGGTCGTCGGTCTGGTCACCGGCCTCGTCGGCGCCGGCGGCGGCTTCCTCGTCGTCCCGGCTCTGGCGCTGTTCGGTGGTCTGCCGATGCCGGTCGCGGTCGGTACCTCGCTGATCGTGATCGCCATGAAGTCCTTCGCCGGACTCGGCGGTTACCTGTCCACAGTGCAGATCGACTGGCGTCTGGCGGCGATGGTCACCGGTGCCGCCGTCGTGGGCAGCGTCATCGGCGGCCGTCTGACCTCACTGGTCGATCCGGACACCCTGCGCAAGAGCTTCGGCTGGTTCGTCCTGATCATGTCCTCCGTCATCCTCGCCCAGGAGATCCACCCCGGTGTCGGCATCGCCGCGGCGGCACTCACCGTCGTTGCCGCCGGCGCTACCTATGCCTGCAACCGCAGGGAGCACTGCCCGCTGCAACGACTCGGAGGGCGCCCTCGCGCCGCCGTGGCGGCGGGCTGAGCGGAAGAGTCGGAAGTGCTCACCCATTCTCGACAGACCCGAACCGAGGAGTTCACCATGCACGAAGTCGACACTGCCGCTCTGATCCAGGCGTGGGAGTCCGGAGCTCCGGTGCTCGATGTCCGCGAGGACTACGAGTACATCCAGGGCCACGTTCCCGGCGCCCAATTGATTCCCCTCCCCGAACTGTCCGCCCGTGTGGGCGAGGTGTCTCCGGGAGAGACCGTCTACGTCATCTGTGCATCGGGAAACCGGAGCAAGCGCGGAGCCGAGATCCTCGAATCGGCCGGACGGCCCGCGGTATCCGTTGCCGGCGGAACGAGAGCGTGGGTGACTGCGGGCCGAGAGGTCCGCCGCGGACCCACCGCCTGAGGACGGATCCGATATCGGGTTCGGCGTCGGATCGACCGGCCCCGCCGTACTGCTGACAGAGAAATCGACGGAAAGGATCGAGATGACGTTGGCGCTCGCGCTCGGCTTCGGGGCTGTCATCGGCGTGCTGCTCGGCCTGCTCGGCGGAGGCGGATCGATCCTCGCGGTCCCGGCGCTGGTCTTCGGCCTGGGGCTGAGCATGGAGCAGGCCATCCCGATCTCGCTGATCGTCGTCGGTATGGCGTCGGCGATGGGGGCGCTGCCGAAAATGCGCGCCCACCTGGTCGAGTGGCGCCTGGCAGGCATCTTCGCCGCCACCGGAATTCCGGCCACCTTCGCGGGCAGCGCCGTGGGACGGTTGCTCCCGGAACGTGTTCTGCTGATCGGTTTCGCGGTGGTGACGGTCGCGGCGGGTGCGCGGATGCTCGCCGATCGTGGGGGTACCGGAACGGCGTGCTCGACCGAAGGCTCCCGGATCAACTGGCGCCGCTGCGCACCCCGGTCGATCTCGGCCGGCCTCGCCGTCGGCTTCCTCACCGGCCTGTTCGGAGTCGGCGGCGGATTCCTCATCATCCCCGCGCTCGTCCTCATGCTCGGCATCGAGATGCCCATCGCCGTGGGCACCTCACTGGTGATCATCGTCGTCAACTCCGCCGCGGGTCTGATCTCACATCTGAGCGGCACGAGCATCGACTGGGCGATCACCGCAGCCTTCGCCGGCACCGCGATCGTCGGCTCACTCATCGCGGGGCAGTTCGGCACCCGCGTCGACACCGATCGGCTGCAACGCTGGTTCGCGTATCTGGTGTTCGCCGTGGCCGCCTACGTGCTCGTCGATGCGATCTTCCTGCGGTGATCGAGACCCCACATCTAACCTTTCACCTATACGGGTGCGGGTATTCGTCCCGTACCTCCCCCGAACGAAGGAGACCCGCGATGGACGTGTCGATCATCGAAACCTCCGGCCTCGGCGATCGCAGCTACCTGATCAGCGCCGGGGAGATCGGCGCCGTGGTGGACCCGCAACGCGACATCGACCGCGTACTGAAACTGGCGGCCGAACGGGGGGTGCGCATCACCCACGTACTCGAAACCCACATCCACAACGACTACGTCACCGGCGGTCTCGAACTGTCCCGGGCAGTGAACGCCGAATACGTCGTTCCGGCCGGCGACGACCTCGGCTACCCGCGGCGCGCGGTGGTCGACGGCGACATCGTCGACGCCGGAGCATTCCGCTTCCAGGTCATGCACACTCCCGGTCACACGCATCATCACGTCAGCTATGTGCTGCGCGACCCCGACGACACTGCCGTCGGAGTGTTCACCGGCGGTTCGATGCTCTTCGGCACGACCGGACGCACCGACCTCGTCGGCGAGGAGCACACCGACGAACTCACCCACGCGCAGTACCACTCGGTGCGCCGCCTCGCCGAGGAGTTGCCCGCCGAGACGAAGGTGTACCCCACGCACGGCTTCGGCAGTTTCTGCGCGGCCACCCCCGCCAGCGGCGACGAGTCCACTATCGGCCGCGAACGTACGTCGAACCCGGCGCTGACCCAGGATGAACAAGCTTATGTCGACGAACTGCTCGCGGGACTGGCCGCCTATCCCGCGTATTACGCGCATATGGGAGTGATCAACCGCGCCGGGCCTGCGCCGGTGGACCTGTCGATGCCCGAGCGCGTCGATCCGGACGAGTTGCGCCACAGGATCGACGCTGGCGAATGGGTGGTCGACCTCCGCGAGCGCACTGCTTTCGCCGCCGGGCACCTCGGCGGCACCCTCGGATTCGAGCTGTCCGGTTCGTTCGTGACCTATCTGGGCTGGCTCTACACCTGGGGAGCGCCGTTGACCCTGATCGGAGAGAGCGAGGAGCAGGTACTCGACGCGCGTCGCGAACTCGTCCGCATCGGCATCGACGATCTCGAGGGCGCGGCGGTGGGTGAGATCCACACACTCGTCGCCGGTGGTGAATTGCGTTCCTATCGTGTCGCCGATTTCTCGGCGCTGGCCCGCAGACGCGACGAGCAGCAGGTCACCGTCCTCGATGTGCGGCAGGCGAACGAGTTCGACGAGTCGCACATCGACGGCGCCGTCAATATCGCACTGCACGAACTGGCCGGTCGTCTCGGCGAGGTTCCCGAGGGTGAGGTCTGGGTGCATTGCGCGTCCGGTTATCGCTCGTCGATTGCAGCATCGATGATCGATGCACCCGAACGCAGCGTCGTCCTCGTCAACGACGAATTCGACCGTGCCCGAGGACTCGGACTCATGGCGTGAAGCGGCCTGCCGCGGGCTCACATCGGGTGTACACCACACCCTAAATTACCCCCTGGGGTATACTGTGGAAAACCGGAGAAAGGACACTTACATGGTCGGCGACGAAGACAGCATCGCATTGGTTCTCAATCGGCTGCGCCGCGCCCAAGGGCAGCTCGCAGGGGTGATCTCGATGATCGAACAGGGCCGCGACTGCAAGGACGTCGTTACCCAGCTCGCCGCGGTTTCCCGCGCCCTCGACCGCGCGGGTTTCAAGATCGTCGCGACAGGTCTGAAGGAATGCCTGACCGACACCGCTCAGGACGGCAAGCAACCGATGACCGAGGCGGAACTCGAAAAGCTCTTCCTCGCCCTGGCCTGACCGGCGCGCTCGAGACAAGGACGTACCAGCCATGACACTCGCATTGTCGACAACGCTGCACACCTCGTTCGCCGACGCCGTCGAACGCACCCGCACAGCCTTGTCCGAGCAAGGCTTCGGCGTGCTCACCGAGATCGACATGAAGGCCACCTTGAAATCGAAACTCGGCGAGGACATCGAGGACTATCTGATCCTCGGCGCCTGCAACCCGCCGCTGGCGCACCGGGCGGTGACCGTCGACCGACAGATCGGCCTGCTGCTTCCATGCAACGTCGTTGTGCGCGCCGACCCGAACGATCCGCATACCATCGTCGTCGATGCAATGAACCCACAACTGATGGTGCAGGTCGCCGAGCAACCGGGGCTGGCCGAGGTCGCCGCCGACGCCACCACGGCCTTGCAGGCCGCCATCGATTCCCTGCGGACGGACTCGGCAGAAAGCTGAATGCCGCCCGTTCCACGGCCGTCGAGTGCTTGTAGGGACCTACGGCACCACCATCAACGGACAGAGCACGGTGTGCAGCAAGGCCCATGTGGTCGACCCCAACAGCATATTCGGGAATCCGCCGCGTCCGCGTCGGCCGAGGACCAGCAATTGAGCGTTGGCGGCATGTGCAGCGAGATTACGGGAGGGTTGATCCATCACGACGATCGGCCGGACCGGGACATCGGGGAACTGTTCGACATAGCCGGCAAGGTTTTCCGACAGCAGTGCCCGTTCGCGGGTCTCCACGGCGTCCCAGTCGATCCGAAACCGGAAGGGGGATCGCACATCCACGTCGGACCAGGCATGGACTGCCACCAGTTCGACATCCCGCCGCGCCGCTTCGTCGAAGGCCAGTTCGACAGCGCGGGAATTGTCTTCGGATCCGTCGACGCCCAGCACGACCGGACCGGTGATGTCGGAGACGTCGATGTACGGCAGGTCGCGCACCACCACTGCCGGTGCATGCGTATGCAGCACGAGCGAGCTGCTCACAGAACCGAATCTCTCCCATCCCAGGCGGCTGTGGCCGGCCCCGACAACCACCATCGATGCGGTCTTTGACCGCTCGATCAGCTCGAGCACCGGCGATCCGGTACACAGATGGGACTCGACCTCGAGGCCTGAAGTCGCGCGGTGTGCGCGGTCGGTGGCCTCGGACAGTCGTTTCCGCCCCTCGCCTTCCTCCTGTTCGAAGAACCCTGCCGGCATACCGCCCGGAGTTCCGTGAAAGCCCCGGATCGACACCGTCGTCACCAGCGCCAGCGGCACACCCCGCTCCTTGGCTTCGCGTGCACCCCAGATCACGGCCTGCAGGGCCGGTGCCGATCCGTCGACCCCCACGACGATCGGCCGGTGTGCACTCATAGCCATGCCTTCGGAAGACAACCGATCATACGCAGGGAAAGGCGAGAGAGGAACGCCATGGGTTATCACTCCAACAGCGTTTGTCGCAAGCTCATCGTCTTCATAAAGTCGAGGAACATATGCTTGGGAAGATGATGTGCGAGGTCGGCTTCGCTGATGATCCCGACGACGCGGCGGTCGTCGACAACCGGCAGGTGTCGAATCTTGTGAGCTTGCATGACAATGAGTGCGTCCTCGACTTCGGCATCGGCTTGAATACACACCGGGCGATCGTCGGTGAGTTCACCGACGGTAGTGGTGGCGGGGTCGAGTTGTGCTGCGATGCCGTTGATCACGATGTCACGATCGGTAATGACACCTCTCAGGTATCCGTTGTCGTCACAGACGGGTAGCGCTTGGATGCCCGACTGAGGTTTTCTCACCAGGCCGGTGCTTGCAGGTGAAGAAGAACGAGAGCCGCAGCAGCGATCGAGCCGATCCTCCACGGACATAGACTGATTCGCTGCAGCGCCTTCCACCGGGTCTTCAGCAGCGCGTTCGCGCGTTCGGCCGGAGCACGCATCGCAGACAGCAGCGTGTTGCGGCAACGAGTGCCGATATCGAGATCACGGCCTTTCGTCGGGACGTGGACGCCGATCCCGGCACCGGTGTACCCCTTGTCGGCGAGGGTGGGCATCCCGCCGGCGGCAGCGTGGTAGAGGGCGCCGAGGATCCCGCCCCGACGAGCAGCGGTGAGGTCGTGCACCGAACCGGGGGCAACCTCGGACACCCAGATCGGGTAGCCGGTCGGATCGGTCAGGACCTGGACGTTGCCGCCATGGCGGCGATGTTTACCCGAGTACCACACGTCGTGCCCGGACTCGGAACGCTCCCGGCAGCGAGTCGAGGCGATGAGGGTGCCGTCGAGGCAGACATGCTCCCAGCCGGACTCGATCCCACGTTCGAGCACGTCGTGCAGGTCCGGGGCGTGCGCAGCGATCACGTCGATACCTTCGTGGAGATACCGGTAGGCGGTGGCCTGCGAGATGCGGGCATCGCGCGCCAGGGTGGCGACGTCGGTGCCGTCGCGGAACCACCGCAGCACCATCAGAGCCTGGACGTAGACGGTCGCGGCCCGCTGCCACGGCCGGCGATCGGTCCTGCGGCGGTGGGCAGCGAGGATACGGGCGACGAAGGTCAGGGTGTGCTCGGGCACGTCGAGCGTGGCACGATAGGTAATCACGTGGGGTCCTGCTCCGGGTTGCTTCTTGCTCGAAACAATCCCTACCAGGCAGGACCCCACGTCCTCTTTTCACGCCACACCGTTCGGATGTCTTTGCTGTCGTCGGTGACTCTCTGGTGAGAAAACCTCACTGTCGCATTTTCTGCGCCGCGGTACGCAAGGTGTCGTGTTCGTCGATGCACGTCGCTTTGGCGTGCATGATCTCACAGGCGCGGGACATAGCGATCCCACCCGCTGTACGTGACGACGTGGGGCACTGCCGTCCCACGCCCGAAAGTGCGCCGGACCTTCTCGATGCCCCGGAGGAATTCGCTCAGTGGGATAGCCCCTGCCATCGTGGTTGCAGGAGTGCCGATAACGGGTCGTGTGGGCACAATGGTGCCTTTGTTCGAGACCATCAGCTTCTGACATCCTTCAGCGTCTCAGTTGTTGGTGCTCTGAGGAAGGGCCTTTGGACCCGTTGTCGCTGGAGCCGGCCACCCGGCCGACTGTGATCCGCAGGGTGGGCGCCGGTGCATCTCAGTGGCAGCCTGGCTCGTTAGGCCTCTTCGGATTCCATGTCGGTCCGTGTACCGACCTGCGTCGGTGAGAACTGAGTCGAAAGTATCGGCGGTGTCTTACGGAATGTGCATGCACCTAACGGATACGGTCAGGGTGGCGGTATGGGGGCAAACGCCCGCTCGTCTCAATCAGCTCTTTCGTCATCCCGGCGTCTACGAGGTCGAGTTCGGCACCTCGATCCAATCGATCGTACGCCGCTTGCGCAGGCGAGCTGCGTGCCCTCTACGTCATCGGTGAGGAGGTCGCCGTATCCGACCCGAAATCCGCGCACGTTCGGGAAGCGTTGGCCTCGTGCGAGTTACTCATCTGTCACGACTTGTTTCCGTCCGAGACCGCTCGCGTCGCCGACATCGTCTTCCCGGCTGCAGCGTTCCTCGAGAAGGACGGAACCTTCGTGAACTTCGATCGGAGATTTCAACGCGTGCGACCCGCGGTCGCACCGCCGGCCGGTGCCTGGACGGACTTCGACATCATCAGCAGTGTTGCCCGCGCGATGGGCGTCGAACTCGGTTGCGCCACCCCTTCGGAGGCAATGGACGAATGCGCTCGGCTCGCGCCGTTGTTCGCCGGGATCTCACACCGCCGCCTCGACCGCGAGGGCCCGCTGCACTGGCCGTGTCCCGATCGTAATCAGTCCGGGCAGGCCACCCTGTACCTCGAGGGGTTCGCCACCGGTGACGGTCGGGCGCACCTCGCGCCCGTGCCCTACCTAGCGCCCGGCGAAGCCATCGACGCGGATTATCCGTACGTACTCGTCACCGGCCGACGGTTGGCGCACTACAACACCGGCTCGATGACCAGGCGTACACCCGACATCGACCTGAGTCCGCGCGAATCCGTCGATCTCCATCCGCAGGACGCGGTAACGATGGGTGTGCGGACCGGCGACACCGTCGAGGTTCGCAGCCGGCGGGGCGCCGTGCGCCTGACCGCCACAGTCACCGATGAGACAGCTCCCGGCACGGCTTTCTGCGATTTCCACTTCCCGCACGCACCGGTGAATGCCCTGACCTCCGCTCGTACAGACGAAGACACCGGGTGTCCCAGTACAAGATCACCGCGGTGGCGATCCGCCCGGTTGCTCGATAGCCGAGTGGTCATTGTCCAGCGTCCAACAGGATCATGAGAATCCAGTGGGCGAGGGGAGTTATGTACGAATCGGAGGTTTTCGGGCAGAGTCACCGTTCATATCCGCTGACGTATTGCGTGCGGGCCGGGCCTGCGTTCAGGCTGCAATATGGGGACTGTGGATTGAGGATTCGGGATGCGTCGCGGCGGTCTGCGGATGCTGACCCATGGCGCACACGCTGGTGGAAGCGCCGCTCGTACGCTCGATGGGCACTCCTACGAGTGGCTGGTCGAACACGAGATCGGTTCCACGCGAGATCGCTCCGACCGTACCGGTCACCGTGGCGATCCGTGAGTCGGCGAATGTGCGTGCCGCGCGTCGCGCCGGTGCGGATTCGGTGGTGTTGTCCTCGGAAACCGCCGGACGCATGCTCGGTTTGGCCGTGGCGACCCCGACGGGCGCCGAACTCGTCGACGAGTTGCTCACCTCCGAGACAGGTCCTGCGCTCACCGAACGGCAGGTGCGGGCCGAGGAGATCGGGTGTGCACCGCACGGGCTGCCCGATCCGGTCGTCGCGGTGGTGCGCAACGGGCAGCTGTTGCGCGCCGGCGCGAGCGAGGCGGGGGTGCTCGAGGCCGGGGACCGGTTGGTGCAGGTGCGTCGCCTCGTCGGCTGAGTCGAGATCCGGCAGGCGGGGTTACGCGGGAGAAGGACCCCGGCAGATAGACGGCATCGTCTCAGCTCGCCTCGGACGTTGCCGAACTGTTCTGTCCGGGATCGTCGTGGGGGTGGCGCCGCGCATTCACCGCCTGGGCGGCGATGATCACTGCTGCCACCGCGGTGGTGATCGCCACCGTGAACCAGTCGCTGCGTGCTTTCATCATGACGAACGGCACGAGTACGAGCACATCAAGTGCGATGGCCACCGCCGGAATCCACACGGTGAACTCGACCCGGTGGCGCAGTCGGCGGATCATTCCCCAGTGGATGGCGATGTCCATCGACAGATAGAGCATCGCTCCGAGCGCCGCGATCCGGCTCAGGTCGAACAGGCTCGCCGTCACCAGTGCCAACGCTGCGGTGATGAGCAGAGACTGCCGGTTGAGCGACACCGGCACACCCGGGACTTGTTTCATCTCGCGCAGCATGTCGTACAACCTGGAGACGGAGAACAGGCTCGCCACCAGACCCGACAACGTTGCTACAACGGCCACTGCCACCGTCAACCACACCCCCCCACGAACCGAACAAGGGTTCGGCGGCCTCGGCGAGGGCGTAGCCGCGGGCGGCGAGGATCTGCGGGACCGGCAGGCTCCCGACGACGGCGACGGTCAACAACAGGTAGATCACGGTGCATACCGCGATCGCGATCACGATCGAGCGAGCGATATTGCGTTCGGGATTGCGGATGTCCGCACCCTGATTGGTGATGGTGGTAAAGCCCTTGTAGGCCAGGATGCACAGGGTCGTGCCGGCCAGAAATCCCCACAGTCCACTGTCCGGCGGCGCTCCGCCGGGACGTCCCACCAGCGCATCCGACAGCGCCGACATCCCGGTGGCGATGATTCCGGCCACCGCCAGCACACCGATACCGGCGATCTTGAGCGCTGCGGTGACCGTGGCCGAGCCTTCCACCCATCGGTTACCCACCAGATTGACGATCGTCGCCGCCACGATCGCCGTGACGGCGAGCACCGGCACCCACACCGGGGAGTTCTGCATCCCGAACGGGCGCAGCAGATAGGTACCGAACGTTCGAGCCAGCAAACTCTCGGCCAGGATCATCGAGACGTACATGAACAACGAGAACGACCCGGCAATCACCCCGGGACCGTAGGCGGCGGTAAGGATCATCGCGATTCCTCCCGAGGAGGGATCGGTACTCGAATAGCGCACATAGGAATACGCACTGAATGCCACCACGACCGCGCCGGCGACGAACGCCCACGGTATCGCGGAGCCGGCCAGTTCGGCGACCTGACCGACCAGAGCGAAGATGCCCGCCCCGATCATCACGCCGGTGCCCAGCGCGATCGAGCCGATCAACGACAATTTCTTGGTCTCGTCGGTGCTGGAAGACATCACATGTCCCTCCGTTCCGCGTGCGCGCCTCCGGTGCGGAGATCGCCCGCTGTGCCCGTCGCACCACAGGCCGATCCGCTCTCGCGGCTGCGCCCACGGTGCCCCGATGACTCGAGGCGCGATCCGGATACACGAGCGCCGTCCTAGCGAAACCTTCGGCTCGGCAATCGTCTTCACGACGACCAGGGTGTTTGGGCTTCTCGCGTGTGGCCCGTAGGGTGCAGGCCCATGGCACTACCCTCCTTCGACATCGATACCCGCATGGCCTATCACGTTGCGCAACAGAATATTTTGCAACGACTCGACGCCGGCGCCGACATCGACGACGTGCGTGCACAGTGGCGGCAGACCATCGACCGCATCATCGACCACCGGATCGCCGGCGAGGATGCACTGGTATTCGTCCGAGCTCCCGAACTGGGCGCCGACCGTGAGACAAGGGGATGCGTCACCTCAGGTGCGCACAGCCCGCGTCGGCGCATCGCCTCACGGTGCGCCGGAGATCGGCGGCCGATGGGGCAGACGCACCACGTGCAGGAAGAAGTTGTCGATCGTGCGGATCACGCCCGCGAACTGATCGAAGTCGACGGGTTTGGTGATGTAGGCGTTGGCGTGCAGCCGGTAGCTACGTAGCAGGTCTTCTTCGGCCGCGGAGGAGGTCAACACCACCACGGGGATGGCAGACAGTTCCGGATCGGCCTTGATTCGGGCTAATACCTCCACCGCGGCGGCACTTCCGGGCACCGAAAAATCTGTACGACATGTTGAGAGTGTGCTTGCTCGGGTACGCGACAGACGAAGCGGAACTTGCTGTTCCGTGAGAAGCCGTCACCCGAGGAAAGGAGCACTGTCATGGGCACTGCAGCGAGCATGCTCGAGAGCTATCCGAAGAATGTGGGCGACATCGACACGGGCGTGTTGGCCGCCTGCATCGAGGCGTGTACCGACTGCGCGCAGACGTGCACCGCCTGCGCCGACGCGTGCCTGGCCGAGGACACCGTCGCCGACCTGACCACCTGCATCCGCACCGACCTCGACTGCGCCGACCTGTGTGCGGCGACCGCCCGGATCCTCTCGCGCCAGACCGGCAACAACGCGACGGTCACCAAGGCCGTGCTCGAGGCCTGCGCCACCGCCTGCCAGGTCTGTGGCGACGAATGCGACCGGCACAGTTCCCATCACGAGCACTGCCGGATCTGCGCCGAGGCGTGCCGGCGCTGTGAGCAGGCCTGCCGCGATCTGCTCGCCGCCCTCAACTGACCTGCTCACGCAGCATCGCCGGCGCCGGGTCACCGTGGTGTGGTCCGGTGCCGGTGGTCGGCGGCGTAGGCAGCGCAGATCTGTTCGATCGATCCTCCGGTGTGCAGATAGCGGCTATCGAGATAGCTGGTGAGCGACCCGAGTTGCTGCTCGAGCCGCACTGCGGCGCGGCGCACCTCCATCGCCGTCGATGCCTCCCCGGCCCGAACCAGAGAGGGAGCGTGCCCGAGCATCGCGGCCAGGGACCGATCGGAGTCGGCGTCGCGGAAGAAGTACGTTTCGCCGTACTGCCGCAGATCGAACTCCACGGTGGTCAACGCCTCGGTGAGCTCGTCGAGTAGCGCGCACGCGATGCTCGCCTCTCCACGGCGGGCAACCTCGGTCGAATCGGTCGAGATCAGCAGATGCACGGTCCGGGCGGCGGCGCGGCGGCGGATCAACGCCGGATAGATCTGCAAGATCCACGAGATCGCCACAGTGAACAACACGAACCCGATCAACGCCTGCACCGGGAGCAGCAACCGCAACGCCGGATAGGCGGGAGTGATGTCGCCGTAGCCGAGGGTGGCCACGGTCACCAGCGACAGATACAGCGACGCCACCGGATCGGATGACGACTGCGGCTGCAGCGCAGAGGCAAAGGAGAAACCGCCCGGCTTGTGCGGCAGGTAGATCAGCGCCCACCCGGTCACGATCATCGCAGCCCACAGCAACACCGTGGCGATCATGCCCAGCGGGCCGGCGGAGCCGAGCGCCCGGCCGTGGCGGCGGATCCTCCCGGCGATCGACCAGATGATTCGGAACACCCAGCGGCTCAGCGTGCCCAGCCCGTGTGGATGCCACAACGTGGCATAGATGTCCCGCAACGCCCCTGCGATGAGCGCTGCGCCGAGCGCGCTGAGTAACCACGTCATTGCCGTCTACCTCCGGTCCCTAGCGCGCGTCGGCCGCACCCGATCGACTCTTCCTGTTACGGCCCGAACGTAGAGGTTGCGCCCGGCTGCGGCGGTGAGACCGAATGCCACTGTGCTCGCGGTCAGCACGAGCGTGCCGGCGCCGAGCACGGCGTCGTCGACGCCGAGACGTTCGGCTTCTATCGTCAGATAGAACAATGCGGACACCCCCACAGGCCCGAACCAGCCGAGATACACCGCGTCGGGCAGCGGTAGATGCAGTGGCCGTCGCAACAACAGCACGATCGGGATCCGCCGCAGAAGCAGGACAGCGACCATCAAGGCGGGCGCTTTCCAGCCCAGCTCGGCCCATTGCTGCCACGGTAGGGCGGCGCCGAGCAGGAAGAACAACGGCAGGACTGCGAACCTGTTGACGGCCTCGTCGATCTCGACTTCGGAAGTCCGTTCGGCGCCGGTGCCGACGGCGTTGAAGGCCAGGCCGCCGACGAATACGGCGAGCACCCCGTCGACGTGCAGCAGACCGGCCACGCCGAGGATTCCCAGGGCCAACACAGCGGTGAACAACAGGGCCGGGCCGTGTGCGGTGGCGCCGTGCTTGTCGCCCAGTCGCAGTGCTGCACCGCCTATGGCGCCGAGGAGTGCGCCGGCGACCAGGGCGCCGAGGACCTGCCACAGTGATTCGCTGACCGCCGCACCGGCGCTGAGTGGGCCGGCGACCGCGATCGCGGCGACCACCAGTGGCAGCGCCAGGCCGTCGTTCGCGCCGGATTCGAGCGAGAGCAGCTGTCGGTCCCGGGCGGGAAGGTCCCGTTCGGCAAGATCGCCGGTGACCACACTCGAGGCCAGCACCGGATCGGTCGGGCAGATCGCGGCCCCGAACAACAGTGCCGTGGCCAGCGGTAATCCGGCCACCGCCCATCCGAGTCCGGTCGAGATCGCCGCCATCGAGGGCATGACGACCAGCAGCAGCACGGCCAGTGCGCGGCGGTGGCGACGCAGCGCGGCGATGGGGTAACGCAAGGCAACCGCCATCACGGACACGGCCAAGAGAACCCTGGCGAGCTCGTGGAACAGGCCGTGTTCGACCGTCACCGGTGCAATCGGCAACGCATCGAGTAGTTGGGGACCGAGCAGTACCCCGGCGACCAGACCGAGTAGGGGTTCGGACAACGGCAGGCGGCGCATCGCCGAGGAAATCGCTGCCACGATTACCCCGAGTCCGCCGACCACGGCGAGAACGACATCGATGTGCATGACGATCGCATTCCCGGATCGACGCATCGCAATCGTCACCCATCCGAACGATGGTGACTCGGGGGAGTGCGGGCCGAGATTCGGAGAATCAGTAGTCGTAGTCGCGGTCGGTGGGAGCGGAGCGGTGTCCCAGCCGTCGCAGATGCGTGCGCCGGCTCAGGCGGATCACGGGCCGGGCGAGAAAGTCGAGCGAGCCGAGCAGGAACAGCCAGGTGCCGGCGGTCTGGGTGGAGTCGAAGAAGAACAACACGCTGCCGATGGTGAAGAACACCGCGATCAGGACGTCGTTGACGATCGAGGCTGTCTCGTATCGGTTGTCGATCACGACCTGCTCCCGGCCGACGGACAGTTGCAGCGACGGATCTGTTCGGGTGCGATCGGTGGCCATGGCCGGGCGAGTACCCACCCGCTGGTGCGGGTATGCCCGACGGATGTGGTTCGGAAGTTGGTCCGATCTGATGCGTGTGGTGCTCGTCGGTGCGGCCGCCTATCTCTGGCTGGTGTTCGTGCTGCGGATCTCGGGGAAGCGAACCCTGGCCGAACTCAACGCCTTCGACCTGGTCGTCACCGTCGCGCTCGGTTCGACGCTGGCGACGATTCTGCTCAGTTCCGATGTGTCGTGGTCCGAGGGCGCGGTGGCGCTGGTGCTGTTGGCTGGGCTGCAGTTTCTGGCCGCTGCTGTTTCCTCTCGTTGGCCTCGCAGTCGCGCCGTGCTCACTGCCGATCCGACTTTGCTCGTCGAGCACGGTGCAATGCTCGACCTGGCGCTGGCACAGCAACGGATCAGCCCCGGCGAGGTACGGCAAGCGGTGCGCGCCTCCGGTTTCGGCGACCTGGGACAGGTCGCAGCCGTGGTGCTCGAAACCGACGGCAGCCTCAGCGTGATCGGCCACCAGCAGTACGGCAACGGTTCGGTCCTGGACGATGTCGCTCATTCGGCATCCGGTGGTCACCGCCGATCGTCCCGACCCGGTGGTGACCGTCGATGAGGAGCACGACGTTGCCATGACCGGTCCTCGAGGGCACGTCCAGGTGTTCGATGTCGTACGAGCGCGGCGCCGAGTGCTTGTCGAGGCGCTTCGGTCGCGCTTGTGGCCGTTGCCGGCCGTGGCGGTGCTGCTCGCGGTGCTGGCCGGGATCGGCGTGCCCGAACTCGACACCGCCGTCGACGATCACATGCCTGCGGAGGTGGCCGGGTATCTGTTCGGTGGGAGCGCTGACGCGGCCCGGGAGGTGCTCGGCGCGATCGCCGGCTCGCTCATCACCGTCACTTCGTTGACGTTTTCCCTCACATTGGTGACCTTGCAGCTGGCCAGCAGCCAGTATTCACCGCGGCTGCTGCGCACCTTCGCCGCCGACCGCGTGGTGCAACGCACCCTGGCGTTGTTCCTGAGCACCTTCATCTACGCCTTGACCGTGCTGCGGACAGTCCGTAACGACACCGACGCCGGCACCAGCGAATTCGTGCCCCAGTTGGCCGTGACTCTGGCGTATGCACTGACCGTCGCCAGTGTGGTGTCGCTGGTGCTGTTCCTCGGCCATCTGGTGCGGCAGATCCGCGTCGAAACCGTCCTCGACCAGGTACGCGCCGACACCTGCGCGACGGCAGCGGATATCCTTCCGCAGGCCACCACCGGCGGGGGACCGGAGCAACCACTGCCCGAACCGCCGCCGCACGCTCACCTCGTCGAAGCCGCCGATTCCGGGTTCGTGGTCGAGATCCACGAACGCGCCGTCCTCGACGCGGCGGTGCGCGCCGAGGCTTTCGTGTGGATCGATCGCCCGGTGGGCGACCCGGTCGTGGCGGGAACACCGATCGCGCGCTGCTGGCCTGTGCACCCGCAACACCCCCTGACCGGTGAGACACTCGACCGGCTCGACGACCGGATCCGCAGCGCGGTGCGCACCAGCAGTGAACGCACCACCGCCCAGGACGTCGGCTACGGACTACGTCAACTCACCGATGTGGTGGTACGTGCCCTGTCACCGGGAATCAACGATCCGACGACCGCGGTGCACGGTCTCGTCGCCTGCACGGCGGTCCTCGTCGAATTGCTGTCTGCTCGGTTGGGGCCCTACCCGGTGTGCGATCTCGACGATCGGGTGCGAGTGGTGATCGCACGCCCGACCTTTGCTGAACTGCTCGATCTGGTGTGCACACAACCGCGAATCTACGGTGCCGCCGATCCCGAGGTCCTCGAGGCGCTGCTGTCGATGTTGAAGCTGCTGGGGTGGAAAGCGGTCACCGACAGTCACCGCGTTGCCATCGGCGATCAGCTCGCGCGGCTCCGTGATTGCCTCGGCGAGCACGAAGATGTGGTCCGTCGTGCTCTCGAGCGCACCGCCGACGATGTCGACAGCAGCCTCACACATCGCTGGCACTCACGGTCCCGGCTGCGTTGAGGCCGCAGGAGTACGGGACATCGGTACGGCCCGTGCAGCCGCTGCTGTCCGCCCGTGTGAAGACGCGCCGAGACACCGATCGCGAATCGAAAATTATGCAGAAGTCGGCTGTGGCGAGACGGTTTGTGGCTCCTGTGGGTCGGGAACCCTTCGGGCGAGGAGCGCATCAGGCACCGACTGTGCGAAAGGGTCGCATGATGACAACTCCATCGCCTCGCCCTGCCCGACGTTCACTCACCGCGACGCCGGTACAGACCGCGGCAGTGGTCGCCGGCGTGATGTTCTTGCTGGTCGGTATCCTCGGGTTCATCCCGGGTATCACCTCCGACCTCGATCATCTCGCCGGTGCCGGTCACGATTCCGGCGCGATGCTGCTGGGCGTTTTCCAGGTGTCGGTGCTGCACAACCTCGTTCACGTGGTCTTCGGTATCGCCGGTATCGCTGCGGCCCGTGTCCATTCGGCTGCAGGGATCTACCTGCTGCTCGGCGGGCTGATCTATCTGGGGTTGTGGGTGTTCGGGCTGCTGATCGACAAGGGCGGCGCCATCAACTTCATCCCGCTCAACTCGGCCGATGACTGGCTGCACTTCGTCCTGGGTGTCGGCATGATCGGACTCGGTATCGTGCTCACTCGGGGAAGCCACGCCGATACCCCGGATACACCCTTGTGAAGCTTTCTGTCCAGGCGGACAGACCGCGCTCACCGAACTGCGACGGTGGTGCGGCGTGGTTGAGGCCGAGCCGAATCGGGCACCCGTCCGGTGAAGGCTCTGCGCTGCGAGCGGGTGGAACCGCTGAGGTGAGGAGGCAAGACTGTGTCCGAGGAAGAGACCTACCCTACGTTGATCGATCTCGATGAAGGCGAGATGATGCTTCTGAACCCGCACGAGGACATTCGGGGCGCCGCGTATACGACCGCGATGGAGAGCAACTCGGGGACGCCGATGGTCTTCTTGTCGACGAGGCCGAGCAGAAGGTGAGATTTGTCCAGCTGGGCTCCGGTGGCTTTCTCGGGATCGGCAAGACGAAATGGCTCGTACCGGTGGATGCGATCACGCGTGTCGAGGACAGCGGCGTGCACATCGATCGGACGAAAGAACACGTCGCCGGAAGCGAACCTTACGACCCCACCGTGGTACCAGCCTCCGACTTCTATCAGCGCCTCTACACTCACTACGGATATCCACCGTTTTGGGCGCACGGATATATGCATCCGTACCCGCCGCCGCGGTAGATGAACTCTCGCGCGAGATGTTTCCCCTGGATGACCATGTGCGTCGCTCGTGCGGACGAACGACTCGGTGTCGATTCCTGACCGCTGCCGCGAGTTTGCCGCGCTCCTTCGTCAGGGGATTCTCCTGGTGAGATAGCTGAGGCGCATGCGCCGATTCCGCCGCACCAGGAAGTGGGTCGGTCCACCCGTGCGGTGCTCTGGAGGGACCCCGCACAGGGTGCGGGGTGGGCTCGGACGGTGTTTCGAATCAGGTCCGAAGGGTCAGGTGGTGCGGTGTCCGTCGCTGTCGGAGATTTCCTCGGCGGAGACTCGCACTGCCACCGGCGCAGCGGAGGGGACGGACGGGCTCGCGGTGGTGCGTGTGGGGTCGACCACGAGGACGGGGACGGGGCAGTGGGCGATGAGATATTCGGCGACACTGCCGAGCATCCGGTTGGACATCCCGCGCCCACGCTTGCCGACCACCACGGTGTCGGCGTGCTGGTCCTGGGCGAACCAGCGCAGGCATGGTCCGGGCGGGCCGGCGAGCACGGCGTAACCGACCGGGAGGTCCCCTGCCCTGGTAGCGGCGTCGGCCAGGGGGCGTTTGGTTCGCTCGAGTGCGGCCGAATCGGGATCGGTGCCGTCGTCGTAGGAGATCACCGCGACGAGTTCGAACACGGCTGCGGCCGGGCCGAACAGTTGCAACGCCGCGCGCAAGGCGTGCTCGGCTTCCGTCGAGCCATCGTAGCCGACCATCACCCGAAGACCGCCGGGCTCGGCGTCACCGGCGCCCCACCGGGCAATCGGTGCTGTTTCCACCGAGCGGGGGGTGCGTTCGATGCGTTCGAGAGCAATCGGGACGAACAGCGGCCCGAGGATCACGGCGATGACGGTCCAGCGGGGGTCGTGGCCACGGCGGGCCATCCACAATCCGGTAACCAACCCGGACAGCACCCAGACGATCAGAAAGACGACAAAGACGGTCCAGTTCACGTTGTCTCCTCAAAGACGATGCGGCACAGAGGATGCGGGGCGGTGGCCGGTGTTCCTGCCGTCCTGCTCGGCGGGTGGACGGGGCGGTCGTATTCGACGGTCGAGCAGCACCGCGAAGATCACGACCAGCAGCAGTGACCATCCCCAGGTCGGGCGCATGTATTCGATGTAACGACCGGCTTCGATCCAGCGTCCGGAATACCACTGGTCGGCGCTGAGGAAGCCGTAGACGGCCAGCCAGGCCGGCCAGTTGCGCATCACCGATTGCGGTAACACCACGCTCATCAGCAGGGGAAACAGCAGCATGGAGTAATACATCTGTCCGAGCGAGCCCAGCAGAAAGGATGCGGTCATCAATACACCGGCGCTGGTGACGACGAAGAATACTTCGTCGTGGCGGTGATAGCGGTAGAGCAGATAGATCGTCATCGCGGTGAGCAGGGCGAAGCCGATCCGCAGGATGAGGATCAGCGGTTGGGGCAGCCCGTAGTAGGTGCCGTTGCCGGTAATCGAGCTGTTGAAATAGTCGCGGGACTGCAGCAGATACGGCACGGTGCGTTCGACGAACTGCCACGGATCGGCCGCCCACGGCCACGCCAGCGCGGTCAGCGCGATGGGGACTCCGGCTGCCGTAATGAACACTTTCAGTTGTCGGCGCAGGACAGGCAGAAGCAGCAGGGGCGCCAGGATCGGTTTGATCGCAAAGGTCAGCCCGATCGCCGCTCCCGCCCACAGGTCGCGTCGGGCGAGCAGCAGCGTCAAAAAGGCCACTTGTCCGAGCAGGATCACGCCGTTGATGTTGGTGAATACCAAGGTGTTGACCACCGATTCGGACACGAACGCCACCGTTACGGCGATCGGTAGCGCTGCCGACGCAGCGGTATGGCCGAACATCCGAACCACCAGATACACCGCGAGCAGCACCGCGAGGGCGTTGGCGCCGATGAACACCCATCGCGACAGTTCGTGCTCGAACACCGCGAACGGGGCGATCAGAAGTGAGCCCGAGGGTGGGTAGAGATAGTGCGGGTCGACGTGGTGATAGGCGGCGGTGTAGACCGGCTGGCGATTCCAGAACGCGACCGCGGCCCGATACACCCCGGTGAAGTCGTCGGTACGGTGCCCGTCGACCGCCAGGATCACGGTGCGGTGCACCACCAGCATCACTGCGACCGGCCAGAACACACACTGCAACAGGGCCTGGGGCGAGCGGGCGGTGGCCTGGGCCCACCACCGGGTACGGGGCGAACCGGAGACGGGAAGATCGGTCATCGCTGCTGGTAGACGTCGGGGATCCCGTCGCCGTCCTCATCTTCGAGTTCGGCCGCGCGGATTCTCCGGTAGGTGCGGTTGCGGGAGGTGAGCACGATCGAGGCGAGAACCGCGCTGAGCAGCGAGCCACACAGCACCGCGACCTTGACGTGGTCGGCCGCGACAGTGCCCGCCCCGTAGGCGAGATCCCCGATCAGCAGCGACACCGTGAATCCGATACCACCGAGCAGCGACACCCCGAGCACGTCCACCCACCGCAGCTCGTCGTCCAGACGAGCACGGGTGAACCGGGCCACCAGATAGCTGACCCCGAAGATCCCGGCGACCTTGCCGAGCACCAGACCGGCAATCACCCCGAGGGAGATGGGATCGGTGAGCGCATCGGACAATCCGCTGAGTCCCCCGACGGTGACGCCGGCGGCGAAGAACGCGAACACCGGCACCGCGAACCCCGCGGACAGAGGCCGGATGCGGTGTTCGATGTGCTCGGCGACCGCGACCGAGCTGTCTCCGACCCGGCGGGTGACGGGAACCGCGAACCCGAGCAGTACCCCGGCGATGGTGGCGTGCACACCGGATTCGTGCACCAGCCACCACGTCAGGCCGGCCAAGGGCACCAGCAACCACCACCTGCCGCCCCCGCGTCGCAGCGTGATACCGAAGGCCAGCAGGGGAACCCACGCAGCACCCAGATACAGCAGGTTCAGCTCGTCGGTGTAGAACACGGCGATCACGGTCACCGCGAGCAGATCGTCGACCACGGCGAGGGTGAGCAGAAAGGTACGTAAGGCCGACGGCAGATGACTGCCGATCACGGCGAGGATCGCCACCGCGAACGCGATATCGGTGGCGGTGGGCACCGCCCAGCCGTTCAACGCTTCGGCTCCGCCGCGGAGATTGACCGTCACGAAGATCAGTGCGGGCACGGCCATTCCGCCGAGGGCGGCGGTCACCGGCATCGCGGCGCGCCGCAGATCCCGCAGGCTGCCTTCGACGAATTCGCGTTTGAGTTCGACGCCGACGACGAAGAAGAACACCGCCAGCAGCCCGTCGGCCGCCCAGGCCCCGAGGGACAGATCCAGGTGCAACGCAGCCGGACCGACGGTGGTCTCCCGCAACGTGTGGTAGGAATCCGACCACGTGGTGTTCGCCCAGATCAACGCTGCCAGCGCGCCGATCAGCAGCAGCACGCCCCGACGGTTTCCTTGCGGAGGATCTCCGCCACCCGGCGGGATTCCTCCCAGGATCCGCGGGACAGAAACGGTCGACCGGAGAAGATATTCGACATCACATGTCCTCGACGTGGTTGCTGGTGCTCGATCGTCCGGGCCGCTGGATCGCGGGGGAGGGGCGGTGGATGTCGCGGAGTCGGCGAGTGCGGCGAGCTGTTCGGGGGCTTCGAGCGGGATCAGATGCCCGACGCCGTCGAGCAGGTGGATCGATGCCTGGGGTACCCGCCCGCCGAGCGCGCCGCGCACGGGCTCGGTCAGGAAAGGGTCGTCTCCACCGACTGCGATCGTGATCGGGACGTGCTCTGCCTTTTGTGTGATCGCGTCGTCGGGGACCAATGGCCGGATCCGGGGCGGAAGGTAGTGCGCACCGATAGTGCAGTACAACGCCACCAAGTCCGCATCGGGCTCGAAACCGGTACCGGTCACCACACGCAGGAACCGCTCTGCCGACTGCGGATCGGCGTCGGTGTGCCACCGCCACCGGTGCCATCGTGATGCCGCGGTCTGCCGGATCGGGGACAACCCGATCGGGGCGGCCAACACGAGATCGGTGACGTGCACGTGGCGTGGCGCCGATACGGCGATCGCGGCACCGAATCCGTACCCGATCACGGTCACCGGTGAGGACGTCAGCTGGGCCAACACCGTGTCGAACCACTGCCCGTAAACGGTCCAGAGATCTCGGACGGGATATCGCGGGTCGCTCAAACCCGGCATCCCCGGCGGGTCGACGATGAAAACCTGCCGGGACGGACCGAGGACATCGATCAGTGCCGTCATCGCCGCAGCCGGAACCTCCGTACCGGCCACCACTACGATTGCCGGCAACGCGGATCGGGTGCCGCTGGTGACCACACCAGTGGCACCCAGCGCACTGTCGACGTACCGAACCTCGTACCGCTGCTTCGTACCGGACAACAGGCGGCGACACGAGGACTGCACAAAGATGTGGTCACCGGGACTGCGATATGGGTACTTGGTGTGCAGACCGGTCACTGGGCGAGTAGCACATCGTGATTGCCAGGACAGGGGAGGGTGAGGAAGATCGGCGCAAACACAACGGTCCTTCGGGTGTCGGCTCCGGTTGAAGGTTGAGCAGGTATTCCGGTCGAAAAGTGAGCACTCCACTCGACGATTGAGGAGTGATCACTGTGGAGGACTGGGCGTTGATCCGTCAGCTGCACAACTCGGAAGCAATGACGCAGACCGCGATCGCCCGCAAGTTGGGGCTCTCGCGCAACACCGTAGCCAAGGCGTTGCGCTCCCAGGCACCGCCGAAGTACGAACGCGCCCGTTCCCAGTCCTCGGCGTGGGCGCTGACCGAACCGGCGGTGCGAACCCTGCTGGCGACGTATCCGGCGATGCCGACGACGGTGCTCGCCGAACGGGTCGGCTGGAGCGGTGGCAACTCGTGGTTCGCCGAGAACGTTGCCCGTATCCGTCCGGAATATCAGCCGGCCGACCCGGCGGATCGGCTGGTGCATCTGCCCGGTGAGCAGATCCAGTGCGATCTGATGTTCCCCGGACCGCTCGTTCCCGACCACGCGGGAGCCTTGCGTTCGTTTCCGGTGCTGGTGATGGTCGCGACGTATTCGCGGTTTCTCGCCGCGGTGATGCTGCCCTCGCGGGTGACCGGGGACCTGCTGGCCGGGATGTGGCAGCTGCTGACCGAATCGTTCACGATGGTTCCGCGGACACTGTTGTGGGACAACGAAGCCGGGATCGGGCAGCGAGGACGGCTCGCCGACGGCGTCGCCGGGTTCTGCGGCACGCTGGCCACCCGGCTGGTGCAGGCACCGCCCTATGATCCCGAAACCAAGGGGATCGTCGAACGCGCCAACGGTTATCTGCGGACCTCGTTTCTGCCCGGCCGGCGGTTCACCTCCCCGGCGGATTTCAACTTCCAGCTCACCCGGTGGCTCGCGGTGGCCAACACACGCACTCACCGGGTGACCCGGCGGCGGCCGGTCGACGCGATGGCCGAGGACCGGGCAGCGATGACGGTGCTGCCACCGGTCGCTCCGGCGGTCGGGACCACCCGCACCGTCCGGCTCGGCCGGGACTACTACGTCCAGGTCGGCGGGGCCGCCTATTCGGTGCATCCGGAGGTGATCGGACGGATGATCACCCTGACCGCCGATCCGCAGCAGGTGCGGGTGTCCTGCGAGCATCGCCTCGTCGCCGATCATCGGCGCAGGTGGGGGCCGGGGGCGGTGGTGACCGATCCCGAGCATGCCGCCGTCGCCCGGCAGCAACGCGCCCACTACACCGCCGCTCAGCGCGGCAGACCTGCACCGGATGCGGTCGAGGTGCAGGTCGCGGATCTGGCCACCTACGACGCGGTGTTCGGGACGTCGGAGGTGGCGTGATGAATGCCCGTCACACCACCTCGGAGGCGCACAAGGTGATCGTCCACCATGCCCGGGCGCTCAAGGCTCCGCGGATCGTCGCCGAATACGCCCGCCTCGCTGAGCAGGGACGCACCGCGAACTGGTCGTTCGAGGAGTATCTGGCGGCGGTGCTGGCCATCGAGTCCAATGCCCGCGCCGAATCCGGGGCCCGGTTGCGGATCAAGAGCGCCGGATTTCCCGCGATCAAGACGGTCACCGACTTCGATTTCGGTGTCCAGCCCGGTCTCGATCGGGCGCAGATCGCCCGTCTCGAAGGCGGCGGATGGCTCGCCGAGGCCCGCAATGTGGTGTTGCTCGGACCGCCGGGAACAGGGAAAACGCATTTGGCGACAGCATTGGCGGTCGCGGCCGCGCATACCGGTCACCGGGTGGCGTTCGCGCCGGCGACCGGGTGGATCACCCGGCTGGCGCATGCACATCGGTTGGGGCGGTTGGATATCGAGCTGCGCAAGATCGCCCGGATCGGGTTGGTCGTGATCGACGAGGTCGGCTACATCCCGTTCGACACCGATGCCGCGAACCTGTTCTTCCAGCTGGTGTCGAGTCGCTACGAGAAGTCCTCGATCATCCTGACCTCGAATCTGCCGTTCGCGAGGTGGAGCGAGGTGTTCGGCGAGGCCACCATCGCCTCGGCGATGATCGATCGGATCGTTCACCACGCCGACGTGATCGCGTTGAAGGGCACCAGTTATCGCATCAAGCACACCGCGATCGAGTCGTTGCCGTCCGCTGCTGCCGCTGGAGGGACCGATGCGCAGACCTGAACCTGCTCGTCACCTTGACCCGATGCACGGAACCTCGACAGTCACCGCAGCACGGGTGTCCCCGGCGCTGTTCTGACCTCTCTCGGCCCGAGATACCTGTCACTTCGACTGCCGATCAGCAGAACAAGGCACAATGCTCACGTGATCGCCTGGGATCTGACAGTCTTCTACCGACGGGGTGACACCGGTGGTGGGCAAGGACTGCACGGCCTGAGCAACAGTGACTCCGTCGTGCAGGCAGCACGCGATGCAGCGCGAGCCGCCCGGGAGTGGGCCGACAGAACCGGCAGCACCATCAAGGCTGTTCCGGGCCGTTTGCTGATCAACGGGGTGCTGGGGCCGATCGATCTTCCCGGCCTCGACGGTTCATCGTCCCTGGATGAGGTCGCGGCCGGAGCCGAGGACGCGCTGCACCAGTGGCAAGTTCAGCAACGCCCCGCAGTCCCCGAGTACGAGAGCGCTAGTGCGATCGAGCCGGAAGACGACGGCACCACACCGCGGTCCGTCAGCCGCGGCGGTGAGCTGACCGTGTTGTGGCAGGACCTCGCTGCCACCGCCGCCCTCGAGGACGTGGCAGCAGGAGCCACCGATGACGATCTCGACGCCGCCGAGAACCACACCGGCTATCAGTGGCCGGACGAGGTCCGTGAGCTGTTCCAGCTCCAAGGCGGAGGTATCGAGATCGTCCCGATGTTCCGGTTGCTCTCCCTCGACGAGACCCTCACCACCTGGGACATGTGGACGCAGATCAACGACGATCTACGGGAGCGCTGGCCGGAAGGCTCCGCCCCTGACGAGGCAGCAATCCGATCAGCGCCCGCGGGCAGTCCGGCCGAAGTGTTCATCCCCGACCTGATCCCCATCGCCGACGATGCTGCCGGTACTTCACTGTGTGTCGACACCCGCCCCGGCGACCTGCACAGCTGCGTCGTCGAGTACTCCGCATCCGCAGGTGGTTCACGCCCGCTGTGGGTCTCGGTCAACGCCATGATCGCAACCGTCGTCGACAGCATCCGGAACCGACGTCCACTCCATGACGGCTGGACAACGACCACAACGGGAACGTTGATTTGGTACTCGGACGACTGAAACGTCACGAAAAACTCAAGCGGATCTGGGCCTTCCGCGGATCGAACCGGTGAGACAGACTGGATTGACCGAACCTGCTCATCTTTCGACCGGACGAACAGCTCATCTTTCGACCGGACCCGACACCTTCGGGTCGACTACGACAACATGTTCTCGCCGACCAGACTTCCCGGCACACCGCTTGCGACCCTATCGCATTGAGACCCCCGGACCGCAAGAAGGACACCATCGGCGCACGAAAGGTGAGTAGGCCGAGCACGAACTCCAAGTATCGGATGCCGGTCGGCGTGTCCCGCGAGAAGCCCCTGCCGCTAGGAGAGCGAGGTTGGTTCCGTACCGGTGCCGACCATAGGCGATGGGTGCCGTCACATGGAGGCTATCCGGGCGAGTGGCCAAACCGGCGTGAGCTCATGGTTCCCTCTTCGTCGGGTGGTAACGAAGATGCCCGCCGTTATCGTCCTCAGGAGAGCGGGCTGTCCGAATCGATTGAGCGAGACGACCGGGACGCGGCCGCCCGGCCGATTACGCAGTAATCCTCATAGTCACGTCTCAACCGGTCGTTGCGCCGAACCGTTGCCTGTCACCAGGGCGCGTTTGTTCGGCCACCGTTGCGGGCGCGAAAGGGTAGCCCGCTTAGCGGGCAGGAGTCCCTCCGAGCGGGAACCGATCGAAGATCGGCGGGGTACACGCCGATGATGCCTGTGCTGCCGACCTTCGCGGCGCACGGGGGTGGCCCACCGCAGCGCCAGGTACCCACGTGTCACCGTCCGGACCGGCTTTGTGGCGATACGCGTCGACACCCACAGCATCGATGATCCGGTCGACGCCGATACCACCGTTCGACTCCAGCACGGTCTGCACCGGATCTTCGGTGCCGAAGTCGATGGGGTCGGCGTTCTGGGGGCGGGCCATCTCGAGGCGGGAGTCGATGCCGTCGACGACCACCCGCCGACGATCAGCGCCGCCCACAACACCGTGGCGATCATGCCCAGCGGTCCGGTCGAGCCGAGCGCCCGGCCGTGGCGGCGGATCTTGCCGGCGACCCACCAGGCACCCCGGAACACACCTCGGCTGAGCGTGCCCAACCCGTGCGGATGCTACAAAGTCGCATAGAGATCCCGTAACGCCATCGCGATGAGTGCCGCGCCGAGCACGCTGAGGATCCACGTCATCGATGCCGACCTTCGGGCGTTGTCCTACGCCGATCGAGCAACTCGCGCCGGTGTGCGAGCACCTTCGCGACCATGACGCTGTGACCCGGCGGACTCTCGAGCGCCACGCCACCGAGGTCCGCGCCGCCTTGACGCACCCTTGACGGGCGCCCGGGGTGCAACGCCCGGGTGCGTCGAGAGCCCGGCGCGTTACGCCCTCGCCGTCCGTGGATCGGCGCGGTACGGTGAGCGGCGGAGTGCCGGGAAGTCTGGTCGGCGATGGTGTTCGTGCTGTCCGACCCCTGGGAGTTGCCTTGACCGATCGGATTCTCACCGGCCGTGCGGTGACGCGGACCGCGGCGCTCACTCCGCCCTCGACCGGGAGGGACGTCTTCTGTGGCCGGTAGTCGGCGGATGGGCCGATGGTCCGATCTGCTCACCGAGCGCCCCGACTTCGCGTTGGTCGGTGTGCTGCGGGTGCCGCAGCAACAGCGCAGTCCGCGGCGGGCCTGATCCAGGCCTTCGCCGGCGGCGCCACCATCGCCGTCATGGCCGACTCGCTGATGCCCGAGGCCTATCGGGAAGGTGGCTGGTGGGTCGGTATCTGTACCGCGGCGGGATTCCTGATCGCCTTCGCGCTCGGCGCATGAACCGGCCTGCCGCACACGATCACGACGCGACGACCCGCGCTACAGGGCCACGTCGAACAACTGACCCACTGCATAGGTCACGGCCATCGCCAGCGCACCGCCGAGCACCACCCGCAGCACCGCCCGGCCCCGCCGCGCCCGACCGAGCCACGCACTGATCGATCCGGTCGCGGCCAGCGCACACAGCACCGCCACGAAGGTCACCGGGATCCGCACCGCTTCCGGCACCGACACGATCATCAACAGCGGCACCAACGCCCCGAGGGTGAACGACACCGCGGACGACAGCGCCGCCACCCACGGATTCGCCAGTTCGGTCGGATCGATCCCCAATTCCACCTCGGCGTGGGCCGCGAGCGGATCCCGGGCGGTCAACTCCTCGGCGGCGGCACGCGCCGTGACCGCCGACAAGCCCTTGCGCTCGAGCAACCCCGCGAGTTCGTCGAGTTCGGCCTCCGGCATCACGGCGAGCTCGCGCCGTTCGGTGTGCAGCGCCGCACGCTCCGTGTCGCGTTGCGTGCTCACCGACACGTACTCGCCCAGCGCCATCGACACCGCGCCCGCGGCAAGCCCGGCAACCCCGGCGGTGAGGATCGTCGACTCGTCCGTCGTGGCGGCAGCGACACCGACGACCAACCCCGCGGTCGAGACGATGCCGTCGTTCGCGCCGAGCACGCCCGCCCGCAGCCAGTTGAGCTTGCTCGCCAACCCGCCGGTGTGCGGTTCGACGCGCTCGTGCTGCCCGCCGGAATCCTTCGCCGACGGTGGGTTCGGTAGCGACATGTCGAGAAGCTAGCACCGAACCCCCGAGACGCGACAGGACGGACATCCTTACCTGACCCGGCCCCGAGGTCTCGGTCGTCGCGCCGGCGTATCCGCGCTCGGTGCCGCAAAGGGATACCCTGCGCCGAATACCGGCGGGCCTCCGTGGTGGCGCGACCGCCCAGTCCGGATCGCCGGGCAGTGGGTCCATCGGATCCCGATTCCTGTACGGGACGCTCGTGTCGGCGGGAAGCACCGCGCGCTGCAGCGCCCGCTCGATACCCAAGGGCCGGTGGTCCGACGCGACCAGGCCACCGATCCACCCGGAAGTCCCGGGCGGTCATGTCGTGACGCAGACTCTCCATCAGAGCCGCAACGGTTCCGGAGGGCACCTCCGTCAGCCACGACCCGATCCGACCGATCACCGATTCCAGCAGCCGGGAGAGGGTGACCTGTGCGCGCGGCATCCCCGTGATCCGGACACACCGGCCACCGCTGCGGTCAGATCGACGATCGCGACCGGTTCGACCTTCGAGTTCATCCAGTCGGGCACCACCGTCACCGGCAGCCGCCCCGCGAGCTGGCCCAGCACCTCGAAGCTCGTCGACCCGGATCCGAGCACCATTCCGGCCCGCAGGGTGATCACCGGTCGATTCGACCAGGACAGTTCCTGCTCGACCTCCCACCAGGAGAGCAGATGTTCGGACAACTCGTCCGGATCGCAGTCGGGGACGAAACCGGACACGTAGACGATGCAGGTCGCCGAGGACGCATCGACCGCGTGCCGCACCTCGTGAGCGGCCGCGAGATCGACCTCCCGGAAATCCGCCGAACGCATCCCGTGCACGAGATGGACCACGACGTCCACATCGTCGAGCGCGGCGGGAAGCGTGTTCCCGTCCGTGACGTCCACCTCGGTGGTCTCGACACTGTCGTGCCACCAGAAGCGCCGCAAAAAGAGGGGGCGCGGGCGACGACACCGCCCGGCGACAACGAAGTGCTCAGGGTCCACCGAATACTCAGTTGGCCGGGCACGGGCGTCGTGATCGTCCGGCCCGACGGCTATGTGGGATTCCGGGGCTCGGACAGCCGTCGCGCCGAGGCGTGGCTCGAGATGATCGGTGTGGATCGTGCCTCCCGTGCCCAGTGATGGTGCGGTGGGGTACGAACAAGTGGTGGATGCGCTCAGCATCGGGAGACATGACAGATTCACGTCTTCACGTTCGGCCTATGGCACCGTACCTGTCGGGACCGGGAGAATGGATGCACGCGCCGCAGGCTGGTAAGAGTCGTATGCGTCAGGTGTGTGCTGAAGTCTGCCTCGCCAGCCTCTCGCCCCATTGTTCCGCGCGTGCTTCCTCGTCCTCGACGAGTTGGGTGTGCGTATCGACCAGAAAGCTCTCTGGGTCGGCGACGATCGTGAAGCCCAGGTGACGTAGTTTTTTCGAGATTCCTTTCGACGCGCGCCCGGTGAGAAGGGCGGGCTTGTCGATTCGGGTGTCGAACGCGGCGGCGTTTCCCTTGCTTCGGGGAAGCCCGTCGAGCCATTCACGAATTCCCGCACTGGCCGCGTCGGGTTCGAGCGTCAAGTTGCTCTCCGGTTTCTCGGCGGCCTCGACGGCGCCGCGCCGGGTCGAGTCACGGCTCATTCCGTGCACGTGCGTGGGACCACCGACGATCAGCAGATCGTATGCCTGTACGTCCTCCTGGGATGCCTGGGACACAGGGATCGTGGCGACAGTACCCGTCGGTGCTATTCCTCGTGCAATTGCTTCTGCCACAGTGTGGGTATTGCCGTACATCGATTCGTAGACGATCAGTGTGCGCATGCCGCTTCCTCCTGACCCGAGTATCGGTGACACCGAACCGTAAGGGTGAGGTTCAAGCACCCGCGTCCGGTTCTCGTTCAGTCTTTCACCTCCTGCGGGGCACATCGAGCCTCGGGATGCGGATGCCAATCCCAGATGTTGTAGGAGTGAAGGTTGGGGCAACGGAGCCGCATTTTCCGAAGACAGGTCATTTACCAGTGGTGACACTGGTGGTTCCGAATGCCGGCGGGCAGGGCTTGCAGCGGGCACTTCGGCACGCAGGGCGGCAGCGGGACCAGCCATCTTGACGATGATGGTGGGGCTGGCAGAAACGTGAGTACCTATAGGCGGCGGCCGCGCTCGTACCCCTGCCGAGTGCGGCCGCGCTGTGGTCGAATGGTGTGTCATCGGGTGTCGGTGAGTGATCGTCGGCCACCCAATGCGGGGCCATCCGGATCGGACGCAGCCATAACGGCGCACCGAGCCCATCGACGAAGGGTTCGCCGTCGAAGCTGCCTGGTTCGCGACCACCGTTCCGACCGCAGGCGTGCGGAGCAGGTCTGGTGCACGGCGCGGCGGCGGACCAGTCAACGATGCCGATCGTCTGGTGCAGCTACTCGTCACCGGCGTCCTTGCCGGACCGGGTCGACAGGACCTATCCGACAATCTCGCAATCAGAACGGATCAGCTGTGGAGCCAACGAGATCCGCCACCGAATTGATGACGCGGGTCGGACGGTAGGGGAATCGTTCGACTGATTCACGGGTGGAAATACCCGTCAGGACCAGCAGCGTCTGCAGGCCGGCTTCGAGGCCGCAGACGATGTCGGTGTCCATGCGGTCGCCGATCATCAGCGTGTGTGCGGAGTGCGCACCGATCGCGCGCAGGGCCGAGCGCATCATCAAGGCGTTCGGCTTCCCCACGAAGTAGGGTTCGCGGCCGGTCGCGCGGGTGATCAGCGCCGCAACGGCGCCGGTTGCGGGAAGCGAACCCTCCCGTGACGGGCCGGTAGGATCCGGATTGGTCGCAATGAACCGGGCGCCGCGTTCGACCAGACGAATCGCGGTGGTGATCGCCTCGAAGGAATAGGTGCGTGTCTCTCCGAGGACGACGTAATCCGGGTCGCTGTCGGTGAGCACGTAGCCGATGTCGTGCAGCGCGGTGGTCAATCCGGATTCACCCACCACGTAGGCACTGCCGCCGGGGCGTTGATTCGCGAGGAACGTCGCCGTCGCCAACGCCGAGGTCCAGATCGCCTTCTCCGGAACGTCGAGGCCGGAGAGCAGCAGGCGAGCCCGCAGATCTCGGGGCGTGCGGATGGAATTGTTGGTGAGCACCATGAACGGCGTACCGGTATCGCGGAGTTCGGTCAGGAACGCGTCGGCGCCGGGTATCAGGTGATCCTCGTGCACGAGAACACCATCCATGTCCATCAGGTAATTCCAGACCGGCGCGGATGTGGGTTCTTCGCTCATTCTTCGAGTGTGTCACCGACTGTTCCGGTAGGCAGCCGATACAAGGGTGATCACCCGACGACCGGTGTCGACTCCGTACTCACCCGCCGAGGTTTGCGACGGTCGAGTCGAGCACGCCCGCCTGCAGTTCGAGGTCGCTCTCGTCGTAGTCGCGATCCTGCGGCAGCTGCTTCCGGAGGTCTTCTCTGGTAACTACGAGAAACGGTCGGTTCTGATCGGTCAGCTCCTGACCTCCGACAACGCGGAACCGTCCCTCCTCCAGAACGAGTGCGGGGTCATCGAGCGTCGAATCGAGTAGTTCTCGAAGGTCGGTGGCGGTCAACTTGGTGGGCGCATGTCCTCCTGCACTTGCTCGTCTCTCGAACCGTTGTCTTCTCACGGAGGTACCCGGTCGAGTGCCGGCTGAACCTGGGGGCGTTCGGGCGACGCGGCGGGTCGGCAATATCCTCGGGGAGTACATCGGCAGCGAATACTTCTGTGGCGGTATGCGTCGCCGCGACGTACGAAATGTCAAGGGACCGGGTGCGTTCGGTCGCCTCTCGGCGAAAGGCGCAACACGGCTCCAGCCGAACGGAACTTCCGTGAAGGCAATGGGTTGAGCCCGGGGGACACGAATACGCACCCGATCCGCCGAGCACAACGCGACCCGCTACCCGTCTATTCCCGGTGGGGACAAGCCGTCGGAAGTCGAACGCGTGCGCGAGGGACTGTGACCACGGACATTTTTGTTGATGCTTCAACCGGCGTACGATCGAGACCACTCATGTACACAGACTTCGCCACACTCGGCGGAACTCTCATCTGGTTCGCCGCTCTCATCGCCCTTACCCACATCCTCGGCCACACCCTCTGACCTTCCGACCCACAGTCGGCCACCCGATGCCCGAGGTATCTGCCGAACGCCCAGAAGGTGCTCTTCACACCTCCGTACCGGCAATCACGGGTAGCGTGGGTGGTACGGGCACCTTGCCCGCGACTTTTCGCCTTGACACGCGGCATCGTGAAACAGGCGGAAGAGGCTTCCCATAATGGCCGAATCAAGGCCCTTGGAGATCTACGAAGACCACCGAGCGGACGGCACGATCTCGGCGAAGCGTTGCGCGCAGTGACCGCGGCTGCGGCTGCCACGATCGCCAGGGTCGACTGTGCCGATATCGTGCTCATCGGCAAGAATACCTTCGAAGCCCACGGAGCGACCTCGTCGTTGTCCCAGGAACTCGGTCGGATCCAACGCGACGCCGGTGGCCCCTGTATCGATGCTGCCGGACTCACGAGCGTCGTCTACAGCAGCGACCTCCGATCCGAGATGCGCTGGCCGCAGTTCACGGAAGAAGCCCTGATGGTCGGGGTCGGCAGCGTGTTGTCCTTCCAACTCCACACCCGCACCGACATCGCCGGTTCGCTGAACCTGTTCGCATCGAAACCGCAGGCCTTCGACGGTGCCGCAGTGGCGCTGGGCATCGCACTGGCGGCTCAGGCGGCCGCCGAGCTCACGGCTGCACGCGCGGAGCTGCATCTGCGCTCGGCGTTGGGCACCCGAGACACCATCGGCCAGGCCAAAGGTCTTCTCATGCAGCGCTGCGGCGTCGACGCCGCCCGCGCCTTCGTGATGTTGCGGATGTTGTCGCAAGATCTCAATGTGGCCCTGGCCCGAGTTGCCGAGCGAATCGTCGAGGACTACACCGCTTCTCTGTGATCGGTTGTCGGATCACTGAACACCAAGGCATACGAGCTCAGTCCAGGCAGAACTCGTTGCCTTCGATGTCCTGCATGGCGATGCAGGACTCGTCGACGCCGTCGGCATGCAGAACCTTCACCTGCGCAGCGCCGAGCGCGACCAGCCGGTCGGATTCGGCTTGCAGAGCAGACAGGCGTTCGTCACCCTCCAAGCCTGTCCCGACGCGGACGTCGAGATGCACCTGGTTCTTCACTACCTTTTCTTCGGGTACTCGCTGGAAGTGCAGTCGTGGCCCGGCACCGGTCGGGTCGGCGCACACGAACGCGCGTCCCTGCGACGCTGCAGGCAGGCTTGCGTCGTAGTCGGTCCATGTCGCGAACCCGTCGGGCGGCGTGGGCACCTCGTAGCCGAGAACAGCGCACCAGAAGTGCGCGAGTCGCTCGGGTTCGGTGGAATCGAACGTGACTTGGACCTCTCTGACCGACGCCATGCGGGCCACCCTATCGAGCAGTGGCAGCCCGAGCAACCGCATTTTCGGACGTCGGTATCGCGTTCGGTCATCGACTCGAAGGTCGATGGTGCGCATCGGTTGTCACCACCACGGATGTGAACACCGCCAACTGACGGTCGTATCCGCAGTCAGTGCTCGTTCACCGGGAAGGCGAGGGTCTCGCGAGTCAGATGGAACAAGCCGGGCATCAGCAGCGCAACGACGATCACCACGACCACCTTGTCCATGGTCGGCAGAAGCGCGATCGCCAGACTCGGAGCTCCGACGACCAGTCCGGCGACCGCAACATTGCGCCCTGTCTTCACCCGGGTACGCCCAGTGGCCGAGAGCAGACCTTCGGATCGGCGCACGACAGAACGATGAGCCCGGTACACCACCGATGCGCCCCATCCGAACGCAGCCACAGCCACGATCGATACCGCCAGCAGCAGCGCAGTCACTTCGAATCCTCCACGTGTCGTCGGTTGGTAGGGGGACCGCCCGCAGGCTACATACCGCGGTTCGGATGTTCGAGGTTCGGATTGGACCGAGGTATCGACGATGTGGCGACGGTTCAGACCACCGTGCGATCGGATCTTCGTGTCGACTCGTTCCATTACAAGCTCGCAACGGAGTTGCAACAGTCTTCTCCGATACTCGAGAAACGAACAGACACCCTGTTCGCCCGGGAGGATGCTGGATCATCCGAGTTACACGGCTGCACTCCATCTCGTTGCGCGACTTCCACGACCAGGGGGTAGCCCATGGACGCCGGCCGCTGCTCGCGCAACGTTCCACCACCGTGGCGGCGTGATGCCGCCGTACGAACCGATCGCCTCAGGGAGACGGAATGTCAGTCGTAGAACCATCGAAGAGTTCGGGAACCCGTAAGCATCGCGACGGCGCCGACTTCCACGCCGAAAAGAGTGAATACCTCGAAAAACGTTCACTATGTACAGGAACCGCCGGGTGGGTGCTCCTCGCGGGACTCGGCGTCAGTTACGTCATCTCCGGTGACTACGCGGGATGGAACAACGGACTCGCCGAAGGTGGATTCGGCGGCCTGCTGATCGCAGGCGTGGTCATCGCGGGCATGTATTTCGCGATGGTGCTCGGGATGGCGGAATTGTCGTCGGCCCTTCCGGCCGCAGGGGGCGGATACACCTTCGCTCGTCGCGCGCTCGGCCCCTGGGGTGGATTCGCCACCGGCACGGCCATTCTCATCGAGTACGCGATCGCACCTGCGGCCATCGCGACGTTCATCGGCAGTTATGTCGAATCGTTGAACATCTTCGGGATCACCGACGGATGGTGGATCTACCTCGCTGTCTACGCCATTTTCATCGGCATCCACCTCACCGGTGCGGGCGAAGCGCTCAAGGCGATGTTCGTCATCACCGCCATCGCACTTGTCGGACTCGTGATCTTCGCAATCTCTGCGGTGGGACTGTTCGAGTCCGACAATCTCATGGACATCGCGCCGACCGGTGCCCTCGGTGCCTCGGACTTCTTGCCGTTCGGCTACTTCGGTATCTGGGCCGCGGTCCCATTCGCGATCTGGTTCTTCCTGGCGATCGAGGGCGTTCCTCTCGCTGCGGAGGAAGCGCGCGAGCCGGAGAAGAACGTGCCGCGCGGCATCATCTCCAGCATGCTCGTGCTCCTGGTGACAGGAGCGACCGTGCTGTTCCTCGCGACCGGTGCGATGGGTGCCGAGGGATTGTCGACCTCGGGCAATCCCCTCGTCGAGGCGCTGGGTGACGGGACCGCGGCGAAGGTCGTCAACTACATCGGGCTCGCCGGGCTGATCGCCAGCTTCTTCTCGATCATGTACGCGTATTCGCGGCAGACCTTCGCGTTGTCTCGTGCCGGCTACCTGCCGACGAGCCTGTCGGTGACGAATTCGCGCAAGGCACCCATGCTCGCGTTGATCGTGCCCGGCGTTATCGGGTTCGTCCTGTCGCTGACCGGTGAAGGTGCGATGCTTCTCAACATGGCGGTCTTCGGTGCCGCCGTGAGCTACGTGCTCATGATGGTCAGCCACATCGTGCTGCGCGTGCGTGAGCCCGAGATGCCGCGTCCGTACCGCACGCCCGGTGGTGTCGTTACGATCTCGTTCGCGCTGGTGATCGCCGCGGCCGCTGTGGTGGCCACCTTCCTCGTCGATCCCGTCGCGGCTCTGTGGACGTTCGCCGCGTTCGCGGCATTCATGGCCTACTTCGGTCTCTACAGCCGTCACCACCTCGTCGCGAACTCCCCGGACGAGGAGTTCGCGGCCCTCGCGAAGGCAGAGGAAGAGCTGGGGTGACGACCTGAAGCCGTCCGCGCGGCCGTGTGCTCACAGCGTGCGGACCGAGGTGGGTTCGTAGACCATGACCGAAGCCGTCGGCGCTCCACGGCAGGTCAATCGGCACGGGGGAGTGCGATGGGCCCGCAGTTCGACGTCGACACGCTCCGGGTGCGGTGCACGACCGGCGAGCCGGATCCGCCAGAGATCACCCTCGCGGGTACTCTCTGCGACTGTGTAATCACTGCGCCCGGCCGGACCGAAGCGTCGGAGCGTGGCAGCGAGCGCGGCCTGCTGAGGCGGCGACATATCGGTGTAGCCGCGTAGATGACGGTGGTGGATCCGGTCGAAGAAGTGTTCTTCGATCGTGAGGACGGACGACTCGGCGTCGAGACCGCCGTAGTAGACACCGTCGGGTACGACGACGACATTGGCGGCGAACCGGTCTCCGCCTACGTGCGAGCATTCCCAGACCTGGTCGGGCCAGCGCTCGGCCAAGGCGCGCGCGACCGGCCGTCCACGCACGGCGCAGCACGGGTCGTGGTGACCGTGAGCGCAGACCAGGAGGACGGAGGGGCCACCGAGGTCGCCGGGAGTCTCGAGGGCGGTGACGATCTGTGTCAGATCCTCCTCGCGATCCCACGTTCCCCATTGCTGACGCACCGCGCCCGAGGTCTCGCGGCGGAGCACCGCCCAATGGTCGTGTCCGCCGCGGCGGCGACGGCCCGGGCGCTTGACCAGCAGTATGCGTGCGCGGGCCGCCTGCGCGGCGGAGAACACGGCCGTCTTGGTCGCGGCGTCGAGCTCGAGCCCCTCGAACCCGTTCACCGGCCATCTGCCCCGGTATTCGACGAGGACCCAGGCGAATCCGCGCGGGGCCGTGCCGGCCATCGGATCACCCCGCAGGCGGGCATTGTCTGCGCAGAAGAAGCGTTCGGCTGAGACCACAGTGCACCGTCACTGTTCCGCGGGGACGAGGATCCCTGCGCGCAACAGCCGTTCGACCAGGTCGGTCCCGAGGGTTTTCGCCGGGTGGGATCCGCCGTCGAGCAGGCGCGTGACAGACGGCAGTTCCTCGTCCGCCACAGAGACACGGCCGACACGCGTGACCAGGTGTGAACCTTCCAGGCGCGCATACAGTGCGCTGCGGAGTTTCACCGTGGTGTCGGGGCCGAGATCGTGGACGGCGGCGAATTGGGCGAGCGGCCCCAGCGGTGCCGGACGGGCCTGCTCCCGCCGGGCACGATGGAACATGGAGGTGACGTCCGCTCTTGCAATCGCGGAGATGAGATGATCACGGACAGCGGCGATCTCGTCATCCGGGTCGTCGATGCCCATGGGCAGTGCGCCGCGCATCCCGGGATCGTCGCCGAGCGCAGCGAGTGCTGCCCGGGTCAGATGCTCGGCGAGTGCATGGCGCGTCCACGTGTGGATGCCGACGGTGAGGTGGATGGAGATCTCCCCTCGGGCCTCCGCGGCATGGATCCAGCCGCGCGGCAGATAGAGACAGTCGCCGGGTTCGAGCACGGTGTCGATGCACGCCGGCTCTGTCGCGGCTCGGGCGACAGCGGCGCGGTGATCGGTCCAGGGCTGATTGCGTAGCGGCGCCGGGTGGACGGGCTCGTGGATCACCCACCTCTTCGTTCCCTCGATCTGCACGACGAAGACATCGTGGACGTCGTAATGGTGGCTGAAACCCTGGTTCCGAGGTGGAGTGATGTACGCGTTGACCTGGACGGGATGTCCGAGTTCGTCGCTCAGAGCGGTGCCGAACTGCGAGATCGGTTCCCATGTGCGGTGCAGTGCCTGCAGGACGAGGGTGGCGCCGTCGGCGAGGTTGCGCCAGAGCATCGTGTCGTCGAGTTGGTCGGAGATGGTCGCTCCGACCCCGCCGGGGGAGGTGAACGACGAGTCCGGCAGTGTCGTCCCGTCCTTGGCGACGCGAAGGAAGGGCGTGCGGAGTCCTCGGCGCGAGATGAGTTCGTCGACCGCCTCGGCGGAGAACAGGTCGGTGAATGTGCCGGCGCGACGCGTCAGCAGTGGTGCACGTCCCCAGATTTCGGACGCGAACTTCTCCCGACCGATGTCGATCAAGCGTGTTTCCAGGACTCCGGCGTCCGTTTCGACGCCGGAGTCCTGGATGCGATATGAGGAGTCCTCATACCTAGCTGCCTCCGTCGGCTCCGCCATCGGCACCTCCGTCAGCCCCGCCGTCGGCTCCGCCGTCACCGCCGCTGTCGGCTCCACCATCGGCGCCGCCGTCGGCTCCGCCGTCGCCACCGCTGTCGGCGCCCCCGTCGGCACCCCCGTCAGCTCCGCCATCGTGAACGCCCGGGACGCCGGCTGCACCGCCGTCCGCCGGGCCCTCCTGGCCTTCGTCCTTGTTCGGATCCTGCTGTGGGTCGGTCATGATTCCTCCCGAGGTCAAAAGGCTTGGGAGCAGCGGTGTTACCGGCTCCCGGAGCCTGCAGCGGTGTATTGTTCGGCCGTTGTCAGCTTATCCCGGCGTATCGGCGGCCACGTCGATTCCGGGATCATCGAACCGTTGTCCCAGTCGTTGTACCCCGCGCACTCGCAGGTGCGGCGCTGCGAAGAAGGAAAGTCGAGGCGTTGCTCGTCGATAATCGGGTACAGGAGAGTATGGCTGACGAGAATCCCGACGCGTCCAAGTTCGACCCGCAGAACCCTGATCCCGCGAACACTCCTGGTCTCGAACCCGGAGGCGGGGTGGCGCCCGGAGATACTCCGCCCGCCGAGACTGCTGTGGGCGGTCCGCAACACGAACCGCCGCAGCGCCGCAGTGCCGGGGCCCTCATCGCCATCGCGATCGTGGTGATCGTGGTCCTGGTGGTGGCTGTCGGTCTGATCATCCGAGCAGTCGGGCTGTTCTGAGCGCGCGACGAAATGAAGGTGAAGAGGTAACGGAAAAGCGAACTGCCTCGCGGTAGTAGAGAGGGGCGTGGACCGGTCGCACCACGCCACGAAGGCGATATGACGCCGCCGTATCAGTCGCCTCGATGCGACGGCGGGTTCGGCGCAACCCATGTTCCGAGCCAGACCGTCTTCACGTTGGCCAGCATCCGTCTCGACTCGGCTTCGGACGGCCTGAGTGATCGGTCCTTGAAGAAGGCCATGACGATCATGTCGGTCAGGGTCGTGACGAGGCCTTCGTGGTCGTCCGACAGCGGAGTGATCTCCCCGGCGTCGGCGTCCCTACTCATCTGCGCGGCCAGTCGGCCGTTGAGATCGGTGACCAGCGCTGTCCACCGCGCGCTGAGCTTGTCGTCGTAGTTGACCGCCTGCAGGCCGGCGACCATCACGCGGTCGCGCTCGACCCAGGCGCGATAGGACGTGCCGAAGAGCCGGTCGAAATAGTCGGCGTGGGACTCGCCGGCGCTGGATCGTCACAGCCGCACGCGCAGCGGGACTGTCGTCGCCGATCCAGAGTGTCTGGACCGCCGTGAGCGACCTGGCCGGGCTCGCGGAATCGTCCCGAGTCGGCCGCATCCAAGGATTCTTCGGACGCTCCGTCGTCCACCCGAAGCAGATCGACATTGTCAACGAGGCCTACACGCCCTCGGCCGAGGAACGAGAGCGCGCGCAGCGCATCGTTGACGACGCGTCCGCGTCCTCGGCGGCGGGGGAGTCCGCGGTTCTCGACGAGAACGGCAGATTCATCGACCCGGCGGTCGTTGCGAATGCTCGCGTCGTACTCGACCGAGCCCCGGCCATCACAGTACGAGGAGCCACATCATGACCGAACAAACCATCACCGGTCCCGACGCACTGCTGAATGCGGTCGTCGACACCGACGTCGACATCGTCGAGCTGGGACATCCCCACACGACCGGTATGCCTTGCTCACCGAACCACCCCGGATTCCGGATGACGCTCATCCGCCGGCACGGCGACATGGTGCGACCCGACGGCGGATCGGCATCGAACGAGATCATCGTGACCGGCGGACACGTCGGCACCCACGTCGACGCGCTCTCCCACGTCAGCCACGAGGGCAAGCTGCACGGCGGCATCGACGCCCAGGAAGCCCAGCGCGGTGGAAAATTCTCCCAGCTCGGCGCGGAGTCCATTCCCTTCATGCTTCGCCGTGGACTGCTCCTCGATGACGCACGGGTCCGCGGCGTCGACTCCCTCGACGCGGGGCAGGCGGTCACCGAACAGGACCTGCGCGACGCGGCCGACGCCGCCGGTGTGACACCGCGCCGCGGTGATGTCGTGCTGATCCGTACGGGATGGGCCCGGTACTTCGACGATCCGCAACGCTATCTCGGCCAGCAGGACGGTGTTCCGGGCGCCGATGTCGGTGCGGGCCGGTGGCTCGCGGCCAGCGGCATCGCGGCCGCCGGTGCAGACACGACTGCCTTCGAACACATCCCGGCGGGCAAGGGGCACAGTGTTCTTCCGGTTCACCGAGTGATGCTGGTGGAGAACGGAATCCACATCATCGAGCACCTCGACCTCGAGGATGCAAGCGCCCGCGGCCTGACCGAATTCACGTTCGTCATGGCACCGCTGCGCATCACCGGCGGCACCGGTTCGCCCGTGCGCCCCGTCGCGGTGGTGGCCTCGTGACCAGCACCGAGACCCGACACGACCTGACCGGAACGGTCGTCGGCCGGCTCGCCGCCCTCGCCGCCGACATCCGCACCACGGGACTGCCCGCAGAACTGCGCAAGGACGTCGCGCGCCGGGTGCTCGACCTGCTCGGAAACTCCCTCGCGGCGCACGACCAGCCGTCCGCTCGCGTCGTCACCGAGGTGGCACGCAACTGGTCGGGCGCAGCCGCGGCCAACGGCATCGGCACCCGAGAGCGGTTCCCGGCGGCCACCGCCGCGCTCGTCAACGGAACACTCGCCCATTCGATGGATTCCGACGACACCCATCTGCCGTCGGTGCTGCACCCGTCCGCTTCGGTGATCCCGGCGGCGCTCGCCGTCGGTGAAGCAGTGGGAGCCTCCGGTGCAGCCGTTCTCGACGCTGCGGGTGTGGGTATCGAGATCGTGGTCCGCCTGGGAATGGGCGGCTACGACGAGGAACTCGGCAACTCCGAATTCTTCGAACGTGGCCAGCACGCAACCACCATCTGCGGTGCCGTAGGTTCGGCTGCCGCCGCAGCGATGCTCTACGGACTCGAGACCGAAGGCATCGCGGACGCCATGGGCATCGCCGCGAGCTTCGGTGCCGGATTGCTCGAAGCCAACCGCACCGGCGGCACGGTCAAGCGGACGCACTGCGGATGGGCCGCACACTCCGGTGTCACCTCGGCAGAATTCGCTCGCGCCGGGCTCACCGGACCGCCGACCGTGATCGAAGGACGCTTCGGATTCTTGCACGCCTTCTGCGGCGATCGGGCCGACACCGCGAAGGTGCTGGACGGACTGGGCGAGCACTGGGAACTGCCGGGCATCTTCTTCAAGCCCTACCCGTGCAACCACTTCACCCACGCCGGCATCGACGCCGCGCGGGCGCTCGTCCGCGACGGTCTGGACCGGCCGACATCGTGGAGATCCAACTCGGCGTACCGAAGCCGGTACTACGCACGATCGCCGAGCCCCCGGCATCGAAGGCTGCTCCCGAATCCGGTTACCACGCGGCCTTCTCGGGCCCGTTCACCGTCGCACGGGCACTGCTCGGTGGCTCGGGACTCGGTGTGGGACACGCCGATTTCACCGACGCTGCCGCGAAGGATCCGCGCACACTCGAACTCGCGCGGCTGGTCACGAGTTACAGCGACGACCGCTGCGACGAGATCTACCCACATCAGTTCCCGGCGGTGCTCCGGGTACGTACGCGGGACGGTTCCTGGCACGAGGCTCGCGTCGACCATAACCGGGGTGGTCCGGCGAACCCGCTCTCCGACGACGAGCTCACGATGAAGTTCGATCTCAACGCGAAGGACGGTTGTCGCCGGAGAGCGCCGTAGAGGTCGCTGGAGCCGCGCTGGCGCTCCCCGCCGCCGAGTCACTCGATGCCCTGATGGCGACCGTGCGCGGTTGATCCACGCAATGTGCGGATCGTGATGGTGTGCCGTCCGGTCGCACGCGAGAAGGCGGGTCTTCTCCGGTAGCTCTGTACCGAAGAAGACCCGCCTTCGGCGCAGCGCCTACGGAGTGCGCACGCGGGCGAGAAACTCTGCGACCATCGTCAGGACGGTGTCGCCGTTCGTAGCTCGCGGCGCAGCAGTTTGCCCGTCGCCGTCTTGGGGATGTCGGAGATGATCTCGACGAAGCGTGGGCACTTGTAGGCCGCCAGTCGCTTCTTCGTGAACGCGATCAGCTCATCGGGCGTGACCGTGGCTCCGGGGCGGAGGCTGACGAAAGCTTTGACAGTCTCCCCTCGGTACTCGTCGGGTACACCCACCACCGCTGCTTCGCGAACGGCGTCGTGTTCGTAGAGCACGTCCTCGACCTCGCGAGGCCAGACCTTGTAGCCACTGGCGTTGATCTGGTCCTTCTTGCGGTCGATGATGTAGAACCAGCCGTCGCTGTCCATGTAGCCGACATCGCCGGTGTGCAGCACGCCGTTCGGGATCGAGTTCGCCGTGGCCTCGGGGTTGTTCCAGTACCCCGCCACCACCTGCGGTCCCGCCGTCACGAGCTCCCCGACCTCGCCCGGGGGAAGATCGTTGCCGTTGTCGTCGACGATCCGCACGACGGTGTCGTAGACCGGCACGCCCACGGAGGTCGCTCCGGTCAGCTCGTCGACCGGAGCCCGCCTGCCGAGCGGCACCCCGTGTGACGGGGAGGTCGTCTCGGTGAGGCCGTAGATGTTGTGGATGTAGTGACCGAACCTCTCCTCGAACGCCGCGATGGTGCTCGGCGGGATCGGCGCGCCACCCGAATAGATCTTGGTCAGGCTCGCCAGGGCCTCCTTGCTCGCGTTCGGAGCGTTCATCAACGCGATGAACACCGTGATCGACCCCACGGTGAACGTGGCGCGTTGCTTCTCGATGGTGTCGATGGTGTCGGCCGGATCCATGCGGTACATCAGCACCAGCGGTGCACCGGTCAGCAGCGACAGGGCGATGTGGCCGACGAGCCCGGTGATGTGGAACAGCGGTGCGACGCCGAGGACGACGTCGTCTGGACCGATGTCGATCCAGTCCCGGTAGGTCTGCGCGTTGAACGCCACGTTGCGGTGGGTGGTCATCGCGCCCTTCGGTGGGCCGGTGGTCCCGGAGGTGTACGTCAGGAAAGCGACCGTGTCGGGGCCGATCTCGGCAGGAGGGGCGGTCCGGCCCCGGAAGGCCGCGAGCATCTCCGCCATGTCCGTGGTGCCCGCGCACGCGACGCGTTCGACGCCGGCGAGGGTGCCGCTGTTCGCAGTCTGGTACTCCAGTTCCGACGTCGTGATCACGGTGCGCACGTCGGTCGACTCGACGACCTTCGCTGCCACGTCGGTGTAGAGGGATTGCAGCGCGACCAGGACCGTGGCACCGGAGTCGCGCAGGATCTCCTCGAGTTCGCGTTCGCGGTACATCGGGTTGGCGGACACCGCGATACCGCCGGCCTTCCACGTTCCGAGCTGGGCGATCACGAATTGCGGCACGTTCTGTGCGTAGATCGCGACTCGTTCTCCTGGACGGAACCCGGCGTCGAGGATGCCCGCAGCGAAGGCGTCGCTCAGCTCGTCGAGTTCGCGTGCGGTGATCCGGCCGTCGAAGTAGCGGATGATGTCGGCGTCCGGATTGCGGTCGACGGTCGCCCGGAACATCGCCAGGGCATTGTCGAACTCGATCGTGCGTGGTTGCCGTTGCGCAGCGTCGTACTGCGACAACCACACCTTGTCGCCGTAGATGGTCATGGTTCGCCTCAGCGGATGACGATGGGATTCACCGGGGCGCCGGTGCCGTTGACGATCTTCAGGGGCGCGGCGGTGTAGAGGAAGCTCCATCGGCCATCCGCAGCGCACGCGTCGGCGAGGTCGTCGAGCCAGGCGATCTCCGTCAGCGTGACACCGAGATTGCGCATCAGCGCGCAGTGCAGCGGCAGTGCGACGCCGCTCTGCGGGTCGTAGGTCACCTCGTTGGCGATCGTGTCGGTCACCAGGTTCGGAATCTCCTTGTCCTGGAACCACTCGACGAGTTCGGGGGAGTAGGTCAGGCCGGGTTCGCAGAATCCGTCGTAGAACTGCTCGGGGTTGTTCAGCTCGTACCAGTACTTGAGCCATCCGGTGCGGATGATCAGGATGTCGTGCGGCTCGATGGTCACACCCTGTGCGGTGGCAGCTTCCTCGAGGTCGCGGTGGTCGAAGGTTTCACCTTTGTCGAGATAGGGCTTCCCGCGATGGCGGGCCATGTCGATGAGGACGCCGCGGCCGACGACGCCCTTCTCCGCGATCGGGAGGACGGAGGCCTTGTCCATTCCTCCGACGGTGCTGCGGGCGTCGTATCCGTTCCAGAGTTTGCCGTCGTACCAGACGTGGCCGAGTGCGTCGTACTGGGTCGATCCCTGGAGGAAGACCAAGGCGGTGTCGTCGGCGTAGTGCAGGCCACCCGGGAAGGCCGGAGCCCCGTCGCCGTCCCAGGAGCTCTCGTCGAGCACGTTCTGCCGCTTGATTCCTTCGCGACCCGGCCAGAGCGGGTCGCCGGGGCTCTCGGCGCGTCCCATGTGGATCTGGAGCGTGAAGGTCTCGCCCGACTTGACGTGCTGGACGCCGCGCAGAACCTCTGCTGCGTCGAGGTAGTTCAGTGCACCCAGCTCGTCGTCGGGTCCCCACTTGCCCCAATTGCTCGGCGCGTTCTCTCCGAGCAGTTCACGCATTGCGGGAGCGTCGACCTCGGTCATGTTGTCCTCCATCGGGTAAACAGCGGGAGCGAGCACACGCTCGGTGTCGCCTATGGTGCACGTCACACTTGCCGACGTCAACGGTTCGATATTTTCCTGAAAAGGACTGCGAGACAGTCGTGCAAATGGATACGCTGCCCGGAACGGTCGAGGGTCGGGTGAGCAGTGTTCAACTATTCCAAACACAGGAGTTGTCGGTGAGCGCGGTTTCGGTCGACAGGTCGGCGTCGGTCGGGGCCGGGTTGCGCCAGGTACGGACTGCGCGCGGCATGACGCTGCGGGGCCTGGCCCAGCGCATCGACGTCAGCCCGGCCACGCTGAGTCAGATCGAGAACGACAAGACCGGATTGACCGTTGATCGCTTGAACCGCATCGCCGACGCACTCGGAGTGCGGCCGGCGGACATCCTCGAAGCCGGTCGGACGGCACTTGTGGCACCCGCAGTGGAACCCGAAACCCTCGTTGCGGCCCGGCCAGACCGCCTCGGACAGACCGAAACGCGCCGGCAGTGGCGTGAGTACGAGCCGTTGCCGCTCGCGCCCGTGGTCCAGGCCGCGCTCGAGGAGATCCTCGCCGTGGGTTACCACGGCACGAGCATGCGCGAGATCTCCAAGCGCTGCGGCCTGTCGGTTCCCGGCATCTACAACTACTTCACCAGCAAGCAGGACATCCTGATGACGATCTATCAGGTGACGATGGACGATCTGGAGCAGCGCACGCGCGGCGCACTCGCCGAAGGGGCCGGCCGAGATCCTGTCACGGTCTTCACATTGTTGATCGAGAACCTGGCGCTGTACCACACGCACCGGCGCGAACTCGGCTTCATCGGTGCCAGTGAGATGCGTTCTCTTACAACGGAGAATCGACGGATCATCGCCAACAAGAGGAACTGGCAACAAGCGGTCGTCGACGAGAAGGTGCTGGCCGCCGTGCGCGCCGGATCGTTCCGGGTCCGCAATCCCGAGGACGCCGCTCGCGCCGTGGTTTCGATGTGTACCGCTCTCCCCACCTGGTGGCGACCCGGCGGGCGGATGAGCCCGGAAGAAGTCGCGAACCTCTACGTGGAGTACGCCCTCGATCTCATGCAGTACCGAGGCTCAGACCTCGACCGCAGTCCCTGACCGAACCTCGACCCCGTTTCACGACGTCCCCGACCGAACCTTCGAGGGAGAAACCGTATGACCGACGTAGCCAACAGCATGCTCACCGCGCAGACGAACACCGGATCACTGGATCTTCGACCGTCTCCCAGAGCACTCGAACTCGAACAGGCGCTGGTGGAGTTCATGCACAGCCACGTGTTCCCCGCCGAACACGAATACGAGACCTATCGCCGCAACGTCGGCCCCGACGACCACACCGTCCCGCCCGTCATCGAGACCCTCAAGCAGGAGGCCCGCAAGCGGGGCCTGTGGAATCTGTTCCTGCCGTCCGAATCCGGCATCGGGCAGCTCGACTACGCCGGACTCGCCGAAATCACCGGCTGGAGCCTGCATCTCGCCCCGGAAGCCACCAATGGGCAGGCTCCCGATACCGGCAACATGGAACTGCTCCACCTGTTCGGCACCGATGATCAGAAGAAGCAGTGGCTCGACCCACTGCTGAACGGCGAGATCCGGTCCGCTTTCTCGATGACCGAGATCGCCGTGGCCAGCTCCGATGCCACCAACATCGAGACCAGAATCGAGCGCGACGGCGACAGCTACATCATCAACGGTCGCAAGTGGTGGACCAGTGGCGCCGCGGATCCTCGCTGCAAGGTGCTGATCGTCATGGGCAAGACCGATCCGAGTGCCGACACCCATCGTCAGCAGTCCATGATCCTGGTGCCGATCGACACTCCGGGGGTCACGATCGTCCGCGACCTGCCGGTGTTCGGACGACACGACCAGCACGGTCACTGCGAAGTCGTCTACGACAACGTCCGCGTTCCCGCCGAGAACCTCCTCGGGGAGGAGGGCGGCGGCTTCGCCATGGCGCAGGCACGTCTCGGACCCGGCCGCATCCACCACTGCATGCGCGCACTCGGCGCCGCCGAACGAGCCCTGGCATTGATGACCACGCGCGCGCAGGGACGTGTCGCCTTCGGCAAGACACTGGCCGAGCAGGGTGTCGTGCAGCATCAGATCGCCGAATCGCGCGTCGCGATCGAACAGGCCCGGCTGCTGTGCCGTCTCGCGGCCAAGACCATCGACGAACACGGCAACAAGGCCGCCGCCCCGTACGTGTCCGCCGCGAAGGTCGCAGTGCCGCGCATGACCCTCGAGGTCATCGACCGGGCGATCCAGGTGCACGGCGGCGCGGGTATGAGCGACGACGTCCCCCTGGCCGCAATGTACGGCTGGCACCGCGCCATGCGCATCTACGACGGGCCCGACGAAGTGCACCTGCGCACGATCGCCAAGAACGAACTACGCAAGTACCCGAAGTGACCGCGCTCCTCGTACGGATGGGGACGCAGCCGATCGAAGGGCCGGCACCGTAGGCCGATCACGACCGTGCGTCGGACTTTCCCTCCCCTCGACATAGTGTCTGCCTATGGCCGCCGGTTTCGAATTCTCCTGGGCTCAATTCCTGTGGATCGTGCTCATCTTCGTGGGCGTGCCGACCCTGATCGGCGTGAGCACGGTGTGGGTTGCCTGGCAGCGGGAGCGTGCCGGTGTCCGGAGTCCGACGAGCGACCACGAGCAGACCGGTGATCGACCCGTGGGTCTCGGCCGGCGCGGCCTGTGGGCGACCGGTGCAACCGCATTCGCACTCGGATTCTTGTCCTGCGCGGGATGGTTGAGTTGGTCGGCAGAGCACGACGGAGAATTCCGAGGCCCCGGCCTGCCCGCACCGAACGAGTTCCCCACCTGGCAGGTGATCGCCTGTGGAGTGACCGCCGTGCTGGCGTGCCTCCTTTCCGCTCGTCGATCTCGCTGGGTGGTGAGCGGCGGACTGGCCGCCGCAATCGGCACGGCGGCAGGATTCACCACCGCCTTCAGCGTGGTGGCCAGTACCGACGACACCGGTCAGGCGGGAGTGGGTGTGATGCTGTCGGAGATCGGATGGGGCATCGGGCTGTGCCTGCTGATGCTTGTCAGGGCCGCTTGGATCAGAGTTGCGCGTCGCAGAGCGGTGGGCGCGTCGTAGCTCATCGATGCGGTGGTGGGAAACGATCCGGTGTCCCGCCGAGTCCGTGGAATGTCGAGATCCGAGCACCGGCTCCGTCCCAGCAGCAAACGGACGAGACAACATCGAAGGATGGATCCCATGGCACACGTACGACGCTTCGATCATGTCGGCCTGACCGTCTCGGACCTCGACGCCGCGACGGCGTTCTTCGTCGGCCTCGGCTTCGAGGTCGAAGGCACCGGCACTGTGCAGGGCGACTTTCCCGCGACCGTCTGCGGTCTGCCCGGCACGCACTGCGACATCGTGATGCTCCGACCGCCGGACGGAGGAGCCCGGCTCGAACTCTCGAGGTTCATCGCACCCGACCACCTTCCCGGCTCGCCGACGGCGATGCCCAACGAGCTCGGGATCCGCAATGTGTCGTTCGAGGTCGGCGATCTCCACGCTGCCGTCGATGCTGTCGCCGAGCGGGGATACGGCCTCGTCGGGGGCATCGGTGAGTACGAGAACAGTGTGCGAATGGCGTACGTGCGGGGACCCGACGGGATCATCGTCTCGCTGTTCGAACAGTTCGGTTGACGCTCGTCCCTACCCGCGGAGATCGGCACCGAAAGTCTGAGTACATGCGTGCGCAGACTGCTAGGGTGCCGGAGTGCAGATCGCCATCGTCGTCTTCCCGGGTCTGACCGCACTGGATGTCGTCGGACCGTACGAAGTGCTCCGGTACCTTCCGGAGGCGGACGTGCGCTTCGTCTGGCACGAGACCGGACCGGTCGTTGTCGACAGCGGAATGCTCGCGCTCGGCGCGACACACACGTTCGACGAGACACCGTGCCCGGACATCGTGCTCGTACCCGGGTCGGGGACAGCCATCGCCGTCGCCGCCGAGGACAACCGTCTCCGCGAATGGCTGCGCAGCGCACACCGGACATCGACGTGGACCGTCTCCGTATGCGGCGGCGCGCTGATTCTCGCCGCGGCGGGACTCCTCGAGGGCCGACGCGCGGCGTCGCACTGGCAAGCGCTGACGGCGTTGCGCGCGTTCGGAGCGGTTCCGTGCGGTGACGAACGGGTGGTCTTCGACGGCAAAGTCGTCACCTGCGCCGGCGTCTCCGCCGGAATCGACCTGGCACTGTCGCTCGCGGCCCGGATCGCGGGGGAGGAACGCGCGAAGGCGATCCAGTTGATGATCGAGTACGACCCCGCCCCGCCGTTCGACAGCGGTCACACCAGTTCGGCGTCGCGGCATACGAAAGTGCTGGCCAACGCACTTCTCACCCGCGACGCCGTTCGCGTTTCCAATATGACCGCGGCAAGTCGTTTGGCGTGGTCGACGGTGATCGACGGAGTGCGCGCTCGCCGATCGCGGACACGCGCTCGATGATCGGCCGGCCGGTTCAGCTCGTCCCGGCCGTTCTCGCTGCATCCAGTTCGGCACGGAGAGAACTCGATTCGGTCTTCAGCGTCAGATTCTCCGCCTGAAGCGTCCTCGTCTCGTCGCGTAAGGCGGTGATCTCGTCGCGCAGTGCCGACAGTTCAGCCCGCAGTTCGTCGCCACGCGCCCGTGCTGCGGTCTCGGCCGCCTGGGCCGTCGCGGCGGTGATGCGCGATTCCTCGAGTCGGCTCCGTAGCTCGGAGGTGCGGTCGCGCTCGGTGGTGAGCTCGGTGTCGAGGCGTTCGCGGGTCGCGACCTCCCGGTCGAGCGCGGCCTGCAGGCGCGCGAGCTCGGCTCGCAGATCGGTGATCTCGACGGTCGCGCGCTCACGCTGGGCAGCCGCGTCGTCGAGTTCCCGTCGCTGTGCGGTGAGCGACTCGTCCTGCTGAACGATCGTCGCTCGCAGGTCGCCGACAGTTCGTGTGTGCTCGGCGGTCGCTGCCTCGAATTCGTCCTTCCACCGCTGCAGTGTTGCCGCGTGCTCGTCCTTCAGCCGAGTCAGCTCGGCGTGATGCGCTTCCTCGAGTCGGCGCACCTGTTCGGTGTGTGCGGTACGAGCGTCGGCGAGTTCGGCATCGACGGCGGCCACTGCGGCGTCGGCGTTGTCGCGGTCCTCGATTGCCTGGGCGAGTTGTTCGCGTAGCCGGACGATCTTCGCGTCGGCGTCGGCTTTGACCTTCGCGAGTTCGGCGGCCGACCGCGTCATCTGAGCCTCGACGGCCTCGGCGTCGGTGAGCTTGTCGACCGCGGTGGTGATCCGCTCGGCGATCGCCGAGTACTGCTCGACGGTGTTGGTGGCCAACGCGCGTAGTGCAGTGGTGGCGGCCGTGAGCGCGGAGACCGCATCGTCCGGGCTCTCGACGACCGGTGGGGCCATGCCGGCAGCTTCCTTCTTGGCGCGCTCGCGTTCGCGATAGGCGCGCACGCGGTCGGCTGCGGTGGCGTACTTCCGGGGGCGTCCCACCCGAGGCTTGCTCGAGTCGTCCTCGTCGGTGGTCGCTTCGCGGGCGGGGGAGTGTGCGTCGGTCATGGATGTCCTCGTCGTGGCGCCGAAATCGCAGGTCGTAGGTATCGTACCGCATTTAGTTACGTTATTACAGAACAAGACCGTAATGAAACGAAACGATATGAAACATGCTGAACTGGCCAAACAACGTACGATTTCCGGTTTCGTAACTACTATCGCCATTGAAACCGCTCGCTTTCGTCCATGATCGAGTGAGAGCACTGATCGTCATAATCCCCACTTATGACGATCAAGTGCCGACACGGGTCGAAAACTGTGCATCCCTCCGATCCGGGGATCGGGGAGCCGGCAGAAAAGTGGGACCCTCGGCTCCGGCGCCGGTCGTCAGGTGCGCGGAACGCGAGTCGTCAACTGTGTGCCCGGGCCGGCGGAGGCGATGAAAGGCATTGCAGCGCTGGAATTCTGCGCTCGGTCGAGCGTGCATGTCGATGAAGGAGGGATAGTCGAACGGGCTCTGCATACGAAGGGTGATCTCAGGTGCAGGACAAAGGGGGTACAGGGATGAGACATGTCGGAATCCTGGGCCACAGCTGGGAAGGTGCCTCGCTGTGCTGGCGCGAGGTGTGTCAGCACAGCACCCGTGTCGGGCATCCGGCACATCCGGACGTCACCATGGACTGCATCTCCTTCGAGCGCTGCATGCCCGCGTGGGAGCGCGGGGACCACGAGGCGGTGCGCGCCGTACTTGCGACCAGCGTCGATCGTCTGGCCAGGGTCGGATGCGACTTCTTCGTGTGTCCGGACAACACCGCCCATCTTGCGCTCGAAACGCCCGGCGATCCCCTCGCGATTCCCGGGCTGCACCTGATCGACGTTGTCGCCGACGCGGCGCAGTGCGCCGGGCACCGACGCGTCGGCATCCTGGGAACGCGGTTCACCATGCAGGGCCCTCTGTACCCCCGCGAACTGGCGGCACGAGGAATCGAGGCCGTCATCCCGACGGACGACGATCAGGCCCTGGTGCACGCGGCGATCTTCGACGAATTGGTGCACGGCGTCTTCCGGGACGAGACCCGGGCGTCCTTCATGGACCTCATCGGCAGACTCGCGGACTCCGGGTGAGACGCGGTCGCGCTGGTGTGCACCGAGATCCCGCTGCTGGTCTCCCCGGACGACTCGCCGTTACCGGTACTGGATTCGACACGGCTGTCCGGACGAGCGGCCCTCGAGGTGGCACTGGGAACGCGCGACCTGCCGACCTGGCGCGGCGGACAGTTCCGGTGATAACAGGCAGGTAGCCACAGCGGGTCGTAGCATCGAGCACATGGTCCTCTTCTACGAGATCGCCCTCGTGATCGCGTCGGTGCTCATCGCGTGGTTCGCGGTATACGTGCTGTATCGCCTCGTCACCGACGAGTCCGCCGACCGGCGCTGACAGGTCGCCGCCCGACCGGCCACATGCGGACATGTCGGCCACACTGCCCCGGCTCAGCGAGCCCGGGGTACGTCGGCTGTCGGCGTCCCGGCTTGTCGAGCACGGGCCGCGGGCCTTCGGGGTTGCGTGGCCGGGGTGGGGGCGGACGATGACCGACAGTTCGTTCCGCCCCGAGCGCACCTACCGACCGAGCCGGTGGCGGCACCTCGAGAACGCCGTGATGAGCGCTCTCACCCGCGCGGGGTTGGTGCCGCACTCCAATCTGTTGACCACGCGCGGCAGGCGCACCGGGAAGATCCGCCGCAACCCCGTGCTGATCGTCGATCTGCACGGAAAACGTTGGCTCGTGGCCCCGTACGGATCGGTGGGGTGGGTGCACAACGCGCGTGCTGCCGGTGAGGTCGAGCTCAGCAGGCGGCGGGACACGCACCGCTACTCGATCCGTGAGGTGTCGGCGGAGGAGGCCGGGCCGGTCCTGCAGCGGTACGTCGAGTTGGCGTCCGCCACCCGACGGTATTTCGAGGCGAGCAGGAACGACCCGGTGGAGCGGTTCGTCGCGGAGGCCGATCATCATCCGGTCTTCGAACTGCTGCCACCGACGTAGTCGACGGACATCTCTCGTACGAGATTCGGGTAGCGCACTACGCGTGTGCATCGTGCCGACGGTGAGCACCATGATCCTCGTCGATTCGATTCGAATCGACGACCCTCCACACCACCGAGGCACGGTCATGGTTACGAAATACGAAGTCGTCGCAGGCGACACCCTCTCGAAGCTGGCACAGCGGTTCTACGGTGACGCGACGTTGTACCCCGTGATCGCTGTTCCGAACGGCATCGTCGACCCGGACGACATCACCGTCGGACAGGAACTGCTCATCCCGTACATCACCGACCGGCACACCGTTGCGCCCGGCGAGACACTGTCGGGATTGGCGCAACACTTCTACGGCGACGGGACCCTGTTCCCGGTGCTCGCGGCGGCCAACCACATCACCGACCCGAACGTCGTCCGGGTCGGCCGGTCACTGCTGGTTCCCGAACTCGGGGACGTGGGGCACCACACCGTGGTCACCGGTGAGACCCTCTCGGGGCTCGCACGTCGCTGGTACGGCGAGGCGCAACTGTATCCGGTGATCTCGTTTCCGAACCACATCACCGACCCCGACCACGTCGAGGTCGGACGGGTGCTGATCCGTCCCGGGCTCAACTACCGGCACACCGTCGTCGCAGGCGATACCCTGCGGGCTCTGGCGGAGGACCACTACGGGAACGCGGAGATGTTCGCCATGATCGCGGCTGCCAACCACATCGCCGATCCGGACAGGATCACCGTCGGGCAGGTGTTGTTCTTCCCGAACCTCACCGACTTCTGAGGAGGGATGCCGTGGGGCCGGTGCGGGTCAGGGGCCGACGGGGTAGTGGCTCCGGACGGCGATGCGGTTCCACGCGTTCATGACGATCGCAAGCCACGTGACGGCGGAAACCTGCTCGTCGCTGAGCGAACCGTTGTCCCACTCGTGCCGACCGGGTTCCATGGGGTGCGTGACCTCTTCCGCCAGGGCGAGCGCGGCCCGCTCCTGGTCGGAGAAGTACTGCGACTCCCGCCAGGCCGCGAGGACCGCGAGACGATCGGTGGTCTCGCCCTTCTCCAGGGCGTCCCGCGTGTGCATGCGCAGGCAGAACGCGCACCCGTTGAGCTGCGACGTGCGGATCTTCACCAGTTCGGCGAGCTTCGCATCGAGACCGGCCTGCGCGACGGCCTCCTCGACCTCCTTGTTCAATGCCAGTACGCTCTTGTAGGCGGCCGGGTGCTGCTTACCGAGATTGACGTGCGCCATCGTGGATGTCCTTCCGGCGAGCGACACCGGCCGGAACGACCGGCCGCTCCATTCTGTCAGCCGCATCCGGGCCGGTGGGGGCGGTTCGCGCTGCCGGATCAGTGGCCGCGGTCGTACTCGTTCTGCGCGGCGGCGATCTCGGGCATCGACTCCTCCACGACGTCGATGAGCGTCAGCAGTGGCGCGGTGATGCGGCGTCCGAGGTCGGTGAGCGAGTACTCGACGTGCGGAGGGATCGTCCCCAGGACGGCTCGGTGGATCAGGCCGTCGCGTTCGAGGGTCTGCAAGGTCTGCGACAGCATGCGTTCGCTCACGCCGTCGACCCGGCGACGCAGTTCCGAGAACCGACGCGTGTCGTCGACGAGGGCCGCCAGCACCAGCACACCCCAACGCCCGGTGATGCTCTGCAGCACCGGACGCGACGGGCACTCGCGCGCGAAGACATCGGCTTCGGGGAGGCGATCGGTGCTCATGAATGCCGAGTATACGGCGGCTATGCGAGCGATGGGTACTGACTCGAACGGTTGCACTTACTAAAAGTAAGTGATGAGATGGTGGGGTTCCCGAGCCCGCTCGACCACTTCGAGGAGTCCCATGACCATCGCTGTCACCGGCGCCGCCGGCCACCTCGGCCGCCTGACCATCACCGCCCTCCGCGCCCGCGGAATCGCCGCAGGCGACATCGTCGCCATCGTGCGCGACGCGGCGAAGGCCGCAGACCTGGCCGCCGACGGGGTGCAGGTCCGTGTCGCGGACTACGCCGATGCGGCGGCCCTGCGCGAGGCGCTGGCCGGTGTCGACAAGCTGCTCCTCATCTCCGGCAGCGAAGTGGGACAGCGATTGCCCCAGCACACCAACATCATCGACGCCGCCAAGGCCGGCGGCGTCGCGTTCATCGCCTACACCTCGATCCTGCGCGCGGCCACGAGCCCGCTGATCCTCGCCGGCGAACACAAGGCCACCGAGGAACTGCTCGCCGCCTCCGGCATCGAGCACACCCTCCTGCGCAACGGCTGGTACTGGGAGAACTACGACAACTCGGGCACCGCAGCCGCTGCCACCGGGGCGCTGTTCGGTTCGGCCGGCACAGGCCGCGTCGCCGGAGCGGCCCGCAAGGACTTCGCCGAAGCCGCCGCCGCGGTCCTCACGACCGAGGGACACGCCGGTGCCGTCTACGAACTCGGCGGTCAGCGACTGACCTACGCCGACCTGGCGGAGGTCCTCTCCGGCATCGTCGGCGTACCCGTGACCTACAAGGATCTGCCGAAGGAGGAGTACGCGACGATCCTCGAGAACGCCGGTGTGCCCGTACAGTTCGCGGCAGTGCTCGCCGACTCCGACGCGGGCATCGCCGTCGGCGCGCTCGACACCGACAGTGGAGATCTCGAACGCCTCATCGGACGCCCCGCCACGCCGGCAGCCGAAGCGATCGGTGCCTGACACCCGCTAATCCCGTCGAGTCCGGGCGCGTGATGGCAGGATCGGGACTCGTGAGCTCCGCGAATCTGACCCGTGCCGAAACCGCCGCGCGCGCCCGCGCACTCGACGTGCACTCCTACCGCGTCGAACTAGACCTTCGGGGTGCCGTCGACGCCCGACGCACCGGATTCCCCACGGTCACGACGCTCGAATTCACCGCCTCCACCGACGAGGCCTGGCTCGATTTCATCGGCGACTCCGTCGAGTCGGTGACGATCAACGGCGAGCTCGTGCCCGTCGTCTACGACGGCGCGCGGATCACCATCGGTGGTCTGAAGGAGATCAACGTCGTCACCGTCGTCGCGACCGGCCGGTACAGCCGGTCGGGGGAGGGGCTGCATCGCTTCGTCGACCCCGTCGACGGCGAAACCTACCTCTACACCCAGTACGAACCGGCCGATGCCCGACGCGTGTTCGCGTGCTTCGAACAGCCGGATCTCAAGGCGCCGTTCACCTTCGTGGTCACCGCCCCGCGGCGCTGGCAGGTGCTCTCGAACGAGGCCGCCGAGCGCACGGTGCAGCGCGACGACACGCAGACCGTGACGTTCGCGCCGACCCAGCCGATCTCCACCTACATCACCGCGATCGTCGCCGGCCCGTACCACCGGGTCGACGCGTCGTGGAGCCGCGACGAGCTGACGGTGCCGCTGGGGGTGCTGTGCCGCGCCTCGCTCGCCGAGCATCTCGACGCCGACGAGATCGTCGAGGTGACCCGGCAGGGCATGGACTTCTACGCCGAGCACTTCGACTATCCGTATCCGTTCGGCAAGTACGACCAGGTGTTCGTGCCCGAATACAACCTCGGCGCGATGGAGAACCCCGGCTGCGTCACCTTCACCGAGGCGTACGTCTTCCGTGGCGCCGCAACCGCCGCCCAGCACCAGGGGCGCGCCAACACGATCCTCCACGAGATGGCCCATATGTGGTTCGGCGACCTGGTGACCATGAAGTGGTGGGACGACCTGTGGCTCAAGGAGTCGTTCGCCGACTTCATGGGCGCCTTCACCAGCGCCGAGGCCACCAAGTTCACCGACGCGTGGGTGGCCTTCGCGAACCGCCGCAAGGCCTGGGCGTATCTGCAGGACCAGCTGCCCACGACGCATCCGATCGTCGCCGACATCGTCGACCTCGAGGCCGCGAAACTGAACTTCGACGGCATCACCTACGCCAAGGGCGCGAGCGTGCTCAAGCAGCTCGTCGCCTATGTCGGCCGCGACGCCTTCTTCGAGGGTGCCCGCCGGTACTTCCGCAAGCACGCCTTCGGCAACACCACCCTCGACGATCTGCTCGTCGAACTGTCGAGCACCTCCGGCCGCGACCTGACGTCCTGGGCGCAGGCATGGCTGCAGACCACCGGCGTATCCACCCTGCACCTCGAGGAGTCCGGGACCGGGTACGAGATCGTGCAGAGCGATCCGCGCCCGCATCGCCTCGCCGTCGGCTGCTACGACCCCGACGACTCCGGCGACCTCGTCCGCACCCACCGCGTCGAGGTCGACCTCGCCGACGAACGCACCCCCGTCGACCTGCCCGAGGCGGCGCTGGTGCTGCTCAACGACGACGACCTCACCTACGCGAAGATCCGCCTCGACGCCCGGTCGCTCGACACGGTCGAGTCCTCCTTGGACCGCGTCCGCGAACCGCTCGCGCGCGGCCTGCTGTGGTCGGCGCTGTGGAACGCGACCCGCGACGGGGAACTCGCCGTCGACCGCTATCTGTCGATGGCCGCCCGGTTCGCCCCGCACGAGGCGGACATCGCGCTGCTCACCGCGGTGCTCGCCAACGCCGCCCAGGCCGTCGAACACTATGTGCCGGACTCGGCGCGCACCGATGCGCGGCGTCGCTGGCTCGACGCGGTCTGGGACGGGATGCACGGCGCCGCACCCGGCAGCGACGCCCAGCTGGCGTTCGCCCGCGCCGTCGGTGTCGCGGCGAGCATCGACGACCGGCACGCCGCCGACCTGCGAGCGATCCTGTGCGGCACCGTCGCACCGCCGGAGGGCCTGCGCCTCGACCCCGACCTGCGATGGAGCTGGTGGGCGGCGCTGACCACCACCGGCGACGCCGACGAGGCCGACCTCGACGAGGAACTGCGCACCGACGACACCGCCTCGGGACGCACCGCGCACCTGCGCGCACTCGCCTCCCGTCCCCGCGCCGAGGTCAAGGCGCACGCGTGGGCGACGATCCTCGCCGACCACACCCTCACCAACGACCACCTCGACGCGACCATCGCCGGGTTCCGCGCCGGGGCGCGCCGCGACCTGATCTCCGCCTACGACACCGACTACTTCGCCGTGCTGCAGGAGACCTGGACGAGCCGCAGCATCGAGATCGCCCGCCGCATCGTCGTCGGGTTGTTCCCCGCGGCCGACAGCCTCGAACCCGTCGACACCTGGCTCGAGGCCCACACCGACGCCCCGGCCGCGCTGCGGCGGCTGGTGATCGAACAGCGCGACCATCTCGCCCGCGACCTGCGTGTCCAGAGGATCAACACGCCGTGACCAGCCCGGATCTGCCCCGTCCCGAGGTGCCCGCGGTCCCGGATACGGTCGCCACCGCGATGCGGCGGCTGCGGGAGAAGGCGACCTCGGAGAACACTCGCGCCGCCCAGATCGGCGACTGGACGATCTTCACCCGCTGGTGCGAACGCACCGGGCACAGTCCGATGCCGGCCACCGCCGAGCAATTGAGCTGGTTCCTCACCGAGAAGGCCGCCGAAGTGCGCCCGGACGGGCGCTGGGCGTACGCGCCGTCGACGCTGTCGCGGTGGGTGTCGACCATCAACAAGATGCACGCCCTCGCGGGCCTACCGAAACCCGGTGGGCACGAATCGGTCCGCGACCTCCTACGCGGCATCCGACGCGACCGGGCCACCCCGCCGGCGCGCCGGACCCCGCTGCTCACCGACGACATCCGCACCATCCTCACCGCGATGCGCTCCGAGGCGGCCGACGCCGGGTGGGCCGAACGCGTCGCCGAACGTCGCGACGCGGCGCTGCTGCTCATGGGGCTGGCCGGGGCGCTGCGCCGCTCGGAGCTCACCGGCCTCGTCGTCTCCGATGTCGTCCCGCACCGCGCCGACGGGCTCTACGTGACGGTCCGCCGCTCCAAGACCGACCGCAGCGCCCGCGGCCGCACCGTCACCCTGCCGTACGGGTCCGATCCGCACACCTGCCCGGTATGCGCCTATCGACGCTGGCGGGAGGTGCTCGACGCGTGGGACGAGTCCGGACGCGAGGCCGTCGTCGACCTGCTCGGCACCGCCGCGGCCGACCCGGCCGAGCACTGCTGCCGCGGTCTCGCGGCCGGGCGCACACAGGACGGCGACCGGTCCCTGTTCCGGCCGGTGCACCACAGCGGCACGGTGGGGACGACCGCGCTGTCGGGACAGTCCGTGCACTCGATGATCCAGCGCCGCGCCCGCCGCGCCGGATTCAGCGACGACCTCGTCGCCACCCTCGGCGGGCACAGCCTGCGGGCCGGGTTCGTCACCCAGGCGGTGCGCGGCGGCGCGACCACGCAGACGATCATGACGCAGACCGGGCACGCGGACGAACGGATGGTCGCGCTGTACAGCCGCCACCACGCCGGTCTCGTCGGCAACGCCGTGACCCAACTCGGCCTGTGAGCGGATTCGGGTGGATCCGACCCCGCTCAGCGGGGCCGAACCCACCCGAATCGACGACGGAACCGGCACATGCTGTCGCCCGGCGCTCGTAGGCTGAGGCGCGACCGACACCCAGGAACAGGAGATCGCGGTGGCACAGACGACAACGGACGCTCCGACCGTCGAGGAGTTGCTCACCGAACTCGCCGCGCTCGACGACCCGAAGATCCGCGCGGTGAACGAGAAACACGGCGACGACCACGGCGTGAGCCTCTCCGCCCTGCGCGCCGTCGCCAAGCGGGTGAAGACCCAGCACGAGCTCGCGCAGCAACTCTGGGCCACCGGCGACACCGCCGCCCGGCTGCTCGCGCTGCTGATCTGCCGCCCCAAGGCGTTCACCGTCGACGAGCTCGACGCGATGGTCCGCGAGACCGGCACCCCGAAGGTGCACGACTGGTTCGTCAACTACGTCGTGAAGAAGAACCCGCACACCGAGGAGCTGCGCGGTCGGTGGATGACCGATCCCGATCCGGTCGTCGCGAGCGCGGGATGGGCGCTCACCGCCGAGCGCGTCGTCAAGAACGCCGACGGACTCGACCTGTCCGGCCTGCTCGACACCATCGACGCCCGGATGCGCGACGCCCCCGAACGATTGCAATGGGCGATGAACACGTGCCTGGCGCAGATCGGCATCGAACATCCCGACCACCGGGCCCGCGCGCTCGACATCGGCGAACGCCTCGAGGTGCTGAAGGACTATCCGACGTCCCCCGGTTGCACGTCGCCGTACGCGCCGGCCTGGATCGGCGAGATGGTGCGGCGCCGAGGCGAGTGAGCCCGTCGCCGGATGGGTACCGCTGCAACGAGCACCCCGGTCGCCGACGACGAGGAACCCGATGTCACTCCGCACACCGCAGACCACTTCCGACGCAGCCGCCGAGCCCGGGCCCACGAGCGATCCGGACTTCGACACCCTCGACGCGTGGTGGCGGGCCGCGAACTATTTGTCCGTCGGCCAGATCTATCTCATGGACAATCCGCTGCTGCGCGAACCGCTGCGGCCCGAACACATCAAACCGCGTCTGCTCGGACACTGGGGCACCACACCGGGATTGAACTTCGTCTACGCGCACCTCAACCGCGCCATCGCCACCCGCGACCTGGACATGATGTACGTCATGGGTCCCGGTCACGGCGGACCCGGACCGGTGGCCGCGGCGTGGCTCGAAGGCACTTACAGCGAGGTCTACCCGGACGTCTCCCGCGACGAGGACGGCATGCGGCGCCTGTTCCGCCAGTTCTCGTTCCCCGGCGGCATTCCCAGCCACGTCGCCCCCGAGACCCCCGGATCGATCCACGAGGGCGGTGAACTCGGCTACTCCCTCTCGCATGCCTACGGCGCCGCCTTCGACAATCCCGATCTGATCGTCGCCGCGGTCGTCGGCGACGGCGAAGCCGAGACGGGCCCGTTGGCCGCGAGCTGGCATTCGACGAAATTCGTTGACCCGCGCCGCGACGGTGCGGTGCTGCCGATCCTGCACCTCAACGGTTTCAAGATTGCCAACCCGACGGTGCTCGCGCGCATCGGCGAGGACGAACTGATCTCGCTGCTGCGCGGCTACGGGCACGAACCGATCGTCGTCGCCGGTGACGATCCCGCCGACATGCATCGGCGCTTCGCCGCCGCCCTCGACGCGGCGCTCGACCGCATCTCCGAGATCCAGCAGACCGCCCGCAGCTCGGGAAACGCGACCCGACCGGCGTGGCCGATGATCGTGCTCCGGTCCCCGAAGGGCTGGACCGGCCCGGTGGAGGTCGATGACGCCCCGGTCGAGGGCACGTGGCGCGCCCACCAGGTGCCGATCGGTGATCCGCGCGGGAACGACGAGCACCGCCGCCTCCTCGAGGAGTGGCTGCGCAGCTACCGGCCGAAGGAGTTGTTCGACGACGACGGTGTTCCCGTCGCGGCCCTGCGCGACCTCGCGCCGGGCGGCACCCGGCGGATGAGCGCCAACCCGCACGCCAACGGGGGAGCGGTGCTGCGGGATCTGATCCTGCCCGACTTCCGCGACTACGCCGTCGACGTTCCCGAACCGGCCACCGCCACCGGCGAGGCCACCCGCATCCTCGGCACCTTCCTGCGCGACGTCATGCGGCGCAACGCCACGAACTTCCGGATGTTTGCGCCCGACGAGAACAACTCCAACCGCCTCGACGCGGTCCTCGACGCCACCGACCGCACCTGGAACGCGCGCATCGAGCCGGGTGACGACCGGGTCGCCCCTGACGGCCGCGTCATGGAGATCCTGTCCGAACACACCTGCCAGGGCTGGCTCGAGGGGTATCTGCTCACCGGCCGGCACGGATTGTTCTCCAGCTACGAGGCTTTCGCGCACCTGGTCGACTCGATGGTGAACCAGCACGCCAAATGGCTGCTCACCACGAACCGGATCCGCTGGCGCCGCCCCATCCCGTCGCTGAACTACCTGCTCACCTCCCACGTGTGGCGGCAGGACCACAACGGCTTCTCGCACCAGGATCCCGGATTCATCGACCACGTCGTCAACAAGAAACCCGAAGTCGTGCGCGTCTACCTGCCGCCGGACGCCAACACCCTGCTTTCGGTGGCCGATCATTGCTTGCGCACCCGCCAGTACATCAACGTGATCGTCGCCGGGAAGCAACCGGCCGTACAGTTCCTCGACATCGACGACGCGATGACCCACTGCCGCAAGGGCATCGGGATCTGGCAGTGGGCCTCGACCGACCGCGACGTCGAACCGGATGTGGTGCTCGCCTGCGCCGGCGACATCCCCACGATGGAAACCCTCGCAGCCGTCGACATCCTGCACCGCCGCTTCCCCGACCTGCGGATCCGGGTGGTCAACGTCGTCGACCTCATGCGGCTGCAGGACGACCGGGCGCACCCGCACGGGTTGCCTGATGCGCACTTCGACGCGCTGTTCACCACCGACAAGCCGGTGGTCTTCGCCTACCACGGTTATCCGTGGCTGATCCACCGTCTCGTCTACCGGCGCACCAACCACGAGAACTTCCACGTCCACGGCTACATCGAGGAGGGCACGACCACCACACCCTTCGACATGTGCGTGCTCAACCGCATCGACCGCTACCACCTCGCGCTCGACGTCCTCGACCGCGTCGAGCGGATCCGGCCCATCGCCGGGCACGCCCGCGAGGAACTCGAGAACATCCTCGCCGAGCACACCCGCTACGTGCGCACCCACGGCGAGGACATGCCGGTGATCACCGACTGGCACTGGCAGGGCGTCGGAATCGACTGAGCGTCAAACTGATCCGCGACGGGCCAGTCGTCCGGCGGTGAAGGCGTCGACGTCGACCTCGTCGAGGGAGGCCACCACCAGATCGGCGCCCGCGTCCTCGAGATCGGCGGAGTCGTCGAAACGGGCGACACCGAGCGCCCGCATGCCGCCGGCCTTCGCCGCCCGGATCCCGCTGATCGCGTCCTCGACCACCACGCACGCCTGCGCGGGCACCCCGAGTTCGTCGGCGGCGGTGAGGAACAGTTCCGGGTCGGGTTTGCCGTGGGCGACCGGGCGCCCGGACAGATCGGCGTCGAAGCGGTCGAGCAGCGTCTCGCCGGGATGGTCGTGGGCGGGGATCGCCCGCAGGAACAGTCCGGCGTTCTTCGACGAAGACGCCGCGGCCACCGCGATCCCCGCCGCCTGCACGGCCGCGACGAAGCGCACTCCGTCGTCGTAGGCGCGGAACCTGCGCTCGTCGATCAACCGCAGCAACCGGGCCTGCTTGCGCTCGGCGTAGTCGACCGCGCGACGCTCGGCGTCGGGCACCGCGAAGTACTCGAGGGCGGCGCGGGCACCGTCCATCCGCGGCCGGCCCGACAGCACCTGCCGGTACACCTCCGCGGTGAACGCGTCCTCCTGCCAGGAGGTCTCGGGCTGCAGGTCGCACCAGTCGCCGGCCATCAACTCCGCCAGCGCTTCCCGCCACGCCGTCTCGTGCGGTGAATCGACGAGCACCCCGTCGACGTCGAAGATCACCGCGCGGAACCGCGACTGCGTCTCGGCCACGATGTCCTCCTCGCGGTCAGGCCGGGACGGCGGCGAGCCGGAACTCGTGCGACTCGCCGGCGCCGAGCTCGACGAGTTCGCCGTCCACCGCGACCCGCACCGGCACCCGGAAACCCTCGGTCTCGGCGCGCACCGACAGCTTGTCGCCGTCGATCCGCACCCGTAGGGGAGTGCCGCGGTACCGCATGGAGAACGACACCCCGTCGAGGTGCGAGACCAGCTTGGGCCGGAAGACGAGCACGTCGCCGTACGCACGGGCACCGACGTAGTAGCGCTGCACCAGATCGAGGGTGCCGCCCATGACCCCCATGTGGATGCCCTCCTTGGTGGTGCCGCCCTGCAGGTCGCTGACGTCGCTCTCGAGCGCGAGCTTGAACCGCAACCACGACGACTGCGGATCGAAGGTGGCGAGCACACCGGCGAACGTCACGTGACTGAGCGTCGACCCGTGCGACGTGCGCTGGTCGTAGTAGTCGACGGTGCGGCGCACGAGGTCGCGACCGAACGGATAACCGAGCTGCTCGAACACCTGCCGCAACTCGGCATCGTCGAACAGGAAGAACAACATCACCGTGTCGGCCTGCTTGGCGACCTTGTAGGCATCCGGATCGCGGCCCTCGGCGCGCAGGATGCGGTCCATCCTGCCGATGTTGCCGTACTCCGTGCGGTAGTGCTCCCAGTCGAGCTCCTCGAGATCCTCGTAGCCTTCGAACTGGCTGATCACCCCGTCGTGGTAGGGCACGAACATCTTCCGGCTCATCTCCGACCAGGTGCGCAGTTCCTCGTCGGTGACCCGCAACCGGGCCCGCAGGGCCGTGCGCCGGCTCTTCGACAGCACCTCGAAGACATCGAGGGCGCGCGCCGCGATCCACGCGACCATCACGTTCGTGTACGCGTTGTTGCGCACACCGCCCTCGGTGGCTCCCGGATACCGTTCGTGGAACTCGTCCGGGCCCATCACCCCGTGGATCTCGTAGCGGTCCCGATCCGGGTTGTAGTGCGCGATCGACGCCCAGAACCGCGCGATCTCGAGCATCATCTCGGCGCCGTAGTCGGCGAGGAAGTCGACATCGTCGGTGGCCTGGTAGTAGTGCCACACGTTGTAGAAGATCGCGGCGCTGACGTGACGCTGGTTCCGGCTCAGGTCCGGATCCCATTGACCCGACATCGGGTTCAGATGCACCGTCTGGGTCTCCTCGGTGCCGTCGCTGCCGCTCTGCCAGGGGAACATCGCGCCGCGGTAACCGGCCTCGCTCGCCGCGGCCTGCGCCTCACCCAACCGGCGGTAGCGGTAGAGGATCAGGCCTTTGGTGATCTCCGGGACCCGCAGGTTCAGGAAGGGATAGACGAACATCTCGTCCCAGAACACGTGCCCGCGATAGGCCTCGCCGTTGAGTCCGCGCGCCGGCACTCCCGCGTCGAGGCGCGCGGTGTGCCGTGAGCAGACCTGCAGTACGTGCGAGACGTGCAGGCGCAGCAGCAACTGCGCGCGCGACTCCCGCGGCAACCGGATGTCGCAGATGTCCCACAGCTCGTCCCACGCCGCGACGTGCTCGTCGTACGCCTCGGCGAAATCCGGATAACGCAGCACGTGCCGGCCCGCCGACGCGAGGGGCTCGGTGATCGCGTCGTCGCGGGAAGTGAACATCGCCACCATCTTCTCGATCCGCACCGTCGAACCCTCGGCGATGTCGAAGGAGAGGACCTGCTGGATGTAGTCCTCCATCTGGTACAGATCCCGGTCGACGAGCATCGCTCCTCCCGAACCCTCCCGGAACACCCGGGTGCGTGCGGCCTGGGCGATGTAGGTGTCGGACTGGCGGATCTGCACCTTCAGCGCGATCGTCTCGGGACCGTAGGTGCGCGGCGAGACCGGATCGAGGTGCCGCGCCTCGAGATCGCGGTAGCGGGCGACCGCGCGATTGGAAACCCGGCCGTCGAGGGCGGTGACGATCTCGACCCGCCCCGACCAGTTCTCCGGGGTCAGCGACCATTCGAGCGCTCCCTGGTTCGGATGCTCCATGCTCACGAACCGTCTGCTGCGCAGCGACGTCTCGCGGCCGTGCCGGTCCCGGAACCGCAGTTCGCGGACCACGGTGGCGGTGCGGATGTCGTAGACGTGCCGGTAGTCGAGGATCTCCACCTGCGCCAGGCGGATCGCCTCACCGCCGTCGATGCGCAGCTTCAGCACGAGCCAGTTCGGGAGGTTGACCAGATCCTCGTTCAGGACCGGGCTGCCACCCATGATGGTGGTCTCGCGGTTGTAGCAACGATGCGCGTAGGTCCCCGGATAGTGGACCTCGCCCATGTCCTCCCATTCGGCCGTGCCGCGTGAACAGAAGTAGCCGTTGCCCGTCGAGGTCAGGGCTTCGCGCAGGGGTTCGTCGTCGGGATCGAAACCGTCGTAGTCGAGGGTGAACTCCGGGTCGTACACGCGAACCTCCTGGCGGGTCGTAGTCGACACGAACTGTCCGGTAGCGCTGTCACCTGCCCAGAGTCGACAGGAAACGTTCGACGTCGTCGACCGACGCGAGGACGAACTCGGCGTCGGTGCGGCGCCCGGCCATCTCCGGGTCGTCGGGGCTGCCGACGAGGATCCCGATGCCACGACCCCGCAACGCCCGGAAGGCGTCCTCGTCGGTGATGTCGTCGCCGAGATAGAGCGGCACGACCTCGTCGGAGGCGAGACCGAGGACCTCGATCAGGTGCAGGACCGCCTTGCCCTTGTTCCAGTCCACGGCCGGTTTGAGTTCGTAGACCATCTTTCCCGGCACCACGGCGAGTCGGTCGGGGTTCTCCTGCAACAGCGTCTCGACGATCGCGCCCACCCGCTCGTGCACCTCGGGGGAGGCCTGCCGGTAGTGCACGGCGACCGACGCGCGCTTCGGTTCGATGCCGACGCCGTCGAGACCGTCCAGGCGGCTGCGCAGGGTCTCGGTGGTCTCGGTGATCAGATCGGTGAAGTCGGCGAGGACGTCGTGGGCGATCTGCCCGTCGGTGGGGCTCCAGATGTCGAAACCGTGGCTGCCGGCGACGACGAGATCGTCGACACCCATGAGTTGCTGGACGACGTCGCGGTCGCGGCCGGTGACGATGCACACCGACACGCGGTCGGCGAGTTCACGGACGGTGCGGCGCATGGTGTCCGACCACACCGCGTCCTCGGGGCGGGCGACGATCGGGGTGAGCACGCCGTCGTAGTCGAGGAAGACCGCGGGCCGGCGGCCCGCGAGACGGTCGGACAGGGCGGCGCCGTCGAGTGCCGACGGTAGGTCCTCCACGGTGCGCGGCGCGGTCATCTGATCGGTACTCCTGTCGTCGCGGCGACCCGTCATGGTTCGCACCGTACACAAAGATCGAAATGCTCGGCCGGGGATCCGGGGAGGCGGATCGGCCGGATGCAGCGGTCAACGCACCGGGCGTCGCCAGTGCTCGTCCGCGGTGAGTCGGGAGCGGACGTGTTCGGCGGCATCGTCGTTGCGGAACGGGCCCGCCAGCAGGTCGGCGTAGACGTGTGAGATGGCGGCGTGGCGCAGTCCGCCGCGGCGGTCCATCCGTTCGAAGACCACCGGCGACCAGGGAATCGCCACCACCACGTCGCCGCCGTGCTCGACCGGGCGCAGACCGAGACTGTCGGCGAAGTCGTCGGGGTCGTCGGCGTAGACCTCGAGCAGCGCCGGGGCCGCGTAGTCGGTGGCGCCGACGCCGGTGAGCGCGTAGGGGATGTCGATGCGTTCGGCCAGTCGCGCGCGGGTCGCGGTGACGCCCTCGGGGGCGGTGAACCGCCGGACCGCGCACACCTTCCGCTCGGCAGCCCAGGCCCGCAGCATCGGTTCCCAGCGCACCTCGACGATCGGGCCGCGCGGGACCCGGCGCACGAGCTCGCGTTCGACGAGCACCTCGACGACGCGGTAGGTCGCGCCGGTGGACGCGCCGGACAGCTTGATCAGCTCGGGGACGGAGATCTCCCCGACGTGATCGGCGAGTGCGCGCACCACCCGGTCGGACGGTTCGCCGGTGAGCACCCCGGACGGGCGGCCCGGGCCGCGCCACGGGTCGGCGTCGGCGCCGCGGTCGCGGACCCACACCGCCGGGCGGTTCGCGACGAGCGAGAGGTTGCCGGTCGCGTCGGCGTAGGAGATGCCGTGCCGGTCGAGCTGGCGCCGCACCGGATCGGACAGATAGTGGGCGCACACGAAGCCGCGGTCGGAGTCGGACAGGTCGGCGGCGATGCGGGCGACGTCGCCGGAGAGCACACCGCGGGAGGCGACGACGGAGAAGGACACGGTGTCGCCGTCGGGGGCGGTGACGAGCATCCGGGTGGGTGCCTCGGGGGAGCGGGGGCGGTCGCTCGACAGCGACCAGCCGAGCGGCAGGCACGCCTCCAGTCGGGCGGTGGCGCGGCGGTAGATGTCGATGTACCGCTCGGGGCGGGGACCGACGGTGTTCTCGGGGGCGGGAGCCGGCTGTGTCACATCCACCACGGTAGTCACTCTGTGCATGACGGAAAAGAGAAATAAACGAAATCTCATAGGACGGAACAGCGCCCCTCCCGCACCACAAACTATGACGGGGCATGCGCTAGTTTCGTGACCATGACCGACATCACCGGGCGCATCGCGTTCGTTCAGGCGACCTGGCACCGCAACATCGTCGACCAGGCACGTACAGGCTTCACCGACGAGATCACCCGCCTCGGCGTCTCGCAGGACGCCCTGGACTTCTTCGAGGTCCCCGGCGCCTTCGAGATCCCGCTGCACGCCCAGCGACTGGCGAAGACGGGGCGCTACGACGCGATCGTCGCGGCCGGACTGGTCGTCGACGGCGGCATCTACCGGCACGACTTCGTCGCCACCGCGGTGATCGACGGCCTGATGCGCGTCCAGCTCGACACCGATGTGCCGGTCTTCTCCGTCGTGCTCACCCCGCACCACTTCCACGAGCACGACGAGCACGTCGAGTACTTCACGCGGCACTTCGTCAAGAAGGGCGCCGAGGCGGCTCGCGCCGTCGACGCCACAGTGCGCTCGCTGCGCGCGCTGCCGACCGGAGACTGAGCCCCGACCGGCAGCGCGCGTCGGATCAGCGTGCGCTGCCGGAAGGATCCTTCGCCACCGGGCCCTCACCGGCCGTTGCCGCGTCGGGGGCCTCGGTGCGCCGACGATAGGCGGCACGTGCCGTCTCGTCGGTGTTCAGTGCGAGCGACTGGAGACCGAACGCGGCGGAGATGCGGTGACGGGTCGCCTCCGGCACCGCCTTCAGCGCTCCGAGGATCGCGCCCGCCGTGCGGGGCACGTACCGCAGGCCGGGACGGGCTGTCGCGATCACTCGCACGATCGCGGCGGCGACCTCCTCGGGGCCGACCATCGCGAGCTTCTCGATGAGCGCGTTCGGCTTCATGCCCGCGATCAACTCGGTGCGCACGAAGCCCGGGGCGATCGTGGAGACCACGATGTTCGAGCCGGCGAGCTCCTGGCGCAGCACCGATCCGAGGCCGATCACGGCGTGCTTGGTCGCGGAGTACACCGCGAGTCCGGGGGCACCTTCGATGCCCACGACGGAGCCGAGATTGACGATGTGTCCGTAGCCCTGCTCGGTGAACCGGGCGGCGGCCAGCTTCGAGCCGAGGATCACGCCGCGGACGTTGACGTCGATCTGCCGATCGGTGACCGTGTCGGTCTCCTCGAGGAACGCGCCGGTGGGCATGATGCCGGCGTTGTTGACGAGCACGTCGATCCCGCCGAACTCCATGTGGGCCAGGCTGAGGAATTCGTCGAAGGATCCTCGGTCGGTGACGTCGAGAGGCAACCCGAGCACCGTGGTGCCGAAGCGCGCACCGATCCGGGCAGCGGTGTCCTGCACCAGATCCTTGTCGATATCGCCGATGGCCACGCGCGCGCCGGCCGCGACGAGGGCTTCGGCCGTCGCCTGTCCGATGCCGCGCGCTCCACCGGTGATGACAACCCTCTTGCCGTGCACGTTCAGGCTCATGCCGTGTCGTCCTTTCCTCGCTGTGCTGATGAAATCGACGCTACGAACCGAGCTCTCCGTGATCCATGCCACTATCGGCAAGTTCTTGTGAATTTCGGCCACGCTGCCGAGGATGGAGCCTCGTGAACCCCTGGACCTCCCGCCGCGCGGCGACGAGCGCGGCCCTGATGGTGTCGTTCGGACGCGAGCGCGGCCTCGACGCCGAGACATTGCTGGCGGGTACCGGGTTGGGGGAGGAGCAGATCACCGATCCGGGCGGGGAGATCACCGACGACCTGGAACTGGCCGTGATCGCGAATCTCGTGGAGGCGCTCGACGACCGGCCCGGGGAAGGGTTCGCCCTCGGTCTGCGGTACCAGGCGGCGGTGCACGGGATCTTCGGTTACGCCCTCATGAGCTGTGCGACGGTGCGCGACGGCATCGAGGTGGGCACCCGCTTCTTCGACCTCACCTTCGCCTTCTCGCGCGCGGCCCTCGAGTATGCGGGTGACGAGGTCCGCTTCTGCCTCGACGACCGGCACGTGCCGGCGCACCTGCGGGGTTTCCTGCTGGAGCGGGACGTCTCGGGGATCCTCGCGCACTGGGGTGCGCTGTGGGGGCAGCCGTCGGAGGTCCGTCGCATCGAGGTGGCCGAATCGCTCGGTGAGCGGGTCCCGCCGGTCTTCCGCGACCGGGGTTTCTGGGTGGAGACGACGGCGTCGACGCATGCGGTGGTGGTGGACGCGCGGGCATTGGACCGGCCCATGCCGACCGCGAGCCCGGAGGCCGCCGCAGTACTGCTGCGGGAGTGCGCGGAACTGCTGCAGCGCAGACAGAATCACGGCGAGCTCGGTGCCCGCGTGCGAGAGGTGCTGCTGCGCCGGGCCGCCGAGGGTCCCACGCAGGACCAGGTGGCCGCGGAGTTGGGTTCGAGTGTGCGCACCCTCCGGCGGCAGTTGGGGGAGGAGGGGACCTCGTACCGGGCGATCGTGGCCGAGACGCTGGGGGCGATGGCGGGGGAGTTGCTGGATGCGGGCCTGCCGGTGGAGAGGGTGGCGCACCGTCTGGGCTACGCCGATGCGTCGAGCTTCTCGGTGGCATTCAAGCGGTGGACCGGCCGCACGCCGGGTGGGCGACGACGGGAAAGACGCTCGGTCTGAGGCTACTGCGGAGCCAGCCCGAAGAGCCCTTGGAGATATTCTGGACAATACGGAAATCATAGAAAAACAGAATTCCTCCTCCTTCTCATCCCCGTCACCACCCATCGAGGCCACCGCCACCAACACCTCAACAGCCGAGAGGGCAGGCCGCCATCAGCGGTCCGAAGCCTCCGGACGCCGAGTCATGGCCAGGGGGACGAGCACACCGAGCAGTGCGGCGGGCAGCAGGAACGCGAGGACCGGGTCGGCGCCGTACACCGGTGTCAGCAGGAGAGGGGAGAAGGCCGCACCGCCGAACCGGAAGGCCTGCACGACGGACACCGCGCCACCGCGGTTGCCGCCCGGCCCGCCGAGTACCGCGGCGTTGACCCCGACGAGGATGAACTGCGAAGCGATGCCCGCCAGGAACCATGCGACGCCGAGCACGACGAGCCACGGGACGGTACCGACGACCACGACCAGCGCTGCGCCGCTCACCGCGCCGATGAGCACGATCGCGCGGGCACCGACGCGGTCGATGAGCATCCCGACCGGTCGGGAACTGAGGATGCCGGCGAGACCGAACACGGTGAGTACCACGCCGCGTTCGGACGGGGACAACCCGAAGTCGTCCTCGACCCGGAAGGCGAGGAGGAACCCGAGTCCGCCGAGCGCACCCCAGCCGAGCAACGCGACCAGCCCGATACGCAGAACGCGCGGAGTGAGCGCGTCGCGCAGACGGACCCGGGTGGTACCGGACGGGTCGTCGCGCACCGAGTCGGGCAGCCCGGCGAGCGCCAGGAGCAGCGCGGCGCCGGCGAGCACGACGAACGCCCACCGCCAGCTCACCTCGGCGGCGAGACCGCCGATCAGCGGGGCGACGGTCTGGCCGGCGGCCTGCATCGCCCCGAACAACCCGAGCGCGCGCCCGAGCCTGTCCTTCGGGGTGATGACGGCCAGCGCCGCGAGCAGCAGCGGTGTGGTGAACGCGTTGGCCGCGCCCTGCAGCATGCGGGTGCCGATGAGCACCGAGAAGGTCGGCGCCAGCGCCGCGGCGATCGAGACCGCCGCGTAGACGAGATAGGCGGTGCGCACGGTGCGGACGCGTCCCCACCGTGCGCCGAGCGTGCCGGAGAACAGCATCGCGGCGGCGAACACACCGAGATAGGCGGTGACGGTCGTCGCGGCCGTGCCGGTGGAAACACCGGTGTCGGCGCCGATCTCCGGGAGCATCGACACCACGACGCTGCCGCCGAAGGGGCCGAGGAATCCTCCCGCGTACAGCGCCGTGCGCTGCAGCGGTTCGCGCAGATCTCTCACCTGTTGAAGCCGCCGGGGCCCCGTCGCCGCAGATAGCGTTCGAACTCGGCGGCGAGGGCGTCGCCGTCGATCTTGGCGATGACTTCGGAGATGTCCTCCTCGGCCTCGGCGTCACCGCGCTCCTCGAGGGTGCGCACGTACTCGGCGATCTCCTCGTCGTCCTCGATCATGTCGGTGACGGTCTGCTCCCACTCCTCGGCGAGGAGGGGGAGTTCGCCGAGTGGCACCTCGAGGTCGAGGACGTCCTCGACGCGGCGCAGCAGCGCGACGGTGGCCTTGGGGTTCGGCGGGTTGGACACGTAGTGGGGGATCGCCGCCCAGAACGACACGGCGGGGATGCCCGCGCGCACGAAGGCGTCCTGCAGCACACCGGTGATGCCGGTGGGTCCTTCGTAGCGGGAGGTCTGCAGCTTGAAGCGTTCGGCGGCCTCGGAGCTGTAGGCGGTGCCGGTCACCGGGACGGGGCGGGTGTGCGGGGTGTCGGCGAGCAGTGCGCCGAGCAGGACGACGGTGTGGACCTCGAACTCGTCGACGAGTTCGATGATGGCGTCGCAGAAGCTGCGCCAGCGCATGCTCGGCTCGATGCCGTGCAGCAGGACGACGTCGCGGTCGCTGCCGGGCGGGGAGCACAGCGACAGTCGGGTGGTGGGCCAGTCGATCTCGCGGGTGACGCCGTCGACGAGACGGACCTGTGGCCGGTTGACCTGGTAGTCGTAGTACTCCTCGGAGTCCAGCTCGGCGAAGGGCTCGGCGTCCCAGATCAGCTCGAGGTGCTCGACGGCGCCGCTGGCGGCGTCGCCGGCGTCGTTCCACCCCTCGAAGGCGGCGACGAGCACCGGATCGCGCAGGACGGGGACGTCCTGGTCCGGGGTCTCGGGATACTCGGGTGTACTCACTCGTCCAGCCTACGACCCGGGCCGATCCGGGCGCCCACTAGTCTGAAGGGCATGTCCACCCCACTTCATTCTGTCCTGCTCGATGCGCTGACCCAGCGCGTTGTCATCGGAGACGGGGCGATGGGCACCATGTTGCAGGCCGCGGATCTCTCGCTCGACGACTTCCGCGGTTTGGAGGGGTGCAACGAGATCCTCAACGAATCTCGTCCCGATGTGATCCGGGGGATCCACCGGGCGTACTTCGAGGCCGGCGCCGACGTCGTCTCGACGAACACCTTCGGCTGCAACCTGCCCAACCTCGCCGACTACGACATCGCCGACCGCATCCGTGAGCTGTCCGAGCTCGGTACCCGCCTCGCCCGCGAGGTCGCCGACGAGATGGGTCCCGGTGCCGACGGCATGGCCCGCATGGTGATCGGGTCGATGGGTCCGGGTACGAAGCTGCCCACCCTCGGCCACGCGCCGTTCGCTGCGCTGCGCGACGCCTACGGTGAGGCGGCGCTGGGCATGCTCGACGGTGGCGCCGACGCGATCCTCGTGGAGACCTGTCAGGACCTGTTGCAGGCGAAGGCCGCGATCATCGGCAGCAAGCGGGCGATGGAGCAGGCTGGTCGCCGGATCCCGATCGTCACCCACGTGACGGTGGAGACCACCGGCACGATGCTGCTCGGCTCCGAGATCGGTGCCGCTCTGACCGCCCTCGAACCACTCGGCATCGACCTGATCGGGTTGAACTGCGCGACCGGTCCGGCGGAGATGAGCGAGCACCTGCGGTACCTGTCGCAGCACGCGACGATCCCGGTGTCGGTGATGCCGAATGCGGGTCTGCCGGTGTTGGGCGCGAACGGTGCCGAGTACCCGCTGCAGCCGGAGGAGCTCGCCGAGGCGTTGGCCGGTTTCGTCTCCGAGTACGGGCTGACCTTCGTCGGTGGCTGCTGCGGCACCACCCCCGAGCACATCCGGCAGGTCGCCGAGGCGGTGCGCGGGGTGCAGCCGGCGCCGCGCGCCGCGCAGCCGGAGCCGGGTGTGTCGTCGCTGTACACCTCGGTGCCGTTCGAGCAGGACGCGTCGATCCTGATGATCGGTGAGCGCACCAACACGAACGGGTCGAAGGCGTTCCGGGAGGCGATGCTCGCCGCGGATTGGCAGAAGTGCCTGGACATTGCGAAGGACCAGATCCGCGACGGGGCGCACATGCTGGATCTGAACGTCGACTACGTCGGGCGCGACGGGGCGGCGGACATGGCGGAGTTGGCGTCGCGGTTCGCGACGTCGTCGACGTTGCCGATCATGATCGACTCGACGGAGCCGGACGTGATCAAGGCGGGCCTCGAGCATCTCGGTGGCCGCTGCGCGGTGAACTCGGTGAATTACGAGGACGGTGACGGCCCGGGTTCGCGGTTCGAGCGGATCATGGAGCACGTCGTCGAGCACGGCGCAGCGGTGGTCGCGCTGACGATCGACGAGGAGGGCCAGGCCCGAACCGCCGAGCACAAGGTGCGCATCGCCGAGCGGCTGATCGCGGATCTGACCGGCAAGTGGGGGTTGTCGCCGCAGGACATCATCGTCGATGCGTTGACCTTCCCGATCTCGACGGGTCAGGAGGAGGTGCGGCGCGATGCGATCGAGACGATCGAGGCGATCCGCCGCATCCACGAGGCGCATCCGGAGGTGCACTTCACCCTCGGTATCTCGAATGTGTCGTTCGGTCTGAATCCGGCGGCGCGGCAGGTGCTGAACTCGGTGTTCCTGAACGAGTGCACCGAGGCGGGGCTGGACACGGCGATCGTGCACGCGTCGAAGATCCTGCCGATGGCGCGGATCCCGGAGGAGCAGCGGCAGGTCGCTCTGGATCTGGTGTACGACCGGCGCAGCGAGGGTTACGACCCGCTGCAGAAGCTGATGGAGCTGTTCGAGGGGGTGTCGGCGGCGTCGGCACGCGAGTCGCGGGCGCAGGAGCTGGCGGCGTTGCCGTTGTTCGAGCGGCTCGAGCGGCGCATCGTCGACGGCGAGCGCAACGGTCTCGAGGACGATCTGACCGAGGCGATGGAGACCACCCCGCCGCTGGCGATCATCAACGACACGCTGCTGTCGGGCATGAAGACGGTCGGTGAGCTGTTCGGGTCGGGGCAGATGCAGTTGCCGTTCGTGCTGCAGTCCGCCGAGGTGATGAAGACCGCGGTGGCGTTCCTGGAGCCGCACATGGAGTCGACCGGTGACGAGGGCAAGGGCCGGATCGTGCTGGCGACGGTCAAGGGCGATGTGCACGACATCGGCAAGAATCTCGTGGACATCATCCTGTCGAACAACGGCTACGAGGTGGTCAACCTCGGTATCAAGCAGCCGATCGCGACGATTCTCGATGCGGCGGTGGACAAGCGCGCCGATGTGATCGGCATGTCAGGTCTGCTGGTGAAGTCGACGGTGGTGATGAAGGAGAACCTCGAGGAGCTCAACGCTCGCGGGGTCGCCGAGCAGTTCCCGGTGTTGCTCGGTGGTGCGGCGCTGACCCGTAGCTACGTCGAGAACGATCTGGCGGAGGTCTACGAGGGCAAGGTGTCGTACGCGCGCGATGCGTTCGAGGGTCTGTCGTTGATGGATCGGGTCATGGCCGAGAAGCGCGGTGAGGGTCCGGCGCCGGACAGCCCGGAGGCGATCGAGGCCGCCCGTAAGGCCGCCGAGCGCAAGGAGCGGCACGAGCGCAGCAAGCGGATCGCGGAGAAGCGCAAGGCCGCGGAGACACCGGTGGAGATCCCCGAGCGCAGTGATGTCGCGAAGGATCTGCCGGTGCCGACGCCGCCGTTCTGGGGCACCCGGGTGATCAAGGGCATCCCGCTGGCGGACTATGCGGCGCTGATCGACGAGCGTGCACTGTTCCTGGGGCAGTGGGGGCTGCGCGGGCAGCGCGGCGGCGACGGCCCGAGCTACGAGGAGCTCGTGGAGACCGAGGGCCGGCCGCGGTTGCGGTACTGGCTGGACCGGTTGGCGACCGAGGGCATCCTGCAGCACGCCGCGGTGGTGTACGGCTACTTCCCGGCGGTGTCCGAGGGTGACGACGTGGTGGTGCTGACCGAGCCGCGTCCGGATGCTCCCGAGCGCTACCGGTTCACCTTCCCGCGGCAGCAGCGTTCGCGGTTCCTGTGCATCGCCGATTTCGTGCGGTCGCGGGAGGATGCGATCGCGTCGGGTCAGGTGGATGTGTGGCCGTTCCAGCTGGTGACGATGGGCCAGCCGATCGCGGACTTCGCGAACGAGCTGTTCGCGTCGAACTCGTACCGCGACTATCTCGAGGTGCACGGCATCGGTGTGCAGCTGACCGAGGCGCTGGCCGAGTACTGGCATCGGCGGGTGCGGCAGGAGCTGGCGTTCGCCGAGGGCGGCACGGCCGCGGACGAGGATCCGGAGGAGGTCGCGGAGTACTTCAAGCTCGCCTACCGCGGCGCCCGGTTCGCGTTCGGTTACGGCGCGTGCCCGAATCTCGAGGATCGCATCAAGCTGGTCGAGTTGCTCGAACCCGAGCGGATCGGGGTGGAGCTGTCGGAGGAGCTTCAGTTGCATCCCGAGCAGTCCACCGATGCGTTCGTGCTGCACCACCCGGAGGCGAAGTACTTCAATGTCTGATCGGGTGGAGGCGCCGCTCGCGGTGCAGACCGGTGCGCTGCGGGCGGTGCTGTGGGACATGGACGGCACCCTGCTCGAATCGGAACGCTTGTGGGACATCGGGATGCACGAGTTGTCGTTGCATCTCGGTGGGCCGATGAGCGACGAGACCCGCATCTCCACGATCGGGGGTCCGATGGATCTGGCGGTGTTGCGCACCTTCGCCGGGTTGGGTCTGGACCCGACCCCGGACGAGGCGGCGGCTGCGGCGGCGTGGCTGACCGACTACATGGGCCGGTTGTTCGCCGACGGGCTCACGTGGCGGCCCGGCGCGCAGGCCGCGCTGCGCACCGTCCGTGAGGCCGGATTGGGGTCGGTGCTGGTGACCAACACCGAGCGGGCGTTGTGCGAGGTGGCCCTCGAAACTCTGGGCCGTGAGCTTTTCGATCATTCGGTGTGCGGCGACGAGGTGCCGGCCGGCAAACCGGATCCGGCGCCCTACCTGCGGGCGGCGGAGCTGCTCGGTCTGGATCCGGCGCAGTGCCTGGCGGTGGAGGATTCCCCGACCGGGGCGGCCGCGGCGGATGCGGCCGGGTGCACGGTGCTGGTGGTGCCGTCGCTGGTGGATGTGCCCGGCTCGGAGCGGCGGGTGTTCCGATCGACGCTCGAGGGGTTGAGCGCCGAGGATCTGCACGAGCTGCACGGTGCGGGGGTGCCCTGAGGTGGCGGTCCCGAAGATCGTGCTGTTCTACAAGTTCACCCCGCTGCCCGACCCGGAGGCGATCCGGTTGTGGCAGCACACTCTGGCGTCGTCGCTGGGGTTGACCGGGCGGATCCTGATCTCCGAGCACGGCATCAACGGCACCGTCGGCGGTGACATCGCCGACGTGAAGAAGTACGTACGCGGGTTGCGCGGCTATGCGGCGTTCAAGGACACCGACATCAAGTGGTCCGACGGCACCGGCGACGACTTTCCGCGGCTGTCGGTGAAGGTGCGTCCGGAGATCGTGACGTTCGGGGTGCCCGACGAGGTGAAGGTCGACGAGCACGGCATCGTCGACGGCGGCACCCATCTGTCGCCGCACGGCGTGCACGAGTTGGTCGCCGAGCGCGGCGACGAGGTGGTGTTCTTCGACGGCCGCAACCGCTTCGAGGCGCAGATCGGCCGGTTCCGGGATGCGATCGTGCCGGACGTGGCCACGACCCGCGATTTCGTCGCCGAGCTCGACAGTGGACGCTACGACCATCTCAAGGGCCGCCCGGTGGTGACCTACTGCACCGGTGGGGTGCGCTGCGAGGTGCTGTCGGCGTTGATGCGCAACCGCGGGTTCGAGGAGGTCTACCAGCTCGACGGTGGCATCGTCCGCTACGGCGAGACCTTCGGCGACGAGGGTCTGTGGGAGGGTTCGCTGTACGTCTTCGACGGGCGGATGAACGTCGAGTTCAGCGACGAGGCGACGGTGATCGGCCGCTGCACCCTGTGCGGGACGCCGACCTCGCGGTACCGGAACCATCCGGAGATCCACGGCCGGGAGTTGACCCTGGTGTGCGAGGGCTGCGTCCCGGACCCCGTGGAGGCGTAGACCGGTGCGTGCTGCACCGCTGCCGGTGCGCGACGGGCTCGGCCCCGACCGCATCCGGATGCCCGCCGACGTCGACGCGGCCACGATCGTCGAGTTCCTGCAGGCCGGCCATCCCGAAGAGGACTGGGCGGCGCACATGGCCGCGGGCGAGCTGGTCGACGAGCACGGCCGCCGCATCGATGCGCGCACGCCGTATCAGCCGACGCGGTTCGTGTACTTCTACCGCGATCCGGCGCCGGAGGTGCCGGTGCCGTTCCCGGTGCGCGTCCTGCACCGGGAGGACGGTCTCGTCGTCGTCGACAAACCGCATTTCCTGGCGACCATCCCGCGCGGAGCGCACATCCGCGAGTCGGTGGTGGTGCGGTTGCGGCGCGAGCTGGAGCTGCCGCATCTGGTGCCGGTGCACCGTTTGGACCGGATGACCGCCGGGGTGCTGCTGTGCACCACGGATCCGGCGTGGCGGCGGCCCTATCAGGAGTTGTTCGAGCGGCAGCGGGTGCGCAAGGTGTACGAGGCGGTCGCCGGCTACCACCCGGACCTGTCGTTCCCGCAGGTGGTGCGCACCCGGATCGTGAAGCGGCACGGGGAGTTGACGGCCGAGCAGTTCGCCGACGAACCGAATTCGGAGACGCGCATCGAGTTGGTCGAGCGGCGGGGGGAGCTGGCCCGTTATCGGTTGTTCCCGCGTACCGGCCGCACCCATCAGTTGCGGCTGCATCTGGCGTGGTTGGGGGTGCCGATCGTGGGGGACAACTTCTATCCGCGGTTCCGGCGGCGCCGCGCGGACGATTTCACCGATCCGCTGCGGTTGCTGGCGCGGTCGCTGGAGTTCACCGATCCGATCAGCGGGGTGGCGCGGCGGTTCGTCAGCGGACGGGAACTCGACTTCTGAGCGGGTGGTGGTGTCCTGGCTGTAGGGCCGGTGGCGGGGCATGAAACAATCGACCCCTGTGAAGACCTTCGATTCCCTGTTCGCCGAGCTGTCCGAACGCGCCGCGACCCGCCCCGAGGGCTCCGGCACCGTCGCCGCCCTGGACGCCGGCGTGCATTTCCAGGGCAAGAAGGTACTCGAAGAGGCCGGTGAGGTGTGGATCGCCGCCGAGTACCAGTCCGACGAGGAACTGTCCGAGGAGATTTCGCAGTTGCTGTACTGGGTGCAGGTGCTGATGGTGGGGCGGGGTCTGAAGCTCGAGGACGTCTACAAGCATCTGTGACGGCCGGTGGCCCGCTGTGTCGGTGCCGCCGTCCGTGCCCTGTAGGTGCCCTGTAGATCCCTTCCTCGCTTCTGCTCGTCGTTCGAAAGGACCCAATTCCGTCATGCTGCGCGTCGCAGTCCCCAACAAAGGTTCGCTGTCCGAGTCCGCCGCCGAGATCCTGCAGGAGGCCGGTTACCGTCGGCGCACCGACTCGCGGGATCTGACGGTCATCGACCCGGTCAACGACGTCGAGTTCTTCTTCCTGCGGCCGAAGGACATCGCGATCTACGTCGGTTCCGGCGAGCTGGATCTGGGGATCACCGGCCGCGATCTGGCGATGGATTCGGGGGCTCCGGTCACCGAGCGGCTGTCGCTGGGCTTCGGGTCCTCGCGTTTCCGGTACGCCGCCCCGAAGGGCCGCGATTGGTCGGTCGAGGATCTGCAGGGTCTGCGCATCGCCACCTCGTACGCGAATCTGGTGCGTCGTGATCTCGCCGCCCGCGGCATCGAAGCCGAGGTGATCCGGCTCGACGGTGCGGTGGAGATCTCCATCCAGCTCGGCGTCGCCGACGCGATCGCCGATGTGGTCGGCTCGGGCCGGACGTTGCGCCAGCACGATCTCGTCGCCTTCGGCGAGTCGCTGTGCGATTCGGAGGGTGTGCTGATCGAGCGGGAGGGTTCGGATCACTCGGATCGGGCCCGCAACCAGCTGATCGCCCGCCTCGAGGGTGTGGTCTTCGCGCAGCAGTACGTGATGATCGACTACGACTGCCCCAAGCACCTGCTCGAGCAGGCCGTCGAGGTCACGCCCGGTCTCGAGTCGCCGACGATCTCGCCGCTGGCGAACGAGAACTCGGTGGCGGTGCGGGCGATGGTGCCGCGCAAGGGCCACAACGCGGTGATGGACCGGCTCGCCGAGATCGGTGCCCGCGCCATCCTCGCGTCGAACATCCGCTCGTGCCGGGCGATGCGCGCCCCCGAATAGACGCGCACCGATCCCGACATCTTCGATCTTCTGGTGCGGCCCCGCTGATCAGCGGGGCCGCACCTGCACGTTCTGGGCGATGCGGCCGAGCGCGCCGGTCTCGTCGTAGAGCAGACCGGCGGTCGTGCCGATCCCGTCGGGTCCGACGGACATCTCCGCGGCGATCCCCACCCAGTCCTGTTCGCGGAACTCGGGGGCGCGGAACAGGTGCACGGTCAGTTCGGTGTTGAGGAAGGTGTACTCGCGGGCGTCGAGTTTGGATCCGACACCGTTGGCGACGTCGGCGACGCTCATCAACCGGTCGAGTCCGCTGGGGGTTTCGCCTTCGACGAGGGCGATCTCGCTGCGCACCCACGCCGACGACAGGCCGGGAGCGCCGAAGGGGACGATGATGCGCCAGTCGACGGTGCCGATGTAGCCGCCCTTCCAGGCAGGATGCGGGGCACTGGCTTCGAAGTGGCCGGGGGCGGGCAGCGGGGTCTCCGAGGTGCGCGCGACCTGCGGCAGGTCGACGGTTTCGAGGCGCCAGCCGGTGCCGCGCGCGACCGCGCGGTGGGTGCCGTCGGGGGCGGTGGCCCACAGTTCGGCGACGACCAGTTCGATGCGGCGGCCGGGTCGTTCGATGTGGGTGCGCACCTCGAGGTCGGTGAGGGGGACGGGGCCGAGCAGTTCGACGGTGAGCCGGCTCAGGCGGGTGTCGGGGCGCGGCCGGTGCCGTTCGATGGCGCGGGCGAGCAGCGCCGAGGGTGGGGCGCCGTGCTGCAGGTGCGGTCCCCAGGTGCTGACGGTGTGTTCGGTGGGGCGGAACATCGCGATCTCGACGTCGTCGACCGGGCCGGTGGGGGTGCTCGGCCGGGGGACCGGCACGTAGTAGGCGGCGTCGCTCACTCGGGATTCTCCTGCTGCTCGATACGGTGGGGCGCACCCGACGTCGACGGTGTCGACTGGATCGACTGCGTCGCAACGCCGTCGAGGGGATACGGCGGTGGGGTACCGCCGAACGCCGGGCACAATGCCCGATGATCGCACCACCGGCAGCCGGGGCCGGGACGGGGGCGGAAGTCGCCGCTGCTGCGCAACTGCCGGATCGTCGCCCACATCGCCCGCACGATCCGTGCGAAGCGATCCAGCTCGTCGGGATCGGGCCGGTAGTGCAGCACCTGTCCGTCGCCGAGATACAGCAGCCGCAGCGAGGCCGGGACGATGCCGCGTTGCCGCCACACGATCAGCGCGTAGAACTTCAGCTGGAACAGCGCCGCCCGCTCGCCGCGCAGCGAGGGGGCGCGGCCGGTCTTGTAGTCGACGACGTGCACCGCCCCGGTGGCGTCGACATCGAGGCGGTCGATGATGCCGCGCAAGGGGACGTCGCCGTCGAGGGTGGTCTCCACCCGCAGTTCGCAGCCGTCGGCGGTGACGGCGGTGGGGTCCTCGACGGTGAAGTAGGTGTCCAGCAGCGCGGCGGCCTCGGCGAGGAAGGCCGCGTCGTCGATGTCGACGCCGAGATCGGGGGTGGCGGCGAGGACCCGGGCCAGGGCTTCGGGCAGCAGGGTCTGCGCGGCGGTGGCGGTGCGGGCCGGTCCGTCGAGGCCGAACAGCGCTTCGAGGGCGGCGTGCACGACGGTGCCGCGCGCCTGGGCGCGGGTCGGCGGTGCGGTGAGCCGGTCGACGGCCTTGAAGCGGTAGAGCAGCGGGCAGCGGGTGAAGTCGGCGGCCCGGGAGGGGGACAGGGCGACCGGCCGCGTGGTGTCGGTGGGGGGTGTGGGCGCAGCTGTGGTCACACCTGGCAGGCTAGGACGCGGGTCCGACACGGTGCCGGACCCGCGTGCCCGATCCCGGGTGCGGGGCTGGAACGAAGGTGGACACGGCGATGGCAGTAGGCGGACTCGGGCGCAGCGGACCCTTCCAGGTGGGGGACCGGGTGCAGTTGACCGACGCCAAAGGCCGCAAGTACACCGTGGTGCTCGAACCGGGCAAGGAGTTCCACACCCATCGCGGCGGGATCCTGCACGACGATCTGATCGGCACCGACGAGGGTGTGGTGGTCACCTCCACCAACGGCACCCCCTATCTGGCGTTGCGTCCGCTGCTCGTCGACTACGTGATGTCGATGCCGCGCGGCGCGCAGGTGATCTACCCGAAGGACGCCGCGCAGATCGTGCAGGAGGGCGACATCTTCCCCGGTGCGACGGTGCTCGAGGCCGGCGCCGGCTCCGGTGCGCTGACGTGTTCGTTGCTGCGCGCGGTCGGGGAGAGCGGCCGGGTGATCTCCTATGAGGTGCGCGAGGACCATCTCGAATACGCCGAGCGCAATGTCGACACCTTCTCCGGGGAGCGCCCGGCGAACTGGACGACGGTGCTCGGGGATCTGGCGGACTACGACGTCGAGAAGTACGGCCGTGTGGACCGGGTGGTGCTGGACATGCTCGCCCCCTGGGATGTGCTCGAGACGGTGAAGAAGGCGCTGGTACCCGGCGGGGTGCTCATCGTCTACGTGGCGACGACGACGCAGCTGTCGCGGGTGGTCGAGGCGATGCGGGAGCAGACCTGCTGGACCGAGCCGCGCTCGTGGGAGTCGATGGTGCGCGGGTGGCACGTGGTGGGGCTGGCGGTACGTCCCGAGCATCGGATGCAGGGGCACACGGCGTTCCTGGTCAGTGCCCGGCGTCTGCAGGACGGGGTGGAGACCCCGAAGCCGCAGCGTCGGCCCAGCAAGGGCTGAGCCGACGCCGACCGGCGGGGGTTATTCGCAGCTGAGCGTGCCCATGGCCAGGATCGAGCAGGCGCTCTCGTCGGCGATGACCCAGGTGCCGTCGATCTGCTCGAAGGTCAGCGGCATCGGGGCGCCGCCGTGCGGGCCGGCGACCTCGGTGGTCGCGGTGACGGTGTCGGCGTCGACCGTGGTGATCTCGCCGACGGTGCCGGTGAGCGGGTAGCCGGCGAGCACTCCGGTGAACTGGTCGAGCACGGCGGTGCGCGCGGTGCCGTTCTCCACGACCGCGGCGCGGTCCTCGGTGGTGGCGGCCGGGTCGAAGAACACGTCGATCTGTTCCTGCAGCTGCTCGACGGTGACCGCGGCGGTCACGGTGGTGCTGGTGGTCGTCGTCGCGCTGGTCGTGGTGGCGGTGTCGTCGCCGGCGTCGTCGGAGCTGCAGCCGGTCAGGGCGGTGAGGGCGGCGATCGCGGTGGCGGCGCAGAGTGTGCGGACTGGACGTGGGGTCACGGAGGAGTACCTTTCGAGAGAAACGGTCGACGCACGATATTTAGGGCAGCCTAACAGCGTGTCGGGTGTGCGGTGCCATGGCGCGTCCCACACGCGACACATGTTCGGAACACGACTGTTTCGTGTCCTCCCCCATGTGGGGCGATGTCCCGGTAGCGTGGAATGACCGACAGTGGAGGGAGTCGCTATGAGCTCGTCAGAGAAGCCGGATGCGGTTGCGGCGGCACGCGAAATCGAAGAGTTGCGCGCAGAGGTGGCGACCTTGCGTCGTCGGCTCGGCGAACCGTCCGATCAGGTACGCGACCTCGAAGCCCGGCTCGAGTCCCTCACGGTCCGCAACGGCAAACTGCTCGAGACCCTCAAGGATGCGCGCCAGCAGCTGATCACGCTGCGCGAGGAGGTCGACCGGCTGGCCCAGCCGCCGAGCGGCTACGGGGTGCTGCTCGAGACGTTCGACGATCAGACCGTCGACGTGTTCACCTCGGGCCGCAAGATGCGGGTCGCGGTGTCCCCGAATCTCGAACTCGACACCTTCCGGCCCGGTCAGACGGTGCGGTTGAACGAGGCGTTGACCGTCGTGGAGGTCGGTGGGTTCGAGCGCGTCGGCGAGATCACCACCCTGCGGGAGGTGCTCGACGACGGCACCCGCGCGCTGGTGGTCGGGCACGCCGACGAGGAACGCATCGTGTGGCTGGCGGCCCCGCTCGCCGCGGCCGCCGCCGACGACAGGACCGATGTGCTCGTCGACGACGAGAACTCGTTCACGCTGCGCCCGGGTGATTCGCTGCTGGTCGACAGCAAGGCCGGCTACGCCTTCGAACGGATCCCCAAGGCCGAGGTCGAGGATCTCGTGCTCGAGGAGGTCCCGGACGTCGGCTACAGCGACATCGGTGGCCTGGGCCGGCAGATCGAGCAGATCCGCGACGCGGTGGAGCTGCCGTTCCTGCACAAGGATCTGTTCCGCGAGTACTCGCTGCGCCCGCCGAAGGGTGTGCTGCTGTATGGCCCGCCCGGTTGCGGTAAGACCCTGATCGCGAAGGCGGTCGCGAACTCGCTGGCGAAGAAGATCGCCGAGGCCCGCGGCGACGATTCGAAGGAAGCGAAGTCGTTCTTCCTCAACATCAAGGGCCCGGAGCTGCTGAACAAGTTCGTCGGTGAGACCGAGCGGCACATCCGGTTGATCTTCCAGCGGGCCCGGGAGAAGGCGTCCGAGGGCACGCCGGTGATCGTGTTCTTCGACGAGATGGACTCGATCTTCCGCACCCGCGGTTCCGGTGTGTCCTCCGATGTGGAGACCACGGTGGTGCCGCAGCTGCTCGCCGAGATCGACGGTGTCGAAGGGCTCGAGAACGTCATCGTCATCGGTGCGTCGAACCGTGAGGACATGATCGACCCGGCGATCCTGCGGCCCGGCCGCCTCGACGTGAAGATCAAGATCGAGCGTCCGGACGCGGAGGCCGCGCAGGACATCTTCTCGAAGTACCTGACCGAGAGCCTGCCGGTGCACGCCGACGATCTCGCCGAGTTCGGCGGCGATCGGGTCGCGTGCGTGCGGGCGATGATCGAGCGGGTCGTCGAGCGGATGTACGCCGAGTCCGAGGACAACCGGTTCCTCGAGGTCACCTACGCCAACGGTGACAAGGAGGTCCTGTACTTCAAGGACTTCAACTCCGGCGCGATGATCCAAAACATCGTCGACCGGGCGAAGAAGTACGCGATCAAGTCGGTGCTCGAGACCGGGGCACCCGGTCTGCGGGTGCAGCACCTGCTCGATTCGATCGTCGACGAGTTCGCCGAGAACGAGGACCTGCCCAACACCACGAATCCGGACGACTGGGCCCGGATCTCGGGGAAGAAGGGCGAGCGGATCGTGTACATCCGCACCCTGGTCACCGGCAAGAACGCCAGCGCGAGCCGCGCGATCGACACCGAGTCGAACACCGGCCAGTACCTGTAGGAATCGACCCGCGACGGCCGGGCCTTCCCTCCTCCGGAAGGTCCGGCCGTCGCGGCCTATCGGGGGAGGACCGACCGTGCCGTTGCCGCGCACCATGGCCCGGTTCAACAAGATCGTCACCAACCGGGTCACCACACCCTTCGCGCAGCTGCTGCCGGGCACCGCGGTGGTCGAACATCGCGGGCGCCGCTCGGGCCGGGTGTTCCGCACCCCGGTGCTGCTGTTCGGTGTCGGCGACGATCTGCGGATCGCGTTGACCTACGGCGCCGACACCGACTGGGTGCGCAACGTGTGCGCCGCCGGCGAGGCGGTGGTGCACACTCGGGGCAGGGCCATCCCGGTGCGCGACCCGCGGCTCGGGACCGACCGGCAGGCGAGCTGGGCGCCGCTGCCGGTGCGGGTGGCGCTGCAGGCGATCGGCGCGCACGGCTATCTGGACTGCACCCCGCAGCCGCACCGCTGACCGGTGGCGGGGCTGTTCACGACCGTGAGCGTCCGGATCGCCTAGGCTCGAGGGCATGCAGCGGATCATCGGTATCGAGGTCGAGTACGGGATCTCCTCACCCAACGAGCCATCGGCGAACCCGATCCTGACCTCCACGCAGGCGGTGCTGGCCTACGCGGCCGCCGAAGGGGTGCCGCGCGCACGGCGCACCCGCTGGGACTACGAGGTCGAATCACCCCTGCGCGACGCGCGGGGCTTCGATCTGGGCCGGTTCAACGGCCCGGCCCCGGTCATCGACGCCGACGAGGTCGGCGCCGCGAACATGATCCTCACCAACGGCGCTCGCCTGTACGTCGACCACGCCCACCCCGAATACTCCGCCCCGGAGGTCGCCGACCCCCTCGACGCGGTGATCTGGGACAAGGCCGGCGAACGGGTGATGGAGGCCGCCGCCCGGCACGCGTCGAGTGTGCCCGGCGCACCCCGGCTGCAGCTGTACAAGAACAACGTCGACGGCAAGGGCGCCTCCTACGGCACCCACGAGAACTACCTGATGGACCGCGAGACCCCGTTCTCCGCGGTGGTCGCGGGCCTGACCCCGTTCTTCGTCTCCCGGCAGGTCATCACCGGCTCCGGACGCGTCGGCATCGGCCAGTCCGGTGACGAGCCCGGTTTCCAGCTCTCGCAGCGCGCCGACTACATCGAGGTCGAGGTCGGTCTCGAGACCACCCTCAAGCGCGGCATCATCAACACCCGCGACGAACCACACGCCGACGCCGACAAGTACCGGCGCCTGCACGTGATCATCGGCGACGCGAACCTGGCGGAGATGTCCACCTACCTCAAGGTTGGCACCACCGCGCTGGTGCTCGACCTGATCGAGGCCGGCATCGACCTGTCCGATCTGCAGCTCGCCCGCCCGGTCACCGCGGTGCACCACATCAGCCACGACCCGTCGCTGCGCAAGACCGTCGCGCTCGCCGACGGCCGGGAGCTGACCGGTCTGGCGCTGCAGCGGATCTACCACGAGCGGGTCGCGAAGTTCCACGACGGCACCGAGGACAAGCGGATCCTCGACATCCTCGACAAGTGGGCGATGGTGCTCGACCTGCTCGAACGCGACCCGATGGAATGCGCCGACCTGCTGGACTGGCCCGCGAAGCTGCGGCTGCTCGAGGGCTTCCGCAACCGCGAGGGACTGTCCTGGTCGGCGCCGCGCCTGCACATGGTCGACCTGCAGTACTCGGATGTGCGCCTGGACAAGGGCCTGTACAACCGGCTCGTCGCTCGCGGGTCGATGCAGCGGCTGGTCTCCGAGCAGCAGGTCCTCGATGCGGTGCACACCCCGCCGTCGGACACCCGCGCCTACTTCCGCGGCGAGTGCCTGCGCCGCTTCGGTGCCGATATCGCGGCGGCGAGCTGGGATTCGGTGATCTTCGATCTCGGTCGCGAGTCGCTGGTGCGCATCCCGACCCTCGAGCCGCTGCGCGGCAGCCGCGCGCATGTCGGGGAGCTGCTCGAGACGGCGCAGTCGGCGGCGGAGTTGGTCGATCAGCTCACCCACTGACCGCCCCTGTTGCGGTGGGCGGTGGCCGGATCACAGGTCGCGAGTACGCGTGTCGCCACCGGTGGACCGCTTCGCTGGGTAGGGTAGGAGTTCGAAGCAGCGGTGACCACACCGATCGTCGACCGGTGACGGTTCCGCGCCGAGTACAGGAGGAGGTCGGCGGCTATGGCACAGGAGCGGACCACACGCGGTGGCGGCGGAGACGACGACGAGGTCGTCGGTGACGGCGGTGCCGGTCAGGAGCGTCGCGAGAAGCTCGCCTCGGACACCGACGATCTTCTCGACGAGATCGACGACGTGCTCGAGGAGAACGCAGAGGACTTCGTGCGGGCATATGTGCAGAAAGGTGGCCAGTGACAGCCGAACGATCCTCTCTTCCCTACCGCGAGGTGCAGCCGAAGCTGCACCTCGCGTCGCCCTTGTCGTCGTTCTCCGACCACCTGCGGATGCACGCCCCGGAGATGCTGCCGGAGAACCGGTTCCGGTTCGAGCGAGGTGACCACGTGGACCTCGCCCCGCACGGCACCACCATCGTGGCGCTGACCTTCGACGGGGGTGTGCTCATCGCCGGCGACCGGCGCGCGACCATGGGCAACCTGATCGCCTCCCGCGACGTCGACAAGGTGTTCATCACCGACAACTATTCGGCGGCCGGCATCGCGGGCACCGCGGGCCTGGCGATCGAGCTCGTGCGACTGTTCGCGGTCGAACTCGAGCATTACGAGAAGATCGAAGGCGTGCCGCTGACCTTCGACGGCAAGGCCAATCGGCTCTCGTCGATGGTGCGCGGCAATCTCGGTGCGGCCATGCAGGGCCTGGCCGTGGTGCCGTTGCTGGTCGGTTTCGACCTCGACGCCGCCGATGCGCACCGCGCCGGGCGGATCGTGTCCTACGACGTGGTCGGGGGCCGCTACGAGGAACGCGCCGGCTACCACGCGGTCGGCTCCGGATCGTTGTTCGCCCGCTCGTCGCTCAAGAAGCTCTACCGCGCCGACGCCGACGAGCAGAGCGCGCTGCGCAGCGCCGTCGAGGCGCTGTACGACGCGGCCGACGACGACACCGCCACCGGTGGTCCCGACACCACCCGCGGGATCTACCCGACGGCGGTGGTGATCACCGCGGCCGGGGCCGTGGCCGTCGCGGAGGAAACCCTGTCCGAGCTGGCCCGCACCATCGTGGCCGACCGCACCGCAGGAGATGCCCGGTGACACTTCCGTACTATGCGTCCGCCGAGCAGATCATGCGCGATCGCTCGGAGCTGGCCCGTAAGGGCATCGCCCGGGGCCGGTCGGTGATCGCGTTGACCTACGCCGACGGTGTGCTGCTGGTGGCGGAGAATCCGTCGAAGGCGCTGCACAAGATCAGCGAACTGTACGACCGGGTCGGTTTCGCCGCCGTCGGCAAGTACAACGAGTTCGAGAATCTGCGGCGCGCCGGGATCATGCACGCCGACATGCGCGGCTACTCCTACGACCGGCGGGACGTGACCGGGCGGGCGCTGGCGAACGCCTACGCGCAGACCCTCGGCACGATCTTCACCGAGCAGCCCAAGCCGTACGAGGTGGAGATCTGCGTCGCCGAGGTCGGGCGCGCCGACACCGAGGACGGCCCGCAGCTGTACCGCATCACCTACGACGGGTCGATCGTCGACGAACCGCAGTTCGTGGTGATGGGCGGCAACACCGAACCGATCGTCACCGCGCTGCGCTCGTCGTACACGGGGGGTCTGCCGCTCGACGAGGCGGTCGCCGTGGCGGTGACCGCGCTGCAGCAGCCCGCCACCGCCGATGCGGCGCCGCGGGTGCTCGGCCGCGGGGAACTCGAGGTCGCGGTGCTCGAGAAGCAGCGGCCGCGCCGCGCCTTCCGGCGTATCTCGGGGGCGGCGCTCGACGCGCTGCTGCCCAGCACCGGGTCTGCTCAGGCGGCGCCGTCGGAGACGCCCGCCGATCCGGCCCCCGAGTCGGGGTCCGAGACCGCGACCGGCTCGGAGACCGGGTCCGGTCCCGACGCGGGCTGATCCGCCGCGAGCCGATAGACCGTCAACGCCGACGGCACCACCTCGAAGTCGAAACCGGTGCCGTCGGCGAGGACCTCCCCGTCGGTGGCCAACGCCACCGGATCCCCGATGACCTCCACCGACAGGCCCGGGATGTGCCGCTGCCGATACATCGGTGACGCGCCGAGGGTGCCGGTCGCCGCAGCGAGGAGCAGTCGCAGCCGCGAGAACCGGCTCTCCGCGGGCAGATACCGCACGTCGAGGGTGCCCCGATCCAGATGGGCGCGGGACATCGGCACCTGATCCGCCGGGGTGTAGTGGCCGTTGCCGACGAACAGCAACCACACCGCCCGCCCCGCCCCGTCGATCCGCACGGGCATCGGGCTCGCCGTGCGCAGCACCGCGAGCATCGCCAGGCCCGCCGCCGGCCACTTGCCGATCCGCGGTTCCCAGTGCTCCCGCAACCGCACCGCATCCGGATAGCCGCCGAGGCTGGCGGTGTTGACGAACCGCCGCACCGTGCGCCCGTCCGGCCCGGTCACCGTGACCTGACCGAGCCCGACGGCCACCGCCTGCCCGGCGGTGACCGCCCGCACCGTCTCCTCCAGGTCCACCACGCCGAGGTCGAGCGCGAAATGGTTGAGGGTGCCGCCGGGGAACACCGCCACCGGCAGCCGCGCGTCGACGGCGACGTCGAGCACCGCCGCGACCGTGCCGTCCCCGCCGCACACCCCCACCGCCTGCGGCCGATGTTCGGTCAGCAGACGTTCCAGCTGCTCCGCCGGATCGCCGTCGGGATCCAGATCGACGCGCCGCACCCCCGGCAGCGCGGCGGTGACGGCCGCGGCGATCTCCTCGGCGGTCCCGGCGTCGCGGTTGACCACCAGCAGCATCCCGTCGCCGCCGGGCAGGGCGGGCGCGGCGGCCGCGACCTGCACGGTCGCCGGTTCGCGGCTGCGCACCGCCCACCAGCGGCGCGTCGACCACGCCACCGTCGCGCCGACGGCGGCGCCGACGACGACGTCGCCGGGCCAGTGCACGCCGGTGTGCACCCGCGAATAGGCCACCGCCGCGGCCAGCGGCGCCAGGACCGCCCCGGCCGCAGGGGATTCGAGCGCCACCCCGGTCGCGAACGCCGCCGCCGACGCGGCGTGCCCGGACGGGAACGACGACGAGCGGGGGATCGGCACACTGCGGCGCCGGAACTTCGGGTCGGTGCGCGCCGGGGGCCGGCGGCGCGGCAACAGCGGTTTGAGCAGCCCGTTGGTCAGGGCGCTGGCCCCGGCCACCGACAGCAGACCCCGCACCGCCCCGCGGCGGGCGTGACCACCGACAGCGGCGCACACCGCGGCGCACGCCACCCACAGCACACTGTGGTTGGCGGCGCGCCCGAGATCGCGCAGCAGTGGGTCGGCGGGGGACGCGCGCAGCGCCCCGGTGCGCTCGAACAGGGCCCGGTCGGCGGTGCGGTAACGCTCGGGAACGATCACACCTCGACCGTAGATGTCGTTGCGACCCATGGGGGTCGGGTTCGCGCGGTACTGTCGAGGTGTGCAGCGACGAATCATGGGTATCGAGACGGAGTTCGGCGTCACGTGTACCTTCCACGGGCATCGTCGGTTGAGCCCCGACGAGGTGGCCCGCTATCTGTTCCGCCGGGTGGTGTCCTGGGGGCGCAGTTCGAACGTCTTCCTGCGGAACGGGGCGCGACTGTATCTCGATGTCGGTTCGCACCCCGAGTACGCCACCGCCGAGTGCGACGACCTGCTCCAGCTCGTCGAGCACGATCATGCCGGTGAGCGGGTCCTCGAGGAACTGCTCATCGACGCCGAGCAGCGTCTCGCCGAGGAGGGCATCGGCGGCGACATCTTCCTGTTCAAGAACAACACCGACTCGGCGGGCAACTCCTACGGCTGCCACGAGAACTATCTCGTCGCCCGTGTCGGCGAGTTCTCCCGCATCTCCGATGTGCTGCTGCCGTTCCTGGTGACCCGCCAGTTGATCTGCGGCGCCGGGAAGGTGCTGCAGACCCCCAAGGCCGCCACCTTCTGCCTGTCGCAACGCGCCGAGCACATCTGGGAGGGTGTCTCCTCGGCGACCACCCGGTCGCGGCCGATCATCAACACCCGCGACGAGCCGCACGCCGACGCCGAGAAGTACCGGCGCCTGCACGTGATCGTCGGGGACTCGAACATGTCCGAGACCACCACCATGCTCAAGGTGGGGTCGGCGGCGCTGGTGCTCGAGATGATCGAGGCCGGGGTGCCGTTCCGGGACTTCGCGCTCGACAACCCGATCCGCGCCATCCGCGAGGTCTCCCACGACCTGACGGGCCGGCGTCCGGTGCGCCTGGCCGGCGGCCGGCAGGCCAGCGCCCTGGACATCCAGCGCGAATACCACGCGCGGGCCGTGGAATATCTGCACCAGCGCGAACCCGACCCGCACGTCGCGCAGGTGGTGGACCTGTGGGGCCGCGTCCTCGACGCCGTCGAATCGCAGGACTTCGCGAAGGTCGACACCGAGATCGACTGGGTGATCAAGCGCAAGCTGTTCCAGCGCTACCAGGACCGCTACAACATGGAGCTGTCGGATCCGAAGATCGCGCAGCTCGACCTGGCCTACCACGACATCAAACGCGGCCGCGGTGTGTTCGACCTGCTGCAGCGCAAGGGTCTGGCGGCGCGGGCGACCGACGACGAGTCCGTCGACGCGGCGGTGAACACCCCACCGCAGACCACCCGGGCGAAGCTGCGCGGTGATTTCATCGCCGCCGCGCAGGCCGCGGGCCGCGATTTCACCGTCGACTGGGTGCATCTGAAGCTCAACGATCAGGCGCAGCGCACCGTGTTGTGCAAGGACCCGTTCCGGTCGGTGGACGAACGCGTCGAACGGCTCATCGCCTCCATGTGAGTACCGCCGGCCGTCGGATCGGACCGGACGGTCCGATCCGACGGACGGTGATGCGGTGCCGGCGGCGTGCGGGCACTAGGGTTGGCGCGTGGCGATCTCGAAAGTCGAACGGCTGGTGAACCTGGTCATCGCGCTGCTGTCCACCCGACAGTTCGTGACCGCGGAGAAGATCCGTGCCTCGGTGGCCGGCTACTCCGAATGCGCGAGCGACGAGGCGTTCAGCCGCATGTTCGAGCGGGACAAGAACGAACTGCGCGATCTCGGGGTGCCCCTCGAGACGGGCCGGCCGTCGCGGTCGTCGACGGTGGAGGGCTACCGCATCAACCGCGACGCCTACGAACTGCCCGAGATCGACCTCACCCGCGAGGAGACCGCCGCCGTGGCCGTCGCCGCGGCGCTGTGGGAATCGCCGGAGCTGACCGCCGCCGCGCAGGGCGCGGTGCTCAAGCTGCGTGCCGCCGGGATCCGTGTCGACTCCGACGGTGGGGAAGTGGTGGCGCCGCTGCCGCCGCGCGCCCGCGGTTCCGAACCGGCGTTGACGGCGTTGCTCGCCGCGATCGACGCGCGCCGCGCGGTGCGGTTCACCCACCGCAGTTCCCCCACCGAGCCGTGGTCGACGCGCACCGTCGAACCGTGGGGTGTGGTCACCGTGCACGGCCGCTGGTATCTCGTCGGCCACGACCGCGACCGCGACGCGGTGCGCACCTTCCGGCTCTCGCGCATCGGCGACGAGATCACCGCGATCGGCCCCGAGGGGGCGGTGCAGATCCCGGAGGGGGTGGATCTGCGGGGGCGCGTGCTCGCCGCGACCTCCCCGGCGGAGGTCAGCGGATCGGCGCGGCTGTGGGTGGCCGACGGGCGCGCCTGGGAGCTGCGCCGGCTCGGACAGGCCGGCGCGGCCCGGCGGATCGGCGACCGCGACGGGGTGGAACTCGAGGTGCCGGTGCGCTCGTGGGAATGGATCGCCCGGATCGTCGCCGGGCAGGGCGCGGACGCGTTGGTGCTCGACCCACCGGAGTTGCGGGCCGAGGTGCACCGCATCCTCGAACAGGCAACCACGGATGCGGGGGAGGAGGAGCGATGAGCACACGACTGTCGGCGCGACTGGGACGACTGCTCAATCTCGTGCCCTACTTCCTGGCGCACCCGGGGATCAGCGCGGCCGAGGCCGCCCGCGATCTCGGGGTCACCCCCAAGCAGGTGATGGACGATCTGAACCAGCTGTGGGTGTGCGGGCTGCCCGGCTACGGGCCCGGCGACCTGATCGATCTGTCGTTCTCCGAGGACAGCATCGTGGTGACCTTCACCGCCGGCATCGAACGCCCCCTGCGGTTGACCTCCACCGAGGCCACCGCACTGCTCGTGGCGCTGCGATCGCTGCAGGAGATGCCCGGTGTCGTCGACCCGTCCGCGGCGCAGTCGGCGATCGCGAAGATCGAGGCGGCCGCCGGGACCGCCGCGCTGCCCGCCGACACCACCACTGACACCGCCACCGCGGCGACTGCCGAGCCGGATCCGGAGGCAGCCGGGGACTCCGACGCCGCCGGACAGGTGCGGGCCGCGGTGCGCGACAGGCGCGCCGTGCACCTGACCTACTATTCGGCCTCCCGCGACACCGTCTCCGAACGCGACGTCGACCCGATCCGCATCGTCATCATCGACGAACACGCCTATCTGCAGGCCTGGTGCCGCAGCGCCGAGGGGGTGCGGCTGTTCCGCTTCGACCGCATCGACGCCGCCACCGTGCTCGACGAGCCGGCGCGCCCCCCGCACCGGGCGATCACCGACGACGAGCACCTCGAACTGTTCGAGGGCGACCCCTCGCTGCCCGCCGCACGGTTGCGCATCGCCCCGTCCTACACGTGGCTGCTCGACTACTACCCGCTCACCGACGTGCAGGTACTGCCCGACGGCAGTTGCGAGGCGTCGATGCGGTACGCGTCGCCGGGGTGGATGGCGCGGTTGCTCGTCGGTCTCGGCGCCGGGGTGCAGGTGCTCGACCCGCCCGAGTTGCGGGCGGCGGTGCGGGCGCGGGCCGAGGCGGCGCTGGCGGCCTACGCCGAGCTCGACGGGGAGAACGCGAGCCGCGGTGCGGGGCCGACACCCTGACGGCGAGAGTTGTGAAACATCTGTGTGAACCCTCTGCAAATTGTGGGTGGATACACCGGCGCGAGGCCTCGGTGTGTGCTCGAGGTCCGGTAGCATCGATCGGAGCCGATCAGTGGAGGTTGTTGTAAATGGGTGCAATGAGCCCCTGGCACTGGGCCATCGTGGCGCTGGTGGTCGTGATTCTCTTCGGTTCGAAGAAGCTGCCCGACGCCGCGCGCGGTCTCGGTCGTTCGCTCCGGATCTTCAAGAGCGAGGTCAAGGAGATGCAGAACGACGACGCCCGGGCGTCCACGCCGCAGCAGCCGGCGCCGAATCCGTTGCCGGCCGCGCAGCCGACGACCGATCCCGCCGCGCCGAACACGCACACCGAACCGCGGTCTGCCTGACCGACGTTCATCCTGCCGGGGCGCCCACCGCGGGTGTCCCGGCGTTCCGCTGACCCCGGCACGCCCGCACGCCGGTGGTCTCGACAGGAGCTGAGAACCGCACCGTGCGCATCCCGTTCGATCCGCGCCGAAGCCGGCGCAAGACCAATCCCGACGGCACCATGTCGCTGGTCGAGCACCTCTACGAATTGCGCACGCGTCTGCTGATCGCTCTCGCTGCGATCGTGCTCACCACCATCCTCGGTTTCGTCTGGTACAGCCGCAGCCTGTTCGGCCTCGAGAGTCTCGGGGAGATCCTGCGCGGCCCCTACTGCGACCTGCCCGCCTCGGCCCGCGCCGACCTGAGCAGCGACGGGGCGTGCCGTCTGCTCGCCACCGGTCCGTTCGAGCAGTTCATGTTGCGCCTGAAGGTCGCCGCCACTGCGGGCATCGTCATGGCGTGCCCGATCTGGCTGTACCAGCTGTGGGCGTTCGTCACCCCCGGCCTGTACCGCAAGGAACGCCGCTACGCGATCGGCTTCGTCACCTGCGGGGCGGCGCTGTTCGTCACCGGCGCGGTGCTGGCCTATCTGGTGATCTCCCACGCGTTGTCGTTCCTGCTCACTGTCGGCAACGACGTGCAGGTCACCGCCCTGTCGGGCGCCGAATACTTCGGCTTCCTCATCAACCTGCTGGTGATCTTCGGGGTGTCCTTCGAGATCCCGCTGGTGATCGTCGCGCTCAACGGCGTCGGGGTGCTGCCCTACGCCAAGCTCAAGGCGTGGCGGCGCGGGCTGATCATGGCGGTGTTCGTCTTCGCCGCCATCGCCACCCCCGGCCAGGATCCGTTCTCCATGCTCGCCCTGGCGTTGGCGCTGACGCTGCTCGTGGAGTTCGCCATCCAGATCGCCCGGCTGACCGACCGGCGCCGCGCCCGCAAGGCCCGCGCCGAGGGCTGGGCCGATCTCGACGACGACGAGGGTTCGACGATCCCCGCCCCGAGCCCGGTGGAGCCGGCAGCGCCCACCGATCCGGCCCGCACCGACTACTCCGACACCCTGTGACCGGCGACCCCACTCCCGGCCCTGCCGGTGACGACGGGACCGGCACCGCGCCGCTCGTCCCCACCCCGCAGCTCGCGGAGTTCGGCACCGGCCTCGGGTTCCCGCTCGATCCGTTCCAGATCGAGGCGTGCCGCGCCCTCGAGAACGGGCATTCGGTGCTGGTGTGCGCCCCCACCGGCGCCGGCAAGACCGTCGTCGGTGAGTTCGCGGTGTATCTGGCGCTGCAGGGCGGTTCCAAGTGCTTCTACACCACCCCGATCAAGGCGCTGAGCAACCAGAAATACGCCGACCTGTGTGCCCGGCACGGCCGCGACGCGGTGGGTCTGCTCACCGGCGACCAGTCCATCAACTCCGATGCGCCGGTGGTGGTGATGACCACCGAGGTGCTGCGCAACATGATCTACGCGTCGTCCACCGCCCTGATCGGCCTCACCCACGTGGTGATGGACGAGGTGCACTTCCTCGCCGACCGCTTCCGCGGCGCGGTGTGGGAAGAGGTCATCCTGCACCTGCCCGAGGACGTGCGGCTGGCGTCGCTGTCGGCGACGGTGTCGAACGCCGAGGAGTTCGGTGACTGGATGACCACGGTGCGCGGCGACACCACCGTCGTCGTCGACGAGGTGCGGCCCATCCCGCTGCACCAGCACATGATGCTCGGCTCCCGCATCTACGACCTGTTCGACCGCCGCGCCGACACCGACACCGCCCCGACCCGCCGGGGCCGCGACATCGTCGTCAACCCGGAACTGGCGTCGGCGGTGCGGCAACGGCAGAGCCTGTCCGGGATGGACCGCTGGGGTGAACGCGGACCCCGTTTCCGGCCGCCGCCGCGCCCGGAGGTCATCGTCCGCCTCGACCGCGACGGTCTGCTGCCGGCCATCACCTTCGTGTTCAGCCGCGCCGGCTGCGACGCCGCCGTGCAGCAGTGCCTGCGCTCGGGTCTGCACCTGACCGACGACACTGAAGCCGCCGAGATCCGCCGGATCGTCGACGAACACACCCGGGATCTGCCGCGCGGCGACCTCGAGGTCCTCGGCTACGCATCGTGGCGCACCGCCCTCGAACGCGGCATCGCCGCCCACCACGCGGGCATGCTGCCGGCCTTCCGGCACACCGTCGAAGAACTCTTCGTCCGCGGGCTGGTGCAGGCGGTGTTCGCCACCGAGACCCTCGCGCTGGGCATCAACATGCCGGCCCGCACCGTGGTGCTCGAAAAGCTCGTCAAGTTCAACGGCGACACCCACGCCGAGCTGACCCCCGGCGAGTACACGCAGCTGACCGGCCGGGCCGGGCGGCGCGGCATCGACGTCGAGGGCCACGCGGTCGTGCTGTGGCAGCCGGGCATCGAACCGGCCTCGGTCGCCGGGCTCGCCTCCACCCGCACCTTCCCGCTGCGCAGCTCCTTCCGCCCGTCCTACAACATGGCGGTCAACCTCATCGACGCCGTCGGGGTCGAGCGGTCGCGGGCGCTGCTGGAGATGTCCTTCGCCCAGTTCCAGGCCGACAAGTCGGTGGTCGGTCTCAAACGCGGCATCGACCGCAACGAGACCACCCTCGCGCAGCTGCGCGACCAGCTCGGCGGTGAGGGCAGCGAGATCCTCGACTATCTGCGGTTGCGCGCGGAGCTGACCGACGCCGAACGCGCCCACGAGCGGCGCGGCAAGCAGGATCGCCGGGCCGCGGCGGTGGCGTCGCTGGTGACCCTGCGGCGCGGCGACATCATCGCCGTGCCCGCCGGCAAACACACCGGCCTGGCCGTGGTGGTGCTGCCGGACACCGATGCCGGTGATCCGCGGCCGCAGGTCGTCACCGCCGACGCCTGGTCCGGTCGCCTCTCCGCCGGGGACTTTCCGACCCCGGCGACGGTGCTGGGCACGCTGCGGCTGCCGCGGCACGTCGATCACCGCACCGGCCGCGGGCGCCGCGACATCGCGTCGGCGTTGCGGTCGAAGGGCCTCGTGCCGCCGCGCCGTCCCAAGCGCAGCAGGTCCAAGGGTGACACCCGCGAGATCGACGCGTTGCGCCGCGAGCTCAAGCATCATCCGGCCCGCAAGCATCCCGATCTGGATTCGCTGGCGCGGGCCGGGGAGCGCTACCACCGGTTGCTGCGCGAGACCCAGCAGCAGCGCCGCAAGGCCTCCGCGGCGACGGATTCGCTGGCGCGCACCTTCGAGCGGATCGTCGCACTGCTCACCGAACGCGGCTATCTCACCCAGGGCGACGACCCGGCGACCACCGAGGCGGGGGAGCGGCTCGCCCGCATCTACACCGAATCGGATCTGCTGGTCGCCGAATGCGTGCGTCGCCGCGCGTGGGCGGGACTGTCCGCCGCCGAACTCGCCGCGGTCGCCTCGGCGGTGATCTACGAATCGCGCACCGACGAACCGGTGACCGTCGTCGGACCGACCGGCCCGATCCGGCACGCGCTGGCCGAGACCACCCGGATCTGCGACGGCTTGCGGGCCGACGAGATCCGGCACCGGCTGCCCCCGACCCGCGAACCGGATCTCGGTTTCGTCACCGCCGCCTACACCTGGGCGTCCACCGCGTCGCTGACCGAGGCGCTCGTCGCCGCGGAGGCGGCCGGCAAGGAACTCTCACCCGGGGATTTCGTGCGGTGGTGCCGGCAGCTGATCGATCTGCTCGACCAGATCCGCACCTGCGCGGACGATCCGGAGCTCGCCCGCACCGCCGGCAAGGCGGTCGGGGCGGTGCGCCGCGGGGTCGTCGCCGTCGATCCCACCGCCGAATGACCCGGCCCCTGCGGGGTGTCCGGGACGCCCGGTAGGCGTGGATGCCCGCGCGACGGGTGGACGCTACCGTATGGGCACACAACGGGAAGGGTGAGTGGAGACGACGATGACCGGGCCGAACGAACCGCAGGACTCGCCGGGGCAGAGGCCGCCGGAATCGACGGATCCATGGGCACCGAACCCGACCTCCGGGGGCGGTGAGCAGCCCGGATCACCGTGGGCGCCGCCCGCCGGCCAACAGCAGTGGGGGCAGGGCAGCGGCACCGGCTGGGGGCAGTCACCCACCGGGCAGTCGCCGTGGCAACCCGACACCGGTGCGGGTGGGAACGCCCCGCAGCCCGGGTGGGCGCCGCCCGCCGGGCAGCAGACTCCCGGGCAGCCCGGTGCCGGGCACCAGAATCAGTGGGGTGCGCCGACCGGTGCGCCGCACCAGGGGTGGGGTCCGGCCCCGCAGCCACCCGCGCCCGGCTGGGGACAGCAGGCACCCGGTCAACAGGCACCAGGGCAGGCACCGGGCTGGGCCCAGCAGCCGGGAGCCCAGCCGTGGGGCGCGCCCGGTCAGCAGCCGACGCAGCCCGTCCCGGGGTGGGGTGGGCAGCAGCCCGCCGGGGCGCAGCCCTGGGGTGCGCCCGCGAACACCTGGCAGCAGCCCGGTACACCGCAGCAGAACGGCCCGCAGACGGGAAAGTCGAAGCTGCCGTGGATCCTCGGCGGCGTCGGGCTCGTCGCGGTGCTCGCCCTCGTCGGGATCATCGCCGCGACGATGTTCGGCGGGAAGGTCCTCGACACCGAATCCACCCAGGCCGGCATTGCGAAGGTGCTCACCGAGTCCTACGGGGCCGGGCAGGTCGGCGACGTGCAGTGCCCGAGCGACCAGAAGGTCGAGGCCGGGCACAGCTTCACCTGCGCGGTCACCGTCGACGGCCAGTTCCGGGAGGTGACCGTCACCGTCACCGACGACAACGGCACCTACGAGGTCGGCCGCCCCAACTGACCGGGACCGGTCAGCGGTCGGCCAGGGCCGCGACCAGCGAGGACACCGGCCGTTCCAGACCCCACCGCTGCGCCAGCGCGGTGAGCTGCTCCGGATCGGCCGGTGCCGCCGGCAACACGTCCGAGCGGGACAGGTCCACGTCGGCGTCGGTGGCGACCCGCACCACCGGCAGCGCCGCATCCAGATAGTCCGCCGCGGCGGCGAGTTTGACCCGCATGCCCTTCGCCATCGACGTCGACTCGTCGAGCGCGGCCGCGCGCACCGCGTCGAGGGAGCCGTACTGCTGCAGCAACGACGCCGCGGTCTTCTCCCCCACACCCTTGACGCCCGGGAGTCCGTCCGACGGGTCGCCGCGCAGCGCCGCGAGTTCGGCGTAGGCGGCGCCGGCCCGCTCGGCGGGCACCCCGTAGCGTTCGGCGACCAGCGCCGGATCGAACAACTCGGCCTTGGCCAGGCCGCGCCCGGCGTAGAGCACCCGCACCGGCACCGGGCTGTCGGTGACGACCTGCAGCAGGTCGCGGTCGCCGCTGACCACGATCACCCGGTCCGTGGTCTCGCGGGCGGCGAGGGTGCCGAGCACGTCGTCGGCCTCGAAACCGGCCGCGCCGCCGGTGGCGATGCCGGCGGCGGCGAGCACCTCGAGGATCACCGGCACCTGCGGCAGCAGCGCGGGCGGGACCTCCTCGACGGTGCCGTCGGACCCGGCGGCGACCCGGTGCGCCTTGTAACTGGGGATCGCCGCGACCCGGAAGGCCGGGCGCCAGTCCAGATCCAGGCACACCACCAGCCGGGTGGGGCGGTGGGTGCGGATCAGCGAGGCCACCATGTCCACGAATCCGCGTACCGCGTTGACCGGGCTGCCGTCGGGGGCGGTGACCTTCTCCGGGATGGCGTGGAAGGCGCGGAACCACAGGCTCGCGCCGTCGAGCAGCATCAACGTGGGGTCCGGTGCGGGCGTGGGGTTCTCCGGTGCGGTCACGGACCACATCCTGCCATCCGGTCGCGGCCACTAGGCTCGAAGACATGACCACTGCCGCCACCCGATTCCCCGCAGACCGTTACGCGGCCCGCCTGGCCCGCGCCGCCGAACTCGGTGCCGCCGCCGGCTTCGATGCGCTGCTCATCACACCCGGACCGGACCTGCGGTATCTCACCGGTTCGCGCGCCGAGTCGTTCGAGCGCCTGACCTGCCTGGTGATCCCCACCGACGGCTCCGGGGCCACCGTGGTGGTGCCGCGGCTGGAGTTGGCGTCGCTGAACGACTCCGCGATCGGTGAGCTCGGTCTGCCGGTGCGGGACTGGGTGGACGGCCAGGATCCCTACGCGCTCGTGCGCGACCTCGTCGCGACGGCGGGGGCGTTCGCGGTGGCCGAGGCGATGCCGGCGCTGCACCTGGTGCCGCTGACCGCCCGGTTCGGCAGCGCCCCGTCCCTGGCGACGTCGGTGATCCGGCAGCTGCGGATGGTCAAGGACGCCGACGAGGTCGAGGCGTTGCGCCGTGCCGGTGCCGCCATCGACCGGGTGCACGCCCGCATGGGTGAATGGTTGCGCGCCGGGCGCACCGAAGCCGAGGTGGCCGCGGACATCACCGCCGCGATCCTCGATGAAGGCCACACCGCGGCGGCGTTCGTCATCGTCGGTTCCGGACCGCACGGCGCCGACCCGCACCACGAGGTGTCCGACCGGGTCATCGAATCCGGCGACATCGTCGTCATCGACATCGGTGGTCCCGTCGAACCGGGCTACTACTCGGATTCGACCCGCACCTACAGCATCGGCGAACCGGACCCGGAGGTCGCGACGAAGATCGCGGTGCTCGAGAAGGCACAGCAAACCGCGGTGGATGCGGTGCGTCCCGGGGTGCGTGCCGAGGACGTCGACGCCGCCGCCCGCAACCTGCTCGCCGCCGCCGGTTACGGGGAGGCGTTCGTGCACCGCACCGGGCACGGCATCGGCCTGTCGGTGCACGAGGAGCCGTACATCGTCTCCGGCAACGACGACACCCTGCAGCCCGGCATGGCGTTCAGCATCGAACCGGGTATCTACTTCCGCGGCGAGTGGGGTGCGCGGATCGAGGACATCGTCGTCGTCACCGAGGACGGCTGCGAGTCGATGAATCTGCGCCCGCACGGATTGACGGTGCTACCGGGCTGACACCCGGCCGGGTTCACCGCTCGTCGAGCAGGGCGAGCAGCTTGTCGGCGAGGGAGACGTCGATGCTCGGGGTGCGGTCACTGTCCATCCCGCAGACAGTAGAACCCCGCCACTGCATCCCGGAGATCGACCCGGGACACTGGCCGCATGAACCACACCGCGCAGGGAACCGTCGTCATCTTCGGGGGACGCAGCGAGATCGGCGTCGAGGTCGCCACCCGACTCGCGCCGGGCCGCACCGTGATCCTGGCCGCGCGTCGCGCCGACGACCTGGCCGACGAGTGCGCCGCCGTGCGGGCGGCAGGTGCGACGGCGGTGCACCCAGTCGAGTTCGACGCCGACGCCCTCGACACCCACACCGCGGTGCTCGACCGGATCGCCGCCTTCGGGCCGATCGATGTGGCGGTGCTGGCCTTCGGCATCCTCGGCGACCAGGCCCGCGCGGAAACCGATGCGGCGCACGCGGTGTCGATCGTGCACACCGACTACCTCGCGCAGGTCGCGTTGCTCACCGACCTGGCGCAGCGGCTGCGCGCGCAGGGCTCGGGGCGGCTGGTGGTGTTCTCCTCCGTCGCCGGGTGGCGGGTGCGCCGCGCCAACTACGTCTACGGCTCGGCGAAGGCCGGCCTCGACGGTTTCGCGTCCGGTCTGGCGGATGCCCTGCACGGCAGCGGGGTGTCGCTGCTGCTGGTGCGCCCCGGTTTCGTGATCGGGCGGATGACGGAGGGCATGAGCCCGGCGCCGTTGTCGAGCACCCCACCGCAGGTCGCCGACGCGACGGTGCGGGCGCTGCACCGCGGGCGCGGGGAGGTGTGGGTGCCGGCGGTGCTGCGGCCGGTGTTCTTCGGGATGCGGCTGCTGCCGCGGGCGGTGTGGCGGCGTCTGCCGCGCTGACGACTGCGGCAGACGGCGAGCGCTTCGCGCAGACCGGGCCGATGTCGATTGTCCCCCGCGTAGCCCTTGTCCGTATAGAGCCGGTCGTCGCGGACTCCGGCCTTTGAGGACTCTGTGGTGCGGTTGCAGATCTTGGCCCGCGGTGCTGCATCGGGAATAGCCGATCAGGATTCCGTCCATGAGGCGACGAAAGTGCTGTTTGAGTCAGCTATTCGAGACCGACATGCAGGACGGTTAAGCAGGACGGTTGGATGGCCGTCTTCCGCAGGACGCGATCGAGTGCCGGACCGTTTCGGGGTGTGCTGTTTGAGGATCGGTCCGCAAAATTGATCTTGTTCCGAAAACGAACGTATATGAAACGTCCGCCGCCGAATCGGACGATGTGACTTTCAGCGGTAGGTGGCACGGTTCTGAGGGTTGAAAGTGGTGCAGCCGAACTTGATCTGGAACTGAGAAGCGCCGCGAGTGGGCGTCACCACCGAACAGGTCGGTCGCCTGCACCTTTCTGTGTCGAGTCAGCGCGGCACGATCATTCGGCGGAGTCGGTTGTGTGGTTGCGCGCTGCGTCGAGCAGTGCCGCGATATCGAGTTCGTTCGGCCACTGCATCGTGGTGTCGGGGATGGGCCTGATTCCGTCGGCGACCACCCACACCGTTCCGTGGTCGTCGACGGTCACGGGTGGGCGCGTCGCGAAGATCGGCGTGCTGGTGACCGGTTCAAGGCTCTGCCCGTCGAGCAGCGTGAACAGCCAGAACTGGCGAGCGCGGTCGTAGGTGACCGGCCCGGGAAGAGGCCACCAGCCGGAGCGCCCGGTCCCGTCCGGTGGATGGTCGGTGAACCACACGAACGGCCCGGCCTGCCCGGCCGACATGAGCCCTTTCGGCAGGGGACGTGGGTCTCCCAGCGTGAGGTCCGCGAGAACCGGTGCCGCGTGTTCGCCGAGGAACAGGCGCAGTGGTGTGCCGCCGAGGAACATACGATGCTGCTGGCGACGGGTGTGCGGAAGAACCGGTCCGACAGTCAGCGCGCCTTCCAGAGGGACGCGCACGAGCCGGAAGGCCGAGTCCCCGCCGCGAACGGCGACGACAAAGCCGTCGGCATCGACTGCTACGGACGCCACGTACCCCTTCGGAGCGTTCACCTCGATCGGATGTCCGCCCGGACCGTGCAGTGTCCACCTGCCTTCGGCTCGGCAGGACAGGAGAGTGTCACCGAGTGCGGCGCCGGCGAGCACTGGGATGTTATCGACCTGACGTGGGGTTTCGCCCGCCTCGACCCGAAACAGCCCGTCACCGCCAGCGACCCAACAGCCGCCCGGGGTCGCCCAGATCCGGCGCGAGATCCCCACGGCCCCGGGTAGCACGTACTCGTGGACAGTATGGTCGGCGTCGACGCTCACTATCAGCGGCAGGGAGCTGTCGACCACCCACAGCACCCCACCGGCGGCAGAAATGTCACCGGCAACAATGCTCGGACGTGCAGGAAGATCCGGGACGTCGTCGAGATCGAGGTCGATCAACGCTCCGACCTCGGAGTCGGCCTCGTCACCGTCGTGTTCGAACAACCCATCGCGGTCGAAGAATCGTGGTGCGGCATCGACATCCCGCAACTGCCGGTACCCAGAAACCATGTGCCACGACCCCACCGTTCCAGGCCCACGACGGAATCGCGCGCTGACGATCCGGACCCTGGTGACACGACCGCGGACACGTCCTCCGGTGTCGTAACCCATGACTCCGTAGAAGCGTCCCGTGAGCTCGACCCGGCCGGTCAACGGCCGAAAGCCCCGCCACGACGCGGTCCAGCCATCCCCGCGCAGCAGCCCTGACCACTCCCACTGGCGCGGAGTGCCTTCGCCCGTGTATTGCCAGATTGGCGGCCGCGTGCTTGCTTCGAGGAGCGCACGCACAGTGACCACCCCGTCACCGACAGCTGGCAGTTCGACGAACCGGAGTGGGAACGCGATGACCGATCCGACTCGAGGAGGCGGTATCTCGCCATCCTCGATCGCGACGGCTTCGACTTCGACGGAAAGCGTTCGGCGTCCCCTCATGAGCCGTTCCACGCAGTAGTCACACGGCCGATGCTATCCGCACGACCAGCCGGTATGACGGCAGCGCGCAGGCCAGCCGGCCGCGTCGGAACGATGAGACACGCGGACCCGGATCGACACCCGCCACAGCAGTCGAGATCCGACTCTTCCCCTGGTGGTTCTCGCCCAGCTTGTCAGTCGTGCAGCGCGTGGACCTGCAGCGTTGCTTGACTGAGGAATGCGGCGATAGGGCGTCTTACCAACACGAAATCTGAAAAATGACACGTCCCGGTGGAACCTGCAAAAGTGTAGGTTCCACTGCTCGGTGTCACTTCTCTGTGCATCCGACCTGCGTGTTCTCAACATCGTGTCAGTGCCTGATTCTCACGAACTTGTCGGAATCCTCAGCCCAGTCGCAATCCCGTTAGCGGATCGTTAAGTGGTCTTGATCGGACCTGGTCAGGGTGCGCACCCACCTAGGCTCGAGGTATGGCTCACCGAGGTGTGCTCGATCCGACCGACCGCGATCTGTTCAACGAGCAGCGACAACGCTTCGACTGGAGTCTTTTGCAAACGGCAACGTGTACCGGTATGACCACGCATTCCAACTCGACAGCGCTTGCACCCGCCTGGCGGATCTCGGGTACCTCGTACACCGCATCGACGCCGATCCGTGGACGTCCGTCGAGGACATGCACACCGCATTCGCGGAGACGATGTCCTTTCCCTCCTGCTATGGCCGCAACCTCGACGCCCTCAATGATGTGCTATCCGACGTCGCCAGGTTCTACTACGGCAGCGATCCCGCTAGCTCGGGCACCGTCCTCGCGATCGCCGGATATGACACCCTCGCCGAAATGGACCGGCGCACCGCCGGCGTAGTGCTCGACATCTTCGCGGTTCAAGCACGCTTAGCCGCGCTCTACGCGCACCCGATGCTGTGCCTTGTCGAATCCACTGTCACCGATTATCCCGCAGTCGGTGGCCGCCCGGTCTCCTTCGGCAGCGTCTGGGATGTCGAGCCGGACCCGCCGGCGCCGTTTCAGGACGGGGATCTTGTCGAGAATGTCTTGCAGATCTATGCGGACGAGGCAGGGGCTGACAAGTACGTCGCCGAACTGCGCCAAGTCCTTGCCGACACCCTCACAGTCCTCGGCCGCTGGCAGATCCTCGATCCCGCGCTGGCCTCCGAGCGCACCGCAGCGTTTCACGTTGAGCATCGACAGGAACCACCTCCGCCGGGAACTCGACTGTGGGAGATCTTCATTGGCCTCCGTGGCACCGGGGACCACACCATCCTCGGCGACCAACTCGTGCACGTCCTCTCGGACGCCGGACTGCATTTCGACCAACTGATATCCAGGTTCTACCCGGCCGGAACCGAGGATCGAGCGCACGCTCTACGTAACTATCCCGACCTCCCCAACCCCGACGATCGATAGACCGACCTTCACCGGACAGTCCCCGCTAGCGGTCTCTTACCTTCAGGACGGCTTTCGTGAAGAACTCGGTGAACTCCTGTTCGAACTCCTTGCCGTTCATGCCCAAGACAGCAACCGTGTACCCGTCGACAGATGCGTAGCCGTAGAAGACCTCGTCGTTTGACCACTCCGGATTGTCTGGATCGGAGACCTCGTAGAGGATGACAGCGTCCTCGGTTGCGATCGCTGGGGGCAGGTCCAGTGGCGAAGTGGTGATGGTTCGCGAGTTCATCCTGTACGTCGAACACGATCCCGTGTGAGCATCGGCGACCTGCGCGATATCGAGTGGAACATCACTGACTGTCGCCTGCCATGAGAATGGGACCACTTTGACCTGATTCTTGCCAGGTAGATGGGACCACCCGGATTGCCAGTCATGGGACCACCCGGCGCGTCGCGCCGAGGTCCCGACGAACAGCTCGTTTGATACCTCGTGTCGGAGTTCTCCGAACACGAAGGCAGGCGAGCATGGCGTTTCGGGAGGTCAACGTGAACGAAGTCAAAGAAGTACTCCGGATCTGGCTCACCGGCCCCGGCGACAGACCCGCAGGACTGCGCACCATCGCAGCGCACTGCGGCGTCGACCGCAAAACGGTCCGCCGCTACATCGAGGCCGCTCGAGCCGCCGGCCTGGCTCGCACCGACAGCATCGAGGCACTCGACGACACACTGATCGGTGCGGTGATCGACGCGGTGCGCCCGGCACGCCCGCACGGCCACGGCGCAGCCTGGGAAACACTGCTGCCTTTCGAGAACCAGATCCGCGAATGGGTGACCGGCGGCAAGGATCATCCGCCCCTGACGATCACCAAGATCGAAACCCTGCTGGCGCGGCAGGGATGTGTGGTGCCGTATCGCACCCTGCACCGATTCGCCACGCAGCGATGCGGATTCGGCCGCACCGACACCACCGTGCGGATCCTCGACGGCGAACCCGGCAGCGAATGCCAGATCGACTTCGGCTACCTGGGGATGCTCACCGACCCCGAGACCGGCCGCCGGCGCAAGGTCCACGCGTTGATCTTCACCGCCGTGTACTCGCGGCACATGTTCGTCTGGCTCACCTACTCCCAGACCTTGACGGCGATCATCGCCGGCTGCGACGCGGCGTGGACCTTCTTCGGCGGTGTGTTCAAGGTCCTGATCCCCGACAACATGAAAGCCGTCGTCACCGACCCGGACGCGGTCAATCCGCGCCTGTCCCAAGGCTGGCTGGACTACACCCAGCACGTCGGATTCGTCACCGACCCGGCTCGGGTACGCTCCCCGAAGGACAAACCCCGCGTCGAACGCGCCGTGCAATACGTGCGTGGAAACTTCTGGGCCGGTGAAACATTCACCGACCTGACCGAGGCGCAGGACCATGCCGAGAAGTGGTGTCGTGAGGTGGCGGGCCACCGGATACACGGAACCACCGCGGCCCGCCCGTCCGAGGCGTTCGACACCGACGAAGCGCCGATGCTGCTGGCGGTTCCGCAACCCTATGATGTGCCGATCTTCAAACGGATCAAGGTGCACCGCGACTTCCATGCCGAGATCGCCCGGGCGTTGTATTCGCTTCCGCAGCAGTGGATCGGGACTGTGCTCGATGCCCGCGCCGATTCCGAACTGGTGAAGTTCTACTCCCGCGGCACCCTGGTCAAGGTGCACCCCCGCCAGCCTCCCGGTGGGCGCAGCACCGATCCGGAGGATCTGCCCACCGAGAAGGTCGGATATGCGATGCGGGATCTGGATCGGTTGATCGCCACCTGCACCGAGCACGGTCGGTGCATCGGGATCTACGCCCAGCGTCTGCTCGACGACCGACTGCCGTGGACCCGGATGCGAGCGGTTTACCGACTGCTCGGGTTGGTGCGTCGCTACGGGCCCGACCCGGTCGACACGGCGTGCAGCCTCGCGCTGGACCTCGATGTCGTGTCGGTGTCGAAGATCGCCTCGATGCTCGAACGTGGCACCGAAACCACCCCACCTGTCCTGCCGGCGGCCGGTGCCGCCGCCCCTGCTCGTTTCGCCCGGGACCCGTCGGAGTTCGCCACCGCCAGGACCTGCATCGCCACCGGCGGGACCACCGTTGCCGGTGAGAGGACCGCTTCTGCCACCGACAGGACCCCCCATTTGACGGTCGTCCCCGACGACGGCACCGACGCGAAGGAGCCCCGATGACCACCACAACCACCGGCCCGGTCGATCCGATCGGCGCCGACCTGATCGCGATCCTCAAGGCCCTCAAACTCGGCGCATTGAAAGACACTCTGCCGCAGCGACTCGCGTTGGCCCGCCAGCATCAACTCAGCCACCTCGCCTTCCTGGAACTGTTGTTGGCCGACGAGGTATCACGCCGCGAATCACGGTCGGCAGCCCTCCGTTCGGCCAAGGCCGGGCTGGATCCGAACATGCGCATCGACACCTGGGATGCACTCGAGGACCTGCACTACGACCGGGCGTTGTTGTCGGATCTGGTGTCGTTGCGGTTCGCCGACGCCGGCCACTGCGTCCTGGTCCTCGGCGCCGTGGGCGTGGGTAAAACGCATCTGGCCACCGCATTGGGTCACATCGCGATCCGGCAACGACGCAGCGTGCTCTGCGCCCGCGCCGACAAACTCTTCGCCCGCCTGCGCGCCGCCCGCCTCGACAATTCCCTCGACGCGGAGATGCGGCGGATCACCGCCGTCGACGTGTTGATCCTCGACGATTTCGCGTTGCGGCCGCTCGATGCAACCGAAACGAACGACTTCTACGAGCTTGTCGTCGAGCGGCACAAACGCAAATCTACGATCGTCAGTTCCAATCGTGAGCCCTCGGAGTGGTTGTCGATGACCACCGATGCGCTGCTGGCGCAGTCCGCCGTCGATCGGCTCACTTCCGCGGCGCACACCCTGGTGATCGAGGGTCCGTCCTACCGGCAACGCAGCCGTCCCGGACGGACCGTGGTTGACAGTTCAGAAAGCGAGGCCGATGCTCGATGAGCACTCTCGGGTGGTCCCATGCTCATGGCAACGAGGTGGTCCCATCACCCTGGCAAGCGACACTGACCAGCGCGAGATAGGACCTTTCGTTGTCGAGGTATGCGCCCATCATCGATGTCGTATCGACGTTGCTCAACGTCAGCCGGGCTTCGTCGGCGTAGCTCGACTGCTCGCCGCACCCGACGGGTTCGTACGTGATGTCGATCGGCAACCCGACGTCACTCGGCGTATCCAGCTTCAGGTTCAGTACCAACTGTTCCGGCTCGGTGAACCGGGCGGTCTGCGTTCCGGCGGGCAGGTCCTCGGTGGTGAGCAGGAGGCTGTCGCGGGATGCTGGCTCTTTCGGCTCCTCGTCGCTTCCCCCGCATGCTGTTAAAACCAGCAGTAGCCCAACGATTCCGGTTTTCTTCAGGGGCGCACGATACATTCCGGGAACGCTACCGGTACCGAGCGGTTTCAGTACCCTCGCGCATGCGGTCGTTCGTGTCCTCGAGATCCCGAAGGTACGCAAACAGGAGCAGCCGATCCGGCACATGCCGGCGCATGGTCTTCCCGTCCAACCCGCACAACCACATCGGCTGGGCTGAGATCCGCACCACCTCCGGTGCATAGTCCGCCAGCCACAATCGGTCCGGCTCGAGTCGGCTCTCGTAGAGGACATGAGCACGGTTGGTGGCCGGCCAGAACATCCCGGAATAGTGCCGACGACGGGGATGGCTACGGAATTTCCGTATAGGCAGTCCCCGGCTCCTCCGATGGCGATCTACCGCAGCGAGGGTCGTCGCGACAAGAACACCCGAGTCCTGCCCGTACCTGACCTCAACCTCGCTGGTCCGGGGCACTTTCGCGGTATCCGTCCAGGACGGTGCCGACCGACACGAAACTCGGAAACCGACACGCTACCGCCACGAAATCTGGAAACCGACACCGAATCGTGGAACCTACAAAAATGTAGGTTCTCCCCGGGCGTGTCAGTAGGACGGTCCTTGGACCCGCGATTTTCCAAGTTCGTGTCAGTCAGAGATTCCCACGATCTTGTCGGGATCCTCATCGTTCCTGCGCACGTGCCACGACGTGATCACCTGGGGTCTGAGCCGGAACTTCGCTCCATACCTCTAGTGCGATTTACCATTCGAGTCCGAATGAGGGGAGGAAGGCTCGACCTCGTCGAGCCTTCCTCTTTGACAACTCCTACCTGCCCATCACAGCATGGACACTTTGGTGCTGGATGATTGAAGGCATCCTGAAAGGAGCCGGCCAGATCTGCACCTTGTAACGTTCGACCGGTTCTTCAGTGACCAAGTCCCACATTCGATCGCGTCCCGTGGCATACGCTCGGACGCGGTAAGACCCCGCCCCCCGGGACAGAACCGTCTCTGGGAAACCAGGAATGACGTCCTCGGCCCCTGTAAGAACCTGGACCGTATCCGAGTAAGTTTGGACCGAGACTTCTTCGATGTCTTCCCAACCCTCATCTACCGTTGATGGGGGGTCATTTAAGACCTCAACTACTAACTCGAGGGGTCCCATGTACATGCCTGTATAAAAATACACCATTCCGACGTCACTCGCAGCAAGTCCAAAACCCTCCTCGGGAAGGGGTGGCAGTTCCTCCCATGCCCGCTCGTCTGAATCCTTCAGACAGAACATTCGGTCGACATTCGCGGTACCTGAATACAACATTCAATCCACCTATCCCGCAGTCACATACAATGCGTCACCATCCAATACGCGGTTTTTGCGGTAGAAAGTCACCATAATCCCTCCCTGGGCACTATTCTGGTTGGCTTTTATCATGCACGAACTGAAACCTACGAAATGGACGCCCCCGGGGGACCCGGACTCTTCAGGGAATGCAGTTATGAGACACCCCGCAAAGGTACGACCGTTGCTTGGATTAAGTCCCGTCGATGCGCCCTGAGCGGTCGAAGCCATGGGGTATTCATCGCAAGTTTTAGTGGAGTCCGGGCGCGGCAGCCATGACGGGCAAGCAGTGGCCCGGTTCGGCCCCTTGCGTGGATCGTTTTCAAGAATGCGATTGAGCGCGCGTCCCGACGACGGGTGCCCCGGAAGTCCGGAGTTTTGAGCTCTGGCCACGTGACTCACCAATTCGGGAGCATTGATGCGAGTGGTCGTCACATCGAGGGTAGGGATGCCCTTCAGCATTACACATCCGGCAGATGTCTTCAGCGCTTGCGCATCGCAACGAACTTGGGGCGTTGTCCAGGCTTGGGCATCAATACTTGCATATCCGGGCGCGGAAGGCTGAGCCCAGAACGTACCATTATGTGCTGCCTGGACCGTACCCGAAGGAATCGATCCGGCGTTCATCGACACCGAGTAGCGGAGAGTCTGCCCGGGGGTCAGTACATCAGTGGGCCCTCCAGGTCGTGTAAGAGTGGGCTGACATGCCCCTGTGCACGTCGCCTCTGTAGCGAGCGAAATTGTAGTATTAATTCCGGATCCCCATTTTTCCACTGTGCGCAGTCGGATTTGGAAAGTATTATCGGTTCCCTTGTACTGGGTGTCCAGTGACATTTCTATCTCTCCGTGAGCACCGCCTACCGCGACTCCATTAGACCGAAGTGTCACCGAGAATAGTCCTCGCACACAGCTGTAGTACCGCTCGGAACGCCACACTTCATTCGCCATAACAGCACACCATGGCTTCAAGTAAGGCTGCGGGTTCGCGTCCCTGGCGCGGATACCCCCCCTCTCGCATCTGTAACCACTCACGCTCTTGAATTTGCAACTCCGTTCCTTCGATCGAAGGTAGAGCATCTGGATCCGTGGGCTCCTGCTGAGGTTCGTAAGGCTGGCGTGGAAAAGGGCGTGCCTGAGGCGCGGGGCGGGACCTATTGTCATTCTCTTCCGAGAAGGTCTCTTCAACATCGGTACTCGGCGTGACAGGAGTAGGCGTGAGCATTTCTGTCGAAGGGGCCGAAGGTGGTGTCGACGCTGTTATGTCAGGGGAATCGGTGTTTGCAGGTTCGGAAGGGTCAGATTCGATTGATGTGGAAGGAGCAGGAGGCAGACTTGTTGGCCCTTGATCCTCGGAAGGAGATGCAGGCGCAGGATCCTCGGCAGGTGCTTGCTGGGGGCTATGAATTGAGACGCCGGGAGCTGGGTCGACCCGGTCCCGTTTGCATGCTGGATGACTGTCTAAATGCCACGTTTATGAGACGATCATCTGCCACCCTTTCGTCATTCGTTCGGGCGTCGAGGCAACCCCGTAGCGGACGCGATGAGCAGGGGTTGTACGCTGCACCCGTTCCGGACTCGGTTCAGAGCGTCATCGTATGGCTGTAAGTGTGGTCCTTGCCCTCGTCGTCCTGCCAGTGCAAGGTCACATGTTGGGTCAATGCCACGCCCATGTGCAGCGCTGTCAACACGCCCACCTCGGTGCCAGGGGCGATGGCTTCGAACGTTGGAACGTCACTACCGCTGTCGCTGAAGAGGTGCGGCGCCTCTCCGTCGCCTCGCGGTTCGATATGTAGGGGTTCCGGTAGTAACCGCCGAAAAATCAACGGATATGACGTAGCTGCTGGTCAGCGTCGGCGTTCGGCTCCCGGGCCCAAGATCGAGGTCAGCTCGCGCATCGCCTGTGGGGACGGTTTGAAGTATCGGCGCAGGTTCTCGGCTTTGCGGTGGCGGGACTTGGCCATCAGTTCCAGCAGGCTGGCCCCGGATTCCCCGAGGTGGGTCAGGCCGGAGTGGCGCAGTTCGTGCAGGTCCCAGCCGGTCCGGGGTCCATCGACGGCGGTGGCGGCGTCGAGCAGGTCGCGGGCCTGGTCGTAGGACAGCCGGGCCAGGCCGGTGTTGGGACAAACGTCGCGGTCGGCGAGGTACTTGCCGGGCCCCGGCCGGCGGTGGGTCACGAAAACAGGTCCGCGGGTGCGGTCGCGGATGAGCCGGGGCAGCAGGCGGGCGGTGCCCGCGTCCCAGTACACGTTCTCGAGGACGTGTTCGTGGTGGGCGGCGCCGCGGCGGCGGGTACGGGGTTTGGCGCCCTTGGACTTCACCGCCGCACACCGCCCTGCGAGGTCGAGGTCTTCGACGTTGAGCTGGAGCAGTTCCTCGGCACGGGCACAGGTTTCGTACAGCATCCGCCACAGCGTCTTCTCCCGCAGGTGGATCTCGCGGCGGGCGATGAGCCGGTCGATCGCGGTACGCGAGCGGACGGGGGTGTCGGAGTCCGGCGGAGTGGACCGCGCGGCCGAGGCCGGGACGCTCGGCGCGGTCCAGCCCTGCTCGGCGCACCAGGACAGCCATCTGGCGACTGCGGCGCGGCGCGCGTTCCAGGTGTTCACCGCGGCGGTGCCCCAGAGGGTTTCCAGTGCGGCGCCGACTTCGGTGTCGGTGACCGAGTCCAGGGCGCGGCTGGCGGCGGTGAGTCCGTCGTGGCGGGCGTCGAGCTGGTCGACGGTCTTGACGACGGCGATGCCGTAGGCGCGGCGGGTGTTCGCCGAGCCGATCGTGTCGAGGAACGCCTCGGCGGCGGTGCGCAGGGTGCGCGCCGGCGGGGCGGTACGCAGCCGGGTCACTCTCGCGGCCATCGGATTCCCCTCTTCAGTACTATAGCCCCGGATAACGGGGTCGCTTCGTGTGCACCCCGGAGCGGGTCCGCCGCAGGTCGCCTCTCAAGTTACCCCGGATAACAGACCATTATCCGGGGTATCACTGCTATCGTTGAGCGGTCACGGCCAGACGCGTACCGCCGTTCCGGTGCCTCCACCCGACCGGGTGGAGGCACCTTCGCCGTTCCCGGGTAGCGCCGAGTCCGCCGCGATCATGGAATATCGTGCCGGTCATGACCACGGATGATTGGTTGGCCGACACCCGAACCTCTTATGACACGGTTGCGGTCAGCTATGCCGACCAAGTGCGCGGCGCCCTCGCCGGACACCAGTACCTTCGCGCGGCTCTGGCATTGTTCGCCGACAGCGTGCGGACCGCTGGCGGCGGACCGGTCGCGGACGTCGGCTGCGGCCCCGGTGAAGTCACCGCCCACCTGCATGAGCTCGGTGTCGACGCCTTCGGTATCGACCTCTCCCCGGCGATGATCGACGTGGCCCGACGCGACCACCCCGACCTGCGGTTCGAGGTGGGCTCGATGACGGAACTGAACCTGCCCGTCGCTTCGGTGGCCGGCCTGCTCGCCTGGCAGTCTTTGATCCACATCCCAGACGACGAGGTGCCGACTGTATTCGGGCGCTTCCACCAAGCACTGCGTCCCGGCGGACCGTTGCAACTCCTGTTTCACGTCGGCGGCGAGTCGCTGTTGAAGACAGAGGGCTACGGCGGTCACCCGATGAAGGTCCATGTCCACCGCCGGCAGCCGAACCAGGTGGCATCGTGGCTGCACGATGCCGGATTCGTGGTCGAGGCCCAGATGCTGCTCGACCCGGATGCGAAAGCTCAGCAAGCGATTCTCTTCGCACGCAGTAAGTCCTAACTTCTGCATATGTCGGGCTCGCCATTCGGAACCGCGAGGTCCCCGACGTACACCGCCCGGCGGGAAGCGTGGACCTGGAGTACGCATGTCACCGACCAACGCGACGCCGAACCGCATCGCCCCCACTGACGCGCCGCCCCTTCGGCGCCGCGGTCACCTGCCGACCAGACGCCCCGCCCGCACAGTCGACCCAGGAGCCGGCATGGAATCCCGGCGTCACCCACAGCGAGCCCGAAATACGCCCTGCACGTCTGGACCGGCCGGGCACGGCGGGTGATCAGCCGGCACACCGGACGCCAGTGGGCGGGCATCACCGCCGACAAGCTGCGGATCGGAGTTGAGGGCGCCCCTACTCCTTCGGCTACATCGCCGGACCGCACCACTCACGGGCCTGGGACCACGACTGGACCCAGGACGGACGATCCTGCGCGGACCTGATCCCGGACATGAGGACCACCGAATGGCTCGACCACGAGCACACGAACCGGGCCCTGGGGTAACGCCGGGACCGGTCAGAACAGGGTGTCGCGCACCCGCAGCGGCCGGTAGCCCGTCGGGCCGAGCGCGGCGAGTTCGCCCTCGATGTCGACTTCGATCGCGCCGAAGAAGTTGATGTTGGCGCTGTGCGCGGGGCTGACGTGGGCCAGGACCTCGTCGTCGATGCGGTGCCCGGCCCGGCGCATCTGCTCGACCGCGAGGCCGTAGTACTCGGTGGTCCAGGCGATCACGGCGTTGGTGGCCAGGGTCAGGCACCACGCTTGCTCGGTCTGGTCGGCGAGCTGGCGGGCGCGGATCGTGCCCTCGTGTGCGTAGAGCAGGTCGCGGCGTAGATGGTGCGCCGCAGCGCCCCGTACTCCTTGAGCGCGGCGGCCAGGGTGTTCTGACGGCCCGAGGCGGAGAGCTTGCCGACGAGCAGGGAGGCGGTGGCGTGCCCGAACTTCAGCGAGCCAGCCAACCGGAGCAGGTCGTCCCAGTGCTCGGCGATCAGATCGATGTTGGCCTTGCGGGTCATCAGCGGGCCCGCGTGCGGGAACCGGGCCTCGGCGTCGGCGCGGGGGCCCGGCCGGTAGAGGGTGATGCGGCCCAGGTCCCGGATGCGTGGGGACAGCTGCATCCCGAGCAGGTCGAACAACCCGAAGTTGACCAGGGTGACCCCGTGGGTGTCGGTGGCGTGTTCGGTGATCGGCAGATCGGTGGCGTTGCCCAGGATCTCGTCGAGCACGTAGTGGGCTTCGCGTTTGGTCGCCACGATCACCTTGGTGCCGTAGGTGGCGTGGGTGTCGGTGACATGGGTGTAGGTCGACAGGCCCTCACCGGCGAAGTAGCGGCTCATCGGCCGCGCGGTGGTGGATTTCCCGCGCGTGGGGAACCGCTGCCCGTCGCTCGACGACAAGGTCCCGGTGCCGAACACCGGAGTCAGCGGGAGCCGCTGGTGGTAGTCGATGAGTACTAGGCTGGCCGCGCGCAGGGTTTCCTCGCGCACATACCATTCGTCGGTCCAGGACAAGATGTCGTACGAGATGCCGCAGGCCTCGGCCATCCGGGTCAACCCGAGGTTGGTCGAGTGCGCGAGCAGCACCGCGATCAGGTTGCGCTTCAACTCCGGCGTGCGGGTGGCCTGTCCGCCGGCGTGGGTGAAGCAGTCCAGGTAGCCGGTGCGTTTGTCCAGCTCGATCAGCAACGACACGATCGGTGCGAACGGCAGCATCTCGGTCAGCTCGGCCTTGAGCGCGATCGCCTCGGCCGGAACGTCCTCGGCGGTCAGCGGGGAGATGATCAGATCCCCGGACTCGCCGTCCAGGCGTACCGGCCCCTCACCTTCGGCGAGCACGGTCTCGAGTTCATCGACCGCGGTGTGCAGTTCTTCGACGACGGCGGCCAGGGCGACGCCGGGATCGGCCGACCGCCCGACCAAACGGCAGAACTCGCCGCGCTGCGGTTCCCACCGCTGCGGTGTGAGCAGGTAGGCGGCCGGGTCGGCGTAGCGGCGTGAGCCGGGCACGTACACGTCCCCGCTGCGCAGCCCGAGCAGCACGCACAGCTCCCAGTAGTGCCGGTAGGCGGTAGCGCTGCCGGACTTGCGCGCCGCGTCGAGGTAGCCGCGCCACTTCGCGGGCACGAACCCGGTCGGGGCCTCGTCGAACACCTTCCGCCGCGCGGTCGCGTTGAGTTCACGCAGCATCGCGACCGCGATCAACAACTCCGTCGCCGCGGTCCCGCCCGCGAACTCCACCGTCGACAGCACCGCGGGGGTGAACTGACGCAGGTAATTGTAGGAGGAGTCCAGCGCGGCCAGGTGCCCGTGATCACGCGGCAACCGGGGTTTGGCCTGCGCGATCGCCGCCCGCAGACGTTCCCACCCGATCGCATCGCCGCGGATCAACGCACCGATCTCCTCATCGGCCACCGCAGGATCGGTCACGATCGCCAGGAGGTCGTCCAGCAGGGCCTGGCGGTCCTCTCCGGATTTGCCGCGTTCGGCCAATTCCTGCTGCATCCGGCGTTCGGCGGCACCGAACTTCGCCGAGATCGCCTGATCGAACAAGGCCACGACCTCGTCGAGCACGTCGGTTCCGGACTGCGCCAGCACGGTGAGCAGGATCGGATACCGCCGCTGCGGATCCCGGCGTTCCAACGCCTGCGGGGTCAACCGGCGCCCCATCGTGGCCAGGAACCGGCGTCGTTCGGCGGGCAGCACCGACATATCGAGCCGGTCGGCACCCAGGTCGCGCAGGAACGCCAGCTTGTCGACCTCGGCGCGCACCGCAGCCGCGGACGCCTCCACCGGCCCGGTCGACAGCCACCGCAACCGCGAAACCCCCAGCGAGGCATCGGTGGTCAGCAGTGCGTCCAACTCGGCGCAGCGGGCCGGGGTGAACTCGTGGGCCAGACGGTCGTAGGTCTCGCGCTGGGCCTGCTCGCGGGCGTGGGCGACGCGTTCGACCATGCTCACCGGGCCTGGGCGGATCACCCGCGCCGAGATCAGATACTCACACCCCAACCGGAACAGCAGAGTCGGGGAATCGTGTTCCATCGCCCGCGCGAGCAGGAACTCGTCGAGCTCCTTGAGTTCGAGCGCACCCGCCGCCCGCCAGCCCAGATACTGAGCGACCAGGCGTAGATGGTCGGTGCGGGTCTGGGCGCGGCGGCCGTAGGAACGGATCTCAGTGCCGTCGAGCCGCAGCTGCTCGGCCAGCCGCGCTACCGCGACCGGCGGGGCGGTCACCACACGATCGGGCACGAATCCCAGCCACGGCAACGTGCACAACGCGATCGCGATCCCGAGCCGATCAGCCGGACCACGACCGCGGCCGGGATCGACGAACGCCAGATCCGCCGGCGAGAGCGTGAAGAACCGGAACAGCTGCTCCCGGCCGATCTCCGGGAACTCCCGCAGACGCGCCAACTCCTCATCCGCGAACACCCGCGTCGCCACGAAACCGACCTCCCATCAACCAACCACGTTGGGAGCCAAGCCAACCAGTAGTCCGCCTCCACCGCAGGCCGAACCGGGCCCTCACCAGCAATCAGCCGCGGCTACGCCATATCCGTTGATTTTTCGGCGGTTACTACCGGAACCCCCGTCTGCCGCGCTGACCGTCGGCGTGCAGTTCTCGTCGCCACGCGGCGTGTCACGACGACAACTGCACGTTCGAGAGGCGGTCAGCTGCGGCGGGATTCGAGCAGCCGCAACCAGATCTCGCTGATGGTGGGGTAGGACGGCACCGCATGCCACAGCGCATCCAGCGGCACCTTCCCCACCAGGGCGATGGTGGCGGCGTGGACGAGTTCGGCGACCTCCTGACCGACGAAGGTTGCGCCGACCAGGGTGTCGGTGGCCCGATCGACGACGAGCGCGGCGTGCCCGGCGTAGTCGTCGCGGGCCAGCGAGGCACCGGCGACGTCGATGTCGGCCTCGAGGACCTCGACGTCGACGCCGTCGACGCGGGCCTGCTCGGCGGTGCGGCCGACCGCGGCGATCTCCGGGACGGTGAAGATCACCTGCGGGACCTGACCGTGGTCGGCGCTCGCCCGGAACCGTGACCCGTCGGTGGGGCGGTTCTCGGCGCGGGCGGCGATGACGTCCCCGCACACCCGCGCCTGGTATTTGCCCATGTGGGTCAGTGCGGCGCGACCGGCGATATCCCCGACCGCGTACAGCCATTGCCCGTTCACCCCGTCGACGGTCAGATCGTCGGCGACGGTCACCTTCCCGTCGGTCAGGCCGACGCTGTCGAGGCCGAGTCCGTCCACGGTGGGGTGGCGGCCGGCGGCGACGACGATCTCGTCGACCTCGAGGGTGCTGCCGTCGGACAGTTCGACGGTGGCGGGACCACCGTGGATGCAGCCGACGCCGGTGTCCTTCACATCGGGGCGCTGCACCGAGCGGATCTCGGTGCCGTAGCGCACATCCAGGCCCTTGTGGGCCATGCGGGTGGCGACGCGTTCGGCGGCGAACGACTCCACACGCGGCAGCAAGCGGTCGCCGCGCACCGCGAGGGTGAGTTCCTCGACGCCGAGTTGCCGCAGCCAGGTGGCGGTTTCGCACGCGACGACACCGCCGCCGACGACCAGCACGCGGCGGGGGATCTCGAGCAGGTTCGTCGCATCGCGGGAGGTCCACGGCAGCGCGTCGCGCAGCCCGGGCAGGTCCGGGATCGACGGGACGGTGCCGGTGGCCAGGACCACGGCGTGCCGGGCCTGCAGGCGACGCTCCCCGTCGCTGCCGGCGACGGTGACGGTGCGTTCGCCGTCGAGGCGGCCGTGGCCGCGCACCACGTCGATACCCGCACCCTTCGCCCAATCCACCTGGGAACTGTCGTCGCGGTTGTGGGTGAAACTGTCGCGGCGGGCCAGCACGGCCGGTACCTCGACCCCGTGGGCGCTGATCTTGTCGGCGACGCCGGGCATGTTGCGGGCGGTGGCGAGCACCTGGGTGGGACGCAGCAGAGCCTTGCTGGGCATGCACGCCCAGTAGGAACATTCGCCGCCGACGAGTTCGTGTTCGACGAGCACCGCGGTGCGGTCGCTGCCGGCGATGGCGTACTGGGCGGCGTTCTCCCCGGCCGGGCCCGCGCCGAGGACGATCACGTCATAGCTGTCGGATTCCGCTGTCGGACCGCTCATCCGTCCACGATAGGCGCGGCCGAACCGCCGGCGGGCCGGATCGGCGGCGACGGTCCGGTTCGCGAAGTCCGCCCGTTCGTGCAGGTCGGGGACGGATCAGTGCAGGTGCGGGGAGTCGGCGTCGAAGATCAACCCCATGGGGGCGAGCACCCGCACCACCTGCTCGGCGGTCCACTCGTCGAGATCGCACAGCAGCACCGACCGCCACGGGGTGACGATCACCGGACGTTCGACGGCGGCGAGGAATTCCGCGAGTCGCGCGGGGAGGATTCCGCTGGGCAGCCCGCCGGCGAGGGTGACGGCCCCGTCGGGCTGGTCGAGCCAGCCGATCGGCGGCCGCGGCTGCTCCGGCACCGGCTCCGGATCCGAGGTCGGGTCGGTCGGTGGGGTGAGCAGCGCCTCGGCTGCGTCGGCCGGGTCGACGCGCACCCCGGTATCGGCGCCGTCGCGGATGACCGCGAAGCGACCGTCGGGGCGGGCGAGGACCGCGACGGCGGGGGCGAGAGCGACGATGTCGCCGGTGCCGTCGTCGAGCCCGAACACGGTGCCGGCCGCCACCGGCCGCTCGTCCAGGCGCGCGATCACCGCGGCGGTGAGTTCGCGCAGGTCGTGGTGTCCGCCGATGCGGCCGCTGAGCGGGGAGACGAGAAGCCGTGCGCGGGTGGGCACGTCGACGGTGAGCCCGGCGGTGGTGACGGCCGCGCTGATCGCGGCGTGGTCACCCCGCACCTGCAGCTGGGCGTGGGCGGTCAGGTGCAGTTCGCCGCCGCCGTGGGTGTGGGCGAGTTCGGCGAGCGCCTGCACCTGCGCGGAGGTCAGGTGCCCGGCGGGCAGGTGCACGTCGACAGCGGTATCGGCCATGACCGCCAGCGTAGAACGCGGCGCCGGCGGGACGAGCGCTGCCGTCGGACCGTGCGGTTTGTAGGGTGGTGGCCATGCCCGAGTCGACGACCCCCACCTTCGCGGACCTCGCCGCCGCCAAGTTCGTGCTGCTGACCACCTACCGCAAGGACGGCAGCGCGGTGGACACCCCGGTGTGGGCGGCGCCCGACGGGAACCGGCTGCTGGTGTGGACGGTCGCCGATGCCTACAAGGTGCGGCGGTTGCGCCGCGATCCGCGGGTGTCCCTGGCGATCTGCGACGCGCGCGGCAACGCGAAGTCGGCGGCCGTACCGGGCACGGGGGAGGTGCTCGACGCCGACGGTTCGGCGCACGCCCGGTCGGTGATCGCCCGCAAGTACGGGCTGCTCGGCCGGATCATCGTGGGCGCGAGCGTGGTGCGCCGCGGCCGCACCGGCACCGTCGGGTTGGCGTGTGTGCTCGATCCCGCCGACACGGCCGGCCGGTAGGCGTCGTGGCGCGTTCTCACACCTACCGGTCCCAGGCGATCGCGGTGGCGCTCGCGAGCAGCCCGCTGATCTCCAGCGGGAGTCGCTGGAAGTGGTTGCGCCGCGCCGGTGTCGACGCCGCACCGCCGAGCCTGATCCACACCCGCGTGGTGGTGCAGGGCCTCGGCCGGCTCACCCTCGGCGCGGGCTCGTTCGTCAACCACGGTTGCTATTTCGACACGGTCGCCGACATCACGGTCGGGCAGCGGGTGTTCCTCGGCGACCACGTGCGGGTGCTCACCAGCAGCCACCGGATGGGCACCGCCGAACAGCGCGCGTCGACGTTGACGGGGGAGCCGGTGACCATCGGCGACGGCGCGTGGATCGGCTCCGGGGCGGTGATCATGCCGGGCGTGAGCATCGGGGCCGGCGCGGTGATCGGCGCGAACTCGCTGGTGACGAAGGACTGCGCCCCGCACACGCTGCATCTGGGCAGTCCCGCCCGGCACGTCCGTGACCTGGACTGACCCCGCCACCCGAGCGCGTCCGGATCGTCCGGGTTCGCCGATCCCGTAGGGTCCGTGGTGATCTCGGCCTCATCTGCGGGGCCGAGCCGATCGAACCCAGTTCAGGAGAGCGCATGTCCGTGCACGAGTACACCGTGGCCACCGCCGACGGCGGCAGCGAGGATCTCGCCCGCTTCGCCGGCCGGTACCTGCTGATCGTCAATGTCGCCAGCAAGTGCGGCCTGACCCCGCAGTACGAGGCGCTCGAAGCGCTGCACCGCGAACTGGGTGAGCGCGGCCTGCAGATCCTCGCGTTCCCGTGCAACCAGTTCGGTGGTCAGGAACCGGGCAGCGACAGTGAGATCCAGGAGTTCTGCCGGGTGAACTTCGACGTCACCTTCCCGGTGTTCGCGAAGCTCGACGTAAACGGCGACGACGCACACCCGCTCTACCGGTACCTGCGCGCCGAGGCTCCCGGCGATTTCGGGCCGCAGCACGGTTTCCTGTTCGAGCACGTGAGCAAGACCCGCCCGGAGGCGCTCGGCACCGACGAGGTGAAATGGAACTTCACCAAGTTCCTCGTCGACCCGCAGGGCGCGGTGGTGCGCCGCTTCGAGCCGACGGTCACCCCCGAGGAGATCGGCAAGGAACTCGCCGACCTGCTCTGAGCCACTGCCGGTCCGGTCGGTGCTCGCCGACCGGACCGGAGGTCAGTGCGCGGCGCTGACCGAGGACATGTGGAAGTCGGGGATGCGCACCGGCGGCATCGCGGTGCGGGTGAACCAGTCCTTCCACTCCCGCGGCAGGGTGCGTTCGGTGGCGCCGATCTCGGTGGCGCGGCCGAGCAGATCCACCGGGGACTCGTTGAACCGGAAGTTGTTCACCGCCGCCCGCACCTGCCCGTCCTCGACGAGATACACCCCGTCGCGGGTCAGGCCGGTCAGCAACAGCACCGCCGGGTCGACCTCCCGCAGGTACCACACGGTGGTCAGCAGCAGACCGCGTTCGGTGCGGGCGACCATGTCGTCCACATCGGCGGTGCCGCCGCCGGTGAGCAGCAGGTTCTCACCCGGCGCCGTGGGGGTGGCGCCGAATTCGGCGGCCGCGGCCCGCGGATACGCCAACGCGTGCAGTGCGCCGTCGCGCAGCCAATCGACCCGCGAGGCGCTCATGCCGGTGTCGAACACCGAGACGCTGTCAGTGGAGGCGGTGGCGACCACGAACGGCGCATAACCGAGCCCCGGGGCGGCCGGATTGGACGTCAACGTCACCGGCAGCGCCGCGATCTGCTCGCCGAGGCGAGTACCGCCGGGCCCCGCCCACACCGACCGGCCCTCCTCGGCGCCGCGCCCGTCGAGGGACCACAACAGCGGGATCATCAGATCGGCGACCACCGACGGCGGCAGCAGTGTCTCGTACCGCCCGGCGGGCAGGTCGACGCGGGTGCCGGCCCAGTCCAGCCGCCGCGCCAGCTCGGCGCGCAGCGGATCCATCGCGAGGTCGGTGAAGTCGACGGTGCCGGCGCCGACCCAGGCGCTCGCCCCGGTCAGGCCGCCGCGTTTGCCGTTGATCTCGAGCGAGCCGTCGCGCTGCACCCAGCGGCGCCGCACCCCGGTGGAGGTGCCCAGCCACATCGTCGTGGATTGGTGGTGCGCGAACCCGTAGAGGGCGTCGGTGTTGTCGAAGCCGGCGGCGAGCCCGTCGAGGAGCGGGGCGAAGACCTCGATGTCGGTGCCGACAGCCTCTTCGCCCCACTGCGGGTCGGTGGCGTCGCCGTCGATCAGCGGCATCGTGTCCGGGGCCGCCGGGGCCTGCTGCGCGGCCTCCCACGCCGCGCCGACCACCCCGCCGATGTCGTCGGCGTCGACGATCGCGGCGCTGACCACCCCGCAGTGCGCCCCGTCGGGGGTGCGGCGGATCGCGAGGATCGTGGCGCCGCGGGCACGGACGGAACCGTTGGTGGTCATCGAGTTGCCGGCCCACCGCAGCGACGCCTCGGCGTTGTCGGTGACGATCACGATGGTCTCGTCGGCGGGGGAGGCCGCCAGCGCGGTTTCGACGAGTCGGTCTCCGGGGATCATCGGCCACCCTCCTGCACCGTGTTGAGCACGTTCACGCCGCGCACCAGCACCGACGGGCACCCGTGCGAGACGGACGCGACCTGCCCGGGTTGCGCCTTGCCGCAGTTCATCGCGCCGCCGAGCTGCCAGGTCGACGCGCCGCCGACCGACTCGAGGGCACCCCAGAACTCGGTGGTCGACGCCTGATAGGCCACATCGCGGACCTGCCCGGCGAGGCGGCCGCCGCGGATCCGGTAGAACCGCTGCCCGGTGAACTGGAAATTGTGCCGCTGCATGTCGATCGACCAGCTGCGATCACCGACGATGTACAGCCCGTCGTCGACCCCGGCGATCAGATCGGCGGTGCTGCGATCGACGCTCGGATCGGGTTGCAGCGACACGTTCGCCATCCGCTGGATCGGCACGTGATGCGCCGAATCGGCGTAGGCGCAGCCGTTCGAGCGGGCCACCCCGAGCTTCGGGGCGAACGCCCGGTCGAGCTGGTAGCCGACGAGCACCCCGTCCTTCACGAGATCCCAGGACTGGGCGGCGACCCCGTCGTCGTCGTAGCCGACGGTGGCCATGCCGTGCGGTTCGGTTCGGTCGGCGGTGACGTGCATGACGTCGCTACCGTAGCGCAGGCTGCCGAGCAGGTCGGGGGTGGCGAAGGAGGTGCCGGCGTAGGCGGCCTCGTAGCCGATGGCGCGGTCGTATTCGGTGGCGTGCCCGACCGATTCGTGGATCGTCAGCCACAGATTCGTCGGGTCGATCACCAGATCGGTGCGGCCCGGCGTCACCGACGGGGCCTGCGCCTTCTCCGCGAGCTGCTCGGGCAGTTCGGCGAGCTCACGGCTCCAGTCCCACCACCGGTCCGAGGCCACATACTCCCAGCCGCGGCCGGTCGGTGGGGCCAGGGTGCGCATCGACTCGAAGGTGCCGGCCTCACGGTCGACGCGGGTCGCGTCGAGGTCGGAGTGGATCCGCACCCGCTGCTGGGTGATCGTCGACCCGGCGAGATCGGCGTAGAAGGTCTGTTCCTTGACCAGGGTCAGATTCGCGGCGACGTGGTCGACGCCGGCGGCGTCCTGCAGTCGCCGCGAACGGTCCTCGAGTACCGCGATGCGCTCGGCCGCGGGGACGGTGAACGGGTCGATCTCGTACGGCGAGACCCACACCGCGTCCCGGTGGACCGGTTCGTCGGCCCACTGCACCGGATCACGGTTCAACGCGCGCAGGGTGCGGGCGACCGCGACGGCTCGGGCCGCGGCGTCGGCGGCGCCGTCCGGGCCGGGCACCGGATGCGACGCGAACCCCCAGGTGCCGTCGAGCAGCACCCGCACCGCCACCCCGCAGTCGCTGTCGTCCACCGCCGCTTGCAGGGCGCCGTCGCGCAGGGTGCTCGTCCCGGTTCGGATCCGATGCACCCGCACATCGGCGTGACTCGCACCCGCCGCCCGCGCCACCGTCAGGCCCGCGTCGGCGGCGGCGTGCAACGGCAGGGCCAGAAAATCGTCGTCCACCGCATTCACCCGCCCACGGTAACGCCGGGATGTGCGGCATCGGGGTTGCCGCACCGAGCGTCTCGGGTGGCTCAGCCGAACTGTTCGATGCCCAGGCGGATCACCATGGCGATCACCACGACCAGCAACACCACCCGCACGAACCCGGCGCCGCGGGCGAGCGCCATCCGGGAGCCGAGCACCGAGCCGGCGACATTGCACACCGCCAGCGCCGCCCCGAGCGCCCACCACACGTGCCCGCCGACGGCGAACAGGACCAGCGCCCCGAGATTCGAGCCGAAGTTGAGCACCTTCGCCATGGCCGCGGAGGTGACGAACTCGCTGCCGAGCATCGCCGCGAACACGATGATGAAGAAGGTGCCGGTGCCGGGCCCGAGGATCCCGTCGTAGAGGCCGATCACCGCCGCGGCCGTGATCACGACGGTGACCAGCCGCAGCGTCGACGGGCGGCGGGTGCCGCCGGCGCCGAGTTTCGGGCGGGCGGTGACGAACACCGCCACCGCGACGAGCACCACCATCACGATCGGGATGAACACCTCCCGGTCGATGAGCGAGACCGCCGCCGCCCCCGCCGCCGCGGCCACCGCGGCGACCAGGGCGGCGGGGCCGAGCAGCGACCAGCGCAGCGGGATGCGCCGCGCGAAGGTCAGCACCGCCGCGCCGGTCCCACAGATCGCGGTGAGCTTGTTCGTCGCCAGCGCCGCCTGCGGTGTCAACTGCGGGGCGACGAGGAACAGGGCGGGCAGCAGGATCAGCCCGCCACCGCCGACCACCGCGTCCACCCAGCCGGCGGCCGTCGCGGCGGTCATCAGCAACGCCCAGTCACCTGCAGTCATGGCGGCCATTCGATCACGCGCCGTATCCGGGGGCGGGTGCGGGAGCAAAACCGGCGGCCCGTTCGTTGACCGGACAGAAACCGCCGACGGAAGGAAGTCCCGCCGTGTACCCGTTGTTGTTCGTGCTCTACGTCGTGGCGGAGATCGCGGTGCTGGCCTGGCTCGGCTCCACCCTCGGCGCCCTGGCCACCGTGCTGATCTTCCTCGGTGTCAGCGCCGCCGGTTATCTCGTGCTCGCCGCCCTGGGTCGTCGCGCGCTGCGCAACCTCGGTGAACTGCGCGGGGGCCGGGCGCCGCGCGCCAATTCCCCGGAGCGGGTGCTCACCGACGGTGCGCTCATCGGCGCCGGCGCGGCCCTGGTGTTGATTCCCGGCATCGTCAGCACCGTGCTCGGGATGCTGTTGTTGCTGCCGACCCGCGCCGCGCTGCGGCCGGTGGTGCGCACGCTGGTCGCGCGACGCGCCCGCGCCACCGGGTTCTCCGCGCAGCGGCTGGTGGTGGTCGACGGACAGGTCGTCGACCACAGCGTCGTCGGCGGCGCCCCGCACCTGACCGGTGGTCCGGCGGTGACCGAGCAGGTCGACGACCGTGGCACCGTGCTCGAAGGGGAGATCGTGGAGACCCCGCGCCGCCGCGAAGAGCGGTAACCGGGCAGACTGGGCACTCGTGAGCCCTGCACCGCACACCCAGCTTCTCGTCGGCGGCCGCATCTACAGCGCCAGTGCCCCCGATGCCACCGCGATGGCCGTCACCGACGGCACGGTCGTGTGGGTCGGGCAGGACCGGCCCGGCCGCGCCCTGCACCCGGACGCCGAGATCGTCGACCTGCACGGCGCGTTCGTCGCCCCCGGTTTCGTCGACACCCACGTGCACACCACCACCCACGGCCTGGCCCTGACCGGGCTGGATCTGACCGACGCCGTCGACCGCGAGGACGCGCTGCGCCGGGTGCGCGCACACGCCGATGCGCACGACGACGCGGTGATCTGGGGGCACGGCTGGGACGAGACCCGCTGGCCCGACCCGACGCCGCCGACCACCGCCGACCTCGATGCCGCCGCCCCGGCCCGGCTCGTCTATCTCGGCCGGATCGATGCGCATTCGGCGGCGGCATCGAGCGCGTTGCGGGCCGCCGCCGAACCCCTCGACGAGCTGGACGGGTTCGATCCGCAGCAGCCGCTGACCGCCGCGGCGCACCACGCGGTGCGCGGCGCCGCCCGCCACGGGCTGACCGCCGCGCAGCGTGCCCGCGCCCGCTTGGCGGCCCTCGACGATTTCGCCGCGCACGGCTACGTCGCGGTGCACGAATGCGCCGGCCCCGACATCTCCGGGCTCGACGACTTCACCGAACTGCTCGGCACCGACCATCCGGTGCAGGTGCGCGGCTACTGGGGCCAAGCGGTGCGCACCGGCGAAGACGCCGCGGAGCTGCTCGCGAAAACCGGCGCCGATGCCCTGGGCGGGGATCTGTTCGCCGACGGGTCGATCGGTTCGCACACCGCCGCGCTGGCCCGCCCGTACGACGACCTAGCGGACTGCTGCGGCACCACCTATCTGACCGAGGACGAGCTGACCGCGCACGTGCGGGCGTGCACCTCGGCGGGCATCCAGGCCGGTTTCCACGTCATCGGTGACGCGGCGACCACCGCCGCGGTCGCGGCCTTCGAGGCGGTCGCCGCGGAGGTCGGGGGACCGGCGCTCGCCGCGCGTGGGCATCGGCTCGAGCACGTCGAGTCGCTGACGGTCGCGCAGGCGGAGGTGTTGGCGCGGTACGGGGTGATCGCGAGCATGCAACCGAGCTTCGACGCGCTGTGGGGCGGGCCGGACGGGATGTACGCGCAGCGGCTCGGCGCCGACCGCGCCGCGGCGTTGAACGCGTTCGCGCCGCTGGCGGCGACCGGACTGGCGTTGGCGTTCGGCTCCGATGCGCCGGTGACAGCGCCGCGGCCGTGGCCGATGCTGCGTGCGGCGGTGCACCACCGCACCGAGGGCAGCGGGATCTCGCCGCGGGCGGCGTTCGCCGCCGCGACCCGCGGCGCGTGGCGCGCCGGTGGGGTGCGTGACGGGATGGCCGGCACCCTCGATCCGGGGGCGCCGGCGTCGTATGCGATCTGGGAGGTCGGGGAGCTGGTGGTCAGCGCCCCGAAGGATTCGGTGCAGCGGTGGTCGACGGATCCGCGGTCACGGGTGGCGCCGCTGCCGGATCTGACACCGGGCACCGCCGATCCGGTGCTGGTGCGCAGTGTGCACCGCGGCCGGGTCGTGTACGCGCGGTGACCGGCCGACGCTTCGCGAAGGTCACCGCGCGGGCGGTGCGTGTCGTCGCGCTGCGCGCGCTGCTGGCCGTCGTCGCGGGAGTGTTGCTGTTCGCGTCGTTCCCGCCGCGTCCGCTGTGGTTCCTCGCCCCGGTCGGGATCGCGCTCCTGGTCGGTGTATCGACTGCAGCGCCGCTGCGGCGGCGCGCCGGGTTCGGCTACGGCTATCTCGCCGGTCTCGGTTTCCTGGTGCCGCTGCTGCCCTGGATCGGCGTCTATGTCGGTCCGTTGCCGTGGTTGGCGCTCGCCGCCACCGAGGCGGTCTTCGTCGGTCTGTTCGGGGCGCTGGTGGTGCACCTGCGGTCGTTGCCGGTCGCGCCGTTGTGGATCGCGGCGGCATGGAGCCTGACCGAATGGTTGCGCTCGAGCGTTCCGTTCGGTGGGTTCCCGTGGGGTCGGTTGGCGTTCGGGCAACCCGACGGTGGGTTCGTCTCCCTCGCCGTCGTCGGGGGCGCCCCGCTGGTGTCGTTCGCCGTGGCCGCGACCGGCGCCGGTCTCGCCGCCCTCGCCCTGACCGCCTACCGCCGTCCCCGCCCGGCGCGGGCCTGGACGGCGCCGGTCGCGGTGACGCTGCTCGGGCCGCTGCTCGCCGCGGCGGCGTGGCCGCTGGTGCGCACCACCACCGACGAGTCGTCGACGGTGACGGTCGCAGCGATCCAGGGCAGCGTGCCGCGCCTGGGCCTGGACTTCAACGCCCAACGCAAGGCGGTGCTCGACAACCACGTCGCCCGCACCCTCGCCCTCGCCGAGGACGTCGCCGCCGGGCGGGCCCCGGCCCCGGATGTGGTGATCTGGCCGGAGAACGCCTCGGACATCGACCCGCTGCGCAACGCCGACGCCGCCCGCGACATCTCCGCCGCGTCCGCCGCGATCGACGCACCGATCCTCGTCGGGGCGGTGCTCGTCAACGACGACCGGACCACCACCAATTCGGTGATCGTGTGGGACGCGCAGACCGGTCCGGGGGAGCGGCACGACAAGAAGATCATCCAGCCGTTCGGCGAATACCTGCCGTGGCGGTCGTTCTTCCGGTTGTTCTCCGAGTACGCCGACCGCGCCGGCCATTTCGTGCCCGGCGACGGCGACGGCATGGTCACCGCCGGCGGCATCGACATCGGGGTGGCGACCTGTTACGAGGTGGCCTTCGACCGGGCGTTCCGCGACTCGATCGACGCCGGCGCGCAGCTGCTGGCGGTGCCGACGAACAACGCCACCTTCGGCGACACCGAGATGACCTATCAGCAGCTGGCGATGTCGCGGGTGCGGGCCGTCGAGCACGGCCGGGCCGTGATCGTCGCGGCGACCAGCGGGGTCAGTGCCATCGTCGAACCGGACGGTCGGGTGCAGCAGAGCACACCGTTGTTCGTGCCCGATGCCCTGGTGGCGCAGGTGCCCTTGCGCGCAGACGTTACGCTGGCTAGTCGGCTCGGAGTGGCGCCGGAGCTTGTGCTCTGCGCCGCGGCCGTGGCCGCCACCGCTCTCGCCCTGGTGCGGGGGCGGCGGGAGAAGGCCGGTGCGGCAGCTCGCACCAGCACCGGCGCAGCAGGAGCACCGGCCGGTGGCCGGTTCGACAAGGAGGACCTCTGATGGCAGCGGCGACGCCGGCCGGGAACGACAGCGCACCCAGCGCCCGCACCCTGGTGATCATTCCGACCTACAACGAGCGGGAGAACCTCGGTCGGATCATCACCCGGCTGCACGCCGCGCTGCCGCACACCCATGTCCTCGTCGTCGACGACGGCAGCCCCGACGGCACCGGTGACCTCGCCGACGACCTCGCCGCCGACGAGCGCATCGCGGTGCTGCACCGCACCGAGAAGAACGGTCTCGGCGCCGCCTACATCGCCGGTTTCCGGTGGGGTCTGGCGCACGACTACACGGTGCTCGTGGAGATGGACGCCGACGGCAGTCACGCCCCTGAACAGCTGCACCTGCTGCTCGAGAAGGTCGACGCCGGCGCCGATCTGGTGCTCGGCTCGCGTTACGTGCCCGGCGGCACGGTGGTGAACTGGCCGTGGCATCGCGAGGTGCTCTCCCGCGGCGGCAACATCTACTCCCGCCTCGCGCTGGGGGTGTCGGTCCAGGACATCACCGGCGGTTACCGCGCCTATCGCCGTGAGGTGCTCGAGAAGCTCGACCTCGACGCGATCGCCTCGCACGGCTACTGCTTCCAGGTCGATCTCGCGTGGCGCACCCTGCAGGCCGGGTTCACCGTCGCCGAGGTGCCCATCACGTTCACCGAACGGGAGATCGGTGAGTCGAAGATGAACGGCAACATCGTGCAGGAGGCCCTTGTCCGGGTCACCGTGTGGGGGCTGCGCAGCCGCCTCGCGCGCCTGCGGGCACTGCTCGGCCGCTGAACCGGCCCGCGCGGCCGAGGTGTCAGGCGCTGCGCGGCTGATGCGCTAGCCGCTGCGCGGCCACGGCCAGCGGGCGTCGAGTTCGTCCCCGAGCCCCAGGCCCGCGCACAGCCGGCGGATGGCGCTGCAGTCCTGCACCACCGGCCGGCCCTCGGTCACGGCGATGGTGTCGGCGACCAGCTCGTCGCCGCCGGGGATGTTCTCGTGCGCGATGATCGCCGCCCAGGTGGAGGTGTCGGAGCCGGTGAACGCCGCGACCGCGGTGCCGAGCGCGTCGAGCAGCCGCACCCGATCGGTGTCGTCGAGTTCGGTGAGCACCGCGGTGAGCAGCCCACCGGCCAGCGAGGCGTGGCACAGCTCGTCGCGGCGGTGCACCGCCACCGTCGCGCGGTTGACCGGTTGCAGCTCCGGGTCGGTGGTGAGCAACGCCAGATAGGCGCTGATCGAGGTCTCCGCGACGGTGGTGAACGCCAACTGCACCAGCGCCGCGTCCCGCGGGGTCTCGGCGTGCGCGACCGCGGCGCGATGCTCGCGCACCGTCGGGCACGGCGGCAGCACCGACTCCGGCAGCGTCCAGCCGCGGCGACGGCGGGTGAGCACGTTGGCCTGCTGGTGCATGAGGGTGTGGTACTGCTCGTCGACCATCGCCTGGAGCACCCCGGTGACCACCGTGTCGGACGGGTCGATGCCGAAGGCGTCCTCGGTGATCAACGCGAAGCCGGGGTTGACGACGTGCTGTTCGATGTCGACGACGCTCTTGTTGTACGCGATCCACGCCCACGCCCGCAGCCGCGCCTGCTGCTGCTCGTCGAGCGCGAGATAACGCGGATGCTCGGCGAAGGGCAGCATCTGCTCGGGATAGTCGGCGCGGTCCGCCTCGAACAGCGCGTCGAGGTCGACCTCGGGTTTCTTCACGGCGGCGCGGCGCGGCCACGAGCGGGTCAGCCCGGCGATCACCGCGCTCTCCGCCGAATCGGACGGATCGTATTGCGGGAGTTCCGGCGCGCGCAGCTGCGGGCCGGGGATGTCGGACGCACTCATGTCCGGCTCCTTTCCTCGCTCGGATCGCCGGCCGCACCCGGATCGCGGGGCAGCGCCGCGAACAGCTGCGCACACAGCTGCGCGGCGGCGGGTTGCCCGTCGCCGAGCGCGGCGCGGGCCCGGTCGAGCAGCGCCGCGAAGTCGGGCAGCGCGTCGGTGGCGGCGTCGAGATCGGCGACCGCCTCGGCGAGGGCGCGGCGGGCGGTGGCGGCGTACGGGTTGGTGAGCTGGATGTCGTGGTAGACCTCGGCGGTGCCACCGGCGACGCGGGCGAGCAGCGCCCGCAGCACGGTGTGCGGGGGCGCGGCGACCTGCGCGGCGACCTCCGGCACGTCGAGCCGGTCGAGGGCGATACCGAACGCGAGGATCGCGGCGTGGGTGAGCACCTGCACGGCGGCGGTGATCCGGTCGTGCTCGTCGGCGGTGGTCTCGACCACCGTGGCATCCCAGTCGCGCAGCGCCGCGACGAACTCGGCCACCACCGGGGCGTCGTGGTGGCGCACCGTCAGCACGGGCCGGCCGGGCAACCCGAGATCGGGGGCGAACATCGGGTTGATGCCGAGCGCGGAGGCGCCGGGCCGGTAGGTGTGCAGCGCCGCGGCGATCGGGGTCTTCACCGACAGGGTCTCCACCAGCAGGGTGTGCGGGGACAGCAGCCGCGCGAGCACCGGCAGGGCGGCACCGGCGACGACGTCGGGGACGGCGAGCACCACGATGTCGGCGCCGTCGAGCGCCGCGGCGAGGCGGGTGTCGGGGGCGGTCAGATCCGCGCGCAGCATCCCGGGTGCAGCCGGGTCGGCGGCCGGGTCGACGACGAGCACCTCACGGCCGGCCTCGCGCAGCGCGGCGGTGAGCAGGGCGCCGACGGCGCCGCATCCGCCGGCGACGACCACCCGGCCGGGCGTGGTCACGGCCCGGCCCGCCCCGGCAGCACCGGTGGCCCGTCGACGAGATCGGCCGCGGAGCCGACGGCACCGGCCCCGTCGGTCGGGGTGGTGTCGCGGGCGGCGGCGAGGCAGCGGCGCATCACCACGGACTTGACGAGGGTCTCGTCGAGTTCGTCGTCCGGATCGGACAGCGCCACGATCGCCCCGCCGATCCCGAAGGTGACCTCGTGGGCGGTGGCGACGAGGGTGCGGATGACCACCGACAGGTCGGCGGCGCCGGTCGGCGACAGATACCCGATCGCCCCGGAGTACACCCCGCGCGGGCCGTCCTCGAGCTTGTCGATGATCTCCATGGTGCGCAGCTTCGGGGCGCCGGTCATCGACCCGCCGGGGAAGGCGGCACGCACACAGTCCACCGCCGAGACGTCCGGGCGCAGCCTGCCGCGCACCGTCGACACCAACTGATGCACCGCCGCATAGGTTTCCACCGCGAACAGCGCCGGCACGTGCACCGAGCCGGGCACGCACACCCGCGACAGGTCGTTGCGCACCAGGTCGACGATCATCAGGTTCTCGGAGCGGTCCTTCTCGCTGGCCTGCAGTCCGTCCCGCAACGCCGCGTCCTCACCGGGGGTGCGGCCGCGCGGGCGGGTGCCCTTGATCGGTTTCGATTCGACGGTGCCGTCGGCGTCGATCCGCAGGAACCGTTCCGGGGACGCGCTGAGCACCGCGACCTCGGGGAAGTCGAGCAGCGCACTGTAGGGGGTGGGACTGATGCGGCGCAACACCCGGTAGGTGCTCAGCGGGTCGATGCCGCCGTCGACGGTGACGGTGTTCGTCAGGCACACCTCGTACGTCTCGCCGCTGCGGATCTCGTTCTGGCACTGGGCGATCAGGTCGAGATAGCGCTGCGGGGAGTGCCGCAGCCGCAGCTGCGGGCCACCGTCCGCGCCGATCAGCGGCACCGGGACCTGTTCGTCGGTCGCCGGTTCGGGCAGCGCCGCGACGATCGCGGCGGTCGCGTCGAACCAGGCGAGCGTCTCGGGCTCGTCGGTGTCCTCGGTCAGGGCCAGCAGATAACAGCAACGCCCGTCGTGGTCGACGACCACCGCGCGGTCGGCGAAGACCAGCGCGGCGTCGGCGTAGGGGGAGGTGTGCACGAGCTGCGCGCCGGCGTCGGCCTTGAGTTCGTAGCCGAGATAGCCGACATAGCCGAGCGCGAACCCGAACGGCAGGTCGTCGCGGGCGGCGACGCGGCGCTCGGCGAGCCGGGCGGTGAGATGGTCGAAGACGGGGCGGCGGTGTTCCTCGACGGTGCCGTCGGCGCGGTGTTCGCGCACGATGCCCTCCCCGACCCGGTAGGTCAGGTAATCGGCGCGCGGTCCGGCGCCGTTGCCGAGGACGGTGAACCGCGACTGCGGATCCAGCGCGGCGCTGCCGTCGAGCCAGAACCCGTGCGGCCCGGCGGCGAAGAGCGCCTCGTAGACGGCGGACGGGTCGAGGTGCAGCGGCAGTCGGCGGCTGGCGAGCACGTAGCGCGGGGCAGATTCGGGTGCCGGTTCCGGATCGGCGGGGGCGGTGACGGTGATCGGGCTGCGCGGCGGGGTGGCGTCGCGGAAGTTGGCGAGCAGTTGCGCGCCGTGGGCGGTGCCGATCGATTCGGGATGGAACTGCACCCCCCACAGCGGGCGGTGCCGGTGCGCGACGGCCATGAGCAGCCCGTCCGGGGTGCGGGCGGTGGCGACGAGGTCGTCGGGGACCGGGTCGGCGATCAGCGAGTGGTAGCGCACCGCCTCGAACGGTGACGGCAGCCCGGCGAACAGGCCGGTGCCGTCGTGCAGGATCGGGCTGGTGCGGCCGTGCACCGGTTCGGGGGCGGTGATCACGGCGCTGCCGAACAGTTGGCACAGCCCCTGATGGCCCAGGCACACCCCGAGCAGCGGTACCCCGGCGTCGGTGAGGGCGCGGGCGCTGATCCCGAAGTCCCGGGCCCGGTCGGGGCGGCCCGGTCCGGGGGAGATGACGATGTTGTCGAACGGTTCGGCGACGAGCTCGTCCCAGCTGCGATCATTGGTGAGTACCCGCGGCGGGAGGCCGTTGACGCGGGTGATCAGGTCGTAGAGGTTGTAGGTGAACGAGTCGTAGTTGTCGATCAACAGCGTGCGGAGCGGTCGGGGCGCGGACACGACGGGCCTCAGTTCGTGCCGTCGCCGCGGCGACCGGAGCCGACCCGGTCCGCGGCGTCGTTGCCGAAGGCGACCCGCTCCGCGGAGTCGTTGCCGGAGACGATGCGGTCCTCGACCCGGCAGGCCTCGTCGATGAGCAGGGTGTACAGCGAGCGCACGAAGTCGCCGGACAGGCCGTGCCGGTGCGCGTAGTCCTGGGCGCGGCGATGCACGACCTCCATGCGGCCGGGTTGCATGACGTCGAGGCCGTGGCGTTGCTTGAGTTCGGCGACGCGTCCGCACACCTCGAGGCGGGCGCGGACCCCGTCGAGCAGGGCCCGGTCGATGTCGTCGAGTTCGGCGCGCAGCTCGGCCAGTTCGGCGGCGGCCCGGGTCGGCGGTGCGTCCGCCGCAGTGTGGTGACGGTCGGTCACGGACACTCACCCCCTTGCAAGCGACCCGCCGGAACACCGGCGCGAAGGTCGTGGATCGGGCGTGCCGATCATGATCGATCGGCGTGCGATCATGATTGCACGCACCGTCCGGCCGATATCGACGATTGATCGATTCGTGGCGGGGCCGCAACCGAATTCGCGGAACCACCGTCCCGTCGGGAGGGCGTCGTCGGGTCCGTAACGGCGTGTGCCGCCCCGGACGATCGTCCGGGGCGGCACACGTGCGAGTTTCGGCGGCGTGGTGTCAGGCGCCGCGGCGCTTGGCCTTGAGCAGGTCCAGGCGCTCCTTGAGCAGGTCCTCGAGTTCCTCGATGGAGCGACGCTCGAGCAGCATGTCCCAGTGGGTGCGCGGCGGCTTGACCTTCTTCGGCTCCGGTGCGGCGCCCTCGACCAGGGTGCCCTCGAGGCCGTTCTTGCAGATCCAGGTGCCGGGGATCTCCGCGTCGTCCGCGAACGGCACGTCGTATTCCTCGCCGTTGTCGCAGCGGTAGCGCGCGATTCGCCGCGGCGCCAGATCGTGGTCGCGGTCGGTTTCGTAGCTCACCGCCCCGAGTCGGCTGCCTCGCAGTACACGATCTGCCATGGTGGTGTCCTTCCTTGTGTGCTCCGCCCGGGTGACGATGCCGTGCGGCATCGACGCCGAGCTCGACGTCCACTGTGCTCAACGTCGGAGGAGCCGATTCCGTTCCCGCGGCCCACCGAGGAGCCGAAGGGCAAGTCTACCGACCCGCCGCGTCGCCACGCGCACGGCGCCCGCACCGGCCGCGCATCCGGTGTTCCCGCCGCCCCGCCGGGGGTGCGGGCGGGCAGTACAGTGACGCTCGTGACCGGACGTGACACGCGAGCGAGCACGTGCCTGTGGTGCGGGCGCCCGGTACCGGAGATCGGCACCGGCCGGCGACGCCGGTACTGCCGCCAGTCGTGCCGGCAACGCGCCTACGAGCAGCGCAGCAGCGCCCGCCGCGCCGGGCTGCCCGAGGATTCCGTGGTGCTCACCGCCGCCGAGGTCGAGGCGCTCGCCGACCGCGCGTTCCGGGTGCGCTGCGCCGCCGAGGACGTCGCCACCGCGGTCGCCGAGGGCGCCGCGGCCGACGAGCTGACCGCCCTGTGTACGGAGCTGCTCGAGCTGGCCCGCGACGCCGAACGACTGCGCTGACCGCACACGAGCCGACAGCACACGCTCGGGAGCACAGGCCTCAGGCGAAGAAGCCGCCCATGGTGTAGACGACCTGGCAGAACGCGCCGTTGGCGTACTGCAGCGAACCGAACAGGGCGCCGAGCACCGCGCCGGGGCCACTGTCGATCACCGTCGACTGCAGCCCGCCGCCGTTGTTGTCGAGGGTGGCGACCCCGGCCCGGATGTTCTCCATGTTGATCCACACGAACTTCAGGTCCGAGGCGGTCACCGGCGCGCCGGCGGTGGGTTCGACGAACACCTCGATCGAGCCGAACGGCACCTGACCGTGCGGGCCGGGATGCACCCAGGCGGTGGTCATCGCGAACGGCACGACACCGCCGCCGCAGCCCGGGCCGACGGTGGGCGCGGGCGCCGAGAACGGCTGCGGGATGTTCTTCGGCGGCGGCGCGAACGGATTCGCCGAGCCGGAATCGGCGACGAGCCGTTCGAGCGCGGCGAGGGTCTCGGGCGAGTCGGCGACCTCCGCACGCAACTGGTCGAGAGGCGCCCCCGGCGGGGCGGTGTCGGCGGCGGCCTGAGCGGGGGCCGCGAGCAGGGCGGCGGCGAGCAGGGCGGTGACGAGCGGGGCGGATCGGCGACGCAACATCTCGGGCTCCTTCGAATCGGGTCGAGCAGGCGGGACGAGACGATCCGGTCGCGATCCGGTCACGCACCGGTCGCGGCACGGAGGCACGAAGGTGACGGCCGCTTCGAGAATAAGGACACCTATCCGGTTTCGGGGCGTTTCCGGCGAGCCCGATCCTGCTTCGACGCCGACCTCATTCGTCACTCCGGTCACGAACAGGGCATTCCTCCCGGCGGTCGGGAAAACGTTATCGAAACGCGACTGATCCCCTGCGCGGGAACGATTTCCGAGGTCACCCGCGGTGCCGTACCGGCCCTGCCGCGGCACGGGCACGGCCTCCGGGGCGCATCGGCCGGTGGTGGTGCGGTCGTCGCCGCAATCCGGTCGTACCGGTCGCACAGGTGGTCTAGCTTGTTGTGTGGTCCCGGTCACACGGGATCACACGATCGAACGGGGGTCCGATCGCGGCGCCGCACGCCCAGCGGCACCGGGGTCGGCCCCTGCACGCGATGTCGGGGGACACACGCCGATCACGGCCAACAACATCGCTTTCGGAGGGGACATGTCGCTGCGACACCGTCGTCCGCAGATACCGGCCGGCGCTTTCCCGCTGTCGTCCGCGCAACGAGCCATCTGGTTCGCGCAGCAGCTCGCGCCCGAGGTACCCGTGTGCATCGCGCAGTATGTGGATCTGCGCGGCGCCCCGGACCTGGATCTGCTGCGACGCTGCGGATATCGCGCCGGCGCCGAGTTCCAGTCCGCCTATCTGCGGGTCGTCGACGTCGACGGCGAACCCGTCCAGTACGTCGACCCCACCGTCGAGGACCGCAACGAGATCCCGCTGCTCGACTTCCGCGGCGCACCCGATCCGATGACCGCGGCGCACGAGTGGATGACCGCCGACTACGCCACCCCGGTGGATCTGGCGAACGACCTGCTGGTGAACATGACGATCCTGCAGATCGCCGACGACCGGTTCCTCTGGTACGCCCGCATCCACCACGTCGCCCTCGACGGATTCGCGGCGATGACCATGGTCAACCGCATCGCCGCGCTGTACACCGCGGCGATCGAAGGCCGCGAAGCGGAGCCGTCCAAGGCCGCCGACCTGCGCGCCCTGTACGACTGGGACCGCGACTACCGCACCTCCGAGCGCTACCGCACCGACCGCGACTACTGGATCGAACGGGTCGCCGGACTCGAGGACGGCTCGACCCTCGCGCACCGCGACGCCCCCACCGCGGCGGTGTCGCTGCTGTCGAGCCACACCCTCCCCGACGAGCTCGTCGACGCGCTGACCGCAGTGGACGACGAGCCGGGACTGTCGTCGACGGCGGCGGTGATCGCGGCGTTCGCGTGCTATCTCGCGCGGATGACCGGCCGCGACGACGTGATGATCAACCTGCCGGTCTTCGCCCGCACCACCGCGATGGCCCGCCGCTCCGGCGGCATGCTCGTCAACACCGCGCCGCTGCACATCTTCGTCGAACCGGGCGACACCCGCACCGACCTGGTGCGGCGGGTGCAGCTCGAACTCACCGGGGCGCTGCGACACCAGCGGTTCAGCCTCGAGGACATCCGCCGCGAGACCGGCGCCGCCGGCGATCCGTACCGCTATGCCGGGCCGATGGTCAACGTCATGCTGTTCCGGCAGGAGATCGTGCTCGGCGCCATCCGCGGCGAATTCCACATCATGACCTCCGGTCCCGTCGAGGACCTGTTGGTCAACATCTATCAGAGCGGCGACCCGGCCCGGACCTTCCTCGACTTCCGCGGCAACCCCCACCGCTACGACGAGGACGAACTGCGCACCCACCACGACCGGTTCGTCGAACTGCTCGACGACTTCCTGCGCAGCGCCCCCGACCGTATGGTCGCCGCGATCCATCCGGCCAGCGTGACACTCGGCGAGCAGCGCCGCCGCGCCGCGGCCGCCGCCGGTTTCTGGCGCGAACGCCTCGCCGACGCCCCCGAACGACTCGAGCTGCCCCGCCCGGTCACCGCACCCACCGACGACACCCCCATCGACGCCCAGGACCGCCTGGCGGTCACCGCCGCGGCGCTCGCCGCGCGCTTCGCCACCACCGAGGGGGGCGCCCCGGACACCACGATCGCCGCGGTGCTGCACGCCGCCACGGCGGCGCTCACCGCGCGGCTGACCGGCCACGACGACGTCCTCGTCGGGGTGGCCCGCGACGGGCGGGTGCTGCCGCTGCGCGTCGTCGTGGACCCGGCCGAACCCTTCGCCGAGTTGGTGCGGCGCGTGCGCACCCTCGACGCGGATCTGTCCGCCCACACCGACGTCGACCCGGCCGTGCTCGCCGCCCTCGGGCCCGCCTGCCCGGTGGTGCTCGCCCTCGACGACCCGACCCCCGCCCCTGCGGAGGCGGTGCTGCGCGTGGCGATCGACACCACCGGCACCACCTTGCAGATCCGCACCGGCTACCGGCCCGAGCAGGTGGACGCGCACACCGCCACCACCACCGGCCGGCGACTCGGCCGCGCCCTGACCGCGGCGCTCACCGACCCGCACCTGCCCACGGGGGATCTGCCGTTCGTCGGCGGCGACGAGGTCGCCGGGCTGGTCCCGGCGCACGGCGACCCGGCGCGCTCCGCGCAGACCCTGCCGGAGATCCTGTGCGCGGTCGCCGCGGTGGTGCCGGACACCGAGGCGGTGGTATGCGAGGACCGGCGCATGACCTACGGCGAACTCGACACCTGGTCCAACCGGCTCGCCCGCGTCCTCATCGACGCCGGGGCCGGACCGGAGACCTTCGTCGCGGTCGGCATCGCCCGCTCCCTCGAATCGGTGGCGGTGATCTGGGCGGTCGCCAAGTCCGGGGCCGCCTTCGTGCCCGTCGACCCGAAGTATCCGGCCGAACGCATCGAGTACATGCTCACCGACTCCGGGGCGATCCTGGGCCTGACCACCGCCGCGCACCGCGACGAGCTGCCCGGCACGGTGCCCTGGCTCGTCCTCGACGATCCGGATCTCGACGCACGGATCGCGCAGGCCGGTGATGAGCCGGTCACCGACGACGACCGGCCGGGCACGCTGCTGTTCGACCATCCCGCCTACCTGATCTACACCTCCGGCTCCACCGGCCGCCCCAAGGGCGTGGTGGTGCCGCACCGCGGCCTGGCGAACCTGTCGGCGACCCTGCACACCCGCCTGGCCCCGCCCCCGGCGGCGCGGGTCTCGCACTTCTCCTCGCCGAGCTTCGACGCGTCGATCTTCGAGTACATGACCGCCTTCGGTATCGGTGCGACCCTCGTGGTGGTGCCCGCCCACATCTACGGCGGCGACGAACTGGCGGCGCTGCTGCGCCGCGAACGGGTCACCCACCTGTTCTCCACCCCGGCGGCGCTGGCGTCGGTGGACCCGACCGGCGTCGAATGTGAGGCGGTCACCGTCGCAGGGGAGGCGTGCCCGCCGGAACTGGTGGCGCGCTGGGCACCCGGGCGGCGGATGTACAACGCGTACGGGCCCACCGAGACCACCATCGTCTGCAACATCACCGACATGCTGGTGCCGGGGGAGACCGTCACCATCGGCCACCCGGTGTGCGGCATCGACGAGCTGATCCTCGACGGGCGGCTGCATCCGGTGCCGGTCGGGGTCGCCGGGGAGCTGTACATCGCCGGCCCCGGCGTCACCCGCGGCTATCACGACCGGCCCGGCCTGACCGCGACCCGCTTCGTCGCCGACCCCTTCGGCCCGCCCGGCTCCCGCATGTACCGCACCGGCGACGTCACCCGCTGGCGCATCCGCGACCCGCACCGTCCCGCCCGTTCGGTGACCGTCGAATATCTCGGCCGCTCCGACTTCCAGGTCAAGATCCGCGGGTTCCGCATCGAACTCGGCGAGATCGACGCCGCCCTGAGCGACCGCCCCGACGTCGCCTTCGCCGTCACCCTCGGCCGCGCCGCACCCTCCGGGGAACAGATGCTCGTGTCCTACGTGCTGCCCGACGCCGGTTGCACCCTCGACCCGGAGCAGCTGTCCGCGGCGCTGGCGGCGCGGCTGCCCGCCCACATGGTGCCCGCCGCGATCATGGTGCTCGACGAGATCCCGCTGACCGCCGTCGGCAAACTCGACCGCAAGGCACTGCCCGAACCGGTCTTCGCCGGTGCCGGCGGGGCGGCGGCGATGTCGCCCACCGAGACCGCGCTGGCCGCGATCTTCGCCGACCAGCTCGGTGTCGCCGAGGTCGGCGCCGACGACAGCTTCTTCGAGCTCGGCGGCAACTCGCTGGTCGCCACCCGGGTGATCTCCCGCATCAACGACGCCTTCGGCACCGATCTGGGGGTGCGGTCGCTGTTCGAGGCCCCCACCGTGCGGGCGCTGGCGGCGAACCTGCCCGCCGGCGACGACGTCGACCGGCCCGCCCCGGCGCCGGTGCTGCCGCGCCCGGACCGCATCCCGGTCTCCGCCGCCCAGCAGCGCCTGTGGTTCGTCGACCAGCTCGACCCGTCCTCGGCCGCCTACAACATCCCGGTCGCGTTGCGGCTGCGCGGCGCCCTCGACCACGCGGCGCTGGTCGCCGCGACCCGCGATGTGCTCGACCGGCACGAGGCGCTGCGCACCGTCTACCCGGCCACCCCGGCCGGGCCGATCCAGCAGGTGCTGCCCGTCGACGCGCTCGCCCTGGACCTGACCCCCACCGCCACCGCCGATCTCGACGCGGACGTCGCCGCGGTGGTCGCGGCCGGTTTCGATGTCACCGTCGACCCGCCGCTGCGGATGCGGCTGTTCCGCGTCGCCGACGACGAGCACGTGCTCGCCGTGGTGGTGCACCACATCGCCGCCGACGGCGCGTCGCTGGCGCCGCTGTCGCGGGATCTGGTCACCGCCTACGCCGCGCGCGCCGTCGGCAGCGCCCCGGACTGGGCGCCGCTGCCGCTGCAGTACGCCGACTACACCCTGTGGTTCGCGGATCTGCTCGGCGACGTCGACGACCCGGCCTCCCGCGCCGCCCGGCAGCTCGAGTACTGGCACGAGATCCTCGCCGGCGCCCCCGATCTGCTGGCGTTGCCCACCGACCGGCCGCGCCCCCCGCAGCAGTCCTTCCGCGGTGCGAGCGTCGACGTCGAGATCGCCCCGGAGCTGTACGGGCGGATCCGGCAGCTCGCCCACGCCCACACCGCCACCGAGTTCATGGTCGTGCACGCCGCCCTCGCGGTGCTGCTCGCCCGCCTGTCCGGCGGCGACGACATCGTCGTCGGCACCCCCGTCGCCGGGCGCAGCCACCGCCACCTCGACGACCTGGTCGGTATGTTCGTCAACACCGTCGCGCTGCGCACCGCGGTGCCCGCCGACCTGTCCTTCGCGGAGTTCCTCGCCGCGGTGCGCGACACCGACCTGGCGGCCTTCGCGCACACCGATCTGCCGTTCGACCGGCTCGTCGACGCCGTGGTGCCGGCCCGCTCGGCGGCCTATTCGCCGCTGTTCCAGGTGATGCTCGCCTTCGCCGACACCACCGGCGCGCACCTGACCCTGCCCGGCCTGGACGTCGACATCGCCGAGATCGACACGCACACCACCAAGTTCGACCTGCACCTGCAGCTCGGGGCGGTCGCCGACAGCGACGGCCGCACCCACGCGCTGCGCGGCGCGCTGTCCTACGCCACCGACCTGTTCGATCCCGCCACCGCCGCCGCGATCGGGCAGCGCCTCGTGCGGCTGCTCGAGACGGTCACCGCCGATCCGGCGGTGCCGGTCGGCGACGTGGATCTGCTCACCGCCGACGAACGCCGCACCGTGCTCGACACGTGGAACGCCACCGCCGCCGACGCCGGTCCCGCCACCACCCTCGGGGAACTGTTCGCCGCGCAGGTCGCCGCGACCCCGCACGCCCCGGCCGTCACCGTCGACGGCCGCACCCTCGGCTACGCCGAATTCGACGCGGTCACCAACCGGCTCGCGCGGCGGCTGCTGCGCGCGGGCGCCGGACCGGACCGGGTGATCGCCCTCGCCGCGCCGCGCTCGCTGGATCTGCTCGTCGGCATGTACGCGATCGTCAAGAGCGGCGCCGCCTATCTGCCGCTCGACCCGGAGCATCCCGCCGAGCGACTGCGCTACGTCCTCGACACCGCCGCGCCGATCGCGGTGCTCACCACCAGCGACGTCGCCGACGCCCTGCCGGACACCGGCGCCGAGGTGCTGCGCATCGACCGGCTCGACCTCGACGACGAATCCCCGGCGGCCCTGACGGCGGCGGATCGGCCGGAGCCGAGCGGCGCGCATCTCGCCTACGTGATCTTCACCTCCGGCTCCACCGGCCGCCCCAAGGGCGTGGCGGTGCCGCACGCCGCGATCGTCAACCGGTTGCGCTGGATGCAGCACACCTATCCGCTGACCGCCGAGGACACGGTGGTGCAGAAGACCCCCGCCACCTTCGATGTGTCGGTGTGGGAGTTCTTCTGGCCGCTGCAGGTCGGGGCGCGCCTCGCCGTCGCCGCCCCGGGCGGGCACCGCGATCCCGGTTATCTGCTGCGGCTGTTCGCCGAGGAGCAGGTCACCGTGGCGCATTTCGTGCCGTCGATGCTCGCGGTGTTCGTCGACGCCCTGCACGGCCGCGACCGGGAGCCGCTCGTGTTGCGGCACGTGTTCGCGTCGGGGGAGGCGCTGCCCGCCGAGACCACCGCCGCACTGCGCGCGGCGCTGCCGCACACCGCCCTGCACAATCTGTACGGGCCCACCGAGGCCGCGGTGGACGTCACCGCCTGGACCACCACCGACACCGACCACGGATCGGTGCCGATCGGGCTGCCGGTGTGGAACACCCGCACCTACGTGCTCGACGCGCGGCTGCATCCGGTGCCCGCCGGCGCCGCCGGCGAACTGTATCTGGCCGGCATCCAGCTCGCCCGCGGCTATCTCGACCGCCCCGCGCTGAGCGCCGACCGGTTCGTCGCCGATCCGTTCGGGGCGCCGGGGGAGCGGATGTACCGCACCGGGGATCTGGCCACCCGCCGCGCCGACGGTGCCCTGATGTACTTGGGGCGCACCGACTTCCAGGTCAAGATCCGTGGTCTGCGCATCGAGCTCGGCGAGATCGAGCAGGTGTTGCGCGCCCGCGACGAGATCGGGCAGGCGGTGGTGCTCGTCCACCACGGCGCCGACGACCGGCTCACCGGCTATCTCGTGCCCACCCCGGGCCGCAGCATCGACACCGCCGCGGTCACCGCCGATCTCGCCGCGCAGCTGCCGGACTACATGGTGCCCGCCGCCCTGATCGTCCTCGACGCGCTGCCGGTCGGCCCCAACGGCAAACTCGACCGCAACGCGCTGCCCGCCCCGCCGGCACCGACCGCCGCCGGTGGCTACCGGGCACCGCGTACCCCCACCGAACAGCTCGTCGCCACCGTCTTCGCCGACCTGCTCGGCGTCGACCGGGTCGGCGCCGACGACCACTTCCTCGACCTCGGCGGCACCTCCCTGCTCGCGATGCGCGCCGCCGCCCGGTTCGCCGCGGACACCGGCGGGGAGCTCGGCATCCGGGAGATCTTCGACCATCCGGTCGTCGCCGATCTCGCCGCGCACCTCGACCAGCCCGACCGCGCCGGCGCCGGGCGCGGCGCCCCGGTGGCCGGGCCGCGCCCCGACCCGGTCCCGCTGTCCCCGGCGCAGCAGCGGATGTGGTTCATCAACCAGTTCGACACCACCTCCCCGGCCTACAACATCGCCGTCGCGCTGCGCCTGACCGGCCGGCTCGACCAGGCGGCGCTGCAACACGCCATCGGCGACGTCGTCGCCCGGCACGAGTCGCTGCGCACCCGCTATCCGCTCACCGACGACGGGCCCGTGCAGGTCGTGGTGCCCGCCGGCGCCGCCGTCCCTGATCTGGCGGTGCTCACCGTCGACGACGGCACCGACCTCGACACCGAACTCACCCCGATCCTCGCCGCCGGATTCGATGTGGCCACCGAGATCCCCATCCGCATCCGGGTGCTCGCCCTGACCGAGGACGAACACGTGCTCGTCCTCGTCGCCCATCACATCGCCGCCGACGGTTTCTCCATGGGGCCGCTGGCCCGCGACGTCATCGCCGCCTACAGCGCCCGCCACGCCGGGCAGACCCCGCAGTGGACCCCGCTGCCGGTGCAGTACGTCGACTACACCCTCTGGCAGCACCGGGTGCTCGGCGACGACACCGACCCGACCTCGCTGGCCGCCGAACAGCTCCGGTTCTGGCGCGCAGCCCTCGCCGGCGCCCCGGAACTGCTCGAACTTCCGCTGGACCGGCCCCGCCCGGTGCAGCCGTCGCGGCGCGGCGCCCGCATCCCGTTCACCCTCGACGCCGCCGCGCACCGCCGGCTGCTCGACATCGCCCGCGCCCACGACGCGTCGGTGTTCATGCTGGTGCACGCCGCGCTGACGGTGCTGCTCGCCCGCCTGTCGGGCAGCGACGACATCGTCGTCGGCACCCCCGTCGCCGGGCGCGGTCACCGCGCCCTCGACGATCTGGTCGGCATGTTCGTCAACACCGTGGTGCTGCGCGCCCGGGTCGACGACGACGAGCCGTTCACCGCGCTGCTCGACCGCATCCGCACCGGCGACCTGACCGCCTTCGGGCACACCGAGGTGCCGTTCGAGCGGCTCGTCGAGGTCCTCGACCCGCCCCGCTCGACCGCCTACACCCCGCTGTTCCAGGTGCTGCTCGAATTCCAGGACACCGAACGCCCCGAGATCGAACTGCCCGATCTGTCGGTGCGGGTGATCGACCTCGATCCGATGCTGGCGCTGTTCGACCTGCAGCTGTCCATCGCCGAGACCACCGACGCCGACGGCCCCGCCGGCATCCGCGCGTCGTTCACCTACGCCACCGACCTGTTCGACCCCGCCACCGTCGCCTCGTTCGCCGACCGGTTCGTGCGCATCGTCGAGGCGATCACCGCCGCCCCCGACATCGCGGTCGGCAGCATCGACATCGTCACCGACCGGGAACTGGCCGATCTGACCCCGGCGCGGGGCCTGCCGCCGGTCTCCCCGCAGCTGTGGCCGGAACTGCTCACCTCGATCGCCGCGATCCTGCCCGACGCGGTCGCCCTGCGCTTCGCCGACCGGCAGGTCACCTACGCCGAACTCGACGCCTGGTCCACCCGCGTGGCGCGGCTGCTCGTCGACGAGCACCGGATCGGGCCGGAAACGGTGGTCGCGCTGGCGTCGACCCGCTCGGTCGACTCGGTCGCGGTGGTGTGGGCGGTCACCAAGACCGGCGCGGCGTTCGTGCCCGTCGACCCCGCCTACCCGCCGGAGCGGGTGAGCTACATGCTCACCGACAGCGCCGCCGCCCTCGGCATCACCACCGCCGCGCACCGCGACGCACTGCCGGTGCAGGTGCCGTGGCTGGTGCTCGACGACGACGCGGTCGCCGCCCGGATCGCCGCGACGAGCGACGCGCCGATCACCGACGCCGACCGCACCGCTCCGCTGCACTTCGACCACCCGGCCTATCTGATCTACACCTCCGGTTCCACCGGCCGCCCCAAGGGCGTGGTGGTCACCCACCGCGGCATGACCAACCTCAACGCCGAGGTGCGCAGCCACTTCACCATCACCCACCGGGCCCGCGTCTCGCACCTGGCGTCGCCGAGCTTCGACGCGTCGATCTTCGAGTTCACCAAGGCGTTCTGCGCCGGCGCCACCCTGGTGATCGTGCCACCGGACGTCTACGGCGGCGACGAACTCGCCCGGCTGCTGCGCGAGGAGAAGGTCACCCACGCCTTCATCACCCCCACCGCACTCGCGTCCCTCGACCCCACCGGCCTCGACGACCTCGAGGTCCTCGTCGTCGCCGGTGAGGCCTGCCCACCGGAACTGGTGGCGCGCTGGGCGCCGGGACGCCGCATGTTCAACGGCTACGGCCCGTCCGAGGCCACCATCGAGACCAGCGTCAGCCCGCAGCTGCGGCCCGGGCACACCGTCACCATCGGCGGCCCCGCCGTCGGCTTCCACCAGACCGTCCTCGACGACCGGCTGCGGCCCGTCCCCGTCGGCGTGGCGGGTGAGCTGTACATCGCCGGGCCGGGCGTGGCCCGCGGCTACCATCGCCGCCCCGACCTGACCGCCGCCCGGTTCGTCGCCGACCCCTACGGCACCCCCGGCGAACGCATGTACCGCACCGGCGATGTGGTGCGGTGGCGGCACGACGGCACCGTCGAATATCTCGGCCGCTCCGACTTCCAGGTCAAGGTGCGCGGCTTCCGCATCGAACTCGGCGAGATCGACGCCGCCCTCACCGCCCACGACGCGATCGCCTTCGCGCACACCGTCGGGCACACCGCACCCAGCGGCGACACGGTGCTCGTGTCCTACGTGCTGCCCGACACCACCGACACCACCGCCGCGCAGATCGATCCGCGGGCGCTGCGCGCCTGGGCCGCGGCGCGGCTGCCCGGCCACATGGTGCCCGCCGCGGTGGTGGTGCTCGACGAGCTGCCGCTGACCCCGGTCGGCAAACTCGACCGCCGCGCCCTGCCGGTGCCCGATCTGACGCGGCTCGGCGGCGACTACCGCGCCCCGAGCACCGATCTCGAGGCCACCGTCGCCGAGATCGTCGCCGAGGTCCTCGGGCACCCGCAGGTCTCCGTCGACGACAATTTCTTCGATCTCGGCGGCAACTCCCTGATCGCCACCCGCGTCGTCGCCCGCCTCAACGCCGCGCTCGGCACCGACGCCGGGGTCCGCGCCCTGTTCGAGGCCCCCACGGTGCGGGCGCTCGCCGCACGGATCCTCGACGATCACGGCGGGCACGGGCGGGTGCCGCTGGTCGCCGCCGAGCGGCCCGAACGGTTACCGCTGTCGCCGGCGCAGCAACGCATGTGGTTCGTCAACCAGTTCGACACCACCTCCGCCGCCTACAACATTCCCCTGGCGATCCGCCTGTCCGGCCGCCTCGACGTCGCGGCGCTCACCGCGGCGGTGCGCGACGTGCTCGACCGGCACGAGAGCCTGCGCACCTGGTATCCCGGCGACGACCAGGGTCCCCGCCAGGTCGTCGTCGACACCGACCGGGTGCTCGGCGCGCTGACCGCCCGGCCGGTCACCGCCGAGGAACTGCCCACCGAGCTCGGCGAGTTCGTCGGTGCCGGTTTCGACGTGGCCGCGGCCGTGCCGGTGCGGCTGCGGCTGTGGCGCCTGGACGAGCACGCCCATGTCCTGGCGGTGGTGGTGCATCACATCGCCGCGGACGGCTCGTCGATGGCGCCGCTGGCCCGCGACCTGATGCTCGCCTACACCGCCCGCACCGGCGGGACGGACCCGGACCGGGCACCGCTGCCGGTGCAGTACGCCGACTACGCCCTGTGGCAGCGCCGGCTGCTCGGCGACCCGGACGACCCGACCTCCCTCGCCGCCGCGCAGCTGCGGTTCTGGCGCGACACCCTCGCCGACGCCCCCGAACTGCTGCCGCTGCCCACCGACCGGCCGCGCCCCACCCAGCGCAGCTTCCACGGCGCCCTGCACCGCTTCACCGTGCCCGCCGACGTGCAGCGGCGCCTCGAGGCGCTGGCCGCCGAGCACGACACCACCGTGTTCATGGCCGCGCACGCGGCGTTCGCGGCGCTGCTGGCCCGCCTGACCGGCACATCCGACATCGTCATCGGCTCCCCGGTCGCCGGTCGCGGCCACCGCGCCCTCGACGACCTGGTCGGCATGTTCGTCAACACCGTGGTGCTGCGCACCCCCGTCGACGGGGCCCTGTCGTTCACCGACCACCTGCACCGCACCCGCGAGATCGACCTCGCCGCCTTCGGGCACACCGAGCTGCCCTTCGAGACCCTCGTCGACGTGCTCGCCCCGGCCCGCGAGACCGACCGGTCCCCGCTGTTCCAGGTGGTCCTCGAATACGGCAACACCGAGCAGGCCCATCTGGTGCTGCCCGAGCTCGAGGTCGACGCCCTCGACCCGGAACTGCCCGTCGCCAAGTTCGACCTGCAACTGACCCTGCAGGACACCGACCCGGCCGGGGTGGGGGAGCCGGGCGGGATGCCGGCGGCGTTCACCTATGCCACCGATCTGTTCGATCCCGACACCGTCGCCTCGTTCGCGCAGCGGCTGGTGCGGTTGCTCGACGCGGTCACCGCCGACCCGCACCGCCCCATCGGCGACGTCGATCTGCTCACCGAGGACGAACGTCCCACCGCCCCCGCTCCGGTGCGCCCGGCCCCAGAGACCCTGCTCGATCTGTACGCCCGCGGCGCCGGATTGGACCCGGCCGCGATCGCGGTCACCGCCCCCGACGGGTCGCTGCGCTACGACGCACTCACCGACCGGGTGCAGCGCCTGGCGCGGCTGCTCGTCGAGCACGGCGCCGGACCGGACCGGCTCGTCGCGGTCGCGTTGCCGCGCGGCACCGACCTGATCGTCGCGCTGCTCGCCGTAGTGCACAGCGGCGCCGCCTATCTGCCCATCGACGTGGCGTTCCCGCCGGACCGGCTCGCGTACATGTTCGACGACGCGGCCCCGGTGTGCCTGCTCACCACCGCCGAACACGCCACCGCCCTGCCCCCGCACACCCCACCGGTCGTGGACCTGCACGACCCGGCGGTGCGCACCCGCCTTTCCGAGATGCCCGGTGGCGGTGACGGATTGCCGCGCGTGCACCCGGATGCGGCGGCGTACGTCATCTACACCTCCGGCTCCACCGGCCGCCCCAAGGGCGTGATGGTGCCGCACCGCACCGTCGTCACCCTGCTCACCGACACCACCGAGATGTTCGGTGTCGACGCCTCCGATGTGTGGACACTGTTCCACTCCTACGCCTTCGACTTCTCGGTGTGGGAACTGTGGGGCGCGCTCGCCCACGGCGGCCGGCTCGTCGTCGTCGACTACCACACCGCCCGCAACCCGCAGGAGTTTCTGGCGTTGCTGCGCCGCGAACGGGTCACCGTGCTCAACCAGACCCCGACGGCCTTCTACCAGCTCATCGACGCCGACCGCGCCGCCGGCACCGACCTGCCGGCGCTGCGCCGGGTGATCTTCGGTGGGGAAGCCCTCGACTTCGGGCAGCTCGACCGCTGGTACCGGCGCCACGACGACACCGCCCCGACGCTGGTGAACATGTACGGCATCACCGAGACCACCGTGCACGTCACCGCCCGCACCATCACCCGCGACCTCGCCGCCACCGCCGCGGCGAGCCTGATCGGGCAGCCGTTGCCGTCGCTGCGCCTGCACATTCTCGACAGCCGGCTGCATCCGGTGCCCACCGGGGTGATCGGCGAACTGTACGTCTCCGGCGCCCAACTCTCCCGCGGCTATCTGCACCGCCCGGATCTGACCGCCACCCGGTTCGTCGCCGACCCGCACGGCGCCCCCGGCGACCGGCTCTACCGCACCGGGGACCTGGCGCGCCGCACCCGCGACGGCGAGATCGAATATCTCGGCCGCGCCGACTTCCAGGTGCAGCTGCGCGGGTTCCGCATCGAACTCGGCGAGATCGAAGCGGCGCTGCTGCGCGCCCCCGGTGTCGGCCGCGCCGTGGTCGTCGTCCACACCGACGACGCCGCCGGCACCGAACGTCTCGTCGGCTACGTGGTGCCCGAGACCGGCCACGATCTCGACGTCGACGTGGTGCTCGAGCATGCCGCCGGGGAACTCGCCGCGTACATGCTGCCGTCCACCCTGGTGGTGCTCGACACGCTGCCGGTCACCGCGACCGGCAAACTCGACCGGCGCGCGCTGCCCGCCCCCGACTTCGCCGCCCGCACCACCGTCTCCCGCGCCCCGGCGCGCGGCCCCGAAACGGTGCTGGTGGAACTGTTCGCCCAGGTCCTCGGCCTGCCGACGGTGGGGGTGGACGATTCGTTCTTCGCCCTCGGCGGCGATTCGATCATGTCCATCCAGCTGGTCTCCCGCGCCAAGGCCGCCGGCCTGGACCTGACCCCACGCGAGGTGTTCGAACACAAGACCCCCGCGGCGCTCGCCGCCGTCGTCGGCACCACCGCCCCCGCCGAGACCCTCGCCGAGCTGCCCGGCGGCGGGGTCGGGGACATGCCGCTACCGCCGATCGCGCACTGGATGCTCGACCGCGGCGGCAGCATCGGCCGCTACTCGCAGGCGCTGCTGCTGCGCCTGCCCACCGGCCTGGACGCGGCGACGCTGCGGGCGATCGTCACCGCCGTCCTCGACCGGCACGACATGCTGCGCGTGCAACTGCGTCCGGCGCCGGACGCCCCCGGCGGACACGTGCTGCACGTACCCGCCCCGGGCAGCGTCGACGTCGACACCGTCATCCACCGGGTGCCGGTCACCAGCGCCGCCGACAGCGACGACTTCTTCGCCCTGGCCGCCACCGAACTCGACGCCGCCGCCGACCGACTCGACCCGCACAACGGGGCGGTGGTGCAACTGGTGTGGTTCGACGCCACCAGCGGAGCCGGCCGGTTGCTCATCGTCATCCACCATCTCGCCGTCGACGGGGTGTCCTGGCGCATCCTCGTCCCCGATCTGGCTGCCGCGTGGGCGGCCGCCGCGGCCGGCGGCGCCCCGAGTGGTGCGCTGCTGCCCCCGCACACCGGCACCAGCGTGCGCCGCTGGGCCCACGCCCTGCGCGACGCCGCCCCCGAGCGCCGCACCGAACTCGACTTCTGGCGCGGAGTGCTCGACGGACCGAACCCGCCGCTCGGGCACCGGATGTTCGATCCGGCGCGCGACACCAACGCCACCGTCACCACCGTCGCCACCGAACTGCCCATCTCGGTCACCGAAGCGCTGCTCACCGCCGTACCCACCGCCTTCCACGGCGCCGTCGACCACGGGCTGCTCACCGCGCTCGCCCTGGCGGTGGCGGCGTGGCGCCGCGACCGCGGCCACGACCCGACCTCGCTGCTGCTCAACCTCGAAGGGCACGGCCGCGACAGCACCGCCGCCGCCGGCGCCGACCTGTCCGGCACCGTCGGCTGGTTCACTACCATCCACCCGCTGCGCCTGGACCTGACCGGAATCGACCTCGACGACGCGCTCGCCGCCGGCCCGGCCGCCGGTCGCGCCGTCAAGACCGTCAAGGAACACCTCACTGCCGTCCCCGACCACGGCACCGGCTTCGGGCTGCTGCGCTATCTCGACCCCGACACCGCCGCCGACCTGGCGCACGCGCCGGCCCCGCAGGTCAGCTTCAACTATCTCGGCCGCCCCACCGCCGGGGTCACCGACACCGACACCCCCTGGCTGCCCATCGACGGCTTCCCACGCGGTGGGGCGCAGAGCCCGGACATGCCCGCCGCCGCGGTGCTCGACATCAACGCCGTCACCGCCGACACCCCCACCGGTCCGGTGCTCAAGGTGCACTGGTCGTATCCGGCCGGGCTGCTCGACGACGCCGACGTCACCGCCCTCGCGCACCACTTCGCCACCGCCGCCACCGCATTGACCCGGCACACCCGCAGCCCGCACGCCGGGGGCCTGACCCCCTCGGATCTGCCGCTGGTGCGACTGCACCAGGACGTCATCGAACGCCTCGAGCAGCGCTACGGGCGCCTGGACACCGTGTGGCCGACCGCGCCGCTGCAGACCGGTCTGCTCTTCCACGCCCTGCTCGCCGGGGACCGCCCCGACGCCTACATCGTGCAGCTCGTGCTCGACCTGCGCGGTGAGGTCGACGCGAGCCGGATTCGCCGTTCCCTGCAGCTGCTGCTCGACCGGCATCCGGCGTTGCGCGCGGCGTTCCCCGCCGCCGGGGACGGGCACGTGCAGGTCATCCCCACCCACGTGGAGGTGCCGTTCACCGTCGCCGACACCAGCGACGACCCCGACCCCGACGACGCCGCCGCGCAGCTGCTCGCCCTCGATCGGCGCACCCGCTTCGACACCGAGACCGCGCCGCTGCTGCGCGCGACCGTCGTGCACACCGGCCCGGGCCGGCACCTGCTGGCGTTGACGAATCATCATCTGCTGCTCGACGGCTGGTCCACCCCGGTGCTGATCCGGGAACTGTTGATGCTCTACGCCACCGACGCGGACCAGCGGGCACTGCCGCCGGCACCGCACTACGGCAGCTACCTCACCTGGCTCGCCGACCTTGACCCGCAGGCCTCTCTCGACGCCTACCGCCGCGCCCTCGCGGGGGTGGACGAGCCGACCCTGCTCGCCCCGCAGCACCGGCCCGGCACCACCGCCGGGATCTCCGAGGACCTCGACCTGGACCTGGACACCGGCCTGTCGGTGCGGCTGCACGACACCGCCACCGCCCGCGGCGTCACCGTCAACACCCTGGTGCAGACCGCCTGGGGTGTGGTGCTCGGCGCGCTCACCGGCCGCACCGACGTGGTGTTCGGCGCGACCGTCTCCGGGCGGCCGCCGCAGATCCCCGGCATCGAGGCGATGGTCGGGTTGTTCATCAACACCGTCCCGGTGCGCATCACCGTGCGGCCCGGCGACACCGTCGGCGGGCTCGTCGACCGGGTGCAGGCCGAACAGGTCGCGCTGCTCGATCACCACCATCTCGACCTGGGCACCCTCGACCGGCATCTCGGGGCCGCGGTGCGGTTCGACACCCTCACCGTCTTCGAGTCGTATCCGGTCGAACGCGCCGGCCTCGACCGCGACACCGACCTCGGTGGCATGCGGGTCGCCGACATCACCGGCCGCGACGCCGCGCATTACCCGCTGTCGGTGGTCGTGCACACCGACACCGCGGTGCACCTGCGCATGAAGTACCTGCCGGAGGTCTTCGACCGCGACGCCGTCACCGCGATCGCCACACGCATCACCGCCGTGCTCGACGCCCTGACCGGCGACCCGGCCGCCCCGATCACCGCGCTGCCGGCGCTCACCACCGCCGAGCAGGACGCGCTGCTGCCGGTGCACGGACCGGCCGGGGGCAGCGACGTCGCCCTGCCGCACCTGCTGGCCGCGACCGCCGCCGCACACCCGGATCAGCCGGCGCTGCGCGACGGGGAACGGGTGCTGACCTACCGCGACCTCGACGAACGCTCCACCCGGCTGGCGCGGGTGCTGCTGCGCCACGGCGCCGGCCCGGAAACCTTCGTCGCCGTCGGCATCGCCCGCTCCGTCGAGTCGGTGACCGCGATGTGGGCGATCACCAAGACCGGCGCGGCGTTCGTGCCCGTCGACCCGCGCTATCCGGCCGAACGCGTCGCGTTCATGCTCGACGACTGCGGCGCCACCGTCGGCCTGACCACCACCGCGCACCGCGACCAGCTCCCGGACACGGTGCCGTGGCTGCTGCTCGACGACCTCGACCGCGACGCCGCGGGGGAGAGCACCGCCACGATCGACGACACCGACCGCCCCGTCGCGCTGCGGCTCGATCACCCCGCCTACCTGATCTACACCTCCGGCTCGACCGGCCGGCCCAAGGGTGTGCTCACCACCCACCGCAGCCTGGAGAACTTCGCCCGCGATCAGCGCGGCCGCTTCCACGCCGGTCCCGGCGCGCGGGTCATGCACGTCTCGTCGCCGAGCTTCGACGCGTCGATCTTCGAATACCTCCTCGCGTTCGGGTCCGGCGCCGAGCTGGTGGTCGTGCCCCCGCACATCGTCGGCGGCGCCGAACTCGGCGCGCTGCTGCGCGAGCAGCGGGTCACCCACGGGTTCATCACCCCCGCCGCGCTCGCCTCCCTCGATCCGGCGGATCTGACCGCCTTCACCGATCTCGCGGTCGGTGGGGAGGCGTGGCCGGCCGATCTGCAGGCCACCTGGGCGCCCGGGCGGCGTCTCGTCGACGCCTACGGACCCACCGAAACGACCATCATGGCCGCGATCAGCGACCCCCTGGGGGTCGACGACCCACTCACACTCGGTGGTCCGCTGCGCGGGGTGCACGCCGTCGTCCTCGACACCGCGCTGCGGCCGGTGCCGTTCGGCGCCGTCGGTGAGCTGTATCTCGCCGGCTGGGGCCTGGCCCGCGGCTATCACGCCCGGCCCGCGCTGACCGCCGCCCGGTTCGTCGCCGACCCCTACGGCGCCCCCGGCGAACGCATGTACCGCACCGGGGATCTGGTGCGCTGGGTCGGTGACCTCGACCGGCGGGATCTGCGCATCGACTATGTCGGGCGCAGCGACTTCCAGATCAAGATCCGCGGGTTCCGCGTCGAACTCGGCGAGATCGACGCCGTGCTCGCCGCCCACCCGGCCGTCGGGTTCGCCGCGACCGTCGCGCACCGCGCGCCGAGCGGCGAGACGGTCCTCGTCGCCCACCTGCACCCGGTGCCCGGCGCCGACATCGACCCCGCCGCGGTGAAAACCCATGTCGCCGAGCGTCTTCCGGCGCACATGGTGCCCACCGTCATCAGCGTGCTCGACGAGATCCCGCTGACCCCGGTCGGCAAACTCGACCGCGCCGCCCTGCCGGCACCGGAGCTGACCGCCGGCACCGGCGACCGCCCGGCACCCACCGACCCGCTCGAGTCCCTCGTCGCCGACGAACTCGCCGAGATCCTCGGCCTCGACCGGCTCGGCGTCGACGACAACTTCTTCGACCTCGGCGGCAATTCGCTGCTCGCCACCCGCGCCGTCGCCCGCCTCGGCGACCGGCTCGGCCGACCCGTGCCGGTACGCGCCCTGTTCGAAGCCCCCACCGTGGCCGCGCTCGCCGCGCACCTCGACGACCGACCCGCCCCCGAGAGCGAGGAACCCGCCGCCGGCACCACATCGGGCCCGGTCGCCGGTCCGCGCCCCGAGCACATCCCGCTCTCCCCGGCGCAGCAGCGACTGTGGTTCATCAACCAGTTCGACCCGACCTCCGCCGCCTACAACATCCCCCTGGCCATCCGGTTGTCCGGGCATCTGTCCCCGGCCGCGCTCGGCGCCGCCCTGCACGATGTGCTGGCCCGGCACGAGAGCCTGCGCACCGTCTACCCGGAGTCGGCGGCCGGACCGCACCAGCGGATCCTCGCCGCCGCCGACGCCCCGCTGCCGCTGGACGTGGTGCCCGCCGGGGAGGACACCGTGCACACCGCCATCGCCGATTTCCTCGGCGACGGCTTCGACGTCACCGTCGACATCCCGGTGCGGGCGCGGGTGTTCTCCTTCGGCCGTGACGACCATCTCGCCGTGCTGGTCGTGCACCACATCGCCGCCGACGGCGGTTCCACCGGTCCGCTCGCCCGCGATCTGATGATCGCCTACGCGGCCCGCAGCCGCGGGGAGACCCCGGCGTTCGGGCCGCTGCCGGTGCAGTACGCCGACTACACCCTGTGGCAGCTCGACCGGCTCGGTGACCCGGACAGCCCCGGCACCCTCGCCGCCGACCAGACCACCTACTGGCAGCAACGCCTCGCGGGGCTGCCGGAGGTGCTGCCGCTGCCCACCGACCGGCCCCGGCCGCCGCAGCAGTCCTTCCGCGGCGACATCACCCGTTTCACCGTCGACGCCGATCTACTCGCCCTGCTGCAGCAACTCGCCGCCGCCCGGCACAGCACCGTGTTCATGACCGTGCACGCGGCGTTCGCGGTGCTGCTCGCGCGGCTGTCCGGCAGCGACGACATCGCCGTCGGCTCCCCGATCGCCGGTCGCGGGCACCGCGCCCTCGACGATCTGGTGGGCATGTTCGTCAACACCGTCGTGCTGCGCACCGCGGTGCCCGCACACGCGTCGTTCACCGAGCTGCTCGCCGCCGTCACCGACAGCGACCTCGATGCCTTCGCACACGCGGATCTGCCCTTCGACCGTGTCGTCGACGCGCTCGCCCCGACCCGCTCGACCGCGCATTCGCCGCTGTTCCAGGTCTCCATCGAATTCCACACCGCCGAGCTGCCCGCGGTGGAGCTGCCGCACCTGAGCGTGCAGGGCGTCGCCCTCGACCCGACGGTGTGCAACTTCGACCTCGAACTGCTCGTCGGGGAGAACACCGAGGGTGGTCTCGACGCCGCCTTCGTCTACGCCACCGACCTGTTCGACGCCGAGACGGTGCGCGGCTTCGCCGACCGGTTCGGCCGGCTGCTGCACGCGATCGCCGCCGACCCGCACCGCCCCGTCGGTGATCTCGACCTGCTCACCGCCGCCGAACACACCGCGCTGGTGCCCGCGATCGGACCGCAGGCCGAACCGGCGGTGCTGTGGCCGCAGCTGCTCGACACCGCTGTTGCCGCCGCCCCGGATGCCGTCGCGGTCGTCGACGGCGACCGACAGCTCACCTACCGCGAGCTCGACGCCCGCGCGCACCGGCTCGCGCGGCACCTGCTCGACCGCGGCGCCGGACCCGAACAGGTGATCGCCCTGGCGATCCCGCGCTCGCTCGAGTCGGTCACCGCGGTGTGGGCGACGGTGCGCAGCGGCGCGGCGTTCGTGCCGGTCGACCCCACCTATCCGGCCGACCGCATCGCCTTCATGCTCGACGACAGCGCCGCCCGCATCGGCATCACCGTCGCCGCGCACCGCGACGCACTGCCCGACGAGGTGGACTGGCTCGTCCTCGACGAGATCGACCTCACCGACGGGCCGGTCGCACCGATCGACGCCGCGGACCGGCCGACGGTGCTGCGCCCGGATCATCCGGCCTACCTGATCTACACCTCCGGCTCCACCGGCCGCCCCAAAGGCGTGGCGGTCACCCACCGCGGCCTGGCCTCCCTGGCCCGGGAGGAACGGGAGCGGCTGCAGGTCACCGCCGCGGCCCGGGTGTCGCATCTGGCGTCGCCGAGCTTCGACGCGTCGATCTTCGAGCAGATGATGGCGCTGTGCGCGGCGGCGACGCTGGTGGTCGTGCCGCCGCACGTCTACGGCGGCGACGAGCTCGCCGCGGTGCTGCGTGCGCAGCAGGTCAGCCACGCCTTCATCACCCCCACCGCGTTGGCCTCGCTGGATCCGGACACCGTCCCCGAGCTGCACACCCTGCTCGTCGCCGGCGAGGCACTGCCACCGGAGCTGGTGGCGCGCTGGGCGGCGTCGCGGCGGGTGATCGACGCCTACGGTCCCACCGAGGCGACGATCATGACCTCCCTCGGTGACCCGCTCACCGTCGGTGAGCCCGTCACCATCGGCACCCCCAGCCGCGGTTTCCGCGCGCTGGTCCTCGACGGGCGGCTCCAGCCCGTGCCCGTCGGGGTGGCCGGGGAACTGTATGTCGCCGGGCCGGGTCTGGCCCGCGGCTACCACGACCGGCCCGCGCTGACCGCCGCCCGGTTCGTGCCCGACCCCACCGGCTCGGGGGAGCGGATGTACCGCACGGGGGATCTGGTGCGGTGGACCGCCGATCATCGCCTCGACTACGTCGGCCGCACCGACTTCCAGGTCAAGATCCGCGGCTTCCGCGTCGAACTCGGCGAGATCGACGCGGCACTGGCCGCGCACCCGCAGGTGGTCTTCGCCCACACCCTCGGCCACACCGCCCCGTCCGGTCAGGCGGTGCCGGTGTCCTACCTGCGCCTGACCCCGAATGCCGATGTCACCGCCGCCGAGGTGAAAACCTTCATCGCGCAGCATCTTCCGCCGCACATGGTGCCGGCGGTGATCACCGTGCTCGACGACATCCCGCTCACCCCGGCCGGCAAACTCGACCGCGCCGCGCTGCCCGCCCCCGTTTTCACCGCCCCGGCCGGAGACTACCGGGCACCGAGTACCGACCTCGACAAGCTCGTCACCGACCTGTTCGCCGAGCATCTCGGTCTCGACCGGGTCGGGGTCGACGACGACTTCTTCGATCTCGGGGGCACCTCGCTGCTGGCCACCCGGCTGCTGCCGGCACTCGGGGAACGACTCGGGCGGCGGGTGCCGATCGCGTCGATCTTCACGCACCCGACCCCGGCGGAACTCGCCGCGCACCTGAGCAGCGGCGAGTCCGAGGCGAGCAGCGGGATCGACGAGGCGTTCCGGGTGCTCGTGCCGCTGCGCCCCGGCACCGGCACCGCGCTGTTCTGCATCCATCCCGCCGCGGGGCTGGCCTGGCCGTACAGCACCCTCGCGCACCGGCTCGACGACGACCGGCCCGTCTACGGACTGCAGTTGCCGGCGCTGTCCGGTGGTCCGCAGCACGACACCATCACCGCGCTGGCCCGCCACTACGTGCGGGAGATCCGCCGGGTGCAGCCGCACGGCCCGTACCACCTGCTGGGTTGGTCGCTCGGCGGGGTTGTCGCGCACGCCGTCGCCGTCGAACTGCGCCGCGCCGGGGAGATCGTCGACACTCTCGCACTGCTCGACAGCCACCTGGTGGTCGGGGCGTCCCCGGCGGTCGGCACCCGCGACATGCTGCGCGATCTCGGTCTTCCCGTCGACGACGGTGAGCCGAGCTTCGAGCACGCCGCCGCGGTGCTCGACGAGGCGTTCGGCGGCGGCACCGGATTGACCGCCGCCCACCTCGAACGGTTGCACGCCGGGTCGACCGACACCGCCCGCGCCGCGCGGCGGCACGAACCGGACACCTTCGACGGGGACGCGTTGTTCTTCACCGCGGCCCGCTCGGAGGCCCCGGTTCCGGCGGTGGCGGCCTGGCACAACGTGATCGCCGGGGAGATCCACCAGTACCGGCTCGACTGCGACCACCACGAGATGGTGAGCGCCCGGGCGGTGGAGACGATCATCGCGGTGCTGTCGGCGCGGCTGACCGAGAGCGACGCGACACTGCGCCGGTGGGGCCGGATCGAGGTGCAGGCCGCCGGGCGCAACGGGGACCGCCGCAACTGATACCCACGTCATGCACACGGTGCATGATGAATGATGCACATTATGAGTTGGATTAATCCCAGGGGGGTCGCTTCACTGAGGGCATGACCAGCAGCCCTCCCACCGCCGACGTCGACCTGTTCGCCGACGACGTCCTCGTCGACCCCTATCCGACCTTCGCACAGCTGCGCGAACTCGGCCCCGTGGTGTACCTGCCGCGCCACGACGTCTACGCCCTGACCCGCTACGACGTCATCCGCGGCGCCCTCGCCGACACCGCGACGTTCTCCTCGCGCGCCATCGCCTTCAACCCCGCCGCCAACGACGCCCTCCAGGGCACCTCCCTGGCCTCGGACCCACCCGTTCACACCGAACTGCGCGCCACCCTCACCGAGAACCTCTCGCCGCGCGCCCTGCGCGGACTGAAGACCACCATCGAGACCAAGGCCGACACGCTCGTCGCCGACCTCGTCACCACCGGTTCCTTCGAGGCGATCGACGCCCTCGCCCGCGCCTTCCCGCTCGAGGTCGTCGCCGACCTCATCGGCTTCACCGGCGAGGTACGCGCGAACATGCTGCGCTGGGGACAGGCCGCCATGGAGGTGCTCGGCCCGATGAACCAGCGCACCGCCGAGAACTTCCCCATCGCCGGGGAGCTGTACGCGTGGTGCTCGCAGGTGCAGGCCGAGGATCTGACCCCCGGCTCGGTCGGGCGCGGCATCTTCGACGCCGAGGCGCGCGGCGCCGTCCCCGCCGGCAGCGCCGGGCACATCATCCACCAGTATCTCGGGGCCGGGGTGGACACCACCATCGCCTCGATCGGCAATCTGATCGCGCTGTTCGCGGCGTTTCCCGACCAGTTCGACCTCGTGCGCGCCGATCCGACGCTGGTGCCGTCCGCCTTCGCGGAGGTGCTGCGTTACTGGGCGCCGCTGCACGCCTGGGGTCGCGCCGTCACCCGCGACATCGAGATCGACGGCCACCTGATCCCCGGCGGGTCGCAGGCGGCGGTGCTGCTCGGCTCCGGCAACCGCGACCCGCGGCACTACGACGACCCGGATTCCTTCCGGGTGGCCCGCAACCCGGTCGATCACCTGTCCTTCGGCTACGGCCCGCACGGCTGCGCCGGGCAGGGCCTGGCCCGCCTCGAGGCCCACGCGATCATCGCCGCCCTGGCCCGGCACGCGCGCCGCCTCGTTGCCGCCGACCCGATCCGGGTGCCCAGCAACACCACCCGTTCCATCGACGCCCTCGAGATCCTGGAGGTTGTGCCCGCATGAAGATCACCCTCGACCGTCCCCGCTGTGAAGGCCACGGCCTGTGCGAGGAGGCCGCACCCGAGCTGATGCATCTCGACGACGACGGCGAACTGGTCCTCGACATCGTCGAGGTGCCCGAGGGCAGCCCGCAGGCCGCGGCCGCGAGCGCCGCCGTGCGGGTGTGTCCCGTCGCCGCTCTGAAGCTCGCATGAGCACCGCAGCTGACATGCCCACCGTGATGGAGCGGATCGTGGTGGTCGGCAACGGCATCGCCGGGCAGACTGCCTGCGACAGCCTGCGCGGCGCCGGGTTCACCGGGCAGCTGACCGTCGTCGGCGACGAACCGGTCCCCGCCTACTCGCGGCCCGCGTTGTCGAAGGCGCTGCTCACCGACGGTGGCTCCCACGAACTCGCCGCCCCGGCGCACGGCGCCACCGAACGTCTCGGCGACGCCGCGGTCGGCCTGGACGTGGACGCACGGCTCGTGCACCTCGACGACGGCACCGCGCTGGAGTTCGACGGGCTCGTCATCGCCACCGGTGCGCGCCCCCGGCCGCTGGGGGAGGCGTTGGTGCTGCGCACCCTCGACGACGCCCTCGCCCTGCGCGAGCGGCTCGCCGACCGGCCGTCGGTGGCGGTGGTCGGCGCCGGTCCGCTCGGCATGGAGGTCGCCTCCGCCGCCGTGCAGGCCGGCTGCGAGGTCACCGTCGTCGCCGACACCGCCCCGATGCGCCCGCAGTTCGGGCCGTATCTGTCCGAGCTGTTCACCGCCGCCGCCACCGCCGCCGGGGTCAAACTCGTCTACGGTACCGCCGCCGGCTTCGCCGCCGGGACGATCACCCTCGACGACGGCAGCCGCGTCACCGCCGAGCTGGTCGTCGCCGCGATCGGCGACATCCCGAACGTCGAGTGGCTGCGCGAGTCCAGGGTGCTCACCGACGGCAGGTTGGTCGCCGACTCGCGCGGGCGGGTCGCGCCGGGCATCGTCGCCGCCGGTGACGTCGCGCATGTACCGGTCCGCGGGGTGGTGCGGCGGATCCCGTTGTGGAACAGCGCGATCGAGCAGGCCCGCATCGCCGCAGCGGCCGTGCTGCTCGGCGACGCCGCACCCGAGTTCGATGCCGATCCGTATTTCTGGACCGAGCAGTTCGGACTGCATCTCAAGGCGATCGGGCACCTGCCAGTCGACGGGGAGCCCACCGTCCTGGCCGGAGAGGATCCGCGCGGACCGGCGTTGCTGCACTGGCGGCATCCGGACGGCGCGGGGGTGGCGGTGGCGATCAACGACCGCATCCCCATCCCGCGGCTGCGGCGCGCCGCGGTCACCGGGGAACTGCCGAGCACCGCGAGGGCGGCTCGGTAGGTTCGTGGGCGTGACCCGCCCTTCGGAGCATCCGGCCGATCCCGACCTCGCGCGGCTGGCCGCGGTGAACCTCAACCTGCTGGTGCCGCTGCTGGCGGTGCTCGAGGAACGCTCGGTCACCCGCGCCGCCGCGCGGGTCGGGATGACGCAACCGGCGATGAGTCATGCGCTGGGCCGGATGCGCCGGTTGCTCGATGACGAACTGGTGGTGCGGCAGGGGAGCGGGCTGGCGCTCACCCCGCGCGCCGTCGAGCTGATCGCGCCGCTGCGGGAGGTGCTGCGGCAGACCGCGCGGGTGGTGAACTTTCCCGGTTTCGACCCGGCCCGCGACACGCGCACCATCACCCTGGCGATGACCACCAGCACCGCCTTCGTGGTCGGGGCGGAGCTGATGCGGGTGATCGGCGAGCGGGCCCCGCACGCGACGGTGCGTATCCGCACCTTCGTCGAGCCGCAGCCGGCGGACTTCACCGACGACGGGGTGGATGTGGTGCTCGTGTCGGAGGCGTTCGCCGCGCCCTATCCGCGCGAGCGGCTCTACGAGAACCGGTGGGTGGTCGTCGCGCACCCCGACACCGCTCCCGACGCCGGGGCGCTGGAGTTGCTCGAATCGGTGCCGCACACCGCCTACGACGCGCGGCACCGCATCACCCCCTATGCGGTGCTGGATGCGGCCGGGGTGCCCTATCGGATCGGTGGTCTGGTGTCGGATTTTCTGATGGTGCCGCAGTTGGTGGCGCGTGCCGGTGGGGTCGCGATCCACACCTGGCGGGTCGCGGCACAGATGCGTCGTCAGTTGCCGCTGCGGATCGAGGAGTTCCCGTTGCCGGTGCCGCCGTTGGGGATCGACATGGTGTGGAATCCGCGCCTGGCCGACACCGCGTTCATCTTGTGGCTGCGGGCCATCCTCGTCGAGGCCACCACCGGCGCGACCATCGGCGAGTGACCGCGCCGATGGTCAGTCGTTCTGCGCGTCGAGCAGGTAGCACCACGAGTCGGTGAGTTCGTCGAGGCAGATCTCGCGCGGGGTGCGCCAGCCGAGCGAGAAGTAGCGCCGGGACATGTGTTCGAGCTGCCCGAACGCCAACACGCAGCGGATGCGCCGGCGGTCCGGGTCGAGCCGGCCGGCCCGGTCGAGACCGGCGGTCATGTCGGCGACGGCGCTTTCGAACCACTGCTCGGTGGTCGTCGCGACGTCCGGTTCGTGGGCCGCCTGGTAGGAGGCGGTCATGTACGGCTCGATCTCGTCCCACTGGGTGAGTTTGCGGTCGAGCCACTGCCGGATCAACGCGCGGGAGCCGGAGGCGACGACCTCGGTCAGCGACGGGTCGTCGGCGGCGGTGAGGATCGAGTCGACCTTGGTCAGCAGCGCGCTCATCACGTCGGCTTTCGACGAGAAGTGCAGGTAGAAGGTGGTTCTCGTGGATCCGGCGGCGGTGGCGATGTCGTCGATGGTGGTTGCGGCGTAGCCCTTGGTGCCGAACAGTTCGAGCGCCTTGGCGAGGAACAGCTCGTAGGTCATCTGCTTCTGGGCGGCACGGAGCGACATGGGCGAAATCCTATCCTCGACGCAGCACTTACCGGCGAGTACAGTCACACGTCGTTCCGATAATTCACTTGACAGTCTGTAATCCGAATCCGTACTGTGACTGCCACCACGTCGCGTAACCAGCGATGTCGACGAAAGGAAAGTGCCGATGACAGGCGCCGCGCCCCGCACCGTCCACACCGTCCTCGGCCCCGTCCCCGCCGACGACCTCGGTGTCGTCGCGATCCACGAGGCCCTGCTGTCGGTGCTGCCCGGCGCCCAGCACGCCTACGACATCGACTTCGACCGCGCCGAGATCTTCGCGACGCTGCTCGCCAAGCTCCGCGCCTTCCGCGCCGCCGGCGGCGGCACCGTCGTCGACGCCACCGGCATGTTCCACGGCCGCGACGTGCCGCTGTACGAGAACCTCTCCCGCGCTTCCGGGGTGCACATCGTCGCCTCCACCGGCCTGGGCCCGGAGAACCTGCTCGGCGGCTACTTCCTGACCCCGCAGACCAACCCGCCCACCCCGTGGCCCGCGGACAAGTTCGCCGACCTGTTCACCCAGGAGATCACCGAGGGCATGGTCGTGCCGCGCGTCGAACGCCGCGGCCCCGCCGGCCTGGTGACCACCGCGGCGAATCCCGACGGCATGACCGCCACCGAGGAGAGCCTGTTCCGCGGCGCCGCCCGCGCCGCCCGCGACACCGGGGTCGCGGCGATCCTGCGCTACGGCGCCGACGCCCTCGCCGACCTCGACGTCGCCCTCGGCGAGGAGCTGCCCGCCGACCGCATCGTCGTCGCCGGCCTGGACCGTCGCGACGCCGTCGCCGCCGGCGCCCCGGAGAAGATCGCCCGTCGCGGCGCCTTCATCGCCCTCGACCATGTCGGGACCGACGACGAGACCCACATCTCCGACACCGAGCGTGTCGCCCTGGTCCGCGACCTCGTCGACGCCGGTCTCGGTCACCGGATCCTGCTGTCGTCGAGCGTCACCGGCGTCGCCAAGGGGCATCCGGCGAACGATCTGCCCTACGAGACGGTGCTCACCGGTTTCGTGCCGCAGCTGACCGACGCCGGTCTCACCGACGACGCGGTGCAGCAGATCCTCATCGCCAACCCGCAGGACCTGCTGGCCGCGCGCTGAACCGCCGCCGACCACCCATCACCGAGAAGTCTTCGTCCCGAAGGGGAATTGCTGTGTCGAGAGTCAACACCGTCCTGGGCCCGATCGCGCCCGAGGAACTGGGCATCGTCGCCGTCCACGAGCACATCGGATACGGCATGCCCGGCTCCGAGCTGGACACCCACTGGTGGAAGAGCCCCGAGGTCCGCTACGAGGAGACCGTCCCGAAGCTGCGCAAGTTCCACGAGTACGGCGGCGGCACCTTCGTCGACGTCACCGGCATCTGCAACGGCCGCGACATCGACTACTACAAGTCCCTCTCCGCGAAGACCGGTGTGCACATCGTCGCCTGCACCGGTTTCGTCGGCGGCGACACCGCCCTGCCGTTCTTCGAACGCGCCTCCGTCGACTACCTGATGCGCCAGTTCGTGCACGAGATCACCGTCGGCATCGGCGACACCGGCAGCCGCGCCGGCGTCATCAAGGTCGGGGTCTCCCGCGGCGGGAAGATGACCGAACTCGACAAGCGCATCTACCGCGCCGCCGCCCGCGCCGCCCTCGCCACCGGCGTGCCGATCCTCACCCACCTCGCCATCGACGCCGAGAACGCCATCGCCATCTTCACCGAGGAGGGCCTGCCGCTGCACCGCGTGCTGTTCGGGCACGCCGACGACGGCGTCAACGCCGAGAAGACCCGCGACACCTGGATCGCGCAGCAGGGCGGCCGGGTCGGCTTCGACACCTTCGGCTACGAAACCGAACTCGAGGACCCGCCGTTCTGGGCCCGCCCCCGCAAAGAGCGCCTCGCCCACTTCCTGCGCTTCCTCAACGCCGGCCACCTCGATCAGGCCCTGGCCGGCGTCGACGCCAACTGCAGCCCACTCGGCTGGCCGGGCGTCAAGGGACACACCGTGAACTACCTGTTCGAGGACCTCATCCCGGACCTGCGCGAGGCCGGACTCGACGAGGCCACCATCACCAAGCTGTTCGTCGAGAACCCCGCCGACTTCCTCACCATCGCGCAACCCTGACCCGAATCTCCCGGCGCGCACCCTGCGCGCCCTCCGAAAGAGACACCCACATGCAGACCTCGGATCCGACCAACCTCACCATCGCCATCGTCGGCGCGGGCTATGCCGGTGCGGCCGCCGCCCGGGCCCTGTCGTTGCTCGGCGCGAACGTCACCGTCTACGAACAGGCCCCCGAGATCCGCGAGGTCGGCGCCGGCATCGGCCTGCGCCCGTCGAGCATGGAACGCTTCCGCGAGTGGGGCATCTTCGACGACATCGCCAAGGTCAGCTCCCCGAGCGACTACTTCGAGATCCTCACCGCCACGGGCGAGCCGATCATGAAGGACACCTGGCCGGCGCACGGCGACCAGAAGCACACCCACCTGATCCACCGCGGCGACTTCATCGACACCCTCATCGCCTCCCTGCCCGACGGCATGGTGAAACTCGGCCACCGGCTCGAGCGCATCGAGGACCACGGCGACCGCAGCACCCTGACCTTCACCAACGGCACCAGCGTCGACGCCGACCTGGTCATCGGCGCCGACGGCATCAAGTCCGTGGTCCGTGAGCAACTGTTCTCCGCCGCCGAACCGGTGTTCTCCGGTGAACGCGCCTACCGCGCCGTCATCGACGTCGCCGACGCGCACGGCATGGTCACCGACGACAACCTGCGCATGTACATCGGCAAGGGCACCAAGGTGTACCTGCTGCCGCTGCGCCACCGCGGCCAGGTGTCCTTCGACATCACCGCCCTGTGCCCCGACCCCGACTGGGCGCCGCAGGTGAGCAAGGAGGACATGCTCGCCACCGTCGCCGGATTCGACCAGCGCATCGTCGACATCACCGCCGGCCTCGACATGGACATCGTCAACATCCGCGGTGTCTACGACATCGACCCGATCGAGCGCTGGCACAGCAACTCCGTGGTGCTCATCGGCGACGCCGCCCACTCGATGCTGCACCACCAGGGTCAGGGCGCGAACTCGGCGATCCTCGACGCCGGGGCGCTCGCCGACTGCCTGCGCGACACCGACACCGTCGCCGCGGCGCTCACCGCCTTCCGGGCGCAGCGCAAACCGGTCACCGACGAACTGCAGCGCATCTCCCGCCAGGGCTGGACCGAGGACGAGGTCCAGGACGTCTTCCCGGGCCAGAAACCCGCAGCGCAGCAGCCCGCCCAGTAGATCCCCACCCCACCCGTTCACCGCCCGAAGGAGACGACCGGCCATGCCGTTGCACCCCGAGATCGCCCGGATCCTCGCCGACCTGCCCGCCCCGCCGCCCGGACCGCTCGATCCGGCCGCGATGCGCGCCGGGGAGCAGACACAGGTTCCGCCGCTCGAGGAGCGACTGCCCCTGCACGACGTCCGCGACACGATCGCGGCGACCCCGGCAGGGCAGGTGCCGGTGCGGATCTACACCCCGACCGACACCGACACCTGTGGCCTGGTCGTCTACTTCCACGGCGGCGCGTTCTTCCTCGGCAGCCTCGACACCCACGACCACGTCGCCCGCCACCTCGCGAAGACCACCGGCTGCACGGTGATCTCCGTCGGCTACCGCCGCGCCCCCGAAGCGCAGTTCCCCGCCGGTCTCGACGACTGCTACGGCGCCGTGCGCTGGGCCGCCGACCACGGCAACGAACTCGGCTGGGACGGAAAGATTCTCGCGGTGGCGGGGGACAGCTCCGGCGCCAACTTCGTCGCCGCCGTCACCGGCCTGGCCCACGACGACGGGTTCGACCGCATCACCCACCAGGTGCTGTACTACCCGTCCCTCGACCTGGACTTCGACGAGGACCGCTACCCGTCGATGCGGGAGAACGCCGTCGGCTACGGCCTCGAAACCGCCGGACTGAAACCGTTCAACGCCTTCTACCTCGACAGCGGCGCCGACCCCGCCGACCCGCGCGTCTCACCGATCAAGCGGCAGAACCTGTCGGGGCTGCCGGCGGCGCTGGTCGTCACCGCCGAGTTCGACCCGATGCGCGACGAAGGCGAACTCTACGCCCGGCGGCTCGACGAGGCCGGGGTGCCGGTGACGCTGCGCCGCTACGCCGGTGCCAACCACGGCTTCGTGCAGAACTTCTCGTGGATCCCCGAATACGCGCAGGTCTTCGACGAGACCGCCGCCTTCCTGCAGGGCACCGCCCATGAATGAGGCGACGATCCACCCGATCGTCTCCCCATGGGGACGCTTCGGGCTCTACACCTTCTTCATCGACGCCGACGAGCCCGCGATCGTCGACACCGGCATCGCGTCGTCCCCGGCCGAGGGCATGGCCCCCGCCCTCGACACGCTCGGCCGGCGGCTCGAGGACGTGCGGTGGATCCTGCTCACCCACGGGCACATCGACCACATCGGCGGCGCCCACGCCCTGTGGGAGGCCACCGGCCGCACAGCGCAGGTGGTCATCCACGAGGCCGACGCCCCACTGCTGCGCTCCCGGCAGGCCCACGTCGACGACTACCTCACCGGCCGCGGCCGGTACCTGAACGACCCCGACGGGGCCGCGAAGGTCACCGCCGCCGCCGAGGCCGTCATCTCCGGGGAGATGGAACCGACCCTGCTCGTACGCGGCGGCGAAACCATCTCCCTCGGCGGGGGAGTGGAGATCTCCGTGCACTCGATCCCCGGGCACACCCCGGGCTCGGTCGCCTACGTCGTCGAAGGGCAGAACAGCGTATTCGTCGGCGACGCCGTCCAGGTACACGGCGCCGCCAACGGATTCCCCGGCTACACCGACCCCGACGCCTACCGCGACAGCCTCGCCTACCTGCGCGAGACGATCCGCCCCGAGACCCTCTATCTCGGGCATCCCTACCGCCGCGCCGACGGCACCCCCTACGGCGTCGAACTCGACCGCGACCAGGCCGCCGAAGCCCTCCGCGAGAGCGTCGACATCGAAGGGGGAGTGCGCGGCGCCGCGCACCGCTGCCTGTGCCACGGACTGCTCGACACCGACTCGGCGTACTCGCCGTTCGCCCCGGTCGCCGACGACCTCGGTTACACCGGCGATCCCACCCTCGAGCCGTCCCCGTTCTTCACCACACTGCACGGCTACCGCACCCAGTTCTCGCACCAGCACCGACACGAAGAGGAGTCGTAGGTTCTCATGGCCGAGTTCGAAACGTTCGACGCAGGCGGACAGACCATCCACATCCGCAAGCACCTGCGGGTCCCCATGCGCGACGGCGTCGAGCTGGCCGCCGACGCCTACCACGGGGTCGACGACAAGCCCCGCCCCGCGCTGGTCGCGCTGAGCCCCTACGGCAAGGAACTCCAGGCACTCGCCCTGACCACCCCGCCGCAACGCCGCCCCAGCCCCATGTGGGACGGCTGCATCGAGGCCGGCGACATCGCCCGCGTCGTCGCCGAGGACTACGTCCACGTCATCGGCGACATCCGCGGCTCCGGCGACTCCGACGGCGAGCACATCGGCAACTACAACGCCGGCGGGGTCTCCCTCGGGCAGGACGCCTACGACTTCATCGAATGGGTCGCCGCGCAGCCGTGGTGCGACGGCAACGTCGGCATGATCGGCATCTCCTACTTCGGGTCCATGCAGGTCCTCGCCGCCGCCGAACGACCCCCACACCTGAAGGCCATCTTCGTCTCCGGCGGCCACTACGACTTCTACGAGACCACCTACCACGGCGGCATCATGTGGTTCATGCCCCGCGCCGCCCGCGAGGGCCGCGGCGGTGACTCCGGCTGGGCGTTCACCGAGCGGGTCAAGTCCCGCATGCTCGAGACCTACACCCCCGACGAGATCCGGGCGCGCGTCGCCCAGCGGCTCGCCGACCCGGACGTCGCGGCCTGGCCGAATCTCGTGCACGTGCTGCACTACCCGAAGCACCACGAGGCGTGGTTCGACATCATCACCAACGAACTCGACGGCGACTGGTACGAGGAACGCAACCCGATCAATCTCGCCCGGAACATCGACATCCCCGTCTACCTGCAGATCGACCAGGGCCGCGGCTGGACGATGGACGGCACCATCGAACTGTTCCACGCCCTGCAGGGACCGAAGAAGCTCGACATCGGCCCCTACCCGCCCATGCAGTCGCGGCCCTTCATCGAAGAGCACGACACGATGTTCCGCTGGTACGACTACTGGATCAAGGGCATCGACAACGGCATCATGGACGAACCCGCCGTGAACGTCTTCGTCGAAGGCTCCCGACAGCGCGTCACCGCCGACCAGTGGCCGCCCAAGGACGTCGAGCACCGGGCGCTGTACCTGCGGCCGCGCGGCAAGCTGTCCACCGAACCCGAACCGATGGGCACGCAGTACGCCGCCCCGGACGGCTTCTACCAGGCGCCGCTCACGGTCACCGACAAGGTCGAGATCCTGCGCTGGGAAACGCCGGTGTTCGCCGAACCCACCGAGATGATCGGCACCGGCGCCGCGCACCTCTTCGCCGAGATCGACCAGCCCGACACCAACTTCATCCTCCGCATGTGGGACTACGCCCCGAACGGCAAGCGGCAGCTGATCACCACCGGCTACCTCAAGGCCTCCCACCGCGAACTCGACGAGCGCACCACCGAGGGCGACCCCTACCATCCGCACACCCGCGCCGTGCCGGTCGAACCCGGCACCATCGAGGAATACGTGCTGCGGCTGTATCCGTTCGCCAACACCTTCATGCCGGGCCACAAGCTCGTCGTGGAACTGTCGAACAACGAACCGCTCGCCGACGAACACAACGCACTGCTGCCGCCGGACGCCTTCCACCTGCCCGTCGGCCGCCCGGTGACCCACAAGATCTACCGGGACGCCGCGCACCCCTCGCGGCTGGTGCTGCCGTTCACCACGAGCGCGGCGACGAACTGATCTCGTCGCAACCGCTCACCGGGCCCGGATCTCTCAGCCGAGCCCGGTGAGCGCCGCCGGCACCCATCCCGGCCAGCGCACCGCACCCACCGGCACCCCGCCGGCGAACCGCGCCACCACCACCGGGGTCCCGCACGCCGTGTCGTACACCGACGCCTGATCGGCGCGGCCGATCGCTTCGGCCACCAGCGGCCACAACCGTCGATAACGCGCCCGGATCTTGTCCTCGGGCACCGCATGCCCACCGGAGGCCACCCGGTGCTGCACACGCAGCACCGACATCGCCTCCGGCACCAGCATCACATGCAGCACCACCGTGAAGCCCGCCTCGTGTGCCCGGTCGATCAGCTCCAGCTTCGACGGATGCGAGAACACCGTCTCCGCGATGAACGACCGGCCCTGCCGCAGCAACCGGTCCCGCGCCGCCGCGGCGAGTTGCGCCGCCTCGTACGACATCTCCTCGGCACGGTCGGGCCAACGCTGCCGCGCGATCACATCCGCGTTGACGAACACACTGCGCGGCAGCAGGGGAGCGAGGGACAACTCGACGAACGTCGACTTACCGGAACCATTGGGACCGACGATCAGATCCAGACGCCTCATGCGTCGTCGAGCACCCGGCGACTACCGTCGGGACGCTGCTCGACCAACCGGCCCTCGTCGTCGAGCACCACCGTGGTGACCCCACGCGCGGCGAGCACCGCGGCGTAATCGGTGCGGACCAGCCCGTCCGCCAGGCGCGCATCGATCTCCGCGTCGAACAGCCGTCCCTCCGCGGCGGTGAGCTCGCTCAGCTCCCGCGTCCCGGCCAGCGCCTCGTGCACCCGGTGCAAGGAGGCGGTCTCATGGGCGGTCATCGCGCGGCCGATACGGGCCCAGTATTCGAGTTGCTGGCGTCCGGTGCGGTTCTGGCGGCCGCCCTCCGCGATAGCGCTGTCGACGAGTTCGGCGTCGAAGCGGGTGACCTTGTCGGTGGACGACGTCATGACGGCCTCCTGATGTTGCAGTCTGCTACAAGCGTAGCTGTCTGCAACACGACGTGCACCCCGCGTCATTCTCTCAACACCGGTTCGTGACCTCCCGGTCCGCACTGCCACCCGGATCGACACCCGATCGAACCCGAGCCGACGCCGAGGAACCGACCACGCGACCTACCGTGAGCGAGTACTCCCATCGCCAGGAGGTGCGTGATGACCACGGAGATACACGAACCCGACCAAGCACGACTCGAACAGACCCTCGGACAACTCGTCGTCGACATGGGCGCGGCCATGAACGGCGCCCTGGTCCTGATCGGTGTCGATCTGGGCCTGTGGCGAGCCCTCGACGAATCCGGCCCGACCACCAGCGAACAACTCGCGGCCCGCACCGGCCTCCGCGAACGCTATCTACGCGAATGGCTGTCAGCACAGGTAGCGAGCGGATATCTGACCTACGAGCCGGACAACGACACCTTCACACTGTCCCCGGAACACGCCATGGCGCTCGCCCGCGAGGACAGCCCGGTCTACCTCGCCGGCGGCCTCCACCTGATCAGTTCGGTCTACAAGGACCGGCTGCGCATCACCGAACGCATCCGCAACGGAGAGGGTTTCGGCTGGCACGAACACGATCCCGAACTGTTCGTCGGCACCGAACAGTTCTTCCGCCCCGGCTACCGCGCCAACCTCGTCGACGTGTGGCTGCCCACCCTCGACGGAGTCGTCGACAAACTGCGTGCCGGCGCCACCGTCGCCGACATCGGCTGCGGCCACGGGGTCTCCACAACCCTGCTCGCGCAGGCATTCCCGCAATCCACCATCCGCGGCTTCGACTACCACGACGCGTCCATCGCGCGGGCGACGGAACTGGCCGCGGAGGAGGGCGTCGACAACGCCACCTTCGAGGTCGCCTCGGCCGTGGATTTCCCCGGATCCGACTACGACCTGATCTGCTACTTCGACTGCCTGCACGACATGGGCGATCCCGTCGGCGCACTGCGGTACGCGCGCGGCGCGCTCGCCGACGACGGCACGGTGATGCTCGTCGAACCGTTCGCCCGCGACAGCCTGCCCGAGAACCTCAATCCCGTCGGCCGGATGTACTACGCCGCGTCCACGGTGCTGTGCACCCCGTCGTCGCTCGACCAGCCGGTCGCGCTCGGGCTCGGCGCGCAGGCAGGGGAGCGACGGCTCGCCGATGTCGCGGCCGAAGCCGGATTCGGCACCTTCCGCCGCGCCACCGAAACGCCCTTCAACCTCGTCCTCGAAGCACGCCCCTGAAATCGTCTCCGGGACACCGGATCGGACCCACCGGCGACCACGGCGACGCCGATGGGCCACGATCGGAGGATGGACCGCGTCAGCCGACTCTCGCTCGCCCTCGACCGTCAGGACGGGCGGTGCCTGTGGTGCGGACGGGAGTTCGGGCGGCTGATCACCCCGACCACCGATCATCTGGTGCCGCGACTGAAAGGCGGGCCGAGCATCACCGCCAACGAGGTCGCCGCGTGCCGACGCTGCAACGCCGACCGCGGACATGTCGCGCCGGTCGAATGGCTCGACCGGTGCCGGCAGCGCGGCTGGACACCCGACGAGGAGCTGCTGACGCGACTGCTCGAGGAGCTCGCCGACGAACTCGTCCGGGTCGGTGGTCATCGCCGTGCCCGGGATTATCTGTCCGCGCAGTTGCGGCGGTTGCGGCGGTTGCGGCGACCGTCATAATGCACGGGAGCCCAGGATGAATGCGTCACTGTGACGTTTCTGGGTCTGTCGTCCGAGGCGGAGGAGGGGAGTCCGCACCCTCGACCCGGCGGGACGCGACCCGCAGACAGGTCAGGACGAGCACGGCGACCCCGACGGCCACCGCGGACGCGACAGGCGAGTAGATCCCGCTCGCCGCCAGGAGCGTCCACGCCACATTGGACGAGGCGTGACCGACCACCGCGATGATCGGCGCGCCGCCGCCGGCGACCGTCATCTGCACCAGCAGCATCCGGAAGACGACGGTGAACGCGAGCTGGCCGAGCAGCATCGCCGACCCGTAACCGGCCTGCACGTACGGAATAAGATGCCACAGCGCCCAGATCACGCCGATCACCGCGCCGGTGGACAGCACACCGCGGGTACGCAACAGCGCCGGCATCAACACCGCCGTCCACCCGAGCTCCTCGCACACCGCCGCGACGAGATACGCACCGGCGACCGCCACGAGGGAGACGGAAATGCCGGACGGACCGGCACCGGCGACCGCGATGGATGCGACCAGCACCAGCATAGCTGGTACAACGAGTGCGACGATCAGCCACAGCGCGCGCGGCGGCGTGCGCATACGTTGCCCGGCCGCGTCGCGTCCGCCGCCGGCGGCGAGGGCCGCAAGTGCCGGGCAGGCGAACATCAACGCGCTGATCGGCACGCGCGCACCGGCGAGGTCGAGTTCACCGTCGGTGAGTGCGCCCCAGAGGTAGAACGGGACGGTGGTGATCGCGAAGACCACCCAGAAACGCAGGAGCCGTGGTTGCGTCACGGTCGACCTTCCCGGATCGCATTGTCACTGCCGCGCCGATGATATCGACGCAGATACGTGCCCACAGCAGGACTCCGCGGACCACGTGAAAACGTCACTGTGACGTTTTCACGACGGCTGGGCGGACAGGCAGGCAGGGGACGAGGGCGGCGGGCCCGGAAGGTCGTACCGGGCGCCCGAGGCAGCGAACCGACACCAGGCGGCGGTCCGGGCCGGCCACGGGCTGAGAAGCCCGAACGGCGCGGATCGGGCGCCACGGATCGGGCACGGCGGGATGCGCGGCAGATCGAGCGTCGGGAGCGCGTCGTGCGGCCCGGTTCGTACGTCGCACGACGCGTGAGTGAACAACGCGCGCCGGACGACACGGCGCACGATGCGACGCAGTGCGACGACGGCGCGAATCTGCGGATCGGGACGCCGGTCGGCGGCATCGGGATTATCAGCGCCGAACCCCAGGTCACCGCCCATATCAAAAGTGCCGATAATCTACATTATGTTAACTAGGGTGGAATCGGACCTCCTCCGGGTAGGTGCGGCAGGGCGTCCCGAGCGCTCCGGAGATCCTTGATTCGACACGCGTCGATGCGATGTCGTCCCGCATGCAACCCGCGTCGATTCGACCCCGGCCCGCCTTCGGATCCCACGCGGCCCGACTCGGCCCGGCGGCGCCTGTACCGGACCGAGCCGCCGGCCCGGCCGCCGCACGATCGGTCGCATATTCATCGGTGTCGCACTGCGCGCGACATGCACACTGCGACATGCATACTGCTGCGACTCGCAAGTTTGCTGATGCAGTGCGTTGCGGCAACACCGTGTCATTGTCGCGTGCACGTCGCGCAGTAGACCGTCCGAATGATGTGCATGTGGCGGGCGGACTCATCCCGTCCCCCAGGGTGCCGCGACCACCGCTTACCCCTTCTCACCTCTTCCACATTTGATGGATAATCACCGTTATCCATGAATCATATTGTCAGACAACAGGTTTCACGCACACAGAGGTGAGCGGTTCCATTGTGCCCCGCGCATGTCCCCTGCACAGCCGATCCGGTCCCGATCTCCTCGAACCTCGAGGGCGAGCCCGATCTCCGCACCGCATCCCCACGACACCAGCGCATGCCTTCCACCCCACTGTCCGCCCTTGGGACGGCACGATTCCGGGGTCCTTCTCCCCTGCCCGCCCGTCTCGTCAACCGTGATGGCGCCGGTACGCGGCCACCGCTCCCGGATGCAGCGGGACATCGGCGGTGACGATCAGCGACTGCCGGTCGAGGAACTGACTGCCGGTGGCCTGGGCCGGCACGAGTTCGGAGGCGCGGTCGACGAGCAGATCCACCAGTGCGGGGGCCGCCTCGTCCGACACCGAGGCGCCGGCGAGCAGCAGGTTGCCCAAGCCGATGGTGGCGACGGCGTCCGGCTGCCCGTACGTGCCGGGCTGGATGAGCACCGGTTCGTAACGCGGACCGAATCGCGCCCGCAGCGGTTCGAGGAGCACGGACAGATCGATCAGCCGCAGCGGCACACCCAGGTTCGCAAACGATGGGGTAGGAACACCACCCGCCCACAGGACGGCGTCGATCTCGCCGTCCACCACTGCGCGACCGGCGTCGGCCATCGACAGGTGCACCCGGGTGACGGCTCCCGGCTCGGCGAGCCCGGCGACGGCGAGGATGCGTTCGCCGGTGAATTCGGCACCCGAGCCGGGAGCGCCGAGGCTGATCCGTGCGCCCCGCAACTGGGCGATCTCCCGGATCGGTGAGTCTGCACGCACGGCCAACTGCATGTAGTTCTCGTAGACCCGCCCGATCGCCGTGAACTGGGCGCCCTCGTCGTGGGCCCGCACCGCGACGTCGGTGAGGGTCAGCGCCAGCTCCGCGTCCCCCGCCATCAAGGCGGCGAGATTGGTGACCGATCCCGGGGTGCGTTCCGGCACGACCGTAATGGGAAGACCCGCTCGCTCGGCGGCGGCCGCGGTGAGTTCCGCGAACTCCCAGAAGAACCCGCCCTCCTCCCCTGCCGCCAGGATCAGTTCCTCACGCTGCCCGGTCGGTGCGCAGCCGGCGACGGCGCCGCCGACCGCGAGCAGCGCGACGGACCGCAGGAGATCGCGGCGGGTGATCATGATGCCTCCGCGCGGGAGTCGGCGGGCAGGGTCAGGGTGACGGCGAGTCCGTGCGGGTCGGCGGCGGCGAGGTCGAGGGTGCCGCCGCCGCTCTCGACGAGCGCGACCGCGATGGACAGCCCGAGGCCGGTGCCGGGCCCGTCGGCTCCGGACCCGCGGAAGAACCGGGAGGTGAGGGCGCCGAGCTCGTCGGGTGCGACTCCGGCGCCGTCGTCCTCGACGCGGATCCGGACGGTCCCGCCACTGCGCCGGGTGATGATGCGGACCCCGGTGGCCGCGCGTGCGTACTTGCTCGCGTTGCTGAGCAGCACGTCGAGCACCTGCGCGAGATGGTCGGCGGACAAACAGGCGTGCAGGCGCTGCGCGGACGGTTCGTCCACGGTGACGGTCATGCCGGCCTCGGCGAGGGCCTCGGACCAGGCATCGACGCGGTCGGCGACGACGGCGCCGACATCGCACCCGTCGTGTCCTTCGGTGCCCGCTGTGTCGGTGGGTGCTTCGGCGGTGGCGAGGGCGAGCAGGCCGTCGAGGATGCCGCCGAGCCGGTCGACTTCGACGGCCGTGCGCCGGTAGGTCTCCGTGCCGGCGGCAGCGACGTGCGGTTCGAGGGAGTCGAGCCGGATGTGCAGGGCGGCGAGCGGGTTCCGGAGTTGGTGCGCGGTGTCGGCGATGAGCTGTTTCTGGGCGCGGGTGGACGTGCGGACGGCTTCGGACATGGTGTCGAAGGCCTGCGTGAATTCCCGGACCTCCGGTGGGCCGTGGTAGCGGACCGAGACGGTGGTGTCGCCGGTGCGGAAGCGTGGATGCAGCGCCGGGACGCTGTCGGTGAGCGCCGCGACCCGCGCGGTGAGTGCGGTGAGCGGGCGGACCGTCCACCGCGACAGGGCGGTCGCGAGGATGGTGACGAGCACGAGGGCCGCTGCCGCACCGGTGACGATGAGCAGCCACGAGGTGCGGATGTCGTGGCGGGCGGCGTCGGTGGACACCTCGACGACGACGGCTCCTTCGACCTGGGCGCCGGTGCCCACCGGCACGGCGAGCAGTACCCGCTGCGGGGACCACGGGGTCAGCGGACCCCCGATGCCCTGTTTCTGGTTGCGCAGACCGGCGGTGATCGCCTCCGGCACACCGGGATCGGTCGGGGTCAGGCCCGCGCTCGCGCGGGGTGCGCCGCGCGCGTCGACGATGAGCACGCCCTCGTCGTAGAGGCGGTGGTAGCGGGTCACTTCCTCGTCGAGCAGGGCGGTGCTGCCGGGGGCGCGCATCTGGACGGCGAGGGTGGCGAAGTGGTGGGCGTCGGCTTCCCGGTTCGCTCCCAGGACGGCGGTGCGGCCGGCGCTGGTGGCGAGGGCGAGCGGGACGGCGAAGGCGACGACGGCGACGGTCGCGAAGACGAGCAACACCGCCAGGACCCGCCGGCGCATGTCAGCCGCCCCACCGGTAGCCGTAGCCGCGGATGGTGGAGATGAGTCCGGGGCGGGCGAGTTTCGCGCGCAGCCCGGTCATGTGCACGTCGAGCGACCGGGAGATCGCCACATACGCGTCGCCCCACACGGCATCCATGAGTTGTTGGCGGCTGACCGCGGCGCCGGGGCGGGCGACGAGGACGGCGAGCAGGTCGAATTCCTTCGGGGTGAGAGTCACCGGTTCGCCGCCCACCTCGACTTCGCGGGCATCGAGGTCGACGACGACGTCGCCGGCGCGGACGATGCGGGAGGACTCGGACAGCGCGCGGCGCCGTTGGGTGACGACGTCCACGCGGGCGAGCAGTTCGGCCAGGCGGGCCGGTTTGACGAGATAATCGTCGGCGCCGCCGCGCAGGCCGCGTACCACCGAGCGTTCGTCGCCGCGCGCGGTGAGGATCACGACGGGGACGTCGCTGACGGCCCGCAGTTGCCGGAGCACCTGCAGGCCGTCGGCGTCGGGCAGGCCGAGGTCGAGGATGACGACGTCGAGGTCGCGGTGGCCGAGGAGCAGGTCGGCGCCGCGCCGCATGCGGATCGGCCGGTGGCCGTGGGAGGTGAGGGCTTCGACGAGGGCGTCGCCGACTCCGTCGTCGTCCTCGACCACCGCGATCTGCACGTGGGTCCCTTTCGGTCAGTGTCGTGAGCTGGCCAGGTCGGCGTGCTCGTCGGGGGTGTCGGTGTGGGTGCTCGTGCGGTCCAGGGGTGAGCCGTCGGAGGTCTCCCGCATGAAGAAGTACACGACGAGCGAGACGGCGATGCAGCCGGTCACGTAGTAGAAGAATAGCGATTCGTGGCCGGCGCGCTTGAGGGCGAGCGCGACGGTTTCGACGGTGCCGCCGAAGATCGCGAGGGTCAGCGCGTAGGGCAGGCCGACACCGCGCGCGCGGACCTCGGTGGGGAACAGTTCGGTCTTCACGATGGCGTTGACCGAGGTGTAGCCGGTGACGACGGTCAGGCCGAGCATCATCAGTCCGAACGCGATCAGCGGGTGCGTGGTGCTGCCGAGGATCGTCATCAGCGGGACGGTGAGCACGGTGCCGCCGACCCCGAAGAAGATGAGCAGCTTGCGGCGGCCGATGCGATCCGAGAGGGCCCCGCCGATGGGTTGCAGGACGATGAACACCAGCAGGGCGGCGAAGTTGATCCAGGCCACGGTGTCCTTGGAGATGCCGGAGGTGTTGATCATGTATTTCTGCATGTAGGTGGTGTAGGTGTAGAACGCCACGCAGCCGCCGAGGGTCAGCGCGCACACCAGCAGGCATTCGCGGGGGTACTGCAGCAGCATCCGGATGCCGCCCTGCTCGGGCGCGCCGTCCGGCTGGTCGGCGGTGCTCTTGGCCGCGACTTCCTCGGTGAACGCTTCGGATTCGTCCATGGTGCGGCGCAGCCACATCACGGCGACGGCGGCGACGGCGCCGATGACGAACGGGATGCGCCAGCCCCACGCCTGCATGGCCTCGGCGGAGAGGGTGAGCTGCAGGACGATCTGGACGCCGAGGGCGATGAGCTGTCCGGCGACGAGGGTGACGTACTGGAAGCTCGAGTAGAACCCGCGGCGTCCGGGTGAGGCGACCTCGGCGAGATAGGTGGCGCTGGTGGCGTATTCACCACCGACGGACAGTCCCTGCATCATGCGGGCGAGGACGAGAAGAAGGGGTGCGGCGAGTCCGATGGTCGCGTAGGCCGGGGTGACGGCGATGATGAGGGAGCCGACGGCCATGACGGTGACCGACAGGGTCAGCGCCGAGCGCCGTCCGTGCCGGTCGGCGTAGCGGCCCATGATCCAGCCGCCGATCGGTCGCATGAGGAATCCCACGGCGAAGATCGCTGCGGTGGACAGCAGTTGGGCGGTGGGGTCGCCTTCGGGGAAGAATTCCTTCGCGAAGTAGACGCTGAACGCGGCGTAGACGTACCAGTCGTACCACTCGATCAGGTTGCCGACCGAGCCTTTCAACACGTTGCCGATGACTCGGCGTTCGCCCGTCGAGGTGGTGCTCACCGGGGACTCCTTTCGCTGCGGGGATCTGTGCGCTCCCCACAGTGGTTCGGGTCACAGTGGTTGCGGAAGGGGCTGTGGCGGTTCCTAACACTCCCTTAGGAATGTGGTCGGGACGGGCGGCAGCGGCGGGGCGCGCGGGGTGCCGCTCCCCCGCTGGGCCGGTCGGAGGTTCTACGGTGGTCGGCGTGACGATCCCCGCATCGAGTTATCTGTTCCAGGCCCGGACGTTCGTGAGCGGTTCCCGTAAGTGGCGGTTCGAGGCGGCGTTGGCGACGGCGCGGGTCTGCGAACGGTTCGAGCGGCCGTACCCGAAGTCGGTGCGGACGTGGGCGCACACCGCGTACGACATGTTGCGGATGGATGCGCCGGAGGTCGCTGCCGAGTTCGGGCCGCCGTCGTTCTGACCCCGGGTGCTCACGCGAGCCGGGTGCCCGGCGTCTCCGGTGGCCGGTACTGTGCAGCACAACTCGATCACGATGTCTGCGGGGCGAGGAGGGGGCCGATGAACCCTGCGATATGGCTGACACCCGGCCAGTTGGCGGACCGTTCCGGGGTGGCGGTCTCGGCGCTGCACTACTACGAGTCGCGTGGTCTGATCACCAGTCGCCGCACCTCGGGCAATCAGCGGCGTTATCGCCGCGACACGCTGCGCAAGGTCGCGTTCATCAAGGTCGCGCAGGGCGTGGGGGTGTCGCTGGACGAGATCAAGGAGGCGTTCGATTCGTTGCCGGACAGTCGTGTGCCGACGACGGAGGACTGGGCGCGGCTGTCGCGGGCGTGGCACGACCGGCTGACCCGCCGCATCGAGGATCTCACCGCGTTGCGGGACAGTTTCACCGATTGCATCGGCTGCGGGTGCCTGAGCTTGGCGTCGTGTCCGCTCGCGAATCCCGGTGACGTGCTCGGGCAGCAGGGTCCGGGTCCGCGTCGGCTACCGGTGCACGACGACGATCCGCCGGTGGAGGCGGCGCCGCGCGCGGAGTCGTCCGGCTGAGGTCACACGGTCAGGTGCGCGCGGCCTCGATCTGCTGCACGAACCGGGCGGTGGCGTCGGCGACGTCGCGGGGATGGGAACGCGGCGACCAGTGCCCGGCGTCGAGTGGGTGGATGCGCAGGTCGGTGACCCAACGGGAGGTGTCCTCGTAGCCCACGGGACGTACCGCACGGTCGCGCAGGTTCTGGATCAGCTGGACCGGGACGTCGGTGCGCCGCTCGCGGGGTCGGGCGAGACGCGCGCGGATGTTCGCCCGGTACAGGGACAGTCCGTGCACCATGTCGTCGGCGAGGGTCGGGGCGACGGGTGCGATCGCGGTGGGGTCGGTGCGGTCGAAGAATCCGACGAAGGCCGGCCAGTGGTGGGCGAGCCAGCCGCGCAGCACCGGATTCGGCAGGCCGGGGATCTGGAAGGCGAGGGTGTAGGCGGAGGCGAGGGCCTGTTCGGCGGGGCCGAGTGGGCGTTTGTGCCGGAGGCGGCGGCGCATCCACAGGCCGAGGTGGTCGAGGTTGGGGCCGGAGATCGAGGTGTGGGAGGCGATGCGCTCGCCGGCGTCGGGTTCGCACACCGCTTCCCAGCACAGCACCGCGCCCCAGTCGTGGCCGAGCAGGTGGACCGGGTCGTTCGGGGCGAGGGCGTCGATGACGGCGTGCAGGTCGGCGGCGAGGTGCTCGAGCCGGTAGTGCGCCACCTCGCGGGGCACGGTGGAGGCGCCGGCGCCGCGGTTGTCGTAGCGCAGGATGCGGAAGTCGTCGGCGAGCAGGGGTGCGACGCGGTCCCACAGGGCGTGGGTGTCGGGCCAGCCGTGGACGAGGACGAGCGTCGGGCCGTGCGGGTTGCCTTCTTCGACGACGTGGAGTCGGACGGGCCCGTTGGGGACGGTGTGCGTGGTCATGGTTGTCCTGACGCCTCGGGGGCCGGGGGGTGATCGCCGGTGGGGCGGGTGAACAGCGTGCGGCGGCGCAGGCTGCTGGCGATGGCGAAGAGGGATTCGGAGACGGAGGTGGGCCGGCCGTGGCGGCGCTGGACGAGGTGTCCGAGGGCGGACAGCAGTCCGGCGCCGAGGGGGACGGCGAGGACGAACAGTATCCGATGTCGCAGTGGGCTGCCGCGCAGCATCGACATGGGAGGCCTCCTTCGATACCGGCCACTGTATTTGTGACCAACGGTAACACTATTTCTGGTGATGAGAACCACTCCTGATGTTTCGCGACGGTCCCGCGCGTGCATCCCTCCCGAAGGCGACAAGGGACGGAACAGCGCATGAGAGTTCTCGTGATCGGTGCCTCCGGCTACGTCGGCAGCCGGGTCGTACCCGCCTTCCTCGCTACCGGCTGCACCGTGCGCGCCGCCGCTCGGAACCCGGCGGCCTTGCGACGCTTCTGGTGGCACGACCGGGTCGAGACCGCGCAGGTGGACGTCACCGCCGCGCACACTCTCCCACCGGCGCTCGACGATGTCGACGTCGTGGTCTATCTCGTGCACGGGATGCGCTCGGCGCACTTCCGGGACCTCGACCTGGCAGCGGCCCGCACCGTCCGGCACGCGGTCGATGCCTCTCCGGTGACGCGCGTCGTCTACGTCTCCGGGCTCGTCCCCGAGTGTGCGCCGGACGCGCTGTCCGAGCATCTGCTCTCGCGCTGGGAGGTCGAGCAGGAACTGTCCCGATCCCGCCGCACGGTCATCACGCTGCGAGCCGGGATGGTGCTCGGCTCCGGGTCGACGAGCTTCGAGGTGCTCGGCCAACTCGCGGGGCGCCTACCCGTCACCGTGGTGCCCGACTGGATGGACTCGCGGGTCGAGCCGATCGCGGTCGTCGACCTGGTCGCCGCAGTGCTCGGGGCGGCCGTCGCGGACACTCCCACGGACTCGTTCGATGTGGGCTGCGGACAGTCGCTGCGCTATCCCGAGTTGCTCCGCCTCTACGGGCAGGTCACCGGCATGCCGCGCGCCCAGGTCACCGTCGCCGGATTGCCGGGCGCGGTGATCGGCCGAATCGGCGCGTGGCTCACGGAGGTGCCGTCGGGAACCGTGGCGGCGCTGATGGAGAGCCTGCGGCACGACATGACCGCCCGCGATCGCCGGTGGATCGGCCGCCTGGCCCCGGCTGCTCATCGGCCGTTGGGGATCGTGCAGGCGCTGCAGCGCGCAGTGCTGCCCGCCGATGTGAGTGTGCCGTGCGCGCAGCGGGACCCGATGGGTGCGCTGCCCGGGGACCCGGAGTGGGCGGTCGCCGCGGCGGAGGCGCGCCGATACTCCGCCGTGGGGATCCCCCCGCGCCGCCGTCCGTCGGTGTAGCTTCACGACATGCCCCGTCCGGATCCGGCGTCACCGAACGATTCCCGCAGGCGGCACGAGGACCGCGAACCGCACACCGCCGGATTGGCGAGCAGACTCAACTGGTTGCGGGCGGGTGTTCTCGGCGCGAACGACGGCATCGTCTCGACCGCGGGACTGGTCGTCGGTGTGGCGGCCGCGACGACGAACGAGGCGGCGATCCTCACCGCCGGTGCGGCCGGGCTGGCCGCGGGGGCCGTGTCGATGGCGCTGGGCGAGTACGTGTCGGTGAGTACGCAACGCGACACCGAGCGCGCGGCGCTGTCCACGGAGCGTCGTGAGCTCGCCGCCATGCCGGAGGCCGAACTCGCCGAACTGGCCGCCCTGCTCGAAGGCAAGGGATTGTCGGCGGTCACGGCGCGTGCCGCGGCGGAGGAGTTGACGGCGCGGGATCCGCTTGCCGCGCATGCCGAGGTGGAGTTGGGGATCGATCCGACCGAACTGGCGAATCCGTGGTCGGCGGCGTTGTCGTCGGCCGTGTCGTTCACCCTGGGCGCGCTGGTGCCGCTGCTGATGGTGGTGTCGGTGCCCGACACGGTGCGGATCCCGGTGACGTTCGTGGCGGTGTTGTGTGCGCTGGCGGCGACGGGATCGATCAGTGCGTGGCTCGGCCGGGCCCGGCGGGGTCGGGCGGTGGTGCGGGTGGTGGTCGGTGGTGCGCTCGCGATGGTCGTGACCTATGGGGTGGGTCAGTTGTTCGACACCGTCGTGTAGCGGGCGTGCCGTGATCCGTGCGGTTGCGCAACAGTTGCGGGATCGCATGCATCGTCGGAGGATGACGCCATGAACTCCCCTGCCCGGTCCCCGTCCGGTGGTCGCTCGAACAAGAAGTTCGATCGGCAGGTCGATGCGGTGATGTCGGCGTCGCGTGCCCTGGTGGGCATCGCGGCGGCCTCGGTGGCCGAGGTCGAAGACCGTGTCAGCATCCCGCATCTGCGCATTCTCGTGCTCGTGGGCACGCGGGGGCCTCTCACCCTCGCCGGGGTGGCGGACGAGCTGGGGGTCGATCCGTCCGGTGCCAGCAGGGCGGTCGACAAGCTGATGAAGGCAGGTCTGCTCGATCGGCGGGACTCTCCGGAGGATCGTCGGAAACTGGCGTTGACGTTGACACCGGACGGTGCGGCGGTGGTCCACACCGTCATGGACCACCGCCGCGACGCGATCGCTGCGGTCCTGAGCCGGTTGAGCGCCGGGCAGCGCGACGAACTCGCCGCCGCCTTCGGTGTCTTCGCCGAGGCCGCCGGGGAACCGGCCACCGAGGATGCGCTCACGTTGTTGTGGCCGATCCATCCGTGACCGGGTGCCGCGGCCGGGGAGGTCATGCGGTGCGGGTCCGTGCCGCGAGGGCCATTCCGGTGGCGGTGAGTACGCCGGTCACCGACGCCGCGAGCAGTCCGTGACGGCGGGACAGCCAGGCCTGCGCACTCGAGGTCCGGGCGCGGTCGTCGAATTCTCCGTGGGCACCGAAGTCCGTTCCGTCCGGCCCGTCCGCGGGCTGCCAGAGATTGGCGGGCTGGTCGGGGTCTCGGGGTCGGTCGGTCTGCTGGGAGTCGAATCCGGTGCGGGCGAGATAGCGGTCGAGCAGTCCGGGGGCGAGTGCGTTGGCAGCGAGGGTCGCGGCGGTGCTCGCCCCGACCCAGTATTCGCGGCGGCGCGGGTGGTCGGCGGCGTGCAGCACCGCGCGGGCGGCCACCTCGGGCTGGTAGATCGGGGGTACGGGTCGGGCGTGGCGCGGCAGCCGGGAGAGCACCCAGGAGAACTGGGGAGTGTTCACGGCGGGCATCTGCACCATGGTGACGTGGATGTTGCTGTGCCGGTGCAGCAGTTCGCAGCGGAGCGCTTCGTGGAAACCCTGGATGGCGTGCTTGGCGCCGCAGTAGGCGCTCTGCAACGGAATGCCGCGGTAGGCCAGGGCCGAACCGACGTGCACGATCGTGCCGCGATCGTGCGGTGTCATCCGTTTCAGGGCGGACATCGTGCCGTAGACGAAGCCGAGATAGTCGACTTCGGTGACCCGGCGGTATTCGTCCGGGGTGATCTCGGTGAACGGGGCGAAGACCGACGTGAACGCCACGTTGATCCATACGTCGATGCGGCCGAAACGCTCCACCGTCGCGGCGGCGGCCGCGTCGACGGCATCGGGGTCGGCGACATCGGTGGGCAGGATCAGCGCCTGTCCCCCGGCCGCCTCGATCTCGCGGGCGGCGGCGGCGAGCCCGGTCTCGCCGCGGGCGAGCAGCGCGATCCGGGCGTGGCGTCGTCCGTAGGCGCGGGCCACGGCCCGTCCGATGCCGGCGCTGGCGCCGGTGACGACGACGACCTGGTCGGTGCGTGAGGATGTCATGAGACCGGAGTCCTTTCGGTGTGAGGGGCGCTCATCCCTCGGAGTTCCAGGGGTGGGCGAGACGCCGGGCCGCTTCGAGCAGCAGGGCGTGCACGAAGGCCTGCGGGAGATTGCCGCGCAGTTGCCGTTCGACGACGTCGAATTCCTCGGTGAACAGCGCCGGGGTGCCGCATGCGGCGCGGTTGCGTTCGAACCACCGCACGGCCTCGACGGTGTTGCCCTGCTGATGGTCGGCGAGGGCCATGAAGAACCCGCACAGCAGGAATGCGCCTTCGGCGTCGGCGAGGGGACGGTCGTCGTGGCGGAAGCGGTAGATGTAGCCGTCGCTGCCGAGTTCGGTGCGGACGGTGTCGAGCGTGCGGCGGCTCAGTGGGTCGGTGGCGGGTAGCGCACCGCGGATGACGGGTAGCAGCAGGGCTGCGTCGATGCGGTCGTCGTCGGGTGCACGTTGCCATCGCCCGGACGGATGGGTGCTGTCGGCGAGGACGGCTCGGGTCAAGGTGTCGGCGAGATCGTTCCACCGGTCCCGTTGTGCGCGGGGAGCGACGGTGGCGGCGGCCCGCAGACCCGCGATACAGGTCAGTTTCGAGTGCGTCCAGTGGCGGCGGTCGAGTTCCCAGATACCGGCATCGGGGTCGCACCGGCGTAACTCGACGGCGGCGGCGGCGGTCTCGACGGCCCGCCAGTCCCGGCTGTCGAGTCGGTCGTCGCGGGCGGCGGCGGCGAACAACAGCAGGGCTTCACCGAAGGTGTCGAGCTGGAACTGGTGGTTGACCCGGTTGCCGACGACCACCGAGCCGCCGGGATAGCCCGGCAGCGGCAGAGCGCTCTGGGACGGCACGTCCCCTCCGCCGACGGTGTACGCCGGTTTCAGATCGGGTCCGTCGGCGAGAATACGGTCCCCGACGAAGCGCACCGCGGCGTCGAGGAGCGGATGCGGGCCGTAGGCGGCGGCTGCGTGTCCGGCATAGCACTGGTCGCGGATCCAGCAGTAGCGATAGTCGTAGTTGCGCCCCTGCGCCGCGCGTTCGGGCAACGAGGTGGTCGCGGCGGCCACCATGCCGCCGCTGCGGCTGGTCAATCCGGTCAGCACGGCCGTGGCGTGGCGGGCATCCCGGTCGGCGAGTGTGCCGTCGATCGGTCGTACCGCGCTCGCCCACGCCTGTTCCGTCCGGTGCCAGAGTTCGTCGGCCGGGGCCGGATCGCTGTGGAACGGCCGGTCGGAGATCTCGAGGATCAGGTCGTGGCTGCGTCCGGCCGGCAGGTGGAGATGCATGTCGAGGCCGGTCTCGGTCGGGCATGCCTCCGCGGCGCCGCTCCACCGCAGGTACATCCGTCCGGCGGTCAGTTCCCAGCGGCCGTCACGGAGGGTGGGGTGCGTCGTGTGGTGGCAGCCGGCGCCGGTGCGCAGCATGACCCGCAGCCGGGTGTCGTCCTCGGGGGCGAGGATGCGACGCAGGATCACGGCGGTGTGCGGGTCGGCGGGCATGGCGAGCGCTTCCCGGCATTCGACGATGCCGGTGGCGACCCAGCGGCTGCGCCAGATCAGGGTTCCGTCCTCGTAGTAGCCGCCCCAGACGAAGCGGGTGGTGTCGGGGGCGACGGCGTACGTCCCGTCCCCGCCGAGCAGGGTGGAGAAGACGGGGTCGGAATGCCAGGAGGGCGCGCACATCCAGGCGAAGTCGCCGCGGGGGCCGACGAGGGCGCCGCGTTCTCCGTCGGCGACGAGCGCGTACTCGCGCAGGACGTGGGGTGCGACGTCTGCGCCGGACCAGGGTGTTCGCATCGTGGCCTCGGCTTTCGCTTCGAATCGGCACGAACGAGTGGATCGGTGGGTGTGGTCCCACCCACCACCATCTTGCACCCGGCAATCATTGCGCAAACGCAATATTTGCGTTCGGTTGCCAGTTCTGTCGGGAAGGACGACCATGGGGCGTACCGAGCGCACCGTCCGATCCGGCACCCACGGAGCCGAGACGCACCCTGCTGCACCTCCCCTCTCGCCCTTCCGAACGGCATGCGAACAACCCCGACGCCCACGGTAAGGAGACACCGATGGCCGAGAAGAACGTCGCAGACCATCTGCTCGAGCGGCTGCGCGACTGGAACGTCGAACACGTCTTCGCCTATGCCGGTGACGGCATCAACGGCATCCTCGCGGCCTGGGGCCGAGCGGACAACCACCCGCAGTTCGTGCAGTCCCGCCACGAGGAGATGAGCGCTTTCGAAGCGGTCGGCTACGCCAAGTTCACCGACCGGCTCGGGGTGTGCATGGCCACCTCCGGTCCGGGCGCGATCCATCTGCTCAACGGCCTCTACGACGCCAAACTCGACCACGTCCCGGTCGTCGCCATCGTCGGGCAGACCAACCGCACCGCCATGGGCGGCTCCTACCAGCAGGAAGTAGACCTGCTGAGCCTGTACAAGGACGTCGCGAGCGACTACGTGCAGATGGTCACCGTCCCCGAGCAATTGCCCAACGTGCTCGATCGGGCGATCCGCACCGCCCTGACCCAGCGCGCGCCCACCGCGCTGATCATCCCCGCCGACGTGCAGGAACTGCCGTACTCGCCGCCGACCCACGAATTCAAGATGGTGCCGTCGAGCCTGGGATTCGACCGCCCGCACATCACCCCGGACGACGGGGCGATCGCCCGGGCCGCGGAGATCCTCAACGCCGGGCACAAGGTCGCGTTGCTGGTCGGCAACGGGGCGCGGGCAGCGTCGGCCGAGATCGAACAGGTCGCCGACACGCTCGCCGCCGGCGCCGCCAAGGCCCTGCTGGGCAAGGACGTGCTGTCGGACGAGTTGCCCTGGGTCACCGGAGCGATCGGTCTGCTCGGCACCCGGCCCAGCTACGAGATGATGCGCGACTGCGACACCCTGCTCACCATCGGCTCGAGCTTCCCCTACACCCAGTTCCTGCCCGACTACGGTCAGGCCCGCGGAGTGCAGATCGACCTCGACGCGCGCCTCGTCGGCATGCGGTATCCCAACGAGGTGAACCTCGTAGCCGACGCGAGAACCGCACTGCTCGCGCTGCTGCCGCATCTCGAATACAAGCAGGACCGCAGCTGGCGCGAGAAGATCGAAGCGGACGTCGCCCGGTGGTGGGAGACGATGGACATGCAGGCCGCCGTGCCCGCCGATCCGGTCAACCCCCTGCGGTTGTTCGCCGCACTGTCCCCCCGGTTGCCCGACGATGTCATCGTCACCGCCGATTCCGGATCGTCGGCCAACTGGTACGCCCGCCAGCTGCGCTTCCGCGGCCGCATGCGGGGGTCGCTGTCGGGCACCCTGGCCACGATGGGACCGGGCGTGCCGTACGCGATCGGCGCGAAGTTCGCCCACCCGGAGCGGCCGGTGATCGCGTTCGCCGGCGACGGGGCGATGCAGATGAACGGCCTGGCCGAGCTGATCACCATCCGACGCTACTGGCAGAGCTGGCGCGACCCCCGGTTGATCGTGGCGGTGCTGCACAACAACGACCTCAACCAGGTGACCTGGGAGATGCGCGCCATGGCCGGATCCCCGAAATTCGCCGAGTCCCAGACACTTCCGGACATCGACTATGCCGCCTTCGCCGCCTCCCTCGGGTTGCAGGCCGTCACGGTGACCGACCCGGACGATCTCGACTCCGCCTGGGACGCGGCGCTGACCGCCGATCGTCCCACCCTGCTCGACGTCCACACCGACCCGAACATGCCGCCGATCCCACCGCACGCCACCTGGGAGCAGTTCAAGGCGGCCACGGCGGCGGTGCTCGGCGGCGACGAGGACCGGTGGGACTTCGTCAAGGAAGGCCTCCGCACCAAGGCCCAGGAATTCCTGCCCCACCCGAACCGCTGACGGCATCGACGTGACCGTCATCGACGTCACCGCCGCGGCGTACACGATCCCCACCGACACCCCCGAGGCGGACGGCACCCTGGCGTGGGACAGCACCACCGTCGTCCTCGTCCACGCCCACCATCCGGACGGTGTCGGCGTCGGCTGGACCTACGCCCCGGCGGCATGTGTCCCGGTCGTCACCGATCTGCTCGCCCCGATCGTCGTCGGACGCTCGATCCAGGACGTGCCGGGCATGCACGAGGACATGGTGCGGGCACTGCGCAATGCCGGGCGTCCCGGCATCGCCGGCTGCGCCCTGTCCGCCGTCGACGTGGCCCTGTGGGACCTGAAAGCGCGCCTGGCATCTCGCCCATTGCACCGTATGCTCGGGGCGCTCCGCGACCGCGTCCCGGTCTACGGCAGCGGCGGTTTCACCACCTACGACGACGACCGGCTCGACGCTCAGCTGCGCCACTGGGTGCACGAGCAGCACATCCCCCGCGTGAAGATCAAGATCGCCGAGAGCCGGGGCACCGCGACCCCCCGCGATCTGCACCGCATCCGCCGCGCACGTGAGGCGATCGGCGACGCCGCCGAACTGTTCGTCGACGCCAACGGCGGCTACACCGCCAAGCAGGCCGTCCGGGTGATGGACGCCGCCGCCGACTGCGGTGTGCGCTGGCTCGAGGAACCGGTGTCCTCCGACGACCTCGACGGTCTGCGCCGGGTCCGCGAGGCGGTGCGTGCCGAGGTGACCGCCGGTGAGTACGGCTACGACCTGCCGTACTTCCACCGCATGTGCGCCGCCGGCGCCGTCGACTGCCTGCAGGCGGACCTCACCCGCTGCGGCGGCATCACCGAATGGCTACGAGTGGCCGCCGTCGCCGCGGCGCACGGGCTGGACCTGTCCGCGCACTGCGCCCCGCACCTGCACGTCCACGCCGCCGCCACGATCCCGCACCTGCGGCACCTCGAATGGTTCCACGATCACGTGCGCATCGAGACGAGATTCTTCGACGGCGCCCTCGACCCGGCCGGCGGAAGCGTGCGGCCACGCGACGACACCCCCGGGCACGGCCTGACCCCCAAGCTCCCCGACCTCGACCGCTTCCGGGTGCGGTAACGGTCCCGGGCACCCCATGAGGAGGACGATCCAGTGAGCACCCACCCCACCCGCCGCACGGGTCGACGCTCGACGTTGCTGTTCGACGAGCTCGCCGCGGCCCTGCGCGACCGCATCGACGGTGAGGTCCGGTTCGACGCCGGCTCCCGCGCCGCGTATTCCACCGACGCCTCCAACTATCGGCAGGTCCCGATCGGGGTGGTCGTGCCCCGCACCGCGCAGGCCGCCGTCGACACCGTCGCCGTGTGCCGCGAGTTCGACATCCCCGTGCTCTCGCGCGGCGGCGGCACCAGCCTGGCCGGGCAGTGCTGCAACACCGCGGTGGTGCTCGACTGGAGCAAGTACTGCACCCGGATCGGGGAGATCGACGAGCACGCCGGCACCGTCACCGTCGAACCCGGCATCGCCCTCGACGCCCTCAACGACGCGCTCGAGCACACCGGGTGGATGGTCGGTCCGAAACCCTCCACCCACGTCAGCTGCACCATCGGCGGCATGATCGGCAACAATTCGTGCGGATCCACGGCGCAGGCATACGGCAAGACCGTCGACTCGGTACTCGCCCTCGATGTGCTCACCTACGACGGCACCCGCATGTGGGTGCAGGCGACCGGCGACGACGACTACGAGCGGATCGTGCGCGGCGACGACCGGCGCGCCGAGATCTACCGCGGCCTGCGCGCCCTGCGGGACCGCTGGGCCGACGACATCCGCGAGCGGTATCCCGACATCCCCCGCCGCGTCTCCGGCTACAACCTCGATTCGCTGTTGCCGGAGAAGCACTTCGACATCGCGCAGCTGCTCGTCGGCAGTGAGAGCACCCTCGTCACCGTGCTCGGGGCGCGCTTGCAGCTGGTGCGCCGCCCCGCGGCGTCAGCGCTGGTACTGCTCGGCTTCGACGACATCACCGCCGCCGCCGACGCCGTCCCGCTCGTCGTCTCCCACGGCCCCGCCGCCCTCGAAGGCATCGACCATCGGCTCGCCGAACTCGAACACAGCCGGCGCCTCGCCGAGAAGGCCCTGCAGCAACTGCCCGAGGGCCGTGCCTGGTTGATGGTGCAGATGAACGGCGACGACCGGACCGACGCCGACGACAAGGCCAAGACGATGATCGACGACGTGTGCCGACGCACCGGGGCACATGCCGCCGTCTTCGACGACCCCACCCACAAGAAACAGATCTGGGCGGCCCGCGAGGCCGGGCTCGGCGCCACCGCCTACCCACCGAACGAACCGGAAACCCATGAAGGATGGGAAGACGCGGCCGTGCCCCCGGACCGGCTCGGGGACTATCTGCGCGACTTCCGGGCACTGCTCGAGCGATACGGCTACGGAACCGCCTCGCTGTACGGGCATTTCGGCCAAGGATGCGTACACACCCGCATCCCCTTCGATCTGCGCACCGCCCACGGCATCGCCGAGTACCGGTCCTTCGTCGAGGACAGCGCCCGGCTCGTCGTCCGCTACGGCGGGTCGCTGTCCGGCGAACACGGAGACGGGCAGTCCCGCGCCGAACTGCTACCGCTGATGTTCGGCGAGCGGCTGATCACCGCGTTCGAGGAACTCAAAGCGCTGTTCGACCCCGACGATCGCATGAACCCCGGCAAGATCGTCCACCCGTTCCGGCTCGACGAGAACCTGAGACAGGGCAGCGACTACCGGCCCGCCGAACCGAGCACCCACTTCGCCTATCCGGACGACGGTCACCGCTTCGCGCACGCGGCGGCCCGCTGCGTCGGCGTCGGCAAGTGCCGCGGTCACGAATCGGGGGTGATGTGCCCGAGTTACCGCGCCACCGGCGAGGAGGAGCATTCCACCCGCGGTCGTGCCCGCCTGCTGTTCGAGATGCTGCAGGGAGACGTGATCACCGACGGTTGGCGCTCGACGGAGGTCAAGGACGCCCTCGATCTGTGCCTGGCGTGCAAGGGTTGCCGCAGCGACTGCCCGGTCGATGTGGACATGGCGACCTACAAGGCCGAATTCCTCTCCCACTTCTACGCCCACCGGCCCCGGCCTCGCGCGCACTACGCGATGGGCTGGATCCCCGTCTGGGCGCGCCTGGCGGCCCTGGCGCCCGGCGCGGTCAACACCGTCGCGCACGCTCCGGTGCTGGCGGATCTGGTCAAGACGGTCGGTGGGGTCGATCGACGCCGGCCGCTGCCGCGGTTCGCCGACCAGCGTTTCCACCGCTGGTTCGCCATGCGGGAGACACCGGTCGGGGGCGGTGAGCGCGGCACGGTGCTGCTGTGGCCCGACACGTTCACCGACAACTTCGATCCGCAGATCGCCCGCGATGCCGTCACCGTCCTCGAACACGCCGGTTTCTCGGTGCGCCTACCCGAGCGTGCCGCCTGCTGCGGTTTGACCTGGATCTCCACCGGCCAGCTGGCCACCGCGAAACGGGTGTTGCGCCGCACCCTGGCGATCCTCGCCCCGGAACTGCGGGCGGGCACCCCGATCGTGGTGCTCGAACCGAGTTGCGCGGCAGTGTTCCGCGCCGATCTGCCGCAGTTGCTGTACGGCGACCAGGACGCGCAGCGGCTGGCCGACCAGACGGTGACGCTCGGCGAGTTGCTGCACGCCCGCGCCCCGGACCGTCATTCGCCACATCTGCGCGCGTCGGCGTTACTACAGCCGCACCAGCGCGCGTCGGCGTTGCTGCAACCGCACTGCCATCAGCATGCCGTGCTGAAATACGGTGCCGAACAGGCTGCGCTCGACGCCGCCGGGGTGGACGTCGAGGTCCTCGACGCCGGATGCTGCGGCCTGGCCGGGAATTTCGGATTCGAATGCGGGCATTACGAGGTGTCCGTGGCCTGCGCCGAGGACAAGTTGCTGCCCGCGGTCCGCCGCGCGGCGCCGGGCACCCTGCTGGTGGCGGACGGGTTCAGTTGCCGCACCCAGGTGCGTGATCTGCTGCCGGGCAGCACGCCGCTGCACACCGCGCAGATTCTCGCTGCGGCGGTGCACGAGTCGGGGGTGCACGAATCGGGCCGTCGACCATGACCGCCACCGAGGTGCGGCCGCTGCGGCCCGCACGTCCCTATCCGCGGCGCCGCCACCCGAAGGGTGCGGCGATCGTCGAGGCAGTGACCACCACGGATCCGAAGCGGCTCGGGGTGTTCTATCTGTGCACCGCCTTCGGTTTCTTCCTGTTCGGTGGGGTCCTGGCGATGTTGCTGCGGGGCGAACTGGCGGTGCCGGGGCTGCAATTCCTGTCCAATGAGCAGTACAACCAGTTGTTCACCCTGCACGGCACGGTCATGTTGCTGCTGTATGCCACCCCGATCGTCTTCGGTTTCGCCAATTACATCCTGCCGTTGCAGATCGGTGCGCCGGATGTGGCGTTCCCGCGGCTGAACGCGTTCAGCTACTGGGCGTTCCTGTTCGGTGGGCTCGTCACCGTCGCCGGTTTCGTCACCCCGGGCGGGGCGGCCGATGTCGGGTGGACGGCCTATGCGCCGCTCAGCGATGTGGCGCATTCCCCGGGGATGGGGGTGAACATGTGGATCGTGGGTCTGGCGTTGTCGGGTCTGGGCACCATCCTCGCGGCGGTCAACATGGTCACCACGGTGGTGTGCCTGCGCGCACCGGGCATGACCATGTTCCGGATGCCGATCTTCACTTGGAACATCCTGATCACCAGCCTGCTGGTGTTGTTGGCTTTTCCGATTCTCACGGCTGCGCTGATGGGTCTGCTGGCGGACCGGCAGTTGGGGGCGCACATCTACGATCCGGGCACCGGGGGCGCGATCCTGTGGCAGCATCTGTTCTGGTTCTTCGGTCACCCCGAGGTGTACATCATCGCACTGCCGTTCTTCGGCATCGTCTCGGAGATCTTCCCGGTCTTCTCCCGCAAGCCGATCTTCGGATACAGCGGCCTGGTCTACGCGACCATCGCGATCGCGGCGCTGTCCATCGCCGTGTGGGCGCACCACATGTACGCCACCGGCGCGGTGCTGCTGCCGTACTTCTCGTTCATGACCTTCCTGATCGCCGTCCCGACCGGTGTGAAGTTCTTCAACTGGATCGGCACGATGTGGAAGGGCCAGATCACCTTCGAGACACCGATGCTCTTCGCCGTCGGCTTCATCGTGACCTTCCTCTTCGGTGGCCTGACCGGTGTCATCCTCGCGAGCCCGCCGCTGGACTTCCACCTGCACGACTCGTACTTCGTGGTGGCGCACTTCCACTACGTGCTCTTCGGCACCATCGTGTTCGCGACCTACGCAGGCATCTACTTCTGGTTCCCGAAGATGACCGGACGCATGCTCGACGAGCAGCTCGGCCGCTGGCACTTCTGGCTGACCTTCATCGGCTTCCACACCACCTTCCTGGTGCAGCACTGGCTCGGTAACGAGGGCATGCCGCGTCGTTACGCCGACTACCTGCCGTCCGACGGGTTCACCACCTTGAACACGATCTCCACCATCGGTGCGTTCATCGTGGGCGCCTCGACGCTGCCGTTCCTGTGGAACGTCTTCAAGAGCTACCGCTACGGCCAGGTCGTCACGGTCGACGACCCGTGGGGCTACGGCAACTCACTCGAATGGGCGACGACCTGCCCGCCGCCGCGGCACAACTTCTACGAGCTGCCGCGCATCCGCTCGGAGCGTCCCGCCTTCGAGCTGCACTACCCGCACATGGTCGAGAAGATGCGGACCGAATCCCATGTCCTTCCGCTCGGCATCGGACGCGAATCGCATCTCGCCGAGGACACCGCGCACCGCGGCGAACATGCCGACCCCTCGAACGGCACCGACCCGCCGGCCGGATCGTCGGCCACGGAGGGCTCGTCCCGGTGAGCGACTACGACGCGGTGGTGATCGGCGCCGGTCCGAACGGACTCGTCGCCGCCAATCTGCTCGCCGACGCCGGATGGAGTGTGCTCGTGGTCGAGGCCGCCGCCGAACCCGGCGGGGCCGTGCGCAGCGCCGAGATCACCGCCGAGGGCTTCGGCACCGATCTGTGCAGCGCCTTCTATCCGATGGGGGTGGCCTCCCCGGTGCTCGCCGGTCTGGACCTGCACCGTTACGGGCTGCGCTGGCGTCACGCGCGGGATGTGCTGGCCCACCTCTTTCCCGACGACGAGATCGCGGTGCTCTCCCGCAACGTCGAACGCACCGCCGCGTCGGTGGCCCGGTTCGCACCCGACGACGCCCGGGCCTGGCGCGACGAACTCGCGCTGTGGCAGCGCATCGGCGGCCCGCTCCTCGACGCGTTGCTGAGCCCGTTTCCCCCGATCCGCGGTACCGCCGCCCTGGCGCGGAGCACCACCGGCAGTGAAGCGATCCGGTTGCTGCGCCGGTTCCTGTTACCGGCCCGACGGTTCGGGCAGGAGACCTTCTCCGGCGACGGCGCTCGAATGTTATTGGCGGGCAACGCTGTCCACAGTGATCTGGGTCCCGACGACGCCGCGGGCGCACTGTTCGGGTGGTTGCTGACCATGCTGGGGCAGACCGTCGGCTTCCCCGCACCCGCGGGCGGGGCGGCGCGGATCACCGACGCGCTGGTCCGTCGGCTGACCGACCGCGGCGGCACGATCGAATGCGGTCGGGAGATCACCGGCATCCTCGTGCAGGACGGTCGCGGCGTCGGGGTCCGGGACGCCCACGGCGACCGGATCCGCGCCACCCGGGCAGTGCTCGCCGACGTGCCCGCCCCGACGCTGTACCGGCAGTTGCTCGGGGAGGAGCATCTGCCGGCCCGCCTGCTCCGCGATCTGCGGCACTTCCAGTGGGACGACGGCACCGTGAAGGTCGACTGGGCGCTGTCGGGTCCGATCCCCTGGTCGAACCCGGCCGCCTCCGGGGCGGGCACCGTCCATCTCGGCGTCGACATGGGCGGGCTGGCGATCTATCACACCCAGTTGCGCAACGGGACACTGCCGGACCATCCGTTCGTGCTGCTGGGCCAGATGACCACCACCGACCCGTCCCGGTCACCGCCGGGCACCGAGGCGGTCTGGGCGTACACCCATGTACCCCGGGATCTCGTATGGACCGCCGACCGGCGCGAACGGTTCGCCGATCGGATCCAGGCCGTCGTCGAACGGCACGCACCGGGGTTCACCGGTCGCATCCTCGGCCGTGCCGTCCAGAGCCCCGCCGAACTCGAACAACACAATCCCGCTCTCGTCGGCGGGGCCATCAACCAGGGCACCCCCGCCCTGCATCAACAGCTGATCTTCCGGCCCACCCCCGGCCTGGGCCGCGCCGATACTCCCGTGGACCGGGTGTTCCTGGCCGGCGCCTCGGCGCATCCCGGTGGCGCGGTCCACGGTGCGCCCGGCGCCAACGCCGCGCGGGCCGCGCTGGCCCGCGACGGCGCCGGCGGCGGGATGTATCGCACGGTGATGCGTTCGCTCCAGCACACCGTGCTGCGGTAGACCCTCCCGCTGCGGTCGGGGCGACTAGTCGACCGGGCCGAGCGCGGGAGCGGTCACGAAGCTCAGCGCGTCGTTGCCGGCGAGGTGGTTGTCGATGATGCGCTCGATGGCCTGCCGCCATTCCTCCCGCACGGTCCCGGCGTCGTCGCCGGCATCGAGTCTCTGCAGGATGTTGTGCTGCGCAACGTGATAGGCCATAGGCGTGTCGATGTCGAAGGTCGGTAGTGCCATGGCCGGCACCATACGTCCGAATCACCCACGGCCCAAACCCCCGGTTCCGGTCGTGCACACGGGCCCGAACCGAACCCACCCCCGATCCATACCATCGGATAATTGACTATCCGATGGTATGGTCCGGGGATGGCATCGGTTGACGTCGAGTCCGGCTGGCCCGCGGTCACCTACGAACAGCACCCGTGGGTGACCAGCGATGCCTACGGCTCGCGGCGGGAGAAACGCCTGACCACCGGCCCCTACCGCGCCGCGGTACCCCCCTTCATCGCCCACCGGCCGATCCCCCTCGACGGCGAACTGCAGGCCCTCACCGAGGAAGCCGCCACGGAACTGACCCGATTCGACGTCGAGGTCGGACACATCACCGCCCCGTTCGCCTCCATCCTGCTGCGCACCGAGAGCGCGTCGAGTTCGGAGATCGAGAACCTCTCCAGCGGGGCGCGGCAGATCGCGCTCGCCGAACTCGGCGAACACGCCTCCCGCAACGCCCGCCTGATCGTCGGCAACGTGCGGGCGATGCGCGCGGCGCTCGAGCTGTCCGATGCGATCGACGCCGACGCGATCCTGCGGATGCACCACGCGCTGCTCGAGCACGACGATCCGGCGATCGCCGGCCGCTGGCGCACCCAGCAGGTGTGGATCGGCGGGGGCAGCCTGGGTCCGCACACCGCACAGTTCGTGCCCCCGCACCACGCGCGGGTGCCCGAGCTGATCGACGATCTGGTGGTCTTCACCAACCGGGTGGATCTGCCGGTGGTCGCGCAGATCGCCGTCGCGCATGCCCAGTTCGAGACCATCCACCCGTTCCCGGACGGCAACGGCCGGGTGGGCCGCGCGCTGATCCAGGCGATGCTGCGCGGCGGGCAGCTCACCCGCAGTGTCGCCGTGCCGGTCTCGGCGGGCCTGTTGCACAACACCGGGGAGTACTTCGATGCGCTCGGCGCCTACCGCGCCGGGGACATCGGGCCGATCGTGCACTCGATCGTCGATGCGTCGTTCGCGGCGGTCGCCAACGGCCGCACGCTCGTCGCCGATCTCGAGGCGGTGCGTGAGCTGTGGCGGTCCCGGGTGACGGCGCGGCGGGATTCGGCGGTGCACCGGCTGGTGGACGTGCTGTTGCGCCAACCGGTGATCGACAACCGCTCGGCCGCCGCGACCTTGTCGGTGACCGGCGCCAACGCGCAGATCGCCATCGACCGGTTGGTGGACGCGGGGATCCTCACGCAGATCACCGAGGGGCGCCGCAATCGCATCTGGCAGGCCAAGGACGTGGTGCGGGTGCTCGACGAGTTCGCCGCGCGCGCCAAGCGCCGCCGCGGCTGACCTCCCCGGTGTCGCTCCGCCCGGTGTCGATCGGTTCGGTGTCGCTCGGTTCGGGGTCGATCAGCCCGGGATGTCGCGCGGGTCGTGACCGTAGGTGTTGCGTTCGCCGATGCTCCCGTCGAGGTTGTGGACGAGATGTTCGACCTTGCGGCGGCGCGCCTCATCGCGGCCGGCGGCGACGGCCTCCTCGCGGGTGGGATAGCTGCCGAGCAGGTCGTTCGAGCCCTCGATGCGGTTGTGCCAGGATCCGTCCTGGTGGAACGTCTCGACATCGCCGGCGGGCATGGGGTGCTCCTCTCCACGAAGGGTCTGTTGTCCACCGCGTACCCGGTGCCGGTGTCCCCGAATCCGGACGCGGTCTCTGCTGTCCCGTCGGTCCCTGCTGTCACACTGGACTCGCACATCTGTACGAGCGGATCTTCACGGGAGGGGCATCGTGGCGGGCAGCGCGACCGAGCCGGGATTGTCGGACTGGATCGGGTCGTATCTGGAGACCTTACAGACCGCGAAACGGTCCCCGCACACCATCAAGGCCTACCGGCTCGACCTGCACGCGGTGCGCGCCCATCTCGCCGCGACCTGCGCCGTGTCGGAGGAGACGCTCACACTCGGGGACGTGACGGTGCGCGGCTTGCGGTCGGCGTTCGCGGCGTTCGCCGCCGAACGGCAACCGGCGTCGGTGCGCCGCGCGTGGTCGGTGTGGAACAACTTCTGCAACTTCCTCGTCTCCGAAGGGGTGTCGGAAGGCAACCCGATGGCCTCGATCGCGCAGCCGAAGAAACCGCAGCACACCCCGAAGGCGTTCTCCCCCACCGCGATCAATCAACTCGTCGACACCATCACCGTGGAGGCGCAACGTCCCGCGGAGTCGGCGCGGGACTGGCCGCAGCGCGATCTGGCGCTCATCGCGACCCTGCTGCTCACCGGGATCCGCTCGGACGAGTTGATCCGGCTCGATGTGGGCAGCATCCTCGGCGGCCGCGAAGCGCCGGTGCTGCGGGTGCTCGGCAAGGGCGCGATCGAACGGGAGATCCCCCTCGAGGACAGCTGGACGGCGATCGTCGCCGCCTATCTCGAGGAACGCTACGCCCGTTTCCCCGCCGCGCGGCGCCGCACCCGCGACCGCGACGAACTGCCGGTGTGGGAGCGGCACGACCCGGCCGACCCGCTGTTCGTCGGCGCGGACGGCAAACGCATCACCCGCGGCACGCTGCAGTACCGGGTGCGGCGCATCTACCGCCGCGCCGGTATCGAGTCCGAACGCAAACGCGGTGCGCTCGCCCACGCGTTGCGGCACACCTTCGCGACGAGCCTGGCCGACAGCGGCGCGACGATGGTCGAGTTGCAGCAGCTGCTCGGGCACCGGTCGTTGCAGACCGTGCAGGTGTACACCTCGGCAACCAACGATGCGGTGCGGCACGCCGCGCGGCACAACCCCGTCTACGGGTTGCTCGGGTCGGGTCGTGAGCCGCTCGGCGACGGGCCGGGTTAGCTCGTCGGTTGCGCTGTGGGCGGGCGCGGCAACTGCAAGACTGGGGATCGATCCATCCGGCAACGTGAAGGAGCATCCATGAGCGTCGAGCAGACCGAACCCCGCCGTCATCGTGTGGTCGTGATCGGATCCGGTTTCGGTGGGCTGTTCGGGACCCAGGCCCTGGCTCGTGCCGATGTGGACGTCACGGTCGTGGCGCGCACCACCCATCACTTGTTCCAGCCGTTGCTGTACCAGGTGGCCACGGGCATCCTGTCGGTCGGCGACATCGCCCCGGCGACCCGCATGGTGCTGCGCAGACAGAAGAACGCGCAGGTGCTGCTCGGGGACGTCGAGAAGATCGACCTGGAGAACCGGACGGTGACCTCCCGGTTCCTCGAGCGGTACACCACCACCGAATTCGACAGCCTCATCGTCGCGGCGGGCGCCGGCCAGTCCTATTTCGGCAACGACCAGTTCGCCGAGTTCGCGCCGGGCATGAAGACCATCGACGACGCCCTCGAGCTGCGCGGCCGGATCCTCGGGGCGTTCGAGCAGGCCGAACTGTCCCACGATCACGAGGAACGCGCCCGGTTGCTGACCTTCGTGGTGGTCGGCGCGGGCCCGACCGGGGTGGAGCTGGCCGGGCAGATCGCCGAGCTCTCGCGCCGCACCCTCAAGGGCACCTTCCGCAACATCGATCCGACCGAGGCGCGGGTGGTGCTGCTCGACGGTGCCTCCGATGTGCTGCCGGTCTACGGCGGCAAACTCAGCCGCAAGGCCCGCAACACCCTCGAACGGCTCGGGGTGGAGATCCAGCTCGGCGCGATGGTCACCGACGTCGACGCCGACGGTCTCGTCGTCAAGGAGAAGGACGGCTCGCAGCGACGCATCGAATCGCAGTGCAAGGTGTGGTCGGCGGGCGTGGCGGCCAGCCCGCTCGGCAAGCAGCTCGCCGAACAGTCCGGCGCCGGGATCGACCGGGCGGGCCGGGTGGAGGTGCTGCCGGATCTGACACTGCCGGGGCATCCGAACGTGTTCGTCATCGGCGACATGATGTCGCTGAACAAGCTACCCGGGCTGGCGCAGGTGGCGATGCAGGGCGGCAAGTACGCGGCCCGGCAGATCATCGCCTCCCTCGACGGCGCCGACCCGACCCATCGGGAACCGTTCAAGTATTTCGACAAGGGCAGCATGGCGACCATCTCGCGGTTCAGTGCGGTCGCCAAGGTCGGCAAACTCGAGATCAGCGGGTTCCTCGGCTGGGTGGCGTGGTTGTTCATCCACCTGCTGTATCTGGTGGGGTTCTCGTCGAAGCTGTCCACGCTGTTGTCGTGGGCGCAGGCGTTCTTCTCCACCGGCCGCAACGAGATGGCCGCGACCGAGCAGCAGGTGTTCGCGCGGATCGCGCTCGAGCACATGCGCTCGGACGAACCCGGCGGCGACTCGCAGAACGGCGAGAGCGCGACGAAGGGCGGGGACCGTTCGGCGGAGGCTCCGGCCGGGCGGGGCCGCGGGGGGACGCAGGCCGCGGGCTGATCGTCGGCGCTCCGGCCGGGCACGGTGTCCCGGCCGGAGCCGCCCGGCTGCAGGGTCAGTGCCCGATGCGGTCCGCGTTCGTGATGTTCGCCAGGCGCACCTGCCCCTGCGCGACGAGACGGTCCTGCTCGTCGACGATCTCCACCCGCCACACCTGCTGGGTGCGTCCGCGGTGCACCGGGGTGCCGGTCGCGGTGAGGACCCCTTCGCGGGTCGCGCGGAGGAAGTCGGTGTTGTTGTTGACCCCGACGACGTTGCCCTTGTCCCCCAGCCAGTTGGCGCCGGCGACGCTGGCGACGGTCTCGATCACCGCGCAGTACACCCCGCCGTGCACGATGCCGTAGGGCTGGTGCTGCGTGGGGGTGATCGTCCACCGGGCCCGCGCGAGATCGGGTCCGAGTTCGACGAACTCGAGGCCGAGGGCGGTGTTGAAGCCTCGGTCGTTGACGGCGTTGATCGCCTGCACGTCGTGCTGGGCCGGGGCGGAGGTGGACTGGTCGCTCATACGGGCTTCCCTTGTTCGTGCGTGGGTCGACCGGCCGCCGGGACAGGTGGCCGTCGAACGATGGTAGGACATGGCGATTTTCGGACGCCTGACCTCCGAGCGTGGCACGCGGGGCTGGTCACTGCAGGGTCACCAGCAGCGCGTAGGCGACGATCGAGTAGCCGTCGGGGATCGGCCCGAACCGGTGCATGGTCCGCGCGCCCTCGTACTCGACGCCGTACCAGCCCGCGTCCGCGGTCGGGATCCTGATGGTCCGCTGGATCACCGGGTGACGTTCGGCGACCCGGGCGCGCCCGTGCGGTCGGGTGCGGTACAGCGTCCACAGATAGCGGTCCCACACCAGATGCCCGGTGAGCACGACGTCGCCGAGGGTGTCGAGTTGCGGTGGGAGCACGGTGGTGAAGCCGTGACCGAGATGGGCGAGCAGTTCGATCCGATCGTCGACGGTGATCTGCTCGACCCGGGCGGGTATGTGCCGGACGAGTTCGCGGATGCAGTCGCTCGCGCCGGGGGTGGTCCAGGAGGTGGTCGGTTCACACACCTGCCCGGGGACGGGTTGGTCGGGCCACGGTTCGAGGTCTTCGATCATCCACAGGGTGGTCATCTCTCGGTGCTTCCCAGGTCGCGGCGCGGATTCCTCCAGCATCCTCCGGGTTCGCCACCGCAGCGCCTGCGATCGGCCGGTTGCGCTGTGCGTCGACGGCGCAGGCTCCGGACACGCGACGGCGGGCCCCACATGGATGTGAGGCCCGCCGCGGGAAGGGACCGGGAGTCACTGCAGCCCTCAGGACTCCGCTGCGGTCCGGCAGTCGGAACGGATTCGATTATAGGGAAGGCTGTCCTAATCCGGCAAGGCCTCGGACGGGATAGCCGGCGGCGACGAAGGCGTCGAGCAACGCCTGACCGCGGCGCGCGGCGGTGCGGCGGGAGGCGCCGCCCAGCACGGGCAGCTGGGCGGCGCCGGTGACGACGGTGCGCCCGACGATCGCCCAGAAGCGGTTCCGGTCGAGCGGGGCGAGGGAGCGCAGCGCGAGATGGACGGCCTCGAGGGCTGTTGCGGCGCGGTGGGCGGTCCACACCGCCATCGCCCGCTCGCACGGCAGCACCACCACGTCGCGTTGCCCGACGGCACGGTCCTCGGGCAGCACCCGCAGGGTGTCGTCGGCGAGACCGGCCCAGTCGATGCAGCCGTCGCTGTCCTGGTGCAGCCACAGATTGTCCAGACCCGGATCCCAGACGCGGCCCTCGAGGGCGTAGGGAGCGAGGACGCGGCCGACCACGGCGTGGATGAGGGCGCCGGCGACCTGTTCGACGGCGATGCGCGGGTCCTCGGTGTCGAGCAGGGCGCGGTCGTAGAGCGCCTCGATGCGCTGTTGCCGTTCACCGCCGCCGAGGAACCACCAGCGGCGGCGGGGTTCTTCGTCGATACAGGCCACCGCATACACGCGGGGGGCTCCCGCGGCGAGTGCGCGCAGCCGGGCGCGCGTGTCCTCGAACGGGCGGACGGGTGCCGCCGTGGGCGGCAGCAGCAGCGTCGTCATCCGACACCTCCTGATCGACGGTGAATCCTGATTAGGTAAGCCTAACCATTGCATCCGGGGGTGGTGTGCGCAACCCCATCCCCTACTCCCGCCGACACATAGGATTCCGTAACCTAACTCCGAAGGCCTTCGCGTTCCCCACGATCCGCGACGACCCGAACCGCACCACCGCCTTCCCGAGGAGCACCCCGCGCCCGTGACCGTCACCCCCCACGCCCCACCGGACGCCGACCCGACCGCCCCGCCCCGCCCGGGCCGCCGGATCGCCGCCGTCCTGTGCGACCTCGCGCTCCTCGCCATCCCCCTGCTCGTCGGCGCCCTCGTCGTCGACACCCTCGCCGACGCCAACGGCGGCGGCCAGACCGACCGCATCGTCTTCGGCGGCGCCGCCCTGGCCGCCGCCGCCGGACTGCTGTGGTGGAACCACGGCTACCGCGCCGGCCGCACCGGCCAAAGCCTGGGCCTGCAATGGACCGGGCTCGTACTGCGCGACCGCACCACCACCGGACCGGCCGGCACCCGCCGCGCCCTGCTGCGCCGCGGCACCGAGATCGTCACCGAACGCCACGCCCGCCACGACGACTTCACCCCCCGCCCCACCGACAGCAGCGTCGCCGCGCTGCGCCGCCGGCGCCTGCTCGGCCTGGCCGCGCTGCTCGTGCTGCTCGCGCTCGGCGCGCTCGCCAGCATCGCCGTCGGCGCCCGCCCGATGACCTTCGCGGAGGTCTTCCACGCCCTCGTCGTCAACGACGGCTCCGAAACCGACGTGATCGTGCACTCGCTGCGCGTCCCCCGCACCCTGCTCGCGCTGCTGGTCGGCATCGCGCTCGGCGTCGCCGGGGCACTCATCCAGGGGCACACCCGCAACCCGCTCGCCGACGCCGGCCTGCTCGGCATCAACGCCGGCGCCGCCTTCCTCGTGGTGTTGTCGATCTACCTGTTCGGGCTCTCCACCCCGGCGCAGTACCTGTGGTTCGCCTTCGCCGGCTCCGCCCTCGCCAGCATCGTCGTGTTCGGGTTCGCGTCCATCGGCAACGGCGGCTCGAGTCCGCTCAGCCTCGCGTTGGCGGGCGCGGCGGTCGCGTTCTTCCTGCAGGCGATGATCCAGACCATCGTGCTGCTCGACCAGACCAGCCTCGACGGCTACCGCTTCTGGGTGGTCGGCTCCGTCGCCGGCCGCGGCATGGACGTCTTCTGGCAGGTGTTGCCGTTCATCGTCGTCGGACTGCTCGTCGCGCTCGCCTCCACCCCGGCCCTGAATCTGCTCAGCCTCGGCGAGGACGTCGCCCGCTCGCTCGGCACCAACGTCGTCACCACCCGGGTGATCGGCATCGCCGCGATCACCGTGCTCACCGGCGCCGCCACCGCCGCGTGCGGACCGATCGCGTTCGTCGGGCTGATCGTCCCGCACATCGCCCGCGCGGTCACCGGCCCCGACTACCGCTGGCTCGTGCCCTACGCCGGGCTGCTCGGCGGGGCGCTGCTCGTCCTCGCCGACGTCGTCGGCCGCATCGTGGTGCGCCCCGGCGAACTGCAGGTCGGCATCGTCCTCGCCCTCATCGGTGCCCCCTTCTTCATCGCCCTCGTCCGTCGCCGGAAGCTGGTGGCCCTGTGAACGACACCCCCACCCCCTCCCTCGACAAGGACGAACCGACGACGGGCAAGCGCCGCTCACCCGTGCAGGTCTCCACCCGCGTCCCGGGCCGGCCCGCCTTCCGGCTCGGCTCCCTCTCGGTGGTCTGGCGCGCCCGCATGGTCATCGTGTGCGCGCTGATCGTCGTCGCCACCGCGGTGCTGCTGTCGATCTCCCTCGGCCGCGGCGACTACCCGCTCAGCCCCCTGCAGGTCGTCGAGGTGCTCCTCGGCGGCGGCGAACGCCTCGACCGGTTCATCGTCTTCGACCTGCGCCTGCCGCGCGGGATCGCCGCCGTGGTCGTCGGCGCCGCCCTCGCCGTCTCCGGCGCCATCACCCAATCGGTGTCCCGCAACGCCCTGGCCAGCCCCGACATCCTCGGCATCACCGCCGGCGCCTCCGCCGCCGCCGTCGCCCTGATCGTCGTCACCAGCGGCGGCTCCATCGTCGGACTGCTCGCCACCCTCGGGTTGCCGATGTCGGCGCTGCTCGGCGCGCTGCTCACCGCCACCGTCATCTACCTGCTGGCCTGGCGGCGCGGCGCCGACGGCTTCCGGCTCGTGCTCATCGGCATCGGCGTCAACGCCATGCTCATCGCCGTAACCCAGTGGATGCTCGTCTCCGCCGACATCAACGACGTCAGCCGCGCCCAGGTGTGGCTGACCGGCTCCCTCAACGGCGTGTCCTGGAGCCAGGTGGTGCCCGCCGCGATCGCGCTGCTGCTCGTCGGCGGCTGGGCCGCGACCGCCTCCTTCACCGTCGGGGCGTTGCGCCTCGGCGACGACACCGCCCGCTCCCTCGGCGTGAAGCTGCAGACCCAGCAGGCGCTGCTGCTCATCGCGGCGTGCGCGCTCGCCGCCGTCGCCACCGCCGCCGCCGGACCCATCGGCTTCGTCGCCCTCGCCGCCCCGCAGATCGCCCTGCGCCTCGTCGGGTCGGCGGGCAGCCCGATCATCGCCTCCGCCCTGACCGGCGCGCTGTTCGTCGTCGCCGCCGACCTGATCGCCCGCACCATCCTGCCGGTGCCGCTGCCGGTCGGGCTGGTCACCTCCGCGCTCGGCGGTCCCTTCCTGCTGTACCTGCTGGTGCGTTCCAACCGAAAGGTCTCCCGATGACCGACACCCATCTGCCCCCCGCCCCGGCCCCCGGCCCGATCGAGCACGCGGCGCCGCGGCTGGTCGCCGAACACATCAGCCTCGGCTACGGCGAACGGCTCATCGTCGACGACCTGGACCTGTCCATCCCCACCGGCGTGGTCACCACCGTCATCGGCCCCAACGGCTGCGGCAAATCCACCCTGCTGCGCGCACTGAGCCGGCTGCTCAAACCCCGCACCGGCACCGTGCTGCTCGACGGCCACGACATCACCACCATGCGCACCCGCGAGGTCGCCCGGGTGCTCGGCATGTTGCCGCAGGCCCCCGTCGCCCCCGAAGGGCTCACCGTCGCCGACCTGGTCTCCCGCGGCCGGCACCCGCACCAATCGTGGTTCCGGCAGTGGTCCTCCGACGACGAGGACGAGGTCGCCATCGCCCTCGACCGCACCGGCATCGCCGACCTCGCCGACCGGCCCATCGACGAACTGTCCGGCGGGCAACGGCAACGCGCCTGGATCTCCATGGCACTCGCGCAGGGCACCGACATCCTGCTGCTCGACGAACCGACCACCTATCTCGACCTCGCGCACTCGGTGGAGGTCCTCGACCTCGTCGACCGATTGCACAGCGAACTCGGCCGCACCGTGGTGATGGTGCTGCACGACCTGAACCTCGCCGTGCGCTACAGCGACCACCTGGTGGTGATGAAGGACGGCCGCGTCGTCGCCTCCGGGGTGCCCTCGGAGGTGATCTCCGTCGAGTTGCTGCGCGAGGTGTTCGATCTCGACGCGTCGGTCATCGACGATCCGGTGTCCGACCGGCCGCTGATCGTGCCCATCGGCACCCGCCACGTCTACGGCGCCGCCGGAGGTCCCCACCGCCGGTGACGATGGTCCCACCGCAGGTCAGACCCTACGACTAGGGGTAGTACGCACATTCGTCGGAGAAATCCGTAGAATCGACCCATGGCAGCACTCGGCGAACTCGAACGCGCAGTGATGGACCACCTGTGGTCCACCCCCGAACCACAGACCGTCCGGCAGGTCCACGAAGCCCTCTCGGCTCGACGCAACCTCGCGTACACCACCGTCATGACGGTCCTGCAGCGCCTCGCCAAGAAGAACCTCGTCATCCAGCAACGCGACGACCGCGCCCACCGCTACCTGCCGGTGCACGGCCGCGACGAACTCGTCGCCAGCCTCATGGTCGACGCCCTCGACCAGGCCGACGAGACCGCCGGCCGCGCCGCCGCCCTCGTCCACTTCGTCGGCCGCGTCGGCGCCGACGAAGCCGCCGCCCTGCGCGCGGCGCTGGCGAAACTCGAAGCGCAACACGGCGACGACACCACCGGCCACGACACCGAGCGGGCCGGCTGACACACTCGATGTCATGAACGCGACCACGGCGCTGTTCTTCGGAACCACAGCGCTTCTCCTCGCCGGTCCGGTGCCGGGGCTGCTCGCCCGCGCCACCTGGCCGCACCGCAACCCCCGGGCCGCCCTCGTGCTGTGGCAGTCCGTGGCCCTGGCGGCGGTGCTCTCCGCGTTCTCCTGCGGCCTGGCCATCGCCGCCCGCCTCCTCGTACCCGGCGCCGACGGCCGACCCACCACCGGCCCCCTCGAAGAGATCGACGCCCTCGGTCTGCCCCTGTGGCTGACCTACGTCATCGTCTTCGCCCTGACCGTGTTCATCGGGGCCCGCCTGACCTTCTCCATGCTGCGCGTCGCGGTGCGCACCCGCCGCCGCCGCTCCCGCCACCGCATGCTCGTCGACCTGCTCGACCGCCGCGAGAGCGGCGCCGCCGTCCGCCACCACCCGCACGTGCGGATCCTCGACACCGCCGACCCCATCGCCTACTGCCTCCCCGGGCTGCGGCACCGGGTGGTGCTCAGCGAAGGCACCCTCGACAACCTCGGCGACGACGAACTACGCGCGATTCTGCGCCACGAACACTCCCACCTGCGCGCCCGCCACGACCTCATCCTCGAGGCGTTCACCGCCGTCTACGAAGCGTTCCCCCGCGTCGTGCGCTCCGGCTCGGCGCTCGGCTCGGTGAAACTGCTCGTCGAGCTGCTCGCCGACGACTCCGCCGTCCGCAAGACCGGCCCCGCCCCGCTGGCCCGCGCCCTCGTCGCCTGCGCCGGCGCCCACACCCCCACCGGCGCGCTCGCCGTCGGCGGTCCGAGCACCGTGCTGCGCGTGCAACGCCTCACCGGACCGGGCCCCAACCTCGGCATTTCCGCCGCCGCCTACACCGCCGCCGCCGCCATCCTCGTCGTGCCCACCATCGCCGTGGCGGTGCCCTGGCTCACCGAACTGTCCCTGCTGCTCGGCCTCTGAGCCGCGACACGCCGCACCGTTCGGCCCGCCCCGATTTCGATCGGCCCCCGTTTCGGGGGAAGCTGTAGACCATGACCGTCGAACGCACCGAAACACCGCAGGCCCAGATCGGCGTGACCGGACTGGCCGTGATGGGCTCGAACATCGCCCGCAACTTCGCCCGCAACGGCTACACCGTCGCCCTCCACAACCGCAGCATCGCCAAGACCGACGCGTTGCTCGCCGAGCACGGCAGCGACGGCACCTTCGTCCGCACCGAAACCATCGACGACTTCGTCGCCGCCCTCGAGAAGCCGCGCCGCGTCCTGATCATGGTCAAGGCCGGCGCCGCCACCGACGCGGTCATCGACGAGCTCGCCGACGCGATGGAACCCGGCGACATCATCATCGACGGCGGCAACGCCCTCTACACCGACACCATCCGCCGCGAAGCCGCCCTGCGCGCCCGCGGCCTGCACTTCGTCGGCGCCGGCATCTCCGGCGGCGAGGAAGGCGCCCTCAACGGCCCGTCCATCATGCCCGGCGGCCCCGCCGAATCGTACGAGGCGCTCGGCCCGCTGCTCGAGAAGATCGCCGCCCAGGTCGACGGCACCCCCTGCTGCACCCACATCGGCCCCGACGGCGCCGGCCACTTCGTGAAGATGGTGCACAACGGCATCGAATACGCCGACATGCAGCTCATCGGCGAGGCCTACCACCTGCTGCGCGACGCCCTCGGCTACGACGCCGGACAGATCGCCGACGTCTTCGCCGACTGGAACACCGGCACCCTCGAGTCCTATCTCATCGAGATCACCGCCGACGTGCTGCGCCAGACCGACGCCGCCACCGGCAAACCCCTCGTCGACGTCATCGTCGACGCCGCCGAACAGAAGGGCACCGGCCGCTGGACCGTCAAGGCCGCCCTCGACCTCGGCGTGCCGGTCACCGGCATCGCCGAAGCGGTCTTCGCCCGCGCCCTGTCCGGCTCCCGCGACCAGCGCGCCGCCGCCCGCGGCCTCGCCGCCGGCAACCTCGGCGCCGCCCCCACCGACGCCGCGCAGTTCACCGAGGACATCCGCGCCGCCCTGTACGCGTCGAAGATCGTCGCCTACGCGCAGGGCTTCGACCAGATCGCCGCCGGCAGCGCCGAATACGGCTGGAACGTCGACCGCGCCGCGCTCGCGACGATCTGGCGCGGCGGCTGCATCATCCGCGCCCAGTTCCTCAACCGCATCAAGGAGGCCTACGACGCCGACCCGACGCTGCCCAGCCTGATCCTCGCGCCGTACTTCCGCGACGCCATCGAGATCGGCATCGACAGCTGGCGCCGCGTCGTGGTCACCGCCACCCAGCTCGGCATCCCCGTCCCGGCGTTCGCGTCGTCGCTGTCCTACTACGACGGGCTGCGCGCCGACCGGCTGCCCGCCGCCCTCACCCAGGGCCAGCGCGACTTCTTCGGTGCCCACACCTACGAGCGCACCGACCGCCCCGGCAAGTTCCACACCCTGTGGAGCGGAGACCGCTCCGAAGTGCAGGCCTGACCCGATGACGGGCACGGCAGTCGCCGTCCTGTGCGCGCTCGCCGCCGCCGCGCTCATCGCGGTCGGCAGTGTCGCGCAACAGAGCTCGGCCGCTGCCGTGCCCGACACCGACTCGCTCGTCGGCTCGCTGCTGCGCAGCCCCCGCTGGTGGGCCGGGATCCTCGGCGACGGCGGCAGCTACATCCTGCAGGTCGTCGCGCTCACATTCGGGTCGGTGCTGCTCGTCCAGCCCCTGCTCGTCGCGTCGCTGCTGTTCGCGTTGCCGCTCGCCGCCGCCACCACCGGCCGCCGCGTCACCCGCACCACCTGGTTGCTCGCCGGCGCCTTGTGCGCGGCGCTGGCCATCTTCCTGCTCGTGGGCAACCCCACCGAAGGCACCGGCGACGCCGCCGCCGTCCGGTGGGCGCTGCCGCTCGGTCTGGTGCTCGCCGTCACCGCCGCCGCCGTCGTCGTCGCCCTGCTGTCACCGCGGCTGCGGGCGCTGGCGTTCGGCATCGCCGCCGGCATCCTCTACGGCGTGACCAGCGCGTTCACCAAACACGTCACCGACCTCGCCGAACACGGCATCGTCCCGCTGCTCGGCTCGTGGCAGACCTGGACGCTCGTCGCCGCCGGCGCCGCCGCGATCTACCTGCAGCAACGCGCCTTCCAGTCCGGATCGCTCACCGCCTCGCTGCCCGCCCTGACCGTCGGCGAACCGCTCGCCGCGATCGTGCTCGGCATGACCGTGCTCGGCGAACACCTGCGCACCGACGGGCCCGGGCGGATCCTCGTCGGCGCCGCCGTCATCGTGATGCTCGTGACCACCGTGGCGCTCTCCCGCGCCCAGGCCGCCGACACCCCCACCGACACCGCGGCTACGCCCGCCCCAGCACCGCCACCAGAAACTCCGCATCGTCGCTGAACGGCCGCAGATCCCAGGTCGAGAGCCGCACCTGCACCGACAACCCCGCCTGCTGCGCGTCCGCGAAGAACTCCTCGAACGGATACTCACGACCCGCCCCGAAACCGATCACCGCCCGGCCCTGCGGCGCCAGGTGCGCCGCGAAATTGCGCAACACCGCCACCCGCGTCGACGGCGCCACGAAGGTCATCACGTTGCCCGCGCACACGATCACATCGAAATCCGCGTCGACACCGCGGGCCGGCAGATCCAGCTCGGCCAGATCCCCGACCAGCCACCGCGGCCCCGGATGATCCTCCTCCGCCGCCGCGATCAGCACCGGATCGACATCCACCCCGACCACACGGTGCCCGGCCCGATGCAGATAACCGCCGAGCCGGCCCGGTCCGCACCCGGCGTCGAGGATCCGCGCCCCACGCGGCACCATCGCATCGATCAACCGGGCCTCCCCGACGGTGTCCTGCCCCCGGGCGACCATGGTGCGGAACCGTTCGACGTACCACGACGAATGCGCCGGATTCTCCGCCACGATCTCCTCCCACCGGCTCGGCACCCGCTCGCCGCCACCGTGTTCCGGACCCTCGCCGCTGCTCATCCACGCTCCTTCGCTCCACCGGGACACCTGCTCGATCCCCACCGTAGGCGCCGCGCCGTCACCGGCACCGCGACACACGGCAACCACCCTCAGTAGAATCGGTACCCGTCGAAACCACTTCCGGCAGGCGGACACCGTCCGCGACCGGACCCGACGAGAGGACACCGGTGCCCGCGGCACCCACCACCACCCCACCGCCCGACACCTCCTCCCCCTGCACGGAGTGCGACTCCGGGCCGGAAGGATCCTCTATCGGGCCGGGTCACCACCCCGGCCACCACCCCGCCCGGCAGGACCGCCCCTGATGTCCGTCCTGTTCGATATCGCCGCCCTCCTCGGCTTCGTCGCGCTCACCGCCGGCACCGCCCTGTTCGTCGCCGCCGAGTTCTCCCTGACCGCCCTCGAACGCAGCGCCGTCGACGCGCACGCCCACGACGGCGACCGCCGCGCCCGGCAGGTCCAGCACGCGCACCGCACCCTGTCGTTCCAGCTGTCCGGCGCCCAGCTCGGCATCACCATCACCACACTGATCACCGGCTATCTCGCCGAACCGATCCTCGCGCAGTTCTTCACCCCACTGTTCGACGCGCTCGGCCTGAGCACCTCCGTCGCCTCGACCGTCTCGCTGGTCCTCGCGCTGCTCATCGCCACGTCCTTCTCCATGGTCTTCGGCGAACTCGTCCCCAAGAACATCGCCATCGCCCGGCCCATGGGCACCGCCCGCGCCACCGCCGGCCTCCAGCTGGCGTTCTCGCTGCTGTTCCGCTGGGCGATCCTCGGACTCAACGGCGCCGCCAACCACATCGTGCGGCGCCTCGGCATCGAACCGGCCGAGGAACTGCGCTCGGCGCGTTCCCCGCAGGAACTCGGTTCGCTGGTGCGCGCCTCGGCCCGCAGCGGCACCCTCGACGAGCACACCGCCCGCCTTGTCTACCGCTCCCTGCAGTTCGGGGACCGCACCGCCGAGGACCTCATGACCCCACGCAGCACCGTCGAGAGCCTCGACCGCAACGCCACCGTCCTCGATCTGATCGAGCTGTCCGCCCGCACCGGCTACTCGCGCTTCCCGATCGTCGACGGCGACCTCGACGCCCCACTCGGCGTCGTGCATGTCAAGCACGCGTTCACCGTGCCCGGCCCGGCGCGCGGCACCACCGCCGTCGGCGCCCTCGCCCGCCGCGTGCCCACCGTGCCGTCCAGCCTCGACGGCGACACCGTCATGGAACGGGTGCGTTCGGACGGCATGCAGGTCGCGCTCGTCGTCGACGAATACGGCGGTACCGCCGGGCTGATCACGATGGAGGACCTCGTCGAGGAGATCGTCGGCGACGTCCGCGACGAACACGACGAGACCGAACTCGACGCCCACCGCGACGGGGAGGGCTGGTCGTGCACGGGTCTGCTGCGCACCGACGAGCTCGCCCAGCTCACCGGCTACCGTGCCCCCGACGGCGACTACGAGACCCTCGCCGGGCTGATCCTCACCGAACTCGGCCGTATCCCCGAGGTCGACGACGAGATCCAGCTGCCGCTGCGCCGCGACGAACGCGACCTCACCTGGTACGCGCGCATCCTCGAGATGGACGGGCACCGCATCGACCGGGTGCTGCTCGTCCCCGGCGCCGCCCCCGAGAACCCCGACGGCGAGGGTGGTGAGCAGCGATGAGCGACTGGTTCGGGATCGTCCTCGCCGTGCTGCTGCTCGCCGGCAACGCCTTCTTCGTCGGCGCCGAGTTCTCCCTCATCACCGTCCGCCGCGACCGCCTCGAGACGCTGCTCGCCCAGGGCAAGACCCGCGCCCGCACCGTCATCCACGCCGGCGAACACCTCTCGCTCATGCTCGCCGGCTCCCAGCTCGGCATCACGATCTGCTCGATCCTGCTCGGCCGCGTCGCCGAACCGGCCATCGCGCACCTGATCGAGGTGCCGCTGCATGCGGCCGGGGTGCCCGACGCGCTGCTGCACCCCATCGCGTTCACCATCGGGCTCACGATCGTGGTGGTGCTGCACATCCTGCTCGGCGAGATGGTGCCGAAGAACATCGCCATCGCCGGCCCGGAACGCGCCGCGATGCTGCTCGTGCCGATCCACCTGCTGTTCATGCGACCCGCCCGGCCGGTCATCGCGTTCTACAACCTGTGCGCCAACGCCACCCTGCGAGCGGCGCACATCGACCCGAAGGACGAACTCGACACCTCCGTCTCCGCCGTGGAGCTCACCGAGATGATCGGTGAATCCCGCTCCGAGGGACTGCTCGACGCAGAGGAACACAAGCGCCTCACCCGCGCCCTGGCCACCGGCAACCGCACCGTCGCCGACGTGATGATCCCGCTCGCCCGGGTACGCACCGTCCCGCACACCGGCGCGGGCCCGACCCTCGGCGACGTCGAGCACGCGGTCACCACCACCGGCTTCTCCCGGTATCCCACGCGCCGACCCGACGGCACGATCACCGGCTACGTGCACATCAAGGACGTGCTCGATCTGGTGCGGGAACAGTCCACCGGTCCCGAGACCGTCATCCCCGCCGCGGTGATCCGGAAGCTGCCGACCATCGGGATCGGCGACGGTCTCGACGAGGCGCTCGCCGCGCTGCGACGCAGCAACGCGCATCTGGCCGGGGTGACCGACACCACCGGAACACTGCGGGGCATCGTCGCGCTCGAGGACCTCGTGGAAGAGTTCGTCGGGACGGTCCGCGACGCCACCCACCGGGTCGCGGACCCGCTGGGCAACCGCCCCCGCACGACCGCACCCCGATCGACCGAACGAGAACCATGACCCGTTCCCCGTCCGTGACCGACCGCCCGGCGATCCTCACCGAGACCGAGTGGACCGCGCGGCGCGACGTTCACCACGCTGTGGTGGACGAGTTGCTCGCCGGGCATCTCGAGCGACGCGCCGCCGGCCGCGCCCATCCGGTGCACGACTTCCTGTTCACCTACTACAGCCTGCGGCCGAGTCAGCTGCGGCGCTGGCATCCCGGATTCGGCACCGTGCTGCTCGGCGCGGCCGCGGTGCGCGACTACCGCGACCATCCCGGCTACGAGCGGGTCACCGTCGACGGGCAGCCGGGCGTGCGGGTGGCCCGGGAGGTGCTCGACCGGCGCATCGACACCGTCGATTTCGTGGCGGGACTGCTCACCGCGACGGCCTCCCGCCCGCCGCAGCTCGGCTGCTTCGGATTGCACGAATGGGCGATGGTGTACCGGGCGGGGGCCGACGGGGTGCGGCATTCGTCGGTGCCGTTGCGGCTCGGCCACACCGGAACCGACGCGGTGGTGGAATCAATGCAGCTCCGATGCACCCATTACGACGCGTTCCGGTTCTTCACCCCCGACGCCGTCCCGCGCAACGCCACCGAACTGTCCCGCGACCAGCAGGTGCGCAGCGAACAACCCGGCTGCCTGCACGCCGGCATGGATCTGTACAAGTGGTCCTACAAGCTGCTGCCGTTGACAGATTCGAAGCTGACGGTGCGGTGCCTGCGACACGCGTCCGCAGCCCGTGAATTGGACATGCGGGCGAGCCCGTATGATCTCGAGGACTACGGCTACTCGCCCATCAGGATCGAGACTGCCGCCGGACGCGCACAGTACGTCCGCGAGCAGTCGGCGCTCACCCGTCGCGCCGCAGCTCTGAGAGAAGAGCTGGTGAATCGATGTACCGCCCTGCAGGCGCACAGAACCACTGCGCCCGTTACTACCGGCGGGTAACATAATCGACGATTCCGTGCGGCCGGGACGTTTCCGGCCGCACAGCAACCGGAAAGAGTGAGGGTGATGACAGAACGCGTGCAGGTCGGCGGACTTCAGATCGCGCAGGTTCTCTACGACTTCATCAACAACGAGGCCATCCCCGGCAGCGGAGTCGACGCGGACACCTTCTGGGCAGGTGCCGACAAGATCGTCCACGACCTCGCCCCCAAGAACCGGGCACTGCTCGCCAAGCGTGACGACCTCCAGGCCCGGATCGACGGCTGGCACCGCGACCGCGCCGGACAACCCCACGACCCGGTCGCCTACAAGGCCTTCCTCGAAGAGATCGGCTACCTCGTCCCGGCACCCGAGCCGTTCACCATCGGCACCGAGAACGTCGACACCGAGATCGCCGAGACCGCCGGCCCGCAGCTCGTCGTGCCCGTCCTCAACGCCCGCTTCGCGCTCAACGCCTCCAACGCGCGCTGGGGATCGCTCTACGACGCCCTCTACGGCACCGACGTCATCCCCGAAGAAGGCGGCGCCGAGAAGGGCACCGGCTACAACAAGGTCCGCGGCGACAAGGTCATCGCCTGGGCCCGCGACTTCCTCGACAAGGCCGCACCCCTCGCCCACGGCTCGCACACCGACTCCACCGGCTACAGCATCGACGGCACCGAACTGAAGGTCACCCTCGGCGACGGCACCGTCACCGGCCTCGCCCAGCCCGACAAGCTCGTCGGCTACCTCGGCGACAAGGCCACCCCCTCCTCGGTGCTGCTGCGCAACCACGGCCTGCACATCGACATCCAGATCGACCCCGAGTCCCCCATCGGCAGCACCGACGCCGCCGGCGTCAAGGACGTCGTCCTCGAATCCGCCGTCACCACCATCATGGACTTCGAGGACTCCGTCGCCGCCGTCGACGCCGACGACAAGGTCATCGGCTACCGCAACTGGCTCGGCCTCAACCGCGGCGACCTGTCCGAGTCCTTCGACAAGGGCGGCAAGACCCTCACCCGCACGCTCAACCCGAACCGCGTCTACACCGCCCTCGACGGCAGCGACCTCGAACTGCACGGCCGCTCCCTGCTGTTCGTCCGCAACGTCGGACACCTCATGACCAACCCCGCCGTCCTCGACCGCGACGGCAACGAGGTCCCCGAAGGCATCCTCGACGCACTCGTCACCAGCCTCTGCGCCATCCACGGCCTGCACATCGACGAGGACCACGGCCCGCTCGCCAACAGCCGCACCGGCTCGATCTACATCGTCAAGCCCAAGCAGCACGGCCCCGAGGAATCCGCCTTCACCACCGAACTGTTCGGCCGCGTCGAAGAGGTCCTCTCCCTGCCCACCAACACCCTCAAGGTCGGCATCATGGACGAGGAGCGACGCACCACCGTCAACCTCGCCGCCTGCATCAAGGCCGCCTCCGACCGCGTCGTGTTCATCAACACCGGCTTCCTCGACCGCACCGGCGACGAGATCCACACCTCCATGGAGGCCGGCCCCGTCGTCCGCAAGGCCGCCATGAAGCAGCAGCGCTGGATCGCCGCCTACGAGGACTGGAACGTCGACACCGGCCTCGCCTGCGGCCTGCAGGGCAAGGCCCAGATCGGCAAGGGCATGTGGGCCATGACCGACCTCATGCGCGACATGGTCGAGCAGAAGATCGGCCAGCCCAAGGCCGGCGCCAACACCGCCTGGGTGCCCTCACCCACCGGCGCCACCCTGCACGCCACCCACTACCACGAGGTCGACGTCTTCGCCGTCCAGAACGAACTCAAGGGCAAGGCCCGCGCCACCGTCGACGACATCCTCACCATCCCCCTCGCCGAGAACCCGAACTGGTCCGACGAGGAGAAGCGCGAAGAACTCGACAACAACTGCCAGTCCATCCTCGGCTACGTCGTGCGCTGGATCGACGCCGGCGTCGGCTGCTCCAAGGTCCCCGACATCCACGACGTCGCACTCATGGAGGACCGCGCCACCCTGCGCATCTCCAGCCAGCTCCTCGCCAACTGGATCCGCCACGACGTCGTCACCGCCGACGAGGTCATCGCCTCCCTCGAGCGCATGGCACCCGTCGTCGACCGGCAGAACGAAGGCGACCCCGGCTACCGGCCGCTCGCCCCGAACTTCGACGACAACATCGCCTTCCAGGCCGCCAAGGAACTCATCCTCGAAGGCACCACGCAGCCCAGCGGCTACACCGAGCCGATCCTGCACCGCCGTCGCCGCGAGAACAAGGCCAAGTTCGCCTGACCCGCACACCGACACCACAGGGCCCCGATCCACACCGGATCGGGGCCCTGCCCGTCCCCGCCCCGCGCGGCGGAGCCAGGTCACATCCCGCCGCTCACTAGACTCGACCATCGGATCGACGAACGAAACGAGGCGGACACGACGTGGGCGGGCGACATCGCGGCAGCGGACGACGAGGAATCAGCACGAGCGTCATCGTGGTCGCCGTAGGCGTAGTACTCGCCCTGCTCGCCGTCCTCGGCTGGTTCCGCCTGCGCGACAACATCGACAACCAGGCCACCGCCGCCGCCGAAACCTGCGTCGAAGGCGACACCGTCCTGCACATCGCCGCCGACCCCCTCATCGCCCCCGCCCTCACCGAACTCGCCGAACAGTGGACCGACGGCGGCGTCCGCGTCATCCGCGACCACTGCGTCACCGCCGAGATCACCGCCGTCGACAGCCTCGCCGCCGCCGACACCCTCGCCGCCGGCACCTGGGATCCGGCGCTCGGCCCCGAACCCGCCCTGTGGGTGCCCCTCGACACCCGCATGAGCGCCCGCGCCGCCGACGCCGTCGACGGCACCCCCCGACCCCTCGCCACCTCCCCGGTCGTGCTCGCCGTCCCCACCGACCTCGGCCGCGCCCTCACCACCGCCACCGTCCGCTGGCAGGACCTGCCCCGACTCCAGAACGACCCCGCCGCCATGCGCGAGAGCGGACTCGACATCTGGGGCACCCTCGGCCTCGCCCTGCCCACCGGCACCGAGACCCACGCCACCACCCTCGCCCTCGAAGCGGTCACCGCCGCCACCACCGGCATCGGCGCCGGACCGGTCACCCTCGAACAGGCCGCCACCCCCGCCGCCATCACCGCCGTGAGCACCCTCGCGCTCGGCGCCGACACCCTCGGCGCGGTCGGCACCACCGCCGACACCCTCGCGGCGCTCGGCGCCCACCCCGACACCGAGGCACCGATCCACGCCGTGCCGGTCGTCGAACAGCAACTGCACCGTGCCCTCGCCGACGGGCAGGTCCGCGGCCTCACCGGTCACCTGCCGATCGGCGTCGCACCCGTCGTCGACTTCCCCACCGCCGTCGTCGACGCCCCCTGGGTCGACGAGACCCTCGCTCGCGCCGCCGCGGAGTTCACCGACTACGCGCGTCGCCCCGAACAGGCCGGCGTCCTCACCTCCCACGGCTTCCGCACCGCCGACACCGTCCCGGAACCCGCCGGGGAACTGCCGCTGCCCCGCGTCGACACCGTCCTCGCCCCCGCCGACCCCACCGTCGACGACGTCCTCGTCGCACTGCGTCTCGCCCCGGTGTCCCCGCGCAAGGTCACCATGGTCGTCGACACCTCCACCTCCATGGGTGCCCCCGCCGGAGACGGCACCCGCCTCACCGCCACCGCAGGTGCTGTGCGCGAGGCCATGCGCCGCGCCTCCATCAACTCGGTGATGGGCATGTACGTCTTCGCCGACACCCCAGAGGGGCACCGCGTCGCCGTGATCCGTGACGGCCTCACCGAGTCCAAGCGCGCGGCGATGTCCTCGATCCTCGACGACATCGACCTCGTCGACCGCGAACCCGTCTACGCCACCCTCACCGCCGCCTACCGCGACGCCGTCGACAACTACGACCCGGGCCGACCCAACTCCGTGCTCGTCGTCGTCGACAGCGACGACCCCGACGAGGCGGCCGCCCGCGACCTGCGCGCCGCGATCGACGAACTCTCGTCCCCCGCCACCCCCGTGCGGATCGACGTGGTCGTCCTCGGCGACCGCACCGACCCCGTCCTCGAGCAGGCCGCCGAGGCCACCGACGGCAGCCTCACCGTCGTCGACACCACCGACCCGGCCGACCTCACCGACCTCCTCCGAAAGCTGACGTCCTGACCGTGCTTCGACTTCTCGTCGTGGGGGTCTTCCTCGCCCTCCTCACCTACCTGCTGCATCGACGACTCGTCCGGGCACCCGGCCTGCCGCGTCCTGCCGCCCTCGCCGCCGCCCTCGTCCTGGCGGCGATGTTCGTGCTCACGCTCGTTGCCTCCGGGGTGGGCACGGTGCTCGACCCCGCTTGGGCCCGTCCCTTCGGGTTCCTCGGCTGGAGCTGGCTCGCCGTGGTGCTGTACCTGATGCTCGGTCTCCTGCTCATCGGAGCGGGGTTGCTCGTCGCCCGCCTCGCCCGGCGCGGACGCCCCGGGCCGACCACCGACGAGACCCCGCGACGGGGGCTGCGCATCGCGACCGCCGTGCTCGTCGTCGCCGCGGTCGCCGCCGTCGGATACGGCACGGTCGAGGCCGACCGGCCGCGGATCGTCACCGTGCCCGTCGCCCTGCAGGACCTGCCCGCAGGCTTCGACGGCGCCCGCATCGCGCTCGTCACCGACCTGCACGTCGGACCCGCCCGCGGCGCCGACTTCGTGCAACGCGTCGTCGACCTCGTCGCCGAAGAGCAACCCGACCTGATCGTGCTCGGCGGCGACCTCGCCGACGGCACCGTCGAACTCGTCGGCTCCGACCTCGAGCCGCTCCGGCAGCTGCAGGCCCCGCTCGGGGTGTACGGCGTCAGCGGCAACCACGAGTACTACTCCGACGACGCCGAATCATGGCTCGACCACTGGGAGACCCTCGGTGTACGCGCCCTGCGCAACGAGCACGTCGTCCTCGAACGCGACGGCGACGTCGTCGCGCTCGCCGGCGTCCACGACTACACCGCCACCGAACCCCACCACCCCGACATGCCCGCCGCCCTCGACGGCATCGCGGACGGTACCCCGGTGATCCTCGCAGCCCACCAGCCCCGGCACGTCGACGAGGCCCGCGAACTCGGAGTCGACCTGCAACTGTCCGGGCACACCCACGGCGGGCAGATGTGGCCGCTGCGACCGTTCGTCTCCCTCGCCAACCCCACCGTCACCGGACTCGACCGCTTCGGCGACACGCAGATCTACACGTCCCAGGGCACCGGCGCGTGGGGACCGCCCGTGCGGGTCGGCACCCCACCGGAGATCTCCATCCTCGAGCTGACCGCCGCGAACTGACGTCCCTTCGCTCTGGGACTTGGTGAGTTGTGTTGTTAACGGGGAGGCATTCTGTATTTCTATGGTTTCCGTCCGGTTCGGAGTTACCCAACCGATGAAGATGGCCGACGGACGGGTCCGTCGGCCATCCCCGGCGTCAGCCGCTGTACGCCTCCAAGGGCGGGCACGAGCACACCAGATTCCGGTCGCCGTGTGCGCCGTCGATACGCCGCACCGCCGGCCACACCTTGGCCCGGCTCTTCCCCATCGGGAACACCGCGATCTCCCGCGAGTACGGGTGGTCCCACTCGCCCACCAGGCATTCCGCGGTATGCGGAGCCCCACGCAGCGGGTTGTCGTCCACCGGCCACTCCCCTGCCCCGACCCGGTCGATCTCACCGCGGATCGAGATCATCGCCTCGATGAACGCGTCGAGTTCGGCGATGTCCTCGCTCTCGGTGGGCTCGACCATGAGGGTGCCGGCCACCGGGAAGCTCATCGTCGGCGCGTGGAAACCGTAGTCGGCCAGACGCTTCGCGACGTCGTCGACCGTCACCCCCGTCGCCTTCGTCAGCGGACGCAGATCGAGGATGCACTCATGGGCGACCATGCCGGTCTCCCCCGTGTACAGCACCGGGAAGTACTCGTCGAGACGACGGGCGATGTAGTTGGCCGACGCGATCGCCGTCAGCGACGCGCGACGCAGTCCCTCGGCACCCATCATCTTGATGTACGCCCAGGTGATCGGCAGGATCGACGCCGACCCGTAGGGCGCCGCCGAGACCGGTCCCGCTCCCCCGAGTCCGGGCTCCGCGGGGTGGCCCGGCAGGTACGGGGCCAGATGCGAGCGGACCCCGATCGGGCCGACACCCGGACCGCCACCACCGTGCGGGATGCAGAAGGTCTTGTGCAGGTTCAGGTGGCTCACATCGCCCCCGAACCTGCCCGGCCGCGCCAGACCCACCAGCGCGTTGAGGTTGGCGCCGTCGATGTACACCTGACCGCCGGCGTCGTGCACGGCACCGCAGATGTCGGCGATGTCGTGCTCGTAGACACCGTGGGTGGACGGGTAGGTGATCATGATCGCGGCCAGGCGCGCACCGTGGTCGGCGATCTTGGCGCGCAGGTCGTCGAGATCGACGTCGCCGTTCGGGCGGCACGCGACGACCTCGACACGCATGCCCGCCATCACGGCGGATGCGGCGTTGGTGCCGTGCGCGCTCGACGGGATCAGGCAGATGTCCCGATCGGTGTCGCCGCGGTCGAGGTGGTAGTGACGGATTGCGAGCAGACCCGCGTACTCGCCCTGGCTGCCGGCGTTGGGCTGCAGGCTCACGGCGTCGTACCCCGTCACCGCGGCGAGCCAGCCCTCCAGGTCGGCGATCAGACGGCGGATGCCGGCCGTCTGGTCCGCCGGAGCGAACGGATGCAGACCCGCGAACTCGGGCCAGGTGATGGCCTCCATCTCGGCGGCGGCGTTGAGCTTCATCGTGCACGAGCCCAGCGGGATCATCGTCCGGTCGAGGGCGAGGTCCTTGTCGGACAGGCGCCGCAGATACCGCATCATCGCGGTCTCGGTGCGGTAGCGGGTGAACGCCTCGTGCTGCAGGAACTCGCTGGTGCGGGCCAGGGCCTGCGGCAGCGCCGTTCCCCCGGCGGCCTCACCGGCGGTGACACCGAAGGCGCCCAGGATCGCGTCCACGTGCGCCGCGGTGGTGGCCTCGTCGCACGAGATCGACACGTGATCGTCGTCGACCCGGTACAGGTTGATGCCGGCCTCGAGGGCGGCGGCGAGCACGGCGTCGGCGCGCCCCGGCACGCGCACGAGGACGGTGTCGAAGAACTCGTCGTGGACGACCTCGACGCCACCGGCGCGCAGAGCGTCGGCGAGTCGACGGGCGTGCCCGGCCACGCGGCGGGCGATGCCGGTGAGGCCTTCGGCGCCGTGGTACGAGGCGTACATGGCCGCGAGCACGGCGAGGAGCACCTGGGCGGTACAGATGTTGCTGGTGGCCTTCTCACGGCGGATGTGCTGCTCACGGGTCTGCAACGCGAGGCGGTAGGCCGGGTTGCCGTCCGCGTCCACCGAGACACCGACGAGACGGCCGGGCAGGGTGCGGGTGTGGGCGCTGCCGACGGCGAGGTAGCCGGCGTGCGGCCCACCGAAGCCCATCGGCACACCGAACCGCTGGGTGGTGCCGAAGCACGCGTCGGCGCCCTGCTCCCCGGGCGGGGTGATCAGGGTCATGGCCAGCAGGTCGGCGCCGACGGCGACGAGCGCGCCGCGGTCGTGGGCGGACGCGATGATCGGAGCGGCGTCGATGATGCGTCCCGAGGCGCCGGGCACCTGGAGGATCACACCGAAGAACTCACCTTCGGGCAGTCCGTCGGCGGCGAGGTCGGCGGTGACGATCTCGATGCCGAGCGGTTCGGCGCGGGTCGCCAGCACCGCGGCGGTCTGCGCGAACAGGTCGGCGTCGACGACCAGGCGGGGGCTCTTGGACTTGCGGTTCGCGCGGCGCAGCAGGGTCATCGCCTCGGCGGCGGCGGTGGCCTCGTCGAGCATCGACGAGTTCGCGATCTCCATGCCGGTCAGGTCGGCGACCATGGTCTGGAAGTTCAGCAGCGCCTCGAGGCGTCCCTGGCTGATCTCCGGCTGGTAGGGGGTGTAGGCCGTGTACCAGGCGGGGTTCTCGATGATGTTGCGCAGCAGCACGGGCGGTGTGAGCGTGTCGTAGTAGCCGTGACCGATCATCGACGTCGCCACGGTGTTCTGCGACGCGAGTGCCTTCAGTTCGGCGAGTACGTCGTGCTCGGAGCGGGGCGCGTCGAGGACGTCGAGGCCGGTCGGCACGTTGTCTGCTCGGTCGTCGAGGATGGCGGCCGGCACCGCGGCGGTGGCGAGGGCGTCGAGCGAATCGACTCCGACGACGTCGAGGATCCGGTTCAGGCCGGCGGTGTCGGGGCCGATGTGGCGATCGGCGAAGTTCGAGGTGACGGCATCTGTCATCGCAGCTCCCGGGCTGGTCGGCGAGGTCCACGTGCGCGCGGTCGCGCGAGGTGGTTCCTCCCCCTCTGTCGTGAGCTCGCGGGGCGAGCGCCTGAGAGATTCGGCCGGCCAGAGCCTTTCCCCGTGGGCGGGCGGGTGCTCCCACCGCTTTCCAGAGACGTCGGAGCTCACGCGGTCCCGGTTGCCTGAGAGATTGACGGGGAGGTGCTGCTCCTTCGGCGCCCGGCTCGGTGTCCGGGTCTCTCCCGCGTGATGGCGACGCGCCTTCGAGTCTAGAACACGGCGCGGGGGTCGAAATACCGCAGGTGCGGAAAGCGCCGCAGGCGGTGGAGTGGAGCGGTCATGTGGTCGGCCGATGCGGCCTCGGTGGTGGGTCAGCCGATGCGGCGGTTGATGCGTTCGCGGCGACGCGACGCGAGTTCGTCCTCGGGGCGTTCCTCGACGCCGCCGCCGTCGGCGCGTTCGGCGGGGAAATCGGCGATGCTGCCGGTGAGCTCGCGCATCGCGCCGCTCACTGCGATCCCGAAGACGCCCTGGCCGCCCTGGAGCAGGTCGACGACCTCTTCGGGCGACGTGCATTCGTAGACGGTGGTGCCGTCGGAGAAGAGGGTGATCTTCGCGAGGTCGCCCACCCCGCGGCTGCGGAGATGGTCGACGGCGACGCGGATGTTCTGCAGCGAGACGCCGGTGTCGAGCAGGCGCTTGACGATCTTGAGGACGAGGATGTCCTTGAACGAGTACAGCCGTTGGCTACCGGAGCCGGCAGCCCCGCGGATGGACGGTACGACCAGATTCGTGCGGGCCCAGTAGTCGAGCTGGCGGTAGCTGATACCCGCGATCTGGCAGGCGATGGGCACGCGGTAGCCGACGAGCTCGTCGGGTACCGAGTTGTCCGGAAACAGGCCCGGTTGGATCTCGTCGGTCTCGTTCGTCCGCGGCGCCGGATTCGAGCGATCGCCGGAATCGACGCCGAGTGGCTGTCCCTTCGTCCGATCTCGCACTACTGACTCCCTCTCGCGCGCCCAGTTCTGCCTCGCAACGATCGATTGGCGGATCCCCCCGACCACATCCGATCATCGAGCGCTCCCAGGCTCACCGAGTCATCCCTGGCGGATCAACTCAGCGTACGCTCCGGTGTTGGGCGCTGGGCTGCAACACGCCGACCGGAAGGCAACGTTCGACATTACTACCGTTACGGCCGACGCGCGCGTCAACGCTCGCCGCCGTGCGAACGGACGGCGTTCAGCCGTCCGTCGCCTTGAAATCGTCGGGCGAGACGGAATCGAGGAACTCCTTGAACTTCTCGACCTCGTCCTCCCGTTCGTCGGGCATGACCAGTCCTGCCTCGGTGAGCACCGGTTCCTCGACGTGGACCGGCGCGCCGATGCGCAAGGCCACTGCCACCCCGTCGGAGGGCCGGCAGGACACGCGCATCCCTCCGTCGAAGACCAGATCCGCGTAGAACGTCCCCTCACGCAGGTCGACGATGCGCACCTCGCGCAGGTTGTGACCGAACGCCTCGAGGAGGTTCTTGATCAGGTCGTGGGTCAGCGGTCGTGCCGGTTCGACCCCCTGCTGTTCGAGGGCGATGGCGGTCGCTTCGTTCTGCCCGATCCAGATCGGCAGATACCGATCGCCGTCGACCTCCCGCAGCAGGAGGACAGGCTGGTTCTGCGGTTGTTCGATACGAATCCCTACTATCCGCATCTCGCTCATCGCGATGCCTCCGTCCTGCTGCTCGTCGGTGGTGGGACCACCCGACAGGTACTGCCTGGAATTCTAGTGTCCTCCAGCGCATCCGTCAGGTGCCGTAGGTCACCACCCGACGGAGGGCCGTGGACGCGATCGGCGACGAGTTCGTCGCCTCAGCGGTCGAGTGCCCCCTGCACCGCCGCCTTCACCAGGCAGGTGTGCAATGTCAACGACAGTGCGGCCAGTTCGCGCACCATCTCCTCGGCGCGCTGCCGCGCCCCCGCGTCGCGGCCCTTCGCGATCGGGCCGGCGATCTGCGCGACGAGCGCGGCCTCGCGGTCGGCGGCGAGCTTGAACGCCCGCAGGTGCCGAACCTCGAGACCGAACTCCGCCATCGCCTTCGCCGTGCGGGCGAGCAGCACCGCGTCCTCGTCGAAGAAACCGGCCGGGCCCGGCTTGACCAGACCCGCCCCCACCAGCTCGGTGAGGAAGGACGCGTCGATCCCCGCGCGGGTGCACAGATCGTCGCGGCTCACCCGGATCTCGCGGTCGGTGCGCAGATCCTCCGGCGAGACTTCCCCGCGGGCGACCGCCAGCGGGCGCGGCCGGGTGATCCGGGTCTCGACCGATCCCACCGTGGCGGCGCCGCGGTCGATCGCCTCGAGCTGCTCCTTGATCACCTTGAGCGGAAGGTACTGATCGCGTTGCGCGGTGAGCACGTACCGCAGACGCTCGCAGTCGGCGATCGAGAAGCGTCGGTAGCCCGAGGGGGTGCGTTCCGGGCTGATCAGTCCCTCGGCCTCGAGGAACCGGATCTTCGAGATCGTCACGTCCGGGAATTCCGGACGCAGGCGGTCGAGCACCGACCCGATCGACATTCCGGCCGGCGCCGGCTGGCGGGCCGCGGTCATCAGCTACCTGCGCCCTGGTTACCTCGCGGACCGGTCAGGAACACCAGCCGGAACTTACCGATCTGCACCTCGTCGCCGTTCGCGAGGACGGCGGAGTCGACCGGCTCGCGGTTGACGTAGGTGCCGTTGAGGCTTCCCACGTCGACGACCTGGAATTCGCCCTCGTCCTGGCGGAACTCGGCGTGCCGACGGCTGACGGTCACGTCGTCGAGGAAGATGTCGCTGTCGGGATGCCGGCCCGCCGAGGTGGTGGGCTGGTCGAGCAGGAAGCGCGATCCTGCATTGGGCCCCCGCTTGACGACCAGCAGCGCCGATCCGGCGGGCAGGCCCTCGACACCCGAGACGGGCGCTTCGGTGGTGGCCGAACCTGCGCCTTCCACTTCGTTCAGGAAGTCGGCGCGAAATACCGAAGTGGTCTCTGCAGGAGTCTCCTCGTAGCCCGCGTTGCCGTTCTCGCTCACCGTTTCTCCTTATCCGTTCGACCACCCGGGTGATCCCGGGCGGTCGCTGATTCGTTCGCCCCGTTCAGGTCCGACACGGCACACGCCATATCCGACCGTACCCCGCGCGGGGGTACTGACGCAGACAGTCGCGGTCACGTTACCTGTCGGGTCCGTCAGCCTTCCGTGATCCCGCGGTAACCTTCCGCGTCGAGCGTCTCCGCGAGGGCCTCGTCGAGGTCGCTCTCGCTGCCGACCTCCACGTCGACGAGCCAGCCCTCCTCGTACGGGCTGCTGTTCACCAGTTCGGGATTCGCGTCGAGTTCCGTGTTGACGGCGGTCACCTTCGCGGTCAGCGGCGCGAACACGTCCGACACGCTCTTGGTGGACTCGACCTCTCCGAAGGACTCGCCGGCAGCGATCTCGGCGCCCGCCTCCGGCAGCTGCACGAAGACCACGTCGCCGAGTTGGGACTGTGCGTAGTCGGTGATCCCGATGCGCACGGTCGTCGCGCCCGTCCTGCGCACCCACTCGTGCTCGGGGGTGTACCGCAGATCCTCGGGTGTCGCGAAATCGGTCAAGACTGGTCCTTTCGGAGACGACGTTCGACCGGAACGTCGGATTCAGTTACCGGGCTGAGAGTATTGGCGTGGCTCGATCTCCCGCAAGGCGGACACCTCCACCTGCGGAGACTGTTCCACGGACAATGATCCGCCCGCACGGGCGACCGTGTCGACCACTCCGCCGGGAATGTTCAGCGCGGCGGCGAGAGTCGGTCCGTCGCCGATGGCGGTGACGGTGTACGGAGCGTCGAGTCGGCGGTCGTCGACGACGATGTCGCCGCCCGGTCCGGTGACCCACGAATCGACTCCGATGCGCACGGTCTCCCCGTTCGCCCCGGCGATCTGCATCGTGTCGGCACCCGCCGCGCGCAGCTCCTGGATCATGTCGAGCAGCACCTCCGATCCGACGCCTTGGCGCGGATCGTCGACGGTGAGAACCACTCCGGGTCCGGTGGCGGGTTCGGTGCCGAGCTGGACGGACAACGTGTACAGACGCGTACGGGCCTCCTCGAGTGCCGCTTCCGAGCCTTCCTGTTCGAGACTCGAGAGGGTGCGCTCGAGTTCGGTGATCTCCTGGCGGAGAGCGGCTTCGCGGCGATTGAGGTTGTCGAGCAGCACGAGCAGGTCCGCGGGGCGCGCCGAGTCGAGGGCGTCGCCGGTGTCGGTGGTGCGCACCTGGGTGGCGATGCCGGCGCCGAGCAGGACGACCAGAATCGCCGCGAGGACGAGGAAGACGCGTTGCGAGCGGGTGGCGCGCGCAGTGCCGGTGTCGGGTGCGGGGCCGGGTTGTTGCGGTTCGGTCACGGTCAGGCTCCGAACAGGCGACGACGTAGGGCGGCAGCGTTTCCGAAGATGCGGATGCCGAGGACGACGATGACGGCGGTCGACAGCTGGGTGCCCACCCCGAGTTGGTCGCCGAGCCACACGATCAGTGCGGCGACGAGGACGTTGAAGACGAACGACACCACGAACACCTTCGCGTCGAAGATGTCGTCGAGATAGGCGCGCAGCCCGCCGAAGACCGTGTCGAGCGCGGCGACCACCGCGATGGGCAGGTAGGGCTGCACGACGTCGGGTACCTGTGGGCTGAACACGATTCCGGCGCCGATCCCGATCGCCAGTGCGAGCACCGCGTAGAGCGCGTGACCGTGTTCGAGTCGCTTCACCTGTACCCCGTTTCTCCGCTGCTGCCGAGCTTCCGGACCGTGGCGGCCGGAAACTCGAGATCGTCCTCCTCGGCGAGGGTGAATCCCACCCCGTAGAGCTGTTGGATCCCCGCGATGCGCAGGTAGGCGTCGCTGACGACGAAGGACGTCTGCAGCCGGGACGGAGAACCCACCGCCGAGACCGTGTACGGGGAGAATACGGGTCGGTTGTCGACGAGCATCGCTCCCCCGGCCTGCCGGATGGTGACGCCGGGGCCAACCCGCACGCCACCGACCTCGACGGCCTCCGCACCGGCCGCCCACAGCGCGTTGACGACCGACTGCAGGTCGCGGTCGAGGACGAGCGCGGTGGGCCGGTCCTCGAGTCGCGCCGCATCCGACAGGTTCGGTCGCGCGGCGGGTTCGGTGAGGGTGACCGTGATCCCCGGACCGCGCACGGGTGTTGCCGCGGCTGCGGTCTCGGCGTCGCGGAGTTCGTCGAGGACGCTTGCGCCGTCGCCTCCGTCGGAGAACAGGGCGGTGCGTCGTTCGTCGATCGCGGCGCCGAGTTCGTCCCGCCGAGCGGTGAGCGCGTCGATGCGTTCGTCCCCTGCCCGGAGGGAGTCGAGGATCTCGGCGCGGGTGCTGTCGGTGCCTGCCTGCACGTCGGCGTTCTGCGCGTACGCGACGCCGATCACGAGGCCGGCGAGGAGAACTCCGGCGCCGAGCCACGCGCGCGAAGCCCGTGGAGAGGTGCTCGGGCGCCCTGCGGCCCGGTCCGCGGCGGACGCGGCGTAGCCGGGGTCGAGATGATCCTCGAGGAGCGACTTCAGGAGCGAGGGCACCGGATTGCGCCGGATGCGTTCCCACGCGCGGCTCATCGAATCACCGTCCGGCCGGCACGATCCGTGCCGTCGCGACGGCCTGCCCGAGGTACAGCAGTCCGGTCCACACGTACAGCACGGTCCCCCAGATCAGGGCGGCCCAGCCGAGTGGGCCGGTGATCGGCTCCGAGGCGGGCACGGCGACGGCCCCGAGCATCAGTGGCAGCGCGCACATGAGCAGGAAGGTCGCGCCCTTGCCGAGGTAGAGCACGTCCGGCGGGGGCAGTTCCCGGCGCCGGTAGACGGCCAGGGTCGGGGCCAGGACGAGTTCGCGGCCGACGAGGATCACGGCGATCCACCAGGGCACGATGTCGCGCGCCACGAGGGCGACGAGGGTGGCCACGATGTAGAGGCGGTCGACGGCGGGATCGAGAAGGGCGCCGAGGCGGGAGGTCTGGTCGAGCAGCCGGGCGAGTTTGCCGTCGGCCCAGTCGGTGATGCTGCTCGCGGCCAGCAGGATCAGCGCCCAGACGTCGGCGTGGGCGACGAGGACGAGATAGAGGAAGACGGGCACACCCAGCAGCCGGACGAAACTGAGGACGTTCGGCACGGTGAGGATGCGGTCCGATCCGCGCGCGGCGGCGGTTCCGGTCGCATCGGTCATGGTGGGGCCGCTCCGTGTTCTCGTGGGGTCGTACTCGTGGTGCCCCGCCGGAGTTCCGTTGGGGGCGCGGAGTCCAGCCTTGCACAGCCGCGCGACCGGAGATTCCGGGGTGTCAGCGCCAGGCGAAGACCGGCTGCTCGAGACCGTCGATGCGGGTGGCCCGCCGGCGCAGCACGACCTCACGGAACTGGTAGACCACCGCAGCGGTCGGTGCGTGGACGAGGTGACCGCGGAAGGGCCACTGGATCACCGGCTTGTCGGATTCGGGGATGGTGACGAAGCGCGGGTCGACGTCGAGTTCGTCGGTGGTGACGGCGAAGAGCACGTCGACCTCGTCGGGGCTGGGCTTCAGGTCGGTCACGGCGGTGTCCGACCACACGACGAACGGCGACATGACGTAACCGGAGCGGGTGACGTAGTCGTCGAGCCGGCCGAGAACGGCCTCGGGGCCGAGGTCGAGACCGAGCTCTTCGTGCAACTCGCGCAGGGCGGCCTCCTCGGGCTGCTCCCCCTCGTCCAGACGCCCGCCCGGCAACGCGAACTGGCCGGGATGCGCCCGCAGACGCGTCGGTCGCCGCGTGAGGGGCATGACGGGATTGCCGTTCCCGTCGTCGAGCACCGCCACGACGACGGCTGCGTGCCGGCGGCCGTCGAGCGGTAGTCGGCGCGAATCGAACGCGTCCAGCGCGTCGCGGACGTTGTCTCGGTCGAGAGGATGAGCAGCGGGCATGGGTCGACAGTAGTTCGTCACAACTGGACCGGCGGGTAGGCGCATGTCATGGCCGGTGTCGGTGGCGTCGGTCGCGAGGAGGGATATTCTGGATATCTACGGTTTCCGTACCGCTCGGAGTAATTACCCGGGGTGGGAGTTCTCCGGACACGGATCCCCGCCCGCGGTCATAGTGGGAGCCGACGGAAAGGAGCTCGATGAACGACGTGCCCGCCGGCCTCGACCTCGATGCGCTCGATGCCTATCTGCAGACCTCCGCCCCCGACCTGTTCTCCGGTTCCCTCCGCGCCCGCCTGATCAGCGGCGGGCGCTCGAATCTCACCTACGAGGTGACCGACGGCGACCGGCGGCTGGTGCTGCGCCGTCCCCCACTCGGACACGTCCTCGCGACCGCCCACGACATGGCTCGCGAGTACCGCGTCATCTCCGCGCTCGCCGGCACCGCGGTACCGGTCCCCCGCTCGTATCTGCTGTGCGAGGACGATTCGGTGCTCGGCGCGCCCTTCTACCTCATGGATCTGGTCGTGGGGACGCCCTATCGCACCGCGGAGGAACTCGAACCGCTCGGCGCCGAGCGCACGCGCGTGATCTCCGAGCGGATGTTCGACACCCTGGCGGCCCTGCACGCGGTGGACCCGGCGACCGTGGGGCTCGAGGAATTCGGCCGCCCCCAGGGCTTCCTCGAGCGGCAGGTGCGGCGCTGGACCACACAGCTCGAGAACTCGCACAGCCGGGACCTCGACGGCGCCGACGAGCTGCACCGGCTGCTCGTCGACAATTTGCCCGGCGACGGCGAGGTGGGCATCGTGCACGGCGATTACCGGCTCGACAACGTCCTCGTCGACGACGACAAGGTGGTCGCGGTGCTGGACTGGGAGATGGCCACGCTCGGCGATCCCCTCACCGATGTGGCGTTGCTGCTGGTGTACCAGCGGCTGGCGCGGGAGAACACGGAGTTCCCCGTCTCGACGGTGTCCCGCGCTCCGGGCTTCCTCGGTGACGACGAACTGCTCGCGCGGTACGAGGCCGCGGGCGGACGTGACCTGTCGGACATGGCGTTCCATCTCGCCCTGGCCTATTACAAGCTCGCGGTGATCCTCGAGGGCATCTACTTCCGGTTCCGCCAGGGCAAGACTGTCGGCGAGGGGTTCGAGGAACTCGGCCGCGGTGTCGAGCCGCTGTTGCACGCCGGTATCGATGCGCTGAAGAGCCGGAATAGTTGATGCCGAGGAGTCGATCCCGCGACCGTTGTCGTAGTCGCTCGGTACGCTCCGCTCATGCCGCATCCGGTGATGTTCGACGAGGCGGATCCTCTGCTCGCCCGTGTGCGCTCGCTCGCGCTGGCCCTGCCCGGCGCGAGCGAGAAGATCTCGCACGGCCGTCCGTTCTTCTCCACACGTACGGCCTTCGCGGTCTTCGGAGGCGGCGAGAAGGGCACCCGCGCACCGTTTCCCCGCTCCCTCATCGTCAAACCCGACGAGGAGGAACGCCGCGCGCTGCTCGAGGAATCCCACACCTATGTGCCGATGTACTTCGGGCCGTCCGGGTGGGTCGGGTACGACCTCGCCCGTCCGGAGGTGGACTGGGACGAGGTCGCCGAACTGCTCGACATGTCCTATCGGCAGACCGCGCCGGCGAAGCTGGTGCGCGAGCTCGACGCCCGTCTCGGCTGACGGGCGCCGACCGGCGCGGGTTCAGCCCTGCTGGTCGCCGATGCTGACCATCCACGACACGCCGAAGCGATCGGTGCACATGCCGAACAGATCGCCCCACGGGGCACGCTCGAGCGGCATGTCGACGCGACCGTCCGCGGTCAGTGCGTCCCACCAACCCCGGAGCACGCTCTCGTCGTCCCCGCTGAGCGAGAGCGAGAAGTTCGTGCCGGGCGTGTAATCCGTTCCCTGCGGGGTGTCCGAGGCCATGAGCACGAAACCGCGGTCGGTGGTGAGCATCGAGTGCATCACCTTCGCGTTCTCGTTCGGATCGTCCCAGTCGTGCATGTCGCCGAATGTGCTCACCGTCAGCTCACCACCGAACACCGACCTGTAGAACTCCATGGCTTCGCGTGCGGAATCGCGGAATGCGAGATAGGGATTGAATCGAGTGGTCATCATGGTCCTTTCGCGGGTGCCGCAGGGCACGGATGGTGCCGCACGGACAATGACCGTCCGCCGACGCATTTCTCATCGTGGACGGTGCGCACCGGATCCGGGACCGTTCGGCGCGATCCGTGTCAGGAGACCGCCACTGCGGCTCGGGCGTACTCGGGTCGGTCGACGAGGTCGGCCGGCACGCGCCCGACCGCACGTCACGCAACCGCCCACGACGAGACGTCGCCGTCGGAGACCGTTGCCTCGCCCTCGTCACCGTCGGTGAGGTTCTCCGGGGTGCGTACCGCTGCGCAGGCGACGACCGGATGAGACCCCCGCAGAAACGAGAAAACCCCTTCCGACCGGAGTCGGAAGGGGTTTTCGCTGTCGGGCTGACAGGATTTGAACCTGCGACCACTTGACCCCCAGTCAAGTGCGCTACCAAGCTGCGCCACAGCCCGTCCGCGCTCTCTCCGAGCGCTCTCAGAGATTACAACAGGAACGGACCGAAACACTAATCGGCTGGTCAGCGCGTTTTCACGACCGGGCGTCGGGAGCTCACTTGCGGCGGTCGCGCTTCTCCCGCACGCGCACCGAGATCCGCACGGGGCTGCCGTCGAAGTTGAACTCCTCACGCAGGCGACGCTCGAGGAATCGGCGGTAGCCGGCTTCGAGGAAGCCTGTGGTGAACAGCACGAAGGTCGGCGGCCGGGTGGCCGCCTGGGTGGCGAACAGCACCCGGGGCAGGCGACCGCCCCGCATCGGCGGCGGAGTCGCGGCCACGACCTCCTTGAGCCAGGAGTTCAGGCGTCCGGTCGAGATGCGCTTGTCCCACGACTCGAGGGCGGTCTCCATGGCCGGTACGAGCTTCTGCACGGCGCGACCGGTCTTGGCGGAGATGTTCACCCGCGACGCCCACGGCACCCGCAACAGGTCGCGGTCGATCTCGCGGCCGAGTTCGTAGCGGCGGTCCTCATCGACGAGATCCCACTTGTTGAAGGCGATCACCAGGGCGCGGCCGGACTCGACGACCATCGTGATGACCCGCTGGTCCTGCTCGGTGATGGGCTGCGAGGCGTCGATGAGCAAGACCGCAACCTCGGCCGCGTCGATCGCACCGCGCGTGCGCAGGGAGGCGTAGAACTCGGCGCCGGACGCGCTGTTGACGCGCTTGCGCAGACCTGCGGTGTCGACGAATCGCCACGGCTTGCCGCCGAGCTCGACGATCGAGTCCACCGGGTCGACGGTGGTGCCGGCGATGTCGTGCACCACCGACCGCTCGTCACCGGCGAGCTTGTTGAGCAGGCTCGACTTGCCGACGTTCGGCTTGCCCACCAGCGCGACGCGCCGAGGCCCTTCCCCACCGGTGCCCTCGCGGGGTGTGGCCGGCAGCTTGGCGAGCAGCTCGTCGAGCAGGTCGCCGGTGCCGCGGCCGTGGGTGGCCGACACCGAATAGGGCTGGCCGAGTCCGAGGGACCACAGGGCTGCGGCCTCGGATTCGACGCGGTCGTCGTCGACCTTGTTCGCCACGAGCAGCACCGGGGTCTTGGACCGGCGCAGCACCTTCGCGACGGCCTCGTCGACGCTGGTGGCGCCCACGGTGGCATCGACGACGACGAGGATCGCGTCGGCGGTGCGCATCGCGACCTCCGCCTGACGGGCCACGGACTGCTGCATGCCCTTCGCGTCGGGCTCCCATCCGCCGGTGTCCTGCACCATGAATCGGCGGCCGTTCCACGACGCCTCGTACGAGACCCGGTCGCGGGTGACGCCCGGGACGTCCTCGACGACGGCTTCACGTCGGCCGATGATGCGGTTGACCAGGGTGGACTTGCCCACGTTCGGTCGGCCGACCACAGCGACGGTCGGGACCGGCACGAACTCCTCGAGATCGCCGCCCTCGGCGAACTCGATGTCCCAGTCGCCTTCTTCCGACCAGGTGCCGTCGCCGTCGAACCCGGTGTAGTCGGTGCTCAGGTCGTCGCTCACAGCTTCGCTCCAGTCTGCTCGGCGACCACCGCGAGCAGCGCGGCGATCACCTCGTCGATGTTCATGTCGCTGGTGTCCACGACGACCGCGTCGTCCGCCGCGCGCAGCGGGGACACCGCGCGGGTGGAGTCGAGGTGGTCGCGGCGCTGCACCGCGGCGAGGACCGCCTCGTAGTCGTCGCCGCGGCCCTCGGCGATGTTCTGGTTGTTGCGCCGGTGCGCACGGGCCTCCGCCGAGGCGGTGAGGAAGATCTTCACGTCCGCGTCGGGGAAGACGACCGTGCCGATGTCGCGTCCTTCGATCACGACGCGGTGCTCGGCGCGGCCGAGACGCTGCTGGGCCTCGACGAGCAGGGTGCGCACCTCGGGCACGGCGGAGACCGCGGAGACCGCGGCCGTGACTTCGGCACCGCGGATGATCTCGCGCACGTCGTCTCCGTCGAGGCGGATGTCCTCGACGGTGGGGTCGGTGCCGATCGACCACGGCAGGTCGGCGGTGGCCGCGGCGATCGCCGCCGGATCGGTCAGATCGGTGCCGCGGCGCAGGGCGTGCAGCGTCGCGATGCGGTACATCGCGCCGGTGTCGAGATAGGCGGCACCGAGATGCTGCGCGAGGCGCTTGGAGACGGTGGACTTGCCCGTGCCCGACGGTCCGTCCATCGCGACGACCAGCGCGTCGGCCCGTGCGGCGGTCACAGCTTCACCGCCTGGTACAGGCCACCGACCTCGTTGCGGCCGAGGACACGGAGGGTGCCGGGACGCTGGTCGCCGAGCGCCACGGGACCGATATTGGTGCGCACCAGCCGGATCACGGGGAACCCGACCGCATCGAGCAGGCGTCGCACGATGTGCTTGCGGCCCTCGTGCAGCACGAGCCGCACGAGCGACTGGCCCTCGTGGACCTCGAGCAGCGAGAACTCGTCGACGGAGGCGGGTCCGTCCTCGAGTTCGATGCCGGCCTTGAGCTGCTTGCCGACACCGCGGGCGAGCACACCCTTGACGGTCGCCAGGTAGGTCTTGGGCACCTCGAAGGACGGGTGCATCAGCCGGTGCGCGAGTTCGCCGTCGTTGGTGAGGAGCAGCAGACCCTCGGTGTCGGCGTCGAGACGACCGACGTGGAACAGGCGCTGCCCGGCGGCGACGCGTTCGGAGACGATGTCACCGACGCAGGGACGGCCGAGATCGTCGGACATCGTGGACTGCCAGCCGCGGGGCTTGTTCAGCACGAGGTGCACGAGATCCTTGTTGATGACGACGCGGACGCCGTCGACCCGGATCACGGCGTTCTCCGGGTCCACGCGCAGGCCCTGTTCGACGACGATGTTGCCGTCGACCTCGACGCGACCCGCGGCGATGAGTTCCTCGGCTGCGCGGCGCGAGGCAACGCCGGCCTGGGCGAGCACCTTCTGCAGCCGCACGCCTTCACCGGCGGGCAGCTGGGCGGGGCCGGCTTCGCGATGCTGGTGACGCGCGGGACGAGCGTTGCTCACGGTCGGAACGACGCGCTGCGCCGCGCGCTTGGCGGCAGGCTTACCAGTCGAGGTGCCCTTGCGGTGCGGTTTGCGGCCGGCGGCCGGCTGGGCCGGTTTGCGGCCTCCGGCCGACTGGCCGGGAGTGGCCCGGCGATCGGAGCGGGGTGAGTCGGTGCGCTCCCCCGAACGGGGAGCCCCTGCGCGCCCCGAGCGGGGAGCGTCGGTACGTCCGCTGGAACGCGGTGCTTCGGTGCGTCCTCCGGAACGCGGTGCTTCGGTGCGTCCTCCGGAGCGCGGTGCTTCGGTGCGTCCTCCGGAACGCGGTGCGTCCGCGCGTCCCGAGCGGGATCCCCCGGTGTTGCGCGTGTTCGCGCTGCGGGGATTGTTTCTTCTACGGTCCGGTGTGCCATCACGGCGAGCGGGTGTATTCACTTGGTTCCTGTCAGTTCTCTGGATCGAACTCCGCGGGCGAGAGAGTCTCGGGACGCGCGTTCTTTCCCATTCTCTCAAATCGTGGGTCCGACTCGAGACTGTCGGCGATGTCGTCGATCACATCGACATCGGGCAGAAGCGGCGCAACGGGCGGCAGATCCTGCAGAGACGCCAGGCCGAGGCGTTCGAGGAACAGCTCCGTGGTGACGTAGAGCGTGCCGCCGGTCTCCGGATCGGTGCCCGCCTCGGCGATCAGATCCCGCGCGAGCAGGGTGCGCATCACCCCGTCGACGTTGACGCCGCGCACGGCACGGACACGGCTGCGGGTCACCGGTTGCCGGTAGGCGATCACGGCGAGCGTCTCGAGCGCGGCGCGGGTGAGCTTCGTGCGCGCGCCGCCCTGCAACAGTTTCTCGACGTAGGGCGCGAAGTCGCGGCGCGTGTAGAAGCGCCAGCCGTCGCCGGCGAACCGCAGGTCGATGCCGGATCCGCGCGCGGTGAGGTCCTGTGCGAGACGCCGCAGCGCGGCCTCGGCGCGGTCGGCGGTGACCCCGATGGCGGTCGCGAGCTGCTCGGTCGGCGCAGGGGTGTCGACGACGAGCAACAGTGCCTCGAGTGCTGCGGTGAGTTCGTCGTCGGCGATCTCGAGAAGTTCCCCGTCCCACGCGCGTTCCGGCGCAGCAGTGTCTTCGTCACGTTCCCGCACGGTGCCGTCCGCGTTCCCCGGCGCAGCATCACTCTCGGGCGCAGCGTCGTCCGCGTGCTCCCGCGCGACGGTGTCGTCGCTCACCCGTAGTCCTCCTCGAAATCGATGGCCTCCCCGTCGGTCTCCCCCGTCCACGCGACCTGCAGGTGTCCGAGCGGGTCGGGTTGTTCGAAGGTGACGGCGCGTTCGCGGTAGAGCTCGAGCAACGCGAGGAACCGCGCGACGACCAGCAGCCCGAGATCGCAGTCGACGACGAGTTCGTCGAATCCGACCCAGACCCCGGCGCCACGGGCACGCAACAGACCGAGGATGTGGGCGGCCTGTTCGGGAACCGACACCTTCGGGGTGTGCAGGTGGTCGAGGCCGACGGTCGGTGGTGGTTTCGGCCGGAACGCCGCGGCGGCGATCTCGGCGAAGCGGTGCGCGTCGACGCCGAGCACGACCTCCGGTACGAGATTCTCGTAGCACTCCTCGAGCGACACCGCGCGCGGATAGCGGCGCAGCGCTGCGGCCTCGAGGGCGGCGAACTGTTCGGCGATCTGCTTGTACGCCCGGTACTGCAGCAGACGCGCGAACAGCAGGTCGCGGGCCTCGAGCAGGGCGAGGTCCTCGGGGTCGTCGACCTCACCGGCGGGCAGCAGCCGGGCGGCCTTGAGGTCGAGCAGGGTCGCGGCGACGACCAGGAACTCGGTGGTCTGATCGAGCCCGAGTTCGGGGCCGAGTTTGCGGGTGTAGGCGATGAAGTCGTCGGTGACCTCGTGCAGTGCCACCTCGGTGACGTCGAGGCGGCGCTGCGAGATGAGGGTGAGCAGCAGATCGAAGGGGCCCTCGAAGTTGCGCAGGCGCACGTGGAAACCCGAGGGGGTCTCCTCGACCTCCGGCTGGGCCGGTTCGGTGGGTTCCTCGAGGACCACCGCCTCGACCTCCGCGTCGGGTGCCGTGCCGGTGTCCGCCGAGTCCTGGACAGGAGCGTGCACGGGACTCAGCGACCGCTCCGGTGGATCACTTCCCGCGCGAGGGCGCGGTACGACTCGGCGCCGGCAGAGGTCGGTGCCCAGCGGGTGATGGGTTCGCCGGCGACACTGGTCTCGGGGAACTTGACGGTGCGGTTGATGACGGCGTCGTAGACGAGATCGCCGAAGACCTCCACGACCCGCGACATCACCTCACGACCGTGCAGCGTGCGCTGGTCGAACATGGTGACGAGGATGCCGGCGACGGCCAGCTTCGGGTTGAGCCGGTCGCGGACCTTGGCGACGGTGTCGTTGAGCAGTGCCAGGCCGCGCAGGCTGAAGAACTCGCACTCCATGGGGATGAGCACCGAGTCGGCGCACGCGAGCGCGTTGACGGTGAGCAGCCCGAGCGAGGGCTGGCAGTCGACGAGGATGTAGTCGTAGCGGTCGAGCATCGGGTACAGGGCGCGGCCCAGTGCCTGTTCGCGGCCGACCTCGGAGACGAGCTGGATCTCGGCCGCCGACAGGTCGATGTTGCTCGGCAGCAGGTCGAGGCCCTCGACGTGGGTGCGCACGAGCACGTCGTCGGTGGACACCCGCGGTTCGACGAGCAGATTGTGGACGGTGAGATCGAGATCGTGGTGGGCGACACCGAGTCCGGCGGACAGTGCGCCCTGCGGATCGAGGTCGACGAGCAGGACGCGGCGCCCGTACTCGGCGAGGGACGCCCCGAGGTTGATGGTCGAGGTGGTCTTGCCGACCCCGCCCTTCTGGTTGCACATCGCGATGATGCGGGCCGGTCCGTGGGTGGACAGCGGCACCGGTTCCGGGACGGGACGGCGTGGCCGGCCGGTCGGTCCGAGATCGGGCTCGGCGGCGGTTGCGGCGCTGGTGGTCGGCTCGGTGGTGGACGATCTGTCGGTGTCCTCGCGGCCGTGTGCGTCGACCGGGACGGTGTTCGACCGGAGGTGCTCCGGCTCCATGTACGTGGCGGGTGGCCGAGGTGTGCCCACGTTCGGTACTCCCCCTGTCTTGCGACCCAGATGTCTTCTCGTCGACCCGTCGGGTGGCCCGGCGGCTCGTCCCCAGAACGCTACCGCTTCGTCGGCAGGATCACCGCACGGACACGCGTCCCCTGCGGAGTCGGTCATCGCGCCCGCGGATGCGCCTGCGCCCACACCTCGCGAAGGGCACCGGCGGTGACCAGGGTGTATATCTGCGTGGTCGTCACAGAAGCATGCCCCAGTAACTCCTGCACCACGCGTACGTCGGCGCCCCCGTCGAGGAGATGGGTCGCGAAGGAGTGCCGCAGCGTGTGGGGCGACACCCCGACGTCGACCCCGGCGCGTTCGGCGGCGGTCTGCAGCACCTTCCACGCGCTCTGCCGCGACAGGCGGCCGCCGCGCGCGTTGAGGAAGACCGCGGCGGTGCGGCCGGTGGTCAGGGCGGGTCGCCCCCGCACGAGATAGGCGTCGAGCGCGCCGAGCGCCGGGCGGCCGACCGGGACGAGTCGCTGCTTGCCGCCCTTGCCGCGCAGCAGCACGGTGCGTGATTCGGTGTCGATGTCGTCGACGTCGAGTCCGACGGCCTCGGAGATGCGGGCGCCGGTGGAGTACAGCAGCTCGAGCAGGGCGCGGTCGCGCAGGCTGCGGGGCCCGTCGGCGTCGGGGGCGGCGGCATCGAGGATCGCGCTGACCTGGTCGACGGTCAGCGCCTTGGGCAGGCGACGCCCGGGCGCCGGGGGTTTGACGGTGCGGGCGACGTCGACCGGGGTCTGTCCTTCGGCGGCGGCGAAGCGGTGCAGGCCCCGCACGGCGATCAGGGCGCGGGCGGCCGAACTCGCCGCCAGCGCCGGGCGGTTGCGTTCCGGATCCCCGCGGCGCAGGCTCGCGGCGAAGTCGCTGATGTGGTGTTCGTGCACGTCGGCGAGGTCGCCGACGTGGATGTCGGTGAGGTGTTCGACGTAGCGCAGCAGGTCGCGGCGGTAGGAGGCGAGGGTGTTCGCCGCGACCCCCCGTTCGACGGTCAGGTGCGCGAGGTAGGCGTCGAGTTGCCCGGTAAGCGTCGGGGACGGCTGCGGAGCGACCTGCGTGGCGGGACGTTCCTCACCGGGCAGCACCGCTCACCCCTCCGCGCGCGTGCGGGCGAAGGTGGTGGGCCGGTCCGGCCACGGCGCATCCGGTGCGCGGGTCGCGGTGCCCGTCGCGCGGGCCGTCGCGAACGCGAGGAGACCGGATACCGCGGTGGCGTTGACGATCTCCCCGCGCAGCACCATCGCCACGGCCTCGTCGACCGGGACGCGGTGGACCTCGAGATCGGCCTCCTCGTGCTCGGGTTCGGCCCGGTCGACGGCGCTCAGACCCCGGGCGGCGAAGACGCGCACGGCTTCGTCGGTGAATCCGGGTGAGAGCGCGATGTCGACGAGAAGTTCCCAGTCGGCGGCGGCCAGGCCGGTCTCCTCGGCGAGTTCGCGGCGGGCGGTGTCGAGGGGGTCCTCGCCGGGTGCGTCGAGCAGCCCGGCGGGCAGTTCCCACAGTCGCCGGCCGAGCGGGTGCCGGTACTGGTGCACGAGCACCACCCGGTCCTGCTCGTCGACGGCCACCACCGCGACCGCGCCGTGGTGTTCGACCACTTCGCGTTCGGCGGTGTGCCCGTCGGGCATCGCCACGTCGTCGACGCGCAGCGACACGATGGCGCCCGTGTAGATCCGCCGGCTGTCCAAGGTGCGGAAGTCGTGTCGCTGCGCCATGTCGACTACTCGGCGTCGCCGGCGGTGGACGTCGACGCGGTCGAGCCGACCGATTCCTCGGAGGTGCTGTTCTCGCCGTGGATGTCGACCGGGAGCCGTTCGGCCGCCTTGTACTGCAGTGCCGCGGCGACGAGGCCGGAGAACAGCGGGTGCGGGCGGGTGGGCCGGCTCTTGAGTTCCGGGTGCGCCTGGGTGGCGACGAAGAACGGATGCTGCTCGGCCGGGTACTCGACGAACTCGACGAGCCGCCCGTCCGGGGAGGTGCCGGAGAACACCAGACCGGACTTGGCGATCTTGTCGCGGTAGGCGTTGTTGACCTCGTAGCGGTGCCGGTGCCGTTCGGAGACCTGCTCGCTGCCGTAGGCCCTGGCCACGACCGAGCCCTTCTTCAGCGCGGCCGGGTAGGCGCCGAGACGCATGGTGCCGCCGAGATCGGCCTCACCGGCGACCGCCTGTTCCTGGTCCGCCATCGTGGAGATGACCGGGGCGGTGGTGTCGGGATCGAACTCGGTGGACGAGGCGTCCTCGATGCCGACCGACCGGGCGGCCTCGATGACGACGCACTGCAGGCCCAGGCACAGGCCGAGCAGCGGGATCCGGCGGGTGCGGGCGAACCGGATGGCGCCGAGCTTGCCCTCGATGCCGCGGATGCCGAAGCCGCCGGGGATCAGGACGGCGTCGACGTCGCCGAGGTGCTTCTCGGCACCGGCCTCGGTCTCGCACTCGTCGGAGGCGACCCAGCGGATCTTGACCTTCGCGCGGTGCGCGAAACCGCCGGCGCGCAGCGCCTCGGTGACCGACAGGTAGGCGTCGGGCAGGTCGATGTACTTGCCGACGAGCGCGACCTCGACGGTCTCGCGGGGGTTGTGGACCCGCTCGAGCAGGTTGCCCCACACCGTCCAGTCGACGTCCCGGAAGGGCAGGCCGAGCTGGCGCACGACGTAGGCGTCGAGTCCCTCGCTGTGCAGCACCTTCGGGATGTCGTAGATGCTCGGCGCGTCGGGGCAGGAGATGCAGCCGGCGACGTCGACGTCGCACATCAGCGAGATCTTCGCCTTGAGCGAGGCCGGCACGTCGCGGTCGCAGCGCAGCACGAGCGCGTCGGGCTGGATACCGATGTTGCGCAGCGCCGCCACCGAGTGCTGGGTCGGCTTGGTCTTCAGCTCACCGGACGGCCCGAGATAGGGCACGAGCGAGACGTGCAGGAAGAAGCAGTTGTCGCGGCCGACCTCGTGGCGCACCTGGCGGGCGGCCTCGAGGAAGGGCTGCGACTCGATGTCGCCGACGGTGCCGCCGATCTCGGTGATCACCACGTCCGGGGTCTGGCCCTCGGCGTCGGGTGCGGCCATCGCGAGGATGCGGCGCTTGATCTCGTCGGTGATGTGCGGGATGACCTGCACGGTGTCGCCGAGATATTCGCCGCGGCGTTCCTTGGCGATGACCGTGGAGTACACCTGGCCGGTGGTGACGTTCGCGTCGGCGGTCAGGTCGCGGTCGAGGAAGCGCTCGTAGTGGCCGACGTCCAGGTCGGTCTCGGCGCCGTCCTCGGTGACGAAGACCTCACCGTGCTGGAACGGATTCATCGTGCCGGGGTCGACATTGAGGTACGGGTCGAGCTTCTGCATCGTCACGCGCATGCCGCGTGCGGTGAGCAGAGTGCCCAGGCTCGACGCTGTGAGCCCCTTGCCGAGAGAGGACGCGACGCCCCCGCTGACGAAGATGTGCTTGGTAGGGGTACGCGAGTGGCGTGACTGTGGCAAAGAAGCTCCCGTGACGTCAGGTGCAGGACTTTTGGACTGATGCGATACAGCTGGGGCCTGCCGACCCACGGAACTTCACGGTAACACCTCCGTGGGCGGGCGCGTACCCGACTCGCGATTGCGGGCCCCCGGTGCAATCGACGTCACAGGCGGCGGCGCTCAGCGGGCCGGGGAGCCGACGGTGACGGCGGTGGCGCTCGGCCCCGTCCCGTAGCGGCCGGTGCCCCCGTCGTACTGCTCGCGCAGCGCCAGGACCGTCGTCAGGCGTCCCGATTCGCGGTCGAGGTTGTCGACCGTGGACAGGCCCGCGGCGAGCGCGGCATCGGCCCGGACGACGGCGATCGGTCCGTTGCCTTCGGCTGCCCCGGTGCGGCCGGCGAGCACCGCGCCGGCGCCGCGGCCGTCGACGACCCCCGCGAAGCGCGCGATGAGCGACCCGCGGTTGCCGGCGCGTTCGGCGTTGCCGCTGTGGTCGCCGGTGACGACGAGGGCGCTCTGGGCCGGTTCGACCCGGTCGTCCTCGTAGGTGATGAAACCGCCGCTGCGCAGCGTGGTCAGGGCGAGGGCGCGTTCCTCGGGGGTGCTGCGCGGTTGTCCGGTGCCCGGGTCGACGAGCAGCACCGCGCCGAGCAGATCCCCGGCGAGGCTGCCGGGGTCGACGGCGCCGGTCTGCAGTTCCACCCCGGCGGGCACGACGTTGGTGACGGTGGTGCGGAGCTGGTCGGTGCCGGAGGCGTCGACGAACGAGTCGGTCAGCGCGATCCGGGCGGTGACCCGGCCGCCGGCGTCACCGACGGAGCGGACGACGGCGTCGACGTCCTCGGGGGCGGCGTCCGGGGTGGTCACGAGGAGGACGGTGCGGTCGAGAAGTTCGTCGCGCACGATCCGCGGGCCGATGGTCGAGTCGAACCCGTCGGCGGCGAGCAGCTGTGCCTCGAGCCGGCTGCCGTGGTCCTCGGCCTCCTGGACCTCGCGGCGCAGTTCGGCCTTGTCGTCGCGCAGGCCGGAGACGACGCTGTCGGCCAGCAACCCGGAGCCGAGCACGATCCCGACCGCCAGGCCGAGGAACACCGCCACCAGGGAGACGACGTGATGGCGCATCGAGATCACGCGCGCAGACCCCGAATCCACTCCACGGCGGACTCCCACCACTGACGGGCGAGTTCGACGACGTCGCCACCGAGGTTGGACACGGCGAGCGCAGCGATCACGGCGATGAGGGCCGCGAAGACGAGCAGGGCGATCACGCCGCCCGAGACGCGGCTGCGGTAGAGGGTGGCCACCGCCTTCGCGTCGACGAGTTTCGGTCCGACCTTCAGGCGGGTCATCACCGCGGACGGATTGGTGTCGCGGCGGCCGTGGTCGAAGAACTCGTCGAGCGAGACGGTGCTGCCGACGGTCACCACCAGCGCCGCACCGTGATGCTCGACGAGCAGCAGCGCCAGGTCGGTGGGCGTGCCGACGGCGGGGAAGGTCATCGCGCCGATGCCGAGATCCTGGATCCGCTCGAGACCCGGGGCGTGGCCGTCCGGGTCGGCGGGCAGCACCACTTCGGCACCGGACTTGAGGGTGGAGGTGCCGATCTCGTCGGGGTCGCCGACGATGAGATCGGGGCGGTAGCCCGCCTTGGAGAGGGCGTCCGCGCCGGGGCCGACACCCACCAGGATCGGCGAGTACTCCTTGATGAACGGCTTGAGGTCCTTGAGGTCCTGCACGTGCCCGGGGCCGTCGGAGACGACGACGACGTGCCGGTCGCGCAGGTCCAGGTCGATGTCGGGGATGCCGACGCCGTCGATGAGCAGCGGACTCTCCGAGCGGATGAACTCGATGGTGTTGCCCGAGAACGCCTCGAGGTGGTCGACGAGCCCGGTCCGCGCCTCGATCATGCGGTCGGAGATCTCGATGTCGGTCTGCTCGTCGCCCTCGATGAGCAGCTTCTCCCCCGCATACACGCCGCCCTCGTGCACCCGGACCTTCGCGCCGTCCTTGATCTTCTTGAAGACCTCGGTGCCGACGTTGTCGACGAGCACGATGTCGTGCGCGACGATCACCTCGGGACCGAGATTCGGGTACCGGCCCGAGATGGACGGGGACGCGTTGATCACCGCGGTGACGCCCGCTTCGACGAGCGCGTCGGCGGTGACGCGGTCGAGGTCGATGGCGTCGAGGACGACCACGTCGCCGGGACCGATCCGGCGCAGCAGTTTCGCGGTGTTCCTGTCGACCCGGGCAATGCCACTCACTCCGGGCAACGTTTCGTTGTTACGGGACAGCAGCGCCGGCATCTTCATGCAAGAGATGATGCGCCGGTATACGAGTGAGGTTGTGGAGGCGCGCCGGTAGTCGTGTGAACATCACCCGGCGCCCCGGGCAGGTCAGCCGGTGCGCTCGGCGTGGGCGACGGCCAGCAGTTCCTCGGCGTGCGCGCGCCCGGTCTCGGTGTCGTCGAGCCCGGCGAGCATGCGGGCCAGTTCGGTGACCCGCTCCTCCTCGCTGAGGGTGCGCACCCCGCTGCTGATCACCCCGGCCCGGTCGTCGACCTTGTCGACGACGAGATGGGTGTCGGCGAACGCCGCGACCTGCGGCAGGTGGGTGACCACGATGACCTGGTGGGTGCGCGACAGGCGCGCGAGTCGCCGGCCGATCTCGACGGCGGCGCGACCACCGACCCCGGCGTCGACCTCGTCGAAGACCATCGTCGCGCCGCGTTCGGAACCGGCGAGCACCACTTCGAGGGCGAGCATGACACGGGAGAGTTCACCGCCGGACGCGCTACGCGCGAGGGGGCGGGCCGGGGCGTCGCTGTGCGGGGCGAGCCGGAACTCCACCTCGTCGATCCCGGATTCGCCGGCGTGCAGGAGCCGGTCGCCGACCTGCAGCGGCGCGGTGTCGCTCGCGGTGGCCGCGCGGTCGGCGATGTGCACGTCGAGCACGGCGCGTCCCATCGCGAGGCCGGACAGTTCCTTGCTCACGGCCTTCGCGAGTTTGCCGGCGACCTTGTGCCGCGCCGTCGACAGGGCGGTGGCGGCCTCCGCGGTCGCGGCGGCCTCCGCGTCGACCTCGGCGGCGAGCTTGTCGATCGCCTCCGCGGAGACGTCGAGACCGGACAGGCGTTCGCGGGCCTCGCGCGCCCACTCGAGCACGCCGTCGATGTCGGCGGCGTACTTCCGGGTGAGGTTCTTCAGTTCCGCCTGCCGGTTGAGCAGCGTCTCGAGGGCGCTCGGGTCGGACGGCAGGTCGGACAGATAACCGGAGATGTCACCGGTGACGTCGGTGACCACCGCGATCGCTTCCCCGAGGCGGGGACCGAGTTCGCGCAGGGCGGGATCGTCGCAGCCCTCGAGGCGGGCGCGGGCCTCGCCGAGCAGGTCGAGTGCCGCCGAGTACGCGTCGGCGTCGCCGCTGTCGTCGCCGGCGAGGGCGTTGTGCGCGACGGTGGCGGCCTCGCGCAGCGAGTCGAGGTCGGACAGGCGCCGCACCTCGTCGACGATGCGGGTGTCCTCCCCCGGTTCGGGTGCGACGCGGTCGATCTCGTCGAGACCGAAGTGCAGGCGGTCGGCCTCCTGCGCGAGCTCACGCGACCGTTCGGTGCGTTCCTGCAGTTCGGCGCGGGCCTCGAGCCAGCGGCGCCGCCGGGTGCGGTAACGGTCGAGCAGACCGGCGACGGTCTTGCCGCCGAACCGGTCGAGCGCGGCGCGCTGCTCGTCGGGACGCAGCAGCCGCAACTGGTCGTTCTGGCCGTGCACGGTCAGCAGCGGCCCGGTGAACTCGGACAGCACCCCCACCGGCACGCTGCGTCCCCCGAGGTGGGCGCGGGAGCGGCCGTCGCTGCCGACGGTGCGCACGGCGATGATGCTGCCGTCCTCGTCACGCTGGGCACCGGTGGACTCGAGCAGTTCGGCGATCTGCTGTTCGATGTGGCTGGGCGTCGGTTCGATCTCGAAGCGGCCCTCGACCACGGCGCGGTTGGCACCGACCCGCACCCGGGTGGGGTCGGCGCGCACCCCGGAGAGCAGGTGCAGGCTCGTGACGACCATCGTCTTGCCGGCACCGGTCTCGCCGGTGAGCACCGTCAGTCCCCCGTGGAAGCGCGCGTACGCCTCGGAGATCACACCCAGGTTGTCGATCCGGATCTCTGCGAGCATCTCAGAGTTTCCTTCCCCGCCAGCCCTTCACCGGAAGTTCGAACTTGCGCACCATTCGATCCGCGAACGGTGCCGAATCCAGCCGCACCCAGCGGACCGGATCGCATCCTCGCACCACCTCGAGCCGGGCCCCGGCCGGGACATCGATGATGCGGCGACCGTCGCAGAAGACCACTCCGTCGTGGCCGCCGGCGAGGGTCTCGACCGCGATGATCGACTCGGGGCTGGTCACCAGCGGGCGCGCGAACAGTGCGTGTGCGTTGCTCGGGATCACCAGCAGCGCTTCGAGTTCGGGCCACACGATCGGTCCGCCGGCCGAGAAGGCGTAGGCCGTCGAGCCCGTCGGGGTGGCGACGAGGACACCGTCGCAGCCGAACGAGGAGACGGGACGGCCGTCGACCTCGAGCACCACCTCGAGGACCCCGAGCCGCGACTTGTTCTCGAGACTCGCTTCGTTGAGCGCCCACCCGCGGTCGAGGACCTCGTCGTCCATGCGCACCGTCACGTCGAGGGTCATGCGTTGTTCGACGCGGTATTCGCGGCGCACCACCTGTATGAGCGCTTCCTCGAGGTGTTCGGCCTCGGACTCGGCGAGGAACCCGATGCGGCCCAGGTTGATCCCGAGGACGGGCACCGCCGAGTACTGCGCGAGTTCGGCGGCCCGCAGGAAACTGCCGTCGCCGCCGAGGACGATCACCATCTCGCAGCCGGCGGCCGCCTCCGGTCCCGGTTCGACGACGCTGATGAAGCTGCCCGGCAGTGCGAGGACGCCGAGTCCGTTGCTCACCGCCTCGTCGTCGAGGGTGCGCAGACCGATGCCGGCCTCACCGAGGATCTTCGCGACCCGCAGCGCGGTGCCGGCGATCTCGTCGCGCCCCGAATGGGAGACCAGCAGGATCTCCCGGCCCGATCGCGCCGCGTCGACCGCGACGGTCTCTTCGCTCACTGTGGTCCTTCCTGCACCGCACGCTCGATCAGTTCGATCACTGCCGGGTCGAGTTCCTCCGGCCCCGGCTCTGCGGCCCGTAGCCACAGGAAGTACTCGACGTTCCCGGACGGCCCGGGCAGCGGGCTCGCCACCGCTCCGAGGGTGCGCAGGCCCTGCCGCTGCGCTTCGCGCGCGACGTCGAGCACCGCCTCCGTGCGCAGCGCCGGGTCGCGCACCACGCCACCGCTGCCGACCCGGTCCTTGCCCACCTCGAACTGCGGTTTGACCATCGGCAGCAGGTCGCCGCCGGAGGCGACGCAGGCGACGAACGCCGGCAACACCAACTTCAGCGAGATGAACGACAGGTCCGCGACCACCAGGTCGACGCGCCCGCCGATCGTCTCCGCGTCGATGCTACGCACATTTGTTCGATCGATCACGTGGACACGCTCGTCGGACTGCAGGCGCCAGACCAGCTGGCCGTAACCGACGTCGACCGCGACGACCTCCGCGGCACCCTCGTGCAACAGCACGTCGGTGAAACCGCCGGTCGACGCGCCGGCATCGAGGCAGCGACGCCCCGACACCTGCAGCCCCTGCGGCGTGAACGCCTCCAGGGCGCCGAGGAGTTTGTGGGCACCGCGGGACGCCCAGGAGACCTCGTCGCTCACCTCGGTGACGATCAACGGCGTGTTCGGTTCGACGGCGGTCGCCGGTTTGGAGGCCACGGTGCCGGCGATCAGCACCCGACCTGCGGCGATCAGTTCGCTGGCATGCTCACGCGAGCGCGCCAGACCCCGCCGTACCAGTTCCGCGTCGACGCGTGCCCGGCGTGCCACGTCAGATCTTGTCCACGGTCGACAAGGCCTGCACGAGGACCTCGTGGGCTCGTTCGAGCAGGTCGGCGTGCTCGAGCAGCACGGACTGGTCGGTGCTCTCGGCACCGGGGACGGATGCGCCCTCGCGGACACGCGCCAGCAACGCGTCGACCTCCTCGCGGACGTGTGCGGGATCGACGGTGGGACGTGCGCCGGGAAGGTGTTCGCCCGGACGTGGAATCGGCGTGCTCATCGCCGTCCACGCTAGTCGATGGGTGCGACCGGGCCACACCCTCCGGTGCGGATCAGACCGTCGCCGCCCACGCGTCCACGACGGACCGTGCACGCTCGTCCACCGGATGGACCTGCCCGAATCCGGGGTTGGCCCAGGCGATGTCGAGCAGACCCCGCAGCGCCTCCATCGGATCGGCCGCCGACTGCGCGGCGGCGAGGTGAAGATCACCTCCGTCGACCGTGACGTCCCACGAGTCGTGCGGTGCGACGCGCAGCCGGTCGGCCGGCTGGTCGAGGCTCGCGAGCGAGGCCGCGACGTAGGTCGGGCGCTGCTCGGCCGGAGCCCGCAGCAGATCGTCGACGGTGCTGACCCCGGTCAGCACGAGCAGAGAATCCGCACCGACGGCGTTGGCGCCTTCGATGTCGGTGTCCAACCGGTCACCGATGACGAGGGGGCGACGGGCACCGCCGCGACGGATCGCGTCCTCGAGCAGCGGAGCTGCGGGTTTGCCCGCCACGAGCGGGGTCGCGCCGGTGGCGTTGCGCACCGCCGCGACCATCGAGCCGTTGCCGAGGACGAGTCCGCGCTCGGTGGGCAGGGTCGAGTCGACGTTGGTGGCCACCCACAGGGCGCCTGCGCGGACGGCGAGCGTCGCCTCCGCCAGGATCGCCCATCCGGTGTCCGGGGAATGCCCCTGCACCACCGCCACCGGATGCGCGTCCGCGGACCGGACCGGGGTGAGGCCGACACCGGCCACCTCCTCGGCCAGGGCCTCGGTGCCGACGACGAGCACCGGCGCATCGGCCGGGAACCGCTCGGCGAGCAAGCGCGCAGCGGACTGCGAGCTCGTCACCACCGACGAGTCGTCGGCCGGAAAGCCGAGTTCCCGCAGGTGCAGCGCGACCTCCGACGGCCGACGGCTGGCATTGTTCGTGACGTACAGAACGGTGTCGTCACCGGCGGCCAGCGCCTCGCGGGCACCCGGGACGGGTTCGGCGCCCCGATAGACGGTGCCGTCGAGGTCGAGCAGCAGGACGTCGTAGATCCGACGCAGGCTGTCGCTGGAGGCCGTACCGGCAGAGAGGTCGGTGCCGTCGGTCACGGCGCCTCTCCGGTGAGCTCCTCCACCCGCTCCTCGGCGTCGGTGACGCCTTCGATGTCGGCGCCTGCGGAGTGCAGGAACCACTGCAGGCCTTCTTCGGTTCGCCCGGCCGCGACGAGTGCGTCGGCGTAGGCGTAGAAGAGACGGGCCGCCGGCGTACCGGTCCGCTCCGGATCGAGATCCGGCGTCTGCAGGGTCACGACGGCCTGGTCGTACTGACCGAGATCCATGCGGGCACCGGCGAGGACGATGCGCAGCTCCGTGGCCTCGTCACCGGTCAGCTTGCGAGCTTCCTCGCTCCGGCCCAGTTCGAGCGCCTTCTCGGGGCGACCGAGACCGCGTTCGCAGTCGGCCATGACGGCGAGCAGTCCGGTACCACCGGACATGCGGCGTGCTGCGCGGAGCTCGGAGAGCGCCTCCGCCCACTCACCGGCGTGATAGGCGGTGATGCCGGCGGCCTCGCGGACGACCGCGATGCGGCCGGCGCGCTGGCGTGCGGCGCGAGCGTGGGTGAGCGCAGCACGGGGGTCGTCGTCGAGCAGACGACCGGCCATCACCAGATGCCGGGCGACGGTGTTCGCGTTCGACTTGTCCAGGCTCAGCAGGTCGCGGCGGATCGTCGGGTCGAGTTCGGAGGCCTCGACGTCGTCGGGGATGTCCGGCTCGTCCGGACGGGCGTCGCGACGCTGCGGTGCGATGCCTTCGCGCCCGCGACCCGGACCGAATCCACCTTCACCGCCACGACGACGGGGTGCTCCCTCGCCACGGCGGTCACCGGACTGAGGGCCGCGGCGGTCGCCGGAGTAGCTTCGCCGGTCGCCGCCGCCGCGTTGGTCGCCACCACGGCGCTGATCACTGCCGCGCTGGTCGCCACCGCGGCGATCGTCGCGGTTGCCGTAGCTGCGCTCACCGCGGGGACGGTCCGAACCCTGACGGGGACGGTCGCCGTACTGCCGACCGCGATCGTCGCCGCGGCTCGAACGGTCGTCGCTGTGGCGGGGACGATCATCGCTGCGGCGGGGGCGGTCGTCGCCTCCGGAGCGTTCGCGGTAGGGACGGTCGCTGCGACCGGAGCGAGCATCGTCGCGGCCGCGATCCCGGCGGTCTCCGCCCTGGAAGGAACGGCGGTCGTCGCCACGCCGGTCGTCGCTGCGCTGGGGTCGTCGATCGTCGCTCCGGGGCGGGCGCCGATCGTCACCGCGCTGCGGACGGTCGTCGCGGCCGGACGAACGTCCGGCGGATCCGTAACCGCCCTGCCGGCGGTCGTCGCTGCGTCCACGCTCGTCGCGGTCGCGGGGTGCGCGCTCGCCGCGGCTGTCGTCGGCGCGTTCCTCGCGCTCGTTCTTGCGGCCCGACCACGGAGTGGATCCTCCACTCCTGAAGGACCGACGTTCACCGTTGCCGTCGGACACAGAAAAATCCTCTCATGAAAACACGAAAGGGGACCCAAACGAGTGGGTCCCCTTTCGGAACGGGTGTTCGGCGGTGTCCTACTCTCCCACACCCTGTCGAGTGCAGTACCATCGGCGCAGACAGGCTTAGCTTCCGGGTTCGGAATGGGACCGGGCGTTTCCCTGTCGCTATGGCCGCCGTAACTCTATGAAACTTCACGCATCAGGAGTATCGAAAACCCGTGTCGGGCTTCGATATCTGATGTGTGTGTTGTTTCAGATACCGCACAGTGGACGCGTAACATCTTCGTGGTAAGTCCTCGGCCTATTAGTACCGGTCACCTCCACCCATTGCTGGGCTTCCAGTTCCGGCCTATCAACCCGGTGGTCTGCCGGGGGCCTTACCCCCTCGAGGGGGTGAGAAACCTCATCTTGGAACAGGCTTCCCGCTTAGATGCTTTCAGCGGTTATCCCTTCCGAACGTAGCCAACCAGCCATGCCCCTGGCGGGACAACTGGCACACCAGAGGTTCGTCCGTCCCGGTCCTCTCGTACTAGGGACAGCCTTCCTCAAGTTTCTAACGCGCGCGGCGGATAGAGACCGAACTGTCTCACGACGTTCTAAACCCAGCTCGCGTGCCGCTTTAATGGGCGAACAGCCCAACCCTTGGGACCTACTCCAGCCCCAGGATGCGACGAGCCGACATCGAGGTGCCAAACCATCCCGTCGATATGGACTCTTGGGGAAGATCAGCCTGTTATCCCCGGGGTACCTTTTATCCGTTGAGCGACACCGCTTCCACATGCCGGTGCCGGATCACTAGTCCCGACTTTCGTCCCTGCTCGACCTGTCAGTCTCACAGTCAAGCTCCCTTGTGCACTTGCACTCGACACCTGATTGCCAACCAGGCTGAGGGAACCTTTGGGCGCCTCCGTTACATTTTGGGAGGCAACCGCCCCAGTTAAACTACCCACCAGGCACTGTCCCTGAACCAGATCATGGTCCGAGGTTAGAGGTCCAATACGATCAGAGTGGTATTTCAACAACGACTCCACAACCACTGGCGTGGCCGCTTCACAGTCTCCCACCTATCCTACACAAACCGAACCGAACACCAATACCAAGCTATAGTGAAGGTCCCGGGGTCTTTTCGTCCTGCCGCGCGTAACGAGCATCTTTACTCGTAATGCAATTTCGCCGAGTCTGTGGTCGAGACAGCAGAGAAGTCGTTACGCCATTCGTGCAGGTCGGAACTTACCCGACAAGGAATTTCGCTACCTTAGGATGGTTATAGTTACCACCGCCGTTTACTGGGGCTTAAATTCTCAGCTTCGCCACCGAAATGGCTAACCGGTCCTCTTAACCTTCCAGCACCGGGCAGGCGTCAGTCCGTATACATCGTCTTACGACTTCGCACGGACCTGTGTTTTTAGTAAACAGTCGCTTCTCTCTGGTCTCTGCGACCACCCCCAGCTCGGACCGCAAGGGCCGTCACCGGGCGTGGTCCCCCTTCTCCCGAAGTTACGGGGGCATTTTGCCGAGTTCCTTAACCACAGTTCTCTCGATCGCCTCGGTATTCTCTACCTGACCACCTGTGTCGGTTTGGGGTACGGGCCGTGTACCAACTCACTAGAGGCTTTTCTCGGCAGCATAGGATCACTGAATTCCCCTCAACGGGTACGCATCACCTCTCAGGCTGTATGAATGGCGGATTTGCCTACCATTCGCCCTACCGGCTTACACCAGGTATTCCATCACCTGGCCCAGCTACCTTCCTGCGTCACCCCATCGCTTGACTACTACAATCGGGGTCCCGTGCAGCCATCCCCACAGTTCCCGAAGGAACAGCGGAGACTTTTGGACGGTTAGCACAACTGATTCGCCATTGGGCGCGGATACACGGGTACGGGAATATCAACCCGTTGTCCATCGACTACGCCTGTCGGCCTCGCCTTAGGTCCCGACTCACCCTGGGCGGATTAACCTGGCCCAGGAACCCTTGGTCATCCGGCGGACGAGTTTCTCACTCGTCTTTCGCTACTCATGCCTGCATTCTCACTCGCGCAGCCTCCACACCTGGATCACTCCGGCGCTTCCACGGCTGCGCGACGCTCCCCTACCCATCCACACACCTGGCCGACCCTCCGTAGAGAATCAGCGGGCTTATGTGAATGCCGCGGCTTCGGCGGTGTACTTGAGCCCCGCTACATTGTCGGCGCAGAACCACTTGACCAGTGAGCTATTACGCACTCTTTCAAGGGTGGCTGCTTCTAAGCCAACCTCCTGGTTGTCTCAGCGATCCCACATCCTTTTCCACTTAGTACACGCTTAGGGGCCTTAGCCGGCGATCTGGGCTGTTTCCCTCTCGACTACGAAGCTTATCCCCCGCAGTCTCACTGCCGCGCTCTCACTCACCGGCATTCGGAGTTTGGCTGATTTCGGTAAGCTTGTGGGCCCCCTAGACCATCCAGTAGCTCTACCTCCGGTGAGAAACACGCGACGCTGCACCTAAATGCATTTCGGGGAGAACCAGCTATCACGGAGTTTGATTGGCCTTTCACCCCTACCCACAACTCATCCCCTCAGTTTTCAACCTAAGTGGGTTCGGGCCTCCACGACGTCTTACCATCGCTTCACCCTGGCCATGGGTAGATCACTCCGCTTCGGGTCTAGAACATGCCACTAGATGCGCCCTATTCGGACTCGCTTTCGCTACGACTACCCCACACGGGTTAACCTCGCGACATGCCACTAACTCGCAGGCTCATTCTTCAAAAGGCACGCCATCACCCACCACGAACTGAATCGTGCATCGGCTCTGACGGATTGTAAGCGCACGGTTTCAGGTACTATTTCACTCCCCTCCCGGGGTACTTTTCACCTTTCCCTCACGGTACTAGTCCGCTATCGGTCACCAGGGAGTATTCAGGCTTATCGGGTGGTCCCGACAGATTCACACCGGATTTCACGGGCCCGGTGCTACTCGGGTATTCGAATCGACAGTCGCCGTGTTTTCGTCTACGGGATTCTCACCCTCTACGACAGGCCGTTCCAGACCACTTCGACTAACACGACGATTTCTCACTGTCGGCCGGCATGGCAGCGCCGACACAACGAACCCCACAACCCCGAATACACAACCCCTGCCAGGTATCACATGTACTCGGTTTAGCCTCATCCGCTTTCGCTCGCCACTACTCACGGAATCACTGTTGTTTTCTCTTCCTGTGGGTACTGAGATGTTTCACTTCCCCACGTTCCCTCCACACACCCTATATATTCAGATGCGGGTAACACGACATCACTCGTGCTGGGTTTCCCCATTCGGAAATCCTCGGATCACAGCTCGGTTGACAGCTCCCCGAGGCATATCGCAGCCTCCCACGTCCTTCATCGGCTCCTGGTGCCAAGGCATCCACCGTACGCTCATAAACACTTACAACAAAGATGCTCGCGTCCACTGTGCAGTTCTCAAACAACACACAACAACCCCTACCGCAAGAAAACTGATTTCCTTGTTTCGCGAATCATCGTCGCTGATCAAACACTCGCGTGTTCTCTCAGGACCCAACAGTGCACCGATATAGCTCCCCGGATTTCTTCAGGTGAAGAAACCTGTTCGAGAAGCGATTGTCAGCGTTCCACCCATGAGCAACCGTGTCCCACGATCGGGGACAATCGGTCTCTGGCCGCACACCACACCCGACAATTCGGGGTGTATGGGCAGATGCTCCTTAGAAAGGAGGTGATCCAGCCGCACCTTCCGGTACGGCTACCTTGTTACGACTTCGTCCCAATCGCCGATCCCACCTTCGACGGCTCCCTCCCACGAGGGGTTAGGCCACCGGCTTCGGGTGTTACCGACTTTCATGACGTGACGGGCGGTGTGTACAAGGCCCGGGAACGTATTCACCGCAGCGTTGCTGATCTGCGATTACTAGCGACTCCGACTTCACGGGGTCGAGTTGCAGACCCCGATCCGAACTGAGACCGGCTTTAAGGGATTCGCTCCACCTCACGGTATCGCAGCCCTCTGTACCGACCATTGTAGCATGTGTGAAGCCCTGGACATAAGGGGCATGATGACTTGACGTCGTCCCCACCTTCCTCCGAGTTGACCCCGGCAGTCTCCTGCGAGTCCCCACCATCACGTGCTGGCAACACAGGACAAGGGTTGCGCTCGTTGCGGGACTTAACCCAACATCTCACGACACGAGCTGACGACAGCCATGCACCACCTGTCTACCGGCCACAAGGGAAACCACATCTCTGCAGTCGTCCGGTACATGTCAAACCCAGGTAAGGTTCTTCGCGTTGCATCGAATTAATCCACATGCTCCGCCGCTTGTGCGGGCCCCCGTCAATTCCTTTGAGTTTTAGCCTTGCGGCCGTACTCCCCAGGCGGGGCGCTTAATGCGTTGGCTACGGCACGGATCCCGTGGAAGGAAACCCACACCTAGCGCCCACCGTTTACGGCGTGGACTACCAGGGTATCTAATCCTGTTCGCTACCCACGCTTTCGCTCCTCAGCGTCAGTTACTGCCCAGAGACCCGCCTTCGCCACCGGTGTTCCTCCTGATATCTGCGCATTTCACCGCTACACCAGGAATTCCAGTCTCCCCTGCAGTACTCGAGTCTGCCCGTATCGCCTGCAAGCCCGCAGTTGAGCTGCGGGATTTCACAGACGACGCGACAAACCGCCTACGAGCTCTTTACGCCCAGTAATTCCGGACAACGCTCGCACCCTACGTATTACCGCGGCTGCTGGCACGTAGTTGGCCGGTGCTTCTTCTGCAGGTACCGTCACTTGCGCTTCGTCCCTGCTGAAAGAGGTTTACAACCCGAAGGCCGTCATCCCTCACGCGGCGTCGCTGCATCAGGCTTGCGCCCATTGTGCAATATTCCCCACTGCTGCCTCCCGTAGGAGTCTGGGCCGTGTCTCAGTCCCAGTGTGGCCGGTCGCCCTCTCAGGCCGGCTACCCGTCGTCGCCTTGGTAGGCCATTACCCCACCAACAAGCTGATAGGCCGCGGGCTCATCCTGCACCGAAAAACTTTCCACCCCAGGACATGCATCCCGAGGTCATATCCGGTATTAGACCCAGTTTCCCAGGCTTATCCCAGAGTGCAGGGCAGATCACCCACGTGTTACTCACCCGTTCGCCACTAATCCACCCAGCAAGCTGGGCTTCATCGTTCGACTTGCATGTGTTAAGCACGCCGCCAGCGTTCGTCCTGAGCCAGGATCAAACTCTCCGTTGAAGACTCACAATCACCCCGAAGGGGTAATCAGTCAAAGACATCGAGTCAAATCACTAGCATAAAAACTCAAACTAGCTCTAACACTGGATCACCGCAGACGGAAGAATGCGATGTCCAGCAACAACCACCCACAAAAAGTGAAGTGGTCGCACCAAATATTATTTGGCACTGACATTCATCGGCACACTGTTGAGTTCTCAAAGAACACGCGCACATCATCACGTTTCCGGACACCTGTCCGGCTCGCTCCGAGGCAACCGTTCCAAGCTATCACATCCGATTTCAGGGCCGCAAATCGCTGCTTTCCTGTTCTCTTCCGTGAGAGCCGATCGATGCGACATCGAACATGCCTGTTTCCGAACCTCTCGGTCCGGCGGGCTGTTCGGTGTCGCTCGAACGACGACTAAGTTACGCCGACGCTAACGAACCGTCAAATCCGCTGGTCAGAGGCCCGCCAGCGTCGGCGAAGGTGTCAGTCGCGGACGACTCGCACGCCGGCGAAGTTCCGCTTGCCCCGACGCAGGACGAGCCAGCGTCCGTGCAGCAGTTCTCCGTCGCGCGGGGTCCACTCCTCCGAGGCGATGCGAACGTTGTTGACCGATGCGCCGCCTTCCTTGACGGTGCGACGCGCAGCTCCCTTGCTCTCGCACAGACCCGACGCGACGAGCAGGTCGATGATCGTGTCCGGCTCGCCGGCGCGGAGCTCCGTCACGGACGCCTCGGTCAGTGCGGCCGCGAGCGTGGCCTCGTCCAGCTCGCCCAGCTCGCCTCGTCCGAACAGGGCGCGGCTGGCCAACTCGACCGCAGCGGTGTTGTGCGCCCCGTGGACGAGCGTGGTCATCTCGGCAGCGAGTCGCTTCTGGGCCTCACGTGCGTGCGGACGCTCCGTGGTGGCGGTCTCGAGCTCGGCGAGTTCGTCCTTGTCGAGGAAGGTGAACCAGCGCAGGTACTTCATGACGTCGGCGTCGGCTGCGTTGACGAAGTACTGGTACCAGGCGTACGGGCTCGTCATCTCCGGGTCGAGCCACAGGCTGCCACCACCGGTGGACTTACCGAACTTCTTGCCGTCGGACGAGGTCACGAGCGGGACGGTCAGGGCGTGCACGCTCGCGCCGTCGGTACGGCGGTTGAGCTCGACGCCGGCGATGATGTTGCCCCACTGATCGGAACCACCGACCTGCAGCGCACATCCGTATTCGCGGCGGAGCTGCACGTAGTCGTTGGCCTGCAGGAGCATGTAGCTGAACTCGGTGTACGAGATGCCGTCGCCTTCGAGGCGGCGCTTGACCGTGTCGCGGGCGAGCATCACGTTGATCGAGAAGTGCTTGCCGATATCGCGCAGGAAGTCGATCGCGGACAGCTTGCCGGTCCAGTCGAGGTTGTTCGCGACCACGGCTCCCGTCGGGGAGTCGTCGAAGTCGACGAACCGCTCGAGCTGCCCACGGATCCGCCCTGCCCATTCGGCGACGGTGTCGGCGGAGTTCATGGTGCGCTCCCCCACGTCCCGCGGGTCGCCGATCATGCCGGTCGCGCCACCTGCGAGAACGATGGGCCGATGGCCGGCGCGCTGGAAACGCTTGAGTGCGAGGAGCGGAACGAGGTGACCGGCGTGCAGGCTCGGGCCGGTCGGATCGAAACCGGCATAGAGGGTGATCGGACCCTTGTCGAGTTCGCCTCGGAGTGCGTCGAGATCGGTCGCTTGCGCGATGAGCCCGCGCCAGGTCAGTTCGTCGAGAATGTGCTCAGTCACCGTTCGATCATCCCATCACGCTCGAGGGGCGGCGGGTGCGCGTGGGCTGCGCCGGTACGCGGAGACCCCGATCGCGCCGGGAACCCACAATCGCCACGGCCTGTCGGCCGCCACGCTGATCCCCACGCGCGGACCCCGCGCGACCTCCCCGACCAGCGGTTCGGACGGAAGTTCCACCCGTACCCGAGCGTCGGAAGCATCCACGTCGATGCCGTTGTCGGTCAGGTCGAGTCCGAGCGCAGCGGCCAGATTGCCCGGACCGCGCGCAAGATTCGCGAACGGTGTGCCGGGCGTGCGACGCGAACGGACGGCCTGTTCCCCCTCGACGACCTCGCCACCCCGCAACAGCACGGCCGCGGCGGTGCCGTCGGGACCGAGGGAGACGTTCGCGCAGAAGTGCAACCCGTAGCTGCGGTAGACGTACAGGTGCCCCGCAGGTCCGAACATGACCGAATTGCGCGGGGTCGGTCCGCGGTACGAGTGCGCGGCCGGGTCCGGCCACGGTCCGTCCTCGGGTCCGCCGTAGGCCTCGACCTCCGTCAGCAGGACGGCGGTCTCCCCCACCCGGACGGTTGCTCCGAGCAGCGCTTCGGCGGCCTCGACCGGATCGAGTCCTTCGAGTTCGCCGCGGACGGATCGACGATTGCGGCTCAGTCGGTGCTCCATCCGGCGACACCGCGCGCGGTGAAGTCCTCGTGCTCGGCGTCGGTGACCTCGCGGGCCTCGTCGACGAGGAGGACCGGGATGCCGTTCTCGATCGGATACGCCCGTCGCAGTCGCGGGTTGTACAGGACGGCGTCGTCGACGAGAAGCAACGGCCCCTTGTCCTCCGGACAGGCCAGAATGCTCAGCAACGTGGGATCGACAGCCACGGATGTCCTTTCGAAGGGCGGAACCGAACCGGACCCAGGCTACCGCGCCCCGGCGGGCGAACCGGCCGTGCCCGCCTTCCACGCCGTGGCCACGGCCTTGGTGAACCGCTTGTACGTGCCGGTGTCGGGGTTGAGGTACCAGGTGCGGACGGTGGGCACGGGCAATCCCTGTTCGCGCAGACGATCGGCGGACGGGCGGTAGGACGGGCCCAACGGGATGTCGGGCACGACGTGCACGAGATCGGGTCGTTCGTCGGCCGGGACCGAGTCGAACGCCGCCGTGATCTCCGCGGCGGTCGGTGCACGGTTGCCCCGCAACGAGCAGCCGGCGACCGCGATGTCGCGTCCTCCGACCGAGATGCCGTAGGCGACGGCGAGATCGACGCGCGGGATCGCTTCGAGCACGTCGGCCACGCTCTGGGTGAAGACCGGGCCGTGGAAGGTGGGGATCACCGTCCGTCGACTGTCGAGCAGCCAGTAGTCGCCGTCGGCGTCGCGGCGGAACAGGTTGTCGGTGGGCACCCACACGTCGCCCGCTTCGAAGACGCCGCGCATCACACCGGTGATCGCCGAGGTGGCGGGGCCGGGACGGCCGAGCAGCAGCCCGACCTCGCCGACCTGCGCCTCCCGCACGAAGCCGCGTTCGTCCTCGACGAGTCGGCCTGCGCCGGCGTCGTAGGCGGCGAGGCGCACGTCGGCGCTGCCGGGCAACGGCCGGCCCTTCGAGCCGATCTTCGAGCCGGAGACGTTCGCGAGCACGACGTTGCCCTCGGTCGACGCGTAGAACTCGAGAACCCGGGCGGGCTGGAACCGGTCGAGGGTACGGCGCCACAACCCCGGTGGCATGCCGGAACCGATGAACAACCGGATGGGATGGATGGCGTCGATGTGCAGCGACGGACTGTCGAGCACCTCACGCATCATCGACCAGGTGTAGGTGACGACGGTGACGCCGTAGCGGTGCACCTCGTCGCTGAAGAGCGACGGATTCAACCCGCGCGACAGCGCAATACGCGCCCCACCGGCCAGCGCACCACCGAAACTGACGAGCAGACCCGACGAATGATGCAGGGGCGCAAGGCAGTACATGGTGTCGCCGCGGCCCAGCGAAGCGGCGGTGGCGGTCCCGAAGGCCGACAGCGCCCATCGGTAGTTGGTGACCCGTCGCACCGCGAGCGTGTCGCCGCCACCGGAGAACAGGATGAACGCGAGTTCGCGTGCGAGTCCCGGATCGGCGACGTACCAGCCCGGCAGTTGCACGGAGGAAATGTCGAGTCGTTCGAGATCGACGACGTCGGCGCCGGGTTCGATGTCGAGGTCGCGGACGTCACCGCCGCCGAGTACCAGCACGGGCAGGCCGGTCGCGACGGCCGCGTCGAGGTTCTCGGGATCGGCGACGATCTTCTCGACACCGCCGAGTCGTACGGCCTCGGCGATGTCCGGTCCCGGCGGGATCAGGACGGACACGCCGCCGAGACGGGAGATCGCCGCGACCGCCGCCATTGCGCTGGGGCGCACGTCCATGAGGATGCCGACGTGCATCGCGGGACGGATGCCGTTGTCGACGAGCCCGAGGACGACGTTGTCGATCCGCCGGTTGACGGCCTCGAAGGTGTAGACCCGGTCCTCGAAGATGAAGCACTCCCGCTTCGGCGACTTGCGGCCGATCTCGGCGAGCAGGCCACCGACGGAGATGCGGGTGCGCGGCTGGATCTGCCCGAGCCGCGCGAGCCGGGGCAACGCGCGAGCGGCCTCACCGGTCAGATCGCGTGCTCCGCGGACGGCACCGACCGCGATCCCCGCGAGCCCCTTGCCGAAATCGGTTCCGACGTCGGCGAGCGTTGCGGCCGTATGCGTGATGCGGGATGCGACCGAGACGCCGGTGCCCTCGTCGGTGGGGTTCGGCACGGCCATCGGCGCGATGCCGACGGGCCGGTCCCCGACGCCCTCGCGCCACTGCACCCACTCCCCGACCGACGGCCACGTCTGCTGACCGGCAACACTACCGACGACCAGACCGAAATGCCCTGCGCGCAAGGTGTATTCGTAGACCTCCGCGCGGGGCGACGCCTTGCGGATGCCGCGCACGGCGAGCGGTTGCCCGATGTCGTCGACCTCACCGATGAACGCGAGGACGGGGCAGGTGATCTCGGCGAGGCTCACCGCCCGGTCGTTGATGACGAAACCGCCACTGACCATGCGGTTGTGAGCGATGAACTGGCGCAACACCTCGGCGACGGCCGGTCCGGACCACGCCACCCACCCCTCGGTGTCGAGGAACCGGCGCTGAGGTTCTCGCGGCAGCAGCGCTTCCCGGTCGTGGAGCTGGAGCAGGAAGTCGATGCGCGATCGCACGGTCTTGACCGGATCGAGCAGCTGGAAGCCGGTGCGCGCCATCCACCCCGTGATCGCGAGGCGGTTGAAGACGTGGTCGGCGAGGAAGTCCGCGGAGTGGGTCGCGACGATCTCCGGGATCCCGAAGGGCAGGGCGGCGAGGGTGTCGACCGGGCTGCCGAAGGTGATCAGGCTCGCGATGCCGCGGCTGCGCCGGTACGCCGCGACCTGATAGCAGAACATGCCGCCCTGCGAGTACCCACCGAGGTGCACGTCGCGGCCGGTGTAGGCGCGGACGCAGTCGACGACCTCGTCGAGGGCGAGGATGTGATCGGTGAGGGTGCGTTTCCAGCCGCCCTCCTCCTGGTCGGGCGACCCGAAGTCCACGACCCAGGGGTCGAGTCCCGCTTCGTGGAGGGTGCCGACGGCGCCGGCGTCACGGGTGACGTCGTACACCTCGGCGGACACCATCATCGGTGGCACGAGGACGATCGGGATGCCCGTGGAAGCGGTGTCGGACTCGGGGAAGTACCGGCGGAGCCGGTACATGGAGGTGCGCTCGACGACCTGATAGGGCGACGACGACCGGCTGGGTTCGAGGCCACCGAAACGCAGGACTTCGAGACCGTTCTGGGCAGTGGCGACGAGCCGTCGCACCGACTCGGTCACTACATCGGCGTCCAGTCCCACGGTCCGCTCCCCTTCTCGACGATGTATCCGCACCGGTCCCCGGCACCTGCGGTTCTACACCGGTACCCGCTGCATGCCGAGAGTATGTGCCAGCCTGCCACACCACCCTCACCGTCCCGGGCAACTCGGGGTGTGCCCGGGACGGCAGGCGTGTCAGCCGCGAACCCAGTCGCGCAGGTGTGTCGCGGCGTCGCGCACGCGGCCGAGCTGCTCGGCCACCCGCACGCCCGCGGTGCCACCACGCGCGTCGCGTGAGGCGATGGATCCTTCGACGGTGAGCACTTCCCGCACCTGCGGGGTCAGGGCCGGATCGACGCCGGCGAGCTCCTCGTCCGTGAGGTCCTCGAGGCCGACCCCGCGGCCTTCGGCGACCCGCACGCATGCCCCGGCCGCCTCGTGGGCGACGCGGAAGGGAACACCCTGGCGGACCATCCACTCGGCGATGTCGGTCGCGAGGGTGAATCCGGCGGGTGCGAGCTCGGCCATCCGCTCGGTGTGGAAGGTCAGCGTCGAGACGAGACCTGCGATCGCCGGGAGCAGCAGCTCGAGCTGTGCGACGGAGTCGAAGACCGGCTCCTTGTCCTCCTGCAGGTCGCGGTTGTAGGCCAGCGGCTGCGCCTTGAGCGTGGCCAGCAGACCGGTGAGGTTGCCGATGAGGCGACCGGCCTTGCCGCGGGTGAGCTCGGAGACGTCCGGATTCTTCTTCTGCGGCATGATCGACGACCCGGTCGACCATTCGTCCGCGAGGGTGACGTACCCGAACTCGGGGGTGCTCCACAGGATGACCTCCTCCGCCATGCGGGAGAGGTCGACGGCGATCTGCGCGAACACGAACGCCGCTTCCGCCGCGAAGTCGCGGGAGCTGGTCGCGTCGATCGAGTTGTCCGCCGCCGAGTCGAAGCCCAGGTCGGCTGCGATCGCGTCGGGGTCGAGACCGAGCGACGAGCCGGCGAGTGCTCCCGACCCGTACGGCGAGACCGCAGCGCGCTTGTCGAAGTCACGCAACCGGTCGACGTCGCGCAGCAACGGATGCGCGTGCGCGAGCAGGTGGTGCGCGAGCAGCACGGGCTGCGCGGCCTGCAGATGCGTCTTGCCGGGCATCACGGCATCGGGGTGCGCCGCGGCCTGGCCGGCGATCGCCTCGACCACGTCGAGGACACCGTCGGCGATGCGCCGCGCGCTGTCGCGCAGCCACATGCGGAACAGCGTCGCGACCTGGTCGTTGCGGGAGCGGCCCGCGCGGAGCCGGCCGCCGACCTCGGGGCCGACCCGCTCGATGAGTCCCCGTTCGAGCGCGCCGTGCACGTCCTCGTCGGACTCGGCGGGGCCGAACGCACCGGAGGCCACATCGGCGGCGAGTCGGTCGAGGCCGTCGAGCATCGTGGCGAGGTCGTCGTCGGTGAGGAGTCCGGCGCGGTGCAGGACCTTGGCGTGGGCCTGCGAGGCGCGCACGTCGTACGGGGCCAGCGCCCAGTCGAAGTGCGTGGACTTGCTCAGCGCCGCCATGGCGGCGGCCGGTCCGGATGCGAACCGGCCGCCCCACAGGGCACCTTCGTTGGTGCCGTGAGCCGTCATGACTACAGGCCCAGATCGCGCTTCGCGGCGACCTTCGACGACAGGCCGTGGATCTGCACGAAGCCCTTGGCGTTGGACTGGTCGAAGCTGTCGCCCTCGTCGTAGGTGGCGAGGTTGAAGTCGTACAGCGACTCGGGGCTGCGACGGCCGTTGACGGTGATGTGTCCGCCGTGGAGCACCATGCGGATCTCGCCGGTGACGCGTTCCTGGGTGTTCTCGATGAAGGCGTCGAGAGCGGTCTTCAGCGGCGAGTACCACAGGCCGTCGTACACCAGCTCGCTCCAGCGCTCCTCGACGCGGCGCTTGTAGCGGCCGAGTTCGCGCTCGAGGGTGACGTGCTCGAGTTCCTGGTGGGCGGTGATGAGGGCGATGGCGCCGGGGGCCTCGTAGATCTCGCGGCTCTTGATGCCGACGAGGCGGTCCTCGACCATGTCGAGGCGGCCCACACCCTGTGCGCCGGCGCGACGGTTGAGTTCCTGGATGGCCTCGAGGACGGTGACGTGCTTGCCGTCGATCGCGACGGGGCGACCGGCCTCGAAGGCGATGATCAGCTCGTCGGGTGCCTGCCAGTGGGCGGTGGGGTCCTCGGTGTAGTCGTAGACGTCCTTGGTGGGGGCGTTCCACAGGTCCTCGAGGAAGCCGGTCTCGACGGCGCGGCCCCAGACGTTCTGGTCGATGGAGAACGGCGAACGCTTGGTGACGTTGATGGGCAGGCCGTGCTCCTCGGCGAAGGCGATGGCCTTCTCGCGGGTCCAGGCGTAGTCGCGGACCGGTGCGATGACCTGGAGGTCGGGGGCGAGGGCGCCGAAGCCGACCTCGAAGCGGACCTGGTCGTTGCCCTTGCCGGTGCAGCCGTGGGAGACCACGGTGCCGCCGTGCTCGCGGGCGGCCTGCACGATGTGCTTGACGATCAGCGGGCGGCTGATGGCCGAGACGAGCGGGTAGCGATCCATGTAGAGCGCGTTGGCCTGGACGGTGGGCAGGCAGTACTCGTTGGCGAACTCGTCCTTGGCGTCGACGACGATCGATTCGACGGCACCGCAGTCGAGGGCGCGCTGACGCACGACCTCCATGTCCTCGCCACCCTGGCCGAGGTCGATGGCCACGGCGACGACCTCCTTGCCGGTCTCCTTGCCGATCCAGCTGATGGCGACGGAGGTGTCCAGCCCGCCCGAATAGGCGAGTACGACGCGTTCGGCCATTGTCTTTGTGCTCCTTCGTATTTCGACGTGCGTCTATGAGTGGTAGGTCAGGCGAGTGATTCGATTTTCGCGGCCAGTTCGGCTCCCGTCGTCGGTTCGCGGGCGATGACCGCGATGGTGTCGTCGCCGGCGATCGTTCCGACCACCTCGGGTAATGATGCCCGATCGAGTGCACTGGCCAGATAGTGCGCCGCCCCGGGTGGGGTGCGCAGCACGGCGATGTTGCCGCTGGAGTCGGTGGACACCAGCAGTTCGCCGAGCAACCGGGACAGGCGGTCGGTGCCTCCGGTCACGCCGCGCACAGGGCTGCCGTCCTCCGGGACGACGTACACCCCGGCGCCGCCGTCGGCCGCGCGGAGCTTGACGGCGCCGAGTTCCTCGAGGTCGCGGGACAGGGTGGCGGTGGACACCTCGATGCCGTCCTCGGCGAGGAGGGCGGCGAGTTCGGTGTGGCTGCGCACCGGGTGCGCGGCGAGCAGTGCGACGATGCGGGCCTGCCGCGCCGCGCGCGTCGGCGCGGTCGCTGCGCTGTCCGCATGGTTCGCCGCGGTGCTCACGGTCAGCTCCGGCTCTGCTCGAGCAGCCACACGAGCAGGGCCTTCTGTGCGTGGAGGCGGTTCTCGGCCTCGTCCCACACCACCGACCGCGGTCCGTCGATGACCTCGGCGGTGATCTCCTTGCCGCGGTAGGCCGGCAGGCAGTGCAGCACGATCGCGTCGGTGTCGGCGAGGGAGACGAGGTCGTCGTTCAGCTGGAACGGCCGGAAGGGTGCCTCGCGGTCCTTGCCGTCGTCCTCCTGCCCCATCGACACCCAGGTGTCGGTGACGAGCACATCGGCGCCGGTGGCTCCGATGCGCGGGTCGTCGGTGACGGTGACGCTGCCGCCGGTCTGTTCGGCCCGTGCGCGGCTCGCGGCGACGACCTGCGGGTCGGGGGTGAACCCGGCCGGGGATGCGATGGTCACGTGCATGCCGGCGGTGACGCCGCCGAGCATCAGCGAGTGCGCCATGTTGTTGGCGCCGTCGCCGAAGTAGGTCATCCGCAGGCCCGCGGTGGCGCCCTTGTTCTCGCGGATGGTTTGCAGGTCGGCGAGGACCTGGCAGGGGTGGAAGGTGTCGGTGAGTGCGTTGACGACGGGCACGGTCGAGTGCTCGGCGAGCGTCTCGATGCGGTCCTGTCCGTAGGTGCGCCACACGACCGCTTCGGTGAACCGGGAGAACATCCGGGCGGTGTCCTCGAGGGTCTCACCCTTGCCGATCTGGGTGGAGCCGGTGTCGACGACGATGGCGTGTCCGCCGAGCTGGGCGATGCCGGCGTCGAAGGAGAAGCGGGTGCGGGTGGAGGTCTTGTCGAAGAGCACGGCGACGCTGAGGGGCCCTTCGAGGGGGCGGCGGGACAGCGGTGCCTTCTTCAGTTCGGCGGCGAGTTCGAGCACCTCGGTCTGTTCGGCCGGGGTGAGGTCGTCGTCGCGCAGGAAGTGGCGGAGCACGGGTCGTCAGTTCCCTTCCCGGTCGGCGGTGTCGAGGACGGCGGGCAACGCCGTCACGAAGCTCTCGGCCTGCTGTTCGGTGAGGATCAGCGGGGGCGCGAGACGGATCACGTCCGGTGCGGCGGCGTTGACGAGGAAACCGGCCTCGCGGGCGGCGGTCTCGACGGCCGGTGCCTTCGCGGCGGTGAGGACGACACCGAGGAGCAGCCCGGAGCCGCGCACGTGCGAGACGAGCGGGTGCCCGAGTTCCTCGATGCCGGCGGCGAGGGTCTTGCCAACGGTGTTCACGTGGTCGAGCAGGTTCTGCTCGTCGATCGTGCGCAGCACCGCGAGGGCGGCCGCGGCGCACACCGGGTTGCCGCCGAAGGTGGTGCCGTGCTTGCCGGGCTGGAACAGCTCGGCGGCCGGGCCGGTGGCGAGGACGGCGCCGATGGGCAGTCCGCCGCCGAGACCCTTGGCGAGGGTCATCACGTCGGGGGTGATGCCCGCTGCCTGGTGAGCGAAGAAGCTGCCGGTGCGGGCGATGCCGGTCTGGACCTCGTCGAGCACGAGCAGGGCGCCGCGTTCGGTGGTGATGCGACGCGCGCCGGCGAGATAACCCTCGGGCGGGACGACGACGCCGGACTCGCCCATGATCGGTTCGAGGAAGACGGCGGCGGTGTTCTCGTCCACCGCGGCCTCGAGGGCGTCGAGGTCGCCGTAGGGCACGAACTCGACGCCGGCGGGCATCGGTTCGAAGGGGGCGCGCTTGTCGGGCTGGCCGGTCAGGGCGAGCGCGCCCATGGTGCGGCCGTGGAAGGCCTTCTCGCACGCGACGATCTTCGGCCGTCCGGTGAGCCGGGCGATCTTGAACGCCGCCTCGTTGGCCTCGGTACCGGAGTTGCAGAAGAAGGCGCGACCCTCGTGACCGAAGCGATCGAGGAGCTTCTCGGCGAGTTCGAGCACCGGCGGCGAGGCGTACAGGTTCGACACGTGGCCGAGCTGGTTCAGCTGCGCGGTGACGGCCTCGATGATCGCCGGGTGGCGGTGGCCGAGGCTGTTGACGGCGATGCCGCCGAGCAGGTCGAGGTACTGCTTGCCGTCGGCGTCGGTGAGGACGGCACCGTCGCCCGCGACCAGCGCGACCTTGGGCACGCCGTAGTTGTTCATCAGCGAACCCGCCCAGCGCTGCTGGAGGTCGGACGTGCCGGTCATGCGGGGCCTTCCTTCCCGGAGGACGGCACCACCATGGTGCCGATGCCTTCTTCGGTGAACAGTTCGAGGAGTACGGAGTGAGGTTGGCGCCCGTCGATGACGTGCGCGGTGGGCACTCCGCCCTGCACGGCGCGCAGGCACGCCTCCATCTTCGGGACCATGCCGGAGTCGAGCGACGGCAGCAGCGCGGTGAGCGCGTCGGCGTCGATCCGCGAGGTGAGCGAGCTGCGGTCGGGCCAGTTCGTGTAGAGGCCTTCGACGTCGGTGAGCACGACCAGCTTCTCCGCGCCGAGCGCTTCGGCGAGGGCGGCCGCGGCGGTGTCGGCGTTGATGTTGTGCACCACGCCGTCGGCGTCGGGCGCGATCGTCGAGACGACGGGGATGCGCCCGGCGGCGATGAGGTCGAGCACCGCACCGGGGTCGACGCTGGTGACGTCGCCGACGAGCCCGATGTCGGTGGCCTCGCCGTCGACGACGACCGTGCGGCGGGTCGCGGTGAACAGTCCGGCGTCCTCACCGGAGGTGCCGACGGCGTAGGGGCCGTGGCTGTTGATCAGGCCGACGAGTTCGCGTCCGACCTGCCCGAAGAGCACCATCCGCACGACGTCCATGACCTCGGGGGTGGTGACGCGGAAGCCGCCGCGGAATTCACCTTCGAGGCCGAGTCGCTTCAGCATGGCGTTGATCTGCGGGCCGCCGCCGTGCACGACGACGGGGTGGAGGCCGACGGTGCGCAGGAACGCCATGTCGGCGGCGAAGGCGGTCTTGAGAGTGTCGTCGATCATGGCGTTGCCGCCGTACTTGACGACGACGATCTTGTCGCGGAACTTCTGCAGCCACGGCAGGGCCTCGGCGAGGACGAACGCCTTCTGGTGCGAGGTGAGGTCGGCGATCAGTGCGTCGGTCACGTCGTCTCCTGTGTTCGTTCCGGTCACGACGAGTACGCCGAGTTCTCTTCGACGTAGGCGTGCGAGAGGTCGGTGGTGCGGATGGACACCTGCGCGTCGCCGAGACCGAGGTCGATGTCGAGGGCGATGTCGGCGGCGGACAGGTCGACCTCGCGGGCGCCGGGGGCACCGACACCGTCGATGCACACCGGGTTCCCGTTGAACGACACGGAGATCTTGTCGGGGTCGAGTTCGATCGGGGCGATACCGATGGCGGCGAGCACGCGGCCCCAGTTGGGGTCGGAGCCGAACAGGGCGGTCTTGACGAGGCTGTCGCGGGCGACGGTGCGGGCACCGATCAGGGCGTCGGCTTCGCTGGCGGCGCCGCGGACGGTGACGGTGACCCGCTTGGTGACGCCCTCGGCGTCGGCCATCATCTGCTCGGCGAGGTCGTCGCACACGGCGAGGACGGCGGCGTTCAGCTCGTCCTGGCTCGGGGTGATGCCGCTCGCGCCGGAGGCCAGCAGCAGCACGGTGTCGTTGGTGGAGGTGGCGCCGTCGACGTCGAGGCGGTCGAAGGTGAGCCGGGACGCGTGGCGCAGCGCGGTGTCGAGTTGGTCGGCGGTCGCGACGGCGTCGGTGGTGACCACGCACAGCATCGTCGCCAGGGCGGGGGCGAGCATGCCGGCGCCCTTGGCCATGCCGCCGACGTTCCACTTGTCGGCGTGGTGCAGGGCGGCCTGCTTGGGCACGGTGTCGGTGGTCATGATCGCGTAAGCGGCGTCGGTGCCGCCGGAGATGCCCCCGGCGAGTTCGTGGACGATCTCCTGCACGCCGGAGAGCACCTTGTCCATCGGCAGGCGATCGCCGATCAGACCGGTCGAGCACACGGCGACCTCACCGGCACCGGTCTCGGTGCCCCAGTTGCTCAGCGCGTCGGCGACGGCCTCGGCGGTGGCGTGGGTGTCCTGGAAACCCCCGGCGCCGGTGCACGCGTTGGCGCCGCCGGAGTTGAGGATCACCGCGCGCAGGCTGCCGGACTTCAGCACCTGCTGGGACCACAGGACGGGAGCGGCCTTGACCTTGTTGGTGGTGAACACGCCGGCGGCGGTGAGTTCGGGGCCCTCGTTGAGTACGAGCGCGAGGTCCTGCCTGCCGGAGACCTTGATACCGGCGGGGATGCCGGCGGCCCGGAAACCGGCGGGGCTGGTGACACCCTGGGTGCGGATCAGGCGTCCTCCGGCGATCTCGGTAGCGCCGGTGTAGACGTCGTCTGCGTACTTGTTCTCGGTCACGGAGCCACTCCCACGGTGGACAGGCCGGCGGTCTCGGGCAGGCCGAGTGCCAGGTTCATCGATTGCACGGCGGCACCGGCGGTGCCCTTGGTGAGATTGTCGAGCGCGGCGACGACGACGAGCAGTCCGGCGTCGGCATCGACGGTGACGGCGATCTGGACGGCGTTCGAGCCGACCACCGCGCCGGTGGCGGGCAGCGCGCCTTCCGGCAGCAGCTGCACGAACGGTTCGTCGGCGTAGGCCTTCTCGTAGACGGCACGGGCCTCGGCGGCGGTCACCGTGGTCGGCGCGGTGCAGGTCGCGAGGATGCCGCGCGGCATGGGCGCGAGGACCGGGGTGAACGAGACCTTCACGTCGGTACCGGCGAGAGCGGAGAGGTTCTGCTTGATCTCCGGGGTGTGCCGGTGGGCGCCGCCGACGCCGTAGGCGCGGACCGAGCCCATGACCTCGGAGCCGAGCAGGTCGACCTTCGGGGACTTCCCGGCGCCGGAGGTGCCGGAGACGGCCACGACGTTCACGACGGGTTCGACGATGCCGGCGGCGACGGCCGGGGCGAGGGCGAGCGAGGCGGAGGTCGGGTAGCAACCGGGGACCGCGATGCGGGTGGCGCCGACGAGGGCGTCGCGCTTGCCGGGCAGCTCGGGCATGCCGTAGGGCCAGGTGCCGGCGTGGTCGCTGCCGTACCAGCGCTGCCAGTCGGCGGCGTTCTCGAGCCGGAAGTCGGCGCCGCAATCGATGACGACGGTCGTCTCGGGCAGCTGCTCGGCGATCACGGCGGAGTGGCCGTGCGGCAGGCCGAGGAAGACGACGTCGTGCCCGAGCAGGGTGTCGATGTCGGTGGCGCCGAGCACGCGGTCGGCGAGCGGCAGCAGATGGGGATGGAACTCACGCAAGGTGGCGCCGGCGTTACCGCCGGCGGTGAGCGCGCCGATGACGAGTGAGCCGTCCTGGTAGGCGGGATGGCCGAGGAGCAGGCGCAGGATCTCGCCGCCCGCGTAACCGCTGGCGCCTGCCACGGCGACCCGTAGCGGCGACTCGGGGGTGGCGGTGAAGTCCGGTGAAGTACCCATACGAATGATTATGCACCCTCATGCAAATCATTTCATAGGGGGTGTCCCTTTCGGGAGGATTCACTCCGACCGCAACGACCGTCGGATCTGCTCGAGCCGGTCGGCAGCGGCCGCCTTGCGCTCCTCGTACTGCTCCTCGAGCGTGCGAGCCGCCCCGGTCGCGTGAGCGAGTTCCTCCGCGCCGAGCGCGGTCGCCGAACGCTGTTCGATCTTCTCACGCACCGATTCGAAGGTCGGCACCCCGTCCGCGGTGTAACCGGTGATCTCCTCGATCGTCGGTGCGCGGACCGGGCTGTCGACGATTCCGGAGTCGACGACACCCGGTTCGACGATCTCGGCTTCGTGCACCTGAGCCTCGTGGACGTCCTCCTCGCGCGGGGCCACGTCGGGATCGGGGCTCGGCTCCGGGTCGATCGGCGGCACGTCCGGAATGTCCGGGCCCGGCGGCACATCCGGCACCGTCGGCGTCTCCGGCCCGGCCGGGGTGACGTCGGGGACGGGCTGCTCCGGCTTGTCGGGTTCCTCGGGAGACGGCACCCGGCCGGCTTCGTCCTTGCTCATGCATCCAGGCTACGTCGCTCGGCTCCCGCTGAGTCCTGTTCGGCGCGAGCCCGCAGATACGCCTCGAAGGCCTCCCGGCTGGTGTACCGCAGGCGCACACCGAGTTCCTCACGCAACCGCCGGTTGTCGAGCACCGGACGGTACTGCAGGAAGCCGACCCGCTCCGGGCCGTGCTCGGTCAGACGCAACGCGCGCCCGATCCGCAGGGCGAGCTTCAGCACCGCGGCGGGCACCGTGAGGGTCCTGCGGTTCGTCATCGCGGCGATCTCGGGCACGGTGACGACCCCGTCGCCCGCGACGTTGAAGATGCCCGTGACCGGACCGAGGACGGCCTCGGCGAAGGCCGCCGCGACGTCCGTGTGCCAGACGAACACGAACGGGCTGTCGCTGCCGGCGACGACGAGCAGCCGCTCGCGGTCGAGCAGTGCGGTGATCTGGTTGCGGACGGTCTCCCCCAGGATCGTGCCGATCCGCAGGATCACCTGTTCGAGCTGCGGATCCTCGACCCGGGTGGCGGCGAGCATCTCCTCGACGAGACGCTTGTGCCGGCTGTAGGTGAACTCGTCGTTGCCGCGGATCGGATCGTCCTCGGTGAGCGGGACCGGGTTGTCGGCGTGATAGCCGTAGGCGGCGCCCGAGGACGCCACCACCAGCCGTCGCACCCCGTAGGTCAGTGCGGCGTCGACGACGTTGCGTGCGCCGTCGACGTCGACGGCGTATTCCTGCTCCGGGGTGCTGTCACGTCCGGGGTTGACGATGGACGCCAGGTGCACGATCACGTCGGGGCGGTGGGTGCCGACGACCTCGGCGATCCGGCGGCGGTCGCGGACGTCGGCGATCACGTGGGTGACGGCGTCGTCGGCGTCCGCGGGTTCGTGAAGGTCGGCAGGTACATGGAGGTCGGCGCTGATCACCCGGACACCGCGCGAGCGCAGGGCCGCGACGACGGCGCTGCCGAGGAAGCCGTTGCCACCGGTGACGAGGGCGGTGAGGGAGGTCATGCGATCACCTTTCGAGTTGCGGTGCGACGGGACCAGACGGTGGCCAGGAGCAGTCCGGCGACGATGTCCCAGATCCCCCACCAGCCGGCGACGATCGCCATGCCCCCGAGTCCGTCGAAGAAGGTCATGACGAGGCCGAGGCCGAGACCTGCGTTGCGGATGCCGACCTCGAACGAGACCGCTCGGCGGCTGTACTCGGGCAGTCCGCTCGCCCATCCGCACAGATAGCCGAGGCCGAGGGCGATCGCGTCGTGCAGGAACACCGCGAGCAGGACGAGTCCGATGTAGTCGAGGAAGTCGGCGAAATTGCCGGCGAGCCCGGCGACGATGAAGGCGAGCAGTGCGAGCAGGGATCCGTTCTTCACCCACGGCTGGGCGCGGGACGCGAGGCCGGGCGCCTTCTGCGCAGCCCAGATCCCGAGGACGAACGGCAGCCCGATGATCAGGGCGATCTGCACGACCATGTCGAGGCCGTCGAGTTCGACCGAGCGCAGCAGCGCCCGGGTGTCGTCGCTGCGACTGCCCCAGAACGCGAAGTTGATCGGCATGAGCACGATGGCGAACACGTTCGACACGGCCGTCATCGACACCGACAGGGCGACGTCGCCGCCGGCCCGGTGGGTGAGGACGTTGGAGATGTTCCCGGGCGGGCAGCACGCGACGAGGATCATGCCGAGCGCGATCGACGGCGCGGGGTCGAGCAGCAACGTCAGCAGCCAGGTCACGGCGGGCAGTGCGAGGAACTGCGCGGCGATGCCCACCGCCATGGCCTTCGGTGCGCGCAGGGCACGGCGGAAGTCGTCGACGGAGGTGTCGAGGGCGATGCCGAGCATGATCGCCGCGAGCACGACGTTGAGGACGAGCAGCGAACCGGAGTCGAAGGAGAGCCTGACGTCGTCGACGTTCACCGCACGCCCGCCCCGGTGGACGAGCCGGCGGCCTCGCGGACCGCGCGGGTCTGATCGCGTAGCGCCGTGCGATAGGCGTCCTTGTTGACGTAGTAGGCCATCCGGCCGAGCTTCAGATAGCGGTAACCGCCGGTGAGGTCCGGGGGCGAGGCCGCGAGGGCCGCCCGCCATCGCGCCGCGGCCGCCGGGTCGGTGTCGGTGAGACCGATCGCGGCGGCGACGAGTTCGGCCTGTTCGTAGCGGCCCTGCCAGCCGAGCCCGGACGACTCGACCATGCCGAGCACGAACAGGTTCGCGAACCGACGGCTGATCATGTTCAGCAGCAGGTCGGGTGCGTGGCCGCGCCAGTCGAGCAGGTCGCGGTCCAGGAACGGATAGTCGAGGACGTAACCGGTGGCGTGCACGATCATGTCGTAGCCGGCGGCGGAGCCGTCCCGGAACCGGACCTCGGCGCCGTCGTACCGCTCGATGTCGGGCCGCACCTGCACGTCCCCGTGACCGAGGTGATGCAGGATCAGCGAGTTGACGACCGGGTGCGATTCGTAGAGACGGTGGTCGGGTGCGGGCAGCCCGAAGCGGGTGGGGTCGCCGGTGAACTGGCGCAGCAACAGCGCGTCGAGGCGCTGTTTGATCGGCGCCGGCAGCGGCCGCCCGCGGGTGAGGGTGTCGGCGGGACGCCCGAACAGGTACTTGGGCACGAAGTGATAGCCGCGGCGCACGCTCAGGTCCACCGACCGGGCGTGATGGACGGCGTCGACGGCGATGTCGCAGCCGCTGTTGCCGGCGCCGACGATCAGGACCCGCTTGCCGCGGAAGCTCGTCGGGTCCTTGTAGGCGCTGGTGTGCAGGATCTCGCCGTCGAACTCGCCGGCGATCTGCGGGTGGTTCGGTGTCGCGAGGGTGCCGTTGGCGACCACGACACCGCGGTAGAGCTCGGTGGTCGCGGCGCCGTCCCGGTCGGCGGCGGTCACCCGCCACCGGTCGCCGTCCGGTTCGACGCGGGTCACGGTCGTTCCGAAGCGGTAGTGCTCACGCAGGCCGAAGACATCGGCGTAGTCGCCGAAGTACCGGGCGAGTGCCGCGTGCCCCGGATAGTCAGGTGTCTGCGGCGGCATGGGGAACTCGGCGAACTCGGTGGTCGTCTTCGAGGAGATCAGGTGCGCCGACTCGTAGACCGTGCTCGCCGGGTTGGTGATGTCCCACAACCCCCCGACGGTGCTGTGGGACTCGAAGCCGACGAAGTCGATGCCCTGCCGGGAGAGCGCGCGGGCTCCGGCGAGTCCCGAGGGGCCCGCCCCGATCAGCGCATACTTCTGCTCCGTCTCCATGTGTCGTAGGCTCGCAGGCCGCACGAATTCGGCACGGATTTTGCAGGATAATGACGAAATGGACGATTCCGAGTACGGAACTTCGCGATCGATCGATGAAATCGACCTGAGAATTATCAATGCGCTCCAGTGGTCTCCGCGCTCCACGTGGGATGCGCTGGCCGGTCCGCTCGGTCTCGATGCCGCCACGGTGGCCCGGCACTGGCGCCGCCTCGAACGCGAACGTCTGGCGTGGACCACGATCACCCCGGGGCCGCGCATCCTCGCGCAGGTGACCACCGCGCTACTGGAGATCACCATGGCACCCGGCGCAAGGAGATCGGTGACCGAGGTGATGACCGGGCGTCCGCACGCGGTGACCGTCGAGGTGCCGTCGGCCGGCGCCGACCTGCTCGTCACTGCCGCGACCGCGACCTACGAGCAGATGACCCGGTTGGTCGTCGACGACCTGGCACAACTGCCCGGCGTCGCGTCGATCCGCACCCACGTGGTCTCGGAGTGGTTCACCGAGGGCGGGGCGTGGCGACTGAACGCGCTCGGGCCGGGCGAGGGAGGGGAACTGACCTCGGGCTCGCGGCGGGTAGGTGAGCGGCGCGGACGCACGGCGATCTCCGCCACCGATCGCGCGATCCTGTCGGCGCTCGCGGTCGACGGCCGCACCCCGATGCGCACCCTCGCGGAGATCGCCGGGGCCGGAGCGGCAACGGTCAAACGCCGGGTAGAGGCATTGCTGGCCGCAGACGTCGTCGGCCTACGGTGCGAGTTCGCGCATCCCGCAGCGGGTTTCGCGGTGCTCGTCACGTTGTGGTGCACGGTGCCCGTGGAGCGGTTGACCACCACCGGGCGGGTGGTGAGCCGGGAGCCGGAGGTGCGCAACTGTTTCGCCGTCGTCGGCGCCGCGAACCTCGTGGTGCAGGCGTGGTTGCACTCCCCCGCCGAGGTCCCGGACTTCGAGGCCCGGCTGCTCGCACGATGCCCCGACCTGGCCGTGCGGGACCGGGTGCTGGTGTTGCGCATTCACAAGCTCGCCGGGCACATCCTCGACCGTGCGGGCCGCAAGGTCACCACGGTCCCGCCCGACGTGTGGCTGCCGGGCGGGGACGCGGGCGTCGTCTCAGGCGCGTAGCTCGGCACCGACCGCGGTGGCCGCGGCGGCCACCGCCGCCTCGCGGGCGGCGCTGGCCTCGTCCTCGGTGAGGGTGCGATCGGGAGCGCGGAAACGCAGCGCGAATGCGAGGGACTTGCGGTTCTCCCCCAGCTGGGCGCCCTGGTAGACGTCGAACAGGCGGATGTCCTCGAGCAGGTCGCCGCCACCCGAGCGCAGGGCGCTCTCGACGTCGGTGGCCGGCACGTCCGCGTCGACCACGACGGCGACGTCCTGCAGGACCGCCGGGAACGGCGAGACCACCGGCGCCGGAAGCGATTCCACGATCGGTAACGCGTCGAGGTCGAGTTCGAAGGCGCACGTGCGGGCGGGCAGGCCAGCCCGTTCGATCACCGCGGGATGCAGTTCGCCGGCGTGGCCGACGACGACCCCGTCGACGAGCAGTTCGGCGCAGCGGCCGGGATGCCACGGCAGGTACTGCGCGGCGCGGCGCTCGAGGCGCACCCCGGCGGCACGTGCCACGGTCTCCGCGGCGGCGAAGGCGTCGAAGGCATCGGCGGCGCGGCCCGTGCCCCACGGACCGGCCGGTTCGCGCAATCCGGCGAGCACACCACCGACATGGACGGGCTGCTTCGGCAGCGACCCTTCGAGCAGGGCGATCTCGTCGTCGGTGGGACGACGGTCGACCGGCAGCAGGTCGACCGGCTTCGTCTCGGAGGTGGGCTGCACGACCTGCGCGATCGCGTAGAGCGACAGGTCGCGCTGTCCGCGCGAGACGTTGCGGCCGAGGATCTCGAGCAGACCCGGCAGCAGCGTGGTGGCCAGCTCCGGACGGTCGGACTCGAGGGGGTTGAGCACCTTGGTGGTCACCCGTCGCGGGTCGTCGGCGTCGAGCTTCCAGGTGTCGAACACACCGGCCGGCAGGAACACCGGGGCGAGCACCTCGACGTAGCCGTCGTGGGCGAGGGCACGGGAGACGGCGCGGCGACGCTTCTGCGTGGCCGTCAGACCACGACCGGCGGGGGCGGTGGGCAGCACCGACGGGATCTGCTCTAGACCTTCGAGGCGCAGCACCTCCTCCACGAGGTCGGCGGGCTGACGCAGGTCGGGACGCCAGGTCGGCGGGGTGACGACGAGCTGGCCGTGGCCGTCCTCGCCGACGCCGACCTCGACCGCGCACCCGATCTGTGTGAGGCGGCGGGCGGCGGTGCCGTTCGGGTAACTCACCCCGGCCATGCGGTCGGGCAGGTCGATGTCCATGCGGATCGTCGGGCTCTCGGTGGGCACGACGATGTCGGTGAGGGTCGACTCCACGCGGCCGCCGGCGATCTCGACGAGCAGGCTCGCGGCCCGGTCGAGCGCGGCGCGGGCCAGGGCCGGATCGACGGTGCGCTCGAAACGCTTGCCGGCCTCGCTGCTGAGCTTGTGCCGACGGTTGCCGCGGAAGACGGCGAGCGGATCCCAGGTGGCGGCCTCGAGCAGCACGTCGGTGGTGCTGTCGCCGACCTCGGTGGTCGCGCCGCCCATGATGCCGGCGAGGGAGATCACCCCGGAGTCGTCGGTGATGACGACGTCCTCGGGATCGAGATCGCGCTCGACACCGTCGAGGGTGGTGAGCTTCTCCCCTGCCCGGGCGCGTCGCACGACCAGCTCACCCTGCAGGGTGGCGGCGTCGAAGGCGTGCAGCGGCTGGCCGAGTTCGAGCATGACGTAGTTGGTCACGTCGACGGCCGGGGAGATCGGGCGGACACCGGCGGTGTGCAGGCGGCGCTGCATCCACCACGGGGTGACGGCCTTCGGATCGATGCCGGTGACGCGGCGTGCGGCGAACCGGGTGGCCTTCGTCTCGGGCTCGAGCCGGATCGGGTAGGCCTCGCCGCCGTCGGACGGCAGTGCCGGCACGGCCGCGGGATCGGCGAATTCGAGGTCGAAGCCGCACGCGAGTTCGCGGGTGAGTCCGCGGACGGAGAAGCAGTATCCGCGGTCGGGGGTGATGTTCAGTTCGATGACGGTGTCGCCGAGACCGAGCAGATCGTTGGCGTCGGTGCCGGGTTCGGCCGTGCCGGGCTCGAGCACGAGGATGCCGGAGTGGTCCTTGCCGATGCCCAGCTCGGACAGCGAGCAGATCATGCCGTCGGAGATGTGCCCGTAGGTCTTGCGCGATGCGATGGCGAAGTCGCCGGGAAGCACGGCGCCGGGCAGGGCGGCGATGATGAGGTCGCCCTCGGCGAAGTTGCGGGCACCGCACACGATGCCGCGCGGTTCGTCCTCACCGACGTCGACCTTGCAGAAACGGATGGGCTTCTTGAATTCGGTGAGCTCGGTGATCTCCACGACCCGTCCGACGACGAGGTTGTCGATGCGGCCGAGGGTCTCGATGTCCTCGACCTCGAGTCCGACCCGGACGAATCCCGCGTCGAGTTCCTCGGCGGTGACGTTCCACTCCGGGGTGGCGCGCTGCAGGATCTCGGTCAGCCAGGACTGCGCTACTCGCACTTGTGCTCAGCTCTTTCGTTCGGTCGTCGGTCGGTGGAGTCGGTGTCGGGAGCGGGCTCTCAGCCCTGCACGCCGAACGGCAGGGTGAAGCGCACGTCGCCCTCGACGATGTCGCGCATGTCGGGGATGCCGTTGCGGAACTGCAGGGTGCGTTCGAGGCCCATGCCGAACGCGAACCCGGTGTACACGTCGGGGTCGATGCCCGAGGCCCGGAGCACGTTGGGGTTGACCATGCCGCAGCCACCCCACTCGACCCAGCCGGCGCCGCCCTTCTTGTTCGGGAACCACACGTCCACCTCGGCGGACGGTTCGGTGAACGGGAAGTAGTTCGGGCGCATCCGGGTGCGGGTCTCCGGCCCGAACAGCGCCCGCGCGAACGCGTCGAGGGTGCCGCGCAGGTGCGCCATGGTCAGGCCCTTGTCGACGGCGAGACCCTCGACCTGCGAGAAGACCGGGGTGTGGGTGGCGTCGAGTTCGTCGGTGCGGAAGGTGCGACCGGGGCACACGACGTAGATCGGGATGTCGCGGTGCAGCATGGTGCGGACCTGCACGGGCGAGGTGTGGGTGCGCAGCACCTGCCGCGAACCCTCCGGGGCGATGTGGAAGGTGTCCTGCATCGTGCGCGCCGGATGGTCGGGCAGGAAGTTCAGGGCGTCGAAGTTGAAATGCTCGGTCTCGACCTCGGGGCCTTCGGCGACCTCCCAGCCCATCGCGACGAAGACGTCGGCGATCTCATCGGAGATGATCGAGATCGGGTGGCGAGCGCCGAGCGCGCGGCGGGTCGCGGGCAGGGTGACGTCGACGGCCTCGGCGACGAGGACCGCGGCGTCGCGTTCGGCCTGCAGCACCGCCTTGCGGTCGTCGAAGGCGGCCTGCACGGCGGTGCGGTGGGCGTTGACCCGCTTGCCGGCGTCGGCGCGCTCGTTGCCGGGCAGCGAGCCGAGGGCGCGCTTGGCGAGGGAGATGGGCGCCTTGTCGCCGAGGTGGTCGATCTTCGCCTGGGCGAGTTCGTCGAGGTCGGTCGCAGCGGCGAACGCGTCGATCGCGGATTTCTCGGCGGCGGTGAGCGCGTCCTCGGTCAGGGCGCTCGGATCGACTGCCGGCGGGGTGCCGCCCTCTTTCTTGGCCACGACCGGTGCATCTCCTTCTTCGGACGAACGGGTGATCTCGGTAGGTGCGGTCCGGGCCGGAGTCCGCGGAAGCACGGGGAAATCCTATGTGATGGGCCGAGCGGCCCGATGTTGCACCCGCGCGCTCGCATACAGGCAGATCGAGGCGGCGGTGGCGAGGTTGAGCGATTCGGCGCGTCCGCGGATAGGGATGCGGACGCGGTGGTCGGCGCGGGCGGCGACCTGCGGGTCGAGTCCGTGGGCCTCGTTGCCGAACAGCCAGGCGGTGGGCGCGGCGAGCAACTCGTCGGCGTCGTCGAGGTCGATCTCGCCGTCGGCGGCCGTCGCGAGGATCTGCACGCCGGCCTCGGCGAGCGCGGCCAGCACCCGGTCGGTGTCGCGTTCGCGCGCGACCGGCAGATGGAAGATGCTGCCGGCCGAGGAGCGCACGCACTTGCCGTTGTGCGGGTCGACGCTGTCGCCGGCGAGGACCACGGCGTCGGCGCCCACGGCGTCGGAGACACGGATGAGGGTGCCGGCGTTGCCGGGTTCGGCGACCGCGACGGGGACGGCGAGCAGCCGCGACCGCGGGGTCACCGCTTCGGCGAGCGGCACGTCGAGGGTGTCGCACACGGCGACGAGGCCGGGCGGGGTGACGGTGTCGGACAGCCGGGCAGCGGCCCGCTCGGTGACGATCCCCACGCGCACACCCTTGCGGTGTGCCTCGTCGACGACCGTCGCGTACCGGGCGGCGGCCGCCTCGGTGACGAACAGTTCGTGCACGCGGGCGGCGGCGAGCGCCTCGGTGACGGAGTTCTCACCCTCGGCGAGGAACCGCCCGGTCTTGCGACGCTCGGCGGTCCGGAGCAGTTTCACAGCAGAAACGACCCGTGGTGTGCGCTCGGTGAGCGTGTCCACGGGTCGTTCCTGGATGTTGTCGTAGCTCAGGGCAGCACTCAGGCAGCCGGAGCGTTGACGTCGGCCGGCAGGGCAGCCTTGGCGACGGCCACGAGGCCGGCGAAGGCCTCGGCGTCGGAGACGGCGAGCTCGGCGAGGATCTTGCGGTCCACCTCGACACCGGCGGCCTTCAGGCCCTGGATGAAGCGGTTGTAGGTGATGTCGTTGGCGCGGGCAGCAGCGTTGATGCGGCTGATCCACAGCTTGCGGAAATCACCCTTGCGGGCGCGACGGTCGCGGTAGGCGTAGGTCAGCGAGTGAAGCTGCTGCTCCTTGGCCTTGCGGTACAGGCGCGAGCGCTGTCCGCGGTAGCCCTTCGAGGCCTCGAGAATCGAACGACGCTTCTTCTGGGCGTTGACGGCCCTCTTCACGCGTGCCACTGGTTATGTGTCCTGTCAGAGTTCGGGGGACGAACGAGGTGTCCCCGGATGGATCGGTCGGAGAGGCTCAGAGCCCGAGCATGCGCTTGACGCGCGGAGCGTCGGCATCGGCGACGACGGCCTTGCCGTCGAGGCGACGCGTCACCCGCGAGGACTTGTGCTCGAGCAGGTGGCGGCGACCCGCCTTCTGGCGCAGGACCTTTCCGCTACCGGACACCTTGAATCGCTTCGCGGTGCCGCTGTGGGTCTTCGACTTGGGCATGGAGTCCTCAGTTCTTGTCGTGTGCGTACATCGGTGCTCACGGACAGCACCGGATGTGCTGCCTGAGCGGGCTAGTTGCTCTGGGCGTCGCCCGTCTCGGGAGCCGGCGCGGACTCCGTGGACGGGGCTGCGGAGGCTGCCGGGCGCGGAGCGGACTTCGCCGGTGCGGCCTGCGCGGCTTCCTGAGCCTTCGCGCGGGTCTTCGCACCCTTGTGCGGGGCCAGCACCATCGTCATGTTCCGGCCGTCCTGCTTCGGACTGGTCTCGATGAAACCGAGCTCGGCCACATCGGCGCCGAGGCGCTGCAGCAACCGGAATCCGAGTTCGGGGCGCGACTGCTCGCGGCCGCGGAACATGATCGTGACCTTGACCTTCGAACCGGCTTCGAGGAAGCGCACGACGTTGCGCTTCTTGGTCTCGTAGTCGTGGTCGTCGATCTTCGGACGGAGCTTCTGCTCCTTGATCACGGTCTGCTGCTGGTTCTTGCGCGATTCGCGCGCCTTCTGCGCGGCTTCGTACTTGAACTTGCCGTAGTCCATGATCTTGCAGACCGGCGGCCGGGCGTCGGGTGCCACCTCGACGAGGTCGAGGTCGGCTTCGATTGCCAGGCGGAGGGCATCTTCAACACGCACGATTCCGACCTGTTCACCGCCGGGTCCGACGAGTCGGACTTCGGGAACTCGGATGCGTTCGTTGATGCGGGTCTCAGCGCTGATGGGGCCTCCTAGGTAGAGCGGTGTGGTCGGTCTGACCGCACCGCAGCACGTGGCCCTACTCCTCGACAAGAAGACCCCGCTGTGGTGCCGAGGCTCCACGCGGGGTCCGATACCGACCGGTCGACGGCCACCCGGCTCGCGCCGGATGATCCGCACCGCCCGATGAAGGGCGGACGTCCGGGGCTTCCGCACCCGGAGGACCGGACCCCTGAGCTGCATCGATGTGCCGCCAGAGGTGGGAGTCGGACTCCACTTTGCTGCCCACGGAGGATCACCGCGGGCGGTCGTGGGATCAAGTCTAACAAAAAGCCACGTCGACGACGAATCGGCGCGTCGGCGCCCCACCCGCGCGGTCGGCGAGGAGCGGCGCAACCCTATGCTCGACGCTATGACGGATGCTCCCGAGACCCCCGATCAGGACGCTGCGGCAGAGGATGTGCGCGAGCTCGCCGACATCCCGGCCGTCGAGGTGATCAGCCGCGCAGCCGTGATGCTCATGAGTTCGGCTGCCGAGAAGCTCGGTCTCGCCGACGAGGATCCCGACAGCAGCGCACGACGCGACCTCGACGAAGCCCGCCGCGTGATCACCGCACTCGCCGGCCTGATCACATCATCGGTGGAATATCTCGGTCCGCACGCCGGTCCGCTGCGCGAAGGGCTGCAGGCCCTGCAGCGCGCCTTCCGTGAGGCGTCGGCCGTGCCCGACGAGCCCGGCAAGGGCCCGGGCGAGAAGTACACCGGCCCGGTCTACTGAGCCGAACCGGCACTTTTCGCCTACGTCACGATCCACAGCCCGACTTCATCATCGACGCGACCGAGCCGCCCACCGCTGAGGTGGGCGGCTCGACTCGTCAGCTCGCGGCGGCCACCTTCTTCTTGGTGGTCTTCGCCTTCGCCGCCGTCTTCGCGGCGGCGGTCTTCGTCCCGGCAGTCTTCGCCGCGGAGGCCTTGGTCGTGGCAGCCTTGGTCGTCTTCGCCGCGCGCTTGCGCGCCGGCGCCGGAGCGGGCGCGGTGGTCCGCCCGTCGAGGATCTCCGCGAGGAAGCGTCCGGTGTAGCTCTCCTCCACCGTGACCACCTCCTCCGGAGTGCCCTCCGCGACCACCGTGCCGCCACCGGAACCACCCTCGGGACCCATGTCGATGATCCAGTCGGCGGTCTTGATGACGTCGAGGTTGTGCTCGATGACGATGACGGTGTTGCCCTTGTCGACCAGACCGTTGATGACCCCGAGCAGCTTGCGGATGTCCTCGAAGTGCAGACCCGTGGTGGGCTCGTCGAGGATGTACGCGGTGCGCCCGTTGGAGCGCTTCTGCAGCTCGGCGGCGAGCTTGACGCGCTGCGCCTCACCACCGGACAGGGTTGTCGCCGGCTGGCCCAGGCGGACGTAACCGAGACCGACCTCCACCAGCGTGTTGAGGTAGCGGTGGATGGAGGTGACCGGCTGGAAGAACTCCGCGGCCTCCTCGATCGACATGTCGAGCACCTCGGCGATGGTCTTGCCCTTGTAGTGCACCTCGAGCGTCTCGCGGTTGTAGCGGGCGCCGTGGCATACCTCGCACGGCACGTACACGTCGGGCAGGAAGTTCATCTCGATCTTCAGCGTGCCGTCGCCCGAGCACGCCTCGCACCGGCCGCCCTTGACGTTGAAGGAGAACCGGCCCGGCTGGTAGCCGCGCACCTTCGCCTCGGTGGTGGACGCGAACAGGCTGCGGATCTTGTCGAACACACCGGTGTAGGTGGCCGGGTTCGACCGCGGGGTGCGGCCGATCGGCGACTGGTCGACCTGGACAAGCTTGTCGAGCTGGTCGAGTCCGTTGATGCGGGTGTGCCGTCCGGGGACCTGCCGCGCGCCGTTGAGCTTGTTGGCCATTACGGTGGCGAGGATGTCGTTGACGAGTGTCGACTTCCCGGAGCCGGACACACCGGTGATGCAGGTGAGAACGCCGAGCGGGAACGACACGTCGATCTCGCGCAGGTTGTTCTCGCGGGCACCGACGACGGTGACCTGCCGACCCTTGTCGATCGGTCGCCGGAGCGCGGGGATCTCGATCTCCTCGCGTCCGGACAGATAGGCACCGGTAAGCGATTCGGGGTTGTCGAGCAGTTCCTTGTAGGTGCCGCTGTGGACGACCTTCCCGCCGTGCTCGCCCGCGCGCGGTCCGATGTCGACGACCCAGTCGGAGGCGCGGACGGTGTCCTCGTCGTGCTCGACGACGATGAGCGTGTTGCCGAGATCGCGCAGTCGCGTGAGGGTGTCGATGAGACGACGGTTGTCGCGCTGGTGCAGACCGATGGACGGCTCGTCGAGCACGTACAGCACGCCGACGAGACCGGAACCGATCTGCGTGGCGAGACGGATGCGCTGGGCCTCACCACCGGAGAGGGTGCCCGCGGCACGCGAGAGGGTGAGGTAGTCGAGTCCGACGTCGAGCAGGAAGCCGAGTCGGGCCTGGATCTCCTTGAGGACCTGCCCGGCGATCGCGGCCTCGCGCGCGCCGAGGACGAGGCTGTCGAGGAAGCGTGCGCACTCGGCGATCGACAGGTCGCTGACCTCGGCGATGGACATCGCACCGAAGTCGCCCGCGCTGACCGTCACGGCCAAAATCTCGGGACGAAGGCGGGCACCGGCGCAGGCCGGGCACGGGATCTCCCGCATGTAGCCCTCGTAGCGTTCCTTGGCCTGCTCGGACTCGGACTGCTCGAGGCGGCGGTGCAGGAACGGCATGACACCCTCGAACTCGGCGTAGTACGAGCGGACGCGGCCGTAGCGGTTCTTGTAGCGCACGTGCACCTGCTCGGTGCTGCCCTCCAGCACGGCCTTGCGCACCTTGGCGGGCAGTTTCCGCCACGGGGTGTCGATGTCGAATTCGAGGGCGTCGGCCAGGCCGGACAGCAGTCGGCCGAAGTATTCGGCGCTCTGACCCATCGACCAGGGCGCGATCGCGCCGTCGGCCAGGCTCAGATCCGGGTCGGGCACGACGAGATCGGGATCGACCTCCTTGCGCACGCCGAGACCCGCGCACTCGGGGCACGCGCCGTAGGGCGAGTTGAAGGAGAACGACCGAGGTTCGAGTTCGTCGATGGACAGCGGGTGCGCGTTCGGGCACGCCAGGTTCTCGGAGAACCGGCGCTCGCGGTCGGGGGCGTCCTCCTCGCGATCGACGAAGTCGAGCACGACGACACCCTCGGCGAGCCGCAGCGCGGTCTCGATGGAGTCGGTGAGGCGCTGCTGGGCACTGGGCTTGACGGCGAGGCGGTCGACGACGACCTCGATGTCGTGCTTCTCCTGCTTCTTCAGCTTCGGCGGATCCGACAGGGGGTGGACGACCCCGTCGACGCGCACACGGGAGTAGCCCTGGATGGTCAGCTGCTCGAAGAGATCGACGAACTCGCCCTTGCGGGTGCGCACGACGGGTGCGAGGACCTGGAAGCGGGCCCCGGCCTCCATCTCGAGCACCTGGTCGACGATCTGCTGCGGCGTCTGCCGGGAGATCTGCTCACCGCAGACCGGGCAGTGCGGGGTGCCGGCACGCGCATAGAGCAGACGCAGGTAGTCGTAGACCTCGGTGATGGTGCCGACGGTGGACCGCGGGTTGCGGTTGGTGGACTTCTGGTCGATCGACACCGCGGGCGACAGGCCCTCGATGAAGTCGACGTCCGGCTTGTCCATCTGTCCGAGGAACTGGCGAGCGTAGGCCGACAACGACTCGACGTAGCGCCGCTGCCCCTCGGCGAAGATGGTGTCGAACGCGAGGCTCGACTTGCCCGAACCCGACAGTCCGGTGAAAACGATCAGACTGTCGCGCGGCAGGTCCAGGTCGACACCACGCAGGTTGTGTTCCCGGGCTCCACGCACGATCAGGCGGTCTGCCACGCCACATCCTTCCTGTAGACAAGGCCGGAGTTCGGCCCTCAGCCATGGTAGGCGCGGGTACCGACACGTTTCCGTGACGAACACCGCGCGCCCGGGGCTCACGCGCGTGCACGCGAAGGTAGGTTGGCTGCATGACGCAGCAGCCCGTGATCATCGAGGACACCTACACCGGCGACGTCACTCCCGGCGGACCCGCGCAACGCCGAAGGATTCCCGGAGCGAGCATCGTCAAACTCGCCGTCGGCGAGATGAACAACAACACCTATCTCGTCACCGACGACGCCACCGGCAAGTCCGTCTTCATCGACGCCGCAAACGAACCCGACCGTCTCGTGCAGTTCCTCCGCGACAATGCGCCGGAGCTCGAACTGATCGTCACCACCCATCAGCACTGGGATCACTGGCAGGGCCTCGAGCGGGTCGCCGCCGAGACCGGTGTGCCGACCGCCGCGCACGAGCTCGACGCCGGTCCCCTGCCGGTGCAGCCCGACCGGATCCTGACCGAGGGCGACACCGTGCAGATCGGTGAGCTGAATCTCCAGGTGATCCACCTCTCAGGGCACACTCCGGGGTCGGTTGCGCTGGTCCTCACGGAACAGGGCACGGGTCGCACGCACATCTTCACCGGCGACTCGCTGTTCCCCGGCGGGGTCGGCAAGACGCCGAACGACGACGCTTTCCGATCGCTCCTCGGCGACGTCGAGTCCAAGATCTTCGACCGGTTCGACGACGAGACGATCTTCTACCCCGGACACGGCAAGGACTCGACCCTCGGAACCGAGCGTCCGCATCTCGGCGAGTGGCGCGAGCGGGGTTGGTGACGGTCCCGTACCGGGCCCGCAGAGGCAGGAGCCCCCGTGCACTCCGATCGCGATGACGTGCCGCCGCCGTTCACCCTCTGTTCGGACGTCGACGGCATGCGGTACGTCATCGTCGACCCGGCGGATGCGGACATGTCCGGATGGGCCGTCGAGCTGATGGATGCGAACATCCGGTGGCCGGATCCGAACGCCCTGACGTCCCTCTCGTCGTTCGAGCAGGACACCTGGTTCGTGACGGACAACAAGCACTGGAACGGCCTCGGCTATGGCACACCGAGTACGGCACACCGAAGACCGCATGGTGTGCGATCGCAGCCCACGGGGACAGGATCAGCGCCTGGATCGGACCCGACGGCACTCGGTACGAGCCCTAGCCTGCGACAGCCGAGCACACCCACCCAGGTCGCTCCCGTTCGGCCACGTCGACACTGAGATCTTCGACCGGTGATGTCGGGACTCCCGCTGAGGTGGCGATCCTGCCTACGCCGTCGCTCAGGCCGGTCGTCCCCTACTCACCAACAGCGGGATCAGAGAATCCCGCCATGTCGGCAGATGAACGTGGCCGCTCGACATGCCGCCGTGAGCGAACTCCTCCCGATACACCCGCTCCGCCGGCTCAGTTCGCAGGTCCGAGCCCACGACCGCCGTGAAGGCCGAGAAGAGCGACTCTTCCAACGTCACCTCGTCATCAGGAAGAGGAACTCCGGCCAGATACTCTCGTAGTGCGGCCCACACATACGGGTCGCCACGCAATCCCCAGCCTTCAGGTTCCTCCACGAAAAGTCGGTCCATCGTCATCGCCGCATCATGTCAGAAGCTCTCCCAGCGTCGATCGCCCGGAAGGCAATTCCTGAACGGGTCGGAAAGCGTCACTCGCCCCGCATTCCACGCTTCAGATGTCGACGTCCGTTCGGACGGTGCATTCAGAGGACGCTCCCGGAAAAGCGCGGCCGAGTTCACAGCACGCTCCCTGTGGGCTCGTCGCTCGGAGAAGATCGGCGTCTAGTCGGGAGTATTTTCCCTGTCGGTCCCTTCCTCACCCCTGCCCGCATCGGCGTGCTCCTCGCTCGAGCGCTCGCCCACCGTGTCCGCGAAGGCCGTTCCCGAGACCATCCCGTTCGTGCCCGGCACGACCGTGGTCGGTCGTGCTCCCGGTTCGTACATACGGTCGATCTCCTCGGCCTTCTCCTTCGCCTGTCTTTTCTCTTCGTCGTCGAGCCGATCCCAACGGGTCGGATCCTCCGCGTCGGTCATGTCCGGGCCCCCTTCCAGCACGCGGCACCGACCCGAGCGGGCCGATGCGGTGGCGTCCGTTCCAGGGTGCGCCCCGTCGCGGAGTCCCGGAGGTCGAACGAGGATCGGAGTTCGCCGGAATCCTCCTGTGCGCCACTGCCGCGAGTACGCTCGAAAACCGGACGAGCTCGCACGAGCACGGAGGCCTGACACTGTGGCGGATCTCGTACTGGGGCCGGTGCTTCGGCACATCGGCGACACGGACGCCACGATCTGGGTGGAGACGTCCGAGCCTTGCACGGTGCGCGTGCTCGGCAGTTCGGAACCCACATGGACGGTTGCGGGACACCACTACGCGCTCGTCACCGTCCGAGACCTCGAACCCGGATCGGTGACGCCCTACGAGGTGGATCTCGACGGCCGGGTCGTGTGGCCGCCCGCCGGCGTTGCACCGCCGCTGATCAGGACCGCGGGAGACGACCCCGAGGGCTTCGTGCTCGCCTTCGGATCGTGCCGGGTTGCCTCGGCGAGCGCGGAACCGACAACCGTACTCGGGAAGGATGCCCTCGTCGCCTACGCGCAACGAATGCGTTCCCTGCCGATCGACGAATGGCCCGACGCGTTGTTGCTGTTGGGAGATCAGGTCTACGCCGACGAGTTGTCGGAGGAAATGAAGCGCCGGGTCGGTGAGCGTCACGATCTGTCGGAACCGCCCGGGGCCCAGGTACGCGACTTCGAGGAGTACACCTGGCTGTACAGCCGGTCGTGGTCCCAGGACAACGTCCGGTGGCTGCTGTCGACCGTGCCGACCTCGATGATCTTCGACGATCACGACGTGCACGACGACTGGAACACCTCCTATTCGTGGCGCAGGGAGGTGGAGGCCTCCACGTGGTGGGAGGAACGCATCGTCGGGGCGCTGGCGTCGTACTGGATCTATCAGCATCTCGGGAACCTCTCCCCCGCCGAACTGGACGAGGACCCGCTCTACGATCGGGTGCGGAACTGCGCCGGAGACGCCGAACCGATCCTGCGTGCGTTCGCGTCCGGTGCCGACGAGGAAGCCGACGGCAGTCAAGGGGTGCGATGGTCGTACCGCCGCGATTTCGGACCGGTGCGTCTGTTGGTGATCGATTCGCGGTGCGGCCGGGTGCTCACTCCCGACCGGCGCGACATGGTGTCCGATCCGGAGTTCGACTGGATCGAGGAACAGACCGACGGCGACTACGACCACCTGCTGATCGGCACGTCGCTGCCGTGGCTCCTCCCCCGCGCGATGCACGACCTCGAGGCATGGGACGAGAAGCTTGCATCCGGTGCGCGCGGTGCCCGATCGGCACGCTGGGCCGAGAAACTCCGCCGCGCCGCGGATCTCGAACACTGGTCGGCCTTCCGTGATTCGTTCGAGCGACTCGCACGGCTGCTGCGGGATGTTGCCGCCGGACGTCGCGCCGGAACGTCCGGCCGCGCGCCCGCGACGATCTGCGTCCTCTCGGGCGACGTGCACCATGCTTACGCCGCCCGCGTCCGATTCGCGACGCCGACCGCCGGCGCGGTCTACCAGCTGACCTGTTCGCCCCTGCACAACCACGTCCCGGCAGCCGTCCGGCTCGCCTTCCGCGCTGCGTGGAGCCGCGCGGCGGAGCGCGTCGTGCGACTGATCCTCGGCCGGGTGACGGCTGTTCCCGAGGCGTCGTTCTCGTGGTCGAAGATGACAGGTCCGAGCTTCGGGAACCAGATCGCCACGCTGCGGACACGAGGACGTGCTGCGCGTCTGACCATCGAGCGGAGCGTCGAGACCGCGTCGGGTCCGCATCTGTTCGAGACCGTCGCGGAAGTACCCCTGACCACCGAGGATCGACCGCCCGAGGTCCCGTCCGCCTGCGCGGAGGAACAGCCGTCGAGGTGAGCCCGGAGGGGTGGTCCCCATCGGCGTTTGATTCGGGATTTCTTTGGTTTCCGTACGGTCCGAAATACCGCTTCGTGTCCTTCGACCCTGCTTCGCGCATATTCCCGTGACGCCCGGGGTACCTGTGTCAGGGTTTGGAAACACAGCCGACCACGGGAGGAACCACATGCTCGTCCGGAGAATTGCGCGGCCCATGCTCGCGTCCATCTTCATCGCCGGGGGTATCGACGCCCTGCGGAAGCCCGAGCCGAAAGCAGGTGCCGCGCAGCCCGGGCTCGATCAGGCTGTGAACGCCCTGCCGGCGTCGATCACCGACCGGCTCCCCAGCAATCCCGAGACTCTCGTCCAGATCAACGCCGCAGTGCAGATCGGCGCCGGGACGCTGTTCGCACTCGGCAAGGCGCCTCGCCTGTCCGCTCTCGCCCTGATCGGCAGCCTCGTGCCGACAACCGTTGCGGGACACGACTTCTGGAACGTCGAGGACCCCGATGCCCGCGCCCAGCAGCGCACCCAGCTCATCAAGAACGTGAGCCTGATGGGTGGTCTGCTCATCGCCGCCGTGGACACCGAGGGCAAGCCGTCGCTCGGCTGGCGGAGCCGTCGCGCCGCGCGTGCCGCGCAGAAGTCGGTGGCCGCCGCGCTGCCGAGCCATTCCTCGGACGGCCACACCGCCGAAGCGCTGCACACCGTCGCCGAGCGGGTGAAGACGCTGACCGAGGAAGCCGGCGAGCAGGGCGGCCACTTCCTGGAGATCGCCAAGGAACGGGCACCGGAACTCGCGGAGGCCGCGCGCGAGCGGGGCAGCGGACTGCTCGAGGTCGCCCGCGACCGCGGCCCGGTGCTGACCGAGCGTGCGCGCGATCGCAGCGCCGAGATCCTCGGTGTCGCGCGGGAGCGCGCCCCAGAGCTCGCCGAGGGCGCCCGCGAACGCGGCACCGAACTCCTCGGTGTCGCGCGGGAGCGCGCCCCAGAGCTCGCCGAGGGCGCCCGCGAACGCGGCACCGAACTCCTCGGGCTGGCGCGCGAACGCACCCCCGAGCTCGCCGACGTCGCCCGCAAGCGTGGCTCGAAGCTGTGGGACACCACGGTCGATCGCAGCTCGGAGTGGGCCAAGCTCGCCGAGGAGCAGTCCGCGATCCTGAATGCTCGGGCCCACGTCGCCGCGGAGAAGGCCCGTCTGCGTGCCGAGGCCGCGCGCAAGCAGGGCACGAAGGCGGAGAAGAAGCTCGCGAAGAACCTGAAGGCGTTCGAGAAGAGCATCGAGAAGAAGAAGTAGTCCGGTACGGCACCGTGGTGCGGGCGTGCGAGGGAATCGCACGCCCGCACTGCTGTGATCAGGCTTTCTGCCCGTTTCCCTCCTGCGGCGACTAGACTTCTCGGGCACTTTCGTCGACGCGTCACCCCTGCGGCGGCGAGCGATCTCGTCCTGTCTATCCCCGAGGAGTCCCTGTGCCGGTTGATGGCGCGTCCCATCCGGAGCTCGATCGCGAGCAGGCCTACGTGGCGATGCTCTACACGCATCTCGACGGTCTGCGCGACTACGCGAAGACCCGGCTGGCCCGCGTGCTGCGCGAGACCGGAGGCACCCCGCAGGCGCGCAGCGAACGCGAGTCGTACACCCACATGTACACCGAGGACATCGCGAAGTACGACGCCGCCGAGCACGGTCTGTGCTTCGGCCGCATCGATGTGCGGGACGACGGGACGGACACCTCCGGACCCGTGACGGAGGACGGCGCGGAGACCCGCTACATCGGCCGCCTCGGCATCCTCGACGAGGACAACGACTACGAGTCGCTGCTGCTCGACTGGCGCGCACCCCAGGCCCGCCCGTTCTACCTCGCGACCCCCGCCGCTCCCGACGGCGTCGTGCTGCGCCGCCACATCCGCAGCCGCGGCCGCTCCGTCACCGCACTGCACGACGAGTACCTCGACCTCGACGCGGCGCTCGAACACGCCGACACCCCACCGGCCGGTGGCGTGGCCGGAGAATCGGCGCTGCTCGCCGCTCTGAACGCCGCGCGTACCGGGCAGATGCACGACATCGTGGCGACGATCCAGGCCGAGCAGGACGCGGTCATCCGGTCCGAGCATCGCAGTGTGCTCGTCGTCCAGGGCGGTCCGGGCACCGGCAAGACCGCTGTCGCGCTGCACCGCGCGGCCTACCTGCTCTACACCTACCGAAAGCAGCTGGCGAAGAGCGGCGTGCTCATCGTGGGCCCGAACAGCCGCTTCCTCGACTACATCGGTCAGGTGCTGCCCTCGCTCGGTGAGACCGGGGTGCTGCTGTCGACGGTCGGGGATCTGTATCCGGGGGTCACGCCGACCGTCGAGGACGGTCCCGTGGCCGGCGAGCTCAAGGGCTCCCTGGACATGGTGAAGGTGCTCGAGAAGGCCGTCCGCGACCGGCAGGAAGTGCCCCGCTCCCCCGTTCCGCTGAGCTTCGACACCTACGCGCTCACCCTCGACCGCAAGATCGTGACCCGTGCGCGGGGTCGCGCCCGGTCGTCCCGCCGACCGCACAACCTTGCCCGGCCGATCTTCGTGAACGGGGTCATCGACGCCCTCGCCGACCAGCTCGCCGGGATCATCGGATCGAATCCGCTCGGCGGCGCGAACCTGTTGAGCCGGGAGGACATCCACGATATCCGGTCCGAGATGCGTTCGGATCCCGACATCGTCGCTGCGATCGACGCACTGTGGCCGGAACTGTCCCCGCAGCAGGTGCTCTCGGATCTGCTCGCCTCCCGCGACCGGATCGCGTCGGCGGCTCCGACGCTGACCGACGAGCAGATCGACGCGCTGCACCGTCCCGATGCACCGGGGCATTTCAGCGCCGCCGACGCTCCCCTGCTCGACGAGCTCGCCGAACTGCTCGGTGTGGACGACGCCGCCGAACGTGAACGCGCGAAGCGGCGCTGGCGCAAGCAGATCGCCGACGCGCAGGGCGCACTCGACATCCTCACCGGTTCGGCACCGCAGGATCTCGAGGACGATCTCGATCCCGAACTGCTCATGGCATACGACCTGATCGACGCCACTCAGCTCGCCGAACGACAGAACCACCGTCGCCACGAGACCACGGCGGAGCGGGCGGCCGGTGATCGCACCTGGACGTACGGCCACGTGATCGTCGACGAGGCGCAGGAGTTGTCGGCGATGGCGTGGCGAACGATCATGCGCCGCATCCCGAATCGCTGGATGACCCTGGTGGGCGACACCGCGCAGACCGGGGATCCGGCGGGAACCGAGTCGTGGCAGCAGATCCTCGAACCGTACGTCGCGAACCGGTGGAAGAAGACCGAACTGACGGTCAACTACCGCACCCCGGCGGAGATCATGAGGATCGCGCACGCGGTGCTCGCGGAGATCGATCCCGACCAGGTGCCGCCGCAGTCGGTGCGCGAGTCCGGTTTCGAGCCGTGGGCGCAGCACGTCGACGCGGACGCGGTGCTCACCACCGTCCAGGCCGCGCTCGACGCCGAGACCGGCCCGGGCACGACGGCCGTGCTCGTTCCGGCGCGGCTCGTGGCTGCGTGGGAGCATCTCGCGTCCGAGTCGGTCACGGTCGCGACCGTGAAGGAGGTCAAGGGCCTCGAGTTCGACGCGGTACTGCTCGTCGAACCGGCGGAGATCCTCACCGATTCCTCACGCGGGATGAACGACCTGTACGTGGCGCTGACCCGAGCCACCCAGCGTCTCGGGGTGGTGCACTCGGAGGCGTTGCCGGAGGTGCTGGCCGGTCTCGCCGCGCCGACACACTGCTGAGCCGACACGGTTCGGCAGACACCGCCGAGCGGACCCCAGGACCGGTCACGGACGGTACCGTCCTTCGGGGCAAGGGACTGGGACGGATCATCCGCGGAGGGAACGAACACGTGGCCTATGGGGCAGCGCACCACCGGATACGTCGAGCGGGGTGCGCGGCGATCGCGGCGCTGAGCGGGTTCCTCGTCTCCGCCGCGTGCGGATCGGCGACGCCGACCCAGGACGAAGCGCAGGCCGCGACGTCCACGACGTCGATCGCCCCGACCTCGTCGACGCCGCCCGACGTGCGGTTCCTGCGGGTGAAGGAGGCGCTGGACGCGTCCGGACTGGTCGCCGATGTCAAGGACGACACGGTGCTGGCGGTGGTGCGAGGGGTGTGCGACCAGTTGAGCGCGGGCGTGCCGGAGCACGACGTCCTCGTCACGCTCCGGCCGATCGCCGCCTATGCTGCGGGCGCCTCGGGGTCGCGCATGTCGGCGGACGATGCCGCCGCGCGCTACCTCGAGACCGTCCGCGAGGAGTACTGCTGATCCGTCAGCGGACGGTGTGCACCACCAGCACGTCGCACAGGGCCTTGCGGGCGACGTCCGACGGGACGGAACCGAGCAGGCGCCCGGTCAGCGTGTTGAGGCCGCGGTTGCCGATGACGATGAGATCGGCGTCGACCTCCTCGACGAGCGTGAGGAGCGATTCGACGGGGGCACCGACGATGGGGCGCTCGGTGATCTTGCGGGCGCCGGCCACGGTCGCCTTCTCCCGTGCGGTGCGCAGGATCTCGTAGGTCGGTGCCGAGCCGGTGACCTGGTACGCCTCGTCGCGCAGCGCGTCAGCGGCCTGCGCGGTGTCCTTGGGGTCGGCCGGGTAGTAGGCGCAGGCGATCACCAGTTGGGCGCCGGCGTCGCCGGCCAGAGCAGCTGCCTTCTCCACGGCCCGATACGACGATTCGGAACCGTCGGTTCCGACGACTATGGTCCGGTAGGCGCTCATTCATCCTCCATCAGGTGTGTGGTCCATCGACGCGTGCCGCCGATGCCGTCGTCGACGGAGGACACGCACGCTCCCCCGCCATACGCTGCGTCGACAGTAGCGGGATGGGCGGCCCGGGTGGGACGTTTGGGTCTCATCCCACAATCGCGTTTGATGTTACCGCGCGTCACCGTAACGCGGGCCGAAGAGGCCGGCGGGGAACACCTCGGCGTCGACGAAGGCATCGCGCCACGGCAACGCGAGGTCGAGCAGACGCTCCACACCCTCGTCACCGAGCGCACTCCACGGCGCGACCGCCAGGTCGTCGGTGAGATCCTCGACGAGCTCACGCACCTCGAATCCTTCGCCGGTGAGCTCGCCACGCTTGTCGAGCAGCCCGCGCCCGCGCAGTTCCTTCTCGGCGTCCGCCCACTCGTCCCGCGACCAGCCCCGCAGCTTCCGGGCGGGATCGGTGGCGAAGCCGATACCGGTCGCAGTGTGGGTGACGAGTGCGTCGAGACCCGACAGTCCCGCGGTCTGCAGCGCCGCGACATGGCCGTCGCCGCGATATTCGCGCAGCAGCGTCAGGGCGTGCCACAGGCGCAGGTGCGCCTCCTCGGGCCAGGGCAGGTCGGCGTGAGCAGCGTAGAGCGGGCGCCCGTCGGGACCGGGGATCGCCCGCGCCGCGGTGGTCGCGAGGTCCGCGGCCTCGTTCATCTCCGCAGAATCGAGCACGTCCTGCCCGAGGACCCGCCGGTGGAGAGCGTCGAGTCCGCGCAACCGCGCCGCGATGATCGCGGCCGGCTCGGCGCTCTGCCACACGGCCGGGACGGCCGATGCCACCAGGCGGGGCGAGAAGCTGTAGAACGTCGCGGTCACGACCCCGGGGCCGACGGCACCCAGAGGCGCCGCGCGTCCCCCGAAGTACTGCGCAGCCGGGCCGTCGACACCGAGCGCGGCGAGTTCGCTCGCGACGTCCGGCGCGAAGTAGACGCCCGAGTGCAGCAGTTCGAGTGCGCGGGCAGCACGCCCGGCCGAAGAGGGATCCATGGGAAGCGACCCTACCGAGTCGCCGGCGCCGACCGGGCCGTGCGACTACTTCAGGCCCGCGGCGTCCATCCCGCGCAGTTCCTTCTTCAGATCGGAGATCTCGTCGCGGAGCCGTGCGGCCAACTCGAACTGCAGGTCGCGGGCGGCCTGCATCATCTGATCGGTGAGCTGCTGCACGAGATCGGCGAGTTCGGCGCGCGGCATCGTCGAGGTGTCGCGACCTTCCACGACACCGGAGCTGACGGCCCGCCCGGACTCGCCCTGGGCTCGGCGACCACGCGAGGCGTTGCGGCCGGAGCCGCCCACCTCGACGGCCTCGGTGTCCTCGGCCTCCTGATAGACCTGGTCGAGGATGTCGGCGATCTTCTTGCGCAGCGGCTTCGGATCGAGACCGTGTTCGGTGTTGTAGGCGATCTGCTTCTCGCGACGCCGTTCGGTCTCCTCGATGGCCCGCGCCATCGAGTCGGTGATCTTGTCGGCGTACATGTGCACTTCGCCGGAGACGTTGCGGGCCGCGCGGCCGATGGTCTGGATCAGCGAGGTCGTCGACCGCAGGAAGCCTTCCTTGTCGGCGTCGAGGATCGCCACCAGCGACACCTCGGGGAGGTCGAGACCCTCACGGAGCAGGTTGATGCCGACGAGCACGTCGTATTCGCCCAGACGCAGCTGTCGCAGCAGTTCGACACGGCGCAGGGTGTCGATGTCGGAGTGCAGATAGCGCACCCGGATACCGAGTTCGAGCAGGTAGTCGGTGAGGTCCTCGGCCATCTTCTTGGTGAGCGTGGTGACGAGGACACGTTCGTCGCGCTCGGCGCGTTCGCGGATCTCGTGCACGAGATCGTCGATCTGACCCTTGGTGGGCTTGACGACGACCTGCGGGTCGACGAGGCCGGTGGGGCGGATGACCTGCTCGACGAACTCACCGCCGGTCTGCCCGAGCTCGTACGGACCCGGGGTCGCCGACAGATAGACCGTCTGACCGATGCGGGCGGCGAACTCCTCCCAGGTCAGGGGTCGGTTGTCGACCGCCGACGGGAGACGGAAGCCGAAGTCGACGAGGTTGCGCTTGCGCGACATGTCGCCCTCGTACATCGCGCCGATCTGCGGCACGGTGACGTGCGACTCGTCGATGACCAGAAGGAAGTCCTCCGGGAAGTAGTCGATGAGCGTCGCGGGCGCGGACCCGGCGGGGCGGCCGTCGATGTGACGGGAGTAGTTCTCGATGCCGGAGCAGAAGCCGACCTGCCGGATCATCTCGATGTCGTACTGGGTGCGCATGCGCAGACGCTGCGCCTCGAGCAGCTTGCCGCGGTTCTCCAGATCGGCCAGGCGCTCCTCGAGCTCGGCCTCGATGCTCGCGACGGCGCGTTCCATGCGCTCGGGACCGGCCACATAGTGGGTCGCCGGGAAGATGCGCAGGGAGTCGACCTTGCGCACGACGTCGCCGGTGAGCGGGTGCAGGTAGTACAGCGCGTCGATCTCGTCGCCGAAGAACTCGATCCGCACGGCGAGTTCCTCGTAGGCTGGGATGATGTCGACGGTGTCGCCCTTGACGCGGAACGATCCGCGGGTGAACGCCATGTCGTTGCGGGCGTACTGGACGTCGACGAGCAGGCGCAGCAGCGCGTCGCGCGGCACCTCCACACCGACCTCGAGCTGGATGGACCGGTCTAGATAGGACTGCGGGGTACCGAGACCGTAGATGCACGAGACGGACGCGACCACCACGACGTCGCGGCGGGACAGCAGCGACGAGGTGGCGGAGTGCCGCAGCCGCTCGACGTCGTCGTTGATCGACGAGTCCTTCTCGATGTAGGTGTCGGTCTGCGCGATGTACGCCTCGGGCTGGTAGTAGTCGTAGTACGAGACGAAGTACTCGACCGCGTTGTTGGGCAACATGTCTCGCAGTTCGTTGGCGAGCTGCGCGGCGAGGGTCTTGTTGGGCGCCATCACGAGGGTGGGTCGCTGGACACGCTCGATGAGCCACGCGGTGGTGGCGGACTTGCCGGTACCGGTGGCACCGAGCAGGACGACGTCCTTCTCCCCCGACTTCAGCCGGCGCTCGAGCTCGTCGATGGCGGCCGGCTGATCGCCGGCCGGTTCGTACTCGCTGACGACCTCGAAGCGGGCCTCGGTGCGCTCGATCTCACCCACCGGCCGGAACTCGGAGTGTGCGACGACGGGATGTTCACTTGCGAACGCCATGGAATCCAGAGTAAGCGCTCCCACCGACACGCATCGCGGTCCTGCGTGCGGCACGGTTCGCCCGCTAGCGTGCATCCCGTGTCCGCGACCCCGCATCCCGTGAAGACCGAGACGTTCGACGTCGCCGCGAAGACCAACATCGACCCGAAGGGCTTCGTGCGCGCGGTCGACGAGTACCGCGTCGAGGAGTGGGGCCTGTACATGGCGCGACCGTCCGACCACCCGCAGTTCCACTATCTCGAATCGTGGCTGCTGCCGGACCTGCGCCTGCGGGCCTCGATCTTCCATTTCACTCCGGGCAACGAACGCGACCAGGACCGGTACGTCGACGTCGGCGAGTTCCGGCGCGAGGGCGACATCTGGTACTCCCGCGACCACTATCTCGACCTGATCGTCCGTACCGGCCGCGACACGATCGTCGAGGACATCGACGAACTGGTGGTCGCGGTCACCACCGGGATGATCGACGCGGCCGCGGCCGAGACGGCGATCGACACGGCGCTGCGGGCGGTGGACGGCATCGCCGCGCACGGCCACGACCTCGACGCGTGGCTGCGGGAACGGGGTGCGCCCGTCTCCTGGCGCTGAGGCGCAGGATCTCCGCGCAGGTGTCGTCACCTGCGCAGACAGCGGGGCGCAGGAGCGAAAAAGTTACTGCCGCAAAGGACATGGTAATCTGCCCCGGCCGGCGAAGCAGTGCACCGAGAAGGCGACCATCGGGGCCGGCCCGGATCGCCCCTCCGCGTGCACATCGCCCGACCGAGGACACCCCTCGCGCCGGCGGCGCGCGCCCGTGCAGCCCACGAGCGCCGACGAGAACGCCGCCGATCCCTTCGTCGGCACACGCCCGGATCCGGGCGTGCCCTGCTGGAGCGGTATGCCGCGCCCGCCGGCCCGTGGCCGATCGGGCGCTCGACGCATGCCCACCGTCCGGTGGTGGATCGGACCGACACCGAAGCGGAACCGACGGACAGGACGCGCACAGCGCGCCCTGGGTTCCGCTGCGCTCCGATCGCCGCGGACGTGACGCGAACACGAAGGAGGTCGCAGTGAACGGCACCGAGCTCGTTCAGTTCAGCGCCGCGACGATCGTTGTCCTGCTCGTAATCTTCTATGGTGGAACGCTTCTCATCTCCGCCCGGATCGGGAAGAAGGACGAGAACGCCGACGGCTACATGACCGCCGGCAACAAGGTCGGTTTCGGGGTGTCGGCGGCCAGCATGACCGCCACCTGGATCTGGGCGTCCTCGCTGTACGCCTCGGCGACCTCCGGATACACCTACGGCATCTCCGGCCCCATCCACTACGGGCTGTGGGGCGCGCTGATGATCCTGTTCATCTACCCCTTCGGCAAGCGGATCCGCGCGGTCGCACCGAAGGCGCACACCCTCGCCGAGGTGATGTTCGCCCGACACGGACGGTCGAGCCAGCTCATGCTGGCCGGGTCGAACCTCGTCGGCAGCCTGATCAGCCTGATGTCCAACTTCATCGCCGGCGGTGTGCTCATCTCGCTGATCTCGCCGTTCGGCTTCGTCCAGGGCGTCGTCTTCATCGCTGCCGGCGTGTTGCTCTACACCCTGTGGTCCGGCTTCCGCGCGTCCGTGCTGACCGACTTCGTGCAGGTCGTGGCGATGCTGGGCGCGGTCGTCGTCATCATCCCGGCGGTCTTCTTCATCACCGGCTTCCCCGACGCGTTCGACAGCGGGTCCGCGAACCTCACCGACCAGCAGGGCGACTTCTTCTCGAGCGATGCCTTTCTGAACCAGGGCGCGCCGTACATCGCGGCCGTGCTCGCGTACGCCATCGGCAACCAGACGATCGCGCAGCGCCTGTTCGCGGTGCGCGAGGATCTCATCAAGCCGACCTTCGTCACCGCGACGATCGGCTACGGCGCGACCGTCATCGGCGTCGGCATGTTCGGCGTGCTCGCGCTGTACCTGGGCGTCGACCCGATGGACGGCGACGTCAACAACATCGTGCCGCAGATGGTGGCGTCGTTCCTGCCCACGGCACTGGTCGTCGTGTTCTTCGTCATGATCATCGGTGCGCTGTCGTCCACGGCCGATTCCGACCTGTCGGCGCTGTCGTCGATCGTCATGGCCGACATCTACGGCCAGAACATCGCCGGCGGCACCCGCAATGCAGATCCCAAGCGGATGCTGTTCATCGGGCGCGCCACGATGGTCGTCGCGACCGCCGCTGCCGTGGCGTTCGCGAGCATGCGGTTGAGCATCCTCGACCTGCTCGTGTTCGTCGGCGCGCTGTGGGGTGCGCTGGTCTTCCCCGTCATCGCGAGCTTCTACTGGCACAAGGTCACCAACAAGGCGTTCACGACGTCGGTGCTCGTCGCCCTGGCAGCGTTCCTGCCGGTACGTTTCGGGTGGTTCCCGATGGACGGCGTGCTCGCCTGGGCGGTGGACATCGCCTCGGTGGTCGGTGTCGGCGTGATCGCGGGTCTGATGGCGTTCGGCTTCTTCGGACTCCGGGCCGCACGCGTCGTCGGTGTCGTCGCCGCGGTGGCCGTGGCACCCTTCGCGCTCGGCTCGGTCCACGACTACGCCGTGCTCAGCGCCTCGCTCGTCGCCTACGCGGTCAGCACGGTCGTGTGCTGGGCGATGTCCGTGAACTCCGACGAGAACTTCGACTTCGAGGTCATCGCGCAGCGTGTCGGTGACTTCGACGTGGTGGAGGACAACGCACCCGAGAACGACGCTGCGCCCGAGAAGAACCCCGCAGCAACCACTCCGGAGAAGGAGACCCGATGAGCACGCTCGCGCTGACCGTCTACGTCCTGATCTGGCCCGTACTCGTCGCCGGCGTGTTGGCGGCGCTCTGCCGCGGCTTCGTCAAGGAGTGGCTGCAGGCCCGACGGAACGGCGAAGATCTGATCTGACCCTCCCGGCGGGCATCTCAGCCACAAAGCCGGTCGCTCGAGATTCTGTCGTGCGGTTCGTCAGATCGTTCGTCCGGACAGGCATGTTCGCTATCTCCGCTCCAGAAGTGGCGGCTGACGAACGCGACCAGGGAACGAGCATCCTTCTGGCGCGATTCTGAGAGCTCTCACGAGACGGTTCCATCCCTTGGTCTCGCTCACGCCAGGAAGCGTTGACGTCGAATGAGCTCGCAATCGGAAGGCCCGCATCGGGACGGCGCCGAGTGTCCCAGCCCTGGGATGGGCACTCGGCAGTGCTCAGCCGCTACCTCATGGTTCGACCGTGAAGTCAGGAGGATCTTTCACTGCGTAGTACGACGGGGGGCGTTTCGTCGCAGGAGGACGGCGACGGTCCCTGTCCAGATGAGCAAGTAGAGGGTGGCACGTAATGGATGCCAGTCTTCGGCCAGTTCTACGAGGGCAATGACTGTCGCCACTACGAGAACGGCGAAAGGGACGGTGGCATAGTTGCGGATCGTCTCCACCTATCCCAACTTTCGGCGAGCTTCGAAGGCGGACCAAGCTGCGACGGCCACCCAGAGAACACCGATCCCTGCGATATACGGGGAGGGTGCTGCAATGTACGCGGCTCCGATCCCAACTCCTGCAAGGATGGAGGAACACACACCGGGGTCTCTGACGTAATGCCGCACGTTGTCCCTTTCGTCGGTTTCTCCAGACTAGTCGAATCCGCGGATGTGCTGGGCCGATCACTTGGAACTCACCACGGTGTCTCCACGTCGACCCCACCTGCCCAACCGACTGTCCCGAGTAAGTACCTACGGCCTCGCAACTGGGGATACCCCGGCAACACTGCGAGCCTGGTCGGGCTCGTCGCGACGATCGGTGTAGGCGCCACAGTCGCCGCCACGGTCTTCCAGTAGGACCGCTCGTGACGATTCGATGTGAATGGCATCACACATGATCCTGGGCAGGCACATTCATGCGGTCCGCGCTCTCCGATCCGCGTCACGTATCGATCCGTGTTCGCACACCGAGGAGAGAGCCGACCCATGCGTACATCTCGTGCCACGCGCGCCGTCCTGGCGGTCGCGACGGCAACCATCCTGGCGGCCGCCGGGTGCGGTTCCGACACGACCGTCACCGGAAACGGGACCGAACCCGCAACCCCTCCCGGGCAGGAGAGCACCGAAGGAATCGACCTCGCCTCGTTGGACACCGGAGAGTATCGGGTCGAACCGCGCGACTTCGTCGGGGAGAACTTCGCTGCCGGTGAAGCCGGACCGGTGATCGAGGGACAGCGGATGGCCGAGTTCGTCGTCCACCCCCACGACATCGATCCGACGCTGACGACGGAAGGATCGCGTACCGGTGTCTCGGTGTCCACCGACAGGATCCTGGCGGACGGTGCCGGCAATCTCCTCGAACCCTTCGGGATGATCACGGGATTCCGGACCTCCCGCAGCACCGAGGACGAGTCGGGAATGCTGCAGGTCGCGGTGGCGCGGTTCGCGACTCCCGAGGACGCCGCGCGGGCCGCGCAGGTCGTGCACGACTTCGAGCGGGTCGACAGGACGACGCCGCTCGCCAGCGATCCCTCGATCGTCACGGGTATCCCGCCGGCGGTGCCGGTCGCCGTGCCGGGGGCTCCGGAGACTCTGGCCTCCGTACGGTCGTGGGACGTGATCGGTCGCGTGACCACCACGACGATCACCCCGCAGGGAAGCTTCGTCATCCACACCTATGCGAGCAGCGAGACCGGGGACGTCGCCTGGACCACCGACATCGCCGCGCGTGCCGCGCGGGCCCAGGCGACGCTGCTCGACGGTTTTCCTGCGACGCCGGTCGAGGAGATCGGCGATCTTCCGATGGATGTCGACAGGGTCCTCGCCCGGGCGGTGGGCCTGCCGGAGGGGGCGCTCCCCCGCCTGTCCGACCTCGCGGTCTACGGGCCGGACGGATGGCTGCACTTCGATTCGCATCCCGCCCGTACCGAGAGGATCTTCGAGGTCACCGGAACCGACCGGATCGCCAAGGCCGCGTCGAACGTCTACCGCACTGCCGGTCCTGCGGAGGCGGAGCTCCTGCGGGACGATTTCGTCGAGACGATCCGGGAGATGCATCCGGACCTCGTCGAGGACGAGACCGTTCCGCAGGACATCCCGGGAACACGTTGCTGGTCGGGTGACGTGGCGCAGGGGCGGGCGAGTGTGTGTCTGATTGTCCACGGGCGGTACATGGCGGAACTCTCGGGGCTGCGGCCGGTGGGAACGAGGCTCCCGAGAACGACTCGCTTCGTACGATGTCACAGCGGTTGGCCACCCAGTACGTGAAATTGGTCCGATCCCAGGAGATGGGCTTGGGCGAGAACTGATCTCGCGGTATTGTCGACGGGTGGTCGACGCTGCCCCCGACGGCGTCGACCACTTCGAACCACGGTATATTCGTAACTCCCCCGCCCGTCGAGCAGAGGCTCGAATGTGCATGCGGGACAATGTGACTGCTCGGGATGGTGAGGGGACTCGATGAACGAGGCCGAGTTGATCGAGCGGTGCCGGGCAGGCGATCGGGCAGCGTTCGCCGAACTCGTCGCACCGTCACGCGAACGTGTGTGGGCGGTCTGCGTCCAGATCACAGGAAACCGGCACGACGCCGAGGACGCACTGCAGGATGCACTGATCGCGGCGTGGAAGAATCTCGACAAGTTCCGTGGCACAGCAGCATTCGGAACATGGCTGTATCGCATCGCGAGCAATGCGGCGCTCGCCGTCGTGCGCAGACGACGTGGTGAGGTCCTCGGCGAACGGGTCGGGGACGAATATACATCCGGGGAAACACTTCTCGCCGACAGCGTGGTCGACGGTGATGCGGTCCGTCGGGCCCTTTTCCTTCTCCCCGAACAGTTTCGGGTTGCGATCGTGCTGCGCGAGTATGCACAACTCGGTTACGCCGAGATCGCAGCCCATCAAGGGGTGGGTGTGCAGACGGTGAAGAGCCGGATCAGTCGCGCCCGTAGGCAACTCGTCGATCTGCTGAGTCCGGCACTGCTCGGCGCAGAATGAGTCGCCTCCGACCGGCGGTCGGCCCGTATCGATCCGGCAACGACGATCGGATCGGCCGGCACGGAGGGCACCGAACGGCCGGAGAATCCCCGGAAGGATGAGCAATGACGCGAAGCGAACCGAATCCGTTGCCCCCGTTGGGGGAATCGCTGGGTCTCGACCTGATGGACCGGATACCCGAACTACCCGGCAGCGTCTGGTGTCGGGTGCTCGATATCGCCACCGATCCCCTCACCCCTCGCATCGGAACCGAACTGGTTCCTGCCGAGGGAATCGATGAGGACGATATCGAGCACCCCGTCATCGACGACCTGCCGATCGAACACCTCGGCGATCTCGACCTCACTGATACATCGGATCCGGAAATCGTCGTCGACACAACCGATCCCGACTTCTGATCGTACGACCTGCCGAGATTCGTCCTGCATCATCGCAGCCCCATCCCTGTCGATCCGAGATCGACGACCACCTCGTGCAGTGGTCGCCCCACCGGACCGACCGCCAGCAGGCCGCGAATCGTCGCCGTGAGGACCATCATCGAGAACCCCTCGTGGTCGAACTCGGGAAGGTCGCGATGAGCCTCACCCAGGCGTTCGTCGGCGCTCAGCCGTTCGGCGACGTCGTCGCGTTGCTGCTGGAGCCCCGAGATCCGCTCGAGTTGCGCTTCCTCGGCCACCGCGAAGTTGATCGCGGTGCTCGCCACCGCACTGGCCAGAGCGACAGCGACGTCGGGGGTGTACCCGCGGCGCACGAGAGCTTCGACCTCGCTCGCCATCAGACGCTGCCCCGCTTCCCCGCGCGGGAAGAGCGTCTGCATGTAGGTTCCCAGGCCCGCATGAGCCAGGACGAACGCGCGGAGCTGCAGACCGAACGACAGCAGGTGCTGTTCGATGTCGTGTGCCGGATCGTCGCGCAGAGCGAGATCGCTGAGCAGACTCTCCCCCACGACGAGTTCGAGCCCCCAGCGACCGTCCACGTGGCGGTACAGCGCCGCCGTGGAGACGTCGAGTTCGGCAGCGACGGCGTTGAGGCTCAACTGTCGCAGCCCGATCGCCCGACCGACGCGGATGATGTCCTCCACGTCGATCTTGCGTGCACGCCTGCGGACGCCGGCCACCCCGCTCGCCCCTCCGATCGCCTTAAGTTAGACCCCATAACTTAAGGAACTATAGGTGTGCCCCTCGGGAACGGCAAGTCGCCGAGCCGCATCGCAGCAATCCCTGTTGACACACCCTCCGTCCGTCGGGGATGAACGAGACAGATCTGTCTCGATATTGGATCCCACCACGGAGGCGAATCATGATCGTCGGCGCACGCAGACCCGGTACCGGCACCATGCCGGCCGCCCGCCACGAACAGTGGGGGTCTCCCCTCGGGATCGTCGATGTTCCGCGGCCCGAACCCGCTGCCGGAGAAATCCGTATCGCCGTCGAGGTGACGAGCGTCAACCCGATCGACATGTACACCGGGCGCAATGCCGGCTACGAACAGTCGATGCGACTCCCCTTCGTGCCCGGATGGGATGTCGCCGGCGTCGTCGACGCCATCGGGTACGGCGTCACGCGGTTCGAGGTGGGGGATCGGGTATTCGGTCTGGCCCGGTTCCCCTACCCCGCCGGAACGTACGCGCAGTACACGGCCGTGCCCGCCTACCAACTGGTGCCGCTGCCCGCGTCGGTCCCGTTCGTCGAGGCAGCGTGCCTTCCGATGGCGGCGCTGACCGCGTGGCAGATGCTCGACGCGGCCGGAGTGGGCAGTGGGTGCCATGTCCTGATCAGCGGCGCTTCGGGTGGGGTCGGACATCTCGCCGTGCAGATCGCGGTCGCACGCGGCGCGACGGTCGTCGCACTCGCGCGTCCCCACGACCACGCCGCCCTGTACGAACTGGGCGCCCGGTCGTGCGTGGACTACACCGACCGTCCTGCTGTCGCCGCCATCGGGACGGTGGATGCAGCACTCGACCTGGTCGGGGGCGATTTCGGTGTCTCGCTCTTCGATCTGGTCGCACCGGGTGGGACCGTCGCGCTCGCGACCGCGTGGTCGATCCCGCGGTACCGGGCGGCGGCCGAGGCACGCGGAATCCGGGCGGTCGCGTGCCTCGTCGAACCGGATCCCGTAGCACTCACGGCGATCGCCGGTCTCGTCGATGCGGGACGCATCCGGGTCGTCGTCGGCGCGCGGTTCGATCTGTATCGTGCGGTCGAGGCCCAGGCCTGGGTGACGAACCGTCTCGGCTTCGGCAAGGCGGCGATAGTGGTGGGCGACCGGGAGGGACGACGTGAGCGAGGCGACCAAGCAGGTACGCGGGGAGGCCCTGCGTGAGAAACTGGTCGACATCGCAGCAGAGCTCTTCTACGCCAACGGTGTTCGCGCAGTGGGGGTCGACGAGGTCGTTCGCCGCGCCGGAGTGGCCAAGGCGAGCCTGTACCGCTGGTTCCCGAGCAAGGACGACCTCGTCCTCGCCGTGCTCCAGCGGCGCGACGACGACTTCTGGGCGAAATGGGACAGCACCGCCGCGCAACACCCGGACCCACGTGAGCAGCTCGACGCCCAGCTGGCCTGGATCCAGGACCTCGCGATGCGGACCGATTACCGCGGCTGCGCATTCGTCAACACGGCAGCGGAATTCGACGGCGACGAGTCGCAGCACATCAGGAATCGCTGCCTCGACCACGAGGAAGAGCTCCGCCGCAGGCTGCGTGCCCTGACCGGTGAGCTCGGCGGGCCCCACAGCGACCGGCTGGCCGATCGACTGCACATCTCGATCGTGGGGGCACTCGCGGTCGGCGGACTGTATCGGGTGAACGGCCCGGCGGCCGAGCTGCGCGCTCTCGCCGCGGACCTGCTCAGTGCCTACCTCCCCGCCGACTGCCGACCGGCCCGCGACGTGGGGGCTCATCCCAGGTGAGCACCGAGCAGTTCCCGGAAGGACGGTCCGTCCGTGCGGACCGCGTTGCCCGACGCGCGCGGCCGTCCGGGGGGCGAGACTTCCGAGACCCCGTGTGGTGAGCCCGTGCTGCGGGTGATCTGCTCGGCGAGTTCGTCCGCCGCCCGGTCCATCCGCCCCCGCAGTGCCGTGGCGGCCTCGCCCGCGCCGAAGTCGTCGGTGGCCGCGAAGACGCCGGTGGGCACGACGAGCGCGCGCAGATAGCTCAGCAGCGGCCGCATCGCGTGGTCGAGGACCAGCGAGTGCCGGGCGCTGCCCGCGGTCGCGGCGATCACCGTGGGCACACCGGTGAGCGTGTCCGGGTCGAGCGCGTCGAAGAACATCTTGAACAGGCCCGAGTAGCCGGCGGCGAAGACCGGGCTCACCGCGATCAGCCCGTCGGCGGTCGCGAGTTGTTCGCGGGCCCGCGCGACCGCCGCGGTGGGGACACCGGCGGTGAAGGTGGTGGCGAGATCCGTCGCGAGGCTGCGCAGTTCGATCACCTCGATCTCCGCGTGGTCGCCTCGCGCACCGACCGCGACGCGAGCGGCCTCGGCGATGCGGTCGGCGAGCAGACGGGTGGTGGACGGCTCGGACAGGCCACCGCTGACGACGACGATGCGGCGGGTCATCGGGCGTCCGCCTCCTCGGGCACGAGGTCGACGCGGGCCGGGATCACCTGGCGGTGCGCCGAGTCGGCCCCCTGCGCGGCGAGGGTGGTGTGCGTGGGCGGGTCGGACGGCACGTGGGCGGGGCGGCGACGTTCGAATTCCGTACGCAGCACCGGCACGACCTCCCGGCCGAGGATCTCGATCTGCTCGAGCACGACGTCGAGCGGCAGACCCGCGTGATCCATGAGGAACAGCTGACGTTGATAGTCGCCGGCGTAGTCGGCGAAGCCGAGCGTGCGTTCGACGACCTGCTCGGGTGTGCCGACGGTCAGCGGTGTCATCGTCGAGAAGTCCTCGAGCGACGGGCCGTGACCGTAGACGGGCGCGTTGTCGAAGTAGGGACGGAAGATCCGCTTCGCCTCGGCCTCGGTCTCCGCCATGAACACCTGGCCGCCGAGTCCGACGACAGCCTGGTCTGCGGCGCCGTGACCGTACTGCTCGAACCGCTGCCGGTAGAGGGCGATCATCTGCTGGATGTGTTCCTTGTTCCAGAAGATGTTGTTGTGGAAGAAGCCGTCGCCGTAGAAGGCGGCCTGCTCGGCGATCTCCGGCGAACGGATGGAGCCGTGCCAGACGAAGGGCGGGGTGTCGTCGAGCGGCCACGGGGTGGAGGTGTAGCCGTGCAGCGGTGTGCGGAACTTGCCCTCCCAGTCGACGACGCGTTCGCGCCAGAGCCGTCGCAGCAGGTGGTAGTTCTCGATCGCCAGCGGGATGCCCTGCCGGATGTCCTTGCCGAACCACGGGTAGACCGGTCCGGTGTTCCCGCGCCCCATCATGAGGTCGACGCGGCCGCCGGAAAGGTGCTGCAGCATCGCGAAATCCTCGGCGATCTTCACCGGGTCGTTGGTGGTGATGAGAGTGGTCGCGGTCGAGAGGATGAGCTTCTCGGTCCTCGCGGCGATCCAGCCGAGCATCGTCGTCGGCGAGGACGGGACGAAGGGTGGATTGTGGTGCTCGCCGGACGCGAAGACGTCCAGGCCCACCTCCTCGGCCTTCAGCGCGATCTTCGTCATCGCGACGATGCGCTCGTGTTCGGTGGGGACCCGACCCGTCGTGGGGTCGCGCGTGACGTCGCCGATGGTGAAGATGCCGAACTGCACGGTCGAACCTCCGTCAAGTAGTTGAACTGTCAACTACTCTAACGGACGGGGCATCCGGAAGATTCCCGGGCGGGTCCCCGCCTGGGGTCCGGACTCCCTAGGCCGACCAGCCGGTGCTCTGGGCCCACTCCCACGCGCGATGATGCGCCCGGTCGAACCACGGGGCCTTGAGCGCCGCGTAGGCGGCGGCCGCCTCGGCAGGATCCGACTTCTGCGCCGCTTCGGCTGCAGCATCGGCCTTGAGGTCGGCGTACTCGCGCTTCGCGGTGTCGACCGCAGACAACCAGTCACGCAGCAGCAACGCGAACTGCTGGGCGGGCCAGCCGTCCACCCTGACCGCCACCCGCGACGGACGGCCGGGATCGGCGCTGCCGTGCAGCCGCATCTCCCACACCGCCGGGTCGGTCTCTCCCCCGGCGCCGTAGGACGGCTTCGGTTCGTCGGTCACCACATCGTCGATGCGCGGGAAGCCCGCAGCGGCCAACGCGGGTGCGAGCGCGTCGGCTGCCGCAAGGTCACCGACGGTGATCTGCAGGTCGATGACGTCGACGGCGGCCAGACCGGCCACCGCGGTGGAACCGATGTGGTCGATGCGCTCGGCCGCTCCCCCGGCTGCAAGGGCCAGCCGGGCGATGAGCCGCTGCGCCTGCCGATGCCACTCCTCGCGCGCGGGCACGAGCACCGGATCCGCCTCGACCACCGTGCCGGTGCGCAGATTCTTCTCGAACGGCACCAGACGGTCGTTCCACAGCGTCCGGACCTGCTCGACCAGCACCTGCTGATCACCGGTGTTGTCGAGCCACACATCGGCGACCTCGCGCCGTTGTTCCTCCGTCGCCTGCGCCGCGATCCGCGCGCGGGCGTCCGCCTCGGGCATGCCGCGCAGTTCGACGAGACGCCGGATCCGCTCCGTCTCGTCGGCGTGCACGACGGCGACGAGGTGGAAGGCCGGCGCCATCCCGCCCTCGACGAGCAACGGGATGTCCTGCACGACCACCGCGTCGTCGGGCGCAGCGGCGACCAGCTCGGCGGTACGGCGCCCGACCCGGGGATGGGTGATGGCGTTGAGAACCGCGCGGGCATCGTCGCTGGCGAACGCCTTCGCCGCGAGGGCAGGGCGGTCGAGGGTGCCGTCGGACTGCAGGATGTCCTCGCCGAAGGCGTCGACGAGCTCGGCGAGTCCCTCGGAGCCGGGAGCGACGATCTCCCGGGCGACGACATCGGAGTCGACGATCACCGCCCCGAGTTCGACGAGCTCCTTGGCGACGGTCGACTTGCCCGCGCCGATTCCTCCGGTCAACCCCATTCGCAGCACGCTGCCCAGTCTCGCATCACCGCGTCGCCGGGGCACCTTCGCGGTCCCTACGACGCCTCGCGCATCGTCAGCCCCGACAACGCCACGACATATTCGCCCGCCTGTTCGTCGAAGTCGACGGTGTACACCGTCGGGTAGTAGCCGGTCCGTTGGTACGACGACGGTTGTTTCACGACCTCCCGCAGGGACGGCTTCGCCGCCAGCCACTCCCGCGTCATCATCGGCTCGATGAAGATGAACTCCCCGTCCCACGACCCGTTGAGCAGCACCTCGGTGAACTCGAAGGATCCGGAGATCACGCCGTCGGCAGCGTCCGTCCAGTGCATGCCCATGAACGGCACAGTGTTCTCGACCGGCGGACCGGGCGGTGGGATGTACCCCTCCGGAACGTATTCGGGGTCGGGGAGCCGCGCCGCGCGCTCCGCGAAATCGGGCGCGCCCGGGTCCACCTCGCGGTCGGCGTCCGTCGTGTAGAAGTGCATGTCGAAATGGGGCGCGCCGTAGAGGATCTCCGGATCGTGCCCGTTCGGGTTCCAGTCCAGCATCACGTGGTCGAAACCGGTGTCCGGGGCGCCGGCGGGAAGATCCAGCATGAGCATCGTCATCTCGGCGTCCGGGCCGTCGGGAAGGCCGGTGAGCACGGACTCGGACATCCGGATACCGACCTCACGCGGCCTACCCTCGTGATCGACGACGACGTAGGTGCGGGAGATGCCCTCCCCCAGTTCGCTTTCCGGTCCGTAGAGGGTGGTGACACCGTGATGGTGTCCCGCGGTCTCTGCGCCCTCGGCGGTCGGGACGGATCCGTCGCCGCAACCCGTCAGGGCGAGAACGGCGCAGGTGGAGAGGGCGAGTGCGGTGATCGATCGAGAAGTTCGCATTGCCTGCCTTGTGGGAGTGGAGGGGCTCGGGGCGGGAGGTGTCGGTCTCATCGGGGCCGGCGAACGACCTGCCCGACGCGCAGCACGCCGTGGGTGTCGTGCTCGTCGGCGAGGGCGCCGAGCCAGTGCGCGGTGTCGTCGTCGTAGGTGCGCGCGATGCGGTCCGGATCCGAGGTGGCCGTGAAGTTGGGCAGCGAGGTGCCCGTGGTCCACGGCGCCAGCGCCCGGTCGATCACGTGGGTGTGTGCGACGACGGCGTCTGCCGAGGGTGGCGCGAGCACACCGATGACGAAGAGGGTGAAAGCGGCGTCGCGGTGGCAGAAGGCGCTGCGATGCCGCGGTTCGCGTGCCAGGGCTCCGCCGAGGAGCCGTACCTCGACGATGGTCTGCGGCGAGTGCGAGCCCGGTCCCGCCACCGAGAGCAACGCGTCGATCGCGTCGTGCGTCAGTTCGCGGGTCAGCGCACTGTGTTCGTGGGTCGGCATCGGGTCGACCGGGTCGGCGTGCACCGCTCCCAGTGCCGCGTACGGCAGGGTGGCGATGCCGTCGAGGATCGGCGCCGCGACCGTGCGCAGCGCACCGAGGATCGCCTCGGACTCGGCTTCGCCGGCGACGCTCGCGAAGCGGACGGCCACGGTCGCGCGGCCGGCCAGCGGTTCCGGGACTCCCGGCAGCGGCGGCAGTTGCAGGAAGGCCAGCGAGGTCGAACTGTGCTCGGGCAGGTCGGCGCACAGGTCGAGCCAGGCGTGCGCCACCGTGGCCGCGTCGGCGCCGTCGAAATACAGCGCCCCACCGTAGAAGTGCGGCAGGGGCATGAGGTCGATCTCCACCGCGGTGACGATGCCGAGGGTCGCCTTGCCACCGCGCAGGCCCCAGAACAGTTCGGCGTGCTGCTCGGGAGTCACCCGGAGCAGGTCTCCGTCACCGGTGACGAGATCGAAGGCGCGCACGTGGTCGGAGGACAGTCCGTAGGTGCGGACCAGCGGTCCGATTCCCCCGCCGGTCAGGAAACCGGCGACGCCGACGTGGGGTGACGATCCCGCGAGCGGGGCCAGACCGTGGGGTGCGGCCGCGTCGACGACCTGCTGCCACACCAGGCCGGCTCCGAGACGGGCGGTGCGGGTGTCGGGGTCGATCAGGCATTCGGTGAGGCGGCCGGTGTGCACGAGCAGCACATCGTCGCCGAGGGGCACGGCGCCGTGCCCGGTGCGCTGTACGGCCACCTTCAGGCCGTGTTCGCCCGCGAACCGGACGGTGGCGCTGACGTCGAGGGCGTTCTCGACCGCGATCACCGCGCGGGGACGGACCGGGACCGCCACGTTCCACGGGGTCGCGGCGTTGTAGCCGGGTTCGCCCGGCAGGGAGATCGATCCGGTGACCGCGGTGCGGAGGGCGTCGAGTGGGTCGGTGCCGACGGTGGGCGTCCGGAGGTTCATGTGCACTTCCTTTCGTCGCACGGGATGAGGTGCGACGAAAGAGTGCCGGGACCGGCTTGGCGGCTTCTTGCGGCGACGTGGGGGCGTCGTCCAAGTGTCCGCCAAGAACCGGTCAGGTGGGGATCGAGCGGGCGTGGGCGGCGAGGCCGAGCATGCCGGTGCGGGTGGCTTCGTCGGCGATCGCGACGATGTCCCGGCTGCGTTCGGGCGAGACCGGGCGCAGTTGGGCGCGCAGCAGACGGCACCGCAGCAGTGTCGGTGGGCTCGATGTGCGGGTCGCGAGGTCCTCGGCCCGGTCCAGCAGCACTGCGGCGTCGTCGGTGCGTCCGAGCAGTGCGTGCAGGCGCGCGCAGACCTCCGCCACCGAGCCGATCACCCCGACCTGTCCCACCGTCGCGATGCGATCGGTGAACGGATCGAGGAGCTCGAGGAACATCTCGGCGTAGTCGACGAGGGCGAGGTCGGCGACGACGCGCGCGATGAGTGTGCGGTGACCGAGCGTCGTCCAGGTGAAGGGTGCTCCCTTGGCTACCCACTGTTCGATGTCGCGGATCACCGCCGCGGTGTCCCGGCGGGCGCCGGCGATGGCGATGCTCCAGGAGTCCGGTTCGACGGTGCCGGGATCCGCGTCGGCGAGGGTGCCGTACTCCCACTCGAGGGTATTGGTGGCGAGATCGGAACTGCCCGCCGTGTACAGCTCGGTCTGCAGGTGGAACTGTGTGGCGGTGTCGTAGTGGCGCCGGGTCTCGGCGAAGTCGCCGTGCCACGCCGCGAGGGTCGCCTCCATCCATCGCAGCTGTACGCGCAGCACAGGCAGACGCAGCAGGTCGCAGCCGGCGATGCCCCGGCGGACGTGGAACGTGGCGGCGTCGACGTCCCCGAGGTTCATCTGCGTCATGCTCGCGACGGCGTGGGCGATCACCTCGTCGAACCGCGCCTGCTGGTGCGGAAGCGCGAGAAGTTCGTCGGTGAGACGGGCGGATTCGTGACTGTGTGTCGCGACCCCCGAGTAGAGGAGGATGCGGCCCAGCAACGCGTCGGCGACGACGTCCGGGTCGGCGAGTTCGCGTGCGATCTCCAGCGCGGTGCGGCTCATCCCGTCGGGGACGGACGAATCGGGGTGATAGCAACTGCCCACGGCGAGCGCCGCGAGCACCCGGGCATGCGCCGCGCGGTCGGTCGCGACGAACGGTTCGAGTGCGGCGAGGCGGTCGAGGACCGGTCCCGGATCCTTACCGTAGGACACCCACGGCCACGCGCCGGCCGCGCGCAGCAGCGCTGCAGCCAGGCGCCCGGCCGTCGACGTGCGGCCGTCGCGGACCGCGTCGAGCAGACCGGCGTCGACGACATCGAGTACGGTCTGGCCGCGACCCGCCCGGGCGAGTGCCTCGACGCGCGCGACGAGCAGATCGTCGCGGTCGCCCGGGGATCGTTCCGCGGCGGGCAGCAGGTCGAAGGCCCGGACGGCATCGTCCCACCAGCGTGCCGCCTCCTCCGAGTTCCACCTCTCGGTGGCCTCGCGGGCGGCGGTGACGCAGGCGTCGAACACGATGCGAGGGTCGACGAGCGGTAGTGCCGCCATGAGGTGCCGGGCTCGTCTGCCGGCACGATCCGGGTCGGAGGAGTCCGCCAGGACCTCCGCGACGCGTGCGTGCATGCGTTGGCGGCGGATGGCGGGAATCGCCGCGAGGACCTCGTCGCGGAGCAGTCCGTGGGCAAAGGCGTACCCCCGCAATCCGGGATCGGCGACGATGATGCGTTCGTCGGCGGCGTCGTCGAGGTAGTCGGCGAGGGTGTCGGGATCGAGGCGGGTCGCACCGGCGAGGATGTCCATCTCGATGGTGTCGCCGACGACCGCGGCCACTCGGAGCACCTGCAGGACGGCGGGTTCCACCGCGGCGAGCCGCCGCGCGAGGACCGAGCGGACCGCCATGGGGATGCCCCCGTCGAGGCGTTCGTCCCGGGGAAGACGTGCGTATTCGGACACGAACAGCGGGTTACCGCCGGTCCGTTCGGCGAGCAGGCGGGCCTCGTCGGCGTCGAGCGGTGCGCCGCTCACATGTCCCGCCAGGGCGGCGACCTCGGATTCGGCGAGCGCCGGGACGTCGATGTGCCGGTTGCCTTCACCGTGCAGCACGGCGTCCACGAAGCGCTGGACGGTGGGGGTCGTCTCCGAGTCGCGGAGTGTGCACACGAACCAGACGCCCCGCTTGTGCAGGGCTCCCACGAGATACAGCAGGCAACGTAGGGAGGTCGGGTCGGCCCATTGGATGTCGTCGAGCACGATCGTGAGCACGGGAGTCTGCGCCGCGGCCGTTTCGACGACGCCCAGAATCCGCTCGTAGACCGCGAAGCGCGCTTCGTCGGATTCCACTCCGGTGGGCGGGATCAGGGTGGTGTCGGCATCGGCGCCGAGTTCGCGCAGGATGCGCCGGATCGGCCACCAGGCGGGCGCTCCGTCGTCCTCGAGACACCGCGCCCACACGGTGGTCCCGCCGATCGCGGCGGTCCTGGCGTCGCATTCCTCGGCGAGGCGGGTCTTGCCGATGCCGGCGGGTCCGGTGAGGACGACCCACCGGGTCGCGCCGGAGCGGACCTCGTCGAGCATGCGGTCGAGGGTTCCGGTCTCGGAGGTGCGCCCGACGAAGATGCGTCCGGGGCCCGGCGCCGGGGTGGGCGCGGGGACGGCGGGCGCGGCCGGTGCCGGAACCTCCTCCGCGCCCGTCCATCCCGGGGTGCGGGGCCACGCCGCGAGTCCCGGTTCGTGCCGGAGGATCGCGCCCTGCAGGTCGGTGAGTTCGGTGCCGGGCCGCAGCCCCAGCTCGGCGTCCAGTCTCGTCTCGTGGACGCGGAACTGTTCGAGTGCTTCCGACGAACGCCCCGCTCGGTGCAGGGCGAGCATGCGCAGCCAGCAGGTGCGGTCGCGGAACGGGAACTCGCTGCACAGTTCGGTGGCGTCGACGAGGGCGGGAGCGAGGCGACCGAGGGCGAGCAGCGCGGTGATCCGGGTCTCACGGCATTCGGTACGTACCTCGTCGAAGGATGCCGCCGCGACCTCCACCCAGTGTTCGTCGCGCAGGTCCTCGAGGAGATGCCCCCGCACCGAGTCGAGGGCACGGTCGGCGGTGTCGAGTGCGAGCTCCCATTCCCCGTTCTCGGCGTGCCGACGGGCGGCCTCGGCGTCGTCGAGGAAGCGGGCCAGGTCGACCGACTCGGCCGGGATGTCGAGGACGTAGCCGGGAGGTTGGCGCACGATCGGGGAGGCCGCACCGCTCTCCCCTCTCAGCACCCTGCGCAGATTGGAGATGTACGCCTGGATGCTCGCCATCGCGCTGGCGGGCGCGTCGTCCTGCCACAGGGCGTCGATCAGCCGGTCGGTGGAGACCACCCGCCCCCGGTTGAGCAGCAGGACGGCGAAGACCGCTCGCTGCTTGCGCGGACCCAGATCGACCTGCGACTCCGACGAGGGCCCCGCCGGGTCACTCGTCGACGCGACCCGAACCACCTCCAGCGGTCCGAGCAGTCGGTACATCATGTGGTGAGCCCCCCTCGACCCCGGCCGAACTATGCGATCGTTGCAGTGTAAGGACAGTTTTCGCCGGGTGCGCGGCGACTTCTCATCCCGTCACGGCCGGGAATTCGACCGTGTCGCCCTCGGTGTCCCCGAACGCAGGTACGGTCTGCCGCCGGGTGCGCAGGCAGGCCACACACACCACCGCTCCGAGGGCCGCGACGACCGCCGCCGCCACGAGCGCCCCCTGCAGGCCGGCCACGAAGTCCTGCGGTGACCCGCCGGGCAGCAGCGACTCGGCGGGCAGGAACACCCCGAGCACCGCGACGCCGACGGCGATGCCGGTCTGACGGAACGCGTCGTTGATACCGGCCGCGAGACCGGAATGATCCGCGGTGCTCTCCCCGAGGACGATCCCGCTCATCACCGGGTTGAAGACACCCGCGGCCGCGCAGGCCACCACGAGTCCCGGCAGCAGGACGTACTTCGAGCTGTCCGCCTCGGCGACCGTCATCATGAGCAACCCGACGGCGACGAGCGCCAGCGAGCACGACAACGAGACCCACGCGGGGACGACACGATCGAGTTTCGCCGTCGTACCGGCGACGACGAACATGGCGACGGTCGCGGGCAGGTACACCAACCCCGCCTGCACCGGCGACAACAGCAGGACGTTCTGCAGGTACAGGGTGGTGTAGACGAACACCGCGAACAACGACGCCGAGATGGCGAAGGCCGCGACCTGCGCTCCGGCGAAGGCCCGGTTGGCGAGCAGATGTGGCGGCAACATCGGTTCGGCGGTGCGCATCTCGTGCACGACGAAGGCGACGAGGGCACCGGCAGCGACGACGAACGCGAGCACCGGCTGGGCATCGGACCACCCGATCTCGTGGCCGCGCAGCACGGCGAACACGAGCGCCGCCAGTCCCACCGCGGCCAGGAACTGCCCCGGCACATCGGCGCCGCGCGGGCGGGGATCCCGCGATTCGGGCACCCAGCGCAGGGACAGGAGCAGGGTCACGAGGCCGATCGGCACGTTGACGAAGAAGATCGCGCGCCAGTCGAGCAGTTCGGTGAGCAGACCTCCGACGAGCGGGCCGACCGCGAAGGCGCCGCCGATGGTCGCGCCGTAGGCGGCCAGGGCCGACGCCCGTGCCGGCCCCCGGTCGAAGACGTCGGCGAGGAGGGCGAGCGAGCAGGCGAACAGGACCGCCCCACCGATGCCCTGCACGGCCCGGGCGAGATCGAGGAACCAGATCGTCGGGGCGAGGGCGCACAGCAGCGAGGCGACCGTGAACCAGACGAGGCCGGCGACGAACACTTGGCGGCGGCCGCGGCGATCGGCCCACGACCCGGCACCGAGGACGACTGTGGCCAGGGCGAGGGTGTAGGCGTCGATCACCCACTGCAGTGGACTCACGCCCGCGTCGAGGTCGACGGCGATCGACGGCAGTGCGGTGTTGACGACGGCGATGTCGAGCATGAGCATCGCCGTCGTCACACATACCACCAGCAGCGTGATCCGCTTCGTCGCGGTGCTTCTCGCAGGGATCGGTGTGGTCATGGAACGTCCTTCCGTATCGAGGTGTGTGGACCTCGGACACGGTGCATCGCGTCGCTTGGGACGAACCGGGTGTACTTCTTGGACCGCTCGGCAGTCACCGACATCTCCCCGTCGGGACGACCGGGGATCACACACCGATCACGACAGGGTCACGGGGCAGTTGCAGGCCGCTCGGGACCGGACACACCCCCTCCTACCTGGGGCAAATGCGGAGAATTCGACGTCGTGTCCGATATCGTCGTTGCGAAGCGTCCGTCCCGGCTCGTCCGGAGCATTCGAGAAGGCAGGCCATGCGATCCTCCACCTCAACCACAGGTCGGCATCGCCTCGGCATGGAAAACGGTGTTCACTGCATCCTCATCCCCGAGGTCGCTGCCGCCCTCGCCGAGCACCGGCGGAACTGGTTCACCGCGCTGCTGACGAACGCGCGCCACAGCCACGCCGCGATGCGCAAGCGGGCGACGGCCCTGCCCGCGCAGTGGGCCACTCCCGCCGTGGGGTGAACTCGCCGTGAGCTGAGCACCTGCCACCGACGACATACGAAGACCGGCCCCCTCCGTTGCGGAGGGGGCCGGTCTCGTCGTGGTCCCGGGCGTGGTCCCGGGAGCCGTTGCGCCGGAGCAACGAGCCCCTGTAGAACGCGGACGGCCCCGCACCGAAATGGTGCGGGGCCGTCCGTGGAACCCTGTGTCAGGCGTTGCCCGACAGCTTCTCGCGCAGAGCGGCGAGCTGGGCGTCGCTCGCGAGCGATCCGCCGCCGGTCTCCGGAGTCGCCTCGGCACCCGACTCGGACGAGTAGTTGCCACCGGACACGCCGGCCGCAGCCTCGGCAGCCTCGTCGGCAGCCATCTTCTCGATCTGAGCGGTGTGCATCTTGTGGCGACGCTCGGCCTCCGCGTAGCGGGACTCCCACTCCTCACGCTGCTTCTCGTAGCCCTCGAGCCATTCGTTGGTCTCGGGATCGAAGCCCTCGGGGAAGATGTAGTTGCCCTGCTCGTCGTAGCTGTCGGCCATGCCGTACTTCGACGGATCGAACTCGGCGGTGTAGTCCTCGTTCGCCTGCTTCAGCGACAGCGAGATACGACGACGCTCGAGGTCGATGTCGATGACCTTGACCATCGCGTCGTCGCCGACGGCAACGACCTGGTCCGGGACCTCGACGTGGCGCTCGGCCAGCTCGGAGATGTGGACGAGGCCCTCGATGCCCTCCTCGACGCGGACGAACGCGCCGAACGGAACGAGCTTGGTGACCTTGCCCGGCACGATCTGACCGATCGCGTGGGTGCGGGCGAACTGACGCCACGGATCTTCCTGCGTCGCCTTGAGCGACAGGGAGACGCGCTCGCGGTCGAGATCGACGTCGAGAACCTCGACGGTGACCTCGGTGCCGACCTCGACGACCTCGGACGGGTGGTCGATGTGCTTCCAGGACAGCTCGGAGACGTGCACGAGGCCGTCGACACCGCCGAGATCGACGAAGGCGCCGAAGTTGACGATGGAGGACACGACGCCCTTGCGGACCTGGCCCTTCTGGAGCTGGTGCAGGAACTCGCTGCGGACCTCGGACTGGGTCTGCTCGAGCCATGCGCGGCGCGACAGGACCACGTTGTTGCGGTTCTTGTCGAGCTCGATGATCTTGGCCTCGATCTCCTTGCCGACGTACGGCTGGAGGTCGCGGACGCGACGCATCTCGACGAGCGACGCGGGCAGGAAGCCACGCAGGCCGATGTCGAGGATCAGGCCGCCCTTGACGACCTCGATGACGGTGCCCTTGACGGCCTCGTCCTTCTCCTTGAGCTCCTCGATCGTGCCCCAGGCGCGCTCGTACTGAGCACGCTTCTTGGACAGGATCAGACGGCCTTCCTTGTCCTCCTTGGTGAGAACAAGAGCCTCGACCTCATCGCCCACCGACACGACCTCGTTGGGGTCGACATCGTGCTTGATGGAGAGCTCGCGGGACGGGATGACGCCTTCGGTCTTGTAACCGATGTCGAGCAGCACCTCGTCGCGATCGACCTTGACGATGGTGCCCTCGACGATGTCGCCATCGTTGAAGTACTTGATCGTGGCGTCGATGGCGGCGAGGAAATCCTCGGCGGAGCCGATGTCGTTGACGGCTACCTGCGGCGAGGTGACGGTGGTGGAGGCCATGTGTTGAGTTGCTCCGGACGGGTTGATAGTCGGTTGGTCAAATTCGGTCGGGCACGTGAAACACCCACTGCGATACGGCGATGTGCGAGTCACGGCGAGTTCCTCGCTCGGCCCTGGAGCCGAACTGCGGACACTCGCGATCACCAGGCTACGCGTCTCGAGGGGACCCGGGCAAACCGATATCGGGACCGCTCCCCCGCACCCGATAGGCTCACACACATGTCGGGCTCCGCGAACACCCCTTTTCCAGACCTTTCGGGCGCCCCGGAGGGAACCGACGAGGAGGCCGCGCGCCACGCGGACGCCGAGACGATCCTCGGCGAGACCCGCCCCACCCGGACCCGCCTCGGCTCTCTCGAGAGCGAACGCGCGAACCGGGTGTGGTGGGACGCCGACACCGACGACTACCACCGCACGCACGGCGAGTTCCTCGGCGTGGATTCGGCCGCCGGCGAGTTCGTGTGGTGCCCGGAAGGGCTGCACGAGGGCGATGTGCAGTTGCTCGGCCCGGTCGCCGGCCGCGACGTCCTCGAACTCGGATGCGGTTCGGCGCCGTGCGCCCGCTGGCTCGCCGGACAGGGCGCCCGCGCGGTCGGTCTGGACATCTCCATGGGGATGCTGCAGCGCGGACGCGCGGCGATGGCCGCCTCCGGCCCGACGGTTCCGCTCGTGCAGGCCGGCGCCGAGAACCTGCCCTTCGCCGACGCAAGCTTCGACATCGTGTGCTCGGCGTTCGGCGCGGTGCCCTTCGTCGCCGATTCCGCCCGGGTGATGCGCGAGGTCGCGCGGGTGCTGCGGCCCGGCGGACGGTGGGTGTTCTCCGTGAACCACCCGATGCGGTGGATCTTCCCCGACGACCCGGGCGAACAAGGCCTGGTCGCGATGTTCCCGTACTTCGACCGGACGCCCTACGTGGAGGTGGACGCGACGGGCCGGGCGACCTACGCCGAACACCACCGCACGGTGGGCGACCGGGTGCGCGAACTGGTCGCCGCCGGCCTCGAGGTCTACGACATCGTCGAACCCGAGTGGCCCGAGCATCTCGACCGCGAGTGGGGGCAGTGGAGCCCGCTGCGCGGTTCGATCTTCCCGGGCACCGCCATCTTCTGCAGTCGCAAACCCGCCTGAACCCGATTCACAACAGGCGGGACAGGAACTCCCGGGTCCGGCTCTCCTTCGGGTCGGCCAGCACCTCGCGGGGATCCCCGGCCTCGACGACCACGCCGCCGTCCATGAACACGAGCTGATCGGCGACCTCCCGCGCGAAGCCCATCTCGTGCGTGACGACGACCATCGTCATGCCGCCCTCCGCGAGGTCCCGCATCACCGCGAGCACCTCGCCGACGAGTTCGGGGTCGAGGGCCGAGGTGGGCTCGTCGAACAGCATGAGCTTGGGATCCATGGCGAGTGCGCGGGCGATCGCGACGCGCTGCTGCTGGCCGCCCGACAGCTGCGCGGGATAGGCGTCGACCTTGTCGGCCAGCCCCACCCGCGCGAGCAGATCCCGGGCCTTGTCGACCGCCTCGTCGCGCTTGAGCTTCTTCACGAGGATCGGCGCCTCGACGACGTTCTCGAGCACGGTGCGGTGCGGGAACAGGTTGAAGTGCTGGAACACCATGCCGATGTCGCGGCGCTGCTTCGCGGCGGCCCGCGGGTGCAGTTCGTACAGCTTCGAACCCCGCTCGGCGTAGCCGACGAGATCGCCGTCGACGTACAGGCGACCGGCGTCGACGCGTTCGAGGTGATTGATGCACCGCAGGAAGGTCGACTTGCCCGATCCGGACGGGCCGATCAGACAGGTCACCTGGCCGCGCCCGACCTCGAGCGAGATGCCCTTGAGCACCTTGACGGCACCGAAACTCTTGCAGACCCGGTCGGCCCGCACCATCGGCGTGTCGACGGACGTCATATGCGTTCCTCCCCCGGTGCGCCGGGCTTCGGCGTCGGCTTGCCGGCCTCGGTGACCGGTGCGTTCTGTGCGTCGGCGAGTGCCTGCAGCTGGCGGGCGGTGAGCTGCCGGCTCAGGCCCTTCGAGTAGTGCCGTTCGAGGTAGTACTGGCCGATCATGAGCAGGCTGGTGATCGCCAGGTACCAGGTCGCAGCGACGAGCAGCAGCGGGATCGGCTGGAAGTTCGCACCCGAGATGTCGCGGGCCCGGCCGTACAGCTCGAGGCTGTAGGGCACGGCGGCGACCAGCGAGGTGGTCTTGAGCATGCTGATCAGCTCGTTGCCGGTGGGCGGGATGATCACCCGCATCGCCTGCGGCAGGACGGTGCGGCGGATGGTCTGCGACCACGACATGCCGAGCGCGGTCGACGCCTCGAGCTGCCCCTCGGGCACGGAGGTGATGCCGGCGCGCACGATCTCCGCCATGTAGGCCGCTTCCTCCGCCATGTAGGCCGCTTCGTTGAGTGCCAGACCGATGACGGCGAACAGGAACGCTGCGTTCAGGCCCTGCACGTCGATGTGGACGAACTGGTGGACGAACGGGATCCCGAGGTCGATCTGCTTGTAGATCGACGGGAACAGTCCCCACAACACGAGCTGGACGTACACGGGGGTACCGCGGAAGACCCACAGGTACAGCCATGCGACGGAGCGCAGCACGGGATTCGGGGACAGACGCATCACGGCGAGCACCACGCCGAGAACGACGGCGATGGCCATGGCGAGCACCGTCAGCTGGACGGTCTTCCAGGCGGCTGCAGTGATGCGGGCGTCGAACAGGTACTGGGCGTAGATGTCCCAGCGGTACGCCTCGTTGGTGGCTGCTCCCCAGGCGAACAGCCCGAGTGCGACCAGGACGATCGCGCCGGAGATCCATCGTCCGGGATGCCGCAGGGGTACTGCGCGTATCGGCTCCGGTTCGTCCGGTCGCGGTTCCGCGGATCTCGCGGACGTGGACTCGCTCATGGTTCCCTTTCTCAGCTCGTCGCGCCGTTGATCTGCGAGGTGGTGATCGCGCCGTCCTCCATGCCCCAGCGCGCGGTGATCTCGTCGTATGCACCGGAGTCGATGAGGTACTGCACCGCCTGCTGCAGTACGGGACCGAACGGCGAACCCTTCGCGACGACGAAGCCGTAGGGCGCGGCGTCGAAGACCTCACCGGCCGGTTCGAGTCGTCCCTCGCTGCGGGCGATGACGTACGCCGTGACCGGTGAGTCGGCGGACAGTGCGTCCACCCGGCCGAGGATCAGGGCGTTGGCGGCCTCGTCCTGGCTGTCGTACTTGACCTTGTCGATGGGCGGCAGTCCGCGGGCGACGCACTCCTCGCTCTTGGCGGGGACCTCCTCGAGGTCCTCGATGGTGGTGGTCTGCACCGCCACCCGCAGGCCGCACGCGTTGTCGGGGTCGACGGATTCGCCGGTGCGCTGCGCCCACTGCACCCCGGCGCTGTAGTAGGTGACGAAGTCGACCGATTCCTCGCGTTCCTTCGTGTCGGTGAAGGACGACGAACCCATCTCGAAGGTGCCCGCCTGGACCGCCGGGATGATCCGGTCGAAGTCCGCTTCGTTGAGCACCGCCTCGAGTCCGAGAACGTCTCCGAGGGCCTGGACGAGTTCGACACCGAAGCCGACGATGGTGCCGTCGTCGTCCTTGAACTCGTTGGGGGCGTACGGGACGTTCACTCCGACCTCGAGGGTGCCGCCGTCGGCGATGTCGGGCGGCAACCGGCTCGCGATGGCGTCGACCTTGTCGACGGTGACGCGGTCGCCGGGCGGGACGGTCGATTCGGTGTTCACCACGCACCCGGTCGCGAGGGTGAGCACCGCTGCTCCCGCCGCCAGCCTGCTCAGGGTCCGGACGCGACGACGCCCCCACGAGGTCGCGCGGCGGGTGTGCACTGCTCGATTCACAGTCGAACAGTATCCAACCCGGGAGGGGTGCGAATGCAAACCCGAAGCTCAGGCCTCGAGGCGGGCGATGACGGCGGCGGTGAACTCGTCCGTCGACGCGGTGCCACCGAGATCGGCGGTCGCGACACCCGCCGCGACGGTCGTGCGTACCGCGTCCTCGATGGCGCGGGCGGCCGCGGAGAACTCGATGTCCGCGCGCGCACCGACACGGTCGAGAAGCATGGCGGCGGAGAGGATCAGCGCGATCGGGTTGGCGCGGCCCTGCCCGGCGATGTCCGGTGCGGCGCCGTGCGCGGCCTGAGCCATGGCCTTGGTGCGTGACGCGTTGATCGACGCCGCGGTGCCGAGCGAGCCGGACAGTTCGGCGGCGAGATCGGACAGGATGTCGCCGAACATGTTCTCCGTCACGATCACGTCGAACTCGGCGCCGCGGCGGACGAGCAGCGCGGCCATCGCGTCGACGTGCTGGTCGTCGACGGTGACGCTCGGGTAGAGACGACCCACTTCCTGGCACACGTCCCGGAACAGGCCGGTCGTGCGGGCGAGCACGTTGGCCTTGTGCACGATGGTCACGCGCTTGCGGCGACGGGACGCGAGGTCGAAGGCGGTGTGCGCGATGCGTTCACAGGCCGCGCGGGTGATCACTCCGACCGCGAGTGCGATGTCGGGGGTGGGCATGAACTCGCCGCTGCCGACGGCCATGTTCCGGTCGGCGTAGAAACCCTCGGTGTTCTCCCGGACGACGACGAGATCCATCTTCGGTGACACCGACGCCGCTCCCGGCAGTGCGCACGCGGGCCGGATGTTCGCGTACAGGTCGAAGTGCTTGCGGATCCGTCCGCCGGGTGTGAGCTGCCCCCGGAACTCCGGTGGGTACGAGGCGCTGTCGTGCGGGCCGAGGATCCACGCGTCGAGTTCGGTGAGGGTGTCGAGGGTGACCTGCGGCAGAGGGCTGCCGTGCGTCTCGATCGCGGAGGCGCCGACCGGCAGCGGCACCCACTCGACCGCGACCCCGGCTGCCGCGACGGCGGTGTCGACGATCCTGCGGGTCGCCGGCACGATCTCGGGACCGATGCCGTCCCCCTCGAGAAGTCCGATGCGGTGGCTCTGAAGCGTTGCGGTGTCGTCGGTCACCCGGTCATCATTGCCTACCGTGGTCCAGTCGGTGGAACTCCTCCTCGACGCCCCGCTCGACGCGGCGGTGCGCGACGAGTGGACGCGGCTGCTCGACGCCGGTCTGCACAGTCAGGGACGGGTCCGTTCCGAATCCAACCGTCCGCACGTGACGCTGTTCGTAGCCCATGCCGTACCGGACGAACTCGAGGACGCGGTGCAGGCCGCCATCACGGTCCGGCGGCTCACCCTCCGGCTCGGTGGCGTGGTGATCTTCGGTGGCCGGTACGCGACGCTCGCCCGGACGGTCGTGCCGTCGATCGAACTGCTCGAACTCCAGGCGCGGGTGTTCGAGGTGCTTTCGGACTGCCCCGGGATCCCCGCGCACATCCGGCCCGGTGAGTGGACGCCGCACGTCACCCTCGCACGGCGGGTGCCGGCCGCGCGCGTCGGTGCGGCGGTCCTGGCGGCGCAGACGCCGGAGCGGCAGCTGACCGGGTCGAGTGCGGGTGTGCGGCGATGGGACGGCGAGGCCAAGCGGGAGTGGCTGCTCACCTGAGCAGGGGGCGGCGGGCGGTTCAGAAGCGGTAGTCGCCGAACTGCGTCACTTCCATATGGGTGTCGGGCGTGCGTCCGGTGAGGGCCAGCACGTCGAGGAGGAGGAAGACCGCCAGAAGTAGGAGGACCAGCAGGATCATGCTTCGAGCCTGCCGTGCCGGAAACCCACCCGACAGTGGCAGAGCCGTCGGAGAACATCGATTTTCTGCCACTGCGGTGTCACACTGGATGCCGTGTCCGGAACACCTGGAACCGCCGGCCGGCTCGAGAAGGTGGTCGTCCCCGTCCTCCCCTACGTCGAGACCTTCGAACTCGGCGTGGCGTGCGAGGTGTTCGGGTTCGACCGCTCCGACGACGGCCTGCCCACCTACGACTTCCACCTCGTCGCCGCGACCTCCGATCCGGTGCGCACCCGCTTCGGCTACACCATCGAGGTGCCGTACACGCTCGATCTCCTCGACGACGCCGACCTGATCCTGCTGCCGGCGGTGAACAGCGAGGGCATCGCGCTCGACGACGAGCGCCTCGAACCGTTGTTCGCGAAGTTGCGCGCCGCCGTCGACCGCGGCGCGCGGGTGGCGAGCATGTGCACCGGGGCGTTCATCCTCGGCGCGGCCGGGTTGCTCGACGGACGTCGCTGCACGACCCACTGGATGCACGCCGACCGTCTCGCCCGGACGTATCCGACGGCGCAGGTCGACCGGGACGTGCTCTACGTCGACGACCATCCGGTCCTCACCGCCGCAGGCACCGCGGCCGGCATCGACCTGTGCCTGCACATCGTCCGCTCCGCCCAGGGAGCCCAGGTCGCCAACACGATCGCCCGGCGCATGGTGGTGCCACCGCACCGCGACGGTGGGCAGGCCCAGTACGTCGCGATGCCGCTGCCCGAATGCAAGGACGAGTCGCTCGCACCGTTGCTCGACTGGATGAGCGAGCACCTCGACCGGGAACTCCCTGTGGCCGCACTGGCGCAGAAGGCGCACATGTCGGCGCGGACCTTCGCGCGGCGTTTCGTCGCCGAGGTCGGGGTCACGCCCGCGCGCTGGCTCCGCGACCAGCGGGTCCTGGCCGCGCAGCGCCTGCTCGAGGAGACCGACCTCCCGATCGACGTGGTGGCCGACCGCGTCGGCTTCGGCACCGCTGCGGTGCTTCGCCAGCATTTCCTGCGCCTGCGGCAGACCACTCCGCAGGCCTACCGACGGACCTTCCGGCGGTCCGTCGAACCCGCCGGCGTGGGACGCCCCGAGCGGATCGGCGTGGGACACCACGGGCCCGCCGGTGTGGGACACCACGAACCGGCCGGCGTGTGACGTATCCCTCGATCGACACGTCCCGACGGCACCCCCGGAGCGGGCGCGTCACGTAGCGTGGCGGAAGGAACCCCGTCACGCCGCGTGGCGGAGGGAACGAACGGGAAGAAACAACGGCGGCCGGATGTTGGACCCGTCGACACGCCCGACCGAAAGGATTTCCGTGGCAACCAAGGCTCTCACCCAGCAGGACTTCGACGAGGTCGTCACGAGCAACGACATCGTGCTCGTGGACTTCTGGGCCGACTGGTGCGGTCCCTGCAAGCAGTTCGCCCCCACCTTCGAAGCATCGTCGGACAAGCACCCCGACGTCGTGCACGCGAAGGTCGACACCGAGGCCGAGCAGGCCATCGCGGCGGCGGCGAACATCCGCTCGATCCCCACGATCATGGCGTTCCGCGAAGGAATCCTCGTCTACAACCAGGCCGGCGCTCTTCCGCCCGCCGCTCTCGAGGATCTCGTCTCGCAGGTCAAGAACCTCGACATGGACGATGTACGCAAGCAGATCGCGGAGGCTCGCGCCGAGCAGGGCTGACCCACTCGCGTCGACGGCACCCGTCCCCGGTGTTCCGGGGGCGGGCGCCGTCGTCTGTACAGCTCCGTGTACTTGCCGCCGGTGTGCCTGCGACTCAGTGCGCTGCGGCGTCCCAGCTGCGGCCGTAACCGACCGAGACCTCGAGCGGCACCGACAGTTCGATGACGGAGTCCATCTTGTCGCGCACGAGCGCCTCGACCTGTTCGCGCTCGGCCTCGACCACTTCGAGCACGAGTTCGTCGTGCACCTGCAGCAGCATCCGCGACCGTAGTCCGGCCTCGTTCAGGGCCTTCTGCACGTCGATCATCGCGACCTTGATGATGTCGGCGGCCGTGCCCTGGATGGGGGCGTTGAGCGCAGCGCGCTCGGCGATCTCCCGGCGCTGCCGGTTGTCGCTGTTGAGGTCGGGCAGGTACCGGCGGCGGCCGTAGAGGGTGGACGTGTAGCCGACTTTGCGGGCCTCCTCGACCACGTTGTAGAGGTAGTCGCGCACGCCGCCGAAGCGGGTGAAGTAGGCCTCCATCTGCTCGCGGGCCTCGTCGGTGGAGATCTTCAGCTGCTGGGCGAGTCCGTAGGCGCTCAATCCGTAGGCGAGACCGTAGGACATCGCCTTGACGCGGCGACGCAGCTCGGGGGTGACCTCCTCGAGCGGCAGCCCGAACGCCCGCGACGCCACGAAGGTGTGCAGGTCCTCGCCCGTACGGAAGGCCTCGATGAGCCCCTCGTCGGCCGACAGGTGCGCCATGATGCGCATCTCGATCTGGCTGTAGTCGGCGGTGAGCAGCACGTCGAAACCGTCGCCCACCACGAAACCGTCGCGGATCCGGCGACCGGCCTCGGTCCGCACCGGGATGTTCTGCAGATTCGGCTCGGTCGACGAGAGCCGGCCCGTCGCCGCGACGGTCTGGTTGAAGGTGGTGTGGATGCGACCGTCGTCGGCGATGGACTTGATGAGTCCGTCGACGGTGGTCTTCATCTTGGTGTGCTCGCGGTGCGCGAGGAGGTGTTCGAGGAAGGGGTGGCCCGTCTTGTCGAACAGGTTCTGCAGGGCGTCGGCGTCGGTGGTGTAGCCGGTCTTGGTCTTCTTCGTCTTCGGCATCTCGAGCTCGTCGAAGAGCACCACCTGCAGCTGCTTCGGCGAACCGAGGTTGATCTGCTTGCCGATCACCTCGTAGGCGGCGTTCGCGGCGGCGGCGACCTGGGCCGCGAATTCGGACTGCAGGTCGTGCAGGTGCGTCGAGTCGACGGCGATGCCGGTGGCTTCGAGATCGGCGAGGACCTCGAGCAGCGGCAGTTCCATTTCGGTGAGCAGACGCACCGACTCGATCTCGCCGAGTTCGGTGTCGAGGGCCGCGGCGAGGTCGACGACGGCGCGCGCCGCGAGGATCTGCGCCTCGGCCGCCTGCGCGTCGGCGGCGTCCTCGTCGTCGAGCAGCGAGAGTTGTTGCGCGCCGGTGTCTTCCACCCGCAGCTCACGCTTGAGGTAGCGCAGCGACAGGTCGTCGAGCTTGAACGAGCGCTGCCCGGGCCGCACCAGATAGGCGGCGAGCGCGGTGTCGCTGGTGATGCCGGCGAGCGTCCAGCCGCGTCCGCGCAGCGCGTGGATGGCGAACTTCGCCTCGTGTACGGCCTTCTCCACGGCGGGGTTCGCGAGCCATGCGGCGAGGGCGTTCTCGTCCTCGGGCGTGAGCGCCACCGTGCTCACATAGGCGCCCTCACCGTCGGCCCCGGCGACGGCGATCGCGGTCGCGTCGCCCCCGTAAGGAGTGCCGGTGCCCACCACGGCGAGGCCGTGGCGTCGGCCCGACGGGGCGTGTTCGGCGAGCCAGTCGCCGAGGGCACCCGGCTCGACGATCCCGCCGCGCACCTCGAAGCCCTCCTCGGCCTCGGGTTCGGCCGACGAGAGCGTCTCGAACAGCCGGTCGCGCAGCACCTTGAACTCGAGGTCGTCGAACAGGCGGTGGATGCGGTCGCGGTCCCACGGTGCGAGGGCGAGTTGTTCGGGGGTGTACGGCACGGCCACGTCGCGCACCATCTCGGTGAGCTGGCGGTTGAGCAACACGTTGGACAGGTTCTCGCGCAGCGCGTCGCCGGTCTTGCCGCGCACCTCGTCGACGCGGTCGACGAGTCCGCTCAGACTTCCGTACTCGCGGATCCATTTCGCCGCGGTCTTCTCGCCGACGCCGGGGATGCCGGGCAGGTTGTCGCTCGGGTCGCCGCGCAGCGCCGCGAAGTCCGGATACTGTTCGGGGGTGAGTCCGTACTTCTCCTCGACCGCCTCGGGGGTGAAGCGCGTCAGGTCGGAGACACCGCGCCGCGGATACAGCACCGTGATGTCGCCGTTGACGAGTTGGAGCGCGTCGCGGTCGCCGGTCACCACGAGCACCCTGAATCCCTGGGCGTGCGCCTGCGTCGCGAGCGTGGCGATGATGTCGTCGGCCTCGTAGCCCTCGATCGCCATGACCGGGATCCCCATCGCGCCGAGGACGTCCTTGGTGAGGTCGATCTGCCCCTTGAAGTCGTCGGGTGCGGCGCTGCGCTGGGCCTTGTAGGCGGCGAACAGTTCGGCGCGGAAGGTCTTGCGGCTGACGTCGAATGCCGCCGCGACGTGGGTGGGCTGCTCGTCGCGCAGCAGGTTGATGAGCATGGAGGTGAACCCGTAGACCGCGTTCGTGGTCTGCCCGCTGTGGGTCTTGAAGTTCTCGGCGGGCAGCGCGTAGAACGCGCGGAACGCGAGGGAATGGCCGTCGAGGAGCAGCAGGGTCGGGCGGTCGTCGGTGGCCGCGGTGGACGTCGCGGAAGTGGATGCACGGGTCACGCGTGCCAGTCTAGGGACCGAGGACGACAGCGTCGGCCACACCGCCCGACCATTGCCTCTCCGGTATGTGCGAACACTCGTTGTCCGAAGAAACGAGACCGAAACGTCCGGGTGATCCAATTTTTCCCGTGGACGTGCGATCCAGCCGCTAGAGTCCCCTGTCACGACACCGTAGTCCGGCGTCATCGCAGTTGACGATGATGCCCCGGGCGCAGTGCCGCGCTCGATGACAGCGCACCAACCGGGAGGACCTGCGTGGCCCCTATCTCGGGATGTCGGCGACGACCGACCTCGACCCTCCACCGATCGGTCCGCGCCGCACTCGTCACGCTCGCGAGTGTTCTGTTCGTCCTCGTCGGCGCCGGCCTCTCCTCCGCCCAGGACCCACCCGACCCACCCTCACCGCCCGCGAACACGGCACCGGCCGCACCCGACGAGGAATCCGCGGAGGGGGTGACCGTCCGCGGAACGCTCAACAATGCCGGCGAACGACTCGACGGTGTCGTCGTCCGTGCGACCACCGAGGGCGGCGAGGTGGTCGCGGAAACCGAATCGGCCGACGGTGGGCGCTGGGAGCTCACCGTTCCGCCGGGCACCTACGTCTTCGAGGTCGACACCGAGAGCCTGCCCGACGACGTCACCGTCCAGACATCGGTGACCCGCGACGTGGCGCCGGGACGGGCGAACACCGTGATCTTCTCGTTCGGGGAGGCGCGCACCGGATCGACCGTGGCATGGGGCGAGACACTGGTGCGCACCATCGTCGACGGTCTGCGTTTCGGTCTGGTCATCGCGATCGCCGGGGTGGGCCTGAGCCTCATCTTCGGCACGACGGGCCTGACGAACTTCGCCCACGGCGAGCTGGTGACCCTCGGCGCGGTCGCGGCGTGGATCTTCAACGTCACCCTCGGTGTCCAGCTGATACCGGCGACGATCCTGGCAGTGATCGTCGGCGTCGTCATCGGCCTGCTCAACAACGCCCTCATCTGGGCCCCGCTGCGGCGGCGCCGCACCGGCCTGATCGCCCAGCTGGTGGTGTCGATCGGGCTCGCGATCTCGTTGCGCTATCTCATCCTGGCCTTCTACTCCGACCGCACCCAGCCGTTCGACGACTACCAGGCACAACAGCAGCTCGTGTGGGGGCCGATCGCGATCACCCCGGTCAATCTCGCATGCATCGTGATCAGCCTGGTGGTGCTCGTCGGCGTCGCCCTGCTGCTGCAGCGCACCCGGATCGGCAAGGCGATGCGTGCCGTGGCCGACAACCGCGACCTCGCGGCGTCGTCGGGAATCGACGTCGAACACGTCATCCGGTTCGTGTGGGGGCTCGGGGGTGGGCTCGCCGCGCTCGGTGGGGTGCTGTTCGGCCTGTCGGAGCTCGGCGGCCGCGTGCAGTGGGAGATGGGATTCAAGCTGCTCCTGCTCATGTTCGCCGGCATCATCCTCGGCGGCCTCGGCACCGCCTACGGCGCGCTGGTCGGCTGCGTCGTGGTGGGTCTGCTGGTCCAGCTGTCCACCCTCGTCATCAACCCGGACCTGAAGTACATCGGCGGTCTGCTCGTCCTCATCGTCATCCTGGTCATCCGCCCCCAGGGCATCCTCGGCAGTCGGACAAGGATCGGGTGACCCATGGATATCGTTGCGGTACTCCAGGTTTCCTTCGCCCAGCTCATAGGCCCGTCGGCGATCTTCTACGCGCTGCTCGCGATCGGCCTGAACCTGCACTACGGCTACGCCGGTCTGCTGAACTTCGGCCAGATCGGGTTCGCGCTGCTGGGCGCCTACGGCGTGGGCATCATGACCGTCACCTACGACCAGCCGTTGTGGGTGGGCATCCTCGTCGGCCTCGCGCTGGCAGGCGTGCTCGCGCTCGTCCTCGGCATCCCCACCCTGCGTTTGCGGGCCGACTATCTCGCCATCGCGACGATCGCCGCGGCGGAGATCCTGCGCCTGGTGTTCCGCTCGACCGCGTCCGACTCGGTGACCGGATCCACCCGCGGCCTGTGGGGATTCGCCGACCCGTTCACCTCGCTGAGCCCGTTCGATTCGAGTCGCCAGTACAACCTGCTCGGTATGCGGTTCTACGGCGACGACCTGTGGGCGATGGTCGTCGGCTGGACCCTCGTGCTGTTGTTGTGCGGGCTGGTCTACCTCCTCTCCCACAGTCCGTGGGGGCGGGTCCTCGAGGCGGTGCGCGAGGACGAGGACGCCGCCCGAGCACTCGGCAAGAACGTCTTCGCCTACAAGATGCAGGCCCTGGTGCTCGGCGGCATGATCGGCGGTCTCGGCGGCGTCTTCAACGCCCTGCAGACCAAATCGATCAACCCCGACTTCTACTCGACCGCGCAGACCTTCTTCGCGTTCGGCGCGCTGATCCTCGGGGGTGCGGGAACGGTCTTCGGACCGGTGCTCGGCGCCATGGTGTTCTGGTTCCTGCTCACCCTCCCGGACGCCTTCCTCCGCCAGGCGATCGCCGGACCCGACCCGCTGCTCCCCCTCACCGAACAACAGGTCGGCGCGATGCGGTACGTGCTGCTCGGCATTCTCATCGCGGTGATGATGGTCTTCCGGCCACAAGGCATCCTGGGAAGCAAGCGGAAGGTGCAACTCGATGCCTGACACGATCCGACCCGACCCGACACCACCGCGCACGGTCCTCGGCACCGACGAACGCGCCGCACTGTTCGCCGGTGTCGACCGCACCCCCGGCGCCGCCAAACCCGACCCGATCCTCGTCGTCGACGATCTGTGCCGCACGTTCGGCGGCCTCAAGGCCGTGGACGTGGGCCATCTCGAGATCCAGCGCTCGTGCATCACCGGCCTGATCGGCCCGAACGGTGCCGGCAAGACCACCTTGTTCAATCTCCTCACGGGCTTCGACCGGCCCTACACGGGCACCTGGGCGATGGACGGCGTCCCGCTCGGCCGCCTCCACCCCCATCAGGTGGCGCGGCGCGGGATCGTGCGCACCTTCCAGCTCACCAAGGCCCTGTCGAAGATGACGGTCCTCGACAACGTCCGTCTCGGCGCCCGGCACCAGACCGGCGAGCGCATGGCCGGCGCACTGCTGCCGTGGACATGGCGCCGCCAGGAACGCGAGATCACCACGCGCGCACACGAGCTGCTCGACCGTTTCGGTCTGGCCACGAAGGCCGACGACTTCGCCGGTTCACTGTCCGGCGGTCAACGCAAGCTGCTCGAGATGGCCCGTGCGCTGATGACCGAGCCGACCGTCGTCATGCTCGACGAGCCGATGGCCGGCGTCAATCCGGCGCTCACGCAGAATCTGCTGGGACACATCAAGACCCTGCGCGACGACGGGACGACGGTGGTGTTCGTCGAGCACGACATGGACGTCATCCGCGACATCTCAGACTGGGTAGTGGTGATGGCGCAGGGTTCGGTGATCGCGGAGGCACCGCCGGACGCGCTGTCGTCCGATCCCGCCGTGGTCGACGCCTATCTCGGCAGTCACCACGACCAGGCACTCGAGTTCGACGACGAGGGCAATCCCGTGGGCGCGACCGCCGAACTCGCCGACGCCCTCGCGGACGCGGAGGCACAGACCCTCGAGGCCGGCGGTGATCTGTCCGACCCCGAAGCCGGAGGCGATCCGTCCGATCGCACTGCCACGTCCACGGACGCGACGGCCACGAGACTGGAGAAGCCGTGAGCGACAACATCCCTCCCGCGTCCACCACGACGACCACGGGGACGACGCCGGCGGAACGTGCCGCGACCCCGGAAGAACATGCCCGCCTCGCGACCGGCGCCCTCCTGCGCGCCGACGATCTCGTGGCCGGTTACTTCCCCGGCGTCGACATCCTGCGCGGCTGCAATTTCTACCTGCGCGACGGTGAGATCGTGGGCATCATCGGCCCGAACGGAGCCGGCAAGTCGACCCTGCTCAAGGCGCTGTTCGGCCTCATCCCCATCCGCAGCGGTACCGTCACGCTCGGCGGGGACGCGATCACCTCGGCGCCCGCGCACATCCTGGTGCGCAAGGGTATCGGCTACGTGCCGCAGACGCAGAACGTGTTCCCCTCACTGACCATCGAGGAGAACCTCGAGATGGGAATCTATCTGCGCCCGAAGGACTTCGAGAAGCAGTTCGAGCGGGTGGCGTCGTTGTTCCCCTTACTGGCCGAGCGCCGGAAGGTCAAGGCGGGGGCGCTCTCCGGTGGGGAGCGGCAGATGGTCGCGATGGGCCGCGCACTGATGATGGAGCCGTCGGTGCTGCTCCTCGACGAGCCGTCCGCGGGACTGTCGCCGATGTTCCAGGACGAGGTCTTCATCCGCTGCAAGAAGATCAACGCGGCGGGGGTGTCGATCATCATGGTCGAGCAGAATGCTCGTCGCTGCCTGCAGATCTGCGATCGCGGATACGTCCTCGACCAGGGCCGCAACGCGTACACCGACACCGGCAGCAATCTCATGCACGACCCGAAGGTCGTGGAACTGTATCTCGGTACCCTCGCCGGCAGCCGGGAGAAGCGGAAGGGGTGACCGCCCACCGGCGATCACCCCTTCGCTCACGACCTGCGGGTCACTCCCCCACCACGATGTAGTCCTCGGTGGTCAGGGTGTTGTCGGGGCCGAACACGAGTCGGCCGTACGAGCCCACGCCGGGTTCGCCCGCGTCCACGAAGGTGAGTTCGCCGGTGGCACCGTCGTAGTCGATGTCCTGATCCGCGCGGAGAAGGTCGAGGCACTGCTGGTAGCTGGTGCACTTCTCCCCGTCACGGGTCACCGAGTTGATGTTCGCGGCGATGTCCACCCCGGCGGTCGACCCTGCCTGTTCCGCCGCCAGCGCCGAGACGATCACGGCGTCGTAGGACTCACCGGCGTAGTTGAAGTCGATCAGGCCCGGGTCGACGCCGAGCAGTCGCTGCTGGAACTCCTCGCCGGTGTCGGTCAGCGGCGTGGTGCCGGCCATGCCGTCGAGCAGCCCTTCGGCGACGTTCTCGCCCAGCGCGTTCCCCATGTTGCCGTCGACGCCGAAGACCGCCATGCCGTCGGACGGGCCGATGCCCACCTCGTGCATGCGGGTGATGATCTTCGCCGACTCCTCGAAGCCGATGAGCGCCACGGCATCCGGTGCGAAGTTGGCCACCTGGTCGACCTCCGCGTTGAACGACTGCGCGTTGGGGTCGTAGATGATCTTCTGGATCTGGTCCTCCGGGATACCGGCGTCGACGAGGTTGTTCACGGTGTTCTCGGCGAGACCGGTGCCGTACGGGTCGTTCAGCGCCAGGATCGACACGCGCTGCGCCCCGTCCTCGGCGATCAGCTGCGCAAGGGCCTGCGCCTGGAGCACGTCGGTCGGGGCGGTGCGGAAGTACAACCCGCGGTCGGCGTAGCAGACGAACTGGTCGGAGGTGTTCGCCGGCGAGAACTGCACCACACCGGCACTGACGATCTTGTCGATCACCTTGAGCGAGACCGACGACGAGGCGGCACCGACGATCACCTGGGTGCCGTTGGCGAGATGCCGATCGACGGTGGTGTTCGCGGTGTCGGTCGTCGTGTCCCCGGAATCGCCCGGGAACAGTTCGACCGGCTGGTCGAGAACGCCGCCCGCGGCGTTGATGTCGTCGACGGCGAGCCGGACGGCAGCGACCTCCGGCGGTCCGAGGAAAGCGAGACTGCCGGTCTCGGGGAGAATCGTGCCGATCTTCAGCGGTCCCGTGGCGGGAGTCGCCCCTGCTGTGGCCTGCTGTGGTTCGCAGTCGGTCTCGACGGTCGTCGCAGCCGCCGACCCCTCGTCACCGGCCGACGTACCGGATGCCGAATCGTCGCTGTCCGAACCACACCCGGCGAGGGCGAGCGTCGCAGCACCGAGTACCGCTACGGCGCGGACCAGAGTCCGTCTTGCCATTCAACTCTCCTTCGAACGCCTGACACCGCATCCGGCGGATTCCGGATGTGGTCGAAACATAGCGGTCCGAAGCACCCCGCGAACCGGGCCGAAATCCTTGTGATACGACCGTTATCTGCAGGGCGGAGATTTGATGTGGCGGTAACGCGACGGGACGCCGTGAGCACGCGAAACCGGTTCGCGCGCCTAGCCGGAGGTGTCGTCTCCGAGGGTCTCGAGGACGACCACCGCGACCTGTTTCATGGTGGTGCGGCGGTCCATGGCGGCGCGCTGGATCCAGCGGAACGCCTCCGGTTCGGTCATGGCGTGCTTCTCCATGAGCAGTCCCTTGGCCCGGTCGACGAGCTTTCGGGTCTCGAAGCGCTCGTTGAGCCCCTGCACCTCGCGTTCGAGCTCGCGCAGCTCGGAGAAGCGGCTGACGGCCACCTCGATGGCGGGCACGAGATCGCTCTTCGAGAACGGCTTGACGAGATAGGCCATGGCACCTGCATCGCGGGCGCGTTCGACGAGTTCGCGCTGACTGAAGGCTGTGAGAATAACCACAGGGGCGATACGACGCTGCGCGATCTCGGAGGCGGCGTCGATGCCGTCGCGGCGCGGCATCTTGACGTCCATGATCACCAGGTCGGGCCGGAGCTCCTCGGCGAGTTCGACGGCACGCTGCCCGTCGCCGGCCTCGCCGACCACTTCGTAGCCCTCCTCGCGCAGCATCTCGACGAGATCGAGCCTGATCAGGGCCTCGTCTTCCGCTACGACGACCCGACGAGGAGTTGGTGTGCTGTCGTGCGGCGCGGAGGTCATGGTCGGGCCTTCCCCTCGGTACTGGCGGTCCCCGGTGCAGGGTGGAACGTAAGAAGGGTACCGGTGCGCGCCCGCTTCGCCCGATCCTCTACAGTGGTGTCCGCAATGCCCCCGTATCCCAATTGGCAGAGGAAACGGATTCAAAACCCGTCCAGTGTGAGTTCGAGTCTCACCGGGGGCACCACTTTTCGGCTCACGCCACACGGTCGGAGCACGCGTTCCGCATCCCGCCGATTCCCGCTCCGCTGTCGTAATGTTCCGGCGTGAGCATCTGGGTTCCTGTCGTCGTTGCACTCGTCACCGGGGTGGTGTCGTGGGCCGTCGTGCGCCTGTCACGCGAGCTGTCCCGCCGAAACCTCCGGACCCGGATCGCAGCCGATCTGGCCATCTACAACGGACTCGGCGACGAATTCCGGAAGCGTCCCCTGCGGGAGAGCGTCGACGCCCGGCTGTGGCAGCTCGCGGCCCAGTCGATGCCGTTGGCGCCGGGATCGCGCCCGAAACCCCGGATCCGCAGGATCCTGGCACTGATCGCAGTGGTACTCGTCGCCGTCGGAGCGCTCGTCTTCCTCGAACTCGTCCTGGGCATCCGGGAGGACGACTCGGCCCGGATGGCGCTCGCGCTGCTGGCCGGCGCCGTGGTCGGGTTCTCGATACCCGGTCTGTCCGCCGATCCGGCGGAGTTGCAGGAGCGGCAGCTCATCCGGGCGTTGCGGGAGCGACGGGCCATGGAGCAGCTGCAGAACGGGCAGAGTTCCTCCACCGGCACTCCCCCGGACCTGGCGGAGACCGCGTAGCTACGATTCTCCGGGTGACCGGTTACGACGAGTTCGACATGTTCGGGGGCCTCGACCCCGCGTCCCTGCCGCTGCGCCAGCAGCAGATCCTGGCCGCGATCCGCGACTGGATCGTCGCGGAGGGGTCGTCGCCGAGCACCCGGCAGATCGCCGAATCGGTGGGTCTGCGGTCGACGTCGACGGTCTCGAAGCATCTGAAGAGCCTCGAGGACAAGGGTTTCCTCCGCCGCGGCACCGGTGTGGCCCGACAGCTCGACGTGCGCCCCTTCCTCGGCGCCTCCGGTGGTGAACGGGCGTCCGACGACACCGTGACCGTGCCGGTCGTGGGCGACATCGCCGCGGGCGCACCGATTCTCGCCGAGGAGCACATTGACGACATGCTCACGCTCCCCCGCGATCTGGTCGGCTCCGGCACCGTCTTCGCACTGCGCGTGCGCGGTGACTCGATGGTCGACGCGGCGATCTGCGACGGCGACACCGTGGTGGTGCGGCGCCAGCACGAGGCCCATTCCGGTCAGATCGTCGCGGCGATGATCGACGGCGAGGCGACTGTCAAGGTGTATCGGCGCCGAGGCGGCCACGTCCACCTCGAACCGCGGAACTCCGCCTATCCCGTCCTCGACGGCGACGAGGCGGTGGTGCTGGGCACCGTGGTGTCCGTCATGCGCCGCATCTGATCCCGGTCGGGATCAGCCGCAGATCGGATCGGTGACGACCGGCGGGAGCCCGTCGAGGAGGTCCTGCGCGGGCGGCCCGAGAAGCGGATCGCCGGCGAGCCAGCCCAGCGGCGGGCAGTCCTGCAGAGAAGGGCCGGTCTCCGGTGCGGGCGGGGCCCCTTCGGTGAACGCGCCGAGGACGTGCTCGGAGAGCTGTCCTGCCGATCCGTAGGTCGACGCCGCGACCGAGAAATCGGGACCGAACGAGGCGGAGGCGTGGAACGAGCGGTCGTCGCTCCATCCCCACTTCGTGCCGATGACACCGGCGATCAGGGCCGTGCCGTAGTCCTGCGGGTAGCCGTCGGCCGCGGTGTCGTATGCGGTGGCCATCGCGGCGAGCACCGGCGAACCGGGATCGGTGCGCTTCTTCGTCTCGAGATAGGTGACCATGTCGTGCGTCGACGTGGTGCCCACACCCCAGTAGCCGGGCACGTGGGTGTCGGTGAGCCCGAACTCCGCCGCGGTCGACGAGATCGCCTGCGGGTACTTCGCGTGCAGGCGGTCGGCGATCGCATCGTTCGACGACCGGATCATCTCGGTCGCGTCGGCGTGGTCCGCGGGGTCGCCGTAGGTGAGGACGTACTCGGCCAGATACATCTTGACGATCGACACACCGGCGCGGGACTCGTGTTCGTTCGCGGTGCCGGCGCGCACACCGGTCGGGGTGTGCGCGAACGAGATCTGGGTACTGCTCGGAGCAGCGATCGCGCCGGTGTCGTCCACGATCGGCGCGGGCACTGCGGAGGCGATGTGACCGCCGAGGGCGGTGAAGGTGGCTACGGCGAGGGCTGTCGCAATCGGGCGCATGCGGACGGTTACCCCGAACCGGACGCACCGTAACGGCCGCGACCTGCACCCGGCCGTTCCTGTCGGTGCTCGCCACTACAGTTCGGCCGTCCGGGGATCGCTCCGGACCCAGCGACACGAAACGGATCCACCATGTCGATGCCTGCCACTCCGCCCACTCGTCGACCGTGCCGGCCGTCCGTCCCGGTGCGTCCCGCTCGCGGACCGAGCGCCCGGGTGATCGCGTGCCGGACGACGATCCCGTTCGGGCGCGACAACGACGGCACGCCCGTCTCGTGGGATCTGTCCGCCGGCCGACACCTGTTGATCCGACGCGACGAGCGCCGCTCGTCACCCAGTGTGTCGCTCGACCTGATCGCGATGACGACACTGACCGGCGGCACCCACGACCTGGTGGTCGTCGATCCGCACCGTCGTCATCGCTGGCTCGGTGGATCCGCCTCACTTCCCACGGGACCGTGTTGCTGGGCCACCACCGCCGACCAGATCACCGGCGTGGTCGCCGAACTCGACTCCCCGGTCGTCGGGCCGCCGCGCGTGCTGCTCGTCGCCGACCTCGCCGCGACGGTCGCGGCACTCGACGACGAGGGGCGCACCCGGCTCGCCCGGGTCGCCGCGGACGCACGCGAGCACCAGTTGCTGCTAGTCGCCACCACCGCCGACACGAATCCCCGCTGGTATCCCGAGGGGCTGATCGACGCGTTCGACGACATCGTCGCGCGACGGCACGAGGAGAGACCGTCCTTCGGCCTCCGATGATCGCTCGATCGGCCGAGGGAGTACTCGATCGACACCCGGCAGTACTCGATCGACACCCGGCAGTGCTCGATCGACGCCGAAAAAACTGATCGAACCGCCGCGATCGGCGCATTCGTCCTGGGGTGGTTCTTCGTCGTCCAACGCGCCGCCAGTTTCATCACCGATCCCGAGGGGACCCTCCGGACTCGGACGCACGCGATCAACCCTGATCACGCGGTGTTTCGACGAGACCTTCCCGGATCCGTTCCGTCCACGCGTCGACGTCGACCCAGTCCCGGGCATCGCCGTAGTGTCCGCCCATCAGCCGGAAGACGATCCGCCCGATTCCGGCCCAGTCGCCCGAAGCGATGACACCGGCGAAGAAACGGTGATCACGCACGTCGGCGACCGAACGGAGGTTCTGCACCGCCCGAGGTTCCGGGGTGACCCGCCGCAGATATGCGGCCACCCGGGGCGAGAGGATCGTGCTGGTCGCTCCGACCGACGAGACGGAGAACGCCCACACCGGTCGTCCTACCGGCTCGGCGCATAGCCGATGGATCGCATCGGAAGCCTCGGGGAGCCACTGGCCGTTGTGGATCGCGCTTCCGACGACCAGCGCCTCGTACGTTCGCACCGACGCGATATCGCCGAGCGCGCGGAGTTCCACGGCACCGCGGCTTTCCAGTCCCGCAGCGATGCGTTCGGCGATTCCCCGCGTCGACCCTCGGGCGGTCGCGTAGCCGATCAGGACGGACATGGCGGAGCCTTTCGGCAGTGGGTGACGGCGCCGGGTGCAGTCTCCAGTGTGAGGAACGGCGTGCGCGGCACACGAGAGTCTTCGGTCACTTCCTGCGGGCAGGTCGGGACCGTCGACTCTTGTGCGACCGACCGGTCCGAGCGTGTACTGGCAGGGTCCCGGAACGGCAGGATCCCGGAAACAGCAGTGTCCCGAAACGGCCGTGCCCGCAGCTCGGACAGGCAGCGAGGTGATCGTGATGACAGCACACCACCCCATCGTCGCCGGAGTGGACGGATCGAGAGCGTCCCTGCAGGCCGTGGGCTGGGCAGCTCGCGAAGCGGAACGTCGCCGGCTCCCGTTGTCGTTGGTCACCATAGTGTCGGTCCGCAACACCTTCGGTGTCCCGATCGGCATGCCCGCAGGATTCTTCGAGCAGGAGGAGTCCGAGGGACGCGACATGCTCCTCGACGCCGCCGAATACGCGCGCCGCGCGGCGCCCGAGGGTGAGCTGGACATCGAGACCCACCTGTGCACCGGTTCCCCGTCGCTCGAACTGGTGGACCGGTCGAAGTCGGCGTCGATGGTGGTGGTCGGAGCCGGAGACAACCGGTTCGGCTGGGAGCGATTCGGTTCGGTCAGCCGAGCGGTGGTGACGCACACGCACGCCCCTGCCGTGGTGGTCCGCAAACTGCCGCACGTCGACGTCAACGACATCTCCGGTCCTGTGGTCGTCGGCGTCGACGGTTCGGAGCACAGTGTGCGCGCGGTGTCCGCGGCGTTCGAGGAGGCTTCGCTGCGCGGCACCGACGTGGTGGCCGTCCACGCGTGGTCGGACCTCGATGTGCGCGGCCCGTTCCGATTCCGGATCGACTGGGACAGCGTGGAGAACAAGGAGCGGGCGTTGTTGTCGGAGAGTCTCGCCGGGCACGGCGAGGCGTTCCCGGATGTGCGGGTGTACCCGGTGGTGGTGCTGGACCAGCCCTCCCACTATCTTGCGTCGCACGCTGCCGATGCGCAGTTGCTCGTTCTCGGCCGTCGCGGTCGAGGCGGGTTTCCGAGCCTGATGCTGGGATCCACCACATGGGCGCTGCTGCACACGGTGACCTGCCCCGTGATGGTCGTCCCGTAGTGCGCGACCTACAGTCGGCGGTGATCCCCGCCGGTCACGTCCCGTCGCTCCGGGCGCGGTCGAGCAGGATGCGTTGTTCCGCTCGCGCCACCGTCCGTCTCGTCTGCGCCGCGGCGTCGGGCGCGACCGACACGGAGGTGATACCGCGCCGGACGAGATGTTCCGCGAGTTCGGTGCTCGTCGACACGGCCTGACCGCACAGCGACGTCGTCAGTCCCGCGGCCGAGGCCCGCTCGATGATGTGATCGATCGCGTCGAGCACCGCGGGGTCGAGGGTGTCGAACAGGTCCTTGCACACCTCCGAGTCCCGGTCCACCCCGAGCATCAACTGCGTGAGGTCATTGGTTCCGATGGACACACCGTGGATGCCGAGCTTCGCGTATTCCGGCAACCAGTAGATGACCGACGGGACTTCGGCCATGATCCAGCGCTGCAAGCGCTGGTCGGAGCCGAGCGGATGCCGGTCGAGTTGGGCGAGGCAGTCCCGCAGTTCCCAGCGGGTGCGCACGAACGGGATCATCAGGTGCACGTTCGGGTGCGCGCTCCGAACCCGGTGCAGCACATCGAGATCCAGGGAGAACAGTTCCGGATCCCGAATGTACCGGAAGCATCCGCGGTAGCCGATCATCGGGTTCTCTTCGTGGGGTTCGACCTCACCGCCCTCGAGGTCGGCGAACTCGTTGCTGCGCAGGTCGATCGCGCGGTACACGACCGGACGCGGTGCGAACGCCGCCGCGATCCGCGCGAGGCCACCCGCCATCTTCTCCACATATTCGTTGCGACGGCCCTGCGCGATCATGTGCGAGGGATGTTCCCCCGCGAGCGCTTCGGTGATCATGAACTCGGCGCGCAGCAGACCGACGCCGTCGACATCGGTCGCGGCGACCGCCTCCGCGGCGTCGGGGGTGGCGAGATTGACGTAGACCGCTGTGGCCGTGACAGTCTCGGCGGAGAGAGTCGATGTCGCCGGCGCGGAGGTCGTCGCCGCGGGCCGCTCGGCGGTGTGGACCGCCCCGTCGAATACCACACCGACGTTGCCGTCCACGGTGATCAGCTGCCCGTCGTGCAGATCGGTGGTGGCGGTACGTGCACCGACCACGACGGGCTTGCCGAGTTCCCGTCCGACGATGGCCGCGTGGCAGGTGATGCCACCGCCGTCGGTGACGATGCCGCCGGCGCGGCGCAGGATCGGCAGCCAGTCCGGCCGGGTCATCGGTGCCACGATGATCTCGCCGTCGCTCAGGCGCTTCCCGTCGACGAGTTCGTGCAGCACCCGCACGCGGCCGGTCACCGTCCCGGGGCCCGCGCCGAGACCGGTCAGCAACGGTCGTGCCTCGCCGTTGCCGGACGGGGCGGGAGCCGCCGGTTGGTCGAGTGTGGTGATGGGGCGGGTCTGCACGATCCACAACTCGTCGTCGGCGCACGCGAACTCGAGGTCCTGGGGGTGCCCGTAGTGTTCTTCGACTCCGGCGGCCAGCCGTGCGACGCGCAGGAGTTGCTCGTCGTCGAGGACCCGGGTGCGGCGCGTGGGGTCGACGGCGACGCGACTGTCCCCGCTGTCGGTGGAGGTGATGCGGAATTCCTGATGACCGAGGTGCACGTCGAGCACCTCGAAACCGTCCTTCGCCACGACGTAGGTGTCGGGTTCGACCTGTCCGCCGACGACGACCTCACCGAGACCGAGCGCTGCTTCGACGACGATGCGATCGAGTTCGCCTGTGCGCGGGTCGGCCGTGAACGCGACACCCGACGACTCGGACTTCACCATCACCTGGACCACCACGGCGATGGACGGTTCGTCGGTCACCCCGCGCAGCCCTCGGTAGGTGCGGGCACGTTCGGACCACAGTGAGGCCCAGCACGCCTGCACCGCGCGGATCACCGCGTCGGCACCGATGATGTTCGTGTAGGACTCGTGGATCCCGGCGAACGACGTGTCGGAGGCGTCCTCCGCAGGGGCGGACGACCGCACCGCGACCGGCACATCGGGACCGAGACTCTCGTAGGCGGAGACGATCGCCGCGCACATCTTGTCCGGGACGGTCGAACCCGTCACCAGAGCGGCGAGTTCGGCGGAGGTGCGTATCAGGGTGGCGTCGTCGATGTCGGGGGCGGGTACCGCCTCGGCCGCCAACCGGGATCGGACGCCGGCCGCCGCCATGGCGTCGAGATAGGCGTCGGTGGTGACGGCGAAGGCCGGCGGTACCGGAAAGCCTGCGCGGGTGAGTTCTCCGAGGTTCGCGGACTTGCCACCGACCGTCGGTGCGTCGGCGGCACCCACCTCCGCGATCGGTCGGACCCACAGTTCGTGTTCGGTCATCGACGACTCCCCACACTCCCGCCCCGCATCGACCTTTCGGGCCGGATCGGTTACTCGGTCTTCCCATCGTCGCCCCGGCCCGATCGATACCGTAGGGGCAAAGGTCATCATTCCGGGACGGGGACGACCGTGACCGATCCTCCGCGCACACCTGATCCGCGGGAGCGGAGACGGTTGATCCTGTTTGCGCTGGCGCGACCCGCGCTCACCGCGCTCGTGCTGGTCAGCGTGTATTTCTCCGTTCCCCTGGATCAGGTCACGGGCTTGTCCGACGTTCTGCTCCTCGTCGGGGGCGGTGTCGTGGTCCTGCTCGTCGGCGGGTGGCAGGTCCACAGGATTCTCGCCGCGGAGTATCCGGCGGTGCAGGCGATCGAGGCGCTCATCAGCGTCGTGTCCCTGCATCTCGTGCTGTTCGCGACCGTCTATCTGCGGATGTCGATCGTCGCTCCGGACAACTTCTCCGAGCCGCTGTCCCGCATCGATGCGATCTACTTCTGCCTGACGGTCTTCGCCACGGTGGGTTTCGGGGACATCTCCGCCGAGTCCGAGGCAGCGCGCGCCGTGGTGTCGGTGCAGATGGTCGCGAATCTGATCTTCTTCGCGGTCGGGATCCGGTTGCTCGCGGCCGCGGTGCAGTGGCGGCGGCGGCGGCGCAGCCGCGGTGACGACGAGGGGTGAAAGATCCGGGTTCGGTCCACCGGATTCCACGACTTCGCATTCCCACTGCAGGCTGCGGGGTGATCCTTGTAGGGATGCGACTGTAGGGATGCGACTGTAGGGATGCGACTCCACTGACGCCTGTCGGAGGCCGACATGTTGGATTGGGGAACCGTCGTCGTCGACAGCATCGTGTGGACGGCGAAAGCGTTTGCGATCACTGCCCTGGTCTTCGTCGCCGTGATCGCCGCGCTCGTGCGGTTCACACGTTGGGGTCGCCAGTGGTGGCGCATCGCCACGTCCTTCTTCGACCCGCGCAACGGCGCCGGCGGTCTCGTCCTGGCCGCGCGCGGTGAGGTCGACCGACCGACCGGGGACGGATTGTTCCTGTCCCAGCACCCTTACCTCCCGCTGGGCACCCTGCGCGATGCCGTCACCTATCCCCGCGCGGCGGATCACGACGACGCCGCGCTACGCACGGCGCTCGAGACCGTTGCGCTCGGGCATCTCGCCGAACGACTCGACACCGAGACCGACTGGGCGCGCACCCTCTCCCCCGGCGAACAGCAACGGCTCGGATTCGCGCGCATCCTGTTGTCGTCCCCGGCGATCGTGTTCCTGGACGAGGCCACCGCCGCGGTCGACGAAGGTCTCGAACACGCGCTGTACCGGACGATGCGGGAAGCGCTGCCGGACGCCGTGATCGTCAGCGTCGGGCATCGGAGCACTCTCGACGCCTTCCACGACCGCGTCCTCGAACTCCGCGGCGAAGGACGCTGGGTGGTCTCCGACCTGGAGAAGTCGCGATGATCCCCGCCATCGACCGTCGGTGCCGCGGTGTCGGATCCGGCCGGACCCGACGACTCTTCCGGGAGGTGCGTGAATGTTCGACACTCTTGTGCCCGAGTCCCAGCGACGCAGCCTGACGGAACTCGACGAGCGTCTGGATCTGTCGGTCGGTGATCGGCAGGCGAAGCGGTCGGCGTTCTGGACGATGCTCACCCTCTCGGCGGTCATCGCCGTGGCGGGGGTGGTCAGTGATTCGACGGCCACCGTGATCGGGGCGATGATCGTCGCGCCGTTGTCCACCCCGATCCTGGGGGTCGGCCTGGGGATCGCGGTCGGACGCGGTGTGTTGATCGCGCGCAGCGTCGCCCGGATCCTCGGCGGCATCGTCCTGGTTGTCCTCCTCGGGGTCGTCTTCGCCCAGGTGCTCGCGAACCCGGGCAATGTCCTGTCGAACTCGCAGGTCCTCGGTCGCACGTCGCCGACGTTGATGGATCTGACGGCGGCCATGGCGACAGGACTGGTCGGGGCGATCGCGGTGACACGCCGCGACGTCGGGGACGTCCTGCCCGGGGTCGCGATCGCGATCTCGCTGGTGCCTCCGCTCGCGGTGGTCGGTGTCTGCCTCGGCTCCGGCGCACCGACACTCGCGCTCGGCGCGTTCGTGCTGTTCGCATCCAACGTGGTCGCGCTGATCATCACGGCCACAGCGGTTCTCGTCGCCGCAGGTTACTCCCGGGAGGCGGCGGAGACCGTCCGGCCCCGGTGGCGACGGGCCTACGCCGTCCTCGCGGTGGCACTGGTCGTCGTCGCGGTGCCGATGGTCGTCAATTCGATGGCGTCGTTGTGGGCACGGCAGATCTCCGCGCAGGCCACGCGGTGGCTCGACGGGACACCCGACGCGGAGGTCACCGGGGTGGACTGGCACGGCACCACGGTGGTCGTCTCCGTGCTCGGCCCGGCCGAGCTACCGCCCCTGGACGAGCTCGACGCCGCGGTCGATGCGGTCCTGCCCTGGGATCCCACCCTGCAGCTCGTCCATACCGTGGGCGCGAACATCGAACGGGTCGAACCGGAGTGAGCGAATGGTCAGGGAGTGACGATCGCGAAGTCCGGATCGGGTTCGTCCAGCACGCTCACCAGCGTCGCAAGTACGCCGTCCACCCCGTCGACGGTGATGCTGCCGTCCGCCACGAGCGGCGTCGGGTCGGCGCCGCCGAGCAGCACCGCGACGAGCAGCGATCGGGTCAGCGTGATGGTGGTGTCCGGCGCGGGCAACGAGCTGTCGGTGTCGAAGTGCACCAGGAGCCCGTTTCGCAGTTGAGTGCGATGCACGATGTTCTCGTCGGTGAGGTTCCAGTCGATCGTCAACGTCGTCGACCATGCCCGCGGACCGTCCACACGCAGTGCGAGCGCGTCGAAGAGCTGCTCGATCGAGAGCGCACCGACGATGTCCGGGGCGGCGGTGACGGTCGGCGTGCCGATCGCACCGTGCCCGAACGAGAGACGGGGACGCGCTGCGCGCGCCACAGTCCGACCCGCCTCGTCGCTCTCAACCCGTCCCGATGTCATGCCTTCATCCTACCCCACCGCCCCGGCACCACCGAACGCGACACGGATCACACATAACCGAAATACACACTCCTACAACAGAAATACGTCAAACAGTCGAAGCAGCATGCGCAAAGTACGTCGGTTCCACTACACACCAAACACTTTCACCACATACATTGCGCCACAACACAATTCGAAAAAGCCCAAAACCGGCGTCCCCACCGCCCCCAACCCACCCCGCACACACCCACCCCACCAACCCGCCGGCCCCCACCACCACCAAGCGCCGGCCCCCACCCGGGACATGCCATCACCCCAGGTCACAACCCCACAACACCCACCACCACCGACACCACACCGCAACCAACCACCACCCGACCCCACACCCCCAGCGCCGCCGAACGCCACTCACTCCGATTGATCAAATTGTTCCCACGTAGCGGCCATGGCTGACCGGTCCGCGATGCACTGGCCAGCGCCTCCCGGCGTGCAGCTACCAGCCGAACCCGACATCGTCGCGCTCGCACCAAGCGCTCGTCGTCGGGTCGCCCACCCTTGCGCTCCTCCGCGAGTGAGACTTCGACGCACCGGCGACACCGGCATGGTCGACGCTGCCGGCATCCGCCTATCCCAATAGTTCACACAACCCACCGCTGTCGAGATGCAGCGAATATTGGCGGGACACACCATCGCGCTTTGGCCAGAAGCTGGGTGTGTCGGAGATGCCCGTCAATAGCGGTGCAGCCCCGAAAGACGCTTCTCCCCTACCTGTCTCGGCGAGACGAGCAGTTGCGACAAATCGATCGAACAGCTGTACGTCAACCTGTTCGCAGGCGTCGACTGTGGAATGCAGGAAAAACCGAAATCCGCGCACTGGCGATTCTGAGGCTCGGCGGCGACGGTAATCGGACCGTCGCGGTCGAGTTTCCGCGATGGCCATCGACAGGAACAGGCCCGTTCGGCGCGAGTGATCGTCAGGGGATCAGGACGATCCGTCCGCGCAGGCCACCTTCGGCCAGCTTTACGTGGGCCGCTGCTGCCCGCTCAAGCGGGTAGGTCCCTGAGACGCGGGCCACGAGCACCCCTCGGTCCGCAAGTCGGGAGAGTTCGGCGAGCTGGACACCGTCGGCCCGCACGTCCAGAACTTCGACTCGGACACCGCGCTCCGCCTCGGGTTCCCGCCCCGGCCACAGACCGAGGTAGGAGCCGCCGTCGCGGACCGTGACGATCGCCCCATGCCCCAAACCAGCAGCGTCGAGCACCCCGTCGAAACCGGCCGCTTCCAGGGTCGCCCCGCGGGTAAGGACACGGTCGGCTCCGCGGGAAAGCAGGAACGGCTCGTCGCCGGCGGAGGCGAACGCGGTGACCTTCAGTCCGTGCCGGTGTGCCAGCTCCACCGCGTGCCCACCAACCGCGCCGGCCGCGCCCGTGACGAGCAGGTGCTGCCCGGCCCGCAACGCCATCATGTCCAGCGCCTGCGCGGCGGACAGCGAGTTGAGGGGCAGCACCGCGGCATGCACGTCGTCCAGAGAGGTCGGGGCGGGGGCGACGGCTTCCGCGTCGAGCACGACGTAGTCGGCGTGGGTGCCCAGCGGCTCGCGGTGCCCCGCGGCCAGGCCGATGACGCGGTCCCCGACCTTCCGGTCGACCCCCGTACCGAGGGCCTCGATCGTGCCGGCGACATCCCAGCCCAGACCGATCCGTTCCCCTCCGCCGAACACCCCCGCGCGCATGGCAGCGTCCACAGGATTCAGCGCAGCCGCACCGACCTTGATTCGCACCTGGCCGGGGCCGGGTGCAGGCATCGAAACCTCGGTGATTTCGACCGCCTCGGGTCCACCGAAGCGGGAAACGGTTGCGGCGCGCATGAACATGGTCTTCCTTCCCTGTGCCCGCGGCGACGATATCCACCGTGCGGGCTCTGTCAGACGTCGGGCCGCGGGTACCACGGACCTGACCTGGCTTCTTACCAATGGTGTGTGACCCCATGATGGGGCAGTATCGAAGTCGATACAAAAGGCACACGCGTGTGCGGAACCGGAAGGATCACGTTCGTCATGGAACCCGAACCGAGCACCGGGCGGACCGCGGCCCTCCCCGGGCCGTGCTCCCGCTGGCCGGCGGAGCAAGGGGAGACCATCCGGCAGATCATCGATCGAGCGGGCAACAAGTGGGCGGTGCTCGTTGTCGGTTCGCTGCACGCTGGGCCCCTTCGATACACCGACTTGCTGCGCTCGATTCCCGGTGTCTCCCAGCGCATGCTCACGCACACCCTGCGCCAGTTGCGGCGTGACGGGCTCGTCACCAGAACCGCCTATCCGGAGGTGCCTCCGAGGGTGGAGTACGCGCTGACCGATCTGGGTGAGACCCTGCTCATCGCGATCACGACCCTGATCGACTGGGCTGGCACCCATCATGACGAGATCCAGGAGAACCGTGCCCGATTCGATGAGACAGAGGCCGCCGTCTGACTCTGGGCAGGCTGTTCTTCTCGAGCAACAATGAACCGTCGATTCCGTTCCGGAACGATGTCGAGTTGCTCGCAGGCGTCACACTCTATGCGAAGGCCGCTAAGCAGCTACTGCTGCGCGACACCAGTAAGCACGCTGGGGCGTTCCCCCGGAGATATGGACACCAGTTCCTATGCGGCAGCGGCCAGCGTAGCCGATCGCTTCTCGAATTCGATCGGACAGCTCTGACCGAGAGCGGAATGTCTTCTTCTCGTGTTGTAGCGCGTGACCCAGCGGAACACGTCGACACGCGCTTCACCTGCACTGTTCCAACGCTTCCGACCCTGCAACGTCTCCCGTTTCAACGTCGCGTTGAACGACTCCGCCGCAGCATTGTCCGCCGACGTTCCGACCGCACCTCGCGAGCGGGTCACCCCCAATTCACGACACACGTCGGCGAAGTCGGTCGAGGCGTATTGGCTCCCGTTGTCGCCCTCCAAAGACCTCCTGCGCACAGCCGAAGTGTTCCTCGACGCCGGCGGCGTCGCCAGCATCGCCGCAGCACACCTGCACGTACACCGCACCACCCTCTACTACCGGCTCTCCCGCATCACCGAAACCACCGGCCTCGACCTGCAAGACGGCCTCGACCGCCTCACCCTGCACCTGGCCATCAAAGCCGCCAAGGTCTGCGGCTACCTCTGACCACCACCCGATCCACCTTGAAAAGTTTCCTATGAAGCGCCGCATACCCCGAGCACACGACCTCACGCCGCTGATGCAGTTCAAGAAGCCACAGTTCAATGCGACGAAGCGGCGGCTCGATGCGGCGCTGACCATCGAGGACCTGCGCACCATCGCGCAACGTCGAACACCCAAAGCCGCGTTCGACTACACCGACGGCTCGGCCGAGGCGGAGCTGTCCCTCGAACGCGCCCGCCAAGCGTTCCGCGACATGGAGTTCCACCCGGCGATCCTGCGCGACGTGTCCAAGGTCGACACCTCGTGCACGATCCTCGGCGGGCGCTCGGAACTGCCGTTCGGCATCGCACCCACCGGCTTCACCAGGATGATGCAGACCGAGGGCGAATACGCCGGATTGAACCGTCTCGGGTTTCTTGCCGCTCCTATATCGGTGACGGCTCCGGTTGTGGAGTCGACAGGTGAGCGTAGTACGCCGCCTCGAATTCATCCGGCGGGACGTATCCGAGACGGCTGTGCAGGCGACTGCGATTGAACCAGTCGACCCACTCCATCGTGGCGTACTCGACGTCCTCGACGGACTTGTAGGGACCCGGATGGAACGGGTTTCCCTTGGCGATCACTTCGGTCTTGAACAACCCGATCGTGCTCTCGGCCAGAGCGTTGTCGTATGCGTCTCCGACGCTGCCGATCGACGCGGCAATACCCTCCAGCACAAGGGTTTCCGCGAAAGCAATGGAAGTGTACTGACTGCCGGCATCGCTATGGTGGATCAACCCCGTGCCGACCGGGTGGCCCGTGTGGTCACGTCGCCACAGTGCCATCTTCAAGGCGGTGGTGACCATCGCGGTGTCCTTGACGGTGGCGGCATGCCAGCCGACGATCGCCCGCGAGAAGCAGTCGATCACGAACGCGACATAGACGAACCCCGCCCAGGTGCGGCAATAGGTGAAGTCGGTGACCCACTTCCGATTCGGGACCTCGGCGGTGAAATCACGATCGACCAGGTCAGGGGCGCGGCGGCTGTCCGAGCCGCCGGGCACGGTGGTGCGGTGCCGACGGCCCCGGACCGCTCCGGACAGCCCTTCGTCGCGCATCAACCGGTCGACGGTGCATGCCGCGACGTCGTGGCCGTGTCTGCGCAGGTGCACGGTCATCTTTCGGCGACCGTAGAGACCTTCGGCGGTGCCGACGGTCTCACGCAGAGCGTTCGTCAGATGTGCATCGGCGACGGTCCGGCGGGATGGAGAAGCAGTTTTCCAGTTCCGATACGTGCGTGGGGCGACCTTGACGCCACGCTCGGTGAGCACGGCGCAGATCGACTCGACCCGGTGTCCTTGTGCACGCATCTGGTCGATGAACTGGCAGATCAGCGGCGGCGAGGGTCGAGCTCCCTCGCGAAGAAAATCGAGGCCGATTTCAAGATCTCGTTGGCCTCACGGAGGTCTCGGACTTCGCGTTCGAGCTCTTTGATTCGTTGCTGTTCAGCGGTGGTCACGCCGGGTGTCTTGTCGGCATCGATCAGAGCCTGGCGGGTCCAGGTGCGCAGCGACTCGACACCGACGCCGAGCTTCGGGGCGATGGCTTTGCACGCCGCGAACGGCGAAGAATATTCGTCGAGGTGGTCGAGGACCATCTTCACCGCTCGTTCACGCTGCTCGGCGGGGTAACGCTTGGACATGATGTGCATCCTCCTCAAGAAAGGAGGCGGCATCAAACCCGAGACGGTTCACACCCAACTCCACAACCTCCGGATCGAAATCCGCAGGCACATTCACCACCGCACAGTGCGACGACACCTCGGTCCACTCGATCACCACCGAACGCATCACGCCCCCACCTCCGCCTCGTCCACCGTCGCATCCACCACGACCGCACCACCCACACACGCCGTCGTCAGCAACGCCTCCACCTGCCCCTCACGCAGGCTCTGCCCCCGTACGGGGAACATACGATCTCTGCATGGCACCCCGAACCTTCCCTGACACCCAACCCGACAGCCTCGGTCGTTGGGACTGCTGCACGATCCGGTGACAGATACGGTCACGCAGCCTGTGCGGCTGGTGTGGTCATGATTGTCTCGAACTCAACCGGCGTCAACCGGCCGAGTCTGAGCTGACGTCGCCGGCGATGGTAGGTCCGCTCGATCCAGGTGACGATCGCGATGCGTAACTGCTCGCGAGTGCCCCAACGCTGCCGGTCGAGGACGTTGCGTTGGAGCAGCGCAAAGAACGATTCCATTGCGGCGTTGTCGCCGGCCGCCCCGACCCGACCCATCGACCCGACCAGGTCGTGGCGACCGAGGGCGCGGACGAATTTCCGGCTACGAAATTGCGAGCCGCGATCGGAGTGGACCACGCATCCGGCGACCGAACCTCGCCGGGCCACTGCGGATTCGAGAGCGGCCACGGCGAGGCGAGACTTCATCCGATCACTGATGGAGTAGCCGACGATCCGGTTCGAGTAGACATCCTTGATCGCACACAGATAGAGCTTGCCTTCGTCGGTGCGGTGTTCGGTGATGTCGGTGAGCCACAATCGGTTCGGCTCGTCCGCGGTGAAGATGCGGCCGACGAGATCGTCGTGCACTGGTGGCCCGGAACGGCCTTTCTTCGAGCCGCGTTTCTTCCCGAAGACGCTCCACCATTTGTTGGTCGAGCAGATCCGCCACGCGGTGCGGTCCGACATCGACTCGCCCGCGTCGCGGGCTTCGTCGGCGAGGAACCGATAGCCGAACTCGGGGTCTTCGCGGTGAGCGTCGAACAGTGCGTTCGCCCGGTACGCCTCCTCGAGCTCGGCATCGGTAACCGGGCGCTCGAGCCACCGGTAGTAGGGCTGACGGGCAAGCTCGAGGACCCGGCACGACACCGCGACGGGAATCCCGTCCGCGGCGAGCTGCTTCACGAGCGGGTAGAGCCTTTTCCCGGAAGATTCGCCTGCGACAAGTAGGCGGCAGCCCGGCGCAGCACCTCGTTCTCTTGCTCGAGCAGGCGGATGCGTTTGCGGGCTTCGCGCAGTTCGGCGTTCTCGCTGGCGGTGGTGCCGGGTGTGATGCCGTCTTCGACGTCGGCCTTTCGCATCCAGTTGGTCAGGCAGGATTCGCTGATGCCGAAGTCCGCAGCGATCTGCCGCAGGTGCTGGCCTGGTTCGCGGTTTCGGGCCACCCGGACGACGTCGTCGCGGAACTCTTTCGGATAGGGCTTGGGCACGGGTCCATCCTTCCAGCAGTGCCTGACGGCACCACAGTTCAGATGTCACCTGCTCCTACATCAGTCCCGTTTTCTGGGTTCCTGAATCCCCTGACTCCAGGCAGCCCGGCGTTGTTGAGGTAGCCGGCAGTCAAGTCACTCTGAAGGTCAGCCCTGAACTCACGCCCATGTGGGAGTACCAGAAGGTGCGAGAGGGGGAAATTGTAGGTGTTCCTGCCAAGGAACAATCGAACTTTGTCGTACTAGGCACCCTCGTCACCAAACCTCAGAAGATCACTCTAGTGGGAACCAGAACGATTTCTCGTAGCGAAATAGGCTTCTTCGCGTCCGAGTCCGAAGAGGCCCCCACAACACACCAGACGCTCCGAGCCACCTGGTGCCTTACCGGCGGACACATTAAGGACCCTGATACACGATTTCTCGGAGTCCAGATCGACGTCACCAACCTCGCAGAATGGGCGCTTCTTCAATCCCTCTCTTCAACGAGATATCCGTACAAGAAAGAAGCCATCTGGCGGTTTTCCTTGCCCGATGGCTACGACGAAGCGCTTCCCGATAATCGCGGATACCTCACGCTGCAACCCACCGGTCTGATCGAACCGCTCACGATCCGGGGTACCACCATCACCACCGATACCAAGCTGGAAGTCGAACTCAACGATGATCACGGATGGACACTCACCGACGCCTTCTCAAGGCTTGCTACACCCGTAACGAGTCTTTTTACCCTTCTCGCCGGAGAGCGCTGTGGATTGCGGAAACTCTCGGTCTGGGACGGCTCGGAATGGCTCTCGGTGCACGGTCGATGGCTCGAACCAGACTCTCCCGAGCGAACCGACTCTCTCCTACTCACAGTTCGAGATACAGGCCCCAAACTGCTCGGTCAGTGGATGGAAATGCACGAACGGACTTCACCTGTTCCGCAGATCGTGGCCGCAGCCGTGAGCAACGAGTTCCACACAATCGAGTCCGAAGCGCTCTCACTCGTCACAGCCATCGAGGCCCTGCACCGAATCCTGCACCCGGGTGACCGACGCTTCGACGAGAACCAAATCACCAACGCTGTCGTCGCCATAAAAGGACTTGGGGAGGACTCCATGGACCCCAAGCTGAACGAGTCCCTGCGAAGCGCTCTCAAACAGCACTGGTGGGAAAAGAGCTATCCCCAACGCGTTCAGGACTTGGCTGAACCCGTTGCCGCCGCCGTCCCGGGTTCTCTCGGAAAAGTCAACAAATGGAGGAAAGCAGTCGTAGACCAAAGAATCAGCCTCGCCCACGGCATGTCCCTGAAATCCGACGCCTTTCTCAAAATGGACAGCCTCAATCGATCGATTCGCTGGATGCTGACGCTGCGGCTACTACTCGAAAGTGGCGTACCTGCCGATGTCTTGGCCCCAGCAATAGATCGCTCCGAGCGCTTCAAGAGCGATCGTAGGTATTGGCGCAAGCACTGGCCCACGATCTGGGTACCAAAGCCGTAACCGACAGTGGGGTAATACGGCTCTTATGCTCCACTACTGATCCGGCTACAGGCCGTACCAGCGCGGAATCGGCCATGCCGGCGCTTCCGGCACCCCGGCCCAGCGGCTGCGGGCAGTAGCCCCGAGCAGCATCACCCTCAACGCCTCGGCAGGGTCGACGAAGTCCGCGGCCTGCTCGTCGCTCGGCTCGACGACGTCGGCACGGGCCGGGACCTCGAGATCGGCGGCGATGTCGTCGCCGGGACGCTCGAACACCATCGACTCTGCCGCAGCGACCATCTCGTGGTTGATGCTGCGGGTCTCCTCTTCGTCGAGCACATACCCACCACGGTGCCGCAGGCCGGGCCGGAGCATGACCAGCAACTGGTGCGGGCCGATTGGATAGAGCACCACCGCGCTGAACCCGACTCCGAGTGTGACTTCACGTCCGACCGGGGGGCCGGCGAGAAGCACCACCGGGTCGTCACAGGTAACCAGCGGAGTTTCGGTCCGGTAGACGGCCCACTGCCGCATGTGCAGCCTGGCCGCGACCGGACACCTGACATCGGAGAACATCAGCGTGATCGCCTCTGCCTGCGGATCGGCGTGCGTTCGGGCGAGCATGGCCCGGAAATCGGCGTCGGTCATGTTCGGGGCCATGAGTCGATAGAACTCGCGCTTGGCCGCTACAGGGCCCTTGATCAACAGCAGGTAGCGGGTGCGTTGAGCGCGGGTACGGGTGACCTGAAGTCCGAGGAACACCGACAAGTCCCGTTTGAGTTCGTCGTCGGTCACCTCTCCTGAGCCGAGGCGCTGGAGCTGATCGAGCCGGTGCGCGCACTCGTCCTCGATACGGGACAGGTGCTTTTCCACCCACCGCAACGGCGCGTCCATCGTTCCGCCCGGCGCCGGCAACGAGTAGAAGTTCGTCTTCTTCGCGACCTCCCTAGGCCGCTGAGTCGGCAATACCTTCCGGCGGTCGACGAGGACCGGCTGCACCTTCTGGCCCACCGTCCACCGCTTGAGGTACATCTGGGGCACGTAGTGGTGTTCCTTGCCGTTTTCCGCTTTCCCCAGCCGGATCGATTCCGCGACGAAATCGTCCCCCAGCCACTGATGCTCGAACCGCAACGCGGCCATCATCTGCATCAGTTCCTCACCGGTCACCGCTACCCCCTGATCCGTCTCTGCAACCGATCGACCACACCCGACTCCGTCCACGCTGCCGACCACATTTTGCCGTTGACCAGTGACGATGACACGTCCCCCCGTACTCGGTCACTCTGTCGACGGAGTTAAACCCGCAACCGGACTTCGGACAAGTGACGCTTGATGAATGTCAATGCCAGCACTCCCGACTGGAGGTCACCTACCGCCAAGGACAACGTTCGGGGAGTGTTGCGGCCGCCTTCGCCGGCAGCGAGCAGATCGTCCCCGAGCGCAGCGTCCGGGTCGTCGAACGCTTCGTTCAGATCCATGCGTACCGCTTCGACTTCCTTTTCGAGGCGGGTGACGATGCTGTCGATTTGTTCGAGTTGCCGACGGTACATCTCGGTCAGGATGTCTTCGACTTGCGACCAACTCGGCACATGGTCCCGGTGCAGATAGGCGTGGCCGTTCTTCGTCCGAGCAATCCCGACATAATCTTGCGTGCGCGGACCATCTCCTGAAGAACCGGCACGCTGACACCGCACTCCTTCGACGCCTGCGACAGCGTCAGATACTCCGGGTTGTTCTTCGGATCGGTCTCGGTGCCCGTCATGGACGGCACCGTACCGGCCAGGACCGACCAAGCATCGGTGTCGCCCGCTCGTAGGACTGGCTGCTTCACGCGGAGGGAACACGGCATGTCCCCTGGTTCTGGACCGTCCGGCGGGATCTATGACGAACGACGTCACGAATTTTTTCGAGTTCGTGGCGTCGTTCGTCGCAGTTCATGCGAACTGCCAACGCTGGCATTCCTGGAGAAGGTCCCCTCTACCTGTGAACGCCGTGATCCACATGCCCGAGCAACACCCAAGCCGCGCTGCGGTGGATTCGTAGAGCAGTGCTCGGCCGGGATGAGCATGTTCCCATTATTTCCACCTGTCCGGTCTAGTGCCCTTTCGCGGTCCCAGGGAGCCCTCCGGAGACCACACGGCCGACACCGTTCGCAGCCTTGACCGCCCGCGGGTTACGGTGAACAGCACCCGAGGCCGGCGCCGCGGCAGGCAACTGCTCGCGTGCATTCTTCCGCAGACGTTCTACTTCCCCGGCTCGAAGCCCGAATGTGTCGCGCTGCATGTCGTCGGTACGCGCCCCTTTACGGCGCCCTGCAGCATCCACGCCCCGACCAGCACGGTTCGTGCTACGCGAGCCGCGGTGAACGTTCTTCGATTTTCTCTGCGCGTTTTGCTTCTGAGGTTTCCTGCGTTGCGGTTCACCCGAAGAAGCTCGTGATGCGTTCACAGAGGCCGACGTTTTCGGCGTGCTGGCCGATGCGGGGCGCATCCCGTCTGCTCGCAGCTCATGGGTGATAGCCAACGCGTAGCGCGCCGCCCGAATCGCCCGCCGGCGCTGGCGTGGGTCCGAGTTGCCTAGCGTGCATCGTTGCGCCTGCAGCAGTGCAGCATTCCGTTCATCGAGGCGTACACGCGCCTGAACAGACAGCTGGTCCAGTGGCACCTCGATGCGCAGTGTGCGGCTGATCAGCCCGATCACTTCGCTGGCAGCGTAGCTCGAAGACGCGGTGGTCCCGAGGTGGTCCTCGAGTTCCTCGGCGAGGTTGAGCGCGACCACAGCATGGCGGAATGCGCGTGGGCGCAGAATCTCCCGGTTACGCGAGCACTGCATCTCGTTCGCCGTCGCGATGGCTGTCTCGATCTGCGGTAGCCGCTTGTCTTTGATCCCGAGTGTCCGATATCGGTCTGCGATTGCCTGGGCCTTCTTCATCACGATGTTGACTTCTCGGTGCCGCACGGCAGTGGTGTGGTGAATCCCGTTGCTCATGGCGACTCCCTTTCCTACCAGTGGGCCGGAGTGGACAAAGCGTGCCATATCCAACCGACGAGAATCGCAGATCTGCTGTCACCGCTCGAGGGGTGAAGCGGGGCGGTCAGTTTCGAAGTGGAGGGACAGCCCGGGGGCACACCTGCTTTTTCATGGCGTCGATGGCGTCGGCGATCTCCTCTGCCCTGGTGGTCCACCAGACGTCGCAGTAGAGCTCGGCCAGCTGCGCGCACAGCACGGTGGTGGCGTGCGTGAGCAGGTCGAAAGCCAGGCACGCTTGGGCAACGATGACGGGCTCATCGTCGGGGTAGTCGATCCGGTCCGGAACGGCGTGCACATCGACCGCTGAGGCAGGCAGTCGGCCGGCCTCGATGTCGACTGCTGCGTACACGGACCGGATCAGCTCGTCGACGATGAAACATCCGCTGCCGGGCCGGGTGTCCACCATCGGGTACTCGATCGGTGGGGTGGGTGGAGCTGTGTCCACGCCGAGGATCTGCGCGATGTGATCGCTGAGCATGCTCTCGGCACGTCGCGAGTCGAGGGCCACCATGCTGCCGGCGTCGACGAGCGGGGAGGTCGCCAACCGGGTCAAGGTGCGCAGGTCCGCCGCGGCGGCGGTCAGGACCGCCCATGTCGATCTGTGGTGGCAGTGGGTCATCAAGGCGGCGGCGTCGGACACGGTGATGCAGACCCGGCCGAACAGGGCGGTGCTGCAAGTGACCTCCAGATCGGGTTCGGGCAGCAGCGGCGCGGTGTGGCCGGCCAGTCGGGTACGTGCTTCGCTGCGCAGCGCCTCGAGCGGAGCGTCCAAGGATGCCTGCACGGTGGTGACGGTGGCGGCGACGATACGGGCGGTGCGGTCGATGCGGCGGTCAGCGGTGCGCGCGCGGGGGAGCTGCGCGACGAACGCGTCGAGCAGCTCCCCCACCGGTCGGTGCGAGACGCTCACGCGGCGTCTCCGAATTCCCCCGTCGCGGTACAGCGCTGGTAGGCAGCTCGGCCAAGCCTATGCGTCCAGGTGCGTTCCTCCGGCAAAAAGATCCCGCCGCGCTGCCCCCAACATGCGGACTCGAAGCGGACATCGGCGGCGATCACTCGTCGTGCCGCGGGAAGCAGGTCCCGATCACCGGTGAACGCCACGATCGCCTCGGCGCGTCCGGAGCGGGCCGCATCGTCCATGGCGAACGCCAGACTGGTATCGACTTCCTTCTGCCGGAACCCGCCGTCGGGCAGGTACTGCAGCGGTCGCAGGTGAACGATCACCTCGCCGGAAGCTTCGACCTGGTGTTTCCAGGCGAGCATTCGGTGGTGGTCGAGCGGTCGGCGGTCCGGGTCGTGGAGGCCGTCGAAGACGTGCACGGTACCGAGTTCGCTGGACCGGTGGCGCAACGCCAGGATCTCGCAGGCGGTGGCGAGAGGATCGGGGGTGCGAGAGCCCACGCGCCAACCGAAGGCTGTACGTGCCGAACGGATCACGTACCCCATGTCGAGGAACACATCGACACGGTCCGGGACACCGGAGATGGATCCGATCGACCGATCCTGCGGGTCCGGGGTGGGCACCAGGCGCAGCTGAGGCCGGATGGTGCGGACAGGATGGGACAACGGGGAAATGCTCATGGTGATCCTCGATCCGAATGGTGTGGGAACTTGGTGGTTTCGGTGCCGGCAGACACGACGTTAGCGCACCCGAGGGGCAGGCCGCACGCGCGAAATCGACTGCGCCGCAATACTTCAATGAGGTTTTCTCACCAGGCCGGTGCTTGCAGGTGAAGAAGAACGAGAGCCGCAGCAGCGATCGAGCCGATCCTCCACGGACATAGACTGATTCGCTGCAGCGCCTTCCACCGGGTCTTCAGCAGCGCGTTCGCGCGTTCGGCCGGAGCACGCATCGCAGACAGCAGCGTGTTGCGGCAACGAGTGCCGATATCGAGATCACGGCCTTTCGTCGGGACGTGGACGCCGATCCCGGCACCGGTGTACCCCTTGTCGGCGAGGGTGGGCATCCCGCCGGCGGCAGCGTGGTAGAGGGCGCCGAGGATCCCGCCCCGACGAGCAGCGGTGAGGTCGTGCACCGAACCGGGTGCAACCTCGGACACCCACACCGGATAGCCGGTCGGATCGGTCAGGACCTGGACGTTGCCGCCATGGCGGCGATGTTTACCCGAGTACCACACGTCGTGCCCGGACTCGGAACGCTCCCGGCAGCGAGTCGAGGCGATGAGGGTGCCGTCGAGACAGACATGCTCCCAGCCGGACTCGATCCCACGTTCGAGCACCTCGTGCAGGTCCGGGGCGTGCGCAGCGATCACGTCGATACCTTCGTGGAGATACCGGTAGGCGGTGGCCTGCGAGATGCGGGCATCGCGCGCCAGGGTGGCGACGTCGGTGCCGTCGCGGAACCACCGCAGCACCATCAGAGCCTGGACGTAGACGGTCGCGGCCCGCTGCCACGGCCGGCGATCGGTCCTGCGGCGGTGGGCAGCGAGGATACGGGCGACGAAGGTCAGGGTGTGCTCGGGCACGTCGAGCGTGGCACGATAGGTAATCACGTGGGGTCCTGCTCCGGGTTGCTTCTTGCTCGAAACAATCCCTACCAGGCAGGACCCCACGTCCTCTTTTCACGCCACACCGTTCGGATGTCTTTGCTGTCGTCGGTGACTCTCTGGTGAGAAAACCTCAATGAAAAGTTTGTTTGCGGTCCATTTTCTTCATAGAAGGCATAGAAGCGAGGCGGGGACGGTGACTATTTATAGGCTTTGCCGCCAAAAAGCTGGAAATATAAAGAAAATTCGACGACCAGCGGCAATGCTCTCCGATGCGCCTCGTCTCGGCAGCATCCGCCCGACCGCAAAGAGGGGCGGGGATGCTCGTTGCGACAGTGAAATATAACGATTTTGCATCGACTGGAGTGACAGTCGTGGCTGAGGCGGATATGGCGGCCATATCTGATCTACCCGCAGGCTCTCTCGGATCAGAAGCTGGCCTCCCTGCGTTGCTCGAGACCGCAGGTGTCGCGAATGGACGCCGACCGCCAAAGCCGGGTTCTGAGGCGTGTCATATCGTCGGGCCAATCATTCTCCGGCTAACAGATGGGACGCTGCCGCCAGTGAGGGGAGGGGCCGCGATGACACGAATACGGCTCACACCCCGGCCAGCACACCACATCCGACAGATCGACCTCCCCGCTCCACGATGACTCCTGGATGACCCGCTCCAGCAGGCGCAGAAAGTCCGACAGCATCTCCAGATTCGGACCGCCGCAATCGACGATCCGGCTCGGCCGGTGTTGCCGCACACCAGTTCGAGATTCCGCCATCACCATCAAACCCGGATCGTGATGGCGGATCGTTGGCACTGGGACGCCGGTCCTCGATACCGTGGAGCAAAGCCCGACTCCGGAGGACAGAATGCCGAAGCGAGCCGCCAGCGGGCGCACTATCGCACTCGAGGAAGCTATCGCCGCCGCGGGCGACGAAGGATCCGCCACCCTCGGTCTTCCCGACAAGGTCGAGCTAGGACAGGTCGCGTTCACCTTCATGTTCGACACCGGAGACGGATTCTCTGCACAAGACATCACGTTCGACTGGGAGGGTGTCGCGTGGCTCACCTGGTCCCAGGACATCTCCGAACACGAAGGCGGACTGTCCGCCGGCTCGAGTTCCCCGGTGCATGGTTGGGCCTCGTGGAGCAATGGATCCGATCTGCTCCTGGCCTACACCTGGCCCGAAGTCTCCATCGACGGATGGGCGCACGTCCCCGGCGGTGCGCCAGGGGAAGAAGGCGAACATCCAGAGGATGCACTGTATGAACCGCAGGCTTGGGTCGAGCTGGCCAGGACGATCGTCGGTGTCCTACACGAAGGCGAAACGTCGGAGTGGACCGGCCGAACCTACCGTTAGTACGCCCGCGGCAAGTGCCCACATCGCACCGACCCACGTACACAGGTGGGTGAGGTCCCCAACCCCTCATACCGTCTAACCGAATGAGCCAGCCCGGGTGTCGATCCTTCTGGGAAGAAGCGCTTCCAGCTCGGGAGTTCCATAGGTGAGCAGTGCAATGTCTTCCGTGCTGTGCTCACTCACGTCGCGGTCGAAGGTCACAGCGCGCGTGTCTTCAGGGCGCTCTGAGGTGCGGTAGGCGCCGGCAGAGGTTGTCCCGGCTTGGCTCGAGAACGAATGGGTGGGTACCGGTGTGGGCGTGGTGAGCCGGTACACGCCGGGCTTCTCCTCGACCGGCTCCAACAATGGTGCGGTCAACGGATTCGTGGTCAGGATTTGTTCCAGATCGGACAGTCCGAGATCCCCCTGCAGCATGGGGGGAGGTTCTACCTCGTCGGCCGAGTCCGGGGCGGTGCCGAGATCGGTCACCTGCACCGCGCGAGTGTGGAGCTGTTCCACTTCGTCCTTGAGTGCGTCGACCTGGTCGGCGACGGCTTCGTCGCTGCCGTCGCCCAACGCGAGTTGTTCGATGGCCTTTTCGATGTTGCCCAGGACCGGGGCGGCGTCACCGACGATGTCGGTGAAGTCGCCGTAGTCTTCGGCGATACCTTCGTAGACGCGTTGCTCGACGGTGTCGGCGTAGAAATAGTTGGTGACCTGGATGTGCTCGTAGCTGGCTCCGATCCGGTCGACGCGACCGATGCGCTGTTCGACGCGCATGAGGTTCCACGGCATGTCGTAGTTGATCAACCGACCGCAGGTTTGCAGGTTCAGGCCCTCGCTCATCGAATCGGTGCCGATGAGCACGGTCAGGTCCCGATTGCGGAACCGTTCCTTGATCTCGGCTTTGCTGACCTCCTGCCAGCTGATGGTGGCGGGGTCGTAGATCTGACCGCCGCGCCCGGAGTAGCAGCCGATCCTGGTGATGCCGGCGGCGATGAGGCGTTCGCGGATGTAGTCCATGGTGTCGGTGTACTGCGTGAACACCACGACGCTGTCGTAGGTGAGCAGGGATTCGTTCACGTCGGTGACCAACCGTGTTGCTTTGGTGTCCTCACCGGTGATCTTGTTCAGCTCCGCCAGGAACAGGCGCAGCTCGTGCAACTCGCCGTGCAGGAGCGCGGAGGATGCATCGAATGTTTCCGGGTCGAACAGCGCGTCCTCGACGTCGGCGTTGTCGTCTTCGGCGAGCAACTCGGCCAGGCTCAGACCGTTCTCGAGGACGTCGAGACGGCGGGTCAGTGATTTCCCCGTCGACCGTCTCCGTCTGCCCCGTGTGCTCGATGTCGATCGTCGGAGCGATCAGGGTCGGCGTTCCGGTCGAGGTCGTCGGTCCCAATCCCGCACCGACGGCACCGCGAGGACCTCGTGGCAACGCCGCTCCGTACATGTAGGCGGCGCGGCGTCCCATCGCCGTGCCCGCGTACACGTTCTCTGCGACGGCGTGCTCGACGAAGCCGGCCGGCGCCAGGACCGGGCATCGCCCGGCTGCGACGTCCTCGACCGTCGTGACACCCTTGACGCCACCGAAGTGATCGATGTGGCTGTGGGTGTAGATCACCGCGGTGACCGGGCGGTCACCGCGATGCGCCCGATACAGCGCGAGACCCGCCGCAGCGGTCTCCGCGGAGATCAGTGGATCGATGACGATCACGCCGGTATCGCCCTCGACGAGCGTCATGTTCGACAGGTCCAGACCGCGCACCTGGTAGATACGCTCCGTGACCTCGAACAATCCCTGCCGCGCGCAGAGTCGCGACTGCCGCCAGAGGCTCGGATTCACCGTCGGAGGGCAGTCGTCGTCGAGGAATGCGTACGAATCGCTGTCCCACACGACGTGGCCATCGGTGTTCCTCACGATCCCGGGTTCGAGAGCCGCGATGAAACCGCGATCGACGTCGTCGAAATCCTGGACGTCCGAGAAGGGCAGTGATCGATCCACCTGCGTGTTCCGGACTGCGGCGGGCATGTCGGCCGATGGGTCGGACATCGCGATCCTTCCGGGTGATCTGCGGGACCCGGCACAGCAGGGAGTGTCGAGTTCGTGATTTCCGTTCCTGTCCTCGACTGTATTTCCGTACGCGCTCCCGGATCACGGCTTCCGTCCAGATCGATCGGCGGTAGCGAGACCTCCCGGAGTTCGAAAATCGGACAACAATTCTCGTTTCGGCCGGAAATCGGGCGTCCGGACTTGGCGATACGACCCGGCATCGCGTATTAGTTGTGTCGCGTCATAAACCTGTGACGGGGGTCATGGTTTGACGCACATGTCGACGGGGCAGCAGGGGGCCTCGTCACGAACTGCCCGGCGATCCGGGCGGAGGAAATGTGCCGATGCGTCCACCCATGTCGCCCGCCGATTCGATGTTTCTCCTCGGGGAGTCCCGCGATCATCCGATGCATGTGGGCGGACTGATCCTTCTCCGGCCACGCGAAGGCACGACCGCCGCGGATCTGGGGGCACTGTTCACCGCTGCCGCGGAGGACGGCGAGGTCGCGCCGCTGTGGCGCAAGCGCGCGGTCCGTTCCCTGGGCACCTTCGGTCAGTGGGCCTGGGAGGAGGATGCGAACTTCGACCTGAGCTACCACGTACGACGCAACGCGTTGCCGCAGCCCGGCGGGCTCGACGAACTCTGGGATCTCGTCTCCCGGCTGCACAGCACGCTGCTCGATCGGAGCCGGCCGCTGTGGCAGATGCACGTGATCGAAGGTCTCGCGGACGGCAGGCTCGCCGTCTACACCAAGATCCACCACGCCCTCGCCGACGGTGTCGGCGCCATGAAGTTGCTGCGCCGCGCCCTGAGCCCGGACTCCGAACGGACCGGCATGCCGGCACCGTGGGCACCCTTCGACGCGCCGAGCCGCTCCCACTCCTCCGGGACCGCGCTCGATCTTCCCGAGGCCGCGATGCAGGCGGTGCGGACGGCGACGGCCGACGTCACCGGCTTCGTGCCTGCACTGGCCGGCACCGTGAACAGGGCGCTGCGCGGCGGAGGCGGATCACTGTCGCTGGCCGCACCGAACACCGTGATCAACGTGCCCATCTCGGGGACGCGCCGGTTCGCCGCCCGCTCGTGGCCGCTGGCCCGCCTGCGTGCCGTCGCGAGAGCGGCCGACGCGACCGTCAACGATGTCGTTCTGGCCATGTCGTCGGGAGCACTGCGCGCCTTCCTGATCGAGCAGGAGGCGTTGCCCGACAAGTCGCTCGTGGCCATGGTCCCGGTGTGCCTGCGACCCGACAAGGATTGCGCCGGAAACGAACTCGGTGTCCTGATGGCGGACATGGGCACGGATCTCGCCGATCCGGCCGACCAGCTGGCCAGGGTGTCGGCATCGACGACGGAGGGCAAGGCCTCCATGCAGGGGATGTCCTCCCTGTCCCGGCTGGCGGCCAGTGCACTCGGCGTCGCGCCGCTGGCGGTGGGGATCCTCACGCGCAATCGCGCGCTTCCGCGACCACCCTTCAACGTCATCGTCTCGAACGTGCCGGGTTCGCCGGATCCGTTGTACTGGAACGGTGCTCGTGTGGATGCTGTGTATCCGCTGTCCGTACCCGTCGACGGTCAGGCACTGAACATCACGTGCACGAGCACCGACGACGCCATCGCTTTCGGGCTCACCTCGTGCAGTCGCAGCCTGCCGCAACTGCAGCCCCTGCTCGATCACTTCGACGCGGCCCTCGACGCGCTCGAGGACGCCTTCGACATCGTGCCGGTCACCGACGGGGCATCCGTCCGTGCGGGCTGACGCCGCGGGGTAGCCGCCAGGCACTCGTGTGCCCGAGTCGGACAACTCCCCCAGGAATCGCCGTTCTCGTGTGAGAAGGCACTCTGCCGGAGCACTATCGACCGATAGCGGTGTGCCCCACGGGAAGCGTGAATTCCGACACAGGAACTCGCGTCCCACTCCTCGCGGAGAGTAGGTCCGAATGCAGAAGCTGACGCCGTTCTACGAGAAGGTCCAGACCCACTACGACCTGTCCGACGACTTCTTCGAACTGTTCCTCGACCCCACGCGCACGTACAGTTGCGCCTACTTCGAGCGCGACGACATGAGCCTCGAGGAGGCCCAGATCGCAAAGGTCGATCTTGCTCTCCGCAAGTGCGATCTCCGGCCCGGAATGACCTTGTTGGACATCGGCTGCGGGTGGGGCTCGACGATGATGCGGGCGGCTGAGCGATACGACGTGCACGTCATCGGTCTGACGTTGAGCCGCAACCAGTACGAACACGTGTCCGGTCTGCTCTCGGCGATGTCGTCCGGTGGCCGTACCGCGGAGGTTCGCCTGCAGGGCTGGGAGGAGTTCGACGAGCCGGTGGACCGCATCGTCAGCATCGGAGCGTTCGAGCATTTCCGCCGACAGCGGTACGACACCTTCTTCGAACGCGCCTCCCGCATCCTGCCCGCCGACGGCCGGATGCTGCTGCACACCATCGTCGGGCATTCCCGTGCCCAGCTCGAGGCGATGAAGGTGACGGTCACCCGCGAGGACGCTCTGTTCCTGCGGTTCATCATGAGGGAGATCTTCCCCGGAGGGCAGCTCCCCGACCGGGACCTGGTCATCACCGGCGCACAGCGAAACAGTTTTTGGGTGCAGAACATCGAGTCCTTGCAGCCCCACTACGCCCACACACTCGATCTGTGGGCGCAGGCCCTCGAGGCACGTCGCGACGACGCGGTCCGGATGGCCTCCGAGGAGGTCTACCAGCGACACATCCGGTATCTGACCGGTTGCGCCGCGAACTTCCGACGGCGTCTCATCGACGTCCAGCAGTTCACGCTCGTGAAGCAGCGACCCCGATGATGAGGACCTGCACCAGGTCGTCGCGAGCAGGAGCTCGTCACAGGTGGGACCGGGGACGGAACGAATCCGGCGAGGCGGTACGCCAGTCCGCCGCCCACGTCGACGGCGGATCTGCCAGCAGTTCGCCCGGAGCGAGCCACTCGTAGAGCTCCGTGTAGGAGCGGACGACGGTGGGCGACACCTTCTTCCGGAGCATGTCCGTCGTGAGTCCGCTCGGTTCACCGACGCCCATCGACGCCATGAGTTGCATCGCCTGCCGCACCGTGCTCGCGTGGTACCGCTGCACCCGTAAGGCCTTGTCCGCCACATCGAGCGCCCGTGCTCGTTTCGGATCCTGGGTCGTCACACCGACCGGGCACCTGTTCGTGTGACACCGCTGCGCCTGGATGCATCCGAGCGCCATCATCATCGCCCGCGCCGAGTTGGTGTAGTCCGCACCTTGGATCAGCCGCTTCACCATGTCGTTTCCGGTCGCGACCTTGCCGCTCGCGCCGATCCTGATCCGGTCGCGCAATCCGGTACCCACAAGTGCGTTGTGGACGGTCATCAGTCCGTCGGTGAGCGGCAGACCCACGTTGTCCTCGTATTCGAGGGGTGCTGCGGCGGTGCCACCCTCCGCTCCGTCGACGATGACGAAATCGGGGGTCGTCCCTTCGGCGAGCATGGCCTTGCAGATCGCGAGCACGTCGATGCGGGATCCGACACAGAGCTTGAAACCGACGGGCTTCCCTCCGGACAGCTCGCGGAGACCGGCGAGGAAACGGACCAGTTCGCGCGGCGTGGTGAAGACCGTGTGCGCTGCGGGACTGATGCATTTCTCGTGGGCCGGCACACCTCGATAGCGTGCGATCTCCTCGCTCACCTTCGCTGCCGGGAGAACACCGCCCACGCCCGGCTTCGCACCCTGACTGAGTTTGAGGGAGATCGCCTTGCCGTGGTCGTGGGCCGACTTGTCGGCGAATTCCGTCGGGTCGAATCTGCCGTCGCGGTCGCGCGTCCCGAAGTAGCCGGATCCGATCTCCCAGACCAGGTCGCCGCCGCCCTCGAGGTGATACGGCGTCAGGCCACCCTCTCCGGTGTCGTGGGCGAACCCGCCTCGAGCCGCTCCACGGTTCAACGCCCGGATCGCGTTGGCGGACAGCGCACCGAAACTCATCGACGAGACGTTCAGCAGCGACATCGAGTACGGCCGCGTGCAGTCGGGTCCTCCGATGCTCACCCGCGGCGGTTCGTCGGGTTCGGGCACCGGCGCGGTCGAGTGCACGAGGTATTCGTAGCCGACCTCGTAGATGTCACGTTCGGTGCCGAACGACAGTTCGCCGTGGATGCCCTTGGCGCGTTCGTAGACGACGGTGCGCACGTCCCTGTCGAAGGGTCGTCCGTCGAAGTTCCGCTCGACGAAGTACTGCTGCAATTCCGGCCGTACGCTCTCGAGCAGATATCGCATGTGGCCGAGCACCGGATAGTTGCGCAGCACCGAATGCCGGCGCTGCACGAGATCGTAGATTCCGACCAGCAGCAGGAACGTCAGGAGGACGACCAGCACCCACCAGACCCACCCTCCGACGGCGGCGATCACGCCGACCAGAACCAGGGTCAGGCCCAGGAAACCGACGAGGAAGAACCGCAGCACGGTTCACCTTCTCTCCGCCTACCCGGCGGGACACACATGTCGGACAGCGGCGACCACACTCGCCGCCCGACCGGCAGATCAGTGGGAACCGCGGCGCTTCTGCTGCAACTTGGCGAGCATCTCCTTGGCCTTGCGCTGGTTCTCCGGCTTGGCCGCCTCACGTCGGACGATCTGGATCGCCTTCACCGCGGCGGCGCTCTTCATCGCCTTGCCGAACATTCCCATCGAGCACTCCTCCGCGTGTCGTTCCGAACCGTACTTCCACGATACGGACGCGCGGAAACACCGACGAGCAGCCGCTGCCGGCGGCACGGGCAGTCCCCGTGGAACTGCCCGTGCGCGCAACTCAGTTCGCCGCGTCGGCGATGCGACTGTTCGGCAGCTTCCAGCCCGGCCGTGGGAAGTGGCAGGTGTACCCGTTCCGGTAGCGCTGGAGATAATCCTGGTGCTCGGGTTCGGCCTCCCAGAAGGTGCTCGCGGGAGTCACCTCGGTGACCACCGTGCCGGGCCACAGACCGGACGCCTCGACGTCGGTGATGGTGTCCACCGCGACCTGCTTCTGCTCGTCGTCGAGGTAGAAGATCGCAGAGCGGTAGGACGCCCCGACGTCGTTGCCCTGCCGGTTCAGGGTGGTCGGATCGTGGATCTGGAAGAAGAACTCGAGCAGCGCCCGGTAGTCGGTCCGTGCGGGGTCGTAGACGATCTCGACGGACTCCGCGTGCCCCGGATGGTTGCGGTAGGTGGGGTGATCGTTCTGCCCACCGGTGTAGCCGACCCGCGTCGACACCACCCCGGGCTGCCTCCGGATCAGCTCCTCCATACCCCAGAAGCATCCGCCTGCCAGAATCGCCTTGCGTGTATCGGTCATTACGCCTCCTCGGGAGGTGGAACCGAGACGAGGGTCGCGGCATTCCCGGCCCGCGCCCGCTCGTGGTCAGAGCACGAACACCGCCGCCCGCTCGGCGAGGTCGAGGACGGGTTGCGGCAGGATGCCGAGCAGCACCGTCGCCACCGCCGCGAACGCGATCGCCGCGCTCGTCGCCACGGTCGAGGTCGCGAGCCGCGGGGCGTCGTCGGTCGGGTCGGTGAAGAACATCAGCACGATCACCCGCACGTAGAAGTAGGCGGCGACCGCACTGACCAGCACACCGACGATCACGAGCGGAGCCGCACCGCCCTCGATCGCCGCACCGAAGACCGCGAACTTCGCGATGAACCCGCTGGTGAGCGGAATGCCCGCCAGCGACAGCAGGAACAGCGCGAACGCCCCGCCGAGCAACGGTGAGCGCCGCCCGACACCGGCCCAGCGCGACAGCTCCCACGCCTCGCCGTCCGGGTCGCGCACCAGCGTCACCACGGCGAACACACCGACCGTCCCGATCCCGTAGACGAGCAGATAGAACAGCGTCGACGACACCCCGGAGGCGGTGCCGGCCACGACACCGGTGAGCACGAATCCGGTATGGCTGATCGCCGAGTACGCGAGCATGCGCTTGATGTCGTTCTGCGTCACCGCCAGAACCGCACCGACGATCATCGTCGCGATCGCGACGGCCCACAGGATCGGGCGCCACTGGTCGGCGGAACCGGGGACCGCGACGTAGAGCACGCGCAGCAGTGCGCCGAATGCGGCGATCTTCGTCGCGGCGGCCATGAACGCCGTCACGGGCGTCGGCGCACCCTGGTAGACGTCCGGTGTCCACGAATGGAAGGGCACCGCCCCGATCTTGAAGAGCAACCCGACGGCCAGCAGACCCACCCCGACGAGCGCGGTGGTCTCGTTGCTCGCACCGGTGTCGATGGCCAGGTCGATCCCGCCGAGGTGGACGGTCCCGGCGTAGCCGTAGAGCATCGCCACTCCGTACAGGAAGAACGCCGACGAGAACGCGCCCAGCAGGAAGTACTTCAGCGCTGCTTCCTGGGAGAGCAAGCGGCGGCGCCGCGCCAGACCGCACAGTAGGTACAGCGGCAGCGACAGCACTTCGAGCGCGACGAACATCGTCAGCAGGTCGTTCGAGGCCGGGAACACGAGCATCCCGCCCACCGCGAACAGCAGGAGCGGGAAGACCTCGGTCCGTGCGCCACCCGCCGCGAGCGCCTGCCGCTCGGCGGCGGTGCCCGGGATCGCCGACGCCTGGGGTGCGAACGCGTCGAGATGCGCACCGACCGCGGCGCGGGACACTGATTGCGTGCGAACCTGTTCGATACTCCGTTCCGCGACGAGCGCGACCGACAGCAACGCCATGATCAGGACCGACCCCTGCAGGAACAGCGCGGGACCGTCGATCACGACCGCCCCCGACAGGGTGGTCGCGCGGGTTCCCGCGAGCATCACCACGGCGACGATGGCCGCCACCAGCGCGACCGTCGTCAGGACCACGTGGGCGAGATAGCGTGCCGAGGCCGGCACGAAGGACTCGACCAGCACACCGACGACGGCCGCGGCGAAGACGATGAGGATCGGTGCGATCAGTCCGTAGTCGATCGCCGGGGCGGGAAGGGACGCGGCAAGAACGGCGATACCCTCAGAGGAGTTCATTCGGCTTCACCTTCCTCGGAACCGCGTGTGGGAACACCACTCTCGGCGACGGGACGCTCGGCGGGCACCACCGGTTCGGGCCGGGAGATGTCGATCGAGACGAGCGTGTCGTCGACCGCGGGGGTGATGACGTCGAGCGCGGGTTTCGGATAGATCCCCAGGACGAGCAGCAGGGCGATCAGCGGCGCGACCACCGCGACCTCACGAGGCACGAGATCGGAGAGCCTGCGGGTGTGGTCGGCACCGTCGGCACTGTCGTTCCCGTCGTCACCGTCGTCCCCGCCGGGCAGGCGCACGGGCCCGCCCATCATGCGTTGGTAGAGCCACAGCACGTAGAGCGCGGACAGCACGAGCGCGAGCGTCGCGATCACCGCCGCGACCTGGTAGCGCGGATAGGTGCCGACGAAGACGAGGAACTCGCTGACGAACGGTGCGAGTCCGGGCAGGGACAGGGTCGCCAGTCCGGCGACGAGGAAGGTCCCGGCGAGGACCGGGGCGACCTTCTGCACCCCGCCGTAGGCCGCAATGGTGCGGTCGCCGCGCCGCGAGACGAGGAAACCTGCGATGAGGAACAGTGCGGCCGTGGAGATCCCGTGGTTGACCATGTACAGGGTCGAACCGGCCTGCCCCTGCGCGGTCAGGGCGAAGATGCCGAGGACGATGAACCCGAAGTGCGAGATGGACGTGTAGGCGATCAGGCGCATCATGTCGGTCTGACCGATCGCGAGCACGGCGCCGTAGACGATGCCGATGACGGCCAGGGCCACCACGACCGGCGCGAAGGTCACCGAGGCGTCGGGGAAGAGCTGCAGGCAGTACCGCAGCATGCCGAAGGTGCCGACCTTGTCGACCACGGCCATCATGAGCACCGCCGCGACCGGCGTGGTCCGCACCGCCGCGTCGGGCAGCCAGCCGTGCAGCGGCCACAGCGGGGCCTTCACCGCGAAGGCGACGAGAAAGCCGAAACACAGTGCGCCGAGCACGGCGGGGGTCGCGTCGAGATCCCCCGAGACGGCGGCCGCGGTGACGGTGCGGACGTCGAAGGTGCCCACTCCCGCCGTCTCCCCCAGCCCGGATCGGGCGGTGACCACGTACAGGCCGATCAACGCGGCGAGCATCACCAGGCCACCGAGCAGGTTGTACAGCAGGAACTTCACGGCGGCGCGGGCCCGGTCGGCGCGCGGTGTCCCCGGCGAACCGAACCCGCCGATGAGGAAGTACATCGGGACGAGCATCGCTTCGAAGAAGACGTAGAACAGCAGGATGTCGAGGGAGGTGAACGACACGAGCACCATCGACTCGACGAGCAGGATCAGTGCCACATAGGTGTGCGCGGAACGCGGGCGGGCCGCGCCGGCCTCCTCGTCGGCGGCGCGGTGATCGTGCCACCCGGCGGCCAGGAGCAACGGCACGAGCGCGGCGGTCAACAGGACCAGCACCAGCGCGATGCCGTCGACGCCGAGCCGGTAGCCGGCGCCGAACGAGGGGATCCAGTCGTGCGATTCGACGAACTGGAAACGCTCTCCCCCGCGGTCGAATCCGACGGCGACGATCACCGCGACCACCAGAACGGCGATCGACACCGCCAGGGCGATCGAGCGAACGGCGGAACCGAGGCGAGCGGGCAGAGCCATGATCACGGCGGCGCCGAGCAGCGGGAGCACCCACAGGATCGTCAACCAGGGAACGGTGGTCACCAGTACACCCCCATCACAGCGTCACCAGGACGAGCGCACCGACCACGACGGTCGCGCCGGCGAACATGTACAACGCGTACGAGCGGACGAAGCCGGTCTGCAGCCGGCGCAGTCCGCGCGAGAGCGCACCGATCCCGGTGGCGGCACCGGTGACCGAGCCGTCGATGCCGGTGGACTCCACGGCGTCGAGCGCACGCACGAGGCCTTGACCGGGACGCATGAACACCGCTTCGTTCACGGCGTCGCCGTAGAGGTCGCGGCGTGCGGCGACGGTCAGCGCAGACACTGCTTCGGGTGCCGTCTCCGGGACCGGTGCGCGCACGTACTGCCGGTAGGCGACGGCGACACCGGCGAGCACGACCGCCAGCGTGACGATGGTGACCAGCCAGACGGGCAGACCGGCTTCGTGATGGTCGTAGCCGACGACGGGTTCGAGCCAGTGCTGCAACGCGCCACCGAGCACCAGCAGACCGCCGGCACCGACCGAGCCCACGGCGAGGGCGATCATCGGCCAGGTCATCGAGGCCGGCGACTCGTGCGGGGTGGCGTCGGCCGCCCATCGCCGGTCGCCGAAGAAGGTCAGGATCATCACGCGGGTCATGTAGAAGGCAGTCAGCCCCGCACCGAGCAGCGCGACGCCACCGAGCACGATGCCTTCGACACCGCCGGCCGCGAAGGCCACCTCGATGATCTTGTCCTTGGAGAAGAACCCGGCGAACGGCGGGATCCCGATGATCGCGAGATACCCCAGCCCGAAGGTGGCGAAGGTGATCGGCATGACCGCGCACAGTCCGCCGTAGCGGCGCATGTCGGTCTCGTCGTTCATCGCATGCATCACCGAGCCGGCACCGAGGAACAGTCCGGCCTTGAAGAAGCCATGGGTGAGCAGGTGCAGGATCGCGAAGGCGTACCCGGCGGGCCCGAGCCCGGCGGCGAGCACCATGTAGCCGATCTGGCTCATCGTCGACGCCGCGAGCGCCTTCTTGATGTCGTCCTTGGCGCAGCCGATGATCGCGCCGAAGAGCAAGGTCGCGGCGCCGACGATCACCACCGCGAGTCGCGCGGCCGGTGCGGCGTCGAAGATCGCGTTCGCGCGGACGACGAGGTACACACCGGCGGTGACCATCGTGGCGGCGTGGATGAGCGCGGAGACCGGGGTGGGGCCCTCCATGGCGTCGCCGAGCCACGACTGCAGTGGCAGCTGGGCGGATTTCGCGCACGCGGCCAGGAGCAGGCACAGGCCGATCGCGGTCACGGTGCCCTCGCTCGCCGCGGGCACCGCGGCGAAGACCGTGTCGTAGTCGAGGCTGCCGAAGGTCGCGAACATGATCATCAGGGCGACGAGCAGCCCCATGTCGCCGACGCGGTTGACGACGAACGCCTTCTTCGCGGCGGTCGCGGCGGTGGGCTTGTACTGCCAGAAACCGATGAGCAGGTACGAGGCGAGACCGACGCCCTCCCATCCGAGATACAGGACGAGGAAGTTGTCGGCGAGGACGAGCACCAGCATCGCCGCGAGGAACAGGTTGAGATAGGCGAAGAACTTCCGGCGCTCCGGATCGTGCGCCATGTAGCCGACCGAATAGAGGTGGATCAGCGAACCCACGCCGGTGATGAGCAGTACGAAGCAGATCGACAGCGCGTCGAGCCGGAGTCCGAGATCGACCTGCAGTTCTCCGACCGGCACCCAGGTGAACACGGTCTGCTGGGCCAGCCGATCGCGCGCGTCGAGTCCGAGCAGTCCGGCGAACATGACGGCGCCGAGGACGAACGAGGCGATCGCCGTGGCACATCCGAGCAGATGTCCCCAGCGGTCGCTGCGACGCCCGAGGAGCAGCAGAACGAACGCGCCGGCCAGGGGCAGTGCCGGTATCGTCCACAGCGCCGAGTTCAGGAACGAAGTCATGCCGCGTGTCCTCTCGGTTCGTCGTGGGCTCTCACACTCACCGTCCTCGTGGGGTAGTCAGTACTTGAGCAGGTCGGCGTTGTCGACGGAGGCGGATCGCCTCGTCCGGAAGATGGTCACGATGATCGCGAGGCCGACGACGACCTCGGCGGCCGCGACGACCATCGTGAAGAAGGCGAACACCTGTCCGTGGAGATTGCCGTGCATGCGCGCGAAGGTGACGAAGGCCAGGTTGGCGGCGTTGAGCATCAACTCGACGCACATGAACACGACGATGGCGTTGCGGCGCAGGAGAACTCCCACCGCACCGATGGTGAACAGCAGTGCCGACAGGTAGAGGTAGTTCTCGGGGTTCATCGCCGATCCTTCCTCGCGTCGTCGCCGGGTTCACGCAGGCCGAGTTCGGTGTGGTCCCAGTCGCGTCCGATGCGGCCGAGCAACTCGCCGACCGACAGTTCGGAGAACGATCCGTCCGGGAGCAGGGCCGGGACGTCGGCGGCGTTGTGGCGGGCATAGACACCCGCGGCCGGCAGCGGTGTGACCCGCTCCCCTTCGCGGAACCGGCGTGCGGCGAGTTCGCGTTGGGTCTGCCTCGGCTGCAGACGTTCCCGGTGGGCGAGCACCATCGCACCGACGGTGGCGGTGATGAGCAGGGCTCCGGTGAGTTCGAACGCCCAGACGTAGTCGATGAACAGCAGCACCGCCAGGCCCTCGACGTTGCCGCCGGCGTTGGCCGCGTCGAGTCCCGCGAAGCCGGAGACCGCGGTGTTCCCGATGCCACCGATGAGCATAGCCGCGAAGCCGATCGCCACGACGATCGCGAGAACGCGCTGTCCCTTGATGGTTTCGACGAGGGAGTCGGCGGAGTCGATTCCGACGAGCATGAGCACGAACAGGAACAGCATCATCACGGCACCGGTGTAGACGACGACCTGCACCACACCGAGGAACAATGCGTCCTGCGCGATGTAGAAGACGGCGAGCACGATCATCGTCATGGCGAGGAACAGCGCCGAGTACACGGCTTTCGGTGCGATGACGACGCCGAGCGCCCCGAGTACCGCGACGGCGCCGAGGATCCAGAACTGCACGGCCTCCCCGGTGGAGGTCGTGGTGAGTTCGGCGGCGAGCAGGGCGGTGGTCACCGGCGTTCCTCCCCGTCGGCGGCGGACGCGTGTTCCGGGACGGGGATCGTGCCCCGGTAGTAGTCCTCGTCGGTGGCGCCGGGTGCCATGGGATGCGGCGGTGGCTGCATCCCGGGTTCGAGGGGGGCGAGCAGGCGGTCCTTCTCGTAGATCATGTCGGTACGGTTGTCGGCGGCCATCTCGTACTCGTTCGTCATCGTCAGCGCGCGGGTCGGGCACGCCTCGATGCACAGTCCGCAGCCGATGCACCGCAGGTAGTTGATCTGGTAGACGCGCCCGTACCGTTCGCCGGGCGAGTACCGCTCCTCGTCGGTGTTGTCGGCGCCCTCGACGTGGATGGCGTCGGCCGGGCACGCCCACGCGCACAGTTCGCAGCCGATGCACTTCTCGAGTCCGTCCGGATACCGGTTGAGCTGGTGGCGTCCGTGATAGCGGGGTGCGGTGGGTCTCTTCTGCTCCGGATACTGCTCGGTGTTGGGCTTCTTGAACATCGTCGTGAGCGTCACACCGAAACCGGCGAGCGGGCCGCGGAATTCGACCATCACGATCCTCCTGGGAGACGACCCGCCGGGGCGGGCGGACTCGATCGGGTGCTCGACCGAGCAGGTAGTGGCGGCACGGGGAAGCCCCCGGCCATGGCGTCGAATTCCTCGTCGACGTCGGCGGGTGGTTCCGTCGCCTGTGCGATGCGCCGGGTCCGCCGCCCCTGCAGGGTGAGGTAGGCGAACAGCAGGGCGGTGGACAGCACCCCGGCGACGATGAGGCTCGCGGTGCCGGGCAGGACGTCGTCGGTGTCGAGGATGCGCAGCGCGGCCACGATCATCACCCACACCACCGAGACGGGGATGAGCAGTTTCCAGCCCAGGGCCATGAACTGGTCGTAGCGCAGTCGCGGCAGGGTGCTGCGCAGCCACACGAAGACGAACAGCACGACCCACACCTTGATCACGAACCACAGCAGCGGCCACCAGCCCGAGTTCGCGCCGCTCCACGGCGTCAGCGGCCACGGCGCGTGCCAGCCGCCGAGGAACAGGGTGGTCGCGAGCGCGGAGACGGTGACCATGTTGACGTACTCCGCGAGCATGAACATCGCGAATCGCAGCGACGAGTACTCGGTGTGGAATCCGCCCACCAGTTCACCCTCGGCCTCGGGCAGGTCGAAGGGCGCGCGGTTGGTCTCCCCCACCATCGACACCGAGTACACCAGGAAGGACGGCAGTAGCAGCACGACGAACCACAGGTCGTTCTGCGCGGCGACGATGCCCGAGGTCGACATCGTGCCCGCCTGCAGGAAGACCGCGGCGAACGCGAGTCCCATCGCGATCTCGTAGGAGATGACCTGCGCGGTCGAGCGGAGACCACCGAGCAGCGGATAGGTCGAACCGGAGGCCCAGCCGGCGAGCACGATCCCGTAGACGCCGACGGAGGTGATCGCCAGGACGTAGAGCACCGCGACGGGAAGATCGGTGAGCTGCAACGGCGTCCGGTTCCCGAGGATCGACACCTCCGGCCCGAAGGGAACGACCGCGAACGCCATGAACGCCGGAGCCGTCGCGATGATCGGGGCGAGCATGTAGATCGGCTTGTCCACCCCGGTCGGGATGATGCCTTCCTTGAGCGCGAGTTTCAGGCCGTCGGCGACGGTCTGGAACAGTCCCTTCGGTCCCACCCGGTCGGGTCCGACCCGCATCTGCATCCAGGCCATGATCTTGCGTTCGGCGAGGATCATCACGAGGGTGGTCAGGACGAGGAACGCGAAGATGGCCACGGCCTTGACGACGACGAGCCACCACGGGTCGATGCCGAACATCGACAGGTCCACGGGCTGCTGGGCGGTGACGCTCATCGCGGATCCTCCTCGGCCGATCCGGAACCCGTCGTGGCGGCCCGGATCCGCACCACATCACCGGCGGTGACACCGAGATCGCCGTGCACCATCGATCCCGGGGAGGCGGTGGGCAGCCAGACGACACGGTCGGGCAGGTCGTCGACCACCAGCGGCAGCGTGATCGAGCCGCGCTCGGTGGAGACCGTGAGCGAATGATGGTCGGCGGCGCCGATCTCCGCGGCCGTCGCGGCCGACAGACGGGCGACGGGTTCGTGCGCCGTTCCGGCGAGGTGCGGTTCGTCGTCCTGCAACCGGCCCGCGTCGAGGAGCATCCGCCAGGTGGCGAGGACCGCTTCCCCGAGAACGGGACGTCGCGGAGGCCGCGGGGACACTCCCGGCGACTCGGGGACGGTGCCCGTCCATCGTCCGAGTTCCGCGAGTTCGTGGCGCAGGGTCTCGACGTCGTGGGGACCGGGATCGTCGAGGCCTCCGTCGAGGTCCATCGCGTCAGCGATCGCCGCGAGCACCCGGTGGTCGGGCAGTGCTCCGGTGTCGCGGAGGGCGATCGGGAAGGCACGTTCGCGCCCCTCCCAGTCGAGGAAGCTCCCGGCCTTCTCGACCACCGGCGCGACGGGGAAGACGACGTCGGCGCGGTCGGTCACCGCGCTGCGTCGCACTTCCAGACTCACGACGAAGCCGGCACCGTCGAGACCCGCGAGTGCGGCATCGGGGTCGGGCAGGTCGGCGGGGTCGACGCCGGCGACCACGAGCGCAGCCACATCACCTTCGGCGGCCGCGGCGAGGATGGCGTCGGTGTCGCGGCCCGGCTCCGACGGCAGGGTGTCGGCCGGTAGACCCCACGCCGACTCGACGTCGCGCCGGGCCTGCGGATCGCCGATCGGGCGACCGCCGGGCAGCAGTGTCGGGAAGGCGCCGGCTTCGAGGGCTCCGCGATCACCGGCGCGGCGGGGGATCCACGCGAGGCGGGCTCCGGTCTCGTCGGCGAGGGTCGCGGCGGCGGACAGCGTGCCGGGCGAGGCTGCGGCCCGCTCCCCTACCAGCACGATCGCACCGGGAGCCCGGAGCGCAGCCGCGGCGTCGGCGGATGCGCCGGTGCGGATCGCGTCGAGTGCGCGCGCCTCGTCGCCCGGGACGCACTGTTCGACCCACCCCGACAGCTTGTGGACGCCGCGCGAGGCGAACGGGGCGATCGTGAAGACCTGCAACCTGTTCCGCCGGACCGCCTTGCGCAGCCGCAGGAACACGATCGGCGCTTCCTCCTCCGGCTCGAATCCGACGAGGAGCACCGCCGGCGCGCGGTCGAGGTCGCGGTAGGTGACGTCGAGGCGTCGTCCGGCGACCCGCGAGGCGAGGAAGTCCGTCTCCTCCTCCGACAGGGCTCGACTGCGGAAGTCGATGTCGTTGGTGCCGAGCGCCGTTCGCGCGAACTTCGCGTACGCGTAGGCGTCCTCGACGGTGAGCCGGCCACCGGTGAGGACTGCGGCCCTGCCGCGCGCCGCCGCCAAGCCGCGGGCGGCGACGCCGAGCGCCTCGATCCACGAGGCGGGGACGAGTGCTCCGGTGTCGTCGCGGACGAGGGGCGTCGTGAGGCGGTCGTCGGCGGTGGCGTAGGTGAACGCCCAGCGTCCCTTGTCGCAGTTCCATTCCTCGTTGACCTCGGGGTCGTCCCCGGCGAGTCGGCGCAGCACGACTCCGCGACGGTGGTCGGTGCGTTGGGCGCAACCGCTCGCGCAGTGCTCGCACACGCTCGGCGTGGAGACGAGATCGAACGGGCGGGCGCGGAACCGGTAGGCGGCGCCGGTGAGCGCGCCGACCGGGCAGATCTGGACGGTGTTGCCGGAGAAGTACGACTCGAACGGTTCCTCGGTGTAGATGCCGACCTGCTGCAGCGCCCCGCGGTCGAGCATGTCGACGAACCGGTCGCCCGCGACCTGGTCGGCGAAGCGGGTGCACCGCGCGCACAGCACGCAGCGTTCGCGGTCGAGGAGCACCTGCGAGGAGATCGCGATGGGTTTCGGGTAGGTGCGTTTGGTGTCCTCGAAACGGGATTCGGCGCGTCCGTTGGACATCGCCTGGTTCTGCAGTGGGCACTCGCCGCCCTTGTCGCACACCGGGCAGTCGAGCGGATGGTTGATGAGCAGCAGTTCCATCACGCCGCGCTGGGCCTTGTCGGCCACCGGTGAGGTGAACTGGGTGCGCACGACCATCCCGTCGGTGACCACCGAGGTGCACGAGGCGAGCGGTTTGCGCTGCCCCTCGACTTCGACGAGGCATTGGCGGCACGCACCGACCGGTTCGAGCAGCGGGTGGTCGCAGAACCGCGGGATCTGGACCCCGATCAGTTCGGCAGCGCGGATCACGAGAGTGCCCTTGGGCACGGCGATCTCGGTGTCGTCGATGGTGACGTTCACGAGGTCGGTGGTCTCGGACTTCTCCGCTCCGGCACCGGACACTGCGGTCATCGCTCGCCTCCTTCCGCGGGGGCGTCGGCGGCGAGCGTCGACAGGTGCGGGTCGAACGGGCAGCCGCCGTGCTCGAAGTGGGCGACGTATTCGTCGCGGAAGTACTTCAGCGACGATGTGATCGGGCTGGTCGCGCCGTCCCCGAGCGCGCAGAACGCCCGGCCGAGGATGTTGTCGGAGATGTCGAGCAGCTTCTCCAGGTCGGCTTCGGTGCCCCGGCCGTGTTCGAGCCGCTCGAGGATCTGCACGAGCCACCAGGTGCCCTCGCGGCAGGGGGTGCACTTGCCGCACGATTCGTGCGCGTAGAACTCGGTCCAGCGCAGCACCGTGCGGACGACGCAGGTGGTCTCGTCGAAGATCTGCAGGGCCCGGGTCCCGAGCATCGACCCGGCGGCGGCGACGTTCTCGTAGTCCAGGGGGACGTCGAGGTGTTCGTCGGTGAAGATCGGGGTCGACGAGCCACCGGGTGTCCAGAACTTGAGTCGGTGGCCGGCGCGCACACCACCGGCGTAGCCGAGCAGCTCGCGCAGGGTGATGCCGAGCGGGGCCTCGTACTGGCCGGGGGTGGTGACGTGCCCGGAGAGCGAGAACATCGCGAAGCCCGGTGATTTCTCGGTGCCCATCGAGCGGTACCAGTCCACACCGTTGCGGATGACGAGCGGGACGTTCGCGATGGATTCGACGTTGTTGACCACGGTCGGGCACGCGTACAGTCCGGCGACGGCGGGAAAGGGTGGGCGCAGGCGTGGTTGGCCGCGGCGGCCCTCGAGGGAGTCGAGCAGCGCCGTCTCCTCACCGCAGATGTACGCGCCCGCACCGGCGTGGACGACGAGTTCGAGGTCGTATCCGGAGCCGAGGATGTCGCGTCCGAGATAGCCGGCCTCGTAGGCCTCCGCGACCGCGGCGTGCAGGCGCCGCAGCACCGGGACGGCCTCCCCCCGCAAGTAGATGAACGCGTGCCGGGCGCGGATCGCGTAGGCGGCGATGATCACGCCTTCGACGAGGGCGTGCGGGGTGGCCAGCATGAACGGGATGTCCTTGCAGGTGCCCGGTTCGGATTCGTCGGCGTTGACGACGAGATAGTGCGGCTTGTCGTCGCCCTGGGGGATGAACGACCACTTGGTGCCGGTGGAGAATCCGGCGCCGCCGCGACCGCGGATCCCGGAGTCCTTCACCGCGGCGATGACCGTATCCGGGTCCATCCCGAGGGCGATGGGCAGGGCTTCGTATCCGCCGTGCCGCCGGTAGGCGTCGAGGGTCCACGCCTGGTCCTCGTCCCAGTAGCGGGTGAGTACGGGGGTCAGACCCGTCGGTGGTTTCCCGACGGCGACGACGACCTCGTCCTTCTCCGGTGGTTCCGGTGCCCGCATGTCGTGCTTGCGGGCGACCTCGAGCCCGGCGCGGGAGGCCGGTCCGGCGGTACCGGAGGCCTCGAGCGCACCGGGCCGGTCGTCGGGGATCCCCGCGAGCAGGCGCGCGGTGTCGCGGAAGTTACGCAGCGGGGCGCCGCGCGTCGGTGTGGGTGTGCCGCCGGCGAGCAGGTCGTCGACGAGTTCGATCGCGGAGTCGACGGTGCGGTTGTCGAACAGTTCCCAGTCGACGGTCATCACCGGGGCGTAGTCGCACGCCGCGTTGCATTCGATGTGTTCGAGGGTGATCGCGCCGTCGGCGGTGGTTTCGTCGTGTCCGATGCCGAGCCGGGTGCACAGGGCGGAGAAGATCTCGTCGCCGCCCATCGTCGCGCACAGCGCGTTCGTGCACACCCCGACGTGGTGGCGGCCGGTCGGCGAGCGGCGGTACATGGTGTAGAAGGTCGAGACGGCGGCGACCTCGGCGCCGGTGAGTCCGAGCCGCCGGGCGCAGAACTCGATGCCGGCCGGCGTGATGTACCCGTCCTCCGCCTGCACGAGGTGCAGCAGCGGCAGCAGCGCCGATCGGGGCTGCGGGTAGCGCGCGACGATCCGGTCGGCGTCGGCGTCGAGGCGGGCACGCACGTCGTGGGGATAGCGGCGCGGTGCGTCGGGTGGGGTGAGATAGGTGTCCTCGTCGGGTCGCGGCCCGAGCGGGACGAGGACGGGTTCGCGTCCGGCCGGTTCGGTCATCGGCACGGCGGCGGAGGTCTCGCTCGTGGCCGCGGTGCCGGTGGTCTCCGCACCCGCGGCGCGCACGAATTCGGTGCTCATCGGTCCACTCCCCCCATCACCGGGTCGATGCTGGCGACGGCGGCGATCACGTCGGAGACCATGCCGCCTTCGCACATCGCCGCGACGGCCTGCAGATTCGTGAACGACGGGTCGCGGTAGTGCACGCGGTAGGGGCGTGTGCCGCCGTCGCTGACCATGTGGACGCCGAGCTCGCCGCGTGGCGATTCGACGCCGATGTAGACCTGTCCCGCCGGGACGCGGATGCCCTCGGTGACGAGCTTGAAGTGGTGGATCAGGCCCTCCATCGACTCGCCCATGATGTGACGGATGTGGTCGGGCGAGTTGCCGAGTCCGTCCGGTCCGAGCTGCAGTTTCGACGGCCAGGCGATCTTGCCGTCCTGCACCGTCACCGGTCCGGGACGGAGCCGGTCGAGGCACTGTTCGACGATCTTCAACGATTCGCGCATCTCCCCGATCCGGACGAGATAACGCGCGTAGCAGTCGGATCCCTCGGCGGTGACGACGTCGAACTCGTAGGTCTCGTACCCGCAGTAGGGTTCGGCTCGGCGCAGGTCGTAGGGCAGGCCCGTGGATCGCAGGATCGGTCCGGTGACGCCGAGGGCCATGCAGCCGGTGAGATCGAGGCAGCCGATGTCGCGGGTGCGTGAGATGAAGATGGGGTTGTCTGTGAACAGGGCCTCGAGGTCGGCGAGGCGGCCGGGCAGCAGGACGAGCAGGTCGCGGATCATCGGCACGGCCTCGTCGGGCAGGTCCTGGGACAGTCCGCCGGGCCGGATGTAGGAGTGGTTCATCCGCAGTCCGGTGATCGTCTCGAAGACGTCGAGGATCAGTTCGCGTTCGCGGAAGCCGAACAGCATGGGCGTGGTCGCACCGAGTTCCATGCCGCCGGTGGCCAGCGCCACCAGGTGCGAGGAGATGCGGTTGAGTTCCATGAGCATCACCCGCACGACCTGCGCGCGGTCGGGGACGAGATCCTCGATGCCGAGCAGTTTCTCGACGCCGAGGCAGTAGGCCGTCTCGTTGTGGAACGGGGCGAGGTAGTCCATGCGGGTGACGAAGGTGACGCCCTGGGTCCAGTTGCGGAATTCGAGGTTCTTCTCGATCCCGGTGTGGAGATAGCCGATTCCGCAGCGGGCCTCGGTGACGGTCTCGCCGTCGATCTCGAGGATCAGGCGCAGTACTCCGTGGGTGGACGGGTGCTGGGGTCCCATGTTGACGACGATGTGGTCCTCACCGCTGTCGCGTACGGCAGCGGTGATGTCGTCCCAGTCGCGTCCGACGGCGTCGAAGACGGTCTCGGTCGCGGGTTCGCTCGTCACGTGTACGCCCTCCGTTCGTCGGGTGGCGGGATCCGGGCGCCCTTGTACTCCACCGGGATTCCGCCGAGAGGGTAGTCCTTGCGTTGGGGATGTCCGCGCCAGTCGTCGGGCATCTCGATGCGGGTGAGCGCGGGGTGCCCGTCGAAGACGATCCCGAAGAAGTCGTAGGTCTCGCGCTCGTGCCAGTCGTTCGTCGGGTAGATGCGGTAGAGCGACGGGACGTGCGGGTCGCTGTCGGGGATCGCGACCTCGAGCCGCATCCGGCGGTTGTGGGTGATCGAGACGAGCGGATACACCGCGTGCAGTTCGCGTCCCGACTCCTGCGGGTAGTGCACCCCACTGACCCCGAGGCACAGCTCGAAGCGCAGATCCGCATGGTCGCGCAGGGTGCGGGCCACGAGCGGCAGATGGTCGCGGCGGACGAAGACGGTCAGCTGGTGGCGGTGCACGACGACCTTCTCGACCGCCTGCACGTAACCCACCCCGGTGTCGCCGGACCGTTCGTCGAGGACGTCCTCGAGCGTGTCGACGAGCTCGTCGAGGTATCCGCCGTAGGGACGTTCGGTGCTGCCGGGCAGCGATACCCGGCGCACGAGTCGGCCGTAGCCGCTGGTATCGCCGGATCCGCGCACGCCGAACATGCCGCGCCGCACGGCGATCACCTCGTCGGTGCGGTCGTCGTGGTCGGATCCTGTCCGTTGGAGATCGGTCATCGCGGCGGCACCGTCAGTTCGATGAGGGGGCGTTGGGCCAGGGCCGCTTCCTCCGCGGCGCGGATCGCCTCCGCCCGGTTCACACCGAGGGGCATCTGCGCGATCTTCTCGTGCAGGGTGAGGATGGCGTGCAGGAGCATCTCGGGTCGGGGCGGGCAGCCCGGGAGATAGATGTCGACGGGGACGACGTGGTCGACCCCCTGGACGATCGCGTAGTTGTTGAACATCCCGCCCGAGGAGGCGCACACGCCCATCGCCAGCACCCACTTCGGTTCGACCATCTGGTCGTAGACGCGGCGCAGCGCGGGGGCCATCTTCTGGCTGACGCGACCGGCGACGATCATCACGTCGGCCTGTCGTGGCGAGGCCCGGAAGGCCTCCATGCCGAAGCGGGCGATGTCGTAGCGGCCGCCTGCGGTGGCCATCATCTCGATGGCGCAGCACGCGAGCCCGAAGGACGCCGGCCACAGCGAGCCCTTGCGCGCGAAACCGGCGAGGGTCTCGACGGTGCTGAGCAGGAAACCGCTGGGAACCTTCTCTTCGATGCCCATGCCCGTCACCTCCCCCGGACCCGGACCGGTCGATCAGCCGCCGGTCCTCCGCTCACGGAACCCGTTCGCATCCAGGACATCCCGTCGTACATGCGGGTCGTCAGTCCCATGTCAGGCCTCCTCGTTTCCACTCGTAGGCGTAGGCGACGAAGACGTTGAACATGAACAGCGCCATCGCCGCCAGACCGAAGACGCCGAGCGCGTCGAAATGGACCGCCCACGGGTACAGGAAGACGATCTCGATGTCGAAGATGATGAACAGCATCGCGGTGAGGTAGTACTTCACCGGGAAGCGGCCACCTCCCGCCGGCTGGGGGGTGGGGTCGATACCGCACTCGTACGCATCGAGCTTGGCGCGGTTGTACCGGCTCGGGCCCGCGAGGCTCGCCACCGCGACGGAGAAGATCGCGAAGGCGAGCGCGATGCCACCGAGTACCAGGATCGGTACGTAAGCGTTCATGCGACCTCCGGTTGCTCGCGCGAATCCGGCCGCGGGTCTGCTCGTGCCCGCGAACCCACCCCCGCCGTGCGCCGGGCGGTTCCACCCCGGCTCCGGGTTGTGAGTTACGGCACACACTAGTGCTGTTCGCGTCGGACTTGTCGCGATTTCACGCCCTCGATTCGGGGCGGCGTGTCGGACTGCTCCACAACCGGAAGGAGAGTAGATTCTCCGGCCCCGCATACGAGTTCGCGGCCGGGCGGTCGCGCGCCGGAAGGGTCAGGAGGGGCGGGAGCGAGGGGTGAGCAGAGCGAGCACCTGCCGGCCGAGCCTGATCGGGTCGACGGGATGGCGCAGCGCCACCTCCGCGCCCGACCAGCGGGCGAGCCACTCGTCGTCGGCCCGGGCGATCAACACGATGATCGGCGGGCACGAGTCGAGTTCGTCCTCGAGTTGCTTCGCGATTCCCATGCCACCGGCCGGAGCGGATTCACCGTCGAGCACCGCGAGAGCGATGTCGCCGACGTGCATGCGTTCGACAACGACCGGCGGTGTCGCGACCTCGACGTAGTCGAGTGGAGGCAGGTCCGGGTGCAGGCGGGTACCGAGGGCATCACGAACCTGTTGCCGCACGGTCGCATCGTCGCTGTAGACGAGGATGCGCAGCGAGTCGGTCACGGGCAAGATGCTAACCGAGCACACCCGCCCGTCCGGGGAACCCGCGTGTCGCGGCGGCGCCGCGACATCGGCGGGCCGGGACGAGTTCAGGATCCACTACCGAGGGGATGCCACCGCTCTCGGATCTCGGGACGGGTGGCCGTCTCCGTCTCGTCGTCGTGAATGATCGAGGCGGGCGCGATCATCAGGTGCGCCAGCACGATGCATGCGCCGGTGAGCATGGCGAATGCGGCACCGATCAGATACGACCCGGTGAACACCGCAGCCAGGAATCCGATCGTGAGCATTCCCGTGAGCGCGATGATCGCGAGAATCCGCCGATTCGAGCGTGGCATCGAATCGGACCTCTTGTCCGTGGATGCAACCATGAGCATCTCCGTTCCTCCCCGGAACGACGCATCCCGTACCCCCGCATCCACTCATCGTTCCCGGTCGACGAATCGTCGGTAATGAGCGAACCCCCGCGGTGGCCGAGTGCGGCCGTCCCCTCTCCCGCTCGGGCCGTGAGCGGTTTCGGTAACAGAATACTATCAAATGTGACATCCGTCTCGCGATCTGTTTGTGGGACATCACGAAGTCGTGGACCGCCCGGAAATCTGTCGGTAACCCGCGGTCCGGCCAGAAGGTTAGGCTCACCTCTCGACATGGCCCCGATCAGCGAGAGGTACTCATGAAATTCCGATCCCCGCGCCGCCGCGGGCCGCGCGCGGTAGTCGTACTCGTCGCCGCCGCCGTCGCGCTCACCGCGTGCTCGTCCGGCAGTGGCGACGACGCGAACGGCTCTGCGACAGGCGACTTCGAACCCGTCGCGATCGAGCACGCACTGGGCACCGCCGAGATCGACGCGCAGCCCGAGAGGGTCGTCACGCTCGGGATGGGCTCGGCCGAGACGGCGATCGCTCTCGGTGTCACCCCGGTGGGGATGGAGGAATATCCCTGGGGCAGCGACGAAACGGGATACCTGCCCTGGATCCACGAGGAGCTGACCGAACGCGGCGAGCCGCTGCCCGAGCAGTTCACCGGCGGCACCGAGGTGGACGTCGAGGCGATCGCCCGACTCGCCCCGGACGTCATCCTCGCGCCGTGGTCCGGGATCACGCAGGAACAGTACGACCTGCTGTCGGCAATCGCTCCGACCGTCGCCTATCCCGAACTGCCGTGGACGATCACCTGGCAGGACCAGATCGAGACCATCGGCACCGCACTCGGCAAGCACGACGAATCACTGGATCTGATCACCGGGATCGAGGACACCTTCGAACGCACCGCGGCCGCGCACCCCGAATACGCCGGCGTGACGTTCTCCTATATCTACAACACCGGCCCCGGCACGCTGGGTGTCTTCATGCCCGACGAGCAGCGCGTGGCGATGGTTCGCGGACTCGGTCTGACGGTCGACCCGGTCGCGAACACACTCGAGGAGACCGAGGGCACCGACTCGGCGGTCATCGGGCTCGAGAACGCCGGCCTGCTGAAGGACTCGGATCTGATCTTCACGTTCTATTCCGACCCGGCGAACCGCGCGGAGATCGAATCGCAGCCCGTCTACCAGCAGATTCCGGCGATCGCGCGCGGCTCGCTCGTCGCGCCGGAGGAACAGCCGTTCGTCACGGGATCGTCGATGATCAATCCGCTCACCGTGCCGTGGTCGATCGACCGCTACGTCCCGCTCGTCGACGAGGCGATCGCGAAACTCGACCGCTGAGCCGGACGCACCGGTGGTGCGCCCGGCTTGTGGGGCGTCACCGCCGGTGCGCGAGCCTGCGGACCATGAGATCACCGATCGACTGCATGATCTGCACCATCACGATGAGCACGACCACCGCGAGCAACAGCACCGGCGTGTTGAACCGCTGGTAGCCGTAGACGATCGCGAAGTCGCCGAGACCGCCGCCACCGATGACACCGGCCATGGCCGAATAGCCCACCAGCAGCACGAGGGTGAGGGTGGCACCGGCGATCAGCGGGGACAGTGCTTCGGGCAACAGCACCTTGCGCACGATCTGCGCGTTGGTGGCCCCCATCGCCTGGGCCGCCTCGACCCGGCCTCGGGGCACCTCCCGCAGAGCGGATTCGACGATGCGGCCGAAGAACGGGATGGCACCGATGGTCAGCGGCACGATCGCCGCGGTCGGCCCGATCGCGGTGCCCACGATGAAGCGGGTGAATCCGATCAGCGCGATCAGCAGGATGAGGAAGGGAAGCGAGCGGAACAGGTTGACGATCACGCCGAGGACGGTGTTGAGCGTCCGGCGGGGCCACAGCCCGGACGGTGACGTCAACTGCAACACGATCCCGACCAGCACACCACCGACGACGGTGAGCACGAAGGACACCGCAACCATGTAGAGCGTCTCGAGGGTGGCTTCCCACACCTCCGGGAAGGCGTCGTACCACTGCAGTTTGTTCATCGCGCCTGCACCGTCATTCCGTGAGTCCCTCCAGTTCGGCTTCCGTCCCCCACGCCAGGCTCAGATACGGGCGTTCGGCCACGAAGCCCTCGATGAGTGACCGATCGGTGCCCGCCGTGAACCGCAGGCGCATCCGGCCCACGGTGACGCTGCCGACCTGTTCGACCCGGCCGCCGACCACAGCGATGTCGGCGTCGATCGCGCGGATCATCTCCGCGAGCCACGGTCCGTGCGCGGCATCACCGATCGCGGTGACCAGAGCCGTGTCGGCACCCGAACCCGTCGACGGGTCGGTGCCGACCGGGACGAGCGCATGCCCGAGCGCCGACTCGGGATCGGCGACGAGATCGACGATCCGGCCCGTCTCGACCACCTGTCCGGCGTCGAGCCGAGCAGCCGAGCTGCAGATCCGGCGCAGCACCCCGAGTTCGTGGGTGATCACCACGACCGTGACACCCAGTCGTCTGTTCACCTCGGCGACCAGATCGAGGACCTGATCGGTGGTGTCCGGGTCCAGGGCGCTCGTGGCCTCGTCGCACAGCAGTACCTCGGGTTCTGCGGCGAGTGCGCGGGCGATGCCCACGCGCTGCTGCTGACCACCGGACAGCTGCGAGGGGTAGCTCTCTCCCTTGCCGGCCAGGCCGACGAGATCGAGCAGCTCGAGCGCCCGCGTGCGGCGCTGTTCCTTGCCGATCCCGGCCACTTCGAGGGGGAACTCGACGTTCCGGATCACGGTGCGCGAGTGCAGCAGGTTGAACTGCTGGAAAACCGTCCCGATCCGTCGACGGGCCGCGCGCAGTTCCGCACCGGACAGCGTCGACAGATCGTCCTTGCCGAGCAGGATCCGTCCCGAGGTGGGCCGCTCGAGCAGGTTCAGGCAGCGCAGCAGCGTGGACTTGCCGGATCCGGACGGGCCCACGATGCCGTAGATCTCGCCGTCCGGGATCTCGAGCGACACCCCCCGCAGCGCCGCGACCTCCCCGGAGCGCCCGGCTCCGGGGAAGGTCTTGACGAGGTTCTCGACGACGATCATCAGTTCGTCGGGTGGACCGGCAGCACGGCGCCGGAGTAGGTCTCCTCGATCCAGGCAGCCGTCTCGGGCGACTCGAGGGCCTCGGCCAGCGCGGTCACGGCCGGGTCGTTCTCGTTCTCGGCCCGCACGACGAGCAGGTTGGAGAAGGGGTTGTCCTCGACCTCTTCGGTGACGATGGCGTCCTCGGCCGGGTTCAGGCCGGCTTCGAGCGCGTAGTTGGAGTTGATCACGGCGGCGGTGATCTGCGCGTCGTCGAGCTGACGGGCGAGCTGCGGACGCTCGATGCCGACGAGGTTCAGGTTCTTCGGGTTGGCGGTGATGTTCGATTCGGTGACCACCGACAGGTCGGCCTCCTCGAAGGGCACGTCCATCTCGAGCAGACCGGCCGATTCGAGCAGGTACAGCGCGCGGGCGTAGTTGGTGGTGTCGCGCGGCACGGCGACGGTGTCGCCGTCCTTCAGCTCGTCGAGCGAGGCGATCTTGTTCGAGTAGAGGCCGATGGGCTCGAGGTGCACGTCGGCGACGGCGACGAGGTCGTCGACACCCTTCTGCTTCTGCCAGTCCGTCAGGTAGGGCTCGTGCTGGAAGAAGTTCGCGTCGACGTCGCCGGCCTCGAGCAGTTCGTTGGGATCGACCTCACCGGTGATCTCGACGATGTCGAGTTCGTAGTCGCCCAGCGCCCCGGTGCTCACGATCTGGTCGAGGATCTCGACGTGCGGGGTGGACGACGCCGAGATCCGGAGGGTGGTGTCGTCCCCTTCGGACGACGAGCAGGCCGCGAGGCCCGCAGCGAGGGTGAGCGCGGCGGACGCGACGACGATACGACGCAGTGACATCGGGTGGATACCTTCCGTTGGAGATGCGGGGACTTCGGAAATGCGGGGACGGACAGATCGATTATCGGTGTGCGGCGAAGCGGGCGAGGAGATCCGCGTGAAAACGCTCCGCCACGTTCGGGTGTGCCCGCAGGCGGGACTTGAGTGCGTTGAGGCCGTAGACGGCGTGCAGCGTGCCGCCGTGGGCGTCGGGGCCCACGCCGCGGGCGGCCGCGGCGAGATCCGCGGGCAGCTCCACCGGCGGGAGTTCGCGGTCGAGACCGGGATTGAGGAAGAAGGGTAGCGACACGCGGTCGGTGCCCGCCGGCGGCGGCAGCACGCGATGGACGGTCGCCTGGAGGTAGCCGCCGGTGGCGACCTCGAGGAGTTCGCCGATGTTGACGATGAAATGCCCTGGGAGCGGGTCGATGTCGACCCACCGGCCGTCGCGTTCGACCTGGAATCCGGTGCTGCCGGGTTCGGGATAGAGCAACGTCAGCGCGCCGACGTCCTTGTGGCTGCCCACCCCCTGATCGGTGACCGAGCGGTCGTGCCCGGGATACCGCGCGATCTTCAGCAGCGGGTCGGGATCGGCGAAGGCGTCCTCGAAGTGATCGGCGGGGGCACCGAGGGATTCGGCCCATGCGCCGAGCAGTCGGCGTCCGACGTTGCCGGCCTCGTCGATCCACCGCAGTGCCAGTTCGCGTAGTCGGGGGACCTGCTCGGGCCACACATTGGGGCCGTGCAGCACCTCCCAGGGGCGGTCGGGGTCGATCGCGGCGACGGCATCGCGTTCCGGGCCGATGTCGAGTTGTTCGCGCCAGTCGACGTAGCCCTGGGTGCGTTCGCCACCGACACGGGTGTAGCCGCGGAAGTGGGGTGAGCGGATGTTCTCGATCGAGAGCTTGTCCGCCTCGGGGAGGGCGAAGAACTCGCGGGCCGCCGCGACGAGTTCGTCGGCGAGCACGGGGTCGATCCCGTGACCCGCGAGATGGAAGAACCCGATCTCGTGGGTGGCCTCCCGGAGGCGATCGAGCAGGGTGTTGCGCGTTGTTTCGTCGCCGTTGAGATCGGACAGATCGATGACGGGCAATACCGTCGAATCGGACATGATGTGCCTTTCGAACCGCATCGGATGCGAGGAATTCCCGGTCACCGCCGGATCGTCGGTCACAGCGGACTCAGGGGAATCGTGAGAGCAGTGCGAGCAGCCCCGGACAGGGGCGATCAGCGGCAACGACAACACGCAGGAGCCACGGCGCGTCGAGCGCGTGTGCTCACAGTCTGCGTGTGAGTGTTGCCCATCTTCTCCTCCGATGAGGTCGCATGCGACCTTCGACGACAGTGGCGCCACGACGTGGTCCTGATCAAGGCTAATCGCCTCCGCGACCACCCGGCAAATCACCCTCGATCGGAGCAGACACACTATTGACAGCATGCTGCCTTTTTGTCAGCATGCTGTCATGACCGAAACAGTTCACGTCGCCGTGTACGACACCCTGGCGGACTGGGAGATCGGATACGTCACGCCGCACATCGCAGATCCCGAATGGCAGCGCAGTCCCGGCCGGTACCGCGTCCGCACGGTCGGAGCCACGACGGAACCGGTCACGACGAAGGGCGGACTCCGCATCCTCCCCGACACCGTGCTCGCAGACGTCACGCCGGAGGACAGCGCGATGCTGATCCTCGCCGGCAACGACATCTGGCCGACCGACGCCTACGCCCCCTTCGTCGACAAGACCCGGCAGTTCCTCGACGCCGGCGTTCCGGTGGCTGCGATCTGCGGCGCGACCGGGGCGCTCGCGGCTGCGGGACTGCTCGACGAGCGGCCGCACACGAGCAACGCTCTCGAATTCCTGCAGGGCGTCGGCTACGGGGGCGCCGATCTGTACCGGGACGAACCCGCGGTCACGGACGGCGATCTCATCACCGCGAGCGGCATCGCCCCGGTCGACTTCGCCCGCGCGATCTTCGCCCGGCTCGACCTGTACGAACCGCGCGTGCTCGACGCCTGGTACGCCCTCTACGGCGAGCGCGACCCGCGCGGCTACTACGAGCTCATGTCCTCCGGCTCGTGACGGAGCAGCACGCGGCCGAGAAGAACGCGGCCGAGCGGCACCCGGTCGAGGCCGAGCTGCTCAGCGCGGCCGCACTGACGGCCTTCCGGCTCAACGGGCAGTTCCTCGCGCTGGCCGAGACCCTGGCTCGTCCCGTCGGCCTGACCGCGGCCTGGTGGCAGGTCCTCGGTGCGGTCTCCCCCGCTCCGCTGCCGGTGTCCGCGATCGCCCGCGAAATGGGCATCACGCGGCAGAGCGTCCAGCGCATCGCCGATCTCCTCGTCGACAAGGGACTGGCGGAGTACCGCCCCAACCCGGCGCACCGTCGCGCCAAACTCGTCGCGATGACGTCGGCCGGGCGCGACGCGATCCGGGCCATCGGTCCCACTCACACCGACGCCGCGCGGGCCCTGTGCGGGGAGACCGGGACCGAGGAACTGGCACGGATCGTGGAGGGCATGCGCGCGCTGTCGGCTGCCCTCGATCGATCGGCCGATCAGCTCCCCGACGGGCGACGCGGCGGGAAGTGACGGATGAGCCCTTCCTGCACGACGGTCGCGACGAGTTCGCCCTCGATGGTGAAGTAGCGGCCCGTCGCCATCCCGCGGGAACCGGCCGCCACCGGGGATTCCGTGGCGTACAGGTGCCATTCGTCGAAGCGGACCGGACGGTGGAACCAGATCGAATGATTGACCGTCGCCGCCACGATCCGGTCGAGTCCCCACGACAGGCCGTGGGTGGTAAGGATCGAGTCGAGGACGGTCGTGTCGGACGCGTAGGCCAGCGTGGCGACGTGGAGCAGCGGATCGTCGGGTAGTTGCCCGTCGGCGCGCATCCACACGCGGTTGTGGCCGAGCTTCTCCCCCGTTCCCCGCAACACCCAGGCGGGGTCGTTGGCGTACCGCATGTCGATCGGCTTGAGCGCGCCGACGAAATGCGGCAATTGCTCCTCGAAGCCGCGCAGACGTTCGCCGATCGGCGGAAGCGCTTCGGGCAGTGGAACATCGGGAACGGTCACCGAGTGTTCGAGGCCCTTGCCCCACCGCTGGAAGGCGGCGAGCATGACGAACAGTTCCTGGTCGTCCTGGTAGGCGGTGACCATCCGGTTCGCGAAGTCGCGGCCGTCCCGGTGGGTGACGACGTGGTAGTCGATGGGCCGCTTGACGTCGCCGCCCCGGATGAAGTGCGCGTTGATCGCGTGCACGGGACGGTCACCGACGGTGCGTCCGGCCGCGATGAGCGCCTGCGCGACGAGTTGGCCACCGAAGGTGCGGCTGCCGACCTGCGCGGGATGGCCGCCACGGAAGACGTTCTCCTCGACCTGCTCCAGATCGAGGAGGCCGAGGAGAACGTCGAGATCCGTTGTGTCCGACAGTGTCACCGGGTGTCTTTCTCGCCCAGCCGGTGCACGTGGATGAGGTTGGTCGAACCCGAGCGTCCCGGAGGCGCTCCGGCGACGATCACCACGAGGTCGCCGCGTTGGTACCTCCCCAGCGACAGCAACGCCGCGTCGACCTGCTCGACCATCTGGTCGGTGGTGTCGACCGGCTCGACCGAGAAGGTCTCGGTGCCCCACGTCAGCGCCAGCTGGTTGCGGATGTGCGGGACGGGCGTGAAGGCGAGCAGCGGCAGCGGGGTGTGCAGCCGCGCGAGTCGTCGCACGGTGTCGCCCGACTGGGTGAACGCGACGAGCGCCTTGGCGTCGAGACGCTCGCCGATGTCGCGGGCGGCGTACGAGATGACACCGCGCTTGGTGCGCGGAACGTGCGTCAACGCAGGCACTTCCGTCGAATCCGACTCGACGGCGGCGATGATGCGCGCCATCGTGCGGACCGTTTCGACGGGGAACTTGCCGACGGAGGTCTCACCCGAGAGCATCACGGCGTCGGCGCCGTCGAGCACGGCGTTGGCCACGTCGGAGGCCTCGGCGCGGGTGGGACGCGAGTTCTCGATCATCGATTCGAGCATCTGCGTCGCGACGATGACGGGCTTGGCGTTCTCGCGTGCGATCTGGATCGCGCGCTTCTGCACGAGCGGCACTTCCTCGAGCGGAAGTTCGACGCCGAGGTCGCCGCGCGCCACCATGACCGCGTCGAAGGCGAGGACCACGGCCTCGAGATTCTCGACGGCCTCGGGCTTCTCGAGCTTGGCGATCACCGGCACGTGCCGCCCGACGCGGTCCATGACCTCGTGAACGAGTTCGACGTCGGCCGGCGACCGCACGAACGACAGGGCGATGAAGTCGACACCGAGGCGCAGGGCGAACTCGAGGTCCTCGATGTCCTTCTCCGACATGGCCGGAACGGAGACGTTCATCCCCGGCAGGGAGACACCCTTGTTGTTGCTGACGGGCCCGCCCTCGATGACGCGGCAGACGACGTCGTTGCCCTCGACCGCCTCGACGACCAGACCGACCTTGCCGTCGTCGACGAGCAACCGGTCGCCGGCGACGGCGTCCTGGGCGAGTTCCTTGTAGGTGGTCGAGACGCGGTCGTGGTCTCCGACCACGTCGTCGACGGTGATGCGGACCACTTCACCGTGTTCCCACACGGTGCGGTCCTCGGCGAATCGTCCGAGCCGGATCTTCGGCCCCTGGAGATCGGCGAGGATGCCTACGGCGTGCCCGGAGGCCTCCGACGCAGCGCGGACCCGGTTGTAGTGGCCCTCGTGGTCGGCGTGTTCACCGTGGCTGAAATTCAGGCGGGCGACGTCCATTCCGGCGTCGACGAGATTCCGCAGGACATCGGGGTCGGCGGTGGCCGGCCCCATAGTGCAAACGATCTTGGTGCGTCGGGTCACGCTTCGAGCCTAGCCTCCGCGCCTGCGACCCTCCATCCCAGCACCCCGGCGCGTGTCGCCGGGGTGCCGAAGGGACGGAGTCGTCGGGATGTCACGGGCGGAGCTGGCGTCCGTTCTTGTCGCGGACCTTGCCGGTGAGCATGAGGATGCCGTCGATCAGCGGCCAGATGCCCCCGATGCCGCAGGTGAGCCACGTGACGGCGATCTGCGCGACCGCCGTACCCGGCTGGTCGAGATAGAAGCGTCCGGCACCGAAGGCGCCGAGCAGGATCTCCAGCACACCCGCGGTGACCTTGCTCTTGTCGGAGTACGGCTCGCCCGTGTAGGGATCGCGTCCGAAGGGCGCCGCGGCGTCGCGACCGTACGGGTTCGACGGGTCGGGGTAACCGTAGGCGGGCATCACCCCGTAGCCGGGCGGCGGACCGTAACCCTGTCCGCCCTGCGGCGGTGGGCCGTAACCCTGCCCGCCCTGCGGCGGCGGACCGTAACCCTGCCCGGCCTGCGGCGGTGGGCCGTAACCCTGCCCACCCTGCGGCGGCGGACCGTAACCCGGTGCCTGGTGCGATCCCTGCGGACCGGTGTAGCGGCCCTGCGACGGATCCTGCTGCGGGGACCCGATCGGGTAGTGCGGATCGGGTGTCCCGTAGACCGGTCCGGTGCCGCTTTCGGGCCGGCCCTGATGCTCGCCGTAGGGATAGTCGCCCGGCGGCGGATAGTCGGACTCGTGGTCGGCCGGCGGCGGATAGCTGGGCGTGGTTCCCCAGCCCGGTCCGTTGCCCACACCCGAGTAGGTGTCCCATCCCGGTCCCGGAGTGCCGGTGGCACCACCGAGGGAGTCGAGGGTGGGCGGTTGAGCGGACAACGATGCCTGCGCGGTGGCGTCGTAGTCGAACGCGCGTCCGAGATCGGGCGGCGGGGTGTGCTCACTGTCCGAGGACCGCTCCGGTGTGTCGGCACCGGAGGCGGACTCGCTCCGCTTGGTCAGGTCGGGCTTGGCAGGCTCCGTCGTGTCGGGCTCCGGCTTGGCAGGCTCCGAATCGGATGCTCCCGAAGTTCCCGGGTCCTGTGTGGTCACGAGTGATCCCCTTTGCTGTCTCCGGACGTCGCTTCGTCGACTCTACCGGCGGAGGATGACGAGCTGCCCGACTCGGCAGCGGCCGACTCCGAGCTGCCCGACTCGGCGTCCGCCGACTCCGAGGCGGGTACCGCCTTCCCTGCGGCCGCCCCGCCCTCGTCCTGCGCGGCCGGCTCCGCTCCGGCGCCCGCAGCCGCCGGGTTCAGCGACGCCGGGTCCTCACGGCCCTTGCGTGCGAGAACGAAGTAGGCGACCGCGAGCACGAACACGATGCCCGAGGTGAACGAGTTGATCCGGATACCGGCGATCTGGGTCGCCGCGTCGGTGCGCATGAGCTCGATCCAGAACCGGCCCGCGCAGTATCCGGCGACGTACAGGGCGAACAGGCGTCCGTGGCCGATCGTGAACTTCCGGTCGACGAACACCAGCAGCAGCACGACGAGGAGATTCCACAGCAGCTCGTAGAGGAAGGTCGGGTGCACGACGAAGGCCACCTCACCGGTGGACACCCCGTCGACCAATCCGGGCGCGACCTGCCCTGCGTCGTTGCGCCGTTCGTAGATCTCGAGTCCCCACGCCACCGTGGTCTCGCGACCGTAGAGTTCCTGATTGAACCAGTTGCCGAGGCGTCCGATGGCCTGCGCCAGCAGGATCGCCGGGGCGAGAGCGTCCCCGAAGGCCGGCAGCGGGATCCCCCGCCGACGGCACCCGATCCACGCGCCGAGCGCACCGAAGGCGACCGCACCCCAGATGCCGAGGCCGCCCTCCCAGATCTTCAGGGCGTCGACCGGGTCGTTGCCGTCCCCGAAGTACTTCTGCCAGTCGGTGGCGACGTGGTAGAGCCGCCCACCGATCAGGCCGAAGGGCACCGCCCACACGGCGATGTCGAGGACGGTGCCGGCCTGTCCGCCGCGCGCGACCCAGCGGCGGTCACCCCACCAGATCGCCACGACGATCCCGACGATGATGCACAGGGCGTAGGCGCGGAGGGCGAACGGTCCGAGATACCAGACGCCCTGCGGCGGACTCGGCAGATAGGCCAGAACAGACGCAGTGGATGTCACGAGTGCACGTTAGCGGAGCGAACGCCCTTCGCGAGATCCCGAGTCAGTGCGAGCAACGCGTCGTGTCCTTCGGCGACGGCGGAGACCAGCGCCGAGCCGACGATCACGCCGTCGGCATAGCCCGCGATCTCCGCGGCCTGGGCGCCGTTGCGCACACCGAGACCGACGCCGACCGGGATGTCGGAGTGCGTGCGCACCCGGGCGACGATCTCCGGCGCGCGGTTGTCGACGCTGTCGCGGGCGCCGGTGACACCCATGGTCGAGGTGGCGTAGACGAAGCCGCGGCACTTGTCGAGGGTGGTCGCGAGGCGCTCGTTGGTCGACGACGGTGCGACCAGGAAGATCCTGCCGAGTCCGTACTTGTCGGCCGCGGCGATCCATTCCTCCGCCTCGTCCGGGACGAGATCGGGCGTGATGATGCCGAGTCCGCCCGCGGCCGCGAGGTCGCGCGCGAAGTTCTCGACGCCGTACTTGAGCACGAGGTTCCAGTAGGTCATCACGACCGCGGCGCCGCCGACGGCGGTGATCGCCTCGACGGCCGGGAAGACGTCGCGGACCCGGACGCCGTTGGCGATCGCCTCGAACGCCGCGTTCTGGATGGTGGTGCCGTCCATGACCGGGTCGCTGTAGGGGATGCCGACCTCGATGAGATCGCAGCCGCCCTCGACGAGGGTCTTCATCGCCTCGACGGAGCGCTCGACGGTGGGATAGCCGACCGGCAGGTAGCCGACCAGTGCGGCGCGGTTCTCGGCGCGGCAGGTCGCGAAGATCTCGGTCAGGCGTTCGTGCGGGGCGCTCACTGGGCTGCTCCTTCGGGGCCGGTCTGGTCTGCGGACTCGTCGGTCGGCAGGTAGCCGAACCACTTGGCGGCGGTGTCGACGTCCTTGTCCCCGCGGCCGGAGAGGTTGACCAGGACGATGGCGCCCTTTCCGAGTTCGAGGCCGAGCTTGACGGCACCGGCGACGGCGTGGGCGGACTCGATCGCGGGGATGATGCCCTCGGTGCGGCACAGCAACGCGAAGGCCTCCATGGCCTCGCTGTCGGTGACGGCGCGGTACTCGGCCCGGCCGGTGTCGGCGAGCCAGGCGTGTTCGGGGCCGACGCCGGGATAGTCGAGACCGGCGGAGATCGAATGCGATTCGATGGTCTGGCCGTCCTCGTTCTGCAGCAGGTACGAGAACGCGCCGTGCAGGGCACCGTGGGTGCCGCCGCCGATGGTGGCGGCGTGCCGTCCGGTCTCCACCCCGTCTCCCCCGGCCTCGCAGCCGACGAGCTTGACCGACGGGTCGTCGATGAACGGGTGGAAGATGCCGATCGCGTTCGATCCACCGCCGACGCAGGCGACGACGGCGTCGGGCAGGCGACCGGTGAGCTCGCGGATCTGTGCGCGGGCCTCGAGGCCGATGATGCGCTGGAAGTCGCGGACCATCGCCGGGAAGGGGTGCGGGCCGGCGGCGGTGCCGAAGCAGTAGTAGGTGTTGTCGGCGTTGGTGACCCAGTCGCGCATCGCTTCGTTGATCGCGTCCTTGAGGGTGCGCGAGCCGGTCTTGGCGGCGATGACCTCGGAGCCGAGCAGACGCATGCGCGCGACGTTGAGGGCCTGCCGTTCGGTGTCGACCTCACCCATGTAGACGCGGCATTCGAGACCGAGCAGCGCGCATGCGGTGGCGGTGGCGACGCCGTGCTGGCCGGCGCCGGTCTCGGCGATCACGCGGGTCTTGCCCATGCGCTTGGCGAGCAGCACCTGCCCGAGCACGTTGTTGATCTTGTGCGAGCCGGTGTGGTTGAGATCCTCGCGCTTGAGGAAGATGCGCGCTCCGCCGGCGTGTTCGCTCAGGCGGGTGGCCTCGTAGACCGGGGACGGGCGGCCGGTGTAGTCGCGCTGCAGGCGGTCGAGTTCGGCCAGGAAGCCGGGATCGACGCGTTCCTTCTCGTAGGCAGCGGTGACCTCCTCGATCACCGCCATGAGCGCCTCGGGCACATAGCGGCCACCGAAGACTCCGAAATGGCCGCGGACGTCGGGTTCGTGCGCGGTCGGAGTGGCGAGGGCTTCGCTCATCGAGGGAAGCCCTCGGCCCTTGGCGGAAAGTGCGGAATCGTCTGCAGTCACGCGTCCAGTCTGCCCCACCACGCGACGCGGATCACGTGGGGGTCCGGACCGGCCGGGACGGTCAGCGTGCGGGCTTGGGGCACGACGGATGCGTGCCCACCGTCACCAGTTCGGCGACTGCCTGGCGCGGATCCCCACTGGTCACCAGTCCCTCTCCGACGAGCACCGCGTCGGCGCCCGCGCCCGCGTACGCGAGCAGATCGGCCGGGCCGCGAACACCCGACTCGGCGATCTTGAGCACGTTGCTGGGCAGGCCCGGCGCGATGCGCGAGAACGTCGTCTTGTCGACCTCGAGGGTCTTGAGGTTGCGGGCGTTGATCCCGATGACGGTGGCGCCGGCCTCGAGGGCGCGGTCGGCCTCCTCCTCGGTGTGCGCCTCGACCAGTGCAGTCATGCCGAGCGACTCGACGCGGTCGATCAGCGCAGTCAGCACGGTCTGTTCGAGGGCCGCGACGATGAGGAGCACGATGTCGGCGCCGTGTGCCCGCGCCTCGTGGATCTGGTAGGGACCGACCACGAAGTCCTTGCGCAGCACGGGAATACGGACGGCGCGACGGACGGCGTCGAGGTCGGCGAGGCTGCCGTGGAATCGGCGTTCCTCGGTGAGAACGCTGATGGCGCGAGCGCCTCCGGACTCGTACGCTGCAGCGAGCTCGGCGGGATCGGCGATGTCGGCGAGAGCACCCTTCGAGGGGCTGGCACGCTTCACTTCGGCGATGACCGCGATGCCCGGTTCGCGCAGCGCGGCCTTGGCGTCGATCGGTGGGGGCGCGGCTGCGGCGGCAGCCTTGACGGAGGCGAGATCGAGGGCCGCCTCACGGGCGGCGACGTCTGCTCGCACTCCTTCGAGAATCGAATCGAGAACTGTCATCGTGGCTCGAGTCCTTTCCCACCCTGCTCAATCCCGATGTGATCAAGCTCATCGGATCTGTCTAGAAGAGTAGTGAAGTGGTTTACAGCGGTCACCGGCGGGTGCCTGTATCACCCTCGCCACCGTCGTCCGTGGGATCCTCACCTGCGTCCAGTGCGTCCCACAGACCGCGTTCGGACAGGGGTTCGTCGTTCTCGGCGCGCCGGGCGGCCGCCTCGCGACGTGCTGCCGGGGCGTCGTACTTCGACGACAATCCGGCCGCCTCGCGCGGGGTGCGCCACAGCGTCACCGCCGCGGCGAGGGCCGCGACGGCGCCGACGATCGCAAGGACGGCCGGCAGCGGATAGGTCTCGACGGCGGTCACGGTCGCGCGGTCGGGCAGCGCGGCGACACCGGCCGCGGTCTCGGGGTCCGCGTCACCGGTGAGCAACCGGACGGCGGGGATCGCGGCGGCGACGGCGACGGCCGCGACCACGAGCGAGACGAGTCGCAGCGCGAGTCCGCGCACCGCGAAGACGGCGGCGACCGCCGCGAGCAGCACGAGAGCGAGCGGGGTCAGTGCCGCCGCCCAGCGGCCACCCTCGAGGTCGTCGACGCGGTCGATCCCGAGTCCGTCGGACGAGACCGCGGTGACCCATGTCATCCGGCTCGACGCCCACAGCAGGGCCGCGCCGACCCCGAGCAGCAGGGCGGCGATGACGGTCGGCCGGCGCCGGCGCCCGGTGGTGGGGGCGGCGTCCGGCGTCTCCGCGGTCACCGTGCGTCACCGCCGTAGGTGGTGAGGGTGGATGCGGCGGCCACGGCGGCGAGGGCGGACATGGCCTTGTTGCGGGCCTCGGTGTCCTCGGCCTCCGGATCGGAGTCGGCGACGATGCCGGCGCCCGCCTGTACGTAGGCGACGCCGTCCTTGACGAGAGCGGAACGGATCGCGATGGCGGTGTCGGCGTCGCCCGCGAAATCGAGATAACCGACGATGCCGCCGTAGATGCCGCGGCGGGTGGGTTCGAGTTCCTCGATCAGTTCCATCGCGCGCACCTTCGGCGCCCCCGACAGGGTCCCGGCGGGGAAACACGCCGTGACGGCGTCGAGGGCGTGCTTGCCCTCCGCGAGTCGCCCGGTGACCGTGGAGACGAGGTGCATCACGTGGCTGTACCGCTCGATGTGGCGGTAGTCGTGCACCTCGACGGTGCCCGGCGTGCACACCCGGCCGAGATCGTTGCGGCCGAGATCGACGAGCATGAGGTGCTCGGCGTTCTCCTTCTCGTCGTGGACGAGGTCCTTCTCGAGCAGGATGTCCTCCTCCTCGTTCGCGCCGCGCCACCGGGTCCCGGCGATGGGATGGGTGGTGGCCACCCCGTCCGAGACCGTCACGAGCGCCTCCGGGCTCGACCCGACGATCGAGAAGGCCGTCTCGCCGTCCGGGCCGGGGATGTGGAGCAGGAACATGTACGGGCTGGGGTTGGACGCGCGGAGCATCCGGTAGACGTCGATCGGCTCTGCATCGCAGTCGATCTCGAAGCGCTGCGAGAGCACCACCTGGAAGGCCTCACCGGCCTCGATGTCACCGATCAGTTTGCGGACGTCCGTGCAGAACGACTCGGTGGTGCGTTGACGGCGGTAGTCGGGTTCGGGCCGCGAATAGGTCGCGACGGTGGCCGGTGCGGGCGCGGCGAGCGCCGCGGTCATCCGATCGAGGCGGGCGACGGCGTCGTCGTAGGCCTCGTCGACGCGTTCGTCGGAGCCGTCCCAGTTCACGGCGTTGGCGATGAGCCAGATCATGCCCTCGTGGTGGTCGACGGCCGCGAGGTCGGTCGCCAGCAGCATCACCATCTCGGGGATCTGCAGATCGTCCTCGGCGAGCGTCGGCAGCTTCTCGAGATGACGGACGACGTCGTAGCCGAGATAGCCGACCATGCCGCTGGTGAGAGGCGGCAGTCCGTGGATGCGGTCCGTGTGGAGCAACTGGAGGGTCTCGCCGAGGACGTCGACGGGGTTGCCACCCGTGGGCGCGCCGGCCGGGACGTTGCCGTACCAGGCGGCGTCGCCGTCGACGACGGTCAGCGCGGCCGGGCTCCCGGCGCCGATGAACGACCACCGCGACCACGACCGGCCGTTCTCCGCCGACTCGAGCAGGAAGGTTCCGGGGCGGTCTGCCGCGAGCTTGCGGTAGGCCGACAACGGGGTCTCCGCGTCCGCGAGCACCTTGCGGGTCACCGGGACCACGCGGTGCTCGGCGGCCAGCTGGCGGAACTGCTCGCGGGTGGTCGTCGAATCGGAACGGCCGCCACCCGAGGAGTCGGTGGTGGCTGCGGGAATGGTGGTGGGCTCGCCGGACATGCGCCCCATCATCCCAGGGACCTCGTCCGGCTCTGCAGCCGCCGTCAGGCGACCTGGAACGAGCGCTTGGCCAGGCCCATCCAGAACCCGTCGACGACCTGGTCGATGCCGCGGCCGGGAGCGTCGGAGGCACCGAGCGTGACGAACAGCGGGGCGAAGTGCTCGACCGTCGGATGCGCGTACGGCATGCCCGGTGCGCGGTGCCGGAAGTCGAGCAGCGCGTCGACGTCGCCGCGCGCGAGCTGCTCGGCGGTCCAGTGGTCGAACTCCGCGGACCAGCCCGGCGCGGGTGCCTCGGGACGCGGGTCGCGCAGGAAGGGCAGACCGTGCGTGGTGAATCCGGAGCCGATGATGAGCACGCCCTGCTCGCGCAGCGGACGCAGTCGTGCGCCCAGGTGCAGCAGGCGTTCCGGATCCAGTGTGGGCAGGGAGATCTGCAGCACCGGGATGTCGGCGTCCGGGTACATGACGGTCAGCGGCACGTAGGCACCGTGGTCGAGTCCGCGGTGCGGTTGCTGCACCACCGGTTCGTCGTCGGGCATGAGTGCCGCGACCTGCCGGGCCAGTTCGGGGGCGCCGGGGCTGGTGTAGGTCACCTCGTAGAAGCGGCGCGGGAATCCCCCGAAGTCGTACACGAGCGGGGTGCCGGTGGTCGTCGACCCGATGGTCAGCGGGGCGGATTCCCAGTGCGCGGAGACCACGAGGATCGCCGAGGGGTGCGGCAGGTCGCCTGCCCAGCACTGCAGCTGCGACACCCACAGTTCGCTGTCGACGAGCGGCGGGGCGCCGTGACTGAGGAACAAGGCGGGCGTGGTCGCGGAATCGGTGGTCATGACATCCCCTCAAGTTGAAGCTTCAAGTATCATAGAGGAGAACCCGTCGCGCGGCCATTCCCATTCCCCGGCCGGGTGCGACAACGACCGAACGAGCGAGGAGCAGGCATGAGCAACGAGGACCCGCGGTGGCTCGATCCGACGCAGCAGAACGCCTGGCGGGCGCTCGTCTCCGTCATCACGCGACTGCCGGCCGCGCTCGACACCCAGATGCAGCGCGACTCCGACATGACGCACTTCGAGTACTTCGTCCTCGCACTGCTCTCCGAGAACCCCGAGCGTCGACTGCGCCTCAACGCTCTCGCCGCCGAGGCCAACGCGTCGCTGTCACGGCTCTCGCACGTCGTCACGCGCCTCGAGAAGCGCGGCTGGGTTCGACGCGAACCGGTGCCGGGCAGTCGCGGTTCGTACGCAGTGCTCACCGATGCCGGCTACGACACCGTCGTCGAGGCGGCACCGAGCCACGTCGAGGCGGTGCGCCGACTCGTGTTCGACGGCCTCGACGACGACCAGGTGCGCGCGCTCGCGCGCCTGGGCTCCGCCCTGGTCGAGCAGATCGACGAGGGGATCGCCGGCGGTATCGGCAAAGCCTGAGCCGCCGCCCTACGACCCTCCCGCGCCCGTCACGTGGCGGGGCGACTCCTCGGCACGTCCCGGAACGGGATGTTCGGGTCGTGGCTGCGCTCACGCGGCATGCCGAGCACGCGTTCGCTGATGACGTTGCGCGCCATCTCCGTCGTCCCGCCCGCGATGCACCACACCTGCCGCATCAGATGGTCGACGCCGCGCTGCGCGACCGCTCCGTCGGTCTCGTCCCAGGCGGCACCGTTGGCATCGGTGAACTCGTAGCCGATGGTGACGAGGCGGCTCTCCACGACACCGGACATCAGGCGGGCGATGCTCGCGGCCTGGTCCGACATGGTCCGCGTCGCCACGCCCGTGGACACCCGCTGTTCGAGGGACTGCTTGACCAGTTCGAGCATCCGCGCCTCCCCGAGGAGGTCGCGGGCGAGCGGGTCGTCGAGCCGGCCGGCGTCGTGGGCCACGGCGAACAGCTCGGGCATCCGCGAGGCGCCGCGCGAGACCCCCGCCGGGATCGTCGTGTACGGCGAGTTCCGGTACATGCGCTCGTGGAACATCCAGCGGGTGCCCACGGTCCAGCCGTCGTCGACCTCGCCGAGCCGGTCGCTGTCGGGGACACGCACATCCGTCAGGAATTCCTGGCAGAACTCCTTCGAGCCGCTGAGCATCTCGATGCGGTGCACCTCGACCGAGGGTTGCTTCAGCGGAATCATGAAGACGGTCAGTCCCCGGTTCTTCGGGACGTCCCAGTTGGTGCGGGCCAGGCACAGCGCCCAGTCCGACCACCACGCACCGGTGGTCCAGATCTTCGATCCGTTGAGGATCCAGTCCTCACCGTCGCGGACCGCGGTGGTGACGGCGGCGGTGACGTCGGATCCGCCGCTGGGTTCGGAGAGCATCTGCATCCACAGTTCCTCGCCCTTCAGGATGGCGGGGATGTGGCGGCGTTTCTGTTCCTCGGTCCCGAATTCGAGCAGCACCGCCGCGCACGGCACGAAGGTGGGCACCTGCAGACGGGATGGATATTCGTAGCCGGCGAGTTCCTCGTCGAACACCTGCTGGTAGGCGCGCGGCAGCCACTGCCCGCCGTACGCGCGGGGAAAGCAGATGCCGGCGAAGCCCGCGTCGAACATCGCCCGCTGGATGTCGCGCTCGCGCCGGACGAGGGCCAGTTCCTCCTCGTCGGATGCCTCAGGGCGGAGCACCCCGATGTAGGCCGCGGAGTCGGAGCGTTCCAGGTTGGCGTCGATCCACGCCCGCGCCCGTGCCCGGAACTCGTCGAGCGTCTCGGTCACGTCGGCCCTGTCCGAGGTGTCGAGGGTCATCAGGATGCCTCCCGGAGTTCGACGATGTCGGCGAGACGGGCACGATGTTCGGCCGGGGTGCCGAAGCCGGAGCGGTTCGCGGCCGCGCGTCGCGCATAGAGGTGCAGATCGTGTTCGTAGGTCACGCCGATCCCGCCGTGGATCTGGATGCAGTCCTGCACCAGCTCGCTGCCGTACTGGCCTATGTAGGCCTTTGCGGCGCAGACGAGTTCGTCCGCATCGGAGCTCGATGTCGCGACCGCTCCGGCCGCGCGGTCGGCAATCGCGTGACTCGCCTCGATCCAGGTCTTCATGTCGGCGAACCGGTGCTTGAGTTCCTGATAGGAGGCGAGCGGGCGACCGAAGGAGTAGCGGTCGAACGCCCATGCGACGGTGAGATCGAAGACCGCCTGCAGCGCCCCGACGGATTCGGCGCAGGAGATCACGATCGCGGTCCGCCGCGCGCGGGCGGCGTCGTCCGCTCCCCCGCCGGGTCCACCGACGACGGAGCTCAGCGGCACGCGCACCTCGTCGAAGTGGACCGCGGCGTAGCGCCGCGTGACGTCGATCGACCGAAGCGGCGTGATGTTCACTCCCTGCGCGTCGCGGGGTACGAGCACGTTGGTCACGTCCTGCCCGGTCCGACCGGTCACGAGCAGGAGATCGGCGGTGATGACGGCCTCGACGGGGCGTTTGGTGCCGGTGACGACCACCTCGTCGCCGTCGATCCGGATCTCCACAGGCGCGGTGGCGGTCCGGCTGCCGGCGCGCGGTTCGTCCAGGCACCAGGCTGCGGTGGCGCGGCCGGCGAGCAGCGCCGCCAGCGTCTCCTCGTGGTCTTTCCCGTACCGGCCGAGCATCTCCGCCGCGATGTTCGTGGGGCACAGCGGCCCGGGGGCGGCGTGGCGCCCGAACTCGTGGGCGACCAGCGTGAGATCGACGAGTCCGAGACCGCTCAGCGATCCTCCGCCGTGGTCCTCGTCGACGAGCAGGCCGGTCCAGCCGAGTTCGGCCCCGGCACGCCAGTAGTCGGCTGCGAAGCCGTCCGGATCGTCACGGAGGCGGCGGATCCCGTCCGGCGGCACCCTCTCCGCGAGGAACCGTGCCGTGGTGTCGCGGAAGAACTCCTGATCCGGACTCGGATCCAGCAACATGCGTGCCCCTTCACCCCGTCGTCAGAACATAACGCTCTCAATACAGAGAACACTATTCTCATCGGATACGAAAGGGGTGCGCGAAGACGGACTCGGGGTGAACCGGGTCGGGTCAGCCGAGCGGAGTTCCGCCCACGCCCCAGTTCTCGCGGGGCACCTCTGTGATCGTCACCCACACCGACGACGGATTCTTGCCCGAGGCCTCGGCGTACGCGCGGGTGACCGCGGAGATCACCTCGGCCTTCTGCTCGTCGGACAGGCCCGGCGTCTGACTGATCTGGATGAGAGGCATGCGGGCATTGTCGCAGCCCGTCGCACGACCCGCCGATCGGTCCTGCCGTCCGCCCCACGAGATGTCGTGCGAACGGACGACCTCGGGTTACTCGGCGATCTGCGGTGCCTCGAGCAGGATGTCGGTGTCGAAGCAGGTGTGCGTGCCGGTGTGGCAGGCGGCGCCGACCTGGTCGACGACAAGCAGCACCGTGTCGCCGTCGCAGTCGAGGCGCACCTCGTGCACGTACTGGGTGTGCCCGGACGTCTCGCCCTTGACCCAGTACTGCTGCCGCGACCGCGAGTAGTAGGTGGCCTTGCGGGTCGCGAGGGTGCGGGCGAGCGCCTCGTCGTCCATCCACGCCATCATCAGGACGGCGCCGGTGGTCCGCTCCTGCACGACGGCGGCGAACAGGCCGTCGTCGTTGCGCTTGAGCCGGGCGGCGATCGCCGGATTCAGGATGTCGCTCATCGGACCGTGATCCCTTCCGCGCGCATCGCGTCCTTGACCTGACCGATGGTCAGCTCCCGGAAGTGGAAGACACTCGCGGCGAGCACCGCGTCGGCACCGGCCTGCACGGCGGGTGCGAAGTGCTCGACGGCGCCGGCACCGCCGGAGGCGATGACGGGCACGTGCACGGCCTTGCGCACGGCCTCGATCATCTTCAGGTCGAAACCGTTCTTGGTGCCGTCGGCGTCCATCGAGTTGAGCAGGATCTCGCCGACGCCGAGTTCCTCGCCGCGCCGGGCCCACTCGACCGCGTCGATGCCCGTCCCGCGACGACCACCGTGGGTGGTGACCTCCCAGCCGCTCGGCGTGGGTTCCTGCCCCGCGGGCACGGTGCGGGCGTCGACCGACAGCACGATGCACTGCGAGCCGAATCGCTCGGACATCTCGCGCAGCACCTCGGGCCGCGCGATAGCCGCGGTGTTGACCGAGACCTTGTCGGCGCCGGCGCGCAGCAGACGGTCGACGTCCTCGACGGTGCGGACGCCGCCTCCGACCGTGAGCGGGATGAACACCTGCTCGGCGGTACGCGTGACGACGTCGAGCATGGTGCCGCGGTCGCCGCTCGACGCGGTGACGTCGAGGAAGGTCAGTTCGTCGGCGCCCTGTTCGTTGTAGAGGGCGGCGAGCTCGACCGGATCACCCGCATCGCGCAGGTTCTCGAAGTTGACACCCTTGACCACCCGCCCCGCATCCACGTCGAGGCACGGGATGACCCGCACGGCCAGCGTCATGTTCGATCTCCTTCGGAACCCAACTGCTCGGCCACGGACTGTTCCGTCGCCGACTGCACAATCTCCAGTATCTCGCCGTGCACTCCGGGCGCTGCAGCGACCACCGATCCGGAGCCGATCCGCCAGGGTCGGCCCGCGAAGTCGGTGGCGATGCCACCGGCGGCCCGCACGAGTGCGACACCGGCGGCGTTGTCCCAAGGGTGGTGGCCGAACACCACGGCACCGCCGATCGCGCCTCCCGCAGTGAACGCGAGGTCGGCGCCGGTGGAACCGTGCATCCGCAGCCGGGCGACGCGCCGGCTCAGCTCGGTGATGACGGCGAGACGCCGGGTGCCGGGCACCCGACCGCGACTGTCGATGTCGAAACTGCCGACGGCGATCATCACGTCCTCGAGCCGGGCCGGCTGCAGCGGTTCGGTGGGCTTGCCGTTCACGAGCAGCGGCCCGTCGGCGATTCCCGCGAAGCGCTGATTCGTCAGCGGCAGCCACGTGAGGCCGAGGATCGGTTCGCCGTCCTCGACGAGAGCGAGGAGGATCCCGGCCATCGGCAGCCCGGCGGAGTAGTTGATGGTGCCGTCGATCGGGTCGAGCAACCAGACGGTGCCCTCCCCTGCGGACGGGCCGCCGAACTCCTCACCGTGCACGGGGATACCGGTGCGCTCGGCGAGGGCACCGGAGATCCGCCGCTCGAGTTCGAGATCGAGATCGGTCGCGAAGTCGTTCGGTCCCTTGTCGACGGAACGCGGCGCACCGTGCCCGGCGACGAACCGTTCCGCGACCTCGTCGAGTACACCGCTCGCGACGGCGAGCAGCCGGTTCAGGTCTGCGGGATCGGTCATCGGTCAGCGCGAGACGGCGTCGAGCGCCTCGGTCAGCGTGAATCGGCCCGCGTAGAGCGCCTTTCCGATGATGGCGCCTTCGACACCCTCGTCGGTGAGCGTCGCGATGGCACGCAGGTCGTCGACGGTCGAGACGCCGCCGGACGCGACGACCGGAGAGTCGGTGGCCGCGCACACCTCGCGGAGCAGGTCGAGGTTGGGGCCGGAGAGGGTGCCGTCCTTGGTGACGTCGGTGACGACGTAGCGCGAGCAGCCGTCGCGTTCGAGGCGCTCGAGCACCTCCCACAGATCGCCGCCGTCGGAGACCCAGCCGCGGCCGCGCAGTCGCCACTGGCCGTCGAGAAGCTTGACGTCGAGACCCACGGCGATCCGGTCGCCGAACTCGCCGATGACGCGCGAGCACCACTCGGGATTCTCGATCGCGGCGGTGCCGAGGTTGACGCGGGCACAGCCGGTCGCGAGGGCCGCGGCGAGGGTCTCGTCGTCGCGGATGCCGCCCGACAGCTCGACCTTCACGTCGAGTTCGCCGACGACGTCGGCGAGAAGTGCACGGTTGTCGCCGCGGCCGAACGCCGCGTCGAGATCGACCATGTGCACCCATTCGGCGCCGGCGTTCTGCCATTCGAGGGCGGCGTCGCGGGGCGAACCGTAGCCGGTCTCGCTGCCCGCCTCTCCCTGAACGAGGCGAACTGCTTCACCGTTGACGACGTCGACTGCGGGCAAAAGGACCAGGCTCACTGCGTACACATTAGTGCCTGTACCTGTGACATCACCAAACGCGTGGCCGGGGCGTCAGGAAAGCACCGTGCGTCATGCCGACCGTGCCGCGTCGAGGGCCCGGCAGGTCGGGGTCGGGCGGCCGGCGTACTCGTCGACAGGACCCTCGTACAGCACGGTTCCGCCGTGCCGTCCCGGTCCCGGTCCGAGGTCGACGATGTGGTCGGCGTGGCGGATCACGTCCAGGTGGTGCTCGATGACGACGACGGTGTGCCCTCGGTCGACGAGGTCGTCGAAGACGCACAGGAGGGTGCCGACGTCCTCGGCGTGCAGGCCGGTGGTCGGCTCGTCGAGGACGTAGAGGGTCGGCGTCTTCGCTCGTCCGAGTTCCTTGGCGATCTTCACCCGTTGGCACTCGCCACCGGAGAGTGTGTCGAGCGACTGTCCGAGGCGGAGGTAGTCGAGGCCCACCCCAGCGAGCGCGCTCAGTCCGCGCGCGATCTCCGGGTGCGGCAACTCCTCGAGGGCGCGACCGACGGTGAGGTCGTCGATGTCGGCGATCGACAGGCCGTTCACGGTGTGCCCGAGCACCTCGGCGGTGAACCGGCGGCCGTGGCAGGTGTCGCAGACGACCTCGTGTCCGTCCATGAAGGCGAGGTCGATGTACACGACACCGGCCCCCGTGCAGGTGGGGCACGCACCCGCCGAGTTCGCGCTGAACAGGCTCGCCGGCACACCGTTGTGTTCGGCGAACATCCGCCGCAGGGCGGGTGCGATGCCGGTGTAGGTGATCGCGGTGGAGCGGCGATTGGTGCTCACCGGCCGCTGGTCGATCACCGTGGCGTCGTACTGGTCGACGAGTTCGGCTGCGAGACTCGACTTTCCCGATCCGGCGACGCCGGTGAACACGGTGAGCACCCCGGTGGGGATCCGCACCGTCAGGTCGCGGAGGTTGTTGCGACACGCATCGGCGATCGTGAGACGACCGGTCGCCTCGCGGGCGGGGCCACCGCGGCCGATGTCGCGCCGCAGCGATCGGCCGGTGGGGGTGTCGGCCGTTCGCAGCCGGTCGAAGGTGCCCTGGAAGACGAGGCGACCACCGGACGAACCTGCACCGGGACCGATCTCGATCACCTGGTCGGCACGAGCCATGACGGCCGGGTCGTGTTCGACGACGAGGACGGTGTTGCCGCTGTCGCGGAGACGTTCGAGGAGGTCGATCATCGACTCCATGTCGGCGGGATGCAGACCGACCGTCGGTTCGTCGACGACATAGGTCATCTCCGTCAGGCTCGACCCGAGGTGCCGGACCATCTTGATCCGTTGCGATTCGCCGCCCGAGAGCGTGGTGGTCGCCCGGGCGAGCGCGAGATAGCCGAGGCCGATCGTCACCATCGCCTCGAGCCGGCCCACCAGTGCGGACACCACAGGTGCGGCGCGCTCGTCGTCGATCGTGCGCACGAACTCGAGCAGTTCGGTGATCTCGAGGCGGGACAGCTCCCCGATCGTGCGGCCGCGCACGGTGACCGCCCGCGCGGCCGCGTTCAGTCGTTCTCCGGCGCAGTCCGGGCACGTCTCGGCGCGGGTGAAGCGCCGGATGACGTCCTGTTTGCGTTCGGAGAGGTTGTCGGAGGTGTGCAGGTGGATGCGCTCGAATCTCTCGACGACACCCTCGTAGCCGTCCGGCGGTTTGTGGCCCAGCGCCGCTGCGGTCTCGCCGCCGTAGAGCAGTGCCTCCCGCTCGGCGGGTTTCCACTCACGCAGTGGTGTGGCCGCGTCGAAGGAACCGATGTCGGCGTACTGGGAGTACCAGTACCCACCGTTGCCGAAGCCGGGCACCAGGATCGCGCCCTCGGCGAGAGACCTGTCGAGATCGAGGAACCGTTCGACGGCACTGACGACGATCTCGCCGAGCCCGGAGCAGGTCGGGCACATCCCGGTGGTGTCGTTGAACGAGAAGCGGTTCGACTCCCCGAGGACGGGTGTGCCCACCCGGGAGTACAGCAGCCGCAGATAGGTCCAGGTGTCGGTGATGGTGCCGACCGTCGAGCGGGCGTTGCCGCCGAGCCGGCGCTGGTCGACGACGATCACCGGCGTCAGACCGTCGATGTGGTCGACGTCGGGTCGCGTCCACTTCGGCAACCGGTTGCGCGTGAACGGCGGGTACGTCTCGTTGAGCTGGTAACCGGCCTCCGCGGCGATCGTGTCGAAGACGAGCGACGACTTCCCGGAGCCGGACACCCCGACGATCACCACGAGCCGGTTGCGCGGAACGGTCAGATCGATGTCGGCCAGGTTGTGGGTGCGGGCGCGGCGGATGGTGATGGCGCGGCCTCGCACTGCCGCCTCGGTGGTCGTGACGGTGGTGGTCATGGGTTCGACGCTACGACCGGTTGCGGCCGGATCCTGACCGCAACCGGTGGGAGGATGACGGCATGGCGGACGTCACCGAGCGGATGCTCGCGTTGTTGTCGATCCTGCAGACCGGACGCGCGATCGGCGGGGACGAGCTGGCCCGGCGGCTGCAGGTGAGCCGCCGGACGCTCCGCCGCGACGTCGACCGGCTGCGCGGCTACGGATATCCCGTCGAAACCCGTTCCGGGCCCGGTGGTTTCTACCGTCTCGCGTCGGGACGCTCGATGCCGCCGCTGGTACTCGACGACGACGAGGCCGTCGCGGTGCTGCTGGGACTCGGCGCTCTCGCTGCGACCGGGCCGGCCGAAGGTGGACTGGACGACGCTGCCACCCGCGCCTACGGCAAGCTCGACCAGTTCCTGCCCGCGCGGCTGCGCCCGCGGGTCGCGGCCGTCCGCAGCGCGGTGGAGACGAGTGCGCTGCAGGCGCCCAGCGTGTCGGCGGAGCTGCTCGGCACCGTGGCGGAGGCGATCGCGCGGTGCGACACGCTCACCTTCGACTACGTCGACGCGCAGGGCTCGCCGACCTCACGCCGGGTCGAGCCGTACCGGCAGGTCCACCACCTGCTGCGGTGGTACCTCCTCGGATGGGACGTCGATCGCGAGGACTGGCGGGTCTTCCGCCTCGACCGTGTGCGCGACCTGCTCCGCACCGGCCGACGGTTCGCACCCCGCCCGCTTCCCGCCGGGTCCGCCACGGAATACCTGCGGCAAGGACTCCGGCAGGGCCGGACACCGGTACATCTGGACGTGGCGGCCCCGGCCACGCACGTCGCCGACGCGCTGAAGTACCAGGACGCCGAGATCCGCCCGAGGGGTGACGACCGGACCGAGGTACACCTCGCGGTCGAGTCGTGGCAGTGGCTCGTCCTCGCGCTCGCCACCCTCGACGCCGACATCCGAATGCGCGCGGACCCGGAGATCGTGCGGTCCTGCGCGATGTTCGCCGATCGTCTGCGCGCGGCGGCGCAGGACGCCGTCGTCCCCTCCGAGGAGCGCGCGAGGTGACTCAGGGCACGGCAGATCGATCTCGAGTCCGCACAGCTGCGTTACCGGACAGTTCGCGCGCCCAACCGGGGTTCGCTACCGCAACACGCCGGGCGAAGCCCGGTTCGGCGCGTCAGCTTCCGGGACGGTCGTCCTCGGCGGGACCGAAGGCGCGGCGGGCCGACCGCGTCGACACGACACCCATGGCCACGACGGCCGCCACGATGCCGACGAGTGCGATGACGAGCCCGACGACCGGCGTGGGCCGGACCGCCACCACGACGATCGCGGTGACGAGCAGGACGACGGTCGCCGTGCCGACGGACAGCAGCGCGTGACGGCCGAAGGAGAACTCTCCGCTCGGCCGACCGCGCCGCGGCCCGGTCACAACGAGTTGACCCAGTTCTGCAGCAACTGTGCGCCGGCGTCGCCGGACTTCTCCGGGTGGAACTGGGTGGCCGAGAGCGGACCGTTCTCGACGGCAGCGACGAAGCGGCTGCCGTGCTCGGCCCAGGTCACCTTCGGCGGCGCGAGACGCTCGGGAGCGTCGAGTTCCCACTTGCGGGCGGCATAGGTGTGGACGAAGTAGAAGCGGGTGTCGGCGTCCATGCCGGCGAAGAGCACCGAATCGGCGGGAGCCTCGACGGTGTTCCAGCCCATGTGCGGCAGCACCGGCGCGTCCAGACGCTCGACCGTGCCCGGCCACTCGCCGCAGCCCTCGGTCTCGATGCCGTGCTCGACGCCGCGTTCGAACAGGATCTGCATGCCGACGCAGATGCCGAGGACCGGACGACCGCCGGCGAGGCGGGTGCCGATGATCTTGTCTCCGCCGACGCTGCGCAGGCCCTTCATGCACGCGTCGAAGGCACCGACGCCGGGGACGACGAGTCCGTCGGCGGCGAGCGCGATCTTCGGGTCGGCAGTGACCTCCACATGCACACCGGTACGGGCGACTGCCCGCGTGGCGGAGTGGAGATTGCCCGAGCCGTAGTCGAGGACGGCGACCGTGGTTGCGCTCATGATGTCGATTCTATGTGGTGGGACGGGGGCGTTCCGACGGCCCGGCCAGTCGGGCCAGCAGCGGCAGCGCCGGGACCAGGACCGCGGCGGCGGCGAAGGCCGCCGGATATCCGGCCGCAGCGGCCACCGCGCCGAGGGCGAACGAACCGGCGCCGGTGCCCGCGTCGAAGCCGATGTTCCAGGCAGCGCTCGCCGACCCGGTGTTGCCGGCCCCGGCGCGACGGAAGGCGACGAGCAGCGCCTCGTTCTGCACGACACCGAAACCGAAGCCGAAGGCGATCGCGGCGACGATCAACAGCACCGCTCCCCCTCGGTCGTCGGCGACGAGCGCGAACGGAATCATCGCCAGGCCCGCCAAGCCGAGACCGACGGGCAGCAACTTGCCGGCGCCGATCCGGTCGGCGACCGAACCGGCCGCGTACCGCCCGACCAGCGAGGACGCGCTGAGCACGGCCAACGCCGCCGCGACGGGCAGACCGGCGACCGCAATGCGCAACAGCGAGGTGAGACCGCCGTAGGCGATCGCACCGGCACCCACCGCGACCAGCGGGAACAGCAGCACGACCGGAGGCACCCATCGCGCCGTCCGGGATTGTTTCGCGGTCAGCCGTGGCAGACGGCTCGCGGCGAGCAGACCGGCGGACGAGATGATCGCGCCGAGCACGAACACCGGCGTGGTGGAGAACCGCTCGGCGATCGCCAGGCCTGCGGGCAGGCCGATCGTCTGGGACGCGGCGATGGCGATGCCGAGCATGCCGGTGGCCCGGCCGAGCAATCGCGGCGGCGCGAGTTCGCCGACGAGGGCGGCCGCCGCCACGGTGATCATGCCGAAACCGATACCGCGCAGCGCGGAGATGCCGAGTACGGCCGCCGGGGCCATCGACACGAGGAACAGCAGCGACGGCGGCCCGAGGAACAGGCAGCCGGCCGCGAGCGTCGCGCGGTGACCGAATGCGCGCAGCAGTCGCGGCATCGCGAGCTGGGTGAGGACGGTGGTGAACATGAACACCGCCGTCACCGACCCCGCGAGCGTGTCGCTGCCGCCGGCCTCGGCGATCGCCCACGGCACGACCGGCAACAGCAGCGAGAAGCCACCGAAGGCCGCCGCGGACGTCGACCACGCCGGGATCAGACCACGAACGGTGAACAGTCCTTGTTGTTCCGCCACGTCAGAGCAGCCGGAAGACGCCCGCGGCGGCGGCCAGCACGGTCAGAGCCAGCAGCACACCCGCGAACAACGTGTTGCGCGCCTTCCACATCGACCACGTTCCGCCTGCCGCGAATCCGGCCACGATGAAGCACAGGTAGGTGAGGACGACATCCATATGTCAGAGACTGCCCTTCGTCGACGGGATGCCGGTCACACGCGGGTCGGGTTCGACGGCCTCGCGCAGCGCGCGGGCGACCGCTTTGAACTCGGCCTCGGTGATGTGGTGCGGGTCGCGGCCGTAGAGCACCCGCACGTGCAGTGCGATGCGGGCGTGGAAGGCGAACGACTCGAACACGTGCCGGTTGATCACCGTCGAGTAGGGCACGCCGGGATATCCCCCGATCACCGAGTGCACCATGTAGTCGGGCTCACCGGTGAACACGCAGTAGGGACGGCCCGAGACGTCGACCGACGCGTGCGCGAGGGTCTCGTCCATCGGGATGAAGCAGTCGCCGAAGCGCCGGATGCCGCGCTTGTCGCCGAGGGCCTGACCGAAGGCCTGACCGAGGACGATGGCGGTGTCCTCGACGGTGTGGTGGGCCTCGATCTCGATGTCGCCCTGCGCCTGCACGGTGAGGTCGAACGAACCGTGCTGGCCGAGCGCGGTGAGCATGTGGTCGTAGAACGGGATCCCCGTGGAGATCTCGGTGCGACCGGTGCCGTCGAGGTCGATCTCGACGGTGATGCTCGATTCCTTGGTGGTGCGTTCGACGCGCGCGATGCGGTCGCTCATCGGGTTTCCTCGATTTCCGTGGCCGCGAGCTTCTCGCTCACTCGCAGCAACTGGTCGTTCTCGTGGGTCAGGCCGATCGTGGTGCGCAGGTAGCCGGGGATCCCGACGTCGCGGATGAGCACACCCTCGTCGAGATACCGCTGCCAGGTGGCAGGGGCGTCCGCGAAGCGGCCGAACAGGATGAAGTTGGCGTCGGAGGGGATCACGTCGTAGCCGAACCGCGCGAGTTCGGCGGCGACGCGGTCGCGCTGGGCGGCCAGTTCCGCAACCGACGCGAGAGTTTCGTCGGCGTGCCGCAGGGCCGCACGCGCGGCGGCCTGGGTGACGACCGACAGGTGGTAGGGCAGGCGCACGAGCAGCAGCGCCTCGATCACCGCGGGGGCGGCGGCGAGATAACCGAGCCGTCCGCCGGCGAACGCGAACGCCTTGCTCATCGTCCGCGAGACGACGATCTTCGTCGGGTACTCGTCGATCAACGACAGAGCGCTCGGCTGCGAGGAGAACTCGACGTACGCCTCGTCGACGATCACGATGCCGGGGGCGGCGTCGAGGATCACCCGCAACTGGTCGAGCGGGATGCTGTGTCCCGTCGGGTTGTTGGGGCTGGTGACGAAGACGACGTCGGGCCGACGCTCCCGCACGGCCGCGGCGGATGCCTCGACGTCGAGGGTGAAGTCGTCGCGCCGGTAGGTGGCCAGCCACTCGGTCTGGGTGCCGTCGGCGATGATCGGGTGCATCGAGTACGACGGTACGAAGCCCATCGACGTGCGCCCGGGACCACCGAAGGCCTGCAGCAGTTGCTGCAGGATCTCATTGGAACCGTTTGCGGCCCACACATTCTCGACACCGAGCTGCACGCCGTGCTGCTTGGTGAGATAGCCGGCGAGGTCGGCGCGCAGCGCGACCGCGTCGCGGTCGGGATAGCGGTGCAGCTGCGTCGCCGCCTCACGCACGGCCTCGGCGACGTCGTCGACGAGCGCCTGCGTGGGCGGGTGCGGGTTCTCGTTGGTGTTGAGCTGGACGGGCACCGTCAGCTGCGGCGCACCGTAGGGCGACTTGCCACGCAGGTTCTCGCGCAGCGGGAGATCGGCGAGGGTGATGCGGGAGCCGGGGATCTGGGTCACTTCAGCGCCTCGAATCGCAGACGGACGGCTTCGCCGTGGGCGGGCAGGTCCTCGGCGTCGGCGAGGGTGATGACATGACCGGAGACGTCCTTCAGGGCCGCCTCGGTGTACTCGACGACGTGGATGCCGCGCAGGAAGGTCTGCACGCTCAGGCCCGACGAGTGCCGGGCGCAGCCGGCGGTGGGCAGCACGTGATTCGACCCGGCGCAGTAGTCGCCGAGGGAGACCGGCGCCCACGGCCCGACGAAGATCGCGCCGGCCGAGCGGACGCGCGCGGCGACCTCGGAGGCGTTCTCGGTCTGGATCTCGAGGTGCTCGGCGGCGTAGGCGTTGACGACCTTCAAACCCTGGTCGATGTCGTCGACGAGGACGATGCCGGACTGGCTGCCGGACAGCGCGGTGGTGACGCGCTCGCGGTGCTTGGTGAGTTCGAGCTGCGCGGCGAGGGCGGTGTCGACGGCATCGGCGAGTTCGGTGCTGGTGGTGACGAGCACCGAGGCAGCCATGACGTCGTGCTCGGCCTGGCTGATCAGGTCGGCGGCGACGTGCACCGCGTCGGCGGTGTGGTCCGCGAGGATCGCGATCTCGGTGGGGCCGGCCTCGGCGTCGATACCGACGACCGCGCGGCACAGCCGCTTGGCGGCGGTGACGTAGATGTTGCCGGGGCCGGTGATCATGTCGACCGGGGCGAGTTCGGCGCCGTCGGTGTCGGTGCCGCCGTAGGACAGCAGTGCGACACCCTGTGCGCCGCCGACGGCCCACACCTCCTCGACGCCGAGCAGGGCCGCGGCGGCGAGGATCGTCGGGTGCGGCAGTCCGCCGAAGTTCTTCTGCGGCGGCGAGGCGATGACGAGCGATTCGACGCCGGCGGCCTGCGCCGGGACGACGTTCATCACGACCGACGACGGGTAGACCGCGTTGCCACCGGGCACGTAGAGGCCGACGCGTTCGACCGGCACCCAGCGTTCGGTAACGGTGCCGCCGGGGACGACCTCGGTGGTGACGTCGGTGCGGCGCTGGGCCGCGTGCACGACGCGCGTGCGCGCGATGGCCTCCTCGAGGGCGGCACGGACCGCGGGCTCGAGTTCGGCCAGCGCGCGGTCGAGTTCCGCGGCAGGAACGCGCACGGAGGCGGGGCGGACCCCGTCGAACTTCTCGCAGTAGTCGAGCGCGGCCTCGGCGCCGCGGTCGCGGATATCGTCGACGACGGGACGGACCTGATGGAGCACCGCGTCCACGTCCACTCCGCCGCGGGGCAGTGCGCCCCTGAGCTCCGCAGTGGTGGGAGTACGACCGCGCAGGTCGGTGCGGGCAAGCATGAGGTGTCCTCTCTCGTCGAACAGGGATCACCCTCTACTATCCCGCATCCCCCGACGACGATCGAAGTCGCGCCCGCGTGAGGAACCTCTCGGCACGGATCACCGTGCCTATGCTGTCGGCATGGACGAGGACGAGCCGCGCCCGAGCACGTTGGGCGAGTTGATCCGCCGCCAGCGTGAACTCGCAGAACTGCCCATGCGTCAACTCGCGGCGATGGTGGGCATCTCGAATCCGTACCTGTCGCAGATCGAACGGAACCTGCGGGCACCGAGCGAGCGTGTGCTGCAAGCGATCGCCGAACAGTTGCACCTGTCCGCCGACACCCTCGCGGCCCACGCGCAGGCCGACGGCGGAGCAGAGTCCGCGGTCCTGCGGGCGATTCGCGAGGATCCCGACCTGACCAATCCCCAGCGGCGTTCGCTCGAGGAGATGTACGAGGCGTTCCGGGAGGTCACCGTCGCGCGTCGTCGGCGTGGTGGAGGACGCGAACCCGACAAGGAGTGAGCATTCTCACAATCGTCACCGGGCGGGTTCGTGCGTCACGCAGCATTCGAGGTCAGCCCGGTTTCACCACCCCGTCGACGAACATGCAGGTAGCACGTACCTGGGGGTAAGGTGCGCGCCTCCGTCGGCGACGTCACCATCGGCTCCGGACCATTCACCCAGTTCTGGAGTTGCTCGGTGCTCAACCATCTGCAGAAGAAGCTCACCTCCTCCCTCGACCCGATCGGGTGGGGACCGGCCGTCGCATCCGTCGCCGGCCGTGCAGTGAAGAATCCGCGGGCCGTGGCCGGCGCGACCACGGAGTACGCCACCCGCCTGGCGAACATCCCGGCGGCGGCGACACGCGTGTGGAACGCCGCCGATCCGCAGCCCCCGGTGCCGCTGGATCCGAAGGACCGCCGGTTCTCCGATGCCGCCTGGAAGGAGAACCCGGCCTACTTCTCGCTGCTGCAGAGCTATCTCGCCACCCGCGAGTACGTCGAGGATCTCGCCGACGCCGGCTCGGGCGATCCCGTGCAGGACGGCAAGGCCCGCCAGTTCGCGAACCTGATGTTCGACGCGCTCGCCCCGTCGAACTTCCTCATCAACCCGGGTGTGCTCGTGCGCGCGCTCGACACCGGTGGCGCGAGCCTGTTCCGCGGCGCGAAGTACGCCATCGAGGACGTCGTGCACCGGAAGGGCCTGCCGCTCAAGGTCGACCGCGAGGCGTTCACCCTCGGCGAGAACATGGCCGCGACCCCCGGCAAGGTCGTCTTCCGCAACGACCTCATCGAGGTCATCCAGTACGCCCCGCAGACCGGCGAAGTGCACGAGATCCCGATCCTGGCGGCGCCGCCGTGGATCAACAAGTACTACATCCTCGATCTCGCGCCGCAGCGCAGCCTCATCGAGTGGGCCGTGCAGCACAACCGCACCGTGTTCGCGATCTCGTATCGCAACCCGGACGAGTCGATGCACGAGATCACGATGGACGACTACTTCCGGCAGGGCGTCGCGGCGGCGCTCGACGTCGTCGAGGAGATCACCGGGTCCTCGCGTATCGAGGTGCTGTCGATCTGCCTGGGCGGCGCGATGGCGGCGATGGCCGCGGCCCGCATGGGCAAGCTCGACGACAAGCGGATCAGCGCGTTCACGATGCTCAACACGCTCCTCGACTACAGCGAGGTCGGCGAGCTGGCACTGCTGACCGACCCGGCGACGCTCGACCGTGTCGAGTTCCGGATGAGCAAGCAGGGCTTCCTCTCGGGCAACGAGATGGCCGGCAGCTTCGACATGATCCGTGCGCGCGATCTGATCTTCAACTACTGGGTGTCGCGGTGGATGAAGGGCGAGAAGCCCGCCGCCTTCGACATCCTGGCGTGGAACGAGGACAGCACCCGCATGCCGGCGAAGATGCACTCGCACTACCTGCGGTCGCTGTACGGCCGCAACGAGCTCGCGCGCGGTGTGTACGAGCTCGACGGCGAGGTCCTCGACCTGTCGGACATCACGTGCGACACCTACGTGGTGGGTGCCATCAACGACCACATCGTGCCGTGGACGTCGTCGTACAAGGCCACTGGTCTGCTCGGCGGGTCGGTCCGATACGTCCTGACCAGCGGTGGCCACGTGGCCGGCGCGGTCAATCCCCCGAACCCGAAGGCGTGGTTCGAGGCCGTCGGCGCGCCCGACGGCGAGAAGCTGCCGAAGCTGCCCGAGGACCCGAAGACGTGGTCGGAGAAGGCCACTCGCACCGCCGGGTCGTGGTGGGAGGACTGGACCGCATGGTCGACGAAGCGTGCCGGTGAGCTCGTCGCTCCCCCGGCGATGGGCAGCGCGCAGCATCCGCCACTGTGCGATGCCCCGGGAACCTATGTCTTCGAGTGACATTGCGCGTTAGCTATCATTTTGCTAACCTGCTAACAGCGCTGATCCGAGCGCACCCCCATAGGGGAAGCCCCGCTCCTGTCACGAGCGCCCACGGAAGGTACACATCATGACCGCACCGACCAAGACCACCGCCGCCAACGCCAAGGCCACCGATGCCGCTGCCAAGGCGACGGAAGCCGCCACGAAGGCCGCCACCGAGGCCACCGCAACGGCCCAGCAGTCGGCCGAGAAGCTCACCTCGACGGCCGCTGCGGTCGCCGACAAGGCCGCCACCGAGTTCACCAAGACCGTCGACGAGGCCACCGAGCGCTTCCAGGAGTTCAACGCGAAGTTCATCGACGCCGCGAAGCAGAGCGGAAACCTCGGCGTCGACACCTACGAGAAGGCCGTCTCGAGCATCCTGGATCTGCAGGAGAAGGTCGCCGACGCCACCCCCGTCGAGTGGGTCGCCGATCTCGCCAAGGCACAGGCCTCCTTCGCCCGCGAGCTCACCACCACCGTCACGAGCACCGCTCGCGACCTGCTGAAGTAATCGTCGACTCCTCGATGCAGTCGATACCGAACACCGCATCAGCGGACGTTCTCCGGTGCAGTGCATGCTGTCACTGACACCCGCCCGGATCGCCGCGGCCCCGTTTCGTCTCGGGACCGCGGCGATCGCCGGTTGGAGCGCCTATCTCGCCGGCCTCGTACGACGCGGCGCCACACCGTGCACGTTGGTCTCCGACGCGAACCGGTACAGCCGCGCCCTGACATCGGCCACGCCGCCACGCTGGTCCACGGACTGGCCGGTCGTGCGCCGGTGGTCCCTCGGCGGTCTGCGTGATTGCAGCACCTCCGACCCCGCACGCGACGAGATCCCGACGCTGCTGTTGCCGCCGCAGGCCGGCACCCACTCGTGCATCGTCGACCATTCCGCCGACCGCAGTCAGGTCGAAGCCCTCCGCGCCGGTGGCCTGACCCGCCTGCACTGTCTCGACTGGGCACCCGCGACTCCCGCGACGGACGGCTGCTCGATCGACGAGCACCTGGCGGTCGTCGCCGAGGCCGTCGACCATCTCGGTGGCCGGGTGAACCTGATCGGCGACAGCCAGGGTGGGTGGCTCGGCACCGTCTACACGGCGTTGCATCCCGAGAGCGTGCACTCGCTGACCGTGGCGGGAGCACCCATCGACTTCCACGTCGACCAGCCGGCGCTGTCGGTGCTGGCCCACGCGCCTCGCGGTGCCGCGGCCACGACGATCGACTTCTGGTACGGGGCGGCGCGGGCCGTCGGGGTGCCGACCACTGATCCGATCGGTGAGGTCGAACGTGCGATGACGCTGCTCGGACTGCTCGACGATCCCGACGAGGTCGCGCGTTGGGAAGCCGAACGGCACTGGTTCACCTGGAAGCAGGAGATCCCCTCGGCCTTCCGCGAGTGGATCATGCGACACCTGTTCGTGGGCAACGAACTCGTCGCCGGCACGCTGAGGGTCGAAGGACGCGTCGTCGACCTCTCGGCCGTCGACTGCCCGGTCCATCTGATCGCCGGGTCCGCCGATCCGATCGCGACTCCCCGACAGGTCACGGCGCTGGCGGAGCACGTGTCGACCCCGCCGGAGAGGATCACCACCACGATCGCCGACGCCGGCCACATCGGGCTGTTCATCGGCCGTCGTGCACTCACTGAGGTGTGGACGCCGCACGCCCGACGGCTGGCAGCGTCGACATGATCGCGCTGTCCCGGCCGCAGCGCGGTCGGGACAGCGATCAGGACGGGGTGTCGACCCCGAGGCGCGTACACGCCGCCTTGTAGAGATCGACGACGGCCGTGCGGAGTCCGGCCCGGTCGGTCACCGGCTCGAGCCAGGGGATGCGCACGGTGTGATCGCGACCGTCGATGACGACGACCCACTCCCCCGCCTCGCGGTCGACGCCGGTCATCCGCGCCTCGACGGCACCGGGCTCGGCGAAGGCACGCACGATGAGCAGGCTGTCGGCTGCGTGGTCGTCGTTCATGTGGGCGGTCACAGCCGCCACCACCTGGCTGTCGAAGTCGGTCACGGGCGCTGAGCGTAACCAATCGGGCGGGCGGCGGGCGTGTCGGTCCCGGTTACACCCCGACCCGGGTCGTTCGACGATGTGGCGCAACGATTCTCGGAACGGCGCGATCAGCCGTTCCCGGCGTCGCTCTTCCCGCTGTCCTCGTCGTCGACCTCCACCCGGACGCCGAGGGCGGATTCCAGCGCCTCGAGTTCCTCGTCGAAGTGATCGAGCAGCCGGACGAGATCCGGGACCGTGCGACCGCACGCCGTGAGACCGAAGGCGATCTCGTCGTCGGTGCTCGTGCACGTGATGTTCAGCGCCTGCCCGTCGACGGGCACCGACAGCGGATACAGCGCGTCGACACGCGCACCGTTCCAGTACAGCGGGGCATCGGGACCCGGCACGTTCGAGACGATCACATTGAACGGCGGCCGCGGCAGCGCCCGATTGCCGGTGAGCACCCCCACCGCCAGGGGCGCCACGCCCACCGCGCTCGTCGCGAGACGACCGAGTTTCGACATCGAATTCATCGCGTGCTTGCCCTCGATCATCGAACCGCGCACACGCGCAAGCCGTTCCACCGGATCGGCGCACTGCGTTGCGAGGGTGCACATGAGGATGCCGATCTCGTTGCCCGACGAGCTCGTGCTCCGACGCAACGACACCGGAACCATGGCGACCAGCGAATCGTCCGGCAGCGCATCGTGCTCGGAGAGGAACGCCCGCAGAGCCCCGCCCGACAGTTCGAGGACGACGTCGTTGAGTGTCGCGTCGGCGGCCTTGGCCACCATGCGCAGTCGTTCGATCGGCCAGGACCGTGCCGCGAATCTGCGCGATCCGGAGATCTGACGGTTGAGGATGGTGTTCGGAGCGCCCAGCGACAGCGACCCCCCGCGATTGTGCAGTGCCCGGTCGACGGTGCCGACGATCGCCGGGACCAGCGCCACCGCCTCGGACACCACGTTCACTGCGTCGTTCATCACGCCGGTCGCCGCACGGACGACGGCACCGGGGAATCCGATCGCGGTGCCCATGGCCGAACGGCTCGTCGACCGGGCGTCGGCGACCGCCCACGGGGCCGGCATGTCGGTGCGGTCCGGGTCGGTGCTGAGCGCGCGGCGCAGCAGGCGCATCGCACCGACCCCGTCTGCGAGCGCGTGGTGGATCTTCACGTACAGGGCGTAACGACCGTCGGCGAGCCCTTCGATCAGGTGCATCTCCCACAGGGGGCGCGTGCGGTCGAGCAGGGACGCGTGCAGGCGGGAGACGAGTTCCCACAGATCGTCCATCGTGCCCGGGGACGGCAGCGCGTTGAACCGCACGTGGTAGTCGATGGAGAAGCGCGGATCGTCCTCCCATGCCCACTGCCCGAGGGTGAACAGCGACCGGGTGGGCCGCTTGCACCACAGCGGCCCGGCAGGTTCCTCGCGGGCGAGCGCCTCGGCGAACATCGACCGCAGGTCGCTCGCGTCCTTGCCTTCCGGCGGCTGGAACAGCAGCAGACCGCCGACGTGCATCGGATGATCGCGCGACTCGCCGAGCAGGAACATCGAGTCGGTCGGTGCCATCGGTAACCGCATCGCGTTCTGTCTTCCTCCCCCACAAAGCACCGGCCACCACCGGAGCCCGCCCCCACGTGACCGGTCCCGGCACGTCGATGTGCTGTCAGTTCTACCCCAGAAGGCGCGAGTGCGGGGACCGTCGCACCGACGAATCTTCCGGTGACGCGTCCGATTCGTCCGGTCGGTGACGTGCGACCTACGCCCTACATGTCCAGGCCGAAGTCCAACACCGTCACCGAGTGGGTGAGCGCACCCACCGCGAGGTAGTCGACGCCCGTGCGCGCGTAGTCGGCGGCGACGTCGAGGGACAGGCCGCCGGAGGATTCGAGTCGTGTCTGCGGCGCGTGGGTGTTGCGCCGCTGCACCGCGATCTGCGTCTGCCACAGCGGGAAGTTGTCGAGCAGGATCAACTCGACGTTCTCGGCGAGCACCTCGTCGAACTGTTCGAGGGTGTCGACCTCCACCTCGCACGCGATGTCGGGGGCGTGTTCGCGGACGGCTCGCAATGCGGCGACCACCGAACCGGCCGCCGCGACATGGTTGTCCTTGATCAGCGCCTCGTCGCCGAGCCCCATGCGGTGGTTGACGCCGCCACCCATCCGCACCGCGTACTTCTGCAGCGCGCGCAGTCCCGGCAGCGTCTTGCGGCTGTCGCGGATCTTCGCTTCGGTGCCCGTCACCGCATCGACCCAGTGCGAGGTCGCCGTCGCGATGCCCGACAGGTGACACAGGAGATTGAGCATCGTGCGCTCGGCGGTGAGCAGACCGCGGGTCGGCGCCTCGACGGTCAGGACCGAATCGCCGGGCAGCACCCGCTCCCCGTCGGACCTGCGGTCGAGCACGCCGTAATGATCGGCACCGATGACCTCGTCGAGGACGAGCAGACCGACGTCCAGACCGGCGAGGGTGCCGGCCTGCCGCGCGACCACCGAGGCGGTGGCGACAGCGTCGGCGGGCACGGTGGCGTCGGTGGTGACGTCCGGGCCGTAGCGCAGGTCCTCGTCGAGCGCCTTCCGGACCAGCTCGCGGGTCTCGGCGAGGTCGAGTCCGTCGGGCAGCGCGGTGGTCATCTCAGTTGACTCCTGTCAGTTCCGGTGTGGTGAAGGACAACTCGCCGTCATCGTCGATACGCAGCTCCAGACTGCGAGCCTGCGCCGGGTCGGTGTCCGGATGATCGCTGCGGGTGTGGCATCCCCGCGATTCGGTGCGTCGCTGCGCCGCGAGCAGCAGGGCCCGCGCGGTGACGGTGAGCGCCGCGTCCTCGAGTCGCTCCGCGTCGGCACACGCCGTGGCGACGCTCGCGCCGTCGAGTTCGACTGCAGCAGCGGACAATCCGTCGGCGTCGCGCACGACCAGCGCGTGCCGGGTCATGAGTTGCTGCAGCACCGCACGATCGCAGACGGTCGGGGCGACGACGGGAATGCCGTCGGTCTCGACACGCGTTCCGGCCCGTTCGATCGCCGCCGCCACCCCGGCGCGCTCGCCGAGGACGAGTCCTTCGAGAAGGCTGTTGGAGGCGAGCCGGTTCGCGCCGTGCAGGCCGGTGCGTGCCACCTCACCGGCCGCGTACAGACCGGGGATGCGGGTGCGGCCGTGCACGTCGGTGACGACACCGCCGCACGAATAGTGGGCGGCGGGAGCGACCGGCAGCAGATCCCGGGCCGGATCGAGACCGGCGTCGGCGCACATCGTCGTAATGGTCGGAAAACGTGTGGCGAAACCGTCGAGGTGACGTGCGTCGAGGTAGACGTGGTCCTCGCCGAGCGCGGTGAGACGCTCGGCGATCGCCCGTGAGACGACGTCGCGGGGTGCGAGGTCGCCGAGCGGGTGCACGCCCTCGGTGATCGATCGGCCGCGGGAGTCGACCAGTCGCGCTCCCTCACCGCGCACCGCTTCGCTGATGAGCGGCCGACGTCCGGTGCCCCCTTCCGCGAACAGCACGGTCGGGTGGAACTGGACGAACTCGAGGTCGGCGACGCCGGCGCCGGCGGCCAGGGCCAGCGCGATGCCGTCGGCGGTGGCGCCGGGCGGATTCGTGCTGCACGCGTACAACTGCCCGAGGCCACCGGTCGCGAGCAACACGGCCGGGGCGTGGACGACGCCGTACCCGCGCTCGTCGAGGACGAGCAGTCCGGTGACACCCCGCGCGTCGGTGAGGACCCGGGCGGCAGCGGCTCCGAACAGGACGGGCAAGCCCGCCTCGCCGAGGGCGCGCTGAACTTCGGCGCCGGTTGCGTCGCCACCGGCGTGGATGATGCGGCGGGTGCTGTGTCCACCCTCGCGGGTGCGGGCGATGTCGCCGTCTCCGGCGGTGTCGAACACCGCGCCGAGATCGCGCAGGGCGGTGACGGCGTCGGGGCCGGCCGTGACGATCGAGCGCACCGCGTCCTCGTCGCACAGTCCCCCGCCTGCGGCAAGTGTGTCGGCGACGTGGGCGTCGACGCTGTCGCCCACCGGCGCCACGACCGCGATGCCGCCCTGGGCGTACTGGGTGGCCGTGTCGGTGGGGCCGCCCTTGCTCACCGTGAGCACCCGCGCGCCGCGCCGGGAGGCGGCGCGCGCGGCCGTGAGACCGGCGACGCCACCCCCGACGACCACCAGGTCGGCGTGGTCCTCCCACGCGACCGTGATGGCGGTGGTCACTCGCCGCTGCCCGGGTTGCCGATGGCGATCATGCGCTGCACCGACAGGCGGGCCCGCTCGGCGACGTCGGCGGCGACGTGGACCTCGTCGCGTCCCTCCTGCAGGCAGCGCAGCAGTGCGGCGGGGGTGATCATCTTCATGTAGGGGCACGACGCGCGGTCGTTGACCGCTTGGAAGTCGATGCCGGGCGCGGCCTTGCGGAGCTGGTGCAGCATGCCGACCTCGGTGGCGACGAGGACCTGCTTCGCGCCGGTCTCCCGCGCGGCGTCGATCATGCCGCCGGTGGACAGGATCCTGACCTTGTCGTCGGGCACGAAGCCCTCCCCGGCGAGGTAGAGCGCCGAGGTGGCGCAGCCGCACTCGGGGTGGACGAACAGGTCGGCGTCGGGGTGCGCCTTGGCCTGCGCGGCGAGCTCGTCGCCGTTGATACCGGCGTGCACGTGGCACTCCCCGGCCCAGATGTGCATGTTCTCGCGGCCGGTGACGCGCTTGACGTGGGCGCCGAGGAACTGGTCGGGCAGGAACAGCACCTCACGGTCGGGGTCGATGGACGCGACGACGTCGACGGCGTTCGACGAGGTGCAGCAGATGTCGGTCAGGCCTTTGACCTCGGCGGTGGTGTTGACGTACGAGACGACCACGGCGTCGGGGTGGTCGGCCTTCCACTCGCGCAGCTGGTCGGCGGTGATCGAATCGGCGAGCGAGCAGCCGGCGCGCTCGTCGGGGATGAGCACCGTCTTGTTCGGGCTGAGGATCTTTGCGGTCTCTGCCATGAAGTGCACGCCGCAGAAGACGATGGTGTCCTCCTCGGCCTCGGCGGCGATACGCGAGAGCGCGAGCGAGTCGCCGACGTGATCGGCGACGTCCTGGATCGCGGGAAGCTGGTAGTTGTGCGCGAGCAGCGTGGCGTTGCGCTCACGGGCCAGCCGACGGACCTCCTCGGCCCACTCCGGCGTCGCCTCGACGCCCGTGTATCCGCCGGGGCCGTCGACGATGGTGGCGGCTCCCGCCCACTCGGTCGTGGTCATGGCCTAGCTCCTTCGAGGGTGTCATCCCGGCGGGTTGTACCGGAATTGCCGTGTTCGAGGTTTTCGACTTAGGATCGAAAACATGCCACATAGTAACACCCGTCACGAAGTGCTCATCGCCGTGTTCCAGGTTCGCCGCTTTCCGGACACCTCGGGAACCCTCCGCGAAGAACCTGAACTCGGGGTGCTGCTGTGGCAACGGGCCCTCGATCCGCAGGTCGGCACGTGGTCGCTCCCCGGCGGGCAACTGCGCAACGACGAGGACCTCACGACGTCGGCGAGGCGGCAACTCGCGGAGAAGGTCGACGTCCGCAAGGTCGCGCATCTCGAACAGTTGTCGGTCTTCTCCGACCCGGATCGGGTGCCGGGACCGCGCACGATCGCGTCGACCTATCTCGGCCTGATCCCCCTCACCTCGGATCCCCAGCTGCCGTCCGATACGGCCTGGCATCCGGTCTCGGACCTTCCCGCGATGTCCTTCGACCACGGGGTGATGGTGGCGAACGCCCATGCACGCCTTGCCGCGAAGCTGTCGTACACGAACATCGCGTTCGGCCTCGCGCCGGCGGAGTTCTCGATGTCGACGCTGCGCGACATCTATTGCGCTGCATTGGGTTACGAGGTGGATGCCACCAATCTCCAACGGGTGCTGGCGCGCCGGAACGTGCTCACCCGCACCGGCAACACCGCACCGTCCGGCAAAGCGGGAGGTCGCCCCCCGGCGCTCTACCGCTTCACCGATTCCCGGCTGCGCGTGACGGACGAATTCGCCGCCCTGCGACCGCCGGTGTGAACCTCCCGGAGGAGATCAGAAAGGCCGTCCCATGATGACCTCGAGCAACTGCAGCGGCATCGTCAGGAAGGCCGACCCGACGAACAGCGCCGAGCGCAGCGGGTCGCCCGCCAGATAACCCTCGCGGATCCATTCCAGAACATCGACCGAACCCATGCTGTCCCTCCCCTGATCGTCATGTGATTCCGACGTGTGTGTCGGACAGGAGGAGTCGTACGTTACAGACCGGCGGACGGGTCGCCCTCGGACGGACGCGTCAGGCCGGAGAGGACGGTCTCGACCAGAGTGCGGACGTAGTCGTCCGACGGGGGTTCGCCGGCGGTCGACCATTTCTGGGCGACAGGCGCGAACAACATGTCCACGGCGACATCGAGATCGAGGTCGTCCGGCAGTTGCCCCGCACTCTGCGCGGCGCGGAGCCTGGCCTTCTTCATCTCCCGCATCGGCGCGTCGAGGCGGTGTTCGTATTCCGCTGCGAGCCCGGGGTCTTCGAGTACCGCCACGGTCAACGCGCGCAGCGGGACGGCGAACTTCGGATCACGCAGCTCCGCCACGGTGGCCTGCAGCACCGCAACGAGGTCCGCGCGGAGGTCGCCGGTGTCGGGCAGCGCGGCCTCGTCCCCGGCATCGCCCTGCGTGTGCGCCAGATACGCGTCGAGGAGGACGGCTCCTTTCGACGGCCACCAGCGATAGATCGTCTGCTTCCCCACGCCGGCCCGGGCGGCGATCGCCTCGATACCGAGTTTCGAGTAGCCGACCTCGGTGACCAGGTCGAAAGCGGCATCGAGGATCGCTTTCCGCGAGGCGGGGTTCCGCCGGGAGTTGCCGGGTCCGGGGCGTGCAGACATGGGACGACGATATCGCATCGAGACGAGACGTTGCGTCTTGACAGGCGGCGCCCGGAGGGTCATCCTCAGTTGAACGAGACGAACCGTCTCGTCTCACACAGGAGGTATGCATGCGAACCCAACCGACCGCGTCCCCCGCCACCCCCGGCGTCCGTCCTCGCACGTGGTTGATCACCGGCGCGAGCCGCGGCCTGGGCAGGGAGTTCGTCCGAGCGGCACTCTCGAGAGGTGACAACGTCGTAGCCGTCTCACGGTCGATCGGATCGGCCGATCTCCCCCGGGATCCGGAGCGTCTCCTCCGGCTCCCGGCCGACGTCACCGAACGCACAGCGGTGTTCGCCGCTTTCGACACCGCCCGAAAACATTTCGGAGGCATCGACATCGTCGTCGACAACGCGGGCACCATGGCCTACGGATTCGTCGAGGAGTTCACCGAGGAGCAGGCGCGCGCACAGTTCGAGACGAACTTCTTCGGGGCGATGTGGGTCAGCCAGGCAGCCATGGCGGCCTTTCGCAGTCGAGGACGCGGGCATCTCGTGCAGATCTCGAGCATCGGGGGCGTGCTGAGCGGGCCCGGCACAGGGCTGTACAGCGCAAGCAAGTTCGCCCTCGAAGGACTCAGTGAAGCACTGGCCGTCGAGGCCGCCCATTTCGGCATCGACGTGACGATCGTCGAGCCGGGTGGCTACTGGACCGACCTCTACACCACCATGACGGTGAGCACTCCGCGATCGGACTACGACGCGCTGCGAGCCGAGATCGAGGAGCAGAGCGCGTCCACGAGCATCGACAGCCACCCCGCTCTGGCCGCGCGGGCACTGCTCGAGGTCGTCGACGCCGACCGGCCACCGCGCCGCATCGTGCTGGGCAACGCCGTCCTGGATGCGGCCGTGGCCGCCACCCGGGAGAAGATTGCCACCTGGCTCGAGTGGGAGTCGGTGAGCCGTGCCGCGGAGGACGCCGTACCGGCATTGGAATCCGGGGGTGGGGAGCGATCCGCGATCTAGAATGGGTGGATCGTGTGTCCGGCGGAGCACAGGTCGGGTGATTCCATGAACGTCGACGACATCTGGAACGCGATCGACGAGCAGCGCGCACGAACTGCCGATCTGCTGGAGCAACTGACCGACGACGAGTGGAGCCGGCCGTCGCTGTGCGAGGGCTGGACCGTGCGCGACGTCGCGGCCCACCTCACGCTCCAGCAGCTCACCGTGGTCGACCTCGTCCGGATGGCGCTGCGTCATCCCGGTGGTGTGAACACGATCATCCGTGAGTCCTCCCGGCACCGCGCCCGACAGCCGACGGCCGAGTTGATCACCGACCTCCGGGGAATGATCGGCTCCCGCCGGCACAACGTGGGCATCACCCCGCTCGAGACGATGATCGATCTGCTCGTCCACGGCCAGGACATCGCGATACCCCTGCAGCGCGACCTGCCGATGCCGCCGGACGCCGCAACAGCGGGCGCCACTCGGTTGTGGTCCACCCGCGGCACCGGGAAGGCCCGGGTCTTCGCCGACGTCCCGCTCGACGGATTCCGTTTCACCGCAACCGATGCCGAGTGGTCCTCCGGTTCCGGACCCGAGGTGCGGGGACCGATCTCCGCGATCCTGCTGCTGTTTTCGGGCCGTCGCGCGGGGTTGTCCCGATTGGAGGGCGACGGCGCCGGGGAACTGCGCCGCCGGCTGGCACACGCGTGATGGCACGATGGGAGGCATGAGTGCCGACGCCCGCGTCCTGTGGACCATCGGCCACTGGACGTGCCCGCAGTCGGTCCTGCTCGACACGCTGACCTCGGCCGACATCGAACTCGTCGTCGACGTGCGGAAGATGCCCGGTTCGCGCCGCAGCCCGCAGTTCGACGCCGACGAGATGCCGTCCTGGCTCGACAGCGCCGGGATCGGCTACGTGCACCTCACCGAACTCGGCGGCAGGCGGCCGAAGCAGAAGGACATCGATCCGACCGTCAATGCAGGCTGGAAGAACGCGAGTTTCAAGAACTACGCCGACTACACCCTCACCGGCGACTTCGAGGCCGGACTGAAGCGACTCACCGATCTGGCCGAGCACCGGCACGTCGCCATCATGTGCGGCGAGCCGATGCCGTGGCGCTGCCACCGGTTGTTGATCGCGAACACCCTCGCCGCGCGGGGGTGGACCGTCGTGCATCTCGTCAACAACGCGAACCCGCGACGGCACGAGCTGGGACAGTGGGGTGCGACTCCGTCGGTGGGTTCCGACGGAGTCGTGACCTATCCCGCCGAAGAACGCGGGCTTCCGTAGCGTTCCGGGCCTCGCAGGGGCCCGCGTGCTCACCCTGCCCGGGAGGCAGCGGCAACGCGGATCACCCGAGGTCCCGCGAGTAGTGGACCGCGAGCGCATCCGCCCCCGACGGAGTGACGGTCCGGGTTCGGGCACCGCGGATGTAGCCGCACCGCTCGAGCACGCGCTGGGATGCTTCGTTCTCGGGGAGGGTGCGCGCGGTCAGGCGGAGTAGTCCGCTCCGCCGAGCGAATTCGGCCGCGAGATCGAGTGCGTCGGCAGCGAGCCCTCTCCCACGACCGAGCGGATGCAACCAGAATCCGACTTCTGCTTCCTCGGCGGTGATGCCGAACAACACGAGACTGCCGGCGAAGCGGTCGGTCTCCGGTTCGGCGATCGTCAGTACGGCCAGATCTCCGCGCTCCAGCCCTTGCCGGATCTCGCCGTCGATCAGGGCTGCGACGGACGCTTCCGTGTACACCGGTTCGGGCAGATGTGCGTACCGGCGCACCAGTGGATCTGCGGTCCCGGCGGCATAGGTAGCCGCGTCGTCACCGCGCATCGCCCGCAGCTGTACTCGGTCGTTGCGTAAGGGCAGCAGTCGGGTATTCAGCATGCATACGACGCTACATCGTTCGGTCGCCGTAACTTTCGCTGGTTGTCGACGCGGTCTGCCCGGCACGATCCGGGACGCGCATGGTCGGTCAACGCTGTTCGCTCATCACCGAGTCGACGCTTCCGTGGCGCGAACACCGCGCCCACCACCCGTCCGGCGCGATCTGGACAATCATCCGGCGACCGCACTGCGCGCAGAAGCGCGGCGGTTCGAGTCCGAGTTGCACTGCCGCGGAGGGGATTCGGATCGTCCCGTCGACGATCTCTTCGCCGGTGAACGGATCGAACATCAGATCGTCTCGCCGAGGGCCTTGATCGGCATCTTCAGTTCGCCGAGCAGATCGAGGTCGGTCTCCGCAGGCCGGCCGAGCGTGGTGAGGTAGTTGCCGACGATGACGGCGTTGATCCCGCCGAGGATCCCCTTCTGCGCGCCGAGGTCGCCGAGTGTGATCTCGCGGCCACCGGCGAACCGGAGGATGGTGCGCGGCAACGCCAATCGGAAGGCCGCCACCGCCTTGAGCGCCTCGGTGGCGGGCAGCACCTCGAGGTCGCCGAAAGGGGTGCCGGGGCGCGGATTGAGGAAGTTCAGCGGCACCTCGTCGGGTTCGAGCGCCGCGAGGTCGGCTGCGAATTCTGCTCGCTGCTCGATGGTTTCACCCATTCCGAGGATGCCTCCGCAGCACACCTCCATACCCGCTTCGCGCACCATGCGCAGCGTCTCGAAGCGCTCCTCCCAGGTGTGGGTGGTGACGACGTTCGGGAAGTGCGAGCGCGCGGTCTCGAGGTTGTGGTTGTAGCGGTGCACACCCATCGCGACGAGTCGGTCGACCTGCTCCTGGGTGAGCATGCCGAGCGAGCACGCGATCTGGATGTCGACCTCGTTGCGGATCGCCTCGATACCGGCCGCGACCTGCGCGAGGAGGCGTTCGTCGGGTCCGCGCACGGCCGCGACGATGCAGAACTCGGTCGCTCCGGTCTTGGCGGTCTGCTTCGCGGCCTCGACGAGCGACGGGATGTCGAGCCGGGCGGCTCGCACCGGGGAGGCGAACAGGCCGGACTGCGAGCAGAAATGGCAGTCCTCGGGGCAGCCACCGGTCTTGAGGCTGATGATCCCCTCGACCTCGACCTCCGGTCCGCACCACGCCATGCGCACGTCGTGGGCGACCGCCAGCAGGTCGTCGATGCGATCGTCCGGCAGCTGCAGGACCTCGAGGGTCTGGTCGCGGTCGAAACCGATGCCGCGACGGAGCACCTGGTCGCGAGCGATTTCGAGGATGTCGGTGCGGGCGGGCGCCTGGGTCACTGCCGTCTCCTGGGGTGGCGAGAACTTGAACATCGTTCAATTGAACAGCGTTCAGGTTAGGGCGAAGCGTCCGATAGTGTCAAAGGCACGAATCCTTCGGTTCGGATCCCCGGCGGCGCGGTACCGCCGCGGGCAGTGGGAGAAGCGGGAGCAGAGAAGCAGTGCAGTTGCGACGCGGCGACGTCCTCGACGGCGCCATGGCGATCCTCGACGAGTACGGGCTCGGCGACCTGACGATGCGCAAGCTCGCGTCGTCGCTCGGCGTCCAGCCCGGCGCGTTGTACTGGCACTTCCCGAACAAGCAGACCCTGCTCGGCGCCATGGCGGACCGCATCCTCGACGGTGTCGACGAGCCGCCCGCGAGCGATGCCTGGGACGACGCCCTCTCCGAGCTGGCGCACCGTTTCCGCGCCGCGCTGCTCGCCCATCGCGACGGCGCCGAACTCGTCGCCTCGAGCTACGCCTCCCGGCTGACCACTTCCCGGGCGCGCGACGCCTTCGTGGCCACCGCCGAACGCGCGGGTCTGTCCCGGGCGTACGCCGAACTGACCGGCTACGCGCTGCTGCACTACGTGCTCGGCCACACCGTCGACGAGCAGTCCCGCGCGCAGCTCGAGGAACTCGGCGCGCTCACCCGCGCACCGCTGTCCCCCGATGTCGCGACCGAACAGCCGACCGAGACCGACGACGAACTGCTCGACGGCGATCCCGCCGTCCGGTTCGAGTTCGGCCTGCGGTTGTTCGTCGACGGCATCCGCGCACGTCTGGAGACCCGTGCGACATCCTGACCCCGCCGTTCCTGTCGGACCCGTCTCCTACCTTCGACGCTCGTGACCGCCCCCTGGACCCTCCAGCAGATCAACGCCGTCGCACCCGATCCGTCCTCGCTGACGGCTGCGCGCGGCGTCGCCTCCGCATGGCTCGAGACCGGTCACGACACCACCGCCCTGTGGGGACTGTGCCGCGGACGCGGCACCACGCCGTATCGCACGGCGATCCACCCGAGCGCTCCCGCCTACACGTGCACGTGCCCGAGCCGGAAGCTGCCCTGCAAGCACGCCCTGTCGCTGCTCGTGCGCTGGTCCGAGGGCGCCGTACCCACGGGGCAGGCACCCGACTTCGTCACCGGATGGCTCGCCGCCCGCGCCGCGTCCACCGCACCGCCCGCCCCGGCGGACGAGCCGGTCAAGGCACCCGATCCGGCGACCGCCCAGCGCCGCGCCGAGCGGGTCGCGGCAGGACTCGACGACCTCGACCGCTGGCTGACCGACCGCATCCGGCACGGCCTCGGGGCGGTGGATCACGGCTACGACACCTACGAGGCGATCGCTGCCCGCATGGTGGATGCCCAGGCTCCCGGCGTGGCGTCGGCACTGCGCGCCCTGGCCGCCGTCGTGAACGACGAAACCGATTGGCCCGCCAGGCTGCTCGAAGAGTACGCGCGCCTGCACCTCATGGCCGTGGCGTACCGGCAGCGCGACGAACTGCCGAGGCCGCTCCTGCGTTCGCTGCAGACCCATCTCGGTTTCGGCACCCGCAGCGAGGAGGTCCGCGCCGAACCGGCCGTGCGCGACCGCTGGCAGGTCCTCGCCGTCCGCGTCACCGAGGAGAGCCGGATGTTCACCCGCAAGACGTGGTTGCGGGGACGGTCGAGCGGACGCTGGGCGATCCTGCTCGACTTCGCACACGGCACAGCACGTTTCGCCGCGCCGCTCCCCTTCCCCGGGTCGCTCGTCGATGCCGATCTGCACTTCTACCCCGGTGCGGCCCCACTACGGGCGGTGCTCGGCCGGCAGCACGGGGAGACGGAGCCGTTCACAACCCTGCCCGCCACCGGACTCGACGCCGCACTGGACGAGTACGCCCGCATGCGCGGAGCAGATCCGTGGTTGCGCACCTGGCCCGTCCTGCTCGACGCGGTCACTCCCACCGACAGTGAAGACGGATGGTACGTCGTCGACCCGTCCGGACGGGCACTGCCGCTCACCGGAGACGACGACAGCCGCTGGCGGCTGCACGCTGTCGCAGGGGGCCGTCCCGTGACGGTCTGCGGCGACTGGGACGGAACCGCTCTCGCCCCGGTCTCCCTGTTCACCGGAGGACAGGTGATGACCTGGTGAGCACACTGCCCGAATCGCTGACGACCGCAGCACTTCTCGGAACGGCACGCTCCGCTCCGGAGTTCGGCGCGCTGCACACGGCCGGTGCCGCGGGCGAACTCGCCGGAGACCCCGCCGCGACACTGCTCGCCGCTGCCGCCCTGGAGGCGACCTTCCTCACCGCCGCGACCGTGCCGGTGGTCCGCGAACGGCCGTCGCCGGCCCCGGACGACGACCGTCCCGTCCTTCCCGGCGCGGCTGCCGAACGCCTGCGCGCGCTGCTCGCCGTCCGCTCCCCGCTGCTCGACGAATGGTTCGAGGTGGCGGCCCGGTTCCGCGCGTCGCACGACATCGTGGTCGACCTGTTGATCGTCGCGACCACCGACTCGGTGCACCGCGACCGGCTGATCGCTCTCACCGGCGCCCGCGGACGCTGGGTAGCCGCGCGCCACCCGGAATGGGCCGATCTGCTGCCACCCGACCCGCTCGACGACACGCCCTGGCACGTCGGTCCGCCCGCCCGGCGACGCCGATGGTTCGAGGTGCTCCGCGCGCACGATCCGGCCGCGGCGACAGCCACGCTCGCGGCGTCATGGGGTGCGCAGACCGCCGCCCAGCGGGCCGAACTCGTCGCCCTGCTCGCGGTCGGTCTCGGTCCGCACGACGAAGACCTGCTCGAGCGCGCCCTCGACGACCGTAGCCGCAAGGTTCGCGCCGTCGCGCTCGACCTTCTTCCCCGCCTCCACGACTCCGCGTTCGCGCGACGCATGGCCGAACGAGTGCGGCAATGGCTGCTCGTCGACGGCTCGACCGTCACCCTCGCCGTCCCCGAACGGCCGGACGAGAGCGCACTCCGCGACGGTCTCTCCGACGGTCCGGCCCGCGATCTGCTGGTGGCGGCAGTCGCGGCCGCTCCGCTGTCGGTGTGGCGCGAGCACGCCGGAGACGGGGTGCTGCCGGAGTTCGACGTCGACGACGCCATCCGCACGGCACTGACGGACGCGTGGGGCCGCGCGGCGGTCCGGCAACGCGACAGCGGATGGGCCGCGGCGTTGCTGCGACGCGACGGCACCGTCGACACGTCGGTCGCCCGGGTCGTACCTCGCGACATCCTGCTCGCGCACCTGCGCGAGACGTCGCCGCCCGCGGTTCTCGACGACGCGTTGCTCGCCGCGCTCCCGGCGCCGTGGCCGCGAGATGTCGCCGAGAAGGTGCTCACCGCGCTGTACACGAAGCTGACGACCACCCGTGTGGTGCGCGACGTCCTGACGCTGCTCGCCCACCGGGCACCGTTCGAGCTGGCCGATCTGCTGGCCGACGCCGCGAACCGCACCGACGATCTCGGTCGCCTGCACCTGTTCGCGAGCGCAGCCGACACCCTGACCCTCCGCAAGACGATCCACGAGGAGCTGAGTTGACCGACTTCGAGTCGACCCCTGCAGTTGTCGGTACCGACGAGGTCGCGACGCCCGAGACGGGCACGTCCGAGACCGCCGTGACCGGCACCGACCTGCTGCGCCCGCACGCCGAGCAGCAGTACGCGCACGAACTCGCGGCGCTCGCGCGACTCGACGACCGGCCGCGCCCGCCGTCGTGGCAACTGTCCCCGTGGGCGGTGGTGACCTATCTGCTCGGCGGCGAACTGTCCGACGGCACCGTGATCACCCCGAAGTACGTCGGCCCGCGCCGATTGATCGAGGTTGCCGTGGCGACCCTGGCGACCGACCGGGCACTGCTGCTGCTCGGTGTGCCGGGTACCGCGAAGACCTGGGTGTCGGAGCATCTCGCCGCCGCGATCAGCGGTTCGTCGACCCGGCTCGTGCAGGGAACAGCGGGTACGACCGAGGAGTCGGTGCGCTACGGCTGGAACTACGCGCGGCTGCTCGCCGAAGGGCCGAGCGCCGACGCGCTGGTGGCCTCCCCGGTCATGACCGCGATGCGCGACGGCGCCGTGGCACGCATCGAGGAACTCACCCGCATTCCCGCCGACGTGCAGGACGCGCTGATCACCATCCTGTCGGAGAAGACGCTTCCCGTCCCCGAACTCGGCATCGAGGTGCAGGCGACGAAAGGGTTCAACGTCATCGCCACCGCCAACGACCGCGACCGCGGGGTCAACGACCTGTCGTCCGCGCTGCGTCGACGGTTCAACACCGTCGTATTGCCGTTGCCGGCGAGCGAGGAGGACGAGGTCTCGATCGTCACCCGCCGCGTCGAACAACTCGGCGCCGCACTCGAACTGCCCGCCGTGCCCGCGGCCGCGGAGGAGATCCGCCGCGTCGTGACGGTGTTCCGGGAACTGCGCAGCGGAGTCACCACCGACGGCCGGACCAAGCTGAAGTCCCCGTCGGGCACGCTGTCCACCGCCGAGGCGATCTCGGTGGTCACGGGCGGTCTGGCGCTGTCGGCGCACTTCGGCGACGGGGTGCTGCGTCCCTCCGACGTCGCCGCCGGAATCCTCGGGTCGGTCGTCAAGGACCCCGTCTCCGATCGCGTGGTCTGGAACGAATATCTCGAGGCCGTCGTCCGCGAACGCGGCGACTGGACCGACTTCTACCGGGCGTGCCGGGAGATCACCGGGTGACCGACGCTCTCTTCGACCGCGCGGATGCGCCCGCGGAGATCCGGGTCTTCGGGATCCGGCACCACGGACCGGGTTCGGCGCGCGCGGTCCTGCAGGCACTCGCCGAGTTCGAACCCGACACCGTCCTCATCGAGGGTCCGTCGGACGCCGATCCGGTGCTCGCGCTCGCCGCGGCCGACGACATGGTCCCCCCGGTCGCATTGCTGGCCTACGCCCGCGACGAACCGGCGCGGGCGGCGTTCTGGCCGTTCGCGGCCTTCTCGCCCGAGTGGCAGGCCCTGCGCTGGGCGTACCTGCACGATGCCGACGTGCGGTTCTGCGACCTTCCGGCGGCGATGTCGCTCGCCGCCGAACGCGAGGTCGGCGACCGCGCGACCGACGACCTGCTCGGCATGCTCGCCCGCGCCGGCGGCTACGCCGACTTCGAGCAGTGGTGGGACGCGGTGGTCGAGCACGGCACCGCACAGGCCTTCGACGAGATCACCGACGCGATGCGCGTGCTGCGCGAAGATGTCGGGATCGACGACCACACCGCGCGACGCGAGGCGCACATGCGGCAGGTGCTGCGCGCAACGGTCAAGGCCGGGGCCCGCGCGATCGCCGTGGTGTGCGGGGCGATGCACGCGCCCGCACTGACCGGCCGACTCGGACCGGCCGCCCCCGACGCGCGTCTGCTCAAGGGCATTCCCAAGGTGAAGACCACTCTCACATGGGTGCCGTGGAGCCACTCCCGGTTGTCGCTGTCGTCGGGCTACGGCGCCGGCATCACCTCACCCGGCTGGTACCACCATCTGTTCACACAGCCCGCGGACACGACCGCACGCTGGTTCACCCGCGTGGCCCGTGTCCTGCGCGAGGAGGATCTTCCCGTCTCGAGCGCCCACGTCATCGAGGCGACGCGCCTCGCCGACACGCTCGCGGCGCTGCGCGGTCGCGCTGCGGCCGGACTCGACGAGGTCGTCGAGGCGACCCGATCGGTGCTGTGCGACGGCGACGACGTCCTGCTCGACCTCGTCACGCGGCGGCTCGTCGTCGGCGAGGCACTCGGTTCCGTCTCCGAGGACACCCCCACCGTCCCGCTCGACACCGACCTGCAGCGGAATGCGAAGTCGTTGCGCCTCAAGCGGTCCGCCGAAGCGAAGAACCTCGATCTGGACCTGCGCCGCGAGATCGACGTCGCGCGGTCGCGACTGCTGCACCGCCTGGCTCTGCTCGGGATCGACTGGGGCACGCCCACGGAGAGCGAGGTGCGCTCGACCGGTACGTTCCGCGAGACCTGGACGCTGCGGTGGGAACCCGAGTTGTCGGTGGCGATCGTCGAGGCGTCCCGGTGGGGCACGACGGTGGAATCCGCAGCGGGCGCCACCGTGGCCGACCGTGCCGCACGTTCCGGGATCGCGCTCGCCGACCTCACCGAACTGCTCGAACGGGCGTTGCTCGCCGACCTGCGGACCACGATCCCGTTGCTGGTGACGGCGATCGACGCGGCGGCCGCACTCGATCACGATGTGCTGCACCTGATGAGCGCACTACCGACCCTCGTGCGCACCGTCCGGTACGGCGATGTGCGGGGCACCGATCTGTCCTCCCTGGACCACGTCTGCGACGCCCTGCTCGCGCGGGTGTGCGCCGGTCTCCCGGCGGCGGTCACCGGTCTCGACCACGACGCCGCCGATGCGCTGCGCACCGCGATCGACGATGTGCACCTCGCTCTCGCGCTGCGCGAGGACCCGAGCGCGACCGGTCGATGGCTCGACACGCTGACGTCGGTGAGCGAGCGCGACGACGTCGACGGTCTGCTCGTCGGGCGCACCACCCGGATGCTGCGCGACACCGGCCGACTCGGCGAACACGACGCGGCGGTGCGGGTCGCGCGGGCATTGTCGGTGGGGTCACCCGCACCCGCGAAGGCACGCTGGATCGACGGATTCCTCGGCGGGGGCGGGCTCCTGCTCGTCCACGACAGCGCACTGTTCGACCTCGTCGACGAATGGATCAGCGGCCTCACCGACGACGATTTCGTCGACGTCCTGCCTGTCCTCCGACGCACCTTCGGGTCGTTCGCCTTCGGTGAGCGACGCCTGCTCGGGCAGACGGTGCGCGGCGAACGCACCCGCCGCACGGAGGCACCGCCCGCCGTGGACCGCGGCCGGATCGCCCTGACCGCCACCGCGTCGATCCTGGGAGTGTCGGCATGACAACCGAATCCGGAGACACCGAACGCCTGCGCCGCTGGCGGCTCGCACTCGGCGAGGCCGCGGAGGACTCCACGGGCTCACTGTCCTCGTCCGACGACAGCGCGATGGACACCGCGCTCGCCGCGCTGTACGACACCGCGCCCGGCGACGGCACCGCACCGCGTACCGCAGGTCTCGGCGCATCCGCACCTCGGGTGGCGCGCTGGCTCGGCGACATCCGCACCTACTTCCCGACATCCGTCGTCCAGGTGATGCAGCGCGACGCAGTGGATCGGCTCGGGTTGACCCGGCTGCTCCTCGAACCCGAGATGCTCGAGGCCGTCGAACCGGACGTGCACCTCGTGGGCACGTTGCTGAGCCTGAACCGCGTGATGCCGGAGACCACCAAGGCGACGGCACGGACGGTCGTCGAGAAGGTCGTGCGCGAGATCGAGGCTCGCATCGCGCAGCACACCCGTGCCGCCGTCACAGGTGCGCTCGACCGGTCGTCGCGGACGTCGAATCCGAAGCTGCGCGACATCGACTGGGATCGCACGATCCGCGCGAACCTGGCCCACTACCTGCCGGAGCATCGCACGGTGGTGCCCGAGAAGCTGGTGGGTTACGGGCGCCGCTCCCAGGCGGTGAAACGCGACGTGGTGCTCGCGGTGGACCAGTCCGGGTCGATGGCGTCGAGCGTGGTCTACGCGTCGGTGTTCGCGGCGGTCCTGGCGTCGATGCGGGCGCTGCGCACCTCGCTGGTCGTCTTCGACACCGCGGTGGTGGATCTGACCGACAAGCTCGCCGACCCGGTGGACGTGCTGTTCGGCACCCAGCTCGGCGGCGGCACCGACATCAATCGGGCGATCGCCTACAGCAGGTCGCTGATCACGCGCCCGGCCGATTCGCTGTTCGTGCTCATCTCGGATCTGTACGAGGGCGGTATCCGCGCCGAGATGCTCTCGCGCATCCGGGAGATGCTCGCCGCGGGGGTGCAGGTCGTGGTGTTGCTGGCGCTGTCCGACGACGGGGCACCGTCCTTCGACCGCGACAACGCGGCGGCACTCGCCGAACTCGGAGTTCCCGCCTTCGCGTGCACGCCCGACCGTTTCCCGGAACTGCTCGCCGTCGCGCTCGAGCGGGGTGACGTCGGACGCTGGTCGCACTCGGGGTGAGGGCCGGACCGACGCATACGGGGCGATGACGGCGATGTGTCGATCCGAGGTTCAGTGGGCCGGTTCCCCAGGGAAGTCGACCGTCGCGTCGCCGTCCTCCTCGGCGTACCGCTCGAGCAGCGCGATCTCGGCCGTGCGTGAGGGGAACGCGAGAGCCACCAACGCTGCTCCGACCAGCACGATCGCGATCGCGGCCGTGTAGGCGCGGGTGTCGCCGTCGAGGAAGGCCGACCGGGCCGCCTCGATGATCTGCGGCGCGTACTGCGGATAGTGCTCGGCGATCCCGACGGCTCCCGCGAACGACTTCTCCAGTGCGGTCTCGGTCTGCTCGTCGACGGCCGTGGCCTGAGGACTCGCCGCGATCGTCGCGGCGAGGGAGGCCGAGTATCCGGCCGTGAGCAGCGCTCCGAGGATCGACTGGACGATCGCGCCGCCGAGATCGCGTTGCAGATCGGCGGTGCCGGAGGCCATTCCGGCGCGGGAGACCGGCACCGATCCCGTGAGCGAATGCGAGGCCGGGGTACCGGCGAGACCGACGCCGGCGCCGAGGCACATGTATCCGAGGGCGATCACCCAGTAGTGCGCGTCCTCGTTCCACAGCATCAGTGCGACGACGAGTCCGGCCACGATCGCGACGTAACCCGACAGCAGGGTGAAGCGGGAGCCGCGCGACCCGACGAGTTTCGCCGACTGCGGTGCGACCAGCACCATCACGAATGCGGCGGGCAGCGCCGCCGATCCTGCCGCGAGCGTCGAGTAGCCGAGCACGTTCTGCAGGTACTGCTGGCTGATGTACATCGTGCCCATCAGGGTGCCGAACACGATGATGCCCGCGACGGCCGCGACCCAGAACACGCGACGCCGGGCGACCCGCAGGTCGAACAGGGGATTCGCCGCGCGCAGCTGGCGCATCACGAAGAGGATCACCGCGACGAGAGCGATCACCAGGGCGGACACCGCGATGGTCTTCATCCCGTCGACGGGCACGAAGTTGATGCCCAGGACGAGCGAACCGACGAGCACCACCGAGACGAGGCCGCCGAGATGATCGACCGGGTCGGTCGACTCGTTGACGTGGCTCGGCACGAACATCCAGGTCAGGGCGAGCGCGATCAGCGCGAGCGGGATCGTCACCAGGAAGACCGATCCCCAGAAGAACTGTTCGAGCAACATGCCGGCGACGAGCGGGCCGAGCGCGGTCAGGCCGCCACCGATCGACGACCACAACGCGATGGCGCGCGTGCGCGCCGCGCCCGACCACAGGGCGGTGATCAGGGCCAGGGTGGTGGGGAACGCCAGACCGGCGGAGACGCCGCCGAGCACCCGGGCGGCGAAGAGCACGTCGGTGTTCGGCGCGAATCCGGCGACTGCGGAGGCGGGAACCGACAAGGCCATGCCGAGCAGCAGCATCGTCTTGCGTCCGTAGCGGTCGCCGACGGCCCCGAGGTAGAGCACCGACGCGGCGAGGCCGACGGAATAGCCGACTGCGACCAGGTTGAGCTGGGTCTGGCTCGCGTCGAACGCCTTCCCGATGTCGGGCAGTGCCACGTTCGCGACGGCGAGGTTCAGGTTCGCCACGGCGGCGACGAGGATCAAGGAGGCGAGCACCAGCTTCGCCCGTGCCGGCCGACCGTCGTCAGGTGGGGTCACGGACACATAGTGCGCGCTCGAGCAGCCGTCCTGCGCGGTTTCCGGCGGGTTTTCACCTTCGGTCACCCCACCGGGTTAGGATCGCCTCACTTGTTGTTCGACAGACTCGAGGCCCGTCATGACACGCCGATCCGCTGCGTTGCTCCGTTCCGCCGCTCTGTTCACAGCCACCGCGATCGCGCTGACCGCGTGCGGATCCTCCGACACGGAGTCCGACTCCGGTTCGGCTCCGGCCGACGGCGCCTTCCCCGTCACCGTCGACACGAAGTTCGGGGAGGTCACCATCGAGTCCGCCCCCGAACGCGTCGCGGCTCTGGGCTGGGGCGACGCCGAAACCGCACTGGCGCTCGGTGTTCAGCCGGTGGCGGCGAGCGACTGGCTCGCCTTCGGCGGCGACGGCGTGGGGCCGTGGGCGCAGGGCCTGTACGACTCGCCGCCGGAACTCATCGGCACGATCGAACCGTCCTTCGAGCTGCTCGCGGCGCAGGAACCCGATCTGATCCTCGACACCAAGAGCTCCGGTGAGCAGGCCCGCTACGAGACTCTGTCGGGGATCGCCCCGACCGTCGGCGGCCCGGAAGGCAGCGACGCCTATCTCACGTCGCTCGACGACCAGGTGACCTCCGTGGCAGCGGCGCTCGGTGTCCCGGACAAGGGTGCCGACTTGTTGTCGCAGATCGATGCGGATTTCGAGCAGGCCGCCGCCGACAATCCGGAGTTCGCGGGCAAGACCGTCACCGTCGCGTCCTATACGTCGGAGGGGTGGGGCGCCTACGTCGTCGGCGACTCGCGCGTCGACTTCATGACCGAGCTCGGCTTCGTGAACAATCCGCAGGTGCAGGCCGCGGCGACGGACGATTTCTTCATCACCGTCTCCGACGAGAACCTCGACATGCTCGACTCCGACCTGCTGATCGTGCTGCCGATCTACGTGCCGGCCGCCGAGGTGACCGACAATCCGGTCTTCCAGCAGATCCCGGCGGTGCGCGACGGCCGGTTCCTCGTGCTCGACAGCGATTCCGACATCTCCGCGGCGTTCTCGACGAACTCGGTGCTGTCGGTGCCGTTCGCGCTCGACGAGCTGGTTCCGCTGGTCGCCGAACGCGTGAACTGAGCCGGTTCCTGCGTCCGGTTCAGCGCCGGAACAGCTTGTTGCCGAGCCAGACGATCGGGTCGTAGCGACGGCCGGCGACGCGTTCCTTCATCGGGATCAGCGCGTTGTCGGTGATGTGGATGTTCTCCGGGCACACCTCGGTGCAGCACTTGGTGATGTTGCACATACCCAGGCCGTGCTCGTCCTGCGCGACGTCGCGCCGGTCGGCGACGTCGAGCGGGTGCATCTCGAGTTCCGCGATGCGCATGAGATAGCGGGGACCGGCGAAGGCCTCCTTGTTCTCCTCGTGGTCGCGCACCACGTGGCAGACGTTCTGGCACAGATAGCATTCGATGCACTTGCGGAACTCCTGGGAGCGCTGCACGTCGACCTGTTGCATCCGGTACTCCCCCGGCGCCAGATCCGGGGGCGGCGCGAAGGCCGGTATCTCGCGTGCCTTGCGGTAGTTGAACGAGACATCGGTGACGAGATCTCGGATGATCGGGAAGGTGCGCATCGGGGTCACGGTGATCGTCGCGTCGGGATCGAACAGCGACATGCGGGTCATGCACGTCAGGCGCGGGCGACCGTCGACCTCCGCCGAACACGATCCGCACTTGCCTGCCTTGCAGTTCCAGCGCACGGCGAGATCCGGTGCCTGGGTGGCCTGCAGGCGGTGCAGGATGTCGAGAACGACCTCCCCTTCGTTGACCTCGACGGTGTAGTCCCGCAGTTCCCCGCCGGCGGCGTCGCCCCGCCAGATCCTGAACGCCGCCTGGTAGCCCATCTCAACCCCTCCGTCCGGGATGGTCCGCGAGTTCCTCGTCGGTGTAGTACTTCCCGAGTTCGTCGATGTCGAACAGCTCCAGCAGGTCGGGGCGCATCGGTTGCTGCCATTCGGCGGTGACCGTCACGTCGGGGACGAACGGGTCGCCGCCGTCCAGGCGACAGGCGAGCAGGGTGCGACGCCATTCGGGGTCCATCGACGGGTGGTCGTCGCGGGTGTGCCCCCCGCGGCTCTCGGTGCGCTGCAACGCGGCCCGCGCGACGCACTCGCACACGAGGAGCATGTTCCGCAGGTCCAGGGCGAGATGCCAGCCCGGGTTGAACTGGCGGTGGCCCTCCACCGCGACGTTGCGGATCCGTGCGCGCAGGGTGTCGAGTTCGCGCAGCGCGCGTTCGATCTCGTCCGCGCGCCGGATGATGCCCACGAGATCCTGCATGACCTGTTGCAGGTCGGTGTGCAGGGTGTACGGGTTCTCGGCGCGATCGGCATCGGCCGGATCGAAGGGCGAGAGCGCCGCGCGGGCGGCGGCGTCGATGTCGGCGTCGCCGACGATCGGCCGCGACGTGAGGCCCTGCACGTAGTCGGCGGCGCCGAGACCTGCTCGGCGACCGAAGACCAGCAGATCGGACAGCGAATTCCCGCCCAGCCGGTTCGATCCGTGCATGCCACCGGAACATTCCCCGGCGGCGAACAGCCCCGGGACTGCCGCAGCGGCGGTGTCGGGGTCGACCTCGATGCCGCCCATCACGTAGTGGCAGGTCGGGCCGACCTCCATGGCCTCGGCGGTGATGTCGACGTCGGCGAGTTCCTTGAACTGGTGGTGCATCGACGGCAGGCGGCGCATGATCTCGTCGGCCGGCATCCGCGAGGCGATGTCGAGGAAGACACCGCCGTGCGGAGTCCCCCGGCCGTCCTTGACCTCGGAGTTGATGGCGCGGGCGACCTCGTCGCGCGGGAGCAGGTCGGGCGTGCGGCGATTGTTCTCCTGGTCCTCGTACCAGCGGTCGGCCTCCTCCTCTGTCTCCGCGTACTGGCCTTTGAACACCGGCGGGATGTAGGAGAACATGAACCGCTCCCCCTCGGAGTTCTTCAGCACTCCGCCGTCGCCGCGCACACCCTCGGTGACGAGGATGCCCTTCACGCTCGGCGGCCAGATCATCCCCGTCGGGTGGAACTGGACGAACTCCATGTTGATCAGGGTGGCGCCGGCACGCAGGGCGAGGGCGTGACCGTCGCCCGTGTACTCCCACGAGTTCGACGTGACCTTCCACGACTTGCCGATACCACCGGTGGCGATGACGACCGCGGGCGCCTCGAACAACACGAATCGTCCGGTCTCGCGCCAGTATCCGAACGCGCCGGCGATGCGTCCCTCCGCGTCCTTCAGCAGTTCGGTGATGGTGCATTCGGCGAAGACCCGCACCCGGGCCTCGTAGTCGCCGTGCTCGGCGTGATCCTCCTGCTGCAGTGACACGATCTTCTGCTGCATCGTGCGGATGAGTTCGAGTCCGGTGCGATCGCCGACGTGCGCGAGCCGCGGATAGGTGTGACCGCCGAAGTTGCGCTGGCTGATCCGGCCGTCGGAGGTGCGGTCGAACAACGCTCCGTAGGTCTCCAGCTCCCACACGCGGTCGGGGGCCTCGCGGGCATGCAGTTCGGCCATCCGCCAGTTGTTGAGGAACTTGCCACCGCGCATCGTGTCCTGGAAGTGCACCTGCCAGGAGTCGCGGGGGTTGGCGTTGCCCATCGCGGCGGCGCATCCGCCCTCGGCCATCACGGTGTGGGCCTTGCCGAACAGCGACTTGCACACCACCGCGACGGAGAAGCCGCGTTGCCGCGCCTCGATCACCGCGCGCAGCCCGGCACCGCCTGCTCCGATCACCACGACGTCGACCTTGTGCCGTTCGACATCCACCATCCGTGTTCCCCCTCCTCCGGTGCCGCCGGTGTCGTGCCGTGCGCGTCAGCCGATGAACCGCAGATCGGCGATGGTGTCGCTCGCCACGAGCATGATGTAGAAGTCCGTGAGGATCAGGGTTCCCAGCGTGATCCACGCGAACTGCATGTGCCTGGTGTTGAGTTTCGAGACGAACGTCCAGATCCGGTAGCGCACGGGGTGTTTCGAGAAGTGCCGCAGCCGGCCGCCTGTGACGTGCCGGCAGGAGTGGCACGACAACGTGTAGCCCCAGAGCAGCACGACGTTGACCAGCAGGATCAGGTTGCCGAGTCCGATGCCGAACCCGCTCGGACCGCGGAAGGACAGGACGACGTCGTAGGTGTTGATCAGCGACACCACGAAGCCGGCGTAGAAGAAGTAGCGGTGCGAGTTCTGCAGGATCAGCGGGAACCGCGTCTCGCCGGTGTAGCGCCGGTGCGGTTCGGCGACCGCGCACGCGGGCGGCGACAACCAGAACGATCGGTAGTAGGCCTTGCGGTAGTAGTAGCAGGTCAGCCGGAAGCCGAGGAGGAACGGCAGCGACAGGAAGGCGAGCGGGATCCACATCGGGAGTTCGCCGACCCACGTGCCGAAATGGCGGGCGCCCTCTACGCACGACGCGCTCACGCACGGCGAGTAGAACGGTGTGAGGTAGTGGTAGTCCTCGACGTAGTAGGCGCTACGCACGAACGAGCGGATCGTCGCGTACACCACGAACACACCGAGACCGAGGACGGTGAGTGCGGGTGTCTGCCACCAGCGATCGATCCGCAGCGTCCGCGCGGCGATCCGTGCGCGGCCCTCGGAGCGGACGCCGGTGGCCGGCTCACCGCGCGCCGCCGGCGTCGCCTCGGAGGTGCTCACCGCGAGCCGTGCAGCCCGCCGAGACCTTCGTCGTCCGTATCCGTTCCGCGGAACAACGAATCGTCGTACGGCGTATCGGGAATCGGGATGCGTTCACCGAGACTGTTGACGACCTCGCGCGGAGGATGTTCGGCGAAGTCGCGTATGTCGATGTCGAGACGTTCGACGTCGTTCGACAGCCTCTTCACCGGGGCTGCGTCCCCGTAGCGCGATCGTAGGGATCCGAGGCATTGGCGCAGGTGGGCGGCGGTGCGCTGAAGTTCCTGCAATTCGCTGATGGACATCCGTACCTCCGGGCCGAGCGGTCGACATGTCCCTTCCGTAGCGGGTATCGGCATGTCGCGCCGGCCGACACGATGGGAACAGGCCAGTTGCAGTGTGGCATCCATCACAGTACAGCGGAAGATCCGCCCGCACGCCGTTTCGTCGGGAGCGGCAGATCCGACCACCGGGAGGCACGGGCGGCGAAGACACGGGCAGCGAGTGCGCCGCTGCCGGCCGGGATCCGGCCCACGACAGGGACGCCGGTGACGTCGGGGAGGTCGTGGAGATTGCATTGTTCCGCCAGATCCGGTGCGGCAGGCCAGGATCCGATGATCACCCCCATGCACTCGACCCCCGCCGAGCGGAGCGCCGCCACGGTGAGCGCGGTGTGGTTGAGTGTGCCCAATCCGGCGGCGGCGACGATCACCGCCGGCGCTCCGAGCGCGGCCGCGACGTCGGCGAGAGTGAAGCCACCCGCGCCGAGCCGGACGAGCAGACCTCCCGCACCTTCGACCAGGGTGAGGTCGTGCTCGGCGTCGAGCCTCCGGACGGTGCCGACGATCTCGTCGAGGGTGAGCAGCGGGCGTCCGCTGCGCCGCGCGGCGGTGTCGGGTGCGAGCGGATCGGGGTACCGCGCGAGTTCGACGAGCCGGACACGGTCCCCGGCCAGTCGCCGGATCTCCTGCAGGTCACCCGGCCCGTCGTCCCTCACGCCCGTCTGGGCGGGTTTGCACACCGCGACCCGCAGTCCCGCAGCCACGGCGTTCGCGGCGAGCGCGGCGGTCGCGACGGTCTTGCCCACATCGGTCGACGTGCCGGTGACGACGAGGACGCTCACGCGCGGGCTCCCGCGAGGACGTCGGTGAGCACCTCGTCGACGAGGGCGCGTTCGTCGGCGGTGAGGTTCGCGCGGGCCGTCAGGCGCAGCCGCGAGGTGCCGGCCGGCACCGAGGGCGGACGGAAGCAGCCGACGTGCACACCGCGGTCGCGGCATCGCGCCGCGGCGTCGGCGGCGACGTGCGGATCGCCGAGGATCACCGACACCACCGCGGACGGCGGCGCCTCGACGCCCGTGAGACGAGCCAGGTGCGCGGCCTGCTCGAGCACGGCAGCGGCACGGGCGGGTTCAGCGCGCAGCACCTTCAGCGCGCCCCGGGCGGCACCGACGGCGGCCGGGGCGAGTCCGGTGTCGAAGATGAAGGTGCGGGCGGTGTCCACGAGATGTTCCCGCACACGCCCGTCGGCGAGGACGGCTCCACCCTGGGAGGCAAGGGATTTCGACAGCGTCGCGGTGACGACCACATCGGGCTCGCCGGCGAGGCCCGTTTCGTGGACGAGTCCGCGGCCCCCCGCGCCGCGGACCCCCACTCCGTGGGCCTCGTCGACGAGGAGCAACGCGCCGTGTGCTCGGCAGACGCGATGCAGTTCCCGCAACGGCGCGAGGTCGCCGTCGGTGCTGAACACCGAGTCGGTCAGGACGAGCGCGCGGGCCTCGGTGCGCGTCGCGAGGGCGTGCGCGACCGCGTCGACGTCGTTGTGGGGCGTGACGACGATCCTCGAGCGGGACAGTCGGCACGCGTCGACGAGCGAGGCGTGGCCACCGGCGTCCGAGACGATCAGTGCGTCCCTGCCGCCGAGGGCGGCGACGGCACCGAGGTTCGCGGCATATCCGCTCGAGAACACCAGGCCGCTGTCGGCCCCCACGAAGTCGGCGAGTTCACGTTCGAGGAGTTCGTGTTCGGCGGTGGTGCCGGTGACCAGACGCGATCCGGTGGCACCGGCTCCCCATCGCCGCAGGGCAGCGGTGGCTCCCGCGAGGACCTCGGGATGGCCGGTCAGGCCGAGATAGTCGTTGGAGGCGAGGTCGACGACGGTCGAGCCGGGGGTGCGGACGACGGGGTCGCGGTGCAGACCCGCTGCGCGTCGCGCCGCCGCGGTGTCGTCGAGCCACGCCAGGGCGGGATGTGCGGTCATGAGCGGTGACCATACTTGAACACCGTTCAAGTCGCCATATCGGTCGGCTCGGATCGTAGGCTCGGACGGTCCGGCAGACCCCGACGAAAGGCAGGTGACGTGGTCGTCCACATCGAGTCCCGGGACGGAACGACGATCGGATTCCGCAGGCTCGGGCAGGGACCGGGTCTCGTCGTCGTGCACGGCAGCATCGCGACCGGGGACGAATGGTCGCGCGTGGCCTCCGTCCTGGCGGACCGCTTCACCGTCCATCTCGTGGACCGGCGCGGGCGCGGGCTCAGCGGCGACGCCGACGCGTACTCGATCGACACCGAGATCGCCGACATCGCCGCGGTTCTCGACGCCGCCGGACCGGACGCCTCGCTCGTCGGGCACTCCTACGGCGCACTGTGCGCCCTCGCGGCGGTCGCCTCGGGAGTCGACGTGCCCGGACTCGTCCTCTACGAACCGCCGGTGCCGGTCGCCGGGCCGCTCGCCGGAGCCGCCCTCGCACCGTATGCGGCAGCAGTGGACGCCGGGGACCTCGACCGCGCGCTCACCATCGCCATGATCGACATCCTCCGCGTCCCCGCAGCAGGGGTCGATCGGCTGCGCGGCACCCCGATCTGGTCCCGGATGGCGGAGCTGGCACCCACCTGGGTGCGCGAACTGCGCGTCATCGACGGTCACGGGCCGGATGTCGCGAGGTACGCCTCCGTCACGACCCCGACCCTGTTCCTGCAGGGCTCGCGGACCGCGCAGCACCACGTCGTGGCCACCGAGGCCCTGCGGGCCGTCATGCCCGACACCCGGTTGGTCGAGTTCTCGGGGCACGAGCACTTCGCGCACGTCACCACCCCCACGGCGGTGGCCGACGCGATCGCGGAGTTCCTCACCGCGGTCCGCTGACCGCGGCGGTCACCGGGTGTTCGCGCCGACGGCGGCGATCATCCCCGAGGTGATCGCCGCGAGATCGTCGGCCGAGCAGATGTAGGGCGGCATCGCGTAGACGAGATTGCGGAACGGCCGCAGCCACACCCCGGCCGCCACAGCGGCGTCGGTGGTCGCGCGCATGTCCACCGGATCGGTGAGTTCGATCACGCCGATGCCTCCGAGGACGCGGACGTCCGCGACCCCCGGCAACTCGCGTGCCGGCGCGAGCCCTTCCGTCAGTCCCGCGTTCACCGCCGCCACCTCGGCCCTCCAGTCGCGGGAGAGCAGCAGTTCGACCGCCGCGACGGCGACGGCGCACGCGAGCGGGTTGCCCATGAAGGTCGGACCGTGCATCACGCCACCGCCCTCCCCCGCGCTGATCGCCTCGGCGACGGCCCGCGTGCACAGTGTCGCGGCGAGGGTCATGTATCCGCCGGTGAGTGCCTTGCCCACGCACATCACGTCCGGGCTCACCTGTGCATGGTCGGCGGCGAAGAGTTCGCCGGTGCGCCCGAAACCGGTCGCGATCTCGTCGAAGATCAGCACCAGTCCGTGCTCGTCGCACATCCTGCGCAGCTCGCGCAGATACCGCGGGTCGTGGAAGCGCATGCCGCCGGCACCCTGGACGACCGGCTCGACGACGATCGCGGCGAGCTCGTCGACGTGCTCGAGCAGAACCGCCTCGAACTGCGCGACGTAGCCGGGATCGAAGTGAGCCGGTGGGGCCGGCGCGAAGACCTGCCGTGCGAGCATGTCGGTCCACAGTGCATGCATGCCGCCTTCCGGGTCGCACACGCTCATCGGGGCGAAGGTGTCGCCGTGGTAGCCGCCGCGCCAGGTGAGCAGGCGACGCCGTCCCGGTCTGCCGACGGCACGCTGGTACTGCACCGCCATCTTCATGGCCACCTCCACCGACACCGAACCCGAGTCGGCGAGGAAGACCGTGTCGAGACCGTCGGGGGTGATGTCGACGAGCAGTTCCGCGAGCCGTGCGGCGGGCTCGTGGGTGAGACCGCCGAACATCACGTGGCTCATGCGGTCGAGCTGATCGCGGACGGCGGCGTCGAGGACCGGATGCCCGTATCCGTGCACCGCGGCCCACCACGAACTCATGCCGTCGACCAGCTCACGACCGTCGGCGAGGACGATCCGGGTACCGTGGGCACGGTCGACCACCAACGATTCGGTGGTCGCCGGAAACGCGCCGTAGGGGTGCCAGAGGTGCCGAGCGTCGAGGGTGCGGATCCGCTCGACCGGGAGAGGAGAGTTGCCCACGCCCAGACTGTAGGCGGTTGGAAGTCGCCGCCCGCAGCCGCGTAGTCTGCCCGAGTTGCCGTGAACGACGCTCACGGCAATCGACCGGTGCGCTCGTCGCCGGTTCGCAGCACAGCCGAACACGTAAGACACCGGGGGTATCCGTCACATGTCCGTCCACACCTCGGGACCGGAACTCGAGAGTGGTGCGCGGGCAGCAGGCACGCGCCCCGCACGTCGTGCCGACATCGACGGATTGCGCGGTCTCGCGATCGCGCTCGTGGTGATCTTTCACGTCTGGTTCGGTCGCGTCTCCGGTGGTGTCGACGTCTTCCTGGCGCTCTCCGGCTTCTTCTTCGTGGGCACGCTCCTGCGGACGGCCGACTCCTCGGCCCCGCTCGATCCGCGTCCGGTCCTGCGGCGGATCGGCCGGCGTCTGCTGCCGCCGCTCGTCGTCGTGCTCACCGCCGTCGCGGCCGCCACGGTGGTGCTGCGGCCGTTCACGCAGTGGCTCGAGGTGGCCGACCAGACCGGCGCGTCGCTGCTGTTCTTCCAGAATTGGCACCTCGCCCGCACGGCGAGCGACTATCTGGCCGCCGATCCGATGGTCAGTCCGCTCCAGCACCTGTGGTCGATCGCCGTGCAGGGCCAGTTCTACATCGCGGCGCTCGTGGTGGTGTTCGGCTTCGCGTGGCTGCTGCGACGGATGTCGGTGCCTGTCCGTCTGCCACTGACGGTGCTGCTGGCCGTCCTCACCGCGGCGTCGCTGGCGTATGCGGTGCTCGCCGACCGGCCGCAGTCGTGGCTGTACTACGACAGCGCCGCCCGTGCGTGGGAGCTGACCCTCGGTGGACTGCTGATGTGCCTGTCGCCGTGGCTGCGGGTTCCGCGCGTCCTGCGGATCGTGCTCGGCGCCCTCGGCCTCGCGGTGCTGCTCGCGTGCGGCTTCGTCCTCGACGGCAACTCCCTCTTCCCCGGCCCGTGGGCACTCGTCCCCGTCGGTGCGGCGATGGCGCTCGTCGTCGCGGGCATCCGCTCCGGCTCCGGTCCTGACTCCGACTCCGGCGCCGAGCACGACACACCGTCGGCGCGACTGCTGGCGTCCGCGCCCATGGTGCGCCTCGGGGCGATCGCCTACGCGCTGTACCTGTGGCACTGGCCGATCCTCATCGGCTACCTGATCGTGCGCGGCCATACGTCGGTCGGCCTCGTGGGCGGGCTCGTCGTGATCGCCCTGTCGCTGCTGCTCGCCGAGGCGTCGACCCGGTGGTTCGAGGACCCGATCCGCCGCGTCGAACCCCCTCGGCCGTCCCGCACCGCGCTCGTAGGTGTCGTGACGGTCCTGGCCGTCGCCCTCGTCGGGGCCGCGAACCTCTGGCACACCCATGTCGACCGTTCGACGGAGACCCTCGACGACATCGCCGCCCTGCCGACGGAGCTGTATCCCGGCGCGGCGGTGTTCGATCCCGCCGTCTCCACCGAGCCGCAACCGGTGCAACCTCCGCTGCTCGTCGCCCACCGCGACCTGCCTCCTGCGACGCTCGAGAACTGTATTGCCCAGCACACCAACCGCACACCGTTGACCTGTACCTACGGCGACCCGCTCGCGACGCGCCGCATGGTGATCGTCGGGGGGTCGCACTCGGAGCACTGGCTCGCCGCGCTCGACGCGCTCGGCATCGAACACGGTTTCCGCCTCGACACCTATCTCAAGGTCGGGTGCCCGCTCTCCGATCCCCTCGCCCCGCTGGTCGAGGAGTCCCCGACGGTCGAGTGCGACACGTGGTCGACCGCCGTCCTCGCGGAACTGCGCGCCGATCCGCCCGACTACGTGTTCACCACGTCGACGCGCACCAAGGACCAGGGCGAGGGACCGGGCGACTTCGTCCCGTTCTGGTACGTCGATCTGTGGGAGACGCTCGCCGATTACGGCATCCCGGTGGTCGCGATCCGCGACAACCCGTGGCTGTTCCGCGGCGACGTCGCCTATCGGGCCGCCGACTGCCTCGCCGGAGGCGGCACCGCGGAGACGTGTGGCGTGCCCCGTGAGGAGGCGCTGGACCCGGTCGACCCGGCCGTCGCCGCGTCCGCGCACCTGCCCACGGTGTCGCTGCTCGACCTGTCCGACAAGTTCTGCCGGCAGGATCTGTGCCGGGCGGTGGAGGGAAACATCCTCATCTACCGCGACGAGAACCACCTCACCACGACCTACGTCCGGACGCTGACGCCCGAGCTCGGCCGACAACTCGGTCCCGCCACCGGTTGGTGGTGACGCGCTCACCCGGTGCCCGGACCGCCGGAAGGCTACTGTTGGCGGACATGGAGCCCACCGAAGCGAGCGCTAACGACGAGATGCCCGAGACCCTGGAAGTGTGGCCGGGATCCCCGTATCCCCTCGGCGCGACCTACGACGGGGCGGGCACGAACTTCGCACTGTTCTCCGAGATCGCCGAGAAGGTCGAGCTGTGCCTGATCTCCCGTGACGGGACCGAGACCCGCGTCCCGCTCGAGGAGGTGGACGGTTACGTCTGGCACGCCTACCTTCCGACGGTCTCCCCCGGTCAGCGTTACGGCTACCGCGTGCACGGTCCGTTCGATCCGGAGAACGGCCACCGCTGCGATCCGAGCAAGCTGCTCCTCGACCCGTACGGGAAGGCGTTCGACGGGTCGTTCGACGGCGACCCGTCGCTGTTCTCCTATCCGCTGCCCGGTGCCGAGTCCGAGACCGACAGCGGCGCGGACGAGAGCACGGACGACACCGAGGACCCGGGCACCGAGGACACCGACACCGGCGAGGCCGCGGCCGCCGACGACGCCGAGCCCGAGGCGATCGCGACGGGGCAGACCTCCGACGCCGCCGCGGAGCTGCCCGGCCTGGATTCGCTGGGCCACACCATGACGACCGTGGTGATCAACCCGTTCTTCGACTGGGCGATGGATCGCCAGCCCCGTCGCCCCTACAACGAGACGGTCATCTACGAGGCCCACGTCAAGGGCATGACGGCCACGCATCCGGACGTCCCGGAACACATGCGGGGCACCTACGCCGGTCTCGCCCACCCGGCGATCATCGACCATCTCCTCGATCTCGGCGTCACCGCGATCGAGCTGATGCCCGTGCACCAGTTCATGCACGACCAGGTGCTGATCGACCAGGGACTGCGGAACTACTGGGGATACAACACCTTCGGGTTCTTCGCGCCGCACGCCGAGTACTCGTCGTCGACCAAGCCGAGCGCCGTGGTCGCCGAGTTCAAGGCGATGGTGCGGGCCTTCCACGAGGCGGGCATCGAAGTGATCCTCGACGTGGTCTACAACCACACCGCCGAGGGGAACCATCTCGGTCCCACCATCTGCTTCCGCGGCATCGACAACGCCGCCTACTACCGCCTCGTCGACGACGACAAGGCCTACTACATGGACTACACGGGAACGGGCAACAGCCTCAACGCCCGTCACCCGCACACCCTGCAGCTGATCATGGACTCGCTGCGCTACTGGGTGACCGAGATGCACGTCGACGGCTTCCGGTTCGATCTCGCGTCGACCCTGGCGCGCGAGCTGCACGACGTCGACCGGCTGTCGGCCTTCTTCGATCTCGTCCAGCAGGACCCGGTGGTCTCGCAGGTCAAGCTCATCGCCGAGCCGTGGGACGTCGGTGAGGGCGGCTACCAGGTCGGCAACTTCCCCGGTCAGTGGACGGAGTGGAACGGCAAGTACCGCGACACGGTCCGCGACTACTGGCGCGGCGAACCGGCCACCCTCGGCGAGTTCGCGTCGCGCCTGACCGGCTCGTCGGATCTGTACGAGGACACCGGTCGCCGTCCCGGCGCGTCGGTCAACTTCGTCACCGCCCACGACGGGTTCACGCTCGCGGATCTGGTGTCGTACAACGAGAAGCACAACGACGCCAACGGCGAGGACAATCGCGACGGCGAGTCGCACAACCGGTCGTGGAACTGCGGAGTGGAAGGCCCCACGGACGATCCCGAGGTCCTCGCGTTGCGCGGGCGCCAGCAACGCAACATGCTCGCGACGCTGATCCTGTCACAGGGCACGCCGATGCTCGCCCACGGCGACGAGTTCGGTCGTACCCAGCAGGGCAACAACAACGTGTACTGCCAGGACAACGAACTGTCATGGGTGGACTGGTCGCTCGCCGAGTCCAATGCCGACCTGGTCGCGTTCACCCGTAACGTGATCGCGCTGCGCACCGAGCACCCGGTCTTCCGTCGTCGCCGGTTCTTCGAGGGCCGGCCCATCCGCAGCGGCGATCAGTCCCGCGACATCGCGTGGCGCACGCCGGCCGGCGACGAGATGATGCCCGAGGACTGGGACAGCGGTTTCGGCAAGTCGCTCGCGGTCTTCCTCAACGGCGAGGGTATCCCCGAACCCGACCAGCGGGGGCAACGCGTCGTCGACGACTCGTTCCTGATGTGCTTCAACGCCCATCACGAACCCATCGAGTTCGTCACCCCCGACGGCCCGCACGCCGAGGAATGGACGGTCGCGCTCGATACCGACGTTCCCGACGGATTACGTGAGGAGACGGTCGTCGCCGGTAAGCCGGTCCGGGTGCAGGCGCGCTCGGTGCTGGTGCTCCGGAAGACCCGGTGACGACCGGCGGCACGGAGTCGGCAGGTGTGAGCGGCGGCGGCGCGGGGAATACTGCGCCGGTGTTGTCCACCTACCGACTCCAGATGCGCGGCGACGAGTGCACCTTCGCCGACGCCGTCGCCCTGCTCGACTACCTCGACGCCCTCGGTGTCTCGCACGTCTACCTCTCCCCCGTCCTCAGCGCGACGATCGGATCCACCCACGGATACGACGTGGTCGATCCCGGCACCGTCTCCGAGTCGCTCGGGGGACGCGAGGGGCTGGAGCGGTTGTCGCGTGAGGCACGCGCCCGGGGCATGGGGCTGGTCGTCGACATCGTCCCGAACCATGTCGGGGTAGCGGATCCGCGGCAGAACGCGTGGTGGTGGGACGTACTGAAGCACGGCTCCGGGTCCCGGTACGCGTCCTTCTTCGATCTCGACCTCGCCGGCGACAACGGCGCGGACGGACGGATCGCCCTGCCGGTGCTCGGATCCGACGACGACGTCCGTGAACTGACCGTCGACCGTTCCGGCGACGAGCCTCTGCTCGCTTACTACGACAAGAGATTCCCCATCGCCCCCGGAACCGACGACGGCGATGGCGAAGAGGTCCATGCGCGGCAGGCCTATCGGCTCGTGGCGTGGGACTCGGGCCTGATCGGATACCGCCGCTTCTTCACCGTCGACGATCTCGCCGCCGTGCGGGTGGAGGATCCGGCGGTGTTCGACGCGACGCACGAGCAGGTCGCGTCGTGGATCGCCGACGATCTGGTCGACGGGATCCGCGTCGACCATCCCGACGGTCTCGCCGATCCGGCCGGTTATCTCGCGCGTCTGCGCGAGGTGATCGGTCCCGATCGGTGGCTGGTGATCGAGAAGATCCTCGGCGACGCGGAACCGCTGGACGCGACCCTGCCGGTGGACGGCACCACCGGCTACGACGCGCTCGGGGAACTGTCGGCGGTGTTCGTCGATCCGTCCGGTGAGCCGGAACTGAACGCCGCATCGCGGAGGTTCACCGGCACCGAGGGCGACGCGGCGTGGCTGCACGCTCGCGAACACGACCTCAAACGCTCGGTGCTCGGCAGCGGACTCGCGCCGGAGGTGCGCCGACTCGTGCGGGCGATCCGACGCGAGACCGGCGACACCGACTGCGACGACGCGGCGCTGCACGAGGCCGTGATCGCCGTCGCCGCACAACTTCCCGTCTACCGCGCCGACTACGCGCCGCTCGCGACCCTGGTGCCGCGCATCGTCGGCGACCTCGCCCGGACACAACCCTCGCTCGACCCGGCGCTCGCGGTGTTCGCCCGGGCGCTGGCCCTCGGCGGCGAGGCCGCGACACGCTTCGGCCAGGTCTGCGGTGCCGCGACCGCCAAAGCCGTCGAGGACTGCCTGTTCTATCGGGCGGCGCGGCTGATCTCGTTGCAGGAGGTCGGCGGGCAACCCGCCCGTTTCTCCGTCACCCCGGCCGAGTTCCATCTCGCGTGGACCCAGCGGGCGCGGCAGTGGCCGCGAGCGATGACCACCCTGTCGACCCACGACACCAAGCGCAGCGAGGACGTCCGCGCGCGGATCGGCGTGCTCTCACAGGTCGCCGACGAGTGGTCCCGCCGGCTCGGGACGTGGAACGACCGTGCGCCCGCACCGGATCCGGCGATCGGCCTGTTCCTGTGGCAGACCCTGTTCGGAGTCTGGCCGCTCGACGGAGTGGTGACCGCCGAACTGCGCGAACGGATGCACGCCTACGCGCAGAAGGCGCTGCGCGAGAACGGAACCCGCACCACGTGGACCGAGGTCGACGAGGAATTCGAGACCGCCGTGGGCAACTGGCTGGACGCGATCTTCGACGGGCCGGTCGCCGGTGAGCTCACCGCATTCGTCACCGAGGTCGAACCGCACGTCGCGGCCGTCTCGTGCGGCCAGAAACTGTTGCAACTGCTCGGCCCCGGCGTCCCCGACGTCTATCAGGGCACCGAACTGTGGGACGACTCGCTCGTCGACCCGGACAACCGGCGGCCGGTGGACTTCGACGCCCGACGGCGACTGCTCGACGCCCCCGATTCGGCCCCGGCGAAGTTCACGATCGTGCGCACCGCGCTCCGGTTGCGCCGCGAACGACCCGCGAGCTTCGTCGGCGGGGCGTACGTTCCGGTCCTCGCGACCGGTCCGGCCGCCGAGCACCTGCTCGCATTCGGCCGCGGTCCGGCGCCGGACGACCTCGACGTACTCGCGGTGGCCTCCCGCCGCACCGTGGCGCTGTCGCGCTCGGGGTGGAAGGACACCACCGTCGACCTGCCGGACGGCGACTGGTCGGACGCCCTGACCGGACGCTCCTTCACCGGTCGGGTCCGGGTCGCCGATCTGCTCGACTCCCTGCCGGTCGCAGCGCTCGTCCGCGCCCGTTAGTCCTCGAGCGCGTCGAGCGCTTCTTCCGCGTCGAGCCGGCGCTGGGTGCGTCGCCGACTCCAGGCGAGAACCAGTCCTGTGAGGACGATGACGACCGCCGCGCCGGCGACGCGCCCCGCCCAGGTCGCGGCGTCGTTCTCGAAAGGCCGGCTCTCGTAGCGCAAGCGGAGGAAGATGCCGGCGACGCCGACGAGATAGAGCGCGGCGGCGGCGGCACTGCGGGGTCGCCACAGTTTCGCGGTGGCGTACAGGTCGACGTCGCGTTGCCGCGCGTACAACTGGGTCACGATCGACACGACGAACCAGGCCACGAGGAGGCCCAGCGCCGTCCACGCCCCGGGGCGGCCGGCGAGCCACGGGAGCAGCGCCGCCGCGACCAGCGCGATCCATTGGGACAACTGGAATCCCACGGCCGAGGCTTCGTTCCACACGTCGCGCTGACGTTCGTCGCGGTAGAACTCGTCGTCGAGATCGCCGATGAAGCGCGCGGTTTTCAGGAAGACGGTCATGAGAGCTCCTTGGTGGTGAGCGGGAACAGTTCCTCGACCGTGGTGTCGAGTCTGAGGGCGAGACGAAGGGCGAGGTAGACGCTGGGCGCGTAGTCGCCCTTCTCGGTCGAGACGATGCTCTGCCTGCTGACGCCGACCGCGTCGCCGAGCGCGGCCTGGGTGAGTCCCGCTTGCTTGCGGAATTCGCGGACCCTGTTGCTCCTCGGTGTGTCGGTCACGGCCAGAAGTAAACTCTGCTTGTCATTTTGCGTCAAGCATTCTTGTCATTTTCGATCATCGAACCACCACGGCACACCTGTCGAGCCGGACATCCGACCACCCCTCGACGCAGTCGATCACGGAATCGAGAATTACATTCTCTCGATCGAAGGCTCCGACAACACTCCGGTCTTCGACGAATCGTGCGACAATGCGCCGATTTCCGAGTAGATCCCCATCTCGGCGAGGGATGGATTCGACACCTCCGCCCACGAAATCCACCCGATACGCAGCGATCCTTGATTTATGTTCTCGAATACGGAAATCTAGTTCTCATCGCGAGCGCCGACGCCGGCAGGACCTTTGCGCAGCCCAGGGAGAGGATTCGATGAAAACCGAAGACATGGTGATGATCAGCATCGACGACCACGTCGTCGAACCCGCGGACATCTTCGAGAAGCACTTCCCCAAGAGCCTGATGGACCAGGCTCCCAAACTCACCGCGCATCCCCGCAACCCCACTGTGCAGGCCTGGCAGTTCCAGGGCACCGTTGTCGGCAGTTCCGGCCTCAACGCGGTCGTCTCGTGGCCCAAGCACGAATGGGGCATGGACCCCACCGGCTACGCCGAGATGCGGCCGGGCGTCTACGACATGGACCTGCGGGTGCGCGACATGGACGCCAACGGCACCCTCGCCGCGACCCTGTTCGCCACCTTCCCAGGCTTCGCCGGCACCCACCTGGCGAGCCTGCCCGACAAGAAACTCTCCCTCGCCGCCCTGAAAGCGTTCAACGACTGGGTCGTCGGCGAGGTCCCGGACGCCCACCCGGGGCGGTTCATCCCCATCGGCATCGTCCCGTTCTACGATGCCGATGAATCGGTGAAGGAGATCGAGCGCATCGCCGCCATGGGATGCCGGTCGATCAGCATCCCGGAGACGCCGTACGGCGTCGGTGAGGGTTATCCCGATTTCAAGTCCGGGCACTGGGACCCGATCTTCAAGGCGTGCGTCGAGCACGACATCGTGCTGTCCCTGCACATCGGCGGCGGCATCAACCTGGTCAAGCGCCCGGCCGGTTTCAACATCGACGACATGATGATCCTCACGCCGCTCATCTCCACCATTGCGGCGACCGACATCATGCTCAGCGGCGCCTTCCAGAAGTTCCCCGATCTGAAGGTCGCGATGAGCGAGGGCGGGGTCGGATGGGTCGCCCCGTGGCTCGACCGTCTCGACCGGCACATCGTCAACCAGTCCTGGACCGGCACCAGCTTCCTGCCGGCCGGGATGAGCCCGACGGACGTGTGGCGCAAGAACTTCCTCGCCTGCTACATCACCGAGCCGAGCGGGCTCAACAACCGTCACAGGCTCGGCGTCGACACCATCGCGTGGGAATGCGACTACCCGCACTCCGACTCGACGTGGCCGAACTCCCCCGAGATGCTCAAAGAGGAACTCGACGCGTGCGAGTGCACCGACGAGGAGATCGACAAGATCACCTTCGCGAACGCCGCGAAGTTCTTCGGCTGGGATCCGTTCGAGCACATCCCGCGCGAGGAGGCCACCGTCGGCGCCCTTCGCGCCCGCGCCACCGACGTCGACATCAGCGAGACATCCAAGGAGGAGTACCGCCGCCGTTACGAGCTCGCCAACTCCGGCTCGTAGGGCCTGCTCCACAAAAGCCCACAACAGACGATGCCCGCCGATCCGGATCGGCGGGCATCGTCGTGTCTGCTGGGTCCTGCCTACCGTCGTGTCACGGTCGGCTCATACCGGGTCTTTGCGCCACAGCAGTGCGTGCAGGCACTCGACGGCCTCGGCGGGCGATTCGACGTCGAGCACTCCCGCGGCGGGCATCCGCCAGCCTCCGATCGCGATGACCGGCACACCGATGCGCACGGCGAGCGCGATCTCGCTCATGGTGCCCCAGCTTCCACCCACCGCGATCAACGCGTCGCTGCTGCGCACGAGCAACGCGTTGCGCATCTCTCCGAGGCCCGTGGGAACGGCCACCGTCAGATAGGGATTGCCCTCGGCACGGTCGTCTCCGGGAAGCAGGCCGAGGGTCGTCCCACCGGCTTCCACAGCGCCACGGCAGGCTGCCGCCATCACCCCACCCAGACCGCCGGTGACCACGACGGCCCGGCGTCCGGCGAGGAGTCCCCCGACCTGGCGGGCGAGGCGTCGCTGTTCGGGCGTGGCTTCACCCGGCCCCACGACCCCGACATAGCGCTGCGCATTCATGTTCGGCATTCTGCATCATGGAGCGCTCCGGAGCGCGCGGTCCGAGAACATCATTCACGCCCGGTGATCGTCCGCTCCTGCAGGCACCGCCCCGAGGTCGGCCGATCGAGCCCCTCAGGGGAGACTGTGGCCATGAGCAGAGCCGACCGCAGCGCCGACATCAGCCCGGACTCCCCGTGCCCGTGCGGTCGCGGCGTTCCCCTGTCCGAATGCTGCGGGCCGCTGCTGGCCGGCGCGAGCGCGCCCACCGCCGAACGGCTGATGCGTTCGCGATACACGGCATTCGCGACGCGTGATGCGGCGCACCTGCTGCGCACCTGGCACCCCTCCACGCGTCCGCGCTCGATCGAGTTCGATCCCGGTCAGCGCTGGACCGGGCTCGAGGTCCTGCACACCACCGGAGGCGGATTCCTGCACACCACCGGCACGGTGGACTTCCGCGCGCACTGGACGGCGGACGGGGTGCCCGATTCGATGCGCGAGCACAGCCGGTTCGTGCGGGAGGACGGCGAGTGGCTCTACCTCGACGACCGCGGCGACGACTGAGCCGAATCGGTCACGGTGCAGGTTGCCGCAACAGCGTCGCGCGCAGCGTCCCCGAGAGCCACTGACGGTACTGGTCGACGTCCCATCCGCGGTCTCGCCTCAGCAGCGCGTGCACCTGTGGGGAACTCAGGGTGAACAGGACATCGGCCGCGTGCTCGACGGTGACGTCCTCGCGCAGCCAGCCTGCGTGTTCGAGTCCTTCCGCGAGGGTGCGGGCGTTCTCGGCCGTCGCCTTCGCGTCGTCCGCGGCGAAACGACGCATGTCGGGATCGGCCCCTGATGATTCCACGGAGGTCATGAGCAACCCGCCCGCGCGTTCGAGCATCGCGGTGCCGTAGCGGACCACCTGCTCGACCACCAGATCGACGTGCGACACCGCGCCGCTGCCGTGGGACGGTTCCGGGTCCGCCGCCGCGGCCGCGCGCGGATCACCGCCGCCGGCCACCGCGTGATCGAGCGCCTCGCGGAAGATCTCCGCCTTGCCGCCGGGGAAGGCGGTGAACACCGTCCGCACCGCGACGCCCGCCTCGTCCGCGATGTTCTTGACGGTGGTGCTGACGTAGCCGTCGCGAACGAACAGCCGCGCCGCGGCGTCGCGGATCGTCTCGCGGGTTCGGCGGGCCGCTTCCTCCCGCAACGGTGAGGTGTACCGTCGGCGGGCTCGCTCGGGATTCGGGTTCACTCCCCCAGTATCGAGTGCACAGCAGCTGCAACAAAATTGACGCGCGGCAGGTGGGCCGCCGGTCGGCGCCATCCCCTGCACCGGCGCCGTCGACACGGCATGCTGGTCGAGTGCACACCTTCGAGGTCTGGGCTCCGATCCCGTCGTCCGTCCGGCTGTTCGCCGACGGACGGCTCCACGACATGCAACGCGACGGCGACGGTTGGTGGCGCACCACCGTCGAGGTCGCTCCCGACGCCCGATACGGTTTCGTGCTCGACGACGACACCGGGACGGTCCTTCCCGATCCCCGGTCGCCGCGCCAGCCGGAGGGCGTGCACGAGCCGTCGCAGCTGCACGTGCTCGACGAGTCGAAGTGGACCGACCACGGCTGGACCGGCCGGCAGCTGACGGGAAGCATCGTCTACGAGATGCACGTGGGGACCTTCACACCCGAGGGCACTCTGGACTCGGCGATCGAGCGTCTCGACGAACTCGTGGACCTCGGCGTCGAGTTCGTCGAACTCATGCCGCTCAACGCGTTCAACGGCACCCACGGATGGGGCTACGACGGCGTGCTCTGGTACGCGGTGCACGAACCCTACGGCGGCCCCGACTCCCTGCAGCGTTTCGTGGACGCCGCCCACGCGCGCGGCCTCGCAGTGGCGCTCGACGTCGTCTACAACCACCTCGGTCCGTCGGGGAACTATCTCGGGCGCTTCGGCCCCTATCTCTCCGCGGCGCCGGGCATCTGGGGCGACAACATCAACCTCGACCTCCCCGGATCCGGGGAGGTACGCCGGTACATCCTCGACAACGCGCTGCGCTGGTTCCGCGAGTTCCACATCGACGCGCTCAGGCTCGACGCCGTGCACGCGCTCATCGACCACACCGCCACCCACCTCCTCGAGGAGATGTCGGTCGAGACGTTCCGCTTGTCCGCCCATCTCGGTCGCCCCCTGTCGTTGATCGCCGAATCGGACCTCAACGATCCGAAGCTGATCACTCCCCGGCCCGGCGGTGGATACGGACTGCACGCACAGTGGGCCGACGACGTCCACCACGCGATCCACGCGGCGGTGTCCGGTGAACGGCAGGGCTACTACGGCGACTTCGGTTCCCTGGACTGCCTCGCGTACACGCTCGGGCACGGTTTCTTCCACGCCGGGACGTACTCGAGTTTCCGAGGCCGGGTCCACGGGCGCCCGCTCGACACCCGGCGCACACCGGCGAGCGGTCTGGTCGCCTACACCTGCACGCACGATCAGGTCGGCAACCGGGCGCTCGGCGACCGGCCGGGTGCCTATCTCGAACCCGGTCAGCTCGCACTCAAGGCCGCCCTCGTGCTCACCTCCCCGTTCACGCCGATGTTGTTCATGGGCGAGGAGTGGGGTGCGAGCACCCCCTTCCGGTACTTCACGTCGCATCCCGAACCGGAACTCGCCGCCGCCGTCGTCGAGGGTCGCCGGCGCGAGTTCGCCGAACACGGCTGGGACGCGGCCGACGTACCCGACCCGCAGGCTCCGGAGACCTTCACCGGCTCGAAGCTCCGCTGGGACGAACGCGACGAGGACGGGCACGCCCGGTTGCTGGAGTGCTACCGCGCGCTCATCGCGCTCCGACGGGACCGCGCCGAGCTCACCGATCCCTGGCTCGAGCACGTGCACGTGACGTACGACGAGGACGAGAAATGGCTCGTCGTGCACCGCGGTGCGCTGCGCGTGGCGTGCAATCTCGGACCCGACCCCGTCACCGTTCCGGTCGGCGGGAGGCCGCTGCTCTGGTGGGACGAACCGGTGGTCAACCGCACCGAGTCCGCAGTGCTGATCCCGGGCTGGTCCTTCGCGATCCTGGAGGCTCCCGAGACGCCACGCCGATAACGTTCGTCAGGCGAAAAAGTCGTTGATTATGCCACGAGTGGGCGAGTACCGTCTCAAGTACCGTCGAATTCTCGAGGTGAATCACCATGAAACCCAAGAAGATTCTGGCGAGCGTATTCCTCAGCACCGCCCTCGTCCTCGCCCCTGCGGGGGTTGCCTCGGCGTCACCGGTGGTCGACACCTCCCCTGGCGTCGTCGCCGTCAACCACGACCACCGCGGCTACGACAAGCACCACGACAACGATCACTGGAAGGATCGCGACCACGGCAAGCACCACAACAGGGACTGGGACCGCCGTTGGGACAATCCGTGGCGTCCCGACTGCTTCTGGTTCGGCCCCTGGCTGGTGTGCTCACCCTGGTAGCGGCTCCGACTAGGTGAGATAACGGTAGGCCGGCGACCCCGGCTCGAGTCGCTGCGCGTCGATCGGCGACGCGTCCATGCGATTGAGAAGGGCCGAAAGGTCTTCCGCGGCACCCAGTTCGATACCGACGAGGGCAGCGCCGGTCTCCCGGTTGTTGCGCTTGACGTACTCGAACAGGGTGATGTCGTCGTCCGGTCCGAGGACTTCGTCCAGGAACCGGCGCAGTGCGCCGGGCTCCTGGGGGAAGTCCACGAGGAAATAGTGTTTGAGCCCGCGATGGACGAGCGACCGCTCGATGATCTCGCCGTAGCGTGAGACGTCGTTGTTGCCGCCCGACACCAGGCACACCACGTTCGCTCCGGGCTGCACCGAGATCGACTCGAGGGCAGCGACGGACAGGGCGCCGGCGGGCTCGGCGATGATGCCCTCGTTCTGGTACAGATCGAGCATCGTGGTGCACAGCGCACCCTCGTCGATCTGGGTCATCCCGAACGGGGCCCGGCCGAGCCCCTCCCGGCGCAGCGTGGCCACGAGCGGCAGGCTCGAATGGGACACGACCTCGGCACCGAGTTCGGAGACGACGGCGTAGGGGACGTCACCGATCCGCTTGACCGCAGCACCGTCGACGAACGGCTCGACCTCCGGCAGCGTGACGGGACCGCCCGCGACCAGCGCGGCGGTCATCGACGCTGCGCCGGCCGGCTCGACGCCGACGATCGACGTACGTGGGGACCTCTCGCGCAGATAGGCGGCGACACCGGCGATGAGGCCGCCCCCTCCCACGGGGACGAGCACGACGTCGAGATCGCCGTCGAGCTGTTCGAGGACCTCGCGCGCGATGGTGCCCTGCCCGGCAGCGGTGCGGGCGTCGTCGAAGGGCGGGATCATCGTCGCCCCGGTGCGGATCGCATCGTCGGCTGCCGCTGCGGCCGCGGCGTCGAAGGTGTCGCCGACACCGATGAGTTCGACGCTGTCGCCGCCGTGGACACGGATCCGATCGCGCTTCTGCTTGGGCGTGCGGGTGGGCACGTAGATCCGGCCCTGGATTCCCATCACCCGGCACGCGTAGGCGACACCCTGCGCGTGATTACCGGCGCTGGCCGTGACGACGCCCGCGGCGCGCTCGGCCGCGTCGAGCTGCGCCATGGCGTTGTACGCCCCACGGAGCTTGAAGGACCGCACCCGGGTGAGGTCCTCACGCTTGAGGTAGACGTTTGCGCCCACGAGCGCCGAGAGTCGAGGGCTGCGCTCGAGCGGCGTGGGGGCGACCGCCTCCGAAATTCGCTCGGCAGCCGCATCGATGTCGGCCGCGCGGGGCACGGCGGTCACAAGCGTCGGTTCTGCTGTTCGCGAAGTGGAGGTCACCCGTCAATGCTGCCACTCCCCCGATTCGCCCACTACGGCGGGACCCGCATCGAGGGGTGGCAGCACAGTCCGTCCGATCGTGCCCGGTCTACGAGCCCTCGACCGGTTCGAGAACGAAGACGGGGATCTCGCGGTCGGTCTTCTCCTGGTACTCCGCGTAGGGCGGGAACGCCTCGACGGCACGTTCCCACCACTGCGCCTTCTCCTCGCCGTGGACCTCGCGGGCGGTCATGTCCCATACCTCGGTGTGGTCCCTCACCTCGACGTGCGGGTTCGCGACGATGTTGTGGTACCAGACGGGATGCTTCGGCGCCCCGCCGAGCGAGGCGACAGCGGCGTACCTGCCCTCGTGCTCGACCCGCATGAGGGGGATCTTGCGGAGCTTGCCGGACTTGGCGCCGACCGTGGTCAGGATGATGACCGGCCGCCCCTGGAGGGTCGTGCCGCGGGTTCCGCCCGACGACTCGTACTCCTCGACCTGCTTGGCGCTCCATTCGACGGGACTCGGTTCGTATTCTCCGTGCAGTGGCATACCGACCAGTCAACACACTCGTTGTGACAGTCGCCGCCCGATCGCCGAGTTCGGTGGCCCGAACTCTTCCCTGCGCCTATCCTGAAGAAAGAATTCCGCGCGGCCTACAGCCGCCCTGTCCACAGGAGGTGCACCGCGATGTCCGTGCTCGATACCCGGATACGCCGTGAGCGCACCGACGGTGTGGACATCGCCGGCACGATCTGGCCTTTGTACAAGCTCGAAGCACTCGCGGCCGGTCTCCTGACCCTGCTCGTGGTCCTCGTCGTCACCACCAGCGTCCAGAGCGCCGTCCTCGGTGCCGCTGCGGTCACCGTCGTCGTGTGGTGGGTCCGCAGGATCCAGCAGCACACACGGCGCGCGTAGGCGAACCGGCCGACCCCGGCTTCCCGCGCGGCGCTCACCGAAGGGCTCGCGCCGCGCGGCGGACCGCTAGGTGGCCAGGCAGCCCGGCCCGAGCAGGGCCTTGAGGTCGCCCATGAGCGCCGACGACGCTTCGACCCGCAGGCTGTCGTCGAGCTTGAGGACGGTGACCTTGCTGCCGGTGATGAGCCGCACGTGCACGTCGGACGAACCGGGATGGCGCGTGAGCACGTTCTTGAGGGCACCGACCTTGTCGGGGGTGCACAACCGGGTGGGCATCGACACCGAGACCGGCTTCGCGACCCCGATCTGCGACAGGTCGGGGACGGCGAGATCGTTGGCGATCAGGGAGATCCGGTCGTCGCGGATCGACACCCGGGCCTTGACCAGCACCACCGAGTCCTCCACGACGTCCATGCCGTAGACGGCGTAGGACTGCGGGAAGAACAGCACCTCGATGCCACCGGTGAGGTCCTCGAGCTGCGCGGACGCCCAGGCGAGACCGTTCTTGTTGATGCGCCGGTTCACCGAGGCGAGGATGCCGCCGACGGTGACCTGGCTGCCGTCCTTGAGCGCGCCTTCGAGGATCGCGGGGATCTGGGTGTCGGCCTGGGACGCGAGGACGTGCTCGACGCCGTTGAGCGGGTGCCCGGAGACGTACAGGCCGAGCATCTCCCGTTCGAGGGCGAGGCGGTGCTTGGTGTCCCATTCCTCCTCGGGGATGCGGACGTTGAACACCGCGGCGACGGATTCGTCGGCGTCGTCGCCGCCGAACAGGTCGAACTGGCCGATCGCCTCGGCCTTCTTCGTGCTCATCACCGCGTCGATCGCGTCGGCGTGGACGAGCATCAATCCCTTGCGCGGGTGCCCGAGCGAGTCGAATGCGCCTGCCTTGATGAGGGATTCGGTGACCTTCTTCGAACACGCGACGGTGTCGATCTTGTTGAGGTAGTCGGAGAAGTCGGTGTAGCGACCCTTCTCCTCGCGTCCCTTGATGATCGAGGCGACCACGTTCGTGCCGACGTTGCGGACGGCGCCGAGGCCGAACCGGATGTCCTCACCCACCGACATGAAGTTGGTGTGCGACTCGTTGACGTCCGGCGGCAGCACCGTGATGCCCATCTTGCGGCAGTCGGACAGGTAGACCGCGGCCTTGTCCTTGTCGTCGCCGACAGAGGTGAGCAGACCGGCCATGTACTCGGCCGGGTAGTTCGCCTTGAGGTAGGCGGTCCAGAACGAGACGAGACCGTAGCCGGCGGCGTGCGACTTGTTGAACGCGTAACCGGCGAAGGGAAGAACGGTGTCCCACAGCGCGGTGATCGCCGCCTGCGAGAAGCCGTTGTCCTTCATGCCCTGCGCGAAGCCGTCGTAGGCCTCGTCGAGGATCTCCTTCTTCTTCTTACCCATCGCGCGACGCAGCAGGTCTGCCTGTCCGAGCGAGTAACCGGCCACCTTCTGAGCGATCTGCATGATCTGCTCCTGGTAGACGATCAGGCCGTAGGTGTCGGCGAGGATCTCCTCGAGCGGTTCCTCGAGCTCGGGGTGGATCGGCTTGACCTCTTGCCGCCCGTTCTTGCGGTCGGCGTAGTCGTTGTGCGCGTTCATGCCCATCGGGCCGGGGCGGTACAGCGCGAGCACGGCGACGATGTCCTCGAAGCCGGTGGGCTGCATGCGGCGCAGCAGGTCGCGCATGGCGCTGCCGTCGAGCTGGAACACGCCGAGCGTGTCACCGCGCGCGAGCAGTTCGTAGGTCGCCGGATCCTCCAGCGGGAGGGTGTCGAGGTCGAGATCGATCCCGCGGTTGACCTTGATGTTCTCGATCGCGTCGCCGATGACGGTGAGGTTGCGCAGACCGAGGAAGTCCATCTTCAGCAGGCCGATGGCCTCGCAGGACGGATAGTCCCAGCCGGTGATGATCGCGCCGTCCTGCGCGCGCTTCCACAGCGGGATCGCGTCCATGAGCGGCTCGGACGACATGATCACCGCGCAGGCGTGGACGCCGGCGTTGCGAATCAGGCCCTCGAGTCCGAGGGCGGTGTCGTAGATCTTCTTGATGTCCGGATTGGACTCGATCAGCTGGCGGACCTCGGCGGCTTCCTTGTAGCGCTCGTGGCTCGGGTCGGTGATACCCGAGACCGGGATGTCCTTCGCCATGATCGGCGGCGGCAGGGCCTTGGTGATCTGGTCGGCGATCGCGAATCCGGGCTGGCCGAACTGCACTCGCGCGGAGTCCTTGATCGCGGCCTTCGTCTTGATGGTGCCGAACGTGATGACCTGGGCGACCTTGTCGTTGCCCCACCGCTCGGTGGCGTAGCGCACCATCTCACCGCGGCGGCGATCGTCGAAGTCGATATCGATATCGGGCATCGACACGCGCTCGGGGTTGAGGAACCGCTCGAACAGCAGACCGTGCGGGATCGGGTCGATGTTGGTGATGCCCATCGCGTAGGCGACGAGCGAACCGGCGGCCGAACCACGGCCGGGGCCGACGCGGATTCCGACCTCGCGGGCGTGGTTGATGAGGTCGCCGACGACGAGGAAGTAGGCGGGGAAGCCCATCTGGTTGATGACGCTGATCTCGTACTCGGCGCGCTCGACGTACTCGCGGGGCGGGCCGGCGGGGAAGCGCCGGTCGAGGCCGCGCATGACCTCCTTGTGCAGCCAGCTCGCCTGCGTCTCCCCTTCCGGCACCGGGAAGACCGGCATGCGGTCGCGGTGGGTCCACACGTCCTCGTAGGACTGCACGCGCTCGGCGATGAGCAGCGTGTTGTCGCACGCACCCGGCACCTCGCGGTCCCACTGCTCGCGCATCTCCTGCGCCGACTTGAGGTAGTAGCCGTCGCCGTCGAACTTGAAGCGGGTGGGGTCGGAGAGGGTCTTACCGGTCTGGATGCACAGCAGCGCCTCGTGGTTCGCGGCCGCATCCTTGGTGACGTAGTGGCAGTCGTTGGTCACCAGCGGCGGGATGTCGAGCTTGCGGCCGATCTCGATCAGGCCCTCACGCACCCGGCGCTCGATAGACAGGCCGTGGTCCATCAGCTCGAGGAAGAAGTTGTCCTTGCCCCAGATCTCCTGCCACTTCGCGGCGGCCTCGAGCGCTTCGCGTTCGTGGCCGAGGCGCAGGCGCGTCTGGATCTCGCCCGACGGGCAGCCGGTCGTGGCGATGATGCCCTCGTGGTGGTGGGCGATGAGCTCTTCGTCCATACGGGCCCACTTGCCGAGCTGACCCTCGATCGACGCGAGCGAGGACAGCTTGAACAGGTTCCGCAGACCCGTCGAGTTCTCGGCGACCATCGTCATGTGGGTGTAGGCACCCGAGCCGGAGACGTCGTCGGACTTCTGGCCGGGATCGCCCCACTGCACACGCTTGGTGGAGAAGCGCGACTCCGGCGCGACGTACGCCTCGATACCGATGATCGGCTTGATGCCGAACTTCTTGGCGACGTTGTAGAACTCGCTGGCGCCGTACATGTTTCCGTGGTCGGTCATGCCCACGGCCGGCATCCCCAGCCGTTCGGCCTCCTTGAACAACGGTCCGACCTTCGCGGCACCGTCGAGCATCGAGTACTCGGTGTGGGTGTGCAGATGAACGAACGAGTCAGCCACGCGTGCCTCTCCCGGGATGTCTGTGGGCAGAGACGAGTCTAAGCCGCGCGAGGCTCCGCGGTGACCACGGCACGCTGACGACGGGCCCGCACGAGCGCGTCCGTGCTGTAGACCGCCAGTGCGATCCAGATCAGGACGAAACCGATCCACCGCGAGGCGGGCATGTCCTCTCCGAGCACCACCACACCCCACGTCATCTGCAGGCTCGGCGTGAGGTACTGCAGCATGCCGAGTGTCGCGAGCGGGACCCGCTGTGCGGCCGCGCCGAAGAGCAGCAGCGGTACGGCGGTCACCAGGCCCGCCGACACGAGCAGGGCGGTGTGATCGATGCCGTGCCCGAGGAAGGTGCCGGTGCCGGTCACCGCGAGGAAGATCACGTACCCGAGCGCGAACGGGGCCGCGACGATCCCCTCCCCTGTGAGGGAGGTGCGCGGATCGAGCGGCACGATCTTCTTGATCACCCCGTAGGACGCGAACGACAGCGCCAGGGTCAGGGCGATGATCGGCGGTCGGCCGTAGTCGACGGTGATGACCACCACCGCGCACACCGCGAGCACCAGCGCCGCGATCTGCGCCGGCCGCAGTCGTTCCCGGAAGAACAGGACACCGAACACCACGCTGACGAGCGGGTTGATGAAGTAGCCGAGCGCGGTCTCCACGACCCGGCCCGAGACGACGCCGTAGATGTAGACGCCCCAGTTGACCGCGATCGCGGTGGACGCCGCGGCGACCAGGCCCCAGGTGCGGGCGGACAGGCCGCGCAGGGTGCCCAGGCGTCCCATGACGCCGAGCACGATCAGCATGAGCACGAGGGTCCACAGCACGCGGTGCGCGAGGATCTCGACGGCGCCGGCGGGTTCGAGCAGACCGAAGTAGGCGGGGAACAGTCCCCACAATCCGTAGGCGCCCAGACCGCACAGCACCCCCGTGCGCACGATGTTCCGCTGCCCCGAGTCGTTCCGTTCCCCCGAGTCGCCCTGTTGCCCCGAGTCGCTCACCGGCTCACCCTACGGCGCCGCCGTTGCGCTGTCGTTTCGAGACACCGTCGTTTCGAGACACCGCTGTTCGAGACACCGCCGTTTCGGGACGGGATCGCACCGCGCCTTCACACCTCCCCGTCGTCCGGTCCGGGCACGACCGTCTCGACGTGGGTGGGCAGCAACGGGGTCACCGCGAAGCGTCCGGCGATCGCGTCGGCGGGCAGGACCTCCACGGCCCGCACGTCCGGCGCGTCGGCGACGGCCCGGAACTGTGCGGGAGTGCCACGGAGCACCGCCGCGACGACACAGTCGCAGCCGTCGGCAAGACTTTGCGCGGAGACCGCCCCGACCCGTGCGGCGCGTTCGGTCCCGAACTCCACCAGGCTCAGCCGGCCCGCGGCGACCGAGGGGGCACGACGCACCGCCTCCGCGTTCTCCGGCACCGCGACCGGCACCAATGGTGTCTGGACGCGGTCGATCGGCACACGGAGGAGCACCTGCGCCACGCGCACCTCGTCGGTGAGTTCGACGACCCGGTCGATGCCGACGGTGTCGGTGAACGACACCAGTCCCCAGTGTTCGAGGTCTCCGTCCGCCTCGGCCTCGGCCAGGCTGTCCGCGGCCCGTGCCAGATAGTCGGCGACCACTTCCCCGTTGTCGGGACCGAGGGTGTCGCTGCCGACCGGGGTCGGCCGCGGCGGTGAGGTCCACCCGGCGACGAGCACGGCGACCACGAGAACGACGACCGCCGCCCAGGGCAGGACGCGTCCCATCGGTCAGGCGTTGCGCAACACGGCGAGCGCGTGTTCGAGATCCGGCGGGTACTTGCTGGTGATCTCGACCCAGTGCCCACGCGTGGGGTGCGAGAACCCGAGGGTGCACGCGTGCAGCCACTGCCGCTCGAGACCGAGACGCGCCGCGAGACGCGGGTCGGCTCCGTAGGTGAGGTCGCCGCAGCAGGGATGACGCAACGCCGAGAAGTGCACCCGGATCTGATGGGTGCGACCGGTCTCGAGATGGATGTCGAGCAGGCTCGCGGCCTGGAACGCCTCGATCGTGTCGTAGTGCGTCACGCTGGGCTTGCCGTCTGCGGTGACCGTGAACTTCCAGTCGCTGCTGCGATGGCGGCCGATCGGGGCGTCGATGGTGCCGCTGCTCGGATCGGGATGCCCCTGGACGAGCGCGTGGTACCGCTTCTCGACCGTGCGTTCCTTGAACGCGCGCTTGAGGACGGTGTAGGCACGTTCGGACGTCGCGACCACCATGACGCCGGAGGTGCCCACGTCGAGCCGATGCACGATGCCCTGGCGTTCGTGGGCGCCGGACGTGGAGATCCGGTAGCCGGCGGCGGCGAGGCCGCCGATCACCGTCGGTCCGGTCCAGCCGACGCTCGCGTGGGCGGCGACACCCACGGGCTTGTCGACCGCGACGATGTCGTCGTCGGCGTAGAGGATCTCCATGCCCTCGACGGGCTGGGCCTCGATGGTCAGGGGGCGGGGCGGCTCGGGCAGTTCCACCTCGAGCCAGGAGCCGGCGGACAGTCGGTCGGACTTGCCCACCGCCGCGCCGTCGACCACGACGGCGCCCTCCTCGGTGAGCGTGGCGACCACGGTCCGGGACAGACCGAGCAGGCGCGCGAGGCCTGCATCGACACGCATCCCGTCGAGCCCGTCGGGTACGGGCATCGCGCGGGTTTCCCTCACTGGTGTGATTCCTTTCTCGTTTCGTCCGCATCCGGCGCTGCGCCCCGGCCCTTCGAGGCACCACCGTCGGGTTCGACGCCGAAGACGGTCAGGGCCACGAGCAGGATCGCTCCGCACACGATGGCCGAGTCGGCGACGTTGAACACCGGCCACCATCCGACCGACACGAAGTCGACGACGTGGCCCTGCAGCGGTCCGGGCGAGCGGAACAGACGGTCGGTGAGATTGCCGAGCGCTCCCCCGAGGACGAGGGCGAGGCCGAGTGCCCACCATCCCGATCTCAGGGTCCGGCCGATCTTCACGACACCGACGACGACGGCGATCGCGACCAGCGTGAGCAGCCAGGTCATGCCCGTGGCCATGGAGAACGCGGCACCGGGATTACGGACGAGTGTCAGGGTGACCGTGTCGCCGACGATCGAGATCGGGTCGGCGGGGTCGATGTAGTGGACGGCGAGCACCTTCGTCACCAGATCCGCGACGTAGACGACGAGCGCCACGAGCAGCAGCGGCCGCAGCATGCGCCGGCCGATGGACGGGGACGGCTCGTCGGCACGACCGGGAACCGGCGTCTCCGCGTCGCGGTCGGGTCGGGAAGCTTCGTTCGTCACCGCTCCATCATCCCCTACCGGACGACCGCGGCGGTTCCCCCACCCGCCGTGGCTACCCTGGGTGGCGTGCCTGCGCTGTCCAGATTCCCCCGCTCGGGGCCATGTGCCCTCGCGGCTGTGCTGTCCCTCTCCGCTCTCGTCGCCGGTTGCGGTGGTCCTTCGGACGGCGCGCCCGCCGTCACGGCGGCGACATCGACGGAGGTGACGGTGCCGGTGTCGGCAGTGACCACGACGGTGCTCGACCCCGGCGCCGAACCCCGATCGGTGGTGCGGCTCGCACCCGAGGCGGGAATGCAGCAGGGCGTCGTCCTCACCACCCGGTCCGAGGTCTTCCAGCGCGTCGGCGACGACCCGCAGCAGGACTTCTCCACTCCCGAGCTGACCCTTCCGCTCTCGGCGACGGTCGAGCAGGCGGTCTCCGACGAGAATCCGAGCACCGTGGTCGACATCACCGTCGGATCGGCCACGTCGCCGGACGAGACGCTCGGCTCCGCGCTGGCCGATGCAGAGGGTTCCGGAGCCGGACTGACGATCGGGCCGACCGGCGCGATCAGTGCGCTGCGCCTCGAGCCCGCTCCCGATGCGGCGAACATCGCACGGTCGGCGATCGAGCAGGCGTTCTACCAGGCCGTCTACCGCATCGTCTCGTTCCCGGAGGAAGCCGTCGGTGTCGGCGCCGTGTGGGAGATCCACCAGCAGGTGATGAGCGCGGGGATCACCCTCGACCAGGTCGGGACGGCGACGCTCGTCGAGCGGGACGACGACCGCATCACGGTCGACGTGAGGGTCGAACAGACACCGCGCGAGTCCACCTGGGTGCTGCCGAACGGGCAGGGCCGTCTCGACATCGAGCAGTACACGATGGCCGGTGAGGGGTCGATGACGATCGACGCGTCGCTCCCCCTGCCCGTCGGCGGAGAACTGACGGTGCGGGGCGATCAGACCTACGTCGAGCCGGACGGCGGAACACGCCTGTCGCAGTCGCAGGTCGACCGGGTGGGCTGGAACACCCCGGAGCAGTAGTCCGGGAGACGGACCGACGAACGCCGACGGCCGGCGCGGACATTCCGCGCCGGCCGTCGGGTCGTTCGGGACGAGTACTACATCACGCGCAGGCCGGGGACTGCAGCTGCGCCATGTTGATGACGATGGAGCACGCGTAGTCCTTCGACACCTTCCAGGTGCCGTCCTCGGCGACGAAGTCGACCGTGCCGAAGGACGGCTGGTCGCTGCCCGCGAGCGCCATCTCGACACCGGCGGTGATCGTGCCGTTCTCGTTGTCGGTCACGTCGACGACGTTGACCTGCACACCGGCGTCGTTGGCCGCCTGGGCGACCATGTTGATCAGCTCCGGATCCTCCTCGGCGCCCTGGACCAGGTCGGTCTTCTCGGCGGCCGGGACGCTCAGGTCGAAGGCGCGCGCGAGATCGGCGTTGAGCTCCTCGACGGTCGGCACCGGCGGGTAGTCGACGGCCGGGGCCGCGGCGGTCGTGGTCGTGCTGGTCTTCGCGGTCGTCTCGGAGGAGCTACCGCCGTCGTCCGAGCTGCAGGCGGACATCGTGAGGGCGGCGGCGAGCGCCACGGTGGCGACGGTGATCTTGCGAAGCTTCAACTTCTCGTCCTTCTCGTTCGGTCGTGCACGATGTGTTCGTCGTGCTCGGTCATCCGGCAGCGGATCGCCCGCAAGAGTACCCGGCGGTAGTAAGAAGACCATGAGGGCGCCGGGAACATGTTTCAGTTCAGGCTCGCGAGCGGATCGGCGACAGTGAGGTCGGGATCGTTCTCGTCGAGCGTCCGCGCTGGTCCCGGACCCGTGCTGCGTGTCTCGAAGCGGACGGTGACCACACCGTGCCCCGCACCCTGCACCCATCCGTGCCCGAATTCCGGATGGCAGACGTCGGCGCCCGGCGTCCACCGCGTGGCCGGTCCGCTCGCCGCGACGCGCTCCTCGTCGTCCTCCTCGGCCGGCCCGGTCTCCTCGGTCGTCGTCCGGTCCAGTTCGGGGAACAGGGTGTCCTGCGCGATCGCGGACAGACCCGCATAGCCCACCCCGACGAGCCGGACGGGACCGATCTCGAGGGGATCGAGCGCGAGGCGCTGGGCGGCGGCGGTGAGCACCTGCACGTCCTCGGTGGCGTAGGGCAGGGTCGACGACCGGGTGAGCACCGACATGTCGGCCTTACGCAGCTTGAGCACCACCGTGCGGGCGGCACGCCCGTCCTTGCGCAGGCGCGTGTGCGCGGCGGTCGCGGACGCGGCGATCGCCCGTCGCAGTCCGGGCATCGCGACGATGTCCGTGGGGAAGGTGGTCTCGGCGCTGACCTGTTTCGCCTCGGCGCGTTCGGCGACGGGCCGGTCGTCGAATCCGTTGGCGAGCCGGTGCAGTCCCGGCCCGATGGTGCCGCCGAGGATCGACGCCGCCTCGGCGACGGGCAGCGCCGCGAGATCTCCGATGGTCTCGATACCGAGTCGCCGCAACCGGTCCTCGGCCACCGGACCGATCCCCCACAGCTTGCGCACCGGCAGGCTGTGCAGGAGCGGAAGTTCGCCTTCGGGCCGGACGACGAGCAACCCGTCCGGTTTCGCGAGACCGGATCCGATCTTCGCGATCTGCTTACCCGATCCGGCTCCGATGGAGGCGACGAGACCTGTTTTCTCCCTGACGTGTTCGCGTAGCTCCGAACAGAAGCGTTCGACCTCGTCGGCGTCGGCGCCGGCCAGTTCGAGAGGTTCGGCGAACGCCTCGTCGAGCGAGAGGGTCTCGAGGATCGGGATCCGGGCGCGCAGGGTGTCGAAGACGAGTCCGCTCAGTTCGCGGTACAGGATTCCGCGCGGAGGCAGCATGACCGCCGCCGGTCCGACGAGGCGGCGTGCGCGGCTCATCGGCATGGCCGAGCGCGCACCGTAGACGCGGGCCTCGTAGCTCGCGCCGGCCACCACCCCGCGGGCACCGAGCCCACCGACGAGGACCGGCCGGCCCCGCAGGGTCGGCCGGGTCAACTGCTCGGCGGACGCGAAGAACGCATCGAGATCTAGGTGCAACACCCAGCGCCGACTCACGGAAGCGGGCACGTGTCGAGACTAGTGCGCCGCACCCACACGTCCGGTGGGAGGCCGCAGGTCGGTGCTTCCGGAAGGGCACTCGGCCCTTCCGGAAGCACCGGCCCGGTCACGCCTTGACGATGGACGCGCGGGTTCCTTCGCCGAGTTCGATCGCCTCGCCCTCGGGAGCACCGAGTTCGAAGGTCGTGGCGAGGATCTCGCCGGCGATCAGATCCCGGTGGCGGGCAGCCCATTCGGCGCGTTCGGCGGGAACCTCGAACCGCACCGAGATGCGGTCGGAGACCTCCAGGCCGAGGTTGCGGCGCGCGTCCTGGAACTCGCGGATGCGGTCCTTGGCCCAACCCTCGGCCTCGAGTTCCTCGGTGACGGCCGTGTCGAGGACCACCAGGCCGTTGCCACCCGGCAGCGCGGCGGTGGATTCCGGCTCGGCCGCGACGAGACGGCTGGTGTACTCCTCGGGCAGCAGGGCGATGCCGGCCGCGGTGACCGTGCCGTCCTCCGCCTGCGTCCAGTCGCCCGCCTTGACGGCCTTGATGACCTTCTGCACGTCCTTGCCCAGACGCGGACCGGCGGCACGCGCGTTGACGACCACCTCGAACCGGCCGTGGGCCTCGACGTCGTCGGTGGTCACGACCCGCTTGACGTTGACCTCGTCCTTGATGAGGTCGACGAACGGATCGAGATGCGACGAACCCGGCGTCGCGACCGTCACCTCGGGCAGCGGCAGCCGCACGCGCAGCTTCTGGGCCTTGCGCAGCGACAGCACGGTCGAGCACACACCGCGCACCTCGTCCATCGCCGCGACGAGCGCGGGATCCGAGGGCAGGTCGTCGGCCGCAGGCCAGTCCGCCAGGTGCACCGACCGGCCACCGGTCAGACCCCGCCAGATCACCTCGGAGGCCATCGGCAGCAACGGCGCGGCCAGGCGCGTGACGACCTCGAGCACCGTGTGGAGGGTGTCGATCGCGTCGGTGTCCTCGTCCCAGAACCGGTTCCGGGAGCGGCGCACGTACCAGTTGGTCAGCGCGTCGCAGAAGGTGCGCAGCTCGTCGCACGCCCCGGCGATGTCGACGGTCTCGAGTGCCTCGGTGATGACGTCGCGGGTCTGCGCGAGCTTGGCGAGGATGTACCGGTCGAGCACGTTCGTCGAATCGGTCCGCCAGGTGCCCGGCTTCGACGCGTACAGCTGCAGGAAGCTCCATGCGTTCCACAACGGCAGCAGCGCCTGCCGCACGCCCTCGCGGATGCCCTGCTCGGTGACGACGAGGTTGCCGCCGCGCAGGATCGGCGAGGACATGAGGAACCAGCGCATCGCGTCGGAGCCGTCGCGGGCGAAGACCTCGTTGACGTCGGGGTAGTTGCCCTTCGACTTGCTCATCTTCAGGCCGTCGTCGCCGAGGACGATGCCGTGGGCGGCAACGCATTTGAAGGCGGGACGGTCGAACAGCGCGGTGGCCAGGACGTGCAGCGTGTAGAACCAGCCGCGGGTCTGGCCGTTGTACTCGACGATGAAGTCGCCCGGGTAGTGGGTGTCGAACCAGTCGCGGTTCTCGAAGGGATAGTGCACCTGGGCGAACGGCATCGAGCCGGACTCGAACCAGCAGTCGAGGACCTCGGGGACGCGACGCATGGTCGACTTCCCGGTCGGGTCGTCGGGATTCGGCCGGGTCAGTTCGTCGATCATCGGCCGGTGCAGGTCGGTGGGCCGCACACCGAAGTCGCGTTCGAGTTCGTCGAGCGAACCGTAGACGTCGACGCGCGGGTACTCCGGATCGTCCGAGACCCACACCGGGATCGGGCTGCCCCAGTAGCGGTTACGGCTGATGTTCCAGTCGCGGGCGCCTTCGAGCCACTTGCCGAACTGACCGTCGCGGATGTGTTCGGGCACCCACGTGATCTGCTGGTTGAGCTCGACCATGCGGTCGCGGAAACGGGTGACGGCGACGAACCACGACGGCACCGCCATGTAGATCAGCGGCTGACCCGACCGCCACGAGTGCGGGTAGGAGTGTTCGATGGTCTCGTGCCGCAACAGCTTTCCGGCGGCCTTGAGGTCCTTGATGATGACCGGGTTGGCGTCGAAGACCTGCAGGCCCTCGTAGGGCGGCACCATCGAGGTGAACTTGCCGCCCGGATCGAGCGGCTGCACGAGCTCGATGCCGTTGCGCTGGCAGTACTCCATGTCCTCTTCACCGAAAGCCGGTGCGAGGTGGACGATTCCGGTACCGGACTCGGTGGTGACGTAATCGGCGGCGATCACCCGGTGCGCGTTCTCACGGCCGGTGAAGAAGTCGAACGGCGGCTCGTAGGCGAGGCCGACGAGGTCGGTGCCGCGGTAACGGCCGAGCACCTCGGGCTCCTCGCCGAGTTCGCGGGCGTAGTGGCCGAGACGGTCCTGCGCGAGCACGTAGGTCTTGTCGTCGGCGCCGCGCACGGCGACGTACTCGATCTCGGGGTGCACCGCGATCGCGAGGTTGGACGGCAGGGTCCAGGGCGTGGTGGTCCAGATGAGCGCGCACGCGCCGTCGAGTTCGGAGCCGGGTGCGCGCAGCACCATGTCGACGGTGACCGCCGGGTCCTGACGCATCTTGTAGGCGTCGTCGAGGCGGGTCTCCTGGTTCGACAGCGGCGTCTGCTCGTACCAGCTGTAGGGCAGCACGCGGAAGCCCTGGTAGATCAGGCCCTTCTCGTACAGCGACTTGAACGCCCACATGACCGACTCCATGAAGTCGAGGTCGAGGGTCTTGTAATCGTTGTCGAAGTCGACCCAGCGGGCCTGACGGGTGACGTAGTCGCGCCACTCACCGGTGTAGCGCAGCACCGACTGCTTGCAGTAGGCGTTGAACTCGGCCAGTCCCATCGAGTCGATCTCGGACTTGTCCTTGATGCCGAGCTGCTTCTCCGCCTCGAGCTCGGCGGGCAGGCCGTGGCAGTCCCAGCCGAAACGGCGGTCGACCTTCTTGCCGAGCATGGTCTGGAAGCGCGGGACGACGTCCTTGACGTAGCCGGTGAGCAGGTGCCCGTAGTGCGGGAGGCCGTTCGCGAAGGGCGGGCCGTCGTAGAAGACGAACTCGTCGGCGCCGTCGCGGTTGCGCAGCGAGGCCTCGAAGGTGCCGTCGGAGGCCCACTGTGCGAGCACACGCTCCTCGAGCGCCGGGAAGTCGACACCCGAATCGCGCGGCAGGTCGTAGTCGACGCGCGGATATCCGGCAGTACTGCCGGCGGTTGCTGCGGTGGGATCCGGTGCAGCGTGGTTCTCGGTCACAGCGTGGCTCCTCCGTGCCTGGATACGTCTCGGCACGGGGACGATCGCCGTACGCGTGCACGGCCACCGCGGTACCACCCCGCTTGCACGTCCCGAGGGACGGCCACTCGTTCGGGCTGTGACGGGCCCACCCGTCCGGTTCTACTGGGCGACCGGCAAGGTCGCCGTTCTTCCGGAGGCTCCCCGGTGATGGCCGGATCGACGCCGCCCGCGATCGCGGGATCGAGCTTCACGCTCGGTGATGCATATTGTAGGACGCTTCAGCGATCCGACGAATTCCGGTCGCCGGGACGCCGGCGCGGTGCGCGTCGACCGGGACGTCCGCCCGAGGTGCCGGCCTGCCCGACGGAACGGGGATCGGCCCACTCACCTTCGGCCGAACTCCGTCCGCCGAGTGCGCTCGCCAGCAGGAGCACCGCTCCCACGACGCACACCGCGATACAACCCCATGCCCAGAGCACCGAACCGGTCATCAACGCGATCACGAGAAGACCGAATCCGACAGCTGCGAGTACCAGCGTGACGACGAGCACGACGCTCCTCCTCTACCGAGGTACAGCACCAGGCCGTACAGCACCAGCCGGAGAGACCGTCGGTCAGCTGTTGCCCTTCGCGAAGGACGACGATCCGAACGACGACGACGAGTTGGACTGGTTGAACACTTCCTGTCCACCGTCCACCGGAACGGCGGAACCGCGCTGCTCGAGCTCTTCGAGCTGCGACTCCAGGTAGGACTTCAGGCGCACCCGGTATTCGCGCTCGAACGTCTTGAGCCGCTCGATGCGCTCCTCCAGCACCGAACGCTGCTGGTTGATCGTGGCCATGATCTCGGTGTGCTTCTTCTCCGCGTCGGCCTGCAGCGCATCGGCCTTCTCCTTGGCCTGACGCAGCTGGGTCTCCGAGCGGGTGCGCGCATCGGCGAGCATCGCGTCGGACTTCTGCCGCGCGTCGGCGATCATCGCCTCGCTGCGGGTGCGGGCGTCGGAGACGAGCTGCTCGGAGTTGGTCCGGGCGTTGCGCACGAGCTCCTCGGCCTCGGCCTTGGCGTCGCCGGTGAGGCGGTCGGCCATCTCCTGCGCGAGTCCGAGGACCTTGGCGGCCTGCATGCTCGCGTCGCCGCTCGACGGTGCCGCGGCGACCGGGGCGGGTGCCGGAGCCGGCGCCGGAGCGGGTTCCGGCTTGGGTGTCTCCACGACACGTGCGGGTTCGGGTTTGGACGGGGCCGCCGGCGCGGACGACGACGCGCTGCGCGGCGCCTTCTTGGCCTCGGCGAGCTCCTGGTCGAGTTCGGCGACCCGCTGACGCAGGTCGGCGTTCTCCTCGATGAGGTTCGTCAACTCCTGCTCGACGAGATCGAGGAAGGCGTCGACCTCGTCCTCGTTGTAACCACGCTTCCCGATCGGAGGCTTGCTGAACGCGACATTGTGCACATCAGCTGGTGTCAGCGGCATGGAAGGATCCCTTCACGCGTCGAGTAAGCGGTCAAGCAGGCGTTCTGAGTAATCGACAGTGCGTTACGCGTATCAAAACCCACTGTATATGGCACTCCATTGTGGCACACGGCAGCTCCGGGACGGCCCGACACGACGTCGGACACAGGCATCATGCTGCGCCGCCCCTGGGCAGGAATGCCATGAGGAAATACACGATGAACAGCAAGACCATGATGGACAGATCGAGCCGTACACCACCGAGATTGAGCGGCGGAATCAGTCTCCGCAGCAGCTTCACCGGCGGATCCGTGACCGTGAAGATCGCCTCGAGAACGACGACCACGAAGCCGGACGGCTTCCACTCCCGCGCGAAGGTTCTGATGAACTCGACGATGATCCGTCCGATCAGCAGAAGCCAGAAGATGAACAGCAGGAACCACAGCACCTCGAAAACGGCCACCTGCCCACAATGCCCGACGATGACGGGTCGATCAAAACCGAAACGCCCGGCCTGCAGTGATCTGCATCATGGCCGGGCGTGTCGGGACGCTCGAGGGACAGCGGCGGGCATGCGGCGACGGACGTGCCGTGTGCACGCCTGCGCAGCGCGCGTCGACTACTGCTGGTTGTAGAAGCCGGTCTCGGCGATACGCCGACGTTCCTCGGCGGAGACGTCGATGTCGGCGGGCGAGAGCAGGAAGACCTTCGTGGCCACCTTGTCGAACGAACCGCGCAGCGCGAAGGCGAGCCCGGCCGCGAAGTCGACGAGACGCTTGGCGTCGGCGTTGCTCATCTCGACGAGGTCCATGATGACCGGCGTTCCGTCGCGGAAACGCTCACCGATCGTGCGCGCCTCGCTGTAGTCGCGGGGGCGCAACGTGGTGATCTTGGACAACGGACCTCCCTCGTCGAAGAGCGCACCACGCCGAGGCTCGGCACGCTCGAGCCGGCTCTCGGCCGTCAGTGGTGCACGGCTGGGAACCGCGCGGGCCGGGGTGGGCGCCGGACGGGGGCTGCGGGCCGTGATGGGTTCGACCCGCGGACGCGGTGCCGGCTCGTACCGGTCGAACTCGTCGTGCTCGAACTCGCGAACCGGTTCCTCGCGGTGCGACGGGGCGTACTCGTCGCGGTGCGACGGCGCGTAGCCGCCGTAGGTGGCCTCGCCGTAGTCGCGATTACGGTCGCGGCGGCCACTCGCCGGATCGTCGAGGTACTCGTCCTCGTAATCCTCGAGCGGCACCATCCCGAAGTACGCCTTGAACTTGTGGAGTGTGCTCATCGATCGCCTTTCCCTCGCGCGGCGGATGTCATTCAGGCTAACGGTCGATACCCCAAGACGGCCGTTCCGACACGCACGCACGTCGAACCCCATCGAACCGCGTGTTCGAGGTCACCCGACATGCCGGCGGACAACTCCGCCGCCGCCGGGTGGTCCTGCAGCAACCGGGCGTGCATGTCGTGCAGCTGCTCGAATGCCCGCTCGGGCTCCCACCCGAGCGGCGGCACCCCCATCAGGCCTCCGAGTTCGAGGACCTCGGACGCGGCGACCGCCTCGGCGAGGGCGGGAAGATCCTCGGCGACCACGCCACCGCGCTCCCGATCGCCGTCGAGGCTGACCTGCAGCAACGCCCGCAGCGGGGCGGTGCGTTCGCCGGCGTCGAGGGCGGCCCGCACCCCCTTCTCGAAGGCCTGCACGAGACGGAGACTGTCGACCGAGTGCACCGTGTGCGCCCAGCGGGCGACGGCACGGGCCTTGTTGCGCTGCACCCGCCCGATCATGTGCCACTCCACCGGCGCGGTGACGCTCTCCCGGAACTCGGCGATCTTCGCGCCCGCCTCCTGCTCGCGGGACTCGCCGAAGCGTTCGCATCCCAGCTCGTGGAGGAGCACGGCGTCGGAGGCGGGAAAGAACTTGGTGACCGTCAGCAACGCGACGTCCGACGGATCACGTCCGGCCGCGCGCGCCGCGGCGTCGAGCCGCTCGCGTACGGCGGCGAGACGTCCGGCGAGTTCGTCGCGCCGCTCCTCGGAGGTGGGGGCGCTCACGCCGTTCCCTCCTCGCCGGCCTCCTCGAGCCAGACGACCGAGGCGAACCGACCCGTGGGTGCCGAGCGCCGGTGGCTGAACAGAGAGGTGTCCTCGATCGTGCAGCGCGGATCCTCCACCACGGCGGTCACGCCGTGAGCGGCGAGCTGGCGGCGCAGTCCGGCACGCAGGTCGAGTCCGGGAGTACCGCGGTTCGTGCGGGTCGCGCTGCCGGGCAGGTGTGCCTCGACATCGGCCCTCATCGCCGCGGGCACCTCGTACTGCCGGCCGCTCGCGGCCGGTCCGAGCAGCGCGCCGATGCGATCGGGGCGGGCGCCGAGATCGACCATGACGTCGAGCACGCGCGGGAGGATCCCGATGCGCGCCCCCACCCGGCCGGCGTGCACCGCGGCGATCACCCCGGCCACCTCGTCGGACAGCAGGATCGACACGCAGTCGGCGCTGAGGGTCACGAGCGCGAGCCCGGTCTCGCGGGTGACGAGCGCATCGGTGGCAGGAACGGGTTCGGACACCGGCCCGTCGACCACGGTGACGTTGCGGCTGTGGATCTGTTCCATCCAGACGAACCGCTCGGGCGGCAGCCCGATGACGGACGCGAGCCGCCGCCGGTTGGCGGCGACTGCGGCCGGATCGTCACCGACGTGGTCGGCGAGGTTGAAACTGTCGTACGGAGCTGCGGACACCCCGCCGGCTCGTGTGGTCACGACCCGGCGGGCGCGCAGCAGGCGGTGCGGAGCCGTCAACGGCGCATGAAGATCGGCACGTCGACGTCGTCGTCACCGTCGTCGTCGATGTCCACACTGCGAGGTGCGTTGCCGCCTCCGGCCGGCGGCTGGTTGCCGACGGGGGGCTGCTCACGCACCGGGGTGGGTTCGACGGGCTCGCGCTCGGGACGGCCGAGTTCGCCGGCACGCGCCACGCCGATCGCACCGGGCCGACCGGTCGGCTGCTGCTGTTGCTGGGGCTGCTGCTGCGCCTGTCCCGGCTGCTGCTGCCCCACCTCGACGGGACGACGAGTGGGCGTTCCGCCCTCGAAACCGGCGGCGATGACGGTCACGCGGACCTCGTCGCCGAGCGAGTCGTCGATGACCGTGCCGAAGATGATGTTGGCGTCGATGTGCGCGGCCTCCTGCACGAGCGAGGCGGCCTCGTTGATCTCGAACAGGCCGAGATCGGATCCGCCGGCGATCGACAGCAGAACACCGCGCGCGCCTTCCATCGACGCTTCGAGCAGCGGCGAGTTGATCGCGGCCTCCGCGGCCTTGATCGCACGACCCTCACCGCGCGACGAACCGATGCCCATCAATGCGGAGCCGGCACCCGACATGACGCCCTTGACGTCGGCGAAGTCGACGTTGATCAGACCCGGGGTGGTGATGAGGTCGGTGATGCCCTGGACACCGTTGAGGAGCACCTCGTCGGCGGAGCGGAAGGCGTCCATGAGGCTGACGGCGGCGTCGCCGAGCTGGAGGAGCCGGTCGTTGGGGATGACGATGAGCGTGTCGCAGGACTCGCGCAGCGTCTGGATGCCGGTGTCGGCCTGGCTGCCGCGGCGCTTGCCCTCGAAGGAGAACGGACGCGTGACGACACCGACGGTGAGCGCACCGAGCTTGCGGGCGATGCTCGCGACGACGGGAGCGCCGCCGGTACCGGTTCCACCACCCTCGCCTGCGGTCACGAAGACCATGTCGGCGCCCTTGAGCACCTCTTCGATCTCGTCCTTGTGATCCTCGGCGGCCTTGCGGCCGACCTCCGGGTCTGCGCCGGCGCCGAGTCCGCGGGTCAGTTCGCGGCCGACGTCGAGCTTGACGTCGGCATCCGACATGAGCAGGGCCTGCGCGTCGGTGTTGACGGCAATGAACTCGACTCCCTTGAGTCCCTGCTCGATCATGCGGTTGACCGCGTTCACGCCGCCACCGCCGATACCGACGACCTTGATTACGGCGAGGTAGTTGTGCGGGGGCGTCATGTGCTCTCGCCTTCCTGAAGTTCCGGGTGGTGCATGGTGTCCGGGTGGTGCTGGGTCTGGGTCTGGCTCGATGTCGGTCACGTCCGCCGGTCGGGCGGACGGCTCCGCAGCGCGCTGCCCCGACAAACCCTCAACCACAGCTTGAAGGTTATGTCAAGTAACGCGACTGTCCGAAACGCTATGGCACGGGTACCGGGATTAGCCAGTAGACGCGCCGGACACGCCGGACGAATTTCGTCGATCCCTCACCTCACCGTCGGCAGGTCGGGACTCGCCACGTCGAATCGCTCCCCCGGCTGCGTCAGCAGCGGGCCGACGACCGCCGCCTTCCGCTCGGAACGATCGGTTCCGCCCCACACCACGACACGCCCGTCGGTGAGGACGATCGAGATGTCGGACGGGGAGGGCGCTTCGATCGTCTCCACCTGCACGCGCAGCTCGGGCGGCAACCTGTCGAGCACCTCCACGGCGGCGCGGGTCGCGGGATCGCCGGTGCCCGGCGTCGGGGTGACGAGGCGGGGAGTGAACATCGGAGGCGGCTCGACCGCGAAGTCGACCCCCTCGATGTCGACCGAATGGGTGCCGTCGGGTGCATCGAAGAAGACCATCGCCTCGCGCTCGGTCACCGTCACCCGCACGGTGGAGGGATAGACCCGCTGGACCCGGACCGACGCCGCGCGCGGAATCGTCGCGACCCGCTGGGCCGCCCCGGCCGTGTCGACCCGGAGCAGCGGCGTGCCCTCGGCGACCGCGAGCGCGTCGACCACCTCGTCGTAGGTGACGACCTCGATCCCGTCCACCTCGATCACCCGCACGGACAGCAACGGCGACAACCAGGCCACCGCGATGCCTCCGAGGAGCACCGCCACGACAGCCGCCCCGACGAGCACGGTCCGCAGGCGCACCGACCGCCCGGACGGGCGCCGGGCGGTGCTGCGTTCACGGGCTTCGTCGGGCTCACGGGATTCGCGTGACGGTCGCCCGCGACGGCGGCGTGACGAGACGGCGGCGGGCGTCACGAGCCGATCGGCTCCGGTCCGGAACCGCCGGGTGCGCGGAATCCACCGGGCTCGGGAACCGCCCCGGCCGGACGGAAACGACCCGGTTTGCTGTGCAGCGCGTCGAGGATCTGCCGCCCCAGCATCGTGACGTCACCGGCGCCCATCGTGATCACGACGTCGCCCGGCCGGGTCAGGCGCGCGACCTGCCGGGGCACCGCGGACAGATTCGGCTGGTAGTGCACCGGCTTGCTCACCGCCCGCGCGACCAGCGCACCGCTCACCCCGGGGATCGGTTCCTCCCGGGCGCCGTAGACGTCGAGCACCACGACCTCGTCGGCGAGGTCGAGCGCCTGCCCGAACTCGGTGGCGAACGCCTCGGTGCGCGAGTAGAGGTGCGGCTGGAAGACGACGATCACGCGGGGTCGTTCGGTGCCGGTCTCGGTGTAGCGCAGCGGCTCTCCGGCGACGAGTTCGGCCGCGGCCGCGAGGACCGCGCGGACCTCGGTGGGATGGTGGGCGTAGTCGTCGAACACCCGCACGCCGTGTTCGCGGCCGGTGTACTGGAACCGCCGGTGCACACCGCCGAAACCGGCGAGTCCCTCCAGCGCCTCGTCGACCTGCGCTCCCGCTTCGAGCGCGGCGAGCAGCGCAGCCAGAGCGTTGAGCGCCATGTGCCGGCCGGGGACGGACAGTCGCACGGTGCGCGGCGAATCCTCACCCGCGAGGTGGAACTCGGCGACGCCGCCGACATCCTTGGCCTCCCAGCCGAGCAGCCGCACCCCGACGGGAACGCCGCGGTGGTCGCCTGCCGTGCCGATGACGTCGGCGGTGCCGTAACCCTGCACCCGCAGGTCGTCGCGGCCGAGGGCGACGACGCGTTCGGCGAGGGCCGCCGAGCCGGGATCGTCGAGGCACACGACGAGCAGGCCGCCGGGCGCGATGCGGGCGACGAACTCGTCGAAGACCGCCGTGTACGCCTCCGGCGTGCCGAAGTAGTCGAGGTGATCGGCCTCGATGTTCGTGACGATCACGGTGTTCGGGTCGTACTGCAGCAGCGAGCCGTCGCTCTCGTCGGCCTCGGCGACGAAGACGTCCCCGCTGCCGTGATGCGCGTTGGTCCCGGATTCGTTGAGTTCACCGCCGACCGCGAAGGACGGATCGAAGCCGCAGTGCTGCAACGCGACGACGAGCATCGACGTCGTGGAGGTCTTGCCGTGGGTGCCCGAGACCAGGAAGGTGCGGTTCCCTCGCATCAGCGAGGCGAGGACCGCGGGGCGCAACAGGATCGGGATGCCCCGCTCGCGGGCGGCGACCAGCTCGGGATTGTCCTTCGGGATGGCCGCGAACGTCGTGACCAGGGCGGTGGGGCCACCCTCGAGCAGGTCGAGCGCCTCGGCGGCATGGCCGATGCGGACCTGCGCACCGCGCGCCCGCAGCGCGAGCACACCGCGGCTCTCCTTCGCGTCGGAACCCGACACCTGTCCCCCACGGGCGAGCAGGATCCGGGCGATGCCCGACATCCCGGCACCGCCGATACCGACCATGTGCACCCGCTCGAGTTCGGCGGGCAACTGCGCACTCATCGTTCACTCCTGTTCGGTTCCACTCCGGCAACCTCGAGCACTATGCGAGCCATCTCGTCCGCGGCACTGCGGTGACCGGCGGCCGCGGCGCTGCGCCCCATCTCCACGAGTCTCCGCTCGTCGCCGAGCAACGACACCACTTCCGTGGCGACATAGTCCGAACTCAGGTCGCCGTCGGCGACGATCCTGCCACCACCGGCCTCGACGACGGGCCGGGCGTTGAGTTCCTGTTCACCGTTCCCGTGCGGGAGCGGCACGTACACGGCGGGCAGCCCCACCGCCGAGACCTCCGCGACCGTCATGGCCCCGGACCGGCAGACCACCGCGTCGGCGGCGGAGTACGCGAGGTCCATCCGTTCGAGATAGGGCACGGTGACGTACGGGGCGCGGGCGTGACCGGGATGGGCGGGGATGTCCACGGTGTTCTTCGGTCCGTGCGCGTGCAGCACGGCGATGCCGGCCTCCGCGAGCGCCGCGGACGCGCCGGCCACGGCCTCGTTCAGCGAGCGGGCACCCTGCGACCCGCCGAACACGAGCAGCACGGGCACGTCGTCGGGCAGACCGAAGTGCCGTCGTGCCTCCGCGCGCAGCCCGGCGCGGTCGAGACCGGTGATCGACGAGCGGACCGGGATCCCCACGATCTGCGCGTCGCCACGCCGGACGATGCCCGAGCGCGGGACGGCGGCGAGCACACGCTCGGCCCGCAGGGCACCGATCCGGTTGGCGATGCCCGCGCCGGCGTTGGCCTCGTGGACGACGACCGGGATGCGCCGGCGTCGACGCAGCGGACCGGCGCCGGCTGCGAGATAGGCGGGCAGCGCCACGTACCCGCCGAAACCGACGACGACGTCGGCTTCGACCTCGTCGAGGATCTGCCGGGTGCGGCGCACCGACGAGACGACCCGGCCCGGCAACTTCAGCAGGTCGGTCGTCGGCTTGCGGGGCAGCGGCACCGGTGGGATGAGTTCGAGAGGATATCCGCGGCGCGGCACCAGCGTCGTCTCGAGTCCCCGTTCGGTGCCGAGCGCGGTGATCCGCGCGTCGGGCACGAGTGCGCGGACGGCGTCGGCCACCGCGAGCGCCGGTTCGATATGACCGGCCGTGCCGCCTCCGGCCACCACCACCGACAGTGCCGGCCTCTCCCCACTCACCTACGGTTCCCTCTCTCTCCGCTTCGTCCGTTCGATCCGCGTGTCGTGCGGTTCGTCTGCTGCCGGCCCCGGGCGGGTTCGCGCGCGGGTTGCGTGCGCCGGGCCCGGCCGGTCCCCTCGCGGGGTTGCGTCCGGCCCGCCGATCCCCGGCGGTCCTGCGCAGCTCCCCGTTGCCGCTCGTTCGGCGCCGGGGTCTGCCGCTTGCGCGAGCCCCCACCACCCGCCGCGGGGCGGGCACTGCGCTCGGGGACCGCGGCCCGTGCTCGTGGCTGTCGTGCTGCGACCGTACGCGCCGCCGAGGAACGACCGGCCCGGTAGGCCTCCGGCTTGCGCAGGCGCAACAACCGGGCGAACCGGCCGTCCTGTCCCGCGTGCAGCGCCGCGATCGCTTCGGGTTCGTGTCTGGCCGCATTGGCGATCAGACCGAACATCAGCAGGGTGGTGGCCGTCGAGGTGCCACCGGCCGACACGAGCGGCAGCTGCAGGCCGGTCACGGGCAGCAGTCCCACGACGTAGCCGATGTTGATGAAGGCCTGGCCGATGATCCACGTCGTCGCAGTCGCGGTGAACAGGCGCAGGAAGGGGTCGGCCGAGCGCATCGCGATCCGCAGTCCGACATAGGCGAACAGACCGAACAGGCCGATGACGGCCACTCCGCCGAGGAAGCCGAGTTCCTCACCGATGATCGCGAAGATGAAGTCGTTGTGGGCGTTGGGCAGATAGCTCCACTTCGCGCGGCTCTGGCCGAGCCCGCGACCCCACAGGCCGCCGTCGGCGAGGGAGAACTTCGCCTGTCGCGCCTGATAACCGGCGCCCTGCGGGTCGTCGCCGGGGTTGAAGAAGGCCCGCACACGCTGCGAGCGGTAGCCGGCCGTCAGAGCGAGGATCACCGCGAGTGTGGCGGCCGTGCCGACGATCCCGAGGAACACCTTGAGCGGCAGGCCCGCGAACCACAGCAGGGCGAGCACGATGATCACGATCGACACGGTGGTGCCGAGGTCGGGCTGGAGCACGATCAGGCCGGTCACGAGCAGGGCGGCCGGGACGAGCGGGACGAGCATCTCGCGCAGCGTCGAGTTCTCGCCGCGCCGGGACGCGAGCAGGTGCGCGCCCCATACGGCGAGCGTGATCTTGGCGATCTCCGCCGGCTGCAGCGAGATACCGGCGATGACGAACCAGCCCCGGGTGCCCTGCGAGACCGTACCGATGCCCGGTATGAGCACGAGCACGAGCAGCACGACCGAGAACGCGAACGCCGGGAAGGCGAAGCGTCGCATCACCCGGACCGGGATCTGCAGCGCGATGTAGAAGATCACCATGCCCAGGACGGCGAAGATCACCTGGGAGGTGAACAGTCCGTAGGCCGATCCCGCCGCGGCCACCGCGCCGACGCTCGACGACGACAGCACCATGACGAGGCCGAGCACGGTGAGCAGGACGGCGATCGTCACCACGAGATGGAACGACGCGAGCGGTCGCGCCATCCAGGCCCCGAACCGGCCGCGTACTCCGACCACCGGCTCGTCGGTGTTCGCCCCTGCTCGGGTCGCTCCTGCCCGAGGGGTCACGGTTGCGTCCCGCCCCCGCGGAGTTCCTCGACCGCGGACGCGAAGCTACGGCCGCGTTCCGCGTAATCGGCGAACATGTCGAGCGATGCCGCGGCCGGCGCGAGCAGCACCGTCTCCCCCGGCGAGGCGAGCGCGGCCGCTTCCCGGACCGCCACGCGCATCGCGGCGGGACCGTCGGCGCCCGGCGCCGCGGCCCTCCGCACCGGAGCAGTGCCTGTCGCGTTCACCGAAGCGGTGTCGGTCTCGCTCGTCGCATCGGTCATCGCTTCATCGTCGCCCGTGTCGACGACGACGACCGGGACCTGCGGGGCGTGTCGCGCCAGCGCTTCGGCGATTTCGCCGGCATCGCGGCCGAGCAACACGGCTCCGGACAGTCGTGGCGCCACCTCGGCGACCAGGTCGTCCACGCGGGCGCCCTTGAGCAGACCACCGGCGATCCACACCACGCGGTCGCGGGCGAGCAGCGAACTGCGGGCCGCGTGCGGATTGGTCGCCTTCGAGTCGTCGATGTACTCGACGCCGTCGACCTGTCCGACCGGCGCGGCGCGGTGCGGGCCGACGCGGTGCCGTCGCAGGCCGTCGTGCACCGCCGAGGCCGGCACGTCGATCGCCCGCGCGAGGGCGGCGGCCGCGAGGGCGTCGGACAGTCCCGCGGGGCCGGGCGGCGTCACGTCGTCCACGCGAGCGAGTACAGCGGAATCGGCGAACGCCCGGTCGACGAGCAGTTCTCCGCTGATCCCGAGTTCACCCTCCTGCGGATAACCCAGGGTGAAACCCACGGTGAGGACGGCACGGGAACGGTCGCCGAGACCACCGGCGATCGGGTCGTCGAGACCGATGACCCCGACGGCGCCGGTGAGGGCACCGAGTTTGGCCTCGATGTAGTTCTCGATGCCGCCGTGCCAGTCGAGATGGTCCTCGGCGATGTTGAGCACGACACCGGCCTCGGGCCGAACCGAGGGCGCCCAGTGCAGCTGGAAGGACGACAACTCGACGGCGAGGACATCGGCCCGCGGCTCGTCGCGGCGCAGGGCGTCGAGCACGGGAAGACCGATGTTGCCGCACGCGACGCTGCCGAGACCGGCGGCCTCGAGGATCGCGTGCAGCATCATGGTGGTGGTGGTCTTGCCGTTCGTCCCGGTGACCACCAGCCAGCGTCGGGCCGGACCGTAGACCTCGGCGCGGTCGATGCGCCAGGACAGTTCGATGTCGCCCCAGATGGGTATCGCCGCACCGGCCGCACGCGAGAGCAACGGCGCGTCGGGCGGGAATCCGGGACTCGTGACCACCAGGGCGAACTCCCGCAGCGCGGTGGGGTCGTCGAGGAGGCTGTCGTGGTCGACAGTCCGGGCGCCGAGCGCCGCGCACTCGGCCAGTGCCCGCTCGTTGCGGTCGGTGACGGTGACGTGGGCGCCGAGATCGGTGAGGGGTTGGATCGTCGCGCGGCCGGACACCCCTGCCCCGGCGACGAGCACCGCCCGTCCCCTGAGCCGTTCGAGTTCGTCGGTCACGGTCAGTCCCCGATCGCCGCGAGGTATTCGCTGTAGAAGAGGGCCAGACCGATCGCCGAGGCGATGGCGGCGAGCAACCAGAACCGGATGATCACCGTGGTCTCGGCCCATCCACCGAGTTCGAAGTGATGATGGAAGGGTGCCATCCGGAACACCCGCCTGCGGCTGGACCGGAAGACCGCGACCTGGATGACCACCGAGGCGGCCTCCGCGACGAACAGCGCGCCGATGACCACCATGAGCAGCTCGGTGCGGGTCGTGATGGACAGACCGGCGAGCATGCCACCGAGGGCGAGCGAGCCGGTGTCACCCATGAAGATCTTGGCCGGTGCGGCGTTCCACCACAGGAAGCCGATGCAGGCGGCGGCGCCGGCGGCGCACAGCAACGCCAGGTCGAGCGGGTCGCGGACGTCGTAGCAGCCGGCGGTCGGTTCCACGGCGCACGCGTTGCGGTACTGCCAGAAGGTGATGATGACGTAGGCGCCGAGCACCAGCGCCATCGAACCGGCAGCGAGACCGTCGAGGCCGTCGGTGAGGTTCACCGCGTTAGACCATGCGCTGACCAGCAGGTAGACGAACAGGATGAACACGATCGAGCCCATCGAGACCGTGGCGATGTCGCGCACGTAGGACAGATCGGTGCTGGCCGGGGTGAGGCCGTCCGCATTGCGGAACTGCAGCGCGAGGATGCCGAAGCCCACGGCGACGACGAGCTGGCCGACGAGCTTGGCCGTCTTGTTCAGGCCGAGATTGCGTTGCTTGCGGATCTTGATGAAGTCGTCGAGGAAGCCGACGCCACCGAGCGCGGTCGTCAGGCCGAGCACGAGCAGACCGGAGGCGGTGGGACCTTCCGCGTCGTATCCCATGCCGATGAGATGCGATCCCCAGTAACCGGCCCACAGACCGGCGAGGATCGCGACGCCGCCCATGGTGGGGGTGCCGCGCTTGGACTGGTGGCTCTGTGGGCCCTCGACCCGGATCTCCTGCCCGAAGCCCTGCCGGGAGAACATCTTGATCAGGACGGGGGTGAGCAGGATCGAGACTGCGAGCGCGATGCCCGCCGCGAACAGGATCTGTCTCACCGGGCGTCCTCCGTCCCCACAGCAGCGTCGTTGTTTCCGTTACCGGCCGGGTCGTCCGCGAGGACGGCCTCGGCGACGGTCCACAGTCCCACGGACTGCGATGCCTTCACGAGCACGATGTCGCCCGGTTCCAGTTCGTCGCGCAGCAACGCGATCGCGGCGTCGGCATCGGGGACGTGGCTCGCTTCCTCACCCCACGATCCTTCCATCACGGCGCCCTGGAACAGACCCCGGACCGGTCGGGTGGCGCCGACGGCGATGATGCGGGTGACGTCGAGGCGCACGGCGAGGCGTCCGATGGCGTCGTGGGCGACGACGGCGTCGTCCCCGAGCTCGGCCATCTCCCCCAGCACCGCGAAGGTGCGCCGGGGAGCCGGGCCGGACCGCGCCATGGTGACCAGGGCCTTCACGGCTGCGCGCATGGAATCGGGATTGGCGTTGTAGGCGTCGTCGATGACGGTCACCCCGTCGGATCGGGTCTGTACCGCCATGCGGTGCGCCGAGACGGGACCCGCCGTCGCGAGCGCCTCGGCGGCCTGCTCGACCGTCGCACCGCATTCCACGGCGACGGCGATCGCCGACAGGGCGTTGCCGATCTGGTGTTCGCCGTGCACGGCCAGGCGCACGGGCACACGCCGCTCCTGTCCGTCGGCGCCGGGAACGACGGCGGTGAAGGAGGCACGCGCCTGATCGTCGAGGTGGATGTCCTCGGCGCGGTAGGCGGCACCGGACCCGGTCCCGACGGTCACCACGCGACCGGTGGTGCGGGTCGCCATCTTCGACACGAGGGTGTCGTCGGCGTTGAGGATCGCGACTCCCCCCTCGGCGGCGCTGGGCAGTGCCTCGACGAGTTCGCCCTTGGTCTTGGCGATGACCTCCTGCGAACCGAACTCGCCGAGGTGGGCGGTACCGACGTTGAGTACGACACCGATCCGCGGCGGGGCGATGCGGGTCAGGGTCGCGATGTGTCCGGGACCCCGCGCCGACTTCTCGAGGACGAGGAACCGGGTGGATTCGGTGGCGCGGAGCGCGGTCCAGGGGTGGCCGAGTTCGTTGTTGAACGAGCCGGGCGGGGCGACGACCTCACCGAGCGGTGCGAGCACGGCGGCGATCATGTCCTTCGTGGACGTCTTGCCCGCCGAACCGGTGACACCGACGACGGTGAGGCCGGCGTCGGTGAGCGTGTCCACCACGGTGCGGGCGAGCTTCGCGAGGCCGGCGAGCACGGCCGCGCCGGATCCGTCGCTGTCGTGTTCGAGCGCGAGGGCGTTGGTCTCGGTCGGCGGGATCGGCGGCACCACGATGGCGGGCACACCCACCGGCCGTGCGGCCAGGACCGCGACCGCACCGGCGGCGACGGCGGCCGCAGCGTGATCGTGCCCGTCCGAGCGCGCACCGGGCAGCGCCAGGAACAGGCCGCCGGGACCGATCCGTCGCGAGTCGAACTCGACGGAACCGGTCACCTCCGCGGACGGATCGTCGACGTCGTGCAGGGTGCCCCCGACGACCTCCGCGATCCGAGCCAGTGTCATCGGGATCATGCCTTGCCTCCGTGATGCGAACCGCCCGCAGCAGGCGGATGGTGACCGTCGGGTCCTGCGGTCCGGTACTTGTCGAGTGCTGCGCCGAGGACCTCTCGGTCGTCGAAGGGGTGCTTGACTCCTTCGATCTCCTGCCCCGTCTCGTGGCCCTTGCCGGCGACGAGGACGACGTCGCCCGGGCGGGCCCACGCGACCGCGGCGTCGATCGCGGCGGCGCGGTCGCCGATCTCGAGAATCTCGCCGCGTTCGGCCGGCGGGACGGAGTGTGCACCGTCGAGGACCGCCGCGCGGATGGCGGCGGGGTTCTCGGTTCGGGGGTTGTCGTCGGTCACGACCAGTAGGTCGGCGGCCCGCGCCGCGACCTCGCCCATGATCGGCCGCTTCGTCCGGTCGCGGTCGCCGCCCGCACCCACGACGACGGCGATGCGTCCCTCGGTCGCGGCGCGCAGGGTTCCGATGACCGCTTCGAGCGCGGCGGGCTTGTGGGCGTAGTCGACGACGGCGAGGAAGTCCTGCCCGCGTTCGACGCGTTCGACCCGGCCGGGCACCGCGACGTCGGCGATACCGCGGATCGCGGCGTCGATGTCGGCGCCCACCTCGGCGCAGAGCGCCACGGCGAGAGCGGCGTTGGTGACGTTGTAGCGGCCCGGCAGGCCGACGGTGGCGCGGCGGGCGGTCCCGTCCGGGCCGGTCAGGGTGAACTGCTGCACGCCCGTCTCGTCGGGGACGTCGTCGGTGACCGTCCAGTCGGCAGCGGCGTCAGCGGCGTCACCGTCGCCACCCGTGATGACCGTGCGGACGGCGGTCGCGTCGTCGCGGCCGGCCGATGCGACCTCGGCCATGCGGCGTCCCCACACGTCGTCGGTGCACACCACCGCGCGGCGTGCCCGGACCGGCGAGTCCTCGGCGAACAGCCGGGCCTTCGCGCCGAAGTAGTCGTCGAGGTCCTTGTGGAAGTCGAGATGGTCCTGGGACAGGTTGGTGAACCCGCCGACGGCGAACTCGGTGGCGTCCACGCGACCGAGTGCGAGGGCATGGCTGGAGACCTCCATCACGACCGTGTCGACACCGCGTTCGCGCATGACGGCGAACAGGGCGTGCAGCTGCGGCGCCTCGGGGGTCGTGAGGGTGCTCGGCACGCGGATGCCTTCGATCCGGGTCTCCACGGTCCCGACGAGACCGACGACGCGTCCGGCCGCGACGAGGCCTGCCTCGACGAGATAGGACGTCGTGGTCTTACCGGACGTGCCCGTGATGCCGATGACCTGCATGCTCCGGGAGGGATGTCCGTAGACGGTGGCCGACGCCGCCCCCAGCGCGGCACGCGGCTCGGGATGGACGAGGACCGCGACCGGATCGAAGGTGGCCTCGGCGACGAGGTCGCGACCGGCCTCGTCGGTCAGCACGGCGACCGCTCCACGTTCGAGCGCGGTGCCCGCGTAGGAGGCGCCGTGGGCGCGCGCGCCGGGCAGCGCCGCGAATACGTCGCCGGGGCGGATGCCCTGGGCGCGCAGGTCGATGCCGGTGATCGCGGCCGCACGGGCCGCGTCCTCTCCGGCGGCTGCATTGACGATCTCGACGCGCGCCCCGATGGCGTCGGCGAGAACCGAGATCTGCGTCATCGGTGGGTGCTCGGGTCTCCGCCCCTCCTCCGGAGGAGCCGGATCCGGACTCGATGGCACAGGCACCAGTTTCCTCTCGCTTCGCTGCAGCTCGTCTGCAGGCACTCCGACGGATGTTCCCGGGTTCGTTCCCGATCCGGTCTCGGCGACGACCGTCGTGTCACGTTACCGACGTGTCAGCCTACCGAGGCGCCACGGTCACCTCGTCAGTCGACCTGGAGGATCAACTTGCTCTCCGGTTCGGCCGACAGCGGCACGCCGTCGCGCTGCAGCAACCACGACGCGATGTTGCGGAACAGCGGCGCGGCCGATTGGCCCCCGCTGCCGTCGGAGCTGCGGGTCGGGGCGTCGAGCATGATGCCCACGACATAGCGCGGATCGTCGGACGGCGCGATGCCGGCGAAGGTGATCCAGTAGTCGGAGTTCGAGTAGCACTTGCAGTTCTGGTCGATCTGCTGGGCGGTACCCGTCTTGCCCGAGATCCGATAGCCCTCGATGGCGGCGCCCGCACCGGTGCCCTGCTGGTTGCCGGTATCGGACTGGACGACGGAACGGAACATGTCGCGCACCGTCGCGGCGGTCTGCGGGTTCACCACCCGCACCGGATCGGGACGGGGCGTCTCGGTGCGCGTGCCGTCCGGCGCGATGGTCGCGCGCACGACCCGCGGCGGGACACGTTCCCCGTCGTTCGCGATGGTCTGGTAGATCGCGGTCATCTGCAGCAGGGTCATCGACAGACCCTGGCCGATGGGCAGGTTCGCGAAGGTGCCACCCGACCACTGCTCACGGCTGGGCAGCAGACCCGCGGATTCGCCGGGCAGGCCGACATCGGTGCGCTGACCGAGACCGAACAGTTGCAGCATCTCGGCGAAGCGGTCCTCACCGATCCGCTCGGCGAGCATGAGCGTGCCGACGTTCGACGACTTCCCGAACACACCCGTCGTGGTGTACGGCACGACCCCGTGATCCCAGGCGTCCTTGACGGTCGCGCCGGCCATGGTGATCGTGCCGGGGACCTGCAGGACCTCGTCGGGGCGGGTCAGGCCGTCCTCGATCGCCGCGGCGGCAGTGATGATCTTGTTCACGGATCCGGGTTCGAACGGCGAACTGACCGCGAGATTGCCCTGTTCGGCGTCGGGCGGGTTGTTCGCGACACCGATCGACGGGTCGAAGGTGCTGTCGTTGGACATGGCGAGCACTTCGCCGGTGTGCGCGTCGAGGACCACGGCGGAGGCGTTCTTCGCCCCGGACAGGTCCTTGGCGCGCTGCACCTCCTGCTGCACGTGGTACTGCAGGTCGTTGTCGATCGTGAGCTCGACGGAGGAACCGTCGACGGCGGGCTGGCGGTCGCGCCAGCTGCCCGGGATGACGGCGCCGTCGGACCCCCGGTCGTAGGTGGACGAACCGTCGGTACCCGCCAGTACGGCGTCCATCGACGCTTCGAGCCCGATCAGGCCGTGCCCGTCCCAGCCGGTCGCGCCGACGAGATTGGCGGCGAGCGATCCGCCCGGATACAGACGGATGTCCTGACGTTCGGTGCCGACCTTGTCGTACTCGTCGACGATCTCCGCCGCGACCCCCGGATCGACACCTCGGGCGAGGTACACGAAGGTCTCGTCGCTCTCGAGCATCTCGAGCACGTCCTTCTCGGGCGCCGCAGCGCCGAGCGCCTCGTGGATCGCCGACGCGACGCCCTCGAGATATTCCGAGACCTCGGGCCGGGACGGATCCTTGGCTCGTTCCTCCTCGAGTTCCTTGCGCACCCGCACGGGTTGGAAGGTCAGCGCCTTCGCCTCCATCGTGTAGGCGAGCGGTTCGCCGTTGCGATCGGCGATGGTGCCGCGGGTCGCGGGTTCGACGAGTCGGGTGGTGCGCTGGCTGGCCGCCTCGGCGGACAGGGTCGGGGCCTGGACGAGCTGCACGGACAGCAACTGTGCGACGGCTATGCCCAGAGCGCCGAACATGCCGAGCCGGCCCCACTTGTTGCGGAACGTGAAACTCGTCCGGTCTCGCTGTGTGCGATCGCGCGGCGCGGGCATTCGAGCGCGCCCGCCGCGCGTCGCCGGGGTGGAACGTCGCTGCGGTGCACGCCGAGGGGTGGAGCGGTTGTTCACCGAGGCCCGCCCTCGGGTTCCGTCGGCACGGCCTGGACAGGTGCTTCGGGCGCGGCCTCACGGGGCGCTTCGGATTGCGGCAGTTCGCTCACGGGTACCGATTGTCCCGCCGCGGGCGGAACGGGTGCGGCACCCTCGACGTCCGGCGTGGCGCCCGCAGGAGCTTCCGGCGCGGGTGCGGGAGCCGGTGCCGGTTCCTCGCCCACCGGGCGGCCGTCGGCCGACGGCGCTGCCCGACGCGTGTCCTCGGTGTCGGTACGCGGCCGGGGTTCCTCGCTCACGTCCCCGAGCGGCCGCGGTGTCTCCGCTCCGGCGCTACCCGCCAGCGGGGTCTGGACGCGGGCGTCCTCCCGGGCGGGCGGATCCAGCGGGACCGGCGGGGCACCCTGGGCCGGAACCGGATCGCCCACCACCTGCACCGAACCGTCCGGAGCGACGACGATCCGCGCGACCTGCCCGGTGGGGATCATGCCCAGCTCCGCCGCGGCGACCGCGAGCGCCGGAGCCGACTCGGCCGTGGCTACGTCGCGCTGGAGCACCGCCCGCTTCTGGGCGAGTTCCTCGTTGAGGGACCGCGCCGCGCTCAGCTCGTAGGAGTCCTCGGTCGCGCGGGTGGTCAGCAACAGGGTCACGGCCATGCCCACGCCCAGGAGCCCGATGATGGTGGCGACGAACGGGATCCGGGTGCGGACACGTCCGGCCCCCGTCGTGCGCCCGCGGGTCTGCACCTGTTCGACCCCGAGCTGTGCTGCGCGCTGCGACCGTCGCTGATAGGCACGCTGCGCTGCGGTCGATCGCCCCGGATTCCGGCGCTGCGGGGGTGCCACCTGTACGGTCATCGGTTACCTCCTGGCGATTCGTTCTGCAGCACGCAGGCGGACGGGCGCCGAACGTGGGTTGGCCTCGATCTCGTCGTCCGTCGCCCGTTCCGCACCGCGGGTGAGGATGCGCAGTTCCGGCCCCATCCCGGGCAGTTCGACCGGAAGCCCTTCGGGACTGCGGGACTTCGCACGCGGAGTCAGTTCCTGCTTGACGACCTTGTCCTCGAGCGACTGGTAGGACATGAAGACGATCCGGCCGCCCACCGCGAGAGCGTCGAGAGCGTCGGGGATCGCGTTGCGCAACGAGTCGAGCTCCGCGTTGACCTCGACCCGCAACGCCTGGAAGGTGCGCTTGGCCGGGTGACCACCGGTACGGCGGGTCGCGGCCGGGATCGTGCGGTACAGCAGTTCGACGAGTTCGCCGCTCGTCCGGAACGGAGCCTTGGCCCGGGTCCGCACGATCTCGGAGGCGATCTTGCCGGCGAAGCGCTCCTCGCCGTAGGTGCTCAGGATGCGGGCGAGGTCGCCGTGGCTGTAGGTGTTGAGGACATCGGCCGCGGTGATGCCGGTGGTGGCATCCATCCGCATGTCGAGCGGGGCGTCCTTGGAATAGGCGAAGCCGCGCTCCGCCTCGTCGAGCTGCATCGAGGACACGCCCAGATCGAACAGGGCCGCGTGGACCGAGCCGTACCGGTCGAGGCCGACGCTCTCGAGCGCGTCGGCGATCCCGTCGTAGCGGGTGTGGACGAAGTCGGTGCGGTCGGAGAACCGTGCGAGTCGCTCGCGGGCGATCGCGAGTGCGTCGGTATCGCGGTCGAGGCCGACAAGCCTCAGCTTCGGGTAGATCGTCAGGAAGTGTTCGGAGTGCCCACCGAGACCGAGCGTCGCGTCGACGTAGACCGCGCCCTCACCGTCGGGACCGACGCTCTCGATAGCGGGGCCGAGAAGATCGACGGCCCGCTGGAGCATGACGGGCACGTGGCCGAACTCCGCCGCAGATGTCACATCGGCACCGGTGGCCTCATCCGTACCATCGACGGATTCGTGCTCGCCGTCCACCATGTGTCCTCCGGAATCCTGCTCGGGCCGCTTACGGTCTGTGGGGTACTCGTCGGGTGGACGGTGGTGTGCCTCGTGCCTGCCTGTCGCTCGTCTCGCTACCGTGCTCGCCGCCACGGGGGTGGATACGGAAGACGGCGAATGCCTCGAGGTCTCTGTCCGAGTCCGAAGAGACCTGACGCCGGGGAAGTGCGTCAGGGCCCTCCGGTCCGTACCTGGCGCTGGGGAAGTGCGTCAGGGCCGGCACATCGGGCAGAGGCCTCGCGGCACTCGCCGCGCAGCCCGAGCCGTGGTTACAAGATGTCGCGTAGTGCTTCGTCTCTCGCTTCCGAGAAGTCTTCTTCGTGCTCGGCGAGGTAGGTCTCCCATGCCGTCGCGTCCCAGATCTCGAGGTACCTGACCGAACCGATCACCACGCAGTCCTTGGTGAGACCGGCGTACTTGCGGTGGGCCGACGACAGCGTGATCCGGCCTTGTGAGTCGGGTCGCTGCTCCTCCGTTCCCGACGCGAGACTCCGCAGGAACGCACGTGCCTGCGGGTTGCTCCGTGAGGCACTCGCAGCGCGTTCGGCCAGAGCGGCGAACTCGTCGCGAGGGAACACGGTGAGGCTGTGATCCTGCCCCTTCGTGATCATCAACCCTCCCGCCAGCTCGTCTCGGTACTTCGCCGGCAGCGTGAGCCGGCCCTTGTCGTCCAACTTCGGGGTGTAGGTACCGAGGAACACTCGGCGCCTCCCCGCTGCCGGACGGATGCTTCGCGCGACAGGACACCTTGTCCCGCCGCGCCCCACATTACCCCACTTTGCCCCACCGGAAACGGATTACTGCCGCCCGGCCACGCGTGTTGTCGTCACATTCCCAGCTCAGAGCAGGTGGCGAAAAATGGGGACACGCCCTCGCGCGACGACACCGGATTGACCGTCGTCGGCGCCCCGACGCTCCGCCCCACCGGCGGAGCGAGGACCGAGCAATCGGCGACCAGGGAAAACACTGCGTCCGGAGCCGGGGTGGGAGGCGGTGGGGAGACGGGGAACGCGCGGGTGGGGCACGGTGGTGGAGGGACAGTGGAGCGGACGGACGGGCAGAGGTCCAGAGGTCGGTCGACAGAGAAACGACGACGGCGCGACCCGTGGGTCGCGCCGTCGTCGATACACCTGATGGTCGAGGAGGTCAGTCCTGCTCGAAACGCCTCCGGAACCGCTCTTCCATGCGGTTGGTGAAGCCACCACCCGAGGACTTCTTGCCGCCGCGGGAACTTCGACCGGTCTTTCCGGAACCGGAACTACCGCCCGTCGCCCCTGGAGTCGACGACCGACGACCGCCGAGGAGCAACAGGACTCCGGCGGCGAACATCACGAGGAACCCGAGCAGACTGATGATCGGGAAGCCGCCCGGCTTGAGCGGCAGGGCAACGCCGGCGATCAACAGCGTCAGGCCCAACACGAACAAGGCGCCGGCCTGCAGCCGCCGCCGGTTCGACGCCATCCCCAACCGGCTGCCACGCACGGTCGAGGCGAACTTGGGATCCTCAGCATAGAGCGCGCTCTCGATTTGATCGAGCATGCGCTGCTCGTGCTCGGAGAGTGGCACGGTACCTCCCCCGGCACTAAACGGTGGCCACCGGATCCGTGGGGCGAATCCGGCGGGGGGCCGTCCGTACGGCCGCCTGAGTCAATAATACGAGCAGATGTCGCTGTGGACCACAAACTCCACACGTGAGTTCGATCCCCTCTTCGGCGAAGGCCCTCGTGAGGGGGCGAAAGTCACCCACCGACACCGACCTCCGGCTCTGCTTCGGCGTCGAGATAACCCTCCACGTCGTGCAGGAAGTGGCCCACCTCGTCGTAGAACGCACCGGATTCGTCGGCTCCCACCGCCTGCGCGACCCCCGCCTCGACCGCGGTACGGGTGGCGGAACGATCGGCGAAGTAGTCGGCCCAGACGGCGAAGGACTCGTCGGCGCGCGCCATGAGTGCCCATGCGTTGCGCGTGGCGGGGCGGCGGGGCCGGATCCCGGACCGCAGCTCCGCGGCGGCGACCACCGCACCGGCACCGCGCAGCGCTGCCAGATAGGCGAGCCGGAACCGCTCGCCCGGATCGCCGGCACCGGCGGCACCCGAGAGCAGATCGTCGGCCTTGCGCAACAGCGTCGCCGCGCGCGCCGAGGTGGCACGGTCGATGCATGCGGACGGTCCGAGCGTGGGAGACGTCCGACGCGGGCCTCGACTCGCGACCTGACCGTTGGCCATGTTCACGCACCTCCTCGGCGTGGTCTCACCACTCGTTACAACGAGCGGTATCCGGTGGCATTCCCGCCGAAACGCCGAGGAACGGAGATCACTGTCCTCGAGTGAGGCCCGACACGGACGCCGAGCGGGAGACCCCAGGGTGATCCGGGGATGTTCGCTTCCCTCGAACATCCCCGGATCACCGGTGTCGAACATGCGTTCGACGTATTCAATATAGCTGGACCCACCGACAACCCGTCAAGAGAAAGCGGCCACGTCATCCCGAACGATCAGCGAGACCCGAGCACCTCCGACGCAGCGCGAGCCACCCGAACGAGTCACGCATGACCACCGACCCCCGCCACGACGCCCCGATCCTCACCGAACTCTCCCCCGCGGACTTCCGTGCGCGCCTGCCCCAGCTGCTGGCCGTCTACGTCGCGGCGATGCGGTATCCCCGCGGCACGGAGTACCACCGCGCGCCGATGTGGTCCGAGCATTCGGCCCGCGCGGGATGGCAGGCGTTCGCCGCGAGTCTCCCCGAGGATCCGGACACCGTCGTCGGAATCGCGTACGGCTATCGGGGCGACACCCGCCAGTGGTGGAACCAGCAGGTGCGCGCCGGCATGCGCCATTCGGGACGGTCCCCCGAGGAGATCGATCGCGTCCTCTCCGACTACTTCGAGCTCACCGAACTGCACGTCCGACCCGACATGCAGGGTCGCCGCATCGGTGAACTGCTCCTGTCGGCGCTGCTGCGGGAACGCACCGAAGCAGCCGTACTGCTGTCCACCCCCGAGGTGCCGGGCGAGGACAACCGGGCGTGGCGGCTGTACCGTCGGTTCGGATTCCAGGATGTCGTCCGCCGGTTCGTCTTCACCGGCGACGCCCGCCCGTTCGCGGTCCTCGGCAGGAGCCTGCCCCTCGAGCCGGACCTCGTTCCGCACCACCACCACACGATCGACGATCCGGACGGAAGCGGTACCCCATGAACTCCACACTCGACGTCGTCGTCGTCGGCTCGGGCCACAACGCCCTGGTCTCCGCGTGTTATCTCGCCCGCGACGGATGGTCGGTGGAGATCCTCGAACGCGACACCGTGCCGGGCGGCGCCGTCTCCACCGTCGAACGTTTCCCCGGATATGCCGTCGACCGGGGTTCCTCGGCGCACATCATGGTGCGCCATTCGGGGATCGTCGAGGAACTCGATCTCGCCGCCCACGGCCTGCGCTACATCGACTGCGACCCGTGGGCGTACGCGCCGCCGCCGGCGGACTCCGACCGTCCCGGCATCGTCTTCCACCGCGATCTCGACCGGACCTGCGCCTCCGTCGAGGCCGCCTGCGGACGTCGCGAGGCCGACGCGTACCGCCGCTTCGTGCAGGACCGGGGCCCGCGCAGCGCGGCGGTGATGAAGTCGTTCACCCGTCCCCCGACCGGCCGGCACCTGCTGTCGTCGTTCTGGGGACTCGACGCCGGTGAGGGCGGCAGCGCCCTGTCCCGCCGGTTCCTCACCACCGGCGACAGCCTGCTCGACGAGTACTTCGACGACGAACCTCTCAAGGCGGCCCTCGCCTGGTTCGGCGCGCAGTCCGGGCCGCCCATGTCCGAACCCGGCACCGCGGCGATGGTGGGCTTCGCAGCCCTCATGCACACCCTGCCCCCGGGCCGCGCGATCGGCGGGAGCGGCGCGCTCACCCAGGCCCTGCTGTCGCGGCTGCGGTCCGACGGCGGCACGGTGACCTGCGGCGACGCCGCCACCGAGATCCGCCGGACCGGCGATGTGTGGACCGTGCGCACCGAATCGGGACGCTCGGTGCGGGCCCGCAGGGTCGTCGCCGGATGCCACGTGCTGACCACACTGGATCTGCTCGACCGCGGCGGATACGACCGCGACCGGCTCGAGGGCTGGCGTCGCAGCATGCGGGTCGGCCCGGGCATCGGCATGGTCCTGCGGCTCGGCACCGACTCGCTGCCCCGCTACCGCGGCTGCGACGAACCCGAACTGACGACCTCCGGTCTGCAACTGCTCGTCGACGACCGCGCCGATCTGCGCGCCGCGCACGGTGCCGCGATGGCGGGAGACCTGCCGCCGCGACCGGCCGTCCTCGCGATGAGCTTCTCCGCCCTCGACCCGACGATCGCACCCGACGGCAAGCACCAGATCACGCTGTGGTCCCAGTGGCATCCGTACTCGCTGCGCGGCGGACGTCGCTGGGCGGACATCGCCGGCGCCGAGACCGACCGCATCCTTGCCGAGATGGAGACGCGCTCTCCCGGATTCACCGCGAGCGTGGAGCACTGTCACGTGCAGACCCCCGCGGATATCGAGAGCGAACTCGGCCTGCTCGGCGGGAACGTCATGCACGTGGAGATGTCGCTGGACCAGATGTTCCTGTGGCGGCCGCTGCCGGAGCTGTCCGGTTACCGGGTGCCCGACGCGCCCGGCCTCTATCTCACCGGCGCCTCGACCCATCCCGGTGGTGGTGTCTCCGGTGCGAGCGGCCGCAATGCCGCCCGGGTCGCCCTCGCCGACGCCAAGGGGAGCCTCGTCGACCGCGTGAAGGGCTGGGTGTCGCGGTGACCGACACCCGCGTCCCCGCACCGCCCCGGCCGGCCCGGTGGCGGACGATCCTTCCGATCGTCCCGGCCGTCGCCGCGGTCCTCGCCCAGATCGCTTATCCCCTCACCGCGGGTGATGCCCGGGACGCCGCGACCGTCGCGGTCGTCACGCTGCTCACCGCCGCGTGCCTCGTCCATGCCGCGCTGAACCGCGGCCTCACCTTCGCCGTCGTCCTGTTCGTCAGCTCGGCCGGCATCGGATATCTGTCCGAGGTGGTCGGCACGATGACCGGCTATCCCTACGGCTGCTACAGCTATGTCACCGACCGGCTCGGACCGGCCGCCTTCGACGTCCCGCTGGTGGTGCCGCTGGCGTGGTCGGCGGGTCTGTACCCCGTCTGGTGCGTGGCCTCCCGCCTCGTCCGCAACGGTCCCGGCCGGGTCGCGGCGGTCACCGTCGGCATGCTGGGCTGGGATCTCTATCTCGACCCCCAGATGGTGGCGGACGGGCACTGGTCGTGGTGCAACGCCGGCGGACTGCCCGGGATCGAGCACATTCCGCTCACCAACTACGCGGGCTGGCTCCTCGTCGCCGCGATCATGGCGACCGTGCTCGTGCTCGTCGATTCCCGTTCGGACCGTGCCGACGCGCCCCGGCACGATGCCGTGCCCATCGCGCTGTTCCTGTGGACGTGGCTCGGTTCGGCCCTCGCCCACAGCGTCTTCCTCGACGCTCCCGAACTCCGCTACTCCGCGGTGTACGGGTTGCTCGTCATGGGGGTACTGGGTGTTCCCCTGCTGGTCTCGCTCGTCCGGTCGTGGCGCGGAAGCGCGTCCGGTCCCGGAGCCGACGAGGCACGACTCGCCGCGAGCGACCCGAAGAACCGACGAGGATGACCGTGCCTGGCACCATGTTCTCCGTGCAGTCGTCCAACCTGTCCGTCCGCCGTCGTGTCGTCGCGGTCGTGGGGCTCGTCCTCCTCGGCCTCCCGCTCCTCACCGGCTGCCTGCGCGTGCAGGCGACGATGGGGATCTCCTCCGACGACCGTGTGTCGGGGCAGATCGTCGCCGCGACCATCCCCGCCGACGAGAACGATCCCGGTCCCGAGCTCACCGCTCCCTCGGCCCTGGCCGGGAAGGTGCGGGTGCAGGAGTACTCGCAGGACGGCTACGTCGGGAGCCAGGTCTTCTTCAACGACCTCACCTTCGGCGACGTCCAGCAGCTCGCCACGATGTCCGATCAGAGCGCCGGCATGTTCCAGCTCAACCTGCAGCGCTCCGGCGATCTGGTGGCCCTGAACGGACGCGTGGATCTCGAGTCCGCTCCCACCCAGGGCACCGACGTGCAGTTCACCATCGCGTTCCCCGCCCGGGTGGCGACCACCAACGGCACCCGCGAGTCGGATTCGGTCGTGACCTGGAAGCTTCCGGCCGGCGAGGTGAGCACCCTCCGCGCGGAGGTGCGCTACGCCGATCCCAACACGCGCGGTTTCGCGGGCTGGGCCGGAATCATGGCCGGCGGCGCCTTCGGTGTCACGCTGATCATCGCCGGCGCGGCCTGGTTCACCCGCAATCCCGCGCCGCAGTGGTCGTCGGCGAACGGGACGCGGTCCTGACCCGCCTTCCGCGCGACCCGTCCCCCGGTCTCACGCGACTCGTCGCCGGTGGCGCTCTCGTCGCCTCCTACGGCGCGGCCGTCGCTCTCGCGAACCGCGTCGCGCTCCCCAGCCTCGTGCCGGGACCGGTGGTCGACGAGCAGGTCACCGTCGTCGTCCCCGCCCGCGACGAGGCGCCCCGCATCGCCGCGATCGTCTCCGACCTGCGGGCCCAGACAGGACTGCGCGCCCTGCGCGTGGTGATCCTCGACGACGACTCGTCCGACGGCACCGCCGAGGTGGCCGGGGCCGCCGCCGAGGGCGACGAGCGCATCACCGTCGTCCGGTCGACACAGCCGCCTCCCGAAGGATGGACCGGAAAGGCGGCCGCGTGTGCCGCAGCCGTCGCCCACGCCGGAACGGCAGCCGACAGCGGCGTCGTCGTGTTCGTCGACGCGGACGTCCGGCTCGCACCCGACTCGCTCGCCGCCGCCGTCGCTCCGCTGCGCCGCCAGGACGCCGCGCTCGTCTCACCGTTCCCGTACCAGCTCACAGGATCGGCGCTCGAACGGCTCGTGCAGCCGCTGCTGTTCTGGTCGTGGTTCTCGGTGCTGCCCGTCGCGGTCTCGCACCGCACCCACCGGCCGTCGATGGCGGTTGCGTGCGGGCAGTTCCTCGTCTTCGACGCGCGCGCCTACGCGGCGATCGGCGGGCACGCCGCGGTCGCGGCGAGTCCCACGGAGGATCTGGATCTGGCCCGGGCACTGCGTCGCGCCGGACTGCGTACGACGGTCGCGGCCGCGGGCGGGCTGGCGTCGTGCCGGATGTACGACGGGCCCCGCCCGCTGATCGGCGGTTACACCCGCTGGTTGTGGTCGGCGTTCGGTTCCCCGGCCGGCGCGGCCGCGGTGGTCGCGCTGTATCTCCTCGCCTATCTCGTGCCCCCGGCGGCGGCGCTTCTCGGCGAGGGGCGGACGCGGCGCTGGGGCGTGGCCGGTACCGCCGCGGGCATGGCGTCACGGCTCCTTGCGCGCGCCACCGAACGGGGAGGACGCACACACCCGGATGCTCCGGACCGTCCCGTCGACGACCTGCTGGACGCCGCGGCACACCCGGCATCGGTCCTGGCCTTCGGTGCGCTCACGGCGTCGTCGATCCGAGCCCGGCGCAGCGGACGCGCGGCGTGGAAGGCCCGCGTCCTGCCCTGACCCCCAGCCGGAACGGGACGGATGTCAGGCTGGCTGCACCACGGCGGGAGCTTCGAGTTCGTAGCCGAGACGGTCGAGCACCTCGCCGGTCGCGCGGGCGAAGTTGAGCGTGATGAAGTGCAGGCACGGCGCACCCTCGGAGATCAGCCGCTCGCACATCTCCGTCGCCACCTCGATGCCCACCTCGCGCACCGCGGCCCGATTCTCCTCCGGACCGTCGCCCGCCGCGCGCCGCAGCCGCTCCTCGAGTACGGGCGGCAGATGCGAACCCGACAGTTCGAGGCTGCGCCGCGCCGAGCGCAGCGAGGTGATGGGCATGATCTCGGGGATGATCGGCTTGAGTCCCTGCTCGGCGTCGCAGGCCACGACCCGGTCGCGCAGACGCAGGTAGTGCTCGACGTCGAAGAACATCTGGGTGATCGAGTACTCGGCACCCGCACGCAGCTTCTGCACGAGATAGCGGGTGTCGTGGTCGAGGTCCGGGGACCGATGGTGTCCTTCGGGGAACGACGCGACGCCCACGTGGAAGTCGCCGAGATCGCGCACCAGCCGCACGAGTTCGTCGGCGTATTCGAGACCCTCCGGGTGCTTCTCCCACTCGCCGAGCGGGTTGCCCGGCGGGTCGCCGCGCAGGGCGAGGATGTTGGTGATGCCGCGATCGGCGTAGGCGCCGACCATCGCGCGCAGTTCGTCGATGCTGTGCCCGACGGCCGTGAGGTGCGCGACCGGCAGGAGGGTGGTCTCCTCGGCGAGACGTCCGGTGACCCGGACCGTACGGTCGCGGGTGGATCCCCCGGCGCCGTAGGTCATCGATACGAAGGCCGGACCGAGACGTTCGAACGTCCGCACGGCACGCCACAGTCGTCCCTCGGCCTCGGCGTCGCGAGGCGGGGAGAACTCGACGGAGAACGGAATGCGGCCCGAACGCGCGGACCCGAGACGGTCCACGATCGACGGGGTCCGAGAAATCCCGCCGTCCTCGGTTGCCCTGACGAAGTCGCTTGTCACCGGTCCAGCATAGGTGGCGCCCCCGGGGCGGTCGCTACCGGCGACGACCCGACTGTGCGGATAGGCTGGTCGCGGCACCTCCGGCTCACCCGCCTCCGAGGCGCCGTCACCCATCGACCTGGAGGTTTCGTCCTGTCTACCGGCGCCGATCACTTGTCTGCCGAGCAGCTCCCCCATCGGGTGGAGGACTCCCTCCGGCAGTTCTTCACCTCACGCTCCGACCTGGTCGACTCGGTGGGCGGTGGATACCGGCAGGCCGTCGACACTCTGGAGGCGTTCGTGCTGCGCGGGGGCAAGCGGGTGCGTCCGCGCTTCGCGTGGACGGGCTGGCTCGGCGCCGGCGGTGACCCGACCGGGCCGGAGGCCGAGGCCGTCCTGCAGGCGTGCTCCGCGCTCGAGCTCGTGCAGGCCGCGGCACTCGTCCACGACGACATCATCGACGCCTCCACCACGCGTCGCGGATTCCCCACCGTGCACGTCGAGTTCACCGAGCAACACCGGAAGGCCGGCTGGCACGGCAGGTCGGAGCAGTTCGGCGAGTCGGTCGCGATCCTGCTCGGCGACCTCGCCCTCGTGTGGGCGGACGACATGCTGCACTCGGCCGGGCTCGACCCCGCGACCGTCGCGCGCGTGGTCCCGGCCTGGGCCGCGATGCGCACCGAGGTGCTCGGCGGGCAGTACCTCGACATCGCCAACGAGGTGGCGGCGGACGAATCGGTGGAGGCCGCCACTCGGGTCAACCGGTTCAAGACCGCGGCGTACACGATCGAACGCCCGCTGCACATCGGCGCTGCCCTCGCCGGCGCCGACGACGACCTCATCGCCGCCTACCGCCGCTTCGGCACCGACATCGGCCTGGCGTTCCAGCTGCGCGACGACCTGCTCGGTGTCTTCGGCGACCCCGAGGTCACCGGCAAGCCCTCGGGCGACGACCTGCGCTCGGGCAAGAGGACCGTCCTGTACGCGCTGGCGCTCGAGACGGCCGACGCGTCCGATCCTGCCGCGGCCGAGCTGCTGCGCACCTCCATCGGGACCGATCTGTCCGACGGGCAGGTCGAGCAGCTCCGCTCGCTGCTCGTCGATCTCGGCGCGGTCGCCCGGATCGAGAACCGCATCACGGCACTGACCGACAGCGCGTTCGAGGCGCTCGAGTCGTCCGGCGCCACCGAGGAGGGCAAGGCCCTCCTGCGCGAGTCGGCGGTCGCCGCGACCCGACGGGTGGCGTGAGGACGGTGCGGACGGTTCCCGGCGCCGACCGGGTCGTCGTGGTCGGTGCCGGTCTCGCCGGTCTGTCGGCGGCCCTGTACCTGCGCGGTGCCGGTAGGGACGTGACGGTGCTCGAACGCGCCGACGACGTCGGTGGCCGAGTCGGCAGCTATCGAGGCCCGGGCTACGAGATCGACAACGGAGCCACCGTGCTGACGATGCCCGAGCTGATCGACGACGCGCTCGCCGCGGTCGGCGCCGACCGGAACTCCGTCCGGCCGGCCCTGCGCACCCGGCGACTGTCCCCCGCCTATCACGCACGGTTCGCCGACGGCACCTCGATCGACGTGCACTCCGATCCCGACGCCATGGTCGCGGAGATCTCGCGGGTGTGCGGACCGGAGGAGGCACGCCGCTATCTGCGGTTGCGCGCGTGGCTCGCCGACATCTTCGACGCCGAGTTCGACCGCTTCATGGACGCGAGTTTCGACTCGCCGCTCGACCTGGTCTCGTCCCCGGCGGCGCTGCGCGACCTGGCGCGTCTGCTCCGGCTGGGTGGGTTCGGCAGGCTCGGCGCTCAGGTGAACCGCAGGATCACCGACCCGCGCCTGCGCCGCGTCTTCACGTTCCAGGCGCTGTACGCGGGGGTTGCTCCGGCGCGGGCCCTCGCCGTCTACGGGGCGATCGCGCACATGGACACCTCGCTGGGCGTGTACGCGGTGGACGGCGGTATGCGGTCCGTCGCCCGCGCGATGGCCGCGGCGTTCGTCGAGGCCGGTGGACGGCTCGAACTCGGGCGGGAGGTGACCTCGCTCGATCTGTCCGGCGGACGGGTCGACGGTGTCCGCACCCGCGACGGTGAGCGTTTCCCGTGCGACGCGGCCGTTCTGACCCCCGACACCCCGGTGGTCGACGGGTTGCTGCCCCGCCGACGGCGCCGCCGCACGCTGGCCGCACCGTCGGCCGTGGTGCTGCACGGGTCGATCCCCACCGGGGTGACCCGCGGCTGGGCGGCGCAACACCACCACGTGATCGACTTCGGTGGCGAGTGGGACCGCACCTTCGCGGAGATCACCCGCAGCCGCGGACGCGGCCGGCCGATGTCGGATCCGTCGCTGCTCATCACGCGACCGGCCCTGTCCGATCCCGGCCTGCGGTTCACCCGTGAGGGGGTCGAACACGAACCGTTGTCGGTGCTGGCGCCGTGCCCGAACCTCGACAGCGCTCCGCTCGCCTGGGCCGAGCTCGCGGTGCCCTACCGCAACGAGCTGCTCGACGTCCTCGCCCGCCGCGGATACGGCGGGATCACGGACGGTTTCCGCGTCGACCACATCGACACGCCCGCCACCTGGCACGCTCGTGGCATGCAGGCGGGCAGCCCGTTCTCGAGCGCCCACGTCTTCCGGCAGACGGGACCGTTCCGGCGTCGCAACCTCGATCCGGCCGTTCCCGGCGTGGTGCTCGCGGGGTCGGCGACGGTGCCGGGCGTCGGTGTCCCCACCGTGCTGTTGTCCGGAAGGCTCGCCGCCGAACGTCTCGGTGTTCCGCGAAGGCGGTGACACCGGGCGCACCGTGCTCCGCGTCTCCACTAAACTGTCCTCGTTCGCCAGCTATCTGCGCGCCGCGCATCCACACGTCCACGGGGGAGGAACCGTACCGATGTCGTCCCCTGCCTCGCCCGACGCCGAGCCGCAGACCTCGACCGCGCCGGAGGGGACGGTGGCGCCGACGGGTGAGCGTCCGAAGCAGGCATTCCTGAGGAGTCCCGCCGGCCACGCCGCGTTGCTCGGCGCGTGGGGCGCGGTACTCATGACCTTCGGCAGTTTCGGGTCGGGCAGTGTCCGCCGCGTCGACCCGCTGCTCGAGGACATCTACCTGTCGTGGTTGCGCTTCGGCCACGGCCAGCTACTCTCGCGGATCATCCTGTGGGTCGGTGTGCTCGTCATGATCGCGGCGTGGGTGCGCGTCGGCCGGGCGACCCTCGCCGGCCACGTCACGGTGCGCGATCTGTGGACGGTGCTGCCCGCATGGACCGCTCCTCTGCTGGTCGCGACCCCGATGTTCAGCCGCGACGCCTACTCCTACCTCGCGCAGGGCGCACTGCTGCGCGGCGGCTTCGATCCGTACGAGGTGGGCCCGGTCGTCAATCCGGGCGTCCTGCTCGACAACGTCAGCAACGTGTGGACGACGACCACCACGCCGTACGGGCCCGTCCACCTCCTGCTCGGTGCGGGCATCACGTCCATCACCGACGACAACGTGGTGACGGGCACCTGGTTGTGGCGCCTGACCATGCTTCCCGGCCTGGCGCTCATGGCGTGGGCCGTGCCGAAACTCGCCCGTCGCATGGGTGGGAATCCCGCGATCGCCCTGTGGCTCGCGGTCCTGAACCCGCTCGTGCTGATCCACCTCGTCGGCGGTGTGCACAACGAACTGCTGATGGTCGGTCTCATGATCGCCGGCATCGTGCTCGTGCTCGAGGGCCGGCACATCAGTGGCATCGCCCTGGTCTCGCTCGGCGCCGCGATCAAGGCCACCGCAGGATTGGCGCTGCCCTTCCTGGTGTGGGTGTGGATGATCCACGAACGCGATCGTGCGCGCGCCGAGGGACGCGAGCCGGCAGCGCCCGTCCGACTGTTCGCCAAGGCCGCCGGTCTGGGACTGGTCGTCTTCGCCGCGGTCTTCGGCGGCACCTCGCTGCTCGCCGGTGTGGGCATCGGGTGGCTCACCGCCCTGTCCGGCTCGTCGAAGATCATCAACTGGCTGTCGCTGCCGACGATGATGGCGCACGCCGTCACCTGGGTCACCCCGTGGCGGCTCGGATCGGTCCTCGACATCACGCGCATGCTCTGCGCGATCGCGCTGGTGGTGATCCTCGTGTGGGCGTGGTGGCGCTTCCGCCGCACCGAACGCGACGCGATCTTCGGGATCGTGGTGGCACTGACCGCGGTGACCCTGCTCTCGCCCGCCGCGCTGCCCTGGTACTACTCCTGGCCGCTCGCCGTCGCCGCCGCCTTCGCGATGTCCCCCCGGGTGCTCATGGTGCTCGTCGCGTTGTCGACCTGGTTGATGCTGATCTTCAACCCCGACGGGTCGATCGGGATGTACAACATCGCGCACGTCGCACTCGCGGTGTTCGCCTCGATCGTCGCGGCCCGGTCGCTGGTCACCTACGACCCGCTGCGTCTGCGGTTGCGGCCACGAGCGGCATCGCCCGCCGTCGCCGCCCGGGACGACCGTGCCTGACCGCCCCACGGGGATCGCGGCCGACGATCTCACCCGGGCCTACGCCTACTGCGCCGAGCTCACCGCCGAACACGGACGCACCTACAACCTCGCGACCCGGTTGCTGCCGGCGCCGCGACGACACGCCGTGCACGCGCTCTACGGCTTCGCCAGACATGTCGACGACATCGTCGACGTCACCGCCGTGGACGACCCCGAGGCCGCGATCCGCGGTGTCGACGACGCGCACACCCGCCTGCACGCCGCACTCACGGGTGATCCCGGCCCACTCGACGACACGGGTCTCGTGGTCCGCGCGCTCGCCGACACGATCCGGCAGTACCGCATCCCGATCGAGTACTTCGACGCCTTCATCCGCTCCATGCGCATGGACGTGCCCGGCACGCCCGGGTTCCGGCCCCACTACCGGACCATGGAGGAACTGCGCGAGTACATGTACGGCTCGGCGGCGGTGATCGGTCTCGAACTGCTGCCGATCCTCGACGTCGACGATCCCGCCGCCCCGCCGGCCGCAGCCGCGCTCGGGGAGGCGTTCCAGCTCACCAACTTCATCCGCGACGTGGGCGAGGACCTCGGGCGCGGACGCGTCTACATCCCGCTCGACCTGTGGTCGGCGTTCGGGGTCGACATCGACCTGCTGCAGGAGTGCCGGCGCACCGGCGCGGTCGATCCGAGGGTCCGGCGGGCGCTCGCCCACGCGGTCGCGCTGACCCGCGCCGAGTATCGCAGGGCCGAACCCGGGCTGGCGGTACTCCCCGACCGGATCCGGCCCGGTATCCGCGCGGCCTTCACGCTCTACGGGCGGATCCTCGACGAGGTCGAACGCAGCGGGTTCCGGGTGCTCGACCGGCGCGCGACGGTTCCGCGCCGCACGCGTGCCGCGGTCATGCTCACCGAGTACGTCGCCGGCTCACTGCTCCGGCAGCGATAACGGCGCCCCGGAGACTCAGAAGGCCCGGAGACTCAGAAGGCGAGCGCCTGCGCCCGACGCATGACCTCGCGCGCGGACTGCGTGTGCATCGCGGCCACCGGGCATCCACCGGGAAGGGAATCGTCCTCGGTGAAGAGCCACCGCAGGATCTCGTCGTCCTCGTAACCGCCGTCGTGCAGCACCGCGATCAGGCCGGGAAGACCCTTGAGAACGTCCCCCTCGTCGTCGAGGAAGGCCTCGGGCAGGACCGGCACGCGGTCGCGCTTGAACGCCAGCAGCTGCCGGTCGCGCACCATCTGCTGCACGCGGGAGGTGGCGACGCCGAGGCTCTTGGCCACGTCGACGAGCTGCACCACGGGGACGGAGCGGTCGAGAACGTCGTCGCAGTAAGGGATTGCACTCACCCCACCACGTTATCGCTGCGGCCTCGCGGGCAGCTACGCGGCTACCGTCCACGGGAGCTGGCTACGATCGACGGGGACGAAATCGCTCCGCCGACGCGGAGCCGGAGCTTCGTCACGTCGATACCTCGAAGGCCCGGGTACCGGCGTCCCACCATCACGAGACACGGGGGTACACCGGGTGACCGCTGGAGGCGACCGACTGGTCGGCGTCGTGCTCGACCGGCGTTATCGCATCGAATCGCAGATCGCGCGGGGCGGCATGTCGACCGTCTATCGCGGCACCGACCTGCGTCTCGACCGCCCCGTCGCCGTGAAGATCATGGATCCGCAGTTCGCGGCCGATCCCCAGTTCCTGGCACGGTTCGAGTTCGAGGCCAGGTCCGTCGCACGACTGACGCATCCCGGGCTCGTCGCGGTCTACGACCAGGGCCAGGACGGCGATCACGTCTTCCTCGTGATGGAGCTCGTCGAGGGCGGCACCCTGCGCGAACTGCTGCGCGAACGCGGGCCGATGCCGCCGCACGCCGCAGCTGCCGTGGCCGCGCCGGTCCTCGGAGCCCTCGCGGTCGCCCACCGGGCGGGTCTCGTGCACCGCGACATCAAGCCCGAGAACATCCTCATCTCCGGCAATGGTGAGGTGAAGATCGCCGACTTCGGGCTCGTCCGGGCGGTCGCCGCCGCGACCACCACCTCGCGCAGCGTGATTCTCGGCACCGCGGCGTACCTGTCCCCGGAGCAGGTGACCGTCGGCAGCGCCGACGCGCGCAGCGACGTCTACTCCGCCGGTGTGCTCGTCTACGAGATGCTCACCGGCCGCACCCCCTTCACCGGCGACACGTCCCTGTCGGTGGCATACCAGCGCGTGGAGAAGGACGTGCCGGATCCGAGTTCGGCCATCGACGGGGTCCCGCCCGAACTGGACACCTTCGTCCGCCGGGCCACCGAACGCGAACCGTCGGAACGCTACGCCGACGCGCAGGTGATGGCCGACGCGCTCGGCGAGATCTGCGACACGCTCGATCTCCCCCGCTACCGGGTTCCGGCTCCGAGACGATCCGCGGTGCGGACGCCTCCCGTGGTGGACTCCGACGCCGCGGCACCGACCCGTACCGTCGACGGCGCCGCTGCCGGGCACGCCGATCCTGCTCCGGCGACGACGGTCCTTCCCGGCTCCGCCGCCGCGAACTCGCACGCGCCGACGACCGTGCAGACCGCCGTGCCGGTTACGCCCGACCCGGATGCACCGGCCACACGTCCGCATCCGACCAGGGTCGCGACCCGCACCCATCCGCGTCCCGACACCGAACCGGTGGCACCCCGGCCCGACTACGCCGCCGACCGTCGCCGTCAACGCCGGTCCGCCGCAGGCTGGATCGCCGCGATCATCGTGCTCGCGTTGTTCATGGGGATCGCCGGGTGGTGGCTCGGCGCCGGCCGCCTCACCGACGTCCCGACCGTCCTGGGACTCGACCGGGCGGCGGCCGTGTCCGCGATCGAGACGGCCGGGTTGTCCAGCGAGATCCGGGGCGAGTACTCCGACGACGTTCCCGTCGACACCGTCCTGGGCACCGACCCCACCGCGGGCTCACGTGTCCCCGACGGCGACACGATCGCGTTGCTCGTGTCGCTCGGCAGGCCCACCGTCCCGTCCATTCCCGGCGCCGGCGAGAGGTCCGTCGTCGAGGACGAACTGCGGAGCCGCACCTTCGAACCGGTCGAGGGCGGCACCGCGTTCAGCACCACGGTGCCCGAGGGTGGAGTGGCCGCGCTCGACCCCGCCCCCGGAACCGTCCTGCCCGTAGGCGCGGAGGTCGCGCTCGTGATCAGCAAGGGATCACCCCCGGTGACCCTGCCCGACCTCACCGGACGCCCGGTCGACGAGGCGCGTCGCATCCTCGACGAAGCGGGACTGACCGTCGGCGAGATCCGTGAGGTCTTCGACGCCGACGTCGACGAGGGACGGGTCGTCGGCACCGACCCGGAGGAGGGCGAAGACGTCGGTGCCGGCGGAACCGTCACCCTCCTTGTATCCAATGCAGTGAAGGTGCCGTCGATGTTGGGACGCTCGGTGGGCTCGGCCCGCGACGAGCTCACCCGCCTCGGATTCGAGGTCGAGGTGCGGCAGCTCGGCGACTCCGACCGCTCGGTCGTGATCGGCCAGAATCCCGGGGCGGGCCGGAGAGCAGAACAGGGCAGCACGGTCACGCTGACCGCACTGCCCTGATCCGACCGCCTTTCCCCTACCCGCGGGGCATCTCCGCTGTCATCAACCGCGGAGCATCTCCCCTGTGATCAACCGCGGAGCATCTCCGCCACGAGGAACGCGAGTTCGATCGACTGCTGCGTGTTCAGCCGCGGATCGCACGCCGTCTCGTAGCGACCGTGCAGGTCGAGATCCGAGATGTCCTGCGCACCGCCGAGGCACTCGGTGACGTCCTCGCCGGTGAGCTCGACGTGGATGCCACCGGGATGCGTGCCGAGCGCGCGATGCACCTCGAAGAAGCCCTGCACCTCGTCGACGATGCGGTCGAAGTGACGGGTCTTGTAGCCGGTGGACGCCTCGTGGGTGTTGCCGTGCATCGGGTCGCACTGCCAGATCACCTTGTGACCGGAGGCCTCGACCCGCTCGATGATGCCGGGCAGCAGGTCGCGGACCTTCGAATGACCCATCCGGGAGATCAGGGTCAGCCGGCCCGGCGTGTTGTGCGGATCCAGGCGCTCGACGTACTCGACGGCCATCTCCGGGGTGGTCGACGGACCGATCTTCAGACCGATCGGGTTCGACAGCAGCTCCGCGAACGCGATGTGCGCACCGTCGAGCTGACGGGTGCGGTCGCCGATCCACAGGAAGTGGGCCGACAGGTCGTACAGGCGCGGCTTGTCGCCCGAGTTGTCGAGGCGCAGCATCGCGCGCTCGTAGTCGAGGACGAGAGCCTCGTGGCTGGCGTAGATCGTCGCCGCGCGCAGGTTCGGGTCGACGACACCGCAGGCGTCCATGAACCGCAGGCCGCGGTCGATCTCGGAGGCGAGCGCCTCGTACCGGGCACCGGCGGGCGAGGCCGAGACGAACGCCCGGTTCCAGTCGTGCACGCGATGCAGGTCGGCCTCACCGGCGGCGGTGACGGCACGCACGAGGTTCATCGCGGCGCTCGCGTTCGCGTAGGCGCGCACGAGGCGCGACGGATCGTGCCTGCGCACCTCGGCATCGGCGACCAGCGAGTTGACCATGTCGCCGCGGTAGGACGGCAGACCGAGCGCGTCGGTGTCGGACGAACGCGGTTTGGCGTACTGGCCGGCGATCCGCGCGACCTTCACGACCGGCGTCGACGCACCGTAGGTCAGCACCACCGCCATCTGCAGCAACGTGCGGATGTTGCCCTTGATGTGCGGCTCGGTGTTGTCCGCGAACGTCTCGGCGCAGTCGCCACCCTGGAGGAGGAAGGCCTCACCGCGAGCGACGGCGGCGAGCTGGGTCTGCAGCTCCTCGACCTCGCGGGGCACGGTGATGGGGGGCACGCTCTCGAGCACGGTGCGCATCGCCGCGGCCTGTTCCTCGGGCCAGCTGGGCTGCTGCAGCGCCGGCTTTGCGAGCGCCGCGTCGAGGTCGGCACGCAGCTCCTCGGGCAACGGGGGAAGTTCGGGCAAGCGGTCGATCGGCACGTCGACAGTCCAGTTCACCCGTCCAGGATATGGCGTGACGGCCGAAAGCGGCGCAGCACCCCGTTACCCGCGTCACCGCGATCGGCGAGCAGCCTCGATCGCCTCGAACTTCGCGAGGTTGTGACGGGCGTCGGCGAGCGCGTCGTGGTTGTCGTCCGGCGCCGGGGGCAGGGGCGGGGAGCCCGAGTCCTCCCAGTACTGCCGGAGCTCACGGGTGAAGCGGGGCAGGACGTCCGGGAGTTCGGGCATGGTCCCCCAGAGCTGAACGAGCACGACGTGGTCGTAGGCCCCGATCCACGCCCACAGTTCGGGCCGGATGCCCGGTCGGGGCACGAGGAACTTCAGCAGGTCGTCGCGGATCCTCGATCGCGACTTCCAGGCGGGGTGCGCCGGGGGCGGGAGCTTCGGGAGGACGTTGCGACGCACCCAGGCACCGGCCCGGGTCGGGTCGAACTCGGTCGACACCGCGTAGAACTCGCGGCCGTCCTCGCAGGCGACACCGATCGAGACGAGTTCGATCGTGCGTCCGTCCTCGATGAACTCGCAGTCGTAGAAGTAGCGCACCTGCTCACCCGGCACGCGTGTCGGGAACACGGTCCGCGACGGAACCGTCCTGCGGCGCAGTCGCGGCACTGCCGTTCGTCGACGCGTCCGTGTTCCCGGCCGTGCCCGACTCGTCCGCCGAGCTCTTGTTCTTGAGGGAGGCGGCGTAGATGTCGACGTACTCCTGGCCCGACAACTGCATGAGCGAATACATGACCTCATCGGTGACGGTGCGCTCGACGAAGCGGTTGCCGCCCATGCCCTCGAACCGGGAGAAGTCGATGGGCTCGCCGATCCGCACGGTGATCTTCGCCGGTCGCCACATCTTCGACCCGATCGGGTTCATCCGGTCGGTGCCGATCATGGCGACGGGGATCACCGGGACGCCGGTCTCCAGCGCCAGTCGCGCCAGGCCGGTCTTGCCCTTGTAGAGACGGCCGTCGGGCGAGCGGGTGCCCTCGGGGTAGATGCCGAGCAGCTTGCCCTGGCCGAGCACCCGAACCCCGGCGTTGAGCGCGTCCTGCGCGGCGTCGGCGCCGGTGCGGTCGATGGGGACCTGCCCGACCGAGGAGAAGAACCAGCGCTGGAAGGCGCCCTTGAGTCCGGTACCGGTGAAGTACTCGCTCTTGGCCAGGAAGGTGATCCGCCGGCGCACGAGGAGGGGAAGGTAGAACGAATCGAGGACGGCCCGGTGGTTACTGGCCAGGATCGCCGGTCCGTGGGCCGGAATGTTCTCGCCGCCTTCGAACTTCGGACGTCCTATGAGCCACAGCAGCGGTCCCAGGAGGACGTACTTGAACAGCCAGTACCACATGGCATCCTTCCCGAATCCGATCATCCCCCACGCGGATCGGTGCAGCACCGCCCGCCGGTCGACTCTACGACGACGCGACTACCACTCGCACATCGCCTCAGTGCCCGACCCCACCCTTTCACCGTCGACGTGACGATAATCTCACCTACAGCGAATCTCACCTACAGCGGCGGTCGTGAGGTTTCGATCGCGGATCGGGCGAGATCGGCGGCACCGATGAGCCCGGCGGCGTCGCCGAGCTGCGCGACCCGGACGCGCGCGAGGGGACGATGGCCGGAGCCGGTGGTCACGGCCGCGTAGTGCTCGCGCGCGGCGTCGAGGAACAGCGGCGCGGAACCGGAGACCCCTCCCCCGATGACGATGAGCTCGGGGTCGTAGACGTCGGCGACGAGCGCCAGTCCGAGCCCGAGCCTGCGGGCGAAATCGTCGAAGGCCGCGAGCGCGACGGGGTCGCCGTCGTGGGCCGCGCCGGCGATCCGCCGGCCGGTGAGCGATCCGGGATCCGAGGCGATCTCGCCCGCGAGAACGGACCGCCCGGGTTCGGCCGCGAGCATCTCAACGGTCGTGTCCACGAGACCCGTTCCGCTGCAATACCTTTCCCAACACCCCTGCTTGCCGCACGGGCAGGGTCGACCGTCGGGCACGACCTGCAGGTGACCGAGTTCGGGCGCCACACCGTAGGCACCGCGATAGATCCTGCCGTCGAGCAGCAGCGCGGCGCCGATGCCCGTTCCGAGCGCGACCATCACCGCGATCGTGCTACCCGCGGCGGCGCCGAAGCGGTACTCGGCCCAGGCGGCTGCGTTGGCGTCGTGCTCGAGGACGACCGGCAGTCCGAAACGGTCGGTGAGAGTCTCGGCGAGCGGCGTGTCGCGCCAGGGCAGGTGCGGCGCGAACCGCACGGTGGTGCGGTCCTCGGTGAGGAAACCCGCGACCCCCAGCCCGACCGCCGCGATGTCGTTGCGGTCGCGCAGATGCTCGACGAGCCGGTGCAGCGCGTTTTCGAGGGCGACCGCGGAGGACGGCGTCTGCGTGCGCACACTGTCGACGACGTCGCCGTCCCGGTCGACGGCCGCGGCCCGGATGCTCGTGCCCCCGATGTCGATCCCGACGGTGAGGCGGGGATCGTGCGTGTTCACGTGAGGAGGTTGACGGAGATCGGCTCGAAGGCCGGACGATCCCGCGTCGGCGGATCGGGTGTCGGTTCGGGCGGGACGCCGCCGGTCGAGGGCAGGAACTGTGCGAGGAACTCCCGCAGGAGCGCGATCAACGCCGCCAGTTTCGACGCCAGCCTGCTGACCAGTTCGTGGTTCTCGCCGCGAACGAGGGCTGCGGCGGCGCAGAGCGGGCACCACGCGCATCCGCTCGGGGACGTCGCGGTATCACCCGGCGCCGCCGAACCGGTCGCGGCATCGGGGGCGGGATGCGGAGCTGCTTCGCCGGTCGCAGCGACGAACTGCTGCACCGTGCCCTCGACACGGTCGAGCACGGCGTCGGCGAGCAGCAACAACTCGGAGATCAGGGCTTCGTGATCGTCCCTCACAGCGGCCACACCGCCGGATCCGGTACGAATCGCACCACCAGATCGGTTCCGTCGAACTCGGCGTCGGAGACGGTGCACCGGCGCAGCCCCGACGCGAGTCGCACCCGGCGGCGCATGCCGTCGGCGCCGACGACGAGATCGTCGCCGATCCGCCCGAGTGTCAGGGACGCGGGGTCGGCGAGCGGCAGGTACATGCGCATCGCGTACACCGACCCCACCCCCGTTCCCGATTCGTGCTGCACCCGGACCGGCTCGTCGGTCTCCGACGAGGGAACGGGCGCGTCGCGGCGGAGCGCCGTGGCGAGCTCCTCCAGAGCTACCAACCCTACCGGCTCCGCGGCACGGCGCTCGCACACGATCACGGGGACGTCGGTGACGGTCGCCCCGATCTCGGCGACGATCGCCTCGTGCGCGGCCCGCTGGTCGGCGAGCAGCCGCGCGGCCGCACCCGAACCGCCGATCGCAGGGACGACGCCGTTGACGACGACCGCGTCGACGCGGAGACCCGAGAGGGCGAGCCACGACCGCATCCGGGCGAGCTCGGCACGACCGGCGCGGTCGGGCGTCGCCACGATCACTGCGTCGCTGCGTCCGCGATCGTCGAGCAGGTCGCGGACCGCGGTGATCCCCGACAGCAGCCGGTCGAACAGGGCGACGAAGACACTCGTGCGGGGGTCCGGACCGGTGGCCGCCGCCACCCGGCTGTGCTGGGGCCAGATCCGTTCGAGGGAGTCGGCGACGGTACGCGGCGCGGTGAGGGTGCGCAGGGCGTCGCCGGAGGCCGGGGCGTCGACGACGACGAGAACCCACCTCCCGCTGTCCGCGAGTCGCGCGACCTCCGCGAGCACCAACAGTTCCTCGACGCCGGGAAGTCCGGTCAGTTCGTCGGGCTCGGGCAGGTCGAACCGATCGGCGTGCTCGTGCGTCCCGGCGAGCGCCGCCATCGACGCGAGGACCGCGTACCGCGTGCGGAGCAGCTGCAACGAGTCGATCTCGACCATGTCGAGGTTGTCCTCGACGGTGCGGATGTCCGTCGCGCTTGTGTCCCGGTTCGTGGCCGGAGGCAGGTCGAGCACGTCGCCGAGGGAGTGCGCCCGGTCGATGGACACGACGAGCACGGGCTCTCCCGTACGGGCGGTCGCGAGCGCCTCGGCCGCGGCCAGGGTCGTCTTCCCGGCGCCGCCCTTGCCGAGGAACCATCGCACGCGGGCCGGGGCGTGCCGGACGTTCAGCCCTCCACCTGCTTCTTGAGTTCCTTCAGCGCGGTGTCGGTGATGACCTTCTCCGCCTTGCGCTTGAACAGACCGATCATCGGGATCGTGAGATCCACGGTGAGCTGGTAGTCGACGACCGTGGTGCCGTCGGGGGTCTCGGTCAGCACGTACGAGCCGGACTGGGCCTTCTGGATCTCACCGCTCTCGAGTTCCCAGCTCACAGCACGGTTGTCGGACGCCCACTTGTACCGCAGGACGTAGGTGTCCTTGACGATGCCGGCGTCGAGGACGAAGCGCACGCGCTCGGCCCGGCCGTCGGGACGATGCTCCACGACCTCCACGGTCTTCGCCGCCGACACCCACGTCGGATAGGCATCGAAATCTGCGATGACCTCCATGACACGCTCGGCCGGCGCGTCGATGGTGATCGACCTCTTCGTCTTCTCGGCCATGTGGTGACGGCTCCCTTTCTCGGTCCCTCGGGTGTACACCGATCAGTCCCGCCCCGAGGGTCTATCACACACGTGGGAACAACGGTATCGGGACGACGCTCCTTCGGTGGCTTCAGTGCCGCGGCGGTTCACCGGCCGGACGACCGGCCTCGAGACGCTGCTTGACCTCGAAGGTCATCACCTTCCCCTGGACCCGGCGCGTGCGGTTCATTCCCGCGAGGTCGAGACCCGCGATGCGCTCGGGCGCGACACCCGCCGGCTCGCAGTGCAGGAAGTAGTGGATCACCGCGCCGTCGAGGACCGGCTCGATCCACACCTCCATCGTCCCTTCGAGCGGACCCGACACCGCCCACCGGATGCCCTTCTCGGCCCGGTCCTCCCGCACGGTCAGTGCGAGATCGGGCCACCACGCACGCCACCGATCGAGGGCCGCGACCTCCTCGGCGATGCGCTCCGGGGGCGCCGCTACGAAAGTCTGATCCGCCACCTGAATGCTGCTCACGCAGGACAGCTTCACATATCGCCCGGCGGCCCGTCCGGTCACCCCGCCGACGGCGCCACGGTCTCGTTCGGGGGCGCCGAGGCGTCGAGATAACCGCGCAATCTGGCGCCCAGGACGTCCCATCTCCAATCGGTGGAGACCCACTCACGACCGGCCGCCCCCATCGCGGCGGCCCGATCGGGATCGGCCAGGACACCGGACACCGCGGTCGCCACGGCCGTGACGGAGGTGCCGTCGACGACGTAGCCGGTGCGCCCGTCGCGCACCGTCTCCGGGGCACCGCCCGACCGGCCGGCCACGACGGGCACCCCGGTCGCGGACGCCTCGAGGTACACGATGCCCAGGCCCTCGACGTCGAGACCGCCGCCGCGGGTCCGGCACGGCATCGCGAACACGTCGGCGATGGTGTGGTGCGCGGCGAGCTCGGCCGACGGCACTGTACCGGTGAACACGACGTGCTCCTCGACATCCGTGCGGCGGGCGAGCTCCCGCAGGCGCGACTCGTACGGTCCGCCGCCGACGATCACGAGGACGGCACCGTCGATCCGCTTCCGGATCGCGGGCAGCGCGCGGATGAGCACGTCCTGCCCCTTGCGCGGCACGAGGCGCGACAGGCACAGCACCGTCGGCCGGTCGCCGAGGCCGTAGCGCGCCCGCAGTTCGGCGCGCGCCGCCGGATCGGGCCGGAAGACGTCGGTGTCCACCCCGGACGGCAGATGTTCGAGACCTGCTTCGGGGCCGAAGGCGGAGGCGAACCGCCCCCTCGTGTAGCGACTGACGTAGGTGACGGTGTCGGTGTGCTCGCCGATCTGCCGCAGCGCCTGCCGGGCGGCGGGCAACATCGACCATCCCACCTCGTGGCCGTGCGTGCTGGCGACGATGCGACGGGCGCCGGCACGGCGCAGCACGGGCGCCAGCAGCGCCAACGGTGCAGCCGCTCCGAACCAGACGGTGTCGCAGTCGTGTTCGGTGAGCAGTCGCGTGGCCCGTCGCGCGACGTCGGGGGTCGGCAGCATCAGTGTCGTGGGATGACGGACGACCTCGAAGGGGACCCGCGCGTCGAACTTCACGTGGCTGTCGCCGCGCCACCGCGGCGCGTAGACGACCAGGTCGTCGGACGGAAGCTGGTTCGCGAAGGCGTGCAGATAGGACTGGATGCCCCCGGGTCGGGGCGGGAAATCGTTCGTCACCAGCAGGGTCCGCGACATGGGACCACCGTAGAAGCAGCGCGACGGGAAGGCGTCGACGGGTCCCGGGCGGCGGCGACGGTCGCAGGTTCCGGACGGTGCCCCGTCAGCGGATGTCGCGGATGCGTTCCCCGAGCCAGCGACCCCAGCCGTCCACGAACTCGGCGGTGTCGACACCGAGCAGGTCGACCAGCACGTCGTCGAGCCGCTCGTCGGTAACGGGACCCGCGGCGAGGGCGCGGTACAGGGAGACGAGGCTGTCGTGTCCGAACTCGTCCGCGGTGTACGCGGCGATCGACCACGAGCTCTCGTAGGCGAGCGCCGACCGGTCGCCGGTGAAGTCGCCATCGGCGGGCAGCGACGTCGGTGCACCCGACGCCCGCATCTGCCGGGTCAGCGTCGGCGCGATCCGCTGCACGTCGACCGGCCCTGTGCCGAGACCCTCCGCGGTCGTGCGGTGGCCGACGTAGTCGGCGAAGCCCTCGAGGACCCACATCGGTGAGCCGTCCACCGTGCCGGCCCGCGCGGCGACGTGCACCGTCTCGTGCGCGAGCACGATCCGTCGGGAGGTGTCGTCGAGCCGCTCGCTCGCAGCCGGATTGAAGACGATGCGCTGACCGGTGGCGATCCCGCGCTCGTGGTCGACATCGTCGGAAACCGCGACGGCCGCGATGTCGTCGCCGTCGTGCCGCGGACCGACGAGGTGCGAGAACTCCTCGCGTGAGGACGTCACGACCACCAGTGCGCGTCGCGGCCAGGAATCGCCCCACAGGTCGTCGACGGCCTCGACCACCGACGGCAGGTCCTCGGCCAGGTCGTCCACGAAGGCGGCGTTGTCCGGGTGTCCGATCACGAGCGAGCGACCACCCTCGGTCTGCGCGGTCGCGAGATGCAGGCTGCCGTGGTCCCACGGCCCTCGCCAGGTCACGGTCTGCGCCCCCGCGAGGTCGGGTGCGTCGTCGGCGATCCGCCAGCCCTGCGGCCGGTGGACGAACAGCACGGTGACCGGTCGCCGGGTGGGTACGTCGTCGACACCGTCCACGGCGTACCGCAGGTGGACGCGGTGCGCCCGTACCTCGTCGGCTGCGAACCGGGCGACCGTCCCGGGCGGCAGGGGCAGCGCGGGTTCGGAGGTGAGTTCGTAACCGAGATCGGCGAGGGGGACGGCGGAGATCGCCGCGATCCGCTCCCGCTCGGCGTCGAGGAGTTCCGGGGACGCGTCGTCGATCAGCTCCGCGAGGGATCCGTCGTCGCCGGTCCGGACGGCGTGCGCCCAGTCGTCGAGCACGACCTGCAGTTCGGCCCGTACCCGGCTGTCGGCGTCGTCGGTGTCCACGGGGTCGACGGCCAGCAGCAGTCCTGCCGTGACCAGGGCGACCACGAGTCCGGCCAGGCCGAGACGTTCCCACTTGCGGGTACCGGCGGTGAAGGACGATCGCGCGGGCACCGCGTCAGTCTAGGTCGGTGTCCGAGGGTGGTCCCGTACGCCCTCGCCCACCGGCGGCGATCCCGCCTCTACCCGGTCAGTACCGCCGGGCGCTGTGGAATGGGAAGCGATCGATCGACTGGACCTTCACCGGCACGCCGAAGGTCGAGGCGTGCACCATGTTGCCGTCGCCGACGTACATGCCGACGTGGGAGGCGTCGTCGTAGAAGATCACGAGGTCGCCGGGCTGCAGATTGCCGCGGGAGACGGGGATGCCGCCCTGCGCCTGGGCCTGACTCGACCGGGGCAGCGACTTGCCGACCTGCTGGTACGCCCACACCATCAGACCGGAGCAGTCGAACTGGTCGGGGCCGGTAGCGCCCCACACGTACGGCGAGCCGATGCGCGACAGCGCGGCGCGGAGCGCGGCGCCGTTGCTGCCGGGGACGAGGTGCTGCAGGATCTTCTCGGCGTCGAGGCCCGGAGGGAAGGGAGTGCCGGCGAGTTCGGCCTTCTCCGCGTCGCTCAGCGCCTCGAAGGCGTTCAGGACCCCTTCGATCTGCTCCTCGAGTTCGGCCTGTCGCCGCTGGAGTTCGTCGCGGAGGGTCTGGGCCTGCTCAGCGGCGGCACGTGCCTCGTCGGCGGCGTGCTGTGCGGCCACGGCCGCCTCGGCCGCAGCGGCGGTGGCCGCCCGGAAGCCTTCGACCTCACGCGAGGTCTGCTCGCCCAGGACGTCGAGCAGGACCATCTGGTCGAGCATCTGCTGGGGCGAGTCGCTCACCATCACGGCGAACAACCGGTTGGTGCGCGCACCGCGGTAGTTGGCCCGCGCGAGCTTGTCGACGGTGGGCTTGAAGCGGGCGATCTCGGCGCGAGCGGCGCCGAGGGCCTCGTCGGCCTGGCCGGCACGCACCTCTGCCTCGTGCTGCGCTGCGACCTTCGCTTCGAGATCCGCACCGGCGGCGTGCAGTGCCTCGGTGGCCTGTTCGCTGCGACGCGACAGATCCGCGAGGTGCTCCAGGCGTGCGGCCGGACTCTCACCTGCGGGTTGCGCCGTGGCCGGCGCCAGAGTGAAACCGAGGACCATCATCACGAGGGCGACGACGAGCGCCGGACGGCCGGTCCGTCGCCTGTCCTGCACTCGTACGAGGTGTTTCGTCCTGTCGGAAACCACGTGGGCTCGCATCCTTTCCCAAAGGTCTCGATCAGGTTACGGAATTGCATAGGTTTGTGTCTACCTGCGAGTAGCCCTCCCGCGCCACGGCCGTTTGTGCAAGCAGTTCCTGCACCGGGAAGGACGGGCAGACACACGAGGAGGGTGGGTCCGGTACGTACCGGACCCACCCTCCTCGCGAAGTGCGTCGGCGCTGGAGCGGGGGGAGCTTCGGCCGATCAGAAGCGACGTGCGCCGACCGATCAGAAGCGACGGGCGCCGTCGACAGGCATCGAGTTCAGCGGTGCGATCTTGACCGGCTGGCTCGAGGTGGACGCGTGCACGATGTTGCCGCCGCCGATGTAGATGCCGGTGTGGCTGCCGCCGTAGAAGGACACGACGTCACCGGGCTGCAGAGCCGCGACGTCGACCGGAGCACCGGCGGAGGCCTGCTCGTAGCTGGTGCGCGGGACGCTCAGACCGGCCTGCTTGTAGGCCCACTGCACGAGACCCGAGCAGTCGAAGGAGCTCGGGCCGGCAGCGCCGTAGACGTAGGGGGCACCGATCTTCGACTGTGCGGCGTCGGCAGCGCGCTGGCCGACGGAGCTGAAGGGGGCGGTGAAGGAACCGGCCTGGGGCGCGGGGGCGGCCTCGGGGGCCGGCGGAACGATGTTGGCGATCTCCGGCGGCACGGTCACACCGGCCGGGAGGTCGAACGTTCCGACACCGGGAATGTTGATCGGCTCGGCCATCGCCGGGCCGGCCGAGACGGTGACTGCTCCGAGAGCAATGGCACCGGCGACGAGTGCGCGCCGGACGGTGCGCTTGCTGTTGTTCGAAACCACGAGGGGACGTTCTCCGTTTCTTCCGTTCACCCGCCGACCGAGTTAGCTGACGGGTTCGGGCCGGAAGATCAGCCCTACCCCTCCCCGCGAGCGGCGGAGGGGATTCACCCCGAGTACTACGTGTGGGTCCCCGGCTCGCCGCTCCCGAGGACGGGGAGAAGCGATTAGGCGGTAACCGTGCGGCTCCGACCCGGGGGTGGGGCGGAAAACTCTCCGCTCGGTCTCGAAAAGATTACGAAACGGCATCGGTGAAGTCGACCGCCTCGCCGTGCGAGCCGACCGTTTCGGCCCGCTCCTGGGGGAATGCCGTCGCGGAGCAACGGTCCGATAACGGCGCGGTAACGGCCCCTGTTCGGCACACCTCTACCCGAGGGAGGTCCGGCGCCCGTTTCACCCGAGTCCTTTCCGGAAGAACCAGGTCAGAACGTCCGGACCCACCGGCTGTTCACGAGGCGAGGCGCCCGATTCGCCGGTTTGTCGTGCTCGGAGGCCGATCGGTCTGTTTTCCGGCCTTCGTCTACCCCCTATCGGGCCGAGAAAAGCGCGATGTGATCCTCGTCTCCACCCCCTCCGGCGGCCGCTCCGAAGCCCGCTCGGCGGTGTGTCGGTGACGCTTCCTAGGCTCTGCCGCATGACCTCGCCGCAACCATCCGCCCTCGGCGTGCAACTCGGTTTCGACGAGCTCGACACTCCCCTGCGCGAGACCACCTTCGTCGTCGTCGACCTCGAGACGACGGGAGGGAAGGCTGCCGAGGACGCCATCACCGAGATCGGCGCGGTGAAGATCCGCGGGGGCGAGGTGCTCGGCGAGTTCGCGACCCTCGTCGATCCGGGACGACCCATTCCCCCGTACATCGTGCAGCTCACCGGCATCACCACTGCGATGGTCTATGCGGCGCCCAAGATCGAGGAGGTGCTGCCCGCCTTCCTGGAATTCGCGTCCGGAGCGGTGCTCGTCGCACACAACGCCGGATTCGATGTCGGCTTCCTCAAGGCCGCCACCGCGAAGTGCGAACTCGCGTGGCCCCGCTTCCAGGTGCTGTGCACCGTCAAGCTGGCCCGCCGCGTCCTCGGACGCGACGAAGCGCCGTCGGTGAAGCTGTCCGCATTGGCCGAACTGTTCCGGGTCTCCACCGTGCCCACCCACCGCGCCCTGGACGACGCGCGCGCCACCGTGGACGTCCTGCACGCCCTCATCGAGCGGGTCGGCAACCAGGGCGTCCACAGCCTCACCGAACTGCGCGACTACATGCCGGTGGTCACCGCCGAGCAGAGGGCCAAACGCGCGCTCGCCGCGCATCTGCCGCGCAGACCGGGCGTCTACATGTTCCGGGGACCGTCCGACGAGGTGCTGTACGTCGGCACGGCGGTCGATCTGCACCGGCGTGTCCGTACCTATTTCACCGGCTCCGAGACACGACCGCGGTTGCGCGAGATGGTCGCGCTCACCACGCGCATCGATCACGTCGAATGCGCCCACGGGCTCGAGGCAGGTGTCCGCGAACTCCGCTTGATCGCGGCCCACACACCTCCTTACAACCGCAGATCGAAGTATCCGATGCGCGGTTGGTGGATCATCCTCACCGATGAGGCGTTCCCGCGCCTGGCCGTGAGCCGCACCCCCGGACCCGACTCGGTCGGCCCGTTCTCGGTGCGCGCCGACGCCGCGGACGTCGCGGCACTGCTCGCGGAGATGTGCGGTCTGCGCACATGCACGCGCAGGATCGGCCGTACGGCCCGCCACGGCGACCGCTGCCCGCCTGTCGCCGTCGGGGGCTGTGCCGCCGCCTCCTTCGGGGTCCAGGACGCTTCCGCCTATGCGGCCCAGGTCGAGCGTGCGCGCGCAGTCGTCCGCGGGACCGCCGACGATGCCGTCGAGACGGCGCAGGAGCGCCTCGATGCCCTCGTACGCGACCAACTGTTCGAGAACGCCGCCCGCCTGCGCGACCGCCTCGCCGCCGCTCTCGTCGCACTGCGGCGCACGCAACGCCTCGCGGCACTGGCGGCTGTCGACGAACTCGTCGCCGCGCGACCGCGGGCCGAGGGCGGGTGGGAGTTCGCCGTCGTCCGCGCCGGTCGTCTCGCGTCCGCCGGAGTGGCACCGCGCGGTGTGCGCCCGATGCCCGTCGTCGAGGCGATTGTCGCCGCGGCCGAGACGGTGCGGCCGTCACCCGGCCCGCTCCGCGGCGCGTCCCCGGAGGAGATCGGTCTGGTGGCGCGATGGCTCGACGGCGAGGGCATCCGCATCGTCCGGGCCAGCGACGGCTGGTGCGAACCGACGCGGGGTGCGGGCCGGTGGAGCGCGTGGGCCGAGCTCGCACGCGACGCCCGTGCTGTCCGCAGGCTCCTCTCCGCCGACGAGCCGCACCGCTTAGGCTGATGCAATCCCCGAGGAAGGTTGAAGGAGACCCCATGATCAACGCGATCGTCCTGATCGATGCCGAGGCGAACCGTATCCCCGAGACCGCGCAAGCGGTGGCCGACCTCGACGGCGTCGACACGGTGTACTCCTGCGCGGGCGACGTCGACCTCGTGGCCGTCGTCCGGGTCCGCGACCACGAGAAGATCGCCGACGTCGTCACCCGGGGCATCAACAAGATCGACGGCGTGACGAAGACCGTCACCCACATCGCGTTCCAGTCGTACTCGAGCGCCGACGTCGAGGCCGGCTTCTCGATCGGGAACTGACACCGGCAGCACCACCGACGACCGACGGGCCCGCACCTGTGCAGTGCGGGCCCGTTCGTGTGTCCTTACTGTTCTCCGGTCACTTCTGTCCGGAACCGGCACCCAGCCGCGTGGTGACCTCGGCCCACCGCTCCAGGACGGCCGTGGCCCGGCCGCTGTCGATCGCCTCCGCCGCCGTCTCGAGTCCGGCCGCGAGGGCATCCTCGAGCACGCCGTCGACACCCCGGAAGGCTGCGATCGCCCCGGCAGCGTTGAGGAGCACGGCGTCGCGCACCGGTCCCTTCTCCCCCGCCAGGACGGCCCTCGCGACCGCCGCGTTCTCCGTGGCGTCGCCCCCGCGGAGCGCCTCGAGCGGAACCCGTTCGATACCGAGGTCGCGCGGATCGAGCGTCACGACCCGAACCTCGCCACCGTGGACGATGTGCACGCTCGAGGTCGTGGAGGTGGTCAGTTCGTCGAGACCGTCGTCGCCGCGCACGACGAGCGCCGAATTGCCGCGCTGCGCGAGCACGCCCGCGACGGTCGGGACGAGCGGTTCGAAGGCGCATCCGATCAGGCCGGCGCTCGGACGGGCCGGATTGGTGAGCGGGCCGAGGACGTTGAAGACCGTCGGGATACCGATCTGCTTGCGCGGTGCGGCCGCGAAACGCAGTGCCGGGTGGTAGACCGGCGCAAAACAGAATCCGATCCCTGCCTCGGCGACCGAGCGGGCCACCTCGTCGGGCCCGAGGTCGATGTGCACTCCGAGCGCTTCGAGCACGTCGGCGCCGCCGCTCTTGGACGAGGCGGCGCGGTTGCCGTGCTTGACCACGCGGATACCCGCTGCGGCGACGACCAGCGAGGCCATCGTGGAGATGTTGACGGTGTTCGCGCGGTCGCCACCGGTGCCCACGACGTCGACCACGTCACCGTCGACCGGGACCAACCGGGCGTAGTCGAGCATCGTGTCGGCGAGTGCCCGCACCTCCTCGGGTGTCTCGCCCTTCATCTTCAGAGCGACACCGAAGGCCGCGATCTGAGCGGGAGTGGCGTTGTCGGAGAAGATCTCGCTCATCGCCCATCGCGCCTCCGCGGCGGACAGGTTCTGCCCGGCGGTGAGCACTCCCAGGACGGAGGGCCAGTTCTGCGTCACCTCGTCCGCGTCTCGCGTCGCGTTCATCGCACCTGCCCTCGCCGCATCTCGCTCCTCACCGGGCACCGGCGTGCCCTCCGACCGGTCAGCTTAGCCAGCGGAATCCTGCGGTTGCAGAGCGTCCCATCCCAGGGCCGTTCCACCGAGCCGCTGGGCGAGCGAGGCCATGCGCGACTTCTCCTGCGCACAGTGCAGTGCATCGAGGACCTGCACGCGCTGCAGGATCACCGAAGCGCCATCGACGGCCGCGGGTGGGACGTTCCCGTCGCCGGTCCCGGCCACGACGTAGCCGTCCTGCCCGGCCAACTCCGCCGCCCGGTCCACCCTGTCGGCGGGCAGGGCGAGGTGGTGCCGCAGAACCGTCTCGTCCTCGGCCTGCCACGCAGGTGTCGCCTCGGCGGCACGCTCGAGCGCCGTCGAACACGCCTCCGCGTCGTCGAAGGACGAGACGACCACGACCAGGTCGGCCCGGTTCGCGTCGAGCGGTTCGCTGCGCCGGCCGACCAGCGACCGCAGCCACCCCCGAAGACCCTTTCCGGTACTCATGTCACCACGATCGCACGTGACCTCCGCGACCCTCCGAAATGTCCCGTGTGGCACCCCTCCGAGCACCCGCCACCGAGTGCCCACCTGGAGAAATACAGGTCCGGGACCTGCACGGACGCGCCGATTTCGGCCCCGATTGCCCAAGACGTACTACGACGGGTCATACTAGCCAGCGTGACGAGCGCAGTAGGGACTTCAGGATCTGCAATCACACAGCGCGTGCACTCGTTGAACCGGCCCAACCTGGTCAGCGTCGGCACCATCGTGTGGTTGTCCAGTGAGCTCATGTTTTTCGCAGGGCTCTTCGCCATGTACTTCGTGGCACGGGCACAGGCCCCGGAGGGCATGTGGCCGCCCCCGCCCACCCACTTGAACCTGTGGTTGGCGGTACCGATCACCATGGTGCTGATCGCTTCTTCCTTCACCTGCCAGCTGGGCGTCTTCGCCGCCGAGCGCGGCGACGTCTTCGGCCTGCGACGGTGGTACATCGTCACCCTCGCCATGGGCACCTTCTTCGTGCTCGGCCAGGGCTACGAGTACATCACCCTGGTGAAGGACGGCACGACCATCCCCGGCAGCGTGTACGGCTCGGTGTTCTACATGACCACCGGTTTCCACGGCCTGCACGTCATCGGCGGCCTCATCGCATTCGTGTTCCTGCTGTTCCGCACGAAGGTCAGCAAGTTCACGCCTGCGCAGGCCACTGCAGCCATCGTCGTTTCGTATTACTGGCACTTCGTCGACATCGTTTGGATCGCGCTGTTTGCCACGATTTATTTCATCCGTTAGCCAGCTGAACGCCCAGGCAGCCCCCTGACGTCCAGTCCGTCCCGACATAAAAAAAGGGATACAGATGAGTTCATCCCCACCTCTCGCCTCCGAGGGTGACATGCCCGGTCGATCCTCTGCAGCCGATGCTGCGAAGTCCCGCCGCCAGCGCAAGATGCGCCGGCGCGTCACCGGAGCGTTGGTCCTCGCGCTCGGTCTCCTCAGCGCAGGCTTCATCGCCTCCGCGCTGACACCTGCCCCGCAGGTGGCTACAGCGCAGGACGACCAGAGCGCTCTGATCCGCGAGGGTCAACAGCTCTACGAGACCTCCTGCGTGACCTGTCACGGTGTCAACCTCCAGGGTGTCCAGGACCGCGGTCCCAGCCTGATCGGTGTCGGCGAGGCCGCCGTCTACTTCCAGGTCTCCTCGGGCCGCATGCCGATGATGCGCAACGAGGCCCAGGCCCTCCGCAAGGACCCGAAGTTCGACGGTGCGCAGGTCGACGCCCTCGGCGCGTACATCCAGGCCAACGGTGGAGGCCCGACGGTCATCCGCGACGAGAACGGCGAGATCGCCCAGTCGTCGCTGCGCGGCAACGACATCGGACGCGGTTCGGAGCTCTTCCGCCAGAACTGCGCGTCGTGCCACAACTTCACCGGACGCGGCGGCGCGCTCTCGTCCGGCAAGTTCGCACCGAACCTGGATCCGGCCAACGAGCAGCAGATCTACACCGCGATGCTCACCGGCCCCCAGAACATGCCGAAGTTCTCCGATCGTCAGCTGACGGTCGAGGAGAAGCAGGACATCATCGCGTACATCAAGTCCGCCAGTGAGACGAGAGACCCGGGTGGCTACGGGCTCGGCGGCTTCGGCCCCGGTGCCGAAGGGCCGACCATGTGGGTCGTCGGCATGGTCGCCGTCGTCGGCGCTGCACTGTGGATCGGAGCAAGGTCATGAGTGGCGGCGAAACGCCGAACAAGCACACGGTCGAAGATCTCGACCGGATGAGCCGGGACGACCTCGTCACGCTCGGCACGAACCTCGACGGCGTCGACGTCGCGTTCCGCAAGGACCGCTGGCCCGTCGAAGGCACCCGTGCCGAGAAGCGGGCCGAGCGCAACGTCGCCTTCTGGTTCGCCCTCGCGGGCATCGCGGGTGTCGCGTTCATCGCGATCTACCTGTTCTGGCCGTGGGAGTACCAGGGCATCGGCGACGAGAACTACGGCTGGTACAGCCTCTACACCCCGATGCTCGGCCTGACCCTGGGTCTGGCCATCCTTGGCATCGGCGTGGGCGCGGTGCAGTTCACCAAGAAGTTCATCCCGGAGGAGGTGTCGATCCAGGATCGGCACGACGGCGGCTCGCCCGAGGTCGATCGCAAGACGATCGTCGCCGAGCTCTCCGACTCGCTCGAGACGTCCACCCTGCCGCGTCGCAAGCTGATCAAGCGCACCGCGATCTTCGGTGGTGGCGCGCTCGGCCTCGGTCTGATCATGCCGCTCGGCGGCCTGATCAAGAACCCGTGGGCCGAGGGTGACCAGTCGTCGCTGTGGGTGTCGGGCTGGACCCCGCGCTACCCCGGCGAGACCATCTACCTGCGTCGCGACACCGGTCGTCCCCAGGACATCGTCCTGGTGCGCCCGGAGGACCTCGACGCCGGCGGTATGGAGACGGTGTTCCCGTTCCGCGAGTCCGATCGCGGTGACGACCACGCTCTGCTGCAGAGCCTGCGCGGCATCCGCAACGCCGTCATGCTCATCCGCCTGCGCACCGAGGACACCGAGCGTGTCGTCAAGCGCAAGGGCCAGGAGAGCTTCAACTACGGCGACTACTTCGCGTACTCGAAGATCTGCACGCACCTCGGCTGCCCGACCTCGCTCTACGAGCAGCAGACGCACCGCATCCTGTGCCCGTGCCACCAGTCGCAGTTCGATGCGCTGGAGTACGGCAAGCCGATTTTCGGTCCCGCTGCTCGCGCACTGCCGCAGCTTCCGATTACAGTGAACGAAGAGGGCTTCCTGGTCGCCAACGGTGACTTCATCGAGGCACTCGGCCCGGCATTCTGGGAGCGTCGCCCGTGAGTACTGCAACCCCGTCCCGCGCCGCACAGATCGGCGAGAATCTCGATTCTCGCTACCACCTGTCCGCGGGCATCCGCCGCCAGATCAACAAGGTGTTCCCCACCCACTGGTCCTTCCTCCTGGGTGAGATCGCGCTCTACAGCTTCGTCATCCTGTTGATCTCGGGTGTCTTCCTCACCCTGTTCTTCGACCCGTCGATGGCGCACGTCATCTACGACGGCGTCTACACGCCGCTGCGCGGTGTGGGCATGTCCCGCGCCTACGAGACGACCCTGAACCTCTCCTTCGAGGTCCGCGGTGGTCTGTTCGTGCGACAGATCCACCACTGGGCAGCACTGATGTTCGCCGCGTCGATCGTCGTCCACCTGCTGCGCGTGTTCTTCACCGGTGCGTTCCGGCGTCCGCGTGAGGCCAACTGGGTGATCGGCTCGCTGCTGCTCATCCTGGCGATGTTCGAAGGCTTCTTCGGTTACTCGCTCCCCGACGACCTGCTCTCGGGCACCGGCCTCCGCGCCGCGTTCTCGGGCATCACGCTCTCGATCCCGATCATCGGTTCGTGGATGCACTGGGCGATCTTCGGTGGCGACTTCCCGGGTGAGCTGATCATCCCGCGCTTCTACGTGCTGCACGTGCTGCTCGTCCCGGGCATCATCCTGGCCCTGATCGCCGCGCACCTCGCGCTGGTCTGGTACCAGAAGCACACGCAGTTCCCCGGCCCCGGCCGCACGGAGCAGAACGTCGTCGGCGTTCGTATCCTCCCGGTCTTCGCCGTCAAGTCGGGTGCGTTCTTCGCGATGACCTTCGCGGTACTCGCCCTGATGTCCGGCCTGTTGCAGATCAACCCGGTCTGGAACATCGGCCCGTACAACCCGTCGCAGGTGTCCGCCGGCTCGCAGCCCGACATCTACATGATGTGGACGGACGGCATGGCCCGTATCTGGCCCGCCTGGGAGCTGTACCTGTTCGGCCGGTACACGATCCCGCAGCCGTTCTGGATCGCGCTGATCATGGGCCTGGTGTTCGTCGTGCTCACGGTCTACCCGTGGATCGAGAAGAAGTTCACGAAGGACGACGCACACCACAACCTGCTCCAGCGTCCGCGCGACGTGCCGGTCCGCACCGGTATCGGGTTCATGGCCCTGGCGTTCTACGCCGTCGCCACGATCATGTGTGTCAACGACATCATCGCGTACAAGTTCGACATCTCGATCAACGCGACGACCTGGATGGGCCGTATCGGCCTCGTCCTGCTTCCGCCGCTCGCCTACTACATCGCGTACCGGTTCTGCCTGGGTCTGCAGCGCAGCGACCGTCAGGTGCTCGAGCACGGCATCGAGACGGGCATCGTCCGTCGCCTGCCGACCGGCGAGTACATCGAGATCCACCAGCCGCTCGGCCCGGTGGACGAGCACGGCCATCCGATCCCGCTGGAGTACCAGGCCGCCCCGGTTCCGAAGCGGATGAACAAGCTCGGCACCGCCGGCAAGCCCGGCTCCGGCAGCTGGTGGAGCCCGGACCCGGCCGACGAGGCCGCTGCTCTCGAGGCTGCCCACCACGAGGCCGAGCTCGAGCTGCGGAACACGCTCCGCGAGTACCAGGAGCGCGTCCACGGCAACGGAGACGGCGCAGCCCAGCTGCCCGACAAGTCGCAGCACTGATCCGCATCAGCGGCTCGTAACGGGGCCCCGGACCATCACGGTCCGGGGCCCCGTTCGTCGTTCGGGGGTTCTCCCCTCCCCCACCGGATATCGTCCGTAGCGTACGTCTTGACCTTGACACTGTGACAAGCGCTCGAATGGGTCGTGAAGGAGGTGCCTCCCATGCGCACACATCACGACCCGTCCACCCGCCTCGTCGAGGCCCCGTCCACCTGCCTCGTCGAGGCCCTGTCCGCCGACGACGCCTCCGTGCGTCTGCGCGCCGCACTCGAGTCGGGTACCGCAGCCGATCCCGGGACGGTGACGGCTCTCGTCGACCGGTGCGCGGTGGAGCCGGACTTCTTCGTCCGCGACATGCTGACCTGGGCGCTGTGCCGCCTGCCGGCCGGGGTGACGGTGCCGCGGCTGCTCGCCGAGCTCGGTTCGGATGTCTCGCAGGCGCGCAGTCAGGCCCTGCACACGTTGTCGAAGATCGGCGATCCCGTCGCGTGGCCGAAGGTCTCGGGGATGCTCCACGACGAGCACGACGAGGTGGCACGCAGCGCGTGGCGCGCGGCGGTCGCTCTCGTGCCACCGGGCTCGGAGAGCGGCCTCGCTGCGGCTCTCGGCGCCGAACTGGGCCGCGGCGACCACGACCTGCAACTGAGCCTCGGTCGCGCTCTCGCGGCGCTCGACGAGGCCGCAGTGCCGGTCCTGCACGCGGCGATGAACAGTTCCGACCCGCGCGTCCGCGCCCACGCGGAGGCCACCGAAAGGATCCGCGTCGACCCCGACAGCGCGTTCGTCCTCTCCGTGGAGTCGGCGAAACGCGTCGCCGCACTCGGCGCGGACGGGATCCGGGAGTGAGCCGGTGCTGATCGGTGAGGTCTCGCGGCGCTCCGGTGTCAGCACCCGCATGCTGCGGCACTACGACCGCCTGGGGCTGGTGACGCCGACGGGCCGCACCTCGGGTGGTTACCGCGAGTACACCGACGACGATCTCCGGAGGCTCTTCCACGTGGAGAGTCTCCGGAGTCTCGGTCTGTCTCTCGACGAGGTCGGACGAGCGTTGCGGGAGCCGGATTTCGCGCCGGCGGAGCTGGTGCAGGAGCTGATCGCGCACACGCGCGAACGGATCGCCGCCGAGACCGAGCTCCTCGCCCGCCTGGAGGGCGTCGACTCGGCCTCCCCCACGGGTTGGGACGACGTCCTGCGCCTCGTCGCCTTGCTGCGCGCGTTCGAATCCGATTCCGGCTCGCGGCGCCAGCAGGCGATCCTGTCCCAGGACGAGGACACGACGCTGCCGGTCGCAGCGCTGGTCCGGGCGGCACTGTCGGAGGAGGATCCGTTCGTCGCCGGCGCTCTGCGTTGGTCGCTCGCCCGATCGGTGGGTGCGGTCGACGCTGCGCTGCCGGCACTTGCGGAGGGCCTGCGTTCCGACGAGGTGCCGGTGCGGCGACGGGTGATCGCGACGCTCGCGGAACTCCGTGTGCCCGAATCGACGACGCTCCTGGAGGAGGCTCTCGGCGACGCCGATGCCAAGGCGCGCGCCACGGCGGCTCTGACGCTCGGGGCGCGCGGGGTGGACGCCGCGGTACCCGTGCTCGTGGAGATGATCGTGGAGGGCCGGTCGGACGTCGAGGCCGCCGAGGTTCTGGGCGTGCTCGCGGACCGGGCGCTGTCGTCCGTCGAGATCGTGCGGTCGCTGCAGCTCGCACTCGGCGGCGCGGGCGATGCCGGTGTCCGGCTGCGTCTCACGCAGGCACTCGCGGAGATCCCCGGACCGGCCGCCGACGACGCTCTCGCGGCGCTGAGCGACGACCCGGATCGCACGGTCGCGGCGACCGCGAGGGTCGTCCTCACCACCCGCCGGGCTCCCTGAAGAACGACACCCCGAGAACGACACCCCGAGAACGACACGGGCGCCGCACCCGAAGGTGCGGCGCCCGTGTGCGTCGAGAGTGTCGGCTCAGTGCTTCTCGGGTCCTATGTGGTACTCGAACACGAGACCGGCGGCTGCAGCCAGGATGAGTGCGACCGCGAGGACGATCATCCACGGCTGGTAGAAGGCCAGCGCGATGGCGGCGAAAGCTGCCGCACCGGCGAGCAGGATCGGCCAGTAGCTACCCGCACTGAAGAAACCGAGGTCGCCCGCACCGTCGCTGATCTCCGCGTCCTCGTAGTCCTCGGGACGGGTGTCGAGACGACGTGCGACGAAACGGAAGTAGGTTCCGACGATCAGGGTCAGTCCGGCGGAGAGGACGATGGCCGTCAGGCCGGCCCATTCGATGCCCTTGTCCGACAGCCCGGTGAACGTGCCGTACACGATGGCGACGAGCACGAAGAACACCGTCACGACCTCGAAGAGCTTGGCTTCGATCTTCATATCAGCACTTGTCCTTGTCGGTGGAGGTGGCCGTCACTCGCCTGCGGCGACGGTCGCCGACCGGTCCGTGCGGTCGGTCTTGAACGGAGTCGTCGAGGTAGCGATCGGGCTCTGGCCGATGGCTTCGAGCGCACGAGCGTTCGACAGGCCTTCGCCGCCGTCCTCGACCGGCTTGCGGAGCTCGATGTACCGGGCGAAGTCCTCCGGGCTGACCGCGCGGACCTCGAAGTTCATCATCGCGTGGTAGGTGCCGCACATCTCGGCGCAGCGGCCGACGAACGAGCCCTCACGATCGATCTCGGAGATCTGGAAGACCGGATCGGAGTTGTTCTCGATCGGGTTCGGGTTCACGTCACGCTTGAACAGGAACTCCGGCACCCAGAAGGAATGGATGACGTCGGAGGACGCCAGCTGGAACTCGATGCGCTTGCCGGTGGGAAGCACGAGCACCGGAATCTCTTCGCTGGTGCCGATCGTCTCGATCTTGTCGTAGTGGAGGTAGGACAGGTCCTCCGTGGGCTTACCGTGGATGGGGCCCGGAGCCTCACCATGTCCGCCCTCGTCGTTCGAGTGCTCGCCGTCGGTGCCCGGCTCGTACGGCTGCAGTGCGACCGCGTCCTGGGCGACCTCGTCGGTGCCGTCGTACCGCGCGGTGCCGTCCTGCAGATCGATGGTCCGGTAACCGAACTTCCAGTTCCACTGGAATGCCGTCACGTCGACGACGACGTTCGGGTTGTCCTCCTTCTCCAGGACGTAGTTCTGCACCACGACCGTGAAGTAGAAGAGAACACAGACGGCGACGAACGGCGCCGCGGTGTAAGCCAGCTCGAGCGGCACGTTGTACGCCGTCTGACGCGGGAACTCCGGATCGTCCTTCCGACGCCGGTAGGCGATGATCACCCAGAAGGTGAGTCCCCACACGAGAATTCCCATGACGAGGGCGGCGACAACCGACCACGTCCACAGTTCACGCATACGCTCGGCCTGAGGAGTGATGCCCTCCGGCCAGCCGAAACGAAGGATTTCTTCGCTCGAGCACCCGGTCAGCACCAAGGCTGCAATGCCGAGTGATGCTGCGAGCCCGAACCGCCGAAGGATCCGACCTTGCGCCACGTTCACGCCTTCCTGATCGCCGCAATTCCACTAGGGCACACCCGGAGGGCCGGCCCAATTACTACGCAGCGTAGACCAAACCCGGGCGCTATCCATCGCCGGGGCACGAAGAAAGTGTCGGACTGGGCGTTTCGACCGGAAGACCCGGCTCGTGACGTCGGTCTTCTCCTGTCGGACGAGTGATCATCGGTGGCGCCCGGGCGCGGCTGCCCGGTGTCGACCGTCTGCGGCATACTTCGGTAGAACGAACGCCGGACCCCGAGTGGTAGTTCCCGGTGTCATGCGCGGTGCGGTGTCCCGCGCTGGGCACCCACCGGGGTTCTTCGCGACACCCCCGACCGGAATGAGGTAACCCACGCGTGTGCGGATTGCTCGGGTTTCTGACCACTGACGGCACCAGCGACGACGCCGTCGCGAAGGTGGACTCCGCGATGCACTGCCTGCGCCATCGCGGCCCCGACGAGCACGGCACCTGGCACGACGCCGACCTCGTCTTCGGATTCAACCGGTTGTCGATCATCGACATCGCGCACTCGCATCAGCCGCTGCGCTGGGGCCCGCCGGAGCAGCCCGACCGCTACGCGCTGACCTTCAACGGTGAGATCTACAACTATCTCGAACTGCGCAAGGAACTCACCGAGACCTTCGGCACCTCCTTCGCGACCGAGGGCGACAGCGAGGCGATCGTCGCGGCCTACCACCACTGGGGCGTGCGCGCCGTCCAGCGCCTGCGGGGCATGTTCGCCTTCGCGATCTGGGACACGCACACCCGCGAGCTGTTCGTCGCCCGCGACCAGTTCGGCATCAAGCCGCTGTTCCTCGCGACCGGTACCGGCGGTACGGCCTTCGGCAGCGAGAAGAAGAGCCTGCTCGAGCTCGCCGACGTGATCGGCATCGACACCGAGCTCGATCCCCGTGCGATCGAGCACTACACGGTGCTGCAGTACGTTCCCGAGCCCGAGACGCTGCACCGGCGGATCCGCCGCCTCGAATCGGGCTGCTACGCGCGCATCACGCCCGGCGCCGAGCCCGAGATCACGCGCTACTTCCACCCCACCTTCCCGGTCCGGCCGTTCGCGGCCGGCCGCGAGCAGGATCGCTATCGCGAGATCGCCGAGGCCCTCGAGGACTCGGTGGCCAAGCACATGCGCGCCGACGTGACCGTCGGGTCGTTCCTCTCCGGTGGCATCGACTCCACGGCCATCGCCGCGCTGGCGATGCGCCACAACCCGAAGCTCATCACCTTCACCGCCGGTTTCGAGCGGGAGGGCTACTCCGAGGTCGACGTCGCCGCGGAGTCGGCCGCCGCGATCGGTGCCCGGCACGTGGTGCGGGTGGTCTCCCCCAGCGAGTTCGCCGCGGCCATCCCGGAGATCATCTGGTACCTCGACGATCCGGTGGCCGATCCGGCGCTCGTGCCGCTGTGGTTCATCGCCCGCGAGGCGCGCAAGCACGTCAAGGTCGTGCTGTCCGGTGAGGGTGCCGACGAGCTGTTCGGCGGTTACACGATCTACCGCGAGCCGCTGTCGCTGCGTCCGTTCGAGTTCCTGCCGCCGGCGCTGCGGCGGGCCGCCGGAAAGCTGTCGGAGCGGATCCCGGAGGGCACGCGCGGCAAGAGCCTGCTGCACCGTGGCTCGATGACGCTCGAGGAGCGCTACTACGGCAACGCCCGCAGCTTCAACGACGCGCAGCTGCGCTCGGTGCTGCGCGACTTCCGTCCGGAGTGGACGCATCAGGACGTCACCGCGCCGATCTACGCGCAGTCGGCGGGCTGGGATCCGGTGGCGCGGATGCAACATCTCGACCTGTTCACGTGGCTGCGCGGCGACATCCTCGTCAAGGCCGACAAGATGACGATGGCGAACTCGCTCGAGCTGCGCGTGCCGTTCCTGGACTCCGAGGTGTTCCGGGTGGCGTCGCAGGTTCCGCTGGAGCAGAAGATCACCAAACAGACGACCAAGTACGCGCTGCGGCAGGCGTTGGAGGGCATCGTCCCGCCGCACGTGCTGCACCGCGCGAAGCTGGGCTTCCCGGTGCCGTTGCGGCACTGGCTGGCCGGCACGGAGCTGTTCGACTGGGCGCACGAGGTGATCGCCGAGTCGCAGACCGACCACCTGCTCGACAAGGCCGCGGTGGCGAAGATGCTCGACGAGCACCGCACCGGCCCGATCGATCACAGCCGCCGCTTGTGGACGGTGCTGTGCTTCATGATCTGGCACGGCATCTTCGTGGAGAAGCGCATCGTGCCGCAGATCCAGGAGCCGGCCTACCCGGTCGAGATCTGACGGTCACGACGAGACACGGCCGCGAGCTCCCCTACCGGGTGCTCGCGGCCGTTCGTCGTTCCGGGGCCGGCGATCAGGCGCCGAGGACCGCGCCGATCTCGTCGGCTGCCGCGGTGCCGTAGGCGTCGGCGAGACGCTTGAGGGCATCGGTGCGGTCGAAGGTCCATTCCTGGGTGCCGGTGGTCTCGAGGACGTGCACCGCGACCAGCGAGCCCAGCTGCGCGGCCCGTTCGATGCTCAGACCGGAGCGGTGGCCGAGCAGGAAGCCGGCGCGGAAGGCGTCGCCCACACCGGTGGGGTCGACCTTGGCGCGCTCGGGAACCACACCGACCTGCACCTGGTTGCCGTCGCGGTCGACGATCTTCGCGCCGTCGCCGCCGAGGGTGGTGATGCGCATGCCGACCTTCGCCTGCACCTCGTCCTCGCTGAGACCGGTCTTCTGCAGCAGCAGACCCCACTCGTACTCGTTGGTGAACAGGTATTCGGCGCCGTCGATGAGCTGCTCGGTCTGCTGTCCGTCCAGGCGGGCGAGCTGCTGGGACGGATCGGCGACGAACGGGACGCCGAGCCGGCGGCACTCCTCGGTGTGCCGGATCATCGCGTCGGGGTCGTTGGCGCCCACGAGCACGAGGTCGACGCCGTGCTTGTTCACCACGTCGCCGATGGAGATCTCGCGGGCCTCGGACATCGCACCGGGGTAGAACGAGGCGATCTGCGCCATGTCCAGGTCGGTGGTGCACACGAAGCGGGCGGTGTGGGCGGTCTGGGAGATCCGCACCGACGAGCAGTCGACGCCGTGGTCCTCGAGCCACGTGCGGTACTCGGTGAAGTCGGCACCGACGGCGCCGACGAGTACCGGCGTTCCGCCCAGGACACCCATCGCGAAGGCGATGTTGCCGCCCACTCCGCCGCGCCGGACGACGAGGTCGTCGACGAGGAAGCTCAAGGAGATGTGCGCGAGCTGGTCGGCGAGCAGCTGCTCGGCGAACCGGCCGGGGAAGCGCATGAGGTGGTCGGTGGCGATGGAGCCGGTCACGGCGATGGTCACGTGGCTGAGCCTTTCCGCGGATGTCGATGGTGTGGCTGCTCACACGGAGAGCCGTAGCGGTCCCACGGTACTACCGCGGAAACGACGGAACCCCGGCGCCGTGAAGCGCCGGGGTTCCGAAGTGCGTCCTCAGCTCAGTTGAACGAGTCGCCGCAGGCACACGACCCCGTGGCATTCGGGTTGTCGATGGTGAAGCCCTGCTTCTCGATGGTGTCGACGAAGTCGATCGACGCACCCTCGACGTACGGCGCGCTCATCCGGTCGACGGCGAGCGTCACACCGGCGAATTCCTTCGTGAGGTCTCCGTCCAGCGTGCGGTCGTCGAAGAACAGCTGGTACCGCAGACCGGCACAGCCTCCGGGCTGCACGGCGATACGCAGTGCGAGGTCGTCACGGCCCTCCTGATCGAGCAGTGCCTTCGCCTTCGCAGCGGCGGCCTCGGTCAGGATGACGCCGTGAGTATCGGTCTCTTGCTGCACAGTCATGGGCGCTCCCTGTCGTTCGTGTCGAAACCCGATGGTTCAACGGTACCGCGCCGGAATCTATTCCTCGTGGACGAGTTGCGCCGAGCGTGGTATGGCGTGCGGAATTTCCCGCTTCTCTCCACTATCCCATAGCCTGGTGGTGTGAAGTTGCTACGCCGCGGTGGTTCCGACGACTCCGCCGATCACCAGGTTCCTGCGACCGAGGACTCCCCGGCCGCGACTCCCGACGATTCCGCGTCCGCGAAGACGACGACCGGTAAGGGGCGTCCGACGCCGAAGCGGCGCGACGCCGAGAACCGTCGTCGCGGTCCCGTCGCTCCTGCTCCCCTGACTGCGAAGGAAGCACGCGAGCGCCGCAAGGCCGCGCGCAAGTCGCAGAGCAAGGAGGAACGCAAGGCGGCCGCCGCGCAGCGTCGCGCCGACGCGTCCGAGCGCCGCAACCGGATGCTCGCGGGTGAGGAGAAGTACCTGCTCCCCCGCGACCGCGGCCCGGTGCGCGCCTATGTGCGCGACATCGTCGACAGCCGGCGCAATCTCGTCGGTCTGTTCATGCCGCTCGCGCTCGTGCTCATCATGTCGATGTTCCTCGGACCGGTGGTGCAGCAGTACGTCACGCTCGCGATGTTCGTGATGATGTTCCTGATGATCATCGAGGGCATCTACCTCGGGCGCATGGTCAACAAGAAGGCGCGTGAGCGCTTCCCGGATTCGACGGACGGCGGCTTCGGGCTCGGCTGGTACGCCTTCGTGCGCGCCTCCCAGATCAAGAAGCTGCGTGCCCCGCTCCCCCGGGTCGGCCCGGGCGACGCCGTCTGACCTTCCAGCGACCTCAGTTGTGAGGCGCACCGCACACGACCGGCGGTAGCCGCCGGATCTCGGCCGCGGCCTGCATGTCCTGCGACATGCGGTGCCGCGGCCGAGTCGTCCGTGCGGGGCGTTCCCAGTGGAACCGCCAGGGTGCGCGCCGGACCCAGGCCGGCGCGGGAGCGGTCCGCCGGCGGAGCACCTCGAGACCGACGACCAGGGTGGACAGAACCACGACGGTGACTGTGAGTTCGATCATGCTTCGATCCTCCGACCGAACTCGTTCGCCCGACAGTGGCAGCAATGACGCACAACGTCGGATTTCTGCCAGACCGGGCGATTGATAGCGTTCTCGCGTGAAGATCCGTCCGAGAGGTGACCTGTGACCAGCGGTTCCGATTCCCCCGCCGACGTCGAGTTCCCGCGCGTCGACCTACCCGATCTCGAAGCACGCGTCGCCGCCGAGGAACGCCAGCGGGATCTGACGAAGCCCGCCGGTTCACTCGGACGGCTCGAGGAACTCGGGTGCTGGGTCGCCGCCTGCCAGGGCGAGGTCCCACCCCATGCCTTCCGCCGGCCGCGGGTCGTGGTCTTCGCAGGCGATCACGGCGTCGCGCGCAACGGGGTCTCGGCCTACCCGCCGGAGGTCACCGCGCAGATGGTCGCGAACCTGTCCGCGGGAGGCGCCGCCGTGAACGTGCTCGCCGCCGCCGCGGGAGCGAGCGTGCGAGTCGTCGACATGGCCGTCGAGAGCGACACCTCCCCCGAGGTGTCCGAGTTCAAGATCCGGCGTTCGAGCGGCAGCATCGACCGCGAGGACGCACTGACGCACGACGAGACGGTCCGCGCGATCGCGGCCGGCCGTGCGCTCGCCGACCGCGAGGTCGACGAAGGCGCGGATCTGCTCGTCGCGGGCGATATGGGGATCGGGAACACCACTCCTGCAACCGTTCTCATCGCCACCCTCACCTCCACCGAACCCGTGGCCGCGGTCGGCCGCGGCACCGGCGTCGACGACGCGGGGTGGATGCGCAAGGTCACCGCGATCCGCGACGCCATGTGGCGGGCACGGCCCCACGTGCGCAATCCCGTCGCGTTGCTGCGCACCGCCGGTGGCGCGGACTTCGCGGCGATGGCGGGCTTCCTCGCACAGGCCGCGGTCCGCCGGACGCCGGTGATCCTCGACGGGGTCGTCGTCACCGCCGCCGCGATGGTCGCCGAGGAACTCGCACCCGGCGCGGCCCGCTGGTGGATATCCGGTCACCGGTCGGCCGAACCCGCCCACACCATCGCGTTGCGCCACCTCCGGCTCGAGCCGATCGTCGACCTCGGTATGCGCCTCGGCGAAGGCTCGGGAGCCGTGACGGCGCTGCCGGTGCTGCAGGGTGCGGTCGCGATCCTCGCGCAGATGGCCACCTTCTCCGAAGCGGGCGTGAGCACCCGCGACGAGAGCACCCCGGCGACCGCCGACTGATGATCCGCGCCTGGCTCGGCGGGGTCGCGCTGGCCCTGTCATGGTTGACGGTGCTGCCCGCGCGAGGCCCGTCGGAGATCGACCGGACGGTCGCCGGACGTGCGATCTCCGCGGCGCCGATCGCCGGTGCCGTACTCGCCGCCGCGGCCACGGCCGTCTGCCTGGTCGGTTCCGCCGTCGAGACGCCACCACTGGTGACGGGCCTGGTGTGTGTCGGGGTGTTGGCGGTCGGCACCCGGGGAATGCACGTCGACGGGCTGAGCGACACCGCCGACGGTCTCGGTTGCTACGGCCCGCCCGAGCGGGCGCGCGAGGTGATGCACAGCGGCGGCGCCGGTCCCTTCGGTGTCGCGGCGCTCGTCGTCGTCCTCGGTCTGCAGGCCGCCTCGTTCGGCGCGCTCGCCGACACCGACGCGTGGTGGGCGGTCGCGTTCGCGGTCTTCTCGGGACGTGTCGCCGTGGTCGTCGCGTGCCGGCGCGGCGTAGCGGCCGCACCCGGCAGCGGCTTCGGCGCACTCGTGGCAGGGACGCAGGGCGTCGTGCCGATCGCGGTGTGGACGGTGGCCGCGGTGGCACTGTCGCTCGTGTGCCTGCCCGGTCCCGTCTGGGCGGGACCGGTCGTCGTCACGGTGGTGCTGGTCGTCGCGGTGCTCTTCGCCCGTCACTGCGCCGCGCGGTTCGGCGGCACGAACGGCGACGTGCTCGGCGCGGTCACCGAGGGCACGGTCGCCGCCGTCGCAGTCGCAGCGGCGAGCCTCCTCTAGATCGCGCTCCCCCCGAATAGATCGCGCTCCCCCCGAAACGACGAGGGGTGCCGCCGGAATCCGGCAGCACCCCTCGCGTCGTTCGTGGCTACGTCACTTGCGCAGCGTCGTCATCCATCCGTGGGTGTCGGCGAAGGTACCGCGCTGGATGCCCGTCAGGGTGTCGCGCAGGGCCATCGTGATGGGGCCGGGCTCGCCGTCGGCGATGGTGAACTCGCCGTCCTTGTCCTTGACGCTGCCGACCGGCGTGATGACCGCGGCGGTACCGCACGCGAACACCTCGGTGATCTCACCGCTGCCGGCCTTCTCACGCCACTCGTCGGTGCTGATGCGACGCTCCTCGACCGCGAGACCGGAGTCCTTGGCGAGGGTGAGCAGCGAGTCGCGGGTGATGCCGGGGAGCAGCGAGCCGGACAGTTCCGGCGTGACGAGGCGCGCATCGGCACCGGACCCGTACACGAAGTACAGGTTCATGCCGCCCATCTCCTCGACGTACTTGCGCTCGATCGCGTCGAGCCAGACCACCTGATCGCAGCCCTGCTCGGCAGCGTGCGCCTGCGCGACGAGCGAGGCCGCGTAGTTGCCGGCGAACTTCGCGGCACCGGTGCCGCCCGGGGAGGCGCGCACGTACTCGCGGGAGAGCCACACGTTGACGGGCTTCACGCCGCGCGGGAAGTAGGCACCCGCCGGGGACGCGATGACGAGGAACTTGTACTCCTTCGCGGGCCGCACGCCGAGAGCCGGCTCGGTCGCGAACGCGAACGGACGCAGGTAGAGAGAATCCTCACCGCCGGCGGCGGGAACCCACTCGTCGTCGACCTCGACCAACTCGGTGATCGCCTTCACGAACAGCTCCGGCGGCAGGTACGGCATCGCGAGCCGCTCCGCGGACCGGTTCATGCGCGCGGCATTGGCGTTCACGCGGAACGACGCGATGCTGCCGTCGGCCTGGCGGTAGGCCTTGAGACCCTCGAAGATCGCCTGCCCGTAGTGCAGGACCATCGCGGCCGGGTCGAGCGGGATCGGCGCGTACGGCTCGACTTTCGCGTCGTGCCAGCCGATTCCGTCGGTGTAGGTGATCGACACCATGTGATCGGTGAAGTGCTGCCCGAATCCGGGATTCGACAGAATCTCCTGTCGCCGCTCCGCAGAGCTCGGTGAAGGATGCTGGACGCGGGCGAATTCGAGGACACCTGTCATGGAGGACAATGGTACAACCGCCCGCAAAACCATTATCTGGTGTGGTCCTCGACGAACGGCGGAGCCACCACTTCGGCACGCAGCGATCGTCCGCGCACATCCACGGTCACTTCGTCGCCCGGTTCGAGTCCGGCGGAGGTGTCGAGCAGCGCGAGGGCGATACCGATCTTGAGGGTCGGAGAGAAGGTGCCCGAGGTGGTCCGCCCGACCTCGTCGCCGTCGCGACGCACGGTCAGATCCTGACGCAGGACGCCGCGGTCGAGTGCCCGCAGGCCCCACAGTTTCCGCGCCGGGCCCGTCTCCTTCTCGCGGAGCAGGGCGTCGCGACCCCAGAACTGCGGCTTCTTCCAGCCCACGGCCCAGCCGACCCGCGCCTCGAGCGGGGAGATGTCGACCGAGAGTTCGTGCCCGTGCAGCGCGTAGCCCATCTCGGTGCGCAGGGTGTCGCGGGCGCCGAGACCGGCGGCCTGACCACCCTGGGCGCGGACGGCGTCGAGCAGGGCACGGAAGACGCGTTCGGCGTCGTCCCAGCGCGGCAGCACCTCGTAGCCGCGTTCACCGGTGTACCCGCTACGGCACACGCGCACCGGAGCACCCTCGTACTCGGCGTCGGCGAAGCCCATGTAGGCGATGTCGGTGGGCAGGCCGAGCGCCTCGAGGACCTCGACGGACTTCGGCCCCTGGACGGCGAACACCGCGTGGTCGCGATGCTGGTTCGTCACTGTGACGTCCGCCGGCGCCGCGGCGGACAGCGCCTCGACGACCGCCGCGGTGTTGGCCGCGTTCGGAACGAGGAAGAGTTCGTCGTCGGAGACGTGGTAGACGATCAGGTCGTCGACGACACCGCCGTTCTCGGTGCAGCACAGCGTGTACTGCGCCTTGCCGGGACCGATGCGGGTGAGGTCGTTGCTGAGCGTGGTGTCGAGGAACTCGGCCGCACCCGGTCCGGCGACGAGCGCCTTGCCCAGGTGGCTGACGTCGAACAGTCCCACGTTCTCGCGCACGGCCGTGTGCTCGGCGACCGTCCCGGCGTAGGAGACCGGCATCTCCCAGCCGCCGAACGGAGCGAAGGTCGCACCGAGTTCGACGTGCACGGTGTGGATGGGGCCCTGCTTCAGTTCCTCGTCGCTCATGGCGTACGACGCTATCCCACCGCCACCGTGTCCGACAGCGACGCCGGGCGTCGTTGTCATTAGGGTCGATGGCATCGAGGCGATTCCCCTCGCACCGAACGACGCCGCAAGAGAACGACTCGCTCGTTCCCGACCAAGCTCCAAGGAGATGCCCTGTGAGTGCACCCACTCCCGATCTTCCCGAACTCGTTCTCGCCGGTTCGGTTTCCAAACGAGCCGATGTCCTGGTGATCGGCGTGACCTCGTCCGACGGCACCCCGGAGATCCTCGCGGGTGACGCCCCGATCGACGAGGCGGTACTCGGCGAACTGCTCGACTCCCTGGTCGCCGTGGGCGCGAAGGGCCGCGGCGAGGAACTCACCCGCGTGCCGGCCCCTGCCTCCCTGCCCGTGGCGAGCGTGCTCGCCGTCGGTCTCGGCGACGCCGACAAGATCGACGCCGAGCAGGTCCGCCGCTCCGCCGGGACCGCGGCACGCGCACTGACGGGTGTGGAGACGGTCGCGACCACACTGTCCGCCGTCGACCTCGGGGCCGCGGCGGAGGGCTTCGCGCTCGGCGCCTACACCTACACCGAGTTCCGGTCGGAGAAGTCCGCCCCCAAGGAGGACGCACGGCCGGTCGCGCGGGTGGAGCTGCTCGTGCCGTCGACCCGCGACCGCGCGGCGAAAGCGGCGCTCACCCGCTCCGTCGCGATCGCCGAGGCCGTCGCGACAGCCCGCGAGTTCGTGAACACCCCGCCGAGCCACCTGTTCCCGGCCGAGTTCGCCGAGCGCGCGAAGGCACTCGGTGAGGCCGCCGGCCTGAAGGTCGAGATCCTCGACGAGAAGGCGCTCGAGAAGAAGGGCTTCGGCGGCATCGTCGGCGTCGGCAAGGGCTCGTCGCGTCCCCCGCGCCTCGTCCGTCTGTCCTACTCGTCGAAGAAGCGCAAGGCCCCGAAGGTCGCGCTCGTGGGCAAGGGCATCACCTTCGACACCGGCGGCATCTCCATCAAGCCCGCCGCCGGCATGGAGGCGATGACCTCCGACATGGCCGGCGCCGCCGCGGTCGTCGCGACCGTCGTGCTCGCCGCGAAACTCGGTGTCGCCGCCGACGTCACCGCGACCGTGCCGATGGCCGAGAACATGCCGTCGTCGACCGCGCAGCGTCCGGGCGACGTGCTGACCCAGTACGGCGGCACCACCGTCGAGGTCATCAACACCGACGCCGAGGGTCGCCTGATCCTCGCCGACGCCATCGTGCGTGCGTGCGAGGACGATCCCGACTACCTCATCGACACCGCGACCCTCACCGGCGCGCAGATGGTCGCCCTCGGCACCCGGACGCCGGGCGTCATGGGTCACGACGAGTTCCGCGACCGCGTGGCCGCGCTGTCCCAGGAGGTCGGCGAGAACGGCTGGGCGATGCCCTTCCCGAAGGAACTGCGCGGTGATCTCGAGTCCCGCGTCGCCGACCTCGCGAACGTCTCCCCGCACCGGTGGGGCGGCATGCTCACGGCCGGCATCTTCCTGAAGGAGTTCGTCGCCGAGGGTGTGCAGTGGGCGCACATCGACGTCGCCGGCCCGGCCTTCAACACCGGCGGACCGTTCGGTTACGTCGGCAAGGGCGGCACCGGCGTGCCCGTGCGCACGATGCTCGCCGTGATCGAGGACGTCGCCGCCAACGGATGATCTCCCGCACCGGTCCTCTCGCCTACGGGCCCGCCCGGGCAAGGGAGAGGACCGGTGTGATCGGCAACAGCGGAACCCACGGTGTGAGGTGATCCGCCCCTCCCCGAACATCACCGAAAGATAGGTGCAAGGATGGGAGGGGCCATGCCCCGCCGGTATCGGCCCGACCGAACACGTGAACCAGCAGGCACGGGGTTCCCGCCCCGCGCACAATGGTCAACGACCACACAATGGTCGGCGACCACGAGTCGGTACAACTCAACACACACGAACACAACCGTCGAGGAGTCAACAGACATGGCCTTCTCCGTCCAGATGCCAGCGCTTGGTGAGAGCGTCACCGAGGGAACTGTCACGCGATGGCTCAAGCAGGAAGGAGACACGGTCGAAGTCGACGAGCCCCTGCTCGAAGTCTCCACGGACAAGGTCGACACCGAGATCCCGTCGCCTGCAGCCGGCGTGCTGGTCAAGATCGTCGCCCAGGAGGACGACACGGTCGAGATCGGTGGCGAACTGGCCGTGATCGGTGACGCCGGTGAGGAAGCCGGCGGAGATTCCGCACCCGCCGCCGAAGAGGCGCCGGCCGAGGAGGCTCCCGCGGAGGAGCCCGCAGCGGAGTCCGCTCCCGCGCAGCCCGCATCCTCGGGTGGCAGCGGCGAAGGCACCCCGGTCACCATGCCGGCACTGGGCGAGTCGGTCACCGAAGGCACCGTCACCCGCTGGCTCAAGGCCGTCGGCGACGAGGTCGCCGTGGACGAGCCGCTCCTCGAGGTCTCCACCGACAAGGTCGACACCGAGATCCCCTCCCCGGTCGCCGGCATCCTCACCGAGATCTCCGCGCAGGAGGACGAGACCGTCGAGGTCGGCGGACAGCTCGCCGTCATCGGCGGTGGCGCCCCCGCCGAGCAGTCCGCGCCCGCCGAAGAGGCGCCGGCAACCGAGCCCACCACCGAGCCGTCCGAGGAGGCCGCTCCGGCGCCGTCCGAGCCCGCACAGCCCGCATCCTCGGGTGGTAGCGGCGAGGGCACCCCGGTCACCATGCCGGCACTGGGCGAGTCGGTCACCGAAGGCACCGTCACCCGGTGGCTCAAGGCCGTCGGTGACGAGGTCGCCGTGGACGAGCCGCTCCTCGAGGTCTCCACCGACAAGGTCGACACCGAGATCCCATCCCCCGTCGCCGGCATCCTCACCGAGATCTCCGCGCAGGAGGACGAGACCGTCGAGGTCGGCGGACAGCTCGCCGTCATCGGCAGCGAGGCCCCGGCCCAGCAGTCCGCTCCGGCCGAGGAGAAGCCCGCGCCGAAGCAGGAGGCTCCGAAGCAGGAAGCTCCCAAGCAGGAGGCTCCGGCGCAGAAGCCCGCCGCCCAGCAGCAGGCCCCGAAGGTGGAGCAGGCCACCCCGGCTCCCGCACCGAAGCCGGTCGGGACCGCGGCGACGACGCCGAAGCCCGCGCCTCAGGAGGAGTCCACCCCGAGCGGTGCGACCCCGTACGTCACCCCGCTCGTGCGCAAGCTCGCCTCGCAGCACGGTGTCGACCTGTCGACGGTGAAGGGCACCGGTGTCGGTGGCCGCATCCGCAAGCAGGACGTCCTCGCTGCCGCCGAGGGTGGCAAGGCCGCCGGTGGCGAGCAGCAGAAGCCCGCCGCTCCGGCCGGTCCGGCTCCGGGTGTGCGTCCCGAGCTCGCCAAGCTGCGCGGAACGACCCAGAAGGTCAACCGCATCCGCCAGATCACGGCGAAGAAGACCCTCGAGTCGCTGCAGACCACCGCGCAGCTCACCCAGACCTTCGAGGTCGACGTCACCAAGATCGCCCAGCTGCGGGCCCAGGCGAAGAAGACGTTCTCCGAGCGCGAGGGCGTCAACCTCACCTTCCTGCCGTTCTTCGCGAAGGCCGTCGTCGAGGCGCTGCGCGCGCACCCGAACGTCAACGCCTCCTTCGACGACGGCAAGAAGGAGATCACCTACCACGCGGCCGAGCACCTCGGCATCGCGGTGGACACCGAGCAGGGCCTGCTCTCCCCGGTGATCCACAACGCCGGCGACCTGTCGCTGGCCGAGCTCGCCCGCGCGATCGCCGACATCGCCGAGCGTGCCCGCAAGGGTGGTCTCAAGCCCGACGAGCTGGCCGGTGGCACCTTCACCATCACCAACATCGGTAGCCAGGGCGCGTTGTTCGACACCCCGATCCTCGTGCCGCCGCAGGCCGCGATGCTCGGAACCGGCGCGATCGTCAAGCGTCCGGTCGTGGTGATCGACGAGACCGGCAACGAGTCCATCGGCGTCCGCTCGATGTGCTACCTGCCGCTGACCTACGATCACCGCCTGATCGACGGTGCCGACGCGGGCCGCTTCCTCAAGACGATCAAGCATCGTCTCGAGGAGGGCGCGTTCGAGGCCGATCTGGGACTGTAGGTTCCGGATCCGGACTGTCCGTCCGGACGACCTCCGACGGGGGCATCACCGCTGCGGTGATGCCCCCGTCGGCGTCCGCGCCACAGCGGGTGCCCTCCCCCTGCGGTGCGGCGTAGAGTTCAGGAACATGAGTGATCCCTCGTCTTCCGCCCGTTCCGATTCGGCTCCCGTCGCCGTCGCACGTCTCGGAACCATCGGTTATCTCGAGGCCTGGGAGAGGCAGCGCGAACTCGCGAACGAGCGCGCCGACGGCATCGGCGCCGACACCCTGCTGTTGCTCGAACACCCGCCCGTCTACACGGCCGGGCGCCGCACCGAGGACGGCGACCGCCCCACCGACGGCACGCCCGTCATCGATGTCGACCGCGGCGGCAAGATCACCTGGCACGGCCCCGGACAGCTCGTCGGCTACCCCATCGTCAAGCTCGCCGAGCCGATCGACGTGGTCGGCTACGTGCGTCGCATCGAGCAGGGTCTGATCCGCGTCTGTACCGACATGGGCCTGACCTGCGGCCGCGTCGAGGGACGCTCCGGCGTCTGGCTCCCCGCCGAGTTGCGCGACGGGCACTGGCTCCCCGAACGCAAGATCGCCGCGATCGGCATCCGGGTGCAGCGTGGTGTCGCCATGCACGGCTTCGCACTCAACTGCAATTCGGCTCTCGACGCGTTCGACTCGATCGTCCCGTGCGGCATCCGCGACGCCGGAGTCGCGTCGCTCACCGGCGAACTCGGCCGGGAGGTCACCGTCGACGACGTGATCCCCGCCGTCACCGAGGCCGTCATCGCTGCTCTCGACGGCCGAATCCCCGTGACCGAGTGCGACATCGAGCGGGTCACCTTCGAGCAGGCGGTCGGGACGTCCGGAATTCCCACCACCACCCCGGAATTCACGACGCACCGGTTCTGAGGGGCGGTCGCACCCGCCGGGTCCGGGCGGGACCGGCGGCGTACGATCGAGTGCGTGACTGTGGCCCCAGAAGGACGCAAGCTGCTGCGGATCGAGACCCGAAACGCGCAGACGCCGATCGAACGCAAACCCAACTGGATCAAGACCCGGGCGAAGATGGGCCCGGAGTACACCGACCTCAAGGGCCTGGTGCGACGCGAAGGTCTGCACACGGTCTGCGAGGAAGCCGGTTGTCCCAACATCTACGAGTGCTGGGAAGACCGCGAGGCAACCTTCCTCATCGGTGGCGAGCAGTGCACCCGTCGCTGCGACTTCTGCCAGATCGACACCGGTAAGCCCACCGCGCTCGACCGCGACGAGCCGCGCCGTGTCGCCGAGTCGGTCCGCTCGATGGGTCTGCGCTACTCCACGATCACCGGCGTCGCCCGCGACGATCTGCCCGACGGCGGTGCATGGCTGTACGCCGAGACGGTGAAGCAGATCCATGCGCTCAACCCGGGCACCGGCGTCGAGAACCTGATCCCCGACTTCAACGGCAAGCCCGACCTGCTGCAGGAGGTCTTCGAGTCGCGCCCCGAGGTGCTCGCGCACAACGTCGAGACCGTGCCGCGGATCTTCAAGCGCATCCGTCCGGCCTTCCGCTACGAGCGGTCGCTCGACGTGATCCGGCAGGCGCGCGATTTCGGACTGGTCACCAAGTCCAACCTCATCCTCGGCATGGGCGAGACCCCGGAGGAGGTCACCGAAGCGCTGCACGACCTGCACGACGCCGGCTGCGACATCATCACGATCACCCAGTACCTGCGGCCCTCCCCGCTCCACCATCCGGTCGAGCGCTGGGTCAAGCCGCAGGAGTTCGTCGATCACTCCGAGACCGCCCGCGAGATCGGGTTCGCCGGTGTGATGGCCGGGCCGCTGGTGCGTTCGTCGTACCGCGCCGGTCGCCTGTACGCGCAGGCGATGGCCCACCACGGCCGCGAACTTCCCGCCGACCAGGCGCATCTCGCCGAGGAGGGCACGGCGTCCCAGGAAGCCGGTGCCGTTCTCGCACGCTTCGGCAACTGACCTCGCGCCGCGCGTCGCGGTAGGTCCTCGGGCGGCCCCGGTGGTGGTAAACGTGCCATCACCGGGGCCGTATCCTTGAGTACATGGCGAAGGGCAGCAAGACCGACAAGGAAGCGAAGGCTGCGGCGAAGGCCGCACGCAAGCAGGCGTCGAAGGAGCGTCGAACCCAGCTGTGGCAGGCGTTCCAGATCCAGCGCAAGGAGGACAAGGCACTCCTGCCGTGGATGATCGGTGCCCTCGTCGGTTCGATCGTGGTGTTCTTCCTCGTCGGCCTGATCTTCGGCATCCAGTGGTTCCTGCTGCCGGTCGGCATCCTCGTCGGCGTCCTGCTGGCCTTCATCATCTTCGGGCGCCGCGTGCAGAAGAGCGTGTATGCGAAGGCCGACGGCCAGGCCGGTGCGGCCGCGTGGGCGCTCGACAACCTGCAGGGCGCGTGGCGCGTGAGCCAGGCGGTCGCGGGCACCACCCAGCTCGACGCCGTGCACCGCGTCATCGGACGTCCCGGCATCATCCTCGTCGGTGAGGGCAATGCCGGTCGCGTGAAGGGCCTGATGGCCCAGGAGAAGAAGCGGGTCGCGCGTCTCGTCGGCGACACCCCGATCTACGAGTTCGTCGTCGGCAACGAGGAGGGCCAGATCCAGCTCTCCCAGCTGCAGAAGCGTCTGAACAAGCTGCCCCGCAACATCGACACCAAGCGGATGGACACCATCGAGGGTCGTCTGTCGGCGCTGAGCACGAAGAAGTCCGGGCCGGCCATGCCCAAGGGCCCGCTTCCCGCCGGCGCGAAGATGCGCAGCGTGCAGCGCACCATGCGTCGCCGCTGATCTGCCGAACTACACCGAAGGCCGCCTCTCGTCCCGGGGACGAAGGCGGCCTTCGATGTAGTCGGAGGTTTCCGGAGGTCAGCGCGAACGCACGACCGCGGTGCCCGTGGCGCGATCCTGGAGACCGCGACCGTCGATGTCGGTGACGAGCGCCGGCGCGATGAACACCAGCAGCACCTGACGTGCGAGCGCGCGCACGATGCCGACCCGCACGGGGGCGTCCACCCGCACGACCTGCAGCCCGGCGACGAACTGGCCGGGGGTGAACGAGAACAGGCTCACGCATCCCACGCCTACCACGAACCAGATGATGAGGGTGTACGACGACAGCAACGGACTCTCGAGCGGGTTGCCGCCGACGAGGCCGGCGGCGATCGCCATGGACATGAACCAGTCGACCGCGAGGGCGAGGACCCGGCGGACGGTGGGCACCATGGAGCCGGGGCCGTATTCGGGGAGGCCGAGCAGCTGCCCGGGATAGTCCTGCTCCTGCTGGAGACCTTTGGGAAGCGCCGCAGCAGGCCCGGAAAGCCAACTGCCCGTCATGCGTGCCATGGCACCAGGATAAGCTCTCATGGGCGGACCGGCGTCGACCCGTGTTGGCCGCGGTGACTTATACCACCTTTTCGACCTCACAGCAGGACGAAAGCATGTGTAACACCCGCGAAACATAGGCTTGATGGACGGGCAACACCAGATCCATAACGTCTGATCCGACGCAGGCGCCCAGCACCCATGGCGCGCACCGACTGAAGGAGCACAAGCGTGGCGTTCACCACGGCCGAAGAGGTCTTCAAGTTCATCGCGGAAGAGAACGTCGAATACGTCGACGTCCGCTTCACCGACCTGCCCGGCATCGAGCAGCACTTCTCCATCCCCGCCAAGGCCTTCAACGAGGACGTGCTCGAGGACGGTCTGGCATTCGACGGTTCCTCGGTCCGTGGGTTCCAGTCGATCCACGAGTCCGACATGCTGCTGCTCCCCGACGTGACGACCGCGCGTCTGGATCCGTTCCGTGCCGCCAAGACGCTCAACATCAGCTTCTTCGTCCACGACCCCTTCACCCGCGAGTCCTACAGCCGCGACCCCCGCAACGTCGCGCGTAAGGCCGAGGAATATCTGATCAGCACCGGCATCGCCGACACCGCCTTCTTCGGCGCCGAGGCCGAGTTCTACATCTTCGACTCGATCGCCTACGACTCGAAGATGAACGGTGCCTTCTACGAGATCGACGCGATCTCCGGTTCCTGGAACACCGGCGCCGAGTACAACGCCGACGGCACCCCCAACCGCGGCTACAAGGTCCGGGCGAAGGGCGGCTACTTCCCCGTCGCGCCGTACGACCACTACGTCGACCTGCGCGATCAGATCGCCACCAACCTGTCCAACGCCGGCTTCGAACTCGAGCGCGGCCACCACGAGGTGGGCACCGGCGGTCAGGCCGAGATCAACTACAAGTTCAACACGCTGCTCGCCGCGGCCGACGACCTGCAGCTGTTCAAGTACATCGTCAAGAACACCGCGTGGCAGGCCGGCAAGACCGTCACCTTCATGCCGAAGCCGCTCTTCGGCGACAACGGCTCGGGGATGCACGTGCACCAGTCGCTGTGGAAGGACGGCAAGCCGCTGTTCCACGACGAGGCCGGCTACGCGGGCCTGTCGGATGTGGCCCGCTGGTACATCGGTGGCATCCTGCACCACGCCCCGTCGCTGCTCGCCTTCACGAACCCGACGATCAACTCGTACCACCGCCTGGTGCCGGGTTACGAGGCCCCGATCAACCTCGTGTACAGCCAGCGCAACCGTTCGGCCGCCGTGCGTATCCCGATCACGGGCAACAACCCGAAGGCCAAGCGCCTCGAGTTCCGCGCCCCCGACTCCTCGGGTAACCCCTACCTGAACTTCGCGGCGCAGATGATGGCCGGCCTCGACGGCATCAAGAACAAGATCGAGCCGCTCGCTCCGGTCGACAAGGACCTCTACGAGCTCCCGCCGGAGGAGGCCAAGAACATCCCGCAGGCCCCCACGAGCCTGTCGGCCGTGATCGACAACCTCGAGCGCGACCACGAGTACCTCACCGAGGGCGGCGTCTTCACCACCGACCTCATCGAGACCTGGATCTCGCTCAAGCGCGAGCAGGAGATCGCTCCGGTCAACCTGCGTCCGCACCCCTACGAGTTCCAGCTGTACTTCGACTGCTGAGTCGAGTCCGGTAAGCACTCTTCGAGAGGCCGTCCGTCCCTTCCGGGACGGGCGGCCTCTCGCTTTGTCTGCGCCCCTTCCGCTCCGGCATCCTCGCGCGCCGAACCGGGGTTCGCCCCTGCTGCAGCAGTAGAAAGCCCCGGTTCGGCGCGCGAGATGCGTTCGTTCGTCACCGAATCCGGCGAAATCGCGACCGGTTCCAGAAAAGTGGTCCATAGTGGGCACGTGCCCTCGACGCGGGATTTCTCCGAGCGGTTACGCGCAGCCGGTCTTCGCGTGACCCGACAGCGTCTGGCGGTGCTCGATGCGGCGCACGGGCACCCGCACGCCGATGCCGATCGCATCTTCGACGCGGTCGGCGCCGTCGTTCCCGGCATCGGCCGGCACACCGTGTACGACATCCTCCACGCGCTCTCGGCACACGGCCTGCTCCGGCGAATCCAGCCCGCAGGTTTCCACGCGCGGTACGAGGTGCGCGTCGGCGACAGCCATCACCATCTCGTCTGCCGGTCCTGCGCCGCGATCTCGGATGTCGACCACACCATCGGCGACTCGCGTTGCCTGTCACCGGTGGACGACGCAGGTTTCGACGTCGACGAGGCGGACGTCGTCTTCTGGGGCCTGTGCCGCGACTGTTCGACAGACGATCCACGACAACAGCCCTGAATCGGTCCGATCGACCCTGATCCGGAAGGAAACCGCAGTGTCCGAAAGCGAAAACCCGGCAGTCCCCTCCCCCGAGCCGTCACCGCACCGGCCGAGGACCAATCAGGACTGGTGGCCGGACCAGCTGGATCTGACGGTCCTGCACCAGCATTCACCGCTGTCCAATCCGATGGAAACCGACTTCGACTACTCGAAGGAAGTCGAATCCCTCGACGTCGAGGCGCTCCGTCAGGACCTGATCGACCTGATGACGGATTCCCAGGACTGGTGGCCGGCCGACTTCGGTCACTACGGGGGCCTGTTCATTCGCATGAGCTGGCACTCGGCCGGCACCTACCGCATCGCCGACGGTCGCGGTGGCGGCGGCAAGGGCGCGCAGCGGTTCGCGCCGCTCAACAGCTGGCCCGACAACGTCAGCCTCGACAAGGCGCGTCGCCTCCTGTGGCCGATCAAGCAGAAGTACGGCCGCAAGCTCTCCTGGGCCGACCTGCTGGTCTTCGCCGGCAACTGCGCCTACGAGTCGATGGGTTTCAAGACGTTCGGCTTCGCGTTCGGCCGCGAGGACATCTGGGAGCCCGACGAGGTCTTCTGGGGCCCGGAGGACACCTGGCTCGGCGACGAACGCTACGCTGGCGAGCGCGAACTCCAGGGCCCGCTGGGCGCCGTCCAGATGGGTCTGATCTACGTCAATCCCGAAGGCCCCAACGGCAACCCGGAGATCCTCGCGTCCGGACGCGACATCCGCGAGACGTTCGCCCGGATGGCGATGAACGACGTCGAGACGGCTGCGCTCATCGTCGGCGGTCACACCGTCGGCAAGACGCACGGTGCCGCTCCCGCCGACAATCTCGGTCCCGAACCCGAGGGTGCCCCGCTCGAACAGCAGGGTCTCGGCTGGAAGAACTCGCACGGCACCGGTGCCGGCGGCGACACGATCACCAGCGGTCTCGAGGTCACCTGGACGCCCACTCCGACCAAGTGGGACAACACCTTCCTCGAGACGCTGTACGCCTACGAGTGGGAGAAGACCAAGAGCCCCGCAGGTGCGTGGCAGTGGACGCCGAAGGGCGGTGCCGGCGCGGACACCGTACCCGACGCCCACGACCCGACGAAGAAGCACGCGCCGGGCATGCTCACCAGCGACCTCGCGCTGCGCTACGACCCCGTCTACGGCGAGATCACCCGGCGCTGGCTCGACCATCCCGAGGAACTCGAGCAGGAGTTCGCCAAGGCGTGGTTCAAGCTGCTGCACCGCGACATGGGTCCGCTCTCGCGGTACCGCGGACCGTGGATCCCGGAACCGCAGATCTGGCAGGACCCGGTGCCGGACGTCGACCACGAGCTGATCGACGAGAGCGACATCGCCTCGCTCGAGGCGAAGGTCCTCGACTCGGGAGCGACGATCCCGCAGCTCATCGCCGCCGCGTGGGCGTCGGCCGCGAGCTTCCGCGGCACCGACAAGCGCGGCGGCGCGAACGGCGCGCGCGTGCGGCTCGAACCGCAGAAGAACTGGGAGGCCAACGAACCCGAGCAACTCGCACAGGTGCTGCAGATCCTCGAGGGTATCCAGCAGGACTTCAACGGCTCCGCCGGCAACAAGAAGGTCTCCCTGGCGGATCTGATCGTCCTCGCCGGTAACGCCGCGGTGGAGAAGGCCGCCAAGGATGCGGGACACGACATCACGGTTCCGTTCTTCCCCGGCCGCACCGATGCGAGCCAGGAGTGGACCGACGTCGAGTCGTTCGAGGTACTCGAGCCGAAGCACGACGGTTTCCGCAACTACCTGCGCGGTGGCGAGAAGCTTCCGCCCGAGAAGCTGTTCCTCGAGCGCGCCAACCTGCTGACGCTGACCGCTCCCGAGACGACGGTGCTCGTCGGCGGTCTGCGTGCGCTCGGCGCGAACCACGGCGGCAGCAAGCACGGGGTCTTCACCGACCGCCCGCAGACCCTGACGAACGACTTCTTCGTCAATCTGCTCGACATGGGGACCGAGTGGAAGGTCTCGCAGAACCAGGAGGGCGTCTACGAAGGACGCGCTCGGGGCTCGGATCAGGTCAAGTACACCGCGACCGCCGTCGACCTCGTCTTCGGGCACAACTCGCAGCTGCGGGCGCTCGCCGAGGTCTACGCGACCGACGATGCCGGCCCGAAGTTCGTCCGCGATTTCGTCGCGGCCTGGACGAAGGTGATGAACCTGGATCGTTTCGATCTGAAGAAGTGACCGCGCCGGCGGTCCACGACCGCGCCTGACGCACCGTCCCGGAGCCACCCGTCGTGTTCGGCGGGTGGCTCCGTCGTGTGCAGGGGGCGTGCGCAGGTCGACCGAGCCGAAACCGACTGGACAGCCGTACTGCACACGGGTGTACCGTGAGGACACAGCTTTGGTGATGTTCGTCACACCTGCTCGCGGGGGAGTGGATGCGACATGGTCCGTATCCGAACGACACGTCTCCTCAGGAGGCCACCATGCGTAGATCCCTCGTTTCGGCAGCATGCGCCGCCGTCATGCTGTCCCCCGTCCCTCTGTCCGTCGCACTCGCGGGCACCGCAGCGGCGCAGACCGACATCTCCGTCGTCGGCATGTCGCAGGAGCAGGCACAGCAGGTGCTCTCCGATGCGGGAGTCCCCTATATCATCCTCAACCGGTCCGGCAGCACCATGCAGAACTGCAGGGTGACCGAGCAACGCGACCGCGGCTACGACGTCGAGGTCGAGTACGACTGGGACCACGAGGACGAGGAGTGGGACAAGACCGAGGTCGAGGTCTGGCGAGGACTCGCACTCGTCGTCCTCTGCGACTGACCGTCCGTCAGTCCCAGAACACCCGCTCGACGACCGCCCGCGCACGACGCGTGACTCGCAGGTAGTGGTCGAGGAACTCCGACGCGTCCTCACCACTCCAACCCGTCACGCGGGCAACGGCTTCGAGCAGCCGCCCCGGCCCCGGGAGCTGGTCGGTCGGTTTGCCGCGGACGAGCACGAGACAGTTCCGCGCATCCGTCGCAGTGATCCATGCCGTGCGCAGGAGTTCGACGTCGGTCGCGCTGAGCAGTTCGGCGGCACCGATGCCGTCGAGCGCCTCGAGCGTCGAGGTCGTGCGGAGCGCCGGGAGCCGGTAGGCGTGCTGGAGTTGCAGCAGCTGCACGGTCCATTCGATGTCGGCGAGGCCGCCTCGTCCGAGTTTGGTGTGGGTGGCCGGGTCGGCCCCGCGCGGCAGCCGCTCGGAGTCCACGCGTGCCTTGATGCGCCGGATCTCGCGGACGGCCTCCGGGGAGACCCCGCCCTCGGGATAGCGCACCTCGTCGATCATGTGCAGGAAGCGGGTGCCGAGTTCACGGTCGCCCGCGACGGCGTGCGCACGCAGCAGCGCCTGCACCTCCCACACCTCGGCCCACTGCGTGTAGTAGGCCCGGTAGGACGCGAACGTCCGGACGATCGGGCCGCTGCGACCTTCCGGGCGCAGATCCAGGTCGACCTCGAGCGGCGGGTCGGTGCTCGGCGCGCCGAGCAGTCGCCGTACCTGCTCGGCGATGCTCGTCGCCCACTTGACCGCATCGGTCTCGTCGGCGTCCGGCAGCGGGTCGCACACGAACAGCACGTCCGCGTCGGACCCGTAGCCGAGTTCGCCGCCTCCGAGCCGGCCCATCCCGATCACCGCGATACGCGCCGGCGCCGGTCCCCGGGACTGTTCCGACGCCCGGATCACCGCGTCGAGCGCGGCTTCGAGGACACCCGCCCACACCGTGGACAGCGCCCGGCACACCTGCGGCACGTCGAGCATGCCGAGGATGTCGGCGCTCGCGACGCGCGCGAGTTCGGCCCGTCGCAGCGAGCGCGCGGCGGCGATGGCCCGAGCGGGATCGGAGTAGCGCGACGACGATGCAACGAGGGCGCGCGCCACCTCGGGCGGGTTCGCCTCGAGCAGTCGCGGCCCGGTCGACGCGTCGGCGTACAGGCGGATGACGTCGGGAGACTTCACCAGCAGGTCGGCGACGTAGGCCGACGAGCCGAGCACCGTCATGAGACGTTCGGCGACGGCCGGTTCGTCGCGCAGCACCCGCAGGAACCAGACGGTGTCGTAGAGCGCGTCGGACAGCCGTCGGTAGGCGAGCAGGCCGGCGTCGGGATCGGTTGTCTCACCGAGATATTCGAGCAACTGCGGGAGCAGCAACGCCTGGATGCGTGCCTTCCGGGAGGCTCCCCCGGACAACGCCGCCAGGTGTTCCATCGCATGCTGCGGAGCGCGGTAGCCCAGCGCCGCGAGCTGGCGGACGGCCGCATCGGGCGACAGCCGTAGGGCTTCCTTGTCGAGCTTGCTCACGGAGTCCAGCAGCGGCCGGTAGAACAGGCGCGCGTGCAGTTTCCGGATCCGCGACGAGTTGCGCTTGATCTCCGATTCGAGGACGCCGAGCGCGTCCTTGCGTCCGTCCGGCCGCATGTGCGCGGCGCGCGCGAGCCACCGCAGTGCCTCCCGGTCCTCGGGCGGTGGCAGGGTGTGGGTCCGCTTGAGCCGCTGGAGCTGGAGCCGGTGTTCGAGCAGGCGGAGGAACTCGTAGGACGCCCGCATGTTCGCGGCGTCGTCGCGCCCGACATAACCCCCGTCGGCGAGTGCGCCCAGCGCTTCGACGGTGTTGGGCACGCGCAACGATTCGTCGACGCGGCCGTGCACGAGTTGGAGCAATTGCACGGCGAACTCGACGTCGCGGAGGCTGCCGCGTCCGAGCTTGAGTTCGCGTTCGCGTAGTTCTGGGGGCACCATTTCCTCGACCCGGCGGCGCATCGCCTGCACGTCGGGCACGAAGTCCTCACGTTCGGAGGCGGTCCACACCATCGGGCTCAGGGCGTCGATGTACCGGCGGCCGAGGTCGAGATTCCCGGTCATCGGCCGTGCCTTGAGCAGCGCCTGGAACTCCCAGGTCTTCGCCCACCGGTTGTAGTAGGCGACGTGGGATTCGAGGGTGCGGACGAGCTCACCGCGCTTGCCCTCCGGCCGCAGCGCGGCATCGACCTCGAAGAAGGCCGACGTCCCGATACGCATCATCTCCCCGGCGATCCGGCTCGCACGGGCATCGGCGGGTTCGGCGACGAAGACGACGTCGACGTCGCTGACGTAGTTCAGCTCGCGCGCACCGCACTTGCCCATCGCGATGACGGCGAGGTCGATCGGGCACGGACCCTCCGGGATCACCGTGGACACGGCCACCGCGAGGGCCGCGGTCAGCGCCGCGTCGGCGAGGTCGGCGAGCAACGCCCCGACCTCGAGATAGGGCAGCACCGGTTCGTTCTCGACGACCGCCGCGAGATCGGCGGCGGCGATCAGCATCAGTTGGTCGCGGTAGGTGGTGCGCAGCGCCGCGACCGCGTGCGGGCCGATGAGCCCGGCCCGGTGGATCAGCCGGCCGGGACGTCCGTCGGGCTCGGGTTCGGCGTCGACGCTGTCGAGCATCCGCGCCGTGAAGGTGTGCTTGTCGGGCAGCGCCGCGCTGCCCGCGAGCATCTTCCAGCGATCCGGGTTGGCGACGATGTGGTCGCCGAGCGCCGACGACGCCCCGAACAGCCCGAACAACCGGCCGCGCAGGCGCGTGTCGGAGCGCAGCGCCGAGTCGAGTTCGGCCCAGTCGTCACCGAGCGCGTCGGCCAGGCGCGCGAGGGTGCGCAGGGCCAGGTCGGCGTTGGGGGCACGGGACAGCGCCCACAGCAGTTCGACGCTGTCGGCGTCGTTCCATCCGAGTCGAGCGAGCTCGGCGGGGGCGGTCGGCTCGACGAGGCCGAGCCGACCGGGGCCGGGAACTACCGAACGCGCGCTGGGCGGTCTCACCACGCTTCCATCGTCGCTTACAACCCCAGGTACTGCTCGAGTTCGAAGGGGGTGACCTGGCTGCGGTAGTTCTCCCACTCCCGCCACTTGTTGCGCAGGAAGTAGTCGAAGACGTGCTCACCGAGGGTTTCGGCGACGAGTTCGGACTTCTCCATCTCGCGCAGCGCGATGTCGAGATCGGTAGGCAGTTCGCGGTAGCCCATGGCGCGACGCTCGGCGGAGGTCAGCGACCACACGTCGTCCTCTGCTTCGGGGGCGAGCTCGTAGCCCTTCTCGATGCCGCGCAGACCTGCCGCGAGCAGTACTGCGAAGGTCAGGTAGGGGTTGCACGCCGAGTCGGGGGTGCGGATCTCCACGCGACGCGACGATGCCTTGTTCGGCGTGTACATCGGGACGCGCACGAGCGCGGACCGGTTCGACGGGCCCCAGCACGCGGCCGTGGGTGCCTCTCCCCCGTGCACGAGACGCTTGTAGGAGTTGACCCACTGGTTGGTGACGGCGCTGATCTCGTTGGAGTGCTCGAGGACACCGGCGATGAACGCCTTGCCGGTCGCCGAGAGCTGCAGCGGGTCGTCGGGGTCGTGGAAGGCGTTGGTCTCGCCCTCGAACAGCGACATGTGGGTGTGCATCGCGGAGCCGGCGTGGTCGCGGAAGGGCTTGGGCATGAAGGTGGCCCGCACGCCCTCCTGCATCGCGATCTCCTTGACCACGTAGCGGAAGGTCATGACGTTGTCGGCCATGGACAGCGCGTCGGCGTAGCGCAGGTCGATCTCCTGCTGGCCGGGCGCGGTCTCGTGGTGGCTGAACTCCACCGAGATGCCCATGGACTCGAGAGCGTCGATGGCGTGACGCCGGAAGTGCGGGGCCGAGCGGTGCACGGACTGGTCGAAGTAGCCGCCGATGTCGGCCGGGACGGGGGCGCCGCCCTCGGGGCCGTCCTCGACGAGGAAGAACTCGATCTCGGGGTGCACGTAGCAGCTGAAGCCGAGATCGGAGGCCTTGTTGAGCTGGCGGCGCAGCACGTGGCGGGGGTCGGCCCAGCTGGGGGTGCCGCCGGGCATGGTGATGTCGCAGAACATCCGGGCCGAGTACTGGTGACCCCGATCGTCGACCCAGGGCAGCACCTGGAAAGTGGTGGCGTCGGGACGCGCGACCATGTCGGCTTCGGAGATCCGGGAGAAGCCTTCGATGGCCGAGCCGTCGAATCCGATGCCCTCCTCGAAGGCGCCTTCGAGTTCGGCCGGCGCGATCGCCACCGACTTGAGGGTGCCGACGACGTCGGTGAACCACAGGCGCACGAACCGAATGTCGCGCTCTTCGAGGGTGCGGAGCACGAACTCCTTCTGGCGATCCATACTCGCGAGACTAGGCACAATCCGTTAATTCCGTGTTACATCAGGTGACACTTGCGGATGGCGTGTCGCTCACGCCCGTCGACGCTCAGCAGTGAGGATCACTTTCCGGCACCGTCGAATCCACAAGATAGCTGGTCACGGCGGTGTCGACGCACGCGTTGCCGTCCAGGGCGACGGTGTGCTGAGTTCCCTCGAAGGTCACCAGGACACCGCCGAGCCTGGCGGCGAGTTCGACTCCTGCGCCGTAGGGCGTCGCCGGATCGCCGGTTGTCGAGACCACGAGCACGGGCGGCAGATCGCGGACGTCGGGGGTGTGCGGCTCCCCCGTCGCCGGAACGGGCCAGAAGGCACACACGTCCAGGGCCGCCGATCCGGTGCCGCGGCCGTCGTCGAGGAAGGGGGCAGCCGCGCGGAACCGCATGTCGAGTTCGCCGGCCAGGGCCCGGTCGGTCACCGGCGGGTCGTCGACGCACCGGACGGCGTTGAAGGCGTCGGTGATGTTGCTGTAGGTGCCGTCCTCGGCGCGGCCCTCGTAGAGGTCGGCGAGTCGCAGCAGGGTGTCGCCCGTGCCGGTGGTCGCGAGCGACTCCAGCCCGCCGCGCAGCGAACCCCACAGGGTCGGCGAGTACAGGCCCTGCTGCACACCGGTGATGGCGTCGCGGTGGCTCAGTCCGCGAGGGTCGGTGGTGGGTGCCGGAGCGTCGAGCAGCGGGTCGACGAGGCTGCGAAACCGCTCGGCGGCCCGGGCCGGATCGGTGCCGAGCGGGCACCCGGCGTACTGCGCGCAGTACGCCGCGAATTCGTCGAAGGCCTTCTGGAAGCCCTCGGCCTGCAACACGATCTCCTCGACCGGGTCCTGTTCCGGATCGATCGCGCCGTCGAGCACCATCGCCCGCACCCGGCCCGGGAATGCCTCGGCGTAGAGGGTGCCGAGGCGGGTTCCGTAGGAGTAGCCGAGATAGGTCAGCGCGTCGTCCCCGAGGACGCCGCGGAGGACGTCCATGTCCTGCACGACCTCCCGGGTGCCCAGGTGCGCGAGCAGATCGGTGCCGTTGCGTTCGGCGCACAACTCCGCGTACTCGCGATTGCGCTTCTCCGTCGCGGCGATGCCCTCGGGGCTCGTGTCCCCGTCGTCCACAGCGCGGTCGGCGTCGAACTCGGCGTCGGTGAGACAGCGGACCGCCGGTTCGGACGAGCCGACACCGCGGGGGTCGAAGCCGACCACGTCGAAGCGGTCGGCGAGGACGGTGCCGTCGGCCGCGAGCGCGGTGGACAGTCCCGAGGCGCCCGGGCCGCCGGGGTTGACGAGCAGGGAACCGATCCGGTCGCCACCGGCGGGCAGTCGCGACACCGCGAGGGTGATCACCTCACCGTTCGGGTCCTCGTAGTCGAGGGGAACCTCGATGCGTGCGCACTCGACACCCTGACGCACCATCATCGGCCCGTCGGCGCCGTACGAGCTGCACGACTCCCAGTCGACGTCCTGCTCGTAGAACCGCTCGAGTCCCGGAACCACTCCGACCGCCGACGGTTGCCGCTCCTCCTGCGCGGTGTCACCGCACGCGGTCGCCGCGGCAGCGGCCACGAACGCCAGGACGGACAGACGACGGATGCGCGCGCGAGCAGGGTGGGGCACGATCCGATCGTGCCACGCTCCGGCCTGCCTGCAGCGGCACGACCTGCACTCCCTCCCGAACGGTCGTGCGGTGTGACGAATCGCACCGCTGCGCGGTCTTCGTGCGCCCGGACCCGAGTGGCAGACTGAGACAGTCATCACCCGACCCGGGGACCCCGAGGGCCTCGAGGAAGAAAGGGACAGTGATGTCCGACAACGTGACGTCCGTATACGGTGGCGCGGCCTCCGCCGCAGCCCCTGCCGACACCCCCAAGCGCAAGACGCGAGTCCATCACCTGCAGGCGATGAAGGCCGAAGGCCGCCGCTGGGCAGAGTTGACGGCCTACGACTACTCCTCCGCCCGCATCTTCGAGGAGGCCGGTATCCCCGTCCTGCTCGTGGGCGATTCCGCAGCCAACGTCGTCTACGGCTACGACACCACGGTGCCCGTGACCGTCGACGAACTCCTCCCCCTCGTCCGCGGTGTCGTGCGCGGTGCCCCGCACGCGCTCGTCGTCGCCGACCTGCCGTTCGGCTCGTACGAGGCCTCGCCCGAACAGGCCCTCGCCACGGCTGTGCGGTTCATGAAGGAGGGCGGCGCCCACGCGGTGAAGCTCGAGGGCGGCGAGCGGATGGCTCCGCAGATCGCCGCGATCACCGCCGCCGGCATCCCCGTGCAGGCACACATCGGCTTCACCCCGCAGTCCGTGAACACGCTCGGCGGCTTCCGGGTGCAGGGCCGCGGCGACGGCGCCGAGCAGCTCGTCGCCGACGCGATCGCCGTCCAGGAGGCGGGTGCCTTCTCCGTCGTGATGGAGATGGTGCCGGCCGAGCTGGCCGGGCAGGTCACCCGCAAGCTGAGCATCCCCACGGTCGGCATCGGTGCCGGCAACGAGTGCGACGCCCAGGTGCTCGTCTGGCAGGACATGGCCGGCTACACCAGCGGCAAGACCGCGAAGTTCGTCAAGAAGTTCGGGCAGGTCGGCGACGAACTGCGCCGCGCCGCAACACAGTACGCAGCAGAGGTTGCGCAGGGCACCTTCCCGGGGCCCGAGCACTCCTTCTGACGATCTCCGGGGACGGGCACCATCGACGCGGTCGGTGGTGCCCGTCTCGTTTTCTCGACAGCCCCGCGATCGGTGGGCAGACTCGACGACGACCCGACCCCACGATCACCGAGGTGCCGATGACCCAGACCCGACTCCGACTCGTTCCGGCTGTGCTCGCAGCGATCGCCCTGACGGGCACCCTCGCCGCATGCGGGACCGCACAGGATCCGGCGCCCACCGGAACGTCGACAGATTCCGCGGTCGAGACGTCGAGTCCGGCCGAGTCGACGCGCTCGGCGCCGACGACGGGGTCGTCGTCCGAGGCCGGAGCGGGTGGCTTCACCGAGGCGCAGGCCGCAGATCTGTGCGCACGCCTCGAAGGCCAGCTGTCGAACTGGCGCACCTACACCCCGTCGGTGGGCCGCGGTGGCCTCAACATCCTGGTCGGCGAATGGGGGGCGGCGAACGGTGTCGACCTCGTCGCGCTCGCGGGCGACCGGGGCCGCATCGATGCGGCGACCTCCGCGCAGTGCCCGGAGGTGCGCGAGGAGGCCGTGCAGGCACTCGAGATCCCCGATCTCGCGTCGGGCCTCGTCGGGTTCTGATCCGTGGAGCGACGCGAACTGTATCCGCCGGTCGAGCCGCACGAGACGGGCATGCTCGACGTCGGTGACGGCCAGCAGCTGTACTGGGAGGTCAGCGGTAATCCGCAGGGCAAGCCCGTGGTCTTCCTCCACGGCGGTCCGGGCGGCGGCACCGCGCCGCAGCACCGGCGCTTCTTCGACCCCGCCGCCTACCGGATCGTGTTGTTCGACCAGCGTGGCTGCGGCCGGTCGCAACCCCACGTGGCCGACGGCGCCGACCTGTCGGTCAACACCACCGACCATCTGGTCGCCGACATCGAGCGGCTGCGCACCTTCCTCGGCGTGGACCGGTGGATGGTCTTCGGCGGGTCGTGGGGCTCGACGCTCGCCCTCGCCTACGCCCAGCGGCACCCGGAGCGCGTCACCGAACTCGTCCTGCGCGGGATCTTCCTGCTGCGCCGCAGCGAGATCGACTGGTACTACAACGGCGGCGCCGGGCAGCTGTTCCCCGAGGCGTGGGAAGGCTTCTGTGCCCCGCTCGCGGCCGCAGAGCCGGGCGAGCATCCCGTGGACGTCTACCACCGCCTGCTGCACTCGAACGATCCGGACGTCGCCCTGGACGCGGCGATCGCGTGGTCCACCTGGGAGGGCGCCACGAGCTCACTGCTTCCGAACCCGGATCGCGTCGCGGAGACGGCCGAACCCCGGTTCGCGCTGGCCTTCGCGCGCATCGAGAACCACTACTTCCACCACCGCGGCTTCTTCGACGAGGGCGCACTCCTGCGCGACGCGCATCTGCTGCGCGACATCCCGGGCGTGATCGTGCAGGGCCGCTACGACGTGGTGTGCCCGGCGCGCAGCGCGCACGACCTGCACGAGGCATGGCCGTCCTCCCGTCTGCACATCGTCGACGATGCGGGACACGCGGCGACCGAACCGGGGATCGTGCACCGGCTCGTCGAGGCCACCGACGGCTTCCGCTGACCCGGATCGGTCGGGCATCCGCCGGCGCGGATCAGGCGGGCAGCCGCCGGGGCGGATCAGTCCGGCAGCCGCCCGAAGCCGACCACGGCGTCGTCCCCGGTCACGTCGAGTTCGTGGACGCGGATGCGGCCCATCTCGTTGCCGCCGACGGTGATCGCGGAATCACCGTCGACGGCGACGACGATGTTCGTGTGCTCGCGCTGACCGACGCCGATCCCGTTGTGGTACAGCACCACATCGCCGACCTCCGGCCGGTGGCCCGTGCCCGCCGGTTCGTAGCGGCCGGCCTGTTCGTAGAACTCCTGGAGCGTGAACACACCGGGGATCCGCCAGTGCCCCGAATGCGGATTGGACAGTGGCACACCGGCTTCCCGCATGATCCAGCTGACGAAGTCGGCACACCACGGTTCGCGGACACCCTCCGAGTAGAACGTGCCGGGATGTTGCGCCTCGTGTTGTTCCTCGAGCAGTTCGACGATCCGCACCTGCGTCGGCGACAACGCCGAGGTGTCGATCTCCGGGAATGCCGCACTGTCCCACGGGAACAGCCGGTTCGGCAGGATCCACCACACGAGCAGCGCGAGCACCGCACACAGTGCGAGCACAACGGCGAGGACGGCAGCGACCGGCCGTCGCCGCCGCGTCGTCTCACCGGTCATGGTCGAAGCGGATCTTGCGTGCCTGCGGGTCGGCGAGGGTGAGCCGCACCCGCACCGTGCCGCCCTCCTCCGGCGCACCGCCGCACGGGCCGATGACGGTCTCGGAGGCGACGAACACCTCCGCGTCGCGCCGCTCGGTGGCCTCCTTCAGGACCGTCGCCTCGAAGGTCTCCCCCACCCGCGGCGCGAGCACGACCGCCTCGGTCAGGTCGATGCATGCCCGGTTCACCTTCCCGGCGAGCGAATCGGTCGACGACATGATCTTCGGCATCGCGGACAGTTCGGCGCGGACCGCCTCCGGGACGTCCCGGCCCGACGACACCGCGAGACACACCTCGGTGGCGTAGCGGTCGGACAACCGGCGCAGCGGCGCGGTGACGTGCGCGTAGGGCGCACCGATCGCGCCGTGCAGGATCGTCTCGGGCAGTTCACCGTCGAACGCCGCATACGACGCCCCGCGCAGCAGCGTCGGCGCTTCGCTCATCAGCACGAGCGTCTTCGGGTCGTTGGCGTCGAGCGAGGCGAGGAAGGCACCGACACCGAGCCCCGACGGCCACGGCACGTCCAGCGACCGCGCGGTGCGGCGCAGAGCATCGACCGCGGCGGGATCGGCGGGCGGGAGCGTGCGCAGCAGGCCGACCCGCGCGTCGATCATCATCTGCGCGGCGCACATCCCGGTGAGCAGCGAGATCTCCGAGTTCCACTCGTCGGCCTCGGTGCGCGGCTCGATCTGCAGCGTCCAGCCGTCGCCGTGCTGCACGACGTCCTGCGCGGGCAGGCGCAGTTCGATCGCTCCACGAGCGAGCGCCGCGGCCGCCCGCAACCGCCCGAAGTCGGGCAACGCCTCGACGGACGGATGCAGCCGGCCCGCGTCGGCGTCGCGCTGCACTCCGGCGTAGTCCATGCGTGCGACCGACCGGACGAGGGCGCGCCGCACACTCACCGCGACGGGCTCGGCGCGGTGGTCGGTCTCGATCCGCCACAGCGCCGCCGGACGGCCGGCGTCCGGCAGCAGGCTCGCGGTGCCCTCGGACAGCTCGCGCGGATGCAGCGGCACGGAGCCGTCGGGCAGGTAGAAGGTCTGCCCACGGCGGTGTGTCTCGGCGTCCAGCGCGCCACCCGGTTCGACGAGTGCGTACACGTCGGCGATCGCGTAGTGCAGTACGAAGCCGTCGTCGGTGCGTTCGAGGTGCAGTGCCTGGTCGAGGTCCATCGATCCGGGTGGGTCGATGGTCACGAGAGGAAGATCGGTGCGGTCCTCACGGACGTCCGCGTAGCGGTCGGTCGCGTGTCGCGCCTCGGCGAGTGCGTCCGGCGAGAACTCGTCGACAAGGTCGAATTCGGCGCGCACGTCGGCGAAGTCGATCGCAGGCGCGACGACGATGGGAGTGGTCACCACGATGCTCGTGAACTCCTGGTGGTCCGGATGCTCGTCGTCGAACTCAGCCGTTCTTCCAGTCGTCGTCGGCGGCGTCGGCCGCCTTGTTCCGTTCTGCCGCGATCTCCAGCGCCCGCTGAGCGGTCTCCCTGTCCGGGTAGGGACCCATGCGGTTGAGGGCGTGCGGATCCTTGCCCTGGGAGACCTTCCCGGTGCGCACGTCGTAGTACCAGCCGTCGTCGCTCATGGTCTCAGTGTGCCCGAATCGCGCCTGTCTGTACGGACAACCCGTCGGCAGGCGTGGCGCGGTACTGTCGGGCCGCACACCCGTGCTCGATGTCCGAACGAAGGAGCAAGCAATGTCCTACATCCTCTACGACGCGTTGCTGCCCTGGCTGGGTCCGGATGCGGCCTCGTACTGGGCGCACCTGCTGGTCATCGATCCGATCTGACCCGACCGGTAGCAACGCGGTGGGATCGGGAGACGCCGGGCGAACGAGCCGGCCTGTAAGCCGGATCCTGTCCCCCGCCGAAACGGGGTGGCGACCATCCATCTGGGCACACCGTCGCCGGGTACCTCGAGCGGTTCACCCGCAGGCTCGGGCGAGCAGCCCTCGAACACCTGCGCAGCCGCACCGCACGCGGTGCGACCTTCAACCTTGCTCCGGGCGGGGTTTACCTAGCCGCCCCGGTCACCCGGGGCGCTGGTGCGCTCTTACCGCACCCTTTCACCCTTACCTGCCGTACGGCAGGCGGTTTGCTTTCTGTGGCACTGTCCCGCGAGTCACCTCGGGTTGCCGTTAGCAACCGCCCTGCTCTGTGGAGTCCGGACTTTCCTCGATTCAGGGCCTGGCACCATGCGGTACCGGTTCCCTGCTCCGCGGCCGCCCGGCCGACTCGTTCGCTCGACCAGACTAGCCCGCGGTGTGTCGGCGCCGCCAACTACGGTGCACTCATGACGCGACTCGTGGCCCTGCTGCGCGGAATCAACGTCGGCGGCATCCGAATCCGGATGGCCGATCTGAAGGAGGTCTTCGTCGGCCTCGGCTTCGAGAACGTCCGCACCGTCCTCGCCTCCGGCAACGTGCTCTTCGACGCCGCGGACGACCCCGCCACCGCGAAGGCCGCGATCGAGGCCGCGCTCACCGAGCGGTTCGGTTACGAGGCCTACACCTTCGTCGTCGAGCAGTCGTATCTCGCGCGGGTCGTCGAGGCGTATCCCTTCGACGCCGCACGCACCGACCGGCATTCGTACGTCGTGTTCGCCTCCGATCCCGCCGCGCTCGAACCGCTGGCCGCCCTCGCGGACGATCTCGATCCGGACCTCGAATGCATCGAAGCGGGCGAGGGTGTCCTCTACTGGCAGGTCGTGAAGGGGGCGACGCTCGACAGTGCCGTGGGGAAGCAGTCGGGTTCGGCCCGGAACAAGGCGACGACGACCGTCCGGAATCTCAACACGCTGCGGCGACTCGTCTGACCGAGCAGGTCACCGGCCTGCCGCTTCATCGGGAGGATCCATTGCACCTGCGTACAGACTGCAGGTAGCGTCCCTCCTCGACGTTCGTTCCGTTCGGAAGGTCCAGGATGCGCAGACGCACCGGAGTATTCGCCTCGATCGCCGCGGCCGCGCTCCTCGCGACCACACCGACAGTGGCGAACGCGGAGTCGGACACCGACTTCTACACGCCCCCTCCGGCCTTCGAGACGGCGCCGCTCGGCGACGTCCTGCGCACCGCACCGTCGGTCGCCGCCGTCGTCCCGAACACCCCGGCCGTCCTCGACGCGGCCGTCACCCGCGTGATGTACCGCAGCACGAACGCCACCGGGGGTCCGGTCGCCACCGTCGGCACCGTGCTCGTCCCGTCGCAACCGTGGTCCGGCCCCGGACCCCGGCCCACCGTCGTGCTCGGTCCCGGCACGCAGGGCATGGGCGACCAGTGCGCACCGTCGAAGCTCATGACCTTCGGCCAGGAGTACGAGTACATCCACATCGGTCCGATGCTCGCGGCCGGTTACGCCGTCGCGGTCACCGACTACGAAGGACTCGGCACACCCGGCGTGCACCCCTATCTCAACCGCGAGTCGCAGGGACGGGCGATGCTCGACCTCGCGCGCGCCACCCGGTCGCTCGGCGATCTCGGTCTCGACCCCGACGGCCCGATCGCGTTCTGGGGATACTCGCAGGGCGGCATGGCATCCGCATCGGCTGCCGAACTCGCCTCGGCGTACGCCCCCGAACTGTCGGTGGTCGGCGCCGTGGCGGGCTCACCGCCCGCCGACCTGGGCGATCTCGCCGTGGCCGGCGACGGATCCCTGCTCTCCGGCGGGATCGGCTGGGTCGTCGACGGTTTCATCTCGGCCTACCCCGAGCACGCCCCGTCGCTGCTGGCGGCGTTCAATCCTGCCGGACTCGACGTCCTGCGTCGTGCCGAGACGTCCTGCGTCTTCGACGCGTTCACCCTGAATCCGTTCGGGCAGACCTCGTCGTACACGGTCGACGGACGGCCCATCGCCCAGCACCTCGGTGACGAGCCGTGGGCGTCGCTGGTCGCCGAGCAACAACTCGGCAACCGCGCCCCGTCGATGCCGGTCTTCGTGGCGCAGAGCACCGGCGACGACTTCGTGCTCGTGCAGGGTGTCGACACGATGGTCGACAAGTGGTGCTCGGCCGGCGCCGACGTCACCTACCGCCGCTACGACGTCGGACCCGTCCTGACGAAGACCGGGACGGGCCACCTGATCGGCATGTTCCCGGCCGTCGTCGAAGGCCTCGACTGGCTCGCTCAGCGATTCGCCCGCCAGGAATCCCGGTCCGGTTGCACCACCTGACATCCCCGCCGGAAAAAAATTTCCGGCAACCGTGTAACACGGTCGGGCGGCCGACAGATAAGCCTGATGAGTGGCCGCGCAGGCAACCCCCCGACATGTCTGCGCGGCCACTTTTCGTTTCGCGACCGCGACCCGTTCACAGGTGCGAGGTGTCGTTGACGAGCCGCACCGACGAGCCACCGTCCGCGTAGAACTCGGTGATGCTGAGCGACGCGAGATCCAGGTGCAGGCGGTACAGCAGCGACGGCCCCGATTCGAGCGCCATCTGCAGGAACGTCTTGATGGGCGTGACGTGCGAGACGACGAGCACGGTCGTGCCGGCGTAGTCGGTCAACAGGTCGTCGCGCACCGACGCGATCCGCTTGGCCACCTCGTCGAAGCTCTCGCCGTTCGGGGGTCGCACGGAGGTGTCGCCGAGCCAGCGCCGGTGCAGTTCGGGGTCGCGACGAGCGGCCTCGGCGAAGGTGAGACCCTCCCAGTCGCCGAAATCCGTCTCGATGAGTCCGTCGTGCACCGTCACCGGGAGATCGAGGGCGTCCGCGGCCGCAGCGGCGGTCTCCCGCGCGCGCCCCAGTGGAGACGACAGCACCGCGGTGATCCCCCCACGGGCACCGAGCCGCCGGGCCGCGGCGACCGCCTGGTCGCGACCGAGTTCGGTGAGCTCCGGGTTGCCCCGCCCCGAGTAGCGACGCTCGACCGACAGCGAGGTCTGCCCGTGACGCAGCAGCAGCAGACGGGTCGGTGTCCCGACCGCACCGGTCCAGCCGGGCGAGGCGGGAACGGCCGGATCCGGCACCGGCACGACCGGCGGGGTCGTGACGTTCTCGGTCCGCGCGCCCACCTGCACCGGGCGCGCCACGGTGTCGGACGCGACGTCCAGCATCGCTTCGGCCGCCGCGTCCATCGCGGCGTTGGCCAACCGGTCGGCGTGGGCGTTCTCAGCACGCGGGATCCACGTGTAGTCGACACTGCGGAACCGGCCGGCCAGCTCACGTGCCCGCGCGGCCAGCGGGATCATGTCGGCATGCTTGACCTGCCACCGGCCGCTCATCTGTTCGACGACGAGCTTGGAATCCATGCGGACGTGCACTTCGTCGGCGCCCAGTTCGGCGGCGGCGGTGAGACCGGCGATCAGGCCCTTGTACTCGGCGACGTTGTTCGTCGCGCGCCCGATGCTCGCCTGACGTTCGGCGAGGACGGTGCGATGGTCGGCATCGAAGACCACGGCACCGTAGCCGGCCGGTCCGGGATTCCCGCGGGAACCGCCGTCCGCTTCGACGACGACCGTCGTCACAGCCCGGATTCCTTGGTGCGGACCAGGATCGCGTCGCACTCCGGGCACCGGACCAGCAGGTCGGCGGGTGCGGCGGCGATCCGGGCGATCACACCGCGGTCGAGCTCGATACGGCACGCGCCGCAACGACGGGCCTGCAACAGTGCGGCGCCGATGCCGGACTTCTCGCGCTGCTTCTCGTAGAGGGTCACCAGTTCCGCGGGGAAGACGGCGAGCAGTGCCTCGCGGTCGCTGCGGCACCGCTGCTCGGCCACCTCGATGTCGGCGAGCGCCTCGTCGCGGGCGCGGACGGCGTCGCCGAGCTGGTCGTCGACCTGCGAAACCTGCGCGCCGGCGTGGTCGTAGTCGGCCTTCGACGCCTCACGACGCTCCATGACCTCGAGCAGGTCGTCCTCGAGTGCCGCCTGACGACGCTCGAGGCTGGTGAGCTCGTGCTGCAGTTCGGTGAGCTGCTTCGATCCCACCGAGCCGCTCTGGAGCATCGACCGGTCGCGGTCGGCGCGCATGCGCACGGCCTCGATCTCGCCCTCGAGCTTCCGGATGTCCCGGTCGAGGTCGTCGAGGATGATCTCGACGGCCACCGCGGCGTCCTTGCGCGCGTTGCGCTCGGTCTGCAGGCGGTCCACCTCCTGCTGTTCGGGCAGTGTCCGACGGCGATGCGCGAGGCGGTTCAGCTCTGCGTCCACGGCGGCGAGGGACAGCAGCTTGGCCTGCACGGTGGGTTCGACGTTCACTCGGGTGGTTCCTGCTTTCGATGGTGTGTCGGTGGGCCGGGAGTCGGCGGCCACGCGGGACGTGTCGTAGCTGATTACCGTACCGCGCCCGCCGCGGTCGTCCAGGGATCGGTGCGCAACTCGCTGACCCGCGCCTGCCAGCCGTCCCGATCGGCGAACGCCCCGTCGAGGACGTCGCGGGCCTGCGCGCACCACGGGTACTCGCTCGCCCAGTGCGCGACATCCACCAGCGCGGGACCTCCGGCGCGCAGATGCTCGTCGGCGGGATGGTGCCTCAGATCGGCGGTGACGTAGACGTCGGCACCCTGCGCGGTGGCGAGTCCGAGGAAGGAATCACCGGATCCGCCGCACACCGCCACGGTCCGCACCGGCCGCTCGGGGTCGCCCGCACCGCGCACACCCCATTCGGTGGCCGGCAGTGCGGCGGCGACGTCGGCAGTGAACTCGCGCAACGTGCGGGTGTGCGGCAGCTCCCCCACCCGGCCCAGACCGCGATCGCTCGGCAGGTCGGCGAGTTCGATGATGTCGAAGGCCGGTTCCTCATAGGGGTGCGCATCGCGCAGGGCCGCGAGCACCGCCGCGCGCGACCGGCGCGGCGCGATGACCTCGATCCGGTCCTCGGGGACGCGTTCGAGGTCACCGACCGAGCCGATGGCCGGATCCGCGCCGTCGACCGGGCGGAACTGGCCGGTGCCCGTGGTGGACCAGCAGCATTCGCGGTAGTTGCCGAGGGCACCCGCGCCCGCCGCGAACAGTCCCGCGCGCACCGCGTCGGCGGCGTCGGACGGCACCATGACGACCCACTTGTCGGTCGCCGGTTCGGGCTTGGCCTCGAGCGGTCGCAGCCCGGTCAGGCCCAGCGCCCCGGCGAGCGCGTCCGAGACGCCGGGGTTCGCGCGGTCGGCGTTGGTGTGCGCGGTGAACAGGGCGCAGCCGCCGCGGATGAGGCGGTGGATCAGCGCGCCCTTGGGGGTGTGCGCGCCCACGGTGTCGACTCCGCGCAGCAGCAGCGGGTGGTGCACGAGCAGCAGTTGCGCGCCCCATTCGAGTGCCTCGTCGACGACGGCCGCGGTCGCGTCGACGGCGAGCAGCACCTTGCGCACCGGCTCGTCGGGGTCGCCGGCGACGAGTCCCACCGAGTCCCAGCTCTCCGCCAGCGACGGCGGGTAGGCCGTCTCCAGAACGTCGATCACCTCACGCAGCGTCGCCGCCGTCACGTCCACCTCCAGCTGGTCCGCTCTCTCCTACGCGCACGACCCTACGCGGCGGAAGACCGGACGAACGGGGAGAATGGCCCGGTGACCGTTCTCGCTGCCACCCAGCCGCTCGTGCTCCCCGCTCCCGTCGTCCTGTTCGATCTGGACGGCACGCTCACCGATTCCGCGACCGGGGTGATCAACGGGTTCCTCCACGCCGCCGAGACGACCGGTTTCGAGGCACCCGACGGCGACCTGCAGTGGCTGCTCGGACCGCCCATGCGCGACACCCTGCAGAATCTCGGACTCGACGAGGAGCAGGTCGCTGCGGGACTCGCGGCCTACCGGGACTACTACTCCGCGACCGGCTGGGCGGAGAACGCCGTCTTCGACGGCATCGACGCGGTGCTCGAGGCCGTGCGCGGGGCCGGGAGCCGCCTGGCGGTGGCGACGTCGAAGTCCCAGACGTTCGCCGAGCGGATCCTCGACCACTTCGGTCTGACCGGATACTTCGAGTTCATCGGGGGTGCGAGCGACGACGGCGCCCGGCGGCACAAGTGGGAGGTCGTCGCGCACAGCCTCACCGCTCTCGGGATCGAGCCGCAGGATGCCGAGGCCGGTGGCACGACCGGTGTGGTGATGGTGGGCGACCGCGAGCACGACATCCACGGTGCGGGCCGGTTCGGCATCCCCACGGTCTTCGTCGAGTGGGGCTACGGCACCGAGACCGAAGGTCGTGCGGCGGCGCGGACGACCGCCTCGGTCCAGGAACTGCGGGAGGTGCTCACGGGTGGACGCTGACGACCGCTTCCACGTGACCTTCGTGTGCACCGGCAACATCTGCCGGTCGCCGATGGCCGAGAAGATCTTCGCGGAGCACCTGCGGCGGGAGGGACTCGACGACCGGGTCCGGGTGAGCAGCGCCGGCACGCACGGCTGGCACGTCGGGTCGGAGGCGGATCCGCGCACCGACGCGGTGCTGCAGCGGCACGGCTATCCGACCGGTCACCGCGCCGCGAAGCTCGGTGCCGAGCACCTGTCGGCCGACCTCGTCGTCGCCATGACCACCACCCACGAGCGGGCACTGGCGCAGCTCGGTGTCCCGTCCGATCGCCGTGTGCTGCTGCGTTCGTTCGATCCCGACGCCGACGACGATTCGGTGCCCGATCCGTACTACGGCTCCCTCGACGAGTTCGAGCAGGTCCGCGAGCAGATCGAAGCCGCTGTTCCGGGCCTGCTCGAGCGGGTGCGGCAGCAGTGAGACGCACCTCACCGGCTACCGTGGATCTGTGCGCCGATTGACATTTCTCCTACGCCCCGGCTGGTTGGTCCTGGCACTGGTGGTCGTCGGCTTCGCCTACGCGTGCTTCACGGTCCTCGCGCCGTGGCAGCTCGGTAAGAACACGAGCACCGAGGACCGCAACGGCCGCATCTCTGCGTCGATGGCACAGGACCCGGTTCCCGTCGGCGAACTGCTGGGCGGCGACGGTCCGACGATCGAGGACGAGTGGCGCCGCGTGCTCGCGCAGGGCTCTTATCTGCCCGAGTCGGACGTGCTCGTGCGGTTGCGCAACGTCGAGTCGCGGCCGGCCTACGAGGTGCTGACCCCGTTCGTCCTCGATTCCGGTGGCACGATCCTGGTCAACCGCGGGTACGTGCGTCCCGTGCGCGGCACCGAGATCCCGGAGATCCCGGTCGCGCCGTCCGGCACCGTCACCCTCGACGCCCGCATCCGGATGTCCGAGGGAACGGTCGAGGACAAGGCCCCCTTCGTGGACGCCGGCTACCAGCAGGTGTACTTCATCGACGCCCCGCAGGTCGCGTCCATCACGGGTCTCGACCTCGAGGACGTCTACCTGCAGCTCGACGCCGATCAGCCCGGTGGTCTCGGCGTGATCCCGCTCCCCCAGCTCGACTCCGGCCCGTATTTGTCGTACGGCCTGCAGTGGCTGGCATTCGGGATCATGGCTCCGCTGGGTCTGGGCTACTTCGTGTGGGCCGAGCTGCGGGAGCGCAGGAAGACCAAGGGTCAGCAAGACGGTGGTGACGCAGCCGGGGCCCCGGCGGAAGCGGCACCGCGCACCGCGAGCGAGAAGCTCGCCGATCGATACGGCCGGCCGCGGTGACCGAGCCGACCACCCTGCCCCGATTCGAGGAGCTCCCGATGTACGCGACCGTCGACGACTACCTGGCCGACAAGGATCCGGCCGCCGTCGATGTGTTCCGGCACGTGCGCGCCATGATCCTCGACCTCGGCGACGACGTCACCGAGCACGTCCACGCGTCGGAGATCTCCTGGTCGCGGGGTCGCCCGTTCGCGGCGGCGTTCGTCTACGCCTCGCGTCTCGAGGTGGCCCTGGACCTGCCGCGGCGCATCCACCACGCGACGCTGCGTGAGGCGTTCCCGAAGAAGGGGACGGTCACGACGCACCGCCTGAGCGTCTCGTCGGTCGACGAACTCGACGACCACTTCGTGGAGTTGCTCGACGTCGCCTACCGCACCGCGGCGGAACCGCGCGACTGACGCCCCACGGCTCCCTTCCGCACGAAGGAGACGAGATGGACGAGGTCAGCGGAGCGATCCGGTTCCTGTCGGCGTTCACGGCCATCGAGAACCACTTCAAGTGGCAGTTGCAGACGGACGAGGAGCACATGAGCTTCGTCCGGATGGCCAAGGAGTACGCCCGGCGTCACCGCACCCAGGTCGATCTGCCCGCCCTCCGGGCCTTCGCGGACCTGCGCAACGCGCTCGTGCACCAGGACTACTACGGGGGCAAGCCGGTCGCCGATCCGGTCCCGGAGGTCGTCGAGGCGATCGAGAGACTGCGCGACAGGATCATCGATCCGTCGAAGGTGCTGCAGGTCCTGCCGAGACGGGCACCCGCCGTGTTCGAGACGGGCACACCGCTGAATGAGGTGCTCGACGAGATCCGACGCCACGACTACTCGCAGTTCCCGATCTACGAGGACGACACCTATCTCGGGTTGCTGACGACGAACTGCATCGCCCGGTGGCTCGCGCATCGTCTCGCGACGGACGAGATCGTCGAGGGCGAGACCGTCGGAGCGGCCCTGGAGTTCGCCGAACCACACGAGCGGGCCGCGCACCTGCCCCGCACCATCACCGTGCCGCAGGCGATCAAGAAGCTATCGCCGCCCGCGGGCGGGCAACTGCCGCCGACGGCGTTGATCGTCACGCACAGTGGCAGCGCGAAGGAACGGCCGCTCATGATCGTCGTCGCCGACGACCTGCCGACGCTCGTCGCGGCGGTGAATGCGGGACATTAGATCTGGGTGGATCCGACCCCGCTGAGCGGGGCTCGATCCACCGGAATCGCACAGAGGATTGTGGGCGCGGAGGGTTTCGAACCCCCGACCGCTGGTGTGTAAAACCAGAGCTCTACCACTGAGCTACACGCCCGAAAGACGGCGGCAGGTGCCGCCGACTTCGCATCAGGACTTTAGCGCGGCGAGCGCTCTGGCCCAAGCTCCCTGGTCACGGGCCTCTCCGGGCTGGTTCTCCTCCGCGAACTGCACGATGCCGTCCTTGTCGATGACGAACGTGCCGCGGTTGGCGAAACCGAACTTCTCGTTGAACACACCGTAGGCCTGCGCGACCTCGCCGTGCGGCCAGAAGTCGGACAGCAGCGGGAAGGTGTAGCCCTGCTCGGCCGCCCAGATCTTGTGGCTCGGCGACGGGCCGACCGACACCGCGAGAATCGCAGTGTCGTCGTTCTCGAAGGTGGGTAGGTCGTCGCGGACGGCGCACAGCTCGCCCTGGCAGACGCCGGTGAAGGCGAGCGGGTAGAAGACCAGGAGCACGTTCTTGCTGCCCCGGAAGCTCGACAGCGTCACTTCCTGGTTGTTCTGGTCCTTGAGGGTGAAATCGGGGGCTTCGGTGCCCACGGCGATCGGCATGCGTGTGGATCCTTACGTTCTGGGAGCCGGTTCAGCGGCGGGGACGGCCGGCCTTGGGCTGGACGAGGCGGCTGCCGATCCAGTCACCGAGGTTGGTGGCCGTGGTCTGGGTGAGGCCGGCCGTGGTGGCCGACTCGGCGATCTCGCTGGGCTCGACGTGATCGGGGCGACCGGTCTTGGGGGTGAGAACCCACACGACGCCCTCGTCGGCGAGGGGACCGATCGCGTCCATGAGGGTGTCCACCAGGTCGCCGTCGCTGTCGCGCCACCACAGCAGCACGACGTCGACGACCTCGTCGGAGTCCTCGTCGAGCAGCTCGGTACCGGTGACCTCTTCGATCGCAGCTCTCAACTCGTCGTCGGTGTCCTCGTCCCAACCGAGTTCCTGCACCACGTGGTCGTGAGTGATACCGAGCTTGGAGACATAGTTCTTGGCATCCGCCGCGGCGACCACGGTGGCTCCTCCTAAGGGTTGTGGTGCGCGAATCGGATCCGCGTACCGGCGTGACGATCAATTGGTCAAAGCGAACATCGTCGGAAGCCTCAACGCAACCCGAATCGCTGGGAAAAGCGGGAGAATCTTTGGAGAGGGACCCATTGCACCACCCCGCACCGTGTCCGATCCGTCCTGTTGGCCGGGCCACGGCGTGATCCTTCGTCGCGGATGGGGGAAGATGAGGGGTGCATCATGTTCAGATGTCGATTGCGTCGGCTCCCACAAGAGCCGGCCGACGGAGAGGGCGCTCCACCTACGCGCCCACCACGATGAGGAGCAGACGTTGACAGACCTGATCCACGGATCCGACTCCCGACAAGGCGCCGCACCGGGCGCGTCGGGACCGGGTTCCTCGGCCAAGCCGGCATCGACCAAGGACAATCGTGTCCGGGTGATCCGCGAGGGCGTGGCCTCCTACCTGCCGGATATCGATCCGGCGGAGACCGACGAGTGGCTCGAGTCGTTCGACGGGATGCTCGAGGCCGCGGGTCCCACCCGCGCGCGCTACCTGCTGCTGCGCATGCTCGAGCGTGCCAACGAGCGCAAGGTCTCCCTTCCCGCCCTGACCTCCACCGACTACGTCAACACCATCCCCACCGAGAGCGAACCGTGGTTCCCCGGTGACGAGGAGGTCGAGCGTCGCTTCCGCGCGTACATCCGGTGGAACGCGGCGATCATGGTCACCCGCGCGCAGCGTCCGGGTGTCGGCGTCGGTGGTCACATCTCCACCTACGCGTCGTCCGCCGCCCTGTACGAGGTCGGCTTCAACCACTTCTTCCGCGGCAAGGACCATCCCGGCGGCGGCGACCAGGTCTTCATCCAGGGCCACGCCTCCCCCGGTATCTATGCCCGCGCCTTCCTCGAGGGCCGTATCGGCACCGAGCAGCTCGACGGCTTCCGTCAGGAGCACAGCCACGCCTCGCTCGGCGGCGGCCTGCCGTCGTACCCGCACCCGCGCCTGCTCCCGAACTTCTGGGAGTTCCCGACGGTGTCCATGGGCCTGGGCCCGATGAACGCGATCTACCAGGCACGGTTCAACCACTACCTGCACGACCGCGGCATCAAGGACACCTCCGACCAGCACGTCTGGGCCTTCCTCGGTGACGGTGAGATGGACGAGCCGGAGTCGCGCGGCCTGGCGCACGTCGCGGCCACCGAGGGTCTCGACAACCTGACCTTCGTCGTCAACTGCAACCTGCAGCGTCTCGACGGCCCGGTGCGCGGCAACGGCAAGATCATCCAGGAGCTGGAGTCGTTCTTCCGCGGCGCCGGCTGGAACGTCATCAAGGTCGTGTGGGGCCGCGAGTGGGACGCCCTGCTGCACGCCGACAAGGACGGCGCGCTGGTCAATCTCATGAACGTCACGCCCGACGGCGACTACCAGACGTACAAGGCCAACGACGGCGCGTTCGTGCGCGAGCACTTCTTCGGCCGCGACCCGCGGACGAAGGAACTGGTCAAGGATCTGTCCGACCAGGACATCTGGAATCTCAAGCGCGGCGGCCACGACTACCGCAAGATCTACGCGGCGTACAAGGCCGCGATGGAGCACAAGGGTCAGCCGACGGTGATCCTCGCGCACACCATCAAGGGCTACACGCTCGGTAAGCACTTCGAGGGCCGTAACGCGACCCACCAGATGAAGAAGCTCACCCTCGAGGACCTGAAGTACTTCCGCGACCTCCAGCGGATCCCGATCTCGGACGAAGAGCTCGAGAAGGATCCGAAGATGCCGCCGTACTACCACCCCGGCTTCGAGTCGCCCGAGATCCAGTACATGCTCGAGCGTCGCCGGGCCCTCGGCGGCTTCCTTCCGGAGCGCCGCACCACCGCGAAGCCGTTGGCGCTGCCCGCGGAGAAGACCTACGACGTCGTCCGCAAGGGTTCGGGCAAGCAGGAGGTCGCCACCACCATGGCGACGGTCCGTGTGCTCAAGGAACTGTTGCGCGACAAGGAGATCGGCAAGCGTATCGTGCCGATCATCCCGGACGAGGCCCGTACCTTCGGTATGGACTCGTGGTTCCCGTCGCTGAAGATCTACAACCGCAACGGTCAGCTGTACACCTCGGTGGACGCCGATCTGATGCTCGCCTACAAGGAGAGCGAGGTCGGGCAGATCCTGCACGAGGGCATCAACGAGGCCGGTTCGACGGCGTCGTTCACGGCGGTCGGTACGTCCTACTCGACGCACGGCGAGCCGATGATCCCCGTGTACATCTTCTACTCGATGTTCGGTTTCCAGCGCACGGGCGACGGCCTGTGGGCGGCGGCCGACCAGATGGCACGCGGGTTCGTCCTCGGCGCGACCGCCGGTCGCACCACGCTGACCGGTGAGGGCCTGCAGCACGCCGACGGGCATTCACTGCTGCTCGCGTCGACCAACCCGGCCGCGGTCACCTACGACCCGGCCTTCTCCTACGAGATCGCCCACATCTTCCGCGACGGTCTGCGGCGGATGTACGGCGGCACGGACGGTGTCGACGGCTTCGGTGGCGAGGACGTCTTCTACTACATCACCGTCTACAACGAGCCGTACTCGCAGCCGGCCGAGCCGGAGGACCTCGACGTCGAGGGTCTGCTCAAGGGCATCTACCTGTACAAGCGGGGCCAGGAGTCGGGTCCGAAGGCGCAGATCCTGGTCTCGGGCGTGATGATGCCCGAGGCGCTGCGTGCGCAGGAGATCCTCGCCGACGAGTGGGGTGTGTCCGCGGACGTCTGGTCCGTCACCTCGTGGGGCGAGCTGCGTCGCGACGGTGTCGAGTGCGACCGGCAGGCGCTGCTGAACCCAGGTGAGGAAGCTCCGGTGCCCTATGTCGCGTCGGTGCTCAACGACGCTGCGGGTCCGTTCGTCGCGGTGTCCGACTGGATGCGCGCGGTGCCCGATCAGATCCGCAAGTGGGTTCCGGGCGACTACACGGTGCTCGGCGCCGACGGCTTCGGCTTCTCCGACACCCGTGGCGCCGCTCGCCGCGTGTTCAACATCGACGCCGAGTCCACGGTCGTCGCGGTGCTCTCGGCGCTGGGCCGCGAAGGCGCGATCGATCGTGAGAAGGCCGTCGAGGCGGCCCGCACCTACAAGATCGACGACGTGACGGCCGCTCCGGTCTCGATGGCGGACCCGGGCGTCGCCTGATCCGTCCGCCGGTCACGTCCGAGTGGCGTGACCGGCCGGCTCGCGGCCGCCGGGTACTTTCGTCCCATGGTCGACGAGCCGCAGCCCCGCCGGACCGGGCAGGTACCGGGCGTTCACAGGGAACGCCCGGTACCGCCGTCCCGTCCTCAGCGGGCACCGCTGCCCGACGCGCTGCTCCGTCGGGTCAAACAGTTCTCGGGGCGACTGTCCACCGAAGCAGTGCACGTCATGCAGGAGCAGTTGCCCTTCTTCGCCGATCTCGACGCATCGCAACGGTCGACCGTGCAGCTGGTCATCCAGACGTCGGTGGTCGACTTCCTCGAGTGGGTGCGCAATCCCGACAGTCCCGACAGCGACCTGCGGTTCAGCCTCGACGCCTTCCAGATGATCCCGCAGGATCTCGCCCGGCGCCTGACACTGCGTCAGACGGTGGACATGGTCCGCGCGGCGATGGAGTTCTTCGAGCAGTGGCTGCCGGCCCTCGCCCGCAACGAGGAACAACTCGTGGCACTCACCGAGGCGATCCTGCGGTACGGGCGCGAGCTCGGGTTCGCCGCCGCGGCGGTGTACGCGGGGGCGGCCGAGTCGCGGGGCGCATGGGACACGCGCCTCGAAGCCCTCGTCGTCGACGCCGTGGTACGCGGGGACACCGGGCCCGACATGCAGTCGCGGGCCGCGACCCTCAACTGGGACGCGACCGCCCCGGCGACGGTGATCGTCGGCACTCCCCCACCCGACCAGGGCGTCTCGGTGATCACCACCGTGCACACCGTCGCCCAGGAGCACGGTCGCGCCGCCCTCGCGGTGGTGCAGGGCGAACGCCTGGTGATGGTGGTCAGCGGGGAACTGCACGGGACGGTCGACGCAGCGAACTTCCGCACCGAGTTGATGCGCGCGTTCTCCGACGATCCCGTCGTGATCGGTCCGACGACACCGACGCTGGCGACCGCACACGTCTCCGCGGTCGAAGCGCTCGCCGGCATGGAGGCGGTCGTCGGATGGCCGGGAGCTCCCAGGCCGGTGCACGCCGCGGAGCTGCTGCCCGAGCGTGCGTTGCTCGGTGATCCCGGCGCGATCGCCGCGCTCGAGGACTTCGTCGTCGCTCCGCTGGCGGCTGCCGGGCCGTCCCTCGCGGACACGCTCGACGCATACCTCGACAGTGGGGGCGCTGTCGAGACTTGCGCCCGAAAGCTGTTTGTTCATCCAAATACCGTGCGGTATCGATTGAAGCGGATCACAGAAATAACGGGTCGGGATCCCACAAATCCCCGCGATGCGTACGTGCTCCGAATCGCTGCCACGGTAGGTCGCCTGGCACGAAGCCATAACGAATTGAGATCGCCTGCACCACCTGCCACTCGATTCACAATTCGCGAATCGGACACGTAACGTCTCCGACCTTTCGTCCGATAGCGAGCATCGACGTGCAGATTTGTGGGAACCCTACAAATCGAGGGGCAACCTTTCATCGCTACCGACATCTCGCAGGCACCCGCTCGCGGTGTTCCCTGGTGATCGTGATTTCGCTGCTTGCCCCCGGTCAGGGGTCTCAAACACCCGGAATGCTCGCCCCGTGGCTCGAGCAGTCCGGAGCGCGCGACCGCATCGACCAGTGGTCGCAGACGGCGGGACTCGATCTCGCGCGTCTGGGCACCACTGCCACCGCCGAGGAGATCACCGACACCGCGGTGACCCAGCCGCTCGTGGTGGCCTCCGCCCTGCTCGCCTTCGAGGATCTCGACCGTCGCGGCCTCGTGCCCGCCGACACGATCGTGGCCGGCCACTCCGTCGGTGAACTCGCCGCGGCCGCCATCGCGGGTGTCATCAGCGCCGACGATGCCGTCGCCCTCGCCGCCATCCGCGGAGCCGAGATGGCCCGCGCCTGCGCGCTCGAACCCACCGGAATGTCCGCCGTGCTCGGCGGTGCCGAGGACGAGGTGCTTGCGCGCCTCGCCGAGTTGGATCTGACCCCCGCGAACATGAACGCGGCCGGTCAGATCGTCGCAGCCGGGCGCCTGAGCGCGCTCGAGGAGCTCGCTGCGAACCCGCCCGAGAAGGCCCGCGTCCGCGCTCTGCCGGTCGCCGGTGCCTTCCACACCCGATTCATGGCACCCGCCCAGGACGCCGTGGCTGCCGCCGCGGCGAAGATCACACCTTCGGATCCGACGCACACGTTGCTGTCGAACTACGACGGCAAGCCCGTCACCTCCGGAGCCGACGCCCTCGAACGTCTCGCAGCCCAGGTCACCCGGCCCGTCCGGTGGGACCTGTGCACCGCCTCCCTGCGTGAAGCGCAGGTGAGCCGGATCGTCGAGCTTCCCCCCGCCGGCACGCTGGTGGGCATCGCCAAGCGCGAGATGCGCGGCACGCCCACCGTCGCCCTCAAGACCCCCGCGGAGATCTCCGCTCTGGCCGAAAGTCTTCAACTCGGTTAGGTTGCTGCGCGCGCCGTCGCACAGCACGGGCACCTCACCGGGATATCCCCGGACCCCCGACCGGAAACATCCGGCCGGTTTCGAACGACATAGTCGATACATCGAGAAGGGAGCCACATCGTGGCCGCCACCCAGGAAGAAATCATCGCCGGTCTCGCCGAGATCATCGAGGAGGTCACCGGTATCGAGCCCTCCGAGGTGACCATCGACAAGTCCTTCGTCGACGACCTCGACATCGACTCGCTGTCCATGGTGGAGATCGCCGTGCAGACCGAGGACAAGTACGGCGTCAAGGTTCCCGATGAGGACCTCGCAGCTCTGCGCACCGTGGGCGACATCGTCGCCTACATCCAGAAGCTCGAGGCTGAGGGCGTTCAGGTCACGAACGACGGCGAGTGAGCTCTGCCGTGACTTCCCCCTCCCCTCGGACAATGCGCAACGTCGTCGTCACCAGCCTCGCGGCGACGACGTCGCTCGCCGGCGACGTGGACGGCACCTGGAAAGCACTCCTGGCCGGTGAGAGCGGGATCGGCACCCTCGGCGGGTTCGTCGACGAGTTCGACCTACCCGTACGCATCGGCGGCACTCTGAAGGTCGGTCCCGACGAAGGGTTGTCCCGCGTCGAGATCCGCCGGATGAGCTTCGTCGAGCGACTCGCACTCACGCTGGGCCGCACGGTCTGGCAGAACGCCGGTAGCCCGGAGGTCGACAACGATCGTCTCGGCGTGGTCATCGGTACGGGTCTCGGCGGCGGGGAGTCGCTCATCGAGGCCGTCGACAAGCTCCGTGAGGGCGGCTACCGCAAGGTCTCGCCGTTCGCAGTGCAGATGATCATGCCGAATGGGCCGTCGGCCACGGTGGGACTCGAACTCGGTGCCCGTGCCGGGGTGATCACCCCGGTCTCGGCGTGCTCGTCCGGGTCCGAGGCGATCGCGAACGCGTTCCGCATGATCGCTTTCGGTGACGCCGACATCGTCGTCACCGGAGGTGTCGAAGGCCAGCTCGACGCAGTGGCCACGGCCGGATTTTCGATGATGCGGGCGCTGAGCACTCGCAACGACGACCCCAAAGGTGCCTCTCGGCCCTTCGACAAGGATCGCGACGGTTTCGTCTTCGGCGAGGCCGGCGCACTGATGGTCCTCGAGAGCGAGGAGCATGCCAAGGCACGCGGAGCGACCATCCACGGTCGCATCCTCGGCGCCGGTATCACCTCCGACGGTTACCACATCGTCGCCCCCGATCCGGAAGGTACGGGAGCGGCACGGGCCATGCGGCGGGCGATCGAGACCGCCGGGCTCACCAAGGCCGACATCGGGCACGTCAACGCGCACGCGACGGCCACCCCGATCGGCGACGTGGCCGAAGCCAAGGCCATCAACGCGGCCGTGGGCAACCACGCCGCGATCTACGCCCCCAAGTCCGCGCTCGGTCATTCGATCGGTGCGGTGGGTGCACTCGAAGCAGTACTCACGGTCCTGTCTCTGCGTGACGGGGTCATCCCGCCCACGCTGAATCTCGAGAATCAGGATCCAGAGATCGATCTCGACGTGGTCAAGGGCGAACCGCGTTCCGGCCGGATCGATTTCGCGCTGAACAACTCGTTCGGTTTCGGTGGGCACAACGTGGCGCTCGCATTCGGTCGCGCCTGACCGTCGACGCCAGTCCGCCCCATGCGGTGGAGGCTCCGCCCGGAGCCTCCACCGCAGCCCACCACCACCGCGTCTGCCCGAGGAGTACCCGATGACCATCCTGGATCCAGCCACCCCGCGTGAGACGACGGTGGACCCGAGAGATCCGTTGGCCCGTCTCGAGAAACTGTTCGACCCGGGCAGCCTGGAACTGCTGCACACCCGCGACAAGTCGGGCGTCCTCGCCGCCGTCGGCGACGTCGACGGCATCCGCACCGTCGCATACTGCTCCGACGCCACCGTCATGGGCGGAGCCATGGGCGTCGAGGGATGCAAGCACATCGTCTCCGCCATCGACCACGCCATCGACCACGAGATCCCCGTGGTCGGCATCTTCCACTCCGGTGGTGCGCGTCTGGCCGAGGGCGTCGAGGCCCTCCACGCCGTCGGCCTGGTCTTCGAGGCCATGGTCCGCGCGTCCGGTCTGATCCCCCAGATCTCCGTCGTTCTCGGCTTCGCGGCCGGTGGTGCCGCCTACGGCCCGGCCCTGACCGACATCGTCATCATGGCTCCCGAGGGCCGCGTCTTCGTCACCGGACCGGACGTGGTTCGCAGCGTCACCGGTGAGCAGGTCGACATGGAGTCGCTCGGCGGCCCCGAGACGCACACCAAGAAGTCCGGTGTCGCCCACATCGCCGCGCACGACGAGGCCGACGCTCTGCACCGGGCGCGCCGCCTGGTGTCGATGCTGGCCGAGCAGGGCGAATTCGACGTCGCCGCAGCGGCGCTCGGCGACACCGACCTGCGGGCGCTGATGCCCGCCTCGCCGCGACGCGCATACGACGTCCGGCCGATCGTCCACCAGCTGCTCGACAACGTCGACGGCGAATCCGCCTTCGAAGAACTGCAGGCCGGCTGGGCCCGCAGCATCGTCACCGGCTTCGGCCGTCTCGGCGGCCGCACCGTCGGTGTCATCGCCAACAACCCGCTCCGCCTCGGCGGCTGCCTCAATTCCGAGAGCGCCGAGAAGGCAGCGCGTTTCGTGCGGATGTGCAATGCCTTCGGTGTTCCGCTCGTCGTCATCGTCGACGTCCCCGGTTACCTTCCCGGTGTGAGCCAGGAGTGGGAGGGTGTCGTGCGACGCGGCGCCAAGTTGCTCCACGCGTTCGCCGAGGCGAAGGTTCCCCGCGTCACGCTGGTGACGCGCAAGATCTACGGCGGCGCGTACATCGCGATGAACTCCCGGGCGCTCGGGGCCACCGCCGTCTACGCGTGGCCGGAGTCCGAGGTGGCCGTGATGGGCGCGAAGGCCGCTGTGGGCATCCTCCACAAGAAGGCCCTCGCTGCGGCTCCCGAGGAGGAGCGTGAGGCGCTGCACGACCGTCTCGCCGCCGAACACGAGGCGATCGCCGGTGGCGTCGGGCGCGCGATGGCGATCGGTGTGGTCGACGAGATGATCGATCCCGCCACCACGCGCAGCACGCTGGCCGCCGCGCTCGCTGCCGCACCCGCGGTTCGCGGTGGGCACAAGAACATTCCGCTCTGATCCGGACACAGCACGAGAACACCGGCATCGCTCCTCGGAGCGGTGCCGGTGTTCTCGTATCAGGAAGATGTGGGGTGCGTTCCGGTCGCGTCACCGGGGCGGCGGACCGCGGTCAGCCGACGTCCCGGCGGAGCCATGTCACCTGCGCGCCTTCGTCGCCGCTGCGGTACGGCTCGAGCTCTTCGTCCCATGCCGTTCCGAGGGCGCGGTGCAGTTCGCTCGTGACATCGGCGGAGGACAGCATGGCGCGTAGACGCATCTCTCCGACGACGATGTCGCCGTTGGCGCTGGTGCACCCGCGCCACAGACCCAGTCGGGGGACGTAGCTGAAGCGTTCGCCGTCGACGCCCTCGCTGGGGTTCTCGGTGATCTCGAAGCGGAGCATCGGCCACGACCGCAGCACGTCCGCGAGTCGCGCGGCCGTGCCCACGGGCCCGACCCAGTCGACGCAGGTGCGCAGCAGCCCCGGTGCGGCGGGCTGGCCCGTCCACGAGAGATCGGGCCGGCAGTCGAGGATGTCGGCCAGTGCCCACTCGATGTGCGGGCACACGGCCGCCGGTGAGGAATGGACATAGATCACCCCCGCCGTGGCATCCGCGAATTGGTTGGATGCGCGCATACATTCACCTCCGATTCGACCAGGACGTCTTCCCCAACGACCTTCGTCGATCAAGGCTTCTCCATGCAGGCTGCGTACAAGTGTGCCCGTGTGGCGTGTGTTTCGCCAGCGAACCAGAGAGGTTTATGTGAATTCGGTGATGATCGCGTCTCCGAGGGCAGGCCAGAGCGGTTTCGCCCAGTCTCCGAACGCACGATCAGTAAGTACCACAGCGGCGACGGAAATTTCGGGATCTACCCAAATGAAGGTGCCCGATTGACCGAAATGACCGAAAGTACGCGGTGAATTACCGGTGGCGGTCCAATGCGGATTCTTTTCGCCCCGGATCTCGAATCCGAGACCCCAGTCGTTGGGCTTGAACATCCCGTATCCGGGCACGAGTCCGTTCAGACCGGGGAACTGCACGCTGGTCGCCTCGGTGAGGGTTTCGTGCGAGACCAGAACGGGGTCGAGCAGTTCGCGCGCGAACAGTGTGAGATCGGCGACCGAGGACTGCGCCCCGTGCCCGGCCGGCCCCGGCAGGGACGAGGACGGCATGCCCAGCGGCTCGAAGACCGCCTGCCGGAGGTATTCCGGGAACTCGATACCGGTTTCCGTCTCGACGAGTTCGGCGAGCACTTCGAAGCCCGCGCTCGAGTAGATCCGCTTCCGTTCGGGTTCGGTCTGCACGGTGCGCTCACCGAACGCCAGACCCGAGGCGTGAGCGAGCAGATGCCGCACCGTCGACCCCTCGGGGCCCGCGGGCTGATCGAGCTCGATCGCGCCCTCCTCGACGGCCACCAGCGCGGCGTACGCCACGAGCGGTTTCGTCACGGACGCGAGGGGAAAGACCTCGTCGAGGTCTCCCCTGGACGCGGCCGTTCCGCCGTCGCGGGTCACCACCGCGGCGGCGGAACGGTCGACAGGCCAGTCGCTGAGCAGATCGAGGCTGTGCACGCGATCAGCCTACGAGACGACCCGGCGGCGCGGGGTCACCGGTCGGTACCGGTCACCAGTCGGCTTCGGTGTAGCGGATCACGCCGCGGATGTTCCTGCCCTCGAGCATGTCCCGGTATCCGTCGTTGATCTGCTCGAGGGTGTAGGTGCGCGTGACCATGTCGGCCAGGTTCAGCTGACCGGACCTGTACAGGTCGAGCAGATTCGGGATGTCGACGCGGGCGTTGCACCCCCCGAAGATGTTGCCCTTGAGATCCTTCTGCAGCATCGAGAACAGGAACGAGTTGAGCTTGACGTCCATGTCGGACATGTAGCCCATCGCCGTGACGACGCACCGGCCGCCCTTGGCCGTGAGCGTCAGCGCGGGATCGACCAGCTCCCCCTTCATCTCGCCGACGGTGATGATCGTCGAGTGGCACATGCGGCCCCACGTGATCTCCATGATCGGCACGATGGCCTCCTCGATGGAGGCGTAGGTGTGCGTGGCACCGAACTTGAGCGCCTGCTCGCGCTTGAACGGTTCCGGGTCGATCGCGAAGACGTGGCGCGCACCGGAAGCCACGGCGCCCTGCAGCGCGCTCATCCCGACGCCGCCGACGCCGATGATGGCGACCGAGTCGCCGGCCTTGACCTCGGCGATGTTCGTCGCCGAACCCCAGCCGGTGGGCACACCGCAGCCGACCAGCGCGGCGAGCTCGAACGGTACGTCCTTGTCGATCTTGACGACCTGACTCTGGTTGACCGTCATGTACGGCGAGAAGGTGCCGAGCAGGCACATCGCGATCACGTTCTGGCCGCGCGCCTGGATGCGGTAGGTACCGTCGGAGATCGCCTGGCCGCTGAGCAGTCCGGCGCCCAGATCGCACAAGTTCGAGTGCCCCGAGGCACAGGACGGACACCGTCCGCACGCGGGGATGAAGGACAGCACGACGTGGTCGCCCACCTCGAGGCCCACCACTCCCTCACCGACCTTGGTGATCACGCCCGAGCCCTCGTGACCGCCCATGGCGGGGAAGGACGGCATCGGGGTTGCGCCCGTGACGATGTGGTGGTCGGAATGGCACATGCCGGCGGCTTCCATGCGGATTTGCACTTCGCCCGCGACGGGATCACCGAGTTCGATTTCCTCGACCGACCACGGTTCGTCGATGCCCCACAGCACTGCACCCTTGGTCTTCATCTGGCTCGCCCTCCATCGCATTGCCGGTTGTGCACGTGACGATAGACACAATCGCACAAAATTGAAACAGGTTCTAGCCCTCGTCCCGGTCCGGTCGACCTGCGACCGCGGATACCGTGGGAGCCGAGCACCGCGGGTCCCCACCGCCCGACCGTCCGAGGAGATGCCGTGCCCGACAATCCGGAACTCACCTTCCACGGCGCGGCGAGAACCGTCACCGGCTCGTGCTCGATGATCGAACTCGGCGAGGCTCGCATCCTGGTCGACTGCGGGATGTTCCAGGGTTCGCGCAGCCTCGAGAAGCTCAACGTCGCGGAGTTCGCGTTCGCCCCGGAGTCGATCGACGCGGTGATCCTCACCCACGCCCACATCGACCACTGCGGGCTGCTCCCCAAGCTCGTCGCACGTGGCTTCGAGGGCCGCATATTCTGCACTGCCCCGACGGCCGAGCTGCTCTCGTTCATGCTCGCCGACTCGGCGCGGATCCAGGAGTTCGAGGCCCAGCGCCGCAATCGGCGGCGCGACCGCACGCACCGGGCGAAGTTCCACCCGATCTACACCGAGGAGGACGCCCGGCTCGCCGCCTCGCGCGCCCGGCCGGTTCCACTCGAGGAGTGGTTCGAGCCGGCACCCGGTTTCCGGGTCCGCCTGTGGAATGCCGGACACATCCTGGGATCGGCGTCGGCGGAGATCGAGGCCGGTGGTGTGCGCATGTTGTTCTCGGGTGATCTCGGCCCGGAACAGAAGGCCTTCCATGCCGATCCGGAAGGCCCGACCGGACTCGACCACGTCGTCTGCGAATCCACCTACGGGGACCGCTCGCGCCCTCGGCTCACGATCGCCGAGCGCCGCGACCTCCTCGCCCGGGAGGTGAACGAGGCACTGGAGCGAGGCGGCAATCTGATCGTGCCCTCGTTCGCTCTCGAACGCACCCAGGAGTTGTTGCTCGACATCGGACACCTGCTCGACGACGAGCGGATTCCGGGGGTGCCGGTCTTCGTCGACTCCCCGCTCGCGATCCGCGCCACCGATGTCTTCGCAGCGCATGCCGGAGAACTCGAGGACCTCGACGGCCGGAACGTCTTCCGCCATCCGGGCATCCGGTACACCGCCGAGGCCGAGGAGTCGATGCGGGTCGACACCTACCGACGCGCGATCATCATCGCGGCCTCCGGGATGTGTGAGGCCGGACGGGTTCGGCACCACCTGCGGAACAACCTCGCCCGCCCCGACTCGACGGTGCTCTTCGTCGGCTACCAGGCGCAGGGCACGCTCGGCAGGGTGATTCTCGAGGGTGCGCCGAAGGTCCGGATCTCGGGTGAGGACATCGACGTCCGTGCGCAGATCCGGCGGATCGACAGCTACTCCGCGCACGCCGACCGCGGCGAACTGGTGCGCTGGGTCGGGCACCGCGCGCCGATCTCCGGCACGGTCTTCCTCGACCACGGCGAGCCCGATGCGCTCGCTGCCTTCACGGCGTCGCTGCACGGACTCGATGCGGACCTGAACGTGGTCGTTCCGGAGATCGGCACGCGGTACCGGCTCGTGGCAGGTGGCCCGGCCGAGTACGTCGAGACCGTCGCACCGCCGGCACCGGTGCACGTCGGCCGCGACTGGCAGAACGAGTACGCCGAGTTCGCGACCGGTCTGCGCGACCAGCTGCTCGAGATCGACGACCCGCGAACCCGGGAGCGCGCGATCGCCGCGATGCGGAAGGTGCTCGACGAATACCGCACGGGTGCCCCGCCCCCCGAGGAGCACCGACGCCACTCGAGGCCGGGCCGACGCAAGCCACCACCTCGTCGGAGGCGCCGTTTCTGAGCCGATCCCTCCACCTTCCGCGAGAATCGTCTCGCGCGATATGCATCCTCTCATTGTAGAGAATGGCATTTCCGTCTAACGTGATCCTCATGTTCGACCGCGGCGAGGGCCGCCGCATTGGCATCGGACAACGGAGGACGAACCATGACGACGAAGGCGCTCGCGCCCGACGTATCCACGTGGCCGGCAGAGAACCCGCAGCTCATCGGCAGCCGCTGCGACGACTGCTCCGCGACCACGTGGCCCACCCAGCCGCGCTGCCCCCGGTGCAGCGGGGCGAACATCTCGGAACTGCTGCTGCCGCGTCGCGGCACGCTCGTGGCATGGACCACGCAGGGATTCGTGCCGAAGCAGCCCTACGCGGGCAACGAGACGGCGGCGACCTTCACTCCCTTCGCGTTCGGCCTCGTCCAGCTCGGTGACGTGGTCCGCGTCGAGGCCCGCCTCACGGAGACCGACCCCGAGAAACTGCGCCCGGGCATGGAACTCGAGCTCACCTTCGTCCCCTTCTACACCGACGAAGAGGGCACCGACATCGTCACGTGGGCCTTCGCGCCGATCTGATCCGCACACATCCCATCGAGGAGTTCCCGACATCATGAACGACGTTGCCATCATCGGGGTGGGCCTTCACCCGTTCGGTAGATTCGGCGCCAAGTCGGCCATCGAAATGGCCGCAGACGCAATCCAGCTCGCGCTCGAGGACTCGGGTGTCGCCTGGAAGGACATCCAGTTCGGCATCGGCGGCAGCTACGAGGTCGACAACACCGACGCCGTCACCCGCCTCGTCGGCCTGACCGGCATTCCCTTCACCAACGTGTTCAACGCGTGCGCGACGTCCGCCAGCGCGATCGAGCAGACCGCCGACGGGATCCGTTCCGGCAAGTACGACATCGGCATCGCGGTCGGCACCGACAAGCACCCCCGCGGCGCCTTCACCGCCGATCCCGCCATGCTCGGTCTGCCCGCCTGGTACGCCGAGAACGGACAGTTCGTCACCACCAAGTTCTTCGGCATGAAGGCGAACCGCTACGCCATCGATCACAACATCTCGCACGAGACGCTCGCACGGGTCGCAGCGAAGAACTACCGCAACGGCGGCCTCAACCCGAAGGCCTTCCGCCGCACGGAGTTCGGCATCGACGAGATCCTGTCGTCGCCGATGCTCAACTACCCACTCACGGCGAAGATGTTCTGCGCGCCGGACGAGGGTGCCGCAGCGGTGATCATATGCCGCGGCGATCTGGTGTCGAAGTACACCACCAACAAGCCGGTCTACCTGCGATCCACTGCGATTCGCACGCGCACCTACGGCGCGTACGAGGTCCATGCGACGTGGGCGTCGGTCGAGGAGGACGTCTCCCCCACCGCCTACGCCGCCAAGGCCGCCTACGAGGCCGCCGGCATCGGCCCCGAGGACGTCGATGTCGCCCAGCTCCAGGACACCGACGCCGGCGCGGAAGTGATCCACATGGCCGAGACCGGCCTGTGCGCCGACGGCGACCAGGAGAAGCTGATCGCCGAGGGAGCCACCGAGATCGGCGGGTCCCTCCCGGTGAACACCGACGGTGGTCTCATCGCCAACGGTGAACCCATCGGCGCCTCCGGTATCCGCCAGGTCCACGAACTGGTGCTGCAGCTGCGCGGTCAGGCCGGCGAGCGGCAGGTTCCGGGCGAACCGAAGGTGGGCCTCGCCCAGGTCTACGGCGCACCCGGCACCGCCGCCGCGTCGATCCTGTCACTCTGAGTGCCACGTAATCGTTCGAAAGTCCGGCCACCGCACGAGATCCCGAGTGCGGTGGCCGAACTCGTCTCGGCGCCATCGCGAGTCCGGAATCACAGCACCCCGGGGCGCTTTTCGCAACCGGAGGAAGATACTGTCCAGCTCAGCGGGTCGAGTGTGGGGGAACGACTCATCAGCATCAATTCGAGTCGAGGAGTTCATCCGTGCGTCGATCCGTCGTGTCCCGTCGTGGCTTTCGCAGCCTTGCGGTCGGTCTCGCAGGCCTCTCGGCGCTCGTGTTCGGCACCGCCACCGCGCACGCCGATCCCGAGCAACCCGACGCCGAGCCCGCCACCGCCTACGTCGAGGGCGTCGACGAGGTGACCGACCAGCACTGGACGGTCCGCGTCTACTCTCCAGCCATGGACACCGTGATCCCCCTGGACGTCCTGCGTCCGGCCGATCCGAGCGAGCCCCGGCCGGTCGTCTACGCCCTCGGCGGCGCGGGTGTCGGCGTGATCGACGGCACCGGGTGGATGGAGAGCAGCGACATCGCCGAGTTCTTCTCGGACAAGAACGTCAACGTGGTCATCCCCGCCACCGGCAACTTCAGCTACTTCACCGACTGGGATCTCGACGATCCGGTTCTCGGTCGCAACCAGTGGCAGACCTTCCTCCTCGAGGAACTGCCGCCCGTCGTCGACGAGCTGCTCGACACCGACGGCAAGCAGTCGATCATCGGCATGTCCATGAGCGCCGGCTCCGCGCTGGACCTCGCGATCCAGAGCGGCGACCTGTACTCCGGCGTCGCATCCCTGAGCGGATGCGTCCGCACGAGCGATCCGGTCGGTCAGCTGTACGTGAGGCTCGTCGTCGAGCGCCGCGGCAAGGGCGACGTCGAGAACATGTGGGGTCCGGCCGACGGTCCGCGCTGGGCCGAGCACGACGTCTACCTCAACGCGGAAGGCTTGCGCGGCAAGGCCTTGTACCTGTCGAGCCGCAACGGCCTGCCCGGCCCGTACGACGTCCCCGGTCAGGAACGCGCGGCGGGCGAATCGTTCGCCACGCAGATCGTCGCAGGCGGAGCGATCGAGGCCGCCACGAATGCCTGCACGCACCAGCTGGTGGACCGGCTCCAAGCGCTCGACATCCCGGTCACGGCCGAACTCGATGCCGACGGAACGCATTCGTGGGGCTACTGGGAGGACGACCTGCGCAAGGCGTGGCCGATCCTCGCCGAGTCGATGGGCGCTGAGGCCTGATCGCGAGGCGTCACTCGCCGGGGTCCAACCGGATCCGGGCGACCACCGAACGGTGATCCGCCCCGGGAAGGTCGTCGGACTCGAACGCGACGGCCGTCCCGTTGCCGACGAGGATGCGATCGATCGCCACCAGCGGTGGGCCGGGTTTGTCGGTGGGATAGGTACGCACCGTCCCCGCTCCCGCCTGCTCCGCGGCATCGGCGAAACGCCCCGAGAGCAACGCGCGGAACTGCGCATGGTCGTAGGTCGCGTTGAAATCGCCGCCCACGACTGCGGGGACGTCGGCCGGAGATCGATCGAGGATGTCCTGCAACCGTGACAGTTCGGCAGCCCAGTCCTGCGCGTCGAACACCGGTGGGACCGGATGGAACGCGTGGACCGCGACCGGTCCCGCTCCCGGTACGTCCGCGACGGCCGAGAGCTGGCGGAAGACGAATCCGTCGTGTTCGACGGTGTCCGACAACGGAAACCGGCTCCAGATCCCCGTTCCCGACGCCAACTCTCCGGGGACGAGATACCGATGGGGCAACAGCTCGTCGAGACCGGCACGGGTGAGTCCGTCGACCCCCGCAGAGGTGAGTTCGTTCACCGTGAGCAGGTCGACGTCGCGGTCCCGGACCCGGGACACGACGACCTCGGGATCGGCACCCCCGTCGAACAGGATGTTCGCGTGCATCACCGTGAGGTCGGGACCGTCACCGGACGCGGCCGTCGCGACGTGGAGAGGCGCCTGGGTCCAGACCGCCGCCGCAGCAACCGCAATCGCAACGAGGGCCCCGAGTGGGCGTCGACGGACGGCGAAGACGATCAGCCCGATCACCGCACCGGCCATCAGATACGACGCGCCGGACCCTGCGAGCACCAAGGGCTGAGCCGACCACGTACCGAAGTGGAGCGCGAGCCCGACCGCGCCTGTCGCGGTTGACGTCCACCCGAGAACGTCCGATCCGAGCCGGAGCCACTTCGCAGTCACCACGCCACACAACCATGCCGCAGGTCCGTGCGCGAGGACCCGTCACCGATCGGAGCGGGAGGCGATCGCGGCGAGGCGCTTCGCGAGCCGGTCCGCGGCCTCCCGAAGTTCCGGTGGCTCGATGACGACCGCCTCGAAGCCCATTCGCGCGACGTGCATCACGACCCAGTCCGGGTCGTCCGCGCCGACGACGAGTACGCACCACCCGTCCTCGTCGTCCTCGACCCGCCCGACCTGCGGTGGCACCATGTCACGCACCTGGTCGGCGTCCGCCCGCAGGCGGATCCGCGCGATGTACCGGTAGGGCGACTCCGTCACGGACCGCTGGACGTACGACACCGGATCGGGGTGCTGCCGCGGCCGGAACCGCCACGTCGTGGGCGTCACGTCGCGCATCCGGTCGAGCCGGAAGGTGCGCCAGTCGTCGCGATCGACGTCCCATGCCATGAGGTACCAGCGCTGCCCTGCAGCGACCATCCGCACCGGTTCGACGGTGCGCTCGTCGTCCACCTCCTGCCGGGTGGTGTACCGGAACCGCACGCGGATCGCGTCGCGGCATGCGCGAGCCAAGCCCAGCAGCGTGTCGGCATCGATCTCGGTGCTCGTGCCGACGACGGTTTCGGTGGCGCCGTAGATCGCCCGCACCTCCGCGCGCAGGCGCGGCGGCATCACCTGGTCGAGCTTGGCCAGTGCGCGCAGGGCCGCCTCGGCGGCACCGGCGATGGGGCTGCCCGACGCCAGTCGCAGCGACACCGCCGTCGCGATCGCTTCGTCGTCGTGCAGGAGCAGCGGCGGCAGTCTCGTGCCGGCACCGAGCTGATACCCACCGCCGACACCGGGGGTCGCGCGGACGGGATAGCCGAGGGCGCGCAGACGATCGACGTCGCGGCGCACCGAGCGATCGGTCACGCCGAGTTCCGCAGCCAGTTCGTCAGCGGTCCACGACGGGCGACTCTGCAACAGCGCAAGCACCCTCAGAACCCGTTCGGTGGTCGACTCGACGGTCACACGACGATCGTCGCACGGATCACGGACCGAATCTGTCCGGAATATGCGTCAACCTGGAGCCATGACAGAACTCGACTGGAACCACCTACTGCGACAGCAACTCGACTATCCGGTTCGCCGCCGCCTCGACGGCCTCACCGACGACGAATACTTCTTCGAACCCGCACTCGACTGCTGGAGTGTTCGGCCGCGCGGGACGGGCACCGCTCCCCTACTGGGAGGCGCCGGGGCGATGACCATCGATTTCGCGTTCCCCGAACCCGATCCGCCGCCCTTCACGACCATTGCGTGGCGGCTCGGTCATGTGATCGTCGGTGTACTGGCGATGCGCAACGCGAGCCATTTCGGACGCACCGCCACCGACTACATGTCGTTCGAGTACGCAGCGACCGCGGACGAGGCCCTCGCCCAGCTCGATGCCGAACTCGCCACGTGGATCGCGGGCGTCGAGTCCCTCGGGGAAGACGGACTCGCCCGGCCGTGCGGTGAAGCCGAAGGACCGTACGCCGAGTACCCGATGGGCATGTTGGTCCTGCACATCCACCGCGAACTCATCCATCATCTGTCCGAGGTCTGCCTTCTGAGGGACCTCTACCTGCACACCCGTACCCGCGCCCGACAGGAGGCGAGCTGACATGGCCCGCGACATCCAGATCACGTTCGACTGCGCCGATCCCGCGGCTCTCGCGGATTTCTGGGCGGACGCACTCGGCTACGAACTCCAGAAGCCGCCCGGCAATTTCGTCTCGTGGGACGACGCGCTCGACGCGATGGGGGTGCCACTCGAACGACGCAACGACGCGTCGGGCATCGTCGACCCGGACGGGGCAGGGCCCCGGCTGTTCTTCCAGAAGGTGCCCGAGGGCAAGCAGGCCAAGAACCGGATGCATCTGGACGTGCGTGCCGCGCCCGGACTCGACGGCGCCGAGCGCATGGCCGCCCTGGAAGCCGAGGCCGAACGGCTCGTCGCGCGCGGCGCCACGCGCCTGGAGCGTCACGACCCGGCGCCGCCGTTCGGGGCCGGCCACATCGTGATGGCCGACCCCGAGGGCAACGAATTCTGCCTCGACTGAGACTTCGCGTGGTCAGGCCGGTTCCGAGACCCAGTGGACGAGTTGCCAGATGATCCCGTTGGGATCGGCGAACTGGCAGTACCGCTCGCCCCACGGCTCGGTCTCCGGCTTGGTCACCACCGTCGCACCGGCTTCCGCGACGCGCGCGAACTCGGTGTCGACGTCGTCGACGACGAAGGCGATGAGCATGCCCTGACCGGCCGGACCGGCGATGGATTCCGGCTTGAAGGTCGACAGCCCGGTACGCAGGAACACGATATTGAAGCCTGCGTCCGGGTGGGACAACGAGACGAATCCGTCCGCGGACATCTCCTCGGTGAAACCGAAGTGCCGGATCGCGAAATCGGCCGATGCGGCCGTGTCGGCGACGTTGAGCGACAACGCTGTCGAATTGATTTTCATAGGACCTCCCCCGGGACAGAAACCTTGTACGGCGTATAGAGTACCCTCCAGAACGAGTTTTCGGGAGGCATTTGTGGCGCGCGACCTGATCGACCTTCTGTGGCGCGAGCATCCCGATGCGCCGACTGGCGGTTCCCGTGGGCCGAAAGCCAAGGTCACCACCACATCCGCGGTGGACGCGGCCGTCACCGTCGCCGACGCGGAGGACCTCGACGCAGTGACGATCCGTCGCCTCGCGACCGATCTGGGTGTCTCCGCCATGGCCCTGTACACCCATGTCGGGTCGCGTGACGAGCTCCTCGTCCTCATGGTCGACCGGGTCCACGCCCGGCAACCCCGGCTGCCCTACGAGTCCCCGTCGTGGCGGGATCGGGTACGGCAAGTCGCCGAAGCCGAACTCGAGCACTACGCCGCGCACTGGTGGCTGCTAGACGTCGACGATCAGCGCACGGCCCTCGGCCCCGGCACGATCGCGAAGTACGACCACGAACTCCACGCCTTCGACGGCACGCCCCTCGGCGACATCGATCGCGACGCCGCGCTCACGTTCGTCGCGGACTTCGTGCGGGGTGCGGCCCGAGCCCGACGCCCCGATCCGCACGCCGCCGACATGGGCGAGGCCTGGTCGCGATGGAACGAGCGACTCGCGCACTATCTCGGCGACGCCCATCCCCTCGCGCAACGGGTCGGGGCGGCGGCCGGGGCGGAGATGAACGCCGCCTACAGCCCGCACCACGCATGGGAGTTCGGGCTGCAACGCGTCCTCGACGGGCTCGAACCGCTCGTCTCGAATGGCGGGGTGCGGCCCACCGGGGAATGATTTCCCCGAAGGTTCCGTACGACAGATTCGAGGTTTCATGAAGCGATTCGCCGCGGGCGTGCTCGGTTGTGCCGCAATCGCCCTCGCAGTGCCGGCCACGGCGTACGCAGATCCCGGCACACCTACGCTCCCCACGGAGGACTACTCCGGGTGCCGTTTCGCGTCGATCTCCGCGGAATGCCGCTGGGAAACGCTCCTCGCCAGCTTGGCCGGCCTGTTACCGACCGGATCCGCGGAGGCCGGACCCGCCATCCGGTAAGAGCCGTCACGACTTGGGTGGATCCGCCCCCGCTTTCCGGGGTCGGATCCACCCGAATCGCATCACCCCTGCCGCACCTCTTCGAGCCTGCGGATCAGCGTTGCCGCGTCGAACGGGCCGGTGTGCCGGGTGAGGTCCGAGCCGGTAACGCCGAGATAGAAAGTCGGTGTTCCGAAGACGTCGCTGGTCTCGGCGTCGAGATCGTCGTCCTCGACGCGGTGCCGGTGACGCCCGAGGCGCAGGTCCTCGTCCAACAGGTCCATGTCGAGCCCCAGTTGCTGGGCGTGTTCGTAGATCTCGTCGTGGGACAGAGCGTCGCTGTGGGCGAACAGATGGTCGTGCATGTCCCAGAACCGTCCCTGCGCGGCGGCAGCCTCGGCCGCTTCGGCAGCGAACCGCGCGTGCGGGTGGTGCTCGTCGAGGGGCAGGTGCCGGAAGACGTACCGCAGTTCGTCGCCGAAGTGCTTGTGTACGTCGCGGATGCTGCCGGTGGCCTTGCTGCAGAACGGGCACTCGAAGTCTCCGTACTCGACGAGTGTGAGCGGAGCGTCGACTGGTCCCCGCACGTGGTCGCGATCCGGGTCCACCGGACGCAGCAGTACCAACCCGGCCGGTCCCTGTGGCGGATGCAGACGGTCGGACAGCCGGAACAACGCCCAGCCCAGTGCGGTGGCCAGAACCGCCGCGAGGAGTACGCCGATCCGGGCGTCGTTGGCCGCTTCGGGAGATTCGATTGCCAGATCCACGATGAACAGGGAGATCGTGAACCCGATGCCGGCGAGCGCGGCACCCCCGCTGATGCGCGAGAGAGTGAGTCCCGGCGGCAGGCTGCCCGGCCGCAGACTCGAGAAGACGGCGGTGGCCGCGGTGATGCCCACGAGTTTGCCGACGACCAGACCGAGGACGACGCCCCACGTGATCGGCGACCGGATCGCAATGCCGACGGTCTCAGCGGAGATCACCACACCCGCATTGGCGAGGGCGAAGATCGGCACGACGAGGAACGCCGTGTACGGCTGGTAGAGCCGTAACAGCCGCTCGTTGACGGACACCGCGCGGAGCACCCCGAGTTGCGCGGCGCGCGCGTAGTCGGAATTGGGCGATTGACGGAAGGCCCGCGTGAGTTCGCCGGCGCGCTCCACTTCGCTGCGGCGCGGCGGATAGACGGGAAGGATCAACGCGATCAGCACACCGGCGAGGGTCGGGTGCACACCGGATTCGTAGAACGCCACCCACGTCCCTGCCGCGACGACGAAGTAGACGACGCCCCGCCACACCTCGAGCCGGCGGAACTGCAGGATCAGCAACAGTCCGATCGCGGCAGGTATCAGGTAGACCGGCTGCAGATCGTCGGTGTAGACGAAGGCGATGATGGCGAGGGCGCCGATGTCGTCGGCCACGGCCAGCGTGAGGATGAACACGCGCAGGCGGGCCGGGCAGCGGGGTCCGACCAGCGCGAGCGCACCGAGCACGAAGGCGGTGTCGGTGGACACGACCACACCCCACGCTCCTGCGGCCTCCCCGCTGGGATTGAGCAGCAGGAACAGCGCTGCGGGCAGCGCCAGACCCGCGATCGCGGCCACGAGCGGGACCGCGGCGCGCGTCCGGTCGGTGAGCTCTCCCATGGTGAGCTCGCGTTTGACCTCGAGGCCGACGACGAAGAAGAACAACGTCATGACGGCGTCGTTGACCCAGTGTTTGAGGTCGAGATCGATGCCGTAGTCACCGATGCTGATGCTGAGCGGCGTGTGCCAGAACGCCTCGTACGAGTCGCCGAGGTTGGCCCAGACCAGAGCGATCAGGGTTGCCGCGAGTACGACGCCAGCCGCGAGCGTGTCGTCGTCCGTGCCGTCGCGGACCCCTGCCAGGAGATCGGACGCCCGGCGGAGCGTCGTCGGTTTCTCGTCGACCGTCATGTGCTCCCTCGTTCCGCAGTCCGCTTCGAGCAACTCGGTGCCGGTGAGTACGCCGACGAAACCGCACAACGCCCGGCCCCGGGGCGATTATTTCCGGTACCGACCGTTCGGAACCACATTGTCCGAACACAACAGTGCAACCGGATCCGTCATCCGGGAGGCGGAATGCACCCCTCCGACTATCGACCTCATCCGAAACTAGACCGAATCGTTGTGCCAACAACCGATTTCGGCGGTTCGACAGCCCGACCGTTACATTCCGCCACTACATGTCACCTCCACGGACGATAGCCCTGCGCGTCCGCGCCGGGTATCGTCACGATCCACCGAAGCGTCGGTTCCGAATAACCCTCGGCGAGAACAACTTTCCTAAGTTCTCTTACGGAGAGGAGGTGGATCCGTTGCTGCACAGGGGAACGATCCGAAGAGCCCGATGGATGTTGATCACCGCAGTGGGAGCAGGGGTGCTCGTCGCAGCGACGACACATCAGCCCGTCTCTGTGGACGGGACCGACCCGACGGTCGCGCATGCCCGCGCGTCACACTCCTCGGTGCCGGCATGTGCGCCGCCGGACGGCGCGCCCGCCTGGCGTCCGGACGAGCTCGGCGACCACCCGGATCCACCGGCTGCGATCGGAGCGGTGGCGAACGGACGGATCGGAGGCGTCTTCCATCCGTCCACCACGATTCGACTGATCGGCCTGGAGGTGTGCGAGCAGTACATCGACCGCAGCATCGTCACCACGAACGACGGTCGGTTCCTGTTCCCCGGTCTCATGCCGGGTCGCTACACGCTGCTGAGAGACGACGGTACGGTGCTCACCGAGGTCGAGGTGTCCGCCGAGTCACCGGATCACTCCGGACTGGTGCTGGCTCCCGGTTAGGCCGTCAGCACGAGGAGGTAGCCGCCGCCGGCCGACTCGATCCTGGTGTCGAATCGCACGCTCGGCTCGAGGCGCGACAAGCGGTCGAGGAGCCACTCGGAGGCCTCCTCCGCGTCCGACTTCTCGGGACACCGGGCGACGGCGACGCGACCGCCCTTGCGCGTGAGCTGCTCGACGACGCCGATGATGGGCGCCGGGTCGACGACGAACAGCCGGTCGGGCCACGGCACGACGGGTTTGACGGCACCCTTCTTGGTGTTGCAGGCGCGGTGCGCGAGCCGCTCGACTCCGCCCTTCCCCTTGCCACCCTTCTTGGCGGTGTTGATGCTGTCGATGCTGGGACCGCGCGGGTCGTTGACCGACATGTCGGGGTCCACGGGCTCGTCGCACAACCAGCAACGCCACGCCTCGCGTTCGCCGACTTCTCGAAGGGTGCTCATGGGGTCGAACGCTACCGTTCCGAGAAGCAGGAACATCTCGCGGCCACGAGCGGAGGATGTGGGGCGGGCGGGGCTCGAACCCGCGACCAGCGGATTATGAGTCCGCGGCTCTAACCGACTGAGCTACCGCCCCGTCGCGACGACACGCGTCGCACAGTGCCGCACTGCTCGCACGGCGCGATCGAATGCTACCCGGACACAGCGGGCAACACGCTGCCGGGTGCGAAGTAACAGAGATCACATCGGGGAGGCTCTGTCGCATCGACATACCCCTGGATGCACAGAATCCTCCCACCCGTGACGGGTGGGAGGATTCTTGGGCGCTCCCCCGGCTGGACTCGAACCAGCAACCGTTCGATTAACAGTCGAATGCTCTGCCAATTGAGCTACAGGGGATTGTCCTGCGGTGCTCCGCGGTTTCCCCCGGTGCGTGAAAAACCATAGCGTCCCACCCACCGCAGCACCAAATCGCCTGCTTGTGGGCATGCTGCGGGGTCATCGGGCAGGATGGGGACGACGCAGTCACGGGTGGAAGGACAACACATTGATGGGTTTGTTGGTCGGGGTCGCTGCGGGATACGTGCTCGGCACCCGAGCGGGTCGCGCGAGATACGAACAGATCAGCAAGACGGCCAAGGCGGTGGCCGCGAGCCCCGTCACGAAGAAGGCGATCGAGGTGGGCCGGCAGAAACTCGCCGACTCGCTCAGCCCTCAGCCCAAGCTCGAGCCGATGAAGCCCATCGACGAGACGACCACGATCATGATCCCGCGGGACCAGTTGAAGAAGTAGGCGGTCAGCCGGCCAGGCCGTCACCGATGGCCTGGTCGAGCAGGCTCCGCCGGTACTGTTCGAGCGCCATGAGGTCACCGAGCAGGGCGTGGAACTCCTCGGACTCCGTGGCCGGGGAGATCCGCTGCAGTTTGGACTTCAGTTCGGCCACCTGCTCGCCGACCCAGACCTCCTGCAGCCGCGCCAGTACGCCGCCGATGTAGCGCGGCAGCCGGTCCTCTTCGGTGGGGACGGGTTCGACGGCGAGTTCCATCACGAGCGAATGCGCGACGGGGTCGGTCGCGGCCCTGCCGACGGCGTCGACCCATTCGGCTCCCCCGAGGCCCGCTGCGGTTCCGCCGGCGTCGGCGACGGCCTGCCGCACGGCCGCATAGGCGGGGTCGCTGAATGTCTCCGGCGGCAGGGAGTCGAAGACGGTGCCGGCGATGCCCGGATACTGCAGCGCCGACTTGAGCGCGTCGCGCTGCGGCCACAGCGTCGGATCGTTCGGCCGGGGACGTCGCAGGGCCGACACGGGCTCCGCCGTGGCCGTCGCGGGCCGTGTCTTCGCTTCCGGTGCACGGACTCCTCGCCGCGCTTCCTCCTGCACACGCCGGCGCACGGTGGGGATGTCGTCCCATCCCGTCCAGTGCGCGAGTTGCACCGCGTAGTTGTCGCGGATCGTGCGGTCCTTGATCCGGCCCACGACAGGAACGCACCGGCGCAGAGCCTCGACGCGACCTTCGACGGTGTCGAGGTCGTGTTCGGCGAGAATCGATTTCACGACGAACTCGAACATCGGGGTGCGGCGGGCCACAAGATCGCGCACCGCGCCGTCGCCCGACTGTTGCCGTAACTCGCACGGGTCCATGCCCTTGGGTGCGATCGCGACGTAGGTCTTCGCAGCGGTCTTCTGATCTCCCTCGAACGCCTTCATCGCCGCCGCGCGACCGGCGTCGTCGCCGTCGAAGGTGTAGATGACCTCACCGCGGAAGAAACTGTCGTCCATGAGCAGGCGACGCAGGAGCGCGAGATGTTCGTCACCGAAGGCGGTGCCGCACGCAGCCACCGCGGTCTTCACGCCGGCCAGGTGCATGGCCATGACGTCGGTGTAGCCCTCGACGATCACGGCCTGATGCGACTTGGCGATCTCGCGCTTGGCGAGGTCGAGACCGAACAACACCTGAGACTTCTTGTACAGCACCGTTTCCGGTGTGTTCATGTACTTGGCGGTGATCTGGTCGTCGTCGTACAGACGGCGGGCACCGAAGCCGATGACGTCGCCCGCGAGATTGCGGATGGGCCACAGCAGCCGACGGTGGAAGCGGTCGATCGGGCCGCGGCGTCCCTGCCGGGACAGTCCGGCGGCCTCGAGTTCGGAGAAGTCGAATCCCCGGCCGAGGAGGTGCTTGGTAAGCGCGTCCCAGCCGGCGGGTGCGTAGCCGCAACCGAACGTCTCGGCGGCCGCCTGGTCGAAGTTGCGTTCGGTCAGGTAGTCGCGGGCGGCCTGGGCGTCGGGCGTGCGCAGTTGCTCGGCATAGAACTGCTGGGCGGCCGCGTTCGCCGCGACCAGCCGGGCACGGGTGCCCCGGTCGCGCTGGACGGACGGACCGCCGCCCTCGTAGTTCAGCGTGTAGCCGACACGCTCGGCGAGCTGCTCGACGGCTTCGACGAAGCTGACGTGTTCGATCTTCTGCAGGAACGAGTAGACGTCGCCGCCCTCACCGCAGCCGAAGCAGTGGTAGTGCCCGTGATTGGGCCGCACGTGGAAGGACGGGGACTTCTCGTCGTGGAAGGGACACAGGCCCTTGAGCGAGTCGGCGCCCCCGCGCTTGAGTGCGACGTACTCGCCGACGATGTCCTCGATGCGCACGCGGTCGCGAATGGCCGCGATGTCTCTGTCTGAAATACGGCCGGCCACGAGACGAGTCTAAGCCGCCCCGCAGACTGCTCGGCAGGACGGTCGGCCGCGACCTGCCGTCGCGATCGCTCGAGCCTCGTCAGCCCCAGCTCGCCTGCGCGGCGAGGCTGTCGCGGTCGATCCGTTCGAGGCGTGATTCGGTGCACGAGGCGATCTGATCGACCACGACCCGCACCTTCGCAGCATCGTCGGGCGCGGACTTCCAGGCGGCGACGAAGAACGGGTCGAGACCGACCGGCGCGGTGCGCAGCAGCCACTCGGCGACGCGGTGGATGCGCTCGCGTTGTGATTCCTGGCGGGTGCGGTGGGCGCGGTCGGACATGACGAACTGCAGCGCCATCGTCTTGAGCAACGCGACCTCCGAGACCACGATCGGCGGGACCACGAGGTCGGCGTCGTACCGGGTGACGCGTCGGCCTTCCGTCGCCTCCCGGGTCCCGAGGATCGCTGCGTTGGCGAAGCGGCCCACCAGCTCGCTGGTCAGCTTCTTGAGCGCGACCGAGCAGGCGAGGGTACCGTCGAAGGTGCCGACGGCGCGGACCACCGGCATGGAGGACAACCGCTTGGCCGCCTCGGTCAACTCGGCCGGGTCGAGACCCGAGAATTCGCGCATGCCCACCTCGATGAGTCCGGCGACATCGTCGGGATCGTCGAGCATCCGCAGGTCGATGCGACCGTCGATCACACCGTCCTCGAGGTCGTGCACCGAGTACGCGACGTCGTCGGACCAGTCCATGATCTGCGCCTCGAGGCACTTGCGGCGCTCGGGTGCGTCTTCGCGGATCCAGTGGAGGACCTCGGCGTCGTCGTCGTACGAGCCGAACTTCGCGCCCGGGCGCGGACGCGTCCACGGGTACTTGAGCGTCGCGTCGAGCGAGGCCCGGGTGAGGTTGAGACCGGCGCTCGAGCCGTCCGGATAGAGGATCTTCGGTTCGAGGCAGGTGAGGATGCGCAGGTTCTGCGCGTTGCCCTCGAATCCGCCGCAGGACTCCGCGACCGCGTCGAGTGCCCGCTCACCGTTGTGCCCGTAGGGCGGGTGCCCGATGTCGTGGGCGAGGCCGGCGAGGTCGACGAGATCGGGGTCGGCGCCGAGTCCTTCGGCGATGCTGCGGCCGATCTGCGCGACCTCCATCGAGTGCGTCAGACGGGTGCGCGGGGTGTCGCCGTCGCGGGGGCCGACGACCTGTGTCTTGTCGGCCAGGCGGCGCAGGGCCGCGCAGTGCTGCACGCGCGCACGGTCGCGTGCGAAGGCGGTCCGCTCGGACGCCGCTCCCTCGGACCCGGCGAGCGCCGAGGTCTTGCGCGGCTCGGCAACGCGCCGTTCGAGATCGTGTTCGCTGTAGCCCTGCATCACACTGCCTTCCGTCACCGAAGACCCTACGTTCCGCCTCACTGCTGCGCCGTGTACGGGAAATCGGCGGAGAAGTGGGTGATCTGGTACCAGATCAACGCGCCGGTCTCGCGGGCGATGCCGTGCAGTTGCGACTCGCGGGTGAACACTGCCGGACCCTGGCGGGTGGGAGCTGTCCAGGCGTCGAGACCGGCGTCGCGCGCCATGGTCCGGGTGCGCAGCGAATGCCACGGGTCGCTGACGAGCACGACCGACGACAGGCCCAGATCCGACATCTCGCGGCTGACGGCCTCGACGCTGAGCAGTGTGTCCGAGCCTTCCTCGACGGCGACGATCGCCTCGGCGGGCACCCCGCGCGAGACGAGATAGTTCTTGCCCGCCGCGGCCTCGGTGAACAGGTCGCCCTCCTGCTTGCCGCCGACGGTGACGATCCGCGGCGACACTCCCGCTTCGTAGAGCTTGAGGGCCTGCTCGAGGCGGGCCTCGAAGACCGACGACGGTGTGCCCGAATACTGGGCGGCCCCGAGCACGACGATGGCGTCGGCTGGGGTGCGGTCGTCGATCCGCGCGACCTGCCACACCCGCAACGCCGTGCCGCCGACGACGAGGACGGCGGCGAGCAGCACCCCGACGATCAGTCGCCGGAGCCAGCGCGCGATGCGCGCGCCGACCCCGAGGTCGTCCCCGGTGTACGTCGCGGTGGTGCCGGTGCGGCGGGATGCGGTGCTCACCCCCTGATTCTGCCAGCGAACGAGAACGCGTCGACCGGACGACGCGCCGACCCCGTCCTCACCTCGCAGCCACTAGATTCGATTCCATGGCACACGTATCGGCCGCACCGCCCCGGCGACCTGCACGGTCCGCGCTCGCATTCGTCCCCGCCCTGCTGGCAGTGGCCGCGTGGCTGCTCCTTCCCGCGTCGGCGTCCGCGGAGCCACCCTCGCGGCTCCCCCAGCCGATCACCGACACGGCGGGCGTGCTCGACGACGCCGACGTCGCACGGATCCAGGAAGCGACGAACACCCTGTACGACGAGCACGGCCTGCAGTTGTGGGTGACCTACGTGTCGAGCTTCGACGGACGCGACTACGACAGTTGGGCGCAGGCCACCGCGCAGGCGAGCAACTTCGGTCCCGACACCGCCCTGCTGGCGGTCGCGACCGACGACCGCGAGTTCGCGCTGTGGACACCGACGGGTTCGGAGATCTCCGAGAGCGAACGCGACCGGATCAGCTCGTCCGACGTCGTGCCGGCGCTACGCAACAGTGATTGGGCAGGTGCCGCCGTGGGTGCGGCCGACGGGTTGAGCAACGCCCTTACGCCGTCGGCCGCTCCGGTGACGACGTTGCTCGTCGGCGGCGGTGTCATCGCAGCCGGCGGTGCCGGTGTCTACGCCTACAACCGGCGGTCGAAGAAGAAGCGCGCCGAGGCCGGTGCAGCGCAGGCCGCGCAGATCGATCCGGCCGACACCACCGCCCTGCGCGGTCTGCCGATCGAGGGTCTCGACCAGTACGCGCAGACCCTCCTGGTGGACACCGACAACGCGGTGCGGTCCAGTGCCGAAGCGCTCGAGCTCGCCCGGGGCGAGTTCGGGGACTCGGCGGTGGCTCCCTTCGACCGCGCGCACCGGCAGGCGCAGGTCGCGTTGGCGAACGCCTTCGAGATCCGTCAGCGTCTCGACGACGACATCCCCGAGACGCCCGAACAGCAGCGCGACATGCTCGTGCAGCTCGTCTCCTCGTGTGGGCAGGCGAACCGCGAACTCGACGCGCAGGTCGAGGCGTTCGACAAGATGCGGAATCTGCTGCTCGACGCTCCGGCCCGTCTGGACGGGCTCACGCAGCGCGCGATCGCGCTGACGGCCCGCATCCCGGAGGCCGAGCGGATCCTCGGGCAGCTGCACTCGGAGTTCCCCACCGGCGCCCTGACCCCGGTGGTGGACAACGTCTCGCTGGCCCGGGAGGAGATCTCCTTCGCGGAGAACGCGATCGACCAGGGCCGCACCGCGGTGGCGCGACCGGTCGGTGAGCAGGGCGACGCCGTGCGCGCGATCCGCGAGGCCGAACGCGCACTGGGGCATGCCGCGACGCTGCTCGACGCGCTCGACCATGCGGCGGAGGACATCCGGCGCGCGATCGCGACGCTTCCCGCCGCGGTGGAGGACGCCGAACAGGGTGTCGCCGACGCGAAGCAGCTCCTCGACGCGGGCGGCCCCGAACTCGTCGACGCCCTGAAGGCCGTGCAGGAAGCCCTCGAACACGCTCGGGCCGAGCAGCACACCGACCCGCTGGGCAGTTTCACGCGGGTCGTCGAGGCCGATGCGCGGCTCGACGAGTTGCGTGCCCGGACGCGGCAGGCCAAGCAGCAGGCCGAGGAGATGCGTCGCCGCCTCGAGCAGGATCTGAGCGCGGCGCAGGCGCAGGTCACCGCCGCGGCCGACTTCATCGGGACGCGCCGCGGCGTCGTGGGTGCCCAGGCACGCACCCGCCTGTCGGAGGCCCAGCGGCACCTGCAGGCCGCGCAGCAGGCAGCCGAGTCCGATCCGGCGGCGGCCATCCAGTACGCGCGGTCCGCCGCGTCGCTGGCCGCGCAGGCACTGCGCAGCGCCCAGAACGACGTGCAGCGCTGGAACAACCAGCACCGTCCGCCCCGCGGTGGTTCGTCGGGCGGCAACGTCGCCGGCGCCGTGCTCGGTGGCATCCTCATCAACAGCGTGCTCAACAGCGGCCGCGGTGGTGGTTTCGGCGGCGGTTTCGGTGGGGGCGGCTTCGGCGGCGGTGGTTTCGGGGGCGGCGGCTTCGGCGGATCGAGCGGAGGACGCTTCTAGACCATGCGCCCGATCGCAGCACGCGCACTGGGTGCCGGTCTCGGATCGGCCGTCCGCCTGTTCGATTCCGCCGCGTCGTCCGACGGAAAACCGTTCTCCGAACCCGACATCCTGCGCCCGCACGTCGACACGCGTCGGTTGGGGTGGGTGCACTACGGCGTCATGATCCCGGATCTGCCGGAGCCGCACCGGTTCTTCTCGATGATGTCGCTGATCGGCGCCACCGGGTCGCTCGCCTTCGACAACGACCACGCGCTCGTGGCGCCGCCGCGCCGCAACGCCACCGTGGTCGCCGGCACGGCGGCATCGCATCCCGCGCACTTCGGGAACTACGCCGTGGGCGACGATTTCGTGTCCTCCCCGGACGGATCACTGGTGAAGTTCGGGGACGATCTGAGCCTGACCGGCCGCTACCCCCACTACGAACTCGTGGGACGGCTCGGAACGGTCGACGTCGCGCTGACACTGACCAACACGGACACGGTCTCGTGGTTCTTCCGCAGCCCGCTCTACAAGCACTTCGGGTTGCTCACCGAATACGAGGGCACCTTCACCCACGAGGGCCACAGCGTCACGGCCGAAGGTCTGTGCTCGTTCGAGTACGGGGCGATGCCGAGCCCGTATCTGATGCGGTCCACTCCCCTGCCACCCGCGGCGAAGGCTCCGCTCGACCATTTCGTCTACCAGATCGTCGATCTCGACGCCGACACGCAGATCCTGTTGAGCCGCTACGCGATCGGTGGCCGGCCCTTCATGACGACGGCGATCCTGCGCACCCGCGGCGGCTACGGAACCCGTTTCCGGGACGTGGACTTCGAGATACTCGAACTGCACGACGAGCCCGAGCCGACTCCCTACGGCATCCCGATGCCGGTGCCGCGCCGGACCCGGTTCCTGGTGAAGGACACCCGCGGTCGTCCCTGGCTGGATCTCGAAGGGATCATGGACACTCCGTTCACCTACGGTCTGGGCACCGGATTCGTCACCGGTTTCGCGTGGTCGGCGACCTGGCGGGGCGAGGAGATCTCCGGTCGCGGATATTTCGAGTACATCGATCGGCGCTCGACGACCTGACCGCTACGAAACACCCGCCTACGAAGTGACAGATGCCCTCCGGTCCGTCGGGACCGGAGGGCATCTGCGTCTCTCGGGTCGGTCAGCAGCCGATCAGGCGCTGCGCGAGGTAACCCTCGACCTGGTCGAGGCTCACGCGCTCCTGCGCCATGGTGTCGCGCTCACGGATCGTGACGGCCTGGTCCTCGAGGGTGTCGAAGTCGACCGTGATGCAGAACGGGGTGCCGATCTCGTCCTGGCGACGGTAGCGGCGGCCGATGGCGCCGGCGTCGTCGAACTCGATGTTCCAGTTCTGGCGCAGCTTCGCAGCGAGGTCCTTGGCCTTCGGGCTCAGGTCGGCGTTGCGGCTGAGCGGCAGCACGGCGGCCTTGACCGGCGCGAGGCGACGGTCGAGGCGCAGCACGGTGCGCTTGTCGACACCGCCCTTGGCGTTGGGCGCCTCGTCCTCGGTGTAGGCGTCGACGAGGAAGGCCATGAGCGAACGGGTCAGGCCGGCCGCCGGCTCGATGACGTACGGCGTGTAGCGCTCGTTGGTGGCCTGATCGAAGAAGCTCAGGTCGGTGCCGGAGTGCTTCGAGTGCGTCGACAGGTCGAAGTCGGTGCGGTTCGCGACGCCCTCGAGCTCACCCCACTCGCTGCCCTGGAAGTGGAAGCGGTACTCGATGTCGACGGTGCGCTTCGAGTAGTGCGACAGCTTCTCGAGCGGGTGCTCGTACAGGCGCAGGTTGTCCTTGTTGATGCCCAGATCGGTGTACCAGTTCATCCGGTAGTCGATCCAGTACTGGTGCCACTGCTCGTCCTCGCCGGGCTTGACGAAGAACTCCATCTCCATCTGCTCGAACTCGCGGGTGCGGAAGATGAAGTTGCCAGGGGTGATCTCGTTGCGGAAGCTCTTGCCGATCTGGCCGATGCCGAAGGGGGGCTTCTTGCGCGAGGTGGTGAGCACGTTCGCGAAGTTCACGAAGATGCCCTGCGCCGTCTCGGGGCGCAGGTAGTGCAGGCCTTCCTCGCTCTCGATCGGGCCGAGGAAGGTCTTGAGCATCATGTTGAAGTCGCGGGGTTCGGTCCACTGGCCCTTGGTGCCGCAGTCCGGGCAGACGATCTCGGTCATCGGCACGGCATCGGGGTCGTCGAGCTTGTTCTTCTCGGCGTAGGCCTCCTGCAGGTGGTCCTGCCGGTGGCGCTTGTGACAGCTCAGGCACTCGACGAGCGGGTCGTTGAAGACACCGACGTGGCCGGAGGCGACCCAGACCTGACGCGGCAGGATCACCGACGAGTCGAGGCCGACGACGTCCTCGCGGCTGGTGACCATGTTGCGCCACCACTGCTTCTTGATGTTGTCCTTGAGCTCCACGCCGAGCGGCCCGTAATCCCAGGCGGACCTGGTGCCGCCGTAGATCTCACCGCAGGGATAGACCAGGCCCCGGCGCTTGGCGAGGTTGGCGACGGTATCGATCTTGGATTTGGGTGCCACTCGGTTTCTCCATCTTCGATGCGGGTTTTCGCAGCATGCGTCGATCTGTAAGCCTATCGCTCCTCGTTCGCAGCTCGAATTCGCGCCGGTTGACATGCACAACCGTGCATATCAAAATGGAATCGATTTGCAATAAGGCCCGCCGACCGGCGGCCGTCCCCGCCCCGAGGAGCCCCGTGAGCATCGACGCCGATCCACGTGAGTGCAGCACGGGCGAGCGCGCCCGCGGACCGATCGGAAGCGACGCCCTGCCGTCCCCGGTCGACGTCTCCCCCGCCACCCTCATCGCGGCCGGTGAGCTGCTGCGCGCGCTGTCGGCGCCCGTCCGCATCTCGATCGTGCTCGAACTGCGCGAGTCGGCCCGCTGCGTGCACGAACTCGTCGGCGCCCTCGGCGTCACCCAGCCGCTCATCAGCCAGCATCTCCGCGTGCTCAAGACCGCCGGCGTGGTGCGCGGCGAACGCTCGGGGCGCGAAGTGCTCTACCACCTGGCCGACGACCACCTCGCCCGCATCGTCGTCGACGCCGTCGCTCACGCCCAGGAAGGACGATCGCAGTGACCTCCGCCCGCAAACCTCTCGTGGGGGTCCGCTCGACCCGTCAACGCAGCGCCATCGTCGACCTGCTCGACAACACCGAGGAGTTCCGGTCCGCCCAGGACCTGCACGACGAGCTGCGCAAGCGCGGCGAGGGCATCGGCCTGACCACCGTCTACCGCACCCTGCAGTCGCTCGCCGAGGTCGGCAGCGTCGACGTGCTGCGCACCGACAGCGGCGAATCGCTGTTCCGGCGGTGCTCCTCCGGGCACCACCACCATCTCGTGTGCCGCCACTGCGGCTTCACGGTCGAGGTGGACGGCCCGGAGGTCGAACGCTGGTCGCACGAGGTGGCCGAGTCGAACGGCTTCGTCGACGTCAGCCACACCGTCGAGATCTTCGGCAACTGCCGCGACTGCGCCCTCGCTCAGGCCTGAAGCGAGGGCCGTCGGCCGTCAGTCGCAATCACCGCGGCGATCAGCCGCAATCGCAGTCACCACAGCCGCAACCGTCGACGAGCAGGTTCTCGTCGTCGTCCTCGGCCTCACCGTCGAAGACCGACGCTTCGCCGCCGAGACGCTGCGCCAGCGCGCGTGCCTGCTCGACGACCGGCACGAGCGATGCGACGGCCCGCACGAGATGGATCGGGACCAGCGGCGACGCTGCGACCCGCAGCTCGACGGTGACCCGGTCCTTGTCGAGGACGAACTTGACCTCGGGGAACTCGACCTGCAGGTCGCCGAGGACCTCGGCGGCCCGGGTGCGGCCCGTGATGCCCTCGACCAGGTAGGTGGTGAGCAGCACGAAGCCGCCCTCGGCGTCGACGGTCGCGTAGGTGAGCACGTCGTCGATCCAGATCGGGATCTCGCCGTCCTCGTCGGGCTCGGGCGCTTCCTCGAGGATCTCGGACAGCGTCTCGACCACGGCAGCGGTCAGTGCGTCGTCGTCCTCGGTGGGGATCGCGACGGCGTGCGCCCCGTCGGCGGCGACGACCTCCTCGGTGGTGGTCTCGACGTCGGCGTCGGTGGTGGTCACGAATTCTCCTTGGGGTCGGGGGTGCCGGCGACGGCACCGCGCGCGTCGGCGGCACCGTCGAGCACGAGCAACAGCATGGTGGTCAGCGCCGTGTCGTCGAGACCGGTCGCGGGGAACGAGTACCGCAGCACGACATCGGCGTCGGTCTCGCGTTCGATGAGGTGGACCGAGCCGAACTGCAGGGCGTCGGCGGCGGCCGCGACCCGACCGCGCACGGCGTCGTCGAGCGGAAGATCCCACGCGAGCACTCCGGTGACGGAGACCACGTCGAGTCCTTCGGTGAGCGTGACGACCTGCAGGGCGAACGGCACGGCGCCGTAGTCGAATCCGAACGAGCCGTCGCCGTTCGCGGCGGACGACGGGGTGCGGACGTCGACGAAGGGCGTCAGCGCACCTGCGATCCGCTCACGCAGCGACGTCACTTCACACCACCGAACCGCCGGTCGCGCGAGGCGTATTCGACGCACGCCGCCCACAGATCGCGCCGGTCGAAATCGGGGAACATCGTGTCCTGGAAGACGAGTTCGGCGTAGGCCGACTGCCACAGCAGGAAGTTCGAGGTGCGCTGCTCGCCCGAGGGCCGCAGGAACAGGTCGACGTCGGGCATGTCGGGCTCGTCGAGATACCGCGCGATCGTCGACTCGGTGATGCGTTCGGGATCGAGTTCTCCTGCCGCGACCCGGCGGGCGATCTCCCGTGCGGCGTCGGCGATCTCGGCGCGACCGCCGTAGTTGACGCACATCGTGAGGGTCATGACGTCGTTGTCCTTCGTCAGTTCCTCGGCGATCTCGAGTTCCTTGATCACGCTGCGCCACAGGCGGGGACGGCGACCGGCCCACCGGACGCGCACACCCATCTCGTGCATCTCGTCGCGGCGGCGGCGGATCACGTCGCGGTTGAAGCCCATGAGGAAGCGGACCTCGTCGGGGCTGCGCTTCCAGTTCTCGGTGGAGAAGGCGTAGGCCGAGAGCCACTTGACGCCCATCTCGATGCATCCGCACACCGTGTCCATCAGCACGGCCTCGCCGCGTTCGTGGCCGGCGGTGCGCGGCAGACCGCGCTCCTGCGCCCAGCGACCGTTGCCGTCCATCACGAGCGCCACGTGCTGGGGAATCAGCTCGGGTTGCAGTACGGGAGGTCGCGCGCCCGACGGATGCGGGTCGGGCGGCCGGATCACCCGCTCAGGCGATGGGGGCGTGGTACGTCGTCGAATCACGGTCCCCATCCTGCCGGACACCGCGGGCGACGTCATCAACCCGGTTCCCCGTCGCAGGTTCGGTACGACCGCGCTCGACGAGGGGCAGCGAGCGCAGTTGCCGTTCGAGATGCCACTGCAGGTGCGCGGCGACGAGGCCGCTGGCCTGGCGGCGCACCGCCGCGTCGGCGGCCTCGGTGTCGGCCCAGCGTCCGTGGTTGAGCGCGTCGAGCAGCGCCAACACGCCCGGGGCGGGGGTGGCCGCCCCCGGCGGGCGGCAGTGCACGCACACCGCACCTCCGGCAGCGACGTGGAAGGCGGTGTGCGGGCCGGGACGGTCGCAGCGCGCGCAGTGGGTGATCGCCGGCGCCCATCCCGCGTAGGCCATGGCCCGCAGCAGATAGGCGTCGAGCACGAGTTCGGGCGGCCGGGTGCGGTCGCACACCGCGCGGAGGGCTCCGACAGTGAGCGCGTGCAGGCGCGGCACGGGCGCGCGTTCCTCACCGGCGAGGCGTTCGGCGGTCTCGAGGATCGCGCACGCGGTGGTGTAGCGGGGGTAGTCGTCGACGATGCCCACCGCAAAGGCGTCGAGGGTCTGCACCTGGGTGATGACGTCGAGACTGCGGCCCGGGTGGAGCTGGACGTCGATGTGGGCGAACGGTTCGAGCCGTGCGCCGAACTTCGAGCGCGTCCGGCGCACGCCCTTCGCGACGGCCCGCACGAGTCCGTGCCGGCGCGTCAGCAGGGTGACGATGCGGTCGGCCTCGCCCAGCTTGTGCTGGCGCAGCACCACCGCGTTGTCCCGATAAAGCATCACTCCCCGAGTCTGTCATGTCGCGGTGACACGGGACGACCCGCGAAGGGACTCGACACCCAGAACTGGAACGCGTTATTGTTCGTTCGAACGAACGGGGGAACGAATGGACGCTCGAACCGACCTGCGCGACCTGAAGGCGACCGTCGAGGCGCTCGACCGCGGCGAGACCACCTCCACGGATCTCGTCCGTGCGAGCCTCGACCGGATCGACGAGTCGCAACCGCACCTGAACGCCTTCCGCGTCGTGCGCCGCACGGCCGCACTCGACGAGGCCCGCGAGGCCGACCGGCGCCGCGCGAACGGCGAGCGTCTCCCCCTGCTGGGCGTCCCCATCGCGATCAAGGACGACACCGACATCGTCGGCGAGACGACGATGTTCGGCTGCGCCGGCACCTTCACCCCGAAGGACACCGACGCCGAGGTCGTGCGCCGTCTACGAGCCGCCGGCGCGGTGATCGTCGGCAAGACGCACTCCCCCGAACTCGGCCAGTGGCCGCTCACCGGCGGCGACGCCTTCGGGCACACCCGCAGCGCGTGGTCGCGCGACCACACCCCCGGCGGCTCGTCGGGTGGCAGTGCCGCGGCGGTCGCCGCGGGCCTCGTGCCGGCCGCCCTGGGATCCGACGGCGCCGGATCGGTCCGCATCCCCGCCTCGTGGTCCAATCTCGTCGGCATCAAGCCGCAACGCGGCCGGATCTCCATGTGGCCCGACGCCGAATCCTTCAACGGACTCACCACACACGGCCCGCTCGCCCGCACGGTCGCCGACGCGGCCCTGCTCCTCGACGTCGTGTCCGGAAACCACCCCGGCGACCGGCACAGGTGCGCGCCGCTCACCGTCTCCGACGCTGTGGGACGAGATCCCGGCAGGCTGAACATCGCTCTGTCGCTGAAGATTCCGTTCACCGCGACACCCACCCGCCTCGACGCCCGCGTCCGCACCCGTATCGCCGCACTCGCCGCCGTGCTGCGCGATCTCGGCCACGAGGTGACCCTCGCCGACCCCGACTACGGAACGACGTTCGGCCTCGCCTTCCTCCCGCGATCCATGGCCGGTATCGAGGACTGGCTGTACCGCCTGCCCGACCCGTCCCTCGCCGACGTCCGCACCCGCGCCAACGCCCGCACCGGCCGGTACCTGCACGGCTATCCGTTGCGGGCGGCGCGCGCGATCGAACCGCGCCTGCACCGTCGGGTCGGCCGCATCTTCGACCGGTTCGACGTCGTGCTCGCCCCCACCACCGCCACCCCGCCGCTACCGGTGACGGCGATCGACGGCATCGGCGGCTGGGCGACCGACAAGGTCATCACCGGTGCATGCCCCTACGCGTGGCCGTGGAACGTGCTGGGCTGGCCCGCGATCAACGTCCCCGCGGGATTCACCGACGAGCGACTTCCGGTGGGAGCCCAGCTGCTCGGCCCGGAGAACTCCGAACCGCTGCTGGTGTCCCTCGCCTCCCAACTCGAGTCGGTGCTGCGCTGGCACGAACACACCCCGGAGCACTGGTGGTGACCACACGCGACGACGCCCGCTCGCGGATCGTCCACGCCACCCTGCATCTCGTCGGCACAGACGGGGTCGCCGGAGTGACCAACCGGCGCATCGCAGCGCGCGCCGAGGTCTCGCTCGGGTCGATCACCTACCACTTCCCCACCCAGGCCGACCTGCTGCGCGCCGCGCTCGAGTTCTTCGTCGACGAGGAGACCGAGCGGCTGCGAGAACTCGCCGAGCAGTATCGATCCCGCGCCCTGTCGCTGACCGAGGCCGCCGAGCTCACCGAACGCGTCGCCCACGACCTGACCTTCACGGCCGAACGCATCGCCCCCTTCGAGCTGTACGTGCAGGCGGGGCGCGACGAGGAACTGCGGCGGGTCGCCGAACGCTGCTGGCGTGCCTACGACGCGTTGACCGTCTCGATCCTCTCCGCCCTGGGGGTGCCGGAACCGGAGACGATCGCCCCGACGGTCGTCGCGACCATCACCGGGTTGCAACTGCGCCGCCTGTCGACGGGTACGGAACCGGATCTGTCGGAGGCCGTTCTGCTGTTGCTGCACGGCGCGGCGGCCACGCGTCACTGAGTTCCGCTCGGTCGCCCGCCCGGCGTGACGATGCGTTCACATCCGCGTCCCCGACGAAACACCACCGTCACGAATTGTGCACTGTGCACAGTTCTTTCCTGTCCCGAGTGGTCTGTCGGCCGATTGCCGAGACCCGTCCGACTCTTCAAGATCGACATGTTCCGGCCGCCGACGGCGGTGCCGCCCATCGATGTCGCGGCGCCCTTCGATCCGTCCACGGTCGTCACCCGCCGCATGTTCACACGTCGAGGAGTCTCCCGTGACCGTCGCGCACATCGTCTTCCTGCTCGGACTGGTCGGCCTGATCGTCGCCATGGCCCTGCGCAAGAACGTCCTGATCCCGGCCGTCGTCGCCACTTTCGCCACCGCCCTCGCCTACGACGGCAACGTCGCCTCCGCCGTCATGGCGGTCTTCCGCGCCACCCTCACCGCCGGCGGAGCGCTCTTCGAGATCTTCGTCGTCATCGCCGCCGTGACATCGATGCTTGCGGCGATGCGCACCATCGGCGCCGACGAACTCATGGTGCGCCCCTTCGGCCGCTGGATGATCAACGGCCGCGTCGCCTATGTCGTGCTGTTCGTCGTCACCTACCTGTTGTCGCTGTTCTTCTGGCCCACACCCGCTCTCGCACTCATCGGTGCCGTGCTGCTCCCGGCGGCGATCAAGGCCGGGCTGCCGCCGCTCGGCGCCGCGCTCGCCCTCGCGATCTCCGGGCAGGGCATGGCACTCGCCTCCGACTACGTCATCGGTCTCGCACCGTCGATCTCGGCGAGCGGCGCAGGTGTGCCGGCCGACGACATCGCCGACCGCGCACTGGTGTTGTCCCTCATCGTGGGTCTGACCGCGGCCGTGCTCGCGTGGTTCCTCACCATCCGCAAGGAGATCGTGCGCCACTCCGCGGATCTCGTGTCTGCGACGGACGATCCGGGCACGGGTGGCTCCGTCTCCGGACGTCCGGCACTGCACCCGAACGGGGACCTCCCGACCCCCGAGAACGATCACACCGCACCGGTGGGCACCGTGGCCGACATCGACCTGCCCGGAACTCTCACACCGGTCCTCACGCGCCCCACCCGGGCACGCGCCTGGGCGATCGGGGTTCCCGCGACCTTCGGTCTGGTACTCGTCTACATGATGCTGGGGCGCTTCACCGATCTCGTGCCGTGGTCGGACGGCGCCGGCGCCTCGCTCGTCGGCGGCACCGCACTGGTCCTCATGGCCGCCGTGACCCTGACGACGCGCCCGGCCGACGCCCTCGAACACTGCGCCACCCATTTCGTCGACGGCCTGGTGTATGCGTTCAAGGCCATGGGAATCATCCTGCCGGTGGCCGGATTCGTGTACCTCGGCATCCCCGACTACTCCGGTTCGATCCTCGGACTCGAGGACGGCATCGGACCGGCCTTCCTGTTCGACACCGTCGAGAGCATCCAGACCTACATCCCCGACAACGGCCTCTTCGCCGCGTTCAGCATGCTCCTCATCGGCATGCTCATCGGCCTGGACGGCTCCGGCTGGGCAGGTCTGCCACTCACCGGTGGTATCGCCGCCGCGCTCGCCCCGCAGGCCGGTATGGACACCGCGACGCTCGCTGCCCTCGCGCAGAACGCCGCGACCTGGACCGGCGGCGGCACCCTCGTCATCTGGTCGTCGCTGATCGTGGTCGCGGGCTTCTGCCGTGTCCCGGTCGGAGATCTCGTGCGACGACTCGCGATCCCGGTGGTGAGCGGACTGCTCGTCGCCGCCGTCGCCGCGGTGGTGATCTGGTGACCACCGCATCCGTACCGAACACCTTCGAGGAGAGGATCCCCGTGGACGAATCCGGTTTCCGCTACGACCCGCGACGCTGCGCCCTGGTCGTCGTCGACATGCAGAACGACTTCTGTTCCCCCGAGGGCGCTCTCGCCGGCTGCGGCTTCGATGTCTCCGCCGCCGTCGCCATGACACCGCGGCTGGCGGAACTGATCGACCGCGCCCGCCGCAGGGACGTGCCCGTCGTGTGGGTTCGCACGGAGCACGACGAGACCACGGACACGCCGCAGTGGCTGGGCCGCGTCGGCACCGGTCCCGGCACCGCGCGGACCGGTCTGACCTGCCGGCCCGGTACTCCCGGGGCGGACTTCTACGGGGTTCGTCCGGAGGCGGGAGAACCGGTGATCGTCAAACATCGCTTCAGCGCGTTCGTCGGCACCGACCTCGACAGCGTCCTGCGGTCACGGGGTATCGAATCGTTGTTGTTCACCGGTGTCGCCACCGAGATCTGCGTCGAATCGAGCCTGCGCAGCGGGCTGTTCCACGAATACTGGGTCTCGCTCGTCGAGGACTGCACCGCGTCCTACAGTCCCGCGGCGCACGCCGCCTCGGTCGCGGTGGTCGCGCAGAACTTCGGGACCGTGGTGACCGCGGACGACCTCGCGTCGATGTGGGTCGCCCGGCCGATCACCGCGTCCACCCCGTAAGGAGCCGGCGTCAGAATCCCAGACGGCCCAGCTGTTTGGGATCGCGCTGCCAGTCCTTCGCGACCTTCACGTGCAGGTCGAGGTAGATCTTCACGCCGAGGAGCTTCTCGATCTGGGTGCGCGCGGCGGTGCCCACCTCGCGCAGCCGCGCGCCACCCTTGCCGATGACGATGCCCTTCTGGCTCGGCCGCTCGACGTAGAGCAGGGCGTGCACGTCGAGCATCTCGCCCTGCTTCTCGGTGCGACCCTCACGTTCGGTGATCTCCTCGATCACGACGGCGAGAGAGTGCGGCAGCTCGTCGCCGAGACCTTCGAGAGCGGCCTCACGGATGAGCTCGGCCATCAGGGTCTCCTCCGGCTCGTCGGTGAGCTCGCCGTCGGGATAGAAGGCCGGTCCGGGTTCCATGTGCGAGACGAGGACGTCGACGAGGACCTCGACCTGCTCACCCGAGGTCGCGGAGACCGGCACGACCTCGCAGTTCTCGCCGAGGAGCTTCGACACGGCGAGCAACTGCGCGGCGACCTGCTGCTTGCCCACCTTGTCGATCTTCGTGACGATGCCGATGACCGGGGTCTTCGGCGCCATGTGGCGCACCTGCTCGAGGATCCAGCGGTCGCCGGGGCCGATCTTCTCGTCGGCGGGGAAGCACATGCCGATCGCATCGACCTCGGAGTAGATGTCCTGCACCAGATCGTTCAGCCGCTGGCCGAGCAGGGTGCGCGGGCGGTGCAGTCCCGGGGTGTCCACGAGGATGAGCTGGGCGTTGTCGCGGTGGACGATGCCGCGGATGGTGTGGCGGGTGGTCTGCGGGCGCGACGAGGTGATCGCGATCTTGCTGCCGACGAGCGCATTCGTGAGCGTCGACTTCCCGGTGTTGGGCCGGCCGACGAAACAGATGAAGCCGGAACGGAAGTCGGTGTCGGTCATGCATGCTCCTCGGTGGTGGCCGTATCGGTATCGGTGGGTTCTTCTTCGGGGGTGGCGCGCTGCACGAAGACGGTGCTCACACGCACCCGTCCGCGGACGTCCGGTCCGCCCTCGCCGCGGAGCAGCAGGCCGTGGGTCCGTACCTCCGCACCCGGCAGCGGAACTCGGCCGAGTTCGTAACCGAGGAGTCCGCCGACGGTGTCGACCTCGTCGTCCTCGATGTCGATGTCGAACAGTTCGCCGAGGTCCTCGACGGGAAGTCGCGCGGAGACCCGGTAGGTGTCGTCGCCGAGTTCCTCGACGTCGGGGATCTCCCCGGTGTCGTACTCGTCGGCGATCTCACCGACGATCTCTTCGATGACGTCCTCGATCGTCACGAGGCCGGCGATGCCGCCGTATTCGTCGACGAGGACCGCCATGTGGTTGCGGTCGCGTTGCATGTCGGCGAGCAGGTCGTCGAGGCGCTTCGAATCCGGCACGAAGACCGCCGGTCGCATGACGTCGGCGACGGAGACGCTGCGCCCACCGTCGCGGTGGTAGTAGGTCTGCTGGACGAGATCCTTGAGGTAGACGACACCGCGGATGTCGTCGACGTTCTCGCCGATCACCGGGATCCGGGAGTGCCCGCTGCGGACGGCGAGCGAGGTGGCCTGACCGGCTGTCTTGGTCTCCTCGATCCACACCATCTCGGGGCGCGGGACCATGATCTCGCGGGCCGTGGTGTCGCCGAAGTCGAACACCGACTGGATCATCCGGCGTTCCTCGTCGGCCACGACTCCGCTTTCCTGAGCGAGGTCGACCAGTTCGCGCAGCTCGATCTCGTTGGAGAACGGACCGTTCCGGAAACCGCGCCCGGGGGTGACGGCATTGCCGACGCTGATCAGGATCCGGCTGATCGGGCCGAGCAGGACACCGAGTATCCGCAGCGGTCCGGTGGCGGCGAGCGCGATCGGGTACGCGTGCTGGCGTCCGAGCGTGCGCGGACCGACACCGATGACGACGTAGTCGACGATGACCATCACCGCGGCGCCCACGACGAGCGCCCACGTGCGGTCGAGCACGGCGAGCAACGCACCGACGAGCACGACGGTGGCGGTGATCTCGCAGAGGATGCGCAGCAGCACCGTCAGATTGACGTAGCGGGGCCGATCGTCGAGCAGCCCGAGCAGGCGGCGAGCACTGGGACGGCCCTCTTTCGCGAGTTCCTCGGCGCGCGCCGCGGATACGGTGTTGAGCGCGGAATCGACGGCGGCGAACAGGCCTCCGAGCACCACCAGGACGACCGCCAGGACGACGAGGGGCACGGTACTCACGCGATCGTCACTCCCTCGATCGGTGTCGTCCGATCACGATGGCTCGTACTGTCGCCGCTCATGATTCGGGGGTGTCGACGAAACCGGCCTTGCCCAGCAACTTCCGGTCGCGGGCGGCGAGCCGCGCCTCGTGCTCGGCCCGGCGGATCTCCTCGTACCACTCGGCGAGGAGCTGGTTCTGCAGGCCGAACATCTCCTTCTCCTCCTCCGGTTCGGCGTGGTCGTAGCCGAGGAGGTGGAGCATGCCGTGCACGGTGAGCAGGGCGAGTTCGTGGGCCACCGGGTGACCGGCCTTCGCGGCCTGGTCGGCGGCGAACTGCGGACACAGCACGATATCGCCGAGCATCGACGGTCCCGGTTCGGGAGCGTCGGGACGCCCGCCGGGTTCGAGTTCGTCCATGGGGAACGACATCACGTCGGTGGGGCCGGGCAGGTCCATCCACCGAACGTGCAGATCGGCCATGGTGTCGAGATCCACGAGCACCATCGACAACTCCGCCGCCGGATGCACATCCATCCGGGCGATCACGAAGCGGGCGACGTCGAGGAGTTCCTCCTCCGAGACGTCCATTCCCGATTCGTTCGAGATCTCGATGCTCATGACTGGAGTTCCTTCTGCACGACGGTATTCGGTTGATCTACAAGGGCGTTCATCGACGCTGCACCCGCTGCGCGCGACGCTGGGCGCGGTTGCCGGGGATCCCGTCGCCGTCGCGGGTGGTGGCCTCGAAACGGCTGTAGGCGTCGACGATGTCGGAGACGAGCCGGTGCCGCACGACGTCGCTGCTGTCGAGTCGCGCGATGTGGATGTCGTCGATGCCGTCGAGGATCTCGGTGGCGGCGGCGAGACCCGAACGGGCACCGCCGGGCAGGTCGATCTGCGTGATGTCGCCCGTCACGACGATCTTGGAGCCGAAGCCCAGGCGCGTGAGGAACATCTTCATCTGCTCGGCGGTGGTGTTCTGCGCCTCGTCGAGGATGATGAAGGCATCGTTCAGGGTGCGGCCACGCATGTACGCCAGGGGCGCGACCTCGATGACCCCGGCCTGCATGAGCTTCGGGATCGCCTCGGGATCCATCATGTCGTGCAGCGCGTCGTGCAGCGGACGCAGATACGGGTCGATCTTCTCGTGCAGGGTGCCCGGCAGGAAGCCGAGCCGCTCCCCTGCCTCGACGGCGGGACGCGTGAGGATGATGCGGTTGACCTGCTTGGTCTGCAGCGCCTGCACGGCCTTCGCCATGGCGAGATAGGTCTTGCCCGTACCGGCCGGTCCGACACCGAAGACGATGGTGTGCGCGTCGATGGCGTCGACGTACCGCTTCTGGTTCAGGGTCTTGGGCCGGATCGTCTTCCCGCGCCGCGACAGGATGTCGAGGCTGAGGACGTCGGCCGGCGACTCGGAGAGCCCCTGGGTGAGCATGCCCACGGTGCGACGCACGGCGTCGGGCGCGAGCGATTGTCCGCGACGGACGATAGTGACGAGCTCGGCGAGCGCACGTTCGGCGAGGGCGACGTCGGCGGGCGCTCCGGTCAGCGTGACGGTGTTGCCCCGCACGTGGATGTCCGCCGCCAGGAGGGCTTCGAGGGCGATCAGATTCTCGTCCGCGGCTCCGAGCAGGGGCGCTGCGGCCTCCGAGGGGAGGTCGAGGCTCGATTTGACCGTGGTCGGTTCGAATTCGGCGGGCTCGTGGGGTCGGTCTGGTTCACTCACGTGGACGGTACGTCCTGCTTTCGGTTCGGCTCCTGCACGACGGTCGTCGTGTTCGTGCCAGTCTAGCGCCGGACGGGGCGTACCCTCCCGCAACAGCGAGTTTCAGCGGGGTTCGGTTCCGCCGTCGCCCGAGCCGGCCTCCGCGAGCCACCGTCGTGCCTCGGCGAGGATCCCGGGCGCCCGGTCGGGTGAGACCCCGCCGAGCACGAGATTGCCCAGGACGATGGTGTCGCCGGAATCGTCGACCAGCCCGAGATTGGCCTGCTCGAGGGTGGCCATCGTCAGGCCTTCCATCATCCCCACGAGCACGGGCGCCGGAAGGTAGTCGGAGAGCTGGCCCTGCGCGAGGCCGCGTTCGACGTGCCCGAGGACACGCGAGCGCACCGGGGAGACCAGTTCGGCGATGCGCTGCTCTCCCATCTCCTTGCGCGCGAAGGAGAGCAGCACGCGGTAGCGGTCGCCGATGGGCCAGGTCCGCAGCGCCACGACCGCGAGCGCGACGGCGGGATCGTCCGGTTCGGGATGGTCGAGAGCCTCGGCGAGCGCGGTCGAGGCATCGTCGACGATCCCCTCGACGAGGGCTTCCCGGTTGGGGAAGTGCGCGTAGACGGTGCGCCGGACGACACCCGCGGCCTTGGCGACATCGTCCATGCTCGCGTCGGAGTCGGCCGCAAAGCACATCACCGCAGCGTCGAGTATGCGCATGCGGTTCGCATTGAATCGGGTTCGCGGTCGTGTGACCGGGTTCTCCACGTTCTCGCCCTCTTCCGCCGACTGTGATCTGTCTTTCATTTTAGTTGCACACGGATGTGCAGCTGCGTAACTTGCACACCACCGTGTAGATCGGGGCTCCGGTCCCGGCCCGTGTCGCACCCGAGGAGAGCCCATGACCACTGCCGTCACCCCCGCAGGAGGGACTGCAGCGAAGGAACCCTACCGGCTGCGCTGGGCCGGACTGACGGTGCTGTGCCTGGGTCTGCTCATCGTCGTGATGGCCAACACCTCGCTCATCGTCGCCGCCCCCGGCATGCTGCGCGACCTGCAGCTCACCAGCGCCGACATGCAGTGGATCATCGACGGCTACACCGTCCCCTACGCCGCGCTGATGCTGCTGTTCGGCGTGCTCGGCGACCGGTACGGCCGACGCCGCGCGTTGCTGGCCGGTCTGGTCGCCTTCGCCGCCGGCGCGGTCTACGGATCGTTCGCCGACAGCGCCGGCGACGTGATCGTCGCGCGCATCGTCATGGGTGTGGGCGCCGCCGTCATCATGCCCGCGACGCTGTCGCTGCTCGTCGCGATGTTCCCCGTGCACGAGCGTGCCCGTGCGATCGCGGCCTGGGCGGCCACGTCCGGACTCGCGATCGCGCTCGGTCCCCTGCTCGCCGGATGGCTCCTCGAATCGAACTCGTGGGGTTCGACCTTCCTGATCAACGTGCCGATCGCGGCGTTCGCGGCGATCGCGGCCCTGATCCTCGTGCCGGCCTCGAAGGCGGACGATCTCACCCGCACCGACTGGGTCGGCGGCGCCCTGTCCGTCGCCGCTCTCGGCGGAATCGTCTACGCGATCATCGAGGGGTTCCACTTCGGTTGGGGCACCGGGGTGATCGCTACCTCGATCGGCTCGGTGATCGCCGCGGTTCTCTTCGTGGTGTGGGAACTTCGCCACCCCCGGCCGCTGCTGGACGTGCGCCGGGTCGCGGACCGGACCGTCGGCGGCGCCTGCGTGTCGGTGCTGCTGCTGTTCCTCGTCGCCTTCGGCGCCATCTACTTCGTCGCGCAGCAGTTCCAGTTCGTGCTCGGTTACGGCCCACTCGAGACCGGACTGCGCCTGCTTCCCCTCGCGGTGACGGTCTCGCTCGGAGCGACGCTGAGCGGCCGACTCGCACCCCGACTCGGTGCACGGATCCTCGTGGGCGCGGGCATGGTCGCCGCCGCGGCGGGCATCCTCACGCTGACCGTCACGGACGGCGCCTCCGACTTCACGCCGTTCCTGATCTCGTTGCTGCTGCTGGGCTTGGGCATCGGCCTGGCCACGCCCCCGTCCACCGACCTGATCATGGGCGGTTTCCCCGACTCGGATCTCGGAGCTGCGGGCGGATTGAACGACACCGCAGTGGAATTCGGTGGTTCGCTGGGCATCGCCGTGCTCGGTTCGATCCTCGCGACCACCTATCACCGCGAGATCTCCGGCTTCCTCGACGGATTGCCGCTCGCGGATCTGACGGGCCCGATGGCCGATCAGGCCGCGATGGCGATCGAGGCGGCCGGCGATTCGGTGGGCGGGGCGGCGATCGTCGCGGAGGAACTCGCGGCGAACCCCTTCGCGGCGTCGTACGCACAACCGCTGCTCGACGCGTCGTCCGCAGCGTTCGCCCAGGCGATCTCGTCCGCGAGCCTCGTCGCCGGCATCGTCCTGCTCGTCGGCGCCGCGGCCGTGACCGCGTTACTCCCCCGCGGACTCCACACGCGCACTCGCAGCGAGGCCGAGATCGGCCACTGACCGCGCGGTGAGCAGGTCGAGCGACCGCTCCCAGGCACGGGTGGTCCGGTTCAGGAAGGCGACGTGGTCCTCGCCGTCGAACAGTTCCAGCGACACCGGATCCCCCGCCGCGTCGGCCGCGTCGACGTAACGATGCGCGACACTCACCGGCACCTGCTCGTCGGCGGTGCCGTGCAACACCGCGACCGGCACACCGATCGGCGGCCGGTGCGTCGGCGAAGCCGACCGGTAACGCTCGGGTGCATCCGCGTAGGACGCACCGAAGAGCGCCTCGAACGCCTCCACGCGACGACCACGTTCCCCGGCGGTGACGAGATCGAGCGCACCCGCCTGCGAGACCACGAATTCCGGTCGCACCGACGTGCTCTCACCCGCGAGCCACACCGCCAGCTGACCTCCCGCCGAATGACCGACCAGGCGCACACGGTCGGGATCGACCTCGACACCGCCGCGCTGCGCGTGCGGAACGACCTCGGTGAAGATCGTCTCGTACGCCGCGACCACATCGGCGGACATCTCGTCCCACGCGCCACCGGCCTCGAGGCGTCGGTACTCGACGTTCCACGACACCACACCGCGACGCGCGAGTTCCACCGACAGCGCCGTGCCGAGGGTGAGCTGGTAGCGGCCGTGCCACGAACCGCCGTGGACGACCATGACGACGGGAACGGGCCCCGTCACCGTCTCGGGGTCGGGCAGGAAGACGTGCCCGAACTGCTGCGAGTGGGTGCCGTAGGCGATCTTCGTACGAGCCAAGAGAGGAAATTCCTTCGGTACAGATGGTCGGGACCCGCAAGCGGTCCCTCAGTACAGAGAATCAGGACCCGCAAGCGGTCCCTCAGTGCAACGGCCTGGTCCGCCACCGGTCGGTCAACACACCGATCGCGCCGAGTGCCACGGCCGCCGCGGTCGAGGTGCGCAGCACCGTGGGACCGAGACCGACCGCCACCGCGCCCGCGTCGACGAGCGCCTCGACCTCCGCGTCGTCGAGTCCGCCTTCGGGACCGACGATCAGCGTCAGCGAATCGGCATCGCGCACCGGCAGATCGGCGAAGGGGATCGTGGCGGATTCGTGGAGCACCGCGACGACGTCGCCGCGCTCGACGGCCGACCGGACCCGGGCGACGACCTCGGGTGTGCGGTGCAACCCGGCGACCGTCGGCACGTGCGCGCGCCGCGACTGCTTCGCCGCGGCGGTCGCGACCGCCTGCCACTTGGCAACACCCTTGTCCGCCTTGGCGTCCCACCGCGCGACGCAGCGCGCCGACTGCCACGGCACGAACTCGTCGGCGCCGGCCTCGGTGGCCAGTTCGACGGCGAGTTCGGACCGGTCGGATTTCGGCAGCGCCTGCACGACGGTCACGCTCGGACGGGGCGGGTCGACGACGCGACGACCGAGCACGAGCGCTTCGAGCCGGTCCTTCGCCACCGCCGTGACCTCGACGTCGGCGACCTCACCGGCACCGTCGGACAACACGAGCCGCTCGCCGACCGCGATGCGGCGCACCGTGGCGGCGTGCCGGCCCTCCTTGCCGTCGAGCACGGCCGTCCGCCCCTCGTCGGGCAGCGGATCGAGGTAGAACAGTGTCGCAGCCACCCGAGCCGACCTAGCGGGCGCTGAACGCGTCGCGCAGGCGCGAGAACAGGCCGCCGGTGTTCTGCGAACCCGTCGTCACGACCTCGACGTGCTCCCGGTCGCTGTGCCGGCGCAGGTCCTCGAGCAGCTTCGTCTGCTTGTGATCGAGCTTGCTCGGCACCACGACCTCGAGATGGGCGTGCAGGTCGCCGCGCGTACCCGAGCGCAGCTTCGGCATGCCGTGGCCGCGCAGCACCGACACCGAACCGGGCTGGGTACCGGGATCGATGGTGATCTCGGTGGGGCCGTCGAGGATGGTCTCGACGGTCACCTTGGTGCCGAGCGCAGCGTCGACCATCGGCACGCGGATGGTGCAGTGCAGGTCGTCGCCGTCGCGCACGAAGACCTCGTGCTGCTGTTCGAGCACCTCGACGTAGAGATCGCCGGCAGGACCGCCGCCGGGGCCGACCTCGCCCTGGGCCGCGAGGCGGATGCGCATCCCGTTGCCGACACCGGCGGGCACCTTGACGGTGATCTCGCGGCGGGCGCGCACGCGCCCGTCGCCGCCGCACTTGCGGCAGGGATCCGGGATCGTCTCGCCGACACCACGACAGGTGGGGCACGGCCGGGACGTCATGACCTGGCCGAGGAAGGAACGCTGGACGGACTGGACCTCACCGGCACCACCGCAGGTCTCGCAACGCACGGGCTTCGAGTCGCCGTGCGTGCCGGAACCGGTGCACGCGTCGCACAGGATCGCGGTGTCGACCGTGACCGTCTTGGTGACGCCCCGGGCGCATTCCTCGAGGGTCAGGCGGGTGCGGAGCAGCGAGTCGGCGCCGGGCTGGACGCGGCCGCGCGGACCGCGGGAACCGCCTGCCCCGCCACCGAAGAACGCCTCGAAGACGTCGCCGAGGCCACCGCCGAAGCCGGCGCCGCCGAAGCCGCCCGCACCGCCGCCACCGGGTTCGAGCGGGTCGCCGCCGAGGTCGACGATGCGCCGCTTCTCCGGATCCGACAGCACCTCGTAGGCGGCCGAGATCTCCTGGAAACGCTTCTGCGCCGACTCGTCGGGGTTCACATCCGGGTGGTGCTCGCGCGCCAACTTGCGGTACGCCCGTTTGATCTCCTGGTCGGTCGCGTTCTTGGACACGCCGAGCGTCCCGTAGTAGTCCCGTGCCACGTTTGGTTCTCGTCCTTACGTCGTTCTACAGAGCAAAAATGGACGGTGCTCAGCGTTCGCCGAGCACCTCACCGATATATCTCGCAACGGTGGCGACCGATGCGATGGTTCCCGGATAGTCCATCCGGGTGGGGCCGAGCACTCCCAGACCACCGAAGACCGTACCCGCGGCCCCGTAACCGGTGGACACGACCGAGGTGGTGCGCATCTCCTCGAACTGGGTCTCCTCACCGATGCGGACGGTGACCCGGCCGGCGTCCTGGCTGGACGCGAGCAGTTTGAGCACCACGACCTGCTCCTCGAGGGCTTCGAGGACCGTACGCAACGAGCCCGGCACCATGCCGTGGCCGTCGAAGTCGGCGGCGTTGCGGGTGAGATTGGCGGTGCCGCCGAGCACGAGACGCTCCTCGGGATGCTCGACGAGGGTCTCCACCAGCACGGTGGTGCACCGGATGAGCGCGTCGCGCAGATCGTCCGGTGCGTTGTCGGCGAGCTCGGTGACCGCGACGGACGCCGCGGCGAGCCGCTTGCCGGTCAATGCCCCGCCGAGCAGCTCACGCAGCCGCGACAGGCCGTCCTCGTCGATCACGTCGCCGAGTTCGACGATGCGCTGATCGACACGGCCCGAATCGGTGATGAGCACGAGCAGCAGCCGTGCCGGTGTCAGCCCGACCACCTCGAGATGACGCACGGACGACGCCGAGAGCGTCGGGTACTGCACGATCGCCACCTGGCGGGTGAGTTGCGCGAGCAACCGCACCGCGCGGCGCAGCACGTCGTCGAGGTCGACGCCCGATTCGAGGAACTGCAGGATCGCGCGCCGCTCGGCCGACGAGAGCGGCTTGACCTCCGCGATCCTGTCGACGAACTGGCGGTAGCCCTTGTCGGTGGGCACGCGTCCCGAGCTCGTGTGGGTCTGTGTGATGTATCCCTCTGCTTCGAGCACAGCCATGTCGTTGCGGACCGTAGCGCTGGACACACCGAGGTTGTGCCGGTCGACGAGAGTCTTGGAGCCGATCGGCTCCTTGGTGGACACGTAATCCGCCACGATGGCGCGCAAGACCTTGAATCTCCGCTCCTCGGTACTCGACAACCCGCCACCTCCGTTTCCGCCGCCTGCAGGACTGCACCTCTCGGGGCCGTACCCTGCCAGTCTAATCGCGCGACGACCTCGAAGGTGTCGGGCACGTGTGCGACACCACCCCGAACCGGAAGCGACGCCGTCGGCGCGTCCCCCGTAATGTGTCCGCATGATCTTCAAGGGCGTCCGGGACGGCAAGCCGTATCCCGATCACGGACTGTCTCTGCGCGACTGGTCGAGGATTCCGCCCCGTCAGGTGCGCCTCGACGAGATCGTCACGACGACGAAGGTGCTCGAACTCGACCGGCTGTTGTCGGAGGATTCGACCTTCTACGGCGATCTGTTCCCGCACGCCGTCCAGTGGCAGGGCGTGCTGTATCTCGAGGACGGACTCCACCGTGCCGTGCAGTCCGCGCTGCGGAACCGGCCGGTGCTGCACGTGCGTGTCTTCGAGTACGACGTGCTGATTCCCGGTGGCGTGCCCGACCCGGGCGCCGAGGTTCGGGGCCCGTCTCCCGCATAGCCCGATCAGGGGTGGATTCGCCCCGTTTCGACCGACGTCCGACGGACCGCCCGAGCTCTCGGACACCGACCGGGAAGGAATGGCATGGGCGAGACGTTCGGCCGCTACGAACTGCAGACCCGGCTCGGCCAGGGCGGGATGGGTCAGGTGTGGTGCGCATTCGACTCGGTCACCGATCGTCAGGTCGCGGTCAAGGTCCTGCCGCCGGAACTCGCCGACGACGCCGGATACCGCGCGCGTTTCGATCGTGAGGCCCGGGCCGTCTCCAAGCTCCGCCATCCGAACATCGTCCCGATCCACAATTTCGGTGAGATCGACGGACGGCTGTACATCGACATGGCCCTGCTCGAGGGCGAGGATCTCGGCACCGTCCTACGACGTGAAGGTTCCCTGCCGCTCGACCGCACCGTGCGCGTGATCGGCCAGGTCGCTGCGGCTCTCGACGCCGCACACGATGCGGGACTGGTGCACCGGGACGTCAAACCGGCCAACATCGTGCTGCACCCCAGCGGCCATACCTATCTGATCGACTTCGGGATCGCACATGCCGACGGTCAGACCGCGCTCACGCGCGAGGCCGGAGCGATCGGCACTCTCGCGTACATGGCCCCGGAACGCTTCGACGGCCGATCCGGGCCGGGTTCCGACATCTACGCGCTGACCTGCGTGTTGTTCCAGTGCCTCACCGGACGAGCACCGTTCGCCACCGACAGCACCGCTCAGCACGTCGCCTCCCATCTCACGAAACCGCCGCCGCGTCCGACCGACCTCGTGCCCGGCCTCCCTGCCGCGCTGGACGGCGTCGTCGCGCGTGGGATGGCCAAGCGGGTCGAGGATCGGTATCGCCGGGCCGGTGAACTCGCCGAGGATCTGGCCCGGAGCACGATGGACCGACGGCCGCCGCGCGGGGCACCGGTCCCGCTCCGGAAGGTCGAGCCCGGACCGCCGCCCACGGCGGTGATCCCGCCGACCGCGGTGAATCCACCGGCCTTCTCGAACGCTCCTACCTTCCCGAACCGACCCACGATGGGGTCTCCTCCCCCACCACCGTCGCGTGCGCCGCGCCGCGGTGCGGTCGTGGCACTCGCGGTCGCCGCCACTGTGATCGCGCTGGGCGCCGCGCTCGTCTTCGTCCTCGGGCGGGACACCGGCGACTCGTCGTCCGCCGTTGCCACGACTCCGCTTCCGGCGGAGACCTCCGCGCTCTCCACCGTGCCGTCCTCACCCGAATCGACCTCGTCGGAGTCACCGCCGAGTTTCGAGCGCATGGCGACCTTCGTGCGGGACTACTACGGGTTGCTGCCGGACGACACCGAACAGGCCTGGGCGCTGTTCGATCCCCACTACGCGGGGAAGGTCGGCCGGGCCGGGTTCGACGAGTTCTGGCCGACGATCCGCTCCGTCTCGGTGGACGCGGTCGAGCCCCGCGATGCGTCGAGTGTGATCGTCACCCTCACGTTCGTCACCGTCGACGGCCGGACCGAGTCCGAGAAGCGCTGGGTGTCGGTGGTCGAGAACCGTGGCCAGCTGTCGGTCTACGACTCGGAGCGCATCGGAGCAGCATGACGCGACCGGTCGGTCGGAGCGGCGTGACGCGACCGACCGGTCAGTCGTCCGCGCCGAGCAGGATGGTGCGGACCACCGCGTCGGCGAGCAGCCGGCCCCGGTCGGTGAGCACGAGATGGTCATCGCGCTCCACGGCGAGACCGTCGGCGACCACCGTCTCCGCTGCCTCGCGCTCGCCGTCGTCGAGTTCCGACAACGGCAGGCCCGTGCGCAGCCGCACGGTGAGCATCACGAGTTCGGTGTGCCGGTCCTCGGCCGTGAGGTGTTCGCTGCCCCCGACGGGCAGGACTCCGTCGGCGAGGGTCGACGCGTAACGGGCGGGATGCTTGACGTTCCACCAGCGCACGCCGCCGACATGGCTGTGCGCGCCCGGCCCGGCGCCCCACCAGTCGCCGCCGTCCCAGTAACCGAGGTTGTGGGCGCAGCGCGCCGACGGATCGTCGGCCTTCGCCCAGTTGGACACCTCGTACCAGGTCATTCCGGCGTCGGCGAGTCGCACGTCGATCCGCTCGTACCGCGATGCGAGCACGTCGTCGTCCGGGGCCGGCAGCTCGCCGCGACGGACACGGCGGGCGAGGGCGGTGCCGTCCTCGACGATGAGCGCGTACGCCGAGACGTGGTCGACGCCCGCTTCGAGCACGGCGTCGAGGGAGGCGTCGAGATCGGCATCGCGCTCGCCGGGAGTGCCGTAGATCAGATCGAGGTTGACGTGGCCGAAACCGGCCGCGCGCGCTTCCTTCGCCGCCGCGACGGGACGCCCGGGTGTGTGGGTGCGGTCGAGGACCGCCAGCACGTGCGGCGCCGCGGACTGCATGCCGAGCGACACGCGGGTGTATCCGGCCTCGCGGATCGACGAGAAGAACTCCGTGGAGGTCGACTCCGGGTTCGATTCGGTCGTCACCTCGGCGCCGGGGGCGAGCCCGAACGAGTCGCGGATCGCGTCGAGTACCTGCGCGAGACCGTCCGCGCCGAGCAGCGAGGGCGTTCCGCCGCCGACGAAGACCGTCTCGGCGGCGGGGGCCGGTCGTCCGGCCTCGGACAGCAGCCGGGCACCGGCGTCGAGTTCGCGGCGCAGACCCTCGAGCCAGGACTGCGGCGAGGCCGCGCTGCCGAGTTCCCCGGCCGTGTAGGTGTTGAAGTCGCAGTAGCCGCAGCGGGTCGCGCAGAAGGGCACGTGCACGTACACGCCGAACGGTCGCGTCCCCACGCCGGCGAGTGCCGAAGCGGGAAGTTCGAGACCGGCCGGACGACCCGCGATACCGATTTCCGTGCCGGTGCGTCGACCGATCTCAGTGCTGTTCACGCCCTCCAGTGTTCCAGAGACCCGAAGGGCGGTTCCGCGCGCGACGCCCCTACCTCGACATTTCCCGAAAATTGGGTGGAAATACCGCCCGCAATTCGGAATCGCCCCGGTGACATGGCACAATGGTCCGCATGACAGGACACGGAGTGCGACTCGTGGCGCGACGCCACGTCGACTTCAAGCGCGTCTGCGCATCCTGTTGTCTGCCTTGCGCCGCTTGTCTCTGCGCCGACTGTCTCTAGTCGGCACTCCCCGGCACATCCCAGATCCCGCCGGGTCGAAGCATGCGTGCACGAGGTCAGCCCCCTCCTGCGCTCGTCGATCCGGTTCCAGCGAATATCAGGAGACCCTGTATGTCGTCGACCACCGACGTCACGCCCGCCGACGAGTCGGCCACTCCCGCCCGCCGCGCGCGTCCCGCCAAGCGTCGCGCCGAGGGCCAGTGGGCCCTCGGTTACCGCGAGCCGCTCAACGCCAACGAGCAGACGAAGAAGGACGACAACCCGCTCAACGTCCGCAAGCGTATCGAGAACATCTACGCGCAAACCGGTTTCGACGGAATCGACAAGAGCGATCTGCGCGGCCGCTTCCGCTGGTGGGGTCTGTACACCCAGCGCGAGCAGGGCTACGACGGCACCTACACCGGTGACGAGAACATCGACCTGCTCGAGGCGAAGTACTTCATGATGCGGGTGCGCTGCGACGCCGGCGCCCTGAATCTCGCGCAGCTGCGCACGATCGCCGGTATCTCCACCGAGTTCGGTCGCGACACCGCCGACCTGTCCGATCGCGAGAACGTCCAGTACCACTGGATCGAGGTCGAGAACGTCCCGGAGATCTGGCGTCGTCTCGAATCGGTCGGTCTGAAGACCACCGAGGCGTGCGGCGACTGCCCCCGCGTCGTGCTCGGTTCGCCGCTCGCCGGTGAGTCCCTCGACGAGATCATCGACGGCACTCCGGCGATCGACGAGATCGTGAGCCGCTACATCGGCAACCCCGAGTACTCGAATCTGCCGCGCAAGTTCAAGACCGCGATCTCCGGCCAGCAGGACGTCGTGCACGAGATCAACGACGTCGCCTTCATCGGCGTCGAGCACCCCGAGCACGGCCCCGGCTTCGACCTGTGGGTCGGCGGCGGTCTGTCCACCAACCCGATGCTCGCGCAGCGGGTCGGCGCGTGGGTGCCGCTCGAGGAGGTCGCCGATGTGTGGGAAGGCGTCGTCGCGATCTTCCGCGACTACGGCTACCGCCGGCTGCGGTCCAAGGCACGCCTGAAGTTCCTCATCAAGGACTGGGGCATCGAGAAGTTCCGCGAGGTGCTCGAGACCGAATACCTGAAGCGTCCGCTGATCGACGGCCCGGCCCCGGCTGCACCGGAGCGTCCGATCGATCACGTCGGAGTCCAGAAGCTGCGCAACGGCCTCAACGCCGTGGGTGTCGCGCCGATCGCCGGTCGTGTCTCGGGCACGATCCTGTCGAAGGTCGCCGACGCCGCCGAGCGTGCGGGTTCGGACCGGATCCGGTTCACCCCGTACCAGAAGCTGATCGTGCTCGACGTGGCCGACGACAAGGTCGAGCAGCTCGTCACCGAGCTCGAGGCGCTGGGTCTGCCGGCTTCCCCGTCGCCGTGGCGCAAGAACCTCATGGCGTGCACGGGAATCGAGTTCTGCAAGCTGTCCTTCGTCGAGACGCGCAAGCGTTCGCAGGCTCTCGTGCCCGAGCTCGAGGAGCGTCTCGCCGACATCAACGCGCAGCTCGACGTCCCGGTGACGATCAACATCAACGGCTGCCCGAACTCGTGCGCGCGCTCCCAGATCGCCGACATCGGCTTCAAGGGTCAGCTCGTCGACGACGGTGAGGGCAACCAGGTCGAGGGTTTCCAGGTGCACCTCGGCGGTGCGCTGGGCTTCGACGCGAAGTTCGGACGCAAGCTGCGCCAGCACAAGGTCACCAGCGCCGAGCTCGGCGACTACATCGAGCGGGTGGTGCGCACCTTCGTCAAGGAGCGCGCGCCCGGCGAGCGCTTCGGCGAATGGGTCGTCCGCGCCGAGGAGGCAGACCTGCGATGACGGGCACTGCTGCAGCGGTCGACACGAAGACGGATCGGGAAGGGACGCGATGACGATCGATACGAACATCGACGAGCTCCGAAGTATTGCCGCGCAGGGGGCGGCAGAACTCGAAGGTGCGTCGGCGCAGGAACTCCTGCGGTGGACGGACGAGACCTTCGGTACCCCCACCACCGACGGTGGACGTAGCGGGTACATCGTCGCGTCCAACATGCAGGACGGTGTCCTGGTCCATCTGGCCGCGCAGCAGCGCCCCGGCGTGGACGTGCTGTTCCTCGACACCGGCTACCACTTCGCCGAGACGCTCGGCACGCGCGATGCGGTGGAGCAGGTGTACGGCGTGAACATCGTCAACGCCCGGGCGCAGCAGTCCGTCGCGGAGCAGGACGCCCTGCTCGGCAAGGATCTGTTCGCTCGCGACCCGAACGAGTGCTGCCGCCTGCGCAAGGTGGTGCCGCTGAAGGAGAGTCTGAAGGGCTACCGCGCCTGGGTGACCGGCATCCGCCGTGTCGAGGCGCCCACCCGCGCGAACGCACCGCTGATCTCGTTCGACGACGCGTTCGGACTGGTGAAGATCAATCCGATCGCGGCATGGTCCGACGAGGACATGCAGAACTACATCGACGAACACGGGATCCTCGTCAATCCCCTCGTCGACGAGGGCTACCCGTCCATCGGGTGCGCCCCGTGCACCACCAAACCACTTCCCGGAGCCGATCCGCGCAGCGGGCGCTGGGCCGGCCGAGCCAAGACCGAATGCGGGTTGCACGCCTCATGACACTCACCGATACGAATCCCACCGACACCCGGACGCTGCTGGACGGCAACCGTTTCGACACCCTCGACGCCCTCGAGTCGGAGGCGATCCACGTCTTCCGCGAGGTCGCGGGCGAGTTCGAGCGCCCCGTCATCCTGTTCTCGGGAGGCAAGGACTCCACCGTCCTGCTGCACCTCGCGATCAAGGCGTTCTGGCCCGCGCCGCTGCCCTTCGCGCTGTTGCACGTCGACACCGGCCACAACCTCCCCGAGGTCCTCGAGTTCCGCGACCACGTCGTCGAGAAGTACAACCTGCGACTGCACGTCGCGAGCGTCGAGGACTACCTCGCCGACGGCCGGCTCACCGAGCGTCCCGACGGCATCCGCAACCCGCTGCAGACCGTGCCGCTGCTCGACGCGATCTCGGAGAACCGGTTCGACGCCGTCTTCGGCGGCGGTCGCCGCGACGAGGAGCGTTCGCGCGCCAAGGAGCGCATCTTCTCGCTGCGCAACGCATTCGGTCAGTGGGATCCGAAGCGTCAGCGTCCGGAGCTGTGGAATCTGTACAACGGGAAGCATGCACCCGGTGAGCACGTGCGGGTCTTCCCGCTGAGCAACTTCACCGAACTCGACATCTGGCGCTACATCGCCCGCGAGAACGTCGAACTGGCGAGCATCTACTACGCGCACGAGCGTCCCGTCTACCGCCGCGACGGCATGTGGATGACCCCGGGTGTCTGGGGTGGTCCGGCCGAGGGTGAAGAGCTCGAGACGCGTTCAGTGCGCTACCGCACCGTCGGCGACGGATCGACCACCGGCGCGATCCTGTCCGAGGCCTCCACGAACGAGGAGATCCTCGCCGAGGTCGCGGCATCACGACTGACCGAGCGCGGCGCCACCCGCGGCGACGACCGGGTTTCCGAAGCGGCGATGGAAGACCGCAAGCGAGAGGGCTATTTCTGATCATGAGCGACCTTCACGAGCGGAGCGTGCAGAGCGACACGCAGCTGCTGCGCCTCGCCACCGCCGGTTCGGTCGACGACGGCAAGTCCACCCTGGTGGGCCGGCTGCTCTACGACACCAAGTCCGTACTCGCCGACCAGATCGACGCCGTCACCCGCGCGTCGGTCGACCGCGGCCTCGACACCCCCGACCTGTCGCTGCTCGTCGACGGCCTGCGCGCCGAGCGTGAGCAGGGCATCACCATCGACGTGGCCTACCGCTACTTCGCGACGCCGAAGCGCAGCTTCGTCCTGGCCGACACGCCGGGTCACGTCCAGTACACCCGCAACACGGTGTCGGGTGCGTCCACAGCGCAGCTCGTCGTCCTGCTGGTCGACGCGCGCAAGGGTGTCGTCTCGCAGACCCGTAAGCACGCCGCCGTGCTGGCCCTGCTCGGTGTGCCGAAGCTCGTCCTCGCGGTCAACAAGATCGACCTCGTCGAGGATCCGGCCTCGGTGTTCGCGCAGATCTCCGCCGAGTTCGGCGAACTGACGAGCTCGCTCGGCTGGGCCCCCGAGGACGTGCAGGAGATCCCTGTCTCCGCGCTGCACGGCGACAACGTGGCGGTGCGCAGCGAGAACACCCCCTACTACGACGGCCCGACCCTCATCGAGTACCTCGAGTCGGTCCCCGTCGACGCCGACGTGCACGGCCGGCACGAGACCGGTCTGCGCTTCCCGGTGCAGTACGTGATCCGTCCCCGCACCGCCGAGTTCCCCGACTACCGCGGCTACGCCGGTCAGGTCGCGGCAGGCTCCGTGCGCCCCGGCGACGAGGTCGTCGTGCTGCCGTCCGGTGTCCGCACCACCGTCGAGCGCATCGACAGTGCCGACGGCGCATTCGATGTCGCGCACGCCGGCCGGTCGGTGACCCTGGTGCTCGCCGACGACGTCGACGTCTCCCGCGGCGACATCATCGCCACCCCGGAGGCGGCACCCGAGCCGCTGTCGGAGTTCGAGGCCACCGTGTGCTGGCTCGCCGAGAAGCCGCTGCGTCCCGGCGCCCGGCTGCTGCTCAAGCACGGCACCCGCACCACGCAGGCCATCGTCGGCACGATCGACGAGCGGTTCGACGAGCAGAACCTCTCCTCCGTCCCGAGCCCGGACAGCATCGAGCTCAACGAGATCGCGCGCATCACGGTGCGTGTGGCCGAGCCGATCGCCGCGGACGACTACCGCGTCAACCCCCGTAGCGGCAGCTTCCTGCTCATCGATCCGGCCGGGGGCAACACCCTGGCTGCGGGTCTCGTGGGCGACGGACTCGCCGACATCGAGCTCGGGGACCGCGTCCCGGCATGATGCCGCTCGTCGCCGTCGCGCACGGCAGCCGCGACCCGCGTTCGGCGCGGGCCGTGGCTGCCGCGCTCGACACCGTCCGGGCCGAGAACCCCGGTCTGGACGTGCGACTCGCGTTCCTGGACCTGAACACCCCCTCGGTCGGGCAGGTCCTCGACGCGCTCGCCGCGGACGGGCATCGGCAGGTCGCGGTGGTGCCACTGCTGCTCGGCAGCGCCTTCCACGCGCGGGTCGATCTGCCGGCCCTGTTGCACGAGGCGCAGCAACGTCATCCGTTGCTCGAGGTGCTGTGCTCGCCGATCCTCGGCGACGACGATCTCCTCGTCGACGCGGCTCGCGACCTGATCACGGCCACGGGGGTGTCGGTCGATGATCCGTCCGTCGGTGTCGCGGTGTGCGCGGTGGGATCGCGGCGCCCCGAAGCGAACCGGGCGACAGAACTCGTCGTGCCCCGCATCCTCGCCGGGACGGCGTGGACGCAGGCCGCGGCGTGCTTCGCCACCACCGGCCCGTCGGTCGGAACGACCCTCGCCGATCTCACCTCCCGCGGCGCACGCACCGTCGTGCTGACGCCGTGGATCCTCGCCCCCGGACTGCTGTGGGACCGCGCCTGCGCCGAGGCCGAGAGTCTCGGGCACGTGCGGGTCGCGGAAACTCTCACCCGGCACGATGCCGTCGCGCGGGTGATCGCCCAGCGCTACACCGAGGCCGTGCACCGCCGGCGCGGACTGCGCGTGGCCTGAGTCGCGTCCGACTCTCCGCCCGAGTTCACGCACGATTCGCATTCCTCCGCTACAACGGAGTCACAGTCGTCGTTCGACGACATCGGTGATCCGGGAGGACCTCGCGTGCAGAACGAACTCCGTCGCTACATCGACCGGCTCCGCACGGAGGGCTATTCGGTGCGCGACGACCACGGTGAGGACCCCGATCTGATCGACATCGAGGGCCGGGCCGTCGACACCTGGCGGGAGAACTATCCGTACGACACCCGGATGGACCGCGCCACCTACGAGGTCGAGAAGTACCTACTGCAGATCGAACTGCTGAAGTTCCAGTCGTGGGCCAAGGACAACGGGTCCAAGCACATCATCGTGTTCGAAGGTCGCGACGCCGCCGGCAAGGGCGGCACCATCAAGCGGTTCCAGGAGTACATCAACGTCCGGCACGCCCGGACCGTCGCGCTCAACAAGCCGTCCGACCGCGAGCAGGGCCAGTGGTACATGCAGCGCTACATCCAGCACTTCCCCACCGCCGGTGAGCTCGTGCTGTTCGACCGCTCCTGGTACAACCGTGCCGGGGTCGAACGCGTCATGGGGTTCTGCAGCGACGACGAGTACGAACGCTTCATCACTCAAATCCCGATGTTCGAGCAGCTCATCGTCGACGCCGGGATCTCGCTGACCAAATTCTGGTTCTCGGTCACGCAGAACGAGCAGCGCACGCGGTTCGCGATTCGCCAGCTCGACCCCGTCCGCCGCTGGAAGCTGTCGGAGATGGACCTCGAATCGCTCGACAAGTGGGACCAGTACACCGAGGCGAAGGAAGAGATGTTCCGTCGCACCGACACCGATCACGCCCCGTGGACGACGATCAAGTCGAACGACAAGAAGCGGGCCCGGATCAACGCGATGCGGTTCTTCCTGAACCAGTTCGAGTACGACGACAAGGACCGCCAGATCGTCTTCCCGGCCGACCCGAAGATCGTCCAGCGCGGCAAGGACGCCGTCGGCGACTAGCTGCCGGGAGGTCGTGCTCCGGGCGTGCCGAGGCGCGCAGGGCTGGCGCGCAGCCTGTGATCCGTACCACACTGGACGGTGACGCGAGGAGGTAGCATGGGCACAGCCAATGTCGGTCACGGAATCGTCGTCGGCATCGACGGATCGGACAGCGCACTCGATGCGGCCCGGTGGGCCGCGTGCGTCGCCCAACGTCTCGGCGAACCGATCGACCTGGTGCACGTTCATCCCCCCACCTCCGACAACGGGACCGACCCGTCGGAGGCCGTTCTCACCGCCGCGGAAGCAGCCGTTCGTGGCGCAGTCGACCGGGTGGAGGTCCGGCGGTCCACCCCGTCTGGCAAGCCGGATCGTGTGCTCACCGACCTGTCGCGCGAGGCACGGATGATCGTTCTCGGTCACACCACCACCACCGAATGGCAGTCGATGGTGCGGCGTTCCGACGTCGTGTCGGTGGCCAACCACGCCGAATGCCCGGTGGTGACGTGGCGCAGCCGCGAGGGATTCCAGCCACCCGACGGTCGTCCGGTCGTCGTCGGCGTGGACGGCACCGAGGTCAGTGCGGGGGCCGTCGAGCACGCGTTCGCGACCGCGGCGGCGCTCGAGGCACCGCTCGTCGCGATCCACACGTGGACGGAGCAGTCCACGCTCACCTACGGCGAGGGGTCACGGTTCACGGACTGGACGGCCTACGTCGAGTACCGGAGGGAGGAGATGAGGTCGAACACCTCCGGGCACACCGAGCGGTTCCCCGACGTCGAGGTCTCCTACCGGGTCGAGCGGGGCAAGCCCGACATCGTCCTGCTCGAGGAGTCCAAGAGCGCCCAGCTCGTGGTGGTGGGCAGCCACGGGCGGAGTCCGCTGGCCGCTGCGGTGGTCGGCTCGAGCAGCCAGGGACTGATCCACCACAGTTGCTGTCCGGTCATGATCTGCCGGGCCCACCACCGGTCGGAGACCGAAGCGCACTGACCCGGCGCGCATGAGCCCGACGCCGGCGTTCGGTTACTGCGCGGCGGTACCGAGCGGGGCGGCCTCGGACGCGGCGGGAGCGTGCGCGTAGACGGTATCGCCCGCGACGAGCCCCAGGTCGTGGGCTTCGCCGCGGGTGATCTGCGTCGTGAACTGCTCACCGGTCGCGTCGTTGCGCAGTTCGACACGTACCTCGAAGCCCAGCCGGACGACACGCTCGACGGTCGCCCGCGTGACACCGACCGAGCCGCCGGACGTGTCGGAGAGCGCGGGTTGCCGGGCGAGCCGGATGTCGTGCGGCCGCACCAGCACGCCGTTGAGCTTGGACACCGTGCCGAGGAACGACATCACGAAGCTGTTCGCCGGGCGATCGTAGAGTTCCTCGGGCGTTCCGACCTGTTCGATGCGTCCGGCGTTCATCACCGCGATGCGGTCGGCGACGTCGAGCGCCTCCTCCTGGTCGTGCGTGACGAGCACGGTGGTCACGTGCACCTCGTCGTGCAGGCGGCGCAGCCAGGTCCGCAGGTCGGCGCGGACCTTTGCGTCCAGGGCACCGAACGGCTCGTCGAGCAGCAGCACCTGCGGGTCCACCGCGAGGGCACGCGCGAGCGCCATGCGCTGACGCTGGCCGCCGGACAGCTGCGCCGGATAGCGTCGCTGGAATCCGCCGAGCCCGACGATCTCGAGCAGGTCGTCGACCCGCTTCGTGATCTCGGCCTTGGGGCGCTTGCGGATCTTGAGTCCGAAGGCGACGTTCTCGCGCACGGTCATGTGCTTGAACGCGGCGTAGTGCTGGAACACGAACCCGATGTCGCGCTTCTGCGGGGTGACGCCGGTGACGTCCTTGCCGGCGATGTGGACGCTGCCCGCGTCGAGGGTCTCGAGGCCCGCGATCGAGCGCAGCAGGGTCGACTTCCCCGAACCCGACGGGCCGAGCAGGGCGGTGAGCGAGCCGGACGGGATGTCGATGTCGACGTCGTCGAGTGCGGCGAAGTCTCCGTAGTTCTTGCGCGCCCCGGTGACGGTGATCATTCGGTGCTCCTCTTCCGGTCGAGCAGGGTCATCAGCAGCAGGACGATCACCGCGATGGCCATGAGCAGGGTCGCGGCGCTGTAGGCGCCGAAGGTGTTGTGGTCGTCGATGTACCGGGCGTGCACGAGCAGCGTCAGCGTCTGGGAGACGCCGGGGAAGCCGGACGAGACCATGATGACGGCACCGAACTCGCCGAGGGCTCGCGCGACGGTGAGGACGATGCCGTAGGTCAGGCCCCAGCGGATCGCCGGCAACGTGATCCGCCAGAAGGTCTGCCAGGTGTTCGCGCCGAGGGTCGCGGCGGCCTGTTCCTGCTCCTCCCCGATCTCGCGCAGCACCGGTTCGACCTCGCGCACGACGAACGGCAGCGTCACGAAGATCGTCGCGAGCACCATGCCCGGCAGGCCGAAGATCACCTTGAAGCCGAGATCCTCGACGGCACCGAACCATCCGTTGGCGCCCCAGAGCATGATCAGGGCGACACCCACGACGATCGGCGAGACCGCGAAGGGCAGGTCGACGACGGCCTGCAGCAGTCCCCTCCCCGGGAATCTGCCGCGGACGAGGGCCAGCGCGACGACGATGCCGAAGATCACGTTCACGGGTACGACGATCGCGACGATCAGCAGCGACAGGTTCAGCGCCGAGATCGCGGCGGGGGTGCTGATCGACTCGGCGAACGCCACGATGCCGTTCTCGAAGGTTCGGTAGAGGATCACCCCGATCGGGACGAGCAACAGTACGAACAGGTAGGCGAGCGCGACGAAGCGCAGCGACAATCGGGATGCGAGGGACGGTTTCACCGGTCGTCCTCCTCTCGGCGCAGCCCCCGGTTCGCGACCAGGCGCAGGACGAACAGCACGACGAAGGCGATCACCAGCAACGCGACGGAGACCGCGGCGGCGTTGACCGGCCGGTCGATCTCGATCTGCTGCTGAATGTACTGCGACGCGACCTGCGTCTTGTACGGGATGTTGCCGCCGATGAGCACGATCGAGCCGTACTCACCGATGGCGCGGGCGAATGCCAGGCCGGTGCCGCCGAGGACGGCCGGTGCGAGCACGGGCAACACGACCGTGCGGAAGATCGTGAAGTTGCCGGCTCCGAGCGAGGCGGCGGCCTCCTCGACCTCACGGTCGGCCTCGATGAGCACCGGCTGCACCGAGCGCACCACGAACGGCAGCGTGACGAATGCCAGCGCCACCACCAGTCCCGGCTCGGTCGCGTTGAGCTGCACACCGATCGGGCTCTGCGGCCCGTACAGCGAGAGCAGCACGATGCTCGCGACGATCGTCGGCAGGGCGAAGGGCAGGTCGATGAGGGCGTTGACGAACTTCTTCCCCGGGAACTCGTCGCGGACGAGCACCCAGGCGATCACCGTGCCCATCACCGCGTTGATCGCCGCGACGACCAGCGAGACGACGACGGTGATCCGCAGGGTCGCCAGGGCGGCCGGCGCGGTGATCGCATCGACGAAGGTCCCGAGACCGTCGGAGACGGAGTGGAAGGCCAGGGCCGCGAGGGGAAGCAGGACGATCAGGCTCAACCACAGGGTGGCGATGCCGATACCGAGGGGCCCGACGGCGCCGGTGAACATCCGGCGACGTGGTCGGGCGGGGGCCGTGGCGGACGGCCCGCGACGCGAACCCGCCGGGGCGGGAGACGAATCTCCCGACCCGGCGGTGTGTTCCGAGACGGTCACGCGCGTGCTCTACTTCGTGGCGTTGTCGTAGATCACCGCGATGGTGCCGGTGCTGTCGGCGAACAGCTCCTCGTTCACGGTCTCCCAGCCGCCGAGATCGGCGACGGTCCACAGCTTCTCCGGCTGCGGGAACTCGTCGGCGAACTCCTCGGCGACGGTCGGGTCGACGGGCCGGAACCCGGTCTCGGCCCACAGGCGCTGGGCGTCGGGGGTGTACAGGAAGTCGTTGAATGCCTGCGCGACCTCGACGTCCTTCGCGTTCTTCAGCACCGCCGCGGGGTTCTCGATCTTGAACGTGACGGGCGGGGTGACGTGCTCGACGGGGTCGCCGTTGCGCTCGATGAACAGCGCCTCGTTCTCGTAGCTCAGCAGCACGTCGCCGGTGCCCTGCAGGAAGGTCTCGGTGGCCTCGCGACCGGACTTCGGCTGCACCTTCACGTGGTCGGTGACCAGTGCGTCGACGTAGTCGATGCCGGCCTGCGGGTCGGCGCCGCCGTTGCTCTTCGCGGCGTAGGGGGCGAGCAGGTTCCACTTCGCCGAACCCGAGCTGAACGGGTTGGGGGTGACGACCTCGACGTCCGGCCGGAGCAGGTCGTCCCAGTCCTGGATGTTCTTCGGGTTGCCCTCACGGACGACGATGGTGACGACCGATCCGAACGGGATCCCGTTGTAGGCGTTGTCGTTCCAGTTCTCGTCGACGAGGCCCGCGTCGACGAGACGGGTGATGTCGGGTTCGACGGAGAAGTTCACGAAGTTGGCCTCCGCGCCGTCGCGCACCTTGCGGGACTGGTCTCCGGAGGCGCCGTAGGACTGCTGGAAGACGACGCCTTCCCCCTCCTCGGTCTCCTGGAAGGCGGGGATCAGCGAGTCGAATCCGACCTTGGGCACGGCGTAGGCGTAGAGGTTGATCGTGCCACCGGATCCGTCGCCGCCGCTCTCGGCTCCGACGGTGTCGCTCGAACCGCCGGCGCAGGCGGTGAGGGAGAACGCGGTGACCGCGGCGAGCGCCGCGACGACGAACCTGGAACGTTTCATGACGAGCCTCCTGAGGGGCTGTTTCGAGGGGGATGAACGCGACCGGCCACCGGACGAGGGGCTGCCGGGATCCGACCGGCCGGGATTCGCGAGGATGCAGCACCGACGGACGCGAGGATCCGGAAGACGGGGACCGCAGAGAAGAAGGGTTCAGCGACAACAGTCGATGTCGGCGACCGAAGGCATGCCCACAGCGATCAACGCCAACTCATGGCGGATGCGGGGCAGCGTGGTCGCGGACACGCGGCAGAGATTAGCAGAGGTCGAGGATCGACCGAAATCGACGATTCGGACACCGGGCGTCGAGCACCGGACCGGATGCGCGAGCGGCGTGCTCACATGGAGACGAGCCATGCGACGACGACGATGATCAACAGCGCGATCAGCGCCAGGGTCACGCGCGAACGCGGCATGTCAGCAATCCTCCGTCGTAGTGGCGGGCGAGTCCGTCTCTCCACGGCCGAGCAGTCCGAAGACACCGGCCATCGCCCGATCGAGCAGCCATGCGACCCCGAAGCAGGCCGGCACCAGCACTGCGAGCACCAGGGCCACCTGAGGGACGAAGGACAGGCCCGCGAGCCACAGCTCGAAGCCGTCCCACCACGAAGCCACCCGATCCATTGCCTACACCCTAGTAGGTTCGGCAACCGTCCTGCGATCCGCCCGGCCCGCGGTGATCATGGAGGGATGGACCACCACCACTCCTCCTCACCGCTGTCGGGGGCACCCTTCCGACGGAGTCCGTTCCCGCCGATCGACGACTACGCATTCCTCTCGGATTGCGAGAGCACCTGCCTGATCGCGCGTGACGGCACCGTGGAGTGGATGTGTGTGCCCCGTCCTGACTCCCCGAGTGTGTTCGGGTCGCTGCTGGACCGCAGCGCGGGACATTTCCGGTTGTCGCCGCACGACCGCACCGTTCCTGCGGCACGCCGGTACCTGCCGGGCGGTCTGGTGCTCGAAACGACCTGGCAGACCGACACGGGTTGGATGATCGTGCGGGACGCGCTGGTCATGGCGCCCTGGTACGACGTCGAGGAGCGCTCGACCACGCACCGCCGGACCCCGTCCGACTGGGAGTCCGAGCACATGCTGCTGCGCACGGTGCGCTGTGTGAACGGGACGGTGGATCTGTACGTCAGCTGCGAGCCCGCCTTCGACTACCACCGCGGCCGCACCGAATGGAGCTACACCGGCAAGGTCTACGAGGAGGCCACCGCGGTGTGCCGGAATGCGCCGGACGAACATCCGACGCTGCGCATGACGACGGATCTGCGTCTCGGGATCGAGGACCGCGAGGTCCGCGCGCGTCGTCGACTCCACAAGGGCGACACGGCGTTCGTCGCCCTGTCGTGGTCGGACTGCCCGATGCCGCACACCTTCGACGAGGCCGCCGTGAAGATGGCCGCCACCCAGGACTACTGGCGCGAGTGGATCACGACGGGCCGCTTCCCGGATCACCCCTGGCGCACCTACCTGCAGAGCAGCGCGCTGACGCTCAAGGGACTGACCTACAGCCCGACCGGGGCGCTGCTCGCCGCGTCGACGACCTCTCTGCCGGAAACCCCTGGCGGAAGACGCAACTGGGACTACCGCTACGCATGGGTGCGTGATTCGACGTTCGCATTGTGGGGCCTGTACACACTCGGGTTCGACCGGGAGGCCGACGATTTCTTCTCGTTCATCCTCGACGTCTCGCGCGACGCGGACGGCATGAGATATCCGCTCCAGGTCATGTACGGGGTGGGTGGTGAGCGCGAATTGCCCGAGTCCACCCTCGCGCATCTGAGCGGCTACGACGGCGCGACCCCGGTCCGGATCGGCAACGACGCCTATCACCAACAGCAGCACGACATCTGGGGCACGCTGCTCGACTCGGTGTACCTGCACGTCAAGTCCCGCGGACACTTTCCCCAGACGTTGCTGCACACCCTGCGCCGGCAGGTCGAGGAGGCGGCGGCCAACTGGCGCAAGCCCGATCGCGGCATCTGGGAGGTGCGCGGCGAACCCCAGCACTTCGTGTCGTCGAAGGTCATGTGCTGGGTTGCCCTCGATCGCGGCGCGAAACTCGCCGAGCTGCAGGGCCGCCCCGACTACGCCCGCAAGTGGACGGCCGTCGCCGACGAGATCAAGGCCGACGTCCTCGAACACGGCGTCGACGAACGCGGTGTCTTCACCCAGCGGTACGGTCACCCGTCGCTCGACGCCTCGGCTCTGCTGATCCCCTTGCTGCGCTTCCTGCCCGCGGACGATCCCCGCGTGCGGGCCACGGTGCTGGCGATCGCCGACGAACTCACCGAGGACGGACTGGTGCTGCGCTACCGCGTGGAGACCACCGACGACGGACTCGCGGGTGAGGAGGGTTCGTTCACCATCTGCTCGTTCTGGCTGGTCTCGGCGCTCGTCGAGATCGGTGAGGTCGAGCGGGCCGCCGCACTGTGCCAGCGCCTGCTCGACTACGCGAGCCCCTTGAAGCTCTATGCCGAGGAGATCGACACCGAGACCGGACGTCATCTGGGGAACTTCCCGCAGGCGTTCACCCACCTGGCGCTCATCAACGCCGTCGTCCACGTCATCCGCGCCGAGCGGGAGATCGGAGCGGGCAACTTCCGGCCCGCGCATCTCGGGCCGTGAGCCGGTCTCAGGCGTTCGCGACGGCCTCGAGCTGCGGCCGGATCACGTCGAGCGCATAGCCGATCGACAGCGACGAGGGCGTGTTGAACGCGACCACCGTCGGGAAGTCGACGACGGCGAGACCGCCTCCGGTGACGGCGGGCAACCGGTCGAATCCGGGCAGGGCCATCAGGTCCTGCTCGGTTCCGCCGCGCGGCAGGATGATCAGTAGATCGGCGACCAGGGCGTCGACGCGTTCGGGACCCAGCACGACCCGCCCCTGGGAGGCTCCGCCCTCCGCGACCAGCGCGGGCGGCAGCGTCATGCCCAGCTGCGTGAACAACGCCGCCGCCCCGTCATTCGGATCGGCAACCACGACGACCTGCTGCTCGTTGGTGACGTACTGCGACAGCGCGGCGGTCCGGCCCTCGAGTCCCGGCAGAGCGGCCTCCTCGATCTCGGCGTTGCGGTCGGCGATGATCCGCTCGGCGTCGTCGGTGCGGCCGAGGACCTCACCGAGCACACGCACCTGTTCGTCCCAGCGGTCCACGCCGGTGTCGCCGAGAGGCCCGATCGTCGGCGCGACCGCGGAGATCGTGTCGTAGTCGTTCTGCGAGGCGATCTGCCAGGCGCCGAGGATCAGGTCGGGTTCGAGAGCGGCCACCTCCTCGACGGGCACCGACGTCTCCGCCGTCGGACTCAGCGCCACCGCATCCGGGGAGACGCCGGTCTGCCAGGGGTAGAGTCCGCGATCGTCGCCGTACGAGCCTGCGCTGTAGTACGCGACCGGCTGCACTCCGAGTTCGACGAGGGCGTCGAGCCATTGGCTGGAGGTCGCGACGATCCGCTCGGGTGTGCCCTCGATCGTCGTCGTGCCGTAGGAGTGCTCGACGGTGACGGTCTCGCCACCGGCAGTCGCGGGTTCGTCGGTGTCCGTCGAGCATGCTACGAGACTCGGGACGGCGAACAGTACGAGCGCTACCGCGGAGAGAACGACTCGACGCATGGGCGACCTCCATTTCAGGTGAGGCTCACCTTAACTCGAGTGGGGACGTCCGTGTGCCGATGCCGTCCTCAGCGGAAGCGGGACAGCAGGGTCTCCGCCTGCTCGGCGATACCCCGGATGACCTCGCCCGCGGGTCGCTCGGACCGCACCAGACCGGCGGCCTCCCCCGCGTAGACCACTCCGATGTCGGGATCGTCGCCCGTGTACGCGGCGGCGAGGGTGTCCTCGTCGGCGCCCCGACCGTGCCACTCGTCGGTGAAGGCGTTGCGCAGGGCACGTCCGCCCCAGCGCGCCGGCCACGGCTGGTGCCGGGCCTTGTCGAAGACGTCGGTGTAGACGGTGTCGGCGCTGCCGGCCTCCACGAGCCGGCCGCGGGCGTAGTCGGGGCCGACGGTCTCCGGGCTGGCGAGCAACGCCGTCCCGACCAGGGCGCCCTGCCCACCGGCTGCGAGCACCGCCGCCAGACCGCGACCCGTGGCGATGCCACCTGCGGCGAGCACGGGCAGCGACGTCGACTCGAGCACCTCCTGCAGCAACGGAAGGGTGCCGATCCGGCCAGTGTGCCCACCGGCCTCATGGCCCTGCGCGATCACCGCATCGACACCCGCCGCCTCGACCACCCGCAGATCGTCGATCGTGTTGATCTGCGAGAGGACGATCGCTCCGGCCTCGTGGACGCGCTCGACGTAGGGTGCGGGATCGCCGAACGAGAGCGTGACCAGTTGCGGGCGGTGCTCGAGCACTGCGGTGAGGAGGCTGTCGTCGTCGGCGAGCGCCCAGGTCATCAGACCGAATCCCACAGGCCCACCACCGATCTCGCGGGCGGTGCGCACCTCGCCCTCGATCCACTCGGCGGTGTTGTAGCGGGCGGCGCCGATGAGTCCGAGGCCGCCGGCCCGCGTCACCTCGCCCGCGAGCCGCCCCCCGGCCCGGCCGCCCATGGGCGCACCCAGCAGTGGAACGGAGATTCCGAGTTCACGGGTGAGCCAGGTGTCGAGCACGCGAATCCTTCCGGTGGGCGTCGCAGCAGGGACGACTACTTCTTCGGCTTGTCGGACGAGGCCTCGGACGACAGCGCGGCGACGAACGCTTCCTGCGGCACGTCGACGCGGCCGATGGTCTTCATCCGCTTCTTGCCTTCCTTCTGCTTCTCGAGCAGCTTGCGCTTACGGCTGATGTCGCCGCCGTAGCACTTGGCGAGAACGTCCTTGCGGATCGCCCGGATGTTCTCACGGGCGATGATCTTCGAGCCGATCGCAGCCTGGACGGGCACCTCGAACTGCTGCCGCGGGATGAGTTCCTTGAGCTTGGTCGTCATCTTGTTGCCGTAGGCGGCAGCGGCGTCCTTGTGGACGATCGCGCTGAACGCGTCGACGGCCTCGCCCTGCAACAGGATGTCGACCTTGACCAGCGCGGCCTCCTGCTCGCCGGCCTCCTCGTAGTCCATCGAGGCGTAGCCGCGGGTGCGCGACTTCAGCGAGTCGAAGAAGTCGAAGATGATCTCGGCCATCGGCAGCGTGTACCGCAGCTCGACGCGGGTCTCGGACAGGTAGTCCATGCCGCCGAGCTCACCGCGCCGCGACTGGCACAGCTCCATGATCGAGCCGATGAACTCGCTCGGGGCGATGATGGTGCACTTGACGATCGGTTCGTAGATCTCGCGGGCCTTGCCCTCGGGCCAGTCGGACGGGTTCGTCACGACGACTTCCTGACCACCTTCGAGCACGACGCGGTAGACGACGTTGGGGGCGGTGGAGATCAGGTCGAGGCCGAACTCGCGCTCGAGGCGCTCGCGGGTGATCTCCATGTGGAGCAGACCGAGGAAGCCGCAACGGAAGCCGAATCCGAGGGCGACGGACGTCTCGGGCTCGTAGGTGAGCGCAGCGTCGTTGAGCTGGAGCTTGTCGAGCGCGTCGCGCAGCACCGGGTAGTCGGAACCGTCGACCGGATACAGGCCGGAGTAGACCATCGGGCGCGGTTCGCGGTAGCCGGTGAGCGGCTCCTCCGCACCGTTGCGGGCGGTGGTGACGGTGTCGCCGACCTTCGACTGGCGCACGTCCTTCACGCCGGTGATGAGATAGCCCACCTCGCCGACGCCGAGACCGGCGGTGGCCTTGGGTTCGGGCGAGACGATGCCGACCTCGAGCAGTTCGTGGGTCGTGCCCGTCGACATCATCTTGATCTTCTCGCGGGGCACGATCTTGCCGTCGACCACACGCACATACGTCACGACGCCGCGGTAGGTGTCGTAGACGGAGTCGAAGATCATGGCGCGGGCAGGCGCGTCGGCGTCACCGACCGGCGGCGGCACCTGGCGGATCACGGCGTCGATGAGTTCGGGGACGCCCTCGCCGGTCTTGCCGGAGACCCGGAGCACGTCGGACGGCTCGCAGCCGATGATGTTCGCGATCTCACCGGCATAGCGGTCGGGGTCGGCCGCGGGCAGGTCGATCTTGTTGAGGACCGGGATGATCGTCAGGTCCTTGTCGAGCGCGAGGTAGAGATTGGCGAGGGTCTGCGCCTCGATGCCCTGCGCGGCGTCGACGAGCAGGACCGCGCCCTCGCACGCCTCGAGCGCGCGGGAGACCTCGTAGGTGAAGTCGACGTGGCCCGGGGTGTCGATCAGGTGCATCACGTAGTCTTCGCCGTCGAGCTTCCACGGCAGACGTACGTTCTGCGCCTTGATCGTGATGCCGCGCTCGCGCTCGATGTCCATGCGGTCGAGGTACTGGGCGCGCATCTGCCGCTCCTCGACCACCCCGGTGAGCTGCAGCATCCGGTCCGCGAGCGTCGACTTTCCGTGGTCGATGTGCGCGATGATGCAGAAGTTCCGGATCTTTGCGGGGTCCGTGAACGTGGTGTCGGCGAAGGTGCTGATGTCGTGCTCCTGACTCGGACTGGCAGCGGCCTGCAGACCGCGGTCACCCTGCAGAATATCCAAGTCGGGCGGCGGCCGGGACTTCGCCCGGGTCAGGTCCGGTTAAGCTCGGTTCCCGTGGCCGGTACATGGAAGAAATTGGGCAGGCAGCTGGGGCGTCTCGCCGTCGAGCAGGGGCCGAAGATCTACCAGCAGTTGCAGCAGTCCGGGGCGCTCGACAAGGCGCGCGCCGCGCTGAACGCGGCCGGCCAGGCCGGCGCAGCGAGCGGAACTTCGGGGAGCGGTACCACCGCGGCACCGAAGCCCGGCGCGGACCGGACCGCGGCGCCGAAGCCCGGTGCTGCGAAGACCCAGTCCGGTACGAAGCGCCCGGCCCCCGGTCGCCCGGTGGCGTCGCGCACCACGCCGACGGCGCAGCGTGCCCGCCGCCTCGAGTACTCCCCCGATCTCGACGGTCGCGCCGATCCGGGCGAGATCGTGTGGACCTGGGTGGCGTACGAAGAAGATCCGACGCAGGGCAAGGACCGCCCGGTGCTCATCGTGGGCCGCGACGACTCGACGCTGCTCGGACTGATGCTGTCGTCGAACGCCGACCGCGACGGTCACCGCGACTGGCTCGGAATCGGCTCCGGACGGTGGGACGCGGAGAACCGCCCGAGCTGGGTGCGCCTCGATCGCGTGCTCGACGTCCCCGAGGACGGCATCCGCCGCGAGGGCGCGATCCTTCCCCGCGCACGCTTCGATCAGGTCGCGGCCCGGCTCCGCACCGATTTCAACTGGAGCTGAACCGGGCCGCGTCCCGCCCGCGGGACCTCAGGAGGCCCGGAGCCCGTACCGCCGTCCGAAGAGGAAGGTGTAGACGAGGGCTCCGAGTGCGCCGCCGATGAGCGGGAACACGATGAACGCCCACAGCTGCCCGAGCGCACCGTCCTGGTAGAAGGCGACGGCGAGGCTGCGGGCGGGATTGACCGACGTGTTGTCGATCGGGATCGAGATCAGGTGGATCACGGCGAGGGTGAAGCCGATGGCGATGCCGGCGATCGGTGCGTCGGCGACCTGATCGGTCGCGCCCAGCACCACGAACACCAGCACGGCCGTGAGCAGGACCTCGACGACGATCATCGCGCCGATACCGTAGCCGTTCTCGAGCACACCGCCGAGCGGGCCGTGCACCGCCGAGGGGCTGTGCGCGCCCCAGCCGTTCGCCCCGAGCCCGTCGGCGGCACGGTCGTAGCTCGGAAGCGACGACGCCACCGCGTAGAGCGTCAGACCGGCGATCAGACCGCCGACGACCTGCGCGATCCAGTAACCCACGGCGCGCACCGGGGTCACATGACCGACGATGAGCTGCCCGAGCGTCACCGCCGGGTTCACGTGACACCCGGAGATCGGGCCGATGGTGTACACGAGGAACAGCAGGGTCAGGCCGAACGCCAATGCGACGCCGAGCTGGCCGACATAGGTTCCGGCGAACACCGCGGTACCCACCGCGGAGAACACCAGGAGGAAGGTTCCGATCGCCTCCGCCACGTACTTCCGCAGATCGGAGAACTCACCGGGGTCTCTGATTTCCAGGGATGTCTGGCGTGCGAGATCCTCGTCGATTCGGGACTCGGGATCGCGTGGGGGTTCCATGGGTCACCTCGATGTTCGCGGTCCCGCACGCAGGCGGAACCTGGTGGTAGAACACTTCGAGTCGATGCACCGCAGCCGCGAACTCGCCGTTCGCGCTGTGAGGGAGATTACGCAAGCGCCGTGACCTCGACAACGACATCGTGCGCCGTGGCGTGTCCGCCCATGTAGATGCCCTCCCGCGGCGGCACGCAACAACAACAGTCAGGTGCGCGTCGTCCTGGCCGAAACGATCAGGCCGGTGAGAAGGGTGATTCGACCGCCGGTTTGGGCTTTGCGATCCGTTCTTGGTAACCTTGTCCATCGGTGCTCAGATGCACCCAGAGCTTTCCTACCAGCTACCAGCAAGACGACAGGATTTTACGCGTGGCCAACATCAAGTCCCAGGTGAAGCGGATTCGCACCAACGAGCGCAACCGACTCCGGAATCAGTCGGTGAAGTCGTCGCTTCGTACGGCGATCCGTTCGTTCCGCGAGGCTGCGGCCGCCGGCGACAAGGACAAGGTCAACGAACTCCTCGTCGCCACCAGCCGTCAGCTCGACAAGGCTGCCAGCAAGGGTGTCATCCACCCCAACCAGGCCGCCAACAAGAAGTCTGCTCTCGCGAAGCTTGCCAACAAGCTCTGAGTTCATCGCTCCGAGGTAGTAGACGCAGGCTCTGCTTCACGAAGGCCGTCCCCCGCCGGGGACGGCCTTCGTGGCATTGAACGGCAGACATGACGCCGCCCCTGAAGCGGGATCGGCGCGGACGGCTCAGGCCGCCAGTTCGGAGATGACCCGCACGGCGTGCTCGAGAGCGTAGTCCGGATCGGCGGCCGCTCCCTTGACGTCGGCGTTGAGCGCAGCGACCACCGTGAGTGCGGTCCCGATCGACGCCGGCGCCCATGTGCGCGCCTGTGCCTGGGCCTTCTTCACCTTCCACGGCGGCATACCGAGCGACGACGCGAGGGAGAACGGGTCGCCGCGACCGGCGGAGCCGACTCGGGCGATGGTGTGCACGGCGTCGGCGAGGGCATCGGCGAGCAGCACGTGGGCGACACCGCGGTGCATCGCCCACCGCAGCGCTTCGAGCGCACCGGCCGTGTCGCCGGCCACGGCCTTCTCGGCCACGTCGAATCCCGACACCTCGGCCTTGCCCGAGTAGTAGCGCCGCACGGCCGCAGCGTTGATCTTGCCGCCGGTGTCGGCCACGAGCTGGCTGCACGCAGCGGCGAGTTCGCGCAGGTCGGATCCCACCGCTTCGATGACGAGCTGTTCGACGTCGCCCGAGACCCGTACGTCCGCGGCCTGGAACTCCTTGTGGACGAACGTGCGCACCCACGCGGCCTTCTCCCCCGCCTTCGCGGGAGCAGCGCACATGTGTTCCTCGGCGCCACACTTGCGCAGCGCGGGCACCATCGCCTTGGTGCGACCGCCGCCGCTGTGGAGGATCACGAGTGTCACGCCCGGAGGCGGATCGGCTGCGACGTCGAGGATCAGCGCCGCGGCGTCCTTCCCGGCGTCGGCCGTGGATTCGAGGATCACGATGCGTTCTTCTGCAAACAGCGACGGGCTGAGCAGCTCGGCAAGTTCGGGCACACCCGCGTCGCCGGCGCGGAGCCGGGAGACGGGGAGGTCGCCGGGAGTTCCGCTGCGCGTGCGGACATCGGACACGATCTGCGCGACGGCACGGTCGACGAGCAGTTCTTCCTCACCGAGGACCAGATGCAGGGACGCGTCGCTCACGGTTCGATCGTGCCACGCACGTCCGACACCACCGCGAGCGCCCCGGAACCGGCACGGACGACTGCGACGTCGCCGTGCAGGTCGGTGCGCAGCACCCGCGCCCCCATTCCGGCCAGGGCGGACACGATCTCGGGATGCGGATGCCCGAACAGGTTGTCGCGTCCGGCGCTGACGAGGGCGACGCTCGGCCGCACGGCGGTGAGGAACCGGGCAGGAGTGGTGCGCGAGCCGTGGTGCGGCACCTTCAACACGTCCGCACGCACGTCGATGCCCGACCGCACGAGTGCGTCGAGCGCGGCCTCCTCCGCGTCGCCCGGCAGCAGGATCCGCCCCACGACAGTATCGACCACCAGGACGAGGGAGTCGTCGTTCTCGGAACCGCCCGTCCCGCGTGCGGCCGGTCCCACCACCCGGATCTCGAGATCGCCTGCGCGCAGGACCGCACCGGCGGCCACTTCCCGCACGACGACACCGCTCTCGATCGCGGGGTCGAGAACGTCCGCCGCGTCGTCACTCGCAGCGCCCGGCCCGACCACGACCGCCTCGACCGAGCGCCCGCCGAGCACACCACGGATTCCGCCCGCGTGGTCGGCGTGCAGGTGCGACACGACGAGCAGCGCGACACCGCGGATCCGCAACCGGCGCAAGCACCGATCGACGGGTTCCGGCTCGGGCCCGGTGTCGACGACGACCGCGCGTCCGTCCCCCGTCGCCAATACCAGTGCATCGCCCTGGCCGACATCGCATGCGACGAGGACCCATTCGGCTCCGGGCCAGCCCGGCCGCAGCATCCGCACCGGAAGCCACACCGCCGCGACGGCCACCGCGATCACGAGAGCCGTGATCCGCACCCGCCGGTGACGAGCCACCGACCACACCACGACGACCAGTACGGCCGCGACGAGAGCCCCCACCGGTCCGTCCGGGACTTCGAACTCGGCCGACGGCAACGACGCCGCCCGATCGGCCACCGTGATCAGCCACCACAGGAAAGGCCCGGTACCGCGCGCAAGCACCTCCCCCGCCCACGGGACGACGGAGGCGGCCACCGCGACGAGCGAGCCGAGGACCGTCAGTGGCGCAAGTACCGGGGCCACGAGGACATTGGCCGCGACCGATACCACGCTCACCGTCCCGCTCACCGCCGCGACGAGAGGTGCGGTCGCCGCGAACGCGACCAGCGACATCGCCGTGACTTCCGCGACGGAACGCGGCCACCCGCGGTCCACGAGTCGGGTCACGACGGGCGGCGCGGCGACGATGAGCGCCGCTGTCGCGGACACCGACAGCGCGAACCCGACGTCGACGGCGAGGTCGGGCATGAGCACGAGCAGCACGCCCACCGCGGTGCACAGAGCGGGAAGTGCCTGTCGCTCACGACCGGTCACGAATGCCAGCAGTCCGATCGATCCCATCGCCGCCGCGCGCACCACACTCGCCGACGGACGGACCACGATGACGAAGGCGACGAGAGCCGTTGCGGCGAGGACGGTGCCGGAACGCGGGCCGAGTCCTACCGCGCGTACGAGGAGCAGTACCGCTCCGAGGACGATGCTGACGTTGGCTCCGGACACGGCGGTCAGGTGCGTCAGTCCGGCAACCCGGAAGTCCTCGCGCACCTCGTCGGTCAGCGCCGTGGTGTCGCCCACCACGAGACCGGGCAGCAAGCCGGCCCGGTCGGCGGGAAGCACCGCGGAACTCACCTGCGCGAGGCGGTCGCGCGCCGTGCCGGCCCACCGCTGCCACACCGGGGGCGGGCCGACGGCCGTGGGTGCGTTCTCCGCGCGGAGCACCGCCACCGTGGTGCCCGGTCCGGTGTACGGCGCGACCCGCACGCGTGCGGTGACCGACTGCCCGGGCAGGAGATCTCCCCACGAGTCGGCCGGGGCGAACACCACCACCGATCCCCCGGTGTCCATGGATCGTCCACCGACCGTCACGTGCTCGAGCCGTGCCGGAATGCGTACCCGGGGTGTGTCGTCGAAGGCCGCGGCCCGGATGCGTCGCGGGTCGTCGGTGGGGACGAGAACGACGCCGGCCCACGCTCCCCTTTCCGCTGCGGAGGCGATCGGGTGCTGGTCGGCGGCCCACATCCGCAGACCGGCAGCCGGCCCGAATCCCGCGACGACGGCCAGTGCTGCGAGGAGGATCCGCGCACCTCCGCGAGGGATGCGACAGGCCGCGACGAGACGGACCGTCACGGCGCATCCGACGACGGCCGCGACCGCCACGGCGGTGACGATCCGCCATCCCGTGTACAACCCGAGAAGCGTCACGGCCCACGCGGCCAGCGCGCACGGCACCAACCGGGCGTCGAGAACCGTTGCGGTGTCGGACCCGTCGTTCCGGACGGTCACACCGTCACCAGTTCACGCAGCCGGGCCAGTCGCGCCGGTCCGATCCCGTCGACCTCACCGAGTTGTTCGACGTCCGTGAACGGTCCGTTGGTGTCACGCCACGAGACGATCGCCGCGGCCGTGACGGGACCGACTCCCGGCAGCGCGTCGAGCGCGGTCTCGTCGGCGGCGTTGAGATCCACCAACCCGCCTGACCCCGGTGGAGCATCACCGGGGACCTGCGCTTCGACGATTCCACTGGCATGCGGAACAGGTTGGGACGGGGCGATTCCCACGACGATCTGGTCACCGTCGGCGACCCGCCGGGCCAGATTCAGGCCGATGAGGTCGGCGCCGTCGACGGCACCGCCGGCAGCGTCGAGCGCATCGGCCACACGGGATCCCGCCGGCAGCCGCACGAGTCCGGGCCGTGTCACCGCACCCACGACGCTGACGACGAACTCAGCGGAATCCGGCTGTGCCGTGTCCGTCTCCTTCGTGGCGGACGACTCTGCGGTGTCCACGACTTCGACCCGTGGCAGCGGCGGTACCGGTTCGGGGACCGGCCGGTCGCGCCACACGACGACGAGAGCCACTGCGGCGGCGAGCACTCCGATCGCGGCGAGAGCTGCGGGTCCCCGTCGTCCCGTGTCCCATCGCGCGGCGGTCAGCCGATCGACGAATCGTTCCCGGCCGGGACCGCTGTGGAGGGGTTCGTCGCCGTCGTCGTGATCCGCCCAGGGGTGGTCGTCGGTCGATGTGTCTTCGGTCCAGGGCGGTTCCGCGGGCATCGCCGAGGAACGCGTGATTGCGCCGAGGCGGGTGCGCGCGAGATCACGGTGGTCACTGCTCGCCATGCCGCGACGCTAACCGCGTCCGCGAACGCCGGATTCGGTGTCGGCGCCGATCCGGCCCAGGTTGTGGATGACCAGCACCCCTGTGGATGAATGCCCGGATCGGGCCTCCACCGGCATGATCCGGGCCGGGAGGTGGTGTAGGTGGTCAGTCCTCGGTGGTACCGGTCGCCGCGGAGGCGACGACCACACCGACCGCGCCCGGCCCGACGTGCGCGCCGAGAACCGCGTCGAGTTCGGACACGACGATCTCGGTGCCCTCCGGAAGGCGCTGCGCGAGCTGATCGGCGAGGCTGCGGGCCCGCTCGGGTGCCTCGCGGTGGTGTACCGCGACGAGCGGTTCGTCGCCGACATCGGTTGCGGCTCCGTCGACGAGTTTGGCCATCGCCTTGGTCATCGTGCGGGTCTTCTCCCGCAGGACGAGCTTGCCGTCGGAGATGTGCAGCACGGGTTTCATCGCGAGCGCGGTACCCAACAGCGCGGTGGCCGTGCCGATCCGGCCACCGCGACGCAGGTGGTCGAGCCGGTCGACGACGAGTAGGGTCCGGGCGGACGCCGCGACCTCCACGGCCCGCTCGTACACCCTCACCAGATCGGCTCCGGCCCGGGCGGCGCGCACCGCTTCGAGGACGGCGAAACCCGAACCCATCGCGGTGTTCCGCGAATCGACGAGCCGGATCCGGTCGCCCAGCGATTCGGCGGCGTGCCGGGCGGCGTCCCACGTCCCGGACAGCACACGCGAGAGGTGCACGGCGACGACGCCGTCTCCCCCGCTGGCCTCGAGCGCCTCGGTGTAGGCGTCGGTCAGTTCGGCGGGCGAGGGGCCGGAGGTGGTCACGGTCGACAGGTCCTCCGGCAACTCGTCGACGCCCTCGCGGAGGTCGCGTCCGCCCACGATGATGTGCAGTGGCACCACTCGGATGTCGTACCGACGGACCAGTTCGGGGTCGATACAACTCGACGAATCTGTGACGACGACGACGGACACGACGCCTACCGTAGGCCCTCCACCGGGACTTCCGCATCCCGATGCACGATCCGGACAGCGTCACCGACAGCGGCGGCGACGCGGCGGTGTCCTTCCCAACCCCAGTGGATCCCGTCGGGGTTGGCGTCGTCGGAGAAGACGTTCTCCCGCACCGCTTCGGCGAGATCGACGAGGGGAACCGACTTCTCGGCCGCCCAGTGGGTGATCGCGCGTGCCGCGGGGAGCCGGCCGGCATGCACCGACCGGTACTGCTCGCTGCGGTGCACCGACGGCAGGGTGCCGATGACGGGCAGGTCGGGTCGCATGTACGCCAGTGCGTCCCTGATCGTTTCGAGGTACTCGACACTGACCCGGGGCGGGAGCGCCACCGGGCGACCGAGCGGCGACAGTCGCGGCTGCAACCACCCGTAGGCGGTACGCGCCGCGCGACGCAGGGCCGGCGGGCGGATGTAACGCAGGCCTTCCCGCAGCGCGGTGGGCAGCGGGGACGGCAGGGTGTCCATCCCACCCACGGCCAGGACGACGGCTCCGGCGTGCGGGATCGCGGCCCACACCCGCGGGTCCTGGGTCATGGCCCACCACGCGTCGCGTGTGGTCCACCCGATCCGGGCGACGAGTTCGACGTCCCAGCCGAGTTCGGCCGCGACCAGATTGGGCCAGATCTGCGGATGGTCGGCGGGCAGGCCGCCCTTCGGGCCGTAGTAGCTCAGCGAGTCGCCGATCACCAGCAGGACCGGGCGCCGCGGGGCGGCGTCGGTCTCGATCGGCGTCGGTTCAGAGGACGTCATCGGGCGCCACCATGGCCGACGCGTTCCACACGTCCAGGCGCCAGGACGGCACCTCTCCGTATCCGCTGAGCTGCACCCAGCCGGTGTTCCCGAGACCGCCGAGGACGGACCACCGGTCGACCGGCAGGTCGAGCAGGGCCGCGGTGAGCGCGGCGATCAGGCCCCCGTGCGCGACCAGCACGATGGGCCGATCGTTCCAGTCCTCGTACTTGTCGAGCAGTTCGCCGATGACGGCGATGCTGCGCCGCGCCACGTCGACGCGGTTCTCACCTCCCAGGGGTGTCCAGGTCGCGTCGGCGCGCCACGCGCTGCGCGCGCCCGGGGCCACGGCGTCGACCTCGGTGTGGGTCAGGCCCTGCCATTCGCCGAGATGCGTCTCGCGCAGCCGCGTGTCGATCGCGACCGGCAGACCGATGCGGTCACCGAGCGCGGTCGCGGTGTCGTAGGCGCGGCGCAGATCGGACGAGACGACGGCGAGCGGATCGAACCGGGCGATCACGTCGGCGACGGCGAGAGCCTGCCGGCGGCCGAGTTCGGACAGATCGGTGTCGAGCTGCCCCTGCATCCGCCGCGTGGCGTTGTACTCGGTCTGGCCGTGGCGCAGCAGCACCAGCTGCCGCACCCTCGGGCTCTGCGCACCCTCCTCCGGACGACTCACACGTCCTCCGGCGAGTCGGCCGCGTCGATCGCCGAACGGGGGCCACCCACACCGTCGACCTCGATGGTCGGGCAGTCCTTCCACAGGCGGTCGAGGGCGTAGAAGTTGCGCTCGTCCTCGTGCTGGATGTGCACCACGACGTCGACGTAGTCGAGCAGGGTCCACCGTCCTTCGCGGGTGCCCTCGCGGCGGACGGGCTTGTGGCCGGCCAGGCGCAGCTTCTCCTCGACGTTGTCGACGATGGCGTTGACCTGACGCTCGTTGGGTGCGGACGCGATGACGAAGCAGTCGGTGATCACCAGCTGCTCGGACACGTCGAGCACCACGACGTCGGTGGCGAGTTTCTCGTCGGCGGCCAGGGCTGCGATTCGGGCCATCTCCGTGGCTTCTGCCGTTGCGCTCACTGCGTGCTCTTTCTCTCGATGGTGCCGGGGGTGTTTCCGTCGAACACCGGGACGGGATCTCCGTCGGGGTGCGGATTCGTGCGGTAGAGCCGGCGTTTGCTGATGTACTGCACCACTCCGTCGGGCACCAGATACCAGACGGGACGGTTCTCGCGTGCCCTCCTGCGGCAGTCCGTGGAGGAGATCGCCAGTGCCGGGATCTCCACCAGGCTCACCGCCTCCGGCGGAAGATCGTCCAGATGCGGTGCCAGATGTTCGGCGTGCAGGTCGTATCCGGGCCGGGACACCCCGACGAAGCGGGCGAGGTCGAACAGGGTCTGCCAGTCCTGCCAGGACAGGATCGATCCCAGGGCGTCCGCGCCGGTGATGAAGTACAGATCCGCGTCGGGATACTGCTCGCTGAGATCGCGCAGCGTGTCGACGGTGTAGGTGGGTTTGCGTCGATCGATGTCGACGCGGCTGACGGAGAACCGCGGGTTGGATGCGGTTGCGATCACCGTCATCAGGTAACGGTCCTCGGCGGCACTGACGTCGCGTCCGGTCTTCTGCCAGGGTTGCCCTGTGGGCACGAAGATCACTTCGTCCAGGTCGAAGCTCGCGGCGACCTCACTGGCCGCCACGAGGTGTCCGTGATGGATCGGGTCGAACGTTCCACCCATGACGCCCAGGCGGCGCCTGGGGGCCGAGGGCCGATCCGTTGGCTGATGCACGGTTGTCCAGCTTACGGGTTCACACGGGGAGCAGACTCGCCACCACCGTTGCGAGCTGCTGCGCCGACCGGCACTCGTGCATCGTGACGACCTCGCTGTAGACCCTGGCGGCCGAATCCCCCGAACCCCATTGTCCCTTCGGCTCGGGATTGAGCCAGTGCGCGTGCCGTGCGACGGACAGGAGATGTTCGAGGACTTCGAGGTTCGGATTGCGGTAGTTCGTGCGACCGTCGCCGAGGATCAGCAGTGAGCTGCGGCTGGTGAGGGCGTGTGCGTGGTTCTCCGCGAAGCTGCCGAGGGCGTGTCCGTAGTCGGAGTGACCGTCGTAGGTGATCAGCTCCGCTTCCTTCAGCATCCGCGACATGGACTCGCCCAGATCGGAGCCCGCACTGAAATAGTGGGTGACCTCGTCGGCGGTGTCGATGAACGCGAACACGCGCACGCGGGAGAACTGCTCGCGCAGAGCGTGCACGAGCAGCAGCGTGAAGTGGGAGAAGCCGGCGACGGAACCGGAGACGTCGCAGAGCACGACGAGCTCGGGACGCGCCGGACGGGGCTTGCGGTTGACCAGATCGATGGGCACGCCACCGGTGGACATGGACTTGCGCAGGGTGCGTCGCAGGTCGATGGCGCCGGCACGAGCGCGCCGGCGGCGCGCGGCGAGACGGCTCGCGAGCAGACGCGCGAGCGGCATGACGCTGCGGCGCAGGGCGACGAGTTCCGCGTCGGACGCGCGCAGGAAGTCGACCTCCTCGGCGAGCTTGGGCACCCCGTACTTCTCGACTCGTTCGCGGCCGACCTGCTCGGCGGTGCGCCGGCGGGTCTCCCGTTCGACCATCGCCCGGAAATCGGCGATGCGCTGGGCGGCGGTGCGCCGCGCGACCTCGCTCTCGTAGGCGGCGTCGTCGCGTTCCTCACGGGTGCCGTTGCCGAGCAGACCCTCGAGGATCTTCGTGAGCAAGGTCTCCGGGGAGACGTCGCGCAGCGCCTGATAGGCCGAGAAGGACGGGCCGTTCGACGACGCGTACTGGCCGAGTTCCTCGACGATGGCGGAGACGAGCATCTCGGAGGCCTCGAGTGCCTCCGGCGACTCGTCGGACAGCAACTCGGCAATGAGGTCGCGCAGGGCCTCGAAGTCGACCTCCCCCGTGGGGGTGCGCGGGATGCTCACCTGCGGGCCGGTGGCCTCGCGACGTCCGATCGCGGGTGGGAACCACAGGTCGAACAGGGCGTCGAAGGTCGGGCGGTGCGTGGACCGGCGGAGCAGGGTACACGCGAGACCTTCGCGGAGGGCCTCCCGGTCGAGGAGATCGAGCACCGTCATGACCCGTCCGGCGTCGACCGTCTCGGACGGCCCGACCGCGATGCCGCGGCGACGCAGCGCCTCGACGAATCCGACCAGGTGCCCGGGCAGTCCGTGGGGAGCCGGGGGCGCCCCGGATCCGGGAAGGTGCGCGGCCGCCATGTCAGTTCAGCCGGAGCTCGGCGGCAGCGCGGACCTGGTCGGACTGGTGCTTGAGGATCACGCCGAGCGTGCTGCGCAGCGCGGTGTCGTCGAGGGTATCGAGACCCAGCGCGAGCAGGGTGCGGCCCCAGTCGATCGTCTCGGCCACCGAGGGCACCTTCTTGAGCTGCATGCCCCGCAGTACCCGGACGGTGCGCACGAGCTGTTCGGCGAGCGCGTCGGGCAGATCGGGGACCCGGCTGGCGAGGATGCGCCGTTCGAGGTCGGCATCGGGGAAGTCCAGGTGCAGGAACAGGCACCGGCGCTTGAGCGCTTCGGACAACTCGCGGGTGGCGTTCGAGGTGAGCACCGCGAACGGCTTGCGGGTGGCCCGGATGGTGCCGAGCTCGGGCACGGTGACCGCGAAGTCGCTGAGCACCTCGAGCAGCAGGCCTTCGATCTCGACGTCGGCCTTGTCGACCTCGTCGACGAGCAGCACGGTCGGATCCTCGCGGCGGATCGCGGTGAGCAGCGGCCGCGACAGCAGGAACTCCTCGGAGAAGACGTCCTCCTTGGTGCGGTCCCACGACTCCCCCGCCGCGGCGGTCGCCCCCGCCGACTGGATGCGCAGGATCTGCTTGGCGTGGTTCCACTCGTACAGCGCGCGGGACTCGTCGACGCCCTCGTAGCACTGCAGGCGCACGAGTTCGGCCTCGGAGGTCTCGGCGACGGCGCGGGCGAGTTCGGTCTTGCCCACGCCCGCGGGTCCCTCGATCAGCAACGGCTTGCCGAGGCGATCGGCGAGGAACACCGCGGTCGCGGTGGACTTGTCGGCGAGATATCCGGTACCGGCCAGACGATCGACGACGTCCTGGACGTCCGCGAAGATCGGCGGGGTGGCGGGCAGCGCACGATCCACGCTGGTTCCTTTCGTCGGGCCGGTCTCGATCAGGCGGGGCGGGTGTGGCCGTCGCCCCACACCACCCACTTCGTCGACGTCAGCTCGGGCAGACCCATCGGACCGCGGGCGTGCAGCTTCTGGGTGGAGATCCCGATCTCCGCGCCGAATCCGAACTGCTCGCCGTCCGTGAACGCCGTCGAAGCGTTGACCATAACGGCTGCGGCGTCCACGCGCGTCGTGAACTCCCGCGCAGCGGCGAGGTCCGAGGTGACGATCGCTTCGGTGTGGCCGGTGCCGTAACGGTCGATGTGGTCGACGGCGGCGTCGAGGTCGTCGACCACAGCGAGGGCGACGTCGAGCGAGAGGTACTCGTCGGACCAGTCCTGGTCGGTCGCGGGCACGAGGCCGGGCAGGTCGCCGTGGACCGTCACGCTGTGTTGCTGGAACGCCTGCAGGAGCTTCGGGACGGCGGTGTCGGCGATCGCCTTGTCGACGAGGATCGTCTCGGCGGTGTTGCACACGCTGGGCCGGCGGGTCTTCGCGTTGATCACGATCTTCTCCGCCATCTCCAGATCGGCCGCGGAGTGGACGTAGACGTGGCAGTTGCCGGTGCCCGTCTCGATCGTGGGGACGGTCGCGTCGCGGACCACCGCGGCGATCAGACCGGCGCCACCGCGCGGGATCACGACGTCGACCAGGCCGCGAGCCTGGATCAGATGTGTCACCGACGAGCGGTCGGCGCTCGGCAGCAGCTGCACGGCGTCGGCGGGGATGCCCCGGCTCTCGAGCGAGGCACGCAGCACCTCGACGAGCGCGGCGTTCGACCGGGCCGCGGACGACGAGCCGCGCAGCAGTGCGGCGTTGCCGGACTTCAGGGCGAGACCGAAGGCGTCGACCGTGACGTTGGGACGCGCTTCGTAGACCATGCCGACCACGCCGAGCGGGACGCGCACCTGGCGCAGCTCGAGACCGTTCGGCAGCGTCGAGCCGCGGACCACTCCGCCGATCGGGTCGGGCAGGCCGGCCACCTGGCGCAGGCCGGCGGCGATCCCGTCGATCCGGGCGGAGGTCAGGCGCAGCCGGTCGAGGATGGCCTCCTCGGTGCCACCGGCGCGGGCGGCCTCGATGTCCTCCGCGTTCGCGGCGAGGACGGTGTCGGCGGCGGCGAGCAGAGCGTCGGCCGCGGCGTGCAGAGCCGCGTCCTTCTCGGTGGTGGTGAGCAGCGCGACACGACGCGAGGCCACGCGGGCGCGACGCGCGGCCTCGTGGACGGCCTCACGGGTGTCCGTGCCGGCGTCGGTCGCAGCTGAGTCGGGGGTCACGGCAGTCATGTGTCCAGCCTAGTCGGGTCCTCGCGGAACCCGACAGGCCGTGTGCCGTCAGCGCAGGCCGGTCCCCCGTGCGAGCGCCGTCTCCACCAGGATCGACAGCAGCTCGGCGTACTCCACGCCGGTGGCCTCCCACATCCGCGGGTACATCGAGATCGACGTGAAACCGGGCATCGTGTTGATCTCGTTGATCACCGGTCCGTCCTCGGTGACGAAGAAGTCGACGCGGGACAGACCGTGGCAGTCGAGGGCGCGGAACGCCCGGACCGCGAGCTCGCGGATCCGGTCGGAGATCTCCTCGTCGAGCTTGGCCGGGACGTCGAACTCGCAGACGTCGTCGAGGTACTTCGTGTCGAAGTCGTAGAACGCCTCGTGGTCGCCGGAGGTGTCGGGCATGCGGATCTCGGCGACGACACTCGCGCGGACGTCGCCGTCCGGGAACTCGAGCACGCCGCACTCCACCTCGCGGCCGAGGATCGCGGACTCGACGATGACCTTGGGATCGTGCTGCCGGGCCTTCGCGACGGCGTCGTCGAAGGCGGCCCAGTCGGCCACGCGGCTGATGCCGATCGACGATCCGCCGCGGGCGGGCTTGACGAAGACGGGCAGGCCGAGGCGGTTCTTCTGCTCCTCGGTGAGGGTCGCGGTGCCGGGACGCAGGACGATCTGGAAGCCGACGGGAAGGCCTTCGGCCGCGAGCAGTTTCTTGGTGAACTCCTTGTCCATACCGGCGGCGCTGGCGAGGACGCCGGGACCGACGTACGGGATGTCCGCGAGTTCGAGCAGACCCTGGATGGTGCCGTCCTCGCCGTAGGCGCCGTGCAGGACCGGGAACACCACGTCGACCGACGCGAGCACCCGGCCGTAGGAGGCCTCGTCGAGGGCGACGATGTCGCCGCCACGAGTGGGATCCGCGGTGAGCACGAGATCGGAGCCGTCACCGGCGACGACGGGCAGTTCGCGACCGGCCGCGGCGAGGCCGGCGGGGTCCGCGTCGCCGAGGACCCATGCGCCCTCGGGAGTGATGCCGATGGGCACGACCTCGTACTTCTCCGGATCCAGGTTGCGCAGGATGCTCCCCGCCGAGATGCAGGAGACGGAATGTTCGTTGCTGCGACCACCGAAGACGACGGCCACCCGGGTTCGGGGCGTACTCACGTGTCGAACCGTACCGGGTGGCGATCTCCGCGTGACGGGCGAGTCCTACACGGGTGGGACCGGACACCCTGCTGTGTCCCCGCCGACTCCGTCTCCTTCAGCGCTGCGTCGAGATCGGCGAGCAGATCCGCGGTGTCCTCGATTCCGCACGACAACCGGACGAATCCCTCCGGCACCGCATCGCCCCAGCGTGCGCGGCGATCCGCTGTCGTGTGGATGCCGCCGAAACTGGTGGCGGGGGCGACGAGCGCGGCCGCACGGACGAAGCGGTGCACTTCGTCGCGGCCGGGCAGCCGGAAGGTGACCAGGGGGCCGAAGCGGCTCATCTGGCCGGCCGCCACGGCGTGAGCGGGGTCGCCGGGGAGCCCGGGATAGCGGACGTCCGTGACGGCGGGGTGCTCGAGCAACATCCCGGCGACGGCGAGTGCATTGGCGCACTGCCGTTCGAAGCGCAGTCCGGCGGTGCCGAGGCTGCGGTGCGCGAGCCAGGTCTCGAAGGGTCCCAGCACGGTTCCCGACAGCAGTCGTTCCCGGTCGATCGCGGGCAGCAGGTCGGGATCGGCGACGGCGATGTATCCGAACAACAGATCGCTGTGTCCGCTGAGCGACTTCGTTCCGCTGGCCACCACGACGTCGGCGCCGAGGTCGAGCGGAAGCTGTCCGAGCGGGGTGGCGGTCGTGTTGTCGACGAGCAGCAACGCTCCGGTGCGACGGCACGATTGCGCGGTCTCACGCAGATCCACCGTGTCGAGACCGGGATTCGACGGCGTCTCGGCGAGAACGACCGCGCCCCGGCCCGCACCGTCGAGCACCCGCTGCAGGGAGCCGTCACCGAATTCGGCGACGGAGAGTTCGTGGACCTCGATGCCGTGCGGCGCGAGATATTCGGTGGCGAACTTGCGCACCTGGTAATAGCCGTCGGAGGGGACGACGACCGTCCCGCCCGGGGTCACGAGTGATCGCAGCGCGACCGTGATCGCCGACATTCCAGAACCGACGACGCGGGCTGCCGAGGCGTGCTCGAGTTCCGCGAGCGCCGATTCGAGTGCGCGCCAGCCGGGATTCGAGGCCCGTGCATAGGTGTCGACATCGTCGCGTTCGTCCTCCCCGAGCAGATACGGCGCGGCGAAGACCGGTCCCGCCTGCAGCGGGGAGCCCGGAACACCCTCGTGTGCAACCGCCTTCACACAGCGTGTCGAATCGCCCGTCATGCCGCTCATTCCGGCTTGATCCGGCGTCCGAGCAGCTGCCCGATCGCGTCCGGCACCGACATGCCTTCGTGGCACACGCGGTGCACGGCGTCGGTGAGCGGCATCTCGACGTCGTAGCTCGCCGCGAGGGCGCGGACCGAGGTACACGACTTGACCCCTTCGGCCACCTGACCGTGGGTGGCCTCCTGCGCGCTCTCGAGCGACTCGCCGCGACCGAGGCGTTCGCCGAACGAACGGTTGCGGGACAACGGGGACGTGCACGTGGCGACGAGATCGCCGACACCGGCGAGACCGGCGAGCGTGGCCGGCTTGGCACCGAGGGCGGTTCCGAGCCGGGTGATCTCGGCGAGACCGCGGGTGATGATGCTCGCGACGGTGTTCTCACCGAGGCCGACCCCGGCAGCCATGCCGCACGCGAGGGCGATGACGTTCTTGCAGGCGCCACCGATCTCGCAGCCGATCACGTCGGAATTGGTGTACGGGCGGAAGTACTTTGTGGCGCAGGACTTCTGGATCTCCATGGCGCGGGTGGAGTCGGGGCACGCGATGACGGTCGCGGCCGGTTGCCCCTCGGCGATCTCGCGGGCGAGGTTGGGTCCGGACAGCACGGCGATGCGATTCTGCTCGGCGCCGGTGACCTGACCGATCACCTGACTCATGCGCATCAGGGTGCCGCTCTCGATTCCCTTGGCGAGACTGAGAAGTGTGACCTCCGGCCCGATATCCGCCTTCCACGCCTCGAGATTGGTGCGCAGGGTCTGGCTCGGGACGGCGAGGACCACGAAATCGGCGCCCTCGACGGCCACCCGGTGATCGGCCGTCGCCTTCAGCGAGTGCGGCAGTTCCACACCGGGCAGGTAATCGGAGTTCTCGTGTCGCTCCGCGATGCCGCGCGCCACTTCTTCGCGCCGCGCCCAGATCGTCACGTCCGTTCCGGCGTCGGCCAGCACCTTGGCGTACGCCGTCCCCCACGAACCCGCGCCCAGAACTGCTGCTGTGGTCACGCGATCCTCACTCTCGTCCGATGCCCGGCACCCGCCGGTCGCGATCGGCCCGGAGCGGGCGGTCGCGACCGGTTCGGTCCGGGCGGTCACCACCCACGGTCGCACCCAGTATCGCGCAGGCGCCACCGACGCCGCGCCGGGTCGGAGGACGGACCGCACGACGCCGGTCGCAGCGGCGGTCGTGCGGTTCGTCACCTCGCACGATCGTGTCGTCGATCACTGATGGCACAATCGGGCAATGCCCGCGACGCACGTGCTCGTTCCCGTCAAGGCCCTCGGCCTGGCGAAGTCGCGGCTCTCGCACGTCCTCGACCCGGCGGCACGGGAATCGCTGGTGCTCGCGATGCTGCAGGACACCGCGACGGCGGCGCTGTCCGCCGGAGACGTGACGGTCACCGTCGTCACCGCCGACGAGCGGGTCGCGGCCGCGGCGCTGGACTGCGGCGCGGACGTCCTCCCCGATCCGGTCGGTCCCGACTCCCCCGACCCATTGAACTCCGCACTGCTCGCAGCGGCCCGCCGGGCGCGGGAGCATGCACCCGGCGCCGAACTCGTGGCACTGCAGGCCGACCTGCCCTCCCTGCGGCCCGAGGAATTCGCGCTCGCACGCGAGACTGCGCGGCGGACGGGAACGGCCGTGGTCGTCGACCACACGGCGAGCGGTACGACGGCGTTGCTGCACTGCGTGAGCGGCACCCTGCCGCCCCTGTCGTTCGGACCGGGATCGGCCGGTCGCCACATCGATGCCGGCGCGTATCCGGTACCTGACGCGCTCCCCGGACTGCGACTCGATGTGGACACACCGGACGATCTCGCCGCCGCACTGCGACTCGGCGTCGGACCGGCCACCGCGGCCGTGCTCGACACGGTCGAGTTCCCGCTGCGCCACCGGTGCGACAGCGCTGCAGGGAGCCGTCGCTCTGCCACAATGAACTGGTGACCAACGGCGATTCCCCCGATCCCATGAGTTCCGAGCACGCGGCACCGTCCGGCGTCGCCCGACCTGCCGGTCGCGTGGCGACCGCCACCAGCGCGCCTCCGGCCGCGACGGGACTGCAGTCGAGGACCGATCACGACAACACGCTTCCCGTCGACCGCTACCTCAATCGCGAACAGAGCTGGCTCGATTTCAACGCCCGCGTTCTCGCGCTCGCGGAGGACACCTCGCAGCCGTTGCTCGAACGCGCCAAGTTCCTCGCGATCTTCGCGTCGAATCTCGACGAGTTCTACATGGTGCGGGTCGCCGGGCTGAAACGTCGCGCCGAGACGGGATTGTCGGTCCGGTCCGCGGACGGACTGACCCCGCGTGCCCAGCTCGCGCTCATCGCGTCGAGCACGCGCGAACTCGCCGGTCGCCAGGCGCAGGTCTTCCTCGACTCGGTCATGCCGGCCCTGGCGGACGAAGGCATCTCGATCATCCGATGGGCGGATCTGACGGAGGACGAACGCCGACGACTGACACAGTATTTCGCCGACCAGGTCTTCCCGGTCCTGACGCCGCTCGCGGTCGATCCCGCACACCCCTTCCCCTACATCAGCGGCCTGTCCCTCAACCTCGCTGTCACGGTCAAGGATTCGCAGTCGTCCGGTGAGCACTTCGCGCGCGTGAAGGTGCCCGACAACGTCGAACGGTTCGTCCGGGTCGATCGCGCGGGTTCGTCGCACGGACTGCCGGCCTTCCTCCCGCTCGAGGAACTGATCGCCGCCCACCTCGACGTGTTGTTCCCGGGCATGGAGATCGTCGAGCACCACGCCTTCCGCGTCACCCGCAACGCCGACTTCGAGGTCGAGGAGGACCGCGACGAGGATCTCCTCCAGGCCCTCGAACGCGAACTCGCCCGGCGGCGCTTCGGTTCTCCCGTGCGGCTCGAGGTGTCGGACGACATGACCGAGCACATGCTCGACCTGCTGTTGCGCGAACTCGACGTCGACCGGGTCGACGTCGTCCAGTTGCCCGGCCTGCTCGATCTGTCGTCGCTGTGGCAGGTGCACGCCGTCGACCGTCCGGATCTGAAGGACGCCCCGTTCGTGCCGGCGACCCATCCCGCCTTCGGCGAGCGCGAGACACCCAAGAGCGTGTTCTCCACTCTGCGCGAGGGCGACATCCTCGTCCACCATCCGTACGACTCGTTCTCGACGAGCGTGCAACGGTTCATCGAGCAGGCCGCCGCCGACAGTCAGGTCCTCGCCATCAAGCAGACGCTGTACCGGACGTCGGGCGACTCCCCCATCGTCAACGCTCTGATTGCTGCTGCCGAAGCGGGCAAGCAGGTCGTCGCGCTCGTGGAGATCAAGGCGCGCTTCGACGAGCAGGCCAACATCAAGTGGGCACGCAAACTCGAACAGGCCGGTGTCCACGTCGTATACGGACTCGTGGGTCTCAAGACGCACTGCAAGACCTGTCTGGTCGTGCGGCGCGAGGGTTCGACGATCCGGCGCTACTGCCACATCGGCACCGGAAACTACAACCCGAAGACCGCTCGTCTCTACGAGGACGTCGGCCTGCTCACGTCGTCGCCCGAGATCGGCGCCGACCTCACCGACCTGTTCAACACCCTCACCGGGTACTCCCGGAAGGCGCAGTACCGCAATCTGCTCGTCGCGCCGCACGGAGTCCGCAAGGGCATCATCGAACGCGTCGAGCGTGAGATCGAGCACCACGAGGCCGGTCGCCCCAGCGGGATCCGGCTCAAGGCCAACGCCCTCGTCGACGAGCAGGTGATCGACGCGCTCTACCGCGCGTCGCGGGCGGGGGTGCGCACCGAGGTGGTCGTGCGCGGGATCTGCGCCCTCAAACCCGGCGTGCCCGGGCTGAGCGAGAACATCACGGTGCGCTCGATTCTGGGGCGGTTCCTCGAACACTCGCGGCTGTTCCATTTCCGGGGCAGCGACGAGTACTGGATCGGCAGCGCCGACATGATGCACCGGAACCTCGACCGTCGCGTCGAGGTGATGGTGCAGGTGAAGAACACCCGGCTCGCAGCGCAGTTGGACCGCATCTTCGATTCCGCGCTCGACCCGGTCACCCGCTGCTGGACGCTCGAGGGCGACGGCACGTGGACGGCGTCCCCCGAGCCGGGAACCGCTGCCCGCGACCACCAGGTCGAACTCATGCGTAGCCGCGCGTCCTGAGGTGGAGGGAACGTTGACCGAATCACGCGACAAGCCCGTGAAGGCCAACATCTTCGCGGCGGGCGCCGTCCTGTGGCGCCCTGCGGCCGACGACGCTCCGCACGATGCGCAGGTCGCGCTCGTGCATCGTCCGCGCTACGACGACTGGTCCTTTCCGAAGGGCAAACTCGACCCGGGTGAGACGGCGGTGGTCGCCGCGGTGCGGGAGATCGAGGAGGAGACCGGATTCCGCGCCGCGCTCGGCAGCAGTCTCGGGAAGGTCGTCTACCCCGTTCCGGGTCACCGCAAACTCAAGCGGGTGGACTACTGGGCCGCGCGGTGCCTCGACGGGCAGTTCGCGCCCAACGACGAAGTGGACGAATTGCGTTGGGTGTCCCCCGAAGAGGCATTCGACCTGTTGTCCTATCCGATGGACCGCAGTGTCCTCCGCCGCTTCCGCCGGGTGCCGCTGGACACGACCACGGCGCTGATCGTGCGGCACGCCAAGGCGGGTAGTCGGAAGAAGTACAAGGGCGACGACCGTTACCGGCCCCTCGATGCGTCCGGACGGGCGCAGGCGGAGGCTCTCGTTCCGCAGTTGACGGCGTTCGGCGGCGACAGTGTGGTGTCCGCCGACCGCACGCGGTGCATCGCGACGGTCGAGCCCTTCGCCTCCCGGCACGGGCTCGAGATCGCGATCGAGCCGTCGCTGTCGGAGGAGGAGTACCGGGCCGATCCGGACCGCGGCCGCAAGCGGGCGCTGGAGATCGCGTCGGGTCCCGGCACTCCCGTGATCTCCAGTCAGGGCAAGGTGATCCCGCCGCTGCTGGAATGGTGGGCCGAGCGCGACGGTCTCGTGCTGCCTCCGGCGCGGAACCGGAAGGCGAGCATGTGGGTGTTGTCGCTGCGCGGCGATCGCCTCATCGCGGCCGACCACATCGACAGCCCTCTTCCCACGGGCCGTCCGCCGGCGGACGACGAGAGCATCTGACCCGAGTACGCACGACGGCGGCCACCGGATGTCCGGTGGCCGCCGTCGTCTCACCTGTGCGGCTCGCACGTGGCGAGCCGCATCGCGGGTGGGTGTTACTTCTTGGTGCTCTTGCGGGCCGTGGTCTTCTTGGCCGGGCTCTTCTTCGCCGCGGTGGTCTTCTTCGCCGCGGTCGACTTGGTGGCGGTGGTCTTCTTCGCCGGAGTCGACTTGGCCGCCGTGGTCTTCTTGGCCGCGGTGGTCTTCTTCGCCGCGGTCGACTTGGTGGCGGTGGTCTTCTTCGCCGGAGTCGACTTGGCCGCCGTGGTCTTCTTGGCTGCCGTGGTCTTCTTCGCCGGAGTCGACTTGGTCGCCGTGGTCTTCTTCGCCGCCGTGGTCTTCTTCGCTGCGGTGGTCTTCTTCGCCGCGGTCGACTTGGTCGCTGTGGTCTTCTTCGCCGCAGTCTTCTTGGCCGCCTTCTTCGCTGCCGCGGTCTTCTTGGCCGCTGCGGCTGCACCGCGCTTCACGGCCGGACCCGAAGCCGGAAGCTTCTGGGTGCCCGCGATGATGTTCTTGAAGGACTGGCCGGGACGGAAGGCCGGCACCGAGGTCGGCTTGACCTTGACCGTCTCACCCGTGCGCGGGTTCCGCGCGACACGAGCGGCCCGGCGACGCTTCTCGAAGACACCGAATCCGGTGATGGTGACGCTCTTACCGTCGTGCACGGCGCGAACGATCGCGTCCACGATGTGCTCGACGGCCGCGGTGGCGGTGCGCCTGTCCGAACCGAGTTTCTCGGTCAGAACGTCGATCAGTTCTGCCTTGTTCATTGATTTCCTCCGCACATACACGGTCCACCGTCAGACCGACTCCAGTCCACGGTAGACCCGCAAACGGGCAAGAGTCTATGTGCCACGCGGATTCTCATGCAAATAACATCCGGGCCCGGCCCGACGGGAGCGTCGGACCGGGCCCGGAGAAGGCGCGTTCGGGGGGTGTTCTCAGGGCGCCGGAAGGGTACTCGGTTTCCATGACGGCCTTGACTTTTCGTACTCGGAAATCGCGTCTACCTGGCGCAATGTCAATCCGATGTCGTCGAGACCCTCCAGCAGACGCCACCGCGTGTAGTCGTCAATGGTGAACGGCACCACGGTGGTTCCGGCGGTCACCGTCCGGTTCTCGAGATCCACTTCCAGTTCGAGTCCGGGCTGCTGCTCGATGAGCTTCCACAGCAGTTCGACGTCGTCCTGCGAGACCTGAGCGGCGAGCAGGCCGGCCTTTCCGGCGTTGCCGCGGAAGATGTCGGCGAAGCGGGACGAGATCACGACCCGGAATCCGTAATCCGACAACGCCCACACGGCGTGCTCACGCGAGGAGCCGGTGCCGAAATCCGGTCCGGCGACGAGAACGCTGCCGCGGTCGAAGGGCGGGGTGTTGAGGACGAAGGACGGGTCGTTGCGCCATGCGGCGAACAGACCGTCCTCGAATCCCGTACGGGTGACGCGCTTCAGGTACACGGCCGGGATGATCTGATCCGTGTCGACATTGGAGCGGCGCAGCGGGACGCCGATGCCCTTGTGAGTGGTGAAGGCTTCCATCGAAAATTCTCCTCGTCGGTCCTGTGGTCTAGTCCAGATCCGCCGGTGCGGAAAGCGTTCCCCGCACCGCGGTTGCGGCGGCCACGGCCGGCGAGACGAGATGCGTCCGTCCGCCCTTGCCCTGCCGTCCTTCGAAATTCCGGTTCGAGGTCGACGCGGAACGCTCGCCCGGCGCCAACTGGTCGGGGTTCATGCCCAGGCACATCGAGCACCCGGCCTGACGCCACTCGGCGCCTGCGGCGGTGAAGATCTCGCCGAGACCCTCCTCCTCCGCCTGCGCGCGCACCCGCATCGAACCCGGCACGACGAGCATCCGGACGCCGTCGGCGACCTTGCGGCCCTGCAGGACATCCGCCACGGCGCGCAGATCCTCGATGCGGCCGTTGGTGCACGAGCCGACGAAGACGGTGTCGATCTTCACGTCGCGCAGCGGCATGCCCGGTTCGAGATCCATGTAGCGCAACGCCTTCTCCGCTGCAGACCGCTCGGTTTCGTCGGCGATCTCCGCGGGTACCGGAACGCTGGACCCGAGCGGAGCGCCCTGGCCCGGGTTGGTGCCCCACGTGACGAAGGGCGTCAGAGCGCTGCCGTCGATGTGGACCTCGGCGTCGAAAACCGCGTCGTCGTCGGTCTTCAGCTGCTCCCAGGCCTCCACGGCGGCGTCCCAGTCGGCGCCCTTCGGGGCGTGCGGGCGGCCCTTGATGAACTCGTAGGTGGTCTCGTCGGGGGCGATCATGCCGGCGCGGGCGCCCGCCTCGATCGACATGTTGCAGATGGTCATCCGCGCTTCCATCGACAGTGCGCGGATCGCCTCGCCGCGGTACTCGAGGACGTAGCCCTGTCCGCCGCCGGTGCCGATCTTCGCGATGATCGCGAGGATGAGGTCCTTGCTCGTCACTCCCGGCGCGAGAGTGCCGTCGACGTTGATGGCCATCGTCTTGAACGGACGCAGCGACAACGTCTGTGTCGCCATGACGTGTTCGACCTCACTGGTGCCGATGCCCATCGCCAGCGCGCCGAAGGCGCCGTGGGTGGAGGTGTGGCTGTCGCCGCACACCACCGTCATGCCGGGCTGCGTGAGACCGAGCTGCGGGCCGACCACGTGGACGATGCCCTGATCGAGATCGCCCATGGGGTGCAGACGGACACCGAACTCCTCGCAGTTGCGGCGCAGGGTCTCGACCTGCGTGCGCGAGACCGGGTCGGCGATCGGCTTGTCGATGTCCACCGTGGGGACGTTGTGGTCCTCGGTGGCGATCGTGAGATCGGGACGCCGCAGCCGACGTCCGGCCAGCCGCAGACCGTCGAAGGCCTGCGGGCTGGTCACCTCGTGTACGAGATGCAGGTCGATGTAGATCAGGTCCGGCTGTCGCGCCGATCCCTCTCCTTCACCGCGCACGACCACGTGCTGGTCCCACACCTTTTCCGCCAGAGTCTTTCCAGCCATCTTCTCCACCTTGTCGTACGTGACGAACGCGGATCCCGGGGGCTGTCCGGCCGCGTATGGCGTCGTCCCCACCGTTCTCGGTATGCGATATGCTTCCCATTATGCGAGACGGAGGTATCGACCTATGAGACAGCATAGCGGGATCGGAGTGCTGGACAAAGCGATGACAGTCCTCCATGCGGTTGCCGAACAGCCGTGCAACCTCAACGAGTTGTGCGCGCGGACCGGCCTGCCCCGTGCCACGGCGCACCGTCTCGCCGTGGGCCTCGAGGTCCACCGTCTCCTCATGCGCGACAGCGACGGACAGTGGCGCCCCGGCCCCGGATTGGCCGAATTGTCCGCGGGCGCAGGCGACACCCTCGTCGAGGCCGCCTCGCTCGTCCTCCCCCGCCTGCGCGAGATCACCGGCGAGAGCGTGCAGTTGTACCGCCGCGAGGGCACCCAGCGGGTCTGCGTCGCGGCTCTCGAACCGCCGACCGGTCTGCGCGACACGGTCCTCGTCGGCGCACGCCTTCCGATGACGGCCGGCTCCGGCGCGAAAGTTCTGCTCGCGTGGGCCGATACGGCGACCCAGCGCGCCATCCTCCCCGACGCGGCCTTCGGTGAACGCGTGCTCGTCGAGGTCCGCCGCCGCGGCTGGGCGCAGAGCGCCGCCGAACGCGAACCCGGTGTGGCGTCGGTCGCAGCACCCGTGCGCGACAGCACCGGTGCCGTGATCGCCGCCATCTCCGTATCGGGCCCCATCGACCGCATGGGCCGCCGACCGGGCGCCCGCTGGGCCGCCGACCTCCTCGCCGCCGCAGAAGCGCTCCAGAAGCGTCTCTGAGCCGACTGCACGCAGGGCGGCGGGAGGAACACAGCGGCGCGGTCCCACGCTGTGCCAGAGTGCTTCGCATGGGAACCAACCGCCGCGCAGACATCACGATGACGGACTCGGAGATCGACGAGTTCCTCCGCCGCAGCCGGGTCGCGAACCTGGCGACCCTCGGACCGACGGGCACCCCGCATCTCGTCGCCATGTGGTACGCCGTGCTCGACGGGGAGATCTGGTTCGAAACGAAGGCGAAATCACAGAAGGTCGTCAACCTCCGGCGCGACGATCGCGTGACCGTCCTCGTCGAGGCCGGCGACACCTACGACCAGTTGCGGGGCGTCTCGATCGAGGGGCGCGCGGAGATCGTGGACGACCACGACCGCCTGTTCGAGGTCTGCCGAGACGTGTGGGAGCGGTACACCGCCCCGTACACCGACGAGGCGCTCCCTGCGGTGGAGCAGATGATGCACAAGCGGGTGGCCGTCCGCGTGGTGCCCGTCCGGGTGCGTTCGTGGGATCACCGCAAGCTCGGGATGCCCGCCATGGAGATCGGCGGCACGACGGCCGCCTACCTTCCGTCCGCCGCGCACTGACCGCACATACGCGAAAGGCGCTCCGATCGATGATCGGAGCGCCTTCGTTGTTGTACCCCCGATGGGATTCGAACCCACGCTACCGCCGTGAGAGGGCGGCGTCCTAGGCCGCTAGACGACGGGGGCCTGGAACTTTCCGAGGAATCGACGAGTCGATGCCTCCGAGAGAAGAACACCCACCGACCCGGAGATCGATGGGTAGTCCGTTGTACCCCCGATGGGATTCGAACCCACGCTACCGCCGTGAGAGGGCGGCGTCCTAGGCCGCTAGACGACGGGGGCCTATGGAACTTCTTCTCTTCGCTTCCCGAAGGAAGCTCAGCCAGCATAGCTGGCTGAGACGTTGCGGGCAAACCGCCGCGTCTCAGCTGGGGTACCAGGACTCGAACCTAGAATGGCTGAACCAGAATCAGCTGTGTTGCCAATTACACCATACCCCAATGGTTTGTTCCTTCGGCCTGCCCTGCGGGCGTTGTGGCCTCCGTTCCGAACCGAGAAGAAGATTAGCACCAACCCCGCCACCAACTACAAATCGGCTGGTCAGAAGCATGAAATCGAGCTCGGGACGAGCTCGGCGGGTCTGAAATCGAGCTCGGCCCGTCACCGGCGGATGCCGACGACGGGCCGAGAGCGACCGGCGAGGGGTCAGGCGATACGCGCCCGTCCGGCACGCAGTCGCGCGAGGGTGCGCTCACGGCCGAGCAGTTCCATCGACTCGTAGAGCGGCGGGCTGATGTGCGAGCCCGTCACCGCGACCCGCACGGGAGCGAAGGCCTTCCTCGGCTTGAGTTCGAGCCCCTCGATCAGCGCGCTCTTGAGCGCCTCCTCGATCGCCGGCGTGGTCCACTCGTCCAGGCCCTCGAGGACGGCGACGGACGCGTCGAGCACGGGCGCGGCATCCTCCTTGAGGTTCTTCGCCGCGGACGCCTCGTCGAGCGTGAAGTCGGCATCGTCGACGAACAGGAACTTCAGCAGATCCCACGCGTCCCCGAGGACGACGATGCGGGTCTGCACGAGGTCGGCGGCCGTCCGGAAGAGCGCCTCGTCGACGTCGGCCCCGATCCGGCCGTGCTCGACGAGGTACGCCTTCAGCCGGGTCGCGAACTCGGCCGGCTCGAGCAGGCGGATGTGCTCGGCGTTGATGGCGTCGGCCTTCTTCTGGTCGAACCGGGCCGGGTTCGAATTGACCTTGGAGATCTCGAAGGCCGAGACCATCTCCTCGAGGGAGAACACGTCGCGGTCGTCGGCGAGACCCCAGCCGAGCAGGGCGAGGTAGTTGAGCAGGCCCTCGGGGATGAACCCGCGATCGCGGTGCAGGAAGAGGTTCGACTCCGGGTCGCGCTTGGAGAGCTTCTTGTTGCCCTGTCCCATCACGAACGGCAGGTGGCCGAACTCGGGTGTGAAATCGGTGACGCCGATGCGCTGCAGCGCCGCGTACAGCGCGAGCTGACGCGGGGTCGACGACAGCAGGTCCTCACCGCGCAGGACGTGTGTGATCTTCATCAACGCGTCGTCGACGGGATTGACGAGCGTGTAGAGCGGGATGCCGTTGCCGCGGGTGAGCGCGAAGTCGGGCACCGAGCCCGCCTTGAAGGTGGTCTCGCCGCGGACGAGGTCGTTCCAGGTGAGGTCCTCGTCGGGCATGCGCAGTCGCACGACCGGCTTGCGGCCCTCGTCGAGGAAGGCCTGCCGCTGCTCCGGAGTGAGGTCGCGGTCGAAGTTGTCGTAGCCGAGCTTCGGGTCGCGACCGGCGGCCTTGTGGCGCTCCTCGACCTCCTCCGGCGTCGAGAACGACTCGTAGGCCTCACCGGCGTCGACGAGCTTCTGCACGACCTCGAGGTGCAGGTCGCGTCGCTGCGACTGCCGGTACGGCTCGTACGGTCCGCCGACCTCCGGGCCCTCGTCCCATTCGAGACCCAGCCACCGGAGGGCGTCGAGGATCGCCTGGTACGACTCCTCGGTGTCGCGTGCGGCGTCGGTGTCTTCGATGCGGAACACGAAGGTGCCGCCGTGATGACGCGCGAAAGCCCAGTTGAACAGGGCGGTGCGCACCAGACCCACGTGCGGGGTTCCGGTCGGTGACGGGCAGAAACGTACGCGTACTTCGCTGGTGGTCATGACTCGCTCAGGGTTGAGGATCGACGGGAGACCATCCCAGGCTATCCGCCCCGCTGCGAGCTCCGGTCAGGATCCCTTGGCGACGACGGGGTTCGTGAGCGTTCCGATGCCCTCGACGGTGATCGAGACGGTGTTGCCCGGCTCGATCGGCCCGACACCCTCGGGGGTGCCGGTGAGGATGATGTCGCCCGGCAGCAGCGTCATGACACCGGAGATCCACTCGACGAGCTTCGGGATGTCGTGCACCATCTTCGAGGTGCGGCTGCGCTGGCGGGTCTGTCCGTCGACCTCCGCGGAGATCTCGAGATCGGAAGCGTCGATGTCGGTTTCGATCCACGGTCCGAGCGGGCAGAAGGTGTCATGGCCCTTGGCCCGTCCCCACTGACCGTCCTTGCGCTGGTGGTCGCGCGCGGACACGTCGTTGGCGATCGTGTAGCCGAGGATCGCCTCCCGGGCCTTCGCGGCGGGGACGTCCTTGCAGGGGCGTCCGATGACCACGGCGAGTTCGGCCTCGTGGTGGACGAGCGAGGTGGTGGGCGGAATCACGATGGGAGCGCCCGGGCCCACGATCGACGTGTTGGGCTTGAGGAAGATCATCGGCTCGTCGGGGACCTCGTTGCCCGACTCGGCGGCGTGGGCGGCGTAGTTGCGGCCCACCGCGATCACCTTGGTGGCGAGAATCGGAGCGAGAATCCGCACGTCGGCGAGGGGCCAGCTGCGGCCCGTGAAGGTGGGGTTCCCGAAGGGATGCTCGGCGATCTCCTTCGCCGTCGCGGACTCCCCCTCCCCTTCGATGCTCACGAACGCGACACCATCCGGGCTGGCAATTCGACCAAGGCGCATGTCCGGAGTCTAACGGTGCGCGCTCACTGCGATCGACGCCCGGGTGCCGCGGGTATAGAGTCCGACTGGGATTTCACATAACGGTACGACTTTCTCAGATAGTGGGACTCATGGACACTCCGGACATCGGTCGGCGTCGATGGTTGATCCTGGCCCTCGGCGTCTTCGCACAGGCCTCCCAGGCCACCGTCATCAACGGCATCGCCTTCCTCATCCCGACGCTGAACCAGGAGGGCGGTTTCACCCTCGCCCAGGCCGGAACCCTCGCCGGCGCACCGATCCTCGGCGGCGTGTTCACGCTCGTCGTGTGGGGCGCGATCGCCGACCGGTTCGGCGAACGTCTCGCGCTGGCTGCCGGCCTCGGAATCGCGGCCGTCGCGATGGGGCTCGCGAGCGCGACCACCTCGCTGGACCTGTCCCCCACCGCCTCCGCCGCACTGCTCGGCCTGTTGCTGATGTGTGCGGGAGCCGGCGCCGTGAGCGCCAACTCGGCGAGCGGACGCGTGGTGGTCGGATGGTTCCCGCCGCACCAGCGCGGCCTCGCGATGGGCATCCGGCAGATGTCGGTGCCGCTGGGTGTCGCCGCGGGCGCACTCGTCATCCCGACGCTCGCGGGCGACCACGGGATCGCCTGGGCACTCGCGTTTCCCATGCTCGCGTGCGGGCTGGCAGCGGTCGCCTGCGCGGTCGGGGTGGTGGATCCGCCGCGCCCCGGACGGGCGGAGGCCGAGCGCGCAGGCGTGCTCGGCAATCCCTACCGGAGTTCGATGTCGCTCACGCGGATCCATCTCGCGTCGATCCTGCTCGTGGTGCCGCAGTACGTCGTGTGGACCTACGCCCTGGTGTGGCTCATCGCCGACCGCGGCTGGGACGAGGTCGGCGCCGGTCTCGTCATCACCGCCGCCCAGATCCTCGGCGCCCTCGGACGTGTCGTCACCGGGGCCTGGTCCGATCGGGTGGGCAGCCGGCTGGGACCGATGCGCGTCGTCGCCGCATCGGTCGTCGTCTCGATGGTCGCGCTGTCCGTCACCGCGTGGACCGATTCGGCGATCGCGGTGGGTGTCCTGCTCGTCGCGTCGATCCTGACCTCGGCGCCGAACGGGTTGGCGTTCACCGCCGTCGCGGAGATCGCGGGCCCGTTCTGGGGTGGTCGCGCACTCGGGATCCAGAACACCGGGCAGTTCGTGTTCGCCGCGGCCGTCGGACCTGTCTTCGGTGGGCTGATCGCCGCGGTCGGGTTCCCCGCGGCCTTCGCCCTGGCCGCGATCGCTCCCGCAGCGGCGGTCCCGGTGGTGCCGAAGGACTGATACGCGAAACGCGCGTGGCGCCGGACGGGACGTACCCGCCGGCGCCACGCGCGTTCTGTGCCGAAGAACTCCGTGCTCAGAGAGAAGCAGCGATCCGATCGCCGATCTCGGTGGTCACGATCGGACCGGTGCCACGATTGGCGAGGTCGGCCTCGACGGCCCGCTCGACGCGTGCAGCGTCCTCCTCGCGCCCGAGATGGCGCAGCAACAGGGCGGTGGACAGGATCGCCGCGGTGGGGTCGGCGATGCCCTTGCCGGCGATGTCCGGCGCCGAGCCGTGGACGGGCTCGAACATCGACGGGTTGGTGCCCGAGGCGTCGATGTTGCCGCTCGCCGCCAGGCCGATACCGCCGGTCACGGCGCCGGCGAGGTCGGTGATGATGTCGCCGAACAGGTTGTCGGTGACGATGACGTCGAAGCGCGACGGGTCGTCGACCATGTAGATGGTCGCGGCGTCGATGTGGCAGTAGGCCGTGGTGACCTCGGGGAACTCCTTGCCCACGGTCTCGACGGCGCGGGTCCAGATGGCGCCGGCGTTCGACAGCACGTTCGTCTTGTGGATGAGCGTGACGTGCTTGCGGCGGGTCTGCGCGAGCTCGAAGGCGTAGCGGACCACGCGCTCGGCGCCGAACCAGGTGTTCACCGAGACCTCGGTGGCGATCTCGTGCGGGGTGCCGACGCGGATCGCTCCCCCGTTGCCGGTGTACGGGCCCTCGGTGCCCTCGCGGACGACGACGAAGTCGATGTCGTGGTCGGCGGCGAGCGGCGACTTCGCGCCCGGGTACAGGCGCGACGGACGCAGGTTGACGTGGTGGTCGAGCGCGAACCGCATGTTCAAGAGGAGACCGCGTTCGAGGACGCCGGGCGTGACCGACGGATCGCCGATGGCGCCGAGGAGGATCGCGTCGTGCTCGCGGATCGCGGCGAGATCGGCATCGGGCAGGAGTTCGCCGGTCGCGTTGTACCGGCGGGCCCCGAGGTCGTACTCGGTCGTCTCGAGATCCGGGACGAGGGCACGGAGCACCTTGAGCGCTTCCGCCGTGACCTCGACACCGATGCCGTCACCGGGGATGACCGCAAGTTTCATGAGCACTACTCACTTCCTGTGCGACGGTGGCCGCGACCGTGCAGACGGTCGCGGCCACCGGATGATGGAGAACCGAAGGATCAGGACAGGTCGACCTGGGCGACGCGCGCGTCGAGCGCCTCGGTGATCTGTCCGACCTCGGCGTCGCCGACGACGCGGTCGACACGCAGGATCACGGTGGCGCCGGGGCCCTCCGCGTCCTGGCTCAGCGCCGCGGCCTGGATGTCGATGCTCGCGTTGCCGAGCACGGTGCCGAGCGTTCCGAGGACACCCGGACGGTCCTGGTAGTGGACGATCAGGTTGTGGCCCTCGGCGCGGAGGTCGAAGCTGCGGCTGTTGATGTTGACGATCTTCTCGACCTGCTGCAGGCCGGTGAGCGCACCTGCGACGGAGGTGACGTGTCCGTCCGGCGCCACCGCGCGGACCTCGACGGCGCTGCGGTGCGTGGTGGCCTCGCTGACCTTCTCGACCTCGACGGTCACGCCGCGCTGCTCCGCGAGCTTCGGGGCGTTGACGAAGGTGACGGGCTCGTCGCTGCTCGCCGAGAACAGGCCGCGGAGGGCGGCCAGGCCGAGGATGTCGGTGTTCTCAGCCGAGAGCTCACCGCTGACGACGACCTGCACGTTCTGCACGGCCTCGGGCGAGAGGGTGCCGGCGAGCAGACCGAGCTTGCGGACGAGCTCGAGCCACGGTGCGACCTCCTCGCCGACGGGGCCACCGGAGACGTTGACGGCGTCGGGCACGAACTCACCGGCGAGGGCGAGCAGCACGCTCTTGGCGACGTCGGTGCCGGCGCGGTCCTGGGCCTCGGCGGTGGATGCACCGAGGTGCGGGGTGACGACGACGTTGTCGAGGTCGAACAGCTTCGAATCGGTGCACGGCTCGGTCTCGAAGACGTCGAGGCCGGCGGCGCGGACCTTGCCCTCGACGAGTGCGTCGTAGAGCGCGTCCTCGTCGATCAGGCCACCGCGGGCGGCGTTGACGATGATGACGCCGTCCTTGGCCTTGGACAGACGCTCGGCGTTGATCAGGCCGGCGGTCTCCTTGGTCTTGGGCAGGTGCACCGAGATGAAGTCGGCGCGGGCGACCAGCTCGTCGATGTCGACGAGCTCGATGCCGAGCTGTGCGGCGCGGGCGGCCGGCAGGTAGGGGTCGTACGCGATGACGTGGGTCTCGAACGCCGCGAGACGCTGGGCGAACAGCTGGCCGATGCGGCCGAGGCCGACGACGCCGACGGTCTTGCCGAGGATCTCGGTGCCGTTGAAGCTCGACCGCTTCCAGGTGCGCTCACGCAGGGTGCGGTCGGCGGCGGGGACCTGACGCGCCGCGGACATGAGGAGCGCGACCGCGTGCTCGGCGGCGGAGTGGATGTTGGAGGTGGGCGCGTTGACGACCATCACGCCGCGCTCGGTGGCAGCGGCGATGTCGACGTTGTCGAGGCCGACACCGGCGCGACCGACGATCTTGAGGTTGGGCGCCGCAGCGAGCACCTCGGCGTCGACGGTGGTCGCGGAGCGGACCAGCAGCGCCTGGGCCTCGGGCACGGCCGCGAGCAGGGCGGGGCGGTCGGGGCCGTCCACCCAGCGCACCTCGACACCGTCACCGAGCGCGTCGACGGTCGACTGCGCAAGCTTGTCGGCGATCAGGACTACTGGACGGCCATTCTGGCTCACGTGCGGACTCCCTGTGTCGTGAATGTGTGAGTGGTCGACGGCGCTCGCGCCCGACAGCATGCGTGGGCACCCGCGACCGCCCACAGTTTAGTGCCCCAGCCCTTCCCGCGGGGCCACCGGGATCGGGATCACGGTGGTGCGGGCCCATCCTTCCGCGGGGGCGGGACGACGTCCCGCGGGGGTGCGTCGAGCACACTGCGCTCGATGCCGGGCTGGTTCCGGTGCCGGAAGGCCACCACGGCGGTGCGGACGGTCGGGTGGAATCGACCGTCCCGGAAGCGATTCCCGGTCTGCATCCGGTGCAGCTTGTCCTTGACCGGACCCTTCATCGCGGCGAAGGCGAGCCGTATCCCCCGGTGGGCGAGATAGTCGTCGAGACGTTCGATCTCCTCGACGGCGCTGATGTCGAGGTCCGTGATCGGTTCGGCCGCGAGGACCACCCACTCGATGCGGTCCTCGCGTTCGCGGACGAGTTCGCGGACGAACTTCGTGAGGATCACGCCGTTCGCGAAGAACAGCGGGGCGTCGAACCGCACGAGCACGAGACCCGGGATCCGGTGGCCCTCGGGATGCCGTTCCCGGTCGTGATATCCGGCGACGTCCTCGAGTTCGACGAGTTCGGTCCGGTGGGGTTGCCAGGCGCGTACGACGACGGCGGCCAGCGACAACGCGATCGCGACGAGCACACCCTTCAGCACACCCGCGAGGCCGACCGCCACGAATGCGGCGAAGGACAAACAGAATTCGATCTTGTTGACCCGCCACAGGCGACCGAGCGCCCTCACGTCGACGAGGGCACTCGCCGCGACGATCACGACGGCACCGAGCGCCGCCTGCGGCAGGTACGCCGTCGCTCCCGGGGCCACCAGCAGGAAGATCGCGACCGTCACCGCTCCGACGGCGCCCGCGAGCTGGGTACGCGCTCCGGCCTGTTCGAGGACGGGCGTGCGACTGCCGCTGCCGCAGATCGGGAATCCGCCCGTGGCACCGGCTGCGATGTTCACCACACCGAGGGCACGCATCTCGGAGCTGCCGTCCACGTCCTCGCCCCGTCGCAGCGCGAACGAGCGCGACAGCACCGCGGTGTCGGCGAACGCGATGACGGCGACGGCGACGGCGGGTGCGAGCAGTTCGATCACGTCTCCGCGTTCGATCCCACCGAGAACGGGTGCGGGGATCCCGGAGGGCAACGCCCCCACCATCTCCACGTGCTCGGTGAGCCCGAACACCGCGACCGCCGCGGAGGCGGCGATCACCGCGACGAGCACCGCGGGTATGCGGGGAACGACCTTCTGCAGCACGAGGATGAGGGCGAGGGTGCCGACGCCGACGAGGAATCCGGCCGGCTCGACACCGTCCTCGAAGACGTCGTCGACGATGTCGAGAACCTCGGCGACGACACCGGATTCGTCGGCCGACGTGCCGAGCAGGAGCGGAAGCTGCCCGACGATGACGATGATCGCGATCGCGTTGAGGAAACCGAGCCGGATCGGTGTGGAGAGCAGATAGGTCAGGAATCCGAGGCGGAGTATTCCGCCGACGAGAAGGATGGCTCCGACGAGGAGCGCGAGCACACCGGCGAGGGCGACCGCGCGCTGCGGATCACCGTCGGCGGCGAGCGGGATCACCGCGGCCGCGATGAGCGGGGCGAGCGCGGAATCCGGTCCGAGCACGAGGATCCGGGACGGACCGACCACCGCGTACACGAGCATCGGCACGACGGTCGCGTAGAGACCGGTGTAGGGCGGCAGTCCCGCGGCCTGGGCGTATCCCATGCCGGTGGGGACGAGCAGTGCACTGAGCGCGAGGCCCGCCGTGACGTCGCTCCGCAGCCACCCCCGCCGGTAGGACCGGGCGGTGGCGACACCCGGGAGCCGCCCGAACGCGGCGAGTGGCCACATCAGCCAAGTATCCTCCGCGGCCTCGGCTCGTGGATGCGACATCGCTCACGCCGCACCGACGACGGCGGCCCGGCACCCCCGTAGGGGTACCGGGCCGCCGTGACCGGATCAGGTGATTATCAGGCCGTCTCGGTGATGGGGCGATCGACCCAGCTCATCAGGTCGCGCAGCTGCTTGCCGACGACCTCGATGCCGTGCTCGGCGTTCTGCTTGCGCAGACCCTCGAGCTCCTTGTTGCCGCCCTCGACGTTGGCGACGAGACGCTTGACGAAGGTGCCGTCCTGGATGTCCTTCAGGATCTCCTTCATGCGCTCCTTGGTGCCGGCGTCGATGACGCGCGGGCCGGAGAGGTAGCCGCCGAACTCCGCGGTGTCGGACACCGAGTAGTTCATGCGGGCGATGCCACCCTCGTACATGAGGTCGACGATGAGCTTGAGCTCGTGGAGAACCTCGAAGTAGGCCATCTCGGGGGCGTAGCCCGCCTCGACCATGACGTCGAAGCCGGTCTTGACGAGTTCCTCGGTGCCACCACAGAGCACGGCCTGCTCGCCGAAGAGGTCGGTCTCGGTCTCTTCCTTGAAGGTGGTCTTGATGACGCCGGCGCGGGTGCCGCCGATGCCCTTGGCGTAGGACAGCGCGAGCGCCTGGCCCTCACCCTTGGGATCCTGGTGGACGGCGATGAGTGCGGGAACGCCCTTGCCGTCGACGAACTGACGACGCACGAGGTGGCCGGGGCCCTTGGGGGCGACCATCGCGACGGTCACGTTCTCGGGAGCCGTGATGAGACCGAAGTGGATGTTGAGGCCGTGGCCGAAGAACAGCGCGTCGCCGTCCTTCAGGTTGGGCTCGATGTCGTTGGTGAAGATCGACGCCTGGGCGGTATCGGGAGCGAGGACCATGATGACGTCGGCCCACTCGGAGACCTCGGCGGGGGTGCCGACGGTGAGACCGGCTTCCTCGGCCTTGGCCCGCGACTTCGAGCCCTCCTTCAGACCGATGCGAACGTCGACGCCCGAGTCGCGCAGGCTCAGCGAGTGCGCGTGTCCCTGACTGCCGTAGCCGATGACGGCGACCTTACGACCCTGGATGATCGACAGGTCGGCATCGTCGTCGTAGAACATCTCGACTGCCACAGTGATTACCTCTTTCAGCAAGTATGGGTGTGTTAAGGCTAACGGGTAGCCGTGATGGACTTCGGACCGCGTCCGACGGCGACGACACCGGACTGGACGATCTCGCGGATTCCGTACGGTTCGAGCATGCGCAGCAGCGCGTCGAGCTTGGACCGCGTACCGGTCGCCTCGATGGTCAGCGACTCGGGCGAGACGTCGATCACCTTGGCGCGGAACAGATTCACCGTCTCGATGACCTGGGTGCGCACGCTTGCGTCGGCACGCACCTTGATGAGCACGAGTTCGCGGGCGACGGACGCCTCGTCCTCCTGCTCGACGATCTTGATGACGTTGACGAGCTTGTTGAGCTGCTTGGTGACCTGCTCGAGCGGGAACTCGTCGACGGTCACCACGATCGTCATCCGCGAGATGTCGGGCACCTCGGTGCCACCGACGGCAAGGGATTCGATGTTGAAGCCGCGTCGCGAGAACAGCGATGCGACCCGGGCGAGCACGCCCGGCTTGTCCTCGACGAGAACACTGAGGGTGTGGCTCGTGCTCACTTGGTCTCCTCCTCGGCCGCGGCGTTCTCGCTGCGGGCTTCGAGCGCGTCGATGGTCTCGTGGATGACGGCGGGGTCGTCGGCAGCGGCGTCGTCGTCGAACAGCGGCCGGATGTCGCGGGCCGCCATGATCTCGTCGTTGCTCGTGCCGGCGGCGACCATCGGCCATACCTGCGCGTCCTTGCCGACGATGAAGTCGATCACCACGGGACGGTCGTTGATCTCCTGCGCCCGGCGGATCGCCGGCTCGACGTCCTCCTCGCGCTCGACGCGGATGCCCACGCAGCCGAGGGCCTCGGCGAGCTTGACGAAGTCGGGGATGCGCAGCGAGTGCGTCGCCAGGTCGGTGTTCGAGTACCGCTCCTCGTAGAAGAGGGTCTGCCACTGCCGGACCATGCCGAGATTGCCGTTGTTGATGAGCGCGACCTTGATCGGCACACCCTCGACGGCACACGTCGCGAGTTCCTGGTTGGTCATCTGGAAGCAGCCGTCGCCGTCGATGGCCCACACCTCGGTGTCGGGGCAACCCATCTTGGCGCCCAGAGCCGCGGGCACCGCGTAGCCCATGGTGCCGAGACCACCCGAGTTGAGCCACGTGCGGGGCTTCTCGTAGTCGACGAACTGCGCCGCCCACATCTGGTGCTGACCGACGCCCGCGCAGTAGATCGCGTCGGGACCGGCGAGCTTGCCGACGGCCTGGATGACGTACTGCGGCGACAGGGTGTCGTCGGTGGGACGGTCGTAGCTCAGCGGGTAGGTGCGACGGATGTCGTCGAGGTAGGCCCACCATGCCGAGTAGTCGAGCTTCGTGCCGGTCGCCAGGTCGGCGCGGATGGCCTCGAGCAGCTCGACGATGACCTCTTTGCAGTCACCGACGATCGGCACGTCGGCGTGCCGGTTCTTGCCGATCTCCGCCGGGTCGATGTCGGCGTGGATGACCTTGGCGTCGGGCGCGAAGGAGTCGAGCTGACCGGTGACGCGGTCGTCGAAGCGGGCACCGAGGGTGACGAGCAGGTCGCTCTTCTGCAGGGCGGCCACCGCGGCGACGTTGCCGTGCATGCCGGGCATGCCGCAGTGCAGGTTGTGGCTGTCGGGGAACGCGCCGCGGGCCATGAGCGTCGTGACGACCGGGATGCCGGTCAGCTCGGCGAGCTCGAGCAGCTCGGCCGACGCCTCGGCCTTGATGACACCGCCGCCGACGTACAGGACGGGGTTCTTCGCGTCGGCGATCAGTCGCGCGGCCTCGCGGACCTGCTTGCCGTGCGGCTTCGTCACCGGGCGGTAGCCGGGCAGGTGCATCTCCGGCGGCCAGCTGAAGGTGGTCTGAGCCTGGAGGATGTCCTTGGGGATGTCGACGAGGACCGCGCCCGGGCGGCCCGAGGAGGCGAGGTAGAACGCCTCGGCCAGGATGCGCGGGATGTCGGCGCCGTCGGTGACCAGGAAGTTGTGCTTCGTGATCGGCATCGTGATGCCGGAGATGTCGGCTTCCTGGAAGGCGTCGGTGCCGATGAGCGGGCGACCGACCTGGCCGGTGATCGCGACGACGGGCACGGAGTCCATCTGCGCGTCGGCGAGCGGGGTGACGAGGTTCGTCGCGCCCGGACCCGAGGTGGCCATGCAGACGCCGACCTTGCCGGTGGCCTGGGCGTAGCCGGTGGCAGCGTGCCCGGCGCCCTGCTCGTGACGGACGAGCACGTGGCGCACGCGTCGCGAATCGAAGAGCGGGTCGTAGACGGGCAGGATCGCGCCGCCTGGAATGCCGAATACCGTGTCGACCTCGAGTTCCTCGAGTGCGCGGACCACCGACTGGGCGCCGGTGACCCGCTCGGGGGCGACCTGGCGTCGGTTGGCGGGCTGCGTTGCGGCAGCTGCGGGAGTCGGGGTGGCGGACCCCGGCTTTCGCGGCGAGGGTTGAGGCCGTGCGGTTGGTGCGCTCACTGCGAATTCCTCTGATTCTGGCTCCGGGCAACAAAAAACCCTCGTCAGCAAGTCTGCTGTACGAGGGTGGCGCGTCGTGGGCGAGTTGCGAAATGCGGCTCAGGCGACGACGCGCCGGCCGATTACGAGCAACCCATTCTGATTCACGCGCTCGACGGTAGGCGCATGGTGTCCAGACAGTCAACTTGGTGCGGTCCACTGTCCCAGAATGTGAGATGCCGCGGCTGCAGTGCGAAGATGTAGAGGTGTCATCTTCCCAGCAGCCCGTGCCACCGATTCCATCATCCCACACGCCCGATTCGGCGACGCAGGTCATCCAGATCTCGCGACTGTCGTTCCTCGCGTGCGCTCTGCTCCTCCTCGCCCTCGCCTCCCCCGCGCTGGCGTGGCCGGAGGCCTTCGCATGGACGCTGATCATTCCGTTCCTCGTCGCCGCCTGGATCGTGCGGGTACGCACCGTCGTCGGCCCCGAGGGCATCGTCGCGCGGGCGACCTTCAAGACCACGAGTCTCGAGTGGGATCAGCTCGACGGCCTCCGGTTCCCGAAGCGGGGCTGGGCCCGCGCACGGCTCACCGACGGCAGCGAGGTCGCACTGCCGGTCGTCACCTTCGGCCGGCTGCCGCAACTGTCGGAAGCAAGCGGAGGCCGCATCCCCGATCCGTACGCGGCAGCACAGCGCGCGGAGGAGAAGGCACACCGCGAGGAGGCGGCCGCCGAAGCCGGTTCGGACGCCGAAACCACCGAGGACGCAATCACCGTCGAGAAGAAGGACGACCGCTCGTCCTGATCCTCGCGACCGGGTGCGAATAGGTGCATCCGGAAGCACGCGAGTAGATTCGTCGGTGCCGTTGCCCGGATCCGCACAGCCCGGCGACCGGACGCGGCCCGGCCGATTGCGCACACAGCCACCGTCAAGGAAGTCAGCCCATGCCCCCGTTGAGGTCACGCACCACCACCGTCGGACGAAACGCCGCGGGAGCGCGCTCCCTGTGGCGCGCCACCGGCCTGACCGATTCCGACTTCGGCAAGCCGATCGTCGCGATCGCGAACTCCTACACGCAGTTCGTACCGGGTCACGTCCACCTCAAGGACGTCGGTGAGATCGTCGCGAAGGCCGTGCGCGAAGCAGGCGGCGTGGCGCGCGAGTTCCACACCATCGCCGTCGACGACGGCATCGCCATGGGCCACGGCGGCATGCTCTACTCGCTGCCGAGCCGCGAGATCATCGCCGACTCCGTCGAATACATGGTCAACGCGCACACCGCCGACGCGCTGGTGTGCATCTCGAACTGCGACAAGATCACGCCCGGCATGCTCAATGCCGCGATGCGCCTGAACATCCCGACGATCTTCGTCTCCGGCGGTCCGATGGAGGCCGGCAAGGCCGTCGTCGTCAACGGTGTCGCCCACGCGCCCACCGACCTCATCACCGCCATCTCGGCCTCCGCCAGCGAGGCCGTCGACGACGCGGGTCTCGACGAGGTCGAGCGCAGCGCGTGCCCGACCTGCGGTTCGTGCTCGGGCATGTTCACCGCCAACTCGATGAACTGCCTCACCGAGGCCCTCGGTCTCGCGCTGCCCGGCAACGGTTCGACCCTCGCCACCCACGAGGCGCGACGCGCACTGTTCGAGACCGCCGGCACGACCATCGTCGAAGCGGCCCTGCGCTACTACCGCGACGACGACGAGTCGGTGCTGCCGCGCAACATCGCCACCCCGGCCGCCTTCCGCAACGCGATGGCGCTCGACGTCGCGATGGGTGGTTCCACCAACACCGTGCTGCACACCCTCGCGGCCGCACAGGAGGGTGAGGTCGACTTCGACCTGACCACCATCGACGAGATCAGCCGCCGGGTGCCCTGCCTGGCGAAGGTCTCCCCGAACTCCGACTACCACATGGAGGACGTGCACCGCGCCGGTGGCATCCCCGCGATCCTCGGCGAGCTGCGCCGCGGTGGCCTGCTCGAGACCGACGTCTCGACGGTCCACACGAAGAGCTTCGACGAGTGGCTCGACACCTGGGACATCCGTTCCGGCAAGGCGTCCGAGACGGCCCTCGAGCTGTTCCACGCCGCCCCGGGCGGTGTGCGCACCACCGAACCGTTCTCGACCGACAACCGCTGGTCGTCGCTCGACACCGATGCCGCGAACGGCTGCATCCGCGACATCGAGCACGCCTACACCGTCGAGGGCGGCCTGTGCGTGCTGCGCGGCAATCTCGCACCGGACGGCGCGATCCTCAAGACCGCCGGTATCGACGAGGACCTGTTCCACTTCGAGGGCCCGGCCTATGTCGTCGAGTCCCAGGAAGAGGCCGTCTCGGTCATCCTCGGCAAAAAGATCAAGGCCGGCGACGTCGTCGTCGTCCGCTACGAGGGCCCCGCCGGCGGCCCCGGCATGCAGGAGATGCTGCACCCCACCTCCTTCCTCAAGGGCATCGGCCTGGGCAAGGTGTGCGCCCTGATCACCGACGGCCGCTTCTCCGGCGGCACGTCCGGTCTGTCCATCGGGCACGTCTCCCCCGAGGCCGCGTCCGGTGGTGTGATCGGCCTGATCGAACAGGGCGACCGGATCCGCATCGACGTCGCGACCCGCACCCTCGAGGTGCTCGTCGACGACGAGGTGCTCGCCGATCGTCGCGCGAAGATGGAGGCCTCCGAGCGTCCGTGGCAGCCCGTCGACCGTGAGCGCACGGTCTCGAAGGCACTGCGCGCCTACGCCGCTCTGGCGACCTCCGCCGACAAGGGTGCCGTGCGGCGCCTGCCGTAACACCTCACGACAACAAGAGCGAGGGCCCCGCGATCATCCCGATCGCGGGGCCCTCGCCCGTTGTCCGTTCTTACGTATGTCAGCGTCCGAAGATCCACAGGCACACGCCGGCCGCCACACCCAGCAGCAGCACGACGAACGAGCCCAGGAACGGACGTGTCGCCCAGCCTCGTCGCCCGTCGATCGCGATGCGTCCCGGTCCGGTGAGGGTGATCGCCACCGCGCAGGCGACGAGGAGCGCCTCGAACTCGAAGCCCGACGATTCGGCTGCGAAGAACTGGACGCCCGGTTCGAGTTCGTGTTTGAACAACACCGCGTTGACCATGATCGCGACGACCGCGGCAGCGGCGAACGGGGTGAGCAGACCCAGGACGAGCAGTCCTCCGGCCGCGATCTCACCGACCGCGCCGACGATCGCGAGCACGGCGGGCTGCTGGTATCCCGCATCGCGGAGCAACGACTCGAAACCGTCGAGACCCGGTCCGTTCCACAGGCCCACCAGTTTCTGCAGTCCGTGGGCGACGAGGATCGCCCCGACCGCCGCCCGCAGGACGAACAGACCGAGGTCGAGGGTTCCGCGGCGCACCTTCGGGGTCTGCTCACCGACGGCCACCGCGCCGCCCGCATCCGCACCGTAGACCGGTTCCGGCCGGTACATCTGCTCGGTGGGAGCGGCGTAGGCGTCGCTGCCGAGGGGGGTTCCGCTCGCGCTGAAGTCGTCGTCGGATCCGAGATACGACTCACGTGGTCGGCGCATCTCGAGTGTGCGTTCGTCGGGCTGGTCGCCGTAGGGATTCGAACCCGCGTCCGGTATGCCACCGTTCTTGTTGTCGGCCACGCCCCCAGCCTAGGCCCGGGACCGCCCCCGTACCCGGCATCCGCGGGTGCGCGCGTCGTGCCGGTAACGTTTGCGGCATGACACGGGGTGCGCGGTGGACCGGTTCGTGGGGCGTACGGGCGGCAGCGACGGCGCTCGCCGTCGGAGTTCTCGCCGTTCCCTCCTGCGCCCGCTTCGACGACTCCGCGTCGACCCCGTTCACCCCCGAACCCACCTTCGATCCGGGACCGGGCGTCGGCCCCCAGGACCCCACCGAGACGACGACGCCGAGCGCCTCCCCCAAGCCACCGGGGCCGTGTGTCGATCCGGATCCGTCCGTGATCGCGACCTGCCTCGACGTCACCGGCGGCCTGGTGACGATGCCCGACGGCAACTCCGCGCTCGTCACCGAGCGTCGGACGGGTCGGATACTGCAGGTCGCGCCGGAGACCGAACCGGTGGAGATCGCGACCATCCCCGTCGACGGTTCCGGGGACGGTGGGCTGCTCGATGTGGCGCTCTCCCCCACCTTCGCCGAGGATCGGCTGCTCTACGCCTACATCACCACGGCTTCCGACAACCGCGTCGTCCGCATCGCCGCGGGTGACACGCCCAAGGATGTGCTGACGGGGATCCCCCGCGGCGCGACGGGCAATTCCGGCGCCATCGAGTTCGTTTCGCCCACCGAACTCGCCGTCCTGACCGGCGACGCCGGAAACGCAGCGGCCGCAAACGATCCGAACGCCCTGTCCGGCAAGCTCCTGAACCTGCCGCTCCCGGCACCCGGCGCGGCACCCGCTCCCTCGGTGATGCTGTCGGGCATCGGCACCGCAGGCGATGTGTGCCGCGATCCGAACGGCAATCTGTGGGTCACCGACCGCACTCCCCTCGAGGACCGGCTCCAGCGGGTCGGGGTCGACGGCTCGACCGGCACCGGCCCGGCCTGGACGTGGCCCGAGCGGCCCGGTGTCGCCGGGTGCGCAGCAGCTCCCGACGGGATCGCGATCTCGCTCACTGACGCGAAGGCCGTCGCGGTCGTCGCCACCGACCCGGGCACCGGAGCGGTCACGGCGTCGCCCGTCCTCGCGGCGGAGGACCGCTACGGCATGCTGCGCGGCGCCGCTTCGTCGCCCGACGGACTGCTGTGGGTCTCGACGGTCAACAAGTCCGGTTCCGAACCGGGACCGAACGACGACCGCGTCGTCCGCATCCAGTTCCCGGCCGGTGGCGGCGGATTCGACTGATCACGCCCGCTCCGGCGTCTCCGCCGGTTCGGTGCGGTGGAGCAGTCCCGCGAGCATCGGGAGCACGAGGACGGTGACGGCACCCGCCGCCACGAGGATCGACGCGCTCGCGTTCGTCATCTGATCGGCACTCACCGCGACGCCCGTGACCGCGACGATCAGGGGCAGACCCGTCGTCGAGTACAGGGCGATCTGCACCTGTTCGGAGGTTCCGAACATCCGGTTCCCTGTCTCGTCGCGTTCGAGGCGCGACGCGACGAACACCGGCACACCCCGTACCAGGACGAGCAGTCCGAGGAATGCCAGCAGGATCCCCGGTGCGCTCACGACGGCACCGACGTCGATCGCCATGCCCGAGGTGACGAAGAAGATCGGGATGAGGAAGCCGTATCCGAGACCGTCGAGCTTCTTCTCGAGCCGCTCGTCGCCCGCCGGGATCGTGCGACGCAGGATGAAGCCGGCCGCGAAGGCACCGAGGATGATGTCGAGGTCGAAGACGGCGGCGACGGCGATGAGTCCGACGAGCAACAGCATCGTCAGTCGCACCGGCACCTGGGCGGTGGTGTCGGAGCCGAGCCGGACGAACTGGGTGAACCGTGAACCTTCCCGCAGGATCCAGGTCGGCAGCACGGCGACGACGACGGCCACGACCGCGAACGCCAGCAGGACGATCAGCGAGCCGAGTGCGCCGCGTGCACCGAGCAGGGTCGCCATGGCCACGACGGGCAACAGCTCGCCGAACGCACCGTGGTTGAGCACCGAGCGTCCGAGTGGGGTCGCGACGAGCCCGCGGTCGGCAAGGATCGGCAGGAGCGTCCCCAGCGCGGTGGACGTCAGGGCGATCGCCACGGCGATCTCGGCGTGCACCTGACCTGCAGCTCCGAGCGCGGCGACGGTGCCGAGCGCCAGCAGCATGCACACGCACCAGGTGAGCATCGCGCGGCGCCCACCCCGCCCGCGCAACTCGGCCGGGTCGATCTCGTATCCGGCGAGCAGGAAGAGCATCCCCAGGCCGAGTTCGCGCAGGATGCCGATCTCGCTGCCCGTCTCCGCGAGGTCGAGCGCGTAGGGGCCGATGAGGACACCGGCCACCAGCAGCAGCACGACCTCGGGGACCAGCCGTCGCGGAACGGCGCCGGCGATCAGCGGTGCCAGCACCGCCGCGACGGCGATCCAGAACAGCGAGGTGGCTACAGCAGCGTCCATCGCCGCTACTCTAGCCGCGCAAGATCAACTGCACGCGGCGATGACGAGTTCCTTCACGCGCGCCGGATCGGCCTGTCCGCGAGTGGCCTTCATGACGTCGCCGACGATCTTGCCGGCCGCCTGGACCTTGCCGGAGCGGATCTTGTCGGCGATGTCGGGGTTGGCGGCCAGAGCGGCGTCGACCGCGGCCTGCAGCGCCGAATCGTCGCGCACGACCTCGAGACCACGCGCGGCGACCACTTCGTCGGGCTCGCCCTCACCGGCGAGCACACCGTCGACGACCTGACGGGCCAGCTTGTTCGTCAGCTTGCCGTCGGCCACCAGCGCGATGACGCGAGCGACCTGCTCGGGTGTGATGGGCAGTTCGACGAGTTCGACACCGCGGGTGTTGGCCTGCTGGGCCAGGTAGGCGACCCACCACGAGCGGGCCTCCGAGGCGGGAGCGCCGGCCTCGGTGGTCGCGATGACGAGATCGAGCGCACCGGCGTTGACGAGGTCGCGCATCTCCTCGTCGGAGACACCCCAGTCGGCCTGGATGCGGGCGCGACGCAGCCACGGCAGCTCGGGCAGCGTCGCGCGCAGCTCCTCGACCCAGGCGGCGTCGGGCGCGATCGGCTCGAGGTCGGGCTCCGGGAAGTACCGGTAGTCCTCGGCGGTTTCCTTGCGGCGACCGGGCGAGGTGGTGCCGTCGGCCTCCTGGAAGTGCCGGGTCTCCTGGATCACCTCACCACCGGAGACCAGCACGGCAGCCTGGCGCCGCATCTCGTAGCGGACCGCGACCTCGACGGACTTGAGGGAGTTGACGTTCTTCGTCTCGGTGCGGGTACCGAACTCCTTCGCGCCGATGGGCATCAGCGAGATGTTCGCGTCGCACCGCATCGAGCCCTGGTCCATGCGGACGTCGGAGACGTCGAGGGCCTTGAGCAGGTCGCGCAGGGCGGTGACGTAGGCGCGGGCGACCTCGGGGGCACGCTCGCCGGCACCGACGATCGGCTTGGTGACGATCTCGACGAGTGGAACCCCGGCACGGTTGTAGTCGAGCAGCGAGTGGCTCGCACCGTGGATGCGACCGGTGGCGCCACCGACGTGCAGCGACTTGCCGGTGTCCTCCTCCATGTGCGCGCGCTCGATGTCGACCCGCCAGGTGGTGCCGTCGTCGAGCACGACGTCGAGATATCCGTCGGTGGCGATCGGCTCGTCGTACTGCGAGATCTGGTAGTTCTTCGGCTGATCGGGGTAGAAGTAGTTCTTCCGCGCGAAGCGACCCCACGGGGTGATCGAGCAGTTCAGCGCGAGGCCGATGCGGATCGCGGACTCGACCGCGGCCTGGTTGACGACGGGCAGTGCCCCCGGCAGACCGAGGCAGACCGGGCACACCTGCGTGTTGGGCTCGGCGCCGAAAGCCGTCGGGCAGCCGCAGAACATCTTGGTGGCGGTGTGCAGCTCGACGTGCACCTCCATGCCCATCACGGGCTCGAACTTCGCGAGCACGTCGTCGTAGGCGAGCAGGTCAGCGGACACGGAGGCAGTCATGGTGTCGATTTTAGACGGCGCCGACAGTGCCGCCGCGCGGCCTCACCCGAACAGGATCCGCATCTCCTGATAGCGCTCGTCGGGCACGTACTTCGGTTCGGCGAGCTCGTCGAAATCGACCCGGGCGATGTCGGTACCGTGCAGCGCGACCATGTGCCCCCAGTCCTCCTCGGCGACGAGATCGGTCACCGCCATACCCAGTCGCGTGGCGAGTACCCGGTCGAATGCCGTGGGGACACCGCCCCGTTGGATGTGGCCGAGCACCGTCGCGCGGGCCTCGACACCGGTGTGCTTCTCGATGAGCGGCGCGAGCACCTCCGCGATCCCGCCGAGGCGCGGCCGGTCGAATCCATCGAGTCCCTTGGTGGAGTACGCCTCCTCCATCTCGGGGAGCGTGAAGCCCTCCGCGACGACGACCATCGGCGAACGTCCGCGGTTGCGGACACTCGTCACCCACTCGCAGATCTGTTCGAGGCTCTCGGGGTGCTCGGGGATGAGGATGGCGTGTGCGCCGCCGGCGGTACCGGCGTGCAGCGCGATCCATCCGGCGTGCCGGCCCATGACCTCGAGCACCATGCAGCGTTTGTGGGAGTTGCCGGTGGTCCGGAGGCGGTCGATCGCCACCGTCGCGATCTCGACGGCCGTGTCGAAACCGAAGGTGTAGTCGGTGTGGCTGAGGTCGTTGTCGATCGTCTTCGGCACACCGACGATGCGGATCCCTTCACCGAACAGTCGCTTCGAGGCGGCAGCGGTGCCCTCGCCCCCGATGGCGATCACGGCGTCGATCCCGAGGCGGTCGAGGGTCTTCTGGATGTTCTGCGCCCCACCGTCGGGTCCCTGGTACGGACCGAACCGGCTCGTACCGAGGATCGTGCCACCCTGTTGGGCGAGACCGCGAACACGGCTGCGGTCCAACGGGATCACATCGCCCTCGACGAGACCGCGCCAGCCGTCGAGGAATCCGACGAACTCCTGTCCGTGGACCTCGGTCCCCTTGAGCACCGCACCGCGGATGACCGCGTTGAGACCGGGGCAGTCCCCGCCACTGGTGAGAATTCCGATCCTCGTCATCCATACCTCCATGGACTCGACTTCGTGCCGGTGCCAATCCTGCCTTTCGAGAGCTAGGACCGCAGTGGAGACTCGGGCCAATATCGCACGGATTGGAAGTACTGGGTTGCTTCGGGTTCGGTGGTGTACTCGAGCAGGTTACCGACCTTGGTCGCGAGTACATCGCGGACTTGTTCCGGGCTCGCGAAGAAGAACTCGCGGCGCACGTTCGCATGGTTGACCCGGTACTTCGAGAACTCCTTGTGGAGTTCGTTCTCCAACGCGACGGCATCGTCCGAGAAGTACAGAGCGTGTACATCGAACGGAAACGGTACCGAGGCACCGCTCAGTTCTCGGATTCTGTCGATGGGGTCGAGCCGACGCGTGAGTCCGATCTTGACGACGTTTCGTCCGAAAGCACCGATGTTCGAGATCACGTACACATAGCCGGCCCGGATATTCGCCGCGCGGTAGTCGTTGTCGGCTATCGCTGCGTCCAGCCGGGCGATCTCTCGCTCGGCATCGGCACGCTGGGCCGGATCCTGGATGCGAGCAAGCACGTTTCGATAGTGTTCCCGCTCCTTGTCGAGTTCCTGCCTCCTGCGAGCGAGTTCCTGCTCGACCTTGCGTTCTTCGCGAAGTCGTTCGCGCTCTTCTCGTGCGGCCTCGCGTTCCTCGCTGAGTCTCATCTGATGGTCGGCCGTCAGTTCGATCTCGGTGATGCGGAGACGGTGATATGCCGGGTCGATCCGCATCTGCATCGAGGCGCCCAACTTCTCGATATCGGTAGCGGCCTTGTCCAGGCGCTTGATCGCGGTCTGCAGATTCCCCGCCCGGATCGCGCGGACACAGTTCTCGGCCTCTGCGTTGTATGCGCGCAGCATCAACTTGCCGAGATCACGAGTGAGGCGACGGCCTTCTGCGAGGGAATTGTTGAAGCTGAACTGTTTGCCCACCTCGATGGCACGACCGTCTGTGATCGACGACCGGATCTCGTCCCGCAGATCCTTCAATCGCTCCTGGTAGGCAGCGGCGTTCTCCAATGAGGTTTTCTCACCGGGCTGGTGCTTGTAGGTGAAGAAGCACGAGGGCTGCAGCAGCGATCGCACCGATCCTCCACGGACATAGACTGATTCGCTGCAGCGCCTTCCACCGGGTCTTCAGCAGCGCGTTCGCGCGTTCGGCCGGAGCGCGCATCGCAGACAGCAGCGTGTTGCGGCAGCGGGTGCCGGCATCGAGACCATGGCCTTTCGTCGGGACGTGGACGCCGATCCCGGCACCGGTGTACCCCTTGTCGGCGAGGGTGGGCATCCCGCCGGCGGCAGCGTGGTAGAGGGCGCCGAGGATCCCGCCCCGACGAGCAGCGGTGAGGTCGTGCACCGAACCGGGGGCAACCTCGGACACCCAGATCGGGTAGCCGGTCGGATCGGTCAGGACCTGGACGTTGCCGCCATGGCGGCGATGTTTACCCGAGTACCACACGTCGTGCCCGGACTCGGAACGCTCCCGGCAGCGAGTCGAGGCGATGAGGGTGCCGTCGAGACAGACATGCTCCCAGCCGGACTCGATCCCACGTTCGAGCACGTCGTGCAGGTTCGGGGCGTGCGCGGCGATCACGTCGATACCTTCGTGGAGATACCGGTAGGCGGTGGCCTGCGAGATGCGGGCATCGCGCGCCAGGGTGGCGACGTCGGTGCCGTCGCGGAACCACCGCAGCACCATCAGAGCCTGGACGTAGACGGTCGCGGCCCGCTGCCACGGTCGGCGATCGGTCCTGCGGCGGTGGGCAGCGAGGATACGGGTGACGAAGGTCAGGGTGTGCTCGGGCACGTCGAGCGTGGCACGATAGGTGATCACGTGGGGTCCTGCTTCGGGAATGAATTTCTTGGTCGAAACCATTCCCTACCAGTCCGGGCCCCACGTCCTCAGCACCGCCCCGGCCCCCGACTCGACACAGCTCTCATGAGTGCTCTCCTGGTGAGAAAACCTCAATGGGTGGTGATATTCGTAGAGACCGACCTCCTGAAGCACGAGGGCGTCTTCGACGGTGATCAACCGATCGTCCGAGGGAAGATCCCTTCCGACCGGTGCGCCTTGTGGTGGGGAAATGGGCCGCGCCGACAATTGAGCGGTCAACTCCGCCACCCGGTCGACGAGTTCGGCCGCCTCCCGCTCCTTGGCGATCAACGTGCGACGGAGAGCAGTGATCGTTTCCTGAGCGTCGGTCATCCTCGAACTCCTGTCCCGGCCAAGGGCACCAGCCCGTACGGATTCTTCGACACTGCGGCAGACAGATGCTTCAACGTCTGGGCGGGCTCCACGCGTGACAGATCCAGAGCCATGAACGTTTCTCGGTCCACAGCCAATTGCAGGAGTGCCACTGTGGCATCACGCCCGGTAGCGGGGTCCACGGCATCCGCCACAACGGTGAGCGACACGGCGTCGATCACGGCTTCACGGTCTGCCTCGAACACTTCGTGTGCGGTTCGCAGCGCCACTTGATTCACCGCGTTGTTGTACCGCCGCTTCAGGTCGGTCGCGGAGAGCGGAGTCCGAACGATCTCGTCGCTCGCCTTCACATATCGAACCGATTTGGTGGACGGAAACTCCTCAGGTGCAGGAACGGCAACCGAAACCTTCAGTTCCCGATCCTCGGAGTTGTAGCTGTACTCGTGCACTACGTCGAAGCATTCGGGATAAGCCGAATTCGCCAGAACGATACCGACGTACTCCTCCAGCGCGGCAGGTTCGCGACGGCGCAACCCGGCGATCAATCTGTCGAGTTTCTCGTTGGCAACCTCCACATCGCGTAGACGGCGTTCTTCTGCGGCCTCGTGCACGCGCATCGACTGTTCGAGCCGCCGGTAGCGTTCGCGTTCGTAGGTGCGCCAGCGGTCACGTAGAACTGCGTTCTGTCGGAATGTCTCCTGGAAGGCATCCCACCAGCCACGCATGTGCTCCCTGTGGACTTCTGCAGCCGCGGAGAGTTCAGCGTTGTATCGGCGATTTCCTCCCAACGCGGCGCCGAGTCCCGACGGCTTGCTCGGAGGCACGAAGCGCGGTTGATCGGGTAGTGCGAAGTACTGAGGTTGCTGCGTGGGCGTCTGCAATTCGCCCGGAGGGTGAAAGCTTCGCCTTTCGACCGACTGTTTCAGCGCTTCGAGATCGACCCAATCGTCCACGTCGAGGGTGGCTGCCAGCAAGTCCTCGATGTCCTGGAGTTGCGTGGCGATCAGTGCGTTCTCCTGGGCTGCCTCCGCCTCTCGCTGCGCTACGTATGCGGCCTTCGCTTCCTTCTCCAACCTGGCACGATCGGCAGCTGCCGCACGCTGTGCTGCTGCCTCGGCGCGTTCTCGCTCACGTGCGGCTCGTTGCATGGCAGCAACGGTCCGGTTGTGCTCCCGGACTGCTGCCCTCTGCTGTTGCGCTTGTCGCTGCGCAGCCAGCCGCTGTTGATGCTGGAGTTCGGCGAAGAACCCACGTCGTCGTGCCATACCTCTTGATACACCACAAGATCGACGACGAATCCTGACAGGCACACCTACATCATCGAGTCTTCACTCCATGTCGACCGACCTGTATCGATGTCTCTAGCCGGGTGTGACGAGACCGGACTCGTAGGCGAGCACCACGGCCTGTGCCCGGTCGCGCAGGTGCAGTTTTGCGAGAACCTTGCCGACGTGGGTCTTCACGGTCTGCTCGGCGACGAACAATCGTTCTGCGATCTCGGTGTTCGACAGGCCGTGCGCGATCAGTTCGAGCACCTCGCGTTCGCGTGGGGTGAGCGGATCGAGGACGCGGTCGCGCCCTCTTGCCGGCCGGCGTCGGCTGGTGACGTCGGCGATCAGGCGGCGGGTGACGGTCGGCGCGAGCAGTGCCTGACCATCGGCGACCACCCTCACGGCTCGCACGAGTTCGTCGGCGGGGGCGTCCTTGAGCAGAAACCCGCTCGCTCCCATCCCGAGCGCTTCGTAGACGTAGTCGTCGAGGTCGAAGGTGGTGAGCATGAGCACCTTCGACCGCGGCTCACGGGTGTCGGCAAGGATGTGCCGCGCCGCGTCGAGGCCGTTCATCTCGGGCATGCGCACGTCCATGAGGACGACGTCGGGCCGCAGTCGCGCGACCTCCGAGACGGCCGCTCGACCGTCGGGGGCATCGCCGACGACGCTGATGTCGGGCTGGGCTCCGAGCAGCGCTCCGAAGCCTTGCCGGACCATGGCCTGGTCGTCGGCGATGAACACGGTGATGGGAGGGTGCGGTTCGGTCATCGGCACCCACCTTAGGCCCCGGTCAGCACCGGGAGAACCGCTCGGACCTCGAAACCGCCGCCGGGGCGGGGATGGGCGACGAGCTGCCCGCCCACGACGGACGCGCGTTCGACCATGCCGAGGATTCCGTTGCCGCCGCTGCGGTCCGACGGCCGAACGGTGGTGTCGACCTGACCGGCCGAGGCCGGCCCGTTGGTCACCTCCACCGTGACGCTCGCCGGCTCCCACTGCAGCCGTGCGCACACGCGGGCACCGGGTGCGTGCCGGGCCGCGTTCGCCAGGGACTCCTGCAGGATCCGGTAGACGGTGAGTCCGACACCGTCGGAGACAGGTGTGGGGACGCCGACCGTCTCCGTCTCGAGCGTCATACCGGCTCGGCGGGACGACTCGAACAGTTCGCCGATGCGGTCGATGCCGGGCTGCGGTTCGTGTTCGGGGAGTTGCCCGTCGCTGCGGAGCACGCCGAGCAGGGTGCGGACCTCGTTCAGCGCTTCCCGTGCGGTCGCACCGAGGGCGTCGAATTCGGCGCGCACGTCGTCGTTCACGTCCGGAAGCCGATAGGGAGCGCTCTGCGCCTGGACGACGATCATCGACATGTGGTGGGCGACGATGTCGTGCAGGTCGCGTGCGATGTGCGCCTTCTCCTCGAGGATGGCGCGACGCGCACGTTCGAGCTCGCTGACCTCCTCCTCCTGGGCGAGTTGCCGTCGGGAGATCAGCAGCCAGCGCACCAGCAACCCGAAGACGACGACGGCGGTGATGCCGATGCCCCATCCCCAGCCGTTGCGGCCGGGAACGAATGCCGCGAACAACAGGACGGTCGCGATCCACACGACCAGCACGAGGCGGATCTCCTCGCGGATCGCAACGGCGAACACCAGCGCGAGCATCACCAGGATGTGCACGACCTGCCACGGATAGTCGTAGCCGGGAACGAGGTCGAACGCTATCGGGATGACGAGTCCGGCCGCCGCGGCCACCGCCCACCCGAGAGCCGGCCGGACGAGCACGAAAAGGAACGGGAACACCGCCATCCCCGAGATCAGCGGCAACAGCGGCGGGGAGATGTCGTGGGTCAGGGGCAGCGTCGGCCACGCGATCGCATAGAGGATCAACGTCACGGTGACCACGGTGACGACGCTCCACCGTCCCCGTCCCAGGCGTCCCGCGGTTCTCACGCCGGACTTCGCAAGCTCTTTCACCTCACCCACGCTAGGAGCCCCGGTCTCGACTGTCCTCATACCTGAGGGTGAGATCCGCCTGGCTCTGCAGGTGGTGTCGGCCTCCGCGAGATCGCTCCGTCGCGGGGTCCGGTGCAGGGCTGTGCGTTCCTAGCGTCGCCGGCATGACAGTGAAATCCGCAGCGGTCCGAGTCGCGTCGGTCGTCTTCCTCGCCACCGCAGCATATGCCGCTGTGCCGGGGGCGCTCGCCCGTTCCGCCTCGACCACGACGGAGGACGCCGCGGCCGCGGCGACGGTGACGGCGCTCGTCGCCGACGACCCTGAGCGAGCGCTGTCGTCCCTGCCGGCCGATTTCGCCGCCGTGATGGGGTACGCGCCGATCGTCGAGCAGTGGGCGGACGGGACGACCGTCCTCGCCGATCCGGAGGGCGACTGCTCCACCCCGGTGCCGCTGCCGGCAGCGTTCGAATCGGCATGCCGGGTGCACGATCTCGGGTACGACCTCCTGCGGTACGCCCACACCACCGGCGGCGAGCTGGGCACCGATGCCCGGCGCGACCTCGACGGGTTGTTCGCGCGACATCTCGACACCGTCTGCCGTTCCGAACCCGAGATCACGTCGTGCACGCCGGTCGCAGGGATCTCTTCTGCAGCAGTGCAATTCAACTCGTGGCGACAGGGTCACCGGACGCCTGTCGCGGAATCGCCGTGGGCCTTGGCCGTCGCTGCGGGGTCGGTAGCCCTGGGTTTCACGGCACGAAAGGTGCGGCGATGACGGTCCTCATGGTGGTTCTCGCGACGGTGATCTCCCTCGCCCCTCCCCTGCTGCCGCGGCAGTCGGTCGTGCAGGGTGTCGTCACAGGTTTGTTCGTCGTGATCGCGCTGACGGTGCTCCGTCTCGTCGTGGTCGCGCGACGGCGGACCGGGCGACCTCCACGGCCCGCGAGGCCGGAACTGCGTGTGCCGGTCGCGCTCGTCGGCGGGTCCGTCGTGCTGATCGCGGCGGCCGGTGCACATCGGTGGCAGAACGGTCTGCGGGAGGCGATGTCGGTCCCCGCTGTGGATGTGCGCTGGTGGCTCGAGGCACTGGCGGTCGCGATCGTGGTGGTCGCGGCGCTGCTCGCCGTTCCGCGCCTCGTGCATCTCCTGTCGCGACGCGGGGTAGCAATGGCCGTCGCCGCGACGCTGGGGATCGGCGTCACGGTCGGGATCGGCACCGCCACGGTGGCCTCCTCACCCGGAGGAACGATCGACACGGTCGCCTCCCCCACCGCGCTCTCGGCGGGATTGTCGGGGGGCGCGGGATCGGCGGTGGCGTGGAACCGGTTGGGCCGCGAGGGGCAGAAGTTCGTGTCCCTGCCTGCCGAGGGGTCACCGATCCGGATCTACGTGCCGTTGTCGGCCGCACCGGATCCGTCTGCGCGCGCCGAGTTCGCGGTGGACGAACTCCGCCGGGCGAGAGCCTTCGATCGACCGCATCTCGTGGTGGCCGTGCCGACCGGTTCGGGCTGGGTCGATGCCGCTGCGGTCCGCGGTTTCGAGAACCGGTGGGGTGACGACGTCGCCATCGTCGCCCAGCAGTACTCGGACATGCCGAGCTGGGCGACCTTCGTCCTCGACCGCGGTGCCGCGGAGGAGGAGGCCCGCGCCCTGGTCACCGCACTGCGAGCGCACCTGTCCACGCTGCCCGACGAGCGACGCCCCGCTCTGCACGTCTACGGGCAGTCCCTGGGCGCGACCGGCGCGAGCGCCGTCTTCGACGACGAACCGGAGCCGTGTGCACTGTTCCTCGCGGGGCCACCCGCGGGGGTCCGCACCGACGGTGCGAGTGTCCGGGCGAACACCTCCGACCCTGTCGTGTGGTGGCAGCCGTCGCTGCTGTGGTCGCCACCGGATCTGTCGCATGCGCGCGCCGATGCCCCCACCCCACCGTGGCTGCCGCTGGTGTCGTTCGTGAACACGACGGTCGACCTGCTCACCTCGCTCGAGGCGGCACCCGGTCACGGCCATCGCTACGGCGACGACCAGGCGCGGTGCACCTCCGCCGACGGGTAGATCGCGCCCACACGGATCGGCGCCCGGATACACCGCGACCCGCCGGCCGACGAACGGCACGACGGGTCGCGGTGTGGGAAGGGATCAGGCGACGATGGGTCCTCGTGCCGCCTCGAAGGCCGCACCCACCCGGTACAGACGCTCGTCGGCGAGAGCCGGGGCCATGATCTGCAGGCCGACGGGGAGACCGTCGTCCGCCGAGAGGCCGGACGGCACGGACATCGCGCAGTGCCCCGCGAGGTTGGTCGGGAGCGTGCACAGATCGGACAGGTACATCGCGAGCGGATCGTCGACCTTCTCGCCGAGCTTCCACGGCGTGAACGGGCTCGTGGGCGAGACGAGCACGTCGACCTGCTCGTAGGCCTTGTCGAAGTCCTGCGCGATGAGGGTCCGGACCTTGAGGGCCTGACCGTAGTAGGCCTCGTAGTAGCCGGAGGACAGCGCGTAGGTGCCGATCATGATGCGGCGCTTGACCTCCTTGCCGAAACCGGCGGCGCGGGTCGCGGCCATGACCTGCTCGGCGCTCATCGTGCCGTCGTCGACGCGCATGCCGTACCGCATCGCGTCGAAGCGGGCCAGGTTGGAGGAGACCTCCGACGGCAGGATCAGATAGTACGAGGCGAGTGCGTATTCGAAGTGCGGGCACGAGACCTCGACGACCTCCGCGCCGAGCTTCGTGAGCGTCTCGACGGCGGCATCGAACGACGAGAGCACGCCGGGCTGGTAGCTGTCGGAGTGCAGCTCCTTGACGACGCCGACCTTCAGGCCCTTCAAGTCGCCGGCCGCACCCTGGCGCGCCGCCTCCACGACGGGACGCACGGCGGCGTTCACCGACGTCGAGTCGCGCGGGTCGTGCCCGGCGATGACCTCGTGCAGCAGTGCCGTGTCGAGGACGGTGCGGCCGCAGGGGCCACCCTGGTCGAGCGACGACGCGCAGGCGACCAGGCCGTACCGCGAGACCGTGCCGTAGGTGGGCTTGGTGCCGACGGTGGCGGTGACGGCGGCGGGCTGGCGGATCGAGCCACCGGTATCGGTGCCGATCGCGAGCGGTGCCTGGTACGACGCGAGCGCCGCAGCGGAACCGCCACCGGAGCCACCCGGGATGCGGCTGGTGTCCCACGGGTTGCGGGTGGGGCCGTATGCCGAGTTCTCGGTGGACGACCCCATCGCGAACTCGTCCATGTTGGTCTTGCCGAGGATGGGGATGCCGGCCTCGCGCAGCTTCGTGGTGAGCGTCGCGTCGTAGGGCGAGACCCAACCCTCGAGGATCTTCGAACCGCACGTGGTGGGCATGTCCGTGGTGGTGAACACGTCCTTGAGCGCGAGCGGCACACCGGCGAGCGCCGAAGCCGGCTTCTCGCCCGCGGCGACGGCCCGGTCGACCTCGGCCGCGGCGGCGAGCGCCTGCTCGGATGCGACGTGCAGGAAGGCGTTGTACTCGCCGTCGACCTCGGCGATGCGATCGAGGTGGGCCTGGGTGACCTCCACCGAGGACAGCTCGCCGGCGTGGATCTTCGACGCCAGGGTCGCGGCGTCGAGGCGTGTCGTATCCGTGCTCATTCGCCCTCTCCCAGGATCTGCGGGACCGAGAAGCGGTCCTCCTCGACGGCCGGCGCACCGGAGAGCGCCTGCTCGGGCGTGAGACCGGGGACGACGACGTCGGGTCGCGTCACGTTGGTGACGGCGTTCGGGTTCGCCATGGGAGCCACATCGTCCGCGGCCACCTCCGACACCGCCTTGACGTGGTTGAGGATCGAATCCAACTGACCGGCGAACTCGTCGAGTTCGGCATCGGTCAGCGCAAGCCGGGACAACCGGGCGAGATGCGCGACCTCGTCACGGGAGATGGCAGGCACCGTGAATGGCCCCTTTCCGATGGTGAGTGAACGTCCTGTCCAGGGTAATGCGTCCTGGAAGCGACGGCGCACGCGGTTCGGTGACATCACTCGTCGCCCGGTCGGCGTCGCGTCCACCCGCCGATGTTGCGAGCTTCGCAACGCTGTGTTGCGTTCGTGTGACATGCCCCGTCGCGACCGGGGATTTTCGGTGGGGTCGGCATATTTTCGGGTCTGCACCGTCCCTGACGCCGTCGACGAGGTGCAAGGATGTGGTCTGCCAGAGGTCGACACGGGCCCCTGGGCCGGCATGCGGATGCCGGCGCACCACGTGCCGTCGACGCGGCGTTCGTCGACGGCACGAAACCGACTGGGGAAAGGACTCACGTGTCGTACCTCTTGCGTGTCAGGCTCCCCGATCGTCCCGGTAGCCTCGGCTCGCTCGCCCTGGCGCTCGGTTCGGTCGGCGCCGACATCCTGTCGCTCGACGTCGTCGAACGCGGCACGGACTTCGCGATCGACGATCTCGTCGTCGACGTCGAACCGGGCAAGCTCCCCGACACGCTCCTCACCGCGGCCGAGGCACTGCCCGGTGTGACGGTCGACTCCATCCGGCCCTACGCCGGAATCCTCGACACCCATCGCGAACTCGAACTGATCGATCACGTCGCCGCCGCCCGCGACGACCGCATCCAGATCCTCGTCGACGGCGCTCCCCGGGTGCTCCGGGTGGGTTGGGCGACCGTGCTCGGGGTCGGCCCGAACGGCATCTTCCGCATCGCGGGGAGCCCCGGTTCGCCGGAGACCCACCTCAACGGCGTGCCCTGGATGCCGCTCGCCGAGGCCACCCTGCTCGACCACGACGGTGAGTGGGTGCCGCAACTCTGGCGCGACATGGACACGATGCTCGCGGCCGCACCCCTCGGCTCGCCCGAACGCGTCCTCGTCCTCGGCCGTCCCGGCGGACCGGAGTTCCGTCCCTCCGAGATCGCACGCGTCGGTTACTTCGCGGGCATCGTCGGCACCGTCCTCCGGTAGTCCCCGACGCTCGGACGCAGGCCTCAGCCGACGACGAGCCTCTGTGCCTGCGCGATCGCTTCCTCCCGTGAATGCACGCCCAGTTTCCTGTAGAGGGAACGCAACTGGGTCTTGACGGTGTTGAGGGTGACGAACTGTTCCTTGGCGATCGTGCTCGCCGTGCCACCGGCGAGCAATGCGTCGAGGACCGCGCGCTCGCGCGGGGTCAGTCGTACGACGACACGGATCTCGCGGAAGATGCCGTACTCGGCCATCGCCGAGTCGAGATCGATCGGCAGTTCGACACCCAGGGACAGGATGTCGCGCACGGCCGACGGGGGGACACCGACGAACGGCCGCGTCACTCCGGCATGTTCCGCCAGCACCACGGCCCGCTGGAGATGCCGTCGCGCGTCGGTGCGGCGACCGAGTCGCAGCGCCGCCACCGATCCGATCAGGGCGAGTTCCGCACCGACGGCCGGACAGTGCTCACGGGCGGCGTCCCCGCGGTGCACGATCACCTCGGCACCTCCGGGATCGCCGCCGAGCAGACGCAATCGCGCACGGGCCGGAGCCGTGAGGGGGTGCGTCGAACCGTCGAGCAACTCGCGCGCCGCGCGGGCCTCGCCGAGCGCGAGGTGCAGATCGGCACGCGCGGCATCGACCAGCACCGCGGAGATACCGGTGAGGCGATGGGAGAAGTGCTGCAATTCCGAATCGATGTACAGGAGGCCGTCGGCAGGCACACCGCTCAACAGCGCCAGTCGTCCCCGCACGTACATGACGGCCGCCCACAGCTCCTCCGTGTGGCGGGGCGTGCCGAGTTCGGAGAGCGCACGGAAGGCCGTGCCGGTGTCGAGCCGATCGAGTGCCACGAGCGCGGTGGCCGCCAGACCCGCCGTACGGACGAGGGCCTCGGCCTCTCCCAGGATCGGTGGATGCCGGCGTTCCTCCTCGATCCACCGGGTCGCCTCGTGGGTCCGGCCCCGGAGCGCTTCGAGGAGCGCGAGTTTGCCTGCGGCCTCCCGCTCGACGAACACACCGCGACCCGCCGTGTGGGCATGGCGCAGCATCGTTCCGGCGTCGGTGGTGCGTCCGCCGAGGAGGTAGACGGTGCCGAAGTTGAGGTATTTCAGCCCGTGGGCGTGCCGGGTCGTGCTGTCCAGCGTCTCGAAATCCGGCACGGGTTCGGTGGCGAGGCCGTCGCACACCTCCATCGCCTCGTCGTAGGCACCCTGCATCCGCAGACTTCCGAGGCGGAGGACCGTCTCGAAGGATTGCGGGAAGGACCACTCCCCCGGCTCTTCCGACTCGTTCCGGGCCCGGGTGATCGTCCGCAGCGACGCGACGGTGCGATCGTCGGTCGCCATGTCGTCGGGGAGCAACTCGAGCAGCACGATCCCCAGGGCGCGGAGCGATCCGCTCCCGTACAGTGCCACCCAGTTCTTCTCGACGATGTCGATCGCGCATCGCCAGTCGCGCCGCTCCACGGCATGTTCGAGGGCGATGTCCGGACGCGAGCGCTGCAACCAGTAGTCGATGAGAGCCGACCGCGCATCCCACAACTCCTCCGGGTATTCCGCGCCACCGACCCGCAGGAGTGATCTGCGGACGACTTCGGGATAGCACCAGGCGGGCTCGCCGTCCGCCGAGTCCTCGTCCGTCGAACAGGCCTCGATCAGTCCCGACTCGGCCAGCGCGGAGAGAAAGGCCTCGCCGTCGTCGATGTGCGGCAGGGCCGAGATCGACGACTCCGTCACCATGTTCGGTGCGGCGGAGACGAGGACCGAACGGGAGGACAGTGCCAGAGAGGGATCCGCAGCCACGACGTGCATGACGACGAGATCGACGGCCGAGTCGACGAGGACGTCGAGGGCGTCGGCACCGTGGGCCCGGTGCGGCTTCTCGGCGCGCAGCGTCGCGCACACGGCCGCGACGAAAGCGGCGAATCCTTCGGTGCGGCGGGTGATCCACTCGATGGTGCGTTCGTCCCGTGCGAGTCCGAAGAGGCGGCACAGTGCAGCGGTCTCGTCCACGCTGAACGCGAGGTCGTCGGCGCCCACGATCGTCCTGCGCGGGTGTCCGTCGACATGTTCGGCCCACGACCCCGCAGCCCTGCTGGTCACCACGACCCGCACCTGCTGCCCGATCTGCAGCAACTGCCCGACCCGGTCCTCGATCGCCTCGACCGACCGGACACCGTCGAGCACGAACATCACCGGTCGGGCGTGCCGGACCAGCACCGAACACATCGCGTCGAAGGAGCCTTCCGTCGCAACGGGTTCGTCGAGGCCGAGGGAGTTGCACAGCGACGACGCCACCGTCGCCCAGTACGTCTCGGGTGCGACATCGTGCGCGGGTTCGGGAACCACGACCGGCACCATCTCGGGGCACGGGTCGGTCGCCAGCCACGTGTCGACGAGGGTCGTCTTGCCGGAGAAGGGGCCGCCGAGGATCACGGCGAGTTCGGAATGTGCAGACAGAACGGAGAACAATCGGCGACGAGACAAAGGCAGCGTTCTCGGCACGTCCACTATCCCTTTCGCATCCGGGCAGCATCGTCCCCGAAACGGACTCACAAATATGTGCAAATATTAGCAGCCTGCGGGGGAAATGACGGATTTCACCGGAATTCCGATTACGCGTCGAGAATCACATCGGAGTAATTCCGCACCTCCATTCACACGGTCCACGAACGGATCTCACGCCGGCGGGGGAGAAACTCCGTGAGCTTCTCCCCCGCTGCGACTTCGTTCAGTGTGCGAATGCCTGGTCGGTGTGGCCGCGACCGACACCCTCGCGGAGATATCCGACTACATCGGCGATGTCTTCACCGAGCTTGTGGGCGATGTCCCGGCTGAAGCCCTCGCGAAGCACGATTCGCAGGACCGCGACGTCCTCCGCGTCGGCCGGCATCGTGTAGGCCGGAACCTGGAATCCGCGGGCCCGCAATTCGTGGGAGATGTCGAACACCGTGAAGCCGGGGTCGCCCGTCACCTCGAAGGAGATGACCGGGATGGCGGAGCCGTCCGTGATGATCGCCATGTTCTCGATCTCGGAGATCTGCTTCGACAGCATGAGTGCGGTGTCGCGCAGGGTCTCCATGATCTGCGTGTAGCCGGCGACACCGAGCCGGATGAAGTTGTAGTACTGGCCGATGACCTGGTTACCAGGACGCGAGAAGTTCAGTGTGAACGTCGGCATGTCGCCACCGAGGTAGTTGACCCGGAAGACCAGGTCCTCGGGCAGATGTTCCTTCGAACGCCAGACGACGAAACCGATGCCCGGATAGGTCATGCCGTACTTGTGACCACTGACGTTGATGGACACGACCCGCGGCACACGGAAGTCCCATTCGAGGTCCGGATGGAGGAAGGGCACCACGAAGCCACCGGAGGCGGCGTCGACGTGCAACGGGACGTCGGGACCGCCGGAGGCCGCGAGCTCGTCGAGCGCGGCGGCGATCTCCGCGACGGGCTCGAGTTCACCGGTGAAGGTGGTGCCGAGGATCGCGACGACGCCGATGGTGTTCTCGTCGACCGCGTCACGGACCTGCTCGGGGGTGATGACGTAACGGCCGGGCTCCATCGGCAGGTACTTCGGCTCGACGTCGAAGTAGCGGCAGAACTTCTCCCACACCACCTGCACGTTGCTGCCGAGCACCAGGTTCGGCTTCGACGCGTCCTTGCCGGCGGCCTTGCGGGCCTCACGCCAGCGCCACTTGAGCGCGAGCCCACCGAGCATGACGGCCTCGGACGAACCGATCGTCGAGACACCGGTGGCCGAGGACGGATCGGCCGGATCGAGGTCGTCCGCGTTGAACAGGTCGGCGACCATGTTGACGCAGCGGGTCTCGATCTCCGCCGTGGCGGGGTACTCGTCCTTGTCGATCATGTTCTTGTCGAATGTCTCGGCCATGATTCGGCCCGCCTGCGGATCCATCCACGTGGTGACGAAGGTCGCCAGGTTGAGCCGCGAGCTGCCGTCGAGCATCAGCTCGTCGTGGATGAACTGGTAGGTCGCTTCCGGATCGGTCTCCGACTTGGGAAGCCGCAGAGCAGGAATCGGTTCGGTACCGAGCCTGCCGGTGAAGGCAGGTGCGAGTGTCTCGCCTGGAGCGTCGGACTCTGACATGGTTTCCTCCATTTCCCGCATCGAACACTCGTCGATCCGGTGACATCGGGACATACGGGGCGGTTCTCACACCTCGATCGGCGGGTACAGCCTCTCCATCGTGTAGCGGCGGTTGCGCCGGACCGACAGGGCACTCAGAGTCAACGATACGAGCAGGATTCCGGCCAGGACAGCGATTGCGATCCACAACCGCGAATCGATGTGCCCGGCGACGGTGAGCTGCCGCAGACCGTTGACGGTGTAGGTCATCGGGTCGAACGGATGGATGTACTGGAACGGCTTGGCGGTGGTCGGCACGGGGTAGATACCGCCCGCCGAGACCAGTTGCAGCATCAGGAAGGCCAAGGTCACCACACGGCCGACGGCGACACCGAAGATCGCGTTGAACGCCTGGATCATGGCCAGATACGTCGCGGAGATCAACATCAGGAACAGGATCGTCCCTACCACATGCTTCACGTCCAGTCCGACACCGAAATGGACGACCGTGTACATCACGACCACCTGCAGGATGCCCACCAGCAGCGCCGGCCAGTACGACGCGAGGACCGTACGGTAGGCGCCCAGTCCCGCGACGGTGGGCCGCGACTGCAGCGGGGTGAGCAGCATCCAGGTGATGATGCCGCCGACGAACAGGGCGAGCGACAGGAAGAACGGCGCGAAACCGGTACCGAAGGTGGGCGCCTCGTTGGTGTAGTTCTGTTGCAGTGCAACCGGAGTCGACAACGTCTCGGCGGTGGCGGTGCGCTGTTCGTCCGTCCAGCTCGGCACCTGGGTGGCGCCCTGGCTCAAGGCCTGCGCGAGTTCCTGCGAACCCGATTGCAACTCGACCATGCCCGAGGACAGTTCTCCCGCCCCGTCGGCCAGCTGGAAACTACCGTCGGTGAGTTGGACGAGACCGGAGTTCAACGTGGCGGCACCGGAGCTCAGTTCGTCGACACCGCTGCGGAGTTGGTTCACCTCCGCCGCCAGACCGCCGCTCGACAACGTCGCCAGGGCGCCCTGCAGCGGACTGTTCGGATTACCGAGTTGATATTCGAGTTGTTCGGCGTCGGCCTGCAGACGCACGATCTCTGCGCGCAGGGCGTCGGCATCGGAGGCCGCCTGCTGCGCCGTCAGCGGTGTCAACGCGGTGATCGCCTGCTGCACGACCGGATCGGAACTCCGGTTCAGGATGTCGACGACCTGCTGCACGGCCTGGTTCACCGTCGACTGCGTGGTCTGCGGGACCCGGGATTCGAGAGCGTCGAGCGAGGCCCGCAGCTCCGCCGCCTGCCCCGCGACACCCGAGAGGGCACCACTGTCGAGCGCGCTGAGCAGCGGACCGGTCACGCCGTCGATCGCGGTCGCGAGTTCGTTCGCGCCGGCGGCGAGCTGCGCCGACCCGTCCCGCGCCGTGACCATGTTCGTCGCGAGCTCCTGCGATCCCGAGGCGAGCTGGTCCGCTCCGCTCTTGGCCGTGTCGATGCCGTCGGCAAGTTGCCCGGCACCGTCGGCGGCCTGCTTCAGACCCGAGCCGGCACTCTCGAGACCCGTGAGCACGGTCCCGACACCTTGGGCCCCGATCGTGGAGTTCACCTGCCCGATCACCTGTTCGGACGCATCCTGCCCGATGATCGTCGCGAGATAGTTGTTCGCGTCGTTGAAGGTGAAGACCAGATTCGCCTTCTCCGGGTTGTCACCGTTGGGGGATTCGACCGCTTCGGTGAAATTCTCCGGAATCGTGATGGTGTAGTAGTACTTTCCGTCGGCCAGACCCGAGACGGCATCCTCCTCCGACACCTCTGCCAGATCGAGCTGACCGGATGCGATGAGAGACTTCACGACCTGATCGCCGGCATCGACCTGTTCCCCCGTCGACGAACGTCCGGTGTCGTTGTTGACGATCGCCGCGGGGATCTTGTTCACCGCCCCGAACGGATTCCAGAAGGCCCACAGGTACATGGCGCCGTACAGCAACGGCATGAGGATGATCGTTGCGATCGCGATGCGCGGCATCGTGCCGCGGAAGTATCGCTTCGAGTCGCTACCGAGAGAGACGCCTGCGAGCACTCGTCACTTCCTCTTCGTCAGGACGCCGATGTCACCGGGTCCGAGCAGATCGTGCATGTCCACCACGGCCCGTACCCCGATGCCGGGGTCGACGGGGTTCACGTCGCCGATGATCACCGACTGGTTCTCACCGAGCGCGACGAGCCGGTCGAGAAGCGTGGCGCGTTCGACGTCGTCGGCGATCCGATCGATCCGGCCCACCACCAGCAATGGAGGACGCCGGGTGTTCGCCACCGAGATCCGCAGCAGCAGTTGTTGGAGTTCGGGGAGGTCGTCGACGAACGCCTCGAGCGGTGGCAGCGGTACGTCGCCGAAGATCTCCTCGCACATCTCGGCGACACCGTCCTCACGGACCCGCGGAACGAACTTGTACCACGGGGAATCCCACCGCTTCTGCTCGGTGACGAGGTCGCGCACGGTGACCGAGGGGCGTACCTCGTCGAGCTCGTTCATGCAGGCGATCGCCGACCGCGCGATGATCTTCTGCGGCCTGTCCTCGCCGAGAACCGTCAGCGACCCCCGGGTCAGCCGCATCCGACCGCACAGAGCCATGAGCAACGCGGTCCGCGCGGCACCGGCCTGCGCGGCCAGGACCGTCACTCCCCCGGCGTCGAGATCCAGGTCGAGTGGGCCGAAGACATGCCCCCAGGGCCCGTGGAGTTCGATTCCGCGTGCCGACACGAGCGAGCCCGGGGTCTGCCGGGCAACTGCCTGCTGCACGACCGGAGTGCCGTACGGCGGAGTTTCGAGATCGTCCGGTTCGACTGTGCCCAGCGGTGTTCCGTCGTAGTTTCCGTCCGCGACGAAGGGCTCCTCGAGTTGCTCGTCCGACAACTCGTCCCATGCTTCTGCGTCGCTGTGCTGTCCGTAGTGAGTCACCGACCGTCCTTGCGCCGAACGAGTAGGGCGTGGTGTCGTGTCCGCTGCGCCGCCACGGTCACAGGCTGTTTTTGACGACGTGGCCGTTCTTCACGATGACCGACAGGTTCTTTGCCGGATCGGCGATCAGGCTCAGGTCCTCGAGCGGGTTGCCATCGACGAGGAGCACGTCCGCCCAGGCGCCCTCGTCGATCACACCCCATCGGGCCTGCCGGTAGGGATCGCGTTCGCCGGCGAGCCGGAACAGTTCGGCGTTGCCGGAGGTGAGCATCCGCAGCGCGTCGAGGTTGCTGTAGTGGTCGCCGAGCCGCGCGGCCATCTCGCTCTGCCGTGGCGCGATCTGCGGTTCGAGCAGCAGATCGGTTCCCCAGGCCGTCTTCACGCCGTGCTTCTGTGCCCACTCGTAGACGTGGTCGGTGCCGGTGCAGATCTGCTTGTCCTTCTCCGCACGGTCCGGATCGGGATAGTGGTGATCGCCGAGCGCGAAGGGCTGCATCGACAACCACACCTCCTTCTCCGCGAGCAACGCGACGGTCTCCTCGTCGGCGAGGTGGCCGTGCTCGATCGACTTCACCCCGGCCGCGACCGCGCGGCGGATCCCGGTGACGTTGTAGACGTGGGTGGCCACATAGGTGCCGTAGTCGGACGCCGCCTGGACCGCGGCCCGCAGTTCCTTGTCGATGAACTGGACGGTGTACAGCGGGTCGTACATGGACGCGGCTCCGCCGCCGACCATCAGCTTGATCTGCGATGCGCCCTTCTTGAGCTGCTCGCGCACGGCTGCGAGGACCCGGTCCTCACCGTCGGCGACCCGCATGAAGCCGATCTGTTCGGCGCGGGCCTGATCCCCACCGAGGGCTGTGGGGCATTCGTAGACGAAGCCGAAGTCGCCGTGCCCGGCCGTCTGCGAGATCGCGGCCTGGGACGGGTAGATCCGGGGTCCGTCGAACAGTCCTCGGTCGATCACCGACTTGATGCTGCCGGTGTCGCCGGCCATGTCGCGGACGGCGGTGAAACCGCGCAGCAGCATGTTGCGGGCCTCCGCGAGGCCGTTGAGCGCAATGTGCGCTTCGCTGCCCATCACCATGTCGATATAGGAGTTCGCGTTGCCGACGAGGTGGACGTGCGCGTCGGACATGCCGGGCATGAGAACCCGCCCGCCACCGTCGATCACGTCGGTTTCGCGGCCGGGTTCGTCGCCGATCGGCGATGCGGACACGGCCAGGATGCGGTCTCCGTCGATCAGTACGTCGCCGGTGACGAGTTCTCCGGAAATTCCGTCGAAAACTCGCACATTACGAAAAAGGAGGCGATGTGTGGACTTACCGGTCTCCGTCATGGCTGGGACGCTAACGCGCATCGAACACGGTTTCTTACCAACCGACAAGTTTCCGGTCCAATTCACCCCGGCCATTCACCCTTTTTATGAAATATACTCTGACCTGCACCTATCTGATCGGACAGTTTCTTCCGAAAACGCACAAATTTCCAATCTCGGACTTATACTGCGCCAATGCTGATTCACCCGACATTGCGCATGCAGTCCTGGGGATTCGTCATCGGGGCCGTCCTGTTCGCATTGGGTTCGGCGCCCGGAATTGCGACGCTTCTCGGCACCGCCGGTGCAAATACTTCGTTCTTCGTGGGTTCCTGGTTCTTCACGGGTGCAGCATTCGTCCAATTGATGCTCAGTGGGCCGGCCACCGTCACGGACAAGGGCAGCCCGGCGATCCGCGCCGACTGGCTCGCGTCGCTGATCCAGTTCATCGGTACGCTGCTGTTCAACGTCAGCACGGGAGCCGCACTGCACGCCCACACCGTCAAGGGTGAGAAGCACCTGGTGTGGAACCCCAATCTCGAAGGGTCCCTGTGCTTCCTGGTGTCGAGCGCGATCGCGTGTGCAGTCCTCTGGCGAGCGGGCTCGCATTGGGCGCCGCGCTCGAAGGACTGGATCAGCGGGTGGCTGAACATGCTCGGGTCGATCGCTTTCGGGGTCTCCGCCGTCGGTTCGTTCGTCCTCGACGACGGAAACACTCTCGATCCGAGCCTTGCCAACACCGGCACGTTCGTCGGCGCGATCTGCTTCCTGCTCGCCGCGGCGGTGTTCCTCGGCAGGCGCAGCGCCGAGGAACGCGAATCCGCAACAGCCTCCTGAGAATCCGCCGGCAGGGCACCTGCCGGCGGAGAGCGTCTCAGTTCTCCCCTTCGCGCCCTTCGAGATAGGCGCGAGCGGCGTCGGGCCCCTCGTCGAGCAGGATCCGGAAACCGTCCTCGTCGAGCACGGGTACTCCGAGATCGGCGGCCTTGTCGGCCTTCGAACCCGGATTGTCGCCGATGACGACGAAAGCCGTCTTCTTCGACACCGATCCGGCGGCCTTGCCTCCACGCGCGAGGACGGCCTCCTTGGCCTGATCGCGGGAGAATCCCGCGAGCGTGCCCGTGACCACGATCGACAGTCCTTCGAGGGTCCGCGGAATGGATTCGTCGCGTTCGTCGGCCATGCGCACGCCCGCTGTCGCCCACTTGTCGACGATGGCGACGTGCCAATCGACGGTGAACCAGTCGGTGACCGCCGCGGCGATCGTCGGTCCGACGCCCTCGACGGCCGCGAGCTCGTCGACGGACGCGGCCCGGATCCGGTCGAGGCTGCCGAACTCGGTGGCCAGCGCACGCGCAGCGGTCGGTCCGACGTGCCGGATGGACAGGGCGACGAGCACGCGCCAGAGCGGTTGTTCCTTCGCCTTGTCGAGGTTCTGCAGCAGGCGTTCGCCGTTCTTCGACAGCACGCCCTTGGTGGTGCGGAAGAACGGGATGCGTTCGAGGTCGTCCTTCGTGAGCGAGAACAGGTCGCCCTCGTCGACGATGATCTTCCCCTCGAGCAGTGCCGTGGCCGCCTCGTAGCCGAGCGCTTCGATGTCGAACGCTCCCCGGCCCGCGACGTGGAAGACCCGTTCGCGCAATTGCGCCGGGCACGACTGCGAGTTGGGGCAGCGCAGGTCGACGTCGCCCTCCTTCGCCGGGGCGAGGGTGGTACCGCATTCGGGGCACTGCGAAGGCATCTCGAAGGCGTACTCGGAGCCGTCGCGCAGGTCGACGACCGGGCCGAGCACTTCCGGGATCACGTCGCCGGCCTTGCGGATGACCACGGTGTCGCCGATGAGCACGCCCTTGCGCTCGACCTCGGACGCATTGTGGAGCGTCGCCAGCGAGACGGTGGACCCGGCGACGGTGACCGGTTCCATGTAGGCGAAGGGTGTCACGCGCCCCGTGCGCCCGACGCTGACGCGGATGTCGAGGAGCTTGGTGGTGACCTCCTCCGGCGGATACTTGTAGGCGATCGCCCACCGCGGGGCGCGGGACGTGGCACCGAGGCGGCGGTGCAGCCCCATGTCGTCGATCTTGACCACCAGGCCGTCGATCTCGTGTTCGATGTCGTGGCGGTGTTCGCCCCAGTAGCGCATCCGCTCGACGACCGCCTCGGCGCCCTGCACGCGAACGGTGTGCGGGGAGACGGGCAGGCCCCAGGCCGCGAAGGCCGCGTAGGCGTCGGACTGCGAGCGGGGTTCGAAGCCCTCCATGCGACCGTAGCCGTGGCAGTACATGCGCAGACGCCGGCGCGCGGTGACGGCCGGGTTCTTCTGCCGGAGGGAACCCGCGGCGGAATTGCGGGGATTCGCGAAGGGCGGCTTGCCTTCGGCCACCAGCCCGGCGTTGAGGGTCTGGAAGTCCTCGAGCCGGAAGAACACCTCACCGCGCACTTCGAGCAACGTCGGAATCGGGTATTCGTCGCTGCTGGTGAGCTTTTCGGGAACGTCGTCGATCGTGCGGGCGTTGAGGGTGACGTCCTCGCCCGTGCGACCGTCGCCGCGGGTGGCCGCGCGGACGAGTTTGCCGTTCTCGTAGACGAGACTCAGTGCCACACCGTCGATCTTCACCTCGCACAGATAATCTGGGTGGGTGCCGGTCTCGACCTCCGCGCGCGAGAGCCACGCGCGCAGTTCGTCCTCGTCGAAGACGTTGTCGAGGCTGAGCATGCGTTCGAGATGCGCGACGGCACCGAACTCGGTGGCGAAGCCGCCGCCGACCAGCTGGGTGGGCGAATCCGGCGTGCGGAGTTCGGTGTACTGCTCCTCGAGTGCCTGCAGTTCGCCGAGAAGCGCATCGAACTGACCGTCGGAGATGATGGGGGCGTCGCGCACGTAGTAGCGGAACTGATGCTCGCGCACCTGTTCGGCGAGATCCTGCCAGCGCTCACGCGCCTCCGGAGGAGCGGTGATGGGTGCGTCCGTCGGTTCACTCACAGCCTGCAAGCCTAGTCGAGGGGACCGACCGGAATGCTCAGAGTGTGTCGGCTTCCTCGGCGAAGGCCGACGCGACGTCGCGCAGCGAACGCAGAGCGGCCCGTGCTTTCTCCGTGGAGGCCGAGGCCAGCCCGCAGACCGGGCTCACCGCCACCGATTGCAGCACCTTCCGAGGGAACCCGAGCCGATCGATCAGCTCGACGGCCGGTGCCGCGTACTCGCGCCAGCCCGTCGAGGCCGACGCGGTGGCGGGCACGAGTCCCAGGATCGGGACCGTGCCGGAGTCGAACAGTTCGCCGAGTCCGTCCAGATCGGAGCGTCGTACGCGTCCGACGTCGAAGGCGACCGCATCGGCAGCGCTGCGCCGCAGGAAGTCGGCCGGGAAGGTCCCCGCGCAGCAGTGCACGGCGACGGAGAGCCCGGTGCCACGGATCGTCGTGTCGAGCACGTCCAGTGCTTCCGGGTCCGGCACGGCCGGGACGGTCTCGAGGACGGTCCGGCCCTTCAGCGTTCCGGCGAGCACGTCCGGCAGCGACGGTTCGTCGAGTTGCGCGACGACCCGGACCCCGAGCCGGCGGGTGATCTCGGCGGCGTGTCGTGCCAGGCCCTCCGCGAGCGATTCGGCCAGGTCGCGGACGGCGCCGCGGTCGGTGAGCACCCGTCGTCCGGTGGCGAGTTCGACGTGGGCCGCGAGGGTGAGCGGTCCGGCGGCCTGCACCTTCACGGGACGGTCGGCGTCCAGCCCGGCGCGTTCCCAGGCCTCCTCGAGAGCATCGAGGTCCTGGGCGAGCAGGTCGCGTGCCCGGGCGGCCACGCCGCCGCGTCGCGACACGAGGCGGTAGCCGGTGGTGGAGGTGTCGAGGTACATGTCGACGAGCAGGGCGCTGACCCGCCCGATCATGTCGGCACCGAGGCCGCGCGCCGGCAGTTCGACGAGGTGGGGCAGGTCGGTGAGTTCGCCGAGGACGACCGCCGCGGCCTCGCGCGGGTCCGTTCCGGGCCACGAACCGATGCCTGTCGCGAGACCGGACCACACCTCGCGGCCGGTGGCAGGTGCCGTCACCGGTCCCCTGCCGTGATGGTGCCGCTGCCGAGGACGATGTCGCCCGCAGCGTCGGGCCGGTACAGCACGGCGGCCTGACCGGCGGCGACACCGGTGAGTGGTTCGCGCAGCGAGATCTCGATGCCCGAACCCACCGCTTCGGCGACGGCCGGAGCCAGGCCACCGTGGGCGCGGACCTGGACGACGCACTCGATCGGTCCGATGGGGGCCGTGCCGGAGGTCCACACGGCGCGCTCGGCCCGGATCGACTCGACCTTCAGTTGTTCGGCGCTGCCGACCCTCACGGTGCCGCTCTCGGGTTCGATCGCTGTGACGTAGCGGGGGCGGCCATCCGGTCCGGGCCCGGCGATGCCGAGTCCCTTGCGCTGACCGATGGTGAAACCGTGCACGCCCTCGTGCTGCGCGAGCACCTCACCCGAACGGTCGTCCACGACAGCACCGGGACGCACGCCGATGCGGGCGCCGAGGAAGGCGCGGGTGTCGCCCGACGGGATGAAGCAGATGTCGTGACTGTCGGGCTTGTTCGCCACGGCGAGTCCGCGTTCGGCGGCCTCCTTGCGGATCCGGCTCTTGGGGGTGTCGCCGACGGGGAACACCGCACGCGACAACTGTTGCGCGGTGAGCACGGCCAGCACGTACGACTGGTCCTTGTCGGCATCGACGGCGCGGCGCAGCACTCCGTCGTTCAACTGCGCGTAGTGACCGGTGGCAACGGCGTCGAAGCCGAGCGCAACGGCACGGTCGGCCAACGCCGAGAACTTGATCTTCTCGTTGCAGCGCAGGCACGGATTCGGGGTCTCACCCGCGGCGTAGGACGCGACGAAGTCGTCGATCACGTCCTCCTTGAAGCGGTCTGCGAAATCCCAGACGTAGAACGGGATTCCGAGCACGTCGGCGGCGCGGCGGGCGTCGCCGGCGTCCTCCTTCGAGCAGCATCCGCGCGAACCGGTACGCAGCGTGCCCGGCGCGGTCGACAACGCGAGATGCACTCCCACCACGTCGTGTCCGGCCTCGACCATGCGGGCGGCGGCGACCGCCGAGTCCACACCGCCGCTCATTGCCGCAAGAATCCTCATCTCCGGTCACCTCCTCGTCCACCAGCGCTCGCCAGTCCGGCGGCGCGAGCCCTGTCCACCACGGAAGGGAGAGTTTCGATCAGTTTTTCGATGTCATCACGGGTTGTGGTGTGCCCCAATGAAAATCGGAGCGAACCGCGTGCCGTGATCGGGTCTGCCCCCATCGCGACGAGCACGTGACTCGCCCGCGCGACCCCGGCGGTGCACGCCGACCCGGTCGAGCATTCGATACCGGCCGCGTCGAGCAACATCAGCAGCGAATCCCCTTCGCATCCGGGGAAGGTGAAGTGCGCGTTGTTGGGCAGTCGCCCCGCCTCGCGAGGACCGTTGAGGATCGCATCGGGGATCGCCGCCTCGACACCCTCGACGAGAAGATCGCGCAGGCGCGCGAGTTCGGCGGTGCGGCCGGGCAGATCCGAGGTGACCTCGCGCAGCGCGGCGGCCATCGCCACGATGGACGCGGTGTCCTGCGTCCCGGACCGCACGTCGCGTTCGTGGCCTCCGCCGTGGGCGAGCGGCACGCACGGCACCTGCCTGCCGAGCAGCAGCGCTCCCACTCCCTGCGGCCCACCGAACTTGTGGGCGGCCAGGGTCAGAGCCGACAGTCCGCTCGCGGTGAAGTCGACCGGCAGATGCGCGACCGCCTGCACGGCGTCGCTGTGCATCGGGACGTCGAACTCGGCGGCGACCGCAGCGAGTTCGGCGATCGGCATGACGGTGCCGACCTCGTTGTTCGCCCACATCACGGACACGAGGGCGACCTCGTCGGCGTGGCGCGTGAGTTCCTCACGGAGCGTGGTGGGATCGACGCGGCCGGACCCGTCGACCGGCAGCCACGTCACCTGGGCGTCCTCGTGCTCGACGAGCCATTCGACGGCGTCGAGCACGGCGTGGTGTTCGACCGCGCTCGCGAGGATCCGGCGGCGCCGGGGATCCTGGGCGCGGCGGCCCCAGTAGATGCCCTTGACGGCGAGGTTGTCGCCCTCGGTACCACCGGAGACGAAGATCACCTCGGAAGGTCGGGCGCCGAGGGCGGCCGCGATCGACTCCCGCGACTCCTCGATGCGCCGGCGCGCTGCGCGCCCCGATCCGTGCAGGGAGGACGCGTTTCCGACGGTGGTGAGGACCGACGTCATCGCCTCGACGGCCGCAGGAAGCATCGGCGTCGTCGCGGCGTGATCGAGGTAGACGGTCGTGGAGGTACCGGAGGGACCGGCGGCGGGCGAGGTCATGACCGATCCAGGATAGCGGGTCGACGCAGGTGCCCGTCGCGCTCAGGGGGTCGGCGAACGGGCGAGATCCGGCACACCCCAGGTCGAGCGGGTGGACACCCCCACCGAACGCACGCGGCCCCGCTCCTTTCGAAGGAGCGGGGCCGCGCAGGGATCGATCTGCCGGAGCGGATCAGCCCTTGTGCTTCTTGACCTCTTCGGTCAGCTGCGGAGCGACGTTGAACAGGTCGCCGACGACGCCGTAGTCCGCGATCTCGAAGATCGGGGCCTCTTCGTCCTTGTTGACGGCGACGATGGTCTTCGACGTCTGCATGCCGGCGCGGTGCTGGATGGCGCCGGAGATGCCGAGCGCGACGTACAGCTGCGGGGAGACCGTCTTACCGGTCTGACCGACCTGGAACTGGCCCGGGTAGTAGCCGGAGTCGACGGCGGCACGGGAAGCACCGACGGCGGCACCGAGCGAGTCGGCGAGCTCCTCGACGACGGAGAACTTGTCGGCCGAACCGACACCGCGGCCACCGGAGACGACGATCGACGCCTCGGTGAGCTCCGGACGGTCGCCACCGACGATCGGATCGCGCGAGACGATCTTCACGGCGTTCTCTTCCTGGGCCGGAACCTCGACGGCCACGCGCTCGGCGGCCGCAGCCTCGGGCTTGGCCTCGATGGCGCCCGGGCGGACGGAGATCACGGGGACCTCACCGTTGACCTTGGCGTCGACGGTGAACGCGCCACCGAAGATCGAGTGCACGGCGGAGCCGTCGGCCTTGACGTCGACGACGTCGACGAGCAGACCGGAGCCGATGCGGGCGGCGAGGCGGCCCGACACCTCCTTGCCCTCGACGGACGCGGCGGTGATGACGGCGGCGGGGCTGGTGGACTCGACGAGCGACGCGAGGACGTCGACCTTCGGGGTCACCAGGTAGTTGTCGACGTCTTCGGACTCGGCGGCGTAGACCTTGACCGCACCGGCGGCGGCGAGTGCGTCCTGCAGCGCGTCGGCGGTGCCGGGGGCACCCGCGACGACGGCGGAGGGCTCGCCGAGCACACGCGCGGCGGTGATGAGTTCGGTGCTGACCTTCTTGAGCGCGCCCTCGGCATGCTCGACGAGCACGAGTACTTCTGCCATTACTACTTCTCTCCTAGATATGTCAGATGTTGTCGCGGGGCGCGATCAGATGATCTTCTGGCCGACCAGGTACTGAGCGATCTTGCTGCCGCCGTCGCCCTCGTCGGTGACGCGCTCACCCGCGGTGCGCGGGGGCTTCGGGGTCACACCGGTGACGGTGGACGCGGCGTTGGCAACACCGAAGATCTCGGGATCGAGACCGATCTCAGCGAGGGTGAGGGTCTGAACTTCCTTCTTCTTGGCGGCCATGATGCCCTTGAAGGAGGGGAAGCGGGGCTCGTTGATCTTCTCGGTGACCGAGACGATGGCGGGGAGCGGAGCCTCGATGCCGAAGACACCCTCGTCGGTCTCGCGCTCGCCGGTGGCCTTGCCGTCCGCGATCGTGAGCTTGCGCAGGTGCGTCAGGTGGGGCAGGCCCAGGTACTCGGCGATGATCGCGGGCACGGCGCCCACGCGACCATCGGTGGCCTCGTTACCGGCGATGACCAGCTCGACACCCTCGATCTGGCCGAGAGCAGCGGCGATCGCGTACGCGGTCTGGATCGAGTCCGAGCCGTGCATGGCCGGATCGTTGAGGTGGATCGCCTTGTCGGCGCCCATGGACAGCGCCTTGCGGATGGCGTCGGTGGCGCGGTCCGGACCGGCGGTCAGAACGGTGACCTCGCCGCCGTCGCGCTCCTTGATGAGCAGAGCTTCCTCGACGGCGCGCTCGTTGATCTCGTCGAGCACGGCGTCGGCGGCCTCACGGTCGAGCGTGTAGTCGCCGTCGCTGAGCTTGCGCTCGGACCACGTGTCGGGGACCTGCTTGATCAAAACGACGATGTTCGTCATGGGTCTGCGTCGACCTCCTGTGTGTAGCTGCCTTTGGTCGGCAAGGCGCTGCCTGAACCGAGCACTCGTGTCTTTCGCACGGCGTGTGCGATAGATTATCAGCCGCTAAGTTACCAGTCAGTAACTTGACGGGATTCCCGGTTCACCATAGCCGTACGGAAGGACGACGAAACCTGTGATCTGGAACACCGGAGACCACCCCTCCGGGGAGAGGTCTAATGTCGTGGCGGTGAGCGACACCCCCGCCCGCGCCGACGACGCGCACACCCTCCCCCTCACCGGCGAACGGACGGTCCCCGGCATCGCCGAGGAGAACTATTGGTTCCGACGTCACGAGGTCGTCTACCAGCACTTTCTCCCCCGTTGCGAGAACCGGACCGTGCTCGAGGCCGGTGCCGGCGAAGGCTACGGAGCCGACATGATCGCCGACGTGGCAACGCGTGTGATCGGCCTCGACTACGACGAGAGCGCCGTCGCACACATCCGCGCGCGCTACCCCCGCGTCGACATGCGGCACGGAAATCTCGCCGAGCTTCCCCTCGAGGACGAATCGGTCGATACGGTCGTGAACTTCCAGGTGATCGAGCATCTGTGGGATCAGACACAGTTCCTACGTGAATGTCACCGCGTTCTCACTCCCGGCGGCGAGTTGCTCATCAGCACTCCCAACCGGATCACCTTCTCCCCCGGCCGCGACACCCCGCTCAATCCCTTCCACACCCGCGAGCTGAACGCCGCCGAACTGACCGAACTTCTCGAGGACGCCGGCTTCCGCGTCGAACTCATGACCGGCGTGCACCACGGCCCCGCGTTGCGCGCACTCGATGCCAAGCACGGCGGATCGTTCATCGACGCCCAGATCGAGCGCGCCCTCGCCGGGCAGCCGTGGCCGGACGACCTCACCGCCGACGTCGCCATGGTCTCCACCGACGACTTCGCCATCGTCCCCGAGAACATCGATGCGAGCCTCGATCTCGTCGCGATCGCCGTGAAGGACCCCGCAGCGAAGGACACCGCGCCGTGAGTGCCGCATCGTCCCGCGAGCCCGGCATGTTCGCGCTCGTCCTCCACTCCCATCTCCCCTGGCTCGCCCATCACGGCCGGTGGCCCGTCGGCGAGGAATGGCTCTACCAGTCGTGGGCAGCGACCTATCTGCCCGTCACCGACGTGTTGCGGCGACTCGCCGCCGAAGGCCGGACCCGGATGCTCACACTCGGCATCACCCCGGTACTGGCCGCGCAACTCGACGACCCGCACTGCCTCGCCGGAATGCACCACTGGCTCGGCAACTGGCAGCTGCGCGCGCACGAGGCCGCCGGCATGCGGGAGGAGTCCTACCGCGCGCTCGGCGCCCGCGAGCACCGCGCCGCCACCGCGGCACTGGAGGACTTCGAAACGCATTGGCGCCACGGCGGATCCCCCGTCGTGCGGCAGCTCATCGACGCCGACGCGATCGAACTGCTCGGTGGGCCCCTCGCCCATCCGTTCCAGCCCCTCCTCGACCCGCGACTGCGCGCCTTCTCGCTGTCCGAGGGCCTCGCCGACGCCCACGCCCGCTGGAACCATCGCCCGCGCGGCATCTGGGGTCCGGAATGCGGTTACACGCCGGGCATGGAGAACGGTTACGCCGCAGCGGGAGTCGAGCACTTCATGGTCGACGGTCCCGCACTGCGCGGCGACACCTCGCTCGGCCGCACGGTCCGCGACTCCGACGTCGTGTGCTTCGGCCGCGACCTGCAGGTCTCGTACCGGGTGTGGTCGCCGAAGTCCGGCTACCCCGGTCACTCCGCCTACCGCGACTTCCACACCTACTGCCACGACACCGGACTCAAGCCGTCCCGCGTCACGGGCCGCACGGTGCCCTCCCACGAGAAGGCCCCCTACGATCCCGAACTCGCGTCGCAGGCCGTCGACCGGCACGTCGCCGACTTCGTCGAGACCGTCCGGCAGCGACTGCGCAGCGAATCCGACCGCATCGGCCGGGACGCACTCGTCGTCGCAGCCTTCGACACGGAACTGTTCGGCCACTGGTGGTTCGAAGGCCCGCTCTTCCTCGAACGACTGCTCCGCGCTCTTCCCGAGGCCGGCATCGAGGTGGGAACCCTCGCCGATACCCGCGACCGCGGATACGTCGGCGCCTCCGTCGATCTCGAGAACTCGTCGTGGGGTTCGGGCAAGGACTGGCGGGTCTGGGCCGGCGACCAGGTCGCCGATCTCGTGCGTCTCAACGACGAGGTGGTGCGCACGACCCTCGACAGCATCGACAAGTCCCGCGAACAGAGCACGTCGTCGGTCGCGCTCCGCAACCGCGTGCACGACCAGATGCTGCGCGAAGCACTACTGACGGTCTCCAGCGACTGGGCGTTCATGGTCAGCAAGGACACCGCCGCCGCCTACGCCCGCGACCGCGCGCACAAACACGCCCACGCCCTGCGTGAGATCGCCGAGGCGGTCGACTCCGGACGCACCGAGACGGCACAGCGTCTGGCCGACGGATGGAACCGCGCCGACAATCTCTTCCCAGGACTCGACGCCCGACGACTGCCCGGACGCCACGGAGGCCCGCGATGAAGATCCTGCTCGTCTCATGGGAGTACCCACCCGTCGTCGTCGGCGGCCTGGGCAGACACGTCCACCATCTCGCCACCGAACTCGCCGCGGCGGGCAACGAAGTGGTGGTGCTGTCACGTCGTCCGACCGGCACCGATGCGTCGACCCACCCCACGATCAGCCACATCGCCGACGGCGTGCTCGTTGTGGCAGTCGCGGAGGACGCACCCCACTTCGACTTCGGCGAGGACATGATCGCCTGGACCCTGGCGATGGGCCACGCGATGGTCCGCGCCGGGATCGGACTGAGCCGCGGCGGTATCGGCGAGGGCTGGTATCCCGACGTCGTCCACGCCCACGACTGGCTCGTCGCCCACCCCGCGGTCGCGCTGGCCGAGTACTTCGACGTGCCGCTCGTGTCGACCCTGCACGCGACCGAGGCCGGTCGCCACAGCGGTTGGTTGTCGGGCCGGATCAACCGGCAGGTGCATTCCGTCGAGTGGTGGCTCGCCAACGAGTCCGACCGTCTCATCACGTGTTCGGCATCGATGCACGACGAGGTCACCGAGCTGTACGGCCCGGACCTGCCGGAGATCTCGGTGATCCGCAACGGCATCGACATCACCACCTGGTCGTACCGCGAGCGTGAGCCGCGTCCCGGGCCGGCACGACTGCTCTACGTCGGTCGCCTCGAATACGAGAAGGGTGTGCAGGACGCGATCGCCGCGCTCCCCCGCATCCGCCGCTCGCATCCCGGCACGACCCTCGTGGTCGCCGGTGAGGGCACCCAGTTCGAGTGGCTGCGCGAGCAGGCACGCGTGCACCGCGTCGCACGCTCGGTGAGCTTCCTCGGCAACCTCGACCACACCGAACTTCTCGGCTGGCTGCACGGCGCGGACGCGATCGTGCTGCCGAGCCGCTACGAGCCGTTCGGCATCATCGCCCTCGAGGCCGCAGCGGCGGGTACCCCGCTCATCACGTCCACCGCAGGTGGACTGGGCGAAGCCGTGGTCGACGGCGTGACCGGACTGTCGTTCCGGCCCGGCGACGTGGCCGGACTCGTCTCGGCGGTCCGGGAGACCCTCGACGATCCCGAGGCCGCACAGGTGCGCGCGCGGGCCGCTCGGGCACGACTGACCGACGACTTCGACTGGCGCCGCGTCGCCGAGGAGACCGCGCAGGTCTATTCGTCGGCGAAGCGGCGGGTGCGGCACCCGCTGGCCCGCCCGACGATCCCGCAACGACCACTCCCGGATCGCGGATGAACGAGCAGCACACCGTCGAGGTCGAGCGCCTCGCCCCGCACGAATCCGACGTCGCCGCCGTCACCGAACTGCTCAACGCGGTCTACGCGGTGGCCGAGGACGGCATGTGGGTGCCGGGCACCACACGGACCGACACGGACGAGATCACCCGGTACGCGCGGGAGGGCAGCATGCGCATCGCCCGCTCGCACGGCCGGGTGGTCGGCTGCATCCGCGTGGCCCCGGTCGGCGCGACGACGGCCGAGTTCGGGATGCTCGCCTCCGACCCGAAGGTCCGCGGCACGGGCGTCGGCCGCCTGCTGATCGACACGGTCGAGACGGAGTTCGCCGAGCGCGGTTTCGAGACGATGCAGCTCGAGGTGATCCGTCCGCGCGACACCTCGCACGGGTCGAAGGTGTTCCTCGACCGGCTCTACACCCGGCTCGGCTACGTGCCGGAGGAACCCGCGCCGCTCGATACGCGCCATCCGGAACTTGTTCCGGCTCTTGCGGTCCCGTGCGAGACCGTCGTGTACCGGAAGCCTCTGGCTCGATCCTGAGCCGGACTTCGGCTCACGAAGCAGCGGACAACTCGGCCGGAGCGAGCGGCGGCTGCCGATCGAACCACGGCCGCGCCTGTTCGAGTTCGCCTGCGAGGGCGAGGAGCACGCCCTCCCCACCGAGCGGGCCGACGAACTGCACCCCGAGCGGCAGACCGGACGTCGTCCAGTGCAACGGCACCGAGATCGCCGGTCGTCCGGTGATGTTGGCGAGCTGCGTGTAGGGGGTACGGCCGAGATTGTCGTCCACCACCCGATCGATGAAACCGGCCCGGGTCGCGATCCACGCGGTGCGGGTCCGCAGGAGTGCCTCGCCGGCACGTCGCATCCAGCGGGGTGTGTCGAGTTCGCCGATGCGCGACGGGGGGAAGGCGAGTGTCGGCGTGAGCAACAGATCGTAGCGTTCGTGGAACTGCGCGAGACCGCTCGCGTACTCTGCCCAGCGGGCATGTGCCGCAATGTAATCCGATGCCGAGGTCGACTTGCCCACGGCGGCGATGATGCGGGTGTCGAACTCGAAGTCCTCCGGTCGAGCCCCGGTGAGGCGGCAGGCCTCGGCGACCTCCGCGGCGGCCGTGGCGAACCACATCGTGAGGAAGTCCTCTGCGAGACGTCGTTCGTCGATACCCGTCGAGGCGGGCTCGACGTGATGGCCGAGTTCCTCGAGCACCGCGACGGCAGCGTCCACCGCGGCCTCCGCCTCCGGATCGACCGGCGTCCCGATCGGTGAGGCGGTTTCGTATCCGATCCGCAACCGCTTCGGCGCCGAGCGCGCGGCCTCCGCGTACGACTGGGCACGTTCGACGAGATACGGCCCGCCCGCGTACGGACCGGCCATGACGTCGAGGAAGGCAGCGGCATCGCGCACCGTCCGGCAGATGACCCCGTTGGTGGCCGCCCCGTGCAGCGGTTCGCCGCCGCGTATACCGGTGGGCACGAGTCCGCGTCCGGGCTTGAGCCCGAGGAGCCCGCAGCAGGCGGCGGGAATGCGGATGGAGCCGCCTCCGTCGCTCGCTCCGGCAGCGGGAACGACGCCGGCCGCGACCGCCGCGGCGGAACCACCCGACGACCCGCCCGGCGTCACCGACGGGTCCCACGGGTTGCGGGTGGCCCCGAACGCCTCGGGCTCGGTGATGCCCTTCGCCCCGAACTCGGGGGTGTTGGTCTTGGCGAACGGGACCAGGCCGGCCTCGAGCCACCGGTCGACGATCACCGAGTTCTCGTCCATCGGCAGGTCCGCGAGGACACGGGACCCGCACGAGGTCGGCTCACCGGCCAGATCCTGCCCCAGATCCTTGAGCAGGAACGGCACACCGGCGAACGGACCGTCGAGCGGTTCGCGTGCCCGGACACGGGCCTTGTCGTCGAGCCTGCGGACGACGGTGTTCAGTGTCGGTTCGACCGTGTCGAGCCGCGCGATCGCGGTCTCGAGCAGCTCACTCGCCGACACCTGCCCCGTCGCGACGAGTTCGGCCAGACCGGTCGCGTCGTGACTCCGATACTCCGAGTAGTCCATCTGCTGTCCCCCGACAGTGTCCCGGCCCGCGTCGCTACTGACGCACGTCCGCGGGCGTGTCTCCCGACTTCTTCCGTGCGATATCGGCGAGCGCCGCCTCCCGGGCGGCACGCTCGGCAGCGGCGCTCTCCCACGCCACCTTACGGTTCTTGACGACCTTGGCGGGCGAACCCACCGCGATACTGAAATCGGGGATGTCACCCTTGACGACCGCGTGCGCTCCGAGCACCGAACCGCGGCCGACCCGGGTGCCGCGGAGCACGGTCACCTTCGCAGCGATCCAGGTGTCCGGACCGATCCGGACGGGGCTCTTGACGATGCCCTGGTCCTTGATCGGGTAGGTGACGTCCTCGGTGCGATGGTCGAAGTCGCAGATGTAGCACCAGTCGGCGACCAGCGTCGACGCGCCGATCTCGATGTCGAGATAGGTGTTGACGACGTTGTCCTTGCCGAAGACGACCTTGTCGCCGATCCGGAGCGAACCCTCGTGGCAGCGGATGGCGTTGCCGTCGCCGATGTGGACCCAGCGGCCGATCTCGAGGCGCGACAGTTCGGGCGTCGCGTGGATCTCGACGTTCTTGCCCAGGAAGACCATGCCGCGCAGCACCACGTGCGGATTGGCCAGCCGGAACTTCGCCAGGCGGTAGTACCGGACCAGGTACCACGGCGTGTACGCCTTGTTGTCCAGCACCCACTTCAGAGAGGACAGCGTCAGGAATCGTGCCTGTTCGGGATCCCTTCGACGGGACCCGCGCCACCTCGCCGTCAGAGGTGCACCCCACATGCTCGTCATAGGGGCAGCCTACGGTCCGCCTCGTTCGCGGCTCACGACCCCCGGCCCGATACGCTGACACGTCGAATCTTTCGCCTGTGGAGGAGTTGAGTGATGCGGGGTGTCCTGCGGACCGCGGTCCCGGCGCTGACGGTGGTCTTCGCGCTGAGCGCGTGCGGCGGTGGGGCCGGCACCGACGACGTGTTGTCGAGTGGTGGCTGGCCGGGACGGCACTCCGATGCCCGCAACAGCAACACCGCGACCGCCGAGAGTGTCGAGGACCTCGCGCCCGGCTGGACGCGTCCGCTGGGCGGCCCGGTCGGCTCCCCCGCCGGCATCGCGGCCAACGGCCAGGTCTCCGTGACGGCCTCGACGGAGGCCGGATGCAATCTGTTCTCCTTCCAGATGGACACGGGCCGCAAGCGCTGGTGCACGCGTCTCGCCCCGGCCGTCACGACGATCACGCCCGTCTCCGACGGGGTCGCGAACATCTACGTCGGTGAGGACGGCGGACTGCTGTCGTTCAACGAGCACGGCCAGCGTCGCTGGCGTATTCCCGTGAGCGGCAGTCCCCGCAGCGCACAGTTCACCTCCGACGGAAGCCTGTTGGTGGTCACGCATTTCGGTCAGGTCAACGTCGTCGACCCGCAGACGGGGCACCTCGAGGCACCGCTGTTCGATCTCGTGCCGGTGCCGACCGTCGAGGACGGGCAGAACCTGCCGCGACTCGCGAGCGATCACGGCCTGCCGGCCTGCTTCGGTGGTTCGGAGGACTGCCCGGTCGCCACGACGCCGGCCGTCGACACCGCCACCGACCGCGTGTTCGTCACCGTGTGGCGTCCGGGTGCGGACCGATCTGCGCTCGTGGCGCTGCGCTACACGGCCGGTGACGACGCCGTGGTGTCCGAGGAGTGGTCGGTACCCGACCTTCCCGGAGGTGCGGTGACGAGTCCGGTTCTGTCCGCGGACGGTTCGACCGTCTACGTCCACGACGGGGAGGGTGCCCTGTGGGCGCTCGATGCGGAGACGGGCGAGGCGCGGTGGACCCACGAGACCGGCCGTCCCACGGCGCTCGGTCCCGCCGTCACGGAGGACGGACTGCTGCTCCTCGCGTCGGCCGACGGCAGCGCCCCGCTGACGGCGCTGCGCGACGCCGGCGACAGCGTCGAGGTCGAGTGGGAGCGGACGGACGTGGTTCCGTACGGTGCGCCGGCGGTGACCGCCGACGGCCGGGCCTATGTGGTCGTCGACGGCGATCGGGCTCTCGCAGCAGCGGTGCTCGATCTCGCGGACGGAGCGACGCTCGAGGAGGAACCCCTCGATCCCTCCACCGGACTGCCGGTCGGGACCGGTGTCGGCCCGGGCGGGGAGTTCGTGATCACGACCGTCGACGGCGACGTGGTGGTGCTGCGCGAACCGCAGTCCGTGTGAGGACAGCGAGTTCGCGCGCGGGCGGTCAGCGTGACGGCGTGCAGACGAAGGCTTCCGGCGTCCGGCCGATGCGGGTGAGCACCACGCTGAGCGAGGCCGACCCGCGCAGCTTCAGGCGCGGACGCAACACCGCTGGGTCGACGTCGACACCTCGTACGAGGATCTCGACCGCACCGCAGTCGTGGCGGGCGAGCGCCTGACGGAGCGTCTTCTCGCTGTACTTGAGACGCTCGACGATCCGGAAACCCCGTACTCCGTCGGGCAGGCTGTCGCCGGTGAGATAGGCGATCCGCGGGTCGAGTTGCCACAATCCGTGCGCGGCGGCGTAGTGACGGACGAGACCGGCGCGCACGATCGCGCCGTCGGGGTCGACGATCCACTCCCCCGGCTCCCGCTCCGGGATGTCGTCGTCCGCGGCATCGGTGATCTCGAAACCGGTTCCGTCCGAACGCAGTACCGCGGCCCGTCGGCGTACGCCGGGAGTGCTCAGCCCCGGCGAGTACAGGCACGCCTCGCGAACCCCGCCGTCGAGCGAGACGACCTCGACCTCACCGGACCATTCGAGCGAGTCGAAATCCAGTCCCGGTGCGCACTTCACGGCGAGATCCCGGCCCGCGTAGGCGTCGAGGAGATCGGGCAGCGGTGGTTGCAGCGCCGCCGGATCGTGGGTCCGTCGTCCGCCCGAACGACGTGCGGGATCGGCGATGACGGTGGTCCCCCGCGTGACCGGACGCAAGGCGTCGGCGCGCAGGAGGTACGCGCGGGGGACGTTGTGCGCGGCCATCGCCAGACGCACGTCGTCGAGATCGCTGCCGATCACGGTCTCGGCGACCCCGACGAGTTCGGTGAGTTCGGCGCCGATCGAACACGTCACGTCGTGCACTGTGCGCCCGCGCAACCGCTCGGCGCGGTGGGCCGCGACGCGCGTGGGCGTGGACTGCTGCAGGGCGTCGTCGGTGAGCACCCACCCGGCGCCACCGGCGATCTTCGCCTCCGCCTTGCGCCGCAGGATGACGGTTTCGACGAGCATTCCGGCACGATCACCGAAACGCGTACGCGCCCAGCCGATGTCGGCAAGGCGCGTACGCGTCGACAGTTCCCGGTCGGCGACGCTCGCGAGAGCGTCGCGGCCGTCGTCCGACGTCAGGTACGCGACGTCGGCGAGGGTGAAGTCGTAGCCCAACTACTTGCCGGGCTTCACACCGGTGATCATGACGTTGTAGAAGAAGCTGCGGGGCACGACGTGCTTGAGGACGTTCTCGTCGACCCAGCTCAGCGTCTTCCAGCCGCCGAAGGCGAACTTCGCCCAGTTCCAGCCCAGCTTCTCCTGCGGGACGGCGGCCTCGAAGGTGCGCACCGGCCAGCCGAGCAGTGCTGCGGCGAACTCCTCGCTCGACGCCTTGACCTCGACGGCTCCGGCCGACGAGGCCAGCTTCTCGAGATCGGACGGATCGAAGGTGTGCAGATCGACGACGGCCTCGAGGGCGGCCGCCCGAGAGGACTCGTCGAGTTCGGTCTGCGGACGACGCCAGTCGCGCAGGAAGGGCAGCTTGGTGATGTTGGTGGTGGCCCCCCACGTGACCCGGCCGAGCATGCGGGCGTAGAAGTTGCCGATCGTGCTGGGCTCGCCGGCGAAGACGAAACGGCCGCCGGGCTTGAGCACGCGCAGCACCTCGCGCAGCGACTGCTCGACATCCGGGATGTGGTGCAGCACGGCGTGCCCGACCACGAGGTCGAAGGTGTCGTCGTCGTACGGGATGGTCTCGGCGTCGGCGACGCGGCCGTCGACGTCGAGACCGAGGTTCTCGGCGTTGCGGAGCGCGACCTTCACCATGCCGGGCGACAGGTCGGTCACCGAACCGGTCTTCGCGACCCCGCCCTGCATGAGGTTGAGGAGGAAGAAGCCCGTGCCGCAGCCGAGTTCGAGTGCGCGTTCGTAGGGCAGCGGCTGGTCGCCGGCAGCGGCGACGAACCGGCCCTTGGCGTAGTCGATGCACCGCTCGTCGTACGAGATGGACCATTTCTCGTCGTACGTCTCGGCTTCCCAGTCGTGGTAGAGCACCTGGGCGAGCTTGGTGTCCTCGAGGGCCGCTGCGACCTCTTCGGCAGTGGCGTGCGGATTCGGCGCGGGGTCGACCCCGTCGGTCCTGCTGGCAGTCATGCGGTGATCCTACTCATCGGTAAGCTGCGGACAAGTGCGGGTGCCGGTCGGCATCACTCGCCGACGAACTTCGCCTTGCCCGGCCCGTTCTCGATGAACGACTCGAGGCCGATGGTGCGGTCCTTCGTGGCGAACAGCGCAGCGAAGACGTGCTGTTCGATCTTCAGCCCCGTGTCCAGATCGGTGTCGAGACCCTGGTCGATCGCGGCCTTCGCAGCGGCGAGTGCACGCGAGGCGGCGCCGGTGAACTGCCCGGCCCAGCGACGGGCAGCCTCGTAGACGTCGTCGGGGGCGACGACCTCGTCGACCAGACCGATCGACAGGGCTTCGTCGGCGCCGACGAAACGACCGGTGAAGACGAGATCCTTCGCCTTCGCCGGGCCGATGAGCCGAGCCAGCCGCTGGGTGCCGCCGCCACCGGGGATGATGCCCAGCAGGATCTCGGGCGTGCCGAGCTTGACGTTGTCGCCGACGATGCGCCGGTCCGCGCCGAGGGCGAGTTCGAGGCCACCGCCGAGGGCGTAACCTGTGATCGCGGCGACGGTGGGCTTGGGGATGTCGGCGATCGACCCGAGGGCCGACTGCAGGTCGCCGACGATCTCGCTCATCTGCACGTAGCTCAGGTCGGCCATCTCCTTGATGTCGGCGCCGGCCGCGAACACCTTCTCGCCGCCGTAGACGATCACCGACTTCACGTCGGACCGGACGGTCGCCTCGCGCGCAGCGGCCCGGATCTCCTCCTGGAGCTGCCGGTTCAATGCGTTCATCGGAGGGCGGTCGAGACGGATGGTGCCGATCCCGTCGGAGACGTCGAGGGTCACGAATTCAGCCATGGTCCTCAGCCTAGATGTCGGAGCGCTGGGCCCACGGATGAGTACCGACCTCGTAGTAGGCCTCGTCCCCGTCGAACGCGATGTGGACCGCCCCGTCGCGGCGGCTCATGATCGGCAGGATCGGCTCGATGACCGGGTCCGCCGCCATGAGGTCGGCGACCGTGGCGAAGCCCGACAGGATCGACAGCTGACTCCACGTGGGCGGGAGCAGGATGCACCGGCCCGATCGCCAGTCGGCGAGGGCCTCCTCCGCGGTCTGCCACTGCACCAGATCGGTCTCGCTGGTGTTGCCGTCGGCCCGCTGCCCTTCCGGCACCGCGGCGACGAAGAAACGCGTGTCGTAGCGGCGCCGTTCCCCCAGCGGGGTGATCCAGTTCGCCTGGGGACGCAGCAGGTCGGCGCGCAGCACCAACTGCTCCTTCTCCAGGAAGTCCCCGAAGGACAGCTCGCGCGCTTCGAGCAGACGACGCGCCTCGGCGTAGTCGCTCGTGTCGGCCACCACCGAATCCTCGGTGGGGCCGGCGAGCAGCACACCGCACTCCTCGAAGGTCTCACGCACGGCCGCGAGCACCAGCGCGCGGGCCTGAGCCTCGCCGATACCGAACCGCTCGGCCCACCAGGTCACCTCCGGGCCGGTCCACCGCACCTCGGCGTCGGTGTCCGAGGGGTCGACACCGCCGCCGGGGAAGACGGTCATGCCGCCGGCGAAGTCCATGCCGACGACACGACGCTGCAGGAACACCTCGATGCCGCGCGCGGAGTCCCGCACGAGCATCACGGTGGACGCGTCGCGGATGGGCACCGCGGTGGGATCGAAGGTGGATGCCGAGCGATCGTTGGACATGGCCTCAACCTAGCCGATCGGTCCCGGCACCACCCGACCCGGAGTTACCTGCGGTGCCGTCCCGCCTGGCGGGTGCGGCGGGCGAAGAACCGGTCGTCGACCTTGTCGAGCGAGATGGACTGGCTGAACGCCGTGCTGAGGTTCTCGGCGGTGATCACGTCGTCGAGCAGGCCCTGGGCGACCACACCGCCCTCCTTCAGGAGCAGAGCGTGCGTGAAGCCCGGCGGGATCTCCTCCACGTGATGGGTGACGAGCACGATCGCGGGGGCATCCGGGTCGGCCGCGAGCGTGCCGAGCCGGGCCACGAGCTCTTCGCGACCGCCGAGGTCCAGACCGGCAGCGGGCTCGTCGAGCAGCAGCAGTTCGGGATCGGTCATGAGCGCCCGGGCGATGAGCGCACGCTTGCGTTCGCCCTCCGACAGCGTCCCGTACAGACGGTCGGCGAGATGTTCCGCGCCGAGACTCTCGAGCATCTCTACCGCGCGGCTCGTGTCGACGTCGTCGTACTGCTCGCGCCACCGGCCCAGCACGCCGTAGCCCGCGGAGAGCACGAGATCGGTGACCTTCTCGTCGTTCGGCACCCGGTTGGCCAGGGCCGCGGAGGACAATCCGATCCGGGGTCGCAGTTCGGACAGATCCGTCTTTCCGAACGTCTCCGCGAGGACGTGCGCGGTGCCGGAGGTGGGGAACGTCTCGGCCGCCGCGACCCGCAGCAGCGAGGTCTTTCCTGCCCCGTTGGGTCCGAGAACCACCCAACGTTCGTCGAGTTCCACCTTCCAGGTCACGGGACCGACGAGGACGTTCCCGCCGCGTCGGACCACTACGTCGTCGAATTCGATGAGCAAATCGGGATCAGGTTGTGCCACGCGGACCATCTTCTCTTACGCCCGAGCCGGAAACGCGGCAGGATCGGTTCCCGTGTCGTCCTCCGCATCCGAATCTGTCGTGTCCGGCTCGGTCGCGCTCCCCGACCGCGCCGCCTTCCCGCTCGGACCCACCCCGGTCGACGGTGGGACACGCTTCGCCGTCCACGCCCCGCACAGCGATCGCGTCCAGGTCTGCCTCGTCGACGACGACGGGAACGAACACCGCGTGGACCTGCCCGACCGCACCTACGGGGTCTGGCACGGGGTGGTCCCCGGCGTCGGCGCCGGGCAACGGTACGGCTATCGCGCGTACGGGCCGTGGCAACCGCAGTGGGGTTTGCGTACCAACCCGCACAAGATCCTGCTCGACCCGTGGGCCCGGCGGATCGTCGGCGACGTCGGTGATCCGGACCGGCTGATCCCCCACCAGGGCGATCCGTTCGGTGCGATGTCGACCGTCGACTCGCTCGGGCACACACCCCTGTCGGTGGTGACGCCCGTCCTGACCCCCATGCACGACAAGCCCCGCGTGCCGTGGGAGAACACCGTCGTCTACGAACTGCACGTCGGTTCGTACACGGCCCGCCACCCGCTCGTGCCGCCGGAGCTGCGCGGTACCTATCTCGGACTCGCCCACCGCTCGGTGATCGATCATCTGGTGGGGCTGGGGGTGACAACCGTCGAGCTGTTGCCCGTGCAGGCCTTCGTGACCGAACCGTCGGTGCGTGCGCGGGGGATGCGCAACCACTGGGGCTATTCGACCGCCTCGTACTTCGCGCCGCATCCCGCCTACGCCGTCACGCCGGGCAACGAGATCGCCGAGTTCCGGACGATGGTCGACGCCTTCCACAGCGCCGGACTCGAGGTGCTGCTCGACGTCGTCTACAACCACACGTGCGAAGCATCGGTCGACGGCCCGAGTCTGTCCTGGCGCGGTCTCGACGCGCCCGGTTACTACCTGCTCGACACGCACGGACGGGATGTCGACCTGACCGGGTGCGGCAACACCCTCGACGCGTCCTCACCGATCGTCGTGCGGATGGTGTGCGACAGCCTGCGGTACTGGGCGGACGTGATGGGGGTGGACGGTTTCCGCTTCGATCTCGCCAGTGCGCTGGCCCGTCCGCGCGGTGGGGCGTTCGATCCGCGGGCGGCGCTGCTCACCGCGATCGTCACCGATCCCGTCCTCTGCGATGTCAAGCTCGTCGCCGAACCATGGGACGCGACCGCGCACGGTTACCAGCTCGGGAACTTCGGGGCGCAGTGGGCCGAATGGAACGACCGCTACCGCGACACCGTGCGCCGCTACTGGGCGGGACGTTCCGGGATCCGCGAGATGGCGTCGCGGCTCACCGGTTCGGAGGACCTCTACGACAGGAACATCCGGCAGCCGTGGATGTCGGTCAACTTCGTCACCGCCCATGACGGTTTCACCCTCGCCGACGCGGTCTCGTACGAGCGCAAGCACAACGACGAGAACGGTGAGGAGGGCCGGGACGGGTCGAACAACAACGAGTCGGTGAACCACGGGGTCGAAGGGCCGACCGACGATCCGGAGGTCCTCGCCGCCCGTGACCGGCACATCCGGGCGATGCTCGCGACGCTGCTGTTGTCGACGGGCACACCGATGCTGCTCGCCGGCGACGAGTTCGGGCACACCCAGAACGGCAACAACAACGCCTACTGCGTCCCCGAGGACGTCCCCGTCCGCGACGCCTGGCCCCTGGACTGGGAGGACTCCGACCGTGCGCGAACGGATTACGTGCGCGAACTGCTCCGCCTGCGCAAGCGCGTCCCGGTGCTGCGGCAGCGACGCTTCTTCGAGGGGCGTGCTCGCTCCGTGGGTTATCCCGATCTGGTGTGGTTCGGCATCGAGGGGATCGAACTCGACGAGGATGCGTGGCACGACGACAGTCGCCGCACGCTGCAGGGCTGGGTCGACGGCTCGCAACTCGGCACCGTGACCCGCACCGGCGTCACTCTCGAGGACAGCAGCGGCCTGTTCGTTCTGCATTCGGGCGATGCCGCCACGGTGACCCTCGCCGGACCGGAGTGGTATCGCGGCGACATCGTGTGCGTCTTCGATTCGAGTGCCCCCGACGGCAGGCCCGCGGACACCTCCCCGATGCGGGTGGGCAGTTCGTACCCGGTCGACGGTCCGACGGTGCTGATCTTCCGGATCGCGGACGACGACCCCATCGAGCGCGAATGATCGACGCCGTCGGTGGATTCCGCGTGCGTGTTCCCGCTCCCGACGAGGCCGAGGCGATCGCGCGCGTCCGGAACATCACGTGGCGCGCCACCTACGGCCACCTGCTTCCCGCGGCGTTCTACGACCACCACGCATTCGAGCAGAACGCGGCGCTGTGGCGGTCGATCCTCCGACGCCCTCCGCAGACCCTGCGCGTGCGCGTCGCGGAAACCGAAGGCGGGATCGTCGGATTCGCGTCGGCGGGCGACCCCATCGGTGACGATGCTCCCGTTCGCGCGCTCCAGCTCCACACCCTGTACGTGCTGCCCGAGCACCACGGATGCGGTGCGGGACAGGCACTGTTCGATGCGGTCGTGGGCGCGGAACCGGCGCAACTGTGGGTGGCCGAGGACAACCCTCGCGCCCATACCTTCTACCGGCGCAACGGCTTCCGGCCCGACGGGGCCGAGATGGTCCTTCCCGGCACGACTCTGGTCGAGGTCAGGCTCGTCCGCTGACCGTGCCCGGCACCGCGATCACGGTGATCGAACCCGGGGCCACCTCGGTGAAGCCCGCATCGCGGACCGCGACGGCCGTGCCCGCTTCCACGCGGGCGAGCAGCTCGCGCCAGGTGTCCTCGTCCGCGTCGCGGACGGCACACGGGAATCCGTCGGTCGCCCAGGCGCGTGCGGTGTCGACGTCCAGCGCTCCGGCGAACAGCATCGCGGCGTGACCGACCTGCGCGGCCGCCTTGCCGACGGTCATCTCGAGGTCCTTCTGCACCCAGAGGATCGGAACACCGTCCGCCGGTAGGGGCGGATCGTCGTGGGGCAGGTCGGTGCCACCGATCTGCAATCGGGAGATGCGCGGATCCAGCTCCCCGACCGGACCGGGCACGAACGCCCGGGCCTGGGCGCCGGCGTGGTCGACGGTGACTCCGTCGACGTCCTGCGCGGCACGCCAGTGCGCTCCGCGGGCGCGACGCGCGACCTTCCGGATCCGCGCGTCGTTCCACGCGAGGAAAGGTTCCTGCCACGGGCCGGGTTCACCGTCCGGGCCGGGACCGACCCGCGGGTCGAAACACAGTGCCACCGTGGCCGTCGCGGCCGCCTCGAGCACCGCGCTGCGGGCAGGCGGATCGACCTTCGGGATGTGCAGCACGATCGGCATCGCCTGCACCTTCGCCGGATCCTCCGGGTCGGGCCGGTGCCCGTAACCACGCGTGAGTACGCCGTGGCGCTCGGCGAAACCAGGATCCGATGCCGGGTCGAAGACCCGATCGGGTGCGGCCTCGAAGACCGGCTCGGCTGCTGTGTCCGCGAGGGCGGGGTCCAGCTCAGACACTGCCGTCGATCGGGACGCGCCGCAGGGTTCCGTCGACGCGGTCGGCCGCCTCGATCTCCTCGCGGGTGACACCGAGGACGAAGAGCACCGCATCGAGATAGGGATACGACAGGGCGGTGTCGGCGACCTCGCGCAGGGCCGGCTTGGCGTTGAACGCCACGCCCAGTCCCGCGGCCGACAGCATGTCGATGTCGTTGGCGCCGTCGCCCACCGCGACGGTCTGCTCGACCGGAACGCCCGCCTCGTCGGCGAACTCGCGGAGGGCTCGTGCCTTGGCGGCGCGGTCGACGATGTCGCCGACCACTCGCCCGGTGAGTTTGCCGTCGACGATCTCGAGCGTGTTGGCGCGGACGAAGTCGAGTTCGAGTTCGTGTGCGAGCGGGTCGATCACCTGACGGAAACCACCCGAGACGACGCCGCAGCGGAAGCCGAGCCGGCGCAGCGTCCGGATCGTGGTGCGGGCACCGGGGGTGAGCTCGAGCCGCTCGGCGACCTCGTCGATGACGGTCGCCGGCAGACCCGCGAGGGTCGCGACGCGCTGTTCGAGGGACTGTGCGAAGTCGATCTCACCGCGCATCGCAGCCTCGGTGACCTCGCGGACCTTGTCCTCGACGCCGGCGTGCGCGGCGAGCATCTCGATGACCTCGCCCTGGATGAGCGTGGAGTCGACGTCGAAGACGATCAGGCGCTTGGAACGACGGGCGAGACCGCCGCGCTCCACCGCGATGTCGACGTCGAGCCCCGCGGCGAGTTCGACGAGGGCGTGCCGCAGGGCGGCGTCGGCCTCGACGCTGGTGTCGGGCGCGGTGATCATCAGCTCGAGGCCGGTGAGCGGGTAGTCGGCGATACCGCGGATCGAATCGATGTTCGCGCCTTGGGCCGCGAGGGTGCGGCCCACCGACCGCAACGCCTTGGCGCTGACCGGGCTGCCCAGCACGACGACGGCGTGGGTCGAGACGGTGCGGGCGCCGCGCTCGGCACCGAGCTGGACGTCGGCGTGCATGCCGATGGTGGCCATCGCGGACTCGACCTCGTCCTGCAACGCTTCGACGTCGGTCGGGCAGACGAGGAGGACACCGAGGGTGAGCCGGCCGCGGATCACGACCTGTTCCACATCGAGGAGGTCGACGTCGTGCCGCGTCAGCGCTGCGAACAGCACCGAGGTCACGCCGGGATGGTCAGGTCCGGTCACGGTCACCAGCACCGTGCTGTCAGACGCCACTACGTCTCCGATCGCTTGTCTGTCGAGGTACACGCGGACGCACGCGCGTACCGGCTCGCTCGTCCATTGTTGCAGGTCGAACCGTCGCTCCCGTTCGCGGGTCCGGACCCACGGAAAGGCCGAAGCCCCACCCGGTGCACGGGTGGGGCTTCGGTCGATCGTCGATCTGCGCTCAGGCGCGCGGATGGTCGCCGGGGGTACGGTCGGCACCCTCGAGGACGTTGACGTTGTGCTTGTCGCTGCCCGGGCCGACATGCGCTTCGGCGCGCATCTTCTCGACCATGTGCGGGTAGTGCAGCTCGAAGGCAGGACGCTCCGAGCGGATCCGCGGCAGCTCGGTGAAGTTGTGCCGCGGCGGCGGGCAGCTGGTGGCCCACTCGAGCGAGTTGCCGTAGCCCCACGGGTCGTCGACCGTGACGACCTGGCCGTAGCGGTAGCTCTTGAAGACGTTCCACAGGAACGGCAGCGTCGAGGCACCGAGCACGAACGCACCGATGGTGGAGATCGTGTTCAGGGTGGTGAACCCGTCCGAGGGCAGGTAGTCGGCGTAGCGACGCGGCATGCCCTCGTTACCGAGCCAGTGCTGCACCAGGAAGGTGGTGTGGAAGCCGACGAAGGTCAGCCAGAAGTGCCAGCGGCCGAGCTGCTCGTCGAGCATGCGTCCGGTCATCTTCGGGAACCAGAAGTAGATGCCGGCGTAGGTCGCGAACACGATGGTGCCGAAGAGCACGTAGTGGAAGTGCGCCACCACGAAGTACGAGTCGTGCAGGTGGAAGTCCAGCGGCGGGCTCGCGAGGATGACGCCGGTCAGACCACCGAAGAGGAAGGTCACGATGAAGCCGACCGAGAACAACATCGGCGATTCGAAGGTGATCTGGCCCTTCCACATCGTGCCGATCCAGTTGAAGAACTTCACACCGGTCGGGACGGCGATCAGGAAGGTCATGAACGAGAAGTACGGCAGCAGCACCGCGCCGGTGGCGTACATGTGGTGCGCCCACACCGCGATGGACAGCGCCGCGATGGCCATCGTGGCGTAGACCAGACCGGTGTAACCGAAGATCGGCTTGCGCGAGAAGACCGGGAAGATCTCCGAGACGATGCCGAAGAACGGCAGCGCGATGACGTACACCTCGGGGTGACCGAAGAACCAGAACAGGTGCTGCCACAGGAGCACACCGCCGGTGGCGGGATCGTAGATGTGGCCACCGAGGTGACGGTCGACGAACAGGCCCATGAAGGCGGCGGTCAGCAGCGGGAACACGAGCAGGATCAGCAGGCTGGTGATCAGGATGTTCCAGGTGAAGATCGGCATCCGGAACATGGTCATGCCCGGTGCACGCATGCACACCACGGTGGTGATGAAGTTGACGCCACCGAGGATGGTGCCCAGACCCATCACGCCGAGGCCGAGGATCCAGAAGTCGGCACCGACACCCGGGGAGTGGATCTCACTGGTGAGCGGCGTGTACGCCGTCCAGCCGAAGTCCGCTGCACCGCCGGGGGTGACGAAGCCGAGCATGACGATCGTGGCGCCGAACAGGTACAGCCAGTAGCTGAAGGCGTTCAGGCGCGGGAAGGCGACGTCGGGGGCGCCGATCTGCAGCGGCAGGATGTAGTTCGCGAAGGCGAACACGACCGGCGTCGCGTACATCAGCAGCATGATCGTGCCGTGCATGGTGAACAGCTGGTTGAACTGCTCGTTCGACAGGAACTGCAGGCCGGGGACCGCGAGCTCGGTGCGCATCAGCAGGGCCATCAGGCCGCCGATGAGGAAGAAGGCGAACGAGGTGACCATGTACATGATCCCCAACATCTTGGGATCTGTGGTCGTGATCATCTTGTAGATGAACGAACCCTTGGGTCCCTGCCGCGGCGGGTACGGCCTTGCTGCAGCTATCTCTGGGACTGGCTGGGGCGCTACGGCAGTCACTAATCCTCCTGAATGCGCGCTCGACCTCGGGCTGGAGGCGAACGGTCTCTGGCTTGCGCTCATCGAATCGTAGACCCTCCCCGAAACGGTCGCCCTCCGGGTCCTACTCACTGTCGTACTCGACTCGCGAGGCTACCTGGAGCGGAGCCGAGAACCCCAATCCGAGCCTGTGCTGCACCTCACATGCAGGGGCGAGGCCAGGTGACCTCACCACGCGCGAACAGCCCGGGTTAGGGTGCACTTCCCCCCACAATCACAGAAGGACGACCCGTGCCTGTTCTCTCCTCCCGACCCGCCCGGTTCACGGCAGCACTGCTGACCGCCGGACTCCTCGTCGCCGGCTGCAGTTCGGCCGACACCTCCGACGCCTCGTCCACCGACACCGCGTCCGACTCGGCCGCCGGCTTCCCCCGGACCGTCGAACACTTCCGCGGTTCCACCACGATCGAGAACGAGCCGACCCGCATCGTCGCGCTCGACACGAGCTACTCCGACGCCGTGCTCCTCCTCGAGGCACCTCTCGTCGGATACGTCGACTACCGCACCGACGAGTTCCCCGACTATCTCGGCGACTCGCGGCAGTACGCGACCGACGCCGTGTCCGTCGGCAAGACCGCGGACGTGAGCCTCGAACAGGTGGCCGCGCTCGAACCCGACCTCATCCTCTCGGCGGAGGTGCGCGACGGGGAGAACTACGAGGAACTGTCCGCTATCGCCCCGACCGTCTTCTCCCAGTCGACCGGACCGACGTGGAAGGACAACATCCGGCTCGTCGCGCAGGCCATCGGTAAGGAGGACCTCGCCGAGCAGAAGATCTCCGAGTACGAGGAGCGCGCCGCGGCCATCGGTGCGGATATCAACGCCAAGGCCGGCAACCCGACGATCTCGATCGTCCGCTTCGCCGGTGAACCGACGGCCCGGCTGTACCGCACCACCTCGTTCAGCGGCATCGTGCTCGAGGACGCCGGTCTCGCCCGCCCCGCGAGCCAGGGTCCCGATCCGTCGGATCCGTCGAGCATCATGAACGCCATCAGCCCCGAACTGATCACCGAGGCCGAGGCGGACGTCGTCTTCGTCACCACCTACGACCTCGGCGACGGCAAGGCGCAGGCGGCGGCCGAACCCTTCGTCACCAATCCGCTGTGGGAGAACCTGCAGGGACGGAAGGTCGAGGTCGACGACAGCGTGTGGATGATGCCGGTGAGCATCCAGGGTGCGCACCGCATCCTGGACGACCTCGCGGACACCTTCGGCGTCGATCGTCACACGACCGGATAGCCTGAGCCGTCCGATCCGAGCAGCGTCCTACAGGAGTTGGTCCGACGTGTTTTCCGTGCACCGGTCACGAGCAGTGCTCGTCGCAGCCGTCGCTGCGGTGACGACAGCCCTGGCCGGATGCTCCACACCTCCCGACGACGACGCATCGGAGATCGTGCGCACCACGACCCGCATCGCCGGTGCGTCGGTCGTGGGCATCGACCGGGACACGTCGACCGCGTGCGCACTCCCCTCCCCGCTCGATCCGGGCCGGCCCACCACCGGCACCCGACCGGTCCTGCACACCGTAGGCCGGTCGGAGGTGCCCGCCGACCCGCAGCGGATCGTCGTCCTCGACCCCGCGGCGCTCGACGCGGTGTGCGCCCTGGGGCTGTGGGAGCGCGTCGTGGGAGCGAGCGCCGAGGTCACCGGCCGGCCGGAATATCTCGGCTACGGGATCGGCGAACTCCCGCCCGTGGGCGCCGCGGGCAACCCGGACGTCGCGGCAATCGAGCGCGCACAGCCGGATGTGATCCTCGGCTCCTCCACCGCCCCGGACGTCTATGCCTCCCTCAGCGGCATCGCACCCACCGTGCTGGTCGGGTCCGATCCGGTCTTCTGGAGGGAACAGTTCGTCCGGGTCGGTGAGGCGCTCGGGCGCACGGAGGCCGCACGTCGCGTGCTCGACGACTACGCGACGGCCGCGCGCGATCTGGGCCGCGAGCTCGTGTCGTCCCAGACGCAGGCGTCGATCGTCCGGTTCACGGCCGACGGCCCGACCGTGGAGGGCACCGCGTCGTTCGCGGGACAGGTGCTCGGCGACGTCGGCGCTGCCCGGCCTCCGGCCCAGCGGTTCGCGGTGGTCGACGGACAGCCGTGGCAGGCCGTCGACACGGAGGACCCGGCCCCGGCGGACGGAGATGTGATCTTCGTCCGTTTCGCCGGTGAGGACGGGCTCGAGGCCGGCAAGGACTACATGCAGACCGACGAGTGGCTCGACCTCGGGGCGGTGCGCGACAACCGTCTGTTCTCCGTGACCGACGACGTGTGGTCGACCCCCGGACCGGTCGCCGCGCGGGCGATCCTCACCGACCTGACGTACACCCTCAACGGATATTCGAACTGATCGCCGGCTCGACCGGCGGCAGCACGCCTGCCGGTATAGAAACGAGGGCGTGCCGATACCCGATTTCGTCGTCCAGCTCCGCTCACACGTAGGAACCGCTCCCCTGTGGCTGCCGGGGGTGAGCGCGATCGTCACGGACGACGACGACCGAGTCCTGCTCACCCGCCGCGCCGACAACGGCATGTGGGCCGTGGTGTCCGGAATCCTCGAACCCGGAGAGGAACCGGCCGTCGCCGCAGTCCGGGAGGTGCTCGAGGAGACGGGTGTCACCGCCGAGATCGTGCGGCTCACGAGCGTCGACGTCACCGCACCTATCACCTATCCCAACGGCGACGTCGCGCAGTACCTCGACGTGTGCTTCCTGCTCCGCGCGACCGGCGGGGACGCACGCGTCGCCGACGACGAGAACCTCGAGGTGGCGTGGTTCGCGCCGGACGACCTTCCCGAGCCGCTCACCGAGACGTCGCGTCTGCGGCTCGGGAAGGCCCTCGCCGGTCGTGCGGAGGCCTGGTTCCGTCAGTAGGCGGTGTTGATCGGAGCCGGGCTCCACAGACCGCTGCGCGTGACCGTGGCGGTGTCGAGTTCCGCGGTCCCCGTCGACGGATCGATCGGTGTGTACTGCTCGATCGCTCCCCAGTCGCGGTCCCAGTCGTGGTCGAGATACGACGGGATCGTGCGGGCCCGCAGCAACTGGTCGGTCCAGCCGAGAGGACCGCCACCGTTGTGGTCCTGCCACAGATCCGTGGAGATGGCACCGATCCGGTCCGGCAGGATCCGGTACTCGGGGACCTCTGCAATCCCGTTGCGGTGCAGCATCTGTCGCTGGCACGGGAAGTTGAGACCGACCGCCCAGTCCAGCAGGACCGGCGTGTCGCTCCCCACGACCTGCTGCAGGGTCTGCGTCTGCGGCACGCGCGGCGGGGTGAACGCCAGCCACTGTTCGGGCGCGAGATCGTTGTCGGAGGCGACGATCCGCACCGCGTCGACCTCGCCCGGCAGTGTGTCCATCGGGACACGCAGATTCCTCCACGAGGGCGACGGACCGATGTCGATCGGCAGCGCCCGTCCCAGCGCGGTGACGCTGCCGTCGGCCGCGGTGGTTCCGTATTCGAGTTCGAGTCGCTGACCGTAGGTTTCGGTGCCGTCGGCGTCGACGGAGAAGATCCGGCCGGCCGCGGCGATGGTGACGAGATCCCCACGCGATCCGGTCGCGTCGGGCTCGGGCAGCCGGAACCAGGCGCTCGTGACGTCGCCGAGGGACGATCCGTGGCTGCCCAGCACCGGTGTGGTCGCCGGATCGAGCCCGAACGGCAATGCGACGGTGCTGCCGTTGATTCCGGCTCTGCCGGTACCGCCGCCAGTGCCACCGGTACCGCCGGTCGAGGTCTGGTCGTCGTTCGTGTCGACGGTGTTGGCGGTGCCGGCCGACGCCGAGTCGTCGTCCGGGGTCAGATCGAGCGCGACACCACCCGGCGTGAACCCGTCCCCTCCCCCGGCATCGAGAGCGGTGGCCGTGTCGGCGCCGATGGGGGTGAGCACCGAGGCGTTCGGGTCCGTTTCGAGCAGCACGTCGTTCGCGAGTGCACACGAGTTGCCGGTGAGCGTGTCCACGTTCGACCGTGCCACCGAATAACCCGGGTACTGCGAGATCGCGCCCTTGGCCAGTGACAGCACCTCGAACAGCACCATCGCTGCGGCGGCGAGGGTCAACGGCGGCACCGCCCACAACCGGGACGGGGTGTCGGTGCGGGTGGACGCGACGGGGTGGATGTGCCACCACGCGGCGAGCAGCAAGGCGACGACCGTCACGGCGAAGAAGACGGTGGAGAAGCCGAATCCGGCGACCGACGGCGGCTTGTCCCACCACGGGACCCCGTAGCTCGAGACGTACCACCAGCCGTTGGGGCCGATGAACGACATGGTCACCACGAACGACACCGCCGCGGCGAACAGGGCGCGGTTGCGTCGCGACCGCAGCACCGCGGGGCCGGTGGCCACGGCGGCGAGCATCGCCACCGCGGCGGCCAGACCGGCGTAGATACCGAAGTGGTGCGTCCACTTGGTGGGCGCGAACATCATCAGCACCAGCGCGCCGAGGGTGATGCCGACGATGCGGCGGGACGGTCCCTGTGCGGTGCCGGGGATGTGCCCACCGCGGCGCAGCATCGCCACGATCGCCACCGCCAGGCACAGCACCAGGGTGAAGACCGCGAACCTGCGGGCCAGCGAGCCGTCCACGGTGATCTGCAGCAGGTACTGGTAGCGCAGATACTCCTGGAACCACGGCACGTTCGGACCGACGCCGTGCACGTGCTGCATCTCCAGCACCGCCGCGAGGGTCTGGTCGGCGAAGACCGGCACCAGGATCACCAGCCCGGCCGCGAGCATCGGCGCGAGGACCGGCAGCCATCCCAGGGTCTGCGCCCGTCGATGGAGGATGCGGGCGATCGGACGGGCACCGGCGATCAGCGCAGCGAAACAGATGATGCCCGACGGTCCCGCGGTGACGGTGAGCGCGGCGACGAGGATCGCGGCCGCCGCGGGCAGCAGACGCCGGGTGGCGATCGCGCGTTCGACCGAGCACCAGGTGAGCACGACGCCCGTCGCGACGATCGGTTCCGGGCGCAGTCCGTTGTTGAGCGGCAGCCAGAACGCCAGGAACACCAGCGCCCCGGTCCACAGCGGAAGCCGGTTGCGACGCAGTGCGACGCCGAGACGTGGAGCGACCTCGCGGCTGAGCACCCACCAGCACAGGATTCCGGCGGTCAGTGCCGGTAGCCGCATCCAGATGCTCGCCGTCGAGACCTGGGTCATCAGGGCGAGCACGTCGTAGAAGGGCGTGCCGAAGGGTGCTTCGGGCACACCGAACCACCGGAAGTAGTTCGCCATGTACCCGGCCTCGCCCGCGGCGCGAGCCATTCCGAGCTGGTAACCGTCGTCGGCGGTGTTCGCCCCGATGACGTGCCAGACGAGCAGCGTTCCGACGACCAGCGCATCGATGCGGGTGAACGACCACCACGACGTCGGCAACAGGCGGCGGTGGCGACGACCGTCGGCGCGGTCGAGCCGGGCCAGTGTCCACAACGCCAGTGCCGTGGCCACCACCGCGACGATCATCGCGACGATCTTCAGCACCGTCGGCGACGTCGTGAAGCGGGTGTCGACGGTCGCGGTGACCGAGACGCCGTCGAGTGCAGGACCGGGCAGGTCGGTGAAGATGCCGACGAGCTGGGGCCGCAGGTCGCGGTCGAAGGTCCGCTCCCCCGACACCGCGGCCGAGCCGGTGATCGTGGCGACGGTACGTTCCGAATTCGAGGACAGGGTGACCGAGCAGTCCCCGGCCAGGTCGTCCACCGGCGCGGAGGCGAGCAGTGTGTTGCGGGAGATCACCTCGAACGTCGCCGGCCCGTCGTCACCGGCCGCCTGCACACGGGCGATCAGCCCGTAGCGCTCGCGGTCGGGGGCTCCTGCGGGAAGTGTGGAGAAGACGGTGCCGCCGTCCGGCAGCGCGTCGCGCACGGACCGGCACTCGATCGTGGCGTCGAGGTCGACCGGTGCGTAGGACACCAGCGGCGCCGAGATGCCGGCGTTGCTCTCGTTCTGCGGCCAGTCGATGGTCGCAGTGGTCTGCGTCACGGGCAGGAACGGCATCGCGATGGATGCGACGATCCCCACGACGGCGGCGAGCACCGCCCACAGACGGGTCCGCTGCTCGAGTGCTCGCCCGCCCGACGGCGCGCGTTCGGTTGTCACCGGCCGAGGCGAGCCCGACGCTTCTCTTGTCTCGGTCACGAGGAGCGATGCTATCGGTGACGGGCCGGGCCGCGAAAAGCACGCGATCCCGCACACGGGCGCTGCTGCGCCGGTGTGCGGGATCGATGCGTTCGGGCCGGTGACGGAGAACGTCTACGTCAGAAGTCCCAGTCCTCGTCTTCGGTGACGACGGCCTTGCCGATCACGTAGGAGCTGCCGGAGCCCGAGAAGAAGTCGTGGTTCTCGTCGGCGTTCGGCGACAGCGCCGACAGGATGGCCGGGTTGACGTCCGTCTCGTCCTTCGGGAACAGCGCCTCGTAACCGAGGTTCATCAGCGCCTTGTTCGCGTTGTAGCGCAGGAACTTCTTGACGTCCTCGGTGAGCCCGACCTGGTCGTAGAGGTCGGCCGTGTAGTGGGTCTCGTTGTCGTACAGCTCGAAGAGCAGTTCGAAGACCCAGTCCTTGAGCTCGTCGCGCTCGGCCTGCGTGATCGTCTCGAGTCCGCGCTGGTACTTGTAGCCGATGTAGTAGCCGTGGACGGCCTCGTCGCGGATGATCAGGCGGATCATGTCGGCGGTGTTGGTGAGCTTGGCCCGCGACGACCAGTACATCGGCAGGTAGAAGCCCGAGTAGAACAGGAACGACTCGAGCAGCGTCGAGGCGGCCTTGCGCTTGAGCGGGTCGTCGCCCTTGTAGTAGTCGAGGATGATCTGCGCCTTGCGCTGCAGGTGCTCGTTCTCCTCCGACCAGCGGAAGGCGTCGTCGATCTGGCGGCTCGAGCACAGCGTCGAGAAGATCTGCGAGTAGCTCTTCGCGTGCACCGACTCCATGAACGCGATGTTCGTCAGCACCGCTTCCTCGTGCGGGGTGACCGCATCCGGGATGAGCGAGACCGCGCCGACCGTGCCCTGGATGGTGTCGAGCAGCGTCAGGCCCGTGAAGACCCGCATCGTCAGTTCCTGCTCGTACTCGGTGAGCGTGCCCCACGACTGGATGTCGTTGGAGACGGGCACCTTCTCCGGGAGCCAGAAGTTGCCGGTGAGACGATCCCAGACCTCGGCGTCCTTGTCGTCGGGGACGCGGTTCCAGTTGATCGCGGAGACGCGATCGATGAGTTTGACGCGCACGCCGTCGGCCGGCGAGTGTGCTGCTGCAGTCATCGGTTACCTACCTGAATTGTGTGCTGATGCAAGGACTGTCGTGGAGCAGGGTCACAACATGCAGGAGACGCAACCCTCCACCTCGGTGCCCTCGAGCGCCATCTGCCGCAGGCGGATGTAGTACAGGGTCTTGATTCCCTTGCGCCACGCGTAGATCTGGGCCTTGTTCACGTCGCGGGTGGTGACGGTGTCCTTGAAGAACAGCGTCAGCGACAGCCCCTGGTCGACGTGCTGCGTCGCGGCAGCGTAGGTGTCGATGATCTTCTCGTAGCCGATCTCGTAGGCATCCTGGAAGTACTCGAGATTCTCGTTCGTCATGTAGGGCGCCGGGTAGTAGACACGCCCGATCTTGCCCTCCTTGCGGATCTCGATCTTCGACGCGACCGGGTGGATCGAGCTCGTCGAGTGGTTGATGTACGAGATCGAACCGGTGGGCGGAACCGCCTGCAGGTTCTGGTTGTAGATGCCGTGCTTCTGCACGGACTCCTTCAGCTCGCGCCAGTCCTGCTGCGTGGGGATCGCGATGTCCGACTCGGCGAACAGCTGACGGACCCGCTCGGTGGCAGGCTCCCACACCTGATCGGTGTACTTGTCGAAGAACTCACCCGAGGCGTACTTCGACTCCGGGAAGCCCTTGAAGTACGAGCCGCGCTCGATCGCGATCTTGTTCGACGCACGGAGGGCGTGGAACAGCACCGTGTAGAAGTAGATGTTCGTGAAGTCGACGCCTTCTTCGGACCCGTAGAAGATGTGCTCGCGGGCGAGGAAGCCGTGCAGGTTCATCTGGCCGAGGCCGATGGCGTGGGATTCGTTGTTGCCCCGCTCGATCGACGGCACCGACGAGATCGTCGTCTGGTCGGAGACGGCCGTCAGGCCGCGGATGGCGACCTCGATGGTCTGCGCGAAGTCGGGCGAATCCATCGTCTTCGCGATGTTCAGTGAACCGAGGTTGCACGAGATGTCCTTGCCCACATGGCTGTAGGACAGGTCGTCGTTGAACTCCGAGGGGGTCGAGACCTGCAGGATCTCCGAGCACAGGTTCGAGTGCGTGATCTTGCCGGCGATCGGGTTGGCCCGGTTCACCGTGTCCTCGAACATGACATACGGGTAGCCCGACTCGAACTGCAGCTCGGCGACGGTCTGGAAGAACTCGCGCGCCTTGATCTTCGACTTGCGGATGCGCTTGTCGTCGACCATCTCGTAGTACTTCTCGGTGACGTCGATGTCGGCGAAGGGCTTGCCGTAGACGCGCTCGACGTCGTACGGCGAGAACAGGTACATGTCCTCGTTCTTCTTCGCCAGCTCGAACGTGATGTCGGGGATGACGACACCCAGCGAGAGGGTCTTGATGCGGATCTTCTCGTCGGCGTTCTCACGCTTGGTGTCGAGGAAGCGGTAGATGTCGGGGTGGTGCGCGTGCAGGTAGACCGCACCGGCACCCTGACGGGCACCGAGCTGGTTGGCGTAGGAGAAGGAGTCCTCGAGCAGCTTCATGATCGGGATGACGCCGGAGGACTGGTTCTCGATCTTCTTGATCGGAGCGCCGTGCTCACGAATGTTGCTGAGCAGCAAGGCGACACCGCCACCGCGCTTGGATAGCTGCAGTGCGGAGTTGATGGAGCGGCCGATCGACTCCATGTTGTCCTCGATGCGGAGCAGGAAGCACGAGACGGGCTCGCCGCGCTGCTTCTTACCCGAGTTGAGGAAGGTGGGGGTGGCCGGCTGGAAACGACCGGAGATGATCTCGTCGACGAGGTGCCGGGCGAGGATCTCGTCGCCGTCGGCGAGCGTCAGCGCAACCATGCACACGCGGTCCTCGAAGCGCTCGAGGTAACGCTTGCCGTCGAACGTCTTGAGCGTGTACGAGGTGTAGTACTTGAACGCACCGAGGAAGGTCGGGAACCGGAACTTCTTCGAATATGCGTGCTCGAACAGCGATTTGACGAATGCACGCGAATACTTCTCGAGCACCTCGGGCTCGTAGTAGTTCTCCTCGACGAGGTAGTCGAGCTTCTCGTCGAGGTTGTGGAAGAAGACCGTGTTCTGGTTGACGTGCTGCAGGAAGTACTGACGGGCGGCGGCCACATCCTTGTCGAACTGGATCTCGCCGTTGGGGCCGTACAGATTCAACATCGCGTTGAGCGCGTGGTAGTCGAGATCCTTGATCGAATCGTCGAGGTGTGCGCTCGTGGCGGGAGCGGGATCGGTAATGGTCACAGTGCTGTCCCCACTTGTCGGAGTTAGGAAACGGCCGCGCAGTCACGTCCGCGACGCGCGTCGAATACGGATACGGATGTGGCTCAGGCGTTCTGGAGAACGGACTCCCAGAATCGGGCGAGACCGTCGCGGACACGCTCGACGTCGTCCGTCGTGCCCATCAACTCGAACCGGTACAGATACGGCACCTTGCACTTGCGCGAGACGATGTCTCCCGCGAAACAGTACGAGTCGCCGAAGTTGGTGTTACCCGCCGCGATGACACCGCGGATCAGACTCCGATTGTGCTCGTTGTTGAGGAATCGGATGACCTGTCTGGGAACGTAGCGGGTGTCGCGACCCGTGGCGGTCGTCCCGCCACCGTAGGTCGGCACGATCAACACGTACGGATCGTGGACCTCGAAATTTCCCTCACGATCGTGCAGCGGGATCCGGCTGGCCGGAATCCCGAGTTTCTGCACGAATCGGTGGGTGTTCTCGGATGTACTCGAGAAGTACACCAGCGATGTTCCCGGGATCGACCCCAGCGAAGCCATCGGTAGTCACCACTCTTCATTCGATTGCGAAGACCGGCCCGGGCGGACACGGAAGAACACGTCCGCCCGGAGACGACGACGATCGGGCCGCCGCGAACGCGGCCCGGGCTCAGGCCGCGACGGTGAGCGCCTTGATGCGATCGGGGCGGAAGCCCGACCAGTGGTCGTCGCCGGCGACGACGACGGGCGCCTGGAGGTATCCCAGCGCCATGACGTAGTCGCGGGCCTCGGGGTTCTCACTGATGTCGACGACGTCGTACTCGATGCCGGCCTTGTCGAGGGCGCGGTAGGTGGCGGTGCACTGGACGCAGGCAGGCTTGGTGTAGACGGTGATGTTCATGAATGCCCCTTTTTCCGACGGCCGTGGGCGGCCTGACGACTGACTGCTGTGCGTTACCCGGAAGCCCACTTATCCGTCCGATCCCGCTTCCCCGAGAGATCGTCGGCACTTGTGGCCCTCCAGCGGTCTAGACACTACACCTTGTGTCCGTCGGATACACAGAACCCAGGATGTTGTGACTTACAAAGGTGATATTCCCAGGTCGCGACCCTCCCTCCACGGCGTTTCGGGCGTGTCTCGGCGTGTCGCCGCAGCGCGTCCGAGAGAGACCTCGAGCACAGTGTGGCGGGTGCCACCGACAACTTCCCGAGGTCACTGCGAGAACACCCTCCGGAGGGCCTGCGCGGGGAGCTCCGCCCGGGAAGAATGACTCCTCGTGCACCCGGTTCGCGCGATGGTCGCCGCACTGCTGGCACTGTCCCTGTGTGCCGCCTGCGACTCGCGCCGTCAGTGCGAGCCGATCTCCGCCCCGCTCGACGAGACGAGCACCGCGTGTCCCCGCTTCGGCATCAGCACCCCGGGCGGCCCGGTGGCCGTCGACGAGTACCGCGCGGTCACCGAGGCGGTCGGCGCCGCGCCGGGTGCGGTGCTGTGGTTCGTCGACTTCCTCTCCCCTCCACCCGTCGGGGCCCTCGACATCGTGCGTGCCTCGGGAGCCGACCCGATCGTCACGTGGGAGCCGTGGCTGCAGCGCGGCGACGGGACGTACGACCGGACGTCGATCACGATGGCCGACATCGCCGCCGGGGTCCACGACGACCATCTCTACCGGTGGGCGGACGAACTCACCGCGTGGGGCGGGACGGTGTACCTGCGCTTCGCGCACGAGCCGAACGGGGACTGGTACCCGTGGGGTCCCGCCGGCGGTACCCCACCGGAGACCTACGTCGCGGCGTGGCGACACGTGCACGAACTGTTCGCTTCCAAGGGGGCCGAGAACGTGCGCTGGATCTGGACGGTCAACGTCCCGCACGAGGGCAGCAGTCCCATCGCACCCCTGTATCCCGGTGACGACCACGTCGACGTCGTCGGGGTCGACGGTTACAACTGGGGCACCACGCGGCCGTGGAGTCGCTGGCAGTCCCCCGAGGAGCTGTTCGGACCGACCTTCGACGAACTCGGCCGGATCGCCCCGGGTCGTCCCGTCGCGGTCACCGAGGTCGCGAGCGCGGAGGCCGGTGGATCGAAACCGGACTGGATCCGGGGTCTGGTGGGTTACTTGGACAGTCACCCCGCGGCAACGACGTTCGTGTGGTTCCATCACAACAAGGAAACCGACTGGCGCCTGACCAGCACGGCCGAGTGCGCGGCGGCCCTGGGTGACGCTCTGCACAGGAGACACACCGCACGATGACATCCGAGGCGTCGTTGCTCCCCGACCATCTCGAGGACGAGCGCATGCGCGACGTCGAGCGGCTCGAGCTGCTCGACACCCCTCGCGAGGAGCGCTTCGACAAGATCACCCGCATGGCGTGCCGCGTGTTCGGCGTCCCCATGGCGTCGCTGTCGCTGATGGACCACGACCGGCAATGGTTCAAGTCGATCCTCGGATTGGAACTCTCCGAGGTTCCTCGCGAGAGGACGGTGTGCCGCACCACCATCGCGCGCGCGTACGAGCGACCGGACGACCTCGCACTCGTCCTCCCCGATGCCGCAACCGATCCCGCCTTCATGGACATCCCGGGTATCGGTGGTGACGGTGGGATCCGGTTCTACGCGGGTTACCCACTGTTCGGTCCGGCCGGTCATCCCGTGGGCACCTTCTGCATCTACGACACCGAGGAGAGGAACCTCGACCCGGATCAGCTCGACACCTTCGCGGAGCTGGCCGAATGGGCGCAACGCGAACTCGACCGTTCCGACGAACTCGACCGCGCTGCCGAGATCCAGAAGCAACTCCTCCCCCGGCCGCTACCCGACCTCCCGGGCTACGAGATCGCCACCGTCTGCCTGCCCGCCTTCGTGGTGGGTGGCGACTTCTACGACCACTACCGGCTCCGCGAGGGCGTCGTGATCTCCGTTGCCGACGTGATGGGAAAGGGTCTCGGCGCGGCGATCCTGGCGTCGGGCGTGCGCTCCTCGTTGCGCGGTGCCGGCCGCGTGCTCGACCGTTTCGGACGCCGTCCGGTCGGCGTGCTCGACACGGGGATGGCGTTGACCCTCGGCGCCGAGCATCTCGCCGACGACTTCGAGCACACGGGAACGTTCGCCACCTCCTTCGTCGCTGCGATCGAGTTCTCCACGGGAGACGTCGACCACGCCGATGCAGGGCACGGACTCGCGGCGATCCGTCGCGCGGACGGCAGGGTCGAACCCGTCGAGGGCGACGGCCCACCGCTCGGGGTGTTCCCCGCCACCACATGGACATCGCAGACCGCGCACCTCGCCCCGGGCGACATGCTGGTGGTCTGCTCGGACGGACTGCTCGACCTGCTCGACGAGAACAGCGATCCGGCGGCACTGTGCCGTTTCGTCGCCGACCATCCGACCCCGAAGGCGCTGGTGGCCGCTGCACGTGCCCTGACGGAGAACGAACCTCCGCTCGACGACGTCACGGTCGTCGCGATACGACGGAACGAGGTGTCGTGAAGGCTGTCACGAAAGAGGGCTACCCGTCCCCCTTCCTGCGCGTCCTCATCGTCCTCACGGTCGTCGTCGGTCTGAACTACATCGTCTGGCGCTGGCTGTTCTCCGTGAACTGGGATGCCTGGTGGATCGCGATACCGCTGGTGCTGGCGGAGACGTACAGCCTGATCGACTCGCTGCTCTTCGCGTTGACGATGTGGCGGCTGAAGAGACGGCCCGAACCACCCGCAGCGCCGGAGGGGTTGACGGTCGACGTGTTCATCACCACCTACAACGAACCCGTCGACCTGGTGCTGCACACCGCCGCGGCAGCGAAGCGGATCCGCTATCCGCACCGGACGTGGATCCTCGACGACGGAGCCCGGCCCGAACTCGCCGCAGCGGCCGCCGAACTCGGCGTCGACTACATGACGCGGGCGGCGAGCTGGACGAACAAGCCGCGCCATGCCAAGGCCGGCAACCTGATCAACGCGCTGCTGCATTCGGACGGCGAGTTCCTCCTCATCCTCGACGCCGACCAGGTGCCCGAACCCGAGATCCTCGACCGCACACTCGGATACTTCACCGACGACCGCACCGCCCTGGTGCAGACACCGCAGTACTTCACCAACGTTCCCGAGTCCGACCCGCTCGGCAGCCAGGCCCCGTTGTTCTACGGCCCGATCCAGCAGGGCAAGGACGGCTGGAACGCAGCGTTCTTCTGCGGGTCCAACGCGATCCTCCGACGCGAAGCGCTCATGCAACTCGGCATCTCCGGCTATGTCCGGGCCGTCGAGGACGGCGTCGAACGCACCCTGCGCACCGCCGGCAAGGTGGTCGACCGCGCACGCCGGAAGGTGCCCGCCGATCAGCCCGACGTGGCCGCGGCACTGGAGTCGGTGCGACAGGCCGTTCGCTCGGCACGGGGCGAACTGCGGGCGGGAACAGCACTCGCCGACGTCACCTTCCGCTTCCAGCAGGCGGTCGACGCCGCTGCGCGCAGCATCGTCGATGCCGACTTCGGTGGTATCCGAGCCGATCTCGAGGAGATCGCCGCGCTCGACGCACACGGAACCGATGCGCTCACCATCGACGAGACCGTGCTCGAACGCCTCGCCGACCGCGAATGGTCACCGCTCGGTGCACTCGAATCGATCCGCGCGATGATCCGGGCCGTCGACGTCGACCGCGCCGAGGAGGCCGAGCCGATGCTCGCGTTGGCCACGATCTCCGTGACCGAGGACATGGCCACCTCGATGCGTCTGCACGGCGCGGGCTGGAAGTCCGTCTACCACCACGAGATCCTCGCGTACGGACTGGCGCCGGAGGATCCGAAGACGATGGTCACGCAGCGGCTCCGGTGGGCGCAGGGCACGATTCAGGTGATGCTGCGGGAGAACCCACTCGTCCAGAAGGGCATGACCCTCGCGCAGCGCCTCATGTACTGGGCGACGATGTGGAGCTATCTCTCGGGGTTCGCGGCCCTCGCCTATTTCGCGGCGCCGGTGATCTATCTCGTCTTCGGGGTCCTGCCGGTGGAGGCCTACAGTCTCGACTTCTTCGCGCGGCTCGTCCCGTTCCTGGTCCTCAGTCAGTTGCTGTTCTTCGTCGTCGGCCGCGGCACACCGACCTGGCGTGGCCAGCAGTACAGCCTCGCACTGTTCCCGGTGTGGATCAGGGCGTGCTGGACGGCCTTCCTCAACGTGTACTTCGACAAGCCGCTGGATTTCGCGGTCACCCCGAAGACGCGTCAGGGAGGCGAGGGTGTCCCCTGGTATCTGTTCCGTCAGCAACTGCTCGTCATGCTGTTGCTGGTCGTGGCGGCGGTCGTCGGGGCGGTGCGGTTGTTCCTCGGCGACATCTCGGTTCTCGGCGTGACCGCGAACCTCGTCTGGGTCGTGTTCGACCTGTTGATTCTGTCGGTGGTGATCGGCGCGGCTCGCTACCGTGGACCCGAGAACGAAGGAGTTCGATGAGCCACTACGAAACGCGTACGGTCGGAACGAGTACCGTCGTGCAGCCCACCGGTCGCCTGAACATGGTTGCGGCACCACGTCTTCGCGAGCAGTTGCGCGATCTCGTCGAGAGCGGATCCCATCGGCTCGTCGTCGACCTCAGCACGACGGAGTTCATCGACTCCTCCGGGCTCGGCGCACTCGTGTCCGGATTGAAGGCCGCCCGGCAGGCCGGCGGCGACCTGCGGATCGCCTCGCCCACGGCGCAGGTGCAGAGCGTGCTCGCGCTGACCCGGCTCGATCGGGTCCTGGCGACCCACGATTCCGCGGACGCGGCCTTCGATGGCGACTGACGGATCACCCAACATCCGTTCTGCCGACGGCGCGTCCGGCCGGTGGGAGTTGTCCGCGCCGACGAGCGAGGGCACCCTCGACCGGATCATGGATCTGGTCGCGGAGATGTTCGCCGCCGAGGAACTCGACGAGTCCGATCGCGTGCAGTTCGAGATCGCGGTTGCCGAGATCGCCGCGAACATCATCGAACACGCAGGTCGGGGACGAGCCGTCTCGGTGACGTTGACCCTGGAACTCCATCCGGATCGTCTCGAGGCCGTGTTCGTCGACGACGGCGCTCCGGCCCGTGTGGATCTGCGTTCGGTCGAACTCCCGGACGCCCTCGCCGAGCGCGGTCGAGGACTCGCCATCGCCCTCGCCGCGCTCGACGAACTGCGGTACCGGCGACAGGTCGGCACCAATCGCTGGCTGCTGATCTGTCACCGGTCCGATGCGTCAGGGCAGTCCGGGCAGTAGGTCGTCGAGCCGGGCCGGCAGGTTCCGAACCCGTACGCCGGTCGCGTGCCACAGGGCGTTGACGACCGCCGCGGCGCTGCCGACGATCCCGATCTCACCGATCCCCCGCGACCCCATGGGTGTCGCATGCAGGTCCTCGTCGTCGAGCCAATCGGCTTCGATGCCACGGATGTCGGCGTGCGTCGGCACGTGATATTCCGACAGGTCGTGGTTGACGACGTGCCCGAAACGGGCGTCGCGGATGCTCTCCTCGAACAGCGCCATCGAGATCCCGAACGACATCCCGCCGATGAACTGCGACCGCGCCGTCCGCGGGTTGATCACCCGTCCCACGGAGAACAGCCCGAACATCCGGGGCACCCGGATCTCGCCGGTGTCGGCGTCGACGTGCACCTCGGCGAAGTGCACACCGAAGGACTGTGCGGTGTAGTGCTCGAGTTCGCGGTTCTCGGCTGCCGACGCGGACAGTTCGGCGCCCACCGGCGGATCGTCGCCGAAGCGTTTGCCGAATTGCTCTGCGGCCGTGACGATCGCGGTGCCCCAGGACGAGGTGCCCGACGACCCGCCGGCCACCGTGCCGTTGGGCAGTGCGCTGTCGCCGATCTCGAGGTCCACGTCCTCCGGTCGGCATCCGAGTGCGTCGGCGGCGATGAGGGTCAGGGTCGTCCACGCGCCCGTACCGAGGTCGGTGGCTCCGATGCGGACGGAGTAGCGCCCCTCCCCCAGATGCCGGATATGGGCTTCCGAGCCGGGATTGACCATGTGGGGATAGGTCGCGACCGCCATGCCGGTACCGATCAGGGTGTGGCCCTGCCGCCGGGTTCCGGGTTCGCGGTCGGACGGATCCCATCCGAACCGCTGTGCGCCTTCGCGGAGGCATTCGACGAGCCGGCGCGACGACCACGGCTTCCCCGTCTCCGGATCGGACTCGGGTTCGTTGCGGATGCGCAGTTCGATCGGGTCGATCCCGAGTTCGGCGGCGAGCTCGTCCATCGCCACCTCACCGGCGAACATGCCCGGGGCTTCACCGGGCGCGCGCATCCAGAACGGCGCCGGGACATCGAGGGTGATCGCGCGATGCGACGTGCGGGCGTTGGCGACGTCGTACAGATTGCGCAGCGGTACCCCCGCCTGTTCGACGAATTCGGTGACCCGGGACGACTGGGCGAACGCCTCGTGCACGAGACCGGTGAGCCTGCCGTCACTGTCGGCCGCAAGCCGGATGTGCGAGGCGGTCGGAGCCCGGTAGCCGACGTAACCGAACATGTCGGGACGGGAGACCGCGAACTTGATCGCCTTGCCCGGCAGGGCCCGCGCCGCGAGTCCGCCGAGGACGTCGTGCGCGTGAGGACCGCCCTTGGAACCGAATCCCCCACCGATGTACGGGCAGACCACCCGCATCCGGGCCGTGTCGAGGCCGAAGACCGGTGCGAGGGTCTCGACGACGCCGTGCGGATGCTGCGTCGAGGTGTACAGCGTCAAAGTGTGTGCGTCGACCTCACCGTTCGACGGCACGACGTCGATCCGCCAGATCGCGACGACGGTGTGCGGTTCGAGCGGGTTGTTGTGTTCCTCGGGGGTGGAGTACCACTGATCGATCACCGTCTCGGCGCGGGTGAACGCCGCGTCGACATCCCCTCGCTCGGTGTCGGGTTCGTAGCCACCGTTGACGGTCTCGGGGGTGTACGCATCGGGATGGTCGGCGCGGAAGAGCGCGTCGTGCGGTTCCTCGCTGTATTCGACCTCCAGGAGCGAGCATGCCTCCCGGGCGATCTCGAAGCTCTCGGCGACGACCGCACCGATGATCTGCCCCCGGTACAGCACCTCGGGTGTCTGCAGGACGGAGTACTCACCTTCGGCCTCCTCGGTGAGACGCGGGGCGTTCCAGGGAGTGAGGACCTTCAGCACCCCGGGCACCGCTTCGGCAGCGGCGGTGTCGATCCGGTCGACGCGCCCGCGGGCGATGGTGGAGGTGAGCGGCACGAGGTAGGCGGGATCGTCGACCGGATGCTCGTAGGCGTACGGCGCCGTCCCGGCGACCTTCGCCGGTCCGTCGATTCGCGCGGTGGAGCGCCCACCTGTTCGGATCGGCTCGGGGCTCATGCGGATCCACCTCGTTCCCGTCGTTCGTCGAGTTCGCGCAGGGTCGCCACCACGGTGCGCCGCAGCAGCGGGATCTTGTAGGCGTTGCCGTCGAGGGGGCTCGCGTCGGCGAGTTCGGCCTCGGCCGCAGCGGCGAAGACCTCGTCGGAGGGTTGCTGCCCGAGGAGCGCTTCCTCCGCGCGGTGTGCCCGCCAGGGCCGGTGCGCGACCCCGCCGAATGCGATGCGGCACCCGGTGATCGTCCCGTCCGCGACGGTCATCTCGGCCGCTACGGAGACCAGCGCGAAGGCGTAGGACGCCCGGTCGCGCACCTTGCGGTAGGTGGACAGCGAACTCTGCGCTGCGGGGATCTGCACGCCGACGATCAGGTCGTCACGTTCGAGCACGGTGTCGCGCTCGGGGGTGTCGCCGGGAAGGCGGTAGAAGTCCTCCACCGCGATCGCGCGTTCACCGTCCGGGCCGAGGACGAGGACTTCGGCGTCGAGCGCGAGCAGGGCGACCGCCATGTCGGAGGGATGGGTGGCCACGCAGTGCTCCGAGGCGCCGAGGATCGCGTGGTAGCGGGTGTATCCGCCGATGGCGGAGCAGCCGCTGCCGGGTTCGCGTTTGTTGCAGGGGGTGCTCACGTCCCGGAAGTACGAGCACCGCGTGCGCTGGAGCAGGTTGCCACCGGTGGTCGCGGTGTTCCGGAGCTGAGGCGAGGCACCGGCGAGCAGTGCACGCGACAGCACCGGGTAGTTGCGCCGCACGAAGGGGTGTGCCGCGAGGTCGCTGTTGCGGACGTTGGCGCCCACCCGGATTCCTCCGTCGGTCGTCTCCTCGACGGTGTCGAGCGGTAGATGCGAGACGTCGACGAGAACGTCGGGGGTCGCGACGCCGAGTTTGAGGTGGTCGACGAGATTCGTGCCGCCCGCGAGGAAGACCGCGCCCGGTGTCTCGTGCACGACGGCGACGGCCGCGGCGGGATCTGCCGGTCGCTCGTAGCGGAGGGAGCTCATCGCGACGCCTCCGTATCGAGTCGACTGTCGCCGGTACCGAGTCGGCTGTCGCCGGCGGCGACGGTGCGGATCGCCGAGACGATGTTGGGATAGGCGGCGCAACGGCACAGATTGCCGCTCATGCGTTCCCGGATCTCGTCGTCGTCGAGTTCGGGTGCCTGGTCGAGATCGGCCGTGACGTGACTCGGTGACCCGTCGGCGAACTCGTCGAGCATGCCGACGGCCGAACAGATCTGGCCGGGGGTGCAGTAACCGCACTGGAAGGCGTCGTCCTCGATGAACTGCGCCTGGAGCGGATGCATCTCCCCGTCGCCGAGTCCGGCGGCGGTGACGATCTCGGCGCCGTCGTGCGAGGCGGCGAGGGCCAGGCACGAGAGGGAGCGCCGGCCGTCGATCAGCACGGTGCATGCTCCGCACTGACCGAGATCGCATCCCTTCTTCGGGGACGTGATCCCGAGGCGGTCGCGCAGCGCGTCGAGCACGGTGGTGCGGACGTCGATCGGGACGCGGCGCTCCACCCCGTCGACGTGGAGAACTATGTCGAGATCGGGTCGGTGGCCGGTATCGGTCCTCGTGTCCCCGCTTGTCATGGGCAAACCTCCGAACAGTGGGCTGTGTTCGGGGCATTCCCGCTGCAGGCGTCATCGAACCGTCGGGATGCGACGAGTGGTGCGTTCGCTGCTCGGCCGGACCGTGCGGATACGCGCGGTGCCGGAGACCTCGGGGGTCTCCGGCACCGGGTGTCGGTCGGTCCGCCGGCCGCTCTCGGTGCCGGCGGTACCGGCAAGGGAGGCGGACGTCTCGATCAGGCGTTGGCGAGCACCTTGGTGGCGTCGGCCAGTGCGGCCACGACCGTTGCGACCTGCTGCGCGGTCTCGGCGTGCTCCTTGGCGTGCTCGCCGCCGAACTTGCCGAAGGTCTCGCCGACGGACAGCGAGCCGCCGTCGACGACCTTGCCGCCGGCGATTCCGACGACCTTGACCGCGTCCTCGAGCGCCCACTTCGCGGCATTCTGGCTGGGCGACTGGCTGACGATGGCGACGGGCTTGCCGCTCAGTGCACCGGCACCGTAGGGGCGCGACAGCCAGTCGACGGCGTTCTTGAGCACCGCGGAGACGGTGCCGTTGTACTCGGGGGTGACGACCAGCACGGCATCGACATCGGCAGCGGCGTCGCGCAGGGCCACGGCAGCAGCGGGGGCAGCCTCGCCGTCGAGGTCCTCGTTGTAGAACGGAACGTCGGCGAGGCCCTCGTAGAGGGTCACTTCGACGTTCTCGGCAGCGACCGCCGCGGCGGTCTCGGCGATCTGGCGGGAGATGGAGCCGTCGCGCAGGCTGCCGACGAGGGCGAGAACTCGGGTCATGGGAACATCCTCGGGTCGAAGTGGTTGACTACGCAATGTTAAACGGACCGCGGTCCGCTTTATTCCCCGCCCCGCTAGAGTGTGACCTTGTGAACACTCGCCCCCTCCCGCACGCGGACGGTCGGGCGCTGCCTGCGGCGAACAGTCGGGCCCTCCCTCTGGCGGACGAGCGACTCTCCGAACGGGGCGACGCAGCGCGCAATCGTTCCCGTCTGCTCGACGCCGCCGCCCTGCTCGTCGCCGAACGCGGCGTCGACGCCGTGACGATGGACGCCGTCGCTGCGCGGGCCGGGGTCGGCAAGGGCACCGTCTTCCGCAGGTTCGGCTCCCGCGCCGGGCTCGTCCGGGCGCTACTCGACCACAGCGAGCGCGAGTTCCAGCAGGGTTTCCTGTTCGGCCCGCCGCCGCTCGGCCCGGACGCCGAACCCCTGGCCAGGCTCATCGCCTTCGGTCGTGCGCGCATCGAACTCGTCGAGGTGCAGGGCGAACTGCTCCGCGCGGCCGAATCCGCCACCGACTCCCGCTACACCGCTCCCGCCCATCTGGTCTCGCTCGCCCACGTCGACGCGCTGCTGCGTGCCGCCGGCGTCACCGGCGACACCCGATTGCTGGCGACCTCGCTGGTCGCGTCGCTCGAGGCCACCCTCGTGCTCCACCAGTGGCGCGAGCTCGGGCATCCGCTCCGCCGACTCGCCGACAACTGGGCCGAACTGGCACACCGCGTCGTGACCGGCCGAGGTACCCATGAAACCGGGTCGAGCGCCGTACCGTAACGGCATGATTCGCACATTCCGGGTGCTCGCGGTCGTCTCCCTGGCAGCGGTGGCCGCCGCGTGCAGCACCGATTCGGATTCGGCCGACACCCACTCCGCGGAGGACCTCACCGGCCGCACCTTCGTCTCGACGAGCGTGACCGGCACGCAGATCCCGGGCGACGGACCGATGGTCGTCGAGTTCCCGGACGACGGACGCATCTCCGCGACTGCCGGCTGCAACCGCTTCGTCGGCGGTGTGGACCTGGCCGACGGCCGAGTGAAGACATCGAACCTGGCGAGCACGATGATGGCCTGCCTGCCGGAACGCGAGGGAGCCGACGCCTGGCTCACCACGCTGTTCGGCGCCGAGCCGCGCTGGTCGCTCGACGGGAACACCTTCACGCTCACCGGCGACGACATCACGGTCTCGCTCGAGGACGAGAAGGTGGTCGACCCCGATCTGCCGATCGCCGGCACCGAGTGGGTGGTGACCTCGCTGCGCACCGCCGACGCCGTCGTCAGGTCGGTCGCCCTGGAGAACGCCGCGCCGACACTCACACTGTCCGACGACGGCACCCTCACCGGGAACACGGGGTGCAACGAGTTCGGCGGCAGCGCCGAGGTCGGCGACGATGTCATCCTGTTCGAACCGCTCACCATGACCCGCGCGGCGTGCGCCGATCCCGAGGTCGCCGACATCGAGACGCACATCCTGAACGTGCTCGCAGGTGAGACCACCTACGCCGTCCAGGGCTCGTCGATGACCCTCACCGCGGCGAACGGCACCGACGGACTGGAGTTCACGGCCCGCTGACCCCTCCTCGGTACCGTGAGACCCATGCCGGGAGCAGTCCGCGTGGTCGTCGTCCTCGCACTGGGTGCGCTGCTGTCCGGGTGCGGCATGTTCGGGTCGTCGCCGTCCGACCCGATCGGCCGCCGTTACGTCTCGACCGAGGTCGAGGGGCGGCCCATCCCCGGCGGCGGCCCGCTCCAGTTGTCGTTCCCCGCCCGGGAGCGGGTCGCGGCATCCGCCGGATGCAACCGGTTCACCGGCACCGCCGACCTGTCCGGGGGCAGGATCCGTGCCGGGACGCTCGCGTCCACGAGGATGGCGTGCCCTCCCCCGCGCGACGGCGCCGACGACTGGGTGCGGACGCTGTTCGCGGCCACCCCCCGGTGGACTCTCGACGGAGAGGTGCTCACCCTGACCACCGGCGCGGTGACCGTCACCCTCACCGAACGTACGGACGGGCGCTGAGGCCGGCCGAGAGCGAATCGTTCAGTAACGCTCGACGAGCCACCGCGCGAGTTCCCGTGCGCTGCGGTCGACCTGCTTCGGCCAGTCGAGCGCCGAATCGTCGGCCCGGTCGCTCACGTGCTTGACGAGCCGGCACCGCGCGCCCATGCGGCGGGCGGCGTAGGCGACCGCGAAACCCTCCATGTCGACGAGATCGGCGCGGGCGGACAGCGCGTCGCGGATCTCGGCGTCCGAGACGAACGAATCGCCGGTGGCGAGCACGCTGCCGTCACCCTCGTCGATCTGCACGACGTCCTGCACGGGGTGACCGAGGCTCTTCAGGATCTCGCTGCTGATGTCGTGGTTGATCGCGGCGGACGGCAGGAACAGTCCCGAGTGGTGGGTGTGCAACGCGCCGGCGGTGCCGATGTTCACGACGAGCGGTCGCGCGTCGGCCGGATACGCCGCGAGCGCCGCGGTGACGGCCACCGCTGCGTCGACCTTCCCGATCCCGGTGATCACCGTCTCGTAGCGTTCCGGGACGTGCGCCGCCTCGGCGCGGGTTGCGGATACGACGAGGATCCCGTTCACGTACTGCCTCCGAGTTCGAGGGTCGCGAGTGCCGCCCGGTGCAGCTCCCGCCCGTACCCGGCACCGTATCCCGCGGCATGCACCGCCAGGGGATGCAGCTGGTGCACGGGCACCCGCTGCTCCCACCCGGCGCGCAGCGGATGCGCCGACTCGTAGCCGTCGACGACCCGGCCCAGGTGCGGGCAACCGAAGAGCGCGAGCATCGCCAGATCGGTCTCGCGGTGGCCGCCGTGCGCGGCCGGGTCGATGAGGACGACGCCGCGCGGCGACCACAGCACGTTGCCGTTCCACAGGTCTCCGTGCAGACGCGAAGGCGGATCCTCGTCGTCGAAGGCTCCCGCGGCGACGAGATCGCAGGCGGCCTCGATGTCGCGGCACTGCCGGTCGGTGACGCTGCCCGCCTCGACGGCGCTGCGCAGGAAGGGCAGCACCCGCTCTGCGATGTAGAACGATCCCCAGGTGTCGTGCACGGTGCGGCTCATGGGACGGCGGCCGATGAACAGCTGCCCGTCGTAATCGTCGGGTGCCGCACCGAAACCGGCGGCGCCCGCGTCGTGCATCCGGGCGAGTGCCGCACCGAACTCCCGTGCGGCCTCGGCGGCCGGGGAACTTTCGGCGATCCGCTCGAGTTCGATGTGGTGCCCGCTCACCGACCGCACCGCCGCGACCGGCATACCGGCCTCGGCGAGCCAGGCCAGACCGGCCGCCTCGGCCCGGAAGAAATCCGGATGCGCGTGCGGGTCGTGTTTGCGGAAGACGTCTCCGGTGCTCACCCCGAAGAGTCTGCCCGCGCACTCTTCGCCCCGCCCTCTTCTCCGTTGTATCGCAGCAGTAACACGGGAACGCTAGGGTCGTGAAGATGACGAACCTTCGCGATCGGATCATCGAAGAACTCGGGGTGAAACCCTCCATCGACCCACGCGCCGAGATCGACGCGCGGGTGCAGTTTCTCGCCGACTACCTGCGCAGCACTCCCGCGAAGGGATTCGTGCTCGGCATCAGCGGCGGGCAGGACAGCACTCTCGCCGGCAAGCTCGCCCAGCTCGCCGCGGAGAAGCTCCGCGCCGAAGGCCACACGGCGGAGTTCGTCGCGGTCCGCCTGCCCTACGGCAAGCAGGCCGACGAGCACGACGCCCTCGTCGCACTGGAGTTCATCGGAGCGGACCGCACTCTCGGTGTGGACGTGAAGCCCGGTGCCGACGCGACGGCGTCGGAAGCGGCTCGCGCGCTGTACGGCGCCGAGACGCGTCTACGCGACTTCGTGCGCGGCAACATCAAGGCCCGCGAACGCATGATGATCCAGTACGCGATCGCCGGAGAACTCGGCTACCTCGTGGTCGGCACCGACCACGCCGCCGAAGCGGTGACCGGTTTCTACACCAAGTACGGCGACGGCGGCGTCGACATCACTCCGCTGGCCGGTCTCACGAAGCGGCAGGGCGCGGCGCTGCTGCGCGAACTCGACGCACCCGAGAGCACCTGGATCAAGATCCCCACCGCCGATCTCGAGGACGACCGTCCGGCGCTGCCCGACGAGGAAGCGCTCGGCATGACCTACAGCGAGATCGACGACTATCTCGAGGGAAAGGACGTCACCGACGACCTCGCCAAGCGCCTCGAGACCAAGTTCCTCGACACGCGGCACAAGCGCGTGATGCCCGTTGCGCCCTTCGACACCTGGTGGCGCGAGGATTAACCACCCGCGAAGGGCGGCAGGACGTCCACTCGGGACCCGGCCGGTCGGCCGAGGTCCCGGGTGAGTTCGCCCGTGCCGCCGTCGCCGGGTTCGAGCAGGAAGGCTGCCACCGACAGCACCCGCTCCATGCCGGTCCCGTAACGGTCGACGAGGACGGCACGCAGCGCGCCGAGATCGGCGCCCTCCGGCAGGTCGATCGTGTCCTTCTCGCGTCCGGCCGCGTCTGCTGCGGCCGCGAAGTACCGCACCTCGATCCCGGTCGTCACCTCAGCCACCGATAGCTCCCATGCTCCGCTGCGGCGGCGCGAAGTCCGCCGCGTCCATGCCGTGTCCGGCCCACTTGTTCCACATCGCTCCGCGCCACAGCGCGGCGAGTTCCTCGTCGGTGGCGCCGCCCCGCAGGGCAGCGCGCAGGTCGGTCTCCCGGTCGCTGAACAGGCAGGAGCGGACCGTTCCCTCGGCCGTCAGCCGCGTGCGGTCGCAGTCGCTGCAGAACGACCGCGTCACCGACGCGATGATCCCGACGGTCGCCGGTCCGCGGTCAACGAGCCAGCGTTCGGCCGGCGCGGACGGATCCTCGCGTTCGGTCTCCGTGAGCGTGAACCGCCGCCCGAGGACGTCGAGCAACTGCTGGGCCGGCACCATCTGCGAGCGCGCCCAGTTCTGATCGGCGTCGAGGGGCATCTGCTCGATGAACCGCAGTTCCACGCCCTCGTCCAGGCACCACGCGAGCAGGTCGGCCGCGCCCTCGAGGGTTTCCGGCATCAGGACGGCGTTGACCTTGACCCGACCCAGTCCGGCCGCCACCGCGGCACGGATGCCGTCGAGCACCGAATCGAGCCGGTCGCGGCGCGTGAGCCGCGCGAAGTGCTCGCGGTCGATGGTGTCGAGGGAGATGTTCACGCGGGTCAGTCCGGCGTCCGCGAGCGCCTGCGCACGGTGCCGGAGACCGACCGCATTGGTGGTCAGCGCGATCGGCAGCCCCGGGGTCTCCTGCGCGCACCCGGCGACGATCTCCTCGAGATCGCGGCGCATGAGCGGTTCCCCACCGGTGAAGCGCACCTCGTGGACACCGAGCCGGCCGGTCGCGATCCCCACCAGCCGTACGATCTCGGCGCTCGTGAGCAGCTGGTCGCGCGGAATCTCGGGAAGACCCTCGGCCGGCATGCAGTAGGTGCAGCGCAACGAGCACTTCTCGGTGAGGGATACACGCAGGTCCCGGGCGATGCGACCGAAACGATCGAGGAGTTCGGGCACGTCGGGCCGATCGGACACGTCGTCTGCGCGATCGCGCACGACCGGGATGCCCATGTCCACCGCTGTCATACGACCATCGCTTTCATACAGCCCAGTATGCCCACAACCGCAGATCGTGACACCGCATCCGGACAGACGGGGCACACGCGGCGCGTCGTCGACGGCGGGACACGGCCCTCGTGTGCCTAGGATGGCGGCATGACGAGCGGCAAGCGGTCCGTGGAGGAACACGAACAGCACGTGGCGGCGTTGCTCGACCCGTTGCGGAAGAAGAGCCCGTTGCGTGTGCCGCTCGCGCACGCGCTGCACCGCACCCTCGCGGAGGACATCGAGTCCCCGCTGGACCTGCCGCCCTTCCGCAACTCCCAGATGGACGGCTACGCGGTCCGCGCCGGCGATCTCGCATCGACCCCCGCCGACCTGCCCGTCCAGGGCGTGCTGGCCGCGGGCGACACCGTCGCGGCACTCGAACCGGGGCACGCTCTGAAGATCATGACCGGCGCTCCTGTCCCGGACGGCGCCGACGCCGTCGTCCCCGTCGAGGACACCCGTGCGACCACCGCGGACTCGAACGGCGCCGGCACCGTGACGGTCGAGCGCAGCGTCACGCCCGGCACCTATGTGCGTGAGGCGGGAACCGACGTCCGCAAGGGCGATCTGTTGCTTCCCGCGGGCACGGTCCTCGCCGCCCGCCACATCGCCGCGCTCGCCGCCGTCGGCCTCACCTCGATCCCCGTCCGCGCACGGCCGCGGGTCGCGATCATCTCGACCGGCAGCGAACTCATCACGGCCGGGAGCGAACTCGGACCCGGCCAGATCTTCAACTCGAACGGACCGGCGCTGGCCGCGAGCGCATCCGCCAACGGCGCCGACGTCGTGACCATCGACCACTGTCACGACGATCCGGAGGAGTTCGTGACGATGCTCGAACACGCCGTGAGCGTCGCCGACGTCGTGTTCACCTCGGGCGGGGTATCGAAGGGCGACTTCGAGGTCGTGAAGGACACGCTCGCACCGCGGGGCGGGCAGTTCGTCTCGGTGGCGATGCAGCCGGGCGGCCCCCAGGGCACCGCCGTGGTCGACGACGTGCCGATCCTGACCTTCCCGGGCAATCCCGTCAGCGCGCTCGTCTCGTTCGAGGTGTTCGCGCGACCCGCACTGCGGGCCGCCGCCGGCTATCCGCCCGTGGTGTGCGAGAACCTGCCGCTCACCGAGGATCTCACGTCGATCCCGGGACGCCGGCAGTTCCTGCGGGGACGGCTCGACGAGAACGGGGTGACCCCCTTCCGCGGGCACGGATCGCATCTCGTCGCCGGACTCGCCGCCGCCGACGTGCTCCTCGACATCCCCGCCGACACCACCTCCCTCGAAGCCGGAGACCTCGTGAAAGTACGGATCCTGTGACCGATCTCAGCCACCTGGACGACCAGGGACGCGCCCGCATGGTGGACGTCTCCTCGAAGACCGACACCACACGGATCGCCGTGGCGGCAGGCGAACTCGTCACCACTCCCGAAGTGGTCGCGCTCGTCCGCGCCGACGACATGCCCAAGGCCGACGTCCTGGCCACGGCCCGCATCGCCGGCATCGCGGCGGCGAAACGCACCTGGGAGCTCATCCCCCTGTGCCACCAGCTGGCGCTGTCGTCGGTGAAGGTGATGTTCGACTTCACCGACACCTCGATCACGATCGAGGCCACCGCGAAGACCAAGGGCCCGACCGGTGTCGAGATGGAGGCCCTCACCGCGGTCGCCGTCGCCGGCCTGACCCTGCACGACATGGTCAAGGCCGTGGATCCGGCCGCCGTCCTCGACGGCGTGCGGCTGATCTCCAAGGAGGGCGGCAAGCGCGGCCACTGGACCCGCGACGACGCACCGGGCCGGGACGAGACCGCCGGGGCCGACGAACAGCCCGTGGGGGAGACCGGACGCTCCGCCGCCGTGGTCGTCGCGTCGACCGGTGTCGCCGCGGGCACCCGTGAGGACCGCACCGGCCCGCTCATCCGGTCGTGGCTCGAGGACAAGGGATTCACGGTCCGCGGCCCTCTCGTGCACGCGGACGCCGACATCGCCGCCGGTCTCGCCGACGCGGTCCGTCCCGGCCCTGCCCTGGTCGTGACGACCGGCGGAACCGGGGCGTCGCCGACCGACGCGACCCCCGAAGCGACTCTCGCCCTGCTCGATCGCGAACTGCCCGGTATCGCGGAGTCGATCCGGCAGCGTGGACTCGAGGTCACCCCGCACGCCGTGCTCTCGCGCGGCGTCGCCGGTCTCGTCGGCCGCACGGTCGTCGTGAACCTGCCCGGCTCGCCCGGCGGGGTGAAGGACGGTCTCGCCGCCCTCGACCCGATCCTCGACCATCTGTTGGCACAAGTCGCAGGAGGCGGCGCTCATGAGTGAACTACTGGCCCGGATCTCCTCGGAACCGCTCGATCCCGCAGCGGTGGACGCCGCGGTGGCGGGCGCCGAACACGGTGCGGTGGTGCTCTTCACCGGTGTCGTCCGTAATCACGACGGCGGGCAGTCGGTGACCGCGCTGCAGTACCAGGCCCATCCGGATGCCGAAGCGTTCCTGCGGCGGTGCTGTGAGGACGTCGCGGCGAAGTCCGGGCTGCCGGTCGCGGCGGTGCACCGAGTGGGCGATCTCACCATCGGCGATCTCGCACTCGTCGCGGCGGTCGCCGCCCCGCACCGCGCGGAAGCCTTCGCCACCTGCGCCGAACTGGTGGAACGCATCAAGGCCGAGGTGCCGATCTGGAAGCGTCAGCACTTCACCGAGGGCGCCTCCGAATGGGTGGGTCTGTAGCCGGGACGACGGGTCGGACGTACCCCGTGCGGTAGGGTGACATGGTTCGGGCGTCACGACGACGCCCACCGTCGTGGGATACCGGCGGCCCGGGATCGTGCCCGGCCCGCACGCACAGATGCAGTACGCACAGATGCACCGGCTTTCCTTGCGGCGATCGCACAGCACCACGGGCACGGCCCGTCGAGTGCACACACGCCGCATCGAAAGGCAGCGCTGTTCCATGACCACATCCTTCTCCGATCTCGGGGTGCCCCGCCCGCTCGTCGCCACGCTGAACGACGCCGGGATCACCAGCCCCTTCCCCATCCAGGTGGACACTCTCCCCGACACCCTCGCCGGTCGCGACGTGCTCGGCCGCGGACGCACGGGCAGCGGTAAGACCCTGGCCTTCTCGATCCCGCTCGCCGCTCGTCTCGCCGGCAGGAGCACCCGGGCGGCCGGCCGGCCGCGCGGCCTGATCCTGGCACCCACCCGCGAATTGGCGACCCAGATCGCCGCGGCGATCGAACCGCTCGCGCATTCGTCCGGACTGAAGGTCACCACGATCTTCGGTGGCGTGTCGCAGAAGCGCCAGGTCGAAGCCCTGCGTCGCGGTGTCGACATCGTCATCGCCTGCCCGGGCCGCCTCGAAGATCTCATGCGCCAGAAGTTCGTCGCGCTCGACGACGTCGAGGTCACGGTGCTCGACGAGGCCGACCACATGGCCGACCTCGGATTCTTGCCGGGCGTCACCCGCATCCTGACGGCGACACCGAAAGACGGTCAGCGGCTGCTGTTCTCGGCCACCCTGGACAACGGCGTCGACAAGCTCGTCAAGCGGTTCCTGAAGAACCCGGTCATGCACTCGGTCGACGAGGCCACCTCCCCCGTCGCCGCGATGACCCACCACGTCTTCGATGTCGCGGGCATGGAGGCGAAGAAGGACCTCGTCCGCACCCTCGCGTCGGGTACCGGTCGCCGAATCCTGTTCATGCGCACCAAGCATCAGGCCCGCAAGCTCGCCAAGCAGCTCACCGACTCCGGTATCCCGGCGGTGGACCTGCACGGCAACCTCTCGCAGAACGCCCGCGACCGCAATCTCGCCGCGTTCTCGTCGGGTGAGGCCCGAGTGCTCGTCGCGACGGATGTCGCTGCGCGCGGTGTCCACGTCGACGACGTCGAACTCGTCGTGCACGTCGATCCTCCGGCCGAGCACAAGGCATACCTGCACCGCTCGGGCCGTACCGCCCGCGCCGGCAGCACGGGCGACGTCGTGACCGTCGTGCTGCCCGACCAGCGCAAGGATCTCGCGGCCATCATGCGCAAGGCCGCGATCGACGTCACCCCGGTGAAGGTGACAGCGGACTCCGAGCACGTGCTCGAGCTCGTCGGCGAGATCGCGCCGCATGTTCCGCCGGCTCCGAAGCAGGCTGCCGCGCCGTCGCGTCCGCAGCGCAACGGCGGCGGTCGGCGGACGTCGGCTCCCCGTCAGGGTTCCACCCAGCGCTCCGGTTCGGGGCAGCGCTCCTCCTCGAGCGGACAGCGTTCCGCGGATGGACAGCGCTCCTCGGGAGGACAGCGTGCGACCGGCGGTCAGCGTTCGGCCGGCGGTCAGCGTTCGGCCGGTCAGGGTGCCGCAACCGGTGGCCGCCGCCGCCCCCAGCGCCGCACCTCCGCTGCACGCTGAGTCCGACCGCCCGCGTCAGCGGGGTGTGAACCGGTGTATCGCGTACATCGCGTCCGCGGACACCGGTTCGGTCGGCACACAGCGCCGTAATCGCTCCCGTACGTCGTCGGCGTCGAGATCGGCGCCGATGACGACGAGTTGCGTCCCGTCGGGCACATCGTCCCGTCGGCCCACCGTGTCGAACCGGATGTGGTCGCCCACGGTGTGCACCAGATAGTCGGCGGTGTGCAATCCGGCGGTGACACGCACATATCCCTTGATACGGAACACCCCTGCGGGCTGGTTCTCGAGGAAATCGACCAGCACGCGGGGGTGTAGTGCGTCTGCGGACTCGAAGGTGATCGCGTCGTAGCCCTCGTGCAGATGGGTGTGCTCGTGGTCGTCCTGCTCGTAGAGCAACCGGTCGAGGGTGAGCTGCTCCCCCGGTTGCGGATCCGGCCGCTCCGGGATGTCGAACAGCAACGCCGGATCGATGCGACCGTGGTCGGTCGAGACGACCGCAGCACGCGAGTTGAGCCGGCACAGGCGGGTCAGCAGATCGTCGTGGGCGTCGCCGTCGATCCGGTCGGTCTTGTTGATCAGCACCAGATCGGCGAGGGCCACGTGCTGTTCGAGTTCGGGATGCTGCGCCGCGGTCGCGTCGAACTCCACCGCGTCGACGACCAGCACGAGCCCACCGTAGGAGACGTATTCGTTCTCCGAGCCGGCGACGAGCCGGATCATGTTGCGGGGCTCTGCGAGTCCGCTCGCCTCGACGACGATCACGTCGAGATCGGACGAGCGGTGGGCGAGCTTGTCGAGCATCGCGTCCATGTCGCTGACATCGACTGCGCAGCACAGACATCCGTTGCTCAGTGAGACCATCGAGTCGACCTGCCCCGCGACCATCATCGAATCGATGTTGACGGAACCGAAGTCGTTGACGATCACACCGATCCGCGCACCTCGGGTGTTGCGCAGCAGGTGGTTGAGCAGCGTCGTCTTCCCCGCGCCGAGAAATCCGGCCACCACGATCACCGGGATCTGCTTCTTCGCCATGATGGTGAGACTAGCGGGGCGCTCGTGCGCGGTTCCGGCGGCGACCGCCACCGGAACCGCGCACCGGCGGCATCAGCTGCCGCGCTTGATCCATTCCTCGAGATGCGGCGATTCGGTGCCGATCGTGGTGCCGTCGCCGTGACCGGTGTGCACCTTCGTCTCCGCGGGCAGGACGAACAGCTTGTCGCGGATCGACCCGATGATGGTCGGGAAGTCCGAGAACGAGCGGCCCGTCGCGCCCGGTCCGCCGGAGAACAGGGTGTCGCCGGTGAACAGCTCACCCGCTTCCGGCAGGTACAGGCAGGTCGAGCCCGGCGAGTGCCCCGGCGTGGCGATCGCCTGGATGTCGGTGCCGGCCACCCGGATCCGCTCGCCGTCCTCGAGCGTGCCGTGCGCGACACCCGGGTGGGTCATCTCCCACAGCACGTCGTCGGCCGGGTTGAGCAGGATCGGCGCGTCGAGCTTCTCGGACAGTTCCGGCGCCACGGTGATGTGGTCGTTGTGCGCGTGCGTGCACACGATCGCCACGACCTTCCGTCCACCGACGGCGTCGATGATCGGCTGCGCGGTGTGCGCGGCGTCGATCACCACCACCTCGGAGTCGTCGCCGACGAGCCAGATGTTGTTGTCGACCTCCCATTCGCCGCCGTCGAGCGCGAAGGTGCCCGACGTGACGACCCGGTCGACGCGGATCGGCGAGGTGCTCACAGGACCACCACCGAACGGAGGACCTCACCGCGGTGCATCGTCTCGAACGCCTTCTCGACGTCGTCGATGCCGATGCGCTCGGTGACGAACTTCTCGAGCGGCAGGCGTCCCTGCTGGTACAGGTCGACGTAGGTCGGGAAGTCGCGCTCGGGCAGGCAGTCGCCGTACCACGAGCTCTTGAGCGAGCCGCCGTGCGAGAAGAAGTCGATGAGCGGCATCTCGAGGGTCATGTCCGGGGTGGGCACGCCGACGAGGACGACGGTGCCGGCGAGGTCGCGGGCGTAGAAGGCCTGCTTGTAGGTCTCCGGGCGGCCCACGGCCTCGATGACGACGTCGGCGCCGAAACCGCCCGTCAGCTCCTTGATGGCCTCGACCGCGTCGACCCCGGTGGAGTTGACGGTATGGGTGGCACCGAGGTCGGTGGCCCACTCGAGCTTCTTGTCGTCGCGGTCGACGGCGATGATCGTGCCGGCGCCCGCCAGGCGCGCACCCATGATCGCGGCGTCGCCGACTCCGCCGCAGCCGATGACGGCGACGGACTGGCCGCGAGTCACCCCGCCGGTGTTCACGGCGGCACCGAGACCGGCCATGACACCGCAGCCGAGCAGGCCGACAACGGCCGGATCGGCGCTCGGGTCGACCTTGGTGCACTGGCCCGCGTGGACGAGGGTCTTGTCGGCGAACGCGCCGATGCCCAGCGCCGGGGTGAGCTCGGTGCCGTCCTCGAGCGTCATCTTCTGCGTGGCGTTGAAGGTGTCGAAGCAGTACTGCGGCTGGCCGCGCTTGCAGGCGCGACACTGGCCGCACACCGCGCGCCAGTTCAGGACGACGAAGTCGCCCACGGCGACCGAGTCGACGCCGTCACCGACGGACTCGACGACACCGGCGGCCTCGTGGCCGAGCAGGAACGGGAACTCGTCGTTGATGCCGCCCTCGCGGTAGTGCAGGTCGGTGTGGCACACGCCGCACGCGGCGATCGCGACGACGACCTCACCGGGTCCGGGATCGGGGATCACGATGGGCACGACCTCCACAGGCGCTCCCTTCGAGCGAGCGACGACTCCGCGGACTGTTTGCGACATGGTGTCTCCGTTTCGTGATGCGACCGGCTGTGTCCGGTGATTCCGACTTCCGGTGATTCCGACCCTAGCCACTCCCGCGACGCTCTGCCCCTGATCGTTCGACGGGTCCGACCCCGCCGAACGGCCAGGAGGCCATCCGACTTCCCCATTGCCCGATTGGCGTATTTCCCTCGGATTCCGCGTCCGGTGCTCGCAGAAGTGTTCACCGCCGCCACCTCGGAAAAGCCGTCTCCATGTAACGCTCCGACCGGCCTTCACGAAATCCGTTACGACCCGTCGCACTTCGGCGGACCGGCAATTCCTCGGTGAGAAACGGATTGGTAGAGGCCCATGGCACTTCGAAAGTCGCTGTCGCGTCGGAGAATTCTCGCCGGCGTCTTCGCTCCCACCGCACTCGGAGTCGTGGCAGCGGCCGCGATCGTGCTACCCCAGCAGGACACCCCCACCGTGGCCGACCCGTATCTCGCCGGCCTCGCGAAGACCACCGAATGTCACGACATGGTCAGCCTGGGCATCGGCGGTCGCGGCGACATCCCTCGCGACGAGTCGAAGATGCTCGTCGACGAGAACGGCAAAAGGCTTCCTGCCGGCCAGCAGGGCGCCTACAACAGTATGTGGGTGGATCCGGTGATCAACGCCCCGATGGGAGAGCACGCGAACGGCGAGGGCTACGCGGCCATCTACATCGAGTACCCGGCCGACCTCGCCAGCTACGAGAACGCGGTGGACAAGGGCGCCGAGAACACCATCGAGGTCATGAAGGCCATCCGGCGGTCCTGCCCCGACACCCAGTTCGCCATCGTCGGCTTCAGTGAGGGCGCCGACGTCGCGCGCCGCGCCGCGATGCAGATCGGTGCGCAGGAGAAGGGCGAGGACGGTTCCTGGGACATCATCGATCCCGACGCCGTCAGCGGCGTCGTCATCCTCTCCGACGCCGGCCGCCAGGCGGGCGAAGGCTTCTTCCCCGGTGCGGAGAACGGCACGAACCCCGACGGTTTCGATCGCCCCTACCAGCCCGGCGGCGACGCCGTCCCCGGACGCGGCGTCCTCCCCGACACGAACGGCGGCTTCGGTCATCTCGCCGGCAAGGTCGCCTCGTTCTGCTCCGAGGGCGACTTCACCTGCTCGGCACCCGAGAACATCGCGCTGATCGAACTGCTCGCGAACGTGGGCCGTCAGGTCAACGGCGACGCTCTCGAGCGCGAGGGCCTGACCCCCGCGACCGGCGCAGATCTCGCCCAGGTCGTCGGCCGGGTCGCACTGCTCGCTCTCGCCGACATCTCGGCGAACCCGGACTGGATGCGGTCGGACGAGACCTTCCTCGAGGTGCTGATCAAGGTCTCCGACCCGAGCTACGACCCCGCCACCGCACGCCCCACCACGCCTGTGGCCGCCGACGCCGACGAGGACGCGACCGGAGAGGACGGCGCGGAGGCGCCCATCCCCGCGGAGCGTCTGTCCAACCTCGCGTACCTGCCGGAGAAGATCGTCAAGGAGGTCGTCGGGTTCATCCGGAGCAACCAGAACACCCTCGCGGTGGTGCTCGCCGACCCGTACGACCAGACCTTCGGCTACAACGAGGAGACTCGGGACCACTACGGTCACCACTTCGACTACTGGGACGACGACATCGACGGCAAGGGCACGTCCACCGTCGAGTACGCCGCCGCCTGGCTCGAGCACCTGGCCCGCGAGGCCAGGGAGGGCAAGAAGGTCGATCCGAAGAAGGTCGACCAGACCGCGGTGCTCATGATCGCCGAGGAGACGGCGAAGGCCGAGAGCGCCGAGGTGTCCACCACGCCGGAGACCTCGCCGTCCTCGACCGTGAGCGACGATGCGACGGTCGCCGACAGCAGCGTGCCCGCCGCCGTCGACGGCGCCCCGGCTCTCGCGGGCGACCCCGCCGCACCGGTGGATCCGCTCGCGACCGAGGCGGGCGTGCCGGCGGCCACGTCCACCCCGGTGACCACCACGGCCCCGGTCCCCACCCCGTCGGAGACCACGACTCCGGCCACGGGCGAGACCACCACCGACGCCGGATCGACCACCTCCGGAACGCCCACGACGACCGTCGCACCGACGACGACCACGTCGCCGGCACCGGCTGCCTGACCGTCCTCGACGGGCCACCCGACGACCGAGAACTCGGCGTCAGCCCGCGGCGCGGACCCCGGCCTCTGCACCGAGAGCCGCGGCCTCACCGCGAGTGCTGACGCCGAGTTTTCGTAGTACGCCGGCCACGTGGAACTTCACCGTCGACTCGCTCACGCCGAGGCGTTCGGCGATGACGCGGTTGCGCCGTCCGGCCACGAGATGTTCGAGGACCTCGATCTCCCGGGGCGCGAGGGCGGCGAGCGCATCGAGGGCGGGGCCGTCCGTCGCGGCGATCGGCAGGTCGAGCGGGAAGCTCACCGCGACCCGTGTCCCCCAGCCGGGCGTCGATTCGGATTCGATTCCACCGCCGAGGGTTTCGACGCGGTCGCGGAGCTGGCGTCCGAGTTCGACGACGTCGATCTCGCCGTTGCCGTCGTCGCGCACGTCCACCAGCAGGGTCGAGTCGTCGCAGGTCCACGCGACGCGCACCCGCGTCACGTCGGTCTGACCGGACATCGCCAGCACCGCGCCCCGGGCAATCGCGCGTGCCGCGTGCGCGACCTCGCCGGGCAGTCCCCGCCCACCCACCGGCGGAGCGACCATCTGCAGGTCGAGCGGACGGTGCCGCACCAGATCGCGCAGTTCACCGTGGAGTCGGGCGAACGCGGTGGTCAGCGCCTCCTCCGCGAGTTCGCGGTGCAGGTCCACCGCCGATCGCAGGCCGATCAGGGCCTCGGTCGCCGTCTCCCGCGCCGTGGTCCGGGCACGGGTGTCGTCGAGATCCTTCGACCGCAGGGTCGCGAGGATGGTCTCGAGGGTCACGGCATGGGATTCGGTGAGTTCGGCGACGGTGCGGGCCCGCTCCGCCGAGGCGGCCCGCGATTCCGCGAGGTAGGCCGGGCTGGCGGTGTGCACCTGCAACCGGATGCCGGTCGCGACCACGCCGAACGCCGCTCGCACGAGGTCGAGGGCCGCGGACGTGGCCCGGGCCCCGCGCGGCACGAGCACCAGGAGCGTGTCGGTGCTGTCGAGGATCGCGCACACCTCACGATCGCGACCGGCGAGACGGAAGCTGCCGCGCCGGATCTCCCCCGCGGCGAGTTCGTTCCGCACCCGATCCAGCTCGGCGATGGTCACCCGGTCGACGATCGACGGGTCGCCGGCCACCTTCCGCGGCCGTCCGGTGCATTCCCTCGTGAAGATCACCATGGCGCTGTGCGGAGCGAGGTCGTCCACATAGGTGGAGAAGCGCTGCGCGATCTCCGCGAGCGGACCGGTCAGGACGTCGCGCAGTTCGGCGATCAGGACCTCGGGACGACGGGCAGCGGGACTCACGTGCCCACGATATCGGCGTCCACCGGCGCCCTTCCCGGCGAGCCATCCCTCGGCGACGCGAGCATCGCGTACTGCGCACTTCGGCCCCTCGCACCCCGACCGGCGGTAACATTCCGACCACTGGGGCGACTTCGATTCCTCGTCCGTGGGAGGTGCTGCGAACCGTGGCGGACCCCCGCTCGACGACAGGCACCGCGACCGCGATCGACGGTCGCGACGGGTTCCCCGCGACCGTGCCCGGTCTGCTGCTCGACCGGGTGTCCCGCTCCCCCGACTCCGTCGCCTACCTGCGTCCCGACGGCGAGCGGTGGCGCCCCTCGACCTGGGCGGACGTTCGACGGGAGGTCTTCGACCTCGCAGCGGGATTGATCGGCCGGGGTGTGGAAGCCGGATCGCGGGTCGCGATCTGCGCGACGACCTGTTACCGGACCGTCGTCGCCGACCTCGCGATCACATGCGCGGGCGGCGCCACCGTCCCGATCTATCCGGCCACCCGCGACGACGAGGTGCGGTCACAGATCCGGCGTGCGCACGCCGTCCTCACCGTCGCCGACCGGCCGATCGCCGCCACCGATCTCCTGGGCACCGACGGACTCGACGAGCTCGCCGCCGAGGGTCGTCGTCTGCTGCGCACCGACCCCGGCGTCGTGGAGCGACGGATCGCGGCGCTGTCCCCGGACGACGAGGCCGCGCTGATCTACACGGCGTGCGAGGACGGCCGCACCAAGGGCGCGTGCCTGACCCATCGGGGCACGACCTACGGTGCCCGGGCCGTCGCGCAGACCGGCATGATCTCGTCGTCCGACCGTCAGTTGCTGTGGTTGCCGCTCGCGCACGTCTTCGGCCGGTCGTTGCTGATCATGGCCATGCACACGGGTGTGAGCACCGCCGTCGACGGTCGCGCCGACCGCGTCACCGCGAATCTGCGGACGGTCCGGCCGACCTTCCTGGGATCGGTCCCGCACGTGCTCGAGAAGATCGCCCGGCTGGAACGGGACGAGCTCGGGGGCCGGCTCCGCTTCGTCATCTCCGGATCGGCGCGATTGTCCGAAGACGTCGCCCGGCGGTTCGAGCAGCTCGGTGTGCCGGTGCTCGAGTGTTACGGGATCACGGAGACGTCGGGACCGTCGTGCGCGAACCTGCTCGGCGCGCACCGGCCCGGCACGGTCGGCCGGCCGCTGCGCGGCACGGAGGTCCGGATCGCCGATACCGGTGAACTTCTCATCCGCAGTCCCGGAGTGATGACCGGTTACCACGACGATCCCGCGGAGAGTGCCGCCGCGCTCGACGCCGACGGCTGGTTCCACACGGGCGATCTCGCCGAGATCGACGCCGACGGATTCGTCGTCGTGACAGGGCACCGCAAGGACACCTTCAAGACCAGCACCGGAAAGTACGTCGGCCCCACCGCGCTCGCCGACCGCTGGAGGAGGGTGTGCCCGGGCAGCGAACTCGTCGTGGCCGGGGAGCTGCGCCCCTACTGTGTCGGCCTCGTGTTCACCACGGCACCGGAGTCGGTCGTCGCGGCCGCGCTGGAGCAGCTCAACGCCCGATCGGACCCGTGGGAACGCATCCGCCGGTTCACTACGGTGAGCACACCTCCGGACGCGGACGATCTCGACCCGGCCGGGCGCCCGATCCGCGATCGCGTGCTCGCCCGGTACGCCCGTCTCGTCGACGAGCTGTACGCGAACGGTCGCCGCGCGGGTCAGGACGGGTCGAGGCAACCGAAGGCCGTCTGAAGTAAGGTTCGCCTAAGCGCTGGTCGCCGCATGCCGGAAGGCCCGGTCGTCCCGCCGTCCACGATCCCCGGTCCAGGAGAACGCACACATGGCTCGTAGCCTTCGCCCCATCGAGGTCTTCCCGATCACCACGCGGTACCTGACGGTGCTCCGCGTGACGGACGTGAGCCCCGGGATGCGGCGGGTGACCCTCGGAGGCGAACAGTTGCAGGCCCACGTCGCACCGAACGGATATCCGGTCGACGCGTTCCGGTCGGACGGTGTGGACGACGAGTTCAAGTTGATGTTCAAGCATCCCGACCTCGACGAGGCCCTCGGCCCTACCCAGGCCGACGGCGTGGTGAACTGGCCGCGCGATCCGAAGCTGCTCATGCGCACCTACACCGTCCGGCGCTGGGATCCGGTCGCCGGCGAGATCGACGTGGACTTCGTGCGCCACGGCGTGGGTCCCGCGTCGAGCTGGTCGTACCGCGCGGAGCCCGGTGAGACGATCCAGATCGCCGGACCGAAGTCGTCGGCAGGACACCCGCAGGGCGTGGACTGGACGCTCGTGGCGGGCGACGAGACGGCGCTGCCGGCCATCGGGCGCTGGCTCGAGAACTGGCCGGCCGGAGCACGTGGTCAGGTCTTCGTCGAGATCGCCGACGACACCCACCGTCAGGATCTGCCCGTCCCCGACGGGGTGGAGCTGACCTGGCTCGGCCGCGACGGCGCCGAACCGGGCACGACGACGCTGTTGTTCGATGCCGTCACGAACGCCGAGTGGTGGGACGGGAAGGTCTTCGCGTGGGTGGCCGGTGAGGCTCTCACGCTCACCCCGATCCGGCGGTGGCTGCGCAACGAGAAGGGCCTTCCCAAGGAACAGGTGGAGGTCACCGGATACTGGCGGCGCCAGGAGGTCGCGGTATCGGAGGCCGACGCCTCCCTGCCCGATTTCGAGGCGACCGAGGACGAGCGCGACCGCTTCGACGAATTGGCCGAGATCGCACCGGGTTTCGCACTGCGGGTCGCGGCGACCATCGGCCTGGCGGCAGCCTTCGACGCCTCGCCGCGCACCGTCGACGAACTCGCCGTCAAGACGGGGGCGGACCGCACCGGCCTGGGCAGGCTGCTGCGCTATCTCGTCGCCCTCGGGGTGGCCGAAGACCTCGGCGAGGGCCGGTTCCGGCTCACCGGCGTCGGCCGCGAACTCGAGGACGACCACCACATCGAGGAACTCCGCCTCGACGGCGTGCACGCGCAGCGGGAACTGGCGGGCATGCTCGCGCTGCTCGCCGCCGTCCGTACGGGCCACGGGGACGACGCTGAGCGGTTCGGGAAGAGCTTCGCGCAGCGCGTCGCGGACGACATCGCTCTGTCGGCGGACCGGTACGAGCAGGAAGCGGAGATGGCGGCGTACTTCGCCGGCGCCCTCGTCGCGAAGGTGCCCGCCGACGTCTCGACCATGGTGGTCGCCGGTGAGGCGGCGGGTTCCTACGCCCACGCCTTCGTCACGGCGAACCCGTCGGCACGAGCGACCGTGGTGGCCGCGCCGTCGGAGATCGAGGTGCTGCGCCGCGTCCACGGCGAGCACGAGCGGGTCGCGTACGCGCCGGGCAGCATGCTCGAGGCCCGACCCGAACCGGTCGACGCGGTGCTGCTGACCGGGCGGCTGAACGAACTGCCCGACGCCGATGCCGGGCACGTGCTGCAGCAGGCGGCGGCCGGACTGAACCCGGGCGGCCGGATCCTCGTCTTCGGCAACGTGCTCGACGAGAACGCCGGTGAACACGACTACGAGGACGACCTCGTCGACTTCGCGCTCAGCGGTGGTGGGGGTCGTACGCACGAGGACCACCTGGCACTGTTCGAGGCGGCCGGCCTCGCGGAACCCGAGCGCACGACGGTGGGTTGGGGCATGACGCTGTACACGTCCACCGGCTCGGCGGGCTGAGATCGTGGGAATGCAGCGGCCTCGCGACGCGCGGGGCCGCTGCAGAACGACAAGAAGAGCTGCTGCGAGGAAGTCTCCCGCGAGGAATGTCTTCCGAACGGTGGACCTAGCGGGAGGCTTATCGAAACTTGCCCCAGCGCTGGACGGATGGTCCCGAGCCACAGGGCTATTCGGAAGCGTGCGTGTCCACCAGGCGCACCGAGGCGGAGCCTTCCTCAGCTGTCTCGACCGGATGAGGTTCGTCAGGTTCCGGAAGTTCAGGGCCGAGCCGCGGAGGCGCTCCAGGCACCCGTTGACGGTCCCGGTCGGGCCGTTGCACGTGCCGGTCCGGTCGAAGAACGCGAGGATGTCTCGTGGGCGAGACGCCGCGTGTCCGTCCCGCGCGAGAGCGCCCGGCTACCGCATCCCCGGCACCACGGGTCCGGCTCGGCGACGCGGCACTCGATCACCGCGCGATCCGGCTCGAGCAGCTGACCGACGGCCACAAGACCGAGCTCGTCGAGGTGGAAGAAGACGGTCAGGTCGGGGGTCGCGAAGGTAGCGTGGTGCACGTCGAGGTCTTCCGGCGGATGGTCAGTGTGAGAGCTTCCATCATCGGAAGGCCTCGACTTTCATCCGGCGACCGACGCGCTCAGCCACCCACCCCCTCAACTGCGACACTCCTATTGACTTGCTGTCAAGCGGCGGTCGTTTGGCGTCGAGGCTGCAGCGTCTGGACGATGAGTGGATAGAGCTGCCGAACGAGATACCGTTTCAGGCAGCGGATGATTTCCATCTTCGTCTTGCCTTCCGCGATCCGTCGTGTCGCGTAGTTACGGGTCTGCTGGTCGTAGCGCAGCCGCACGAGCACGATGTGGTAGAGCGCTGAGTTCGCCTGCCGGTCGCCTGCGCGGTTGAGTCGGTGACGGTTGGTCTTGCCCGACGACGCCGGTATCGGACAGGCTCCGGCCAGTGCCGCGAACGCGGCTTCCGAGCGTAGCCTGTCAGGGTTGTCGCCGGCGGTGATCAGCAGCTGCGCCACGGTGTCTCGGCCGCAGCCGAAGACGCTCATCAGGTCCGGGGCATGGTCTTCGAGTAGCCGTTGCAGGTGCCCGGACAAGTCCTCGATCTGCTCGGTCAGTGCTTGCCAGCGCCGCGCCAGCAGCCGCAGGCTGTAGGCCGTGGCCTCGGCTGCGGTGACCGGCGCAGGTGTCGGTCGTGACGCCGCCAGCGCAGCGATCAACTTGGTGTTCGACAGGCCCCGGTAACGCGAACGCAGCTCCTCTGGCGCCGTGATCAGCATGCCCTTGATCTGGTTGATCGTCGCTGTCCTGGCGGTCAGTGCAGACGACCTCGAGGTGCGCAGCACCCGGAGTGACTGAACCGTCTCGGGTTTCTTGCCGCTCCTATATCGGTGACGGCTCCGGTTGTGGAGTCGACAGGTGAGCGTAGTACGCCGCCTCGAATTCATCCGGCGGGACGTATCCGAGACGGCTGTGCAGGCGACTGCGATTGAACCAGTCGACCCACTCCATCGTGGCGTACTCGACGTCCTCGACGGACTTGTAGGGACCCGGATGGAACGGGTTTCCCTTGGCGATCACTTCGGTCTTGAACAACCCGATCGTGCTCTCGGCCAGAGCGTTGTCGTATGCGTCTCCGACGCTGCCGATCGACGCGGCAATACCCTCCAGCACAAGGGTTTCCGCGAAAGCAATGGAAGTGTACTGACTGCCGGCATCGCTATGGTGGATCAACCCCGTGCCGACCGGGTGGCCCGTGTGGTCACGTCGCCACAGTGCCATCTTCAAGGCGGTGGTGACCATCGCGGTGTCCTTGACGGTGGCGGCATGCCAGCCGACGATCGCCCGCGAGAAGCAGTCGATCACGAACGCGACATAGACGAACCCCGCCCAGGTGCGGCAATAGGTGAAGTCGGTGACCCACTTCCGATTCGGGACCTCGGCGGTGAAATCACGATCGACCAGGTCAGGGGCGCGGCGGCTGTCCGAGCCGCCGGGCACGGTGGTGCGGTGCCGACGGCCCCGGACCGCTCCGGACAGCCCTTCGTCGCGCATCAACCGGTCGACGGTGCATGCCGCGACGTCGTGGCCGTGTCTGCGCAGGTGCACGGTCATCTTTCGGCGACCGTAGAGACCTTCGGCGGTGCCGACGGTCTCACGCAGAGCGTTCGTCAGATGTGCATCGGCGACGGTCCGGCGGGATGGAGAAGCAGTTTTCCAGTTCCGATACGTGCGTGGGGCGACCTTGACGCCACGCTCGGTGAGCACGGCGCAGATCGACTCGACCCGGTGTCCTTGTGCACGCATCTGGTCGATGAACTGGCAGATCAGCGGCGGCGAGGGTCGAGCTCCCTCGCGAAGAAAATCGAGGCCGATTTCAAGATCTCGTTGGCCTCACGGAGGTCTCGGACTTCGCGTTCGAGCTCTTTGATTCGTTGCTGTTCAGCGGTGGTCACGCCGGGTGTCTTGTCGGCATCGATCAGAGCCTGGCGGGTCCAGGTGCGCAGCGACTCGACACCGACGCCGAGCTTCGGGGCGATGGCTTTGCACGCCGCGAACGGCGAAGAATATTCGTCGAGGTGGTCGAGGACCATCTTCACCGCTCGTTCACGCTGCTCGGCGGGGTAACGCTTGGACATGATGTGCATCCTCCTCAAGAAAGGAGGCGGCATCAAACCCGAGACGGTTCAGACTCCACCAACCCATCGCCACCCTTGGGTGCGGCGCTGGCTCGACCCGACAGCACCGCCTCAGCGGCCGAATAGGCGTCGAAGGGATCGCTCTTGCCGCGAATCCGGCGATCGAACCGGTTGGGGCGGTTGACCTCACTGACCGCGATGCCCGCGACCTGCATCGCACGACTGACCCCAGCCCCGTACGAGCCGGTGCACTCGATGCCTACCTTCACCAGCCCAGGCCAGGACCGCAGGAACCGCAACGCCGCCTGGTAGCCGGCCGCGGTCGCTGGGACCTGTACATCTGCCAGTCGTCGTCCGGTGGCATCGATCGCTGCGACGTGGTGGGTGTCGGCGTGGGTATCGATTCCGCCGTAGACCTCGAGGTGATCCTGATTCACCATGGGACTGCGCCCTTCCATCTTGTCGGGTGCGCAGTCCGGCCGGGCGTCAGTCAGTTCACTATCGGGGATCTCGCCAGACTCCTATCAGGACATGACGGCCCGCCGGGCTGCACTCAAACGAGTGAGCCGAGCCGGTCGACACGTCGCAGACAGGACAGCCACCAACCTGCAGTGGCGTCAGAAGAGCCGTGAGCCAGACCCGCCCACCAGACCCATCCTGCGTCCACCGAGCCGAGACCGTCACGCCCATCAAGGAGTCAGACCAACCGGTCCACGAGATCCATAGTGAAGAGCCACAACACCGGCCACGCCTGTCGCCGATCGCGTGCGTACGCCCTTTGCGGTCCGCAAAAAAATGAGTACGCTCATTAATGTGAGCGAGGTGCAGCAGCTTTCAGAGCGCGGACGGCGCCCGGGCGTTCGGGAGATAGAGTCCCGCCGCGAGCAGAACATGCGGCTCAAGCGGGAGCGAATCTTTCGCGCCGCGTCCGACCTGTTGCGTGCGCGCGGGTTCTCCGCAGTGACGACGCAGGAGGTGTCCGCCGCGGCCGGGGTCGCAGCGGGGACCTTGTTCCGGTACGCAGCGACCAAGAGCGAGTTGCTGCTCATGGTCTACAACGAGGCACTCCGGGCATCGATAGATGAGGGCGCCGCGCGTGCGGCGTTGACGCCGGATCCTGCCGCCGCGGTCTTCGCCCGCCTGCACCCGCTCGTCGTCGCTGCCGCACGTGAGCCGGAGAACAGTGCTGCGTACCAGCGGGAGCTGCTGTTCGGCCCTCACGACGCGAAGTTCCGGGCCGAGGGCATGGCGTTGATCTTCGAGCTCGAGGCGTCCCTCTCCGACACGCTACGACGCGCCGCTCCGACCCTCAGCGACGGGGAGGCACGCGTCGCAGGATCCTCGCTGTTCGCCGTCACGCATCTCGCGATCGCTCGGATGACGGCCTCGGACATCCCCGAGGCTGACGCGATCGACGACCTCAGACGTCAGGTCACGCTCATCGTGACCGGCGTGCCGCACACACCCCGGCGGCCGGATCCGCCGCCCGAGAAGGAATGAAGGAAACAGAACAATGAGCAACATCACACACGTGACCGTCCTGGGAACCGGAGTCCTCGGCACCCAGATCGCCTTCCAGACCGCCTACAGCGGCTTCCAGGTCACCGCATATGACATCAGCAGCGACGCCATCGAGGCAGCCAAGAAGCGGTTCGACGCTCTCGTCACCACCTACAAGGACGACGGAGTCGCGGGGGCAGCCGAGGGGAAGGCGGACGAGGCGCTCACCCGCGTCCGGTTCTCCTCCGACCTCGCCGACGCGGTCGCGGACGCGGATCTGGTCATCGAGGCGATCCCCGAGGTACTGTCCATCAAGCAGGACACCTACCGAAGGCTCGGCGAGCTCGCACCGGAGAAGACGATCTTCGCAACGAACTCGTCGACACTTCTGCCCAGCGACCTCAAGGACTCCACCGGACGCCCCGCCAAGTTCCTCGCGCTGCACTTCGCGAACCGGGTCTGGAAGTTCAACACCGCCGAGGTGATGGGCACCGCCGACACCGATCCGGCCGTGTTCGACGAGGTCGTCGCCTTCGCCGGCAACATCGGGATGGTTCCGATCCCCGTGTACAAGGAGAAGTCCGGCTACGTCCTCAACTCGCTACTGGTGCCGTTCCTCAACGCCGGGTACGCACTCGCCGCCGGCGGATACGCCGAGCCGAAGGACATCGACAACGTGTGGCGGATCGGCACGGGAGCGCCGATGGGCCCCTTCCAGATCACCGATGTCATCGGCCTGGCCACCCCGTACAACATCCTCGCCCACGGCGGGGAGGAGGACCAGGCGCTCGCGGCCTGGCTGAAGAGCGAGTACATCGACCACGGCAAGCTGGGCGTCGCCACCGGCGAGGGCTTCTACACCTACAACTGACCCACGACCGCGGCAGAACAGTCCACGAGAGGACGTGCAAGCCAGATGTACTACAGCAGTGGAAACTAGGGGTGTAGAGCGAACGGTCGCGGAAGATGATCGCGTAGCTGCCCGAGCGGTGTCCGGCGTCCTGCCCGGAGAAGCCGGTCAATTCCCACCGGCCGAGCAGCGCTGTCGGGTCAGTCGTCTGGGGAGCGGGCATGCCAAGTCCTCTCAGTGGGGGTCGGGTCAGGGGGGCAGCGCGGCTCGAAGCTCCATGGAGTTGTCATCGTTGAAGCGCCAGGCCTCGGCTTCGTTGCCGAGGTGGTAGGTCACGGTTGCGGACTTCGCCTTGAGGTCGCACTGGATCACCCCTGCGACAGGTTCGCCGGGTTGGTCTTCCCGGTTGTCGAGCCAAGTGTTGTTGACTACCGCTTTTAGAATCCCAAACGTCTTGGGGTGGATGTCGCCGACGTTATCCTCACGCTGAGGCCCATAAGCGGCGGCAAGGAGTTTTATTGTGTTTGACTCGTAAAAGAGGATAAAGGCAGCGTGGTCTGCGGGATATTCGGCGAGAAAATAGCGGTCGTTGGCGAGTTTCTCGACAAGAGCTTCGACTGTTTCGTTATCAACTGTCAATGTGGTTGGCATTGCTGTATCACTTTATCTTTGATCGGCTAAACGTCTGGCCTGCCTCGTTTTTGAATCTCTCGGTTATGGTTTCGGGGAGGCCAAGTGAACTGTATCCAACGGTAACTTCTGACGCCCGAGAGCCATCCGGTGGGTGGCTTAAAACTATCTCACCTCGGACCACCGCCGAGGCTCGATCCTCCAGCCCGAGATCGAGTTCGTGCTGGTTAGCGTTGATTCGTTGCTTAGCAATCTCGATCAATGCCGCAAGCTCGCCGGGCGTGTGGGCCGAGCCGATGTGCGCGATCATCTGGCGCCGACCGCGGATCTTCTCCCAGATCTGCACGCCGATGGCCCCGGAGGCGGTCTTGGACTGCACCACGTACAGATCCACCTCCTCCAAACTCCGCTCGATTAGTGACCCGCGCGCCACATGCTCGAACTCGTGACCTGCAGCGATCCTAACGAATTGGCTAGAAACGACGTCAACTTGTGGAACTCAGGTCTGACACGGGGTGATCCTCGCTGATGCCCTGCACCCGTTTGACGAATTCGTCGCCGGGCTGAACCTCGACCGCGTCGACACTCTCGTCGGCTCGTTCCTCAGCGTCGAGTGCGGTTTCGAGCACGGTCTTCGTCAACTGCCCGAGCAGTCCGTTCGGGCCCATCAGTTAGACGCCTTGTTCCTCGGCCTGGGCCAGTAGTTGCTGCGCCAACTCCAGCTGGTTCATCTCGTCCGCCATGGGCTCCAGTGTTTCCGTCATGGTCGATCCTTCCGCCAAGCTCGCTGCTCGGCGTGTCAGGCCGACCCGGATCACGTCAACACCGACATCCCCGAGCCGGTGACCGCAGAAACGAGCCTGCCCCGCACTCAGGCGGGGCAGGTTTCGATTTGCTCAACTTACGTGGAGCTAAGGGGACTCGAACCCCTGACCCCCACACTGCCAGTGTGGTGCGCTACCAGCTGCGCCATAGCCCCTTGCACGGCCCTGACGGGGACCGCCACCGAAGACTACAGGCGAGAGCGTGAACTCTCGCCTGTAGCGATCTTGTGGAGCTAAGGGGACTCGAACCCCTGACCCCCACACTGCCAGTGTGGTGCGCTACCAGCTGCGCCATAGCCCCGTATTCGGTTGTACCGTCGCGCTCCGGTTGACCCCTTCGCGCTGAAAGAAAACTACACCATCGCGCTCGACGCCAACAAATCGGCTGGTAGACAGCGTGACTGTGGCGGGAGCACGCACCGTGCGCAGCTCCCGCCACCGCTCCGTCTATCCGACGAGTTCGGTCACCCAGTTCTCGTCGCCGAGGGCGTCGATAACGGTCCCCTCGTACACGACAGCCGGCGTGCCGGCCGCTCCGGTCGTCGCGAGCAGACGGCGTCCCGCCTCCGCGTCGGCCGAGGCCTGATCGATCCGGGCGCCGTCGGTGATGCACTGCGCGACGTCCTCGGAGGCACCCGCGTCGCGCGCCATCTGCGCGAGACCCGCGTTGTCGATGTCACCGTCGCCACCCTCGGCCGGTTGGTTGTCGGGCGACAGCAGGGCGTCGTGGAATGCGGAGAACGCGCGGGCATCGCCGCTCTCGGCGACGCACTGCGCCGCCGCCACCGCGCGGGTCGAGTAGTCGCCGCTGCTCGACGCCCGGTCGAGGAAAGCGAGCATCCGGTACCGGATCGCCAATTGGCCGTCGTCGATCGCCTGGGCGAGCTCCTGCGAGTGCTTGTGTTCGAGTTCGGCGCAGTAGGGGCACAGCGGGTCCTCGAACAGGTCGACGGTCCGTGGGGCGTCGGGGCGGCCCAGCAGGATTGCGCCGTCGTCCTCGATCGACACTTCCACCGCGCCGTTCTGCACGGAGCCGTAACCGTCATTGCGGGGATCGCCGCTGCCCGACGACCACAGGACACCACCGATGACGAGCGCACCGATCACCAGGATCGCGATGCCGCCGAGAATGTAGGTGACCCTGTTCGACGTCGGCTGCGGTGTGTACTTGCCGGATGAGACCTTCTTCGCGCTCACGGATGCTGCCCTCTACTGCTCGTCGGTGGGGAAGGACGATCTCACTCTGCCATCGACGGCTGAGGGGCCGCTGAGAGGGAAGCACATGAACCCGGACCGAGCGCGAACCAGGTGCGCGGCCGGACGACCAGCCATATCGACATCGCCAGGAAGCCGACGTCGCGGGCGATCTCGATCGCGTAGTCGCGGCCGTCGACGCCCTCGACCACACCTCCTCCCCCGAAGCAGCCGCAATCGATCGACAGGCCGCGCGCCCACGCCGAGGCGATCGCGACGACGAGCGCGACCAGCCCCAAGGCGCTGACGAGCGCTGCGAAGCGCGTCGCGAGACCGACGAGCAGGACCAGGCCCAGGGCCAGTTCGAGAACGGGGAAGGCGGCGGCGAACGGCCGCACCCAGCCGGTGGGCAAAATCTGGTACGCCCGTACCGCCACGACGGTCTGCGTCGGATCCGAGAACTTCACCCAACCGGAGACGAGCCACACCGCCGCCAGACCGTATCGGGCGAGCGTGGAGACGAGACCGACCCACATGCCGGCGACAATACCGGGCGGTCGTCTCACCGCGCCGTGTCGTCGGTCACCTGTGTCGCCTGCTCGACGACCCGGGGGCGTCCGACGACGAACCACGGCAGCGTCGCCGCTAGCATGATCACACCCGTGACCGCGAAGGCCGTCGAGTAGGACAACCGGTCCGCGAGGAAGCCTGCGGCGACCGGACCGATCACCGCGCCGACATCGGCGACCATCTGGAAGGTCGCGAGCACCGGCCCGCCCCGGGCCTTGCTGCCCACGACGTCGGCGACGGCGGCCTGCTGCGAGGGATTCGACAGCCCGGACCCCATACCCGCCACGAACGAGGTGATGAGGAACCAGACGACGCTCTCGGTGAATCCCATGGCGATCGTGCTGACCCCGCACACCACCAGACCGGCCAGGACGAAGGGGCGCCGCCCGAACCGGTCGGACAGCTTGCCCGACTTGATGAGGACGAGTGCGTTGCCCACCGCGAAGGCGGTCAGCGCGACACCCGCGAACGCCTCACCCTCGTCGAGCGCCTCGACGACGAACAGAGGCACCATCGCCACGCGGACCCCGAACACCACCCAGCCGTTGGCGAAGTTCGATCCCAGCGCCGCGCGGTAGACCGGCGAGCGCAGCGCGTCGCGCAGGCGCATGACGGGAACGCCGTCCCCACTGTCGGGACGGGCGAGTTCCGACGAGCGCAGGCTGATCCCCACGACCGAGGCCGCGACGAGCAGCGCCACGGCGTAGATGAGAAAGGGTGCGCGCAGCCCCAGTCCGATAAGGGCACCGCCGAAGAGCGGGCCGAGGATGTTGCCCATGAGGAAGCTGGTCGCGTACAGGCCGGACACACGCCCGCGGGCGTCCGGGGGCGCGATCCGCACGAGCAGGCCGAGCGCCGACACCGTGAACATCGTCGACCCGATGCCGCCGAGCGCTCGGAAGACGAGCAGCTGCCAGTAGCTCGCCGCGAATGCGCACGCGCCCGTCGACAGGGCGACGATGAGCAGACCCGTGATGTAGACGGGCCGCTCCCCCAGCTTCTGCACCAGCGACCCGCTCGCCGGCGCGAAGAGCAGCCGCATCGCCGCGAACGACGACACGACGACCGTCGCCGCCGTCACACCGACGTCGAAGCTGCGCGCGAATTGGGGCAGCGCGGGAGCGACGAGACCGAAGCCGAGCGCGATCACGAAACTCGCGACGACCAGAACCCAGATTTCCCGCGGCAACGCCGCGTCACGTGTCCGCATGATGCCCACGATGTTAGCGAGGCGCACGACCTCGCCCGGTCGCGCGGTGGGCGAGCGGCCTCAGGACAGGACGGACGAGACGAGTTCGCGTGCCGCCTGTTGGACCTCGGCGAGATGGTCGGGGCCGCGGAACGATTCGGCGTAGATCTTGTAGACGTCCTCGGTTCCGGAGGGGCGGGCGGCGAACCACGCGTTCTCGGTGGTGACCTTCAGGCCGCCGATCGCGGCGCCGTTGCCGGGTGCCGCGGTGAGCGTCGCGGTGATCGGTTCGCCGGCGAGTTCGGTGGCGCCGACCTGCTCGGGCGACAGCTTCGACAGCACCGCCTTCTGCTCGCGCGTCGCCGGGGCGTCCACACGCGCGTAGGCGGGGTCGCCGTACCGGTCGACGAGTTCGGCGTAGTAGCGGGACGGGCTCTTCTCCGTCACCGCGGTGATCTCCGCTGCGAGCAGGGCGAGGACGATGCCGTCCTTGTCGGTGGTCCACACCGAGCCGTCGCGCCGCAGGAAGGACGCACCGGCGCTCTCCTCACCGCCGAAGCCCAGCGAACCGTCGCTCAGGCCGGGGACGAACCACTTGAAGCCCACCGGCACCTCGAGCAGGTCGCGGCCGAGGCCGGCGGCGACCCGGTCGATCATCGACGAACTCACGAGTGTCTTGCCCACCTTGCTCGACTCCGCCCATCCGGGGCGGTTCCGGAACAGGTAGTCGATCGCGACGGCGAGATAGTGGTTCGGGTTGAGCAGACCGGCGTCGGGGGTCACGATGCCGTGCCGGTCGGCGTCGGCGTCGTTGCCGGTCGCGAGGTCGAAGGCCTCCCGGTTGCCGATCAGCGACGCCATCGCATTCGGGGACGAGCAGTCCATCCGGATCTTGCCGTCGGTGTCGAGTGTCATGAACCGCCAGGTGGCGTCGACGAGCGGATTGACGACGGTGAGGTCGAGCGCGTGCCGTTCGGCGATCTCGCCCCAGTAGTCGACGCTCGCACCGCCCATCGGGTCCGCACCGATCCGTACCCCTGCGGCACGGACGACGTCGAGGTCGACGATGTTCGGCAGGTCGTCGATGTAGGCGGCGAGGAAGTCGTGCCGTCCGGCGGAGGCGAGGGCGGAGGAGAGCGGCACCCGCTTCACCCCGTCGAGTCCGGCGGCGAGCAGTTCGTTGGCGCGGGCGGCGATGGTCGAGGTCGCATCGCTGTCGGCCGGTCCACCGGACGGCGGGTTGTACTTGAAGCCGCCGTCGCGCGGCGGATTGTGCGAGGGGGTGACGACGATGCCGTCGGCACGGGCACCCGAGCCGGAATTGTGCTGCAGGATCGCGTGACTGACGGCAGGGGTCGGGGTGTAGCGGTCGCGGGAGTCGACGACCACCTCGACGCCGTTCGCGACGAGCACTTCGAGCGCGCTCGCCCACGCCGGTTCGGACAGGGCGTGCGTGTCGCGGCCGAGGAACAGTGGGCCCGAAGTGCCCTGCTGGGCGCGGTATTCGACGATGGCCTGGGTGGTCGCGAGGATGTGGGCTTCGTTGAACGCACCGTCGAGGCTCGAGCCGCGATGGCCGGATGTGCCGAAAGCCACCTGCTGCGAGGCGTTCTCGGGATCCGGTTGCACGGTGTAGTAGGCGGTGACAAGGTGTGCGAGATCTTCGAGATCCGCCGCGGTGGCCGGCTGCCCCGCTCGTTCGTGCGCCATGTGCTCTCCTCGTCGATGGTGGTGTTCTCATCTTGCCGCCGATCCGCGGCACGCGCGGGATGAGTACCCCGATCCGCGCGTCGGTACGGATACGGACGAAAAGGTCATCACGGCCGTGGGACCAAAGTGTCTGACCCGAAAGTAATATTGGCGCTCACAATCAGGTGGGCTAACTTCAGTGAACGAAATGAAGACGATGCCGGGGAGGACATATCTTCGTTTCGCTCTCGCTGTTTCGGCGCCGTCTCCGACGTCTCCGGGACCGACAGCGACCGTGCCCGTCGTCGAGAACTCTCACACCCTGAGTCTCGACGGCGGGCACTGCCGTTTCCAGCGCACTGCCGTTTCCAGGGCACTGTTGTTTCCAGGGCACTGCCGTTTCCCGACACTGCCGATCAGGCTCACCCGGACAACAAGAAACCCGGGTAGGTGATCGATGGTCGATCTCCTACCCGGGCCGTTGGTGGAGCTGCCGGGAATCGAACCCGGGTCCTCCGCCGCCTCGCGAGGGCTTCTCCGTGTGCAGTTCGCTATGTCTCTACTCGGATCTCCCGTTCTCGCGAACAAGACGAGATGACGATCCCAGTCGCTGTTTGCTGTCCCGTACGTCTCCGCGACCGAGCCGCACGGTAGAGCTCTCTAGTCGATGCCAGGATCCGGGTCGAGAGCAAACCCGGGCTGACAGAGACGCGCTCGCTTAGGCAGCGAGGGCGTACTCGCGCTGAGTGGACTCGGCGCTTAATTGGTTGCAGCGACGCTTACGGTGGTCTCTTGCCTGCACCGACACGCTTCCCCTTGCTCAACGTACGCAGTCGAAACCGTTCAGCCCCGTACGCACCTGCGACTGTCGCAGGACTACCTACTGTAACGACCTCGAGGCACGATGTCATTCCCATTTCTCGAAACGGTTCGCAGCCGGGTCATGAGCCTGCTCACATCACCTCTCACCAGCGGCGTTACCGGCTCGACCTCGCCCGTCCCGGGACGGATCAACCCGGCAGGCCGACGAGCGCGACGGCGAAGCCCGCCGCGACCAGCCCGAGCAGTTTCACCCGGCTCACGCGCTCACCGAGCACGATCACGGCGAGCAGCACCGTCACCGCCGGATACAGCGCCGCGATCACGCTCACCAGGGAGAGCAGTCCGTGCTGGTAGGCGAACAGCAGTGCACCGTTCGCGATCACATCGATCGCGCCGATCCCGATAAGGATCGGCAGGAGCGACCGGACCGGCCACACCACGGCGCGCCACGAGAAGGCGATCACGAGCCAGACCACGAGGGTGGCGGTCGCGCGGGAGGCGGCGAGCGGCCACAGTCCGGTGCCGGTCCCGACCTGACCGAGGCCGATGAACGACAACGCGAAGGCGATGCCCGATCCGACCGTCCACCACGCGATCCTCGAGGTGAAGCGCGGGTGTCCCACACCGGTGACGGTCTCGTCGGATTCGCGGCTGACCAACCCCACCGCGATCACCGCGACGACGATGCCGAGATAGGCGAGCAGACCGGGCCGGTCCCCCGTCGCGATCCCGACGAGCACAGGGATACCTGCCACGACGACGGCGGTGACCGGTGAGACCACCGACATCGGCCCGTCGGCCAGCGCGAGGTAGAACCACCAGACGGCGATCCCGCCGGCCACGCCCGCCCCCGCACCCCACGCCAGCGACGCGGCGGTGATATGGCCACCGACGACGGACGCCGCGACGAGGGAGACGACGAGCGAGACCGGGTAGGTGACGGCGACGACACCCAACGCGCTCGCGCGCCGCGATGCGGCGCCACCGGCGAAATCGCTGAGGCCGTAACCGACTGCCGCGAGCAGCGCGAGCGCGACCGCGATCAGCGGCTCATGCCCTTCACCCGCCGGCCGAGCTCGCGGGTCACCTCACGTTCGGCGGTCCGGCGTGCGAGATCCTGACGCTTGTCGTAGTCCTGCTTGCCCTTGGCGAGCGCGAGTTCGACCTTGACCTTGCCGTCGGAGAAGTACATCGACAGCGGCACGAGGGTCTGGTTGCCCTCACGGGTCTTGCCGACGAGCGCGTCGATCTCCCGACGGTGCAGCAGCAGCTTGCGGGTGCGGCGCGGAGCGTGGTTGGTCCACGTGCCGTGCCCGTATTCCGGAATGTGCAGACCCCGCAGCCACACCTCGCCGTCGTCGACGGTCGCGAACGCGTCGACCAGGGAGGCCTTGCCCTCCCGCAGGCTCTTGACCTCGGTACCGACGAGGGCGATACCCGCCTCGTAGGTGTCGAGGATGGTGTAGTTGTGGCGCGCCTTCCGGTTGGTCGCGATGACCTTCCGGCCCTTTTCCTTCACGTGCAGGCCTTTCCGGTCCACGATCGATCGAACAGAACACCGTCCAGCATAGGAACCTCGCACAACACCTTATTCACGCACGTACAGACGCAAGGTCACATACGAGGTGAGAGCGGCCATTCCCACACCCACGAGCACCAGGAACGGCGAGACCAGAAGGATGTCGCTGTCGGTGATGCGGGCGACGATGTTCGCGTCGTAGACCTCGGTGAGCATGTCGTCGACGAACATGCTCTTGGCGACGAACAGACCACCGATGGCGAGCGCGGCACCCACGATCGCGGCGATCACCGCTTCGAGGAGGAAGGGCAGCTGCGTGTACCAGCGGGTCGCGCCGACCAGCCGCATGATGCCGACCTCGGTGCGGCGGGTGAAGGCGGCGATCTGCACCATGTTGGCGATCAGGAGCACGGCCGCGATCGCCTGGATCGTGGCGATGGCGAACGCGCCGTTGCGGATGCCGCCGAGCACACCGAACAGGCGCTCGACGAGATCCTGCTGGTTGAGCACGCTGTCGACGCCGGGTCTGGTGCCGAAGTCGTCCTGGATCGCCGCGAAGCGATCCGGATCGGACATCTTGATCTTGAAGGAGGCCGGGAAGCTGTCGGCGCTCACGAGTTCGGCGAGTTCGGGCTGATCGGCGAAGACGCGGTCGGTGGCGTCGGCGACGGCGTCGTCGCGGCTCAGGTACTGGACCGACACCACGTCGTCGGTGCCCTCGAGGTCGCTGCGCAGGGCGGAGCAGAGGTCCTGCTCGCACTCCGGATCGAGCGAGGAGATGTCCTCGGTCAGGAACACCTGCACCTCGACGCGGTCGAGGAAGATCCGTTCCGTCTTGCCCGCCATCTGGACCACGAGCAGACCCGCACCGAACAGCGCGAGGGAGATCGCCGTGGTGAGGATCATCGCGATGGTCATGGTGAGGTTGCGGCGCAGGCCGGTGGTGACCTCGCTGAACAGGAAGCTGGCACGCATCGGGTGGGAATCCTTCGGTTGCCTGGTGGGGATGCTCGGGTGACGGGATCTACCGGCCGACGCCGTAGACGCCGCGTGCCTCGTCGCGCACGACGCGTCCGAGATCGAGTTCGACGACCCGCCGCCGCATCGAGTCGACGATGTGGTGGTCGTGGGTCGCCATGAGCACCGTCGTGCCCGTGCGGTTGATGCGTTCGAGCAGCAGCATGATGTCCTGGCTGGTCTCGGGGTCGAGGTTGCCGGTCGGTTCGTCGGCCATCAGCACGAGCGGCCGGTTGACGAACGCGCGCGCGATCGCGACGCGCTGCTGTTCGCCGCCGGACAGTTCGGCGGGCAGCCGGTCGGCCTTGCCGGACAGTCCCACCAGGTCGAGCACCTCCGGCACCGTCCGTTCGATCACCCCGCGCGGCTTGCCGATCACCTCGAGAGCGAACGAGATGTTCTCGGCGACGGTCTTGCGCTGGAGCAACCGGAAGTCCTGGAAGACGCACCCGAGATTCTGGCGCAGCTTCGGCACACGACGCGCCGGCAGTCGGTTGACATGGAAATCCGCCACATGGATGTCGCCGGTGGTGGGCTTCTCCTCGCGCAGGAGCAACCGGAGGAAGGTCGACTTCCCCGATCCGGAGGGACCGATGAGAAAGACGAACTCGCCCTTCTCGACGTGCACCGAGACCCCTTCGAGTGCGGGGCGCGTGGACGTCTTGTAGGACTTGGACACATTCTCCAGCCGGATCACGTGGACATGCTAACCGTTACCGGACGGTGACCTACGGCACCGGCTCGTCGGCGCTCTACGACGGCGGGGCGTCGGTGTCCTCGGTGACCGTCGGATTCTGCTGGTCGTTCAACCTGGGGATCCGCGGCAGATCGAACGGGAACTGCCTGTTCGTCGTGGTGGGAATCTCCGTGGTCGGCACGTCCTGCTGCGGCACGACCCCCTGTTCCGAACCCGGGCCGTCGGTCGCCGTCGTGGGCGGGTAGAGCGACGAGGTCGTCGGCGGATAGGGCGTGTCGGTGGTCTCCGGCACGTACTCCTCCTGCGGGGCCGTGGTCGCCGGCGGCACGTACGGCACGTACGGGGTCTCGGAGATGAGCACGGCGGTCGACGGTGCCTCGGGGGTGTCCTCGGGCTGGTTGAGGAACAGGTAGGTCACCCACAGCGCGAGCCACAGGGTGCACAACGCGAAGGTCGTGGTCCTGATCCGTCCGCCCAGCAGGTGCGACGGGATGCGCCTGCGGTGCGTCTCCTCCGGCTCGGTGGCCGCGCCTCCACCCGACGTCCCTCCACCCGGTGTCACTGTGCCTCCACTCGATCGACCACGCTGGCGGTGTCGAGCTGGGGCGTGACGGTGATGCCCTGTTCACGCAGCGCTCGCGCGATCCGCGCACGCAGCAGACGGCCCACCTGGAACTGCTTGCCGGGCAGCGTGCGCGCGACCATGCGGACGCTGAGCTGATCCACCTCGAGGCTCTCGACACCCATCACGCTCGGCTCGTCGAGCAGCAGCTCCCGCAGGCGGGGTTCCTTGTATGCGGCGACACCCAGTTCGCGCAGGATCTCGGTGACGTCGGCGATGTCGGCGCTCACCGGGATCGGCACGTCCACCACGGCGCGCGCCCAGTCCTTCGACAGATTGACGGCCTTGTTGATCTGCCCGTTGGGGACGGTGATGACCTCACCTGCCGTGCTGCGAACCCGGGTGACGCGCAATGTGACGTCCTCGACGGTGCCGATCGCGTCCTCGGACGCACCGGTCACGGAGATCTGCACGGTGTCGCCGAAGCCGTACTGCCGTTCGGTGATGATGAAGAACCCCGCGAGGATGTCCTGCACGATGCGCTGGGCACCGAAGCCGAGTGCCGCGCCGAGCACGGTCGCCGGCGCAACCAGGCTGCCGATGGGCAGCTGGAGATAGTCGAACACCTTCAGGGTCGCGACGATGTACACGAACGAGATGGCCATCCACGTGACCACCTGGGCGACCGAGTGGCGATGCTTCGTCGCCTCGGACCGCACGAGGTCGTCGGACTGGGTGTAGCGATCGTCGATGCGCCGCGTGATGCGGCTGCCGAGCCAGGAGACGAACCGGGCGATGAGAACCGCGCCCAGGATCGTGAGCGCGATCAGCAGCCCGCTCGTCGACAACCAGTCGAGCAGTCTAGCTCCGGGAAGAAACGGCACAGGCCCCTCTCCTGTTTCCGATCACGACTTCTGCTCTTCCCGCATACGCCAGCGGATGCCCGATTCGAGGAATCCGTCGATGTCGCCGTCGAGCACCGCCGAGGGGTTGTTGACCTCGTACTCGGTGCGAAGGTCCTTGACCATCTGGTAGGGGTGCAGCACGTACGAGCGCATCTGGTTGCCCCACGAGCTGCCGCCGTCGCCCTTGAGCGCATCCATCTCGGCGCGCTCCTCCTGGCGCTTGCGCTCGAGGAGCTTGGCCTGCAGGACGCGCATGGCCGCGACCTTGTTCTGCAGCTGCGACTTCTCGTTCTGACAGGTGACGACGATGCCGGTCGGGATGTGCGTCAGACGCACGGCGGAGTCGGTGGTGTTGACCGACTGGCCACCCGGGCCGGACGAACGGTAGACGTCGACGCGGACGTCGTTCTCGTCGACATCGATGTGGTCGGTGGTCTCGACGACGGGCAGCACCTCGACCTCGGCGAAGGAGGTCTGGCGGCGGCCCTGGTTGTCGAAGGGGCTGATGCGGACGAGCCGGTGCGTGCCCATCTCGACCGACAGGGTGCCGTAGGTGTAGGGCGCCTTGACCGCGAAGGTGGCGGACTTGATGCCGGCCTCTTCTGCGTAGGAGGTGTCGTAGACCTCGACGCCGTAGCCGTGCTTGTCGGCCCAGCGGATGTACATGCGCATGAGCATCTCGGCCCAGTCGGCGGCGTCGACGCCACCGGCACCCGCGCGGATGTTGACGAGTGCGTCGCGCTGGTCGTACTCGCCGGACAGCAGCGTGCGTACCTCCATCGCCTCGATGTCGGCGCGCAGGCTCTCGCGTTCGGCATCGGCGTCGGCCATGGCGGCGGTGCGGGCCTCACCCTCCTCGCCCTCGGCGAGTTCGTACAGAACCGGCAGATCCTCGAGTCGCTGACGCAGACCCTCGACCCGGCGCAGCTCACCCTGTGCGTGCGACAGCTCGCTGGTGACCTTCTGGGCGTGCTCCTGGTCGTTCCACAGCTCGGGATCGGCGGCCTGGTGCTCGAGTTCGTCGATGCGCCGTCGCAGCTCCTCGACGTCGAGGACCGACTCCACGGTGCGGAGGGTTGTGTCGAGCTCGGTCAGGGCTGTGGAAACATCGGGATGCACGATTCAACAGGTTACCGGAGCGACGAACCGGCCCGCCGTGGGCGGCGATCGACACGTGCAGGGCCCGAGCCGGGTCGAGCATCGCCGACCCCGGAGTGGACGGCAAGCTGCTCGGCCCGGAACGACGGCGGCTAGCGTTTCCGTCATGACCACCGACTACACCGCCGACCTGGACCTCGCCCTCCGACTCGCCGACGCATCCGACTCCATCACCCGCGACCGTTTCGGTGCGCTGGACCTGAAGGTGGACGACAAGCCGGACCTGAGCCCGGTCTCCGATGCCGACCTCACCGTCGAGCGCACCATCCGCGAGACGCTCGGCGAGCAGCGACCGGACGACGCGGTGCTCGGCGAGGAGTTCGGTGGCGACGCGGTCTTCCGCGGACGGCAGTGGGTCGTCGATCCGATCGACGGCACGAAGAACTTCGTGCGCGGTGTGCCGGTCTGGGCGAGCCTCATCTCGCTCCTCGAGGACGGTGTGCCCGTCGTCGGCGTGGTCAGCGCCCCGGCACTGAACCGTCGGTGGTGGGCGGCTGCGGGCGGCGGCGCCTGGGTGTCGCACGACGGCGCCGAGCCCCGACGCATCTCGGTGTCGCAGGTGACCGATCTCGCATCGGCGTCGCTGAGCTTCTCGAGCCTGAGCGGCTGGCACGAGCGCGGCATCCGTGATCGTTTCGTCGCCCTGACCGACGACGTGTGGCGGGTGCGCGCCTACGGCGACTTCTTCTCCTACTGCCTGCTCGCCGAGGGCACCCTCGAGATCGCGCTCGAACCCGAGGTCTCACTGTGGGATCTGGCCGCCCTCGACGTATTGGTGCGCGAGGCCGGTGGACGGTTCACGAACCTCGAGGGCGCGGACGGCCCGCACGGCGGCAGCGCGGTCGCGACCAACGGCACGCTGCACGACGAGGTGCTCGGCCGGCTGAAGTGAGAGGCCGGCCCCACGCGCCGCGCGCCGCGTGGGGCCGGGTCCGTCAGCGGACCGGGAGGTACACCGCGGTCTCGAGGTCGGCTTCGCTCGTGACGCTCGGGTCGTTCGTATAGACGTTGAAGTGGTGGGTGGCCACGTCGTCGTCGACCCGGGCCGCGGACAGGCCGTGTTCGGCGAGGAATTCGGCGATCGCCTCGTGGGCCCGCGGGATCGATTCGGCGTACGGCCCGGTCACGGTGGCGACGACGGCCCGGCGTGCGGGGAACTCGTGAACCGTCAGCGGTTCGCGGGCCGTGGTTCCCGGCGCCACCGGCAGGAACACCGATTCGTCGACGTCCGACTCGCGGAACTCGCCGTCGTGTTCGATGCATCCGCCGGGTCCGGTCGGGACGATGCCCTGCTTCTGCAGGGCGGGCATGAAGCGTTGCCACAGTTCACCTTCGGCCGAGTAGTCGGCGACGGTGCCGCGGAGGCAGACGTAGGTCTCCTGCGGAATCTCGGTCAGTTCGATTCGGGTCATGATCGTGTCCTCCGGTATCTCGTCGAGCATGCGGTCCAGGGCTCTCAGTCGCATGCGGCCGAGTTCGAGCTCCTCCTCCAGCACGCGGCGCTGCAGTCGCAGGGCCTGCGTGTAGGCGGGAGTTCCGGCCGTCGCCAGTAGCGCCCCGATGGCGGACACGCCGAAGCCGACGTCGCGCAGGCGCCGGATGCGCGCGGCATCGGCGGTCTGCTCGGGGAGGTATCGGCGGTAACCGCTGACCTCGTCGACCACGGCGGGGATCAGCACTCCGTGCGAGTCGTAGTGCCGCAGCATCCGCACGCTGATCCGGGTCAGGGACGAGAACTCTCCGATGGACATCAACCTGGTGGTGTCGGTCATGGCGCCGAGTCTGCGACCTCACACGGTGTGAGGGTCAACCCGCGGAACTTACCGCGCAGTAGACACCGACCTTACTCAGAAGTAAGATCGGAGCCGTCCGCTGCCGCATCGAGAGACTTCTGGTGATCATGAGCAAGCAAGACAGCGTGGCCCGCCACACGCCTCGCGACACGTCCGCCGTCGGCCTCAATCCGATCAAACGCGACGCCATGGGCGCTGCCATGCGCGTGCTCACCCGGATCACGGGCTCCGAACTGGCCGACCGGTACAAGATCCGCGAGACGATCGACCGGATCACGTACCAGTCCACGAAGACGGGCTTCAAGACCCTGGGTGCCGCCACGCGCACCTTCAAGAAGATGTCGGGCGGCGCGAGCGGCCCGCAGCGTCTCGCCACCGCGAAGAACGCCGACTTCTTCGATCTCACCCCCACCGACGATCAGCAGATGATCACGGAGACGGTGCGCGAGTTCGCCGCCGAGATCCTGCGGCCCGCCGCGCACGACGCCGACGAGGCCGCCGCGGCCCCGGCCGACCTGCTCGCGCGCGCAGCCGAACTCGGCATCACCATGGTCAACGTGCCCGAGGCGTTCGACGGCGCCGCCGACGAGCGCGGCGTGGTCACCAACGTGCTGGTCGCCGAGGCCCTCGCGCACGGCGACATGGGCCTGGCCCTGCCGATCCTCGCACCGAGCGGTGTGGCCGTGGCGCTGACGCAGTGGGGCACCGAGGACCAGCAGAAGACCTACCTGCCGGCCTTCGCCGGCGACGACGTCCCCCAGGCGTCCGTCGTCATCGCCGAGCCGCGCGCCCTGTTCGATCCCTTCGCGCTGCAGACCAAGGCGGTCCGCTCCCCCAGCGGCTACCGGCTCAACGGCGTGAAGTCGTTCGTCCCGGCCGCGGGCAGCGCCGAACTGTTCGTCGTGGCAGCCGAACTCGACGGCAAGCCGTCCCTCTTCCTCGTCGAGGCGAAGAGCAAGGGCGTCGTCATCGAGGCCGATCCGGGCATGGGCCTGCGCGCCGCCGGGCTGGGCCGCCTCCTGCTCGAGGACGTCGCGGTGCCGGAATCGGCACGTCTCGGCGACGACGACGCCGACATCCGCGCCGAGCAGTACGCCGATGCCGTGCGCCTGTCCCGCCTGGGCTGGGCCGCTCTGGCGATGGGCACCGGTCAGGCCGTGCTCGACTACGTGGTCCCCTACGTCAACGAGCGCGAGGCGTTCGGCGAGCCCATCAGCCACCGGCAGGCGGTGGCATTCATGGTGGCCAACATCAAGATCGAGCTCGACGGTCTGCGCCTGGTCACCCTGCGCGGTGCGTCGCGGGCCGAGCAGGGCCTGTCGTTCGCTCGCGAGGCGGCCCTGGCCCGCAAGCTCGCCACCGACAAGGGCATGCAGTTCGGCCTCGACGGCGTCCAGCTGCTCGGCGGCCACGGCTACACCAAGGAACACCCCGTCGAACGTTGGTACCGCGACCTGCGAGCAATCGGAGTCGCCGAGGGCGTCGTCCTCGTCTGATCGGCCCGACCCGAACAAGGAACCTGTGATGATCAATCTCGAACTTCCCCGGAAGCTCAAGGCTTCCGCGAACCAGGCCCATCAGGTCGCCGCGCAGATCTTCCGGCCGATCTCCCGCAAGTACGACCTCGCCGAGCACGAGTACCCCGTCGAACTCGACACGATGGCCGCGATGGTCGAGGGACTCAACGACTCCGGTCAGGGCGCGGCGGGCGCCACGCTCGGCCGCGACAGCAAGGCCAAGCAGGACGGTGCCGCCGGAAATGCCAACGGCGGCAACATGGCCGGCCTCCTCAATGTCATCGAGACGTGCTGGGGCGACGTCGGCCTGACCCTGTCGATCCCCTACCAGGGCCTCGGCAACTCCGCGATCGCTGCGGTGGCCACCGACGAGCAGCTCGAACGTTTCGGCAAGGTGTGGGCCTCGATGGCGATCACCGAGCCCGGTTTCGGGTCCGACTCGGCGGCCGTGACGACCACGGCCGTGCTCGACGGCGACGAGTGGGTCCTCAACGGCGAGAAGATCTTCGTCACCGCCGGTGAGCGTTCCACGCACATCGTCGTGTGGGCGTCCGTCGACAGATCGAAGGGCCGCGCCGCGATCAAGTCGTTCGTCGTGCCGCGCGAGGCTCCCGGACTCTCGGTCGCGCGTCTCGAGAAGAAGCTCGGCATCAAGGCGTCCGACACCGCCGTGCTCGTGCTCGACAACTGCCGCATCCCGAAGGACAACATCCTCGGTTCCCCGGAGGTGAACACCGAGAAGGGGTTCGCCGGGGTCATGCAGACCTTCGACAACACGCGTCCGATCGTGGCCGGCATGGCCGTGGGTCTCGGTCGCGCGGTGCTCGAGGAACTGCGCACGATCCTGAAGGAGGCGGGCGTCGAGGTCTCCTACGACATCCCCGCGAACAACCAGCACGCCGCGGCCGCCGAGTTCCTGGCGCTCGAGGCCGACTGGGAGGCCGCCTACCTGCTCGCGCTGCGCGCGACGTGGATGGCCGACAACAAGAAGCCCAACTCCCTCGAGGCGTCGGTGTCCAAGGCGAAGGCCGGCCGTACCGGCACCGCGGTCTCGCTCAAGGCCGTCGAACTCGCCGGCACCTACGGGTACTCGCAGCGGCCGCTGCTCGAGAAGTGGGCACGTGATTCCAAGATCCTCGACATCTTCGAGGGCACCCAGCAGATCCAGCAGCTCATCGTCGCTCGACGAGTGCTCGGAAAGTCGTCCTCCGAACTGAAATAACGTCCGGGGCATGGGGTCCGTTCGCGGGTCCCGGCGGGATGGGACCAGGGGCCGGCGACGGTACCGGGCGTTTCGGAGGATCCATCGGGGGATGAGCCCTCGCCGCAGGTGCGGCGAGGGCTCTACCCGTTCGAGGACATTTGCCTGGAATGTGAGCTACGTCACGGCTACTGTGTGTCCTGACACCGACACACAGCCAGGGGGACGGATGCTCGGTCAGGACATTCTCGGCAGGATCACGGGCGGGCGGATCACGCTCGACGACACGATCGGCCAGGTCAAGGACACCGTCGGATCACTCGCGGTACTCCATCGCGCAGGTCTGCTGCACTTCCCACGCGTGGACCACAGCATCGGGACGATCATGGCGGCCAACAAGTACGGCCCCTTCGCCGGTGCCGTGCACGCACAGGCCGAACGCGGTCTGGACGCCGTCGCACTGATCGACGAGGCCGGCGACGTCACCTACAAGGAACTCGAGGCCCGCTCCAACGCCCTCGTACGTGCGTGGCAGCGCGCCGGGGTCGAACCGGGATCGGTCATGGGCATCATGGCCCGCAACCACCGCGGTCTCGTGCTGACGATGCTCGCCACCGCCAAGCTCGGCGTGCGGCTCGTGATGATGAACACCGGCTTCGCCCCACGGCAACTCGTCGACGTCGCCGCGCGCGAACAGGTCTCGACGTTCGTCTTCGACAGCGAGTTCGCCGAGGTCGCCGCCGCGCTCCCGGACGACGTGCGCCGGTACGTCTCCTGGGTGGACGACGAGGTCCCCGGCATCCCGACGCTGGAGCAGTCGATCGAAGGGCTGGACGGCTCGTCCCTGCCCGCCCCGGACGTCTTCGGTGGATTCGTATTGCTCACCAGCGGCACCACCGGCACCCCGAAGGGCGCGCCGCGCGGCCGCACGTCGCCGTTCGCGTCGGCCCAGTTCCTCGACCGGGTTCCGCTGCGTCCCGGACAGACGATGCTCATGGCCGCCCCCGCCTTCCACGGCACCGGCGTCTCGCAGTTCGCGCTCGCCCTCGCGCTCGGTCAGACCGTGGTGATGATGCGGCGCTTCTCCCCCGTCGACACCCTGGGTCTCGTCGAGCAGCACGGGGCGAACGTGCTGGTCGTGGTCCCGACCATGCTGCAGCGGATCCTCGACCTCGGACCGGAGAAGATCGCCGAGTACGACACCTCGAGCCTGAGGATCGTCTTCTCCGCGGGTTCGTCGCTCTCGCCCGACGTGTGCCGCCGGACGACGGAGGCCTTCGGGCACGTGCTGTACAACCTGTACGGATCCACCGAATGCGCCGTCGCGACGGTCGCGACCCCCGACGACATCCGGCAGGCCTCCGGCACGGCCGGTCGCCCTCCGGTGACCTGCCGGGTGGTGCTGTTCGACGACGACGGCAAGCGCATCACCGAACCGCACGTCTCCGGCCGCATCTTCGTCTCGAGCGGTCTGTCCTTCGCCGGCTACACCGACGGTCGCGACAAGGAACGCATCGACGGACTGCTGTCGATCGGCGACATCGGGCACTGGGACGAGAACGGCCTGCTCTTCGTCGACGGCCGCGACGACGACATGATCGTCTCCGGCGGCGAGAACGTCTATCCGCTCGAGGTCGAGAACCTGCTCGCCGAACGGGAGGACGTGCTCGACGCCGCCGTGGTCGGTGTCGCCGATTCGCAGTTCGGGCAGCGGCTGCGGGCCTTCGTGGTCCCCTCCCCCGATTCCTCCCGCGACGCCGAGGACATCAAGGCGTTCGTGAAGGCGAATCTCGCCCGGTACAAGGTCCCGCGCGAGGTGGTCTTCCTCGACGAGCTGCCACGCAATGCCACCGGGAAGCTGCTGCGCCGGGTGCTGGAGGAGATGGATGTGCCCGAGGATCCCGAGAAGGGGTACACCGCGGCCCGGGGCTGACCCTCGAACGAACGAAGGCCGGTCGTCCGAGACGACCGGCCTTCGTGGTGGTAGCGGGGACAGGATTTGAACCTGCGACCTCTGGGTTATGAGCCCAGCGAGCTACCGAGCTGCTCCACCCCGCGTTGCATGAACGAACCTACACGAGCGCGGAAACGGAATGCAAATCGCCTCGTCGGACGCGGATGCGCCTCGACGACAACCGGAATCGCGCCTTCCCGCAGGTGGTCCGGTTCACATTTCCACCATGACTATCACCACATAACGGAGGTGTAACGATCTTGCATCGACCCCCGTTATCACCTTCCTGAACTGGGGAAACCCGACGCCGTCATCCCATCAGGTGGACAGGCTCCCCTCTCGGCGCGGGGATGACGGGCCGCGACCCGCTTTGTACTGTCGGTCCCGGCTCGAAACAGCCGAGCCACCACCGGCCCGTCGCCGCCAGTCTGCCCCGCGGGATCCGGTGCCTACGAAGACCCGAGGGGCAGGGACGCGACCGACACGGTCCCCGATCCGGACGGAGACATTCTCCGTCGGCCGAGATCGACGAGGGCCGTCGCGCTCCGCGAGCGCGGGAAGGACTCCACAGCATGACCAACTTCAGCACGCGTGCATTCCGCACTGCCGTCGTCACCGGTGCACTCGCCGCGGTTCCGTTCGCGCTCGCCACCGGCACCGCGTCCGCCGCCCAGCACAACTGGGACGGCGTCGCCCAGTGCGAGAGCGGTGGCAACTGGGCCATCAACACCGGCAACGGCTACTACGGCGGCCTGCAGTTCTCGCAGAGCACCTGGGAGGCCAACGGCGGCAACGGTCGCGCAGACCAGGCCTCGAAGGCGGAGCAGATCCGCGTCGCCGAGAACGTCCTGCAGACGCAGGGCCCCGGTGCATGGCCCGTCTGCGGTCAGTACCTGACCACCGAATCCGCGCCGGCCCCCGCCACGCCCGAGGCCCCCGCCCCTGCTCCGGAGGCTCCGGCACCCGCCGCTCCGGCCGCCCCCGAGCTGCCGGCCGAGGTCGCCCAGGCCGTCGACACTGCGAACCAGCTCGCCCAGCAGTACGGCTTCGGCGCCGAGTTCGCTCAGATCGTCGACGTCACCCTGGCCGGTCGCTGACGCAGACTCCTCGACGAACACGACGAAGGCCCGCGGTTCGAACCGCGGGCCTTCGTCGTGTCGGTTTCCGTTACCGGATCAGCCGCCGGTGGATTCAGCCGCCGGTGGATTCGTAGGCGTCGACGGCCTGCTGCACCCGCCGCAGCGCCCGACCGTAGGCTTCGAAGTCGCCGCTGGTCTGCGCGTTGGCCAGCTCCGCGAGTGCCGAATCGAGCTCCGCGACCGCGGCATCGCGATTCGCGGGAGCGGTCGGCGCCGGCGAGGCGGGCTGCTGTTGCTGCTGATCGGAAGGCTGGTTCTGCTCTTCCGCGCCCTCGCCGATCGCCTCACCGCGGGTCTCGTCGTCGACCTCGGCGGTGGGCAGCGCCTCACCACCGGGAGCGGTGGCCGCGTCGCCGACACCGGATCCGAAGACCTGGTCGAGCGCCCCGGCCAGGGTGGGCGCGTAACCGATCCGGACACCACCGCTGGCACCGGGCTCCCGGTAGCTGACGAGCACGCGCGACAGCTGCGGGAAGGTCGACGTACTGCCCGCCGTCGCATTGCGCTCGGTGTACATCGGCTGGACGTACAGGATGCCGCCGTCCGCGATGGGCAGGGTGAGCAGATTGCCGTACTGGATCCGGTTGGACCGTTCGAGCAGGGTCCGCTCCGAAGCCACTCGGGTGTCGGAGATCATCGCGTTCTGCGTCTGCTCCGGACCGAAGGTCTGCGTGTCCGTCGGTAGCTGCAGGATCGTGAACTTCCCGTAGTTCTCCGGATCGGACTCGACCGAGATGTAAGCCGACAGGAACTGCCGGTTGTAACCCACCATCGCCGAGGTCAGACGGAACCGCGGATCCGCCGACTCACGATCGCCCATCAGCAGGTAGTAGGGCGGCTGGTTCGCGCTCGTGTCGACCGTCGGATCGGCCGGCACCGACCAGAACGCGTTGTTCGTGAAGAACTCGCGCGGGTCGTCGACGTGGTACTTGGCGAGCATCTCGCGCTGCACCTTGAACAGATCCTCCGGGTACCGGAAGTGCGCCCGCAGTTCGTCGGAGATCTGGTCCTGCGGGGTCACCGCCTCGGGGAAGACACCCATCCACGCCTTCAGGACCGGATCCTGATCGTCGACCTGGTAGAGCGTGACGGTGCCGTCGTAGGCGTCGACCGTCGCCTTGACCGAGTTGCGGATGTACGAGACCTCCTTGCGGGGCAGCAACCGGCCGGTGTTCTGGTCGATGCTGTCCTCGACGAGGCCCTCGAGCGACGCGCGCTGCGCATACGGGTAGTAGTCGAGTGTGGTGTACGCGTCGACGACCCACTTGATGCGGCCGTCGATCGCCGCCGGGTAGGCGTCGCCGTCGGCCGTCAGCCACGGCGCGACCTTCGTCACGCGCTCACGCGGGTCGCGGTTGAACAGGATCTTCGAGTCGCTGCCGATGGCGCTCGAGAACAGGATGTTGCGTTCGCCGTACTTCGCGGCGAAGGCGAGCCGGTTGAACCAGTTGCCGATGTCGACGCCGCCCGTACCGGTGTAGGTGTACTTCTCGGTGTCGGTGTCGTACTCGCGCGGACCGGACGAGTCGGCGCTGTTGCCGACGATCGCGTAGTCCGGATCGGCCTCGGCGATGACCTCGCCGTAGTAGATGCGGGGCTGCTCGACGGGGATGACCTGGTTCTCCGCGGCGAGCGACGCCAGGTCGCTGACGAAGTAGACCGGGTAGCCGCTGTTGCTGTTGGCGGCCTCCTCCGCCGAGGCACTCGCGGCGGCGTTCACACGGTTGGCGGGCGCCGCGACGAGACCGTTGCCGTGCGTGTACACGGTGTGGCGGTTGATCCAGTCGGTCTGGTTGCCGGTCAGGCTCGTGGGCGAGAGCTCACGCGCCGCGACGATGTAGTCCTCCATACGACCGTCGAGCTCGTACCGGTCGATGTCGAGCGACTCGGGGTAGCCGTAGAAGTTCTTCAGCTGCGTCTGCTGCGTGAAGGTGCGGGGAAGCACGTTCGGGTCGAGCAGGCGGGCGTTCGCGATCGTGGTGATGTCGGCCGGGATGTTCTCGGGCGAGGTGGTGCCCACACCCGGGTAGTCCTCGTACGCCACCTTGTCGTCGGTGATGCCGTACGCCTCACGGGTCGCGGCGATGTTGCGCTCGATGTACTCGCTCTCCTTGTCGGCAGCGTTCGGGCGCACCGAGAACTGCTCGACCATGAGCGGGTACACCGCGCCGACGAGGATCGACGAGAGCACGAGCAGCGCCGTCGCGAGCGCGGGGATCCGCAGGTCGCGCAGGAAGATCGCGGCGAAGAACGCGATCGCGCAGATGACGGCGATCGCGAGCAGGATGAGCTTGGCCGGCAGCACCGCGTTGATGTCGGTGAAGCCACCACCGGTGAAGGTGGGTTCCTTGCGGCTGCTCCACAGCAGTTCGTACCGGTCGAGCCAGTAGGCGACCGCCTTGAACGCGACGAACAGTCCGGCGAAGACGGCGAGCTGAACACGCGAGGCCGTCGACATGCTTCCACCCCGACCGGCGAGGCGGATGCCGCCGAAGATGTAGTGCGTGACGAGGTTCGCGATGAACCCGAGCACGATCGCGACGAAGAACCAGTTGAGCAGGAATCGGTAGAACGGCAGGTCGAAGGCGTAGAAGCCGACGTCGAGACCGAACTGCGGATCGGTGGTGCCGAAGTCACCGCCGTTGAAGAACATCTGCACGGTGACCCAGCCGGCCTGGGCGACCAGACCGGAGAGCACACCGAGCACGACCGGGATACCGATCCCGAAGGCGCGCATGCGCGTCATCACGGTGGTGCGGTAGCGCGCCACCGGATCGTTGGGTCCGGTGGTCGGTACGAAGACCGGGCGCGACCGGTAGGCGAGCAGCATCGCCAGCCAGACGACACCGCCGATGAACAACCCGACCACCAGGAACAGTGCGATCCGGGTCAGGAGAACCTTGACGTATACGTCCCGGAAGTCGACCTCGCCGAACCAGAGCCAGTTGGTGTAGGTGTCCACCAACCGCGGTCCGAGCAGGAGCAGCACTGCGGCCACCACTGCCAGGATCAGCAGAACTCTGCTCCGCTTCGACAATGTAGGTACTCCGGTCGGGGGCCTCATGCCCACGTGCCACGCTCCCAACTCGTCCGGCGGCGCGATCGCACCGCATCTGTACATCTCGCGCTCGACGAACGCGTACGAACGCGCCTCGTTCTCACGGAGTGACCGTTTCGCCCCACTCTACGGAATCCTCCTACCGGGGGTCGTACGACGCAGGTCCGGCAGCGCCCACCCGCGTACGGGTGCCAGGATAGGCCGGTGAACCAACGTCTTCCCGTACCTTCCGAACAAGCACTCGCGCGCGCCGTCCACGAGATCATCGATTTCGCGGATGCGGAGGGTTGGGACCGCCCTCCCGTGATGTTCGCGCTCGTCCCGACCGTGCTTCTCGCAGCCGCCGAACCCACCCTCGCCGACCAGCTCGACGAGGGGCACGAGTACACGCCGATCGCGCAGGAGGACTTCCCCGACGACATCGAGGGCGGCAGTCCCGCACTCGAGGAGTTCCTCGCCACGACCACCTGGCCCGGCTCGGTCGCCGGGTGCGCCCTCGTGCAGGAGGTGGTCGTGTTGCCGCCGAGCGCCGAGAACGAACTCGACGACGCCTTCGCGCCGCTGCTCGCCGATGCCCACGCGGCGGACGAGGCGGCACGACTCGCAGCGCACAGTCACCCGGAGCGGCGCGCCGCCCGTCTCATCTCCGCCGTGCTGCGCGACGGGCCGTCGCTCTCGCTCCTGCAGTTGCGTCCGCTCGACGACGACGATCCGTTCGCGGGCGCCGAGCTGCGGACCTACGACAACCTCGCCCCGCATGTCGTGGCGGCGTTGTACGCGACCCTCGAGGCGAGCGACGACGACTACTGAGCTGCCGGATCACCGAGCTGTCGGTGCTGCGGCGAGTGTGATCAGCTGCAGGCCGGCGCGTCGCTTCCGTCCGCGATCGCGGCCAGCGCGTCGATCGCGCCCTCGAGCGTCTCGACCTTCACGAGTTGCACGCCCTCGGGGGCGCCGCTCTGCGCCTCCGCGCAGTTCTCGGCGGGCACCAGGAAGACCGTCGCGCCGTCCTCCGACGCCGCGGTGAGCTTGTGGGTGATCCCGCCGATCGGCCCGACCATCCCGTCCGAGTCGATCGTGCCGGTACCGGCGACGTCCAGGCCACCGTTGAGCAGGCCCGGGCTGAGCTTGTCCACCACGGCCAGGCTGAACATCAGGCCGGCGGACGGGCCACCGATGTCGGCCAGGTTGAAGGTGACCTCGAAGGGCACCTCGGGGACCTCCTCGGTGGCGATGCCCAGGAAGCCCTTGTCCGGGTCGCCGGGCCGGGGACCGACCGGAACGTCGAACGACTCCTCGGCATCGCCGCGCAGGACGGTGATGCCCACCGACTCACCGGGCGGCACGTCGCCGACCGCGCGCTGCACCTGGCCGGCCGTGCGCATCTCCTCGCCGCCGACGGCGACGATCCGGTCGCCCGCCTCGAGCAACCCGGAAGCGGGAGCCTCCTGACCCACCTCCGCGATCCGCAGGGTCACCGGCAGGTCGAGATAGTGCAGGGCGGCCAGTTCGGCGGAGCGCTCCGACTGGGCGAACTGCGCCTGGTCGACGGCCTGCACCTCGTCCTTGCTGCGGTCGGGCGGATAGACCTGTTCGCGCGGCGCGACGCCGTAGCGACCGCTGATCCAGGCGGTGAAGGTCTGCGCGAGGGTGAGATTGTCGGTGACCCCGACGGTCGTCATGAACAGACTGCCCTCGGTCTCGTCCGCCTCGATCCCCTCGAGCGCGACGACCGGGGTGCCCTCGATCTCGCCGAGCGTGTCGAAGACGGGGCCCGGACCGAGCGCCACGTACGGCGCCCGGACGTTGAACGCCACGACCACGATGACGAGGATCGGGAGCACGAGCGCGAGCGGCAGGACGTAGCGACGATTCACCCGGCCAGGGTAACGGTCGCCCGACCGCCCCCTTCACACCACGACCGTGTCGTGTTCGCCATGAGCGTGACCACGATGCCGGTCCCCGCCCCGGCCGCCTTGTACCGTTGGATACATGAGCGACACGCCCTTCGGATTCTCGAATCCCGACGACGACCCCGACCGCAGGAAGGACGAGGGTTCCGGTAGCGGCGGCTCCGGTGGCGGCATCCCGTTCGGATTCGGACTCCCCGGCAGCGGCGGGGGCGACAACCCGTTCGGCGGTCAGGGCTTCGATCCCGCGCAGTTCGGTCAGATGCTCAGCCAGTTCGGTCAGATGCTCGCCGGCATGGGCAGCGCCATGGGTTCCGGCGGCGGCTCGGGCCCGGTCAACTACGACATCGCGACGAAGCTCGCACGCCAGCAGATCGGGTCCGTCGACCCGGTCCCGCCCCGCACCACCGACGCCGTGGCCGACGCCGCGCGCCTCGCGGAACTGTGGCTCGACGCGGCCACCACGCTGCCCGCGGGTGCGTCGAAGGTCGTGGCGTGGACGCCCGTCGACTGGCTCGACAACACCCTCGAGACGTGGAAGCGCCTGTGCGATCCGATCGCCGAGCAGGTCAACGGCATGATGCTGAACGGCCTGCCCGAGGAGGCCCGCGCGATGGCCGGGCCCATGCTCGGCATGTTCTCGCAGATGGGCGGGGTCGCCTTCGGCTCCCAGCTCGGCCAGGCCCTCGGCCAGCTGTCGAAGGAAGTGCTCACCTCCACCGACATCGGTCTTCCGCTCGGCCCGGAGGGCACCGCCGCCCTGCTGCCGGCCGCGGTCGAGAGCTTCGGTGAAGGACTCGAACAGCCCGCCCAGGAGGTGCTCGTCTTCCTCGCCGCACGCGAGGCCGCCCACCAGCGCCTCTACAGCCACGTGCCGTGGCTGCGTCAGCGGATGCTGGCGACCGTCGAGGAATACGCACGCGGCATCCGCATGGACATGTCGTCGATCGAGGATCTCGCGCAGGGACTCGACCCGTCGGCTCTCACCGACCCGTCCAAGCTCGAGGAGATCCTCAAGCAGGGTGCGTTCGAACCCCAGACCACCCCGGAGCAGAAGGCCGCCCTCGAACGGCTCGAGACGATGCTCGCGCTCGTCGAGGGCTGGGTCGAGACGGTCGTCGCCGACGCCCTCGGCGAGCGGCTCCCGGGCGCCTCGGCCCTGACCGAGACCCTGCGCCGTCGCCGCGCCACGGGCGGACCGGCGGAGCAGACCTTCGCCACGCTCGTCGGCCTCGAACTCCGGCCCCGGAAGGTGCGCGAGGCCGCCGCGCTGTGGCGACGCCTCACCACCGATGCCGGCACCGAGGCCCGCGACCACGTGTGGGCGCACCCCGACCTGCTGCCGGACTCGTCGGATCTCGACAACCCGGCAGCCTTCGTCGACCGTGTGATCGGCGGCGGCACCGGAGCCTTCGACGATCCGATCGCCCAGTTGCAGGCGACCATGGAACGCGAGCAGGCCGAACGCGATCGCGCCGCCGAGGAGGGATCCGACGAGGATCGTCCCGGGGACGACAGCACCTCCTAGAACGACCCGACAGAGGCACCCGCGCCTGTGGACAACTGCTCCTCGTGAGCCGTCCACGGGCGCGGGTGCTGTCAGTCTGTCTCCATGATCACCGCATCGCGCGAGACGACCACGAATCCTGCGCCGCCCGAGGCGGCGGTTCTCCGGGTCGATCCCGAACTGGCCGTGCTCGAACGGTCCGACGGCTCGATCCAGCTCGGTTGGGGTCCCGGCACCGCGACCGTCGTCCTGCCACCCGAAGGCATGGACAGCTTCGACCTCGGCGTTCTCGTCCGGCTGCTCGACGGCCGGCTCACCCTCGACGAGGTGCTCGACGCCGCGGCCGAGCGTGGGCTTCCGTCGGGACGGGTGCGCCAGGTGCTCGACGAGCTCACCGCCACGGGCGCGGTCCGGCAGGTCCCCTCGTCGCCGGTCGGTCCGGCGCGACCGCGGCGGGTGCGGGTCCACGGCTCGGGTCCGCTCGCCTCGGCGATCGTCGACGATCTCCCGGTGTGGGACGTGCGGTGGGTGCGCTCGTCGTCCGGTGACGAACCGCAGGGTCCGGCCGACTGCGTCGTCCTTGCCGACGGCCAGGTGCCCGACCCCCATCTCGTGAGCATGCTCGTACGGGCCGGGATCCCTCATCTCGCGGTGCGGATCAGGGACGGACGCGGCATCGTCGGGCCGTTCGTACTCCCCGGCCGGAGCAGTTGCCTGCGCTGCGCCGATCTCGTGCGGACCGATCTCGATCCGTCCTGGCCACGGCTGGCGAGTCAGCTGTACGGGCGGCAGGGCCACGCCGGCCGGGCGGTGACGTCGGCGACCGCGGCGATGGCCGTCGGCCAGATCGAGGCGTTCCTCTCCGCCGATCCGTCGGTGACTCCGGCGGTCGATCGCACGCTCGAACTGGACCTACGATCCCACCGCATCGTCACGCGTCGGTGGTTCCGTCATCCCCGGTGCGACTGCTCGGCCGTCGCTCGGGTCGGTCAGGCATGATGGGGGGCGTGCCAGACATCCCTCGCAGAAGCTCGTCCCGCACTGCCAAGCTCGCGAGCATTCCTCTGGGAATCGCCGGGCGCGCTGCCGTGGGTTTCGGTCGTCGGCTCGCCGGTGGAGATCGGGAGGAGATCGACGCCGAGATGACGGCGAAGGCCGCCGAACAGTTGTTCAGCGTGCTGGGCGAACTCAAGGGCGGCGCCATGAAGTTCGGCCAGGCCCTGAGCGTGATGGAAGCCGCCGTCCCGGAGGAGTTCGCCGAGCCGTATCGGGAGGCGCTCACCAAACTGCAGGCCGAGGCCCCTCCCCTGCCCGCCCGGGCCGTGCACCGCGTGCTCGACCAGCAACTCGGCACGAAGTGGCGCGAGCGCTTCGAGTCGTTCGACGACGTGCCCGTCGCGTCGGCCAGTATCGGCCAGGTGCATCGGGCCGTGTGGTCGGACGGACGCGAGGTCGCGGTGAAGGTCCAGTACCCGGGCGCCGACGAGGCACTGCGCGCCGACATGCGCACGCTGTCCCGGTTCGCCGGATTGTTCGCCACGATGATGCCGGGCGCCGATGTGCGTGCGCTGCTCGACGAGTTGTCCGCACGCACCGAGGAAGAACTCGACTACCGGATCGAGGCCGACAACCAGCGGGCCTTCGCCAAGGCCTTCGCCGGCGACGAGAAGTTCCTGATCCCGCGTGTCGTCGCGAGTGCACCGAAGGTCGTCGTGACCGAATGGCTTTCGGCCACTCCGCTGTCGGCGATCATCAGCGGTGGTACGCGGGAGCAGCGCAACCGGGCCGGTGCGCTGCTCGCGGAGTTCCACTTCTGCTCGCCCGCACGGGCCGGTCTGCTCCACAGCGACCCGCATCCGGGCAACTTCATGCTGCTCGACGACGGCCGTCTCGGGGTCATCGACTTCGGGGCCACGGCAGCGATGCCCGACGGCTTCCCGCCGGTGCTCGGACGGATGGTCCGGCTCGCCCTCGACGAGCGTTTCGACGAACTCACCCGGCTGCTCTACGACAACAAGTTCGTGCTGCCCGGCCGCACGGTCACCGACGAGGAGATCGCCGACTACCTCCGGCCGTTCACCGATCCGATCCACACCGAGTCGTTCCACTTCACCCGCGCATGGCTGCAGCGGGTGGCGGGCACGGCCACGGACTTCTCGAGTTCCACCTTCAAGACGGCCCGGACGCTGAACCTTCCGCCCGAGTACGTGAGTGTGTTCCGGGTACTGCTCGGTTCGGTCGGCATCTGCGCTCAGCTCGACGCCGAGGCACCGTACATGCGCATCCTCAGCGAATGGCTACCCGGCTTCGTCGAGGAGTGACGAAGCCGGGCAACCGTATTCACGCACAGACCAGTTCCTTGCGGGGTTCGGGCAGCGGATTCTTCCGAGGCCGGCCCCGCGGCCGCTTGCGGGCCACGACGACACCACGGTCGATGATCTCCCCGCCCCACACGCCCCAGGGTTCCTCCCGCTCGAGAGCGGCGTCGAGGCACCGGGCACGCACCGGGCAGCCCGCGCACAGCGTCTTGGCATACTCGAGATCGGCCGGGGTCTCGGCGAACCACAGGTCGGGGTCGTTGTCGTGGCACGGCAGGGTGTCGCGGTCGCGGTCGTCGCGTGACACCGCGAAAGTGTCGCTGCGCGACAGGATGTCGGTACGACGCATCTCGTCTCCTTCCGTTCGGTTCGACAGGCTCGACGGGTATTCGCTCGGCACGTGAGCTCCTTCGTTGGTTCGGTGGAATGCGATGCGAACCCGGCCGGAGAACGAGAAAGGCCACGGTCCGCTGGGCGGGGTCCGTGGCCTGGAGGAGACGAAGGTCTACCGGGAGATACTTCCCGATCGACTTCCGACCACGGACGAGACGGCGGCGGCGTACACACGTCGGCGTGCACGCGGCGCGGCTACCACTTCGGCAGCCACAGGGGTGGCGGCGATACGAGCCACAGGTGTGGCGATGTGAGTGGTAGCGGCGGCCACAGCGACACGAGGGGCCGCTGTCGCTGCAAGAGCATCGAAGCCGAGCATCGGGGCCACCTCACTTTCTCGTCGCGCACGGGCCGTCTCCCGTGACATCGTCATCCAGCCTAGATTCGTGGACACGATCGGCACAAGTTATTTTCTACCTGCGGTTTCGTGCCGCGTTCTTCGTCCCGGCACTACAGTCGGAGGGCATGTCCCTCGCGACCACGAGATTCCTGCCCGTCCTCGACTGCCCGGATCCGCGCGCGCTCGCCGACTTCTACCGCCGGTTGCTCGGATGGACGATCACCAACGAGCGGGAGGACTGGGTCGAACTCGCCCGTGACGACTCGACGGCCATCGCGTTCCAGCGCGATCCCGACTTCACGCCGCGGCACTGGCCCGCCGACGGTGTGCACGCCCATCTCGACTTCCACGTACCCGACCTCGACGAGGCCGAACGTCTCGTCCTCGGGCTCGACGCGCTGCGCGCCGACGACGGCTCGAACAAGACCACCTTCCGGGTGTTCCGCGATCCGGCCGGGCACTACTTCTGCCTGTGCGCCGAGTGATCCCCGCCGGGTAGTCCTCAGAGGTCGAGAGTGTCGACGGCGCGCTCCCCTCGCACGAGGGCGAGCACGTCGGCGCCGTACTGCTCGAGCTTCTTCGCTCCGATCCCCGGGATGGCAACCAACGCACGATCGTCGCGCGGCTGCTGTTCGGCGATCGCGACGAGGGTGTTGTCGCTGAAGACGACGTAGGCCGGAACCTTCATCTCCTTCGAGCGTTCCCGGCGCCATTCCTTGAGCGCGACGAGCAGGTTCTCGTCGAGATCGGACGGGCAGCCCTCGCAGCGGCCGAGCATGGTCGAGGTGGTGCCCATGAGCGGCTTGCCGCAGACACGGCACTGCGGGCGCTTCTTCCGCGGGGAGGCCGGTTCGGCGATCTTCGACGCGGGTGAACTGTCGGGGATGAGCCCGTGCAGGAAGCGGGAGCGTCGCCGCGACCGGCGACCGCCCGCCGTGCGGGACAACGCCCACGACAGTTGCAGGTGCACGCGGGCACGGGTAACGCCGACGTAGAGCAGCCGCCGTTCCTCCTCGATGCCGGCCTCGTCGGGTGGGGTGTCCTTGTCGCCGGTGACGTGGGTGATCGGCAGGGTGCCGTCGGTGAGTCCGACGAGGAAGACGGCGTCCCATTCGAGGCCCTTCGCCGCGTGCAGCGACGCGAGCGTGACGCCCTGGACGGTCGGTGGCTGGCGCGCTTCGGCACGGGCCGCGAGATCGCGCAGCAGACCCTGCAGATCGAGGTCGGGTTCGTGCTCGAGCAGTTCCTCGGTGAGCTGCACGAGCGCGACGAGCGACGCCCAGCGCTCGCGTGCCTGCGCGCCCACCGGTTCGGTGTCGGTCAGGCCGAGCGGCACCAGGGTGGCCCGGACGAGGCTGAGCAGCCCGGCACCGCGACCGGCGTCCTCCGGCAGGTCGTCACGCGTACCCACCTGGCGCAGCGCGTTGACCGCCTGCCGGACCTCCGCGCGGTTGAAGAAGCCTTCGCCGCCGCGCACCTGGTACGGGATTCCTGCCTGCGTGAACGCCTGCTCGTAGGCCTCGGACTGGGCGTTGATGCGGTAGAGCACCGCGATCTCGGCCGCCGGGACCCCCTTGCCCATCAGCTTCGCGACGGCCTTGGCAACCGCCTGGGCTTCGGCGGGTTCGTCGTCGAACTCGGCGAAGGTGGGCTCCGGCCCGGACGGACGCTGACCGACGAGCTTGAGCCGGGTGCCGGCGATGCGGCCCCGCGCCGCACCGATCACGCGGTTGGCGAGGTCGACCACCTCCGGGGTGGAGCGGTAGTCGCGTTCGAGGCGCACGACCGTGGCGTCGGGGAACCGGCGCGAGAAGTCGAGCAGGTGCTTCGGGGTGGCGCCGGTGAACGAATAGATGGTCTGGTTGGCGTCGCCGACCACCGTGAGATCGTCGCGCTCGCCGAGCCATGCGTCGAGCACGCGCTGCTGCAGCGGCGTGACGTCCTGGTACTCGTCGACGACGAAGCAGCGGTAGCGGTCGCGGAACTCCTCGGCCACCGCGAGGTTGTCCTCGAGGGCCGCCGCGGTGTGCAGCAGCAGGTCGTCGAAGTCGAGATACATCCCGTCGCCCGACCGGGTCTTGAGCTGCTCGTACGTCTCGTAGACACGCGCGACCCGCTCGGGGTCGGCCGGTGGGGTGCGGTGGGCGCGGGCGGCCGCGGCGGGATAGTCCTCGGGTGCGACGAGCGTGCCCTTGGACCATTCGATCTCCGACAGCAGGTCGCGCACGGTGTCGGTGTCGGTCGGGAAGCCGCACCGGTGCGCCGCCTGCGAGACGGCCGCGAACTTGCGGTCGAGCAGTTGCCACGGCGTGTCGCCGACGACCTGCGGCCAGAAGTACCGCAGCTGCCGCAGCGCCGCGGCGTGGAAGGTGCGGGCCTGCACCTGCGTGCCGTCGCCGCCGATACCCAGGGCGCGCAGGCGTGAGCGCATCTCCCCTGCCGCGCGGGCGGTGAAGGTGACGGCGAGGACCTGACTCGCGGAGACGTGACCGGCGGAGACGAGGTGGGCGATGCGGCGCGTGATGGTGCGGGTCTTGCCGGTGCCGGCACCGGCGAGCACGCAGACCGGCCCGCGTGGGGCGAGTACCGCTGCTGCCTGCTCGGGGTCGAGACCGTCCACCACATCCGCACACATGGCCTCCATCATGACAGCGACCGCCGACAGCGCAGCCCACCGGTGACCTCGCCCGCTGTGGTGAGGACCACAGCCCACCCCGGTCGCGGAACATGTTCGACGGCTGTGATGTTCTCGAAGACATGACGACCACCGACGCACCCGCCCTGACCGTCTACTCCACCACCTGGTGCGGTTACTGCAGGCGGCTGAAGACCCAGCTCGACCAGAACGGCATCGCGTACACCGAGATCGACATCGAGTCGGATCCGGCCGCCGCGGAGTTCGTCGGCAGCGTCAACAACGGCAACCACGTGGTGCCCACCGTCAAGTTCGCCGACGGCAGCACCGCCACCAACCCGTCGCTCGCCGAGGTCCAGCGCGCTCTGGGTCTGTAGTTCCTGCTCGTTCGGAAAGGCCGGTCGCGTCCGCCGCGGCCGGCCTCTCTCGTGCCCGGGCTTCTACTCCAGGCCTTCTACTCCTTGGCCCAGCCTTCGAGCATCCCGCGCGCGATGGAGATCGAGCCAGGCAGCAACAGCGGGGCGTCCTCGGCGGAGGCCCAGTCACCCGTCGCCAGCGCGGCACGGACCTCCTCGCGGGTGAACCACCGTGCCTCGGTGATCTCCCCGTCGCGGAAGTCCAGCGCCTGCTCGGGATCGGCGATCGCCGCGAATCCGAGCATGAGCGACCGCGGGAACGGCCAGGGCTGACTGCCGAGATACCGCACGTCGCGCACCTCGACACCGACTTCCTCGCGGATCTCCCGCACCACGCACGATTCGAGTGACTCACCGGCTTCGACGAAGCCCGCGAGCACGGAGAAGCGCCGCTCGGGCCACACCGGCTGGCGGGCGAGCAGCACCCGATCGTGTCCGTCGTGCACGAGGCAGATGATCGCGGGGTCGGTGCGAGGGAACTCCTCGTGCCCGGTCTCGGTGCTGATCCGCGACCAGCCGGACATCGTCGGGCGCGTGGGTGAGCCGTCGACCGCGCTGTAGCCGGCGTTGTCGTGCCAGTTCAGCAACGCGACCGCGCTGACCATCAGGTCGGCGTCGGCATCGTCGAGACGCTCGCCGACGCGCCGCAGATCGGCCACCGTGCCCGTCTGCGCCAGGACGCGGGTCGCCCAGACGTGGTGTCCGTCGCGGATACCCAGGAAGATCGCGCCCTCGACCGGTTCGGGGCCGAGTTCGGACGCCTCACCGAGCACGAGCGCACTGTCGGAGACACGGACCTGGTTACGCCGGTCGACCCGCAGAAGTTTCGCGTCGGCCCAGCCGGCGCGCAGGGCGTCCTCGTCCTTACGCAGTTCCTCCGCCCGGTCGACGACGGTACGTGAGAGCAGCGGGGTACCCGACAGAGCGAAACCGGTCACATCAGCACCCTAGCCACGCATGGCGCCCGGCGGCGAACCCACCAGGCGGATGTAGAGCAGCTTGTCGTTCGCTTCGAGCGCGTCGACCTCGGGCGAACCGATCCGCCACATCCGTCCGTCGCGGACGACGGCGAGGACGATGTCCTTGAGATGCCGCGGGGATCCCCCGACCTCGCTGGGGTCGACGTCGCGTTCGGCGATGGCGAATCCCGCTTCCGGGGTGAGCAGGTCCTCGATCATCTCGACGACGTTCGGCGTGGTCGTGGCGATACCGAGCAGGCGACCCGCCGTCTCCGACGAGATGACCACCGAGTCGGCTCCCGACTGACGCAGCAGGTGGGTGTTCTCCGACTCGCGGATCGCGGCGACGATCTTCGCGCGCGGAGCGATCTCGCGGGCGCTGAGGGTCACGAGTACCGCGGTGTCGTCTCGGTTCGCGGCGACGATCACGGCGGCTGCGTGCTGCACTCCGGCGAGGCGGAGCACATCGGATTTCGTCGCCGAACCCTGGACCGTCACGAGTCCCTGCCCTGCGGCGGACTCGAGAACGACCGGATCGGTGTCGACGACGACGATCTCGGACGGCGGGACTCCGTCGCCGAGCATCGCGTCGACCGCGGTACGGCCCTTGGTACCGAAGCCGATGACGACGGTGTGATTACGCACGCGGCGCCTCCAACGCTGGATCTTGAATGCTTGCCGGGAACTCTCGGTCAGTGCCGACAGCGTGGTACCGACCAGCACGATGAGGAAGAACACCCGCAGTGGAGTGATCACCAGGATGTTGATCAGTCTCGCCTGGGGGGTGAAGGGGGTGATGTCGCCGTAACCGGTGGTCGAGAGCGACACGGTGGCGTAGTAGATGCAGTCGAGCAGCGACAGTTCGCTGCCCTGCGAGTCGCGGTAGCCGTCGCGGTCGAGGTAGACCACGAGAACCGCGAGGATCAGCGCAGCGAAGGCGTAGCCGATGCGACGCGCGATCGCGAAGCCGGGACTCGTCTGCTCCTGCGGTACGCGCAGCACACCGACGAGCGCGAAGTCGGGGCGCTCGGTGAGCTGATCGGAGCGGCTGAACCGCGCACGCAACCTCCCGGGCATCGCGGTGTCCCACCTTCCTGCTGTCGACCTGCGCCGGAGGCCGCCCTCCGCCGTCGCGGCACCGGGCGGACCGCCTCGATACCGGATCGCAGCCTACCGCCGCGCGCTAGTCTGGCACGCATGTCCACGAAAGCGTCGCAGCGCTCTGCGATCCGGCTGGCAGGTCTCCTCCTCGGCGTCGGGGTCCTGCACTTCGTGCGACCGGAACCGTTCGACGGCATCGTGCCCCGCGCCCTGCCGGGCGATGCCCGCACCTACACCTACGCCTCGGGGGTCGCGGAGATCGCCGTCGCCGGCGCGCTCGCCGTGCCCCGCACCCGACGCCTCGGCGGTTCCCTGGCCGCGGCGCTGTTCCTGGCGGTCTTCCCCGCCAACGTGCAGATGGCCGTGACGTGGCTGCGCAGCCCGAAGCTCTCCCCCGCCGCCAAGGCGGTGTCGCTTGCCCGGCTCCCGCTGCAGATCCCGCTCGTCACCGAGGCACTGAAGGTCCGCCGCACCGCGGTTCGCTGAACGATCCACCTACCGTTCACCCGCGGTGATTGAGGTCACAGCGAGCGGGTATGCGTCGGTATGGACACCGCACGTGGTCTGAAGGTGGTCGTCGTCGGCGCGACCGGCAATCTGGGAACCGGGATCGTCGAGGCGCTCGGGCGCGAACCCGCCGTCGCCGAGATCGTCGGCGTCGCGCGACGACCGACGGAGTGGACGTCCCCCAAGGCGACGTTCACGGTCGCCGACACCACCACCGACGACTTCCGCCCGATCGTGCGGGGTGCCGACGCGGTGATCCACCTGTCGTGGCTGTTCCAGCCCACGCACCGTCCGGAGGTGACCTGGGAGAACAATGTGCTCGGCGCGATCTCGGTCTTCGAGGCGGCGGCCGCGGAGAAGGTTCCCGCGCTGATCTACTCGTCGTCGGTCGCGGCTTATTCGCCCGGAAGCTCGACGGATCGCGTCACCGAGGACTGGCCCACACACGGGTGGCCGGGTGCCGCCTATCCCCGCGAGAAGTCTTATCTGGAACGTTTTCTCGACACCCTCGAACTGCGGGCACCGGAGACGCGCGTCGTGCGGATGCGTCCCTACTTCATCTTCAAGCGCGAATCGGCGACCTCGCAGCGACGCCTGTTCGTCGGCCCCCTGCTCCCGGGGAACCTGCTGCGCAGCGGACTGCTCCCCGTGATGCCGTTGGTCGAGGATCTGCGTGCCCAGGTGCTGCACACGAGCGACGTGGCCGACGCCTTCGTCCGTGCGACCGTCCGGCCCGTCCGCGGCGCGTTCAACCTCGCCACGGAACCACCCGTGGACGGCGCGTTCCTGGCAGAGATGTTCTCTGCCAGGAAGATTCCGGTGCCGCGCGCGGCACTCCGCGAGGCCGTGCGGGCGGCGTGGCACGCGCATCTCGTTCCGGCCTCGCCCGGCCTGCTCGACACCGTGCTGCAACTTCCGCTGCTCGACAGCACGCGCGCCCGCACCGAACTGGGCTGGGAACCGCAGTATTCGCCGCCGGAGATCCTCGAGGAATTCCTGTCGGGCCTCCGCGAGGGAGCCGGGATGCCCACCGCTCCCCTGGCACCTGACACCGCCGGCCGCCGGGCACACGAGGTGGCCACCGGTGTGGGGCAGCGCCCCTGAGTCCGCGTCACTCGCCGTCGGCACGCCCTCGCAGATTTCCCGCCTCGAGCACGAGGCGTTCGAGCATCGCCGCATTCGGCAGTTCCTCGGGTGCGACGGTGCGTCCGGTGCGGACGTAGTGGAAGGCCGCTCGGACCTTGTGCAGCGGCAGTTCGGCCGGCCGGCCGGTGAACCGCTCGGTCCGCGCCGCCATCAACTGGGCCCAGGCGAGCCGGTAGGCGGCGAGCTGCACACCCACCGCGGCGAGCTTCTCGCCTTCCGGTTCGGCGCCGGTCTTCCAGTCGATGACCGTCCAACCGCCGTCCGGATCCTCGAAGACGGCGTCGATGCGTCCGCGGATCACGGTGCCGCCCAGGGCCGTTTCGAACGGCACCTCGACCTCGACGGGGTTGCGTGATGCCCACTTCGACCGCAGGAACGCCTCCTGGAGCCGGTCGAAGTGCGAATCGTCGCCGTCCTCGTCGTCGGCGCCGGGAAGCTCGTCGAGGTCGAGCAGGCGTGTCGCGCCGAATCTGCGCTCGAGCCACGCGTGGAAGGCGGTGCCGCGACGTGCGAGCGGATTGGGCCGGAACGGCAACGGACGACGCAGACGAGCAGCGAGAGCGTCGGGATCGGTGGCGAGATCGACGAGCTGACTGACGGACAGCTGTGCGGGCAGCACCACTTCGGCGCTCTGCTCGGCACGCTGTTCGCGTTCGGCCAGAAGCGCATCGACGTCGGTGGCCCACTCGTCGGGATCGTCGTCGTACTCGGTCGGGAGGTCGGTCCGGTCGAACTCGGCGAGGACCAGTGCCGCGCCGCGTTCGACCTCGGTGCGCCGCGCACCGAGCGGGTCGCGCGGCCACAGTGCGCTGCGGGGTGAGGCCGTGAGCGGGTTCTCCTCCTCCGGTTCGGGTTCCGGAGCCCAGTGGTCGACCACACCGAGTTCGGGCCGGGCCGTGACGATCTCGTGCAGTTCCTCGAGGAACGGCGAGGGCCCCTTCGGTTCGGATCCGGTATCGGCCCAGTGGTGGGCGGAGACGAACAGTGCTCGTTCGGTGCGGGTGAGAGCGACGTAGAACAACCGGCGGTCCTCGTCGAGCTTGCGGCGTTTGAGCGCGTCCTTGTTGGCGTCGATGGCCCGCTCGAGCATCTTGCGGTCGGAGACGTCGTCGAGGTCGAGCACGGGCACACCGTCGGTGCTGCCCGGATCGTCGTCGGGCAGCACCCGGTCGCCGCGCAGATGCGGGGGCAGTTCGGTCGTCGAGCCGAGCCAGGTCGCGGCGGCCGTGGACGACGGGAAGACTCCGGCGGCGACGTGCGGGACGGCGACGACCTCCCATTCGAGACCCTTCGCCGAGTGGACGGTGAGGACCTGCACCCGGTCGGGGTCGACCTCCACCTCACCGGGCGCGAGCCCCTGTTCGATCTCCTCCGCAGCCGCAAGGTAGGACAGCAGACCGGGCAGGGTCGCGTTGGTCCGCCCTGCGTAGGACGCGACGACGGAGGCGAAGGCGTCGAGATGCTCGCGGCCGGCGACACCACGCCGGCTGCCCACGCGGGCCTCGGTCTCGATGCCGATCCCGAGCACACGCTCGACCTCGGCGACGAGTTCGGTGAGCGGCTGGCCGAGCCGCTCGCGCAGGGAGGTCAGCTCGCGCCCCAGCGCGACGATGCGCGCGTAGCCGAACTCCGAATAGCGGCTGCTGTCGCCGGGATCGGAGATCGCGTCGGCGAGACCGGCCTGGTCGGCGTACTCACCGGGCAGCGCCGAATCGAGGGCGTCCTCGAGCGCGTCGGGATCGGTCACCGCACCGGCGACACCCCAACGTCCCGCGATGGCCAGTTCCTGGGCGCGCTCCCACAGCGCCTTCAGGTCGGCGGCACCGAGTTGCCAGCGGGCGCCGGTGAGCACCCGCACGGCCGCGCTCCCGGCCAGCGGATCGGCCGCGAGACGCAGCATCGCGAGCACGTCTGCGACCTCCGGCGTGTGCAGCAGCCCGCCGATGCCGACGACCTCGACCGGAAGGTCGCGGGCGCGCAGCGCCTCGGCGATCGGCGCGGCGTCGGCGTTGCGGCGGACGAGGACCGCCGCGGTCGGGGGTTTGCGTCCGGCCTCGCGGGCGGCGGCGTACTCGGCGGCGATCCGGTCGGCGACCCAGTCGCGTTCGACCGCGACGTCGGAGTGCAGCGCGAGGCGGACGTCGCCGGCGGTCGCGTCGGGGCGGGGACGCAACCGGCTGACCGACACTCCGCGATCGCGCAGGGGTTCGGACGAGACGTTCGCCAGTTCGAGGGCCTGCGGCGGATTGCGCCAGCTGGTGAGCAGTTCGCGGGTGGGTGCCGGTTCGCCGTCGGCCGCTGGGAAGTCGGTCGCGAACCGCGGCAGGTTGGCGGCCGACGCGCCGCGCCAGCCGTAGATGGACTGCATGGGATCGCCGACCGCGGTGACCGCGAGGCCGGGATCGGCACCACCGCCGAACAGGGCGGCGAGCAACACGCGCTGGGCGTGCCCGGTGTCCTGGTACTCGTCGAGCAGCACGGCCCGGAATCGTTCCCGCTCACCGGCTCCCACCTCGCGGTGAGCGCGGGCGACCCGCGCGGCGAGCGACATCTGGCTCCCGAAGTCGAGGGCACCTTCGCGGCGCAGCGTCTCGGACAGCCGTTCGACGAGCGGAAGCAACTGCAACCGCGCGTGCTGGGTCTCGAGGTAGCCGAGCAGCGTCTTCGACGGTGCTCCGCGCTGCCCCGGGCCGGGCGGGAGGGTGTGCACGAGCTGTTCGAGTTCGAGGTGGGCGTCGCGCAGCAGATCCGGCTCGACGAGGTGCTCGGCGAGCTGGCCGGACAGGGCGAGAACGGCCTCGGTCACCGATGCGGGATTGCGGTCGGTGTCGAGTTCGCCGTCCCACGAGCTGACCACGCGGTGCGCGACCTGCCACAGCTCGGTCTCGGACAGCAGGGTCGCCGACGGTTCGATGGGCAGCAGCAGACCGTGCTCGGTGAGCAGGCGGCCGGCGTACGCGTGGTACGTGCTCACCTCGGGTTCGCTGCCGAGGATCCGCGCGCGCAGCCCACCGCTCGGGTCGAGGTCGCGCAGGAGCGCCGATCCGGCGAGCTTGGCCAGGCGCGCCCGGATGCGGGCCGTGAGCTGCTGCGCGGCCTTGCGGGTGAAGGTCAGGCCCAGCACCTGCTCGGGTTCGACGAGACCGTTGGCGACGAGCCACACCACCCGCGCGGCCATGGTCTCGGTCTTGCCGGCCCCGGCCCCGGCGACGACCAGCATCGGGCCGGGCGGGGCCTCGATGACGGCGGCCTGTTCGGCCGTCGGCGGCAACTGTCCCAGTGCCTCCGCCAGGCGCTTCGCGGTCACCCGTGGTGCACTCATTCCCCTGTCACCTGCCTGCCTTCGTCGTGCGCCGGGCAGCTCGACAGCACCGGGCAGTGCCGGCACCCGTCGTTGACCCTCGCGACGAAGCGCGGGCCGCGGGTTGCGGCCGCGGCGTCGTGGATGATCTCCCGCCACTGCGCGAGACCGTCCTCGTCGAGGGGCGGCTGCACGCGCTGCGTCGCACCTTCCTTGTTGTGGGGCTTCGCCACGAAGACCAGGCGCGCGCCACCGGGCTCCGATGCCGGTTCACCCTCGATCGCGCCGGCCGCCGCGGCCACTTGGTAGGCGGCGAGCTGGGCATGATCGCGCGCGGCGTCCTTCGACACCGGGTTCTTCGCGGTCTTGACGTCGATGACGACCGGGCGGCCCTCGGCGTCGCGTTCGAGCCGGTCGATACGACCGCGGAGCCGCACGCGGGGCTTGTCGTCGGAATCGGGTTCGAGGATGCCGTCGACCTTGATCTCGACGCCGATCTCGGTGAGCTCCCCACGCGTGCCCTGCAGCCACGTCGAGAAGGTGTCGAGCATGCGGCGGGTGCGTTCGAGCTCGCGGCGGGCATACCATTCGGCGCCCAGATCGACCGAGTCCCAGGCCTTCTCGAGGGCCTGGTCGATGCGGTCGGGCGGGATCCGCCCGGCGAGCGCCTGGACGAGGGTGTGCACGAGGGTGCCGGTGACGGCGTGGCTGTTCTCGCCGTCGGAACCGCCGTGGCGCTCGAACATCCACCGCAGCGGGCAGGTCGTGAGCTGCTCGACCGTGGACGGCGACAACCGCACCGCGTCGTCGTCGGGATCCCACAGCGGGTCGGCGGTGCTGGGATCGGCCGTGCCGTACCAGTCGTCGGGGTGGGCGCCGCGGACCCCGGCGCGCGCGAGCCGCGCGAGTTGCTGGGCGGCGCGCTGCTGCCGTTCGGGCTCGGTCTCGGCGATCTCCGGATCGCAGACCACGCTGCGCAGTTCGGCGACGAGGGCGGGCAGGGCCAGCACGCGGGTGCGGACCTCGTCGGGCACCGGTTCGGCGAGAAGGTCGTCGGCCGCATCGAGGTCGTCGGTACCGACACCGCGCAGTTCGTCGACGAAACGGGAACGGACCAGTTCGCTGTCGCCGCTCACCGAATCGACGGCGGTCACCAGGAGGTGGGTGCGGGCGCGACTGCACGCCACGAGGAACAGGCGTCGCTCCTCGGCGAGCAGCGGTGCGGTGCGCGAGAGTCGTGCACCGGCCTCGTCGCCGCCGTCGGCGCCGGAGACGGCGTCGATCAGGGCTTCGATGCCGAGCAGGGTGCCGCGGGCGCGCAGGCTCGGCCACAGACCCTCCTGGACACCGGCGACCACCACGACGTCCCATTCGCGGCCTGCGGCGGAGTGCGCGCTGACGACCGTGACCGCTTCGGATTCGGCGGCGACGCGGGTGCGGGACGTGGCGGGGATCTCCTGCTCGGTGAGGTAGTCGACGAACCCGGCGATGTGTGCGCGGGGCAGACGGTCGACGTAGTCGGCGGCAGCGTCGAACAGGGCCACCACTCCGTCGAGATCGCGGTCGGCCTGCGCCCCGATCGGCCCACCCCAGGCCGACGCGGCGGCCCATCGCCGTTCGAGTCCGGTGGCCTGCCACGCCTCCCACAGCACGTCCTCGAGACCGCCCCCGCGCAGCGCCGCCGAGCGGGCCTTGCGCAGCACACCGAGCACCTTCTTCAGCGGTGCCGCCTCGACGTCGGTCAGCCCGCGGATCAGGTGCGCGTTCTCGGCGGTGTCGTCGCTCTCGGTGAGCAGGATGCGCAGCAGTTCGGCGGAGTCGCGGTCGTTGCCCGCCGCGAGCTCGACCCGTCGCAGGCCACGCCGCAGTCTCCGCAGCGCGACGGGTTCGGCACCGCCGATGGGCCCGGACAACAGGGCGAGCGCTTCGTCGCCTTCGAAGCCGCTGTCGGACACCGCGCGCAGCACGAGGAGCAGGCCTGCGACGCTGTGTTGGCGGGCCAGCGGGAGTTCGGACGCGGCGGTCGTCATCGGGACGCCCGCCGCGAGCAGCGCGCGACGCAGCGGCGCGAGTACCCGCGGCACGGACCGCACGACGATCGCCATGCGCGACCACGGCACACCGTCGACGAGATGGGACCGGCGCAGGGTGTCGGCGACCAGTGCCGCCTCCTTGGCCTGCGACGAGCACACCGCCACGCGGACCTGCCCTGGATCGCTCTCCTCGACGCGGTGCCCGGCCGTACCCCGGTGCGGTGGCAGGCCCGGCAGTCTGCGGGCGATCCCGTCGGCGAGGGACGCCACCTCGGGAGCGGCACGATGGTTGACCCCCAACACGATCCGGCGCGATCCGTCGGCCTCGCCGAGGCTCTCGAGGAAGGAGGTGTCGGCGCCGCGGAAGCCGAAGACGGCCTGATCGGGGTCGCCGGCGATCGTGCTCGTGCGGGTGCCGGTACCGATCACGCGGACCAGGTCGGCGGCCTGCGGATCGAGGTGCTGGGCGTCGTCGACGAGCAGATGGCGGATCCGGCCGCGCTCGGCGGCCAGCAGATCGGGATCGGTCGCGAACGCCGCGAGCGCCGCACCGACCAGCTCGGCCGCGTCGAGTGCCGGAGCGGTGGCCTCCGGAGCTTCGAGACCGACGGCGCCGCGCAGCAGCATCACCTGTTCGTAGCGCTCCGCGAAACGCCCGGCCGCGACCCACTCCGGTCGATTGCGGCGCTCCCCGAGCGCGACCAGATCCTCGGGGCCGAGACCGCGCTCGTTGGCGCGCAGCATCAGGTCGCGCAGTTCGACGGCGAAGCCCGTCATGCCCAGTGCCGGACGCAACCGCTCGGGCCACATTCCGGCGCCGTCGTCGATGTCGCCGCGTAGCAGTTCGCGCAGCACGGCGTCCTGTTCGGCGCCGGTGATCAGGCGCGGTGGTGGATTGCCGTGCGCCGAGGCCTGCAACCGCAGCACCGCGAAGGCGTAGGAGTGGACGGTACGGACGAGCGGCTCGCGTGTCGCGCGGGGTACAGCGCCGTCGCCGAGGGCGATCAGACCGGCCGTGATCGCCTCGCGCACGGCGGTGGCGGCCCGCCGCGAATGCGTGAGGATCAGCACCGACTCGGGATCGGCGCCGCTTGCGATGCGGTGGACCGCGAGATCGACGAGCAGGGACGTCTTGCCCGTGCCGGGACCGCCGAGGACCTGCCACGGACGCCAGCGGAGGGCGGGAGGGGCGTCGTCGAACAGCGCGCGCACGTCGTCGGGCCATTCGCGGGCCACCGGCGCCTCGGCGGACCTGCGCACCAGGCGCGCGGCCGGGCGACGGACGCGATCGGGGATCTGCGGTTCGGACATGCGCGAGACGGTGGCGGGCAGGTCGGTGACCTGCGGCCGTGGAGGGTGCAGGTCGGGGATGCCGGTGTCGACGTCGAGCATGACCCCATCCCACCAGATCGGTACGACAGGTCCGGTGCGCGATGCGTGGCGCCACGACGACTGCGATAGTGGTCGGCGTGAGTGCCACCGAGCTTCTGCACACCCATCTGTTCGGGCCCGACGACGGACCGGAGGTCCTCGCGCTGCACGGCCTCACCGGTCACGGCCGGCGCTGGCGGAACCTCGCGGAGCGGCACCTGCCCCACCTGCGGTTCGTCGCCCCCGACCTGCGCGGACACGGACGCTCCCCGTGGACTCCCCCGTGGTCGTTCGAAGCCCACGTCGCCGACCTGACGGCGGTGCTGGACGCGCACACCACCGGTCCCGTCACCGTGGTGGGGCATTCTTTCGGCGGCGCCCTCGCGCTGCACCTGGCCGCCGCGGTGCCCGACCGGGTGCGGGCGCTGGTGCTCCTCGACCCGGCGATCGGTCTCCCGGCCGGCCGGATGCTCGAGATCGCCGACCTCACCCACCGTCATCCCGACTACACGGACGAGGCCGAAGCCCGTGCGGAGAAGGTCCACGGCGACTGGAGTGAGGTGGCACCCGAGCTGCTCGACGAGGAGATCGCCGAACATCTCGTGAAGCTGGACTCGGGGCGCGTCGGCTGGCGGGTGTGCGTACCGGCCCTGGTCGCCTCGTGGGGCGAGCTCGCCCGCGGACCCGTCCTGCCGCCGTCCGGCATCCCGACGATCCTCGTGCAGGCCGGGAAGGTCCGGCCCCCGTACACCACGGCGGACTTCCGTCGCGACCTCGCGGAGCGGCTCGGCGACGACCTGACCCTCCTCGAATTCGACTGCAACCACATGATCGACCAGGCGCGTCCCGCCGAGACCGCCGAACTCGTGGCCCGGATGGTGTAGCCGGTGGTCACCACGGACGAGCAGATCGAGCGGGTTCGCGAACTCGTCGCCTCCGTGCCCGCGGGCCGGGTCGTGACCTACGGTGACATCGCCGGCGCCGCGGGCCTGTCGAGTGCGCGCACCGTCGGATGGATCATGCGGACCGATTCCGGCGACCTGCCGTGGCACCGCGTGGTCCCCGCGTCCGGGCGACCGGCCGCGCACCTCGCACGGCGGCAACTCGCGCGCCTCGAACTCGAGGACGTCCCGATCTCCGGCGACCGGATCGATCTCGCCCGTGCTCGGCACCGGTTCCCGCCGGACTCAGGCGATCACGGCGACGAGCCACGCGCAGACGACGAGTAGGTCCGGTCCCCGCGCCCACTGCCGGAGCAGATCGACCGGAATCTGTCCGACGGCCGTCTCGAGGAGCAGGCCGTCGTACCCGATCGGCGGTCGCGTGCGCATCCGATAGGCGGCCGCGCACCCACCGGCGAGCCCGATCACGACGCTCGCCACCGACGCACTCCCGACGAACCCTGTCACGGCACCGGCAACGACCGCGGCCGACCCCGGGACGACGGAGAGCGCGAGACGCAGGTGCGTGTCCCTCGTACCGAACAGGACGGCGAAATCGGGATCGCGGCTCACGTCGCGCAGACCCGTAGCGAGGATCGTCGCCATCGTGAAGACGGTGACGAGCTGAACCACGGCCGCGGCGGGCGGCGACGCGACCGACACCGCCACCGCGACGCCGAGCAGCGCGACGCACGCGACGAGCGCGGGTGCGGGCCTACGGACATGGCGGAGCAGATCGGAACGGACCAGTGCCGCGGTCGGGTGGCGCGGCAAGGGCCGCGAGTGGCGGGATCCGATGCGCAGCCACGCCTTCCGCTCGACCACGCCTGTCAGGAGCGACGGATCGAGTGCCGTGAGCGCGGCCGAAGCACCGACCGCGGTGTCCGATCCCACCCTCCACTCCGGTGCAGCGATCCTGCCGCACCGATGCAATACCGAGACCGCCGGTGCCGCAACGACGATCCATGCTCCCACCACGAACAACGGTCCCGGCGGTGACACCGCGACGCCGACGGCGGCGACCGTCACCACGCCCGGAACGGCGACGAGGCACAGCCCGATCACGACCCGCACGACCGCGGGCGCGAGTACCCGGCACTGCACGAGCATCGGAAGGGCGACGGCACCGACACCGAGAGCGGCGGCAAGACATGTGAACGCGACGCGTCCCTCCGGCGCGGTCACGAAGGTCGCGAACCGGCCCACGAGAGCACCCGCGATCGCACCGCAGATCAGGAGCGCCGCAACCCTCGGCCGGAGTGCCGCACCGCGATCCACCGGCGTGGACAGCAGCCAGAACGCCGTCTCGGCACCGCACGTCACCGGGCCTGCGGTCCGAGCGGACGCCGTCCCCGCAGCGACCGCGATCGCGACGACCGTCCATCCCCACGCCGAGGTGCACGCCGGATCGCGCACGATCGGGTCCGCACACGCGAAGGTCGTCGACGGCAGGGAGAACAACCACCACGCCAGCCCCCCGCCCACGTACAGACCGAGGAGGACCAGCACAGCGAGGGCCGGACGATCCGCGAGCGGAGCGTGCCGGCGCTCGAAGGCGTGGCGGAGCGCGCGGAGATCACGCGCGCCGCGGACGGTTCCGGTCAGCGCCATCGGTCCGCATCCACCACCTGGTCGGCGACCGCATCCACCAACACGGCATCGTGCGAGACCATCAGCACGGTTCCACCGGCGCGCTTCTCGGCCTCCAGCGTGGACGCCAGCCATCGGCGACCGGCATCGTCGAGATGCTGTTCGGGTTCGTCGAGCACGAGCAGTCGTCGTGGGCGTACCAATGCGGAAGCCAGGGCGAGCCGGCGGCGTTGCCCGCTCGAGAAGGTCGGCGGCAGTCGATCGACCGACGCAGCGAGACCGACCTCCTGGAGGACCCGTGTCGCCGCGTCGAACGGGTCGGTCACACCGTGACCGGTGGCGACGAGTTGCAGGTGCTCGTGTGCGGTGAGATGCGCGAACGTCGCGACCTCGCCGAGAACTGCGGCGACCTGCCGTCGCAGCGTCGGCGAGCTCTCGTCGACGGGGACGCCGTGGATCTCGACGACGCCGTCGTCGAGTCGGTCGACGCCGACGACGCATCCGAGCAGGGTGGATTTACCGGTGCCGTTCGCACCGACCACGGCGCAACATCGGCCGGGGGCGACGTCGATGTCCACCCCGGTGAAGACGGTCAGGTCACCGAACGAGCGGTGGGCGTTTCGGACGGACACGGCGGGTGTGCCGTGGGGGCAGGGATCGGACATGGAAGATCTCCCGGAGTTCCTCGTCGGACGGAGTGTCGAGGGCGAGGACGGAACCGGGTGAGCGCGGACGTGGCCGTCCGGCGGTGTCAGGATGGGAGTGGCGGCGGAACCCGCCGCGCAGACGTCGTTCCTCGGAGGTCGGGCCGCGGATGCTGCGACCGAAGGCGAACAGCGGATCCTCGGCGGCAGCGACGAACGCGAGTGCCGCGACGACCACCACAAACAGGCCGAGGAGCAGGCCGGCAGTGTCGGCGGTGGAGCCTGCGGTGACCGGAACGACCGCGGCGACGAGCCAGGACAGGAGGACGACGAACACCGCCGCGCCGTTCCGCCAGCCGAAGAACATACCGCGCAGTCTATCCGCGCCACATGTATGCGGCAGTACGTCGGACACCGCAGTGCGATTGATGCCGGACACAGCAGTGCGATCGGTGCCGGACACGGCAGTGCGATCGGTTACAGCACGGCGAGTGCGGGCGCTCACGAGCGGGGCGGATGAGGCAGCATGAAGACATGAGCACGCTCACCCACGTCGAAGCCGTGATCGTCGCGGGAGGCCGCGCGACCCGGATGGGAGGCGTCGACAAGCCCGCTCTGACCGTCGGCGGCCGCAGGATGCTGGACACCGCCCTCGGCGCGGTCGAGGGATGCGCGCGGGTGACCGTGGTGGGTCCGCACCGCGACGATCTCGACCCGCACGTGCTGCAGATCCAGGAGACACCGCCCGGTGCGGGTCCGGTCGCGGCGCTGGCAGCGGCGGATCCGGTCGCCGATCTCGTGGTCACTCTCGCCGCCGACCTTCCGTTCGTCACCCCGAAGACAGTCGCGGCCCTGCTCGAAGCCCTGAACGAGGATGCGGCGGCCGAGGCGGCCTTCGCGGTGGACGACACCGGACGGGTGCAGTTCCTGCTCGCGGCGTGGCGGACACCTGCGCTGGCCGCGCGTCTGGACTCCCTCGGTGGGGACGTCGCGAACCGGCCCATGAAGGCGTTGCTGCCCGAGCGGTACGTCACCGTCGCGGTGTCCGAGTCGACCGACTGCGACACCCCGGCCGATCTGGAGGCAGCGCGCGCCGGGTCCACGACCACCCGTGTGGCCACCGATCCCGACCATGCACGCAGGATTCTGCGGGAAGCGTTGTCACCCTTGCCTTCCCGTACCGTACCGGTCGAGGAGGCGCGGGACGCCACGTTGGCGGCGCCACTCGTCGCGGCGGAGGCGTTGCCTCGCGTACGCACCTCGGCCATGGACGGTTACGCGGTGGCCGGCGACGGACCGTGGGTGCTGCGCAACGAGATTCGCTATGCGGGCGACGGAGGTTCGCTCACGCTCGGCGACGGGGAAGCCGCCCGGATCGCGACGGGCGCCCACCTGCCGGCAGGCGCGACCGCCGTCGTGCGCGACGAGTTCGTCCGCGTGGAGGGCGGTCTCGTCACCCGACTGCCCGATGCCCCCGTGCGCGACGACGCGCGTCGCCGCGGGGAGGACTGGGAGTCGGGGACGGTCCTCGCCGAGGCGGGCACCGCCGTGAGCCCGGCGGTCGTCTCCGCGGCCGCCAGCGGTGAGGTCACCGAACTTCGGGTGCGCGGTCCCCTGCGGGTGCACATCGTGCTCACCGGCGACGAGATCCGCCGCACCGGCCCTCTGCGCGAGGGGCAGACCCGCGACTCGCTGGGTCCGGTACTCCCCGACCTCGTCCGCTGGTGCGGCGCCACGGTGGTCGGTGAAGGACATCTCCGGGACACCGCGGACGGATTCGACGCGTTGTTCACGGGCACCGATGCCGATGCGATCGTCATCGTGGGTGCGACGGGTGGTGGCGCCGCCGACCAGTTGCGCGGTGCGCTGGCGCGGGCCGGCGCGCAGGTGGTCGTCGAACGGGTCCGGTGCAAGCCCGGCGGATCGCAGGTCGCGGCGACGCTGCCGGACGGGCGTGCCGTGCTGGGACTGCCCGGGAATCCGGTGGCGGCGGTGGCGACCCTGCTGGTGATGCTGCCTGCGATCGCCGACGGCCGCACCCTCCGCACGCCGGCGACTCCTGTGACCGCTCCGCTGGCGAACGCCTCGGAGGTCGTCGGCGACATCACGCGGTTGTTGCCCGCCCGCCAGGACGCGCAGGGACGATGGTTGTGCGACAACACGATTCGCACGGCACATCTCGCCGGCCTCATCGGGCGCACCGCGATCGCCGTGGTGCCGCCGGGAGCGGCGGACGGCGATCGCGTCGAATTGTTGCCGCTCCCCCGCTGATTCAGGCGCGGTGGCGAGCCGCTGCCACAGGCGCGAGACGCAACGCGTCGACGGCGGAGCGGTAGCGCCGGACCACGAGGTCGACGACGGGTTCGGCGACACCGATCGGCGCAGCGACGCCGTCGGCACCGACCTCCGACAGGCGACGGTGGAACAGACCGTCGGCGAGAAGATACGACGCGACGAACACCCGGCGTGCGCCACCGGCGCGGACCTCGTCGACGACGGTCGCGACCCGCGGTTCGCCGGTGGCGATCCATCCGACCCGCACCGGGGTCTGCACGAGCGACGAGACCATGCGGGCCGTCACCTGGACGTCGCGCCGGGCGCGAGGGTCGGACGAGCCGGCGGCTGCGAGAACGACGTCGTCGCCCTCGACCCAGCCGGCCTGCCGCAGCCGCTCGACGAGGACGCGGGCGAGAGCAGGGTCGGGGCCGAGCGCGGGGGTGATCGTCACCGCGTCGTTCCCGCCGGCCGCGACCTCGCGCGGAACGTCGGTGTGCACGTGGTAGCCGGAGGCGAGGAAGGCGGGGACGAGCACGGTCGGCCGGTCGGTGTCGCGCAGGACTTCCGAGGGCGACGGTCCGAGGACGTCGACGAAGGCGACGCGGGTGGGGCCGACGCGGGAGGAGACGGCCTCGGCGAGCGCCGCGATCATGTCGACGCCGCGCGGATTGCGGGTGCCGTGCGCGACGAGCAGCAGCGCCGGGTCGGTGTGTGTACCGGTCATGGATGCATTCCTTCCGGGTCGACGGCGAGGCGGTAGCCACGCTTGACGACGGTCTGCACGATCGCCGGTGCGCCGAGAGCCGAGCGCACCCGGGCGACCGCGGTTTCGACGGCGTGGGTGTCGCCGCCACCACCGGGCAGTGCGGCGAGGAGTTCCTCGCGGGAGACGACGAGACCGGCGCGCGCGACGAGCGTGCGCATCAGGGCCATCCCGGCAGGGGGAAGGCACCGCACGGTGCCGTCGACGATCACGCAGCGCCCTCGCGGGCTGAGCACGTGACCGCCGGCCTCGATGCGCACGGCCCGCCGGGGCAGTTCCTCGGCGATGTGCCGGGCGAGCGAACCCAGCCGGGATCGGTTGGGCATGCTGACGGGCACGTCGAGTTCGGTGAGCGGCGCCGCCGTGACGGGACCGACGCAGACCGCGGTGACGCCGGTACGCAACGACCGCAGCATCGGTTCGAGCCAGCCGGTCTCCTTGGCCCGCATGAGCATCGACGCGACGGCCGGTGCACTGGTGAAGCTCACGGCGTCGAGTCCGCGTTCGACGATCTGCTCGATCATCCGGTCGAGCGCGGTGAGGTCCTCGGGGGCGGTCCAGCGGTAGACCGGGACGGGCACGACGTCGGCACCCGCAGCGCGCAGTGCCTCGCACACGTCGGTGCCGGGTTCCCACTCGGTGCGCTCACCGTGCAGCTGCACCGCGATGCGGCGGCCGGCGACGCCCTCCTTCAGCAGGAGCTCGAGCACCTCGGCGGACGATTCCGAGGAGGGAGACCACTCCTCGCGGAGTTCGGCGGCCCGGATCGCGCCCGTGACCTTCGGGCCACGGGCAAGGATCCGGCTCGAGCCGAGTGCCTGCGCGAGGTCGTCGGCGAGTCCCCAGCCTTCCGCTGCACCCATCCACCCGCGGAACCCGATCGCCGTGGTGGCGATCGTGATGTCCGGGGGCTGCGCGACGATGCAGCGCGTGACGCGCTCGAGTTCGTCGTCGTCGGACAGCGGGATGATGCGGATGGCGGGGGCGTGCACGACCTCGGCCCCACGCCTGGTGAGGAGCGTGGCGAACTCGTCGGCGCGCCGAGCCGCCGTCACGCCGATGGTGAATCCCCGCAACGGCGCGGTGTCGTCGCTCACGAACCCTCTCCGGTCGCACCCTCGCGCCGCTGGTCGCGCGGGACGAGGCTGTGGATCTGGACGACTCCCGCCCACACGCGCACCTCGTAGACGGGCAGACGCACCGACGGATCGTCGAGGCATCGGCCGTCGTCGAGGGAGAAGACCTGCTTGAGCAGCGGCGACGCCACGGTGGGCTCTCCGGCCCGGTCGCCCACGATGCCGCGGGACATCACCGCGGCGCGGCCGAACGGATCGAAGTTGCCCACTGCGCGCAGCGTTCCGTCGTCGAGCAGGAACAACGCCACCTGCTCGCCGCCGCGCAACAACACGGCCACGCCGCGGCCCGGAATGAGATGGCTGAGCGGACAGGCCGAGGTCCATTCCAGTCGCCCGTCGAACACGCTGTCGCGCGTCGATCCCCCTACGGTATGCGTCTCGATGACGGTCATCGCTGTCCTCCTTGAAACTGCTGTCCTGAAGTTTGGGTGTCCGGTGTTTCGAGCGCGTTACCCGCTCGTTCCCTCGGGGTAAGCGGTCGTCACGCCCCGGTTCCGGGTCCGATGCCCGGCATACCCACGAGGACGGGGACCTTGCGGGGGCCGCTGTCGTCGAAGCGGACCGTGGGGTCGGGCTGCTCGGGCGCATTGACGAACGAGACGAACCGCGCCAGCTTCTCCGGATCCTCGAGGACGCCCGCCCACTCGTCCTTGTAGCCCTCGACGTGCTTGGCCATCGCGGCCTCGAGATCGTCAGCAATGCCGAGCGCATCGTCGCACACGACCTCCTTGAGGTGCTCGAGGCCGCCCTCGAGTGCGTCGAGCCACGGAGCCGTGCGCTGGAGGCGGTCGGCGGTGCGGATGTAGAACATCAGGAACCGGTCGATGTAGCGGACGAGGGTCTCGTCGTCGAGACCGCCGGCGAGGAGCTGTGCGTGCTTGGGCGACTGGCCGCCGTTGCCGCACACGTACAGGTTCCAGCCGTTCTCCGTCGCGATGACACCGACGTCCTTGCCGCGTGCCTCGGCGCATTCACGGGCGCAACCCGACACACCCATCTTGAGCTTGTGGGGCGATCGCAGTCCGCGGTAACGCAGTTCGAGGGCGACGGCCATGCCGACCGAGTCCTGCACACCGTAGCGGCACCAGGTGGAGCCGACGCAGCTCTTGACGGTGCGCAGCGACTTTCCGTAGGCCTGGCCGGATTCCATGCCGGCGTCGACGAGACGCTTCCAGATCTGCGGGAGCTGTTCGACGCGGGCACCGAACAGGTCGACGCGCTGACCGCCGGTCATCTTCACGTAGAGACCGAAATCGCGTGCCACCTCACCGATCACGATGAGCTGCTCGGGGGTGCACTCGCCACCGGGCATGCGCGGCACGACCGAGTAGGTGCCGTTCTTCTGGATGTTGGCGAGGAAGTGGTCGTTCGTGTCCTGCAGACCGGCCTGCTTCGGGTGCAGGATGTGGTCGGAGTCGGTGGACGCGAGGATCGAGGCGACCACCGGCTTGCAGATGTCGCAGCCGTGTCCGGTGCCGTACTGGGCGATGAGCGCGGAGAAGGTGCGGATGCCGGTGGCCTGGACGATCTCGAACAGCTCGGCGCGCGACTGCTCGAAGTGCTCGCACAGGGCCTTCGACATCTGCACACCCGACTGGGCGAGCAGCTGCTTGATGCTCGGGAGGCAGCCGCCGCAGGTGGTGCCGGCGCTCGTGCACGACTTGATCTGCGCGATGTCCCAGGCACCCTCGGAAATCGCGCCGCAGATCGCGCCCTTGGTGACACCGTTGCACGAGCACACCTCGGCGTCGTCGGGCAGCGCACCGGCGCCCGGCTTCTCCCCCACCGGGGAGATCAGAGTGGCCGGATCACCCGGCAGTTCGCGGCCCACCAGCGGCCGCAGCGTGCCGTAGGCGGAGGCGTCGCCGACCAGGATGCCGCCGAGCAGGGTCTTCGCATCGTCGGAGACGACGAGCTTGGCGTAGGTGCCCTTCGCGGAGTCGGACAGCACGACCTCGAGGGCGCCGGGCGTCGTCGCGTGGGCATCACCGAAGCTCGCGACGTCCACGCCGAGCAGCTTGAGCTTGGTGGACATGTCGGCGCCGGGGAACTCGGCGGTGCCGCCGACGAGCCGGTCGGCGACGACCTCGGCGGTGCTGTAGCCGGGGGCGACGAGTCCGTAGCAGGTGCCCTCGACGGCGGCGCATTCGCCGATGGCGTAGACGGCCTCGTCCGAGGTGCTCCGGCAGGTGCGGTCGGTGAGCACACCGCCGCGGCCGCCGAGTTCGAGTCCGGCCTCGCGGGCGAGTTCGTCCTGGGGACGGATGCCGGCGGAGAAGATCACGAGCCCGGCCTCGAGGACGGACCCGTCGGACAGGGACACCTGCAGGGCGTCCGGTCCGGACTCGATCTTCTCGGTGCCCACTCCGGTGTGGGTGACGAGGCCGAGGTCGGTGACGAGACGGTCGAGGACACGGCCGCCGCCCTCGTCGACCTGGGCGGGCATGAGCCGGTTGTTGTACTCGACGACGTGTGGGGTCACGCCCAGCAGGCGCAGCGCGTTGGCGGCTTCGAGTCCGAGCAGGCCGCCACCGATGACGATGCCGGCGAGGCCGGCGGCCTTGGCGCGTTCGGCGGCGGCGCGGATGCCGTCGAGATCGTCGAGCGTGCGGTAGACGAAGCAGCCGGGCAGGTCGTGGCCGGGCACCGGCGGCACGAAGGGGTACGAGCCGGTCGCGAGGACGAGGCTGTCGTAGGGTAGAACGTCGCCGCCGGCGGTGGTGACGGTGCGGGCCGCGCGGTCGATTCCCACGGCGCGGGTGCCGACACGCAGGTCGACGAGATCGTCTGCTGCGTAGTCGTTTCCGGCGAGGGCGAGTTCCTTGCGGTCCCAGGCTCCGACGTAGGACGACAGTCCCACGCGGTCGTAGGCGGCGTCGGCCTCCTCGCCGAGCACGGTCACCGACCAGCTGTTCTGCTCGTCGCGGACGCGCAGGGCTTCGACGAAGCGGTGGGCGACCATTCCGTGTCCGACGACGACGACGTTCTTGCGGCTCATGATGTTCTCTTTCTTCGTGCCGGGATCGGTCAGACTGCGACGCGGGCCGGGGCGGGAGCCTCGGTGGACGGCTCGCTCGTGGGGGTGGTGTGGGGGCGGCGGAGGAAGACGAACCAGGTCACCGCGATGCACACGAGGTAGAAGATCGCGAAGACCCAGAAGGCCATCGTCGCGGACTGCGCCTCGCCGCCGTAGGAGGCGCGGAAGACCAGGTTGATGCCGACGCCGCCGAGTCCGCCGATGGCACCGGCGAAGCCGATGAGGGCACCGGACATGCTGCGCGACCAGGCGGCCTTCTCGTCGCGATCCAGTTCGTCGAGATCCTGCGCCCGGGCCTCGAAGATGGACGGGATCATCTTGTAGACCGAGCCGTTGCCGAGCCCGGAGAGCAGGAACAGGGCGATGAAGCCGAGCACCATGGCGGTCAGCACACCGCCGGTCGCGGCGCCGGTGGTGCGGTCGTCGAGGGTGCCGGCGACGATGAGCACCGCGGCGGCCAGGGCCATCGCGACGAAGGTGTAGAGGGTGATCTTCCCGCCGCCGATGCGGTCGGCGAGCTTTCCGCCGAGCGGGCGCGAGATCGATCCGAGGAGCGGGCCGATGAAGGCGATCTGTGCGGCGTGCAGTGCGGCCTGGGCGGGGGTGTCGCCACCGGCGAGGAAGTTGATCTGCAGGACCTGACCGAAGGCGAAGCTGAAGCCGATGAACGAACCGAAGGTGCCGATGTAGAGGAAGGAGATGATCCACGAGTCGCGGAACTTCAGTGCGGCGCCCATGGCCCGCAGATCGGCCTTCTGGTCACGGAGATTGTCCATGAACAGGGCGGCGCCGAGCGCGGCGACGGCGCACAGGACCAGGTAGACCGCACACACGATCCAGGGCTCGGTGTTGCCGACGGTGGCGATGACGAGCAGGCCGATCAACTGGACGGCCGGGACACCGATGTTTCCGCCGCCGGCGTTGAGTCCGAGGGCCCAGCCCTTCAGGCGCTGCGGGTAGAAGGCGTTGATGTTGGTCATCGACGACGCGAAGTTGCCGCCGCCGACACCGGCGAGCGCCGCGACCAGCATGAACGTGGCGTAGGAGTGGCCCGGGTTCAGCATCAGGTACAGCGCCCCGATGGTGGGGATCAACAGCACGAGGGCGCTGAAGATGGTCCAGTTGCGGCCACCGAAGCGGGCGGTGGCGACGGTGTAGGGGATGCGGAGGATCGCGCCGACGAGTGTGGGGACCGCGACCAGGAAGAACTTGCCGGCGGCGTCGATGCCGTACACCTCGGTGGGCATGAACAGCACCATGACCGACCAGATCGACCAGACGGAGAAGCCGACGTGTTCGGCGATCACCGACCAGACCAGGTTGCGCTTGGCGACCTGCTTGCCGCCGGCCTCCCACGCCTCCACATCCTCGGCGTCCCAACGCTCGATGTTGTGGTTGCGTGCGAATTTGTCTCTGAGACTTTCATTTTCGATGAAGGTCGTCATCGCCGTTCCTCCTCGGGTCCGTGTTGATCCCAAAGGTAGGAAACGGGTGTTGCTACGGTGCTGCCCGCGGTGACCGTCGCGTCAAGAGTTGCTCACCCCGGCCCCGGCCGCCCTGTGAGGTGTTACAGGAGGAACCGCACGAGGTCGGCGGTGTGCGCCAGACCCGGGAAGGCGTCCTCGGTCGAACGCGGGTGCAGCGCGTGCACGGCCAGCCGGAAGATCACCGCGCGCAGCAGCATCTGCGGCCACTCGGGAAGGTCCTCCCAGCGGCCGATGAGCCCTTCGTCGGCACCGCCCCACGACAGTGCGTCGACGACGGCGACGGCGGCCGCCCACGAGGCCGGACGCCAGTAGGGGGTGATGTCGGTCAGCCCGGGCGCCGCGCGCCCGGCGAACAGGACGGTGCCGAACAGGTCGCCGTGGACGAGCTGGTCGGGCAGGTGCACAGGCTTGCGGAAGGTCGCGAGCTGGTTGATCAGGTCGAGGCTCTTACGGCCGTCGGGGGTCACCGTCTCGGGCGCACCCGCGGCGCGGGCGCTGCGCAGGGGCACGGTCTCCCAGGCCGCACGGTCGGCGGCGACGAAGACGTCGACGTCCTCCCAGGGTGCGACGGGTGGCTGCATGAGGAAACGGGGACGTTCGAGCTGTGCGGTGGCGGTGTGCAGCCGCAGCGACAGCGAGACCACTTCGTCGTGCCGGGGCTCGGACGTGCCGACGATGTAGGTGTCGGCACGCCATCCGGAGACCACGTAGCGACCGTCGGTGGACCGCACCGGGCGGGCAAGCCGCACGCCGTCGACGGTCAGGGTCTCCCGCACTTTGGCGGACCAGGCCGCGCGGGCATGATCGGCGACTCGGGACAGCACGACGTCCCCACACCGGAAACCTCCGTCCCAGTCGGGCCCGAGCGGGACCGGTTCGACATCGCGGAGACCGAATGTGGAGCACACGTGCTGAGGCGGTTCGGGTGAGCTCACGACGCTCAACCTACCTCCGCAAACCGCCCGGATCGGGAAGGCACTCCGCTGTTTCAGGTCACAACGAGGTCACCGTCAGTAGACCGGCAACGAGGTGTCGACCTGCTGCGCCCACGCGATCACGCCGCCGTGCAGATGTGTCGCATCCGAGAATCCGGCGCGCGCAAGCACTTCGAGCGCCTCCGCCGAACGGATACCCGTCTTGCAATACAGCACGATCGGGGTGTTCTGCGGCAGGTCGGCGAGGGCCTCACCGGAGAGGATGCGGTCCTTCGGCACGAGCCGGGCACCGTCGATACGGACGATCTCCCACTCGACCGGCTCGCGCACGTCGATCAGCGCGAGGTCGCGGCCCTCGTCGAGCATGCGGCGCAGTTCGGTGGGGGTGACGGCCGATCGCGCCGACGCGGCGGCGTCGGGAACGATGCCGCAGAAGGCCTCGTAGTCGACGAGTTCGGTGACCGGCACCCGTCCCGGATCGCGGCGCAGGGTCACCGTGCGGAACGACATCGCGAGCGCGTCGTAGATCATGAGGCGGCCGAGCAACGGCTCACCGATCCCCGTGATGAGCTTGATCGCCTCGGTGGCCATGACGGTGCCGATGGTGCCGGGCAGGACACCGAGCACACCGCCCTCGGCGCACGAGGGAACCATCCCCGGCGGCGGCGCCTCGGGGTAGAGATCGCGGTAGTTCAGGCCGCGACCGTCGGGGGCGTCCTCCCAGAACACCGACACCTGGCCCTCGAACCGGAAGATCGAACCCCACACGTACGGCCTGCCGGCGAGGACGGCGGCGTCGTTGACGAGATAGCGGGTCGCGAAGTTGTCGGTGCCGTCGAGGATCAGGTCGTACTGTTCGAACAACTGCACGGCGTTGCCCGACTCCAGCCGCGTCTCGTGCAGGCGCACGGTGACGCTGTCGTTGATCGCCAGGATGCTGTCGCGGGCGCTCTCCCCCTTGGGCCGTCCGACGTCGGAGCGGCCGTGGATCACCTGACGCTGCAGGTTCGACGTCTCCACGTCGTCGAACTCGACGATGCCGATCGTGCCGACGCCCGCCGCCGCGAGGTACAGCAGCGCGGGCGAACCGAGCCCGCCGGCGCCGATGCACAGCACCCGCGCGTTCTTCAGCCGTCGCTGACCGGTGACCCCGACATTCGGGATGATCAGGTGACGGCTGTACCGGGCGACTTCCTCGCGACCGAGCTCCGGGCCGGGTTCCACCAGCGGCGGAAGGGATCGGCGCGTCGACGGTGTCGTTGCGGTCACGGGTTCTCCTGTCGCGATGCGTCCTGCGTCACCGTCCATGGTGCCATTGGTCGCTGCCATCCCTGCCCGGCCCGTCGACCCCGGCCCGCGCTTACGCCCGCGGGTACGGCCACGGATTGAACCGGCACCGCGCCCCGTCGGCGGGGACCGCGCCACCCGGGTCCAGGCGCGCGATGTCGTCGTTGGCGGTGCCGAAGGTCTGCTGCATCATGATCGGCGCGAGACCGCCGTCGGTGGTGCACGCATCGTGTTGCGCCAGGCCGATGGCGTGGCCGACCTCGTGATTGACGACGTACTGGCGGTACGACCCGATATCGCCCTGGAAGGCGACGGCTCCGCGCACCCACCGCGCTTCGTTGAGGAACACCCGCTCCATCGAGGGGTTGAAGCACGATCCCTCGAGCGGGATGTCGTAGCCGCATCCTTCGCGGATGGTCATCTGCGAGGTGAGGGAGACCCGGAAGTCCGGCTCGCCGGTGTCGATGCGGCGGAAGGCGACCGCCTGGTCGCCGATCCAGCTCCGCGGATCGGCGAGGGTGCGGTCCACCATGGTCGCGAAGGCCGCGTCGCCGCCGTAACCGGTGGTGTCGATGCCCTCCTCGAGTTCCACCGTGTAGGTGAACACGCGGGTCTGCCCCGCACCGACCTGCCCGGTGGTGCCGGGCACGACCCGCCACTGCCGCGCACCGACTTCCGTGAACGGCCCGCCGTCCGGCAGGGCACCGGACTCGAGCGACTCGGGGAAGGCCCCATCGGGCTGCGGGGCCTCGACGATGATCTCGGTGACCTCGCTCGCGACGACCGGATCGGCGGGCTCCTCCGCTCCTCCCCCACGCGCGGCGTCCCACAGCACGATCAGGGTCACGACGGCGAGGATCGGGACGGCATAGGCGCGCCAGCCGTAGGTGGCGACGAATCTGCCCACGCGGGTCTGCTTGCGGACGTCGCGTTCGGGCCGCGGTCGGCGAGGCGGCCGGTCCGGCCGTCCCACCGGGTCCCACACGGCACGTAGAGGCTGGTGCGACCGGCGACCCGGCTCGGATCGTTCCGTTCCTCGCGACCGGGACGAACCGGACGACGTCGGGGAAGGATCTGTCTGCGAGGAGCCCTGCGGCCCCCTGCTCTCGCGCACTCCTCCACGCTCGATCACGGATGTCAGGATGTCATATCGAGACCATTTCGATATCCGAAGCCTCGAAGGCGTGCCCCCATCCGTGCACCGGGAACGGATACTGGTCGGTAGGCCGGTCCGTTCGATACGCAGGTTCACCTGTAACCTGCAAAGACGAGGAGCGCCGAGGTGGCACACGCCACTATCGGAGTAGTGCAGATTGGGAGCAAGCATGACCGACGTCACCGAACGAGCATCCGGCCGGGGTAACAACGGCAAACGGGGCGCCCGGATGCCGCGTGACGAACGTCGTGCACAGCTGCTCGAGGCTGCCAGTGAGGTCTTCGTCACACGCGGTTACCACTCGGCCGGCATGGACGAGATCGCCGAATGCGCCGGAGTGAGCAAGCCGGTGCTGTACCAGCACTTCCCCGGCAAGCTCGAGCTCTACTGCGCCGTGCTGCAGAACTATGTGGACACCCTCATCAACGGCGTCCGCCAGGCCCTGCGGTCCACGACCGACAACCGCCAGCGTGTGCGTGCCGCGGTGCAGGCCTTCTTCGATTTCGTCGACAACGACAGCCAGGGATTCCGTCTCGTCTTCGAATCGGACCTCATGGGCGAGCCGCAGGTGTCGCGGCGGGTCGAGCAGGCCACCGAGGCGTGCGTCGACGCCGTCTTCGACCTCGTGAGCCACGATTCGGGCCTCGATCCGTACCGGGCCCGCATCCTCGCGGTCGGCCTGGTGGGAACGAGCCAGTTCACGGCTCGTTACTGGCTCGACGCCGCGCGCCCCATCCCCAAGGAGGACGCCGTGGACACCACGGTCGCGCTGGCCTGGGGCGGTCTGAAGCACGTGCCGCTGCAGCCGGAGCTCCGTCGTCGCTGACGACACAGGGGCGCCGTCGCTGACGACAGTGCGGCACCGTCGTCGCTGACGACACATACCGAGAACGACGAACGGGCCGGGGCGACATGCCCCGGCCCGTTCTCGTCGGTCGCTCTCAGTTGGCGGCGAAGCCGACCTTGCCCAGCGTGGCAGGACCGATGTCCACGTAGCTGATCTTGGCGGCCTGCACGAGAACCTTGCGGCCCTTCTCGTCGACAAGGGCGAGCACCCCGTCGTCGGCGCCGTTCAACGCGGCCCGGACGAGCTTCTCCACCTCGTCGGGCGTCTGGTCGCTGACGACGACAACTTCGCGCGGGCTGTCCGCGACGCCGATCTTGACCTCCACGGTGGACCTCCGATTCTCATGCGTTGAAACCGAGCTGGTACTGCTGTCAGCCCCAGGCTAATGCAGTCCGAGCACCGACATCCGCTCGGCGTGCTCGACCTGCATGCGATCGAACAGCGCGGCGATGTTCGTCAGATCGCCGGACGCGAGAATCACCAGCTCGGCGAGTTCCTCGTTCTGCGCGAGGACGTACTGCGCCTGGGTGATGGCCTCACCGAGCAGCCGGCGTCCCCACAACATCAGGCGGTCCTTCTGCAGCGGGCTGCGCTCGACGACCTCGCGGACCTCCTGCACCACGAACTCCGAGTGGCCGGTCTCGGCGAGGACCTCCCGGACCACCGTGGACACCTCGGGAGCGAGCATGTCGGCGATCTCACAGTAGAAATCTGCGGCGATCCCGTCGCCCACGTACGCCTTCACGAGCACCTCGAGCCACGTCGACGGAGTGGTCGAGGCGTGGTAGGCGTCGAGCGCCTTGCGGTAGGGCTCCATCGCCGCGTAGACCTCGACGCCGCGATCGGTGAGCGCCGTGTGGAGTGTCTCGAAATGGCTCATCTCCGCAGCTGCCATGCTTGCGAGCGCGACCCGGCCGCGCAGGGACGGGGAGAATCGGGCGTCCTCGGCGAGGCGGTAGAACGCCGAGATCTCGCCGTACGCGAGCACTGCGAAGAGCTCTGCGACACCGGGGTGATCGGCGGGGACTGCGGGTCCGTCCGGCGTCGCGCCGGACTCGGAGGTGGACTGCGGCGTATCGGCTCCCATGACGACGAAGCGTAGTACTACCTCGTGGAATGCGCCGGAACCGGTACAATGGTTCGGGAAGCCCGCGCTTCGAGCCGCCGACCGTGGCCCGCGAGCTTCCCAGATAATGTGCGCGCACCCGAACTGCGGATCGCTGCCGCGCTTCGCCGAGCCTGGTGGAAACCGCTCGCGCTGAGGTGCAGGCCGGTCGCCTTTCCCCCTCGTGCGTGCGTGCCGAGACCAGGAAGGCCGGACCCCTGAGCAAGATCACCATCGACCACGAAGACGACGCGAGCGAAACCACCGTCTCCGCACAACTCGACTCCACCCACGTACCCCCCACCTTCGGCGAACTCGGTGTCCGCGACGAGATCGTCCGCGCCCTCGCCGAGGTCGGCATCGAACGCACCTTCGCGATCCAGGAACTCACCCTGCCGCTCGCCCTCGCCGGCGACGACCTCATCGGTCAGGCCCGTACGGGCATGGGCAAGACCTTCGGCTTCGGCGTTCCCCTCCTGCACCGCATCGCCACCGAGGGTTCCGGCACGACCACGCTCGACGGCACTCCCCGTGCCCTCGTGATCGTCCCGACCCGCGAACTGTGCATCCAGGTCACCAACGACCTCGTAAATGCCTCCAAGTACCTGCCGGGCAGCCGTAAGTCGGGCCTCGAAGTCCTGTCGATCTACGGTGGCCGCCCCTACGAGCAGCAGATCGACGAACTGAAGAAGGGTGTCGACGTCGTCGTCGGTACTCCCGGTCGTCTGCTCGACCTCGCCAACCAGGGTCACCTGATCCTCGGCAAGATCGGCGTGCTCGTCATGGACGAGGCCGACGAGATGCTCGACCTCGGCTTCCTGCCCGACATCGAGCGCATCCTCACGATGGTCCCCGACCGTCGTCAGACGATGTTGTTCTCGGCCACGATGCCCGGCCCGATCATCACCCTCGCCCGCACGTTCCTGAACCGCCCGACGCACATCCGTGCCGAGGAGGCCGAATCGTCGGCCGTGCACGAGCGCACCCAGCAGTTCATCTACCGGGCGCACGCGCTCGACAAGGCCGAACTGGTCGCCCGCGTGCTGCAGGCCGAGGGCCGCGGCGCCACCATGATCTTCACCCGCACCAAGCGCACGGCGCAGAAGGTGGCCGACGACCTCGTCGAGCGCGGTTTCGCGTGCGGCGCGGTGCACGGCGACCTCGGTCAGATCGCGCGCGAGAAGGCCCTCGACAAGTTCCGCAGCGGCAAGATCGACGTCCTCGTCGCCACCGACGTCGCCGCCCGCGGCATCGACATCGACGACGTCACCCACGTCATCAACTACCAGTGCCCCGAGGACGAGAAGACCTACGTCCACCGCATCGGCCGTACCGGTCGCGCCGGACGCACCGGTATCGCCATCACCCTCGTCGACTGGGACGACGTGCCGCGCTGGCAGCTCATCGACAAGGCTCTCGATCTCGGTATCCCGGATCCGATCGAGACCTACTCGAGCTCCCCGCACCTGTTCGAGGAGCTGAACATCCCGTCCGACGCCACCGGACGCGTCCGCAAGGCCACTCCCGCCGCCTCCGAGAACGGTGAGAAGCGCGAGCGCGTCGAGCGCGAAGCCGGATCCCGACCGAAGCGCAACCGGGTCCGTCGCCGCACCGTCCGCGGAAAGTCGGCCGACGGCTCCGCGACGGATGCCACCGCAACCGGTTCGGACGACTCGGCGAAGGCCGAGAACGGGTCTGCCGCAGCGGAGACGGGTGAGGACACCGGGGCTTCCGCTCCGGCACGTCGTCGCCGTCGTCGCCGTCGCACCCGCTCGGGCGAGGGCCCGGCCGGTCGCGCAGAGCAGCAGGACACGTCGAACGTGGAAGCGGTCTCGACGTCGTCTGCCCGATAACCACGTGCTCGCGCCCGAGCGCCGCACCCGCACCGACCTTCTCGTCGCAGCCGCACTCGTCGTCACCGCTCTGGTGGCGGCGAGTGTCGTCTGGTTGAGCTCGGATGCGCGGGGCACCACGTCGACCACCTGGGACGGCCCCGTCCCCACTCCCGCTGCCGCACAGGCGCTTCCGCGCACTCTCGCCGAACTGTGGCGTGCGCCGAGTACGGCGACGACTGCGCCGGTGGTGTCCGGGGGAACGATCGCCACGGCCGACGGTGGTGCGGTGGTCGGCCGCGACCCGCAGTCGGGCGAGGAACGCTGGCGGTACGACCGCGACCGGGCGTTGTGCGCGGTCACCGAAGCCTGGGGCGACGTGGTCTCGGCCTACCGCGGCCCGCGGGGATGCGGGCAGGTCACCGCGCTCGACGCCGGTAGTGGCGCTCGCGGCGCGCAACGGTCGAGCGACGCCGACGATCCGATCCGGCTCGTCGACGCCGGTTCGCACCTGATCGCCTTCGGCGAGTCGCGTCTCGAGATGTGGCGCTCCGATCTGGTGCGCACGGTCGAGTACGGGCGCGTCGACGCACCGGTGAACCCGAACGCCCAGCCACGATCGGGTTGCGAACTGCTCTCGGCGGATTCGGGCGCCGAAGTGCTGGCCGTCCTCGAACAGTGCGCGAACGAGCCGACCAATCGGCTCACCCTTCTCGATCCCACCCCCGACGACAGCACCAAGCCCGAGGAGTTCGCCTCGTCGGTGCTGCCGGAAGCGGGCGGGGATTCCCGCATCGTCGCGGTGGTCGGCGATCGCACAGCGGTCTATCTGGCCCCGGACGACAACGACGGGCCGCGCATCGAGGTCTTCGACAGCGAGGGCGTCCTCGTCGACACGCACGCCCTGCCGCGTCCTGCCGGCGAATCGGACGACCCCGCCCTCGAGCGCGGCGGCATGCTCGTGTGGTGGACCGGCCGCGACACCGTCGCACTGTCCACCACCGATTTCGCTCCGCAGTGGACCGTCGAGGACACCCTCGGCAACGGCGACATCATGGCCGGTTCGCTGCTTCTTCCCGTCGAGGACGCCCTCGTGGGTGTCGACTCACGGACAGGTGAACCCGGTCCGCGCATCGACGTCGAGCGCGGGGCGGTCTCCACAGTGAACGTCGCTGTCGCCGGGGACGTCGTGGTCGAGCAGCGCGGCGACGAACTCGTGGCGTTGCGCTGACGGCGAGCCGTCCCCGGTAGGTACTGACTGTGGGGCCGGTTCAGTCCGCGACGGCGGTCTCGAAGGTCTCGAGTTCCGCCTCCCCCGACCAGTAGCGCAGCAGGTTCTCGGAGAGCGCCCGGTAGGCCTCGGCGCCCTTGTTCTTGCGTCCCGCCAGCACCGTCGCGCCCGAGGCGGAGGCCTCCGCGAAGCGGACCGTGCGGGGTACGGGCGGGGCCAGCACCGGCAGGTCGTATCGATCGGAGACATCGGCGAGCACGTCGCGGCTGTGCGTGGTCCGCGAGTCGTACAGGGTCGGCAGCGCGCCGAGCAGCTCGAGATCCGGGTTGGTGATCTGTCTGACCTCGTCGACGGTGCGGAGCAGCTGCCCCACTCCGCGGTGGGCGAGTGTCTCGCACTGCAGCGGAACGAGCACGGACCGCGCCGCGGTGAGGCCGTTGAGCGTGAGGACACCGAGGGAGGGCGGGCAGTCGATCACGACGACGTCGTAGTCGTCCTCGACCGACGCCAGGGCCCGCTTGAGGGTGTATTCGCGTCCCGGCTTCATGAGCAGCATCGCTTCCGCACCCGCGAGGTCGATGGTCGCCGGCAGCAACGACATCCCCTCCGCGGTGTCGAGCAGGACGTCCTTCGTCTCGACGCCGCCCACAAGCACGTCGTGCACGGACTGTTCGAGCTTGTCGGGGTTGTGTCCGAGGGAGAAGGTCAGGCACCCCTGGGGGTCGAGATCGACGACGAGCACCCGCCGGCCCAGCGCCGACAATGCGGCCCCCAACGACGCGACGGTGGTCGTCTTGGCGACGCCACCCTTCTGATTTGCCACTGCAAGTACCGTTGCCACGACCCCGATCCTCGCGCACTCGGCGGCGCAGCGCGAGGTGAATCCGCCCACGAGACCGCAGGAGGCAGCCCGTCGTGATCCGCAGAGCCACACCCGAGGACGTCCCCGCGATCACCGGGCTGATCTACGACCTCGCCGAATACGAGAAGGCCCGGCACGAGTGCACCGTGGTGCCCGAGCAGATCCACGAGGCCCTGTTCGGGCCGCAACCCTCGGTGTACGCGCACGTCGCCGAGGAATCCGGTGCGGACGGCACCGAGGGGCAGGTCGTCGGGGTGGCGCTGTGGTTTCGGAACTTCTCCACCTGGGACGGCGTGCACGGCATCTACCTCGAGGACCTGTTCGTCCGTCCCGAACACCGCGGCAGGGGACACGGACGCGCTCTGCTCGCGGCGCTCGCCCACGAGTGCGTGGAGCGCGGTTACACCCGCCTGAGTTGGTCGGTGCTGGACTGGAACGAGCCGTCCATCGGTTTCTACCGCTCGCTCGGTGCCGTCGCTCAGGACGAGTGGACGACGTTCAGGCTCAGCGGCGCCGCACTGCAGGCACTCGGCAGCTGAGCCGGATCACTCGTCGACGTCGGGCGCGTACTCGTGCGCGAGCCACCGCGTCGTGGGCGGGCTGAACAGCAGCACGAGCGTCGGGACCACGACGAGCGCCAGCACGGTGCCGATGATCGGCTGGTGCGAGTCGGTCAACAGCGACCACACCACCGGCAGCAACAACAACTGCGCGAGTACCGCCACGGCACGTCCCCAGCGCACGCCGCGCACGAGCGCGATCCCGCCGGCCAGCACCCCGCCGAACAGGACGAACAGCCACAGCGCGAAGCCGTAACCGTTGGTGACCGACTGATCGTGTTCGCCCGAGGCGGCGCGGATGATCGAGTACACCGCGAACCCCATCGCGACGACGCCCTCGAGGACGACGAGCCAGCCGGCGGCACGCACGGTCGACGGGACGCTGCTGCGAGGTGTTTCGAGAGGCACCCGTCCAGCGTAGTGGACCCGCCGGGCACCACTTAGGCTGATGTTCCGTGCGCGCCCTGCTGATCGTGAACCCGAATGCGACGACGACCACCCCGGCCGGTCGCGACCGCCTCGCTCATGCCCTGAGGGGCCGGCTCGCACTGACCGTCGCGCACACCACCCACCGCGGTCACGCCGCCGAACTGGCGCGCTCGGCGCACGCCGACGGGATGGACGTCGTCGTCGCGCACGGGGGCGACGGCACCGTCAACGAGATCGTCAACGGTCTGCTCGGCCCCTCCCCCGATCGGAGCGCCGATCCGAGCCTCCCGCGACTCGCGGTGGTGCCCGGCGGCTCGGCGAACGTGTTCGCGCGGTCCCTGGGGTTGTCCGCCGATCCGCTCGAGGCCACCGAGCAGGTGCTCGAGTCGTTGCAGGAGGGCAGGACCAGCCGGATCGGCCTCGGCCACTGCGACGGCCGGTGGTTCACCTTCAACGCGGGCCTCGGTCTCGACGCCCAGGTGTGCGAGGCCATCGATCTGAGCCGCGCCGAGGGCAAGAAGGTCACGACGGCGCGCTACGTGCGGCATGCCGTAGCCCGATTCTTCGCGTCGAAGCGGGACGAGCCGGCGCTCACGCTCGAGATGCCCGGATCCGAACCCGTACCGGGGGTGCACTACGCGTTCGTGTCGAACTCGAGTCCGTGGACCTATCTCGAGTCCCGTCCGGTGCACACGAATCCCGGCACCTCGTTCGACACCGGATTGGGTGTGTTTGCCATGACGACGACCCGGGTATTTCCGAGCCTGCGGGTGGTGAGGCAGCTCCTGGCCGCCCGTGGCGAGCCGGCGTCACCGCATCTGGTGCGTGCGGACGATGTCGAGCGCGTGCGCGCCCGGGCCTCGCGCCCGATCGGACTTCAGGTCGACGGCGACTATCTCGGACTCCGCACCGAGGTCGAGTTCGTGGCCGTGCCGTCGATCCTCGATGTCGTCGCGCCCCGCTGACCATCCCCTCTAGCGGGACAGCGACAGAAAGAGAAGCACGAATTCTGTGATTACCACTACCTTCTCGGCTCGAGTGGAGTAGAAATAGGGATTGGCGAACTCGTAGCTCACAACAGCGTGAGCTTCCCCACGATCGTGGCCGATTCTATTGACTCCACGCTCGTTCGTGAAAGCATTCACAAGTAACCGCGCGGAAACACTCCGTGCCACAGGCGTGAACACGCATTGACCGATCAGCCGGTGCACACGCACCATCGAAGGAGAGTAGAAGCATGGACTGGCGCCACAAGGCCATCTGCCGCGACGAGGATCCGGAACTGTTCTTCCCCGTGGGAAACAGCGGCCCGGCTCTCGCGCAGATCGCGGATGCCAAGCTCGTGTGCAACCGTTGCCCCGTCACCGCCGAATGCCTTTCCTGGGCGCTCGAGTCCGGCCAGGATGCCGGCGTCTGGGGCGGTATGAGCGAGGACGAGCGCCGCGCTCTCAAGCGTCGCAACGCACGCACCCGCGCTCGCACGGCGGTCTGAGCAACTCCGACAGACGTTCGAAGGCCCGGCTCCCCCACGGGGAGGCCGGGCCTTCTTACGTGCCCGGACGGAAACGATCAGGCGACCGGCACCTTGCCCAGCGGTAACTGCAGGCGCGCGTCGGTCCCGCCGGCCTCGTTGGACGTCAGCTCCAGCGATCCGCCGAGTTCGGCGGCCACGAGGGTCCGGACGATCTGCAGACCGAGCCGGTTCGACGCCTCGAGGCTGAATCCGTCGGGAAGACCCTTCCCCTCGTCGCGGACCACGACGTCGAGCATGCGGGCCGAACGCTGGGCATTGACGGTGACCGTGCCGTTGACGCCCGGATCGAAGGCGTGCTCGACGGCGTTCTGGACGAGTTCGGTCAGCACCATGACCAGGGGCGTCGCGCGATCGGCGGGGAACACACCGAGATTCCCCTCCCGCAGCACGCGGATCTGGCTGCCCACCGTCGACACGTCGACGACGATGGGGATCAGCTGGTCGAAGACACCGTCGAGATCGACCTCCTCGTCCACGGACATCGACAGCGCCTCGTGCACCAGGGCGATGGACGTCACCCGGCGGACCGCCTCGCCGAGCGCCTGCTGGGCCTCGGCGTTCCCGGTCCGGCGCGCCTGCAGGCGCAGCAGTGCGGCGACCGTCTGCAGATTGTTCTTGACGCGATGGTGGATCTCGCGGATGGTCGCGTCCTTGCTCAGCAGTGCCCGGTCGCGTCGCTTGACCTCGGTGACGTCGCGGACGATCACCGCGGCGCCCCGGATCCTGCCTCCCGGATTCAGGACCAACGCACGGATCAGAACCGTGGCACCGCGTGCCTCGATCTCCATGCGCTGCCCCAGACGGCCCTCCACGGCCCCGCGGAGGTAGTCGGTGACGTCGCGGCTCTCGAAGGGGTCGGTGACCAGTGCGCGGGTCGTCTCCACGAGGTCCTGACCGATCAGGTCGGAGTTCAGACCCATCCGGTGGTAGGCCGACAGCGCGTTGGGGCTGGCGTAGACGACCTTGCCCTCCCGGTCGAGCCGGATGAACCCGTCGCCCGCGCGCGGACTCGACTTGGTGTCCGAGCGCGCCTCCGGTGTGGGGAAGGTGCCCTCGCTGATCATCCGGTAGAGGTCGTCGGCGCATTCGAGATAGGCCGTCTCGAGCGCGCTGGCCGACCGCCGCGACACGCGGGCGGCGTCGCGGCTGAGCACCGCGACGACCCGGCCGTCCCAACGCACCGGCACGGCCTGACGGATGTTGATCCCCGCACCCGGGGCCGACTTGACGTCGACGATCTCCCCGGTTTCGAAAGCCTCACGGACGTAAGGATGTTCGTTGTCGGAGACGAGCGTGCCGACAGCGTCTTCAGGGATGACGGTCGAGGCGGTGGTGGGCCGGCACTGTGCGACGCACACGATTCCGGACGGCGCCGCGTCGACCCACAGGAGGACGTCGGCGAACGACAGGTCGGCGAGCAACTGCCACTCGCCCACGACACGTTGGAGGTGATCGACGGCCGCGCCCGGAAGATCCGTGTACCTCGCGAGCAACGAACTGAGTGTGGACACGGGAACCGCTTTCGTACTCAGACTGTCCGCCGTCAGGAGATCACGGCGATGAGGTCACCCTGCTGGATGACATCCCCGACCGAGACACCGACGGAGGTCACGGTGCCCGCCGACTCTGCGAGCACGGGGATCTCCATCTTCATCGACTCGAGGATCACCAGTGTGTCGCCTTCGGCCACCACGTCACCCTCTCGCACGACGACCTCGAACACGGTCGATACCATCTCCGCGCGTACGTCTTCCGCCATCGAACACCTCGTTTCACGCTCCGGCGGCGGACCTGCCGACAGGACCACTCGACCGCACGTGAAACACTGTAATGAACGAGAAAGGAGATCCCACCATGGGTAAGCGAGGTCGCAAGAAGCGCAGCCGCAAGGGTAACGCCGCCAACCACGGCAAGCGTCCCAACGCCTGAGACGCGGACAGGGGCCGGAAAGCAGCAGCTTTTCGGCCCCTGTCACGTTCGGGGGTCTCGCCCAGCACTCGGTGCGAGTTGAACTCGCCTACGACTCGGTGCGAGTCGAACTCGCCCAGCACTCGGTGCGAGTCGAACTCGCCTACGACTCGGTGATGTCCGTCTCGGTGATCACGACGGTGCGGCGGATCTGCAGCATGAGCCGCTCCCGCAGGCCCTCGGGTGCGTGTTCCCCGCCGCACTTGCGGCTGAGCAGCGATTTGATCTTCTCCTCGATCCCGTAGGCCTCGAGGCAGGTGCCGCACTCGTCGAGGTGCCGCTGCAGCTTCTCGCGGGAACCGGCGTCGCACTCGGAGTCGAGAAGCAGGTAGACGTCCGCGATGACCGCCGAGCAGTCGAGTCGATCGAAGTCGGGTTCGCTCACTGCGGTGCTCCCTTTCCGCTCTCGGTCTGATCCGAAGTTCCGGTTGTCGCGTCCACGGCCTTCTCCCGCATGAAACCGCGATCGCGCGCCACGTCGGCCAACAGGCCCCGCAACTGCTTGCGACCCCGGTGCAGTCTCGACATCACGGTGCCGATCGGCGTCCCCATGATCTCGGCGATCTCCTTGTAGGGGAACCCTTCGACGTCGGCGTAGTAGACGGCCATGCGGAACTCCTCGGGAAGCTCCTGCAGCGCCGCCTTGATGTCGTCATCGGGAAGCGCGTCGAGCGCCTCGACCTCCGCGGATCGCAGACCGGTCGACGAATGCTCGGCCGTGGCTGCGAGCTGCCAGTCGGTGATCTCGTCGGTCGGGTACTGCGCGGGCTGCCGCTGACGCTTCCGGTACGAGTTGATGTAGGTGTTGGTGAGGATCCGGTACAGCCAGGCCTTGAGGTTGGTGCCCTCGCGGAACGACCGGAAGGCGGAGAACGCCTTGATGTAGGTCTCCTGCACGAGGTCCTCGGCGTCGGAGGGATTGCGGGTCATCCGCAGCGCAGCGCCGTAGAGCTGATCGAGCAGGGGAAGTGCATCCCGCTCGAACCGCTCGGTCAGTTCTTCCACAGACTCCTCGATCACACCGATCCCTTCATCGACGCCTGTCGAGAAGGCTACCGGTCCGACGGCGTCCGGATCGGCGGGACGTCCGGCGGCGTCCGGTCGAGGCGGGCACAGCACTGCCACGAATTCTCCGATCGTCGGGTGTCGGGTGGCCGGTGGATCCACCCGTCGGTGTGCAACGCCGTACCCACCGCACTTGTTCCCCCCCTCCGGTTTCCTAGAGTGATCGGATGGCCTCGACATCCACTCCCGCGACGGTGTTGCTGAAGCGCGAGAAGGTCGCGCACCGGGTCCACGAGTACGCACACGACCCGAGATCGTCGTCCTTCGGCGCCGAAGCCGTCGAGGAACTCGGCGCACGCCTGGGGGTCTCCCCCGAACAGATCTTCAAGACGCTGGTGGTGTCTCTGTCGGACGGCAAGCTCGCCGTCGCGGTGATCCCGGTCCCGGCGACGCTGTCGCTCAAGGCCGCAGCGGGGGCGCTGGGCGGCGGCAAGGCCGTGATGGCCGAGCACACCGCCGCCGAACGCGCGACCGGATACGTCGTCGGTGGCATCTCCCCGCTCGGGCAGCGCAAGCGTCTGCGCACCGTGATCGACGCCTCCGCCGAGCAGTGGGACCGGATGCTGTGCAGCGCGGGCCGCCGCGGGCTCGAGATCGAACTGGATCCGCGCGATCTGATCCGGCTGACCGGCGCGGTCGTGGCACCGATCACGGCCGGGCCGTAGGGCACCGATCACGGCCGGGCCGTAGGGCCCCGATCACGGCCGGGCCGTAGAGTCCGGTGGCGTCTACAGCAGCACCATCTGGTCGCCGGCACCGTCGTCGGGTTGCAGCAGTTCGGGGCCGTTGTTGCGGATGCTGTTGACCTTCGCGGACACGCGGCGGATCTCGATCGCCGAGATCGCTTCGACGCTCGGCACGATCAGATCCGGATGGCCGAGACTGTCGGGGTCGAGCCACGCATCCCACCGCTCCGGCGGGAGGATCAGCGGCATCCGCTCGTGCACGTTGCCGAGTTGCTCGACCGACTGTGCGGTGAGGATCGCCGTACTCGACAGCGGCGGCGCCTTCGGGTTCCGCGGGTCGCGCCACTCCGCCCACACCCCGGCCATGCAGATCCGCGATCCGTCGGCCGGCGCCATGAAATACGGCACCTTGCGGGGTCTGCCGTCCGGCGCGGGTTCGACCTGCCATTCGTACCAGCCGTCCATCGGGACGAGGCACCGCTTGTGGCGCAGCGACCGCGCGAAGCTCGGCTTGGTGGCGACCGACTCGGATCGTGCGTTGATCAGCGGTGCGCTTCCGCCGACCTCCTCGGCGAACGGCGGCACGAGTCCCCAGCGCATGCGGCGGATACGGCGGCGGACGGGACCGTCGGGATCCTCCCCGTCGTGCCGGGCGACGACGGTGAGCACCTCGGTCGTCGGCGCGACGTTGTAGTCGGGCCCGCGCTCGTCCCGGCCGCCGTCGCCGGTCTCGTCGAGTGCGTCGAGTTCGACGGCGAGCGTCGCCGGGTCGGCCGTGGAGACATACCTTCCGCACATGCCGTCGAGTGTGGCATCGCCGGGTGACGGAACCGACACCGGCGCGCACCGGGTGGGCGAGGGTGCCCGCACCGGTGCGGATGGGCGAAGATGGTCGGGTGAGTCTGTGGAGAGCACCCCGCGCCGTGTCCCCGGTTCGAGCGTCGGTGACGCTGCCGGGATCGAAGTCGATCACCAACCGTGCCCTGATCCTGGCCGCACTCGCCGACGGGCCGTCCACCCTGACCGGCGCACTGCGCAGCCGCGACACCGACCTGATGATCGGGGCCCTGCGCACTCTCGGCGCGACCGTCACCGAACGCGACGGCGGCACCACCCTCGACGTGACCCCCGGACCCCTGCGCGGAGGCGACGTCGCCTGCGGGCTGGCCGGCACCGTCATGCGGTTCGTACCGCCGCTGGCAGCACTGGCCGACGGCGACGTGCGCTTCGACGGCGACGAACAGGCCCGGGTCCGCCCGATGAGCACCGTGCTCGACGCCCTGCGCGCCCTCGGCACCGACATCGACGGCGACCGGCTGCCCTTCACCGTGCACGGCCGGGGCTCGGTGCGCGGCGGTTCCGTCACCATCGACGCGTCCGCGTCCTCGCAGTTCGTCTCGGGTCTGCTGCTGTCCGGTGTCGCCTTCGACGAGGGTGTGGTGGTCCACCACGCCGGCGAACCGGTGCCGTCGATGCCGCACATCGAGATGACGGTCGAGATGCTCCGCACGGCCGGAGTCCCCGTCGACACCTCCGAGGCCGACACCTGGCGGGTGCCCCCGACGACGATCAAGGCCGTCGACGTCACCGTCGAGCCCGATCTGTCGAACGCGACTCCCTTCCTCGCGGCGGCGGCGGTCACCGGTGGTGTCGTCTCGGTGCCCCTGTGGCCCGAGTCGACCACCCAGGCCGGCGACGCGATCCGCGGCATCCTCGAGCAGATGGGCGCCGAGGTGACCTGGGCCGACGGGACGCTGACCGTGCGCGGCCCGGACGAACTGCGGGGCCTCGACGTGGACCTGCACGACGTCGGTGAACTGGCGCCGACCGTCGCGGCCCTCGCCGCGGTCGCCGCCTCGCCCTCCGACCTGCGCGGCATCGCGCACCTGCGCGGTCACGAGACCGACCGGCTCGCGGCCCTCGCCACCGAGATCGGCCGTCTCGGCGGTTCGATCACCGAGACCGAGGACGGACTGCACATCGAGCCGGCTCCGCTGCACGCCGGCATCTGGCACTCCTACGCCGACCACCGGATGGCCACGGCCGGGGCGATCCTCGGGCTCGTCGTCGACGGGATCGAGGTCGAGGACATCGGCACCACCGCCAAGACCCTCCCCGACTTCGAGGGTCTGTGGGAGTCGCTGCTGACGGGGAGCGACTCCTGAGGCGGCGGGAGTACGACGAGTCCGACGTCCGGGTCCGTCCCGGGCGCGGCTCGCGGCCGCGCACGAAGGACCGCCCGGCCCACCGCAATGCCGAGGAGGGCATGGTCGTCTCCGTCGACCGGGGGCGATGGGGTGTCGCGCTCGGCGGTGATCCCGATCGGATCGTGACGACGATGCGGGCACGTGAGCTCGGCCGGACCCCGATCGTGGTGGGCGATCAGGTGGGTGTCGTCGGCGATCTCTCCGGTCGCCCCGACACGCTCGCGCGCATCGTGCGGGTCGAGGACCGCAGCACCGTCCTGCGGCGCACGGCCGACGACACCGATCCGTTCGAGCGCATCGTCGTCGCCAATGCCGAACAGTTGCTCATCGTGGTCGCGCTCGCCGATCCCCCACCGCGGACCGGACTCGTCGAACGCGCGCTCGTCGCTGCCTATGCCGGCGGTCTCGCTCCCCTGCTGGGACTGACCAAGAGCGACCTCGCCGATCCCGACGAGTTCGCCGCGCACTTCGCGGATCTCGACATCCCGGTGCTGCTCGTCGGTCAGGACGACGATCTCACCGCCCTGCACGAGCGGATCGACGGTCGCGTGACCGCCCTGATCGGGCACTCGGGGGTCGGCAAGTCGACACTGGTGAACCGGCTCGTTCCCGACGCCGACCGCGCCACCGGTGAGGTCTCCGGGGTGGGCAAGGGACGGCACACCTCCACCCAGTCGGTGGCCCTGCACCTACCCGAGAGCGGGTGGGTCGTCGACACCCCGGGCATCCGATCGTTCGGGCTTGCGCACATCGGGCCCGACGACGTCGTCGCGGCGTTCGGGGACCTGGCCGAAGCGGTCGAGGACTGCCCGCGCGGATGCACGCATCTCGGCCCGCCCGCCGATCCCGAATGCGCCTTCGACTCGTTGGAGGGCAAGTCGCACAACCGGGCGATGGCCGTGCGCGAGTTGCTCACGGCGCTCGCGTCCAACGACCCCTGGTGAACCGCCGAACCCCGGCCGAACGCACCGAACCCCGGCACCGTGTGGTGCCGGGGTTCGTGCTCGTTCTCGTGACCGTCAGCGCATGCCGAGCGCGCGGCGGATGAATCCACGCTTGCGGGTCTTCTCGATGGTGGTGGCCAGACCCACGCGGCGACCGGTGGCCGGATCGATCTCCGGCGCTCCGCCGAAGCCCCGCTCGGAAGCGGTCTCCGGAGCGGCGTCGCGGTCGTCCTTGAGGTACTTGTCGGGCAGCGACAGCTTGGCGATGGTGCGCCACGACTTCCAGTACTGCACCGCGAGCGGACCCGTGGTGTACGGCAGGTCGTACTTCTCGCACAGCTCACGCACGCGCACCGCGATCTCCGCGTACCGGTTGGACGGCAGGTCGGGGTAGATGTGGTGCTCGATCTGGTAGCTCAGGTTGCCGGTCATGAAGTCCATGACCTTGCCGCCGGAGATGTTCGCGGAGCCGAGCATCTGACGCAGGTACCACTGGGCACGCGTCTCGGTCTCGATGTCCTGCTTCGTGAACTTCTCCGCACCGTCCGGGAAGTGACCGCAGAAGATCACCGCGTTGGTCCAGATGTTGCGCACGAAGTTGGCCGTGGCGTTGGCCTTCATCGTGGACTTCCACGACTTGCCGGTGAGCGCCGGGTAGATCACGTAGTCCTTGAGGTGCTGCTTGCCGAGCTTGGCGAGCACCTCCTTGCCGCGTGCCTTGGTGAGCTCGCGGTCGTCGCGTCCCTGGATGACCTTGCCGAGCTCGAGCAGCTGGATGGCGATGCCGTACTGGAACAGCGCTGCGAGGATGGCGTTGTACGCGACGTTGCCGAGGTAGAACGGCTTCCATCGCTGGTCGCGGGTGACGCGCAGCAGGCCGTATCCCACATCGTCGTCCATGCCGAGGATGTTGGTGTACTTGTGGTGCAGGTAGTTGTGGGTGATCTTCCAGTGCGCCGACGGGTCGACGTTGTCCCACTCCCAGTTGGCCGAGTGCACCTCGGGGTCGTTCATCCAGTCCCACTGCCCGTGCATCACGTTGTGCCCGAGCTCCATGTTCTCGATGATCTTCGACAGGGAGAGCATGCCCGTGCCCAGCAGCCACAGCGGACGCTTGTTCGAGCCGAGCAGCACGAGGCGCCCGCCGATCTCGAGGCCGCGCTGCAGCCGGATCGTGTTGCGGACGTATCGAGCGTCGCGCTCACCGCGGGACTCCTCGATATCGCGCCGGATGGCGTCGAGTTCGCGGCCGATGGCCTCGACGTCCGCCTCCGTCAGGTGCGCGTACTCCTTGACATCCGATATCGCCATGCGGGCTACTCTACCGTAGGTTACGGGCCCGTAGGTTAGCCGAATTCGGAGCTGTGTCGCGAATCACACAGTGGCGGAAGGTCGCGATTCACCACTGCGACGACGACGCTCTGCTACCGCATGCTCGGCGTGGACCCGCAGCGCCGTGAGCAGACCCCGGCGACGTCCGGTGGACGCCTCGGTGACCACCGCGGGCACGTCCGGGCGCCACCTGTCGAACTTGCGCTCGGAGGAGGTCTCGGGGGCGTCATCGGCCGTCGCCTTGAGGAACCGGTCGGGCAAGGCGAGCTTGTGGATCGTGCGCAGGGCGAGCCAGTACTGCCGGGCGAGCGAGCCGGTCGTGTACGGCAGGTCGTACTTGCCGCACAGCGCCCGCACACGGGCGGCGATCTCCGGGTAGCGGTTGCTCGGCAGGTCCGGGAACAGGTGATGCTCGATCTGGTAACTGAGATTCCCGGTGAGGAAATCCATCGCACGCCCACCGGAAATGTTTGCGCTGCCGAGCAACTGGCGCAGATACCACTCCCCGCGCGTCTCGTTCTCGTAGTGCTCGGTCGTGAACTTCTCTGCGCCGTCGGGGAAGTGGCCGCAGAAGATCACGAGATACGCCCAGATGTTGCGGATCACATTAGCGGTGAGGTTCGCCGACAACGTGCTGCGCCAGGCCGGGCCGGTGAGCGCCGGGAAGAACACCAGGTCCTTGACGATCTGCCGGCCGGCCTTCGCCGCGAATTCCTTGTTGGGCCCCGAATTCCACTGCGCGGGCGGGACGCCCTCGAGTTCCTTCTTCGCCGAGAGGTCGTGCAGCGCGATCCCCCACTCGAAGGTCAGCGCGAGGACGATGTTCGCGATCGGCTGCGCGAGATTGCGCGGACGCCACTTCTCGTCGCGCGTCATCCGCAGGATACCGAATCCCACGTCTTCGTCCATGCCCACGATGTTCGTGTAGGTGTGGTGCGCGTAGTTGTGGGCGCGCTTCCAGTGCTCGGACGGACCGGTCTGATCCCATTCCCACGAGGTCGAGTGGATCTCGGGGTCGTTCATCCAGTCCCACTGCCCGTGCATCACGTTGTGCCCGAGTTCCATGTTCTCGATGATCTTCGCGAGCGACAGCGCAGCGGTACCGATGATCCAGCGCGACCGTCGACGCGAACCGAACAGCGCGCAGCGTCCGACCACCTCCAGCACACGCTGCGCACGGATGACGGAATGGATGTAGCGGGCGTCCCGCGGGCCGCGCGAATTCTCCACATCCCGTCGAATCGCGTCGAATTCGTTTGCGAGAGCAACGATATCGTCTTCGGTCAGATGCGAGAACGCGCGGATGTCGGTGATGGCCAAGCGGGATCCTTCGGAGATTGCTGTCGGTGTCTACACGTCCAGTGTGCAGTCGCCGGCAGCGGCGGAGATGCAGGTCTGGACGCGCTCGCCCTCTGCGTGCTCCTTGCCGGATCGCAGATCGACGACGTGCCCCTTCTCGAGCGGCACAACACAAGTCTGACAGATTCCCATGCGACAGCCGAAGGGCATCAGCGCACCGACGCTCTCACCGGCCTCGAGAATCGTCGTGGCGCCGTCCACGGTGACGGTCTTGCCGGACTTCGCGAACGTGATCGTTCCACCCGATCCCGAGGTGTCGGCGCGGCTGACGGCGAAACGCTCGAGGTGGACCTGATCCTCGATACCCTCCGCGGTCCAGTGCGCGGTGATGTCGTCGAGCATCTGCTGGGGACCGCACGCCCAGGTCTGGCGCTCGCGCCAGTCGGGGCACACCTCGTCGAGCTCGGAGAGCGCGAACTTGCCCTTCTCACGGGTGTGACGCACGTGCACCCGGAAGCGATCGTGGGTGGCGTCGAAATGCTCCAGTTCGGACCGGAACATCACGTTCTCGGCTGTCGGCGCCGAGTGGATGTGCACGACGTCGGGCAGGTCGAGTTCGCGTTCGACCGCGCGCCGGTCGAGCGTCCGCAGCATCGACATGATCGGCGTGATGCCACTGCCGGCCGTGAGGAAGAGGATCTTCGCCGGCGGCGGGTCGGGCAGGACGAAATCGCCCTTCGGGGCCGCGAGGCGCACGACGGTGCCCTCGGGGACACCACCGACGAGGTGGCTCGACAGGAAGCCCTCGGGCATCGCCTTCACGGCGATGGAGATGACCTTGTCGTCCCAGGTGGGCGAGGAGGTCAGCGAGTACGAGCGCCAGTGCCAGCGACCGTCGATGTGCAGACCGATGCCGATGTACTGGCCGGGCGCGTATCCGAAGTCGAAGCCCCAGCCCGGACGGATGACGATCGTCGCGGAATCGGGGGTCTCCTGACGCACCGAGACGACGCGACCGCGCAGTTCACGGGCGGACCACAGCGGGTTGACCAGATGCAGGTAGTCGTCGGGAAGCAGAGGGGTGGTCAGCCGGGCCACCGCGCCACGCAGGACGTTGGAGAGCGACTTCTCCCCTGGCGCGACGTGTGCCGCAGGCTTCTCGATCCATTCCTTCAGGCCCATCCGACCGTTTCTCCTCACTCCGGTTACGCCTCCGTAGGTTATCAGAGGTTACGGAAGCGTAGGTTGAGCAGGAGACGGCCGTCACACCGATGACGTGGCGATATGCGAGGTCAGAGCAGTTCGAGCAGGAAGGGCAACTCCTGCGCCGCGTACCACGCCAGTTCGTGGTCCTCCGCGTCGCCGAGGACGAACTCGGCCTCCTCGTCGCCCAGTTCGGCCGCATCGACGATCTCGCGTGCCCGCGCGACGTCGGCCTCCGCCTCCTGCAGGTCGATGTGCACCGACGCGACCGCACGCATCGTGATCGGACCGGTGAGCTTGACGACCGCGTCGTCGAGATCCGGGCGCGGCTTCACCTCGTCGACGTCGGCGGCGATCACCACCCGACGGGACGCGAAGGACGGATGATCGTTCGGCTCCTCCGAGCCGAGCAACCGCAGCGACGCGCGTGCCGCCTCGGCCATCGCGACCTCGGCGAGTTCCTCGTCGTCGCCCGCCGTATACGCCTCGCGCAGAGCGGGGGTCACCGCGAAGGCCGTTCGGCCCACCGCGTCGACCTCACCGTCGGCGACGAGGCCCTGCAACATCGCGAGCGTTGCCGGTACATAGACACGCGTCACTTCTCACCTGCCGGCATCCGTCAACTCCTCGAGAGATTCCTGGATCAGCGTCGCTGCCACGTCCACATCGGGCATCGCATCACGATCCGCATTCAAACCGTAGTAGATCTTGCCGTCGTAGGACGTCAACGCGATGCTCAAGGACTGATTCTTCAGCAGCGGCGAGACCGGGAAGATCTCGAGCAACCGGGCCCCGGTGAGGTAGAGCGGGTGCTGCGGACCCGGCGCATTGGTGATCATGAGGTTGAACATCCGCTGCGAGAAACCCATCGCGACCCTCGCTCCCACCGCGTGCATCGTCGCCGGAGCGAAGCCCGACAAGCGGACCATCGTCTGCGCCGCCACGCGCCGCCGTTGCCGCGAGTAGGCCTCGCCGGCGTGCGCGATGTGCGACAACCGGACCACCGCGTTCGGCTCCCCCACCGGCAGATCCAGCAGGAAGGACGACACCTCACCCTGCGGGTGCACCTGGATCGTGTCGTTGTCGCCGCAGTCGTCCGGATCCTGGGTGTAGACCGACATCGGGACCATCGCCCGCACCACGGTCGCCTCGGTCACCGGTTCCCCGCGGGAGAGCAGCCAGTAGCGCAGCGCCCCCGCGAGGACCGCGAGCACCACGTCGTTGATCGTGCAGCCGTAGCGGGAGTGGATCTTGCGGTAGGGCTCCAGATCGGAGCGCACCACGGAGAACCGGCGGCTCCGCGAGATCTGCGTGTTCAGCGGAGTCTCGGGCGCCGATTGCGCAGCCGTGCGGGCGATCCTGCCCACCGCGTCGACGGTCTCGGTGAGCGTCGCCGTGAGATCGCCCACGGCCGATCGCACGGCGGCGATCCCCTCCCCCGGGCGCGCGACGAGTTCGGCGAGCGCTCCGACGAGCAGAGCGGACTCCGACGGTTCGCGTTCGGGCATCCACAATTCCTCGGGGACCTCACGCGGCACCGGCTCCTTGTCGAAGAGTACCTGGACGATGTCGAGGGCCTCCTCGCCGTCGACGAGCGCCGAATGCGACTTCGTGAACAACGCCACCCGATCGTTCGCGAGTCCCTCGACGAGGTACATCTCCCACAGCGGTCGCGTGCGGTCGAGCGGCCTCGAGACCAGACGCGCGACGAGGTCGTGCAGCTGTTCGTCGGAGCCCGGCTTCGGCAGCGCGGAGCGTCGCACGTGGTAGGTGATGTCGAAGTCGCGGTCGTCGACCCACACGGGTCGCGAAAGCCCGAATGCGACCTCCCGCACCTTCTTCCGGTAGCGGGGCACCTCGGGCAGTCGCTGCTCGACCAACCGGAGCACGCTCTCGTAGTCGAGACCGCCCTCGGGGGGTTCGAGGATCGCGAGCGACCCGACGTGCATCGGCGTGTTGCTCGTCTCCAGGTAGTAGTACGACGCGTCCTGCGCTGTCATCCGGCTCGTCATCGACCCCGTTCCCCCTCCTGACCCGAACCTCCCGAGCGCCGCCACCACGACCCGGCGCCCTCCGTGGCTCCGCTCCCGATCTCCTCGGGATCGAGATCGAAGAGTACGGCCAGTTCGCCCGGCGCGTCGTGTGAACCATCATGGTGTACGCCGACCATCCCCGCAGCGGCGGCGCCTCGCACGTTGCCGACCGAATCGTCGACGAAGACGCACTCGCCGGGTTCGAGGTCCAGCAGCCGGGCGACCAGCAGGTAGCTTTCGGGATCCGGTTTGGCGACACGCGCGTCCCCCGAGAGCACCACTCGATCGACGAACGGGCCCTCGAGATCGCGCAGCCACTGCGCGCCGGGCCCACCGGGGTCGTTGCTCAACAGAGCGGTCCGCACACCGCGTGCACGCAGGACCGTCACCGCCGCGCCGAACGTGCCGGGGTCGCTTCCCGGCCCGACCAGGACGCCACCGACATCGAGTACGAGTCCTCGCATCACGACACCACCGTAGGTCCCGGACGTCCCGCTCGCGCAGCGCAACCCGTGCGCGTCGAACCGGGACCGTCTTCCGGAAATGTGGCATCATGTGCGCGGTTCGTCCTCTCCCGAACCGCTTCACCGGCACGGTGTCGACCGTGCCGATCCCATTCTCATGCCCTTCGGGAGAGCCCATGTCGCATCACACCGGGCGCTACGTGCGCCGCCTCACCCGCCTCGAACCCCCGGTCGAGGCACCCTGCCAACACCCCCGCAGCCACGTCACCCGTCGGCCCACGCCGCACGACGGACGCTCGGGGCGCGCCCCGGTCCACCGCGACGGAATCGAACGTCCGGCGGTTGCCCGAGGCACCGAAGGTCCGGTCGCGACACCGGGTGACCGGCCCGCGATCGTGCTCGATCCGGGTGTCGTGCGGGTCGCGGAGACGGCGGTGCGCCTGGTCCTCGAAGTGGTCGACGGCCGCCGCCCCGCCGTGCAGTCCACCGCGGTCCTCGATCCACGTCTGGTCGCGACGATCACCGCGGGCCGGCCTCCGCGTGCAGGACGCAGCACCGCGGTGCTGCTGCGGACACGAGTTCGTCCCGTCGACGCCGACACCGTGGAATTGTTCGGCAGCTACGGCCGCGGGGACCGGGTGTTCGCCTTCGCCGGCCGCATGGTGCGCAAGCGTCCCCGTCCTCGTGCTCCGCACCGCTGGACGATCACGACCCTGTGGCTCGGGTGAGCCACAGGGTCGTGGGGTGATCGCTCCATGTGAGTCTTCGACTCAGCGCCGCCGGTTGGTCTTCGCGTCGCGGCGGGCCGCGGCACGACGCTCCTTGCGGGTGCCGGCCTGCCGGGGCGCGGAGCCCGCGTCGGCACCGGCGGTCGTACGCGCGACGTGAGCGCGGCCGTCCTCGTCGGGGCCGGTGTAGGTCAGGCGCCGCTCGGTCTCGTCGAGACCCTTGGCCCGCAGCGCGGCCGGAGCGGGTTCCGCCTGCGCCGGTTGTGCCGTCCGAGCGGGCTGCTGTGCCGGTCGGGCGGGAGCCGCCTTGGCGAGGCTCGGGGCCGCCTGCGCGGCGGCCGCCGCGGAGGCCGGCGTGACCGCCACACCCGCGGACTGCTGCTGCTGCTGCGCGGCCTCGACCTGGAGGTTGAACAGGAATCCGACCGATTCCTCCTTCAGACCCTCGAGCATCGCGGTGAACATGTCGAAGCCTTCGCGCTGGTACTCGACGAGCGGATCGCGTTGGGCCATCGCGCGCAGGCCGATGCCCTCCTTGAGGTAGTCCATCTCGTAGAGGTGCTCACGCCACTTGCGGTCGAGGACCGACAGCAGCACACGACGCTCGAGTTCGCGCATCGCGTTCTCCCCGGCGATGGCCTCGAGTTCGGCCTCGCGACGCGTGTAGGCGGCGCGGGCGTCCTCGAGAAGAACCTCGAGCAGGCCGTTGCGGTCGAGATCCTCGTTCTCGGCGACGAGCGTCTTGTGGTCGACACCTACCGGGTAGAGGGTCTTGAGGGCCGCCCACAGCTGCTCGAGATCCCAGTCCTCGACATAGCCCTCGGCGGTGGCACCGTCGACGTAGGCGGTGATCACGTCGGTGAGCATGTGCTGCACCTGACCCTCGAGGTCCTCGCCGCGCAGGATCCGGCGGCGCTCCTCGTAGATGACGGTGCGCTGCTGGTTCATCACCTCGTCGTACTTGAGGACGTTCTTGCGGATCTCGAAGTTCTGCTGCTCGACCTGCGTCTGCGCGCTCTTGATGGCCTTGGAGACCATCTTCGCCTCGATCGGCACGTCGTCGGGCAGGTTCAGACGCGTCATGATCGACTCGAGCGCGGCGCCGTTGAACCGGCGCATCAACTCGTCGCCGAGCGAGAGGTAGAACCGCGACTCGCCCGGGTCGCCCTGGCGACCGGAACGACCACGCAGCTGGTTGTCGATACGACGCGACTCGTGCCGCTCGGTGCCGAGCACGTACAGACCACCGGCCGCGCGCACCTTCTCGGCGTCGGCCTTCGACTCGAGCTTGATCCGCTCGAGGGTCTCGTCCCAGGCCGCCTCGTACTCCTCCGGCGTGTTGACCGGATCGAGGCCGCGCTTGCGCAGCTCGATGTCGGCGAGGATGTCGGGGTTGCCGCCGAGCACGACGTCGGTACCGCGACCGGCCATGTTCGTCGCGACCGTCACCGCCCCGGACCGACCCGCCTGCGCGATGATCTGTGCTTCCTGCTCGTGGAACTTCGCGTTGAGCACGCTGTGGGGAACACCGCGCTTGGTGAACTGCCGCGACAGGTACTCCGACCGCTCGACGCTCGTCGTACCGATGAGGACCGGCTGGCCCTTCTCGTGACGCTCGACGACGTCGTCGACGACGGCCGCGAACTTCGCTTCCTCGGTCTTGTAGATCAGGTCGCCCTGGTCGACACGCACCATCGGACGGTTCGTCGGGATCGGGATGACGCCCAGGCTGTAGATCTGGTGGAGCTCGGCGGCCTCGGTCTCGGCCGTACCGGTCATGCCCGACAGCTTGTCGTACAGGCGGAAGTAGTTCTGCAGCGTGATCGTGGCGAGCGTCTGATTCTCGGCCTTGATCTCGACGCCTTCCTTGGCCTCGATCGCCTGGTGCATGCCCTCGTTGTAGCGGCGACCCGACAGGACGCGGCCGGTGAACTCGTCGACGATGACGACCTCGCCGTTGCGGACGATGTAGTCCTTGTCCTTGGCGTAGAGCTCCTTGGCCTTGATGGCGTTGTTGAGGTAGCTCACGAGCGGCGAGTTGGCCGCCTCGTACAGGTTGTCGATGCCGAGCTGGTCCTCGACGAACTCGACGCCGGCCTCGTGCACACCGACGGTCCGCTTGCGGATGTCGATCTCGTAGTGCACCTCGGGCTTGAGCAACTTGGCGATGCGCGCGAACTCGGAGTACCACTTGCTCGACGCGTCGGCGGGACCCGAGATGATCAGCGGCGTCCGGGCCTCGTCGATGAGGATCGAGTCGACCTCGTCGACGATCGCGAAGTTGTGGCCGCGCTGCACGAGGTCGTCGAGCGAGTGCGTCATGTTGTCGCGCAGGTAGTCGAAGCCGAACTCGTTGTTGGTGCCGTAGGTGATGTCGGCGGAGTAGGCCGCGCGGCGCTGGGCCGGGGTCATTCCGGACAGGATCACGTCGGTCTCGAGGCCGAGGAAACGGTGCACGCGGCCCATCCACTCGGCGTCGCGCTTGGCGAGGTAGTCGTTGACGGTGACGACGTGGACGCCGTCGCCGGAGATCGCGTTGAGGTAGGCCGGCAGCACACAGGTGAGGGTCTTGCCCTCACCTGTCTTCATCTCGGAGATGTTGCCGAAGTGCAGCGCCGCGCCACCCATGATCTGGACAAGATAGTGCTTCTGGCCGAGCACACGGAAGGACGCCTCGCGGGCGGTCGCGAAGGCTTCCGGAAGCAGATCGTCGAGCGTCTCGCCGTCCCGGTAGCGACTCCGGAACTCGTCCGTCCTGGCCCGGAGCTCGGCGTCGGTCAGGGCCTCGAAGTCCGGGGAGAGGGAATCGACATGCTCGGCGATGTGCTTGAGCCGCTTGACCATGCGACCTTCACCGATCCGGAGCAGCTTCGTCAGCGACAGCACTGGTGTGTTCGTCCTCAATCTCGGGTACCTGCACGGACAAGAAATCCGGCCGAGGCCTTGTCGGACCCCGGCCGGATTCCATGGTAGGCGCTGCGCGGGAGTGACCGCGATGGCGAGGTGCCTTCGGTCACTCCCGGCAGTGTCACACGAGCCTGATCAGACCGTAGTCGAAGGCGTGTCGCCGGTAGACCACGGACGGCTTGTCCGTCTCCTTGTCGTGGAACAGGTAGAAGTCGTGACCGACGAGTTCCATCTCGTAGAGGGCGTCGTCGACGGTCATCGGCTGAGCGTTGTGTTCCTTCGTCCGGACGATGCGACCGGGACCGTCCTGGGGTTCCTTCTCGCTGTCGCCGAGCGACAGGTCGGGCGAGATCGCGAGCTCGTCGTCCTGGGCGAGGGCCGCGGTGGCTTCCGCCACGGACACGGGTGTCTTCTCACCGTAGGAGACCTTGCGGCGCTCCTTCGTCCGTCGCAGCCGCGATTCGAGCTTGCTGATCACGGACTCGAAGGCAGCGTAGAAGCTGTCGGCACTGGCCTCGGCGCGTACGACAGGTCCCTTTCCGCGGGCAGTGATCTCGACCCGCTGACAACTCTTCCTCTGACGCCGGTTGCGTTCGTGTTGCAACTCGACATCGAAGATGAAGATCGTCGGATCGAAACGTTCGAGCCGAGCGAGTTTCTCGGAGACGTAGATCCGGAAATGATCGGGGACCTCGACGTTGCGTCCTTTCACGACAACGTCGGCACGGGGGCCTTCCGTGGCGGCATCGGCCTCTGCAACGGAACCTCTGGACTTCGAAGGGGTCGTCACGCGTACCTCCCGAGTTACGGCCGGCGCAGCCCGCGCGCCGGCATGATGTATGAGCGCGAGAGCGCGCTCGCCCGGAATCGGAAGAACAGGCGTTTCCACCCGTCTACCTTGTTGTTTCCGGGTCTGATGGCGACGGTAGTACGTAACGCGGAGGTGTGCCACCGTTCCCGCGCGATTTCACGTCGCGTCGTCTTCCGGTCACCCGGCGGGGCACTTTCCGGGCCCGCCCACAGGCTCACGCGTGGGCGATCACGAGCACTGCGCGAGGGTCGAATCCGGCGCGCCGGAGTGCCCGCACCGACTCGCGCGCGGTGGTTCCGGTGGTGAGCACATCGTCGACGACGAGGACCGGGATCGTGCGCGGCAGCCCGTCGGCGCGCACCCCGACACGACCGGCGAGGTTGCGCTGCCGGTCGGCTGCCGAGAGCCCCACCGAGTCGCGTACCCCGGCCGCCACATTCAGGATCGGGTGGACGTGGAGGCGACGGTCGTGGGTGGCGGCGGCCCGGGCGGCACGCGTGACGGGATCGCCTCCGCGGGCCCGCGCCGCACGCGCCCGGGTGGGGGCGGGCGCCACGATCATCGGGCCCTCGGGCAGTTCGCTCCATCGGCGCAGCCGCGCGATCGCGACGGCCCACGCGAGCCCGAGCGGCTCGGCGAGATCGCGGCGGGCACGCTCCTTCGCGACGATCACCGCGCGGCGCCTGGGGCCGGTGTACGGGCCCAGACTCCACACCGGGACCCCGGGTTCGACGCGCGGCGCGACGACCACGGGATGGTCGGACAACTCGCGTGCGCACGCCCGGCACCAGCTCGTCCCGGGAGCGGCGCAGCCACCGCACCGGGCGGGCAGGACGAGGTCGAGAAGGGCCGTGAGCACACCGGGAGTGTGCCCGAAGTCACCGACGACCGGAGGTCACAGTCGGCAGGCTCAGCCCGGAAGGACGGGGATGGCCGCCATCCCGGCCAGTCCGGGGACCTCGCGCCAGTACCGGTCGCCCGCGGGATCGCGGTTGTTGAGCTGGAAGACCGTCCGGGAATCGGCGACGAACTCGCTGGCCGTGGACGCCTCGACCGCGACCACCGGAGGGGTGAGGTTGCGGCTCGGGAGTGCGTCGATGCGCGAGCCGTCCACCGCGACCTGCACGACGGGCACGTCGGCCGACGCGCGGGAGACGACGATCGTGTCGGCCGTGCTCCAGTCCAGGGCGAGCGCGGGACCGCCGAGGCCGAAGCCGATCTCGCGCGGGTTGGTGAGCGAGTACTCGCCGGTCGTGGTCGGTACGACCGTCGCGACGAAGACCCGCCCGTCGATGATCAGGGCGGCGCGGACACCGTCGCGCGACAGGCGCAGCTCGGTGATGCGGCCCCCGAGGGCGCGGATCGCACCCGCTTCGACGCCGACCACGGTGACCCGCCCGGTGCCGGGTTCGCGTACAGCGCGCACCACCGCGGTGCCGTTGACGACCGCCCACACCGAGTTGTTGTTGGGCGACCAGGACGGACGGGTGATCGACTCGCCGTCGACCGCGGGTTCGGCGGCGCCTTCGCTGTAGGCACCGACCATCAGCTGCACGGCCGGCTCCGGTGTGGGTTTCCCGGTGTTCTCGACCGCGGCGACGAGTTCCCCGTCCAGCGACAGAGCGACGGACTGCAGGTCGTCGGCCGTGCCGAAGAAGCTGCGGACGGGCGTCACACCGGTCTCGGCGACACTCACGAGCGCCCCGTCCAGCAGGGCGTGCAGACCCACCGTCACGCTCGACGCGGCGAGGGGGTTCATCGACGCCACGTCGGCGGTGGTCCACCCGTTCGGGAACCGTTCGTCGAGGGGCTGGCCGTCGGCGAGGAGGTGGTACGGGCCGCTGATGTCTGCGTTGGCGAGGGTCCAGATCACCTGCGCGGCGAGCAGTTCGCGATCCTGCCGGCCCATCGAGCCGACGCCCTGGAAGTCGATGCGGATGCCGCCGAGTCCGACACCGACGTCGGTCGTGCGACCGTCCGCCTTCGTCACCGAGCCGATGACGGTGACGTCCTCGAGGAGGTTCTTGACCGCGGGCGCGAGGACCTCTTTCGGCCCTTCGACGAGCAAGCCGATCAGCTGCGACGCCGTCTGTTCGGGGGTGCCCGTGATCCAGCGCGGGTCGGGGACGACGGCGTTGCCGGTCGGGTCGAGGAAGTACAGCGAGCGGCGCTGATAGGTGTTGAGGAAGCGTGGGCGGTCCATGATGACGCCGGCCGGCAACCGGTCGATGCGCCACTCCCCGTCCGTGCGGACCAGGGAGAACCGTGCCTCGAATTCCCCGTCGGCGGGACGGTAGATGCCGCCTTCCTCGAGATAGCCGACGGTGCTCGCCCGCACCACGTAGGTGGCCCTGTCGCCGTCGCGTTCCTCGACGAGGACGTCGACCTTGTCGACGATCGTCGCGCTCGCCGCGTCGTCCCAGGACTCGGACATCGCGGGTGTGAGGAACTGCCGGGCCGCGCGGTGGCGGTTGGTCGGATCCGTGCTCGCCTGCAGGAAGTCGCGTAGGAGCAGGTCGGGTTCGCGACCGGGCACGGGTGCGGCGACCTCGGTGGTCGTGGGGCCGCGTTCGAGGGTTCCGATGGCCTGCGGTGACGAGGAATCGGGCAGCGTGGCGCATCCCGACAGCACGAGCCCGGCCACGGTCAGGAGTACGACGAGCACGCCCGCTGCACGCGGAGTCGAGCGGCTCATGTACTGGCTCCTTCGGACGGTGTGCTCGCAGGGCCGGTCGGGATCTCTCCCGTCGACGGCTGCGCCGGGGTGTCGTCACCCGGTGGGGGCTTGCCCTGCACGGCCTTCGCGGCGCTGGGCACGAGTGGCAGGGGGCTGCGACCCACCTTACGTCCGCGTTCGCGCGGGAGGGTCAGCCGGAAGCTGGCGCCTCGTCCCGGTTCGCCCCACGCTTCGAGCTTGCCGTTGTGCAGGTTGGCGTCCTCGACGCTGATGGCGAGACCGAGGCCGGTACCGCCGGAGCGGCGGACCCGCGACGGGTCGGAGCGCCAGAACCGGTTGAAGACGAGCTTCTCCTCCCCCGGTCGCAGACCCACGCCCTGGTCGCGCACGACGAAGGCCGCGGCGGCGTCGTCGGCGCGCAGTCGCAGCAGGATGGGTTTGCCCTCGCCGTGATCGATCGCGTTGGCGAGCAGATTGCGCAGGATGCGTTCGACGCGGCGGGGATCGACGTCGGCCTCGACGGGCTCGTCCGGCAGGTCGATGATGAGCTCGGTGGCGGTCTCGCGGGCGAGGTGCCGCACGGTCGAGACGGCGGCACGCGCGCACATCCGCACATCGAGTCGCTCGGAGGCGAGTTCGGCGACACCCGCGTCGTGCCGGCTGATCTCGAGCAGGTCGTTGAGGAGGCTCTCGAAGCGGTCGAGTTCGGCGACGAGCAGTTCGGAGGACCGCTTGAGGACGGGGTCGAGGTCGTCGCTGCCGTCGTGGATGAGATCGGCGGCCATACGGACGGTCGTGAGTGGGGTGCGCAGTTCGTGGCTCACATCGGAGGTGAACCGTTTCTGCAGGTTGCCGTACTCCTCGAGCTGGGTGATCTGCCGCGACAGGCTCTCGGCCATCTCGTTGAACGACATCGCCAACCGCGCCATGTCGTCCTCACCACGGACCGGCATGCGTTCCTTGAGCCGCCCGTCGGCGAAGCGCACGGCGATCCGGGAGGCCGACCGGATGGGCAGCACGACCTGCCGCGCGACGATCATCGAGATCGCAGCCAGCAGCACGAGCAGGACCACCGCGCCGACGAGCAGGGTGCCGCGCACGAGGGCGAGGGTGCGTTCCTCACCGCCGAGCGGGAAGACGAGATACAGCTCGAGCGTCGAGATGTCGGAGTCGGTGGGACTGCCCATGATCAGGGCCGGCCCGGTGTAGCCGTCGGGATCGGCGACCGTCGCGAACTGGTACGCGATCTGCCCGTTCTGGACGAAGGCGCGCAGGTTCTGCGGGATCTGGTCGGCGGGCCCGCTCGAGGTGGGGGCCCGCGGTCCGTCGCCGGGAACGATCAGGACGGGATCGAAGGTTCCGGCGACGCCGGTGTCCTGTCCCCCGTCGCTGCCGCGGCTGGTGAGGATCGCCGCGGCACCGTCGAGGCGGACGGCGAGCGACCCGGAGTCGTCGGCGCCCGCGAGTTGCCCCTCGACGAGTGCACGCGAGCGATCCATCTCCTCGGTCGCCGCGTCGATCTTCACTTCGAGCAGTCGGTCGGTGATCTGGCTCGTGAGTACCACTCCGAGCACGAACATGACGATCAGCGACAGCGTGAGGGTCGAGGTCACGACCCGCAACTGCAGCGATCGTCGCCAGGTGTGCGCGAGTCGGCTGCTCATCGACCGCGACCACCTCACCAGCGGCAGCGTCCTACGCGTGATACGCCGCCGAAGCCGGTAGGTTCGGATCACGGCGGTCCGGCCTTGTAGCCGACCCCCCGCACCGTGAGCACCGCCTCGGGATTCTCGGGATCCTTCTCGACCTTCGCGCGCAGACGCTGGACGTGGACGTTCACGAGCCGGGTGTCGGCGGCGTGCCGGTAGCCCCAGACCTGCTCGAGCAGGACCTCACGGGTGAACACCTGGCGCGGCTTGCGCGCGAGCGCCACGAGCAGGTCGAACTCGAGGGGCGTGAGCGAGATCGCCTCGTCCCCACGGGTGACCTTGTGGGCGGGGACGTCGATGGTGATGTCCCCGATCGTCAGGACCTCCGCCGGTTCCTGCTCGGTGCGACGCAGCCGGGCCCGCACACGTGCGACGAGCTCCTTCGGCTTGAACGGCTTGACGATGTAGTCGTCGGCGCCCGATTCGAGGCCGAGCACGACGTCGACGGTGTCGGACTTGGCGGTGAGCATCACGATCGGCACACCGGAGTCCGCACGGAGCACACGGCAGACGTCGATGCCGTTCATGCCGGGGAGCATGAGATCGAGCAGGACGAGGTCGGGCCGGATCTCCCGCACGGCGCCCAGCGCTTGGGTGCCGTCCCCCACCACGAACGGTTCGAATCCCTCGCCGCGCAGCACGATCGTGAGCATCTCGGCAAGCGCGGTGTCGTCGTCGACTACCAGAATCCTCGGCTTCATAGCCTCTATCGTGTCACCCCTCGACCGTCGTGAAGCAGATTTGAGATGTCAACGGCGAGTTGTCGCGGAGAGGTCTGCGGGCCTGCGACCTCCCACGGAGACATCCACTGCTGCTGTGCGAGCTCGTCGTAGACCTCGCCGGTGCGGTGCTGCAGACCGGTATCGCGCTCGTAGGCGTCGCGATCGCGGTCGGCCTCGGTCGCGGCGCGGTTACGGGCACGCTCCGCGGCCAGGGCCACCGGAACGCGGAGCAGCACCTGCAGATCGGGCACCGGGAGCCCGAACCGTTCGAACTCGAGATGGCGGATCCACTCCACCGCCGGGCCGGTCGCGCCCTGGTTCCGGCGCGCCGCGGTGTACGCGGCGTTGGACGCGACATACCGGTCGAGCAGCACGATGTCGTTGTCGGCGAGCAGCTTCCGCAACTCGTCGGCAGCATCGCGACGGTCGAGCGCCCACAGCAACGCCATCGCCTCGATGCTCGAGGCGGTGTCGCCGTGCTGCCCGCGCAACGCCTCCGCGCCCAGATCGGCGTGGATCGACTGCCCGTATCGCGGGAAGGCCAGCGTCGCGACCTTCCGTCCGGCCTCGCGCCAGGTCTCGACGAGTCCGGCGGACAACGTCCGTTTGCCGGCCCCGTCGAGACCCTCGACGACGATCAGATCGCCCATGTGCCCTGTGATCCCGGATCACTCATGCGCTTCGTGTTTCCCGTCGAGTTGCCGGGATCAGTAGCGGTAGTGCTCGGGCTTGTACGGGCCCTCGACGTCGACGCCGATGTACTCGGCCTGCTCCTTGGTCAGCTTCGTGATCTGTCCGCCGAGCGCCTCGACGTGGATCTTCGCGACCTTCTCGTCGAGGTGCTTGGGCAGGCGGTAGACCTCGTTGTCGTACTCGTCGGGCTTGGTCCACAGCTCGATCTGGGCGATCACCTGGTTGGCGAACGAGTTGCTCATCACGAAGGAGGGGTGGCCCGTGGCGTTGCCGAGGTTGAGCAGGCGGCCCTCCGACAGGACGATGATCGAATGACCGTCGGCGAAGGTGAACTCGTCGACCTGCGGCTTGATGTTGATCCGCGTGACGTCGGCGGCCCGCTCGAGGCCGGCCATGTCGATCTCGTTGTCGAAGTGGCCGATGTTGCCGAGGATGGCCTGGTGCTTCATCGCCTTCATGTGCTCGAAGGTGATGATGTCCTTGTTGCCGGTCGCGGTGATGACGATGTCGGCCTGGCCGATGAAATCCTCGACCGTCACGACGTCGTAGCCGTCCATCATGGCCTGCAGGGCGTTGATCGGGTCGACCTCGGTGACCGAGACGCGTGCGCCCTGGCCGCGCAGGGCCTCGGCGCAGCCCTTGCCCACGTCGCCGTAGCCGCACACGAGCGCGGCCTTGCCGCCGATGAGGACGTCGGTGCCGCGGTTGATGCCGTCGAGCAGCGAGTGCCGGGTGCCGTACTTGTTGTCGAACTTGCTCTTGGTGACCGAGTCGTTGACGTTGATCGCGGGGAACGCGAGTTCGCCGGCCGCGGAGAGCTGGTACAGGCGCAGGACGCCCGTGGTGGTCTCCTCCGTGACGCCCTTGACGGACTCGGCGACGGTGGTCCACTTCTTCGAATCGGCCGCGAGCGAGCGGCGCAGCAGCTCGAGGAAGACCTTGTACTCGGCGGAGTCCTGCTCGTCGTCGATCGGCGGGACGACGCCGGCCTTCTCGAACTGGGCGCCCTTGAGCACGAGCATCGTGGCGTCGCCGCCGTCGTCGAGGATCATGTTGGCGGGTTCGCCGGGCCAGGTGAGCATCTGCTCGGCCGCCCACCAGTACTCCTCGAGGGTCTCGCCCTTCCAGGCGAAGACCGGGACGCCCTTGGGCTCCTCGGGGGTGCCGTGCGGGCCGACGACGACGGCCGCGGCGGCGTGGTCCTGGGTGGAGAAGATGTTGCACGACGCCCAGCGCACCTGCGCGCCGAGGGAGACGAGCGTTTCGATGAGCACAGCGGTCTGGACCGTCATGTGCAGCGAGCCGGAGATCCGTGCGCCCTTCAGCGGCTGCACCTCCGCGTACTCGCGACGCAGCGCCATCAGGCCCGGCATCTCGTGTTCGGCGAGCCGGATCTCCTTGCGCCCGAACTCGGCGAGGGAAAGATCGGCGACCTTGAAATCGAGACCGTTGACCCGGTCGGCTACGAGCGTGGTGTCAGACACGTGCAGATGCCTCTTCCTGTCGGCAGACGATGTTGGTTCCAGGCTATACAACCTGCGCAAGAAGAGGCCCGGCAGATCGTCTCCCGACGGAATCCACCGCCTTCGCGGTGCATCCGCAGCCGCCGGCCGCGGACAGCGGGCCGTTCGTCAGCCGCGGACAGCGGCCCGTTCGACGAACGGCACGAGCAGATCGGCGAGGTCGGCGGCGACATCGCGCCCCGAGGCCGGGGGCATCGAGACGAAACTCAGCGCGACCCGCACGACGGCGCGCGCGAGGATCCCGGCGTCGGACTCGGACGCCGCGATCCAGCTGTGGTGGAAGGTCTCCGTGAGGCGACCCGCGCCCCGCTCGAGGATGGGGGCGGCGTCGGTGGTGATCAACCGCAGCAGGTCGGGCTTGGCCTCCCCGCTCAGCAGCGACTGCACCAGGGGGTCGGCGGCGGACGCCTCGAAGAAGAAGGTGAATCCGTCCACGAGCGCGGCCCGCGCGTCGCCGACGTGGGCGTACACCGAATCGGCCACGGCATCGACGAACTCGTCGACCAGACGCAACGCATATCCCTGGGCGAGCCCCTGCCGGGAGGAGAACTCCTTGTACAGGGTCTGCCGGCTGATACCGGCGGCGCGGGCGACGTCGCTCATGGTGACCGCCGACCAGTCGCGTTCGAGCAGCAGCTCGCGCATCGCGTCGAGGATCGTCGAGCGCAGCAGCACCCGACTGGCCTCGTGGAAGGGAACCCGCGCGTTCGACATGGTGGGAACGCTCTCACGCACGGATGTGCGCGTCAAAGCAACACGGGCAGTGATCCACCGGGTAGCGGTTCACCGGCGGACGATCTCGACCATCTCGAAGTCGGCCTTGGCGGCGCCGCAGTCCGGGCAGGACCAGTCGTCGGGGATGTCCTCCCATCGGGTGCCGGGTTCGATGCCCTCGTCGGGCCATCCTTCGGCCTCGTCGTACTCGAATCCGCACACGAGACAACGGAACAAGCGGTAGTCGGTGCTCACGGGGTGTACTCCTCGAAATCGATCTTCTCCCGGACTCCGCAGTCGGGACACGGCCAGTCGTCGGGCACGTCGGACCACGGGGTGCCGGCCGGAAAGCCCTCCCGCGGAACACCGGTGGTCTCGTCGTACACGAACTCGCAGACGGGACAGCGGTAGGACGCCACGATCACTTCCCTTCCGCGGCCGCGGGATTCGATGCTCCGTAGCGGGCCAGGATCTTCTCGCGTCGACGCGGCTCGATGTTGACGCGGGTGAGGTCGCCGTCGTAGTGGTCGAGCACGCGGTGGTCCATGACCTTGCGCCACAGCGGAGGGATGTAGGCGAGGGTGATCATCGTCGCGTAGCCCGCGGGCAGCTGCGGTGAGATCTCCATGCTGCGCAGGGTCTGGTAGCGCCGCGTGGGGTTGGCGTGATGGTCGCTGTGCCGCTGCAGGTGGTACAGGAAGATGTTCGTCACCAGGTGGTCGCTGTTCCAGCTGTGTGCGGGCGAGCAGCGCTCGTAGCGCCCCTTCGCGGTCTTCTGCCGCAGCAGACCGTAGTGCTCGAGATAGTTCACGACCTCGAGCAACGAGAACCCGAAGACCGCCTGGATCACGAGATACGGCGCGATCGACAGGCCGAAGACGCCGAGGAGCACCGCGTACAGCGCAACGGAGATCGCCCACGCGTTGAGGACGTCGTTGTGCACGCTCCACACCGGCTTGTCGAGCCGTTCGAGGCGTGCTCGTTCGAGGCGCCATGCCGACCGCAGGCTGCCGACGACGCTGCGGGGCAGAAATCGCCAGAAGCTCTCCCCGAACCGGGCCGAGGCCGGGTCCTCGGGGGTGGCGACCCGCACGTGGTGACCGCGATTGTGCTCGATGTAGAAGTGCCCGTAGAACGACGGGGCGAGCGCCCACTTCGACAGTCGCCGTTCGAATTCGACCTTCTTGTGGCCGAGTTCGTGCGCCGTGTTGATACCGATGCCCGCGACCACGCCGACCGAGATCGCGAGACCGATCTTCGACATCACGCCGAGCCCGCCGTCGATGCCGAGCCAGGACAGATTCTCGGCCGACCAGAGGTAGCAGGCGAAGACCAGCGACGCGAACTGGAACGGCAGGTAGAGGTAGGTGCAGTAGCGGTAGAAGCGGTCGTTCTCGAGTTGCTCGAACAACTCGTCGGGTGGGTTCTCGCCGTCGGGCCCGACGAACAGGTCGAGCAGCGGGACGAGGACGTAGATCAGCAGGGGGCCGATCCACCACAGGACCGGGGTGACGCTCTGCAGACCGAGTCCGTTACCAGCCCACACCAGCGCGGTGGCGACGAACAGTGCTGTCGGGGGTACCAACCCCAGAAGCCACAGATGGCGTTTCCGGTCGCGCCACTGGAGATCGGGTCGATCCACCGAATCCGCGGATGCCGTACTCATGTCGGGTCTCCTCATCACCGTCGATGGCGCCGGGCACGCCACCACTCGGTGACGCACACCACTCATATCTTGACTCTAGGCCGTCATTCGTCCGAGGTCTAGACATTTGGAGGAATTTGTAAATCTCACGAAGGTGCATCCGGAAACGACGAAGGCGAGCCCGTGCGGGCTCGCCTTCGATTCGATTCCGTCCCTACAAGGACCCTGTTTCAGGACTCGTCGGTCACCGCTCCCGGTATCTCGCCGAGACGGGCCCGGAAGACCTGCGTGTCTGCGGCAGAACCGTGGACGGTCGGATTCCGGTCGCACGCCGACAACCACGCCGAATCGCCGGGTCTCAGCGTCACCGACTCGCCGTCGCACTCGACGCGGGCATCGCCTGCGGTGCACAACAGGATCTGCGGACCGTCGGCGCCGACCCCGAGGGTGTCGCCCGCGCCGAGATCGATGCGCGACAACGCGAACTCCGGCGCCGGCGTGCGGTAACGGCGTTCGATCGGGCCCTGCCCCGGCCCGGACTCCGCCGACGCCTCCGGTACGGCTTCGAGAATCGGTACCGAGGCCGCACCGAAGTCGAGCACCCGCAGCAGTTCGGGCACGTCCACGTGCTTCGGGGTGAGACCACCGCGCAGCACGTTGTCGGAGTTCGCCATGATCTCGACGCCCATGCCGTGCAGATAGGCGTGCAGATTCCCCGCGTCGAGGTACAGGCCCTCGCCCGGTTGCAGCGTGATGCGGTTGAGCAGCAGCGAGGCCAGCACTCCGGCGTCGCCGGGATAGAAATCCGCCAGCTGCAGGGCCGTGCGCACCTCCGGAACGAAACCGCGCTCGCCGTCCCGTCCGGCCGCGAGATAGGTCACGCAACCGTCGAGCACACGCGGCAGCAGCGCCGCGAGAGCGGGCGGGGGCAACGTGATCCAGGTGGTGAACAGCGCCCGCAGACCACTCGAATCGGGCTGGCCCGCGAGCAGTCCCACATAGGGGTCGAGTTCCGGCACGGCGAGGGCCTCGAACAGCTCCACGGTCCGTTTCGGATCGCGGAAGCCGGCCAGGGCCTCGAACCGGGTCAGCGCCACCACGAGTTCGGGCTTGTGGCTGGCGTCCTTGTAGTTGCGGACGGGTGAGTCGACCGGGATGCCGAGTGCTTCCTCACGAGCGAAGCCCTCGGCCGCCTGGCCGGCGCTGGGATGCGCCTGCAGTGAGAGCGGTTCCTCCGCCGCCAACAGCTTGAGGAGGAAGGGCAGCCGGGGACCGAACGCCCCCACCGTGCGATCACCGAGGTGTCGCTGCGGATCGGCCGACAGCACGTCGAGCAGCGAGTGCTCGTCGCCGTCCGGATCCACCAGCCTGGCGGGATCGGCCGGGTGCGCACCGAGCCACAACTCGGCCTCGGGATGATGGGACGGCACATTGCGGCCACGCAGGGCGGCGATCGCGGTCCGCGACCCCCAGGCATACGAGCGCACCGCACCTTCGAGTCGGTGCACTATCTCCCCCCTGCCAGTCCGAGATATGCGGCCGCCATCTCTGTGCGGACGGTCAACACTGCCACCTGTTCCAGCACGGTCGGAACCGTGCTCGATTCGAATTCTCCGATCACGGACATCAATTCCACATCCGGAAGTGCCGCCGTCCTGCGCTGCGCCGCCGAGCGGTCGGGGTCGGTGCTGAGTACGAACACCCGCGCCGGTGCGATCGGTGCCGGTCCGTCCAGCTCCTCGTCGTGGAAGAACGGGTCGTAGTTCTCGCCGCTCGCGGTGACGACGTTCGTGAGCCGGTCGCGCGCGACCAGCACGTCGCTCAGTGCCGCAGCGCCGGCGACCACACCCGCCTCCTGGAGCAGGGACTCCGACGCGTGCCGGGCGAGCACCGTCGTCGCGGCGGAATCTCCCGCGAACACCACGCGACGCGACTGCATGCGCACCGCGAGGGACTTTGCGGGATTGTGGAAGACCTCGTTTGCGGGGTGATTGCGCGCCGCTTCCTCGTCGGCCGTGTCGGCGACCTCGGCGAGCGGCGGGACACCGGTGATCCGGACAGCGCGCTGCAACACGCCGAGCACCGCACAGAACACCGCGACGTGTCGGGCGAGCACGTACCGGGTCTGGACCCGGACGCGCGGCGGCAACGACATCGCGCGACCGGCCGAGACCGCCCGCACCGGACCTTCGTCCGGAGCGTCGACGACGACCTCCGCACTGCGCCGCAGCCCGGCGTCGATGCTGCGCGCCAGCTCGGGATCGCCCGCGTCGTTCCCCGAGACCACCACGACGTCGAGCGCGCCGACCCAGGGCGGGGTGGCAGGGGCGGAGACCAGCGGTACACCGGCCTGTCCACCGAACATCGCGACGACCAGTTCCGCGGCCGACCGGGCGCGGGCGTCGGTGCCGACGAAGACCACACTGCGGGGGTGCATGTCGGTGAGCCGGCCGAGCAGACCTTCGTCGACCGCCGCGGCGACCGCGCGCATCTGAGCGCCGCCGAGGGCCGCGCTCCTGAGGATGCCGTCGACATCGGCAGCGAGCAGGCCGCCCGCATCGTCGAAGTCGAACAGCGGTGAGGGTGCCGTCACGACCGCATCACCTTCCTTCCGCCGCCGCGACCTCGGCGAGCCACCTGACCGAGCCCGGCACGCCATGCACCGGCACTTCGATTATTCCCGTTGTCCCTCCGTCTACGCACGAACGACGGAAAGGATCTCCTTCACCAATGCCTCGACCTCACCGTCCGTGCGGGCCTCCACGTTGAGCCGCAGCAACGGCTCGGTGTTGGACGCGCGCAGGTTGAACCATGCGTTGTCGGGCAGGTCGACGGTGACACCGTCGAGCCGGTCCACCGACACCGCGCGATCCTCGAACGCCGCGACGACGGCCTCGGTGCGCTCGGCCGCGTCGGCGACCGTCGAGTTGATCTCGCCCGACGCCGCGTACCGGTTGTAGGAGCTCATCAGCTCGGAGAGCGGACCGTCCTGCGAGGCGAGTGCGGCAAGGACGTGCAGGGCCGCGAGCATGCCGGAGTCGGCACCCCAGAAGTCGCGGAAGTAGTAGTGCGCCGAGTGTTCCCCGCCGAAGACGGCACCGGTCTCGGCCATCTGCTGCTTGATGAACGAGTGCCCGACCCGGGTGCGCACCGGCTTGCCGCCCTGCTCGGCGACGAGTTCGGGCACCACACGCGAGGTGATGAGGTTGTGGATGATCGTCGAACCGGGTTCCTTGGCGAGCTCGCGGGCGGCGACGAGCGCCGTGACCGCGGACGGGGTGACCGGCTCGCCGCGCTCGTCGACGACGAAGCAGCGGTCGGCGTCGCCGTCGAAGGCCAGGCCCACGTCGGCGCCGGACTCGACGACCAGACGCTGGAGGTCGACGAGGTTGGCGGGGTCGAGGGGGTTGGCCTCGTGGTTCGGGAAGGTGCCGTCGAGTTCGAAGTACAGCGGCACGAGATCGACGGGCAGAGCGCCGAAGACGGCGGGGACGGTGTGACCGCCCATGCCGTTGCCGGCGTCGACCGCCACCTTCAGCGGCCGCATCTCCGCGAGATCGACCAGGCCACGGACGAACGAGGCGTAGTCCCCGAGGACGTCCTGCTCGGTGATGCTGCCGCGCTCGCCGTCGTAGGCGGGCACACCCTCGACGAGATCGGCGGAGATCTGCGCCAGACCGGTGTCCTGACCGACGGGCTTGGCACCGGCACGGCAGAGCTTGATGCCGTTGTACTTCGCGGGATTGTGGCTGGCGGTGAACATCGCGCCGGGTGCGTCGAGCAGACCCGACGCGAAGTAGAGCTGGTCGGTGGACGCGAGGCCGATCAGCACCACGTCGAGTCCCTGGGCGGTGACCCCGTCGGCGAAGGCCTGCGACAGCGAGGGGGACGAGGCACGCATGTCGTGCCCGATCACCACACGGTCCGCGCTGCCCTCACTGCGCAACAGGCGTGCGAACGACGCTCCGACCTCGCGAACGAACTCTTCGTCGATCTGCTCTCCGACGACTCCCCGTACGTCGTAGGCCTTGATGACTGCTGACACCGACTCGGCAGCTCTCGCCACTGTATTAGCTCCTGAACTCGACTCGCGCGATGCCGTCCTCCGCGACATCGCACTCGCTCAGCCTAGTGCGAACGGCTCAGGACGTGGGATCGGGAAGAACACGCAGGTGGCCGCGTCGACCGGTGCGTGCGGTGGGAGGCACGACGGCCCGTTGGGGTTCCTCGGCGTCGTCGTCGCTCGAGTCGGAACGGGAACGCTCCCCCAGGCCGGCCTCGCGTACGGCCTCTGCGAGGGCGGTCAGATCGTCCTCGTCGGGGGTGGCCGACGAGAACGCTCCCTCGTATCGGACGAGTTCCCAGCCCTTGGGTGCCGTGATGCGCGAACCGTGCATCTCGCAGAGATCCCACGAGTGCGGTTCCGCGACGGTCGCCAGGGGACCGACAACGGCAGTGGAGTCCGAGTACACGTAGGTCAGCGTCGCAACAGCAGGGTTCTTGCACCCAGGCCGGCAGCATCGACGCAGTGTTCTCACGACTGGGAGCGTAGCGCGCCGGACGCGCCAGGACTATTCGGACACACCGAAAGGGTGGAGCGATTTTCGTGTCGTAGTGTCCATGGCATGGTCCGCGCACGACGTTCCCGCCCTGTGTCGTCCCGTTCCGTGGCACGCCGCGGCAGGGGAATCCGCGGTCCCCTGTTCCCGCAGAGCCTGCCGGCGTGGAAGACCCGCGCCGAGAAATTCGACCTGCTCGTGTTGGGGGCGTTCGCGCCGATCGATGCGCGCTGGCACGACCGCCTCACCAAGCTCGACATCGCCGTCGACGAGGTCCCGAAGATCCGGGCACGCGACCCCGACTCGGTCAACTGGCCGGACGAGGTGGTCGCCGACGGGCCGGTGCCGCTGTCCCGGCTCGTGCCGGCAGGGATCGATCGACGAGGCGCTGCCACCCGGGCGCGGATCGTGTTGTTCCGCCGGCCGCTCGAGGTGCGCGCGAAGGATCCGGACGATCTGACGGATCTGGTGCACGACGTCCTCGTGCACCAGGTGGCCACCTATCTCGGCGTCGAGCCGGAAGTGGTGGATCCGACACTCGGTGAGGACGACGAGGACTGAACGACATCCGGATATGACGAAGGCCGGGTTGCTCGTCCCCCACGGCCGCAACCCGACCTTCGTCGTCCGACTCGGCGTTTCACTCGGTCCCGTACTCCCCGTACCGGGCCGAACCCCTCGTCAGACTATTCCGCGCTTGAGGCGACGGCGTTCCCTCTCGGAAAGCCCGCCCCAGATACCGAACCGCTCGTCGTGGGCGAGTGCGTATTCGAGACATTCGTCCCGGACCTCACACCCCATGCAGATGCGCTTGGCCTCTCTGGTGGAGCCACCCTTCTCTGGGAAGAATGCCTCCGGATCGGTCTGCGCACAGAGCGCACGCTCCTGCCACTGCTCCTCGCCATCCGCTGGGTCGCCGAATCCCGAGATCAAACTCAGGACGGGCACCCCGACGTCCGGGTAGTCACAGACAGCCTCGACTGCAGTATCGCTTCGAGTGAGCTCGAAGCTGTCGCGCTCGCCGGCCATTGTCCCTCCTCACCTGCAGCGCCGAATCATGACCGGGGATCAACCCGCTGCCATCCTTCGAATACTCGTTCGAATGCGGGTTCACCGCAAGGGATCTCGAATTCGATTATCGAATGACATGTATGTGATTAGACACTTCGGGTGTGTCGCGGTCAAGCGGAGCGGCGTTGTTCACATATCATCGGCCGCTTTGCCGAAACGCGTTTCGGACGGTGCGCGACCGGGTAGACGACGCACCGCTTAGGCTTGGGCCGTGAATGTGACTGTATTGGTCGGAGGTGTCGGTGGGGCGCGTTTTCTCTCAGGTTTGCGCCGACTTCTCGATATTTCCCCGGGCGTGGAGCCGAATCCGGACGCGGCACACCGCATCACCGCGATCGTCAACGTCGGCGACGACGTGTGGATGCACGGTCTGAGGATCTGTCCGGACCTCGACACCTGCATGTACACCCTCGGCGGTGGGATCGACACCGAACGCGGTTGGGGCCGCGCCGGCGAGACCTGGAACGCCAAGGAGGAACTCGCCGCCTACGGGGCGATCCCCGACTGGTTCGGTCTCGGCGACCGCGACATCGCCACCCACCTCATCCGGACACAGATGCTGCGGACCGGCTACCCGCTCTCCGCGATCACCGAAGCACTGTGCGCGCGGTGGAAGCCCGGTGTGACCCTGCTGCCGGTCTCCGACGACCGCAGCGAGACCCACGTCGTCATCACCGATCCCGAGGACGGTGAACAGCGGGCCGTGCACTTCGAGGAATGGTGGGTCCGCCACCGCGCCCAGGTGCCCACCCACAGCTTCGCGCACATCGGCGCAGAAGAAGCGAAACCGGCTCCCGGTGTGCTCGAGGCGATCGAGAACGCCGACGCCGTCGTCCTGGCCCCGTCGAACCCCGTCGTGAGCGTCGGGGCGATCCTCGCGATCCCCGGTATCCGCGGCGCGCTGCGCACCACGTCGGCGAAGGTCGTCGGCCTGTCCCCCGTCATCGACGGCAAGCCCCTGCGCGGCATGGCCGATGCGTGCCTGGACGTCATCGGAGTGGAGACCACCGCCGAGGCCGTCGGCCGGTACTACGGCGCCCGCTCGGGCACAGGCATTCTCGACGGCTGGCTCGTGCACTCGACCGACAGTGCCGAGGTGCCGGGCGTCGAGGTCCGATCCGTTCCCCTGCTCATGACCGACACCGACGCCACGGCCGACATGGCCCACGCCGCCCTCGACCTCGCCGGAGTGACCCTGTGATGCCGGACGCCGTCGCCGACCCCGCAGTGCGCGACCACGCGCCGGGCGGCCCGATCGAGATCCTGCCCGTCGCCGGGCTTCCCGAATTCCGGCCCGGCGACGACCTGGCCGAGGCCCTCGCGCAGGCCGCACCGTGGCTGGCCGACGGGGACGTCCTCGTCGTCACCAGCAAGGTGGTCTCGAAGGTCGAGGGACGGATCGTCGCCGCGCCCACCGATCCCGACGCCCGCGACGCGCTCCGACGCCGCCTCGTGAACGAGGAAGCCGTGCGCGTGCTGGCACGCAAGGGCCGCACCCTCATCACCGAGAACAAGCTCGGCATCGTGCAGGCGGCCTCCGGCATCGACGGATCGAACGTCGACAGCGCCGAACTCGCGTTGCTGCCCGAGAATCCCGACGCGAGCGCAGCGGCCCTCCGCGAGCGGCTCGGTGCGCTGCTCGGCGTCCGGGTCGCCGTGGTGGTCACCGACACCATGGGCCGCGCCTGGCGCAACGGCCAGACCGACGCCGCGATCGGCTCGTCGGGGCTTCCCGTCCTGCACGGCTACGCCGGCTCGCACGACTCGCAGGGCAACGAACTGCAGGTGACCTCCGTGGCGGTCGCCGACGAGATCGCCGCCGCAGGCGATCTGGTCAAGGGCAAGCTCGGCGGTGTGCCCGTCGCCGTGGTGCGCGGACTCGACCTGCCCGACGACGGATCCACCGCCCGCGCCCTGATCCGCAGCGGCGAGGACGACCTGTTCTGGCTCGGCACCGAGGAAGCCCTCGAACGCGGTCGGCGCGAGGCACTGCTGCTGCGCCGGTCGGTGCGGCAGTTCGCCGCCGAGCCCGTCGATCCCGAGGATCTGCGCGAAGCGGTCGCCGAGGCCCTCACCGCACCCGCACCCCATCACACCCGCCCGGTGCGGTTCGTGTGGGTGCGCACCGAGCAGGTGCGCCGCCGGCTCCTCGACCGCATGCGCGACAGGTGGGCCGAGGATCTCCACGGCGACGGACTCGACCCGGTGGCCGTCGAACGCCGGATCTCCCGCGGCGCGATCCTCTACGACGCGCCCGAGGTGATCGTCCCCTTCTGGGTGCCCGACGGCGCACACCACTATCCGGATGCCCGTCGTACCGCGGCCGAGGCCACGATGTTCACCGTCGCCGCCGGCGCCGCGGTGCAGGGTCTGCTCGTGTCCCTCGCCACCCGCGGGCTCGGCAGCTGCTGGATCGGCTCGACGATCTTCGCGCCCGAGGTGGTTCGCGAGGAACTCGGGCTTCCTGCCGAGTGGTCGCCGCTCGGGGCGGTCGCCGTCGGCTACCCGCTCACCGAACCGGAGCCGCGCGAACCCGCGGACCCGGGCGACGCCCTCGTGGAGCTGTAGTCGTGTCGGCGCGTTCCCTGCACGCCTCGGCGATCGACCGGCTCACCGCCTGGCGCACCGACTCCGAGGACGCCGAATCGCTGCGGCACACGATGCTGGCGTTCCTCGACTCGGCGCCCGACGGGTGCCTGCGCGAACACGTGCCCGGGCACATCACGGCGTCGTCGATCGTGCTCGACGCCGACCACCGCAACGTGTTGCTCACCCTGCATCCGCGGGTGGGGCGGTGGATCCAGCTCGGCGGGCACTGCGAGCCGTCGGACGAGACCGTCGTCGACGCGGCCCTGCGCGAGGCCACCGAGGAATCGGGCATCGCCGATCTGGTGATCGATCCGGAACTGCTCTCGGCGCATACGCATCCGATCACGTGCTCCCTCGGGGTGCCCACCCGTCACCTCGACCTGCGGTTCCTGGTGACCGCACCCGTGGGTGCCCGGCCGGTGCGCAGCGACGAATCCACCGATCTGCAGTGGTGGCCCGTCGACGCGCTCCCGCCGGAGGCCGAGCACGAGACGATCACGCACATGGTCCGGCTCGCCGCGGCCCGACGGGCCTGAGCCGAGGCGGCCCGACGGGCCTGGAACGACCACGCTCGTCCCAGCGGATCGCCGGGACGAGCGTGAGGTCGGAACCGGGCCGTGAGGTCAGACCCGGACCGGTCCGAGTTCGGGGTACTTCGGGGTGATGCCGTCGCCGGAGGACACCCCGCGCAGCCGCCGGCCCACCCAGGGGACGAGGAACTCGCGCATCCATGCGCGGTCCGCGGCGCGTTCCTGGGTCCGCGTGAGGACCGGTGCCTCGTCGAACTCCACCGGTCCGAGACCGTGTTCGACGCCGAGCAGATCGAGCACGCGGATCGCCATGTTGTGGTGGCCGGCCGCGGACATGTGCAGCCGGTCGAAGTCCCACATCCGCAGATCGCGGTACTCGTCGAACCGCCAGAAGTCGACGATGGTCGCCCCGTGCCGGTCGGCGATCTCCCGGACGAGCTCGTTGTACACGGCCCAGCGGCCGCGCAGCATCCCGAAGACCGGTGCCCAGCTGCCGTCGTAGGCCGTCCACATCAGGATGCGGGCGCCGGTCGCGGCGAGCTTGCCGATCGCCTCGTCGTACTCGGCCGCGAGCGCGTCGAGGTCGAGCTTCGGACGCATGAGGTTGTTGCCGCCGGCGTAGATCGTCACGAGATCGGGACGCATCGCCACGGCAGTCTCGAGCTGCTCGTCGATGATCGGTCGCAGCAACCGGCCCCGGATGGCGAGGTTCGCGTACGCGAAGTTCTCCGAGTGCCGCGCCAGCTCACCCGCGACGAGATCGGCCCAGCCGCGCAACCCGTTGGGACGCGACGGATCCGGGTCCCCGACTCCCTCGGTGAACGAATCGCCGAGGGCCACATACCGTTCGAAGCTCACTTCGTCCTCTCGACTCAGACGTCGGTGCTGAAACGGATGCCGCCGTCGGGGATCTTCACCCCGGGCCACACCCGCGCACCGCGCAACAGTTCGCATCGGGCGCCGATGTCGGCGCCGTCGCCGATCACGCCGTCGCGGATCAGGGCGCGCGGACCGACCCGCACCCCGAAACCGATGATGGTCCGCTCGATCACCGCGCCGGCCTCGACCCGCGCGCCGTCGAAGATCACCGCGCCGTCCAGGCGGGCGCCGGCGCCGATCTCCGCGCCACGGCCGACGACCGTGCCGCCGATCAGCAGTGCGCCGGGAGCCACGGAGGCACCCGGATGCACGAGCGACTCGCCGCGCTGCGGCGGAAGCGCCGGCGACGGGGCGATACCACGGACCAGATCGGCCGAGCCGCGGACGAAGTCCTCCGGGGTGCCCATGTCGCGCCAGTAGGCGGCGTCGACGTGTCCGTAGACCTTCTTGCCCTCGGTCAGCAGCGCCGGGAACACCTCGCGCTCCACCGAGACCGGGCGGCCCTCGGGGATCTGCTCGATGATCTCGCGGCGGAAGACGTAGCAGCCGGCGTTGATCTGATCGGTCGGCGGATCCTGGGTCTTCTCGAGGAAGGCGGTCACCCGGCCGTCCTCGTCGGTCGGCACACAGCCGAAGGCACGCGGATCGCTCACCCGCACCAGGTGCAGGGTCACGTCCGCCTCGGTGCGCACATGCGTGTCGAGCACGGCGCCGAGATCGGTGCCACCGAGCACGTCGCCGTTGAAGACCATGACGTTGTCGGCACGCAGTTTCGGCAGCACGTTGCGGATACCACCGCCGGTGCCGAGCGGCTCGGTCTCGGTGACGTACTCGATCTCGAGTCCGAAGTCGGACCCGTCGGCGAAGTACTCCTCGAAGACCTCGGCCTTGAACGAGGTGCCGAGCACGACGTGCTTGATGCCCGCCTCACGGATCCGCGCGAGCAGGTGGGTGAGGAAGGGCACCCCCGCGGTGGGCAGCATCGGCTTGGGTGCCGACAGCGTCAGCGGCCGTAGCCGCGTGCCCTGTCCGCCGACCAGAATCACCGCATCGGTGTGCGGTGCCGAATCACTCGTCATCGTCTCCCCTGTTCACTGTCGTGCCGACCGGAATGTTCTGGTCGGTCCTCCCGTTCCGACGCTCCCGCACGGCCGCCGCGACCGCCACTCGCGATCGCACCGCGAGCCCGGCCCGCAACGCCCATCGCAGCGGCGCCTGCCACCCGTGGGGGTGACGGTCCGCCTGGAAGCGGTAGGCACTCTCGTGATGTGCCGGGAGCATCAGTTCGGGGTGCCGTCCGGCCGCGTGGCCCTTGGCGTGTGTGACCACCGCGGACGGCACGTACACGTTGAGCCAGCCCGCTCGGCCGAGCCGGTCGCCGAGGTCCACGTCCTCCATGTACATGAAGTATCGCGAATCGAAGCCGTCGATCGAATCGAAGGCCGCTCGCCGCAGCAGCAGGCACGATCCGGACAGCCAGCCCACGGGGCGTTCGCTGATCTCCTCGTTCTCCTGGCGGTAGCGGCGCGTCCACGGATTGGCCGGCCAGACGGTGCCGAGCAGCGCGTGACCGGCACCGGAGGCGAGGGTGGGGACGGTGCGCGCCGAGGGGTAGACGCTTCCGTCGGGTTCGTGGATCAGCGGCCCGAGCGAGCCGGCGCGGGGCCAGCGACGCGCCGCGTCGAGCATCTCGTCGAGCGAACCGGGGTGCCACCGGACGTCGGGGTTCGCGACGACGACGAACTCCGCGGACGGGTCGACCTCGGCGACCGCGCGGTTGATCGCACCGCCGTAACCGATGTTCCCGCCGGTCCGGAGCAGTCGCACGTTCTCGTGTGCCGCCTCGGCGGCCTCGGGAGCACCGTCGGTCGAACCGTTGTCGGCCAGGATCACCTGCGTCGGCAGAACGGTCGCGGAGGTGAGCGAGGTGAGAAAGTTCTCGAGGTGCTCTCCGGGCGAGTAGGTCACCGTCACCACGGCCAGCGTCGATTCCACGCCGGTCACCTTAGCGACCTCGACGGTGTGCGACACCTCACGGGCCGCTTCGTCGGATGTCATCGTGCAGGCGGCACGACTCCGTCACCGGCGATCGCCTCGTGCAGTGCCTCCCGCCACGGACGGAAGGGTGTCAGGCCGGCGCCGATCCACGCGCTGTCGTCGAGCACCGAGTAGGCGGGCCGGGGCGCGGGGCGGACGAACTCGTCGCTGCTGCACGGGTGCACCCGCTCCGGATCGGCGCCGATCTCCTCGAAGACCGCTCGGGCGAGGTCGAACCACGTCGCTTCCCCGGCGTTGGTCGCGTGCAGGATCCCACCGGGGACGCCGTCGGCGCGGGAGGCGAGTTCGAGCAGGCCGTCCGCCAGGTCGCGGGCATAGGTGGGGCAACCACGCTGGTCGTCGACGACGCGCAGGGTCTCGCGTTCGCCCTCGAGTCGCCGCATGGTCGCGACGAAGTCGCTGCCGTCGCCCGTGTACACCCAGGCGGTGCGCACGACGTGCGCGGTGGGCAGCGCCTCCAGCACCGCTCTCTCACCTGCGAGTTTGGTGCGTCCGTAGGCCGTGCGCGGGCCGGTCGGCGCGTCCACCCGGTACGGCTCGCTCGCGTCGCCGGCGAAGACGTAGTCGGTGGAGACATGGACGAGACGGGCACCCTTGTCGGCGCAGACGGCGGCCAACACGCCCGGGCCCGTGCCGTTCACCACAGCAGCCCGGTCCTCGTCGGTCTCGGCCGCGTCGACGGCGGTGTACGCGGCGGCGTTGATCACCACGGATCCCGGTTCGACCGCGGCGGCCACGGCCTGCGGATCGGTGATGTCCACCTCGGACGATCCGACACCGCGGATCGGTATCCCCGCCGCGGTGCCGCGGTTCACGAGATGACGGCCGAGCTGGCCACGGGCTCCGGTGACGAGAACGCTACGCACTCGGAGAAGTCTGGCACGCCGGAGTGGTGCGCGCCGGGCGAGCGTCCCCACCAGTAGCCTTCAACCGAGAGCTACATACACAGACCCCGTACCACCCACAAGAGGAGTACCAGGTGCCGCCAGAGCCGCGTCGCCGCACCGGCCGACGTCCCGATCCGACGGGACGTCGCCCCCGCGCGGGCGATCCGACAGCTGCCGACGGCAGGTACGGGTCGGATCCCGGTCCCCGGCAGTCCCGGCGTTCCACCCGGCGCGAGCCGCCCTCGCGCAGCCCCGGAGCACCGGCGGAGGCGCGGGTGTACAGCGGCAGGCCGTGGCAGATCGCCGTCGCGATCGCGGCGTGCCTGGTGCTGGTCGTCACCGGTGTGGCGTGGCGCAGCGTCGACGCGCTGCAGTCGTCGCTGGCCTCGGTCCGCGGCCTGGCCCTCGGCGACGGCGAGGACGGCGCCGTCGACATCCTGCTGGTGGGCACGGACAGCCGCACCGACGCGCACGGCAATCCCCTCTCCCAGCGCGAGCTCGACGCGTTGCGCGCGGGTGAGGAAGTAGCGAACAACACCGACACGATCATCCTGATCCGCGTTCCGAACGACGGCCGGTCTGCCACCGCGATGTCGATCCCCCGCGACACCTACGTCGAGGTGCCCGAGATCGGGATGTCGAAGATCAACGCGGCCTACGGCGCCACGAAGGCGAACCGGCGCGCCGAGCTCGTCGAAGCGGACGCCGACGCGACCGAGGCCGAACTCGAGAAGGAATCGACCCAGGCGGGCCGGGAGGCGCTCATCGAGTCGGTCGCCGACCTGACGGGTGTGACCGTCGACCACTACGCCGAGGTCGGACTCCTCGGCTTCGTGCTGCTCACCGACGCCGTCGGCGGTGTCGAGGTGTGCCTGAACGCACCGGTCGACGAGCCGCTGTCGGGTGCCCGTTTCGATGCCGGTGAGCAGACCCTGCAGGGTTCGGACGCACTGAGCTTCGTCCGCCAGCGTCACGACCTGCCGCGCGGCGATCTCGACCGGATCGTGCGGCAGCAGGTGTTCATGGCGTCGCTGGCACAGAAAGTGCTCAGCGCCAAGACGTTGTCCAACCCGTCGAAGGTGAGTCAGCTGACCGCCGCGGTGCAGCGTTCGGTGGTGCTCGACTCCGATTGGGACATCATGGCGCTCGCGACGCAGTTGCAGGGCCTCGCCGGTGGCGACGTGACCTTCTCGACGATCCCGGTGCAGGACATCAACGCGATGACCGACTACGGCGAGTCGGTGGTGCAGGTCGATCCGGACGAGGTGCGCTCCTTCGTCGCCGAGCTGATCGGCCGCGAACCGGACGGCAGCGAGACCACCTCGACCCCGGTGCCCGCTCCCGACATCGACGCGTCGACCGTCACGGTCGACGTCGCGAACGCCGGATCCGTGTCCGGCCTGGCCTCCCAGGTCTCCACGGCTCTGTCCGAGGAGGGCTACGTCGAGGGCGAGGTGGGCAACTACACCGGTTCAGGGGTGGGCACGTCGACGGTCTTCGGTGCCGACGAGGACTCCGACGAGACCCGCGCGGTGGCCGCCGCGCTCGGTGGTCTCGCCACCGAGTCCGATCCCTCGCTCCCGGCCGGCACCGTGCGGGTCGTGCTCGCCGGCGACTACACCGGCCCCGGCTCGTCGTCGTACTCCGGTTCGTCCACCGCCGCATCCGCCTCCGACATCGGCGTGAGCCCGGCCGGTGGCACCGCCACCCCGGCTCCCGCCGCGCCGCCCATCGACGCGGGCTCCGACGGCCCGCGCTGCGTGAACTGACAGCCGAGAAGAAGGACATCGTGACCACCCTGACCGACGCACTGCTCGACCCGATCCTCGCCGAAGATCCGGCGGGTCCGCGGATCACCTGGTACGACGACGCGACCGGCGCGCGTATCGAATTGTCGGCGCTCACCCTCGCCAACTGGGCCGCCAAGACGGCCAACATGATCCGCGATCAGTTCGGCGTTCTCCCCGGCGGTCGTGTCGCGGTGCTGCTGCCCGCGCATTGGCAGAGCGCAGCGGTGCTGCTCGGTGCGTGGTGGGCCGGCGCCGAGGTCGTGCTCGAGGCCGACCCCGATGCCGATCTCGCTCTCGTCACCCCCGACCGGCTGGACGAAGTCGACACGGTTGCCGAGGTCGCGGCGTTGTCGCTCGACGCCTTCGGTGCCCCCGTGCGCGACCTGCCGCCCGGGATCACGGACTATGCGACGGACGTGCGGATGCACGGCGACCAGTTCCGATCCTCCGGTGCGGGCGACGCGGTGCTCGCCGGACGTTCACAGTCGGACGTGCTCGCTGCCGCCACGGAGTCGGCGTCGGCGGCAGATATCGGCAGCGGCGAGCGCGTGTTGTCGTCCCGATCCTGGTCGCAGCCCGACGATCTCGTCGCCGGACTGCTCGCGGTGCTCGCGGCCCGGGCGTCGCTGGTGCAGGTGAGCAATCCCGACCCGGAGGCCACCGAACGCCGCGTCGCGAGCGAGAAGATCACGGTTCGTCTGGACGGGTGATCCCGCGCTCCGCGCGGTAGCCGCCGTCGGCGAGTCCCGCCTCGATCTCGAACCTGTTGCGGGACCCCGGGTTGCGGAGTTCCTCCCACAGATAGCGCGCCGCGAAGCCGATGCCGTAGCGGGCCCACTGGTCGACATGGATCGCCTCGTGCCGCAACAGCCGGCGCGGCGGGGCCTTCCGGGTGAGGAAGACCCCGCCGACGGTGGTGCCGCCGCGCGCGAAGCCACCGCGCATACCGGTGCAGACGAACAGGCCGAACTCGTCGTCGAAGGACACCGAGCCGCCCCAGGCCCTGCCCCACACCGTCGCGAGTGCGGTGACGAACCGCGCCGACCGGACGCCGCGCGACGCGCGTATCGCCCTGGCACGCTTCCGGTCCCGTCCCGACACGGCTCGAGCCTACGCCGACTCGATCGTCCGATCCTCTGCCGACTTCGTCGGCCCGATTCTCGGCCGGTCGTCTCGAACCGCCGATTCGACGACGAACGCGCCCGAGCCGTGGAAGGACTCGGGCGCGTTCCGGTCGACCGGGAGCACCGTCGGGCGGAGGACCGACCGTTACCCCGCCATCGCCGCGACCGGCGACACCCGGCTCGCGCGCTGGGCGGGGACGAGCGAGGCGACGACGCCCGCGACACCGCCCACCAGAACAATCGCCGCGAGCTGCCACCACGGCACCGAACCGAGTGCGATGTGGCCCGGGCCGATCACCGAGGCCGTGCCGGCCGCCCCGAACAGCAGCCCGAGCACCACGCCGAGAAGCGACGCCACGCCGGCGATGATCGATGCCTCCCGCACGAGCAGACTCCGCACACCGGCCCGCGAGAGACCCACCGAGCGCAGCATCGCGGTCTCCCGTCGCCGCTCGAGCACGGACAACGCCATCGTGTTGCCCACGCCGATCAGGGCGATCACCACGGCCACGGACAGCAACCCGCCGACGATCAGCAGCATCGTGTCGAGGATCTTCTCGAACATCTGCCGCATCTGGACCGCGCCGACCACCTCGCTGCCCGGAGCCTCGGCCGCGGCGATCCGCGACAGGTCGTCGGAGACGGCGACGAGGTCCTCGTCCGACAGTCCCCGATCGAGTTTCAGCCACACGGTATCCGCCGTGACGGGACCGGCGACGGCGGTCAGGTCGCTCCACTCGATCATGTCGGGCATCCCCGGCTCGGTCGTGGCGACGGTCAGCTCGCGGGTGCCCACGGGGCCGCCGACGGTGACGACGGCTCCGTCGTCCACGCCCACCGACCTCGCCAGGGAGCGTTCGAGCACGATCGTCCCGGCCTCGGGCAGGCGCACGTCGGTCCGGACGGTCGAGGCCATCGCCGCGGGATCGACGCCGAGGACCGACGCCTCCGTGCCACCGATCGTGAGGTCGACGGTCGCGAGCTCGGCGCCGCTGCTCACCCGCTCGACCGCCGTCAGCCGCTCGGTCACCTCCGGGGCGAGCCCGGCACGTCCGGGCGCGGTTACGGCCATGTCGACGGGGAACTGCTCGTCGATCACGTCGGGCGCCCCGCCTTTGAGCGTGCCGATCCCCACGACGAGGGTCGAGGTCAACGTCACCCCGATGAACAGCGCGGTGGCCGTCGACGCGGTGCGGCGCGGATTGCGCCGCGCGTTGCCGGCAGCGAGCACCGCGAGCGGACCACCGGTACGGGCGAGCACGTCCCCCACCGCACCGACCGCGGCGGGCACGAGACGGCGGGAGGCGAGCACCACGCCGACGAACAGCAGCAGCCCCCCGGGGCACGCGACGAGCACGTTCGCCATGACCACCCCGAGAGCGAGCAGTGCCGTGCCCCCGACGATCGCCAGCGCGGCGCAGGTGCGGCGCACCCACGAGTCGCGCACCGGTTCGGGGCGGGTCTCGAGGGGCTGCAGGGCCGCGAGCGCCCGCACGCGGGTCGCCGCCCGCGCGGCACCGTTCGCGGCGACCACCGTCATGCCCGTTCCCACGATCAGACCGGCGACCACCGTCGTGATCGTCACGGAGACCGACGTGAGCGGGATCGGGGCGTCCACGGCCCGCGCCACGGCCACCACGGCCGCGGCGAGTCCGGACCCGCCGAGCACGCCGAGGACGGCCGCGACGAGACCGACGACGAACGCCTCGCCGCGGACACTGCGGCGGACCTGGGCTGACGTCACGCCGACACAGCGCATCAGGGCCAGTTCGCGGGTGCGCGCGGCGAGCAGGACGGAGAAGGTGTTGGCGATGACCAGGCCGGCCACGACCACCGAGATCGCTGCGAAACACAGCAGGACGTTGCGCAGCAGGGCGACGTCCCCGACGTAGTCGTCGGCGACCGCCGTGGCGCGATCGGCACCCGGCACGACATCGACGCCCGGCACCGGCGCGAGTGCCGCTCGCACGGCGTCGGCGTCACCGACGGCACGGACCTCCCAGTCCGTCGTGTCCCCGGACCACGACCGCACCTGCGCGACGTCGCCGAAGACCGATCCCGGACTCAGGGCGAGCGGTGATCCGTCGAGATCGACGACGCCGACGACCTCCACGGTGGTCGGGGGGACGGAACCCGTCAGGTCGGCGACGGTGATCTCGTCACCGATCGCCCGGCCGGACGACGAGCCGACGGCGACCTCACCCGGGTTCGACGGCCAGCGGCCGTCCCCGAGCTGCTGCCACCGCAGGGCCCCCTCGGGCGCAATGCTCGTTGCAGTGCCGTTCGAGGACGACCCGTCGGCGTCGATCAGCCGGACGGGCCCAGTGACGTCCAGTGCCGCCGCATCGACGTCCGGTGTCGTGGCGACCAGCGTGAGCACCTCGTCGGGTGCGGCGGTGGAGTCAGCGGGGAGAGCGACGGCCGCGACCCCCTCGTACCGGGCCGCGGTGGATTTCGAGACCGATGCGCTCACCGTGTCGCCGAGCACGAGGGTGGTGACGACGAACGCGACCGCGACGAAGACCGCCAGTGCGGACGCGACATATCGTCCCCGGTGCGCGCGGGCCTGGGCCAGGACGAGATGTCTCATCGGACCGGCACCACCGTTCGGGAGGTGCGCAGGTCGCGCATCGCATCGATCACCGAATCCGCTGTGGGTCGCGCGATCTCGCCGGCGAGCCGGCCGTCGGCGAGCAGCACCACGCGATCGGAGTAGGAGGCCGCAACCGGATCGTGCGTCACCATCACCACGGTCTGGCCGGTCTCCCGCACGCTCGACCGGAGCATGGAGAGCACCTCCGCGCCGGACTGCGAGTCGAGGTTTCCGGTGGGTTCGTCGGCGAAGATCACGTCGGGCTGCGGCAGGAGCGCCCGCGCGACGGCGACGCGTTGCTGCTGACCGCCGGACATCTCGTGGGGAAGGTGGTCGAGCCGCTCGGTCAGACCGAGCCGGCCGGTCACCTCGTCGAACCAGTCGGGCGTCGGGCGCGAGCCTGCCAGACCCATCGGCAGCAGGATGTTGTCGCGGGCGGTGAGCACGGGCAGCAGATTGAACGCCTGGAAGACGAACCCGATGCGGTCGCGGCGCAGTTCGGTGAGCACCGCATCGGGGGCGGTGCTGATCTCGACGTCGCCGCGGCGGTCGTCACCGTGGAGGATCACGCGCCCGGAATCGACACCGTCGAGACCGGCGAGAGCGTGCATGAGCGTCGACTTGCCGGATCCGGAGGGTCCCATGATCGCGGTGAAGCGTCCCCGCTCGAAGGCGACGGACACCCCGTCGAGGGCACGCACCTCGGCGTCGCCGCGCCCGTAGACGCGGACGACCCCCTGAGCCGAACATGCCGGTACGAAAGAGCTGATCGAAGTCATGCTTCGACGCTAGAAGCGATGCGGTGCACGCACATCGACCCGCGAGTCGATCTTCGTCGCCCCGGTGTCCTACCCCGGGAGGAGCGGTCGTCTCCGGGATGGCACCACGGTCCTACTCCCCCGAGCCGAGCAGATCGTCGGGATGCACGAGACCGGCGCGGAAGGCGAACAGCACCGCCTGCACGCGGTCGCGTGAGCCCGTCTTCGCCAGCACCCGGCCCACGTGGGTCTTGACGGTCGTCTCGGAGAGCACGAACCGCTCGGCGATCTCCCCGTTGGTCAGGCCGTGCGCCATCGCGACGAGCACCTCGAGTTCGCGCGGGGTCAGATCCTCGGGCACCGCGACCGGCGCCGAGCGTCGCTCCGCACCGTCGAGCAACGGCGAAACGTGGTGCAGCAGTGAGCGGGTCGCGCGCGGGGCCATCACGGCGTCGCCGCGGTGCACCGTCCGCACCGCGGCCAGCAGGTCCTCGGGCGGCGCGTCCTTGAGCAGGAAACCGCTCGCACCGGCGGCGATCGCCTGGACGACGTAGTCGTCGTTGTCGAAGGTGGTGAGTACCACGACCTTCGGCGCGTCGGCCGAGCGCAGCAACGATCGCGTCGCCGAGATCCCGTCGACCCGCGGCATCTGCACGTCCATCAGCACGACGTCGGCGCGGACCCGTTCGAGTTCGGCGACGGCGGCCTCACCGTCGGACGCCTCGACGACGACCCCGATGTCCGGCTGCGATTCGAGCACCATGCGGAAACCGGCGCGCACGAGCTGTTGGTCGTCGACGAGCCCGACACGGATGGCCGTGTCGGATCGGGTGTCGCGGGCGGGTTCGGTCACGGATGCCACCCTAGGGGGAGACCGTCGGGGCGGGCAGTTCGACACGGACCCGGTAGCCGCCACCGTCCCTCGGACCGGCCACCGCGCGACCGCCGTGCAGCCGGGCCCGCTCCTCGATACCGGTCAGCCCCTGCCCACCCGGCCGCGCCTCGACGAGCGCCGCCGCTCCCCTGCCGTCGTCGACGATCTCGACGACGAGCGTGTCGGGCCGCCAGTCGAGACGGACGTCGGTGCGGGCGCGGGGACCCGCGTGCTTGAGGACGTTGGTGAGCGATTCCTGCACGATCCGGTAGACCGACAGTCCCAGTCCCTCGGGCACCTCGCGGCTCTGCCCGTCGACCGAGAACTCGACCTCGAGCCCGCTCGTGCGCATCTGCTCGACGAGTGCCGGCACGTCGCCGACGCCGGGCGTGGTAGTGAACTCGCGCGGCGTGTCCTCGCGGAGCACCGACAGCAACCCGCGCATGTCGGTCAACGCGCGACGCCCGGTCTCGGCGATGGTGGTCAACGTCCCCACGGCCGCCTCCGGGTTCGTCGCGGCGGCGTAGCGACCACCGTCGGCCTGCGCGATGATCGCCGTGAGCGAGTGCGCGACGATGTCGTGCATCTCCCGGGCGATGCGGGTGCGCTCCTGGGTGGCGGCCAGTTCGGCCTCCTTGAGACGTTCGAGTTCGAGCAACCGGTTGCGCTCGGTGAGCGAATCCATTTCGCGCAACCGCAATCCGCGGACCCGGCCGAACGCCCACACACCGGCGAGGAAGACCGCGACGAAGGTGGCCGTCACGAACGCTTCGAGTGCGGTGCGGCCGTCGTACCCGAAATAGCGCACCCCGGCGAGTGCGCCGCCGGCGACCGCGACCGGCAGCGCGGTGTTGGCGGCCCACCGCGGAGCGTAGGCGGCGAGCGCGTACACCGCGATCGGCACCGCGATCGCCGAGATCGGGAGGACCTCCGGCAGGACGAGCAAGTGCGCGTAGGCGGCGAGCGCGACGAGCGAACCCGCCACCACCGGGCGGGTCCTGCGCCAGGCCAACGGCACCGTGAGCGCGAGGGTGACCGACAGTCCCGGCACCGATCGCGCGTCCGCCACGTACAGGGCGACCCCGAACAGGGCGAGCACCGCGGCGAACGCCCCGTCGATCACTCCGGCGTGCCCGCGGGCCCACCGGTTCCAGCGTTCGAGCAGCGGGGTCGTCTGCACGGCGCCGCTCCGTCAGCCGAGCAGCTTCTGCCGCAGCGCCTCGTCCTTCTCGAGCACCATCTGCTCGAGACCTGCCTGGAACTTCTCCATCTGCTCGCGCAGCGCCGGATCGGAGGCACCGAGGATGCGCGCGGCGAGCAGACCCGCGTTGCGGGCGCCGCCGATCGAGACGGTGGCGACCGGGACACCGGCGGGCATCTGCACGATCGACAGCAACGAATCCATACCGTCGAGGTACTTCAGCGGCACCGGGACACCGATGACGGGCAGCGGGGTCGCCGAGGCGACCATGCCGGGCAGGTGGGCGGCGCCGCCCGCGCCCGCGATGATGACCTTGATCCCGCGACCGGCGGCGTCCTTGGCGTAGTCGAGCATCCGCTGCGGCGTGCGGTGCGCCGAGACGACACCCACCTCGAAGCGGATCCCGAACTCGACCAGCGCCTCGGCAGCGGCCTGCATGGTCGGCCAGTCCGAGTCGCTGCCCATGATCAGGCCGACCTGTGCACCCTGTGCCACGTCACTCACCGCTTTCTCCCGTGTGTTCGTTCCAACCGTCGGTCCACACCGCATGCGAGAGCCAGTGCGCCGCGCGTTCCGCGCGTTCGCGCACGGCGGCGACGTACTCGGGATCGTCGATCGATCCGGACGGCGCGCCGAGCACGTTGACGTGGCCGATCTTGCGGTCCTTGCGCTCGCCCTTGCCGTAGAGGTGCACGTGCACGTCGGGCATCCGGGCGAACAGGTGGTGCAGCCGCTCGTCCATGCTCATCGCAGGCGCCTCGGGCGCGCCGAGCACGTTCGCCATCACCGTCACCGGCGCGATCGGGCTCGTGTCGCCGAGCGGGTAGTCGAGCACGGCGCGCAGGTGCTGTTCGAACTGGCCGGTGCGGGCACCGTCCATGCCCCAGTGACCGGAGTTGTGCGGACGCATCGCCAGTTCGTTGACGATCAGCTCACCGGAGCGCGTCTCGAACAGCTCGACCGCCATGACACCGACGACGCCGAGCTCTCCGGCGATGCGCAGCGCGAGCTGCTCGGCGGCGGTGGCGACGTCCTCGGGCAGGTTCGGGGCGGGGGCGATGACGACGGCGCACTGGCCGTCGCGCTGGACGGTCTCGACGACCGGCCACGACGCGCCCTGGCCGAACGGGGACCGCGCGACCATCGCCGACAGCTCACGCGTCCACTCGACCTTCTCCTCAGCGAGGAGCGGGACACCGGCGGCGAGCTGGTCGGCGACGACCCGCTCGAGTTCGGCGTGGTCGTCGAGAATCCACACGCCGCGGCCGTCGTAGCCGCCGCGTGCGGCCTTGAGCACGTACGGATCGCCGAGCGTGTCGAGCGCGGCGCGGGCATCCTCGACGGAGGTGATCTCTGCGAACTTCGGCATCGGTGCGCCGAGCTCACCGAGCCGCTTGCGCATCGCGATCTTGTCCTGGGCGTAGATCAGGGCCTGCGGGGGCGGCAGTACCGCGACGCCTTCGCGCTGCAGGACCTCGAGATGTTCGGTCGGAACACCCTCGTGGTCGAACGTGAGTGCGTGCGCGCCGGTCGCGGCGCGGCGGAGGGCGTCGAGGTCGTCGTGGCTGCCGAGCACCACGTTCGGGCTGACCTGCGCGGCGGGTTCGTCGGCGCTCCCGGCGAGGACGCGGAGCGTCTGGCCGAGCGCGATCGCCGCCTGATGGGTCATCCGCGCGAGCTGTCCACCACCGATCATCGTGACGACCGGCATGCTTGTCGTCAGGGTGCGGGGCGTGTCGGATCTGGGGGACGATTCAGGTCTGCCTGTCACGGCTGTCCATGGTGTCACAGCATGTCGTGGCGTCGTTCCGCTGCTCCCCCGCCGAGCGTCGAGGGACCTCTCACCGACCGCGCGGCGGTGTGGGAATGCCGACATGTGTGGTCGGGTTTCGGAAATTCACATCTTCGTTTCGTACACTTCTCCAAGTGACAATCGTCGATGAAGCGTTGAGCAGAGTTCCCCAGCCTTTCCGGGGGCTGTTGCTCCGGCATCGCGAATTGATCAAATTCGCCATCGTCGGTGGCACCACCTTCGTGATCGACTCGGCGATCTTCTACACGCTCAAGCTCACAGTTCTGTCCGAGAAGCCGGTGACCGCCAAGATCATCGCCGGTGTCGTCGCGGTGATCTGCTCGTACATCCTCAACCGCGAATGGTCCTTCCGTAATCGCGGCGGCCGCGAGCGCGCCCACGAGGCGTTCCTGTTCTTCTTCGTCAGCGGTATCGGGGTAGTGCTCTCGTTCATCCCGTTGTGGATCTCGAGTTACGTCTTCAACCTGCGCGTACCCGAGGTGAGCCTCGCGACGGAGAACATCGCCGACTTCGTCAGCGCGTACATCATCGGCAACCTGCTCCAGATGATCTTCCGCTTCTACTGCTTCAAGAAGTTCGTCTTCCCGGAGGAGATGGTCCCGGACGCTCCCCTCGACGAACCCACCGAACAGCTCGACCGGTCCTGAGCAGAGCATCTCGACCGGGCCCGACCGGGAGAAGGTCTAGCGCGGTTCGCGCGTGCCGTTCGGCGTAGGGACGTCCCGATCGCGGGGCGCGCCGAGGAACAGCGCGAACAGTGCGGGCCGGCGTCGCTGCAGTTCGAGACGACCGCCGTCGGCCTCCGCGAGGGCGCGGGCGAGCGCCAGTCCCACCCCGGTCGATCCGCCCCCGGAGAAGCCGCGGTCGAAGACGTACGGCGCGACCTCGTCGCTGACGCCCTCCCCCTCGTCGGCCACCTCGACACACACCGTGACGTCGCCGCGGGTCGCGACCTGCCGCACCGAGACCGTACACGTGCCACCGCCGTGCACGAGCGCGTTGTCGACGAGCACCGCCACCGCCTCACGCAACCGCGAACCGGTCACCGCCGCCCGCAGCGACGGGTCGCCGCGCAGCACCAGTTCCCGTCCCGCCTCCTCGTAGGGGCCGCGCCAGTCGGCGACGACACCGGTGAGTTCGCCGACCACCGACACGTCGGTGCGCTGGTCGGCGCTGCTGTCGCGGGACTGGCGCACGAGGCCGTCGATCGCGGTGGTCAGCCGGTCCACCTGTGCCATGGCCGCCTCGGCCTCCTCCACCACGGCGGGATCGTCGTGGGTGGACAGCTCGTCGAGCCGCAGCCGGATCGCGGTCATCCGGGAGCGGAGCTGATGCGAGACGTCGCCGACGAGCGCGTGCTCGCGCTGCAGGCGGTGTGAGATCTCGACGGCGGCCGAATCCAGCACGTCGGAGACGCGGTCGAGTTCGGGGATGCCGTGCCGCCGGGCCACCGGGCGGAAGTCGCCCTCGGCGAGGCGGGCCGCCCGGTTCGCCACGTCGCGAAGCGGGTCGGCGAGTCGTCGGGCGGTCGCCACCGCGACCAGCGCTCCGGCCGCGACGGAGAGCAGCACCAGCAGGCTCACCGCGGCGAGCACCTGCTGCTGCAGGGTGCGCATGCTCTCCGAGGGCACCTCGATGAGCAGCGAGCCGGACGTCCCCATCGACAACGACTCGACGATCGACGCCCCGAGCACCGGCGTGCCGATGTCCAGGCGCGCCGCGACGTTCTCGGGCGTCGGGTAGACCACCACGGCCCGCCCGTCGGTGGGAACGAGCAGGCGCAGGGAGCTCGTGTCGAGGCCACCGACGACGAATCCGTCGGTGCCCTCCTGGGCAATAATTTCGTCGGCCATGCGTTCGAGCCGGTTCTGCAGGTCGCGGCGGGCGGTGTCCTCGACGAACAGGAACGCCGTGTAGGCGAGCGGGATGCCGAGCAACAGCGCGACGAGCAGCACGGTCGCCAGGACGGCGTTGAGGATGCGGCTGCGCACGCCGGAGACGCTAGTCGGTGTTCAGCCGGAAACCGACACCGCGCACCGTGGCGATGCGACGTTCCCCGGCCGGTCCCTCGTCGCCGATCTTGCGGCGCAACCACGACATGTGCATGTCGAGCGTCTTCGAACCGCGCAGGTCGGCGTCGCCCCACACCTCCTCGAGGATCGCATCGCGGGAGACGACCTGCCCCGCGTGCTCGAGCAGCACGCGCAGGAGCTCGTACTCCTTGTTGGCGAGAGTCACCTCGGAGCCGTCCACGAGGACGCGGCGCGCGGCGCGTTCGAGCCGGATCCCGGCGACGTCCACGACGTCGTCGTTCTCCGGGCCGCCGCGCCGGCGCAGCAGCGCGCGCACGCGCGCCATGAGTTCGGCGAGACGGAACGGTTTGCCGACGTAGTCGTCGGCGCCGGCGTCGAGACCGACGACGAAATCGACCTCGTCGGTGCGGGCGGTGAGCATGAGCACGGCCAGATCGGAGCGGCTCGCCCGGATCTGGCGACACACCTCGAGTCCGTCCATCCCGGGAAGGCCGAGGTCGAGGATGAGCAGTTCGAACCTGCCCGACAGTGCCTGTTCGAGCGCGGCCGGACCGTTGTCCTCGACGGTCACCTCGTACCCTTCGCGTCCCAGCGCACGGGACAGCGGTGCAGCGATTGCGTCGTCGTCTTCGGCGAGTAGAACGGCAGTCACCACGCCAGCCTACGGATCGGGGTTCGCTTTGTCGGAATTACCGGCGGGTCGTGTCGGCACACCTGCGACTCGCGGTCACCAGGCCTTGCGGTGCTCGTGTTCGTCGCGCCGATAGCGGGTGGTATGGCGGTCGTCGGGGCGCTGGTCCTGCGCGTCGAAGGCCTGCCGGTAGAGCAGGGCATGCACCTGCTGGACGTCGGGGATGTCGTCGAACTCGATGGGATCGTCCGCCGCGGAGACCACGACGAGCGTGCCGGTCCTGAGCATCCGGTCGACGAGACCGTGCCGGAACTGGACGTTGCTGATCCGGCCCATCGGGATGTCGATACCCGTGTGGGTGAGCACACCGGTGCGGACGAGCACGCGCCGGTCGGTGACGATGAAGTGCGTGGTGAGCCACCCGACGAAGGGAGGGACGCACCGCCAGCCGACCAGGCCGATCCACGCCGCGGCCACGGCGAAACCGCACCAGGTCGCGGCGGCGCCGTCGAGCCGGGCCTGGACGAGTCCCAGCAGGAAACCGGCGACCATCGTCGACACGAGAAAGGTCGCCGTCGGCAGCACGAGAGACTTCCAGTGCGGATGCCGATGCAGCAGCAACTCTTCCTCGGGTGCGAGGGCGTCCTCCGGATATCCCATACCGCCCACGATGGCATATGTCGGTCTTGTACCGATGCGAGCGGTCGCAGGGTGCTCAGACCGGTCGCAGATGTGTGATGTCGCCCGCAGCGACCGCCACGGCCTCTCCCCCGCCGTCGGGACGGATCACGATCCGTCCCTGGTCGTCGACGTCGGTCGCGACGCCGTGCAGTTCGGTGTCGCCGGGCAGGATCGCGCGGACACGCTGCCCGACCGTGCTGCACCGTTCGCGGTAGGCCGCGGCGAGTTCGGCGGTGTCCCATCCCGCGCGGGCCCACGCCCGGATCCGGTCGCCGAAGCCGGCGAGCAGTGCCTGCGCGAGCGGGGTGCGATCGAGTTCGGTGGCGTCCTCGAGCAGCAGCGAAGTGGCGGTGGGGACGGGCAGTTCGTCGCGCCCGAGGGTGGCGTTGATGCCGATCCCCGCGACGACCGTGGGCACCGGCGAGGTGGCCGCGACCTCGACGAGGATCCCGGCGAGCTTGCGCCCGTCGACGAGGACGTCGTTGGGCCACTTCAGTTGCGCCGCAACACCGGTCACGGATCGCACGGCGTCGACGGCGGCGATGCCGCACAGCAGTGGGAGCCAGCCGATGTTCTGCAGCGGGCACTCGGGCAGCCGCAGCAGGACCGACACGATGACCTGCGCGCCGGGAACACCGTTCCAGGTGCGCGAGTGGCGGCCGCGGCCACCGTGCTGGAACTCGGCGAGCAGCACGCGACGGTCGTCGCCGGTCGCGGCGACGGCGAGCAGATCCGCGTTCGTCGACGCCGTGTCGGCGACGACGTCGAGACGTGTGTAGAAGCCTTCGCGCTCGGCGCCGACGAGGGCATCGCGCAGCGCCGCCTCGTCGAGCGGTGTACGGAGGGCGAGAAGATCGGTCGTGGGCCGGTCGGATGCCATGTACACAGCCTAAAGTGGACCTTCGCTACCTACCCGCCGGTAGGTCCGGAGCGGTGGTCCGGCCTTCGGGACCTCGATGCAGCGGCCTTGTATGACGATCGCTAAGCTGACTGGCCATGACCACTGTCCAGGAGCCGTCCGCGCCCGAGGCGGCGAGTACGCCCGATATCCACACCACCGCCGGCAAGCTGGCCGACCTGCGCAACCGTCAAGCACAGGCCCGCGTCCCGGTCGGTGAGGCCGCAGTCGAGAAGGTTCACGCCAAGGGCAAGCTGACCGCTCGCGAGCGCATCCAGGCGCTCCTCGACGAAGGATCGTTCGTCGAGCTCGACGCCCTCGCTCGCCACCGCAGCACCAACTTCGGCCTGGCCGACAACCGTCCGCTCGGCGACGGCGTCGTCACCGGCTACGGCACGATCGACGGCCGCGACGTCTGTGTCTTCTCCCAGGACGCCACCGTCTTCGGCGGCAGCCTCGGCGAGGTCTACGGCGAGAAGATCGTCAAGGTCATGGACCTGGCCCTCAAGACCGGCCGTCCGCTGATCGGCATCAACGAGGGCGCCGGCGCGCGCATCCAGGAGGGTGTCGTCTCCCTCGGCCTCTACGGTGAGATCTTCCACCGCAACGTGCAGGCCTCCGGTGTCATCCCGCAGATCTCGCTGATCATGGGCCCCGCGGCCGGTGGTCACGTCTACTCCCCCGCACTCACCGACTTCGTCGTGATGGTCGACCAGACCAGCCAGATGTTCGTCACCGGCCCCGACGTCATCAAGACCGTCACCGGCGAAGACGTCACGATGGAGGACCTCGGCGGCGCCCACACCCACATGGTCAAGTCGGGTGTCGCGCACTACGTCGCCGACGGCGAGCAGGATGCCCTGGACTACGTCAAGGACCTGCTGTCCTACCTCCCCAGCAACAACCAGGCCGCTGCGCCGCGTCTCGCCCCGAGCGACCCGATCGAGGGTGCGATCGAGGACTCCCTCACCGCTGAGGACATCGAGCTCGACACGCTGATCCCGGATTCGCCGAACCAGCCGTACGACATGCACGAGGTCATCCGTCGCCTGCTCGACGACGACGAGTTCCTCGAGGTCCAGGCCGAGCGCGCCAAGAACATCATCGTCGGCTTCGGTCGCGTCGACGGCCGCAGCGTCGGCATCGTCGCCAACCAGCCCACGCAGTTCGCCGGCTGCCTGGACATCGACGCGTCCGAGAAGGCTGCGCGCTTCGTCCGCACCTGCGACGCGTTCAACGTGCCGATCATCACGCTCGTCGACGTCCCCGGCTTCCTGCCCGGCACCGAACAGGAGTACAACGGCATCATCCGCCGCGGCGCCAAGCTGCTCTACGCCTACGGCGAGGCGACCGTCGGCAAGATCACGGTCATCACCCGCAAGGCCTACGGCGGCGCGTACGACGTCATGGGTTCCAAGCACATGGGTGCCGACGTCAACCTTGCATGGCCCACTGCGCAGATCGCCGTCATGGGTGCCTCCGGCGCCGTCGGCTTCGTCTACCGCAAGCGCCTGCTCGAGGCCGCCAAGAACGGCGAGGACGTCGACGCGCTGCGCCTCGAACTGCAGAACGAGTACGAGGACACCCTGGTGAACCCGTACGTCGCCGCCGAGCGCGGTTACGTCGACGCGGTGATCCCGCCGTCGCACACGCGCGGTCAGATCGTCTCCGCGCTGCGCCTGCTCGAGCGGAAGATGGTTTCGCTCCCGCCGAAGAAGCATGGAAACATTCCGCTGTGACGCTCGGCGGCAGGACCGGGCTCAGCTCGGTCCTGCCGCGACCGTACGGCGTAGCACGTCGCCGACGACGTGCGATGAACCCGAGAGAGGGATCGACATGACAGCGACCCGGTGGGCATCCGATGCCCGTGTGGACGCGTACCCGGGGGGTGCCCTGTGACAGCGACGGCAGAGGACAAGATCATCACCGAGTTCGAGGTCGAAGAGCAGTCGCCCGCGGCCGAGGCCACGGCCGCCGACGACGCGACCGAAGCCGCCCAGGAGAGCACCGCGGTCGCTGAGACCGCGGCCGCCATCCGCATCGTCAAGGGCAACCCCGCCGACGAGGAGATCGCAGCTCTCGTCGCCGTGCTCGCCGCTGCCGCTGCGTCGGCAGGCGACGAGGTGGTCGACACCCGGCCGCCCGAGACCTGGGGCGATCCGACGCGGATGCACCGGCAGTGGGCGCCGTTCTCGCCGTATTCGTACCCGAACCGCGGCTGACATGCCCCGGCTCGTCCTGGCCTCGGCTTCACCCGCCCGCCTCGCGGTTCTCCACGCGGCGGGCGTGAAGCCGTTGGTGCAGGTGTCGGAGGTCGACGAGGACGCACTCATCGCGTCCCTCGGCCCCGGCACGCCACCGGCGCAGGTCGTCACCGAGCTGGCCCGCGCCAAGGCCACCGACATCCTGCCCGTCCTGCGCGAGCAGAAGCTGCGCGACGCCGTCGTCATCGGCTGCGACTCGATGCTGCTGGTCGACGGCGCTCTGCAGGGCAAGCCCGGCACCGTCGAGGCGGCCCGCGAGCGCTGGCGGACGATGGCCGGCCGCAGCGGCGAGCTGCTCACGGGCCATGCCGTGCTCCGTATCCGCGACGACGAGGTCGTCGCGGAGGCCGCCGACCACAGCGGCACCGTCGTGCATTTCGGCACCCCCACCGACGAGGAGCTCGAGGCGTATCTCGACAGCGGTGAGCCGCTCGAGGTGGCCGGGGCCTTCACACTCGACGGTCACGGGGGCTGGTTCGTCGAGGGCATCGAGGGCGATCCGTCGTCGGTGATCGGCATCGGGCTCCCGCTGGTGCGGCGTCTTCTCGCCGAAATCGGCATCTCCGTCGCACGCTTGTGGGCCGAGAACGCCGCGATCCCCGTCGAGGCGCTCGAGAACTGAGCCGTACCCGGCACTATCGGCTCGGGTCGCCGTACAGGGTCTTCTGCAACGAGCCCGCCATCGCCTCGGCCTTGGCCTTCGCGCGCTCGGCATCCACACCGTGGAACATCTCGTCCACGGTCCCGCACCACAACTGCAACCACCGCTCGAACCGGGCGGGGGTCAGTCCGTGGTGTCCGTGCAACGCCCGGTGCACCGGCACGAATGCTCCGCGATAGCGGGTCGTGCGGAAGAGGATCTGCTCCCAGAAGTCGCCGACGACCACCAGATGGTCGCCCAGTCCGACCACGGCGAGGACGTCGAATGCCGGCGCGAGCACGGGATCGTCGAGGGCCCGTTCGTAGAACCGCCGGACGAGCAGGTCGATGTGCTCCCGCGATGCGAGCTCGACCGGGGCCGGCCGGTCGGGGTGGGTGTCACTGCGGGTCACGTCCCGTCACGGTACCGCCTAGAATCGACGGCGCACCTGCCACCACAGCCTCAGGAGCCCATGTGCCCGTCGCACCCGATAGCAACCCTTCGTTCGCGGTATACGCCGATCCCAACCGTCTCGTGTCGACGGAGTGGTTGTCCGCTCATCTCGGCCATCCCGAAGTGAAGGTCGTAGAGTCCGACGAGGACGTCCTTCTCTACGACGTGGGGCACATCCCCGGTGCGGTGAAGATCGACTGGCATCTCGATCTCAACGACCCCGTCACCCGCGACTACATCGACGGCGAGCAGTTCGCCGCGCTCATGGATCGCAAGGGCATCCGCCGCACCGACACCGTGATCATCTACGGCGACAAGTCCAACTGGTGGGCCGCCTACGCGCTGTGGGTCTTCACTCTCTTCGGGCACGAGGACGTCCGCCTGCTCGACGGTGGCCGCGACGCGTGGATCTCCGAGAACCGCGACACCACCCTCGACATCCCCGTCGCCACGACGAGCGGTTACCCGGTCGTCGAGCGAAACGACGCGCTGATCCGCGCGTTCAAGGACGACGTCCTCGCGCACCTGGGCAAGGGCCCGCTGGTCGACGTGCGCTCGCCGCAGGAGTACACCGGCGAGCGCACCCACATGCCCGACTACCCGGAAGAGGGCGCCCTCCGCGGTGGCCACATCCCCACCGCGGTGTCGATCCCGTGGGCGAAGGCAGCGGCGCCGGACGGCCGGTTCCGTGCGCGGCCCGAGCTCGAGGAGATCTACGGCGACATCGACCAGGACGCCGACGTGATCGCCTACTGCCGGATCGGCGAGCGCTCGAGCCACACCTGGTTCGTCCTCACCTACCTGCTCGGTTACTCGAACGTGCGCAACTACGACGGTTCATGGACCGAGTGGGGCAACGCCGTCCGCGTGCCCATCGTCAAGGGCGACGAGCCCGGAGAAGTGCCGGCCGTATGAGCATCCCCGCCCCGCTCGCCGAGATCGTCGACGACTTCGCCGCCGTCGAGGGTCAGGACAAGCTGCAGTTGCTGCTCGAGTTCAGCCGCGAACTCCCGCCCCTTCCCGAGGAGCTGGAGGAGGCGGCGATGGAACCGGTACCCGAGTGCCAGTCGCCGCTGTTCCTGTCCGTCGACGCCTCCGACCGGTCTCGGGTGAAGCTCCACTTCAGCGCACCCGCCGAAGCGCCGACCACGCGCGGATTCGCGTCGATCCTGCAGCAGGGACTCGACGGTCTGAGCGCGCAGGAGATCCTCGACGTGCCCGACGACTTCTACGCGTCGCTCGGGCTCGCCGAGGCTGTCAGCCCGCTGCGGTTGCGAGGGATGAGCGCAATGCTCACGCGCATCAAGCGGCACCTCCGAACCTGACGCGGTCATGGAGTTCACCGAGCTCGCCGACTACCGGATCCCCCCGGGTGTTCTCACCGAATGGCTGCCGTGTGCGGCCGAGGACGACTGGCGCGAGGACCCTCGCCCCGCCTCGTACATCCACGAGGCGCATCTGAGGCGCACCTCGGGGGTCCGGTACGGCGGGGGCCGCGACTCCTGGCTCGGCACAGCCTTCGAGGTCCCCGGGCCGCTCGACACCGAGCGGTTCCGGCGGACCCTGCAGCGCTGGATCGACCGGCACGAACCGCTGCGCAGCCACGCGCACCTCGACGAGGAGCAGAGCGGCGGCGGTCTGGTGCGGCGCACCGCTCCCCCGGGCCGGGTGTCGGTGCGACCCATCCGGCACGATCCCGCCGATCCCGACACCATCCACGACCACCTGCTCGGTCTGTTCGACGACTACACCACGCCGCATCTGTGGCCGTCCTACGTCTTCGCGACGCTCGAGCGGACACCGGACGGGAATCCGGACGGCACAGCCGGTACAGGCGGCACGACGGGCACAGCCGGTACAGGCGGCACGGAAGACACCGACGATCGGTTCACGGTCTTCTTCGGCGCCGACCACTCCATCATCGACGGGTACTCCGTGGTGCTCGTGGCACACGAGATCTCGGCGCTCTACGAGGAGGAGCGCACCGGTCGCGCCGCCGACCTGTTCCCGGTGGGCAGCTACATCGATTTCGGCGCCGCCGAACGCGACGAGTCCGCGCATCTCGACGACGACGACGAGGCCGTGCAGATCTGGCGGCGGACCCTCACCGAATGCGGCGGCGAACCGCCCGCCTTCCCCCTCCCGATCGGTGCGCGACCCGCACACGCCACACCCCAGCAGCGACTGTCGGAACGCTGGTTCGACGACGACGAGGCGAGCGCCTTCGCCGCATGCTGCCGACGCGCCGGGACGGGTTTCTTCGCCGGCGTGCTGGCGTGTTTCGGCCGGGCGACGGCCGAGTTCACCGGCGCGGACCGGTTCCGGACCGTCGCGCCCGCGCACACCCGCGCCGGGCCGATCTGGGCGGGTTCGCTCGGTTGGTTCGTCGGCCTGCGACCGATCGATCTGAAGCTCACGGACACAACGGATTTCGAGACCCTGGCGATGCGGGCCGGCGATGAACTGCACCGCACCCGCGCGAGCGCACGGGTGCCGTTCGTGCGGGTGGGTGAACTCCTCGGCGTGCCCATCCGGCCCCGTTTCGTCGTCTCGTACATGGACGTGCGGTTCGTGCCGATGGCGGCCCAGTGGCCCGAATGGAACGCCCAGGCGCTGCGGAGCCGCAGCTTCACCCACGACGTCTACGTGTGGATCAATCGCACGCCCGAGGGCGTGAACATGTCGGCGCGATTCCCCGACAACACGGTCGCGGGCGAGAACGTCCCGAGCCTTCTCACGCGCACCCGCGAACTGATGCACGAGGTCGCGGTGGGTGGGCCGTGGATCGCGCGGCCGGAAACGGCAGCAGTCCCACCTACCGGTGAGTAGCATTGTGCGCTCGAACGGCCGCCGTAATGTATATGGGCATCCGGTTACATCGTCGATCCGATCGGCGCTTAGACTGCCCGTCGACGGAAATAACCTAACGATCGATCAACAGGAGGCTCCGTGCCCAGTCATGCCAGCGCGCAGATCACGAAGGTGCTCGTCGCGAACCGCGGCGAAATCGCTGTGCGGGTCATCCGAGCCGCCAAGGACGCGGGCTACGGCAGTGTCGCCGTCTACGCCGAACCGGACGCAGACGCACAGTTCGTGAAGCTCGCCGACGAGGCGTTCGCACTGGGCGGCAACACCTCGGCCGAGTCCTACCTGGTGTTCGACAAGATCCTCGACGCCGCGGCCAAGTCCGGCGCCGACGCCATCCACCCCGGCTACGGCTTCCTCTCCGAGAATGCCGACTTCGCCCAGGCCGTGATCGATGCCGGCCTCATCTGGATCGGCCCCTCGCCGCAGTCCATCCGCGACCTCGGCGACAAGGTCACCGCCCGCCACATCGCCGAGCGCGCCAAGGCTCCGATGGCGGCCGGCACCAAGGACCCGGTCAAGAACGCCGACGAGGTCGTCGAGTTCGCCAAGAAGTACGGCGTGCCGGTCGCGATCAAGGCCGCCTTCGGCGGTGGCGGACGCGGCATGAAGGTCGCGCAGACCATCGAGGAGATCCCCGAGCTGTTCGAGTCGGCCACCCGTGAGGCCGTCGCCGCCTTCGGTCGCGGCGAGTGCTTCGTCGAGCAGTACCTCGACAAGGCCCGCCACGTCGAGGCCCAGGTCATCGCCGACCAGCACGGCAACGTCATCGTCGCCGGCACCCGCGACTGCTCGCTGCAGCGCCGCTTCCAGAAGCTCGTCGAGGAGGCCCCCGCGCCGTTCCTGACCGACGAGCAGCGCAAGCGCATCCACGACTCCGCCAAGGCCATCTGCCGCGAGGCCGGTTACTACGGCGCCGGCACCGTGGAGTACCTCGTGCAGGGCGACACCGTCTCCTTCCTCGAGGTCAACACTCGTCTGCAGGTCGAGCACCCGGTCACCGAGGAGACCGCCGGCATCGACCTCGTGCGTCAGCAGTTCCGCATCGCCAACGGCGAGAAGCTCGAACTCACCGAGGACCCGACCCCGCGCGGCCACTCCTTCGAGTTCCGCATCAACGGTGAGGACGCCGGTCGCGGCTTCCTCCCCGCCCCCGGCCCGATCACCGTCTACAAGGAGCCCACGGGCCCCGGCGTGCGTGTCGACTCGGGCGTCGTCGCCGGCGACGTCATCGGCGGTCAGTTCGACTCGATGCTCGCCAAGCTGATCGTCACCGGTGAGACCCGCGAGCAGGCGCTGCAGCGCGCTGCCCGCGCGCTGGCCGAGTTCGAGGTCGAGGGCCTGGCCACGGTCATCCCGTTCCACCGCCACATCGTCGAGAACCCGGCCTTCGTGGGCGACGGCGAGAAGTTCGACGTCTACACCAAGTGGATCGAGAACGAGTGGGAGAACACCATCGAGCCGTACACCGGTGGTGCCCCGATCGAGGACGAGGACGAGGCCCTGCCGCGTCAGAACGTCGTCGTCGAGGTCGGCGGACGCCGCGTCGAGGTGTCGCTGCCCGGCCAGTTCTCGCTCGGCGGTAACGGCGGCGGTGCCGGCGCGATCCGCAAGAAGCCGAAGCCCCGCAAGCGCGGTGGCGGCGGCGCGGGCAAGGCGTCGGGCGACGCGGTGACCGCACCCATGCAGGGCACCGTCGTCAAGGTCGCGGTCGCCGAGGGCCAGGAGGTCGCCGAGGGTGAGCTCATCGCCGTGCTCGAGGCCATGAAGATGGAGAACCCGGTCAACGCCCACAAGGCGGGTGTCGTCACCGGCCTGGCGGTCGAGCCGGGTGCCGCGGTCACCCAGGGCACCGTGCTCACCGAGATCAAGTAGGACGCCGCTCGAGCGACGCTCGAGTACACGGCAGATCCCCGACGGTCCCCCGCATCGCTCACGATGCGGGGGACCTCGCCGTTCGGGAGCCTCACGATCCGGCTACCGCGCGCGAAAGCGATTAGCCTGGAGACATGGCCGACCGCCCCGAGATCCGCATCGGCACCGCCGAGCGTGAAGAAGCCGTAGCGCTGCTCGGTGAGCACTTCGCCGCGGGACGCCTCAGCCTGGCGGAGTTCGACGAGCGGGTCGCGCTCGCGACGCAGGCCACGGTGCGCGGCGACCTGGTTCCCCTCTTCGCCGACCTGCCCTCGGCGCCGGCCGTGGTGGCCTCCTCGTCCGGGCCACGCGATCTCGCGGAACAACTCCTCACGCTGGTTCCGTTCGTCCTCGTCGCCTTGCTCGTGATCGTCGTCTTCCGGCATCCGATCGCGCTGCTCATCGCCTTCGGTGTGCTGTTCGTGGCGGGTCGCCGGGCCTACCGGCTCCTCGGTGAGGGACGCGGCCCGTCCTGACCTTCCGGTGTGCGGTCGCAGCCCTCGGATGTCGCGGAGATCACAGCATTCCGAGGGGTACCCGTCCCTGTCGCCGGTCCGACGGCACACGTTAGTGTGACCGGCATGCCCGAACACCCCGACATCCGGATCGGCAACGCAGAACGCAGTGAGGCGCTCGACCTGCTCGGCGAGCACTTCGCGCTCGGCCGGCTGACGCTGTCGGAGTTCGACGAACGCAGCGCGAAGGCGTCGGCCGCGACGACGCGGGGTGATCTCCAGGTGCTGTTCACCGACCTGCCCGCCCACCTCACGGATTCCTCCGCCACGACCCGGGACGACCTTCCGGTGATCGCTCCGAAGAAGGATCCCGAGCGTTGGCGCGAGGTCGTGATGGGACTGACGCCGCTGGTCGCGCTCGTGTTGTTCTTCGCCTTCGACTCGTGGCTGTTCTTCCTGCTGATCCCCGCAATGGGCATCGTCCTGTTCGCCGGTCGCGATCGGGACGGGCACAGTACCGAGGACGGCAGCACCAACGCCCGGCGGGACGAGAAGAAGAACGCCTGAACCGTGCCGTCCACGCTCCTCCGGCACCGCGCCCTGCCGCTGATCGTCGCGGTCGTCGTCATCACCGCGATGCTGCTCTCCCCCGGCGGAACCGTGCCGAGCGGTCCTCCTCATGCCGACAAGGTCACGCATGCGCTGATGTTCGTGGCGCTCGCGCTCTGCTCCCGTTACGCACGGATCTCCCCTGTGCTCACCGTCGTGTGGCTGGGCCTCTACGGCGTGCTGACGGAGATCCTCCAGGCCACGGTGGCCGTGCGGCGTTCCGGATCGTTCTGGGACTGGTGCGCCGACCTTGCCGGTGTCGCGATCGGTCTCGCCGTCGCGGCGGTCGTCGGCTCACGTTCTCGCACGCGGTCGAAACCGTAAGCATCAACCCGTGATTCGTCACAAACCCTGACGCTGGTAGCCTCCTCCGCGCCGACAGTCCGACGGGGGATCGGACGGGCTGCTCACGGGGGAACGAATGTCGCAGGAACAGGTCGCGGACGCACTACCGACGGTGCTCCCGCCGTATCTCTACCTACCGTGCGCGGAAGCGGTCTCGGATCCGGCCGATGCCACCGTCGACTATCGATATCTCAGCGACGGCCGCATCGCGCTGCTCGCCTACACGGCACTCGACCGTCTCCACTCCTGTTGCGGCGCCGGGCAACCGTGGCTGGTGCTGCCCACGCACGTGCTCCCGCGACTGCGTGAGGCACAGCCGTGGGATTCGCTGCTGCTCGACGTCCCGATACCCGAAGCGGAACGTCGACACCCGGCCTCCGGAGACGCGAGATGAGCCTGTACGTCGATCCCGACGAACTCGATCGGGCCGCAGGCATCTACACGGGTGCGGCCACGGACACCGCAGATCTCGTCGACACCTGCCCCACAAGCGTGGACGCGGGTCTCGCGACCGGCCCGCTCACCGGCATGCTTGCGCAGATCGTCACCGACCTCGCCGGCATGGTCGAGCTCCTCGGCGGAACGGGTGGCCTGCTGACGACCACAGCGCAGACGTACCGGGACGCCGACGACGAGGCCGCCGCCGCGCTCGTCCGGACCTGGTCGGAGTGACCGTGCCGATCGACACCTTCATCGCCGGCAACCCCACCGACATCCGACGGGTCGAGGACTGGATTCGCACGACGCTGGGCACCACGATCGGGAACGTCGCCGACGCCGCGGCCCGGGCGCGTCGCATCGCCGACGACGCCTGGGACGGCGACGCTTCCGAGACCTACCTCGACAGGTCGAGCGAACACGTCCACGCCATCGACGATTTCCACGAGCGGACATCGAGGACCGCCGATGTCTTCGCGGGCCTGGCGGGCGAACTGTCGCGCGCCCTGTCCGACATGGCCGACATCCGCGCTCGCGCCGCGGCCGCGGGACTGCCGGTGGTGTGCAACACGATCAGCGATCCTCCCCCGGGTGACGACGAAGCCGCTTTCCGAAGGACCTCGGCGTATCAAGAAGCGAGCGCAGCCGCCGAGGCGGTGCACGCTCGATGGTCGGTCGCAATCGCAACTGCCGTGAACACCTGGATCGGACACGTGTGGTCCGCGACTTTTCTGACAACCACCGGGTTCGACTCCGCCGACCTGTACCGGAGTGGTCGGGTGAAGGCATTGCTCGAGCTTCGGGAGAGTCTTCGTAACGCAGCACTCCTGTCGATGGAACGATTTCTCGCACTGCCGGACGGCACACCCTACGGTGAACTGCGACGTCTGTTCGATATCGCTCAGCATCCGCTTCAAGACCTCGCCGACACAGGCAGACACCTCGACGACGCGGTACCGCTGTCCCGAACTGCCGCCAGAGTCGCAGGGGCCGCAAACGCTCTCGGTTTCGTCGCCGGCGTCGGGCTGGACTTTTTCGCCGGCGGCGAGTCGCTCGAACAGGCTGTGGCCTCCAACAGCGCGGGTCTGATGGCATCGATGACGACCGGCGCCGCGGTAGGAGCCGCAGTCGGATCGGTCGTTCCCATTGCCGGCACCGCTGTCGGCACTGTGATCGGTGTGCTGGCGGGAACCGCCGGCGGAATCTTCACATCCGGCATGGTCGACCACATCTACGAGTCGGGCACGAGCTCCGCCTTGGGAACGGTCATGGCCGGGGTGAACGAACTCGGAGGTGCAGCAGACGCTACGGCGGATCTCCTCGACGCGACCGTCGGTGGAGTGACGCGACTGGGACGAGGAGTTCTCGATGCAGTTTTCTGACGGTTCCGACCTCCGCACCTACGGAAATCCGCGGGCACTGTACGTCATCGTGTTCACAGCCGTCGTCGGCCTGTTGTTCCCCGCACTTCTCGTCGGCGTCTTCGTCGAACAGGCAACAGTAGGAATGCCACTCGAAGCACCCACCGGCACGACCTTCCTGTTGGCTCTGGGGGCAACGGTTCTGGTGTATCCGGTGATCGGTTTCCTCATGTACAGCCCACGCACCCGAGCGGAGCACATCGTCGCGGAAACCGAAACCGACTTCCCGGCCTTGGTTCTGCGACAGTCACCTTCGGTCTTCTGGGCCGCTCCCGCTCAGATCGGGATGCTGACGCTGATGTTGCTCGCCGCCGTCTGGACGACCCCGAACGCCGGAGACCGGACGAGCGAGAACGTGATCATGACGATCGTCATCTGCTCGTGGCAGGTCGGTTTCTACTTCTTCGTCGCCCGGCGGACGCTGCGCCCCGGCCGGATCGCACTCTCCGTGGACGGAATCCGCTTCAGCGATCACGCCACCGACACCTGGATACCCTGGAACGCCACGGCATCCGGCGTTCAACCCGATCCCCTGTACGTCGTGCTGGTCGCCCTGCCGCAGTGGGGCGCCGTGACGAGCGCACGAGTTCCGTTGCCGTGGCGGATCATCGACGACCGCAAGGACGGCGACCTGCGTCCCTCGTCCCGGCGCGGCCCCGGCCGCACTGCCCGCATCGACCGGCGCCGGTTCGAGATCGCACCCGAACTCCTCGACGCCGTGCTCGACCACTATCTCCGCGACCCCGACGCTCGCGCCGAACTCGCCGATCCCGACGCTGTCGCACGCCGAGTCGACGAGCTGCGCTCCTACGCACCCGGACCGCGGTGGCGACGCTACGGACCGGTCCCCGTGCCGACCCTGAGCACACCGGTGCCGAGGTGACGGTCAGGCGGTCGCGTCCGGATCGACGAGCCGGGTCCGCAGGGCCTGCAGGGTGTCGTCGTCGAGACCGAGTCCGGCGGCGAAGTACTGCTCGATGGTTCCGTAGCGTGACAGCGCCTCGTCGATCGCCACCTCGAGGTACTCGCGGCGCACCCCGAGCAGGGGCGTGAGCAGATCCGGGTCACCGCCGAGCGATGCGAACCGGGCGAAGAAGTCGTCGAAGTGCGGGAGCAGTTCGTCGTTGGTGCGGAGATAGTCGGTGAACACGGCCTCCTGGTCGGCGCCGGCGAACAGGAGCAGCGACGCCGCCGCCCACCCGGTGCGGTCCTTGCCGGCACTGCAGTGCACGAGCCCCGGAACGTCGCCGTGCGCGACGGTGTCGGCCAGGGTCCGGTACGACGCCACTGCGCTCGGAAGAGTGACGAAATCGCGGTAGCTCTGACGTAGGTAGTCGGTGGCGCGACCGTCGCCGAGTATCTGCGACACCAACTCCGGATTCGACACGAGTTGCGGCAGCGCCGCCGCGATCGATCCGCCTTCACGATCAGCGAGGACGTCGAGGCCGAGGTGCCGGGCGCCGTCGGGGACGCGATCGGGACGGGCCTGCTGCTCCTCGAGCGTGCGCAGGTCGAAGACCGTCGCAATACTCAGGGCATCGAGGGTCTCGAGGTCGGTGTCGGTCAGGCGGCTGAGGTCGGTGGAACGGAAGACCACCCCGGTGCGGACCACGCCGCCGAACGAACTACGGCAACCGCCGATGTCCCTCAGGTTGGCGAGCGACGGAATCGCGAAGGACTCGCCGCCGGTCACGGTCTCGTCCAGTGAATCGGCCATATCCGACAAGCTACCGCCGTGCGGCCCCGAACAGGGGGACCCGCCCCGTCATTCGTACTGCGAGGTCACCCTGTCGAGCGCGTCGAGCGCCTCGTCGAGCTCGTGGGTGGTGACGATCAGCGGCGGCCGGAAGCGGATGCCGCGCGTGCCTGTCCCGATCACGAGGACGTGCTCGTCGCGGTACAGCCGTCGCAGCACCTCGTCGCGGATCTCCGGAGTCGGGAGGTCGACGGCGCACATCAGTCCGCGTCCCCGCGGTTCGGTGACGACCGGTCGTCGCGCGGCGATCTGCTGCAACCCCGACAGCAGGTGCGCTCCGCTCAACCGGGCGCGGTCGATCAGCCTGTCGTGGTCGACGACCTCGAGGATGCGGCGGGCCCGCACCATGTCGGTGAGATTGCCGCCCCACGTCGAGTTGATCCGCGAGCTCACGGCGAACACGTTGTCGGGTACCTCGTCGATGCGTTCACCGGCCATGATCCCGCACACCTGCGTCTTCTTGCCGAAGGCGACGATGTCGGGGGTGACGCCGAGCTGCTGGTAGGCCCACGCGGTGCCGGTCGTGCCGGCACCCGTCTGCACCTCGTCGAAGATCATCAGGGCGTCGTTCTCCCGGCACAACTGTGCGATCGCCCGGAAGAACTCGGGACGGAAGTGATGGTCGCCGCCTTCCCCCTGGATCGGTTCGGCGATGAAGCACGCGATGTCGTGGGGACGTTCGGCGAAGGCGCGGCGTGCCTGTTCGAGGGCCTTCTCCTCGGCCGCGGCGACATCGCGTCCCTCGGCGAGATAGGGCGCGTCGATCCGCGGCCAGTCGAACTTGGGGAACCGGTCGGTCTTGACCGGATCGGTGTTGGTCAGAGACAGGGTGTACCCGGTGCGGCCGTGGAAGGCCTCGGTCAGGTGCAGCACCGATCCGCCCAGGTGGGCGGGCAGACCACGGGACTCGTTGAGGCGGCTCTTCCAGTCGAACGCGACCTTGAGCGCGTTCTCCACTGCGAGCCCACCACCGTCGACGAAGAACAGGTGCGGCAGCGCCGGATCGCCGAGGACGCGCACGAAGGTCTCGACGAAGCGTGCCATGGGCACGGTGTAGATGTCGGAGTTGCTGGGCTTGTTCGCCGCGACGGCGGCGAGTTCGTGCGCTGCCTCCGGATCGGTCAGCGCCGGATGGTTCATCCCGAGCGTGGACGACGCGAAGAACCCGAACATGTCGAGCCACGTGGTTCCGTCCCGGGCGTCGACGAGGCGTACTCCGCGGGAACGGTCGAGATCGAGGACGAGGTCGAAACCGTCGGCGAGCATGTGCCGGCCGAGGATGCTGTGTACCCGGTCGGGGGCGAGGTTCTCGGCACCGTCCGGGTTTCGGAATGCAGTGCTCATGACCCCACCGTACGCGATAATCAACGGGGCAAACCCGGTATCACAGCAACACTTACGGCGTAGATGCCTATCGTTCGTAAAATGTTTGCAGGACGACGGTGCTGCGGGTCGCGACGTTGGCGGTCGCACGGATCTCCTGCAGCAGCCGTTCGAGAGCGCGAGGAGACTCGACACGTACGAGGAGGATGTAGCTTTCGTCGCCCGCCACCGAGTGACACGATTCGATCGCGGAGATGTGCCGGAGACGGGCCGGTGCGTCGTCGGGTTGCGACGGGTCGAGAGGGGTGATCGCCACGAACGCCGACAACATCAGCCCGAGCGCTTCGGGATCGACGCGCGCACTGTATCCGCGGATCACGTTGCGCGCCTCGAGTCGGCGCACCCGCGACTGCACAGCCGAGACGGACAGTCCTGCCTTCTCGGCGAGCGCCGCGAGCGTCGCGCGACCGTCGGCGACCAGTTCGCGCAGCAGCATCCGATCGATGTCGTCCAGCGACTCCTTCGACGAGTCGTTTCTCGAGGATTCGGGCACCAGCGCAGGGTATCCGAGCAGTAAAGGAGCTCACCGATGAATGCGACCACCGATCTCGCCGATCGCGCGGCGACCGCTCTGAGGCAGTGCGGCGTCGACGCCCTGCCCGACGACGCGGCGCTCGCGGTGACCAGCCCGATCGACGGCAGCGTGATCGGGCACCTCCCGGTCCACTCGGCCGCCGAGGTCGACGCGACGATCACAGCGGCGGCACAGGCCTTCGAACAGTGGCGCGACGTCCCCGCTCCGGTGCGCGGCCGCGTGGTGCGAAGGCTCGGCGAACTTCTCGTCGAACACAAGTCGGATCTCGCCGAACTCGTCACTCTCGAGGCGGGAAAGATCCCGTCGGAGGCCGCAGGCGAGGTGCAGGAGATGATCGACGTCTGCGAGTTCGCCGTCGGTCTGTCGCGACAGCTCTACGGGCGGACGATGCCGTCCGAGCGACCCGGGCACCGCCTCATGGAGATCTGGCATCCGCTCGGCGTGGTGGGCGTGATCTCCGCGTTCAACTTCCCCGTGGCGGTGTGGTCGTGGAACACCGCGATCGCGCTGGTGTGCGGCGACCCGGTGGTGTGGAAGCCGTCGGAGACCACCCCGCTCACCGCGCTCGCCTGCGACGCGCTGCTGCGCCACGCCGCCACCGATGTCGGCGCCCCCGAAGGACTCCACCATCTTCTCCTCGGCGACCACACGGTGGGTGAAGCGCTCGTCGACGACCCTCGAATCGCGCTGGTGAGTGCGACCGGCTCCAGCCGGATGGGGCGGATCGTCGGGCCGCGCGTCGCGGCCCGGTTCGGCCGGAGCCTGCTCGAACTCGGCGGCAACAACGCGGCGATCGTCGCTCCGTCCGCCGATCAGGATCTCGCCGTCCGGGGCGTCGTGTTCGCGGCCGCCGGAACGGCGGGCCAGCGCTGCACCACCTTACGTCGGCTGATCGTGCACCGGTCGATCGCCGACGAGTTCGTCGATCGCATCGCGAAGGCGTACTCGGGTCTGCGGGTGGGGAATCCGCTGGACGAGGGTGTCCTCGTGGGTCCGCTCATCTCGGAACGGTCCTACGAGGCGATGACCGCGGCGCTCGACCGCGCGCAGGCCGACGGGGGCACGCTCGTCGTCGGCGGCGACCGAGTGGAGGTCGCCGGTGGTGGCGTGTACGTCTCGCCCGCGCTGGTCCGGATGCCCGCGCAGACCGAGGTGGTGCGCGAGGAGACCTTCGCCCCCATCCTGTACGTCCTCGACTACGACGATCTCGACGAGGCGATCGCCCTGCACAACGGTGTGCCGCAAGGACTCTCGTCGTCGATCTTCACACTCGACCAGCGGGAGGCCGAACTGTTCCTCGCTCGATCCGACTGCGGTATCGCCAACGTCAACATCGGCACCTCGGGGGCCGAGATCGGGGGTGCCTTCGGCGGGGAGAAGCACACCGGCGGTGGGCGCGAATCCGGATCGGATGCGTGGAAGGCGTACATGCGGCGGGCGACGAACACCGTCAACTACTCGACGGAGCTGCCGCTCGCCCAAGGTGTCGAGTTCGGCTGATCCGAACTCGGGGTCCGGGTGGCTAATGGTTGCGCAGTGCGTCGATCAGCTCGTCCTTCTTCATGTCGGAATAACCGGTCATGCCCAGTTCCTTCGCGCGCTTCTTCAGGTCGTCGACCGTCCAGTCGTCGTAGGAGCCGGACTTGCCGCCCTTCTTCCCGACCTCCGACTTGCCCTCGTTCGCAGCGGCATTGGAGATCCGGGCTGCCTTCTCCTTCGAGGCGCCGTCCTCGCGCAGCTCCTCGTACATCTTCTCGTTCTTGATCGACGGGTTCGGCATCGTCTTCTCCTTCCATGGTCCTTCCGCACGGGTACCCGACGACACTGCGCCCAATCAGAGGATATGTGGCCTGTGACACATCCTGTGGTAGACCTTGGGCATGTATCCAGGGAACTTCGTCGCCACCACGCCCGACAAACCCGCGATCATCCGCCCCGCCACCGGGGAGTCGCTGACCTATCGCGAACTCGACGAACGCTCGATCCGGCTGGCGAAGTACCTGAGGTCCCTCGGCCTCGAACGCGGCGATCACATCGCCCTGATCTCGAACAACGACCTGCGGGTCATGGAGGTCTACTGGGCGGCCCTGCGCTCGGGCCTCTACATCACCGTCGTCAACTGGCACCTGACCCCGGCCGAAGCCGCCTACATCGTCGACGACTGCGGCGCGAAGGCCCTCGTCGTGTCGGCGCAGGCCGTCGGTGCGGTCGACCTGTCCCCCGGCGCGTATCCCGGCGTCACCCACCGGTTGGCGTTCGGTGGGTCGCCGGCCGGTTTCGAGGAGTACGACGCCGCGCTCGCCGGTTTCGACGCGACACCGCTCGACGACCAGCCCCGGGGCCAGGACATGCTGTACTCGTCGGGCACCACGGGCCGGCCCAAGGGCATCAAGCCGAAGCTCCCTGACGGGCAGGTCCAGGACATCCCCGACCCCTACACGGCGGTCTTCGCCCCGATGTACGGATTCGACGACAGCACCGTCTACCTGTGCCCTGCACCGCTGTACCACGCTGCGCCACTGCGCTTCTGCGGCACGATCCAGTCGGTCGGCGGCACCGTGATCCTCATGGACCACTTCGATCCCGAGGAAGCGCTCGCGCTCATCGACCGCTACTCGGTCACGGCGAGCCAGTGGGTGCCGACGATGTTCGTCCGGATGCTCAAGCTCCCCGAGGAGATCCGCGCGAAGTACGACGTGTCGAGCATGAAGGTCGCGATCCACGCCGCGGCGCCGTGCCCTCCCGAGATCAAGCGGGCGATGATCGAGTGGTGGGGGCCGGTGATCAACGAGTACTACGCCTCCACCGAGGGCGCCGGCGCGACGTTCATCGACTCCGCCCAGGCCCTCGCCCATCCCGGCTCGGTGGGCCGTGACGGTGCCCTGGGCACCGTCCACATCTGCGACGACCAGGGGCAGGAGCTGCCCACCGGCTCGATCGGCACGGTGTGGTGGGAACGCGACGAGCGTCCGTTCGAGTACCACAACGACCCGGTGAAGACCGAGGAGGCGACGCATCCCGAGCATCCGACGTGGACGACCAGCGGCGACATCGGTTATCTGGACGAGGAACGATATCTCTACCTCACCGACCGGGCCGCGTTCACGATCATCTCGGGCGGCGTCAACATCTACCCGCAGGAATCCGAGAACGTCCTCACGCTGCATCCGAAGGTGTTCGACGTCGCGGTGATCGGCGTGCCGAACGAGGAGATGGGTGAGGAGGTCAAGGCCGTCGTGCAGCTCGTCGACGGAGTCGAGCCGAGCCCGGAGCTCGAGCAGGAACTGCTCGCCTACGTCCGCGACCGCGTGTCGCACTTCAAGGCGCCGCGCAGCATCGATTTCTCCGACGATCTCCCGCGCACTCCCACGGGCAAGCTCGTCAAACACAAGCTGCGGGCGCGTTACGTGGAGCCGGTGCGCGGATGAGCCGCCCGAACACCGACACGACCCCGGTGCTCGACGAACTCGCCGGACAGTTGCCCGTCGGCGCGCTGGTCACCGATCCCGACATCCTCGCCGGCTACCGGCAGGACCGTGCGCAGGACCCCGATGCCGCGGTTCCGCTCGCGCTCGTGCGCGCGACGTCCACCGCGGACGTGCAGGCGACACTGCGGTGGGCGAACACCCACAGGGTGCCGGTGGTGCCCCGCGGTGCCGGCACGAGCCTGTCCGGCGGGTCCGGTGGGCTCGCCGACGGAATCGTGCTCAGCACCGAGAAGATGCGGGCGATCACCGTCGACACCGCGACCCGCACCGCCGTCGTCCAGCCCGGTCTGCTCAACGTCGAGGTGAAGCAGGCCGCGGCCGAACACGGACTCTGGTATCCACCGGATCCGTCGTCGTTCGAGATCTGCACGATCGGCGGCAACGCGGCCACCAACGCCGGTGGGCTGTGCTGCGTGAAGTACGGGGTGACGACCGACTACGTGCTCGGGCTCGAGGTGGTCCTCGCCGACGGCACCGCGGTGCGGCTCGGCGGTCCGCGGGTCAAGGACGTCGCGGGGCTATCGCTGACGAAGCTGTTCGTCGGCAGCGAAGGCACCCTCGGGGTCATCACCGAGGTGACCCTGCGCCTCGTCCCACCGCCGCCACCGGCCTCCACGATGGTCGCGACCTTCGCCACCGTGCAGGCCGCCGCCGACGCGGTCGTCGCGATCACCGCGATCCTGCGACCGGCGATGCTCGAGTTCATGGACAGGGCGTCGATCGGGGCGGTCGAGGACATGCTCCGTATGGGACTCGACCGCACCACCGAGGCCATGCTCATCGCACGCTCCGACGCACCCGGCAGCGCCGCCGCGGAGGAGATCGAGATCATGGTGCGGGCCTGCCGCGAGGCCGGTGCCGACGACGTCTTCGCGACCGACGACCCCGAGGAGGGTGAGGCGTTCACCGTCGCCCGCCGCATGGCGATCCCGGCCGTCGAACGCACGGGCAGTCTGCTGCTCGAGGACGTCGGGGTGCCGATCCCCGCACTGCCGGAACTGGTGCGCGGAATCGCCGATCTCGCAACCGAACACGACGTCACCGTCGCCGTGATCGCCCACGCCGGCGACGGCAACACCCACCCGCTGATCGTCTACGACCCCGCCGACGAGGACATGACGGCGAGGGCACAGGTGGTCTTCGGGAAGATCATGGATCTCGCGATCGAACTCGGCGGCACCATCACCGGTGAGCACGGTGTCGGCCGGCTCAAGAAAGCTTGGCTACCCGATCAGGTGGGACCGGACGTGATGGCGTTGACCGAGCGGATCAAGGCCGCGCTCGACCCGAACGCGATCCTGAATCCCGGCGTGGTGATCTGATGGCCCGCGCCACATCGGCAGCGGTCATAATCGTCGCGTGAACACCCGTGTGCCCCCGTCGACGGCTGCCCTGCCGCTGCGTGAGACCAAGTACCGCGAGCTCGAACAGTATCCCGAGTTCGGCTCCGTGACGGCCTGGCTCCGCGACGTCGTGTCGTCGATCGTGCCCAACGCCCGCATGAGCGAATGCGAGTACTGGTCCGTCGTGTGCCTTCCCGCCGGCGAGCCGGACGACCCACGGAAGCCGCTGGTGTCGGTGCGCGCCGGCAACATGGCGGTCGCCGGGGTGTTCGTCGATCTCTCGGACGGGCAGCGCAGCCTCGCCGGCTACGTCCGCGTGTCGGGGGCCGAACTGGAGAAGGCGTCGGGCTCGACCCGAGAACAGCTCGCCGCGGACTCCCCCGCCCTCTCCTTCGTCGACGAGGGCTCCGTGGTGTCCGTGGTGTGGAGCGACGAACCCACCGCGCGGGAGCAGTTCGAGGCGTTGCCGTGGCGGGCCCCGGCGCGAGCGCTCGTGACGGAACTGATGCGCGGCGGACGCAACTCCTGGGCCGACGACCACTGCCGGCAGATCGCCCGGTTCGCGTACGACGACTGAGCGGGTTCACCTGCGACGACTGAGTGTGTCGGTCGGCGGGTAGACGATGGGATGGTGACCGACATCCTCGATCGTTTCTCCGCGCCGACCCGGGCGTGGTTCGCCGGGGCGTTCGAGTCCCCGACCCCGGCCCAGCTCGGCGCGTGGGATTCGATCTCCTCGGGAGCCCACACGCTCGTCGTCGCCCCCACCGGCTCGGGCAAGACCCTGTCGGCGTTCCTGTGGTCGCTCGACAGGCTCTCGTCCACCCCGGCCGACGAACACGCCGCACGTGAGCACCGCACCCGCGTGCTGTACGTCTCGCCGCTCAAGGCCCTCGCCGTCGACGTCGAGCGCAATCTGCGCTCGCCGCTCGTCGGCATCACGCAGACCGCGAAACGTCTCGGTCTGACGCCGCCCGACATCACCGTCGGTGTGCGTTCCGGCGACACCTCCCAGGCCGATCGTCGCGCCCTGGCCCGCACGCCACCGGACATCCTCATCACGACGCCCGAGTCGCTCTTCCTGATGCTCACCTCGTCCGCACGGGAGAACCTCGTGGGTGTCGAGACGGTGATCGTCGACGAGGTCCACGCTGTGGCGGGTACGAAGCGCGGGGCGCATCTCGCGCTGTCGCTCGAGCGTCTCGACCAGCTCCTGCGTGCGCCGGCCCAACGCATCGGGTTGTCGGCCACCGTGCGGCCACACGAGGAGGTCGGCCGGTTCCTCGCCGGTTCCGCCCCCATCCGGATCGTCGCGCCGCCCTCGGCGAAGACGTGGGATCTCGCGGTGCGCGTACCGGTCGAGGACATGACCGAACTCGGGGTCTCCGAGCCCGACGAGGAATCGTTCTCCCCCACACCGCAGGCCGGGTCGATCTGGCCGCACGTCGAGGAACAGATCGTCGACCTCATCACCGAGCACCGGTCGACGATCGTGTTCGCCAACTCCCGGCGACTGTCCGAACGTCTCACCGCCCGGCTCAACGAGATCCACGCCGAACGCCTCGGCGAGGAGGTGGACCGCGAGGGCGCACCGCCTTCGCAGCTCGGGTCGCCCACCGAGACCACCGCCGGTGCTGCCCCCGTGCTCGCCCGCGCCCACCACGGGTCGGTGAGCAAGGACCAGCGCGCCCTGATCGAGGACGACCTCAAGTCGGGCCGGTTGCGGTGCGTGGTGGCGACGTCGAGTCTCGAACTCGGCATCGACATGGGTGCGGTCGATCTCGTGATCCAGGTCGAGGCTCCGCCCTCGGTCGCCAGCGGTCTGCAACGCGTCGGCCGCGCCGGTCACCAGGTGGGCGAGACCTCGCGCGGCGTGCTGTTCCCCAAGCACCGCACCGATCTCGTGCACTGCGCGGTGACCGTCGAGCGGATGGTCGAGGGGCACATCGAGGCGCTGCAGATCCCGGCGAATCCGCTGGACGTACTCGCCCAGCAGACGGTCGCGGCCACGGCCCTCGAACCCGTCGAGGTCGACGACTGGTTCGACACGGTGCGGCGCAGCGGGTCGTTCGCGACGCTCTCCCGCGGTGTCTACGAATCCGTCCTCGACCTGCTTGCCGGTCGCTATCCGTCCGACGAGTTCGCCGAACTCCGCCCGCGGGTGGTGTGGGACCGCACGGCCGGCACCCTCACCGGCAGGCCCGGCGCCCAGCGACTCGCGGTCACCTCCGGCGGCACGATCCCCGATCGTGGTCTGTTCACCGTGTACATGGTCGGCGAGAAGAACACGCGGGTGGGCGAACTCGACGAGGAGATGGTCTACGAGTCGCGGGTGGGCGATGTCTTCGCGCTCGGTGCCACCAGCTGGCGGATCGAGGAGATCACCTTCGACCGGGTGCTGGTCTCCCCCGCCTACGGCCGGCCCGGCCGATTGCCCTTCTGGCACGGCGACAGTCAGGGTCGCCCCGCCGAACTCGGTGCCGCGCTCGGTGCCTTCCTCCGCGAGATGGGGCACGCCTCACCGGAGGACGCCGAGACCCGCTGCCGCAAGGGCGGTCTCGACGACTACGCCACCGGCAACCTCATCCGTCTGCTCGACGAGCAACGCACCGCCACCGGGCACCTGCCCACCGACCGCACGCTCGTCGTCGAACGGTTCCGCGACGAACTCGGCGACTGGCGGCTGGTGCTGCACTCGCCGTTCGGGTTGCGGGTGCACGCACCGTGGGCGCTCGCGGTGGGCGCGCGACTGCTCGAACGCTACGGCGTCGAATCCCATCCCACCCCCTCGGACGACGGCATCATCGTCCGGTTGCCCGACACCGACGACGCCCCACCCGGCTCGGAGATCTTCGTCTTCGACACCGAGGAGATCGACGACATCGTCACCGAACAGGTCGGCGGATCCGCATTGTTCGCGTCCCGTTTCCGGGAGTGCGCGGCGCGGGCCCTGCTCCTGCCCCGCCGCAACCCCGGCAAGCGGGCCCCGCTGTGGCAGCAGCGCCAACGATCGGCGCAGCTGCTCGACGTCGCTCGCCGCTATCCCGACTTCCCCATCCTGCTCGAGACGGTGCGCGAGTGCCTGCAGGACGTCTACGACCTGCCCGCCCTGCGCGACCTGCTCGGCAGTATCGCCCAGCGCAGGATCCGACTGGTGGAGGTCGAGACCCCCACGGCCTCACCGTTCGCGACGTCGCTGCTGTTCTCCTATGTGGGCGAGTTCCTGTACGAGGGCGACAGCCCGCTCGCCGAGCGGCGGGCGGCGGCGCTGTCGCTCGACTCGACGTTGCTCGCCGAACTCCTCGGCCGGGTCGAGCTGCGCGAACTGCTCGACGCCGACGTCATCACCGAGGCCGAGCACGAACTGCAGCGACTGACCCCGCAGCGACGGGCGCGAGACGCCGAGGGCGTCGCCGATCTGCTGCGCCTGCTCGGTCCGCTCACGGACGCCGAACTGCGCGAGCGCACCACCGACGATCCGGCGGAGTGGATCGCCGACCTCGAGACCCAGCGTCGCGCGTTGCGGGTCTCGTATGCCGGTGAACATCGGTGGGCGGCGATCGAGGATGCCTCGCGTCTGCGCGACGCGCTGGGCGTGCCCCTGCCGATCGGCGTTCCGACGGTGTTCGTCGAGCCGGTCCCCGACCCGCTGGGCGATCTGATCGCCCGGCACGCCCGTACCCACGGTCCGTTCACCACCGCGCAGGCCGCCGCCCGGTTCGGACTGGGCACGGCGGTCGTCGAATCCGTCCTCGACCGGCTGGCGGCCGAGAAGCGTGTCACGGCAGGCGAATTCCGTCCGGGCGCGAGCGGATCGGAATGGTGCGACACGGAGGTGCTCCGGAGGCTGCGGCGCCGGTCGCTCGCCGCCGCCCGGCAGGACGTCGAACCCGTCAGCACCACGACCCTCGGACGATTCCTGCCCGACTGGCACCACCTCGGCACCGGCCCGGGTACGAGTGCGCTCTACGGCATCGACGGTGTCCTCACCGTCGTCGAACAGCTCGCCGGGGTACCGGTGCCCGCGAGCGCCCTCGAACCGCTGATCCTCGCGCCGCGTGTGCGCGACTACACGCCGACGATGCTCGACGAGCTCACCACGACCGGCGAGGTCCTGTGGTCGGGTGCCGGGTCCATCTCCGGGAAGGACGGCTGGGTGGCACTGCATCCGGCCGATCTGGCCCCGGTGAGCCTGGCTCCGGTCGACGACATCGAGCTCGGACCGGTGCACCGGGCGATCCTCGAGTCGCTCGCGGGCGGCGGCGCGTACTTCTTCCGGCAACTCGTCGACGCCGTCACCGTCCTCCACACCACGGCGAGCGACACGACGGTCGCCGACGCTCTGTGGGAGCTGGTGTGGAGCGGGCACGTCGCGGGCGACACCCTCGCCCCGCTGCGCGCCCTGATCGGCGACACCTCCCGCGCCAAGCCCGCCCACCGCACCCCGCGCCGGGCGCCGCGGGCCCGGATGTACCGAGCGCGGCCCACCCTGCCGAGCCGCACCGGGCCCCCGACCGTCAGCGGGCGCTGGTCGATGCTGCCCGAGCGCGAGACCGACGCGACGGTCCGCGCGCACACCACCGCCGAACTGCTGCTCGAGCGGTACGGCGTGGTCACCCGCGGTGTCGTCGTGGGTGAGGGTGTGCCCGGCGGGTTCGCGACGATGTACAAGGTGCTCAGCCGGTTCGAGGAGACCGGCCGGTGCCGTCGCGGCTATTTCGTCGATTCGCTGGGCGGAGCGCAGTTCTCGACACCGTCGGTCGTCGACCGTCTGCGGTCGTTCTCGGATTCGATCGAGGGCCGGCACTCCGAGACCGCGGCCGTCACCCTCGCGGCGTGCGATCCCGCCAACCCGTACGGTGCGGCGCTGCCGTGGCCGAAGTCGTCGGCCGACGACGACGGGCCGCGGCACCGGCCGGGCCGCAAGGCCGGTGGGCTCGTGGTGCTCGTCGACGGGGCGCTCGTGCTGTTCGTCGAACGCGGCGGACGCACACTGCTCACCTTCGACGACGATCCGGGCCGGTTGCGCAACGCGTGCGCGTCGCTCGCCGCGACCGTCAAACGCGGTGGTGTCGACAAGATCGTCGTCGAGAAGGTCGACGGTGAGTCGATCCACGGGCACGAGTTCGCCGGATATCTTGCCGAGGCGGGATTCTCGGCGACGCCGCGCGGCTACCGGTTGAGGTTCTGACGTGCCCGAGGGAGACACCGTGTTCCGTGCCGCGCACCGCCTCCGGACCGCTCTGGAGGGAAAGGTGCTCACCGAGACGGACTTCCGGGTGCCGCGTTTCGCCACCGCCGATTTCACCGGATGCACGGTCGACGAGGTGGTCTCGCGGGGCAAGCACCTGCTCGTCCGTGTAGCCGACGTCTCGATCCATTCGCACCTGAAGATGGAAGGCGAATGGCACGTCTACCCGCGTGGAACACGCTGGCGCAAGCCCGGATACAAGGCGCGCATCGTGCTCGGCACCGAGGACGTGCAGGCGGTGGGTTTCGAGCTCGGCATCGTCGAGGTACTCGCTCGCGACCGGGAGGACGACGCCGTGGGTCATCTCGGGCCGGATCTGCTCGGTCCCGACTGGGATCCCGAGCGTGCGGCGGCGAATCTCGCGCACGATCCGAACCGTCCGATCGGGGTGGCCCTGCTCGATCAGCGCATCATGGCCGGCGTCGGCAACGTGTACCGCTCCGAACTGTGCTTCCTGCGGGGTGTCGATCCGTGGACGCCGGTCGCGCAGGCCGGGGATCCCGCAGCGTGGGTCGACCTCGCGCACCGGTTGCTGGTCGCGAACCGGGACCGGACGACCCGCATCACCACCGGCGACCGGCGACCGGGTCGCAATCTGTGGGTGTACGGGCGTCGCGGGAAGCCGTGCAGACGCTGCCATACCCCGATCCGGTTCGGCGAGATCGGCACCGCGACCGATCCCGAACGGGTGGTCTACCGGTGCCCGCGATGTCAGCCGCGCCCGGAAGGATCCCCGGCCTGATCGCCCTGCAGGCACGCCGCCCTACCGGCGTCCTCGACGAGCGCGACGCAGTGCCGGACGAGGGTCTCCCGCGACACCGCGAGGTCGCCTTCGAGATACCCCATGAACAGGCTGGTGAGGGCGCCGACGACACCCACGGCCACCATGTGGCGCTGCCCCTCGTCGCCGCCCGGTGGTAGCTGGTCGCGGACCAGCGCGACGAAGGCCGGCGCGAGTTCGATACCGCGCCGGCTGATCGCGGGTTCGCGCAGCGGAGCGAGGAGGAGCACGCGTCCCTTCGCGGGATCGTCGACCATGAGCTCGACGAACGCCCGCACCGCGGCCTCGGCCCGGCCGAGGGTGGGGGCGGAGAGCACTGCCTCGGTCAGCGCGTCGCGGGCGCGGTCGGCGACGTGGGCGTAGACCTCGCGGACGAAGGTGTCGCGGTCGGTGAAGCTCTCGTAGAAGTACCGTTCGGTGAGTTCGGCGGCCCGGCACACGGCCCGGACGTTCGCCGCCGCGCCGTCGGGCGCTCCGAGCAGGTCGACGCCCACCTCGAGGAGACGTTCCCTGCGCAGCCGACGGCGTTCGTCGATGCCGACGCCCGCCCAGCTGCGGCGCGTGGTGTCCACCTTGTCGCTTCCCGTCGTTGACTGCATGCCCGCCGAATCCTACTCTGACAACATGCGTAGTCAGGGTTCCGTCGGGCCGGACACCGCCGAGTCGTCGCACCACGCGGCACCGCGCCCTGCGCGGCCGGACCTCCCGGAACCCCTGGGTCCCGATTCCTCGACCTGGCGATACTTCGGCGGCTGGCGCGGCATGCTCTTCGGGCCGTGGGCGGGGTCGATGCAGAACATGCATCCCGGACTCGGCGCCGGGGTCGAGGAGCACTCGAAGTTCTTCGACGAACGATGGGAACGGCTCTACCGGTCGCTGTACCCGATCTACGGCGTCGTCTTCGACGGCCCCCGCGCCCCGGAGACCGCGGCGAAGGTGCGTGGCTACCACAACACCATCAAGGGGATCGACAAGAAGGGCCGCAGGTACCACGCGCTCGATCCCGACACCTTCTACTGGGCGCACGCGACCTTCTTCTACAGCGTCTGCGTAAACCTGATACTTCCTGCCACCTACGTGCCAGGCGGCCCAGACTCACGTTCCTCACGGCTACCCGAGACATCTTCCGATGCCGCGGGCTCGACCGTGTCCCACACCGACGCTTCAGGTGCAGGACGAGACTTCAACGTGTTCACCCCCTCAGCGGGTGTCGAGGCCGGAACACTATGGCGGACACGGCGATGCCGCGGCCTGCCCGGTGTCGGGCCGGTCTTGTCCCGACATTTACGCACCGGAGCATGCTCGGTGGTCCGGACCTTCACACCCCCGCCGCGGGTGCGGACCGCTTTCCCTCGTCCCAACAATCCGCGTTTGGCGAGGTTCACCCCCGCCATATAATCACGATTCCCACCCAGTCGGCAGGATCCGCACCAGGCATCGTGATATCCCTTCGGCCGGGCAAGTTCCTCGTTGCAGCCCGGACACCACGCCGACGACCCCTTCGCCGGCACCGTCACCACCACCACACCCACCCGTGCGGCAGTATGCGCCAGCGCGTCGGCGGCCTTGTGGCGCGCGGACTGCGCCGCCCGATTGTTGTTCACCCGGCCACGCCCACGCGGCTCGAGGGTCGCGAGGTCTTCGACGGCGATCATCGTCGCATCGGCGGCGACCGCGTAGTCGGCGACCTGACGCGCGAAATGAAACGCCAGCTCCCGATTGATCTTGCCGCGCTTGGCACCGACCGCGGCGCGATTCTCGTCGAGCACGGCGATCTTCGCTTCCAACTCCGACCGCACCTGGGGTGGCGCGTTCTCGGCCAGTTGGCGTAAGCGGGCGGCCTTGCGGTGCAGGAACTGGCCTTCGGTCTGCAGGCGGGCCAGTTTGATGCCGAGTCCGCGGTCATCGTAGGTGTAACCCCGCAGATCGGAGATCAGGCCGTCGCCGGTGTCGGTGGTGATCGCGGCGGCTCCGAGAGTGGCCGGTGACCAGTCCACCCCCACCGCGACCGTTGCTGCTGGCAGATCCGGTGCAGGGACAGCTTCGGTGGCCGCGCAGCGCAGCAACAGCCCCCGACCGTCGAGGGTCAGAGTCGGCAGATGCCACCCGGTGATCGGGCGGCCGTGCAGGTGCGGTGGAAGCACAGCGGTCAACCGGACTCGTTGCCAGTGTGCTCGCCGGGTGGGGGACGCTGCGGTCGGGAGTTTCACCGTCAACTCCATCGTGCGGTCGGTGACGGTGAGCTCGGCGAGTTGTTTGTCGGCGACGGCGAGGCGGGCCATCGCGGTGACCTTCGGTGGTGTTTGGATGTCGGTGATCCGCAGCCGTTCGGGCTGCGCAACATCCGAGGTCGGAGCATCCGAGGTCGCCTCGTCGCCCCTGCGGGTACGGGCGACCAACTGCCGTCGTACACCGCGGGCGAACCCCGACGGCACATATACCTCCCCACCGGTAGGCGGGGCGATGTGTCCTGTGGCGGGATCGAACCGGGCCGAGAGCGACGCGATCGCAGTGTCGCGGTAGGTCAAGGTCCGTAGCGTCGCGGTGGCCTGTGCGGTGACCACCCGCGACACTCGCGACGGCACACAGACGTCGTCGGGGTAGGTGGGGGTCCAGCCGAGACGGGCAGCGGCGACGTGCCCGTGTTTCGGTAGTGCCCGGCCGTCACCCTCACGACCGGCAGCGAGGGTGTCGAAGGTGGCGGGCTGCCACAGGCGTGTGAGCAGTTCGGTTTCGGCGCCGGTGATCAGGTCGAGCAGCCACCGGACGCGACTGTCGAGGTCGTCGAGCCCGATCGGATCGCCGGTAGTGTCGTCGACCGCCATATGGGGGCGGGTGGTGAACGCGAACTGACGTCGCTCGGTCGGGTCGGTGCCGGCCATCGCGTCCCCCCTCGTCGCCCCCGGTGCGGGCTGCACTCAGGCTGCCGCACGTGTTCCTTTCCGGCAGTGCCGGTGTCAGATTCTCGGCGGTGACGGTATCGCGGGGTACCGACATGTTCTGTTCGGCCCGCACCACTACGTCGTGGGTGGTGTGCGACGGGGTTGTCCCTGGATACACGAGGGTTGTTTCTGCGATAGTGCGGTGATCGGAACCGGTTCGACGAACAGGGGATGTGAACCTGCGCTACGCAGGATGCTGCGGTACTTCGTGGTCTCCTCGAGGGCGAAGGAGGTCGGAAGAAGTGTCAGTGAGTATGAGGGAGTATCGGGCTTCTCGTCGACTGTTGTGAGCCTCGTCGTCTCCATCGAGTGGTTCGACGGCCCGCTCACCCTCGAACAGAAGCACCGCCTGTTCGACGAGCACGTGCAGTGGTACCGGCTGTACGGCATGCCGATGCACTCGGTCCCCGCCTCCTGGGAGGACTTCCTCGAGTACTGGGACCGCATGTGCCGCACCGTGCTCGAGGACAACAAGGCCACCCGCGACGTGCTCGACCTGTCGAACCTCGACCGTCCGCCCTTCCTACGGTGGTTCCCCGAAGGGGTGTGGAAGTTGATCCGCCCACCGGTGACCGCCGGTTTCCTGTGGCTCACCGTCGGCTTGTACGACCCGCCGGTGCGCGAGCTGCTCGGCTACCGGTGGAGCCGACCGGAGGCGGCACTGCACGCTCTCGTCGGTCGCGCGATCGGACTCGGCACGAAACTCGTGCCGTGGCGGTACCGCTACCACCCGCGGGCGCGGGCCGGCTGGGACCGCGCCTTCGGGCGGATCCCCGCCGATATCGCCCTGCTCGAGACACCGGGGCGCAACCTGCCGCCCCTCGACCGCCGCGACTCGCCGATGCACTACAGCCCGAAGGTGACGGATCACCACCGTCCCACTTCTGTTTCACCCTGACGCGTCCTGCCGGTAGGGGCGTCGACGAGGGCGTTCTGTGTCACGCTATCGAGGTGTCCACGCCCTCGTACCTGTTGTCCCGACGGCGCCGTCCCCTGCCGCCGAGTTCGGCGGCCTCCCGTATCAGCGCCTATGTCTACGGCAACATCCTGGTGCTGGCCGCGCTCGTCCCCATCACGACCTCTCCCGAGTACATCGGGATCGCCATCGTGGTCGGCACCGCGCTCTCGACGTTCATCGCCCACGTTTTCGCGGAGTCGGTCGCCCAATCCGTTCGTTCGGGTGAACAACTCACGCGCAGCGAACGCATCGAGGAACTCCGCGACTCCGTTCCCATCCTGTCGTCGGCGGTGTTGCCCTGTCTCGTGCTCGCCACGGCCTGGATCGGCTGGCTCGAGCCCCGTACGGCGCACATCCTCGCCGAGGTCGCCGTGCTGATCCGTATCGGCTCGACCGTGTTCGTCGTGCGCCGACTGCAGGGCCGCAGACCGAACCACCGGACCGTGGTGGCCGCGGTGGGAGTCGCGCTGGTCGCGACGATCGTCGTCGTCGTGAAGGTCGTGCTCACACACTGACGGTCGCGAGGGGCGGCACCTGCGCACCGACGCCGGTCAGGTGATCGGCACCGGTTCGAGGATCTCCGGCCGGGCCTCGGGGGCCGCTGCCCTCAGCGCGTCCGCGGATTCGTCGTCGGGTCGGTTCTGCGACTCGATCTCCGCCTCGACCCGCGCCCGATACGTCGCGACCTCCCGGTCGATCATCGCGTCGTCCCAGCCGAGGACCGGAGCGACCAGCCGGGCCGTCTGCTCCGCGCAGTGCAGGCCCCGGTGTGGGTACTCGATCGAGATGCGGGTCCGGCGCGCCAGCAGGTCCTCGAGATGCAGAGCGCCCTCGGCGGCCGCACCGTAGACCACCTCGACCTGCAGGTACTGCGGGGCATCGGTCAGCGGTTCGAGCAGTTCGGGCCGGCCCTTCGCGAGGCTCAGCACGTCCTCGACAAGGGAGCCGTAGCGGTCGAGCAGATGCTTGACGCGGTAGGGATGCAGGCCGTACTGCTCGGCGAGGTGCATGGTCTGGTTGACCAGCGCGAAGTACCCGTCGGCCCCGACGAGGGGCACCTTCTCGGTGATCGACGACGCGATCCGGGCCGGGATGTCCTCGGCCGCGAGGTCGACGGCGTCCTCGGCCATGACGCGGTAGGTCGTGTACTTGCCGCCGGCGATGGCCACGAGCCCGGGTGCCACCCGCGCGACGGCGTGTTCACGCGAGAGCTTGGACGTCTCGTCGCTCTCCCCCGCCAGCAGCGGGCGCAGCCCGGCGTAGACACCGTCGATGTCGTCGTGGGTGAGCGGGACGACGAGCACGCGGTTGACGTGGTCGAGGATGTAGTCGATGTCGGCCTTCGTCGCCGCCGGGTGCGCCAGGTCGAGATTCCAGTCGGTGTCGGTGGTGCCGATGATCCAGTGGTTGCCCCACGGGATGACGAACAGCACCGACTTCTCGGTACGCAGGATGATCGCCGAGTCGCTGACGATCCGGTCGCGGGGTACGACGATGTGCACACCCTTCGAGGCGCGGACCCGGAATCGGCCGCGCTGCCGCGACAACGACTGGATCTCGTCGGTCCACACCCCGGTCGCGTTGATCACCGCGTGCGCCCGCACCTCGGTGACCGAACCGTCCTCGCTGTCGCGCACCCGCACACCCGACACGCGGTCGGCCTCGCGCAGGAAACCGACGACCTGCGTCGACGTGCGCACGACCGCACCGTAGTGCGCGGCCGTCCGCGCGACGGTCATGGTGTGCCGGGCGTCGTCGACGACCGTGTCGTAGTAGCGGATTCCGCCGACGAGCGAATTGCGCTTGAGACCGGGAACCATCCGCAGGGCGCCCGACCGGGTCAGGTGCTTCTGCGCCGGAACGGACTTCGCGCCGCCGAGACGGTCGTAGAGGAAGATGCCCGCGGCGACGTAGGGCCGCTCCCACACCCGATGGGTGAGCGGGAAGAGGAACTTCAGCGGCCTGACCAGGTGCGGGGCCAGGGTGGTCAACGCGAGTTCGCGCTCGCGCAAGGCTTCCCGCACCAGACCGAATTCGAGCTGTTCGAGATAGCGCAGGCCGCCGTGGAACATCTTCGAGGACCGGCTCGACGTGCCGGACGCGAAGTCGCGGGCCTCGACGAGAGCGACCCGCAGGCCACGGGTCGCGGCGTCGAGCGCTGCTCCCGCCCCGACGACACCACCGCCGATGACGACGACGTCGAACTGTTCGGTGGCGAGACGACGCCAGGCGTCGGCGCGCTGTTGCGGTCCGAGGAGTTGCACACCCGATTGGTTGGTCACCGCACCCGCTCCCGTGAGTCGCCGACGTATCCCGATCAAGGCTAGTAGCTTCGGACCCGCAGCGCGCAGCGGAAGCGTTGCCGAACCGAGCTGTCCCCTTCACCCGAGGACCACCTGTGAACCAGTTCATCGCGGCGATCGACCAGGGCACCACGTCCAGCCGGTGCATCATCTTCGACCACGACGGGCGCATCGTCTCGCTCGCGCAGAAGGAACACCGCCAGTTCCTCCCGCGGTCGGGATGGGTCGAACACGACCCGGAAGAGCTGTGGCTCAACACCCGTGAGGTGGGCGCCGCGGCGCTCGCCAAAGCGGATCTGCGGCGCAGCGACATCGCGGCGATCGGCCTGACGAACCAGCGCGAGACCACGGTGGTGTGGGACCGCACCACCGGAAAACCGGTGTACAACGCGATCGTCTGGCAGGACACCCGCACCGACAGGCTCGTCGAGGAGCTCGCCGGTGACGCCGGGCCCGACCGTTACCGCGAGGTCACCGGATTGCCGCTGTCGACCTATTTCGCCGGGCCGAAGGTGCGGTGGATCCTCGACAACGTCGACGGTGCCCGCGAGCGCGCCGAGGCCGGCGACCTGGCCTTCGGCACCATCGACAGCTGGATCCTGTGGAACCTCACCGGTGGTGTCGGCGAGGAGGGCCAGCCGCCCGGACTGCACATCACCGATGTGACCAACGCCTCCCGCACGCTGTTGATGAATCTCGGGACGCAGCAGTGGGATCCGGAGATCTGCGCGGAACTCGGCATCCCGGAGTCGATGCTGCCGGAGATCCGCAGTTCGTCGGAGGTCTACGGGCACGCCCGCGAACGCGGGCCGCTCGCCGGGGTTCCGATCGCCGGCATCCTCGGCGACCAGCAGGCCGCGACCTTCGGTCAGGGCTGCCTGTCCCCCGGCGAGGCGAAGAACACCTACGGCACCGGCAACTTCCTGTTGCTCAACACCGGCACGACCCCGGTCCGCAGCGAGCACGGCCTGATCACCACCGTGTGTTATCGCATCGGCGACGCCCCCGCGGTCTACGCCCTCGAAGGTTCGGTGGCCGTGACCGGTTCGCTCGTGCAGTGGCTGCGCGACAATCTCGGGCTCATCCGGTCCGCCGACGAGATCGAGGCGCTCGCCGCGAGCGTCCCAGACAACGGCGGGGCGTATTTCGTGCCGGCATTCTCGGGATTGTTCGCGCCGCGCTGGCGACCCGACGCGCGGGGCGTCATCGCCGGTCTGACGCGCTTCGTCGAGAAGGGCCACCTCGCGCGGGCGGCACTCGAGGCGACGGCCTACCAGACGCGGGAGGTCATCGAGGCGATGAACGCCGACTCCGGCGTCGACCTGCGCACCCTCAAGGTCGACGGCGGCATGGTCGCCAACGATCTGCTCATGCAGTTCCAGTCCGACATCCTCGGTGTGCCGGTCGTGCGGCCCACCGTCTCCGAGACCACCGCGCTCGGTGCCGCCTACGCGGCCGGTCTCGCCGTCGGTTTCTGGGAGGACGAGGAGGACATCCGCCGCAACTGGACCGCGGACCGCACGTGGGAACCGGCGATGCCCGTCGACGAACGCGAGCGTCTGTTCGGCGAATGGAACAAGGCGGTCGAACGCACCTACGACTGGGCCTGAGCAGGGCGGGATCGCTGCGGATCCCGCCCCGTCCGACGTCTAGTCCAGATCGTCGTGGCGCATCAGCTGGCGGGCGGCCTCGGTGACCGATCCGCTCAGCGACGGGTAGACCGAGAAGGTCTGCGCCAGGTCGTTGACCGACAGGTTGTTCTGCACCGCCAGCGCGATGGGAAGGATGAGCTCGGACGCGGTCGGGGCGACGACCACACCGCCGATGACCACACCGGTCGCCGGGCGGCAGAAGATCTTCACGAAACCGCGCCGCAGGCCGGACATCTTGGCGCGCGGGTTGGTGTTGAGCGGGAGCATGACGGTGCGGGCGGGCACCTCACCCTTGTCGATCGTCGCCTGACTGACACCGACGGCGGCGATCTCGGGTCGCGTGAACACCGCGGCGGCAACGGTTTTCAGCTTGATAGGGCTGACACCCTCACCGAGCGCGTGGTAGATCGCGATGCGGCCCTGCATGGCCGCGACCGACGCTAGCGGCAGCAGTCCGGTGCAGTCACCCGCGGCGTAGATGCCGGGGACGGCGGTGCGGGAGACCCGGTCGACGGGAAGGTAACCGCCCCGGTCGAGTTCGAGTCCGACCTTGTCGAGACCGAGATTGCGGGTGTTGGGTACCGAGCCGACGGTCATCAGCACGTGGCTGCCCTCGACGATCCGGCCGTCGGCGAGGAGCACGCGGACGCCGTCCTCCGTGCGTTCGACCCGGTCGGCGCGAGCGTGCTTGACGAGGGTCACACCACGCTCGGTGAGGACGTCCTCGAGCACGAGGGCCGCGTCCTCGTCCTCGTGCGGCAGGATCCGGTCGCGGCTCGAGACGACGGTGACCTGCACGCCGACCTCGGTGTAGGCGGAGACGAACTCGGCACCGGTGACACCCGAACCCACAACGACGAGGTGCTCGGGCAGCTTCTCGAGGTCGTAGAGCTGACGCCAGGTGAGGATCCGCTCCCCGTCCGGCTCAGCACCAGGCAGGATGCGCGGGCTCGCGCCGGTCGCGATCAGCACGACGTCGGCGTCGAGCACCTTCTCCTCACCGGTCAGCAGCTTGGCGCGCACCTGGTGGGCGGCCATGCCGGGCTGCGTGTCGACGAGTTCGCCGTAACCGGAGTACAGCTTCACCCCCGCGGCCTCGAGCTTGGTGCGGATGTCGGCGGACTGCGCGCGGGCCAGGCTCTTCACACGGCTGTGGACCTGCGGCAGCGACACCTCGGCGCGTTCGAGTTCGATGCCCAGGTCGGCGGCGCGGCGCATGTCGGTGCGCACGCCGGTCGAGGCGATGAACGTCTTGGAGGGGACGCAGTCGAAGAGCACGCAGGCGCCACCGATCCCGTCCGAATCGATCAGTGACACCGTCGCGCCGTACTGGGATGCCACCAGCGCCGCCTCGTATCCTGCGGGGCCGCCGCCGATGATGACGATCCGGGTCATTGTTCTCCTCTGTATCGATTCCGAAGGGTGCCGGGTCGGGCTGCACGTGGGCGCCTGGTGGGCACACACGTCGGCCTTAACGCTATGCCAATGCCCCCACCTCGCGCACAGGGACCGGTGGACCCGGCCCGCCGGAGTCCTCCGACACTCCTCGCCTGTCCCTGCGCCGCCCCTCCGACGACTCCGGTGGACGACGGGTTAGCCTTATCCTCGTGCCGATCTACGCCGCCTACGGGTCCAACATGCATCCGGAGCAGATGCTGACGCGCTGCCCGCATTCGCCGATGGCGGGAACCGGGTGGTTGCACGGTTGGCGACTGACCTTCGCCGGCGCCGACATCGGCTGGGAGGGTGCCCTCGCGACGGTCGTCGAGGATCCCGATTCCAAGGTGTTCGTCGTGCTCTACGACGTGCCGGAGGACGACGAGCGCAGTCTCGACCGCTGGGAGGGAGCCGAACTCGGTTTCCACCGCAAGATCCGCGTGCGCGTCGACACGGCCGACGGCCCGGTCCTCGCGTGGCTGTACGTCGTCGACGGATACGAGGGCGGCCTGCCGTCGGCACGCTATCTGGGTGTGATGGCCGACGCGGCCGAGATCGCCGGAGCGCCCGCCGACTACGTTCGGGATCTGCGGACCCGCAACAGCCGCAACGTCGGACCGGGACGGCCCGACAGCTTCTAGCGCTCTCGGCTCGCGCCGAGCGCCAGATTCGTCATCACCCGCACACCCACGGCGAGCGCCCGCTCGTCGAGATCGAAGGTGGGCTGGTGGATGTCGAGTTCGGGCCCGACCCCCGGCCACACCCCGAGCCGTCCCATGGCGCCGGGGACGTGTTCGAGATACCACGAGAAGTCTTCTCCCCCACCGGATTGCGGGGTGTCCGCGAGGGCGTCGGGGCCGGTCGCGCGGATCGCGTCCTCGAACATGCGCGCCGACGCCTCGTCGTTGACCACCGGCGGGACGCCGCGGCGGTAGTTCAGTTCGTAGCTGACGCCGGTCGGCGCGAGCAGACCGTGAACGATCTCGCGGACCATCGGTTCGAGCAGTTCCCAGGTCTCGTGGTCGCCGGTGCGCACGGTGCCCGCGAGCATGCCGGTGCGCGGGATCGCGTTCGGTGCCTTGCCGGCGCTGACCGCACCCCACACCATCACGGTGCCGGTCCGCGGGTCGATGCGGCGGCTGAGCATGCCGGGAAGACCCGTGATGACGGCACCGAGGCCGTAGACGAGATCGCCGGTCAGGTGCGGCCGGGAGGTGTGCCCGCCGGGTGAGTCGAGGACGAGTTCGACGGTGTCTGCGGCCGAGGTGATCGCCCCGACCCGCATACCGACCTTGCCCGCCTCGAGACGCGGGTCGCAGTGCAGCGCGAAGATCCGCGAGACCCCGTCGAGCCCGCCCGCCGCGACGACGTCGAGCGCTCCGCCGGGCATGACCTCCTCGGCGGGCTGGAAGACCAGCCGGACACCGGTCGGGAGTTCGGGCATCGAAGCGAGGGCCAGGCCCGCGCCGAGGACGACGGTGGTGTGGGCGTCGTGTCCGCACGCGTGCGAGACGCCGGGGACGGTCGATTCGAACGGCAGGCCGGTGGCCTCCTGCATCGGCAGGGCGTCCATGTCGGCCCGCAGGGCGATGCGCGGTCCGTCGGCGGGGCCGAGATCGCAGATCAGGCCGGTGCCGCGAGGCAGGACCTTCGGGTCCAGCCCGGCCGCGCGCAGGTGCTTCGCGACGAACTCGGTGGTGGCGTACTCCTGCCGGGCGAGCTCGGGATTCGCATGGATGTGACGGCGCCAGAGCGAGAGGTCCTCGGTGTGGCGGTCCAACCACTTCTCGACGTACGGGTTCATCGGCGGCCGACCTGTTCGAGGAGCCGTGCCCGGTGGACCGGGTCTGTCGCCGCGCGTACGGCGGTCGCTGCGAGCGCACGCGCTCCGTCGAGTACTGCCCGATCGGCGGACTCGGTGACGCACGCGGCCGCGAATGCGGCCTGATGTGTCACCGCGACACCGGAGTCGAGTCCGATGACCGGATGGATTCCCGGCACCACGTTCGTCACGTTTCCCATGTCGGTACTGCCCAGGGGGCGCGCTCCTTCCTCCTCGACGGGCAGCGGTCGGCGCCCGAGATCGATGATCTCCTCACGATATGCCTGCACCAGCCACGGGTCGGGAGTGAGTTCGGTATAGGTCGGCGAGACCGTCCGGATCCGGTGGTTGCATCCGGTGGCCAGCGCCCCGGCGGCGAAGCAGTTGCGTGCGCGTTCGACGAGGTCGTCGAGGAGTTCGCTCGTCCCGGCCCGCAGGTAGTACAGCAGTTCGGTGTGGCTGGGCACGATGTTCGGGGCCGTCCCGCCCTGCGCGACGATCCCGTGGATCTGTTGCCCGGGATGCAGGTGCTGCCGCAGCAGTCCGACCGCGACCTGGGCGACGGTCGCCGCGTCGGCGGCGTTGAGCCCGTATTCGGGGGCCGCGGAGGCGTGCGCCTCGCGGCCGTCGTACTCGACGGCGATGTCGGCGAGGGCGAGCGAGGTCGCCCCGGTGATGTCGAACGGGCCGGGGTGCACCATCATCGCTGCACCGACGCCGTCGAAGACGCCGCGTTCGAGCATGAGGACCTTGCCGCCGCCGGTCTCCTCCGCGGGGGTTCCGATGACGCGGACGGTCACGTCGAGTTCGTCGGCGAGCGCGGCGAGGCCGATCCCGGCACCCACGGCCGACGCCCCGATGATGTTGTGGCCGCACGCGTGCCCGATGCCGGGCAGCGCGTCGTACTCGGCGCAGAACGCGAGGACGAGTTCGCCGCTGCCGAACCGCGCGTCGAAGGCGGTGGGCAGGTCGGCGATGCCGGTGGTGACCTCGAAATCGTGGGCGCGCAGCACCTCGACGATCTTCGCGGCGCTCCGGTGTTCCTCGAACGCGAGTTCCGGTTCGGCGTGGATGGAATGCGACAGGCCGACGAGGGTGTCGGAAGCAGCCTCGATCGCCGTGGCGTAGTCGGTCGTCACGGGGTCCAGTCTGTCATGCTCACCGCGCCCCGATCGATCGGCGCGTGCGACCGGTTCGTCGACTTCGCGGCGGGGGCGATCAGCCCAGCCGGAAGTTCGACGCGTCGGTCCGGATCTCCAGCGCCGAGATCAGCGGTGCGTGCAGACCGCGCTTGATGCCCGACAGATTCGGTCCGCGGGTGGCGGTGAGCGCCGCGGCCCGCTCGACCGCCGCGGCGAGCACGTCGTCACCGGTGACGGCCTGCTCGGCGATGCCCGCGGTCACGGCGTCCTCACCGCCGTAGCGACGACCGGTGGTGATGGCTTCGACCGCCGTCTGGATCGGCAGACGGGAACGGATCAGCGCGGACATTCCGACGGTGAACGGCATGTTCAGCTGCACCTCGGGCAGGCACCAGTAGCCTCGATCGGCGCGCATCACCCGGAAGTCGTGCACGAGCGCGAGCATCGCGCCGGCACCGAAGGCGTGTCCTTGCACGGCCGCGACCGTCGCCGCGGGGAAGGTGAGCAGCCGCAGGTAGAGGTCGTGGACGGAGTCCAGATAGCCGGGCAGATCCGGCAGGTTCGCGCCGACCCAGTCGATGTCGAGTCCGTTGCTCCAGAACTTGCCGGTCGCCGCGGTCACAAGAGCTGCGGGCCCGTCGTGCGCCTCCACCTCGTCGAGGAGGGAGTGGATCGCGACGAGGCGGTCGGGGTGGAACCGGTTCTCGGAGACCTCCACATCGCGGTCACCGAGATGCAGGACGAAGACGTCGCCGTCACGTTCGAGGTAAGGCATGCGCGTGAGCATACCGCGCCTACTTACCCGCGAGTAACATGCTGTGAGCGATTAGGGTCCGATGCCATGGGAGAACCCGATCACGTCTTCGACCCCGCAGCGGCCGCCGACGCCGCAGCCGCCGCTCTCGCCGAACGGACGGGGGTCGCCGAACACTCCGTCGCCGTCGTCCTCGGGTCCGGCTGGCGGGCCGCGGTCGAAAGTTTCGGGATCCCCGTCGCCACGATCCCGATGAGCGAGCTGCCCGGCTTCGCACCACCGACGGCAGCAGGGCACGCCGGGAACATCCACTCGGTGCGCGCCGGTGACAACGCCGTCCTCGTCCTCGCCGGCCGCGTCCACGCCTACGAGGGGCACGATCTCGCCCGCGTCGTCCATCCCGTGCGCACGGCGGTCGCAGCGGGTGCCCGCACCGTCGTCCTCACCAATGCGGCGGGCGGCATCGATCCCGAGTTCTCCGTGGGGCAGCCGGTTCTCATCTCGGACCACCTCAATCTCACCGGTCGCTCGCCGCTGGTAGGTGCCCAGTTCGTCGACCTCGTCGACGCCTACTCACCGGAGCTGCGCGCGCTCGCCCGCGAGATCGATCCGTCGTTGCGCGAAGGGGTCTACGCCGGTCTGCCCGGGCCGCACTACGAGACACCGGCGGAGATCCGGATGCTGCGCACCCTCGGCGCCGATCTCGTCGGCATGTCCACGGTCCACGAGACCATCGCGGCGCGCGCGGCCGGCGCGCGGGTGCTCGCGGTCTCGCTGGTGACCAACGCCGCGGCCGGCATCACCGGTGCTCCCCTCGACCACACCGAGGTGCTCGCCGCCGGACGCGCGGCCGCGACCCGGATGGGCGATCTCCTGCGCGATCTGGCGGCCCGGCTGTGACGCTGCGATTCGGCACCGCGGGTCTGCGCGGCCCGGTCGGCGACGGACCGGACTGCATGAACGTGCCCGTCGTCGTCCGCACCACCGCCGGACTCGCGGCGTGGCTCGGGGCGAACGGGCAGGGCGACGGCACCGTCGTCGTCGGCCGCGACGCTCGTACGGGCTCGGCGGAATTCCACACCGCCGCCGCGGAGGTTCTCGCCGCGGCCGGCTTCGACGTCGTCGCCCTCGGAGAGCCCCTCCCCACGCCGGTGACCGCCTTCGCGGTGCGGGCGCTGGGCGCCGTTGCGGGCGTGCAGATCACGGCGTCGCACAATCCCGCGGCCGACAACGGGTACAAGGTCTATCTCGCCGACGGAGCGCAGCTGGCCGCACCCGCCGATCGGGAGATCGAAGCGGCGATCGACGCCGTCGGTGCCGCCGCGGACGTGCCCCGGATGCCGGTCGCGCCGTCGGGGGACGACCTCGTCGACCGCTATCTGGCCCGGGTCGCGTCGCTCCCCCGTTCACCGCACCGAGGGGTGCGTATCGCCCTGACGGCACTGCACGGTGTCGGCGGCGAGACGGCGGTCGCGGCCCTGCGCGCCGCGGGATTCGACGACATCCACGTCGTGGCGTCCCAGTTCGCACCCGACCCGGCGTTTCCCACCGTCGCCTTCCCCAACCCCGAGGAACCGGGCGCGACCGATGCTCTGCTCACGCTGGCGTCCGAGGTCGACGCCGACATCGCGCTGGCGCTCGATCCCGATGCCGACCGTTGCGCAGTGGGTGTCCCGGGCCCGCAGGGGTGGACGATGTTGCGCGGCGACGAGACCGGGGTCCTGCTCGGCGACCGGATCCTCGCGTCGTCGCCGCCCGGCTCGCTGGTCGCGACCACCATCGTCTCGTCGACCATGCTGGGACGACTCGCGGCCGCACGCGGCGCGCGCTATGCGCAGACGCTCACGGGCTTCAAGTGGCTCGCCCGCGCCGGTGACGGCCTCGTCTACGCGTACGAGGAGGCGATCGGGCACTGCGTCGATCCGGACGCTGTACGCGACAAGGACGGCATCGCGACCGCCGTGGTGGTCGCCGACTACGCCGCGGACCTGAAGCAATCGGGCCGGACCTTGCTCGACGCACTCGACGACCTGCATCGCGAACTCGGTGTCCATGTCGGCGATCAGGTGTCGATCCGCGTCGACGACCTGCAGCGCATCGGCGCCGTGATGACGCGGTTGCGTGCGGATCCGCCGACGACCCTTGCGGGTCTGGATGTGACCGCGACCGATCTCGCCGGAAGTCCGGGACCGATGAGCACCGATGCGCTCGTCTTCGTCAGTCGCGCGGACGCCCCGGACGGAACGACGGTACGCGTGGTGGTGCGACCGTCGGGCACCGAGCCGAAGCTCAAGGTCTATCTGGAGGTGGTCACGGAGCGAGACCGCCCGACCGCGGAGGCGACACTCGACGCCCTGCGCGGATGGGCGGCCTCGCTCGGTGACGAGAGCTCCTGACCCGGCCGGACTCGACCGGGTCAGGAGCCGATTCGATCAGACCTGCTGCGGCACACCGTAGGTGACGACGGTGTTCCGGTCGGCGGTGACCGCCTTCAGGTACGGACGGATCATCACCGGTCCGATGGCTCCCGAGACCGAACCGTGCACGCCGGCGATCCGGATGGTCGTCGAGCTGCCGTCGAACTCGAAGTCCTCGACGATCGGGACGGATGTGATGCCGCCCGGTTCGAGCGGGATCTCGATCTCCTGGGACGGGATGATGTCGCCACTGAGCGAACCACCCGACTCCAAGCCGAGATCGAGCGAGGCCCCACCTTCGTTGTCGAGCGAGAGGCCGATGGCCGCACCGTTCTCCACGCCCCACGACAGACTCGGGGTGATGACGGTGACCGTCGCACCCGGCAGTGCGACCGGGTAGCCGACCTGGAAACCGACCTCCACCGCCGTCCCGGCGAAGTTCGCTGCGTTCGGACCGGTGATCCGAACGGTCGCAACCTCGTCGTGGAAGAACTCGACACTCAGCGGTGAGCTGTCGAGCGGCGGCACCGACTGTGTCGAGGTGTCGGCCTGGATCACTTCGATCGCGTGCCCTCCGTCCAGCGGGAGGATGCGCGAGTTGTCGACAGCGGCCGCAGCCGTGCCGTGACTCGTCACGGCGGCGAGGACGGCGACCGCGCCCACCGAAGCCGCTCCGACACTTCCACGAATCAGTTTGCGGGAGAAGATTCTTGCCATTCCGCCGACCCCATCTCTGGCTGTACCTACGCAGTGGACTTCACACGGAGCACACCGAGCGTAAGAAGAAATCGAGACCTGCGGGTTGTTTTTCGATAACGAGATGACTGCGGTCGGATGTCACATCCGTACCGCCAGTCACACGAGTAACACGCGATGCGCGATCTACCGCGGTCCGAACTGCCTGTCCCCCGCGTCACCGAGACCCGGCACGATGTACTTGTTCTCGTTGAGACCTTCGTCGACCGACGCCGTGACCAACCGGACCGGATGACCCGAGGCAGCAAGGGCCTCGACGCCCTGCGGCGCCGCAACGACACAGATCGCGGTGATGTCCGTGGCACCGCGCTGGGCGAGGATGTCGAGGGTGTGCACCATCGACCCACCGGTGGCGAGCATCGGGTCGAGCACGAAGACGGGAAGACCCGACAGGTCCTCCGGCAGCGACTCCAGATAGGGCACCGGCTCGAAGGTCTTCTCGTCGCGAGCGAGACCGACGAAACCGACCTGCGCCTGGGGAATCAGGGCGTGGGCCTGTTCGACCATGCCCAGGCCGGCGCGAAGGACCGGGACGAGCAGCGGAGGCTGCTGCAACCGCACTCCCGTCGTCACCGCGACCGGCGTCTTCACGTCGAACGTCGCGGTGGGCGCATCGCGCACCGCCTCGTAGACGAGCATCTGGGTGAGCCGCCTCAACGCGTGCCGGAAAGCAGCGTTGTCGCTGCGTTCGTCGCGAAGGATGGTCAGGAGCGAAGCAGCGAGCGGGTGGTCGACGACGAGCGAATCCATGTCCGAAGGATAGAACGACGGAACCGATCGACAGTCGGGTGCGTCGAACCCGACAGGGACGGAACCGCCCGAAGGTGCCGAATCCCACAGCGACGACGCGAGAGGCGACGAGGTGACCGAGTACTCCGGTAGGGACGCGATACGGATCGACACGAGCGCCGTCGGCAGGTTCGGCGACGACGCCGCCGAACTGGCCGCGCGCCTGCACGAGGCCGCCGACCGGACACGGCACGGCGACCCCTCGGCGCTGAGCGCCGCACTGGGCCCGATCGGAGCATCCCTGCTCGCCGCGCTCACCGCCACCCACACCGCCCACGTGCGCGATCTCGGCCGGCTCGGCGACCTGCTCGGCGGGATGGGAGACGCCGCGAAGGCCTCCGCGGCCGCCTACGAGCGCACCACCGACGACACCGCCGCACGACTCGACTCCGTCGCGGAGTCACTGTGATCCCGGCCGATGCGCTCGTCGCACCGCTGACCGGCCTGCTCGACGCGTTCGGCACCGCGGCGCCACCCGGCGTGGATCCGGGTGAGATGGTGCGCATCGGTGCACAGTGGGCCGAGGAGGTACACGCGGCCGGGCGCGACGCCGTCGCCGAACTCGCCTGGGCCTGGGGCGGCCCGGCCGCCTCGCAGGCGATCGCGAGTGCCGAGCAGGTGCTCACCGACGTCCTCGCGGCGGCCGATCGCGGGTCGGCACTGGCCGGGATCGCGCTCGAAGCAACCGTCACGGTGGTCACCGGTGCGGCCGAGATCGCTCGTCTCGTCGACTCGTTCGTCACCTTCGCCGACCAGGCCGCACCCGTGACGTCGCTTCCGCAGGGTCAGCTCGCACTCCTCGCGGTGGCGATCGACCACCTCGTCGCCGGGCTGGACGTGCTGACACGGGTGACCGGAACCCTCGCGGAGCTGACCGATCGGGCGTCCGCGCTCCTCCCACCCGAGCCCTCCGCTCCCCCGATCGGCTCCGGCGACCACCGCGGCACCGACCCGACCGGTGACGAGCCACGCACGCTGCGCACCTTCGGTGGAGGGTTCTTAGCGGGCGTGGAGGTGCGACTCCCGGACGGCAGCGTCAGCCGGGCACCGAACGAGACCGCGGCGGCAGCGGTGCGTCACGCCCTCGCCCAGCAGGGCACCCCGTACGTGTGGGGCGGCACGAGTCCGGGCTCCGGGCTCGACTGCAGCGGGCTGACGCAGTACGCCTACGCGCAGGCCGGCGTCGAACTGCCGCGGTTGGCCCAGGAACAGGACGTCGGCACACGGGTAGATCCTGCGGCCGCCCTGCCCGGAGACCTCGTCGTGTGGGACGGGCACGTGGCGATGGTGGTGGGCAACGGCCTCATGGTCGAGGCGGGGGACCCCGTCTCCGTGTCGCCGATGCGCACCACCAACGGCGCAATGGCCTTCCACGGCGTCTACCGACCGACCGCCGGTTGATTCCGGAGAATTCCGCACCGGAGGGGAACCGGCCGGACTCGCGCTGCGTCCAACCCGATATGGACAGCACGACGACGGAACCGATCACGGCCACCGCCCACAACCGGGCCGGGACGATCTCGGTGCGGACGACGGACGGTGGACTGCCGGTGGACCTTCGCATCGACCCCCGCGAGTTACGTTACGGAGCACGGCAACTGGCCGATCAGATCCTCGCCCTGAACCGGCAGGCCGCCCTCGAGGCCGCGGTGGTCCGCGGCGAACGCCTCGCCGCCGAAGGTGTCCCCCGCGAGATCCTCGACCGGATGCGGCTGCCGTCCCGTGCCGACCTGGCGGACGGACCGACCGATCGTCGAGGAGGTCTCGTCCGATGAGCGAACGGATGGTGGAGGCGATCGTCGATCGGGCCCATGTCCGGCTCGATGCGCTCGAACGCACGGTGGAGCGGCTCGGTGCGGTGCGGGGCACCGCGAGCAGTCCCGACGGACGGGTGACCGCCCGCGTGGACGGTTCGGGAGCGCTCGAAGGACTCGAGCTGGCCGAGCCGATCGGCGGCACCGACACCCGCGAATTGGCCACGGTGATCCTCGCGACCGTGCACGAGGCCGCGCGGCAGGCCGCTGCCGCGCGTGTCTCCGCGATGGACGAGCTCCGCGGGGCCCTCTCCGCGAGCGACGACGGTCCGGTCACCGTCGGCGACCGTCCGGTAACGCGATGAAACCGATAGCGAGCCGCCCCCGGCTATATTCTCGGCGCCGACATGGCTAGGCTTCGCGCCATGGCTGGAGACATCGTCCCGATCGAGCTCGGTCTCACCGACGGCAACCTCGTGACGCTCTGGGCGCCGCGCTGGCGCGAAGGCGACGACGAGTGGGAGGCATTCCTCGGCCACGGCGACGATCTGTACGCCTTCCCGTCGGTCCCCGAGCTCGTCGCGTTCGTGCGTTCGGGTGCCGACAACGACCTCGTCGAGCACGAGGCATGGCCGATCGTGTCCAAGCTCGCGGCCTCGGAGTTCGAGCCCGACGAGCCGCACACCTACGACCTCGTCGGCGTACCCGAGCTCGTGGCCGACGACCCGGATCCCGTCTCGGTGTCCGAGCTGCAGGACACCTTCGACATCGTGAGCATCCTCGGCGACGTCTGCGATCTCGACGTCGTGTCGAAGTTCTTCGAACGCGAGGAGATCGACCTCCTGCTGCAGCACGGTGTCTCGGCCTTCCGCACGCGTGAGGGCCTCGACCTGTGGAATCGCGTCGGCACCGCGGTCGCGCAGGACTGGGACGGCGTGATCGACGCGCTCGATGCCGTGATCTCCACTCCCGACGTCGACGCCGCAGTGGTCGCCGAGATCGAATCCGAGCTCGTCGCGGTCGACGAGAACGAGGTCGAGGCGGACGACACGGTCGAGGACGTCGACGACGACGACGAGTACGAGTTCATCGACGGTGACGACGACGAAGAGGACGACGGCTACGAGTTCTGGACCCGGGTCGGCATCGATCCCATCCGGATCATCACGACCGCCGGCACCTGGTACTCGCTGCGGTGCTACGTGAACGACGACGCCGTCTTCCTCGGCCACGACGGCACGATCGACGTCTTCCCGTCCGAGCGCGCGCTGGCCCGCCACCTCGCCGACAACCACGACCACGACCTCGCGACGCTCGAGCCGTACACGGAGATCCAGCTCGCGGCCGTCGACGGATCGCTCGACGTGACGGTCACCGACGACAACGTCTACGTGCTCACCGGCATCGCCGACGACATCGCCGGAGGTGTCGCGGCCGTCGATCCCGATCAGCTCGAACTCGCGGTCGAGTTGTTCGTCGACGCAGCGAACTTCGCGGACGACGACTCGACGGAGGCCGCGCTCGCCGCGTCCACGGAACTCGGCTGGTTCGTCAACCACGTGATCGAACCCGATTCGGGACGCACGGCACCCAAGCCGCCGTTCGACACCGAGTCCCTCGCCTGGCGCGAACTCGAGCGCGAGTTCGAGGCACGACTGCGCCGGCACTGACGCGGGTCGCGTCGGGTCGGTACTGACGTGGGTCGCGTCGGGTCGGCACTGACGCGGGTCGCGTCGGGTCGGCACTGACGCGGGTCGCGTCGGGTCGGCACTGACGCGGGTCGCGTCGGGTCGGCACTGACGCGGGTCGACTCGGGCACTCCGGCGCGCGAAGTGGTCACAAGAGCGCGTTGGAGCGCGCTCCGATGACCATTTCCCGCTCCGCGCCCCATAGAGGTATCTGCGGGTCGCGGTCTCTACCCGACGAGGACGGCGTAGCCAGGTTTGATGACGTCGTCGATCAGGTCCAGCCGCTGGTCGAACGGGAGGAAGGCCGACTTCATCGCGTTGATCGTGAACCGTTCGAGGTCGACCCAGCCGTAGTCGAAGGTCTCGACGAGCCGCACCATCTCCTGCGTCATCGTGGTGTCGCTCATCAACCGGTTGTCGGTGTTGACGGTGACGCGGAAGCGCAGGCGGGCCAGCAGGTCGACGGGATGCTCGGCGAGGGTGCGCACCGCGCCGGTCTGCACGTTCGACGACGGGCACAGTTCGAGCGGGATGCGCTTGTCGCGGATGTAGTTGGCGAGCCGGCCCAGAGTGGCGGTTCCGTCGTCGTGCACTTCGATGTCGTCGACGATGCGTACGCCGTGGCCGAGCCTGTCGGTGCCGCAGAAGGCGACCGCTTCGTGGATGGACGGGAGCCCGAACGCCTCGCCGGCGTGGATCGTGAAGTGTGCGTTGGCCGCGCGGGTGTACTCGAAGGCGTCGAGATGACGGCTCGGCGGGTTGCCCGCTTCGGCGCCGGCGATGTCGAAACCTGCCACGCCGCGGTCCCGGAAGCGCACGGCGAGTTCGGCGATCTCCAACGAACGCGCCGCGTGCCGCATCGCGGTGAGCAGGCAGCGCACCCGGATACGTCGACCTCCCGCCGCCACCTCGGATTCCCCGGCGCGGAAACCTTCGAGGACGTGCTCGACGACCTCGTCCAGCGACAGACCTTTCTCCAGGTGCTGCTCGGGTGCGAAGCGCACCTCGGCGTACACCACGCCGTCGTCGGCGAGGTCGAGGACGCATTCGCGTGCGACCCGTTCGAGCCCTTCTGCCGTCTGCATCACGGCGACGGTGTGCTCGAAAGTCTCGAGATAGCGCTCGAGCGACCCACTGTCGGCGGATTCGCGGAACCACCGGGCGAGATCCGCTTCGGTGTCCGCGGGCAACGACCACCCGCACGCGTCCGCGAGTTCGAGGACCGTCCGGGGACGGAGGCCGCCGTCCAGGTGGTCGTGGAGAACCACTTTGGGTGCGGTGCGAACGAGTTCGGGAGTCAGACGGCCGTTCATGATCGGGACGGTAGTCGGCGGCGGCCGGTTCCGCTCGGTCTCCGGCCGCCGGGACCCTACGCCCGGATCCGTTCGATGACGAGCGGCTGCCGGTCGGGGGCCGTGTCGGAGATGCGGACACCGCCGCGGAGGGCGGCGAGCGCGTCGAGGATACGTCCCGGGGTGTCGGTGTGCAGCGTCGCGATCGGTTGTCCCGCGCGGACGCGATCGCCGAGGACCGCGTGCAGTTCGATACCGGCCCCGGGCTGGACGTCCTGACCCTGCCGTTCGCGGCCGGCTCCGAGACGCCACGCGGCGATGCCCACCGCGTACGCGTCGAGCTCGGAGAGCACCCCGTCCGCGTCGGCGTGGAAGGTCTCGATGTGGGTCGCGACCGGCAACGGCGCTGTGGGGTCGCCACCCTGGGCGGCGATCATCGCGTTCCACCGGTCCATCGCGGTGCCGTCGCGCAGCCGGTCGGCGGGGTCGACGTCGTCGACACCGGCGGCCTCGAGCATCTCGCGGGCCAGGGCCAGGGTCAGCTCGACGACGTCGTCGGGTCCGCCGCCGGCGAGCACCTCGACGGACTCCCGGACCTCGAGCGCGTTGCCCGCCGTACGCCCGAGCGGGCTGTCCATGCGGGTGAGCAGGGCCGTCGTGGGCAGCCCTTCGTCGGTGCCGAGCTCGACCATGGTGCGTGCCAGTTCGCGGGCCTCGCCGAGTTCCTTCATGAAGGCACCGCTGCCGACCTTCACATCGAGGACGAGGGCTCCGGTGCCCTCGGCGATCTTCTTGCTCATGATCGAGCTGGCGATGAGCGGGATCGATTCGACGGTTCCGGTGACGTCGCGCAGCGCGTAGAGCTTGCGGTCGGCGGGGGCGAGATCGGCGCTCGCCGCGCACACGACCGCACCGACGGCCGGGTCGCTGAGGATCTCGGCGATCTCCGCGGTGGTCAGATCGGCCTTCCAGCCGGGGATCGCCTCGAGCTTGTCCAGGGTGCCGCCGGTGTGACCGAGACCGCGGCCCGACAGCTGCGGGACGGCGACGCCGCACGCCGCGACGAGCGGGGCGAGCGGCAGGGTGATCTTGTCCCCCACACCGCCTGTCGAGTGTTTGTCGACGGTGCGCAGGCCGAGCGCGGAGAAATCGAGGCGACGACCGGAGTCGATCATGGCGGTGGTCCAGCGTGCCGTCTCGGCCCGGCTCATGCCACGGAACCAGACCGCCATCGCCAGGGCCGACATCTGGGCGTCGGAGACGATCCCGTGGGTGAACGCTTCGATGACCCAGTCGATCTCGGCGCCGGAGAGTTCGTGGCCGTCGCGCTTGCGGCGGATGACGGTGACGATGTCAGGCACGGCGGTCCTCGTTCTCCCGCACGGCCGCCAGATCGTCGGGGCCGAACGCATCGGGGAGGAGCTCGGAGAGACGACGCGGGCCGCCCTGCGCGTCGACCTCGAGATCGGGGCCGCCGTGTTCGAGAAGCACCTGCCGGCACCGGCCGCACGGGGTCAGGACGTGGCCTCGGGAGTCGCAGACGGCGACGGCCCGGAGGCGGCCTCCACCCTGGGCGAACAAGTTACCGACGAGTACACATTCGGCACACAGACCCAGTCCGTGTGAGACATTTTCCACATTGCACCCGAGGACCATCCGACCGTCGACGGTGAGGCCGGCGGCCCCCACCGGGAACCCGGAGTAGGGGGCGTAGGCTCGACCCATCACCTCATGTGCTTTGGCGCGCAACATTTTCCAGTCGATGTCCGGCATGGTTCATCATCCTGTCACGGTGGCGTGGGCGACGGTAGGCGACCCCCACCGCGCCAGATCACAGTTGGAAAGGCAAACCTAACTTCGCATTTGGAGCCCTGTACGAATGGGGGCGGAGATTAGTTCCCGAGTTTGGGATGGGTCTAGAGTCGATCCAAGTCGGTTCAGGTTCACGTCGGGCCCGTACTGCGGAATCCCCCACAGGTAGGAGCAGCTCGACGCGTCCACCATTGACGTTGGAGGCACAGCACTCGATGAGCAGCACGACTGAAGCCGCCCCCGCAAAGGCGGGGCGCACACGGTCGCTTTACCGGGGAGACCCCGGCATGTGGTCCTGGGTATTGCACCGGATCACGGGCGTGGCGACATTCTTCTTCCTTTTCGTCCACGTCCTCGACACCGCACTCGTCCGGGTCAACCCCGAGACCTACGACGCGGTGATCGATACGTACAAGAACCCGATCGTCGGCCTCATGGAGCTCGGCCTGGTCGCGATGGTCCTGTACCACGCACTCAACGGCCTGCGGGTCATGCTCGTGGACTTCTGGTCGAAGGGCCCGAAGTACCAGCGCGTGATGCTCTGGACGATCCTCGCGATCTGGTTCGTGGTGATGATCCCCGCGGCCGTTCGCATCCTCTTCAACACGTTTGCGGGGCACTGACATGACCGAAGCGAAGACTCTGGGTAAGGAATACGACCGGCCCGCCGGCCTCGACAACCCGCGCACGCCGCGGCGTGCCGCGAAGAACAACTTCGAGCTCTACGCCTGGTTGTTCATGCGCCTGTCCGGCCTGGCCCTGATCATCCTGGTCCTCGGTCACCTCTTCATCATGCTGATGCTCGATGACGGCGTGCACCGCATCAACTTCGCGTTCGTCGCAGGCCGCTGGTCCAGCCCGTTCTGGCAGGTCTGGGACCTGTCGATGCTGTGGCTCGCACAGCTCCACGGCGGTAACGGTCTGCGCACCGTCATCGCGGACTACGCACGTAAGGACTCCACCCGGTTCTGGCTCAACACGATCCTCGTCGTGTCGATGATCCTGATCATGGGCCTGGGCACCTACGTGATCTTCACCTTCGACCCGAACATCCCGGCGAGCTAGGGGAGCCGACCCTTCATGCAGGAACATCGTTACGACGTAGTCATCGTCGGCGCCGGCGGCGCCGGCATGCGTGCGGCCATCGAAGCCGGCCCGCGTGCGCGCACCGCAGTGCTCACGAAGCTCTACCCCACCCGCAGCCACACCGGCGCCGCTCAGGGTGGCATGTGCGCCGCCCTCGCGAACGTCGAAGAGGACAACTGGGAGTGGCACACCTTCGACACCGTCAAGGGTGGCGACTACCTGGTCGACCAGGACGCTGCGGAGATCATGGCCAAGGAGGCCATCGACGCCGTTCTCGACCTCGAGAAGATGGGTCTTCCGTTCAACCGGACGCCCGAGGGCAAGATCGACCAGCGTCGCTTCGGTGGTCACACCCGCGACCACGGTAAGGCCCCGGTCCGTCGCGCGTGCTACGCCGCCGACCGCACCGGCCACATGATTCTGCAGACGCTGTACCAGAACTGCGTCAAGCACGACGTCGAATTCTTCAACGAGTTCTACGCGCTCGACATCACCCTCACCGAGACCGAGAACGGTCCCGTCGCGACGGGTGTCATCGCGTACGAGCTCGCGACCGGCGAGATCCACGTCTTCCACGCCAAGGCCATCGTCTTCGCGACGGGTGGCTCGGGCCGTATGTACAAGACGACGTCGAACGCCCACACCCTCACCGGTGACGGCCTCGGCATCATCTTCCGCAAGGGCCTGCCGCTCGAGGACATGGAGTTCCACCAGTTCCACCCGACGGGCCTGGCCGGTCTCGGCATCCTCATCTCGGAGGCCGTGCGCGGTGAGGGCGGCATCCTCCGCAACGCCGACGGCGAGCGGTTCATGGAGCGCTACGCCCCCACCATCAAGGACCTCGCGCCCCGCGACATCGTCGCCCGCTCGATGGTGCTCGAGGTGCTCGAGGGTCGCGGCGCCGGACCGAACAAGGACTACGTCTACATCGACGTGACCCACCTCGGCGAGGACGTCCTCGAGGAGAAGCTCCCCGACATCACCGAGTTCTCCCGCACCTACCTCGGTGTCGATCCCGTCACCGAACTCGTGCCGGTGTTCCCGACCTGCCACTACGTCATGGGCGGTATCCCGACCAACGTCGACGGCGAGGTCCTCCGCGACAACGAGAACGTCGTGCCCGGCCTGTATGCGGCCGGCGAGTGCGCGTGCGTGTCCGTCCACGGCGCCAACCGTCTCGGCACCAACTCGCTGCTCGACATCAACGTCTTCGGTCGTCGCGCCGGCATCGCCGCCGCGGAGTACGCCAACAGCACGAAGCACGTCGAGATGCCGGAGCAGCCGACGAAGTACGTCGACGACTGGCTCGATCTGATCCTGCACCAGGGCGGCAAGGAGCGGGTGGCCGACATCCGTACCGAGCTGCAGCAGACGATGGACAACAACGCGTCGGTGTTCCGCACCGAGGAGACGTTGACGCAGGCGCTCAACGACATCCACGAGCTGAAGAAGCGCTACAAGGAGATCACGGTCCACGACAAGGGCAAGCGCTACAACAGCGACCTGCTCGAGGCGCTGGAGCTCGGCTTCCTCCTGGAGATGGCCGAGGTCACCGTCGTCGGTGCGCTGAACCGCAAGGAATCGCGTGGCGGGCACGCCCGCGAGGACTTCCCGAAGCGCGACGACGAGAACTTCCTCAAGCACACCATGGCGTACAAGGTGGGCGAGGAACTGATCTCCGACATTCGCCTGGACTACAAGCCGGTGGTCCAGACCCGGTACGAGCCCATGGAGCGTAAGTACTGATGACAACCATCGAGAAGACCGACACGGGCGCGTCGACACTGCCACCCGTGCCCGAGGGCGCGACGATGGTCACCCTCAAGATCGCCCGGTTCAACCCGGAGGACGACAAGGGTCAGCACTGGGATTCGTTCCAGGTGCCGGCACTGCCGTCCGACCGTCTGCTCAACCTGTTGGGCTACGTCAAGGGTTACCTCGACGGCACGCTCACCTTCCGCCGCAGCTGCGCCCACGGCGTGTGCGGCTCGGACGCGATGCGTGTCAACGGCGTCAACCGTCTCGCCTGCAAGATCCTCATGAAGGACATGCTGGACAAGAACGGCAAGGACGTCACGATCACGATCGAGCCGATCCGTGGCCTTCCGGTCGAGAAGGACCTCGTCGTCGACATGGAGCCCTTCTTCGACGCCTACCGCGCCGTGAAGCCGTTCCTCATCGCCTCCGGCAACGAGCCGACCCGCGAGCGTATCCAGTCGCAGGCCGACCGTGCCCGGTTCGACGACACCACCAAGTGCATCCTGTGCGCGTGCTGCACCACCTCGTGCCCGGTGTACTGGAGCGACGGCAGCTACTTCGGCCCCGCCGCGATCGTCAACGCGCACCGGTTCATCTTCGATTCGCGTGACGAGGGTGTCTCCGAGCGTCTGGACATCCTCAACGACAAGGAAGGCGTGTGGCGCTGCCGCACCACCTTCAACTGCACCGACGCGTGCCCCCGTGGCATCCAGGTGACGAAGGCGATCCAGGAGGTCAAGCGCGCGCTCATGTTCGCTCGCTGATCACCTCGCACGACAGCAGGTCCGTCCCTTCGGGGACGGGCCTGCTGTCGTCTGTGCCCACTCCCCTGTGCCCCACTCGGCTGTATTCACTCGAGGATCCGGCGGAGCTGGCGCGCCTGGGCGGCGAGTTCGCCGTCGGCCGTGAACAATTCGGTCTCGTCGAAGCGGACGGGGAACGGGGCGAGGGTCGTTGTCATGAGCGCAACTCCTGGGACGGAGGAGGAGCCCGACGACGAGCTGACTCCTGTTTTCCATAGTCAGGAGTGTGCATCCTGACTATGGATTACACAAGTCAGTAGTAGAGTGGATCCCATGGAGGCTGCACGGCTGGACGGATTCCTCTCGGACCGGGACGCGTGGCGACCCACCCAGTGCTCCATCGGCAAGGCCATGGACGTGGTCGGAACCCGCTCGGCGATCCTGCTGCTGCGGGAGGCCTATTACGGCACCACCCGGTTCGACCACTTCGCGCAGCGCGTCGGGATCACCGAGGCGGTGGCGGCGACACGTCTGCGCGAACTGACCGCCGAGGGATTGCTGGAGCGGCGGCCCTACAAGGAACCCGGGCAGCGCACCCGGTACGAATACGTGCTCACCGACAAGGGACGCGATCTGCTGCCGGCCGTCGTCGCGCTGATGCAGTGGGGGGACATGTATCTGCAGGGCGAACGAGGCGCCCCGCTCGCCCTGGCCGACGACCGGACCGGCGAACCCGTGCGGGTCGAACTGCGCACCGAATCGGGACGGCGGGTCGCGCTCGACGAACTGCGTATCGTCCCGAACTTCACCGAGGAACAGGCCCGCCGGTCGATGGAACAGGACTCCGCGCGCGGGTGAGCCGGAAGCGGGATCGGATCAGCGTCCGCGTTCAAACAGAAAGCCCGCGACCCACCCGACCGCGAAGATGACGACGAGCACCAGCCACAGCGGTGCCTGCAGCGAGATCCAGAAGAGGTCGATGCTCGTACTGTTGCGGTTCTGGAGGACGAACAGCGCGGCGAGCAGGACCAGGACGGCCGCGAGCACTCTGCGCGGAGTCACCCGGAACGAGCGTCGGGGCGCGACGGATCGCGTCTGTTTTGCCACGACTCCATCGTCGCCCGTCCGCGGCACGATCGGCACCCCCGAACCGGGTTTTCACCCCGGGAGTTCGTTCATTTCCTCCGGAATCGCAGTCCGGCAAGGAGTCCACCGACCACACCCGCACCGAGGAGCGCAGCACCGCGGCGCGCATCGAGACCCTCGTGCACCTCGAGGCGGGGCGTGATGACCGCCCCCGAGGGCGCGGGATGGTGTGCGAGAGCGAGGCTCGCTCGGGACGTCGCCGCGAACGCGGTGCAGAAGAGCACCAGGCGGGCCGTGAGGTTACCGAAGACGAGGATGCCGAGGATCGGTCCGAACGCGACGCCGGCCGGTCCGTTGAGCACACGTTCGAGGTAGATCGAACCCGTCTGCTTGAGCAGTTCGAAACCGATCCCGGCGATCAGACCCGCGACGAGAGCGCTGCGGAACGGAACGGGTTCGCGGGGCAGGCGAGCGATCACCCAGGTGAACACCAGAGCGGTGGCGGCGGTGGCCGTCACCAGCGCCAGAACGCGCAGACCCACGCCGATACCGACGAGGTTCTCCATGTTGAGCAACTCGACGATCCTGCGCGCGATCGGCCCGCTGCTCAGCGCCGAGAGCCCCAACGACACGGTCATCGCGAGGCCGAGACTGAGGAGTGCGCCGCCGTCGCGCAGCTTCACCACGAAGAAGTTGCCCTTGTCGCGCGGGTGCTCCCACATGGCGGTGAGGGCTTCTCGGAGATTCGTGATCCAGCCCAGACCGGCATACGAGGCGGTGAGCAGACCGATGAGGCCGACCGCGCCGCGGGATTCGATCGCCGAGTCGATCAGGCTCTGCACGGTGCCGCCGAGCTGACCGGGAATGTTCTCGGAGATGATCTGGCGGATCTGGTCGAGCAGTTCGGGTCGCCCGGCGAGCACGAAACCGGCCAGGGAGAACACGACCATGATGATCGGGACGATCGCCAGCACCGTGAAGTAGGTCAGACCGGCCGCGTAGTAGTCGCCCTTGTTCTCCTGGTACCGCACCCCGGCCCGGAGGATGCGGTCGAGCACCGGATGGGCCGCGCGTTGACGCTCGAGAAAGCCCGGCTTCTCGTCGGGTTCGCCGGCCATCCGGGTGCTCCTTCGTCTAGGTCCGCGGCAGGAAACCCACCTTGTCATAGACCTGCGCCAAGGTGCGGGATGCGACCTCACGAGCGCGGTCCGCGCCGCCCGCGAGAATGCGGTTCAGTTCGGCCGGGTCGGCCAGGTACTCGTCGACCTTGGTGCGGATCGGCGTGACGAACTCGGTGAGGACCTCTGCGGTGTCGGCCTTCAGATCGCCGTAGCCCTTGCCCTCATAGCCGGCGACGAGTTCGTCGATGCTGCGACCCGACAGCGCCGACTGGATGGTGAGCAGGTTCGACACTCCGGGCTTGTTCTCGCGGTCGAAACGGATCTCACGCTCGTTGTCGGTCACCGCGGAGCGGATCTTCTTCGCCGAGACCTTCGGATCGTCGAGCAGGTTGATCAGGCCCGCGTCGGTCGCCGCGGACTTGCTCATCTTCGACGTCGGATCCTGCAGGTCGTAGATCTTCGCGGTCTCCTTCACGATCGTCGGCTCGGGGACGACGAAGGTCTTGCCGAAGCGGGAGTTGAAGCGCTGCGCGAGATCTCGCGTCAGCTCGAGGTGCTGACGCTGGTCCTCCCCCACCGGCACGTGGCTCGCGCGGTAGAGCAGGATGTCGGCGGCCATGAGGATCGGATAGGTGAACAGGCCGACGCCGGCGTGCTCGGTGCCCTGCTTGGCCGACTTGTCCTTGAACTGCGTCATCCGGCTGGCCTCACCGAAACCGGTGATGCAGCTCAGGACCCAGGCGAGCTCGGCGTGCTCGGGCACCTGGCTCTGCACGAACAGCACGGACTTCTCCGGATCGATACCGATCGCGAGCAGCTGCGCCACGGAGACGAGCACGCGCTTGCGCAGCAGCTTCGGCTCGTGCGGAACGGTGATCGCGTGCAGGTCGGGGATGAAGTAGAAGGCGTCGTTCTCGTCCTGCGCCGGAACCCACTGCGCCAGCGCCCCGAGAAAGTTCCCGAGGTGGAACGAATCCGAGGTGGGCTGGATGCCGGACAGCACACGGGGGCGGGCCTTCGGCTTCGTGGCGTTCTGTTCTGCAGTGCTCGACATGCCGTCGATGATTTCACGCAGGCCACGCCGCGCTGCGACCGAGGTGGGCACTTCTGCGGCGATCCGCAGAAGTGGTCAGCGATCGAAGGCCACCGTCACCGGTGCATGGTCGGACCAGCGCTGGTCGTAGCTCGCGGCGCGTTCGACGCGGGCCTCGGTCGCGCGGGCCGCCAGGCCCGGAGTCACGAGGTGGTAGTCGATGCGCCAACCTGCGTCGGTGTCGAATGCCTTGCCGCGGTACGACCACCACGAATAGGGACCGGCGACGTCTCCGTGGAGGTCGCGCACCACATCGCGCCAGCCCGCGTCGAGCAGGTCGCCGACCCAGGCGCGCTCCTCGGGCAGGAAGCCGGACTTCTTGACGTTGCCCTTCCAGTTCTTGATGTCCCGCTCGGTGGGGGCGATGTTCCAGTCGCCGCACACCACCATGTCGCGCCCTGCGGCCGTCACTGCGGCGTACCGCTCGGCGAGATAGGTCGCGAAGCTCTTCATGAAGTGTTCCTTCTCGTCCTGCTTCGGCGTCTGCGCCTCACCGGTCGGCAAGTAGAGGCTTCCCACCGTCACGTCGCCGAAGTCGGCCTCGATGTAGCGGCCGGCCGACGCGAACTCGTCGACGTCGAATCCGACGCGAACGGCGTCCGCCGGTACGCCCGAGAGGATCGCCACCCCGGCACGGCCCTTGGCCGAGGACTCCGCGCCGACGCAGTGCCATCCGGCCTCGAGCGCCGGAGCGATGGCGGCGTGGAACTGCTTCTCGGTGGCGCGCACCTCCTGCAGGCACACGATGTCGGCGGCCGACGAGGCGAGCCAGTCGACGAGACCCTTGGCTGCGGCTGCGCGCACGCCGTTGACGTTCACGGTGGTGATCACGAGAGGCACCGGGTCACCGTAGCCGACGCCGGCGATGCCACTGCTCCACCGTGGAAGGAGCCTGCCGTGAGAGTGGCTCACCCCACGACCGCGAGTTCCACAAGACGGAACACATTCACCAATTTCTCTCATTCAGCGGAACGTCCCGAGAGTATTCCTGGGGAAACACTCATGTGTTCCATTCTGCGGATTGTTCGAACCGTTCTGTGGGCCTGGAGTGACTCGCATGACACAGGCATCGACGGTCGCCGGAGCCGACGGCGGCGTGCGGAGCGTCGCCCGCGCGTTCGATCTGCTCAACGCATTCGACGCCGAGCACCCGATCCGGACGCTGCGCGAACTCGTCGGGATCACCGGGCTCCCCAAGTCGACGGTGGTGGACTGGCCGCTCTCGGATCGACCACCGGGATCACCGTCCGGGTCCGCCGTGCAGGCGAGATCGTGTGGGAGGGCACGGCGCTCTCCCGGATCGACACTCCCCTCGAGTGGGAATGGCTGCGCGCCGGGGGTCTGTTCGGCCACCTGCTGACCGAGCAGACGGAGCGGCAGCGCGCTACGCACCGCGATCCGGTGGGCGCGCACCGGTAGACGAGTGGATCGACGGGGCCGTCCTCCGAGGAGGACGTCCCCGTCGTCATGTCCGGTCCGCCGGAGCGACACGGGCGACGGTGCGCGCCCGCACGATCAGATGACGGAGCGGCGGGACGGAACCCTCCGCTCGACCGTTCCTCCGGCCACCGTCGACCTCGGCGCGCCGCACCCGGTACCGCTCGCGCAGCACTGCGGCGCGCAGGGCGGCGGTGACACCAGGGAAGCGACCGCGACGGCCCACTCCGACGGTGCCGAGGAGCAGGACGGCAGCCGGCAGCACTATCCAGGCGTACAGGACGGCGGCGGAGGCGATCGCCTCGGCGACGGCGTCCTCGTCGAGTGCCGCCCACACGATTCCCGCACCGACCACGACGTAGAGGGTGCCAGCCAGGGCCGCGGACAGGACGGCGCCGACGTATCGGCGGAGCAACCAGCAGCGGACCGTCCACAGCACGAGGACGACGGCCGTGAACAGCGTGATCGCGGACGTGACCACCACGAAAGCGATGTCCGAGGAGTCCAGGAGGGGTCCGGAACCCGACTCGTCGTCGAACACCACGATCATGAGGAGCCCCGTCACCACCGTGACGACAGCCAGGATCGCGAGTTCGACGGCGAGCGCCGCGAAGGGGTGGCCGGCGACCCGCGGGTCGCCCGGTCGCAGCCTCGCTGCCGTGGCGAGCAATTCACGCCGGCGCAGCAGCGACGCCTCCCGGCGCAGACGACGGCGGGCACCGACGCCACGCTGGGTCGCGAGAAACAGGTCCTGGCTGAGCACGACGATCACGAAGACTGCCGGGAACAGCAGCAGCGCCGCCAGATCCACGGAGTGCGGGAGGCCGTCGAGCAGCGCAGCGACGAAGGTCATCGTCGCCCCGACGCCGAACACCGATCCGCACAGTTCGAGGTGTTCGAGGCGCAGCGCTTCGGTCGACCGGGACGAACCCTCCGCAGTGATGGCCGGTCCGAGCGACCACGCGATGAGATTGAGCGCGATGACGAGGGCGGCGAGCACCCCGAGGACGGCGGCGGCCTCACCCATCGTGAGGGTGGTGAGCACGCCGCTGCGCACCGGCGTGGACCGGTCGTAGGCCAGTTCGTCGGTGCGGCGGGCGACCGCGTGAATCAGATTCGGTGCGAGCGCGACGGGCAGGTAGGCGAGCGCCGAGCCGAACATCAGCATCCACACCCGGGTCCAGAACCGCCGGCGGGCGTGCGCTCCGCCGCGGGCTTCGGAGTCGGTGGCAGTGGTGGTCACGGCCGTCCTCCTCCCGGGCCTAACGGTGGTGCGACTGACAGTGGTACACGAAACGGTAGCCGGTGCCGAGAGTGCTCGGGAACACGACACGGGACGCCCGATTCGGGCGTCCCGTGTACGTGCTGTCGAGAACGGAGCGGAAGGTCAGGCGCGAGCCTTCTGCAGGTTCTCGTCGAGTGCGGCGAGGAACTCCTCGGTGGTCAGCCAGCCCTGCTCGGGGCCGACGAGCAGTGCGAGGTCCTTGGTCATCTGACCGGCTTCGACGGTCTTGATGACGACGTCCTCGAGCTGCTGCGCGAACTCGATGACCTCGGGGGTGTTGTCCAGCTTGCCGCGGTGCTCGAGTCCGCGGGTCCAGGCGAAGATCGACGCGATCGGGTTGGTCGACGTCGGCTTGCCCTGCTGGTGCTGACGGTAGTGCCGGGTGACGGTGCCGTGTGCGGCCTCCGCCTCGACGGTCTTGCCGTCCGGGGTCATCAGGACGGAGGTCATCAGCCCCAGCGAGCCGTAGCCCTGCGCGACGGTGTCGGACTGGACGTCGCCGTCGTAGTTCTTGCAGGCCCAGACGTAGCCGCCCTCCCACTTGAGGGACGATGCGACCATGTCGTCGATGAGGCGGTGCTCGTAGGTGAGACCGGCAGCCTCGAACTCGGTCTTGAACTCCTCGTCGAAGATCCGCTGGAACTCGTCCTTGAACATGCCGTCGTAGGCCTTCAGGATCGTGTTCTTGGTCGACAGGTAGACCGGGTAGTTGCGCTGCAGGCCGTAGGAGAACGATGCACGCGCGAAGTCCTGGATGGACTTCTTGTAGTTGTACATACCCATCACGACGCCGCCGTCCTCGGGGATCTGGCAGACCTCGTGCTGGATCGGCTCGCTGCCGTCCTCGGGCGTGAAGGTGATGGTGACGGTGCCCGGGCGGTCGACCTTGAAGTCGGTGGCGCGGTACTGATCGCCGAACGCGTGACGGCCGACGACGACGGGCTTGGTCCAGCCCGGCACCAGACGCGGCACGTTCGAGATGATGATGGGCGCGCGGAAGATGGTGCCGCCGAGGATGTTACGGATGGTGCCGTTGGGCGACCGCCACATCTTCTTCAGGCCGAACTCCTCGACACGCGCTTCGTCGGGGGTGATGGTGGCGCACTTGACGCCGACGTTGTGCTTCTTGATGGCGTTCGCCGCGTCGACCGTCACCTGGTCGTCGGTGGCGTCGCGGTTCTCCACGCCGAGGTCGTAGTACTCGAGATCCACGTCCAGGTACGGGTGGATCAGCTTGTCCTTGATGAACTGCCAGATGATGCGGGTCATCTCGTCGCCGTCGAGCTCGACGACCTTACCTTCAACCTTGATCTTGGACATATGCGCTTCGTGTCCTCCTAGGACGTTTCTGTAGGTCCCCAATCGACCGCACTTTGTGGGTGCGGTCGCCGTCGGCTCGCGAGCAGCGAGCATGGCCGTGTCCACGTCCTGGACCGCGGCCAAACATGACAAGCGTACTGCTATTGCCGACGACCGCAAAGCACCTCGTCCCAGCCCCACGCCCTACCGACCGGTAACTTTCCTGCTGGTCAGGGATGTTCAGAGGGTGCATAAGACCCTGCGACGGAGAGTCGCTAGACTGCCGGGAAAGTCATGAGTGCCAGCGTCAAGCCCCGGCTTGCTGGCCGGCAACCCTCCGACCGGGGTGGGGTGCTCCGGGTGATGACACGGTCGGTGGAACCCCACCGACAAGCCTGTTGTCGGGAGGACTGAGATGATGATGTGCTGTCGCACCCAAGCCACGATCACACCTCCCATCACCGCCGGAAGGACACGATGACCGACATCCGCAGCCGGCGCTGCCAGCCCACCGCGAGCCTCGAGGCGGTCACCTCTTGACGGCGGGCACCGAGCGGCGTCGCGTCGAACTGCCCCCGGCGGACGGACGCCTCGACACCATCGACATCGGCGATCTCGCGCTCGAGAGCGGCGAGACGCTGCCGAACGTCACGATCGCCGTGCAGAGGTGGGGCGAACTCTCCCCCGCCCGCGACAACGTGGTGCTCGTCGAACACGCCCTCACCGGCGACTCGCACGTCACCGGCCCCGCCGGACCGGAGCATCCGTCCCCCGGCTGGTGGTCGGGCATGGTCGGCCCCGGTGCTCCGATCGACACCGATCGCTGGTGCGTGGTCTCGACGAACATCCTCGGCGGGTGCCGCGGCTCCACCGGGCCCGGCAGCACCGCGCCCGACGGCAAGGCCTGGGGGTCCCGCTTCCCGCTGATCACCGTGCGCGACCAGGTGGCGGCCGAGGTTGCGCTGCTCGACAAGCTCGGCATCGACGTCCTCGCCGCCGTGACCGGCGGATCGATGGGTGGCATGCGCACTCTCGAGTGGATCATCGCGTACCCGGAGCGGGTGCGGGCGTCGCTCGTCCTCGCCACCGGTGCCCGCGCGACCGCCGACCAGATCGGCACCCAGACCGCGCAGATGGCTGCCATCACGGCCGACCCCGACTGGCAGGGCGGCGACTACTACGGCTCTGGGCGGCGTCCCGAAGCCGGGCTCGCCATCGCCCGGACCATCGCGCACCTCACCTACCGGACCGAACTCGAACTCGACACGCGCTTCGGGAATCTCCCCCAGGACGACGAGGACCCGTGGCGCGGGGGCCGGTACGCCGTGCAGAGCTATCTCGAGCACCAGGCGCGCAAGCTCGTCGCGCGCTTCGATCCCGGTACCTACGTGGTGCTGTCCGACGTGATGAACCGGCACGACGTCGGCCGCGGACGCGGCTGCGTCGAGGCCGCACTCGCGTCCACCCCGGTCCCGACGATCGTCGCCGGCGTCGACTCCGACCGGCTGTACCCGCTGCGCCTGCAGCAGGAGATCGCCGATCTGCTCCCGGGATCGGGCGACCTGCGTGTGCTCGTCTCCCGCGACGGGCACGACGGATTCCTCACGGAGGCAGACGAGGTCGCGAAGCTCCTCGTCGAACTGATGAAGCTCGCCGAGGGCTAGTCGGTTCCCAGCGGGTCGATCGACGCGGCGAGCGCCACCACGATTCCGCCGACGACCATCATCGAGGCGACGTCGAACGCCTTGCCGCGTACCGCGAGGACACCGACCTTGTCCTCGTCGAGAGCCCAGCGGAACAGGCCGGCGAGGATCGTGGCGCCGCCGAAGACGAACGCTCCGCGTCGCCACCGGTCGGCGATCACCAAGATCACCGCTGCCGCGATCACCAGGGTGACCGCGAGCAGCGGCAGGTTCAGACGCGTGAATCGCAGAGCCTGAGCCATCTCGTCTCCCGGAGTCGTCGACCTGCTTATCGGGACGCGAGCTGCTCGGCCCGCTCCACGACGTTGGTCAGCAGGAAGGCGCGGGTCAGCGGTCCGACGCCCCCGGGGTTCGGGGACACGAAGCCCGCGACCTCACGCACGTCCGCGGCGACGTCGCCGCGCAGTCCGTCCTCGGTGCGGGAGACACCCACGTCCAGCACAGCGGCGCCGGGCTTGACCATGTCCGCCGTCACCAGGCCGGGAACACCTGCGGCTGCGACGATGATGTCGGCGCGGCGCACCTCTGCGGCGAGGTCGCGGGTGCCGGTGTGGCAGAGGGTGACCGTCGCGTTCTCCGAACGACGGGTCAGCAGCAGACCGATCGGGCGACCGACGGTGACGCCACGACCGACCACCACCACGTGCGCGCCGGCGATCTCCACGTCGTAGCGGCGCAACAGGTGGATGATGCCGCGCGGCGTGCAGGGCAGCGGAGCCTCCTTGCCGAGCACGAGCCGGCCGAGGTTGACCGGGTGCAATCCGTCGGCGTCCTTGCCCGGATCCATGCGCTCGAGCGCCGCGTTCTCGTCGAGATGCTTCGGCAGCGGGAGCTGGACGATGTAGCCGGTGCAGGCAGGATCGGCGTTGAGCTCGTCGATCGCCTCGAACAGCTGTTCCTGGGTGATGTCGGCGGGCAGATCCTTGCGGATCGACGTGATGCCGACCTTCGCGCAGTCGTTGTGCTTGCCGCGCACATAGGCCGCGGATCCCGGATCGTCGCCGACGAGGATCGTGCCGAGACCGGGCGTGACGCCCTTGGCCTTCAGCGCATCCACGCGGACCTTCAGGTCCTCGAAGATTTCGTCGCGGGTTGCTTTGCCGTCCAGGATCGTCGCAGTCACGTCGTTCATTCTTCCAGGCGCCCGTCCGGCGTCGAATCGCGGCCGGTACCGGAAACCGTCCGCGCGCCCGGAGGCAGGCACTCCCGGGCCAGTTCCGCGAAGGCCTCGGCGAGATGCCGCTCGTACTGCCCGGGGTCGGGCATGCAGGAGTCCGAGGCCAGAAAAGACAAGGTGAGGGCCTCGCCGAGGGATGTCACGGAGTGGACGAGACCGTAGTTCCGGTTGAGCATCGGAGTACCGATCGCCTCGACGGCGGGACTGTCCCCGAAGCGGAGTCCCTCGACCGGCCCGCGGGGCACATTCGTCACGGTGGTGTTGGCCAGCGGCACCACGTCTCCCGTGGGCCCCACCCGCCCGCGGTGCGCTCGCCGGATCGTCATCGCCAGGTCGAACGCGGGCGATGCATCCACCGCCGCAACGGAGGCAGCCGCCTCCGGACGCCGGATGCGCTGTTTCTCGAGAGCGGCCGACTCGTGGACTCGGCGGAGCCGCTCGCGCGGATCAGCCCGATCGAGGTGCAGGTCGACATACATGAGCGTGACCTTGTTCTCCGACTCCGCTCCCGCTCCGTCCCGGAGGGATCCCGGAACGATCGCCGCCGGCGAGTCGGCGGGAATTTCCTCGTGGGATGCGAGGTAGGCGCGCAGTCCGCCCGAGACGACCGTCAGGATCACGTCGTTCACCGAGGTATCCGTGGCGCGCGCGACGGCACGCACCTCCGGCAACGGCATACGGACGACGCCGAACTGCCAGGGGCCGCCGGCGTCGGTGTCGAAGCGGGTGCGGGGACGCTGCGGCCGGGGCGCGGTGATCTCCCCCGAGGTGGTGAGATCACCCAGTGCTCGTCGAGCGCGACGTGCTGCGACCAGAGCCGGGAGCATCCTCGCGTACCGGAAGGGCAGCGAGACCGCCGCGCGGACCGGTCCCGGCACGGCGACGACGCGTCCTCCCGTCGAAGGGGCGGCAGCCGGATCGTCGAGCAGCGCACGAGCGATCTCGACGGCTCCGAGCCCGTCGGTCACCGAGTGGTGCAGGAGCAACGCGACGATGGTGGCGCCCTCGGGAAGGTCCTCGACACCGCGGATGTCGCTCAGGACGTGCACTTCCCACGGCGGTGCGGACAGATCGAGACGGCGTTCCTTCGTCGACGCGAGCAGCCGATGCAACTCGCTGCGCGAGGTCGGTCCGATCGTCTCGTACCGGACGTGATCGTCCGGATCGACGTCCGTCTCCACCCAGTAGGGGAAGTCGAGGTTCGCCGGCACGCGGTGCAGACGTCGGCCGAGCGCCGGTGCGCGATGCAGACGCTCCCCGATCCAGGTGACGGCATCCTCACGGGTGCGGATGGGGGCTTCGCCTGCCCGGGCGTCGAAGACGTAGAAACTCACCATGGTCGGCGGCGGGGCTTCGGGGTCGGTGTCCCCCACGAAGACGTGGAGCGCGTCCCGCGCGGCCAGTCGAATTCCGCGTCGGCGTGTCATCGCGATGGTTCTCTCCCGGGTCGCCCGCTGCTCGTGCCTCTCGATTGAACCAGTTACCGCTCGAGGTCACATCCGGTCGGCGATTCGCGTACAGGAACGCGGAGCGGTGTAATTCGGCCATGGCGCACCGAGTCGGATCGACGACCGGCAGCACACGAGGCCGGGCCGCGCGTCGCGTCCTGTTCTCGTTCGCAGGCGGCCTCGGCCATCTCGCACCGATGCTCCCGATCGCCGACGTCCTGCGCGGAGCCGGCCACCGTCTCGGCGTGTGCGGGGAGGCGGACGTCCTCGCAGGCGCCGAAGGCTTCGACGCGTACTTCCCCGAGGGGGACACGACATCTCCTTCCGGACGGTCCACGGGCACGCTCGCTCCTCCGGACCTCGACCACGAGTACTCGGTGATCGGCACCCACTTCGCCGGTGCGCTCGCGGCGCGACGATTCGACCTGGTCTGCGATGTCGTCGACCGTTGGCATCCGGATCTGGTGATCTGCGACGAGATGGACTTCGGTGCGATGACGGCGGCCGAACACGCCGCCGTTCCCCGCGTGGTGGTCGACGTGATCGCGTCCGGAGCGCTCACCCGGATCGACCGCATCCGTGAGCCACTGGGACGACTGCGGGCGACCCACGGACTCCCCTCGGATCCCGAGTTCTCCTTCCTGAAACGGGATCTCGTCATCTCACCGTTCCCGCCGTCGTTCCGCGATCCCGACTTCCCCCTGCCCGCCACAGCCGTCTCGATCGGGCCGGGCCCGTCGCTCGCGTCCCACGGACACCCCGCGATCGACTGGCTTCGTAGCGGCGAGAAGCCCCACCGCGTGTACGTCACGCTGGGTACCGTCTTCAACACCGAGTCCGGTGATCTCTTCGGCCGTCTCGTCCGGGGACTCCACCGACTACCTGCGCGCGTGCTCGTCACGGTCGGCCGCGACGTCGACCCGGCCACCCTGCCCTCACCGGGCGGCAACGTCCGCATCGAGCGGTTCGTGCCGCAGTCGGCGGTGCTCCCGCACGTCGATCTCGTCGTCAATCACGGCGGATCGGGCAGCGTCATCGGTGCGCTCACCCACGGCGTTCCGGTCGTCGCGCTTCCGATGGGCGCGGACCAGGAACTCAACGCCCGACGTCTGGTCGCGCTGGGCGCAGGGACCACGGTCGATCCCGTCACCGTAACCTCGGCGGAGATCGGAGGGATCACCCTCGACGCGCTGTCCTCGGGCTCTCTCCGCCGCGGGGCCGAGCAATTGCGCGTCGAGATCGCACGATTGCCTCCCCCGGCATCCGTGCTCGCGCTGCTCGAGGATCGGATGTTCCGGTCCCGGCTGCGCTGAACGTCTCCGCTCACACGACGGAATAACCGTCCGGTAGCGACGTCCGTCCGGTCAGGGCCCGCAGCACGGTCGTACCGTCGCCGAGTGCCAGCGCGATCCTCGTGGCCAGCAGGGTTGCCTCTTCGAGGACGTCGGCCGGAGGCGTGAAGGGGACGTCCGCCGCAGCTGCGATGTCGAGACCGTGGACGGCGAGCTCGAAGGTGCGCGTCGGCAGATAGGAGTGCAACCGGATCCCCTTGTCTCCGATCACCCGGATCAGACGGTCCTCGCCGGCACCGAGCCGTTCGATCACCGCGGTCGACAGGGCATCGATCGTGGCCACCGGGTCGTCGCCGAGGTCGGCACCGGCACGACGTCCGCGTTCGACGATGTCCTCCGCACCGAGAACCGAGGTGAGTTCCTTGACGTGCACGTAGTACTGCTCCGCGCTCGCGAGGTCCTCGGTGTCGGCGGGACCGTCCAGATAGGTCGTGACGGTCGTCAACGAGCGCGAGGTGTGGCCGATCAGCGCTCGGAGGTCCCACTCACCCAGGCCGGGGCCGTCCCAGCGGTCGATCGGCACGACACGGACCAGCTCCGAGAAGCTGCGTACCGCCGAGACATACGTCGCTACCGGTGATTCCATGACATCTCCCGCGGTCGACCGGATCGAACCCGACACGAGAATGAAAGCACGCGTCTCCCGGCTACACCGTCGGTGTGCGCACGCGGGTGAGCACGGATCGCTTGCGCAGCGTGAATCCCAGGTTCTCGTAGAGCCGGATGGCGGTCGTGTTCGCGGCCGATGCGTGGAGGAACGGGATCTCGCCGCGTGCGCGGATACCGGCACCGACGGCCTTGACCAGGCGCGTGCCGAATCCGCATCCCCGGAACTCGGCGTCCGTGCACACGGCACTGATCTCGGTCCATCCCGGCGGATGCAGACGCTCCCCCGCCATCGCGACGAGACGTCCGTTCACCCTGATGCCCAGATAGGTGCCCATCTCGACGGTTCGCAGCAGATACGGTCCCGGTCGGGTGCGGGCCACGAGTTCGAGGATCTCCGGGACATCCGCGGGGCCGAGGACCACGAGGTCCGGATCGGGTTCGACGACCAGGTCCGTCCCGTCCATCTGGACGAGCCCGAACGAGCCGAGCACCTCCCAGCCGGGTGGTGGTGTGTGCCCGGGTCCGCGCACGGCCACCTCGACCGACGGACCCACGAGCGCGGCCAGGTGCGTCCAGTCCTCGTCGGTCATCACTGCCGGGTGTCCGATGTGCCCCGCGACGTCGGGGTGGTATCCGCCGATCCGGCCCGACCACCGCGCGAAGCGCGCATGCACTCCACGCAGCGACTGCCGGATCGGATCGTCGAGCGGATGGACGTCCTCGTCCACCTCGACGGCGTCGACCGCCGGCGAAGCACCCGCAGTCATGTCAGAGACCGAGCCCGGTGCCGTGGACGCCGTACTCGTCGATGACGGCGAGCTCGTCGTCGGTGAGCGGCGGGAAGCTCAGCGCCTCGAGGTTGTGGTCGAGCTGCCAGGTCGAGCTCGCACCGACCAGCGCCGAGGTCACGGCAGGCTGCCGGAGCACCCACTGCAGCGCCAGTTGGGCCAGCGACTGCCCACGCGACCGGGCGAGCTTGTCGAGTTCGGTGACGCGCTGCCGGTAGGTCTCGTCGATCACGTCCGGGGAGAGGAACGCGCTGTCCACCGCTCGCGCACCGTCCGGGATGGTCTCGAGGTACTTGTCGGTCAGAAGTCCCTGTGCGAGCGGCGAATACACGACGAGTCCGAAGCCGTCCTGCTCGGCAGCATCGAGCAGACCGTTCTGCTCGATGCTGCGGTCGAAGATCGAGTAGCGCGGCTGATGGACGAGCAGCGGGGCACCGGCTTCCCGCAGGAGTGCCGCGGCCTCGCGCGCACGGTCCGGTTGATAGTTCGAGATGCCGACGTAGAGCGCCTTCCCCTGCTCGACCGCGGAGACGAGTGCCCCGACGGTCTCCTCGAGCGGCGTCGACAGGTCCGGGCTGTGGCTGTAGAAGATGTCGACGTAGTCGGTGCCGAGATCACGCAGGCTGTGCTCGAGCGAGCCCAGCAGCGACTTGCGCGACCCGCCCTTCTGGTAAGGACCGGGACCGATCGGGTTGCCGGCCTTCGTCGACAGGATGATCTCGTCCCGGTAGGGCGCGAGGTCCTTGCCGAGGATCCGGCCGAAGTTCTTCTGCGCGGCGCGGTGCGGCGGACCGTACCGGTCGGCGTTGTCGAAGTGGGTGATGCCGAGATCGAAGGCGTGGAGGATGATCTCCCGCTGCGTCTCGAACGGATAGTCGGTGCCGAACTTCTGCCACAGGCCGAACGAGAAGGCCGGCAGGTCGAGCCCGGACCGCCCCGAGCGACGGTAGGGAATCGTCTCGTAACGGTCCTCGGATGCGGTGTACAGGGTTTCGACGGTGCCGTGCGACATCGGGCGGGGTTCGCCTTTCGGTTCCAGCGGAAATTCGGGTCCACGACACTCGATCACGGGCGCTTCCGGACTGTCACCGGTTCCGCTCAGGCTGCGCGCAATGCACCGTCACCGGTGTTCGGATGTGACAGGCACACCCGAACACCGGAGCGCGCTACTTGTCGCAGGCGATTCCGTCCTTGTCCCTGTCGAGATGTGTGCCGTAGCCGGGTTCTCCCTTCAGGATCGGGGCGACACCTGCTGCTCTCGCTTCGGCGCAGTTTTCGTACGACGCGGACGGTTGCTGAACCGGCGGCGGCGGCGTGTACTGCGTCACCGGCGGCGGCGTGTACTGCGTCACCGGCGGCGGGGTGTAGGCGGGAGCGGGCGGCGGGGTGTACTCCGTCGTCGTTTCGTCGACGGTCGTTCCGACCTGGGGAACCAACGGCACCACGGTAGGCGAGTCGGAGGTCGTGGTGGGCGCCGGTGTCGTCGTCCGGGGTGTAGTCGTGGTGGGCTTCGCCGTCGTCGTGGTCGGAGCCACCGAGCTGCTCGTCGTGGACACCACCGAGGTGGTTTCCGTCTTCGGTTCCTCGTCACCGACAGCGGCGCCGAGCGCCACGAGTCCGACGAGGCCGGCGCCGAGCGCCCACGGCCACTTGCGTCGCTTCTGCCCGCCTCCAGCAGGAGGATTGCCACCCTGGCCGACAGCCCCGAACACCTGTGTGGGGTCGCCGCTGCCCTTGGGCCTGGTCTGGTTCGTCCACTGCTGACCGTCCCAGTAGCGATCGATGGACGGGTCGTAGGGGTCGGGATGCCAACCGGCAGGAGGATTCATGCTCGATCCGTTCTGAGGAATACGTTCCGCAGAACGTCGCCGGTACCGATCGGTGTGTTACACCGACGATTCGGAAATCTCACCGAGGCAGGTGGGAGGGGCGTGCGAGCCGGGCCACACAGTGCCGACTTGTTAACCTGCATCGTGTTCAGAGTGATGTTCCACGAGCCGCGTATTCCCCCCAACACCGGCAATGCCATACGCATGGTCGCCGCGACCGGCGCGGAACTGCACCTGGTGGAACCCTTGGGCTTCGACCTGTCCGAGCCGAAACTGCGCCGCGCGGGGCTCGACTACCACGACCTCGCGTCGGTCACCGTGCACAGCAGTCTCGACGCCGCGTGGGCGGCGCTGGCCCCCGAGCGGGTGTTCGCGTTCACCGCGCACGGCACGTCGAGCTATGCGGAGATCGAGTACCGGGCCGGCGACGTGCTGCTGTTCGGCCCTGAACCGACCGGGCTGTCGCCCGAGGTGCTCGCCGACCCGCACATCACCGAACAGATCCGTATCCCCATGCTGCCGGGGCGTCGTTCACTGAATCTGTCGAACGCCGCAGCCGTCGCCTGCTACGAGGCGTGGCGGCAGCACGGTTTCCCCGGAGGGGTTTAGGCGCCGCTCTCCACCGGACGACCCGAGCGGGCCCATCCGTCGGTGCCGCCCGCGACGGACACGGCGTCGACTCCGCGACCGGCGAGATACTGCGCGGCCTGCAGACTGCGGCCACCCACGGCGCAGACGACGTAGACGGTGCCCTCGGTGGGGATCTCGTCGATCCGCGCGACGAACTCGCTGAGCGGGATGTTCGTGACGCCGGGTACGCGCACCTGGGCGTATTCGTCGCGTTCACGCACGTCGATGACGGTCGCCCCGTCGGTGAGCGCGGATTCGAGTGCGGCCAGGTCGACCTCACGCATCGCTGTCGGTCCTCTCGGTATCGGGCGTCCCGGTGGTTCCGGACGAACGTTCCCGTCGGGTGATGAGCCGGATGACCAGGTAGAGGACACCTGCACACACGAACAGGAACGCCACCCACGGTAGCGCGGCGCCGATACCGACCACCGCTGCCCCCAGCGCGGCCCACAGGCTGTTCCATCCTGCGACCAGCCCGTCCCAGAAACTGTCCTGCTCGGAGGGAAGGCGATCGGTGGTGATGTCGACGGTGAGCGTGGACAGTTCGATCCGGTCGCCCAGCTGACGTCGCTGCGCCTCGAGACTGTCGAGTTCGGCCTGTCGTTCGGCCAGGGCGGTCTCGGCGGCGATCAGTGCCTCGACGTCGGCCGACGATTCGAGCAGTGCCCGCAGGCGGTCCACCGAGGCCCGCAACGCCCCTACTCGGGCTTCGAGATCGGTGTACTGCATCGTCACGTCGTCGCGGGTGGTGCTCAAGCTCGTGACACGGCCGAGCGTGCGGATCTCGTCGACGACCTCGTCGAGCCGCTCGGCGGGCACCCGCACCGTGAGCATGCTGCTCGTCTCCGGTTGTTCGGTGAGCGAGTCGACGCGCCCACCGGCCTCCTCGACGACCGTCACGACCCGGCGGCCGGTCGCCACGGGATCGCCGGCATCCATCTCGAGGTAGCCGGTGACGACCTCCTTGCGGTCGGACTCCTCGGCGGGTTGCGACTCGCGGAGACCGCCGTCGACGATCGCGGGTGCCGAGATCGCCGGCGCGGACGCCGAGGAGCCCTCGCCTCCCCCACCCTCGTCGCAGCCGGTGACGACCAGCGCGAACAGAGCCAACGACACCAGCGACAGGCGTTTCACACTCGGAGATGCTAGCGAAAGTCGCGTGATCTGCTCGGCATTCGCAGATCCATGGCTTCGAGATGGTCGGCGAGGAGCGTGACCACCCCCTCGGCGTTCTGGAGCCGGCCGCGGACGAGCAGGGCGGGAGCGGTGTGGGCCACCGTCCGGTAGCGCGCCCACAGGCCGACCGAGCACACCACGTTCACCATTCCGGTCTCGTCCTCGAGGTTGAGGAAGGTGACACCGGCGGCGGTCGCCGGTCGCTGCCGGTGGGTCACGGCCCCGCCGACGAGGATGCGTGTCCCGTCGGGGACCTGCAACAGGTCAGCGGCCGGGATCACCCCGAGTTCGTCGAGCCTCTCGCGCAGGAACTGCGTCGGATAGCTGTCGGGCGAGATTCCCGTGGCCCAGACGTCGGCGGCGGCGAGTTCGAGAGCGCTCATGCCCGGCAGGGCCGGAGCCGGCACCGTCCCGATCCCGGGAAGCCGTCCGGGGCGTTGTGCCGCGGCCGGGGCCGCACCCCAGAGGGCTTCGCGGCGGGTGACACCGAACGAGGAGAACGCTCCTGCGGTGGCCAGTGCCTCGACCTGCGCGGTGGTGAGACCGACGCGGGCGGCGAGGTCGGCGGGCGAGGTGTACGGGCCGTGGGCACTGCGTTCGGTCACAATGCGTTCGGCGAGATCGTCGCCGATGTGCCGCACCGTCGCCAGGCCGAGCCGGACCTCGCGACCCTCGTTCTCGAGGGTGGCGTGCGCGAGGCTCGCCCCGATGTCGGGGCCGTGGACGACCACACGGTGACGTCGGGCATCGGCGACCAGCGATTGCCGCGAGTAGAAACCCATCGGCTGAGCACGCAGCAGGCCCGCGCAGAACGCTGCGGGATGGTGCAGCTTGAACCACGCCGAATAGAACACCAGCGAGGCGAAGCTCTGCGAGTGGCTCTCGGGGAAACCGAAATTCGCGAAGGCGTAGAGCTTCTCGTAGATGCGGTCGGCGACGTCTCCCGTGATGCCGTGCAGGTCCCGCATGCCCTGATAGAGACGTCCTCGCAGACGCTCCATCTTCTCCGTCGACCGTTTCGATCCCATGGCGCGACGCAACCGGTCGGCCTCCGCCGCGGTGAATCCCGCGGCGTCGACGGCCATCTGCATGAGCTGCTCCTGGAAGAGCGGAACGCCGAGGGTGCGTTCGAGGGCATTCTCGAGGCACGGATGGTCGTAGGTGACGGGTTCGAGACCGTTGCGCCGCCGGATGTAGGGGTGCACCGAACCGCCCTGGATAGGGCCGGGCCGGATGATGGCCACCTCGATGACCAGATCGTAGAAGCAGCGCGGCTTCAACCGCGGCAGAGTGGCCATCTGCGCCCGCGACTCCACCTGGAAGACGCCCACCGAGTCGGCGCGGCACAGCATCTCGTACACCCCCGGTTCGGAGAGGTCGAGGTGCGCGAGATCGACTCGGACGCCTTCGTGTTCGTCGACGAGGTCGATCATGTAGTGCAGCGCGGAGAGCATGCCGAGGCCGAGCAGATCGAACTTCACGAGACCCGCTGCGGCACAGTCGTCCTTGTCCCACTGCAGGACGGTGCGCCCTTCCATCCGCGCCCACTCGACGGGGCACACGTCGGCGACGGGCCGGTCGCAGATCACCATGCCGCCCGAGTGGATGCCGAGATGCCGTGGGAGACCTTCGATCTGTTCGGCGAGATCGAGAACCGTCTCCGGGATCCGTTCGTCGGTCTCGACCCGCACCCCACCCCACCGGCCGATCAGCTTGCTCCACGCGTCCTGTTGCCCCTGTGAGTATCCGAGGGCACGGGCCATGTCGCGGACGGCGGAACGACCGCGGTAGGTGATGACGTTCGCGACCTGCGCGGCATTGATCCGTCCGTACTTGCGGTAGACGTACTGGATCGCCTCCTCGCGCCGGTCGGATTCGATGTCGAGGTCGATGTCGGGTGGACCGTCGCGTTCGGGCGACAGGAAGCGTTCGAACAGCAGCTTGTTGCCGACGGGGTCGACGTTGGTGATGCCGATCGCGTAGCAGACCGCCGAGTTGGCGGCCGACCCTCTTCCCTGGCAGAGAATGTCGTTCCGCTTGCAGAAGTCGACGATGTCGTGGACGACGAGGAAGTATCCCGGAAACCCCAGCCGGCCGACGACGTCGAGTTCGTGTTCGATCTGCCGATAGGCGTCGGGGCGGCGCTCGACCGGACCGTAACGGCGACGCGCCCCGTCGTAGGTGAGTTCGCGCAGCCAGGTGAACTCGGTGTGCCCGTCGGGAACATCGAAGGGCGGCAGTTTCGGTGCGACGAGACGCAGGTCGAAGGCGCATTCACGACCCAGTTCGGCGGCATGGTGCACGGCACCCGGAAAGGCCTCGAACAGCCGTGCCATCTCCTCCCCCGACCGCAGGTGCCCGCCGCCGGTCGGCGGGATCCGGCCGACGGCGTCGTCGAGACTCTGCCGGCCGGAGATCGCCGCCACGGCCATCGCCAGACGTCGCCGACGGGGGTGCGCGAAGTGCGCCGCCGTGCTCGCGATGCACGGAATGCCGTGTCGCCCGGCAAGTTCGAAGAGGGCTGCGTTGCGTTCGTGGTCGTCGGGATATCCGTGACGGGTGAGTTCGACGGTCACGCGGTCGGCACCGAACCGGTCGACGAGGTCGAGCAATGCCGCCTCGGCGGCAGGGACCCCGCCCGTGGCGAGCGCTTGTCGCAGGTGCCCCCGACGACAACCGGTGAGGATCTGCCAGTGCCCACCGGCAGCATCGGTGAGCGCGTCGTAGTCGTACGTCGGGTTGTTCTTCTCCCCTCCCGCGAGGTGGGCGTCGGCGATCTGCCGCGACAGGCGTCGATAGCCCTCCTGACCGCGGGCGAGGACGAGCAGATGCGCATCGTCGAGGCCCAGCTCGGCTCCGAAGACGGTGCGGATGTCGAGTTCGCGTGCGGCTTCGGCGAATCGCACCGCCCCGTACAGTCCGTCGTGGTCGGTCACCGCGAGGGCCTCGAGTCCGAGTCGTGCCGCCTCCTCGGCGAGTTCCTCCGGCGTGGAGGCACCGTCGAGGAAGCTGAACGCGGAGTGGGCGTGCAGTTCGGCGTAGGGCACGACCGGCCCTTGTGGACGTCGGACCCGCGCCTCGTACTCGGCGCGGGTGCGCGACCACGCCGGGCTGTCGCTCCCGTCGCCGGGATGTTCGGCATCGCGACGGGAAGTGCCGGGTCGTCCCGAGAGCACACGCTCCATCTCCGACCAGGTCGGCGGACCGTTTCCCCATCCCACTCCGACACCTCCTCGACCGGTCCAGTATCGCACATGTGTTCGAACAAGACGTTCGAACGCGTGCAGTTCTCGTCGACGCATCCCGGCGTGTCGCGACGAGAACTGCACGATCGACTGCAACCAGGGGGTTGCGCCATCAGGGCGTAGGTGCAACCCTGGAGTTGCATTCCCATCGAAGGAGGCAATCATGACCGACGAACTCGACCGAATCGAACGCGACATCACCATCGACGCCCCTGTGGACCGGGTGTGGACACTCGTGGCCGAACCCGGTTGGTACATCAACGACAACGAGTGGACCGAGCACCGCCTCGAACACGACGGAGATCTCACCACCGTGCACGATCCGGTCCACGGCGCCTTCGTCTTCCGCACCGTGACCCTCGACGAACCGCACTACGCGGCCTTCCGCTGGCTCGCCGACCACACCGATCCCGACAGTCCGTCGACCCTCGTCGAGTTCCGGCTCACCGCGCTCGACACCGGCACGACCGAATTGCGCGTCACGGAAACCGGATTCGACTCCCTGCCCGGCGACGCGAGCGAACGCCGCACCCGCTTCGAGGAGAACTCCCGCGGCTGGACCACCGAACTGGAGATCGCCAAGCACCATCTCGAGAAGGACGGAAGCGTTGCCCGACGCTGAGTTCTCCGCCGACCTGCATCCCGTCTTCGCGGCCCTGGCCGACGACACCCGCTGGCGCATTCTGCAGCGACTGGGCCGGTCTCCGGCGTCGGCGTCCGGGCTCGCGGCCGAGTTCACGGTCTCCCGTCAGGCCATCGCCAAGCATCTGGCGGTGCTCGAACGGTGCGGTCTCGTGACCTCCGAGCGCGCCGGGCGGGAGATCCGTTTCTCCGCCGTCGGATCGCGGCTGAGCGCGGTCGGGCGTGCGATCGACGCGGTGGGGGCCGGTTGGGACCGTCGCCTGTCCGTGATCAAGAAGGCGGCCGAACGGCCTCAGTAACCCGCGTTCGGATCGACCCGGGCGATCAACTCCTCGCCCGCGACGAACCGGCGCACGTTCTCCTCGAGGGTCGGCGCGAACGTCTGTGTCAGCCGACTGCGCGTGTTGGCGATATGCGGCGTGATCACGGCGTTGTCGAGATCCCACAGCGGATGACCGTCGGGCAACGGTTCGGGATCGGTCACGTCGAGGACCGCCCCGGCGATCGCGCCGTCCCCGAGGGCCTTCACCAGCGCGTCGGTGTCGACGAGGTTGCCCCGCGCGACGTTCACGAGCCACGCCGACCCGGGCATCGCCGCGAGCGCGGCGGCGTCGACGAGATGATCGGTCTCGGCGGTCGCGGGTGCGGCGACGACGAAGTGATCGGCCATCGACCACACCTCCGAGGTGCGGTCGGCCGGCAGCGTGACCTTCGCACCGTCGACGGGACGACCCGAACGATTGACCGCGACGACGTCCGCGCCGAGGGCATGCAGGCGCGGGATCATCGCCCGGCCGATACCGCCGCATCCGACGATGGCCACGGTCGAGCCGTGGAGGGTTCGCACCCGCGGGTCGAGAACGTTCTTGGTCCAGCGCTTCGCGGCGACCGAGGCATGGAACTGCCGCAACCCCACGAGCAGGGCTCCCACCGCGTACTCGGCCACATTGTCGGCGTACACACCGGACGCATTCGCCCACAACCGGCGGTCGTCGATCACGCCCGCCCGGAAGAACGGTTCGATACCCGCGTAGGTGAGCTGCACCCAGCGCACCCGGTCGGGCAGATCCGGGAACTCCTCGGCGCTGCCGTCCCACACGAGGGCTTCGGCCTCGTCCAGGTCGGAGAGGGTTCCACCGCCGGAGACGATCGCGGCGGCGAGGTGTTCGTCGTGGCCGGGTCCGAGATGAATACGCATGCCGCGACCCTAACCTCGAATCGGTCGCGGAGGGATGTCGAGAATCCGGAAGCGGCTCCGTCTCCTCCGTGAACGCGGCCACAATGGGCCGTACCGCACGGAGGAGAACATCATGGCCAAGTACCTGCTGCTCAAGCACTACCGCGGCGCCCCGGCAGCGGTGAACGACGTACCCATGGATCAGTGGGAGCCGGAGGAGGTGTCGGCCCATATCCGCTTCATGCAGGATTTCGCCGCCCGTCTCGAGAGCACCGGCGAGTTCGTCGACGCGCAGGCGCTCTCCCCCGAGGGCACCTTCGTCCGCTACGACGGTGAGGGACGTCCCCCGGTCACCGACGGGCCGTTCCCGGAGACGAAGGATCTCATCGCCGGGTGGATGGTGATCGACGTCGACAACTACGACCGGGCCCTGGAACTGGCCGCCGAACTGTCGGCCGCGCCGGGAGCCGGTGGGAAACCGATCCACGAATGGCTCGAGGTGCGCCCGTTCATGTCCGAACCGCCGACCGTCACGGAGTGACGTCATGGACACCGTCACGGAGTGAGATATGGACGAGGCGTTGCTGCGCACGCTCGTCCCCACCGTGATCGGCATCCTCGTCCGCCGCGGAGCAGATTTCGCGTCGGCCGAGGATGCCGTGCAGGACGCGCTCGTCGAAGCCCTGCGGGTGTGGCCGGAGGATCCGCCGCGCGACCCGAAGGGCTGGCTGGTCGCGGTGGCGTGGCGCAGATTCCTCGACACCGTGCGCGCCGATGCGTCCCGCCGACGCCGCGAGATCCTCGTCGACGCCGAGCCCCGGCCCGGTCCGGGCACACCGGTGGACGACACGCTCGCGTTGTACTTCCTGTGTGCCCACCCGTCGCTCACGCCCGGCTCGGCGGTCGCTCTGACCCTGCGGGCCGTCGGTGGGTTGACCACCCGGCAGATCGCGCAGGCCTATCTCGTCCCGGAAGCGACGATGGCCCAACGCATCAGCCGGGCCAAGCGCACGATCGCGGACGTCCGGCTGGATCGGCCGGGCGACGTCGCGACGGTGCTGCGAGTGCTCTATCTCGTGTTCAACGAGGGCTATTCGGGTGACGTCGACCTGGCGACCGAGGCCGTCCGGCTCACGCGCCGGCTGGCAGCGGTGATCGATCATCCGGAGGTGTCCGGTCTGCTCGCGTTGATGCTGCTCCATCACTCCCGGCGAGCGGCGCGCATCCGGCCGGACGGCAGTCTCGTCCCGCTCACCGAACAGGACCGCAGCCTGTGGGACACGCGCATGATCGCGGAGGGCGTGGAGATCCTGCAGGCCGCACTCGCCCGCGACCGGCTCGGCGAGTTCCAGGCGCAGGCCGCCGTCGCCGCCCTGCACGCCGACGCACGCACCGCGGAGGAGACCGACTGGGTGCAGATCGTCGAGTGGTACGACGAGCTCCTGCAGTTCACCGACAACCCGGTGGCCCGCCTCAACCGTGCCGTCGCGGTCGGTGAGGCCGACGGACCCCACGCCGGTCTCGCAGCCCTGGCCGAGCTCGATCCCGGCCTGCCCCGGTACACGGCGGCCGCGGCGTATCTCCACGAACGCGCCGGCGACACCGCGACGGCGGCCCGGCTCTATGCAGAGGCCGCGCACCTGGCGACCAGCGTGCCCGAGCGCGACCATCTCGTGCGGCAGGCGGCACGTCTGCACAGCGTTTCCTGAGGGTCGGTCAGGGTTCTCCCCCACCACGAAATCCGGTGCCACGCCGGATGTGCCGACGGTGCGGGAGAACGAGCATGGACGTCGTGAAAATCCTGGTGCGTCTGCTCGCCATACCCTTCGTGCTCTTCATCGCGTTCGTGGCGGTCATCGGTGGCCTGGCCGTCCACGCGTGGACCACGCGCGCGATCGACACCACCGGACGCGTCGACTTCGACACCGCCCTGCGCATCCCTCCCGTCGAGTCGGGCACCGTCGACGCCGACGGCACACGCGTGTTCGACCTGACCATGCAGCGCGGCACGACCGACCTCGGGCACGGTCCCGGCACCCGGACGTGGGGAGTGAACGGCAGCTATCTCGGGCCCACCCTCCGCGCCGTGCGGGGTGAGAACGTGCGCGTGAACGTCACGAACGAACTCGACGAGACGAGCACGATGCACTGGCACGGCATGCACCTGCCCGCGGCGATGGACGGCGGACCGCACCAGCCGATCGAGCCGGGAACGACATGGTCGCCGTACTGGACCGTCGATCAACCGGCCGCGACCCTCTGGTACCACCCACACCTGCACGGTTCCACCGCCGCGCACGTGTACCGGGGTGTCGCGGGCATGTTCCTGATCGACGAACCCGGCACGTCGCCGCTCCCCCACGACTACGGTGTCGACGACATCCCCCTCGTCGTCCAGGACCGGAAGTTCGAGGGCGATCAGCTCGACGACAGCAACGCGATCTTCGCCGATGTCGGGACGCTCGGTGACGAGATCCTCGTCAACGGCACACCGCGGCCCTTCCTGGACGTCGGCACCGAGGCGGTCCGGCTCCGGGTGCTCAACGCGTCGAACGCGCGCGTCTACAACTTCTCGTTCGACACCGGGATACCGTTCCTCGTCGTCGGCAGCGACGGCGGTCTGCTCGAGGAACCGCAGGCCGTCCGCAGCCTCCAGCTGTCGCCGGGTGAACGCGCGGAGATCGTCGTCCGGCCGGAAGCCGGTTCGAGGCACGTGCTGCGCAGCACCCCACCCGAGTTGAAGGCCGGCTTCTTCCAGGACCGCTTCTCCGGTGGGGACGACCGCATGGACGTCCTCGAACTGCGGGCGGCACCCGTCCTCCGGTCGTCGGCCGCGATCCCGGAGAAGTTGACGACCCTCCCGGAGCTCGGAGAACCGAACACCACCCGCCGTATCGACCTGACCTCGTCGACGACCATCAACGATCGCGAGATGGACATGGACCGGATCGACGAGGTGGTCGTCGCCGGCACCACCGAGCTGTGGGAGGTGACCAACGCCAGCGGCACGATCCACAACTTCCACATCCACGACGTGCAGTTCGAGATCCTCGGCATGACCGGGATGAGTCCCGACCATCCGTCCCTGGCAGGGCGCAAGGACACCGTCTTCATCCCGCCGGCGGCGACCGCGCGGCTGCTCGTCCCGTTCGGTAGCCACACCGATCCGGTGATGCCGTACATGTACCACTGTCACCTGCTCGAACACGAGGACGCCGGGATGATGGGGCAGTTCGTGGTGGTCGGCGCCGACGAGGTGCACGACGTGACGCACGCGGCCGGCACGGCCCACCATGCCCACGACGGCGGGTGAACCCGGTCACGTCCGGCAGGGTGGGGAATGGATCCCCGCCCGCCCCTGTTGAGGAGTGTGGATCGGCGCGTCGCGTACGCCCCGGAGCCAATGAGAAACCGCCTTCGTGGAATACCGTCCGGCTGGAGCCACGTTGCGCACCGTGCCGTGAGGCATCCGGCGCGTCGGTCCACCTACTTCCTCCCCTGATCTCGCACCCGTTCCGGCCGAGCAGGGTGAAGCCCTCCCACTCCACGCCAGTACAGTTGCCGATCGTCACAATCGTCAGCGGAACCGGGAGTGGGCATGAGTCGCTGGGCCGAGATCGTCGTCACCAGGAGCCGATGGGTACTGGCGATCGTGCTGCTCGTCGTGCTCTTCGCCGGCGCCTGGGGCGTCGGGATCTTCGGCAAGCTGACCGGTACGGGCTACTACGACCCGAACAGCGAGGCCGTCGAGGTCGAGCAGATCATCTACGAGAACTTCGGGTCGCAGGCCGCGGACATCATCGCGCTCTACGCCGCACCCGAGGGACGCACGGTCGACGACATCCGTCCCGACATCGAGAGAACCCTCGCCGAGTTCCAGGACGCCGTCCCCGCCGAATCCATCCAGACCTACTGGACCGCTCCCCCGCCGATGAACCAGCTGCTGCTGTCGACCGACCAGCGCAGCGTGGCAGCCTCGATCACGCTCGGCGCGAATTCCGGACTCACCGCCGCGAACTTCCCCGATGCCCTCGAGCTGCTCGAAGTACCCGGTGTGGAATCACAGTTCGCCGGCAACACCGTGGTCGCGATCGAATTCACCGACACCCTGGAGAGCGACCTCATCCGCTCCGAGCTCATCGCGGTGCCCATCACGCTGGTGTTGCTGGTGTTCATCTTCGGCGGCGTGATCGCCGCTGCGGTCCCGGTCTTCGTGGGTGTGCTCGCGATCTTCTCGTCCCTCGCCACCCTGCGCCTGCTGTCGAACTTCACCGAGGTGTCGTCGTACGCACTGAACATCACGTCGCTGATCGGTCTGGGTCTGGCGATCGACTACGGCCTGTTCATCGTCAGCCGCTACCGCGAGGAACTCGCGGCCGGTTCGGACGTCGCGTCGGCGGTCAAGCGGACGATGTCCACCGCCGGTCACACCGTGATGTTCTCCGCTGCCCTGCTGATCTGCGCGTTCGCGGGCATGCTCGTCTTCCCGCAGACGGTGCTGCGGTCGCTCGGCCTCGGGGCCATGGCCGCCGTCCTCGGTGCCGCCGTCCTGTCGCTGACTGCCGTTCCCGCGCTGCTGACGATGCTCGGCCACCGCATCAACGCGTGGACCTGGGACCGTGAGACCTCCACCCGCGCCGAAGCGCGGGCGCGCCGCTTCTGGGGCGGGGTCGTCCGCAAGGTCGTGCGCCGTCCCGCCCTGATCGCCGTGGTGATCACGGGCGGTCTGCTCGTGCTCGCGTCGCCCGTGGTGGAAGCCCGGTTCGGGGAGATCGAATACACCGCGCTGCCCGAGGACAGCCAGGCCCGCGCGGCCACCCAGACCCTGCTCGACGAGTTCCCGAGCACCGGCAACGGCGCCACGCTCGTCCTGCGCGGCGAGAACGGGCAGGCCCCGGACAGCACTGCCGTGCGCACGGTGTCCACCGAGGTCGCCAGGATCGACGGCATCTCGCAGACCGTCATCGTCGGGCAGGAGTCCGACGTCGTGGTCCTGCAGGGCCTCTACGCGCAGGGTGTGGACGGCACCGCACGGGCGAGCGAGATCACCGGCGAACTGCGCGCCCTGGACGTGCCGGACGGCACCGATCTGCTCGTCGGCGGTGGCCGGGCGCTCGTCGACGACGCCAACCAGGCCGTCTCGGATTCGCTGCCCTGGATGATCACGATCATGGTGCTCTCGACCCTGGTACTGCTGTTCCTGGCATTCGGGTCGGTGGCACTGCCGATCAAGGCGGTGCTCATGGCGGCACTGAGCCTCGCCGCGACCTTCGGTGTGCTGACCTGGGTGTTCCAGCTGGGTCACGGCGCCTCGTGGCTGCACGTCGTGCCCGCGGCGATGGAGCCGACCTTCGTCGTCCTCATCCTCGCCGTGGTGTTCGGCCTGTCGACCGACTACGAGGTGTTCCTCATGTCGCGCATGATGGAGGCCCGCGCGGCCGGGGCGAGCACGGTCGAGGCCGTCGAGTACGGCATCTCCCGCACCGGACGTGTCGTCACCGCCGCCGCCCTCCTGCTGATCGTGGTCACCGGGGCCTTCACCGTCTCCGGCCTGTCGATCATGCGGTTCCTCGGCGTCGGCATGATCGTCGCGCTGATCATCGACGCGACGATCGTGCGCATGCTGCTCGTACCGTCGTTGGTCAAACTCATGGGCGAGGCCAACTGGTGGGCACCGGCATGGATGAAGCGCGTGCACGCGAAGGTCGGACTGGGTCATTAGACCGCAGGGCGGCCGGGTGTGCAGGGGTCGCTACAGCGGCGTGATCGTCGTCGCGACGACGGGACGCGCCGGCTTGGCCGCGGCACCGCAGCTCGCCGGCCGCGCCGGTAGTTCCGAGGTCTCCACCCCGACCCGCCATGCCCGGCCGTCGCGGTGACGCACGATCGGCTCGTCCCCGTCCTCGACCGTCACGGCGTCGATCGCGAACTCGTCGATCGCCTCGCGCACCGCGATCTCGGCGGACTGCCCGGCCGCACCCCAGGTGCTGCGACCCCGCAGGCCGGCCGCGTGGACGTGTCCGTTCCGGGCGTCGCGGACCGCGGCGAGACTGTCGTCCTCGTCGAGCCGTCCGTAGGTGTACCCGGTCGGCAGCATGATCATCGACGGCGCGAAACGGTGTCCGCCGGTGTGCGAGCACTCCCACACGTCCTGCCCGAACTCGGCGGTCAGAGCCGCCGCGATCGGACGCCCCAGCACAGCGCAGCACCGGTCCCGTTTGCCGTGGGCACACACCAGGGCGATCGGGTCCTGCACGGCGGCACCGATACCGGGGGCGGGACCCGCGAGCACGCGCGGGACGATGTCGAGCAGCTCCGCCGGCTCGGTGATCTCGAGCCGCTCGCACCAGGTGTTCCCCGGTTCGGTGCGGGCCAGCAGGACGGTCCGGGTCTCCCGCACCACGTCGCGGCCGGGTCTCCGGATGAACAGGATCCGCACGTCCGCGACCTTCGCCCGGGCGGACAGCTCGTCCGACAACTCTGTGCCGAGGGCGGTGCCGTCGAGCACGTCGCGTCCCCAACCCGTCGGCACCTCGAGACACACGTAGCCGGGCGCGGTGGCCGCCGTACCGGGCAGCGGCTCGTCGAGCGCGGACAGTGCGGAACAGGTGGGCGCGGCAATGGTGGTCACGCGGACATTGTGGCCCGGACACCCTCGTGACGGCCCGGCACCCCGCGGTGACCGGTCAGCCGCGGCGAAGAAGCCGCCGTGCCGCACCGCCCCACATCCGCAGGAATCCCTGCGACAGGTACGTGAAGCTGCCCAGCGCCAGCACCCACTTGGTGACGCTGACGGTCGAGGCGGCCCGGACCGTCCGGTCGTCGATCCGGGTGCGGTGATCCAGCAGGTACAGGCCGACGACGTTCTCGACGTAGTCCCCCGCCGCGGCGACGACCGGCGCCGCCATCAGGATCCGACGCGTGCGCGGCGACAGCGGGCGGTGCTTGTCGAGCGAGCGCGCACCGGCCCGCAGCGCGATCGCGAAGGTCGCCGGGTGGACCATGTCCCAGTAGTAGTGCTCCCGGTAGCGCTCGATCTCCTCGGGACCGAGATCGTCGAGGATCTTCCGGTACTTCGCGGCCGAGAAGGTGGTCTGGACGGTGCCCACCGTCGGCGCCGTGGAGCCGAGGACCCGGCCGATGTTCGCCTGGGACACGAGGAAGACGGCGGCAGCACCGATGAGGAAGCGGTCCGCCCGAGTGAGTGTCATGCTCGTGATGCTAGGGGCAGAGAATCCGCGACCCTACGGAAGGGAGACCCGTGCAGATCACCGGAGCAGTCCTGGAGGAGATCGGACGTCGACGCCGGTACGAGGAGTCCACCCCGCTCAGCGTGGACCTTCTCGAACTCGACCCACCGGGACTGGGTGAGGCGCTGGTCGAGATCGAATGCGCGGGTGTGTGCCATTCCGATCTGTCCGTGGTCGACGGCAACCGGCCCCGGCCGGTGCCCATGCTCCTCGGGCACGAAGCGGCCGGACGCATCGTCGAACTCGGCGACGACACCACCGGCTTCTCCGTCGGCGAGCGGGTCGTCATGACCTTCATGCCCCGCTGCGGCGAATGCGAGGGCTGCGCGAGCAACGGCATCCGCCCCTGCATCCCGGGATCGGCCGCGAACGTTGCGGGGACCCTGCTGTCGGGCGCCCGGCGGCTGCACCGCGACGGGAACGACGTCCACCACCACCTGGGAGCATCGGCCTTCGCGACCCACGCCGTCGTCGACACGCGGTCGCTCGTCGGTGTCGGCGACGACGTCCCCGCCGAGGTCGCCGCGCTGATGGGCTGTGCCGTGCTGACCGGTGGCGGTGCGGTCGTCAATGCTGCTCGTCCTCAGGCCGGGGACACGCTGGTCGTCGTCGGTCTCGGCGGAGTCGGCATGGCCGCGCTGCTCGTGGCGCTGGCCCACGACGACGTCACCGTGATCGCCGTCGACACCTCCCCCGACAAGCGCGACACGGCACGCTCGTTGGGAGCACAACTCGTGCTCTCACCGGACGAGGCCGTCGGACAGGGTGTGAAGGCACGACTGGTCATCGAGGCCGCGGGGAGCGTGCCCGCGCTCACCACGGCGGTCGCGCTCACCGGACCGGGAGGCACCACGATCACCGTCGGACTACCTGCGCCCGACGCCCGGCTCGAGATCTCGCCCACCGCTCTCGTCGGCGAGGGTCGCTCGCTGGTGGGCAGCTATCTCGGCTCCGCCGTCCCGGCCCGCGACATCCCCCGCTTCGTGGACATGTGGCGCGAGGGGCGACTGCCGGTCGAGCGGCTCGTCACCGACCGTCTGCCGCTGGACCAGATCAACGAGGCGATGGACGCCCTGGCCGACGGAACCGCCCTCCGTCAGATCCTCACCATGGACTGAACATCCATCCATGTCCCCGTCGGTTCAGATGTCGTAGTCCACGACGACCGGCGCGTGATCGCTGATCCTCCGGTCGGGCGCCGGATCGCGGTCGGTCCCTGCGGAGATCGCGGTCCGGGCCAATCGCGGGGTGGCGAGGTGGTAGTCGATCCGCCACCCTGAATCGGAGGTGAACGACTCCCCCAGCCACGACCACCACGAGTAGGGACCGTCGACCTCGGGATGATGCCGGCGGACGACGTCGACGAGCGTGCGCGGCGACAGCAGCGAATCGAACCAGGCGCGTTCCTCGGGCAGGAAACCCTCGGCCTGCCCGCGACGCCGCCAGTTGCGCACGTCGTAACGCGTGTGGGCGACGTTGAAGTCACCCATGATCAGGAACTCCCGCCCCTGGGCGCGCGCCGCGAGCCGGCTACGGGTCAGCTGCCGGGCGAAGGCCGACAGGAACCGCATCTTGCGCTGGTAACGCACCCCACCGTCCGGCTCGTCGCGCATGCGCCCGGGCTTCTGGAGGTGCGCCGGGAGCCCACCCTTCGGCAGGTACAACGACGCCACGGTGATCGGCGCGTCGGCGAGATCCACCTCGACGTACCGCCCCTCGTGGGCGAATTCGGACAGTCCGCGAGCCAGCGGTCCCCGATCGAACTCGATCCGGTCGACGTGTTCCTCACCGGGAAGTCGCAGCAGTGCGGTGCCGCTCCAGGCGCGCACGGCGGCGGGTTCGTGCAGGGTCAGGATCCCGACGCCGTTGCGGCCGGGAAGGGTGCCCTCGTCGTAGGCGAGGTGGTACTTGCCGAAGACACCCTGCGGGATCGCGGCCGCCGGAGCACGTACCTCCTGCAGGGCCACTACGTCGGGGTTGCGCTCATGCAGCCAGTTCTCGAATCCGCGTCGCTGTGCGGCGCGGATTCCGTTGATGTTGAAGGTCGCGATGCGCACGATCGTCCAGTCTAGGCAACCGTTCGATCCGTGAGGAACGGGACGACCGCCGCCGCGAAATCGCGGGCACGGTCGCGATGGATGCTGTGCCCGCAGCCGACCTCCCGCACGGATGCCGAAGGCAGCGCCTCGACTGCCGCCGTCAGCAGGCGCGGGTCGACCATGCTGCCGCGCCGCACTCCGCGCAACAGCAGGGTGGGGGCGGTGAGGGACGGAAGGTGCTGCCACCACACCGGATTCGGCGTGTGGAACTGGGCGACGACCGACGGTGTCATCGAACGGTCGAAGGCGGTGACCGCGCGCGGGTTGAGCGCCATGCTGGTCGCGGCGTGCCACAGCTCCGCGGGAGTCGGGCGGTGGGCCGGCACCTCCGGAACCGGATCCCCCTCCCGCAGCGGCAGGGGTGTCTCCTCGAGGACGAGCCGTCGGACGAGGCCGGGATTCTGTTGCGCGACCAGCGATCCCACGTGACCGCCGAGCGAGTGCCCGACGAGATCGACGGCCTCGACGTCGAGGTGGGCGCACAAGCCGGCGACGTCGGCGGCGAACTCGCCGAAACGGTACGAGGGGGCCCGGCCGCTGCGTCCGTGCCCGCGCAGGTCGACGGTGACCACCCGTCGGCCCGCCTTCACCAGGGCTCCGGCGAACCGGGTCCACGTGCGCCCGTCGCCACCCATCCCGTGCACCAGCAGTACGGGCACGGAACGGGCGGCGGCAGCGGAGGGTGCGAACTCGCGATATGCGAGGGCGACCCCGTTCGGCGCGGCGGTGAGGACCGGAGATCTCATGATGCTCGAGCCTACTCAGTCGTAGACGCCCTCCACCCGCCAGCCGTCGGCACCGAAGAACACCAGCAGGGCCCGTGATTCCTCGAGCAGCACCTGCAGACGGGCGGCGCACCGGGCCGCGGCCGGATCCCACCAGTACTCGTCCACCGGCCACGGACCGGCCCATCCGATCACCGTCCAGCTGCGACTTCCCCATCGCAGCCGAGCAGGTGACCCGCTGAGCAGTCCGCGCTCGGTCACCGAGACCGGATTTCCCACGTCGTCGTCCAGCCGGATCGCGGGAGGTGTGTGCAACACCAGTGCGGGAGCCGGGGGCGGGAGCCGGCCCGGCCACGATGCGTCCGGGTCGGAGTGCGGTATCGCCTCGTCGCCGACGGGCACGAGGACGATCCGTTCGGTGGGTCCCCGGCCGCCGCCGAGCACCCCGATCCGGACGGCGTCCCCACCGAGCAGGCCCTGCACCCGGACGAGCGCCCGACGTGCCCGTTCGTCCTCGTCGCCGACACCGCCCCACAACCCGAGTTGCAGCGCACCGGCGGCGACGACCTCGACCGGTTCGAGACGCAGCAGCACGATTCCCGCCGTGGGCCGGTTCGTGTTGCGGCCGGTGAGCCATCCGTCGAGCTGCCAGCGCACACGATCGGCCGTGCCCTCGGGGGTGAGCGGTTCGGCGCAGCGCCAGGTGCGCGCGAGCTCCTCCCCGGCCCCGGTGCGTGCCGTCACGAGCAGTCGCGTGCACGCGACTCCCGCCGCCGCGAGCCGGGTGTGGAGCAGTTCGGCCAGTGCGCGACCGGCGAAGGCCGCGGCGTCGACGCGCTCCACCGGCGGGTCGCAGGGCTGCTCGACCGTCAGGTCCGGAGGGATCGGCCGTCCCGACGGGGGACGTTCCGGCAGCCCCCGCGCGCTCCGGTGCGCAGCCACGACGTCCGCGTCGAAGCGTGAGGCCACATCGATCGAGGACAACGCGGCGAACGCTCCGATGGTGCGGATACCGAGACGACGCAACAGATCCACCGTGTCGGCCCGCCGAGGAGCCGCCAGCGCCGGTTCCACCGCGAGATACGAGACGGGCAGCGGCGCCAGGAACTCGGCGCCCCTCCCCGTCGGGACCAGCGCGTTCCGGCGCGCGGCGAGGACCGCTGTGGACAACTCGTCGGCGACACCGACCTGACATTCCACGCCGGTCGCGGCGACCGCGTCGATCAGGGCCTCCGCGGCGGCCTCCTCCGAACCGAACCACCGGACCACACCGCGCGCGGCGAGGATCACCAGACCCGGGCGCAGCACCTCCACGCCCGGGGCCACCGCATCGATCGCGGCCACCACCGCCTCGAACGTCCGCGCTTCCAGGTCGGGATCCGAGCGGGCCACATGCAGTTCCGGGCAGCGCGCCTGCGCCTCACGTCGTCTCAGGGCGCGCCGGACACCCGCGGCCCGCGCCGAGGCCGAGCAGGCGACGACACGATTCGCCGAGACCACCGCCACCGGGACGGTCGCGGGCAACTCCGCGGCGGTGGCGGCGGCGACCGCGGGCCAGTCGGGGCACCAGAGGGCCACGACCCGCGCGGACGCCCGCAGAGAGGACGATTCGTTCACCGGACCGCTTTACGGAAACGCCCGTCCTCCAGCCGATTCCGCTCCTCGCTCGCCCACTCGACGGCACTGCGGTCGGCGCACACCTCCACGCGGGTGGCGCGCGGAGGGAACGCACGCCCGTGCGCCCGGACCGACAGGCGGGTCGCGCACAGCCGGTCCCGGCCGGGACCGTCCACACCCCGATAACCGTCGACCCGCGCCTCCAGTCGCACGTGGGCACCCTCCCAGCGACCGTCCGTGACTACAAGGACGGACTGCTTGTTCCGCGCCCGGGCGGCGACCGCACGAGCGCGGGACGGCGGCACCGATGCCCCACCGAGCCCCAACACCACCAGGTCGATCCCGTCGAGCAGCACCGCGGCGATCTCCACGGGATCCGGTCCGGGATCGGGGATCACGGCCAACCGGTGCAGACGGGCTCCCATCTCCGCGGCGGCGAGCAGACCCAGCCGGCGCTGACCGATCACGGCGGCGTACCCGCCGGCGGCCGTCACGGACGCGAGCATCCCGAGGAGAAGGGAGGTGGCGCCGGACACCGAGACGACGCTGCCGCGCACCAGTCCGCCCTGGGGCAACAGTTCCGCGAGCGGTGCCGGGACGGGCAGGATGCGGTCGGAGGGGGCCTCGACCCGGCCTCGCGCGAGGGACTGAACCTCGCCCCGCGCCGGCACTGCCGCGATCCGACGTCGCAACGCTTCGATCCGCTCCGCGCGACCCGCTTCCTCGTCGTCCACCGGAAATTCGGCCACCTCGCCCACTGTCACCCCTGTCATCCGCCTGCCGCCTGACACACACGACCGGCCGACCACGGGGAAGTCGTGGCCCGGCTCGCACTCCATTCGAACATACTTTCGATCTTCCTCAAGTAGAACCGACCCGAATCCTTCCCGTCAAGCCGGAAGCACCGCCCCGACGGTGACTACAGTGCAGCTCACACGTTTTTCGGCCGGGGCGAACACCTCCGATCGGCTACTCTCGATCGAGTGGCGGAGCAGGCGTGGGTAGGACGGGCCGTAGGGCCGGATCACTTGGTGGCCGGTCGATATCGGCTCGACTCCAAGCTCGGCGGTGGCGGCATGGGTGCCGTCTGGCTCGCCCGCGACAACCGTCTGGGCCGCGACGTCGCCGTCAAGCAGGTGATCTCCACCGCAGACCTCGATCCCGACGAGGCCGAGGATCTCCGCCGCCGCGCGCTCCGGGAGGGCCGGGCCGCCGCCCAGCTCGCCCACGAGCACGCCATCTCGATGTACGACATGGCTCTGCACTACGGCGAACCGTGGCTCGTCATGGAGCACCTGCCGTCCCGCAGCCTGGCGCAGGTGATGAACGTCGTCGACACCCTCCCGCCGTACGTGGTGGCGCAGATCGGCGCGAATGTCGCCGACGCCCTGACCGCCGCGCACGCCGCTGGGATCGTCCACCGCGACGTCAAGCCCGGCAACATCCTCATCGCCGAGCGCGGCCGCGACGCCGGCATCGTGAAGATCAGCGACTTCGGCATCGCCCGCGCGAAGGGCGACAACGACCCCGACGGCGTGATCATCGGCACCCCCGCCTATTTCGCGCCCGAGGTCGCGCGCGGCAACGACCCCACCGAGGCCAGCGACGTCTTCTCGCTCGGCGCCACCCTCTACACCGCGGTGGAGGGGCAACCGCCCTTCGGCTTCGAGACCGACTCGATCGCGTTGCTGCACCGGGTCGCGCGGGCGGAGATCATTATGCCCACGCACACCGGTCCGCTCACCGAGCCCCTGCTCGAGATGCTCCAGCCCGATCCGGCGCGACGCCCGACGATGGCGCAGGCACGCGATCTGCTCGCCCGCGTGGTCCTCGGACCGGGCGGATCGGCGGCGGCCCTGCGCGGCCGTCCCATCCAGAACGAGGACGGCACGATCCCGTCGTGGGCACAGCGTTCCGCGCACTTCGCCGAACCCGCACGTCCCCGTGGTTCCTTCGTCGACCGGCCACTCGGTGCCGCGACGCAGGCCGCCGGTGGTCCGAAGAAGTCGGCGAAGGGTTTCGCCCCGGCGGATCTGCTCGACCGTCTGCTCCCGAAGGGCCCCGTGCCCGACAACCCGCAGGACCGCATCGTCGCCTATGCGCCCCTGGCGATGGCGGCGATGGTCGCGGTGATCCTGGTGGCGCTGCTCGTCGCCGTCATCATCGCGCTGGTCGTCTGACCCGCCCCGGCTGCGCAGTTCTCGTCGGCAATTCTGCGCGCGAGCGACGAGAACTGCACGCCGCCGGCATCGGCACGACGAGCACCGGTCACGCTCAGTCGATGCGTCGCCGGTGTGCCCAACGGGTCAGCGCGTTGCGGTTCGACTGCTGCGTCTTGCGCAACACGTTCGACGCGTGCGTCTCGACGGTCTTCACCGAGATCACGAGTTCCTCGGCGATCTCGCGGTAGGTGTAGCCGCGAGCGAGCAGGCGCAGCACCTCGAGTTCCCGTGGGGTCAGCGAGTCGAGTTCGGGATCGAGGGGCGGTTCCGGCGCGGCCGACCGGCCGGTGAACGAGTCGAGCACGAAACCGGCCAGACGCGGACTGAACACGGCGTCTCCCCCGGCGACCCGCCGGACGGCGTCGGCCAGATCCGGACCGGAGATCGTCTTCGTCACGTACCCGCGGGCCCCGGCGCGGATGACGGCGATGACGTCCTCGGCCGCGTCGGACACACTGAGCGCCAGGCACACCGGACCGTCCGGGATCCGCTGGAGGACGGCGACGCCACCACCGTCGGGCATGTGGACGTCGAGGAGCACGACATCCGGTTTGGTCGCCTCGATCCCGGCGACGGCCTCGGCGACTCCCCCGGCTTCGCCGACGATCTCCATGTCGGCCTCGCGCCCCAGTTCGGTGCGCACTCCGGAGCGGAAGACGGCGTGGTCGTCCACCAGGAAGACACGATAGGGACGGTTGTTCTCGGTGGCATCGGACGATGTCGCCGGAATCGAAGTCACTGTGTCTGCTCCTCGGGGTGGGGGTCGTTCACCCCCCACTCTAAGGTCGACTCGGTGTCCTGTTCGCGTTCGGTCTCCGTACGGCCGGCGCGCGGCACATGGATGCGCACCTCGGTTCCCTTTCCGGGACTCGACTTCACGACCGTCCGGCCGCCGCGACGTTCGATGCGCGCCCGGATGGACTTGGCCAGACCCTGCCGATCGGCCGGCACCTCGTCGGGATCGAATCCGACGCCGCGATCGCGCACGAACACGCTCACCTGATGCGGTTCCACCTCCGCGAAGAGGTCGACGCTGTCCACCCCGGCGTGCTTGGCGGCGTTGACGAGAGCCTCGCGGGTCGCGCCGAGCACGGCGGTCGCGGCCTCGGGGGTCAGATCGCTGTCGTCCGGCGCGACGTCGCCGACGATGACGGGTTGGACGGACAGGCCGTACTGGTCCTCCACCTCACCGGCGATGGTGCGCAGCGTCTCGGCGAGCGAGGTGCTCGGCGTCTCGTCCCCGCCGAACAGCCAGCGGCGCAGTTCGCGTTCCTGGCTGCGTGCCAGTCGCACGACCTCCTGCTGGTCGCCGGCCTGCTTCTGGATGAGCGCGAGGGTCTGGAGCACCGAGTCGTGCAGGTGCGACGCGATCTCCTCGCGCTCCTCGTTGCGCACCCGGGCGGCACGCTCGGTCTCGAGGGCACGCCACATCCGGATCCACAGCGGCACCGACAGCAGGGCCGCGCCGACCAGCGTGACCACCACGGCGACCAGCGACGAGCGCAGCGCCGCGACGTCGACCTGCGCGATGACCATCACCCCGAGTCCGGTGACTACGAGGGTCAGGCCGCCGAGTACGCGAGCCCACGTGAGGACCGTCGGATGCGCGGGCAGCCCGAGCACCGATCGGGGGCCTTCGACGTCGAATTCACGCCACACGAGCGCCGCACCGACGACCACCACGACGATCGGCAGCACCACGCCGGCGGCACCACCACTGAACAGCCACGAAAGACCCACCGCCAGCCCGATACCCATGAAGGCGAGACCGATGGCACGGCGACGTTCGGGGCCGGTGGGGCGATCGGTGTCGGAGCCGGGGGGCACGAACATCCACAGCAGGCCGTAGGCCGCGATCCCGAAGCCGCCGAGGGCGGCGAGCACCGTGAACGCGACCCTCACCTTGGTGGCGTCGATGCCGAGATGGTCGGCGACGCCACCGGCCACACCGCCCACGATGCGACCGCCCACCCGCCGTTCGAGGCGGGGAACGGTCACGGGTAGTCCAGGTACCGGTTGCACACCTCGATACTGGCACGGCGATCGCCGGCCCGGCATCGGGGACGAACCCTGATGTCCGGGTTCCGATCGGGCCCTCGGAAATCAGGGTCGGTCCCTGATGTGCCGCGCGCGGAAGCCCAGCAGGATGGGTGCCATGGACACGAGGAGCTTTCAGGACCAGGTGGCGGACATGTGGCGGACCCGCCCCGTGCGTCTGCCGAAGGGGGGGCACATCGCGGGTGTGTGCTCGGGTATCGGAGTGCGCTACGGCGTCGATCCCGTGCTGATCCGTGTCGTCTTCGTCGCGTCGGCGCTGTTCGGCGGTGGCGGTCTCGTCCTCTATCTGGCTGCCTGGCTGATGTTTCCCCGCCACGGCGACCAGGTCTCTCCGCTCGAATCGCTCGTCGGGCGGGGCGCGAGCTCGGACTCGACCACCAAGGTCGTCGTAATCCTCGTGGCCCTGGCGATCGCGGCGGGCGCCATCGGACCGGTGGGGGCGGGTTCGGGTGGTTCCGGATTCATCGGAACGCTCCTGTTGCTCGGCGGCTGGTGGCTGCTCTATCAGCGGCGTCCCGAACCGCCGGTGCTGCCGGCCCCCGAAGGAACGTCTTTCCCCACCCAGGCGGCCTTTCCTCAGCCCCCGGTGACGAACTCGTACTGCTCCCCGTGGGGCGCACACACCGGTGCATGGAACATGCACGCGGGTCCGGCGGCCACGACGACACCGGGCGGGGAGACAGCAGGCACGGAGACAACCCCGCCTGCGCAGACCACCGATGCGACGGAGGTCGTGAACACCACCGACGCCTCGGGCACCGACACCCCCGCCTCGGGCACCGATACCCCTGCCTCGGGCACCGATACCCCTGCCTCGGGCACCGATACCCCTGCCTCGGGCACCGACGCCACAGCGCCCACCGAGACGACGGAGAGGAAGACGTCCCCGATGCCCGACCTACGCAAGGACACCGACCGCACGGACACCGACGTTCCGCTCCCGGATGTCAACGCACTCTCGCCCCACCGTTCGGCACCGCCGGCATGGGATCCCCTCGGGGTCGCCCCGTTCGCGTGGGATCTGCCCGAACCGGCGCCGAAGCACGAACCCGCGGTCGTCACGAACAGGCGTTCGCGCCTGACCACGACGGTCCTCGGCCTGGCCGTGATCGCCGCTGCGGTGACCGGCGCGCTCGGTGCCGCCGCCGACCTGGCCTGGGTGACCCCCGCCCGGGTGGGCGCTGTGGCCCTCGCGGTCGTCGGTCTGGGCCTGCTGATCGGCGCGTTCCTGCACCGTGGTCACGGACTGCTCGTCGTCACCGGCCCCCTGCTGGGATTCGTCGTCCTCGCCTCGATCGCCGGACCGGTCGACACCTCGAACTGGGGCGACCGCACCTGGGCACCGACCAGCACCGACCAGCTCGAGTCCGAGTACAGCTTCCAGTTCGGGGCGATGACCCTCGACCTGCGGGGACTCGAACTCACCGAGGACCGCACCGTGCAGGTCGACGGCCGGTTCGGCAGCGTCGAGGTGCTGTTGCCGGAGAACCTGGACGTCCGCGCCGACTGCACGGTCGGCCCCGGTGAGATCAGGGGATGCCCCGCCCCCGGCATCGACGGCGGCGCCGACGGAGTCGACGACGGGCCGGTCCTGGACCTGAACGCGAACATGGAATTCGGATCTCTGGAGGTGCATCGTGGCTGATCACGAAACCGGAACACACACCGAGGATCGGACCGAGCGCACCCGCAAGGGACCGTCGCTCCTGCTCCTGCTCGCCGCACTGGCAGCGCTGGTCGTGAGCGGATGGGCCATGATCGGGCCGTTCTCCGTCGAGTTCCTCGCCGCCGTCAACCTCGGATGGGTCCTGGTGGGCGCGGCCCTGCTGATCGGAGCGGTGCTGGTCTTCCTCCCCACCCGCCGGAGGTAACCACCCCCACCTACGCGACGTCCCCCGGACCTGATCGGTCCGGGGGACGTTCGTCGTCTCACCGCTTCCGGCGAGCGAGGATCACTCCCACGCAGTCACACGCGAGTGAGGATCACTCCCACTCGGTCACACGCGAGTGAGGATCACTCCCACTCGGTCACACGCGAGTGAGGATCACTCCCACTCGATCGTTCCCGGGGGCTTGCTCGTCACGTCGAGCACCACTCGGTTGACCTCCGCCACCTCGTTGGTGATGCGGGTGGAGATCCGCTCGAGAGTCTCGTAGGGCAGGCGCGTCCAGTCGGCGGTCATCGCGTCCTCGCTGGAGACCGGACGCAGCACGATCGGGTGTCCGTAGGTGCGGCCGTCGCCCTGCACGCCCACGCTGCGGACGTCGGCGAGCAGCACGACCGGGCACTGCCAGATCTGTCCGTCGAGGCCGGCGGAGGTGAGCTCCTCGCGGGCGATCGAGTCGGCGCGGCGCAGGATCTCGAGGCGGTCGCGGGTGACCTCACCGATGATGCGGATGCCGAGGCCGGGGCCGGGGAACGGCTGGCGGCCGACGATCTCCTCGGGCAGGCCGAGCTGACGTCCGACCGCGCGCACCTCGTCCTTGAACAGCAGGCGCAGCGGCTCGACGAGCTCGAATTCGAGGTCCTCGGGAAGTCCACCGACGTTGTGGTGGCTCTTGATGTTCGCGGTGCCGGAACCGCCGCCGGACTCCACGACGTCCGGGTACAGGGTGCCCTGCACGAGGAACTTCACGGTCTCGCCCTTGTCGGCACCCTCGCCGAGCACCTCGGAGACCGCGCCCTCGAAGGAACGGATGAACTCGCGGCCGATGATCTTGCGCTTGGTCTCGGGATCGGTGACACCGGCGAGCTCGCGCAGGAAGGTCTCGGACGCGTCGACGGTGACCAGGCGGGCACCCGTCGCGGCGACGAAGTCCTTCTCGACCTGCTGCCGTTCGCCCTCACGCATGAGGCCGTGGTCGACGAACACACAGGTCAGACGGTCGCCGATGGCGCGCTGCACCAGCGCTGCCGCCACGGCGGAGTCGACACCACCGGACAGGCCGCAGATGGCACGGCCGTCGCCGATCTGCTCACGGACCTGTTCGACGAGCGCGTCGGCGATGTTCGCTGCGGTCCAGTCGCCCGGGATCCCGGCGATGTCGTGCAGGAACCGGCTCAGCACCTGCTGGCCGTGGGGCGAGTGCAGCACCTCGGGGTGGTACTGGACACCGGCGAGGCGGCGGGCGCGGTCCTCGAACGCCGCGACCGGGGCGCCGGCGCTGGTGGCCGTGACCTCGAAGCCCTCGGGAGCCTCGGTGACGCCGTCGCCGTGGCTCATCCACACGGGCTGCGTCTCGGGCAGGCCGTCGTGCAGCACACCTCCGGACACCGACAGTTCGGTGCGACCGTACTCGCGCGAGCCGGTGTGCGCGACCGTGCCGCCGAGCGCCTGCGCCATCGCCTGGAAGCCGTAGCAGATGCCGAAGACGGGGACGTCGAGATCGAACAGAGAAGGATCGAGGCGCGGTGCGCCCTCCTCGTACACGCTGGCGGGGCCACCGGACAGCACCACTGCGCGCGGATTCTTCGCCGCGATCTCCTCGACACCGGCCGTGTGCGGCACGACCTCCGAGTAGACGTTGGCCTCACGAACGCGCCGAGCGATCAGCTGCGCGTACTGAGCTCCGAAATCGACGACGACGACCGGTCTGGACTGCTGGCTTTGCGACGACACCCGAACAGTCTAAGCGGCCGCGCCGGGTGTTCCCGACGCGGCCGCTCATCCGATCGTTTCCGGGTCGCTACGCGACGCCGCTGTGCTTGACCTCGACGACCGGCAGTCGCAACGCACCGGGCGCGTCGACGGGCACCACCGGGTTCTTCGGTTCGACCGGCGCGACACGACGGTAGGGCTGCCCCTGCTCGGGGCGCTGGTCGTCCTCACCCTTGTTGGGCCACAACGACGCAGCGCGTTCGGCCTGCGCCGCAATGGTGAGCGAGGGGTTCACGCCGAGGTTCGCGGAGACCGCGGCCCCGTCGACGACGCTCAGCGTCGGGTAGCCGTGGACGCGGTGGTACGGATCGATCACCCCGTGGTCGCGATCGGATCCGATCACGGCACCGCCGAGGAAGTGTGCGGTGAGCGGAATGTTGAAGATCTCACCCCACGTGCCGCCCGCGACACCGTCGATCTTCTCGGCGATGCGACGCGTGGCCTCGTTGCCGGCCGGGATCCAGGTGGGATTCGGCTGTCCGTGGCCCTGCTTGCTGGTGACCTTGCGACGGCCGAACAGACCCTTGGTCGTGTAGGTGGTGATGGAGTTGTCGAGGTTCTGCATCACCAGCGCGATGATGGTGCGCTCGCTCCATCGGTGCACCGAGAGCATCCGCAGCATCTTCACGGGGTTCCGCGCGACCTGCCCGAGGAACTTCACCCAGCGGGGAGTGCGTCCGTCGCCGTCGGTCATGAGCGTCTGCAGCAGGCCCATCGCGTTCGATCCCTTGCCGTACCGCACGGGCTCGATGTGCGTGTCGGGGGTGGGATGGAACGACGAGGTGATCGCGACACCGTCGGTGAGCTTCAGATCGGGGTCGATCCTCATCTTCCCGGCACCGACGATCGATTCGGAGTTGGTGCGGGTCAGTTCGCCGACCTTGTCGGACAGTTCGGGCAGCGCACCGGTGTCCTTGAGATGGTGCAGCAGGTGCTGCGTGCCCCACGTTCCGGCAGCGAGGACGACGTGCGCGGCCGTGTAGGTGCGCCGCCGCTTGCGGACCCACGCGCCGGTCCGTTCGGTGATCACGTCCCAGGTGCCGTCGGCGACCTGACGGAGATCGGTGACGGTGGTCAGCGGGACGATCTCGGCTCCCGCCCGCTCGGCGAGACCCAGATAGTTCTTCACCAGGGTGTTCTTGGCGCCGTGGCGGCATCCCGTCATGCACTCGCCGCACTCGATGCAGCCGGTGCGGTCGGGGCCCACACCACCGAAGTAGGGGTCGGCGACCGTGCGGCCGGGTTCGCCGAAGAACACGCCCACGGGCGTCTGGATGAAGGTCTCGCCGACTCCCATGTCGTCGGCCACCGACTTGATCACCTTGTCGGCGTCGGTCATCCGGCCGTACTGCACCACGCCGAGCATCCGCTTCGCCTGGTCGTAGTACGGGCTCAGTTCGTCCTGCCAGTCGGTGATGTGCGCCCACTGGCGGTCCTCGAAGAACGGCGCCGGAGGCTTGTACAGGGTGTTCGCGTAGTTCAGCGACCCTCCGCCCACGCCGGCACCGGCGAGGATCAGGCAGTCGCGCAGCAGGTGCACGCGCTGGATGCCGAAGCAACCGAACTTCGGTGCCCAGAGGAAGCGGCGCAGGTCCCAGCTGGTCTTCGCGAAGTCGGCGTCGGCGTAGCGGCGACCGGCCTCGAGAACGCCGACCTTGTAACCCTTCTCCACGAGGCGCAACGCCGTGACGCTTCCACCGAAACCCGATCCGACGATCAGGACGTCGTAGTCCGTGACCCGTTGCTTACCCATGGAACCTCCAGCGACGAGAGTTGTTACCGGCCAGTATGCACCTCGGCGGTGTGACTACAGGCACAGCCCCGACTCTACCCGTTACGTGGAGTTGCACGAAAACGAAGGGTGAAAATGCCGATGGCCGGTCACCGCGTCCTGCGACGCTGTGACCGGCCATCGGAATGTACCGGGAAGGTCCTTATCCGCGGACCGACAGACCGACCTTCTGGAATTCCTTCAGATCGGAGTAGCCGGCCTTCGCCATCGATCGACGCAGACCGCCCACGAGATTGAGCGAGCCCGACGGGTCGTCGGACGGGCCGAACAGCACCCGGCCGAGGCCCGGTCGTCCGTCCTCGGCGACCCGGACGGCCGCGCCGCGCGGCATCGACGGATGCCCGGCCACGGACGGCCAGTACCAGCCCTTGCCCGCGGCCTCCTCGGCGAGAGCCAGGGGCGCGCCGAGCACGACCGCGTCGGCCCCGCACGCGATCGCCTTCGCGAGGTCGCCGGCATTCTCGATGTCGCCGTCGGCGAGCACGTGGACGTAGCGGCCCCCGGTCTCGTCGAGGTAGTCGCGCCGGGCCGCAGCGGCGTCGGCGATGGCCGTGGCCATCGGGATGCCGATGCCGAGCGAGGAGGACGTGGTGGTCGCCTGCTTCGTGGAGCCGAAGCCGACGATGACACCGGCCGCACCCGTGCGCATCAGGTGCAGCGCGGTGCGGTGGTCGCTGACGCCACCGGCGATGACCGGCACATCGAGCTCCGAGATGAACGTCTTGAGGTTCAGCGGCTCGTCCTCACCGTGGGCCACGTGCTCGGCCGAGATGATGGTGCCCTGGACGACGAGGAGATCGATGCCCGCCTTGACGAGCTCGGGTGTGAGGGCGCGCGCGTTCTGCGGGCTGACGCGGACCGCGGTGGTGACACCCGCATCCCGCACCTGTGCGACGGCCGCGGCCAGCAGATCGCCCTGCAGCGGAGCCGCATGCAGTTCCTGCAGGTAGCGGACGGCCGCACGCGGATCCGTGCTCGCGATCTCCGCGAGACGGGTGACGACGGCGTCGACATCGGCATGACGACCCCACAGGCCCTCGCCGTTGATGACGCCGAGACCGCCGGCCTTGCCCAACTCGATCGCGAAGGTGGGCGACACCAGCGCGTCGGTGGGGTGCGCCAGCACCGGGATGTCGAAACGGTAGGCGTCGATCTGCCAGGCCGTCGACACCTCCTTCGACGAACGCGTCCGGCGCGACGGGACGATGTCGACGTCGCCCAGCTCGTACGTACGTCGGGCCGTGCGACCCATGCCGATTTCAACGAGGTCGCGCACGCGCGCCCCTTTCTCCTCTTGGACGATGCTCCCGCCCTACTCGGAACGGGACCCTGCTGCGGACGCGAAAACTACCGGACCACGTAGTTCGGTGCCTCGGCGGTGATCGTGATGTCGTGCGGGTGGCTCTCCTTGAGGCCGGCGGCGGTGATCTGCACGAACTGTGCCTCCTGCAGCTGCTCGATCGTCGTCGCGCCGGTGTAGCCCATCGCTGCGCGCAGACCACCGATGAGCTGGTGCGTGACCTGCTGCAGCGGGCCGCGGAACGGCACGCGTCCCTCGATGCCCTCGGGCACGAGCTTGTCCTCGGAGAGCACGTCGTCCTGGAAGTAGCGGTCCTTCGAGTACGACTTGGCCTCGCCACGGCTCTGCATCGCACCGAGCGAACCCATGCCGCGGTAGCTCTTGAACTGCTTGCCGTTCACCAGGATCAACTCACCCGGGGACTCGGTGGTGCCGGCGAGCAGCGAACCGAGCATCGCGGTGGACGCACCGGCCGCCAGGGCCTTGGCGACGTCGCCGGAGAACTGCATACCGCCGTCGGCGATGACCGGCACGCCGTGGGCGCGCGCCACCGTGGACGCTTCGAGGATCGCCGTGATCTGCGGCGCGCCGACACCCGCGACGACACGCGTGGTGCAGATCGAGCCGGGGCCGATACCGACCTTGACCGCGTCGACACCCGCGCCGATGAGCGCCTCGGTGCCCGCGCGGGTCGCGACGTTGCCGCCGATGATCTGCACGCGGTCGCCGACCTCGCTCTTGAGCTTGGAGATCATCGACAGCACGTTGGCCGAGTGGCCGTGGGCGCTGTCGACGACGAGGACGTCGGCTCCGGCGTCGACCAGCGTCATGGCGCGGGTCCAGGAGTCGTCGCCGACACCCACAGCAGCGCCGACGAGCAGACGGCCGTCGCGGTCCTTCGTGGCGTTGGGGTGCTGCTCGGTCTTGACGAAGTCCTTGACGGTGATCAGGCCGGTGAGCTTGCCCTGACCGTCGACGATCGGCAGCTTCTCGATCTTGTGGCGACGCAGGAGACCGAGCGCGGCCTCGGCGGTGACGCCTTCGCGGGCCGTGACCAGCGGAGCCTTCGTCATGACCTCGGCGACCGGGCGGTTCTGGTCGACCTCGAACCGCATGTCGCGGTTGGTGATGATGCCGACGAGCTGACCCTCGTCGTCGGTGACCGGCAGACCCGAGATGCGGAATCGCGCACACTTCGCGTCGACCTCGGCCAGCGTGTCGGTCGGCTTGCAGGTGACGGGATCGGTGACCATGCCGGCCTCCGACCGCTTGACGGTCTCGACCTGCGCGGCCTGCACCTCGGTGGGCATGTTGCGGTGCAGCACGCCCATGCCACCGGCCCGGGCCATCGCGATGGCCATGCGGGACTCGGTGACGGTGTCCATCGCGGAGCTGACCAGCGGGATCCGCAGGCGGATCTCGCGGGTGAGCTGGCTCGACGTGTCGACCTGACTCGGGACGACGTCGGAAGCCGCGGGAAGCAGCAGCACGTCGTCGAAGGTCAGACCCAGCATTGCGACCTTGTTCGGGTCGTCACCGCCGGTGTGCACGCGCCCTCCGGTACTACTCATGCGGTTCGGACCCTCCGTGACAGTCGATGGGAGCGGACGGCAGAACCGTCCGGCAGCGGGAATGAATGAAGGCTGTGCACGCTCGTCGCACCGACGGGCGGTTGGAGAGCGGCACGCACCCATTCATGTTATCTGTTCCGGGGAACAAGCTCGGCTCCCACCCTGTTCCCCGATGTTCGTCACATCACCTCGTGTGATTTCACGGCGTGTCCCCTGGCGACCGCTGGCGCAGACCCCCTCGGTCTGCGTACCGTGGAGTCGTGCGTGATCAGTTGCCTCCCGGACTCCCACCGGACCCGTTCGCAGGAGACCCCGACGATCCGTCCGCAGCACTGGACGCGATCGAACCGGGCCAGCCCCTGGATCCTGCGGAGCGGCTCGCGGTGGAAGAGGACCTCGCAGACCTGGCCGTCTACGAGGCGCTGCTGGCTCCCCGCGGCGTCCGCGGACTCGTCGTGTGCTGCGAGGACTGCCACCAGGACCACTACCACGACTGGGACATGCTGCGGGCGAACCTGCTGCAGCTGCTCGTCGACGGCACCGTCAGACCGCACGAGCCGGCCTTCGATCCGTCCCCCGACGCCTACGTCACCTGGGACTACTGCCGCGGCTACGCGGACGCGTCCATGAACGAGGCTCTTCCCGTCGACCCCTACGGTCTGGATTCCTGAGTCCCCTGGATTCCTGAATTCCTCAGCCCACCGCGAACCACGCATCACGGCACTTCAACGAGAGAACGGGCCCGGCAGCATCTGCTGCCGGGCCCGTTCTCTCGTTGCTTCTACTCGCCTTCCGGCGTCGTGAGCGACGCCGGTGCCATATCGGCGGCCGGCCCGTCCTGCGTCGACCGCGGCGACGACGCGGTCGTGGTGGGTGCAGGGGTCTGGGACTCCGACGTCGCCGGCGGCGGCGGTTCGCTCGGCGCAGGTGACGGCTGCGTGCTGGACGACGACGACGGCGGCGGCGCGGTCTGCGACGGCGCGGACGTGCCGGTCACCGGCGGCGGCGCCTGCAGGATGGTCGGATCCACGGTCGTCGACGACGTCGGCGGCGCGGTGGTGCCCGTGCCGGTGCCCGTCGTGGGAGCGGGCTGCTGCCCTTCGGTGCCGGGCGTCGTGACCGGCGGGGGCACGACGGCACCGGGAACCACCGGAACCTCGGGTGCCACCGGTACCGCAGGCGGCGGAGGCACCTGCGGCACCAACCGGCCGAGTTCCTCGGCGAGGCGTTGCACCCAGTCGCCGAGCGCATCGCGCTCCTCCGCGTCCCGGACGTCGCCCGAACGGGACTCCGCGGACGTCAGCAACTCACGTGCTTCCTCCGTGTTGCCCTCGGCGATGAGTTGTTCGGCACGCTCCAGGGTCGATGTGGTGTCGATCCGGGCCTCGGTGGATTGCGCCTGCTCACTGAACACGACCTGCTTGACGCCCCACAACGGGTCGCCGGGCTCGGCGCCGTAGGACACGGCGGTCGCGCTGCCGACGGCGACGGCGACGAGCGCTGCTGCACCTGCGAGCGGACGGAGCAACCGGAGTTGCCCCTTCGATCTCGGGCGCAGAGGGGTGACCTCCGGGGCCGGAGCGAGCGTTTCCCGTGTTCCCAGTTCCCGGTGGACGGCGGCGACCACTTCGTCGAGGTCGGGGCCGGCGGGCATCGGTTCGGCGAGGATCTCTGCACGCCAATCGGCGAGCAGAGTGGCGAGTTCGTACTCCTCGTTGCCCTTCGTCTCGACGAGCCCGTTACCGGAGATCGCATCGATCAGCGCGTCGTCACGACGCACGGCGGCGAGGTCCACGGAGGTTTCGTCGTCGGGAAACTCGTCGTCGAAGCCGTCGCCCGAGAAACGCCCCCTACCCATTCCGCTCACCTGCTCTCGTGACTTCCTTCTTGAGTCTCGCGATGGCCCGGTGCTGGGCCACCCTGATCGCTCCTGCAGTACTTCCCACTGCTGCGGCCGTCTCTTCGGCCGACAATCCCATGACGAGACGGAGGATGAGGATCTCGCGCTGCTTCTCCGGGAGGATGCCCAGCAGCTGCTTCATCTGCCGGCCCGCCTCGGAGTTGATCGCGTATTCCTCGGGGCTGTCGTCGAGCGACATCACCTCCGGCACATCCGCCACGGGTTCCGCGCGGTTGCGGGCCGCACTTCGGTGCGCGTCGGCGACCTTGTGAGCAGCGATCCCGTACACGAACGCCATGAAGGGGCGGCCTTGGTCCTGATATCTCGGCAGAGCGGTCATCACGGCCAGGCACACCTCCTGTGCAACGTCGTCTGCAGAGAGCTGGCCGCGCTCTGCAGATCCGACCCGTGCGCGGCAGTACCGCACGACGAGGGGCCGGACACTTGCAAGAACCTGAGCGAGAGCCGCCCGGTCGCCTTGCGCAGCCGCAGCAACCGCGGAGTCCAACTCCTCACCCATAACAGTCATCGATTGCGCAAGTCCTGGCGTTACAGACGGCACCACCCCCCGGGCGGGCTTCCACCTGACCGTGGAACACCCCCAGAGTAACTACAACGACCGACCGGTCGGGTCACCCCCCGCGCGCGAGTGGAACTCAGCAGGCGGACGAGGTCACGAACCGGCCCCCACGCCCGACGATGGTGGTCGCGCAGATATCACGGACGCGACCCGCATCGAGATCACGGACGCGACCCGCATCACCCTCTCCGAGTCCGTCGAGGAGCATCGCCGCGGCCCATTGCAACGGAACCAGTCCGTGTTCCTCCGCGCGCGTGAGGACGTCGGCGGCCTGTTCCACGGCCGGACCGTGGTCGGGCAGTCCGGTCAGAGAGGCCGCCCGCACGAGGTCGGACTTCACGGAGTGCCGGATCGATCCGAATCCGTCCGCGAGTTCCACCGCGCGGTCCGCCCGGCTGCGAGCACGGGTGAAGTCGCCTGCCGCGAGAGCGGATTCGGCCCCGACCCACGCGAGACGGATCCGCTGCCGCACGAAGGCCTTCTCCCCCGCTTCCGATTCGGCAGCGTCGAGTGCGGCTGCGCATCGGTCGAGGAGCGACCCGCACACCGCGAGACGGCCCCGCCCGAGCGCATCGGCCGCCAACCCCGTGGCAGCGTCGCACCATGCAGCGACAGCATCCGCGTCGCGCGATGCGGCGACAGTGTCGGAGTCGCGTGCGGCGACAGTGTTCCCGGAGCCGGTTCGCAGCGACCCCGCCTCTACGAGAGCGCGTCCGTCCAGCACTGCGGCGGCACGATGCCCACCCAGCTGACGGAGGAGGGAGGCCTCGGTGCTCGCTCCGAACGACGACCACGCTCCTCCGGTGCCACGCACTCGAGTCAGCTCGGCCCGCGCAGCGGCGTAACGCCCCTGCCCACCGAGCGCGACGGCCCGCAACCAATTCTGTTCGGGTCCGTGCGCCGCAGGGAGCGGATGTGCCCCCGGGGTCGGCCCGAAGGCCGCGGCGACCAGGATCGCGTGGCGGTCGGACGGTGTCGGTGCCGTGTGCCGGCGGGCGTCGGAAGGTGCCATCGCGGAATCATCGCACCAGCGGATACCGGCGATACGCGGGGCTCCGGGCCGACGCCGGGCATTTGTCGGAGAGAAATTATCACCGTGAGCGCAAATAGTCTCGACGATTGGAACGCAGGATGCACAGAAGACATTTCCGAACATTTTGTTAAACATCGCGTTAAAACATGCGTGGTGCATGTAGGGTGCCGCCCCTGCCCTCCGAGCCCGAGTCGGAGCCACATCCGGCCGCCGAAAGGCCGGGTTACCAGCGAGTAAGGGACCTTCTACCCACGTCGGGAGCGGAGAATACCGCGGATCACCCCCGCCCGCAGCGCACAGGCACGACTCCTCACGAAAGTAAATATTTCCGCGGTTAAATCTTGGCCGTTCGGTTATGGACTATCCCACTCATCGAAAATATTGACGACGAATCGATACAGATCCTACGGTGAGTTTGTTTGATTCGGATCACAGCGGGAATCCCGATGTGTCCACGGTCCGCTCGCACAACTCACGCGAGCTTGCTGCAAAGGAGTGCCACATGCCTGCACCACACACACTGCCCGGCCCCAACGCGGACCTCTGGGATTGGCAGATGCACGGTAAGTGTCGTGGTGTGGACTCCTCGGTGTTCTTCCACCCCGACGGAGAGCGCGGTCGTGCCCGCGCCCAGCGGGAGAACCGCGCGAAGGAGCTGTGCCGCACCTGCCCCGTGCTGGCCCGTTGCCGCGACCACGCCCTCGCCGTCGCCGAGCCGTACGGCATCTGGGGCGGCATGTCGGAGACCGAGCGGGAGATGTACACGAGGCAACGACGGCGGAAGGTCGCTGTGTGAGGCGGTCACCCGCCCCGTGATGACACCGTCACGGTCGTGACCATGTCGACACGACCGTGACGGTACGACCGGGAGGTCGGTTGGAGGAGATGCGTCGATACGACGAAGGCCCCGCAGGGAATGCGAACATTCCTTGCGGGGCCTCGCTGTATTCGTGCCGTCCGGAACGACTTTCACGTCCGGCTCGACCTACGGACCCGCCGGGCGGCGGGTCCGCGGCCCTGACCTGTCGCTCAGTGCGCGTGACCGTGGCCGTGCCCGGCCTCGGCCTCTTCTTCCGGCTTGTCGACGACGGCGCTCTCGGTGGTGAGCACCATGCGTGCCACCGACGCAGCGTTGACGACGGCGGAGCGCGTCACCTTCACCGGGTCGACGACGCCCTCGGCGACGAGGTCGCCGTAGGAGAGGGTCGCGGCGTTGAAACCCTTACCCGTCTCCTCGACCTTGCTCACGACCACCGCACCGTCGATGCCGGCGTTCGTGGCGATCCAGTACAGCGGCGCGGTGAGCGCGGTGCGCAGCGCGGCGACGCCCGTGGCGGCGTCGCCGGAGAGGGACGCCTGGAGCTCCTCGAGCGCGCGCGAGGCCTGAACGAGAGCCGAACCACCACCGGGGACGATGCCCTCCTCGATGGCCGCCTTCGCGGCATTGACGGCGTCCTCGACGCGGAACTTGCGCTCCTTGAGGTCCGTCTCGGTTGCAGCACCCACGCGGATGACGGCGACGCCACCGGCGAGCTTCGCCAGACGCTCTTCGAGCTTCTCGCGGTCCCAGTCGGACTCGGTGGCCTCGATCTCGCGACGCAGCTGGGCGGCGCGTGCCTCGATGTCCTCGGCCGTGCCGGCACCGTCGACGATCGTGGTGCTGTCCTTGGTGACGACGACGCGGCGGGCCGAACCGAGCAGGTCGAGTCCGGCCTCCTTGAGGGACAGACCCAGATCGGAGTTGATGACCGTACCCGCGGTGACGACGGCGAGATCCTCGAGGAAGGCCTTCCGGCGGTCGCCGAAGTACGGGGCCTTGACGGCAACGGCCTTGAGGGTCTTGCGGATCGCGTTGACCACGAGGGTCGACAGCGGCTCGCCCTCGATGTCCTCGGCGATGATCAGGACCGGCTTGCCGGACTCTGCGATCTTCTCGAGGAGCGGGAGGAAGTCGGGAAGCGAGCTGATCTTCTCGCGGTACAGCAGGACGAGCGCGTCCTCGAGGACGGCTTCCTGCGCGTCGATGTCGGTGATGAAGTAGGGCGACAGGAAGCCCTTGTCGAACTGCACGCCCTCGGTGACGACCAGTTCGGTGTGCAGCGTGGAGGATTCCTCGACGGTGACGACACCGTTCTTCCCCACGCGGGTCAGCGCCTCGCCGACCATCTCGCCGATCTCCTCGTCGCGCGAGGACACGGTGGCGACCTGCGCGATGGCGGTCTTGCCCTCGACGGGAGTGGCGGACGCGAGCAGTGCCTCGCTCACCTTGTCCGCACCCTGGGCGATACCGGCTCCGAGCGAGATCGGATTGGCGCCTGCGGCAACGTTCTTCAGGCCGGCCTTGACCAGCGCCTGGGCGAGAACGGTCGCGGTGGTGGTGCCGTCACCCGCGACGTCGTTGGTCTTGGTCGCGACACTCTTGACGAGCTGGGCGCCGAGGTTCTCGAACGGATCCTCCAGCTCGATCTCACGGGCGATGCTCACACCGTCGTTCGTGACGGTGGGACCACCGAATGCCTTGGCGAGCACGACGTGCCGGCCACGCGGGCCGAGCGTCACCTTGACGGCGTCGGCCAGCTGGTCGACACCGCGCTCGAGAGCCCGGCGCGCGGTCTCGTTGAACTCGATTTGCTTGGACATGTTCTGCGACTACTCCTGGACTCGGATGTTCCCCAACGTATTCCGCCCCGGGTCCGAAACGGGACACCGGGGCGGAATGCAAGCGGCCTACTTGGCGACGACAGCCAGGACGTCGCGCGCAGACAGGATCAGGTACTCCTCGCCGGCGTACTTGATCTCGGTTCCGCCGTACTTGCTGTAGATGACGACGTCGCCTTCCTTGACGTCGAGCGGGATGCGCTTGTCGCCATCTTCGTCCCAGCGGCCGGGGCCGACGGCGACGACGGTGCCCTCCTGGGGCTTCTCCTTCGCCGTGTCCGGGATGACCAGGCCGGAGGCAGTCGTCGTCTCGGCCTCGTTGGCCTGGACGAGGATCTTGTCCTCGAGCGGCTTGATGTTCACGCTCGCCACGATGAGCCCTCCACTTTCAGGGGTAATGGGGTCCGAGAACCGGTGTTCTCGAACACGGGTGTGTTCAGTCATCACGGTGACTCCGCACGCGTCCCGTCGTCGCGGGTGCCGGGCCGGCGCTCGGTGTCACTAGCACTCTATACACGCGAGTGCCAGCGCTCAAGGGCAACGGGTGCAAACACGCCGACCTGCATCGAACCCGGCGTCATGTTACGGTTGAATAACGGAAACCCATGAGCGTGATCGTTCGGTGACCTCAGCCGAGGTAGGCCCTGGACGCCTGGTCGTCGATCACGCACGGAAGGTGAACAATGCCCACGTCGCTCGGCATCTCCGTCGGCGCCTCCGGCGTCGGCTCGGCCCTGCGCGTCGATGCTGCACACGCGCCCACAACGGAATTCCGCAGACTCGCCTCCGAGTCCCAGCCCGGGCGCGATCTCGGAGATCTCGTCTTCGACGCCGTCTCGCTCACGTCTCCTCGCGGAACCGCCCGCGGAGCCGACGGCCCCGACATCATCACGGTCGCATACCGCACCGAGGAGCAGGCGAACGAGATCCGCACGGCCGCCGAGCGGACGGGCCACATGGTCCGTCTCGTTCCGGAGACCACCGCCGCCCTCGAATACCTCTACACCGTGGGAGTCCGTCGCGAACCCGGCGCGATCGCGCTCGTGGACATCGGAGCCACCGGCACGACCGTCTCCGTCCTCGACCGCGAAACCGGCACCCTGCTGCGGTCCGCACGCACCGAGACCGTCGGCGGTGATGCCCTGACCGCACGTGTACTCGATCATGTCCGCAACGCCACCGAGCGGATGCGCACCCGGCGGCAGATCGACCCCGGCCTGCTGGCGGCCCGGTGCCAGGGTGCCCAGGAGGCCCTCTCCTCGGCGCCGACGACCCGCATCGACATCGCCGAGGCCGGTCCCGACGCGACGGTCACCCTCACCCGCGCGCAACTGGACGAACTGACGACCGATCTGGCCGACGAAGCGGCGGCGTTCACCCGGCGCATCTGCTCGAACACCGATCCGGTTCCCGAGACCATGGCCCTCATCGGAGGTGCGGCCGCGTCCCCCGTCCTCGCCGCGGCGATCTCGGCGGAGTTCGACGGCGAGATCGTCACCGTCCCCGAGCCGGGAGCGGCTGCCGCGATCGGTGCGGCACTGTCGGCCGATTCCCCGTCCTCGGTCGGATACACCGTGGTCGGTGCCCTGTCGCGCACCGGCAACCGATCCTCGGGTCGTGTCTCCGGTGCGGTCGCCGGGCTCCTGGTGCTCAGTGCGATCATGGCCGGCTTCGCCACCCAGCACTTCACCGAACGCGAGAGCAGCGACGCCCAGGTCTCGCCGCGTTTCACGAGCGGCGACGTCCCCACGCAGGAGGCCGGTCCCGGCGAGTCGGCCGTCCCGTCCCACGACCCGCCGCCCGAACCCGTGACGTCCCGGAGCACCCAGGACGCACCCGCGCCGACGACGGTTCCCTGGCCGTTGCCGACCGTCGAGCACACCGTTCCGTCGACCCAGGATCCGTGGCCCACCGCGCCCGAGTCGACGAGCACCACGGTGACGCCCACCCCGATCGATCAGGTGCCGACTCCCGGGTCGACAGCGGAGGAAGAGTCCGAGACGGACCGACCGCTCACATCGCCGGATTCCGAGACCGCACCGAGGCCCGATCCGGACTCCACGGCTCCGGACACGACCTCTCCGGACACCACGGCACCGGACACCACCGCTCCGGACACCACGGCACCGGACACCACCGCTCCCGACACCACCGAGCCGACGACACCGCCGGAGACGACGAGCCCTGCGCCCACCGATCCGGAGACGACCGAACCGAGCACCGGTGTGAGCCCGACACCCCCGTCGACCACATCGCCGACCGAGTCGCCGTCCGCATCGTCCACCGGTGCATATCCGACCGACGTGTCCTCGACGATCGCGTCCGTCACGGAGGAGAGCACGACCGTGCCGTCCACCGGACAGACCACGACGGGCGACGACACGACCACCGGAGAGACCACCACCGGCTCCGGGACCTCGGAGATCGCTCCCACCTAGGCAGCGCGCCCTCCTCGGGTGGCAGTCGGTCGGGAACGGTCAGGCCACGATCTGCGACACCGACACCGACAGGCCCGGATCCGTCGCAGCGCCCAGCGAGGACGGCTGCGCCCCCGCGGCGATGAGATGCGCGCCCAGCGACGCGATCATGACGCCGTTGTCGGTGCACAGCTTCGGTCGCGGCACACGCAGGGTGATACCTGCGGCAGCGCACCGTTCCTCGGCGAGTTCGCGGAGCCGGCTGTTGGCGGTCGCTCCGCCACCGAGGACGAGCGTGTCGACACCGAGATCCTGGGCGGCCCGCACGGCCTTCATGGTGAGCACGTCCGCCACCGCCTCCTGGAAACCCGCAGCGACATCGGCGACCGGCACCGGTTCGCCCGCACGTTCCTTCGCCTCGACGAAGCGGGCCACCGCGGTCTTGAGACCGGAGAACGAGAAGTCGTGACGCGCGTCGCGCGGACCGGTCATACCCCGCGGGAAGACGACCGCGGTGGGGTCGCCCTCCCGGGCCAGCCTGTCGACCTCGGGACCGCCCGGATAACCGAGTCCCAGAAGCCGCGCGACCTTGTCGAAGGCCTCACCCGCGGCGTCGTCGACGGTGGTGCCGAGTTCGACGATGGGCTTGCCGAGATGTTCGACGTGCAGCAGATGTGTGTGGCCACCGGAGACGAGCAGCGCCACGCAGGGCGGCATCGGTCCGTGCTCGAGGGTGTCGACCGCGACGTGGCCCGCGAGGTGGTTGATCGCGAAGAACGGCACGTTCCACGCTGCCGCGTAGGCCTTGGCGGCGGCGACACCGACGAGAAGTGCTCCCGCGAGGCCCGGCCCGATGGTCACGCACACCGCGTCCGGCTTCTCGATCCCGGCCTCGTCGAGGGCGCGCCGCATCGTCGGCACCATGGCCTCGAGGTGGGCGCGGGATGCGATCTCCGGCACCACACCGCCGAAGCGGGCATGCTCGTCCACGCTCGACGCGACGGCGTCGGCCATCAGCTCGAGGGTGCCGTCACCCACCCAGCGGACGATGCCGACACCGGTCTCGTCGCACGAGCTCTCGATGCCCATCACGACGGGGCGCTCGGGCAGCTCGAATCGGGGGCTGGTGGTGCTCACGCCGGTGACTCCTCTCGCGGGTCCGGACGACGCATCGTGTACGCGTCCGCGCCGCTCGGCTGGTAGTAACGCTTCCTGGTTCCGACGATCTCGAAGCCCTCGCGCCGGTACAGGGCGATCGCCGCGTCGTTGTCGGTGCGTACCTCGAGGAAGACCGGCCCGCCCCAGCGGTCGGCGACGGCCAGTAGCTCCCCCAACAGGACTCCGCCGATCCCCCGGCGGCGCGCCGCGAGGTCCACGCCGATGGTGTGCACCTCGGATTCGGGTTCGATGGCCGTACCGAGTCGCGCGAGTCCCGCGTAACCGATCAGCCGGCCCTGGGGGTCGCGCGCGGCGAAGTAGCGGTTGTGGGGCGAGGCCAGCTCCGAACGGAAGGCGTCGGCGCTCCACGGGTCGTCGCCGGGGAACAGGATCTGTTCCAGTTCGGCGCAGCGGGGTGCGTCCTCGGGGCGCAGTGCGTCGATGACGACCGCGTTCTCGGCGGCCGGATTCTCCGCGGCCGGATTCTCCTCGGGTGTGGCGTTCATGCTCGGCGGTTCGCGGTCTCCACCGCGTCGGGACGACGCAGGTACAGGGGCACGAGCGGCTCCGGTTCGGCGTCCGCGCACAGGGCGTCGGCGGCAACGGTCACCAGGCCCGCCGGGGACGGCGTCTGCACGTCCACCGCCGGAAGGTCGAACAGCGCGACGTGCGTCGGCGAGCCGGCCACCCGCACCGACGGCTCGGCGGGCACGTCGGCGGGCTTGCGCACCTCGGGTCCTTCGACGCGGCGGCCGCCGGAATAGCGTGCCCAGTAGACCTCGCGCCGACGGGCATCGGTGACGACGAGCAGATCGGCGTCCGTACCGTGTTCCCGGTGGACGTCCGCGGCGATCGCGTCGAGGCTGCACACACCGTGCACGGGGATGCCGAGAGCATCACCGAAGGCCGCAGCGGTGGCCATGCCGACGCGGAGACCCGTGAACGGGCCTGGTCCGATGCCGACGACGATCGCGTCGAGATCGGTGGGTGCGGCGCCGGCCTCGGCGAGACATTCGAGGATCTGCGGGGTGAGGACTTCGGCGTGCGCTCGCGGATTGTCGAGCACGCGCGCGGCGACCGTCTCGGGCCGGGGATCGTCCCGACCGCGGTCGAGACGGACGACTCCCGAGGTCACGGCGGGGGTGGCGGTATCGACGGCGAGCACGAGCACGATGTACCAGCCTACCCCGCACGACCTGCCCGGTCGGTGCGCAGTGACGGAAGCCACCGGCATGTGGGCTTCCGCTGGGTCAGCCGATCCACTCCCACGAGGCACGGCGGACGTCGGTGCCCGGGTCGCGCCGGAGCCGGACCCTCAGATGCCGTTCGGCGAGCTGTTCGACCAGGCCACCGCCCCATTCGACCACCACGACGGTGTCGGTCAGGTCGGTGTCGAGGTCGAGCGCGTCGAGTTCGTCGAGGGCGTCCGGGCCGTCGCCGAGACGGTAGGCATCGACATGGACGAGCCCGACCGGTTCGCGTCCCTCCGGACTACCGGGACGGTGTTCGCGGGCGATGACGAAGGTCGGGGAGGTCACGCGTCCCTCCACCCCGAGGCCGGCGGCTATCCCACGGGTCAACGCCGTCTTACCCGCGCCGAGCGGTCCGTCGAGCACGACGAGGTCGCCGGCCCGCAACTCGGCTGCAAGCCGCCGCCCGAACGCCTCGGTGTCCTCCACGGTCGGCAGTTCGATGGTCTGCTCCCCCACCTGTGGCCCACTCGATTGCGACTCACCCAATTGCGATCTGCCTTCCGTTCACTCCCTGCGTGAAACTCCGCTGGATCAGGCGATCGAGGGCACGGTCGACCACCTCGGGGAACTCCAGCTGCACGAGGTGCCCGGCACCGCGTACCCGCTTGAGTTCGACGTCGGGCAGTTCCTCCGCCAGCGCCTCGGAACTCGCGTACGGGATGACCATGTCGGCGTCGCCGGACAACACCAACACGGGCACGGTGCCCAGGACCGGAAGCGCCGCGGACTCGTCGTGCAGTTCGAGGGTGCGGAGGAAGTTGACGATGGTGAGCACCGACGTCTCGTCGAGCATTCGGTCGGACAACTTCACCAGGCGAGGGCTCACGACCGTACCGTAGGACGCCGCGCGCAGGATCGGGGTCACGACGGCACGGGCCGCGCCGCGCGCGAACTGCACGAATCCCGGTGCGGTACGCGCCGCGTACCGGAACGCGTCGATCACCGGGTTCTCGAGATTGCGTCCGATACCGGTCTTGCTCAGACCTGCTGCGGTGGTCGCGAGGAGACCGACCCCCACGATGCGTTCGCCGAACAGGTCGGGTCGCTGGGAAGCGAGGGCGATCGCGGTCATGCCGCCCATCGAGTGGCCCACGACCACCACCGGACCGGTGGGCGCGACCTCGTCGATCACCCGGCCCAGGTCGCGGCCGAGCTGCGCGATGGTGCACGTCGCGGCGCCGGAGAAACCGGATTCGCCGTGGCCACGCTGGTCGTAGAAGACGGCGCGCACGTCGCGTCCCCACTGTTCGCGCAGGTGCCGGTACTGCATGTGCCAGGCCTGCATGCGCAGGCAGTAGCCGTGGACGAACACGACGGTGAGCGGAGCCAGGGACGAGCCGCTCTCGCGGACCACGAGCGGAACACCGTCCTCGGTGGCCACGATGCGGCGCGGGAGCCGGAGGATCTCGTCGAAGTCCTCGTTCTGATAGATCTCGGGGGCGGGCGCGCCCGCGGTCCTGACCGCGTACAGTCCCGCCGACGATGCGAGCGTCGCGAGGCTCGCACCGAGGAGTCCCATCCTGTTCACGAGGGACATGACGTCACGCTCCCTTCGCTCCGACATAGGTCCGGACGGTCCGTCCGCCGATGCCGGTCACGATCTCGTAGTTGATCGTGTCCAGCTTGTCGGCCCAGTCCTGGGCGTTCGGCTCTCCGTGACGCCCGTCACCGAAGAACAACGCCTCGTCGCCCTCGCTTACTCCTGCACCGTCGGGGCCGAGGTCGACAACGACCTGATCCATGCACACGCGCCCGATCTGCGGGCACCGGCGCCCACCGAGCTGCACCTCGATGCGCCCGCTGAGATTGCGGCGGATCCCGTCCGCGTATCCCATGGGCAGCAGCGCCACCGTCGTATCCGCGGGAGCGGTCCAGGTGTGCCCGTAGGACACGCCGTCCCCCGCCTTCACCTTCTTCACCAGCACCACCCTCGCCCGCACGGTCATCACCGGCCGGAAGCCCAGATCTCCGAGTTCCGGGATCGGTGTCAATCCGTACATCGCAATTCCGGGCCGAACCATGTCGAATCGCAGGTCGGGACGGGTGACGGTGGCGGCGGAGTTCGACAGGTGCACCACTTCGGGAGCCAGCTGGTGCCGCCGCAGATCCGCGACGGCCTCGCTCAGCCGATCGCGCTGCTCGGCGTTACCCGGATGCTCGGGTTCGTCGCCGTGGGCGAGGTGCGAGAAGGCTCCGCGCACGCGCACGGCACCCTCGGCCTGTGCCCGGCCCAGGTCGCGCAGCATGTCGTCCCACTCGTCGACGGCGACACCGTTGCGGTTGAGACCGGTGTCGACCTTGACCGTGACGGTCGCGGTGACCCCGACCCGACGGGCCGCCTCGACGACGGCCGCGAGGTGCCGCGGCGAGGACAGGCCCAGTTCGACCCCGGCCTCGACGGCGGGAGCGAAATCGGAGTCGGCGGTGTGCAGCCACGACAGGATCGGAGCCTCGATACCCGCGGCACGGAGTGCGAGGGCCTCGCCGAGCGTCGTCACACCCAGTTCGCGGGCGCCTGCGGCGAGCGCTGCACGCGCGACCGGCACGGCCCCGTGGTTGTAGGCGTCGGCCTTGACGACGGCCATGACCGCAGCCGGACCCGCGTACTCCCGGAGCGCTCGTACGTTTTCCGCCACGGCATCGAGATCGATGACGGCTTCGGCTTGGGGAAGGACGGTACGTGCAGGTCGCGGGGTGCGTTGGGTCGTGGTCACATCTGTCGATCCTGCCACTGTGCCGTCGGACGCCGACGTCGTGTCCCCGTGTGCCACGTCACGATTCGGCAATGTGGGTGCGCAGCAGACGAATCGAGTCGCCGAGTCGCGAGAGGATCGCGCTCGCCGAGATCGGCGCCGCTCCGGGGGACTCCGGGTCCTGCGCGGCCAGGTTCGCGGCGAGCGCGTGGGCCCGTGCACCGGCCGCCGCGGCCAGGTCCACCGGCATGCCCGACGAAAGCAGCGACCCGATGACACCGGCCAGCACGTCCCCGGCACCCGCGGTCGACGCCCACGACCCGCCCGCATCGTTGACGAAGACGTGCCCGTCGGGCCGTGCCACGAGAGTCGCGCGCCCCTTGAGCAGCACGTGCACACCCCAGTCGGCGGCGAGGGAACGTACCGCCGCGACCCGGTCCGGTTCGGGGCGGTTCCCGGTCAGGCGTGCGAACTCGCCGGCGTGCGGGGTGAGCAGGGTGGGCGCGGACCGGCCCCGCACGAGACCGGGTTCCCGGGCGAGGAGCGTGAGCCCGTCGGCGTCGACGAGCACCGGCAGGTCGGTGGCGAGGATGTCGCGCAGGTTCGCGCAGGCCTCGTCGTCGGTACCGGCACCCGGCCCCACGGCCCAGGCCTGCACCCGCCCGGTCTCGGCCACCGAGGGCGACACGACGACCTCGGGGAACCGCGCGAGCACCTCGGAGGCACCCGACCCGGCGTAGCGCACCATGCCGGAGGTCGCGGCGACCGCCGCTCCCGTGCACAGCACACCCGCCCCCGGATACCGGGCGCTGCCGGCACGGATACCCACCACACCCTGGGAGTACTTGTCGTCCTCGGCGCCGGGCACCGGCCAGATCGCACCGATCTCGGACGGTTCCGCCGCGACCAGCCCGGCCTCCGGGAGTGTGAGTCCGATGTCGACGAGTTCGACACGGCCGCAGCGCGCGGCGGCGAGCGCATGGACCGGTTTGTAGGCGCCGAAGGTGACGGTCACCGCGGCCGTGATCGCAGGTCCGTCGACGGCACCGGTATCGGGATCGACACCGCTCGGGATGTCGACGGCGATGATCGGCGCGGTGATCTCGTCCACGACCGCGGCCGCTGCCGGTCGCAGCGGGCCGCGTCCGGAGATGCCGACGATGCCGTCGAGCACGAGGTCCGGGTCGCCGACGTGCTCGGGAGTCGCCGAAAGGATCCGTCCGCCGGCCTTCCGCAGTGCCCGCAGACCCGCCGGGTGCGCCCGATCGGGGGCGAACAGCAGCGCGGTGACGGACACGCCACGGCGACGCAGGAAGGCTCCCGCCCACAGCGCATCGCCGCCGTTGTCGCCGGACCCGACGAGCAGACTCACCCGCCGACCGGCGATCCCACCGGTGCGTTCGCGCAGTTCGGAAGCCACGACCCGCGCGAGTCCGTAGGACGCGCGCCGCATGAGCGCCCCCTCGGGGAGAGACTCCAGCAGCGGCGCCTCCGCCGCACGGACCACGTCGGACGGGTGAAAACTGCGCATCGTCCCTCCTGCACCGGCGGGTGGGCCGCTATTCGACGGTGACCGACTTCGCGAGGTTGCGGGGCTTGTCGACGTCGTAACCGCGGGCCTGCGCGACCTCCGCGGCGAAGACCTGCAACGGCACCGTCGACAACAGCGGCTGCAGCAGCGACGCCGACGACGGGATCTCGACGAGGTGATCGGCGAACGGCCGGACCGTCTCGTCGCCCTCCTCGGCGATGACGACGGTGACGGCTCCGCGGGCCTGGATCTCCCGGATGTTGCTGAGCAGCTTGCTGTGCAGCACGGCGCGGCCCTTCGGCGACGGCATCACGACGATGACGGGCAGCCCGTCCTCGATCAGCGCGATCGGGCCGTGCTTGAGCTCACCGGCGGCGAAGCCCTCGGCGTGCATGTACGCCAGTTCCTTGAGCTTGAGCGCCCCTTCGAGCGCGACCGGGTAGCCCACGTGCCGGCCCAGGAACAGCACGGCCGGCGAGGCCGACAGCTCACGCGCCAGCGCCCGCACCGGCTCCATGCCGGTCAGCAACTCGGCGATCTTCTCCGGCATCGCCGCCAGGTCCTGGTACTCGCGGGCCACCTCGTCGGGATACTTCGTGCCGCGCGCCTGCGCCAGCGCCAGACCCACGAGGTAGTTCGCGGCCATCTGCGCCAGGAACGCCTTCGTCGACGCCACACCGATCTCCGGGCCGGTGCGGGTGTAGAGCACCGCGTCGGCCTCCCGCGGGATCTGCGCGCCGTTGGTGTTGCACACCGCCAGCACCCGCGCCTTCTGATCCTTGGCGTGCCGGACCGCTTCGAGGGTGTCGGCGGTCTCCCCGGACTGCGAGATCGCCACGACCAGCGTGGACCGATCGAGCACCGGATCGCGGTAGCGGAACTCCGAGGCCAGTTCGACCTCGACGGGCAGGCGGGTCCAGTGCTCGATCGCGTACTTGGCGACCAGGCCCGAGTGGTACGAACTACCGCAGGCGACGACGAAGACCTTGTCGATGTCGCGCAGTTCCTGATCGGACAGGCGCTGCTCGTCGAGCACGATGCACCCGTCGACGAAGTGACCGCGCAGGGTGTCGGCGACCGCGGCCGGCTGCTCCTCGATCTCCTTGAGCATGAAGTAGTCGTGGCCGCCCTTCTCGGCGGCGGCGAGATCCCAGTCGATGGTGAACGGACGCGTCGCCACGTCGGTGTTGCCGTCGAAGTCGGTGACCTCGTAGGAGTTGTTCGTGATCACCACGACCTGGTCCTGACCGAGCTCGACCGCCTGGCGGGTGAACTCGATGAACGCCGCGACGTCCGAGGCGATGAACATCTCGCCGTCGCCGACCCCGACGACCAGCGGCGTCGACCGGCGCGCGGCGACGATCGTGCCCGGATGATCGGCGTGCGCGAAGACCAGCGTGAACGCACCCTGCAGCCGGCGCAGCACACTGCGGGCGCTGTCGACGAAGTTGCCCGCCGTCGGGCCCTCGGCGTAGGCGCGGGCTACCAGGTGCACCGCGACCTCGGTGTCGGTGTCGCTGGCCAGCTCCACGCCCGACTTCTCGAGCTCCTCACGCAGCGGCGCGAAGTTCTCGATGATGCCGTTGTGCACCACTGCGACCTTGCCGGTCGCGTCGCGATGCGGGTGCGCATTGCGGTCGGTGGGACGACCGTGGGTGGCCCACCGGGTATGCCCCATCCCCGCGGTACCGGCGAAGTGCTCCTCGCCGATCTCGGCGAGCTCGGCCTCCAGATTGACCAGCCGCCCCGCCTTCCGCTCGACGGCCAGACCACCCTTGCCGTCGAGGATGGCGATTCCCGCCGAGTCGTAACCCCGGTACTCCATCCGCCGCAGCGCTTCCACCACGACGTCGAGAGCACGACGGTGCCCGACATAGCCCACGATTCCGCACATGCCTAGCAGGGTACTGGTCGACCCCCGTCCGGGAACAACACACCGGTGAGCCCGTACACCTGCATCGGGGCACGCCGTCCGGTACGCACCGACCCCGGCGGGCAGCGCCATCCGCTAACGTTCAGGCCGTGGCGGCGAACCCCAAGAAACTGGCTCAGGAACTCTCCCGGCGCGGCCCGCACTCGGTGCTGCGCGGCGACCTGGCGCTCGCCGGTCAGCCGGGTGTCGTGTACACCCCCGCGGAAGGCTTCGACCTGCCCGCGATCGCGTTCGGGCACGGCTGGCTCACCGGGGTCACGAAGTACACGAAGCTCTTCGAGCACCTCGCGTCCTGGGGAATCGTGGTGGGCGCCCCCAACACCGAGCGCGGACCGGTGCCGTCGGCGATCGGCTTGTCGACCGACCTGCTCACCACCCTCGACATCTGCACCGGCGTGCGTCTCGGCACCGGGCGGATCAGTGTCCATCCGTCGAAGCTCGCGCTGGTGGGCCACGGCTCGGGCGCCGGAGCGGCGGTGCTCGCCGCAGCGAGGCGTGAGGTGGCGGCCGTCGCCGCGCTCTACCCCTCGCCCGTCTCCCCTGCCGCCTCCGACGCCGCGGGCCGCGTGCGGGCACCGGGCCTCGTCCTCGTCGGTGAGAAGAGCATCGGGTCGATGACCAGCGATGCCGTCGCGGTCGCCCGGGGCTGGGGCAGCGACGACGTGCAGTTGCGGGTCGTCGACAAGGCGAACGACGAAGGACTCGTCGAGGGGCGCCGCCTGCTCGGCGCTCTCGGCGTCGGTGGTGCGGAGCGTCGCACCCAGGAACGCACTCGTGCGCTGCTCACCGGCTTCCTGCTGCACCGTCTCACGGGCGACAAGACGTACGCGATCTTCTCCGACCTCACCACGGAGCTGCCCGGCTCCACGGTGATCTCCGACCCCGACGTCGTCGATCGTGATCTCGGCACGCAGGTCAACCTGCTCCTCGGGCGCTGACGGACCTCCGTTCCGTCGTTCGCGTCACAGCGGCCCGGCTTCCGCGAGCACGACTCCCGTATCACCCTCGTCGTTCTCGTTCTGCCGACGGTCGTCCTCGAGCGGTCCGGAGGCATGTTCGCGTCTGCGTTCGCCCGGGCGGATCCCGGGAACCGTCAGCAGTGCACCTTGATTCGGCGGGTCGCTCGGTCCGTGCTGCATCGACCCGTCGTCGACGACGGGAGCCACCGTCCCGGTACCGGACGCGCCCCCGGCCGCCCCGGCACCCTCGGCGACGCGTTCGGTGGTCGTCGCCAGGTCGGTGACACTGCCGGCGATCCGGCGGCCGGCCTCCTCACACGCCCCGAGCACCACGTCGACGGCGTCCCGGACCGCCGGGACCAGACGTTCCTCGACCCATCTCCGACAGTCGGCGGCAGGGTCGGCCACGTCGCCACCGGGCGGGTCGCCCACGTCGCAACCGGGCGGGTCGCCGAACCAGCGGGCATGCTCCTCCGGGCTCGGTCCGTGCGGGCTCCCGCTCGCTCCGGCGACGATCGTGTCGATCTCGTCCCTCGTGCGACCGTCGACGGTGCCTTCCGCGAGATCCCCGACGACGCGGGCCTTCTCACGCAAGGCCGCGGCGATCGCGGTGGCGGCCGACTCCAGAGCGACCGCGAGATCGGTGAGCGACGAACACAGCGCCACTCCGGCACGGACGGTGGCCGTCAGCTCCGCGCGAGCCCGGTCGGCGGCGGATCCGTCCCACGACTCGTCGAGTTGCAGCAGGAGACGACGCTGTTCGTCGGTCCGACGACCGAGGGAGGTCGCCAGCGAGCGCGTCGTGGCGGCGTCGTCGGCGAGGGCGGGCAACGCGAGGGTTCGTTCCTCGTCGTAACGTGCCCGGACGTCCGCGACGCAACAGCCGGACTCGAGCCCGAGAGCATGCAGGGACTGCACGAGGTCGGTCAGACGGGCCAGGCCGGGCGCTCCTGCATCGAGGATGTCGCCTGCGCTCTCGGGAGGGGTCCTCACGGCTGCCGGGTCCCTGCGTCGCCGAACCCGACGCTGTCGAGTTCGGCGCCGGTCACAGCGGTGACGGCGATGCCGGTCGCGTCGTCCTGGTGGCGGTAGGTGTCCGCCGCGGCGCGCAGCGCATCGGCATGCGCCTGCACGGTCGCCGCCCAGGTCTCGCATGCAGCACGCATCCTGCGACAGCCGGTCTCGACGCGGACGCCGGCCGCCCGGTGCGTCGATCCGGCACCGGAGCCGTCGAAGACGAGACCGCCGAAGCCGCGACGGATCTCGTCGTCGGCGTCCTCGGCGACCTCCGCGAGTCGTGCCGCGACGGCGCGCACCGCCTCGCCGTCGAACCTGATCGTGCCGTGCTGTGTCGCCGCGCTCTGCTGCTGTGTGTCCATGTCCGCCCTTCGCCCACCGAACCCTCTCGAAGAGTTAGGACGCAGCGCAGGGCGATCCGGTTCCACCGCAGCGGGACTACCCGTGGAATGCGGCTACGAGGAGCCGGTGACCGCGCAGATCAGACGGCGGCGACGACTCCCGCGAGACGGTCGGCGACTGCCCGGGCGTGATCGTCGTCGGCGGCTTCGACCATGACGCGCACGAGCTGTTCGGTACCCGACGGACGCAGCAGCACCCGGCCGGTCTCGCCGAGTTCGCGCTCGGCCTCCGCGACCGCAGCCGCCACCGCAGGATCGTTCGCGACGGCGACCTTGTCGTGGACCCGCACGTTCACGAGAACCTGCGGGAGCGACGTCATCACCGAGGCGAGCTTCGCGAGCGGCAGGCCCGTAGTGGCGATCCGCTCCATCAGGCGCAGACCCGTGAGCACGCCGTCGCCGGTCGTGCCGTGCGCGGGCAGGACGATGTGACCGGACTGCTCACCGCCGAGGCCGTAGCCACCGCGGCGGAGCTCCTCGAGCACGTAGCGGTCGCCCACACCGACGGTGCGCACCTGGATTCCCGCCGCGCGCATCGCGAGATGCAGACCGAGATTGCTCATCACCGTGGCGACGAGCGTGTCGTCGGGAAGTTCGCCGGCTTCGTGCATGCCGAGGGCGAGGATCGCCATGATCGCGTCGCCGTCGACCACCGTGCCGGTCGCGTCGACGGCGAGGCAGCGGTCGGCGTCGCCGTCGTGCGCGAGACCGAGGTCGGCGCCGTGCTCGAGCACGGCCTGCTGCAGCACGGACAGGTGCGTGGATCCGCAGCCGTCGTTGATGTTCAGTCCGTCGGGTTCGGCGTTGATCGCGATGACCGTCGCACCTGCGGCCGCGTAGGCGGCCGGGCCGGCCTGTGAGGCGGCGCCGTGCGCGCAGTCGACCACCACGGTCGTACCGGTGAGCGGCTTGTGCACGGCCGTCGCGAGATGCGCGAGGTAACGGTCGAGGGCGTCGGACACGACGCGTACCCGGCCGATGGCCGAGCCGGTGGGGCGTGCAGCGCTCTCGGCGTCGCCGTGCAGCACCGCTTCGATCCGGTCCTCGACCTCGTCGTCGAGTTTGTGCCCGCCGGCCGCGAAGATCTTGATGCCGTTGTCGGGCATGGGATTGTGCGACGCGGAGATCATCACGCCGAGGTCGGCGCCGTAGTCACCCGTGAGGTACGCGACCGCGGGCGTGGGCAGCACGCCCACCGAGACCACGTCGACTCCGGCTGCGGTGAGTCCGGCCGTGACGGCCGCCTCGAGCATCTCGCCGCTCGCGCGTGGATCTCGACCCACGACCGCGACCGGTCGCCGGTCGGCACCCTGAGGGGCCAGGACCGCTGCTGCAGCGCCTGCCAGACGTACTGCCAGCTCCAATGTGAGCTCGGCGTTGGCCAAGCCCCGGACTCCGTCGGTGCCGAACAACCGACCCATGTACACAGCCTCCCAGTCGTGTGCGGCCCCCGCCGCGGATGTCGATAGAGGTCAGAATGCACGAAAGCAGGCGCCGGTAGGAGATGTCTACCGACGCCTGCTCTCGTGGTGGAACAGGTGCCGACTCTGACGAAATCAGCGTCGGCGGCACATCAGCGCTTGGAGTACTGCGATGCCTTACGGGCCTTCTTCAGGCCGTACTTCTTGCGCTCGACGGCACGCGGGTCACGCGTGAGGAAGCCGGCACGCTTGAGCGCGGGGCGATCCTCGGGAGTGACCTCGGTGAGTGCACGCGCGATGGCGAGACGCAGCGCGCCGGCCTGGCCGGACGGGCCGCCGCCGTGCAGGCGTGCGTGGATGTCGAACGACTCGGTGCGCTCGACCGTCACCAGGGGCGACTTCACGAGCTGCTGGTGCACCTTGTTCGGGAAGTAGTCCTCGATGGTGCGGCCGTTGAGGGTGAAGTTGCCGGTGCCGGGCACGAGGCGGACGCGGACGACGGCCTCCTTACGGCGACCGACGGTCTGGACCGGACGGTCGAACACGATCGGGGCAGCAGGTGCCTCGACGACGTCCTCGACGTACTCGTCTGCAGCGACCTCGACGTTCTCGACGTACTCTTCGGGGTTCACGTTCTGTTCCTCGGGCGTCGTCACTGTGCCACCTGCTTGATCTCGAACGGCACCGGCTGCTGCGCGGCGTGGGGGTGGTTCGGGCCCGCGTAGACCTTCAGCTTCTTCGCGATGGCGCGACCGAGCTTGTTCTTCGGGAGCATGCCGGTGACGGCCTTCTCCACGAGGCGGTCGGGGTTCTTCTCGAGAACCTCGCCGACGGAACGAGCCCGCAGACCGCCCGGGTGACCGGAGTGGCTGTAGAGGAACTTGTCGGTCCGCTTGTTGCCGGAGACGGCAACCTTGTCGGCGTTGATGATGACGACGAAGTCACCACCGTCGACGTGCGGCGCGAATGTGGGCTTGTGCTTGCCGCGGAGCAGGTTTGCCGCCTGCACCGCGAGGCGGCCGAGCACCACGTCGGTGGCGTCGATGACGTGCCACTGATGGGTCACGTCGCCGGCCTTCGGTGTGTACGTAGACACAGATCTTCCTCGTCTATCGTTTCGCTGCTGGCCTGCATGCCGACGGTTGCCACGCCCGGCGGCCAGTTGGGACCCGGGAGAGGTTTTCGTCGCGCCACAGGGCACGACGACGTGCGACACGCCGAGGGGACACTCTACCGGGCGGACGCGGGGCCGGTCAAAGCGCCGCAGCAGCCCCGACCCGGCACACCCCCGGCCGCAACGCTCCGGAAGCAGCAGCACGTCCCGGCGGCCTCTCCACCACCGGGACGTGACAGCGCCGGATCGGTCCGGATCCGGCGGACCCGGATCAGCCCGGGAAACGCTGCTGGTTCAGTCGCTCGACCTCCTGCATGTTGTCGTTACCGGTCGAGACCACCCGACCGATGTCGTGCAGCACCTGGATGAGACCGGCCTCGGCCTCGTTCCAGCGGGCCTGCGTGGCGGCGTACCGCTCCTGCGCCCCGCTGTCCCAGGTGGCGATGAGGGGCGCGACCTGCCCCTCGATGCGGTCGAGCGTCGCCTCGATCGCCTTCTGACCGGACACGAGCTGGGCGTGCAGGTCGGCGACGCCGGCGAAGTTCTGATAGATCTCGGACACGGATCGTTCTCCTTGTTCTCGAATGTGTGCCGGAGGGGCTGTGTGCCGGAGGAACCGGGATCAGGTGAACGAGCCGTTGAGCACCGAACCGCCGTCGGGGTCGATCGCCGACAGGGACTGTGCCTGCTGGTCCTCGGCCGCGGCGTACGACCGTCCGCTGGTGCGCACGGCCTCGGCCAGTTCGTCCAGGGCGTTCGACAGCTTGGTGTGGTTGACGTTCCAGCGCTCCATGATTCCGGCGAACTGTTCCGCCGAGCGGCTCCGCCAGACCGACGGCGCGGACTGCACCACGCCCGTCAGTCGACCGAGGATCGCGTCGAGTTCGGCGCGGGAGTCCTGGAGTTGTCCCGCGACGACCTCCATGGTCGCCACATCGGTGGTGAGGTGATTCGAATTGCCGGTCGGTTGGGTCAACGGCGTACTCCTTCGCTTGTGCGTGGGTCGTCCGGCTCGGCGTCGAGCCGGTCCTGGCTCCTACATGTGGTTGGACGCACCCGATCCGGTATCGGTTCCACCCCTTCCGAAATTCGTGGACCTTCTTTCCTCACCCGACCCGGAGGGTGTGGACGGCCTGCTCGCATTCGCTGCGGATACGAGTCCATTCCTCCTCGAGGTACTGGCATCCCACCGACACCTGGAGGCCGCGCCCGGTCGGCGTCGCCGACGAGGGGAAGATCAGGACCGACCACCGCACCACCGAGTAGTCGTCGGGAACCTCGGTGTACGCCACGACCTTGCGGTCGGCGAAGGTCGTGTCGGTGTCGAGGTCGCGGATGACCGGTGCACGTTCGGCGGCCCGTTCCGCCAACGCGGCGGCGACCGAGTGCTCGTCGGTCCCGCCGGGGAGATCGCGGTACACGACCAGGATCCGACGATCGGTTCCGCCGACCGGTACGAGTTCCGCGCGACCCGTGGGCACGGTCGCGGGGTCGCGGACACGCCAGCCGTCCGGCAGGTCGAGGTGCAGTGGGCCGGCGTCGATCCGCGTCGACGGGGACGGACCGGTGTCGGCGGCCGGCTCGGACTCATCAACGTCGGTCGGCGTCTCCTCAGCAGCAACGACTTCCGGCGGATCCGGGGCCTCCGCATCTCCGCCTTCTCCGGCGAGAAGCGGCCACAGGAAGATCGCTGCGGCGAGCAGGGATGGAATCACCGCACCGGCGACGACCAGCGTGCGCACCGCGCCGGCCCGTCCGGCACGAGGGGGATCCGGGCGTGCGCGCACCTCGCTCAGCCATGGCAGTGTCCTGTCGGGTCCGTCGGTCGTCGACGCGACGGCCGGAGCCCTCGAGGTCGGTCCGATTCCGGCCGGTGGCGTTGGAGGACCGGTCACCGCGACGAGCATCTCCGAGGCCGCGACGGGCACGACCCGCCGACCCGCACCCACGAGATCTGCCACGAGGGCGAACGATTCGACACCGGACGGTTCGCCCGGCGCTCCGGTCACCACCACGACCTCCGGCCCGGCCCCGCCGCACACCGAGGTCAGCAGGTTCTCGAGTCGCGTCGCAGCGTCCGGAGAGTGCACCGACAGGCCCGGATCACGCGCGAGTCGTTCGACGGTCGGCCCGTCGGGTCCGGGCGGACCGATGCTCACGGCGGTGGTTCCCCCGGCGGCGAATTCGAGTACCGCACACCGCTCGTGCGGCGCAGGATCGGCGGCGCGCGCGGCGGCCACCGCGACCGGGAGCAGGATCGTATCGCCCGCGACCTGCCGCACAGCGGTCCGGAAGAGATCACGGCGCCGCTCGTTCCACCAGGTGGGGTGTATCGCGCACGCCAGCCCGCCGGTGTCCGGTGCACCCACGGTCGCTGCTGCGTAGGAGACGAGTCCGCTCAGCAGTTCTCCGAGTTCGGTTTCCCCTCCGACCGCGGCCGCATCCACGAGTTCCGTGACATCCACGACCCTTCCGAGGCCGACGGGATCCGACTCCTCCACCGCTGCCGCTCCGTACACCCGCCGGTCACCGAGATCCGCTGCGAGAGCAGGCACACTGCGCGTCGTTCCGGGCCACCCGATGTGGACGGACCCGGGCGTCAACGTGAACGCGACCGCGGCGACCGTCTCGTCCCGGACCGCCATCACACCTCCGGCACCCAGGCGGTCTGGACGAGCGCCGTGCCGTCGCGTCGTACGAGCGTGCCGCGACCCGGCGGCATCGGCGACGGACGGACCGCGCCGACGAGCGCTCCCTCGTCGCGGCTACCGCTCATGATCAGACCCGGAGTCGACAACTCCCGCAGACGTCCGAGGATCGGTTCGTACATCGCGCGTCCGGCACCACCCGAACGACGCGCGACCACCAGGTGCAGGCCGATGTCGCGTCCCTGCGGAAGGTAGTCGAGCAACGGCAGCAGCGGGTTCTGGCCCGAGGTGGCGACCATGTCGTAGTCGTCGATCACCACGAACACCTCGGGTCCGGTCCACCACGATCGATCGCGCAGCTGTTGTTGCGTCGTGTCGGGGCCCGGCAGCCGACGTTCGAAGATGCCGGCGAGTTCGCGGACCATGGCCGCGAGGACCGTCGCCGACGGCGCGTATCCCCCGAGATGGTCGCCGCCGACGACGCCGAGCATCGTGCGGCGGTAGTCGCCGACGATGATCCTGGTCTGCGCGCCTCTGCCGGCCTCGACCAGTCCGCGGCACAGTCCTCGCAGCAGATTGGTCTTGCCGCACTCCGAGTCGCCGAAGATCAGCAGGTGCGGATGGTCGGTGAAATCCACCGATACGGGCGCGAGCTCGGATTCGTCGATGCCGATCGGGACGGAGAGCCGGGCCGTCGGGGACGCCTCGGCCGGCGGCGGCCACCCCCTCGGCAGCGCTGCGAGGAGGTCGGGTCGGTCGATGCGTTCGGGCAGCATGCGCACCGGCGGCGCCGAACGCCCCGGGGTGGCCGCACGGACGGCCTCGACCGCCGCTGCGACGCCACTCGCGAGATCGGCCGGATCGGAGCTTCCGTCCACTCGGGGCAGCGCCCCCAGGATGTGCAGGCCGTCGCGGTCGATACCGCGTCCCGGTCGCCCTTCCGGCACCGTCGCCGCTCTCTTGCGGCCGTACTCGGAGTCGGACGGGTCGCCGAGACGGAGTTCGAGCCGTGTACCCAACAGGTCGCGCATGGCGGGCCTGACGTCACCCCAGCGCGGGGCGCTGAGCACCACGTGGATGCCGTAGGACAGGCCCTGGGCGGCCAGGATCCCGATCGTCTGTTCCAGCGCCTCGAAGTCCTGCCGGATGCTGGGCCAGCCGTCGACGACGAGGAAGACGTCGCCGAACGGATCGTCGGCGGCCGGTGCGATCGCGTCGGCGCGCATCCGCCGCAGCTGGGCCATGGACTCGATGCCGTTGTCGGCGAAGGACCGTTCGCGGCGACGCAGCAGCGACATCATCTCCGCGACCGTGCGGCGCACCCGGTCGGTGTCGTGTCGTCCCGCGACGGAACCGACGTGTGGCAGGCCTGCCAGACCGGACAGGGTGCCACCGCCGAAATCGAGACCGTAGAACTGCACCTGCTCGGCGGTGTGTGTGAGGGCCATCGACAGGACGAGGCTGCGCAGCAGTGTGGACTTCCCGGACTGCGGGCCGCCGACCACCACGACGTTGCCGGCCGACCCCGACAGGTCGACCACCAGCGGATCGCGGCGTTGTTCGAACGGCCGGTCGACGACACCGACGACGCAGCGCAGGGTCGCGTGACGCGGCACGTCGCCGGTGAGCACCGACCTGGGCAGCAGCATATCGAGCGACGGGGATGCGTCGAGCGGAGGAAGCCACACCTCGTGCGCTGGTGTTCCGTGCCCCCGGATCCGGTCGACGACCACGTCGAGCACGCTCCGTCCGTCGCCGACGGGAAGAACCGGGAGCGGCTCCGTGACCGGGGCGGGCGGACCGGCATCGACCGGCACCGCCCGCGCGGTGAAGAGCCGGGGCCGGGACGTGCCGGCCGGCACCGCCGACCGGGCGCGCCGGGTGGGGCGGCCGGGCTCGTACGGTCCCGAGACGTACGCCGCAGAGAACCGCTGGATGTCGGCGGAATCGGTCCGCAGATATCCGGCGCCGGGTGTCGACGGCAGGTGGTAGGCGTCGGGAACACCGAGGACGCTCCGCGATTCGTTGGCGGAGAAGGTCTTCAGACCGATGCGGTAGGACAGGTGGCTGTCGAGGCCGCGGAGGCGCCCCTCGTCGAGTCGTTGGCTGGCGAGCAACAGGTGCATGTGCAGCGACCGGCCCAGACGTCCGATCGCCGCGAAGAGGTCGGCGAATTCGGGCTGTTGCGAGAGCAGTTCGGAGAACTCGTCGACCACGATGAACAGCGCAGGCAGCGGGTCGAGAGGTGTACCCGCCGCCCTGGCCTTCTCGTAGTCCCCGACGTTGGCGAAGTTGCCCGCGGTCCGGAGCAGTTCCTGCCGTCGGTTCATCTCGCCTTCGAGGGCGTCCTTCATGCGGTCGACCATCGCGATCTCGTCGGCGAGGTTGGTGATCACCGCCGCGACGTGCGCGAGCCGCTCGAGACCGAGGAAGGTCGCACCACCCTTGAAGTCCACGAGGACCAGGTTGAGCGCCTCCGGTGGGTGCGTCGCCACGAGACCGAGGACCAGCGTCCGCAGGAATTCACTCTTCCCCGAACCGGTTGCGCCGATGCACAATCCGTGCGGTCCCATCCCGTTCTCGGCAGCCTCCTTGAGGTCGAGCTCGACGGGCGCACCGTCGATGCCGACACCGATCGGTACCCGCAGGCGGTCGCGTCCGCGGCGCGGCACCCACGCCTGGGCGGGGTCGAAACGGGCCACGTCCCCGAGTCCCAGCAGCTCCTGCCAACTCGACGGCCGCTCGTCACCGGCGCTCTCGTCCACCGCCCCGCTCACCACCCGGTACGGCGCGAGCCGCCTGGCCAGCGTCTGTGCCTGCGGTGTCCCGATGCCGTCGGCCTCGGCGAAGATGTCGACGTCGGTGCCGGTGGCGACCCCGACCCCTCCGTCCTCGACCACCAGGCGCAGGCCACGCGTCGCGCTGAGTCGTGTGGCGTAACCCGAGAGATCGAGCACGGTCACCGCGTCGAGACCGTCGTCGAGCACGCCCGAACCCGATCCCGTGACCCCGCCGTCGACGACCACGACGAGGTGCACGACACCTTCGCCGGCCGGGGTGTTCCGGACGAATCTGCTGCGACCGGCGAGGACCGCCGCGAGATCGGTCTCGAGTTCGAACAGCGAACCGAACACGGTGCGTGCACTGCCCGCACCGTCGCGCAGGACCGGGTTCTGCGCGTGCGGCAGCCACTTGATCCATTCCCATTCCGCGGCGGTGTCGGGACCGCACACGACGGCGACCTGCAGCGTGTCGGGACCGTGGAAGGTGCACGCCTGCGCGAGCATCGCCCGCGCGAGCGAGCGCGCTGCGCCGCGATCGCCCTCGATGCCGATCGCGGCGAAACCCCGCAGCGACACGGCCGTGGGCAGCGCCTGCACCACCGAGTGCGCGCGCACGAACCTGCGCAGCGACAGGGCGGCGACGGGTTCGAGATCCTCGACCGGTCCGGTGTCGGGAGGCACGAGCCGGGTCGCGAGTCGCTGCCCGCCGCGCCCCACCCTGAGGTGACCGAAATCGGGATCGCTGCCCCGCCGCTCCCACATCCGGACGGTGCCGGCGAGGGTCCACAGCAGGGCCGGGTCGGGATGTGACCATTCGAGCGCCCGACGCTGTTCGTGTGCCGTCTCTGTGACCTCGCGCCGGAGTTGGTCGAGATAGCGCAGGTAGTCCTTGCGGTCCTCGTTCGCCTCGGCGGTCTTCGTTCCCCCGCTGCGACCACCGTTGGCGAGCATGCCCACCAGGGACACGACCATCATGAGCGGGAAGATCATCGCCATGGGGCTGCGTGCGGCGCCGGTGGTGAACATCAGCGCGACCATCCCGATCATCGCCGCGACCATCACGAGCGGGAGCAGCCTGGTCACCAGATTTCCGGGTGTGGCCCGGGGGATGTCCGGTGGCGGTTGGACACTCACCTCCCCGCCGGGAGCGCGCGGCGCCTCCCGCCGTGCTCTGCGCACGAAACGCACGGTACTCACTTCGCCACCCCCCGGGACGCCGTCGGCCGCCCCCTACGGCCCCACGGTCGTGGAAGACTAACCCATGGCGGTGACCTTCCGTGCTCCTGCTCGCATCTCGGTCCCCCGACGGGCAACTCGGGCAGGACATTTGTCGGGACGATGTCGTATGGTCTGCGTCGTTCGGACTGCAGTGACGGGGGGAACCGAGGCCGATGACATCTGTGCGTGCGCGATCCGAGACCCCGGGGCAGGTGGGAGCCCCGGATCTGTGCCGGATCACCGTGCTCGCCCGCCACACCGAGGTCGATCTCGCGCTGCCCCTCGATGTTCCGGTGGCGTTGCTGCTCCCGGGGATCGTGGATCTCGTCGCCGGTCACCGGCCCGACAACGACTTCGACGCGACACCCGAACGCACGGAGCCCGACGGCTGGGCGCTCGCCCGGATCGGCCGGGCCCCGCTGTCCGGGGCACTGAGCCTCGACGAGCACGGTGTCCGCGACGGGGAGATCCTCGTCCTGGAGGATGCCGGATCCCCCGCTCCTCCACCGTTGTTCGACGACGTCATGTACAGCGTCGCGGCGTCGGACCGGACCATGACGCCGTGGGGTGCGGGCCCGTCGGGTCTCATCGTGGCCGTCCTGGGTCCGGTCGCCCTCGCTGCGGGCTGCGTACCGGTGCTGTTCCTGCCCGACGGTGCGAGTCGTCTCGCCCTCGGAGCCGTGTGTGCCGCGCTGTCTCTCCTGGTGCTGCTCGCCGCAGGCATCCTCGCCCGGCTGCACGACGATCGGCGGACCGCCACCGCACTGTTGTGGTGCATCTTCCCGCTCGCATCGACGGCCGGTGCGCTGCTCGTTCCCGGCGACTCGCCGGCGCCGCGTCTCGTCCTCGCGGCGGCTCTGACCGGCGCGGTCGCGGTGCTCGCCGTGCGTGTCACCCGCATCGGCCTCGCACCGTGCACGGCGGTCGCCGCGACCGCCGCGGGTGTCGTCGTGACGGCCTCCCTCGCATCGACCACCGATCTCGACGCGCGTGCGCTCGGAGCCGGAACGGTCGTGGCGGCGCTGCTGCTCGCCGGCACGGCACCGCGTCTCGCGGCGATGCTCGCCAAACTCCCCATCCCCCCGGTGCCCGCTCCGGGCGCTCCGCTCGAACCGGAGAGCACCGACAGCAGCAGCGTGTCCGGTCTGCCGTCACCGGCGGAGCTCGAAGACCGAGCCGACCGGGCACGCAGCGCGCTGACCGGGATCGTCCATGCCGTCGTCGTCCTCACGGCGGGTGGGGCGTGGTGCGCCGCATACCCGTGGGACGGAGAGGTGTTCGTCCCCGCGGTGGCACTGGCCGTCGCGTCGGCCGTGGTCCTCGTCTTCCGAGGCCGCACCTACACCGCGACCGCGCAGGCGGCTCCCCTCGTGGCGGGTGGCGCGGTACTGTTGCTCGGGCTGCTCGTCGGCGCGGCAGCGAGCGGTGCGTTGCCACCGTGGGCGGTGTTCGCATCCGCTACGGGTCTCACGTGTGCCGGTTTCCTCTTCGGTGTGGTCGCGCCGCGACGGACGTTCACCCCGGTACAACGCCGGATCGCCGAAATCGCGGAGTACGCAACCATCGCCACCGTCGTGCCGTTGGCCTGCTGGGTCGCCGGTGTGTACGCAGCGATCCGCGGACTGTGACGGTGCGGCTGTCACACCGGTTCGCGGTCCTGGCCCTCGCTGCCCTGGTAGCGACCACCACGCCGGGTCTCGCGACGGCCGCGCCGCCGGTACCCGATCCGGCGCAACTGCCCGCCGGCGCGACGCCAGCACCTCCCGAGGCCACCGAGATGCGGGTGCTGTGCGCGGAACTGCCGGATGCTCCGGACGGGCCACAGATCCCTCGGGCACAACGCATCCTCGACTTCGCGTCCGTGTGGCCGATCACCCGGGGAGCGGGGCAGGTGGTCGCTGTCATCGACACCGGGGTCCATCCGCATCCGCGGTTGCCGGCCCCGAGGCCGGGTGGTGACTACGTGTCCACGGGCGACGGCACCGAGGACTGCGACGCGCACGGCACGCTCGTCGCCGGCCTGATCGCGGCGCGACCGACACCCGGGTCGGGTTTCGCCGGTGGCGCACCCGACGTCGGGATCATCGCCATCCGCCAGTCCAGTGGCCATTTCTCCGATCGCTCCCGGTCGGACGACGATGCCGCGCGCAACGCCTCCGGATACGGCGACGTACGGACCCTCGCCGCGGCCGTCCGGCAGGCGGTGGATCTCGGCGCCACCGTCGTCAACATCTCCGAGGTCGCTTGTCGGACGGTCGCCGAAGGCCTCGTCGACGGTCCACTGGGCGCGGCGGTGCAGTACGCGACGGATGTGCACGACGCGGTCGTCGTCGCGGCGGCCGGCAACACCGACACCTGCCGCGAAGGCAATCCGCGCTCGGTGGATCCGGCCGATCCCGGTGCGGATCCGTGGGATTCGGTCGTCACCCTGGCATCACCGGCCTGGTACGACGAGTACGTCCTCACCGTCGGTGCGGTCGAGGACGACGGCACGCCGGCCGAGTACAGCCTGCCCGGGCCGTGGGTCGACGTCGCCGCTCCCGGGAGTGGGCTCGTCTCGCTCAATCCCGGCACCGACGGTCTGGCCGACCTGATCCCCGGACCCCAGGGCGGCAGGCCGGTATCCGGGACGAGTTTCGCGGCGCCGCTCGTCGCGGCGACGGTCGCGCTGGTGCGCTCGCGGCATCCGCAGTTGTCCGCCCGGGAGGTGATGGCGCGCATCGAGAACACCGCCCACTCACCCGCGGAAGGATGGAATCCGCGGGTGGGGCACGGGGTCGTCGATCCGCTCGCCGCGGTCACCGCGCCGCTACCGGCCGAGCGCGCGGAGCCGGTGCCGGCGGTTGCCGTCGCCGAGCCGACTCCTCCCCCGGTACCGGATCATCGGCCGCGCGCCATCGCACTGATCTCGGCTGCAACCGTGATCGCCGCGACCGCCCTCGTTCTCGTCCTCACCGCACCGGCACGACGACTCGCCCGATCACGGACCTGAATCAGTTGCCCGCCCGGACGGGGACCGCCCCCGGGTCGGCGGCGACACCGTCGTGTGCCAGCAGCGCCTGCTCCCGGCCGAGCGCGGGTCCCGGAGCGAGCAACTGCAGGATCGGCCACGGGACCCGGGCGGGTGGATCCGTGAGGCCGAGCGCCGCAGCGGCGTCCGCATCGGTGATGCCGTACCGCACGCCGGTGTCGGCGACGTAGAACAACGAACCGAGACGGTCGGTGTCCGAGGTCAGCGAAGTGGTCTGCACGTATCTGCCGCGGCCCGGCGGGATGTGGATCGCGTCGACCTGCGGTCCGGCACCGTCGGCCTGGGCCGGGACCACGGGCACGGCGTCCTTGCCGGTGGGCAGGGCCGTCCCCGCGGACAACCGCAGAGCCGAGCGGTGCCGGTCGTCCTCGGCCGTGCCCGGCTGCCAGGTCGAGCACGCCACGGGCCTCTCCCCCGGATCGACGATCCGCGGGACGACCTCGGGAAAGGTGTCGACCGGCAGTTCGTGCACGACCGGCGCGGCCGCGAGGACGTCGGGTGGAACCACGGGGATCTCCGGTGCTCCTTGCGAATCCGAGAAGTGGATGAGATGTGCGGTGGCCCGCGAGACCTCCTGCACACCGTTCTCGAGCACCACGTGGAAACTCTGACCGTCCGGTTCGGACACCGAGACGACCGACCCGACGCGCGCACCCGGAATCGACACGCTCGGGACGCCTCCGGCGCCGGTGATGACGGGTGCCGTCAGCTTCGGTGCCTCCGGCACGGCGGCGAGCAGTCCGGGGCTCGCGGGGCGCGCGCGGGAGATGTCGATGCCCAGCAGGCGCACGAGGGACCGGTCGTTCGGGTCGATCTCGGCGCGTCTGTCCTCGTAGAGCAGGTGGTATCTGCCGTCCGCGGTCACGAGGAGCGCTTCGTCGTCGGCGAGCACCGAGCCTGCCCGGTGGTCGGGTGTGCCGGCGAGCACGGCGGTGGTCGAGGACTGCAGGCCGTTCGGATCGGCGACGTCGCAGACCGTCCACGGCACCACCTCCGCATCGTGTGCCAGGGAGGACGGCGCACCCGGGATCCCCACCAGCGGTCCGCGCGGTCGTGTCGTCAGTTCCTCGTCGGCGACGACCGCAGGTTCGGCGGGTGATCCGAGGATCAGCCGTGCCGACGCGAGGTTCAGGACGGGATGGAAGGTCGTGTCGATCGCGACGTAGAGCGCACCGGAGTCGCGGCCGACGACGACGGACGCATCACCGATCCGGTCCTGGGGCCGGAACAGGGCAAGGGCGGCACAGCCTCCCAGCACGACACACGCGACGACGACGCCGACGACGAGCGCCCGGAACTGGGAATGCATGGGGTCGTGGATCATTCGTACGTCACCCCGCACCAACGCATGATCCATGCGCCGCGCCAGGAAGCGGTATCCACTGACCTGCCATCGCGTGGTCGGTTGCGCTGCCATCGATCTCCCCCCGTACGGCACGCTCTCTGGCGCAACACAGTACAGTCCTGTCGGGCGCTCACCACACGCGCTCTGCGCGGTCAGGGGGAAGGTCGGCACCGCGCCCGAATCATTGCCGGCCGTCGTTCGGGGGGATCGATGCAACGGACCGTGTCCGAGACGGAGGATTCACGGGTCAGCACAGCACCCGACAGTGCACGGGTCCGCACAACAGCAGGTGAGGCGAGAAGTCGCGTCGCCGTGCGGCTCGTGGGTGCGCAGTGCGTCGCCGTCCTCGTGTGGGCGCTGGCGGTGGTGTCGGGGGCGTCCGTGTGGGTGGCCTGCGCGATCGCCGTACCGCCCGCCGCGCTGTGTCTCATGCGGGTCGGCGGACGCGGCACGTCCGAGTGGATCGCGACCGTTCTGCGCCGACGCACGAATGCTGTCCCCGTCTCGGGTGTCCTCCGCGACTTCCATGTCGGGTCGGCGGTCCCGGTGGGGGTGCGATGGGACGGCCCGTACGCGACCGTCGTTCTCGAGCTGACCTCCCCGGCCGGCGCGATCGCCCGGCTCGGGCGCGACAGCGAGGAGACGGGGCGAACCCTTCCCCTCGACGCGATCGCCGCGTGCCTGTACCGGCACGATGTCGTCCTGGACGGGATCGATGTCGTGGTGCAGGGGCGCCGGGTTCGCGACTCGACCCCCGCGGGCCAGGCCTACGCGCAGTTGCTGGGTCCGCTTCCCGCCGCGGCCGAACGCACGGTGCGGGTGGTGCTCCGACTCGACGTCACGTCCTGCGCGAGCGCTGCCGCCCGTCGGGGCGGAGGCTCCGAGGGTGCGGCCCGGACCGTCGTCGCGGCGGCGCGGCGCGTGATCCGCGCGCTCGCCGACGCCGGGTACGGTGCGCGACTGCTCACCGCGAGCGAGATCGAACAGGCGGCGCTGCGCATCTCCCACGGGGTCCCGGCGACGGAGTGGGTCCCGACGCACCGGCATGTCTCCCTGTCCTCCGTCTTCGACTCGGGCGGCGCCTTCGACCCCCGGCGGATCGACCGCCACCACACGGCGGCGGTCTGGTCGCATCCGACCCTGGCGTCGACGCTGGTCCTCCGGTTGCGACCGGGTGATGACGGGTCGGTTCGGGTCGGGGCGCTGGCACGGTTCACCACGCGCGAGGCGGACGTCCCCTCGGTTGCCGGACTGCTCCCGGCGTACGGACGTCACGCGGAACTCCTCACCGCTGCGCTGCCCCTCGGGGTTCCGCAGCTGGAGGACCGGGTTCCGTTGCGCGAATCGCGCCCCGGTGGACTCGACGCCCTCGCTCTTCCGGCCGGTGGGTGCGGGCAGCTCGTCGGATCGGACGACGCCGGCCGCGCCGTCACCGCGCGTCTCACCGGTCCCGGCGTCCGATCGGTCCACATCGCAGGCGAGTTGTATCTCGCCCAGCAAGTGGTCTTCCGCGCCGTCGCGGTGGGGGCGCGGGTCGTCGTCCACACCGACCGCCCCGGCGCGTGGCGCGGCCTGGTCGGATCCGCGGCCGGACCCGACCGGCTGCGTCTGGCGGGCGAGTACGCGGGCGACCGCGATTTCGACACGGTCGTCCACGACGGCGTCCCGCCCACCTCGTCCATGCCGCACGCGACCGCGATCCACGTGCACATCCACCCGGACGGATGGCCGCGCGAGCGTCCCACGGTGTCACTGCTGCAACCCGGAGCGGCCGGGGACCGCGTCGTGCTCACGGCGGGCGACGAACGCACGCCCCTCACACTCGTGACGATCGCGGCGGAGAGCACCCATCTCGGCCGGTCGCGCATGCCGGATCCGGCGCCTCAGCCGGGATAGCGGTCGAGAGCGGTTCCGGCGCGGACGGTGCGAGCCCACCACGCGATCTGGTCGAGCATGCGTTCCGCGCCGTCGATCGCGGCCTCGTCCGTGGTGGTGCCGTCGGCCGCGAATGCGTGCTTGACGCGGTGGAAGCTCACCGACTGCCGCACCGGCACCATGTGGACCTCGACGACGACCTGCCGCAACTGCTCGACGGCGCGCAGGCCGCCGGACAGGCCACCGTAGGAGACGAATCCGACCGGCTTGGTACGCCATTCACGTTTGACGGTGTCGATGGCAGTCTTCAGCGCGGCGGGATAGCCGTGGTTGTACTCGGAGGTCACCATCACGAAGGCGTCCGCGGCACCGATGCGACGGGTGAAGTCGTCGGCGACGGGCCCGCCCGAGAGGTCCTGCGGGAGCGGGGTCTCGGCGAGATCGAGAACGCCGACGTCGAACTCGGTGTGCTGTCGCGCGGTGGCCGCGAACCAGTCGGCGACGACCGGGGCGATGCGACCGGCACGGACACTGGCGACGACGACCTCGAGGCGGATCGGATCGTTCGGTGCAGCCGTGGTCATGGGGTCGATCGTAGGTGCGGTGCGGCCGAGAGCCCGTGCGCGAGCAGCGCGGCGAGTTCCCGGTAGGCACGTGCGTCCTCGAGACCGGTTGCCTCGGCCACCTGCCGTTGCTGGATACGCACCATGACCGAGGCGACGACGTCGGCGACGAACGCCGCGTGGACGTCGCGCAGTTCGCCGGCCGTGACGCCGTCGGAGATGAGCTGGCGGACGCGGTCGGCGGCGAATCGGGTGTTGCGTTCGTAGACCTCGCGCGCGACCGGCGTGTGGGCGATGTCCTCCATGAACCGCGTGGAGGCGGGTTCGAGTTCGCGCCCCACGGCCTCGAGATAGACGCCGATGCGTGCCTGGGCGTCCGCGGCCCGCGCGACGTCGGCCTCGACCCGTTCGGCGGCACCCTTGAAGAAGTGGACGGTCGCCGCGTAGACGAGCCGGTCCTTGTTCTCCGCGAGTGTGTAGAGCGTCGATTTCGAGCAGCGCAGGCGCGCGGCGATGTCGTCGAGGGTCAGGTGCGCGAAGCCTTCTGCCAGGAACAACGCGACCAGATCGTCGAACAGTTGCGCCTGCCGGGCGGTGGGTCGCCGGCTACCGACTCTTGCCATACCGAAAACAGTACTGCAGTATCGTCCTCAGTACTATTTTCGGTCCCCAGCCTTCCAGGAGGAACCACCGTGCCCGTCGAGCGTCTGCTTCCCACCCGCGAGGCCTACGACCTGATCGACCTCACCCGCGACGTCGCCGACAAGGTACTCGCCCCGCGCGTCGACGAGCACGAGCGCAAGGAGACCTTCCCCGAGGGCGTCTTCCCCGCACTCGGCGCCGCAGGACTGCTGAGCCTGCCGTACCCCGAGGAGTTCGGCGGCGGCGACCAGCCCTACGAGGTCTACCTGCAGGTCCTCGAGGAACTCGGCGCCCGCTGGGCGGCCGTGGCGGTCGCGGTGAGCGTGCACGGACTGTCGTGTTTCGCGCTCGCCACCCACGGCACCGACGAGCAGAAGAACAAGTGGCTCCCGGAGATGCTTGGCGGCAACACCATCGGCGCGTACAGCCTTTCCGAGCCGCAGGCCGGATCCGACGCCGCGGCCCTCGCGTGCCGCGCGAAGCCCGTCGACGGCGGCTACCGCATCACCGGCTCGAAGGCGTGGATCACCAACGGCGGCAAGGCCGACTTCTACACCCTGTTCGCCCGCACGGCCGACACCGGCAGCAAGGGCATCTCGTGCTTCCTCGTGCCCGCCGGCACCGAGGGCCTGTCCTTCGGCAAGCCCGAGGAGAAGATGGGCCTGCACGCCATCCCCACCACCTCCGCCCATTACGACGACGCCTTCGTCCCGGCCGAGCGCCGGATCGGCGTCGAGGGACAGGGACTGCCGATCGCGTTCAGCGCACTGGATTCCGGACGCCTGGGAATCGCCGCCGTCGCGACGGGTCTGGCCCAGGCCGCGCTCGACGAGGCGACGGCCTACGCCAAGGAACGACAGGCCTTCGGCAAGCGCATCATCGACCACCAGGGCCTCGGGTTCGTCCTCGCCGACATGGCCGCGGCCGTCGACTCGGCCCGTGCCACCTATCTCGACGCCGCCCGGCGAAAGGACGCCGGCCTGTCCTACTCGCGACAGGCATCGGTGGCCAAACTCGTCGCGACGGATGCCGCCATGAAGGTCACGACCGACGCGGTCCAGGTCCTCGGCGGATACGGCTACACCCGCGACTTCCCGGTCGAGCGCTTCATGCGCGACGCGAAGATCACCCAGATCTTCGAGGGCACCAATCAGATTCAGCGACTCGTGATCGCACGCTCCCTCGCGGGGTGATCGATCGCGAGCCGGAAGCGGCAGGGGTTCCCGCGGCGAAAGATCGCTAGAGTGCCTGCATGCCGGACGCCCTGGAGCGGCTCACTCCACAGCAACGCCACCTGCTGACGCAACGGTTCGGCCGCATCGTCGTGGTCGCCGACATGAGTTGGGGCCTGGTGTCGACCACCGTCCTCGCGGTCGACACCGACGACGGGCGACTGGTCGTGAAGGCGGGCGGAACTCCGGACCGGCACATCGGCCGCGAGATCAGCGCCCACGAACGGTGGACCGCTCCGTGGGTCCGGTGCGGTCGCGCCGCCCGGATGGTGTTCGCCGACCGCGCGGCGAAACTCGTCGTGACGGAATACCTTCCGGGCCGGCTCGTTCAGGGCACGGCCGCGTCGTCCCGTCCGGACGTCTACGAACAGGCCGGCGCGCTGCTCGCGCAGTTCCACCGCCAGGAACGTGTGGTGGACGAGGGATACGAGCGATCGGCGAACACGAAGACGCTGCGGTGGCTCGCGGCGCCGCACCGTATCGGCCCCGATGTCGCCGGCCGGTTGCGCTCGATGGTCGAGGGGTGGCCGACGCCTACGGCCACCCTGGTGCCCACCCACGGCGACTGGCAGAGCCGGAACTGGCTCGCCGACGACGCGGGCACAGTGAAGGTGATCGACTTCGGCCGTGCCGCGATGCGCCCGGCGGGTGAGGACTTCGAGCGGCTCGCGGTGCGCGAGTTCCTCCGGGTCCCCGGGGCCGAGCAGGCCTTCCTGCGCGGTTACGGCGAGGACCCGCGCGAGGAGGACGCGTGGTTCCGCCAACGTGTCCGCGCGGCGGTCGCGGTCGCGGTGTGGGCCTTCCATGTGGGCGACGACTGTTACGAGGCCGAGGGGCATCGCATGATCGCCGAGGCTCTTGCTCGCACGTCGACAGGCGCGCGTTAACAACTTCTCGACGGATATTTGTCACATTCGCCGATGTTGCCCGTTACCGGCAGTTTCGCTTGAATCAGTTCTGGACATACGTCCGATTCGTTTTCGACATGGAGGTCACCACATGCTTCTCGGTTCGCTCGACGCCCTCATCAGCAATGTCCTCCACTTCCTGGACTGGCTGATCTGACGAGCATGTGAGAACGCCCGAGGGGGTGAGGTCGCGGACCTCACCCCCTCGGGTCTTTCTCGGCGCGTCCGGCTCAGGCGCCGATGGCCTCGCCGAGCACGGGCCACGACTCGTGCAGGGCCTCCTGCCAGTAGCCCCAGGTGTGGGTGCCGTCGGGACGGACCGAGTAGGCCGCCTCGACCCCGGCTGCGTCCAGCGCACCGCGCAGTCGCGTCGTGCAGTCGTTCACGCCGGCTTCGATGAGCCCGAGCAGAGCCACGTCGGGAAGGACGGCGACACCGTCCTGCTCCCATGCCTTCAGTTCGTACGGGCCCGGGACACCGCTGCTCGTGGAGACGTATACGGCCTTGCCGCGCAGCTTCTCGGCGTTGAGCACGACGTCCTGTTCGGTCCAGTGCTCACCGGCGACCGGTCCCCACATGTTCTCGACCTCGCCCCCGCCGAACGCGACGACGATCTCCGCGTAGCGCGAACCGATCTCCGACGCGGTCTCGGCGCATCCGCTGTACGAACCCACCGCCTGGTAGAGATCGGGCGCCTGCTGGGCGAGCGCCAGCGCCGACGTCGCCGACATCGACACACCGGCGATCGCGTTGCGGCCGCTCGCGTCGAGCGTCTCGTCGACCACCGACGGGATCTCCTCGGTGAGGAAGGTCGTCCACTTGTTGCGTCCGAGAACGGGATCGTCCTCGAGCCAGTCGGTGTAGTAGCTGAACGCGCCACCGACCGGGGTGACGACGTTGACGTTCTTGTCGCCGAAGAACTCCACGATGTCGGTCTGCTCGCGCCAGGTCGCCCGGTCCAGTCCCCCGCCGGCACCGTTGAGCAGGTAGAAGACCGGTCGCGGCGCGCTCGTGTCGGCCGGGCGCAGCACCTGCAGCTCGATGGTGCGTTCCATCGACGGCGAGTACACGAACAGCGACCAGTCGCGGTCGGTGTGCTTCTCGATGCGTTCGACAGTCGCGCTCTGCGACCGGGTCTCGCCGGTCGCGGCGGCCGGGAGGTCCTCGGCGTGGGCGACCGCGGCACCGGGCAGGACCAGCGACGAGACGGCGAGCGCCCCGATCGTCCCTATCAACGCAAACCGTCGTGCGCGCACATTCGTTCCCTTCATCCGCAACAGCCGGGCGTGATGGGCCCGCGCATCTCCCGCGTCGCAGCGTTGCGCGCGGCCAGTTCCTCGTCAGCAGGGTAGTCGACGCGGACCAGTGACAGGCCGTGGGCCGGTGCCACCGCGACGGAGGCCGCACGTTCACGTTCCTCCAGCAGAGCCGTCATCCACTCGACGCTGCGGCGCCCCTCCCCCACGGCCAGCGCCGCGCCGACGAGACTACGCACCATCGACCAGCAGAAGGCGTCGGCACTGACGTAGGCGGTGAGGATGTCACCCTTGCGGGTCCAGTCGTATCGCTGCAGTTCGCGTACGGTCGTCGCACCCTCGCGTCGCTTGCAGAAGGCAGCGAAGTCGTGCAGGCCGAGCAGCGACTGCGACGCGCGTTGCATCGCATCGAGATCAACGGCCTTGGGCCACGCGACGGTGTCGCGGGCACGCAGCGGCTCGGCGCCGTACACCGCTGTGGTGAGGCGGTATTCGTAGTGACGCCGGATCGCCGAGAACCGGGCGTCGAAATGTTCGGGGGCGACGGAGATCCCGGTGACCCGCACGTCGCGGGGCAGGAATCGTGCGAGACGGCGGACCCAGCGCGACGGATCGTCGGGCAGCGCCGCGGTGGGGACGTCGACGTGGGCGACCTGCCCGGACGCGTGCACGCCGGCGTCGGTGCGACCGGCGACGGTGAGCAGCACGGGGGTACGGACGATCGCGGAGAGCCTCTCCTCGATCTCCCCGCACACGGTGCGACGTCCGGGTTGCCGTGCCCAGCCGGAGAAGTCGGTGCCGTCGTACGAGATGTCGAGTCGCAGACGGGTTGTCTCGTGAGAAGCCACGAGCCCGCCGCCCTCGGAAGGGACGGCGGGCTCGTGAGCTTCAGCAGATGCCGAAACCAAGTGGACTAGTCCTTCTTGGCCTCGTCCGCCTCGGGTGCGTCGGCAGCCGTGGCGTTGGTGTCCTCGACACCCTCGACGACGGCGTCGGCGTTCGCGACCTCGGCGTCGGTGGCCTCGGCCTCGACGGCCTGGACCGCGTTGTCCTCGGCGGGTGCCTGCGAGGCGGCGACGCGACGTGCGCGGTCGGCCTCGGAGGTGACGGTCTTCTCGCGCACCAGCTCGATGATGGCCATGGGGGCGTTGTCGCCCTTGCGCGGCATCGTCTTGATGATGCGGGTGTAGCCGCCGTTGCGGTCCTCGAAGGAGGGACCGATCTCCGCGAACAGCGAGTGGACGACGTCCTTGTTGCGGATGACCTTCAGCACCTCACGACGCGAGGCCAGCGTGCCGGCCTTGGCGTGCGTGACGAGCTTCTCGGCGTACGGGCGCAGGGCCTTGGCCTTGGCCTCGGTGGTGGTGATGCGGCCGTGCTCGAAGAGCGCGGTGGCCAGGTTGGCCATGAGCGCCTTCTGATGCGAGGCCGATCCGCCGAAGCGGGCGCCCTTCTTGGGCTTGGGCATGATTTTCTCCTAGTAACGGACCGTGAGCTGCTACAGCTGCTCGGTCTCGGCGTAGTCCTCGTTGCCGTCGTTGTCACCGAAGGAGCCGGCCTCGGTATCGCTCCAGGTACCGGTCGCGGCGTCGTAGCCGGCGACGGTGCTGGGGTCGAACGATGCCGGGCTGTCCTTGAGGGACAGGCCGAGCGAGTGCAGCTTGACCTTGACCTCGTCGATGGACTTCTGGCCGAAGTTGCGGATGTCGAGCAGGTCGGACTCCGTCCGTGCCACGAGCTCGCCGACGGTGTGGACACCCTCGCGCTTGAGGCAGTTGTAGGACCGGACCGTGAGGTCGAGGTCCTCGATCGGAAGTCCGAAGGAGGCGATGTGGTCGGCCTCGGCGGGCGAGGGACCGATCTCGATGCCTTCTGCTTCGACGTTCAGCTCACGAGCCAGACCGAAGAGCTCCACGAGGGTCTTGCCCGCCGAGGCGAGCGCGTCCCGCGCGCTGATCGAGTTCTTGGTCTCCACGTCGAGAATGAGCCGATCGAAGTCGGTGCGCTGCTCGACGCGGGTCGCTTCCACCTTGTACGTCACCTTGAGCACCGGCGAGTAGATCGAGTCGACCGGGATACGGCCGATCTCGGCGCCGGACGCCTTGTTCTGCACGGCAGGAACATAGCCGCGACCGCGCTCGACGACGAGCTCGATCTCCAGCTTGCCCTTGTCGTTCAGGGTGGCGATGTGCAGATCCGGGTTGTGGATGGTGACACCGGCCGGGGGCACGATGTCGCCGGCCGTGACGGTGCCCGGTCCCTGCTTGCGGACGTACATGGTGACCGGCTCGTCCTCTTCGGAGCTCACCACGAGACCCTTGAGGTTCAGGATGATGTCGGTGACATCCTCCTTCACGCCGGGAACGGTGGTGAACTCGTGGAGAACACCGTCGATACGGATGCTGGTGACAGCGGCGCCCGGGATCGACGAGAGCAGGGTGCGACGAAGCGAGTTGCCGAGGGTGTACCCGAAGCCAGGCTCGAGCGGCTCGATGACGAACTTCGAGCGGTTTTCAGCGATGACCTCTTCGGTCAGTGTGGGTCGCTGAGAGATGAGCATCTGTTGCCTCCTTGTGGGCGTCCGCCATATGACGCCCTAGTGGAATGGAGCGGTGTCCTCCCGCCCGGACGGACCGGAGGACACCACGACACCGAGGTGTCTTACTTCGAGTAGTACTCGACGATCAGCTGTTCCTGCAGCGGGATGTCGATCTGCGCGCGCTCGGGGAGCTGGTGGACCAGCACCCGCAAACGCGGGCCGACGACCTGCAGCCAACCCGGAACCGGGCGCTCGCCCTGGGTCTCGCGGGCGACCTGGAAGGGCAGCGTGCTCAGCGACTTCTCGCGGACATCGATGATGTCGTACTGCGAGACGCGGTAGCTGGGGATGTCGACCTTCTTGCCGTTGACCAGGAAGTGGCCGTGGCTCACCAGCTGGCGGGCCTGACGACGCGTGCGGGCGAGGCCGGCACGGTAGACGACGTTGTCCAGGCGCGACTCGAGGATGACCAGCAGAACCTCACCGGTCTTGCCGGGGCGGCTGGCGGCCTCTTCGTAGTAGCGACGGAACTGCTTCTCCATGACGCCGTACGAGAAGCGGGCCTTCTGCTTCTCCTGCAGCTGGAGCAGGTACTCGCTCTCCTTGATCCGCGCGCGGCCGTGCTGGCCGGGCGGGTAGGGGCGACGCTCGAAGGCCTGATCGCCTCCGACCAGGTCGACGCGAAGACGACGCGACTTACGGGTAACGGGACCGGTATAACGAGCCATTATTCTTTACCTTCCTTTCCCGTTAGACGCGACGCCGCTTGGGCGGACGGCAACCGTTGTGCGGCTGCGGGGTGACATCGGAGATGGTGCCGACCTCGAGGCCTGCGGCCTGGAGGGAACGGATCGCCGTCTCGCGGCCCGAGCCCGGGCCCTTGACGAAGACGTCGACCTTCTTGACACCGTGTTCCTGCGCCTTGCGGGCGGCGTTCTCGGCGGCGAGCTGCGCGGCGAACGGGGTCGACTTGCGCGAACCCTTGAAGCCGACGTGGCCGGAGGACGCCCAGGAGATCACGTTGCCCTGCGGGTCCGTGATGGACACGATGGTGTTGTTGAACGTGCTCTTGATGTGAGCGGCACCGTGCGGAACGTTCTTCTTGTCCCTGCGCCGTGCCTTCTGGGTCTTCTTCGGACCGGTGCTGCGTGACTTGGGAGGCATTACTTCTTCTTTCCTGCGACGGTGCGCTTCGGACCCTTGCGGGTGCGGGCGTTGGTCTTGGTGCGCTGTCCACGCACGGGCAGACCACGACGGTGTCGCAGGCCCTGGTAGCAGCCGATCTCGATCTTGCGGCGGATGTCCGCCTGAACCTCGCGACGGAGGTCACCCTCGACCTTGTAGCTCTCCTCGATGTACTCGCGGAGCTTGGCGAGGTCCTCGTCCGTCAGATCCTTGCTGCGCAGGTCCGGGTTGACACCCGTGGCCTCGAGGATCTCCTTGGAGCGGGTACGGCCGATGCCGTAGATGTACGTGAGTGCGATCTCCATCCGCTTTTCGCGGGGAAGATCGACACCTGCGAGACGTGCCATGTGGCATTCCTATTCGGTGTGCGGAGGTCTGCTCCCAGCCCGTCCCCTGCGTCGAAGAACTGTGTGATTCATAAACACAGTGGGGCCCCGGCCTCCGTACCGGGGGTTGATCGCGCAGCTCCTCGACGGATCGAGGATCGTAACCACGCGACTGGTGCTGGAAGGTCTTCGTGCTTGTTGCCAAGCAGATCTTCGAGACGAAGGTGGATCTAGCCCTGACGCTGCTTGTGGCGCAGGTTCTCGCAGATCACCATGACCCGACCGTTACGGCGGATCACCTTGCACTTCTCGCAGATCTTCTTGACGCTAGGCTGAACCTTCACGTAAGTCCGATCTCCTGTATGTGCGCCGCCGGACACGGCAGAGCCGGCCCGGCGACATGATTCTCCCCGACCGTGTGGCCGGGGAAGCTTCGTTACTTGTAGCGGTAGACGATGCGTCCACGCGTGAGGTCGTAGGGAGAAAGCTCCACGACAACGCGGTCCTCGGGAAGGATACGAATGTAGTGCTGACGCATCTTTCCGCTGATGTGGGCGAGAACCTTGTGCCCGTTCTCCAGCTCGATGCGGAACATCGCATTGGGCAGCGGTTCGATTACCCGGCCCTCGACCTCGATTGCCCCGTCTTTCTTAGCCATATCCTCCGCGATCCGTTGTTCGGCGTTGTGGTTGCATCGGCATCCGTTACCGTGACGCTCGGCAACTCCGGGACCGGACACGAACCGAGATTCGAAGGAATTCGACACGGGACCGATCGGAGCGCAGCGCGCACCACCGATCAATGGTACGGGAAGTTGACCGTCCAGGACAAATGAGCTCGGGCACACTCGTGCCCACGACCAGGAGGAGGACCGCACGTGCGGGCGTTGATCCAGCGGGTGACCACGGCGGCAGTGGCGGTGGACGGAGCCGAGGTGGCCCGTATCACGCCGGCCGAAGGTGGTCACGGCCTGCTCGTGCTGGTCGGCGTCACGCACGACGACGACGAGGCCAAGGCCGCGACACTCGCCCGGAAGGTGTGGACGATGCGCATCCTCGAGGACGAGCGCTCCGCCTCCGACGTCGGCGCCCCGATCCTGGTGGTCAGTCAGTTCACGCTCATGGCCGACACGAGGAAGAGCCGGCGTCCGTCGTGGTCGGCCGCCGCTCCCCGCCCGATCGCCGAACCTCTCGTCGATGCGTTCGCGAACGCTCTACGAGATCTCGGCGCGACGGTGGAGACCGGGAAGTTCGGGGCCCACATGGAGGTGAGCCTCGTCAACGACGGACCGGTCACGCTCCTCGTCGAGGTCTGAACCACGCGGCGTGACCGCGACCGTCACTCCGGCCGGACGCTGAGGATGCCGTCACTCCGGCCGGACGGTGAGGATGCCGTCACTCCGGCCGGACGGTGAGGATGCGGGGGCCGTCCTCGGTGACCGCGACCGTGTGCTCCCAGTGCGCGGCCCGGCTGCCGTCGACGGTCACGACCGTCCACTCGTCGTCGAGGACCTCGGTCTCGTAGGTACCGAGGGTGAGCATCGGCTCGACGGCGAGCACCGACCCGACGACGAGCTTCGGGCCCTTGCCCGGCTTGCCCTCGTTGGGGAGGAACGGATCCATGTGCATCTCGCGCCCGATGCCGTGACCGCCGTAGCCGTCGACGATGCCGTACGAGCGGCCGTGCAACTTCTCGGCGGCATGCGTGCCCTGCTCGATCGCGTGCGAGACGTCGGTCAGGCGGTTGCCCGGGAGCATCGCCGCGATACCGGCCTCGAGCGACAGGCGGGTGGCCTCGCTCAGGTCGATGTCGGCCTGCGACAGCTCCCCGATCCCGAAGGTCCACGCCGAGTCGCCGTGCCAGCCCTCGAGGATCGCGCCGCAGTCGATCGAGACGAGGTCGCCCTCGGCGAGCACCACCGACGCGGACGGGATGCCGTGGACGACGACCTCGTTGACCGACGAACAGATCGAACCGGTGAAGCCGTGGTAGCCCAGGAAGGACGGAACGGCCCCCGCATCACGGATGACCGATTCCGCCACCTGGTCGAGTTCCAGGGTGCTCACGCCCGGCTTGGCCGCCTCACGCACTGCGACGAGTGCGGCACCGACCACGGCTCCCGCCGCCGCCATCGCGTCGAGTTCACCCGAGGTGCGGAACGGAACCACTGAGCGCTTGCGCCCGAAACCCATATCGAACTACCCGTCTACTTTCCGAGTGCGGACAGTGCCCGCGAATTGATCTCCTCGACCTCACCGATCGCGTCGACCGTGATGATCGAGTCGGCGTAGTAGTCGAGCAGCGGGGCCGTCTCCTCACGGTAGACCCGGAGACGGTTGCGGATCACGTCTTCGGTGTCGTCGGCGCGACCGCGGGCGAGCATGCGCTCGACCACGACGTCCTCGTCGATGACGAAGGAGAGCACGCCGTCGAGCTCGACGCCGAGATCCTTCAGGATGTTCTCGAGTTCCTTGGCCTGCTCCACGCTGCGTGGGAAGCCGTCGAGGAGGAAGCCGTTGGCGGCGTCGGGCTCGGCCAGACGCTCACGCACCATGTTGTTGGTGATCTCGGCGGGAACGAGCTCCCCCGCGTCGATGTACTTCTTGGCCTCGACTCCGAGCGGGGTGCCCTGCCCGATGTTCGCGCGGAAAAGATCGCCCGTCGAGATGGCGGGGACGCCGAGCTTCTCGGACAGAATCGCGGCCTGTGTGCCCTTGCCGGCACCGGGAGGACCGAGCAGTACAAGTCTCACTTGAGGAACCCTTCGTAGTTGCGCTGCATCAGTTGACTTTCGATCTGCTTGACAGTGTCCAGCGCGACACTGACGAGAATGAGAACCGCGGCGCCACCGAAGATGCTCGAGGCCGTCTGGCTGCCGGACAGGAAGAAGTTCGGCAGCGTCGCGATGAGACCGAGGTAGATCGAGCCCGGAACCGTGATGCGGTTGAGCACGAAACTGAGATATTCGGCGGTCGGGCGACCGGGGCGGATGCCCGGGATGAAGCCGCCGTACTTCTTCATCTCGTCGGCCCGCTCCTCCGGATTGAAGGTGATGGCGACGTAGAAGAAGACGAAGAACACGATCAGCGCGAAGTAGATCGCGATGTAGACCGGGTTGTTCGGATTGACCAGGTACTCGTTGATGATCCGCTGCCACCAACTCGGATCCGGGTTCGTCGTGGCACCGGTGAGCTGCGCAACGAGGTTGGGCAGGTACAGCAGCGACGACGCGAAGATGACAGGGATGATGCCCGCCTGGTTGACCTTCAGCGGCAGGTAGGTCGACGACCCGCCGTACATACGACGGCCGACCATGCGCTTGGCGTACTGGACCGGGATGCGGCGCTGACCCTGCTCGATGAACACGACGCCGGTGATGAGGGCCAGGGCCACGACGCAGACGATCGCGAAGACGAGACCGCCGCGGGATTCGAGGATCATGCGACCCTCGCTCGGCAGCGCGGCCGCGATACCGGAGAAGATCAACAGCGACATGCCGTTGCCGACACCGCGTTCGGTGATGAGCTCACCGAACCACATGACGACGGCGGCACCGGCGGTCATCACCAGCACGATGACGACCATCCCGAAGATGCTGTCGTCGGCGAGGATCGGCTCCGAACAGCCCTGCAGCAGCTGCCCTCGGGCGGCGAGGGCGACGATGCCGGTGGCCTGCAGGACGGCGAGCGCGACGGCGAGATAACGCGTGTACTGCGTCATCTTGGCCTGGCCGGACTGGCCCTCCTTGCGCAGTTCCTCGAAGCGTGGAATGACCACGGTGAGCAGCTGGACGATGATGCTCGCGGTGATGAACGGCATGATGCCGATCGCGAAGACCGACAGCTGCAACAGTGCGCCGCCGGAGAACAGATTGATCAGCGAGTAGATGCCGGCCTGCTCACTGCCGGCGAGCTGATCGACACAGGCCTGGACGTTGCCGTAGTCGACGCCCGGGGACGGCACGGTAGCACCGAGGCGGTACAGCGCCACGAGCCCGAGGGCGATGAGAATCTTCCGCCTCAGGTCCGGTGTCCTGAGGGCCGAGACGAAGGCGGAAAGCAAAGATCCTCCTGGCGGGCCGATCGGGGACGACGGATCGAGAAGGATCCGTCGGACGGTGGACAACTCTGAAACTCTAACAGTGGGCCCCGATGAGAGGGGTAGCCCGGTAGCCTATGTCACCGCTGCGAACGCAGCCTGTGACACCGCTGTGAACGCGCGAACGGCCGCGGTGCAGATATCTGCACCGCGGCCGTTCGACAGCCGTGACTCACACGCGAAAGTACAGGTCAGGCCTGGACGGTCGCGCTGCCACCGGCTGCAGCGATCTTCTCCTGAGCGGAGGCCGAGAACTTGTCGGCGGTGACCTGCACGGCCACCGTCAGCTCGCCCTCGCCGAGGACCTTGACGAGCTGGTTCTTGCGAACCAGACCCTTCGCCACGAGGTCCGCGACACCGATCTGTCCACCCTCGGGGAACACGCGAGCGATGTCCCCGACGTTGACGATCTGGTACTCGGTACGGAATGCGTTCTTGAAGCCCTTGAGCTTCGGCAGACGCATGTGGATGGGCATCTGGCCACCCTCGAAGGCCGGCGACACGTTCTTGCGTGCCTTCGTGCCCTTCGTACCGCGGCCGGCGGTCTTGCCCTTCGAACCCTCACCGCGTCCGACGCGGGTCTTGTCCGTCTTCGCACCCGGAGCCGGGCGCAGGTGATGCAGCTTGATGGTCATTCTCAGACCTCCTCAACAGTGACGAGGTGACGCACCACGTTGATGAGGCCGCGGTTCTGCGCGTTGTCCTCGCGGACGACGGACTGGCGGATCTTCCGCAGACCGAGGGTCCGGAGGCTGTCGCGCTGATTCGACTTGGCCCCGATGGTGCTCTTGATCTGGGTGATCTTCAGCTCTGCCATTACTTCACGCTCCCAGCAGCCTGTGCACGTGCGCGCAGCATGCCGGCGGGAGCAACTTCCTCGAGGGTGAGGCCACGGCGAGCCGCGACTTCCTCGGGACGCTGCAGACCCTTGAGGGCCGCAACCGTCGCGTGCACCACATTGATGGCGTTGTCGGAGCCGAGCGACTTCGACAGGATGTCGTGGACACCCGCGCACTCCAGCACCGCGCGCACAGCGCCACCGGCGATGACACCGGTACCGGGGGAAGCCGGACGCAGCAGGACGACACCGGCTGCAGCCTCTCCCTGGACGGGGTGGGTGATGGTTCCGCCGATGAGCGGGACGCGGAAGAAGTTCTTGCGAGCTTCCTCGACACCCTTCTGGATGGCCGCGGGAACTTCCTTGGCCTTGCCGTAGCCGACGCCGACCAGGCCGTTGCCGTCGCCCACGATCACCAGAGCGGTGAAGCTGAAGCGACGACCGCCCTTGACGACCTTCGACACACGGTTGATCGAGACGACACGCTCGATGTAGTTCGACTTCTCGGCAGCGTTGCCGCCGCGCGAGTCGCGGTCGCGGCGGTCGCGACCGCCACGGTTGTCACCGCTGTTGGGGTTCTGTCCGGCGGGGCCGTTGCCGCCGTCACGCCGCTGACGTCCCGGCATCAGGCGTTCCTTCCGTTCGAGAAAATGGTCATCAGAACTTCAACCCGCTTTCGCGAGCCGCGTCCGCGAGGGCCGCGATGCGTCCGCTGTAGGTGTGGCCACCGCGGTCGAAGACCACGGCTTCCACGCCGGCAGCCTTCGCGCGCTCGGCGATCAGCTGACCGACCTTCGCGCCGCGAGCCTTCTTGTCGCCCTCGAGAGCGCGCACATCGGGTTCGATGGACGACGCTGCGGCGAGGGTGGTGCCCGTCAGATCGTCGACCAGCTGCACGTGCAGGTGGCGCGACGACCGGTTGACGACGAGGCGGGGACGCTCGGCGGTGCCGGAGAGCTTCTTGCGGAGGCGGAAGTGACGACGCGTCTTCGAAAGGCGACGCGTGGTGGAGGCGTCCTTGCCGCGCGGGATGCGCTTGGCCTTCTGGTTCTCGGTCTGGCTCATGATCACTTACCCGTCTTTCCGACCTTGCGACGGACCTGTTCACCCTCGTAGCGGATGCCCTTGCCCTTGTACGGGTCGGACTTGCGCAGCCGGCGGATGTTGGCCGCGATCTGGCCGACCTTCTGCTTGTCGATGCCCGAGATCGAGAAGCGCGTGGGGTTCTCGACGGCGAACGTGATGCCCTCGGGAGCCTCGATCAGCACGGGGTGGCTGTAGCCGAGCGAGAACTCGAGGTCCTTGCCCTTGAGAGCCACGCGGTAGCCGACGCCGTGGATCTCCATCTTCGTGGTGTAACCCTCGGTCACGCCGACGATGAGGTTCTGCACGAGCGTCCGCGACAGGCCGTGCAGCGCGCGGCTGCGACGCTCGTCGTTCGGGCGCGTGACGTTGATTGCCCCGTCCTCGCCCTTGGCGACGGCGATCGGCTCGGCGATCGTCAGGGACAGGTTGCCCTTGGGACCCTTGACTGCAACATCCTGGCCGTCGATGGTGACCTCGACGCCCGAAGGAACTGCAACGGGGAGTTTTCCGATTCGCGACATTGTGGTGGCCTCCCTTTACCAGACGTAGGCGAGGACTTCCCCGCCCACTCCCTGCTTGGCCGCCTGGCGATCGGTGAGCAGACCGGAGGACGTGGAGATGATCGCCACGCCGAGGCCGCCCAGGACCTTGGGCAGGTTGGTGGATTTCGCGTACACGCGCAGGCCGGGCTTCGACACGCGACGCACGCCGGCAAGGCTGCGCTCACGGGAAGGTCCGTACTTGAGGTCGACGATGAGGGTCTTGCCCACCTCGGCGTCCTCGGTGCGGTAGTCGGAGATGTAGCCCTCGCGCTTGAGGATCTCGGCGATGTTCACCTTGATCTTCGAGGACGGGAGCTTGACCTCGTCGTGGTACGCCGTGTTGGCGTTACGCAGACGCGTCAAGAAGTCTGCGATGGGGTCGGTCATGGTCATGGCTGACCTGTTCACCTTTCTCGATGCGGTTCCCATGCAACGCCGGAACGTGCCGGCCGTGGGCCTACATCGAAACTCGGTTCGATAGCGGGTTCGTCGGCCGGATCGGCGACGAACCCATGACAGCGTGACAGTGGGCGGAGAACATCTCGTCCTCCGCCCACCGCTCACGTCACCAGGAGCTCTTGTGAACTCCCGGAAGTTCTCCGCGGTGTGCCATCTCGCGAAGGCAGATGCGGCAGAGTCCGAACTTGCGGAAGACCGAGTGCGGGCGCCCGCAGCGCTGGCAGCGGGTGTAGGCGCGCACCGCGAACTTCGGCTTCTTGTTGGCCTTGTTGACCAGTGCCTTCTTAGCCATGGGCTCAGTTCTCCTTGAACGGGAAGCCGAGGTGCTTGAGCAGGGCACGGCCTTCTTCGTTGTTGGTAGCGGTGGTCACGACAGTGATGTCCATGCCGCGCGGGCGATCGATCTTGTCCACGTCGATCTCGTGGAACATCGACTGCTCGTTCAGGCCGAACGTGTAGTTGCCGTTGCCGTCGAACTGGTTGCCGTTGAGGCCGCGGAAGTCCCGGATACGGGGAAGCGCGATGGACACGAGACGGTCCAGGAACTCCCACATGCGGTCGCCGCGCAGCGTGACGCGCGCACCGATCGGCATGCCCTCGCGCAGCTTGAACTGTGCGATGGACTTGCGGGCCTTGCGGATCTCCGGCTTCTGACCGGTGATGAGCGCGAGGTCGTTGACGGCTCCGTTGATGAGCTTCGCGTCGCGGGCGGCGTCGCCGACACCCATGTTGACGACGACCTTCACGACGCCGGGGATCTGCATGACGTTCGCGTAGTCGAACTCCGCGTTCAGCGCGTCCTTGATCTCGGCGCGGTAGCGGGCCTTCAGGCGCGGCTGGGTCTTGTTCTCGGTGGAAGTCATGTCAGAGGTCCTTCCCGTTCTTCCGGGAAATCCGAACGCGCTTGCCGGTTTCCTCATCGGTGCGGTAGCCCACGCGGGTGGGGTTTCCGTCCGAGTCGACGACCGCAACGTTGGAAACGTGGATCGGGGCCTCCTGCGCCACGATGCCGCCGGAGGAGGCGCCACGCTCGTTCGCAGAGACGGCGGTGTGCTTCTTGATACGGTTCACGCCCTCGACGAGGACCTTGCCGGTCGCCGGGTAGGCCGCGATGACCTTGCCCTTGGCGCCCTTGTCCTTGCCCGAGATGACGAGCACGGTGTCACCCTTGTGCACCTTCATCACAGCACCTCCGGAGCGAGCGAGACGATCTTCATGAACCGCTTGTCGCGGAGCTCGCGACCGACGGGTCCGAAGATGCGGGTGCCGCGAGGATCGTTGTCGCCCTTGATGATGACGGCAGCGTTCTCGTCGAACTTGATGTAGGAACCGTCCGGACGGCGGCGCTCCTTGGCGGTGCGCACGATCACGGCCTTGACGACATCGCCACGCTTGACGTTGCCGCCGGGGATCGCGTCCTTGACGGTGGCGACGATGACGTCACCGATTCCGGCGTAGCGACGGGACGAGCCACCGAGAACGCGGATGCAGAGGATCTCCTTGGCACCCGTGTTGTCGGCGACGCGCAGTCGCGACTCCTGCTGGATCACTTACTTCTCCTTGACCTGGATTGGTGTGTACGTCAGATTTCCGACCTGGACGTACGCGGTCGTCGGCTGCCTGCAGCGCACGTGCGAATCACACACGGGTCCTGTAAGCAACCCGTCCAGAGTAGGCCATATACCGTACGCAGGGCAAATTCGCGAATTGTGATGTCACTCCCCACCCCGGCACCGGGCGTGTCGCAGCGACGTCCACCGTCCCCCACGCGAGGGCTGCACCTACTACCGGACGCACAGCACCCCACCACCCGCGGTGCGGGTGGTGGGGTGCTGCATGTTCTCGGTCCTCTCGAGGACGAGGAGGCCTTACTTGGCCTTCTCGAGCACCTCGACCAGACGCCAGCGCTTCGACGCGGACAGCGGACGGGTCTCCATCAGCTGCACGCGGTCGCCGATGCCGGCCAGACCGTTCTCGTCGTGCGCCTTCACCTTGGTCGTACGGCGGATGATCTTGCCGTACAGCGGGTGCTTCACACGGTCCTCGAGCTCGACGACGATGGTCTTCTCCATCTTGTCCGAGACGACGTAACCGATGCGGACCTTGCGGCTCGCGCGCTGTTCCTGGTTGCTCACTGCCTTTTCCTCACTCATGCCACGTCACCCGCATTCGGGCCGGTGGCCAGTCCGAGCTCGCGCTCGCGCAGCACCGTGTAGATACGGGCGATCTCGTTGCGCACGACGCGGAGCCGACGGTTGTTGTCCAGCTGACCGGTGGCCATCTGGAAGCGGAGGTTGAACAGCTCTTCCTTGGCTTCGCGGAGCTTGTCGGTCAGCTCTTCGTCGCTCAGCTCGCGGAGTTCCGCGGCGGGGGTACCGGTAGCCATCAGAACTGCTCCTCCCTCGTCACGATGCGGCACTTGCAGGGGAGCTTGTGCATCGCGCGACGCAGGGCCTCGCGCGCAATCTCCTCGTTGGGGTAGCTCATCTCGAACAGCACGCGACCGGGCTTGACGTTCGCGACCCACCACTCCGGCGAACCCTTACCGGAACCCATGCGGGTCTCGGCAGGCTTCTTGGTGAGGGGGCGATCCGGGAAGATGTTGATCCAGATCTTGCCGCCACGCTTGATGTGCCGGGTCATGGCGATACGAGCGGACTCGATCTGCCGGTTGGTGATGTAGGCCGGCTCGAGAGCCTGGATGCCGTAGTCACCGAAGGCCACCTGGGTTCCGCCCTTGGCGGCACCCGTACGGCTCGGATGGTGCTGCTTGCGGTGTTTGACCCGCCGGGGGATCAACATTGCGTCAGCCCTCCTTGTTCTCGGTCGAGGCAGGGGCGTCGCTCGATGCGGCGCGGCCGGCCTCGGTGCTCGTCGCGGTGGTGCCCGACGCGCCGGAACGACGCGGGCGGCTCGGACGCTCACGACGCGGCCGGTCGGCGGGAGCAGCTGCAGCAGCAGCAAGCTCACGACGGCCACCGACGATGTCGCCCTTGTAGATCCAGACCTTCACGCCGATACGGCCGAAGGTGGTCCGTGCCTCGTAGAGGCCGTAGTCGATGTCCGCGCGCAGCGTGTGCAGCGGGACGCGACCTTCGCGGTAGAACTCCGAACGCGACATCTCGGCGCCACCGAGGCGGCCCGAGCACTGCACGCGGATGCCCTTGACGTTCGGCTGACGCATGGCCGACTGGATGGCCTTGCGCATCGCACGACGGAAGGCGACACGGTTCGAGAGCTGCTCGGCGACGCCCTGCGCCACGAGCTGAGCCTCGGACTCGGAGTTCTTGACCTCGAGGATGTTCAGCTGGACCTGCTTACCGGTCAGCTTCTCGAGCTCGGCGCGGATGCGATCGGCCTCGGCGCCGCGGCGTCCGATGACGATGCCCGGACGAGCGGTGTGGATGTCCACACGCACACGGTCGCGGGTGCGCTCGATCTCGACCTTCGCGATGCCGGCGCGCTCGAGGCCGGAGGCCAGGAACTTGCGGATCGCGACATCTTCCTTGACGTAGTCCGCGTACTGCTTGTCCGCGTACCAACGAGACTTCCAGTCGGTGGTGACGCCCAGACGGAAGCCGTGCGGGTTGATCTTCTGGCCCACTACTGAGCTCCCTTCCGGCGGTTACGAGTCGAGGCCGACCCGACGCTTTCCACGATCACGGTGATGTGGCTCGACCGCTTGCGGATGCGGAACGCACGGCCCTGGGCACGCGGCTGGAACCGCTTCAGGGTCGCGCCCTCGTCCACGTACGCAGTCGCGACGACGAGCGTGCTGGGGTCGAGGTTGTAGTTGTTCTGCGCGTTCGCAGCGGCCGACGCGATCACCTTGGCGACCGGCTCGGCCGCGGCCTGCGGCGCGAACTTGAGGATGGCCAGGGCCTCCTCGACGGACTTACCGCGAACGATGTCGACGACGCGGCGCGCCTTCATCGGGGTCACACGCACGTGGCGCGCAACAGCCCGAGCGCTGTTGGTGGTGGTTTCAGTGCTCATCGACGCTTGCTCTTCCGGTCGTCCTTGATGTGGCCCTTGAACGTACGGGTCGGCGCGAACTCACCGAGCTTGTGACCGACCATGGACTCCGAGACGAACACCGGCACGTGCTTGCGTCCATCGTGGACAGCGAACGTATGACCGATGAAGTCGGGCAGAATCGTGGAACGGCGCGACCAGGTCTTGATGACCTGCTTGGTGCCCTTCTCGTTCTGCGTGTCCACCTTCGCCAGGAGGTGGTCGTCGACGAACGGGCCCTTCTTGAGGCTGCGTGGCATTCTCTAACTCCCTCCTTGACTAGCGCTTCTTGCCGGTACGGCGACGACGGACGATGAGCTTGTCGGACGCCTTGTTCTTGCGGGTGCGGCCCTCGGGCTTGCCCCACGGGCTGACCGGGTGGCGACCACCCGAGGTCTTGCCCTCGCCACCACCGTGCGGGTGGTCGACCGGGTTCATCACGACACCACGGACGGTCGGGCGCTTGCCCTTCCAGCGCATACGGCCGGCCTTGCCCCAGTTGATGTTCGACTGCTCGGCGTTGCCGACCTCGCCGACGGTGGCGCGGCAGCGCACGTCGACGCGACGGATCTCGCCGGAGGGCATACGCAGCGTGGCGTAGGTGCCTTCCTTACCGAGGAGCTGGATGCTCGCACCGGCGGAGCGGGCCATCTTGGCGCCGCCACCCGGACGCAGCTCGACCGCGTGGATGGTCGTACCCGTCGGGATGTTGCGCAGCGGCAGGTTGTTGCCGGGCTTGATGTCGGCGTTGGGGCCCGACTCGACCGGGGCACCCTGCACGAGGCCCTTGGGGGCGATGATGTAGCGCTTCTCGCCGTCCACGTAGTGGAGCAGCGCGATGCGCGCGGTGCGGTTGGGGTCGTACTCGATGTGAGCGACCTTGGCCGGCACGCCGTCCTTGTCGTTGCGACGGAAATCGATCAGGCGGTAGGCGCGCTTGTGTCCGCCACCCTTGTGACGGGTGGTGATGCGGCCGTGCGCGTTACGTCCACCGCGACCGTGCAGCGGGCGCACCAGCGACTTCTCGGGCGTCGACCGAGTGATCTCGGCGAAGTCCGCCACGCTGGCGCCACGACGGCCCGGCGTAGTCGGCTTGTACTTACGGATTGCCATGAGTCTTCTCGTCCTCTATCTCTCGAGAGTTCCGATCGCTAGGCGACCGGGCCTCCGAAGATCTCGATGGGCTTGCTGTCGGCCGTGAGGGTCACGAGCGCGCGCTTGGTGTTCTTGCGCTTGCCGTAACCGAACCGGGTCCGCTTGCGCTTGCCCTGACGGTTGGCGGTGTTGACGCTGCTCACCTTGACGCCGAAGACCTTCTCGACGGCAATCTTGATCTGCGTCTTGTTCGAGTCCGGGTGGACCAGGAAGGTGTAGGTGCCCTCTTCCATCAGCCCGTAGGACTTCTCGGAGACGACGGGAGCCAGCAGGATGTCGCGAGGATCGGCGATCGTGCTCACTTGCTCTCCTCCTTCACTTCCTGGCCGGACTCGGCCGGCCCGTGGATGAACGTGTTGAGCGCCTCGACGCTGAACACGACGTCATCGCTGTAGAGCACGTCGTAGGTGTTCAGCTGATCCGGCGCGAGCGCGTGGACGTTGGGAAGGTTCTGAACCGACTTCCACGCCGCCACGTCTTCACGGCCGACGACGAGCAGGACCTTCTTGCGGTCGCTGATCTCGCCCAGGAACGTGCGAGCACTCTTCGTCGACGGGGTCTGACCGGGGACGAGTTCGGTGATCACGTGGATGCGCTCGTTGCGCGCCCGGTCGGAGAGGGCTCCGCGCAGGGCGGCGGCCTTCATCTTCTTGGGGGTGCGCTGGCTGTAGTCGCGCGGCTGCGGGCCGTGGACGGTGCCACCGCCGGCGAACTGCGGCGCACGGGTCGAGCCCTGACGTGCGCGGCCGGTGCCCTTCTGGCGGTACGGCTTCTTGCCACCGCCGCGAACCTCGCCGCGGGTCTTGGTGGCGTGCGTTCCCTGGCGGGCCGCGGCGAGCTGCGCGGTGACGACCTGGTGCAGCAGCGCGATGTTCGCGGGAGCGTCGAAGATCTCGGCGGGGAGATCGACGGAGCCGGAGGTCTGGCCACCGGGGGCCTTGACGTCCAGGGTCAGCTTGGTTGCGGTCTCGGTGCTGGTCATGCCCGTGCACCACCCTTCACTGCGGTCTTGACGATCACGAGGCCGCCCTTGCGACCCGGGATCGCGCCCTTGATCAGCAGCAGACCGTTCTCGGCGTCCACCTTGTGGACCGAGAGGTTCTGCGTCGTGATGCGGTCGGAGCCCATACGGCCGGACATGCGCGTGCCCTTGAACACGCGGCCCGGGGTGGCGCAACCACCGATGGAGCCCGGACGACGGTGCACGGCCTGCGTACCGTGCGACGCACCCTGGCCGGCGAAGCCGTGACGCTTCATCGTGCCGGCGAAGCCCTTGCCCTTCGAGGTGCCGGTGACGTCGACGTAGGCGCCGTCCTCGAACACCTCTGCGGTGAGTTCCTGGCCGACCTCGTACTCGGAGGCGTCCTCGATCCGGAGCTCGACCAGGTGACGGCGCGGCGTGACGCCGGCCTTCTCGAACTGGCCGCGAACCGGCTTGTTGACCTTGCGCGGCGCGATGGCACCGTAGGCGAGCTGCACGGCGTTGTAGCCGTCGCGCTCCTCGGTGCGGATCTGCGTGACCACGTTCGGTCCGGCCTTGACGACGGTGACCGGAACGACCCGGTTGTTCTCGTCGAAGACCTGGGTCATGCCGAGCTTGGTGCCCAGGATTCCCTTGATCTGGTTAGTCATGTGTTGTCTCCGCTGCGTCTTTCACAAGCTCGCTGTAATCGAATGTCACTGAATGTTGACGTCGACACTCGCCGGGAGATCGATGCGCATGAGCGCGTCGACGGTCTTCGGCGTCGGGTCGAGAATGTCGATGAGCCGCTTGTGCGTCCGCATCTCGAAGTGCTCGCGCGAGTCCTTGTACTTGTGCGGCGAGCGGATGACGCAGTACACGTTCTTTTCAGTGGGCAACGGCACCGGGCCGACCACGCGGGCACCCGTACGGGTCACCGTCTCGACGATCTTGCGCGCAGATGCGTCGATCGCCTCGTGGTCATAGGCCTTGAGCCTGATGCGGATCTTCTGTCCCGCCACGCTTAGTGTCCTTTTCTTGCCGCGTTTCGTGATCCCCGGCGGAGCCGGAAACCACCTCGTCTGCACAGTTCCCCAGGGAACGGCGACCGAGAACAGCACTCGAAACACAGTGCGAGCCGGACGTATCCGATCCGCTTGCCGCTGTTCATCTGTCATTGTTCTCCGGTCCACGCGGTCGGGCGTGTCGGCCCGCCGCTCATTCCCCGGCGTCGATGCTCGAAGGCTTCGACACCGCAAGGAACGGAACCGGCTGCGCTCCGCAGGAGCGCACAGGGGTACTGCTTCCGTCTTGCATGTGGCCGCGACCAGGCCGTGAGGCTCGATCCGCGACTGTCACGTCTTTCCCGTTCCGAGCCGCGAAACATCCATGGCCCGGTCAAGGCAACCCGACCAGTATGCAGGAGCACGGCCGAGAGTTCAACTCACGACGGTGCGTGATGTGCACCTCGGCGATACGCCGCGCGGTCGGGTCCGCGTGGTCGAGCCTAGCCGATGGGGTTCATCGGCAGGGTCCGAACCGGAGCGGCCGCCCCGATCGTATTCGTCGGGTCGGGACCGGGGCCCGGCGGCACCAGCGCGACCTCGGGGACCCGTGCGCCGGCGGCGACGAGCTGCGGCTCGTCGCGCCAGATCGGCAGGGCCTCCTGCAGTTCGAGCCCGATGCCGATGAGACGTTCGTCCTGCCACGGCCGCGCACCGAGCTGCACACCGACCGGCATCCCCGTCGCGGCGGAGTACCCGGCAGGCAGGGTCACCACGGGGGCACCGGAGTAGTTCGCCCAGCGCACGGGGCCCGTCACTCCGGCCGTGACACTGATGCCGAGGAACTCCTGGCGTCGTGCGCCGTCGACGGAGGCGCCGGGCAGCATGATCGCGTCGAGATCCTGGTCGACGAACATCCGGTTGTAGTCGCTCTGGTAGCGCAGGCGGTCGCGTTCGAAGGTGAGGTAGTCGCCCACCGGCACGGCCAGCGAGGCCACCGCCGTGCCTGCGGCCACCGCGTTCTCGGGGCGGTACAGGCCGAGCCGGTCGGTGAACTGCTGGTGGTAGGCGCCCATCTCGACCTGATCGCCGGTCGCGAGAGATTCGGGCAGCGGCGGCATCGTCACCGGGACGGTGACCGCGCCGAGCGACTCCGCCACCCGCGCCGCGTCGTCGACGACGCGCTGCACGGCCTCGGGAGGTGCGGGATTCGTGTTCACGGGCAGCCCGATGCGCACGCCGGCGAGGGGACTCGCTCCCCCGGCCGCCGTCACCGGGTAACCGCCCTCGGGAACGTCGGGGCCGAGTGCCGTGATCGGGTCGGCCGGGTCCGCGCCCGCGAGCACGGTCATCATCAGGGACGCGTCCGCGACGCTGCGGCCCATCGGACCCACGTGGTCGCGGGTCCAGGTCAGCGGGATCATGCCGTGCGAGGTGATGCGCCCGTAGGTCGGCTTGATCGAGGAGACACCACAGGCGCTCGCCGGGAACCGGACCGAACCGCCGGTGTCGCTGCCGAGCGCGAGGGGCGCGAACCGCGCGGCGAGCACGGCCGCGCTGCCGCCGGACGATCCGCCGGGCGACATCTCGGTGTTCCACGGGTTGCCCACCTGCGGGGTGGCGACACCGATCGCGAATTCGTCGGTGTGCGCGTGCCCCATGAGCACCGCGCCGGCGTCCTCGAGTCGGCGCCACACACCCGAGTGCCCGGCCGCGATGTTGCCCTCGAGGACGCGACTCGACGCGGTGAGCGGAAGTCCGGAGACCGCGAAGATGTCCTTGAGAGCGATCGGAAGCCCGCACACGAGCGGTGCCGGGGCCTGGTCGCGGCGCGCGCGGGCGAGCCGCTCCCCCGCCGCGTCGGCCGCCGCGTAGGCGATCTCGGGGTAGAGCCGGATCCACGCACCGATCGCTCCGTCGTACGAGCGGGTGCGGTCCAGACAGGCGTCGAGCAGTTCCCGGGGGTGCAGTTCGCCGGCGTGCAGCAGCGCCGCCGCCTCGACCGCACTCATCCTCGCGGGATCGGTGACGGTGACGGTGTCGGGTGGAGGGAGCCTGCGTGGCGGAGCCGCACGACCGCTCCCCGCGGTCGCACCCCACGCGAACAATCCGCCGGCGGCCCCTCCCAGTAACCGTCGGCGTGATACTCCGGTGCTCACCCCGCCAACCAAACCACGAACTGCGTCACGATCCGGGCGAGGCGGGGAATGTGTGCCACATGTCACCCCCGGCCGTGATGCCGCCGAGACCGTGCGGTGATAATGCGAGCCGTCCACCAGAGGAAGGCGCATGCCATGAACTCGTCCGCTTCGTCCGGATCATCACGGTCTCCGAAGATTCGTCGGCGACCGCAGCTCTCGGACGACGTGGCGGCGCACGTGAGAAACCTCATCATGTCCGGCGGTGTGCGACCCGGCGATTTCGTCCGTCTGGACGAGACCGCGGCCGAACTCGGGGTGAGCGTGACCCCGGTGCGCGAGGCTCTGCTCACCCTCCGTGGTGAGGGGCTCGTCGAACTCGTCCCCCATCGCGGGTACGTGGTGTCCCCGCTCGACAGATCGGACATCGACGACATCTTCTGGCTCCAGGGCAGACTCGCCGAGCGGCTCGTGGAGCGCGCCGCGACCCTGATGACGGCCGAGACCCTCGCGGAGCTCGACGAGCTGGCCGCGCGTTTCGCCGAGGCCGTGCGGGCCGGTGACGGCGCGCGCATCGAGGACCTCGAATTCGAGTTCCACCGGACGTTGAACCGGGTGGCGCGTTCGCGCAAGCTCGCGTGGTTCCTCCACAACGCGACCCGGTACACCCCCGTGCACTTCTACTCCGACGATCGCAACTGGGGGACGGCGGCGATCGCCTCGCACGAGCGGTTGCTGCAGGCGCTGCGCACCGGTGACGTCGAGGCCGCCGGACGCGAGACGCGCGAACACTTCACCGACGGAGCCCACCGACTCGTCGAACACCTCGAAGATCTCGGCGTCTGGTCCTGACCGACCGGCGTGAACACCCCGAGGGGAACGGACGTCGGCGCCGACGCGCATGTCCGTCCACCCCTCCCGGGATCGTGCGCACCGGTACGATTCCGACGGTGACGGACCGACCCGTCCCCGACGGGGACCGAGATCTACGGCGGGGTGTGATGTGAGCGATCACGACCAGGCAGTTCTCGTGGAGGACGTCCACAAGTCGTTCGGCGACGTCCACGCACTCGACGGGATCAGCTTCTCTGCACCGCCGGGCCGTGTCCTCGGCATCCTCGGCCCCAACGGCGCCGGCAAGACCACGATGGTCAAGGTGCTGTCGACACTGTTGCGTCCCACCTCGGGTCGCGCCGTGGTCGCCGGGCACGATGTGGTCGCCGACGCCGCAGCGGTCCGGCGGTCGATCATGATGACCGGCCAGTTCGCCGCGCTCGACGACACCCTCACCGGCCGGGAGAACCTGATCCTGTTCGGCCGCCTGATGGGTCTGGACAAGAAGTCGGCCACCCGGCGCGCCGACGATCTGCTCCGGGAGTTCGATCTCGTCGACGCCGGTCGTCGCCCCGTGAAGGGTTATTCCGGCGGTATGCGCCGCCGGGTCGACATCGCGTGCGGCCTCGTGGTCCGTCCCAAGGTGGTCTTCCTCGACGAGCCGACCACCGGTCTCGACCCGCGCAGCCGGCAGGGCGTGTGGTCGCTGGTGGCGGCGCTCAAGGACCAGGGCATCACGGTGCTCCTGACGACGCAGTACCTCGAAGAGGCCGACGTGCTGAGCGACAACATCATCGTCATCGACAAGGGCACCGTGATCGCGGAGGGCACCGCGAACCAGCTGAAGTCCTCCGCGGGTGGCACCCACTGCGAGATCGTTCCGGCCGACCCGCGGGCGATACCCGAGATCCTGCACGCCCTGGACGGTCTGCTCCCCCAGGACGTCCTGGTGGGTACGGTCCCCGACACGGATCGGGTGTCCGTCCCGGCACCGGACGGCGCCGCGACCCTCACCGAGGTGCTGCGGCGCATCGAACCCCTGGGCATCGAACTCGCCGACATCGGTCTGCGACGTCCCTCGCTCGACGACGTCTTCCTCCGCCTCACCGGGCACTCTGCTTCCGACGGCGGCGGTCCGACGGACGGTGGCCCCACGAACGGCGGCCCGACAGCGCCGCCCGAGGCGGAACGAGCGGTGCCTGCGCCGGCAGGTGAGCGGCCGTGACGGCCCGCACCGACGAGACGGTCCGCGGGACGGAAGCCTCCACGGTCTCGTTCACCGACTCCTCGTCCACCCTTCCCGCACGTCGGGGAGGTGTCCACCGCCGGATCACGCCGTCGGGCGTCGAGCAGTGGTGGGTGCTGACGCTCCGGTCGTTGCGCACGATGGCGCGGTACGGCGAGTTGGTCCTCGCGGTCCTGGCACCGTTCGTCTTCGGTCTCGGCTTCTATCTGCCGCTCAAGTTCGTGATGCAGTTGCAGGGCATCGACTACGCGCAGTTCCTGATGCCCATCATCGTGTTGCAGTCGATGGCGTTCACCGCCATCTCCGCGGCGCAGCTGGCAGCGCAGGAGGGCACGACCGGTGTGACCTCGCGTCTGCAGACGATGCCCGTCGCCCCGGCGGCGCCCCTGGCGTCACGGATGACGGCGAGCATGGTGCGGTCGGTCATCTCCTTGGCCGCGGCGATCGGATTCGGTTATCTCATCGGTTTCCGTTTCTCCGCCGGGCCCGGGCAGGCAGCGTTGTTCTGCGCGACCGCACTGATCATCAGCCTGTTGTTGTGCCTGGGCGCCGACGCGATCGGATGTCTGTCCCGGAGCCCCGAGGCCACAGCGCAGGCGCTGACCCTGCCACAGCTGATCCTCGGGATGCTCTCGTGCGGTTTCGTGCCCGAGGAGGGATTCCCCGAGTGGATCAGACCGTTCGTCCGCAACCAGCCGATCTCACAGTTCTCCTTCGCGATGCGCGACATGGCCCAGGACGGCGTGACCTGGGAGGTCTTCCGGCCGAGCCTGTTCTGGATGATCGGGCTGGCCGTGATCTGCATCCCGGGCGCCGTGTGGGCCGCGACGAGGCGGGAGTGAGTCGATGAGCAAGACCGTCGAGACACAGCGGGCACGGGCCCGATCGCGAGAGCGGGCAGGGACTCCGGGTCGCGCCTTCGCCTATCCCGAACCGGATCGCGTCCGCAGCGAGAGTTCCCTCGGCGCACTGTGGGAGCACAGCCGCCTGCAGTGCGGTCGCCTGCTGCTCCGGTGGGCCCGCGATCCGGCCACGATGATCCAGGCGCTCATCTATCCGGCGCTCACCCTGGTGATGTTCCGCATCGTGCTCGGCGACAGCATCACCGCCGCGACCGGCTATTCGTCGATCTTCGGCACCGTGCCCATGATCGTGCTCGTCGGCGCGATGTTCGGCTCGGTCGTCAGCGCGGTGGGGCTGCGCACCGAACGCGATTCCGGCCTGCTGAGCCGGTTCCACACGCTGCCCGTCCACCGCTCGTCCGGTCTGGTGGGACGATTGATGGCGGAGATGGTGCGTGTGTTCGTCACCTCTCTCGTGATCTTCGCCGCCGGCATGGCGTTGGGTTTCCGGTTCACGCAGGGCATCGGCCCCACCCTGCTCAGCCTTGTGGTCCCGCTGATCTTCGGTCTGGGATTCGCGATGATGGTGACGGCTCTGGCGACCCTGCCGGGACGCACACCCCTCGTCGAGACCGTCTCGATCCTGTGCACCCTGCTCATGTTCTTCAACTCGGGGTTCGTGCCGGTCATGGCATATCCGAGCTGGCTGCAACCCGTGGTGGCGAACCAGCCGATGTCCTGCGCAATCGACACCATGCGCTCGCTCGCGATGGGTGGTCCGATCGCGGAACCGTTCCTGAAGACCGTCCTGTGGTCGGCCGGGATGGTGGCGGTCTTCGTGGTCCCCGCCGTCGTCGGATATCGGCGCTCGGCCGAACAGAATTGATCTTCCACACTCCGGTGCCGACTACAATCGAGAACCCCCACTGCTCGGCAAGGGACGGGGCATTCGCATCGCCCACAAACAATCCGACTGCGCCATTCTGACGAACGACTCAATCCGATCCATAGGACACCTTCAGCAATCCCTCGCCACTGCCAACGCGACGTCGGTCGAAGTAGCAACCCTTGCAGACCTCGCATCCGGAGCACGAACGGGGTGAATTCAAGGGCCGGCTATCTCTTCGATCGACGTAACAAGTCGTCCACATCGGGCCTGTGTTGTGGCAGGAAGTGGCAGGCTTTGACCCGCGATGGCTGGATGCTGCACACCTGAGAATGCTCCTTTGGTGAGCCACCCGTAGATACGCTCCGATGGCGGTCAGAGGGGCCAGGTAGGCGCGCTCGCTCCCAAATAGGGCCGGGGCGGTGCGGCAGGCGTTCGAACAGCATCGACACCAGTCCGACAGCGAACTGGTGCGGTTCCTGGGTATCCACCATGCTGCCGGGAAGAAGGAATCCGCCAAGGCGCATCCGCTCGTTGGTGGGGAACTGCATCTCGGGGCGGTAGCAGCGACGGAACCGGGTCCGGAGAAAGATGGATACGACGGTGGTGTCGTGGATGCCGCGGCCTACTGGCGCGACAGGTCGAAGCACCCATTCGAGCGCGAGCGGCCGCAGATCATCCCTCTCCTTGCCAACGCGGTCACGGCGACGGCGAACAAGCCCAAGCCCAGAATCCTCAGGTGGCGGCTGGATTCGAAGATCCCAGTCGATGCCGCGGTGATCCACGTGCGGCTGATAGAACCGGTTGTTCAGCGAGCGGCACTCCACGACGAGGAGGTGCGAGTCGACCTGCTCCGGTAGACGGTGCAACTGCACGGGTGGCGGCTCGCCCGATTCTGCCAATCGACGTCCAGTGGAGCATCGATCTGTAGTTCTCAGCCGAGAAGAACACCCCCACTTCGAAGCGCCGATCGGCGCTGTTGGGATCGGGGGCGTAGAGGTAGAGCGGACTGAGGCCCACCGGTGGCGTGGACCAAATCATACGAACAGCCTTGAGGGGCGGCAATGCTGTACTGAAGATATGGAACCGCCCCATGCGGTTTTCCCTGCGCAGGGATGAAGGTTCCGTCGTCGACGACGAACCGGTAGTCCACCCACACGGTCACAGGCCGGCCCGCGGCCTCGACCGCATTCCGTGGGCGGACTGAACTGACACGGCCGTCGAGGATCGCATGCACGTTGATTCCGTCATAATCGACGGGGATCGGATCGCGCTCAGACATGGCATCGGTTGCGGCACCATCTACCCAATGGCACGACCCATAGGTGATAAGTCGTCACGAGCATCCGCTCTTGGGGACTCCGCACCAGGCGAAAAGGTGAATCTCACACCCCGCAGATATCGCGTTGTCTGCTGAATTGCTGTCAGTTCGAGTGTGGATGCGGCAAGAGCTACCGGTTTCCGGGCCGGTAAGCCCAGGATGGGATCCGGTTCGACACGGCCCGGTGGGATTGGATGGTGTTGTCGATATTCTGGTAGCGGTGGACTTCCATGTCGGGGGCGTCGCCGTCGCCGATGGATGATCCCCGATGGACGTGCTCGTACTTCGATGTGCCGAAGAATCCCTCGATCACACCATTGGTTTGCAGCGATCGACCCGGGTCCGCACATGCCGAAGCAACGGATCGTCGCTGGCGAACAGTTCGGCGAACGTGCCACTGCGAAAGCACGGAGACCAATGCGATCGATGCCGGAGCCTGGCCGGTCACTGTGCCGATGTCGTCGACGGCATCCATCAGTCCGCGGTCATTGCGCAGGTCGTCGAGGTCGAGGATCCGCTGTGCTTCGGCTACTGCGAGGCCGACGCACGCCACGGTGTCGGCTTCAGTCGAGGTCGGGGTCACGGTGATTGCAAGAGAATATCTGGTGGCGTAATCGACGACCGCGCAGATCGCCACATTCCGTCACCGGTGGTCTGGAACTCGGAGCGGCCGGTCTGCCGCACCGATTCGTGACCGTCAGTGGGTTCGTGGACACCCTCCGCCGCAGTTTCTCCCACGCCCGGCGGTCGGCGCGGAACCCGACCGGCAACAGCAGTCCGCGGCGGCGCAGGCCACGTAGCGGTCGACTTTCGGTGCTGGTCACGGTCATTTGCACGGTTCTCCGGCGCGGCGTCAAGCGAGGCGGCGGCGGTAGGTGCGTTCGGCGATTTGAGCCAGTGGTGCAAACCTCGAACTGGGAGCCCGGCTTCCTCTTTCAGCGATTCGAGGGTTGCGAATGGACCTGACCAACCCGCTTCGCGCCGTGCTGCCAGATCCGCAGTTGCACCGCAACTTCCGTCAACGCAACTTGAGCTGTTCGTTCTCACTGCGCAGACGTCGCTCCTCGACTGTGCGGTGCCCGGCCGGTCAGGACAGTTCTTCCTCAAGCCGCTGCCCGCTGGTGTTGAAGAACTGCTGTTCTTACTTCGACAGCGACATGTCCGCCACCCCATGCCGGCAAGTAGCCTCGGCGTCGCTCATCTCTCCGGACAACGCCGCCGGCACGACCCGCGTCTTGACCTTGACTGGAATCTTCGTCCGCCGTGACCTCGCCGCACGACTACCCCTCCTGACCCGTGGCCGAATCATTAACCTGCCGCTTTCACGGTAATTCTTGATTGCAGGGTATCGTGAACGAAGAATGGTGCCCTGAACTGCAAAAATATGACTTGTCTAGGGTCATGTCCGCCGCAGTTCGAGGAGCACCATTCAGGTGAGCAAGTCTACGTCCCCCTACCCCCATCTGTCCGCATCGGCCACCGGAACCGGTGTCGTGTCGCACGCCGGAGCGGTCCTGCTGCTGCGCACCGCGGAGAAGACCGGCCTCGCTGCGGCGTTGACGACCGAACTCGCACCATATCGAAAACCGCTGGCCCGACACGATCCCGGCAAGATCGTGCTCGATCTCGCGACAGCACTGGCACTCGGCGGAGACTGCCTCGCCGACATCGCGCAACTGCGTGCTCACCCGGAAGTCTTCGGACAGGTGGCTTCCGACCCGACCGTCTCCCGCCTGATCGGCGTGTTGGCCGCCGACGCCGATACCGCACTCGCCGCGATCGGACGTGCCCGCGCCACCGCCCGCACCCATGCCTGGACTGCCGCCGGTACGTCGGCTCCCGACCATGCCATCGACGAGCACCATCCGCTGGTCCTCGATATCGATGCCACCCTGGTCACCGCACATTCCGAGAAGGAACAGGCCGCCCCGACGTTCAAGCGAGGCTTCGGTTTCCATCCGTTGTGTGCGTTCGTCGACCACGGCGCCGACGGCACCGGTGAACCCGTCGCGATGCTGCTGCGGCCGGGGAATTCGGGGTCGAATACCGCTGCCGATCACGTCACCGTGGTGCAGGAGGCACTGGCACAGTTGCCGTTCGACCCGGGATACCGGGTCGGGAAGAAGGTGCTGGTGCGTATCGACGGCGCCGGCGGCACCCACCACCTGATCGAGTATCTGACCAAGCGCAGGCTCTCGTATTCGGTGGGGTTCGGATCGACCGACGCCCATGCCGAGGCGATCGATCTGGTCCCGGAGCGAGCGTGGACACCGGCCTACGACGCCGATGGGCAGGTCCGCGACGGGGCCTGGGTCACCGAGATCACCGACCTGCTCGACCTGTCGTCGTGGCCGAAGGGCATGCGGGTGGTGGTCCGGAAGGAGCGCCCGCATCCGGGTGCGCAGTTGCGGTTCACCGATCGTGACGGGCTGCGCCTGACCGCGTTCGTGACGAACACCCGAAGCGGGCAACTACCCGATCTGGAGTTGCGGCACCGGCGTCGGGCTCGGTGTGAGGATCGGATCCGGGCAGCGAAAGTCACTGGGTTGCAGAATCTCCCGTTGCACGGGTTCGATCAGAATCGGATCTGGTTGGCGCTCGTGCAACTTGCGTGTGAGCTGCTCGCGTGGATGCAGATGCTCGCGTTGACCGATGTCGCGGCGCGGCGGTGGGAACCGAAACGGGTGCGGCTGCGGTTGCTGTCGATCGCGGGGAGGATCGCCCGGCATGCCCGTAAGGTTCGGCTGCGGCTGGCCGCATCGGCTCCGGATGTCGAGGTCATCATGGCCGGACTGAGTCGTCTCACCGCGTTGCCTGCACCCACGTGACCTGCACGTATCTGCTTCATCGAGACGGAAGGACACCTTTCCGGGGCCGTGGACCCCGGCGTGACCCGACCGGCTCGGGTGCTCGAGCGTGGGTGCACACCGGATCTGCGGTCTCCACACCCAATCCGAAGCCGCTCAGGCCGGCACGCGGGACTCAAGAAAGATTGAGGTTAAACTCCGGTATCCTGCCAGGAAATCTGACGCACGAGAAGAGGCCTATCGGCTCGTAGCTGACAAAATCCTGCGCGTAAGGGCCCGCCGCCGGTGCGGTGTCCAGACCTGTCTGGTGCTACCCAGTCGTTGTTCACCCGCCCCAAAAAAAGTTTACGACGATCGTGCGTCACTCCATACCATCCAGTGCGTGCAAGCGGACATGCCAATCTCCCTATAGGCGGACAGGTTCGTCCCTGCTGACGGACAGCTGATCTCCCTTCCGATGGACACGGGGGCCGGCGGTGTGTCGGTCCTGACACAGACGCCCCTCCGGGGTTTTGCTCGAGGTCTTCGACCACCTACGAGCAACTCCCACCGGAGGGACGCATGAAGAAGTCTGACAGGGACATCATGGAAATTCTCGAGGCCTACGACACCACCGGCAACGCGCACTCCGCAGCGCAGCTGGCCGGGGTCGATCCGAAAACCGTCCGACGCTACGTCGCCGCCCGAGACGCCGGTATGCCGCTGACCGGCCCGTCGCGACGGCCACGCATCATCGACGACTACATGCCCAAGATCGAAGAATGGGTCGAGCGCAGTAAAGGCAAGGTCCGCGCCGACATCGTCCACGAACGCCTCGTCGATCTCGGTTTCGACGGCACCGAACGCACCACCCGACGCGCCGTCGCAGATGTGAAAGCAGCATGGCAGGCCGGCCATCGCCGCACCTATCGACCGTGGATCACCGAGCCCGGGTTGTGGATGCAGTTCGACTGGGGCGACGGCCCGAAAGTTCCTGGCCCGGGCGGGGTTCTACGCTCGACCTTGTTGTTCTGCGCCTGGTTGGCATGGTCCCGCTACCGGGTGGTGATCCCGGTCTGGGATCAGACGTTGCCGACGTTGATCGCGTGTCTCGACGCCACGGTGCGTCGCTTCGGCGGAGTCCCGACCTACGCGTTGACCGACAATCCGCGCACCGTGAGCATCGATCACATCACCGGAATCCCGGTGCGGCATCCGCAGATCGTCGAGACCGCCCGCCACTACGGCATGACCGTGCACACCTGCATCCCTTACGATCCGGAATCGAAGGGCGGCAGCGAAGCAACCGTCAAGATCGCCAAGGCCGATCTGGTGCCCACTGACGCGAATCTGCTGCCGGACTATGTGTCGTTCGTCGAACTCGAGGCGGCCTGCGAGCGGTTCTGCGCCACCGTCAACGGCCGTCGGCACCGCGAAAGCGCCCGCATCCCCACCGAGGCGGTGGCCGAGGAACGCGCCCGCCTGCACACCCTGCCGGCCAGCCCGCACACCCTGGCACTGGGCACCACCCGCAGTGTCGGCACCGACCAGACGATCCGCTTCGGGTCAGTGCGGTATTCGACCCCGCCCGGGTTGGTCGGCTCCGAAGTGCGGGTGCGCGTTGCCGGCACCGAACTGGTCGTCGTGGCCGATCTCGATGCCCTGCCCCGGGTTCCGGACTGGGCTGAGAACAGACGGGGTTTGAGTGAGGTTGCCCGGCATCTGCTTTCGACACCGGGCAACCCGCAGATCGACCCGGCGCATTATCCCGATCATCCGCAGGATCCGGACGGGTCACCGAAGCCGCCGGTCCCGAAGGCTCGCTCCGCGGCCGAGGCCCGGTTCCTCGACCTCGGCCCCGGTGCGCACACCTGGTTGATCGCCGCGTCGGCGGCCGGGACGGTCCGGATCCGGGCGAAGATGACCGGCGCGGTCGAGTTGGCCGCATTTGTCGGCGCCGCCGCCGTCGATGCCGCGTTGGCGGTCGCGGCCGAGGCCGGCCGCTTCGCCGACGGTGATCTGCCGGCGATCGTCGCGCATCACACCGCCACCGCAGCCGAGACCGGGCTCGTCGTCGCCGACGAGGCTCATTCGGTCCAACCCGGCACCGCGGCCTGGGCGGGATTCGGTGCCGCCGGAACCGGAGTCGGGTCATGAACGCCTCTGCACCACCACTACCCGACGATCTCATCGCCGTCCTCAAACGGATGCGGCTACCGTATCTCCGCGCCGCCGCACCGGAGGTGCTGGCCACCGCCAAAGCGCAGCGATGGGATCCCACCGAGGTCCTCAAGGTTCTTCTCGACGAGGAGGTCCGCGGTCGGGATGAGGCGACGAAGGCGATGCGCCGAAAAACTGCAGGGCTTCCCGCGGGCAAGACGTTTTCCTCCTGGCGCGAGACGGATTCGTCGATCCCGCTACCCACCCAGCACGCTCTGGCCACGTTGGAGTGGGTGGGGCGTGCCGAGAATCTTGCGGTCAGCGGGCCGTCGGGAACCGGCAAGACCCACTTCGTCGAGGCACTCGCGCATGCGGTCATCGACGCGGGGATGCGGGTGTCCTGGTTCAGTCTCGAATCGTTGACCGCCGCGATCGGGCGGGCTGCGGTGGACGGATCGATCACCAAGACCATCACCCGCATCACTCGCGCCGAGATGATCGTCGTCGACGATATCGGCATGCTGCCGTCGGGGCAGGCTGCTGCCGAGGCGTTCTACCGTCTCGTCGACGCTGCCTATGAGCGGCGCAGCGTGGTGGTGACCAGCAACCTCCACCCGTCCGGCTTCGACACGATCATGCCGAAGACCCTAGCCACCGCCGCCGTCGACCGATTGCTGCACCATGCGCATGTCGTGATCACCGAGGGCACCTCACTGCGGCTGCAGGACGCCACCGCCGGACGCGGGGTGATGCCGTTGACCTGACCTGGTGCGGGAGATCGGCTGACCGCCGACAGGGAGATCAGCTGTCCGCGCGCAGGGACATGACCTGTCCGCCTACAGGGACGCTCTCATGTCCCTTGACAGTGCGCGGTCCGGACGAACTACAGCGTAGATTTTCGATCCGCCTACTGGTTCAATCGAACGGCTACGTCCTGCCTAACCCCGGGAGTCATTCGATGACCAGTCACATGGCACCACAGCTCGGCGCACGCGATGCCTTCTACCTCTTTTTCGAAGAAGCCGACATGGACACCCCTCGAGTGATCACAAACTTCTTCGTCTTTGACACCACAAGTAGTGCGCATCCTATCCAGACACGGGTAGACGCGCTGGCATGGCTGAGTGAACGCTTGCATCGAGCTCCGGTGCTACACCGGCGTCTGCACAGGATAACCGCAGACCTCGACTACCCTTATTGGGTGGATTCCAGCATCGATCTGGAGCAGACCACCCGGTTCACCACCATCGGTTGCACGACGCGCCGTGAATTGCATCGCCGACTCGAGGCAATAATAGAACGTCCTATCGATCTCACCCTGCCTCCTTGGGAGATCGAAATTCTCGCCGATATCGAAGGCGTGTCGGACCTTCCCAGGCGGGCGACGATTGTTGCCCTGCGGGTACATCACGCTCTAACAGATGGTCTAGGGTGCACCCAAATCGCTCGTGCACTATTCAGCGACCATCACGTCACCGCTCAGCCCGAGCCTGCAGTCAAGGTCAAAAATCCCGCGATGGCGCTCGTGAGCCTGCCAGCCCATTTTGCGCAGTATGGCATTTCTCTGGTCCACGCGCTTCGCGCTCGGAGATCACTCTCGCTGATGGCGCGCACCGGGACTATTAAACTGCCAGAGGCAGATCGGCCACGCACCTTAATCAATCAGAAAGAAAACAGCGAGCAAAGGCTGGGACGCGTCCAGCTAAAATTGCAGGATGTTTCCACTCTCGCTCACATTACCGGTACTTCGATAAACGATGTCATACTAAGCGTCGTTTCCGGCGCTTTACGCGAATTCCTTTCAGAAACCAGCTACCTTCCAAAGTGTTCCTTAGCGGCACGAGTTCCTCGATCGATCCGCAACCAATACAACGTCCCGGCAGCAAATAAGATCACAGCAATGCATATCGACCTCCACACGAATGAGGCCGATCCCTTAACCCGGTTGCACCTCATACACAACTCGTCCAAGTGCGAGAAAGAGCGCACCGATCTTTCCGAAACAAGGACGATTGAAGCATTCATGGATCGCGCACCATCTATTGCAGCAAAGCTAACCGTCCATCGTTGGCTGCGTCAGAATTACAAGACATCCTCGGAAAATGTCCCACTATCCAACACGGCGGTTTCCAACGTTCCTTTCGGTCCCGCAATCGGGATGAATTTTGGCGACAGCCCTGCAATCGGAGTGTTCTTCACGCTACCCTCTCGTCGAGAATGGGGAATAGGGCATGCAGTGTCATCCCTCGGCGATGTTCTCAATATCGCATTTTGCGCCAACACAACGGTAATGGACGACGCCGTAGAGTATGAGAGAAAGCTCAGTTCCGAGTTTAACCGACTGCAATCCTCCGTATTCCCAAGCCAGGAAAGGACAGGCGTCTTTCCTGAGACTATCGCGAATAGGACCACAACGACCCTTGACGATCGGGACGCGCGGATCAATTGATTGACGGCGCTCGAAGGATGGGCGGTTCTGCCCCGCATTCTAGATATCATTGCAGCGCTCAGGACGATTGAGAGTTTAGCAACACGTCGAATAATGTTGTCGGCAAGCAGTCCTGGAAGACTCAGCGCGGTCGTCGTTGAATTCGTTCTCGACGGCCCGCCAGGTGTTCTCATGAGCGCATACTTAAGTCGGTACCTTTCCTCCGCTCCTGTTTTCTCTTTCGCTGTAGCGTCACACGCACCCACGGGACTGATGGGACTGCTGCACGATCGGGTGACAGTTTCGGTCACGCAGCCTGTGCGGCTGGTGTGGTCATGATCGTCTCGAACTCGACAGGCGTCAATCTGCCGAGCCTGAGCTGACGTCGCCGGCGGTGATAGGTCCGCTCGATCCAGGTCACGATCGCAATGCGTAGCTGCTCGCGTGTGGCCCAACGCTGCCGGTCGAGGACATTTTTCTGTAGGAGCGCGAAGAAGGACTCCATCGCGGCGTTGTCGCCGGCCGCACCGACCCGGCCCATCGATCCGACCAGATCGTGGCGGGCGAGGGCTCGGACGAATTTCCGGCTACGAAATTGCGACCCACGATCGGAGTGGACCACACACCCGGCGACCGAGTCCCGCCGTGCTACTGCGGATTCGAGGGCGGCGACGGCAAGCCGGGACTTCATCCGATCACTGATCGAGTAGCCGACGATCCGGTTCGAGTAGACGTCCTTGACCGCACACAAGTAGAGCTTGCCCTCCTCGGTGCGATGCTCCGTGATATCGGTGAGCCACAACCGGTTCGGAGCCTCCGCGGTGAAAATGCGGCCGACGAGATCGTCGTGCACCGGTGGCCCGGAACGGCCGCTCTTCGAGCCACGTTTCTTGCCGAAGGAACTCCACCACCGGTTCTCGGAGCAGATCCGCCAGGCCGTGCGGTCCGATATCCGCTCACCGGCATCGCGGGCCTCGTCGGCGAGGAATCGGTAGCCGAACTCCGGGTCCTCGCGATGGGCGTCGAACAGGGCATTCGCCCGATACGCTTCCTCGAGTTCGGCGTCGGTGACCGGGTCGGCGAGCCATCGGTAGTAGGGCTGGCGGGCGAGCTCGAGGACCCGGCACGACACCGCGACGGGGATCCCGTCCGCGGCGAGCTGTTTCACGAGCGGGTAGAGCCTTTTCCAGGAAGATTCGCCTGCGACAGATACGCGGCAGCCCGGCGGAGCACCTCGTTCTCCTGCTCGAGCAGCCGGATGCGTTTACGTGCTTCCCGCAGCTCGGCGCTTTCACCGGCAGTGGTGCCGGGTGTGATGCCGTCCTCGACGTCGGCGGCGCGCATCCAGTTGGTCAGGCACGATTCGCTGATGCCGAAGTCCGCGGCGATCTGCCGCAGGTGCTGGCCCGGTTCGCGGTTGCGGGCCACACGGACGACGTCGTCGCGGAACTCTTTCGGATAGGGCTTGGGCACGGGGTCCATCCTTCCAGCAGTGCCTCACGGCACCACAGTTCAGATGTCACCTATCCGTGCAGCAGTCCCTACCACGACCTGTGGCATGTCGAGCAGTCGTTTCGCATGTCGAAAACCGACCTGCGGGCACGGCCGATGTTCCACCACACCCGCGACGCGATCGAAGCCCACCTCACGGTCGTCTTCACCGCACTCGCGATCGCCCGCTATCTCCAGGCCGAGACCGGGACTTCTCTTCGCTCCCTGGTCCGGACCCTGCGCCCGCTCCAGGAAATCACCATCACCATCGCCGGCTACCCCCACACCGCTACCGACCCCCTCGACCCGGACGCGGTCCGCATCCTCACCGCGCTGGGTCTACCGACTCGGTGATCGGAGCGGGCACTAAATCTGTGCAAGTCAGGCCTAACTCAGGTAGAAGGGCCCGCGTCGGGCAGGGCCCCTGGGCGGCATTGAGGGAACACAGCTGCAGTGGCCGTGCCTACTCATGGGGATCACCTGAACTGCCGCGACGGTCTCGCGGTGCTCCGCATGGTTCCGCACTTGAAGGTCAGCACCGCTTTGATCGCGATCAACCGATCATTGCCATGAACGGTGCCGTTCAGGACATTTGCCCGCAGACCCCGGCCGTTGAACCCCAGATCTAAAGCCCCTTCAAGTCCGAATCGCACTTTAAGTCAATACCTCAATTAAATCCGAACGTGCCGAAACTTAAATTTCATGCATTCGACGAGCAGTTTCACGATCCACTTCGAGGACGGCATATCCGCTGAGATCCGCTATCTCAGGTCAATCGGCATTGCACGACTTGAATAGTCGCTAACCTGCCTACGCAAAGAAAATCTACCAATAGCCGGATCATAAAATTTGTAACTCATGTAAACGAATGCGTGACACCACCATTGCAAACGCACAATTCGACGAACCTTAGGTGTCAACAGACCATGCAAATTAAAGGTTGCAAAGCCAGATTCGATATATCGCGTATACTCAGAAGGTGGCGTATAGGCGCGGCGTGGCGATATATCCACGAACATAGCATCCAGTTGAGAAATTTCGAGTTTGTTTTTCCGTAAACATAATGCCAGATCTAAATCTTCGTGAACCACCGGGTCCAGGCTCACGCTCTCGCGAACGCGTTCCCACGCGGATTTACGGAGGGCCATGTTCGCCCCATGCAGGTTACCTACTCGTTTTTCGCCTCCATAAACTCCGACTTTGACCAAAAATTTTACAAATAAACCCTTGACGGCACGAAAGGGTGAATCGTAAGAATTATTCAATCCGCATATAGCACCGACCTTCGAAGAATCTTCGCGGACAAAGTACTCCAGCACCGTTTTTGCCCAACCTGGTCGAACTCGAGTATCCGCATCAATTCGCCCAATGAATTCGCCAGAGGCTGCTTCGAAACCCGCATTTCGCGCAAAAACAACACCCGGTCGCTCCTCAAAGACGCGACGCACGATTGGATACTCGGCAGAAATACTGTCGACTATTTGGGCCGTTCCGTCAGAGGAGTTATTGTCTACTACCAAAATCTCATGGATGTCCTCATGTTGCTCAAGCAGCGCTTCCAGACACTTACGAATGTAATTCGATTCGTTATGCGCGGGTACGACCACAGTTAATTTACCTTCTTGCATTTCTTGATAGTACCAGGAGTGGCTGGCCAGCACAGCGCATGGCGTTCACGCTCCCGCCGTTTGACGCACGTCACGATCGATCCCACGCCAGCTTTTCAGCACGCGTCAAAGAAATGCATAGACACTTTCGAATAGCAAGAAACCCCCCCTCAGAATATTCCGAAGGGGGCACCTCAGCTGTTACGCAAGCCGCTAAAGTCCAAGAGACTTCTGCAGGACCGGCCAGGAGTCCTTGAGGTCATCTTGCCAGTATCCCCACGAATGGGTACCCGGCTCCCCGAGACTGTATGTCGCAGGAATCCCCAGTTCCTCCAGGCGGGATTTCAAATTGTGCGTGCAGTAATTGGTCGCCGCTTCGATTACTCCACCTATCACAATCTGGTTTGCCAGCATATCCCCCTGCCCCTCGATTTGCGGACCATCGAGGGTGTCGTAACGACCGGGAAGGCCGGTCTTATTTGAGATGTATAATTCAAGTCCACGTAGCTTTTCGGCATTCACGTACGGATCGTTCTCGGACCAAGCAGGATCATCCAGCTCCCCCCACATATTGCGAGTGTCACCACCTCCCCAGGTTTCAACGACGAGTTTGACGAATTGTTGCCCGATCGGATCAGAGGTCTGAGCACAGCCGCTGTAGGCCGCGACACCCTGGTACAAGCCTGGAGCTGAGATCGGAAGTTGCAGCACAGATGTCCCCGACGACGACAGACCAGCGATCGCGTTTGTACCATTGGTGCCGAGCGCCGCGTCAATAATTGGGGGAACTTCATCCGTCAAGAACGTTTCCCACTTATTTACGCCGAGGACAGGATCTTCGCTTTTCCAATCAGTGTAATAACTCCATTTCCCCCCGACCGGAGACACCACATTCACGTTCTTGTCTTTAAAAAAATCGATTGCATCGGTGCGAAAACGCCAATTCGCGCTGTCCTCGCCGCCTCCCGCTCCATTGAGCAAATATAAGGTGGGGCGTGGTTGGCTGGTGTCAGCCGGCCGCCATACGTCCAGCTTTACTTCTCTGTCCATCGAAGCCGAATACACGGTGATCATGACTTGCTGTTCCCCGCGCGATTCGACATCGGTGATCCTTGACCCGTTCGGCGCTTCCGCCACCCGAGTGACCACGTCACCATCCGGACCGGCTTCGGCGTTCGCCACACCGGTCATCGATGCAGTCATGGCTACCGCAGCAAGTACAGCACCCGCCGCTCGCTGCACTGAACGGGACCCTCTTCTGGCTTGCACCATCTTGTTCATTCACCTTCGCTGTTTACACTCGTGTCCTTGGAACACGCTGGGCTGGGTCGGGCTTTCTGTCAACATCGATGCTGAGTCGGACTATGTTACTCAGCCTCGTCTGCCTCCTCACGCCGTAACATGGTACTGATAACGGCGAAGACCTCGGATGACATCATTTTCCAATGAGTCTCGGATACGACAGTATTTCCTATGTTCCCTTCGACATACGGGAGCCAGGACGATCGCGCACGCTCGCCTGTAGGGTCGTCAGCTCCGGCGGTCACGAAGCCGACGTCTCCACGGTAGATGCCGGGCGTAGCCTGCTGAGCAAGTAGCGAATCCCGACTGGCGTTGACTATCAGCTTCGACACGAGAGTCCGCGCTCGCTCGGGATCCAGGCCGTATGTTTCGACAACCGCATCAACTACCGCCGCTTCCGTGCCGTTGTTCACGTCCAACTCGGCACGGTTTAAGCCCAATCCTTTCATCACTTCATTTGTGGAAAGTTTATAAAAATCATCGACTGTAAACAACGGCATAGCGCTAAAACTGTCGATCATTATCAGGGCGCCCACTTCCGCACCATCCGCCTGCAATTGAACCGCCATTTCGTGTGCTATCACTCCACCCAGAGACCAGCCAAGTAGATCGTACGGCCCTTCCGGTGCAATTTTACGGATTTCAAGAATGTACCGTTCTGCAATTTGACGGAGAGATTCCGGATTGAAGTCAGGTGACGTCAGAGATGGAGTCTGCAGACCATAGAGCGGTCTTTCCTCTGGGATATATTTCGCAAGCCCTGAATAACACCATGCCAACCCAATAATTGGATGAACGCAGAACAATGGCCGGCCGTTCCCGGCGACGCGTAAAGGAAGCAGGACCTCGAAACCCGAATTCGAATCGTCTGTCATATTGTCCAGGCGCTCCGCCAGCCCGGCAGGTGTCGAATCGACGAAAAGCCATTGCAGCTTCATCGTCAGCCCATATTTCTTCAGCTGCGACGCGACACGGACAGCTAACAGCGAATTACCACCGAGAGCAAAGAAATCATCATCGGCACCGACCCGCTCGACCCCGAGCACCTCGGCGAACACCCCCGCGACGATCTCCTCCACCGGAGTCGACGGCGCCCGGAACTGCCGCACCTCGAACACCGGCTCCGGCAACGCCTTACGATCGGTCTTCCCCGACGCATTCACCGGCATCCGATCGAGCACCACGAACGTCGACGGCACCATATAACCGGGCAGCACCGCAGCCAGCGCCGACCGCGCCGCCTCCTGATCGAAGACCACACCACCGTCCGGCACCACATACGCCACCAACTGCTCCCGACGCACCGCCGCCACCGCCTGCGAAACGGCCGCGTGTTCGAGCAGCGCAGTCTCGATCTCGCCGAGCTCGATCCGCAGACCCCGCAACTTCACCTGGAAATCGGTACGCCCGATGTACTCGAGCTCACCGGCAGCGGTCCACCGCACCAGATCCCCCGTGCGATACAACCGCTCCCCACCGCCGAACGGCGACGCCACGAACCGATCCGCCGTCAGATCCGGCCGCGCCACATACCCACGAGCCAACTGCACACCCGCCAGATACAACTCACCCGCAACACCCACCGGAACCGGCCGCAACCGCCCATCGAGCACATAAACCCGCGTATTCCACACCGGCCCACCGATCGGCACCGACACCACATCCGCATCGGTGACCTCATGGAAAGTCACATCCACCGCAGCCTCGGTCGGACCATACAGGTTGTGCAGCCCCGCACCGGGCAACAAGGCCCTCGCCCGGGCCGCCAACGCCGGCGGCAACGCCTCACCCGAAGCGAACACATAACGCAGCGACGAACATTCAACAACCGCAGACTCCGCCACGAACACCGCCAACATCGACGGCACGAAATGCACGACCGTGACGGAATTACGCGCAATCACAGAGACGAGATAACCCGGATCCCGATGACCGTCGGGCGCCGCCACCACCAACCGCGCACCGACCTGCAACGGCCAGAAGAACTCCCACACCGACACATCGAAGGTGACCGGCGTCTTCTGCAACACCACATCATCGACGCCCAACGGATACTCGTGCTGCATCCACACCAACCGGTTCACGATCGCCGAATGCGGCACCGCCACACCCTTCGGCCGCCCCGTCGACCCCGACGTGAAGATCACATACGCCGTATTGCCCGGACACAACGCCGCAACCCGATCGGCATCGGTGACCGGCTCGGCCGAGACACCCGACACATCCAGCGTATCGATCGCCAGGCTCGGGACAGACCTCTCCCCCGGCACCACGAAACCGTCGCGTTCACAGGTGAGCACCACCACCGGCGCCGCCGTATCGAGAATGTAACCATTACGCTCGGCCGGCTGATCCGGATCGATCGGCACATACGCACCACCGGCCGTGACGACCGCGTACATCCCCACCAACAACTCCGTCGAGCGGCGCATCGCCAGACCCACCCGCACGTCAGGGCCGACACCCAACCCAATCAGATGCCGCGCAAGACGATTCACACGATCGGAGAACTCGGCGTAGGTCAGCGACTCGTCCTCGAACACCACCGCGACCGCATCCGACGTGCGCTCCACCTGCCCGGCAAACACATCCACCAGAGTCCGAACCCCACCGAGTTCGTGCTCGGTGGCATTCCACACCTCGAGCACCTCGGTGCGCTCGACCTCGTCGAGCAGATCCACATCCCCCACCGGCAGGACCGGATCGGCCACAGCTGCACCGAGGACACGGGTGAACCGATCGGCGAAGACCTCCATCGTCGCGGCATCGAACAGATCCGTCGCATAAGTCAACTCGACCAGATAACCGTCCGTGCTGTCGCCGGAAACCGTGACCTGTAGATCGAACTTCGCCGTCACCGCGCCCGCATCGACACCGGAAAGCCTCAACCCCGGCAACTCGAACACCTGCTGCGCGAGATTCTGGAACGAGAGCATCACCTGGAACAACGGATGCCGCGCCTGCGACCGCTCCGGATCGAGCACCTCCACCAACCGCTCGAACGGCACATCCGCATGCCCGAACGCCTCGAGATCACCCGCACGCACCCGTGCCAGCAACTCGGCGAACGACTCCCCCACATCGACCCGCGTCCGCAACACCAACGTGTTGACGAACATCCCCACCAGATCATCGAGTGCGGCCTCACCACGACCGGCCACCGGAGTACCGATCGCCACATCGTCGGTGTTCGCCAACCGCGCCAACACCACCGACAGTGCCGCATGCACCACCATGAACTCGGTCGTCGACGTCCGCCGCGCCAGATCGACGATCGCCGACCGCAGATCCGCACCGATCGAGAACCGATGCGCAGCACCCCGATACGACGCCACCGCCGGACGCGGCCGATCCGCCGGCAGATCCAACTGCTCCGGCACACCCGCCAGAGCGTTCTTCCAGAAACCGACCTGCGACGAGATCAGCGACTCCGGATCATCCTCCGAACCGAGCACCTCCCGCTGCCACAACGCGAAATCCGCATACTGCACCTGCAGCGGCTCCCACCGCGGAGCGTCACCCGCCACCCGCGCGGCATACGCCGTCACCACATCACGCGTGAGCGGACCCATCGAAAAACCATCCGCCGCAATATGATGCACCACCAACACCAACACATGCTCGGACTCCGACACCGCGAACAACCGCACCCGCAACGGCACCTCAACGGTCACATCGAAACCGGCACCGACGACCTCGGTCGCCCGGGCGAGCAGATCGGACTCCGCCACCGCCACCGGCGACAGATCCGGCACCACCTCCGCCACCGACAACACCTGCTGGAAACCGACACCGTCGACCTCGGGATACACCGTCCGCAACGACTCGTGCCGGCCGAGCACATCGGCCACCGCCGCCTGCAACGCCGCCACATCCAGCTCCCCGGACAACCGGATCGCCACCGGAATATTGTTCACCGCCGACCCGGTATCGAACCGGTTCAAAAACCACATCCGTTGCTGCGCCAACGACAACGGCACCCGCTCCGGACGCTCCCGCGCCACCAACGGAGCACGACCACCATCAAAAGTATGCGCCTCGACACGAGCCGCCAACGCCTCCACCGTCGACGCCTCGAACAACACACGCACCGGCACCGACGTATCCAACGCCGCACCCAACCGCGCCGCCACCTGCGTGGCAATCAACGAATTACCACCGAGAGCAAAGAAATCATCATCGGCACCGACCCGCTCGACACCGAGCACCTCGGCGAACACCCCCGCGACGATCTCCTCCACCGGAGTCGACGGCGCCCGGAACTGCCGCACCTCGAACACCGGCTCCGGCAACGCCTTACGATCGGTCTTCCCCGACGCATTCACCGGCATCCGATCGAGCACCACGAACGTCGACGGCACCATATAACCGGGCAGCACCGCAGCCAGCGCCGACCGCGCCGCCTCCTGATCGAAGACCACACCACCGTCCGGCACCACATACGCCACCAACTGCTCCCGACGCACCGCCGCCACCGCCTGCGAAACGGCCGCGTGTTCGAGCAGCGCAGTCTCGATCTCGCCGAGCTCGATCCGCAGACCCCGCAACTTCACCTGGAAATCGGTACGCCCGATGTACTCGAGCTCACCGGCAGCGGTCCACCGCACCAGATCCCCCGTGCGATACAACCGCTCCCCACCGCCGAACGGCGACGCCACGAACCGATCCGCCGTCAGATCCGGCCGCGCCACATACCCACGAGCCAACTGCACACCCGCCAGATACAACTCACCCGCAACACCCACCGGAACCGGCCGCAACCGCCCATCGAGCACATAAACCCGCGTATTCCACACCGGCCCACCCATCGGCACCGAGCCACCCTCGACACCGACGACCGCACGTGCGGTGGCGTGCACCGTTGTCTCCGTCGGACCATAAAGATTGTGCAACTGCGCATCACAGATCCGCCAGAACTGCTCGGCCGTCGAGAACGGGAAGGCCTCACCCGCCACCAAGACCGTGCGCAGCGAAACACAGTCCTCCCGCGTCACCGAGGTCGCGAACACCGCCAGCATCGACGGCACGAACGACGTCGCCGTCACCGACTGCTCCCGGATCACCCGACCCAGATACACCGGATCACGGTGACCGTCATGAGTCGCCAGTACCATGCGCGCACCCACCGCGAGAGTGCCGAACAGCTCCCACACCGACACATCGAAGGTGACCGGCGTCTTCTGCAACACCACATCCGCCGGACCCAACCCGTACTCGGCCGTGATCCACCGGATCTGATTGACCGCCGCCTCGTGCGGCACCGCCACACCCTTCGGCCGCCCCGTCGACCCCGACGTGAAGATCACATACGCCGTATTGCCCGGACACAACGCCGCAACCCGATCGGCATCGGTGACCGGCTCGGCCGAGACACCCGACACATCCAGCGTATCGATCGCCAGGCTCGGGACAGACCTCTCCCCCGGCACCACGAAACCGTCGCGTTCACAGGTGAGCACCACCACCGGCGCCGCCGTATCGAGAATGTAACCATTACGCTCGGCCGGCTGATCCGGATCGATCGGCACATACGCACCACCGGCCGTGACGACCGCGTACATCCCCACCAACAACTCCGTCGAGCGGCGCATCGCCAGACCCACCCGCACGTCAGGGCCGACACCCAACCCAATCAGATGCCGCGCAAGACGATTCACACGATCGGAGAACTCGGCGTAGGTCAGCGACTCGTCCTCGAACACCACCGCGACCGCATCCGACGTGCGCTCCACCTGCCCGGCAAACACATCCACCAGAGTCCGAACCCCACCGAGTTCGTGCTCGGTGGCATTCCACACCTCGAGCACCTCGGTGCGCTCGACCTCGTCGAGCAGATCCACATCCCCCACCGGCAGGACCGGATCGGCCACAGCTGCACCGAGGACACGGGTGAACCGATCGGCGAAGACCTCCATCGTCGCGGCATCGAACAGATCCGTCGCATAAGTCAACTCGACCAGATAACCGTCCGTGCTGTCGCCGGAAACCGTGACCTGTAGATCGAACTTCGCCGTCACCGCGCCCGCATCGACACCGGAAAGCCTCAACCCCGGCAACTCGAACACCTGCTGCGCGAGATTCTGGAACGAGAGCATCACCTGGAACAACGGATGCCGCGCCTGCGACCGCTCCGGATCGAGCACCTCCACCAACCGCTCGAACGGCACATCCGCATGCCCGAACGCCTCGAGATCACCCGCACGCACCCGTGCCAGCAACTCGGCGAACGACTCCCCCACATCGACCCGCGTCCGCAACACCAACGTGTTGACGAACATCCCCACCAGATCATCGAGTGCGGCCTCACCACGACCGGCCACCGGAGTACCGATCGCCACATCGTCGGTGTTCGCCAACCGCGCCAACACCACCGACAGTGCCGCATGCACCACCATGAACTCGGTCGTCGACGTCCGCCGCGCCAGATCGACGATCGCCGACCGCAGATCCGCACCGATCGAGAACCGATGCGCAGCACCCCGATACGACGCCACCGCCGGACGCGGCCGATCCGCCGGCAGATCCAACTGCTCCGGCACACCCGCCAGAGCGTTCTTCCAGAAACCGACCTGCGACGAGATCAGCGACTCCGGATCATCCTCCGAACCGAGCACCTCCCGCTGCCACAACGCGAAATCCGCATACTGCACCTGCAGCGGCTCCCACCGCGGAGCGTCACCCGCCACCCGCGCGGCATACGCCGTCACCACATCACGCGTGAGCGGACCCATCGAAAAACCATCCGCCGCAATATGATGCACCACCAACACCAACACATGCTCGGACTCCGACACCGCGAACAACCGCACCCGCAACGGCACCTCAACGGTCACATCGAAACCGGCACCGACGACCTCGGTCGCCCGGGCGAGCAGATCGGACTCCGCCACCGCCACCGGCGACAGATCCGGCACCACCTCCGCCACCGACAACACCTGCTGGAAACCGACACCGTCGACCTCGGGATACACCGTCCGCAACGACTCGTGCCGGCCGAGCACATCGGCCACCGCCGCCTGCAACGCCGCCACATCCAGCTCCCCGGACAACCGGATCGCCACCGGAATATTGTTCACCGCCGACCCGGTATCGAACCGGTTCAAAAACCACATCCGTTGCTGCGCCAACGACAACGGCACCCGCTCCGGACGCTCCCGCGCCACCAACGGAGCACGACCACCATCAAAAGTATGCGCCTCGACACGAGCCGCCAACGCCTCCACCGTCGACGCCTCGAACAACACACGCACCGGCACCGACGTATCCAACGCCGCACCCAACCGCGCCGCCACCTGCGTGGCAATCAACGAATTACCACCGAGAGCAAAGAAATCATCATCGGCACCGACCCGCTCGACCCCGAGCACCTCGGCGAACACCCCCGCGACGATCTCCTCCACCGGAGTCGACGGCGCCCGGAACTGCCGCACCTCGAACACCGGCTCCGGCAACGCCTTACGATCCAACTTCCCATTCGGCGTCAACGGCACCTGCTCGAGCACCACCACCGCAGACGGCACCATATGGCGCGGCAATGAGCGATTTGCGAGATCGAGCAGTTCCGCAGCGTCGAGCTTACTCTGCGGCTCGAACTGCACATACGCCACAAGGACCGTGTCCCCGCTCGGGCCAGGACGAGCCTCTGTAACCGCGAACGTCACTCCTGCTATTCCTGCAAGTACAGCGTCGATCTCGCCCAACTCGATACGGAGGCCCCGAATTTTGACTTGGAAGTCACTGCGGCCGACGATTTCAGTCGATCCATCGGCCGACCTCCGTGCGAGATCGCCGGTACGGTACATTCGCGCGAAACGGGAGGCCACAGAATCGGTCGACGTCATGTCCACGAATGGGTTCGCAACGAATCGCGCAGACGTCAGAGCCGGACGATCGTGATAACAACGCGCGACCTGTGCCCCCGATACGTAGAGCTCCCCTACAACACCTTCCGGTACGGGCTGGAGCCGTTCATCGAGAAGATAGGAAAGCACCCCGTCCAGCGAAGAACCGATCGGAGTTCCCGATCCGACTGAGAGGGGCTCCAGATTGGTGGCTATCGTGGCTTCGGTGGGGCCGTAGACATTCACGAACCGGCGGGTCGGTGCCCACTTGTCCACGACTTCGGACGAGAACCCCTCGCCGCCTACCCCCACGACACGAAGTTCCGGCAATCGAGACGGCGTCAGGGACGCAAGCACCGAGGGTGTGATGAACGCGTGCGTGACATGATGCTGCCGCATCAAGTCTTCCAGATCCAGACCTCCGTACACGTCCGGCGGAGCGATCACCAACGCACTACTGGAAATGGCCGCCATCAGAATTTCGAGCATCGATGCGTCGAAACTCGGAGAAGCAAAATGAAGAACACGGGCCGCCGCCGAAAGCTCCATTCTCACCAACAACTGCGCGAGGAAGGATTCCAGTCCTGCATGAGTGACAACGACACCCTTGGGCATTCCGGTGGACCCGGACGTGTAAATGATCCAGACGGCGTGATCAGCTCTCAGCGGGCGGATCCGGTCGTCGTAGGTGAAGGCATCCTCGGAAACGCCGGACGTCAGCGAATCGAATTCGCCACCGTCGACGACCAGCCATGAGAAATCCTTCGGCAGGGATTCGATCTGACTGCTCACCGTCAGCCCGATAGTCGCCCGGGAGTCCTCCAACATGTAGCGAACCCGGTCCGAGGGGTACTTGGGGTCCACCGGTACGAATGCCGCCCCGGTTTTCGCAACCGCCCACACGGCCAGTACCGATTCCAACGACCTCGGGACAGCCAGCGCAACCCGGTCATCAGGACCGATTCCGCGAGCGACGAAAATCCTGGCCAACTGGGACGAGCGCCGATCGAGTTCGGCATACGATAACGTCCGGTCCCGAAAAACAGCGGCTACAGCCTCCGGAGCCCGTTCGACGGCCGCTGAAAATACCTGCGGCAGCAGAACCGATCGGCTCCGCGATGCTCGACGTGCACGCGCGGGACGTCGACGCTCCACCTTCGAAGCTCTCTCGTGCGAACGCGGACTCATCGCTGGACCACCTCGTAGGAGCGAGTCGCGTTCTTCGATCCGCGCGTCAAGCGAACCACCCTTCCCATTTGCCAAAGTTCTGGACTCCGTCTGTATGCCAGAACTCGATTTCCCCGCCGGCGTGCCACGAGATCGCCCCGTTGGTTCCCTCGGTCGATGTCGTGCACCATGGTTTGGTCGTGCTCATCGAGCGCAAGTCAGTCTTGCACCATCCCTGCGGCCCCGAGGTGCTCGGATCCGAGAGAGACCACTTCGACGTCCTCAGTGGTGACCGAGATGGAGTCATCGAATCGGTCCAGAATCAGACACTCCAGATCCTCTATCTCCCCCACTGCGACTCTACTGACCATTTCAGGCGGAAGCGCCAGGTGCGTAATCCATTCCGAGTCCGCCGCATCACCGGAAACGCGTTCGAAGCCGGTCCTCTGCTCCGCCACAACGTAAGCGGAACCGGTTACACCTGCCAATAGAACGGCAGTAATCCCGCCAAGATCTCCGAGGCGCCCCAATCTGGAAAGTCGCGACTCGTACGTCAGCCCGATGCGGTCCTGGGTGAACGTCAGCCATCCGGCAAGCGTGCCGTGGTCCACGGATTCGGTGAATGTTCCCTCTCCTGCCATATCGATCCACGCGGGACAATCAGGTGTCAGCGGACGTAGACGCTCCGAGTAAGAGAAGCTCCGAGTCGAGGTGGCCGCCAGCCGATCCTGCACTTTTGCATCACCGAGATCGATGATGCGGCCTACAGAGCCCAGGCTCTCCGCAGCGCGCGAGGTCACAACTGCGGCCGACAGCATCTGCCGGGCTTGGACGTTTACGCCAGAATTGAGCGAACAGATCGCCGCGCCGACCTGGAGGATTGCCCAGAGGCTGCACAGGGAGTCGAACGACCCATCGAACTCGATGCCGACAGCGTCTCCCGTACCCAACCCTTCGGACACCAGCAGTCGAGCAATTTGAGATGAGCGCGCATCGACCTCTTGGTAGGTGTAGTCGGTCTCACCGATCGAGAGGCAGGGAGCTTCCGGATCCTCCTCGACATTGGAGGCGAACAGTTGCGGTAATACGCGCGAAGACCTTAAGAACTTCCCGGATTCGGAGTCCTTTGTCTCGCTCCCTCCGAGCAACGCCCGTCTCTCTTCTTCCGTCAGGATCGGAATGCGTCCGACCTCCACAGAGGGGTTATCGCTCACCGCCGTCAGGACGCGTACGAATCGGTCCGTCAGGCGTTGCACGGTGGCCTGTTCGAACAGGTCTGCCGAGTAGATCCACTCCCCTACGAAATCCCCGTTATCCGGATTCTGCGCCATGGTGAGCTGCAAGTCGAACTTGGCCGTGGAGCCGAACAGGTCCAGGGATTCTATCTCGAGACCAGGAATCGAGAAGCGGGCGTTCTTCATGGGCTCGAAAGAAAAGACGACCTGAAAAAGCTGACTATCAGGAGATCCGCTCCGTCCGGAAATCTCCACAATCCTCTCGAATGGAACGTCAGAGTTGTCGAATGCCGAGATATCCGTCTCACGAACTAGGTCGAGGAATTCGGCGAATGGAAGCTCAGGGTGCACCTGGGTACGCAAAGGAAGCGTATTCACGAACATTCCAACGACGTCATCGATCTCCTCGAGTCCACGCCCGGCAACCGGCGTTCCGATTGCGAAATCTCGGTCACCACTTGTCCGCGAAAGCAGCACTGCGAGCGCAGCATGCGTCACGATGAACAGAGTGGCACCAGACTTTCGGGCGAGCGCCTCCAGCTTCTCACGCACGGATGAGGGCGCCGAGAACGCGAGAGTCCTACCCTGGTGCGAGGGAATCGTGGGCCGAGGACGATCTACGGGCACTCCGGACCATTGGGGCAGGGAGTCAAGAGTCTTCCGCCAATACTCGATCTGGGCTGCAATCGGAGCTTCGGGGTCGTTCTCCGAACCGAGGACTGCGCGTTGCCACAACGTGTAGTCGGCGTACTGGACCGCCAGCGGTTGCCACCCGGGACTCTCGTCATTCGCGAATGCGGTGTAGGCGGTCATCACGTCTCTGGCAAGGGGAGCCATCGATTCACCGTCTGTCGCAATGTGATGCACAACGAGCGTCAGGATGTGTTCCTCGGGAGCGATCTCCCAGATCCTCACGCGCCAAGGAGGAGCGCTGTGCAGAGAGAACCCTCTGCCTACCGATTCCTTCAGAAGATCCGACAATTCTACTTCCGGCGAGATCTTCTCGAACCGATAGTCGAACTCGAATTCCTCGGACCGCAGCAACCCCTGGTACGGGCCATCCTGGTCGCTCGGATACCTGGTCCGAAGAGTCTCGTGACGTTGGACCACTGCATCGATCGCACGTTCCAGCGCTCCGACGTTCAGTGCGCCCTCGAGTCTGAGCACCAGCGGGATGTTGTAGACACCCGATTCGGGATCGACCCGGTTGAGAATCCACATCCGCTGCTGCGCCAGCGACAGCGGGATCCGGTCCGGCCGCGGAACCGCAGTCAGCGCCGGACGTGCCCCGTGCCCCACCGACGGCCGCAACCGGGCAGCAAGCGCCACCACCGTGGACGCCTCGAAGACGGTCCGGACCGGCACGCGGGTGTCGAGTGCCGCACCGAGCCGGGCAGTAAGCTGCGTCGCGAGCAGCGAGTTGCCGCCGAGTTCGAAGAAATCGTCGTCGAGCCCGGCCCGCTCGACACCGAGCAGTTCGGCGACGGTCACGGCCACGATCTCCTCGACCGGATCGGTCGGAGCGCGGAACTGCCCCGCGTCGAGTTCGGGGTCGGGCAGGGCCCGCCGGTCGAGCTTGCCGTTGGTGTTCAGCGGCAGCGCGTCGAGTTCGACGAAGGCCGACGGCACCATGTACGACGGCAGTCGCTCCGCGAGCGCCGCACCCGTCGCCGCCGCGTCGAACGCCTCCGAGGTCGGCACGACGTACGCGACGAGACGATCACCGAGATGGGCGGTGCTGCGCACCAGGACGGCGACATCCTTCACGTCCGGCAACTCTCGTAGGACGGTCTCGACCTCACCGAGTTCGATGCGGTAACCGCGCACCTTGACCTGGAAATCGGCCCGGTCGAGGTATTCGAGCCGACCGGCACGGTTCCATCGCACGATATCGCCCGTGCGGTACATGCGTCCGCGTCCGAACGGGTCGGCGACGAACCGGTCCGCGGACAGGTCCGGACGGTCGTGGTAGCCCCGCGCCAACTGCGCACCCGCCAAATACAACTCGCCCGCAACGCCCGGCGGCACCGGCCGCAACCGGTCGTCGAGAACATAGACAGCGGTGTTCCACTCCGGCACACCGATCGGGACCACGGTCCGATCCGCCTCGCCGACCTCGTGGACGGTCACCGACACCGCCGCCTCGGTCGGACCGTAGAGGTTGTACAGCGTCGCGGTGTTGTCCGCGCGGAACTGCTGGGCCACCGCCGCGGGCAGTGCCTCACCGATCGCGAGGATCTGCCGCAGCGACGGCGCCACCTCACCGGCCGCGACCGTCATCAGCATCGACAGCATGGACGGCACCGTGTGCAGCGTGGTCACCTGCTCGTCGCGCAGCAACGCGAGCAGATAGTCGGGGTCGCGGTGTCCGTCGGCGGTGGCGATCACCAGACGGGCGCCGGAGGTGAGCGCCGACCAGAACTCCCACACCGACAAGTCGAACGTCGCGACGGTCTTGAGCAGCACCGCGTCGTCGGACCCGATACCGAAATACTCACGCTTCCACAGCAACTGGTTGACGATCGCAGCGTGGGAGACCGCCACACCCTTCGGCCGGCCCGTCGAACCCGACGTGAAGATCACGTACGCCGTGTTGCCCGGCCGCAGCGGAGCCGACCGGTCGTCGTCGGTGACCGGATCGTCGGAGAGCCCATCGAGGTCGAGGAGGTCGAGTTCGACGACCGGCGCAGTGCCGTGTTCGACCCGGTCGCCGCTCGTCGTCACGATCGCGACGGGAGCGGCCGTGTCGAGGATGTAGGTGTTGCGCTCGGAAGGCTGCTCCGGATCGACCGGCACGTAGGCAGCGCCGGTCTTCGCGATCGCATACATGCCCACCAACAACTCGGGTGAACGACGGATCACCAACGCCACCCGATCCTCCGGTCCCACACCGAGACCGAGCAGGTGCCGGGCCAAACGGTTGACCGACGAATCGAACTCCCCGTAGGTCCACCGCCGGCCCTCGTACACCAACGCAACATCGTCGCGGTGCACGGAGACCTGCTCGTCGAACAAACCGACGAGGGTCGCTCCGGTGTCGGTTCCGTGGGCGGTGTCGTTCCACGCGCCGAACAACTGCGACTGCTCTGAGTCGGTGAGCAGGTCGATATCCCCTAGGGGCACACTCGGATCAACACCAACCGTCTCGAGCAGATGAACGAATCGTTCCACAAAACCCACGACCGTCTGCTCGTCGAACAAGTCCGTCGCATATGTGAAGGTCGCATCAATTCGCTCCGGCGATCCGTCCTCGCGGTAGCGGTCGTACACCGTCAATTGCAGGTCCGTTTTTGCGAGCGGCAACTCGTAATCAGGCGTCGATATTTTCAACCCGGGAAGGTCGAAGCCAACCGGTGCAAGATTCTGGAATGACAACCCGACCTGGAAGAGCGGATTACGAGCGGTTGATCGCACAGGATTCAACAGCTCTACCAAACGTTCGAACGGAACGTCGGCGTGCCCGAACGCACCCAGATCGATATCACGGGTCTTCTTCAACAACTCTTCGAAGCTCTGTGCCAGATCAACTCGCGTTCGAAATACAAGCGTATTGACGAACATACCGATCAGATCGTCCAGTTCACGCTCACCCCGACCCGCAATCGGAGTACCGATCGCGATGTCGCTCGTCCTCGTCAAACGAGCAAGCAAGCCTGCTAACGCCGCATGCACCACCATGAACAAGGTCGCATTGTTGCGACGCGCCACCGTGAGCAAACGATGGTGGAGATCGGAATCCACGGTGAAGTGCAACGACGCACCGCGATAACTTTGCACCGGCGGCCGCGGCCGATCGGTTGGCAGTTCGATCTGCTCGGGCAAACCTGACAATTGCCGTTTCCAATATTCGATTTGGGCCGCCACAATCGAATCCGGATCGTCCTCCGAGCCGAGCACTTCGCGTTGCCACAACGCGAAATCTGCATATTGCACGGATAGAGGCTCCCACGATGGAGTCTCGCCCTGCATACGCGCAACATAAGCAGACATCACATCACGAGCAAAGGGCGTCATCGACGCACCATCTGCGGAGACGTGGTGCACAACAAGAGCGAGAATGTACTCGGATTCACGGACGCGGAAAATGCGCATAGCAACAGGCACTTCGCGCGTGACATCGAAAGTTGTCGACAGGAACGCAAGAGTTTCTGATTCCAGATCGGACTCTGCAACCTCTGGAACGGCGAGATCAGGGAGAGTGCGGTCCGGCGGAAGAATTACTTGGTACGGTCCGCCCGGAGAATTCGGGTATACCGTACGGAGAGTCTCGTGACGCGCAATGACATCGGCGACGGCCGTCCGTAGCGCTCGAAGATCGAGTTCTCCCTCTAGACGCACGACGATCGGGATATTGTCCACCGCGGACGATTCTGTGTCGAACTGGTTGAGAAACCAATACCGCTGCTGCGCCAACGACAACGGCACCCGCTCCGGACGCTCCCGCGCCACCAACGGCACCCGACCACCATCGAAGGTATGCGCCTCGACACGCGCCGCCAACGCCTCCACCGTCGACGCCTCGAACAACACACGCACCGGCACCGACGTATCCAACGCCGCACCCAACCGCGCCGCCACCTGCGTGGCAATCAACGAATTACCACCGAGAGCAAAGAAATCATCATCGGCACCGACCCGCTCGACCCCGAGCACCTCGGCGAACACCCCCGCGACGATCTCCTCCACCGGAGTCGACGGCGCCCGGAACTGCCGCACCTCGAACACCGGCTCCGGCAACGCCTTACGATCGGTCTTCCCCGACGCATTCACCGGCATCCGATCGAGCACCACGAACGTCGACGGCACCATATAACCGGGCAGCACCGCAGCCAGCGCCGACCGCGCCGCCTCCTGATCGAAGACCACACCACCGTCCGGCACCACATACGCCACCAACTGCTCCCGACGCACCGCCGCCACCGCCTGCGAAACGGCCGCGTGTTCGAGCAGCGCAGTCTCGATCTCGCCGAGCTCGATCCGCAGACCCCGCAACTTCACCTGGAAATCGGTACGCCCGATGTACTCGAGCTCACCGGCAGCGGTCCACCGCACCAGATCCCCCGTGCGATACAACCGCTCCCCACCGCCGAACGGCGACGCCACGAACCGATCCGCCGTCAGATCCGGCCGCGCCACATACCCACGAGCCAACTGCACACCCGCCAGATACAACTCACCCGCAACACCCACCGGAACCGGCCGCAACCGCCCATCGAGCACATAAACCCGCGTATTCCACACCGGCCCACCCATCGGCACCGAGCCACCCTCGACACCGACGACCGCACGTGCGGTGGCGTGCACCGTTGTCTCCGTCGGACCATAAAGATTGTGCAACTGCGCATCACAGATCCGCCAGAACTGCTCGGCCGTCGAGAACGGGAAGGCCTCACCCGCCACCAAGACCGTGCGCAGCGAAACACAGTCCTCCCGCGTCACCGAGGTCGCGAACACCGCCAGCATCGACGGCACGAACGACGTCGCCGTCACCGACTGCTCCCGGATCACCCGACCCAGATACACCGGATCACGGTGACCGTCATGAGTCGCCAGTACCATGCGCGCACCCACCGCGAGAGTGCCGAACAGCTCCCACACCGACACATCGAAGGTGACCGGCGTCTTCTGCAACACCACATCCGCCGGACCCAACCCGTACTCGGCCGTGATCCACCGGATCTGATTGACCGCCGCCTCGTGCGGCACCGCCACACCCTTCGGCCGCCCCGTCGACCCCGACGTGAAGATCACATACGCCGTATTGCCCGGACACAACGCCGCAACCCGATCGGCATCGGTGACCGGCTCGGCCGAGACACCCGACACATCCAGCGTATCGATCGCCAGGCTCGGGACAGACCTCTCCCCCGGCACCACGAAACCGTCGCGTTCACAGGTGAGCACCACCACCGGCGCCGCCGTATCGAGAATGTAACCATTACGCTCGGCCGGCTGATCCGGATCGATCGGCACATACGCACCACCGGCCGTGACGACCGCGTACATCCCCACCAACAACTCCGTCGAGCGGCGCATCGCCAGACCCACCCGCACGTCAGGGCCGACACCCAACCCAATCAGATGCCGCGCAAGACGATTCACACGATCGGAGAACTCGGCGTAGGTCAGCGACTCGTCCTCGAACACCACCGCGACCGCATCCGACGTGCGCTCCACCTGCCCGGCAAACACATCCACCAGAGTCCGAACCCCACCGAGTTCGTGCTCGGTGGCATTCCACACCTCGAGCACCTCGGTGCGCTCGACCTCGTCGAGCAGATCCACATCCCCCACCGGCAGGACCGGATCGGCCACAGCTGCACCGAGGACACGGGTGAACCGATCGGCGAAGACCTCCATCGTCGCGGCATCGAACAGATCCGTCGCATAAGTCAACTCGACCAGATAACCGTCCGTGCTGTCGCCGGAAACCGTGACCTGTAGATCGAACTTCGCCGTCACCGCGCCCGCATCGACACCGGAAAGCCTCAACCCCGGCAACTCGAACACCTGCTGCGCGAGATTCTGGAACGAGAGCATCACCTGGAACAACGGATGCCGCGCCTGCGACCGCTCCGGATCGAGCACCTCCACCAACCGCTCGAACGGCACATCCGCATGCCCGAACGCCTCGAGATCACCCGCACGCACCCGTGCCAGCAACTCGGCGAACGACTCCCCCACATCGACCCGCGTCCGCAACACCAACGTGTTGACGAACATCCCCACCAGATCATCGAGTGCGGCCTCACCACGACCGGCCACCGGAGTACCGATCGCCACATCGTCGGTGTTCGCCAACCGCGCCAACACCACCGACAGTGCCGCATGCACCACCATGAACTCGGTCGTCGACGTCCGCCGCGCCAGATCGACGATCGCCGACCGCAGATCCGCACCGATCGAGAACCGATGCGCAGCACCCCGATACGACGCCACCGCCGGACGCGGCCGATCCGCCGGCAGATCCAACTGCTCCGGCACACCCGCCAGAGCGTTCTTCCAGAAACCGACCTGCGACGAGATCAGCGACTCCGGATCATCCTCCGAACCGAGCACCTCCCGCTGCCACAACGCGAAATCCGCATACTGCACCTGCAGCGGCTCCCACCGCGGAGCGTCACCCGCCACCCGCGCGGCATACGCCGTCACCACATCACGCGTGAGCGGACCCATCGAAAAACCATCCGCCGCAATATGATGCACCACCAACACCAACACATGCTCGGACTCCGACACCGCGAACAACCGCACCCGCAACGGCACCTCAACGGTCACATCGAAACCGGCACCGACGACCTCGGTCGCCCGGGCGAGCAGATCGGACTCCGCCACCGCCACCGGCGACAGATCCGGCACCACCTCCGCCACCGACAACACCTGCTGGAAACCGACACCGTCGACCTCGGGATACACCGTCCGCAACGACTCGTGCCGGCCGAGCACATCGGCCACCGCCGCCTGCAACGCCGCCACATCCAGCTCCCCGGACAACCGGATCGCCACCGGAATATTGTTCACCGCCGACCCGGTATCGAACCGGTTCAAAAACCACATCCGTTGCTGCGCCAACGACAACGGCACCCGCTCCGGACGCTCCCGCGCCACCAACGGAGCACGACCACCATCAAAAGTATGCGCCTCGACACGAGCCGCCAACGCCTCCACCGTCGACGCCTCGAACAACACACGCACCGGCACCGACGTATCCAACGCCGCACCCAACCGCGCCGCCACCTGCGTGGCAATCAACGAATTACCACCGAGAGCAAAGAAATCATCATCGGCACCGACCCGCTCGACCCCGAGCACCTCGGCGAACACCCCCGCGACGATCTCCTCCACCGGAGTCGACGGCGCCCGGAACTGCCGCACCTCGAACACCGGCTCCGGCAACGCCTTACGATCGGTCTTCCCCGACGCATTCACCGGCATCCGATCGAGCACCACGAACGTCGACGGCACCATATAACCGGGCAGCACCGCAGCCAGCGCCGACCGCGCCGCCTCCTGATCGAAGACCACACCACCGTCCGGCACCACATACGCCACCAACTGCTCCCGACGCACCGCCGCCACCGCCTGCGAAACGGCCGCGTGTTCGAGCAGCGCAGTCTCGATCTCGCCGAGCTCGATCCGCAGACCCCGCAACTTCACCTGGAAATCGGTACGCCCGATGTACTCGAGCTCACCGGCAGCGGTCCACCGCACCAGATCCCCCGTGCGATACAACCGCTCCCCACCGCCGAACGGCGACGCCACGAACCGATCCGCCGTCAGATCCGGCCGCGCCACATACCCACGAGCCAACTGCACACCCGCCAGATACAACTCACCCGCAACACCCACCGGAACCGGCCGCAACCGCCCATCGAGCACATAAACCCGCGTATTCCACACCGGCCCACCGATCGGCACCGACACCACATCCGCATCGGTGACCTCATGGAAAGTCACATCCACCGCAGCCTCGGTCGGACCATACAGGTTGTGCAGCCCCGCACCGGGCAACAAGGCCCTCGCCCGGGCCGCCAACGCCGGCGGCAACGCCTCACCCGAAGCGAACACATAACGCAGCGACGAACATTCAACAACCGCAGACTCCGCCACGAACACCGCCAACATCGACGGCACGAAATGCACGACCGTGACGGAATTACGCGCAATCACAGAGACGAGATAACCCGGATCCCGATGACCGTCGGGCGCCGCCACCACCAACCGCGCACCGACCTGCAACGGCCAGAAGAACTCCCACACCGACACATCGAAGGTGACCGGCGTCTTCTGCAACACCACATCATCGACGCCCAACGGATACTCGTGCTGCATCCACACCAACCGGTTCACGATCGCCGAATGCGGCACCGCCACACCCTTCGGCCGCCCCGTCGACCCCGACGTGAAGATCACATACGCCGTATTGCCCGGACACAACGCCGCAACCCGATCGGCATCGGTGACCGGCTCGGCCGAGACACCCGACACATCCAGCGTATCGATCGCCAGGCTCGGGACAGACCTCTCCCCCGGCACCACGAAACCGTCGCGTTCACAGGTGAGCACCACCACCGGCGCCGCCGTATCGAGAATGTAACCATTACGCTCGGCCGGCTGATCCGGATCGATCGGCACATACGCACCACCGGCCGTGACGACCGCGTACATCCCCACCAACAACTCCGTCGAGCGGCGCATCGCCAGACCCACCCGCACGTCAGGGCCGACACCCAACCCAATCAGATGCCGCGCAAGACGATTCACACGATCGGAGAACTCGGCGTAGGTCAGCGACTCGTCCTCGAACACCACCGCGACCGCATCCGACGTGCGCTCCACCTGCCCGGCAAACACATCCACCAGAGTCCGAACCCCACCGAGTTCGTGCTCGGCGGCATTCCACACCTCGAGCACCTCGGCGCGCTCGACCTCGTCGAGCAGATCCACATCCCCCACCGCAAGTGCGGGTTCGGTCACCACCGCGGTGAGGATCCGCGTCAAGCGCTCGGCGAAGACCTCCATCGTCGCGGCATCGAACAGATCCGTCGCATAAGTGAGATCGACGAGGTAGCCACCTTCGGCGTCGTCGGACACTGTGACCTGCAGATCGAACTTCGCCAGTGCAGCGTCGAAGTCGAACGACGCAACCGTCAGGCCGGACAAGTCGAGCGATTCCGAGTCCAGGTTCTGGAATGTCAGCATCACCTGGAAGAGCGGATGCCGTGCCGTCGACCGTTCGGGGGCGATGATCTCGACGAGCCGCTCGAACGGCAGGTCGGCCTGCCCGAACGCTTCGAGGTCGGCGCCGCGCACCTGTCCGAGCACCTGCTCGAACGACTCGCCGCCCTCCACCTGGGTGCGCAGCACGAGGGTGTTGACGAACATGCCCACCAGGTCGTCGAGCGCCGCGTCGCCACGACCGGCCACCGGAGTGCCGATCGCGATGTCGTCGGTGCCCGACAGACGCGCCAGCAGCACCGCCAGTGCCGCGTGCACGACCATGAACTCGGTGGTGGAGGTGCGGCGGGCGAGATCGCGGACGGCGGAACGGAGTCCGGAGTCCAAGACGAACCGGTGCGAGGCACCGCGGTAGCTCGCGACCGCCGGTCGCGGACGGTCCGCCGGCAGATCGAGCTGCTCGGGCAGACCGGCGAGGGTCTCCCGCCAGAACGCGACCTGCGACGAGATCAGCGACTCCGGATCCTCCTCCGAGCCGAGCACTTCCCGCTGCCAGATCGCAAAGTCGGCGTACTGCACGGCGAGCGGCTCCCACTGTGGGGCGTCGCCCGAGACGCGCGCAGCGTAGGCCGTCACGACGTCGCGCGTCAGCGGACCCATCGAGAAGCCGTCGGACGCGATGTGGTGCACGACCAGCACCAGCACGTGCTCGGCCGCGGTCCCGGTCTCGGTGACGGCGAACAACCGGGCCCGGAAGGGGACCTGCGTCGTCACGTCGAAGCCGGTGCCGACGATCTCGGTGGCCCGGGCGATCAGATCGGACTCGGCCACGGGGACCGGCGTCAGGTCGGGCACCACCTCGTCCACCAGCAGCACCTGCTGGTAGCCCACGCCGTCGACGTCCGGGTAGATCGTCCGCAGCGACTCGTGCCGGCCGAGCACGTCGGTCACCGCGGCCTGCAGGGCCGCCGCGTCGAGTGCCCCCGACAGGCGGATCGCCACGGGGATGTTGTTGACCGCCGATTCGGGCTCGAAGCGGTTGAGGAACCACATCCGCTGCTGCGCGAGCGACAACGGCACCAGTTCCGGACGCACCTGCGGGACCAGCGGCGCGCGTCCGTCGCCGCCCGAGGCCATGGCGGCGTCGACGAGCGAAGCGAGTTCGGCCGCTGTCGGGGCATCGAAGAACTCGCGGACGTCGATGCGGACCTTGTGATCGGCGCTGAGCCGCGCGACGACCCGCGTCGCGCTCAGGGAGTTGCCGCCGAGTTCGAAGAAGTCGTCGTCGACACCGAGCCGCTCGATGCCGAGGACCTGCTCGAAGGCGGCGACGACGGCGTGCTCGGTGGCCGTCGACGGTGCGCGGTACTCGCGCTGCAGGGAGCTGAAGTCCGGTGCGGGCAAGGCCTTCCGGTCGAGCTTGCCGCTGCCGCCGAGCGGGAACTCGTCGAGTTCGACGAACAGCGACGGCACCATGTAGTCGGGCAGGCGCCGGCGCACGGCGTCGGCGAGCTCCGACCGTTCGATGTCGCGGCCGTCGGTGACGAGATAGGCGACGAGGTGATCGCCGAGCGCGGGGTCGGAGTGCACGACGACGACCGACTGCCGCACGCCCGGGTGGTCGAGCAGCGCCGATTCGATCTCGCCGAGTTCGATACGCAGACCACGCAGCTTCACCTGGAAGTCGGTGCGGCCGATGTACTCGATCTGCCCGTCCTCGTTCGTCTTCACGAGGTCGCCGGTGCGGTACATGCGGTCGCCGGGCTCGCCGAACGGGTCGGCGACGAAGCGATCGGAGGTCAGATCGGGGCGACGGAGGTAGCCGCGCGCGAGCTGGACGCCCGCGAGGTAGAGCTCACCCTCGACACCGTCCGGGACGGGGCGCAGACCCTCGTCGAGGACGTAGAGACCGGTATCGGCCACGGCGGCACCGATCGGCACGACGGTGTCGTCGGCGGAGGTCGCGAAATAGGTGACGTCGACCGCGGCTTCGGTGGGCCCGTAGAGGTTGTGCAGACGCGCCGAGGAGATCTCGTAGAAGCGGGCGACGGTCTGCGGGGGCAGCGCCTCACCGGAGGCGAAGACGTAGCGGAGGGTGCTCACCGACGCGGCGGTGGGCTCGGTGAGGTAGACGGCGAGCATCGACGGCACGAAGTGCGCGGTCGTCACGCCGCGTTCGATCATCGTCTGCGCGAGATAGGCCGGGTCGCGGTGCCCGTCAGGCACGGCGATCGTGAGACGGGCACCCACCTGCAGGGGCCAGAAGAACTCCCAGACCGACACGTCGAAGGTGAACGGCGTCTTCTGCAGAACCACGTCGTCGGCGCGCATGCCGTACTCGGACTGACGCCAGTCGATGTTCGCGACGATCGCCCGGTGCTCGACGGCGACGCCCTTGGGTCGTCCCGTCGAACCCGACGTGAAGATGACGTAGGCGAGGTGATCGGCCGTGAGCGCGCCGCGACGCTCCTCCGGACTGATCGGATCGCCGGAGGCCTCGGACAGGTCGAGGGTGTCGATCGTCAGCGCCGGGACGGAACCGGGGAGATCGACGGCGTCGCGTCCAGTGGTGACGACCGCGACCGGCTCGGCGATCTCGAGGACGTAGGCGAGGCGGTCGGCCGGATGGTCGGGATCGAGCGGCACGTAGGCGCCGCCGGCCTTGACGATCGCGTACATGCCGACCAGCAAATCGAACGACCGGCGGACGGCGAGACCGACGCGTGCGTCGGGGCCCACACCGAGACCGATGAGGTGACGTGCGAGACGATTGGCGCGGACATCGAATTCGCGGTAGGTCAGGGCCTGCCCGTCGAACTCGAGAGCGACCGCATCGGGGGTCCGCGCCACCTGGGCGTCGAAACGCGCCACGAGGGTGTCGGGATCGACCGTGGCCGGTGCTGCCGCATCGTCGCCGAGGACCTCGACGGCGTCGTCCAGCAGGGCGTCGACCACCCCCGCGAGACCCGGAGCACCCAGCAGAGCGGGCGCGATGTTCGACAGGACGACCGGGAACAGCGCGTCGAGACCGAGCGCGCCACCCATGGCGATGTCGAGCGTGGCGATCTCGTCGCGCAGGCGCGCGTAGCCGATACGGGTGTCGCCGTCGGTGAGGGCAACGCGGTTGGGTTCGATCTCCGCGACGGCGGCGAGCAACCGGGGAAGGTCCTCGATCGCCCGCGCCGGCTTGCCCGCCATGTCACCCGTCATCTACGTCAGCCTCCTGAAATAACCTGCGCTCGGCACCACGCTGTGTGCGCGACACCGCCCCCCGCTGCCACCCGGCACCGTACTGGCCGGGCAGTCGAACGACAGCCGATCTTCCATTATCCCGAAGTGTCCGACACAGGACTAATCCGCGTCTCCCACCGCATCGGCATCGACGCCTTCCGCGACGGCGATCACATCGCGCACCAACTGTGCGAGACCGTCGGCGCCGAGTTGGGGCAGCATCCCCGGTACGAGGCCGTTCAAAACCACCGATACGAGCGCTTCGGCGGTGAGCGCACCGCCGGTGGTGGTGGCCATGGTGTCCAGACGCTGGGCGAACTCGCCGAGTGTGACCTCGCGCTCACCGTGCCGGAAGGCGACGGTGTCCGGGGCCACGGCGGCCGCTGCCGCCACGAGTGCCGGCAGATCGGCGACGGTGCGCGCCTTCTTCGGCCGGGCCGCCCGCGCCCGCTCGGCATCCGTGCGGATGTCGATCGAACGGAGGACGACCTGCGGATCGGCGCCGACGGCCTCGAGGATCCGGACGAAGCGATCGCCGAAGGTCTCGACCGTCGCGGCATCGAACAGTGCCGTGGCGTAGGTGAAGGTCACATCGAGCGCGGTCAGCGCTCCCGCCTCGGAGAACCGTTCGACCACCGTGCACTGCAGGTCGAACTTAGCCTGGTCGGCTCCCGTCTCGAGCGCGGCCACCTCGAGTCCCGGCAGGGCGAAGGTGCCGGTGTCGATGTTCTGGAAGGTGAGCATCGCCTGGAACAGCGGGGTGTACGCGCTGTTGCGTCGCACACCGAGACGTTCGACGACCCGCTCGAACGGCACGTCGGCGTTACCGAACGCCGCGAGGTCCTTCTCCTTGGCCTGCGCGAGCAGGTCCGCGAAGGTCGCCGAGCCGGCTACCCGGGTGCGGAGCACGAGGGTGTTGACGAACATACCGACGAGGTCGTCGAGCGCTTCCTCACCACGACCGGCGGTCGGTGTACCCACCGCGATGTCCTCGCTGCCCGACAGGCGGGCGAGCAGCACCGCGAAGGCGGCGTGCATCGTCATGAAGACCGTCGCGTTGTGCTCGCGGGCGGTCTTCTCGATCCGCTGCGCGAGTTCCTCACCGATCGTGAAGGTGAACGACTCACCGACCGTCGACTGGCGGGCGGGGCGCGGACGATCCGTGGGCAGGGCGAGAACCTCCGGGACACCGAAGAGTTCGTCGGCCCAGTAGTCGAGCTGACGCGACAGCTCGCTCTCGGGATCGTCCTCGGAGCCGAGGATGCTCTGTTGCCACAGCGTGTAGTCGGCGTACTGGACCTCGAGCGGTTCCCAGCCCGGGGTCTCCCCCGCGGCGTGCGCGAGATAGGCGGTCATCACGTCGCGCACGAGCGGTCGCATCGAGTACCCGTCGGCGCTGATGTGGTGTGCGACGACCGCGAGGACGTGTTCGTCCGCAGCGAGACGCAGCAGCGCGACGCGCACCGGCGGGACCGATGCTGTCACGTCGAATCCGCTGCCGAGGATCTCGGTGAGGCGGTCGACGAGCTCGTCGGCGGTCACGTCCACCGGGGCGAGTTCGGGCAGGGCCTGCGCGACAGGCAGCACGACCTGCACCGGACCGTCACCGCTGTCCGGGTAGACGGTGCGCAGCACCTCGTGCCGTGCGAACAGGTCGGCTACCGCTGCGCGCAGGGCGTCCACGTCGAGTGCACCGGTCAGCCGCACGGCGACGGGGATGTTATAGACACCCGATTCGGGATCGACCCGGTTGAGAATCCACATCCGCTGCTGCGCCAGCGACAGCGGGATCCGGTCCGGCCGCGGAACCGCAGTCAGCGCCGGACGTGCCCCGTGCCCCACCGACGGCCGCAACCGGGCAGCAAGCGCCACCACCGTGGACGCCTCGAAGACGGTCCGGACCGGCACGCGGGTGTCGAGTGCCGCACCGAGCCGGGCAGTAAGCTGCGTCGCGAGCAGCGAGTTGCCGCCGAGTTCGAAGAAATCGTCGTCGAGCCCGGCCCGCTCGACACCGAGCAGTTCGGCGACGGTCACGGCCACGATCTCCTCGACCGGATCGGTCGGAGCGCGGAACTGCCCCGCGTCGAGTTCGGGGTCGGGCAGGGCCCGCCGGTCGAGCTTGCCGTTGGTGTTCAGCGGCAGCGCGTCGAGTTCGACGAAGGCCGACGGCACCATGTACGACGGCAGTCGCTCCGCGAGCGCCGCACCCGTCGCCGCCGCGTCGAACGCCTCCGAGGTCGGCACGACGTACGCGACGAGACGATCACCGAGATGGGCGGTGCTGCGCACCAGGACGGCGACATCCTTCACGTCCGGCAACTCTCGTAGGACGGTCTCGACCTCACCGAGTTCGATGCGGTAACCGCGCACCTTGACCTGGAAATCGGCCCGGTCGAGGTATTCGAGCCGACCGGCACGGTTCCATCGCACGATATCGCCCGTGCGGTACATGCGTCCGCGTCCGAACGGGTCGGCGACGAACCGGTCCGCGGACAGGTCCGGACGGTCGTGGTAGCCCCGCGCCAACTGCGCACCCGCCAAATACAACTCGCCCGCAACGCCCGGCGGCACCGGCCGCAACCGGTCGTCGAGAACATAGACAGCGGTGTTCCACTCCGGCACACCGATCGGGACCACGGTCCGATCCGCCTCGCCGACCTCGTGGACGGTCACCGACACCGCCGCCTCGGTCGGACCGTAGAGGTTGTACAGCGTCGCGGTGTTGTCCGCGCGGAACTGCTGGGCCACCGCCGCGGGCAGTGCCTCACCGATCGCGAGGATCTGCCGCAGCGACGGCGCCACCTCACCGGCCGCGACCGTCATCAGCATCGACAGCATGGACGGCACCGTGTGCAGCGTGGTCACCTGCTCGTCGCGCAGCAACGCGAGCAGATAGTCGGGGTCGCGGTGTCCGTCGGCGGTGGCGATCACCAGACGGGCGCCGGAGGTGAGCGCCGACCAGAACTCCCACACCGACAAGTCGAACGTCGCGACGGTCTTGAGCAGCACCGCGTCGTCGGACCCGATACCGAAATACTCACGCTTCCACAGCAACTGGTTGACGATCGCAGCGTGGGAGACCGCCACACCCTTCGGCCGGCCCGTCGAACCCGACGTGAAGATCACGTACGCCGTGTTGCCCGGCCGCAGCGGAGCCGACCGGTCGTCGTCGGTGACCGGATCGTCGGAGAGCCCATCGAGGTCGAGGAGGTCGAGTTCGACGACCGGCGCAGTGCCGTGTTCGACCCGGTCGCCGCTCGTCGTCACGATCGCGACGGGAGCGGCCGTGTCGAGGATGTAGGTGTTGCGCTCGGAAGGCTGCTCCGGATCGACCGGCACGTAGGCAGCGCCGGTCTTCGCGATCGCATACATGCCCACCAACAACTCGGGTGAACGACGGATCACCAACGCCACCCGATCCTCCGGTCCCACACCGAGACCGAGCAGGTGCCGGGCCAAACGGTTGACCGACGAATCGAACTCCCCGTAGGTCCACCGCCGGCCCTCGTACACCAACGCAACATCGTCGCGGTGCACGGAGACCTGCTCGTCGAACAAACCGACGAGGGTCGCTCCGGTGTCGGTTCCGTGGGCGGTGTCGTTCCACGCGCCGAGCACCGCGTCGCGCTCCTGCGGCAGGAGCAACGCGTGATCACCGACGGGCAGTGCCGGCGACTCGACGAGCGCTTCGAGCAACTGCTCGAAACGGGCCGCGACGGCTTCCGCGGTCTCGCGGTCGAACAGATCCGTCGCGTAGGTGAGGATCGCGTCGATGCCCTGCGGCGAGCCGTCGTCGCCGTAACGGTCGATCACGATCAAGTGTAAGTCGAACTGGGAAGTACCACTTTCGAGGTCGAGCGGCGCAATCTCCAGGCCCGGGAGTTCGAGTGCGGACTGTTCGTAGTTCTGGAACGAGAAACCCACCTGAACCAACGGGTGCCGCGACGTCGAACGCACCGGATTGAGCACCTCGACCAGCCGCTCGAACGGTACGTCGGCATTTGCAAAAGCCTGCAGGTCGGTTTCTCGGGCATTGGAGAGCAACTCAGCGAAGGACGCACCGCCGTCCACTTGCAACCGCAGCACCAGAGTGTTGACAAACATGCCGATGATGTCTTCGGTAGCCTGCTCCGCGCGTCCGGCGATGGGCGTGCCCACCGCAATGTCCGACGAGCCGGAGATCCGAGCAAGCAAGGCTGCGAACGCCGCATGTACCGCCATGAACACCGTGGCGTTGCGAGCTCGCGCCAGGTCACGCAGGCTCGCGTGGAGATGCGCACCAATTGTGAACTCGATCCGATCGCCGCGGAAGCTCTGCTGTGCAGGTCGCGGATAATCGAGCGGCAGATCGATCTGGTCGGGCAGTTCGACAAGAGCCTCGCGCCAGTAATCGAGTTGCTCCGAAGCCGCCGAGTTCGGGTCGTCCTCCGAACCGAGCACCTCCCGCTGCCACAACGCGAAATCCGCATACTGCACCTCCAGCGGCTCCCAGGCCGGCACGGTGTGGGCAGTGCGAGCCACGTAGGCCGTCATGATGTCTCGAACGAGAGGAACCATCGACAAACCGTCAGCACTGATGTGATGGACCACGACGACGAGCACGTGTTCCTCGTCGGTCACTCGAAGTAGGTGCATGCGCACGGGTACGTCGGCCGTGACATCGAAGCCGACCGCTACGATCGCGCGCACACGCGACTCGAGAGCGTCGGGTGCAACGTCCTCGGGCTCGAAGTCCAGCCGCACCTGACTGGCAGCCAGGATCTGCTGGATCGGACCGTTCGTAGTCTCGGGGTAAACCGTACGAAGCGTTTCGTGCCGCACGACAAGATCGCCGATGGCGGCTCCGAGAGCATCGACGTCAAGCGTGCCGGTCATGCGCAGCGCGAGCGGGATGCTGTAGGCCGTGGACTCCGGGTCGAAGCGGTTGAGGAACCACATGCGCTGCTGCGCTGGGGACAATGGAATCCACTCGGGCCGTATGCGCGCCACGAGCGGTACTCGAACCTTACGACCGGACTCCTGCTCAACCCATGTCGCCAGCTCGCAGACACTCGACGTCTCGAACAACGCCCGCACAGGCACCTGGGTGTCGAGCGCCCCCCCGAGACGGGACACAATCTGCGTGGCAATCAACGAATTACCACCGAGAGCAAAGAAATCATCATCGGCACCGACCCGCTCGACCCCGAGCACCTCGGCGAACACCCCCGCGACGATCTCCTCCACCGGAGTCGACGGCGCCCGGAACTGCCGCACCTCGAACACCGGCTCCGGCAACGCCTTACGATCGGTCTTCCCCGACGCATTCACCGGCATCCGATCGAGCACCACGAACGTCGACGGCACCATATAACCGGGCAGCACCGCAGCCAGCGCCGACCGCGCCGCCTCCTGATCGAAGACCACACCACCGTCCGGCACCACATACGCCACCAACTGCTCCCGACGCACCGCCGCCACCGCCTGCGAAACGGCCGCGTGTTCGAGCAGCGCAGTCTCGATCTCGCCGAGCTCGATCCGCAGACCCCGCAACTTCACCTGGAAATCGGTACGCCCGATGTACTCGAGCTCACCGGCAGCGGTCCACCGCACCAGATCCCCCGTGCGATACAACCGCTCCCCACCGCCGAACGGCGACGCCACGAACCGATCCGCCGTCAGATCCGGCCGCGCCACATACCCACGAGCCAACTGCACACCCGCCAGATACAACTCACCCGCAACACCCACCGGAACCGGCCGCAACCGCCCATCGAGCACATAAACCCGCGTATTCCACACCGGCCCACCGATCGGCATCGACACCACATCGACGTCGACCGCACGTGCGGTGGCGTGCACCGTTGTCTCCGTCGGACCATAAAGATTGTGCAACTGCGCATCACAGATCCGCCAGAACTGCTCGGCCGTCGAGAACGGGAAGGCCTCACCCGCCACCAAGACCGTGCGCAGCGAAACACAGTCCTCCCGCGTCACCGAGGTCGCGAACACCGCCAGCATCGACGGCACGAACGACGTCGCCGTCACCGACTGCTCCCGGATCACCCGACCCAGATACACCGGATCACGGTGACCGTCATGAGTCGCCAGTACCATGCGCGCACCCACCGCGAGAGTGCCGAACAGCTCCCACACCGACACATCGAAGGTGACCGGCGTCTTCTGCAACACCACATCCGCCGGACCCAACCCGTACTCGGCCGTGATCCACCGGATCTGATTGACCGCCGCCTCGTGCGGCACCGCCACACCCTTCGGCCGCCCCGTCGACCCCGACGTGAAGATCACATACGCCGTATTGCCCGGACACAACGCCGCAACCCGATCGGCATCGGTGACCGGCTCGGCCGAGACACCCGACACATCCAGCGTATCGATCGCCAGGCTCGGGACAGACCTCTCCCCCGGCACCACGAAACCGTCGCGTTCACAGGTGAGCACCACCACCGGCGCCGCCGTATCGAGAATGTAACCATTACGCTCGGCCGGCTGATCCGGATCGATCGGCACATACGCACCACCGGCCGTGACGACCGCGTACATCCCCACCAACAACTCCGTCGAGCGGCGCATCGCCAGACCCACCCGCACGTCAGGGCCGACACCCAACCCAATCAGATGCCGCGCAAGACGATTCACACGATCGGAGAACTCGGCGTAGGTCAGCGACTCGTCCTCGAACACCACCGCGACCGCATCCGACGTGCGCTCCACCTGCCCGGCAAACACATCCACCAGAGTCCGAACCCCACCGAGTTCGTGCTCGGTGGCATTCCACACCTCGAGCACCTCGGTGCGCTCGACCTCGTCGAGCAGATCCACATCCCCCACCGGCAGGACCGGATCGGCCACAGCTGCACCGAGGACACGGGTGAACCGATCGGCGAAGACCTCCATCGTCGCGGCATCGAACAGATCCGTCGCATAAGTCAACTCGACCAGATAACCGTCCGTGCTGTCGCCGGAAACCGTGACCTGTAGATCGAACTTCGCCGTCACCGCGCCCGCATCGACACCGGAAAGCCTCAACCCCGGCAACTCGAACACCTGCTGCGCGAGATTCTGGAACGAGAGCATCACCTGGAACAACGGATGCCGCGCCTGCGACCGCTCCGGATCGAGCACCTCCACCAACCGCTCGAACGGCACATCCGCATGCCCGAACGCCTCGAGATCACCCGCACGCACCCGTGCCAGCAACTCGGCGAACGACTCCCCCACATCGACCCGCGTCCGCAACACCAACGTGTTGACGAACATCCCCACCAGATCATCGAGTGCGGCCTCACCACGACCGGCCACCGGAGTACCGATCGCCACATCGTCGGTGTTCGCCAACCGCGCCAACACCACCGACAGTGCCGCATGCACCACCATGAACTCGGTCGTCGACGTCCGCCGCGCCAGATCGACGATCGCCGACCGCAGATCCGCACCGATCGAGAACCGATGCGCAGCACCCCGATACGACGCCACCGCCGGACGCGGCCGATCCGCCGGCAGATCCAACTGCTCCGGCACACCCGCCAGAGCGTTCTTCCAGAAACCGACCTGCGACGAGATCAGCGACTCCGGATCATCCTCCGAACCGAGCACCTCCCGCTGCCACAACGCGAAATCCGCATACTGCACCTGCAGCGGCTCCCACCGCGGAGCGTCACCCGCCACCCGCGCGGCATACGCCGTCACCACATCACGCGTGAGCGGACCCATCGAAAAACCATCCGCCGCAATATGATGCACCACCAACACCAACACATGCTCGGACTCCGACACCGCGAACAACCGCACCCGCAACGGCACCTCAACGGTCACATCGAAACCGGCACCGACGACCTCGGTCGCCCGGGCGAGCAGATCGGACTCCGCCACCGCCACCGGCGACAGATCCGGCACCACCTCCGCCACCGACAACACCTGCTGGAAACCGACACCGTCGACCTCGGGATACACCGTCCGCAACGACTCGTGCCGGCCGAGCACATCGGCCACCGCCGCCTGCAACGCCGCCACATCCAGCTCCCCGGACAACCGGATCGCCACCGGAATATTGTTCACCGCCGACCCGGTATCGAACCGGTTCAAAAACCACATCCGTTGCTGCGCCAACGACAACGGCACCCGCTCCGGACGCTCCCGCGCCACCAACGGAGCACGACCACCATCAAAAGTATGCGCCTCGACACGAGCCGCCAACGCCTCCACCGTCGACGCCTCGAACAACACACGCACCGGCACCGACGTATCCAACGCCGCACCCAACCGCGCCGCCACCTGCGTGGCAATCAACGAATTACCACCGAGAGCAAAGAAATCATCATCGGCACCGACCCGCTCGACCCCGAGCACCTCGGCGAACACCCCCGCGACGATCTCCTCCACCGGAGTCGACGGCGCCCGGAACTGCCGCACCTCGAACACCGGCTCCGGCAACGCCTTACGATCCAACTTCCCATTCGGCGTCAACGGCACCTGCTCGAGCACCACCACCGCAGACGGCACCATATACGCAGTCAAGAATTGCGAAACCTCATCGAGAACGACCGAGCTTTCCACAACCGAGCCTGCTTCCGGTACGACGTACCCGACCAGGCGGTCGTCCCGATGATCATCCGAACGGACAACCGCGAATGCCTGCGCCACCCCTTCGACCCTGGAGAGAGCTGCTTCGACTTCACCCAGTTCGATCCGGAACCCGCGCAGCTTAACCTGGTCATCCGCACGACCGAGATACTCGACGACGCCATTGAAACCTTCTGTTTCGCCTACCCACCGGACGATGTCACCAGTCCGGTACATGCGCTCATTCGAGGAGAACGGATTCGCAACGAATCGTCCCGAAGTCAAGCCTGTTCGCCGGTGGTAACCGCGAGCGATTTGCACGCCCGCCAGATACAACTCTCCAGGCACCCCTACAGGCACTGGATTCAGCCGGTTGTCGAGGACATAAGCTTGCATGCCTCGAATGGGACGTCCCATCACCACGGATCCACCGGGCACCAATGCGTCGCTGACATTCGACGCGACAGTCGACTCAGTGGGCCCGTAGGCATTGAAGAAACGGCGCTGCGACCCATCAGGTAGTTGGACTACCCAACGAGCTACCAATTCGCCGGAGCATGCCTCACCACCAGTGACGACTACACGCAAATGTTCTAGACCAGCAGGATCGATCGATCCCAAAGCAGCCGGCGTGATGAACGCATGGGTCACAGCCTCCGAACGAAGCAGCCCTGCCAGTTCCGCCCCCCCGTACGTACCTACAGGTGCGATCACCATCGTCGCTCCGACGCCGACCGCCATCAACCACTCGAGGATAGATGCATCGAAACTCGGAGAGGCGAAGTGCAATACCCGTGACTCCGGTGACAATTGGTAGCGCTCTACCTGCTCGGCGGAAAGATTGACGACACCCGCATTCGGGACAACAACACCCTTGGGCAATCCCGTAGTACCGGAGGTATAGATCACATATGCCGAATTCTCCGGCCGCAGTGTCCGAACACGCTCATCGTCGGCAATCGGAGCGGAAGACAATCCATCCGACGAACGCAGTTCATCCTCGATGCTGAACCATTCGATTCCCGCAGGCAACTCTTCCTTCACAGACGCAGCACTGAGACCGAGTGAGGCCCCCGAGTCGAAGATCATATGTCGGATTCGCTCTACGGGATACGTCGGATCGATCGGCACGAAAGCGGCACCGGACTTCGACACAGCCCACCAAGCAATCACCGATTCGATAGACCGCGGCACTGCGACGGCCACCCGGTCCTCCGGACCGATCCCCCTGGAAATCAATTGTCTCGCCAAGCGAGACGAGATCGAATCCAACTCGCCGTATGTCAATGACACACCTGCGAAGCGCACCGCGATTCGATTCGGCTCATCAGACGCTGCAATCAAAAGATCGACGATCCTACCCGAACCGGAGCCCATTGCGCCATGTACCGACGTGAGCGCAGCGCGTTCATCAATAGAAATCATTTCGATATCACCGACCGAAACGGACGGATCAATCGATACTGCTTCGAGAATGCGCAAGAACCGGCCAGCAAGCGCTTCGGCAGCCGAAGAAGTGAACAGGTCGGCGGAATAGGTGAACTGCGCCGTCAGGCCGGCAGGCACACCTGCGTCACCGAATACCTCCGAGACAACGAGTTCCAAATCGAACTTCACAGCATGCGATTCGATCTCGACTTGCGAGACCGATAGATCAGACAACCGAAGTTCAGGGCGTGCATGGTTTTGAAATGATAGCGAAACTTGGAACAACGGATGCCGCGAGTCATTCCGCGGAGGATTGATAACCTCAACAATCCTCTCGAACGGAACATCCGAGTGTCCGAACGCATCTATCGCTACGTCGCCCGCCTCCCGAATGAAATCAGTGAATGAAACAGCCGGATCCACATGTGTGCGCAGAACGAGCGTATTGACAAACATTCCTACCAGGTTGTCCAGCGCTTGTTCGCCACGTCCGGCAACGGGAGTTCCGATCGCAATATCCCGCGTTCCGGACAATCTTGCCAACAATACAGCTAACGCAGCATGAATCACCATGAACAGGGTTGCACTGCTTTCGTTGGCCGTAGCCACGAGACGTTCATGAACGTAGTCGGGCACCGTCAGAGAAACTCTTCCCGGTTGATTCGAAGCGCTCTCCGGAACGGGCTTGTCGAAGGGCAGGTCCAACCTGTCAGGAAGCCCGGCGAGGGCTTCCTTCCAATAAGAGATCTGCGTCGAAACCAGCGAGTTTGGGTCATCCTCCGAACCGAGCACTTCCCTCTGCCAGAGAGAATAATCCGCGTACTGCACAGGTAAGGGCTCCCATGAAGGACCCGCCCAATCTTTTCTGGCCCCATACGCCCTCATGACATCACGAGCGATTGGAACAGCGGACCATCCATCGGCAGAAATATGGTGTACGACGATGATCAGGACGTGCTCATCATCGGCCACCTCGAACAACCGGGCACGTAGTGGAACATCGTGCGCAACGTCGAAGCCTCTGCAGACGAACTGGGTCATGCACTCCCAAAGCTGCGCTTCATCGCGAAGAACATCAGGACGCAGATCCGGCGTAACCCGCGCAGCATCAACAACTTGCTGCACAGGGTGGGGATCCGCATAAGGATAGAACGTGCGCAGCGACTCGTGGCGCTCGATCACATCCAGGACTGCGATTTGCAATGCGGGAATATCGAGTTTCCCACGAAGACGGAGAGCGAATGGAATGTTATAGACGGGCGATTCTGTGTCGAACTGGTTGAGGAACCACATCCGTTGCTGCGCCAACGACAACGGCACCCGCTCCGGACGCTCCCGCGCCACCAACGGCACCCGACCACCATCGAAGGTATGCGCCTCGACACGCGCCGCCAACGCCTCCACCGTCGACGCCTCGAACAACACACGCACCGGCACCGACGTATCCAACGCCGCACCCAACCGCGCCGCCACCTGCGTGGCAATCAACGAATTACCACCGAGAGCAAAGAAATCATCATCGGCACCGACCCGCTCGACCCCGAGCACCTCGGCGAACACCCCCGCGACGATCTCCTCCACCGGAGTCGACGGCGCCCGGAACTGCCGCACCTCGAACACCGGCTCCGGCAACGCCTTACGATCGGTCTTCCCCGACGCATTCACCGGCATCCGATCGAGCACCACGAACGTCGACGGCACCATATAACCGGGCAGCACCGCAGCCAGCGCCGACCGCGCCGCCTCCTGATCGAAGACCACACCACCGTCCGGCACCACATACGCCACCAACTGCTCCCGACGCACCGCCGCCACCGCCTGCGAAACGGCCGCGTGTTCGAGCAGCGCAGTCTCGATCTCGCCGAGCTCGATCCGCAGACCCCGCAACTTCACCTGGAAATCGGTACGCCCGATGTACTCGAGCTCACCGGCAGCGGTCCACCGCACCAGATCCCCCGTGCGATACAACCGCTCCCCACCGCCGAACGGCGACGCCACGAACCGATCCGCCGTCAGATCCGGCCGCGCCACATACCCACGAGCCAACTGCACACCCGCCAGATACAACTCACCCGCAACACCCACCGGAACCGGCCGCAACCGCCCATCGAGCACATAAACCCGCGTATTCCACACCGGCCCACCGATCGGCACCGACACCACATCCGCATCGGTGACCTCATGGAAAGTCACATCCACCGCAGCCTCGGTCGGACCATACAGGTTGTGCAGCCCCGCACCGGGCAACAAGGCCCTCGCCCGGGCCGCCAACGCCGGCGGCAACGCCTCACCCGAAGCGAACACATAACGCAGCGACGAACATTCAACAACCGCAGACTCCGCCACGAACACCGCCAACATCGACGGCACGAAATGCACGACCGTGACGGAATTACGCGCAATCACAGAGACGAGATAACCCGGATCCCGATGACCGTCGGGCGCCGCCACCACCAACCGCGCACCGACCTGCAACGGCCAGAAGAACTCCCACACCGACACATCGAAGGTGACCGGCGTCTTCTGCAACACCACATCATCGACGCCCAACGGATACTCGTGCTGCATCCACACCAACCGGTTCACGATCGCCGAATGCGGCACCGCCACACCCTTCGGCCGCCCCGTCGACCCCGACGTGAAGATCACATACGCCGTATTGCCCGGACACAACGCCGCAACCCGATCGGCATCGGTGACCGGCTCGGCCGAGACACCCGACACATCCAGCGTATCGATCGCCAGGCTCGGGACAGACCTCTCCCCCGGCACCACGAAACCGTCGCGTTCACAGGTGAGCACCACCACCGGCGCCGCCGTATCGAGAATGTAACCATTACGCTCGGCCGGCTGATCCGGATCGATCGGCACATACGCACCACCGGCCGTGACGACCGCGTACATCCCCACCAACAACTCCGTCGAGCGGCGCATCGCCAGACCCACCCGCACGTCAGGGCCGACACCCAACCCAATCAGATGCCGCGCAAGACGATTCACACGATCGGAGAACTCGGCGTAGGTCAGCGACTCGTCCTCGAACACCACCGCGACCGCATCCGACGTGCGCTCCACCTGCCCGGCAAACACATCCACCAGAGTCCGAACCCCACCGAGTTCGTGCTCGGTGGCATTCCACACCTCGAGCACCTCGGTGCGCTCGACCTCGTCGAGCAGATCCACATCCCCCACCGGCAGGACCGGATCGGCCACAGCTGCACCGAGGACACGGGTGAACCGATCGGCGAAGACCTCCATCGTCGCGGCATCGAACAGATCCGTCGCATAAGTCAACTCGACCAGATAACCGTCCGTGCTGTCGCCGGAAACCGTGACCTGTAGATCGAACTTCGCCGTCACCGCGCCCGCATCGACACCGGAAAGCCTCAACCCCGGCAACTCGAACACCTGCTGCGCGAGATTCTGGAACGAGAGCATCACCTGGAACAACGGATGCCGCGCCTGCGACCGCTCCGGATCGAGCACCTCCACCAACCGCTCGAACGGCACATCCGCATGCCCGAACGCCTCGAGATCACCCGCACGCACCCGTGCCAGCAACTCGGCGAACGACTCCCCCACATCGACCCGCGTCCGCAACACCAACGTGTTGACGAACATCCCCACCAGATCATCGAGTGCGGCCTCACCACGACCGGCCACCGGAGTACCGATCGCCACATCGTCGGTGTTCGCCAACCGCGCCAACACCACCGACAGTGCCGCATGCACCACCATGAACTCGGTCGTCGACGTCCGCCGCGCCAGATCGACGATCGCCGACCGCAGATCCGCACCGATCGAGAACCGATGCGCAGCACCCCGATACGACGCCACCGCCGGACGCGGCCGATCCGCCGGCAGATCCAACTGCTCCGGCACACCCGCCAGAGCGTTCTTCCAGAAACCGACCTGCGACGAGATCAGCGACTCCGGATCATCCTCCGAACCGAGCACCTCCCGCTGCCACAACGCGAAATCCGCATACTGCACCTGCAGCGGCTCCCACCGCGGAGCGTCACCCGCCACCCGCGCGGCATACGCCGTCACCACATCACGAGCGAGCGGACCGAACGAAAAACCATCCGCCGCAATATGATGCAGCACCATCGCCAACACATAGCTGTCAGAAGCAAGACGATACAACGCAACCCGGAACGGAACATCAACCGTGACATCGAAACCGCGACGCGCAAGATCGACCGCGACCGACTGCAGATGCTGCTCATCGACATCGATCGACTCGAACGGCACAACAGCCTGCTCCACAGGCAGGATCACCTGCTGCGGCTCACCATCGATCTCCGGATAGACCGTCCGCAACGCCTCGTGCCGCGCCACCACATCAGCAAACGCATCGGACACCGCCCGCGGATCCACCACACCCGTCAGACGCACCATGAACGGCAAATTGTAAGCCGCAGTATCGACATCGAATCGGTTGAGGAACCAGATCCGCTGCTGCGCAGTCGACAACGGCACTCGCTCCGGACGCTCCCGCGCCACCAACGGAGCGCGACCACCCGATCCGACCTGCTTCGCAAGCCGCGTCGCAAGACCCACGACAGTGGATGCCTCGAACAACACACGCACCGGCACCGACGTATCCAACGCCGCACCCAACCGCGCCGCCACCTGCGTGGCAATCAACGAATTACCACCGAGAGCAAAGAAATCATCATCGGCACCGACCCGCTCGACCCCGAGCACCTCGGCGAACACCCCCGCGACGATCTCCTCCACCGGAGTCGACGGCGCCCGGAACTGCCGCACCTCGAACACCGGCTCCGGCAACGCCTTACGATCGGTCTTCCCCGACGCATTCACCGGCATCCGATCGAGCACCACGAACGTCGACGGCACCATATAACCGGGCAGCACCGCAGCCAGCGCCGACCGCGCCGCCTCCTGATCGAAGACCACACCACCGTCCGGCACCACATACGCCACCAACTGCTCCCGACGCACCGCCGCCACCGCCTGCGAAACGGCCGCGTGTTCGAGCAGCGCAGTCTCGATCTCGCCGAGCTCGATCCGCAGACCCCGCAACTTCACCTGGAAATCGGTACGCCCGATGTACTCGAGCTCACCGGCAGCGGTCCACCGCACCAGATCCCCCGTGCGATACAACCGCTCCCCACCGCCGAACGGCGACGCCACGAACCGATCCGCCGTCAGATCCGGCCGCGCCACATACCCACGAGCCAACTGCACACCCGCCAGATACAACTCACCCGCAACACCCACCGGAACCGGCCGCAACCGCCCATCGAGCACATAAACCCGCGTATTCCACACCGGCCCACCCATCGGCACCGAGCCACCCTCGACACCGACGACCGCACGTGCGGTGGCGTGCACCGTTGTCTCCGTCGGACCATAAAGATTGTGCAACTGCGCATCACAGATCCGCCAGAACTGCTCGGCCGTCGAGAACGGGAAGGCCTCACCCGCCACCAAGACCGTGCGCAGCGAAACACAGTCCTCCCGCGTCACCGAGGTCGCGAACACCGCCAGCATCGACGGCACGAACGACGTCGCCGTCACCGACTGCTCCCGGATCACCCGACCCAGATACACCGGATCACGGTGACCGTCATGAGTCGCCAGTACCATGCGCGCACCCACCGCGAGAGTGCCGAACAGCTCCCACACCGACACATCGAAGGTGACCGGCGTCTTCTGCAACACCACATCCGCCGGACCCAACCCGTACTCGGCCGTGATCCACCGGATCTGATTGACCGCCGCCTCGTGCGGCACCGCCACACCCTTCGGCCGCCCCGTCGACCCCGACGTGAAGATCACATACGCCGTATTGCCCGGACACAACGCCGCAACCCGATCGGCATCGGTGACCGGCTCGGCCGAGACACCCGACACATCCAGCGTATCGATCGCCAGGCTCGGGACAGACCTCTCCCCCGGCACCACGAAACCGTCGCGTTCACAGGTGAGCACCACCACCGGCGCCGCCGTATCGAGAATGTAACCATTACGCTCGGCCGGCTGATCCGGATCGATCGGCACATACGCACCACCGGCCGTGACGACCGCGTACATCCCCACCAACAACTCCGTCGAGCGGCGCATCGCCAGACCCACCCGCACGTCAGGGCCGACACCCAACCCAATCAGATGCCGCGCAAGACGATTCACACGATCGGAGAACTCGGCGTAGGTCAGCGACTCGTCCTCGAACACCACCGCGACCGCATCCGACGTGCGCTCCACCTGCCCGGCAAACACATCCACCAGAGTCCGAACCCCACCGAGTTCGTGCTCGGTGGCATTCCACACCTCGAGCACCTCGGTGCGCTCGACCTCGTCGAGCAGATCCACATCCCCCACCGGCAGGACCGGATCGGCCACAGCTGCACCGAGGACACGGGTGAACCGATCGGCGAAGACCTCCATCGTCGCGGCATCGAACAGATCCGTCGCATAAGTCAACTCGACCAGATAACCGTCCGTGCTGTCGCCGGAAACCGTGACCTGTAGATCGAACTTCGCCGTCACCGCGCCCGCATCGACACCGGAAAGCCTCAACCCCGGCAACTCGAACACCTGCTGCGCGAGATTCTGGAACGAGAGCATCACCTGGAACAACGGATGCCGCGCCTGCGACCGCTCCGGATCGAGCACCTCCACCAACCGCTCGAACGGCACATCCGCATGCCCGAACGCCTCGAGATCACCCGCACGCACCCGTGCCAGCAACTCGGCGAACGACTCCCCCACATCGACCCGCGTCCGCAACACCAACGTGTTGACGAACATCCCCACCAGATCATCGAGTGCGGCCTCACCACGACCGGCCACCGGAGTACCGATCGCCACATCGTCGGTGTTCGCCAACCGCGCCAACACCACCGACAGTGCCGCATGCACCACCATGAACTCGGTCGTCGACGTCCGCCGCGCCAGATCGACGATCGCCGACCGCAGATCCGCACCGATCGAGAACCGATGCGCAGCACCCCGATACGACGCCACCGCCGGACGCGGCCGATCCGCCGGCAGATCCAACTGCTCCGGCACACCCGCCAGAGCGTTCTTCCAGAAACCGACCTGCGACGAGATCAGCGACTCCGGATCATCCTCCGAACCGAGCACCTCCCGCTGCCACAACGCGAAATCCGCATACTGCACCTGCAGCGGCTCCCACCGCGGAGCGTCACCCGCCACCCGCGCGGCATACGCCGTCACCACATCACGCGTGAGCGGACCCATCGAAAAACCATCCGCCGCAATATGATGCACCACCAACACCAACACATGCTCGGACTCCGACACCGCGAACAACCGCACCCGCAACGGCACCTCAACGGTCACATCGAAACCGGCACCGACGACCTCGGTCGCCCGGGCGAGCAGATCGGACTCCGCCACCGCCACCGGCGACAGATCCGGCACCACCTCCGCCACCGACAACACCTGCTGGAAACCGACACCGTCGACCTCGGGATACACCGTCCGCAACGACTCGTGCCGGCCGAGCACATCGGCCACCGCCGCCTGCAACGCCGCCACATCCAGCTCCCCGGACAACCGGATCGCCACCGGAATATTGTTCACCGCCGACCCGGTATCGAACCGGTTCAAAAACCACATCCGTTGCTGCGCCAACGACAACGGCACCCGCTCCGGACGCTCCCGCGCCACCAACGGAGCACGACCACCATCAAAAGTATGCGCCTCGACACGAGCCGCCAACGCCTCCACCGTCGACGCCTCGAACAACACACGCACCGGCACCGACGTATCCAACGCCGCACCCAACCGCGCCGCCACCTGCGTGGCAATCAACGAATTACCACCGAGAGCAAAGAAATCATCATCGGCACCGACCCGCTCGACACCGAGCACCTCGGCGAACACCCCCGCGACGATCTCCTCCACCGGAGTCGACGGCGCCCGGAACTGCCGCACCTCGAACACCGGCTCCGGCAACGCCTTACGATCCAACTTCCCATTCGGCGTCAACGGCACCTGCTCGAGCACCACCACCGCAGACGGCACCATATGGCGCGGCAACGACTGCGCGACATAATCAGTCAGTTGATCTGGGTGCGGGAGCGAGGCCCCGTGTACATACGACACGAGGGCCGTCTGGCCTGAGGTCATCTCATAACCGACTGTAGTCGCGAAATCAACCAGAGGATGAGTCAGAAGAGCACTATCGATCTCTCCGAGTTCGATGCGGAAGCCGCGGACCTTCACCTGGAAATCTGTACGACCTGCGAACAGAAGTCGACCTTGCATGTCCCACCGTACGAGATCCCCGGTTCGGTACATGCGAGATCCCTCTACCCCATAGGGGTTTGCGACGAATCGATCCGCTGTGAGTGCGGGGCGCCGATGGTATCCACGCGCGAGCGCATGCCCGGCAAGGTAAAGCTCTCCTACAACCCCGACGGGAACAGGATGAAGACGGCTGTCGAGAACCAGGGCATGAACACCTGCCACCGGTCCGCCGATGGTGATCGGACTGGTTGGTTCGACCAACCCACGCGTAGAAACGATCGTTGTCTCAGTCGGGCCGTAAGCATTGAAGAAGCGGCGCTCAGGGGCCCAACGGGCTACCAAGTCTGCCGTTGACACGTCTCCGCCGACGTTGAGGATACGCAGAGAACTGAGCCCTGTGGGCTCGACTGAAGCAAGTACAGCAGGAGTGATCACTGCATGTGTGACCGCCGTGCGTTCAATGAGATCGCGCAGTTCCGCGCCTCCATAGATGGCCGGAGGGACCACTACGAGTTCTGCACCGGTCGAACCGGCCATTGTCCAGTCCAAAACCGAAGGATCGAAGCTCGGCGAGCAGATATGCAGAACACGGGAGGCCGCAGTGATCTCGTACAGTTCGACGCTCTCATGCACCAATCCGGCAAGACCACGATGGGTGACAGCAACGCCTTTAGGGCGCCCTGTAGAACCGGAGGTATAGATGACATAAGCGACATCGTCGAGTCGTACCGGCGCCACGCGCTCGGCATCCGTGACCGGATCGTCGGCGTACGAGGCACAAACAGTAGCGAAATCCGGATCATCGAGCCGAATCCAATCGGTCACCGACGGCAAACCCACACCGTACTTCTCGCTCGTGAGACCGAATACCGCCGAAGAGTCTTCCAACATATGTTGGATACGTTCAACTGGATATTCCGGGTCGACCGGCGTATACGCCGCACCGGTCTTTGCGACAGACCATACTCCAAGTACCATCTGCCAAGATCGCTGGAATGCGAGCGCAACGATCGCACCCGGACCTGCACCACGCTCGATCAAGCAACGAGCAATTTGGCTTGACCGGGCATCGAGTTCCCGGTAGGTGAGGACCATGCCCTCATCCCGAATGGCAACGTGATCGGGATGGTCGATAGCACCGACGGTCAGCAAGTCCACCAGCGTGCGGGGCTCGGCAGGCTCCCTTCCCTTCACAACGAGCAGACCATCGGCCTCGCTCGGCGAGAGGATTTCGAGATCGCCGACGATTGTCGATTCATCGCGAACGATACCGGCAAGAATTCGAGCAAAACGCTCGGAGAAGCCGGTGATCGTGCGGGGATCGAACAGGTCTGTGGCGTACTCGAAAACAGCATCGAGGCCCTCCGGTACGCCTGCACCATCGACTCGCTCGGTCAAGGTCAATTGGAGATCGAACTTTGAAATCGGCACGTCGAGTTCCACGCCGACCGCGTGCGCCTTCCCAAGCGATACTTCTCGCGCTGCCTCTGGGACAACGGACAGAGCGGTCTGGAACAACGGGTGCCGCGCCTGCGACCGCTCCGGGTTTAGCACCTCCACCAACCGCTCGAACGGCACATCCGCATGCCCGAACGCCTCGAGATCACCCGCACGCACCCGTGCCAGCAACTCGGCGAACGACTCGCCGCCCTCGACCCGCGTCCGCAGCACCAGGGTGTTGACGAACATACCGATGAGGTCGTCGAGTTCTTTCTGCCCCCGGCCTGCGACAGCCGTCCCGATGGTGATATCACCAGACCCGCTCAAACGGGATAAGAACACGGCGTAAGCGGCATGGACCACCATGAACAACGAGGCGTGATGCCGATGAGCAAGCTCGACCAGACAATGATGGGTGTCGGCGTCGATCTCGAACCGATATTTGGCGCCGTGCAAACTTGCCACCGCCGGACGCGGCCGATCCGCCGGCAGATCCAACTGCTCCGGCACACCCGCCAGAGCGTTCTTCCAGAAACCGACCTGCGACGAGATCAGCGACTCCGGATCATCCTCCGAACCGAGCACCTCCCGCTGCCACAACGCGAAATCCGCATACTGCACCTGCAGCGGCTCCCACCGCGGAGCGTCACCCGCCACCCGCGCGGCATACGCCGTCACCACATCACGAGCGAGCGGACCGAACGAAAAACCATCCGCCGCAATATGATGCAGCACCATCGCCAACACATAGCTGTCAGAAGCAAGACGATACAACGCAACCCGGAACGGAACATCAACCGTGACATCGAAACCGCGACGCGCAAGATCGACCGCGACCGACTGCAGATGCTGCTCATCGACATCGATCGACTCGAACGGCACAACAGCCTGCTCCACAGGCAGGATCACCTGCTGCGGCTCACCATCGATCTCCGGATAGACCGTCCGCAACGCCTCGTGCCGCGCCACCACATCAGCAAACGCATCGGACACCGCCCGCGGATCCACCACACCCGTCAGACGCACCATGAACGGCAAATTGTAAGCCGCAGTATCGACATCGAATCGGTTGAGGAACCAGATCCGCTGCTGCGCAGTCGACAACGGCACTCGCTCCGGACGCTCCCGCGCCACCAACGGAGCGCGACCACCCGATCCGACCTGCTTCGCAAGCCGCGTCGCAAGACCCACGACAGTGGATGCCTCGAACAACACACGCACCGGCACCGACGTATCCAACGCCGCACCCAACCGCGCCGCCACCTGCGTGGCAATCAACGAATTACCACCGAGAGCAAAGAAATCATCATCGGCACCGACCCGCTCGACCCCGAGCACCTCGGCGAACACCCCCGCGACGATCTCCTCCACCGGAGTCGACGGCGCCCGGAACTGCCGCACCTCGAACACCGGCTCCGGCAACGCCTTACGATCGGTCTTCCCCGACGCATTCACCGGCATCCGATCGAGCACCACGAACGTCGACGGCACCATATAACCGGGCAGCACCGCAGCCAGCGCCGACCGCGCCGCCTCCTGATCGAAGACCACACCACCGTCCGGCACCACATACGCCACCAACTGCTCCCGACGCACCGCCGCCACCGCCTGCGAAACGGCCGCGTGTTCGAGCAGCGCAGTCTCGATCTCGCCGAGCTCGATCCGCAGACCCCGCAACTTCACCTGGAAATCGGTACGCCCGATGTACTCGAGCTCACCGGCAGCGGTCCACCGCACCAGATCCCCCGTGCGATACAACCGCTCCCCACCGCCGAACGGCGACGCCACGAACCGATCCGCCGTCAGATCCGGCCGCGCCACATACCCACGAGCCAACTGCACACCCGCCAGATACAACTCACCCGCAACACCCACCGGAACCGGCCGCAACCGCCCATCGAGCACATAAACCCGCGTATTCCACACCGGCCCACCCATCGGCACCGAGCCACCCTCGACACCGACGACCGCACGTGCGGTGGCGTGCACCGTTGTCTCCGTCGGACCATAAAGATTGTGCAACTGCGCATCACAGATCCGCCAGAACTGCTCGGCCGTCGAGAACGGGAAGGCCTCACCCGCCACCAAGACCGTGCGCAGCGAAACACAGTCCTCCCGCGTCACCGAGGTCGCGAACACCGCCAGCATCGACGGCACGAACGACGTCGCCGTCACCGACTGCTCCCGGATCACCCGACCCAGATACACCGGATCACGGTGACCGTCATGAGTCGCCAGTACCATGCGCGCACCCACCGCGAGAGTGCCGAACAGCTCCCACACCGACACATCGAAGGTGACCGGCGTCTTCTGCAACACCACATCCGCCGGACCCAACCCGTACTCGGCCGTGATCCACCGGATCTGATTGACCGCCGCCTCGTGCGGCACCGCCACACCCTTCGGCCGCCCCGTCGACCCCGACGTGAAGATCACATACGCCGTATTGCCCGGACACAACGCCGCAACCCGATCGGCATCGGTGACCGGCTCGGCCGAGACACCCGACACATCCAGCGTATCGATCGCCAGGCTCGGGACAGACCTCTCCCCCGGCACCACGAAACCGTCGCGTTCACAGGTGAGCACCACCACCGGCGCCGCCGTATCGAGAATGTAACCATTACGCTCGGCCGGCTGATCCGGATCGATCGGCACATACGCACCACCGGCCGTGACGACCGCGTACATCCCCACCAACAACTCCGTCGAGCGGCGCATCGCCAGACCCACCCGCACGTCAGGGCCGACACCCAACCCAATCAGATGCCGCGCAAGACGATTCACACGATCGGAGAACTCGGCGTAGGTCAGCGACTCGTCCTCGAACACCACCGCGACCGCATCCGACGTGCGCTCCACCTGCCCGGCAAACACATCCACCAGAGTCCGAACCCCACCGAGTTCGTGCTCGGTGGCATTCCACACCTCGAGCACCTCGGTGCGCTCGACCTCGTCGAGCAGATCCACATCCCCCACCGGCAGGACCGGATCGGCCACAGCTGCACCGAGGACACGGGTGAACCGATCGGCGAAGACCTCCATCGTCGCGGCATCGAACAGATCCGTCGCATAAGTCAACTCGACCAGATAACCGTCCGTGCTGTCGCCGGAAACCGTGACCTGTAGATCGAACTTCGCCGTCACCGCGCCCGCATCGACACCGGAAAGCCTCAACCCCGGCAACTCGAACACCTGCTGCGCGAGATTCTGGAACGAGAGCATCACCTGGAACAACGGATGCCGCGCCTGCGACCGCTCCGGATCGAGCACCTCCACCAACCGCTCGAACGGCACATCCGCATGCCCGAACGCCTCGAGATCACCCGCACGCACCCGTGCCAGCAACTCGGCGAACGACTCCCCCACATCGACCCGCGTCCGCAACACCAACGTGTTGACGAACATCCCCACCAGATCATCGAGTGCGGCCTCACCACGACCGGCCACCGGAGTACCGATCGCCACATCGTCGGTGTTCGCCAACCGCGCCAACACCACCGACAGTGCCGCATGCACCACCATGAACTCGGTCGTCGACGTCCGCCGCGCCAGATCGACGATCGCCGACCGCAGATCCGCACCGATCGAGAACCGATGCGCAGCACCCCGATACGACGCCACCGCCGGACGCGGCCGATCCGCCGGCAGATCCAACTGCTCCGGCACACCCGCCAGAGCGTTCTTCCAGAAACCGACCTGCGACGAGATCAGCGACTCCGGATCATCCTCCGAACCGAGCACCTCCCGCTGCCACAACGCGAAATCCGCATACTGCACCTGCAGCGGCTCCCACCGCGGAGCGTCACCCGCCACCCGCGCGGCATACGCCGTCACCACATCACGAGCGAGCGGACCGAACGAAAAACCATCCGCCGCAATATGATGCAGCACCATCGCCAACACATAGCTGTCAGAAGCAAGACGATACAACGCAACCCGGAACGGAACATCAACCGTGACATCGAAACCGCGACGCGCAAGATCGACCGCGACCGACTGCAGATGCTGCTCATCGACATCGATCGACTCGAACGGCACAACAGCCTGCTCCACAGGCAGGATCACCTGCTGCGGCTCACCATCGATCTCCGGATAGACCGTCCGCAACGCCTCGTGCCGCGCCACCACATCAGCAAACGCATCGGACACCGCCCGCGGATCCACCACACCCGTCAGACGCACCATGAACGGCAAATTGTAAGCCGCAGTATCGACATCGAATCGGTTGAGGAACCAGATCCGCTGCTGCGCAGTCGACAACGGCACTCGCTCCGGACGCTCCCGCGCCACCAACGGAGCGCGACCACCCGATCCGACCTGCTTCGCAAGCCGCGTCGCAAGACCCACGACAGTGGATGCCTCGAACAACACCCGCACCGGCACCTGGGTGTCGAGCGCGGCTCCGATGCGGGAGACCACCTGGGTGGCGACGAGGGAGTTGCCGCCGAGTTCGAAGAAGTCGTCGTCGAGACCGACACGTTCGACACCGAGGACCTCGCCGAACGCTTCGGCGACGGCACGCTCGGCGGGGGTGCGCGGCTCACGGAAGATGCGGGTGCTGCTGAAGACCGGTTCCGGCAACGCCTTCCGGTCGAGCTTGCCGCTCGTGTTGAGCGGCAGTGCGTCGAGCACCATGAGCGACGCCGGAACCATGTACGACGGCAACGACCGGCCGGCGTGGTCGGCCAGGTCGGAGGTGTCGATCGTGCGGCCGGGAGCCGCGACGACGTACCCGACGAGCTGGTCGCCGGTGGGGGTCGCCACCACGAGCACGACGGCCTGCGAGACGGCGGGGTGCGCGAGCAGTACTGCTTCGATCTCACCGAGCTCGATGCGCTGGCCACGGAACTTGACCTGGAAGTCGGTGCGGCCGATGTATTCGAGCAGACCCGTGCCGTCGGCGGCGGTCTCCCACCGCACCAGGTCGCCGGTGCGGTACATCCGCTCACCGGGCGCCCCGAAGGGGTCGGCGAGGAAACGGTCGGAGGTCAGGTCGGGACGGTCGAGGTACCCGCGCGCGAGCTGGACACCGGCGAGGTAGAGCTCGCCGGGGCGGCCCACCGGCACGGGACGCAACCGCCGGTCGAGGACGTATGCGCGACTGTTCCACTGCGGAACGCCGATCGGGACGCTGTGCACGTCGCCGGGAGCGGCCCGGTGGTAGGTGATGGAGACCGCGGCCTCGGTGGGTCCGTACAGATTGTGGAGCCCGGCCGAGCACATCCGCGCGAAGTCCGCGGCGGTCTCCGACGGCAGGGCCTCACCGATGACGAAGACGTGCCGCAGCGAATCACACGTTCCGGCAGGCGCGTTCGCGACGAAGACGGTGAGCATCGACGGCACGAAGTCGGTGATCGTGACGCCGTGCTCGGCGATCCTGTTCGCAACGTATACCGGGTCGCGGTGCCCGTCGGGCGTCGCGATCACGAGGGTCGCGCCGACGCGCAGGGGCATGAAGAAACCCCACAGCGACACGTCGAAGGTCGTCGCGGTCTTCTGCAGGTACACGTCGGAGGACGTCAGACCGTACTGGTCGTTCATCCACTGGATCTGGTTGTCGATCGCCACGTGGCTCACGGCCACGCCCTTCGGCCGGCCCGTCGAACCGGAGGTGAAGATGACGTAGGCGGTCGTGTCCGGCAGGATCGGCCCGCGTCGTTCGGCGTCGGTGAGCGGCGTCGTGTCGAACCGCGAGTGGTCGAATGTGTCGACGTCGATCGTGGGGATGCCCTCGGGCAGCGTCACATCGTCGCGCGCCGTGGTGAGCACCGCCGCCGGGTGGGCGGTCTCGAGGATGTAGGCGGTGCGATCGGCCGGGTGGTCGGGGTCGATCGGCACCCAGGCGCCCCCCGCCTCGACGATCGCGTACATGCCGACGACGAGCTCGAGCGAACGGCGGATGGACAGTCCGACGAGGGACTCGGGGCCGACACCGAGGTCGACCAGTGCCCGGGCGAGACTGTTCACCCGCGCGGCGAACTCGGCGTAGGTCAGCGATTCGCCCTCGAAGACCAGCGCGGTCGCGTCGGGAGAGGTCGCGACCCGGTCGTGGAACTCCGCGAGCAGGTCGCGGCGCTGCACGGGGTGGTCGGTGCGGTTCCAGTCGCGGACGACCCGGTCGAGTTCGGTGCCGCCCGCGAGCGGGATGTCCCAGACGGGCCGGCCGGAGTCCGAACCGACGAAACGGTCGAAGAACTCGACGAACCGCGCGTGGTCGGAGGCGGCCCGGTCGGGTCCGTAGAGATTCGGGTTCGACTCGAAGTCGATGTGGGTGTTGTCGCCGCTGGTGTAGACGTTGACGCCGAGATCCTCGATCAGACCGGTCGACAGGATGTTGATCCGTCCCACCATGTCGCCGAGTCGGACCTCGTTGTCGAACAGCATGATGTTGACCCACGGTCCGAAGAAGGTGGACTGTGCTCCACCCGCGGAGGTCGCGGCGCGGTCGCGGACGATGTCCTCGTGCCGGTAGCGCTGGTGGCGCAGCGCGCCCGAGACGGCAGCACCCGACGCCGCGATGAGGTCGTGCACGGTGGTCTCGTCGGTCACGCTCAGCCGGAGCGGGACGACGTTCGAGACCATGCTGCCGGAGCGGCGCAACAGGGCGGTCGTGCGAGCCGCGACGGGCAGGCTCAGGACGACGTCGGTCTGCCCGGTCATCTGGGCGACGTAGGCCGCGAACGCCGCGATGACGGCGGTCGCCAGACTCGTGTTCTCCCGCTCGGACAACTGCTCGACGCGACGTTCGGTCTCGTCCGACAACGCCGCGCTGTCGATGCGGCTGACCGGCGCGGGCGCCGCGGTGCGGCCGGCGAGGCTCGTGGGCTCCTCGATGCCCTCGATCTGCTGCGCCCAGTACTCGCGGTCGTCGGCGAACCGCTTCGATCCGCGGTACTCCATCTCGACGTCGTGGACCTTGCGCAGATCGGACGCGAGACTCGGGGACGGTTCGACGCCGTCGACCGACGCCGTGTAGAGCTCGGCGATGCGGGTCATGAAGGTCGCGGCGGCGAAACCGTCGAGCGCGAGATGGTGGACGCGGTTGTACCAGAAGTAACGACGGTCACCGATGCGCAGGACCGTCGCGGAGATCAGCCGGTCGCGGAGGACGTCGACGGGACGGCTGCGGTCGTGGCGCATCCAGTCGAGGGCGGCCCGACGGGGATCGGGCTCACCCCGCAGGTCCTCGTAGCCGACGGAATCGTCGAGGGTGGGATCGACGAGCTGGTAGGGCTGGGCGTCGACCTCGATGAATCGGAGGAAACCCGATCCCATCTCGCGGGCGGCGCGGACGCTCGCGGCGTGCAGCAGGTCGAGGTCGAGGTCGCCTTCGAGTTCGACATACTGAGCGATGTTGGCAGGCACCGTCGGGTCGACGTGCTGCGCGAACCACATGCCCAATTGGGCAGGGGACAGCGGGAAGGCCCCTTCCGGAACACCGCCTCGCACCGAGTTGTCGTCCATAGAGCCACCGACACCCAGCGAGTTCAATCCCACGCCTCCCTGTTCCTCGTTCTTCCATACGGGATTGCTGCGACCATTTCAACAGCCCCCTACGACCGGATCTCATCCGATCGACACTTCCGAAAGATCCCGTACTCGTATGTATCCCCGATGGGGTAACAGCGCGTTACATGGATCGGTCGTACGCCGACGGTTCTATACGCGCCACAAAAACCGGGCCGTCGAGGCGATATCTCGACGGCGCGACTCGTCTACCGGTAAGTAGCACACGCGTTCCAATCTACAGCGCCACGGAGCGCTCAGGAAAACCGCAGTGAACCGTCCAAAGATCACCAAGTCACGGCGATGATGACGTTGAGAATGCCCAGACCACCGGCGACATGGGCGAGAGTCGCGGTCGAGCCGGGATTCTGCTTCTCCTTCTTCAGGCCGATGAACGCCACGACGAGCACGGCGAGGGCGACCAGCAGCTTGATGCCGATCTTCATGTGGTTCACCTCGACGACGTCCTGCGCCTCCCGGAGACCGACCAGGGCCAGACCCGTCACGACCTGCAGGATGGCGCCGTGCAGCATGCCGGCGACGACGCGCGGTTCCTTGATGACCGCGAGCCACGAACCGATGATGCCCGCGAGGCCGATGAAGTGCAGGATGAGGAAGATCTTGATGGCGATGTCCATGGGCGCAATCCGACCATTCCGGGCGTGGGCTGTCCAGTAAGGCGACACTCAGCGAGTGCCCGGGATCACGCCTGGCTGCGGTACCAATCGAGCAGGTCCGGGTCGTCGATCGCGGTGCGGTCCACCGCCCTGGCGGGATCGGCTCCCTGCAGGATCCGTTTGAGGGGAACCTCGAGCTTCTTACCGGTGCGGGTGTGCGGCACCCCGGGCGCGGCGACGATCTCGTCGGGCACGTGCCGGGGCGAGGCGTGCTCGCGCACGGCCGCACGGATCCGTTCCTTCAGGTCGTCGGTGAGCGTGGCGCCCTCGGCGAGGACGACGAACAGCGGCATGCGGTACGTGCCGTCGGGTCGTTCGATGCCGAGCACGAGCGACTCGACGATCTCGGGGAGGGTCTCCACGGCCTGGTAGATGTCGGCACTGCCCATCCGCACGCCGTGACGGTTGAGCGTGGAGTCGGACCGGCCGTGTATCTCGAATGTGCCGCGCTCGGTGATCGTGATCCAGTCGCCGTGCCGCCACACGCCCGGATAGACGGAGAAATAGGAGTCGCGGTAACGACTACCGTCCGGGTCGTTCCAGAACCGCACCGGTATGGACGGCATGGGAGCGGTCACGACGAGTTCGCCGACCTCTCCGCGCACCGGTCGGCCCGCCTCGTCGAAGGCGTCGACCGCCACACCGAGGCAGGGCACCGAGATCTCCCCCGGCCACACCGGCACGGTGGGGACGGCCCCGACGAAGGCCGTGACGACATCGGTCCCGCCGGAGATGGACATCACCTGCACGTGCTCCCCCGCGTTGTGCGCCAGCCACGACGACGAGGAGGCGGGCAGCGTCGACCCGGTGACTCCGACGCCTCGGAGGGCCGACAGATCGTGGTCGTCCTGCGGAACGACACCGGCCTTGATGCAGGCCAGCACGTATCCGGGGCTCGTCCCGAGTACCGTGACGTTCTCGTCGGCCGCGATCCGCCACAGGCGATCGACCTCGGGATGGGACGGGGCGCCGTCGTAGGTGACGACGGTGCACCCCACGAGCAGCCCCGAGAGCAGGAAGTTCCACATCATCCAGCTGGGGCTGGTGTACCAGAGGAAGCGGTCGCCGGGACGGAGGTCGAGGTGCAGCGACAACGCCTTGAGGTGCTCGAGCAGCACACCGCCGTGGCCGTGCACGAGGCCCTTCGGCGGGCCGGTGGTGCCCGAGGAGAAGACCACCCACAGCGGGTGGTCGAAAGCGACGGGCAGGGGGTCGAGGTCGGCGTCGCCGGAGACGGCGTCCTGCCAGTCCAGGACGGTCCCGTTCCGTCCGGCCGTGTCCGATGGCGGCTCGCCGGCCGTGTCGAAGGACGTTCCGCCGTCCGACACGACGACGGTCAGGGCGAGGCCGGGCATCGCGGCGCGGAGGCGGTTCACCTCGTCGACGCGGTCGTGCCGCCGTCCTGCGTAGCGGTACCCGGTCGCCGTGACGAGTGCCCGCGGTTCGATTCGGCCCAGACGGTCGATCGCCGCGGGCACGGCGTAGTCCTGTCCGCAACCCGCCCAGACGGCCCCGATGCTCGCCGTGGCGAGCAGGGCGACGATCGCTTCGGGGATGTTCGGTAGGTAACCGACGACACGGTCGCCTTCCCCCACCCCGTGCGCTCGGAGGGTCGCGGCGAGCGCGGCCGTGCGGCGTTCGAGTTCGGCCCAGCCGATCTCGCGCCGGTGTCCCTCCTCGTCGAGATGGACGACGGCGGCCTCGTCCGGGGGACGCTCCCGGAAGACGTACTCGGCGAAGTTCAGTCTCGCGCCCGGGAACCACACGGCGCCGGGCATGGCGGCGTCGGCCAGAGCCGGGCCGGGATCGGTGTGGGAGACGACGTCGAAGGCGTCCCACACGGCCTGCCAGAAATCACCGGGTTCGTCGACGGACCACTGCCACAACGCCCGGTAGTCGGGCAGGTCGAGTCCGTGTCTCTCCTCGACGAACCGGGTGAACCCGGTGACGTTCGCCTGCTCGATATCGACGTCTGTCGGCGTCCATTGCGGTTCCACCACAGTTCACCTCCGGTCCGGGACCGTATCCGAACACGCCCGAAGGCCCCGCTCGGGCCCGACAGGAGGTGGTGCACGGCCGATCGCCGTGCACCACCTCCCGGTCGTCCGGGCGGAGCCCCGCGCGACGGGCTCTCGGCTATCTCCTCTCGCGCGTCGCAGAGGTGTAGATGAGAGTGAGAACCACCGCGACGGCAATGGAGATGATCCAGCGGATCCAGTCGATGCCGGAGGTGTCCTCGTTGCCTTCGGACGAGATCATCCCCCAGATCCAGTAGCCGATCAGCGCGCCGATGATGCCGATGATGATCGTGATGATCATGCCCATCGCCTGCTTACCCGGGATCACCAACCGGGCGAGGATGCCGATGACTGCGCCGAAGATGATGGTGCCGATGATTTGTCCCATGGTGAGCCTCTCTGTTCGGCGCCGCACCTGCGGGCGGCGCAACCTCGACGACCATGTACCTCCTCAGTGTCGATCATGAACAGCGCACGCGGAGGCCGAATCGACGTCCCTTCCGGGTGAATTTCCTTCTCCGGCAGGCCGGGATCTCACCGGCCCCCGTCTGCTCCGGCCGCCGCGAGCAGCGCGATCGCCTGCTCGCGCATCTCCACCTTGCGGACCTTTCCGGTCACCGTCATCGGGAACTCGTCGACCACGTGCACGTAACGCGGGATCTTGTAGTGGGCGAGTTTCCCGGTGCAGAACGCCCGGAGCGACTCGGCGTCGAGCGGCTCCGCGCCTTCGCGCATCCGGATCCACGCCATCAGTTCCTCGCCGTACTTCGTGTCGGGCACGCCGACGACCTGGGCGTCGAGGATGTCCGGGTGGGTGTAGAGGAATTCCTCGATCTCGCGGGGGTAGATGTTCTCCCCACCCCGGATGACCATGTCCTTGATCCGGCCCGTCACCGAGACGTACCCGTCCTCGTCCATGACGCCGATGTCGCCGGTGTGCATCCATCGGGCCGCGTCGATCGCCTCGGCGGTCTTGTCGGGCTGATCCCAGTAGCCGAGCATCACCGAGTAACCGCGGGTGCACAGTTCGCCGGGTTCGCCGCGCGGCACCGTCAGTCCGGTGACGGGGTCGACGATCTTGACCTCGAGATGCGGGCCGACACGACCGACGGTGCTCACGCGCCGCTCGATGCTGTCGTCGCTGCGGGTCTGCGTCGAGACCGGGGAGGTCTCGGTCATGCCGTAGCAGATGGAGACCTCGCTCATGCCCATCCGGTCGATGACCTGCTTCATCACCTCCACCGGGCACGGTGATCCCGCCATGATGCCGGTGCGCAGGCTCGACAGGTCGTAGTTGTCGAATCCCGGGTCGGCCAGTTCGGCGATGAACATCGTCGGCACGCCGTACAGCGACGTGCACTTCTCCTCGGCGACGGCGCTCAGCGTCGCGGCGGGATCGAAGCCCGGCGCCGGCAGCACGATGGTCGCGCCGTGACTCGTGCACGCGAGATTGCCCATCGTCATCCCGAAGCAGTGGTACAGCGGGACGGGGATGCAGACCCGGTCGCGTTCGGTGTAGTGGCACAGCTCGCCGACGAAGAAGCCGTTGTTGAGCACGTTGTGGTGACTGAGGGTGGCGCCCTTGGGGAAACCGGTGGTGCCCGAGGTGTACTGGATGTTGATCGGATCGTCGGGCGACAACGAGGCCTGGGCCGCGTCGAGCGGTGCCCGGTCCTCGGTGAGCGCGGCGCGGCCGGAGTCGACGAGTTCGTCCCACCGCGGCGAGTCGAGCAGGACGACGTCCTCGAGGTCGGGGCAGTTGGGCCGTACGGTCTCGATCATCTGCGCGTAGTCGGAGGTCTTGAACGTCGGGGCGGACACCAGCATCCGCACACCGGCCTGTTCGAGGACGTACTGCAGCTCGTGCGAGCGGTAGGCCGGGTTGATGTTGACGAGGATCGCTCCGATCTTCGCGGTCGCGTACTGTACGAGCACCCACTGCCAGCAGTTGGGTGCCCAAATGCCGACGCGGTCGCCCTTGGTGATGCCCGCCCGCAGCATACCGAGCGCGAACGCGTCGACGTCCGCGACGAATTCGCTGTAACTCCAGCGTTTTCCGGCGGCGGAATCGACGAGCGCCTCACGGTCGCCGAAGCGGGCGGCGGTGCGGTCGAGGTTGTCGCCGATGGTGTCGCCGAGCAGCGGGACGTCCCAGGCACCCTGGGCATAGCTGGGCAGACGGTCGACGTCGAGGCCGGACATCGCATTCTCCTTCACGAGACGGGGATACGGCTGTGGTGGCGGTCGTCGGGCTGCTGCCGGACGACCGCCACCGGGGGTGGATCGGTGCGAGACGGATCCGCCTGCGGCGGATCGGTGCGAAACGGATCCGCCTGCGGCGGATCAGAGAGCCCGGTCGCGGGTCTCCATGAGTGCCGCGGTGCAGACCAGGCTCACGAGGCCGATCGCGGCCAGCATGATCCCGATCGCGATACCGCCGTAGGAGGCAGCGAGCGGTGCGGCGATCATCGGCGGGATGGCGCCGCCGAGGACACCGGCGAAGTTGTAGCCCAGACCGGCACCGGTGTAGCGGTAGCGGGTCGCGAACATCTCGGGCAGCAGTGCTCCGCACGGTCCGTAGGCGATACCGAAGATCGCGAGGGTGATCATCATCCCGAGCACGAACGCGATCGGTGAGCCGGTGTCGAGGAGCGGGAACAACACCAGTGCCCAGACCACGGAGAACGCGCACGAGACCATGATGACCTTCTTGCGCCCGAAGCGGTCGGAATACAGCGCGGACAGCACGATCGCGAGACCGAAGACGAGCGACGAGGCGATGCCCACCATCAGGACGAACGGCCGGCCGAATCCCAGCTTGGACGTCGCGTAGCTGGTCAGGTAGGCCGTGCCCATGTAGAAGAAGGCGAACATGATGGCCAGCGCACCGCCGGCGAGGAAGATCTCCTTGGCCTGGTAGCGCAACGCGTCGAGGAAGGGCAGCCGGCGCGGGGCCTCGACCTCGGCGGCCGGGGCACTACGGCGGGCTTCCTGCTCCGCACGAAAGACAGGAGTCTCTTCGATGGCGAGGCGCATGTAGAGGCCGATGCCGACGAGAACGATGCTGAGCAGGAACGGGATCCGCCAACCGTAGTTCAGGAAGGCGTCGTTGGTGTCGCCGAGGGCGAGACCGGTGAACAGGAAGGTGCCGCTCGACAGGGCGAAGGCGATGGCGGGACCGAGCTGCGGGAACATCGCGTACAGACCGCGTTGGCCCGGTGGCGCGTATTCGGCGGTGAGCAGGGTCGCGCCGGCCCACTCACCGCCCACTGCGAAGCCCTGGGCGAATCGCAACAGCACGAGGATGATCGGGGCGGCGACACCGATGGTCTCGGCGCCGGGTAGAAGGCCGATGAGCAGGGTGGAGATACCCATCAGCAGCAGCGTGGAGATCAGCGTCTTCTTGCGTCCGATGCGGTCGCCGAAGTGCCCGAACAGCATTGCGCCCACGGGGCGGGCGATGAAGGCGACGGCGAAGGTCGCGAAGGAGGCGACGGTACCCGCGGTCGATCCGAGTGCGGGGAAGAAGACCGTCGGGAAGACGAGCGCTGCGGCGGTGCCGTAGATGAAGAAGTCGTAGAACTCGATCGTCGTGCCCATACAGCTGGCGACGGCGACGCGCCGGATACCGGGCCCTTCCTTCGAGGGTCCCGCGTGGCGGGGTGTGGATGGATCGGGACGCGAACGTCCCACCGGTCCGGCGACGGGGGGTTCGGCAGCCCCCGGGGTCGACACACTGGTCACGTGAGTCCTCCGTTGTCCGTTCGAACCGCGGGCGTGATCGCCTCGGCGGATGAACGAAACGTAGTGATGCCGGTCACCCACTCGCCACCCCCGAAAGGGGGGTGCGGGTGACCGGCATCACATAGTGTGCCGAACGAACGAAATTGTCAGCGGCCGGCGGCGCCCGCGATCTCCTGGCGCATCTCGCCCCACACGGAGGCGTAGGAGTCGATGTTGGCGGCCGTGGCCCACGCCAGCGAGCCGCCCTTGATCTTCTCCAGGGCCTCGGCGAACAGGTCCTGGTAGCGCGACAGGCGCGGCACGAACGCCGACACGTCGTCGAACAGACTCTGTGCCCGGCGGTCGAGGCCGATGAGGCCGTCGACGAATCCGTCGGCGTCCGCGTTCTCGAGGAGCGTGTTCAGCTCCTCGTCGAGCGGGAGGAACTGGTCGTAGAGTTCCGAGATCGAATCCTCGTCGATGGAGACCCGTTCGGCATCGAGCTGATCGTTCAGCTCGGAGGTGCCCTTGTCGGTGAGGCTGATGCCGCCGTCGTTCTCCGACGCCTTGCCCTGCTCGAGGAGCGCGGCCACCGCGGCCTGACCGGCCGACACCGACACCCCGAGGTGCGCGGCGATCACCTCGGCCGTGACCTGCTTCTTCAGACGCACCGTCTGCAGCAGTGCCAGTTCGTCCACGTTGCCTGCGAAGGCCATGCCCACTCCTCGTCGCACCCGCCGGGCGCCCACGTCGTCGTCCGGAATCCGGACGGATTCCGTTCCGATTCTGACGCACACCGGCAACCGGCAGGTGAGTCACCCTCCTCCCGATGGGATCATGCAGAGGGGATCACGGGGACAGGCCGGGCACCGGGCACGCATCGGCGGCCTCGGCGACCACGGTGGGCACATCGGACACGGCGGGCTCCACGCCGGCCTCCCGGTCCCGCCCGGTGAGCGGCCGGTCGGCTTCCAGGAGGGCCAGTTCGTCGGGAGTGAATGCGCGCCCCCTGCTGAGGAAACGCACTCCCTCCGGACTTTCGAGACTGAACCCGGAGCCGCGTCCGGGCACCACGTCGAGGACGAGACAGGTGTGCTTCCACGCCTCGAACTGCGAACCGGAGATCCACACCGGCACGGCGTCGGCGCCGACCGGCGGATCGGAGCGGGTCTCCCCTGCCCCGAGACGCAGGTCGAGGACTCCGAGGAGCACGTCGCGGTCGCCGACGACGAAATCGCCCTCGGGATAACACATCGGCGCGGAGCCGTCACAGCATCCGCCGGACTGGTGCATCATGAGCGGTCCGTTGCGCTGCGCGAGGCGGCGCAGCAGGGCGACGGCATCGACGGTCGCCACGATTCGCGGGACGGTCACAGTCCTGCCTTTCCGTTGGGGTGCACGATGTTCCGAGCGTATGGCAACGGCGCCTGCCACGTCGTGCGGACGTGACAGGCGCCGAAGTTCGGATCAGAAGAAGCCCTGTGCCTTGGGGGCGTAGGACACCAGGAGATTCTTCGTCTGCTGGTAGTGGTCGAGCATCATGTGGTGGTTCTCGCGGCCGATGCCGGACTGCTTGTAACCACCGAAGGCCGCGTGCGCGGGGTACTGGTGGTAGGTGTTCGTCCACACCCGGCCGGCCTGAATGGCGCGACCGGCACGGTAGGCGACACCACCGTCACGGGACCACACACCGGCACCGAGACCGTAGAGGGTGTCGTTGGCGATCGAGATCGCGTCGTCGAAATCGGAGAAGGACGTCACGGACACGACCGGGCCGAAGATCTCCTCCTGGAAGATGCGCATCTTGTTGTCGCCCTGGAAGATCGTCGGCTGCACGTAGTAGCCGCCCGAGAGGTCGCCGCCGAGATCGGCGCGCTCACCACCGGTGATGACCTTGGCACCCTCGCTCTTGCCGATCTCGATGTACGACAGGATCTTCTCGAGCTGGTCGTTCGAGGCCTGAGCGCCGATCATCGTGTCGGTGTCGAGCGGATCGCCCTGGCGGACGGCCTTGGTGCGGACCGCGGCGAGCGAGAGGAAGTCGTCGAAGATGTCCTGCTGGATCAGCGCACGCGACGGGCACGTGCACACCTCACCCTGGTTGAGGGCGAACATCGTGAAGCCTTCGAGCGCCTTGTCCTGGTAGTCGTCGTTCGCCGACAGCACGTCGGAGAAGAAGATGTTCGGGCTCTTGCCACCGAGTTCGAGGGTGACCGGGATCAGGTTCTGCGAGGCGTACTGCATGATCAGCCGGCCGGTGGTGGTCTCACCGGTGAACGCGATCTTGCGGATGCGCGGGCTCGACGCGAGGGGCTTACCCGCCTCCACACCGAAACCGTTGACGATGTTGACCACGCCGGGCGGCAGCAGGTCGCCGATGATCGAGATCAGGTGCAGGATGGACGCCGGGGTCTGCTCGGCGGGCTTGAGGACCACCGCGTTGCCGGCGGCCAGGGCCGGCGCGAGCTTCCACACGGCCATGAGGATCGGGAAGTTCCACGGGATGATCTGGCCGACGACGCCGAGCGGCTCGTGGAAGTGGTAGGCGACCGTCTCGGAGTTGATCTCGGAGATCGAACCCTCCTGCGCGCGAATGGCTCCCGCGAAGTAGCGGAAGTGGTCGATCGCGAGCGGGATGTCGGCGTTGAGGGTCTCGCGGATGGGCTTGCCGTTGTCCCACGACTCGGCGAGGGCGATCGACTCGAGGTTCTCCTCGATGCGGTCGGCGATCTTGTTGAGGATCACCGCGCGTTCGGCGGGCGAGGTCTTCCCCCAGGCCGGTGCGGCGGCGTGGGCTGCGTCGAGCGCGAGTTCGATGTCCTCCTCGGTGCCGCGAGCGACCTCGGTGAACACCTGGCCGGTGACGGGGGTGACGTTCTCGAAGTACTCCCCCTTCACCGGAGGCACCCACTGGCCGCCGATCCAGTTGTCGTACCGGGACCGGAAGGACATGAGGGCGTCGGGCGAACCGGGACGGGCGTACACGGTCATGTGCATCTCCTGCAGCGTCGAGCGGTCGGTATGTGATCCGGAACACTACGAACGCGAGGGTTGCAACTACGTTGCGAGCTGCCTGTCCAATCGGGTCAATGTGGCATCGACCTGCGCGAAGCGGGGCGACCGAGGATCGATCGATGCCCGGTAGGCCGCCCAGGCGGTGATGTCCTCGCGGCCGTGGACGGACGAGGTCCATTGCGCGAGCAGATGCTCCTCGCCGCAGCGCAACAGCGCCGCCCGCACGCCCGAGCGGAGTTCGTCGCGGATCTCCTCGATGCCCGGCGCCATCGATCCGGGCAGGATCTCCCCGGTACAGAGGCGGACCGCCGAGGCCACGTCGCCGCGGTCGAGTGCGCGACGCACGTCCGCGACATCGGTGTCGAGCGTGGTGAGCAGCCGGTAGGGCCGCGAGCCGAGGTGTTCGGCCCCGAGCACCTTGCGCAGGCGCGACATCTCGGCGCGGATCGTCACCGAGTCGAGTTCGTTCTCGTCGAGCAGCACCGCGAGCCGGTCGGAGCTCAGGCCCTCGGGGTGATCGGCGAGGATCAGCAGGATCTCGGCGTGCCGACGGGACAGGCCGACGCGTTCGCCTCCGCGGTGCAGGGCGGGCCGCCCGGCGCCGATCGTCTCGATGCGCGGCGTCGCCGAGGGGAACAGCGGGCGGCCGCTCAGGGCATGCAACCGCAGTTCGGCCTCCGCCGCCGCGACCGTCGCGCGAACGAGTTGCAGGACCTCGGGCGCGGCGACGCGGTGACCACCGGTGATGTCGATGGCACCGAGGACCCGGCCGCTGGTGGGGTCGTGCACGGGAGCGGCCGAACAACTCCATTCGTGCACCGTGCGGTTGAAATGCTCGGCGCCGAAGATCTGCACCGAATGATCCACGGCGAGAGCCGTTCCCGGAGCGTTCGTGCCGACGCGGTCCTCGCTCCAGTCGGCACCTTCGACGAAGCTCATCGACAGGGCGCGGTCGCGCGCGGCGTGGTCGCCCTCGACCCACAGCAGCCGTCCCTGACCGTCGGTGACGGCGACCAACAGTCCGCTGTCGGCGGCGTCCTCGACGAGGAGCTTGCGCACCACCGGGCGGATCAGCGACATGGGGTGGCCGGCGCGGTACTCCTCGAGTTCGTGCCCGGAGAGCAGTGCGGGTTGTTCGACGACGTCGGGATCGATGCCGCGTTGCAGGCTCCGGCTCCACGAGTCGCGGACCACCGAGCGCACCCCGTCGAGCCGATCCTTGCCGCGCGCGGAGACGAATGTGCCGTGCGCGCGCAGCACCGCACGTGCGTGCGCGGCCACGTCCGCTCCCGGGTCGAGTGCCACCCACGGGTTGGTCGTCGCGATTCCACGATCCGTCATGTACCGGCGCCTCCTCCCCCGACACTGTAGTCGGGATCACACCGTGTGCGGCAGGGCATCCCTCGCGGTCGCGGCGACCCGGTGGGCGAGCATCACCGCGGTGGCGTGCGGTCCACGGCTCGGGACCTGCGGAAACACCGAGGTGTCGACGACGCTCAACCCATCGATCCCGCGCACGCGGCACCACTCGTCGACCACGGCGTGCTCGTCGTCGCCCATCCGGCACGTTCCGGACAGGTGCAGCGACGTTCCGAGCCTGCCACCACGCGCGTCCACGCTGCCGGCCTCGACGACGCCGGTGGTCGCGGCGAGGAGGTCGGCGGCGAGCCGGACACCCTCTTCCAGAGCTCGCCGGTCGGCCGCGTCGGTCAGGTATCGATAGTCGAGCAGAGGTGGACGTCGCGGGTCGCGTTCGTCGAGCACGATGCGTCCGCGACTGCGTGGGCGCGTCAGGACGACGCCGAGCACCGGATCGGCGACACCACTGCCGGGGATCGCCGCACCGAATGCCGCGGTGTACGGGCGCAGTTCGAGGTTCTCGGTGTGCAGGACCGTCTCGAGCAGCAACGTGTGCGACGGGAGACCCGGGCGGAACCGGTAGGGGACGGTGAACTCCGGGTGGTCGGAGAAGTCGCAGCCCACCCCGGGAAGGTCGTGCAGCGGATCGATGCCGAGCCGGCGCAGTTCGTCGGCCGGTCCGATGCCGGAGAGCATCAGCAGCTGGGGGGACCTCACCGCGCCCGCGGCGACGATCACGTGTCCGGCCGAGATCGTGCGTGGTCCGTCGGGTCCGGCGATCTCGACGCCCACCGCGCGACCGCCCGCCATCACGATGCGGGTCGCGGACACCCCGCCGGCGACCGTCGGATTCGGCCGGTCCAGGACGGGCGCGAGGTACGCGAGGAACGGACCCACCCTCGTGCCGTCACGCACGTTCGACGGAACCGCACCCACCCCGTCGGGTCCTGGAGCGTTGAGGTCGGCGACCGGTGTGAATCCCGCACCTTCGGCGGCGTCGACGAAGGCACGCGAGAGCGGATGCATCCGTTCGCGCGGCACCCGGGTGACCGGTATCGGGCCGGAACTTCCGTGCAGGTCGCCGGGGATATCCGCGTCGGTCTCGACGGCCCGGAAGTACGGCAGCACCTCCTCGTACGACCACGAGGCGGGCCACGACGCGAAGTCGTCCGGCCGCGCACGCACGAAGTAGGCGCCGTTGACCGCGCCGGAACCGCCGAGCACCCGGCCCCGCGTCACGGTCGCCTCGACGTCCGGGGTCAACCGTGCGGGGAAGTCCGCCGCCCACGGGCTCTCCGGACCCACCGGGAGGACGGCAGCGTCGCGGATCTCGCGTGGAACAGCGGACGCCGATCCGAACGCCGCGCCCTCCTCGAGCAGCAGCACGGTGCGGTCCGGATCGTCGCTGAGCCCGGCGGCGAGAACGCAGCCGCAGCTTCCACCGCCGACGATCACCACATCGGCGTGCGCCGGGATCATGTCACTTCCGGATGTCGGGTACGAGCGCGGCCGCCGCGCGGGCGTCGAGCGCGCCCTTCCACAACCCCGCGCCGTAGGCGAGGTCGTCGAGGCGCTTGTAGAGCAGGTACCGGACGGGATCGAGCCCGCCGCTCTCGCGGTGCGTCTTCCAGTCCCAGATACCTTCGGCCACAGCGCAAGCCAGCACGGCCCGACGAACCTTGCGGGAGAACACCGCTGCGACGACCGTGACCGGCCAGTAGTGCCGGCACACCGCCGACGCCACCTGCCACAGACCACCGGCGAATCCCTGGGCCGTGAGCAGCGCGGCGATGCGGTCGGGCCGGTCGAGTTCGGAGAACATCCGCCGCAACCGCACGAAGGTGACCACCTGGGTCAGCACCGCTGCCATCACCCCCACGCGGGTGAAGCTCGCGATCGCGACGCACGCGAGGAGCGTCCAGATCGACATCACCATCGGTGGGACGGAACCCGGATGCCGCTCGGCGAGCGGGGCCGCACCGGTTCCGTAGAATGCCTTGCGCGTCAACCACGTCCGGAAGCGGGTGCGATGGTCGTGCGCGACCCGCGAGATGGGCTCGTACCGCAACCGCCACCCCGAGGTCTGCAGTCGCCGGCACAGATCGACGTCCTCGGCCACGTGCAGCGCCTCGTCGAAACCACCGCAGGCGGCGAGCGCGTCGCGACGGACGAGCAGCGCCGCGCTCGGCACGTACGAGACAGGACCACCCGCGACCACGGCGGATTCCCGGCTGCCGAGGTCGAGCGACGAGCGTGCGTGCTCGTACTTCGCGAGCGCGCTGCTGTCGGGTTCGAGGGCCACGATGCGCGGCGCGACGAGTGCGACCGCGGGATCGGTGAAGTGCCCCAGCGATCGTTCGAGCCAGCCGAGTTGTGGTACCACATCGGAATCGAGGAAGGCGACGAATTCCGTTGTCACCTGCTGCAATCCGGTGTTCCGGGCCGCTGCGGGCCCACGGGAGGTCTCGTGCCGGATCACCCGGACGCGACCGCGTTCCGGCGCCTCGACCGGCTTCTCGGAACCGTCGTCGACGACCACGACCTCGTGCCCTTCGACGGCGGCGAGCAGACGGGCGAGGCCGGAAGGATTGTCCTTGACGGGGACGACGACGGTGACGGCGGAACTCGGCGGCAGCTTCGTCGGCCGGGGGTTCCCGATGCCCGAGTCCAGCAGACGGCGCGCGACCGCGGCGCTCTGCGCGTCGACGACCTCGACGAAGTCCTCGTCGATCATCGCTACGGCGGCGGGCGCGAGTGTGAGCATGCGCGTGGGCGATCCTCCGACGAGGACACGTCCTCCGGCGAAGCTGCGCACCCGTGCGTCGATGCGCACACCGAAACCGTCGGGGAGCCGGGTCGCCCGGGGCTGCGCCGCCTCCGGGGACGTCGCCTGTGGAGTGATAGCCCGACTCACCGAAGCCTTCCTTCCGTTCCCGGCTGCCACCGGGCGACCTGTGCACTCGCCCGCTCGACCAGACTCGCGAACAGGCGCGCGCCGAGTTCTGCGGTGGCCTCGGTGGGGTCTCCCAGCACTCCGTTCGCGGACACCGAGACGATACCGGCTTCGCGCAGTCGTGGCATCAGTGCTCCGATCGGTTCCGTCGCTCCGACCGCGGCCCGTGTCATGTCGACCGTCCCGGGTGCCAGGTGCAGCAGCAGACTCGTCTCCGTGACACCGGCGTGGGCGTCGGATCCCGGCACCGCGCACGGAAGCCAGGCAGCGTCGCGGCCTTCGTATCGCAGGAGGCTCACCGCCTCGATCAGCGGATAGGCGTTGCCGCCGTGCCCGTTGACGAAGACGACCCGCTTCGCCCATCGGCACACCGACCTGCCGTATTCCACGATCACCGCCTTCGTCACCTCGGCTCCGATCGAGACGGTGCCGGCGAAACCTTCGTGTTCGCCACTCGCTCCGTAGGGCAGCGGCGGGGCGACGACCACCTCGGGCAGCGCCGCGGCGACAGCAGTCGCGATCCGGGTGTCGGTGTCGAGGGGAAGGTGCGGGCCGTGTTGTTCGAGCGCACCGATCGGGACGGCCACCGTCACCCGGTCGGGTTCGATGTCCGTCCAACAGGCGTCGGCGAGCTCCCGCATCACCGCTCCGATGCTAAGGGTTTCGCGGGCGTGCACGAAACCCGGAGGTCCCGGTAGGTCCGCCCGGACGCCGAGATCCGATCGGTACTCTTTCCCGGTGCTGATCGAACCTCGTCCGCTGGACGATCCGGACGTGCAGGACCTCATCGGCGAGGTCCAGCTCGAATACGTGCGGAGGTACGGCGGGCCCGACGACACCGAACTGGCGCCGCACGAATTCGAGCCGCCACGCGGGGTGTTCCTCCTGGCGGTGGCCGACGGGGTTCCGGCCGGGATCGGCGGCTGGCGTGCACCGGAGCATTCGCATCGAGGGGTGCGCGACGACGATGCCGAGATCAAGCGGATGTACGTGCGGGCGAGCATGCGGCGACGTGGTGTGGCAGCACGGGTGCTGGGTGCGCTGGAGCGGACGGCGACCGATGCCGGTCGCCGCCGCATGATCCTCGAGACGGGCAGCGAGCAACCCGAGGCGATCGCGCTGTACGCGAAGGCCGGGTACGTGCCGATGACCGAGCGCTTCGGGCTCTACGCAGAATCACCGACGGCGATGTACTACTGCAAGGAACTGCCCCCGATCCGTCCGGCGACCGACGACGACCTGCCGGTGCTGCAGGAGATCGAACGCGCGGCGGGCAAGCCCTTCACCGAGATCGGGATGGCGTTCGTCGCCGACGACGATCCTCCGTCCGTCGAGGAGTTGCGCGCCCACCGGGACGCGGGCCGCTGCTGGGCGTGGTTCGACGAGCAGGGACGAGCGGTCGCGTATCTCGTGGCCGACGTCGTCGACGACGGTGTCCACATCGAGCAGGTGTCGGTGCATCCCGCTCACGCGCGTCGCGGGATCGGCCGCAAGCTGATCGACCATGTCGCGGGGTGGGCTCGGGACGCCGGGTTCGGATCGCTGACGCTGACCACCTACCGCGACGTGCCGTGGAACGGCCCGTACTACGCGCGTCTCGGCTTCCGCACGGTCGCGGACGATGCCCTCTCCCCCGCGCTCACCCGGATCCGCGCGGAGGAACGGAAGCACGGCCTCGACCGCTGGCCGCGGATCGTCATGCGTCGCGGGCTGGAGACGTAGGAGCCAGGTCCCTGGCGGCCCGCTCCCCCTCGGCGATCGCGGCGTGCAGGCGGCGTGGGGTCACCGCATCGCCCACGCGGATCACCCTCGTGCCGGCTCCTGTGAGTTCCCGCCACAACTCGTCGACGGGCTCCTGATGGGTGGCGACGACGACCGCGTCCACCGTGAGCGTCGTCTGCTCACCGGTCGCGTGGTGGACCAGGGCGACCTCGGCGCCGTCCTGCAGGTCCACGACACCGCCGACGGCGACGCCGGCGAGTCGCTCGATCCGCTTGTCGTGGGCGCGGCGCAACCAACCGTCGAGCTCGAGCGTCAGGCCGAGGTCCTGGCCGACGAGCATCCCCGGCGTGCCCACCGTCACCGCACATCCCCGGTCCGCCAGCAGTTCGGCGACCGACGTCGCCTGGTGGAAACCGAGATCGTCGACGACGAGGACCCGGCCGGAGGGTGCGGTGCGACCGGTGAGCACATCGCGCACATCGCTCACCCGTGCGGACGATCCCGCCCAGGCGGGCCGGTGCGGGCGCGCGCCCGTCGCGACGACCACGACGTCGGGCGCGAGCGCGTGCAGTGTCGCGGCATCGGCGGTCACACCGGTGCGGATGTCCACTCCCCTGCGGCGGCACTCGGCGTCGAGGTGGGTCACCGCACCGAGCAGTTCGGCACGGTGCGGGGCTGCGGCCGCCTCACGGATCTGACCGCCGGTACACCGGTTCCGTTCGAGTAGCGTGACCGAATGCCCCTGTCCGGCAGCCGTCACCGCAGCCTGCAGACCCGCGGGTCCGCCGCCGACGACGACGACCCGATGCGGTACGGCGGTCGCGGCGGGAGCGTCGGATTCGTACCCGGCATGGGGATTGACCGCGCACGCGATGGGACGGTTGAGCCCGACCCGTCCGATGCATTCCTGATTGCAGCCGATGCACGGCCGAATCTCGTCGTCGCGTCCGGAGAGGGCCTTGTTCGCGAACTCCGGGTCGGCGATCTGCGCACGCACGGCGCCGACCAGATCGCACACTCCGTCGGCGAGCGCGGCACCGACCTGTTCGGGTCGGGTGAAGCGCCCGACCCCGACGACCGGCAGCGACACCGCTGCCCGGATCGCGTCGGGGACGAACAGTGAATAACCGTGCGGGGTGGACATCGGCGCTTCGACCAGATGCAACGTCTCGGTCGCGACGCCCACGGACGTGTTGAGGTAGTCGGCGTCGCCGCTCGCCTCGAGCATCCGCGCGACCTGCACGGCGTCGTCGATACCGACACCGCCCTCGGTGCCGTCGTGACCCGTCAGTCGCACGCCCACGACACGGTCGCGCCCGACGGCCCCCCGCACCGCGGACACGACCTCGAGCAGCAGGTGGGCCCGCCCCGTGAGATCCCCGCCGTAACGGTCGGTGCGACGGTTCGTCGCGGGTGCGAGGAAGGCACGCAGGACCGATGCCTGGGAGCACTGGATCTCGACACCGTCGAAGCCGCCCTCGGCGCAGCGGCGGGCGACGTCGGCGTAGCCCGCGACGAGTTCGGCGAGGTCGGATTCCGTCACCGCGCGCGGGACCTCACGGAAGAGCGGGTCGGGTTCGGGGCTCGGCGCCCACAACGGTTGCCCCGTGTACATCGAGGTGCCCTGCGCGCCGTTGTGGTTGAGCTGCGCGAGGATCCGCGTGCCGTGCCGGTGGACGGCGTCGGTGAGGCGGCGGTAACCGGTGACGACGTCCGGGTCCCAGCCGCGGATCAGTTTCTCGTAGGGCCGGTCCGAGGGGTGCACGGTGTGCTCCTCGGTGACGATCATCGACGCGCCGCCGCGTGCCCTGGCTTCGTAGTACGCGATGTGCCGGTCGGTGACGGTGCCGTCGACCGAGAAGTTGGTCAGGTGCGCCGGGAAGACGATGCGATTGCGCAGGGTGACCGGACCGATCCGCAACGACGCGTGCGGAACGGTTCCGGTCCCCGTGCGCGTCACGGTCAGACCTTCGAGTTGCCCTGGTCGAGAGCCATCTGGCTGCCGGTGATGGTGGAGGCCCGATCGCTCGCGAGGAACAACACGGTTTCGGAGATGTCGTCGAGATCCGCGATCGGCTTGTGGGTGAGGATCGGCGCGAAGGACGGCTCCCAGGACGGGTTCTGCTCGAACAGCTTCAGGACACTGACGTCGGTGCCCATCGGGGTGTTCACACTGTAGGGGTGGATGGAGTTGACCCGGATCCGGTACGGGCCGAGTTCCTTCGCCGCCGCTTGCGTGATGCCGACGAGGCCGAATTTCGCTGCCGCGTAGTTGATCTGCCCCGGCATCGCCTTGAGGCCCGCCACCGAGCTGACGACGATGATCGAGCCGCCGTTGCCGGCCTCGATCATCGCGGGGGCGGCTGCCTTGAGGGTCTTGAAGACACCGGTGAGGTTGATGTCGATCAGCTCTTCGAACTGGTCGTCGGGCATCTCCCAGAAGCGGTTCCAGCTGCAGATGCCTGCATTGGCGACCACCACGTCGAGCCGTCCGAACTGGGCGACGCCCTCGTCGACGACGGCCTTCAGCGCCGTGCTGTCGCGCACGTCGGCGACGCGGGCGAGGATCTTCCCGCCGGCCTCCTCCACGAGGCGGACAGTCTCGTGGAAGTCGTCCTCGGTGGCCTGCTCGTAGGTCACGTACTCCGAGACCGGGGCCGCGATGTCGACGCCGATGACGGACGCGCCCTCGCGCGCGAACCGGATGGCGTGGTTGCGGCCCTGCCCGCGTGCGATCCCGGTGATGAAGACGACCTTGCCGTCGAAATCTCCCATGTCGGCCCTTCCCGTCGACCCAGATTAGAACACGTTTCAGTGTGCCCCATGTTACAGTGCCGCGGCCACCCCGTATCCCTCTCGGACGGCCTCGCGCACGGTTCTCGGGGCCGCGCGGTCGCCGATCGACCACGATCCCGGCCGCTCGGACACTTCTGCCGGGAGCAGGGGTGCGCAATCGACCAGAACCGCGTCCGCGACCGACGTGGATTCCCCGGACACCCGGTCGAGGAGGACGACTCCGTCGGCATCGACCGAACCGATCCGGCACCCGAGATGTCTCGCCACGCCCGCCCGCTGCATGCGGACGTCGAAGGCGACGAGGTCCCCCGTCGGCGCGAGTCGTGATCCGGCCACCTGATCACCCGTCGCGTAGTGGACCTCCACACCGCGCTCCACGAGACGGTCGACGACGGCCCTCGCCACCGGACCACCCATCGGATCCCACACGACCACCGGGGACGTAAGAGGCCGTTTCCCCGACAGCACCTCCGCGGCGGTCGCGTACCGCTCGGGCGCGGTCACCGGAAAGGAGGGCGGACGTGGCAGCCCGCCGGTGGCCTGCACGACCGCGGTGCCGGCGGCGAGTGCGCTCTCGATGTCGGCAGCACCGGCTTCCGTGCCGGTACGGATGTCGACGCCGGACTCGAGGCACTGCTGTTCGAGCCAGCCGACGAGCGCAGCGAAGTCGGGCCTGCCACCGCGCGAGACGGCGGCGATCGTCCCACCGATCCGCTCGTCCGCCTCGACCAGGACGACACGGTGACCGCGCGTCGCTGCCACGCGGGCTGCCTCCAGGCCGGCGGGTCCGGCACCCACCACGAGTACGTCGCGTGCGGAGGTCACCGGTCCGGGTGGGTCCCGTGTCTCGTCGCCGGCCTCCGGGTTCGCGATGCACCCCACAACCGGATTGTGGAAGTCGTCGACGAGGCACGCGTGGTTGCAGCGCACGCAGGGACGCGGCCGACGACCACCACGGGCGGCGGCGACGAGGTCGGGGTCGGCGATCTGCGCGCGGGTCATCTCGACCAGGTCGCACGCGCCGTCGGAGAGCGCCCGCTGCGCGTGTCCGACGTCGACGATGCTGCCCTGCAGAGCGATCGGGATCGATCCGGCGATCTCGTCACGGATGCGGCGGCACAGGTCGTCGTTGAACCCGGCAGGGACATGCGCGGCGGGCCGATACGACTCGGGTGAGAACAATCCACCGCGCACCACCGTGAGCAGATCGATCGACGGTGCGATCGCGCGGACGTATCCGGCGGCGATGTCGGGAGTGATGCCCGCCCACGGCGCGTTCTCGTCGCACGAGAGTCTCAGGGCGAGGATGCGATCCGCACCGATCCGCGTGCGAACGGCGGCGATCACTTCGCGGAGCAGCCGCACACGGTCGGTGCCGTAGGTGTCGTCGCGGTGATTGGTCAGCCCGGAGAGGAACTGCCGCAGCAGCGAGGTCGGTCCCGCGTCGAGTTCCACTCCATCGAGATCGGAGTCCACGGCGACGACGGCGACGCGGGCGAAGGACTCGACGAGCTCGGCGATCTCACGCTCGGTCGCCTCGGCGGGCAGTTCGCGTGTCACCGGGTCCGGCACGCGCGAGGGCGCCCACAGCGGTGCGCGGGTCCACGCGCTCGAACCCTGGAGGCCGCGATGGCCGAGGCCTGCGAGCACGAGTGTCCCGTGCGGACGGCAGGCCTCGACGATCCGCCGGTAACCGTCCCCGCAGCGCTCGGCCAGCGGCGCGCGTTCGTAGGGATGGTCGGAGGGGTGTACCGAGGCCGTTTCCGTGACGACGATCCCGCACCCACCCCGCGCACGTCGCGCGTAGTACGCGACGTGACGGTCCGAGAACGACCGGCCGTCACCGAGATTCGTGACGTGCGGACCGAAGATCACCCTCGACGGAGCGGTGCGTCCGGCGAGGGTGATCGGTTCGGTGAGCGCGGGGCCCATGTCGTCGGTTCGGTCAGATGCCGAGATCGCGGCGGAAACCGTCCGGCACGAAGACGTCGTCGGGGGTGAGCTCGTGGATCGAGTTCTTGCCCAGTCCCATGAGGGCGGAACCGATTCCGCCGGACAGGATGTCGAGGACGTTCTCCACACCGGCCTGGCCGTTCGCGGCCAGACCCCACAGGTACGCGCGACCGATGAGCACGGCCCTGGCGCCGAGCGCGATCGCCTTGACGACGTCGCTGCCGCGGCGGATACCGCCGTCGAGCAGCACCTCGACGTCCTTGCCCACCGCCTCGGCGATCGCCGGCAGTGCCCGGATCGGCGCCGGGGTGCCGTCGAGGTTGTTGCCGCCGTGGTTGGACACCGAGATGGCGGTGACCCCGGCGTCGACGGCGCGCTTGGCGTCGTCGACGCGCATGACGCCCTTGAGCATGAACGGTGCGTCACCCCACTGCTCGCGCAGCCACGCGACGTCCTCCCAGGTGGGCAGGGGCGTGGTCATCCACTCGCCGTACGCACCGAAGAAGGTCGGGGCCTGACCCTCCGGCGGGGTGAGATTGGGGGTGGTCAGGTCCGGCACACCGCCGGTCTTCGCCCATTCGAGAAGCCACTTGGGGCGGGTGATGCCCTCGGGGGCGAACTTGACCATCGCCTCGAGGTTCATCCGCTCCGGGATAGCGGGACTACCCCAGTCGCGACCGTTGGAGAACGACCAGTCCAGGGTCATGATCAGACCCTTCGCACCGGCGGCGCGGGCACGTTCCATGCGCTGGATCAGTGTGTCGCGGCTGCCCACCCAGTACATCTGGAAGAAGGTCTTGTCGTTGACCGCCGCGACTTCTTCGATGGATTTGCTCGCGAACGACGACAGACCCATCGCGGTGCCGCGGGCGGCGGCGGCGCGGGCCACGGCGACCTCACCGTCGGGGTGTACGGCCTGCACGCCGGTCGGCGAGATCATCACGGGCAGGGACACATCCTGTCCCATGATGGTCGTGGCCATCTCCCGCTTGTCGGACAGTCCCGCGACGTGCGGGGCGAATCCGAGTTCGCGGAAGGCGGTGGTGTTGTCGTCGACCGTGATGCCGGCCTCGGACCCGGCGACCAGCGCGCCGTAGACGGACTTGGGCAGGCGTTTGCGGGCGCGCTGCTGTGCGATTGCGACGGTCTCGAACCACGGGTCCTGGGCCCACGGATTCTTCAACCAGGAAGGCTTGGCCATCGTCGGTCGTCTCCTCGAAGATCTAGAGCCCTGCGAGCGGATTCTCGTCGCAGAACTTGGCGGGGGGCTTGGTGAGCAGGGTCAGCGGTACCGGTGCGGCCGGGGTGCGCCGTTCGGCGCGCTTGCCGGTACGCGAGTGGTCGACGCTCGACTGCGGCACGGTGCGCTCGGCCTCGAGCGCGGACTGTCCGTAGCCCTGCACGCATTCGGGATCGGGGCCGTCCATCGGCAGGCCGGTGAAGAACTTCGCGGCCATGCAACCGCCGCGGCACGAGTCGAAGAAGTTGCACGACGCGCACGCACCGGCGGACTGCGGTTCGCGCAGTTCGCGGAACAGCTCGGAGTTCTTCCACACCGACGCGAAACCACCGTCGGTCAGGATGTTTCCGGCGTGGAAGTTCTCGTGGATCGCGAAGGGGCACGCGTAGACGTCGCCGACCGGGTCGATCAGACACACCACGCGTCCCGCACCACACAGATTCAGTCCGGGCAGCGAGCCACCACCCTCGCCGCCGAAGGCGGACAGGTGGAAGAACGAGTCGCCGGTGAGCACGCCCTCGCCGTGGGCGACGAGCCAGTCGTAGAGCTGCCGCTGCTGCTCGTGGGTGGGATGCAGGTCGTCCCACACGTCCACGGCGCGGCCGGACGGGCGCAGTCGCGTGATGCGCAGGGTCGCGCCGTAGCGGTCTGCGAGAGCCTTGAACTCGTCGAGCTGGTCGACGTTCTGGCGGGTGACGACGACGGAGATCTTCGCGTCGCGAAAACCCGCCTCGGACAGGTTCTCGAGCGCGCGCACGGCCATCGCGAACGAACCCGGCCCACGCACGGCGTCGTTGACCTCGGCGGTGGCACCGTCGAGGGAGATCTGCACGTCGACGTAGTCGGAAGCGGCCAGCCGGGCGGCGACCTTCTTGTCGATGCGCACACCGTTGGTCGAGAACTTCACGCCCACCTGATGTTCGGTGGCGTAATCGACGAGTTCCCAGAAGTCCGATCGCACGGTGGGTTCGCCGCCACCGATGTTGACGTAGAAGACCTGCATGCGCTGCAGCTCGTCGATGATCGCCTTGCACTGTTCGGTCGACAGTTCGCGCGGGTCGCGCTTGCCCGACGAGGACAGGCAGTGCACACACGAGAGGTTGCAGGCGTAGGTGAGCTCCCAGGTCAGGCAGATCGGGGCGTCGAGGCCCTTCTCGAACTGGTCGACGAGGCGACCGACCTTCGGTGGGGCGGAGGTGGTGGGCGGTTCGAGCAGCGAGGTCATGGGCTGGTCCTTACAGACGTCAGGCAGGAACGATCATGTGCGAATCGGCCAGGGTGCCCAGGGCACGCACGTAGGGCCGCTCGGCGTTCTCGTCGATCCCGTGCGCTCGCAACGCTTCTCGCACCGAACCGTGGTCGCCGAGGGATCGGACGACGTCGACGATGACAGTGTTCTTCAGGAACGACAACTTGCGGGTGCCGAAGTGGTAGAGCAACGCCCCGAACGGCTCGGGGCGAAGCGCTACCTGCGGGTGGAGCCGCCAGCCGGCACCCGGATCGAACATCTCGGTGTCCATTGCTACGGGGGACACGTCGGTGGCTCCGGGTGCGGTCATGTCAGTACACGCCGCACATGCCGTCGATGGAGACCTCTTCGACGAGGGACTCCTCGATCAGATCGGATTCGATCACGGCGTTGTCACGATCGGACATGTTTCCTCCTCGGTTTCTTCTCCTGGATCGGAGTCGGTCGTCACAGCGGACTTGCGCTGTGAGCCGGTTCACCACTGTAATGGCATCGAGTGCAGAATGTCACGCCTCCGGGAGGAAGAATGACGCGTAGCCGCGGGAAACCGTCCGCTCGGATAGGTCGCCGCCCGTCCACATCGAAGGAGGAACTCGCCGCAATCGGCATCGAGCTGTTCATGGAGGCGGGCTTCGACGAGACGAGCATCGACGACATCGCCGAGGCGGCCGGCATTGCCCGACGCACCTTCTTCCGCTACTTCCCGTCGAAGAACGAGGTGGCCTGGGGAAACTTCGACGAACACCTCGCCGGCATGCGCGCGAGCCTCGAAACGATCCCCGAGGACGTCCCGCTCTCGGCAGCGCTCACCACCGCCCTGCACGACTTCAACACCTTCCCCGACAGCGAGACCGAACGACACCGCGCGCGGATGGAGCTCATCCTGCACACGCCCGCACTGCAGGGCTATTCGTCGGTGATGTACCAAGGGTGGAGACGTGTCGTCGCCGAGTTCGTCGCCCGTCGTATCGGGGCCGATCCCGACGACCACATCCCCCGCACGGTCGGCTATCTGCTGCTCGGTGTCGCGATCTCCGCCTACGAGGCGTGGCTCGACGAACCCGGATCGGACCTGCACGAATACCTGGCCATCGGGATGGGGACACTGACCGCCGGTCTCGACTACAGTGACCCGCACTCCCCTTCCACGCCTCCCCCTGCCACACCTCGGAAAAAGGTTGCGAAACAATGACCCTGCTCGATTCGCTCGCTCCCTGCAGCCCGGGCCGGTGGACACACGACCACGTGACGGTCGAACGCGTACCCGCCGGACCGCTGAACGTCCGGCGCGAGGACGACCGGCTCCACGTCACGCATTCCCTCACGGCCGAGCAGATCAGCGAGCGCCTCGTCGCCGAGGTGACCTCCTCGATCCAGGACGCCGAGTTCGGCCAGGACGAGTTCGAACTGACGATGGTGGGACTCGTCCGTTCCACGGTGCCGGGTGCCCTCGACTCGTGGGTCACCTACTACCGCAACTCGCTCGGCGAACTGCTCGACGGTACAGCCGATTTCGCGCCCATCCACGATCGGGCCGCCGAACTCGTCCGTGGGAGCGTGCTCGACCTGGGGTCGTGTTTCGGTTTCCTGCCGTTGCGACTCGCGGCCGCCGGCACCGCCGTCACCGCCACCGACATCCTGCCCGGCACGATGCGCCTGCTCGAAGCGGTCGCACCGCGGCTCGGACTGCACGTCGACACACTCGTGTGCGACGCGGCGAACGTCCCGGTCCCCGACGGCAGCGCCGACACCGTCACCGCGATCCACCTGCTCGAGCACGTCGACGACGCCCTCGGTGCCACGATCCTCGCCGAGGCCCTCCGAATCGCCCGGGAGCGGGTGGTGGTCGCGGTGCCGTTCGAGGACGAGGCGACGGCCTGCCACGGGCACGTGCGCACCTTCGACCTGCCCACGCTCGAGGAACTGGGGCGCAGCACGGGGCGTCCCTTCGAGGTGTTCGAACATCACGGCGGGTGGCTCGTCGTCGACTGATCCACCCGGCCATCCGCCTGCCCGCCCATCCGATTCCCGTCCGGCGACGAATACCCGGTGTGGACGGAAGGAGGTGGCGCGATGAACCACATCGCCGAGAGCCACTTCGGCCGGACGACCCGCCGCGTCGTCCTTCCCCGCCGCGCCGCGGACCGGCAGATGTCCTCGTCCGGAGTGGTGACGGACTGCCGGCCGCTCCCCGAGCGGCCGGACGTGCGACTGCTCGTCTACCACGACGACGCGGACGACTCCGACTACGACGCCGTGACGATCGGAAAGACCGACGGCGAGAACGACATTCCGGTACTCACCGCGTCGGAGGAGTGCCTGCTCGTCACCGCGACCCGGCCCGGGTCCGGTCCCGCGATCGTGCTCGCCGCACCGCCGGGTGAGGACGAGGGCCGACGGGTCCGGGAGATCACCCGACAACTTCTCGGAGGCGGACCGCTACTGCGCCTGATCCTGTACACCGGCGCACTGTCGGTACTCGTACCGTTGCACTCGTCTGCTCCGAGCGGGCGCTGAGGCGGTGTGGACGTCGGGGCCGTACTCGCCCGGGCGGACGTGGTCGACGAGCACGTGCTCGCGGTCGTACTCGCCTCCGCGCAACGGCCTGTACGGGATTCCGGGTTCCGACGACAAACCGGCGAGACGATCGTGGAGACGGCGCTCCTCGCGCAGGAAGGTCTCCTCGTCGAGCCGGTCGGCACTCGCGACGAGATGCGGTCGCAGTACCCGCATCCCGGTGTAGAAGCCCGTACCGTGCAGGAGCGGCCACAGCACGTGATCGATCGACCCGCTGATTCCGCGCGGTCCGAGCGCTGCGGCCCGATCGCCCGCCGTGACGACGGCGAGCATCGTTCTGCCGGCCAGTCCCCCGTCGCCGTACTTGCGGACGCGGCCACGCTCGTCGCGGACACCGAACGCGAAGCCGTTGGTGAACACGCGGTCGAACCATCCCTTCAGGATCGCCGGCATGCCGTACCACCACAGTGGGAAAGACACCACGAAGTGGTCGGCGGCGCGCAGCGCGGCCTGTTCGCGACGGATGTCGTCGGCGAGGAGCCCGGTGGCCGTGGCGTTCTTCTGCCGCTCCGACAACGTGCTCCCCGGCGCCGTACCGAAGTCGGCGTAGGCGAGCACCGGATTCCAGTTCATCGCGTAGAGATCCGAGATCGCGACGCGCGTGCCCGACTCGCGTAGTCGTGCCGCCCCCGAGCGGACGAGGGCGTGCCCCAGGGAGGCGTCGTCCGGGTGGGCGTGCACCCACAGAACGCTGCCCTTCTCGACACTGTCCTTTTCGACACTGTCCTTTTCTGCACTGTCCTTTTCTGCACTGTCCTTCTCGGCCATGTCTCCATAGTCTGGGGACGGGAACGCTATGGGAAGTACGCACTTTGCGATCACATACGGACCGAGATGTAACGATCGGCGATGAGCAGGGATTCCTGATGACCAGCGATTCTTGATGACCGAGGAGTTCCGATGACACGGAAGGCCGTGGAGACGGCGATGCAGGTGTGCCCGGTGGAGATCGCCGTGGCGGTCCTCGGGGGCGCGTGGAAGCTCACGATCGTCAAGAACCTGATCGACGGGCCATGTCGGTTCGGCGAGCTGGGCCGGCGTGTCGGTCCCGTCAGCGCGCGAGTGCTCACCCGGCAGCTCCGCGAACTGGAGGCCGACGGAATCGTGTCGCGCACGGTCTTCGCCGAGGTACCGCCACGGGTGGAGTACGAGCTGACCGAGCTCGGCCGGACCCTCGAGCCGGCCGTCGCGTGGCTCGACGACTGGGGTGCGGCCTACAGCAGCAGGCTCACCGAGCGCAGCTGAGTGTCGGGAGAGCGGGGGTCAGATCAACCCCTGCTTGCTCGCGGCGTAGACCGCCTCGGCTCGGCGGCTCACCCCGAGTTTGCGCATGATGTTGCTGACGTGGAACTTCACGGTGGTGGCCGAGATGAACAGCTGCTCACCGATCTTCACGTTCGACATGCCGGCGGCGAGAAGCTTCAGCACCTCGAGTTCGCGGCCGGTCAACTGTTCGGCGGGTGCACCCTGCCCGTTGAGCGAACGCACGACCGCCGCGGCACTGCGCGAGTCGAAGGCGCTCTCGCCGCGGGAAACCGCCCGGATGGCGCGCACCAGCTCGGTGGTGTCGACGTCCTTGACGACGTAACCGCGCGCGCCGGCGTGCACGGCCCGCACGACGAGCTGTTCGTCGAGGAAGGTGGTGAGGACGAGCAGGCCGATACCCGGATGCGCCGAGGACAGCCGTCCGCACAATCCCAGTCCCTCGAAGTCCGATCCGGCCGAGAGCTTGAGGTCGAGCAGCACGATGTCGGGGCGCATGCGGTCGACGAGTGCGAGCGCCTCCGCGTCCGTCGAAGCCTCCCCCACCACTTCGAGATCCGGCTCGCGGTCGAGGATCGAGCGGAGTCCCTGGCGGAGGATCGCGTGGTCGTCGACGAGTGCGATGCGCACCGTGCCGGGCCGCGCCCGCGGGGTCGCCTGCGGCGGCGTGACGGTCATGACGGTTCTCCCACCTGTTGAGCTACAGCATTGTCCTGCAACGGAATCCGGGCCGCTATCCGCACACCGCCGAGTCGCGAACGACGCACCTCGAGCGTGCCGCCGAGTTCGCGGGCGCGGGCCTGCATGTTCGCGAGACCGCGGTGGCTCCCGTCGAGGTCGTTGGCGGCCAGCCGCAGCATCACCCGTAGACGCGCGGGGTCGCCGTCGCCGTCGTCGGCCACCGACAGCAGGACCGCGTCGCGTCCGTAACTGAGCCGCAGCACCACGCGACTCGCGTTGGCGTGCACCGCCGCGTTGAACAGCGCTTCGCCGGCGATCCTGAGCAGGGCGTGCTCGGCCTCGCCGCTCAGCTCGACCGGCGTGCCGCCCATCCTCGTCCTGACCTCGAGTTCGCCCGGCATGTGAGCCACGCTGAGCTGTTCGAGCATCTCCGGCAACGACATCCGTTCGGAATCGGACGGCCGGTTCAGCGCGTAGATCGCCGACCGCAACTGCTCGACGGCGCCGCGGGTGAGTTCCTTGGCGAGATCGAGTCGTTCGCTGCGTTCGGTGTCGGGGATGTCGCTGCGGCACACCTCGATCTGCATGCCCGCCGAGAGCACGGCCTGTGTGACACTGTCGTGGAGTTCGCGTGCGATGCGGTGGCGTTCCTCGTCGAGCGCCTGGTTGCGGTGGGCGACGCCCAGCTGCCGCTGCGTGACGGCGAGTTTCTTCAGGGTCGCTTCGAGTTCCTCGTTGCGTGCCTGCAGGTCGGCGGCGGCGCGGTTCGCTTCGCGGTAGGCCTGTTCGGCGCGTTCGAGCAGGAGCTGCCCGCGCTGGTAGAGAGCGGAGTTCTGCAGCGCCACCGCGGTCTGGCTTGCGAGGATCGACAGAACGGCGCGGTCGGTGGTGTCGAGGGCGCGGTGCTCCGGTGTCCACGCGGCGATGGCACCGGCGACTCCCCCGTCGAGGACGATGGGCACGAACGCGTGGTGGTTCTCGACCAGCTCGCGTCGCTCGACGGCTCCGGTGCGCACGGCGTCGAGCAGGGCCACGACCTCGTCGGGCAGGGGCGGTCCCTCGACGTTGTCGACGAGGAAGGGGGTCGCGTCGGGGCCGAGCACGAGCCTGCGCGGTCCGGCATCGGGCAGGACACCGTCGGCGAGAGCGAAGGCCACCCACGTCGCACTCAGGTGTGCGCGGGCGGCCTCGGCAACGGCGCAGATGAGCGTCTCCGGCCCTTCGACCGTGCGCACCAGCGCCCGGGAGATCAGCTCGAGTGCGTGGACGACGCGTTCGAGTCGCTCGGCGGCGCCGCGATATTGCGGATAGAAGGTCGACTTCCCGGAGCGGAGTCCGGTCAGTGCCGACAGGTCGGGAGCACTCACATCGCCGTCCGGAACAACTCGATCATCTGCTCGCGGGTCGCGGTGCGCGGATTCGTCGACATGCACGCGTCGCGCAGGGATCCCTCCGCGAGTCGCGGCAGGTCTTCCTCCCGCACACCGAGTTGGCGCAGTCCGCGCGGCACACCCACCTGACGGGCGAGAGCGTCGATGCGCGCCGCGACGGCCTCGACGGCCTCGGGCGCGGCACCGCGCGCCTCCTCCAGACCGAGGGTCGCGGCGACCTGGACGAACGGCTCGGGGTTATCGGCGCCGTTGAACCGGATGACGTGCGGCAACAGCACGCCGTTGATGACCCCGTGCGGCAGATCCAGCAGCCCGCCGACCTGATGGCTCATCGCGTGGGCGGCGCCGAGAATCGCGTTGGTGAACGCGAGTCCGGCCTCGAGGCTCGCCTGGGCCATGGTGGCGCGAGCGGGCATGTAGGTCGGGTCGTCGATCGTGCGTACGAGCGTGCCGGTGACCATGCCGACCGCCCGCAGTGCGTGATGGTCGGTGAGGGGGTTGTGGGCGCGGGAGACGAACGCCTCGATGCCGTGGGTGAGGGCGTCGAGTCCGGTGGCGGCGTTGAGGTCGGCGGGCATGGTGGTGAGCAGTCGCGGATCGATCACCGTGAGGTCGGGGACGAGCGACCGGCCGATGATGGTGATCTTACTGCCGCGCGCGGTGTCGGTGACCACGCAGAACTGGGAGACGTCGGCTCCCGTCCCGGACGTCGACGGCACCATGACCATCGGCGGGATGGGCAACGGCGCTCGGTCGACGCCCTCGTAGTCGAGGATGTTGCCGCCGTTGGCGGCGAGGATCGCGACACCCTTCGCAGCGTCGATCACCGAGCCACCGCCCAGCGCGACGAGGACGTCGCAGCCCCGCGACCGGTACAGCTCGTGGCCGGCCGCGACCTCGTGGTCCTTGGGGTTGGGGGTGAGACCGGCCCACACGGTGGCGTCGACCCCCTGGTCACGCAGGTGCTGCAGGAGTTCGTCGACCCAGCCGGCCTCGATCAGCCCCGGGTCGGTGACGAGCATGGGGCGGACACCGCCGAGCCGGACCGCGGCGTGGGCCGCTTCGACGAGCGAGCCCTCCCCGAAGACGATCTCGGGAGCATGGAACTTGACCAGGGCCGGCCCCGAAGCGGGGTGGTTGTCCCGAGGGGTCGCGGAAGCACGGGGATGGGTCGTGTTCTGGTGTCCCGGCATGACGACGGCCACTGTTCACTCCTGACGATCCGCACGATCCGCGCACCTGTGTGATCCAGCTTACGGTGCACGGGTTGTCGGGCGGAGCGGGCACGGGACGCACCGGACCGATGGCGAGGTCGGCACCTATCCGACAGGGTGGGTCACCGAAGCGGGTCGGCGCGCGGCGGATCGCCCCCTACGGCGTGCACCGATACATCGACAGTCCTGCGCCGATACGTCGACAGTTCTGCGCCGATACGTCACTGCCCGCCGGTATCGCCCATCACGGCGCCCTCGCGGCGGGGGTCGGCGCCACCGACCCATCCCTGCCCCTGACGCAGCAGCGCGCTCAGTCCACTGGACTGCGGGGCGACGGACACCTCGTGGCCCATGTCGCGGAGCTGCTGCACGAGCGGATCGTTCGCTCCGTCGTCGGCACCGTCGATCGCCGGATGTTCGCCGCCGACCCCGGTGACGGGGGTGTTCGCGGCGCCGAACGACACGGCCGAGACGGCCTGCTGCGGGTCGAGGCCCCAGTCGAGGGTGTTCACGAGCGTCTTGACGACGAACTGGATGATCACCGAACCGCCCGGCGACCCGACCACCATCCGGATGTCGCCGCGACCACCGTCGGGTGTGCGTTCGAAGACGAGCGTCGGGGCCATCGAGCTGCGCGGCCGCTTGCCGGGTTCGACGCGGTTGGCGACGGGCAGTCCCTCCTCGTCGACCGGTTCGGCCGAGAAATCCGTGAGCTGGTTGTTGAGCAGGAAGCCGTCGGTCATGTGGAACGAGCCGAAGGCCGACTCGATCGTGGTCGTCATGGACGCGACGTTGCCGTAGCTGTCCGCGACCGAGATGTGGCTGGTGCCGTGCTCGGGGCTCTGCGGCGGCATACCGAGCGGGACCGGACCGAAGTCGCCGGGCTGCGCCTCGCCCATGCTCTTGCCGGGATCGATCAGCCCTGCGCGTTCGGACAGGTAGTCCGGGTTCACCAGGGTCTCCAGTGAGCCGCCCGGCAGGGGGACGAAATCGGCGTCGGCGACGTACTTGTCGCGATCGGCGTAGGCGAGTCGTTCGGCCTCGGAGATCAGGTGCACCGCGTCCGCGTCGGGGACGCCGCCGTCGGCGTCGACATCACCCGGCGGCAGCGACGCGAGGTCGAAGTTCTCGAGGATGCCGAGTGTCGCCGCGACCGCCATGCCACCGGAGGACGGATTGGGCATGCCGCAGATCTCGTACTCGCGGTAGGGGGTGCACAGCGGTTGCCGTTCCTTCGCCTGGTAGACGGCGAGATCCTCGAGGCTCATCGTTCCGGGTGTACGCCCGCCGGAATCGGTGCCGGTGGACTCGACGATGCCGGCCGCGATGTCACCGGTGTAGAAGGCATTCGCGCCGTCGGTGGCGATCGCCGAGAGCGTCTTGGCCATGGCGGGATTCGTGAGGGTCTCACCCGCGGCCTTGGGTGAGCCGTCGGCCTGCAGGAAGTAGGCGCGCGCCTCGTCGTCGACGGCGAGCTGTTCGGCGGAATCGGCGATCGACTGCGCCAGGCGGTCGCTGATCACGATGCCCTGGTCGGCGAGATCGATGGCGGGGCGGAACAACTCGCCCCAGGCGGCGTTCCCGTGTTCCGCGTGGACGGTTTCGAGCATCCGCACGACGCCGGGCACGCCGATCGACCGGCCGCTCGCACGCGCGTCGGGGCGGGGTTCGGTGCGATCGGTGTCGCTGATCCAGCGCAGGTAGTTCTCGGTCGCGGACATCGGTGCCGTCTCGCGGCCGTCGTATGCCTTCACTTCACCGGACGCGGCGTCGTAGTAGACCAGGAACGCTCCACCACCGATACCCGAGGACTGGGGCTCGACGAGGCCGAGAACCATCTGGGCGGCGACGAGTGCGTCGGCTGCGGTCCCGCCGTCGCGCAGGACCTCACACGCTGCTTCGGTGGAGACGGGATTGGCCGTCGACACGGCGAAGGAGGAGGTGGTCACCGCTGTCATGCCGGCGCGGTAACCGGTCGCGATCTCGGGGTTCGTGGAGATGTCGCGATCCCCGGTCTCCGTCGGCTGCGTGTCGGTGATCGGGGTGCCGTTCGGTTCGGCGGTGCAGGTCGCGGCCGCCGCGGTCTCCTGCACATCGGCGGCACCGTCGGATTCCGTATCGCCGGACGCGGACGTACACGCGCCGAGGAGGGTGATCGAGACGGTCGCGGCGAAGGCCGCGCGGACACCGGACCGGACTCTCGAGGGCAGGACCATTCCCCGACCGTAACCGGGCGCGTGAGTGGCCGTAGGGAATTCGACCGCGATCGGCTCGCGTCCGTGCGCCGGACCCCTTGACGCGGCCGGCCCCCGGGGAGCATCCTTTATTCAACCGGATGGTTGATAAACCGGAAGGTTCACAAAGCGGAGGCGATCGTGTACGACGACGAGACGGACGACACCGCACTCGACCTGGCGTTCACCGCACTGGCCGATCCGGTCCGCCGCTGCATCGTCGCCCGGCTCAGCCGGGGCCCGGCCACGGTCACCGAACTCGCGGAACCCTTCGAGATCACCACGCAGGCGATCTCGAAACACATTCGGGTGCTCGAACACGCCGGTCTCGTCACGCGCACGCGCGACGCCCAGCGCCGGCCCGTCCATCTGAACCCTGCACGGCTGGAGATGCTGACCTCCTGGATCGACCGCTACCGGTTGGTGAAGGAGCAGCAGTTCCGCGATCTCGACGCCGTGCTGGCCCGGGAAGCGGCCCCCGATCGTCCACGGGGTGTGTAGCCCACCCCGATCCTCACAGTGTGCACAGCGCACCCCGGTCTCCGGAGGACCATCATGACCAGCAACGCAGTCACCCTCTCGATCCCCGAGGGCGTCCCCTTCATCGACTACGAACGGGAGTTCGATTTCCCCCTCGAGGACGTCTTCCGCGCCCACAAGGACCCCGATCTCGTCGCGCAGTGGCTCGGCCCGCGCGGCATGGAGATGAAGATCGAGGAGTACGACCTCCGCACCGGTGGTTCGTACCGCTACGAACACTCCGACGACGGCGGCAGCTACCGCTTCGCGGGTGTCTTCCACACCGTGCGCGAGAAAGAGCTCATCGTCCAGACCTTCGAATATCTCGGATTCCCGGATGTAGTGAGCCTCGAGACGCTCACCTTCGTCGACCTCGGGAACGGCCGCTGCAAGCTGGTCGGCCATTCCGTGTACCCGAGCCAGGAGGCCCGCGACGGCATGGCGGAATCGGGTATGGAGACCGGCCTGACCGAGGGCTTCGAACGACTCGAGGAGCTGCTGGCCGGGTCCGCGACACGGTGAGCGCCGCTCACCGCAGGGCGTGGCCGAGTTCGGCGGCGCGCGCGAGCAGTTGCGCGCCGTCGCGGGCGACGACCACCTCGTCGCACGCCTCGGCGTAGGCGGGCATCGCGCAGGTCGCCTGCGTCCAGTACCGCTCGGGCTCGGGCGTGATCCACGCGAGGCGGTGCACGCGGCGACGGAGTTCCTCGAGCCGATCGGTGCGCGGGGGAAGACCGTTGCAGCGCCCGTCCCCCACCACCAGCACCGACGTCCGGCCGTCGATCGATCCGGAGTGCTCGGTGAGCAGTTCGTCGAACATCCGGCCGTAGTCGCTGCTCGCTTCGAGATCGACTGCGGGATGGGCGAGTACGGCGGCCAGAGCACCGTCACCGCCGGCAGCGAGCAACTGCGTCGTCACGTCCACCGGACGATCGACGAAGGCGACCACCCGGCACCGGTGCGCCCGCCCGTGCATCGCCTGAGCGAGCCGGAGCGTGAATGCGGTGATCGGACGGACCGACAACGAGACGTCGGCGAGGACGAGCAGCCGCACCCGGTCGGGGCGGGGCGCGCGGACGACGAGCCGGAAGGGCACGCCGTCGGTCCGCATCCCCGCTCGGGCGGTCCTGCGCATGTCGAGCCGTCCGCGGGTCCGCTCACGCGGATGGGGCCGGACCGGTCCGCGCATGCGGCGCAGCACCTCGTGGCATGCGAGCTCGATCTCGGCACGGTCGATACCGGCGGTGTCGTGCGATTCGGGTGCCTCGACGCCTTCGGTCCCCGGCACCGCGGCGGCGAGCGATGCCACGAATGCCTCGACCGCGTCCACGAGTCGCGCGAGCTGCGAGGCGGAGAGAGGTTCGTCGAGGACCTCTTCCCCGTACGTGCGGTGCGGGTCGTAGGCGTCGAGCCACGCGAGGATCGACGCCGGGTCGTCCCACGACAACGATCCGACGACCGCGGCCCCGGGTTCACCGGACAGATCACCCACCGTCGTGGTCGCCGCATTCTCGACGTCGACGGTGTAGGTGACGCCGCGACGGCCCGAGTCCGCACCCGTGTCCACCGACAGATCGGCGTCGGACGATGTCATCGACACATCGTCGTCGTCCTTGTGCGGGTTGAACCCCTTGCGGGCCTCCGGGGTGTCGAAGTGGTCGCCGACCTCGGCCGCGCGTTCGTTGTACTCGGCGTAGCGCGCGACACTCGGGTCGTCGCCGATCTCGAGCACCGCCGGCAGGGACTCCGCGAACTGCGCGCGGGCGGGACCGCCGCCGCTCGCGGCGACGGCGGCGTCGACCGCACCGAACAACTCGTCGAAGGCGCGCTCGAAGCCGGCCCTCTCGTGCGGGTACTTGGCGCACACCGCCCGCAGGCACGAGCGCAGCGAATCCCGCTCGCGGACGGGGACCAGGTCGAGCACCCGGCGCACCTCGATGCTCTCGGCCGGTGACGCCGCGACACCGTGGCGTCGCAGGAGCATGCCGAACACCGCCGCCACCACGTCGAGTACGTAACGGGGGCGACGCTCGTCGAGCGCGGTCACCCGTGTCGCCCGGGGTGTGGACACCCGTCCCACTCGGGATGCGTACATCGCGGGGTCACCCCCGCAGTCCGCTGCCCGCGGCATCGCGACCGCCACCACCGCGTCCCCGGAAGACGGAGGTCGTGGTGTTCGCCGGGCGTGATGCGACCGTCACACGTTCGTGCGACGGAACAGGTTCGGCCGCAATCGCTTCGGACATATTCGGTTCGGACGTCGCGGTTGCCGGTGCCGCACCGCCGAGCCGCGTCTTCGCGAGGTCGACGTCGCCGGTGTACTTGAGCAGGGTCGCCAACAGCACGTCGCGCATGCCGCCCAGCGAATCCGGGTCGTCGGCGTCGTGTCCCATCACCGTCGCTGCGCGCGCGGCGTCGATGACCTCCGAGATCGAGGGGCTCTTGCGCAGCGGCAGATCGCGCAGGGTCCGGGACAGATCGACGATCTGGTGGGCCGTTCCCGGGCGCACATCCGGCACCCGGGCGGTGACGATCTCGCGTTCACGTTCGGGTGTCGGGTATCCGACGTGGTAGTGCAGGCAGCGACGCTTGAGCGCGGGCGACAACTCGCGAGTGTCGTTGGAGGTCAGGATCACCCACGGTGTGGACCGGGCCGTGAACGTGCCGACCTCGGGGATCGTCACCTGCCGTTCGGCGAGCACCTCGAGCAGCAGTGCCTCCATGGACTCCTCGGTGCGGTCCACTTCGTCGACGAGCAGGACCACCGGCTCCTCCGAGAGCACGGCCTCGAGCAGCGGACGGACCGACAGGAAGGTCTCCGAGTACAGGCCGAAGTCCTGCTGCGCGAGGAACTTCGACGCGTCCGCGAGGTCGGCGTGACCGGCGAGCAGTTCGCCGATGCGGTCGCGCAGCATCTGCACGTGCAGCAGCTGTTTGGCGTAGTCCCACTCGTACAGGGCGCGGCTGTCGTCGAGCCCTTCGTAGCACTGCAGCCGCACCAGTTTCCGGTCGCCGACCGCGGCGAGCGCCTTGGCCAGTTCGGTCTTGCCGACCCCGGCGGGGCCTTCGAGCAGCAGTGGCCGCTCGAGTGCGGTGGCGAGGTGCACGACGGTCGCGAACTCGTCGTCGGCGATGTAGTCGTGCCGGCGCAGCGCATCCTTCAACTCGGCGCCCGAGGCGAACGGGGTCATCCGGGGTCTCCTTGTCTGGCGTGGTCGCAGCGGAGCAGGGCGCTCCCGGGGCGCAGGGGACGCCCCGGGAGCGCGGGTTCTCAGTAGGACCGGTTGATGCAGTGGTCGACGACCGGGATCATCGAGTCGACCGTGACCTCGCGGGGGTTGCCCGGGGTGCACCAGTCGTCCTGGATGTGCTCGGAGATCGCCCGGACGGTCTTCTCGTCGCCGCGGATCGTGTCTCCGCGACCCGCGTACTTCTTGGTGTTCATCTGGTTCTTCTCGTACGAGTCGGTGCGCACCTGACCGAAGTTGTCGGGGATGCCGACGTCCTTCGCGAGACGGATCGCCGCTTCGACCGCCGCGTCGGCGGCCTGGACGGTGGTCATGTTGCGGGTGTCCACGCCCATCGCGGTGGCGATGCGGGCGTAGTGCTCGTAGCGGGACGGCAGGTTGTACTCCCACACGCGCGGCAGGGCGATGGCGTTGTTGAGGCCGTGGTGGCTGTCGAAGAAGGCCGAGACGGCATGCGAGATGGAGTGCACGATGCCGAGGCCGCCGGAGTTGAAGGCCTGCGCGGCGATGTACTGGGCGTTCATCATGCCTTCGCGGGCCTTGAGGTTGCGCGGCTCGAAGACCGCTTCACGCAGGTGCTTCGCGACGAGCTCGATCGAGTACAGGGCGTTGCCGAGCGACGGGGCGAAGTCCAGCCGGGAGACGTACGGCTCGGAGCCGTGGGCGAGGACGTCGAAGCCGCAGTAGGCGGTGAAGTGCTGGGGGCAGCTGTAGTAGAGCAGCGGGTCGTCGATCGCGAGGGTGACGATCGTGGCCTCGTCGAAGCCGACCCACTTGTGCGGGTGGTCCATGTCGGAGGTGTCGGTGATCACGTAGGCCCAGGACGTCTCGGAGCCGGTGCCGGCGGTCGTGGAGACGGCGATGTGCGGCGGGTTCTCCTTGTTGGTGGACTTCGCGAAGCCCTCGAACTCGTTGATGTTGCGGCCGTCGTGGGCGATCACGACGCGGGCGCCCTTCGCGGCGTCATGGCTCGATCCGCCACCGACGGAGATGATCGAGTCGCACTTCTCCTTCTGGTAGAGCGCCGCGGCCTCCATGACGTTGTAGTCCTTGGGGTTGGACTCGACCTTGTCGTAGAGGACGACCTCGACGCCCTGGTACTCGATCTTGCCGATGAGCTCCTCGATGATCCCCGATCCGCGCAGGCCGGTGGTCATCAGCAGGGCGCGCTTGAAGCCGAGGTTCTTCGCCTCGACGCCGAGGATGTCGTGGGCGCCGACACCCATCAGCGCGCGGGGGAAGGGATGGAATTCCTTGATCGGGAAGTCCCAGATCTGATTGAGCTCGATTGCCATGGTGTATCTCCTCGCAGAGGGGGTGTACCGGATCGGGAGTGTGATGTGGACCTCATCCGCGATTCACCCTCGACCAGAGCTGCGAGGCGTGAAAGACACAGCGGCCGAAACCGTCCGGTCGCCGTGGGGTCACCGCCCGTTCGGGTAGGGCACCTCCCGCTGACCGGGTGGGCGCCGCACCCGCCCGAGCAGTGCCGGTACCGTTTTCCTCATCCCATGCGCGCTGGTAACCTTAATTAGAACACGTTCTAGATTCGGTCGTGCGCGGCCATCTTTGCAGGAGAGGACGAGACCCACCCATGACGACTGTCGAGGTGCCCCACGGCTCACGCTCGGTGATCCTCACCGTGTCCGCCGTCGTCGAGGAGACCGCCGACACGCGGTCGATCGTGTTCGCCGTCCCGGACGAGCTGCGCGACAAATTCGCCTACCGGCCCGGCCAGTTCCTCACCCTGCGCATCCCGAGCGACCGGACGGGCTCGGTGGCCCGCTGCTACTCGCTCGCGAGCTCCCCGTTCACCGACGACGCCCCCAAGGTCACCATCAAGCGCACCGCCGACGGTTACGGTTCCAACTGGCTGTGCGACAACATCGCGGCCGGACAGACCATCGAGGTGCTGCCGCCCGCGGGTGTCTTCACCCCCAAGTCGCTCGACCACGACTTCCTGCTGTTCGGCGCCGGCAGCGGCATCACCCCGGTGATCTCGATCCTCAAGTCCGCGCTCACCCAGGGCGGCGGCAAGGTGGTGCTGGTCTACGCCAACCGCGACGAGAAGTCCGTCATCTTCGCCGAGGAGCTGCGGGCCCTCGCGGAGAAGTACCCGACGCGCCTGACCGTCGTGCACTGGCTCGAGTCCGTCCAGGGTCTGCCCACCGCCGACCAGCTCGCGGCGATCGCAACGCCCTACGAGTCGTACGAGGCGTTCATGTGCGGTCCCGGACCGTTCATGGACACGGTCCACCAGGCGCTGAACACCGTGGGCATGCCCCGCGCCCGCGTGCACGCCGAGGTCTTCAACTCGCTGTCGGGCGACCCGTTCGCCGACCAGGCGCCGGTCGAGGTCAGCGACGAGGACGCCGCCGACGCCGCGACCGTCGAGGTCGAGCTCGACGGCGAGGTCCACAAGCTGTCGTGGCCGCGCAAGCAGACCCTCGTCGACATCATGCTCGCGAAGGGCATCGATGTGCCGTATTCGTGCCAGGAGGGCGAATGCGGGTCGTGCGCGTGCACCGTGCTCGAGGGCAAGGTCGAGATGGAGAACTGCGACGTGCTCGACCCCGAGGACATCGAGGCTGGCTACATCCTCGGTTGCCAGGCCCGGCCGGTGACCGACCACCTCAAGATCGAGTTCTGAACCGGCGGGGTCACGCCCCGCTGCCCGCTCCCTCTGCGGAAGTGCCCGGCCCCTACGAACGTGCGGGGACGGGCACTTCCCGCATCCCGGCGGAGTCGGGCTTCGGCTTGCGCACGAGCACGCCGACCCCGGCCACGAGCGCCAGCACGGCCACGACCACGCCGTAGCCGACGGCGGTGGACATCAGGCCGAACGATCCGGCCGCCACCCCGGCGGCCATCGCGGGCACCGAGAACGCGAAGTAGCAGACGACGAAGGTCGTCGCGAAGATCCGGCCGCGCTCATGGGGTCGGCCGAGCGAGCCGACGACGCCCATGGCCGCGACGAAGGTCGAGCCCCAGCCGAAACCGGCGACGGCGGTACCCGCGTAGTACACCGCGACCCATCCCGTGAGGAGCGCCGTGATCACCGCGGCCAGTCCCGTCGCGAGCAGCACGGCCCCGAGGACCACGATGCGATGCGGGTCGCGGCGGGCCGTGGTGGTCGCCGCGACGGTGCCCGCCGTGAAGAGGGTGCCGATCGCCAGGCCCGCGGCGAGACGGTTGTCGATACCGAACACCGAGTCGACGATCGACGGTCCCAGCGACATGTACAGCCCGCCGAGCGCCCACGCCGACATCAGGCTGGGCAGGATGAGCAGATAGCGGCCCCGGACCTCACGGGGCACCGACGCGCTCGGCACCAGGCTCCGCAGGGCGTCGCGTCGCGACGGGAAACCCACCGACGGCGACGTCTCCGGCACGAAGATCAGCGCAATCGCCAGCACGACGGCGAGAACGCCGACGACCGCATAGCTCAGGACCGTCGGGAACGGCGCGAACTGCACGAGCACGCCCGCTCCCGCCGCGCCGAGCGCGAGGCCGAGCGACGGCGCCGCGGTGTTGATCAGCGGGCCGATGTGTCTCTTCGGCTGCATCTCGATCACGGCGGCGGCCAGCGCGCTCGTCGCCGCGCCCACCGCGAGACCCTGCAGGATCCGCGCGAGAATCAGCCACCCCACGCCCGGGGAGGCGATGAACACCACCATGCTCGCCGCGAGCAGCAGCAGGGCCGTCACGATCACGGGTCTGCGCCCGACGTGGTCGGACAGCGACCCCACCGTCACGAGCGCCGCGAGCAGTGCGAGCACGTAGACCGCGAACACCACCGTGAGCATCGCCGCGGAGAATCCCCACATCTGCTGGTAGACGGGATACAGCGGTGACGGTGCCGACGACGACGCGGTGAGGGTGAACGCTCCCAGGCCGACCACGGCGAAACCGAACGAGCGGATACGGCCGCGGGGCTGTACGGGAGCAGTCATCGAACCTCCAGAAGGTGATCGGCGCGTTCCACGCGAGAAACGAACGGCGTGTCCCACGCGGAAACGAACGATGCGCCCCCGCGCGAATTGGTGAACACCCCTTCACCAACATACTTCGCTCGACGAAGTATTCCTCCGGCCACCCACCCGGCTGCTCGGACACTCAGAGGGAGGTGGCGTCCTCGACGTCCTCGTCGCGCATGTCACCGGGCGCCGCGAGCAGGGCGCGACCGGCGGCGAAGACCGTCGCTGCCGGCGGCAACTCTCCGGGCACACCGCTGCGGAAGACCTCGACACGGCCCGAACCCGAGGCGGGTCGCCCGAGCGCATCGATCCGGCGCAGCGTCTGCCGCGCGACGGCCTCGGCGCTGTCGAACAGGCGCACTCCGGCCGGCAGGTGTTCGGTGATGGTGTCGGCGACCAGCGGATAGTGGGTGCAGCCGAGAACCACACCCTGGACGTCCCGAGGGGTGCGCTCGGCCGCGGAGGCGACCGCTGCGGCGACAGCCACACGATCGCCCGCATCGATGGCGTCGGCGAGTCCGTGACACGCCACCCCGACGACCTCGGACCCGTTCGCGAACTGCTCGATCAGATTCGCCTGGTACCTGCTCGCGGTGGTCGCGGCGGTGGCCCAGATCGCCACCGAATCGCACGCCGCGGCCGCGGGCTTGACCGCCGGGACCGTGCCCACCACGGGCACCGACGGACCGAGATCGGCCCGGACGTGTTCGAGGGCGGTCACCGATGCGGTGTTGCACGGGAGCACGACCACCTCGGCGCCGCGGTCGACGGCGCGGCGAGCGGTGGTGACGACCCGGTCGATCACCCAGTCCGGTGACTTCGGTCCCCACGGGGCGCCGTCGGGATCCGTCGACAACATGAGGTCGAGATCGGGACGCAACCGTCGCAGCCACGCGGACGTCGGCAACAGCCCGAGACCCGAGTCGATGAGCGCAACGATCACCCTACGAATCTAGCGGGTCGCGCGTCGCCGGCCCGAGTGCGGTCGGTGCGGCGCGCAACCCCACTCCCCTAGACCGTCGCTGCGAGCAGCTCGTCGATCGGGGCACCCGCAGCGATCTTCGCGCGCGACTTCATGACCAGCGCGGGCAGGCCGCCACCCACGGCACCGACGAGCCTGCCGTCGCGCTCGTAGTACGCGAGGAACTTGCGGCCGTCGTCGCGCACGACGTGCACCGTGTCGTCGGCCGTGACCGCACCGAGGCCCTGGATCTTGATGTCGTACTGGTCGCTCCAGAAGTAGGGCACCTGCGCGGCCGCGCCGGCCTCGACGCCCATGATGGTCTTCGCGAGGACGGATGCCTGTTCGCCGGCGTTCGTCCAGTGCTCGATGCGCCTGCGTCCACCGGCCGGCACCTGCCAGGACGCGACGTCGCCGACCGCCCACACGTGCGGGGTGGAGGTGCGGCCCGTGCCGTCGCAGACGACTCCGTTCTCGATCTCGACGCCCGAGCCCTCGAGCCACTCGGTGGCCGGGATCGAACCGATACCGAGCACCACGAGATCGACGTCGATCTCGCTGCCGTCGCCGAGGAGGGCCGAGGTGACACGCTCGTCGCCGCGGATCTCCGACAGACCGACCCCGGCACGCACGTCGACACCCTCGGCGGTATGCAGGCGGGTGACGAGAGCACCGACCTCGGCACCGAGCACCGACGCGAGCGGGGTGGGCTGCGGTTCGACCAGCACGACCTCCACCTCGCGCGACCGCAGGCTCGCCGCGACCTCGCACCCGATGAATCCGGCGCCGACCACGAGCGCGCGGGTACCCGGGACGATCGCCTCACGCAGCGCGCGGCTGTCCTCGAGCGACCGCAGGACGTGGACTCCTGCCAGATCGGGCAGACCGGGGATGCGGCGGGGCCGCAGACCCGTAGCGACGACGAGTTCGTCGTAGCCGAGTTCGGTGCCGTCCGCGAGGGTGAGGGTGCGCGCCGCGGTGTCGACCGAGCGGGCCGCGGCACCGAGCTTCAGCTCGATGCGGTTCTCGTCGAAGAACTCGCTCGGACGGAGGGTCGTGTCGTCACGGTCGCCGCGCAGGACCTCCTTGGACAGGGGCGGGCGGTCGTAGGGCAGGTGCGTCTCGTCTCCGACGAGCACGAGTTCGCCCTCGTATCCGGCCCGGCGCAGCTCCTCGGCGGTACGCACCGCCGCCAGGCCGGCGCCCACGACGACGACACGCTCCGGCGTACTCTCGGTCTCCCGCTCGTTCGACACCCTCGCCCCATCCTTCGCTTCGTCTGTGACACGCATGCGCGTGCCGCACGGTAGTGATGCATCCCACCCTGCGTCCCACGTTCTTACCAAACGCCGACGACGGGCGACAGACCTACGTCGGCCGATAGAGTTCGAGGCACCGTGAGGACAATGGGATCCAGCACAGGATCGAGCACGGAACACGACCGGTACACCTACCTGGGAGCCCCTCATGACCAGCGACAGCGGCGCAGGTATCAGCCGCATACAGTTCGGCGCCGGAACCTCCTCCGGACCCGCCGACCCGCAGGGCCGCACGATCATCGCGGACGCGGTGGTGGCCAAGATCGCGGGGCTCGCGACCCGCGAGATCAGCGGCGTCATCGAGGTGGGCGCCGGCACCGCCCGCGTCGTGGGCGCACTGCGCGACCGCATCCCCGGTGCGCGCATCAACCACGGACAGGGTGTCGCCGTCGAGGTCGGCGAACGTCAGGCCGCGATCGACATCGGCATCGTCGCCGAATACGGCGTCGCGCTGCACGAACTCGCCGTCGCCATCCGGCACAACGTCATCGCCGCGGTCGAACGCATGACAGGACTCGAGGTCACCGAGGTCAACATCACGGTCTTCGACGTCATGCTCCACGAAGAGGCCGCGGCCCTCACCGACGACGCCAAACCCCGCGTGCAGTGAACCCCGGATCCGCAGCGCACGCGAGCGCGGCCGACCTGGTCGCGGACGCCGCGCTGTCCGTTCCCGGCGTCGTGGGTCTGCACCGCGGCGCATTCGGGGAGGTCGCCACCTACCTGCCCGGGCGACGCGTCGAAGGTGTGCGGCTGACCGATCGGCTGTGCGCGGTGCACATCGTCGTGCGGATCCCCGCCGATCTCCCGGCCGTCGCCGACGCCGTCCGCGTCCGGGTGTCCCCGCTGGTGGACGTGCCCGTCCAGGTGACGATCGAAGACGTCCACGCCGGTGAACGAGAAGGAGCCCCATCGTGAACCACACACCCGTCAGCAACACCGTCGTCGGACTCCTCGCGGGGCTGCTCCTGGCCCTCGCCGGCATCATCGGCGGGTTCAGCGGTCTGCTGTTCGCCGTGCTGCTCGGCGCGCTCGGTGCCGCGATCGGCGCCCACCGCGACGGCCACCTCGACCTCGGCGCCCTGCTGAGGAGTCGGGGCCGTGGCTGACCCCACCGCACCCGACGTCGGGACATCCGACGATGCCGCACCCGCGGAGACCGGTTCCGGGACCGGAGTCGTGCCGCCGGGCGAACGCGGCAGCCTCGTCGTCAAGGACCGCGCGATCGAACGCATCGCCGCGGCGGCCGCGCTCGGCGTCCCCGGTGTGGTGCGGCACAGCGGAGGCGGCATCCTGCGTCTCACCGGCCGCGACCTGCCCAGGGCCGACGTCACCACCGGAGCGACCGCCGTCGCGGTGAATCTCTACATCGCCGCCGAATGGCCGTACGACGCGGCGATGCTCACCCGCAGGGTCCACGACGCGGTCGAACGCCAGCTGCACGACCTGACGGGCATGCGGATCAGCGAACTCAACGTGCTCATCGTCGCGACCGCGCTCGTCGAGGACGGCGAGACCGACGAGGCTCAGCCACCCGTCGAGTACCTGGAATCCGACATCGTCGCGGCGCGGACCACCCCGCATCCCGACATCCCCACCGTCGCTCCCCTGCCGCCGCTGGCGCCGCCCGCGGCCGCACCCGCCGCCGCGATCGTCGCGATCGCGGCACTCGCCCTGTCGTTCGTCGCTGCCCGGGAATTGCTCATCGTCAACGGGACATACGGCGGCGCCCCGTGGCTGCGCAACTCCTTCGAGTGGTTCGGCCGCCTGCACTGGCACACCTGGCTCGCGCCGATCGCCGCGGTGTGCCTCGTCCTCGGAATCGTCCTGATCGTCGTCTCGCTCAAACCCCGTCGCCGGACGCATGTCCCACTGCAGGTCGCGGGACCGGTGCCGACGGTGTGGATGCGGCGCACCGACGTCGCACGCATGTGCAGCGCCCACGCATCCGCGCTCACCGGCGTGCGCACGGCCCGCACGGTCGTCGATCGTCGCCGTGCCGTGGTGCGTATCTCGATCGAGGACGAGACACCGATCGACGAGATCACCGCCTCCGTGCGCGGCGCGGTCGCCCCGAACCTCGCGGCGCTCGCCGACCCCGTCGAACTCGTGGTGGAGGTGGCGCGGTGAAACTTCGTACCGTGCTGGCGAATCGGCTCGTCACCTTCCTGACGGGCCTCGCGCTCGCCGGTGCCGGCGCATTCGCTCTCGCCTGGGTGTGGCAGGTTCCCGCCGCCCGCGAACAGCTCTCGCGTCTCGACCGCCCCCGCGTGACCGACATTCCGGACCAGTCGTGGTGGACGCCGGCCCTGTGGTCGGTCTTCGCGGGCGGACTCGTGCTCGGCATCGCGTTGCTCGCCGTCAACCTGTCGCGTCGGCGCACCTCGACCGTGCAGCTCTACGACCAGGTCACCGACGCCACTCTCGGTGTCGAACTCGGTCCCGTCGCCGACGGTGTGGCAGCCGAACTCGCCGCCCTACCCGGCGTGCGGGCCGTGCGCGGACGCGCCGTGGTCGAACGCCACCTGCCGACGCTCTCGGTGGTGGTGCACGCCGACCCGACCATCGACGTCACCGAACTGACGGAGGCCGCCGAGGATGCCGCCCAGCGGGTCGCGCGTGCTCTCGGTGGGGCGCACGTCGCGACGCAGGTCCTGGTACATCTCGACCCGGCCGTCGACGTCCACTGAGCCCACCCCGCCCGGGCCGGCTCAGCTTCGGGCCGCGTCCACGAGGTCGTGCTCGACGCGGTAGTCCACGCGCATCCGGTCCATCGCCACGTCGCGCACCTTGTACGCCCGCTGCGTGGTGCGTTCGCGGTCCGGGTAGCGGAGTTCCTGGACGCGGGTGACGAGCGCGAGCAGCGGCCCGACGCGTCCGAGGACGTGCTTGAGCGGACTGTCGGGGATGTGCAGGGCGTCGGCGTCGGCGTCGCCGATGAACACCCGCTGCAGCGAGTGCATCACCGTGCGGGCGACCGCCGTCCGGATCGGTGCGGTGCCCGGCAACAGGTTCGCCAGTTCCGGGACGAGATACTGCTCGGTCAGTGCGGTGACGAATTCCCGGTCCTCGTCGCTGGGGCCCGGCGAGGTGAGCCGGTAGAGGTCCTCGACCGCGATGTGGTCGCGTTCGGTACGCAGGCCCAGTTCCTCGCCCATCCCGATCACGTGCCCGACATATCGCCACAGGTGGTAGATGTCGTCGAGTTCGCGATCGGTGAAGCGCACCCCGAGGATCTGCATCGCCTCGACCGCGATGTGGCCGAACTCGGCCATCGTCAGCGCCATGTACGACTGCGGGATCGGCACGCCCCAGGCGTCCTCGTCCCACACTCCGCTCGCGAGGATGCCCTTGCGCACGTGGGCGTGGATCAGGCGCACCCGCACCGTGAATGCGAATCCGCCTCCGTCGCGTCGCATCCCACCGCGGGTGAGGACGTGCCGCAGCCACTCCCCGACCTCCACCGACCGCACGGCCGGCCGACTCACGTAGCGCCCCGTCAGCGCGAGAGGCTTTCCGGCGATGAAGTTTCCGGCACCGCGCAGGAGCGACGCGGCACCGAGCACCATGCCGAGGATCGGGGTGTGCCGGACGAGCGCATCGGCGGCGTTGTCGATGCGGTCGTGGTCGACCCAGGCGGGTTCGTCGTCGAGGAAGGCGAACAGGTCGCGCAGGGAGTCGGGTGCCCCGGGGACCGCGTCGACGCCGTCGGCGAGTGCGACCCGCACGGCGTCGGTCGCGGAGTTCGGACCGAAGTCGTCGTTCACCACGGCGTCGGCGAGGGGGTCCGCCTGCCACATGCCGTCGAGCCAGCGCTCACCGAGATCGGCGTATCGGCGCACCGCAAGGTCGGTGTTGACGAGATCACGTGGGATACGTCGCTCCATACATCCATGGAAACACGAGGAATCCTCACTTACTATTCACTTTTCATGAGCTCCCCGCGCGGTGACAGAACCGCAGGCAAAGCACCTCGGAAGCGACCTGTCCAGCAGCGGAGTCACGACACCCGCAAGTTGCTCCTCACCTCTGCCCACGAGTTGCTCGAGCGCAGCCCCACCGCGCGGATCAGTACCACGGCACTCGCCGAGCACGCCCACGTGAGCATCGGGACGGTCTACCGGTACTTTCCCGACGTCGACGCCGTGCTCGACGAACTCCGTATGACCGCCGTCCACGCGATCACCACCTCACTGTCCACCGCCATCGGACGGGCGATGGACCAGCAGCCGGCGGAGGCCATGGTGACGGTCGTGGAGAGTCTCACCGCCGCGTTCGAGAAACACGCTGCGGTACTCCGGGTGTCGTACACCTCGGAGGAGATCGAGTTCGGGCTCGCGTGGGCCGAGGTCGAAGGTCCGCTGCGGCCGCTGGGACGCATCATCCCGGCGCGGCTGCGACCCGATCTCGACGACGCAGCACTCGACGATCTCGTCTTCATCGTGATGGGAGCGACGGCGAGCCTGTGCTCGCGGATCGCCCTCCTACGTCCCCGGAGATCCGATCGGACGCAGATGGTTGCGATGACGGCGCGGATGCTCCTCGCCGCGATCGAGAGCGCCTGATCGAGAGAGCGCCGACCACACGGCGCGGTTGACAAGAGTACTTCACATACGGAGCGGTCGTTTTTCGACCCGAAAACAGACCCGATGTCCTGCCGAACGGCACATACTGATCACTGTCGTCCTCACACCGTCGTCTCGACCGGGGGAGAATGCCGTGCGCCGATTACCGATCGTGTTGTCCGCCGTGATGCTCACCGTCGTGGCCGCCTGCGGCAACGACACCGCCGAAGAATCACCGCCGGCCGCAACATCCGAGGCCACGGCTACGGATTCGACCGCCACCGGCGAGGCGCCCGCCGACGAGTTCCAGGACGTGCTCGACCGCATGCGCGAGGAGGTCGGTTTCCCCGGAGTCGTTGCGCGCGTGGTCACCCCGGACTACGAATGGACCGGTGCGTCCGGCACGATCGGTGCGGATCGATCGGAGGAGCCCGACCCCGACGATCACACCCGTATCGGCAGCATCACGAAGACGATGACGGTCACCGCTCTGCTGCAACTGGCGGAGGACGACGAACTGTCGCTCGAGGATCCGATCGGCCGCTATGTGCCGGGTCTGCCGAACGGGGACACCGCCACTCTGGGGCAACTGGCCTCGATGGTGAGCGGTATCCCCAGCTACACCTTCGACGAGGAATTCCAGCAGCGGCTCTTCGCCGATCCGGAGGCCCCGTGGACCCCGGACCAGCTCCTCGACTTCGTGCGCGGCGACGCACCGAACTTCGCTCCCGGCGAGCGGTTCGAGTACTCGAACACCAACTTCATCGCGCTCGGGCTGGTCGTCGAGCAGGTCTCCGGGCAGAGCCTGCACGAGTACTTCCGGGCGAACGTCTTCGAGCCCCTGGGCATGGCCGAGACCGTCATGCCCACCGACGCGGCGATCGCGTCACCGCACCTGTACGGGATCACCGAACAGGGACAGCCGGACGGGCAGACGGCCGATGCGACCGACTGGAACCCGTCGTGGGGATGGTCGGCCGGCGCGGTGATCTCCACGGTCGACGATCTCGAGTTGTGGGGCACGGCCCTCGGGACGGGCGAGGGCATCCTCTCCCCCGAGATGCAGCAGCTCCGTCTCGATTCGTTCCTGTTCGACATCCCCGGTGCGACCGACACCCGCGCCTACGGTCTCGGGCTCGGTATCGAGAACGGCTGGCTCGGCCACACGGGCGAGCTCCCCGGTTTCAACACCTACGTGGGATATCTGCCCGAACGGCAGGCTGTGGTCGTCGCTGCCGTGAACAGCGACATCCCGACCGCCGACGGGGAGGAACCGGTGACCCCCGTGGCGAACCAGCTGAAGGAGATCGTCGGCTGATCGCCGTGATCCCGAAACGCCGAACGGCGCCCACCCGAGGGTGGACGCCGTTCGAGCGTCAGTGAGGACTAGCTCACTTGATGATCCCGTAGACGGTGCCTACTTGATGATCTTCGTGACGCGACCGGCGCCGACGGTGCGGCCACCCTCGCGGATCGCGAAGCGGAGGCCCTCGTCCATGGCGACCGGCTGGATCAGCTTGACGGACATCTCGGTGTTGTCACCGGGCATGACCATCTCGGTGCCCTCGGGGAGGGTAACAACGCCCGTCACGTCCGTGGTACGGAAGTAGAACTGCGGACGGTAGTTGTTGAAGAACGGCGTGTGGCGGCCGCCCTCCTCCTTGTTGAGGATGTAGGCCTGGCCCTCGAACTCCGTGTGGGGAGTCGTGGTGCCCGGCTTGACGACGACCTGGCCGCGCTCGACGTCCTCGCGCTTGATGCCGCGGACGAGGAGACCGACGTTGTCGCCGGCCTGGCCCTGGTCGAGCAGCTTGCGGAACATCTCGATGCCGGTGACCGTGGTCTTGGTCGACTCGGGGCGGATGCCGACGATCTCGACCTCTTCGTTGACGTTGATCACGCCACGCTCGATACGGCCGGTGACGACGGTGCCACGACCCGTGATGGTGAAGACGTCCTCGACGGGCATGAGGAACGGCTTGTCGGTCTCACGGACCGGGTCCGGGATGGAGTCGTCGACGGCCTGCATGAGGTCGACGATCGACTGGACCCACTTCTCGTCACCCTCGAGAGCCTTGAGAGCGGAGATCGGGACGACCGGAGCGTTCTCGTCGAACTCCTGCGAAGCGAGGAGCTCGCGCACCTCCATCTCGACGAGCTCGAGGATTTCCTCGTCGTCGACCATGTCGGCCTTGTTCAGGGCGACGAGGATGTAGGGAACGCCGACCTGACGGGCGAGCAGCACGTGCTCACGCGTCTGGGGCATCGGGCCGTCGGTGGCGGCCACGACCAGGATCGCGCCGTCCATCTGGGCGGCACCGGTGATCATGTTCTTGATGTAGTCCGCGTGACCCGGGGCGTCGACGTGCGCGTAGTGGCGCTTGTCGGTCTGGTACTCGACGTGGGAGATGTTGATCGTGATACCACGAGCCTTCTCCTCAGGTGCCTTGTCGATCTGATCGAAAGCGAAGCTCTCGTTCAGGTCGGGGAACTTGTCGGCAAGCACCTTGGTGATCGCAGCCGTGGTGGTGGTCTTGCCGTGGTCGACGTGACCGATGGTGCCGATGTTCACGTGCGGCTTGGTCCGCTCGAACTTCGCCTTCGCCACTGGATGTCCTCCTGGACTGTTGTTGCTTGCTGTATGCAGCAGTGCGGTTTGTATTACTTGGTCGTGCAGGTGACCGAGGGATAACCCGGAGGCTACTCGCCGGTCGCCTTGGCGATGATTTCCTTCGCGACGTTCGAGGGAACCTCTGCGTAGGAATCGAACACCATGGAGAAGTTCGCACGACCCTGGGTCTTCGACCGCAGATCGCCGATGTAACCGAACATCTCCGAGAGCGGAACCAGCGCCTTCACGACACGGGCACCACTGCGTTCCTCCATGGCCTGGATCTGGCCACGGCGGGAGTTCAGGTCGCCGATCACTTCACCCATGTAGTCCTCGGGCGTGGTGACCTCGACCGCCATGAGGGGCTCGAGGATCACCGGGGCGGCCTTGCGGGCCGCTTCCTTCAGTGCCTGCGAGCCGGCGATCTTGAACGCCATTTCGGACGAGTCGACGTCGTGGTACGCACCGTCGATGAGGGTGACCTTCAGGTTCACCAGCGGGTAGCCGGCGAGCACGCCGTACTGCATGGCGTCCTGAGCACCCGCGTCGACCGACGGGATGTACTCGCGCGGGATGCGACCGCCGGTGACCTTGTTCTCGAACTCGTAGGTCGCGCCGTCCTCGCCGACGAACGGCGAGAGGCCGATGATGACCTTTGCGAACTGACCCGAGCCACCGGTCTGCTTCTTGTGCGTGAACTCGAGCTTCTCGACCGGCTTGGTGATCGTCTCGCGGTACGCGACCTGCGGCTTGCCGACGTTGGCCTCGACCTTGAACTCGCGCTTCATGCGGTCGACGAGGATGTCGAGGTGGAGCTCGCCCATACCGCCGATGACGGTCTGGCCGGTCTCGTCGTCGAGCTCGACCGAGAAGGTCGGGTCCTCTTCGGCGAGCTTCTGGATGGCCGTCGACAGCTTCTCCTGGTCGGCCTTCGACTTCGGCTCGATGGAGACCTGGATGACCGGGTCCGGGAAGGTCATCGACTCGAGGACGATCGGGGCGTCCTGCGCGCACAGGGTGTCGCCGGTCGTGGTGTCCTTCAGGCCGATCATCGCGTAGATGTGGCCCGCGACCGCCTCGTCGACCGGGTTCTCCTTGTTGGCGTGCATCTGGAACAGCTTGCCGACGCGCTCCTTCTTGCCCTTGGTCGAGTTGAGCACCTGGGTGCCCGAGTCGATCCGGCCGGAGTACACGCGGACGAAGGTCAGCTTGCCGAAGAAGGGGTGCGCAGCGATCTTGAAGGCGAGAGCCGAGAAGGGCTCCTCCTTCGAAGGCTTACGACGCAGTTCCTCTTCTTCGTTACCGACCTGATGGCCGATGACGTCGCCGATGTCGAGCGGGTTCGGCAGGTAGTCGATGACCGCGTCGAGCATGGGCTGGATGCCCTTGTTCTTGAAGGCGGAGCCGCACAGCACCGGGTAGAGCTCGGAGTTGACGGTCATCTTGCGGATGGCCGCCTTGATCTCGGCGACGGTGAGTTCCTCGCCGCCGAAGTACTTCTCCATGAGCTCTTCGTCGGACTCGGCGACCGTCTCGAGCAGCTTCTCGCGGTACTCGGCAGCCTTGTCGGCGAGGTCGGCCGGGATCTCCTCGACCGTGGCCTCGGTGCCGATGTCGGTGGTGCCACGCCAGGTGAGCGCCTTCATCTCGACGAGGTCGACGACGCCGTCGAAGGCATCCTCGGCACCGATGGGGAGCTGGAGGACCAGCGGCTTCGCGCCCAGGCGATCGATGATCGTCTGCACGGTGAAGTAGAAGTCCGCGCCCATCTTGTCCATCTTGTTGACGAAGCAGATGCGCGGAACGTCGTACTTGGCAGCCTGGCGCCAGACCTGCTCGGACTGGGGCTCGACGCCCTCCTTGCCGTCGAACACGGCGACTGCGCCGTCGAGGACGCGCAGCGACCGCTCGACCTCGACCGTGAAGTCGACGTGGCCGGGGGTGTCGATGATGTTGATCTGGTTCTTGTTCCAGAAACAGGTCACAGCAGCGGAGGTGATGGTGATACCACGCTCCTTCTCCTGCTCCATCCAGTCGGTGGTCGAGGCACCGTCGTGCGTCTCACCGATCTTGTAGTTGACACCGGTGTAGAAGAGGATGCGCTCGGTGGTGGTGGTCTTGCCGGCATCGATGTGCGCCATGATGCCGATGTTGCGGACCTTGTTCAGGTCGGTCAGCACTTCCTGTGCCACAGGTAACCCCGCTCGTAGCTCGTGTCGGTCCTTGGGTGCGGACCACATGTTCTTGTGTTGTCAGCCGGCCTTTACGGGACCGACACAGTTGTGCGAGCAGCCGACCGGGAGGTCCGTGATGACGGCATCTCCCGGTCGGCGACGACTCACCAGCGGTAGTGCGCGAACGCCTTGTTGGCTTCAGCCATCTTGTGCGTGTCCTCGCGGCGCTTCACGGATGCGCCGAGGCCGTTGCTCGCGTCGAGGAGCTCGTTGGCGAGCCGCTCGACCATGGTCTTCTCGCGACGCTGACGCGCGAACGTCACCAGCCAGCGCAGGGCGAGGGTGGTGGAACGACCGGGGCGAACCTCGACCGGCACCTGGTAGGTGGCACCACCGACGCGACGGCTGCGGACCTCGAGGGCGGGCTTGACGTTGTCGAGCGCGCGCTTGAGGGTGACGACCGGATCGGTGCCGGTCTTCTCGCGAGCCTGCTCGAGCGCCTGGTAGACGATGCGCTCGGCGGTGGACTTCTTGCCGTCCAGCAGGATCTTGTTGACCAGCTGGGTGACCAGCGGCGAACCGTAGACCGGATCGGCGATCAGCGGGCGCTTGGGAGCGGGACCTTTACGTGGCATCAGCCCTTCTCCTTCTTCGCTCCGTAGCGGCTGCGAGCCTGCTTGCGGTTCTTGACACCCTGGGTGTCGAGCGAGCCGCGGATGATCTTGTAGCGCACACCCGGGAGGTCCTTCACACGACCGCCACGCACGAGCACCATCGAGTGCTCCTGGAGGTTGTGGCCCTCACCCGGGATGTAGGCGGTGACCTCGACCTGGGAGGTCAGACGCACACGGGCGACCTTCCGGAGAGCCGAGTTCGGCTTCTTCGGGGTGGTGGTGTACACGCGAGTGCACACGCCGCGACGCTGGGGGCTGCCCTTGAGCGCCGCGCTCTTGACCTTGGCGGCCTTGTCGCGGCGGCCCTTGCGGACCAGCTGATTGATGGTTGGCATTAACCGGCTTTCTTCGTTGTCTGAAGCTGCTCACTTCGAGCAACCTCGGCTGTTCTGAAATTAGGGATCCATCGGTTGGGGCAAGAAAGCTGCTGCCCCGCACTCGCCCCTCGTGTGCACACGAGGTCGGGTGTGTCGCGTACCCCCACACAGGCAGCCGGGGGCTCGCTCCTGCAGAAATCCACAGACCGCGCGCACGGCACTACCTCGCATAGGCACACAGACCGGCCCGGGCATGCCGGACACGACCCACAACGATACCCGGCGGGCGCGCATGAGGTCAAAGTGAGGAGCGCGCACCCTCCCGAGGATCCGCACACACCGTCAACTGCTGAGGTTCAGTGTGAGCCGGGCCAACGTAGCAGCAGCTTCACAGGGGTCCGCTCCCCCGGAGGTGTACTGCACCCACCAGCCGAAGATGCCGGTCGTCGAGGCCCCGGAACTGACCCCGCACGAGCGCGGATCGCCCGGTCGGCGCATCTGCAGCGCCCGCCGGCCCTCGATGGTCGTGTTCTCGATCTCGTAACCGAGCCCCTCGGCTGCGGCGCGTTCGTGGTCGAGGGAACCGGTCTCGAACCAGTTGAAGGTGACCTTCACGACACCCGCGGGTCCCTCACCGTCCCAGCGGCAGATCGCACCGAAGAAACCGCGGTAGACGTAGTCCGCGCCCACGGCTTCGGCGATCTTCTCGTCGGCGACCGCGTCGCACTCGGTGAGCAGCCGGGTGAACTCGGCGCCCGTGCCGCCACCGATCCCCTCGGGAACGGCACGCCCCTCGATGGTGCGGGTGCACCCGGTGAGCAGAGCGCCCGTCGTGAGGACGGTCGCGAGCGCGGCACCCCAGCGGCGGGCGTTCACTTCTGCACCCTCTCCACACTTGTGGTGGCCAGGCCGCGAGCGACCACGCAGGCGTCGGCGACGGGCGTGAGGTTCGAGTACGAGACCGACCAGTGGACGAAGTCGCCGCCGAACTCCACACCGATCTCGCACAGCGTCGTCTGCCCCAGTTCGTTCTGGTAGGACCCCATGAAACCGGACCGTCCCCCGATCTCGACGTCGGCGGCGGGCCGGCCGATGAGATCGGAGCCGGCGCGTTCGCGGCCGATGGGACTTCCCCGGTACCAGGAGAAGCTCACGCTGGGGCCGCCGACGTAGATCTCCCACTCGCAGCCCACCGAGTTGCGCGTCACCGTCGTGAAACTTCCGAGACCGAAGGCCGCCGCCACCTCGTCGTCGGACATCGCGCCGCACTCGTCGAACAGCGGGCCGGGGTCGGTGACGGACGCGGTGGGCGAGGTCGCTGCCTGTCCGGCGTCGTCGGAGTTCCCGCACGCCGCCGCACCGAGACTCATGAGGCCGACCGTGGCCACGGCAGCCGCCGTCCTTCCGATGCGCGGGAGAGGCATGGCGGGAAGACTACCGAGCCGGGCCCGCCTGTGTGCGACGACTCGAGGACTCCCGGAGCACCTCGTCGAGCTGCGCGGCCCAGTGGCGGACGATCTCCCGCCGGCGGGCCGAGTCGTCGGTCAGCACGTCGGCCAGGCCGAGGCCGCGCGCGAGATCCAGGGTCGCCTGCACCGTCCGGTGCACGACCGGATCGGTGTCGTCGGCGCCGAGCTGCTCGACGGCGACCGCGTGCGAGACACGCCCGAACTTCTCCTCGAGCGGCAGGAGCATCTCACGCAGAGCAGGATCGGCCGCCGCGGCCGTCCACACCTGCAGGGCGGCCTTGAACATGTTGCCGGTGCACTGGTCGACGATCCGCTCGACCACTGCCTCCGTGCGGCCGACGCCCTCGGGCACGTCGAACGGCTCGGTGCGGACCCGTTCGATGCGACTGTCGAACATGAACTCGAGCGATGCGGTGATGAGATCCTCCCGGGTCGGGAAGTGATGCTGGGTGGCCCCGCGCGACACTCCTGCCCGCTCGGCGACCACACTCACCGTGGTTGCGGCCCAACCGGATTCGGCGAGGCAGTCGATCGTCGCCTCGAGCAGTCGCCGCCGCGTGGCGCGGCTGCGGTCCTGCTTCGGTTCTCGCGCCATCGGGCCTCCTGCTCCTGCTGTTCTGTCACGACCACCCGGTCACGACCGTTCCGTCACGACTGATCTTCCACCGAACGGGTATTCGTGCGACCCCGAGACCGTACGCAAAGCTCATCATCCGTACACTCGTATAACAGGTCGGGGCGAAAGGGGAGCACCACGTGGCGACCATCGTCAGGCGCGAGGACTACTTCGACGCCGCGCTGGCCATCCTGGCCACCAACGACCATGCCGGGCTCAAGCAGGCACGGTTGTGCAGTCACCTCGAGGTGACGACCGGCTCGTTCTACAACTATTTCGAGAGCTGGGCGCAGTTCAAGACCGAATTCCTCCAGCACTGGCTCGAGAGCCAGACGCTGCAGCTCGCCGCCGCGGCGCGCCTCGAGGGTTCGATGACCCGACGGCTCCGGTTGCTCGTCGAATTCGCGTGCAGTCTCCCCCACTCCGCCGAATCCGCCATCCGTGGTTGGTCGCACAGCGACTCCGGGGTCCACGAGGTGCAGAGCAAGGTCGACGACCTGCGTTACGCGGTGGTGGCCGAAGCGGTGGCCCAGTATCTCGGTTCGAGGGGACAGGCCGAGCGGTTCGCAAGGCTGGCCCTGTACACGCTCGTGGGCTACCAGCAGACCGTGCCGCTGCAGGACGTGAACTCGTTGCGGTGGTCCCTCGCCTATCTGCTGGGGACGCTGCTCCCGGCGGAGGAGGCGGCCGGTATCTTCCCGCCGGATTCCTTCCCGCCGAACCTCGGTACCTCCGGGTCCGAGGTGTCGAATCCCGACACCTCGAACCCGGAAGCATCGAACACCGAAGCGTCGAACACCGAAGCGTCGGCCTAGTACGACTTCGGCAGGCCCAGCGAGTGCTGGGCCACGAAGTTGAGGATCATCTCCCGGCTGACCGGCGCCACGCGTGCGATGCGCGCGGCGCCGAGCATCGCCGCGAGGCCGTACTCCCGGGTGAGGCCGGCTCCGCCGTGGGTCTGGATCGCCTGGTCCAGCGAGGCGATCGCGGCCTCACCCGCGGCGTACTTGGCCATGTTCGCGGCCTCGGCGGCCCCGAAGTCGTCGCCGCTGTCGTAGAGGACGGCGGCCTTCTGCATCATGAGCTTGGCGAGTTCGAGCTCGATCTTGCGCTGCGCCAGCGGGTGCGCAATGCCCTGATGCGCGCCGATGGGCTGCTTCCAGACGGTGCGCTCGTTGGCGTAGCGCACCGCGGCGTCGAGGGCGTACCGGCCCATCCCCACTGCCATCGCCGCGCCCATGATCCGTTCGGGGTTCAGTCCGGCGAACAGCTGCATCAGCGCGGCCTCCGGTTCACCGACCAGTGCGTCGGCGGGAAGCCGGACGTCGTCGAAGAACAGGGAGAACTGGTAGTCCGGCTCGAGGATGTCCATCTCCATGGGCGTCTTCGTGAAGCCCGGAGCGTCGGTCGGCACGATGAACAGGGCCGGACGGAGCTTGCCGGTCTTCGCGTCCTCGGTGCGGGAGACGACGAGCACGGCGTCGGCCTGGTCGACACCGGAGATGTACACCTTGCTGCCGGAGAGGATCCAGTCGTCACCGTCGCGGCGGGCGATGGTGGTGATGTTGTGCGAGTTGGATCCGGCGTCGGCCTCGGTGATGCCGAAGGCCATGATGCGGGAGCCGTCGGCGAGCCCGGGCAACCATTCCTGCTTCTGCGCGTCGGTGCCGTACTTGGAGATGATCGTGCCGCAGATGGCCGGCGAGACCACGACGAGCAGCAACCCTGCGCCCTTGGCGGAGAGCTCCTCCTGCACCAGCGCGAGTTCGTAGATGCCGGCGCCGCCCCCGCCGTATTGCTCCGGGAGGTTCACGCCGAGGAAGCCGAGCTTGGCCGCCTCCGCCCACAATTCGGTGAGCGGCTCGTGCGCGCGTGACTTGGGAAGCACGTAGTCGACGTAGTTGTAGCGCTCGGCCAGAGCCGCGACCGCAGCGCGCAGTTCCTTCTGTTCTTCGGTCTCGATGATGCTCACGAGGATGCCTTCCGGGTTCGGGTGAGAGGACGCGCGGCCGTGGACGGTCGCGTGAAGGATCAGGTGTGTCAGGCGCCGTAACCCAGCCGCTTGGCGGCGAGTTCGGTGAGGATCTCGGTGGTGCCACCGCCGATACCGAGGATGCGCATGTCGCGGTACTGCCGTTCGACCTCGGATTCGGCCATGTACCCGAGTCCGCCGAACAATTGGACCGCCTGGTTGGCGACCCACTCGCCGGCCTCGACCGCGGTGTTCTTCGCGAAACACACCTCGGCGATCAGGTCGGTCTCCCCCGCCACGGCGCGTTCGGTGACGTGCCGGGTGTAGACGCGCGCGACGTCGATGCGACGCGCCATCTCGGACAGCGTGCGCTGCACGGCCTGGCGGGTGATCAGTGGCCGGCCGAAGGTCTCGCGATCGCGGCACCACGCGACGGTCAGGTCCAGGCACCGCTGCGCACCCGAATAGGCCTGGGCGGCGAGGGCGATCCGCTCGGAGACGAAACCCTGTGCGATCTGCCAGAATCCGGTGTTCTCCGCGCCGACGAGATTGGTGACCGGCACGCGGACGTCGGCGAAGGACAACTCGGCGGTGTCCGACGCGCGCCAGCCCATCTTGTCGAGCTTGCGGGAGACAGTGAAACCCGGTGTGCCCTTCTCGATCACGAGCAGCGAGACTCCTCCGGCGCCGGGACCTCCGGTGCGGACGGCGGTGACCACGAAGTCGGCGCGGCATCCCGAGGTGATGTAGGTCTTCGCGCCGTTGACGACGTAGTGGTCGCCGTCGCGTACCGCGGTGGTGGTCAGATGGCCGACGTCCGATCCGCCGCCCGGTTCGGTGATCGCGAGGGATCCGACGAGTTCGCCTGCGAGAGTGGGCCGTACCCACTTGTCGATCTGATCGGGATCGCCGGCCGCGATGAGGTGCGGCAGGGCGATGCCGCACGTGAACAGTGATGCGAACGCGCCGCCCGAGGCACCTGCCTCGTGGAACGCTTCGCACACGGTGAGCGTGTCGGCACCGTCGCCACCGGAACCGCCGACCTCCTCGGGGAATCCCGCGCCGAGCAGGCCGACCTTCGCGGCCTCGACGTGCAGTTCGCGGGGCAGTTCGCCGGCGCGCTCCCAGTCGTCGAGGTGGGGCAGGATCTCGCGCTTCACGAAACCGGTGACGGTCTCGCGGAGGGCGAGACGCTCGGGGGTGGTCCACATGCTCACGATGTCTCCGATGGTGTCTCGGCCGGGGTGTCTCGCTGGGGTACGGGTGTCTTCAGGAGGCGGACGAGCCGGCTTCACGTCCGGCGCCGGGGGCACCGGCGAAGGCCTGGGCGAGGCCGAGCCATTCCTCCGCGTCCGGGCCGTCGGTGACGAGGGCGGTGTCGTCGCGGTGGATGCGCTGGGTGACGAGCAGGCAGAAGTCGAGAGCCGGGCCGGTGACCGACTGCGCGGCGTCCTCCGGACCCCATTCCCAGCTGTCACCGTCGGGGGCGGTGAGCACCACGCGGAACGGTTCGGCCGGTGGCTTCCGGTCGCGGATGACGTACGCGAAGTCGCGCGTCCGCACCCCCAGGTGCGCGATGTTCTTCAGGCGCGCGGTGGGTGTGCGGGTGACGCCGAGGGCGTCGGCGACGTCTCCCCCGTGCGCCCAGGTCTCCATCAGCCGCGCGGTCGCCATCGAGGCCGGCGACATCGGCGGTCCGAACCACAGGATCTTCGTACCGCGCGGGACCTCGGCGAGCGCGTCGGCGAGTTCGCGGCGGGTGTCGCGCCAGTCGGCGAGCAACTCCGCGGGCGGCCGGCCCGCCTGTTTCGCGGCACCGACGTCGACGAATCCCAGCGGGTCGCCGAACGCCGCTTCGACCATCTTCACGAAGGCGTCCGGGTCACGGACGGCGGTGAGCGCCGCCCGGTCGGTCCACAACAGGTGGCCGATCTGGTGGGCGATGATCCAACCCTCCGCCGGAGTGGGCAGCGCCCAGCTCTCGTCGGGCAGGTTCGCAACGAGAGCGTCGAGATCGTCGCCCTCCGCGCGGAGATCGTCGAGCACGGTGTGCAGATCGGACATGCGGCAAGCGTCACACGTCACAGCTCTAAAATCAAGCACGCGTGATTGTTTTTTGCGGCAGACGTCGTCCGGGCCTGTCGGACAGACTGACGGGATGGCCGACGACTCCCGCACGCACACCGTCGGGCCTGTCGTTGCGGTCCTCACCGCGGTGTTGTCGATGCAGTTCGGGGCGGCCTTCGCCGCGACCCTGTTCGGCCGGGCGGGCGCCCTCGGCACGGTGACCCTGCGCCTGCTGTTCGCGGCCGTGATCCTCTGCGCGTTCACCCGGCCCCGGCCGCGGACGTGGACACCGGAACAGTGGCGGGCGGTGGTGACACTGGGCGCGAGTCTCGCGCTGATGAACACGGCCTTCTACGGGGCGCTGACGCGGCTGCCCCTCGCCGCAACCGTCACCATCGAGTTCCTCGGCCCGCTCGGACTGGCCGCGATCCTGTCCCGACGCCTCCGCGACGGCCTGTGGGTGGTGCTCGCGTTGGCCGGAGTGGTCCTGCTCGGCGTGGGTGACGGTGCCGGACTGTCCACCGGTCTCGATCCGCTCGGGGTCGCCTTCGCGCTGGTCGCCGCATCGGGATGGGCCTGGTACATCATCGCCGGCTCACGTGTGGCGACGACCCTGCCCGGATCCGCCGGACTGGCCGGAGCGACGACGATCGCGGCCGTCGTCGTCCTGCCGTTCGGCGCGGCGACGGCCGGCACCGAGCTCCTCCGGCCCGACCTCGCGCTCGCAGGACTCGCCGTGGCGCTGCTGTCGTCGGCGATCCCGTACACCCTCGAGATCCGTGCCCTGCGCGACCTGCCGAAGAAGGTGTTCGCGATCCTCATCGCGCTCGAGCCCGCCGCCGCAGCGCTCGCCGGTGCTCTGGTGCTGGGGCAGGTCGTCGAACCCCTCGCCCTCGTAGGCATCGCACTCGTCGTGATCGCGGGGGCCGGCGCGTTGCAACACTCGCGCGCGTGACCCGGTACCGGATGCAGGCCCGGTCAGCGGGTACGGGTGATCAGTCGGACCAACTCCCCCGCCGGGCCGGACAACACCCGCGGTGGCCTCCAGACCGCACGGAGCACGCGCTGCAGGTCGAGTCCGTCCACCGCGACCGCGACCAGGCGACCGGAGTCCAGATACTCCTCCACCGCGAGGGTGCTCAGCACCGCCGGGCCCGTACCCCCGAGCACGCTCGTGCGGACCGCTGCTCCGCTCCCGAGTTCGAGCAGCGGTGCGGCCCGGTCGTACTCCTGCAACGCGAGGTCGAGGGTGCGGCGGGTGCCGGAGCCCTCCTCGCGGACGACCAGTGGTGTCGCCGCGAGTTCGGCCACGGTGAGCGGCCGACGCCGCCGCGCCCAGGGATGCTGCGGCGGGACGACCACGACGAGGCGATCGCGTGCCACCGCGACACTGTGCAGTCCCTCCGGCACCGTCGGTCCTTCGACGAACCCGACGTCGCATCCGCCCTCGGCGACGACGTCGCACACCCGCATCGAGTTGTGGACCTGCAACTGGATCTGGACGTCGTCGCGGAGTGTGCGGAAGGCGCCGAGCCACCGCGGGATGAGGTGTTCGGCGACCGTCATCGACGCCGCGACCACCAGTTCGGGTTGCTGCTCGACGCGCAGTGCGGCGGCGGCGTCGAGGAGGCGTTCCGCGTCGGCCAGGACCTCCCGAGCCCAGTGCGCGACCACTGTGCCCTCCGGGGTGAGCACCGAACCCGTCCGGCCACGCCGCACGAGGACCGCGCCGAGTTGCCGTTCGAGCCGGCGCAGCATGCGGGTCGCGTTGGGCTGGGCGAGACCGGCCGCGCGGGCCGCGGCGCCGAGCCCGCCCCGGTCGTCGACCCCGACGAGCAGTTCCAGAGCGACGAGATCCGGCCAGCTGGTCATGCACGAACGATATGCCGGACCCTCTGCACATATCCATTCGATATGAGCTCATGTCCGATCGACGGCTGGTGCGGACACCGCTGCAACGGAAGAGTCGAGGCATGCTCACCGTCCACGCGCCCGTGTCCCGGCCCACCGTCGTCCCGGGTCTCCTGGTGGCCGCGGCGGGCGCGGTCGTCGCACTGGGAGCGGCGCACCTGATCCCCGGGGCGAGCCCGTTGCTCGTCGCGATCGTCCTGGGTGTGGTCGTGGCGAACGTCGGTCTGCCCGCACCGGTGGTCGAGGTTCTGGAGCCGGGTCTGGGTACGGCATCGAAGCGGTTGCTCCGAGTGGGCGTCGCGCTGCTCGGCGTGCAGCTCGCGGTCTCCGATCTCGTCGACCTCGGGTGGGGCACAGCGATCGTCGCGGCGACCGTCGTCGTCGCGGGCATCGGCGGCTCGCTCGCCTTCGGCCGGTGGCTCGGGGTGGGCTGGACCCAGCGCCTGCTCATCGCGTGCGGCTTCTCGATCTGTGGAGCCGCGGCCGCGGCGGCGGTCGACGGTGTGATCGATTCGCGCAAACGCGAACTCGTCACCACCGTCGCATTGGTGGTCGTCTTCGGCACCGCGATGATCCCGCTCGTTCCGCTCGCCGCCGGGATGCTCGGGCTGACCCCCGGGACCGCCGGTCTGTGGGCGGGTGCGGCGATCCACGAGGTCGCCCAGGTCGTCGCGACCGGCACCGCTCTCGAGGCCACCGCCGGTGGGGTGCTCGCCGCGGCCGTGACGGTCAAGCTCGCGCGGGTGGCACTGCTGGCTCCGGTCGTGGCGATCGTCGGGGTCGTCGCCCGGCGGCGCGGTGAGGGCCGCCGCGACGAGCGCACTCCCCCGATCGTGCCGGTCTTCCTGCTGGGCTTCCTCGCGTGTGTCGCGCTGCGCTCGACCGGACTGCTCGATCCGATCGTGGTGGAGGCTGCGGGCACGGTGCAGAGGGCACTGCTGACGGTCGCGATGTTCGCCCTGGGCGCGGGGGTGCGCCGGGAGGTGCTTCGCGGGGTCGGATGGCGCCCGATCGCGCTCGCGGCAGCGGCGACTGTTTGGGTCGCCGCGATAGCGCTGATCGGTGTGTCGTCGATCAGCGGGCAGTGAGGATCAGCGAGCGGTGACGATCAGTGGTCCGTGACAATCAGTGGGCCGTGACGATCAGTACGGCCGACGAGATCGCGAGCACCACGACCGTGGCGGTGACCGCGACGTTCCGCCACCAGAAATAGGGCGCGCGCCCCGCCACCAATCCGCGCACACGCGCGCGGTGACCGATCCGGGAGGCGAGCAGCACCGCGAGCACGGGCACGAGGCAGACCAGGCCGATCGTCGCGACCACCGCACCCGGGCCGGGCACGAACCGCATGAATCCGAGCACCACCGCCCCGAGCACCGACGCGGTGCGCAGCCACGCCAGACTGGTCCGTTCGGGCTGCAGACCGGCGTCGCCGTGCCGCAGATCGTCCGGGCTCACGATGCCGCTCGTCTCACCAGGCGATCGCGACGGCGAGCACGACCCCGGAGACCCCGAGGGCGACGGCGAGCAGGTAGGCCACCCACGGCACCGGGAGTGCACGTCCGGTGCGCATCGCGTGCTCGACGCGGTGCCAGCGGATCAGCGCGAACACGGTGAGCACGGCGGCGAATCCGAGCAGCGCACACGCCAGCACCGTGCGGAGCCCCTCCGACACGATGCCGCCCGCGAAGGTCTCCAGCGCGACCGCCGCGGCGATGACGCCGAGCGCGGTCCGCACCCAGGCGAGGAAGGTGCGCTCGTTGGCCAGCGTGAAACGAGGGTCCGGGTCCGTACCGTCACGCAGCGCCTTCGGGCGCCAGCCTCCGCTGGTCTCCACGGAGCGGACTCTATCCCCGGACCGATCAGCCCACGACGAGATCGGACCCGCGCGCCGCCACCGGACGGGTCTTCAGCGGCCGCTTCGCCGGTCCTTCGACCGGGGCGCCGTCGAGGTCGTACCGGCTGCCGTGGCACGGGCAGATGATGCGGTCGCCCTCGACCCCGCTGAGATTGCAGCCCTGATGGGTACAGATCGCGATGAACGCGCGGAAGTCGCCCTCCGCGGGCTGGGTGACGACGAGCCTCTTCGATTCGAGCATGACGCCCCCGCCGACCGGCACGTCCGCGACGGTGGCTACGACCTCCGCGTCGGGTCCGGGAGGCGCGGTCGTGGTCGGTGCGGGCACCGCCGATCGTGCCTCGCCGGTGTCGCCGGACGATCCGCAGGCCGTGAGGGCCGCGCCGGCCGCCACCACACCGGCGCCGCCGATGAGGGTGCGGCGCGTGAGCGCCGTGCGGTCGAGGTTGTCGCTGCTCATGCACATGTCCGTTCGGGTCGGGATTCGGTTCTCCCGAGCCTATCGACGAACGCCCGGGTGGGCCGCGACCTGCGTCACCCGCGACTGCGTCAGCGACGCAGCGAAGCGAGCAGCGGAAGACGGCGTCGGCGACGACCGAGTTCGACGAGGGTCCCGCGATCGGTGATCTTGACGCGGGGCCGGCCCTGGGCCCGTCCGGCCTGCCGCTCGGCGGCGTCGATGGTCTTCCAGCCGTCCAGGTCCACCCGATCGGGCCTGCGCTGTCCGAGCAACCGGTTCAGCGCGCGACGGTCGCCGCGGGGATCGGCGAGCGCACCGGAGTCGAAATCGGCCAGCAGCGCCGCGACGGTCTCCTTCGCGCACCCCTTGTTGGTGCCGATGACACCGCTCGGCCCGCGCTTGGCCCAGCCGGTCACGTAGACGCCGGTGTCGACGCGACCGCCGGTGTTGGGAACGACGCCACGGACGTCGTCGAAGGGCACACCCGGCACGGGAACGCCGCGATAACCGATCGACCGGAGCACGAGCGTGGCGGGCAGGTCCTCGAACCGGCCGGTGGGTCGGGCGGTGAGGCGGCCACCGTCGTCGACGAGTTGGGTGCGTTCGACCCGCACGCCGGTCACGTGGTCGTCGCCGAGCAGTTCGCTCGGGGCAGCGAGATACCGGAAGACGATGCGACGGTGACCGGGACGGACGGGCCGTCCGGCGTACTCACGGGCGAGACGGACCCGCAGCGCGGTCGCCGCGTCGTCCTCCACGGCCCGAGAGCTCACCGGATCGAGTTCGAGGTCGGCGTCGTCGACGACGACGTCCACCCCGGTGAGGTCGCCGAGGGCGAGGAACTCCGGATTGCTGTAGGCGGCCTGGGCGGGGCCGCGCCGGCCGAGCAGGACGACCTCGCGGATGTTGCTCTCCCGCAGCGCCTTCAGGGCGTGGTCGGCGATGTCGGTGCGCGCCAGTTCGTCGACGTCCATGGTGAGGATCCGCGCGACGTCGAGGGCGACGTTGCCGTTGCCGACGATGACGGCGCGTTCGCCGGACAGGTCGAAGGTGCGGTCGGCGTAGTCGGGGTGGCCGTTGTACCAGGCGACGAACTCGGTGGCGGCGTGGCTGCGGGGCAGGTCCTCGCCCGTGATCCCGAGTCGGCGGTCGGACGACGCACCGGTCGCGTAGATCACGGCGTGGTGGTGCTCGAGCAGTTCGGCGTGGGTGATGTCGCGACCGACCTCGGTGGCGAGGTGCAGGGCGAACTCCTCGCGCCGGAACGACCATTCGAACGATTCCGTGACCGCCTTGGTCCCCGGATGGTCGGGGGCGACACCGGCGCGCACGAGGCCGAAGGGAGTCGGGAGCCGATCGAACATCTCGACCTCGACGTCGGAGCGTTCGAGGAGTTCCTGGGCGGCGTAGCAGGCCGCGGGGCCGGCTCCGACGATCGCGACCCGCAGCGTTCCGCGATCACGCGGAGGCGCCGGGGTGGGCACGAGGGGCTGCCACCCCTCCGGCGCCGGGTGGTCCGCGTACCAGGCCGCATTGATCTCGGCGAACCGCTTCTGGGAGGGGTCGAGCTTGTCGTCGGGCAGGATCGCCTCGACCGGGCACGCATCGGCGCAGGCGCCGCAGTCGATGCAGGTCTTCGGATCGATGTGCAACATCTCGGCGGTGGCGAATTCGGGCTCGTCCGGCGAGGGGTGGATGCAGTTCACAGGGCAGACCGCGACGCAGCTCGCATCGTTGCAGCAGGTCTGGGTGATCACATAGGCCATGGGAAGGGTCCTCGGCAGCCGGGCGGAGCGTCCGCGAATTTCATGTAACGATCCGTAACAGTTAACTCGACTGTAGCGGCAGTCACCGCGGGTTCGCAAGAGAACCTGCGACCACCCACCGAAGCTGCGAGAATCGCACGATCGGACATCCGACCCGGGGGGGACACATGGCCACGTCGACGTCGAGCACCGATCTGCCTCGGACGCGACCGCTGACGGAACTGCCCGAGGAGGCGGATCCCTTCTCCACCGAGCGCACCGTCCGCACCGGCGACGTCGACACCGGGAAGCGACTGCGACTCGACGGCATCGCCCGCTATCTCCAGGACATCGGCACCGACAACCTCGCCGCCGTCGGCGCGTCCGAGACCGACCCGCTCTGGATCGTCCGGCGCACGATCGTCGACGTGCACCGCCCCGCCGAGTACGGCCGCACGCTCCGGTTGCGGCGCTGGTGCGACGCCCTGTCGATACGGTGGGCGAACGTGCGGGTCCGCCTCGACGACCCCGACGACGCCCCGGACGGTCCGCTGATCGAAACCGCGGCGTTCTGGATCGACATCGGCCCCACCACCGGCGCTCCCACCCGCATCAGCGACGGCCTGTTCGAGCACATGGCCCGCTACGCGCACGACACACGCCTGAAGTGGACGGCGTGGCTGCCCGGTCGCGCACCCGACGAGGTCGACGACGAACGCGTCTTCCCCCTGCGCGCCACCGACCTCGACCCCTTCGGGCACGTGAACAACGCCGTCTACTGGCACGGTGTCGAAGAGCTTCTGCCCCTCCGGCCGGACGTCCCGGACGCGCCGTACCGAGCGGTGATCGAGCACCTGCGCCCCGTCGCCGCCGGCGAGACCCTCACCTTGCGGACGACCCTGCGGGAGGACGGACTGACGGTCTGGTTCACGGTCGAGGATCACACTCGCGCGGTCGCGTGGATCGGCCGGAATCCGGACGCTCTACGGTGGACCCCATGACCCGTACCCTGATCTTGCTGCGCCACGGCAAGTCCGCGTACCCGGACGACGTGGACGATCACGAGCGTCCCCTCTCCCCCCGCGGACGCCGCGAGGCCGGTCTCGCCGGTCGCTGGATCCGGGCGAACCTGCCCGAGGTGGACGCCGTTCTGTGCTCCACCGCGACCCGGACACGCAAGACACTCGCCGAGGCGGCCGTGGAGGCTCCCGTCGAGTACCGCGACAGCCTGTACCACGCCGATCCGGAATCCCTGGTCGCCGAGATCCGGGGAACCGCCGACGACGTGCAGACCCTGCTGGTCATCGGGCACGAGCCGACCCTCTCCGCGACCGTCCTCGGACTCATCACGGACCACAGCACCGACGCCGCCCATCAGGTGGCCGAGAAGTTCCCCACCTCCGCGATCGCAGTCCTCACGGTGAGCGGATCGTGGTCCGAGCTGTCGCGGGGCACGGCCGAACTCGTGGACTTCCACATCCCGCGCTGACCCACACCCCGCGCGGAACCGCTGCGAGACGCTCGCGGCGAAGCAACGACGGCGATCACCGTCGAGAACAAATGACGAAGGCCCCGCCCCCGAAGAGAAGAGGGCGGGACCTTCGTCGTCTACTACGGCAGCGAACTACCGGTAGTCGTTGGAGTAACCGTAGTCGTCCAGCGGCACTGCAGCGCCGGTGTTCTGGCCGAAGCCGTCCGGCGAGTAGTACTGGTCGTCGTACGCCGGGATGGCGTACGCGGCCGCGCGGGCCTCCTCGGTCGGCTGGACCTCGATGTTCCGGTACTTGTTGATACCGGTACCGGCGGGGATCAGCTTGCCGATGATCACGTTCTCCTTGAGACCGATCAGCTTGTCCGAGCGGCAGTTGATCGCCGCGTCGGTGAGCACGCGAGTGGTCTCCTGGAAGGACGCCGCCGACAGCCACGAATCGGTGGCCAGCGACGCCTTCGTGATACCCATGAGGACCGGACGGCCGGCAGCCGGCTCGCCACCCTCCTGGACCACACGACGGTTCGCAGCCTCGAACTCGCTGCGCTCGACGAGCGAACCGGGCAGGAACTCCGTCGAGCCCGAGTCGATGATCGTCACGCGACGCAGCATCTGGCGCACGATGACCTCGATGTGCTTGTCGTGGATCGACACGCCCTGGCTCCGGTAGACCTCCTGGACCTCGTGGACCAGGTGGACCTGAACCTGACGCGGGCCCATCACGCGCAGCACCTCGTGCGGATCGGCAGAGCCCTCGAGGAGCTGCTGACCGACCTCCACGTGGTCGCCGTCCGCGAGCACGCCCTCGGTGCCGTCGGCCTTGCGGATGACGTGCAGACGCTGACGCTTGGACAGCTTGTCGTACACGACCTCCTCACCACCGTCGTCGGGGATGATCGTGATCTTGTAGAAGCGATCGTCGTCCTCAAGGCGGATGCGGCCGGAGACATCGGCGATCGGGGCCTTGCCCTTGGGGACGCGGGCCTCGAACAGCTCCTGGACGCGGGGTAGACCACCGGTGATGTCCTCACCGACGCCACCCTGGTGGAAGGTACGCATCGTCAGCTGCGTACCGGGCTCACCGATCGACTGGGCGGCGACGATACCGACGGCCTCGCCGATGTCGACGAGCTTGCCCGTCGCCATCGAACGGCCGTAGCAGGTCGCGCAGACGCCGGTGCCGGTGTCGCAGGTCAGGACCGAGCGGACCTTGACCTTCTGGATGCCGGCCTCGAGCAGCGCCTCGATCGCCGGGTCGCCGAGGTCGGAACCACGCTCGACGACGACGTTGCCGTTCGCGTCGACCGCGTCCGTCGCCAGCGTACGGGCGTAGGTGCTGGTCTCGATGTGAGCGTCGCGCACGAGCTCACCGGTCGGCTGACCCGTCGCGTCGCGTGCGAGCTCGGCGATGGTCATCTCGATGCCGCGCGGCGTGCCGCAGTCGACCTCGCGGACGATGACGTCCTGCGAGACGTCGACCAGACGACGGGTCAGGTAACCCGAGTCGGCGGTACGGAGAGCGGTGTCGGCCAGACCCTTACGCGCGCCGTGCGTGTTGATGAAGTACTCGGCGACGGTCAGGCCCTCACGGAAGGAGGACTTGATCGGGCGCGGGATGAACTCGCCCTTCGGGTTCGTCACCAGACCCTTCATGCCCGCCAGCGAGCGGATCTGGGTCATGTTGCCCGCAGCACCGGACTTGACGATCGTGGGGATCGGGTTGTCGTCCGGGTAGTGCGCCTCCATGACCTGACCGACCTCTTCGGTCGCTTCCTGCCACAGCTTGACGAGCGAATCGCGACGCTCGTCCTCCGAGAGCTTGCCTCGGTCGTACTGCCGCTGGATGGCGTCGGCCTGCGTCTCGTACCGCTCGAGGATGTCCTTCTTCTCCGGCGGAACGAGCACGTCCGCCATCGAGATGGTGACACCCGAACGCGTGGCCCAGTAGAAGCCGGCGTCCTTGAGCTTGTCGACGGTCTGCGCGACGACGATCATCGGGTACCGCTCGGCCAGGTCGTTGATGATCGCGGCCTGGCGCTTCTTCGGCATGATGTCGTTGACGAACGCGTAGTTCGTCGGCAGCAGCTCGTTGAACAGCACGCGACCGAGGGTGGTCTGCGTGATCCACGCCTGACCGTACTTCCAGCCCTCCGGGAACAGCTCGTTCTCGACGTCGCGCGGCGGACGCAGCTGGGTCAGGCGCACCTTGATCGGAGCCTGGACCGACAGCACACCGCGGTCGACGGCCATCTGAGCCTCGGCCGGCGACGAGTAGACGCCCTGCTCGGGCTCGTCGGCGGTCGCGGCCTTGTAGGCGCCGGGGGCGTCCTCGACCAGACGGGTCAGGTGGAACAGACCCGTGACCATGTCCAGACGCGGCATGGCGAGCGGGCGGCCCGATGCCGGCGACAGGATGTTGTTCGACGACAGCATCAGGATGCGGGCCTCGGCCTGCGCCTCCGCGGACAGCGGGAGGTGCACGGCCATCTGGTCGCCGTCGAAGTCGGCGTTGAAGGCCTCACACACGAGGGGGTGCAGCTGGATGGCCTTGCCCTCGACGAGCTGCGGCTCGAACGCCTGGATACCGAGGCGGTGCAGCGTGGGAGCACGGTTCAGCAGAACCGGGTGCTCGTTGATGACCTCTTCGAGGACGTCCCACACCTGCGGGCGCTGACGCTCGACCATGCGCTTGGCGGACTTGATGTTCTGCGCGTGGTTGAGGTCGACGAGACGCTTCATCACGAACGGCTTGAACAGCTCGAGCGCCATGAGCTTCGGCAGACCGCACTGGTGCAGCTTGAGCTGCGGACCGACGACGATGACCGAACGGCCCGAGTAGTCGACGCGCTTACCGAGCAGGTTCTGACGGAAGCGGCCCTGCTTGCCCTTGAGCAGATCGGACAGCGACTTGAGCGGACGGTTACCGGGACCGGTGACCGGCCGGCCACGACGGCCGTTGTCGAAGAGGGCGTCGACCGACTCCTGCAGCATCCGCTTCTCGTTGTTGACGATGATCTCGGGGGCACCGAGGTCGATCAGTCGCTTGAGGCGGTTGTTGCGGTTGATGACGCGGCGGTACAGGTCGTTGAGGTCGGAGGTCGCGAAGCGGCCACCGTCGAGCTGCACCATCGGACGCAGTTCCGGCGGGATCACCGGCACGGCGTCGAGCACCATGCCCATGGGCGAGTTGCCGGACTGCTGGAACGCCGCGACGACCTTCAGGCGCTTGAGAGCACGGAGCTTCTTCTGGCCCTTGCCGCTGCGGATGGTCTCGCGCAGCGACTCGGCCTCGGCGTCGATGTCGAAGTTCTCGATGAGCTTCTGGATCGCCTCGGCACCCATGGCACCGGTGAAGTACTCGCCGTAGCGGTCCTGGAGCTCGCGGTAGATCATCTCGTCGACGATCAGATCCTTCGGCTTCAGCTTCGTGAAGGTCGTCCAGATCTCGTCGAGGCGGTCGAGCTCGCGCTGCGCACGGTCGCGGAGCTGACGCATCTCGCGCTCGCCGCCGTCCTTGACCTTGCGGCGGACGTCGGACTTGGCGCCCTCGGCCTCGAGTTCGGCGAGGTCGGCTTCGAGCTTCTGCGCGCGGGCCTCGAGGTCGGCGTCGCGCTGGTCGGCGACCGACTTCTTCTCGACCTCCATCTCGGCTTCGAGAGTGGAGAGCTCGTTGTGGCGCAGCTCGTCGTCGACGGACGTGATGACGTACGCGGCGAAGTAGATGATCTTCTCGAGATCCTTCGGCGCGAGGTCGAGCAGGTAGCCGAGGCGGCTCGGCACACCCTTGAAGTACCAGATGTGCGTCACCGGAGCGGCGAGCTCGATGTGGCCCATGCGCTCACGGCGGACCTTGGCGCGGGTCACCTCGACGCCGCAGCGCTCGCAGATGATGCCCTTGAAGCGGACACGCTTGTACTTGCCGCAGTAGCACTCCCAGTCCCGGGTGGGACCGAAGATCTTCTCGCAGAACAAGCCGTCCTTCTCGGGCTTGAGCGTGCGGTAGTTGATGGTCTCGGGCTTCTTGACCTCGCCGTACGACCAGTTACGGATGTCCTCGGCGGTGGCCAGGCCGATCCGGAGTTCATCGAAGAAGTTGACGTCGAGCACGTAACTTCCTTTCCCCTGTGCGGGTTGTATTGCTGCTAGTTGTCGCTATCGCTGCCGGGGCCCGATGCGGTACGCGCCCGGTGGTGTCGGGGTGCGTACCGCATCGGCTCGGCTCCTAGTTCGCGAGGTCGTCGACCGTGGCCGACTCGTTGCGGGAAAGGTTGATGCCCAGGTTGGCGGCCGCCCGCTCGAGGTCCTCGTCGTCGCCGTCGGCCATCGCGATGGCCGCGCCGTCGCTGGAGAGGACCTCCACGTTCAGGCACAGCGACTGGAGTTCCTTGAGGAGCACCTTGAACGACTCGGGGATACCCGGCTCGGGGATGTTCTCGCCCTTGACGATCGCCTCGTAGACCTTGACGCGACCGACGACGTCGTCGGACTTGATCGTGAGCAGCTCCTGGAGGGTGTAGGCGGCGCCGTAGGCCTGCATCGCCCAGCACTCCATCTCACCGAAGCGCTGACCACCGAATTGCGCCTTACCACCGAGCGGCTGCTGCGTGATCATCGAGTACGGACCGGTCGAACGCGCGTGGATCTTGTCGTCGACCAGGTGGTGCAGCTTGATGATGTACATGTAGCCGACCGACACCGGGTACGGGAACGGCTCGCCGGAGCGACCGTCGAACAGCGTCGCCTTGCCGTCGGGGCCGACCATGACCTCGCCGTCGCGGTTCGGCAGCGTCGAGGACAGCAGACCCGTCAGCTCCTCCTCGCGGGCACCGTCGAACACCGGCGTGGCGATGTTGGTGTCGGGCTCGGCGGCGAGCATCTCCTCGGAGAGGTTCTGTGCCCACTCGGGACGGCTGCCGTCGTCGGCCACCTGGATCTGCCAGCCGGCCTTGCCGATCCAGCCCAGGTGCGTCTCGAGGACCTGGCCGATGTTCATACGACGCGGAACACCGTGGGTGTTCAGGATGATGTCGACCGGGGTGCCGTCGGGCAGGAACGGCATGTCCTCCTGCGGGAGGATCTTGCCGATGACGCCCTTGTTGCCGTGGCGGCCGGCGAGCTTGTCGCCGTCCTGGATCTTGCGCTTCTGCGCCACGTACACGCGGACGAGCTCGTTGACACCCGGAGGCAGATCGTCGTCGTCCTCGCGCGAGAACACGCGAACACCGATGACCTTGCCGTTCTCACCGTGGGGCACCTTCAGGGAGGTGTCGCGGACCTCGCGCGCCTTCTCACCGAAGATCGCGCGGAGCAGGCGCTCCTCGGGGGTCAGCTCGGTCTCGCCCTTCGGCGTGACCTTGCCGACGAGGATGTCGCCGTCGCGGACCTCGGCACCGATGCGGACGATGCCACGCTCGTCGAGGTCGGCGAGGACCTCGTCGGAGACGTTCGGGATGTCGCGGGTGATCTCCTCGGCACCGAGCTTGGTGTCGCGGGCGTCGATCTCGTGCTCCTCGATGTGGATCGAGGTGAGCACGTCCTCCTCCACGAGGCGCTGCGACAGGATGATCGCGTCCTCGTAGTTGTGGCCCTCCCACGGCATGATCGCCACGAGCAGGTTCTTGCCGAGCGCCATCTCACCGTTCTCGGTGCAGGGGCCGTCGGCGAGGACCTGGCCGGACTCGACGCGCTGTCCCTCGTCCACGATCGGACGCTGGTTCGAGCAGGTGCCCTGGTTCGAACGGTCGAACTTGCGCAGACGGTAGGTCTTGCGGGTTCCGTCGTCGGCCATGACGGTGATGAAGTCGGCGGAGACCTCTTCGATCACGCCGCTCTTCTCGGTGACGATGACGTCGCCGGCGTCGACGGCGGCACGCAGCTCCATGCCGGTACCGACGATCGGCGACTCGCTGCGCACCAGCGGCACGGCCTGACGCTGCATGTTCGCGCCCATGAGGGCACGGTTGGCGTCGTCGTGCTCGAGGAACGGGATCATCGCGGTCGCGACCGACACCATCTGGCGCGGCGAGACGTCCATGTACTCGACCTGGTCGGCGGCGACGTACTCGATCTCCGCGCCCTTCTTACGGACGAGGACACGCTCGTCCGAGAAGCGGTTGTCGGAGCCGATCGGCGAGTTGGCCTGCGCGATGAGGTAGCGGTCCTCCTCGTCGGCCGTGAGGTACTCGACCTCGTCGGTGACGACACCGTCGACGACCTTGCGGTAGGGCGTCTCGATGAAGCCGAACGGGTTGACCCGCGCGTACACCGACAGCGAGCCGATCAGGCCGATGTTCGGGCCTTCCGGGGTCTCGATCGGGCACATGCGGCCGTAGTGCGACGGGTGGACGTCGCGGACCTCGAGGCCGGCGCGCTCACGCGACAGACCGCCGGGGCCCAGCGCCGACAGACGACGCTTGTGCGTCAGGCCCGACAGCGGGTTGTTCTGGTCCATGAACTGCGACAGCTGGGAGGTTCCGAAGAACTCCTTGATCGCAGCCACGACCGGACGGATGTTGATCAGGGTCTGCGGCGTGATCGCCTCGACGTCCTGGGTGGTCATGCGCTCACGGACCACGCGCTCCATGCGGGACAGGCCCACGCGGATCTGGTTCTGGATGAGCTCACCGACCGTGCGCAGACGACGGTTGCCGAAGTGGTCGATGTCGTCGACCTCGACGGGAACCTCGACGCCGCCGGGGACGGTCATCTTGCTCTCGCCCGCGTGCAGACGCACGAGGTACTCGATCGTGGCGACGATGTCTTCCTCGGTGAGGGTGGACGCCTCGATCGGCTGACCCGTGTTCAGGCCGAGCTTCTTGTTGATCTTGTAACGGCCCACGCGCGCCAGGTCGTAGCGCTTGTCCTTGAAGAAGAGGTTCTCCAGCAGGGTCTGCGCGCTCTCCTTGGTCGGCGGCTCGCCCGGACGGAGCTTGCGGTAGATGTCGAGGAGCGCCTCGTCGGTGCCCGCCGTGTTGTCCTTCTCGAGCGTCGACATCATGATCTCGGAGAATCCGAAACGCTCGACGATCTGCTCGGTGGACCAGCCCAGCGCCTTGAGCAGCACGGTGACCGGCTGACGGCGCTTGCGGTCGATACGCACACCGACGGTGTCGCGCTTGTCGACGTCGAACTCGAGCCAGGCACCGCGGCCCGGGATGACCTTGACGCTGTGCAGGTCCTTCTCGGTGCTCTTGTCGACGGTCTTGTCGAAGTACACGCCCGGCGAACGGACGAGCTGGGACACCACGACACGCTCGGTGCCGTTGATGATGAAGGTGCCCTTGTCGGTCATCATCGGGAAGTCACCCATGAAGACCGTCTGGCTCTTGATCTCGCCGGTGTTGTTGTTGATGAACTCGGCAGTGACGAACAGCGGAGCCGCGTACGTCATGTCCTTGTCCTTGCACTCCTCGACGGAGGCCTTGACCTCGTCGAAACGAGGATCGGAGAAGGACAGGGACATCGAACCCGAGAAGTCCTCGATCGGCGAGAGCTCGTCGAGGATCTCCTCCAGGCCACCGACGACGTGACCGTCGCCGCGCTCGGCAGCCTTCGCGCGCCAGCGCTCCGAGCCGATCAACCATTCGAAGGAATCGGTCTGTAGATCGAGGAGCCCGGGAACTTCGAGGGGTTCGCGAATCTTCGCGAACGACACCCTCGTCGGGGCTCCGGGGATTCCGGCTACTGCCTTGGTCTGGCTAGAGACTGCCAAGATGCGTCCTTCCAGCACCTCACGCGGGCCGCTCCAACCGGTGCGACCGCCGCTGTACCTGCTTCTTCATGTGGGGCGTTTTCGCTGGTCGCAACCCGAACGAGAACCCCACCGACACACCGAAACGGTCTCGCCCGAAAGGGCGGATTCCGACTCGACGATCAGAAGGTGAACAGGAGGCAGCCAGCGCAAAGAACTAACCTACACCTTAGTAGGCGAAATGTCCACAGGGGTGCCTCAAAGAAACCTGGCAAACGACCTCGAGCGGCTCACGAGGAAGCCTTCAGTCGAACAGGCGTACCGATAGAGTGACCGCTCGCGTCGCCTGCGTCAAGACTGCGCGTCCGGAACGATCCGCGCGTCGCGGCCGCGGACACCCCCGGTGAGGGGGCGATCCGCAGCCGTCGTCACCGGTCGCGGATCTCCGAGACCAGCCATCGTCCGTCCGACTTCTCCATCCTCACCAGCAGCGGTGCGGCCGCGCTGCCCTGGGCGATCCCGTCGCCGGTGGCGCTGACGTTGATGTAGGCGGCGACCTCGGCGCGGGTGTCGTCGAGCATCGTCGCGCCGATGTGCTCGACCATCACCTCGGTGACCGTGCGGGTGTCGATCGCGGCCTTCTTGGTGACGTCCGCGGTCGAGTCGAACTCCTCGAGCCGCTCCGGGGTCAGCAACTCCCGGATCCGCCCGAAGTCCTCGTCGATGGTGCGGTAGTCGTAGCCGTGCATGGTCTCGATCGCGACCTTCGCGGCCTCGGTGACCTCACGGGTCTCCGCGGTGTCGACCCACGCGACGTTCGAGACGTCGGCACCGGGACGGAAGGCCGCGACCGCGGCGATCACCGCGAGCACCACCGCCACCGCACCGACGAGAATCACCGGGCGCCACCCACCGGAGGCACGCGACCCGCCGGCCTCACCGGCGGGAGGCTCCGGTGGATCCCCGGGCTCGGTCGCAGTCTCCGCCGGGCTCGCTGCCGGGGACCCGGCCGTGTCGGCGGCCGTCGGCGCGGGCTTCTCGTGCTCGTTCTCCTGCTTGTCGAGCGTCACCTCGGAAGGTCGCGACTGCTCGGCAGGGTTTTCCCCTGTACGGGTCTCCGCCGGTCCGGTACTCCCCTGTTCGGGCGGCGTGATCGTCCGCTCCGTCCGGGACGGGCGTTCGTCCTGCGCCGGGGTCGGGCGTTCGTCCTCTGCAGGGGTCATCCGGGGCGGTCGGGACGTGCCGGCGACCTTCGGCCGACGGCGCGGGGGCCCGCTGGGGCCGGTCTTCCGTCGCTGCGGGGGCACTACACGTTCTCCTTCGTCGACTTGCCGAACATCATGGGCCCGCCTCGCCCTCGGGCGCGGGCGCCCCGGTATCTCCCGGCGCGGGCGCCCCGGAATCGCCGGGCGCGGGCTGCGCGCCGGGATCGGGAGCCGGAGCACCGGGGACCGGGCCCGACTCCATCTCGACGGAGGCGAGCGGCTCGATGGTCTCGGCCTTCCACACGTCGCCGTCCTTGCGCAGCGACACGAGCACCGGGACCTTGTTGGTCACGAAGTACTCGGGGGTCTGGGTGCGCACGGCGAGCACGACGAGCGCCTTACCCAGATCGTCGTCGGTGTTGAGTTCGGTGAGCGTTCCGAACAGCACTTCGGCCGACATGCTGGTGCCGGTCTCCGCGACCCGAGCCCGGATGTCCTCCTCGGTCGCCGCGAGATCGTTGCGCAGGGCGTCGCCGGTGATCGACGACCGCATGTTCTCGATCGACAGGTCGACGTCGTTCGCGTCGACACTGTTCAGGTTGACGGCCGCCTGCATGGCTCCCGAGAGTGCGGCGTCGCGCGCCTCGGCGGCCGAACGGTCCACCAGGAGCGCACGCCCCCAGCCGTAGCCGAACCACACCGCCGCCGCGAGGGCGACGACGGCGAGCACCGAGACGACGGCAAGGGCCGCCCTGCGTGCCCCGCCCGGTCCCCGGCCGTCCGCGGGCGAGTTGCCGTCGGCGGATGGGGGCGGGGTGGGCGGAGCGTCGGAGGAAATTGGTGCACTCACTCCACAAACCTACTAACTGCTCACTTCGGGGTGACTCCGAGCAACGGCGCGAGCTGCGTCGCGATCGGATTCAGGTTGAGCTTGTCGGGGTCCTTCTTCGGCTTGAAATCCCAGGGCTGGATCGTGTTCGGATCGGCGAAGACGATGCGGTTCGCGCTGCGCACGCCGGTGACACTGCCCTGCGGCACCTCGCACGAGGCGTTCGTGTTGAACGGGAAGTCCTGCTGGGTCTCGTCGAAGTTCGGATCCTGCGCGCGCATCTGCGCGAGGATCTCCTGCGTCCCCTCGTACCCGATGGTGCACGAAGGCGGATTGTTGGTCTCGAGCACGATGCCCTGACGCACCGCACCGTCGCCCGGAGCGACCGTACTCGCACTGCCCGCGACGGCGGGAAGGAAGGCCAGCAGCGGCTGCAGGGCGATCGACTGCGGCGCGGCCACTTCCGCCACCGCCGCGAGGTTCGCGAGGTCGGTGGTCAGGCCCGGGCCGGAGCCCTCGATCAGCTGCGAGAGCTGGTCGCTCGCGTCGGTGCCGGTGTCGATCAGGCGCCGCAGATCGGGATCGCTGTCGCGGAGCTGTGCGGTCACCAGGTCCAGATCCGAGCTGAACTGCTGGATCGCCGACGACTGGTCGGACTGCGTGTCGAGCACCGTGAGGCTGTCGCGGATCAGCGTGACGGTCTGCGGCAGGTACTCGGCGCCCTTCTCGCTGAGACCGGCGAGCGCGTCGACGAGCACCTGCAGGTCGTCGCCGCGGCCGTCGAAGGCCGCGCCGAGCTCGGTGACGACGGTGCGCAGCGGCTCGAGCGGAACCGAGTACACGAGGTCGTTCGTGCTCAGCAGCAGGTCCTCGACCGGCGTGGGCAGATCCTCCTCGGTTCCCTCGATGACGGAGCCCTGTTCGAGATAGGGGCCCTCGTCGTTCGGCGGCTGCAGATCGACGTACTGCTCACCGATCGCCGACCGGTTCGCCACGACCGGTCGCGCCGACGCCGGGATCTGCGGTCCGCCGTTGTCGAGACGCAGCTCGACGTTGATGCCGTCGTCCGTGAGGCTGAGCGCCCCGACACGGCCCACGGGCACCCCGCGGTAGGTGACCTCGGCGTTCGGGAAGATGCCGCCGCCGGTGGGGAACCGCGCGTCGACGGTGTACTGGCCGAAGCCCATGAGGTTGTCGAGCCGCACGTACCGGGCACCGACGAACACGATGCCGAGCAGCGCGATGATCACGAACAGCGCGAGCTGCACTTTCACCAGGCGCGATCTCACTGCCCACCCCCGAGTCCGAGCTGATTCAGCAAACCTTGCAGCGGCCCCGGCTGTGGGGCCTCGTCACCGTCGGCACCGGTGTCGGTGTCCGCGCCGGCCTCGGTGACCCCCGGGATCTCGATGCCGTCGGGCAGCGACACCCCTTCGGGCAGCGTCACACCGGGCAGACGCGGAGTGGGAAGCACCGGCAGCAGCGACACGGTGGGCCAGCCCGGGGCGGGCCCGTTCCCGTCGTAGTACGGGTTGGACGGGTCGACGAGCGGCTTCGGATTGCCGAACTTCGGCTCGCGGTAGACCGGGTCGCCCTGGCCCACACCGAGCGCGGCCAGCGCGTTGCCGATCTGCAGGTCGACGACGAGGAAGAGGTTCACCGAGTTGCCCAGCGCGACCTTCTCGACACCGTCCGGGAACGGCACCGTGGGCACGAAGGCGAGCGCCTCGACGAGGTCGTCGCCCGATGCCGCGAGTGCCTGGAGGGTCGGGCGCAGCGCCAAAAGGTCGGCGATCAGATCCTCCTTGGACTGATCGAGGACGTCGACACCCGCGGTGCCGAGCCGGTCGAGCTGGCCGAGCAGCTGGGTCAGCTGCGGCCGCTGCTGTTCGAGCACCTCGGTCGCGACCGGCAGTTCGTCGAGCACGGCGGCGATCTTGTCGTTCTGCTCCGCGACCCGCACCGTGAGCTCGTCGAGTCCGTCGAGCGCCCGGGTGATGTCGTCGCGTTGCTGTTCGAGACCGGTGATCAGGGTCTCGGCCTGCTCGATCAGGCTGCGCGTGGTTCCCTCGCGGCCGTCGAAGGCCGTCGACAATTCGTTGACGATCGGCGCGAGCTGACCGACACCGCCACCGTTGAGCAGCAGCGACAGCGCGCCGAGCACCGGTTCGAGTTCGGTGGCGTGCCGGGTGCGGTCGAGCGGGATCACGTCGCCGTCCGCGAGCCGGCCCGTCGGGGGCTCGTCCTCCGGAGGCGTGAGTTGCACGAACTTCTCACCGAGCAGACTCGACTGTTCGACGCTCGCGAGCGCGTTCGCCGGCAGGTCGACACTCGAGTCGAGCACGATGCCGACGTCGGCGGTCCACCCGAAATCGGATGCGACCGAGATCGATTCGACGCGCCCGACCGGTACACCGTCGACCTTCACGCTCGACTGCGGAACCAGGTCGAGCACGTCGTCGAACTGGACGGACAGACGGATCGGATCGCTCCCCACGTCGGCGCCGCCGGGCAACGGGACGTCGGACAGACCGCCGCACCCCGTGACCGTCACAGCGACCACGCACGCGGCCGCTCCGAAGACACCTGTGCGGCCCATCCTCTTCGCGCCGCTCACCGATCTCCTCCCTGGAGGTCGAGCCGGGGCGAGACCACGCCGGGCACCGTGCCCGGAGTGACCTGCCGCTGAATGTTCTCGCCGCTCAGGACACCGAACGGCAGGATCAGATCCGGGGACCGCTGGTCCTCGGTGATCTGTGTGGCGACGTCGCGGCACCGGTCGATCAGCGGCTGCATCTGCCGGCCGAGCTGCTCGAAACGCTCGTCGCCGGGCACGAGATTGCCCAGATCGATGAGCTTGCACACCGCTCCCGCAGGATCCTGCAGGTCGGGCAGCACGAGGCGCGACGCGAGCACACCGGCTTCGGCGTCGTAGGAGTTGACGAGGTTGCTCACCGCGAGCGGGAGCAGCGTCAGCGAATCCACGAGTTCCTGCCGACGATTCGACAGGGTCTCCGTGATCGGCACGAGTGCGTCGACGTTGTCCTTCACGGCCGCCTGGTTGTCGCGCACGAACGTCGCGACGTCGCCGAGCGTGACCGACAGCGTGTTCAGGGCCTCGCCGAGGTTCTGCCGCTCCCCCGCCAGGAATCCCGACAGGTCCGAGAGCTGGGCGTTGAACTGGCGCACCTGCTCGTCGTTGGCCGCGAGGGCGCTGACGAACACCTGCAGGTTCTCGATCGTGCCGTAGAGGTCGTCGCGCGACTGGTCGAGCGTGCGCGCGGCGGCCGACAGGTTCTCGATGCTCTGCCCGAGGGCCTCGCCGTTGCCGGCGAGGTTCTCCGCACCGACCTCCACGAAATCGGTCAGCGCGCCCTCACGGTTCGCGCCGTCGGGACCGAGCGCGCGGGAGAGTTCGTCGATGCTCGCGTAGAGCTCGTCGACCTCCACCGGGGTGGCGGTGCGCTCGCGGTCGATCACCGCACCGCTGCTCATCGTGTCGCCGCCGGTGTAGGCGGGGGTGAGCTGCACGTAACGGTCGGCGACCACCGAGGGGGTGATCTGCACGGCGCGAGCGTCGGCCGGGATGTCGACGCCGCGGTTCACCCGCAGACCGACCTTCACCAGATCGCCCTGCGGTTCGACGGAGGTCACCTTCCCCACCTCGACGCCGAGCACCCGCACGTCGGAGCCCTCGTAGATGCCGACGGCCTTGTCGAAGTAGGCGGTGATCTCGGTGGTGCCCAGTCGGGTGAACAGCCACCAGCCGGCTCCGGCCAGGGCCACCGCGACCGCCACGACGGCCGCGATCAGCGCGATGCGCCCGCGATTGCTGCGGGACTCGCCGTTCTCGGCGTGTGCCATCAGTTACCCCCTTCCAGGCGGCGACCGGGTTCGCGGTAACCGGGGATCTCCGGCAGGCCCGGCGGGGTCAGGTTCACGACGACCTGGTCGAACCACCGGCCGTTGCCGACAACGTTGGTGTAGACGCGCACGAACGGCTCGTACAGCTCCATGGCCCGATCGAGGTTGTCGTTGTTCTCCTGGAGGATGTCGACGACGCCGCGCAACTGCTGCAGGGCGGGACCGATGGTCTCGCGGTTCTCCTCGACGAGCCCGGAGAGCTCGGCCGACAACCGCTTGGTGCCGTCGAGCAACTGGGAGATCGCCTCCTGCCGGTTGTTCAGTTCCGCGACGAGCAGCGCGCCGTCGGAGAGCAACCGGTTGAACTCGGCGTTGCGGTCGGCGAGCACCTTCGAGACGTTGCCGGTCGCATCGAGGAGTTTCTTCAGCTCCTGGTCACGACTCGCGACGGTCTCGGACAGGCGGCTGATGCCGTCGAGTGAGGCCCGGATGTCGTCGGGTGTCTCCGAGAAGGCCTCCGACAGGGTCTGGAAGCCGGTCGCGAGCTGTTCGGAATCGATCTCGCCGAGGGTGGTTGCCGCCGACGAGAACGCCTCGATCACGTCGTACGGCGCGACCGTCCGGTCGAGCGGGATCCGGTCGTCCGGGTCGAGCACCTCCGTACCCCGCGGCTCGAGCGCCAGATACTTCTGCCCGAGGATCGTCTTGATCTGGATGGAGGCCGCCGTGTCGTTCCCGACCCAGGCGTCCTGGACCTTGAACGAGACGATCACGCGGTCGCCCTCGAGGTCGACTCCGGTGACCTTGCCGACCTTCACGCCGGCGATACGCACCTCGTTGGTGGGCTTGAGACCTGCGGCCTCGCTGAATTCGGCCTCGTAGGTTGCGCCCGCCCCGATGATGGGCAGTTCGTCGAGGAAGAAGGCGGACAGTGTCCCCAGCAGCACCACGACGATGCCCAGGGCACCGGCGGCGGCCGGACTGCGACGTTTGCTCATCGTCCCTGCAACTCCTGCATCCCCTCCTGCGAGCAACGCTTCGCCGCATTCGTGTAGATGGGTTGGTTCACGGTGGGCAGCCCCGTCGGCAGATTCAGATACGGGACCGAACCGGGACCTGCGACGATGTCGATACCGCACAGGTAGAACTGGAACCACGAACCGTAGCTGGCCACGCGCCCGAGCTTGTCGAGCTTGACCGGCAACGTCTCGAGGACGCGGTCGACCTCGTCGCGGTTCGCGTTGAGATTCGAGGTGACCTGTTCGAGCGCCGTGATCGACTGTGCGATCGACGGACGGGTGGGCTCGAGGACGTCGGAGACCGCGTCGGTCAGCCCCGCCATCGACGCCACCGCCGAACCGACGGTCGCCCGGTCGGCCGACAATCCGCTGACGAGTGCCTGCGTGTTGACGAGCAGCGAATCGAGCTGCTCGTCGCGCTGGTCGATCGTGGCCAGGACGGTGTTGAGGTTGTCGATCACCGCACCGATCACGCGATCCTTGTCGGCGATGGTGTTGGTCAGCGACGCGGTGCTGCGCACCAGATCGTCGATCGTTCCGGCCTCACCCTGGAAGACCTGGATGATCTGGAACGAGAGCTTGTTGACGTCGTCGGCGCTCAGCGTCTGGAACAACGGCCGGAAGCCGTCGAAGAGCGTCGTGAGGTTCACCGCCGGCTTCGTTCGCTCGATCGGGATCGTGTCGCCGCTCGTGATCTTCTCGCCCTGCGCACCCTCGCCCTGACCGAGCGCGATGTACCGCTGGCCGACGAGATTGCGGAAACGGATGGTCGCCGTGGCACCGGCAGGCAACCAGTCGCGCTCCTCGAGCGAGAAGGTGACCCGCGCCTGCCGTTCGTCGAAGACCGAGATCTCCTCGACCTGTCCCACGCGGACACCCGCGATGCGGATGTCGTCGCCCTTGTTGAGCGAGGTGACGTCGGAGAAGATCGCGTGGAACTTCGTTCCTCCCCCACCGCCGACACTGGCGATGGTCGCGGCGAGGACACCGGTGGCGATGACGGTGACCACGGCGAACACGATGAGTTTGATCAGGGGTGCTGCCAGACCTCTCACTGGAAGCTCACCTCCGTACCGCGGATCGCCGGAGCGCCGAGCCGGGTGGTCCAGGACGGGACCTCCTCGGGGTCGACACCGGTGGCCTGTCCGTAGATCACGTCGAGCGTGTCCTGTTCCAGACGCGAGCCGGCGTACGAGACGGGAGTCGCGCCGTTGCCCGAGGTGCCGATGATCTCGCCGACGTCGTCGGGGACGCCGGATCCTGCCGGGGCAGGGAAGAAATCGATGGTCTCGGGGCCGGGATTACGCGACGGCACCTGGTACGAACCGTCGTTGACCGAACCGCCCGGATACTGCGGGAAGTTGCGGCCGGGCGCGGTCACGTCGTTGTAGCAGGCCGGTCCGCGATCGTCGAGCAGACGCGGTTCGTCCTGGTTCGGCAGGTAGCGGCCCTTCGGGTTCGTGAACTGGATGTTCGCGCGCACACCCGGGAACGGATCGTCGGCCGCGAGCAGGTCGACGGCGGCCGGCTTCGCGTCGGCGAATCCCTCGAAGGTGCACGGGAAGGACGGCGAGTAACGGGCGAGCAGCTGCAGCGCCTCCTTCGAATCGGCGGACAGCGTGATGATCGAGTTCGAGTTCTGCTCGATGAAATCGGCCGTCTGCGACGACGCTCCCGTCGCGCTCGCGAGCAGCGTGCGGATCTGGTTCTGCTGTTCGACGACCGTGCCACCCGTCGTGCGCAGGTTGTTCAGCGCCTCGACGAGTTCCGGTGCGGCTTCGGAGTAGGTCTGCGAGAAGTCGGCGAGACCGCGCAGATCCTCCTGCAGCGTGGGCAGTTCGACGTTCACCTCACGGAAGATCTGTTCGAGGTCGTCGACCGTCTGCCCCAGCTTCTCCCCGCGTCCGCTCAGTCCCTGTGCCAGTGCGCCGAGCGTGTTGGCGAGGTCCTGCGGCGGGACGGCCTCGAGGAGCGGGAGCAGCCCGTCGAGCACGTCGCCGAGTTCGACGGTGCGCTCGCTCGTGTCCTGCACCAGCACATCGCCGTTCGTGACGGGACGCCCCGGATCGTCGGGGATGATCAGCGAGACGTAGCGCTCACCGAAGAGTGTCTTCGGCAGCAGCTGTGCCGTGGCGTTGACCGGGATCAGTTCGGCCTTGTCGGGGTCGAGAGCGAGATGCGCGGTGACGTCGCCGCCTTCCGCGCTCGTTCCGCGGACCTCGCCGACGAGCACACCGCGCGCCTTGACGTCGGCGTTGAGCGGCAGCGCGTTGCCGATGCTGTCGGTGCGGAGGTCGACCTTCACGACCTTCGTGAACGTCTTGTTGTACATCGCGATCGTGACGTACAGGAACAGCGCCAGCACCACGAAGAAGATCAGTCCCAGGGTGCGCCGACGCACGGGCGAAGTGGTCGTGTCGCTCATCCGGCCACCCTCACCGTGGTCGTCGTGCCCCAGATCGCGAGGCTGAGGAAGAAGTCGAGGATCGCGATCGTCACGATCGCGGTACGCACCGCGCGGCCCACGGCCACACCGACGCCGGCGGGACCGCCGCTGGCGTGGAAACCGTAGTAGCAGTGGATGAGGATGACCACGAACGCGAAGACCAGCACTTTCGCGAACGAATACAACACGTCCTCCGGTGGGAGGAACAGATAGAAGTAGTGGTCGTACGAGCCGCTCGACTGGCCGTTGAACAGCGTGCTGATCGTGCGGGTCGCGAGATAGGCCGCGAGGAGACCGATGATGTACAGCGGGATCACGGCGACGAAGCCGGCGATCATCCGGGAGGTCACCAGGAACGGCAGCGACGGCACGGCCATCACCTCGAGGGCGTCGATCTCCTCGCTGATCCTCATGGCGCCGAGCTGTGCCGTGAAGCCGCAGCCCACGGTCGCCGACAACGCGAGCGCCGCGACGATCGGGGCCAACTCACGGGTGTTGACGTAGGCGGAGAGGAAGCCGGTGAGCACCGACGAGCCGAGCTGCTCGAGCGCGGCGTAACCCTGCAGACCCACGACGACGCCGGTGAAGCCGGACATCATGGCGATGACGCCGATGGTGCCACCGATCACAGCGAGTGCACCGCTGCCGAAGGTGACCTCGGCGAGCAACCGCAGGACTTCCTTGCGGTAGTGGGTGAGGGTTCGCGGGGTCCACGCGACGGCGCGCGCGTAGAAGGACATCTGGTCCCCCGCGCGGTCGAGCACGTTCAGCGGTGCGCGCACCGCTCGGCGACCCCGGAGAAGAACGAGATCTCCGCGGCCTCTGGAGACTGTCATCTGGTCAGGATCCCTTCGCAGGAACGATCTGCAGGTACACCATCGTCAGGATCAGGTTCGCGAAGAAGAGCAGCAGGAACGTGATGACGACGGTCTGGTTCACGGCCTCCCCCACGCCCTTCGGGCCCGCACCCGGGTGCAGTCCCTTGTAGGACGCGACGACGCCGGCGATCAACCCGAAGATCGCAGCCTTGAGTTCGGCGACGTAGAGGTCGGGTAGCTGCGCGAGGGCGGAGAAGGAGGCGAGGTAGGCGCCGGGGGTACCGCCCTGCAGCACCACGTTGAAGAAGTAGCCGCCGGCGATGCCGATCACGGAGACGAGACCGTTGAGCAGGAGCGCGACGAGCACCATCGCCAGTACTCGCGGGACGACGAGTCGCTGGATGGGATTGATGCCCAGCACCTCCATCGCGTCGATCTCCTCGCGGATCGTCCGCGAACCGAGGTCGGCGGTGACCGCGGAGCCGGCGGCACCGGCGATCAGCAGAGCCGTCACGATCGGACTGCCCTGCTGGATGACCGCCAGGACGCTCGCGGCGCCGGTGAACGATTCGGCGCCGAGCTGCTTGATCAGCGAGCCGGTCTGCAGCGACACGACGGCGCCGAACGGGATCGCGACGAGCGCCGTCGGAAGAATCGTGACACTGGCGATGAACCACGCCTGTTCGATGAATTCCCGGAATTGGAACGGTCGGCGGAAGGTGTTCCGCACGACGTCGACGAACAGTTCGACGATGTTGCCGGCCTGGGTGAGTGCGCCGTGAACCGGCCGCACGAGCGAGCTCCCCGCCCCCATCTACTCTCCTACTTCTCCAGCCTGCGGCTGTGCCACTACTGACGCTGTACCACTGCTGCGGCTGTTGCTACTGCTGCGGCTGTTGCTACTGCTGGGCCTGCTGCTCGTATCCCTCTCCGGTGTAGGCGGGAATGATCTGGGTGTCGTCGTCGGCATAGCCCCGGGCGGTGTGGGGCGCGCCGTTGTGATCGAGCGACTCGAGGATGGCGCTCTGGGCGGCCGGGGGCAGGGTGTGCAGGATCGACCGCACCCGCTCCTGCCGACGCGCCACCGCCTGCCGCTCGGGCATCCCCGGCGTGGCCTGCATCTGCGGCACGATCCCCTCGACATCGTCCACACCACCGGCATGATGACCCGCCTCGACGAGCGCCTGCTCGTGCGCCATCGTCGCCTCGTCCTTCTCCTCCGACATCCCGATCGGACCGATCATCGTGCCGTTGAGGAACTGCTTGACCACCGGCTCGTCCGAGGTCAGCAACACCTCGCGCGGACCGAACATCACCAACTGCCGGCGGAACAACATGCCGATGTTGTCCGGCACCGTGCGCGCCAGATTGATGTTGTGCGACACGATCAGGATCGTCGCATCGATCTCCGCGTTGATGTCGATCAACGTCTGCGAAATGTAGGTGGTGCGCACCGGATCGAGACCCGAATCCGGCTCGTCGACCAGGATGATCTCCGGATCGAGCACCAACGCCCGCGCCAGGCCGGCGCGCTTGCGCATCCCCCCGGAGATCTCACCCGGGAGCTTGTCCTCGGCGCCGAGCAGACCGACGAGCTCGAGCTTGCTCATCACGATCTGCCGGATCTCCGACTCGGACTTCTTGGTGTGCTCGCGCAGCGGGAAGGCGACATTGTCGTAGAGGTTCATCGACCCGAACAACGCCCCGTCCTGGAACAACACCCCGAACAGCTTGCGGATCTCGTAGAGCTCCTTGCTCGAGCACTGCAGGATATCGGTGCCGTCGATGACGATCGAGCCCTCCTCCGGGCGCAACAGACCGATCAACGACTTGAGGAACACCGACTTACCGGTACCCGACGGACCGAGCAGCGCACTGACCTCACCGGCCGGCAACGTCAACGTCACGTCCTGCCAGATACGTTGCGAGCCGAAGGACTTGGTCAGCCCCTCGACGGAAACCTCGACTCCCACGATTACCTCCGCTGTCCGATACCGTCGCCCCCGTGTGGGTTGGGTCACTCTATCGCATGGATAGTGGTACCTGTGACAAGCGATCCTACTCATGAGTAAGGACCTCGTACAAGGGGGCATACATATCTGGACTTATGCCGTGACCTGCATGAACACGATGTAAATATCGAATTCTGCCGATATCGGACATATCGCTCGGCATTCTTGTCCGAGAATGCGAAAGGGCCGTTCCCGCGAAAGTGAATTCGCGGAAACGGCCCTGTGCGGAACCGTCCCGGAGAGCGACGAACGCTCGACGGGGAAGTTCGGAAACCGTCTTACTTGACGGTGACCTTGGCGCCGGCCTCTTCGAGCTTGGCCTTGGCAGCGTCGGCAGCGTCCTTGGCGACCTTCTCGAGGATCGGCTTCGGAGCACCCTCGACGAGGTCCTTGGCTTCCTTCAGGCCCAGGCCGGAGACGATCTCGCGAACGACCTTGATGACCTGGATCTTCTTGTCGCCGGCACCCTCGAGGATGACGTCGAACTCGTCCTGCTCGGACTCGGCCTCGGCAGCAGCGGCCGGAGCACCGGCGGCAGCGACGGCAACCGGAGCAGCAGCGGTGACCTCGAAGGTCTCCTCGAATGCCTTAACGAACTCCGAGAGCTCGAGCAGGGTCAGTTCCTTGAACGCGTCGAGCAGCTCTTCGGTGGTGAGCTTCGCCATGGTGGCGGTCCTTCCTGATAAGTCCCATGTCGCTGATCCGCGACCGGATGGGATGGTGCGTGCCGGAGCACGCGTGGATGTATCTTTCGCGGTGATGCGGATTCGCAGTGATGCGGATCAGCGTCAGGCGGCTTCTTCGCCCGCCTTCTTCTCCTGCAGAGCGGCCGCGAGGCGGGCCACCTGAGAAGCGGGGGCGTTGAACAGGCCTGCGGCCTTTGCCAAGTTGCCCTTCATCGCGCCGGCGAGCTTGGCCAACAGCACCTCGCGGGACTCGAGGTCCGCGATCTGGTTGACCTGCTCCACGGACAGCGCAGCGCCGTCCATGTAGCCGCCCTTGATGACGAGAGCCTTGTTGTCCTTCGCGAAGTTCTTCAGAGCCTTCGCAGCGTCCACCGCTTCGCCCTTGACGAACGCGATGGCGGTCGGACCGACGAACAGGTCGTCGAGACCCTCGACGCCCGCCTCAGCGGCGGCACGCTTGACCAGGGTGTTCTTGGCGACGGAGTAGGTGGCACCCTCTCCGAGAGCGCGACGCAGCTCGGTCAGACTTCCCACCGACAGACCACGGTATTCCGTGATCACGGCAGCGGTGGAGGTCTTGAACTGCTCGGTGATCTCCGCAACTGCGGAAACCTTCTCGGGCTTTGCCATACTTCGCCTCCTCTCAGTAACAGTCGTTTTCCCGGTGTCCCGAGTGGGACGCCCCACCGGACGACCGCCGGGACCGGAAAACGACGAACGCCCCGGCGCAGGGCACACGGGGCGTGAAAGGAGGAGGAACTCGAATGCACCCGGAAGGCACATCACGGCTCACATCTCCCCTAACCTCGTCCTCCTGCGTGGGCCGCCGGACAACTCCGGACCTTCAACCGATCCGCACGCGGATTCGGTGACCAACGGTCTTGGGTAGAACATGATCGGGGTGAAGATCGGCGCACGCCGAACTACCCGACCACTGTAGCGGACGATATCCGCGAAATGCAAAACGGCCGGCACAGCGATGCTGTGCCGGCCGCTTCGAATGCACATCCACTGCGTGCAGTGCGAACTACTCCGCGATCTCGAGGAGGTTGCGGGTGCGCTGCGGATCCACCGGGATGCCCGGGCCGGTGGTCGTAGCGATCGTGACCTTCTTGATGTAGCGGCCCTTCGCGCTGGACGGCTTGGCGCGGAGCACCTCGTCCAGAGCAGCAGCGTAGTTCTCGACCAGCTTGGTCTCGTCGAACGAGGCCTTGCCGATCACGAAGTGCAGGTTGGCGTTCTTGTCGACGCGGAAGCTGATCTTGCCACCCTTGATGTCGGTGACGGCCTTCGCGACGTCCGGGGTGACCGTACCCGTCTTCGGGTTCGGCATCAGACCACGGGGACCGAGGACGCGGGCGATACGACCGACCTTCGCCATCTGGTCGGGGGTCGCGATCGCGGCATCGAAGTCCAGCCAGCCGCCCTGGATGCGCTCGATCAGATCCTCGGCGCCCACGACGTCGGCGCCTGCGGCCTCGGCCTCGGCAGCCTTCTCGCCCACCGCGAAGACGATGACGCGAGCGGTCTTACCCGTGCCGTGCGGCAGGTTGACCGTGCCGCGCACCATCTGGTCCGCCTTACGGGGATCCACACCGAGTCGCATGGCGACCTCGACGGTGGCGTCGTAGTTCTTCGAGGTGGTCTCCTTCGCGAGCTTCGCAGCTGCGAGGGGGCTGTACAGGTTGTCCGAGTCGATCTTCTCGGCCGCGGCGAGGTATGCCTTGCTGCGCTTTGCCATGTTCTTTCCTAACTTCTCACCGGCAGGTGAATGGTTCGGGCGTGGTAGCGGGCCTGGCCGGCCCTCCCACGAGTGCTACTGCAGGCGGGGACGGGTCCCCGGAACAGTGAGGGCTCAGCCCTCGACCGTGATGCCCATCGACCGAGCGGTGCCGGCGATGATCTTCGCGGCAGCCTCGATGTCGTTGGCGTTCAGGTCTTCCTGCTTGGTCTTGGCGATCTCGCGCACCTGATCCATGGTCACCTTGGCGACCTTGGTCTTGTGCGGCTCGCCGGAGCCCTTCTGCACGCCTGCAGCCTTGAGCAGGAGCTTCGCGGCCGGCGGGGTCTTCAGCTTGAAGTCGAACGAGCGGTCCTCGTAGACCGTGATCTCGACCGGCACGACGTTGCCACGCTGCGACTCGGTCGCCGCGTTGTACGCCTTGCAGAACTCCATGATGTTGACGCCGTGCTGACCCAACGCGGGGCCGACCGGCGGAGCCGGGTTGGCCTGGCCGGCCTGGATCTGGAGCTTGATGAGCCCGGCGATCTTCTTCTTCTTGGGGGGCATCTCTATTCCTAGTTTCTTGCTCGGTGTGGTTCTTGCGTACTGCTACTGCAAGCTTGTGCGCGCCGGATGCCGGCGCCGTCGGGTCCCGGGGACCGTCAGATCTTCGACACCTGGTTGAACGACAACTCCACGGGAGTCTCACGGCCGAAGATCGACACCAGGACCTTGAGCTTCTGCTGCTCGGCGTTGACCTCGCTGATGGAGGCGGGCAGCGTCGCGAACGGGCCGTCCATCACGGTGACGGACTCGCCGACCTCGAAGTCCACCTCGATGGCGGGCTTCGCAGCGGCGGCGGGAGCCTGCTCGCCTGCGGCCGGGGCACCGGCCGCCGGCTTCTTCTTCGCCTGCTGCGGGAGGAGGAACTTCACGACCTCCTTGATCGTCAGCGGCGACGGACGCGACGTGGCTCCGACGAAGCCGGTCACGCCGGGCGTGTTCCGGACGGCACCCCACGACTCGTCGTTGAGTTCCATCCGGACGAGGATGTAGCCGGGCAGGACCTTGCGGTTGACCTGCTTGCGCTGACCGTTCTTGATCTCGGTGACCTCTTCGGTCGGCACCTCGACCTGGAAGATGTAATCGGCGAGGTCGAGGTTCTGGACACGGGTCTCGAGGTTGGTCTTGACCTTGTTCTCGTAACCGGCGTAGGAGTGCACGACGTACCAGTCGCCGGGCTCACGCCGCAGCTGCTTCTCGAGGGCCTCGGCCGGATCGACCTCGTCCTCTTCGGCGGGCGCGTCAGCGGCGTCCTCCGCTGCGTCGGAGACATCGGCATCGGACTCAACATCGGTGCCGGACTCGACAGCAGCGTCGGACTCGGAGACCTCGGTGTCCGCATCCGCCGACTCGGCCGTCACGTCGTCAACCAAGGCCTCGTCCGAAACGTGCTCCTCGGCCGAAGCCTCGTACGAGTCGTTCTCGGGGGTGCTCACCGGGCACTTTCCTCTCGTCGATCACATTTTTCGTCTCGCGCGGACAGGCGCTAACCGAACAACCAGCTGACGCCCTGTACGAACGCCAGATCCAATCCGAAGATGAACGCCGTCATGACGGTCACGAACGCAAGGACCACGAGTGTGTAGGTGGTCAACTGCTTGCGGTTGGGCCAGATCACCTTGCGGAGCTCGGCGACGACCTCACGGAAGAAGCGCACGAGTCGCTTGAAGATGTTCTCGGACTTCGCGGCGGGACGATCGCTCACGGCCGTGGCCGAACGCGACGTCTTCTTCATGGACACCGCGCTCGTCGTGGAAGCCGAGGAACCGGCTGCACCACGACGGGTGGCCCGCTTGCCGGTCGGCCGAGCAGCCGCGGAGGAACCGTCGGGGGTCGCGCCGGTAGCCGTTCCAGCGTCGCCGGGGATGTTCCCTGCGGTGCCGCTGTGGCGCTGACCGCGCTCCTCGCTCACATCGTTCCTCTCGGTCGCTGGCAGTCCGGGGGCAGGGGCGACAGGACTTGAACCTGCAACCTGCGGTTTTGGAGACCGCTGCTCTGCCAATTGAGCTACGCCCCTCTGGTCGGACATCCACACTCGTACGAAGCGAGTGTCCGGAACCGACCCATCTGCGACCACATGACACGCGCGCTACCCCGTCGGGCCGTTACGGCCTTCGTAGAGCAGCGCGCTGCTATGCGATCCCAGAAGCCTAAGTGTACTGCATTGCCCCGGGACAAACCCAATCCGCTCGGCCGTCAGGCCAAACGGACCGTTGCCGTGGCCCGACCGAAGATCTTGCGACCGTCGGACTTCGCCACGATAGCGACCACTGCTGTCTTGCTCTCCGCGTCCACCGACTTGATCTTGCCGGTGAACTCGATCTCGGCGGCCTTGTCGGCCTCCACATATACCGGACTGGTGAACCGAACGTTGTATTCGGTCACCGCGCCGGGGTCTCCCAGCCACTCCGTGACGAAGCCGGCCGCGATGCCCATCGAGAGCATGCCGTGCCCGACGACGTCGCGCAAGCCGGCCAGTTCGGCCACCTTGTCGCTCCAGTGGATCGGGTTGGGATCACCCGACACACCTGCATAGTTGACCAGATTTCCGCGCGTGAGTGTGACGACCTTCGACGGAAGCTCGTCCCCTACCGCGACATCCGCGAAACTACGGAGTGTCACTGTGCATCACCACATCCTTGACCGCGTGCGCGATGTTGTCGTCGACCTCGCCACCGGAACGGGCGACGAGCGTCGTCCAGGACGTGAGCACGAGATTGTCGTACTGATCGGTGATCACGTTCTTGGTGGTGATGATGTCGCTGCCGGCAGCCTGACGGAAATCGTCGAGGTAGACGTCGCAGAACAGCCTGTCGCCGGCCTGGATCGGGCGGTGGTAGACCATCCGCTGGTCGGTCTGCATGATCTGGCTCAGGTCGTATCCGGTGACGACCTCTTCGAACAGCTTGCGCTGCGCGATCATGCCGACGATCGAGACGAAGGTCAGCGGCGCGATCACTCCGTCGTACCCCAGCCCGCGGGCTGCGTCGTCGTCGTGATGCGCCGGATGCGAATCGCGCACGGCACGGGCGTACTCGCGGATCTTCTCGCGACCCACCTCGTAGTAGTCGTCCACCCGGTAGTGGTGGCCGACCATGGACTTGGCGTGCGCGGCGGCATCGAACGGGATCCCGGCCTGTTCGGTCGCGTCCACCGATTCCTGGTTCTCGAGTACGTTCGTCATACGCAAAACCTCCGCAATTCCGACGACGCCAACTGGCACGGTCGGTATTGCGGAGACCTTACGCGTCGACGTCGTTCCGACCGGCTACTTGGACTCGCGGTGCGACTGGTGCGTACCGCAGTTCGGGCAGAACTTCTTCAGTTCGAGCCGGTCGGGGTCGTTGCGACGGTTCTTCTTGGTGATGTAGTTGCGGTGCTTGCACACCTCGCAGGCCAAGGTGATCTTCGGCCGAACGTCAGTAGAGGAGGCCACGGGATGCCTTCTTTCGCGTCAATCCGATCAGTATCGATCAGGGTGGATCAATGAACTTTTGGTAGCGGTGACCGGACTTGAACCGGCGACGCAACGATTATGAGTCGTTTGCTCTACCAACTGAGCTACACCGCCTCGGTGCCGAGTGTCGCTACGAAGGCGGCACCTCAATCCAGCGAGCCCCCTGACGGAATCGAACCGTCGACCTTTTCCTTACCATGGAAACGCTCTGCCGACTGAGCTAAGGGGGCGTGGCCTCCGGAGCATCTCTGCTCGCTGCGGCCTCCAAAAGATTACACACACTCGGTCCTGGTGCAAAATCCGCTGGTAGAGGCCCATAAACGCCGCTGCTCTCCGAGCTCTGCGCACCCGCACCCACCCGTGCCCACACGTACGCGCGCGGTGGGCCGGCGGTGGGTACCGGGCGCGGGACGGAACGGCACCGCGTGCCGAGCCGGCCAGAACCTCGGGAGAGTCCCGGGAGAGCAGGACCCACACTCCCGGACCACACTCCAGGGCCTGCGCTACAAGGACCTGCACTACAGAGAATCCGCACTACAGAGACCCCGGAATGCAGAACGGCCCCGGTTCCGAAGAACCGGGGCCGTTCCGGTGGCAGGTGTAGGATTCGAACCTACGTAGGCGTAAGCCGACGGATTTACAGTCCGCTCCCATTGGCCGCTCGGGCAACCTGCCGGGTGCGATCGGGACCGCGTCCTCGATGCGTTTGGAAGAATACAACGCATACCCCCCCGAAACGCAAACCGAGTGGTCACAGCCCCGCGCGACCCGATAGCGTCGGGTGGACAGAACCCTTACAGACCGACCCGGAAGTGGAGTGAGACGTGGCTGATTCGTCGTTCGATGTGGTGAGCAAGGTCGACCGCCAGGAAGTGGACAACGCGCTGAACCAGGCGGCGAAGGAGATCGCCAACCGCTTCGATTTCCGGAACACCGGGGCGCACATCGAGTGGTCGGGTGACGAGGCCATCACGATCTCGGCCGAGACCGAGGACCGCGCACTCGCCGCGCTGGAGGTCTTCAAGGAGAAGCTGATCCGCCGAGACCTCTCGCTGAAGTCCTTCGACGCCGGCGAGCCGACGCAGTCCGGCAAGGTCTACAAGATCACCGGAACCCTGGTGCAGGGCATCAGCCAGGAGAACGCCAAGAAGATCTCCAAGCTCATCCGTGACGAGGGCCCCAAGGGCGTCAAGGCGCAGATCCAGGGCGACGAGCTACGCGTGACCAGCAAGAAGCGCGACGACCTGCAGGCCGTCATCTCGCTGCTCAAGAACGCCGACCTCGACATCGCCCTGCAGTTCGTCAACTACCGCTAGTTCGTCAACTACCGCTGGTTCGTCGAGCACCGCTGGTTCGTCGACCTCTGCTGACGAACCCCTCCCCTACGACACCGCCCGCGACTTCCGTCGCGGGCGGTGTCGTCTGTGGGTGTCGTGTGCCGTCCGGTCAGCGGATCCCGGCCATGCGCTCGAGTCGTTCGATGCGGTCGGCCATCGGCGGATGCGTCGAGAACAGCCGGCTCATCCTGTCGCCCGCCCGGAACGGGTTGGCGATCATCAGGTGCGACTGGGCCGCGAGCTTCGGTTCGGGCGGCAGCGGCGCGGCCTGCGTGCCGAGAGCGAGCTTGCGCAGCGCCGACGCCAGGGCCAGCGGGTCGCCGGTGAGCTCGGCACCGGACTGGTCGGCCTGGTACTCGCGCGACCTCGACACGGCGAGCTTGACGACCGATGCCGCGATGGGGCCGAGCAGGGAAACCAGCAGCAGCGCCAGCGGATTCGCGCCACCCTCCCGGTTGCCGAATGCCGACGCGAAGAACGCGAAGTTCGCCAGACCCGAGATGACGGCGGCCATCGCGCCGGCGACCGACGAGATGAGGATGTCGCGGTTGTAGACGTGGGCGAGTTCGTGGCCGAGCACCGCGCGCAGTTCCCGTTCGTTCAGGATCTCCAGGATGCCCGTCGTGCAGCACACGGCGGCGTTGCGCGGGTTACGTCCCGTGGCGAACGCGTTGGGGGCGTTGGTGGGGCTGATGTAGAGCCGCGGCATGGGCTGGTGCGCTGCGGTCGCGAGTTCGCGCACGATCCGGTACATCGCCGGAGCCTGCACCTCGGTGACAGGCTGGGCGTGCATCGCCCGTAGGGCGAGCTTGTCGCTGTTGAAGTACGCGTAGCCGTTCATGCCGACGGCGAGCACGATCGATATCAGCAGGATCGTCGAGTTCTGGAACAACGCTCCGACGAACACGATCAGCGCGGACATTCCGATCAGCAGACCGGCCGTCTTGAGACGGTTCGAGTATCCGTGCACGTCGCACCCCTTCCGCACCACGATTCCCCACTCGTTCGTCCAACGAACGAGCGCACGGCGCGGTTCCCGCCCCGAAACGGGGCGGGACCACACGACGGTCCGTCAGCCCACGCGGGCGACGGTGAAGTCCACGAGGCGACGCAACGCCTCGTTCGCCGGGCCCTGAGGCAGGGCGTCGAGTTCGGCGTGGGCGCGGGCGGCATAGGTCGCGAGGGTCGCCTTCGCCGCATCCATCCCCGGCGAGCGGACGAGCAGCCCGAGTGCCTCCGCGACGTGCGCTTCGTCCTCGATGGGACCGACGAGCAGTTCGCGCAGGCGATCGGCCTCCGGCCCGGTCTCCTGCAGCGCGTAGAGCACCGGCAGGGTGTACACGCCCTCGCGGAGATCGGTTCCGGGGGTCTTGCCCGACTCCGTGGTGTCGGACGCGATGTCGATGATGTCGTCGACGATCTGGAAGGCGGTGCCGACGGCGTCGCCGAGTCGTTCGAGACGCTCGACGTGTTCCGGATCGGCGCCCGAGAACGTACCGCCGAAGCGACCGCTGGCGGCGATCAGCGAACCGGTCTTCTCCCAGATCACCCGCAGGTAGTGCTCGACCGGGTCGTCGTTGCTGCGCACACCGATGGTCTCGCGCATCTGACCGGTGACCAGCTCGGCGAACGTCTCCGCGATGATCTGCACGGCCGACGGACCGAGGGTCGACACCAGTCGCGAGGCGTGCGCGAACAGGTAGTCGCCGGCGAGGATCGCGACGCTGTTGCCCCAGCGCACGTTGGCGCTCGGAGCTCCGCGACGCATCGTCGCCTCGTCCATCACGTCGTCGTGGTAGAGCGTCGCGAGGTGCACGAGCTCGACGACGGTCGCCGCCGTCACCACGGCGGGATCGGTGGGCTTCGGCCCGAGCTGCGCGGTGAGGATCGTGAACAGCGGCCGGAACCGCTTGCCACCCGCCTTCGCCAGGTGCAGTGCGGCCTCCGTCAGGAAGTCCTCACCGTCGGACAATTCCTCGACCAGGAGCTTCTCGACGCTCGCGAGGCCGTCCCCGACTGTCGCGGCGAGGACCGGATCGCCGAGTTCCACACCGGCCACGACGGTGCTCGGCGCCGCATCGGCCGAACCGGCGGTCCGAGCCGCCCCCTCAGTGCTCACGATGACGTACCCATCCTGTTCTGTCGCCTCGACTTCACCGTAGTGAACCTAGCCGTTCGTTCCCCGATCCACCTCGTCGAGGCGGCCGATCGCGGCCTGAGAAGATGGAGCGGTGGTGGCCGAACACTCCGCGCGAGATCCGCGGCAATCCCAGTCCTGCGTTCCCGACAGTACCGATGTTCTCGTCGTCGGTGCCGGTCCAGCCGGTTCCGCCGCCGCTGCGTGGGCTGCCCGCGCCGGTCGCGAGGTGCTGCTCGTCGATGCCGCGACCTTCCCTCGCGACAAGACCTGTGGTGACGGACTGACCCCGCGCGCCGTCGCCGAACTCGACGAACTCGGTCTCGGCGACTGGCTGCGCACCCGCACCGTCAACCGCGGTCTGCGTCTCGAGGGCTTCGGTGGCCGCTTCGAACTCCCCTGGCCCGACTCGTCGTTCCCCGTCGTGGGCAGTGCCGTGCCGCGCACCGAACTCGACGCCCGGATCCGGCAGGTCGCGCTCGACTCGGGTGCCCGCGCCGTGGACGGGACGAAGGCCGTCGACGTCGAACGCGACGGCGACCGGGTCTCGGCCGTGATCTTCCGCACCGCCGACGGACCGCGGACCGTCCGGTGCCGCATGTTGATCGTCGCCGACGGGGTGCGCTCTCCCCTCGGCAAGGTGCTCGGACGTCGCTGGCACCGCGACACCACCTACGGCGTGGCCGCGCGGGCCTACGCCACCTCCCCGCGCAGCGACGATCCGTGGATCACCTCGCACCTCGAACTGCGCGACGACGCGGGCGCCGTCCAGCCGGGTTACGGCTGGGTGTTCCCGCTCGGCACCGGCGAGGTGAACCTGGGGGTGGGCACCCTCGCGACCGCCTCGCGACCCGCGAACGGATCGCTGCGACCGCTCATCGACCTGTACGCGCGGCAGCGCCGCAGCGAATGGGAGCTCGGTGAGGTGACGCGGGTGGCGTCGGCGCTGCTGCCCATGGGCGGAGCCGTGTCGGGGGTCGCGGGCAGGAACTGGGCGTTGATCGGCGACGCCGCAGCGTGCGTCAATCCGCTCAACGGCGAGGGCATCGACTACGGACTCGAGGGCGGGCGGCTGGTCACCGGGTTGCTCGACTCCGACGACCTCACCGAACTGTGGCCGGCGACGCTGCGCTCCCACTACGGCCGGGCGTTCTCCACCGCGCGTCGCCTCGCGAACCTGCTCACGATCCCGAAGTTCCTGCCGGCGACGGGTCCGATCGCGATGCGGTCGCGGACGATGATGTCGGTCGCGGTGCGGGTGATGGGCAATCTCGTCACCGACGAGGACGCCGACTTCGTGGCCCGGGTGTGGCGGACGAGCGGTCATCTCTCGATGCGCTGGGATCGGCAGCCGCTCTTCGCCTGAGCCGCTACATGTGCCGCGCGGCTACTTGCGTACCGCGCTGCACCGATGCGCGCGGCTACGTGCGTACCGCGCTGCACCGATGCGCGCGGCTACGTGCGTACCGCGCGGTGCAGGGCGGTGATGCCCCCGGTGAGATTGCGCCACTTCACGTCGCTCCAGCCCGCGGCCTCGATGCGCCGGGCGAGCTGTTCCTGATCGGGCCAGGCCCGGATCGATTCGGCGAGGTAGACGTAGGCGTCGGGATTGCTGCTGACCGCCCGCGCGACCCGCGGCAGCGTCCGCATCAGGTACTCCATGTAGACGGTGCGCAGCGGTTCGCGCACGGGCGTGGAGAACTCGCACACCACGAGGCGTCCACCCGGCTTGACCACGCGGGCGATCTCGCGCAGTCCCTCGTCCGGGTCGGCGACGTTGCGCAGGCCGAAGGAGATGGTCGCGGCGTCGAAGACGGCGTCGGCGAACGGCAGTCGCATCGCGTCGCCCGCGACCATCGGGACGTTGCGGAACTCACCGGCGTGCAGCATGCCTGTGGAGAAGTCGGTGGCGACGACCCATGCGCCGGACCGTCCGAGTTCGACGGTGGAGACCCCGGTGCCAGCGGCCAGGTCGAGCACGCGCTCGCCGGGCTTCAGGTCGAGGGCGGCACGGGTCGCGCGACGCCACCCGCGGTCCTGCCCGAACGACAGGACGGTGTTGGTCAGGTCGTAGCGTGCAGCGACCCCGTCGAACATGGACGCGACCTCACGCGGGTCCTTGTCGAGCGACGCGCGTGATCCGTGAGTTGTTGCCACGGCCGAAACGTTACCCGCTCCCCTGCGCCGTCCCGGCCGTCGTGCCGTCCCGGGAGCGACGTCGAGACGGACGTTGCGTTCGTCACACCCGAAGTTCCCGACCCTTCTCGTCGGAGGGGGCTGCGGCAGCCGCGTTCCTCTTCCGCCTGAGCCAGATCGACACGGGCATGGCGATCAGCCATGTGACGACAATCACTGATCCGGTGGGGATCAGTGCGACGCGAGCGTCCCGACCGGTCACGCGAACGAGATCGGGATCACTCCGGGCGTATTCGACGGCGATCCGCTGCCCGGTGGTCAGCCCTGTCGGATACAGAACACCCAGCTCGGGATTGTGTGTCACGCCGTCGGGGGTGACGAAACTCACCGCGGACCGGAGGGATCCGGCCGAGAGCACCTCGGCGACGGCCGTACCCGTGTCGGAGCGGATGGTGAGGTCGTTGCGGAGAGCGCCGAGGAACAGGATCACCGCGAGGGCGGAGATCGCCGCCGCGACGATGAGAACCGCGCGCCGCGCGCGCTCGGGTCCGCTCACAGCTGCGCCCGCACCGCCGCGTGCAGTTCGCGCAAGCCGGCCCGATCCGTGGTGACCTCGACCACACGGATGCCTGCGGGCGGCACCGTGTCGTCCGCGAGCGCCAGCGCGAGGCGCTGCAGATCCACCCGCTCGTGCGGGACGCGGTAGGCCGCGCACAGTGCCGCGAGGTCCATGCCGTGCGGCGTGCCGAATACACGCTCGAAGACACCTGCGTACTGCGGGTCGCCCTGTTCGAGCAATTCGAAGATTCCGCCGCCGTCGTCGTTCGCGACGACGATGGTGAGGTTCTGCGGACGCGGCTCCGACGGTCCGATGAGCAGGCCCGACGCGTCGTGCAGGAAGGTCAGGTCGCCGAGCAGCGCGACGGTCCGTCCCTGCTCGTAGGCGAGTGCGGCACCGACGGCGGTGGAGACCGTGCCGTCGATCCCGGCGACACCGCGGTTGGACAGCACCTTCACGTCCGGCTTCGGGTAGCTCACGAGCGCCGCGTCGCGCACCGGGTTCGACGCCCCGAGCAGCAGCTGGTCGCCGGGCTTCAGTGAATCCGTCACCACCGCGGCGACGTGCAGTCCGGTGGCCTTCGGATGCCCGTCGAGCTGGGCGCGCACGGCCTTGTCGGTGTGCGCCGAGAGCTGGCGGCATCGTTCGAGCCACGCCTCGTCGGGTGCTCCCGACACCACGGCGCGGGTGCCGGTGGCGATGACGTTGCCCGAGACGTCGGGCCAGCGCGGCCCGGTGGTCAGCGCGTAGACGGTGACGGCGGGGTCGGCGAGCAGGTTCGACACCGGCCGATGCAGCGTGGGCCGGCCGGTGATGATCGCCTGGCGCGGCTTCAGGTGCGGCAGCGCCATCGGATGCACCGGGATGCCGTGCAGCGGTGCGGTGGGTTCGGCGACGGTCGGCAGCCCGGACAGCTCGGGGCGGTGAGCGGAACCGTGACCGGAGACGACGATCGTGTCGGGGGTCAGATCGATCTCGAGCGGGACGTCGAGGGTGGCGTTCACCGTGGTGGTCCAGGCCTTGCCGTCGGGACGCCCCTCGGGCACCGGTCCCTTCGCGTCGAGCTCGGGCACGAGCGGTTCGCGCAGCGGGATATCGAAGTGGACCGGGCCGGCGTTGCCGGAGCGGGTTCCGCGGGCGGCGGCGAGCACTCGGGAGACCGCCGAACGCCACTGGCTGTTCTGTTCGGTGCCTTCGGCGAGTCCGAGGCTGATGGTCGCGCGTACCTGGGTGCCGAACATTCCGAGCTGTTCGACGGTCTGGTTCGCGCCGGATCCGAGCAGTTCGTAGGGGCGATTGGCGCTGAGCACGACCAATGGGACGCGGGCGTAGTTCGCCTCGAGCACGGCCGGTGCGAGGTTGGCCACGGCGGTCCCGGAGGTCATGACGACCGGGACGGGACGACCCGAGGCGAGGGCCAGGCCGATCGCGAGGAATCCGGCGGTGCGCTCGTCGATACGCATGTGCAGGCGCAGACGTCCTGCGTTGTCGGCGGCCTGGAGCGCGAAGGCGAGCGGCGCGTTGCGCGAGCCCGGGCACAGCACGACGTCCCGAACACCGCCCCGGGCGAGTTCGTCGACGACAGCAGTGGCCTGGGCAGTGGACGGATTCACGGAGTCCAGGGTAATTGCGCCGGAAGTGTGGCCGGGTCCAGGTGTGGTCAGAATGGAGGCCGTGCGCACAGTCTTCGATCCCACCGAGTCGAGTCCCGGCCGCTTCTACCGCCTTCTCACCGCGACAATCGTGCCGAGACCGATCGCATGGGTGTCGACCGAGGCCGAGGACGGTGTGTTCAATCTCGCTCCGTACAGCTTCTTCACGGTAGCGAGTACGGCCCCGCCGGTCGTGCAGTTCACGTCCGTGGGCCGCAAGGACAGCCTGCGGAACATCGAGCAGACGGGCGAGTTCGTGATCAACATCGCGACCGTGCCGTTGATGGAGAAGGTCAACGCCTCGTCGGCGGCGTTCCCGCACGACATCGACGAGTTCACGGAGGTGGGTCTGCACGCCGAGCCGAGCGAGCGGGTGCGGCCCCCGCGGGTCGCGGAGGCACCCGCCTCGATCGAGTGCCGGCTGCATCGAGTGATCGAGATCGGCGACTCGTTCGTCGTGATGGGCGACGTCCTCGCGGTGACGGTCGACCCCGAGGTGCTGGCGGAGGACGGTGCCCCGGATTTCGCGGCGCTCGGCGCGGTGAGCCGGTTGGGGCGGACGGAATGGGGCCTGACGCCCGCGGTGCGGAGACTGGAGCGGCCCGGCACTCCCGGGTGAGAACACAGGTTAGGCTCCGCTGAACGATCGTCGGGATGCTGCACGTCGTCAGTGATGGCATCCGAGCAACCTCGGAGGGCCGCATGGCGAAGAGCACCGGAACCGCACGGCGCAACCCCTATCTCAAGCCCGGGTCGCGGCGGATGGTGCGCGCGCAGGTACTCGCCGCCGAACGCATCAGCCCGACCTTCGTGCGCATCACCGTGAGCGGCGACGACGTCGACTCGATCGCACCGATGGGCTTCGACCATTGGTTCCGCATGTTCTTCCCCACCCCGGAGCAGCAGGAACTGACCCTCCCCGGGGCGACGGACGACCGTTGGTGGCCCGAATATCAAGAGCTCCCCGAGGAGCGGCGGCCCGTGCTGCGGAACTACACGTTCCGCCGCGTGCGACCTGCGGGAACCGGGCTGTTCGGCCCGACTTCCGAGATCGAGATCGATTTCGCGTCGCACGGCGATCTGGGCCCGGCCTCGGCATGGGCGGAGCGGGCACAGCCCGGCGACGAGATCGGCATCCTCGACGAGGGCATCAGCAACCTCCCTCTCGACGAGGCGCGGTCGTGGCTGCTCGTCGGTGACGAGAGCGCCGTGCCCGCCGTGGCCGGCATCCTCGACTCGATCCTCGCCCTCGATCCGCTCGCGTCCGTCGAGGTCTTCGTCGAGGTTCCGCACCCCGACGACCTCACCGCCCAGGACCTGCCGACGGGAGAGAACGTGCGGGTTCATCCGGTGATCAGGACCGATGCCGAGGCGGTACCGGGCAGTCTCGTCGTCGATGCGGTTCGGGAGGCGACCCCGTCGTCGGATTCCACCCACGCGTTCGTCGCGGGCGAGTCGTCGCTCGCGACCGGTGTGCGCCGTCATCTCGTGCGCGAGTGCGGCTGGGACCGGTCGGCGGTGACCTTCATCGGATATTGGAAGTACGGCGAGCCCGTCTACTGACGGTCCGAATCTTCCCCGGAACGACGAACGTCGCGGTACCGACCGGCGAACCGGTTCGGGACCGCGACGTCCGGATGTCGCTGGTGTCGGCTCAGCCGGCGTGCTTCTGGATGAGATCACCCAGGCGCGGCAGGGCCTCGACGACGTGCTTCTTGGCCGAGGGGCGCAGCGAGTCGTAGACCTTCTTGACACCGGACTTCGACGTGCCGGCGATGCGCTCGTCGGTCACCCCGAGAAGAGCGTCGGCGACGACCTCGCCGCGGGCGACCAGGAAGTCCGAGAACGAACCGTTGCCTGCGTACTCCACCCAGAACGGCTGGAGCTTCTCGACGAATTCGGGCAGCAGACCTTCGACGGCACCCGGCACGATGCCCGGGCCGACCTTCTTCACTGCTGCGTAGCCACCCTTGAGGGCGAGACCGGACGCACCCTTCTTGTCCGACACCTCAGCATCGATCAGGGCTTCGACGTCTGCCTTGACCGCCGGGAACTTGTCGGCGCCGAGGAGGGCATCGCCCAGAGCTGCAACCACTTTCACTGCCTCCGTAGATGTGACACTTGTGACCGTTGGGACGCGGGGAACGATATACGACGATTCCGTGCCGTCACAGTCCGCGTCCGGCGAGGTCGTCACAGTCCGCGTCCGGCGAGCACCGTACGGCACCGACGCACCCGTTCGCACCACCACTCGACTCGATCGGGATCGGCCCGCAGCGCATCGAGCCGCTCGGGTTCGGGCTCGACCGCGACGACGTCGAGCGCTCCGTCGGACATGTGCAGAGCCGGCGCGACGTCGGCTTCGAAGAAGCCACCCGTGCCCAGCCCGCAGGCGTACGGGAGGTCGGGCAGGGCAGCGGCCGCCGCGAGACCGGTGGCGATTCCCACCGCCGAGTCGAGAGCGCTCGAGACGACCACCTCGACGCCGTGTCCGGCGAGTTCGTCGGCGAGCGCGACGAGGCGTCGGACCCCGCCGAGCGGCGCGACCTTCACGATGGCGACATCCGCTCCCCCGGCCCGCACGACCCGCAGGGGATCCTCGGCGCGGCGGATGCTCTCGTCCGCCGCGATGCGCACCCCGGGCAGTCGCCGGCGCACCTCGACGAGTTCGGGGACGGTCGCGCACGGCTGCTCGGCGTATTCGAGCGGACCGTCGGCGGTGAGTGCCGTGAGCGCACGGACGGCCTCGTCCACGCTCCAGCCGCCGTTCGCGTCGATCCGGACGTTGGGCACGTGCTCGCGCACGGCCCGGACACGAGCGACATCCTGCGCGAGATCCTGGCCCGGCTCGGCGACCTTCACCTTCGCGGTGCGCGCGCCGGGGAACCGGGCGAGCACCTCGGGGACGCGCTCCGGGCCGATGGCGGGCACGGTCGCGTTGACAGCGATCCGGGAGCGGCGCGGAGCCGGATGGCCCTGCCAGGCGGATTCGATCGCCGACTGCAACCAGTGCGCCGCCTCGTCGTCACCGTATTCGGGGAACGGCCCGAACTCGCCCCACCCGGCGGGTCCGCGCAGCAGCAGCACCTCGCGTTCGGTGATGCCGCGGAACCGGACGCGCATGGGCATCGAGACGACGACCGCCCCGTCGAGCAGCTCGTCCGCGGACGGGAGGGGTAGGGAGGTCACGGCTGGCCCGGCAGCAACTGGACCATCAGCGCCTCGCAGTCGGCGAGGAGGTTGCCGTCGACATCGCGCAGTTCGGCCTTGCAGAAGGCCTTGCGACCGTCCACGCGGTCGACCCAGCCGTCGACGACGAGTTCGGTCTCGATCGGGGTGATCCTGCGGTAGTTGACGTGGAGATAGGCAGTGCGGGCGATCGGCCGGCCGTTGGCGTGGATGACCATGCCGAACAGGTCGTCGAACAGCAGCGGCAACGTGCCGCCGTGCGCGGCCCCGTTGCCTCCGAGGTGGTAGCGGCGGAAGACGCCGCGTTCACGGACACCGTCCGGTCCGTACTTCTCGATCGTCCACGGCAGCAGCAGCGCACTGCCGCGTCCGGGCAGGTCCACGTTGAAGCCGGCGGGCGAGCGGCCCTCGGGCACGGCGTGCTCGGCGAGCAGATCGACCAGGGCCTCGGTCTGCTCGATCGCGCGGTCGACGACCTCGTCCGGCGGGTTCGTGGCGACCATCAGATCCTGCAGACGCCGGAAGGTCTCGACGAAGCGACCGTAGTTCGGCCCCGCCTTCACCGGTTCGTAGACCGGAAATCCACCGTGGTGTTCGTAGTCGTCGCGGGGATCGGTCTGCTCGCTCATGGTTGTGCACGTTATCGGGCGGCAGCACACATCGTCGCGATGCCCGGCCCTTTATGGTGACGAGGTGACCTTCGATCCAGAATTGTGGCGCCCGGTACCCGGGTTCGAGAACCTCACCGACATCACCTATCACCGACACGTCACGCAGGGCACGGTCCGCGTCGCGTTCGATCGTCCCGAGGTGCGCAACGCCTTCCGCCCGCACACCGTCGACGAGCTCTACCGCGTGCTCGACCACGCGCGGACCACCTCCGACGTCGGCGTCGTGCTGCTCACGGGCAACGGCCCGAGCCCGAAGGACGGCGGATGGGCGTTCTGCTCCGGCGGCGACCAGCGGATCCGGGGCCGCAGCGGCTACCAGTACGCGAGCGGCGAGACGGCCGACACCGTCGACAAGGCCCGCGCCGGCCGCCTGCACATCCTCGAGGTCCAGCGGCTGATCCGGTTCATGCCGAAGGTCGTCATCGCTCTGGTCAACGGCTGGGCCGCCGGCGGCGGGCACAGCCTGCACGTCACGTGCGACCTGACGCTCGCCTCCCGCGAGCACGCTCGCTTCAAGCAGACCGACGCCGACGTGGGCAGCTTCGACGGTGGCTACGGCAGCGCCTACCTCGCCAAGATGGTCGGCCAGAAGTTCGCGCGGGAGATCTTCTTCCTCGGCGACACCTACACGGCCGAGGAGATGCACCACATGGGTGCGGTCAACAAGGTCGTCGACCACGACGAGCTCGAGAACGTCGCGCTGGAGTGGGCGCAGAAGATCAACGGCAAGTCGCCGCAGGCGCAGCGCATGCTCAAGTACGCCTTCAATCTGCAGGACGACGGACTCGTCGGCCAGCAGTTGTTCGCGGGCGAGGCCACGCGCCTGGCCTACATGACCGACGAAGCGATCGAGGGTCGCGACGCCTTCCTGGAGAAGCGCGATCCCGACTGGTCGCCGTACCCCCACTACTACTGATCCTGACGCGACGAACCGGGCTTCGCCCCTGCTACAGCAGGTGCAAGGCCCGGTTCGCCACGCAAGGAGGGGTCGTCGGACGGAAGGTCAGACGCAGTCGCGGCAGAAGGCCTGCTCGCCGTCGCCCGTCGCGCGGCGGCTGTGGTGCTGGACGAGGAAGCAGCCCATGCAGGTGAACTCGTCCGACTGCTTCGGCAGGACCTGGACCGAGAGCTCCTCCGCCGACAGTGCCGAGAGGTCGGCGCCGGGCAGGTCGAGGGTCTCGAGGATCTCACCCTCGTCGGTGTCGGCGGCCGCGGTGGGCTTGATGTCCAGCTCGTCCAGGGCAGTGCCACCGCCGCCCAGGATGTCGGTGGTGCGGGGAGCGTCGTAGTCGGTCGCCATGGCAGGTCTCCTCACTCGTTGTCGGCGGTGCCGCGCAGCCGCGGATTACGGCTGCGTCGGACCCGCTGTGGCAGGCCGGCGCTGTCATGGGCACCGTTGCCGTCAGTAATGTCCCACCCGAAGCTTCGTCAAACACATATGTCCAGTTACGTTCGAACTGTGTGCTCTCGGGCACACTGTGGGACATGACCGATCGCCAGAGTCCGCGAACCGCCCACACCCGCCCGGAAGGCGTCTCCGACGCCACTGTGAAAGCGACCGGCAAACTGTCCGAGGCCCTCGAGACCGTCGAGCAGGCGCGGGGCCATCTCTATGCCTTCCACCAGCTGATGGGCCGCGCCGATCTGCTCACCGGCGACGCCGAGGAGTTGTTCCGCGAGGCCGGGCACGACGAGATCGCCGAGCGTCTCGACACCGAGATCATCGGACGCAACATCGCCGAGGGTCGCTGGACCTTCCAGCTCGTCGAGGAGTTCGACGACGGCTACTGGTCGGACTTCCGCACCTTCGAGAAGCAGGTGCGCGACGAACTCGTGCAGGGCCGGCGCCATCTGTTCGAAGCAGAGATGAAGGAATCGCGGCGCACACACGGCCGCCGCCATCACGAGGCCCGCCCGGCCGAGGAGCAGTGACGGTGGAGATCCTCAGCAGCCGCACCATCCTCCGCCCGCGTGATCAGGAGGCCGCCCTCGAGTTCTACGGCTCGACGCTGGGACTGGCGGTCGCCCGCGAGTATCCCGGCGGAACCGTCTTCTTCGCGGGGCAGTCGCTCATCGAGATCGCCGCCCACGGCCGGTCCGACGACAGCGACGAGGTGTTCCACGGCGCCCTGTGGCTCCAGGTGCGCGACGTCTACGACGCCGAGGCCGAGCTGGCACTGAAGGGTGTACGCATCGTCCGGGGTGCGAAGCAGGAGCCGTGGGGACTGCACGAGCTGTGGATCGCCGATCCCGACGGGATTCCGATCGTCCTGGTGCAGATCCCCGAGGACCATCCGTTGCGCCGCGACCTCCGCTGACGAACGGAGGTACCCGGGCACGACCGCAGGCAGTCGCGCGGCGCCGGTGATCTTGCACACAAGCCGCGCGGTCTGCTCTGCACTCCGCTCATGGTCGGAGTCCGAAAGAACCGGTCGGGCGTGACGGCGAGACGCAGAATTCACACCCCCGTCGCTGTACATTCACGTGCCCGCTACCCCACAATCGACAGACGTGACCGCAGAGTTCGTCGTGCTCCTGGTGGTGGTCGTCACTGCCCTCGCATTCGATTTCACCAACGGCTTCCACGACACCGGCAATGCCATGGCGACATCCATCGCCACCGGCGCCCTCAAACCCAAAACCGCGGTCACTTTGTCCGCGACCCTCAACCTCGTCGGCGCCTTCCTGTCCGTGGAAGTCGCCGCGACCGTCGCGAAGGGTGTCGTCGACCTCGACACCGTCGGCGGTACCGATCTGTTGCTCATCGTCTTCGCCGGTCTGGTCGGAGCGATCCTCTGGAACATCTCGACCTGGCTGTTCGGCCTTCCGTCCAGCTCGTCGCACGCCCTGTTCGGCGGTCTCGTCGGCGCTGCACTGGCGTCGATCGGTGTCCAGGGCGTGGTGTGGGACGGAGTGCTCGGCAAGGTCCTGATCCCCGCCGTGCTCGCGCCCGTCATCGCGGCGCTGGTGTCCACGGTGGGCATCTGGTCGATGCACCGCCTGACCCGCTCCGTCTCCAACGAACACCGCGACCGCGGCTTCCGGCTGGGACAGATCGGCACGGCGTCCCTGATGTCCCTCGCGCACGGCACCAACGACGCGCAGAAGACGATGGGCGTGATCTTCCTGGCCCTCGTCGCCCACGGCACCATCACCGCCGACACGGACATGCCGTTCTGGGTGAAGGTCGCCTGTGCCGTCGCGATCGCACTCGGCACCTATCTCGGCGGCTGGCGCATCATCCGCACGCTGGGCAAGGGTCTCGTCGAGATCGCCCCGCCGCAGGGCCTGGCCGCCGAGTCGTCGTCGGCCGCCATCATCCTCACCTCGAGCCATTTCGGTCTGCCGCTGTCGACCACGCACGTCGCCACGGGCTCGATCCTCGGCACGGGTCTGGGCACCAAGGGCGCGGAGGTGCGCTGGTCGGTGGCGCGACGGATGGTCGTCGCGTGGGTCATCACCCTGCCGTGCGCCGCGGTCGTCGGAGCGACCTGCTGGGGGCTCGCCCACCTCATCGGCGGCATGCCCGGCGTGCTCGTCGTGTTCGCGATCCTGTGCGCCCTGGCCGTGTTCATGTGGCTGCGCTCGCGCCGACAGCCCGTCGACGCCTCCAACGTCACCGCCGACTGGGACGACAAGCTCGCCCCGGCGCCGGGTGCCTCCGAAACGGTCACCGGGGAAGGACGCTCGTGAACCTGCTGACGCACACCCTCGACTCCCTGTGGCAGGTCGTTCTCGTGGGCCTGCTGCTCGGCGCCGGCCTGCCCTCCCTGTTCGCGCTGGGGGTCCGCGCGCTCGACACCGGTCGCGGCAGCGACGGCACACCGAATCCGGCGGCCCGGACCGCCGCGGTGCTGTGCTTCGCCGTGGTGGCCTGCGCGATCCTGGCGGGCATCCTCCTGCTGGCGTCCGATTTCCTCGCCGGAACATTCGGCATCGACATCTTCTGATCGGAGTGACGGGTGGCCCTCCCGCCGTTTCTCGCTTCCATCGTCGAGTGGCTCCGCGCCGGTTACCCCGAAGGGGTGCCGGAACAGGACTACGTACCCCTGTTCGCACTGCTCGCGCGGCGCCTGTCCGACGAGGAGGTCGCCCAGGTCGCCGACACCTTGGTCGAGGACGGTGACCTCTCGATCAACCGCATCGACATCGCGGTCCTGATCAGCAAGATCACCAACAACATGCCGTCGCCCGACGACGTGGACCGGGTCCGCCGCCAACTCGAAGCGGGCGGATGGGACACGACACAATACGATCTGTGACCACACTCGAGCTCCTGCCCGTCCCGGCCGGGTCCGCCGTCCGATCCGTGCTGCCCGCCCTGCAGCGCATGCTCGACGGTGACGGACCGGCGCTGCTCCCCGTCCCTGCCGGGGACGAGCGGGAGACACTCCGCCTCACCGATGCGCTGAGCCCCGGTGAACCCGTCGCCGACGGGGTGGGACTGGTGGTCGCGACCTCCGGCACGACCGGGACCCCGAAGGGCGCCCTGCTCTCCGCGCAGGCGCTGCGCGCGAGCGGCGACGCCACCCACGCCCGGCTGGGTGGGACGGGCTCGTGGCTCCTGGTCCTGCCCGCCCATCACATCGCCGGCATGCAGGTGCTGCTGCGCGGCCTGCTCTCCGGAACCGAACCCGTCGTCGTCAACGTGTCCGCCGGTTTCGATCCCGCGGATCTGCCGGCGGCGGTGGACGCCATGCCGGGTCCTCGCCGGTACAGCTCGATGGTTCCCACCCAGCTGATCAAGGCCCTCGATCATCCCGACGCCACCGCGGCGCTCGCCCGCCTCGACGCGATCCTGCTCGGTGGGGCCGCGACTCCCGTGCCGGTCCTCGAACGTGCCCGCGCGGCCGGTATCACGGTCGTCCGCACCTACGGCATGAGCGAGACCTGTGGCGGCTGCGTCTACGACGGCGTGCCGCTCGACGGGGTGCACGTGCGCGTCGACGGCGACTCGCGGGTGTGGCTCGGCGGCGCCACGCTCGCCTCGGGCTACCGGAACCTGCCCGATCATCCCGCCTTCGCCGAACCCGGCTGGTTCCGCACCGACGACGCAGGCACGCTCGACGACGGGGTCCTGCGCATCCTGGGACGGCTCGACGAGGCCATCTCCACCGGCGGGCTCACCGTGGTCCCCCAGGTGGTCGAGGCCGTGCTCGTCGAGCACCCGGCCGTCCGGGAGGTCGCGGTGGTGGGTCTGCCCGACCCCCGGCTCGGGCAGCGCGTCGCGGCCGTCGTCGTTCCCACCCCCGGCACGACGCCGACGCTCGCCGAGCTCCGGGACCACGTCGAGGCCACGCTAGATCCCACTGCTGCGCCGCGTGAGCTGCAGGTCGTCGACACACTGCCGCTGCGTGGGCCGGGCAAGGTGGATCGCCGAGCCCTCGTCTCGCGCTTCTCCTGACGGGGTGCGCACGACGCGGCAGGCGGGCCCGGGTGCGAAGATCGATCCATGGCAACGGCTGGTCAATGGCTCGAAGGCGCTCGTCCGCGCACCCTCCCCAATGCGATAGCACCCGTCCTGGCAGGCACGGGCGCTGCGGCGTGGCTCGGTGAGGCCGTGTGGTGGAAGGCGCTGCTGGCACTGGTCGTCGCGCTCGGATTGATCATCGGCGTGAACTTCGCCAACGACTACTCCGACGGCATCCGCGGCACCGACGACGAGCGGGTCGGGCCGATGCGGCTGGTGGGCTCGGGCGCGGCGAGCCCCGGTGCCGTCAAGCGCGCGGCGTTCGTGTGCTTCGGCATCGCGGCCGTCGCGGGACTCGCTCTCGCCGTCACGACCGCCTGGTGGCTCGTGCTCGTCGGCGCGGTCTGCATCGCCGGGGCCTGGTACTACACCGGCGGGAAGAACCCGTACGGCTACAGCGGCTTCGGGGAGATCGGCGTCTTCGTCTTCTTCGGGCTCGTCGCGGTGCTCGGCACGCAGTTCGTGCAGGCCGGTCGCGTCGACTGGGTGGGTCTGGCGTGCGCGATCGCCGTCGGCTCGATCTCGACGGCCGTGCTGGTGACGAACAATCTCCGCGACATCGCGACCGACGCGGAGACCGGCAAGCGGACCCTGGCGGTCAAGCTGGGCGATCCGAGGACCCGCACGCTCCACCTGGTGCTGGTCGTGGTGCCGTTCGTGATGTCGCTGGTGCTGGTCGCGGCGACGCCGTGGGCGCTCGCCGGCTTCCTCGCCGCGCCGTTCGCGGTCCGCGCGCACAAGCCGGTGCGGGCCGGTGCCCTCGGTCTCGCGCTGATCCCGGCATTGAGCGATTCGGGTGTGGCGATGCTCGTGTGGGCGGTGGCCACCGCGCCCGCGCTGGCCTTCGGCTGACCAGGACGCGGGCACGGCGGAATCTGCCGCGGACGGGCGGGATCAGTCGCGGTCCGGGACGACCAGTCCGAGGACGAAGTTGACGATCGCGATGATCACGCCGCCCCACAGTGCCGCCCAGAAGCCGTCGATCGTGAGGCCGTACTCGGTGAAGCCGCTCAGCCACGCGGTGAGCATGAGCATCAGCGCGTTGACGACGAGCAGGAACAGCCCGAGGGTGAGGATCACCAGCGGCAGCGACAGCAGCTTCACCAGCGGCTTCACGAGTGCGTTGACGACGGTGAAGATGGCGGCCAGCACGACGAGCGTGATGACCGCGCGGGTCGTGTCGGAGGTGCCCGCGGGATCGGTGAAGTCGATCCCGTCGACCAGCTCGACCGCGAGCCACAGACCGACCGCGTTGATGATCAACCGCAGTATCAGAGAAATCATGGTGCCACTGTGGCACACGGAACCCGGTCTCGTAACGGGCAAATCGGACGCATGCGGGGTCGCCCCTCCCCCTCAGGGGCCTCTCAGCGACGGACGGTAGCGTCGGCCGGCGTGCGTTCACGTCTTCTCCCCCTGCTTCTCGCCGTGACCGGACTGCTCCTCGTGGGCACGGGTTCGGTCTTCGCCTGGCTCGACCGTCCCGAGACGGCGGTCGCGACCGTCGCGGAAGAGCCGAGTCCCTCGGCGGACGGCGTCGACGAGGCGCGGAGCAACCTGCAACGGGCCGGACTGCCGCTGTCGGTGCTCGACGGCGGGGTCGGGCAGCTGACGGAGGGCAGCACCCAGCTCGACGACGGTGCCCGTCAACTCTCCGACGGCCTCCGGCAGGCTCGCGACGGTGGCGAGCAGCTCGCCGACGGCCTCGGGCAGCTCGACGGCGGTGTCGACATGCTCGGCGACGGCGCCCGCCAGGTGAGCGGTGGCGTCGACGAGGTGGTCGACCGGCTCTCCGGTTTCGGGGAGATGCAGGGCGACGTCACGGCGCGCCTCACGGCCGTCGCCGACACGCTCGGTGCGTCCGCGGATCCGGTCTCGCAGGGCGCGGCCGGCCAACTGCGCGGACTCGTCGAGACCCTCGACACGCAAGGCCTCGGGCCGGACACCCTCGACCAGCTCGGGCAGTTGCGCGACGGCGCACGGCAGCTCGCCTACGAACTCACCGATCCGAACGCGCAGTTCGTCGCGGGCATGGCGCAGGCCGCCGACGGCTCGCGGCAGCTCCGCGACGGCCTCGTCCTCCTCGACGACGGTGGCCGGGCCCTGACGGACGGCACCGGACAGCTCGTCGACGGTGTCGGGCCGGTGGCCGATGTCGTCGGTGGCATCGCCGACAACGTCCGGTCCGCCACCGAAGCGCTGCCGCGCACCGCGCCGGCCGCTCCGGACACGCAGGCCGCGGAGGTCACGGCGACGTCGGATCGTCAGTGGTGGCCGTTCGCGACGATCGCGGTCGGCACGCTGCTGCTCGTCGCGGCGACGGTCGTCCCGCTCGTCGCCGGGCGTCCGCTCGCCGTCGTTCCCGCCCAGCCGACCCGGTAACCGCCCGAAGGATCAGGCGGCGGCGTCGAGGTGGCCGTTCAGTCGCTCACGGAGCTGCGCGCGCGGCACGTGCGCTTCCACGAGGGCGACGGTCGCCGGATCGTCGCTGCGCAGCAGTCCGAGCAGGATGTGCTCGGGACGGATGACGCGTTCGCGGCGTGCGATCGCCTCCCGCAGCGCGAGTTCGAGCGACTTCTTCGCCGCCCGGTCGAACGGGATGTGGCCGAGCCGGTTCGCGCCGCCCCGCCGATCGGCGCTCTTCCCGTCGAGCACCCCCTTGCCGAAGGCGGCTTCGAGACGGCTCCGGACCTCGTCGAGATCGATGCCGATCGCTTCGAGTGCCGCGGCGTCCTCCTCACCGAGTGGGGCGTCGGTGGTCCGGGCGGCCCGGTCGGAGCGGAGCCCGTCGACCGTGAGACCTTCTTCCGCGAGCAGGACCCGCAGCGGTTCCTCCGCGGCGACGGCGACACCGATGAGCAGGTGTGGCGCCTCGATCCGGGGATCGTGCACCCGGATCGCTTCCTGTTGTGCTGCGACGACGACGGATCTGGCACTGTCGGCGAATCGTTCGAACATGTCGATCACCTGCGCTTCCGGTTGTGCTTCTGATGGACCGCCTGCCGGCTGACGCCGAGTTCGTCGGCGATGGCCTGCCAGGACCAACCTCGATCCCGGGCATTCGCGACCTGGACCTCCTCGAGCCGTTCCAGCAGCCGGCGCAGGGCACGCACGGCGCGCAGGCCCACTGCGGGATCGGAGCTCGCGGCGGCAGCGGCGAGGGTGGTGGCTTCACTCATGGTGTCAATATAGGTTGACAACTCCAGCGCGTCAACGAAGATTGACAAGAAGCGGGATCCGCGCAGGTGGACGATCTACCGAGGCCACCGACCGGTGGTCGCGAACTTCTCCAGCATCGCGAGCGGTGCGGCGAGATCCATTCCCTCGGCAACGACCCATTCGTCGGAGAAATAGGTGTCGGCGTAGCGCTCGCCGCCGTCGCACAGCAGCGTCACGACGCTGCCCTCACGGCCCTCCGCGAGCATCTCGGCGATCAGACCGAAGGCTCCCCAGAGGTTCGTGCCGGTCGAGCCGCCCACCCGGCGTCCGAGCGCGGCACTCGCGTGCCGCATGGCGGCGATGGACGCCGCGTCGGGCACCCGCACCATCCGGTCGACGACCTCGGGCACGAAGGACGGCTCGACGCGCGGACGCCCGATCCCCTCGATGCGCGAGGGCATGCCGGTGGTGTAGTCGGCCGAACCCGTCTCGAACCCACCGAAGAACGCCGAGTTCTCGGGGTCGACGACCGCCAGCCGCGTCCGGTGACGGCGATAGCGGATGTAGCGGCCGAGAGTCGCGCTCGTGCCGCCGGTCCCGGCGCCGACGACGATCCACTCCGGCACGGGATGACGCTCGAGACGCATCTGCGAGTAGATGCTCTCGGCGATGTTGTTGTTGCCTCGCCAGTCGGTGACCCGCTCGGCGTTCGTGAACTGGTCCATGAAGCAGCCGCCGAGCTCGTCGGCGAGCCGCTGCGCCTCGGTGTAGATCTCCGGCGGGCGGTCGATGTAGTGGCACCGGCCGCCCTGGGCCTCGATGAGCGCGACCTTCGCCGGTGAGGTGCGGCGCGGTACGACGGCCACGAAGTCGAGGCCGAGGAGTCGCGCGAAGTACGCCTCGCTGACCGCGGTGGACCCGGACGACGCCTCGATGATCGGGGTCCCTTCACGGATCCAGCCGTTGCACAGGGCGTAGAGGAACAGCGAGCGCGCGAGGCGGTGCTTGAGACTGCCGGTGATGTGCGTCGACTCGTCCTTGAGGTACAGGTCGATGCGCCAGTCCGCCGGGAGCGGGTAGCGGAGCAGGTGGGTGTCGGCGCTGCGCTGAGCGTCGGCCTCGATGAGCCGGACGGCGTTGTCGACCCAGTCCCGGGGTGCGCTGCGGTCGACGACCGCGCCGGTCGCCGTCACCGCCCGTTCTCGCCGCGCATGCGCTTCTCGAGGTCGGCGCGTTCGGTACGCCGGCGCTCGTCGACCGCGGCGATGCTCTCGTTGACGCGACGCCGCAGCGAGGCGAAGAGCACGAGCGAGACGGGCAGGGCGATGAGCACGGCGAACAGGGCCGCGACGAGGAGGGGGATTTCCACCCCGAATGCCCGCGGAACGTAGAGAATGAGCAGTGTGAGCACGACGACGAGGGCGAGCCGTGCCACGGAGTACAACGCGACGTCCCGGATCAGGGACCCGGTCCCCGCTCGACGGCCTGCGGCCGTGGCGCCCTCGCCGTGAGGGTGTGGAGTGCGCTGGGAGGGGGTATCCGAGGGTTCGTTCCGGCGTTCGTCGTTCACCACTCCAGGTTAACCGGCCGTCAGGACGACGAGTTCCGCGACGATTTCCGGAAGTCGGACATCCGTCCGTTTTGTCTATTACTTCCGCTTTACCAACCGTAGACCGTTCGAGCAACCAGGGGTATCGGTGCCACCATGGGCTTGGACATCCCGATCGAACAACTCGATCGCGTCGAACAACACGATCACGACAACCGGGAGGACATTCGCAATGAGCGCACCCACTTTCAACGGCGCGAAGGAATCCCTGCTGACCCCGGGCCAGGTGGCAGCACTGTTCCATGTGGATCCCAAGACCGTCACCCGGTGGGCCCACGCCGGCCGATTGGGCTCGCTGCGGACCCCCGGTGGCCATCGCCGCTTCCGTGAGTCCGAGGTCCTGGCGCTGCTCCGCTCCCTGACGACCGAAGCGACGCGCTGATCCGAGACAGCAGAATCCGCACCTCCGGCGTGCACCTGCCGGACCCCGGCCGACCACCCGCGGAACCCACGTGCCGGACCGGGTTCCGCCCACCTAGAATGTGGACGAACCGGTCTGCGGTCGCCGCGGCCCGGAGGTGCACGGCGAGGGCACGTCCTCGTCCGGCACCGCCACGGTCAGGAGGTGCAACGTGCTCTATCTGTTGGCACTCATCGGTGCGGTGACACTCGCAGTCCTGCTGTGGAAGGCGTACGGTCCCACGTCCCGTCCGCCGACCCGCGTGATGGGTCCGGACGACGATCCCGACTTCCTGTGGAAGGTCGATCGCGAGGTGCACCGCCGCCGCAGTGGCGACGGCACCGGCGAGTCCGATCAGGAACGGGGCGACTGACCCTTCACCGTGTGCGGTGAGCCTGTCACCGCGCGGCGAACCCGTCGGCGATATCCGCGGCGAGTCCGAGAAGGGCGCGCCGCGTACCCGACTGCAACCGGTCCAGATCGATCTCCGCCCCCTCTTCGAGGTGGGGGTCGAAGGGTAGGACGTGGACCGCGCGGCACCGCTGTTCGAAGTGCCGCACCACGAGGTCGAGATCGACCTTGCCCGACCTCGGCCGCACCGCGTTGACGACGGCCACCGACCGCTCGACGAGTTCGCGATAGCCGTGCGCGTCGAGCCAGTCGAGGGTGGCCGACGCGCTGCGGGCGCCGTCCACCGAACCGGAACTGATGACGACCAGAGTGTCGGCGTTCTCGAGGATCGCGCTCATAGCAGAGTGCATGAGCCCGGTCCCGCAATCCGTGAGCACGATGCTGTAGAACCGCTCGAGCAGACCCAGCGTCCGCTCGTAGTCGTCGGCGCTGAAGGCCTCCGAGACCGCCGGATCGGTGTCCGAGGCGAGCACCTCGAGACGATGCGTGTTCTGCGAGGTGTAGGCGCGCACGTCCGCGTACGTCTCGAGCAGTTCCTGATCACGCAGCAGCGTGCGCACCGTGGCCGGCGTCTGTTCGGCCACCTTCTGACTCAACGTCCCGCGGTCCGGATTGGCGTCGACCGCGACGATCCGATCGCCACGCAGCTCCGCAAAGGTCGAACCGAGCGTGACCGTGGTGGTCGTCTTGCCCACCCCGCCCTTGAGACTCAGCAGGGCGATCCGATGGCAGCCGTGCAGCGGTACACGCACCCGCTCGGCCGATTCCTCCTTGCGCTGCTGCCGGGGGCTCTCCCCCACATGGACGCGACCACCGGTCGCCCGGTAGACCACCCGCCGCCAGCCCTTCCGCGGCGGCGCGGCGACCGGGCGTACCAGTAGCGACGAGTCCAGCGCCGTCGCGTCCAATGCGTGTCCGCCGAGCCCCGACGAACCGTTGTCGGCCCCATCCACCGCGTTCTCCCCCCGTCGACTGTCACGGACGACGGCGCGACGATAGCAGCCTCAGTTGAGCCCAGCGTACGAGTGCAGGCCCGAGACGACCATGTTGATGATGAACAGGTTGAACAGCATCGCGACGAAACCGGCGACGTTGATCCAGGCCGCGCGGGTGTTGCGCCAACCGGAGGTCGCACGGGCGTGCAGGTAGGCGGCGTAGACGACCCACGTGATGAACGAGACCGTCTCCTTCGGGTCCCAGCCCCAGAAGCGTCCCCAGGCCGCCTCGGCCCAGATGGCACCGAGGATGATGCCGGCACCGAACAGCGGGAAACCGATGATCGTGGTGCTGTAGGCGAGACGGTCGAGGGTCTGGGCGTCGGGCAGACGCTCGGCGAGCGACGCGAACACACCGCTGCGCTCCTCACCCTTCGGGAAACGGATGCGCAGGAGGAACAGCAGGCTCGCGACACCCGAGACGAGGAAGATGCCGCTGCCGACGCTGATGATCGTCACGTGGATCGGCAGCCAGAACGAGCGCAGCGCGGGAACCACCGGGGCGGCGTCGGCGTAGAGCACGGTCGCCGCGAGGAACATGAGGATCAGGACGGGAACCAGCAGGTACACCCACATGGTCCGGTAGGCCGGCTTGCGCAGGACGATCAGGCCGAAGATCACGGCGGCGGTGCACGCCATCGCGACGAACTCGTACATGTTGCCGAGCGGGAAGCGCTCGGTGGCCAGGCCTCGGAGCACGATCGAGGCGACCTGCAGTCCGGCGACCACGACGACCAGCGCTCGGCCCATGTTGCCGAGACGCTGCGACAGGGCGCGCTTCGGCGCCTCCTCGACGCGACCCGGGCCGGCGGTGCGTTCGACGCTGTCGGAGGCCGGTCGCCGGCCGGCCGCGACGAGTTCGCGTTCCCGTTCGGCCACGACGTCGGCGCGGTGGGTCGCATATTCGGCGACGAGCAGCACCAGCGCCAGCACGAGCACCGCGAACGCCGATTCGAAGGCCCAGTCGCTGTACCGCGCCAGGGTGTCGTTCTGTGTCATCAGTTCTTCTTCTCCTGTGCCGCCGGGGCGGAGGGTGCATCGTCACCGAGGAGTCGCTCGACCAGTCGGTCGAACTCGTCTCCCCATCCGGCCTGATCGGTCCGTGCGAGACCACCGAGTTCTACTACGGTTCGTCGTTCACCGTCGTTCACTGTACCGCTCGGGTACGCGCGCGCCCACACTCTGCGTCGTTTGACCAGCAGCGACACGAGCAGACCGGCCATCATCGCGATCGCCGCGACGAGCACCCACTGCTGCGCCGGGTCGTGCGAGACCTGCAGGTTGACGAAGTCGGTGGCCTTGTCGAACCGAACCTCGGTGCCGTCGGCGAGTGTCACGCTCTCCCCCGGACGCAGGTTCACGCGGTCCTGCTTCACGAGGCGGCCCTGGTTGATCAGTTCCTTGTTGAGCGAGAACAGCGACTGCGGGCTGCCGGTGTCGAGACCGGAGTCGCCCTTGTAGACGTCGATCGCGACGGCGGGGTCCATCATCGCCGGGAAGATCGACGTGAGCAGCGTGCCGTGGAAGGACGCCGTCGGCGCGAACAGTCCCTCGAGCGCGATCTGGTTCTTCCGGCGCTCGTCGGCGTCGGGGTACATGCCGCCGGGAGGGTCGAAGCGCATGGCGCCGCTGCTGAGGAAGGTCGTCGCGTCGTCGGGCGCCCACTGCATCGTCTCGGTGCGGGTCTCGCCGTTCGGCCAGGTGACGGTGAAGGTCGGGGCGTAACCGTGACCCTGCAGGTACACGCGGTCGCTGCCGACCCGCAGCGGATGGTTGACCTTCAACTGCGCGTCGCGCCAGGTGTTCGTGACGAGGTCGTCGCCGTACTGGTACTCGATGTCGGAGGTGAACATCTCGGCCTGGCCGTTGTCGAGATAGTCGGCGGCGAAGGTGTTCACCCGCACGCACATGGGGTTCAGGCCGGTGCCGTCGAGCGTGCTGCCGGCGCGGAACGAGTCGAAGGAGGCGGGCGAGGTGGTGCAGAACTCCTCGCCGTTCGCGACGAGGATGCGCTGCCCCTCGTAGCCGAAGAGCTTGCCGGCGGCGACGGCGACGAGCAGCCCGACGAGGGAGATGTGGAAGACCAGGTTGCCGGCCTCGCGCAGATAGCCCTTCTCGGCGGACAGGGTCATCTCGCCGTCACGTCCGCGGGCACCGCCCTCGCGGCGCACGACCTTCCAGCCGCGCAGTTCTCCCTGGATCCGATCGAGGGCGTCGGCGGGGCTGTCGGCCACGGTCGTCTGCGTGTGGTGCGGTAGGCGCTGCAGGTTGCGCGGCGCGGCGACCGGCGGGGTGCGCAGGGCGTGGAAGTGCTCGACGCACCGCGGCAGGATGCAGCCGACCAGCGAGACGAACAGCAGCACGTAGACGGCGGTGAACCAGAAGCTGCCGAAGACGTCGAACAGCTCGAACCGGTCCATGATCGGTCCGAGCGTCGGGCGGGCCGCGATGTACTCGTCGACCTTCTGGGTGTTGAGGCTGCGCTGCGGCAGGAGTGCGCCCGGGATCGCGGCGAGCGCGAGCAGGAACAGCAGGACCAGCGCGGTCCGCATCGACGTCAGGCCGCGCCAGGTGTTCCGCACGAAGGCCGTGGCACGTCCGAGCGCGCCCTGTCGCGGCGGAGGCGACGGTTGCGGTGCGGGGGTCGGGGTGTGTGTCGCGGTCATACGGGCAGAGTCACTTCCGAGATGAACGAGTCACGGACCCAGGACACGAACAGGTCCCACGCGCCGGTGACGAGAGCGATGCCGACGGCCATGAGCATCAGGCCGCCGACGATTTGCACGGTCCGCGCGTGGGTGCGCAGCCAGCCCACCCCGCGCAGCGCCCGCGCCGAGCCGAGCGCGAGCACGACGAACGGCAACCCGAGGCCGAGGCAGTAGGCGACGATCAGCGTCACCCCCCGTGCCGCGGTGGTGCCCTCGGTGCCCGCCGCCAGCGAGATGACGCCGGCGAGGGTGGGGCCGAGGCACGGGGTCCACCCGAGCGCGAAGACCGCGCCGAGCAGCGGGGCGCCCGCGAGGTTCGAGATGCGCCGGGGCGCCGGGCGCGTGTCGCGCTGCAGGGCCGGGATGAGGCCGATGAAGACCAGGCCCATCACGATGGTGACGACACCGCCCACCCGCATGAGCAGTTCGCGGTTGACGGCCAGCGCGGAGATCGCCCCGAACACCGAGGCGGTCGCGAGGACGAACACCACGGTGAATCCGAGGACGAACAGCCCGGCGGCACCCGCCACCCGGAGGCGACCGTCGCTGCGGACGGTCGTGGTGCGGGCACCGGCCTGCTCGGCGGTGACGGCGGGAGCCTCGGCTCCCACCACCCCGGCGAGATAGGACAGATAGCCGGGAACGAGCGGCACGACGCACGGCGACGCGAAGGAGACGAGACCGGCGAGCAGGCACGCGCCCATCGCCAGCAGCAGCGGACCCGACAGGGCCGCGTTCTGGAAGGTCTCCCCGACACCCGACGCAAGGATCACTGTTACTGCTCCGAATCCGGTTCCGCCGCGACCCGCTCGACGACCGGTTGCAGGTCCTCGGCGAGCAGTTCGGTCAGGTAGACCGCGGCCACGCGGTGCTCGCGGTCGAGGACGACCGTCGTCGGCACGACCGAGGTCGGGTAGTTCCGTCCGAGGGCGAGCAGCGAACGCATCGGCGGGTCGTAGATCGACGGGTAGCCGATCTGCTGGTCGGTGACGAAGTCCTGGGCCTTGTCGCGCTGGTTGTCGCGGACGTTGATGCCGAGGAACTGCACCCCGAGATCCTTGGTGGCCTCGTAGACCTCCTCGAGATCGTCGGCCTCGCTGCGGCAGGGCGCGCACCACTGGCCCCACACGTTGAGCACGACGACCTGGCCCTCGTAGTCGTCGAGGGAGATGGTCTCCCCCTCGTTCATGAGGTCCTCGCCGGTGAGCTCACCGAGGGTGCCGCGTTCGGCCGGGGGATCGTAGAAGATGCGGGTCTGCCCGCCGGGCGAGACGAAGTCGAACGTTCCCCCGGTGGCGACGGCGTCGTCCCCGGTGGCGCAGGAGGTGAGCAGGACGGCACCGCATATCGCGGCGACCGTCGCCCGGAACACCTTTCTCATGCGCCGTGGACGTTCGGGTCGGAGGCGCCGGCCGGCTCGGAGTAGACCAGGTCGACGAGGGTGTCGCCCTCGTAGACCAGGGAGGTCAGCGAGGCGAGGCTGCACTGGCGGCGACGCGGGTCGTGCCACAGGCGCTCGCCCTCGAGGAAGCGGCGCAGCGTCCACACCGGGAGCTGGTGGCTCACGCACACCGCTTCGCGTCCCGCCGCAGCCACGCGGGCCGCGTTGACGGCGGCGAGCATGCGGTGGGCGATCTGCAGGTAGGGCTCGCCCCAGGAGGGAGTGAACGGATCGCGCAGCTTCCACCAGTGGCGCGGCTTGCTGAGCGCGCCGTCGCCGACCGAGACCTTCAGGCCCTCGAAGTCGTTGGCCGCCTCGATGAGGTTCTCGTCGGTGCGGATCTGCAGGCCGTGCTTCTCCGCGATCGGGGTAGCGGTCTGCTGGGCCCGTTCGAGCGGGGACGCGACCACGTGCGCGATGTCGTGGTCGGCGAGCGACGCCGCGACCGCTCGTGCCTGGGCCTCGCCGGTCACCGACAGCCGGAAGCCGGGCAGGCGGCCGTAGAGGATTCCGGAGGGGTTGTGGACCTCTCCGTGGCGGAGCACGTGCACGATCGTGCGGGTCTCGGACGGGGCGGCGTCGGTCACGTCGATGTTCCTCGAGGGGTGTGGGAGGGGCGGGTTCGTGTGAGCAGGCAGGAGAGCGGCGCTACGGCGCGGTCGCCGCGGCGGCCGCGCGAGCGGCATGCGGCAGCGCGTCGGCGATCCGCGAGAACGCGTCGTCGTCGAGCGCGGACGAGACGAACCATGTCTCGAAAGCGCTGGGGGGTGCGTAGACGCCGCGCTCGAGCAGCGCGTGGAAGAAGGCCGGGAAGCGCCAGGTCTGCGCGGCCTTGGCCTGCTCGTAGTTCGTCACCGGCTCGTCGGTGAAGAACACGCTCAGCAGCGTGCCGGCGTTCTGGACGCGATGCGGCACCCCTTCTGCGGCGAGTGCCTCGCCGAGCAGACGACCGAGGGTCTCGGCGTTGCGGTCCAGGGCGGCGTAGACGTCGGCGTCGGCGGCACGCAGGCTCGCGAGGCCCGCGGCGACGGCGACGGGATTACCGGACAGGGTGCCGGCCTGGTAGACCGGTCCGTTCGGGGCGAGATGGGCCATGACATCGGCGCGACCACCGAAGGCCGCGGCGGGCAGACCACCGCTCATGACCTTGCCGAAGGTCATGAGGTCGCCGGAGACCCCGTCGATGCCGTGCCAGCCGGTCGGGCTCGCGCGGAAGCCGGTCATCACCTCGTCCATGATCAGCAGCGCGCCGTGCTCACGCGTGAGCTCGCGCAGACCCTCGTTGAAGCCGGGGACCGGCGGGACGGTGCCCATGTTGCCGGCGGCGGCCTCGGTGATGACCGCGGCGATCTCACCGGGGTTCGCCTCGAAGGCGGCACGCACGGCGGCGAGGTCGTTGTAGGGGACGACGACGGTGTCGCCCGCCTGGGCGCCCGTGACGCCGGGAGAGGTGGGCAGACCGAAGGTGGCGAGGCCGGAACCGGCGTCGGCGAGCAGTGCGTCGACGTGACCGTGATAACAGCCCGCGAACTTCACGATCTTCGACCGGCCGGTGAATCCGCGCGCGAGACGGACGGCGCTCATCGTCGCCTCGGTGCCGGAGTTGACGAGCCGGACCTGCTCGACGGGCGCGATGCGGGCGACGATCTCTTCGGCGAGTTCGACCTCGCCCTCGGTGGGGGCACCGAACGACAGACCCGCCAGCGCGGTCGATCGGACGGCCTCGACGACCGCGGGATGCGCGTGCCCGAGAATCATCGGACCCCAGGAACACACCAGGTCGACGTATGTTTTTCCGTCGACGTCGGTGAGCAGCGGACCCGATCCCGATGCGAAGAAGGGAGGATTGCCGCCGACCGATCCGAACGCGCGGACCGGAGAGTTGACGCCCCCCGGTGTCACCTTCGATGCCCGGTGGAAGAGTGCGGCGGATCGAGTGTCGTGGGTGGACGAAGCATCGGGGGTCGCAGTCACGACTTCCAGTGTCCGTAGTTTCGCGGGATTTGCCAAAAACAGAGGTCCTCAAACCTCATGTGTTTTTTCTCCCTTACCAGGAAAAAGGGACACCGTGAGTGACTTGTCGCACCTATCGTCTGAGGCATGCCGACGACAGCCGAACACCTGCGCATCGCACTCGACGGTGCGTGGCACGAAGCACGCGAACGCGCACGCAAGGATCTCGCGCACGAGAAGTTCGCGCCGCACTACACCCCCGAGACCGACAAGGCCCGCGCCATCACGCTCGAGCAGATGCGCATCCTCGCCGAGCACGGCTACGCCGCGGCGGGCTTCTCCGTCGAGTCCGGCGGCACGGGCGACGCGGGCGGTGCGGTCGCATCCATCGAGATGCTCGCGATGTCCGACCTGTCGCTGATGGTCAAGGCCGGCGTGCAGTGGGGACTGTTCGGCGGTGCCGTCGAGAACCTCGGCACCGAGCGGCACCACGAGAAATACGTCAAGCGGCTCATCGATCTCGATGTGCTCGGTTGCTTCGCGATGACCGAGACGGGGCACGGCAGCGACGTGCAGTCGCTCGAGACCACGGCGACCTACGATCCGGACAGCCAGGAGTTCGTGATCCACTCCCCCACCCCGTCGTCCCGCAAGGACTACATCGGTGGCGCGGCGCAGCACGCCCGGTTCGCGTCGGTCTTCGCGCAGCTCGTCACGCAGGGTGAGACACATGGCGTGCACTGTTTCGTCGTCCCGATCCGCGACGAGGACGGCAACGACCTGCCGGGCGTGACGACCTCCGACTGCGGTTACAAGGGCGGCCTGCCGGGTGTCGACAACGGCCGCATCGTCTTCGACCAGGTCCGCATCCCCCGGGAGAACCTGCTCAACAAGTACGCCGACGTCGAACCGGACGGCACCTACGTCTCGGACATCGACAACCCGAGCCGGCGGTTCTTCACGATGCTCGGCACGCTCGTCCGCGGTCGCATCACCGTCGGCGGCTCGGCGGGTGCGGCGGCGCGGGTCGCGCTGAGCATCGCCACCCGCTACGCCGAGAAGCGCCGCCAGTTCGACGCCCCCGGACGCGACGGTGAGGTGCCGATCATGGACTATCTCGTCCACCAGCGTCGCCTGCTCCCGCTGATCGCCCGCTCGTACGCGCTCGGCTTCGCCCAGAACGAGCTGCTCACGACGATGCACCGGCTGCAGTCGACGTCGCTGCAGGAACTCGACGCGCAGGAACAGCGCGAACTCGAGGGTCGCGCGGCGGGCCTCAAGGTCGCCAACACCTGGCACGCGTCGCGGGCGATCCAGGAGTGCCGCGAGGCGTGCGGTGGTGCCGGTTACATGGCCGAGAACCGGCTGACGGCGCTGCGCGCGGACGTCGACGTGTTCACCACCTTCGAGGGCGACAACCACGTCCTGACCCAGCTGGTCGCGAAGGAACTGCTCACCGCCTACGCCGACGAGGTGCAGGGCATGAGCCCGGTGGAGTGGATGCGCTTCGCCGCGACCACCATCTCCGACATCGTCAAGAAGCGCACCGCGGCGCAGCAGATCATCCAGACGATCGTCGACACCCGCCAGGACAACGAGGAGGACGGCAGCCTCTTCAACCGCGGCACCCAGGTAACGATGTTCGAGGACCGCGAGCAGTACCTGCTGTCCACCGCGGCCCGGCGCCTGCAGGCCGCGATGAAGCGCGAGGACAACCCGTTCGACGCCTTCAACTTCGTGCAGGACCACGTGCTGCACGCCGCCCGCGCCCACATCGACCGCGTCGTGCTCGAGGCGTTCGTCGCCGCGATCGAGGACTGCAAGGACGAGACCGCCGGCGACCTGCTGTCTGAGCTGTGCGATCTCTACGCGCTGACGATCATCGACGAGGACAAGGCGTGGTTCATGGAGCACCGCCTGCTGTCGGTCGAACGTGCCAAGGCCGTCACGCGCGGGATCAACGAGCGGTGCCGCAGCCTGCGTCCGCACGCGCTGACGCTCGTGGACGGGCTGGGTGTGCCCGACTACCTGCTCGGCTCGGCCATGCTCGACCGTGAGGGAGCGGTCGTCCCGCCTCAGGAAGTCGCGGTCTGACCCGGGTCGCCGACGAGCTCACCGAGCCGTGCTCGCAGCTCGTCGGCGTCCTTCGCCCACGCCCGCACGAACGTCCCTCCGGTGAGCCGTAGTCCGACGGGCTTGCGGCCGCGCGGCACGTCGGCCAGTTCGCCGAGGCTCCGGGCGGTCTCCCAGCGTTCCGGATCGCGCCGGTCCTCCGGTGGCGGCGGCAGCACCGCCTCGATCTCGGCGACCGGTAGTTCCTCGGTGCCCTGCCGAAGGGTCGTGGAGGTGAGCTCGACACTGACGTGCCGACGGGCCGCCACGACCATCACGTAGGAGAAACCGGCGAGCACGATCGCGATGATCGGCAGTGCCGCCCAGTGCACGACGGGACCGGTGAGCAGTTCGACGACCAGGGCCACGACGCAGAACAGCGGACCGATGGCGACCGTGCGCCATCGCGCCCCGGGTTCGTGGAACAGCGGCCCGGTCGCGTCGGTGCCCATCGGGTCGGGGGTCGTCGGGTCGGTCAAGCGGCGAACGCGCCGGGGATCACCAGCAGCACGGTGGTCACCAGGCCGAGGAGGGCGATGAGAGCGATCAACACCAGTTCGCGACGGCGCCCATAGGGCCGCGGTTCCACCTGCATGACGTCCTTTTCGCTCGACGGAAAGGGCCGTGCGGCCCACATGGTGAGCCCACCGTACTCTTCCGTCGCGCCCGACGAAACCGAGTGGTACGTCTATTCTTCCGGCAGTCGCAGGAAGAACCGGTTGGCATCCCGCCGGTGCATCAGCACGATCGCTCCGACGGTCGCGACGGCTTGCAGAATGCCCACCACACCGAGTATCCAGCCCGCGCCGCCCTCCCCGACGCCCACACCGAAGACGGTGGGCAGGGTCGACAGCGACATGAACACCCCGAGCAGGGTGAGCAGCATCCGGGCCCAGTTCTTGGCCTTCAACAGCTGCCTGACCACCAGATACAGCAGTCCGACGATCACCAGGCCGATGCCGGCGGTCAGCGCGACCAGCACCGGAACCGCCGATTCGAGCTGCTCCGTCGTGACCCCCTCGACGGCCTGATCGGTGGCCATCATCGTCATCAGATCGAGCAGTTCGTCGCGTCGACCGAGCAGATCGGCGAGACTTGCCGCCAAACTCACGACGGCGAGAGCGAGTACCCCGCACCACAATTGGTAGGCCGTCGTGACGTCTCCGGGAACGGGACGATTCGCCGCGGGACCGGGCCCGACAGGAGGTGCGGGGAAGCTCATGACAGGCGACCCGCGACCTCGGCGGCCCAGTAGGTGAGGACGACGTCCGCGCCGGCCCGCCGGATGCCGACCAGCGATTCGAGGATCGCCGCGTCGCGATCGATCCAGCCCTTCTGCGCGGCCGCGGTGATCATCGAGTACTCCCCCGAGATCTGGTAGGCGGCCACCGGGACGGGCGATCGGTCGGCGACCTCGCGCAGCACGTCGAGGTACGACATCGCCGGCTTGACCATCACCATGTCGGCGCCCTCGGCGAGGTCGAGGTCCACCTCGTGCAGCGACTCGCGACGGTTCGCCGGATCCTGCTGGTAGGTGCGGCGATCCCCCTCGAGGGACGAGCCGACGGCGTCGCGGAAGGGACCGTAGAACGCCGAGGCGTACTTCGCGGAGTAGGCGAGCTGACCGACCTCGGTGTGCCCGGCCTCGTCGAGCGCCGACCGGATGAAGCCGATCTGACCGTCCATCATGCCGCTCGGGCCGAGCAGATGCGCTCCGGCCTCGGCCTGCGCGACGGCCATCTCGGCATAGCGCTCCAGGGTGGCGTCGTTGTCGACGACACCGGTGTCGGTGAGCACACCGCAGTGGCCGTGATCGGTGAACTCGTCGAGGCAGGTGTCGGCCATGATCACCGTGGAGTCGCCGAGTTCGCTGCGCAGCGACCGCAGCGCGCGGTTGAGCACACCGTCGGGATCGCTCGCCGCGGAACCGCGGGCGTCCTTGTCCTCGGGGCGCGGCACACCGAAGAGCATCAGGCCGCCGACACCGGCGGACACGGCCTCGGCCGCGGCCTTGCGGAGCGAATCGGCGGTGTGCTGGTACACACCGGGCATCGACGCGATCTCGCGCGGCTCGTCGAGACCGTCGGCCACGAACATCGGCAGCACGAGGTGGCGGGGTTCGAGGGAGGTCTCTGCCACGAGTCGTCGGATGGCAGGTGTGCTGCGCAGCCGGCGGGGACGGATGTCGGGAAACATGGGGAGAACACCTTCCATACGGGCCGTGCGCGGCCCCGGTAGTGGCGACTACCGGAACCGCGCACGGATCATCGGATCACGAGAGATCAGCGGCGGGCGCGGGACTTCTTCCGCGGCGGGGGCAGCGCGCCCTCGGCGCGGAGCCGGGCCGCATGCTCGGCGAGCGCGTCGACCAGGGGCCCGATCTGCGCGGTCTCGGGCTGCACGTCCACCCGCAGGCCGAACTCGATCGCCGTCTCGGCCGTCTTCGGGCCGATGCACGCGACGATCGTGCGGGCGTGCGGCTTGCCGGCGATACCCACGAGATTGCGGACGGTCGACGACGAGGTGAAGCACACCGCGTCGAAACCACCGGTCTTGATCATCTCGCGGGTCGCGGCCGGCGGCGGAGCGGCACGCACGGTGCGGTAGGCGGTGACGTCGTCGATCTCCCAGCCGCGCTCGCGCAAGCCCTCGGCGAGGGTCTCGGTGGCGATGTCGGCGCGCGGCAGCAGCACCCGGTTGACCGGGTCGAAGACGTCGTCGTACGGGGCGAACTCCGCGAGCAGGCCGAGGCTGGACTGTTCGCCGCTGGGCACGAGCTCGGGGATGATGCCGAACGAGCGCACCTTCGCGGCGGTGGCCTCACCGACGCACGCGATCTTGACGCCGGAGAACGCCCGCGCGTCGAGACCGAACGCCTCGAACTTCTCCCACACCGCACGCACCGCGTTGGTAGAGGTGAAGACCACCCACTGGTAGCGGCCGTCGACCAGTCCCTTGACCGCGCGTTCCATCTGCGCGGGACTGCGCGGCGGCTCGACCGCGATGGTCGGCACCTCCATCGGGATGGCGCCGTGCGTGACGAGCCGCTCGCTCATCTCGCCGGCCTGATCCTTGGTGCGGGGCACGAGCACGGTCCAGCCGTACAGCGCGCGCGACTCCCACCACGACATCTTGTTGCGGTGCGAGACGACCTTGCCGACGGTGACGACGAGCGGCCCGACGAGCTCGGAACCCGCATCGTTCAGGGTCGCGAGGGTGGCCTCGACGGTGCGCTGCTGGCGGGTGGTGCCGCGCACGGTGATCGCGGCGGGGGTCTGCGGCGCGAGACCGTGCTCGACGAGCGCGCTGGCGGTCTCGGCGAGGTGACCGGAGGTCGCGTGGAGAACGAGGGGGCCGGGGGCTGCGGCGAGCGCGGCCCAGTCGACCTCTCCGCGCACGTCGACCTCGGTGTGGCACGAGCCGAGCGCCATGCCGGCGTAGCTCGGCACCGACGACCCGGCGGGCAGGCCCGGCAGGACCTCGAAGACCACCTGGGTGCGGGCGACGGCGTTGACCTCGGCGATCACCGAGTCGGTGGTGAGGGGGTCGCCGGCGACGAGGCGCACCACGTCGCGTCCGGCCTTCGCCTCGGCGACGAGCGTCTTGGCGACCTCGGCGGGCTCGCCGAGCGCGGGGCGGACCTCGGCGACGGGCTCACCGGTCTCCGGGTCGGTGCCGTGATCGACACCGACGAGGGCCACGACACCCTTGTCGACATCGGGGTCGGTGAAGGCGATCGTGGCGCCCGCCAGCACGTCACGCGCGCGCACGGTGAGCAGCGCAGGATCGCCCGGACCCGATCCCACGAACAGGATGCGCCCGGGGTTGTGCTTACGGACTCGGCTCATCGGTCATTCTCCAGTGCGGTCAAATCAGCGGTAAGGGCAAATCGGGTGACGGTGACGGCTGGGTCAATCATCGGCAGGTCTCGTCTCGGGGACGACCCCGTGCTCGACCATGAGCTCGCGCGCACCGAGCTCGAGCAGTTCGCGGGCGACACGACGACCGAGTTCCTCGGCCTTCTCCGGCGCCCCCACCGCGCTCGCTCGCAGCACATCCGATCCGTCCATGGCGGCGGCGCATCCACGCACCGACAGTTCCTCGATCACCCGGCCGTCGTCGTCGAGCGACTCGACGACGTCGGCGATCGCCCCCACCGGTGCGGTGCATCCGGCTTCGAGTTCGGCGAGCAGCGAGCGCTCCGCGACGACGGCGGCGCGGCTCGGCGCGTGGTCGAGTCCGGCGAGCAGCTCGATCATCTCGGGATCGTCCGACCGGCACTCGACGGCGAGTGCACCCTGCGACGGTGCGGGCAGCATCTGCACCGGTTCGAGGGACTCGGTGACGCGGTCCAGGCGTCCGATGCGCGACAGTCCGGCACGCGCGATGACGATCGCGTCGAGTTCGCCGGAGTCGACCTTGCCGATGCGGGTGTCGATGTTGCCGCGCAGCGGTTCGATCTGCAGTCCCAGGCCGAGCGCGGCGAGTTGTGCCCGCCGGCGCGGCGCCGAGGTACCGACCTTCGAGCCGGGCGGCAGCTCGCCGAGGACGAGTCCGTCGCGGGCGACGAGCGCGTCACGCGGATCCTCCCGCTCGGGGACGGCCGCGACGACCAGACGCGGATCCTGGAAGGTCGGCAGGTCCTTGTAGGAGTGCACGGCGACGTCGACCTCACCGGCGAGCAGCGCCTCGCGCAGCTCGGCGGTGAACACGCCGACGCCGATGCGCTGCACCGGGCCGGGCGTCACGTCGCCCTTCGTGGTGATGACGACGAGCTCTGCCGGGCGACCCGCGGCGATGAGTGCGTCGCGCACGGTACCGGCCTGGGTCGTGGCGAGCACGCTGCCGCGGGTACCGATCCGCAGAGGACGATCCTGCCGAGCAACATCGTCGCGGGAAACCGATGCGGCTTCGGTGCTCATGCGGTGCCGTCCTTTCGTGAGGCCTGGAGTTCGGTGGTGACAGCGGGGTCCAGTGCGGCGGACAGATCCCCCGAGAGGGTGGGATCGGTCAGCGAGCTCAGATCCTTGGTGGGTGTCGCGACCGCCTCGACCGAGCCCGGGCGCAGCTCGAACAGCTCGCGCAGGGCCTCGGCGTACTGGTCGCCTCCCGGCGTCGACGCGAGCTGCTTGACGCGCACCGTCGGGGCGTGGAGGAGCTTGTCGACGACCCGGCGCACGGTGCGGGCGACCTCGCCGCGCTGGCCGTCGTCGAGATCGGGCAGTCGCGATTCGAGGCGCATCAGTTCGCCCTCGACCACCTCGGCGGCGCGCTGACGCAGTGCCGTCACGGTGGGGGTGACCTCGGCGAGTCGCTGCGCGGTGAGGTACTGCGACAGCTCGGCGGCGACGATCTTGCGGGCGGCCTCCGCGTCGGTCGCGGCGGCACCGGCCGACGGGTCGCGTTGCAGCGACTCCATGTCGAAGACCTGCACGCCCGGCAGACCGGCCACGGCGGTGTCGACGTCGCGGGGCAGACCGAGATCGCAGATCGCGAGGGGGCGTTCGCCGCGGCCGGGCTGCGCGAGTGCGCGGTGCGCGTCGGCGAGGGTGACGACGGCGCCCACCGCTCCGGTGCAGGTGACGGCGACGTCGGCGCGGCTCAGCGCGGTCGCGAGATCGTCGAATCCGACGACCTCGGCGTCGACACCGGCGGCCCGTGCGGTCTCGGCGAGTCGCTCGGCACGGTCGCGGGTGCGGTTGGCGACGACGATCGAGCCGACCTCGGCGCGGACGAGATGCGCGACCGCGAGGCCGCCCATGGCGCCGGCGCCGATCACCGCGGCGGTGCGACCCTTCAGGTCGCCTCCGAGGAAGTTCGCGGCCTTCTCGAGCGCGACCGACACGACGGACGCACCGGCGGCGTCGATGCCGGTCTCCGAGTGCACCCGCTTGCCGACGCGCAGCGCCTGCTGCGCGAGTTCGTGCAGGGTGCGGCCCGCGGCCTGCTGGGCGTCGGCGGCGGCGTAGGCGGTGCGGATCTGGCCGAGGATCTGCTGCTCCCCCACGACCATCGAGTCGAGCCCGCTGGCGACGGAGAAGAGGTGTTCGGCAGCGGCCTCGCTGTACCGGACGTAGGCGTGCTTGTGCAGTTCGGTGACGGGCAGACCCGAGTGCTCGGCGAGCAGTTCGCTGACCGCGGCGAGCGCGCCGTGGAAGGCGTCGACCACCGCGTAGATCTCCACCCGGTTGCAGGTGGAGACGATCATCGCTTCGGAGATCTTGTCCGACGCCAGCATCTTGTCGGTGAGCTTGGGACGGTCGGTGTCCGTGACCGCCACCTTCTCGAGCACCGGGACCGGTGCGCTCCTATGCGATATCCCGACGAGGAGAACACTCACGGTGCGATCACCGATCCGTTTCTGGTCGCGGCCGAGCCCATCGGACCCGCCTTTCCTGTTGTGGTACGCCGTGCAGAGCTCCGGGTGGACACCCGCGGGATGCCGGCGGGGCGTACGTCGCCGGCTGCAGGACGAACGTCAGCGGTCGCGGCGCGGGGGGTCTCCCCGTTGCGCGTGCTGTTGAACGAGAGAACCTGCATCTCGACGGACAGATCGACGCGTCGGATCTCGACGTGGTCGGGGACATCGAGTTCGACGGGAGCGAAGCTCAGGATGCTGCGCACTCCTGCGAGCACGAGCCGATCGCACACCTGCTGCGCTGCCTCGTCGGGGGTGGCGACGACACCGATGGTCGCGCCGAGTTCACGGGCTCCGTTCTCGAGATCGTCGACGTGACGCACGACGAGATCGCCCACACGTGTGCCCACCACGTCGGGATCGGAATCGAAGAGTCCGGCCATCGTGAATCCGCGGCGGTCGAAGCCCGGATACCGGGCGAGGGCGCGGCCGAGGCTGCCCACTCCGACGAGCACGACACGATGGCCCCGGTCGAGTCCGAGAGCTGCTTCGATGCGGGACTGGAGGCGCAGGACGTCGTAGCCGACGCCGCGCACTCCGTTGGGTCCGAGGAAGGACAGATCCTTGCGCAGTTTGGCCGAACCGACCCCGGCCGCGGCCGCGAGTTCCTCACTGGAGACGATGAGGGTGCCCGCTTCGGCGAACGCACCGAGGACCCGGAGGTAAGTGGCGAGACGCGTCACAGTAGCCTGTGGGATATCGCGGACCGGAGGGGTGGGAGTGGCACCCTCGCCGGACTCGGCGGTGCCGCGAGCGTCCTCGCCCTGCGGTGGGTGCAACTGCGTCACGGTACGTGGCTCCTCGTCCGGCCGGTGGATACACGCCTGGCCTCACGGTGATCCGGGAATTCGTTCACACCACGGTAACCGCTTGTGAAGCCATGCACAAAGTTGCTCGAAGCACCCCGAATGTGCTTCCCACCTGCTGTACGACAAGGACCTGCCGACTCAGCGGGCGAGATCTGCGCGCAGTCGCGGCTCGTCCACCTCCCAGTAGCTGTGCTCGCGTCCGTCGAGGAGAACGACGGGCAGACGGTCCCCGAATTCGGCCCGCAGATCGGGATCGGTTGCGGCAGCGACATCCACGTCGATGCAGGTGACCTCGACGCCGAGCTCCTCCGCGAGCGCCTCGAGCTGCTCGCGCGCCGGACCGCACGCACCGCACCCGGCGCGCACCAGAAGGGTCAGGTGATGACGGCTCGCGGAGCCGCTCGTTGCCGATGACGATTGCTCACTCATGCCTCCACTGTGCGGCACGACCTGTCGAGATGAACGTCACACCCGGTCACGGGGGCGACGGCCTCCCGGTGACGGGCCGTATCGCGGGCTAGGCTTGGCGCGGGTCACCCGTGTATGCGGGCGCCGTGTGCGCGGCGCCCGGAGCACAGGGGTCACACGGGGCCCGCCCGTTTCGACAGCCCCGCCCGTTACGACACCGGAGGTGCGAGTGCCAGGACGTTCGTTTCCCTACGGATGGGGCATGGGTGAGACGTGGGCGCGCATCATCCGTCCCGGACGTCGGCTCTTCTCTCGCAAGTTCGGGCCCAGCGAGGAAGAGGTCCGCGCCAATCTCGCAGGTGAGGCGAGCGCCGATGCCGCCCTCGCGTTGCAGGAATCCCGTGTCGAGCCCGAGCCCTCCCCCGACACCACTCCCGTCCCGCGCGATCTGACCGCGGCGGCGTTCTTCGACGTCGACAACACGATGGTGCAGGGCGCGTCGATCATCCACTTCGCCCGTGGCCTCGTCGCCCGGGACTACTTCGACAAGTCCGACCTGTTCGAGTTCGCCTGGCAGCAGGTCAAGTTCCGCCTGACGGGCAAGGAGAACATGAACGACGTCGCGTCCGGTCGCGACAAGGCTCTGTCGTTCGTGCAGGGCCGCTCCACCGAGGAACTGCGCCGGCTCGGCGAGGAGATCTACGACGACATCATCGCCGACAAGATCTGGCCGGGCACCCGCGCGCTCGCGCAGATGCACCTCGACGCGGGCCAGCAGGTGTGGCTCGTGACCGCGACGCCGGTCGAACTGGCCGACGTCATCGCCGAACGCCTCGGCCTGACCGGTGCGCTCGGCACCGTCGCCGAGTCGGAGGACGGCGTCTTCACGGGCCGCCTCGTCGGCGACATCCTGCACGGTCTCGGCAAGGCGCACGCGGTGCGGGCCCTCGCGATCCGTGAGGGTCTGAATCTCAAGCGCTGCACGGCCTATTCGGACAGCCACAACGACGTGCCGATGCTCTCGGTGGTCGGCACGGCCGTCGCGATCAATCCCGATCCGGACCTGCGGCAGGTCGCTCGCACACGTGGGTGGGAGATCCGCGACTTCCGGACGGCGCGCAGGGCCGCGAAGGTCGGGGTTCCGACGGCGCTCGGCCTCGGTGCCGCGGGTGGTGCGGTCGCGGTCCTCGTGGGCCGCCGCCGCGACCGAGCGGCCTGACAGTACAGCCGCGACCGAGCGGCCTGACAGTACAGCCGCGACCGAGCGGCCTGATTTCCGTCTTTCTCAGCCGAGGAAGACGTTCCGCCGGCGCGTGAGCAGCTTGTAGAGGGTCTGCTGGATCGTCTCGCGCACGTGGTCGGTGACCTCGAACAGGACCATCGGATCCTCCGCCGCGGCGTCGTCGTACACGTCGGTGACGATCGGTGTGCCGAACTCGATGTACCACTTCGACGGCAGCGGCACGATTCCGAGCGGGCCGAGCGCCGGGAACAGCGGGGTGATCGGGAAGTAGGGCAGGCCGAGCAGACGCGCGAGCGAGGTGAGGTCGGCGATGTTCGGGTAGATCTCCTCGGAGCCGACGATCGAGCACGGCACGATGGGCGCCTGGGTGCGCAGGGCGGCCGACACGAAACCGCCGCGGCCGAACCGTTGCAGTTTGTAGCGCTCCTTGAACGGCTTGCCGAGTCCCTTGTAGCCCTCGGGGAAGACCGCGACCACCTGGTCCTGCCGGAGGAGCCGTTCGGCGTCGGGATGGCACGCGAGGGTGTGGCCGGCCTTGCGCGTCACCGTTCCGACGACGGGCATACCGAAGGCGAGGTCGGCGGCGAGCATCCGCAGGTGACGATCCGCGTGATCGTGCACGGCGACGGAGGTCATCAGTGCGTCGACGGGGAGCGTGCCGGCGTGGTTGGCGACGACGAGTGCGCTGCCTTCGGCGGGGATGTTCTCGACGCCTCGGACCTCGACGCGGAACCACTTGTCGAACAGGGGTCGCAGGACCGGCAGGACGACGTTCTCGGTGAAGTGCGGGTCGAAGCCGAAGTCGTCGACCTCGTAGTCGCCGGTCATCCGGCGACGGACGAACTCGGCGGTGGCGGTGACCTGTTGTGCGAGGGTGCCGCGCAGGTCGTCGAGGAACCGGTCGGTGCGGCTCACCTGTTCGGGGGTGGGCGGTGGCCCCATCGACGGATGGGGTGTGCGTGTGACCCGTTCGCCGGGACGGCGGTTGCCGGCGTGCAACGGGATGACCTTCGCGACCTCCGTCATCGCGTCTCCCTCGTCTCTCCGAGCACGGAGAGCGCCATCGACTCGGCCTTGTCCACCCATTCGGTCTTCACGATGCGGGTGAGGGCGAGGCCCCGGGCGAAATCGTCGAGCGCTTCTCTCGTGGTCCAGCGTGGTTCGAATCCGAACTCGTTGCGCATGCGCGTGGTGTCGAGTCCGCATCCGAAATGGAAATAGTCGAGTTCTTCCTTGGTGAAGGAGTTCATCACGGAACCCATGAGTGCGTGCCCGGCCGTGCGGAACAGCGCGTAGGGCATCGGCACGGTGACGCCCCCGGCCCGGCGCACGGCCTGGGTCATCATGACGATGCCCTCACCGGCGATGTTGTACGTCCCGGGTGGTCCGGCGACGACCGCGTGTTCGAGCGCGCCGAGCGCGTCCTCCTCGTGCAGCAGCTGCAATCGCGCGTCGCGGCCGAGCACGTTGGGGACGAGCGGGGAGGTGAGATAGCTCGACACCGAGCCGGGCAGCCGGTTCCCGACGGTGGGTGCGAGCCGGAGGATGGTGGTCGCGATGTCACTGCGCCGGCGGGCGACGCCACGCAGGTAGCCCTCGACCTCCATCATGTCGCGGGCGAAGGCGCCCGTGGGCCGGCGGCGGGCGCTCATCTCCTCGGTGAACTTCGCGGGATCCTTGGCACTCGAGCCGTAGACGACGGACGACGAGCGCAGCACGATCCTGCGCACCGAGGGTGCCTTCTGGCACACCGCGAACAGCTGCATCGCGCCGAGGACGTTCATGTCCTTCATCGCCGTGCGGCTCCCCGACTTGGGGGCCTTCGTGACGGCGGACGCGTGGACGACGGTGTCGACGTCCATGTTGCGGATGATCTTGCCGATGAGAGGGTTGCGGATGTCGGCGAGCACGAACTCGGCCCGCCCCATGCGCCGGAGCATGTCCTTCGACGGCGACTGGGTGTCGACGCCGATCACCCGCTCGATGTCCGGATTCTGAGCGAGCCTGGTGACGAGGAAACCACCCAGGAACCGACTTGCTCCGGTGACCAGCACGACTCGTGGACGTGCCACTTCGTGCCCCTGCGAAACCACTCGTGAAACCCCCTGCTGCACCACACGCGTCATCGGTCACATTCGCCCCGACGCGGTATGCCGTCCCACAATACGGCCACTTCGCTGCCATCGCACGACTCGCGGGTGAACTTCCGGGTACCGGGATGCACAGACGAACGATGCCCGTCACCATGGAGGTGACGGGCATCGGACAGGCGCAGGGCTTACTTGCCGAGTTTACGACGCTGCACTCGGGTGCGGCGGAGCAGCTTGCGGTGCTTCTTCTTCGACATGCGCTTACGGCGCTTCTTGATCACAGATCCCATGTGGGCATCCCTCACGTTCCTTGTAGCGTTCCTGCGCACGCCGGTGACGTACGCCTGATGTATGTCGACGCTGGGCCTCGTGGCGACGAGTAACAGCGCCTCACGACACCGGCTGGCCGGTACGACGACAAGCAATCCTACCGGGGCGGCCCACCCGGCGTGAAACCGAGGTCCGCCCCGGAACGCGACTTCCCTCGCGCACCGGATCCGTTCGTCGTACCGTCGTCCCCCGACGACGCGCCGACCGTCCCTGTCCGACCTCTATCCGACGTCGAAGTACGACGTCTCGAGGTAGTCGTGGACGGCCTTCGCATGCACGCGGAACGAGCGTCCCACGCGCACTGCGGGTAGTTCGCCACTGTGCACCAGCCTGTACACGGTCATCTTCGACACCCGCATGAGAGCTGCCACCTCGGCAACCGTCAGGAACTGGGTACCGGCGAGAACCGACTGTCCGTCTTGAGGTTGACCCTTCGACGGCGTGTTTCCTGAAACCATTACACACCTCCGGCACGCCCGCGCCGCCGGCTTCCCCTCCGGCGGAACAGACACGCACGTGCTGATTCGAGCTTAGCGTGACGAATGGTTCCTGTGCGACGATGCAGCTGGGGAATTTCCGGCGGGCGGCTGTTCGTCGCCACGCTACGCCCCGCAGTGACGTCTGTCAGCGTTCCGCAGTGACGCCTGTGAGCGTTCCGCAGGGACGCCTGTGAGCGCTCCGCAGTGACGCCCTGCGAGAGCCTCGGGTGGACGCCCTGTCAGGCGGTTCCGGACAGCCCCTCCCGGGCCGCGGGCGACGGCTGGTCCGATGCCGCCCCGAGCTGCGCGGAGCGACGCTTCGCGGCGTCGAGCGCCTCGTAGAAGGCCGTACGCAGCCCTCCACGCTCGAGTTCACGGATGGCAGCCGCCGTGGTGCCACCCGGCGAGGTGACCGCGGCGCGCAGATCGGCGGCGTTGTCCCCCGAACGCGCGAGCATCGCGGCCGAGCCGGTCATCGTCTGCACCACCAGATCGGTGGCCACGGCCCGCGTCAGGCCGAGCGAGACACCGGCGTCGATCATCGCCTCCGCGACGAGAAAGAAGTAGGCGGGGCCGGATCCGGAGACCGCGGTGACCGCGTCGATCTGCGATTCCGGGACCACCGAGACCGTTCCCACGCTCGCGAGGATCTCGCGGACCGTGTCGAGATGCTGCTGCTTGACGTACCGGCCGGCGGACAGCACGCTCGCGCCCTCCCCGACGAGCATCGGGGTGTTCGGCATCACGCGCACGACGGGGAAGCCCGCCGGGAGCTTGGTCTCGTAGCGAACCGTCGGGATGCCTGCGGCCAGCGACACCAGGATCTGCTCGTCGTCGTTCCCGGCGTCGACCGCTGCGAGAGCGGTGACGACGACGTCCACGTCGTTGGGCTTGACGGCCACGACCACCACATCGGCGCCTTCCGCGGCGTCGGCGGTGCTGTCGGTGACCCGGATCGAGTAGGTCCGCGACAGTTCCTCGCGCCGTTCCTCGAACTTCTCGGCGACCACGAGGTCCTTGGTCGCGAAGCCGTTCTTCAGCAGACCCGAGACCAGCGCCTCGCCGATCCTGCCGCCACCGATCACTGCGATTCTCGTCATGGGGACAGCCTGCCACGACCGTCCGTGCGGCCTACACCACGGTCGCCGCCCGTCGGGACGGGCCGCTGTCGGGCGGATCAGCGCGGCATCATGGCCAGCTGACGCGACTGCACGACCACCTGGCCGGTCGAGTCGACGACGGTGTGGTCCTCTTCGAACCAAGTGTTGCCGAGGACGCTGCTCTCGGCGATGACGCGCAGCCATCCCGGAGCCGGCACCCGCCGCAGATATGCGGTGAGTTGCACCGTCGGCGCCCAGCCGAAACGGCCGAGGTTCATCGCGACGGGAGCCGACACGTCGCCGCACATGAGCGCGAACAGCACCGAGGTGTCGACATCGGCCTCGTCGCCCGGCGACGGCCGCGTCCACATCGACACGAGCGGTTCGCCCTGCTGCCCGTCGAGGAAACGCGCGGTGGCGGAGTCGATCCGGAGGCGGGAGGTGGCGGCGAACTTCACGATCTGCCCCATGGGGTGCTCGGGGGTGACGAGCACCGACTCGGCCGGCGGGTCGGCGGGCATGGTGGTCGCGCGGTGCGGCACGGTGTGGAAGGGCTCCTCGGAGTCCGGCGTGCCGAGGGTGACGCTCGCCCGCACCGCCACGCGTCCGGCCTGGGACAGTTCGACGTCCACGAGACCGATCTGCTTGCCCTGTTTGCGCAGCACGGTGGTGATCTCGACGTCGCCGGGATCGGGCGCGGCGACGAACGAGGTGCTGACGGCGAGGGGCTGGGTGAGCGGGTCGACGCCGGCGTCGAGCACCGACCTGCGCGCCGCGGACGCGCACACCGCGAGCATGCATCCGCCGTGCACCTTGGGTCCGATGGTCCACACCGGATCGATGTGCGCCTGCCAGGCAGAGGTGCCGTCGGGGTGGTCCCCCGGCACCCGGGTGACCGAGGTCAGGTCGAGGAAGGGCCGGTCGGTGAGGGTCACTGCTGCTCCTGGTCGTCGTTCGGGGCCTGATCGGCGCCGGTCGTGGGGAGTTCACCGGACCCGAACATGCGGGCGGCGAGATGTTGGTGGGCCAGTCGGCGCATGGCCGTGAGGACCGGTTCGTACAGGGCCGTCCCGAGCACGGCCGCTTCCACGGTGGCCTCCCGGGAGTGCGTCGGCAGCAACTCGAGATCGACTTCGGCGATGGCGCGGACGTGCCGGCCGTAGGCGTCGATCCGGCGGTCGTCCATCCGCAGGCCGGCGGCCTCGAGGGCCGCGAGCGCGTGTTCGAGTTGGGCCACGCCCGCGAACCGCGGGTCGTAGATCTGGCCGAGGTGTTCGAGCACGCGGCGGGCGCGGGGGTAGTCGGGGCCGATCGAGTCCTCGACGTAGGGCGGCAGCGCGGCGATGGCGTGGCCGAGTTCGACGAACAGGTCGTCGCGCGGGTTGTCGACGAGGTCCACGACGGTCTTGATCTTCTCGAGGGGCAGACCCTGCGCGGCGAGAGCGCGGACCAGACCCAAACGGCGGACGTGCCGGTCGTCGTAGGTCGCCGAGGTGACGCTCGTCGCCACGCCCGGCATGAGCAGCCCTTCACGCAGGTAGTACTTCACCGTCGGCAGCGGTACGCCGCAGCGCTCGGCGAGTTCCGAGATACGCACAGATCACCTCCATCCCTTGACACCGGATACTACAACTATCCAGTATTGGATAGTGAAACTATCCAGTGGTGGAGTCCCGGCCGAGGAGGCCCTCATGCATCCGCTCGTGACCATCGTTCTCGGGAGCACCGTGCTCACCGTCGCAGGCATCGCCTTCGGAGGCACCTTCCTGCTGCGCGTCGCCGCGGGCGGCGTACCCACCAACGACCTGCAGAAGACGTTCTTCCGTGCCGGTCACGCCCACGCGGGAGTACTCGTCACGCTCGGGCTGCTCATCGCCGTCCTCACGCACGTCGTGGGCGCATCACCCGGTTGGTCGGCGGCCGGCGCCATCGCCGTGCTCGTCGCCGCGATCCTGATCCCGGCAGGCTTCTTCCTGTCGGTGCTCGGGCCCGATCCGGCCCGGCCCGGCCCGGCCCGATGTTCGCGGCGGTCCGGCTCGGCGCCGTCTCCCTCACCGCGGGCGTGCTGATCTCAGGCGTCGCCGTGCTCGCCGCCGGAATCGCGGCCCTCTGAGGCGGGGACGCGCGCAATGTCCGTGTGCCGGGGACTCTCGGGGCCGGCGGTGATCGCACGCGTCGCCGAGCGATCCAGGTGCGTGCGCGCGAAGGCCAGCGAACGTGCCAGCATCCCGGCGCGCTCGGCACGCGTCCGTGCGCTCTGGGTGCTGATCTCCAGGACCACGTGACCGCCGAAGTCGCTCGCGGCGAGCCGGCGGCACACGTCCGCACAGGGTTGCGTGCCCGTTCCCGGGACGAGATGTTCGTCGAGCGAGGAGCCCCGGCCGTCGGCGAGATGGAGGTGAGCGAGCCCCTCCCCCATCCGATCCGCGAGCGCGAGGGCGTCGGCCCCGGCGGTCGCGGTGTGCGACAGGTCGAGCGTGTAGTGCGCGAAACCGGTGTCGGTGGGGTCGAGCGACGGGCTGTAGGCCGAGACCGCGCGGCCGGGTCCGCGCCGGCGCAGACGTTCGGCGCCGCGATCACGACCGCCGAAGACGACGTCGGCCCTCATCGGGTACATGTTCTCGACCGCGACCACCACGTGGCTGTCTGCCTCGAGTGCTGCGACCTGGTCGGAGAATCCCTCCGCATAGCGACGCTGCCACCGGAAGGGCGGATGGACCACGACGGTCTCCGCACCGAGGATCTCGGCGACACGCACCGAACGGTCGAGCTTGGCGGCGGGATCGGATCCCCACACGCGCTGCGAGATCAGCAGGCACGGCACATGCACGGCGAGCACCGGCACGCCGTACTCGCGGACCAGACGCTCCACCGAGGTGGGGTCCTGGCTCACCGGTTCGGCCCACACCATCAGTTCGACCCCGTCGAAACCGAGATCGGCCGCGAAGCGGAACGCCGCTTCGGTGTTCTCCGGATAGACCGAAGCGGTGGACAGCCCTACCCGGATTCCCTGCGCGGTCGGCATCGGCTCACCCGGGCAGCAGGAACAACAGCGGCCCGAAGGCCACGAATGCTCCCACCGCGAGCGCGATGAGCTGACTCGTGATGTCGTCGGTGCGCCGCAGGACGCGCACCAGCGCGACCAGGCCCACGATCACCAGCAGCGCGAGGGCGAAGGCGACCCACGGCAGGAGATCCCACAACCGCTCGAATCCCTTGAAGAGCAATCCGCCCGCGACGATCGCGGCAACGCTCTCGCCGATCAGCAACGCCCACTGCTTGAGGCCGCTGCCCTGTTCCGCGTCGGCGGACTCGTCGTCCGCACTCTGCCGTGCCGAGCCGTCGGTGGCGCCGGCCGCTGCCTTCTTGCTCTTGCCGCGCGACTTCTGCGACCGCGACGATGCCGACCCCTCGGCGGCGTCGGACGCGGCGTCCGCGGCACCGATGGTGTCGGTCGAGTCGTCGGCGTCGGAGCCGGTGCCCTGCAGGTCGCTGGCCGGGCCGGAGAGCAGTCGCGGTTCGGCGACGTCGGCCTTGCGCACCGACACCGCCGGGGCGCCCGCCTTCTCGGACTTCGTGTCCGACTTCTTGTCGGCGACCGCTGCTCCCTCACCGGACGGCGAGCCGGTCGCGGCCGCTCCGAGATGCGCCCGCGCGCGACGGGGAAGCGCCTCGGGACGGATGACCTCGGTCGGCGACTCGATCTTGGGCGGAGCCGCCTTGGACGCCGCCTCCGTAGGTGCGGCCGCCTTGGAGACCGCATCCGTCTTCGACACCGCGTCCGTCGATGCGGGCGTCTTCGCGGCGGGCGGTGTCTTCGCGGCGGGCGGTGTCTTCGTGACGGCAGGCGTGCTCGTTCCGGTCTTCACCGGCGGCGTCTTCGTCCCGACGGCGACCCGCGGGGTCACGGTGGTCTTCTCGATGTCGGACAGCGCGAAGGTCGCCGCCTTCGGCGTCTCGAGCTTCGGTGTCTCGATGTTCGGAGTCTCGACCTTGCGCGGCGCCGGCACGACCTTCGACGGGGTCCCCGCATCGGCAGTAGCCGTCGAGGAAGCCGAATCCGTCTGCGCAGCAGCGTTTTCGGCGTCGGCAGAGGTGTGCCGCTCACCCTTGCCGTCCGCGCGGTCGTCGGCCGCGCGGGTGATCGGGATCTCGCCCGTCAGTTCGGCGACGGAGATGCCGCCGCTCGCGCCTCGTCGGCGTCGTCCCCCGGCCCGCGTTCCCACCTTCTGGCCGTTACGCGCCAACAGCTCGGCCACGGAGATCTGCCCCGTGTCGTTGCTGCGATTCTCGCTCATCCGGTTGCCACCACCAGTTCGCCACCCATATCCGTATCGAGCTTCCGAAGAATCAGGCCTTCGCGCAACGCCCACGGGCAGATCTGCAGCGTCTCCACTCCGAGGGCACGCATGCTCGCCTCCGCGACGAGGGCGCCGGCGACGAGTTGCTCGGACCGGTCCGAGCTGACGCCTTCGAGTTCTGCCCGGTCGGCCGTGGTCATCCGGGAGATGAAGGCGATGAGCTGGCGCAGTCCGCTCGCCGTCAGGGTCCGTTGTACCCGCAGGCCGGCCGAGGAGGGGGCCGCGCCGGTGAGGCGGGCCAGGGTCCGGAAGGTCTTGGAGGTACCCACACACAGGTCGGGGTCGCCCGCGTTGCGTATGACCTTCGCCGGTTCGGCGAGTTCCGCGTCGAGCCAGTCGCGCAGCGCCGAGATACGGCGCTTGCCGGGCGGGTCCTCACGGAACCAGTCGCGCGTGAGCCGTCCCGCACCGAGCTGGAGGGAGTAGGCGATCTCGGGGTCCTCGTCGCCGCCGAAGGTGAGCTCGAGCGAACCACCACCGATGTCGAGGTCGAGGATGTTCCCGGCGCTCCAGCCGTACCAGCGGCGCACGGCCAGGAAGGTCAGCCGCGCCTCGTCCTCACCGGAGAGCACGTCCAGCGACACCCCGGCCTCCCGGCGCACCCGATCGAGGACGGCCTCGGAGTTGCCGGCGTCGCGCACCGCGGAGGTCGCGAACGCCATGAGCTCGCCGCATCCCGAAGTGCGGGCGATGCTGGCGAACTCGGCGGTGGTCTCGACGAGCCGCTCGGCGCCCTTGGGGGTGATGTCGCCGTTGTCGTCCATGTTCTCGGACAGCCGCAGCGTGGCCTTCGTCGAACTCATCGGCGTGGGGTGCCCACCACGATGGGCGTCCACCACCAACAGGTGAACGGTGTTGCTTCCGACGTCGAGTACCCCTAAGCGCACATCAATACGGTACTGGGTCTACCGTCGGGACCTGTGACAGCAGGTATGTCCCATGCCCCACACAAACTCGACCCGGCCCCCGAAGTCCCTCTGGACTTTCCTCGGGAATGGGTGGAGTTCACCGACCCCGACAACGACGAACACGTCATCGCCGCAGACATGACATGGCTGCTCTCGCGGTGGACCTGCGTGTTCGGCACTCCGGCGTGCCAGGGCATCATCGCCGAGCGACCCGACGACGGGTGCTGCTCGCACGGCGCGTTCCTGTCCGACGACGACGATCGCAAGAAGCTGGCGAAGGCAGTGAAACACCTCACGCCGGCCGATTGGCAGTTCATGGACAAGGGCCTGGGCAAGAAGGGCTACCTCGAAGAGGACGAGATCGACGACGAGCCCGCCCTGCGCACCCGCCGCTACAAGGGTGCGTGCATCTTCCTCAACCGTCCCGGATTCGAGGGCGGTCAGGGCTGCGCCCTCCACACCATGGCGTTGCGACGCGGCATCGAACCGCTCGAGATGAAGCCCGACGTGTGCTGGCAGCTCCCGATCCGTCGCACCCAGGACTGGGTGGAGCGCCCCGACGGCACCGAGATCCTGCGCACGGTCATCACCGAGTACGACCGGCGCGGCTGGGGCGAGGGTGGCCAGGACCTCGACTGGTACTGTTCCGGCTCCCCCGACGCGCACGTCGGCGAGCGTCCGGTCTGGCAGTCGTACGCCCCCGAACTCACCGAACTCCTCGGTGCGGCGGCCTACGACGAGCTCGCGCGCCTGTGCCGGCGACGCCAGGGACTGGGTCTGATCGCGATCCATCCCGCGACGTCGGCAGCACAGGCGGGCTCGCCTGCCGGTTCCGGTCAGGCTTCGAGCTTGTAACCCAGGCCGCGCACCGTCACGAGGTGGCGCGGCTTGGCCGGGTCCTCCTCGATCTTCGAGCGCAGTCGCTTGACGTGGACGTCGAGGGTCTTGGTGTCGCCGACGTAGTCGGCGCCCCACACCCGGTCGATGAGCTGTCCGCGGGTGAGCACCCGCCCGGAGTTCCGCAGGAGATATTCGAGCAGGTCGAATTCCTTGAGCGGCATGGCAACCGGCTCGCCGTTGACGTGCACGACGTGACGGTCGACGTCCATCCGCACGGGCCCGGCCTCGAGCAGGCCGTCGTCCGCCGCCGTCTCGCTCTCGGTGTCGGCGCCGCGTCGCAGGACCGCCCGGATGCGGGCGATGAGTTCGCGCGCCGAGTACGGCTTGGTGACGTAGTCGTCGGCGCCGAGTTCGAGTCCGACGACCTTGTCGATCTCGCTGTCGCGGGCGGTGACCATGATGACCGGGACACCCGAACGGGTCCGCAACTGCTTGCACACGTCGGTGCCACTCATTCCGGGGAGCATCAGATCGAGCAGGACGATATCGGCGCCCTCCCGGTCGAACTCGGCGAGGGCCGACGGGCCGTCGCCGGCGATCGTCGTCTCGAACCCCTCCTTGCGCAGCAGGAAGGCGAGCGGATCCGCCAACGATTCCTCGTCCTCGACGATCAGCACACGCGTCACGAGCTGGTCCTCCGTCTGTTTCTCGGTGTCCGTCCGCCCGGGAACCCGGGTGGGGTCTGCGTCACGATCCGACCGCCTTCTCGGTGCGGTCGACGGTGTCGTCCTCGTCGTCGGCGTCCTCGACGTGGGCCGGGACGAGAAGGGTGAAGGTGGAGCCGGTACCGGGCTTGCTCCACAGGGTGATCTCGCCGTGATGGTTCGCGGCGACGTGCTTGACGATGGCCAGGCCGAGGCCGGTGCCTCCGGTGGCCCGCGACCGGGCCTTGTCGACGCGGAAGAAACGCTCGAAGACCCGTTCCTGGTCCTCCTTCGCGATACCGATCCCCCGGTCGGTGACGGCCATCGCGACCTTGCCCTCGCGCAGCGACCTGCTGATCGTCACCGGTGAGCCGGCCGGCGAGTAGGCGATCGCGTTCTCGATGAGGTTGGTGAGGGCGCTGACGAGCAGCGTTCGGTCGCCGAGGATCTCGAGACCGCTCGGCCGGTCGGTGCTGATGGTGATCGAGGCGTTCTCGGCGGTCAGGCGCGTGCGGTCGAGGGCCTCCTCGACGACGGCGTCGACGTCCACGACCTCGAGATCGGGCAGTTTCTCGGCGCCCTGGAGCTTCGAGAGCGCGATCAGCTCGGTCACCATGTTGCCTAGGCGCGTCGCCTCGCGCTGGACCCGTTCGCCGAAGTGGCGGACGGTGTCGGGATCGTCGACGGATTCGAGCAGCGCCTCCGCGAGCAACGCCATCGCGCCGACGGGCGTCTTGAGTTCGTGGCTGATGTTGGCCACGAAGTCGCGCCGGGTGGCCTCCATGCGGACGTGCTCGGAGTCGTCGAAGGCGTAGAGCACGACGAAGCGCGGGTCCTGGTCGAGCAGCGGCCGGACGGTACAGCGCACCGCCACGGGCTCGCGGCCGAGCAATGCCTTCGCGCCCAGGTCGAGTTCGATCGGCTTCCTCGTCTCGAGCACCCGGCAGGCGGCCACCCAGGCCCGGTCGTCGATCTGCCGGTTGCGGACGAGACCGAGTTCCTCGGCGCGCGGGTTCGACAGGACGACGTCGTGGAACTTGTCGACCACCGCGATCCCGGTCGACGCCCCGTGGACGACCCGGTCGAGCACGTCGAACATCGTGAGGTCGGCTTCGTCGCTACCGTGGGCCCGGCGCTGCACCAGCCTCCCGATGGCGACGGTGACGATCCCGCCGAGGACCGCTGCGACCACGGCCAGCAACACGGCCTGCGTAACACTCACACTTCGAATCGTAATGACACCGGTACCCCACCGGACACCGGGTCGACGGCATTTCCCGCACGTCACACCGCATTTTTCGGTTGTTGGAGTGTTGTTCACCCTTTGTTCGCCCGGAACGGACGACTCCGCGACGGACCTGCACGAACGAACCGACCCCGTCACCGATCGGCGACGGGGTCGGTTCGGTTCCGAGGAACTGTTACTTGGCGCCCTGGTTGGCGACCGCTGCCGCACCGGCGGCCGCGGCCTCGGGGTCGAGATAGGTGCCGCCCGGATTCAGCGGGCGCAGGTTCTCGTCGAGGTCGTAACGAAGCGGGATGCCCGTCGGGATGTTGAGACCGGCGATGTCGTCGTCGGAGATCCCGTCGAGGTGCTTGACGAGCGCACGCAGCGAGTTGCCGTGCGCGGTGACCAGCACGGTCCTGCCCGCGAGCAGATCCTTGGAGATCGTCGACTCCCAGTACGGGATGAGGCGGGCGACGACGTCCTTCAGGCACTCGGTGAGGGGGACCTCGTCGACGTCGGCGTAGCGCGGATCGGCGTCCTGGCTGTACTTCGAACCCGGCTCGATCGGCGGCGGCGGGGTGTCGTAGCTACGACGCCACAGCATGAACTGCTCCTCGCCGAACTCGTCCTTGATCTCGGACTTGTTCTTGCCCTGGAGCGCACCGTAGTGGCGCTCGTTGAGACGCCAGTCGCGGATGACGGGGATCCAGTGCCGGTCGGCGGCGTCGAGCGCGAAGTTGGCGGTGCTGATCGCGCGGCGCAGCAGGGAGGTGTAGGAGACGTCGGGAAGCACGTTGTGCTCGACGAGGAGGGCACCGGCCCGCTTGCCCTCGGCGATCCCCTTGTCCGTCAGATGCACGTCCACCCAGCCGGTGAACAGGTTCATCGCATTCCATTCGCTCTCGCCGTGGCGGAGCAGAACAAGTGTTCCGATAGTCATGACCCAATCCTGACATGCACGGATGGCGATTTCGCCACGGGCGCCCCCGATCGTGGGCTATATCTGACAACGCGCGTTGCCAGGAACGCGGGAGTCGGCGCCGCGCACCACAGTTCGTCATCACCGAAACACACGGGGGGTTCGATGTCACACGGGGGTCCGAAGTCACACGGGGGTCCGCAGCCCGACACACGCATGTCCCGCCGCACCGTCCTCACCGCCCTCGGGGCGCTCGGTGCCGCCGCAGCCCTTCCACCCACGGCAGCCGCCCTACCACCCACAGCGGCACAGCCGGGCCGCCGCGCGCCGGCGGTGCACTCCGGCGGACGCCGGGTCGCGATCCTCGGTGGCGGGATGGCCGGACTGGCCGCCGCGCACGAACTGATCGAGCGCGGCTTCGAGGTCACCGTCTTCGAGCCGACCGCGCTCGGCGGCAAGGCGCGCAGCATCCCCTCCCCCGGCACCGCGGCAGGCGGCCGCCTCGATCTGCCCGGCGAACACGGTTTCCGCTTCTTCCCCGGCTTCTACCAGCACATCCCCGACACGATGCGGCGGATCCCGTTCCCCGGCAACCCGAACGGCGTGTTCGACAATCTCGTTGCGGGACACGAATTCCGGATGGCGATCCCCGGGGCGCCCGACCTCACCGCCCCGGCCTCCATCGCACCGCTGCGCTTCGACGTCTACGACCCGCTGAGCCTGCAGGAGAGCCTGACGGCAGCCTTCTCCCTCGGCGGCTCGATCCCCCCGCACGAGCTCGCGGTCTTCATGCGCAAACTCGTCATGTTCCTCACCAGCAGCCTCGAACGTCGCAACGACCAATGGGAACACGAGACGTGGGCGCAGACCCTCGAAGCCGACGGCAAGTCGAAGGGCTACCGCGAGATCCTCGTCTCCGCACTGACCCGTCAGCTCGTCGCGGCACGGCCGCAGACCGTCTCGACCCGCACCATCGGCATCATGGGCCAGGCCTTCGTGTGGAACGCGATGGGCACCGTGCCCCAGTACGGACATCTCGACCGCCTGCTGTCGGCACCGACGAACGAGGCGTGGATCGACCCGTGGGCGCAACTCCTGCACGATCTCGGCGTGAAGTTCGAGATGGGTTGGGCGGCCGAGGCTCTGGAGATCTCCGGCGGACGGATCACCGGTGCACGGGTCGTCGACGGGTCGGGCAACCGTGCCCGCGCCGAGGCCGACTGGTTCGTCGCGGCGATGCCGGCCGAACGCGCGGTCTCGCTGTGGTCACCCGAGATCCTCGCGGCCGATCCCGGCCTCGAACGGATGAACGCTCTGGTCACCGACTGGATGGTCGGCATCCAGTACTTCCTTCGGCGGCCCACCCCCATCACGCCGGGTCACGTCGCCTATCTCGGTTCGCCGTGGGCGCTCACATCGATCAGCCAGGCCCAGTTCTGGCGCGGCGACTTCGCGCAACGGTACGGCGACGGTTCGGCACACGACTGCCTGTCGGTGGACATCTCCGACTGGGACACCCCCGGCATCCTCTACGGCAGAACCGCCAAGCAGTGCACGCCGGAAGAGATCGCCCGCGAGGTATGGGCGCAGATGTCGGCCTGCCTCGAGGACGGGACGGGCGCGATCGACGAGAACGACATCGTCTCGTGGTTCCTCGATCCCGGCGTGAAGTGGGGAGCCGGCGGCGTCACCAACGACACCCCGCTGCTCATCAACACCGCCGGGTCGCTCGCGAACCGGCCCGAGGCGCACACCGCGATCCCGAACCTGTTCCTCGCGGGCGACTACGTCCGCAACGACATCGACCTCGCGACGATGGAGGGCGCGAACGAATCGGCGCGGGCGGCAGTGGGTGCACTGCTGCAGACGGCGGGCTCCCCCGCCGCACCACCCGCACTGTACAAGTTGCACGAACCGCCCGAACTGGAACCGTTGCGGCGCATCGACTCCGACCGGTACCGGGCGGGACAACCGCACATGCTGGCCTGATCGGACAGGCCCGGACAGCGGAATCCCCGGGAGACACACGGTCTCCCGGGGATCCACATTTCGTCGGCCCGTCCGTCAGGCGTTCAGGGCACGCAGATCCTTCCGAAGGATCTTGCCCGCAGAGGATTTCGGCACCGTGTCGATGAACTCGACCTGCCGGACCTTCTTGTGCGGCGCGACCCGCGCGGCCACGAAGTCGATGACCTCGTCCTCGGTGACCGTCGAATCCGGCTGCCGGACGACGAAGGCCTTCGGGACCTCCTCGCCCTCGTCGTCGCGGACCCCGATCACCGCGGCGTCGGCGATCTGCGGGTGCGTGAGGAGCAGGGCTTCGAGTTCGGCCGGCGGCACCTGGTAGCCCTTGTACTTGATGAGTTCCTTGAGCCTGTCGACGATCCGGACGGCACCTTTCCCGTCGACGGTGGCGATGTCACCGGTGTGGAGGAAGCCGTCCTCGTCGAGGGTGTCGGCCGTGGCCTCGGGGTTGCCGAGATAACCGGCCATGACGTTGGGCCCCTTGCACCACAGTTCGCCGGGCGCCGAAACGCCGTCACCGGTGGGATATTCGACTTCTTCGCCGGTCGCGGGATCGACGATCTTGCATTCCATGTTCGCGATCGTCGGACCCACCGAATCGAGCTCGGTCTCGTTGTCCTCGAAGGGGATCGCGTGCGACACGGGAGACATCTCCGACATGCCGTATCCCTGTCGGACGTTGCAGCCCAGGCGCTTCGCGACGGATCCGGCGAGTTCCTTGTCGAGCGGTGCGGCCCCGGAGAAGACCGTGTGCACGCTCGACAGGTCGTACCGGTCGACGAGGGGGTGCTTGGCGAGCGCGACCGCGACCGGCGGCGCGATGAACACGTACGTGCACTTGTGTTCCGAGATGTAGGTGAGGAAGTCGACGAGATCGAACTTCGGCATCGTCACCAGCGACGCGCGGTTGTACAGCGCGGCGTTCAGCAGCACCGTCATGCCGTAGATGTGGAAGAACGGCAGCAGTGCGAGCACGCGGTCGTCGGCCGCGATGCCCATCCGCGGGGTGATCTGGCAGACGTTCGCGACGAGATTGCGGTGCGTGAGCATCACGCCCTTGGGTCGGCCGGTCGTGCCCGAGGAGTACGGCAGCACCGCGAGGTGGGTGGCCGGATCGAACTCGACGGTCGGAGCCGGGGAGCCCTCGGTGAGCAGGTCGCGCAGGGACGGATGGCCCTCGGCGCCGTCGAGCACGAAGAGCAGCTCGTCGGGGATCCCGGCGGCCGCGGCGGCCTCCCTGGCCTGCGGCAGGAACGGGGAGACCGTGAACAGTGCGGCGGCCCCCGAGTCGTCGAGCTGCTTCGAGATCTCACCGGCCGTGTAGAGGGCGTTGATCGTGGTCGCCGTGGCACCGGACCTCAGTATGCCGTGGAAGACCGAGGCGAAGGCCGGCACGTTGGGTGCGAGCAACCCGACGACCTTCCCGACACCGATGCCCCGGGCGGCCAGCGCTCCGGCGACGGCGTCGATGTGGGCCACGAGCGTGCGGTAGTCCGTCACGGCGCCGGACGAGCCGTCGATCAGTGCGGGTCGATCGAGCTCGGACTCGTCGAGCGAACCGAACAGGAAGTCGTAGACACTCGATGCCGGGATGTCGACGTCGGGAAAGGGACTGCGGAAACTCATTACTCATCCTCCGAGCATTCTGCCGGCACGCCGTGCCGACTTTCGGTCGAGTTCACACTACCGCAGCGGTTGTGAAGCCCGTCACACGTGCTGTGTGAGGATTGCGAGGATACCGTTCCCGGCGCGATTCGCCTGCCGGAGAGCACGAACCCCGCGTGCGACGGGTCGCACGCGGGGTTCGGAAGCTGCTGGAGCTGCGCTCACGATCGTGCGTGAGCTGCGCTCGCTACGCCAAGAGGCGCTGCGCTCAGAGGTACTGACCGCAGACCGGCCATGCACCGGCGCCCTGTCCGGCGAGGACGTTCTCGGCGACGCGGATCTGCTCCTCGCGCGAGGCGTTGTTCGCGGTTCCCGAGCCACCGTAGGCCTGCCAGGTGCTCTGCGAGAACTGCAGGCCGCCGTAGTAGCCGTTACCGGTGTTGATCGCCCAGTTACCACCGCTCTCGCACTGTGCGACGGCATCCCAGTTACCGGATGCGGCGTTGGCGGTACCGGCACCCAGAGCGAACGGGGTCGCAACGAGTGCAGTGGAGGCAGCGAGGGTGCCCAGGGCGCGCTTGATCGTGAACTTTGCCATGTGGATGAATCCTTTCCGGCTGCTTGCGAGGCCCGCGACGCAATGGGTCCGCCACGTGTGGGCTGGACGGTCGGTGCCGGCAACACGGTGCGGTGCTGACGCACGCCCGGTCGCTCTCTCGCTCCACCCCTCGGCAGGTTGTGGATCCGACAATCCCGCGGGGGTGGAACGAGCGGCTGCGGGGCCGGTGTGTAACGCCCGTCGGTATCGGGCCTACATCGACGGTAAGGGTTCATCACGGCGAGGTCACGGGTCGATTTTCCGGTACGGCTGTGCGAGAAACCGGACCGGCGATCGACAAAACCCCAGGTCGCTTCGCGGGAACGCACCGTTTCCCGGACGTTTCCAGCGGATTTCGATTGTGGTGATGGTCACACGATACGGCCGTGCAGACCTCTCCAACCGGACATGCTCACGGCGCGGTAACGGTGTTCGGCGACGCCGTCACCCGTTCGCTTCGCGCCGATCCTCGGGTTCGTCGTCGTCCACATCGGGTTCGAACGGCGTACCGGTCTCCTCCTCGATGAGGTGACGGAAGGGCTCGAGATTGCGCAGCGGCTCGCCGCGCGAGACCCGCCATTCCCATTCACGCTTGATCGACGTGATGAACCCGATACCGAGGATGATGTTGAAGTCGTAGTCGGCTGCCTCGAGGACCTGCCCGAGGACCGCGTCGATCTCCTCGGGGGTCACCGCGTGCGCGGCGATACGTCCCACCAGATAGATGTCGCCGACCTTGTCGAGCGTGTACGCCACGCCGTAGAGGCGCCGGTTGCGGCGCAGCAGGTAGCGGTACACCGATTCGAAGTTCTCGTCCGGCTTGCGGCACACGAACGCCTCGACCCGCACACCGTGCTGTCCGACGCTGAGCAACGTGGTCGTCTTGAGCTTCTTCTCGCCCGGGAGCTCGACGACGAAGTGCCCGCCCTCCTTGACGGAGAACTCGAGCTCGCGATCGCGCAGCGTCGAATCGATCAGTTCGATGAGCCGGTCGCTCATGCCGTGACTCCCCTCGTCCGTCGCAACTTCCACACTCCACGCTGCCGTCGCAGCGAATGCTCACCGGTACCGAAGGTGCGGTTGCGGCGCATCCCGGCCCGCCGATAGCTGTCGAGCAGTCCTTCCGCGGTGTGTTCCCACGAGAAGGACTCCGCATGCACGGGCGCGGTCGCCGCGAACCGGGCGAGACGATCCGGATCGCCGACGAGGGAACGCAGCGCCGTCGCCCAGTCGTCGATGCCGTGCCCGTCGACGAGCATGCCGGTCTCCCCGTCGCGCACGGCGACCCCGAGACCACCGACGTTCGCGGCCAGCACGGGCGTGCCGCAGGCCTGCGCCTCGATCGCGACGAGACCGAAGGACTCCGAATAACTCGGCACCGCAACGAGATCCGCAGCACGGTAGACCTGGACGAGACGGTCGGGCGGCTGCGGCGGGAGGAAGGTGACCCGCGACGCGATACCCAGTGCGGATGCGAGTTCGATGAGCGCGTCGGGGCGCTCGAGACCCGTTCCCGACGGGCCTCCCACCACCAGGACCCGCAGCGGCATGCCGGGGTCGTCGGCGAGTGCCCGCGCTGCGGCTTCGAGCAGCACGTCGGGAGCTTTGAGCGGCTGGATGCGGCCCACGAACGCCACGACGGTCTCGCGCGGGTCGAGTCCGAGTTCGGCACGGGCGGCCGCGCGGTCGCCGGGCCGGTAGCGGTTCAGGTCGGCGCCCGGAGCGACGACGTCGATCTTTGCGGGATCGGCCCCGTAGATACGTTCGAGCTGCCCCGCCTCGTCGGCGGTGTTGGCGACCAGGCGATCGGACTCCGCGACGACCTGCTGCTCCCCGATCTGCCGGGCCGCGGGTTCGGGGGTGTCGCCCTCGGCGAGCGAGGCGTTCTTCACCGCGGCGAGCGTATGGGCGGTGTGCACGAGCGGCACGCCCCAGCGGTCGCGGGCGAGCCAGCCGACCTGCCCCGACAACCAGTAGTGCGAGTGCACCAGGTCGTAGTAGCCCTGCGGGTGCCGTGCCTCCTCGCGCAACACGCCCGCGGCGAACGCACACAGCTGCGTCGGCAGGTCGTGTTTGTCGAGTCCTTCGAACGGGCCGGCCTCGATGTTGCGGACGAGCACCCCCGGCGCGGCCTGCTGGACGGCCGGATCGGCCGACGAGGTCGCACGGGTGAAGATCTCGACTTCGACGCCGCGACGCGCGAGCTCGACGGCGGTCTGCAGGACGTACACGTTCATACCGCCTGCGTCCCCGGTTCCGGGCTGCGCCAGCGGCGAGGTGTGGACCGAGATCACGGCCACGCGGTGCGGGCGGCTGGGCTGGGACGTCACCCCTCCATACTGCCCTGCTGCCGATCTTCGCGTGTCGCCGCCTCCGCCGTCGCAGCTCGAGCGAACTCGCCGACCTCCGACACGAACCGGTCGGGATCCTCGACGAACGGACCGTGGTCGACGCCCTGCCAGATCGAGGTCGTGGCGCGGCGCAGCAGCGACGCCGCATGGTGCGCCACGGAGACGTCGACGACCGAGTCGGCGTCGCCGTGCAGGAGGAGAACCGGCACGTCCAGGCCGGCGAGCAGCTCGTCGTTGCCCACCGCACGGTCGAACAGCGCCGCACGGACCCGGGGCGGGGTGGACAGGCTCGCGCCGAACAGGGCCTGCGACACCGCACCCTTGCCTTCGAGGAGAGCGCTGCCCTCGACGACGGGACCGGTGAGGGCGTTGCCGAAGGAGCCGAGCGCACGCACCGCTTCCTTCGGGTCCTCCGACATCGCGGCGGGGATCGCGGCACGCATCGAGGCACCGACGCGTCCGCCCTTCTCACCGCGGCCGATGCTCGTGATGGCACCCACGAGGACGAGGCCGGCGACGGCCCCCGCGCCGTGTTCGGCGAGATAGTCGCAGATCACCAGGCCGCCGTAGGACCAGCCGAGCAGCACCGCCGGGTTCGTCTCGGAGACGTTCTCGGCGGCGAGCACCGCGGCGAGGTCGCCGGCCCACAGGTTGCGATCGGCGTATCCGGTCTCGGGGGCCTGCGAATAACCGTGTCCGCGCAGGTCGACGGCGACCACACGGAAGTCGCGGGCGAGTGCGTCGAGAACCCCGTCGCCCCAGCACCGCGACGACTGCGCCCACCCGTGGAGCAGCACCAGAACCGGTGCCGACTCGGAGCCGAATACGCGATACACGAGGGAGGTGCCGTCGATACCGGCCACTTCACGAACTGCCATGCGCGTCACTCTAACCGTGCCCGCACATGGATCCCGCCGGCACAGGTGACCGCGAGGATGCCCGCGGCGACCGCCACGAGATAGCCGGTGCCGGCATCGGTCCGGTCGATGACCTGTCCCACCAGCGCAGAACCCGCGGCGACACCGACGCCGAGACCCGCGACCGTCCATGTGATGCTCTCGGTGAGCCGGTCGGGCGGCACGATCTGCTGCGTCAGCGACGTCGCCACGATCATGATGGGCGAGATCGCACATCCGGCAACGAAGTACAGCACCGTGAGCATCGGCACCGAACCGGCGAGCAGCAACGGGCACAGCAGGACGGCGAGAGTGCCGGTGGCGACGAACAACTGGCGGGTCGGGGCATTCGAGCCCACCCGGCTCCCGAAGACCAGGCCGCTCAACGCCGAACCCGTCGCGAACAGTGCGAGCGCGAAGGTGGCCGATCCCGGGGAGTCCTGTTCGGCCGTGAACGCGACGGCCGCGACGTCGATCACCCCGAAGACCACACCCATCGCGACCATCACCACGACGATGGACAGGAGGACGGGCATGCGCAGGATGTTCGTCCGCGCACGGCCGTCGGTGTTCGGTTGCACGGGAGGCTCCGTGCTGCGCAGCGCCGCGAGGGCGAGGGTGCCGACGAGCAGCAGGACCGCGCCGAGCAGCGGGCCGGCCTCGGGGAAGACTGCCACGCTCAGGCCCACCGACAGGACGGGGCCGACGATGAAGCACACCTCGTCGACCACCGCTTCGAGCGCGAAGGCGGTGCGCAGTCGCGGGGTGCCGCCGTAGAGCTGTGTCCACCGCGCCCGCACCATCGCGCCGATCGTGGGCATGAGTCCGGCCGGGATCCCGCAGACGAACAGCCACACCGTGGGCACCTCGAACCGGACGCCGGCGAGCATCGCGAGGGTGGCGACCGCACTGACGGCCGCGGCCGTGGGCAGGACCCGTCGCTGGCCGTACCGGTCGACCGCGCGGGAGACGAGCGGGGTGAGCACGGCGTACGACAGCGCGAACACCGCGGACAGTGCGCCGCCGACCGCGTAGTTCCCCTCGAGCTGGGAGAACATCGTGACGATGCCGATCCCGACCATCGCGATCGGCAGGCGCGCCACAAATCCCGCCAGGCAGAACGCGACTGCCCCCGGCGCTGCGAACAACTCGCGGTACGAGCCGCCCTTCTCTCCTGTCACGTACTTCTCGCGTTCTCTTCGGTCCGATCCGGTCCGGTCAACGTTATGGCCGACCGACCACGCGAGGTGCAGGTACCTCCCGACCTCCGGACGTCGCCGCCCGATTCCGCACGTTCCGTGACGGGAACGGCCATGCTGGGTACATCCGGGGAACGGACAGGACGGATCTACGGAACGGAGCAGGCATGGCGGTGCACGAACGACACGGGCGGCTCTCACCGAAGGAACTCTCACCGAGGAATCTGTGGACCCGCTACCGCGCGTCGGGAGCGGATCTGCCCTTCGGGAATCCTCTCGCCGCGCACGGCGTCGCGATGGAGGGTTACTTCTGGCGCTTCACCCAGCCCGGAACCGGCCGCGTCGTCATCGCCCTGTGCGGGGTCAACCGTGCGGACGACTCGGGAGGGCCCGGCTCGCACTGGGCGACCCTCGGCCTGGCCGCCCATCCCGGGGGTTTCCTGCGCACCGCCGCGCATCCGGTGGCCGCTGCCGATCCCGATCGGCTCGGCGCGTCGGCCGGCGACGTCTTCTGCGGCGACAGCGAACGCGTGTGGATGGATCTCGGTGACGACGCCCGTCTCGACATCCGGTTGTCGGATCTGCGGCCCTGGCCGCGACGCCGCTTCGGCGCGTCGAGTGTGTTCCATTCCGTCCCCGGTCTCAACCAGTACTGGCATTCCTGGCTGCTCGGCGGCCGGGTGGAAGGGCACGCGATCCTCGGCGACGAGAAGTGGGATCTGACCGGAGCCCAGGTCTACGGCGAGAAGAACTGGGGCAAGGGCGGTTTCCCCGAGTCGTGGTGGTGGGGGCAGGCGCAGGGATTCGCCGACCCGCAGGCGTGTGTGGCGTTCGCCGGCGGGCAGGTGCATTCGGGTCCGCTGCGCACGGAGGTCACGGCGGTCGTCGTCGCACTACCCGACGGGCGCATCGTGCGACTGGGCAATCCCGTCACATCCCCGGTCCGGGCGACGGTCACCGACGAGAGCTGGCACCTGCGCGGCCGCAATGCCCGCTGGAGCGTGGAGATCTCGGGAAGCTCACCCCTCGGAGCGGCGCACGTCCTTCCGGTCCCCCTGCCCGCGGAACGACGGAACGTCGCCGGTTCGATCGAACATCTCGGCGGTCGCATGACCGTGACGGTCCACGAACGCGGGAAACTGGTGTGGGCCGACGAATCGCGCTCGGCCGCACTCGAACACGGCGGGCTGGACCGGGCCCGGGCGGAACTCGACCGGCGGGGCGCCGCTGCGGACGCGACGGACGCCCCACCGAGCGTGTGAATCCGACGGGATCGCTCAGAGTTCGGTGCGCTTCATCGCTGCGATCGGATCCGAGTACAACGAGCTGAGCGAGACGACACCCGCGGCGTGGGCCTGCACCCGGTTGCCGAAGCCGGTGATGCGGATGTCCTTGCGCGGCAGGGCGGTCGACGCGGCGAACGCGCGGGCGACGTGCGGGACCGCGGCCGGGTACTCGGTGAAGGCCTGTCCGCCGAGGATCACGCGGTCGGGATTGAACAGGTCGCGCAGCATTCCGACGGTGCGGCCGAGCACGGTGGCCCGCTCGACGAGCAGACCGTGGGCGGCCTCGGAACCGTCCCGCGCGAGGCGGTAGAGCGACTGAATGGTGTCGTCGCAGTCGGCGAGGATGCCCTCGGCCACCGCGCGCTGCACGACCGCCCGATCGCTCACCGTCGCTTCGAGGCAACCCGTGCCGCCGCACGAGCACCGGGCCGACGAACCGGTGGGGAAATGCGTCACCGAACCCGGGCCGCCGGCAGGGGTGTGCACCTTGCCGTCGAAAGTGATTGCCACACCGGCCGTCTCGCGAACGTAGAAGTACAGGCCGGTGCCCTTGGCCTCGGGGGCGTCGCGATCGGGGGTGAGGAGCAGCTCGGAGGCGGCCATCGCCTCGACGTGCGCGGCCACCGAGACCGGAAGCCCCATACCGCCACCGACGATCGCGCCGACCCGGGCGTCGACCCAGCCGAGTCGCGGGTGCGTCACGACGGCGGTGTTCGAGTCCACCCGCCCGCCGAGTGCGACGCCGACCCACAACGGGGTGCGGCGGTGCCACCGCCCGGCGAAGGCCTTGGCGCTCGCGGTGATCGACGCGAGCGCGGCGTCCTGGTCGCCGGTCGGCGTGGGAACCTCGACGGCGCCGATGATGCGACCGCGCAGGTCGCCGGCGACGATGCCGGTGGTGACGGCACCGATGTGGATGCCGACCGTCAGGTACCGCTCGTGGTCGACCTCGACGGGAACGCGCGGCCGGCCGACGGCGCCGGGTTCGGTCAGGTCGGCGCGCTCACGCAGCAGACCTGCCGAGAGCAGGGCCGACACCTGACGATTGACGGTGGCGATGCTCGCACCGGTGACCTTGGCGATCACGTCGCGCGAGACGGGGCCGCGGTTGGCGGCGACACGGAAGACCGACGCCCCGGTGCCGTCGGCGATACGCAGGTCCGGCGGAACGATCCTGACCGGGCTCGACACACGGGAGGTGCGGGGACGGACGAGCGTCGCACGCGTGGATCCACGGACGGCGGAACCGGCGGCGCGACGAGGCGCGGACGACCGCGAGGGAAGGGAAACGGACGGCGAGAGAGTGGGAACCGACACGGCGCTGATCCTTGGCTGCTGATCCGGACGTGGTGACCGGAGAACGGGCGGGAGACGATCGACGCACCGAGACCCCGACGTGGAGAATACGATCGGAGACGTACCCGCACGACGAGGGGCGGGATCGGTGCGGAGTTACTTTCCGCAGCAGCGACAACAGAGTTCGCGCGCCAGAGGCAGCCGTGATCCCAGCGCGGCGGTCACATAGGTGACCCGCGGTGCGGAGGTGTGGCCGACTGACATGTCGATCAAACTATCGCCCGAACCGCGTCGTGTCCAATCCTCACCGACCCGGTGGGAAACCTTCCTGCACGTCCCCGCGTGCGTGCGCGGTCTCCGCCGACACCGGGGCGAGCAGCAACGCCTCCCACGCGTCGACGAGCGCGGCGAGTTCTGCCGTGGTGGGTGATTCGCCTGCACGGTGACACCGCGCCAGCGCACCGACGGTGCCGGAGTAGACCAACCGCAGACGCTGCCCGGCGATGTCGTCGGGCAACGGCCCGAGCAGGGTCCGTAGCGCGGTGTCGGACCGGCGGCCGCTCTCGGTTCCCGTCGGTCCGGTGACGCGGAAGCACTCGGCGAACCGGTCGTGGTTCGACAGCCGGTCGAGGAAGGCGACGTAGTGGTTGTTGCGGCCGAGTGTGCCGGCCAGGGGGCGGATGATCACCCACAGCAGGTCGCGGACCGAGAGGGTCTCCCGCGTCCGCAGCATCTCGGCGAGGAGCGCTTCCCGCTGGGAGTTCAGGGCGGGCAACCGGTGGGAGAAGACCGCCTCGAGCAGCCCCTCCTTGGTGCCGAAGTAATAACTGACCACCGACGAGTTGTGCTGTCCGGCGGCCTTGCGGATGTCGGCGAGGGTGACCCCGTCGTATCCACGGCGGGCGAAGAGCCGCTCGGCAGCTTCGACGAGCCGGATCCGGGTCTGTTCGCCCGAACTGTATCGACCGCGGATGGTGGTCATACGCCGCAGGGTAGCCGCACGGAGAGGACTTCGCAGGCCGGGACGTGCGGCGGCATCCGGTGCCCGACACTACGATTGCCCCCATGAGCATCTCTCCCGATTCCCGCGTCGCCGTCGTCACCGGAGCCTCCTCCGGAATCGGCGAGTCGACCGCCCGCACGCTCGCCGCACAGGGCTTCCACGTCGTGGTGGGCGCACGCCGACTCGACCGCCTGCAGAAGCTTGCCGATGAGATCGGCGGTACCGCGCTCGAGCTCGACGTCACCGACGAGGATTCGGTCGAGGCCTTCACCACGGTGCTGCCGCGGGTCGACGTGCTGGTCAACAACGCCGGTGGCGCCAAGGGCCTCGCGCCCGTGGCCGAGGCCGTCGAGGACGACTGGCGCTGGATGTGGGAGACCAACGTCATCGGCACCATGCGCATCACCAAGGCGCTGATCCCCAAGCTCATCGCCTCGGGCGACGGCCTGATCGTCACCATTACCTCGGTCGCGGCCTTCGAGGCCTACGACAACGGTGCCGGCTACACCTCGGCGAAGCACGCGCAGGCCGTGCTGCACCGCACGCTGCGCGGCGAACTGCTCGGACAGCCCGTCCGCCTCACCGAAGTCGCGCCGGGCGCGGTCGAGACCGAGTTCTCGCTGGTGCGCTTCGAGGGCGACAAGGATCGGGCCGACAAGGTGTACGAGGGCATCACCCCGCTCGTCGCCCAGGACATCGCCGACATCATCGGCTTCGTCGCGTCGCGGCCGTCGCATGTCAACCTCGACCAGATCATCGTCAAGCCGCGCGATCAGGCCAATGCCGGCCGGTTCCACCGCGTCACCGACTGACCCCGCCGCGGTGGTGGGCGCGGCGAGGCTGTCGCACCCACCACCGTCGGTACTGTCACGGGATATGCGCCAACGACGCCTCGCGCCCGGACCGCTGCTCGACGACGACGGGAAGCTCGCCGAAGCCGGCTGGAGCACCTCCGAGGTCCGCACCTACGACCGGCAGCGGGTCGCGGCGTCGCGGCTCCGCATCAAGGAGTGGGACTACTACTGTGTTCTTTCCGACGGGGCGGCGGACGGACCGTTCGGGATCGCGCTGACCGTCGCGGACAACGGTTACGTCGGACTCCTCGGAGTCAGCGTGCTCGACCTCGCGGGTCGCTCCGAGACCACCGAGAACGCCCTCGTCCCCTTCCCGCTCGGCCGGATGCGCCTGCCGCGCACCGCCGACGGCGGAGATGTCGTCGTCCATCACGGCGGACTCCGCATCGAGTACCACCACGAAGGAACGGCCCGGCGGCTGGTCGTCGACCATCCCCGTTTCGGCGGCGGGCGTGGACTGTCCGGCGAACTCGTGCTCACGCAGCCGGCGGACGACCGGATGGTGATCGCGACACCCTTCCCCCGCGCACCGAAGGCCTTCTACTACAACCAGAAGATCAACTGCCTGCCCGCGCAGGGCACGGTCACCGTGGGTGGGCGGGAGCTGGTCTTCGATCCCGCCACCGCGTTCGGGGTGTTCGACTGGGGTCGCGGGGTGTGGACCTACGACAACACCTGGTACTGGGGCTCGGCCTCGGGGATCCACGAGGGCGTGCGATTCGGGTTCAACATCGGCCACGGTTTCGGCGACACCACCGCGGCGAGCGAGAACATGCTCTTCCACGACGGTGTGGCACACAAGCTCGACCGCGTGCACTTCCATCTGCCCCGCGACACCTACGACGGGGCGCCGTGGCGGTTCACCAGCAACGACGAGCGGTTCGAGATGGAGTTCGAACCGATCCTCGACCGCGCGGCCGACGTGAACGCCCTGCTCGTGCGGTCCACGCAGCACCAGGTCTTCGGACGGTTCACCGGCAGCGTCGTGCTCGACGACGGCACCCGGCTCGAGATCGAGAACCTCCTCGGCTTCGCGGAGGAGGTCCGCAACCGCTGGTGACGGCCGGCCCGTCCGTCAGATCACGCAGTTCACGGTGACGGGTTCGGGATGCAGACGCACCCCGAAGGCGTCCTCGACGCCGTCGCGCACCGTCCGCGCCAGCGCCACGAGATCCGCGGCCGATGCCGCTCCCCTGTTGGTGAGCGCCAGCGTGTGCTTCGTCGACAACCGTGCCGGTGCGTCGGCCGCGGGGAAACCCTTCGCGAAACCGGCCCGCTCGATGAGCCATCCGGCCGACAGCTTGGTGCCGCCGTCCGCAGGGAACTGCGGAATGCGCACGTCCTCCCCCACCTTCGCGGCGATGGCCGCGAGCACCTGCGGCAATCGGTCGTCGGGGACGACGGGGTTCGTGAAGAACGATCCGGCGCTCCAGGTGTCAGGGTCGTCGGCGTCGAGCACCATCCCCTTGCTGCGGCGCAACGCGAGGACGTGCTCGCGGACCTGCGCCGCCGGTCGGCGTGCGCCCTCCTCTGCGCCCAGCGCGACCGCGAGCTCCCGGTATGCGAGGGGTGCGGACGAACCGTCGCTTCGCACGTCCAGTTCCACCTCGAGGACGACCGCCGCGTCGGTGTGCTTGAGGATGCTGGTCCGGTAGCCGAGACCGAGTGCCTCGGGGCCGACCCACGAGTCCTGTCCGGTGGCGCGGTCGAGCAGGCGGACGCGGCGCAGGATCGAGCCCACCTCGACGCCGTACGCCCCGACGTTCTGCACCGGCGTCGCTCCCGCGGAGCCCGGGATGCCCGACAGGCATTCGAGTCCGCCGAGGCCGGCGTCCACGGTGGTCGCGACGACGGCGTCCCATCCGGCTCCCGCGTCCACCCGGACGTGATCGTCGCGAAGGTCGACACCGGTGGTCGCGACACGCACCACGACGCCGTCGAAACCCTCGTCGCCGATGACGAGGTTGGAGCCGCCCGCGAGGAGCAGCAGCGGCACTTCCTGCTCGTCGAGCAGGCGCACGACCTCGATCAACGACGCGGTGGACGTGCATTCGACGAGATACCGGGCAGGGCCACCGAGCCGGAGGGTCGTGAATTCCGACAGCGACACCTGCTCGGACACCGTGGCTCCCGTTTCGACGAGCCGGGCCCTGGTACGTGGATCAAGCACCAGCAAACGGTAGCGTGCCCCGTATGGGCAGCCCTATCGACCACACTGCGAACTACTCGTCCCCGCCTGCTGCGGTCCACGCGGCGTTCGTCGATCCGCAGTACTGGCAGACCCGGCTGCGTGAGGTCGGTGGCCCAGGTGCGGCGGTCGAACGCGCCGACACCGGCGACGGCACGATCGAGCTCGACCTCCATCAGGCTATCCCGGCCGAGCACCTGCCGAGCATGGTCACGAGCCTCCGCCCGGGCGATCTCGTCATCCGGCGTCACGAATCGTGGGGCACGTTCGCCGACGGTCGCGCCGAGGGCAGGTTCTCGGCCCACGTCGACGGCATGCCCGGCGAGGTCACCGGCGGGATGACACTCATCGCCGACGGAGCGGGCTCGTCCGTCGTCATCGAGGGCACCGTCGAGGTGAAGATCCCGTTCCTCGGTTCCAAGATCGAGGGGATGATCGTCGAGCAGCTCGTCGAGCTGTTCGACGCGGAGCGCACCTTCACCGAGCAGTGGTTGAACGGGGATCACTCGTCCTGATCGCACCCCCGCGTCGTTCCTTCGTGGACGGTCGCGATTTCCGGGCAGGCGGTCCGGCGCGGTAACCTGGCCGGTCGTGGCACGGCGTATCGACTACTCGGCCCGCTTCCCTCATCCACCGGAGCGGGTGTACGAGGCTCTCGCCGACCCCGCCCACTGGGAAGCGCGGATGATCGAGATGCGCAAGTACTCGGAGAACCACGTCCGCGAGTTCACGGTCTCCCAATCGGGCATCGCGCTGGTGTTGCACCACGTCCTGCCGCGTTCCGACCTGCCGGAGATCGCCCGCACGGTGATCAAGAAGGACATGGTCATCACGCGCAAGGAGACCTACGGGCCGTTCTCCGACCGCGCGACCGGCACCTACCAGGCGTCGATCCCCGGCGGTCCGGGCAGCCTCACGGGCACGATGGAGCTCTTCGCCGACGACCACGGCGCTACGCTCCGCACCACCTCCGAGGCCAAGGTGCACATCCCGTTCGTCGGCGGCAAGCTCGAAGAACTCATCCTCACCAATCTCGTCGACGTGTTCCGCACCGAAGCGGCCATCACCGCCGACTGGCTCGCCGGTCGGTAGCGCGTGCGGAATCGAGGACCCGTCGGTGTCGTCACGCGCGGCACCACCGGCATCAACAGGCTGCGCCGCAGCGACCGCTGGGCGATGCACGACCCCCACATCACGAGGGCGTTGACGCACGCCACCGAGCCGCTGGTGGTCGATCTGGGTTACGGCGCCATGCCGGTGACGACCCTCGAACTCGCCGCGCGGCTGCGTCGGATCCGCAGCGATCTGCGTGTGGTCGGTCTCGAGATCGATCCGGACCGTGTGGTCCCGGGCCGCGACGGTGTCGAGTTCGCCCGGGGCGGTTTCGAGCTCGCGGGCCTGCGCCCGACCCTGGTCCGGGCCTTCAACGTGCTCCGGCAGTATCCGGAGGAGGCGGTCGAACCGGCGTGGGCGCACCTGCGTTCCGGTCTCGCTCCCGGCGGCCTGCTCATCGACGGCACGTGTGACGAGCTGGGCCGGCGCTGCGCCTGGGTGCTCCTCGACGAGCACGGTCCCCGTTCACTGACCCTGGCGTGGAGCCCGTTCCACGTGGAGAGACCGTCCGACGTCGCCGAACGGCTGCCGAAGGCACTGATCCACCGGAACGTCCCGGGCGAGCCGATCCACACGCTGCTCCGCGCGGCCGACCGGGCGTGGGCGACGAGTGCTCCGCACGCGGCGTTCGGGCCGCGGATCCGATGGAAGGCGGCACTCGAGTTGCTGCGGGACCAGGGCTTCCCGGTGTCCCCGCCCCGCCGTCGTCTGCGCGACTGCGTGCTGACGGTGCCGTGGGACGCGGTCGCACCCGCCGATGCACCTGTCGTGTCCGAGCTCCTGGCGGTCTGAGACCGTCCACCCGAGCTCGTCCCGGTCGTTCAGCCCGCGGCGAGGAGTGCCAGCTCGATCCGGTCGGCCACCGCGGCCGGCTGGTTCGCCACCGCGGCGTGCAACCGGTCGGAGTCGACCCGGCCGAGCGCGATCGCGTCGCCGACGAGCTCGTCGAGCACTTCCTGGGACACGCCACCGGCCGCGAGGTCGACCGCGGTGCGGGCGGGTGTGGTGATTCGGAAGGCCCCGACGACCTCGCAGTCCTCCTCCGCCAGCGTCCGGTGATGCAGCGCGAGCCGGTTGCTCGGCACGGTGCGCTGGTCGGGGGTGGACAGGTGCAGGAAGCGGGGCTGCAGGTGACCCATGCCGTGCAGGTCGGCGGCGCTCTGGTGCGAGACGACCGCTTCCCCCTCGTACCAGGTGCACCACTGGGCGAATTCGTCGAACTTCGTCCGTGGGCTGTCGCTGAGGCGGAACAGTTCGGTCTCGACGCGGATCCACAGTCCCGCCTCGATGCGTTCCGCGAAGTCGTGAGCTGCTATTCCGTGACCGACGGCCTGGCGTGCGGTGAAGAACCCGGCTTGCGTGGCGGCGAGGCGCCGCAGCGAGTCGTCGGCATCGGCCCGCCCGGTTGCGTCGTAACCTGAATCCGTCCACCCTGTCATGGCGCCCAGCGTAGCCGACGAATGTGGTACACCTCACATATTTTCCTCATCCTGTGGCCGTGTGCTCAGTCGATCCTCAGCGTCGTCCGGAAGAATCGGCGACCATGACGCAACGGAAGCGCAACCGCACCGTCACGATCGCCGTCGTTCTCGTCGCGGCGCTGGTCGCAGTCCTGGTAGGTGCGGAGGTCTACGTCCGCAACCGCGCGACGACCTGCCTCGCCCAGTCCTTCGAGAGCGAGCTCGGCACGGGGGTCGACGTCGACCTGAGCTGGAAGCCGGTGCTGCTGCAGCTGCTCGACCGGCAGGTTCCCTCGGTCGCCCTCGACAGCGACGACACCGCCTTCGGTCCGGCCCAGCAGATGCAGGTGCACGCCGAGGTCAACGACGTCGACCTTCGCGACTCCGCCGAGGGTGCCGGCACCATCGGCAGCTCGAGTGCCGACGTCTCGTGGCCCACCTCCGGGATCCTCGCGACCGTGCAGAGCCAGTCGGTCGGCGGCCTCGTCACCGATGTCACGGCCGACGAGAACGCGGGCACCCTGACGTTCACGGTCGGCGGCCAGGGTCTCGCGGAGTTCACCGCGCGACCTGTGGTGAACGGCGGTGTGGTGACGGTCGAGACGACCGACGCGACGATCCTCGGCATCGGGCTCCCGACGGCCCTCGTCGACGGCGTCGTGGAGATCTTGACCTCGGGTCTGCAGCAGTACCCGCTGGGTATGCAGGCCACCGAGGTGAACGTCACCGACAGCGGCATCGATCTCCGCCTCGAGGGTGGCCGTTTCGTGCTGCCGGAAGCCCCGCAGGGACAGCAGCAACAGCAGGAGGGCAGCTGCGGCCTCCTGTCGTAACCGAGGAGAGACCGTCGTGAGCTGTCGTCAGCTCTGCAGACCGTCCAGCACCGCGCGGCTGCCGGACAGTCCGAGTCGCGTCGCTCCGGCCTCGATCATTGCGACCGCGTCCTCGGCGGTGCGGATGCCGCCGCTCGCCTTGATGCCGAGCTTGCCGCCCACCGTCTCCGCCATGAGCGTGACCGCGTGGGTAGTGGCGCCACCCGCGGGATGGAAACCGGTGGAGGTCTTCACGAAGTTCGCGCCGGCCTTCTCCGCGGCGCGGCACACCTCGACGATCGCCTCGTCGGAGAGCACGGCGGATTCGATGATGACCTTGAGGACCGGGTCGAAACCGATCGCTTCGCGCACGGTGAGGATGTCGGCGAGGACGGCGTTGTAGTCGCCGGCCACCGCTGCGCCCACGTCGATCACCATGTCGATCTCGCGTGCGCCCTCGTCGACGGCGAGTCGCGCCTCGGCGCCCTTGATGAGCGAATGATGCTTGCCGGAAGGGAAACCGACGACCGTCGCGACCGTGACCCCCTCGGCCCGCAGGGGCAGCATCGACGGCGACACGCACACCGCGTACACGCCGAGTTCGACGGCTTCGTCGACGAGGGCCCGCACGTCCTGCGAGGACGCTTCGGGTTTGAGGAGGGTGTGGTCGATCATCGACGCGACCTGCGCGCGGGTCAACGTGGTTCCGGACATGACTGCAGCTTTCCACACGGCGAGATCCGACGGCCGTGCTCGGCATGCTTCGCCCCGTGCCGGGTAGCCGATCCCCATGGAAATCCTGGTGATCGCGCTTCTCGTTGCAGTCGTGGCCGTCGTGGTGGTCCGGAGGAACAGCAGACGGCAATAATTCGATACCGCCGCACCGCTTCGGCCACGACAATGATCGCGTGCTGATCCGTCGAGAACTCCCCGCCGACGTCCGTGCGACCGCCGACGTGCATCGCGCCGCCTTCGCGCCGTTCGCCCAGGAAGGTCGCGAGCCGGTCGAACCCGGCCTGGTCGCGTCGTTGCGGGCGAGCGACGCATGGCTGCCGTCGTTGTCGCTCGTGGCCGAGGACGCCTCGGGCGCGATCGTCGGCCATGTCGTCGCCACCCGGGGTCACGTCGGCGCCACCCCTGCCCTGGGCCTCGGTCCACTCGGTGTCCGTCCCGATTCCCAGCGCTCCGGCGTGGGCTCCGCTCTCATGCACGCCGTGCTCGGTGCGGCGGATGCCCTGGACGAGTCGATCGTGCTCCTGCTCGGACATCCCGACTACTACCCCCGCTTCGGTTTCGTGCCCGCCGCCGAACTCGGGATCTCCCCCGACGTCGAGGAGTGGGCGTCCCACTTCCAGGCACGGGCGCTCACGGCACACGACCCCGAGCTGCGGGGCACCTTCCGGTACGCCGAGCCGTTCTACGTCCTCGAGGAGCAGGCATGAACGACGATCCCGAGAACCCCTGGGCCGATTCCGCCGAGACCGCACGCACCTTCGACGCGGCGAGCGGGGATTTCGACGAGCTGACCCCGACGGTGTGGGGACCGGCCGGGCAGGCGCTGGTCTTCCAGCTCGGCGTCGCCCCCGGCGAGGCGGTGCTCGACGCGTGTTGCGGAACGGGATCGTCCGCGCTTCCCGCCGCCGCAGCCGTCGGACCCGAAGGTCTCGTCCACGGCGTCGACGTCGCCGACGAGATGCTCGAACACGGCCGCCTGACCGCGGAACGCCGCGGCCTGAAGAACATCGAATTCGTCTGTGCGGACGCCTCGCAGTGGGAGGCGCCGTCGGACGTACCCGACGCCGGCTACGACGTGCTGTCGATCTCCTACGGGGTGTTCTTCCTCCCGGACATGGACCGCACCTTCTGGCGTCTGGTCTCACTCGTGCGGCAGGGCGGACGCGCCGGAGTGACGGTCTGGCGACGCGGGGCGATGGAGGAGTTCTCGTCGATCGTGTTCGACGTCGCGTCCCGCTACTCCCCCGAACTGCGCGAGCGCGGCGCCCTGCGCGACCGCACACCACTGCACCGGATCGACACGCCGGACACACTCGAGGCGTGGCTCGCGGACGCCGGAACCGATTCCGTGGAGGTCCGCACCCTGTCGAATCTCCTTCCGGCGACGGACGAGTTGTGCTGGTCGCTGGTGACGGGCACCGGTCTGCGCGCGGTGCTGACCGGGCTCGACTCCGGGCAGGTGGCGTCGGTGCGGCAGCAGATCGCCGAGGAGGTCACCGCACGCGGACTGCACACGATCGACGCGACCACTCTCGTCGCCACGGGTACGGTTCGACGTCCTCCGGCCTCGGGCTGACGACCGGAGGCAGGGTCTACCGGGAGCAGGGCCGACCGGAAGTAGGACGCCGTGTGTCACCTGAGACAATCGGGGCATGACGCTCGCCTCATCCGCCGACGATCGACGTTACGTTCTGACCCTGGGCTGCCCGGACACCACCGGGATCGTCGCCCGCATCGCGACCTTCCTCGCGGAGGTCGGTGGTTCGATCGTCGAAGCGGCCTACCACGCCGATCAGGACACCGGTTGGTTCTTCACCCGGCAGGCCGTTCGGGCGTCGTCGATCCCGTTCGGCCTCGACGAGCTGCGCGAGAAGTTCGCGAGCGTCGCCGCCGACATCGGCCCGCAGACCGAATGGACGCTCTCCGACACCGGCAAGCGCAAGCGCGTCGTGCTGCTCGTCAGCAAGGAAGGGCACTGCCTGCACGACATCCTCGGACGCGTCGCCGCAGGGGAACTCGACGCCGAGATCTGCGCGGTCATCGGCAACCATCGCGATCTCGAACCGGTCGCGCAGCGACACGGCATCACCTTCCATTACGTGTCGTTCCCGAAGGATCCCGCCGAGCGCGGACCGGCCTTCGAGCAGGTCCGCAAGCTCGTCGACGCCCACGACCCGCACGCGGTGGTCCTCGCCCGGTTCATGCAGGTGCTCCCGGAGGAGCTGTGCGAGCACTGGGCCGGCCGCGCGATCAACATCCACCACAGCTTCCTGCCGTCGTTCATCGGCGCACGGCCGTACCACCAGGCCTTCACGCGCGGCGTGAAGCTCATCGGCGCGACCTGCCACTACGTCACGGCCGAACTCGACGCGGGCCCGATCATCGAACAGGACGTCATCCGCGTCAGTCACAGCGACAGCGTCAGCGACATGGTCCGTCAGGGCCGTGACGTCGAGAAGCTGGTCCTCTCGCGCGGTCTGCGCTGGCATCTCGAGGATCGGGTGCTGGTGCACGACAGCAAGACCGTCGTCTTCCGGTAGATCCCCAGCGGTAGATCCTCGGAGCCGAAACCGGTCCACCCGCGAGCGGATGGACCGGTCTTTCGTGCGTGAGTGATCGGCTCAGCCGACGTGCGTGCGAGTGATCGGCTCAGCCGACGGGCACACCGGCTCGTTCGACAAGGTGCGCGAGCTCCTCGTCGAACCGGTCGATTGCTTCGACCGAGCTCATGTGGCCGATGCCGTCGAGCACCACGAGACGTTCGAGGTTGCCCGCACGGTCGAGTTCCTCGGCGAGACGCCGGGCGTGGACGGGCGGGGTGAGACGGTCGGCGGTGCCGACCAGCACTGTCGTCGGCACGGTGAGATTGCGCAGGCCCTCACGGATGTCGAGGGCACTCAGGGCCCTGCCCCAGCCGCCCCGCGTGCGCGGCGGGCAGCCGAGCACGATCTTCTCGCAGAACTGCACCTCCGCGGCGCTCGCGCCGGGCGACAGGGCCACGTAGCGCAGGGCCCACGTCGTCACCGGGGACGCAGCCAGCGGAACCGTCGCACCCATGAGCCGGCTCGCGACGGGCACCGGCACACGCGGGAAGCGTTGCGGCAGTGGCACGATCGCCGAGTCCGCGACCAGCCGGTCGGTGCCGGTGCTCGCGAGCAGCACGCCCGCGACCGTGCGGTCGACGTTCTCCGGGTACTTCTCGGCCCACGCGATGATGCTCATCCCGCCCATGCTGTGACCGGTGAGCACGGCCTTCGAACCGGGCCGGACCACGACGTCGAGGACCGTCTGGAGATCGTCGGCAAGCACGTCGGCTCCCAGCGGCCGCGCCCCGGCCTCGCTGTCGCCGTGCCCGCGCTGGTCGTAGACCACCACCCGGTAGTTCTCCGCGAACGCGTTGATCTGCGGGGTCCAGTACGCGGCGTTGCACGTCCAGCCGTGGCAGAACACCAGCACGGGAGCGTCCGCGTCGCCGTAGGCGAGCACGTTCAGCCGGGCACCGTCCTCTGCGCGGACGTCGAGGATCTCGGGTTCGAGTTCCGGTTCGCGCAGCAGCTCGTGCGGCGCGACGTCCTCGGTACGGACAACCGTCCGACGACGCCGCCGGACGAGCACGGCAGTGGTGGCCGCGGCAGCGAGGACGATCGAACCCGCGACGATCGACGCGGTCGGGGACGGCTTTCTCACGGGTGGGATTCTCCTGTCGGTTCGGTGGAGCAGCGCGACGTCACAGAACGTGCGCGCGACGCAGAAGCAGAGTGGACGGACCACCGATCAGTCCCACCTCGTCGAGGAACTCGACCGTGCGGCGAGTGCCCTGGCGGAGCTTGTCGTGGTAGTGCCTGTTCTCCCGCGCGGCCTTCTTCGCTTCGGCGATGTCGAGTCCGGCCGCGGCGTAGACCTGGTCGTTCACGAGGCTGGTGACGACGAAGTACGCGCTCACCCCGAGGTGGATCCGGATCCATGCCCGCTCGAGACGACCGAGTCGGGCCGAGCGCCTGCGTGTCTCCTCACGGGCGTAGCGGATGTGCCGCGACTCCTCCACGACGTGGACGTGGCTCACCGTCCGGGTGATGGGCTGCACCCGCTCGTCGCGCATGAAGTCGCGCTGCATCATGTCGAGGATCTCCTCGGCGAACAGGGTGCCGCCGTAGGCGAGGGCGCCGCGCGCGACGGCCTTGAACAACCGGCCGGTCTCGCGGATCCAACGCTTGGGCCGGTAGGAGGGGATGCCGTATCGCTGCGCCGACCGCGCGAACATGATCGAGTGCCGGCATTCGTCGGCGATCTCGGTGAGCCCGAACTGCACGTAGGGGGTCGCCGGATCGTGCCGGTAGAGATCGCGGACGAGCATCTGCATGAGGATCATCTCGAACCAGATCCCGGTGCCGGCGATGCTCGCGGCCTCGTGCTTGGTGAGGGTGATGCGTTGGTCCTCCGACATGCGTTCCCACAGGTCGGTCCCGTAGAGACTGCACCATTCCGGGGTCATGCCGTACTTGCCGTCCACGAGCGGCGCGTCCCAGTCGATCTCGAGCCCGGGATCGTAGGAGAGCCGTGCCGACGAATCGAGCAGGCGTTGCGCGGTTTCCTGCCGGTGATCCGTGGAATGTTCACCCGGCAGGCTGTCGTGCTTTCGCAGGAGCGTCATCGCCGACCACCTCGTCTCGGAAATTATCCGTTACCCGAAGTGTCATTATCTGGATCACACTTGTCAAGCGAAAGGGAGGCCCCCCGCCCTACCACCGAGGACGACGGACCTCCCTGATCACCACCGCGGAGCTCGGACCCCGCAGTCATCACCGCGGAGCTCGGACCCCGCAGTCATCACCGCGGAGCTCGGACTCCGCAGTCATCACCGCGGAGCTCGGACTCCGCAGTCATCACCGCGAAGCGGTCACCACCGAGGGCGCTGGACCTCCTCGACCCGCGGACGGACGTCCACGAGGTACACGCACACCGCGACAACCGCGATGATCCCGAGCAGACCCACCGCGCCGAAGACGACGAGGACGAGCAGCGCGGCCACGAGGATGCCGAGCCAGACGGGCTTGGTCAGCTTGTCGACGGCCGGAAACGCCTCGGCGGGCTGACGCACGACGTGGAACAACGCGAATCCCGCCCCGGCGATGGCGATGATCTGCAGCGCGAGGATGATCAGACCGGCAAGTGAATCGACATTCGTCACCACACCAGTCTACGAGAATCGGCCCCCGTACGAGTTCGCACGAGGGCCGATCGATCACTGCAGGTCAGGAGCCGCTGGTCTTGCGCGGCGCCGCCTTCTTGGCAGGGGCCTTCTTGGCCGGAGCCTTCGCCGGAGTCTTGGCGGCGGTCTTGGCCGGAGCCTTCGCGGCGGGCGTCTTGGCAACCGTCTTGGCCGGCATCTTCGCGGGGGTCTTGGCGGGAGCCTTCTTGGCCGGAGCCTCGGCCGGGGTGACCTCGACCGGCTCGACCGGGGTGGCCACCGACTCGACCTTCTCCGCAGCCTTGTCGGCCGCCTCGCGGACCTCGCCGCGGGCCGACTCGACCCGTCCGGCGGTCTCGGAGCCCGTCTCCTCGGCACGCTCACCGAGCTCGACGACGCGCTCGGCGGCCTTGTCGCCGGCGTCGGACACGGCCTCGCTCACCTCGTCGCTCGTCTCGGAGATGCGGCCGGCTGCGCGACCCGCGAGCTTCGCGGCCTGCTCACCGACCTCGCGGGTCCGGCGGGCCACCGTCCCGAGGGCTTCCTCGGTGAGGTCGGCAGCGTCGCCGAGCACGGCTTCGGCGCGACCGAGGCCGTCCTCGAGGGCCGGCTGGGAGCGCAGACGCTCGATGGTCTCCTCACCGCGCTCGGCAAGTGCGGTGTAAAGGTCGGAGGCGACCTTCAGGTACGCCTCGGCGACCTTGCGCAGCTCCTCGGCGCTGAAGCGCTCGCGCAGCTCCGCGATCTCCTCGGGCAGCTCGGCCGGGAGTTCGGCGAGACGCTCGCGGAGGGACTCGACGGTCTCGGTGAGATCGGCGGGCAGGGTCGCGAAGCGGTCGCGGGCGGTCTCGACCCGCTCGGCCACCTCGTTGCGGTTGGTCTCCGCACGTCGGCGCGCCTGGGCCACGAGGTCGGCGACGGCCTGGACGACGGCGTCGCCGGCACCGACCGCGGCGTAGAGGGAGGTACGGATGCTGGTGGGATCGGTCATGAAGATTTCTCCTCGTCGAAGTCTGTCGGATGGTCGGGCCGGGCATCGCCGGTGTTCTGCTGGTTCTCCCGGCAGAACGAGTCGTAGATGTCGAGCAGGACCTGCTTCTGCCGCTCGGTGAGAACGGTGTCGACGAGCACCGCGTCGCGCACGGCGCTCTCCGCTCGGTGCTCGAGGATCCCCGCTCGCACGTAGAGAACCTCGGCCGAGAGCCGCAACCCCTTGGCGATCTGGGCGAGCACTTCCGCGGACGGCTTGCGCAGGCCCCGTTCGATCTGGCTCAGGTACGGGTTGCTGACACCGGCCAGTTGCGACAACTGCCGGAGCGAGACCTGTGCAGCCTCGCGCTGCGACCGGATGAAGGCACCGATGTCCTGGGCGGCGTTGTTGACCACCCGAGCGGCGATATCCCCCGGTCCGGCGCTGTCGCCCGGCGTGTCCGAGCCCTCGATCGGATCTGGTTCCGTGGACACACCGACCACTCTACGGACAAGTGCTAGCTACAGCAAGCACCTTGCTAGCACGTGACCGTCGTCACGCGAACAGCAACTCCGAGACCGTGTAGATCGTCAACCCGGCGAGTGAGCCGACCACCGTGCCGTTGATGCGAATGAACTGCAGGTCGCGACCCACGGCGAGTTCGATCTTGCGGCTGGCCTCCTCGGCGTCCCAGCGCTCGACGGTCTCGCGGATGACGGAGGTGATCTCGTCGGCGTAGTTGGACGCGACGAAGCGCACCGCGTCGAGCAGCCAGCCGTCGATCTTGGTGCGCAGCTCGGCGTCCTCACGCACCCGGATGCCGAACGCCATGACGTTCTCCGCGATCTTCGTGCGCAGGGTGCTGTTCGGGTCGTCCACCGAGTCGAGGATCATCCGCTTGGCCGTCCGCCAGGTCGCCGCGGCAAGGCCGGTGATCTCGTCGCGGCCCATGATCTCGGCCTTGACCTTCTCCGCCTTGGCAATGGTCACGGGATCGTTCTGCAGGTCGCGGGCATAGTCGGCGAGGAACTTGTTGACCGCGAGGCGTACCTCGTGGTCGGGATTCGACCGCACCTTCCATGTGAACTCCACGAGTTCGCGGTGGATCTTCTCACCGAGCAGCAGGTCGACGAACTTCGGTGACCACGACGGCGAGTCGCGGCTGATCACGCGGTCGATGGTCTCCTGGCTCCCGAGCGCCCACTGGTGCGCGCGTTCGGCGAGCATGTCGACGAGCGGCAGGTGGCGGTTCTCGGCGAGGAGTTCGGTGAGGACACGCCCGATGGGCGGTCCCCATTCCGGTTCGGCGATCCGCTTGACGATGGTGTGGTCGATGATCTGCTGGATGTCGTCCTCGCGCAGGATTCCGACCACGCCGCGCAGGACCGTCGACGTCTCCTTGGCCACACGCTGGGCGTTCTCGGGTTCGGCGAGCCAGGTACCGACCCGCAGCGGGATCTGCGCCGACTCGACCTTGGCCGACACCACCTCGGGTGCGAGGAAGTTGTTGCCGACGAACGAGCTCAGGTTGGCGCCGAGCTGGTCCTTCTTCCGCTTGATGATCGCCGTGTGCGGGATGGGTATCCGTAGTGGGTGCCGGAACAGGGCGGTCACGGCGAACCAGTCGGCGAGCGCGCCGACCATGCCGGCCTCGGAGGCCGCGCGCACGTAACCCACCCATGCGCCGGCGCCGCGGGTTTCCTGCCAGCGGCAGAAGAGATAGATGATCGCGGCGGCGACGAGGAAGCCGGTCGCGACCGCCTTCATACGGCGGAGTTCTCGGCGTTTGATCTCGTCGTCGGTCGTCAGGAGCTGCACCCGATCGATTGTGCCGAAAGTCGGCACTCGACGGACGGATCGCCCTCGAGTTCTGAAGGACGGGGGGCCGGATCGTAGACTGAGCCGACGATCGAAACCGAACGGATGTGCCACACAGTGTCCAGCAGACCGCAGACGACTTCGACCCCGACCTCGAGCGAGGCCGCCCCGCCCGTGAAGCAGGACGGCCGCAAACGGCGCTGGCACGAGCACAAGATCGCCCGCCGGGAAGAGCTCGTGGACGGCACCCTCAACGCGATCCGCTCCCGCGGCCACGAGATCGGCATGGACGAGATCGCCGCCGAGATCGGCGTGTCGAAGACGGTGCTCTACCGCTACTTCACCGACAAGAGCGACCTGACGACCGCGACGATGCTGCGGTACGTCGAGACGGTCCTCGCTCCCCGGATCTACGCGGCGGTCGCGGAGGATCTCGACGAGTACGAGCTCACCCGGGAGGCGATCACCGCCTACGTCGAGACCGTCGCCGACGATCCCGAGGTCTATCTGTACGTGATGAGCAACAGCGCGTCGGCGGGACGCGACGTGGTAGCCGATTCGGAGCGGATGATCGCCGAGCTCGTCGCTACCGTCCTCGGGGAACGGCTGCGGCTGCTCGAGATGGATTCGGGCGGCGCCGTGCCGTGGGCGTACGGAATCGTCGGCGGCATCCAGCTCGCGACGCACTGGTGGATCTCGAACAAGTCGATGACCACCGAGGACCTCATCGACTACCTGACGATGATGATCTGGGGGGGCATGACCGGCATCGCCGGAGTCGCCGGATCCCCGGTGCGCTTCAAGTCGCAGCCGCATCCACTCCTGCCGGAGTCGTCGGCCACCTCTTGATCGACACCTTTACTGTTACTCGAAGTTGCACGTATAGTGCGGGCATGAGCGACCCCGCCGACGACCTGCACGACGAGGACGACCCCGGCTACCGCGGTCCCGCCGAGGTCACCGTAGGCAACCGCACGGTCGCCGTCGACGTCGAGATCTCCGGACGGTTCGACCCCCTGCTCGGCCGGCACGTGTGGCGCGGCCGGCTCCGCAGGCTCGCCGAGACCCTCGGAGCAGACGCCTCGCCCGCCCCCGGCACCACCGTGACGATCACGGTGCCCGACGCCCCCGAGGCCGCGACCGCCCGCATCTCGGAGGTCGACCTGTGGGGCAGCCACATGGTCGACGGCGTCTCGCGTCCGCCCTACCCTCTGCCGACCGAGTCCGAGACCGACGGTGTCGATCCCGTCTGATCACCGCTGCGTGTGGCACACGCTCGATCGCCACTGCGTGTGGCACACGCCCGATCACGACTGCGTGTGACACGCTGGCGGGATGACGAAGGACGACGTCTTCCGGCCCGCATCGATCGTCGAAGCCCTCCGGGCGACGCCCGAGACCCGCGTCGCCGACATCGACACGAACGGCACTCCGGGATTCGACGGCGACAAAGCGCTCGGCGAACGCCTGCTCGCCGAACGTGGTGCCGTCCTCTCCGACCTGCAGGAGATGCTGTTCGCCGAGGGGCGGACCGGCGGCACCCGCTCGGTGTTGCTGATCCTGCAGGGCATGGACACCGCCGGGAAGGGCGGCATGGTGCGTCACGTCGTCGGCCACGTCGACCCGCAGGGCGTCGATCACAGGGCCTTCGGGGTGCCCACGGAGGAGGAGAAGCGGCACCACTTCCTGTGGCGGATCGCGAAGGCCCTCCCCCGCAACGGCCAGCTCGGTGTCTTCGACCGATCGCACTACGAGGATGTGCTGGTCGCCCGGGTGAGATCACTGGTGCCCGAGAGTGTCTGGCGCGGACGCTACGACGAGATCAACAGGTTCGAGAGCGAAGTCGTCCGCGAGGGCACGACCATCGTGAAGGTCGCGATGTTCGTCTCGCTGGACGAGCAGAAGAAGCGCCTCGCCGAGCGCCTCGAGCGCCGCGACAAGCACTGGAAGTACGACCCGAGCGATGTCTCGGAGCGCGCTCTGTGGCCGCAGTACCAGCAGGCCTATCAGGACATGCTGGATCGGACCAGCACCGACGAGGCGCCCTGGTACGTCGTACCGTGCGACCGCAAGTGGTACGGCCGCCTCGCGGTGACGGAACTGCTCATCGACGCGTTCGAACGCCTCGACCTCGACTGGCCGGAGCCGACTTTCGACATCGAAACGGAGAAGCGCCGACTCGCAGAGTCGTGATGTCACCGACTCGCAGAGTCGTGATGTCACCGACTCGCAGAGTCGTGAGTCACCGACTCGCGTCGGGTACCACCCTCAGAACAGGTGCGGGGTGTCGTAGTGCCGTCTGTGGTCTCGACGCACGGTTCCGGCGACCATGCCGAACGCCGCTCCGAGCGCGACGACTGCCGCGATTGCCGCGACCATCGCCCAGCCCGTGAATCCGTACCCTACGGCGACGATCGTCAGCGCGATCATCAGGACCGAGGTGAGTGCGAGCGCATAGGCGCTCCAGGCTACGAACAGATTGAGTTTCACGACCGGCCTCCTCGGACGAGGTGTGTCCCTCTCGATGCCGACGGTACCTGCAGGTGATGCACATCACAACCGGCCGGTGACGTCCTTCAGTACCTCGTAGCGGACGACGGCGAACTCCCCGCTCTGCCCGAGCTCGGTGAGGCGCATCTCCACGTGCCGCGGGAGCAGCGGACGGCCGGAACCGATGGTCACCGGTGCGAACGAGACGACGAGCTCGTCGAGCAGACCGCGCTCGGCGAACTGTCCGGCGAGATCACCGCCGCCCACCATCCACAGATCGCGGCCGTTCGCGGCCTCGGCCATCTCGTCGTAGACCTGACGGACGTCCTTCTGCGTGAAGCGGATGTCGCCGGGTTCGTCGCCCGCCCGGGCGACGGGCAGGTCGTCGCGATGCGTGAACACCCAGCAGGGCAGGTCGTACTCCCACTTGTCCTTGCCTGCATGGTCGAGCACCCAGCGGTAGGTGGACGATCCCATGGCGATGGCGCCGATACCGGCGATGAACTTCTCGTAGTCGAACGGCCCGCCGTCGCCGGAGTCCCGGGTGAGCAGCCAGTCGAGCGAATGATCCTCGGTGGCGAGGAAGCCGTCCAGTGTACTTGCGGTGTAGTAGATCATCCGGGTCATGAGCTGCTCCTGTTCCAGTCGAGTGGATCTCCGTGATCGACGTCGAGGCCGGCCGCCCGCATCATGTGCCGCGCGAGTTGACGGCGGTGTGCGGCGAAGGTGAGGACGTGGGCGACCACTCCTCCGAGGACGAAGCTCTCGGGAGGGTCGCACAGGGCGTCGATGAGCACGTCACCCCAGGCGCCACGGCGATGGATGTCGCGGATCGTCTCCACCCAGCGCGGAGCGACGTCCTCGAAACGCGCTGTCAGAGACTCGATCCCGCCGCCCGCATCCTCGGGATGGTCGGCGCCGGCCATCGAGGCCAACCACACCTCCTTGGCACGTACCAGGTTGCCGAGCACACGTGAGACGGATTCCTCGGGACCGTCCCATTCGAGGACCACCAGGCCGGGGAACCGGATCCGGTCGCGCTCGTCGTCGTCGAGTTCGGTGGCGCGCTCGAGGAGATAGCGGGTGTCCGCGAGATCGTGCTGCACCATCTGCGCGAGGACCTCGGCTGCCGGGTAGGCGGGCGCGGTGGGCCGTCGCCCGTCCTCCTCGACCCAGAGATTGGTGGGCGGATGGAAGTGAACGCCGTTGGGGGCGGGCAACCAGTGGTCGACGGGCGCGGGCGCCCAGCGGTCGACGGGCGCAGGCGCCCGGTGGTCGACAGATGCAGGCATCCCGTTGCCACGGCCGCCGGTGCCGAGCACCCGGGCGGCCGCGCTGGGTGGATATCCGTAGGCGCGGGCGAAGGCACGTCCGAAGCCTTCGACGCTGTCGTAACCGGCGGCGAACGCGGCATCGGTGACCGAACTGCCGTGACGCAGTTGCCAGGCGGCGCGTTCGAGCATGACCCGGCGCCGTAACGCGACCGGCGATTCGCCGGTGCCCACCGCGAAGGTGCGGCTGAAGTGCCACTGCGACGCGTAGGCGTGCTGCGCCATCCGTTCGAGGGTCGCGTTGTTCTCGTCGAGAACGGCGTCGAGCAGTTCCCGGAGTCGGTCACGGCCGAAGGTCATGCATTCAGTGTCGCGCGCAGACCCCGGCCGCCGCCCGACCGTTCTTGCTCTCCTGGCTCACCCGGTCAGCCGGGCATGGTCTCGCCACCGAGCGGGGCGAGCACTTCACCGCTGTAGTACGAGGACATCGTCTCCGATGCGAAGAAGACGTACGACGGGGCGATCTCGTCGGGTTGCGCGGCGCGGCCGAAGGGCGCCTGCTGTCCGAACTCGGAGACCTTCTCTGCGTCCATGGTCGCCGGGATCAACGGGGTCCACACCGGTCCGGGCGCCACGCAGTTCACGCGGATCTGCCTGTCCTGCAGCGCCTGCGCGAGTGAGTAGGTCAGGGCGATCACCGCGCCCTTTGTCGCCGAGTAGTCGATGAGCGTCTTGTTGCCGCGCAGACCGTTGACCGATGCGGTGTTGATGACGGAACCGCCCGGCGTCAGGTGCGGCAGGGCCGCCTTCGTCACGTGGAAGAAGCTGTCGATGTTCACGGCGAAGGTGTGGCGCCACTGCTCCTCGCTCAACTCGGCGAAATCGTCGACGGGCTGCTGGGTGCCGGCATTGTTGACGAGGATGTCGAGGCCACCGAGTTGCTCGACCGTCTCGGCCACCACCGCCCGGCAGTGCTGCGCGTCGCCGAGGTCGCCCGCGATCACGTGGCATGTGCGGCCCTCGCGTCGCACGAGGTCGGCGGTGTGTTCGGCGTCGCGGTGTTCCTCGAGGTACGCGATCGCGACGTCGGCACCCTCCTTCGCGAAGGCGACGGCGACCGCCCGTCCGATGCCGGAGTCACCGCCTGTGACGAGGGCCTTTCGGCCGGACAGCAACCCGCGGCCGACGTAATCGCGCATCTCGTCGGCGGGGCGCTCGGCCATCTCGTCGGTCTCACCCGGATAGTCGATGGTGTGTGGTTCTCGTTCGCGGTCCTCGCTCATGGCCGCCGGATACCCACAGGCTGCACCGATATTCACGCCCGTTTCCCCGGTCCGCACGGACCGGAAGGTCGTTTCTGCACCGACCGACGGGTCGTTTCTGCACTGCTTCGAGGGGGTAACCCCGGCATATGGCTCATGAGACCCGGATGTGCGACGTGCACGACGCTCCGCTTCCCACGCCCCGCGGCCCCATCTCCGCCGAGATCGTCGAGCGACTCGGCCGCCCGGTGGAGAATGCCGTGTGGGACGTCGCGACCGACGGCGCGGATGCCTACGGCGAGGACGTCCAACTCGCTCTGGCCGTTCTCTACGAGCTCCACTACCGCGGGTTCGCGGGCGTCGACCCGGCCTGGGAATGGGCACCGGGCCCGCTCGGGGTCCGGGCGCGCCTCGAGCGCATCTTTCTCGATCGGCTGCGCGCCGACGTCCCGGCTTCCGACGATCCGCAGGGTGTCCTCGAGGACCTGTGCCGCGAGCCGGACGACTCGTGGGGTGTCTCCCACGAGCTCGCCGCGAACGGCACGTGGGAGATGATGCGCGAGTTCTTCGTCCATCGCTCGATCTACCACCTCAAGGAAGCGGACCCGCACGCCCTCGCGATCCCTCGACTGTCCGGTCGCGCCAAGGCCGCACTGGTCGCTGTCGAGTTCGACGAGTACGGCGGAGGTCGGGCCGAGCGTATGCACTCGCGGTTGTTCGCCGACCTGTTGCTCGCCGCCGGCCTGAAGGACGACTATCTGGGCTATCTCGACGTCGTTCCCGCCGTCACCCTCGCAACGGTGAACTTCATGTCGTTGTGCGGTCTGCACCGCGCGTATACGCCGATGCTGGTCGGGATGTTCGCCGCGGCCGAGATCACCACCGCCCCCAGCGCCCGCCGCATGGTCGAGGCTCTCGAACGTCTGGGCGCCGACGACGCGTGCGTCCTCTTCTACTCCGAGCACATCGAGGCCGACGCCGTCCACGAGCTCGTCCTGCGGCACGACGTGGTGGGTTACATGATCGAACAGGATCCGGCTCGGGCGCAGGACATCTCGTTCGGTGCGCAGGCCATCGAGTTCCTCGAGGGCCGGCTCGGAAGTCATCTGCTGGGCAGCTGGGCCGCCGGTCGCAGCTCGCTCCTCACGTCGGCGGAGGCACCGGCCTGACGCTCGGGTACTAGACAGCGAGTGGAGCCCCGGGACAGTGCGTCCCGGGGCTCCACTCGTCGGTGCCGGGGGTCCCGGCTCAGTCGATGAGGCCGGGTTCGTGTGTGGGGGTACCACCGGACCCGCGGAGGCGGCGTCGACGGAGGTTGAGCGCGGACATCACCACGCCGACGACGATGAGCACGGCCGCAGCGATGGCTCCGACGATCACCCATCCCTCGAATCCGTCGCCCGCCGCGTAGAGGACGAGAGCGACGACAGCGATCCCCGCGAGGATGCAGGCGTATCCGACCCAGCCCGAAGCTCGGGACGCAGTGGTGGGAGCGTGAGCTCGATTCGATGGTTTCGTCATGGTGGTGGATACCGCATCCGGCCCTCCACGAAACCAGTTCTCCACGAACCAGCCTTCACGACCCAGCAGGGGACGACGGCGGGCGGACGGACGGTTCTGCGCAGGAGAGCGTTACGGCCGAGAGTGTCACGGCGGGATCCGCCGGCCGATGGGCCCACGTTCGACGAGCGCGGCGAGTCGTTCGCGCGCGCTGCGCGGAGAGAGGACGGGGCTGTCGGTGCCCGTCGCGCTGCGCATGCCGCGCACCGTCTCGGACCACACCTCGGGACCGTCGTACTTCGGCGACCATCCGAGTTCCTCGCGGGCCCTGCTGCAGTCGAGCATCGGGCAGGTGTAGGCGAGGTCGATCCATCCGCCCTGCACCGGTTGCAACCGTAGGCGCCAGGTCGCTTCGGCGAGCGCCGACAGACCCCATCGCGGCATCGGAATCGTCGGGCAGTCGAACGGAGCGGCGAAGTCCCGCGCTCCCACCGGGGTCGGTGCTCCCAGGTTGAACGGACCGGGCGCCCGTCGCTCGAGCGCTGCGACCAGCGCGTCCGCCACATCGTCCGAGTGCACGGCGGGGATCGCGAGCCCGTGATCGATCGGGATCAGCGGCAGATGGTTCGTGATGCCGGCGGGCACGAACTCGGGCAGCACGTAGCGTTCGAGGCCGGAGCCGGAGACGAGCTGCCCGATGAATCCCGGGCGGAAGCGGGTCAGGACGGGCACGTTGGTGCCGGACTCGAAGTCGTCGAGGAATGTCTCCGCCGCAACCTTGTCGACGCTGTAGACACAGGTGGGCACGCCTTCGCGGGCCCACGACTCGTCGACCTCCCGACCATAGGCGCCGTCGGAGTACACGGCGGCGGAGGACATGTGGATCACGTGCGCGACACCGGCGTCGGCAGCGGCCGTCATGACGGCGTGGGTGCCGTCCACCGCCACCCGCCGGAGATAGTCGCGACGGTGCGAGGGCTGGAATCCCCAGGCCAGATGCACGACGGCGTCGGCCTCCGCGAAGATCGGAGTCAGGACCCGGGCGGCGTCGGGAGCCGCGAGGTCCACGGCGCACCACTTCGCCGCCGCATACGGATCGCGCGCCGGGGGAATCCGGCGCGCGATCGCGACGATATCGAGTTGTGCGGGATGAGCGGCCAGCCGGCGCAGGAGCGCCGTGCCGACATTTCCGCTCGCTCCGGTGACGACGATGCGTCGTGGCAGACCGGTTCGGGATGTGGAAGCCATCGGCATCGTCGGTATCGTCCGAGTGTCCCGGTCAGCGGGCCGATTCCGCTGCGTCCTTCTCCGTCTGCGCATCGGCGTTCGGGAGAGCACCGGCAGCGTTCTCGAGGTGGGCGCGGACGAACCACTGGAACTTCTCCAGCTGGCCGGTCTGGCCGATCAGGATGTCCTCGGTGATCGGGTCGAGCTTGCCGACCTCGTCGATCGCCTTGCGGTTGTCGGTGATGATGCCGTCGTAGACGAGGTCCAGCGCAGCGAGGTGCGCCTGCGCGGTGTCGCGGCCGACCGAGTAGTCGTCCCACGTGCGGTTCTTCTCGATGGCGCCCGGGGTGCCCTTGGGCGACGCACCGAGCGCGGCGATCCGCTCGGCGACCTCGTCCGCGTATCCGCGCACGAGCTCGACCTGCGGGTCGATCATCTCGTGGACGCCGATGAAGTTCGGGCCGACGACGTTCCAGTGGATGTGCTTCAGCGTGAGGTGCAGGTCGTTGTAGGCACTCAGGCGCTCCTGGAGAATCTGCGCGGTGCGCGAGCCGTCGGCATCGCTCAGACCGGGAACCGTATAGCTCGAGTTCGACATATTTCTTCCTCCAGAATGATCTCGGGTGTGTCGGAAGGCGAATACCCGAGGCACGGTGGAATCCAAACATCCGGGCGCACCGGACGTCCCGTGACCTGCGTCGAAGAATTTGTCCGGATCAGGCGAGTCACAAACGTTTGGAAACGGACCAACCCGGTTATTCGATCGCCGGGCACCGAGGCTTCCAGGTTTCGGTCATGACATCTGAGGTGGCGACAATGATCATTCTGGGTCTGATTCTGTTGGTGGTGGGGTTCTTCACGGGTATCTCGATCCTCACCACACTCGGAGTGATACTCCTGGTGATCGGCGTGATCCTTGCGATCCTGGGCGCGACGGGCCGGGCGATCGGCGGACGCGCGCACTGGTACTGACCCATTGTCGATCGTCCGTGCCGGAAGGAGACGTCCGGCACGAGGCAGAACTGCGAATCCCGGGTGCTCACGGCACCCGGGATTCGTCGTTTCCGGACCCCTACGATCCCGCCCCGATACGACAGGCCGACCGGCGGACCGGGTCCCGGAACGACGTCCGGGCCGGCCCCTGTGCAGGGACCGGCCCGGACCGGCAGGTTCGTTCGGTGACTAGGTGTCGGTGCGCGCCGCCGCCTTCGGCGTACGGAGGGCGCGATGGCTGGTGTCGCAGAGGGGGTACAGGGCGCTGCGGTGACACCGGCACACGGCCACCACGAAACGGTCCGAGACCGTCTCGGCGCCGTCGTCCTCGATGATCCGCACCGGGCCCTCGACGAGGGTGGGACCGCCCCTCACCTGCCGCACGACCCGTGCTTCGCACTCTCCGTCGGCGGTGAGCTGCGTGATCTTCGGTGTCCTGCTCACATTCTCAACTCCTCGTGCGGGGGCGGTCGGCGCGGACGACGACCACTTCCTCAGTCAGTGCCCCCGGCTCCGCCAGCTGCGACGAGTACAGATAGTCCGTGCGGCTGCGAAGGACCGGTCCGAAGGGGATACGACTGCGGGCGACGACGGATGCCTTGAGGTCGGCCTCGCGCAGCCGGGACAGTGTCGCCTCCACACCGGTGAACTCGGAGTGCACGATCAGCGCGAATCCGCCGGGCGTGAGCAGGGTGGGCAGGCTGTCGCACAACGGATCGAGCACGCAGCGGCCGTCGGCGCCGGCATCCCAGCGCGGGTCGCGGTTCTCCCCGTCGCACGGAACGTACGGCGGATTCGACAACACGATGTCGAACGGACCGTGGCGCAACGCCTCGTCCAGGCCTCCCTGCCGGGCACGGATCGGCAGCCGGCGCGACCACGCGTTGACGCGGGCGCTGAACACGGCTCGCGGGTTGATGTCGAAGGCCGTCACCGACGAAGCACCGAGCATGGCGGCGTTCACCGCCAGAAATCCTGTCCCGGTGCAGAAGTCGAGAACCTTCACACCCTTCGTACCGCCTGCGTCCGCAAGCGCGCCTGCGAGCAGATACGAATCCTCCTGGGGGCGGTACACCCCCGGAAGACGCCATACCCGCGGCGAATCCGATCCGTCCAGCGCCAGGGAAGCTGTCACGTCACACCACCTCGGTATCTCGAGTTCGACGGCATCTCCACCACCCCGGGCCGAAGACCCGGATCCGTCCGTTCGCGGGCGGATACCCGCGCGACTTCCGTGTGAAACACGCCACCGTTCCGCGAGGGAGGCCCAGCGGTCACGAGAACAGCACCCGGCGAGCGGCATTTCGTACGCGTCGGGTCACCGGAGCGGTGCGTTTGCCGTCCGCGAGTGCGGCGTGAGCGGCGTTCCAGCCGCCCATGCCGTGGACTCCCCCGCCCGGATGCGCACCCGAGCTGGCGAGATACACCCCTTCGACCGGGGTTTGCGGTCCGCCGAAACCGGGAGTGGGCCGCAGGAACAACTGCTGGTGTACCTGCGCGGTTCCACCGTTGACGGCTCCGCCGACGAGATTCGCGTCGGCCGCTTCGAGGTCGCCGGGTCGCTGGACGTGCCGGCCGACAACGCGCGCACCGAAACCCGGTGCGTAGGCCTCGAGTTGCGCGTCGACGCGTTCGGCGAGGTGGTCGGCGGACGCGTCGTCGGTGATGCCCCGCGGCAGATGTGTGTAGGCCCAGCAACTTTCGGTTCCCTCGGGCGACCGCGTCGCGTCGGTCGTCGTCATCTGTCCGAAGAGCAGGAAGGGCGACTCGGGGACGACCCCGGTGGACAGATCGGCCGACCACCGGATCATCGCGTCCGTATCGGCACCGACGTGCACCGTGCCGGCCCCGTTCAACGAGGGCGAACGCCACGGCACGCGGCCGTCGAGCGCGTAGTTCACCTTCACGACCGGGGTGTCCCATTCGAACTTGCGCAGGTCGTCGAGTACCCGCGACCCGACGGCGTCGGCCGGGAGGAGCCGCGTGTACAGGGCCGGGGCCGAGGTATCGGCGAGGACGGCGCGTCGCACCTTCACCCGCTCGCCGCCGGCGGTCCGGACTGCGGAGACCTTCCCGCCCTGCACCTCCACGCCGACGACCGGCGAATCGCACCGCAGCTGGGCGCCCGCCGAGGCGCCGCGCCGAACCAGCGCGTCGGTGAGCGCTCCCGCCCCGCCGACCGGCGCGGGGAACCCTACGTCCTGCGCGAGCATCGTGAGCATGTAGCCCATCACGCCGCTGCCGGGCGCCTCGGGCGGTGTGTCGGCATGCATGGCGTTGCCCAGGAGCAGCAGCCGCGCCGCCGAACCACCGAACAGTTCGGACGACATCCGGGTGACGGGCAGCGCGAGCATGCGCGCGTAGCGCAGCAGATCTCCCGTCTTCATGGTGCGCAGCAGGTCCACGGAGCCCCGGACGGGCGGGAACGGGCCGAGGAGCAGTTCGAGCAGCGCGCCGCGCACCTGCTTCCACTGGTCGAACAGCGCCAGCCACGCTTCCCCGTCACCGACGCAGCGACGCTCGAGGTCGGCCGCCGTGTCGGTCGGATCCGGAGAGACGACGATTGCGTCCTCGTCGTCGGGGCCCAGCGGGTGACCGAAGGCCTTCGGGGAACGCGCCCAGCGGAGGCCGTGCGACGCGAGATCGAGGGCTTGGAAGGCCGGTGAGGCCACACCGAGCGGATAGAACGCGCTGAACAGATCGGCGCAGTATCCCGGGTGAAGTTCTGCGCTGCGCACCGCTCCACCGGGTTCGGGTTGTTCCTCCAGTACGAGGACGTCCCATCCGGCGTCGGCGAGCACCGCGGCGGCGGTCAGACCGTTGGGTCCGGCGCCGATGACGACCGCATCGACCGTCGTGTCGCTCATTCGGTGGCGCCTTCGGCGAGCAGCACCAACCGTCTCAGGCATTCCTGGTTCCGTGGCATCACCATTTCCTCCTGTACGCGATCGGGGACGAAGGCGTACGGTCCTTCGACGACGTGTTCGGCCATCGTGATGCGGGTGCCGCCGTCGTGGGTGGGTTCGAGCGAGATCGCGATCTCGGCCTTGCCGAACAGCCAGGCACGTGCGCGCAGCACCAGTTGCCGTTCGGGCACCACCTCGCTGACCTCGGTGTGGTCGTCGAGCAGGAGAGGCCACAGACCCACCGAATGATGGATCCGGGTGTCCCGTTGCGGCCAGGCGGGGTCGACGGCCCGGATGCGGGACGCACCCACCACCCATGCCGCGTACCGCCAGCCGTCGGCGAGGATCTCCCATACGCGCGCCGGTGCCACCGAGGTCTCGATCGTCGCGATCCTGGCCATGCCCGCTCCTCATCCTCTGGACAACAGCTCGCTTGCGGCAGACGCATACCCCGCTTCCGCAGGTGTCACACGACGCCGGGTGTCATCGCTGTTCGGAGGGGGTATCCGGGCGGGCATGGAAGCCGAGAACACCCCCTCCTCCAACCCGTACGCCTTCGTCTTCGCGCCGTCCCCGCTCCTCACGGTAACCCTCGAAAAGGCACCCGACGGAAGCACCGAGCTGCACGTCCATCCCGGCGGGCAGGGATTCTGGATCGGCCGCATGGCGGCGACCCTGGGAATGGACGTGCACCTGTGCGGACCGTTCGGCGGCGAGTCCGGCACGATCCTCGTCGACATGATCAACCGCGAAGGCGTGACGGTGCATGCCGTGGAGACCGCATCACCCAACGGTTCCTACATCCACGACCGGCGCGAGGGCCATCGGAAGGAGATCGTGGAGATCGACCCGCCGGCACTCACCCGTCACGAGACCGACGATCTGTTCAGCGCGTCGCTGGCGTCCGCGATGTGCGCGAAGGTCGCGATGCTGGGCGGACCGCACTGCGACGACGCTGTACCGAGCGAGGTGTACACGCGCCTGTGCGCCGATTTGGGAGCCCTCGGCATCCCGGTCGTCGCCGATCTGTCCGGCCCCACCCTCGGTGCGGCCCTCGAAGGCGGGGTGACCGTGCTGAAGGTGAGCCACGAGGATCTCATCGAGGACGGTCGCGCGAAGTCCGAGGATCTCGACGATCTCATCGAGGCCTTGCACCGTCTCCACGACGAAGGTGCCGCCTCGGTGGTGATCTCTCGCGCCGGCGATCCGGCGATCGCACTGGACAACGGGACCATCTGGGAGGTGGAGGCGCCCTCGGTGCAGACGGTGGACCATCACGGTGCCGGTGATTCGATGACAGCGGGGATCGCGTCGGCCTATGCCGCGGGCGCGAAGTTCGAGGACGCGCTGCGTCTCGGTGCCGCAGCAGGCGCGGTCAACGTGACGCGTCGCGGGCTGGCGACGGGACATCGAGTCGCGGTCGAGAAGATGGCCGAGAAGGTGGAGGTCCGGAAGTTGAAGGGGAAGCGTTCATGAGAGCACTGATCGTCAACGACGACGGCATCGACAGCCCCGGTCTCGCGCTGCTCGCCCGGATCGCCGTCGAAACAGGTCTCGACGTGCAGGTCGCGGCGCCCCATGTCGAGCGCAGCGGTGCGAGTGCATCGCTGACCGCTCTCCAGGACGAAGGAAAGCTCCTGCTGAGCCGTCGCCCGCTCGACGACCTGCCCGAGGTGGAATCCTATGCGGTGGAGGCCTCTCCGGCGTTGATCACCTTCCTCGCCTCGTACGGCGCGTTCGGGACGGCACCGGACATCGTGTTGTCCGGAATCAACCTGGGTCCCAACACCGGTCACGCGATCCTGCACTCGGGCACGGTCGGTGCGGCGCTGACCGCTGCCAGCCACGGCGCTCGCGCAGTTGCGTTCTCGCTCAACGGCACCGCTCCGTCGCAATGGGAGACCGCCGAACTGGTGGCACGTCGCGCTCTCGATTGGGCGATCGAACACAGCCGTCCGGGTGCGGTTCTCAACGTCAACATCCCCGACATACCCGTTCACGAACTGCGCGGGTTACGCAGCGCTCCGCTGGCGGAGTTCGGTGCCGTCCAGGCGGAGATCGGGGAGGTCGAGGACGACGGCGACATCTCCCGCGCCCTGCCGATTACCTTCCGGGCTGTCGAACTCGACGAATCCAACGACAGCGACGCCGTTCTCGTGTGCCAGGGATGGGCGACCGCGACCGTGCTGACGATGCCTTTCGAGGTGGCGGAGGCCGATCTCGGCACTCTGGAGTTCGCCCACTCGGACAGTTCGCAGCAGTAGGCTCGGATCCCGCTCGGTCACGGATGTCGTGACCGAGCGGTCTCGAACGTGAAAGAGACTCGGGCCCTGCGGTTCTCAGGCCACTACGGTTCTCAGGCCACTACGGTTCTCAGGCCACTGCGGAATCCGAGACGCAGCGGGAGATCGGCGTCACGACGGACCGTTCCGTGCGATCGGCCGCGTCCGTCACGGACTGCACGAACCTGCCGGCCTCGGCAAGCGCGCGCCGACTCTCGGGAAGACTGTCGGCGAAGATCGGGAAGGCATGCACCTGGTGTCGCCACAAGTGGAGGTCGCAGCTCACGCCGGCCTCCCGCACGGCCCGGGCCATGGATTCGGCGTCGCTGCGCAGCAATTCGTCGTGACCGGCGTGGATCATCACCGGGGGCAGCACACTGAGGTCGTTGTCCAGCGGGCACATCAGCGGGCCGGGCTCTCCGTCGACGGTCAGGCGGGTATGGGTGCCCTCGATGTAGCGCACGAGCGACCGCACGGCCGATCCGGGGAACATGGGGCAGGCCGCCTGCATGTCGTGTTCGGCGCGACGGTCCGAATCGAGGTCGACGAGCGGCGACAGCGCGACGATTCCGGCCGGGCGGGGCAGGTCGGATTCCGCGATGGCCAAGGCCGTCATGAACGACAGGTATCCACCGGCGGAGTCGCCTGCGATGACGATGTCCTCTCCGCGATAGCCCTTCTCGCACAACCACTCGTAGCCGCGTACCGCGTCGTCCACCGCGTGCGCGATCGGAGCGTTCGGCAGCATCCGGTAGTCGACGCTGAGAACCGCGCCGTCGGCGCGATCCGACAGGCTCACGGTGAGCGAACGGTGAGTGTTCAGTCCGCACATCAGGAAAGCGCCGCCGTGGAGATACAGCACGGCGCGCTTGGTCGATCGTCCCTCCGCGCGGATCCACTCGGCGCTGCACGTGCCCAGGTCGACGTCCACATACTGGGCTCCGGAGGGCTTGGGGAGCAGGGACGCAGCGCCGTCGACGACCGACAGTGGCCACGCGAGGTCCGGCCGGACCATCCATGCCCCGACGACCGGCTTCGCGAGTGCGCGCACAGCGCCCCGAACGACTCGGGAGCGCACGCTACCGCCTCGGTGGGTGCGGCTGACGCCCTCACATCCACCGAAATCGTCGATCTCCGAAGACAGCACTGGAACCTCCCGTGGAGCACCCCACGAAACCGGTTGATTTCTTTCGCCTTACGAGGCGTGGTACTGCGGTTTACCCACGCTTGTCCGGGATCGAAACACCCGGTTTCGGGTAACGAACCGGAAAAGTCGGCCACTGCGCTCTCCCCCAGGACCCGTTTACCGAGCCGATCAGGGAGGTAACCAGCGCGTATGCCTACCGAGACCACGGTGTCCCTCTGGCGGGATCGTGCCCCACGGACCGCGACGTACGACGACTGGACGGCCCGCCGGGAGCGCTACGACGTCGTGGTCGTCGGCGCCGGGATCACGGGCACCGTGACCGCCCTGCTCCTCGCCGAGCGGGGATTGCGCGTCGCGGTGGTCGAAGCCCGGAATATCGGGGCCGTGACCACCGGAAACACCACCGGCAAGGTCAGCGTCCTGCAAGGCACGCGCCTGTCGCAGATCGGCCGCAGACATTCCGGGGCGATCCGTCAGGGATATGTCGACGGCACCCTCGCAGCGCAACGGTGGGTGGTCGACTTCTGCACGCGGTACGGACTCGACTTCGATCGTGCGGACGCCTATACCTATGCGCAGGACCCGTCGAACGTGAGCATGATCGACGCGGAGTACCACCACTGCCGCGCCGCCGGACTGCCGGCCGAACGGGTCGGCGAGATCCCGCTGCCCTTCGGCGTGGCCGCGGCGGTCACGATCCCCGACCAGGTGCAGGTCGATCCCATGCCCATCCTGTTCATGGCGGTCGACCGGGCACGCACGGTCGGCGCCGAGGTGTTCGTCGGGCGTCGCGTGAAGACCGTGGACACCGAGGACGCAGGATGCATCGTCCGCACCGACGACGGCGACATCCGTGCAGATCGCGTGGTCCTCGCGACCGGCATCCCCATCCTCGACCGTGGCGCGTTCTTCGCCCGTGTGGAACCCGATCGCTCGTACTCCATCGCCGTCGAGGTGCCCGGTGGGCCTCCGGAGGGGATGTTCCTGTCCGCCGACAGTCCCACCCGATCGCTTCGCACCGCCTCCGCGGCGGGAACGTCCTCGTCGGCGGACCGACTGCTCCTCGTCGGCGGCAACGGGCACGTCGTCGGCCGGCACGATTCGACCCGCTCCGCGTACGACGACCTGCTGCGGTGGAGTCAGCGGACGTTCCCCGGCGCCCACGAGCTGTACCGGTGGTCGGCGCAGGACTACACGAACATGGACAGCCTCCCCGAGGTCGGGCCCGTCCTGCCCGGCGCCGACCGGATCTGGGTGGCGACCGGCTTCGGCAAGTGGGGCATGACCGGCGGGGTCGCGGCGGCCCACATCATCGCGTCCCGGTTCTCGGAGTCGCCGGATCCCGAGGTCGAGGCGTGGGCGCCCGCCATGGCGGCCTGGCGCACCGAACTGGTGAGCGGCACTCCCACCGCAGCCAAACTCAATGCCACCGTCGCATTGCACATGGCCAAGGGCTGGTTGCAGGCTGCGACGTCCTCCGGACCGGAGCCGGAAGAAGGACAGGGACGGGTGGTACGCAGTTGCGGACGTCCCGTCGGCGTGTCCACGGTCGACGGCCGAACGCACCGCGTGAGCGCGGTCTGCCCGCACCTCGGCGGAATCCTGCGGTGGAACGACGCGGAGTCGTCGTGGGACTGCCCGCTGCACGGCTCCCGATTCACTGCCGACGGCACTCTGCTGGAGGGGCCCGCGACCGGCAACCTCTCCCCCAGGTGACGCCGAGGTGGAAAAGGCGTGAGAGCCCGCGTTTCACACCCACCCGAGCCGGGTAGTTCTGACAGCAGCCGAGAAAGGACACACGAACATGAATTCCGCCGATGGGGCACGACTGTCCGGACTGACCGTCGCAATTCTCGCGACGAACGGAGTCGAGGAGGTCGAGCTCGTCGAGCCGCGTAAGGCTCTCGAGGACGAGGGCGCCACCGTCCGACTCGTCTCGATCGAGCAGGGCGAGATCCAGGCCATGGAGAAGGACGTCAACGCCGCAGGGAAGTACACCGTTGATCACCTCGTCTCGGAGGTCTCCCCCGGCGACTTCGACGGCCTGGTGCTTCCCGGCGGAACCACGAATCCCGATCAGCTGCGCCAGGACGACAAGGCCGTGTCGTTCGTGCGGGAGTTCGTCACCTCCGGGCGTCCGGTCGGCGTGATCTGTCACGGACCGTGGACGCTCGTCGAGGCCGACGTGGTGCGCGACCGCACCCTCACGTCGTACCCGAGCGTTCGTACCGACATCCGCAACGCCGGCGGAAACGTCGTCGATCAGGAGGTGGTCGTCGATCGCAACCTCGTCTCGAGCCGCAATCCCGGCGACCTGCCGGCATTCTGCAAGGCACTCATCGACCTCTTCGCCGCGAACCCCGCGAGCTGAGTTCCTCGGGCCGCGCACCACGCAGGCCGATCCTCTTTCCCTCACCGACCGCGACCGCAGAGGTCTCGGTCCGTCCCCACCTGCTTTTCGAAAGGACCTCGACGATGCTCGAGCAGAGCCCCGTTTCCGGCGCCACCGTCTCTCCCTCCGCGGCCCTCCACCAGGGCGTGCGATTCAGCACCGCGGAAATCAAGAAGCGCATCGACGAGATGTTCGACAACCCGGCCGCTCCCGTGCCGAGCGAGAGCTGATCTCCGAAGAACCGCTGGTCGAAGGCCCGCAGCAGCGCTTGCGGTTTGCGGCCCCCTACCCGCCTTGATAACAAGAAGTAGTCGATTTCGAACATTTGGGATTGGTTCGCCGTGAGGCAGTCGCACGAAGGCGGGATAATGAACGAACCGAACTCCGACGATTTCGTCGTGGTCGCCAACCGTTTGCCGGTGGATCTGGAGACGCCGACCGACGGCGGTCCGCCGGTCTGGCGACGCAGCCCCGGCGGTCTGGTGACCGCGATGGAGACCGTCCTGAGGTCCAGCGGCGGCGCCTGGGTCGGCTGGCCCGGCACTCCCGACGTGACGGTCGATCCCTTCGAGGAGGACGGACTCTCGCTGTATCCGGTGGAGCTGTCCGCCCAGGAGGTCGAGGAGTACTACGAGGGTTTCTCGAACGACACCCTGTGGCCGCTCTACCACGACGCGCTCATCCCACCCACCTTCGATCGCCGCTGGTGGCGTACCTACCGCGCGGTCAACAAGCGATTCGCCGAGGCCGCGGCGCGCGCCGCCGCCCCGGGGGCGACGGTGTGGGTGCACGACTACCAGCTCCAGATCGTTCCCCGGATGCTGCGCGAGCTCCGGCCCGACGTCACCATCGGCTTCTTCCTCCACATCCCCTTCCCGCCCACCGAACTGTTCCTGCAATTGCCGTGGCGGAAGGCGATCGTCGACGGTCTGCTCGGCGCCGACCTCGTCGGTTTCCATCTCCCCGGTGGGGCACAGAACTTCGTCTACCTCGCCAACCGGCTCTTCGGACTCCCGGCACCGCGCGGGACATCGTCCGGCGGCACCATCGATCTCGGCGACCGGCAGGTCCGCGTCGACGCCTACCCGATCTCCATCGACTCCGCGCAGCTCCAGCAACGTTCCGGGGACAAGGACATTCGAGAACGCGCTGCCGAGATCCGCAGGGATCTGGGCGATCCAGAGGTCATGCTGCTCGGCGTCGACCGTCTCGACTACACCAAGGGAATCGACGTACGCCTCGAGGCTCTGTACGAGCTGTTCGCCGAAGGCACCCTCGATCCCGAGAAGGTCGTGATGGTGCAACTGGCCACGCCGAGTCGCGAGCGGTTGACGGCGTACGCACAACTCCGCGACCAGGTGGAGCGCGAAGTCGGTCGGATCAACGGTGAGTTCGCCCGGCTCGGTTCGCCCGTCGTCCACTACCTCCACGCCTCGGTCGACCGCGACGAACTCCTCGCGATGTACGCCGGCGCCGACGTCATGCTGGTCACTCCCCTGCGCGACGGCATGAACCTCGTCGCCAAGGAGTACGTCGCGTGCCACGGCGACGGCAGCGGTTCGCTGGTGCTCAGCGAATTCGCCGGGGCGGCAGCGGAACTCCGTCGTGCCCTCCTCGTCAACCCGCACGATCTCGAAGGCGTCAAGCGCGCGATCGTGGAGGCGATCGAGGAGGACCCCGCCGAACGGAAGAGGCGCATGAAGACCATGCACGCGCACGTCATGGAGCACGACGTCGCCCGCTGGTCGCGCACCTTCCTCGAGGACCTGCGGGCCATCTCGGGTGCGCACGTCGCGGCCTCCGAAAGTTAGGCCTCCGAAAGTCAGGCCACCGAAAGTCAGGCCACCGAAAGTCAGGCCACCGGAAGCCGGGCCGCGGGCCCCTCTCCGGCGTGTACCGGGAAGGGACCCGCGTGCCCTGAACCTCGACGAGTTGCAGACCCGAAGGAATGCAGACCTACTGACTCGGCTGCGGCACCTCGCACTCGACCTCGGGATTGACGCCCGCATAGTTGAGCGGCCCGGCCACCACCGTGACCGCCACCGTCGCGAGACTGCTGCAGTTCTGGTCCGAGTCGCTGAAGTAGCCGCGCTGACCGGCCGCCACCGCACCGATGATCAACCAGACCAGGACCACGAGACTCAACAATCGCACGATCTCACCTCGATCCGTCCCACACGCCGGACCGTCCGGCCGGGTAGCAGTACCCGAGACGGAAACCGAACAAACACACCGAGGAACATGATCCGGTCGTAACGGACGCAACATCTCTCATACGTCCCCGGGGCGTGAAACATCGTGTGGGAGTAGCGGCAAAATCATTCTTATGAGCGATTCGCCCACCGATGAAGCGTTGAGCCGGATCCTCGCCGACGACGTCTCCCGACACGTCGGCAGTTTCCGGTACCTGTCGACCGACGACTCGTGGGAATGGTCGGCTTCCGTCGCCCGGATACACGGCTACGAACCGGGCACCGTCGTACCCACGACCGAACTCGTCCTCCGGCACAAACACCCCGACGACAGGGAGGACATCACGACGCTCCTCACCTCCGTCCGCACCACCGGTGAACCGTTCAGCAGCCGGCACCGGATCGTCGACACCCGAGGCACGATCAGACATGTCGTCGTGATCGGCGATCGCATCGTGGACGAGGACGGCACGGTTCTCGGCACGTCGGGGTTCTATCTCGACCTGACCGATGCCCTCGAGGAGGACCTGCGGGCAGCGGCCGACGCCGCGATGGCCTCACTGGCGGACGCCCGCGCCGTCATCGAACAGGCCAAGGGCGCTCTCATGCTGGCGTACACGATCCCGGCCGAGCGCGCGTTCGAGATCCTGGTGTGGCGTTCCCAGGAGACGAACGTCAAGCTGCGTGCACTCGCCGAACGGCTCGTACACGAGATCTCGACCACGCCCGGAATCCTCGCAGAGTTCCGCGGCCGTTTCGATCACCTGTTCCTCACCGTGCACGAGCGAATCCGATCGAGCGACCCGCCCCCTCCCCGATCGAGCGACCCGCTCCCCTCCTCGATTGAGCGACCCGCTCCCCTCCTCGATTGAGCGACCCGCTCCCCTCCTCGATTGAGCGACCCGCTCCGGGGTACTCGAAGGTGGAGTCGCGTCCGGCGCCGCACCGGTCGCTGCGCCTGCGCGCCCTTCGACGTGAGGAGAGCCATGACCCAGGATGTGGAGAAACGTTGGAACGACCCCCGCACAGCCCGTAAGGCCACGATGTACGTAGGGGGCGTGATCATCGCTGCACTCGTGGTGATGGGTGTCGCCATCCTCTGGGGCACGAACTCCGGACAGGACTGCAGCGACGCCACATTCGCGGTGTGCGCCGATCCCGCCCGCCAGATCCTCGTCTTCGGACCCACACTCGTGCTCCTGCTCGGCGGACTCGGTGCGCTGCTGACGGCCTATCGCACGTGGAAGCGCGGCGGTCGCTGGCCGATCTGGCAGGGCGCAGGATGGGCATTGCTGGTGCTGATGGTCGCCTACGCCACCATCTCCGCCCGCGCCATCATCTGACGGGCGCCCGGCGTCCCGGCCCGGGGCGATCGAGCCCGCCGACCCCACACGAACGAACAGGCGGGACAGCAGCGTATTTCGGTTCGTACCGACGCGCCGTGACCGGTTTATCCCTCATCACACACGGGAATACCGCTGTGGTGAAGATCGCGATGGTTGCCGGACAAGTGAATCCCCTGCTCGGTCACGGCGCGCACGCAGGTGCAGCGCCGCAAGGACTGCACGTCCACCTGGCCGAACTGTCCTCCGCCCTCGCCGGGGCCGGTCACGAGGTGGTGGTCTACACACGCCGCGAGGACCGCGACGGCCCCGACCGGATCTCCACCCCTGGTGGATACGAAGTGGTGCAGGTGCCGGCAGGTCCGCCGTCCCCGCTGCGCCCCGACGAAACTGCCTCTGCGATGGGCGAATTCGGGAGCTTCCTGGATCGGGAGTGGCGTCAGCGGCCACCGGACATCACCCACGCCCACTACTGGCTGTCCGGACTGGCCACCCAGCTCGCCACCCGTTCGCTGGGCATCCCCACGGTCCAGACCCTCCACTCCCTCGGCACGGTCGAGCACCGCATCCGGGAGAAGACTGCGATGGACGCGTCCGCGCGTGACCGAATCCGCTTGGAGCGACTCATCGCCCGGGGTGCGACGCGCATGATCGCGACGAGTTCCGACGAGGTGTTCGAGCTGGCGCGCATGGGACTTCCCCGCACGCGGACCACGGTGGTGCCGAGCGGCGTGGACGCCGTGCACTACAGCACCGCCGCCGCTCCCGACACCACGAGGACCCGCAGGCATCGTCTGCTCGCAGCCGGTCCTCTCGAACCGGGCTCCGGATTCGACATCGCCATCGAAGCGCTGGCGGGCATTCCCGATACCGAACTCGTCATCGCCGCGCATCCCGCTCCCGCGTACCTGTCGCGCCGATCTGACGAGCAGGAGAAGTCCCGTCTCGTGAAACTCGCACGCGTACGCGGTGTGCAGGGACGCGTACGGATCCGCCGCGATATCGGGCGGGACGAGATGCCCGGTCTGCTCCTGTCCGCCGGCGCCGTGGTCTCCACTCCCTGGCACGATCCGTCGGGGATGCTCGCCCTGCAGGCTATGTCGTGCGGTCGCCCGGTCATCGCAACCGCTTCCGGTGGAATGCTCGACACCGTGCTCGACGAGGCGACCGGCCTTCTCGTGCCCACCCGCTCCCCCGAGGCCGTCGCGGCCGCCGCGCGCCGGCTTCTCTCAGATACGACGACACGCGCCACCTTCGGTATCGCCGGACGCGACCGCGTGCTCGCCCGGTACACCTGGGATCGCGTGGCGGAGGACACCCTTCGCGCCTACGAGCGGTGCGTGCCGGTCCGGCGTACTGCACACCGGACCGCACGGACCGGTGTGCAGTAGCGCCCATCGAAGCCGTACAGGCGCCGGAACGATCAGCGACGGAAGTCCTGATCGTTCCGGTGCGCACCCGCCCCGCCGGCATCGCCGATCCGGCCCTCGCCACCGGGCACCGGGTTCGAGGTCGGCGAACCTGCCGTTCCCGGAGCCGATTCCCCGCGGTGGTCACCGCGTTCGGCACGCTCCGCCGAACGGGGATCCAGTTCCTCCGCACGGCGACGACGCTCGTCGAGTTCGATGCGCGCCGCTTCGGCGGTACGACGTTCGTCCTCGGAGCGGGCACGCAGCCGTTCCGCCTCGGCCGCCTTGGCTTCGGCTTCGGCCGCGGCGCGACGGGCCTCCGCTTCGGTGCGTTCGGCCGACGCGGCCCGTTGTTCGACTCCGGGCCTGTTCTCCTCGACGCTGCGACGCAGACGTTCGGCTTCGGCGCGCCGTCGCTCGGCACGCCGGTTGCGAAGCGTCCACACCAGCACCGCCACTACCAACAACGCGACGACCACCGCTATCACCAGCAGAATCCAGTCGTTCGTGCTCATCTCGACCTCCTCGGGTTCACCAGCGGGTTCCCCCGGGGCGAAGTGACGAAACGGGCAGGTAGGGCCGGACGGTGGATCGGAGGCGCCCCCGAACGGACCGTTGCCGCCCGGGTGTCCCGAACGGCAACGGTATGGAGGGGCGTGGCGGATTGCGTACCACGCCGTGTGGTCGACTCTCCCGATCCTTCTAGGTCACAGGAGCGACCGCAGCGAGCGCCGCTTCACGTGTCTTGCAGGCCTTGGCGGCGATGGCCTCATCGGCGACGCGGAGCAACCGTTCCACGGGCCGCCCACTCAGAAGAGCCCAGCGGACGTTCAGGGCACGCGCACGTTCGTCGAGATCGTCGAAGACCGACAACCCGGCCGCACCGAAGAATTCGACTGCTCCGAGATCGACGACCATACGGATCGATTCTTCGAGCTGCCGATGGGTGAACGCGTGGAGAGCGTGTGCGTTGCGGATGTCGATCTCGCCTCGCACGTCGATCCAGACGAGGTCCGGTTCGATCTTCTGCGCACTGAATTCCGCGCCGACGGCCCGTTCTGCGGGAATGTCGGACCTGATCGGCCGAGCCGACCACCCGGATGGGACGGAATCTACCTGTGCGGCAATTCGCTGAGGAACTGTCATAGCACTTCCCAACATCGAAAATTGCAGGAAGCACGACCTACGAGACAGGCACAACCGGTGACCGATCGGAACCCTCCCGAAACGGGGGTGCTTCCGTGTTCTCGGCTGTGTGCTCAACCTTCTGCCGCAACAGTAGTCCACGAACCACGGGCACTCAACACGTCGATCGTGCATTTCGGGCATGTTGCGGACCCCTGCCCAGGTCACGGCGGATGGATTGAATTCGCGGTATCTGGGTAATCTCTCCGACGACCAGACAGACACGACCCGCTCGTACCCCCACTCCCCGTACTGGAGACATCAGGCTCATGGCAAAATCCGCGTCGATCGAATCGGCACGCGACCACAATCCCCCGGTAGTCGAACTTCGAGTAGAGGCCCATCCCGATCAGCTCGCAGTGCTCCGAGCGGTAGCCGCCGCGATCGCGCTGCAGCACGACTTCGACCTCGACACCGTGGCGGACGTGAAGCTCGCCGTCGACGAAGCGGCCACGCGGCTGATCATGGGCGCTCCCGAGGACGCGGTTCTGGCGTGCTCCTTCCGGGCCGCCCTTCCGCTGCTGCACATCAGCCTCTCGGCACCGACGAACGACGCCTCCGCGATCGGGCAGCCGCGCTCCTTCGGATGGCACGTGCTCAACTCGCTGACCGAGTCCATCTCGGTGACGAGCGACGACTCGCGTGCCACGATCGACATGTCCATCGCCGAAGGCAGCGCCGATCGGTGACGCGCAACACGGGTAGGTCGAGCGACGAGTACGCCGACGTCACCGAAACGCTGAGAACACTCCTCGCACTCGAGGAGGGCGACCCCGGTCGCATCCGCATCCGCGACGAAGTGGTCGAGCGGTGCCTTCCGCTCGCCGAGCACATCGCCCGTCGTTTCGACGGACGCGGTGAGGCCTTCGAGGATCTGCTGCAGGTCGCGCGACTGGGCCTGGTCAACGCGGTCGACCGGTTCGACCCCGAACGCGGCTCGGATTTCGTCTCCTTCGCGGTCCCCACGATCATGGGTGAGGTGCGCCGGCACTTCCGTGACGCCGGCTGGGCCGTTCGTGTGCCGAGGCGCATGAAGGAACTGCATCTGTCCCTGAGCAAGGCCACCTCCGAGCTCTCCCAGCGACTCGGACGCGCGCCCACCGCCTCCGAGCTCGCCGAGGAACTCGGCATCGATCAGGAGGAGGTGCTGCAGGGTCTCGTGGCCGGCAACGCCTACCAGACGGTGTCGGTGGACCGGTCGTCTCCGTCCGGCGACGACGGGCTCACCCTCGCCGACACCCTCGGCGACTACGACGCCGCGCTCGACGAGGTCGAGAACCACGAGGCGCTGCGGCCGCTGCTCGAGGCCCTTCCGGCGCGCGAACGCACGGTCGTCCTGCTGCGCTTCTTCGGCAACATGACGCAGACGCAGATCGCCGAGCGCGTGGGTGTCTCGCAGATGCACGTGTCGCGTCTGCTCACGAAGACCCTCGCGCAGCTCCGCGAGCAGCTCGGCGACAACTTCTGACGTAGTCGACGTCCCGGGTGCTCGCACCCGGGACGTCGACACGCTCAGAACGTCGAAGCGTCGATCACGAACCGATAGCGCACGTCACTGGCAACCACACGGTCGTATGCCTCGTCGATACGGTCCGCGGAGATCAGCTCGATCTCCGCCCCGATGCCGTGCTCTGCGCAGAAGTCGAGCATCGCCTGCGTGTCGGGGATGCCGCCGACGTTCGATCCGGCCATCGCACGATCGTTCATCGCGAGCGAGAACGCCCGCACCGACAGCGGCTTCTCGGGCAGGCCGAGGCCGACGAGGGTGCCGTGCAGCCGCAGCAACGACAGGTAGCGGTCGAGGTCGAGGTTGACCGAGACGGTGTTGAGGATCAGGTCGAACTTCCCGCGCAACTCCTTGAAGGTCGACTCGTCCTCGGTGGATCGGTAGTCGACCGCCCCGAATCGCAGGCCGTCGTCCCGCTTCGACAGCGAGTGGCCGAGCACGGTCACCTCCGCGCCCATCGCTGCAGCGATCTTCACACCGACGTGCCCGAGGCCGCCCATGCCGATGATCGCGACCTTGCTGCCCGGTCCCGCATTCCACCGCTTCAGCGGCGAGTACAGGGTGATTCCCGCGCACAGCAGAGGTGCCGTGGCGGCCGGGTCGAGTCCGTCGGGAATCCTCAGGACGAAGTGTTCGGTGACGACGATGTGCGTGGAGTAGCCGCCCTGGGTGACGGTGCCGTCGCGGTCGACGGAGTTGTAGGTCCCCGTCACCCGATTGGTGCAGTGCTGTTCGAATCCTGTTCGGCAGGGATCACATTCGCCACAGGAGTTCACGAAGCAGCCCACGCCGACGCGGTCTCCGACGGCGTGTTCCGTGACATCGGAACCGACGGCGGCGACGGTGCCGACGATCTCGTGACCCGGCACGATCGGGTATTTGGTTCCGCCCCATTCGTTCCGGGCGGTGTGGATATCGGAATGGCAGATGCCGGCGAACTCGATGGCGATGAGTACGTCGAGCGGACCGAGGGCACGTCGTTCGACGGTGGTCTTCGACAGGGGCGCATCGGGCGCGGCGGTGGCGTAGGCGGCGACAGTGGTCGTACCGGTTGTGGACGTCATTCCTCCACAACTACTCCGCCTCACGACGACGTGCACCCGTGGGGGACTCCCACGGGTGCACGTCGTCGAGACGGTTCGGTCATCCGGCCTGGTCGGACTGCTGGGCCGTCCGGCGGCGCAGTCGTCGCGCCGCAGCGACGAGGTTGCGCAGCGACGGCTCGAGCTGCCAGTGGTGACGGGTCTTGAGACCGCCGTCCGGATTGGCCCACAAGCGGTCCAGTTCCACCGATTCCGCCGCTTCGGTGAGCAACTCGTCGAGCTCGTCGATGTCCGGTATCCGGGCCGAGCGCGACTCGTAGACACCGGGACCGACACCGTGGGAGAGCGCGCGATCCTTGATCGCCTCGAGCACCCAGCGGATCGAGCGCGTCGCCACGATCGCCGTGACGTCGGCGTCGAGTCGCTCGATCGCGTCGACCACCGACGCCTGACCCGAATAGGTCAGGTGCGTGTGGATCTGCGTCTCCGGCTTCGCACCACCGGTGGCGAGACGGAAGGCGTCGACGGCCCAGTCGAGGTATTCGGCACGCCCGTCCTGCCGCAGCGGCAGCAGTTCACGGATGGCCGGTTCGTCGACCTGGATGATCGCGATGCCCGCCCGCTCGAGATCGGTGATCTCGTCGCGGATGGCCAGCGCGAGTTGGTCGGCCGTCTCGTGGAGCGGTTGATCCTGACGCACGTAGGAACGCGCCAGCATCGTCACCGGACCGGTGAGCATGCCCTTGACCGGCTTGTCGGTCAGCGACTGTGCGAACGAGATCCACTCGACCGTCATCGGCTTCGGGCGCACGATGTCGCCGTAGAGGATCGGCGGACGCGTGCAACGTGAACCGTAGGCCTGCACCCAACCGAAGTGCGTGGTGGCGAAGCCCTCCATCAACTCGGCGAAGTACTGCACCATGTCGTTGCGTTCGTGCTCGCCGTGGACGAGGACGTCGAGACCGATGTCCTCCTGCAGACGGATGGTGCACTCGATCTCCTCCTGGATGCGCTTGACGTACTCGTCGTACGACATCCGGCCACGACCGAGTTCCGCTCGTGCCCTGCGGATCTCCGCGGTCTGCGGGAACGACCCCAGGGTCGCCGTCGGCACCGGCGGCAGATCCAGGCGCTTCTGCTGCGCGACGCGGCGCTCCTCGTACGGCGCGCGCATCCGATGGGCGGGCGTGACCGCGTTCAGACGTGCACGGACGGTGTGCTTCTGCTTGAAGTGCACCGACACGGGCGGCTTGCGCCACCGCTCCTCGGCTCCGGTGGTGAGCGCCTTGGCGAGGGAGACCACCTCCCCCACCTTCTGCTTCGCGAACGCGAGACGATCGGCGACGTCGCCGGGGATGTCGTACTCGACGAGCACGTCGTAGGGCACGTGCAACAGCGAGGACGAGGTCGACACGACGAGATCCGGTGCGACCGCGGCGATGGACTTCAGGTACTCGAGCGTGCGGTGGCGGTCGACCTTCCACACGTTGCGGCCGTCGACGACACCGGCGTAGATGCGCTTGCGCTTCAGTCCGGGCACGGCGGCCAGTTCGTCCGCGCTGATGCGGCCGTCGACCAGGTCCAGACCGATCGCCTCGATCTTCGACGCGGCCAGGATCGGCAGCGCCTCACCGAGATGCCCGTACGGACCGGTCACGAGCAGACGCGGCCGCAGCGGAGCGTGGGAGAGCACGTCGTAGGCACGCGCGAGGGCTGCGAGCTCCTCCTCGCTGCGGTCCTCGGTGCAGGACGGCTCGTCGAGCTGCACACAGGTCGCGCCGGCGCGGGCGAGCTGCTCGAAAAGCTTCTCGTACTCGGGGAGCAGCGCGTCGAGCAGGTCGAGGGTGCGGAAACCCTCCTTCGTCGACGTCGGCGCGACCTTCGACAGCAGCAGCAGCGAGACCGGGCCGAGCACCACCGGACGCAGCTCGACGCCCTCGGCCTTCGCACGCTCGAACTCGTCGAGCACGGCCGCCGAGTTCAGCTCGAAGACGGTGTTCTCGTCGAGTTCGGGCTGGCGGTAGTGGTAGTTGCTGCCGAACCAGCGCACCAGCTCGAGCGGCGGGAAGTCCTCGCGTCCACGGCACAATGTGAAGTACAGATCGAGCGGGTCGAGCTCGTCGACCAGCGGACGGAACCGGTCGGGCAGCGCTCCGAACAACAGGGCGTTGTCCAGGACGTGGTCGTAGTAGGAGAACGTGTTGCCGGGTACCTGGGTCAGACCAGTGGCTGCGAGCTCGCGCCAGGTGTTCTCCTGGAGCTCGCGAGCGACCGCGACGAGTTCGTCGCGTGTGCCCTCACCGTGCCAGTAGGCCTCGAGGGCGAACTTGAGCTCGCGGCGGGGTCCGATGCGCGGGTACCCGAGGATGCTTGATCCGTATCCGTCGGCGAGAGTTGCCATGTCGGCGTCGACCTTTCCCTCATGCACACCGCGCCCGTGCACCGGTGACGAGTGCTGGAACACTGTCGCCGGGCACGGGCGCCGTGTGCGGTGGTGCTACCTGGCTAGCCGGCCTTCTTGACCGTGCGGCCGTTGTCGGCGTACTCGTAGAAGCCGGCGCCCGACTTCTTGCCGACGAGTCCCGCCTCGACCATGCGCTGCAGCAGCGGCGGGGCCGAGTACAGGGGCTCCTTGAACTCCTCGTACATGGAGTCGGCGATCGACTTGACGGTGTCCAGACCGACGAGGTCGGTCAGGGCGAGCGGACCCATCGGGTGGGCGCAGCCCAGGACCATCGTCTTGTCGATGTCCTCCTTGGTGGCGAAGCCGGACTCGACCATCCGGATCGCCGAGAGCAGGTACGGCACCAGCAGTGCGTTGGCGATGAAACCTGCGCGATCGGAGGACCGCACGACCTGCTTGCCCAGTACGTCGGCGGCGAAGGCCTCGGCGCGCTTGGAGACGGTAGGGCTGGTCTTCAGGGTGGTGACGAGCTCGACGAGCGGGAGCACCGGCACAGGGTTGAAGAAGTGCATGCCGATGACACGCTCGGGGGCACCGGTCGCGATACCGAGCTTCATGATCGGGATCGACGATGTATTCGAGGCGAGCACCGCGTTGGGATCGGTGACGATCTTGTCGAGTTCGGCGAAGATCTCGCTCTTGATCTTCTCGTCCTCGACGACGGCCTCCACGACGAGCTGCCGATCGGCGAAGTCACCGAGATCGGAAGTGAAACGCAGACGCCATGCGGCCTGCTCACGCTCCCGTTCGGTGATCTTCCCGCTGCTCACACCCCGGTCCAGCGACCGGAGGATGCGGGCGCGTCCGGCAGCCGCGAGTTCGCGGGTCTGCTCGAACACCAGTACGTCGACATGAGCGCGTGCGCACACCTCGGCGATACCTGCGCCCATGATGCCGGCGCCGATCACGCCGACGCGCTGAATCTTTTCGCTGGTCACGTCAGCTCCTTCTCGTTGTGGGGGTCGTGGCCGAGGCCGGAAGTACAGGTGCGGACCCATCGGGTGCGCGGGTGCAGAACCGCCCCTGATACGCACGCACCCCGCGGCAGGACATGGGGACCTGTGGATCCCGCCGCGGGGTGGTGGCCTCTTCGGTGGCGCTGGTTCCTAGTGGAACTGGCCTTCCTCGGTGGAGCCCTTCAGGGCAGCCGTGGAGGTATTGGGATCGACGGTGGTGGCGATGGTGTCGAAGTAGCCGGCACCGACCTCACGCTGGTGCTTGATAGCGGTGAAGCCGCGCTCCTTGGCCGCCTTGAACTCGCGCTCCTGCAGGTCGACGAAGGCCGTCATGCCCTCGCGGGCGTAGCCGTGGGCCAGGTCGAACATGCCGTAGTTGAGCGAGTGGAAGCCGGCGAGGGTGATGAACTGGAACTTGAAGCCCATCGCGCCGAGCTCCTTCTGGAACTTCGCGATGGTCGCGTCGTCCAGGTGAGCCTTCCAGTTGAAGGACGGCGAGCAGTTGTAGGCCAGCAGCTGGTCCGGGAACTCGCTGCGCACGCCCTCGGCGAACTTCTTGGCGACCTCGAGGTCCGGAACACCGGTCTCCATCCAGATGAGGTCGGAGTACGGAGCGTAGGCCTTCGCACGGGCGATGCAGGGCTCGATGCCGTTCTTGACGTGGTAGAAGCCCTCGGCGGTGCGCTCACCGGTGATGAACGGGCGGTCGCGCTCGTCGACATCGGAGGTGATGAGGGTCGCGGCCTCGGCGTCGGTGCGGGCGATGACCACGGTCGGGACGTCCGCGACGTCGGCCGCGAGGCGAGCCGAGGTCAGGGTGCGGATGTGCTGCTGCGTGGGGATGAGCACCTTGCCACCGAGGTGGCCGCACTTCTTCTCCGACGCGAGCTGGTCCTCCCAGTGCGAACCGGCGACGCCGGCCGCGATCATGGCCTTCTGCAGCTCGTAGACATTGAGGGCGCCACCGAAGCCGGCCTCACCGTCGGCGACGATCGGAGCGAGCCAGTTGTCGACGGAGGTGTCGCCCTCGACCTTGGCGATCTCGTCGGCGCGCAGCAGCGCGTTGTTGATGCGGCGGACGACCTGCGGAACCGAGTTCGCCGGGTACAGCGACTGGTCCGGGTAGGTGTGGCCGGACAGGTTGGCGTCGCCGGCGACCTGCCAACCGGAGAGGTAGATGGCCTTCAGGCCGGCGCGGACCTGCTGGACCGCCTGGTTACCGGTGAGGGCGCCGAGCGAGTTGATGTAGTCCTCGTTGTTGACGAGGTCCCACAGGATCTCGGAACCGCGGCGGGCGAGGGTGGCCTCCTCGACGACGCTGCCCTGCAGCTTGGCGACCTGCTCGGCGGTGTAGTTGCGGGTGATCCCCTTCCAGCGCGGATTGGTGTCCCAATCCTTCTGGATCTCTTCTGCAGTCCTCGGGGTGCCGGTGGTCGACATCAAATCTCCACTCTCTAGATCTGCCCCGCTCGGGATGAAGCAGTACGCGTGTACGACTTCACATCCTTTGCGTGCCGTTCGGATGTACAGGAACGACAATGACACAGTCCAAAAAACCCGTCTACCTGTTGCTAATGCCAATCTCGGCTATTTTCGTTGCAGGCATTGCGAAGATTGCTAATCGATGGTCGGTCCAACTACCCGAATCGGGCACAGGTTTATTACCCGCGAGTAGTAACTACCTCGGCTTTTGCTGCCGCCGTCCGGTCCCCCGCGCCGGAAGGCCCCGTCCCGCCGAATCACCCACCGCGGGACGGATCGGACACCTGTCTGTGACTGCCTTCACAGGAGTCCACCGCCCGCTGTGATCTCCCATTGACCCCTCGAATCCCACCCGTAACATGTCTCGGGCCGGATCGGGGCCGGCGCGTCGTAGTGCCTTCGTGTGTCGGCCCCGGCCGAACAGCCCCCCGAACACGAGGAGTCGACATTCTCTCGAGTACGTCGCGGTCGATCGTCGAAGCGACCCTGCCGGTGGTCGGAGCCGAGATCGGCACGATCTCACGTGTCTTCTACAACCGGCTCTTCCGGGCCGTCCCGTCCCTGCGGGACACCTTCAACCGCACCAACCAGGCGAACGGGACCCAGCAACGGGCACTCGCCGACTCGGTCGCCGCCTTCGCATCACTGCTGATCACCCATGCACCGACCGACATCGACCCCATCATGGAGCGGATCTCCGCCAAGCACGCGTCCCTCGGTGTGCAGGCAGCGCACTACGGGATCGTGCGGACGCACCTGTTCGCCGCGATCGCCGAGGTGCTCGGTGACGCCGTCACACCGCAGGTCGCCGTGGCCTGGCACGAGGTGTACACGCTGATGGCGAACTCGCTCGTCGAGCAGGAGACGGAGCTGTACCGGCGAGCCGGTGTGGCCCCCGGCGACATCTGGCGCCGGGTGTGCGTCACCGAGCACGAGTACGACGGCGCGCACGCGGCCACCCTCCACTTCCGCTCCGTCGACGGCGAGCCGCTGCCGGCCTTCCTTCCCGGCCAGTACATCTCGGTGCGGGTCGCGTTGCCCGACGGCTCCGAGCAGATCCGCCAGTACACCGTGTTCCCGGGCAGAGTGAGCGGCGAGTGGGCCGTCACCGTCAAGCGCGTGCCGGGCGGACTCGTCTCCCCCGTGCTGTGCGACGGCCTGCGCGTCGGTGATCACATCCTCGTCTCGCCGCCCTTCGGCAGCGTCGTGGTCGAGCGGGGCAGCGAACCGTTGCTGCTCGTCTCGGCGGGAGTGGGAGTGACGATGACCGTCGCGGCACTGCGCGACATGCAGTCCCGAGGCGACGGCCGGAGCGTCGACGTCGTCCACATCGACCGCACCCCCTACGAGCAACCGCACCGGACCGAGATCGGCATCCTGGTCGACTCGTTGCCCGACGCGCGGCTGCACGTGCGCTACACCGAGTACGACGAGATCCGCAGCGACGGGCGAACTCCCCTGTCCGGGCTGACGATTCCGGGTGACGCCCGCACCTACGTGTGCGGTCCGATCCCGTTCATGCGTGCCATCCGCTCCGATCTCGTCGCCTCGGGTCTGTCCCCCGGGTCGATCCACTTCGAGGCGTTCGCGCCAGGCTCGTGGTTCGGTCTCGAGGCTCCACCGGCGCCCGTCGATTAACACGCTGCGAACGCCACCTTGCGAAGGCTGTGAGGCAGTTCTACCCTGGGCGAATGGCCAAGACCTATGTAGGCGCCCGGTTGCGGCAGCTACGCACCGAGCGAGGACTCAGCCAAGCTGCGCTCGCCAAGACCCTCGAGATCTCGGCGAGCTATCTCAACCAGATCGAGCACGACGTCAGGCCCCTGACCGTGCCCGTCCTGCTCCGTATCAGCGAGGTCTTCGGGGTGGATGCCACCTTCTTCTCCTCGCAGGACGACACCCGTCTGATCGCGGAGATGCGGGAGGTCGCGCTCGACCGGGAGATGGGCATCGAGGCCGACGCCCAGGAGATCGCCGAGATGGTCGCCGCCCACCCCACTCTGGCGCGCGCGATGGTCAACCTCCACCGGCGCTTCCGCAACACCACCGCGCAGCTCGCCGTCGCGACCGAGGAGAGGTACAGCGACGGCAGCGGCAGCGGTGCGATCACCATGCCGCACGAAGAGGTGCGCGACTACTTCTACCAGCGGCAGAACTACCTGCACGATCTCGACACCGCGGCAGAGGAACTGGCCAATCGCATCCGGTTCCACCGCGGCGACGTCGGCGGCGAGATCGCCCGCCGCATGGCGACCGTCCACGACGTGCAGATCGTCAAGCGCATCGATCTCGGCGAGAACATCCTGCACCGCTACGACCCCGAGACCCGTGTCCTCGAGGTCGCGCCGCAGCTGTCCGGTGGGCAGCAGGTCTTCAAGCTGGCCATCGAACTCGCGTACCTGGAGTGCGGGGAGCTCATCGACCGCCTCGTCGCGGAGGGTTCGTTCACGAGCGACGCCTCGCGCGCATTGGCCCGGCTCGGGCTCGCCAACTACTGGGCGGCCGCACTGATCCTGCCGTACACGCAGTTCCACGAGATCGCCGAGGACTTCCGCTACGACGTCGAGCGTCTGTCGGCCTTCTACGGCGTCAGCTACGAGACGATCGCGCACCGTTTGTCGACCCTGCAACGTCCGAAGCTGCGGGGTGTCCCGTTCTCGTTCGTGCGCGTCGACCGCGCGGGGAACATGTCGAAGCGACAGTCCGCCACCGGTTTCCACTTCTCCACGAGCGGCGGCACGTGCCCGCTGTGGAACGTCTACGAGACCTTCGCCTATCCCGGCAAGATCATGACGCAGATCGCGCAGATGCCCGACGGTCGTCGCTATCTGTGGGTTGCGCGCACCGTCGAGCGTCGCGCCGCGCGTTACGGCCAGCCGTCGAAGACGTTCGCGATCGGTCTCGGCTGCGAACTGCGGCACGCGCATCGCCTCGTCTACGCCGACGGTCTCGACCTCGACGAGTCCAACCCCGGCACGCCGATCGGCTCGGGTTGCCGCGTGTGCGAGCGCATGAACTGCCCGCAGCGCGCCTTCCCACCCCTGGGCAAGGAGATCGACATCAACGAGCACCGCTCGTCGGTCTCGCCGTATCTGGTGCGTTGAGCGTCGGTAGGCTCGTCGCATGGCACGCACCCCCGACGCGATAGGCGCGAAGGCACTCGAGTTCCTGTCCGAGTACCACCTCGCGACGCTCACGACCCTCCGCAAGGACGGCTCGCCGCACGTCGTCGCCGTCGGGTTCACGTGGGACGGCGAGGCCGGCCTCGCCCGTGTCATCACCTTCGAGGGCTCCCAGAAGACCCTCAACGTCGAACGCGGGGGTTACGCCGTCGTCAGCCAGGTCGACGGCGGTCGCTGGCTCACCCTCGAGGGCCCGGCCCGCGTGACGCGCGAGCAGGCCGACGTCCGCGAGGGCGAGCGTCGCTACGCCGCCCGCTACCGCGAACCCCGCCCCAACCCCCGCCGCGTCGTCATCGAGATCGCCGTCGAGCGCGTGATGGGCTCGGTCCTCGACCCCACCTGACGCATCCGCTACGGAATTCGCCATTCGCTACGGAAATACGGTAGTTGTCAACCTGTCTGAGACAGGTGGTGGATGTTGATCCCTGTAGACCCGGGCAGTTCCGGCGCACGAGGCGCACGCCGGAACCGCTCGGGAAACTCCGCTGCATACTCATCGAGCATCTGCTGACGCAACCGCCGAACCGCAACAGCAGAACCGTCGAACACCGACGCCGGAGTATGCCGACCGAGCCCACTGTGCCGATGCTCGGTGGCATACCGATGCAGAAAACCCGCGGTCCACTCCCTGGCATGATCGATCGAATCGAACACCGGCGGGCAGGTCAGGTCGTACTTGACGGTCTTGAACAACGACTCCGAAAACGGATTGTCGTCACTGACCCGAGGACGGGAAAACGACGCGATCACCCCCCGCTCCTCGAGCAGATCGAGCAACACCGTCGACCGCATCGACGCCCCGTTGTCCGCATGCAACACTGACGGGCACCCGTGCTCGGCGATCGCCTCGGTGAACAACTTCACCGCACGCTCGCCGCTCTCATGGAACTCGATGCACCACGCGACCGGATACCGCGAGAACACATCGATCACCAGATACAACAGGTACCGGTCCTTCTTCCCGGGCCCCTTCAACTCGGTGATGTCCCACGACCACAGATCCCCGACCGCCCCGGCCCCGACCACCGGCCGGGCCCGGACAGGGCCGCCGCCCCCGCCGCCGCGGCGGCCACGCCGGTCCCCGACCAAGCTCGCCGCGCCGGCGACCCGATAGAACGTCCGCTCACTGCACGCCAGAACCCCTGCATCGAATGCACGCCAATAAACCTGAGCCACAGACAAATCCGCGTACTCGCCGGAGCACAGCACATCGCAGATCGTGTCACGTTCGCTCTCGCTGAGCGCGGCCGGCTGCCGACGCTTCGCCTGCGGCAGCGGGTCCCCGGCCGGCCGGTAATGCGTGTAGCCGCGACTGTGCCGGTAGTAACTGGCCCGAGGCAGTCCGAGCAGGGTGCAGGCCCGGGTCACCGGCATCGCCGCGTCCTGGTGCAATGTGGTGACCGTGGCGGTCAGGACAGCCTGTACCCCTCGAGCCATTGTTCGTACTCGGCCACGCTCATCAGCGCCGGTGGGATCGCAGGTGTCTCCGGCGCCGAGCTCTTGGTCACGTGCTCCAAGAGCTCGAATGCTTTTCCCAGGATCTGCTGGGCAGCTTCGGCCTGCTCGACCTTCTGACGCAGTTGCTGGTTTTCCTTGCGCAGCTGTGCCAGCTCCGCGCGCTCACGACTGTCCATGCGTCTACCCGGTTTCTCTGCGGCTGCCCTCATCGATGCGGTCCATTCTCCGCGGTCCCGGGCGGCGATCCAACGGTGGACCGTTCCGTAGGCGAGGTTGTTTTCACGCAGCAGTTTGGCACGGCTGCCGCGTTCGATGGCCGCGTCCCATTGCCGGAGGAACTCCGAGCGGTAGGCCATCGAGAACGAACGCATGCCTGTCGGTGTTCGGCCGACTTCGACGTCGATCATGATGCTTCCGTTTCCCCGCGTCCGTCCCTGAATGTGTCTCACGACCATCCTGGCAACCAACGAACTGCTGTAGCGGATAGCTGAAGGTGTAGCGATTACCTCCGGGCACGGGCGACGGCCCGATCGAAACGGGCGCGGACCACGTCGAATCGGAACAGTTCGGGCCACGTCCACCGCACCACCTCGAAGCCGAGATCGCGCAGCGCGTCCTCACGTCGCTTCTCCCGTCGGACGGCTTCGATCCCGCCGTCGTCGTACTTGCCCATGCCGTCGAATTCACCGACGACGCCTTCGTCCTCCCAGTAGAAGTCGGCTCGCCCGACGAAGAGCCCACCGGGAGTTCTGATCTCCTGCTGCAGGATCGGCGACGGCATGCCGACCTCCTGCATGCGCACCCGGCTGAGCGACTCGCCGGGGCTTTCACTGCGACCGTCGACGAATGCTGCCACCCGCCGTGCCGCGGCGATGCCCGTACGAGGGCCCGACTCGGCCAGGGAACGAGCGAGAGCTTCCGCGAGCCCAGGCTGACGGGCTGCGGCGGAGTCACCCGCGATCACCGATTCGTCGAAGTCGAGCGTGCAGGCGAGGTCGACGACCGTCCGGGCCATCGACGTGCAGGGAACTCCGTCCACCTCCGAGCGGTCGTAGGTGGGGAGTGGCGCGACGTGCAGGTGGCGACTTGCGGTCCTGCGTCCACCACCAGACCTGTCGCGGCTGACGTGCACCCGCGTGAGGTCCGGCTTCCACAGGGCAAGTCCGTGCAGGACGGCGGCGGACTCGTGGCTGATCACGGTGTCGGCGGACAGACGTGCACCGACGGACCGGACGCGCATGCGGTAGCGGTCGAGGTCGTCGAGGGAGGCGTCGGCGATGTACACGCCGGGTTCGAGTCGTTCGAGTTCACCGTTGCGCAGGGCTCGGCGGATCTCGGTGTCGCTGAGGCCGGTCGTCAGGGCGTCGGCGCGCAGGATGGGCTGCATGGCGACCACCCTGCCCCACGTCCGCCGCCGAAAAGCCGCGGACGACACGGATTCCGGTCGATCTGTGGATGAGTCGTCACCCTGTGGACAACGCGTTCGCTACATCTTTCGTCATCTGCTGCAGCTATTCGTTGGTTGCCAGGATGGTCGTGAGACACATTCAGGGACGGACGCGGGGAAACGGAAGCATCATGATCGACGTCGAAGTCGGCCGAACACCGACAGGCATGCGTTCGTTCTCGATGGCCTACCGCTCGGAGTTCCTCCGGCAATGGGACGCGGCCATCGAACGCGGCAGCCGTGCCAAACTGCTGCGTGAAAACAACCTCGCCTACGGAACGGTCCACCGTTGGATCGCCGCCCGGGACCGCGGAGAATGGACCGCATCGATGAGGGCAGCCGCAGAGAAACCGGGTAGACGCATGGACAGTCGTGAGCGCGCGGAGCTGGCACAGCTGCGCAAGGAAAACCAGCAACTGCGTCAGAAGGTCGAGCAGGCCGAAGCTGCCCAGCAGATCCTGGGAAAAGCATTCGAGCTCTTGGAGCACGTGACCAAGAGCTCGGCGCCGGAGACACCTGCGATCCCACCGGCGCTGATGAGCGTGGCCGAGTACGAACAATGGCTCGAGGGGTACAGGCTGTCCTGACCGCCACGGTCACCACATTGCACCAGGACGCGGCGATGCCGGTGACCCGGGCCTGCACCCTGCTCGGACTGCCTCGGGCCAGTTACTACCGGCACAGTCGCGGCTACACGCATTACCGGCCGGCCGGGGACCCGCTGCCGCAGGCGAAGCGTCGGCAGCCGGCCGCGCTCAGCGAGAGCGAACGTGACACGATCTGCGATGTGCTGTGCTCCGGCGAGTACGCGGATTTGTCTGTGGCTCAGGTTTATTGGCGTGCATTCGATGCAGGGGTTCTGGCGTGCAGTGAGCGGACGTTCTATCGGGTCGCCGGCGCGGCGAGCTTGGTCGGGGACCGGCGTGGCCGCCGCGGCGGCGGGGGCGGCGGCCCTGTCCGGGCCCGGCCGGTGGTCGGGGCCGGGGCGGTCGGGGATCTGTGGTCGTGGGACATCACCGAGTTGAAGGGGCCCGGGAAGAAGGACCGGTACCTGTTGTATCTGGTGATCGATGTGTTCTCGCGGTATCCGGTCGCGTGGTGCATCGAGTTCCATGAGAGCGGCGAGCGTGCGGTGAAGTTGTTCACCGAGGCGATCGCCGAGCACGGGTGCCCGTCAGTGTTGCATGCGGACAACGGGGCGTCGATGCGGTCGACGGTGTTGCTCGATCTGCTCGAGGAGCGGGGGGTGATCGCGTCGTTTTCCCGTCCTCGGGTCAGTGACGACAATCCGTTTTCGGAGTCGTTGTTCAAGACCGTCAAGTACGACCTGACCTGCCCGCCGGTGTTCGATTCGATCGATCATGCCAGGGAGTGGACCGCGGGTTTTCTGCATCGGTATGCCACCGAGCATCGGCACAGTGGGCTCGGTCGGCATACTCCGGCGTCGGTGTTCGACGGTTCTGCTGTTGCGGTTCGGCGGTTGCGTCAGCAGATGCTCGATGAGTATGCAGCGGAGTTTCCCGAGCGGTTCCGGCGTGCGCCTCGTGCGCCGGAACTGCCCGGGTCTACAGGGATCAACATCCACCACCTGTCTCAGACAGGTTGACAACTACCGAGTTGCCGTAGCGGATGGCGAAGTCCGTAGCTGATGCTTGTGCGCACTTTGTAACACCCGCGAAATCTGTGTCACGAGACCGTGACCGGAAGATATTCCCGCGCAACAACTCCCTTCTACTGTGTGGCCTCACGGATACAGCGCTGTATACGCCTCCCGGATACACCGGGGTCCTCTCCGGCCACACCTTCGAAGGAAGGGCTCTACATGTCTGTTGTCAGGTCCAGGCTCGCCACCCGCGCCATCGCGGCCCCCGCAGCACTCGTTGCAGTCGGACTCGTGCTGTCCGCCTGCGGAAGCCGCGCGGGTGACGAGGGCAGCACGACGGCCTCCGGTGCTGCGTCGTGCGTCGACACCTCGGGCGACACCATCAAGGTCGGCTCGCTCAACTCCCTGTCGGGCACGATGGCCATCTCCGAGGTCACCGTCCGCGATTCGATCGCGCTGGCCGTCGAGGAGATCAACGCCGACGGCGGTGTGCTCGGCAAGCAGATCGAGATCGTCTCCGAGGACGGTGCATCCGAGCCGACGGTGTTCGCGGAGAAGGCCGAGAAGCTCATCGGATCCGACTGCGTCGCAGCGGTGTTCGGCGGCTGGACGTCGTCGAGCCGCAAGGCGATGCTGCCGGTCTTCGAGGACCGCAACGCGCTGCTGTACTACCCCGTCCAGTACGAGGGCCTCGAGTCGTCGTCGAACATCTTCTACACCGGCGCGACCACCAACCAGCAGATCGTGCCCGCCCTGGACTACCTGAAGGAACAGGGCGTGAAGTCGCTCTACCTCGTCGGTAGCGACTACGTCTTCCCGCAGACCGCCAACCGCATCATCAAGGCGTACGCCGAGGCCAACGGCATCGAGATCAAGGGCGAGGACTACACCCCGCTCGGCTCCACCGACTTCTCCACCATCGTCAACAAAGTGCGCACCGCCGACGCCGACGCGGTGTTCAACACACTCAACGGCGACTCCAACGTCGCGTTCTTCCGCGAGTACACCAACGCCGGACTCAACGCGAAGGACATGCCGGTCGTGTCGGTGTCCATCGCCGAGGAGGAGGTGGGCGGCATCGGTGCGCAGAACATCGAGGGCCAGCTCACCGCGTGGAACTACTACCAGACCGTCGACTCCCCCGAAAACACCTCCTTCGTCGAGGCGTACAAGGCGAAGTACGGCGCGAACAAGCCGACCTCCGATCCCATGGAGGCCGCCTACACCTCGGTCTACCTGTGGAAGAACACCGTCGAGAAGGCCGAGTCCTTCGAGGTCGACGACGTCGTCGATGCCGCCGACGGCGTCACCTTCGACGCCCCCGAGGGCACCGTGACCATCGACGGCGACAACCACCACATCACCAAGACCGCCCGCATCGGTGAGATCCGTGGCGACGGCCTGATCTACACCGTCTGGGAGTCCGACGGCGCCATCGAGCCCGACCCGTACCTCGAGTCCTACGACTGGGCGTCGGGCCTGTCCGGTAACTGAGCGGAAGCCGAAGAGGGAGACGACATGGATGTCCTTGTAGGACAGCTCTTCACAGGATTGAGTATCGGATCGATCCTGTTGCTGGCAGCACTGGGGCTGTCGCTGACGTTCGGCCAGATGGGCGTGATCAACATGGCCCACGGCGAATTCATCATGGCCGGCAGCTACACGGCGTTCGTCGTGCAGCAGGTGATCTCGTCGGCCGGGGTGTCCCTGTTCGTCTCCCTCCTCGTCGGCTTCCTGGTGGGCGGCGTGATGGGCGTGATCCTCGAGGTCACCCTCATCCGCCGCATGTACCACCGCCCGCTCGACACCCTGCTGGTGACCTTCGGTGTGGGCCTGCTGCTGCAGCAGGCCGCCCGCGACATCTTCGGCGCCCCCGCCGTCAACGTCGTCGCACCGTCCTGGCTCTCCGGCGGCGTGGAGATCTTCGGGGCCGTCGTCCCGAAGACCCGACTGTTCATCCTCGCCCTCGCCGTGGTCTGCGTGGTCGCCCTGATCGCGTCGATGAAGTACACGCCGATGGGACGACGGATCCGGGCCGTGGTGCAGAACCGCGACCTCGCCGAGACGGTGGGCATCTCGTCGCGCCGCACCGACATCACGACCTTCTTCCTCGGCTCCGGTCTCGCCGGCCTCGCCGGTGTGGCCCTGACGCTCATCGGCTCGACCAGCCCGACGATCGGCCAGTCGTATCTCATCGACGCCTTCCTCGTGGTCGTCATCGGCGGTCTCGGCCGCATCGAGGGCGCAGTGCTCGCGGCCGTCGCACTGGGCCTGCTCAATTCGTTCATCGAGTACTCCACGACCGCGTCGATCGCGAAGGTCATCGTGTTCGTGCTCATCGTGATCTTCCTGCAGGTCCGTCCGCAGGGCCTGTTCGCCGTCAAGACGAGGAGCCTGGTCTGATGCCCTTGACACTCTCGACCCGCACCTTCACCCGACCCGGACCCGTACGCACCGCAACAGGATTCGCGATCGCCGCGATCGTCCTGTTCGGTCTCGCCCCCGCCGTCCTCTCCGATTTCCGTCTCGGCCTGCTCGGCAAGTTCCTGTGCTTCGCGATCGTCGCCGTCGGCATCGGTCTGGCCTGGGGTCGCGGTGGCATGCTCACCCTCGGCCAGGGTGTCTTCTTCGGCCTCGGCGCCTACATCATGGCGATGCACCTGAAGATCTCCGACGCCGAACTCCGCGGCGACACGGTCCCCGACTTCATGCAGATCGCGGGCATCCGGGAACTACCCGCCTACTGGGTGCCGTTCGCCTCTCCCGCCGTCACGCTGCTGGCGATCCTGATCGTGCCGGCGCTCATCGCCGCACTGCTCGGCTTCGGTGTGTTCGCCCGCCGCGTCAAGGGCGCCTACTTCGCCATCCTCTCCCAAGCGCTGGCCGCGGCCTTCGCGATCCTGCTCGTCGGCCAGCAGTCCACCGGAGGGTCCAACGGCCTCAACCGCTTCCGCACCTTCTTCGGCTACGACCTGTCCGATCCGGTCAACAAGCGGATGCTGTTCTTCATCGTCGCCGCGATCCTGCTGCTCGTCGTCGCCGCGACCCGCCAGCTCATGCAGTCCCGCTACGGCGAACTGCTCGTCGCGGTCCGCGACCAGGAGGAGCGGGTCCGCTTCCTGGGTTACGACCCCGCCCTGATCAAGGTGGCCGCCTACACCGTCGCGGCCTTCTTCGCCGGCATCGCCGGTGCGATGTTCGTGCCCATCGTCGGCATCATCTCCCCCGCCGACGTCGGCATCGTCCCGTCCATCGCGTTTCTCATCGGTGTAGCCATCGGCGGACGCACCACCCTGCTCGGCCCGGTTCTCGGCGCGGTGGGTGTGGCGTGGGCGCAGACCACCCTGTCGGAGAACTTCCCCTCCGCCTGGACCTACGCGCAGGGCCTGCTGTTCATCATCGTCGTCGGCTTCTTCCCCGCCGGCCTCGCCGGAGTCATCACCTTGCTCCGCCGACGCCGCCGCACCACCCCGACGGAACCCACACCGCCGACCGAACCCGAGCCCGCCGACCTTCCCGAGATGGAGCCCGTGCGATGAGCAAACCCGTCTACGGCGGCAACGCCGGAATGAGCAGCGACTACCTCGAGATCCGCGACCTGCGTGTCACCTTCGACGGCTTCACCGCCGTCGACGGCGTCGACCTCACCCTCCTCCAGGGCGACCTGCGGTTCCTCATCGGCCCCAACGGCGCCGGCAAGACGACCCTCGTCGACGCCGTCACCGGCCTGGTCCCGGCGACCGGCTCGATCACCAAGTCGGGCGTCGAACTGCTCGGCAAGAAGACCCACAAGATCGCGCGCCTCGGCGTGGGCCGCACCTTCCAGACCGCCTCGGTCTTCGAGGAGCTGTCGGTCCTGCAGAACCTCGACATCGCCGCCGGCGCGGGCCGCCCCCCGTGGCAGTTGCTGCGTCGCCGCAAGGACGTGCTGCCCGAGATCGAGGAAGCGCTCGAGACGATCGGCCTGACCGCCCACCGCGACACTCCCGCGGGCATCCTCGCCCACGGTCAGAAGCAGTGGCTCGAGATCGGCATGCTGCTCGTGCAGAACGCCGACGTGCTGCTCCTCGACGAACCCGTCGCCGGCATGAGCCACGACGAACGCGAGGAGACCGGGCAGCTGCTGCGCCGCATCGGCGCCCAGCGCACGGTGGTCGTCGTCGAGCACGACATGGACTTCATGCGCGCCTTCGCCACCTCTGTCACCGTCCTCGCCCGCGGCAAGGTCATCGCCGACGGCACCGTCGACCAGGTCCAGAACGACCCGCAGGTCCAGGAGGTCTACCTCGGGACCGCCACCGCTCCCCAGGAGGCATGATGCTCGAACTCGTCGACGTTCGCGCCGGTTACGGTCGCACCGAGATCCTGCACGGCATCTCCCTCACCGTCCCGACCGGGAAGACCGTCGCGGTCATGGGCCACAACGGCGCCGGCAAGACCACGCTGCTGCGCGCCGCCGTCGGCCTGCTGCCCGTCACGAAGGGGAAGATCCTCTTCGACGGTGAGGACATCACGTCGCTGCGACCGTCCGCGCGGGTCGCCCGCGGCCTGGCCTACGTCCCACAGGGGCAGCAGTCCTTCGGTCAGCTCACCTGCCGTGAGAACCTGCAGGTCGTCGCCGACACGCGCCGCGACGGCCGACAGTTGGTCGCCGACATGCTCGATCTGTTCCCCGCGCTCGTCCCGCTCCTCGATCGGCGCGCGGGTCTGCTCTCCGGCGGTCAGCGCCAGCAACTCGCCATCGCCCGCGCGCTGATCACCGAGCCGCGCATGCTCATCCTCGACGAGCCCACCGAGGGCATCCAGCCGTCGGTGGTCGCCGAGATCGAGAACACCATCGTCGAACTCGGCCGCAGCGGCCACCTCGGGGTGCTGCTCGTCGAACAGCACATCGGTTTCGCCCTCGACAACGCCCTGCACTACTACGTCCTCGAATCCGGGCGCATCACCTCGACGGGTGACGGTGGTGTCGACGCCGCCTCCACCGTCCGTGCGGCGATGGCGATCTGATGGCCGCCGACACACGGCGCGAGAGGGTCTACAAGGCCCTGCGCGATCGTCTGATGTCCGGGACACCCTCCCCCGACGAACGACTCAGTGAAGAACGCCTCGCCGAGCAGTACGGGGTGTCGCGCACGCCGGTGCGCGAGGCTCTCGCCCGACTGGTCTCCGACGGGCTCGTCGAGCGCCGCGACCAGGGGCTGTACCCCTACCGTCCGCGCTTCGACGACCTCGCCGACCTGTACGAGCTGCGGACCACCCTGGAGCTGCGCGGGATCCGCCGCGCGCTCGACGGCGAGTCGGTGCGGCACGATCCCGACGTCCTCGGTCCCGAACTCGACCGCTGGTACGAGATCCGCGAGGAGCCGCCCGAACCCGACGCCGGGTTCGTCACGCTCGACGAGCGCTTCCACATGACGTTGCTCGCCGCCTCCGGCAACCGTGCCCTGTGCGACGCGCTGGCCTCGGTGAACGCGAAGGTGCGCCCGGTGCGGATGTTCGACTATCTGACCCCCGACCGCATCGTCGCGACCGTCGACGAGCACATCGAGGTCGCCGAGCTGGTTCTCGCCGACAAGCTCGACGACGCCCACGACCTGCTGCTCGCCCACATCGACACCTCGCGATCGGTGGTCGTGCGCCGGGCCGAGGAGGCACGCGCCTTCGCGCGGATGGCCCGGGCCGTCCGAGACTGACACTTCCGGTCGTGTCACGTGACCGGACGGGTGCGGTGCGGCACACTGGCGCTCATGACACCCCGCATCCCGCCCGGACGTTTCAAGGAACTCGGCCCGATCAACTGGGTGACATGGAAGGCCCTGTCCGCCGCCGGCGGCACCTCGGACGCCCACCTGTTCAGCACCCTCGGCCGCACCGGACGACTGTTCCGCGGGTGGTTGCACTACGCCGGCATGCTCATGCCGTTCGGCCGTCTCGGCCGGTTCGAATCGGAAATGGTCATCCTGCGCGTCGCGCATCTGCGCGAGTGCGGTTACGAATTCGACCACCACACCCGCCTGGGTCGCCGTGCCGGCATCACCGACGAGGTGCGCGAGCGTATCGTCGCCGGACCCGACGCTCCCGGCTGGCAGGCGAGGCATCGTGCCCTTCTCGCCGCCGTCGACGAACTCATGGCGACGAAGAATCTGTCCGACGAGACGTGGGCGTCGCTCGCGCAGTTCTACGACGACCGCAGGCTCATCGAATTCTGCCTGTTGGTCACGCAGTACGACGCCCTCGCGACGACCATCGGTGTGCTGCGGATCGAACGCGACTTCTGATCAGTCCGCACCGGCCGACATCCGGTCGACGGCGCGATCCCTAACAAGGCTGTTACACAACGTCACAGCAGCGTCATTGCTGGTCCATAGCGTATACAGCCATGTCCACAAAGACGTATACAGAAGCGTCGGTCCCCTCGGCCTTCGCCTTCGACACCCTGCTGATCGCCAACCGTGGCGAGATCGCGTGTCGCATCATGCGGTCCGCGCACAAGCTGGGCCTGAAGACTGTGGCGGTCTACTCGGACGCCGACGCAGCGGCCGCACACGTCGAACTCGCCGACATCGCGGTCCGGCTCGGTCCCGCTCCCGCAGCCGAGTCCTACCTGCGGGCCGATCTCGTCATCGAGGCGGCGCTGGCCACCGGTGCGGGAGCGATCCACCCCGGCTACGGGTTCCTTTCGGAGAACGCCGAATTCGCCGCTACCTGCGAAGCGGCAGGAATAGCCTTCGTCGGGCCGACCCCCGACCAGCTGCGCGTCTTCGGCGACAAGCACACCGCCCGGGAGGCTGCCCGCGCGGTCGGCGCGCCTCTCGTCCCCGGCAGCGGCCTGCTCGAGTCTCTCGACGACGCGCTCGCCGCGGCCGAGGACGTCGGATATCCCGTGATGCTCAAGGCCGTCGGCGGAGGTGGCGGTATCGGGATGCAGGCCTGCCACAGCGCCGGCGACCTGCGTGAGGCGTACGAACGCGTCATCCGGCTCGCCACCGTGAACTTCTCGTCCTCCGGCGTCTTCCTCGAGCGGTTCGTCCCCCGCGCTCGGCACGTGGAGGTGCAGGTCTTCGGTGACGGACACGGCCGGACGATCAGCCTCGGCACCCGCGACTGCTCGTTGCAGCGCCGGAACCAGAAGGTCGTCGAGGAGGCACCCGCACCGAACCTCCCCGATCGCATCGTCGAGCAGATGCTCTCGTGCTCACGTGCTCTCGCGTCGTCGGTGCAGTACCGATCGGCCGGTACCGTCGAGTTCGTCTACGACGTGGACCGCGACGAGGTGTCCTTCCTCGAGATGAACACCCGATTGCAGGTCGAGCATCCGGTGACCGAGGAGGTCACGGGCGTCGACCTCGTCGAGTGGATGCTGCGCCTCGCACGCGGCGACGAGAGCATCCTCGACGGCCTGCCCGATTCCGGACCCGAGATCACCGGGCACGCTGTGGAAGCCCGTGTGTACGCGGAAGATCCGGGTCGCGACCACCGGCCGAGCGCGGGTCTGCTCACCCACGTCGAGTTCCCCGCCCACACCCGCACCGAGACGTGGGTGGACACGGGCACCGAGGTCGGCACCTTCTACGACCCGATGCTCGCGAAGGTGATCGTGCGCGGCGAGTCGCGGCGTACGGCATTCGCCGGGTTGGCGGAGGCACTCGACGACACCCGGGTCCACGGCGTGCAGACGAACCTGTCGCAGTTGCGCAGGATCTGCTCCGAGGAAACGGTTCTCGATGCGGAGCATGTCACCACGACGCTGGCGGACATCCACCCCACCGGACGTCGCATCGACGTGCTGCGCGCCGGCACGATGACCACCGTCCAGGACTTCCCGGGGCGGATCGGACTGTGGGAGGTCGGGATTCCGCCGTCCGGCCCGATGGACGATCTCTCCTTCCGCGCCGCGAACGTCGCCGTCGGCAACCCCGAGGGCGCACCCGGCCTCGAATGCACCCTGCTCGGCCCGCGCCTCGGGTTCTCCGATCCGACGATCGTGTGTGTCACGGGCGCCCCCGCCGAGGTCACCGTGGACGGGACGCCTGCGCCGATGTGGGAGCCCGTCGAGGTCCCGGCCGGTTCCGTTCTCGAGGTCGGTGCCCCCGTCGACGCCGGCCTGCGCACCTATGTCGCGGTCCGCGGCGGACTCGACGTGCCGCTCTACCAGGGCAGCGCATCGACGTTCACGCTCGGCGGCTTCGGTGGCCCGACCGGCAGGGCGCTCGTGACCGGCGACGTGCTCGGCCTCGCGTCCGGAGAGGCGCTCACCGATCCGGCGCCGGTCCCCACCGCGATCCGCCCCATCCTCGGGCACACCTGGCATCTCGCGGTAACCGAGGGCCCGCAACCGGCCCCCGCCTACTTCACCGCCGACGACCTGCAGCAGTTCTACGACGCGACGTGGACCGTGCAGACGCACGCCAACCGCACCGGCATTCGGCTCGACGGCCCGAAACCCACCTGGTCACGCACCGACGGCGGCGATGCCGGTCTGCACCCGTCCAACCTGCACGACAATCCGTACAGCGTCGGCGCGCTCAACGTCTCCGGCGACACCCCGATCCTTCTCGGCCCGGACGGTCCGAGTCTCGGTGGTTTCGCGTGCCCGCTCACGGTGGTCTCCGGTCATCGCTGGAAGCTCGGCCAGATCCGCCCCGGCGACTCGCTGCGGTTCGTGCCGGTCACCGACGAGGGTGCCGTCGAGTTGCGCAGCAGTGCGGTCCGCGGCGCCGACCTCCCGCCGGTCGCCCGGCAGAGCACACCCGACGGTGGGCGCCTCGGTCGCATCGAGCCGTTCCTGGACCACCCCGAGGTCGTGTATCTGCGCGGCGGTGACGACAACATCCTCGTCGAATACGGCGAGATGGTGCTCGATCTCGGTCTGCGCATGCGGGTGCACGCACTGTCGGAGGCGTTGGCCGCCACGCGTCTGCCCGGCATCGTCGACGTCACGCCGGGTGTGCGCTCGCTGCACATCCACTTCGATCCCGACGTGCTGCCGCAGTACCGCCTGCTCGGGGTGCTGCAGGATCTCGAGACGGAACTGCCCGCGACACGCGATCTGGTGGTGCCGAGCCGCACCGTCCGCCTGCCACTGTCGTTCGACGACCCGTCCATCGCCGAGGCCATCTCGCGCTACCGCAGCGGGGTGCGCGACGAGGCGCCCTGGCTGCCGTCGAACACCGAGTTCATCCGACGCATCAACGGTCTCGACTCGGTCGAGCAGGTCCGCGACACCGTCTTCGACGCCGAATATCTCGTCCTCGGCCTCGGTGACGTCTATCTCGGTGCGCCCCTGGCAGTTCCGCTCGACCCGCGGCACCGGCTGGTCACGACGAAATACAACCCGGCCCGCACGTGGACGCCGTCCGATGCAGTGGGCATCGGCGGCAAGTACCTGTGCGTCTACGGCATGGAATCGCCCGGCGGATACCAGCTGGTCGGACGGACGATCCCCATCTGGTCGGGCTACCGGCAGACGGGGCCGTTCGAGGAGGACAAGCCGTGGCTGTTCCGGTTCTTCGACCGCATCCTCTGGGAACCGGTGACGCCCGAGCAGTTGCTCGAGCACCGGGCCGCGGCGAAGGCGGGCCGCTTCGACGCCGACATCTCCGACGGCACATTCGCTCTCGCCGACCACCTGCGTTTCCTCGAGGACAACGCCGACTCCATCGACGCCTTCCACGCTGCGCAGTCCCGCGCGTTCGACGCGGAGAAGCGGGCCTGGCTCGAGGCCGGGGAGTTCGACCGCATCGACAGCGGGCCGATCGAGGTGTCCACCGCCGGTGACCCCCTCGACGGCATGCCGGCCGGTGCCGTCGTCGTCGAGGCACCGATGGTCGGCAACGTCTGGCGCGTGGAGCTCGCCGAGGGCGACACCGTCACTGCCGGGGACACCGCGGTGATCCTCGAGGCGATGAAGCTCGAGATGCCCGTGCCGTCGGAGACCACCGGCACGGTCCTGAAAGTTCTCGTGAGCCCGGGCACGAAGGTTGCACCCGGGACCCCCCTTCTCGTGATCGGAGCAGTCTGATGAGCATGGGCAGTACCCTCGACAACCCGGGTGTCGGATTCGCGGCGCCCGCCCCCTCGGTGAGGGTGTCCGCCACCGATCGCGTTCGTGCCGCACTGGGCCGCATCGACGAGGTGGATCGACCCGAGGTGTGGATCACGCTGCGCAGCGCCGACGATCTCCTCGCCGACGCCGCCGCCGTGGACGCGCGGGTCGCCGCCGGTGAGTCGCTTCCGCTCGCCGGTCTGGTCGTGGCGGTCAAGGACAACGTGGACGTCGCGGGAATCCCCACCACCGCGGCGTGTCCCGAGTTCGCGTACGTCCCGGAGCAAACAGCTTCGGGCGTCGAGCGTCTGGTCGCCGCCGGCGCCGTCGTGCTGGGCAAGACCAATCTCGACCAGTTCGCCACCGGCCTCGTCGGCACCCGCAGCCCCTACGGGGCGGTGCGGTGCGCATGGGATCCCGAGAAGGTCTCGGGCGGTTCGAGTTCCGGTTCGGCGGCCGCGGTGGCGCTCGGCATCGCCGACATCGGACTGGGCACCGACACGGCCGGTTCGGGACGTGTCCCCGCCGCGCTGCACGGAATCGTCGGCATCAAGGCCACTCTCGGAGTGATCCCGGCGCACGGTGTGGTCCCGGCCTGCGTGGACTACGACTGTCTCACGGTCTTCGCGACGTCGCTCGACCTGGCGGCGACCGCGGTCCGGATCATGGCCGGACCCGAACCCCGCGACCCGCGCAGCAGGACCTGGCCCGCGGACGTGCGACTCGCCGCGCCGAACACTCTGCGCGTCGCGGTGCCGCGCCCCGAGGACCTCGAGGCGCTGTGCGAGGAGTACTGCGACGCCTTCACCCGCACGGTGGCCGCGGCGCGTGAGTCCGGTATCGAGATCGCGGAGGTGGACGTCTCACCGCTGCTCGACGCTGCCCTGCTCCTGTACGACGGTGCCGTCGTGGCCCAGCGCTACGCGGCTGTCGGCGAGTTCCTGTCGACGTCCCCGGAGGGCGCCGATCCCACCGTCGCCGCGATCGTCGCCGGGGCGAAGAAGCCCGCCGCCTACGAACTCGTCGAGGATCTCGACACGCTCACCCACGTGAAGGCATTCGCGCGTGAACTGCTCGCCGGGTTCGACGGGTTGCTGCTCCCGACGACGACGGAACACCCGACGATCGCCGCGGTGCAGGCAGATCCGATCACGATCAATCGGCGGATGGGCACCTACACGAACTTCTGCAACCTGCTGGACATGGCGGCGGTGGCGGTGCCCGGGGTGCCGACGCCGGCCGGTGAGCCGTTCGGGGTCATGGTCGTGGTCCCGTCCTTCGGCGACCAGGTGGCCGTGGACGTCGCGGCCGCGCTGAACGGTGTGGACGCACCGCGCGTCGTCGAGTCCGGCGTCGAGCTCGCGGTCTTCGGAGCACACCTGCGCGGTCAGCCGCTGCACTTCCAGCTCGAGGAACTCGGGGCGCGCTTTGTCGAGGAGGTGCACACCTCCGACGCGTACCGTCTCGCCGCACTGAACACGACGCCGCCGAAGCCGGGCCTGGTGCGTCACGCACCGGGCGAGGGTGCCGCGATCGTGGGCGAACTGTTCCGGCTCTCCGAAGCCGGTCTGGGGCGCTTCCTCGCCGCGCTGCCCGCCCCGATGACGTTGACGAGCGTCGAACTGGCGGACGGACGGTGGGTCGTCGGTTTCGGGTGCACGCAGGACGCAGCCGCCGACGCGGTGGACATCACCGAATTCGGCGGTTGGAAGGCCTACCGGGCGTCCTGACCCCCGGCTCCGGAGTGCAGTTCTCGTCGGCGATCTCGCGCATCGTCGACGAGAACTGCGCACCGGACGACGTGATCAGCGGGGTGGCGGATCGACCTTCACACCGCCGCCCTCGTGTTCCGGTCCGGCGTCGGGATGGTCGGCGGGCAGACGGTCGCGGAACCGTGCGGCCTCGCTGGGAACGGGACCGCCGGTGGGGTCCTGCGAACGACGATACGGTCCGGGCTTCGGACGGGGCTTGCCGCCCGGGAACGCGAGCCGGGCGATGGTGCGGTGCACCATGAACCATTGCTTGCCCAGTCTGCCCGAGTTGTAGGGCAGTTCGTAGCGCTCGCAGATGTCCTTGACCTTCGGCGCGACCTCCGCGTAACGGGTGCTCGGCATGTCGGGGAACAGGTGGTGCTCCACTTGGTAGCCGAGATTGCCGCTGAGGATGTGGAACAGCGGGGTGCCTTCGATGTTCGCGGCGCCGATGAGCTGTCGCACGTACCATCCTCCGCGCGACTCGTTCTCGACCTCCTTCTTCGAGAAGGTGTAGGTCTGGTCGGGGAAGTGCCCGCAGAAGATGATGGCGTGCGCCCACACGTTGCGGATGATGTTTGCCGTGATGTCGGCGAGAACCGTCGCGAGGAAGGTCTTCTCGACGCCGGGCAGATACCGGTCGGCAAGATGGGCTGCGGTGCGGAACTTTCCGGACCTGCCCCTACCCATCGGCCCCTTGCTCATCGATCGCAGCCGCCGGCCCAGACGCGAGGTCTTCGGCTGGGGCAATCGGCCCTGCAGCGCGACCTGCGCGAGACCGAACAGCGCGGCGCTCACCAGCGGCCAGCCGACGTAGTCCTTGACGAACTGCGCGCGGGCCTTGCCGAAGATGCCCTTCAGCTCCTCGATCACCTGACCGGTCGACTTCTCGCCGGCCCACAACGCCTCGAGGTCGAGGTCGTGCAGCGCCACACCCCATTCGAAGAGCACGGTGAGCAGCGCGTTGTAGAGCGGTTGCGCCAGATAGACGGGGTGCCACTTCTGGTGCGGGTCGATCCGCATGATCTCGTAGCCGAGATCCTTGTCGAGACCGCGGATGTTCGTGAACGTGTGGTGGATGTAGTTGTGCGAGTGCTTCCACGCCTCCGCGGTGGAGGCGGTGTCCCAGTCCCACACCGACGAGTGGATGTCCGGATCGTTCATCCAGTCCCACTGGCCGTGCATGACGTTGTGGCCGATCTCCATGTTCTCGAGGATCTTCGCCACTCCGAGACAGGCCGTCCCGGCCACCCATGCGGGCTTGTACGACGACGCGAAGAGCAGTACCCGCCCCGCCACGACCAGCTGCCGCTGCGCGGCGATGACGTTCTTGATGTACTGCCGGTCCTTGTCGCCGAGACTCGAGTACACCTCGTCGTGGATGGCGTCGAATTCCTTGGCGATCTGCTCGAGATCGTCGTCGCTCAGATGCGCGAGCGGACTCTGCGGTTCCCGCGTTCCGGTGCCGGTCCTGTCGATGCTTCTCGTCACGACGCCCCCTGCTTCGAAGCCGGTTGCTTCACAGTTCTATTTCGATGTCACCCTCCGCGGTGTGGATGCAGGTACGCACCGTAGCCCCGGTGGGCTCGCTCACCTCGTCGGTCCGCAGGTCCCGGAGTTGCCCGGATTTCAGCGTTCCGACGCACGTGTGGCAGATGCCGATACGGCAGCCGTACGGCAACTTCAGGCCGGCGTTCTCGCCTGCGACCAGGATGGGTGTTCCCCCGTCGCACTCCACCTCTTTCTCGCTGTCGAGGAAGTGGATGGTGCCGCCCTCGCCGCTCCCGGCATTCCCACCGATGATCGGCTGGAAACGTTCGAGGTGGAATCTTTCGGGATCACCGTGTTCGTCCCAGTGTTCTTCGAGGGCGTCGAGCAGGTCGCGCGGGCCCGAGCAGAAAGCGTCGCGTTCGCGCCAGTCGGGGCACAGATCGTCGAGGTCGTCGGGGGTGATGCGGCCGCGGTCGCCGCTGAGCCACAGCTCGAGACACATTCCGGGATGCCGCTCGTCGAGGTCGCGCAGGGTCGAGCCGAAGATCACCTCGTCCTCGGTGTGGGCGGAATGCACGACGACGACGTCGTCGATGCGGTCGCGGTGGTCGAGGCTGCGCAGCATGCTCATGATCGGCGTGATCCCGCTGCCCGCGCTGATGAACAGCATCTTCGGGGGCAGCGGGTCGGGCAGGGTGAACACGCCCTCGACCTCGCCGAGCCGGACGATGTCGCCGGGCTCGAGTTTGCGGACCAGATACGGCGAGACCACGCCGTTCTCGACGAGCTTGGGTGTGACGCTGATGAGCCCGTCGACCGGATCGGGATCGGAGGTGAGCGAGTACGCCCGCCAGTGGTAGACCCCGTCGATGATCACCCCGAGCCGCACGTACTGGCCCGGCTCGTGCCCGCGCCACTCGTAGGCCGGGCGGATGAGCACCGATGCGGCGTCGCCGCCCTCGGGGACGACCCGCTCCACACGGCCGCGCAGTTCGCGGGTCGTCCAGAGCGGGTTGATCATCTCGAGATAGTCGTCGGGCCGCAGAGGTGTGAACAGGTGCCGCACCGTGCGCAGCAACCATCTCCGAACCGGGTGCACGTGTGGGCGAGCGCCGCGTTCCGCCATGGCGCAACACTACGCGGGCGCGCACACCTCACGTGCACATTCGTCGCCGATGTGGGATCGGTGACAACTCAGCGCAGGATCGTCAGCTGCACCACGGAATCGGCGTTCGCGACGAGACGGTGCACGATGCCGGCGTCGACGTGGACGGCGGTACCCGGTACGAGCGACACGGTCTCGTCGGCGGTGCTGAACGAGATGTCGCCGGTGACGGCCTGCACGAGGATCGGAGCGCCGGCCTTGTGGTCGTCCATCGTCTGCCCGGCCGTGAAGGAAAGCCGCACCACGGTGGCGCCGGTGACCGCCGCGAGCTTCTCGATGCGCGGCCCGCTCCCCTCGCCCGCGTTGAGCTCCGCAAGCCCCTCGATACGGGTGAGCCTGCCCTCGACCTGCTGTGTACTCATCACGCTTCCTTCTTCGTGGCGACGATCTCGATCGCGACCAGATGCTCCTTGTACTTCGTGAACGTCGACCGCATCTGGAGCACCCGGCCGCGGGCGTCGGAGTCGCGAAGGACGTTGCGGACGAACTTCAACGTGCCGGGCACGCCCTCGTCGGCGAGGATGCGCTTGGGTTCGAGCAAGGCCATGGGGGCGAAACCGATCTTCTCGACCTCGAATCCGTTCTCCTCGAACAGGCTCCGCCATTCGGCCACGGTGAGCGGGCGGGCGTTGACCTTGATCGAGCGCGCGAGCGACTTGCGGATCTCGGTCTTGACCTCGTCGTCGACCTCGTCGGGTTCGATCGCGAGTTCGTGGATGGCGTACCGGCCGGCCGCCCGGAGCACCCGCCGTGCCTCCTGCACGATCTCCGCCTTGTGCCTGTCGGTCTGCATGGTGAGCATCGCCTCGCCGACCACGACATCGGCGACCTCGTCGTCGAGTCCGGTCTTCGAGGCCTCGCCGCTGACCACCCTGCCGCCACCGGCGATGGCCTTGCGCGTCAGTTCGACTGCCGTCTCGTCGGATTCGACGCCGGTGTAGCTACCGGGCGAGTACGCGAGGATCTCCTGCGCCGTCCGGCCGAGACCGGGCGCGAACTCGACGACGTCCGCGCCGCGCAACCGCGCGTCGGCGAGCACGCGTGCCGTCAGTTCCTTGCCGCCGGGCCGCAGCACACGCTTGCCCAGGCGGGCGAGCAGCCAGTGTCCCGGCAGGTGGGCGGTGTCCCTACCCGCTAGGGGCAGAGCGTCTTCCGATGCGTGCTTGTCCGCCATGTTCTGCGCTCCTTCTTGCGAGGGCAAGGATGGCCACGGTTCCGAGGCTCTCCGGACCGGTCGTAACGTGGACGGTGAGTCGGTTGTCACCTCCATGGCGCCGACTATAGAGGATTTTCCTCCTTTTAATAAGGTGACCCTCACCTGAGAGTCACCGCGGGCGCGACAGGAGAGCAGACTTGGCACGGCGGGTGAAGCAACGCGAGCGGATTCTCGGACTGTTGCGGGAGTCCTCGGGCCCGGTCGACGCCCATCATCTCGCCGCCACGCTCGACCTGCACGTCACGACCGTCCGCTTCCATCTCGCGGGCCTCGAGGAGGAAGGTCTCGTCCGTACACAGCAGCTTCCGGCCGAGCGGGTCGGGCGTCCGCGCCTCGGTTACGTCGCGGTGAAGGAACCGTCCTATACCGATCTCGTCGCGCTGCTCGCCGCGCGGATCGGGGGTACCCCGAGCGAGCGCGAGGACAAGGCGTTCGAGGTGGGCTCGGACTGGGCGAGCATGCTCACCCTCGCACCCGCGCCGACCGTCGACGCCGGCACGCTCGTCATCGACGCCCTGCAGCAGTTGGGTTTCGAGACGCAGAGTGCGACGAACGCCTTCGGCACCCACAGCCTCACGTTGTGCACGTGCCCGCTCGCGGAGATCGCCCGCGCGAATCCCGAAGTGGTGCGCGGCATCCAACGCGGATTGATCCAGCGCGTCCTCGACGACCACGCCGACCTGCTGCGCAGCCGCTACGCCGTCGACGTCCGGCCCGACCCGCAGGACGGCAACTGTCTCGTGCAGCTGGTGCTGCGCCCGGAGAAGGGCGGAACGACGTCAGCCCGCGACGACGGTCGAGTCGTCACGGGCTGAGCCGGTACATCCGAGCGGGGATCCGCCCACACGGAAGAAGGGTGAACGCGGGGCCTCGGGTCGGCCCCGCATCCTCAGAAGTTGATCATGTGTCCTGCGAGACCGTGGATGGCCTCCTGCAGCGCCTCGCTGAGCGTCGGGTGCGTGTGGACGTTGCGCGCGAGCTCGTTGACCGTGAGGTCCCACTTCTGGGCCAGGGTCAGCTCGGGCAGCAGCTCCGAGACGTCGGGGCCGATGAGGTGACCGCCGATGAGCTCACCGTGGGTCTTGTCGGCGATGAGCTTGACGAAGCCGTTGGGATCGCCCAGACCGTGCGCCTTGCCGTTGGCGGTGAACGGGAAGGTCGCGACCTTCACGTCGTAGCCCTCGGCCTTCGCCTGCTCCTCGGTGAGACCGAAGGAGGCGACCTGCGGCTGGCAGAAGGTCGCGCGCGGCATCATGCGGTAGTCGCCGAGCTCGAGGGTCTCGGCACCGCCGATGGTCTCGGCCGCAACCACGGCCTGCGCCTCCGCGACGTGCGCGAGCTGAAGCTTCGCGGTGACGTCGCCGATGGCGTAGATGCCCTTGACGTTGGTGCGCATGCGCTCGTCGATCGCGATGGCACCGCGGTCGGTGAGCTCGACGCCGGTGTTCTCGAGACCGTAGCCCTCGACGCGCGGCGCGAAGCCGACCGACTGCAGCACCTTGTCGACCGTGACGGTCTCGACGTTGCCGGACTTGTTGTCCTTGATCTCGACGGTCACCTTCGAACCGTCGTCCGAGATCTTCTGCACGGCGGCACCGGTCTTGATGGTGATGCCGAGCTTCTTGTACGCCTTGGCGATCTCCTTGGAGACGTCGGCGTCCTCGTTGGGCAGTGCGCGGTCGAGGAACTCGACGATGGTGACGTCGACCCCGTAGTTCTTCAGGACGTAGCCGAACTCCATGCCGATGGCACCGGCACCGACGATGACGATGGACTCGGGAAGGTCGCGGGTGAGGATCTGCTCCTCGTAGGTGACGACGTTGTCGCTGAGCTCGGTGCCCGGCAGCAGCTTGGTGACGGAGCCGGTGGCGATGATGACGTTGTCGAAGGTCACCTGTTCGGTGCCGCCCTTGGTGAGGGCCACCTCGATGGTCTTGGCGTCGACGAACGAGCCCTTACCGTCGTATTCGGTGATCTTGTTCTTCTTCATGAGGAAGTGCACGCCCTTGGTGCGCCCGTCCGCGACCTTGCGGCTGCGGTCGTAGGCGGCACCGAAGTCGAAGGACACGTCTCCCGAGATGCCGAAGGTCTTGGCCTCTTTGTTGAAGAGATGTGCCAGCTCGGCGTTGCGGAGGAGTGCCTTCGAGGGGATGCAGCCGACGTTCAGGCAGACACCACCCCAGTACTTCTGCTCGATGATGGCGGTGCTCAGTCCCAGCTGTGCCGCGCGGATAGCAGCGACGTACCCACCGGGACCGGCTCCGAGGACAACGACGTCATAGTGTGAGGTCACGGATATACAGGGTAGTCCCGCCCGGTTCCGGTGTCTGCCGATGGTCCGGTTACCGGCCGGTAGCTACCGGATCCGGTGATCGGCCGTGTATCGGCGCACCGCGAGCGGGACCGTCACGGCGAGCAGCACGACGCACCAACCGAACGCCGACCACACCGGATGGTGCAGCGGCCACGCCGCATCCGCGGGTACCGGCGCGGACGCCGAGAGCAGCTCGCGCAGTGCACCCACGACGGCACTGACGGGATTCCACTCCGCGATCTGCCGGACCACCACGGGCATCGTGTCGGTGGGCACGAAGATGTTCGAGAACATGATCGTGCCGAAGATCATGGGTGCGCACTGCTGCAGGACCTGTTCGTCACGGATCGAGACGCCGAGCCACACACCTACCCATGAGAGCGCGAATCGGAACAACAGCAGCACCAGCGCGGCGAGGGCGATCTCCCCGGCGCTCGCTTCGATCCGCCAGCCGACGAGATATCCGATGCCGACCATCGGCGCCAGCGTGACCGCACACGTCAGGGTCTCGGCGAAGACGAGGCCGGCGGGCGCGGCCACCGGGGAGGTGGGCAGGGTCCGGAAGCGATCCGACAGTCCGCTGCGCATGTCGGCGTTGGCGGTGGCGGCGGTGGTCGCGAGGCCCATGGCCGCCACGAGGACGAGCACGCCCGGCATCAGGTATGCACGGTAGGCGGCGCCCTCGCCGCCGGACAGGGCGCCGGCGAAGACGAATCCGAAGAGCAGCATCATCCCCAGCGGTGCGGCGAGGGTGACGAACAGCAGGGCCGGCGAGTGCCGGTAGGTCAGCAGGACGCGGTGCAGCAACGTCCGGGTGCCGGTGAGGGCAGAACTGCCGTGGCCGGACTCGTGGATGGTGGTCATGCGGACTCCTCGATTCGCTCACGTCCGGTCAGGATCAGGAACGCCTCGTCGAGACCCACGCGGCGTCGGCCGATGTCGTCGACGGGGACACCTGCCTCGTCGAGGGCGCGCAGCACCGGCAGCAGCGGCACCGAGTGGACCTCGGTCGTGAACGACAGCCGGACCGAGTCGTTCTCCCCCGGCGTCCGGACGCCGGTGTGGCGCAGGCCGAATGCGCCGATGACGGCGACGGCCTCGTCGACGTGGGTGGCACCGGGCAGGACGAGGTCGAGTCCGGAGCCGACCGCTTCCTTGATCTCGGCGGGAGTGCCGGTCGCGATCGTCCGGCCGGCGTCGAGGATCGTGATGTCGTCGGCGAGCCGGTCGGCCTCGTCGAGATACTGCGTGGTGAGCAGGACCGCGGTGCCCTCGGCGACCAGTTCGCCGACCATCCCGTAGATCTCGTTACGACTGCTCGGGTCGAGACCGGTGGTCGGTTCGTCGAGGAAGAGCACGTCGGGTCGCACGAGCATCCCGGCGAGCAGATCCAATCGCCGGCGCATGCCGCCGGAGTAGGTGCTCGCCTGCCGGTTCGCAGCCTCGGCCAGACCGAAGCGGTCGAGCAGTTCGACCGCGCGGGTGTGGGCGGCGCGGCCGCCCAGACCGTGCAGGCAAGCGACGATCGTCAGGTTCTCGACACCGGTCAGTCGCAGATCCACCGCGTGGTACTGGCCGACGAAGCCTATGCAGCGCTTCACCCGAGCCGCATCGCGCACCACGTCGAAGCCGCGTACGCGGGCTCGACCGACCGTGGGCCGCAGCAGGGTGGCGAGCATCCGCACGGTGGTGGTCTTCCCCGATCCGTTCGGACCGAGGAGCGCATGGACGCGCCCCGGAGGGACACGCAGGTGGACGTCGTCGACGACGGTGCGATCACCGAACGCCCGGGTGAGGCCTTCCGCCTCGAGTGCCATCTCGGTCACGATCCGCCTCTCGACTGGGAACAACGTTCGCAGTTCGAGGGTACGCATCTGCGAACATCGTTCGCAACCCGTTCGAGGAGGCATGCTGTCCTGCATGACGGTCTCCGACTCGATCTGGCTGCGGTCCGACACCGGACGTCCCGGTCCGCGACCGGCCTACACGCTCCACCAGCTCGCGGACGCGTGCGTGCGGATCGCCGACGAGGACGGCATCCGCGCCCTGTCCATGCGCAGGCTCGCCGACGCCCTCGGCACCGCCCCCGCGTCGCTCTACCGCTACGTCTCGGGCAAGACCGATCTCGTGGACCTCATGGTCGACCGGGCCGGCGCCGGATACCGCTTCGCTCCGCTGACCGGTGACGTGCGCGCCGACGTACTCGACGTCGCCGAACAGTCCCGCGCGATCCACCGCCGGCATCCCTGGCTGAGCCAGGTCACGGCATCGACGCTCGGCCCGAACTCGATGCGGTATCTCGACCACCTCGTCGGCGCGCTCGCCCCTGCCGGACTCGATCCGACCGCGACGATGACCGGCGTCGCCCTGCTGTCGGGGTGGATCACCAACTTCGCCGCGCAGGAGGCCGCCGGGATGTCGGCGGGGACGGCCGGCGGCGGAGCCGCGCACATCGCCAGGATGCTCGAGCACGGCGACTACCCGCATCTCACCGCCCTGATGACCGGCGCGTCCGCCGGCGGGCCCGCGGGCGGCGTCGCCGACCCCGACGGCGGCAACGGTACCGATGCGAACGACCGCGCGTTCCGCGCCGGCATCGACGCGCTCCTGTTCGGCATCGCGCCGACCCGTTGACCGCGGCCGCAGAGCCCTCACGCGTGTCGGAGTGATGATCATGGACCGGGCGTGCGGAGACATTCTCGGTGACCACTCGGTGCGCGACGATCTCGGCGTCCTCTCGGCACCAAGTGGGTTCCAAGTCCGCTGAGCGAGCACCTCCACGAGCACATCGCGGACGAGGAACGGTCGGTCTTCCCGCTCATCACCGGGCATGTCTCCGCCGACGCGTGGCAGCGGTTCGAGAAGGACGCCCAGCGCGGTGGCCGGGCCGACTTCGACCTCACCCGCTTCTTCGCCGTGATGACCGAGGAGGAGACCGAGCGGGTCCGCCGCGAACTGCCCCTTCCGGTGCGACTGATGGTCGCGGTCTTCTCCCGCCGGCAGCGACGTCGCGAGCGCGCCGTGTTCGACCGGCCCGACCGTCCGCCGATCGAATGATGGCGTGTGTCATCCGGTTCGGGCATGATGTCGCCGTGCGTGTTCCCCGTCGAGATCAACCCGCGCGGCGCGAGGCCGCTCGGGTGTTCGACACGGGAGAACCCACATGGAATACAACGCAATGATCGAAATCGACGCCGACCTCGATCGTCTGACCGACGACGAGACCGTCGGCCTCATCGAACCGATCGTCCCGCACCACGGGGCGGTGGGGCGCAGCGACAACGGTCGCGTCCAGCTCACGATCACCGTCGATGCCGTCGACGCGATCCACGTCCTGCGGTTCGTGCGCGACCTGATGCAGGACTCGTACCCGTCGTACCGTGTCAACGCGGTGGACGTGTTGCCCACCAGCGCGTTCGACGCGATCTACGGATTCGGCGACTACTTCGCCTGATGTGACGGACCGGTGAGGGCCCGCGCCGCGCGGACCCTCACGTCACTTCCGGCGCCCGAACCTCCGCATGCCGAGCAGGTAGTGCGGGATCGACCGGAACGGGACCCGAACCGGCCAGTCGTCGGGACGGAAGTACGCCTCGGTGCCACCGTCGACCACCACGACGCTGCCCGTCATGAAGTCCGCCGCCGGGGACAGCATGAATTCGACCCACTGCGCGATCTCGTCGGGTTTCCCGAAGCCCCCGAGCGGAACGGGAAAGCTCTCCACCGCCTTCTTGAGGGGGCTCTCGAGTTGCGCGTCGAGCAGCGGGGTGGAGATCGCTCCGGGCGCAAGGATGTTGAGGCGGATGCCGGCACCCGCCCACTCGGGGCCGACCGCGGCGCGTCGCGCCCATCGGGTCACGGCGATCTTCGACGCCGCGTAGGTGAACGGCGGACCCACCTGCGGGATGCGCGTGGTGCGCGCGACGCCCTTGTCCATATCGCCGGCGAGGAAGGCCTTCACCGCCGAGTTCGGCACGCCGGGAGTCGTGGTCGTCGAATTGGATCCGAAGACCACGACCTTGCTGTTCGCGGACGCGGCCAGAGCCGGTCTCCAACCGACGAGCAGGTCGATCACGCCGCACACGTTGACCTGCGCGATGATCTTCTCCTTGCCCGGGGTAGGGCCCAGGCCCGCGGCGAGCACGGCACCGTCGAGACGGCTGCCTGCCAGCTCGAGCGTCGCCCGGACGGCGTGGGAACGGCCCTCCGGAGTGGACAGGTCCGCCGTGACCTCGGTGTCCTTCAGGTCGATGCCGATCACCGTGTGCCCGGCGGCCCGCAACCGCTCCGCGCTCGCCCGGCCCATTCCCGACGCGGCACCCGTCACCGCATATACCGCCATGTGCCCCTCCATCGTTGGATTCGGGGCACGTTACAGCGAGGCGACCGCCGCGTGCAGCAGGGCGACGTACCGAGCGAGACCTGCCGCGTCGAGGACGTCCGGGGAGGTCGTCACCGACAGGGTCACGGTGTCGCCGATCCCGTGTACACCGTGGGTGAGCGCCTGCACCGGCGACAGGCCGGGAAAGCCGGAGGTGAACCGCACCCGTCCGCCACCGAGTTCCAGGTCTGCCGGCCCGCGGTCGACGCTCGACACGACGGTGTTGCCGGTGACGGTGGGTGGGACGACGGACAGGTCGAGGTGGTCGGTGCCGAACCGCAGCAGCGGCGCGGGGACGTGGTCGTCGGTGCGGGCCCGGATCGCCATGGCGGGGTGCCGCGCGCGGATCCGCTGCAACGCCAGGTCGGCGGCGATCGCCGCGGCACGCTCGTGCGGGTCGCGGATCGCGCAGTGCAGGTCGGCGCCGACATTGCGGTAGCTGTTGCGGGCCGTGCCCGGCGCCACCGCGACCGGCACCTCTGCCGACAGTTCGTCGACGCCGAGGAACTCCGACAGGGCAGCGCCGATCGCCGTGAGCGCGCCGATCGTGACCGTGCCGACGCGACGCAGGTCCGCTGCGTCGAACACGAGGGTGCGGACCGTCCGGCGCGGTCCGGGCGCGGTGTTCACGGCGACCAGAGGTCGGCCCGGAGTGGGCTGCGGCACCGACGAATCGGAGAGTCGCCGCTGCGCCTCCACCGCCCGTCGCCCGTCGGCGATGACCCGCGGGATCGAGAACGGCAGTCGCAGTGCGGCACGTGTGAGCATCCCGGCCGGCGAGGGGGCACGCGGCGGCGTCGTTGGTGTCGCGGTGCCCGCCAGCAGGTCGCGGGCGAGCACGGAGGTGCGCACCCCGTCGGCGAAGGCGTGCGACATCTGCAGAACGACGACGAGCGCAGGACCGTCCCCGCGCGGAGCTCCCGTGACCTGTGGGAAGACGTGCAGTCGCCACGGCGAGACGGTGACGTCGACGCGGCCCGCGACGAGCCCGGACAGCGTGTCGAGCATTTGCTCGTAGCTGCCGGATCCGTGGACGACGAACGGGTCCTCGGTCGGGGTGTGCGCGGCCCAGTAGGGATAGTCGAGACCCGCGGGAACCTCGATCATCCGCACCTGCAGCTCCCCCATCCCCGCCGCCCGCGACCGCAACTCGTCGAGCACATCGGCGACGGGAGCCACGGGGGCGTCGAAACAGTAGAGGGCGAACAGGTCGCCCGGGATGCGGTCGCCGAGCCATTCCCGGCGCGCGTCCGACGGATGCATCTGCACGAGGTCACAGTCTGCCTGCCGCCCCCGGTACGTGCGGGGCGGGTATGAATGGATCATGAGCGACGACACGACCGATCCGTACCTGTGGCTCGAGGACGTCACCGGCGAGGAACAACTCGACTGGGTGCGTGCCCGGAACGACCGAACGGTCGAGGAGTACACCCGCACCGAAAGCTTCACCGACCTCGAATCCCGCATCCGCGAGATCCTCGACACCGACGCCCGCATCCCCTATGCGCGTCGGCGGGGCGAGTACCTCTACAACTACTGGCGGGACGCCGAGCACGTACGCGGCCTGTGGCGTCGCACGACGATGGAGCAGTACCTGCGCGACGAACCCGAATGGGACGTCCTCGTCGACCTCGACGCCGTCGCCGAGGAAGAGGGCGAGAACTGGGTGTGGTCGGGTGCCCAGGTGCTGCGGCCCGATCAGACCCGCGCGCTCATCAGCCTGTCGCGCGGTGGTGCCGACGCGAGTGTGATCCGCGAGTTCGATCTCGTCGAGCGGCGATTCGTCTCGGGCCCGGACAGTTTCGAACTGCCCGAGGCGAAGACGGACATCGGGTGGATCGACGCCGACACCGTCTACGTGGGAAGCGATTTCGGCGACGGATCGCTCACCGACTCGGGTTACCCGCGACTCGCGAAGAAGTGGCGGCGCGGCACCCCGATCGAGGAGGCCGAGACGGTCTTCGAAGGTGAGCGCACCGATGTCGCCGTCTCCGCCTGGTACGACAACACTCCCGGTTACGAGCGCAGCTTCGTCGACCGCGCGATCGACTTCTACCGGGCGCAGCGTTTCGAACTCACCGCGGACGGCGAACTCGTCGAACTGGATGTTCCCGACGACGCGCGGGTCAGCGTGTACCGCGACCACCTGCTCGTGCGCACCCGCTCCGAATGGCTCGGCCATCCCGCCGGCACGCTGCTCGCCGCGAACTATCCGGCCTTCCTCGCCGGCTCGCGTGAGGTGACGGTGCTCTTCAGCCCCGACGAGCACACCTCGCTCGAGCAGTACGCGTGGACGCAGAACCACCTGCTCGTCGTCACGTTGCAGGACGTGCAGACCCGCGTGCGGGTACTCACGCCGGGTGAGGACGGCTGGTCGGACGAGGAGCTGCCCGGCATCCCCGATGCCACGTCGACCTCGATCATCGACGTCGATCCGCTCAACAGCGACGACTTCTTCCTCAACTCCAGCGGTTTCACGATCCCCGCGACGCTGCTGTCGGGGACGGTCGGCGGCCCGGTGGAGGCGATCAAGCAGGCTCCGTCGTTCTTCGACGCCGAGGGCATCACCGTCGAGCAGTTCTTCGCGACGTCCGACGACGGCACGCAGGTGCCCTATTTCGTGGTCGGCAGCAACACCGGAACCCCTTCGCTCACACTGCTGTACGGGTACGGCGGGTTCGAGAATTCGATGGTGCCGGCCTACAGCGGCGGCGTCGGGCGGGCGTGGCTCGAGAAGGGCTACACCTACGTCATCGCGAACATCCGCGGTGGCGGCGAGTACGGACCCACCTGGCACACGCAGGCGTTGAAGGAGAACCGGCACAAGGTCTTCGAGGACTTCGCCGCGGTCGCGAAGGATCTCGTCGCGCGTGGGATCACGACGGCCGAGCAGCTCGGCACTCAGGGCGGCAGCAACGGCGGTCTGCTCATGGGCGTGATGCTCACTCGCTATCCCGAACTGTTCGGGGCGATCGTGTGCCAGGTGCCGCTGCTCGACATGAAGCGCTACCACCTGCTGCTCGCCGGTGCGTCGTGGATGGCCGAGTACGGCGACCCCGACAACCCCGCGGAGTGGGAGTTCCTGTCGAAGTACTCGCCGTACCAGAACACCGACCCGGATGCCGACTATCCGCCGATCCTCGTCACCACGTCGACGCGCGACGACCGGGTGCATCCCGGCCATGCACGGAAGATGGTGGCGCGGCTCGAGGAGCAGGGTCACGAAGTCCGGTACTACGAGAACATCGAGGGCGGCCACGGCGGCGCGGCGGACAACGCCCAGGCGGCGTTCAAGTCCGCGCTGACGTTCACCTTCCTGGCCGACAAGCTCGCGAACCGGTGAACTTCGGGGAGACTGCGTGCGTTTTCGTCGAGAAAGACGCACACAACCTCCCTCATCTCGCCGGTCCGGTGGACTCGCGGACGACGAGCTGCGTCGGGAGCACGAGTTCGTCGGCCACCGCGACCCGCTCGTAGGCCTGCCGGGCGAGCATCTCGATGGCGCGCGCCCCGGCGTCCTCGGTGCGTTCGGCGAGCGTGGTGAGCGACGGCTGGCACAGGTCGGAGCCGAAGATGTTGTCGAATCCGACCACGCTCACGTGCTCCGGGACGGACACCCCGCGTTCCCGCATCCGGCGCAGCACCCCGATGGCGAGCATGTCGTTGTGGCACACCACCGCGGTGGCACCGGCCGCCACGGCGGCGTCGGCCGCGGCGGCACCGCCACCGAGCGTCGGTGAGTAGGGGCCGAAGCGACGCACCACGATGCCGTGGGCCTGCGCCGCGGCCTGCAGACCGGCCCAGCGCCGCGCTCCCGACCACGACTCGGGCGGACCGCCGAGGAACAGCAACGAGCGGTGCCCGAGCGACGCGAGGTGGTCGACGATCTGCCGCGTGCCCGTCTCGTAATCGGCGACGACGCAGGAGATCCCGCGGATCGCGCGGTTCACCAGGGCGACGGCGTCGAATTCGGCGACGCGCCGCAGTTCGTCGTCGGGCATGCGCGCGGCCGCCAGGACGAAGCCGTCGACGGCCGGCCCCAGCCGCCGGATGATGTGTGCTTCGGTGGTGGCGCTCTCCTGGGTGTCGGCGAGGACGAGGGTCCGGCCGGAGGCGACGGCGGCGCGTTCGGCCCCTTTGATCACGCCCGAGAAGAAGGGGTTCGTGATGTCGGGGACGAGCAGCGCCAGGGTGTTGGTACGTCCCGATTCGAGGGCTCGGGCGGCCGGGTTGGGTGCGTAGCCGAGTCGGTCGGCGACCTCGAGGATGTGCTCGCGGGTGACGGCGTTGACGCGACCGGGGTTGGTGAACGTGCGCGAGACCGTCGACGCCGCGACCCCTGCCTCGCGGGCCACATCGGTGATGGTGGCGCGTTTCCGTGAACGCGGAGAGGCCGACATACGGACAGTATGGCAAAAAATGGCAAACGATTGCCGTGGGCTGCGCCACACCCCTACCGTCCCTGTATCCGATACTGAAGACCCACCCCCCGAGGCATCCGATGACTGAAAACACCACGGTGCAGCGCACGCCCCGCAAGGCGGCCTTCGCCGCGTGGAGCGGCAGCGCACTGGAGTACTACGACCTGGCGATCTACGGCACCGCCGCCGCGCTCGTCTTCCCGAAGATCTTCTTCCCGGAGGGCAACCAGGCGGTCGCGACCGTCGCGTCGCTCGCGACCTTCGGCGTCGCCTACGTCGCCCGCCCCTTCGGGTCCATCCTGATGGGGCACATCGGCGACCGTTTCGGCCGCAAGCTGATCCTTGTGGGCACGCTGCTGCTCATGGGTGTCTCGACCTTCCTCATCGGCTGCCTGCCGACCTACGGACAGGTCGGCATGCTCGCGCCGATCCTGCTGGTCACCTTGAGACTCCTCCAGGGCCTGTCGGCCGCGGGTGAACAGGCCGGCGCGAACTCGATGTCGTTCGAACACGCCCCCGACGACAAGCGCGGCTTCTTCACCAGCTGGACGCTGAGCGGCACACAGGGCGGGCAGGTGCTCGCACCGCTGATGTTCCTGCCGGTGATCGCCCTGCTCTCCGAGGAGCAGCTGCAGTCGTGGGGCTGGCGCGTGCCGTTCTGGATCAGCGCCGTGATCGTGCTGATCGGCTTCCTCATCCGCCGCAGCCTCGACGAGACCCCCGAGTTCCACGCCGAGAAGGCGCACGACGAGGCCCCCAAGGCACCGCTGGCCGTGCTCTTCCGCCACCACTGGACCGGCGTCCTGCGCGTCTTCTTCGCGGCCTTCATCGCCATGGTCAACACGGCCTTCCAGGTGTTCGCCCTCAACTTCGCCACCGCCGACGAGTACGGCATCGGCATCAGCGACACCACGATGCTGTGGCTGGCGATCGTCGCCAACATCATCGCCGTGGGCACCATCCCCATGTGGGCCCTGCTGTCCGACCGCATCGGCCGCAAGCCGGTCTTCGTCACCGGCCTGATCGGCAGCGCCGTCATGGTGACGGCCTTCCTGTGGTCGATCTCCCGGGGCGACGTGCCGCTCGTGCTCGTCACCGGAATCCTGCTCGCCGGCGTGGTCTACAGCATGCCGAACGCGGTGTGGCCCGCCACCTACGCCGAGTACTTCCCCACCAGCGTCCGCCTGTCGGGCATGGCGATCGGCACCCAGTTCGGCTTCGCGCTCGCCGGCTTCACCCCGGCCATCGCCGGGTCGCTCATGGACGGCAACGCCGACAACTGGTACCGCGTGGCCCTGTTCTGCGTCGGCGCCGTCGCCATCTCGCTGATCGCGGTGGCCACCGGACCGTCCGGAACCCACAAGGTCCCCACCCGTGAGATCGGCCTGCGCCCCCACGACCGGAACACCGCGCCGGTCCCCGCCGGAGCCGCATCGTGAGTGCTCGTCCGACGATCGCCGTCCTCAACGGGCCCAATCTCAACATGCTCGGCGCGCGCGAACCCCATCTCTACGGCACCGCGACGCTGGCGGACATCGAGAAGTCGTGCCGTCGCACCGCCGACGATCTGGGCTTCGACATCGACTTCCGGCAGAGCAACCACGAGGGCGCACTCATCGACGCCGTCCACGAACTCCGCGAATCGGCGGCCGGTTTCGTCGTCAACGCCGCGGCCTACACGCACACCTCGGTCGCACTGCACGACGCGCTGGTGACCGTCGCGGCACCGATCGTGGAAGTGCACCTGACCAACGTCCACGCCCGCGAGGAGTTCCGGCACCGCTCGTTCGTCGCTCTCGTCGCGAAGGCCGTGATCGCCGGATGCGGCCCCGACGGATACGACTTCGCCGTCCGTCACCTGGCCGCACTCGCACTCGATACCGAGAAGAAGGAAAGTTCCCGATGACCACCGCAGCGCCCGCACGTACGTCCTTCCTGCTGGGCCTGTTCGGCGCCGGGATCGGCGGTTCGCTCACCCCGGCCATGCAGGAACGGGAGGGCTTCGCCTCGGGACTGAACCTGACCTACCGCCTCGTCGACGCCGAGCGTCTCGGTTACGGCGCCGAGAACCTGGCCGAGATGCTCGACTGGGCACAGCGTTTCGGTTTCGACGGGCTCAACATCACGCACCCCTTCAAGCAGGTCGTCATCCCCCTGCTCGACGAGTTGTCCGACGACGCCCACGATCTCGGCGCGGTCAACACCGTGGTGTTCCGAGACGGTCGCGCGCTCGGCCGCAACACCGACTGGTCCGGCTGGGGACGCGCGTTCCGCCGCCGATTGCCCGAGGCCGTCTCCGACCGCGCCGTGCTGCTCGGGGCCGGCGGTGCCGGTTCGGCCGTCGGATACGCGCTGCTCGAACAGGGCTCCGCGCACGTGTCCATCGTCGACGTCGACGTCGAGAAGGCGCAGGCCTGCGCGACCCGCCTGGCCAAGCGGTTCGGCGACGACCGGGTCCGCGCGACCACCGATCTCGCCGGCGCTCTGGCCTCGGCACAGGGTCTGGTCAACGCGACCCCCACGGGCATGACCGGCCACCCCGGGCTCCCCGTCCCCGCCGAGCTCGTCCGCGAGGACCTGTGGGTCTCCGACGTCGTGTACTTCCCGCTCGAGACCGAACTGATCCACCTCGCCCGCTCCCGCGGATGCCGCGTGGTGACCGGTGGGGGCATGGCCGTCTTCCAGGCCGTGGGTGCCTTCGAGTACTTCACGGGCGTCGAACCCGACGCCGAACGAATGGTCCGACACTTCGAAGAGCTGACCAGCTGATGCGCCGCGGAATCGCCACCGTCTCGCTCTCCGGTGTTCTCGCCGACAAACTCGACGCGATCGCCGCTGCAGGATTCGACGGGATCGAGATCTTCGACAACGACCTCATCGCGTCGCCGCTGTCACCGGCCGAGGTGGCCCGGCGCTGCGCCGATCTCGGTCTGTCGATCGACCTGTTCCAGCCGATCCGCGACATCGAGGGCGTCGACCCGCGGCGGTTCCCCGACGTCCTGCACCGCGTCCGCCGCAAGCTCGAGGTGATGAACGAGCTCGGCGCGACGACTTTCCTGGCGTGCTCGAACGCGCTGCCGACCGCGATCGACGATCCGGAGCTGTCCGCCGAACAGCTGCGCGCCGTCGGCGATCTCGCCGCCTCGCACGGGGTCACCTTCGCCTACGAGGCCCTCGCCTGGGGACGTCACGTCAACCGGGTCGGGCAGGCGTGGAACCTCGTCGAACGCGCCGGCCACCCGGCCGTGACGCTGGCCGTGGACACCTTCCACATGCTCGCGCGCGGCGACGACGGACGCGCCCTGGCCGGCGTCCCCGGTGAACGCATCGGCTTCCTGCAGGTCGCCGACGCCCCGGTGCTCGACATGAACGTCCTCGAATGGAGCCGCCACTTCCGGTGCTTCCCGGGACAGGGCATGCTCGACGTCTCCGGCGTGGTCGCCGCCGTGCTCAACGCCGGCTACGACGGTCCACTCTCGCTCGAGGTCTTCAGCGACGTGGTGCGCGAAGCGGATCCGCATGTGACCGCGCGCGACGCGATGCGGTCGCTGCTGTTCCTCGAGGACCGGCTCGGTACGCGGGTCACCGGCCCCGCACGCGAGAAGGTGACGGTCGCACCGCCGCTTCCGGCGCGGACCGACGCAGCGTTCGTCGAACTCGCCGACCCCGACCGCACCGACTACCCGGCGCTGCTCACCGGACTCGGATTCCACATCGCCGGCCGGCACCGCAGCAAGCCCGTCGTGTGGTGGCGCAACGGCGGCGCGAACGTCGTTCTCAACGAAGAGCCCGCGCCGGGCCCCGCCGCGACCGCGCTGGGTCTCGTCGCCCCCGACGTCGCCGCGGTGGCCGAACGTGCCGCGAGCCTGCTGTGGCCCGCGGTCGACCGCACCCGCGGGGAGGGCGAAGCAGGTCTGCCGGGCATCACCTCCCCCTCCGGACTGCACGTCTTCGTCAGTGCCGAGCCTGGACAGACCGACGACTGGCACAACGACTTCGTCACCGACGACGCCCCGGGCACTTTCGTGTCCGACGACGCCGCAGCCACTTCCCCGGCCGACGAGGGATGGCTCGGTCTCGACCACGTCGACGTGACGGTCGCGGCGGACGATCTGAACCAGGAGCTGTCGTTCTTCCGCACCCTGTTCGGACTGCGGCCGGAGGACCCCGAGGAGTACATCCAGCCGCAGGGCCGCCTGCGCATCCGCGCACTGCGCGCGGAGAAGGGTGACCTGCGGGTCGCGCTGAACGTCTCCGAGACCGGTGCTGCGCCCCAGCCGCACGGCGTGACCCAGCTGGCCTTCGCCACGGCCGACGTCGTCGACTCGGTACAGCACGCGCGTGCGCGTGGGGTGGAGTTCCTTCGACCACCCGCGAACTACTACGCCGATCTCGATGCGCGGTTCGTGCTCGACCCCGACCTGCTCGCCGTTCTGCTGGACAACGGGCTGCTCTACGACCGCAACGACGACGGCGGCGAATTCCTGCATGCCTACACGCTCCCGGTGCAGGGGGGTTTCCAGGTCGAACTCCTCGAACGGCGCGGCGGCTACACCGGATACGGCTCCCCCAACGCCCACGTCCGGCTCGCCGCGGCCGCCCGCGCGGGATCAGCGGTCGCGTAGCCAGGCCACGATCTTCGCTACGGTGTCGTCGTTGTCGCGGATCCATCCGTTGTGGCCCAGTGCCCGCGGGTTGTGCCACCGGGCGACGTCGGCGGAGGGCAGCTTCTCGAGCAGGTGCTGCGCCGACGCGACCGGGGTGAGGTCGTCGTCTTCGATCGTGATCGACAGGAGGGGCAGCGTGAGACGCCCGACTCGCTCCTCGTAGTCGATGTCCGCACCGGCCGGTTCGAATCGGCCGGTGCGGGCCAGTCGCGCCCAGTCGGAGATCAGCACGCGCGACTGCCGGCCGAAACCGGCGACGTCGATGCGGTCGCCGGGCCAGAAACCGGCCACCGCGGCAGTCAGCGACATCGCCGTCGACCCGAGCCACAGTCCCGGTCCGCGGATGCCCGCGTGGTGGCGGTAATAGGGCGTGCCCGAAGCGACGAGGATCAGTCCGCCGAGCCGGCCGCGGATGCGCGCGGCGTAGAGCACCCCGAGTTGGCCGCCCATGGAGTGGCCGAGCAGGTACGGCGTCGAGTCGGGGAAGCGCTCTCGCACTACCTCGAAGACAGCGGGGAAATGCGTCGCGACGATCTCGTGGTAGCCGTAGGTGTTGTCGGGTCCGGGCCTCGGACGGCTGTCGCCCTGGCCGGCCAGTTCACAGATCGCCGCGTCGAATCCGTGCTCGGTGATCGCCTGCGCGAACGGCTCGTAGTAACCGGCCGGGATGCCGAGCCCCGGCACGATCACCACGACGGCGCGGGAGGCGTCGCGGCGTGTCTCGTGCTCGTGGTCGGGTCCCGCGAAGAGGCGCACCGGGGCCGTAGTGCCCCCGGGAAGCTGGATCGGTACGGTCTCCACCGGCCCAGACTAGGCCGATCCGGACGCGGCGGGTGCCGGTTTCCCCAGTGTCCCTGCCACCCCGAGTCCGGAATTCAGGGTCGGGATGGGGGTCGTGCCCGGATGTGCTCGGGCCGGGTCGCGGCGGACGATCGAAATGTCCGGTCCAGCACCCTTTCGGAGGAACCCATGCGTACTCTTGCCACCCGCTCCCGTCTCGCGACCGCCGCCGTCCTGTCGTTCGGCACCGCCGCGGTACTTCTCGGAACAGGCACTGCCGCAGCACAACCCGCGCCCGGTGTGGTGGGCATGAGCGAGCAGGCCGCGGTCGCCGTGCTCGCCGCGGAGGGTGTGCCGTACTCGATCGTCAACCGGTCCGGTTCCGTCGGCGGCGACTGCACCGTGACCGCTCAGCGCGACCGGGGATACCGGACCGAGGTCGATTATGAATACGACAGCGACGACAACGAGTTCGATCGTGTCGAACGTCAGGTGTGGCGTGGGGTCGGCCTGACGGTCGTGTGCCGCTGACGCCTCCCTGTGGTCAGTCCAGACCGAAACCGCGCTCCCGCAGAGCTTCTCGCATCCGTTTCCTGCTCCCGAGCGCGCCGGGCGACGCGAAGCGCCCGAGTACACGTTCGACCCAGCTCTCCGCCAGACCCTGATCGCGGTAGAAGCCGGAGATCTCCTCCTCGTACGCGGCGAGGCCGGCATCCCGCTCCTCGGTCGAGTACTGCTCACGATGCAGCACCACATCCTGACCCAACCGCGGCTTGACCTCCGACTCCACCTCGGGATCGGGACGGCCCACCACCAGCCCGACCACAGCGAAACTGTGGTCGGGCAGAGCCAGTTCTGCGGCCAGATCACGCGGATGGTTGCGGATGGCCCCGATGTAGACGATGCCGAGACCGAGCGATTCCGCGGCGAGCACCGCATTCTGTGCGGCGAGCGCGGCGTCGACCACCCCGAGCAGGGCGGACTCCACGTAGTCGACATTGACGAGGTCCTTGTCGTGCTGCTCGGCAACCCGCGCCGCGCGGGCGAGGTCGGCCACCCACACGAGCAGCAGTGGAGCGTCACGCACCGCCGGCTGGTTGCCGGCGAGAGTCGCGATCCGGGCGAGCCGGTCTCGGTCGGTGACGGCCACGACGCTCCACAACTGCAGGTTGCTCGAGCTCGCGGCGGAGGAGGCCGCGGCCACGATCGCGCGCAGATCGTCCTCGGAGACGGCCTCGGTAAGGAACTTCCGCACGGAGCGATGCGCCAGCTGGAGAGCGATGACGTCGTTCCACGCGCCGGAACCACCGCGGCCGGCCACCTGCTCGGCGGCCCGGGTGCCGTACCTGCGGCGCAGTGCGGCGAGCTGTTCGTCCAGGACGACGTCGGTCATGGTGGGAGATCTCCTTCCGATCGGCAGTACCGACGGTCGAGTCTGCCTCCTCGCGCCCCCGCCGCCGAGCATTGCCCTCAGCATGATTTCAGCGTTATCCGGGTCGGCTCCTCCGGCCGACCCCGAGACGAAGATCAGGGTGAAGATCCGGGCCGTTCCCGGATGTGCCGGGACCGTCACGGCGACAGGATGAATGCATGAACTTCGAGAACCAGGCTCCCCGTCCCTTCACCCGCTCCTCGTCCCAGCGCATGCTCGGTGGTGTGTGCGCCGGACTGGCCGAGTACTTCAACATCGACCTCAACCTCGTGCGTGCAGGCGCAGTCCTCGCAGCCTTCGTCACGGGCGGTACCGCCGTGTTGCTCTACCTCGCCCTGTGGATGCTGATCCCCGAGAACTGATCCGGGTCACGGGGTCGGCCGAGACGACGACACCCCCGGCGGAGATCCGCCGGGGGTGTCGTATTCCGCTGCGAGGCAGCGACACAGCATGTTCAGCTCAGCAAGAACTACTGGCCGAGGCCGAGAACGGCACTGCCGGTCTCGAGCAGGGTGCCGAGCAGTTCGGTGCCGCCGAGCAGTTCGAGGGCGGAGCCGATGAGTTCGATGACGTCCATGTGAATCTCCTTCGTCCGATCACATACCGAACGGGTCTCGTCCGATTGCTTTTCGCCTACCCGGAATTCCGATCGGAATTCCGTCGGGCTCGCATCAATTCTCAACACATTCGACGCGCCCGCGCGACCCGAGAATACGCAAATCGGATGTGATGACATTCACACTCGCGGCGAAGGCTGTACGAGCTCACAAATGACCAGTTCACGGCGTCAAGGAAAGAAAACGGAACGTCCGTACCCATTTATTTTCGTTTGAATTCGATATTTCCGTTCGACCCGATTCATCCTGTTCGGTGACCGTTTACGGCGAATCGACCGATCCGGCGAAGAAATGCCGACCGAAAGAAGATGCCCGATTCGACCGCAATCGAATCGGGCATTTCCGGTGGGTTCGGGACCGCTACAGTCCGACCGCCTGCGACAGAAGCGGCCACGAGTTGCGCAGATCGTCCTCCCAGTAGTCCCAGGAGTGCGTACCGGCCGACCGCAGATCGATCTGGGCGGGAATGTCCAGTTCCTCCAGCCGCTGTGCCATCCGCTGCGTGCAATGGTGGACCGCCGCCTCGATGCTGCCGCCCACGACCACCTGACCGACGAGCCCGATCGGGTCGTTGTTCACCGACCGCGACCCGAGCCGCTCGTACTGCCCGGGCAGACCCGAACCCGACGAGATGTACAGGTCGATACCGCGGAGCTTCTCGGCCTGGAGATAGGGATCGTTCTCGATCCAGGCCGGATCACCGACCGGGCCCCACATGTTCTCGGGGTCGCCACCCTTGACGCGTACGACGGCCTGCACGTAGGACTGCCCCAGCGGCGTGCTCGTCTCGGCGCATCCGCTGTACGCCCCGACCGCCTCGTACAACTCGGGCGCAGCCGTGGCGAGGCCGAGCACCGACGTACCCGACATCGACAGACCCGCAATCGCGTTGCGTCCCGACGTCCCGAACTCCGCGTCGATGACCGGCGGGAGTTCGTGCGTCAGGAAGGTCGTCCACATGTTGCGGCCGAGCGCGGGATCGTCGTTGCGCCAATCGGTGTAGTAGCTGTAGCCGCCGAGGAGCGGCGTGACGACGTTGATGTTCTTGTCCGAGAAGAAGTTCTCGACGTCGGTCTGCTTCTCCCAGGTGGCGATTCCCTGCCCGCCGCCGGAGCCGTTGAGCAGGTAGAGGGCGGGGCGCGGTTCGCTCGTGTCGGCGGGCGTCCGGACCCGGAGGGGGATCACCTTGTCCATCGACGGCGAGTAGACGTTCGCGATGACGGTGCGGTCGCTCTCGCGCTCGACGGAGGTCAGCTGCCCCACCGGTCGCTGGTCGTCCGCCTCTGCCGGCTGCGCAAGAACGCCTCCGGGAACCGCGAGGACCATCGACATTCCCACCGCCACCGTGAGCAGTACCCGCCGTAACCAGGACGACCGCATATTCTTCCATCCCCTCGTCGATCCGTCTGTCTGCGCACCTCGGACCGGTTGCGGATCGGTACGAACCTCCGGAACCGGATGAAGTGACACTTTCGTGACATTCATCGTCCGCAAGGTCCGTTTCGTAACGAATATGTGATCGTTCCGTACCGGAGGTCGGAATCATCGGGGAACAGCACGAGGCCCGACCCCACCGGAGTGGGATCGGGCCTCGTGTGGCTCAGGGGCGGATCGGAAGTCCGTTCCGCCCGTGGCGGTGGATCAGAAGTCCATGCCGCCCATGCCGCCGGTCGGGTCGCCCACAGGAGCGGCGGCCTTCTCCGGCTTGTCGGCGACGACGGCCTCGGTCGTCAGGAACAGGGCCGCGATGGACGCAGCGTTCTGCAGCGCCGAGCGGGTGACCTTGACCGGGTCGTTGATGCCCGCTTCGAGCAGGTCCTCGTAGTCGCCGGTCGCAGCGTTGAGGCCGTGGCCGGCCTCGAGGTTGCGGACCTTCTCGGCGACGACGCCGGGCTCGAGACCGGCGTTGAAGGCGATCTGCTTCAGCGGCGCCTCGAGGGCAACCTTGACGATGTTGGCACCCGTGGCCTCGTCGCCCTCGAGCTTGAGGTCGTCGAGAACCGGAGCGGCCTGCAGCAGGGCCACGCCACCACCGGCGACGATGCCCTCCTCGACGGCAGCCTTCGCGTTGCGGACGGCGTCCTCGATGCGGTGCTTGCGCTCCTTGAGCTCGACCTCGGTCGCGGCACCGGCCTTGATGACGGCGACGCCGCCGGCCAGCTTCGCGAGGCGCTCCTGCAGCTTCTCACGGTCGTAGTCCGAATCCGACGCCTCGATCTCGGCGCGGATCTGGTTGACGCGACCGGCGATGGCGTCGGGATCGCCCGCGCCCTCGACGATGGTGGTCTCGTCCTTGGTGACGACGACCTTGCGGGCCTGGCCGAGCAGCTCGATGCCGGCGGTCTCGAGGGAGAGGCCGACCTCTTCGCTGACGACCTCGCCACCGGTGAGGATGGCGATGTCGGCGAGCTGGGCTTTGCGGCGGTCACCGAAGCCCGGAGCCTTGACGGCGACCGACTTGAAGGTGCCGCGGATCTTGTTGAGGACCAGGGTGGACAGAGCCTCACCCTCGACGTCCTCGGCGATGATCAGCAGCGGCTTGCCCGACTGGATGACCTTCTCGAGCAGCGGCAGCAGGTCCTTGACCGTGGAGATCTTGGAGCTGACGAGCAGGATGTAGGGATCCTCGAGCACGGCCTCCTGACGCTCTGCGTCGGTGGCGAAGTAGAGGGAGATGTAGCCCTTGTCGAAGCGCATGCCCTCGGTCAGCTCGAGCTGGAGGCCGAAGGTGTTGGACTCCTCGACGGTGATGACGCCTTCCTTGCCCACCTTGTCGATGGCCTCGGCGATGAGCTCACCGATTGCGGGGTCGCCGGCAGAGATGCCTGCGGTGGCGGCGATCTGCTCCTTGGTCTCGACCTCCTTGGCGGTGTCGAGCAGCTTGGCGGTGACGGCCTCGACGGCCTTCTCGATGCCGCGCTTCAGGCCGAGGGGGTTGGCGCCCGCAGCAACGTTGCGCAGACCCTCGCGGACGAGCGCCTGGGCGAGCACGGTAGCGGTGGTGGTGCCGTCACCCGCGACGTCGTCGGTCTTCTTGGCAACTTCCTTGACCAGCTCGGCGCCGATCTTCTCGTACGGATCCTCGAGCTCGATCTCCTTGGCGATGGACACACCATCGTTGGTGATCGTGGGGGCGCCCCACTTCTTCTCGAGAACGACGTTGCGACCCTTGGGGCCCAACGTCACCTTGACTGCGTCGGCGAGGCTGTTGAGGCCACGCTCGAGGCCGCGACGGGCCTCTTCGTCGAACGCGATGATCTTGGCCATTGCGAAGTGATCCTCCGGGTATGGGGGTGACACCGGAGCGATCGCTCGTCGGATCGCTCCATGTACGCCTTCGGCCGGAAGCAGTGCCCGCGACGGACGACCAGGGGTGTCGAAAACCCGGTCTCACCCTACCGACCTGGCACTCACGTGTTGCGAGTGCTAAGTGCATTCTTAGCACTCGGGGGTGGCGAGTGCAAGATTACCGGCACCCGCCACCCCCGTCACGAAATCCGCGAAAGACCGACTACACGGTCGTCCGGATCATCGGTGCGGCGCTCGCTCAGCGCGGCGTCGAACCGACCCCCACGGCGCACCACTGCCCCGTCGCGGTGTTGACCGCGAACGACTGGGCACCGACACACGTGACGCCGGTGGTGTCGGCCGTGGCGCCCGACCCGTAGCCGGCCACCGACAGGGTCGTCGCCGGGCCCTGCGCCCACGAGTGGCTCAGTCCGCCGCCGAGCGCGTAGGCGAACGAACGGCCGCCGTCACGGGCCGCACTGAGCGCCGTGCCGAAGCCCGTCGCGTGGGCTTCGGCGGCGCCGGCCGACTCGGCGACCGACACCGCGGTGCCGCTGTCGGCCGCATACGCGCGAGCGAAGGCGTCCTCGGCGGTGGCGCCGCAGCTGGCGGTATCGGACACCAGGATGTCGTTGGCAGAAGGAGGCGACACACAGGTAACCGGCGCCGCTGCGGCGGTACCCCCACCGAACAGCGCGGCCGAGGCCACACCGACGGCGACGAGTACACCGGCCCGGAACGAACGGCGCGCGGTGAGAACGGATCGGAAGGAACGAATGGACAAGAACGGGCTCCTCTGCACTGGAGTGCCTCTTCGCGAAAGGCGGCGTCTGCGCGAACCGGGGAACGAGCGCCCCGCGCGAACGGGGGGCCAGCGCCCCGGCGGTAGGGTACCGATCACATGCGTCTCACGCGATACCATGTGTCACAGACTGTCGAGGAGCCCGGGGAGATCGGCGACGGAGTCGATGACGTGGTCGGGACGATCGACCGCCAGGTCCAGGACGGATTGCCGAAACTTGCCGGTCCGCACCAGGATTCCCGTCATACCGAGGCGTTGTCCCGGGACGACCTCGCCCGCGATGTCGTCGCCGACGACCACCATCCGGTCCGGTTCGACACCCATCCGCTCCGAGGCGACGAGGAAGCCGCGCAGCGACGGCTTTCCCACCGCCACCACAGACCGACCGGTGAGCTCCTCGAGTCCGGCCAGGTAGACGCCGGTGTCGATGCGCAACCCGTCGGCGGCCTGCCAGGCGAGCGCCCGGTGCATCGCGACCACCGGGACGTCCTCGAGCATCAGCTCGGCGACGCGACTCATCGCCCGGTGCGTGAAGGCATCCCCCGCGCCGCCGAGGAGCACCACTTCCGGATTGTCCTCGTCCAGCACGAGACCGTCGAGATCCGCTGCGATGTCGCCCTCGTTGAGGACCCAGCAACGCAGGCCCGGATAGGTCTGCCGGACGTGGTCGACGGTGAGGGACACCGCGGTGACGATCTCGTCCGGCGACACCTCCATCCCGAGATCGGTGAGCCGCTGCGCGATCTCGGCGCACGTCCGGGAGGTGGTGTTGGTGAGGAAGGCGCGGCGGACGCCGTCGGCACGCAGTCGTGCCAGGACGTCCGCCGCGCCCGGGACGGGCTGCCACTCGGTGACGAGCACGCCCTCGATATCGAACAACACCCCGTCCACACGCGTCATGCATCGAGCCTATCCGCGTGCGTGCCTACGGCGACAGGCTCGGCTCACACGCTTCCGGCGAGACGCTCGGCGAGCAGGCGGGTGAACCGCGCCGGATCCTCCACCTCGCCGCCTTCGGCGATCAGCGCCATGCCGTGGAGCAGCTCGGCGACGTCGGCGAGCGAGGCGTCGTCCGGACGCTGTTCCCGGGCCGTGCGCAGACCCGATACGAGCGGGTGACCGGGGTTGAGTTCGAGGATCCGCTTGACCCGCGGCACCGGCTGACCGGACGCCTTGTACATCCGCTCGAGTGCGGGCGACATGCTGAAGGTGTCGCCGACGATGCACGCCGGGGAGGACGTCAGACGCGACGAGAGCCGCACGTCCTTGACCTGCTCGTCGAGGGTCTCCTTCATCCACGACAGCAGGTCGCCGAACTCCTTCTCCTTCTCCTCGCGTTCGGCTTCGGCAGCCTTCTTCTCGTCCTCGGTACCGAGGTCGACGTCGCCCTTGGCGATCGACTGGAAGCGCTTGCCCTCGAACTCCGGAACGGAGGTCACCCACATCTCGTCAACGGGATCGGTCAGGAGCAGCACCTCGATGCCCTTGTCGCGGAACGCCTCCATGTGCGGGGAGCTCTCGAGCAGCTGCCGCGACTCGCCGGTGAGGTAGTAGATCGCGTCCTGGCCGTCCTTCATGCGCTCGACGTAGCCGGCGAGCGTGGTCTGCTCCTCCTCGCTCGCCGTCGAGTCGAACGACGAGATCGCCAGCAGCGTGTCGCGGTTGTCGGTGTCGGAGATCAGACCCTCCTTGACGACCCGGCCGAACTCGCGCCAGAACTTCGTGTACTTCTCGGGTTCCTTCGCGGCCATGTCCTTGACGGTCGCAAGGACCTTCTTCGTCAAGCGGCGGCGGATGGCCCGGATCTGCCGGTCCTGCTGCAGGATCTCACGAGAGACGTTGAGCGACAGGTCCTGTGCGTCGACCACGCCCTTGACGAAACGCAGGTACTCGGGGACGAGATCCTCACAGTCGTCCATGATGAACACGCGCTTGACGTACAGCTGCACGCCGGTGCGCCGTTCGCGGGCGAACAGATCGAAGGGCGCGTGCTCCGGGATGAACAGCAGCGCCTGGTATTCGAAGGTGCCCTCGGCCTTGAGCGGGATGATCTCGAGCGGCTCGTCCCAGGCATGGGCGATGTGCTTGTAGAAGTCCTTGTACTCGTCCTCGGAGACCTCGTCCTTCGAGCGCGCCCACAATGCCTTCTGCGAGTTGAGGGTCTTGGTCTCGAAGGTCACCTCGTCGGTGCCGTCCTCCGACTTCGTGGTGCGCGAGACCTCCATGCGGATCGGCCACGCGATGAAATCCGAGTACTTCTTGACGATCTCCTCGAGCTTCCACTGCGAGGTGTAGTCGAACAGGTGGTCCTCGGCGTCCTCCGGCTTGAGATGCAGGATCACCGAGGTGCCCTGGGGCGCGTCGTCGACCTCGGCGATCGTGTAGGTGGATTCGCCGCTGGACTCCCAGCGCGTACCGGTCGTCTCCCCGGCCTTGCGGGTGACCAGCGTGACCTTGTCGGCGACCATGAACGACGAGTAGAAACCGATACCGAACTGGCCGATCAACTCCTCGGAAGCGGCGGCGTCCTTGGCCTCGCGCAGCTTCTGGCGGAGTTCGCCCGTGCCGGACTTCGCGAGGGTGCCGATGAGGTCGACGACCTCGTCGCGGTTCATGCCGATGCCGTTGTCGCGCACGGTCAGGGTGCGCGCGTCCTTGTCCACCTCGAGCTCGACGTGCAGGTCGGAGGTGTCGACGTCGAGATCCTTGTTTCGGAACGACTCCAGCCGGAGTTTGTCCAGGGCGTCCGACGCGTTGGAGATCAACTCGCGCAGGAAGGTGTCCTTGTTCGAGTAGATCGAGTGGATCATCAGATCCAGCAACTGCCGCGTCTCGGCCTGGAATTCACGCTGTTCGACGTTCGTACTCATTCCGGGTTCCCTTTCCACAAGCAGAACTTCCCCGGAAATAGTAAGCCGTCCGCGAGTCCGGCCCGTTCGCGCTTCCGGGTCCATGATGGAGGTGCAGGCTTCGTCGTTCACAGGAGGTTGCGATGACGGTTCGTCGGACGGTGGTCGTCGGTGCGGGCATCGTGGGTCTGTCCACCGCGTGGTTTCTGCAGGATCGAGGCATCGAGGTCACGGTGCTCGATCGGGTCGGCGTGGCGGGCGACGCCTCGTGGGGCAACGCCGGTTGGCTCGCGCCGGCACTGACCCTACCGCTACCCGAGCCGGGGGTGCTGCGTTACGGCTTGCGCTCGATGTTCCGGCCGTCCTCGCCGGTGTACGTGCCGCCCACGACGGATGTGCGGTTGCTGCGCTTCCTCGCCGACTTCGCCCGGCACTGCACGAGGCGGCGGTGGACGTCGTCGATGGAGGTCTTCGCGCGCGCCAACCGTCTCGCCCTCGATGCCTACGACGATCTCGCCCGCGGGTCGGGCGACACGATCGTCACCGAGCCGACGCGGGTCGCCGATCCGTTCCTCGCGGCGTTCACCTCGGACGACGACCGTCGGCTGCTGGTCGAGGAGTTCGAGCACGCGCGTGCCGCCGGCAGCGAGATCGACTTCGACCTGCTCGACACCGACACGCTGCATTCGCTCGAACCGCTGCTCGGGGACTCGGTGCGGGTGGGTCTCCGGATCCGGGGGCAGCGGTTCATCGATCCGCCGCGGTTCGTCGCCTCGCTGGCGCACGCGGTCCGCGCCCGGGGTGCGGAGATCGTCACCGACGTCGACGTCGAGGAGGTGCGCGACACCGGTCGCGGGGTGGATGTCGTCGTGGCCGGTGGGGACTCGCGGTCGGCGGATGCGGTGGTGCTTGCGAACGGAGCGTGGCTCGGGTCGCTCGCCCGGCCGTTCGGTGTGCGCACGCAGGTCCAGGCCGGTCGTGGCTACAGCTTCAGCGTGCGGCCGCCGAGCCTGCCGAAGAACCCGGTCTACTTCCCGGCCCAGCGGGTGGCGTGCACACCACTCCAGGACCGTTTCCGGGTCGCGGGAATGATGGAGTTCCGCAGCCCCGACGCCCCGCTCGACCCGCGACGCATCCGGGCGATCGTCGACGCGACCCGTCCACTGTTGCGCGAGGTCGACTGGGACGGGCGCAGCGAGGAGTGGGTGGGCTCGCGGCCGTGCACGGCGGACGGGCTCCCGCTGATCGGCCGCACCCGTTCGGAGCGGGTGTACGTCGCCGGCGGGCACGGGATGTGGGGTGTGGCGCTCGGTCCCCTCACCGGACGGCTGCTCGCCGGGTCGATGACCGGCGAGCCGGATCCGTTGCTCAGGTCGTTCGATCCGCTGCGCTGACCGACCCGGATTCGAAACGGTCGCGCACGCGGTCGAACCATTCGAGGACGGCCCGTTCGTAGAGGATGCCGAAGTCGAGGGTCGCCGCGGCGTGCGGCGGAAGGATGTCGGCCGCCGCCTGCTGTTCGTAGGCGGCGAGCTGCTCCTCGTGTCTGCGGCGATGGTCGGCGAGCATCGAGGCGAGGCGCTCGGGCGGGAGGTGATCGCCGAAGGCGACGGTCAGCAGCAGCGGATGGCGGATGTTCTCGTCGCCCGGTTCGCGGTCGATCCATTCGGCGAAGGCCGTGCGTCCGGACTCGGTCAGCAGGTAGGGCTTGCGGTCGCGCGGGCCCTTCTCCCCTGCCTCGATCAGTCCCTGCCGTTCCATCGCCGCCAGTTCCCGGTAGACCTGGCTCGTCGTCAGCGACCAGAACTTGCCGATGCGCGTCTGTGCGGTGGACACCAGGTCCCAGCCCGTTTTGGGGCCTTCGTGGAGAAATCCGAGCAGTGACGCGGCGGTGGCGTTGAGCGGTCGTCCGGTCATTGCCGGTTCCTTTCTCGATTCGGGTACGGAAAAGACTTGACATTCCACTGTGGCATATCCACCCTGGAATCAGGTGACATTCCATTGTGGAAGATCCCGGAGGGCACCATGGAACACACATCCACTACCGGCCCCAGCACTGCGACACCCCCGCTGCGCATCTCCGATGCAGAGCGCGAAACGATCGTCGACGAGCTGGGGCGCCACCTCACCGCCGGACGGTTGACGATCGCCGAGTTCGACGAGCGTGTGGCCCGGGTCTACCGCGCCGTGACGCAGGACGACGCCGGCGCCGTCCTCGCCGACCTGCCGTCGGCACCCGCTCCCACCCCGCCCCCGCCGGCCCAGAACCCGCTCTCACGTCTGCGCCTGCCGCTCCACCAGCGCATCGAGTGGGGAGCGTGGGCTGCCGTCGGGTCGATCAATCTGGTGGTGTGGGCACTGGTCTCGCTCGGAACAGCTTCGCTGATCTACTTCTGGCCGATCTGGGTCATCGTTCCCTGGGGTCTCGTCCTGGTGGGACGCACCGCACTCGGACTCGAGGGCGGTCCGGACCGCCGCAGGGCCGACGACCACATCCGCAACGCCCGGCGACTGCACCGCGAACACATGCGCCGCGCGGCCGTCATCCACCGGCGTGCCGTCATGCACCGGCGTGGACTGAATCCGCACTGCGGGCGATCGAGTCGTACCTGGTGCTGATGTTCCCGAGATAATGGGGGTGCGTGAGGATGTAGGGGGCGTCGATCGCGATGCCGCGGACGACGATCTCCCCCGCCGTCTCCGGTGCCATACCGGCGTTCCCGCCCTTGATGTGGTCCACGCGCCGGACCTCGCCGCCGAGCCTGGCGGTGCTGTCGTCGAGTCCCGAACGCACGAGCCCCGGGCACAGAACCGAGACCCCGACACCGTGCGGGGCGAGTTCGGCGCGTAGCGCTTCGGACATCGCGACGACGGCGGCCTTCGCTGCGCTGTACACACCGCGGCCCGGCACACCCGCGGTCAGTCCCATGACCGAGGCGGTGTTGACGATGTGCCCGCGTCCGCGTGCCCGCAGGTCACCCGCGAAGGTCGAGACGCCGTTGAACACCCCGGTGACGTCGATGTCGATGACCGTGTCGAAGACCTGAGGATCGAGGTCGGCGAAATCGGTTCCGTTGAACCCGATCCCGGCATTGTTGACGAGGATGTCGACCGGACCGAAGGCGTCCTCCGCCTCCTGTTTCACGCTGCGCCAGCCCTCCCGGTCGCGCACGTCGAGGACCGCCCCGCGGAGGAGGCGGAAGACTCCCGTCCGGTCGGCGAGCGTGGATTCTATTGCCGCATCGTCGATGTCCGCGATCGTCACGGCCACTCCGCGGTGGGCCAGGGCGTCGGCGATACCGCGGCCGATGCCGCTCGCACCTCCGGTGACGAGCGCGTGGCGCGCCGAGGCGATGTTCATGGAGGAGGCTCCGTTCGTCGAGGTCGTTGGTTCGGTGAGGACGGCGGTCCGGTGAGATCAGCGCGACCGGCGGATCTTTCCGAAGTCCCAGCTGCGCACGCTGTGCGGAGTGACCCGCAGCCACGCGTGACGGCCGTCCGTCGTGAACTCGTCGCGACCGGCGTACTTGCGGGCGAAGGACAGTTCGACGCCGCGCAGCAGTTCGTCCTCGACGGTGCGCGTGACGATCTCGGGGCGGGAACCGCGCGGCACGTCGCCGACACTCACCGCGGTTCCGCGCACCTCGACGCCACGCAGATCCGTGAACTGCTCCCCACCGTCGACGACGACCGCGATGCGCGGATCCTTCTGCAGGTCGGTCCACCGGCGGCTGCGGACGACGGAGTTGAGCCACAGGAAGGCGCCGTCCCAGACGAACCACAACGGAGCGACGTGCGGGCTTCCGTCACCGCCGATCGTGGCGACGCGGCACGTCCGCTCGGCGGAGAGGAAGAGATCGATCTCCTCCTTCGTCATCGAAATCCCGGCGCCGCGCGTGCGCAACGTGCCGTTTCCACTCATCAGGCCTCCTACCTGCACGAATCCTCGTCAAGAATTTTATTCTCTTTCCTGAGAAAGATGTTCTCATCCGGCGAGTGCGAACACAACAGTCCGATGGGTCCGACCGGTCTGCGATAGTCGGGACCAGCCGTGCCCATCCCGGGCATCCCGCACGCCGGAGACGGAGCTGCCGATGTTTCTTCTCGACGACAGGCTGGTCTTCGGCGCCGGAGATCTCACCCGCGCCGCCTCGTGCGAGTTCGCACTGCTCCGCAGCCTCGACTCGGCGCTCGGTCGCCTTCCGCGTCCCGACACCGAACCCGACGCGATGCTCGACCGCGTCGTCGCACTCGGCGGCCGCCACGAGCAGCGTGTCCTCGACCGGTTCCGCGCGCAGGTGGGCGCGGAGAAGGTCGTCGAGATCGCCCGGTCCGAGTACACCGCGCACGCACTCGCCGAGGCGGCGCAGGCCACCCTCGACGCCGTCCGGGCCGGCGCGCCCGTCGTCTACCAGGGCGCTTTCTTCGACACCGCCCCCGATCCGCTCGGCATGATCGGCTTCTCCGACTTCGTCGTCCTCGAGGACGACGGCTACGCCGTCTACGACAGCAAACTCTCCCGGCACGCGAAGGTCGAGGCCCTGCTGCAGCTCGCCGCCTACGCGGACGCACTCGCGCGCACCGGGACGACGGTGTCCTCGCAAGCGCATCTCGTCCTCGGCGACGGCTCGATCGCGTCCTACCCGCTCGCGGAGATCATGCCGGTCTACCGGCACCGACGCGCCTGCCTCGAAACCCTTCTCACGTCGCACCGCGCTGCCCCCGAGCCGGTGCGGTGGGGAGCGGGTGGGCACACCGCCTGTGGTCGCTGCGACGACTGCACCCCGGAACTCGAACGTCACCGCGACCTGCTGCTGGTCGCGGGGATGCGCAGCACTCAGCGGTTGCGGCTGATCGAAGCGGGCGTGTCGACCATCGACGACCTCGCCGCATGCGCGGCACCTGTCGACGGGATGGCCCGCCGCACCTTCGAGACCCTGCGCGCGCAGGCACGGGCGCAGCTCGAGGAGGAGAGGCGGGGCAGTCCCTACGCGGAGGTCTACGACGCCACCCCGCTAGGCATCCTGCCCGCGCCCGACGAGAGCGACATCTTCTTCGACTTCGAAGGCGACCCGCTGTGGTCCGAGGGCGGCAGTTCCGAGTGGGGACTCGAGTACCTGTTCGGCGTGGTGGAGGGACCTGCCGACGCACCGGTCTTCCGTCCCTTCTGGGCACACGACCGCGAGCAGGAGCGACAGGCGCTGCTGGACTTCCTCGACTACGTCACCGACCGGCGACGTCGCCACCCGAGGATGCACATCTACCACTACGCCCCGTACGAGAAGACAGCGTTGCTGCGGTTGGCCGGCCGCTACGGCGTCGGCGAGGAGATCGTCGACGACCTGCTGCGCGAAGGTGTGCTCGTCGACCTGTATCCCGTGGTGCGCAACTCGATCCGGGTGGGCGCCCGGGCGTACGGACTGAAGAAGCTCGAACCGCTCTACACCGACGTCGACGAGGCGCGCGACGGCGATGTCGTCGACGCGGGCGCCTCGATCGTCGCGTACGCCGACTACTGCGCACTGCGCGACGCCGGGCACCTCGAGGAGGCGGAACGCGAACTCGCATCGATCGCCTCCTACAACGAGGCCGACTGCATCTCCACCCTGCGTCTGCGCGACTGGCTGCTCACCCACGCCCGCGACCACGGCATCTCCCCCACCGAGACGACCCACGACGAGGCCGCTCCCGACGCAGAAGCGCACCCCGTGGAGACGAAACTCCTCGAATACGTCGGCGGCGCACTGGCGGGCGACCGCACCCCGGAACAGCAGGCGGCCGCACTCGTGGCCGCGGCCATGGGCTATCACCGGCGCGAGCGGAAACCATTCTGGTGGGGGCACTTCGACCGTCTGTCCACGGTTCCGGAGGAGTGGGCGGACGCCCGCGACACGCTGGTCGCGGCGACGTGCACGCTCGAGACCGACTGGCACAAGGCCACGGCCCGCCAGCGACTCCTCCGGCGCCGGCTGCACCTCGCGGGCGAGTTCGAGCCGGGCAGCACATTGCGCGCCGGGCAGGACGCCTTCCTGTTGTACGACGCGCCGGGACCGGACGGACTGCCCGACGGCGGCGCCGGGACGCGCGCGTGGTCGCGCGGCGTGGTCGTCGAACGCACCACGGGGACGGACCATCCCGACGTGCTCGTCGTTGACGAGCCGCTGCGGACGGACGAGGAGTACTCCGTGCTGCCGATCGCCGTCACACCCGGCGCGCCGATTTCGTCGAAGAACATCGAAGCGGCCATCGCCTCCGCCGCCGAGGCGATGTGCGACGAGCTGCCGGCTCTGCCGTCGACCGCGGCGGTGGACGTGCTGCGCCGCATCCCTCCCCGCCTGCGCTCCGGCGCCGCGCTGCCACCGCTCGGCGACGACGCGGTCGGCACGATCGTCACGGCCGTTCTCGCCCTGGAGAATTCGTACCTGGCGGTGCAGGGCCCACCCGGCACCGGGAAGACGTACACCGGGGCTCGGGTGGTGGCGGCGCTCGTGAACGAGCACGGCCGGCGCGTCGGCGTGGTCGCGCAGTCGCATTCGGTGGTCGAGAACATGCTGGCCGGCATCGTCGCCGCGGGAGTGTCGCCGGAACGGGTCGCCAAGGCGAAATGCCAGAGCCGCGAACCGACGTGGACCGCCTTCCCGGACGCGAAGTCCCTTGCGGCCCATATCGGTACGTCCACCACCGGCTATGTGGTGGGCGGAACGGCCTGGGACTTCACGAATCCGAACTGCATCAAGCCCGGCAGCCTCGACCTGTTGGTGGTCGACGAGGCCGGTCAGTTCTGCCTCGCCAACACCATCGCCGTGGCCACGGCGGCGTCGAATCTGCTGCTGCTCGGCGATCCCCGCCAACTGCCGCAGGTCTCGCAGGGCACCCACCCCGAGCCGGTCGACGAGTCCGCCCTCGGGTGGCTCGCCGAAGGACACGGTGCGTTGCCCGCCGATCGCGGCTACTTCCTTCCGGTGACCTGGCGGATGCATCCGGATCTGTGCGCGCGGGTGTCCGAGCTGTCCTACGAGGGACGACTGCGGTCGAAGTCCGAGATCACCACGCGCCGCGCGCTCGACGGCGTCCCGCCCGGCGTCCGGCTCGTGGAGGTCGCACACGAGGGCAACGCGACCTGCTCGCCCGAGGAGAGCGCCGAGATCGTGCGCGCCATCGCGGCCGTGCTCGGTTCGGCGTGGACGGACGACGCCGGCTCCCCGCCCCGCCCTCTCGGCGAGAAGGACGTCCTGGTGGTCGCGCCGTACAACGCTCAGGTCACCCGCCTACGACAGGATCTCGCCGCCACAGGTCTGCACCGGGTCCAGGTGGGCACCGTCGACAAGTTCCAGGGCCGCCAGGCGGCGATGGTGTTCGTGTCGATGACCGCCTCCGCCGTCGAGGACGTGCCGCGGGGCATGTCGTTCTTGTTGTCCCGCAACCGGTCGAACGTGGCCCTCTCACGCGGCAAGTGGTCGGCGGTGATCGTGCGGTCCGGCGCCCTGACCGATCACCTCCCGTCGACCCCGGACGGTCTGATCGAACTCGGGGCGTTCATGCGGCTGACGGGAGCGGACCCGACCGGGACGTGACCGCACTCACAGCGTCCGTTAGGATCGACGACGATCCTGTTACCTCAGGTATCAGATACACGGGACCCGGTCGCCCGAGAAGACCCGGTCCCCCGAGCACAGGAGTACGCGTGTCGAAGACCCTCGAGGCCACGATCGAGATCACCGCCTCCCCCGAGGAGGTGTGGCGCGTGGTGTCCGATCTGAAGCGGATGGGCGAGTGGAGCCCGCAGTGCCGTCGGATGATCGTGCGCGGCGGACCGGTGTCGGCCGGCACCACCACGATCAACATCAACAAGAAGGGCCTGCTGGTGTGGCCCACGACGTCGAAGGTGATCGACTTCGAACCCGGCCGTCGCCTGAGCTTCCGGATCAACGAGAACCGCTCCATCTGGCCGTTCACCCTCGAACCCACCGCCACCGGCACGCGGGTCACCCAGCGGCGCGAGGCACCCACCGGGACCAGCAAGGTCTCGCAGACCCTGGTCAAGTATGTTCTCGGCGGCACCGAGGCGTTCGACGACGAACTGACGATGGGGATGAACGCGACTCTCGCCCGTCTCAAGAACGAGATCGAGGCGGGCGCGCGGGTCTGACCTTCCCTCCTCCGCTCACGTACGCTGGAGTGCCTGCGGACCGACAGGACCCGCCCGCGCGACGGGCGGGTCCACTGCGGTCCCGGATCACCGATCGCCAGCGATAAGAGGAGCCCGTGGCACGTAAGCCGACGCCCGCCGGAACACCCCCCACCAGCGGGGTAGCCCACATGGTCGACCTGGTCAGGCATGTCGTGCCGCCCATGCATCCGGGCGGCATCCCCTTCGTCGCAGCTCCACTGGCCGTGGCGACCCTCGGCCGCCGCAAGCCCTGGCTGCGCCGCGCCGGTCTCGCATCGGCACTGGCGTGCGCCACCTTCTTCCGGCACCCGCACCGCGTGCCGCCGAACCGCGCCGGGGTGGTCGTCGCTCCCGCCGACGGTGAGATCGCTCTCGTCGACCATGCCGTGCCGCCCGCCGAACTCGGGCTCGGCAGCGAGGAGCGCCCCCGGGTCAGCATCTTCCTGTCCGTCCTCGACGTGCACGTGCAACGCAGCCCCGTCGGCGGCACCGTCCGCTCGGTGGTCCACACCCCGGGCAAGTTCCTCTCCGCCGATCTCGCCGACGCGAGCGAGGTCAACGAACGCACCAGCATGCTCATCGAGACGCGCGACGGCGCCGAGGTCGCCGTCGTCCAGATCGCCGGGCTGCTGGCACGGCGCATCGTCAACGACGCGCAGATCGGCGACACCCTGCCGATCGGCGACACCTACGGCCTGATCCGCTTCGGATCCCGGGTCGACACCTACCTGCCGGTCGGGAGCACCCTGCTGGTCGAACGCGGTCAGCGCACCATCGGTGCCGAGACCGTCCTCGCTCAGCTGCCCACGGTGTCGTGAGTCCGCACACGCAGGGTTCGCGTGCGGTCGCGACCGGGCGGTCCCGCAATCGGCCCAACGTCGTCCGTCTGCTGCCGAGCGTCATCACGATCCTGGCGTTCTCCGCCGGACTGTCGGCGGTGAAGTTCGCGCTCGACGGACAACTCGGCACCGCGCTCGGCATGATCGGCGCCGCGGCCGTCCTCGACTCGCTCGACGGCCGCATCGCCCGCATGCTCGACGCGACCAGCAAGATCGGCGCCGAACTCGACTCGCTGTCGGACGCCGTCGCGTTCGGTGTCGCCCCGGCGCTCGTGCTCTATGTGACGTTGCTCGACGGCAGCCCCTTCGGTTGGATCGTCGCCCTGCTCTATGCAGTGAGCCTCGTGCTGCGGCTCGCGCGCTTCAACACCCTGCTCGAGGACGACAGCGTCCCCGCCTACGCACGCGAGTACTTCGTCGGTGTGCCCGCACCGGCGGCCGCCCTCATCGCGCTCGCACCCGTCGCCGCCCACATCCAGTGGGGCGACGGCTGGTGGACCGCCTACGGGCTGGTCGCGGTGTGGATCCTCGGGACGGCCGGGCTCGCGATCAGCCGCATCCCGACCTTCGCGATGAAGTCGGCGTCCGTGCCCGCGCGACTCGCCGTGGTGCTGCTCGTGCTGGTCGCGGTGGCGGCGGCCGCGCTGGTCACCTATCCGTTCATCCTCATGCTCGTGCTGGTCGCGGTCTACCTCGCGCACATCCCCTTCGCGGTGCGTTCGCGGCGCTGGGTCGCGGCCCGGCCCGAGACCTGGGACATCAAGCCCTCGGAGCGACGCGCACTGCGTGCCCGCAACCGCGCGCAGCGTCCGCGTCGTGTCGCGGCCCGGCGTGTCGCCACGTCGGCGAGATCTCAGGCGCGACTCGGGCTGCGCCGCCCGCGAGGGCGATGACATGCGACCCGCGAGGGCGATGACATGCACGACCCGCGAGGACGCTAGTCACGTTCTAGGCTCGGCGGGGTGACGACCCCACAACTCTCACTCACCGTCCGGCTCAATACCTCCGCCGCCGACTCGCGGCGCGGTGTCGTGCGTCTGCACCCCGAGGCGCTGGCCGCGCTGGGCCTGCGGGAATGGGACGCGATCGCGCTGGTGGGAGCGCGTCGCACGGCGGTCGTGGCGGGTCTCGCCCCCGCCGGCACCCCGACCGGCACGATCCTGCTCGACGACGTGGTGCTCTCGAACACGGGCCTGAAGGAGGACGCGACGGTCGTCGTCGCGCCGGTGACGGTGTACGGCGCGCGCACGGTGACGGTCACCGGCTCCACCCTCGCGCGGCAGTCGATCCCGGAGACCACCCTGCGTCAGGCGCTGCTCGGGAAGGTCCTCACCGTCGGAGACGCGGTGTCGCTGCTCCCCCGCGATCTCGGACCGGGCACGAGCAACGCCGAGACGACGCGGGCTCTGTCGCGGACCTTCGCGATCGCGTGGACCACCGAACTGCTCACCGTCTCGTCGGTCGATCCGGCCGGGCCTGTGAGCGTGCAGCCGAACACCGCCGTCGTGTGGGGCGGTGGCCCGGGTGCCCTGCCGTCCTCCGTGCCGTCCGCCTCCGGATTCGTCTCGTCGGGGTTCGTCGTCTCCTCCCCCGCGACCGACCGTCCCGAATCGGCCCCCGCCACGCCTCCGGCACCGCCGGTCGAGGATCTCGTGGGTGTGCAGGCCCAGGTCGCGAAGCTCTCCGAGTGGCTCACCCTCTCGCTCGACGAACCCGAACTGCTGCGCACCCTCGGCGCGTCACCGCATCTCGGGGTGCTCGTCACCGGTCCCGCCGGGGTCGGCAAGGCGACCTTCGTGCGCTCGGTGGTCGCCGACCGGCGTCTGGTCGAGGTCGACGGGCCGGGTGTGGGTGCACTCGCCGCCGACGAGCGGCTGCGCCGGATCTCCGCGGCGGCCGAAGCGGTGCGCGGCGGTGGCGTCCTGCTGCTCACCGACGTCGACGCCGTGCTGCCCGCCGACACCGAACCCGTCGCGACGTTGATCCTCGACGAGCTGCGGCGGGTCGTCGACACCGAGGGCGCGGTGCTGATCGCGACCACCGCGCATCCCGACGACGTCGACTCCCGGCTGCGCGCCCCGGAGATCTGCGACCGCGAACTGTCCCTGCCGCTGCCCGACGGCGCGACCCGCCGGGCCCTCCTCGACGTGCTGCTGCGCTCGGTGCCGTCCACCGGTCTCGACCTTGCCGCCGTCGCGGGTCGCACCCCCGGTTTCGTCGTCGCCGACCTCGCGGCGCTGTGTCGCGAGGCGGCATTGCGCGCGGCGTCGCGGGCGAACCGCGACGACGACGAACCCTCGCTCGTCCAGGACGACCTGCTCGGCGCGCTCGAGGTGATCCGTCCGCTGTCGCGATCGGGTTCCGAGGAGCTGGCGATCGGCAGCGTGAGCCTCGATGACGTCGGCGACATGGTCGAGACGAAGCAGGCCCTGACCGAAGCCGTCCTGTGGCCGCTGCAGCATCCCGATTCGTTCGAGCGTCTCGGCGTCGACCCGCCGCGCGGTGTGCTGCTGTACGGCCCGCCCGGTTGCGGCAAGACCTATCTCGTCCGCGCTCTCGCCGGCACGGGACGTCTGAGCGTCCACGCCGTCAAGGGCGCCGAACTGATGGACAAGTGGGTCGGTGCGTCGGAGAAGGCGGTGCGCGAGTTGTTCGAGCGTGCCCGCAACTCGGCACCGGCGTTGGTGTTCCTCGACGAGATCGATGCTCTCGCACCGCGTCGCGGGCAGAGCTCCGATTCCGGGGTGTCCGACCGGGTCGTCGCGTCGCTGCTCACCGAACTCGACGGTGTCGAGCCGCTGCGCGACGTCGTGGTGGTGGGAGCGACCAACCGGCCCGACCTCATCGACCCGGCTCTGCTGCGTCCCGGCCGGCTCGAACGTCTCGTGTTCGTGCCGCCGCCGGACGCCGAGGCCCGGGCCGCGATCCTGAAGACCGCGGGCCGATCGGTACCGCTCGACGACGACGTCGACCTCGACGACCTGGCCGCCGGACTCGACGGCTACTCGGCCGCGGACTGCTCGGCGCTGCTGCGCGAGGCCGCGCTCGCGGCGATGCGGCGCAACGTCGACGCCGCCGTGGTCACCGCCGAGGACGTCGCGGTGGCCCGGGAGAAGGTGCGCCCCTCGCTCGATCCCGTGCAGGTCGCTCATCTGCAGGCCTACGCGGAGGGCCGTTGAGATGGCCGTGACCACCGCGGTCCGCGTCGCCGGACCGGCAGCCGTCCTCGCGGCCTTCCTCGCCGCCGGGGTCGCGATCCTCGTCCCGGCCGCGGGCGAATCGGTCCTCCCTGAGGGTGCGCGCAGCGAATGGGCACCCGTGGTCACCGCCGCGCTCGCCGTTCTCTCGGCGGCCGGGCTGCAGCGGACCGGCTCCCGACGTACCGCCTGGATGCTGGCCGCCGCCTCGATCGTGGTCCTCGGGTCGATCCGCTATCTCGTTCCCGCCGGCATCTCGGCCGACAGCCTGACGGTCGTCGGATGGGTGATCGCCGCGATCACCGGTGTGCTGCTCGGGGCGGCGACCGCGGGCTCGTGGGGTTCGGCGACCGGTCAGTGGGCCCTGATCGCCGGTGGGTGGGCGGCCTTCCTCACCGCCGCAGCCGTCGGTTCCGAGGTCCCCGTGGAGGCCATGCGCTGGACGGTTCCCCAGTGGGCGCTGGCCTTCGCACTCGTGGCAACGGTCGCCGCCGCGCTGACGGTGCCTGCCGGGATGCGCGTGCAGCGGGCCGATCCGCGGTTGCTCGCGATCATGGTGACCGCCGCGGTGGTGCTCTCGGTGGGCTACCGACTGCTGGGTGAATTCGTGGGTTCCCGCGCGAGCGACACGGGTGTGCTCCTGTGGCTGGTCGCCGGTGGGGCGCTCGCGGTGGCGGTCGTCGGTGCCGAGATCGTCGCGCGCCTCGTCCCGCCCGGAGACGACCGGTTCGTCCTCGCGGTCACCGGGGCCGTGGCCGCGGCGTACCCCGTCCTCGTCGAGTTGTGGTCGGGTATGCAGTCCGCGACCGTGCCGTGGTGGGTGCTGCTCGTCGCGGTGGCCGCCGTGGTCGCCGGGGTGCGGCTCTCCCCCTACATGCCGTACGCGCTTCCCGGGCTGATGCTCGCCGCGTCGATCTCGGCGGCGACGGTGTGGTGGCCGTCGGAGATCGGCGAGGGAATCCCTCTTGCGGTGCGAGTGGTGCTCGTCGCGCTGGGCACCGGTCTCGCACTCGGGGCATCGTTGCCGGGCTCGGCGTCCGTCGCGGCTCTCGGCCTGGCACTGCCGGTGCCGGCGACGGCCGTCGTCGGGGCGGTGTGGATGCTTCCAGCGGATGCGCAGTGGTCGGCGCTCGCACTGTTTGCCGCGGCCGTGATCTGTGCGTGGCAGGTGCGCTAGCGCTCTCACCTCCCCGATTCGCAAGCGTGCGAAGACAACCGTTAGGATGTGCACAATCCGTTTTGCCCGATGACGGCGAACGGCGTGCATGTCGGGGCGATCCCCGTTTCGGCGGTGTGCCGTCCGCTGTGACGACAGCGAGTCCCACGGCCCGCAGTCAGTTTCACCCCGCCGACAGGCCCGACCCCGACGGAGTGCCTTTTGATCGCCATACTCGTTGCCCATGCGGTCGCTGCCCTTCTGGCGCCGCTTCTGGTCCGAGTCATGGGGAGAAATGCATTCCTGCCGCTCGCGGTGGTGCCCCTCGCGAGTCTCGGCTGGGTCGTCACCAACTGGGGAACCGATCAGAAACTGCAGATCGCGTGGGCCTCGACGCTGTCGATGAATTTCGATCTGCGCTTCGACACGCTCGCGGCAATCATGTGCGTGCTCGTTTTGGGCATCGGCTCGTTGATCCTGCTCTACTGCTCGCGCTATTTCGAGGACGACGAGCCCCGCCTGGGCTTGTTCGCCGCCGAGATGGTCGCCTTCGCCGGCGCCATGTTCGGTCTGGTGGTCAGCGACAACATGTTGCTGCTCTACACCTTCTGGGAACTGACGACCGTCCTGTCGTTCCTGCTCGTCGGGCATTACGCCGAACGCGCCTCGAGTCGCCGTGCCGCCACCCAGGCCCTGCTCGTCACCACGGCCGGTGGTCTGGCGATGCTGGTCGGCATCATCATCCTCGGCGAGATGGTCGGCAGCTACAACCTGTCCGACGTCGTCGCGGCGGCACCTCACGGATGGCTCGCCGGCGTCGCCGTGGTGCTCGTGCTCGTCGGCGCACTGTCGAAGTCCGCCGTGGTCCCGCTGCACTTCTGGCTGCCCGGCGCGATGGCCGCCCCCACCCCGGTGTCCGGATATCTTCACGCCGCGGCGATGGTCAAAGCCGGCATCTACCTCGTGGCCCGGCTCGCACCCGGCTTCGCGGACAGCGCCGCGTGGCGGCCGATCGTCATCGGTCTCGGTCTCGCGTCGATGATCCTCGCCGGCTGGCGAGCGTTCCGCGCCTTCGACCTCAAGCTCATCCTGGCCTTCGGCACCGTCAGCCAGCTCGGCTTTCTCACTGCGCTGGTGGGTACGGGCAGCCGGGAAGCGGCCCTGGCGGGCCTGGCGATGGTGATCGCCCACGCCCTGTTCAAGGCATGCCTGTTCATGGTGGTCGGCATCATCGACCACTCCACCGGCACCCGCGACATCCGCAAACTCGCGCATCTCGGCTCTGCCGCCCCCTACCTGATGGTGATCGCGATACTTGCGGCGGCGAGCATGGCCGGTCTGCCGCCGTTCATCGGTTTCGTCGCGAAGGAAGCCGCGCTCGAGTCGTCGCTAGTGGCCGAGGTGCTCCCCGAATGGGCGCGGATCGCCATGACTGCGGGCATCGTGGTGGGCTCGATCCTCACCCTCGCCTACAGCATCCGGTTCATCTGGGGGGCCTTCGGTCGTAAGCAGCTCAAACGTCCGAGCCCCGCGGTGCAGAACCTGCACGCGCCCGGCCCGCTGCTGCTCACCGCCCCGAGCGTCCTCGCGTTCGCCGGTCTCGCCGCGGGCTTCGCGAGCTCGTGGATCGACCATCTGATCACCCCCTACGCCGACGAGCTGCCCACCGAACTCGACAAGCCCTACCACCTGGCGTTGTGGCACGGATTCTCCTTGCCGCTGGGTCTGACCGGCGTGGTGATCGTGGGCGGCACGGTCCTGTTCCTCGCGCACCGCACCATCGCGCGTCTGCGCTTCGAGCACCCGCCGCTCGGAAATGCCGACCGGATGTACGACGCGACCCTCCAGGGCATGGACACCCTGTCCCTGCGCCTGACCGCCTTCCTGCAGCGCGGTTCGCTCCCCCTGACCCAGGCGACCATCCTCATCACCCTGGTGGCGCTCCCGACGGTGCTGATGTTCTTCTTCGGGCTGAGCACGATGCCGTCGACGCGCGCGTGGGACTCGATCTGGCAGCTCGGGGTGGGGTTGATCATGATGGCCGCCGCGATCACCGCGACGGTCCTGCGCAACCGTCTCGGCGCAGTGTTGGTCGTGGGCGTGACCGGTTACGGGCTCGGGGTGCTGTTCGCCCTCCAGGGAGCTCCCGACCTCGCGCTCACCCAGTTCCTCGTCGAGACCGTCACCCTCGTGATGTTCGTGCTGGTCCTGCGCAAGCTGCCCGCCGAGACCGACCCGGCCGCGGTGATGGGCAGCAAGTTCGCCCGCGCGATGCTCGGCATCGCCGTGGGCGCGGTGGTCGCCGGGATCGGCGCCTACGCCGTCGCGGCACGCACTACCGATCCGATCTCGCTGCTGCTGCCCGACGCCGCCTACTACGGCGGTGACGGCAAGAACATCGTCAACGTCCTGCTCGTCGACATCCGCGCCTGGGACACGATGGGCGAGATCTCGGTACTGCTGGTCGCTGCGACCGGCGTGGCCAGCCTGGTCTTCCGCACCCGCCGCTTCGGTACCGCCCCGCGTGTGGCGGATGCACCTGCGGCGCAGCTCGACGCGGTGTCCGCCAGCAACGAGACGACCTGGCTGCTCGGCGGCGATCTCATCGATCCGCGCTACCGTTCGCTGGTCCTCGAGGTCACCACCCGGCTGGTCTTCCCCACCATGATGATCCTGTCGGTGTACTTCTTCTTCTCCGGGCACAACGCTCCCGGTGGCGGGTTCGCGGGCGGTCTCGTCGCCGGTCTCGCGCTCGTGCTGAGGTACCTGGCCGGCGGACGCTACGAGCTCGGAGAGGCGGTTCCCATCGACGCCGGCAAGATCCTCGGCCTCGGACTCACCTTCGCGGCGGGCACCGCACTGGTGTCGATGTTCCTCGGCGCTCCGGCACTGTCGTCGGCGACCCTCGAACTCACGCTTCCGCTGCTCGGCGATATCAAGCTCGTGACCGCACTGTTCTTCGACCTGGGTGTGTACCTCATCGTCGTCGGCCTGATCCTGGACGTGCTGCGCAGCCTCGGCGCTCGCCTCGACGCCGAGACCGTGGGTGAGAGCCGATGACCGCGAACATCACGCTCCTCGCCATCGTCGGCGTGCTCGTCGCATCCGGTGTGTACCTGCTGCTCGAACGCAGCATCATCAAGATGCTGCTGGGCCTGTTGCTGGCCGGCAACGGCATCAACCTGTTGCTGCTCACCCTCGGCGGTCCCGCGGGCCACGCCCCGATCGTCGGTGTGGAGAGCGACGTCGAGCCGGACATGGCCGACCCCCTCGCCCAGGCGATGATCCTCACCGCGATCGTCATCACGATGGGTGTGGCGGCGTTCGTGCTGGCCCTGACCTACCGCTCCTACACCTACCGTGCACGGGACGAGATCGAGAACGATCCCGAGGACACCCTCGTGTCGCAGCGACGCAGTCTCGCCGACCTGCCGTCGCGCGACCGGTCCGACGACCCGCTCACCGGTATCCCGAGCAAGAGCGGCGACGCCTTCGACGCCGAGGGCAATCCCATCCCGCTCGATCAGCTCAAGAACATCGAGGACCTCGAGGCGTACGAGGACCTGCACGACGGCGACTTCGACGACCCGACCGACTCGGCCTACACGCAGAACCAGGGCGGGACGGACGAGTCCGGCCCTGCCGGTGAGGTCGACGAGGCCGTCCGCGCGGACGACCCCGACCCCGAGGCCCCCGACCCTGCCGAGGGCGAGCGGACCGGAGACGACGAGAAGAACGGGAAGGAGGATCGCCGATGAACCTGAGCGTCGCGAACCTCGTTCCCCTCCCCGTCCTCATCCCGTTGCTCGCCGCAGCCGCGACCCTGATCGTCGGCCGCCGTCCGCGCGTTCAGCGATGGATCACCGTCTTCGCGCTGGTCGCCTCGCTCGTCGTATGTGTGGCGCTGTTGTACTACGCCGACGCCGACGGCATCGCGGTACTGCAGATCGGCGGGTGGGAGGCGCCGATCGGCATCTCGTTGGTCGTCGATCGATTGTCGGCGTTGATGCTGGTCGTCTCGGCGATCGTGCTGCTGTCGGTGATGCTGTACGCGGTCGGTCAGGGTATCCACGACGGCAACGAGCAACAACCCGTCTCGATCTTCCTGCCGACCTATCTCGCGCTCACCGCGGGCGTCAACATCGCCTTCCTCGCCGGCGACCTGTTCAACCTCTTCGTCGGCTTCGAAGTGCTGCTCGCCGCCTCGTTCGTCCTGCTGACCCTGGGTGCGAGCGCCGACCGCGTCCGCGCGGGCGTCTCGTACGTCATGGTCTCGATGGTGTCCTCGCTGGTCTTCCTCGTAGGCATCGCCTTCGCCTACGCCGCCACGGGCACCCTGAACCTCGCCCAGATGGCACTGCGGATGGACGAGATCTCACCGGGCACCCGGGCCGCGATCTTCGGTGTGCTGCTCGTCGCCTTCGGTATCAAGGCCGCGGTCTTCCCGCTGTCGTCGTGGCTTCCCGACTCCTACCCCACCGCACCCGCACCGGTCACGGCCGTCTTCGCCGGCCTGCTGACCAAGGTCGGTGTGTACGCGATCATCCGGGCGCACACTCTGCTGTTCCCGGGCGGCGAACTCGACGACGTCCTGCTCGTCGCGGGCCTGCTCACGATGATCGTCGGCATCCTCGGCGCGATCGCGCAGAACGACATCAAACGTCTGCTGTCGTTCACGCTCGTCAGCCACATCGGCTACATGATCTTCGGCGTCGCCCTGTCGTCGCAGACCGGTCTCGCGGGCGCCGTCTACTACGTCGGCCACCACATCCTCGTGCAGACCACCCTGTTCCTCGTAGTGGGTCTCATCGAACGCCAGGCCGGGTCGGCATCGCTGCGACGCCTCGGCAGCCTCGCGCTGATGTCCCCGCTGCTGGCGGTCCTGTTCCTCATCCCGGCGCTCAACCTGGGTGGTATCCCGCCGTTCTCCGGGTTCATCGGGAAGGTCGCCCTACTGCAGGCCGGCGCGGAGGACGGTTCGGTCCTCGCCTGGGTCCTCGTCGCCGGTGGTGTCCTGACCAGCCTCCTGACGCTGTACGTCGTCGCGCGTATCTGGACGAAGGCGTTCTGGCGGGCACGTGCCGACGCTCCCGAGGGCGATCTCGCCGACATCGGCCCCTCGGCGCTGATCGACGAATCCGCCACCGACATCTCCTTCGAGGAACGCCCGGATGTCGGCCGGATGCCGGCCGCGATGCTCGTCCCCACGATCTGGCTCGTCGCGATCGGTGTGTCGTTGACCGTCTTCGCCGGTCCCCTGCTCGACATCAGCAACCGTGCCGCCGAGAACCTGCTCGACCGCACGGTGTACATCGAGGCCGTGCTGGGGGGTGAGCAGGAATGATGAAACGCGCCAACGTCCTGCGGCTGTTCGTTCTGGGATGGACGACCCTGGTCTGGGTGCTGCTGTGGGGCACCTTCAGCATCGCCAACATCCTCGGCGGTGTGGTCGTTTCGCTCGTCATCATGTTCGTGCTACCGCTGCCGCGTGTGCCCGTCGAGGGTCGCGTGCACGTGTGGTCCGCGATGCGACTCGGCGCGGTGATCTTCGGCGAGACCATCCGCTCGACGATCAACGTGGGGTGGCTCGCGATCCGGCCGTCCCCGCCGCCGGTCACCGGCGTGCTGCGCTGCCGGCTCACCATCAAGTCCGACCTGGTGCTGACACTGTGGACGGACATCATGAACAACATCCCGGGCACCATGGTGCTCGAGATCGACCAGGTGCGGCGGATCATGTACGTGCACGTCCTCGACGTGAGTACCGACAAGGCCGTGGCCGACTTCTACCGTTCCGCCCGCCTCATCGAGCGCCTCCTCATCCAGACGTTCGAACGCGAGTCGGAATGGCAGGCCAGCCCCTGGCGCAGCGGAACGGAGGAACTGACGTGACCGTGACACTGGCGATCGCGGGGGCACTGCTGTTCGTCTCCGCGGTCCTGATCACCTACCGCGTGATCGCGGGCCCCAACTCCCTCGACCGGCTCGTCGGCGTCGACGCCCTGCTCGCGCTCGGCATCTGCGGCATCGCGATCTGGGCGGTGTACACACGTGACACGTCGGTGCTGCCGGCCACGGTGGCCCTCGCCCTGGTCGGCTTCATCGGGTCGGTGTCCGTGGCTCGATTCCGGGTGCGTGACGAAGGATGACGACGATCATCGACACCTTCGCCCACCTCCTGATCCTCATCGGGGCGGTCATCTCGCTGACCGCCGCGATCGGCGTGGTGCGTTTCCGCGACACCCTGTCGCGCATGCACCCCGCCACCAAACCCCAGGTGGTGGGTCTGTTGTTCGTGCTGGGCGGCTCCATGATCATCCTGCGTAGTTCGATCGACATCTGGATGATGGCCCTGGCGGGTATGTTCATGGTGCTCACCGCCCCCGTGATCGCCCACCGGGTCGGCCGCATCGCCTACCGGGAGCAGCTCGGTCGCGACGGCCTGCTCGACGAGGACGCTCCCGGCGGTGCGTGACAGGTGACGAGGAGCTGACGGCCGGGACGTCCTCGGCCTATCACTCCTTCAGTTCCTGCACGAGCGAGTCCACCACCGCGACGAGATCGCCGTCCGTCCGTTCCGCGAGCCGGCGCTGACGCTGATAGGACGCTCCCCGCACCGGAATGTCCGCGACCTGTGAGAGTTCGTCGGCGCAACCGAGCCGCACCGCGGTGGGCATGATCTGTTCGAGCAGATCGTTCAGGTCGTCGGTGACCAGCCGCTCGGTGCACACCGGGTCGAGGATGACCTCCGCCTCGAGTCCGTAGCGCGCCGCACGCCACTTGTTCTCCTTGACGTGCCACGGCTGCAGCACGGGCAGTTCCTCGCCCCGTTCGAGACATTCGTCGAAGTAGACGACGAGCGAATGCACGAACGCGACGAGGGCGGCCAGTTCGGCGCGGTTGGTGATGCCGTCGAAGACCCGGACCTCGAGGGTCCCCCATTTCGGTGCCGGCCGGATGTCCCAGTGCATGCCGCCGGGGTGGCTGATGACGCCGGACTTGAGCTGATCACCGATGAATTCCGCGTACTGCGGCCAGTCGGCGAAATGGTAGGGCAGGCCGGCGGTCGGCAGCTGCTGGAACATCAGCGCCCGGTTGCTCGCGTAGCCCGTGTCATAGCCCGCCCAGATCGGCGACGAGGCCGACAACGCGAGCATGTGGGGATACTTCACGAGCATGGCATTGAGGATCGGGATGACCTTCTCCGCGGAGGAGACCCCCACATGGACGTGCACTCCCCAGATGAGCATCTGCCGTCCCCACCAGCGGGTGCGGTTGATCATCTCGTCGTAGTCCGGGGAGGGCGTGACGGTCTGGTCCGTCCACTGCGCGAACGGGTGGGTACCGGCGCACATCAGGTCCACGCCGTTCGGGTCGGCGGCACGTCGCAGCAGCGACAGCGACTCGGACAGGTCGTCGACCGCCTCGGCGACCGTGTCGTGCACTCCGGTGACGAGTTCGACGGTGTTCCGCAGGAACTCCTTGGTCAACCGCGGGGTCTCCCCCGCGATCTCCTTCACCCTGTCGAAGACGACCGCCGCGCTGTTCGAGAGATCGCGGGTGGTCTTGTCCACCAGAGCGATCTCCCATTCCACGCCGATCGTGGGACGAGGTGATCCCGGAAACGCGACTGCCACGTCTCGATCCAACCACAGGGCCCCGCCGACGGATGTCCGTCTGCGGGGCCCTGTGTCAGGAATTACCTGCGAGATCGAGTCTCAGGAGATTCGGGCTCCGGTCACTCGATGACGCCGCACGCGAGGCGTGCGCCGAGGTTGTCCTGGTGCACGACCACCGAAGCGCCGTCCTCACCCTCGAGGTCCTCGAGGCCGAAGGCCGAGGTGGTGACGGTGGCGGTGGCGGTGCCGTCCTCACGGACGACGAGCGAGACCAGGTCGCCGCTCTCCGGGACGGAGGTGTTGCCGCCGGCCTGCAGGTGAGCGCCTGCGGACAGGAACGCGCCGGGCTCACCGCCGTCCGGAGCGGTGGACTCGGCCTCGCAACGGCCGAACTCGTGGATGTGGACACCGTGGTAGCCGGGCTCGAGACCCTCGACGTCGACGGTCACCTCGACGTTGCCGCCGTTCTCGGCGAACGACACGGTGCCGGCCGACTGGCCGTCGACCGTGGTGAGCTCGGCGGTGAGCGCAGCAGCGGAGGCGGAGCCACCGGCGTGCGACTCGCTTCCGCCCTCGCTTCCACCCTCGGTGCCGTGGTCGTCGCCGTGGGCCTCGGAAGCGGGCGCGGCGGATCCCGTCCACACCGGCGGCGTCGTCCCCGGCTCGGTGCTCGCCTCCTCGCTGTTCGAGCACGCAGTCAGGCCCACCGCGGCGATCGCGACGATCGGGGCCAGAGCACGCCAGGACATGCGACGGGTGGAACTGGAGACCATCAAACCGCTCCTTCGAAGTGCCGAAAAGTCACCCGATCATAACCGGGCGTCTCCGGCACCCACCCGGTGGCGGACCGACACGGTTTCGGCGCTACGGCGAAGTGACGATGACGATCACTCCGGGGGCGGCATTGCGGATGCCTTCGAAGCGCGGTTGCGCGGTGACCCCGAGCGATTCCGCGACGGCCGTCGCGGTCTGCTGCTCACCGGGCGACGTCCCGTAGAACACCGAGGTCTGCGGCAGCAGGCCCTCGCTGTAGTTGCCGGTCTCGGTGATGGTGAAGCCCTCGTCCTCGAGGTAGGTGGCGGTCTGCGCGGCCAGGCCCGCGATCTCGGAGTTGTTGAACACGCGGACCGGTGCCGTCGCGGCGGCCGAGGTGTCGGAGGCGAACGAGGTTCCGCTCGCCACGGGCAGGGAGGGAACCGAGGTCGCGGCCGCGGTGGTGGTGGTCGCGCCTGTTCCGGAGGCAGACGTGCCACCGTTCGCGGCAGCAGGCGCGGGCGCGGAGGGCACCGCGGCCGAGCGCGTGGACGGTGCGGCCGGCGCCGCGGCGGTCGTCGTCGTGGGTGCCGCCGCGGGAGCCGGTTCGTCGTCGGAATCACCGAGCGAGGCGAAACCCAGACCGGCGAACAGGATGCCCAAGGAGATCAGGACCATCGCGAACGCACGCAGAGGCGGTCCCGAGGGTGCGGGCGCGCGGCTGGGGATCTCGGGGGTTCTGCTCACGACCTCGACCATAGTTGCCCGAGCACACGCAGCGCTGCCGACCGGCCGCGCGTGTCGACATCGCAGTATCCGGCCCGGAAGCCGCCCGTCTAGCGGGTGTCGAAACCGAGCCGGCGGGCCGCGCGGGCCTTCTGACGGCTCGCACGCAACCGCCGCAGCCGCTTGACCAGCATCGGATCGGCGGCGAGCGCCTCGGGACGATCCACCAGAGCGTTGAGCACCTGGTAGTAGCGGGTGGCGGAGAGACCGAAGAGTTCCTTGATGGCGTCCTCCTTGGCACCGGCGTACTTCCACCACTGCCGTTCGAACGCCAGGATGTCGAGATCGCGACGGCTCAGGCCGTTCGCCTCGTCGCCGGTGGGCTCCTGCGCGGATGCGCCGTCGCCCTGCGGGGACACGAGATCGGACCGGTCGTTGCCGTGCGCTGCTGCGCCGTCCATTTCCCTCCTCGACTGACTGGATCACACCGTGACGAAGAGTCCTTGCGTCTCGGCGGAAGTCATTCAATCACGGGGTGGGGACACATACCGGTTCGAGAACGCTGCGAGTCGATCCCATTATCCTGTGTCACCATGGCCATTCTTCCCATCGTCATCGTCGGCGACCCCGTCCTGCACAACCCGACCCGGCCGGTGACCGAGTCACCCGCCGAACTCGCTCAGCTGATCGCCGACATGTTCGAGACGATGGACGCGGCCAACGGCGTCGGCCTCGCCGCCAACCAGGTCGGTGTCGACAAGCGACTGTTCGTCTACGACTGCCCCGACCGCGACGAGTCCGGCAAGGTCGCGCGCCGGCGTGGCGTCGTCGTCAACCCGATCCTCGAGACCTCCGAGATCCCCGAGACGATGCCCGACCCCGAGGACGATCTCGAGGGCTGCCTGTCCGTGCCCGGCGAGAACTTCCCCACCGGTCGCGCCGACTGGGCGAAGGTCACCGGTACCGACGAGAACGGTGAGCCCGTCGAGATCGAGGGCCACGGATTCTTCGCTCGCATGCTGCAGCACGAGGTCGGGCACCTCGACGGCTTCCTGTACGTCGACGTCCTGATCGGACGCAACGCCCGCGCCGCGAAGAAGACCATCAAGCGCGCCGGCTGGGGTGTCCCGGGGCTGACCTGGCTCCCCGGTTCGGTGGAGGACCCGTTCGGCCACGACGACGAGGACGAGTGACGAGGCGACCGACGAACCGTCGATGACGACCGACCGTCCGGCCCCATCCGTACCCCTCGGCACCCGGGTGGTGCTGCGGTACCGCCTGCCCGCCGGCTACAGCCATCCGATGACCGACGTCATCGGTGAACTCGTCTCCGTCGAACCGGTGGTCGCGGTGCGCACCGCCGACGGTCGCGTCGTCCAGGTGGCCCCCACCTCGGTCGTCGCGCTCAAGCCGATCGCGGCGCGGCCGATCCGCGTCTCGGAGATCCGCGCGCTCGAGCACGCCGCCGCCGCGGGGTGGCCCGGTCTCGAATCGGCCTGGGTGGACGGCTGGCTCGTGCGCGCCGGGCACGGTTTCACGCGGCGCGCCAATTCGGCGACGCCGCTGGGCGAACGCGGCACCGTGGCCGACCCCGCCGATCCGGCCGTCCGCGCCCGGCTCCGTGAATGGTTCGCAGCGCGCGGACTGCCGCTGCGGCTGCTGGTGCCCGATCGACTCGCCCGGATCCCCGAGGGGTGGCCGACCTCGGAGCCGGTGCTCGTGATGGGCGCCGATCTCGCGAACGTGCCGTTACCGCCGGAGCCCGCCCCGGTCACGATCACCGACCGGCCGGACGCCGACTGGATGTCGCTCCACCGCGCCGACGCCGACCCGTTGCTCGCGCAGGACGTGCTCGGCTCGGTGGCCGCGGGGATCCTCGGGTTCGGCCGCATCGGTGCACCGGGGCAGCCGCCCCTGGCGATCTGCCGCGCGGCGATCACCGATGCGCCGGACGGACGCCGCTGGGTGGGTCTGTCGACCGTCGAGGTCGCTCCCGAGCACCGGCGCCGCGGACTCGGCACACTCGTGTGCGGTGCCCTGCTGCGATGGGCACGCGAGCAAGGCGCGACCCACGCATATCTGCAGGTCGAGGAGTCGAACACCGCGGCGCGCGCCCTGTATCGCGAACTCGGCTTCGTCGACCACCACCGCTACCGGTACGCCTCCGAACCCGTCGGATAGGTCGCCTACAGTGGGCGTGTGCGCCTTGCTACCTGGAATGTGAACTCCGTCCGTGCTCGTACCGACCGCATCCTCGACTGGTTGCAGCGAACCGACACGGATGTGCTCGCGATGCAGGAAACCAAGTGCAAGGACGAGCAGTTCCCGTACGAACGCTTCGAGGAACTCGGTTACCGCGTCGCGCACGTCGGACTGAGCCAGTGGAACGGTGTGGCCATCGCGTCGCGCGTGGGCCTCGACGACGTGCAGATCGGCTTCGAGGACCAGCCCGGTTTCTCCAAGGACCCGGAGGTCGATCCGGCGCTCGAGGCGCGGGCGATCGGGGCGACGTGCGCGGGTGTGCGCGTGTGGAGCCTGTACGTCCCCAACGGTCGCGACCTCAACGACCCGCACTACACCTACAAACTCGACTGGCTCGCCAAGCTGCGCGCCGACGCGCACGCCTGGGCCACCGCAGCGCCCGAGCAGCCCATCGCGCTGGTCGGCGACTGGAACGTCGCCCCCACCGACGACGACGTGTGGGATCCGGCCTTCTTCGAGGGCAAGACGCACACCTCGCAGCCCGAGCGCGACGCCTTCCACGCGTTCGCCGAGGTCGGCTACACCGATGTGGTCCGTCCGTACGCGCCCGGCCCCGGGGTCTACACCTACTGGGACTACACCCAGCTGCGCTTCCCCAAGAAGCAGGGCATGCGGATCGACTTCGTGCTCGGGTCGCCGGCCTTCGCGGCACGGGTGACGGGCGCCGAGATCGACCGCAACGAACGCAAGGGCAAGGGCGCGAGCGACCACGCACCGGTCATCGTCGACCTCGACCTCTGAGTGGATTCGACCGCTGAGTGGATTCGACCGCTGAGCGGATTCCGGGCCGGGTGAACCGCCCGCGAAGGCGTCAGGCCTTGCGGGCGGGCACCTTACGCTGCGGTTGCCTGCGCCGATTCTCCTTGCGCTGGGGTTCCGTGCGCTGAGTTTCCGTGCGCTTGGGTTCCGTGCGCGGCGGCTCGAGAGCCACGACGACGTCGCGGTAGTTCTCGTGCGCCGACAGGAATCGCTGCACATAGGTGCACACCGGCCGCACCCGCCAGCCTCGGCTGCGCGCGAGATCGAGCGAACCACCGACGAGGACGGCCGCGAGACCCCGATGGCCGAAATCCTCGACGATCACGGTGTGCATGAAGTCGACGACCGGCGGGTTCGGCGCCGGAGCGCGTTCGAAGTCGTAGTACCCCAGGATGCCGACGAGATCGCCGTTGAGGCGCAGTTCGAACCGGTTCTGGTCGGCGTTGTCCGACACGGCGAGGTCCGGCGAACTCGTGTTCATGAGCGCCTCCAATAGGGGTGTTGCGTGATGGAACTGTGACCTATGCCACTATAGAGCAACGAGACGGCCACCGTCGGCAACGCTGTCGTGTTTCGGACGATGCACCGGCCTCAGCGCCGCCCGGCCGTGATCGAACACACCCTGGGTAGGGTGTCCGCGTGGACCTTCTGCCCTTGTCGCCTCGAGGCGAGACCCCGGTTCGAGCCCTCACCATCGCCGGCACCGACTCCGGGGGCGGAGCCGGCATCCAGGCCGATTCCCGCACGATGGCGATGTGCGGTGTGCACGCGTGCGTCGCGGTGGCCGCCGTGACCGTCCAGAACTCCGTCGGCGTCCGCGGGTTCCACGAGATCCCCGCCGAGACCGTGGCCGACCAGGTGCGGTGCGTGGTCGAGGACATCGGAGTCTCCGCAGCGAAGACGGGCATGCTCGCCTCCACGCAGATCATCGAGGCCGTCGCGCAAGTGTGCTGCGAGGTGGGCATCGGCCGCGACATGGAGGTGCCGCTCGTCGTCGACCCGGTCTGCGCGTCGATGCACGGCGACCCGCTGTTGCACTCCGACGCACTCGACGCGATCCGCGGGGTGCTCATCCCCCTCTCCACCGTCGTCACCCCGAATCTCGACGAGGTACGGCTGATTACGAGCATCGACGTCGTCGACGACGCGTCGGCACGGCGCGCCGCCGAAGCGCTCCATGCGCTCGGCGCCCAGTGGGTGATCGTCAAGGGTGGCCACCTGCGCAGCTCGGAGAAGAGCACCGACCTGCTGTTCGACGGCGACCGTTTCCTCGAGTTCAGCACGCCGCGCATCGAGACCGGCAACGACCACGGCGGCGGCGACACGCTCGCGGCCGCGATCGCGTCGGCCCTCGCGCACGGCCGGTCGGTGCCCGAGGCCGTCGAGTTCGCGAAGGAATGGATCACGAAGTGCCTCGAGTGGTCCTACGACCTCGGTCACGGCCACGGCCCGGTCAACCCGTTGTGGCGACTGCACGAGCGCTGACCGCGCCCGTCCTCACTCGGTGAACTCGGCGCGCACCTCGGCCCGCTGGTCGCCGGTGGGCACCCCGTCGGGTCCGTCGATGGAATTCGCGTAGACGGCCGTGCCGTAGGCGACGGCGGCGGCCGCCGCGCCGAACGCGTCGCGGTCGATGCCGGCCAGGGTGTCCTCGGGGGTGTGGTAGTTCGGGTCGAAGGGCTGGTCGGCGGTGCCACCCCACAGGTCGGCCTGTTCGGGGGTCTTGACGTCGTCGGCGCCGGTGAACACCCCGCCCGCGGGGATGCCGAAGGCGACGAACGGACCGTAATCGGATCGGCCGTCGAAATCTGTTCCGCCGACCTCGATTCCGCGTTCGTCGAAGAATTGCGCGAAGGTCCGTTCGATACCCGCCGAGCCCTCCGGTCCGGGTCCTTCACCGACGGCGTCGGAGTCGTCGCCGTCGAACACCAGATATCCGGCGTTGGGCGAGCCGAGCATGTCGAAGTTCAGGTACAGGGCGATGTCGAGTCGCTCCTCGTCGGACAGCGACTCGACGTATCTCGTGGAGCCGACCAGTCCGACCTCCTCGGCGCCCCAGAACGCGAACCGCACGGCGTTGGTCACGCCCGGCTCGCTGCCGAGTTGCAGCGCGGTCTCGAGGACGGCGGCGACACCGGTTCCGTTGTCGTTGATCCCCGGTCCTTCGGGGACGCTGTCGAGGTGCGCGCCGACGACGACCACGTCGTCGGTCGAACCGGTGCGCGTCTGCGCGATCACGTTGCGCGACTTCCGGTCCTCGGTACGGGTCTGGAGCGTCACCGTCACGGTGGTCGCGGCGGACAGACGCTCGGCGTCGGCCCCGGCCACCCCACCGACCGGGATGCGGGGGTTCGATTCCGCCCCCAGACCGGCGGCGGCGAGCGGGCCGTCCTCGTTGTTGGCGACGAGCAGCGCGGCCGCTCCCCGTTCGGCGGCGACCTGCTCCTTGACGGCGAAGGTGCACACGCCGCGATCGACGATCACCACCGCGCCGGTCGCGTCGATGCCGTCGTAGTCGGTTGCCTCGCAACCGGGGGTGTCGTCGGGGGCGATGCGCACGACGCGCGCGGTGAGCCCCTCCGGTCCCGTCGACGGCGACATGCCGAGTGCGCTCACGCCCATCGGCTCCCCGTCGACGGTGAGCTGCTCGTTCTCGACGGCGAACAGGGTCGTGTCGAACTCCGGTGTCTGCACGTCGAATCCGGCGTCGCGCAGGGCTCCGGCGACGTAGTCGACGCTCGCGTCGTAGCCGGGGGTCCCGAGCGAACGGTTTCCGTCGTTCTCGCCGGCGATCCGTTCGAGTTCCGTCAGGTGCGTCATGACGGCATCGAGCTGCACGGCGTCGGCGAGCGCCGCCGGATCGACGGGCGGCGCCTCCACCTCCGCCTCCGAGCATCCCGCCGTCAGCAGTACACCGGCGGCGATCAGCGCCGCTCCCCGCATGCCGTATCTCGTCTGCGCCCGCGCCATCGACCGAGCGTACAAAAAAGCACTGCGCCGCACGGGGAAACCGTGCGGCGCAGTGTGCGGAGGCAGAACCTGCGGCGTGTCGAGGTAGTACCTCAGGCGTCGCGGCGGTTGACCACCACGAGCGAGGCTGCGAACACCAGAAACGAGAAGACCGCGAAGTACAGGAGCGATCCCCATGGACCCCAGTGGAATTCGATTCCCTGCCCGATACCCAGGAAGTTGTTCGCGTTCGCGAACGGCAGGAACGGTTGGATCTCGCGGCCCACCGAACCGAACAGCGCGAACAACGATTCGAGCAGCAGCGGCCACAGCATCAGCAGCGCGATCGTGCCGGCCGACTGCCGCAGCAGCGTGCCCACGCCGATCGCGAGGAAGACGCACAGGAACGCGTAGATCGCGGTGCCGTAGACCGCGCGCCACGCCGTGTCGCCGCTGAGGACGAGTTCGCGACCTGCGTCAGGCCCGGCCAGCGCCTTCGCGAGGTAGAAGGCACCGAACGAGACCGCGAGTGTCAGCACCGCGCCCAGCACGCCGATGAGCAGCGCCTTCATCGTCAGGAGCAGGGTGCGGTTCGGGGTGGCCTGGAAGGTCGTACGGATGACCCCGAAGCGGTACTCGCTGGTGACCGACAGTGCCGCGAGGATCATGAGCACCAGCACGCCGAAGCCGGTGACGCCGCTGACCGCGACGTCCACGGTCGGATAGAACCGCCCCAGTTCGTCGTCCATCCCGGCCGACGCGCGGGAGACCGACCCGAGGATCGCGGCCAGACCCAGGCCGAGGGCGACGATGACGAGGGTGCACCACAGCGGTGACTGCACCGACGTGAGCTTGATCCGTTCGGCCCGCAGTGTGTCGAGCGCCGTACTCATCACAGTCCACCCTTCATGACGTCGTCGACTCCGGATCCGTGGTATTCGACCTCGCCACCGGTGAGTTTCATGAACGCTTCCTCGAGCGACGCGTTGCGTCCCGCGAGTTCGTGCAGCACGATCGACCGGGTCGCGGCGAGTTCGCCGATCTCTGCCGCCGGAGCGCCCGAGACGTGCAGGGCACCGTCGTCCTCCCGCACGGTGTGCCCGCGTTCGGTGAGCGCGGTGCGCAGCTCGTCGAGCTGCGGGCTGCGCACGACGACGAACGAGTCGGACGCGCGGTCGACGAACTCCTTCACCGAGGTGTCGGCGATGAGCCGTCCACGGCCGATGACGATGAGGTGTTCGGCGGTCTGCGCCATCTCCGAGAGCAGGTGGCTGGACACGAGCACCGTGCGGCCTTCCGCGGCGAGGGCCTGCATGAACCGCCGGATCCACACGATGCCCTCGGGGTCGAGGCCGTTGACCGGTTCGTCGAACAGCAGCACGCGCGGGTTGCCGAGCAGTGCGGCGGCGAGACCGAGTCGCTGCGACATGCCGAGCGAGAAGCCGCCGGCGCGCTTGCCCGCGACCTCCGTCAGACCCACCTGGCGCAGAACCTCGTCGACACGCGAGGCGGGCAGACCGTTCGACGCGGCCAGCCAGGCGAGATGCGACCGCGCCGACCGGTTGGGATGCACCCACTTCGCGTCGAGCAACGCCCCGACGGCGGTGAGCGGCCGTGTCAGCTCGCTGTACGGCTTCCCTTCGATCAGTGCGGTTCCCGAGGTCGGCCGGTCCAGCCCCAGGATCATGCGCATCGTGGTGGACTTCCCCGCCCCGTTGGGGCCGAGGAAGCCGGTGACGATGCCGGGACGGACCGTGAACGTCAGGTCGTCGACCGCGGTCGTGGACCCGAAGGTCTTGGTCAAGCCGGTCACTTCGATCATGCGCACCACCCTACGTGCGGCTCCGGCGAGCGCATCCGATCACACTCTCCGGAGCCGCACGCGGTGCGTCAGGGGACGAAGACCTCGGTGGTGACCGGGATGCTCGGTCGCTCTGTACGCATCGTCAGGGCGACGCGGCCGGGCCCGGGGAACACGTGCATGAACAGGGGCCGGGTGCTCGTGTGGAAGGCCGGCACGAAGCGGGTCTCCGTACCGCGGGCACCGGTGTCGAGGTTGTGCCAGTCGAAAGCGACGGTGACGTCGCAGTTCAGGATGCTCGGCGTCCACTCGCCGAGAAGCGAGTAGCCCTGCGTGATCCGCAGTTCGATCCCGTGGGTGGCACCCGGCGCCGAGGAGTACTCGTAGAGCGGGCCGTCGAAGGCGGTACCACCGGCGCGCACGATGCCGGCGCAGATGCCGTCGCCCAATGTCAGCACGGGTGGCGTGGACAACTCCGTCGTCGCGCACGACCTCGGTCCGGTGTTCGACCAGCCCATCTGACACGGTTCCTGGGCGCCCGCGACACCCGGCGCCGCAACGGCGACGGCTGCGCCCATGAGCCCGGCAGCAGCGGCAGAGAAAATTCTGTGTGCAACTGTCATGCCCGGGGAGCGTACAGACCGATCGGTATCCCGTCGCGCAATAATCGGAAAACCCCTGAGCACCAAGGTGCTCAGGGGTTCCCGTACCGGTCACGGCTCCATCGGCGAAGACGCCTGGGCCCAGAAGCGTTTCGGGATCCGGCCGGCGTGCCGGGCACGGAATCCCGCTTCGACGGCGTGCCGCATCGCCGACGCCATCAGCGCCGGATCCTTCGCGCGGGTGACGGCGGTCGCGAGCAGCACGGCGTCGCAACCGAGTTCCATCGCGAGCGCCGCGTCGGAGGCGGTTCCGATTCCCGCGTCGAGGATCACCGGCACACCCGCGGCCTCGACGATCATCTCGATGTGGTGCGGGTTCGAGATGCCGAGGCCGGTCCCGATCGGCGAGCCGAGCGGCATCACCGCGGCACAACCGACGTCCTCGAGGCGTCGCGCGAGGACGGGATCGTCGGTCGTGTACGGCAGGACGACGAAGCCGTCGTCGACGAGTTGTTCGGCCGCGGAGACGAGTTCGATGGCGTCGGGCAGCAGCGTCCGTTCGTCGGCGATGACCTCGAGTTTCACCCAGTCGGTCTCCAGCGCCTCCCGCCCGAGCTGCGCGGTCAGCACGGCTTCCTTCGCGCCGCGGCACCCGGCAGTGTTCGGCAGCGGTTCGATGCCGAGGCGGCGCAGCAGGTCGAGGACACCGGTTCCAGAGGCCGCGTCGACGCGGCGCATCGCGACGGTGGTCAGTTCGGTGCCCGACGCGACGAGTGCCTCCTCGAGCACGGCCAGGTTCGCCGCGCCACCGGTGCCGGTGATCAGCCGCGACCCGAAGGTGCGGCCGGCGATGGTGAGCTGCGGCAGGTCGGCGCCGGGATCGTGTGTGTCAGCCACCCTGGACCGCCGTGAGGATCTCGATGCTCGCTCCGCGCGTGACCGGCTCCGACCAGCGGCCACGCGGGCACACGACACCGTCGACGGCGACCGCGATGCCCTTCTCGGGCAGACCGAGCTCGTTCAGCAGTTGTGACACGGTCGGGGCCGCGTCGTAGTACTTGTCCTCACCGTTGACGGTGATGCCCACGGACACGTTCGTCATCCCACACTCGCTTCCGTAATTCGTCCAGGACAGGCGTACTGCGCGTCGGCCAGCGACCGCCCACCGAGTTCGGCGAGCACCGCGTCGACGGTGAGCGGCGTGAGCAGCACACCGTTGCGGCCGTGGCCGGTCGCGGCGACGACACGATCGGAGAGCCGGCCGATCAGCGGCAGGTTGTCGGGGGTCATCGGGCGCAGGCCCGCGCTCGCCTCGAACAGTTCGTACTCGCCGAGCGCAGGAAAGATCTTCTCGGCGTCGGCGATCAGATCGCGCACCCCGGCCACCGTGACCTGTGTGTCGGACGCCTCGTACTGTGTGGCGCCCACGACGAGGCCGTCGTGGCGGGGCACCAGATAGGCGGGGCGTCCGTGGACACTCGCGCGCACGGTGCGCTGCGGCGGCGGAGTCGCGCCCGGCCGCACCCGCAGGCGCAGGATCTCGCCCTTGACCGGACGGACCGGAAGGCCCGGCCACAGTCGCGCCGACGCCGAGCCGGCGGCGAGCACCACCTGATCGTCGGGAAGGTCGGCGAGATCGTGGACGGCGGCGTCGGAGAAACGCACCCCGGCCGCGGTGGCCGCGACGCGCAGGGCGTCGACGAGCGTACGGTTGTCGACCGACGACTCGGCGGGTGCGAGCAGTCCGAGACGCACCTTCGGACCGAGGGACGGTTCGAACTCCCGGATTTCCGCACGGGAGAGCAGACGCATCTCGTGCCCCCGCTCCCCGACCCATTCGGCGACGGTCCGCAGATCGGCCGCGTCCGCCGCGTCGAGCGCGACGGTCAGCGACGCCTCGGCGGTGAACACGTCGACGCCGGTCTCCGCGCGCAGTGCCTCCGCGAATCCGGGCCAGCGGTCGAGCGAGGCCGCACCCAGGGACAGCACGTGGTCCTCACCGGGCCAGCCCTCGGACAGCGGGGCCAGCATCCCGCCGGCCACCCACGAGGCACCGCTACCGGGATTCGGGTCGTGCACGGTCACGATGTGCCCTGAGCGGGCCGCGCGCCATGCGATCGACAGCCCGATCACTCCGCCACCCACGACGGCCACAGTTGCCATTGGTCCACCTCACTCCCTGCGCCGGCATGATCCGGGTCAGGTCATAACGGTCGGGACCGGCAGGCCCCCTCTCAGCCCCGCGAACCTCGGGACTCCCGTGTCGTCACACTTTCTGCCTAGAGGCTACCGTCTTGGTCGTGACCACCTATCGCGGCAACCATCCCGACCCGCGCGGCCGCCTCGCGACCGCCCGGTTGTACCTGTGCACCGACGCCCGCCGGGACACCGGCGACCTCGCACGGTTCGTCGAGGAGGCTCTCGCCGGTGGGGTCGACATCGTCCAGTTGCGCGACAAGGACTCGGCCGGCGAGAAGAAGTTCGGACGCCTCGAGGCGGGCGAGGAACTCGCCGCGCTCGAGATCATCGGCGAGGCGTGCGCGCGCCACGGTGCGCTCCTCGCCGTGAACGACCGCGCCGACATCGCGCTCGCGGCGGGCGCCGACATCCTGCATCTCGGTCAAGGCGACCTGCCGGTGCGGCACGCGCGGCAGATCCTCGGCGACGAGATCGTCATCGGCCGCTCGACGTCGAGCCGGGCGCAGGCCGCGCTCGCCGACATCGAGGAGGGCGTCGACTACTTCGCGTCCGGGCCGGTGTGGGACACCCCGACCAAGCCGGGGCGCACCGCCGCGGGGCTGGAGGTGACGCGCGAGGTCGCGCAGTCGCAGCCGGCACGGCCGTGGTTCGCGATCGGCGGCATCGATCTCGAGCGGCTCCCCGAGGTGCTCGACGCCGGTGCCACGCGGGTCGCGGTGGTCCGGGCGATCACGAAAGCCTCCGATCCGCGGACAGCCGCCGCGGCGCTCAAGGCTGCGCTGCCTGCCTGAGGGCTGCTGCCGGCCTGAGGGCTACAACCAGCCCAGCACGGCCGAGGGCGACATCGCGATCGTGCCCTCGGGCAGCCGCGCGCGCAGGCCGCGATCGGCGGTGACCACGACCGTCACCCCCGGATCCACCACGGCCGTCGCAGTGGAGGCCAGCCGGGCCAGTTCGTCGTCGCCGCTGCCGTCCGCGCTGTGCACCGGGATCCGGACGTCGTCGATCGTCGCGTCGCGGGCGTGCCCTTCGAGGACCGCTTCGACGCGGGGGACCCAGCCGAACGAGCCGTCGGGAAATTCGACGGTGCGGGGCAGGACCGCGGCGAGGTCGGCGAGCAGGGCGCTCGTCGCGCCGGGGCGGTCGCGCCACCATCCGGTGGGGCCGCTCGCTCCGAGCACGTTCGCGGTGTCGAGCAGCATGCGTACCGGTGAGGTGCGCAGCGACGGCCACGCCTCGGCGAAGCCGCTGTGCAGCGGCATCGCCTCGACCTCCGATTCGGGCACCCAGCGCAGTTCGGTGCTCTCCTGGTTGAGGCTGGTCACGAGCGTTTCGGTGGCGTCGGCGACGACGGTGGTGTAGGTCCATCCGCCCGCGAGACCGGAGGTGACACGTTCGGCGCGCACCGTCACGGCCGCGACATCGATGCCGGCCTCCTCGTGGGCCTCCCGCACGGCGGCGTCGACGGTGCTCTCGTGCGAGTCGCGGGCTCCACCGGGAAGTGCCCAGGTGCCTCCCTGGTGCGACCATGCCGCCCGGTGCTGCAGGAGAACCGCGGGGCGACCGTCCGCGAGCGGAGCGCGCAGCAGCAGACCTGCGGCGCCGTGTCGTCCCCAGCGCTTCTCACCGTCCGGTCCGACCGCCCAGCCGTCACCGTCTCCACGCATTGCGTCCGCCTCTCCGATCCGCCCTCGCCCGGACCTGTGCCCGGTACCGGATCCCGCCGTCCGTGGACGGCAACAATACCGCCGGGCTGCTTATATGCTCCCCTCAGACCGCTCGACACGAGGAAGGGAGTGCCCGGTGGACGTACGGATCACCCCTCCCTTCGCGCCTGTCGAGAGCCACATCCGCGACGACGCCGATACGGACACTCCGGACGCCCGGTTCGACGACGCCCGTGCCCTGCTCCGATCCACGCCGGTCCGGTTGGTGGTCCTCGGGGTGGTGCTCACCGTGCTGCTCGTTGCCTCGGCAGCGGTCTCCGCAACGATGGTGTCCGGCAGGCAGGCCACCCACGATCGTCTCCTCGCGTCCATCGAGCCGCTCGCCAGCGCGGCCCAGAATCTCTACAGCGCACTCTCGGTGGCCGACGCCGCCGCCGTGACGGGCTTCATCTCGGGAGGACTCGAACCGGAGGCGGTGCGCAGTCGCTATATCCGGGCGACCAACGAGGCCGCGGAATATCTCGTCATCGCTTCGACCGGCCTGACCGACGCCGACCGCGAGACCGCACACAACCTGACGGAGATCGGGCGGCTGCTGCCCGTCTATACGGGTCTCATCGAGACGGCTCGCACCAACAACCGCACCGGGCATCCGGTCGGCGCCGCATATCTCGGCGAGGCCTCGCACCTGATGCAGACCGAACTGCTCCCCGCCGCACAGGAACTGCACACGCGCGGTGTCGCCGCCGTCGAGGACACCCAGCGCGACGCGGTGCGACCGCCCTGGCTCGCCATCGGGCTGCTCCTCGTCACGGTCGCCGCCCTGTGCGTGGCGCACGTCGTTGTGAGCCGCCGTAGTCGTCGCACCCTCAATCCCGGAATCCTCGTCGCGATCGGCGCGACCGGCGCGCTGCTGTGCTGGTTGCTCGTCGCCGGCCTGGCCTCGTCGAGTGCCACCGAACGCGCAATCGAGCGCGGTGCGGCACCGCTCGCCGATCTCACCGAGGGACGGATCCTCGCCCAGCAGTCGCGTACCGCCGAGACCCTGCTGATCGCCCGGCGCGACACGACCGGCGCGTACGACGACACCTTCGGGACCAACATGGCGCGCCTCGGCGACATCCTCGACGAGTACGGTCGCGATTCCGCCCTCGAGGCCGGCACCGAGGCGGTGGAGACCGCCCGGTCGGCGCACGACGCCTGGATCAACTCGCATGCACGCATGGTCGACGCCCTCGTCCGCGGCGACTACGCAGCGGCCTCGGTCCTCGCGGTCGGCGCAGGTCCCGGCGAGTCCACCGCGCGGTTCGTCGCTCTCGATGCTGCTCTGACGGAAGGAATCGACGACACCCGCACCGAACTGCGCGACAACGAGTTCCGCGCCTCCCGCACCCTCGCCGGCCTCGCACCGATGTCGGTGGTGCTGCTGACGGTGGCGCTGGTCGGCGTCTGGGTCGGTCTCCGGCCCCGGTTGAAGGAGTACCAGTGAGAGAGCGCGTTCTCGTCGCGGGCCTGTGCGTCGTCGCCGCACTCGCCGGCGGGTGCGCGACCGATCCCCCACCGCGCGCCCCCGGCCTCCAGGGGACGACGACCTCTCTCCCGCTCCCCGAGAACGCGCGGATGCTCGAGTCGTCGGTGGCCACACCGCCCGCCCCCGACTGCGGCGATCCCACCGCCTCGCTTCCCCCGGACCCGAACGCCACCGGACCTGCGATCGATCGGATCCGCAAACGCGGCCGGCTGATCGTCGGCCTCGACACCGGCAGCAACCTCATGAGCTACCGCGACACCGCGACCGGGCGCATCACCGGTTTCGACGTCGACATCGCGCGCGAGATCGCCCGCGACCTCCTGGGCGATCCCGCTCTCGTCGACTACCGCATCCTGTCGTCGGCCGAGCGCGAGAAGGCGCTGCAGGACTCCACCGTCGACATCGTCGCGAAGACCATGAGCATCACGTGCGCCCGTCGCGAGAAGGTCGACTTCTCCACCGAGTACTTCCGGGCCCAGCAGCGCGTGCTCGTCGTCCGGGGTTCCGACATCCGCTCCGCCGCAGATCTCGCCGGCCGGCGCGTATGCATCGTCGAGGGCACGACCTCGCTGCTCCGGATGCGGGAGGTGCAGCCGTCGGCGTCGATCCTCACCGTGCCGTCGTGGGCCGACTGCCTCGTCGTCCTCCAGCAACAGCAGGTCGACGCCGTGAGCACCGACGACACGATCCTCGCCGGACTCGCCTCGCAGGACCCCTACCTCGAACTCGTCGGCCCCTCCCTGGGATCGGAGCCGTACGGAATCGGAATCCGGCTGGGCAGCGACGAGCTCGTACGGTTCGTCAACGCCACCCTCGAACGGATCCGTTCCGACGGGACGTGGACGGCGCTGTACGAGAAGTACCTGCGGGTGCTCGGTCCCACTCCGTCACCCCCGACACCGAACTACCGGAAGTGACGGCCATGTCCGACGAACCCGAACCGGCCGATACCCCGTCGGCCGATTCCGGCCCCGCCACCGAACGTGCAGCGGATTCCGGACCCGCGACCGAACCGTCGACCCGAGACTCCGGACCGGCCACCGCGCGGGCGACCGGGGATACCGGGCCCACCACCGAACGCGGTCCCGCCCCCACCACGCGGTCCGAATCCACCCAGCGGTCCTCGATCTGGTCGGGCTCGTCCTCTCAGCGCTCGTCGAGCCGTCGCATCCGGCCGCGCGGAACCCAGCGTCGCCGCATCGCCGGCCTCGTCGACGTGCCGGTCCCCACCACGAAGGATCCGGTCGACGCCGTCCTCCGCGATCCTCACGTCTCCGAAGGCAAGAGGTTCTGCGCGAAGTGCGGACAACCGGTGGGACGCAGCACCCCGTCGGGGCCGGGTCCCACAGAAGGTGATTGCCCCCAGTGCGGAACACATTTCCAGTTCACTCCGGCCCTGCACCGCGGGGGCCTCGTCGCCGGGCAGTACGAGGTGCAGGGTTGTCTCGCCCACGGCGGACTGGGATGGATCTACCTCGCGATCGACCGCAACGTGAGCGACCGCTGGGTAGTGCTGAAGGGCCTGCTGCAGGGTGGCGACGCCGAGGCCCAGGCGGTCGCGGTGGCCGAACGCCAGTTCCTGGCCGAGGTCAGCCATCCGAGCATCGTGCAGATCTACAACTTCGTCGAGCACCCCTCACCCGACGGCACCCCGATGGGATACATCGTCATGGAGTACCTGGGTGGTCACACCCTGCGTACCGTGCTCGACAACTATCCCCCACCGAACCGCATCCCCGTCGAGCAGGCCATCGCATACATGCTCGAAGTGCTACCGGCACTGCAGTATCTGCACGACATCGGACTGGTCTACAACGACCTCAAGCCCGAGAACATCATGGTCACCGACGAGCAGATCGAACTCATCGACCTCGGCGCCGTCTCCGCGATCGAGGGATACGGCTATCTGTACGGGACGCCGGGATATCAGGCACCCGAGATCGTCCGGACCGGGCCGACGGTCGCGAGCGACATCTACACGGTCGGACGCACACTCGCGGTCCTCACCCTCGACATGCCATCGGACAAGGGCCGGTACCGCGACGGTCTGCCCACCCCCGAGCAGGCGCCCCTGCTCGACGAGTTCGACTCCTTCCACCGCCTGCTCCTGCGGGCCACGAACCCCGATCCGCAGCAGCGCTTCTCGTCCGCCGACGAACTGCAGGGACAGCTCACCGGTGTGCTGCGCGAGATCCTGTCGAAGAAACTCGGCACCGAACATCCCGGGCTGTCCCGGCTGTTCAGCCCGCCCCGCACGACCTTCGGCACCGACGAGGCGCTCGTCCCCACCGACGTCTACGCCGACGGGATCGAGCGCGACCCCACACTGCGGGGACAGGATGTCGCGGCAGCGCTGCCCGTCCCGCTGCTCGACCCCAACGATCCGAGTGCCGCGCTCCTCGCCGCAGCGGTGCACAGCGAACCGCAGCAGACCCTCGACTCGCTCCGACACGCGCGCGAGAACGGGGTCGGGCGGGTCGTCGGGGCATCCGATGTGTCGTTCTCCAAGGAGATCACCCTCGCCGAGGTCCGCGCCCATCTCGATCTCGGGCAGGTCGACATCGCGGTGGAAATCCTCACCCGCCTCGAGCGCGAGTCCGGCGACGACTGGCGCATGGACTGGTACGCCGGCATCGCCGAACTGCTGCAGGACGACTACGAGGCCGCGTTCGCCCGGTTCGACAAGGTGCTGCAGGCTCTTCCGGGCGAGATCGCTCCGAAGATCGCGCTCGGAGCCACCGCCGAACTGACGCTGCAGCACTGGGAGAGCGACGACCCCGACGCGTGGCGACGCTTCTGCGAGCAGTCCTATCGGGTCGTCTGGCGCACCGATCACGCCGTCGTCAGCGCGGCCTTCGGGTTGGCACGCCAGCTCACCGCCCGCGACGAGATCCGTGCCGCCGTCGACGTACTCGACGAGGTCCCCACGACCTCCCGGCACCACAGTGCAGCGACCATGACCGCCGCCCTGGCCCTGTTACGAGGTGGTCGCGTCGAGGAGATCTCCGAGACGGATCTGCGGGAGGCCGCGCACCGGATCGCGTCGCTGCCTCCCGATGAGGGTCGCGCCCTGCAGATGCGCGCACTGGTCCTCGGGACGGCGCTCGAATGGGTGCGCAGCGGACGGGCGTCGAGTCGCGAGTACGACCGCATCCTCGACGTACCGTTCACCGAGAAGGGACTGCGCCTGGGCACCGAGGCGGCGCTGCGGCAATTGGCGCGCAACGCCCCTTCCCGCACACACCGCTACACCCTCGTCGACCTCGCGAACGCGATCCGGCCGCGCAGTTTGACCTGATCAGAAGTCAGCGCCGGGCGAACTGCACGGCCGCGCGGGCGATGGCGAGTTCCTCGTTCGTGGGGATCACGAGAACCTCCACCTGCGACGAGTCGGCCGAGATCCGGCGTTCCCCGTCGTCGTCGGCAGTGTTGCGCGCATCGTCGACGACGATGCCGAGCCGGTCGAGGCCGGAGAGGCTGTCGCGCCGGACGTCGACGTTGTTCTCCCCCACCCCACCGGTGAACACGATCGCGTCGACGCCGCCGAGCTCGAAGGTGTAGGCGCCCACGTACTTCCGGATGCGATGCACGTAGACTTCGTACGCGAGTCGCGCGTCCTCGTCGCCCTCGCCGACGAGCTTCAGCAGAGCCCGGAAGTCGTTGACACCCGACAGCCCCTTCAGGCCCGAATGCCGGTTGAGCAGGTCGTCGATGGCGTCGACCTTCAACCCGGCCGCCCGGTTGAGGTGCATGACGACACCCGGATCGATGTCGCCGCTGCGCGTGCCCATGACGAGACCCTCGAGCGGGGTCAGTCCCATCGAGGTGTCGATCGGGCTCCCACCTGCGACCGCCGACGCCGACGCACCGTTACCCAGATGGAGCACAACCAGATTCAGGTCCGCGATGTCGCGTCCGAGGAACTCCGCGGCACGCCCCGACACGTATTCGTGTGAAGTACCGTGGAATCCGTACCGCCGGATGTCGTGCTTGTGGGCGATGTCGCGGTCGATCGCATAGGTCGCCGCGTGCGGCGGAAGACCGTGGAAGAAGGCGGTGTCGAAGACACCCACATGGGGGATGTCGGGCAGTTCCTCCCGCGCGACCTCCATTCCCACGACGTTCGCCGGATTGTGTAGGGGCGCAAGGATCGACAATTCGTCGACGGCGCGGACCACGTCGTCGTCGATCAGGGTCGGTTCGTAGAAGACCTTGCCGCCGTGCACGAGTCGGTGTCCGACGGCGACGATGCCCACCTCGTGCAGCGGACGGCCAAGCCCTTCGAGCATCTCCAGTACCGCACGCAGTCCGGTCCGGTGGTCGACGATGGCGTCGTTGCGTTCGTCCGCCCCCGCCGTGTGGTGGAAGACGATCCGGCCCTCCGGTTCCCCGATCCGCTCGATCAGTCCGTGCGCCAGCGACTTTCCGCTCTCCGGTTCGATCAGCTGGAACTTGATCGACGAGGATCCGGAGTTGAGGACCAGGACGGTGCCTGCGGTGGCCGGGTTCGGGCTGCTCACGCGTCTTCCTCCTGCGCCTGGATCGCGGTGATGGCGATGGTGTTGACGATGTCCTGGATCAGGGCGCCTCGGGAGAGGTCGTTGACCGGCTTGTTCAGTCCCTGCAGGACCGGTCCGACGGCGACGGCACCGGCGCTGCGCTGCACGGCCTTGTAGGTGTTGTTGCCGGTGTTCAGGTCCGGGAAGATGAACACCGTGGCGCGACCGGCGACGTCGGAGTCGGGCAGCTTCGCGCTCGCGACCGTCGGTTCGATCGCCGCGTCGTACTGGATCGGCCCCTCCACGAGCAGGTCGGAGCGCCGCTCCCGTACGAACGTCGTGGCCGAGCGGACCTTGTCGACATCGGCGCCCGAACCGGATTCGCCGGTGGAGTACGACAGCATCGCGACCCGCGGATCGATGCCGAACCGGGCGGCAGTCGCGGCGGACGAGATCGCGATGTCGGCGAGCTGATCGGCGGTCGGGTCGGGGACGACGGCGCAGTCACCGTACGCAAGCACGCGGTCGGCGAGGCACATCAGGAAGATGCTCGACACCGTGGAGACACCCGGTTCGGTCTTGATGATCTCGAGTGCGGGACGGATGGTGTGGGCGGTGGTGTGCGCCGCACCCGACACCATGCCGTCGGCCAGGCCCAGGTGAACCATCATCGTACCGAAATACGATATGTCGCGCATGATCTCGCGTGCACGATCGACGGTCATGCCCTTGTGGGCACGCAACCGCGCGTACTCCTCCGCGAACCGGTCGGCGTGCTCGGAGGTGCGCGGGTCGAGGATCTGCGCCTCCGACAGGTCCACCCCGAGTTCCGATGCCCGCTGGCGGACGGCCGCCTCGTCGCCGAGGATCGTCAGCCTCGCGATGCCGCGCTGGAGCACACGCCCGGCAGCTCTGAGGACGCGATCGTCCTCGCCCTCGGGCAGCACGATGTGTCGCTGCTGGGCCCGTGCCCGGTCGATGAGCTGGTATTCGAACATCTGTGGGGTTGTCACGGACGGTCGCGGCAGTCGCAGCCGGTCGAGCAGGGAGTGCGAGTCGACGTGCCGTTCCATGAGCGCGAGGGCCGTGTCGATCTTGCGCTGCGCACCGAGGGCCATGCGGCCGCGGGTGCGGTCGGCTGCCGAGGCGGTATCGAAGGTACCGAGTTCGGTGGTGAGGATCGGCAGCGACGGTTTCAGAGCCGCAACGAGCTGCGCGATCATCGGATGCGGTAGCAGACCACCGTTCATGATGATGCCGGCGAGCGTCGGGAAACCTTCGGCGGCATTGGCGTTGACCAGCGCGAGGATGACGTCGGAGCGGTCGGCGGGAGCGATCACGACGATGCCGTCGGTGAGGCGCTCCAGAATCCGCTCGGCGGTCATGCCACCGACCATGATGCGCAGCGCTTCCCGCTGTAGCAGGTCGGGGTCGCCGCTGTAGAGCTCGCCTCCGATCGCGGTCTGCAGTTCCGCCATCGTCGGCGCGACCAGCGCCGGGACCTCCGGGAGCGTCCACACCGGTTCGGTGCGGTCGTCGAGTGCCTGCGCGATGTCGTCGAGTGCGTCGGGATCGCAGCGGTTCACCACCACCGCACCGAGATGCGCGTGTTGCCCCGCCAGCTCGTTCGCGCACACACCGGCGAGCTGCGCGATCTCGGCGGGGGTACGGCGGGAACCGCGCAGGACGAGCAGCACCGGAGCGTCGAGGTTCGCCGCGATGCGGGCGTTGTACGACAGCTCGCTGGGGTTGGCGATCTCGGTGTAGTCGCTACCGACGATGACGACGGCGTCGCAGCGATCGGCCACCGCGTGGTACTTGCCGACGATGTCGCTGAGCGCGGCGTCCGGGTCGTCGTGGACGTCGTCGTAGGTGACACCGATGCAGTCCTCGTAGGAGAGGTCGACGGTGGTGTGTTCGAGCAACAGTTCGAGGATGTAGTCGATGTCGCTGTCGGAGCGCGCGATGGGCCGGAAGACACCGACGCGGGCGGTGGACGCGCACAGCGTCTGCAGCACCCCCAGGGCGACGGTCGATTTCCCGGTGTCCCCTTCCGGAGCTGCGATGTAGATGCTCGAGACGGACCCTGCAGCAGCACTCATGGATTCCACCCTAACTGCAAACTTTGCTCCGTCCGGTGTACCGACGCGCATGCCCCGAAGGGCTGCGATACAGAAAAGGTGCCGCTTCTCTCCGGGGAGAGGCGGCACCTTCGCCGGTGGCGATATCAGCCGAGTGCGCGCAGGCGGGGGGCGAGGTCGCGTTCGAACAACTCCAGGAACCGCTTCTGATCATGACCCGGCGCGTGGAACACCAGATGATTCAACCCCGCATCGACATACGACTTGACCTGCTCGACCGCCTCGTCCGGATCCGACGCCACGATCCACCGCTTGGCGACCTGCTCGATCGGCAACGCATCCGCCGCTGCTTCCATCTCCATCGGATCGTCGATGGAATGCTTCTGCTCCGGGGTGAGAGACAGCGGCGCCCAGAACCGGGTGTTCTCCAGGGCCTTGTCCGGATCGGTATCGTACGAGATCTTGATCTCGATCATCTTGTCGATCCCCGCGACATCGCGCTCGGCCTTCTCCGCACCCTCCGCCACCGCCGGCAGCAGCTTGTCGGTGTAGAGCTCCATGCCCTTACCCGAGGTGCAGATGAACCCGTCACCGGCCCGTCCGGCATAGCGCGCCACCACCGGGCCGCCCGCGGCGACGTAGACCGGGATGCCGCCCTCGGGCACGTCGTAGATCGACGCCCCCTTGGTGGTGTAGTACTCGCCCTCGAAATCCACCCGATCCCCGCGCCACAGCTCGCGCATCAACCGCACCGATTCGCGCAACCGGGCGAAACGTTCCTTGAACTCCGGCCACTGCCCGGAATATCCGGTGGCGATCTCGTTCAGAGCCTCACCGGTGCCGACCCCGAGGAAGATCCGCCCCGGATACAAACACCCCATCGTCGCGAAGGCCTGCGCGATCACCGCCGGGTTGTACCGGAACGTCGGCGTGAGCACACTCGTGCCCAGCTGCAGGCGTTCGGTGCGCTCCCCCACCGCGGTCATCCACGCCAGCGAGAACGGGGCATGCCCACCGTTGTGCCGCCACGGCTGGAAATGATCCGACACCGTCGCCGAATCCATCCCGTGCGCCTCGGCGAGCACACCCAACTCGACCAACTCGCGCGGACCGAACTGCTCCGCCGACGCCTTGTATCCCAACTTCAAACCCTGAGCCACAGATTCCTCCGACCGTTCGCGTTCCGATGCCCCGAGTATGCCCACCGGACGCTGGTCGTCGGTCGAGACCGATGTTGTGTTCGAAATTCACGGAAAAATCGCACACAACACCGGTCTCGACAGGTCACCCGAGGGCACCGGCGCGGTGCAACGCGCGTCGCACCCTCTCGACGAGAACCTGCGGTCGTCGATACAGCAGGTCGGCGCCGACACGCACCACGGTCCAACCCAGCTCCGACAGCAACGCGTAGCGGTCGATGTCGATGGTCCGCTGTACTCGATCGGTCCAGTGCTGCGCACCGTCGTACTCGACGAGGACCCTCCACTGCTTCCAGCCCATGTCCGCACGTGCCACGAACCGCCCACCGTCGTAGATCTCGATCTGCGTCTCCGGCACGGGCAGACCGGACCGGACGATCAGCAGCCGCGTGTGCGTCTCCGGTGGTGACGCGGCACCTCCGTCGACGAGTTCGAGAACCTTCCGTACGGACGCGAGGTGCCGAGCGCCCTTGTTCCGAGCGGCCACCGCTTCGATCTCGTGGACCTTCGTTCCGGTCGCATTGCAGAGCGCGTCCACCATTTCGACGCACCGATCGAGGTCCGCACCGCGCGCGAGGTCGAAGGCCGTTCGGGCCGGTATCGTCACCGTCATTCCGTCGACGACGCAGGATTCGATGTCGTCGACGCTGCGAACGATGATGCCCGGCGTCGAGTGCAGTTTTCCGGGTCGCACGATCTCCGCGGGCAACGACGCGTCGAGCCAACGGGTCCCGTGCACGGTGGCTGCGGACGGTCCGGCCAGTACCCCTCTACCTCCCGCCCACAGCCAGGCTGCCTTCGCGCGCAGCAGTGCGGTCGCTTCGACTCCCGGAGCGACGTACACATTGCGATGAAGCTTCACGAAGTGGTGCCGAAGTCGGTACCGCGTCACCAGCCCGGCCGCCAGTGCATCGGTGCCGGCGAACGGTTCGTGGAAGTCGACCATGAGCGCGAGCGTGCCCGGTCTCCGGTCCCGCCGGTAACCCGAATCCCCCGCCTGTGGACAACTTTCGACGTTATCCCCAGACACCTCGAATCGAGACCGGTGTTGTTGTCGATTTTCTCGCGAATTATCGACAACAACACCGGTCTCGACGGACGATCACGCGGCGCGGACCCGTGCCAAACCCCACTCACGGGCGAGGAGTTCGTAGGAACGCAGGCGGTCCTCGTGGCAGTGGGTGACGGAGGTGACGACGAGTTCGTCGGCGTCCGTCACTCGGCGGAGGGTGTCGAGACGCTCCGCCACCGTGCTCGGCGACCCCACGAACTGGGTGACGATGCGGTCGTCGACGAGGGCTCGCTCCTCGTCGGTCAGCGGCGGGGTGGTCTCCGGGTCCGGGTACGGGATCGCGCCGTGGCCCGAGCGGATGCTGTGCGTCCAATGCCCGTAGGTCGACGCCAACTCGCGTGCGGTGGCGTCGTCGTCGGCGACCACCGCGTCGGCCGAGACCACCACGTAGGGCTTCCTCAGGATGGACGACGGACGGAACGCCGACCGGTACGCCTCGACCGCTTCGACTGTCGTGCCCGGGCTGACGTGGTAGTTCGCACCGAACGGCAACCCCAGGCGACCCGCGAGTTCCGCCGAGGGTCCGGCACTCGAACCGAACACCCACAGTTCGAGGTCGGCGCCTTCTCCCGGACTGGCGTGCAGATCCGTTCCGTCCGGTGCTGTGTAGGTGCCGTCCAGGAAGGCGAGGATGTCCTCGATCTGCTGCGCGAAGTCGGGTGACTGCGCACCGGGTTGCTGCAGGATGCCGAAGCTCGCGGCCGACCGGGACGACGACAGCAGCTTCGCCGGCGAGAAGGGCGGCGGGATGATCAGTCCGTCGCGGATCTCCGTCGCCCGCGGAGCGGGTTCGGGAGCCGCCCCCGCCAATGCCTCCGCTCGTCGCTGCCCCGACCTGCCGAGACCGAGATCGATGCGTCCCGGGTACAGGGCGTCGAGGGTGCCGAAGGATTCGACGACGCCGATCGCGGTGTTGTGTCCGAGTTGAACCGCGGCGGCACCGATGCGGATGGTGCGGGTCGCGGCGGCGATCGCGCCGATGAGCACGTCGGGTGCCGACGAGGCGACCGCGACGAAGTGGTGCTCGGCGACCCAGTACCTCTTGTACCCCCACGCTTCGACGTGGCGCGCCAGGTCGAGGGTGTTGCGTAGCGCCTCCGGCACCGAGGATCCCTCGCTGACCGGTGAGAGGTCCAGCACGGACAGCGGCACCGGATTCACCGCGTTCACGACGATTCCCCGAGACGCGGAGTGCGTTCACCGGCTTCGACGGCGAACGGAAGACGGTTCTGCGACGGCGCGATCGGGCACGTCGCCGCGTCGGTGAACGCGCACGGCAGGTTCGCGGCGCGCGTGAAGTCGAGCGTGACCGTCCCGTCCTCGGCCGGTGCCTCGACCTGCAGGATCCGCGCCGCCGGATAGGTGGTCACCCCGCTCGTCGCGTCGGTGAACAGGATCCGCAGCGGGCCGCCGGCATCACCGAAAGCGACGAGTTCGTGTTCGGCACCGTCGTATCCGAACCGGACCACACCCGCCGCCGGGTGGTGGTGTTCCAGTCCGTCGACGACCGCACCCGTCGTCACGACCTGCTGTTCGTCGAAAGCCTCGAACCGGCCGGTCAGTACCCAGGACGGGTCGGGTTCGTAGGCCGGGACACCGGTGAACGACGCGAGCGCCGGTGCCGTGCGATCGTGGATGCGGATCCCCAATCGTCCGGTGCGCTTGATGATCTCGACGAAGCCGCGGTCGAACTCCGCTTCGAGACCGGGCGCCCCTTCGACCGGCTCGTAGGTGGTGGTCTCCCCGTCGAGTTCGTGGACCACCGAATCGCCGTTGACGTGCCACCGGCCCGGCGCTTCGTCGAAGGAGGTGGGGGTCTCGTCCAGCCAGTGCAGAGCGGTCAGGCTCAGCCAGCCGAGCGGCTGCCGCAGGCCGTCGTTGCGCTCGGCATTCCACCGCTGCCATTCGTCGACGAACTGATCGAGTGTTGCGGTCATGACGCACGGGCTCCTTCGGTGACGGTGTGCGGGTCGCGCAGGCCGAGGTGGCCGCGCAGAGTGGTGCTGTCGTATTCGGTGCGGAAGCTGCCGCGTTCCTGCAGCAGCGGGACGACCGTGTCGACGAAGTCGTCGAGGCCGCCCGGGGTGAGGTGCGGGACGAGGATGAAGCCGTCGCTGGCGTCGGTCTGGACGTAGAGGTCGATCTCGTCGGCGACCTGCTGCGGCGTTCCGATGAACTGCTGCCGTGCCGTGACCTCGATGATGAGCTCGCGGATGCTCAGGTTCTCGGCGTCCGCCTTCTCCTTCCACTGCCGGGCTACGGCCAGCGGATCCTTGGCGTGGCGCACGCGTCCGCGCGTGATGGTGACGTTGTCCTCCGGGTCGACGTCCGGCAGCGAGCCGTCCGGGTCGTACGACGACAGGTCCTTGCCCCATACCTGTTCGAGGAAGGCGATGGCCGTCTGCGGACCGACCTGCTGCAGGCGGATGTGCCGGGCCCGCTCGTGTGCTTCCTCCTCGGTGTCTCCGAGGACGAAGGTCGCGGCGGGCAGGATCTTCAGCTCGTCCCAGCTGCGTCCGTACTTCGCGAGGCGGTTCTTGACGTCGGTGTAGAACGCGCGACCTTCCTCGAGGGTGCCGTGCCGGCTGAAGATGGCGTCGGCCTTGGCGGCACCGAACTCACGGCCCTCGTCGGAGTCACCGGCCTGCAACAGGACCGGGTGCCCCTGGGGGCTGCGCGGCACCTCGAAGCGACCCGTGATGTCGAACTGGGTGGTGTGGATGTCGAACGACGCGATGTCGCCGTCGGGAGCGAAGATACCGGCTTCGCGGTCGATCACGGGGCCCTCGGCCGACCAGCCGTCCCACAGCTCCCGCACCACGTCGACCACCTCGGAGGCACGGACGTACCGCTGCGAGTGCTCGAGGAAACCGCCGCGACGGAAGTTCTCTCCGGTGAACGCATCCGACGAGGTGACGAGGTTCCACGCCGCGCGACCGTCCGAGAGGTGGTCGAGAGTCGCGAACTGCTTGGCCAGTTCGTACGGCTCGTTGAAAGTGGTATTGATGGTGCCGGCCAGGCCGAGGTGGGTGGTGGCACCGGCGAGGGCCTCGAGCACCGTGAGGGTGTCGGGGCGTCCCACGACGTCGAGGTCGTGGATGCGGCCGCGGTGCTCGCGGAGCCGGAGTCCTTCGGCGAGGAAGAAGAAGTCGAACCTGCCGCGTTCGGCGGTACGGGCGAGGTGGAGGAACGACGAGAAGTCGATCTGGCTCTTCGACTCGGGGTCGGCCCACACCGTGGTGTTGTTGACGCCGGGGAAGTGCGCGGCGAGATGGATCTGCTTGCGAACAGTGTTGCGGGACACGATGATCGTTCCTTCAGTGAGCAGCCGCGAAGCGGTTGGCGGGACGGGACAGACCGAGCCGGTCGCGGAGGGTTCCGGTGGTGGGTGCGACCTCGGCGCGGACGACGGGTAGCACGTTCTCGACGAGGCGGCGGAGGGTGGACGGCAGAGCGAGCGGCCGCAGGGTCACCCCGTCCACACCCTTTGCGTCGCCGAGCAGTTCGATCAGGTCCTCGGACGTACCGACGTGGACGAGCGTGTCGGAGCGGTACGGCTCCCCCGCCCACGCCTCGAGCTGCGCGAGATCCGCTGCGGCGTCGTCGCCGAGCAGGACGTCGACGTCGAGCAGCACGAAGATCGGCCGGTCGCCCGCCGCGGCCCGGATGCGGCCGGCCAGTTCGGATGCGGCGGCGAGGTCGGTGGCGCGGATACGGACGAGATCAGCTCGCTGCGCGGCGAATCCGAAGGAGTCGGCACTGGTCACCGTCACCGCGACCAGCGGTTGTCCTTGTGGGGATCGCGGCACGATCGACGATCCCTTGACGGAGAAGTACTCGCCGACGAAGTCGATGTAGTGGACCTTGTCGCGATCGATGAAGCGGCCGGTGGCGACGTCGCGGATCTCGGCGTCGTCCTCCCAGCTGTCCCACAGCCGCGCCGCGACCTCGGCGGCCTCGTGCGCCTCGGCCCACAGCGACGCGGTGTCCTGCTCCTTCTTGCGGCCGAACAACTCCACGACTCCCGGGGTTACTGCGACCTCCCACCCGGCGCGACCGAGCGTGGTGTGATCGATCGTCTGGATTGCCTTGGCGACGTGGAAGGGTTCGGTGTGAGTGACGGTCGCGGTGGGGATCAGGCCGATGCGCGTGGTGGCGGCGGTCAGGCGCGCCGCGAGTCCGACGGCTTCGAGGCGGCCGCGCACGGTAGTCGCGTCCGAGACGACGCCGAAGGCGTCGGGGAGGAACGCGAAGTCGACGCCGGCCCGGTCGGCGGCGCCGACGAGGTCTGTCCAGTAGTGGGGCGTGAACAGTTCCTCGGCGCGCGAGTCGTCGCGTCGCCAGGACGAGGGGTGGATTCCGGTGCCGGCGAAGTCGACGGCCAGCAACAATTCTGAACTATCGGACATGGTGGACCTTCCCGGGGATGGCCTCGAGCAACGTCTGCGTGTACTCGTGTTGGGGGTTGTCGAAAATTTCTGTGGTGGAGCCGTATTCGACGACCCGGCCGGCGCGCATCACGGCGACGGTGTCGCTGATCTGCCGGACGACGGCGAGGTCGTGCGAGATGAACAGGTAACCGATCCCGAGTTCGGCCTGCAGCGAGGTGAGTAGGTCGAGGATCTGCGCCTGGACCGACACGTCGAGCGCCGAGACGGGCTCGTCGAGGACCAGCAGCTCGGGGTTCAGAGCGATGGCCCGTGCGATGGCCACGCGTTGCCGTTGCCCACCGGACAGTTCGGCGGGTCTGCGGTCCAGATGTGCCGTCGACAACGCCACTTGATCGAGGAGGCGGGCGACGTGCTCGGCGCGTTCGGCTCTCGTGCCGACACCGAACGCCTCGAGGGGTTCGGCGACGATGTCGCGGATCCTCAACTTCGGGTCGAGCGAGGCGTAGGGATTCTGGTGCACGATCTGTACACGACGCCGCAGTGCTCGCAGCGCACGGCCACCGAACGCGGTGATGTCGTCACCGTCGAACCGGACCGTCCCGGCAGTGGGGGTCTCGAGCCGGATCGCGATGCGCGAGACCGTGGACTTGCCGGAACCCGACTCCCCGACCAGCGACAGGGTGCCGCCGCGGGGAACATCGAAGGACACATCCCGCACGGCGTGCAGCGAGGACTTCCGGTCGATGCGGAAGGTCTTCGACACCTTCGACACCGACAGGATCGGAGTGGCCTCTTTCAGGGCGGGTCGCACGGCCCGTTCCGCGAGGCTCGGCGCGGCCGCGATGAGCGCGCGCGTGTACTCGTGTTGCGGGTCGGTGAGGACCTGCGCCGCCGGTCCGGTCTCGACGACCCGGCCGCCCTGCATCACGACGATGCGGTCGGCGCGATCCGCCGCGACGCCCAGATCGTGGGTGATGAGCAGGACCGCGGTGCCGGTCTCGGCGATCCGCGTGTCCAGGTGGTCGAGGATGCGGCGCTGGACGGTCACGTCGAGTGCGCTGGTCGGTTCGTCGGCGATGACGAGGTCGGGCCGGCAGGCGAGGGCGATACCGATGAGCACCCGCTGGCGCTGACCGCCGGACAGTTCCTGCGGGTACTGCTTCGCGCGCAGCTGCGGGTCGTCGAGCCCGGCCTCCTCGAGGATGCGCAGCGCCTCGATCCGGGCGGTGCGCCGGTCGGCGAGACCGTGGATGCGCAGCACCTCGGCGATCTGGTCGCCGATGCGGATGACGGGATTGAGGGAGGTCGTCGGGTCCTGCGGAACGAATCCGATCCGGGCGCCGCGGATGCGTTCGAAGGCATGCTCGGACAGGTCGTTCAGCGACGTGCCGTCGAAGGACACCGACCCGGCCGTGACGCGACCGGTTCCGGCAAGCAACCCGATGATCGCGTGCGCGGTGGTGGACTTGCCCGATCCCGACTCGCCGACCACCGCGACGACCTCACCGCGACCGACGGTGAGATCGACACCGTTCACCGCGACCACCGGTTCGCGCGACGGCCCGTAGGCGACCTGCAGGTCGCGCACTTCGAGGAGGCTCATCGTGCGCTCCTGTCCTCGAGGGCGTGGCCGATGCGGTGGACCGAGAGCACGATGGCGACGATGACCAGGCCCGGCAGGGTCGTCATCCACCAGGCCGCGGCGAGATAGTTGCGGCCCTCCGAGATCAGCGACCCCCATTCGGGTGTCGGCGGCACGGCACCGAATCCGAGGAAACTCAGCGACGACACGGCCAGCACGGCCATACCGAATTCGACGGCGGCGAGGGCCGCGACGGGGGCGTACGAATTGCGCAGCACGTGCCGGCGCAGCACGGTGTGCCACCGGACTCCGCACGCGAACGCCGCTTCGACGTAGAGCGCCTTGCGTACCCGCAGCACTTCCGAACGCATGACGCGCGCGAAGTTCGCCACGAGGCTCACGCCCACGGCGATCGCGACGTTCATCGTGCCGAAACCGAGGGCCGTGACGAGCGCGAGGGACAGCAACAGCGCGGGGATGGACAGCAGGACGTCGACGAGGCGCATGAGTGCGGCGTCGATGGCACCGCCGACCGCACCGGACAGCAGCCCGATCAACGAGCCGACCACGAGGGCGAGGCCGACCGCGACGAGCGTCGCGGTGAGCGACAGACCGGATCCGTGCACGACGCGCGTGTACACGTCTCGGCCGAGATTGTCGGTGCCGAACCAGTGCGCGACGCTCGGTCCCTGCAGCTTCTCGGCGGGCACACCCTGCAGCGGGTCGCCCGACGCGAAGAGCGACGGGAACAGCGCGAAGCCCACCGCGAGGAGCAGCACGATCGACGACACGACGAGCACGGCGTTGCGCCGCACCCCTGCCGCGACGGACGTGATCCGGATTCTTCTGCGCGAATGAGGTTCCGGTAGCGGCGTTGCCGGAAGTGTTTCGCGGACGAGAGTGTCAGACACGTGCCTCGGCCTCCAGGAGAGTGTCGTCGTGGGTCGGATCGTCCTCGGTCGAGGCTGCGCCACCCCGGTCGATGCCGTGGGTGATCCGCGGGTCGATGAGGGGGTAGAGCAGGTCGACGGCGAGGTTGACGAGCACGAACACGGTGGACGAGAACACGACGATGCCGAGCACCACCGGAATGTCCTGCGCCATCACCGACATCTGGGTCAGACGCCCGATACCGGCCCGGGAGAAGACCGTCTCGACCACCACGGACCCCGCGAGGAGGTTCCCGACGATGACGCCGGCGATCGTGAAGGCGGGGATGCTCGACAGCTTCAGGGCGTGCCGCGTCTGGATGCGCAGGCGGGACGCGCCTTTCGCACGCGCCGCTTCGATGAACGGCTGCCGCCAGGTCGTCTGCAGGCTGGTCGCGAGGACCTGGGCGATCACCGCGCCGGTGGGCAGCGCCAGGGTGATCGCAGGAAGGATCACGTGCTCGATGCCCTGGTCACCGAAAGCCGGGAACAGTCTCAATCGGAACGAGAAGAGCTGCAACAGGATCAGGCCCACCCAGAAGGTCGGCACCGCAACACCCAGCGGTGGTAGCGAGAACAGCAGGCTACGGAGCCGGTGGACCCGCGTGTAGGTCGCGAGGAAGGCGACCGCCGTGCCGAACACCAGGGCGAACACCAGGGCCGTGCCCGCCAGGACGAGGGTGCTCGGCAGAGCGGCAGCGATCGCATCGGTCACCTGCTGTCCGGTGGAGATGGACATACCGAAATCGCCTCGGACCGCGTTGCTCAGCGCGTTCCAGTACTGCACCGCGACCGGTTGGTCGAGGCCGTACCGCGCCTGGAGCTGTTCGATCGCGGCGGCATCGACCGGTGTTCCGGCGTCGGCACCGGCGGCGAGGGAGACCGGATCCGAGGGGAGCAGGAACAGGACCGCGAACGACACCGTGAACGCCGCCCACAGCACCCCGACGGCCTGGAGCACACGGAAACCGAGATAGCGCACCATGATCTACTCGCCCAGCCAGGTGTCGAAGAACTGCAGTCGCGCCGACGCCTCGAACTTCAGGTCGGCGACGTTCGGTCCGGCACCGATCGCCTGCGACAGTTCGACCGTCGGGATCCACAGTCCGTTGTCGAGGACGAGCTGCTGCGCCCGGCCGATGAGCTCGGCACGTGCGGCCGGGTCGGTCGTGGACAGCTGCTGGGCGAGCACGTCGTCGAGATCCGGAATGGGATTGCGCTGGTTGATGTTGCGGCCGTCCAGACCGAAGGCGGTGCGCAGGATGTCGCCGTCGGCGCGGGTGCTGTTGTAGTAGGACGCCTCGTAGTCACCGGCGTTCTGACGTGCGGTGTTCTCCGGAGTGGAGACGAGGTCGAGCTGCAGGTCGACACCCACCGCGCGCAATTGCTGCTGCACCAGTTCGAGGATGGCCTGGTTGCCGGCGAACACCGAGCTGAACAGCACCGGGAAGCTCAGACGCTGCCCGTCCTTGACGCGGATGCCGTCGGGACCGGGCACCCAGCCGGCCTCGTCGAGGATCTGCTCGGCCTTCGCCGGGTCGTAGGTGACGTCGGCGAGTTCGACGTAACCGGGGGTCGCGGACGCGAGCGTGCTGGTGGCCGGGCGGAAGTCCGGTCCGAGGACCGTGTCGACCAGTTCCTGCCGGTCGATCGCCGGGACGATCGCGCTGCGCACGGCCGGGTCGGTGAGGACACCGCGGCTCACGTTGGGTTGGAAACCGAACGGGATACCCGGGTTCGGAGTGGTCAGGATGCGGCCACCGGCACCTTCGATCTGTGGCGCGTCCTGCGGCAGCGCATCCGAGATGGCGTCGAGCTGACCGGAGGCGAGCGATCCGGTGCGGACACCGGATTCGGGGACGATCGTGAACTCGATCCGGTCGAGATAGGCCTCACCGTCGTGCCCGAATGCCTCCGAACCCCACGAGTAACCCGTGCGCTTGACGAGGGTGGCGGACTTGTCCTGCTGGTAGTCCTCGTAGACGAACGGGCCGGTGCCCGACAGGTCACCGGCGCAGCGTTCCTCGGCGCTCTTGGCGGTGTCGGCATCCGAGAGCAGGCCCAGCTGATGACTTGCGGTGGCCTGCAGGAACGGCGCGTTCGGCACGGAGAAGTTCACCTGTGCGGTCCGGTCGTCGACGACCGTAGTGCCGGCGTATCCCGCGAGATACCCCACGGCCTGCGGCGCCTTCACCCCGCCGAGGGTGTTCACGATCGCGTCGAAGTTCTTCTTCACGGAGTCCGCGGTCAGCGGGGTGCCGTCGCTGAAGGTCACGCCTTCCTTCAACCGGAAAGTGAACTGCGTGCCGTCGGCGTTCGATTCCCAGCTCTCCGCCAGCCACGGCACGATCTCACCGGTCGCGGGGTCCTGGTCGGTGAGCGAGTCGACGACCTGCCGGGCGACGTAGATGGTCTGGTTGCTGGCGGCCTGCGCAGGATCGGCGCAGGTCGGTGGGACCGACAACCCGTACCGTAAGGTGCCGCCGGGCTGCGGGTCGCCGGTGGGCTCCGAGTTCGCCGCGGCACCGGCGCCGCAGGCGGTCAGCGCTGCTCCCAGTACGGCGGTGGCGGCGGCCGTGACGACGAACCGGGACGCGGAGGAGGACGAGATGGACAACGACGGGCTCCGTGATCTGGACAGGGCGTCGGCGGCATCACCGTGCGGATGCCGCCGGGCGGGCGGGGGCAGGATGTCGTCCCTGATGGGACGGGATGTCAGCGCGAATTTCGGCAGCTCTGGATGGTTCGTTTCCCGAGGTTACGGAGCCTCGAGGATCGGGCACACCGTTTTTTTCACTGCGATCGAAACGGTTCCCGGACCGCCGTCTCAGGCGGTGACGATCTCGCGGTGCGGAATCGCGACGGCCTCGCGGTGCGGGATCGCCGCGCGCAATGCCGGCGCGACCTCCGCTTGGAACAGTTCGAGATTCGCGCGCTGCTCCGCCACGTGGAACCCGCCGCGGTCGGCGGTCACGTGCATGACCTCGTGGCCGAAACGTTCGTGGTAGCGGAGAACCTTGTCGATCACCTGCTGAGGGCTCCCGATGAGCGCGGAGCTGCGTTCGACGAAGTCCTCGACGGTCTCGAAGACGACGGGAAGTCCGTTCTCGCGAGCGAATTCGCGTCGCTGTTCGAACTGGGGACGGTAGGCTTCGATCGCCTCCTGCGAGGTGCGCGCGACGTACAGTCCCGCCGTCCCGGCACCGACCCGCACCTCGGCGGGATCGTGACCGTAGGCGGCCCACCGTTCCCGGTAATGGTCGATGAGTTCGGCGTACGGTTCGATCGGGTTGGTGACGTTCGCGGAGAAGATCGGGTCACCGTATCGGGCTGCGAGATCGACCGATTCGCGACTGGTAGCGCTGCCGTGCCAGATGGTCAGGCGCTGCTGCAGCGGCCGGGGTACGGTGACGGCGTCGGTGAGCGACGGCCGGAACCGACCCTCCCACGTGACCGTCTCGTTCTCCCACAGTGCCCGGAACAGCTCGTAACCCTCACGGTTGCGGTCCCATTGGTCGTCGGGCGTGACGTGGAACAGGTCGGCCTGGGCGGTGCCGTTGCCCTTGCCGATCATGAGCTGCAGGCGCCCACCCGACAGGTTGTCGAGCGTGGAGTAGTCCTCGAACGCGCGGACGGGGTCGAGCAGGCTCAGCGTCGTGACGCCGGTCCACAGTTCGAGTGTGCTGGTCCGCGCCGCGATGTGGGCCAGGATCACCGGAGGCGACGACGCGAGGAACGGCTTCTCGTGCCGCTCCCCCACCGCGAATCCTTCGAATCCGAGTTGTTCGGCGAGCACGGCGGTGTCGACGACCTCCCGGATCCGTTCGGACGGCGAGAGCCATTCTCCCGTCACGGGATCGGGATGGTGGGTGATGAGACTGAGCAGCAGGAACTTCATGCAGAGACCGCCTTTCCGACCAGGAACTTCTCGAAGGGATGCGGACCGATCTCCTCGGCGGGTCGCCGGGAGTCGAACAGGGCGGTGTATCCGGCCGCGAGATACAGCGCGACGGCCTCGGGTTGCCGCCACCCTGTCGTGAGGTAGATGCGGGTGTATCCGCGACGCAGGGCCTCGGCTTCGAGTTCGGCGACCACGATGCGACCGAGACCGCGACGTCGATGGTTCTTCGACGTCCAGATCCGTTTGAGTTCTGCGGTGTTCTCGTCGTAGCGTTGGAAGGCGCCACCGGCGACGGGCACCCCGTCCTCGATGAGGACGAGCAGGGCACCGTCGGGTGGCGCGAACCGGTCCTCCGGGTAGCCGACGAGGCTCTCGTACTGCTCCTCGAAGGGGTGCTCGTAGCGGGTGCTGTACTCGACCGCGAGTTCCTCGAGCAGCGGTGCGGCGAGGGGATCGTCCTGACGCACCGCCCTGACCTCGAGTCTGCTGGTCCCGCTCACGAGGCCACCGCTGGTTGCCGCGCACCGAATCGGAACGGTTCGGGGCTGGTGGCGGTGCCGTCGGCGAGGTCGGCGACGAGTTCGCCGATGGCGGGCGCGAATTTGAAGCCGTGCCCCGAGAATCCGGCGGCGACGGTGACGGCGCCTGCTCGGTCGACGACGAAGTTCGAGTCCGGTGTCGTCGTGTACAGGCAGGTGTCCACCCGTGCGCTCTCGGCATCGACGCCCGGCAGCCACGTGCGCGCGTAGTCGACGAGCCGGCGCACACCGTCCGGGTCCGCCACGAAACTACGGCTGTCCGGTTCGACCTGCGGGCCGGTGCCGTGTTCGCCGATCTTGATGCCGTCGACGGAACCGAGGCCGTAGATACCCTCCCCGTCGAGTTCGGTGCCGCGGTGGTGGACGAAGCTCGGCCACTGTGCGTCGGTGAGCGGGACGAAGTGCGCCGGTTGCTCCTGTGTCGTGCGCAGCGCAGGGAGGCGGGGTGCCGTACCTCCGGTCAGCCCGTCCAGGACGGTCCGCGTCCATGCTCCCGCCGCGACGACGACGTGCCTCGCGGTGATCACCTCGGTGTCGAGCACGATCTCGACGCCGCGATCGGTCTCGCGGACGGTGCGGGCGGGGGTGGTGTGCCGGACGTCCGCGCCGGCCTGCGCCGCGGCCTGCTGCAGTGCCGCCACCGAACGGTCGGCGTGCAACCGACCGGCGTCGGGGTGGTGCAGCACGGTGGTATCGAATCGGATGCCGGGCCAGCGGCGCTGCGCCTCGGCCGGTGTGAGGACGGTGTGCGCGATACCGAGCTGATACAGCGCCTTCGCCTTGGCGTGGACGGCCGTCGGGAGTCCGTGGTCGACCGCCCCGGTGAGTTCGAGGATCCGGCTGCCGGTGGTCTCCTCGAGCCGCCGCCAGAGCGGCAGGGTGCGGGCCGCGAGTGCGGTGTAGAACTGCCCATCATAGGCCTGCCGGTAGATGCGGGAGCTGCCGTGCGAGGCACCGCGGTGGTGCCCCTGCCCGAACTGTTCGAGCAGGACCACCGTGCGGCCACGTGCGGCGAGTCGCCAGGCCGTCGCGGAGCCGATGACACCGCCACCGACCACCACGACGTCGACAAGTCTGCTGACGCGAGTCATACTGTCTTCCTGTCGCTTCCGGCCTACGCCGTCTTGGGCAGGCCGGGCGGGTTGACACGTGAGACCTCGATCGCCTCGTTGCTGATGCCCCACCGCTCGAGAACCTCTGCGTAGGTACCGTTCTCGATGATGTGGTTGATCGCCTCGTTGATCGCCCGGATCAGTCCGTTGTCCTTCTTCGTGAGCACCGCGATCTCGCCCTGCAGGTCGAGGCCCGCGCCCGAGAACGTGCCGGCGATCTCCGTCTCACCGGCCTGCAGGACGTGGAACGCCGAGGTCGGGTTCGGGCCGACGTAGGCGTCGATGCGTCCGGAGCCGAGCGCGAGGTAGTAGTCGACGGCGTTCTGGTAGTACAGGATCTCGGCGGGTTCGAGTCCGGCGGCGACATTCTGCTCGTTCCACTCGACGAGCAGCGCCTCCTGGTTGGTCCCGGAGCCGACACCGATCGTCAGGCCGGCGATGTCCTCGGGTCCGTCGAAGGTGATGCCGCTGTCCTTGCCGACCTCGACGGCGAGGCTGTCGAGGCGGTAGGTGGCGAAGTCGTACTTCTCCTTGCGTTCTTCGGTGACGGTGACGTTCGAGATGAACACGTCGGCCTCACCGGAGTCGACGCGGACGAAGTTCTGCGCCCAGTCGGCGGCGGTGAGTTCGATGTCCAGATCGAGCACGTTCCCGATGAGATGGGCGAAGTCGGTTTCGGATCCGATGATCGTCGTGTCGTCGTCGGCATAGAAGCGCAGCGGCGGTGCGGTACCGGCGGCTCCGGTGACGACCAGCGTGCCGCGGTCGCGGATCTCCTGGGGAACCTTCGCGGCGATCTCCTCGACCGGGTCGGTGGTGATGCGGTTCTGGTCCGCGGTGAGGTTGTAACCGGCCGCCGTCGCGGCATCGGTGTCGGTGCCGGCATCTGCGTCGGAACCGCAGGCCGCGACGCCCAGAAGAGCGACGGCGGTCGGAGCCGAGGTCAGCAGGTGGACCCGGCGGGAGGAAGTGAACATCGTTACCTTCTCGAATGCTGTGGTGGGGAGGGGAATCAGAGAACGCGCGACAGGAAGGACGCGGTGCGTTCCTGTTGCGGATTGTCGAGGACCTCGTGGGGTGGCCCCTGTTCGACGATGACGCCGCCGTCCATGAAGACGACGGTGTCGGCGACCTCACGGGCGAAACCGATCTCGTGCGTGACGATCACGAGGGTCGCGCCGTCACCGGCGAGGTCACGGATGACGGCGAGCACCTCGCCGACGAGTTCGGGGTCGAGCGCCGAGGTGGGTTCGTCGAAGAGGATCACGGCGGGGTGCAGAGCCAGGGCCCGCGCGATCGCGACGCGCTGCTGCTGACCGCCGGACAACTGTTTCGGATAGTCGTGCAGCTTGTCGCCCACGCCGACGCGGTCGAGCAGGGCACGAGCCTCCGCCTCGACCTCTGTGCGGTCGCGTCCCTGCGCCGACACCGGCGCCTCGACGACGTTCTCGAGGGCGGTCAGGTGTGGGAAGAGGTTGAAGTTCTGGAAGACGAAGCCGATGCGAGAGCGTTGACGGAGGATGTCACGGGCACGCACCTCGTGCAGCTTGTTCCCGCGACGCTTGTAGCCGATCAGCTCACCGTCGATGCGCACAGTGCCGCGGTCGACCTTCTCGAGGTGGTTGAGGGTGCGCAAGAGGGTGGATTTCCCGGATCCGGACGGACCGAGGATCACGGTGACAGTGCCCTTGCGGAGCTGCAGATCGATGCCTTTGAGAACTTCGAGTGCGCCGAACGACTTGTGGACTCCGCGCACGTCGACGACGTAATCGACGTCGTCCCGGGTGGCGGTCATTTCGTCGCTCCCCGGGGTACACCGATGCCGCTGTCGCGGATCTCGCGGTATTTCGCGACCACACGTTGCCACGGGGTGAGCGGTAGTGCGCGTGCCGAACCGCGGGCGTAGTGCCGTTCGACGTAGTACTGCCCGATCGACAGGATCGTGGTGAGGATGATGTACCAGACGGTCGCGACCATGAGCATCGGAACGACGCGTCCGGTGCGGCCGAAGATCACCTGTACCTGGTAGAAGAGTTCGGCGATGGCCATGGTGGAGACGATCGAGGTGCCCTTGAACAGGCTGATCACCTCGTTGGCGGCGTTCGGGAGGATCGCCCGCATGGCCTGCGGGAGAACGATCTTCACGAACTGCCGGTAACGCGGGATGCCGAGCGCGTTGGCCGCCTCGATCTGGCCGTGGTCGACGGAGATGATGCCGGCGCGGATGATCTCGGCGGAGTAGGCCGCCTGGTGGAGCGCCAGACCGATGACAGCGGCGGTGAAGCCCGAGATCACCCCGGCGACACCGAACTCGAAGAAGGCCGGGCCGAACGGGATGCCGATCGACAACGTCTTGTACAGGTAGGCGATGTTGAACCAGAACAGCAATTGGACGATGAGAGGGATCGATCGGAACGCCCAGATGTACGTCCACGAGACCACCTGCAGAACAGGATTGTTCGATAACCGGCCGATCGCGAGGAGCACACCGAGCGCGAAGCCGAGGACCGTGCCCCACAGTGTCAACTTGATCGTCATCCACAGTGCGGACAGCACGGACGACGCGGTGAAGTACTGCGCGAAGGTCGCCCAGTCCCAGCCGGGGTTGGTGGCCAGGCCGTGCACGAACTGGGCGACGACGATCAGCACGGCAGCGCTGATCACCCAACGCCACGGATGCCGTTTCCGGGCGACGACCAGGTTCTCGTCGTCGGTGTGGTCGGCCGGGGCATCGGGGATGCGGAGGTCGGTGGACGTGCTCACGGCGACGTCCTGGGGGTGGGAGCCATCGGGATGGGCCTTTCGGGAATGCGGGGGTGCGGGAAAGCGAGGGTGCAGACGTGGGTCCCGGCCCGTCCCCCTGCGGACGGGCCGGGACTCACGCGGCGAAGAACGACGGGAGGTCTACGTCAACGACAACACCGGTGCGCAGTACCGCCGTGACACCGCTGCGACGTGCCGCGGCACAGGTCGATGTGCAGGCGGCACCACGAGGCGCGCTCGGTCCAGCGGGTCATGCTCGTTCCTCCATCGATCCCGGCGGTAGCACCCGCACCCGCGCACGGGGGGTTGCTGCGACGTCGTAGAGCCAGGTCTCTCGATCGCTCTGGATGGTCGCGGCTCAAGCTACGGAGTGCGGCGCGTCGCGGACAGACTTTCTCTCACCGTGGCGGAAATCCGTTCCCCGTCGAGACCGATGTCGATGTCGACGTGGTGCCCCGACATCGACAACAAGGCCGGTTTCGGCACGACGTAGACTCGCCTCGGTGACCCCGCTCGAACTCTTCCTCGTCGCATTGGCCGGGCTCGGCGCCGGAGCGATCAACTCCCTCGTCGGATCCGGCACCCTCATCACGTTCCCGACGCTCGTCGCATTCGGTGTACCCCCGGTGACTGCGACGATGTCGAACGCGATCGGCCTCGTTGCGGGTGGCGTATCGGGCACCTGGGGATATCGACGCGAACTGCGCGGGCAATGGGAACGGTTGCGGTGGCAGATCCCGGCGTCGTTCTGCGGGGCCCTGGTCGGAGCGTGGCTCCTGCTCCACCTGCCGGAGACCGTCTTCGAGACGGTCGTGCCGATCCTGCTCGTCCTGGCACTCACACTCGTCGTGCTGCAGCCGAAGATCCAGGCTTGGGTGGCGCGCAGAACGGGTGGCGACGCCGACGCCCGTCTCGGACCGATACGGATGACGCTGCTCGTCGTCGGCACCTTCGCCATCGGTATCTACGGCGGCTACTTCACAGCAGCGCAGGGCATTCTGCTGATGGGTCTGTTCGGCACGTTGCTGCACGATCACATCCAGCGGCAGAACGCCGCGAAGAACCTGCTCTCACTGGTCGTGAACGTCGTGGCCGCCTGTGCGTACATCCTGGTGGCGTTCGACCGGATCGATTGGACCGTGGCCGCACTGATCGCCGTGGGCTCCTTGATCGGCGGTCACCTCGGTTCCCACTACGGCCGGCGCCTGTCGCCGGTCGCGTTGCGGATCGTCATCGTCGTCGTCGGCCTGATCGGGCTGTACCGGCTGTTGTTCTGACCCGGTCATTTCTTCCCGGCGGTAACGAAATCGTCTCCTATCGCCCCAGGGGCAACACCCGTCACAGAAATACCAGATGGTTGGTATGGAGTCGATCACAACGGGTACCTGACGAAGGTCGGGAGCACGACCTTCGAGGGGAGCAATCGTATGAAGAAACAGACCAAAGGAGCGATCGCCGCAGGGGCCGGAGCCATCCTGCTCCTGGGCGGACTGGGCAGCCTCGCGTTCTGGAACGATCAGACCGACGGTGACGCCGGTACCATCACATCCGGTCAGCTGACGCTCGGGGAGTGCGCCGGCGGCGGCACGTGGACCGATGTCGGCAATGGTGGAGCGACGATCGGCGACATTTCATCGTTCCGAATCGTCCCGGGCGACACGGTGCGCTACACCTGCGCCTCCACGCTCACCGCCCAGGGCGACAATCTGGAAGCCACACTCACCGCGAATCTGGATGGCGTCACGGGAAATACCGACTTGCGAAACGCCCTGATAACCACCGTCGACGGCGAGTACGCCGGCCAGTCGTTCACCGGTGGAGCCGACGGTGTTCAGGTCGTGGCAAACGGCGGTGCGCCTCAGGATATTTCGGTCGACATCACCATCACGTTCGATCCGGCCACATCGGGGACGACCGGACAGAACGAGACCGTCGATCTCGGCAATCTGAGCCTGAATCTGCAGCAGAACACGAACCCCGCTCCCGCGTGAGGACATGAAGCGGAGATGGGCCTGGATCGCCGCAGTCGCGTCGGTTCTGCTCGTGACCCTCTGGTCCACACAGCAGACCGGCGCACTGTGGCGCGACAGCACACAACTCAGGGGCGGCACGATCATCTCGGGGAGCCTGACCATCATGGCCCAGGACTCCCAGGACTACACATGGACGAACTTCGGCGGTACCAACCTGGCGCAGGGATCCGTGGTGCAACAGCCGTTGACGGTCAGCATTCGGGGTGACGCCCACGCACGTTACCGATTGCAAGCGGTACGTCAGAGCTCGACCCGGCTGCCGATCGCGGTGACAGCGTGGATAGTCGGTTCCGCCGACGCATGCCCAACGTCATCCGGTGCAGCAGTGGCTACACCGACGTCGACGATCGGCGGTCCTTGGACGGCCTTTCCGGCTCCAGGGGAAGGACGGTCGGCCGCTCCGGGCACCACAGAGGTGTGGTGTCTCCGGGCGACCGTCGGAGCCGCGGCAGAACAAGGCAGGTCGACCACCCTTGCGCTCGAATTTCGAGTGGAGCAACAGATATGACCGAATCCCGGGAAGAAGACGACTGGACAGGGCCGCTCTGGTGGATGGGCTCGATGCTCACCTGGGCCCTGCTGTTCGCCATGCTCACCCTGCTGGCAGTCACCATCCTGATCCCGGCCGTGGCCGGCGGCGAACGCTTCACCGTGCTCACCGGATCGATGGACCCCACCTACCCACCCGGCACCCTCATCGTCGTCGAACCCGTCGAACCCGACGAACTCGCGATCGGAATGCCCGTGACGTACCAGTTGCGTTCGGGGGATCCCACTGTGGTGACGCATCGGATCATCGCGTCCGCCCAATCCGCGAAGGGGCAACGCACGTACATCACCCAGGGCGACGCCAACACTGTGCCCGACGAGAAACCGGTTCTCTACGAACAGATTCGGGGACGCGTCTGGTATTCGATCCCCTACCTGGGCTACGTGAACAACTGGCTGACGGGGCAACAGCGTTCGTGGACCGTCGGGATCATCGCGATCGCACTGTTCGGCTACGCCACCGTGCTGTTCACCAGCGGTATCCGGGATGGCAGACGTGAGCGGGACGCAGCACGAACCGGCGGAGGCAGCGATGCGCGGCGATGAAGTCCTCGATCACCTTCGCAAGTACCTACGAAAAGCGCCTTCATTCTTCACCGTCCGGGTGCGCGCACTACTGTCGCTCGGAACGGTCCTCGCACTCGGCGCGGTGGGAACCTTCGCCGCGTGGGCGAATTCGGCGGTAGCGACGGGGACGTTCAGCACCGGCACGGTCGATCTGCGAGCGAACGACGTGAAGTCCTATACGTTCTCCGACCTGACCTCGTCCTCCATGATGCCGGGCGAGAGTCGAGCGGCGAGTCTGCAGGTGCAGAACACACGCTCGACGATGGACGTCACGTACACGGTGAATGTCGCGACACCCGCCGGAAGTCCGGCCCTCGCGAACAACCTGCAACTCCGGGTCTTCAGCAACGGAACCCCGTCGAACCTCACTGCCGGCGGTCTCCGCAAGGGAACATGCACGGGAACACAGATCGGACAGACGAACCTGATCGCGGGAGGCGCTGCGCCGATCGTCACTTCTGCTCGCCCCTTGGCGGCCACGACCGGTAGGGAGACACTGTGCATGGTCGTCACGTTGCCCACGTCGACGCCGCTCCCCACACAGAACCAGAGCGTGTCCGCCCTCGTGTTCACCTTCACGGCGCAGACGACGGTGTGAGGCGACAATGACCGAACACGCACACCAGGCACGGCCCCCACGCAGAGGGCGGGACACCCTCCTGACGATCGGTGCAGTACTCGGCAGCCTGTGCATTCTCGTCGCGGCGGTATCGGCCCTGTTCGGCCTGACGCCGTTGATCTTCCGCTCGGGTTCCATGGCACCCGCGATTCCTTCGGGCTCCCTCGCGATAGCGCACACCGTCCCCGCAGCCGACCTTCGGTCCGGTGACGTGGTGAGTGTGATCAACGATCAAGGCAGTCGCATCACCCATCGGATCGTGGAAGTCCAGTCGTTCGCCGGAAACACGGCCCTCCTCCGGCTGCAAGGAGATGCGAATCCGGAACCCGATCCCCGCAGTTACGGAGTGAGCTCGGCCGAACGGGTGCTCTTCCATGTCGACGGCCTCGGCTACCTTGCCGCCTGGCTCCGGACCGTTCCCGGCCTCGTCGTGCTGGCGATACTCGCCGCCGCCCTCATCCGGATCGCGGTGCGTCCCGACGGATCGCCCCTCCGGAACGCCCAGGCCCCCGTGACTCCTCTGGCAGTCTTCGTCGTCGTGTCTGCGGTCGGCCTCTCACACACGCCGGGGACCGATGCGGCCTTCGTCGACAACGCGACCGCGCGAAGCGGAGCGTTCGCCTCGAAGAGCGAGTACGTACCACAAATTGCAGGAACGGTCGGCTGCAACAGCAAACTCATTCTCGACCAACCCGATCCTGTCACGTTGAACTGGACGCATCTCGGGTCGCCCTATCAGTACCGGATCATTCTGCGGGATCTGGACGGTCGTGTCTGGCGGACCGTCGACATCACCGACATCACCGCCGCGACGGGTGGCACCATCTCGTACGACCTGTACGGCACAGGTCTTCCTCGCCGCAGCCTCATCTGGCAGTACAACGCGGAAATACACACGATGTTGCCGGGAGGCACGGTGTCGGCAGCATGGAGGGGCCGCCTCGTCTCCCAACCAGTGTCCTTGATCAGCCACAACCAGGACCTCAACTGCAGCCCGAGCGGGGAACGTGACGGGACCCCGGCGTATGTGGCACCCCCGGCTTCCGTCGCATGCTCCACGACCGGCACAGGAAGTGCCACCGCAGCGACATTGACGTGGCCCCACGTCGGCACGGGTGTGACTTACCAGGTCACCGTTCGCAATCCGTCGGACGGAAACTTCGCTTACGTCACCACGGTGACCTCCACCCCGACGTCCGCGGGGCAACCGGTGACCGCCAGGATCGCCCGGACCAACCTCGACACCGCTCTCATCACCGCGAATATTGCTGACGCCGAGATCCGCTCGATCCAAGGAAATTCGTATTCCACAGGTTTCGTCGCGTACAGGCTCGACACGACGTCGACGACGGGCGTCACCTGCTCGGCACCAGCGACAGGAGCACGCTCACTGCCGCAATCCTCTGCTTCCACCACCACGACGTCGACGACGTCCTCCCCGACCGCAAGTCCGGGGACATCGACCTCCCTCGGTCCGACGACCACCGAGGGGAGTCCCAGCACGTCCGGGTCACCGTCTGCACCGACAGAAACGGACATTGTCTCCGCGCTCCGCTCACCGTCCGGCCTCTACTCCGCTCGGCTCGTCCGATCCGAGGCCGGAACGTACGCCGTCATCACTGCTGCGACGGGCAGCGAGGAGTACCGCACCGGCGCCTCGGAGGGTGATGTACTGGCCTGGGCCGCCGAGACGGACGAGCTACGCATCACCGGAAGTTCGGGGGAATGGGTGATCAGCAGGGCGTCGGGTTCGTGGGTGAGGAGCGCGGTGGTCGATCCGCTCCCGGCTCCCCCGCCTGCTCCTGAGTCTGAGTCTGCACCGACCGGCGAGCCTGCTCCTTCACCGGTCCCCGAGGAGACGCCGCCCGAACCTGCGCCGACCCCGAGCGCCGATGCTCCTGTGGGCGAGCCGGCCGACGACGGATCGGAAGGCTGATGCTTCGAAATCAATTCCGCTTCAACGAAACAGGAATTCCTGCCACCACGAGAGTCGCTGCTTCACTGGCCTCCGCGACCCGCGCATTGAGCCGGCCCAGCATGTCGCGGAACAATCGGCCCGAAGAGGTCGCGGGCACCACTCCGCTACCGACCTCGTTGCTCACGGCGACCACCGGCACCGCACATTTCCGCCACGCCGCGATCAACTCGTCCACATCGGAGTGGACAGGGTCGAGGTCGCCACCATCCCAGACACCGTGGATATCGAGCCGTGCCGTCAACCACGTTCCGAGACAATCGATCAGCAGCGGTTCCGTAGCGGTGCACAGCACCTCGGCGACATCGACCGTCTCCACCGTCGACCATGAACCGGGACGTCTTTCCCGGTGCAGTGCAACACGTTCCGCCCACTCCGCGTCACCCTCTCGTGTCCCGCCGGTGGCGACGTAGGTGACGGACGGGCAGGACGCGAGTAGTTCCTCGGCGTGCCGCGACTTGCCCGACCGCACTCCCCCGAGAACCAGCGTCCGATGCGGCACGACCGGAGTCCCTTCACCCACGTGGACCACCTCACCATCACGACCGGGACGAGCATCCACCTGCTGCAGACGATTCCGCAGTTCGTCGATGGGCGGATTGTGGTGACCCAGATGCACTGCGACCACCTCGGTGTTCTCGGTGACGGCACCGACACCGCGCAGACCATCCACCATCGCGCCGAACTCGGGCAGGCCGAGGTGACCCTCGGACAATTCGGAACGGTCGCCGAAGGTTTCCTCGAGGAATACCGCGTCGAACCGGGCGTCGCGCACGGCCTCGAACCACTCGGCGAGCCACATCCCGGTGTCGCACGCCCACAGCAACCGCGACCCGCCGGGACCCGACAGGTCGTACAGCACCGCGTCGCCGTCGCGGAAGACCTTGTGCCGTGCGGGAAGAACGCGCACCGAGTAGTCGCCGACGGTGAGCGAGTCCCCCGGCTCGACCGGCACGAAACGCACCGGCGCGTCGGGAGCCACCCAGGGTCTACAGGTGTCGAGCGCGTCGGCGGGACCTATCACATCGAGTTCGACGCCGGCGGCCACCCACGACCGGAACAACAATGCCTGCGGGCCCAGATGGTCTGCATGGGCGTGGGTCAGGAGGATATGCCGCACCTGCGCCAGCGACCTGCCGTGCCGCACGGCCGCGCGGGGCGCCTCCGGACCGCAGTCGAGCATCAGCACATCGTCGACGAGTGCCGCGGTCTGCCCGCGGATCTCGCCGCGACGGGCGGCATCCGCGCAGGATGCACACGTGCAGAACGGGTTCGGCCACCCGTCCGCCGCGCCGGTTCCCAGGAGCACGACCTCCATCAGCGGTCCTTCGTGCTGTCGCGGAGCGGGAGGACGGCGCGACCCGCCGGGCGGTCGAGGATCTCGACGCGGGCGCCGTAGACCTGCGCGATGCGTTCGGCGGTGAGGACGTCGTCGGGCGCTCCGTCGGCGACGACGTGCCCGCGATCGAGCAGTACGAGCCGTTCCCCGTATTGGGCGGCGGAGGTCAGGTCGTGCATCGCGGCGATGACGGTGAGGTCGCCTTCGGTGCGCATCGAATCGACGAGTTCGAGTACCTGCTGCTGGTGTCCGATGTCGAGTGCGCTGGTGGGTTCGTCGAGGAGCAGCACCCGCGGTTGCTGGGCGAGAGCGCGTGCGAGCACGACGCGTTGCAGCTCACCGCCGGACAGTTCGGTCGCGAGTCGCGGTGCGAACGCTTCGAGCTCGAGCCGTTCTACGATCCGGTCCACCACCTCGCGGTCGTGCGCGGTCTCGGATCCGAAGCGCGGGATGTGCGGGGTGCGGCCGAGATGGATCAGTTCCCTGACGGTGACACCTTCCGGCACCACGGGGCGTTGCGGCATCAGCGCGACCGCGCGTGCCATGTCCCGACGTCCGGCGCGCCCCGGCACGATGTCGGCGACCTGTAGGTGACCGGTGGCCGGCACGAGACCGGCGAGGACGTGCAGCAGGGTGGTCTTGCCCGACCCGTTGGGCCCGACCAGCGATAGCCAGGAGCCGGCGGTGACGTTCAGGTCGATCCCGTGCAGCACCTCGACGCCACCGCGTTCGGCGCTGAGCTGCCGGCACGACACCGTCATGGTCGGGGTGGTGAGAACATCGCTCTTCATCGGACACCTCGGCTCCGTCTGAGCACGACGAGGAAGAAGGGCGCCCCGATCGCCGCGGTGACGACACCGATCGGCAGTTCGGCGGGCGACATGACGGTGCGGGCCAGGACGTCCGCGAGGACGAGGAAGGACGCACCCACCAGCAGCGACAGCGGCAGCAGGAGACGGTGGCCGGGTCCGGCGAGCAGCCGGACCGCGTGGGGGACGACGATGCCGACGAACCCGATGAGACCGCTCGCCGAGACGACGGCCGCGGTTCCGAGGGTCGCGACGCAGACGAGCAGCAGCCGCACGCGCGCCGGGTTGATCCCGAGGCTCGCGGCTTCGACGTCGCCGACCGCCATGACATCGAGTGTGCGCCGATGCAGCGCGATGATCGCGACGGTGACCACGACGTACGGCAGGACCACGACGACGTCGGACCAACCGTCGGTGGACAGGCGGCCGAGCATCCACGAGTACACCTGCCGCAGGGTGTCGTCGTGCAGCTGCATGAAGAACGTCTGGATCGCGTTGGCGAAGGCCGCGACGGCGACACCGGCGAGGATGATGACGACTTCCGAGCGGCTGCCGCCGACGGTGCGGCCGAGCGAATACGTCGCGCCGACGGCGAGCAGACCCCCGGCGAAGGCCGCGATCGGGACACCGGCGAACCCGGCCGCGCCGCCCACGACGATGGCGAGGGTGGCACCGAGACCGGCGCCGCTGGAGACCCCGAGCAGATAGGGATCGGCGAGCGGATTGCGGAAGACTCCCTGGTAGGCCGCACCGGCGATGGCCAGCATCGCGCCGACCAGCACCCCGAGCACGACGCGCGGCATCCGGATGTTCCACAGGATCGCCTGCTGACGCGTGCTCAACCCGGAGTCGACGTCGACGAGCGGCAAGCGGTCGGCGATGTCGAGGAGCACCCCGCCCGGGGTGAGACCGGCGGGTCCGACGAGGATCCCGACCAGCATCGCAGCGAACAGCGCGAGCACCGCGCCGGTCAGCACGAGCACGTTGCGTGGCAGTACCCGCGCACCACCGGGTGGCAGTGCGCGGGTGTTGCCTCGCGACAGGGAGATCAAGGCGTGGGCTGGGCCGCGGGGATGGTGCCGACGATCCGGGCGACCTCACGCATCAGGTCCACGACGCGCGGCCCCCAGCGACTGGCGATGTCCTCGTCGAGGACGTAGACCCGGCCGTCCCGGACGGCGGTGAGCTCGCCCCATCCGGCACGTTCCGCGACGACCTCGGGCGTGACGCCGCAGCACTGGCCGTCGGCCAGGAAGATCACGTCGGGGTTCTGTTCGAGGACGTACTCGGCGGACAGCTGCGGGTAGCCGTTGCCGCCGGTCGCGATCGAGGTCAGACCCAGCATCGAGTAGATCTCGCCGATGTAGGTGTCGTCGGTGACGGTGTAGAAGGTGTTGTCGAGCTCGTGGTAGTAGGTCAGCGGGGTCTCCCGTTCGGGGAGCCCGGCGAGGATCTCGTCGATGTCCGTCTTCATCTGCGCCACGAGCTCGGCGGCGTCGCCGACGTGTCCGGTGACGGCTCCCAGCTGCTCGATCTGGGCGTAGGTGTCGTCCAGGTTCTCGGCCGCGGGAAGGATCAGCGTCTCGACACCGGCCTGCTCGAGCCCGGCGACGAGATCAGCGGTGTCGGCGTTGGCGACGACGAGGTCGGGTTCGTAACCGAGGATCGCCTCGACGTTCGGGGTGTATCCCGACAGATCGGTGACAGGCGCGTCGGCCGGATGATCGGATCGGTCGTCGACCGCGACCACCTGGTCGCCGGCACCGATGGCGTAGAGCATCTCGGTGCTGGTGGGGCTCAGGGAGACGATGGCCTGCGGAGCGTCGGCGGAAGCGGTGTCGGTGTCACCGGCCGGTGACGAATCGTCGCTGCCCGAACATCCTGCGGCGAGGAGCGCGAAAGCGGTCAGTCCGGCGGCGAGCAGCCGTCGGGAGTTGTCGAGTAGCACAGCCATCCTCCGTGGTGCGGAGGACGAAAACAGCACGGCTGCAACGGGGCGGTTGCGGCACGTCACCGTCCTTCCTCCGAGGACCAGTACGTACGGACCCTCCGCGCCGGCTGACCTGGCTCACCCGGAAATCGGGCTCACAGTTGCGGGACAGCGCCGGATTCTCACCGGCTTCACCGAAAACGCTGCGGGTGCCCTACCGGATCGGCAGGACACCCGCAGCGTAGCTCACGGCGTCCCAGGTCAGGACAGCGCCTGCTGGAGATCCTCGAGCAGATCCTCGGGATCCTCGAGGCCCACGGACAGCCGCACCACACCGTCGGACAGACCGATCGCGGCCCGGCCCTCCGGTCCCATCGCCCGGTGGGTGGTGGTCGCCGGGTGGGTGATGAGCGACTTGGAATCGCCGAGATTGTTCGAGATGTCGACGATGCGCAGCTTGTTCAGCAGCTCGAAGGCGCGCTTCTTGCCCTCGCCCTCGGGGGCGTCGAGCTCGAACGTGATGATCGTGCCACCGCCGCTCATCTGCGACTTCGCGAGTTCGTACTGCGGGTGTGATTCGAGGTACGGGTACTTGACCCAGCGCACCGCATCCTGCGATTCGAGGAACTGCGCGATGCGCAGCGCCGAATCGACCGAGGCGCGCAACCGCACCGGCATGGTCTCGAGACCCTTGAGCAGCGTCCACGCATTGAACGGGCTCAGCGACGGCCCGGTGTGGCGGATGAGCTTCTGCACCGGCCCGTCGATGTAGTCGGCGGGTCCGAGGATCGCTCCGCCGAGCACGCGGCCCTGACCGTCGATGTGTTTGGTGCCGGAGTAGACGACGATGTCGGCACCGAGATCGAGGCTGCGCTGCAGCAGCGGGGTGGCGAAGACGTTGTCCAGCACCACCTTCGCGCCCGCCGCATGCGCAATCTCGGAGACGCGACGCACGTCGACGAGGGTCTGCATGGGGTTCGAGGGGGTCTCGAAGAAGACCGCGGTGGTGGGCACCGACAGTGCCTTCTCCCACTGGTCGAGATCCTCGCCGTCGACGAACACCGTCTCCACGCCCCAGCGGGGCAGAATCTCGTTGCACACGACGAAGCACGAACCGAAGAGGCTGCGTGCCGCGACGAGGCGGTCGCCCTTGCCGAGCAACGCGGCGAGCGCGGTGAACACCGCGGACATGCCGGACGCGGTGGCGTACGCCCCCTCGGCACCGTCGAGCAGGCGCAGGCGCTCCTCGAACATCTTCACCGTGGGGTTGCCGTAGCGGGAGTAGACGAAATGGTCGACGTCGCCGGTGAAAGCGGCCTCGGCGGCCTCGGCCGACTCGTAGACGAACCCGGAGTTGAGGTAAAGGGCCTCGGAGGTCTCCTCGAAACCGGATCGGAGGGTGCCGCCGCGCACGCCGAGCGTGGCGGGGCGAACGGTGGCGGGCAGCGCCTTGTCGAACGCGCCGCCCTGGGGGATGGAACTCACGACTGCCTCCACGGCAGGCCTGCAGCCCGCCAGCCCTCGGCACCGCGATGGCTTTCGCCGTCGAGAGCGCCTTCGAATCCTTCGAGAACGTTGTAGGCGGGGGTCAGGCCCGCAGCGGTGGCGGCCGTGGCCGCTCCGATGGAGCGCTGCCCCGAGCGACACAGGAAGATCACCGGTCCGCCGCCGATACCCGCTGCCCTCAGATCCTCGACGAAGTTCGGGTTGGGGGCGCCGTCGGGGTAACGAACCCACTCGACGAACACGGTCCGGCGACCGAGCGACGAGGTCTCGGGGACCCCGACGTATTTCCACTCGGCTTCGGTACGCACATCGACGAGCACGGCATCCGGATCACCTTGCAGCAGGTCCCATGCCTGCTGCGGCGTTATATCACCTGCGTAGCTCACCGGGACATATTTTCACAGGTCGGACTGTGACGTACACGCGGGCACCGCTTCGTATACGCACGGCGACACGTCAGAACCGGCAGATCCGCCACACGTCGTCGATGCGGACGACCTGCCACGTCTCGGTCTGCGCCTCCCCGTCGAGGCCGGTCCGGACGTCGACGGTGGCCCGATCGCCGTCCACGGCGATGTTCTGCGTGGCCTGCAGCTCCACGCGTCCCTCGACGTCCGCGAGCGGTGCTTCCTCGGCGGGCAGATCGCCGCACCGCAGCCGGTCGAGGATCGGTCCGTCGTTCTCGTTGTGCGCGGAGACGTAGTCGGTGACGGCGCGGCGCACCATCTCGTCCTCGGTGAGGTCGTCGCCCGCCGGGGAGAAGAGCTGTGCGCCGAAGACGACGAGGACGAGCACCACCAGGACCGCGAGGGCTCCGAGGAAAGGCCCTGTGCTGCTACTGGTGGGACCGTCGGGATCCGGGCCGGGATCGGGTTCGGGTTCGGGGGCTCCGCGCTTGGCCATGCGCCCGATCCTAGTGGGCGCGAGGTCGCAGCCCGTCACGACCGCATTTGCCCTAAAAACCCTCTCGAGGTAGGAATTGTCGCATGGCCACCACGCAGCTCGTTCGACGCCTCGCCGTCGACCTGTGTCGTATGGGTGCCCACATGTGTTGTCGCTGAAGCGATTCGCTCGACGGCTCGATTCATCCTCCTTCGCCGTCATCCCCGCGCGACCTGCGCCGAGCCCACTGAGGGCAGCCTTAATTTAAGCTGGATATGTCCGTCCGCACACCGAAGAGGTAGTTGATCCCCTGATGACCGATCAGACTCGTCCCCTTCGCGTCGCGATCGTGGGTGCCGGCCCTGCCGGTATCTACGCCGCCGACGCACTCATGAAGTCCGACACTGCGCAGGATCCCGGGGTCAGCATCGACCTGTTCGAGCGCATGCCGGCGCCGTTCGGTCTGATCCGCTACGGTGTCGCACCCGACCACCCGCGCATCAAGGGCATCATCACCGCCCTGCACAAGGTGCTCGACAAGCCGCAGATCCGTCTGCTGGGCAATCTCGACTACGGCAGCGACTTCAACCTCGACGACCTGCAGCGTTTCTACGATGCGGTGATCTTCTCCACCGGCGCGAACGCGGACCGCGCGCTGAACATCCCCGGCATCGACCTCGACGGCAGCTACGGCGCCGCCGACTTCGTGTCCTGGTACGACGGTCACCCCGACGTGCCGCGCACCTGGCCGCTCGAGGCGGAGAAGGTCGCCGTCCTCGGTGTCGGCAACGTCGCGCTCGACGTCGCCCGCGTGCTCGCCAAGACCGGCGACGAGCTGCTGCCGACGGAGATCCCGCCGAACGTCTACGAGGGTCTGAAGAACAACAAGGCCGTCGAGGTGCACGTCTTCGGTCGCCGCGGTCCGGCGCAGGCCAAGTTCACGCCGCTCGAGCTGCGCGAACTCGACCACTCCCCGACCATCGAGGTCATCGTCGACCCCGAGGACATCGACTACGACGAGGGCTCCGAGCAGGCACGGCGCAACTCCAAGCAGGTCGACATGGTCGCCAACACCCTGCAGGACTGGGCGATCCGCGATGTGGGCAACCGTCCGCACAAGCTGTTCCTGCACTTCTTCGAGTCCCCGCACGAGATCCTCGGCGAGGACGGCAAGGTCGTCGGTCTGCGCACCGAGCGCACCGAGCTCGACGGCACCGGCAACGTGCGCGGCACCGGCAAGTTCAACGACTGGGAGGTCCAGGCCGTCTACCGCGCGGTCGGCTACCTCTCGCAGAACATCGCCAAGCTGCCCTTCGACGAGCAGGCCGGCACCGTGCCGAACGAGGCCGGACGGGTGCTCGCCGACGAAAGCGCCGAGGGTCCCGACCGGTTCATGCCGTACACCTACGTCACCGGCTGGATCAAGCGCGGTCCCGTCGGCCTGATCGGCCACACCAAGGGCGATGCGAACGAGACCGTCGCGAACCTGCTCGAGGACCGGGCCGCCGGCCGTCTGAACACCCCCGAGGATCCGTCCGAGGACGCGATCGTGAAGTTCCTCGAGGACAAGCAGCTGCCGTACACCACCTGGCAGGGCTGGTACCGCCTCGACGCGCACGAGCGCAGCCTCGGTGAGGCCGAGGGCCGCGAGCGCGTGAAGGTCGTCGAGCGCGAGGACATGTTCCGCGCGAGCGAGCCGCACAAGGCCTGATTCGCGTCTGACCTGTACGAACGAGGAGGGATCCATCCACACGGATGGGTCCCTCCTCGCTTTCGGGTCTGCTCGGCTTTCCGGGTGCGCTCAGGCGAACAGGACGGCGCCCAGCCACACCGACGCCGCGACGAGTCCGCCGAACAGTTCGACGAGGATCGACAACGCGACCGCCTTGGTCGCCGCGACCGTCGAGACCCACGCGTCGCGGTGGGTGCGATGCCGCTGCACCTCCGAGAGGTACATGCCGAGCAGGAAGCCCAGGAACAGCCCCACGACCGGGACGACGAAGAATCCGACGATGCCGAGCAGGCCGGCGAGGATCAACGAGCGGTTCGGCACCCCGGCCTGCTGCAGTCGCTTTCCGGGCCAGGTGTACTTCACGATGCCGGTGACCAGCAGCGCCACCGTCGCGACGCCCAGCACGATCCATGCGGTGGTGCCTCCCGTGAGGAACGCCCACACGGCGATCGCGCCGAAGATCAGCAGGACGCCGGGCAGGACCGGCAGCACGATCCCGAGCAGGCCGACGAGGATCGCCAGCCCGACGAGCAGTTCGCCGCCGGCACTCACGGCGCCACCGAGCGGGTCGCGCGGGCGGAAGACAGCGGAGTACCGGGACGCGGTGGCAGCATGGTGGGACTATATGTGCCACCGGTCCACGCCCCCGGGAGGACGCGATGAGCAGTACCAGGCCTCACAGCAGCCCGAAGAGTGCATCGGACGCCGCATCCGCCGCGGTACGCGGCGACGTCCGGTACTTCACGACGTCCGGTGTCGATCCCGCCGAGACGGTGGAGTGGCAGCGACGCGACGCGCGGATCGTCCACCACGGCACCGGCCGTGTCGTCTTCGAGCAGACCGATGTGGAGTTTCCTGCCTTCTGGTCGCAGAACGCCACCGACATCGTCACGCAGAAGTACTTCCGCGGGCAGCTCGGGCATCCCGATCGTGAGCACTCGTTGCGCGACGTGATCGCGCGCATCGTCGACACGATCACGGCGTGGGGGCACACCGACGGCCATCTCGACGATCCGGAGGCGTTCGCCGCCGAGCTGACCTATCTGCTGATCCACCAGCGGGCCTCGTTCAACAGTCCCGTCTGGTTCAACATCGGGGTGCCGAACACTCCGCAGCAGGCCAGCGCGTGTTTCATCCTGTCGGTCGACGACAGCATCGACTCGATCCTCGAGTGGTACCGGCAGGAAGCAGTGATCTTCAAGGGCGGGTCGGGCGCCGGGGTGAACCTCTCCCGGATCCGCTCGTCGGCCGAACCGCTCACCGGTGGCGGAAGCGCGTCGGGCCCGGTCAGCTTCATGCGCGGCGCCGACGCCTCGGCCGGCACCATCAAGTCCGGCGGCAAGACCCGGCGGGCCGCGAAGATGGTGATCCTCGACGTCGACCATCCCGACATCGAGGAGTTCGTCGACTGCAAGGCGATCGAGGAACGCAAGGCGCGGGTGCTCGCCGAGGCCGGTTTCGACATGGGTCTCGACGGCACCGACATCCATTCGGTGCAGTACCAGAACGCGAACAACTCGGTGCGCGTGACCGACGAGTTCATGCACGCGGTGGTGGCCGACGCCGAGTGGCCGCTGCGTACCGTGACGACCGGGGAGACGGTCCGGACGGTCCGCGCGCGAGAGTTGTTGCAGCGCATCGCCGCCGCCACCTGGGAGTGCGCCGACCCGGGCATCCAGTACGACACGACGATCAATGCCTGGCACACCGCCTCGGCGACCGGCCGGATCAACGCATCGAATCCCTGCTCGGAGTACATGCATCTCGACGATTCGGCCTGCAACCTCGCGAGCCTGAATCTGCTCACCTTCCTGCGCGAGGACGGCACCTTCGACGTCGACGGTTTCCGTCACGCCGTGGCGGTGATGCTCACCGCGCAGGAGATCCTCGTCGGTCGCGCCGACTACCCCACCGAGAGGATCGGCGAGACGTCGCGGCGGTTCCGGCAGCTCGGGCTCGGTTACGCCAATCTCGGTGCGCTGCTCATGGCTTCGGGTCTGCCCTACGACAGCGAGGCCGGACGCGCGACGGCTGCGGCGATCACCGCCCTGATGACCGGCCACGCCTACGCCGTGTCGGCGGACATGGCACGGCGCCTCGGCCCGTTCGACGGGTTCGACGAGAACCGCGCACCGATGCTCGACGTGCTGGGCAAACATCGCGGTGCGCTCGACGACATCGACGCCGATCTCGCACCGACCGACGTGCTCGATGCGGCGCGACAGGCGTGGGATCGCGCCGTGGCCGACGGCACCGCCCACGGCGTGCGCAACAGCCAGGTCAGTGTGCTCGCACCGACCGGCACGATCGGGCTCGCGATGGATTGCGACACCACCGGGATCGAACCGGATCTGGCGTTGGTGAAGACCAAGAAGCTCGTCGGCGGCGGCAGCCTCACGATCGTCAATCGCAGTGTGCCGCGCGCACTGTCGCGCCTGGGTTACGGCCCGTCGGAGGTCGCCGACATCGTGGCGCACCTCGATCTGCACCACGATCTCGCCGGTGCGCCGCACGTGCGCGACGAGCACGCACCGGTCTTCGCGACGTCCATGGGCGACAACGTCATCTCACCGCGCGGCCACGTCGCGATGATGGCCGCGGTGCAGCCCTTCCTGTCGGGTGCGATCTCCAAGACGGTGAACCTCCCCGAGTCCGCGACCGTCGACGACATCGCCGACATGTACGTCGACGCGTGGCGCCTCGGCGTGAAGGCGCTCGCGATCTACCGTGACAACTGCAAACTGGGACAACCGTTGTCGACGTCGTCGCGTCCTGCCGTCGCAGAAGCGGTGGCCCCGTCCACCGCACCTCGCCGCGAACGCCTCCCACGCACCCGCAATTCGCGGACCTTCGAGTTCCGGGTGGCCGACTGCAAGGGATTCGTGACGATCGGCGAGTACGACGACGGGCGTCCCGGCGAGATGTTTCTGCGCGTGTCCAAGCAGGGTTCGACGCTCGCCGGCATCATGGACGCCTTCTCCATGTCGGTCAGTTACGGTCTGCAGTACGGGGTTCCGTTGCGCACCTTCGTCCGGGCCTTCACGAGCACGCGGTTCGAGCCGGCCGGGATCACCGACGATCCGGATCTGCGGATCGCCACGTCGATCCTCGACTACATCTTCCGGCGCCTGGCTGTCGACTATCTCGAACCCGACGAGCGAGCCGAACTGGGCATCCTCACCGTCGCCGAACGCTCGGTGCCCGACACCCCCATGCTCACGCCGTACACGAGCACGCCGCCGGTACGCGAGCCCGATCCGCCGGCGACCGCGCCGCGCGGCACGAGCAGCGCGAGCACGTCCTCCCCGGGCGGTCTCGCCGCTCCGTCACCGTCGAATCCGGACGCGCCGTACTGCATGCAGTGCGGAGTGAAGATGCAGCGGGCCGGGTCGTGCCACGCGTGCCCGTCCTGTGGGAACACCAGCGGCTGCAGCTGAGGTGATGCGTTCATACTGACGCGATGGTCCTGGGAGTCGACACCGCACTGACACTGACGGCCGCGGGTGCGGTCTTCCTCCTCGCGCTCGGTCTCGGCGTGTGGAAGTACCGGCAGATGGCGACGTCCGACGACCACCTCGCGCACCCGTACGTCGACATCGCCCACCGGTCGGCGCTGATGTACTCCTTCGCGACGCTGCTGGTCGCGGTGTTCGTCGAGCTCAGCGCGTGGCCCACCGCGGTGAACCTCGCCGCGGCCGCGGTGATCGTGGTGTTCTTCGTCGGCGCGATCGCGAGCTATGTCGTGCACGGCGCGCTGCGCGACACCACGAACCAGTTCGCGCATCCTGTGCGTGGGACGGGCCTGGCGATGGCCGCGCTGATCGTCGGTGAGATGGGCGGCTTCGCGGTGCTGTTCGCCGGCTTCCTGTGGGGTGCCTTCGGGAGTTGAGGCCGCGTCAGGTGCGGTGTTCGAGCAATGACAGGACGTTGCCGTGCGGGTCGCGGAACCACGCGACCCGCATGCCGTCGGGCGCGGTCCACGCATCGTGGTCGTCCTGGTCCATGCCGTTGTAGCGCACGAACTCCACCCCGTGCTCGCGCAGTCGTTCGACGATGCCGTCCAGATCGGATACCCGCCAGCCCAGCACGGTGTAGCCGGTCTCCTCGCGTGACTGCACGAGGGTCACCCGGATCGGCGCGCCGTCACCTCCGTCGAGAACGAGTGCGAAGGGGTCGCGGGAGAGCTTCCGGAAGCGCAGGGTGTCGACGTAGAACATCTCCGAGACGTCGAGGTCGGTGCTCGGGATGAAGCTCACGAGTTGGCCGGTGATCGTCATACGTCCACTGTGCGCCGGAGCACCCGAGCGCGACAGTGGATTCGGCGGATTCACGCCCCCACCTCCGCGTTCGGGCGACTAGGCTCTCGATCATGAGCACCTCGGAGATCGCCACGGTCCTGGCCTGGCACGACGCCGTGAACAGCAACGACATCGACACCCTCGTGCAGTTGTCGAGCGACGACATCGTGCTGCCCACCCCCGACGACGATCCCGACCAAGGACTCGACGAGCTGCGCGAGTGGGCGACGACGGCGGGCGTCACGCTGCAGCCGGGCCGCATGTTCGTCCACCGGGGCGTCGTGGTGGTCGAGGAGACGGCGACCTGGGCGTCCGATCCGGGTCCTCGCGAGGAGGCGATCGCCTTCCGGGTGGTCGACGACCAGGTGGTCACCGTCGTCCGGCACACCGATCTCGAGGAGGCTTTCGAGGCGACCGGGGTGAGCGAGGCGGACCTGTACGAGGAGTGATCCGCTCCGCGTGACCGGAACCATATTCTGAACGCTCGCTAAGGTACTCTCCGTTGCGACAGTCCCTACGTATCGGAGTGAGGTTCGTCGAGTGTCCGCTGAAGCTGTTGAGAAGAAGGGTCCGCTCGCGGGTGTCCGCGTCGTCGAGTTCAAGGGTCTCGGTCCCGGCCCGCACGCCGCGACCCTGCTCGCCGATCTCGGCGCCGATGTCGTCATCGTGCAGCGCCCCGGCGAGATCCCGCCGGAGGGACAGCGCGATCCGATTCAGCGCAACCGTCGCATCGTCGAGGCCAACCTCAAGGATCCCGCCGACATCGAGAAGGTCCTGACCCTGCTCGAGCGCGCCGACGTCCTCATCGAGGGCTTCCGTCCCGGCGTCACCGAACGACTCGGCCTCGGACCGGACGCGGTCCTCGAGCGCAACCCGCGCATCGTCTACGGCCGCATGACCGGCTGGGGCCAGGAGGGCCCGCTCGCCAACGCCGCCGGCCACGACATCAACTACATCTCCCTCACCGGCGTCCTGCACGCCATCGGCCGCCAGGGCGAGCGTCCGGTGCCGCCGCTGAACATGGTCGGCGACTTCGGTGGCGGTTCGATGTTCCTCGTCTTCGGCATCCTGTCCGCCCTCGTCGAGCGTCAGACCTCCGGCAAGGGCCAGGTCGTCGACGCGGCGATGGTCGACGGCGCCCTCGCGCTGTCGCACATGATGTGGGCGTTCCGTGGTCGCGGCGTGTGGTCGGACGAGCGCGGCGTCAACCTGCTCGACACCGGTGCCCCGTTCTACGACGTGTACGAGACCAAGGACGGCAAGTACATGGCCGTCGGTTCCATCGAGCCGCAGTTCTACGCGCTGCTGCTGCAGGGCCTCGAGCTCGATCCGGCCGACCTGCCGCAGCAGCTCGACACCTCCCGCTGGGCGGAGATGAAGAAGATCTTCACCGACAAGTTCCTGTCGAAGACCCGCGACGAGTGGACCGAGATCTTCCTCGGCACCGATGCCTGCGTCTCCCCGGTCCTCACCTTCGCGGAGGCCGAGAAGAACGAGCATCTCGTCGCCCGCGGGTCACTGATCGAGATCGACGGGGTCGTGCAGCACGCACCGGCGCCGCGCTTCTCCCGCACCCCCGCCGGCGAGCCGGCCGGTCCGGCGGCCGAGGCCACCGACATCGAGACCCTCTGGGTCTGATCATCCGGCCCGGGCCCGGGATCGTCACGGTGTTCTACCGATACGGTTCCGGGCCCGTCCCATCCGCGGGAAAGCCACCGATCGCGCCGGGATCGGTGTGCTATCAACACCGTCATGAGTGATGGGGTGGGAGCCGCGATCCATCGATCGGCGGCCACGGCACGAGCACGAGCGCGCACCGCGGTCCCGGGCCGCGTCCCGGAGGTGCTCGACGTCCGCAGCAAGGACGGCACCCGCATCCACACCGAGGCCTACGGGCCCGCCGCCGCTCCGACGATCGTCCTGGCGCACGGCATCCTGTGCGAACTCGGCTTCTGGCGCAACCAGATTCGTGATCGGAGCGACGACTACCGGGTGGTCGCCTTCGATCACCGCGGTCACGGACGCAGCCAGGCCGCCCCTGCCAGGGCGTACACGATGGACCACCTCGCCGACGATCTCCACGCCGTGCTGGGCGCGGCCGCACCCGACGGCCGACCCGTCGTGGTCGCCGGGCACTCCATGGGTGGCATCGCCGTGATGGCCTGGGCCGAACGGTATCCGCGCGATGTCGACGCACGGGTGTCGGCCGTGGGCCTGGTCAACACCACACCGGGCGAGATCTTCGACAACGTGCAGTTCCTGCGCGGACCGCAGAGCCTGACGAAGGTGCGGCGCCGCGTCGCGCAGACCGTCGTCCCCCTGGCACGGATGCCGCTCCCCCAGCGGATGCCGCTGCGCAAGCATCTGCTCTCCCGCGTCGCCGTCGGGACGGGAGCGGCCGCGACGATCACCGCGGACGTCGACCGCATGCTCGGCCGCACCTCGGCACGCGGTCGCGGCGGCTACGGCCGGCTGCTGGTGAACATGATCGACACCGTCGACCCCTCCGCGATCACCGCTCCCACGGTGGTGATCGCGGGCAGCCACGACCGGATCTCACCGCCGGGCCGATCGGAGTGGATCGCCGAGCGCCTGCCGAACCTGCTCGAACTGCGCACCTTCGACAGCGGGCACTGCGGCCCCCTCGAACGTCCCCGCGAGGTGTCGGCGGCGCTGCGCGAGCTGATCGACATGTCCTGACGGACAGAATCAGACGACGAGCCGCGCCTCATCGGGTGTGCGCCCGGAGGCGACCTGGTCGTAGGCGGCGGCCATGGCCTCGACGGCGTCGTCGAGGACCTCGACGTCCTGCGTGTACGGCAGGCGCACGAAGTGTTCGAACGCGCCCTGCACACCGAAGCGCGGACCGGCGGAGAGCAGCACACCGTGGGACGGCGCGGCCGCAGCCAGCGAGGTCGACACCGGCTCGGGCATCCGCGCCCACAGCGACATTCCGCCCTGACCCGGCGTGTACTCCCAGTCGGGCAGCCGGCGGTCCAAGGCGTCGCACAGCGCACGACGTCGTTCCCTCAACGCGGCGCGGCGACGTTCGAGCAGTTCGTCGACGTCGGAGAGCAGATGCGCGGCCGCGAGCTGTTCCATGACGGGCGTGCCCAGGTCGACTGCGGTCCGCGCTCCGGCCAGCCGGACGATCGTGTCGCGGTCGGCGCGGATCCATCCCACCCGCAGACCACCCCACAGCGATTTCGCCGTCGAGCCGACCGTCACCACCGACGCGCCGGCAGGCATGGCTGCGACGGGAGGCGGCGGCGGGGCGTCGAGCCACAGATCGACCATCGACTCGTCGACGACGAGCGTGGTCCGCGTGTCGCGCATGATGCGGGCCAGTTCGGCGCGGCCGTCCTCGTCGAGGCACAGACCCGTGGGGTTGTGGAAGTCGGGGACGAGGAAGGCGGTGCGAGCTGCGGTCTGCCGGACGGCACTGGCGACACCGTCGAGATCCCAGCCGCCGTGCGGGCCGTTCTCCGGGCGCACCGGAACCGGCACCGGGCGCGCGCCGTAGCGGCGAATCGCTTCGAGCGCATTGGGATAGGTAGGGTGGTCGACGACCACCCGGTCGCCGGGGTCGTCGAGCACACCGAGCAGCAGGCGCATCGCGTGCTGCGCCCCGGAGGTGACCATGATCTGGTCGGGCGAGGTGGGCAGTCCACGCTCGCAGTAGCGACGGGCGATGACCTCGCGCAGCACCGACACCCCGATCGGTTCCATGCCGTGCGAGTCGAGATAGGTCGACATCGACCGCAGCGCCGCCGCATACGCCGCCTCGATCTCCGCTGCCGGCGCGGGCAGCGAGGCGTTGCTCAGATCGATCGCCGGACCGATCGGCATCCGGGACCCGGTGTTCTCGGAGTCCCGGCGAGCAGGCACCGCGACCGTGCTGCGGGCGCCCTGGCGGCTGCGCAGATAACCCTCTTCCCGCAGCGCCGCGTAGGCGGATGCGACGGTGGTGCGGCTCACCGACAGCGCGGCGGCGAGTTCCCGCTCGCTGGGCAGGGCGACCCCGAGCGGAACGCGACCGTCGTGCACGAGCAGGCGGATGCTGTCCGCGAGCGCCCGGTAGGCAGGGCGGGGATCGGCGCGAGCGGAGCGACGGGAATGCGACTGTCCGGAATCCTGCCAGTTGCCGAGGTCGCGGACGAGCGAACCGGCTCCGATCGCTCGAGTGATCACCGATCCAGTATGCCCCGCACCGCGCGGGCGGGATCAGGACGGTGGATCGAGCACCTGACGGAACAGGACCGTCCCTCGCGAGTCGAGCAACTCGACCCGCATCTGCTTTGTCGCTCCGTCGACGAACACCTCCCCGAAGTGCTGATATCCGTCCATCGGTGAGGTGTTCGCCGCCGGGGGCGCGTGCACGAAGACGGCCTCGGGACCGAACGTCCCGTCCAACTCGTTGGGTCCGAAAGCACCGGCGTTGAGCGGTCCCGAGACGAACTCCCAGAACTCGTCGAAGTCGGTGAACGAGGCGCGGTCCGGCGAATAGTGATGCGCGGCCGTGTAGTGCACGTCTGCGGACAACCACACGGTGCCGGTGATCCTGCGCGCCTTGACCGCCGACAGGACCTGCGCGATCTCCGATTCCCGGCCCGAGGGAGCGCCGTTGTCCCCGTTCGCGATTCCTTCGAAGGCCGTGTCGCCGTCGGGTACGACCAGGCCGATCGGCAGGTCGGCGGCGATGATCTTCCAGGTGGCGGTCGAACGGGTGAGTTCGTCGATGAGCCACCGCGTCTGCGCGCTGCCGAGCACCTGCCCCGCCGCGCCGACGTTGGTGCCGTTGGCGTCCTTGTAGGTCCGCATGTCGAGTACGAAGACGTCGAGCAGCGGTCCGTACCGCACGACCCGGTGGATGCGTCCGTCGACGGCCTCCGCCGGATCGAGCGGGAGCCACTCGTGGAAGGCACGGAAAGCCCGCTCCGCCAGGACGTCCACGCTCTTCTCGGTGTACTGCTCGAGATCCAGGATCTCACCCGCGTACCAGTTGTTGACGGTCTCGTGGTCGTCCCACTGCACGATCTGCGCGACGGAGGAGTTGAACCGCCGATAGTTCTCGTCCATGAGGTTGTAGGCGTACTGTCCGCGGTACTCGTCGAGTGTCTGCGCCACGGCGCTCTTGGCCTCGGTGACGACGTTGCGCCAGATCCGGCCGTCCGGCAGCTCGACGGTCTCCTTCAGCGGGTTGTCGGCGTACACGACGTCGCCGGAATGCACGAACAGGTGCGGGTCGCGACGGGCCATCGTGTCGAAGATCGTCATCCCACCGATGTCGGGGTTGATACCGAAGCCCTGACCGGCGGTGTCGCCGGACCACTGCAGCCTGATGTCGCCGGGAGCGGTCGGGGCGGTGCGGAACAGACCCGTCACCGGCTCGGACGTGGCGCCGTCCTCACCTTCGAGGACGACACGGTAGTGCACCTGCTCACCGGCCGGCAGTCCCGTCAGCCGCAGTCGGCCGGTTCCGTCCGTCTCGGGCGTCAGCAGACCACCCACGTGCCGGACGGGATCGGTGAAGGATTCGGTGGCCGCCGTCTCCACGACGAGCCGCGCCGGTCGATCCGAGCGCGCCCACACGAGCGCCCCGTCGGCCCGCACATCACCGGCGGCCACACCGTGGGTGAGGATCGGCCGCTCACGGACCAGGCCCGGCGTTGCAACGGAACTTCCCGACGAGCACGCCACCGCCGGAGCCGCGAGGGCTCCGAGCGCGACGGTGCGTAGCAAGGTTCGACGGGACACGTACATGGTTCTCCCCGGGGTCCGACGGACTGTGCGGGACGAGCGTGCACAGTCCGTGCGAACCGTCGGTGAACATGCAGTGAGGGATCGGCGCCCGTCCGACGACGAATCGGAGCGGGCCGGGAGTTACCCCGTCAGCGGATGACGTCGCGCCGGACGATCGTCTCGTCGCGGCCCGGTCCGACACCGATGCAGGAGATGTAGGCGCCGGAGAGCTCCTCGAGACGCAGCACGTAGTTCTGTGCGTTCTGCGGCAGCTCCTCGAAGGTGCGGGCATGGGTGATGTCCTCCCACCAGCCCGGCATCTCCTCGTAGATCGGCTTGGCGTGGTGCACGTCGGTTTGCGTCATCGGCATCTCGTCGACACGAACACCGTCGACCTCGTAACCGACGCAGATCGGCACGGTGTCGAGCCCCGACAGCACGTCGAGCTTGGTAAGGAAGTAGTCGGTGATGCCGTTGACGCGGGTCGCGTAGCGGGCGATGACGGCGTCGAACCATCCCGTGCGGCGGGCGCGACCGGTGGTGACACCGACCTCTCCGCCCTGCTTGGCCAGGTAGGCGCCGTGGTCGTCGAACAGCTCGGTCGGGAACGGACCGGAACCGACGCGGGTGGTGTAGGCCTTGAGGATGCCCAGCACCGTCGAGATCTTCGCCGGGCCGATACCCGAACCGACAGCGGCGCCGCCGGCGGTGGGGTTGGACGACGTCACGTACGGATAGGTGCCGTGGTCGACGTCGAGCAGCGTGCCCTGCGACCCCTCGAGGAGGATCGTGTCGCCGCGCTCGAGCGCCTTGTTCAGTTCGAGGCGCGTGTCGGTGATGCGGTGCTTGAAACCCTCGGCCTGGGTGAGCACCTCGTCGACGACCTGCTGCGGGTCGAGCGCCTTGCGGTTGTAGATCTTGACGAGCACCTGGTTCTTGAATTCCAGTGCGGCCTCGACCTTCTGGGTGAGGATCTTCTCGTCGAGCACATCGGCGACCCGCACGCCCACGCGGGCGATCTTGTCCTGGTAGCACGGGCCGATACCGCGTCCGGTGGTGCCGATCTTCTTCTTGCCGAGGAAGCGTTCGGTGACCTTGTCGATGGCCACGTGGTACGGCATGATCAGGTGCGCATCGGCCGAGAGCAGCAGACGGGACGTGTCGACGTCGCGCTTCTCGAGGCCTTCGAGCTCGGTGAGCAGCACACCCGGATCCACCACGACACCGTTGCCGATGACGTTGTTGACGCCGGGCGTCAGGATGCCCGACGGGATCAGGTGCAGGGCGAACTTGTCGCCGTTGGGCAGCACGACCGTGTGACCGGCGTTGTTGCCGCCCTGGTAGCGCACGACCCACTGCAGACGTCCGCCGAGTAGATCGGTAGCTTTGCCCTTGCCCTCGTCGCCCCACTGGGCTCCGATCAGGACGATTGCCGGCATGTCGCGCTCTCCTCAGGCAGGTGTCTACGTGCGGGCGGTCTCGCCTGCAGGGTCCTGCCCAACCGGGCAGCAGCCGGGACCACAGTGTAGTCCACCCTCCGACGAGCGCGAATGACGGGACTGCAGAAGCGCCGGAGCTGCGGCGCGCGGTGGCGGGTCGCCGCCGCCCTCCCCCACCGGCTTCCCATTACAGTGGACGCAGCCGAGAGCCCGACGAACCCGACCCCTCGAGGAGACCCGTTGACCCCGGTAGTGCTCAGATGCGGTGACGTGCCATTGCCGTTGGCGCTGACCCCCGTGACCGCACTGTCTGCGCCTGCCCTCCCCGAGAAGGACGACTTCGAGGACGTCTTCGCGCATCTCGAGTCGGTGGAGGACCCTCGTCTGATCCTCGTAGGCAACGACGCCGCGTTCGCCGCGACCGTCACCCGGCTGATGCGCACCGAACGTCTCGACCTGGAGGTCGCGTACGTCCCGGAGACACGAACCCCGGCCACGGAGGCGTACGGGCTGCGGACGGGGTCGAAGGCCGCCACCGTCGCCCTGCAGGGGGTCGCGAAGCCGTTGCCGCTCATCCGCGACGACGCCGGTATCGCCCTCGTCGGCCGTGCGCTGCTGTGCGGCGAGAACGGCGATGCTCTCGTCGGGGAGGCCTACGTCGACGACACCCGCCTGTTCTCCGGCACGGTGCCCGGCATCCGCGTCGAACCCACCCCCGCGATGCCCGGTCTGCGGGCCGCGATCGACCGGCCGCGCTGGTTCGGCGGCTACAAGTGGCTGACGGGCCGGGCCATGCAGTTGGGTTCCCCCGCCGCGGTCGTCACCCGCGACGGGGTCGCGAACCCCCGGGCTCTCAAGCGGTCGACCTTCTACCGGCACGACAAGAAGTGGAAGCTCGTCCGCTGAGACCCATTTTCAGCCGACGTTGACGCCGTAGTCCCGTGCGATGCCCGCCAGACCGGAGGCGTAGCCCTGGCCGATGGCGCGGAACTTCCACTCGCCACCGTGGCGGTACAGCTCACCGAAGACCATCGCGGTCTCGGTGGACGCATCCTCGGTGAGGTCGTAGCGGGCGAGTTCCCGGCCGTCGGCGCGGTCGACGACGCGGATGAACGCGTTGCGCACCTGACCGAACGACTGGCCCCGCGCGTCGGCGTCGTGGATCGACACCGGGAAGACGATCGACTTGACCTCCGCGGGAACGGCGACGAGGTCGACGTTCACGCTCTCGTCGTCGCCCTCGCCCTCGCCGGTGAGGTTGTCGCCGGTGTGCTCGACGGAGCCGTCCGGCGAACGCAGGTTGTTGTAGAAGACGAAATGCTGGTCGGACAGGACCTTGCCGTTCTCGCTCGTCAGCAGTGCACTGGCGTCGAGATCGAAGTCCGCGCCGGTCGTCGCGCGCACGTCCCAGCCGAGACCCACCGTCACCGCCGTCAGGTTCGGAGCCTCCTTCGACAGCGAAACGTTGCCGCCCTTGGCCAAGCTCACACCCATACCGAATCCTTTCGCTCGATGATCGTTGCCTACTGCCACCCTAGTGAAGACCGGACGAGTCGGGCAGGGACGTGTGAAGGCCGTCCCGCGGGGGTAGTCGCAGGGCACCGGACGATGGCCGGGGACAGTGTTCCCGGCCTTTCGGTGTGTACGGCGAATGTCGCGCGAGGGAGAAGAGGGGTCGGCTGTGGTGATTCGAGTCGCGTCGGTACCTGCGTCGCACGTCTACGTCCGGCACCTCGCCTGCCCGGAGGGCGACGACGTGATCCGGTTGACGGATCCGGTTCCCGCCGACGGCCGCAAGGTGCCCGGTGGCTGGTGGCCGCCGTTGATGCTCGAACCTGGCTGGGTGAGCGCCCACCACGAGGAATTCGACGTCTTCCACATCCATTTCGGATTCGACGCGATCGGCGCGGAGCAGCTGCAGGACGTCGTCGCCGAACTCGCCGAACACGACAAGCCTCTCGTGTACACGGTGCACGACCTGCGGAACCCGCACCATCCCACCCCCGGTGAGCACCACAAGCAACTCGACGTGCTGATTCCGGCCGCGGACGAACTGATCACCCTCACGCCGGGCGCAGCCGAGCGGATCCGTCTGCGCTGGGGCCGAGAGGCGACGGTCCTGCCGCATCCGCACGTCGTCGAACAGCACTGGCTCGAGCGACCGCGTCGCGACGAGAGTCCGTTCGTCGTGGGGGTCCACGCGAAGAGCCTGCGCGCGAACATGGATCTGTTCCCGGTGCTCGACACGATGGCCGGGACCGTGCGCTCGCTTCCCGATGCGGTGTTGCAGATCAACGTGCACGACGAGATCTTCGATCCCGACAATGCGTACTGGTACAACCCGGAAGCCGGTTCCCGCATCCTGCAGTACGGGGAGCAACCCCAGGTGGACGTGCGGGTGCATCCGTACTTCTCCGACGACGAACTGTGGCAGTACCTCTCGGACCTGTCGGTGTCGGTGCTGCCCTACCGTTTCGGAACCCATTCGGGTTGGCTCGAAGCGTGTTTCGACCTCGGCACCGCGGTGGTCGCGCCGAGTTGTGGCTTCTACGGCGAGCAACGCCGGTGCGGTGTGTACACCTACGACGAGGACACCTTCGACGCCGGCACGCTCGATCGTTGCGTGCGAGAACTGTACGAGAGCAGAGACCTTCCGCGAGCCGACTGGTTGCAACGTATGGACGAACGTCGCGCCCTGGCCCGCGCCCATCGTGACATCTACCTGCGCGCGATGAGCGGCCGGAGCGGATCATGACGCCGTTGCGCATCGCGCTCATCGCGTCGAACAGATATCCGATCCGCCAACCCTTCGCCGGCGGACTCGAAGCGCACGTGTGGCATCTCGCCCACGCGCTCGGCAAGGACGGCCACGAGGTGACGCTCTTCGCCGCACCGGGATCCGATCCGGACCTTCCGGCCTCGTTCCTCGAGGTGCCGTCCTTCGAGGTCAGCGAACTCTCACGCAGCGACGTGTCGATGCCCCCGGCGAACGGCTTCCTCGGCGACCACCACGCCTACCTGTCGCTGATGCTCGATCTCGCCGGACCGTCCGCCGATGCTTTCGACGTCGTGCACAATCACAGCCTGCACTACCTGCCGATAGCGATGGCCCGCATGTTGCGCACCCCGTTGCTCTGCACGCTGCACACGCCGCCGACGCCGTGGCTCGAGTCGGCGATGGCGACCCCGGGTGGGTGCCCGGGCACGTTCGTCGCGGTCAGCCGGCACACCGCGACGGCCTGGGAACACGCCACGCCCGGTCCGGTGGCGGTCGTGCCCAACGGTGTGGACCTCGGAGCGTGGCCGGTCGGTTCGGGTGGCGAGGACCTGATCTGGTTCGGCCGCCTCGTGCCGGAGAAGGGCGCGCATCTCGCGATCGAGGCTGCGCGCCGGGCCGGTTACCGGCTGCGGATCGCGGGCCCGATCAGCAACCGGGGGTACTTCGCGGAACACGTCGAACCGTTCCTCGGTCCCGACGTGATCTATCTCGGTCATCTTTCCCAGCCGGATCTCGCTGCCGCGGTGGGACGTTCGGCAGCAGCACTCATCACCCCGCAATGGGACGAACCGTACGGGCTCGTCGTCGCCGAGTCCCTCGCATGCGGGACACCCGTGGTGGCCTTCGCGCGCGGCGGCATCCCGGAGGTCGTCGACGAGAGCAGCGGACGCCTGGTCGCGCCGGACGACATCGACGGCCTGGCCGCGGCGATACCCCGCGCTGTCGGTCTGTCCCGTGCCTCCGCCCGGGCCCGCGCGGAGGAGCGTTGTTCGGAACGCACGATGGTCGATGCCTACGTCTCGCTGTATCGGGAACTCGCTGGAGCGGCATGATCGGCTACTACATCCATCATCACGGGCACGGGCACCGCACCCGCGCGAGCAGCATCTGCGCGCATCTGCGGACGCCGGTGACGGCATTGTCGTCGGCGCCGCTCGGCACTGCCGCCGACGCCTTCGACGACGTGGTGCTGCTCCTCCGCGACGACCTCGCCGTCGACACCGCGCAGGACCCGACGGCCCACGACGTCCTCCACTGGGTTCCCACCCACGACGACGGGCTCCGCGAACGCATGCACGCACTGGGATCGTGGATCGCCGCGACGCGCCCGAGCCTGCTGGTGGTGGACGTGTCGGTGGAGGTGACGCTCCTCGCCCGGTTGTACGGCATCCCGGTCGTGGTGCTCGCGATGCCCGGCGAACGAACCGACACCGCGCACACGCTGGCCTACAGCGTCGCCGACCACCTCATCGCACCGTGGTCGCAGGACGTCTACGATCCGCACTGGCTGCGCTCGTACGCCACCTCGTACGTCGGCGGGATCAGCCGTTTCGACGGTCGCCCGTCTCCCACCCGCACAGCCGGTGAGAAGCCGAGGGTCCTCGTCATGAGCGGCAGCGGCGGGTCGTCGATCACCGTCGACGATCTGCACCGGTTCTCGTCGCGCTTCCCTCAGTACGAATGGGAGGGTCTCGGTGTCGCGGGCGGCCCGTGGATCGACGATCCGTGGCCCGCCCTCACTGGCGCCGACGTCGTGATCGGGCACGCGGGTCAGAACACCATCGCCGACATCGCGGCCGCCGCGCAACCTGCAGTCGTGATCGCCGAATCCCGACCGTTCGACGAACAGCGTTCCACCGCAACCGCTCTGGAGAAGGCCGGACTGGCGGTGGGTCTCGACGGCTGGCCCGACCCGGACCGCTGGCCCGAACTGATCGAGCGAGCACGCAGCGTCGACCCTGTCGAATGGAAACGCTGGCAGGTCGACGGTGCCGCAGCGCGCGCGGCTGCGATCCTGGACGATCTAGCGGAGCGATCGTGACCGTCTCGGTCGTCACGGTCGCCGCAGGTCGCGGCACGCATCTGCGACGCCAACTCGACGGCCTCGCACGCAGCACCCGGACACCCGACGAGCACATCGTTGTCGCGATGGGTGATCCGGAGGTCGCGGAGGTCGTCGCCGCGGCGGGCTCGTCGGCGCGAGTTGTGGAGATGGACGTCGACTCCGCGAAACTGCCGGTCGGCGAGGCACGGAATCTGGGTGCGCGGACGGCGTCGTCGGATCTGCTCGTCTTCCTCGACGTCGATTGCATCCCCGCTCCCGACCTGATCGAACGGTATGTCGAGGCGGCCGGCCGGCACCCGGCTGCGCTGCTCAACGGTCCGGTCACCTATCTGTCCGAACCGGGTGCCAGCGGTTACGACCTCGACCGGCTCGGCGACTCGATCGATCCGCATCCGGCCCGTCCGTTCCCCTCCTCGGGTGAGATCGTGCTGGACGACAGGCACGAATTGTTCTGGTCGCTGTCGTTCGCGACCCGTTCACTCGTATGGGATCGCATCGGCGGGTTCTGCACCGCCTACACCGGATACGGCAGCGAGGACACCGACTTCGGCCAGAAGGCCGCGCGCGCCGGAGTACCCATGGCCTGGGTCGGCGGCGCCCACGCCTTCCACCAGTACCACCCGGTGTCGAGCCCACCGGTCGAGCATCTCGACGATATCCTCACCAATGCCGCGCTGTTCCAGAAACGTTGGGGGTGGTGGCCGATGCGGGGGTGGCTCGACGAGTTCGAGCGTCTCGGTCTCGCCGCTTTCGACACCCGGGAGCGGCGATGGGTACGCACTCGACCGTGAACTGGTATCACGGCGTGTGCTAATTTCGGCACCGTCATTACGACGACGCCAGAGGAAGCCGGTGCGATTCCGGCGCGGTCCCGCCACTGTGACCGGGGAGTGATCTCCGGAAGTCAGATACTCCCGTCGTCGTACCTCCTTGCCCGGGGCGGACTTCCCCGAGAGAGGGCGATATCGCCATGCGTGTACGCGCAGCATTCCCGAAACTCGTCGTGGCGCTCACAACCGCGAGTGTGCTGGTCACCGGTTGTTCGACCTCGGCCTCCGAAGTGGACACCTCCGCCGCGGACGGCTGCATCACCGATTTCGATCCGTCCGCCGACTACTTCCCCGACAAGTCCGAGATCGTCGACGCCGAGAACTTCTCGATCACCTACGAGAAGAGCTACCAGGTGCTCACCGTGAACGAGCCGTTCTCCGCGGCACCGCCGGAGTCGTACGTGCTGGTCAAGTGTGGTGCTCCCGCTCCGGAACTGTCCGGTGAACTCGCCGACGCGCAGCAGATCACCGTCCCGATCACCAGCCTGTACTCGGGATCGACCACCCACCTTCCGCTCGTGACCGAACTCGATGCCCTCGACGTGCTCACCGGTGTCTCGAACGGCTCCAATGTCTCCGACGCAGCGGTGATCGAACGCATCGAATCGGGCGAGATCGCCGAGTATGCCGCGGGCGGCAACATCGACACCGAAGCCGTCGTGCTCGCGGCACCGGACGTTCTCATGACCGGCGGTACCGACGATCCCGCCTACGCCCAACTGCGGGAGGCCGGCATCGGTGTGGTCGCCAATGCCGAGTGGCTCGAGGCGTCACCGCTGGGACGCGCAGAGTGGATCAAGGTGATGGCCGCGCTCACCGGCAAGGAGAAGGAGGCGGCACAGGTCTACGACGATATCCGGAACCGTTATCTCGATGTGGCGGCGAAAGCCTCCGACGTGGAACCGGCTCCCGTTCTGCTGGGTGGGATGGCACAGGGCACGTGGTACATGTCCTCCGGCGGCAGCTTCATGGGCCGGTTGTTCAGCGACGCCGGTGCGCAGTGGCCGTGGCAGGACGTGACCACCACCGGGTCGCTTCCCCTCGATTTCGAGGCCGTGGTCGCAGAGGCGTCCGATGCCCCGACGTGGCTCGTGGTGAACAGCTGGACGTCGATCGGTGATGCACTTGCCGACGACGAGCGGTACGGCTCGCTGGCCGCCGTCGGCACCGGCCGGGTGTGGAACGCGAACAAGGCCCTCGGTCCCAACGGTGGAAACGACTTCTATGAGCGAGGCGTCCTGCGGCCCGACCTGATCCTGTCGGACCTCGTGGCGATTCTGCATCCCGACCTGCTGCCCGACCACGAATTCACGTTCTACCAACAGCTACCGGCATGACCGCCATGCTCGGAGCGTCCCCGGTCGCGACCGAGTCGGCCCCGGACTCACCGCCGGCTACCGGACGGGTCTCGCTCGTTTTCGCGGCGCTGATAGTGGGACTGGCGGCGACGACGATCCTGTCGGTGACCCTGGGTTCGGTGACGGTGCCGCTCGACGAGACCCTCCGGGTTCTGTTCGGCCAGGAGGCATCGGATCCGCGCTGGAGCATGGTGGTTCGTGATCTGCGGTTACCGCGCACGATCACCGCAATTGCGGTCGGTGCGGCGCTGGGTATCGCCGGGCTGCAGATGCAGACCCTGTTCCGGAACGCTCTGGCGGACCCGTTCATCCTCGGTGCCAGTTCCGGTGCGAGTCTCGGCGTGGCGCTCGTCGTCGTCATCGGCGGAGGCGGGGCGAGCGGCTTCACCGCCGGCCTGGCAGGCCTCGGGCGTGCGGGGGTGGTGATCGCCGCGGCCTTGGGTGCGGCTGCGGTTCTGTTGCTGATCGTCCTGTTGTCTCGGTGGGTGCGATCGGCTGTGACCCTGTTGCTCATCGGGGTGATGCTCGGGTCGGCGACCACCGCCGTCGTCTCGGTATTGCTCGTCTATGCGGACCCTCAACGCAGCCAGCAGTTCCTGGTGTGGGGACTCGGTAGTTTCACGGCGACGACGTGGTCGGATCTCAAGCTTCTCGTCCCTGTCGTACTCGGTGGGATCGTCGTCGCACTGCTCACGGTGCGCGCTCTCAATGCGCTGCTGCTCGGTGAAGGCTACGCACGGTCCATGGGCATCGACATTCGCGCCGTCCGGCTCACCACCGTGGTGTCGGCCGCGCTGCTGGCCGGCGCCACCACGGCGTTCTGCGGACCGATCGGATTTCTCGGTCTGATCGTCCCGCATCTGGCCCGCATGGCCTTCGGTACCTCGGACCATCGGATACTGCTTCCCGGTGTCGCCTTGCTCGGATCCGGACTCGCGCTCGTCTGCGGCATCGTGAGCCAGATGCCCGGTACCGATACGGTGTTCCCCCTCAACGCGGTCACCGCACTCGTCGGCGCTCCCGTGGTGATCACGGTTCTCATCCGCAGCCGACGTGGAGCGCTCGGAGCAGCACTGTGACCCCGGGTGTAGAGCTGAACGACCTGACGATCGGTTACACCCGGCGTCGGGCACTGCGACGCGGGACGGTCACCGAGGTGGCGTCCGGTCTGTCCGCTATCGCCCGGCGCGGGGAACTCACCGCGCTCGTCGGCCCGAACGGCGCAGGAAAGTCGACACTGCTACGCACCTTGTGCGGCCTGCAGCCGGCGTTGCACGGGCGGGTGCTCATCGACGGCGAAGACGTGGCGACGGTGAAACCCGCCGACCTCGCAACCCGCATCTCGGTGGTGCTGACCGAGCGCATCGACCCCGGTCTGCTCACGGTGCGCGAGCTGGTCGCGCTCGGCCGCACGCCGCACCTGCCCGCCAGTGCCCGGCTGTCGCCCGAGGATCGGGCCGCCGTGGAGCGGGCGCTCGAGGCGGTCGGCGCGACCCACCTCGCGGACCGGCAGTTCACCGAACTGTCCGACGGGCAGCGGCAACGTTCTCTCACTGCCCGCGCCCTGGCCCAGGATCCGTCGCTGCTCGTCCTGGACGAACCCACCTCCTTCCTCGACGTTCCGTCGCGGGTCGAACTGGTGGACGTTCTCGGCCGTCTCGCTTGGGAGCAGAACCTGGCGGTGGTGATGTCCACGCACGAGCTCGAACTCGCCTTGCGCGTATCCGACAGAATGTGGCTGCTGGGCGCCGACCGGACACTGACGTGCGATACACCCGCAGCGCTGGCCGAGTCCGGACGGATCGGGGAGGCATTCGATCGGGGACGGATGCGCTTCGACTCCCGGACGATGGTGTTCGATCTGAAACCGGAGGCCGGCAGTGTCTGACCCAGCAGTGCCCAACCCAGCAGTGTCCGACGCAGGCGGGGTGCTCGAACGAATCACCGCGTGGAGTCCGTACTTCCGCGTCGGTACCGGCCCGGTGGAAGCCGGCTGGCGCCCGACCTCCGAACTACGGGATGCCGCGACCCGCGATGTTCTGGTCCGAGCGATATCGGAACGCATGAAGACCGCGGAGCCTCGCGTCGCGGCATCGACGTTGTTCTTCGGGTTCGTCGCGCGGCTGTGGTCGGTCGCGGTCGGTACCGTCACCGCCTCCGGCCGCTGTGTTCGACTCGATCCCGACAGGCTGTTGTGGCGCGACGATGCCGGTCTGAAGTTGCACATCGTCACCCCCGAGTTCGGTAGCGGACCCGCAACGGAAGTGCTCGACGCTCAGGTCGAACCGCTGATCGGCGCGTGGCGTGACATCGTTGCACCAGGTGCGCTGTGGGGCAACACAGCCTCCGCTCTGATCGGTGCACGACGCGTCATCGGGGACGAAGCCCGACCGCACGTCGACGCGCTGCTGCAGGACCCGCGACTCGTTCACACCATCGACCGATCCACAGGTCGCCGGCGCAGTTGCTGCCTGTACTACCGCACGCCGTCCGGCGGTGTGTGCAGCGACTGTGTCTTTCCCACGCCACCTCGACAGATATCGAAGGAGATTCCGTGACCGTCGTTTTCGATCCCGAGATCATCACCACCGAGGACGGTGGGTGTGAACAGCGCTGGCCGTTGCCCACCGACGAGGACAGCCTGCTGCGTCTCGTCACCTTGCTGTTCGAAAACTATTGGAACGACATGTGGTTCGGCCTGCTCATCGAGGGCTCTGCGCTCGAGGTCGCCGCACCGAACGCGCCGAAGAAGATCGGCATGTACGACGGGTACGTCACCGTCGACTTCGGCCGCTGGCACTTTCATCTGTGCATCGGTGAGCACACGGCGAGCGGACCGGAACTGGGCCGCATTCGTCGCTGTGGCCGCGCCGAGATGTATCGCAGGATCGGCAAGGACGACACCGTCACCTCGTGGGGTCTGCGCCTGTTCAACGGTCGCGACGAACAGATGCTGACCATCATGCTGCCCACCCCGTTCCTCACCAACACCCAGCAACTCACGGACGAACCGATCTGGGAACACCTCGAAGCCTGGGACCGCCTCCGCGCGGAATTCCTGGGGCTGGAACCGGATCCGCGCGACCGGAGCGGAACGGGCTTCCGTCACTCCTGATTCGGCGCAGGTCTATAGTGGTGGGTGCAGTCGGTTCGTCCCTGCCCGGTCGTGAGGAGCCCCGAAGACCGGGAAGTGACGTCGAAGCACCTTCCGAGGTGTCGAAGAGGGAACCCGGTGAGAATCCGGGACTGTCCCGCAGCGGTATGCAGGAACGACCGCCGTCAACAGCACTGGGTGTATGCCCGGGAAGCGACGGCCAGTAGGTTCGAGCCCTCACGGCTCGGGCGCCTGCGAGTCCGAATACCTGCCGATCGTGTCGGGCACGCCGTGCCCGACGGTATGCCGCCTCGTGGAATGGGCGCACACCGATCGGCAACACCTCGACCACGGTCGAGAATACGGGGCTCGTATCGGGATGTGCGTTCGTCGGGCGGTAGACCACCCGCGACGAACACCGGAGAAAACCTGATGTCTGTTCCGACAGCTACCCCGTTCACCGCGACCGTGCTCGGCTCCGCGCGTATCGGACCGAACCGGGAGCTGAAGAAAGCCACCGAAGCCTATTGGGCCGGTCGTCTCGATCGCGCCGGACTCGTAGCGGTCGCCACACAGTTGCGTGCCGAAACCTGGTCTCACCAGCACTCGGCAGGACTCGATTCGATCCCGGTCGGAACGTTCTCGTTCTACGACCAGATTCTCGACACAGCGGTCATGCTCGGGGCTCTTCCTCCCCGGGTCGAAAGCATCACCGACGACCTGGACCGCTACTTCGCCGCAGCCCGCGGAACCGACGAGGTCGCTCCCCTCGAGATGACCAAGTGGTTCGATACCAACTACCACTACCTGGTCCCGGAGATCGGGCCCGACACGACCTTCCGACTCGACGCCACCAAGATTCTCGCCGAGGTCGCCCAGGCGCGCGAACTCGGAATCCCGGCGCGACCGGTCGTCGTCGGCCCCTTGACGTTCCTGCTGTTGTCGAAACCCGTCGACGGCCAAGGCTCGTTGCTCGACCGTGTGGACGAACTCGTGCCCCTCTACCAGGACCTGCTCTCGCAACTCGCCGGCACCGGAGTCGACTGGGTGCAGATCGACGAACCGGCCCTCGTCCGTGATCTCGACGATGCCACCCTCGACGCCATCGGCCGCGTGTACTCCGCGTTGTCACAAACGCACGACCGGCCAGCGATCCTCGTCGCATCGTATTTCGGGCGTCTCGGCGCGGCGCTGGATCGGCTCGCGCACACGGCGATCGAAGGCATCGCGGTCGATCTCGTGGCCGGATCCAGCGAGGGCATCGCGGGATTGCCCGCTCTTGCCGAGAAGTTGATCGTCGCCGGCGTCGTCGACGGCCGGAACGTCTGGCGCACCGACCTCGAGCGAGCTCTCTCCACCCTCGCGACACTTCTCGGATCCACAGCGGCCGTGGCCGTGTCGTCCTCGTGCTCGCTGTTGCACGTGCCGTACACGATCGAGACGGAGCCCGGTCTCGACGACTCACTGCGTAGCTGGCTCGCATTCGGTGACGAGAAGATCACCGAGATCGTGGCACTCTCGAAGGCGCTTCGCGAAGGCCGCGACACCGTTTCCGCCGAACTCGCAGCCTCCCGCACCGCTGCGCAGGTACGCGCTTCGGACCCGCGTCTGCGCAACGATCGGATCCGGGGGGTCCTTGCGTCCCTTTCCTCGAACCGGACGCGTACACCGGCCGATCGGCGCCGGGAGATCCAGCGGGGCCACCTGGATCTGCCTTTGCTGCCCACGACGACGATCGGGTCGTATCCGCAGACCACTCGCATCCGGGTTGCCCGGGCAGCACTGCGCAAGGGTGAGATCGACCGGACCGAATACGCGCAGCGGATGCGCGAGGAAATCGCCGAAGTCGTTGCATTGCAGGAGAAGCTGGGCCTGGATGTCCTGGTTCACGGTGAACCCGAACGCAACGACATGGTGCAATACTTCGCCGAGCAACTGGACGGTTTCTTCGCCACCGAGAACGGTTGGGTCCAGTCCTACGGCAGTCGCTGCGTGCGACCGCCGATCCTCTACGGCGATGTTGCACGGCGTGCCCCGATGACCGTCGACTGGATCACCTACGCCCAATCTCTGACCGACAAGCCGGTCAAGGGCATGCTTACCGGGCCCGTCACGATCCTTGCGTGGTCGTTCGTCCGAGACGATCAGCCGCTCGCCGAGACAGCCGACCAGATCGCCTTGGCGATCCGCGACGAGACTGTGGACCTACAGGCTGCCGGGGTGCGCATCATCCAGGTGGACGAACCTGCCCTGCGCGAACTCCTCCCGTTACGCGCCGCGGACCAGGACGACTACCTGAAGTGGGCTGTCGGGGCGTTCCGCCTGGCCACGTCCGGCGTCGCGGATTCCACCCAGATCCACACCCACCTGTGCTATTCCGAGTTCGGCGAGGTCATCGGGGCCATCGCCGAACTCGACGCCGATGTCACGTCCATCGAAGCGGCCCGGTCGCACATGGAGGTCCTCGACGACCTGAACGCCGTGGGATTCGACCTCGGGGTGGGCCCCGGGGTGTACGACATCCATTCGCCCCGTGTTCCGAGCGAAGCCGAGATCGCCGAATCGCTCCGCGAAGCCCTGCGCGCAGTGCCCGCGGAGCGCCTGTGGGTCAATCCGGACTGCGGGCTCAAGACCCGCCGCACCGAGGAGGTCACGGCTTCACTGGCGAACCTCGTCGCGGCGGCCGCCACCGTTCGCGCCGAACTCGGCAACTAGCCCTCCCAGAAAAGGTTTCTCATCATGTCCATCCGAAAGATTCGCACCACCCATGCGGGGAGCCTCCCCCGCACTCCCGAACTCGTCGAAGCCAACCGCGCGCGACGCGAGGCGGCCGACAGCTTCCGACTCGACACCTCACAGGAATTCTCGGAGCTGCTCGCCGGCCAAGTCACCGCGTTGGTGCAGCGCCAAGTGGATCTCGGAATCACCACCCCCGGCGACGGCGAGTACGGGAAGGCCATGTCTTCACCCATCGACTATGGAGCGTGGTGGTCGTACTCGTTCCAACGACTGTCCGGTCTCGAACTGACCGACGGCGGCCCGTTCGGCAGCACTCCGGTCCGATCCACGCCCGGAAACGTCCGGCTCACCACCTTCCCGGACCGACGCGACTGGACACTGTTCGCCGAGGCCTACGGCGATCCCGACAGCGGCATCTCTGTAGGTAAGGAACCACCGCTGTTCCCCACAGCGACGGGTCCGGTCACCTACATCGGCCACGACGCCATCGCATCCGACATCGCGAACCTGAAATCCGCCCTCGCCGCATCGGGTGCCGAGAACGGGTTCATGACGTCGCTGTCTCCGGGTAGCGCCTCCCGGATCGGAAACGAGCACTACGCCACCGAAGAGGAGTTCATCTGGGCGTGCGCAGATGCCATGCGTGAGGAATACGAAGCGATCATCGACGCCGGTCTGATCCTGCAGATCGACGATCCCTCCATCGCCGAGAACTGGGACCAGATCAATCCCGAACCGACGGTCGAGGACTATCTTGCGTTCACCCGAATCCGGGTCGAAGCACTCAACCACGCCCTGCGCGGCCTGCCTCAGGACCGAATCCGTTTCCACCTGTGCTGGGGTAGCTGGCACGGCCCGCACACCACCGACCTCGAGTTCAAGTATCTCGTCGAGACCATGCTGCAGATCGACGCCGGTTCGTACTCGTTCGAGGCCGCCAACGTCCGTCACGAGCACGAGTGGCGGGTGTGGGAGGACGTGAAGCTGCCCGCGGGCAAGCAGATCGTGCCCGGCGTCATCAGCCACGCCACCAACGTCGTCGAGCACCCCGAACTGGTGGCGGACCGGATCGAGAGGTTTGCGAGTGTCGTCGGTCCCGAGAACGTGATCGCGTCGACGGACTGCGGCCTGGGCGGACGGATCCATCCGCAGATCGCATGGGCGAAGCTCGAATCCCTCACCAAGGGAGCAGAACTGGCTACTGCTCGCCTCTGGTGACAGATGCACGTGTGTGGCTCCGACGGTAAGACCGCCGGAGCCACACACGTGGACCCGCTATTGCCCCGCCTGCGCCAGGATCGCTTCGGCGAGTTTGACGTGCGCGGCATCCACCAGTTTGCCATCGACGCTGGTGGCGCCCAGACCTCGGGCTTCGGCCTCGCGGTAGGCCTCGAGGTTGCGTTTCGCGCGGCGGATCTCATCCTCGGTCGGGGAGAAGACGTCGTTCGCGATCTCGATCTGGGACGGATGGATCGCCCATTTGCCGTTGAAGCCCAGCGCCGCCGCATGTCGTGCGTCGCGTTCGTATCCCTCGGTGTCCTTGAAATCCGGGTAGGGGGCGTCGATTGCGAGCAGGCCCCCGATTCGGGCGGCGGTGAGTACTTTCATCCGGGCGTAGTGCCAGAAGTCGCCGGGATACTCGTCGCGCGGTTTGAAGTTGGTGTCCACCCGGGCGCCCTGGGAGACCGACAGGTCGCCGGCACCGAAGATAAGGGCGTCGAGACGATTGCTGGAGGTGGCGATCTCCTCGGCGTTCGCGACCCCGGCGACGTCTTCGATGAGTACCTCGAGTCGAACCCTCTTGGTGATACCGAGTGTGTGCTCAACCTGGGTGAGAAGCGTGTCGACCCACCACACGTCCCGCGCTGCGGTGACTTTGGGAACGATGATGACGTCGAGGTTCTCTCTGGCGCCCGAGAGCACCTCGATCACGTCCCCATACGCCCAACGGGTATCGACACCGTTCATCCTCAACGCACGAACGGTGTTACCCCAGTCGTATTCGTTGAGGGCACGTACGGCTTTGCCACGTGCTTCCTCCCGGTAGGCGGGTGCTACGGCGTCCTCGAGGTCGAGGAACACCAGATCGGCCTGCGAACCTGCGGCCTTGGCGAACATCCGGTCGTTGGACGCAGGAGTGGCCAATTCGGACCGTCTGATCCTGCGCGGTGCAGAGGTTTCGGTCATGACGCATTCCTTCCGTGGTCAGACGATGTTGCGTTCGCGGAGTTCGGCGAGTTCGGTATCGCTCAGCCCGAGGATTTCGCTGAGCACTTCCGTGGTGTGCCGGCCGAGCGCCGGTCCGAGCGTGTCGACGATTCCGCCACTGCGTGAGAAGCGCGGCACGGGCGTCTGCACGAGTAGATTCCCGAGTTCGTCGTCCTCGACCCGTACGAACACCTTCCGGGCCTTCATCTGCTCGTCCTCGACCAATTGTGCGACATCGTAGACAGGGGCAGCTGCGATCTCCTCCGCCTCGAACACCGACATGGCTTCGTCGAGGGTATGTCGCCCCACCCACTCGGCGACGATCTCGTCGACTTCGTCCAGGCGAGAAAGCCGACGCTGTGGGTCGGAGAAATCCGGATGAGAGATCAGGTCCGCGCGGCCGATCGCCTTGAAGACACGCAGCGCGATCGAAGGGGCGCTGGCCGACATCGCGAGCCATCTACCGTCCTTCGTGCGATAGGTGTTGCGCGGAGCAGATATTTCCCAGCGGTTACCGGATCGATGAGCAATCGTTCCGGTCCGATCGTAGGCGAGCAGTGACTGTTCCAGTAGCCGTGCGAGCGGATCGATCAGATTGATGTCGATCAGTTGCCCGTCGGCACCGTGCACATCGCGGTGGTAGAGCGCCATCATCACGGCGTAGGCGGCGTTCAACGACGCGACACCGTCGGCGAGCATGAACGAGGGCAGCGTGGGGGGCCCGCCGGCTTCGCCGGTGCTGTGTGCGAAACCGCTCATCGCTTCACCGAGTGTGCCGAAGCCCGGGCGAGTGGATTTCGGGCCTTCGAGCCCGAATCCGGTGACGTGCAACATCACAAGCTTCGGATTGAGTGAACTCAGTGCCTCGTAGTCCAGACCCCACCGGGTCAGGGTGTGCGGACGGGTGTTCGCGACGACCACGTCGCATTCGACGGCCAGGCGGCGCACGAGATCCTGTCCGGTATCGGTCCGGAGGTCGATGGTCACGGACCTCTTGTTGCGTCCGATGCTCTTCCACATCAGGCCTGTGCCGTTGTCCTGGACGCCCCATCCGCGGATCGGATCCCCTCCTTGTGGTTGCTCGATCTTGATCACATCGGCGCCGAACTCGCCGAGATAGGTGGCGGCGAGCGGGGCTGCTGCGAGAGTCGCGATGTCGAGAACCCGAATTCCGGCGAGCATCGTTTCACGCGGATCGGGTGCCTGATCAGGCATGCTCGACGACCTTTCCGGCATCGGTGAGGTCGATTCTTCGGGTCGCCATGATGTTCTCGGGACGGGCGAGGCCGAGGTTCTCGCGCAGAGTCCGGCCCGCGTAGTCCTCTCGTACGAGTCCTCGCGTACGCAGCTCGGGTACGACGAGACGCACGAAGTCTTCGAAGGCTCCGGGGAAATGCGTTGCTGCGATAACGAATCCGTCGCAGGAACGAGAATGGAACCACTGGTCCATCTCTTCGGCTATCTGCGCTCCGGTTCCCACGAACCGAGGCCCCTGCAGCAAGGTCGCGCGGTGGTTGGCGAGGACACGCAGGGTCAGTTCCCGGTCTCCGATGTGCCGCTTGACACCCTGTACCAGACCACGAATACCGGAGACCTGGTCGATCAGTTCGTCGGTAACGACCTCGTCGAGGTCGTGGCCTGAGAAATCATAGTTGGTGACCTCCGACAGCAGCGTGAGCGAAGCCTGCGGATGGACGAGTTCGTGCAGGAAGATGTTCTCTTTCTCACGCGCGATCTGTTCGGTCTCACCCGGGATGACGTAGACCATCGGCAGTACCCGGACGGAATCGGTGTCTCGGCCGTTCTCGGCAATGATCGCCTTCTGGTCGGCGTAGTGCTCGGCGGCCACGGTCCGACTCGGGTCTCCGGTGAAGATGAGATCGGCCCACTTCGCTGCGAATTGCCGCCCGCGCCCCGATTGGCCTGCCTGGATGAGGACCGGGCGTCCCTGCGGGGTTCGGGGCACTGTGAGCGGGCCCTGCACGTCGAAGAACTCGCCGTGGTGATCGAGTTTGTGCACCTTCGCCGGGTCGGCGAAGACGCCCGACGCCCGATCGGCGACGATGGCGTCGTCCTCCCACGAATCCCACAACTTGGCAACGACTTCGACGAACTCCTCGGCGCGGTCGTAACGCTTGTCGTGCTCGGAGTGCTGGTCCACCCCGAAGTTTCGGGCCTCGGCGTCGTTGACGGAGGTGACGATGTTCCAGGCCGCGCGGCCGCCGCTGAGATGATCGAGGGACGCAAATGTGCGGGCCACGTGGAACGGCTGGTAGTAGGTGGTCGAGTAGGTTGCGCCGAGACCAAGATGCTGCGTCACCGCCGCGGCGGCACCGAGGATCGCGGTCAGGTCGAGCTTGATCGGACGGGCACCGTATCGGACGGCGTCGTCGACCGAGTTGCCATAGATCCCGGGCATCGCGAGGCGGTCGTCGAAGAACATCAGGTCGAACCTGCCCTCCTCGAGAACACGTGCAATGCGCTGGTAGTAGTCCAGGCTCAAGAAGTCCTGCGCAGCATGTGGGTAGCGCCACGACCCCGAGTAGACCGACACGTTGCCGGCCTGCATGAAGGCTACGAGTGTCATGTGATCGGTTCTGCGTTCCATTTGGGAGACCCCCTGATTGTTCAACATATCTGATCGCAACTGATATATTTATTTGTCGATGATAGATTGTCAAGCCTCGGTACCGGCGGCTCGAAGGGGTGCGATGACAGACGTGGAGCGAGGCCCGTGGACCGTCGGCGAAACGCCCCACGAGACCCCTGCGAAGAAGACCGGCCGCGAACGCGCGGCAGAGACGTTGCGCCATCGCATCCTGTCGGGCGATCTGTCTCCCGGCGAGCGCATCGACCTCGACGCCGTTGCCGAGGAGTTCGGGACCAGTCGCACCCCCGTCCGCGAAGCGTGCCTGACGCTCGCTCAGGAAGGCTTGGTCCGAGTCGCCCAGCGCAGCGGCGTCATCGTCATCGGAGTCTCCCCGGAGACGATCGTCGAAAACTTCGCATTGATGTCGGCGCTCTCGGGTGTCGCTGCCCAATGGGCGGCAGAAAAGATCACCGACCGGCAACTGTTGCGGGTACGCGAACTGCATCGCGAGATTCGGGTCGCAGCCGCAGCGGGTGACGACATCGCCACCCTGAACTGGATGTTCCACCGCGAGATCAACAAGTCATGTGGTTCCGCGCGACTACAGGCGATGCTCGGCGACGCCGGCCGGATGATTCCCCAGCGTTACTTCGAACTGTTCCCCGAGCGCGTGCCATGCAGTCTCGACGAACACGACGCACTGATCAGCGCTCTTGCACGAGGCGACGGCGTCGAGGCCAGGCGGATCACCGAGGAGCACTTCGCCGGCGCATCGCAGATGCTCAGCGCGTACATCGCGCAAGCAGCTCGCAACAGCGCCGTCGCCATGGAGTGAACTTCCCTCAGCTCATTCTCGACTCGTCACCGAGCCGACGCCCGGTACGGCTCGCCGATTCTGACGTGGGTCCGGACGGATTCTCCTGCCCACTACCCCATCCGGGGAGCCGGACGAGAAGTCCGACCCCGACCGCCCCCGCGTCGGCCGGGGTGAGAGCAACGCCTACAGAGGCATCCGGAATATGCCGGTGAAGCGACCCGAACCGGATACCTCGGAGGCGTCTATCGACGATCGAATACGGGGACATGTAAGTATATTAATCGGAAACAGATACATCAGATCAGTGCCGATACACGAAAGGCGTCTCCTATGACGACCCGAACGATCCGACCACGACGCAGCACACTCGCAGTACCCGCCTCGAATCCGAAGATGATCGACAAGGCCCGCGGACTGCAGGTCGATGCCGTATTCCTCGACCTCGAGGACGCCTGCGCCCCCGCTGCCAAGGCAACCGGCCGCAAGAACATCATCGAAGCCCTCCGCGAAGGCGGATTCGACGACAAGATTCGCACTGTTCGGGTCAACGACTGGACGACTCCGTGGACCTACCGTGACGTCGTGGATGTCGTCGAAGGCGCAGGGGCACATCTCGATTGCATCATGCTTCCCAAGGTCCAGGACTCTGCTCAGGTACGCGCCCTGGACATGCTGCTCACTCAGATCGAGAAGTCCCACGGTCTCGAAGTCGGTCGCATCGGCATCGAAGTGCAGATCGAGACCGCCTCCGGCCTGATCGCCCTCGATGCGATCGCGCAGGCGAGCCCCCGCATCGAGACCCTCATCTTCGGTCCTGCCGATTTCATGGCGTCGATCCAGATGAAATCTCTCGTCGTCGGCGAACAACCCCCGGGCTACGACGTGGGCGACGCGTACCACCACATCCTGATGTCCATCCTGATGGCAGCACGGGCACACGGGAAGCAGGCGATCGACGGACCCTACCTGGCGATCAAGGACCTCGACGGGCTCGGTCGGGTCGCAGGCCGGGCCGCCGCACTCGGTTTCGACGGTAAATGGGTTCTCCACCCGACCCAGGTAGATCCGATCAACGAGATCTTCAGCCCCGGCCAGGCCGATTACGATCACGCCGAGAACATCCTCGATGCATACGAATGGTGTACTTCCGAGGCGGGCGGCTCTCGCGGCGCCGCGATGCTGGGAGACGAAATGATCGACGAGGCGTCCCGCAAGATGGCTCTGGTGATCGCAGGAAAAGGGCGCGCGGCAGGGATGAAGCGATCATCGGTGTGGCAGCCGTCCGAGTGAGTGTGAACGGAAAAAGCAGCGGCCCGCACCGTGTCGACGGTGCGGGCCGCTCGGGGAAGGCACCCCGGGGTCAGGAGACGGTGACGGAAACTACCCCGGGGTGCTGCTCGGTACGCCGTCAGGCCACCACCGGGCGTTGCGGGACGCCCGAATACTCGCTGAGCGGGCGGATCAATGCATTCGACTCACCCTGCTCGATGATGTGTGCGGTCCATCCGGTGATGCGACTCATCACGAAGATCGGTGTGAACACCTCGATGTCGAAGCCCATCAGGTAATAGGCGGGGCCGGTGGGAAAGTCGAGGTTCGGTTCGATACCGGTCGCATCGCGCATCGTCTTCTCGAGGATGTCGTACATCCGTACCCACTTCTCACCGCCGGTCTTCGCCGCGACGTCGAGGAAGGCCCGTTTCATCGTGGGCACCCGGGAGTCACCGTTCTTGTAGACGCGGTGCCCGAAGCCCATGACCTTCTCCTTGCGGGCAAGCTTGCCGCGCAACCATTCCTCGGCCCGTTCGGGTTCACCGATTTCGAGCATGTCGTGCATGACGGCTTCGTTGGCGCCGCCGTGCAGCGGGCCCTTCAAGGTGCCGATCGCGGCGGTGACGGCACTGTAGATGTCCGACAGGGTCGACGTCACCACGCGTGCCGCGAAGGTCGATGCATTGAAACTGTGCTCGGCGTACAGAATCAGCGAGACCTCGAACGCCTTGACGATCTCCGGTTCCGGGATCTCGCCGAAGCACATGTTGAGGAAGTTCTCGGCGAAGCCGAGGTGGCTGTGCGGGGCGATGGGATCGAGATCGTGGCGACGCCGATGGTCGGCCGCGATGATCGTGGGCAGCACCGCCATCATGCGAAGGGCCTTCTCACGCTTCGCCCGAGGTGCGTTGTCCCATTCCTGTGGGTCCTCTGCGCCGAGATAGCTGATCGCGGTGCGGACCACGTCCATCGGGTGGCAGTTCTCCGGCATCTTCGCCACCAGCGCCAGCAGGGAACGGTCGGCCCGGCGGCCGGCTCGCTCACGCTGGCAGAACAACTCGAGTTGGGCATCGGTGGGCAGCTCACCGTTCCACAGCAGATACGCGACCTGTTCGAAACTGCAATGTGCCGCCAGGTCCTGGACCGCGTAACCACGGTAGGTCAGCGAATTCGTCTCGGGCACCACCTTCGAGATCGCAGTGGTGTCGACGACGACGCCGGCCAGCCCTTTGTAGATCGTCGGGACGGTGTTCGTCATTGGTTCCCTCCGAGCGTGAAGTTGAATACTCCGGAATCGAACTCGTTGTAACGCTCGTACTCGAGCAACTCGTACAGCCGCGACCGCGTCTGCATCTCGTCGACGAGAGTTTCCTGGGTGCCCTCCTCATGGATCACCCGTAGACCCCGCTCGATCGCGCCCATCGCCAATCGCAGTGTGGTGACGGGGTAGATCACCGCGTTGTAGCCGATCGCCTCGAGCGCCTGCGCCGGAATCAGTTGCGACTTGCCGAACTCGGTCATGTTCGCCAGCAACGGAATATCCACGGCTGCACGGAACTTCTCGAAATCGGCGCGAGTGTGCAGCGCCTCGGTGAAGATCATGTCGGCACCGGCGTCCGCATAAGCCCGTGCACGTTCGATCGCGGCGTCGATCCCGTCGATACCGGCGGCGTCGGTGCGGGCACAGATCACGAAGTTCGGATCCCGCCGAGCGGAGACGGCCGCCCGCAGCCGACGGACCATCTCGTCGGTCGGCACGATGGCCTTGCCGTCCAGATGCCCACAGCGTTTCGGGTTGACCTGGTCCTCGAGATGCAGACCGGCAAGACCGGCGTCCTCGGCAGCGAGCACGGTGCGCGCCGCCGACATCGGCTCGCCGAAACCGGTGTCGGCGTCGATGAGCACCGGCAGGTCCGTCACACCCGCGATCTGACGGCTGTGCGCGATGACCTCGGTGAGAGTCGTCAGACCGATGTCGGGTAGCCCGAGCCCGGCCGAGAATGCCCCGCCGGAGACATACACCCCCTCGAAACCGATCTCCTGGATCAGCTTGGCGGTCAACGGGTTGATCGCACCGGGCAGCCGCTGGATCTTGCCGGAAGTGAGGCCGGCGCGGAAGTTTGCGCGCTTGTCGGCGGCCGACGTGGTGGCGGCGATGAGCCCGGGCATGTCAGAACAGTCCCTTCGGCGACTTCGGGGCACGGTCGAGAACCTCGTCGGACACGGTGAAGGTGAGCTCGTTCAACTCACCGGCCTTCAATTCGGGCGTGCGTTGCGCGGCGTCGAGGAAACGGTCCTGTTCGGCCGGGGCGACGACGCCCTCGGCGAGCGTGCGGAACTTGGCGATGTACTGCTCGCGCGCGAACGGCCGGGCACCGAGCGGGTGCGCATCGGCGATCGCGAGTTCGTCGACGATGACCTCGCCGCTCTTCAATGTGACCTCGGCGCGAGCGCCGAACGCCTTCTCGTCCGGATCGGTGGAGTGGTAGCGACGCGTCCATTCCGGGTCCTCCGCGGTGGAGATCTTGCGCCACAGCTCGATCGTGTCCGGGCGCTGCGCCCGCTCGGGCGCATAAGAACGCTCGTGGTGCCAGGTGCCGTCCTGCAACGCGACGGCGAAGATGTACATCACCGAGTGGTCGAGCGTTTCGCGGCTGGCCTGCGGGTCGAATTTCTGGGGATCGTTCGAGCCGGTGCCGATCACCACATGGGTGTGGTGGCTGGTGTGCAGCACGATCGAGGCGATCTGATCCAGATCGCCGATCCGCTCGCGCATCCGGCGGGCCAGATCGATCGGCGCCTGGCTCTGGTATTCGGCCGAATGCTCCTTGGTGTAGGTATCGAGGATGGCGCGCTTCGCCTCACCCGGCCCCGGCAGCGGCACCTGGTATTCGGCGTCAGGGCCGCCGAGCAGCCACGCGATCACACCGTCCTCCCCCTCCCAGATCGGCGACGGTGCACCTTCGCCGCGCATCGCGCGGTCCACGGCCTCGACGGCCATCTTCCCGGCGAAGGCCGGCGCGTAGGCCTTCCAGCTCGAGATCTCGCCCTTGCGGGACTGCCGCGTCGCGGTCGTGGTGTGCAGTGCCTGCCCGACCGCCTGATAGACCGTCTCGGTGTCGAGTCCGAGCAGCGTGCCGATACCGGCAGCTGCCGAAGGGCCGAGATGCGCGACATGGTCGATCTTGTGCTCGTGCAGGCAGATCGCACGCACGAGATCGACCTGGATCTCGTAGCCGGTGGCCAGGCCGCGGATCAGGTCTGCGCCGCCGCGGCCGGTGTGCTGGGCGACCGCCAGAATCGACGGGATGTTGTCGCCCGGATGCGAGTACTCTGCCGCGAGGAAGGTGTCGTGGAAGTCGAGTTCACGCACCGCGACGCCGTTGGCCCACGCTGCCCACTCGGGAGAGAACGTGCCGCCGACACCGAAGACCGTGGAACCGGGGCGGTACGGGTGGGCCAGCGCCTGGGCACGGGCATTGGCCACCGGACGACGCGTCACCGATGCCGCCGCGACCGCCGCGTTGTCGATTATCCGGTTGACGATCATCTCGGAGGTATCGGCAGGAACCTCGACCGGATCGGTCGCGACCTCGGCGATCTTCCATGCGAGGTGCTCGTGCTTGGGGAACTCTTCAGCGGAACGGCGGGTGCGGACGAGATGGGTTTTCACTTCACGACCTTCCAGAGGATCTCAACTATCGATTTGCACGCTATGCAGGGCGGGGTGGAAGGGAAATGGGTTGCACAGGAGTATTTGTGCGAACCGTGAAGATCGATTTTGTGTAAATTGCGGAAACGCTCCCTGTTACGTTTTTCGCATGCAGAAGCTGTATGCGGGCGCCAAGTTGCGGCGGCTACGCGAAGAGCGAGGTTTGACCCAGACTGCCCTCGCTCGGTTGCTGCAGTTGTCCACCAGCTATGTGAACCAACTGGAGAACGACCAACGCCCGCTCACTGTGCCGGTCCTGTTGCGTTTGAACTCGACGTTCGACCTGGACATGGGATTTTTCGCGGTCGACAGCGACGCCCGGTTGATCGCGGACCTGCAGGATGTGTTCGCCGACCACGCGACCACCGTCGACAGCACGGCAGCGGAGGTCGATGATCTGGTCACCCGCCATCCCGCCGCGGCGCAGATGCTGGTCACCATGCACCGGCGCCTGAGGGGAGTCACGGAACAGGTGGAGCGCCTGTCGCCGACGGGCGACGGTTCCGCCCTGGACCATCGCGTGGCGATGCCCTACGAGGACGTACGGGACTTCTTCTACGACCGTCGTAACCACATCGCCGAGCTCGACGATGCCGCCGAGCAGATGTTCATATCCCGCGGGTTGTCACTGGGCGGCCTCGATCTTCAGCTCGCGCGCCTGCTACGGGACGAGCACTCCGTCACAGTCAGGATCCGTACCGACCCGCCCGGCGAACCCGGACCCAAACGCAGCTACGACCCGTCGACGAGAGTTCTCCTTCTCGCACGCCGCCTCACACATGGGCAGCGCGCGTTCCAGTTGGCCACCCAACTTGCGTTCCTCACCCAGAACAGCACCCTCGACGCCCTCGTCGCAACGGCGCCCGAGCTACCGACCGAGTCTCAGGCACTCACGCGTATCGGCCTGGCCAACTATTTCGCCGGTGCCCTCATCCTGCCCTACACCCAGTTCCTACGCAGTGCCGAGGACTTGCATTACGACATCGACCTGCTCGGAAACGCATTCGAGGTCGGGTTCGAAACCGTCTGCCATCGCCTCTCCACCCTCCAACGCCCCGGACAACGCGGAGTGCCGTTCTTCTTCGTCCGCACCGACAAGGCCGGAAACATTTCGAAACGGCAGTCGGCCACGGCATTTCACTTCTCGCGGGTCGGGGGAAGCTGCCCACTGTGGATCGTCCACGATACCTTCGCCACCCCTGGCCGCATCCACACCCAGGTTGCCCAGATGCCCGACGGCCGGAAATATCTGTGGATCGCACGGACCACCGACGAACACTCTGCCGGCGGCTTCCTTACCCAGCCCCGCAGCTTCGCCATCGGGCTCGGCTGCGACCTCGCCCACGCCCACAGGCTCGTCTACGCCCGAGGATTGAACCTCGGCGACCCTGCAACTACCGTCCCGATCGGCCCGGGCTGCAAGGTCTGCGACCGTACCGACTGCGCCCAGCGAGCGTTTCCGCAAGTGGGCCGCTCCCTGGACACAGACGAGAACCTCGCTGCCCCTGTTCCCTACACACCCGAACGTTTCCAGGGATGAACCGAACGGCGGGCATGTCCCTGCGTCGTCAGCACGACGACATCGCACACTCGGAGGATCGAGTGACGGAACACTGGTGGGACAACGCTGCATGCCGCTTTTTCGGCCCGGCCCCGTTTTTCGCTCCGGACGACGAGACCCCGGCCCAACGCGCAGGACGAGAGCGTACCGCCAAACTCATCTGCAGTCCTTGTCCCGTGCGGTGGAACTGCCTACAGCAGGCCCTGTCCACCGGCGAGCGTCATGGTGTGTGGGGTGGGACAACCGAGCACGAACGCACACGGCTAGGGCATGTTTCAAAAGTGATCTTGAACCACGTTTCCGCCAGAAGGAGTGTCGCAGCCGTTGAATGAGTGAGGCCTCCGATATCTGGGTTTAGCGACCAAGCAAAACCCGATATCCCGGAGACCTCGTGCCCAGCGTAGCGGTACCGGGGCGAGCGGACCTCACCGACGCGCAGTGGGCGCGTCTGGCTCCGCTGCTGCCCGGCGTCAAGAAGACCGGCCGCCCACCGAAGTGGCCGAAACGCCAGCTCATCGACGGAATCCGCTGGCGCATCCGCGTCGGCGCCCCGTGGCGCGACGTCCCGTACCGCTACGGACCCTGGCAAACCGTCTACGGGTTGTTCCGCCGCTGGCAACGCGACGGCACCTGGGCACACGTGCTGACCCGGTTGCAGACCATCGCCGACGCCGCCGGTGGGATTGCCTGGGACGTCAGCGTCGACTCGACGATCATGCGGGCGCATCAGCACGCCGCCGGCGCCCGCCACCACGGGCACGAGCAGGTCGAACCGCCCGGTGGTGTCGCGACCGAGCCGGCCGACCATGCTCTCGGTCGCTCGCGGGGTGGGTGGACGACGAAGCTGCATTTGGCCTGCGAGCAGCATCGACGTCCGTTGGCGTTGGTACTCACTGCCGGTCAGCACGGGGACAGTCCGCAGTTCACCGCCGTGTTGGAGGCGATCCGGGTGCCCCGGTTCGGTGCCGGGCGGGCGCGGACGAGGCCGGATCGGGTGCTGGCGGACAAGGCCTACAGCTCCCGAGCGAACCGGTCCTACCTGCGCCAACGTGGTATCAGGGCGACCACTGCGATCCCGTCCGATCAGCTCGCCCACCGCCGCAACCGCGGCTCCGAGGGTGGGCGACCACCGGCCTTCGACCGCATCGTCTACCGGCAGCGGCATGCCGTCGAATGCGGCATCAACCAACTCAAGCAGTTCCGGGCGGTGGCCACCCGCTACGACAAACTCGCAGTGCGGTATCTGGCCACCGTCCAGATCGCAACGATCAACCAATGGCTATGAGACAGCGACCTTTTGAAACACGCCCTAGCACGCCCGGCCGCTGAAGGAATGCGGATCTCTCGCTGACAGGTCGGGGGACCTCTACGACCGGCCCAGCCGACGGGCACGATCCGACAGGCGCGCGAGTCGAACATCGGGATGTTGACGAGGACAGGTCGAGCACTTGATGCCGTGCGGACCGTTGTACAGCAGGCAACACGACACTCTGTGCACAAACGTCTGTGGTTCCCATCCGCATTCGGTCACCACCTCTTGAAATCGAGGAGAGGGGAGCCTTGGCCCACCGAGTTGTTCCGAGATTTCCCGTACCGTCGCGCGGGCAGCCTCCAACGCCTCGTCTACGCGTCCGGTCGCGGTGCCGACCCACAGGTAACGGGTCGCTATGGAATCGACGGCCACAGCCCACAGTCGCCGCTCCCCCTTGCCACAGAGCGAGGCCAGGTACTCGATTCCCGACCCCAATGCATCGACGAGCGCAGACTCGGCCGATGTTGCCAGCACCGCGGTCGACCGTGCTCCGACCAACCGGCCGTACATCTTCCGGTTGGGTGAGAACGTGCCGTCCAGGGTCGAGGTCGTCCCGGATGCAACAAAGTCGACGTCCCGCCCGGTCAACGCGCGACGGTGCAGGATCACGTCCTGAAGGCGTGGACTCAGAGCTGTTCCCGTGACGAACAGGCTTGCCACAGTGGGCAGGACCAGTGAACTGCTGATCGCGCGCCACAGGACCGTCCCCAGAATCAACGGATCGTCGACCTGCCACCGCTCGGCACGCAAGTGCATCTCGTGCTCGATCCATTCGGGGTCGAGTATCGCGGAGGCCGGAACCTCCTGGGAACCGCCATCGAGGAGCAGTGGGGCGTGCTCACTCACCGGTAGCGTGTTCAGCAGTCGGGTGAGCACATCCTCCGGTGTCACGTGCGGAACAACCATCGTCACCATCGCCCTTTCGTCGGGTTACTCGAGTTCGCTCAGGTCCATCCGCGGCTCGATCCCGCTCTGCGGCAGCAGTTGTTCCTTCTCCAAAGCCTTTCGCATGTGCTCTGCCGTATCCATCATCAAGGCGCCACTGCGTCCCATGTCGGTCGGGAGATTGAGAACGCGGCCCTGTGTGATGGCGTCCAATGAGCGGGTTGCAGGATTCTCGGTGAGAAGAGCCAGCTTCGCATCGAATGCACCGGCTCCGTCTCCGGTGTCGGTGAGAACGATGAAGTCCGGGTTCGCGGCGGTCACCGACTCCCAGGACATCTTCGGGCTCTTCTCGTCCACGCCGTCGAGCGCGTTGCGGGCACCCGTCACCTCGATGATGGAGGTGAAGAGGTGGGGCTTTCCGGCACTCGAGACTCCTTCGTTCGATACCGCGGTGATGTACATGACGGTCGGGGCCTCTTCTCCTCGCGGAGCAGATTCCATCTCCTCGCGGCGCTGCCGCAGCTCCTCGATCTTCGCCGCGGCGATATCGTCGTGGCCGACGATGCTGCCGATGTTCGACAGATCGGTATACGCCTCGTCCCACGGTGACATGGTGTCGACCGAGCCGGGAAGGCACGTCGGGGTGACGATGTAGGCGGGGATACCGAAGTCGTCGTTCAGGCGTTCGGGAGTGATGTGCTTCTCCACGCTGAATCCCCAGCCGTGGCCGGCCATCACCACGTCGGGCCTCTGGGCTTGAATACTTTCGAGGTTGAACGATTCCTCGGACTTGAACGGCAACTCGTCGATTCTCTCGGTGCCGTACATACCGCGAAGCTGGTGGACTCGGGAATCGCGAATGCCGCTGATGGCAGTGATGTGGTCGTCGGCGTCGAGCGCCAGCAGGTTCAGAAGGATCTGGCTGTCGTTGGCGTAGATCGCCGTCGCGGGGGACGGGAAAGTGATTTCCGTTCCGCAGTTCTCGACGGTGACTTCACCGTCGAGTGCGGCATCGACGCTCTCATCGGAGCTGCCGCAGCCGGTGAGCGCCACGACGGCCGCGACAAGCCCGGCAGCCAACGGGGACTGGGTCTTCAGGCGGGACATGATGTTCGAATCGGAATGTAGACGGTCAGACATGGTTCTCCGTGTGTGGTCGGATCCCTGCGGAGTCGGAACCGAGCACCAGGTGCTGTCGTCCGGTCGTGGGGTCTGTGAGCTGGGTTGCAGGAACTGAAAAAACATGTGCAACCGTTGCCGGCGACAGAGCGTCGGACGCATCGGCGTAGGTCGCAAGAGTGCCGTTGTGCAGGACGGCCACCCGGTCGAAATACGATGCAGCAAGGGTGAGGTCGTGCATTGCCGCGACTACTGTGCGCCCGAGTCCTCGCAGCGTTTCCAGAAGGTGGATCTGGTGGCGGATATCGAGATGGTTCGTGGGTTCGTCCAGTATCAGCAAGGTCGACTCCTGAGCGAGTCCGCGGGCGAGCATCGCCCGGCGGCGCTCACCACCCGAAAGCTGGTCACACCTCCGGTCGACTGCATGTGCCAATTCGACGGTGGACAACGCGCGCAGAGTTACCTCCCGGTCCGAACCCTCACCCATCGACCAGGGTGGACGGTGGGGAATCCGGCCCATGGCGACCATTTCGCCGAGCAACAGGTCCTGAGGGGGCGTTTCTTCCTGCCCTACATAGGCGATCGCCCGGGCCCGTGCGCGCGGCGGCAGAGAATAAAGATCCCGACCGTCGAGGGTTACGGTTCCCTCGGCCGGCGCGCGTAGACCCGCGAGAGTACGGAGCAACGTCGACTTCCCGCTTCCGTTGACTCCCACCAGCGCAACCATGGAACCGTACGCGAAATCGAGGTCGATGCCGGACAGAACGTCCGAACCCGCGACCGTGCAACGAACGTTGCGCACCTGCATGTGCATCAATCACCGTCCGAGAAGCTGTAGTGGCGCCGTCCGAGCAGGAACAGGAAGACAGGCGCCCCGACCAGGCCCGTCATCACACCGAGGGGAAGTTCCTCCGGGCTGAGCAGAACGCGGGCAGCGATATCGATCCACAACAGGAACAGGGCTCCACCGAGTGCAGCGACCGGCAGGACGATGCGGTGGCGTGCCCCCACCATGATCCGGGCCAGATGCGGCATGATCAGGCCGACGAAGCCGATCCCGCCGGACACCGAGACCAGCACACCGACCAGAATCGACGACAGGGCGAACAGCCCGAACCGAAGCCCCCGGACAGGAACACCGAGAGCTCGGGCAACGTCCGGCCCGCTGGCAAGTGCGTCGAGCCACGAATGAATCGCGAACAAGATGGCAGCAGACAGCAGCACGACGACCAGCGCCGGAAGAATCTGCTCCCACATCGAGCCCGCGACGCTTCCGAGCGTCCAGTGCAGGACCGAGCGAACGGCGTCGCGGTCGTCGCTGAGGAACACCAGAAAACTCGAAATCGACGAGAAGGCCGACGCCATGACGACACCGGTGAGAATCAACCGAAGAGGTGTCAGCCCTCCTTGAGCCATGGAAACACCGAAGACCGCGGCTCCGGCAGCCATCGCACCGAGCAGAGCTCCCAGCGACAGCGCCCAGATGCCGAGGGTGGTCAGCACTCCGAACATGATGACCAGGGTGGCTCCGACACCGGCTCCTGCCGAAATTCCCAGAAGGTACGGGTCGGCCAGGGGGTTTTTCACGAGTGTTTGCATTGCGGCACCGGCCATGGCCAGGCCGGCGCCGACGATCAGCGCCATCAGGATGCGAGGCGCCCGGAGTTCCCAGATGATCGTGTCGTAGACGGGGTCTGGACCGGTCCCGCCGGCGAAGCGGGCCCGCACCACATCCCATGTAGCCGACAAGGGAACGGGTTCCGATCCGAGAGTCAAGGAAACGAATCCACTCGCAACAACCGCGACAGCAAGCGTGATCAGCAGCGGTATCGCCGGAATCCGAGTGCTCCTAGGAGGATTTGCAACCTCGAGCAATCGACTCACCTACACGTGTGGTGCAGTGCCCCGCGGTACGGGCGGTCTCTCACTTCGGGGGACGTGAATGCACGAACGGGTATAGCGGGGCCGCCGGCGTAGGCGCGCATTGATCGTTCCTTCTCATCTGGGGCCCAATCGCGAGGCCCGCGTTGTGATTCGGCGAGCCAGCAGGTATTCGGACTCAGGATCGTCCCCACGGGGCGCCTTCCCAGACCGTTTCCGGTCCAGTGGCACGTGCCCTGTCGGTACCCTTTACCGCTGCGCGACAGTTCCGGTTTCTCACCGGATTCCCTGGCAGTTTCGATACGTGTTGCGCATCGGAACTACGTCTGACTCGGGGAGAACTTTACACAAAGGATGCAATAGGTGGGTATCGGACCCGATGGCCGGGACTCCACGAACAGGAAGGTAAACTCGCCGCCTCCGAATTCTTTTCGGTCCAGTGCATCTCGCCGGGTCTCCGCCGGGCGTCACCCCTCCTGTGGTGGCATCACAGACGGTCACCGCAGCCGACGTTTACTGCCTGCGGCACAGACTTGCTCATCGACGAAGCCGGGTACGTGATACCGGCCATGAAGAAAGAACTCCGACCTATGACTGATCTACACACGATTCTGGACACGATCGATAGCCTCGGCCCTCCTTTTCGCGTCGGTACCGAAGCGAGGACGGATACCGCAGGCGACGTCGAGGTCGACTGGTTCACAGCCGCGCAGCTCTGCGATCCGGCGTCCGGGGAAGCACGAAGAATGATCGAACTGCACGCGCGGTATCGACAGATGCCTGTCGCGCGGCACGTCGGTTCCCTGGTCTTCCAACGCTACTGTCATCGTGTCTGCGCCGTCGCGGCAGCAGCGTGGGTACTGCACGGCGTCGCGCTGGATCTGCGTGCCCCGAACGTCCGCGTGCGCTTCGTTGCCGGCACACCGGATCTGGTGGTGCTGGGCACACCGAGTGCATTGGCCGATGCCACTCCCGAAGATCTTCTCGAGGCGACTGTCGACGGTCACCTGGCACCTCTCGCGCAGAGTGTGCGCGCCGAGACAGGCCCCGGGATGGGCAACCTCATGGGCAATATCGCGGCGGGATTCGCCGGTGCCTTCCGGACACTTGCGCGACGACCCGACCCGAATCCGAGCATGCAGGAAATCAGCGTTCTCGCGGAAAGTTTGCTCTCGGCCCGGCCCGAACTGCAGCGTTGCGGTGACCTACGGATTCTCACCGGCCCTGCCGGTCCTCGTCTCCAGTACGACCGCAGAACCTGTTGCCATTGGTATGCCGCCCCCGACGGCCGTTACTGCTCCTGGTGCTCTCGGCTCTCCTACGACGAACGGACCCGACGTTTCCAGGAGGCCATGGCGCAGGAATGAGCGGGGCGACGGGACCGGCCGGGGTCGTAGCGCGGATCTACTGCATCCGGGACGGCACCGGTGCGCGCAATCGGTGATAGCGGATTACGGGTGCGCCCCCATCGTCGTCCACCGTGGCACGCACGCCGTACACCTGCTCGATCATGTCGGTGGTCAGCGCCTCAGCCGGGGTTCCGCACGCGACGACCCGCCCCTTCTCGAGCACGATCACTCGATCACAGAACATGGCGGCGAGGTTGAGATCGTGCAGGGCAACATAACTCGTCACCGGTAGCGCTACGACCCGTTCGAGGATGTCGAGTTGGTGCGCGATGTCGAGGTGGTTGGTGGGCTCGTCGAGCAGTAGCTCCTCGGGTTCCTGTGCCAGCGCCCGCGCGATCTGCGCGCGCTGACGTTCGCCACCCGACATCGATCGCCACAGGCGATCGGCGTGCTGCGTCATACCGGTCGCTTCGAGTGCGTTCGCGATGGCGAGGTCTCCCCCGTCGTCGCGTCCGAAAGTATCTGCATGAGGAATTCGTCCGAGACGCACCACGTCTCGCACTCGGATGTCGACCTCGGTGTGTGCATGCTGTCCGACCATAGCGACGCGACGGGCAAGTGTCCGGCGGCCGAGGTTGCGCAGATCGGTGCCGTCGAGCGTCACCACACCCGAGTCCGGCCGATCGACGCCGGCCAGCAGACGGAGCAACGACGATTTTCCCGAGCCGTTCGGTCCGAGCAGTCCGATCGTTTCCCCGGGCACGGGATCGATCGTCACGTCGTCGACGACGAGGTTTCCGCCGCGGCTCCACCGCAGCGACTTCGCGGACAGTGTCACGGTGTGCTCCTCGTACGGAAGAGAATCAGAGCGAAAGCGGGCACTCCGATCAGGGCCGTCACCACGCCGACGGGGACCTCTTGCGGTGCAAACACGGTGCGGGCGACCGCGTCGACCCACACCATGAAGACCGCGCCGACGACGGCAGTGACGGGAACCAGGCGGCTGTGGCGGGGGCCGACCAGGAAGCGGGCCGCGTGCGGAAGCACCAGTCCCACGAACCCGATCGCGCCGGCCGCACTGACCAGGACAGCGGTGATCAGGGCCGTCACCATCAGGAACAGCAGCCGGGTGCGCCCGACCGAGATCCCGAGGGTCGCCGCGGTCGACGAACCGAAGGTGAAGGCGTCCAGTGACGATGCTTTCACCAGGCACACCGCGATCCCGGCGGCGCAGACCGATCCACAGAGGGCCACATCTGTCCAGGTGGCACCGGACAACGAACCGAGCAGCCAGAACAACACTCCCCGAGTGCGTTCCGCGTCGGCGGACGAGATGACGATGAACGATGTCAGCGCCGAGAACAGTTGTGTCCCTGCAACTCCGGCCAGAACGACGCGGGAGGTTCCGCCCCCTGCACCGGTAGCCAACAGCAACACGAGAGCGAACGAGGCGAGAGCACCGAGAAAGGCTCCACTCGACAGCGACACAGCGCCACCACCGATGCCGAGTACGGCGATCATCACGGCTCCGGTCGACGCACCCGACGAGATGCCGAGAACGAACGGATCGGCAAGCGGATTGCGCAGCAGCGACTGCATGATCGCCCCGCACACCGCGAGTCCGGCGCCGCACACGGCGGCGAGCAGCGTGCGGGGCAAACGCAGTTCCCACACGATCCCTTCCCGAATCGCACTGACCGAGCTGTCACCCAGTCCCAAGCGTTCGAAGATCACCGCGTAGACGTCGACGACGGACAGCTCGGCCGGGCCGATCGTGACGGTCACCGCGATCGACAGTGCGAGAACGATCAGTCCCGCGACCACCACGACACCGGCCACCGGAACCCGGCGACCCTCCGCGGGTCGCCGGGCAGTGGACGTCACCATCAGTTGTCGAGATTCCACTCGCGCAGGGCGTCGGCGACCTTCTCGATTCCGTCGATCGTGCGGATCGACGGATTCATGTCGGCGCCGTTGACCACGATGTACCGCTTGTTCTGCACCGCACTCAGGCGCTGGGCGACCGGATTCGATTCCAGGAATTCGATCTTGCTGTCCAGAGCGTCGCCGGTGATGCTGCGGCGGCTCAGGTCGGCCAGAACGAGCGCGGTCGGGTCACGATCGAGGATCGACTCCCAGCTCACCTGGGGCCACTCGTTCGTGGTGTCGTCGAAGACGTTCTTCGCTCCGACGGAATCGGTGATGATGCCCGACGATCCGCAGCAACCCGCCACATACGGGGTCTCGATATCGGCGAACCAGTACGCGAGCGACACCCCGTTCGCGTTCACCTGTCCCGACGCGTCCTCGTACCGCTGCTCGAGTTCGGCGACGAACTGTTCACCGCGCTCACGCACGTCGAAGATCGCGGCGAGCTCGCGGATCTCCTTGTACACCGCGTCCATGGTCAGCGGTTCGGTGCGGTTGCCGTCGGCGTTGACGCTGTTGTCGTCCTTGCCGTCGCAATCGGTGGGCGACAGGTAGGCGGGCACCCCGAGTTGCTCGAACTGTGCAGGCTCGGCAACTCCGCCGGGGCCGAGCGTTCCGCCGAAGGACGCCGAGACGAAATCCGGTTCGGTGTCGAGCACGACCTCGAAGGACGGGTTGTTGTCGGCCAGACGCGGCACCGTTTCGTTGTCGGCGGCGAGGTTCTCCCGAACGGGATCGGTCCAGGTCGCGGTGCCGACCATGCGGTCGGCGAGACCGAGCGACAGCAGGATCTCGGTGGATCCCTGATTCAGGGACACCGCCCGCTGTGGTGGCGCGTCGACGGTGAGCGTCCTGCCGCAGTTCTCGATGGTGAGCGGGTACGCCGACGCGGCTGTGTCCGGCTCGGGCGGAGTCGATTGTTCGTCGTTCGACGAGCATCCCGACACGGTCAGCGCCGCCGCCATCAATGCGACGCCGACGCGCACCACCGAATACCGCCTCGTACGGGCGGTGAATATCGAATTGTTCATGTCCATCCTCGTGGGTCCTGCTTCGGCGACGCAGGTGTCCTGGCTCCCGGATCGACGCTCGCCCCCGGCCTTCCAACCCGTATGGGCCGTGACCATGCTGTTGGGGGATCACTCCTCGGTGACAGTTGCGGGACAGCCACGGATTCGCACCGTTGTTCCCTACGTCGCTACGAACAGTACAAGACCCGGCGTCGGTCCCGGAACCGCGCAACCGGGCGTCCGCCACCCATCGACACCGGATGAGGCACCATGTCCGAATGGCATCCGGCCGAAGAACCCTCGTCGTCGCATGCGCGCCGAGGGCTACCGTTTCGTGACGGTGTCGGAGCTGCTCGACATGCAGTCCTCGTGAACTCCGGAGCGCGAAATGGTCATCGGTACGCGTTGTTACGCGCTCCGATGACCATTTCGCGCTCTGATCCTCAGGTGAACGGGACCCCGCCGGTGACGGCGATGGTCTCCCCGGTGATGTAGCTCGACTCCTGGGAGGCGAGGAAGACGTAGGCCGGGGCGAGTTCGGCGGGCTGGCCGGGGCGACCGAGCGGGGTGTCCTTGCCGAACTGCTCGTACGCGTCCTTCGGCATGGTCGCGGGAATGAGCGGTGTCCAGATCGGTCCGGGTGCAACCGCATTGACACGGATGCCCTTGCCTGCGACGTCGGAGGCGAGGCCCTTGGTGAAGTCGACGATGCCGGCCTTCGTGGTCGCGTAGTCGAGCAGACCCGGCGACGGGCTCACCGCCTGGATCGAGGTGGTGTTGACGATCGTCGAACCCGGCCCCATCGCAGCGACGGCGAACTTCGACAACCAGAACAGGGCGTAGAGGTTCGTCTTCATCACGCGGTCGAACTGTTCGGTGGAGATGTCGCCGATGCCGCCGGGTTCGAGGTGCTGATAGGCGGCGTTGTTGACGAGGATGTCGATGCCGCCGAGTTCGGACACCGTCGTGTCGATCAATCGCCGGCAGAACTCCTCCTCCCGGATGTCGCCGGGCATGCGCACCGCGCGGCGTCCCGCCTGTTCGACGAGTTCGGCGGTCCGCTTTCCGTCCTCGTCCTCCTCGTCGAGATAGGCCAGGACGACGTCGGCGCCCTCCCGCGCGAAGGCGACCGCGACCGCCCGTCCGATACCGGAATCACCGCCGGTGATCAGGGAGCGACGCCCTTCGAGCCGTCCGCTCCCCCGGTATGTCGTCTCACCGTGGTCCGGGGCGAAGAGCAGATCGGAGGTCGCGCCTGGGTAGGCGATCTCCGGTTGCTCCTCGAGCGGTGGAACCGGGTGCTGTTCACCGGGGTGCTGCATGCGGTACTGGTCCTGGTCCGGCATTCTCGCCCTCCCTCGATCGGGTTCGTATGGGGCGATACCCGGTGCACCGCGGCGCCACACCGGCACCGGTCCCGACGGGTGTGTCGGAGCATCATTGCAGGTGGGCGACATGAGCGAGGTCACATCGGCGCACGGCGCATAATGGCCACCCATGTGTCGGAACGGAGAGGTCGAGGCATGAGCGCGGACGGTACGAGCGCGGACCTGTCGGCCTATCGGAACGACTTCGCCCGGATCGAGAAGAAGGTCGCCGGGGAGTTCGACGCCGGTCGCCGCGGACGGGTCCTGGCGATCTGCGTCGTCGTCCTGACGGTGTGCATGTTGCTTCCGCAGACGTCGTCGGCGTGGTCGTGGACGGTCTTCGGCAGTTGGTTCGGCGATACCGCGCCCGTGGCGGTGCCGCTGCGGATCTTCGCGGTCCTGGCCCTGGTGTTCGGGGTGGTGATCTCGACGCTGGCGTTGTGGCTGCGACGGTGGAAGCTGGCATCGCTCGCGATGCTCGGTTCGGGGCTGTCGTCGTTCTTCGGGCTGTTGGCGTACTGGTCGCAGGCGGGGATGATCACGAACGCACCGCATCACCCGACCGTGGCATTGATCGCCGAATGGCTGGTGATGATCGTGATGACGTCGCAGTGGTTGCCGATCGTGCTGAGCCGGTCGCCCACGGACGTCCCGCCCCGGCCGCTTCCGCTGCGGACCGGTCGACGGTAGGTCAGCGCTCGACGAGCGAGCCCATCTTCTTCGCCAGGAACTCGATGCTGCGACGCGGCATGAGCCGGGCGAGCAGGTCGAGCATCGTCGCGTCCTTGCCGATGCACACCCGGAAGGTGCCCTTCTCGATCGCGTCGGCGATCCTGCGTGCGGCCTCGGCGGACGAGGTGATCCTGACGGAGGCGTCGGTGTTGCGTCCCGGGATGGCGGCACCGGAGTTCTCGGCGATGCCGGTGCGGACGGCGCCGGGGAACACCAGCGTCACCGCGACCTTCGTCGTGCGCAGTTCGGCGTACAGGCCCTCGGTGAGCAGCTTGACCGCCGCCTTGCTCGCGCCGTAGACCGACTGGCCCGGCACCGGCACGAAGGCACCCATGCTCGACACGTTGAGCAAACTCGCCTCTGGACGGCTCAGCAGCTCGGGCAGGAACGCCTTGCACATGTGCACGACGCCCCAGTAGTTGACGTCGAGGACCTTGTTCATCTCGTCGTACGGCAGGTCCGCGAAGGGGACGAACTTCTGGATGATGCCCGCGACGTTGGCGACCCCGTCGACCTGCCCGTGAGCTGCGGTCACCTCGCCCACCAGGGCTTCGACGGCGGCGCTATCGGAGACGTCGACCGTGTGGGTGGTGAGACGGTCGTCGTACGCGACCGCCAGGGCACGGGTGCCGTCGAGAGCCTCGGCTCGGAGATCGACCGCCGCGACCCGTGCCCCACGCACGAGGAGTTCGAGGACGACATCGCGTCCGATCCCGTTGCCGCCACCGGTGACGACGAAAACTCTGTCACGGATCTGCATGCTGCCTCCTCGTGTCGTTGGTTCCAGTCAATCCGGTCCTGCGACTCGACGCCACCCGAAGTGTGCGTGTGCACGTCTGCGGGTATCCGCCCGGACACGAGTCGGCCCAGCGTACGGAGGTAGAAGTGACGACGTCGAAGAAGAAGGACGAGGTGCGCAAGGACCCGCCGGGACCGGTCGATCACGGTCGCAACGGCGGAATGGCAACCCGGGAGAACGCCCCCGAGGTGGTCGAGCGCTCGGACGACGACGAGAAGTGACCCCGATCCGGATGATGTGAACGGCCACGAGGTCACCGATCGGGCCGATATGTTGGGCATATGCAGTTCGCCGGACCGGCCGAACAGTACGACCGCTTCATGGGCCGCTACGCAGCGACGCTCGCGCCCGCCCTGGCGGACGCGAGCGGGGTGAGAGCCGGGCATCGGGTCTGCGACGTGGGCTGCGGACCGGGTGGGCTCACCCGTGAACTGGTCGGCCTGGTCGGCGCAGCGAACGTCGCGGCGATCGACCCGGCTCCCCAGTTCGCAGCGGCGTGCCGGCAGATCGCACGGGAGATCGACGTCCGCGTCGGGGTCGCCGAGAATCTGCCGTGGCCGGACGGAACGTTCGACGTCACCCTGGCGTCGCTGGTCCTCGGGTTCATGAACGATCCCGAACTGGGTGTGCAGGAGATGGTGCGGGTGACCCGCCCGGGTGGCACCGTCGCTGCGTGCATGTGGGACACCACGGCGGGCGGGATGACGATGCTCCGCGTCTTCTGGACCGCCGTGGGGACGGTCGAGCCCGGCACTCCGGGTGAGACGACACTGCCCGGTACCACCGAGGGCGACATCGCCGAGCGGTTCCGCCGGGCCGGTCTTCACGACGTGGTCGACGGTGCCCTGTCCGCACGCGCCGATTACGCCGATTTCTCCGACTTCTGGGAGCCCTTCACGTTCGGCGTCGGACCGGCCGGGCGACACCTGGTGTCGATGCCCGAAAGGCAACGCGCCGCAGTACGTGATGCTTGCCGTGATGCTCTTCCGTCCGGACCGTTCTCTCTCGACGCCCGCGCCTGGTACGCGCGGGGAACGGTTCCCGACGAGCGGAACTCATCCTCGACGCAGTAGGTAGGTGTCCATCACCCAGCCGCGCGCGTGCTTGGCCCGGGCACGGGCCTCACGGACCGCCGGGAGCACCTCGGCGAGCGGGCCGGCGACGAGTTCTTCGTCGTCGGTCCCCAGATTCGCACCCCACCAGATGTTCCAGGCTCCGTCGAGGTCCGCGCAGGCGAGGCCGCCGTCGAGCATCACCACGATGTTCGATGCACCCTCTGCGACGTCCCGAAGCAGTCGACGACCGGTCGTCACGGTGATCGGCCCGCCGATGGTGTTGAGCACGAGACGATGTCGGGCCGCGAGCAGTTGCACGCTGCTGATACCGGGAAGGACGTCGTAGTCGAACCGCACCCTCCCGCGTTCGAGGATGCGTTCGACGACGCGGATCGTGCTGTCGTACAGGCTCGGATCACCCCAAACCAGGAATCCGACGGTCTCGTCCTCCCGAACCTGCTCGAGCAGAACGGTCTCGTACACCTCGGCGCGGGCGGCGTGCCAGTCGCGCACCTCGTCACCGTAGCGCGCCGGGTTCCGGTCTCGGGGCGGGTCGGGCACCACGATCATCCGATGCGCACCGGAGGTGTGGCGACGCAGGATCTCTTCGCGGACCGCCACGAGATCGTCCACGCCCCGCTTCTTGTCGGCCACGAGGAAGATGTCGACGCTCTCGAGGGCGTGCACCGCCGCCACCGTGAGATCGTCCGGTCCCCCGGGGCCGACCCCGATGAGCCGAACTCTCACCCCCGGTCCTCGAGATCGCCCTCGACGTCGAGATAGGCCTGCTGGAGTCTGCTCATCGTCTCGGGATCCGGTTCGCCCCACAGCCCGCGATCGGCCGCCTCGGTGAGCCGTTCGACGATCCCGCGCAGCGCCCACGGATTCGCTTCGCGGAGGAACTGCTGGTTCGCGAGGTCGAGCGCGTAGTTCTGGGCAAGCGACTCGTACATCCAGTCCTCGACGACACCTGCGGTGGCGTCGTAGCCGAACAGGTAGTCGACGGTGGCGGCGAGTTCGAAGGCGCCCTTGTAGCCGTGCCGCCGCATCGCACCGATCCACCGCGGGTTGACGACCCGCGCGCGGAACACCCGTGCAGTCTCCTCCGCCAGTGATCGGGTGCGCACCGCATCGGGGGTGGTGGAGTCGCCGATGTACGCCTTCGGGTCGGTGCCCGTCAGCGCTCGCACCGTTGCGACCATGCCGCCGTGGTACTGGAAGTAGTCGTCCGAATCGGCGATGTCGTGTTCGCGGGTGTCGGTGTTCTTCGCCGCCACCGCGATCCGCCGGTAGTTCGCACGCATGTCGTCGGCGGCCGGAACACCGTGCAACCCACGCCCGTAGGCGAAGCCACCCCACGCGGTGTAGACCTCGGCGAGATCGGCGTCGGTGCGCCAGTTCCCGGAGTCGATGAGCTGCAGGATGCCGGCCCCGTACGAGCCGGGCTTCGATCCGAAGATGCGCCGCACCGCACGGTCGGCGTCGCCGTGTTCGGCTTCGTCCCGCCGAGCATGGGCTCGCACGAAGTTCTGCTCGTCGGGTTCGTCGAGGGCGGCGACCGTGCGGATCGCGTCGTCGAGCATCCCGATGACGTGCGGGAACGCATCGCGGAAGAAACCCGAGATGCGGACCGTGACGTCGATGCGGGGCCGGCCGAGTTCCTCGAGCGGGATCACGGTCAGTTCGCGAACCCGACGCGACTCGGCGTCCCATTCCGGACGCACACCGATGAGCGCGAGCACCTCGGCGATGTCGTCGCCGGCGGTGCGCATCGCCGAGGTCCCCCACACCGACAGACCGACCGACTGCGGATACTCCCCCGTGTCGGCGAGATATCGCTCGATCAGGTTGTCCGCCAACGCGACACCGGTGTCGTATGCGAGGCGGCTCGGGACGGCCTTCGGGTCGACGGTGTAGAAGTTGCGCCCGGTCGGCAGCACGTTGACCAGTCCACGCAAGGGTGAACCGGACGGTCCGGCCGGGACGTACCCGCCGTCGAGCGCGTGGAGCACGGCGTCGAGCTCGGCAGTCGTGCCCGCGAGCCGGGGAACCACTTCGTCGGCAGCGAAGGTGAGCACCCGCGCGACATCGGAATCGGGATGGCCGAGAACAGATTCGACAACGCGCTCGGCCGACCCGGTGTTCCAGTCGTCGTCCTCCATGGCCTGCACGAGCGCCCGTGCGATGTTCTCGATTCCGTCGACCTCGGTCAGCGGAGCGTCGGGCTTCAGTCCCAGCGCGGTGCGCAGTCCAGGGACGGCGTTACTCTTGCCACCCCATACCTGGGCGGCACGCAGGATCGACAGCACCAGATTCACCCGTGCCTCCCCGACCGGTACGGCACCGAGAACGTGCAGGCCGTCGCGGATCTGCGCGTCCTTGACCTCGCACAACCATCCATCGACGTGCAGCAGGAAGTCGTCGAATTCGGCGTCGTGCGGGCGGTCGTCGAGCCCGAGATCGTGATCGAGTTTCGCTGCCTGGATCAACGTCCAGATCTGCGCGCGGATCGCGGGCAGTTTCGCCGGGTCCATCGCGGCGATGTTCGAGTACTCGTCGAGCAGCTGTTCGAGACGTGCGATGTCGCCGTACGATTCGGCGCGCGCCATCGGCGGGATCAGGTGATCGACGATGATCGCATGGGCACGGCGCTTGGCCTGCGCACCTTCACCCGGATCGTTGACGAGGAACGGATAGATCAGCGGCAGATTGCCGATGGCCGCGTCGGTCGCGCACGCCGCGGACAGGCCCGCGTTCTTCCCGGGCAGCCATTCCATCGAACCGTGTTTGCCCAGGTGAACCACGGCATCGGCACCGAAGCCGTGCTCGATCCACTTGTACGCGGCGAGGTAATGGTGCGACGGCGCCATGTCGGGATCGTGGTAGATCGCCACCGGATTCTCGCCGAATCCCCGGGGCGGCTGGATCATCAGCACCACGTTGCCGGCCTGCAGGGTCGCCAGCACGATCGCCTTGTCACCACCGCTGCCGTCGACGAACAGCGACCCGGGCGCCGGGCCCCACGCCTCGGTCATCGCGTCGGTGAGCTCGGCAGGCAGCTCCTTCGTCCATGCCAGATAGTCGGATGTGCTCACCCGCACCGGGTTTCCGGCAAGCTGATCGGCGGTGAGCCACTCCTCGTCCTGACCGCCCGCATCGATCAGGGCATGGATCAGGGCGTTTCCCGCCTCGGCGTCGTCCTCGACGTCCATGCCCGGGAAGCCGTCGCCGAGGTCGTATCCGGCCTCGCGCAGTGCGCGCAGCATCCGGATCGCCGACACCGGGGTGTCGAGTCCGACGGCATTGCCGACGCGGGAATGCTTGGTGGGGTACGCGGACAGCATGATCGCGATGCGCCGCTGCGCCGGAGATACGTGTCGCAATCGTGCGTGCGCCACAGCGATACCGGCGACGCGACGGCATCGTTCCGGGTCGGTGACGTAACGGGGCAGACCGTCGGCGCCGAGTTCCTTGAACGAGAACGGCACCGTGATGATGCGCCCGTCGAATTCGGGCACTGCGATCTGGGTGGCCGAATCCAACGGTGAGACACCGTCGTCGGACTCCGCCCAGGCATCGCGGCTCCAGGTCAGGCACAGCGCCTGCAGGATCGGGATGTCGAGCGCAGCGAGTGCCCCGACGTCCCACGCCTCGTCCTCGCCTCCCGCGCTCACGGTGGCGGGCTTGGTTCCGCCGGCCGCCAGCACCGTCACGACGAGCGCATCGAGAGTGCCGAGTTCGGCGAGCAGATCCTCGGACGCTCCGCGCAACGAGGCGCAGTGGATCACGACGCCGCGGGCCCTGCCGGTCGCGTCGATCGCGTCGGCGAGATCGTGCGCGAACTGCACGTTTCCGCTGGTGTGGTGGGCCCGGTAGAACAGCACACCGACGCGTGGCAGCCGGTCGTCGGCCGGCCCCTCAGGCCGGTCGAGCACACCCCATTCGGGCAGTTCGACGGGCGGATCGAAGCCTTCACCGCCGAGCAGCACGGTGTCGGTGAGGAAGGCATGGAGCTGCGCGAGGTTGGCGGGACCGCCGTACGCGAGATAGCGGTGCGCCTCGGCCGCGATGCCGATCGGCACCGTCGAATGACCCATGAGCTCGGCGTCCGGGGTCTGTTCACCACCGAGAACGACGACCGGGACGCCGGCCGCGAGCACGACGTCGAGCCCGTCGCGCCAACTGCGTGCGGACCCCAGGATCCGCACGACGACCAGGTCCGATCCGCTGAGCAGACCAGGTAGTTCGGTGGACACGTCGAGGCGGGACGGGTTACCCAGCGCCCACTCGACATCGCTCGACAGAGCCGACAGCAGGTCGGTGTCGGACGTCGACAACAAAGTCAGGCGCGTCACGACGCAACCCGAAAACACAGGCGTACAGCCATGTTCAGTCTCCAAAACCCTCGTGGACCTCACGTGCCGTGGCCGGTCTCCTGGCTGACGGGTCACTGCTGCTGCGCCGACCTTCCCGGATGGGATCCAGTGGCCTCCACACCGGCGGACCGGTACGGACGAGGGCGAGCAACTATCCGCTCACAGTGGCGAGGGCCGCGCCGGTTTCCCACCGGCTTCCCGAGCACCACGGCAAGGTGAGAGTAGCGCACCCGGACGGAAAGGTGTGCAACCATGTGCGTCTGTGGATGCTCTGCCACCCCCTTTCCCTCCCGATCGGTGCCCCGGAATCCTTCGCCCACATGTCGCGGCGGACGGCGCACTGGTGCGGCTGCGCGTGCCCGGAGGGCAGGTGCCCGACGGGGCGCTCCGAGCACTGTCGGACGCGTCGATCGCTTACGCCGACGGCGACGTCCATCTGACGTCGCGAGGGAACCTGCAGCTCAGAGGCATCGAACTCGACGACTGCGGTGCCGTCCCCGCGGGACTGGCCGACGCCGTCACGGTGGCCGGGCTGCTGCCGTCGGCGAGCCACGAACGGGTGCGGAACATCGTCGCGTCGCCGCTGTCGGGTCTCGCCGGAGGACTCGCCGACGTCCGGCCTCTCGTCCGCGAACTCGATGCCGGACTGTGCGGCGATCCGGTCCTCGCCGGCCTGCCCGGCCGGTTCCTGTTCGGCCTCGACGACGGCCGCGGCGACGTGGCGACGCTGCGGTGCGATCTCACCGCGGTCGCGCTCGATGGCGGGACCGCGCGGATCGTCGTGGGTGGACTCGACGGGCCGACGGTGCGGCTCACCCAAGTTCCGGAGATGCTCCTGCGCCAGGCCCGCCGGTTCGTCGAGATTCGCGAGTCGGTGTGGCACGTGCGTCAACTCCCGCGTGCGGGAGCGGAACTCGGTGGCACCGATCCCGCTCCGCGGCCACCGGCCTTCACGATGCCGTACGGCGTGCTCGGCGATGCGGTGTCGGTGCTGGTCCCCCTGGGAATCCTCACCCCCGCCATGGTTGCTGCGCTGCCCGATCGAGGGGTGGTCGTCACGCCCTGGCGCGGCCTGATACTCCCGTCCGGATCGGATCTCGTCGCGCTTCGCGAGACCGGCTTCGAGACGGCCCCGGATTCGGCGTGGCAGCGGGTGACGGCATGTACGGGAGCACCCGGGTGTAGCCTCGCCGAAGGTGACACCCGAGCGCTGGCTCGCCGGATCGTCGCCGGAAATACCACCGATTCCCGAATTCACGTCGCCGGATGCGAACGCGTCTGCGGCGCACCGCACTCGCCTCACCGCGTCGTTCTTGCCAGGAGCACCCCGTGACCCTTCGACCTCCCCCGCGCCGGTACGACTACGTCACCGACGGCGCCGAGATCTACGTCCGGTCGTTCGCGACGATCCGCAGCGAGTCGGATCTGTCCGCGATTCCTGCGAGTGCGGAGAAGGTCGCGGTCCGGATGATCCATGCAAGCGGACAGACCGATCTGGCACGGGATCTCGTCATCCATCCCGATCTTGTTCCGGCCGCGCGCACAGCATTGAACTCAGGTGCTCCGATCCTCACGGATGCGAACATGGTGGCCTCGGGGGTCACCCGTACGCGCCTGCCTGCCGACAACGACGTGATGTGTCTGCTCGCCGACCCGCGTGTCCCCGAACTCGCCGAACGGTGGGGCACGACCCGCTCCGCGGCGGCGGTGTCACTGTGGGCCGACCGCCTCGAGGGGGCTGTCGTTGCGATCGGCAATGCCCCGACCGCCCTGTTCCACCTGCTCGAGATGCTCGACGACGGCGCCCCGCGACCTGCGGCGATCGTCGGTGTTCCCGTCGGCTTCATCGGCGCCGCGGAGTCGAAGGAGGCGCTGCTCGACCATCGGCTGCAGATCCCCCATCTGGTGGTCCGGGGACGCCGCGGCGGGTCGGCGATGGCGTCGTCCGCGATCAATGCACTTGCGCAGGAGAAGGAATGAGCGAGAAGGTGTCCGGCAGGTTCTACGGCGTGGGTCTCGGCCCCGGCGATCCCGAACTCATCACACGCAAGGCTGCGCGGCTGATCGCCGAGGCGGACGTCCTCGCGTACTACTCCGGTACGCACGGCCGCTCCATCGCCCGATCGATCGCCGCCGATCTGATCCCTGACGGCGTGATCGAGGAACTGCTGGTGTACCCGGTGACGACGGGCACCACCGATCACCCGGGCGGCTACGACGGTGCGATCGCCGATTTCTACGACGAGTCCGCCGCCCGGTTGGCCGTCCACCTCGACGCGGGACGCATTGTCGTCGTGCTCTGCGAGGGTGACCCTTTGTTCTACGGCTCGTACATGTACCTGCACGACCGCCTCGCTCCGCGATACCCGACGGAAGTGGTGCCAGGGGTGACCTCGGTGTCCGCCGCCTCTGCCGCAGCCGCCGAACCGATGGTGCGGCGCACCGACGTCCTCACCATCCTGCCCGGCACACTGCCCGCCCCGGAGCTCGCACGGCGACTCGCCGACACCGACGGTGCGGCGATCATGAAGCTGGGCAGGACGTTTCCCGCCGTCCGGGAGGCTCTCGCCCAGTCCGGGCGCCTCGACGACGCCGTCTATGTCGAACGCGCGTCGATGGATCGGCAACGCATCCTTCCGGTCGCCGAGGTCGATGCCGACGCGGTGCCGTACTTCTCGGTGATCCTCACCGCCGGTGACCGCTCTCCGAGGAATCGGTCGGTCGCCGACCGATCGCGGCCGTCCGTCGCGGTCGAGGAGACACATCCGGACGCGAACGAACTGCTCGTCGTCGGGTTGGGCCCGGCGGACGAGAAGTGGCTGACCCCCGAGGCTGCCGACGCACTCTCACAGGTCGATCACGTCGTCGGATACGGACCGTATGTCGATCGCGTCCCGGTACGTCCCGGCCTGCACCGTCATTCCAGCGGCAACACCGTCGAGGTGGACCGCGCGCGATTCGCTCTCGACCTCGCGCTGTCGGGCGAGAAGGTCGCGGTGGTCTCCGGTGGTGATGCCGGGGTGTTCGGCATGGCGTCGGCGGTGTTCGAGGCTGCGCAGGACGAGACATACGCGTCGGTGCCGATCCGCGTCCTGCCGGGGGTTTCCGCGGTGCAGGCGGTCGCGGCGCGTGCCGGCGCCCCGATCGGCGGCGACTTCGCGGTGATGAGCCTGTCGGATCGACTCAAGCCGTGGGACGTGATCGAGAAGCGGTTGGCTGCGGTATCCGAGGCCGATCTCGTCCTGGGCATCTACAACCCGGCCTCGCGGTCTCGGACGACGCAGGTCGCGGACGCGAAAACGGTACTGCTGAAGCATCGTCCGGCCGACACCGTCGTCGTGATCGGGCGCGATGTGGGACGGTCCGGCGAGTCGCTCGAGGTCACGACGCTCGAGAAACTCGATCCGGCGAGCATCGACATGAAGTGCCTGCTCATCGTCGGCGCTGTGGGCACCTCCGTGACTCCGACCGGTGCGGTGTGGACGAAACGGACGGTGGACGGTCAGAGTTCGGGATCGTCGACGACCGACTGGACGAGCCGGCCGTAGGTCTCGATCAGAGTCTCGCTGGGCATCTCGTCGGGCGGCAGCAGCTCGAACGTCCTCAGGCTGCCCGCCAGTCCCAGCAGGAGGGTGACGACCATCTGCGAGCGCACCAGCCCCGCGGATTCGTCCCCGATCAGTGCCGCGATCCGGGCGACGACCCGTTCGTTCGTCCGCGCGCGAGCCACAGCCGGATCTGCCGCCTCACGGATCAGGAAGGGTGCCATCGCCCAGAAGTCGTAGTCGTCCGAATCCCGTCGCTCGACGACCGCACGCACCATCCGGTAGCCGACCGGCTCGTCGTGACGCGTGGCCTCGGCGAGTCCGGGCGAGTCCGGAGCTGCTGCCTGGAACAGCTCGGCCTTGCTGCCGGTCAGTTTCATCACGAGAGCCGGTGAGACACCGGCCGCTTCGGCGACGTCCCTGATCGTGGTGCCGTTGAAGCCGCGCTCGGCGAACAACGGCCGTGCGGCGTCGAGGATGACGTCGCGGGTGGTTCGCTCGGTCACCTAGGTCTTCGCCTCCACGGATGCGCCCGCGACGCTCGTCGTCGACGGTCGCTGCCTCGGAAGGAACATGGCTGCCAGGCTAGCGGAGAACGTCGCGACGCCGGCGATTCCGAACATCGCCACGAAGGCACTGTGGGCCGGGAAGACCGCCCCGGCCGCTTCCATGGTGAGTCCGGCGACCAGTGCCGCGACCACCGCGCTCATGCTCGACGATCCGATCGTCCGGAGCAGGCTGTTGAGGCCGTTGGCCGCTGCGGTCTCCGAGAGCGGGACGGCCCCCATGATCAACGCCGGCATGGTCGCGAAGGCCATCGCGTCGCCGATGCTGACGAGGACGCTACCGATGACGATGAGTGCGACGGTGTCGTCGAAGGCCATGCGGAATCCGTAGGCCACGGTCATGAGCAGTCCCGCAGCGAGGAGGGTGGTGCGGCCGCCGAATCGTGCGGTCAGGCGCGCCGACAGCGGAGAGACGACGAGCATCGTGAGTCCGCCCGGAACCATGCACAGACCGGCGGTCGCCGCACTGAGACCGAATCCGAAGCCGGTGATCTCGGGGAGCTGCAGTTGCTGTGTGGTGGAGAGGGTGTTCGCGTACGCCGCGAAGCCGACGAAGAGCCCGGCGATGTTGGTGAGCAGTACAGGCCGATGCGACGAGACGCGCAGATCCACCATGGGGACGGGAACGCGCAGTTCGTACGGGACCCAGACGGCGAGGACCACGGCAGCCGCCCCGAGGCTCACGAGGGTCTGCGGACTCGACCAGCCCCACACCGGCCCCTTCGAGATGCCGAGCAGCAGTGCCACCAGCGCGAGCGACAGCAGCACTGCGCCGACGAGATCGAAGCGGCCCCGGTTGCCCGATGCGCCCGCCGGAACCGTGACGAGGATGCCGACCAACAGGAGCACACCGGCAGCCGCCGAGACGTAGAAGACCGAGGCCCATCCCAGGGTGTCGTAGAGAACGCCCGCTGCAGGCAGACCCAGGGCGCCGCCGATGCCCATCGTGGCGCTGGTCAGCGCCACTGCGCTCGCGACCTTCTCTCGGGGCAGCAGGTCGCGCAGCACGGCCATGGCCACCGGGATGAGTGCCGAGGAGAAGCCCTGCAGCGCGCGGCCGACGAGGACGGCGATGTAGCTCCCGCCGAGCGCGGCGATGAGCGACCCCACGACCATCATCGCCAGCGACAGCACCATCATCCGGCGCTTGCCGAACATGTCGGCCGAGCGGGAGACGATGGGGGTCGCCACCGCTCCGGTCAGCAGCGTGATGGTGACCAGCCAGGTCGCGGCGCCGGCCGAGACGTCGAGGATCTCCGGGAAGTCCGGAAGCAGCGGAATGACCAGCGTGGTCTGCAGAGCCGCGACGAGACCCGCCAGGCTCAGCAGCGTCATGATCGTCGTACTCGACGCCGGTGTCGTTCGTCCCATGTCCCCATCTCCGTTGCCACCCAGCGGGGTGAACAACGTTCACCCCGGGATCGAGTGAACGGCGTTCACCCCCGGGTTGTCAACAGGTTCGCGCGGTGAACCGGGGTTCGCCGCTGTTGCAACCGGGGCGAACCCCGGTTCGGCGCGCGAGGATGGAGCTATCCGAGACCGGGGCGCTCGCGGGCGGGGTCGTAGAGATGCGAGCAGGCCACATCCGGCCGTTCACGCACACCGAGAGCGTGTCCGACGACGATGACCGCGGTGTGCTTCAGCCCCGCGGCTTCGACACCGTCGGCGATGTCGGCGAGGGTGCCGCGCAGCACGACCTGGTTCGGCCGCGACGCGAACGCGACCACCGCGACGGGACAATCGGCGCCGTATTCGGCCGTGAGTTCTTCGGCGAGGACGCGGATGCGGGTGATCGCCAGGTGCAGCACGAGACTCGCCCGGATTCCTGCGACCCGCGCCAGAGCCTCGCTGTCGGGCATCGCCGTCGATCGGGCCTGCGTGCGGGTCAGCACGACCGTCTGCACGAGTTCGGGGACCGTCAGCTCGGTACCGAGTGCCGCTGCCGCCGCGGCGTAGGCGGGCACACCGGGTGTGACGTCCCACGGCACGCCTGCGGCGTCGAGCCGTCGCGTCTGCTCGGTGAGCGCCGAATACAGCGACGGGTCGCCGGAGCACAATCGCACGGCGTCGAGTCCGCGCCGGTGTGCGTCGACGAGATGTGCGGTGATCTCGTCGAGGTCCAGGTGTTGCGTGTCGACCAGTTCGGCGTCGTCACGGCAGTGCGAGAGGGTCTCGGCATCGAGATAGGTACCGGCGTACAGAACGACCGGAACCTCGCGGAGCAGGTTCACCGCTCGCAGCGTGAGAAGGTCGGCCGCTCCCGGTCCGGATCCGACGAAATGGACGGTCATCGTTCACCTTTCACTGCACTCCATTGCACCACTGGTCGTTGCGCGCGCCATCCGGTGAACGTTCCGATCGGATCGGCGTGTTCGACGGACAGGCGCACGAGTTCACCACCGTGCGTCTTCCACCACTGCACCAGGACGGCCTCGGTCTCCAGGGTCACCGCATGCGCGACGAGACGACCTCCGGGAGGCAATGCGTCCCAGCACGTATCGAGCACACCCTCGCGACTTCCTCCCCCGCCGACGAAGATCGCGTCGGGCATCGGGAGTCCGGCGATCGCGGCGGGAGCCGCGCCCCGGACGACGCGCACGGTCGACGGCACCCCCAGCGCAGCCGCGTTGCGTTCGATCGCGTCGGCACGCCGTTCGTCCTTCTCGATCGCGAGCGTGCGGCATCGCGGATCGGTTCGTGCCCATTCGATTCCGACGGACCCGGCTCCCGCACCGACGTCCCACAGCAACTCCCCCGGTCGCGGCGCGAGTGCGCACACCGCCGCGAGACGCACGGTCCGCTTGCTGAGCTGTCCGTCATGTTCGAACAGGGAGTCGTCGAGACCGGGCAGCACCGACAACCCGGCGGGTCCGTCGACCTCGACGCACATCAGACTCAGAGACCGGACACCCGTATCGGTCAGATGGGCCGCCTTCGCATCGATCCGGGACTCGTCCGCAGCACCGAGATGCGACAACACCGCGACCCGTGAGTTCCCGAAACCGGCGGCCTCCAGGAGCGTCGCAACATCCGCGACACGTGCACCGTCGACGAGGACGACGAGTTTGCGCCCGCGCGTCAGAATTCTGCGCAGAGCATCGATCTCGCGACCCACGACGGTGACCGTCTCGCATTCCTCCGCGGACCAGCCCATGCGTGCACGGGCCAGTGCCACCGACGAGATCGCCGGGATCACCTCCACGGCGTCGCCTCCGAGGCGTCGGATCAGCGTGGTGCCGATCCCGGAGACCAGCGGATCACCGGATGCGAGCGCGACGACGTCCTTGCCGGCGTGCCGGTCGAGGAGGTCGTCGAGCCCGGGCAGGAGCGGCGACGGCCACTCCTCGCGCACCGCTGTGCCTGCTGGAACCAGGTCGAGGTGGCGCCGGCCGCCGAGCAGGACCTCGGCCGCGAGAATCCGCTCCCTGACGGTGGACGGCACACCGGACCATCCGTCCGCCCCGATTCCGACAACGGTGATGCCTGTCGTCTGTCGCATCGGTCCCATGGCGGTGAACCATAGCCCACGCGCCATGGCCTAGACTCGGCCGTGGCAAGGCAATCGAAGGTGCCCCTCACGGGGATAATCGGGAAGCCGGTGAGAATCCGGCACAGGCCCGCTGCGGTGACCCGGGAGTCGTCGATCACGCGCATCCGCGCAGCCACTGGACCGTCCGGTCCGGGAAGGCGATCGCACGGCGTCCGACCGGGAAGTCCGAATACCGGCCTTCGAACAGCTTGCCGCGGAGAACATCCCAGCGGGAGCCTGTGGAGGTCGAAGTGCATGTGTATCCGTTCGGCGCGGTGGTCGGTTCCGACGACCTCGCGCTGGCCCTGACCCTGTGTGCGGTGTCGCCGACGATCGGCGGTGTGCTGGTGCGTGGCGAGAAGGGCACCGCGAAATCGACGACGGTGCGTGCCCACGCCGCACTGTTGCCCCCGGTCACCGTCGTGGACGGGTGCCGGTTCTCGTGCGATCCGGACGCCCCCGATCCGTCCTGCCCGGACGGCCCCCATCCGCCCGGTGCGGCCTCGCATGTCCGGCCGGTCCGGCTGGTGGAACTACCCGTCGGCGCGGCGGAGGATCGCGTCACCGGAGCGTTGCATCTCGGCAAGGCACTGGCCGACCGCACGGCGGAATACGAACCCGGCCTTCTGGCCCTGGCCCACCGCGGCGTGCTGTACGTCGACGAGGTCAACCTGTTGCACGATCACCTGGTCGACCTGCTGCTCGACGCCGCGGCGATGGGCCGCTCGACCGTCGAACGCGACGGGGTCTCCGTCGAGCACGCCTCCCGATTCGTACTGGTCGGAACGATGAATCCCGAGGAGGGTGAGCTTCGCCCGCAGTTGCTCGACCGCTTCGGACTCGCCGTGGACGTGACCGCGCCCCGCGACCCGCACATGCGCGCCGAGATCGTGCGGCGGCGGATGGCCTTCGACGCCGACCCGGCCGGGTTCACCGCGCGATGGGCGGATCGGGACGCCGAGTGGTCGCGGCGCGTCGCCTCCGCGCGCGAACTCGTCCCACAGGTCGTGCTGAGCGACGATGCGCTGGTCTCGATCGCCGAGGTGTGCGCGGCGTTCGACGTGGACGGCATGCGCGCCGACCTGGTCACCGCCCGCACGGCGATCGCACACGCGGCCTGGCACGGCCGCCTCGAGGTGACACGTGAGGACATCGCGGCGGCGGCCCGGCTCGCGTTGCCGCACCGGCGGCGCCGCAACCCATTCGACGCTCCCACCGACAGCGACGATCTGCTCGACGAACTGCTCGGCGGAGACGATCCCGATCCCGGCCCCGACGACGATCCCGGTGGTGGTGGTGGTGGTGAAAGCGCACCCGACGACTCGGCGGCGGAGACATCCTCCGGTTCGGGTGATCGGTCGTCCACCAGCCTGGCGTCGGCGTCGGATCCGTTTCGTGCCAGGGTGTTCTCCGTCGATCGGGTCGGGCGCGGGGCGGCCGGCCGCCGGTCGCGGGCGGTCACCACGATCGGCCGCACCGTGGGCAGTCGCCGCGGCGATTCCGGTCCCGTCCACCTTCCCGCCACGATCCGCGCGGCCGCCCTCACCGATGAGGTTCGGCAGGTGCGCCGCAAGATCGTCGAAGGCCGCGAGACCAATCTCGTCCTGTTCTGCGTCGACGCGTCAGGGTCGATGGCCGCGCGCAACCGGATGGTGCAGGTCAAGACCGCCGTCCTGTCGCTGCTGCTCGACGCCTACCGCCGTCGCGACACCGTCGGTCTCGTGATCTTCCGCGGCACCGGCGCGACCCTCGCGCTCCCGCCAACGAATTCGGTGGACGTGGCTGCCGCACGACTACGAGAACTCCCCGCCGGTGGACGCACACCGCTGGCCGAAGGTCTGATCGAAGCGGCCGAGACCGTTCGGCGCCATTCGCTGCGGGATCCGCGACGACGCACACTGCTCGTCGTGGTCACCGATGGTCGCGCCACCGCCGGAACGGACGCCGTGCAGCGTTCACTCGACGTCGCAGATACCGTTGCCGCACAGGGCATCTCCTCCGTGGTGGTCGACTCCGAGACGGGCCGCTTCCGGATGGGTCTCGCGGCCCGTCTCGCCGAACGTCTCGGTGCCGACTACGTACCCGTCGGCGAGGTCGATGCCGACGCACTGACCGGAATCGTCCGGGAGAGGGCCGCCTGATGCCGAAGGGACAACCCACCGTCGTCCCCGACGACGGTCTCACCACCCGCCAGCGCCGCAACCGGCCGCTGCTGATGGTCAACACCGGCGACGGAAAAGGAAAGTCCACAGCCGCATTCGGCCTCGCACTGCGTGGCTGGAACCAGGGCTGGTCGGTCGCCGTCTTCCAGTTCGTCAAGTCCGCCAAGTGGCGACTCGGTGAGCAGACCGCCTTCGAAACCCTCGCCGATCTGCACGCCGAGCGCGGAACCGGCGGGCCGATCGAGTGGCACAAGATGGGTTCCGGCTGGTCGTGGTCGCGCAAGGAAGGCACCGAGGAGGATCACGCCGCCGATGCTCTCGCCGGGTGGCGCGAGATCCAGCGACGCCTCGCCGCCGAGCAGCACGGGCTCTACGTGCTGGACGAGTTCACCTATCCGATCGCCTGGGGGTGGATCGACATCGACGAGGTCGTCGATACGCTGACCTCACGACCGGGACACCAGCACGTCATGATCACCGGGCGGCGGGCGCATCCGAAGCTCATCGAGGTCGCGGACCTGGTCACGGAGATGACGAAGGTCAAGCATCCGATGGATGCGGGACAGAAGGGCCAGCGAGGGATCGAGTGGTGAGAGTTCCGCGCGTAGTCGTCGCCGCACCGGCATCCGGGCACGGGAAGACCACCGTCGCCACGGGTCTCATGGCGGCGTTGCGTCGCGCCGGACACGTCGTGTCGGGCCACAAGATCGGTCCCGACTACATCGATCCCGGCTACCACTCGCTCGCCACCGGCCGACCCGGCCGCAACCTCGACCCGCATCTCGTCGGCGAGGACCTCGTCGCTCCCCTGTTCCTGCACGGCGCCGCCGGTGCGGACATCGCCGTGATCGAAGGGGTCATGGGGTTGTACGACGGGATGATCGACACCGACGGGTACGCGTCCACCGCCCACACCGCGGCCCTGTTGTCCGCACCGGTGATCCTCGTCGTCGACGTCTCGCACGCCTCCCGGTCGATCGCGGCGATCGTGCACGGCATGGCGTCCTACGACCGCGGCACGCGGATCGCCGGCGTGATCCTGAACAAGGCCGGATCTCAGCGACATTCGGACGAGGTGATCCGCGCCCTCGAACCGACCGGCATCCCGGTGCTCGGGGTGCTCGGTCGCGACGACGGCGTCACCGTCCCCTCGCGCCATCTCGGGCTGGTGCCCGTCGAAGAGCGCGACGAGGCGACCGCGCAGGTGGATCGGCTCGCCGCGCGGATCGCCGAGCGCATCGATCTCACCGAGATCGTCGGTATCGCCTCGGCAGCAACCGATCTGCCGGCGACGCCGTGGTCGCCGGGTACGCCCACCGAGGACGGACCCGTGATCGCCGTCGCCGGAGGCCGCGCCTTCACCTTCCGCTACACCGAGACCGAGGAACTCCTGCGAGCCCACGGATGCCGACCGGTGTCGTTCGATCCCCTGCGCGACGAACGACTGCCCACCGGCACCGCGGGCATCTACCTCGGCGGCGGGTTCCCCGAGGTACATGCCGCCGACCTCGCCGCAAACACACCTCTGCGCGCACACCTGCGAGACGCGATCGCAGCGGGGGTTCCGACCCTCGCCGAGTGCGCCGGTCTGCTCTATCTGGGGCGTGAGGTCGACGGGCACGAGATGGTCGGCGCCCTCGACACGGTGGCACGGATGACCCCGCGCCTGACCCTCGGTTACCGCACCGCGATCGCACCGCAGGACACCCTGCTCGCCCCCGCCGGCACCCGCGTCACCGGTCACGAATTCCACCGCACCGTGATCGATTCCGGCTCGCCTCCCGCGTGGCTGCTCGACGGCCGGCCGGACGGCGTCGCCACCGCGACGGTGCACGCGTCGTACCTGCACACGCACTGGGCCGGACATCCCGATCTCGCACGACGTTTCGCCGACGCCGCACGGTCGGCGGAACCCGCGCCCGAACCCACCTCGGCACCGGCACGTCGTCGAACACACGAACCCGACCTGCACCATCACGGCGACCGCGACGCGACCGAAGGGTTGGTCGACCTCGCCGTCAACGTCTCTCGCCGACCGCGACCGGCATGGCTCGACGACGCCCTGCGTGCCTCGTTGGACGATCTCGCCCGGTATCCCGACCCGAGCGATGCACGCGCCGCCCTCGCCGATCGTCACGGCCGCAGCGTCGACGAGGTCCTTCCGACGGCCGGGGGCGCCGAGGCGTTCACGTTGATCGCCCGGGCACGGGCGTGGCGGAAGCCGGTGGTGGTGCACCCGCAGTTCACCGAACCGGAAGCGGCGCTGCTGGCGGCCGGGCACCGCGTCACACGGGTCGTGCTGCGCCGCGACGATGGGTTCGTTCTCGATCCGGGTGCGGTCCCGGCGGACGCCGACCTGGTGATCGTCGGCAATCCGACGAATCCCACCTCGGTCCTGCACCCGGCCGACACGCTCCTGGCACTGGCCCGACCTGGACGGGTGGTCGTGGTCGACGAGGCGTTCATGGACGCTGTTCCCGGCGAAACCGAATCGTTGACGGGACACCTCGTTCCGGGACTCGTGGTGCTGCGGTCGCTCACCAAGACGTGGGCGATCCCGGGCCTGCGCGCCGGATACGTGGTCGGCGACGCCGCAGTGCTCGCGAATCTCGCCACGCAGCAACCACCCTGGTCGGTGTCCACTCCCGCAGCGGCCGCGATGATCGCGTGCGCATCCGGTGACGCAGTACGCGAGACCGAGGTGATCGCACAGGAGATCGCCGGCGACAGGGAGGTTCTCGTCGACGCCCTCACCGGACTCGGAATCCGCGTGGTTTCCCCCGCGACGGCCCCGTTCGTGCTGGCGGAAACGCCAGAGGGAACGCGGGAGAGATTGCGGGAGAAGGGCTTCGCGCTGCGTCGCGGCGACACCTTCCCCGGCCTCGGTGACGACTGGGTACGGATCGCGGTGCGCGACGCGGCGACCACGGCAACGCTCGTCGAGGCGTGGAGAACGATCCTGTGAAGCACAGGGCACTCGGACTGGCGCTCGGCTACGCCGCCGACCAACTCGTCGGCGACCCGCAGCGGTGGCATCCCGTGAGCGGCTTCGGGAAGTTGGCGCGCGCCGCCGAGGGCCGGCTGTATGCCGACCACCGCGTTGCCGGGGTGGTGTTCACCTCGCTGCTGGTCGGCTCTGCCGGAGCGCTGGGATACGCCGCCGACCGCGCGACCCGCGGTCGTCCGGTGCTGTCGGTGACCGTCACGGCGCTCGCGACATGGACCGTCCTCGGTGGCCGCTCCCTCGGATTCGAGGCCCGGACGATCGACGCCCAGCTCCGCGACGGCGATCTCGCCGCGGCGCGGCGGCAGGTGACCCACCTGGTGGGCCGCGACCCGTCACAGCTCGACGAGAACGGGATCGCCCGCGCCACGATCGAGTCGGTGGCCGAGAACACGTCCGACGCCGTCGTTGCGCCACTGTGGTGGGGGGTGCTCTTCGGTCCCGCCGGCCTGCTCGGCTACCGGGCCGCGAACACTCTCGACGCGCGCGTCGGCCACCGCACGCCGCGGCTCGAACGGTTCGGATGGGCCTCAGCGCGGTTCGACGACCTGCTCAACCTTGCTCCGGCGCGGCTGACGGCTCTGCTGGCCGTGGTGCTGGGTGACAATGCTCGGGGTTCGATCGGTGCGTGGCGGCGGGACGCGCACCAGCATCCGAGTCCGAACGCCGGCCCGGTCGAGGCGGCGTTCGCCGGCGCTCTCGGCATCCGGCTCGGCGGCACGAACGTCTATCACGGTGTGGTCGAAAATCGCGGCACACTCGGCGAGGGACGCGCGCCGACCTCGGAAGATATCGGCCGTACCGCGCGACTCGCCTCCAAGGTCGGACTCGGAGCCGTGGCGACGGCTGTCGCCGTCGCACTCGCACGTCGTCGATAATCTGCCCGATATTTCCCGCCTCGACGGACAATTCCGTTCCGAGGGTGAAATTCCGGGGTGAATCCGTGTCCGATCTGCCCGAAAACGTAATTCCGGTTACAGTTAGTGCGATTCGTAGATCGGAAAAAGAAATACGGAACCGTTGAGCAGGGGGAAGCCGACGTGGAGGTGTCGAGATTTTTCCTTACTGTCGCGATCGCCTGTTCTCGGAATTGTCCGATGCGCCACGTCTGGTGATCCTTCGCGGGCACCGTTTCTCGGGAAAGACGACACTTCTGCGGACATGGCTCATGACCGATCCCGAGCCGAACGGCGTTATTGCGTACGTCGGTCCGTCCACGACAGATTCTGCCGCCGACCGTTATTGGACCCGGATATTCGATTCCGTACGCCGTTGCATCGACACCGAAGCCTCGCGCCCGAGCCAGGGATTCGACGCCCTCCGCACCACCCTCTCGACCGTGGACACACCCGTCACCCTCGTCCTCGACGGCGCACGACTCGACGAGGACGTCGCTGAGGGCATCGGCACTCTGCTCGCCGACGATCCGACCCTGCGCATCGTCGTCGCGACCCGCACCACGAGTTCCGTCGGTGCGGACATGCCCTCCGACACGAGAATCCTCACCTCCGACGACCTCGCCTTCACCGTCGACGAAACAACTGCCTACCTGCGTGATGCCGGTGTTCCACAGGAGCGGTGGTTCGTGGATCGGATCGTTCACCGCACCGGAGGGCTACCGGCCGTGATCGGCCGTCTCCCCGCAGCCCTGTCCCCCGCTCCGATCCCCGGTGTGACGGAGCTCGAGCACCTCGACCGCATCGTGGACGCGGTGACCGACTCGGTGACAGCGCGGACGATCAAGAACGAACCGCTCCTCGCACACCTGCTCCGACCGGTCCTGATGTCGGCAATGACCGACTCGCTGACCTGCGCGTCCCTTGCAGAGTCGGGCGTGGACGGCCCGACGTTCGTCACCACCCTCGAATCCCTCGGCCTGGTCGAACCCGTGCCCGGGAACTCGGCCCGGGCGTACCCGGACGCAGTCCGCCGGTCGTTGTTGCGACGGGCCGTGAACGACCTGCCGGCAGAACCGACGAGGACCTACCTCGTGGTGCCGGGGAGCCTCGACCGCGGATCGAACGGCGCTGCGCAGCTCGGGCAGGTCGTCGCCCTGCGGAGGGAAGGACGGTTCACCGAGGCGGCGTCGATCTGCGACGAGCTCGCGTCGAGAGCGGTGTCCTCGTCGGGGGCGCCCGAGACGGTCGTCTCCGACGCCGCCTTCTGTTTCCAGGCCGGCCTGACCTACTTCTTCGCAGTGCGTCCGCACGAGGCGATGGGGATGCTGCGCCGCGCCCGTGCCGCCGGAGCCGGGACGCCCGTCGGCGACGATGCGGTTGCCGCACTCGGGCTCATGCACGCCCTGCGAGGGGAGGGCCCCGAGGCGCGCGGGGCGGTCTCCACGGATCGGTCGCATCGTGGGGACCACGGCGCCGGCGCACGACTCGCGCACACCGCCGAGCGGGTCGCGGCGGCACTGCTCGCGATCGACCGACTCGAATGCGACGTGGCGCTCGACATCCTCGTCGACATCGAAGCGTGCACGACCCCCGACGAGCTCTGGGCGTTCGTCCTCTACGCGCAGGGTTCCTTCGCACTGCTCACACGCACCCCGATGGAGGGATTGCGACGCATCAAGGCCGAGATCCGGAAACACCCGGAACTCCACGCCGGGTACAACGCCGTGCTCGTGAACGCGATACGCGCCGATCTCGAGCTGGCACTGGGTGATTTCGACCGGGCGCAGAACCTCATCGCCGACTCGACACACCTGTTCACCGCACCCGTCCATGCCCGCATGCGTCTGCTGACGGGCGATCCGGCCGGCAGCGAAGCGCTCGTGCACCACTACAGGACCGATCCGAACTGCACGCCCCGCCAGGCGATGGAACTGGCCGTGCTCGGCGCCGCTGCCGCGTGCGCGCTCGGACGCGACACCGACGCCCGTCCGCATCTCGACCGGGCGATCGCACTGTCGCAGCAGACGGGGTTGTTACGACCGTTCACCATGGTCTCGCCGCTGATGGCCCGTCATCTCGGCTCGCTGGGAGTCACCCTGCCGACCGCCGCGGAACCGACGGCACTCGACACCGCCACCTATCCGAAGTCGAAACCGGTCGTGCGACTGACGCCGCGCGAACGCGCGGTCCTCGACGGATTGATCGCGGGTCGCTCGGCACGCACCATCGCGAAGGCCGAATTCGTCAGCGTGAACACGGTGAAGACGCAACTGCGGTCGCTGTACCGGAAGCTCGGTGTGAACTCCGGGAAGGACGCGGTGATCGCCGCGCGGCACCTCGTGCTCGACTGACGCGAGGTTCGTCTTGCGGGGCGAGAAGCCGACGGCGAGGGCGTCGCCTTCGCGTCCGCTGGCGTATCGGTAGTGGTACCGGCCGAAACCGACCATCAACGGTCCCCACATCACCGCCGGCTGCCCGGTGACGTCGTGCATCAGGTCGTGCAGTGCCCATCCGTCGGCGCGGCGTACCGGATGGTCGACGGCGTCGAGGAACTCCGACACCGGACGATCGGTGGGCTGGGTCTTGTTCTCGGCCATGATCGGCACTCTTCCAGCGAGTGCCGACAGATACCTGTCACGGCATGTCCCGCAGGTCCTCGATGCGGTGGTCGAACTCGCCCTCGGTGTCGTCGACCGCGTCCTCGACGCGGCCGTTCTCGAGCGGCCGGTACACGAAGACGGTGTTCAGGCCGACCTCGTGGGCGGCCCGCAGATCGTAGGGATGCGACGCGACCATCGCGGCCCGGGACGGATCGACCCCGAGATAGCGGCAGGTGCGTTCGTACAGGAACCGTTCGGGTTTGAAGGCACCGAACAGTTCGGCTGTGAGGATGGCATCGGCCTCGAGCTGCTGGTCGCGGAAGAGCCCGATCATCGTGGCCATGTCCGTGTTGGACAGTGTCGCCACCAATGCCTGGGAACGGAGTTCTCTCAGCCCGGGCCGCACGTCCGGCCATGCCTCGAGGCGTTGCCAGGCCCGTGCCGTCTCGATGCGCACGTCCTCGGGAAGGTCGATCCCGAACTGGTCGCACACGTCGCCGAGTCCGTCGACGTAGGAGTCCTGCACGCGGTACCACTTCTCCACCGACTGGTCGAGACGGAGGATGCGTTCGTAGTAGTCGCTTCTCCAGGCCCGCACCAGGTCACCTACGGTCGCCGGATCGGCGTCGGGTCCGAGGGCTTCGGCCACCGCCCGGGTGACCGGGGTGTAGAAGTCCATCAGCGTGCCCTGCACGTCGAAGATGTACGCGTCGTATCGGCTCACGCCCTGGAGCATGCCCGATCGCGCCTGCCCGAAACTGCTTTCCCGAACCCGCACGCCGATGTGACCCGCGTCTCATACTGGGACCGAAGCGTCGCCGCGCTCCGGGGGTGCACCATGGACGACCTGGCGGAATTCCGTCACGATCTCGATCGGATCGAACACCGCGTCGCCGGTGAGGTGATCGTCGGCCGCTCGCGGGTCCGGATCCTGGCCGGGTGCGTCGCCCTGCTGGTCGTGGGTCTGCTGCTTCCCCAGGCCACTTCGGTGACGTCCCTGACGACCCTTCTGCGCTGGGACTCCGAGGCCGCAACCCTTCCGCTCCGTGTCTTCGACGTCTTCGTGGTGGTGTTCGGCATCCTCGTACCGCTCGTCGCATTGCTCCGCCGCCGGTGGGGTGCCGCAACGATCGCGATGCTCGGTTCGGGGGCAGCGTCGATGGTGGGGTTGTTCGCCGTCTGGTCACAGGCCGGGATGGTCGCCCACACCTCTCACGCACCGCACGTCGGCCTGTATCTGTGCTGGGGCGTGGTGATGGCATCCACCGCGGTGTGGCTGCCCGTCGTGCTCTCCACCGCTCCCCTGCGCAGCGCTCCTCCGGTCACCTCCGGGGTTCTGACTCCCCGGAACGGGCGCTGACCGCACCCTTCGCCGCTCGACAGTGGCGCACGACACGCTTGCAGTGCAACACTGTAATCAGTGCAACACGCACAGGTTGATCGGTGCGACACGCACCGGGTCGCGTCCCGAGGAGGACATCATGCGACATTCACACATCCACGGATTCGGACGACCGGGCGGCTGGCAACAGGCCGACATCCCCGACGCGAGCGATGCCGCCGAGTGGTTCGCCGGCAGGCTCCCCGACGACTGGTTCACCGGACCACCCGACATCGAGATCGACAGAGAGGAAATCTTCGTCGTCGGCCCCCTCGGGGTACCCGACGGCACGAGCGACACCGAGATCGACGGACGCATCGCTCGCTTCCGCGAGACCACACGCGCCGACCGGATGCGCATCGCCGACGAGGCCGAGGCCCGTTACGGCCGCAAGGTGGCCTGGGGCGTGAAGGTCGGCGACCGGACCGACTTGTTCACCCACCTCGCCGTCCCGGTCATGACGCGGCTGCGTCAACCCGAACGGCAGGTGCTCGACACCCTCGTCGACGCGGGGGTCGCACGGTCCCGTTCCGACGCGCTGAAGTGGACCGTCAGGCTCGTAGGTCAGCACTCCGAGCAGTGGCTCCAGGAGCTGCGGGAAGCGATGAAGAAGGTCGACGATCTGCGTTCCGAAGGTCCGCAGGTCTGACCTCCGCGACTCGGAGAACCCAGTCCCGCGCCGTCGCTACGGAATCCACCGTGGCGACCCCGCGGGGGGCGGCGGGCCGGCGCACGACGATCACGCGCACTCCCAACTCGTCCGCGGCGTCGAGTTTGCCGCGGGTGAGCGAACCACCCGAGTCCTTCGTGACGAGGGTGTCGATCCTGTTGTCGAGCAACAGACTCCGTTCGTCATCCCTGTCGTAGGGACCGCGTCCGAGCAGCACGGACCAGTTCGGTGGCAGTTCGATCGCGAGCGGGTCGACCACGCGCACGAGCACGTCGTGCGCAGCGAGCGGTCCGACGAAGCGGTCGAGAGTCTGCCGTCCCGTACTGAGGAAGATCCGCCGGCCGGTCGCGGCGGCTTCCGCGGCGGCGTGGTGGTCGTCGGCCCATGTCCACAGACCGTGCCGGTCGTGCCAGCCGGGTCGCTGCAGGCGCAGCAACGGCACGTTCACAGCGGCGCAGGCCGCAGCGGCGTTCGCACTGATGCCGGCGGCGAACGGATGGGTGGCGTCGACGACGGCTCGGATACCGCGCTCGTTCAGGTACCGGGCGAGGCCCTCGGCGCCACCGAATCCTCCGATGCGCACCGGACCGACGGGCAGGCGCGGGTTGCGGACCCGGCCTGCGAGCGAGGACTCGAACTCGATCGCGTCGTCGTCCAGAGCAGTGGCGAGAGCGCGTGCTTCACCGGTTCCGCCCAGGATCAGGACCGTCATTGCAGAGTCCCCTTCAGCACCGGCAGGGCCTGTTCGTCGGACAGCATGTCGAGCAGGGCGTCCATATCGAGGTGCTCGTCGACGAGGTCGGCGAGTGCCTCGATGCGGGACTCGCGTGCAGCCGGGAAACTCATTTCGCCGGTACGGATCTCGCGGCCCACCGACGCAGCGACCTCGCGCAGCCACGCCCACCGCAGACCGTCCCCTTCGAGGGCGCCGTGCCACATGGTGCCGAAGACCGAGCCCACGCGGGTGCCACCGAGGAAGTCGGTTTCCCCGTCGACGGTGATGCGTCCGTGGTGGATCTCGTAGCCGGAGGCAGCCACATCCAACGCCGTACCCGTCGGCAACCGCAGGACCTTCTCGGGTCCGAATGTGGTTCGGACCGGAAGTAATCCGAGACCCGGCATGCTCGCGCCGGGCACACCCTCGACGCCGTGCGGGTCGTCGATGCGCGTGCCGAGCATCTGGAAGCCGCCGCAGATACCGAGGACCGGTCCGCCTCGGCGGGCGTGCTCGACGATCGCGGTGTCGAGTCCTCGCGAGCGCAGCCACGCGAGATCCGCGAGGGTCGCGCGTGTTCCGGGCACGATCACCACGTCGGCGCCGGTGAGCGCTCGCGGGTCGTCGACGAAGCGGACCCGCACGTCCGGTTCGAGGCACAACGCGTCGACGTCGGTGAAATTGCTGACGCGCGGCAACAGCACGACGGCGATGCTCAGTGCGCCGTCACCGTCGTGTGCGGGGCGGGAAGTGAGGGCGAGCGAATCCTCGGAATCGAGCCACAGGTCGCGCTGCCACGGCAGCACGCCGAGCACAGGGCGGCCGGTGAGTCGTTCGAGCGAGTCGAGTCCGGGCTTCAGGAGCGAGACGTCTCCGCGGAACTTGTTGATCACGAAACCGCGGATCAACTGCTGATCCGCGGCGTCGAGCAGGGCCAGCGTCCCGAACATCGAGGCGAACACGCCACCGCGGTCGATGTCGCCGACAACGACGGTCGGTATCGAACCGTGTTGCGCCAGGCCCATGTTCACGTAGTCGTGGTCGCGCAGGTTGATCTCGGCCGCGCTCCCGGCACCTTCGCACACCACCACGTCGAACCGGCGACGGAGGTCGTCGAATGCGCCGAACGCGGCCTCGGCGAGATGCCGCCGCCCACCGGCGAACTCGCCCGCTTCCAGCGCACCGGCCGGTCGGCCGAGCACGACGACGTGACTGCGCCGGTCGCTGCCGGGCTTGAGCAACACGGGGTTCATCGCGGCCTCGGGGATCGCACCGGCGGCCACCGCCTGGATCCACTGAGCGCGTCCGATCTCCGCACCCTCGCTCGTCACCATCGAGTTGTTCGACATGTTCTGCGCCTTGAACGGCGCGACTTTCAGGCCGCGCCGCGACAAGGATCGGCAGATCCCGGTGACGACAACGGATTTCCCTGCGTCCGAGGTCGTTCCGGCGACGAGCAGACCCGAACCCATGGCGTCAGGCCGAGATCGTCACGCGACGGGAAGCGCGTTCGGTGAGGTAGGCGAAGACCACACCGAGCACCGCCCACAGGGTGAGCTGCACGGTGAACGACGCGACCCGGAACTCCCACAGCAGCGTCGCGGGGAAGCCCTCCCCCACCTCGTCGATGCTCGGCAAGGCGAGATATCCGAGACCCACCACGACGAGGAAGGCAACCGCCGGGCCGGCGATGCGGACGGTGTGCAGATCCTGGGCGGCCAGCGCCTTCGCCACAGCGACGGCCACGGCGATCGCGACGAGCCCGAGAGCGACCGAGGCGAGCCACAGCAGGGTGCGTTGATCGATCGTGTCGGGATCACCCACGGCCGGCGGGTTCGCCGGATACTTCACGAACGGGACGGCCTCGACGGCGAGCCATGCCCCGGCCGCCCCGAACAATCCGAGCTTCCAGCCCGGCATGTCGGTGAGGCGACGCGCGAAGTGCAGCACCGACGCGTAGAGGGCGCCGAGCGCGAGACCCGCGAGGGTCGTCGCGAGGAAAAGTCCGGCCTTCTGACCGGTACGGTCGACGAGCGCATCCTCGCCGTGACTGTGACCGTGGGATTCCCCGGTGGTCGCAGCGTGGTCGTGATCGTGCGAATGCGCTTCGCCGGCAGCTTCTTCGAGCGCGATCGCGGATTCGATGTGGGGTTCGCCGACGACGAACGCGACACCGCCGGCGAGCAGACCCGCGACGAGTCCGGCGAGCAGGCCCCGCAGCAGCAGGTGGAGGTAGGTTCCGGGCATCGTGGTCCCCGTTCTCAATGGCACGGAAGACCGAGGAGGTGCCGGCCGTCGTGCATCAACTCGTGCATGAACATGCCGGTGCGCGAGATCGCGCCCTGATCGAATCCGACCAGGTAGAGAACGAGAAATGCCGCGACGATCACTGCGGCGAGAGCGGCTGCGAGTGCCGCGGAACCGAGCGACTCGTCGGGGGTATGGACAACAGCCATGACAATCCTCCTGGGATTTCGCGTCCCATTCGATTCCGTCATGTACCGCGGGAGTTTTCTGGCTTCCGAAGATTTCGACCTCTCCGGTTACAGTGGCGCGACCGCTCCGGTTCTCCACCGGATTGCCTACACCTCGGCACATGTTTACCGACGAACCTTCGCATCGCTCGGTCGACGATGTCAAGCGGAGAGGACGTACCTGCCGTGACCCGATTGTTCTTCGTCGCACACGCTTCCACGCATGCGACGGAACAGGCCCGGTTTCCGTGCGACGAACCGATCTCCGAACGAGGCCGCCGCGAACTCGGACGAGTCGCGGCGCCGGTCGTCGACCGGTGGGTGTGCGCACCGGAGCGACGCGCGGTCGACACGGTCCACGCCTTCGGCGTCCCCGCCGAGATCGACTCCGCGCTGCGCGAGCTCGACTACGGCAGGTGGTGCGGGGCGACGATGGGCGACGTGCCCGAGAGCGACCTGGCGATGTGGCTGACCGAGCCGGCGGCGGCACCGCACGGCGGCGAGTCGGTCGAGGACCTCATCCGCCGTGTCGGCACCTGGCTGGCAGCCCAGGACGACGGCTACGAACGGGTCGGGGTGGTGACGCACCCGGCGGTCGTGCGGGCGGCGACGGTGTGCGCTCTCGACGCTCCGGCGTCGTCGTTCCGGAGGATCGACGTGGGACCGCTGGACGTCGTCCGGCTCTACGGCGGGCCGGGTCGGTGGACGTTGCGGCCGAACCGATTCGCGCGATGAGCTACCAGGTGACATCCTTCTCGCACTGCTTGCCGTCGACCGTCGACTCGACCTGGACGGTGGCGTGCTCGAGCCCGTGCGACGACAGCGCGGTGCGCGCCGAGTCGAGGATCCACTGCGGGTCGTGGTCGCTGACGAGATGCACGGTCGCCACGTCCATGCCGGTGGTCAGCGTCCACACGTGCAGGTCGTGCACGCCGTACACGCCGGGCAGCGCCAGCAGGTCGGTGCGCAGCAGGTCGACGTCGAGATGTGCGGGCGAGGTCTGGGTGAGGATGCGCAGCGACTCGGCGGCCAGTCGCAGGGCGCGCGGCACGACCCACAGGGAGATGAGCACACCGACGACGACGTCGGCCAGGCTCCAGCCGAAGATCATGACGAGTGCGCCCGCGATGAGGACGCCGACCGACCCGACGGCGTCGGCGAGCACCTCCATGTAGGCGCCGCGCACCGCGATGCTGTCCTTCGCGTCGGCCCGCAGCATGAGCATCACGACGATGTTGGCGGCCAGTCCCGCGAGGGCGGTGACGATCATGGGCAGGCCGGGAAGCTCGGGGGCATCGCCGATGCGGTCGATCGCCTCGTAGAACACCCAGCCTGCGACGCCGAGCAGCAGCACCGCGTTGACCATCGCGGTGAGGACCTCGGCGCGGTGCCAGCCGAAGGTGCGCGACGCCGCGCTGCTCCCACGTCGGGCGAGGATGAGGGCGACCATGCCCATGGACACCCCGACGACGTCGGTGAGCATGTGGCCCGCGTCGGCGAGCAGGGCGAGAGAGCCGATCAGGAGACCGACGAGCGCCTCCAATACGAAGAACGCTCCGAGGATGCCCAGCGCGAAAGCCATGCGCCGGATGACGGCGCGCGTGGGACCGGCGCCCTGACCGTGACCGTGGCCGACGCCGTGTGAGTGCCCGTGACCCGAACCCATCGAACTCCCTCTCCGAACCTCGGGCCATCGTATGCACGAATGCGCATATGTTTCAACGGCTACGTGCCCGGCGGGCTCGGAGGGCTTATTCGTCCGGGTCGTAGGCCGGATGTTCGACGGTGGGAGGAAGGGTCGCGATCGCGGTGATCCGCTTGAGTCCGGCGGTCTGCAGCAGGTCGACGAGCAGCGACCTCATCTGCGCGAACACCACCGTCGCCGACACTCCTGCCCCGGCGATGAGTTCGGGATCCATCTTCTTGGCGATGCTGCGCAGGACACGCGCAGCCTCGGCCTGGTCGGGTTGCTCCCCCGGCTCGGCCAGAACCATCTCACGAAGGACGTCCACGGCGTCGGCGACCTCGACGAAACGGTGCACCAGCCGCGAGTCGAGGATCTCGTCGTCGCGGACGAGAGTCAAGGAACGTCGCGCGAGCACGCGGATGTTGCGCATCGCGTGATCGATCGGGTCGGCGGCAGCCGTCAGGACCGCGAGACGCTTACGGCTGTTCCAGTACAGCGGCGAGATCCGGCTGATCTCCTTGCCGCCCTTGAGGTTGGATCGCATCGCGTCGATCGCGGGCTGAGTGGCGCGGGCCTGCCGCAGCGCTTCCTCGATCGGCTTCGGATTGTTCTCGACGAGGCCGGACTCCACCTTGCGCAGTACCTCGCTCGCGGTGGCGAGGATCTCGGCCGCATTGCGGCGCGCCCGCCGCACCGGATGCGTGGGAATGAGCGCGACCACTGCAATCCCCGTGAGCCCCCCGATGAGAGCGTCGACCATACGGTCGACACCCCCGGTGCCGCCGGGCGGCAGAAGGGTGGCGACAAGCACCGCGGAATTACCCGCCTGCATCGAGAAGATCGGGCCGCTGTTGAGCGCCACAGCGGTACCCATCGCCATCATCACGACCAGTGCGATCTGCCACGGTCCACTACCGATGAGAGAGACGATCAGGTCGCCCACGCCGATCCCGACGGTCACACCGCAGACGAGTTCGACGGAACGCCGCAACCGGGCGCCGAGACCGAGCCCGAGGGAGACGACTGCCGCGATGGGTGCGAAGAAGGGCTGTTGGTGCCCGACCAGATCTTTCGCGACCCACCACGCCAGACCCGCCGCCAGCGCGCACTGCACGATCGGCAGCGCCGAAGAGCGCAGCCGTTCGAACGAGTCGGTCAGGCGCTTACGAGCTCCCTGACGGGTGGGTCGACGCCGGGTCGCCGCGGACAGTCTGTTCGACACAGACATGTACGGGCGTCTATTCGACGCCGAGTTCTTCCGCTGCCCGCGGGTCGCAATCCTCGAGCAGGTCCAGGCAGCGGGCGTGCTCGTCCGACTCACCGATGGTTCGGGCTGCCCGGGCCAGCACGGCGACGCAACGCAGGAAACCGCGGTTGGGTTCGTGGCTGTAGGGCACGGGACCGAAACCCTTCCAGCCGTTGCGGCGCAGCTGGTCGAGGCCGCGGTGGTATCCGGTGCGCGCGTAGGCGTAGGCCTGGATCGTCTCGCCACTGTCGAGTGCGGCCTCGGCGAGGTACGCCCATGCGATCGAGGCGGTGGGATGGTCGGCTGCGACCTTCGCCGGGTCCTCGTTGTTCAGCAGGGCCGACTCCGCGTCGTCGTCGCCGGGGAGAAGGGTGGGCTGCGGTCCGAGAAGATCACCGAAAGACGTCATGGGGTCATTGTGCCCTTCCGTGGCGAAGGCTCGATAGAGTCCCCGGGTAACCGCAGGCCGTCGAGCGAGGTGCAGCACGTTGTCGGACCCGAAGAACGAAGAGTCACCCGAGCAGACTTCGACGACCCCTTCTGTCGAGACACCGGACGAGAGTACGGAGAACGAACCCCCTGTCGAGCCGGCGGCGACCGACGAAGCAGCCGCAGAAGAAGCAGTATCCGAGGACGCAGTGTCCGAGCATGCAGTGTCCGAGCATGCAGTGTCCGAGCATGCAAGGGGCGCGGGAACCGAGAAGGCCGACGAGCCGGCGGAGCCGGTCTCCGAGGAACCTGAGGAGCCGACCAGCGATGCGGCGTCCTCGGGTGAGGACGCGAGCAGCGACGAGCCGGGGCAGACTGCGGACGAGAGCGTCGCGACGGACGAGACCGTGGCGGTTCCCGTCGTCGAACCCGAGACCGTCGAGTCCCGCCCGACCCCCGAATCCGAGCCCGCGCCCGATGTCACCTCCGCCGCCGATGCGCCCACCGTGCAGATCCCGGTCCGCAGCCACGTGCCCAAGGCGCCACCGCAGCGCATCGCTCCGCGCGGCGAGGAACCTCCGGTTCAGCCGGAGCCCGCCCGCGTCGCCGTCCAGCCCACGCCCACGCGCATCCCGCCGGCCCGCGACAAGAGCCGCGGTCGTCGGCTGATCGCTGCCGGAGCAGCGGCCGTGCTGGTGGTCGTCGCGATCGTCGCGGCCGGGGTGATCGTGTTCCTGAAGGACCGCGCCGACAACTCCCCCGAGAGCCGGATCCGCGCGAGCATCGACACCTTCGTCGGAGCACTCGAATCAGGCGACCTGGCGACCCTGCGGGAGTCGACCTGCGGAGCGCTCTCCGACTTCTACGAGACGGTCGATCCGGAGAACTTCCGCGACATCCACCGGCTCGCCGTCGAACAGGGCGAGATCCCGGTGGTGACGAGCGTCGACCGCATCCAGATCACCGAGGGCACCGCCATCGCGCAGGTCACCGCGCACACGGTGAACGATCCCGGCGATGTCACCGACCGCACCTTCGACCTCACGCTCGACGGCGAGCAGTGGAAGGTCTGCAGCGAATAACGGGACGACAGCGACCACGAGTGCGCAGAAGTCGTCGTTCGCCCTCGGCGTGTCGCGACGATTTCTGCACACCGTAGGGACGACGAAGGGCGCCGACGAGAACGTCGGCGCCCTTCGGGTATCGGTGAGCCCTACTTGGCCGAGACCGAGCGTCCCGCCGACTTGAGGTCGTTGCAGGCCTCGATGACACGCTGCGTCATGGACGCCTCGGCCTTCTTGAGGTAGCTGCGCGGATCGTAGGTCTTCTTGTTGCCGACCTCGCCGTCGATCTTGAGCACACCGTCGTAATTGGTGAACATGTGTGCCGCGATCGGGCGGGTGAACGCGTACTGCGTGTCGGTGTCGACGTTCATCTTCACGACGCCGTAGCTCAGCGCCTCGTCGATCTCCGACTTCAGCGAGCCCGAGCCGCCGTGGAAGACGAGATCGAACGGCTTCGAACCCTCGGGCAGCCCCAGCTTCTTCGACGCGGCAGCCTGGCCCTCGGCAAGGACGGACGGCTTGAGCTTGACGTTGCCCGGCTTGTAGACGCCGTGGACGTTGCCGAAGGTCGCGGCGAGCAGGTACTGGCCCTTGTCGGCGCCGAGCGCGTCGACGGTCTTCTCGAAGTCCTCGACCGTGGTGTAGAGCTTGTCGTTGATGGCGTTCTCGACGCCGTCCTCTTCACCGCCGACGACGCCGATCTCGATCTCGAGGATGATCTTCGCGGCCTTGGCGGCGGCGAGAAGTTCCTGCGCGATCTCGAGGTTCTCGTCGATCGGGATGGCCGAGCCGTCCCACATGTGCGACTGGAACAGCGGGTTCTGTCCGTTGTTCACGCGCTCCTGCGAGATCGCGATGAGCGGACGGACGAAGCCGTCGAGCTTGTCCTTCGGGCAGTGGTCGGTGTGCAGAGCGATCGTCACGTCGTACTTCTCGGCGACGACGTGAGCGAACTCGGCGAGTGCCACGGCACCGGTGACCATGTCCTTCACACCCAGACCCGAGCCGAACTCGGCGCCACCGGTCGAGAACTGGATGATGCCGTCGCTGCCGGCGTCCGCAAAGCCCTTGATGGCGGCGTTGATCGTTTCGGACGAGGTGCAGTTGATGGCCGGGAACGCGAAGGAGTGCTCCTTCGCGCGGGCGATCATCTCGGCGTAGACCTCGGGAGTCGCGATAGGCACAGCGGCTGTCCTCCAGATGAGAGTCGATCGGCACCCCACCGGGATGTGGTGGGTGCCCGGTTGTCCTTGCAGTATGTCAAGTGACACGTCCGTTCGATACTCGGGCCGTCCCGGGTGGGTGTCGGGATTCGGGGAGAGGTGGACCCCGCCGGTACCCTGGACCGCGTGACTGTGTTCGAAGCCTCGGAGTCCGTGACCAATCTGGCCCTGATGCCGGGGTTTCTGGATCCGGTCAATCTGCTCAATTCGTTCGGAACCTGGATGCTCATCGGGCTGCTGCTCGTGGTGTTCATCGAGTCCGGACTGCTGTTCCCGCTGCTCCCCGGTGATTCACTGCTGTTCACCGCGGGCCTGATCGCAGCGGCCAAGTCGGCGGAGGTCGAGCCGTTCGCCCCGCTGTGGGTGCTGATGGTGACGATCCCGATCGCGGCCGTCCTCGGCGACCAGGTCGGTTACCTCATCGGTGCGAGGGGCGGCACCAGGCTGTTCAAGCCCGACGCGAAGCTCTTCAAGCAGGCCTACATCGACGAGGCGCACCAGTTCTTCCTGCGTCACGGTCCCGCGATGATCTTCCTGGCACGTTTCGTGCCGATCGTGCGCACCTACGCCCCGCTCGTGGCGGGCGCCGCGAAGATGCCCTACCGCGTGTTCATCACCTACAACGTCCTCGGCGGCATCGTGTGGGGTTCGGGTGTGACGCTGCTCGGCTACCTGCTGGGACAGATCACCTTCATCGCCGACAACATCGACATCATCTTCCTGGGCATCGTGTTCGTTTCGGTGATCCCGATCATCACCGAGGTCGGCAAGCGCGTGCTCAGCTCGCGTCGCGCGGCCAAGAACGGTGAGGCGCCGGCCGCCGAGACAGAAGCCGCGACGATGCCGATCAACCGCATCGAGTCCAAGTAGGAACGGTCCTCACACCGCAGAAGGTGGATTCCGCCCGTCGAACGAACGGGTCGGAATCCACCTTCTCCCGTTTCATGACCGCGAGGCGGCGACAGCGTAGGCAGCTTCCATGAGCATCCACCCGCCGAGCTGCACCGACATGTCGCGTTCGGCGACGGCCGACTCGCGGACGGTGCCGCCCGCGAACCGCGCGACCGAGGTGCCCAGGCCCGGTAGCCGCGCCTGCTTCGACCAATCGCGACCGAAGACCGGCAGCTCCTCGACCTGCAGCCGGTTCTCCCAGGCGGCCTCCGCCGACGCCAGCACGATGCGTGCCGCGACGTTGCGGGCACGGATGTCGTCGCCGTCGACGACGGGCAGTGTCGTGGCGACCATCGCGAGGTAGCGGGCCAGGATCCCGTTGAACAGTCCTCCGTCACCGCCTCCCCCGCCGGTGACGACGCTGCGCTCGGTGAGGTGATCGTCGACCGCGGCGACGAGCGCGTGGACCCTGCGGCGGTGCCGGGGGTCGTCGAGTTGCAGGGCGAGTTCGGTCTCGAGGCCGAGCGTCACACCCTGGCAGTAGCTGTAGATCGCGCGTTCGTGTACGCCGTCGCGGATGCCGTCCAGGACGAGACCCGTTTCGGGGTCGAGCAGCACGTCGTGGATCCAGTCGGCCATCTCCTCGGCGCGGTAGACCTTGCCGGTGCGGGCGAGCAGCAGCGCCGCCGGACCGTTCGCGGGGGCGTTGAAGAAGGTGTCCCGCCGGCGCCACGGGATGCCGCCGCCGCTCTCGGGTTGCCAGGCGTCGACGAGCTCGTCGACGAGGGTCGCGATCGCGCCGCGGTGGTCGACGTAGAGATGCCGTTCGGCCCGTTCGAGCGACAGGCCGAGCCACGCCATGTCGTCGTAGTAGTTGTTGGTCCAGCCGGTGAGGTTGCGGATGCGGTGGGTGCGCGCGAGCCGCACGACGCGGCGCCGGCGACGCGGGGTGGCGTCGCGCTCGGCGGCGTCGACGGCGGTGTCGATCAGGTGCGCCTGCCACCAGTAGTGCCAGGAGAGGAACAGCCGCTCACGTCGGACGGCGGGCCATCCGACCACCCCGAGCGCGGTGCCGGGGAGGGCCCAGAGACGACGGATGTGCCGCGACACGATCGCACCCTCCGCGGCGTCGGCCCGCTCCGACCACCGGGCGGCCTCGACTCCGTCCGAACGCTGTCCTGCTGCGGTGTTCATCACCCTCCACACTGCCCGACCGGCGGCCGCCCCGACGACGGTCCGCGCGACTTTCATCCCGGAATGCGGGGCAGGTGTTACCAGGCGTCCGAGAAATCGGCGTGCTGCCGGATCCACGCGTGCATCGCGATCCCCGCGGCGACACCCGCGTTGATGGACCGCGTGGAGCCGAACTGGGCGATGGAGACCGTCATCGAGGCGACGTTGCGGGCCGCTTCGGTGACGCCGGGCCCCTCCTGCCCGAACAGCAGCAGGCAGCGGCGCGGCAGGGTCGCCGTCTCCAACCGGACCGAGCCGGGGGTGTTGTCCACCGCGACGATCTCGAGGTCCTGTTCGGCCGCCCACGCGACGAGCGCGTCGACATCCGAGTGGTGGAGCAGGTGCTGGTAGCGGTCGGTGACCATCGCTCCGCGCCGGTTCCATCGGCGTCGTCCGACGATGTGCACCGTGCCCACGGCGAACGCGTTGGCGGTGCGTACGACCGTCCCGATGTTCGCGTCGTGGGCGAAGTTCTCGATGGCGACGTGCAGCGGGTGCCGGCGACGGTCGATGTCCGCGACGATCGCCTCGCGGGTCCAGTAGCGGTAGGCGTCGACGACGTTGCGCCGGTCGCCGTGGGCGAGCAGCTCGGCGTCGTAGCGCGGATCGGTGGGCGGCTCGGTGCCGAACTCCTCGATCCACGGGCCGACGCCGTGCGGGTGCTCACCCCACTCGGTGGGGCCCGCGTCCTCGACGGCCGGTTCGGAATGCGTGTCGGTCACCGTCAGAACGTCTCGTTCGAACCTGCTGCGACGCGGAAACCGTGGCCGGTGGCGTCGTTGGTACAGGTCACGTCGGCTGCGGTGGTGGCGCACGTGTAGCCGAGCTGCGACAGCGACGACCCTGGCGGCAGGGCGGGGCTCGCCCCGTCGGGCGAGAGGTAGACCGGTCCGCCGGAGCACACGAACTCCCCTTCACCGGAGTCCTGCACGCGGATGCCGAGTCCCCAGTTGACCATGCAGTCCTCGGGTCGCGGCGGGATCGGATCGGTCGGTCCTTCGCAGCCCGCCTCGGTGCGGGTGGGCAGCCGGACGATGCCGCATTCGAAGGTGCCATCGGGGCTGCTGAAGTAGTACGACTCGTTGCGCTGGTACTCGACCTGCGCGAGCGGAGCGGGTTCCTCCGGGGAGGTCTCCGGCTCAGCTGCCGATTCGGTCGTCGACGGGGTCGTCTCTTCGGTGGTACTCGGAGCGATCGTCGTGGACGAGGTCGTCGAGGCAGCCGCCGAGGTCGTCGTCGACGTCGCTCCGGAGTCGGCCTCCGGCCCGTCCGCGGAGCCTCCGCATCCTGCGACGAACAGTGCCGCACCCGCGACGACTGCGACCGGCCACATCCGAATTCTCACGCAACACCCTTCCCGACGACATGCGGGTGTCACTCTATCGAGCGGTGTCAGTGGCCGGTCAGGCGCCGGTTGACCAGGCGATTCATCCATCCGGGCGACACCTGGGCGAGCGTGGCGAGCACGGTCGCCTGCCGGCCCACGGGCCGATGCACCCGTCCCGAGCGCCGCGTGGGGCGGGTCGCGTCGAACACCGCGCGGGCGACGTCGTCGGCGCCGAGGTTCACGCCCAGGGAGCGTCGCGAGCCGATGTCCATCCCGTCGACCATGTTCGTGTCGACGAACAGCGGCCACAACGCCTGCACCTTGATGTCGTGGCGGGCCCACTCGAGTTCGAGTGCTTCGGTCAAGCCGCGCACCGCGAACTTGGTGGCGCTGTAGGTGGCGAGCTCGGGCTGTCCGTAGAGCGCCGACGCCGAGCACATGTTCACGATGTGCGCGCCGGGGGTGTCGCGGAGATACGGGAAGGCCGCGTGGCAGCCGAGGACGACACCGGTGACGTTGACGTCGACGATCTGGCGGTGCCGGCTCGCCGGGGTGTCCTCGAACGGTCCGGACGACAGCAGCCCGGCGTTGTTGACGAGGACGTCGAGCCGGCAGTCGGTGCAGAACTCCTCGAGTACGCGGGTCCACGCGGGGGTGTCGGTGACGTCGAGGGCACCGGTGACGATCCGCCCCGCGGTGATCGAGGCGCCCTCCTCGGCGAGGCTCGCGAGCCCCGCGGTGTCGATGTCGAAGGCACCGACGCGGTAACCGTGACGGGCGAAGAGCAGGGCTGTGGAGCGGCCGATACCGGCGGCGGCTCCGGTGATCACCACGCTGGGAGCGGACATGGCATCACCCTAATCACGGGCGGGAGCCGACGGCGCGCAGCGGGGATAGGCTGGGATCGGAGGAGCTGTGAATCGTCGTATCGTTGCCACCGTCGCGTTCGTCACCGTGGGATATGTCGTCGTTCTCGCGTTGTGGATGCACCTGTTCCTGCCGATCTCCGAACCCGGCACCGAGGGCTTCCAGGTGGTCTTCCTCGTCTGCCTGTACGGCACCGTGCTCGGCCTGTCGATGGCGCTCGCGGGTCGCCGCTCGAAGGTCATGCGCCGCATCGAACGCGAGGGTTACGAGGGATGGGCGACCATCCGTTCCGCGACCCCGCTCGATCTGACCTCGACCGGTCAACTGACGCGGCTCGATCTCGAGCTCACGGTGCCCGGCTCGGAGTCCTATCGCGGCACGGTCGTCTACGAGGTCGACCGTCGCAACCTGCAGCGCTACGCGCCCGGGGAGGTCGTGAGCATCTGGGTGGACCCGCTCGACCGCGACCGGATCGTCCTCTATCCCTGACTCTCCCGGCTCGTGAGAGCGAGGAGCCCTTCCACGAGCAGCAGCTGGGCCGCGGCGTAGGTGGCGAGCACGAACCCTTCCGCCGCCGCGCGCGTCTTCTCGTCCTTCAGCAGGGTGCGGCGCACCACGATCAATCCGTCGGACAGCGTGAAGGTCAGGCCGCCGAGACCGAGCCAACTGCGCCTGTCGGCACCCGGCACGACCAGTCCCGCGCGCACGCGCGCACCGGGCGCGAGGGCGGGGTCTCCGGCAAGGGTCGCAGTGGTGGCGAGCAGGGCGCCGTATCCGGTCAGCGGCGCGGCCACCGAGCGGTTGCGGGCGGCGAGCAGACCGGCCGCACCGGCCAACGCACCGGCACGCTGCACCGCGACCGGCTTCGAGACCCGCGCACCGCGCCGGACGAGGATGCTCGAGTAGGCGGTCTGCATGACGCCGAAACAGGCTGCACCGTTCAGGATCCGGCGGTCCTCGTCGGAGCGGATCATCGCGATGTCACCGAGGGTGGCGGCTGCGAGACCCGCGACCAGCAGGGCGGTGTCGGCGCGATCGGTGTCGCGGGAGCGGCGCAACACCCGCACGGCGAGTGCCGGTGCGATGAGCGGTTTGGCGATCTGCTGCAGCTTCTCGTTCCCCGACACTCCCCCGACCACGGTGGCGGCCGACGCCGCCGCGAACACCGCGTGCTCGACGCCCCACCTCTTGCGACTGAACCAACCCATGCGCGCACAGTACCCGGCTGCATCGATCATCCCGCAAGCGTCAGCAGCGGCGCGCACCGCCGGACGCCGTGGCGCGCAGGAAGGTCGGCGCCGGCAGGTCGCGCTGCGCAGCGGCGTCGGCGACGGCCTGCCGCACCGAGTCCACGCGATTGTCCTCGCACAGCGCGATCGCCGAACCGCCGAAACCGCCGCCCACCATCCGGGCGCCGAGTGCGCCGGCAGCGACGGCCGCGTCGACGGCGGTGTCGAGCTCGAGGCAGCTGACCTCGAAGTCGTCGCGCAACGAGCGGTGCGACGCATCGAGCAGGGGTCCGAGATCCCGGATCCGCCCTGCCCGCAACAACTCCGCAGCCTCCTGAACGCGGGCGATCTCGTCGATCACGTGCCGGGCGCGGCGACGCAGGACGGGATCGTCGATCGGGTCCGCCGACGAGGCGTCGCGCAGGCTCTCCACACCGAGGAGCCGGGTGACGTCCTCGACCTCACGGCGGCGCTGTCCGTACTGCCCGTCGGCGAGCTCGTGTCCGGTGCCGGTGTCGACGACCAGCACCGTCAGCCCGCGGGCTTCCGCGTCGAACGGGATGTGTTCGCTGCTGCCGTCGGCGAAGTCGAGGAGCAGCGCGTGGCCGGGACGTGCGTGGAGGGCGATCCGCTGGTCGAGCCCACCGGTGGGAGCACCGGCGTAGTCGTTCTCCGCGCGCACGCACGCCGCGGCGAGCCGATCACGACCGTCGTCGTCGAGAGGCAGCCCGCACAGGTCGGCGAGCGCTACCGCGACCGACGTCTCGAGCGCTGCGGACGACGAGAGTCCCGCTCCGACGGGCACGTCCGACGCGACCGCGATGTCCGCACCGGTCAATCCCGGCGCGTCGAGCGTCCAGATCACGCCGGCGACGTAAGCGCCCCAGCCGTCGACGTGCCGGTCGCGCAGATCGAGGTCGACGTCGTCGAAACCGGAACTGCGCACGCGCAGCAGATGATCGGAGCGGCGACGCACCGCGACGACGGTGACCTGCGGGATCGCCATCGGCAGGCACAGACCCCCGGCGTAGTCGACGTGCTCGCCGATGAGATTGACGCGCCCGGGAGCGCACCAGCAGCCCTCGGGTTCGGTGCCGAACTCGGCCGCGAACAGTGCGCGGGCGGTCTCTGCGAGTGTCATGGCGCCACCTCACGCAGGCGTTCGGCGATCCGTTCGGGGGTGGTGTCGCTGATCCACGCGCCCATCGCAGATTCGGATCCGGCGAGATATTTCAGCTTGTCCGGGGCCCGCCGCAACGAGAAGATCTGGCAGAACAGTCGCACGTCCCCGGGAGGTGCACCGACCGGTGCCTGGTGCCAGGCGGCGATGTAGGGGGCGCGGTCGACACCGGGGAAGAACCGGTCGACGCGGCCGAGCAGGTCGCGCTGGATGCCGGCGAGTTCGTCGCGTTCGTGCTCGTCGAGGGCGGCGAGATCGGGGATGTCGCGGTGCGGAACGAGGTGCAGCTCGACGGGCCAGCGTGCCGCGGCGGGAACGTATGCAGACCACGCGTCGCCGGAGAACACGAGCCTGGTGCCGACGCGTCGTTCGGCGTCGAGGATGTCGCCCTGCAGCGACCTGCCGGTCCGCAGGCGATGCTCGCGGGCGCGGTCGAGCAGGGCCTGCGGGCGCGGCGGGACGAACGGGTAGGCGTAGATCTGTCCGTGCGGATGCTGCAGTGTCACACCGATTTCCACGCCGCGGTTCTCGAAGCAGAAGACCTGCTCGACATCCGGCAACTGCGACAACGCGGCGGTGCGGGCGGCGAGCGCATCGATGACGGTGCGCGCCCGGGGCACGGAGAGGTCGGCGAACCGGGCGTCGTGGTCGGGGGTGAACGCGACGACCTCGCAGCGGCCAGTCGCCGGTCGCCGCGGCCACAGACCCTCGTCGTCGACGAGATCCTCACCGGCCGAGGGCGCCCCGAGCGACGGGAAACGGTTCTCGAACACGACGACGTCGTAGTCGTCGGCCGGGATCTCGGTGCACGCGTCGGCCCTGCTCGGACACAGCGGGCAGTCGACGGCCGACGGCAGGAAGGTGCGGTCCATGCGGTGGGCCGCGAAGGTGACCCACTCCCCCGTCAGCGGGTCGCGGCGCATCTCGGAGGTCGCCGCAACCGGCGGCAGGTCGCGGCGGTCGTGGAGGTCGCGGGTCGCGGCACCGGAGACGAACGGCTCGGTGTCGTCGAAGTAGATCAGTTCCCGGCCGTCCGCGAGATGCGTGACGGTCTGCCGGACCCGCGTCCCCACGCGGCTACTTGTCGTCCAGACCCAGGTCGGCGAGGCCGAGTAGGGAACGGTACTCGACGCCTTCGGCGGCGATGACCTCGTCGGCGCCGGTCGCGCGGTCGACGACGGTTGCGACACCCACGACGATCGCGCCGGCCTCGCGCAGCGCCTTGACGGCGGTGAGGGGCGAGTTGCCGGTGGTGGTGGTGTCCTCGACGACGAGCACACGCTTGCCGGTGACGTCCGGTCCCTCGATCTGCCGCTGCATGCCGTGGGCCTTGGCGGCCTTGCGGACGACGAAGGCGTCGATGGGCCGGCCGGGGGCGTGCATGACGGCGAGAGCGACGGGGTCGGCACCCATGGTCAGGCCGCCGACGGCGTCGAAGTCCCAGTCGGAGACGAGTTCGCGCAGGAGCTTGCCGATGAGGGGGCCGGCCTCGTGGTGCAGGGTCGCGCGGCGCAGGTCGACGTAGTAGTCGGCTTCCTTACCGGACGACAGGGTCACGCGGCCGTGCACCACCGCCAGCTCGCGTACCAGTGCTGCCAGTTCGTCGCGGTCACTCATTGCGTCCTCACCCGTCGTTCGGCGGCGCGACGCCGGTGCGGTCGCGCTCGTGTCGGGGAACGAGCCTAGTCGCTGCGGGTCGCAGGTCAGGCAGCGACGGTGTCGGAGGTCGCCTCGGACTCCGACCGGACGTCGCTCTCGACAACCTTCGCATCGACGGTCTCGGGCCTGCGGGCCGGCTCGGATGCGGCGACGGGCGCGGGCGCCTCGAACAGCACGACCGGTCCGACGGCCGCGAGCTTCGCGAACAGCGAGGTGGGGAATCGGCCGACCGCGGTGTTCAGGGTGCTGCCGAGGTCGTTGTGTACGCGGACGGCGCCGGCGATGCGCTGCTCGCGGGTCTGCAGTTCCCGGGCGACCCGGATGAACGGCCAGTGGTTGACCCCTTCGAGTCCACCGATCAGCTCGTGCAGCGTCGCGGACAACGCGTTCTCGGCACCGGCGCGTTCGGTCAGGCCGAGACGCTGGTCGCGCACGCCGATGGCGAGCGAGCGGGCGCCGACGACGGGCCGGATGCGCTCACGTTCGACGCCGGCACCGGCCGACGCCGCGATGAGCGCGGGCACGAGATCGTAGCGGTCGTCGAGTTCGTGGAGGAGCAGGCGCAGGCTCTCCCGGTGGCGTTGCTGCAACGTCCGAAGACGGCGCACGCCTGCGCGCAACCACAGCACCACCGCAACCACGACAGCAACACAGAGCACCACAGCCACAGACGTCACGCGCAGAAATGTACCGAGCGCACGAATCGCGTCGAAGACTGCACCCGGCGTGTCCTGCGCGGTGTATCCGTACCGTGATCTGGCAACGCCCGCCGTCAGTTCGTCCGTGGCGATCGGGTGCTGTCGCGGCCGCAGCCGATCAGGTGCGGCCGCGACCGTTGCCGAAGGTGTTGGTCAGCTTCCGCACGAGGTTCTGCGGCACCAGTCGTCCCGCCGTGGCGAGCACCTTGTACTGCAGCCCGGGGATGCTGCGGACCTTCCCCTTGTCGAGGTCGGCGAGCGAGGTGCGCACCACCTGGTCGACGTCGAGCCACATCAGGTTCGGGGTGGACGACATGTCGATCCCGGCACGCCGATGGAACTCGGTGCGCACGAAGCCGGGGCACAGTGCCTGCACCCGCACGCCCGTGCCGGCGAGGCCACCGGCCAGTCCTTCGGTGAACGACACGACGTAGGCCTTGCTGCCGGAGTAGGTGGAACCGCGCCCGGGCAGCAGCCCGGCCACGCTCGCGACGTTGACGATGTCGCCCCGGCCCGCCTCGTTCATCGATGGGAGCGCGGCGCGGGTGAACGCGACGACCGAGGTGACATTGACGTCGAGCTGCGCCTGCAGCAGCGCCGGGTCGGCGGTCCAGAACTCGCCCGTCGTGCCGAAGCCGGCGTTGTTGACGAGCATGTCGACGCCGCGGCCGAGGCGTTCGACGACGAGATCGCGACCGTCGGCACTTGCCAGGTCGGCGACGATGATCTCCGATGCCGCCCCGAACTTCTGCTTCAGCTCGGCGGCGAGTTCGTTGAGGGCGGGACGGGTGCGGGCGACGAGCACGAGGTCGTAACCGCGACTCGCGAGGGTGCGGGCGAAACCCGCACCGATTCCCGAGGTGGGGCCGGTCACGAGCGCAACGGGACGGGCGGAAGTCATGGCCGCCACACTAACCACACGCGGCGTGCGCGACCACCTCTCGGAAAGCCCCGCTCAGTGGCGAGCGGAGGGACGACCCGGATCCTGCGAACCTCGGTCGAGTTCCTCGGGTTCGACGACGGGCGGCAACACGTGGAGGATGCCCGACAGACGCGCGACGGTCTCGATGGCCGAGTCCCATTCGCGGCCGGAGCTGCCGACGGGGATCGAGCCGAGTGTCCACTCGCCTTCGCTCCACAGCATCTGCACGTGGTCGGGGATGGACTCGGTGAACGCGACCATCCGCTGGTCGCACACGCGTCGTGCGATCTCGAGGTCGGTGGCGAAGACGATGCGCGGCCCGATCGAACCGAGCAGGTTCATGTCGGGGTCCTTCGGCGGCGGCGTCGACTTGAGCCGCAGGTCGATGTCGACGTCGGAGCCGACCTTGCGCCGGACCGCGATGATCGTCGCGGTCTCCTCGATGTCGAACAGGACGAACTCCTCGCCGCGGCGAACCCCGCGGACGATGTCGATCGCGCCGAGATATTCCTGCTTGGCGAGCGCCGCGCGGTGCCAGGTGGACGGCAGGTGGTCCTCGGCGGAGGTGTACTTGTAGCCCTGCGCCTTGGCCCAGATCTCCCGGATACGACCCGACTGTTCCCGCCGCGTCCGGTCGACGTAGAGCAGCGCGACCGCACCCAGCAGTGCGACCGCGGCCAGAGAGAACCACATGACAGTCATCGTCGAGTCAGCCTAGCGGGTCAGCGGCCCGAACCACCGAAGGATGGGAGGGACGCGCTGACGACGGTCTCGGCGGTCATCCGTCCCTGCTCGACGGCACTGCCGGTCGCCACGGCGGTCGCTCCGACCTCGAGGCTGTCGGCGGTGTTGCCGGTCAGGGTGATGATCTCGGTGTCGGGGGTGAGGACGACGGTGACCGTCGAACCACCGATGACGCCGAGGGTGATGCTGCCGCCGTCGTTGGCGGTGATCGTGCCCACGACCGCGCCCGCGTCGCCCATGACCTCGCCGAGGCCGCCCGGGATCCGGTCGAGCGGCAGTCCCGGTGTGGTCGGTTCGGGTGCCGGCGGGAGAGTCGCCGTCGGCGGGGGCGCGACGGTGGCCGGGGCGCGATCCGACGCGACCCGCGAAGTGGAGTCGTCGGGCCGGCTGAGCAGGAACCCGATGGTGCCGCCGAGCGCGATGAGGACCACCGCGGCGAGCGCGATCAGTCCCCAGCGCGGGCCGCGCGGTTTCCCGGCATCCGCGCCGGGCACCGGACCCGTGGGCGGCTGCCCGGGGATTCCGTGCCCCCGCGTTCCCGGTCCCGGGTTCATCGCCGTCTGCGGGTTACCGGGGTCGTATCCGGGGAGCACCTGTGTGGGCTGATAGCCGTGCGGGGGCGGGTAGCCCGACCGAGGCGGATACGGCTGTTGCGACGGAGGACCCTGTTGCGACGAAGGCCCCTGTGGGGACGGATAGGCCTGGGTGGGCTGGTACTCGCTCCCCTGCGCGCCCCACTGCTCGTAGCGGGTGTACGCGACCGTCGGGTTGGTGACCGGCCGCCCGTACGCCTCGGTCGGGTCGTCGGTGTGCAGCACGCGGGTCGCGTCGTCGTCCGTCCCGTTCGACGACTCGTCGAGTGCGTAGGCCCGTTCCTGCGGGGTGCGCGGATCCTGGGGATTCGTCATAACGCCTTCCAGAGTAGGCGTGCGCGGCCCCGGTGACTCCTGCCGCCGAGGCCGCGCACGGGTGCCGTCAGGCGCTGATCACGAGGTGGTCGCCGTCCTCGCTGACGCCCACGTGGACGGTGTCGCCGTCCTTGATCTCACCGGCGAGCAGCTTCTTGGCGAGCTGGTCGCCGACCGCCTGCTGGATCAGGCGGCGCAACGGACGTGCACCGTACTGCGGGTCGTAGCCGCGCACCGCCAGCCAGAACCGCGCGGCGTTCGAGACGTCCAACGTCAGTCGCCGTGCCGACATGCGGTCGGCGAACTGGTCGAGCTGGATGTCGACGATCTTCTCGAGCTGCTCCTCCGAGAGCGGGTCGAAGACCACGACGTCGTCGAGCCGGTTGATGAACTCCGGCTTGAACGCCGCCCGCACCGCCGCCATGATGTGCTCCCGATCGCCACCCGCACCGAGGTTCGAGGTGAGGATCAGGATGGTGTTGCGGAAGTCGACCGTGCGTCCCTGGCCGTCGGTGAGACGACCGTCGTCGAGCACCTGCAGCAGCGTGTCGAAGACGTCCGGGTGGGCCTTCTCGACCTCGTCGAACAGCACCACCGTGTAGGGGCGGCGCCGCACGGCCTCGGTCAGCTGACCGCCCGCCTCGTAGCCGACGTAGCCCGGAGGCGCACCGACGAGGCGTGCCACCGAGTGCTTCTCGCTGTACTCGGACATGTCGATCCGCACCATGGCGCGTTGGTCGTCGAACAGGAAGTCGGCGAGCGCCTTCGCCAGCTCCGTCTTGCCGACACCGGTCGGGCCGAGGAACAGGAAGGACCCCGTCGGACGGTTCGGGTCGGCGACACCGGCACGTGCACGACGCACCGCGTCGGAGACGGCCTGCACCGCGACGTCCTGGCCGACGACCCGCTTGCGCAGTTCGTCCTCCATCCGCAGCAGCTTGGCGGTCTCGCCCTCGAGCATGCGGCCGGCGGGGATGCCGGTCCATGCCGCGACGACGTCGGCGACGTCGTCCGGGCCGACCTCCTCCTTGAGCATCAGGTCGCCACCGGCGGTGGTACCCGACGCGGCGGCTGCCGCCTCGAGCTTCTTCTCCAGCTCGGGGATGCGGCCGTAGCGCAGCTCGGCGGCCTTGCCGAGGTCGCCGTCGCGTTCGGCGCGTTCCTCCTCGCCGCGCAGGGATTCGAGCTGTTCCTTGATCTCCCGCACGGAGTCGATCGCGGTCTTCTCGTTCTGCCAGCGCGTGGTGAGCTGGTTGAGCTTCTCCCTCTCGTCGGCGAGTTCGGCGCGCAGCTTCTCGAGGCGTTCCTTCGAGGCCTCGTCGCTCTCCTTCTGCAACGCCATCTCCTCGATCTCGAGGCGACGGACGATGCGTTCGACGGTGTCGATCTCCTCGGGACGCGAGTCGATCTCCATCCGCAGGCGCGAGGCCGCCTCGTCGACGAGGTCGATGGCCTTGTCCGGCAGGAAACGCGAGGTGATGTACCGGTCGGACAGCGTCGCCGCCGCGACGAGCGCGGAGTCGGTGATGCGCACGCCGTGGTGCACCTCGTAGCGCTCCTTGAGGCCGCGCAGGATGCCGACGGTGTCCTCGACACTCGGCTCCCCGACGAGGACCTGCTGGAAGCGACGTTCGAGGGCCGCGTCCTTCTCGATGTACTTGCGGTACTCGTCGAGGGTCGTGGCACCGACCAGCCGCAGCTCACCGCGGGCGAGCATCGGCTTGATCATGTTGCCGGCGTCCATCGCCGACTCGCCGGTTGCGCCGGCACCGACGATGGTGTGGAGTTCGTCGATGAAGGTGATGATCTGCCCGGCCGATTCCTTGATCTCGTCGAGCACGGCCTTGAGGCGTTCCTCGAACTCGCCGCGGTACTTCGCGCCCGCGACCATCGAGCCGAGGTCGAGCGAGATGACGGTCTTGCCGCGCAGCGACTCGGGCACGTCCCCGGCGACGATGCGCTGGGCGAGGCCCTCGACGATGGCGGTCTTACCGACACCCGGCTCACCGATGAGGACCGGGTTGTTCTTGGTCCTGCGGGAGAGCACCTGAACGACACGGCGGATCTCGTTGTCGCGACCGATGACCGGGTCGAGCTTGCCTTCGCGCGCCCGCGCCGTCAGATCGGTGGAGTACTTCTCCAGGGCCTGGTAACTGGCCTCGGGGTCGGCGGAGGTCACGCGGCGGTTGCCCCGGACGGTCGTGAAGGCGTCGCGCAGGGCGGTCGGCGTCGCACCGTGCCCGGCGAGCAGCTTCGCGACATCGGAGTCGCCACCGGCGAGACCGACGAGGACGTGCTCGGTGGAAACGAATTCGTCGGTGAGTTCGGTGGCGAGTTTCTGCGCCGCGGTCATGGCCGCGATCGCCTCACGCCCGAGCTGTGGCGTGGTGGTCGCACCACTGGTCTGCGGAAGACGACGGACGAGGTCCTCGGCTTCCCTGCGGACCGCGGCCGGGTCGACGCCCACCGCTTCGAGCAGCGGGCCGGCGATGCCGTCGGTCTGGTCGAGCAGTGCCACGAGCAGGTGTGCCGGACGGATCTCCGGGTTGCCCGCAGTGGACGCCGACTGAAGTGCAGCGGTGAGTGCGGCCTGGGTCTTGGTCGTCGGATTGAACGAGTCCACTGCGCGCCCCTTTCTTTCTCGGTGCACTCCCGCGCAGGCGAGTGCCCCATATCGATTCTGCAGCCGATCCCCTGCACCGGGCAGGTCTCGGTGATGTCGAATTCTTCAACGGATCATAAGTTGAGTTTGTTCCACTCAACTTTCCTGAGTGTAGTGACTCTGACCACAAAACGCTCGCAGGTTGTGACGGACCCGGCGGTCAGTGGCCGGGCGCCCTGCAACCGACTACAGTGGCGGCGTTCGCGCAGCACGGATACAGGGAGGATGGCGTGGAGGCTTTCGCCATCGCCCGGGTTCAGCTCAGCTTCGCGTCGATCATCGCCACCCCCACCGGAGCCGAACGGTTCGCGACGGCGTTCTACAACGCCATGTGGAGCGAGTCCACCGGCATCCGCTCACTGTTCCCCGCCGGCATGGAGTCGATGCGGCAGCGTTTCGCGACCGCGGTCGGCTGGGTCGTCGCCCGCCTCCATGAGCCCGGCACCGTCGACAGGTTCCTCGCCCAGCTCGCGCGCGACCACCGGAAGTACGGGGTCGAGCCGCTGCACTACCGCGTCGCGGGCAACGCACTGCTCGCTGCGGTCCGCGAGTGCACTCCCCTGATCCTGTGGACGGCTGCGCTCGAACGCACCTGGGCCGAGGTCGTCGACGGGGTCGTCGAGACGATGGCGACCGCCGCGGCCACCGACGACCTACCCGCCTCGTGGGGTGCCACCGTCGTCGGCCATGAGCGCGTGCTCCCCGACCTGGCGATCATCCGGCTCGAGGCCGACAGCCCGATTCCCTATTACGCGGGCCAGTACATGAGCGTGCAGATCCCGCAGCGCCCGCACATGTGGCGGTACCTGTCGGCGGCGATCCCTCCGAATCAGTACGGGCAGATCGAATTCCATGTCCGACGGGTCTCCACCGGATGGGTGAGCCCCGCGCTCGTCGGCGAGACCGCGGTCGGCGACCGGTGGACGATCGGCCCACCGCTCGGCGGCCTGCACGTCGACCGCGAGAGCGGCCAGGATGTGCTGATGATCGCGTCCGGCACCGGCCTCGCACCCATGCGCGCCCAGATCATGGAGATGGCGATGCGCGGCGACAACCCGCGCGTCCACCTGTTCTACGGCGGCAAGTATCCGTGCGACCTGTACGACCTCGAAACGCTGTGGCAGATCGCCACGACCAACCCGTGGCTGACCATCGTGCCGGTGCTCGAGGAGAAGGAGAATCCTTGGTGGCATCCGGTTCCCGTGAAGGAGCCACCCACCGGCCTCAACCGGCCGATGTACGGCAAGCTCGGTAAGGTCGCCGGGCAGTTCGGCACGTGGGCCGACCGTCAGATCCAGATCGCCGGGTCGCCGTCGATGATCCGCACGACGCTGTACGCGCTGTCGGCGGCAGGCACCCCGCGTCAGAACATCAGCTTCGACCCACTCTGATCCGTTTGCGCAGCTTCCGCGCTGCGTGAGGGTTCCGAGCCGGCGACTACATCCGCTGCGCCGCGACCGCCCGCGCGAACTCCGGATGCGCCTGCGAGATGACGAGTTCCGAACCGTCCTCGGCCACGGACATTCCCAGCGACGCCCGCTTCGGCTCGAGCACCCGCAAGGCGACGTAGATCGGGAGGAACGACAGACCGAAGACGCTGAGCAGCGCGAGACCGTAGATCTTGGGAGCGCCCTGTACGAGCGCGAACACCAGCGCGAGGAAGATGACGCCGAGGACCGTGCAGGTCGCGGCGGCGGCGATCTGCCAGCGCGTGCGGACGGCGACGCAGCGAGCGCACACCGGCCAGTCCACCGCGGCGACCTGCACCGTGTAGGCGGCCTCGAGCGCCGAACCGAACCGGTTCGATCCCTGACGGGGCTCGGACGCATCGGCCGAGACCGTCACCCGGACACGGCCGGTCTCGGGCTCTCCGTGGCGCGGGCAGATCGGGGGGATGGGATCGATCGGTCGCATCGAACCGTCCCCGAGCGTGCTCGTCGCTCCCGAGCCCGGATATTCGACTGCCAACCGCACCTCGACCCGCTGGGCGTCCCCGTTCACCATGCGAGGGAGTATGTCAGCACGACCCGGGCAGTGAAAGACCGGCCGCACCTGACCGGTACTCGTACGGTCGCGCGGGTACCGAAGCAGTCTCTATGCGCTCGTTCCCGAAAGCGCGCACGACCTTTCGGAAGGCGTCGGCGCCATCGCGGCACGACCTCCAGCCGCGGCAGCAGAACGAAGAAGAGCGGTGTAACGCACATCACACTTCTTGCGATGATCCATCATCAGCCACACACAGAGGAACGGACATGAGCAGGATTCACGTGTGGCTCGCGATGATCGTCGTCATCGCGGGGATCGGGCTGACGGGCCCGACCGCGTCGGCCGCAACGCCCTATTGCGGTATCCACTGGGGTTCGCTGGACAAGGTGAACCCGACGATGGTCGCCTCACCGTTCACCGCCGTGCGGGCAGGACGGCACGAGTGCTTCGACCGGATCGTCGTCGATCTCGCCGGGCAGGCCGCGGGCTACCGCGTCGGCTACGTCCCCGCCGTCCACGAGGACGGATCGGGGTTCGAGGTCCCGCTGCGCGGAGGCGCCTATCTCCAGGTGGTCGTCCTCGCTCCCGCCTACTACGTACCGGCGAACCGGCGCGAGGTCGTCGACGTGAGCGGGTACCGGACCCTGCGACAGGTGGCGTGGGCCAACAGTTTCGAAGGCCAGACCACCCTCGGGGTCGGGGTACGGGCCCGGCTGCCGTTCCGGGTGTTCACCCTCGACGGTCCCGGTAGCGGTTCACGGGTGGTGCTGGACGTCGCGCACCAGTGGTGAGGCAGGACATCGGCACAGCCGGATCCACGAATCCTGCTGACAAACAGACGGTCCCGGCAACCACGAGCGGTTGCCGGGACCGGCGGTCACGAGAACGGGGTCAGCGATAGGACGCCCGCAGCGTCTTCTTGTCGAGTTTGCCCAGCGGCGTCAGCGGCAGCGCGTCGAGGAAGTCGACCGACTTGGGGGCGTGCACCGAACCCTTTGCGGCACGCACCTTCTCGATCAGCTCTTCGGACGGCACCGACTGGCCCTCTCGCAGCACGACACACGCCTTGACGGCCTCGCCCCACTTGACGTCAGGCACACCGACGACGGCCACGGACGCGACCGCCGGGTGCGACGAGATGACGTCCTCGATCTCGCGGGGGAAGACATTGAAGCCGCCGGTGACGATCATGTCCTTCTTGCGGTCGACGATCGTCATGAAGCCGTTCTTGTCGGCGCGCGCGACGTCGCCGGTGTGCAGCCACCCGCCGCGCAGCGCCTCGGCGGTCTCCTCCGGCTTGTTCAGATAGCCCTTCATCACGAGCGGGCCGCGCACACAGATCTCGCCGAGTTCGCCCTGCGGCACCTCGTTCAGGTCGTCGTCGAGCAGGCGGACGTCGAGCCACGGCACGGGGCGGCCGCACGACGCGAGGCGGCTCGGATCATCGGGGAGGTGTTCCTCCTTGCGCAGCACCGAGATAGTCATGCCGCATTCGGACTGACCGTAGAACTGGAAGAAGACCGGACCGAGCCGCTCGATTCCTTCGCGCAGGCGGGACGGCGACATGGCCGACGCGCCGTAGAACAGGGTCTCGAGGCTCGACAGGTCGCGGCTGTCGAAATCGGGATGGTCGAGCAGCATGTAGATCATCGTCGGCACGAGCATCGTCGCGTTGATGCGGTGCTTCTCGATCGCTTCGAGCACGAGCGCGGGATCGAAATGAGGCAGCACGTAGAGGCATCCGCCGCGCAGGAGCGTGGGGACGAAGAACGCCGCACCGGCGTGCGAGAGCGGGGTGCACACGAGGAAGCGCGGCTGCTCGGGCCACTGCCACTCGGCCATCTGGATCTGGTTCAGGGCCGCTCCCGAACGGAACGAGCCCATCACACCCTTCGGCTTCCCGGTGGTGCCGCCGGTGTAGACGATGGACGAGGTGTCCTCGATGCCGACGGGTGCGGACACGAGCCGCTGCTCGGTGAACTGCTCGGACAGGGCGAGGATGTCGGTACCCACCGAGGACGGGCCGAGGGAGAACAGGTTCTTCAGGGTCGGCACCTGCTCGCGCAACTCCGCGGCGCGTTCCTCGAAGTGCCGGGGATCGAAGATCAGGGTCTCGATCTCGGCGTCGGTCGAGATGTACAGGTGGTCGGAGAGCGAGCCCATGGGGTTCAGGGCCGTGTTGCGGCAGCCGGCGACCATCGTGGCGCCCATCGAGATGAGCACCTCGGGCCGGTTCTTGGACAGCATCGCCACCGCCGATCCCTGCCCGACCCCGACGGACGCGAGCGCCTGCTGGAACCGGCTGACGGCGGCGCGCATCTCGGCTCCGGTGAGGACGACGTCACCGAGGTGCAGGGCGGGCCGGTCGGCGCTGCGGTCGAGCGCGGTGATGAGGAGATCGGGCGTGAATGCGGGGCGGTAGAGGTCGGCGTACTCCTCGGGCATGGTCGTCCTTCCGGTGTGCTGTGACGGTCCGTTATGTGACGTCACCGGTCGGCGTTCTCCGCTGTGGTGACCATCACCTGCCGTGGGTCACGATAACCGCTCGGGGCCGAAAACTGAAACACGTTCCACTCTGCCTTTTCGGCGATTTCTCGCCTAGAGTCTTGGGCACGCCACAGCACACCACCGGGGGATCACGCATGCAGTCGGCCACGCCGTCACCGAGCGAGACCGAGAAGGCAGTCACCGCAACCGTCGTCGAACATCATCGGCTCCGCCACGATCTCGCGGTTGTGCGTCTCGAATGCGACGACGCGATCGTCGATTTCCGCCCCGGGCAGTACGTCGACGTGGCCGTGCCGCAGCGTCCCACGCTGCCGCGTCGCCTCTCCCCCGCACTGCCACCGTCGCTGGACGGCAAGCTCGAATTCCACGTGCGCACGGTCCCGGGTGGCTGGGTGAGCGGCGCGATCGTCGCCGAGACACGGCCGGGCGACGTGTGGCAGATCGGCGCGGCCCGCGGCGGCGACCTCCACATCGACGACACCGGCCGCCTCGTCATCATGGTGGCCGGCGGTACGGGCCTCGCGCCGCTGCGGTCGCTGATCCTCGACACGGCGCGTCACCCGGATCCGCCCCGCACCTTCCTGTTCACGGGCGCCCGCAACCCGCGCGACCTGTACGCCGCCGACATGCTCATGCTCCTGTCTGAGGCGCTGCCGTGGCTGACGGTGGTGCCGGTCGTGGAGACCCTCGAGATCCCCGACATCCCCGACCCCTGGTTCGATCGCATCGCCCCGCGCATCGACGAGTTCGGACCCGACCCCGACGAACTGCTCGAGGGCAGCGTCGACGAGATCGTCACGTCCTACGGTGCGTTCGGCGACCACCAGGTGCTCGTGTGCGGCCCGGCGGCCATGGTGCGCACCACCGCTCAGCGGCTGATCGAGACCGGCACCCCGGCCGAGAACATTCGCTACGACCCGTACTGAGCCGCATCGCGAGCGGCGATGTAGCCGAACACCAGGCCCTGGCCGATCGTGGCGCCCGCGCCGGGATAGCTGTGGCCGAACGCGTTGGCCGCGGTGTTGCCGATGGCGTAGAGACCCGCAATCGGGCTGCCGTCCTCGCGCAGGACCCGCGCCCGCTCGTCGGCGCGCACGCCACCGCACGTGCCGAGATCGCTCAGGGTCATCTTCACGGCGTAGAGAGGTCCGTGCGTCAGGGGCCGCATGTTGGGGTTGGGCTGGATGGTGGGATCACCGTAATAGCGGTCGTAGGCGCTGCTCCCACGGCCGAACTCGGAATCCGTTCCGGCTGCGGCATCGTCGTTGAACTTGCCGAAGGTCGCGGCGAAGTTCTCCACCGGCACACCCATCGAGGCCGCGAGTTCTTCCGCGGTGGAGGCGCGGTGAGCGATACCCGCCTTGTACCAGGCCTCCGGCAGTGGCTGACGGGGGAACACCCCGGCTGCGAACACGTAGCTGTTGCGGTACTTCTGGTCGAAGACGATCCACATCGACTCGATCGGATCACCGGCACGCTCCCGTTCGAGCACCAACTGCCCGAAGGACATGTAATCCGACGACTCGTTCGTGAACCGGCGTCCCGTCTGGTCGACGATGAACGAGCCGGGCAGCGAACGCTCGGCGAGCATGACCATCGGCGGCTTGCCCGGACGGGTCGGCGCGACGGCGGGGAACCACCATGCCTGGTCCATGAGGGCAAGATCGGCACCGACCTCCTGGGCCGCCTTGATCGCGTCGCCGGTGTTGGTCTCCGCCCCGAGGCTCTCGTGGTCGAGCAGACGCTCGGACTGGAACTTGCGCCGCATCTCCATGTCATGGTCGAACCCACCCGCGGCAAGCACCACCCCGCGACGAGCGGTCACCGTCACCTCACGTCCGTTCTGCGCCACGACTGCACCGGTGACACGATCCCCGTCGGTGAGCAGACGCACCAGCGACGTCTCGGTCCACACCGGCACACCGGCCTTCAGCACACCCGCGAACAGGCCGGCGGCGATCGCTTGTCCACCGGCGACGTATTCACGCTTGACGGCGAGTCCGGCGACCCCCTGGGCGAGTCGCTTGAAGATGCGCGGGAAACCCTTGTGCGGCACGCGCAACATGAGGTTCATCCACTTGTAGTCGGCACCGGTGGTGGGCATCGGCAGGCCCGCCTCCATGAGCCCCGGGCGCAGGCGCGAACGTTCCTCACCGAGCACCGACATGTCGAACGGCAGACACTCGCAGCTGCGTCCGACCGCCGACCCACCCGGCAGTTCGGGGTGGTAGTCGGCATAGCCCTTCGCCCAGAACAGCTTCATGGGCGTGGTGCGGCGGAGCATCTCGACCGTCTCGACCCCGTGGTCGACGAACGCCTCGCCCCGCTCGGCCGGCGCCGTTCCGTCCACGACCGACCGGACGTAGGTGTGGCCACGTTCGACGTTGTCTCCCGAACCCGACTCCACCAGAACGGGATTGGCCGGCACCCAGAAGGCACCGCCCGAACGTGCGGTGGAGCCACCGACGTATTCCGACTTCTCGACGATGAGGGTGGACAGTCCCGCTTCGTGCGCGGTGAGTGCGGCAGCCATGCCCGTACCGGACCCGATCACGAGCAGGTCGACGGTGGTGTCCTGGGCAGGTGCCACGGGCGGTACGGATGTCGGGACCATCGACAGTCTCCTTCTCGTCGTTGTCTGCGGGACGCTAGGACAGTTGCTCAGGACGCGAAGCCGGTTGTCCCGGTCACCGGGAGATCCGGCCCGTCGACCAGGGCACGCATCATCTTCCACACCTCCTGCCGCGCCGGCTCGGTGAACGACAGCGCGGGGAAGGTCAGGAATCCGTGGAACAGGCCGTCGAATCTGCGGTGTTGTACGGACACCCCGGCCGCGGTGAGGCGGTCGGCATAGTCGTCGCCGGACGAGCACGGCGGATCGAGTTCGGCGGTGACGACAACCGCCGAGGGCAGCCCAGCGAGCGATTCGGCGCGGGTCGGGATCAGGCGGGGATCGTCGGTGCCGTCCGGCGCGTACTGCTCCCAGTACCACCGCATCGCCGCTGAGGAGTTGTAGTAGCCCGTCCCGTACTTCCGGTACGACTCGGTGTCGAAGTCGTCGTCGATCACCGGATAGAACAACGCCTGACCGAGCACCGCCGGTCCGCCCTTGTCCCGCGCGGCGAGGGCGACGGTCGCGGCGAGGTTTCCACCGGCACTGTCGCCGGCGAGCACGATGCGCGCCGGGTCTCCTCCGTACGACGCGACGGTCGCGGCCGTCCATTCGAGCGCGGCGTACATGTCGTCGTGCGCGGCCGGCGCCGGATGTTCGGGGGCCAGCCGGTAATCGACGGACACGACGACGGCCCCGATACCCTCCGCCATCGACCGGCAGAACTCGTCGTGACTGTCGAGATCGCAGAAGACGAACCCGCCACCGTGCGCGAACACGACGACCGGCAGCGCGGTCTCGGAGGACTCGGGACGGTAGAGACGCAACGCGAGGTCGCCTCCCGGTCCGTCCACGACGAGATCGTGCACCTCGCGCATGACGGGGAGATGCTGAAGCGGACCGCGGCGACTACGGATGATCTCCCGGAGTTCCGTCGGCGGAATCGTCGTGACGTCCGGAAAACCCGCTTCCAGGGCCTTCAGCATGGACTCCACTTCGGAATGCAACGGCATGTCGGTCTCCTCGGCAGACGATACGTGCGGGTCACGCTAGGTTCGCCTCGGGACCACCCGGAAGGCGATATCCCGTCCAGCGGGTCGTGTATCGGCGAGCGGGACCGGACGTGCTCAGCGGGCCCGTCCGAGCGCACACTCCTGACGGACCGATCGACGAAGGAGAGCGCATGATCGACGGATCGAACCGCACGCGGGTGGTACGCATCGGGATCACCAGCCCGATCGTCACCCGGGTCCCCGGGGTCTCCTGCGACTGGGAGGCCGGTGCGGGGATCGAAGAGCTGTCGCAGATCGCGGACACCGCGGATCGGTCGGGATTCCACCACCTCACCTGCAGCGAACACGTCGCGGTACCCGCGTCCGTGGCTGCGACGCGAGGTGGGACGTACTGGGATCCGCTGGCGACCCTCGGCTTCCTCGCAGCGCGCACCGACCGGATCCGGCTGGTCACCCAGGTTCTCGTCCTCGGCTACCACCACCCTCTGGAGATCGCGAAGCGTTACGGCACACTCGACACGGTCAGCAGTGGACGCCTGACCCTCGGGCTCGGCGTCGGTTCGCTCGAGGAGGAGTTCGCGCTGCTCGACGTCCCCTTCACCGATCGCGGCGCACGCGCCGACGATGCTCTCGCAGCCCTGCGCGCATCGCTGTCGACACGCGAACCTTCCTATCGGGGAGAGTATTTCGAGTACTCCGATGTGGTCGTCGATCCCTGCGCCGTGCAGCCGCGGGTTCCGTTGTGGATCGGCGGCCGCACCCCGCGTTCACTGCGACGCGCGTGCGAGTTCGGGGACGGCTGGGTGCCTTTCGGTCTGGCTTTCGACGACGTGAAGGCGATGCTCGCGAAGAGGCAGCTGCCGCCCGGATTCGAGGTCGTGCTGCCGGCGGCGCGGCTCGACCCGCTCGGTGACCCCGACGCGACGCACAGACGACTCGACCGCGCGATCGCAGCGGGCGCGACGATCGTCGGCGCCGGTGTGGACGCCGGATCCGCTGACCACTACTGCGACCAGCTCGCCGCCCTCGCCGACCTGTTCGGCAGGGAGTTCGGTGATGTCGAGGTGGGCTGAGGCCGACATCTCCCGCTGGCCGGGAGAGCGGCGATGCGGTGCGTCTGCGGGTCGCTAGCGTCGGCGCGACACCTTTCGTCCCGCATTACACAGGAGCGACCGTGACCGTTTCCGACGCCGACGCCCGCACTCAGCGCATCCGCACCACCGTGCACGCCTATCTCGACGCCGTGGCCGCAGGCGTGGCCGCCGACATCGCCGCCCTGTACGCCGAGGACGCCACCCTCGAGGATCCCGTCGGTAGTGAACCGCGCGTGGGCCGGGCCGCGATCGCCGAGTTCTACAAGGGTGTCGAGGCCACCGAGAACACCACCGACCTGCTCACGCTCCGGATCGCCGGGTCGACCGCGGCCTTCCACTTCCGCGTGGTCACTAAGCCTCAATGCACCGATCGTCTGATGCTGTCGTCGTGGCTTCCATTGCACGACTTGGGACAGGGTGTGGACATGGACGATCTTCCGACCTTCGATGTCGGGTTGTTCCACTGGTCTTTCGAGTCGTTGGCGGGCAGGGAGTGTCTGTTAGCCGAGAATCGGTCGGTTTCGTCCGAACACCGTGTCGAACAGGGCGTTCCACCCCGATTCCCACGGCCACTGTTGGGGTAGATGCAACGTCAACCGGCGCGCCGACGACGCGATCCGAGCAGGGACCGACACAATGGTCCGCCGGACAGTTCCGGTGGTGGCCTTGACCAGCTTCGGATCGCCTGTGACGGTAGCCGCGGCGCGGGTGAGGTTGAACGCCATCACCGCGCAGACCAGCCACGCAGCATTGGCAGTGAACCGAGACGACGGCAAATGAGCGAGCGCGGAGCTCTTCAGGTCCGCGTGGACCTGCTCGATGATCGCGTGATGGCGGTGGAGCTTGTCGGCGGCGACGGCATCGAGATCGGTGGCGTCGACGGTGGTGAAGAAGGCATGAAACCGCCAGACGTCGAACAATTCGCCCTGGCCCTGGTCCTTCTTCGGCCGCAGGTCGGGGATACGCCGTACGATCAACCGCCCCGGAACCCGGTGGGTCTTCTTCTTCGAGGCGAACGCGGTGAACGGTATCTCCGCGACCTCGGCAGCCGAGATCCAGCGTTCGGTGTCGTGGTCGTAGATCGCGTTGGTGTACTCGATCGGAGTCCACGCATCCTCGTCGATCGAGGCGATCGCGGTCTTGATGGGTGAGGTCAGGCGCACGGTGACCGAGACGTCGGCGCCGCCGCGCAGCGCCGCCCCGATGGTGGGATATCCGTAGAACGCCGAGTCGGCCCGCACCAGCGGTCTGGGCGTGGCCTGTGCCGTGGTTCGCGCCCCTGGGCCGGCGGTAGCTGTGTGCAGGTGCGCGACGGTGGTCAGGGTGTCGGCGATCATCCGGGCTGCTCCACGCGCTGATCCGCAGGACCCTTTGCGCAGACGCTGTCCGACGATCACCGGGGCCGCGGTGTCGGTGGTGACCGTGGTGATCAGCGCGTTCAGTCCGCGGACCCCGGAATAGCCGTATCCGGAACCCTGTTTGCCGTGCCCGTGCACTTCGATGATCGAATCGTCGATGTCGACCAGCACGCGTTCGGTGTCGATCCCGGCCACCAGCGGAGTTCTGGTGGCCAGTCCGCGCAGGAACCGGGAGGCAACGGCGTCGAGTTGCCGAACGTGCCCGAAGGTGAAGGTGCGCAGGAACGACCCCAGCGTCGACGGTGCGTACGGGCGGTCGAAGAGTGTTCCCATCGCCCCGTGCCGTAGTAATGCCATGTCGGCGATGCTGTCCGCGCCGGCGACCATTCCCGCGACGAGTGCTCCGATCTTGTCGCCGGAGTGAGCACCCTTGTCGGTGGGAACGCTGAGGTGTTCGTCGGCGAGAGCCTGCAGGCCGCAGTTCTGCGCCAGACCCATGATCGGAACCAGCCCAGCGGTCGACACGAGATTCGGATCGTCGAACCTCGCCGCAGCGACGGGCCGGGTGTGAGAGAGTTGCATCTACGAGATGCCCTTCGTTGTGGCCGAATTGTTTCTGTGAGAAGTTCAATTCTTTCACTACGACAGGGCATTTCGCCGTTACGACTCGCCCATCACATCGGCCTGATCGGTGCATCCAGGCTAAGGCGGACGAGCAGACCTACGAGATCGAACCCATCGACGTCATGACGTTCGACGACGAGGGACGCATCACCAGCATGCGCGCAGTCTGGGCCCCGAGCGACATGCGTGTTCGCTGACCGTTCGGCGGGACACGGTTCGCGCACTGCGCCGTCGGTGACGGACACTGGAACGAACGCCGACCGATAGGAGATTTCTCGATGACAGCCGAGCATGCGGTGCTGGATCCTCGACGGATCCGCGACGTGATGAGCAATTTCTGCACGGGAGTCACCGTGATCACGGCCCTCGACGGCGACGAACCTCTCGGGTTCGCATGCCAGTCGTTCGTGTCCGTATCGCTGGACCCGCCGCTCATCTCATTCTGTCCCGCGCGCACGTCGACCACCTGGCCGAAGATCCGGGAGGTCGGCACCCTGGCCGTCAACGTCCTGTCCGAGAGCCAGCGCACCCTGTGCGGTGCGTTCGCGGTGAGCGGCGGCAACAAGTTCCGCGGGGTGCGCTGGGAGCCGGGCGACAACGGCGCTCCGGCGCTCGAGGGAGCTCTCGCGCGGGTCGAGGCGACCGTGGAGACCGAGTACGAGGCCGGCGACCACACGATCGTGCTGGCCAGGGTCACGGGGCTGACGTCGCTGCACTCCCGCGGTCCGCTGCTGTTCTTCCAGGGCACCTACGGCGGTTTCGAACGGCGGTGACACCGAACGTCGGCGATGTGGAACGACGGGTGAGGGAATAGACGGTCACCGGCCGAGGTTGCTCCGAAGGTGTGCCCGGCGGCCGATACCGGGCCCCGACGCGAAGGATTACCGGTGACCGTTCCCCTCTCCATCCTCGACCTCGCACACATCGGCAAGGGCGAGACCGCCCGTGAGAGCTTCGACGCCAGCGTGAAGATGGCCCAGCTCGCCGAGCAGTGGGGTTACCGGCGCATCTGGTACGCCGAACACCACAACATGCCGACGATCGCCTCGTCGGCGACGAGCGTGCTCATCGCGCACGTCGCCGCGCACACCTCGTCGATCCGTCTCGGCGCGGGCGGCATCATGCTGCCGAACCACTCGCCGCTGACCATTGCCGAACAGTTCGGCACCCTCGCCACACTGCACCCCGGTCGCATCGACCTCGGTCTCGGCCGCGCCCCCGGCAGCGACCAGAAGACCATGCGGGCGCTGCGCCGCGACCCGACCTCGGCCGACAGCTTTCCGCAGGACGTCCTCGAACTGCAGGCCTACCTGAAGGGCGAGTCGCGGATCCCGGGGGTCGACGCGATCCCCGGTAAGGGCACCGACGTTCCCCTGTACATCCTGGGCTCGTCGCTGTTCGGCGCGAAACTCGCTGCCCTGCTCGGTCTTCCGTACGCCTTCGCGTCGCACTTCGCGCCGCAGGCCCTCGAGGACGCGGTGCGGCTGTACCGCCGCGAGTTCCAGCCCTCCCCCGATCACCCGGTGCCGCACGTCATCGCGGGTGTCGGCGTGATCGCTGCCGACACCACCGAGGAGGCGCAGTCGCTGTTCGAGGCGACCAAGCGGGCTCGGGTCGTGCAGATGGTCGGACGTGGGCGCACGTTCACCGAGGAGGAGATCGACATGCTGCTCGACTCCCCCGCCGGCATGCAGGTGCTCGAGATGCTCCGGTACACCGCCGTGGGCACCCCGCAGGAAGTGCGCGACTACCTCGACCGGTTCACCGAACGCGCGCAGGCCGACGAGCTGATCGTCGTGTCGTCGGCTCCCGGGCGCGATGCGTGGCTGCGTTCACTGGAGCTTGTTGCGCAGGTCAGCGACCTCGTCCCGGCCTGATCGCCGAAGACCGGCGGATCAGGCTACCGACGGGTACACTTCAGCGGCCGGCCAGGCACGGCTGAGAACCACGAGTCGTCAACCGCCAGGAGCACGATGAAGTACCGCACCCGCGCTGTCGCAGCGGCAGTTCTGACCGCTGCGGCGGCGATCACCGCACCGGCCACTGCGGCCGCCGATTCCCTGCCCACCGACGGGCCCACGATCACGCTGACGATCCACAACGACACCGACGCACCGATGGTGCTCACGTCGAAGGACAATCCGTACGGGACGTGGGTGGACGAGCCGGCCACCGTGGTCCCGGCCCGTTCCACCGAGACGGTCTCGGCGAGCAGCGCCGACCGGCGCGGGTTCGGCATCCAGATCGACTACACGATGCCCGGCGACGCGACCGTGGCGCTCATGGCCAACAACTACGGCACGGGCGTCGCGAACAGCGACGGCACCCACATCGGAGGTGCCAACCGGCACGGTTTCGAGGTCGCGACCACCGTGGAGGACGGATATCCGTTCATGACAGCGGGCTTCGCCGTCACCCGCCCCTGAGACGACGAACCGGGCCCGGAGGGATACTGCGTATCCTTCCGGGCCCGATTCGTATGTGCGTCAGCGTGTGGCCGCGTCCATCACGGACAGGTGCGCGAACAGCGCGCTCGCACCGATGGGGTTGCCGCCGCCCGGGTAGACGGTGCCGCTCGGTGCGGCCATCGTGTTGCCCGCCGCGTACAGGCCGGGGATCGGGGTGCCCTCGCTGTCGAGCACGCGCCCGACGGTGTCGGTCCGCAAACCGCCCTTGGTGCCGAGGTCGGAGATGCCGAACTGCGCCGCGTGGAAGGGGCCCTGTTCGATCGGGACCAGCGCGGACCCACCACCGGTGAAGGCGAGATCGTAGGGTTCGTCCCCGCGACCGAAGTCCTCGTCGACTCCCTTCGCGGCCAGCTCGTTCCACCGCGCGACGGTCGCCTTCAGGGATTCGGCGGGCACACCGATCTGCTCGGCGAGTTCCTCGAGGGTGTCGGCGGTCTTCCACAGTCCCGCGTCGACGTACTTCTCGGTCTCGACGAGCGGCACGTTCGTCGCCCCGACCGGCGGGACCTCACCGTTCCGGTCGTCGTAGATCATCCAGAACGGCAACGTCATCTCGCCGCGTTCCATGCGGGCGATGACGTCGCGGCCCAGCCGGTCGTAGGGTGCGTACTCGTTGGTGAACCGCGCGCCGTCCTGGTCGACGAAGATGCCGCCTGTGAAGCACAGTGCGAACGCCGAACGTCCGTCCGGGTGGGTCAGCCCCGGCGACCACCAGGCCTCGCCCATCAGATCCACATCGGCGCCGACTGCGATACCCGCCTGGTGCGCCTTGCCGAGATTCGACCACGGGCCCATCGAGTCCCGCGCGGCGCCCGGCACCCCGTACTTGCCTCGCATCTCGTCGTTCTGATCGAAGCCACCGGCGGCGAGGACGACGCCCTTGCGCGCGCGGATCGCCCGTCGCTCACCGTCGTTCCCGACGATCGCGCCCACGACCACGCCGTCCTCGACGATCAGTTCCTCGAGGGGGGTGTTCCGGTACAGGTCCACATTCGGATACTTGCGCAGGGCGATCAGGAATCGGCCGACGAGCGCGCGACCACCGATGAGCATGTCGGGCAGGGGTTCGCCGTTGCGTTCGCGGCCGAGCGGGCCGCGGATCGACTCGTTGAGTTCGGGATCGTCGGCGATGGGCAGCGGCGACGGGACGATGTGACGTCCCTGGGCACGGGCCTTGGGCGCCTTGCCGAAGTAGTCGGGCCACGGGTAGACCATGAATTCGAGGTCGTCGTCGGATTCGAGGTAGTCGATCAGCGGGGCGCCGCCGCGGACGTAGGCTTCCTGCAGCTCGCGCGGGGTGCGGTCGCCGACGACCGCGTGGTAGTAGGTCAGCGCGTCTTCGATGGTGTCGTCGTCACCGGCACGCTGCAGCACCGCGTTGGTGGGGAACCAGACACCGCCGCCCCCGGAGTACGCCGTGGTGCCGCCGAAGTACTCGGACGCCTCGACGAGGATCACCGAGAGTCCTTCACGTGCAGCGGTGTACGCACCGCAGCACCCTCCGGCTCCCGACCCCACCACGAGGACGTCGCATTCTTCCGCCCACTCCGCCATGACTGCTGCCTTCCGTCGACCGTTCGTGTGGAACACGCCACACTAGGCAGACCACGACGGGTCCCGACACGCTCATCTCGCTGGGCGGGAGAAAATCGTCCGGTCGGTCCCGCTCGACCGCGGTGCGGTCAGTCTCGCTCGACCGCGGTGCGGTCAGTCTCGCCTGTTGCGCGGCTTCCACACGACGAGGGCGTTGCTGCGCGGAATCGGCACCAGATCACCGCGCGTCGAACGCAACTGGGCGACCTCCGCGTGGAGTTCGGCGACGCGCTGATGCAGCGCCTCGACCTGGTTGGTCAATTCGATGATTCGCTTGATCCCGGCGAGGTTGACACCTTCGTCCTGGGAGAGTCGCTGCACCTCGCGCAGCAGTTCGACGTCGCGCGGCGAGTACCGGCGGCCGCCGCCGCTGGTGCGGTGCGGGGTGACGAGTCCGAGCCGGTCGTAGTTACGCAGCGTCTGCGCATGCATCCCGGCGAGTTCTGCTGCCACCGAGATGACGTAGACGCGCGCATCGGGGTCCGGTGACAGATCCCGTGGCATTCTCGTCTCGCTCATCACGCACCTGCCCATCCCTCTCGAGGATCGAAACCGCTTGCCTCTTCTGCACGAAGATAGTTGTGCAGCGCTTCCGTCGCCTTCTCGTCGAGATTCTGCGGGATCGCGACCTTCACCGTGACGAGAAGATCACCGGCGCCGCCCCCGCGCTTGGGGACGCCTCGTCCGCGGACCCGCAGGACCCGGCCGTCGGCCGTTCCCGGCGGGATCTTCAGCCCGACGCGGCCGTCGAGGGTCGGCACCGAGACGGTGCCGCCGAGGACGAGTTCGCCGTAGCTGACGGGCAGCACGAGGGTCAGATCGTCGCCCTCACGACCGAACACGCGGTCGGGGCGCACGTGCACCGTCACGAACAGGTCGCCGGACGGGGCGCCGCGCAGACCGGCCTCGCCCTGACCGGCGAGGCGGATACGCGAACCGTCCTTGATACCTGCGGGGACCCGCACGGTGATGGTGCGGGTGCGGTTCTGCACGCCGGTACCGCGGCAGTCGCTGCAGGGGTTGTCGATGATCGATCCACTGCCCCGGCAGTCGTCGCACGGTTCCGAGAATCCGAAGGCGCCCTGGTTGCGGGAGACCACACCGCTTCCGTTGCAGTTCGGGCAGACCCGCGGGCTCGTTCCCGGCTGGGCACCGCTGCCGTGGCAGGTGGTGCACGGCGCTGGGCTGGTCATCCGCAGGGGAACCGTGACGCCCTGGACGGCGTCGCGGAAGTCGAGTGTCGTCTCGGTCTCGACATCGGAGCCGCGGCGCGGACGCGAACGGGCGCCCGGTGCCGCTCCGCCGGCGCGGTTGAACAGGCCGCCGAAGAGGTCGCCGAGTCCACCGTCGCCGGCGCCACCGCCGAACAGGTCGCCGATGTCGAAGGTCGCTCCGGTGCCACCGGAGAATCCGCCGGCGCCGGGACGGAAGCCGCCCTGCATGCCGCCGGAGGCGAACATGCGGCGGGTCTCGTCGTATTCCTTGCGCTTGGCGGGATCCGACAGGACGGCGTTGGCCTCGCTGACGGCCTTGAAACGTTCTTCGGCCTTGGCGTCACCGGGGTTGGCGTCGGGATGCAGGTCCCGCGCCAGTTTCCGGTAGGCCTTCTTGATCTCGTCCTGCGTTGCGTCGGGGGAGACGCCCAGGTCCTTGTAGAAGTCCTTCTCGATCCACTCCCGCTGGCTCACCGGGCGTCTCCTCCTCTCGCGTTTTCTTGTTCTTACTCTGTGCCCGGCTCGGCCGACGGCGCGTCGCCCGGCGTGTCCGCCGGATCGCCGTCGGTGACCGTCACCATCGCGTGCCGCAGGATGCGGTCGCCGAAGCGGTAACCCTTGCGGAGCACCGCCCCGAGCACCGGGTGGTGACCGTCGCCTTCCATCTGGACGGCCTCGTGCAGCTCGGGATCGAAGGCGTCGCCTTCCTCGCCGAACGCGACGAGTCCGACACTGTCGAACACGGCGGTCAGCTTGCCGGACAGCGCCTTCAGCGGACCCGTCTCCAGGTCGCCGTGGGCGCGGGCCCGGTCGAGGTCGTCGAGGACGTCGAGGAACTTCGCCGCGACGGAGGCCTTGGCCTCCTCCGCGATCGCCGTGCGCTGCGCCTCGGCGCGGCGACGGTAGTTCGCGTACTCCGCGCTCACGCGCTGCAGGTCGGCAGTGCGCTCGGCGAGTTCCTTCGCCTCCTGCGACTGTCCTTCGGTCTGCTCGGCCTTCTCGGTGTCACCCTCCGCAGGAACCGACTCGATCACCTCGCCCTCCTCGGCGCGCGGCTCCTCGGCGGGGTCGCGCACCTCGAAGGTCTCGGGGTCGATCCGTCGCTTGTCGGTGACGGTCACCGGTTCCTGCTCGGGCTTGTCGGCACTCACTTCTTCTCCGAATCGTTCGGCTCGTCGACGACCTCGGCGTCGACGACGTCGTCGGCACCTGCGGCCGCGCCGTCACCGGCAGCGGCACCCTCGGCGCCCTGCGCCTCGTAGATGGCCTGGCCGAGGGCCTGCGACTCGGTCGCGAGCTTCTCGACGGCGGCCTTGACCGCGTTGATGTCGGAGCCGGCGAGAGCGTCGTTGGCTTCCTTGACGGCAGCCTCGACCTTCTCCTTGACGTCGGCCGGGACCTTGTCCTCGTTCTCCTTGATGAACTTCTCGGTCTGGTGCACGAGCGACTCGGCCTGGTTGCGGACCTCGGCCTCCTCGCGACGCTTGCGGTCCTCCTCGGCGTGGGCCTCGGCGTCCTTGACCATCCGATCGATCTCCTCCTGGGAGAGGCCGGAGCCTTCCTGGATCTTGATCGTGTTCTCCTTGCCGGTGCCCTTGTCGCGGGCGGTGACGTGGACGATGCCGTTGGCGTCGATGTCGAAGGTCACCTCGATCTGCGGGACACCGCGCGGAGCCGGCGCGATGCCGCCGAGCTCGAACGAACCGAGCAGCTTGTTGTGCGCCGCGATCTCACGCTCGCCCTGGTAGACCTGGATCTGCACGGACGGCTGGTTGTCGTCGGCCGTGGTGAAGGTCTCGGACCGCTTGGTGGGGATCGTGGTGTTGCGCTCGATGAGCTTGGTCATCACGCCGCCCTTGGTCTCGATACCGAGCGACAGCGGGGTGACGTCGAGCAGCAGCACGTCCTTGACCTCGCCCTTGAGGACGCCGGCCTGCAGAGCTGCACCCACGGCGACGACCTCGTCGGGGTTCACGCCCTTGTTGGGCTCGCGACCACCGGTGAGCTCGCGCACCAGGTCGGTGACGGCGGGCATACGGGTCGAGCCGCCGACCAGCACGACGTGGTCGATGTCGCCGACGGAGATGCCTGCGTCCTTGACGACCTGCTGGAACGGAGCGCGGGTGCGCTCGAGGAGGTCGCCGGTGATCTTCTGGAACTCCGAGCGGGTGAGCTGCTCGTCGAGGAACAGCGGGTTCTTGTCCGCGTCGACGGTGATGTAGGGCAGGTTGATCGAGGTCGACTGCGAGGACGACAGCTCGATCTTGGCCTTCTCGGCAGCCTCACGCAGACGCTGCATAGCCATCTTGTCCTTGGTCAGGTCGACGCCGTGCTGTGCCTTGAACTTGTCGACGAGCCAGTTGACGATGCGCTCGTCCCAGTCGTCGCCACCGAGGTGGTTGTCGCCGGAGGTCGCGCGGACCTCGACGACGCCGTCGCCGATCTCGAGGAGGGAGACGTCGAAGGTGCCGCCACCGAGGTCGAAGACCAGGATGGTCTGCTCCTTCTCGCCCTTGTCGAGGCCGTAGGCGAGGGCAGCCGCGGTGGGCTCGTTGACGATGCGCAGGACGTTGAGGCCGGCGATGGTGCCGGCTTCCTTCGTGGCCTGACGCTGGGCGTCGTTGAAGTACGCCGGGACGGTGATGACTGCGTCGGTGATGTCCTCACCGAGGTAGGCCTCGGCGTCGCGCTTGAGCTTCATCAGCGTGCGGGCGCTGATCTCCTGCGGCGTGTACTTCTTGTCGTCGATGGCCACGGTCCAGTCCGTGCCGATGTGGCGCTTGACCGAACGGATGGTGCGGTCGACGTTGGTGACCGCCTGGTTCTTGGCGGGCTGGCCCACCAGAACCTCACCGTTCTTCGCGAATGCGACGACGGACGGGGTGGTACGGGACCCCTCGGCGTTGGCGACCACAACGGGCTCGCCGCCTTCCAGAACGGAAACGACCGAGTTGGTGGTTCCGAGGTCGATGCCGACCGCACGAGCCATAATTTTCCTCCAATGTTCCTGCCGCGGCGCGTACACGCCGCGAAAACGTTCCTGCTCCCCCGGACCTGTTCGACCCGGGTGAGCGCGGTCGACTCAAGCCTGCACCCGATCGACTCACGTCGTCAAATGAGGTTGAGCCTAGTGCGCTCAAGTTGTCTGACTCATCCAACGGCAGGTCGCGGATTTTTGTTCCGATCGTGACGTAGATCACTTCCGCGTCGGATCGCGCTGTTCTGCCGCTCCCCTGCCGTCCCCGGAAACGACCCGCTGGGCGGGAAAGACCGGTGCCCCGCCCGTTCCACCCGCCCTAGCGTGAGGCCACTTCATGAACCTCCGTGTCCGTTCCGGGACCGGACTGTTCGCGCTCGTGGAAGGACTCCAAGTTGAACGGCCAGCATCCCCGATCCGTCGTCACCGCACCTGATGCCACCACCGGGACCACGTCGTACGACGTCGTCGTGGTCGGGGCCGGCATCGCCGGTCTCTACGCGATCCACAGATTCCGCAGCCAGGGCCTGACGGTCCGCGCGTTCGAGGCAGCGTCGGGGGTGGGCGGGGTCTGGTACTGGAACCGCTACCCCGGCGCGCGCTGCGACGTCGAGTCGATCGACTACTCCTACTCCTTCTCCCCCGAACTCGAGCAGGAGTGGAACTGGAGCGAGAAGTACGCCACCCAGCCCGAGATCCTCGCCTACCTCGAGCACGTCGCCGACCGGTTCGACCTGCGCCGCGACATCCGGTTCGACACCCGCGTCACCTCCGCGGTCCTCGACGAGGAGGGCCTGCGCTGGACCGTGCGCACCGACCGCGGTGACGAGGTCTCCGCCCGCTTCCTCGTCGTGGCCGCCGGGCCGTTGTCTAACGCGAACACCCCGGCCTTCGACGGTCTCGACCGCTTCGCCGGCGACATCGTCCACACGGCCCGCTGGCCCCACGACGGCGTCGATTTCACCGGCAAGCGCGTCGGCGTGATCGGCACGGGATCGTCGGGCATCCAGTCGATCCCGATCATCGCCGAGCAGGCCGAGCAGCTGTTCGTCTTCCAGCGCTCGGCGAACTACAGCATCCCCGCCGGCAACGTGCCGCTCGACGACGCCACCCGCGCCGAGCAGAAGGCGAACTATGCCGAGCGACGCCGGCTGTCCCGGGAATCCGGCGGCGGCTCCCCGCACCGGCCGCACCCGAAGTCGGCACTCGAGGTGTCCGAGGAGGAACGCCGCGCCGTCTACGAGGAACGCTGGAAGCTCGGCGGCGTCCTCTTCTCCAAGGCGTTCCCCGAGCAGCTCACCGATCCGGCTGCCAACGACACCGCCCGTGCGTTCTGGGAGGAGAAGATCCGCGCGGTCGTCGACGATCCTGCGGTCGCCGAACTGCTGATCCCCAAGGACCACGCCATCGGCGCCAAGCGCATCGTCACCGACAGCGGGTACTACGAGACGTACAACCGCGACAACGTCGAACTCGTCGACCTGCGCAGCACCCCGATCGTGGGCATGGACGAGACCGGCATCGTCACCACCGGCGCGCATTACGACCTCGACATGATCGTCCTCGCGACCGGCTTCGACGCCATGACCGGTTCGCTCGACAAGCTCGAGATCGTCGGCCGCGGCGGTCGAACACTGAAGGAGAAGTGGGCGGCCGGCCCGCAGACCTATCTCGGGCTCGGCATCGACGGCTTCCCCAACTTCTTCAACCTCACCGGTCCCGGCAGCCCGTCGGTCCTCGCGAACATGGTGTTGCACTCCGAACTCCACGTCGATTGGGTCGCCGACGCGATCGCCAATCTCGATGCGCGCGGCGCCGCCGGTATCGAGGGCACGCCGGAGGCCGTCGCCGACTGGGTGGAGGAATGCCGCAACCGGGCCGAGGCGTCGCTGCTGAACTCCGCGAACTCCTGGTACCTCGGTGCGAACATCCCGGGGCGGCCCCGTGTGTTCATGCCCTTCCTCGGCGGCTTCGGCGTCTACCGCGAGATCATCACGGAGGTCGCCGAATCCGGGTACAAGGGATTCGCGATCCTCGAGGGCCGAGACCCCGGACGGTAGGACAAAGGACCGACCGGTTGCGCCCGTCGAGCAATTCGTCCGGGCGCAACCGGTGGTGGTCCGACCCAGTGCTTACTTGATGCAGTGACCGGCATCGACGGGCAGGGTGACACCGGTGATGTAGCGGGACTCCTCGGAGGCGAGGAACAAGCTCGCGTTCGCGATGTCCTCGGGTTCGATCAACGGCACGGGGAGCAGGTGCATCGACTGCAGGGCCGTCTCGAACTGCTCCCGCGTCGGGTTCTCGACACCCGGGCAGAAGGTGCGCATCGTGGCCGGGTTCTCCACCATCGTGGTCCGGGTGTTGGCGGGGTGGATCGTGTTGACCCGCACCCGATGCGGGGCGAGTTCGTTGGCGAGCGACTTCATCAGCCCCACCACACCGTGCTTGGCGGCGGTGTAGTGCCCGACGCTCACGAGCCCGCGCAGACCGGCGATCGAACTGACGAGCACGATCGAGCCTCCGCGACCACCGGTCACGATGTGTGGGATCGAGGCCTTGCACGTGCGCCACACGCCGGTGAGGTTGACGTCGAGCATCGTCTGCCAGCGTTCGGCGTCCAGCTCCGTCGCCCGTCCCGACGAGCTGATCCCCGCCGTCGCGCAGACGACGTCGAGCCGGCCGAGCGCCGCGACACCCTGCGTCACCGCGTCGTCGAGCGACGGTTGATCACGCACGTCCACCTCGAAGGGGCAGATCTTCCGGCCGAACGATTCCACGAGCCGCACGGTCTCGGCGAGATCGTCGGGTGACGCACCGGGTGTGGTCGCGTGGTCCACCGGCGCGCACACGTCGACGGCGACGATGTCGGCGCCTTCCTGCGCGAATCGCACCGCCTGGGCACGCCCCATCCCCCGCGCCGCGCCGGTGATCAGCGCGACCTTCCCGTCCAGACGCCCGCTCATCACGCCACCTTCTGGGTCAGGCCGCCGTCGACGACCATGTGCAGCCCGGTGACGTACCGGGATTCGTCGGACGCCAGGAACAGCACCGCGTTGCTCACGTCGACCGGTTCGACCCACGGCACGCGCAGCAGCGTCTTCGTCGACAGCACCTCCGCGGCGTCGTCGGCGGTGGGCGCCTCGAGGTCGGGGCGCAGCCGCGCGAAGGTCGCGGGATTGAGCGTCATCGGTGTCGCCGCCGCACCCGGGTGAACCGTGTTGACACGGATCGCCAGGGGCCCGAGTTCGTTCGCCAGCGTCTTGGCCAGACCCGTGACCGCGTGCTTCGCCGCCGTGTAGTGGGACGCACCGGGTACGGCCTTGATCGCGGCGGTGGAGCTGACGAGGATCACCGATCCGCCTGCGGAACCGAGTTCGGCGACACCGGCTTTGACGGTGTGCCACGTGCCGGTGAGGTTGACGTCGATCGACCGGTTCCAGATCTCGTCGTCGATCTTCCAGGACGGACCCGGATTGTCGCTGATGCCGGCGTTGGCGATCACGACGTCGAGCGGCCCGAGTTCGGCCACCCCGGCCCGCACCGCCGCGACCACCGCGTCGAGGTCGCGGACGTCCGCCGTGCCGGTGACGATCCGGCGCCCCGTGGCGCGTACGAGGCGGGCGGTCTCGTCCAGTTCCGCCTCCGTGCGGCCGCCCGGCAGGTCCAGCGCGACGATGTCGGCACCCTCCTCCGCCAGCCGCGTCGCACATGCGCGCCCCAGCCCACCTGCGGCGCCCGTGATCAGCGCGACCTTCCCGGTCATCCGTGCCATGAACGTTCCTTTCGCCGTGATGTGCCGCGACGCTAACGACCGCGGGTGTTCCCTCGGGAGGGCTTCTCCCGTGTGACGGGAGGCCTGTTCTGCCCGCCGGTTCGTCGCATTCCATCCAGCGGGAGACACGCTTCACACGGCGAGTGGCCGACGAGTTCCATGAGGCGCATCACAAGTCTCTCCACCACTGACGGCACGGAGGAATTCATGTCCATCGACACCGCACGGTCCGGTTCGGACGACGACGTCGAGATCCGCGAGATCCAGGCTGCGGCCGCTCCCACCCGCTTCGCACGGGGCTGGCACTGCCTCGGCCTGCTCCGAGACTTCCAGGACGGCAAGCCGCACTCCATCGAGGCCTTCGGAACCAAGCTGGTCGTGTTCGCCGACAGCAAGGGGCAGCTCAACGTCCTCGATGCCTACTGCCGGCACATGGGTGGCGACCTGAGCCGCGGCGAGGTCAAGGGCGACTCGATCGCGTGCCCGTTCCACGACTGGCGCTGGAACGGCAAGGGCAAGTGCACCGACATCCCCTACGCCCGGCGCGTCCCGCCGATCGCGAAGACCCGCGCCTGGACGACCCTCGAACGCAACGGCCAGCTGTACGTCTGGAACGACCCGCAGGGCAACCCGCCGCCGGAGGACGTCACCATCCCGGAGATCGCCGGTTATGGCACCGACGAGTGGACGGACTGGAGCTGGAAGAGCCTGCGAATCAAGGGCTCCCACTGCCGTGAGATCGTCGACAACGTCGTCGACATGGCGCACTTCTTCTACATCCACTACTCGTTCCCGCGCTACTTCAAGAACGTCTTCGAGGGCCACACCGCCACGCAGTACATGCACTCGACCGGTCGCGAGGACGTCGTCAGCGGCACCAACTACGACGACCCCAACGCCGAACTGCGTTCGGAAGCGACCTATTTCGGTCCGTCGTACATGATCGACTGGCTCGAATCCGATGCCAACGGCCAGACCATCGAGACCATCCTCATCAACTGCCACTACCCGGTGAGCAACAACGAGTTCGTGCTGCAGTACGGCGCGATCGTCAAGAAGCTCCCGGGTGTGTCGGACGAGATGGCCGCCGGGATGGCCGCGCAGTTCGCCGAGGGTGTGCAGCTCGGTTTCGAGCAGGACGTCGAGATCTGGAAGAACAAGGCACCCATCGATAATCCGCTGCTGTCCGAGGAGGACGGCCCGGTCTACCAGCTGCGTCGCTGGTACCAGCAGTTCTACGTCGATGTCGAGGACATCACCGAGGACATGACCAAGCGCTTCGAGTTCGAGATCGACACCACCCGGGCGGTCGCGAGCTGGCAGAAGGAGGTCGCGGAGAACCTCGCGAAGCAGACCGAAGGCACGACCGCGACCCCCTAGAGCCCCCTCCTCGCATCCCCCACCCCACCAGAAGGAACACGATCATGAGCTACGAAGTCCTGGCCGGCATCGAGGCCGCGGCCGACGACATCTTCCTCGAAGGTGTCGAGGCCGAACGAATCGGCAAGGTCGCCGACGCGACCGTCAAGCGCATGAAGGAGTCCGGCTCCATCCGTATGCTGCAGCCCAAGGAGCACGGCGGTTTCGAGTCGCATCCGCGCGAGTTCGCCGAGACGGTCATGCGGATGGCGTCGCTCAACCCCTCGGCCGGCTGGGTCCACGGCATCGTGGGCGTGCATCCCTGGCAGCTCGCGTTCGCCGATCCCAGGGTCCAGCAGGAGGTCTGGGGCGAGGACCAGGACACGTGGCTCGCGTCGCCGTACATGCCGGGCGGCATGTGCGTTCCGGTCGACGGCGGCTACAAGTTCTCCGGCAGGTGGTCGTTCTCCTCGGGTACCGACCACTGCGACTGGGCGTTCCTCGGTGCGATGGCGTGCAACCCGGACGGCAGCGTGCAGATGCCGCCGCGCATGCTGCACGTGATCATCCCGCGGTCCGACTACCGGATCATCGACGACTCGTGGGACGTCGTGGGTCTGCGCGGAACGGGGTCGAAGGACGTCGTCGTCGAGGACGCGTTCGTGCCGGACTACCGCGTCATGGATTGCGACGAGGTCATCGACGGCACCGCCGTCCGCAAGTACGGCCGCACCGAGTCGCTGTACCTGATGCCGTGGTCGAACATGTTCCCGCTCGGAATCACCTCGGCCACCATCGGCATCTGCGAGGGCCTGCTGCACCACGCCAACGAGTACCAACGCGAGCGCATCAACCCGCAGGGCACGGCCGTCAAGGACGATCCCTACACCCTGTTCGCGATCGGCGAGGCCACGGCGAAACTGCGGTCGGCGCGGGATTCGTTGCTCGCCAACGTCGATCGCATGTGGGACATCGTCGACTCCGGGAAGACGCCGACCTTCGAGCAGCGTGCTCTCGGCCGCGAGACCCAGGTGAACGCCGCCTGGCAGGCCGTCACGGCCGTCGACCAGGTCTACGCCCGGTGCGGCGGCAACGCCCTGCGGATGGACAAGCCGATGCAGCGTTTCTGGCGCGACGCACACGCCGGTCTGCACCACGCGATCCACGTCCCGGGCACGGTCTACCACGCGGCGACGCTGAGCGGCCTCGGTGTGGACCCGCAGGGTCCGCTGCGGGCGATGATTTGACCTTCCCCCACATCCGAACCGACAACGGAGACAACAGTATGAGCAAGTTCGACGCCGGAAGTTTCGGCACCGACATCCGCGGTCTGGGATACGTGAAGATCCAGACGAACGACATGGAGCGCTGGCGGAAGTTCGCGTTCGAGGTCCTCGGCTTCGCCCAGGGGTCCGGGCCGGAGGAGAACGCGCTGTACCTGCGCATGGACGAGCGCAGCGCGCGCATCGTGGTGGTGCCGGGCGAGGACGACCGGGTCGTCACGATCGGTTGGGAGGTCCGCGACCGCGCGGCTCTGGCACGTGTCCAGGCAGCCGTCGAGGCGGCCGGGGTGGCCGTCAAGCCGCTGTCGGTCGAAGAAGCCGACCTGCGCCGGGTGGAGGAGGTCATCACCTTCCAGGATCCGAGCGGCGCGACCCTCGAGGTCTTCCACGGCGCGGTGCTCGACCACAGCCCGGTGGTCACGCCGTTCGGCGCGAAGTTCGTGACGGGCGCGCAGGGACTCGGCCACGTCGTCCTGCCGGTCACCGACATCAACGGCACCTTCGACTTCTACACCGAGGTTCTCGGCTTCCTGCCGCGCGGCGCCTTCCGGTTGCCGGCACCGCCGGAGTTCGGGCCGATCCGCCTGCGCTTCCTGGGGGTCAACCAGCGCCACCACAGCCTCGCGCTGATTCCCGCCCCGCACGGCGGCGCTCCGGGCCTGATCCACCTCATGGTCGAGGTCGACACCCTGGACGCGGTCGGCCAGGCTCTCGACCGGGTCGTCAAGGACGGTTTCTCGGTGTCGTCGACGCTGGGCCGCCACACCAACGACAAGATGGTGTCGTTCTACGTCCGCGCCCCCGGTGGCTGGGACATCGAGTTCGGTACCGACGGGCAGCTCGTGGACGAGACGTTCTACACGTCCGAGGAGATCACCGCCGACAGCTACTGGGGCCACGACTGGTCCGGTAGCGAGCCGCTCGCCGCCATGTAGCACCACCCTCTGCGCACCACCGCACAACCGCAGATCGCTCCCCGAAGAGGGGGAACCCCGTCCACGAGGACAGCGGGTTCCCCCCTCTTCGGTGTGCAATCTCGGTGATCCACTTCACAAACGCGCGCGCGTGTGTCACTATTTCTAATAGAAAGACCTACGTCAGTTGGGTTTCGTGGCGATTCTCGCCCCTGATCGAGGGAGATATCGGTGACCGCACCCGCGACTGCAGACTCCACCCCCACCGCGATCCTCGAACGGATCTCGCTCGTCCTGGACGCCTTCGACGGCCCCGGACGGCTCACGCTCGCCCAGGTCGTCAGGCGAACCGGGCTGCCCCGCTCGTCCGCCCATCGGATGCTCGAACGACTCGTCGAGATGCGGTGGCTGCGCCGCGAGGGCCGCGACTACGAGCTCGGCACCCGCCTCATGGAGCTCGGCTCGATCGCTGTCCACCAGAACCGCCTGCACAGCGCCGCCGCTCCGATCCTGCACGACCTGCACCGCGCCACCGGCTACGTCGTGCACCTCGGCGTACTCGACGGGCCCGACGTGCTCTATCTCGACAAGGTCGGTGGCCGGCTCGCCACGGAGCTGCCCACCCGCGTCGGCAGCCGCTATCCCGCACGCAATTCCGCGATCGGCAAGGCCCTGCTCGCCTACACCCCGCCCAGCACCGACGACCTCACCGAGCTCACCCCCGAACTGCGCAAGGTCCGCGAGACGGGCGTGGCGTACGAGGTGGCGCGGATCTCCGGCGGGATCGGCATCATCGCCGTCCCGATCGGCCCCGTCGGTGATGTCGTCGCCGCCCTGTCCATCTGCGGACCGACCAGCCACGTCAAGTTCGACCATCGCCACGCCGCCCCGGTCCGTATGGCAGCGAACGCGATCCACCGATCTCTCTCAGGACGCCCCCGCGCTGCGCAGGTCGTGCCGCGAGCGCACCACCCGGGCCTGTCCGCAGCGACGGCACAGCCCCGCCTGCAGTACGCCTGAGGGCGCTCCGCTCTGCCCGGACGGTCCCCGCACCGGGCGGAGCGGCCGACTCAGCTGCGCTCGCGCCGTTCGAGACCCAGCACGAAGTCCTCCACGTCGCGCCAGGACCCGGCGACCTCCGGAACAGGATTGCCCAGTTCGTCACGGGCCCGGACGGACGAGAAGGTCTCGGCCGCCTCGTCGATGTCGGCCAGTACCTGTTTCGCCAGATCGATCTCGGCCTGGAAGTAGCGTTCGGCCCAGATCAGGCTCATCCGGGAGAACGCCCATGCGGGTTCGCGGTTGGCGTGATCGCCGTGCAGCTTCGCCTGCTCCCGCATGGTCTCCATGTTCTCGATGTGCGACCGGACGAGCTTCTTCAGCTCGTCGGGCTCGTTGAGATGTCCCATCCACAGACGCAGCATGAGACCGTGCTTGAGGACCGGTTGTTCGACGGGCGCAGCCCGCGACCAGTTCCGCACGGCACGGGTGCCACGTTCGGTGATGCGGTAGACCCGCCGGCCACGCTCCCCCGGCTCGGAGATCATCTCCGACTCGGCCAGCCCCGCCGCCTCGAGCTTCTTGAGTTCGGCGTAGATCTGGCTGACGGACGGACTCCAGTAGAAGAAGCCGATGCTCCAGTCCGCCCACTTCTTCAGGTCGTAACCGGTGAGTCCCTCACCGAAGGTGAGCATGCCCAGAACGGCCCAACTCGTGGCGGGCAACGACGGGTAGCTGTCGTCGGAAGCGTCGGCGACAGGCTCGATCTCGGGCATGATCGAAGCCTAACAGCCCAGGTAGATGAGGGTGCACCGCGCTGGATACCGCCCGCTGAGCGGAACACGGTCTCCCGTTCCGTGGGAGAACGGGAGACTCGGCCGGTCGCCGCAACTACCGTCGCTGTCACAGCCCCCAGGAGGTCCGATCATGGAAAGCGTCACCTGCAACCACTGCAGCAATCGCGTCCTCGTCGAGAAGTACAGCGAGGCACACACCAGCATCCAGTGGCTCGACGACGCCGACAGCGTCTGCCCCGAGTTCGCGCGGGCCCGCACCGCCCAGGAAGGCCGTGCCTGGATCCCCACCTGCCACAAACTGCAGCAGACGATCGACGACCTGATCGTCTCCGGCCAGATCGGCCTGTCGCTGCGCAGCTATCCGGTACCCGGCCGCCTCGAATGACGCGGAGCGCGGCCGGGATCCGCCGGATCACATCCCCCGCGCCTCGTTCGCCTTCGTGATGAACTCGATCTGTTCACGACTCGGCCCGCAGAACTCCTGCTCGATCTGCTGCGCGTTGTCCTCGTGCATGCGGTAGAGGCTGTCGCGTAGGCCCTCGTCGCCGCCGTGGAACTGCTCGAGCAGACCCATCCATTGCCGTGCCATCTCCTGGGCCTCGGGAGAAGCCGGATCCATCCCCGCACTCAGTGCAGCGTCGACACGTGGGATGAGCTCCTGCCACGACGCCTCCGCCGCCGTGATGACGTCGTCGCCCAGCCTTGCGCGTCGTTCCGCGAGGTCTGCGATCTGTCCCTTGTCGAAATACTTCTCGAAGACGTCGTCCACTTCGATCACTCCTCGGATCACCTGAAGGAAGTCGGCGACCGATGCATCCGGCGACGTTCGGACCGTGCGGGAGAGCATCTCGACCTGGGCGCGCAGCGTGCGGGTTGCCGCGAGCTGATCGTCCAGGTAGGCACGGTGTGCATCGAGGATCTCCGACAGCGAGGTGTCACCGTCGGTGACCGTGGCGATCGCGTCCAGCGACAGCCCGAGCTGACGCAGCACCAGCACCTGGTACAGCCTCTCGACGTCCGGCTCCTCGTACAACCGGTGACCCGACGCCGTCCGGCCCGACGGCCGCACGAGGCCTATGTCGTCGTAGTGATGCAGGGTCCGCACGGTCAGGCCCGTCTCCGCTGCGAGACGCCCCACCTTCCATTGCTGTCCGGAACGTGTCTGCTGCATCGTCCACCCACTTCCACCGGCACTCCGTGTACCGGCACGATCGACGCTATGACCTCACGTTACGTGAGGTGCAAGCCGATCGTCCGGCTACAACTCGTCTACCGGCCGGCTCCCGCGACCAGCCCCTCCGCACTGCGCGCCGCCACCGCTGCGGCCTTCGCGGTGAACGGATCGAGCAGCGGATGCTCTGCGCGGGATCGCCAGTGCCGCACCGCGTCGACGGCTGCCGCGCGGATCTCGGCGGGCGACGCGTCGTCGGCGAGTCCGAGGCGCCGGGTGGCGCCGATCCCGGATCCACCGACCACACGCTGCAGCGCCAGGACCTCCTCGTCGGGCAACGACACCGACGCCGACCGCAGTCTGCCCAGCAGGCGGAGTTCGGCGAAGCCGTGGTCGTCGGCCAGTTCGCGTCGCACGGCTCCCAGCAGGTCGTGATCGCCGCACGCGTGCAGCACCCGTTCGAGCGCCAGCAGCGCCGAATGGGTCTTGAGCTGATCGGCGCGCTGACCGAACTGCACGTCGATGACCTGGCGCAGCTCGTCGAGCCCGCTGCGCGCGACGAGTTCGGCGGCGAGCGACGGTGAATCGCGCGCGCCGAGCTGCACGAGCAGAACTGCGGTGCGGATGCCGAACAGACCGAACCGGTCGACGAGACGTGCCCGCATCCCGGGGTCGACGGGCAGGTCGACGTCGGGCCGCGCGAAGCGGTCGGCGGACAACATCGCGACCTGCAGTTGGTCCGACGGCACCCGGGCGAGCGCCTCGAAGGCCGCGAACTCGTTCTGCCGCAACGTTCGTGCGGCGAGCGCGAGCAACCCGGCGACCGGCACGACCGCCTGGCACAGTCCGGTGCGTTCGAGTTCGTCGGTGAACCTCGCCGCGACCTGCTTCGCCGACATCATCGCGTCGGCGCGACCGGCACCGACCTCGTCGGCACGCGAGACCACGCCGACGATGCCGAGCGGCCCCGATCCCCCGCCGACATGGCGGCCGATCCGTTCGAGGAACTCGACGTCGGCGGCGCCGAGCGAACGCATCAGGTAGACGGCGGCGTCGGCACCCGAGGCCGATTCCTCCGGGGTGAGCAGCGCCAGGGTCCGCGCCGACACGTCCTGCGACAGCGACGACGTGCCCGGGGTGTCGATGATGGTGGTCTGCGCCAGCGCGCTGGCGGGCCATTCGACGTCGATGAAGTCGACGCGATCGGCGGTGAGTTCGCCGAGGTCGAAGGTCAGACGCCCGTCGGGACGGTGCACGGGCACCGGCATGCGGCGCTCCCCGTCGTACCAGGCGTTCACCGACGGCACGGGCCCGTTGCGGTACCAGGTGACGACGCGTGTGCACTCCGTCGCATCGGTGGGCGCGATGTCCTGTCCCACAAGCGCATTGAGCAGAGTCGACTTGCCGGCCTTGAGCGATCCGGCGAGCGCGACCCGCAGCGGCTGATCGAGTCGCGCGGCGCAGTGGTCGAGCCGGTCCGCGACGGCCGGGTTCCCGCCGTACGACGCGCGTGCCCGGTCGAGCAGGTCGCGGGCGCGCGCGAGGGCCGGGGTCACGCCGACACTCCCGCGAGTTCCACGGCGCGCTCGCGCAATCGGCTCAGTTCCGCGACCTGCGTGTCGAGTTCGCCGATCCGACGCCGGCGTTCCTGTTCCTGCACGGTCGCGGCCTGACGGGTCGCTTCGAGCGACTCGTCGAGCGAACGCAGTGTCTGTTCGGCGATCTCGGTGAAGTGATCGCGCAACTGCCGCTGGATGAGGCGGAGCCGGTCCTTGGATTCCTTCCCTACCTGGAAGCTCACGTCGTCGGTGAAGGCGCGGATCGCGTTCTTCGCGTCGGCGCGGCGTCTGGCGAGCCGAACCTGCTTGTCGTCGCGATACGCCTTGGTACCCAATACGACTCCGGCTCCCACCGAGATCGGGTTCACGAGCGCCATCCCCATCAGGGTGGTGACGAGACCGAACATCAGCACGCCACCGTAGGAACCCTTCATGCCGACGAGCACCTTCTGACCGATACCGATCCGGCCGGACTCGAGATCGGACAGGTTCTCGACGGGATCGAGCAGCGTCGACAGGTCGCCGAGATGCAGCGACGGCAGGGATGCGTCGTCGAGCGCGAAGTGCTCCGCCACCCTGCCGGCGAGGATCCCGGCGCGTTCGTGCGCCCACACGAAGTTGTCGCCGACCGATTCGGCGACCTGCTCGGCGAGCCACTGCCCCAGCCGGGGCCATTCCTTGCCCGGATCACACTCGTCCACGGACGCTTCGGCGTCGCGGGTCACTGTGCGCAACCGGTCGCGCAGGTCGTGGTCGATGTCGGCCGCGAGATCGGCGATGCCGTCCGACAACGTGATCTGCCACCGCGCCGCCCGCGTCCGCAACGCCTCGGTCGCGGCACGCGCCCGGCGCAGGTCCTCGATCGCGGCGTTCCCGGATTCGGGGTCGCACAGCGCAGCGAGTTCGCTCTCGCAACCGAGCGCGAGATGGTCGACGACGGTCTTCACGTCGTGTGCCACCGACAGGCGCGCCGAGTCGGCGTTGCGCGCGACGACCTGGTCGCGCAGGAAGTCGTAGATCGCGTCGAAGCCGGATTCCTGCTGCAGCGACGCATCGTCGGTGCGCAGGGCGTATTCGCGCAGCAGGGACGAGACGGGCAGCAACGGCAGGTCGAGCCCGGCGCGCTGCAGGTGTTCGCGGTCGGCGTCGACGATCGCGCGCCAGTGCGGATACATGTCGGTCTTGGTTACGAGCACCGCCGACGCCGGGCACAGTGTCTGCACCTGCCGCAGGAACGCCATCTCCGGAGCGGTGAACTCCTGGCTCGCATCCGAGACGACGAAAACCGCGTCCGCGGTGGCGAGGAGCGTCAATGTGGCTGCGGTGTGCGGATTTCCGTGCCCGCCCACACCCGGGGTGTCGACGAACACGAGCCCGTCGGCGAGCAGTGGACTCGGCACGCTCACCTCCAGCCGTTCGACGTCCCGGCCGGCACTGCGCGGCGCGACCTGCTGCAGGTCGTCGAAGGGGACGGCGATGCGCGGCGCCGAACCGGTCGGGACGAGTTCGGCCGACGGCTCCTGCCCGTGCTGCACGAGCGTGGGGACCGCGGTGGTCTCGTCGTCGCCGACGGAACACACCTCGAGGCCGAGCAGTGCGTTCACGAACCGGCTCTTGCCCTGGTTCAGTCCCCCGACGACGACCACCCGCAGTCGCGGGTCGGTGACCTTCGTGCGGGCGGCCGTCAGCCGGTCGGTGAGATCGTTGCGCCCGGCGCTGCGGGAGCGCGCGATCACGGAGTCGATCAGGTCGAGGAGCGCTCGGCGTCTCGAGGGATCGGATGAATGCTGCGTATCCGGTGAATGCTGCATGGGCTGCGTCGACTCGCCTTCCATCGGTGCGGGCTCCGGCCATTATGTCCCGGAGCCCGCACCGCTGCGGTCAGGGCAGCAGTCCGTCGAGGTCGGTGGAGTCGGCGACACCGAGCGAAGAGTCGCCACCGGCGCCGGCGAACAGGCCGCCGCCGAGACCGGAGGTCGCGGTGAGGCCGCCTTCGCCGAACAGTCCCGCAGCTCCCGATGCGGAGCCGAAGACGTCCTCGCCGACCGATGCCCAGCTCTCCGCACCACCCGACAGAGCTGTATCCACTCCGCCCGTCAGGGCCGTCCCCACCTGCGTGGACAGTTCGGCACCGAGGTCGGCTGCGCTCTCCAGTCCGCCGGAGACACCGAGGTCGGCGGCAGCGCCCAGGTCTGCCGCACCACCGAGATCCAACGAACTCTCGAAATCGGTGGCTGCACCCAGGTCGACCGACGTTCCCAGCCCACCGGCTGCACCGATCCCCGAGTCGATCGCCGCGCCGAGGTCCGCACCCACGTTCACCCCGGCCCCGAGTTCCGCCGCCGTGTCCAGCGCACCGTCGAGGGCGTAACCGAGCTGACCGGTGGCTTCGGCACCGGCGCCGAGGCTGCCGCCGATCGTCGTCGCGAGCTGCGTGCCGAGATCGGCACCCGCATCGAGGGACACCGACCCCGCGGCAGTCTCGAGTGCACTGCCGAGCTGCAGGCCGAGCTCGGCGCCTGCCGCACCACCGGTCGCGAAGGTCGAGCCGAGGACGGACGACAGGTCCGTTCCGAGGCTCGTCCCCGCCTGCACGGTCGAATCGACGGTCGCGCCGATATCGGTGGTCGAGCCGATGGCGACGTTCAGCGCGGACGACAGTTCGGTGGTCGCGGTGGTCTCGAGGCCCAGCGCGCCGCCGAGCACCCCACCGACCACCGTGCCGAGGTCGATGCCCGCACCGGTCTCCGCATCGATCTCACCACCACCGGAGAGGACCGCGTCGAGGTCGACGCCGCCGAGCAGGCCACCGTGCGCACCGCTCTCGATGACGGTCCCCAGCGCGGCACCGAGATCGGCCGCAGCGCCGCCGCCCGCTCCGAGCAGGGCCGAGAGGGACGCACCGAGACCGAGGGTCGCGCCCACGCCGGCGTCGAGACCGGCGGCGAGGTCGGTTCCCAGGCCGGCACCGAGATCGGCCACACCACCGAGGACACCACCCAGGCTCGTGCCGAGCGCGCCGGTCAGTTCCGTGCCCACGCCGAGGACGCCACCGAGCGTCGTGCCGAGCGCGACCCCGAGTTCGGCACCGCCGTCGAGGGCTGCGGTGAGCTCGGTCGAGAACGCACCCCCGGCGTCGACGGCAGATTCCAGCAGGCCACCGAGGGCAAGGCCGATGTCGGCGCCGAGCGTGCCCCCGATACCCAGGGCTCCTTCGAGGGTGGTCGCGAGGTCGGCGCCGAGACCGCCCGAGGCCTCGACAGCCGCGTCGATCGCGGCGGCGAGATCGGCGGCGGCACCGACGCCCAGGCCCAGTCCGCCTTCGAGCGCTCCGGCCAGTGCCCCACCGACGTCCAGGGCACCCCCGAGGTCGAGGGCTCCACCGAGTTCGAGGCCCGCGCCGAGTGCACCACCGAGTGCCGCTCCCAGGGAAGCACCGAGCTCGCCACCGGCTTCGAGCGCCGCTCCGAGCTGTGCACCGAGATCGGCGACGATCCCGGTGTGCGCGCCGACGGTCCCGCCGAGGTCCAGTCCGCCGCCGAGCCCCAGACCGCCACCGAGTCCTGCTCCGACACCGAGGCCCAGGCCGGCGGCGCCACCGAGGCCCACTGCTCCACCGAGACCTGCCGCTCCGCCGAGGCCGGCCGCAGCGGTGCCGGCGATCGACGCTCCGACGTTCGCCGCACCGTTCAGCGCTGCGGTCAGTTCGGCGGCGGTCCCGGCGAACAGACCGCTGTCCGCGACCAGCGGGGCGACGGCGACGATGTCGGCGTGGCACACGTCGTCCAGTCCGGCTTCGGTGAGGACGGCCTCGGGGTTGCTGCAGTACCGGGCGAGTTCCTTCTCGTCGCGGAACAGGCCGAGGATGAAGTCGAGTACGGCGTTGGTGGCCATCGCGTGTCTCCTGAGTCGTGGGGATCTGGGAACGACGCTACGAATCCGCGGGTCACGGGCACAGGGGGTGCGGCCCCCTGTCTGCCGTCGACCGTTAGGGGATCGGGGTGCGGGGGCATCGGGGTCGTTAGGGGATCGTCCCCACGATCGGGCCGGTGGGCGGTGTGGGAGCTAACAGGTCACGGGGTGGGAACGACAGGCTCATCGAGACCGAACGGTGGAACGAGATCGCGGACCTGTGTCCGCCAGAACCCGGGAGCATGCATGTATTCAGGACTCGGCGTCACGATCGGGGCGGCCAATTCGGTGGCCCTCACCGTGCTCGACCAGCCCCGATCCGGCGATCCCAGCGTTCTGTCGGTCCCCACCGAACTCCATCTCCCCGAGGACGGAGCCCCCGTCCTCGGCGCCCCGACCCCCGGTGCGCAGGCGTTCTCCGGCTATGCGGCCCGGGTCGGCGATCCGGTCGGCATCCTCGCCGAGGACGGCTCCACCTACCTCGGTGAGGATCTCGTCGCGTCGACCGTGGCCTGTCTGCAGTACCGCACCGGCACCTCCGATGTGCCGACGATGCTGGCGCATCCCGCCGCGTGGTCGGCGCACACCGTCGAGGCCCTGCAGGCGGCGCTCGTCCGCGCCGGCGTGACCGCAGGGACGATCCCCGAACCGATCGCGGCGGTGCGCTGGCTCGACGCCACCCACGGTCCGCTGGGGGACGACGTGACGGTGGTCTACGACCTCGGTGCGCGCAGCCTCGACGTCGCCGTCGTGCAGGGCGGGACGCATCCGACGCTGTTGGGCCGACCGCTGAGCAGCGACGACGTCTCCGGCGACCACCTCGACCATCTCGTCACCACCTATCTGCTGGGAACGCTCGGCGAGGACGCGGCCGACCTCGACCCGTTCGATCCCGCGACCGTCGCGGCCCTCGCCGATTTCCGTGCTCGGTGCCGCGCGGCGAAGGAGGCACTGTCCAGCGACACCGAGACGGTCGTGCCGGTCGCGCTGCCGGGCCTGCACCGCGACCTGCGTCTGGTGCGCAGCGAGTTCGAGGAGTTCGCCCGGGAGCCGCTGGAGACGTCGCTCGCCGTGGTGCAGGACGCGATCCGCGGGGCCGGGCTCGACCGTTCGGACATCGGACGCGTACTGCTGATCGGTGGTGGCTCGTCCACCCCGCTCGTCGCCGAACTGATCTCGTCGGAGCTGGGTCTGCCGATCGTCTCGTCGGCGCGACCGGCCTACACCGCAGCGCACGGGGCCGCGCTCGCAGCAGCCGCGGTCGATGCCCCGACTGCCGCGGTTCCGGTGACGCCCCCTGCACCTGTCGTCGACGACGAACCCGAGACCGTCGCGCTGCCGGTGGTGTCCGTCGCCGAGGCGCCGCCTGTCGCTGCTGCGCATCGGCCGGCGGTCGTCGACACCGCCACCGGCACACCCGCCCGCGCCCGTGCCCGTTCGTTCACGCTGGTGGGGGCTGCTGTCGCTGCCGTCGTCGTCCTCGCCGGCGGCGGACTGGCGATCGGCACCCTGTCGTCGGAGGCCGAGACGCCCGGTTCGGAGGTACGTCCGTCGAGCGAAGTCGTGGCCGGGAACCCGACGACCACCGAGACCGTCTCCGGTACGACTGTCCCCGGCACGACCGGCGCGCAGCCGTCCGAGGCGGGAACCGTCGTCCCGGTCCGGGTGCAGGGCCCGGACGGGACCGTGACCGCTGTCCCGGTCGCCGCGACGCCCGCTTCCGGCGCCGCACCCACCGGCGCTGTACCTGCGCCGGACCCGACCGCACCCGTGCCGGCAGCACCCGGTCAAAGCCCGCAGGCACCCCAGCCCGCGCCGCAACCCGCTCCTGCCCCGGCCCCGGCGCCCGCCCCTCAGCCCGCGCCGCAACCGACCCCGCCGAGCACGGGTGGCAGCGGTGTCGGCGACGCCCTGTCCGGCGCAGGTCAGGGTGCCGGTGCCGTCGTCGAGGGTGTCGGTAACGGCGTCGGTGGGGTGCTCGACGGCACCGGCAACGTGGTCGGTGGTGTCCTCGACGGCACGGGGCAGGTCGTCGGCGGACTGCTCGGAACCGGACGCTGACCGATCCCGATGACGTCCGCTCCCGCTCCTCCGCGACGACCGGTTCCCCGGGAGGTCACGCGTGCCCTGACGGCGGCTGCTCCCCCGCGACTGCTGCTCGTCGGCGGCACCGGAACCGGGAAGTCCGCCGTACTCGCTTCGCTCCGAACAGATCTCGCCGACGTCCGCATCGTCGACGACGCGCACCGCATGACCGCTGCAGAGGTGCAGGACCTCGTCGAGCACGTCCTGGAGGCGCCGACGGGGATCGTCGTGGCCACCGAAGCCCGACCGCACCGCGCCGAGATGCGCTCGCTGACCGCAGCGTTCACGGGAAGCGGGACGGTGGTGGAACTGGGGTCGTGGACACCTCGTGAGATCGCCGGTCGCGCGGCGTCGTTCGAGCTCCGGCTCGCACCGCCCCAGGTGCGTGCCCTGCACCGCCTCACGGGCGGCGTACCGCATCTCGTCGACACCGCCCTCGACGCCGTGCGGACGGAGAGCGTTGTCCGGCGGGCCGTCGAGGAAGCGATCCGCCGGCAGCTCCTCGCGGATCTCGATCTCACCGCAGCTCTGGCGCTCGTCGACCTCGGCGCGGCGCTCGATCCCGGCGAACTCGCCGCCGTGCTCGACATCCCTGTCGAGCGCGCTCTCGATCTCGTCGATGCGGCCCGTGCGAGTGGTCTGCTCGGCGCCGATGCCGCGAGCCTCACCACCGGGGCGAGCGGTGCGCCCGCGGCGGCCCTGGGACGGCACAACCTGTTCGTCGTCGCGCGTCGCCTCCTCGCGACTCGTCTCGATGCCGGAACGCTGACGCCGCAACTCGCCCGCGGCCTCGCGACGATCGGCCTCACCGACCCGCATCTCGCCGAGCGACTCGTCGCGTTCGCAGCCGACGCGCCGCCCCGCGAGGCCGCGGATCTTCTCGACGCCGCCGTACCCGCGGGAGCCGATCCCGCGACCCTTGCGGTGCGGCGAGCCGAAGTCGCCTTCGCGGCAGGGGATCTCGAGCGAGCCGAACAGATCACCGACCGGCTGCTCGACCGCGCCGACACGGCCGACATCGACGACGTGCGCGCCGCCACCCGGATTTCCGCGAGCATCGCCGCGCATCGCGGCATGCTCGACCGCAGTGCCGACCTGTTCGAATGGCTCGGCCCCGAACGGGTCGGTGCGGACGCTCCCCTCGCCGCCACAGTGTTGCTCGCGGCCGGACGCCCCTCGGCCGCAGAGCATTTCCGTGGTGCCGCCACCTCGGGTGCGCCGACCTCGTCGGCCTCCGCCGCGCGACTGCTCGAGGAGGGCCTGCGCGAATCCGTCGGCGGCGACGGCCGGATCGCGATGAATCGCCTCGCCCGCGCCCTGACGAGCCTCGGATCCGACGGGTCGCTGCGCGCCTGGCCCGACACGGTCGACGCCGTCGCCGCACTGTTGTGTCTGCACTCGGGCGAACTCGGGCACGCACGCTCGATCCTCGACCGTCCGGAGACGCCGACCGTGCGCAATCGCATCCTGGTGGCGTGGACCGAGATGCTCGGCGGTGATCTCGCAGCCGCCGCGGCGACCGCCGAAGCCGTCGCTCCCGAAGTGACCGGGCAGCGCGACCTCCTCTTCTTCCACGCCCTGCAGGTCGGGTTGGCACGACGCAACGCCGACCTCGGAGCGTTGACGGTGTGCTGGCAGGCCGCGCAGTCGGTCGTGGCCGAGTACTCCGTCGACCTGTTCGGGCTGCTGCCGTTGGGTGAACTGTGGCTGGCCGCCGTCCGCCTCGACGAGTCCGTGCGGGTTGCGCACCTCGTCGCCGGTGCCCGCGCGCTGCTCACCACCCTCGGTGAGCCACCGCTGTGGGGTGCGGCGCTGCACTGGTACGGGGTGCAGGCCGCGATCGCCGCGGACCGTCCGGCCGACCTCGTCCCGCACGCCCGCGCCCTCGCCCTGGCCGCGGAGACCACCGCCTACGCCGCGGTGCTCGCGCGGGCCGGGCACGCATGGCTCTCGGTGCTGCGCGGTGAGGTCGACGCGGTGCGCATCCGCGAGGCGGCCGAGTCCCTCGCGTCCGTCGGTCTCCCGTGGGACGGCGCGAAGCTCGCCGGAGAAGCAGCGCTGCGGACGGACGACACCACCGTCGCCACCGGATTACTGCAGGTCGCGCGGACGATCCGGCAGGACGGTCCAGCCGGTCGCGCACCGATGGACATCGCCCCCGACACTCCCCCCGGTGATCCGGACGAATCCCCCCTCGGCGCACGGGAGAAGCCGGGTGCGCTGTCCGAGCGCGAGGCGCAGGTGGCCGACCTGGTGGTTTCGGGCCTCACCTACCGAGAGGTAGGAAACCACCTGTACATTTCCGCGAAGACCGTGGAACATCATGTCGCCCGTATCCGGCGCCGACTCGGTGCCGGTTCCCGCTCGGAGCTCCTGTCACTGCTCCGGGCCATGGGGCACGGCGCAGATGTACCCCGTCACACACACTCCGACCGGAATGGAGGCAAGCCGGCATGTCCGTAGGCGTAGGCCTGAGGGTGGGGACCACCGTGTCGTCGGTTGCGGTCACCTCACCGACGCCGGGACGGCCGGACCCCGCACCGATCGAGCGGTTTACCGCCGTCCACCTGCATTCCGACGGCACCGCGACACTGGGCGACCACGACGTCGTCGACGGGCACACCAGTTCCTTCACCGGCTTCGTCGATCGTCTCGGCCACTCCGGTGGTGTCCGCGCCAACGACGGTTCGCTCTCCCGCGCCGAAGACCTCGTCGCCACGGCCATGGAATGCCTCCTCGCCGACGCAGCCTCCCTCATCGGCGACACCCCGTACACCGCAGTGGCGACGCACCCCACCGACTGGCCGAGCTCGACGGTCGCGGTGCTGCGCAACGCCCTCGACTACGTCGGATTGCGTCACGTCTCGCTCGTCTCCGACGCCGAGGCCGCCGCGGCATGGTTCGAATCGCAGGTCGCGCACCAGACCGGACGACTCGTCGCGGTCTATCACATCGACCCGCAGGGCTCGACCGTCACCCTCGTGCGCTCGGGAGTCGCGGCGGGTAAGGCATTCCGGTACCCCGAAGGCGACGCCCCGTCGGTCGCTGCGCAGCTCTCGTCGGCGCTCGGCGCGTTCGGCTGGCTCGTGAGCAACCTCGACGCCATCGTCGTCACGGTCGACGAAGCGGTCGACCCGAGCGCCGCGCAGCTCGTCGCGCAGTCGGTGAAGACCGGACTCGGCGTGCGGTGCGCCCTGGCGCCCGAGCCGCACCAGACGATGGTGCGCGGCGCTGCTCTCGCCGCGGCCGCAGGCTCGGTCGACCTCCTCGGGTCGACGCAGATCCTGCCCACCGCCAAGCTCGCCGAACCGAAACGCAGCGAACTCGACCCCGAGATCACCGCGGTGATCTCGAAGATCACGGCGACTCCCCCTCCGGATGCCCCGCCCGCTGCCGCGAAGCCCGCGGCGAACACATCGAAGGCGACGGTCGCCGCCGTCTCGGCCGGAGCAGCCGCCGACGAGAAGCCCTCGGGCCGCTCGTCGAAGGTCACGGCCATCGCGGCGGCCGCGGCGATCGCGGTGCTCGTGGGCGTCGGCGCGTTGGTGTTCGGTCTGCGGGACTCCCCGACGGCCACTGCGGGCACGCAGGTCGCCGAGACCCCGACCGCCCCCGCGACCACCACGACCTCGAAGGCGCGCCCCGCACCGGCTCCCCGCAGCACCGAGGAGACCACCACCGAGGAGTCGACCGAGCCGGCCGTCGCCGAGGAGACGATGCCGGTCGCTCCGCCGGTCGTGCAGCAGACCTGGGTCGATCCCGTCACCGGCACGAGCGAGCAGTCCTCTTCTTCCTCGTCGTCGCCGGGCTCGACCACCTCCAGCACGTCCAACACGTCCTCGACCACGTCGAGCACAGGCTGGTCGAGGCGGAACCAGCCCAGTGATTCCTCGGGTGGCGGACGCGACAGAGGCGGCAGCGGTGGCGGGGACAGCAGCACCCCGACGACTCCGCCGACGTCCGATACGACCGATCCCGAGCCCTCCGAGGGACCGACACCGTCGGAGACTTCGGAGCCGTCGGAGACTGAGACCCCCAACTAGACAGCGCAGGTATCCCAGTGGTGACCTACGGCACTATCGGCGGTCGCCGGGCCGTCCCGTAGGCTGTCCCGCGGGTCGGCTCGCCGATTCCACGAAGCACCTGTTCAAGAGCACATCGAGCACACATGAAAGGCCTCCATGCGTCTCTCGTCGGCGTCGCGCGCCGCAGTCCGTTCCACCACCCGCCGCGTCGCAGTCGCAGCGGCCTCCGCGGTTCTGCTGGCAGTGCCCTTGAGCGCCACAGCGAGTGCCGCGCCCGCCGAACAGTTGCCTTCTGCTGAACTTCCCGCCGAACTCGTCGAGGCGATCCAGCGCGACCTGGGTCTGTCCCCCGAGGAGTACCTCGACCGGGCCGCCCGCGCGCAGGAGCTCGGCGACTACGCCCGCGACTTCCGCTCCGAGCACCCCTCCGAGTTCGCCGGTGCCTGGCTCGGCGAGGACGGCAAGCCGGTCATCGCCGTCACGAATCGCGAGGCCGCCGAGCGCGCTGCGCAGGACGGCTTCCACGCCACGGTCGCGCCGGTCTCGGCCGACGGACTCGAGCAGGCCCTCGCCGAGCTGAACCGCTGGGTGGCGGGGCTCCCGCGCGAGGTGTCGTCGCAGATCAACTCCGCGTCGATCGATGTGCTCAACAACCAGATCGTCCTCGACATCGTGAACTCGCCGATCGGGCGCGCACTGAACCTGCCGTCGCTGGTGGCGAACGTGCAGGTCCAGCTGTCGCCGGGCATGCCGCCGAACGATCCGGCCCCGATGGGTGGCGACACCTACATCACCGCCGACGGCGACGTCCGCGCCACACCCATCGAGCGCATCGGCATCTGCTCGTTCGGCTTCAACGGTGTCGACGCCGACGGTAACGCCGTCAACCTCACCGCCGGTCACTGCGACGCGGTCGCCCGTGCCGACGGTGGTTCGACGGTCTACCTGCCCAACCGCGCGAACATCGACGAGAGCGTGCGGATCGGCAAGTTCACCGAGTCCACGGTGGGCACCGACAGCACCCTCGACTACGGCATCGTCTCGCTCGACGAAGCCGGCGTCGAGGCCGGCCTCGACCGCCCCTCGGTCCGCGGTGGCAACGGCTCGACCCTCACGGTCACCGGCACGGCCGTTCCGGTCGTCGGAGCGCCCGTCTGCAAGTCGGGCCAATCCTCGTCGTTCACGTGCGGCCTCGTCGTCGCCGACCGCATCGAGACCCAGCTGACCTACGACTCGGGCTTCTCGAGCACCATCCGCGGCTTCGCGACCTCCGCCTGCACCCTCGCGGGTGACAGCGGTGGCGCCATCGTCACCGGCACCCTCGCCCTCGGGGTGATCAGCGGATCGAACAGCGCCGGCGCACCGAACTGCGTCGAGGCGAACCTGGTACTCGCGCCCAACGGTGGCACCTCCAGCCTCGGCATTCCGATCCAGGAGATCGAGAACGCCACCGGCACCCGAGTCCGTACTACGGCGAACCCGGCATAACGGCCGGAACCGTCCGGTCCGATCGTCACAACAGTCACACGAGTCTCATCCGTAACCGAGAAGTACCTATGTACTTCCTCGCTCACCCCTTAGGATCGGACGGACGCCGATCCGCGGGGGAACGGCGCCTTCGCGCGTGCATGCGTGAAGGAACGAGAAAGGTATCCATGCGACGCACCTTCGCACGTCGGACGGCCGTCATCGGTTCGGCCGCACTGCTGCTCCTCGGTCCTGCCGTTGCCATCGCGCAGGCCGAACCCGAGACCGAACCCGCGCAGACATCGTCTCTGCCGGCCGAGCTCGTCGAGGCGTTGCAGCGCGACCTGAACATCGATGCCGAGCGCTTCCTCGCCGATGCGCAGCGCAGCCAGGATCTCGCCGCGTTCGCCGAGAAGGCACGGGAGCAGTTCGAAGCCGTCTTCGCCGGTGTGTGGCTGGACGACCAGGGCACCGCCACGGTCGGCCTGACCGAGGGTGACGGCTTCGAGGAGGCCCGCAAGGCCGCCGAGGATGCCGGATTCACCGTCGCCGAGACCGAGCGCAGCGAGGACGCCCTCGAAGATCAGCTCGGCGCACTGGGCGACTGGCTCGAGACCCAGCCGCCCGCCGTCGCCGACGTCATCCGCGGCATCGCCATCGACGTGGTGAACAACGACGTCGTCGTGCGCACCGACAACGTGTCCGGTGTCGAGCTCCCCGACTTCCTCGACGGGGTGCGCGTGCTGTTCGCTCCCGCCGAGCTGACGCCGGAAGGCGCGACCGACCTGCAGCCCATCGCCGGTGGCCTCGACGCCCCCGACGCCCTCTTCGGTGGCGACGCCTACGCCGCGCTCGGCGCCGGCGAGGGCCTGCGCTGCTCCCTCGGCTTCAACGGCGAGGACGGCAGCGGACAGCCCGTGAACATCACCGCCGGTCACTGCGACCCCAACCGCGCGCAGGCCGGCACTCGGTGGGCCTCCCAGGTCCACCAGCTCATCGGCGACAACCTCGGCCAGCACCTCGGCTCGTTCGAGAAGACGGTGCTCGACGGCAGCGACTACGCGCTGATCCGCCCCACCTCCGATGCCGCGGGTCGCTTCGAGAACAACGGCGTGCGCGTTCCGTTCGCCGCTCCGCTGCCCATCACGGGTATCGCGGATCCCGTCGTCGGCGCCCCGGTCTGCAAGTCGGGCCTGCGCACCGGCTACAGCTGCGGCGTCGTGACCGCCACCGGCCAGAACGTCGAGATCGGCCACCGCGTGCTCGAGAACGGCTTCTCCACCAACCTGTGTGCCCTGCAGGGCGACAGCGGTGGCACCCTCGTCACCGGCACCCTCGCCCTCGGCATCTCCAGCGCCTCGAACGTCGGCCAGTACGGCATGTGCGAGATCGCCGGGTTCGTCAGCGGCCTGCTCGGTGAGAGCCCCGAGCTGTTCGCCACGCCGATCAAGACGGTCCTGGCGGAGAACCCGGGCCTGAAGGTCCGCACCTGGTAATCCACCAGAACGTCACGAAGGTCCGTTCCCTACGGGGAGCGGACCTTCGTCGTTCGTGGGGGCGTTCGGAGGGGCGTACGGCCGTGCCGGTCGGCGCGGGTTCGGGGCGGTTCTCCTGCACCACAACGACCGGCGGTAGAAGGCGGTGGAACAGCCCTTCGTCGGGCGTTCGGAGGATGCCTCCAGGGACCCTCGGAAATGCCCCTGAATCCGCTTCGGAAAGCGCCCGCGAGCTGCATTTCCTAGGTGAACCTAACCACCTCCGGGACCTGGCTTCCCAATGTCCGTTTAGCGTGGGTTACGATCCTCGCACCTCGGCCCCTGCGCCGTCCTGACGAAAGGAACATTCTTGACCGGCGTCCTCCTTACGAGTCTCGAGATCGGCTTCGACATCTTCAACTACGCGTGGCAGATCCTCATCAACGCAAGCCGGCTCGTCGGCTCCATCTGATTCAGCCCTTCGAATCGAAAGAGCCCTGCCCGATCCGTCGGGCAGGGCTCTTTCGTCAGGTGGTGAGTCTCGAAAATAGAACGGTCGCCGTGGGGACATCGTCCCCACGGCGACCGTTCTCAGCTCAAATGCCCAGCCAACCTATCAGTTGGCGTAGACGGTGGTGCCCGGAGCGGCGAGCAGGGTGTTGGCCAGCCCGATCCCAGCGACCACAAGAGTCGGACCGCCAGCGATGATCGTTCCGACCACACCACCGATGCCAGCACCGGCAGCTGCGCCTGCAACACAGGTCGCAACCGCCACGGGCACCGCCACCAGCACCGGCGTACCACCCACCACGCAGCCGATCGCGGCACCGATGACGGTGCCCGCCAGGCCACCGGCAGCGGTAGCGATAGCGAGCTGCGAGGAGAAGTTCTGCTGAGCCTTCAGGTTCTCGTCGGGCGAAGCGACGTCCTGGAGCTTGAGAGCGACCGGCGTGAGGCTCGGGCCGACCTTGTCCTCGGGGGCGACGGGGGTGGCCTTCGACAGGTCGGTGACCGGGGTCAGCGTGAGGGTCTTGCCGTCCTCGCTGATCTGACGCTCGAAGGGGAGCTGCAGATCGCCGAGCTGGATGGCCAGCGGCAGGCTGAGAACCGTGTTGCCGGCGTTGTCCTGAAGTTCGACGCTCTCGCCGTCACCCGAGACCTGGAACTCACCGGCGTCGATGACGGTCACAACCGAGTCGCCCTCGACCTTGGACTCGTAGTTGATCTCATCCTGCGCAGCGGGCGCCGCGTACGAGGTACCGGCGGTGATGCCCATGGCGGCGATCGTCATCGTCGCCACAGCGGCAAGCTTCTTCAGCTTCATCTTTTTCCGTTCTGTGACATGGCGCACGCCTGTTAAGACGCCCCCATTCTGCTGTATTGACCTGGAGTTCTACGTCCCCCGACGTGTATAGCCCACATGCGAACCCCATGTACCGGGCGAATCATAACCGACATCACATCCGGAGTGTTATACCCATTTGCCCGAATGGAAACAGCATCGTGGCCGGTACAGGGGTGCCGTGATCTCCGTGTGACACATGCCTCTTTTCAGGCGAGTTAGGGCATCCTGCGTGACGGCGGTATCACGTTTGACCTCTAGCGTGTCCGGGCACACGGTCTCCGATTCGACGCAGTCATAGCTACTGGCGGGTAACTCCAGATCAGACCAAGTTACCGGTGGGTAACTTAGCTTGCGTTACGATGGGGTGACTCATACCAGGCGGCACGACGCCGCCCCCGACACGAAAGGCCACGTATGAATGCCCTGACGATTACGTTGGGCACGATCGGCGTGCTGCTGAGCCTCGTGTGTTGGTTCGCGTTCATCAGCGGTGCGCTGAAGATGGTCAACACGATCCGGGTCGGCCAGCCGGCCCCGGACCGCTGGCGGCCGTTCTTCCCGCGCTTCAAGCAGATGGTCGTCGAATTCCTCGCGCACACGAAGATGGTCAAGTTCCGGACCGTCGGCTGGGCTCACTGGCTGGTGATGGTCGGCTTCATGCTCGGCGCGATCGTCTGGTTCGAGGCCTACGGCCAGACGTTCGACCCGAAGTTCCACTGGCCGCTCATCGGCAATACCGCCGTCTACCACTTCATCGACGAGATCCTCGGTCTCGGCACGGTGATCGGCATCCTGACGCTGATCTACATCCGCCAGCGCAACCATCCGCGTCAGCCCGGCCGGATGTCGCGCTTCAGCGGCTCGAACTTCAAGGCCGCCTACTTCGTCGAAGCGGTCGTGCTGCTCGAGGGCCTGGGCATGATCCTGGTGAAGGCCGGAAAGATCGCCACATACGGCGGCGGCCACCTTTCGACCGACTTCTTCACGATGCAGGTCGCCCGGATCCTTCCGGAGAGCCCCGAGCTCGTGTCGGTGTTCGCGTTCATCAAGCTCATGTCGGGCATGGTGTGGCTCTACATCGTCGGCCGCAACATCACCTGGGGTGTCGCATGGCACCGCTTCTCGGCCTTCTTCAACATCTACTTCAAGCGTGAGGACGACGGCGGTCCCGCCCTCGGTGCCGCACGTCAGATGATGTCCGGCGGCAAGCCCGTCGACATGGAGGACGCCGATCCGGACAAGGACACCTTCGGTGCCGGCCGCATCGAGGACTTCACGTGGAAGGGCTGGCTGGACTTCACGACCTGCACCGAGTGCGGTCGTTGCCAGTCGCAGTGCCCCGCCTGGAACACCGGTAAGCCGCTGTCGCCGAAGCTGCTCATCACGTCGCTGCGCGACCACGGTTACGCCAAGGCTCCCTACCTGCTCGCCGGTGGTCGCACCGATCTCGGTGGCGACGAAGTCGGCCTGGTCGACGCCGAGGGCAATCCGGACGAGGCCAAGCTGGCGAAGATCCCGGCGTCGGCTCGCGAGGAGTCGGGTCGCAAGCTCGTCGGCGAGACCGAGGGGTTGCTGGAAGCAGGCGAACTGGCTCCCGTCATCGACACCGAGACCCTGTGGTCGTGCACCAACTGTGGTGCGTGCGTCGAGCAGTGCCCGGTGGACATCGAGCACGTCGACCACATCATCGACATGCGTCGCTACCAGGTGCTCATCGAGTCGGACTTCCCGTCCGAGCTCGCGGGTCTGTTCAAGAACCTCGAGAACAAGGGCAATCCCTGGGGCCAGAACGCCAAGGACCGTCTCAACTGGATCAACGAGATGGAGTTCGACATCCCGGTCTTCGGCCAGGATGCCGACAGCTTCGACGGCTACGAGTACCTCTTCTGGGTCGGCTGTGCCGGTGCCTACGAGGACCGCGCCAAGAAGACCACGAAGGCCGTCGCCGAGCTCCTCGCGACCGCCGGCGTGAAGTTCATGGTCCTCGGCGCCGAGGAGACCTGCACCGGCGACTCCGCTCGCCGCGCGGGCAACGAGTTCCTGTTCCAGCAGCTGGCGCAGCAGAACATCGAGGTCCTCAACGGTGTGTTCGAGGGCGTCGAGCAGAGCAAGCGCAAGATCGTCGTGACCTGTGCGCACTGCTTCAACGCGCTGAACAACGAGTACCCGCAGGTGGGTGGCAGCTACGAGGTCGTCCACCACACGCAGCTGCTCAACCGTCTCGTGCGGGCGAAGAAGCTGGTCCAGGTCAAGGCCGTCGGCCAGGACGTGACCTACCACGACCCGTGCTTCCTCGGACGGCACAACAAGGTCTACAACGCTCCGCGTGAGCTGATGGCGGCGTCGGGCGCGAAGCTTGTCGAGATGCCGCGTCACGGCGAGCGGTCCATGTGCTGTGGTGCCGGTGGTGCCCGCATGTGGATGGAGGAGAAGATCGGTAAGCGCATCAACATCGACCGTGTCGACGAAGCGCTCACCACGAATCCCGCCAAGATCGCGACGGGCTGCCCGTTCTGCCGCGTCATGCTCACCGACGGTGTGACGGCGCGTCAGGAAGAGGGCAAGGGCGAGGGCGTCGAGGTCATCGACGTCGCGCAGCTCATGCTCGAGTCCATCTCTCGCGTCGAGGCCGCGAAGCTCAGCGACAACCTCAAGGTCGTCCAGCAGCCGAAGACTCCGGTCGAGGTCGAGGAGACCGCGGAAGAGGTCGAGAAGGAGCGCGTCGAGGAGGTCGAGGTGGCAGCGGCAGCGCCGGCTGCTCCGAAGACCACCGGTGCCCCGAAGGCCGGCGGTCTGCAGATGAAGGGCGGTCTCAAGGCTCCGGGCGGACCGAAGGCTCCCGGTGGTGCGAAGGCTCCTGCTTCCGAGGCAGCCGAGGCTCCCGCAGCTCCGAAGGCGAAGCCGGGCGGACTGCAGATGAAGGGTGGCCTGAAGGGTCCGGGCGCGAAGAAGGCTGCGGCTCCGGCTGCACCTGCCGCGTCCGAGGCTTCTGCTGCTCCTGCAGCCGAGGCACCGGCAGCACCGAAGGCCAAGCCGGGCGGACTGCAGATGAAGGGCGGCCTCAAGGCTCCGGGTGCGAAGGCCCCGGGTGCCGCGAAGCCGGCCGCACCTGCTGCCCCTGCCGAGTCGTCGTCGGAAGCTCCCGCAGCCGAGGCACCCGCGGTGCCGAAGGCGAAGCCGGGCGGCCTCCAGCTCAAGAGCGGCCTGAAGGGTCCCGGCGCGAAGAAGGCGGCTCCGGCAGCGAACTCTGCTCCCGCGGCTCCGGCCGAGGAAGCACCTGCTGCAGAGGCTCCCACGGCGGAGGCTCCCGCTGCGGAAGCGCCTGCGGAGCAGCCGAAGGAGTCGGCGATCCCGAAGGCGAAGCCGGGCGGACTGCAGCTCAAGAGCGGCCTGAAGGGACCGGGTGCGAAGAAGGCTGCGCCTGCCACTCCGGCTGCACCGGCGAAGGCTGAGCCGACGCCGGAGTCGGCACCCGAGCCCGAGACGGCACCCGAGCCCGAGGCCCCGGTGAAGCCGGAGGCCGAGGCGCCGGCGCCGCCGCAGGCGAAGCCGGGCGGACTGCAGATCAAGAGCGGCATCAAGCCGCCGGGTCGCAAGTAAGTAGGTAAACAACCGAGAAGTGAGGCTCGCAACCGTGGTGGTCAACCACTGGGGTTGTGAGCCTCACTTCTGCGTTGTGAGCTTTCGTACGACGTACCGCCCAACCGGACCACTCCCCCGCCGCGCCAACTCCATGGCCGCACGGATCTTCGACGCGAGCGCGCCCGGGGTCTCCAGGTCGTCCCACGTCCACCGCACGACCACCCACCCCGCCTGGCGCAGCCGGTCCTCGCGCAGCTTCTCCTGATAGACGACGTCCTCCGCATCCCTGGTGGCGACGCCGTCGCGTCGGTACTTGATACGACCGTCGAACTCACCGATGACACCGTGCTCGGGCCACAGGAAGTCGACCCGCGCGAGCCAACGATCGGCAGCGTCGAGCACATCGACCTGTGCAAGCGGGACCGGCAGATGTTCGTCGAGCATCAGGATGCGACTGCGCGACTCGCCGACGCTGTCGCTACGGTCGTCCATCCTTCCCACCGCTCGGGAAGCACGCGCGCGTCCCGGATGAGATCCCATCCGCTCCAGCGCACTCCGCAGCAATGCGATGTCGGTCAGTCCGTGCCGCAACACGCGGTCACCGAGCACTACCGACTCTTCGAACGGCTCGGTTGCTGCGATATCGACAACGGTCCGCGCGACCTCCAGTACGCGGGCTCCGCATCTGTCCACTACTTCGGCTTCGTCGAGTCGCGCCGTGTGCATCACTCGTCCCGGCGTTCGTTTGCCACCGCTGCGTCGGTTGTAGGTGAGGTGGACGTCGTCCAGAGCGATTCTCCACGGGCGCAGTCCGTGGAGTACGGCTGCGGAGACGTGGCTGAGCGCAGCGTCGGGTGACGAGACCTGCAGCATCGCCCGTGCGCGAAATGCGTGCCGGCCGAAGTCGTCGGTTGCCTCGTACGTCTCGCGGGGAACGAAGACACCCGATGCGAGCCGTACCCAGTGACCGCTCCTGACCAGACCGCGGATCTCGCCCGGAGTGCGGCCCGATGCCTGAGCGTCGCTGCGATGGATGAGGACGTCGTCGCGCATGCGTCGAGCGTCGCTCGAGCCGAACGGCGAACTGCCGGCAGAACGGCCGATCGGCCGGATCTGTGGATGAACCGACCGCCTGTGGAGAACTCGCCAGGAGGCGCCGATCGCGGGGCCGAGGACGGGCCACGAGTTGTGCAAGTCGTCCTGCCGGTAGCCCCAGTTGTGGGTGCCGTCGTGGATATCGATGATGGCGGGGATGCCCAGTTCGTCGAGGCGCGTCGCCATGCGTCGGTGGTCGGAGCGATCCGGCGCCTAGTTTCCCCCGCCGTATCGTGCCTGAATCGCCGTTCTCTTCCCACACTGAATGTTGATTCGCGACACATCGTGCCCGTAGTGCTCGAGCAGTCGCGGGTCCATTATCCGCCGCCACAGGGGTGGGAACAGAGCCAGGATGATCAATACCGCGTAGCCGGCGGGCAGCTGCGGCGCCTGCGGCATCGAGCGCAGGGTTTGGTAACGGCGCAGCGGGTTGGCGTGGTGGTCGCTGTGTCGCTGCAGGTTGTAGAGGAACAGGTTGGAGCACACGTGGTTGCTGTTCCAGCTGTGCTGGGGCTGCACCCGTTCGTAGCTGCCGTCCGGGCGCTTCTCGCGCAGCAGCCCGTAGTGCTCGAGATAGTTGGCACCTTCGAGGAACATGATCGCCATGACGGCCTGGACGACGAGCCACGGGGCGATCGACCAGCCGAACACCGCGATGAGCACGGCATAGAGGACGACGCTCAGCGCCCACGCGTTGAGGATGTCGTTGTGCCGCACGTTCCAGAACGACATGCCGCGACGCTCGAGCCGGCCCTTCTCGTAGCGGATGGCGGAGCGGAGGCTGCCGAACACCGAGCGGGGCAGGAAACGCCAGTAGCTCTCGCCCATGCGGGCGGTGGCCGGGTCCTCCGGGGTCGCGACGCGCGCGTGGTGTCCACGATTGTGTTCGACGTAGAAGTGGCCGTAGAACGACTGGGCGAGGGCGATCTTCGCGAGACGCCGCTCGATGGTGGTGCGCTTGTGCCCGAGTTCGTGTGCCGCGTTGATGCCGACACCGCCGACGATGCCGAGCGTGGCGGCCATCGCGAATCGTTCGGCGCCGCCCATGGGTTGCGACACCCACATCCAGCATCCGAAGGCCAGGCCCGCATATTGCAGCGGGAGATAGAGATAGGTGCAGTAGCGGTAGTACCGATCGTTCTCGAGCGTCCGCATCATGCTCTCGGGTGGATTGCTCGTGTCCAGTCTCGCGAACGCGTCGACCAGCGGGCAGACGACGGCGATGACCAGTGCACCGGTGGCCCAGAAGACGCCGAGGTGCAGGTATTCGACGAGGAAATAGGCGATGAACGGGCTCAGGGGGATGACGAGTCCGTACAGCCAGAGGCGCTTCTTGGGGTCGGTCCATCGATCGTGCGTCGCGCTGCGAGGAGTCGCCGAATCCACAAACACCAATCCCCCAGGAAGGAAAAACCGTCCGGTACGAATCCCCCCGTACCGGAGAAAACAAACTGTTACCCCACGACTCGGACACACCTTACAAGCAGTACTTACCGACCGGTAGGACCTTGCGCACTGTTTGTGGTGGAGAGCACACGACGACGGTGCCGCACCCGAAGATGCGACGCCGTCGAACGCGGAATTCTCGAAAGGGTGCGACCTAGATGGTGCGCACGCCCTGAGCCTGCGGGCCCTTCTGCCCCTGGCCGATCTCGAACTCGACTCGTGCTCCCTCGTCCAGGGTCTTGAAGCCCGAACCCTGGATTTCGGAGTAATGGACGAAAACGTCTGCTCCCCCACCATCCTGCTCGATGAAGCCGAAGCCCTTTTCCGCGTTGAACCACTTGACAGTGCCCTGCGCCATACCACTTGCTCCTTGCATTCCCCCACGTCACCCCGACGTGAGGCCTAGATGGACCTCGATCATCGCACTGATCCGGACATTCGTCGCGTCTTGTTTCCCGAGTCGTTACCACGACCTACAAAACGCGGATGAAATCGTGTTGCAGCACGGTGGCACCATGTAACCCGTGACTACCGAGGAGCAAGGCCAACTTCACCATCACATCAGCCGTCGGCTCGAGCAGTCGTCGAAGCTCCGGAACGTGCTCTACGAGATCCGCGGGCCGGTGCATGCCCACGCCGCGCGGCTCGAGGCCGAGGGGCATCGCATCCTCAAGCTCAACATCGGCAACCCCGCGCCGTTCGGGTTCGAGGCGCCCGACACGATCGTGCAGGACATGATCGCGGCGCTGCCCCACGCGCAGGGCTACTCGGAGTCCAAGGGCATCGCCTCGGCCCGTCGCGCGATCGTCACGCGCTACGAGCTCGTACCGCGCTTCCCCAAGTTCGACATCAACGACGTCTACCTGGGCAACGGCGTCTCCGAGCTCATCACCATCACCATGCAGGCCCTGCTCGACGACGGCGACGAGGTGCTCATCCCGGCACCCGACTATCCGTTGTGGACGGCGATGACCTCGCTCGCCGGTGGCACCCCCGTGCACTACCTGTGCGACGAGACCAACGACTGGAACCCGGACCTCGACGACATCGAGTCCCGGATCACCGAGCGCACCAAGGCGATCGTGGTGATCAACCCGAACAACCCGACGGGCGCCGTGTACTCGCAGGAGGTGCTCGAGGGGATCGTGCGCCTCGCGCGCAAGCACCAGCTGCTGCTGCTCGCCGACGAGATCTACGACAAGATCCTCTACGACGACACCAAGCACGTCTCCCTGGCCTCACTGGCCCCGGATCTGCTCTGCCTGACCTACAACGGCCTGTCGAAGGCGTACCGGGTCGCCGGCTACCGGTCGGGCTGGATGGTCATCACCGGCCCGAAGGATCACGCGGCAGGCTTCCTCGAGGGCGTGGATCTGCTCGCCTCGACCCGGTTGTGCCCCAACGTGCCGGCCCAGCACGCCATCCAGGTGGCGCTCGGCGGCTACCAGAGCATCGAGGACCTCGTGCTGCCCGGCGGGCGCCTGCTCGAGCAGCGCGACGTCGCGTGGGAGCGGCTCAACGCCATCCCGGGCGTGAGCTGCGTGAAGCCGCGCGGTGCGCTCTACGCCTTCCCGCGTCTGGATCCGGAGGTCTACGACATCCACGACGACGAGAAGCTCGTGCAGGATCTGCTGCTGCAGGAGCGCATCCTCGTCACCCAGGGCACGGGCTTCAACTGGCCGAACCACGACCATCTGCGCATCGTCACGCTGCCGTGGGCACGCGATCTGGCGGTCGCGATCGAGCGGATCGGCAACTTCCTGTCCTCCTACAAGCAGTAGGACAGAGCCTCCGACCCCGGACCGGTAATTGTTGCCGAACAGTTATCTTGGGGCTTTCGGGACCAAAGTCCCTGGATATGAGCATGCTCTACCTACCCGATCGGACGGTTTGTCGGGTTCGTGACCATCGCCACATGTCAACCCCTCCCCAAGCCGGGGTCGGAACCAGTAATTTGTCTTATGGCACTAAGCACTACGCACTGTGCCGGGCTCCCTGATCGATCGCCATCCCCCCTGTGCGAGATCAGGTGACGGTGGCGGGGACACCCCCCCTGCTCCCCGCCACCACCAGCCCAAACCTTCTCGCCTCTTGGCTAGCCTGTCCGGGTGAATCACGGACACGGCCATTTCAGCCACGGACACGGTCACGGCCACGGGCAGGCCGAAAGTCCCATCCCCCTCGGACCCATCGCCGCGAAGATCGTCGTCGGCCTACTGGCTGCGATCGGTCTCCTGGTGCTCTTCGGCACCGCACTGCTGTGGCCGAGCAGCCGTTCCGTGGACATCCCCGCCCCCTTCCAGACCACCGGCGGCGGCGCCGTCGTCACCGAGGCCGGGACGGTCGTCGAACAGAACACCGGACCGTGCGGCAGCCCGTCCTTCGGGCGCGTCTTCACCGGTGAGCCGTCCCCTCCCTCGAGCAACACCTTCGACTGCGAACGCAGCATCGTCGCCATCGAATCCGGTCCCGACGACGGTGCGCGGACCCTCCTCGAGGTGATCCCCGGCCCGGGTCAGCCCGAACTGCAGGCCGGCGACGAGATCCGTCTCGTCCGCCAGACCGATCCGGCGGGCGCCACCCAGTACTCCTTCTACGACTACTCCCGCGGCTTCCCGCTCGCGCTGGTGGTCGCGGTGTTCGCCGTCGTAGTGGTCGCGATCGCCCGCTGGCGCGGTCTGCGGGCCCTGATCGGCCTGGGCGTCGCGTTCGGCGTGCTGGTGGTGTTCATGCTCCCTGCGCTCCTGGACGGCAAACCCGCCGTGCCGGTCGCACTGGTCGGCGGTGCACTCATCCTCTACGCGGTGCTGTATCTGGCGCACGGCGTGAATCTGAGGACCAGTTCGGCGCTGCTCGGCACGCTCGCGTCGATGGTCGTCGCGGCCCTGTTGTCCTACGTCGCGATCCGCATGACGCACCTGACCGGTCTGTCGGAGGAACAGAACACCGACGTGCAGCTGTACATCGGGCACGTGTCGATCTCTGGCCTACTGTTGGCGGGATTCATCATCGGCTCGCTCGGTGTGCTCAACGACGTCACCATCACGCAGGCGTCGTCGGCCTTCGAACTCGCCGGCCTCGATCCCGAGTCGTCGCGCCGGGAGATCTTCTCGGCGGCGATGCGCGTGGGCCGCGACCACATCGCCAGCACCGTCTACACACTCGTCCTCGCCTACGCGGGTGGCGCGCTGCCCCTACTGCTGCTGTTCTCGGTGGCCGGGCGCTCGATCACCGATGTGATCACCAGTGACGCCGTGGCGATCGAGCTGGTCCGCGCATGCGTCGGCGGCATCGCGCTCACGTTGTCGGTCCCGCTCACCACGGCGATCGCCGCCGTGCTCGCGCGTACCGACGCGCCCGGACAGCAGACGGGTGGCCGGCACGCGCGACGCGCGTGACTCAGGGAAGCCGGATCTGCGGCAGCGGCGGCAACTCGATCGTCGGCAGCGGCGGCAGCGTCGGCACCGGCACTCCCAGCCCCGGGATGGTCGGAGCCGGAGCGGGCGGAGGCTCGGGGGCCGGCGGAACCGGGCGCGGCGAATAGGTCGTCGGAGCCGGCTCCGGCTCGACCGTGGTGGTGGTCGTGGTGACCTGCGTGGGCGCCACCGCCGGCGCGGGGTTCTGCCGCGGCGCACCGGTCGTCGGGGGGGTGTACGACTGGGTCGGGCTCGTCTCGTCGGTCGACGAACTCGCGAAGCCGGTGCTCAGCGCCACCCCGATGACCGCGACGACCGCGAGGGCCGTGCCCGCGATACCGGCGCCGGAGATCTGCTTGCCGCTGACCGACGGACCGCGACCGGCCAGCGTCGACCACCACGGCTTCTTCGCGTCGGCGGACTCCGGCCCGGATGCGGCGGCTGCGGTCGTCTGCGCGGGGGCCGCAGCGGCGACGACCGGGATTTGTTCGGTCTCGGCGCTGGTCGACGACGGGCGGCCCGGCACGATGCGGGTGAGGGTGCTCGCCGGCTGCGAGTTCGCAGGCTTCGCGGCGGCCATCGCCCCGCCCTTGGCGAGGACGAGTTCAGGCTCGTGCGGCACCACCAGCGGCAGTCCGAGCCACGAGCGCAGCACCTCCTGCACGAGCGGGATGTGCGCGCCGCCGCCGAGCAGGACCACGGCCTCGGGGTTGCGACCGGCACGGGAGATCACCTGGTGCACGAACTGCGCCGACGACTCGACGCACTGCGCGATGAGCGGATCGAAGGTCTCGCGTGACATGAGCACGACCCCTGCCGCGCCCGGCACGGCCACGGTCTCGCTCTGCGAGAGCTTCTCCTTGGCCTCGCGGCACTGGGCCGACAGTTCGTCGTCGGTGGCGGGGTCGTCGGGGCGCCACACACCGTTGGTGTCGAGTTGGTGGTCGCGGATCACGTTGTCGAAGACGCGGCCGCCGATGCTGTCAGTGCGTTCGGCGAGCACCTCGCGGGAGACGAGGTCGACGACGGTGACGGTGAGCCCGGCGTCGCCGAGGTCGTAGAAGACGGCGGTGTTGCTCCCGAGTTCGCCGGTGGCCTGCAGATAGGTGACGGCGGCCTCGGGTTCGGAGACGAGCAGGTAGCGGTCGATGTGTTCGACGGTCATCGCCGCACGCAGGCGCTCGGCCTGGGCCTGGTCGCGGTAGACCAGTCCGACCCGCTCGACCGGATCGCCCGCGACACCGGTCTGGAAGAGCACCCCGAGGGTGCCTGCCGCCAGCCGCGCCGGATCGTCCTTACCGGTTTCGACCACCTGGAACTGGAACCCCGCCGTCGGGGTCGTTCGATCCACCGGCCGCACCACCCGAACGGCGCTCTCCCCCACGGTCACACCGAGAATAGAACTCATCAGCCGCCTTCGACGTTGGATGCGCCAGCCGCGTCAGCTTCCCCCGGCGCCCGAAATCACCGACGATGGTACAGAACGTTACCGATCGGTCACGAGGGCCGTTCGGATGACGTACACCGGGACCGAGCACTCCACAGATGTCTCCTGAGCGTCCGGAAGGCGTCTCCCATAGGATCGCCGAATGCGGATTCTCTATGTGTGTACCGGAAACATCTGCCGATCACCCACCGCAGAAAGGCTGACCACCGCCTACGCGGCCGAGGCCGGTCGCGACGACCTCTCGGCGCACAGCGCCGGCACCCGGGCGATGGTCGGCTACGGCATGGAACCCACCGCGGCACTCGTGTTGCAGCAGCTCGGAGGCGATCCGGACAGATTCGCCGCGCGTCGGATCACCCCGCAGATCGCGGAGGACTCCGACATGATCATCACGATGAGCGAGCGGCACCGCGCCAAGGTCGTCCAGCTCGCACCGCGCAGGATGCGCGTGACGTTCACGCTGCGCGAGGCCGCCAGGCTGCAGAACGCCACCGGTGCGCGGACCATCGCAGAACTGACGACGGCCCGGGCGCAGATGTCTGCGCCCGGGCCGGAGGACATCGTCGACCCGATCGGCCGTGACGAGGAGACGTTCGTCACGGTCGGATCCGAGATCGCCGATCTGTTGCTACCTCTCCTCGCCGCTCTCCGAGCCTGAGTCGTTCACCGGGCGCCGCGGTGCGTGCACCACGGGTCGCGACAGCGGCTCGGCGGCGGAGTACGCCTGCGGCGCCTGGTAGGGCTCGTTGCCGTACCGCTCCGATGCCGGCTGCGGCGCCGGCGGGAACTGCTCCGCAGCGCGGTAGTGGTAGGCGTCGTTGCTCGGCGCCGGGTAGGCCTGCGTGGCCGGCGGCTCGACGTGACGGTGACCGTTCTGCGGCCGGGCCGGTCCCTCGACGGGTGCCTGCGCCTGCGGAGCCGGCTGAGCGGCCGGTGCAGTCGGGGCCGGTGCACCGACACGCTGCGTCGCCGGCGTGCTCGTCTGAGCGACTGCCGGGGTGGCACCGTCCTTGTCGGAGCTGTAGTAATACCGGTACTCGTAGGCACTGCCACGCCCCTTGGTGGGGGTCATGGACAGGATCGTGCCCAGCACGGGCGCATTGACCGCACGCAGGTTGCCGACTGCCCGACCGAACTGCTCACGGGTGGTCTTGCCGTAGCGCGCGATGAGCAGCGCACCGTCGGCGATGTTCGTGAGGATCGCCGCGTCGGTGACGGGCAGCAGCGGCGGCGCGTCGATGATGACGTAGTCGAAGCGCGACCGCAGGTCCTCGATGACCTCCCGCGCATGCGCGGAACCGAGCAGCTCGGACGGGTTGGGCGGCAGACCGCCCGCAGCGAGCACCCACATGCCGTCGAAACGGGTCGGCTGGAGCACGTCCTCGAGCGAGGCCGTGTGCGCGAGCACGTTCGACAGGCCGGCGTCGCCGAGCGTACCGAGGTACTTCGTCACACGCGGGCGGCGCAGGTCGGCTTTGACGAGCACCACGGAGTGACCGGCCTCGGCGAGCACCAGAGCCAGGTTGACGGCCGTGGTGGTCTTGCCCTCACTGGGCAGCGAGCTGGTGACGACGATCGCGCGCGGCGGGTTGTCGACCTCGAGGAACTGCAGGTTGGTCCGCATCTCGCGGTAGGCCTCGGCGTCGCCGCTGTTGGCTTCCGCGAACACGATCGCCGGCTCTTCCTGGCGGGCCTTGTCGAGCGGGATCACACCCACCACACCGGTGCCGGCGAGATCCTCGACGGCGTTGCGGTCCTTGATGGTGTTGTCGAGGCGGTCACGCAGCACCGCAAGGGCGATACCGAGCAGCAGACCGACGGCCAGACCCAGCGCGACGTTCCGCGTGGTCTTCGGCGTCACCGGCGACGACGGCGTGGCTGCGTACTGCTCGACCACCACGCGGGCGGTGGGCGGGCCGCCGTCCTCCGGGGTCTCCAGTTCGCGTGCCATGACGACGAATTCGTCCGACAGCGCGTTGGCGAGGTCGCGGGCACGCTCGGGCGACTCGTCGGTGACGGCGGTGTCGATGAGCACCGTGTCGGGAGTCGACGAAGCGGTCACCTTGCCGGCCAGATCGACGGCCGACATGTCGCCGAGACCGAGCTTCTCGAGGGTGCGCTGCGCGAGGGTGGTGCCCTCGAGCAGTTCGGTGTAGGAGGTGACTCGCTGCTGCGAGAACAGGTTGCCCTGGTAGATCTCCTGCACCGATGCGCCCGACGAGGTCGACACGAACAGACGCGTCTTGGCTTCGTACTGCGGCGTGGTCAGCAGGGAGGCGCCGAGAGCGGCAAGAACCGCCACCACCGTCGTGACGGCGACGATCTTCCACCTCGCCTGCAGAATTCGCAGGTAATCATGTACTTCCATCAGGGCGTCTCCCTCGTTGCGGTAACACTGCGTGCGCACCCGGCGGGCGCGGCGTGGGGGTCGTCGTGGCGCTCGAGCACGCTGTCGAGCACCGGGCCGATCGCACGCACCGCGTCCGCATCGGCCAGTTCCGAGTGCGTGAACGGCACCGGATGTTCGACGACGAGACCGCGCACATATCGCTGCCAGGTGGCGGCGAGATCTGGGTGCCGGTCGAGATCGGGTTCGGCGACCACCAGGTCGATGTCGCCGTCGTATTCGCTGAGGGTGTGTCGGCGCACCGCGTCTTCGACGGCCTGCGCGGCGGCGTCGGTGCGGCGCCGGACCTCGGCGACGAGTTCTTCGGGCAGCCCGGCGATGTCGGGTACGTTCTCTGCCGTCGGGTGGGGCTCGGCAGGCACAGTCTCGGGCGTGAGCGTGTCGAGCAGCACTACCGCACCGACCTGCTCTCCGTGCTCGCGGAGCTGCACGGCCATCTCGTGTGCGATGGTGCCGCCCACCGACCAGCCCAGCAGGTGGTAGGGACCATCGGCCCTCACCTTACGGATCTCGGTCACATACCGCGCGGCGAGTCCCTCGATGCTGTCCGGAATGTCGTCGAAGCCCGTTGCCTGGAGACCGTAGAGGATGCGGCCGTCGAGATGCTGCGCGAACCCGGCGTACATCCACGCGAGTCCGCTGATGGGATGCACGCAGAACAGCGGCGGTTTCTCGTCACCGCGACCGGCAATCTCGACGATGCTGCCGAGCGGGTCGCGTTCGTCGTCGCTGCGCGGGTCGCGCTCGTCATTACTGCGGCCGTGTTCGATGCGGTCGGCGAGCGCCGCGAGATCCGGGCTGGTGAACAGCCACTCGACGGGGACGTCGGTTCCGAGTTCGTCGCGCAGTTCACCGGCGACGGTGACGGCTGCGATGGAACTGCCACCGAGGTCGAAGAATCCACGGTCGGCGGAGATCTCATCGACCGGCAGCTCGAGGTGGCGGGCGAACACCGCGGCGACGGTCTGCGCGATGTGTCCCTGCGGCGCGACATACGGTTCGTCGACGGCGGTGTCGGGGGCGGGCAGCGCCGCGCGGTCGACCTTGCCGGACGCCATCAGCGGCAGTGCGTCGACGACGGTGATGCTTGCCGGCCGCAGGTGCCGCGGCAGGTCGGCGACGAGCGCGCGACGCAATGCCGCCATGTCGGGTGCGGTGCCGGTCTCGGGCTGGATGTAGGAGACGAGCACGGTGTCACCGTCACGTCCGGGATGCGGAACGGTCACGGCCGCCGCGACTCCCGGACGGCTCAGCAGCGCGGCGTCGACCTCGGCGGGTTCGACGCGGATGCCGTGGATCTTCACCTGGTCGTCGATGCGGGCCACGTAGTCCAGTACCCCGCTCGGCAGGATCCGAACCAGGTCGCCCGTGCGGTACAGCCGCCACCCGCCGTCGCCGAACGGGTTCGCAACGAATCGCGTTGCGGTGAGGCCGGATTCGTAGCGGTAGCCGCGGGCGGTGCTGTCACCGGCCACGTAGAGCTCGCCGACGGTGCCGCGCGGCACGGGGTGCAGACGCGAGTCGAGCACGTAGGCGGTGGCTCCCGCGACAGGCGTGCCGATGCTCGGCTTCTCGTCATCGGTGAGCGGCGCGGAATACGAGACGGCGACGGTGAATTCGGTGGGTCCGTAGCCGTTGACGATCCGGTGCCGCGACCAGCGGTCCACCAGTGCACCGGGCAGGGTCTCACCCGCGGCGACGATCGTCGTCGGCTCGAATGCCTCGGGGTCGAGTGTGCCGAGCACGGTGGGTGTGAGGTTGAGGTGCGTGACGCGCTCGTCGATGATCAGTTCCTGCAGGGGTTCCCCGGCGAAGGTGTGGTCGGGGGCGATCACGAGGGCACCGCCGTGCGCGTGGGCGGAGAGCAGTTCGAAGACCGCGGCGTCGAAGGTGTGCGAGGCGACCTGCAGCACGCGCGATTCCGGCCCGAGGTCGAGCAGGGCGGTCTGCACGTCGAGCAGCGCCGCGAGCCCACGGTGGGTGACGTCGACGCCCTTCGGTGTGCCTGTGGTGCCGGACGTGTAGATCGTGTAGGCGAGGTCGCCGGATGTCACTGCGGGACGCGGGGGTTCGACGGCGTCGAAGTCGATGCTGCGGTCGGCGGTGAGGTCGAGCCACGTCACGTGGCCGAGTTCGCGGTAGCCGACGGTCAGGCCGATGCGGGCGCCGGAGTCGGCGAGGATCGCGACACTGCGCGCGTCGGGTTGGGTGAGGTCGACGGACACCCATGCCGCACCGAGTTTCGTGATCGCCCAGACGGCGAGCGGCCAGTACTCGCTGCGCGGCACGGCGATCGCGACGAGGTCGCCGCGTCGCACGCCGTGGGAGGCGAGCACGGAGGCGATCTCGTCGGCGCGGGCGTCGAGTCCGCCGTACGTCCAGGCGACGGTGCCGGAGCGCACCGCGATGCGTCCGCGATGCTGCTCGACGGCGGTCGCGAAGATCTCGGTCAGGGTGCGCGGTGCGACGGCCGGGGTCGACAGCGGTGTGGGCACCGGCACGGCGAGATCGCCGACGGCGCGGTCGGGTTCGGCGAGGGCGGCGGCGAGCATCGCCACGAGGTCGGTGAGCATCGCGTCGCCGGTGGTGTCGTCGAACAGATCCGTCGCATAGACCAGGCGCAGGTCGAGTCCGGCCTCGCGCTCGACGAGTTCGACGACCACGTCGAACTGCGCGGCCGGTTCCCCGGCGTCGGTGTCGGCGATCTGCACATCCGGCAGTTGCGGCAGCACTTCGCCGGCCTCGACGCGGTGCGTGAGCAGCACCTGGAAGAGCGGGCTGTACGACGGGTCGCGGCGCGGCGCGAGACGGGCGACGACCTCGTCGAACGGCACGTCGGCGTGCGCGAGCGCGCCGAGATCGGTGGCCCGCACGTCGCGCAGCAGGTCGGTGAACGGGCGCGCCGGGTCGACGGCGGTGCGCAGCACGACGGTGCCGACGAACATGCCGACGAGCCGGTCGAGACGTGCATCGGTGCGACCCGCGATTGCCGTGCCGACGGCGATGTCGGTGCGTCCGCTGCGACGCGCGAGCATCGCGGCGAGGACCGCGTGGACGAGCATGAACACGGTGACGTCGTGGCTGCGCGCGACCTCCCGGAGGCGCCGGTGGGTCTCGGCGTCGAGCGTCGAGACGATCTGCGCGCCACGGTGCGTCGGCTGCGCGGGGCGCGGCCGGTCGGCAGGCAGCGGCAGCGGACTGTCGGGCAGGCCGGCGAGTGTGGTTGCCCAGTAGTCGAGTTGGCGGGCGGCGAGCGAGCTCGGGTCGGTGGCGTCGCCGAGCAGTTCGTGCTGCCAGCGCGCGTAGTCGCCGTAGGTGACGGGCAGCGACTCGAGGACCGGCGCTTCTCCCCCGCGACGCGCGGCGTAGGCGACGGCGAGATCGGTGAGCAGCGGGCCGACGGACGCGCCGTCGAACGCGATGTGGTGCACGGCGGCGGCGAGTACCCAGCGGCCGGGTTCGGCGTCGAACAACCGGATCCGCATCGGGGCTTGCGTCGTGATGTCGAAGGGCGTGGTGATCGTGGCGGTCACGGCCGCGGCGACGTCTTCCGGAGCGGAGTGTTCGAGCACCGGCGGGTCGACGGGCACCTGGACGTCGTCGGTGAAGGCGGTGCGCAGCACGCGATGCCGGTCGACGACGTCGCTCACCGCGGCGGCGAGGGCGTCGACGTCGAGGTCGCCGCTCAGTGTCAGCACGACCGGCACGAGATAACCGGCGGTGCCGGTCTCGGCGCGCGCGACGATGCCGAGGCGGCGTTGCGCGGGCGCGATCGGTGCCGGGGTGGCGTCGTCGTAGTGCCGCAGCGCGACGCGCTGGTCGTCGCCGGATTCGATGCGGGCGGCGAGCGCGGCCAGGGTCGGGGCGGCGAGGACCTCGCGCACCGGCACGTCGGTGCCGAACGCCTCGCTCAGCCGCGCAGCGAAGACGACGGCCGACAGCGAGTCGCCACCGGCGGTGAAGAACCCGCGGTGCGCGGCCGGGCGGGCGCCGAGCACGTCCTCGGCGACTGTGACGACGAGATCCTCGGCGTCGGTGAGCGGCCGGTCGAGGGCCGCGTCGTCGTCGAGTGCGGCGGCGTCGTGCAGTTCGAGCGCGGCGACGTCGAGCTTGCCGTTCGGTGTGAGGGGCAGCTGGTCGAGCACGTGCACGCGGGTCGGCATGCGGTGCGGCGGCACGACCAGCGCGACTCGCGCAGTGATGTCGTCGGCCGACAGATCCGGTCCGGCCGCGAACGCGACGAGCGTGCCGCTCACCGCGACCACCGCGGCCTGCCGGATGCCGGGCTGGGCGAGCAGCGTCGCCTCGAGTTCGCCGGGTTCGATGCGCACGCCGCGCACCTTGAGCTGGCGGTCGGTGCGGCCGAGATAACCGAGGGTGTCGTCGACGCGGCGGTGGACGCGATCGCCCGTGCGGTACATGCGGGCACCGCCGGGGGCGGCGACGAAGCGTTCGGCGGTGCGGGCCGGGTCGTCGAGATATCCGGCGGCGAGGCCCTCACCCGCGAGGTACAGCTCGCCGACGGCTCCGGCGGGCACGGGACGCAGGCGCGCATCGAGCACGTGGGCGACGGTGCCGGGCACGGGCTTGCCGATGCTCGGGCGCGTGCCGGGTTCGATGTCGACGAGGGTCGCGACGATCGTGGCCTCGGTCGGCCCGTACGCGTCGAGCATCACGCGGCCGTCGGCCCAGCGCGCAGCGAGCGACGGCGACAGCGATTCGCCACCGGAGGCGACGACCTTCAGGTCGGGCAGTCCTTCGGGATCGAGGGTGCCGAGCACCGTGGGGGTCGACAGGTAATGGGTGATGCGCTGTTCGGCGAGGTAGCGGTGCAGGTCCTGCCCGGCGTAGACGTCCGGGGGTGCGACGACGAGCGTCGCGCCGGTGGTGTGCGCGAGCAGCAGTTCGAGCAGTGCCGCGTCGAACTCGGGTGAATAGCCGTGCAGCACGCGGTCTCCGGGCTCGACCCGGTAACGCTCGGCCACTTCGGCGGCGAGCGGGGCGAGTCCGCGGTGCGTCACCGCGACCCGCTTCGGGGTGCCGGTGGATCCGGAGGTGGACACGACGTAGGCGGTTCCGGGCAGGCACGTCTCCCCCGCCTGCCGCGAATGCGTGAAGGCCGCACCGGTCTTGGTGATGGCCCACAGGGTGCGGATGTAGTCGACGCTGCGCGGTGCGTCGATGCGCACGATCTTCCCGTCCCGCGCGCCGGCGGCCCGCAGCTCCTCGGCGAGCGCGTCGGACTGCTCGTCGAGTTCGTGGTAGGTGAGCGATTCACCCTCGCCGCGCAGGGCTTCCCGGTCGGGATGGGCGGCGGCGGTGGCGCGCAACATCTCGGCGAGTGTGCGTGCCGGGGCCGGTTCGCCGCCGTCGAGGGCGGCGGCCGGGGTGTCGACGACCACTTCACCGATGGTCCTGTCGGGTGCGCTCGCCAGGCTGCCGAGCAACGCGACGAAGCGGCTGACGAGCAGTTCGGCGGTGCGGCCGGCGAAGCGGGAAGCATCGAACACGAGCGTGCCGGTGTAGCCGTCGGAGCGCGGGGCGAGCGTGAACTGCAGGTCGAACTTCGGTGTGTCGTCGAGGACTTCGCGCGCCTCGACGGTGAGCTCTCCCAGGCTGATCGGGTCGATGCCGAAGTCCTGCAACGCCAATGCGACCTGCGGTGCGCCGCTCTGTCGCTCCGACAGCAGCTGCTCGTAGGGCACGGCGACGTGATCGAAGGCCGCGACGTCGAAGTCGCGGACCTGACCGAGCAGTCCGGCGAACGACATGTCGGGGGCCACGCGGGCGCGTAGGACGAGGGTGTCGAGGAACGGGCCGACGAGGTCTTCGAGCTGCGCCCAGCGGCGTCCGCCCACCACGGCGGCGACGGCGATGTCGTCGCTGCCGCCGAGTCGCGCGAGCAGCACCGACAGCGCGGCGTGCAGCACCATGAACTCGGTGGCGCCGTGGGCGCGGGCGAGGTCGGCGAGCGCGTCGCGTACATCGGTGGGCACGGTGAAGTCGACGCTGCGCGCACCGGTGTCGGTTCCGGTGGCGTCGGCGGGTAGTTCGGTGACGGTGAGTCCGTCGAGGGCGCGCCGCCAGTGCTCGAGCTCGCGTTCGGGGATGCCGCGTTCGGCTTCCCACAGGGCGTAGTCGCCGTACTGCAGCGGCAGCGGTTCCCACTGCGGTGCCGCGCCGTTCACGCGGGCGAGATACGCAATCGTGAGGTCGCGCAGCAGCGGCCGCAGCGACGTGCCGTCGGCGATCGAATGGTCGACGTCGAGGTGCAGCACGTGCTGGTCGGGGCCGGTGCGTTCGAGTCGCACGCGCCACCGGTCGCTGCGCGGCGCTTCGTGGACCTGCTGGTACACGCCGTCGCCGTCGACGATGTAGTCGGTCCGCAGGATCTCGTGGCGCAGCGCGACGTCGCCGAGCGCGGCCTGCAGGGCACCGAGGTCGAGCGGTCCGCTCAGGTTGACCTCGCTGCGCAGCCGGTAGGCATCGGGCGCAAGCGAACTCAGCCCCCACAGGCGACGCTGGGCGCGGCTGAGCGGGATTCGTTCCGGTCGCGGCGACACGGCGACGGGTCCGGCGTCGGTGTCGAAGCCATCCGCATCGAGGGCGGCGGCAAGTGCGTCGACGGTGGGATTCGCGAAGATGGTGCGCAGCGGCACGTCGGTGCCGGTCTCGTCGCGCAGGCGTCCGACGAGGACGGTGGCGAGCAGCGAGTTGCCGCCGACGGCGAAGAAGTCGTCGGTGCGTCCCACCGCGGTGCCGTCGCCGAGGACGTCGCCGATGATGCGGGCGACGAGCGCTTCGGTCTCCGTGCGCGGTTCGCTGCCTTCGCCGACGGCGGGTTCGGGCAGGGCGGCGGCGTCGACCTTGCCGTGGGAGGTGAGCGGGATCGCGGCCAGCGGCACGATCGCGGAGGGCACGAGGTGCGCGGGCAGGACGGTGCGCAGCTGCGCTCGCAGGTCTGCGTCGTCCAGATTATTGCCGTCGAGGTTCTCGCCGGTGACATAGGAGATGAGGCGGCCGCTGCGCACGAGCGTCACGGCGCGGTCGACGCCGTCGAGTGCGGTGAGGGCGGTGTCGATCTCGCCGGGCTCGATGCGCACACCGCGCAGCTTGATCTGGTTGTCGCTGCGGCCGACGAATTCGAGGGCACCGGTGCGGGTCCAGCGCACGAGGTCGCCGGTGCGGTAACGGCGGCCGTCGGGTCCGGCGACGAACCGCGAGGCGGTGCGCGCAGCGGCGTCGCGGTAGCCCGACGCGAGTCGCGGTCCCGAGACGTACAGTTCGCCGACCACGCCGGCGGGCACGGGACGCAGGCGTTCGTCGAGGACCTCGATGGTGACGCCACGACCGGGAGTGCCGATGACGATGTCGTCGCCGGGGCGCAAGGCACGCGAGACGGTGACGAAAGTCGTCGCTTCGGCCGGCCCGTATCCGTTGACGAGGTTACGGCCGTCGCCCCAGCGGTCGACGATCTCGCGGGTGAGCCGGTCGCCGCCGAGCACGAGCGTGCGCAGGGCCGGCAGGTCGCGCACCGGCACGGTCGCGAGCGTCGACGGCGTCATCACCGCATGGGTGATCGCAGCGCTGTCGAGCAGGTCGCCGAGGGCAGCGCCGCCGTAGCTGTCGGCGTCGGCCACCACGAGCGTCGCGCCGGAGATGCCGGCGGTGAGCATCTCGAGCATCGCGGCGTCGAACGACGGTGCCGCGACGTGCAGGACGCGATCGCCCGGGAAGGCGGCGAGGTATTCGCCGATGTCCTCGGCGAACGCGCTCGCGGCGCGCTGGGTGACGGTGACGGCCTTGGGGTGTCCGGTGGTGCCGGAGGTGAAGACGAAGTAGGCGGGGGCGTCGGGTGCGGGATCGACGACGTCGGCGAGCGGCTCCTCGTCGTCGGAGGTCACCTCGAGCCACCGCACGGTCGCCGGAAGTGTCGGCGCTTCACCGACTCCCACGCGCACGTCGGCGAGCATCTCGGCCAGGCGCGCGGTGGGGGCGGTGGGGTCGACGAGCATGGGTGCGGCGCCGGCGCCGATGATGCCCCACACGGCGAGCACCGATTCGAGCGAGCGCGGGTAGGCACACGCGACCGGATCGCCCGGGCTCACCCCGGCGAGCTGGAGGCGCGCGGCGAGAGCGTCGGAATAGTAGAGCAGTTCGGGGTACGACAGTTCGCGGTCGTCGTCGACGATCGCGAGTTCCTCGCCACCGGCAGCCGCGCCCTGCGCGAGCCACTGGCGCAGCGACCGCGGCGCACCCGGCACAGCGCCGATGGTGGGCAGGTCGGCGTCGTCGTGCAGGGCGATCTCCCCGACCCGCACATCCGGATCCGCGACGGCCGCGCTCAGGATCGTGCGCAGACGGTCGGCGTAAGCGGCGACGGTGTCGGCGTCGTACAGGTCTGTGCTGTAGAAGAATTCGAGGTCGATGCCGTCCTGCTGCTCGGTGACGGTGACCTGCACGTCGACGTTGACCGTTTCGGTGTCGACGGGTGCGGCGGTGACGTTGAGGCCGGGCAGCGCGAAGGTCGACGCGACGGGTCGTGCCTGCGACAGCGCGATCTGGAACAGCGGGTGCCGCGCTTCGCTGCGGGCGGGCTGCAGCTTCTCGACGAGCGTCTCGAACGGTGCGTCCGGGTTGCTGTAGGCGGCGAGGTCGCGGCGGTGCACCTGCGTGAGCAGGTCGGTGAAGGTGGCGTCGGGGTCGACGTCGGTGCGCAACACGAGGGTGCCGGCGAACATGCCGACGACGTCGTCGAGCTGCGGGTCGCCGCGACCGGAGACGGCGGTGCCGATGGGGATGTCGCGACCGGCACCGTGCCGCGCGAGCAGTGCCGCGAGGGCGGCGTGCAGCACCATGAACACCGTCGCGCGACCCTCACGGGCCAGCGTGTGCAGTCCGCGGACGAGGTCGGCGTCGAGCGAGACGGTATGGGCGGCGCCGTGTCCGGTGGGCTGTGCGGGGCGCGGCCGGTCGCCGGGCAGGGTCACCTCGTCGGGCAGGTCGGCGAGTTCGCCCAGCCAGAACGGGATCTGCTCGTCGGCGACGCTGCGCTGCCACCGCGCGTAGTCCGTGTACTGGACGGGCAACTCCGGGAGTTCGGGGGTCGCGCCGGTGAGGCGGGCGTCGTAGGCAACGGCGATGTCGCGCAACAGCGGCGTGAGCGACCAGCCGTCGGCCGCGATGTGGTGCAGGACGACGAGCAGCACGTGCCGGTCCGGAGCCGTCCGGTACAGCCGCATGCGGGCCGGGGGTTCGACGGTGAGGTCGAATCCGGTGGTGGCGTAGTCGCGGACGAACTCGTCGAGGGCGTCTTCCGGCACGGCCACCGGGTCGAGATCGGGGCGCGCGGCGGGCAGCACGGTGTACTCGTCGGCGGCCGGGTAGACGGTGCGCAGCGTGCGGTGCCGTTCGAGCACGTCGGCCACGGCAGCGGCGAGGGCGTCGACGTCGAGGTTCCCGTCGAGCCGCACCGCGAAGGGCAGGTTGTAGCTCGGGGACGCCGGGTCGAAGCGGTTGATGAACCACAGGCGCTGCTGCGCCGCCGACAGCGGAGCGGGTGCGTCGGGGTCGGCGACAAGAGGCGCACGGCGCGAACGGGTCTCACCGTTCCCGTCGACGAAGGCGGCGAGCGCTGCGACGGTGCGGTTCTCGAAGACGTCGCGCACGGTGACGTCGGTGTCGAGCACGTCCGACAGGCGACCGGCCAGGCGTGTGGCGAGCAGCGAGTTGCCGCCGAGGTGGAAGAAGTCGTCGTCGGCGCCGAGGGTGCCTGGGGCGATGCCGAGCAGTTCGGCGCACACGTCCGCGACGAGTTCTTCGACCGGTCCGTGCGGTGCCGCTCCCCCGCCGGCGGTGACGTCGGGGGTGGGCAGTGCGGCGCGGTCGAGTTTGCCGTTGGGGGTGAGCGGCAGCGCGTCGAGGACCACGGCGGCCGACGGCACGAGGTAATCGGGCAGGCTGCGGCGCAGGTCGCGCAGGGCGGCGGTGGCGTCGCCGCCGACGAGATAGGCGACGAGGCGGTCGTCGCGTAGCAGCACGACGGCCTGGCGCACGCCTTCGCTGCGCAGCAGGGCGGCTTCGATCTCGCCGGGTTCGATGCGGTAGCCGCGCAGTTCGATCTGCTGGTCGGCGCGACCGAGATAGTGCAGCGCACCGCTGGTGTCGCGGCGGCCGAGGTCGCCGGTGCGGTAGCGGCGGGTGCCACCGGGGGCGGCGACGAAGCGCGTCGCGGTCTGGCCGGGGCGTCCGCGGTAGCCGCGCGCGAGTTGGTCTCCGCGCACGTACAGTTCGCCGATCGCGCCGGGCAGTGCGGGGCGCAGCGACGAGTCGAGCACGTCCACGGCGAGACCGGGCAGCGGCGTTCCGATGCCGGTCGCGGTGGCGTCGCCGAAGGTGACGTGCACCGTGGTCTCGGTGATGCCGAACATGTTGACCGCCCGCACATGCGGATGACGTTCGGCCCACGGGCGCACGCGCGCGGGGTCGAGGGCTTCGCCGCCGAAGATCAGCAGCCGCAGGTCCTCGAGCGGCGCGTGGTCGGTGGCGGCGAGCTGGTAGAAGGCCGTGGGGGTCTGGTTGAGCACGGTCACCCGGTTGCTCGTGAGCACGTCCACGAAGGCGGCCGGGTCGCGCACGGTGAGGTGGTCGACCACGACGACGGAAGCGCCGATGCCGAGCGATGCCCACATCTCCCACACGGAGAAGTCGAAGGCCGGCGAGTGGAACAGCGTCCACACGTCGTCGGCGCGCAGTCCGAATTCGTCGACGGTCGCGGCGAGCAGCGACAGCACGTTGCGGTGCGTCACCTGCACGCCCTTGGGGGTTCCGGTGGAACCGGAAGTGTAGACGATGTAGGCGCCGAGATCCGCGACGAGCGGGAAGTCGAACAGGGCACCGTCGTCGAGGCGACCGGCGACCTCCGGGTCGTCGAGTCGCAGCGTCGGCACGCGGACGTCGGTGAAGTCGCTGTCGGTGACGACCAGCGTGGGTTGCGCGTCGTCGAACAGGGCCTGCAGGCGCGTCGCGGGATGTGTGACGTCGACGGGCAGGTAGATGCCGCCGGCGCGGGAGACGGCGAGGATCGCGACGACGAGCTCGGGGGTGCGCGGCAGTGCGACGGCGACGACGTCCTCGGCGGTGACGCCGCGTTCGCGGAGGAGTTTGGCGAGCGCGCCCGAGCGCGACCACAGCGCGCCGTAGCTGAGGGAGTACCCGTCCCCCACCACGGCGACGGCCGCCGGATCGTCGGCCACGCGTTGCGCGACCAGCTCGGGCAGCGACTCTGCCGGAAGTTGTTGCGCGACGCCGACGGGGGTGAGGTCGGCGTCGCCCAACTCGATACCGCCGACCGACACAGCCGGGTCGGCGGTAACGGCATCGAGGATACGCACGAACCACGACTGCCACTGCACAATCGTGTGCGAATCCACAAGTTCGTCCGCGTACGTAAGGATCGTCTCCAAACCGGCGGGCACACCGGTCTCGGAACGGCGTTCGCGGACGGTCATCTCGAGGTCGACGCGGGCCGTGCCCACCGGGATCTCGCGGATCGTCCTGGAGCTGCCGGGCAACGTGAACTCGTCGAGCGAGAACGACTCGTACGCCAGGATCACCTGGAACAACGGGTGGTGCGCGTCGGTACCGGCGCCCACCGCGTCGACGATGCGATCGAACGGCACGTCGGCGTGGGCGAAGGCGTCGAGGTCGGCGCGGCGGGTGTCGGCGAGCAGGTCGGCGAAGGTGCGGCGCGGATGCACCCGCAGCCTCAGCGGCACGGTGCCGACGAACATGCCCACCACATCGTCGACCGCGGCGTCGCTGCGTCCGGAGACCGGTGTGCCGATGGTGACGTCGTCGGTGGCGGCGAGCGCCGACAGCAGCGTCGCGAAGGCCGCGTGCATCACCATGAACGGCGTGACGTCGTGGGCGCGGGCGAGTTTGTCGATCGCGGCGTGCAGTTCGGCGGGGATCGTGAAGCTCGCGCGACCCGCGGTACCGGCGGTCGCCGCGGTGCGGGGACGGTCGGTGGGCAACGCGAGCAGCGGCGACGCGTCGTCGAGGGTCTGCTTCCAGAAGGCGAGCTGCCGGGCCGCGAGGCTGTCGGGATCGGCCTCGTCGCCGAGCACGGCCCGGTGCCAGCGCGCATAGTCGCGGTAGGTGACCGCCGGTGCCGGCAGGTCCAACGACTCCCCGTCGCGGTGGGCACGGTAGGCGGCGACGGCGTCGCGGCCGAGCGGCAGCAGCGACAGGCCGTCGGCAGCGATGTGGTCGATCACCACGGCGAGCACGTAGCCGGAGTCCGTCCGGTACAGCCGGGTGCGGATCGGCGGATCGACGGTGAGATCGAAACGCGCGCGAGCGAAGTCGGCCAGCTCCGCATCGAGGTCGGTGCCGGCGTCGACGGGTTCGACGTCGAGCGTCACCGACGACAGCACGTGCTGGCGCGGGCCGGACGGGCTGTCGGGGAAGACCGTGCGCAGCGAGTCGTGGCGGGCCAGCACGGTGGCGGCTGCCGCGCGCACGGCGTCGAGGTCGGTGTCGGCGTCGAGGTCGAGCGCGAAGGCGATGTGGTCGCCGCCGTCGATGCCGTCGGCCACGTCGAACCGGTTGAGCAGCCACATGCGCTGCTGCGACGGTGCGAGCGGCGCGTCGCTGTCGTCGTCGATGTGCACGAGCGGCAGGTGCTCGCCGGTGGGTTCCTCGGCGAGCAGGTTCGCGAGTTCGGCGACGGTGGGGTGCTCGAAGATGTCGCGCACACCCACCCGGCGACCGGCGACTCCCCGCAGGCGCGCGGCGAGCTGGGTCGCGAGCAGCGAGTTGCCGCCGACGGCGAAGAAGTCGTCGGATCCGGCGACGTTCGGCAGGTCGAGCAGGTCGGCGACGACACCGGCCACGAGTTCTTCGGTGGCGCTGCGATATCCGTCGGTGCGGGTCGCGGTGACCACCGGCTCGGGCAGCGCGGCGCGGTCGATCTTGCCGGTGCTGGTGAGTGGGAACGCGTCGAGCACGGTGACGGTCGCGGGCACCATGTGCCGGGGCAGACGCTCGGCGGCCCATTCGAGGATCTCGTGCGGGTCGAGGCGGCCGTTGCGGCTGTGCACGTAGGTGGCGAGGGTGTCGCCGCGCACCACGGTCACGGCGGTGCCGATGCCCGGGTGGGTCTGCAGGGTCGCGTCGATCTCGCCGAGTTCGATGCGGAAGCCGCGGATCTTGACCTGGTGGTCGCTGCGGCCGACGAATTCGAGAGCGCGGTCGTCGTCGTGTCCCGTCCAGCGCACGAGGTCGCCTGTGCGGTAGAGACGTCCGGTGCCGAACGGGTTGGCGACGAAGCGGTCGGCGGTGAGTGCGGGCGCGTCGAGGTATCCGCGGGCGACGCCCTGTCCCCCGAGGTACAGCTCGCCGGTCACACCTTCGGGCACGGGCCGTAGGCGTTCGCTGAGCACCACCGCGGTGACGCCGACGAGGCCGGTGCCGATGGTGAGCCGGTCGCCGGGTGCGAAGGGTTCGCTCGACGTGGCGAGCACCGTCGTCTCGGTGGGGCCGTAGACGTTGAGCAGGGTGCGTCCGGGCGCCCAGCGTTCGGCGGTCTCGACCGGCCACGCCTCGCCGCCGATCGCGATGGTGCGCAGGGCGTCGAGTCCGGTGGGGTCGAGCTGGGTGGGCACCGAGGGCGTCGAGAACCAATGGGTGATGCCTTCGGTGCGAAGCAGTTCCACGAGTTCGTCGCCACCGAACAGGTCGGCGGGCGCGACCACCAGCGTGCCACCGGAGGTGAGCGCCAGGACGTATTCGAGCACCGCGCCGTCGAAGGCGGGGGTGGCGAAGTGCAGCACCCGTGCGTCGGTTGCGGTGTCCGAGATGGTGGGCAGATCGAAGCGTTCGACGAACGACTGTGCGAGCGGGCCGAGTCCGCGATGCGAGACCACCACGCCCTTGGGCCGGCCGGTGGAACCCGAGGTGTAGACGACGTAGGCGGTGTCGTCGACGTGCAGCGGCCGCACACGATCCGCGTCGGTGATCGGGCGGGTGTCGCCCTCGACGGTGAAGGCGATCGGCTCGACGCCGTCGGGCAGCGCGACGTCGCCGTCGACGATCGCGTACCGCGCGCCGGATGCGTCGAGCAGCTGGGCGATGCGTGCGGCGGGCTGGTTGGGGTCGACGGGCACGAAGGCCGCGCCACTCAGCGCGACCGCCGCGGCGGCGAGCACCGACCGCGTCGACCGCGAGAGCACGACGGCCACCCGGTCTTCCGTGCCGATGCCCCGCTCGATCAGCGTCCACGCGAGCGGGCGGGCCGCCGTGCGGATCTCGACGGCCTGTCCCCCGGGTTCGGCCACGCACGTCGGCGACCGGTCGATGATCTCGGCGAAGGTCGCTTCCGGGCCTGGCTCGGCCGGTTCGACGGAAAGCGTGCCGAGGTCGAGATCGCCGACGGGCAGCGACGGATGCTGCGCGACCTGCTCGAGCACTCCGCTCAGGCGGGTCACCCAGCGGGCGATGGTGTCGTCGTCGAACAGTTTCGTGTCGTAGACGAGGCGGCCGGTGAGCGATCCGTCGCGCAGTTCGCGCAGCGAGATCTCGAGGTCGAATCGTGCCTGCGACGAGGCGATCTCCTGCGGCCGCACCGTGAGGCCGGGCAGTTCGAGGTCGGGCACGTCCACGTTGTCGTAGGCGAGCATCACGTGGAAGGGCGAGAAGCCCAGGGCGTCGACGACGTAGTCGAACGGCACGGTGGCGTGCGCGAAGGCGTCGAGGTCGGTGTCGCGGGTATGCGCGAGCAGCGACGTGAACGGCTGCGCCGGGTCGACATTGGTCCGCAGCGTGACGGTGCCGACGAACATGCCGACGAGTGCGTCGAGGTCGGGGTGGTCGCGACCGGCCGTTCCGGTGCCGATGGCGATGTCGTGCCCGGAGGTCCAGGCGGCGAGCCACACGGCGACGGCGGCGTGCACGGCCATGAAGGTGGTGGCGTCGTGCGCGGCGGCGACGGACCGCAGTGCCGCGACCTGCTCGGCGGGCACCGTGAAGTCTACGGCCGCAGCGGGACCGAAGCCGCCGTTGCGGGGACGGTCGGTGGGCAGCGGCGCTGCGTCGGCGAGACCGTCGAGTGTGCGTGTCCAGTAGTCGATCTCGCGACCGGCGCGGGTGTCGGGCGTCGCCGGATCGCCGAGGCGATCGAGATGCCACTGCGCGTAGTGCCGGTAGTGCAGCGGCAGCGGCGTCCACGCGGGCGCCTCCCCTGCCGTGCGGGCGAGGTAGGCGGTGGCGACGTCGGCGGTGAGCGGCACGAACGACGCACCGTCGAGCGCGATGTGATGTGCGACGACGGCGAGCACGTGCTTGTCGTCGGCGAGTCGCAGCAGGCGGATGCGGAACGGGATCTGCGCGGTGAGGTCGAACGGTTCGGCCGCCCACTCGGTGATGAGCGCTTCGACGTCGCCCTCGGCCGCTTCGGGTTCGAGCGCGAGACCGGCGACGGCACGCTCGAGCGGCAGCACGTCCTGCACCGGGCCGTCGAGCTCGAGGCGGAACAGCGTGCGGAGGGTTTCGTGCCGGTCGAGGACGTCCGCCACCGCAGCCTGCAGCGCCGGCAGGTCGAGGGCGCCGTCGAGGTGCAGCGCGAACGGCAGGTGGTAGGCGGCCGGGTCGCCGTGCGCGCGGGCGAGCAGGAACAGCCGGCGCTGCGCGGGAGCGAGCGGCGACGGCCCGGTGTCGGGGGTGGCGACGGGTCGCGATTCCGATTCGGGTCGCGTCGCAGCGGCGGCCGCGAGGCGGGCGACGGTCGGGTGGGCGAACACGTCGCGCAGCTGCACGTCGCGGCCCAGTGCGGCACCGAGACGGGCAGCGAGCTGCGCGGCGCCGAGCGAGTGACCGCCGAGTGCGAAGAAGTCGTCGTCGGCTCCGATGTCGTCGATCCCGGTGAGTTCGGCGAACAGCTCGGCGACGATCTTCTCGGTCGGGCCGTTGGGCGGCCGCGATCCGACGGCCACGGCACGCTCGGGTGCGGACAGCGCGCGCCGGTCGACCTTGCCGCCCGGCGTGAGGGGCAGCGCGTCGAGCACGGTGATCGACGACGGACGCAGATAGGTGGGCAGTTCGTCGGCGAGGCGGACGGTGAGGTCGGCGGGGTCGACCTCACCCACGACGTAGGCGGCGATGTGCTCGCCGTGGACCGTGACGGTCGCGGCCTGCACCTCGTCGAAGGAGACGAGCGCGGCTTCGATCTCGCCGAGTTCGATGCGGTAGCCGCGGATCTTCACCTGCTGGTCCACGCGGCCGAGGAATTCGAGGTGGCCGTCGGTGGTCCAGCGGGCGCGGTCGCCCGTGCGGTACATGCGCCCACCGAACGGTGAGGCGACGAAGCGTTCGGTGGTGAGGGCCGGTGCGCCGAGGTAGCCGCGCGCGACGCCCGGTCCCCCGAGATACAGCTCGCCGATCACGCCGGCGGGCACGGGATGCAGGCGGGCGTCGAGGACGACGGCGGTCATGCCGTCGATCGGTCGGCCGATCGGCACGCCCGCGCCGGGCTGCAGCGGACCGCTGAGGGTCGCGAGAATCGTGGTCTCGGTGGGCCCGTAGGCGTTGAGCATCGTGCGGCCGGTGGACCAGCGATCGGCCACGGCCTGCGGCAGTGCTTCGCCACCGGCGTCGAGAACCTGCAGGTCGGGCAGGCCGTCGTCGGGGGTGACGGCGAGGATCGCCGGTGCGGTGATCGCATGGGTGACGGCTTCGTTGCGCAGCAGGGTTGCCAGCGCCGGTCCGCCGACGGCGTCGGGCGGGCAGATCACCAGGGTTGCGCCGGCGTCGAAGGCGAGGAGCAGCTCCTGCAGCGACGCGTCGAAGGACGGCGACGCGAGGTGCAGCACCCGCGACGTCTCATCGGCGCGGTAGCGATCGCGCAGCGTCGACACGAGCGCCGACACACCGCGATGGCCGACCGCGACGGCCTTGGGGGTGCCGGTGGAACCGGAGGTGTGGATGACCCACGCCGTGTTGTCGATGTGCAGCGGCCGCAGGCGATGCTCGGCAGTGAAGGTCTCGCCGGATCCGTCGGTGGGCGACGCGATGCGGGTGGTGTGCTCGGGCAGTGCCGGGTGGTCGTGGGCGACGGCGATCCGCACGTCGCGCAGCACCTGCTCGAGGCGGCGGGCGGGAAGTTCGGGGTCGAGCGGGGTGTAGGCGGCGCCGGTCTTGGCGACGGCCCACAGGGCGACCACCGAATCGATGGAGCGGGGCAGCAGTACCGCGATGCGCTCTTCGGGTCCGGCACCGGCCGCGACCAGCGCATGAGCGAGCGCATCGGAGCGAGCGTCGAGTTCGCGGTAAATGATGCTGTCGTTTCCGTCCACGACCGCGACGGTGTCGCTCGCGGCGTGGCGGGTGAGGACGTCGGGCAGCAGTTCCGGTTCGGGCGCGGTGCGTCCGCGGGCGGGAGCCAGACCGTCGAGTTCGGCTGGCTCGGCGAGGGCGAGATCGCCCACCGCGACACCCGCGTTCTGCACGAATTCCTTCAGGAAGCCGCGGAAACGGCTGTGCAGCGACGAGAGGTGCTCGTCGCTGTAGAGATTGGGGTTGGCCTCGAAGTCGACGCGCATCGTGCGGCCGGCGATGCCCGGGTAGACGTTGACGGCGAGATCGTCGATGGGGCCGCTGGACTGGTGGTGGTACTCCCCCGTCACGTCGCCGAACGCGATTTCAGGATGGAACATCATCAGATTGACCGTGGGGCCGAACGGACTCGCCGACTCGTCGCGGGAGCGGCCGAGGCTGCGCAGATCCGCGAGCATGTCTTCGTACCGATACCGCTGGTGGCGCAGGGTGCTGCTCAGTTCCACCTGCACGTCGCGGATGAGTTCGACGGGTGTGGTTGCAGGGTCCACGCACAGGCGCAACGGCACGACGTTGGCAAGAACGCCTGCGGAGCGACGAAGCGCGGCAGTGGTGCGCGCCGAGACGGGCAGGCTGAGCACGACGTCGACCACACCCGTCGTCCGGGCGAGGAACGCGCCGAACGCCGCGAGGACGATCGGCACGTCGGTGGAGTTCGCGTCGTGGGCGAGCGACGAGACCGCGGCCGCGGTGTCGGCGTCGAGTTCGGAGTTCGCTCGGCGCGCCGGCACCCCGAGAGGCGCTTCGTGGTCGACGAACGACACGGATTCGGGCAGGTCGGCGAGGCGCTCGAGCCAGTGCTGGCGGTCGGTGTCCTGACGCTTCGAGCCCACATATGCGGCCTCGACATCGAGAATGTCGGCAATCGGCATCGCCTTGAGCGGCGGCGCGTCGGAGCCCGAGACCCACGCCGAATACAGCTCGGCGGCGCGGTTGAGCATGTTGACCGCACCCTGGCCGTCGAGCGCGATGTGGTGGACGTAGCTCGACAAGAAATAGCGGTCGTCCGCGATGCGCAGCACCGTGGTGGCGATGAGCCGGTCGTTCAGCAGGTCGAGAGGCTTCGTGTACTGCTCCGCCATCCAGCGATGAGCTGCAGCTTCTGGATCCTTCTCGGACCGTAGATCGAGATAACCGGGAGAGTCCTCGATATCGAGGACCACCTGCTGGAACGGCTCGCCGTCCTGCTCGACCAGCACCAGTGTGCCCGATTCGACTTCGCGCGCAGCTTGCTCGCAGGCATTTCGGGCCAGGTCCACGTCGAGATCGCCATGGAACTCGACGTACTGAGCCGTGGTGAACGGTATGTCGGGATTCAGTTGCTGCGCGAACCACAGGCCCCGCTGACTCGGGGACAGCGGAAATAGATGCACCACGCTCCCCTCGCCTCACCCGACAAATACAGGACGCAGGAGTGCAGAATCCTCCCCGTCATGCGATCGTGGACAGAGCCTCCCAACTCCGCGGTCACGATCCGTGCAGAAGTTTACTTACAGTCACGGTTACCCACCACTTGAACGGTCGGCCAGTTCGGAAACGGGTTATCGTCTCGACGGAAACCACGAAGGGGGCACAAGCGGCGTGAACGATGTTACCGGTGAGTCAGACTCGCCCGAACGGCGTAGGCGCAAGGTGCGCCGGCGCTTGTCCGACGAGGAGATCGCAGCTCAGCGGAGGAAGCGCCGGCGCGTGCAGATCGGCTGCGGCGTAGGCGCACTCGTTGTCGTCGGATTCATCGGCTGGCTGGGCTACGAAGGCTTGCAGGCGAAGTCGAATCTGGAGAAGGCACAGGACTTCGCGACGCAGGCGAAAGACGCACTGCTCGCAGGCGATACCGACAGGGCCCGCGTCGTCGCGGGCGATGCCGATCGTTATGCCCAGGACGCCCAGAGTTCGGTCGACTCGGCGCCGTGGCGTATCGCCGGTGCCGCTCCATTCTTGGGAAGCCCGTTCGATTCCACCCGCCAGATGACCACCATTGTGAGTGGTCTCACAGAGCAAGTTCTCCTCCCCGCTGTTGATGCAGGTAGTGCCGTATCTCCCGATCAGTTGATTTTGGACGGCGCACGCATCAATCTTGCGGCTCTCCGCGACGCCGCCCCCGTGCTCGAGACGACCTCCGCGGCGATCAGCGACCTCGACGAGCAGGCCCAGAACGTTGACAGCACTTGGCTCGGGCTTATCGACGACGCGCGGGTCGATCTGCAGGAGCAGGTGTCCGAGTTGTCCGGTCTGCTGAACAACACGTCGCTCGCGGCGCAGATCGCGCCGACGATGCTGGGCGCAGACGGTCCTCGCAGTTACTTCGTCGGTTTCCAGACGAACGCAGAGGCACGCGGCACAGGTGGTTTGCTCGGCGGATTCGGCGTCGTACAAGCGACTGACGGGCGAGTAACTGTCGACGAATTGTCCAGCCGCGATTTCGCGGGTAAGTACCACCCAGTCGACCTCGGCCCCGAGTTCGCCCACGCCTACGGCCACAGCGCACCGACCACACGGGCAGTCAACAGCAACGTCAGCCCTCACTTTCCCTATGCCGGCAAGATCTGGCAATCACTTTGGGAACAGGAATCCGGTCAGCGGGTCGACGGTGCGATAGCCACTGATCCGGTCGCGTTGAGTTATGTACTCGAAGTTGTGGGGCCGGTGACGATGCCCGACGGCGAGGTCATCAGTGCGAATAATGTCGTCGAACTGACAGAGTCGACCGCCTATACGCGATTCGCCGACAACAACAACGCACGTAAGGAGTACCTCCAGGCGGTTGCCCGTCAAGTCGTGCTCAAGATGACTGGTGCCGTTTCCAAGCCACGCCAACTCCTGGAAGCACTCGGACGTGCTGCAAGCGAGGGACGCCTCGCTCTTTGGAGTTCCCATGAGGACGAACAGGAAGTGCTCAGCACCACCAAACTTGGTCATGTCGTTCCCGACGACAGTGCTCCGTACGCCGGAGTCGTAGTGAATAACCTCGGAGGAAACAAACTGGACTACTACCTGCAGAGGGAAATTAGCTACTCCGCAGGATCCTGCGAGGGCGAGACCAGAGACTCCACCGTTACCGTCCGATTGACCAACGCGTTGCCGTCGGGAGACTACACCGACTACGTGGCGGGGATGTTCGACAATCCCAAAGGGGAAGCCTTCGGCACGAACCTCTCCGACGTCGGACTGATCGCTACACAGGGCGCCAAATTGAAGAAGGTCACCGTAAACGGTATGTCTGCGTTCAGTTTCACCGGCAAAGAACGTGGCCATCCCATGTTCAACGTGCAGGTTCCAATCCCTCAAGGACAAACTGTCGAGATCGTGTACGACATGACGGAGCCGACTGTTGCAGGTGCGCCTAGAGTTCCGGTGCAACCTCTGATCGACAACCCGGCAGTGAGTGTCGATGTCCCGGAGTGCCGCGCAGAGTAGGCCGTAAAACAACTTCGGGCGTTCCGGTTCCAACCTTGTGGATGGACCCGGAACGCCCGACAGCGATCAGCTTCCTACGTCCTGATGGTATCCACGTTCTTTCGGTACCACTCAATCGTGGACGCGATTCCTGAACGCAGGTCGATCTTGGGTTCCCATCCTGCCGCACGTAGCTTGGAGACGTCGAGTAGTTTCCGGGGAGTGCCATCCGGCTTGCTCGTATCCCACTCGATTCGACCGGAGAAGCCGACCTCTTCAGCAACGATCTGCGAGATCTCCTTGATGGTGTGGTCCTCACCCGTGCCCACATTCACCTGGTCGGGACCGTCATAGTGTTCCATCAGGTGCAAGCATGCAGATGCCATGTCGTCGACGTGCAGGAACTCTCGCCGGGGAGATCCCGAGCCCCAGTTCGTCACCGATTCGAGCCCATCGCGTCTGGCCTCGTCGAAGCGCCTGATCAGCGCGGGAAGTACGTGCGACCCTTGGGGCGAGAAGTTGTCTCCGGGGCCATACAAGTTGGTCGGCATAGCCGATATCCACGGTAGGCCGTACTGTCGGCGTACGGCTTGCACGTGCAATATCCCTGCGATCTTGGCAATCGCGTACGCGTCATTGGTGGGCTCCAGATGACCGGTAAGAAGGTATTCCTCCTTGATCGGCTGAGGCGCCAACTTGGGGTAGATGCATGACGATCCGAGGAAAAGCAGCCGGTGCGTACCGTGCTCGCGCGCCGCATCCAGCACGTTCACCTGGATCCGCATGTTCTCCGACAAGAAGTCGACCGGGTACGTGCTGTTGGCGAGAATCCCTCCGACCTTCGCAGCGGCCAGCGCAACGTTCACCGGGCGATGCTCGGCGAAGAAACTGAAAACCGCGTCTCGGTCGCGCAGGTCCAGTTCCGAAGACGACCGGCCGATAAGGTTGCGGAAACCCTCCGCCTCCAATCGTCGCCAGATTGCCCCGCCGACAAGCCCTCTATGTCCCGCCACGTAAAACGGAGCGGCGCGATCCAACGGCTGGGGGACAAAGACGTCCGCCATCAGAGAATCTCCCAATCCGGGTGCGCCGGCTTGTCGATCCACGGCCGGCCTTCATGCTCGAGTGCCTGAATGTCTGCGTCCACCATGATGCGAGCAAGTTCGGGGGTATGAACTCTGGCCTTCCATCCGAGCTTCTCCTGTGCCTTCGCCGCATCGCCGATAAGGGCGTCGACTTCGGTCGGACGCAAATAACGCTCGTCGAACTTGACGTGATCCTCCCAGTTCAATCCTGCATGTTCGAAGGCGACCTCCAAGAAGTCGCGTACCGAGTACGCCTCACCGGTCGCAAGGACGAAATCGTCCGGCTCATCAGCTTGCAGCATGCGCCACATGCCCTCTACGTACTCGGGAGCGTATCCCCAGTCACGAACCGCATCCAGATTTCCCATGTAGAGGTTCTTCTCGACACCGGCCTTGATCCGAGCCACAGCACGCGTAATTTTCCGAGTCACAAACGTCTCGCCGCGACGAGGAGATTCATGGTTGAAAAGAATCCCGTTCACAGCGAACATCCCGTACGCTTCACGGTAATTCTTCGTGACCCAGTAAGAGTAGACCTTCGCCGCGCCGTACGGTGACCGCGGATAAAACGGCGTTTCTTCATTCTGAGGAGGAGGAGTAGCACCAAACATCTCAGAACTCGACGCCTGATAGTACTTGCACTCGAGCCCAGCCAGTCGGACCGCTTCGAGCAGCCGAATCGAACCGATGCCAGTCGTATTACCGGTGTGCTCCGGTTCGTCGAAGCTCACCCGAACATGCGACTGGGCTCCAAGGTTGTACACTTCCTCGGGACGAATTTCTGACAACAAGGTCACCAAGCGTGCGCCGTCGCTAAGATCGCCGTAGTGAAGGAACAGACGAGCTTCAGGATCGTGTGGATCCACGTACAAATGATCAATACGCGACGTATTGAAGGTCGAAGATCGGCGTATTAGGCCGTGAACTTCGTAGCCCTTGGAGAGTAACAATTCTGCCAAATAGGAACCATCTTGTCCGGTAATACCGGTGATCAGAGCACGCTTCATGAGATCTCCTTAACACGATTGTCCGCCAGCACGGCTTAGAAATGGCGATTTATGGACCGATCTGTGGGATAAACTCTCGTCGGGCTTTTCCTACGCCCGGGACGATCCTCGGGCTGCAAGCACAGTCTCACAGGAGGCAACATCCGAAGTCACTAACGCTGTTGCACCTATCGTCGAATGATGCCCAATGGTTACTCCACGCAAGACAGTTGCGCGAGCGGCAATCCAAACTTGGTCCTCGATTCGAATCGGGCCATTATCGAATTCGAACGTCGAGGACTTGCGGTCATGACTTCCTGCGCACAGAAGCACGTCTTGCGAGACGCACACGTTGGATCCGATGCTCACAGGCTCAAGGTTTAAAATCCAAACCTGTTCGCCAATCCAAGTGTTGTTTCCGATCGATAGCTTCCATGGCCAATGGATTTTGACCCCGTGCCGAATAAGAACCCCCTCTCCCACGCTTGCACCGAATAAACGCAGAATTAGAACACGAATCTTGTTCGGGCACCACCACCGTGTAAAGACCGCACCGGAAACGCAGAGCCAAGCTATCTGAACAAGAACACTTCTCCCCTTCGCATACCCAGCACCCGAGAACTTTGACAAGTCCCAATCCACACAGTCGTGGGTACCGAAATCAGTCACTCTCATCCTCATTTCAACCCGTTACCGCGCTGACCTACTTGACTTAGACTCCTTTGATGCAAGCACCTCACCGACCCACTTTTCATATGCTGCGAGGCACGCACTGGCGGAGAGCACTTCGTCCCGATACCGTTTGCCACGGGTCGCTAGATTCGCTGCCTTCACCTTGTCGGCACCGAGAGCTATCGCGGCTTCGATCAGGTCGTGCGGCTTGCCTGGCGCCACAACAACCCCTCCACCAGAATTATGAATTTCCTCCGCGGTCGTGCTCTCTTGTTCAGTAGCAGCAACAACTGGGCGGTCGGACGAAAAATAAGTTGTGAGTTTACTCGGTACAGCCATCTCAGTAACGCCTGGCTTCTCGTTAACCAGCAAGATATCTGCAGCAGCCAGCGCCACAGGGAAGAGTTCGTCAGATACCGGATCGATGAAATGCAAGTTGGGGATCTCAAGACCGCTTTCTTCCAAACGCTGTCGCTGATTCCCGTCGCCAAGCAGGACGAAGTGTAGATTTAGGCCACGCTCCGCAGCGATTCTTGCCGCCTCAACCACATTTTCAAGTCCCTGCTTAGCACCCATATTGCCTGCATGTACAACCAACGTTCCCTTCCAGGCCCAACCAAGCTTATTTCGAGCCGCGACCGGATCAATACTCATCGCCTCACCCACGTGAGCCCAGTTTCTGAGCACATGTACCTTTTTCGGGTCGACCCCCAAGACATCAGTAACATAATCTTTGAAACGGCTGTGGATTACAGACACCGAGTCAGACGTACGGAGTAATCGCGCCTCTAACGCAGAAAGGATCTTCGCTGCCGTACCCGGCGCATTAGTCGTCTCAATCATTCCGCGGGTATAAATATCTTGAACCCAAACGCCAACGCTTAGGTCTTTGCGGGCCATTTTTGCACGAAGTAGGACAAGGCCAGTTGCCACTAACGACGGAGAGATGCAAATCACGGCGTCCGGATTACCCCAATCCGAACAAATCGCACGTAGCCCAAAAGATAATTCCATTCTCAGTCGTCCCAGTAGGGAGGGAGGCGACGGGACGTAGTGTTTCACGCGCGTCAACCCGACACCGCCAATTTCTTGACGCGTTGGCAGGGCTTGATGCTCGGGCGAGACCGACCAAGACGGGTAGTGGGGATACCCGGTAATAACCTTGACCTCATAATTGAGGCCTTGCATATGCTCGCAGAACTTGGTCGTATATGGCGCGATACCCGTCATCTCTGGAGCGTAATTTAAGCCAATGATAGTTAGTTTCTTCCTAGCGCTCAACGAACTTCTCCATTTCGAGATGAGGCACTCCCGCGCCCAGATTCTTCCGGAATTTCTGCTTTAAATGACGCTGTGCAGAATAAAAGAACAGCGACCAGGACCGCGAGTCGTGACATCGACTGGAGCAATGAGCCGCGCAGGATTAGGACAACATATACAGAAAGCGGTACCAATATGAACGTCCAACCACTGATGGTTCCTAGCACTGCCCGTTGCACAGCGTCGACACGCGAAAGTCTCCCACACAGGTATCCAAAAACTCCGAAAATCCCAACGACTGCGACGAGACCGAACGCTATGTAACTCTCAGCCCATAGTGGTGCAGAGAGATTCTCGTGATGATAGTTCACGAACTGGGCAAGACTTGACCCCGTATCAATCGGCTTGTCCGGCCACACCATGCGCGGAACCCAAAAAAAGAAAGCCCCAACAAAGTTGTCCCCAAAAGAATAACCGTAAACATCCGCGTATTTAATTGAGTTTCCGATTTGCACCATCGAGTCGTAGTCGGACTTTTCCAGGATCATCTGTATAACACCGCGATTTTCTCGCGAGCCGTCTGAATACCTGAAGGCGTCCAGATAGGGAAACAACACGATGCTTCCTAATACAAACCCGCCAATAATTGCGCGAACCCCAGCTGCCGACCGCGCCCAGGGGAAAACAAACAGGACGCTGAGGCAAACTACCAGGAACCAAAATCGCGAGGATGAAATAGGATTGTTGAGCGCAATATTGCAGCATACTACAACGAAATAAAGCGCAACAAAATCCACCTTCCTTCGCAATTCGCGACGATTCACAAGTATCATCGTCATCGCGTAGAGAGCAACAAAAGGAAGAACCGAGGCCACGGCGGTCACGATCGCGCCGGATGCCTTTGAGCTTGCTGAGTACAATCCTGAGTCCAGTAGGACTTCAGTGCGTGCCTGCCGACTCGTGAAGAGCACGTCAAACCCACCCAGAGCCTGGACAAAAACGGGCGTCGATGCGACTGCGATCAATGCCAGGATTACCACACGACGCGTGTCCAGCAGTCGAAACGCCTTCGTGGAACCCTTCGCTCTAGCCGGCTTCTCTCGAAAACGGACATGATATACCACATCGAAAGCGACTAACCCAACTAAAACGACGACCGACTGCAATGCGTAGGTCGAATTGTCTAGCTGCACCCCCAGTGGATTCTGCCGCGCGAGGTACTGAACCATTGGGGTCAAGCCGAGCCAGGTATACGCGTACCCGAACACGACGATCAAGAACCAAGCTGGCTTTCCTGCTGCGGCAAAACTAGCCAGACGCAGGGCCGTGTACACAATGACGCTGAGCTGTACGAGGAGAACGCCCCAATCCATAGCTGGTCCGCTGGCGACCGACATAGCCAGACCTAGAGGCAGCACCACCCCAAGAACGCCGAAGAACAACGCTCCCGTAAGAAAATACCCGTGGCTCGCAGCGCCCTTACTCCTGCGGTGGGTGCGACCAAGCTCAGTTGTCGCCACCACTCACCCCATCGTCCGTTGATTCGCCTTCTGCCATGCGTACTGCCGCGCAATACCGTCCGCGATTGCAACCTGAGGTTCCCACCCAAGCCGCTCACGTGCGTTGGTGCTGTCCCCACCTGTGCGTCGGACGTCGCCAGCCTGCTGTGCTACACGCTCAACTTTCAGTGGCTCACCGTGGACACGCTCTAGAATCTCCAGGACTTCATTGACCGTTGCGTGTGACCCGCCCGAAAGGTTATATATGGCGCCATTACCTCCGGTTTGGCCGGCTCGGATATTCGCCTCGACAATGTCCGAAACATAGGTGAAATCGCGAATTTGTTCACCGTCACCATAGACAGTAATCGTGTCACCATGTATGGCCGCATTGATAAATCGCGTGAACGCCATATCTGGGCGTTGTTTCGGGCCGTACACAGTGAAGTATCGCAGAGAGACGCTGTTAAGGCCGAAATTTTCGGCGTACAGTGTCACCAGGTGCTCTGCCGCAAGTTTAGTAACCCCATAGGGCGAGAATGGCTTGGGCACTGCGGTCTCTGTGCAGGGCCATGAATCGGCGTTCCCGTACACGCTAGAACTCGAAGCATATACAAATTTTGTTCCCGGTTTGTCCTCTATGCATTCGAGCAACTTTTGGGTTGCAAGTACGTTGCGCTCGACGTAGTCGTCGAACCCATCGCTCCAGGAACCTCGCACACCAGGCTGACCTGCCTGATGGTAGATTACGGAACAATCGTTGACCGCTTGATGCAATTCAGTCGACATCGCCAGAATATCTTCATTTAGATACTCGAATCTGGAGAATTCTTGCAGTGCAGCGAGATTCATTTGCTTGTTCTCAACCGGGTAGTAATCAGTCAAACTATCGACTCCGACGACTGATAAACCACTTCTCAGCAGCGTCTCGGCAAGCGTCGAGCCAATGAAACCTGCAACACCCGTGATCAAGTGCTTCGTCATCCTGCGACTCCTCCGTAAATGTTCGCGAGTTCAGTTGCGACACCAGACATGGTGAACTTGTCTTCAGCTAATTTCAAACCAGCTTTCCTCAGATGCTCTCTTTCAAGGGGATTCTCCATCATCTCGATAATTCCGCGAGTGAGACCATCGACACCCGGTTCAACCACAATGCCGGCCTTGTAATCCTCGATATAGGGGGCGAGACCGCAACTATTAGTTAAAATGACAGGCACGCCGGACGCGAGACTCTCCAGAACGATATTGGGAAAGGGTTCATTCACGGACGGAAGGACCATCGTGTGATATTCGCGCAGTGTCGACCTCACCTCAGAGTACTTCAGAGCTCCCTTGTAACTTACGTGCGAGACAAGGGATCGATTATTTATCTCTTCGGTGACTTCTGCTAGCGCACCTTCATCTGGCCCGTAGATATCGAGGTAAACGTTGCTACCCTGTTCGTTCACCTTCTCCACCGCCTTGACCAAGTCAATTAGCCGTTTACGAGGGTGAATCCTGGAAATAAAGGCCAACCGAAACTCATTCGAAGATGGCAAGGAAAGACTGTCTGCCAACTCGCCGATATTCTCGACGCCATTCACAACATGGACGAGCCCCCCCTCGCGACCAACAGCTTCGAGGTCCCGCCGCTCGTAGTCGGTGAGGTACAGGAGTTGGGACGCCCCGCGCAAGGCGGGGGTGGTCAAGACAAGGTCGTACAGCTTGTACACCAGTCGATTTCGGGGAGCAAGCATGCCGTGCGTTTGCCAGACGTACTGGATTTTCAGCGTACGCATCAAGAGCATGGACAGGAGGATCCATAAATCACGACCCGCATGAACGTGGACAACGTCGACAGACTTGCGGTTACGCGCGATCCATCGAAGCGGTGCGAGGCTGAGGGCGGTTGCGAATCGGTGACCTGGAAGCCTCTTGAATTTATAAAGAGTTGCCGGAACTCCGAGGACCTCATCGGGAGTGTCGCCCGCGCCTCTCCAGAGACCAAGTATTTGACATTCATGCCCCTTCTCCGTTAGAGCATGACTTTGGCGAGCGGTACCCCTTACAGGGCCGCCGAATGCTGAGTCGTCACTTACAAGGGGAACTATGTGGAGCACTTTCATAATCAGCCCTTCACGTCAGATGAGGATAATTTATAGCTGGCTTGATCAAATCCTTTAAACGTCCGCATTAGTAGCACAAGCGCGACCGCGCAAGAGGAAAAGGCAAGCTCACACGCTAATGCTACTTCGGGATTGGATCCACCGATAGCAAGTAGAACGAGTAGTATGAACCCTCCAGTACCTCCAACGTAAACCCAAGAACTCGCATTGAGTACATGCGCTACGGAAGCTTGAGTTGATACTACGATTCCGAGAATTAAAATGATGGCCCACACTGTAAGCATTTGAGTTTTCGACTGTAGTAATGTCACGGAAATCCCTGCCAAACCCGCGAATACGATTACAGAAATCGCAAATATGCGTACGCGTACGCTGGTGCAGAGCATCGCGACGCGGTCGCGTCGGCTATATATCTCATTTACTACAAGGAAGCCAAGAAGCGCCTGCACAGTAGCGTAGGCGATCAAAAAATAGTGCCAACCGGTGAATTCATCCGCCGACGCCATTCCGCGTACAATATTGACGTCGTTACGATAGATTACGCCAGTAATGCATCCGAGCACCAACGGATAAATCGACGAAGATCGAGTTCCGACTGAGCTGTTTGATAAAATGAAAATTATCCATGCAACAGGAATCGAATATGCCAGATAATCTGGCACTAAGAAGGAACATGTCAGTACGACCCCCAGCCACACCAGGTTACGCTTTAGGATGAATCCTTGATATCTGACGGGGTTCCCAGCATCTAAGAAGGAGGTTGCGCAGCCGCCTATATAAGCACCGACCGCAAGTCCTGCGATGCCGATCATCGCCATCCCGGAAAGGGAGACCGAAACATGCGCAAATTCGACCGAGAATAGCGCGCCAAGAAATAATATGGGTGTGGTGAGCAACGCGATGGAAGGTCCACTGAGACGAACAGTGCTGCGCGTTTGCACGGCCGCAGCCTGGCCGGCCTGGAGACTTACCAGTGCAATCGAAAGAGCGAGAACATGCTTGGCGGGAACACCCAGTAGCGGCGGCACTGCAAGGATCGCCATAGCAGCCAGCATGTTGCTTCCTGCGACTGCGGCAGCCTTAACTCGGGCGTTGGATAGAAAGCGAGTTACCATCACTCACCTACGCCCGAAGCTTTGGGAAATCGACGTTAATTACGCTGTTCGCTGGAACTCGAGCACCTGTGTGCACAACGATGTCTCCGACGATGACCGCGCCGGCAAACAGACGAACATCATCTTTGATGGTGGGATACTTACCTGAACCATCTCGACCAAGCGTCACGTTTTGAAAAATGGATACGTTTGCTCCAATACGAGATCCGCTACCGATCACGATCCCAATCGGATGCGGAATGTAGATCGGTCCGACGATTTCAGCTCCTGAGGAAACATCGCACGCGTACCTCCGCAGAAGAAACTTTCTCCAGAAGAGATGCCTGACCCCCGTAGTCTCGGCACATCGTCGGAATATGAACGCAGCTTGAAGAGAAGGAGAAATGAGCCACCTTACAGGCCAGAGGCTGCTGAGAGTCCTCCCGCTTTCCCTCATCAGAAGTGCACTATCGTCACGTGCAATTTTCCACAGGCGTCTCATATCAACTTCCTCAATCAGCGCAAATGCATCGCGTAGTACCGCGGGATGGTTACCGGCCAAGTCCGCGGTAATTCCAGCCCGCAGATCGCCACAACTCGGGATCGAGGCAATTTCTGCCGTCAATAATATTCTTTCCTCTTACAATTTTTTCGATCTGTGCAGGTTTGAGTTCTCGGAACTCCTTCCACTCCGTGAGAACTAGAACAGCGTCCGCACCTTGGCACGCCTCGCTCGCACTTGTTGAATAACCCAAGGTGGGGAAGATCTTCCGCGAGTTATCCATTGCTTTCGGGTCATATACGTTAACGGAGGAACCGTGCAATTGGATTTGCCCGGCGATATTGAGTGCTGGAGAGTCCCGTACGTCGTCAGAGTTCGGCTTGAAGGCGGCGCCCAGGACTGCGATCCTCGTTCCTAGTAATGAACCCCCAACGACATTGCGCGCAAGTTCGACCATTCTTGTTCGTCGCCGCATGTTGATGTTGTCGACTTCTCGCAGAAAGGTGAGTGCTTCATCTGCTCCGATCTCTCCAGCGCGCGCCATGAATGCCCGGATATCCTTCGGCAAGCAACCGCCGCCAAAGCCGACACCGGCGTTCAGGAAACGCCGGCCGATGCGCGCATCGTGACCGATTGCGTCGGCCAGGGTGGTGACGTCCGCACCAGCAGCTTCACAGACTTCAGCCATCGCATTGATGAATGAGATCTTGGTCGCGAGAAACGCATTTGCCGCGGTCTTGACCAGTTCCGCCGTGGCAAGATCGGTCACGATAAACGGGATGTTCTCGTCGAGGAGATCGGCGTACACCTCTCGGGCGACCTGCTCCGCGCGCCTGGGGCTCGTTTTATCTATTCCAAGGACGACTCGATCAGGATGGAGAGTGTCTTTTACGGCATAGCCTTCTCGCAAAAATTCTGGGTTCCAAGCAACCTCCACTTGGTCGCCAGCTGGTGCCAGTTCCCTCGCGCGCTCTCCCAGGATTTGGGCTGTTCCGACGGGAACTGTGGACTTTCCAAAAATAACGGAAGGCTTGTTCAACAACGGAGCGAGTGACTCGATAACGGAGTGTACGTATGTGAGGTCAGCGGCAAACTCGCCCTTCTTTTGTGGCGTGCCCACGCCGATGAAATGCACGTCCGCAAATTGCGCCGCCTCTTCATACGATGCAGTGAAGCGCAAACGCCCGTTATCGACGTTCTTTTTCAAGACTTCCTCAAGTCCCGGCTCGTAGAAGGGGACTTCACCGGCTTCCAGCTTCGCGAGTTTTGCTGCATCGACATCGACGCCCAGGACTTCATGACCAAGTTCTGCCATACAGGCGGCGTGGGTCGCGCCGAGGTAACCCGTCCCAAAGACTGCGATTCGGGTGTTCATTTTTCCTATCTCCAACTCTTCTATCGAGGACTGCTTGTTTCCAGAATTTGACATGCTCGGTGTTCTATTCGCGTTGATATGGAAGTACGGTCATTGGCCATACGGTAATAAGTATGCAGTGCTGTTCAGTAGGCGCCGCCGCTGGCGAGGACCGCCTTGACGGTCTTACCGATGATCAACACATCGGACACCATCGACCAGTTCTCCACATACGACAGATCCAGCCGCACCGACTCGTCCCACGACAGATCCGACCGCCCCGACACCTGCCACAGACCCGTCACACCCGGCCGCACCAACAACCGACGCTTGACCCGACCGTCGTAGGCCTCCACCTCACGCCGCAACGGCGGACGCGGACCCACCACACTCATCTCCCCACGAATCACGTTGAGGAACTGCGGCAACTCGTCGATGCTGAACCGCCGCATCACCCTGCCCACGCGAGTGACCCGCGGATCGTCCTTCATCTTGAACAACGGGCCGGCGCCCTCGTTCTGCTCGAGCAGCCGATCGACCATCTTGTCCGCGTTGGTGACCATCGACCGGAACTTGACCATCCCGAACGGCTCACCGTCGAGACCGATCCGCTCGGCCTTGTAAAAGACCGGACCCCGATCCTCGAGCTTGATGAGCAGTGCGACCACCGCGAACACCGGCGCCAACACCACCAACGCCGCACTCGCGAAGGCGAGATCGAAAATCCGCTTCCCCGACCGCTTCGCCCCGTGATAACTCGGCTTCTCCACATGGATCAGCGGCAGGCCGGCCACCGGACGCATCTCGATCCGCGGACCGGCCACATCGACCACCCCGGTCGCGACCACCAGATCCGTCTCGAGCGGCTCGAGCTGCCACACCAGATCGTGCAACCCCTCGCTGCCCAAGGTCTCGGTCGCGGTGACCACCACCGTGTCGGCCTGCGACAGCTTCAGCGCCTCCACGACGGAATGTTCGTCGCCGTAGATGGTGATCTCCCGGCCGTCGACGTCGATGACGTCGCCGGGGGCCCCCGAGTACCGGGGCACGCAGACACCGACCACGCGGTAACCCTCCCCGTCCTTACGGGCGAAGGTGCGCGTCATATACCGCACCGCCCGCGCACCACCGACCGCCAGCACCGACGTCTGGAACTCGCCGCGAGCACGCTTGCGCGCGATCACCTTCCGCCACAACCACCGCGTGAGCAGCAAACCCGGAAGACCGACCGGCAACGCGATCGCTAAGTATCCACGTGCCAGTTCCAGGCGGAATACGAGTGCGATAATCGCGATGAAGCCGAACAACCGAGCAGTACTCGAAACGACACGTTGATATTCGCTATGACCTGCGCCGATTACACGCCGCGACCGAGTACGGAACAAGGCGAGGGTGATCAGCCAGAGACCGACGAGACCCGCCGAGATCAGCGCGTAACTGAGCTCGGAAACCGGCTCCGTCGTCGATAGGTCGCCCTGCCCGAATCGGACGGTGTGTGCCACAACGACGGCCAGCACGACGACAATTACGTCGGACCAGATCAATCGGCTGATGTAGGACTGCTGCCAGTTTCTACGGTTCGCCGAACCCGGCGGTTGACGCTGTCCACGAATGGAATTGGCGTAGTCCCCCACGAGGGCATCGGGTACGCCGTGACTTGCCTCCCCGACGGCGGTCATAGCCCAACCACCCACATCGTTGTCTCCTCCCCGAGACACCTACTGCTCGCACGAACAAGCAACGCCGGACCCGATCCGCGTACCCTCCCCGGTCGCATGATCTGCCCGTTGCGTGCCCAGCCGGGCGCATTTCCTCCAGTTGTCGCGCATCGCGTCGATGCGAAAACGCTCGTTGAGACTGTAACGTTACTTACGAGATCTGGCAGCTTGAACAGTCGTCCAGATGGAACCTTCTCTTTGAATGTGCCGCGCGGTTACATCTGGCGACGCGATCCGCGTTCAGAAGTCCCGCCGAAGGCAATCCTCCCTGCTATCTTGCACTTTCGGTGCACTCTCCGATTCGCGAACCCGCAGGGCGGCCCCTAGACTGCGCTTACCGACCCCCACGTGATGCGGGATTGACGGTCGGAATATTGAAGGTGAGATGTATCTCACCATTGTTCAACGTTTTGATCGTGCATTCGCGGGTATTCCGGCGCGGTCATGCGCTCGACAGGGGAGGCGAGAGTAGAACCATGAAAGAGGAAGCAGGGGTGGGTAAAGCGTTCCGGACGGCCGTGGTTCCGGCGGCGGGGATGGGAACTCGGTTCCTGCCGGCCACAAAGACTGTGCCGAAGGAATTGCTACCGGTAGTTGATACGCCGGGCATTGAACTCGTCGCGACGGAAGCTGCCCATTCGGGAGCTCAACGGCTTCTTATTGTGACAGCCCCCGGAAAGGACGGAGTCGTCGCGCATTTCGTCGACGACTTCGACCTCGAAAAGCACCTCGAAGCGAAGGGCAAGCTCAAGTTGCTCGAAAAGGTGCGGCGTGCGCCCAATCTGCTCACGGTCGAATCCGTTGTCCAGGAGAAGCCACTCGGCCTGGGTCATGCTGTCGGTTGCGCGGAAGCCGCTCTGGAGCCGGGTGAGGACGCGATCGCCGTTCTTCTCCCGGACGATCTCGTGCAACCGAGCGGCATCCTGGAAACGATGGCTCGTGTCCGCGCCAAGCGCGGAGGAAGTGTGCTGTGCGCCATCGACGTTCCGAAGAGCCAGGTGAGCTCATACGGCGTATTCGAGGTCGAGGAAGTACCCAACGTCGCGAATCCGGATGTTCTGCGAGTTCGCGGCATGGTGGAGAAGCCCACTCTTGCAGACGCTCCGTCCACACTTGCCGCCGCCGGCCGCTATCTGCTCGACCGCGAGATCTTCGACGCCCTCCGTCGGATCAAACCTGGCGCGGGTGGGGAACTCCAACTGACCGACGCGATCGCGCTATTGATCGAGGAAGGTCACCCAGTGCATGTCGTCGTGCATCGCGGGACCCGCCACGACTTGGGCAACCCGGGTGGATATCTTCGGGCAGCAATCGACGCCGCTCTCGATAGCGAGGAATACGGGGACGGGCTCCGTAAGTGGCTCCACCGCCGGCTGGAGTTGGACGCCGACTGATCACAGGGTGCGCTCGAACTACCTCGATGGGACTTAGGTCCCTTTCTCGATGTGCCGTATGGCCCTGCTTCTGGTTTAATCCTCAAGTGTGTTGCCTCCCCGCAACATGCCCCTTCCCCTCCCCGGGAATTGGCGGCACCGGGCCCCGCTGGCTCCTCCCCCTGCCAGCGGGGCTCGCTCGACTTCGGGACAGCTCACCCGCGAGCTATCAAGAGCGGTCCGAGACCGCACGATCCAGTTCGCAAGCGTTGACGCCTCCCGGACTCGGTGCCAAGATGATCAACCACGCGCTCGAACGTGCGTGCGAACAACTCAAAACAGATGGCCCGCCGCGACTGGCATCGCGACGGGCCGGATGTCCGACTAATAGGGAGTCGAACATGCGTCAGCATACCCATGCGCAGGTGGCGTCGTGAGCATCGAAGCGATCACCTGGGCGCTCGAACGCGCCGACATTCCGTCCCCCACGCCACCCGGCATGCCCTCGGCGCCAGCGCTGACAGTGGTGCTACTCGGCCTGGCCAATCATGCGTCCCGACATGGCGCGGATGCGTATCCGTCCGTGCGAAAGCTCGCCGGGTACGCCCGCATCAGCGAACGCCAGGTGCAGCGCTGCCTGAAAGCGCTCGCCGCTCTCGGCCTCATTTCCAAAGGCGATCAAGAGCGAATTGCAGCGACAATCTCTCGCGAAGACCGTCGCCCAGTCCTCTACAACCTGTCGATGAAGCGGGGTGACACGTCGTCACCCCGCATCCCTGAACGAGGTGACAAGACGAAGCGCCACGGGGTGACAGGAACAACCGAGCGGGGTGACACCCCGGTCACCCGAACCGTCCTTGAACCAACAAATGAACCTGCTGCACTCCCCCACCCGACAAATCGCACCTGCGATGTAACACGCGAGCAGCAGCCCTCTCCCATCGACCGATTGGCCACGGCGTGCCGCCGGGCCGGCTTGCCTGCCCGGTTCGACACCCTGACACCAGCGAAGCGCACCCTCGTCAAGCAATCGATCGACACTCACGGCGTAGATGCTCTTGTCCGCGCCGCGCTCGAACGTCATCGACCATGGGACCCAGCTCGCTCCGCAGCAGCATGGATCCCGATCTGGCAGTCGCTGCAACCGCCCCGCCCGAAACTCCCGCCACGATGCGGTCGATGCGACGAATATGGCTGGTTGTCCGACGACGAATTCGGACGTGCAGTGCGATGCCCATGCCGCCAAGTGACGTCGCACAGGATTGCCACTCCGCCCCGGGAGACGATGCTCTTGGCAGCATGAGCAGACTTGCCGCTGTCGGTAGTGCGCTGACGCCGTAGTTGCCCTCATAGCAACACATTCCGATCCGTGAAAGGTAATACGAGCGATACGACGACGTCGCGAATCAGACATCGCCGATTCCTTCTCTCGGTACCATGAGCCCGTATTTCGTGGAAACGAGCGGCGGCATGCCGCGGAGGACGTGAGGCAACTGGCACCCGAAGAAATCGAACATCGTCCGATAGCAGTGTGCGTAGTCGGGACCGGCGCGATCGGGCAGCCGGTGATCGACGCTCTGCGCGACGACGTGGTGCCGCATGTGAGCCTCGCGGCTGTGTTGAACTCGCGAAGCAGCCCGGAGAAGACTTCCGCCGCATTCGACACCGCCGACATCGTGGTGGAAGCTGCTACGGTCGACGCCGCTCGAGCCCTGATACCCGAGGTGGTGAAACGCGGTAAGGACATCATCGTCTGCTCATGCGGCGTCTTCGCCGAGCGCGGTTTCGATGTGGAACCGTTCGGCTCCGGACCAGGACGTGTACTGCTCCCGACGGGCGCTATCGGCGGCTTCGATGTTCTGGCCGCAGCGACACGTGCAGGAAGCCGCGATGCACGCCTCACCCACACCACGATCAAACGACCGGGTGCGCTCGGCATCGAAGAACGTCCGGACGCAGAACGCACCGTTTTCCGAGGATCGGCGCGAGAAGCCGCCCTGGCCTTTCCGCGAACCTCGAACTCGTCGGTGGCTCTCGCCCTCGCGACGCTCGGGCTCGACCGGGTAGAGGTGGTGGTCGTTGCCGACCCCGCCGCTGCGAGCACGCGGCACGTCGTCGAGTGGGAGTCGCCGCTCGGCCGGTACGAGCTGACGTTCGAGAACGCGATCGACCCGGCGTCGAGTGGGCGCACGTCTGCGATCACTGCTTGGTCGGTAATCGAGGTTCTCGCTGCGCTACCGCTCGGGATCGGTCCGGGCGCGGTCGTGATCGGGCCTTCCCGTAGGTCGTAGCCGACCCAAGAGGATCCGAACACCCAACGAGGGCGATTGTCGCTTTCGCGTGTTTGGAGCAGAATTTCGGGACGAAAGCCCTAAGCGCCCGGGCGGAATCGTAACCACTTCTGTCACATTCGGGTTTCCTGATGGTTGCCTGGGTAGCGGCGCGTGAACGGGTGCTGTACACAGTGTGAAACACCACATTTCGCAGGTGAAGGTGTAACTCCCTACCGGGAGTGGCAATTCGGTTTCACCTGACCTACTCGCACCCTGGAGCAGCCTGTGACGACATCATCGCTTTCGGACCGACCGGCACGGGTACTTTTCCTCGGCACTCCCTCAAACGCTGTCGCACTCGACCGGTGGACAGAGTTGCGGGAGCGCCTCGACCTCGCAGGCATCGAGACCACCACCGCTTTCGAAGGCGAAGTGGACTACGCGATCCTCACCGAGGACATCCTCGACGGCTACTGCACCGCCGTCGAAGCTCTCATTCTTCAGAAGCTCCGTGCTCGTGGGATCACATGCGCAAGCACATGCGCCGGCCCCGAGCAGATCCTCGCAGCGCTGGCGGAAACGTCGGCCGACGTTGCTTCTGTCGTGCCGATCTCGACAGCCCGGGGAAGCACTTACCGGCACGCTGCATCCAGCGCAGTCTGAAACTCCAGAACGAGTCGTGCGCGCCAGTGGAGATTCACTGGCGCGCACGACTCGTTGATTACGGCTCGTTCTACGGCGACGGCATCCCGCCGTTGACGTGGATCGTCGCGCCCACTACATAACTGGACTCAGGCGACGCCAAGAACACGTAGGCCGGCGCCAACTCGGTCGGCTGCCCCGCACGTCCGAGTGGGGTGTTCTGCCCGAACTCGGGCAGCTCTTCCTTCGGCTGACCGTCCGACGGTTGGAGGGGCGTCCAGATCGGTCCGGGCGCAACCGCATTCACGCGGATGCCCTTCTCCGCCAGCTGGGTCGCCATGTTCTTCGTGAAGTTGTTGATCGCAGCCTTCGTCGACGAGTAGTCGATCAACGCCGGCGACGGCTGGTACGCCACAATCGACGTGGTGTTGATGATCGTCGAACCCGGCTGCAGGTGCTTCAACGCCGCGCGCGTGGTGCGGAACATCGCAAGGATGTTCACCTGGAAGGTCTGCTCGAGCTGATCGTCGGGAAGATCATCCAACCCTTCGACCGCAATCTGCTTGCCGGCGTTGTTGACGAGGATGTCCAATCCGCCGAGCTGTTCGACCGCCTGATTCACGACGTCGGAGCAGAACGAGGCATCCGTCAGATCACCGGGAAGCGTGATCGCCTTACGGCCGCTCTCGCTGATGATGCGAGCGACGTTCTTTGCGTCGGGTTCCTCATCCGGCAGGTACGAGATCGCGACGTCGGCACCCTCCCGCGCGAAGGCGATGGCAGTAGCAGCGCCGATGCCCGAGTCCCCACCGGTGATCAGTGCCTTGCGTCCTTCGAGCCTGCCCGTGCCTCGGTACGAGAACTCGCCGATGTCTGCCTTGGGCACCATGTCGGCGTCGAGACCAGGCTCGGGCTGGTCCTGCTTCGGCGGCGAGATGGACGGATAGCGAGTAGTCGGATCCTGCAACTTCAGTTGATCGGTCTTATTGGTGTGCACGTCTTGCTCAGCCACGAGTACCGTCCTGCGAGTCGATGGTTTCCGAGTTGCGTGAAAGCTCGTCGCAAATCGGCTTCCCGTCACGGACCCGTCGCAAACTCGGTCATCTGCGAGGTGAGCGGCTATCCGACGTCACGGATATCGTCCTCACCGTCCTCGTCGAGCGGCGGCGGGAGCTCACGTTCGTCGCGGGCACGAACGACCAGACCGAAGACCACAGCGACGGCGACGGATAGCACCAGCCACGAGACGAGCAGCACAAAAACCCAGTTCACATGTCGAACAACGGTTCGCCGGACCAGAATGTTACCCGTGAGTAAGAACTCACCCGTGAATTCACCCCGCCTCGGCAATCAGATGCGCCCCGCCCACTGGGAAAATCCGGAGACGCAGAGACCCCGCCGGAAGGCCATGCGAGTAACCTTCCGGCGGGGTCCGATGTCACCGTGCAGGGGACGGCGACAGCCTGAGACACTACCGTGAAGTTGATCTTGGGGCGAGAATCGCTCGATCGAAGGTCAGTACGCGCCTTCGCTGGCGACGACCGCCTTCACGGTCTTCATGATGATCAGCACGTCGGAGACCATGGACCAGTTCTCCACATACGACAGGTCCAGACGCACCGACTCGTCCCACGACAGATCCGAACGGCCACTGACCTGCCAGAGGCCCGTCACACCGGGACGCACCAGCAGACGACGCTTGACCCGGCCGTCATAACTCTCGACCTCGCGACGCAACGGCGGGCGCGGACCCACCACGCTCATCTCCCCACGCACGACGTTGATGAACTGCGGCAACTCGTCGATGCTGAACCGACGCAGGACCCGACCCACACGGGTGACGCGCGGATCCTCCCTCATCTTGAACAGCAGGCCGGCACCCTCGTTCTGATCGAGCAACTTGTCGACCAACTTGTCGGCATTCTGCACCATCGACCGGAACTTGATCATTCCGAACGGAGTTCCGTCGAGTCCGATGCGCTCGGACTTGTAGAAGATCGGGCCGCCGTCCTCGAGCTTGATCAGCAGAGCGACCAGAGCGAAGACCGGGGCCAGCGCGAGCAGGGCGCCGAGCGAGAACGCGAGGTCGAACAGACGCTTCCCGCTGCGCTTCGCACCGTGATAGCTCGGCTTCTCCACATGGATCAGTGGCAACCCGGCAACCGGGCGCATCTCGATGCGCGGGCCGGCGACATCGACGACGCCCGTCGCCACCACCAGATCGGCGCGCTCGGGTTCGAGCTGCCACAGCAGGTCGCGGATGCCTTCGTGGCCGAGGGTCTCGGTGGCGGTCACCGCGACGGTGTCGGCACCCGAAGCACGCAACGCTTCGACGACGGTGCTCTCGTCGCCGTGGATCGGGATCTTCCGTCCGTCCACATCGATACTCTCGCCCGGCACACCGGAATACCGCGGCACGCACACGCCCACCACGCGATAACCCTCACCACTGCGGCGCTGGAACGTGCCGGCCATGTGGCGAACTGCGCGAGCGCCACCCACCACCAGCACCGACGTCGTGAACTCACCCTTCCGGCGCCGACGTGCGACAGCTCGTCGCCAAACCCACCGGAAGAACAGCAGTCCCGCGAGACCCACGGGCAGAGCGATGGCGAGATAGCCGCGCGCAAGCTCCATCCGGAAGATGAGCGCCACGATGGCAACGAGGCCGAAAAGATTGAGCGTCGCCGAAACGACGCGCTGGTATTCCTCGAAGCCGGCGCCGATGACCCGCCTGGAGCGGGTACGGAACAGGGAAAGGAATGCGATCCACGCCGCGCCGAACGCAACGGAGATCAGCGTGTAACTCAGCGTTCCGACGCCGTCCATGGTGACGAGCGAATCCTGCCCGAACCGCATCACATGCGCGAGCGCAATGGCCAGCACGACGACCAGAGCGTCGGTGACGAACAGAGTGTTGACGTAGGACTTCTGCCATCCCCATCTGGTGGACATCCGAGCACCGGCCGGAGCGCCGGTACTGGTGTCGATAAGCGAAAGGTCATGTGCAGCATCGTCGTTCGTGTGACGAACTGTGGTCATGACGGAAGAACCCTCATAGTGTGTCTCCTCCCCGAGACGCTTCGACGCTCGAGCACCTCCCTGCACTCGGACGTCGACAACCCCGTATATCGAAGCCGCGTCCTCCGTAGCGACTCCGATACGTTATGCGATTGAGATCGTCTCACAGAAGTGTCGCTCGCGCGCGTCAACAAAAGAGAAGTTATCGGGAAACTCGTCCGTCGGTAGCGTGCCCGGGGTCGAGATCGAGGCGCCTGAGCGTCTGCGCGTTGAGCGCGACGACGATCGTCGACGCCGACATGAGCACCGCGGCCACGGCCGGCGAGATCGCGATACCGGCGAAGGCCAGCACACCGGCCGCCAACGGAACGGCGACGACGTTGTATCCGGTTGCCCACAGCAGGTTCTGCCACATCTTGCGGTAACTCGCGTGCGAGAGCTTGATGATCGACAGCACTGCTCGCGGATCGTTCGCGGCGAGGACGACACCGGCCGACTCGATCGCGACGTCCGTGCCCGCTCCGATCGCGATACCGACGTCGGCTCGCGCGAGGGCAGGCGCGTCGTTGACCCCGTCGCCGACCATTGCGACGGTGTGCCCGCGCTTCTGTAATTCGGCGACCTTCGCGTCCTTGTGTTCCGGGAGCACTTCCGCGAACACTTCGTCGATGCCGAGATCGGCGGCCACGGCGTCGGCCACCTGCTGGGCATCACCGGTGATCATCGCGACCTTCACGCCCCGCGCATGCAGGGCGTCGACGGCCTGCCGCGATTCGTCGCGCACGGTGTCCTCGAGCGCCACCGCGCCGAGCACCCGACCGTCGGAGGCAACGTGCAGCACCGATGCACCACGTCGCACCCATCCGTCAGTGACCGCGGCGACGTCGTCGGGCACCGACAACTGCAGGGACGACAGCATGGACGGTCCGCCGATCGTCACCTCCACACCGTCGACCAGTCCGCGCACGCCGCGGCCGGGCAACGAGCGGAAGTCCGTCACCGCCATCCGCTCGGCCGACGGGACGCGGGCATCGGCGGCGGCGACGATGGCTCGCGCGACCGGGTGCTCACTGTCGGCTTCGACCGCAGCTGCCAGGGCGAGCAGATGTTCCTCGTCGATTCCCGCCGTCGCGACGACACCGGTGACCTGATGCTTGCCCTGCGTGAGGGTGCCGGTCTTGTCGAACAACACTGCGTCGACGGTGCGCATGCGTTCGAGTGCCAGCCGATCCTTGACGAGCACACCCGCGCGAGCCGCGCGTTCGGTCGAGATCGCGATCACCAGCGGAATCGCCAGACCCAGCGCATGGGGACAGGCGATGACCAAGACGGTCACGGTACGCACCACGGCTTCGTCGAGATTGCCGAGCAACGTCCACACGACAAAGGTGAGAGCACCCGAGATTGCGGCGAAATAGAAGAGGAAGGCCGCGGCGCGATCCGCCAGCGCTTGCGCGCGGGACGAGGACGCCTGGGCATCGGCGACCATGCGCTGGATGCCGGCCAACGCGGTGTCCTCCCCCACCGCCGTGATCCGCACCCGCAGCGCGCTGTCGGTGGCGACGGTGCCCGCGACCACCGTGTCGCCGACGTCGCGGGTGACGGTCTTGGATTCACCGGTGACCATCGACTCGTCGACCTCGGCGGTCCCGTCGATGACGGCGCCGTCGGCGGGCACGCGCGCTCCGGCACGCACGAGCACCACATCGTCGAGGAACACTTCGTGCAACGGCACCTCGACGACACCATCGTCGGTGACCTTCTCTGCGGTGTCCGGCAACATCGCGGCCAGTGCTTCGAGTGCACCGGACGCCGAACCCAGCGCCCGCATCTCGAGCCAGTGACCGAGCAGCATGATGACGATCAGCAGCGCCAATTCCCACCAGAAGTCCAGGTCGAAACCGCCGACCTCGAGAGTCGTGGCCCACGACGCGACGAAGGCCACCGTGATCGCCATCGCGATCAGCAGCATCATCCCCGGTTGGCGGGAACGCAGTTCGGCCCAGCCTCCGGTCAGGAACGGCACGCCGCCATAGAAGAAGATGACGGTGCCCAGCACCGGTGGGATCCACTCGACACCCGGAACATCCGGGAGGTGGTAGCCGAAGAGCTCGGCGACCATGTGGCTGAAGACCACGACCGGCACCGACAGGATCAGACTGACCCAGAACCGTCGCCGGAACATCTCGCCGTGGGCGCCGTGTCCCGCGTGACGATCGTGACCGGCGTGCTCGTGCTCGTGCGTGTGTTCGTGCACCTGCTGGGACATCGACAGCTCCTGACTCGGCCGACGGGACGAACCTACGACGCGGATCGGCTACAGAGTGGTCAACAACTGACGCATCGTGTCGATTTCCTTCTGCTGCGTGTCGGCGATGGTGCGGGCCAGCTCGACGGTCTCGGGATACTGCCCGTCCTCGATCTCGTCCTGCGCCATCTCGATCGCTCCCTCATGGTGGACGATCATCTGCTCCAGGAACAGGCGGGCCGCGTCGACACCCTGCGCGTCGGACAGTGCCTGCATGTCCTGCTCGCTCATCATCCCGTCCATGTGCGGCATGTCGTCCATACCCGGCATGTCCGAGACAGATGGCATGCCGGACATGTGGCCGTTCATTCCAGGAGCGTCGTCACCGCGCATGGGCATGCCCCATTCCTCGAGCCATGCCTCGAACTGCTCGATCTCGGGTTGTTGCTCTGCCTTGATCTGCTCGGCCAGCGCCCTCACCGGCTCCGGGATGCCGTCCTTTGCCAGCAGCATGTCGCTCATCTCGATGGCCTGCGCATGGTGCGGGATCATCATGCGCGAGAACATCACATCGTCCTGGTCGAACCGCGCGGAGTTCGCCTCGGCGGATGTCGGGGCCGAAGTGGCGGTCGCCGTGGTTGCTTCGTCGCCACCGGAATCACTGCACCCCGACGCTGCGAACGTCACCGCCAGCGCGATCGCACCGGCAGCCAGAGTCTTCTTGTTCATGATGTCCACCCTCGCGGGTGTACTCCCGGGATCCGATGGAGATCGCATGAAGATTTGCTCAAGATCTGCGGGCGCATCGTCAGCACCTCTGCGGGTGACGATGATGGATCCCATGCCTTCTTCTGCCCGTGTGACGGGACCTTCCGGCGGATCCGCACCCGTCCCGAGCTCGACCGCCCGGATGCGAGCCATGGTCGTCGAGGACGAGGGGTCGTTGGCGAAGCTGGTGGGTTCGTATCTCGAACGCGACGGCTTCGACGTGACGATCACCGGCGACGGATCCGAGGCCGTGACCCTCGCGCGGCAGGTCGACCCCGACATCCTGGTGCTCGACCTCGGCCTACCCGGACTCGACGGTGTCGAGGTGTGCCGGCAGCTGCGAACCTTCTCCGACGCGTACGTCGTGATGCTCACCGCGCGCACCGAGGAAGTCGACACCCTGATCGGCCTGTCCGTCGGGGCAGACGACTACCTGACGAAGCCGTTCAGCCCGCGCGAACTCATGGCCCGCATCCAAGCGATGCTGCGTCGTCCCCGGACCACCGCGCGGGTCGTAGCGTCCGCGAGGCGGGAGGCGCGGACGTTCGGGGAGCTGTCCCTCGACGTCGACGGACGGGAGGTCGCCGTGCGCGGCACGCCGGTCGCACTCACCCGCACCGAGTTCGACGTCCTCGCTGCCCTGGCGCAGGACCCGGGAGTCGTGTTCACCCGCGCTCAGCTCATCGCGGCCGTCTGGGGGCAGAATTGGGTCGGTGACGACCACCTCGTGGATGTGCACATCGGGCATCTGCGTCGCAAACTCGGCGACGACGCGAACCAGGGACGTTTCGTGCGCACCGTGCGGGGCGTCGGCTACCGGATGGGAACAGGGCGATGACGTCCGGCTCCCCCAGCGCGACGAGTTTCGGCACCCGCCTGTTCCTCGCGCTCGTCGCCGTCGTCGTCGGATGTGCCGTCAGCGCATGGCTCGTCGCGTCCGCTCTCGCTCCCGGGATCTTCCACGACCATCTCGGACAAGCGGGGATCGATCACGATTCGAGCCAGGCCGCCCACGTCGAAGAAGCCTTCACCTGGGCCATCGTCCTCGCGTGGGGTCTGGCGGTCGCGATCGCAGTGCTGTTGGCCTCGGCGGTCAGTTGGTACATCGCGCGTCGTATCCAGCGTTCGCTCGATACGGTGACCACCTCTACCGCGCAGATCGCCGGAGGTCGCTACGACACCCGCGTCCCCAGCCCCGACCTCGGCCACGAATTCGACGAACTGGCAACCAGTTTCAACGAGCTGGCACGATGCCTCGAAGCCACCGAAATCACAAGGCGCAGAATGCTCGCCGACCTCGGGCACGAAATGCGCACACCCATCGCCACACTCGATTCCTATCTGGAAGCACTCGAGGACGGCGTCCGCACTCTCGACGACGACACCCGGCAGATTCTGCGAGCCGCCACCCACCGGCTGAACCGCCTGGCACAGGACATCACCGCGGTCTCCCGGGCGGAAGAGCACCTCACCCGCATCCATCGGGTGCCCACTACCACCGGCACCCTCGTCGCCACGGCGGTCGACGCGGTGCGCGAGCAGTACGACGGCAAAGGCGTGACGTTGCAGGCCGAGGTCGTCGAATCTGCGCCGGTGACGGTCGATCCCGACCGGCTCGGACAGGTGCTGGCGAACCTGCTGGACAACGCCCTACGGCACACACCGGCAGGAGGAAACGTCACCGTCGCCACTCGCATCCTGGGCCGCGGCCGAACGGAGATCACCGTGACCGACACGGGCGCCGGCATCGCGCCCGATCACCTCGACCACCTCTTCGACCGGTTCTACCGCGCGGACACCGCCCGCGACCGGAATCACGGCGGCAGCGGCATCGGCCTGACGATCGCGCGGGCACTCGTCGAAGCCCACGATGGTCGCATCCACGCGCACAGTGACGGACCGGGCTGCGGAGCCCGGTTCACTCTGGAACTGCCGACGGCGAGTCAGGCGTAATTGGACAGGACGAACTCGGTCAGCCCCTTCCGGACCGCTTCGACCGCATGCTTCTGGCCGCGCTTGAGCACGAAGCCGGGAACCGGGACCTTCGGTTCGAGCGACATGGTGACGTGCACTCGCGTGCCGCGCTCGGTCGGTTCGAGTGCGTACTCGCCGTCCTGGCTGCGCTGCATGGAGCTCTCGACGAGAGTCCACGACGTCGAACTCTCTGTCCACGAATGCTCGATCGTCTGGGTGTCGGAGAAGCCGAGCAGCGACAGGGTCATGCGGATCCGGAGCGGCCGGCCGTCGTCGTCCCGGGTGAGTACCTCGACGCTCTTGTGGGCCGACGACCACTCGGGGATGCGCTCGACATCCTCGAGGGCGCGCATCACCTGCTCGGGTGTGGCGTCGATGTCGAAACGGTCGGAGACGCTGGCCGCCATGTCGGATCCTCCTCGTCGGGAAACGCGGTACAGGGACCAGATGCCCCCGGATACCGCACGGCGAAACCCCGCCGATGGTGCCGGCGGGGTTCGGTCCGTGCTGTCGATCAGCTGTCGACGCGCACCTCATCGCCGGTGATGAGGAAGGTCATCAGGTCGCTGCCGACGGTCAGCGGGCCGTCGTAGTTCTCGCGGGTGCGTTCGACGAGCATCTCATCCGAGATGCCGGGGACGCGGCCGGGGATGCCGTTGACGATGTGGCTGTAGACCGCCATCTTCGGCTGGGTCTGCTCGAAGATGTCGCCTGCCTGCTGCGGGTTCGTGTGATGCGCGTACACGCTGGGGAGCGCCGACGGATCCTCGAAGTCGGCGACCTCGTGCACCAGCACGTCGACGCCTTCACCGAACTTCAGGACGTTCTCGGTGGGAACGGTGTCGCCGCTGATGAGCACCGACTTGCCCGCATAGTCGACGCGATAGCCGACCGCCGGCTGGATCGCACCGACCGGATCGTGCTCCACGGTGAACATCGTGACGGTGACGCCGTCCTGGTCGAAGACGACACCGTCTTCTGCGAACTCGTGCGATTCGATCGGCGTGGTCGCGGGATCGACTTCCTTGTCCGCGACGCGCACGTCGATGTCGTTGCGGTAGGTGCTCTGCATTCCGTCGCCGATGTTCCGGACGCCGACGGGTCCGTAGAGCTGGAAGGCGCCCTCGCGCCCACCGAGTGCCGGGACGTAGCTGCTCATCCAGAGGTCGGACAGACCGTTGATGTGGTCGGAGTGGAAGTGGGTGAGGAAGACGGCGTCGACCTGACCGACCGGAACGCCGGCCTGCGTCAGGCGGACTGTGGCTCCGCGTCCCGCATCGAAGACGAGGTTCAGGCCGTTGGCCTGAACCAGCGTGGACATGCCGTAGCGCTCGGTGCTCGGCACCGGGCTGCCCGTGCCGAGCAGCGTCACGCGCATCTCTCCCTCGGCGGGAGCGTCGGCCGCGGGGTGGGCAGAGTCCGAGGCAGAGCCGTCCGAGACCGTCGTTTCTTGGACCGTGTCCTGAGCAGCGGATTCTCCGGTGCTGCAGCCTGCGAGGGCGAGCGCGAGCGCGAGAACACCCGACCCCACTACTGCCGCAGTGCGGAGTCGGCCGAATTCGAATGAGCGTCGTGACACCGGAGGTTCCTTCCGAGAGAATCAGAACTGTACGCACTGCGTACGTCACGAACGCTGTGCGTACATACTGTGCGGGTCATCACAGCGGAAAGTCAAATCACGGTTGGGTGTCGGAGATCGAGAACGGCCCCGGAGTCGAAACCCCGAGGCCGTTCCGATCGAGCTGCGGTCAGTTCTGCATGAGGACCTGCTGGCTCTTCACCAGCGGATACGACGCCAGTTCGCTCCCGTCGAGATCCTCTTTGTGCATGTCCACACCGGTGATCTGACTGTTCTCGTAGGTGCGGTAGTAGTAGATGCCCCTGTGGGTGTTACAGCACGACGAGTAGATGGTGATCTCGTACTTGTCGTCGAGCCGAACACATCCCCGCTGCTGTTCCACAGAACCGAGGATGTGGAAGAACTGGCTGATCGCCTCGGACTCCGAGTCGCCCGACACCGAATTCACCTTGGTGAAGGCGGCCTTGACGAAGCGCGACATCGACGACAGGTCTCCCGGCAACCCCACAGCACCGAGGCCGCGACTGTAGGTATCGAAGGGGATCTCCTTCGAGAAGCGCGGCTCGGGTGGATCGACCGACAGACTCATGTAGTTGTTGATGTTGAACAACTGGATGTCGAAGGTCGGATTGTTCGTGAGGACCTGGATCGGGTTGTCGTGGACCTTCAAGCCCTCGGCGACGGATTCGACGGTAATGGACTCGTCCCGGTCGGAAATGATCCAGTGCAGCGGGGACGGCGGGAACTCCTCACTGAACGCAATGTCGACGATGCGCACGTCCGCAAGCGCGTCCCGCACCTGCGCGACGGTCTCGAACTGCCCGAGCACCCAGGGAATGAACTCGAACGACGCGACATTCGTCCCGTCCTCCGAAACGGGCTTGTAGTCGGCATTGTCGGGGAAGTTCAGCCCCGCCATGCTCAAGCCCTTCTCGCTGGTCGCGTCGTAGTAGAGCGGATAACCATCGGCTACCGTCGCCATGCCGATCATGGCGTGATGCGTCTTCAGTGGCGGCACCCTGCGGAACTCGAACGGAAAGTTCCGCGGCGTTACCGTCACCGCTTCCCGGTAGGAGTATTCGAGATCGAGATTCCGGCCGAAGTAGTGGTCCTTGGCCGTGTAGTTGGCGGCTGTGCACATGCGGCTACCTCCGAACTGTTTCATCCACGGTATCGGCATATTCGTGGACTTATGGCGGTTCGGCCGGTACGCATACGAGAACGGCCCCGGAGTAGAACTCCGAGGCCGTTCTCCTCGCGCTTGCTCAGTAGGCGCCGTCGCTGGCGAGGACCGCCTTGACGGTCTTGCCGATGATCAGCACATCGCTCACCATCGACCAGTTCTCCACATACGACAGATCCAGGCGCACCGACTCGTCCCACGACAGATCCGAGCGACCACTGACCTGCCACAGGCCCGTGACACCCGGGCGCACCAGCAGGCGACGCTTGACCCGACCGTCGTAGGCCTCGACCTCACGCCGCAACGGCGGACGCGGACCGACCACGCTCATCTCGCCACGAATGACATTGAGGAACTGCGGCAACTCGTCGATGCTGAACCGGCGCATGATCTTGCCGATACGGGTGACGCGGGGGTCGTCCTTCATCTTGAACAACGGACCGGCACCCTCGTTCTGCGCCAGCAACGTGTCGACCATCTTGTCGGCGTTGGTGACCATCGACCGGAACTTGATCATCCCGAACGGCGTGCCATCGATGCCGATGCGCTCGGCCTTGTAGAAGATCGGACCCCGATCCTCGAGCTTGATCAGCAAGGCGACGACCGCGAACACCGGAGCCAAGGCCACCAGCGCTGCGCCGGCGAAGACCAGATCGAAGATCCGCTTCCCCGACCGCTTCGCCCCGTGATAGCTCGGCTTCTCCACATGGATCAACGGCAGACCGGCCACCGGGCGCATCTCGATCCGCGGACCCGCCACATCCACCACACCCGTAGCGACGACCAGGTCGGTGTCGAGCGGCTCGAGCTGCCAGACCAGATCGTGCAAACCGTCGCTGCCCAGGGTTTCGGTGGCGGTGACCACCACTGTGTCCGCCCCCGACAGCTCGAGCGCTTCGACGACGGAGTGTTCGTCGCCGTAGACGGTGATCTCCCGGCCGTCGACATCGATCACATCACCTGGCGCACCCGAATAACGCGGCACGCACACGCCGACGACGCAATAGCCTTCCCCGTCCTGACGGGCAAAGGTGCGAGCCATGTGCCGCACCGCCCGAGCACCACCGACCACCAGCACCGAGGTCTGGAACTCACCGCGAGCACGCTTGCGCGCGATGACCTTCCGCCACACCCACCGAGACAACAGCAAACCGGCAAGACCCACCGGCAGAGCGATAGCAAGGAAGCCACGCGCGATCTGCTGGTTGGTGATGAGCGCGATGATGGCGATGGTGCCGAACACGGCGAGCGTCGCCGAGATGACCCGCTGATACTCGTCGTAGCCGGCACCGATCACGCGACGCGACCGCGTACGGAAGACGCTCAGCGCGCCCAGCCAGGCCACGATGAGGCCGGCAGATACCACCGTGTAATCGAGCTGACCGCCACCTCCGGCGCGGAGTAGATCCTCGTAGCCGAAGCGGACGGTCTGCGCCAGGATCACGGAGAGGACCACGGTGATCGCGTCCGTGAGGCACAGCCTCTTCACGTACACGTTCTGCCACTTCCACCGGTTGACACCGGTGCCGGGCGACGCGTCCGCGGGCGCACGGTCAGGTGCGCGCCGCGGAGCGTCGGACGGGTCGAGCCCTCGATCATCGACCGTCGTCATCCCGCAGTCCTCCCCATGAATGTGCCTCCTCCCCGAGACAAAACTATTTCCCGACGAATCCGGCCCCGGCGCTGGAACCGGACTCGAGCGAGCGTTACCCGAACTATCCCTGAGAAATAACTGAGCGTTACGTGTGAATCGAAGTCTTGTCGCAGATCAGCCGGGAAATCCAGACCCTGTTCGGTAGCCGGTCATGGGATCGTGTCGTGTGTTCGGTTGAATCCCTTGGTCTTCGAGTGCATCTACCTGGTCGTAGTCCGAACGATGGGAATACGAGAAGTGATGATAATCACGTTTATGTGACGTTCTTTCCAACCCGGGACCCGATCGATTTCCCGAGATCGACGAGAGCCGGGCGCCGAATAGTGTTACTTCGAGTTTCCGAAACATCAAGCGCCCCCTGCCAGGTGGTGAGGACACCACGCGGCCCGCGCAACCCGACCGCCATGCCGATAGCCGGAGATGTGGTCGGGATAGGCTTCGGTATCGCTAGCGAGAGCCCCGAGGAGACCTGTTGAGCACCCTCCAGACCCTTGATCGCGGTCTACGCGCGCTGGACATCGTGTCGCAGCGACCAGGGGGAATCTCGATCGCGGAACTCTCGGCCGAACTGGAGGTCGCTCGGGCCATCGGCTATCGAATCGTCGCGACTCTCGAAGCACACTGGCTCGTAGCCCGAATGCATGACGGCCGGATCAGATTGGCAGTGGGAGCCGCACTACTCGGTTCGCGCTTCCGTCCCCGCTTGCGCGAGGTGACGCAACCGCTCCTGCGAGACCTGGCTCAGCAGACATCGGCCACTGCTTTCCTGTCGACCCTCGAGGGCGACGAGTGCGTAGTGATCGCGGTGGCCGAACCCGATTCGGGCATCCTCCGAGTGGGCTACCGAGTCGGCACCAGACATCCCGTGTCCAAGGGCGCGGCCGGTATCGCCATCCTTGCCGGTCGCCCCGCATCGGAGTCCGACACCGACGCGATCCGACGCGCACGCGAGGACGGCTTCAGCATCACCACCGGCGAACTCGAACACGGCGCTGTCGGCGTGGCAGCCGGCGTGCGCTCTCCCGTCGACCATGAGGGCATGGGATTCGAGGCGAGCGTCGGCGTCGTCGCGATCGAAGGTCTCGATACCGACATTGCGGCAACCGCCGTTGTGGCGACCGCCGCACGGATCAACAGCCTGCTCGATACCTGACCAGTACAGCCGCGCTCGAGGACGCCCGCTGAGGGCGTCCTTTTCTTGCCCTCAGCACAGAGATCCAACCCCGGCATTGACGCCGAGTGTGACCACCGTTACCGTCTGAATGTGCGTTCAACGAACACATATGTTCGATAAAAGTAAATTCGCAGTTCGCAGATGGAGAGCATCATGACGAGTCAGTCGATCGGCACCGTCCTCGACACCCCGCAACCCGCCGCGGAGAGCCGCTGCCCCATCGACCACACCGCCTTCACCTCCCCTACCGGCTGCCCCGTCTCCCCGCGCGCCGCATCGTTCGATCCCTTCACCGGGCCGTACCAGGTGGACCCGGCCGCATCTCTGCGTTGGTCCCGGGACGAAGAACCGGTCTTCTACAGTCCCGAACTCGGCTACTGGGTCGTCACTCGCTACGAAGACGTCAAAGCCGTTTTCCGCGACAACGAACTGTTCTCCCCCTCGATCGCCCTCGAGAAGATCACCCCGACCTCCGACGAAGCGAACGCTGTTCTGGCCCGATACGGCTATGCCATGAACCGCACCCTCGTCAACGAGGACGAACCGGCGCACATGCCGCGACGCCGCGCGCTGATGGAACCGTTCACTCCCGCCGCGCTCGCCCACCACGAGCCGATGGTGCGCCGACTGACCCGCGAATACGTCGATCGTTTCATCGATGCCGGGCACGTCGACCTCGTCGACGAGATGCTGTGGGAAGTCCCGCTCACCGTCGCCCTGCACTTCCTCGGCGTGCCCGAGGAGGACATGGACACCCTGCGCGAGTACTCGATCGCACACACCGTCAACACGTGGGGACGACCGGCTCCCGAGCAGCAGGTCGCCGTTGCCGATGCCGTCGGTAAGTTCTGGCAGTTCGCCGGCACCGTTCTCGACAAGATGCGCAAGGATCCCGACGGGCACGGCTGGATGCCTTTCGGAATCCGCGTTCAGCAGGAACAGCCGGACGTCGTCACCGACTCCTACCTGCACTCGATGATGATGGCCGGCATCGTCGCCGCGCACGAGACGACCGCCAACGCCTCTGCGAACGCCTTGCGGCTGTTGCTCGAACATCGCGACGTGTGGGAAGAGATCTGCGCCGATCCGAGCCTGATCCCCAACGCGGTCGAAGAATGCCTGCGTCATTCCGGATCGGTAGCGGCGTGGCGGCGTCTCGTCACCGCGGACACCACGATCAACGGTGTCGCCATTCCTGCCGGGGCGAAACTGCTGATCGTCAACTCGTCCGCGAACCACGACGAACGCCACTTCGACCAGGCCGACGACTTCGACATCCGGCGCGACAACGCCAGCGACCACCTCACCTTCGGGTACGGCAGCCACCAGTGCATGGGAAAGAATCTCGCGCGCATGGAGATCCAGATCTTTCTGGAAGAACTGACCCGTCGCCTGCCCCACATGGAACTGGTCCCGGATCAGGAATTCACCTACCTGCCCAACACCTCGTTCCGCGGACCCGATCACGTGTGGGTTCGCTGGGATCCGTCGCGTAACCCCGAGAGGACCGATCCGACGGTGCTGTCCCGTCAGCAGCCGGTCAAGATGGGCGAACCGTCGAAGAACACGATCGCTCGCACGATGGCCGTCTCCGGGCTCGAACGCGTCGCCGACGACATCCTCCTGATCACCCTGCGGGATACCTCCGGACGACCGCTTCCGAAATGGTCCGCCGGGTCGCACATCGACATCGACTGCGGCACCGTCTCCCGCCAGTACTCACTGTGCGGTGATCCTAACGACCGCAACACCTTTCAGGTGGCCGTCCTCCACGACACAGAGAGCCGGGGTGGATCCCGGTGGATCCACACCGAACTGTCCGTCGGCGACACGCTCCGGGTACGGGGTCCCCGCAACCACTTCAAGCTCGACCCCGACGCGAAACGGTATGTCTTCGTCGCCGGCGGCATCGGCATCACCCCGGTGATCGCGATGGCCGATCAGGTCAAGGCCGCCGGAGGCGACTACGAGATCCATTACGCCGGCCGCTCACGCACCTCCATGGCATTTCTCGACCGTCTCGCCCGCGACCACGGAGATCGGGTCCGGGTCTATCCCGGCGACGAAGGTACCCGCATGGACCTTCCCGCTCTCTTCGCCGACCCGGAAGAGGGCACGCAGGTGTACTCGTGCGGTCCCGAGCGTCTGCTCTCCGCACTCGGTGAGGCCACGGCACATTGGCCGGACGACACCCTGCACGTCGAACACTTCTCCTCCACGCTCGAAGAACTCGATCCCTCCAAGGAGCACGGCTTCGAGGTGGTGCTGAAGGATTCCGGCATCACCGTCCCGGTCGCTGCCGATCAGACAGTGCTCCAGGCACTTCGAGCCGCCAACATCGACGCGCAGAGCGATTGTGAGGAAGGCATCTGCGGCGCATGCGAGGTACCTGTCCTCGACGGCGAGGTCGACCACCGCGACCTGGTCCTCACCAAGGCCGAGCGCGCAGCCGGAAAAACCATGATGACCTGCTGCTCCCGCGCATGCGGCGACAAGCTGACCCTCCAGCTGTGACACAGCAACCCTCGAAACTGATCCGAAAGGCACGACATGACCACCATCGAGCAGTCGGGTACGCCGTCCGTCCCACCGGACTCCGGCACACCGACCACCAGAACGCCGTTCAAACGGGTTCTGGCCGGCAGCATGGCCGGCGCCGTCCTCGAGTGGTACGACTTCGCGATCTACGGCATCCTCGCCGCGACCGTCCTCGGCCCTCTGTTCTTCCCCAGCGGCAACCCGGTCGCCTCCTTGTTGATGGCCCTCGCGACACAGGGGCTCGGGTTCGTCGCCCGTCCTCTCGGCGGCATCGTCTTCGGTCATCTCGGTGACAAGTTCGGACGCAAACCCATTCTGGTTGCAACGTTCCTCATGCTGGGAGGCGCGACCGCCGCGATCGGACTGCTCCCCACCTACGGCCAGATCGGCATCTGGGCCACCGTCGCCCTGGTCGTCCTGCGCATGATCCAGGGCTTCGCCCTCGGTGGCGAGTTCGGCGCCGCAGTGATCCTGGTCAGCGAATACGGCGAACCCAAGCGCCGGGGATTCTGGGCGGCATGGCCGCAGTCCGGAGCTCCGGCCGGTACCGTCCTGGCCACCGTCACGGTGGGCATACTCGCGGTCGTCTTCCCCGGGGACGCATTCGACGACTGGGGCTGGCGCGTCGCCTTCCTCCTCGCCGTGCCGTTGCTCGTCATCGGCTTCCTGATCCGTCGGGGCGTCGAGGAATCGCCGGTCTACCGGGCCGCGCAGGAGAAGGCCGAGTCCGCCGAGAACAAGGCTGCCCGCAAGGAATCGTCCAGCATCATCGAGGCTCTGCGTAAGCCGCGCCCGCTGCTCCACGGTCTCGGCATGCGCCTGGGCGAGAACATCGCGTTCTACGTCTACACGATCTTCGTCATCGCGTACGCCACGACCTATTTCGACTACACCCGCGGCGCGATCGTCACCACCGTCGCCTTCGCATCGGTCTGCCAGTTCCTCGGAATGATCGGCGGCGGATGGTGGTCCGACCGGGTGGGACGCAAGATCGCCATGCTCGTCCCGGCCGTCTCGCTCGTCATCTGGGCGCCGATCTTCTTCTCCCTGGTGCACACCGAGAACATGACCGCGCTCGGTGTGGGTGTGTGCGTCGGCGCGCTGCTGCACGGCATGCTCGCCGGCCCGGAAGCCGCATGGATCACGGAACTCTTCCCCACCAAGTACCGCTTCGCCGGTTCGTCGCTGGTGTTCCAGGGCTCGTCGATCATCGCCGGGGCTCCTGCCCCGTTCATCGCGGTGTGGCTGGTCGACCGCTTCAGTGCCACCGCAGTCATCGTCTATCTGGTGATCACCATGTCGATCACCGTGATCGCCGTGGCCACCAGTCGCGAGACGAAGGGTGTCGATCTCGACAAGCTCGACGATCTCTACTGAGCACGCCTCATCGAGAATTGGCACGCTGAAACGAGGCTCGCGTCGGCAACACGCCCGCGCGAGCCTCGTTTCGGCGCGTCAGCTCGGGTCGGGTGTTCGTTTCAGGAAACTGAAGAAGCCAGGCGTGTGCACCTCACGAAGGCGCGTGAGCTTGCGGTAGGAGATCAGCCAGACACCGTCGACCTTGCGGTACTCCTCGTGGTAGTGACCCCACCCGTGCAGCGACTCCTCGACGCCGTCGTTGTCCCACCACAGCTGGTCCTCCATCGCCCAGATGCCGCGGGCCGTGGTGGCGGATTCGAGGACGATCTCGGGACAGTGCCCGTGGTGCGCCGAGGTGATCGACACGGACCCGTCGAGGAAGTTGCTGATGGCGCGGGTGAGTGCCTCGCGACCCACCACGCGACCGGCCTCTTCACCGGTGCGGGGCTGCTTGTCGCTGGGAAGTCCGCCCCACGTCTCGCTCACCACGTCCTCGGTGTGCAGAGTGGGGTACAGCTCCCACTGCTTGGTGTCCATCACCCGCAGCCGAGCTGCGAAGACCTGCTGGATCTCGTGGATGGCGAGAAGCTGTTCGGCCGCAGACAGATCACTGATCGGGCGGGCCGTGGTCTCGGTCATGGCGATCCTTCCGGAGCAGGCGGTCACCGGCCTGTCTACCGGCCATCGGACGCAATCTCCTGCAACGTCCCGCTGATCGGAACAACAGCCGGCCCGCCGAAGGGGGCGGACCCCATCCGCGTTGCCCGGATGTCCCGTTCAACGGAAACATCGGTGCGCGATCACATCACGGGCTGGGACTGTTCGATACGCCACACCTGCACAGCGCAGGTCACTCCGTTACGCGGAGCACCCCCCTCCCACACAGTCCCGGCTCACAGCAGCCGATCCCAGGAAGAGTCACCGTCATGGGTCAGGTATTGGACAGGATCATGCAGCACGCGGACGAGATCCGCGCCGAGGGTGTCGAGGGCGACAAGCTCATGCGCCTCACCGACACCACCGCGAAGCGCCTGCGTGACTCCGGCATCATCCGCACCTTCCAGCCGAAAGAGTACGGCGGCTTCGAAGGCCACCCGCGTGAGGCGGCCGAGACCATCATGGCGCTCGGTGCACTCGACGGCGCGACGGGCTGGGTCGCCGGCATCGTCGGCGTTCATCCGTGGGAGCTCGCCTTCTTCGACCCCAAGGCCCAGGAGGAGATCTGGGGCGAGGACAACGACATGTGGATGGCGTCGCCGTACGCACCGATGGGTGTCGCGGTGCCCGTCGACGGGGGTTACATCCTCAACGGCCGCTGGTCGTTCTCGTCGGGTACCGACCACTGTGGTTGGGTCATGATCGGCGCTGCAGTCGGCGACAAGGACGGCAACCGCACCGGGCAGGTCCTGCACGTGCTGCTCCCCCGCTCGGACTACGAGATCGACGCGGACAGCTGGAACGTCATCGGGTTGCGCGGCACCGGGTCGAAGGATCTGATCGTCAAGGACGCGTTCCTGCCCGAGTACCGCACGATCGACGCCGACATCGTCCTGAGCGGAAACGGCTGGCGGCACGCGGGTCGCGACGAGACGCTGTACAAGTTCCCCTTCTCGTACATCTTCCCGCTGGGCATCACCTCGTCGCTGATCGGCATGACCGAGGGTGCGCTGGCCTGCTACGTCGCCGCACAGAAGGAGCGCGTTCAGGTCACCGGTGTCCCCATCAAGGAGGACCCGTACGTCCTGTTCGCGATCAGCGAGGCAGCCGCCGAGATCTCCGCGTCGCGGCTCGCGCTCCTCGAGACCGTCGACCGGTTCTGGGACAAGACCGACCGCGGTGAGGAGATCAGCTTCGAGGAGCGCGCCATCGGCCGGCGCACCCAGATCTCGTCGGCGTGGCGTGCGGTGCGGGCGATGGACGAGATCTTCGCGCGTGCCGGTGGCGCGGCGGTGCACCTGAAGACGCCGATGCAGCGCTTCTGGCGCGACGCGCACGTCGGCCTGACCCACGCCATCCACGTGCCCGGCATGATCTACCACTCCGCAGCCCTCACTCAGCTCGGCGGCGACCCGCAGGGTCCCTACCGCGCAATGATCTGATCCCCTTCGACATTCGAGGACGACGACATGACTGAACTGAGAGGTCTCGGTTACCTCCGCATCCAGACCCAGGACGTGCCGCGCTGGCGCGCCCTGCTGCTCGACGGGCTCGGCATGGCCGAGGGGACGGGCCCCGAGGCCGACGGCTTCTACGCCCGCGTCGACGAGCGCCGCTCGCGCATCCAGGTGTTGCCCGGCCATTCCGACAAGGCACTGGCCGTGGGCTGGGAGGTGCGTGACGAGTTCGCGCTCCAGCGCGTGCGTGAGGCCGTAGAGAAGTCGGGACGCACCGTCGAGGTGCTCTCGCACAAGGAAGCAACCTACATCGACGCCGAGGGCGCCATCGCGTTCGAGGATCCGGCCGGAACCCGCCTCGAGGTGTTCTTCGGTCCGGTGCTCGACCACAGTCCGGTCGTGACGCGGTTCGGTGGACGCTGGGTGACCGACGGCCTCGGCCTGGGGCACGTCGTACTGCCGACGGCGAACTTCGCCGAGACGTACGAGTTCTACACGCAGGTGCTCGGTTTCCTGCCGCGCGGCTCGATCCGTCTCGACGAGGACGGTCTCGTGCGCGTCCGATTCCTCGGCATCAACGAGCGGCACCACAGCCTCGCGCTGTGCCCGGCTCCGCCGAACGAGGAGCCCGGACTGGTGCACCTGATGACCGAGGTCGACACGCTCGACGCGGTCGGTCAGGCGCTCGACCGGGTGAACAAGCTCGACTTCTCGATCTCGTCGACGCTCGGCCGGCACACCAACGACAAGATGATCTCGTTCTACGTTCGTGCACCCGGAGGCTGGGACCTGGAGTTCGGCACCGAGGGCATGCTCGTCGACGAGCGTCACTACACGTCCGAGGAGATCACCGCGGACGCGTACTGGGGCCACGACCAGTCGGGATCCGAGCCGCTGAAGGCGTTCCTGCCACCCACTGCCTGACACCCCTCGGTCCGTCCGACGAATGCACCGCGACTTCCGGTCGCGGTGCATTTTCGTTGTTCCTGAAATTCGTTCTTTCGGGAAGCTCCGAGTGGCGCTACAGTCGTAGCTACTCATTGATCGGTCGATCAATCAACGAACATGCCACGGAGAAGACCATGCCCGAAGTCCTCCCCACCCCCACATCCGTCATGGACCGCCTCGACCTGCTGCTCGAACCGTTCCGCGACACGGACGGCCTCACCCTCACCGAGCTGTGCCGACGGACAGGCTTCCCCCGTTCGTCCGCTCATCGGATGCTTCTCCAACTCGTGCGGGTCGGGTGGATGCGTCGCAGCGGCACCACCTATCACCTCGGCCCGAAGATCGTCGAGCTAGGCGCCCTCGCGCAGGCACACGACCGCATCCACAGCGCCGCTCTCCGCTCGATGTACGCGCTGCACCGCGAGACCGGACTGGCCGTCCACCTGACCGTCCTCGACAACGATCAGGTCGTCTACCTGGAGAAAGTGAGTGGCGCGCAGGTCACCGACAGCACGTGGGCGGGCCAGCGGCGCCCTGCCGAGGACACTGTCGCCGGCCTGGCACTGCTGGCCCGACGCGACGGATCCCACCCCGCCCTGACGGGCAGCAACGGGCACTCGATCGTCGGCGGTGTCGTACACGGGGGCGAGTGCTTCCGGCACGCCGTCGCCGCCTTCGCTGCGGGCGACGGCGAGATCGCCGCGCTGTCGCTGGCCGGCCCGGTCGAGGCGAGCAGGGAGGACGCGGTCCGGCGGTTGCGTCGGGCAGCCGACCATCTGGAGACGACTTTGACCGCGTGACGCCACACCCCGTCAACCGATCTGCTGATCAATCGATCAGTCGATGATCTCGATGCATTGCGAGGATCCTATGACACTCGACGACGAGTTCTCCAACGCCTTCATCGCCCGCGTGGCCGGACTGCTGGACGAGTTCCACACCGGCAATCGGCTCACCCTCTCCGAGCTCTCGACTCGCACGGGTCTGCCACGCTCGTCCACCCATCGCTTGCTCACCCAGCTCATCGAGCACGGCTGGGTGAGCAAGCGCGGTAAGACCTACGCTCTCGGACGCACACCCCTCGAATGGGGCGCGTTGGCGCGGAACCACGACCGCCTGCACCGAGCAGCCCATCCCGTCCTGCACGACCTGCATTCGGCGACGGGTCTCGTCGTGCATCTGGCCGTCCTCGACGGGGGCGACGTGCGCTACGTCGACAAGATCGGACGTGGACCCCTCGTGCTCCCTTCGCGCATCGGCGGACGGCAGCCGGCACATCGCACCGCACTCGGAAAAGCCCTTCTGGCCCACACCCGACTACACGCCTCTCCTCCTGCAACAGGATGCACGCACCCCGCTGCTCCGAGGGCTGAGAATCTGCTGCCCCGCAACGAGATCGCACGCATTCGCGAACGGCACGTCGCACACGAGCGCGAGGAATCGGCACCGGGTGTCGCGTGCGTGGCGGCGCCGATCGGAAACGGGCAGATATGCGTGGGAGCACTGTCCGTGACAGGTCACGTCGACACCGTCGACACCGTCGGCCTGGCCACCCCGGTCCGGCTCGCGGCGCGGGCGGTGTGGCGCGCCCTGTCCCCGAGCGATTCTCGGCCACATCTCGGTCGATCGGTGGGTCAGCGCACCAACGCCTGACCACCGTCCACCGGGAGTGAGTGGCCCGTGATGTAGCGGGCGGCCTCACTGCACAGGAAGACGACGGCGGGCCCGATGTCGGTTTCGGGATCGCCGAGTCGACCGAGCGGAATCGAACTCGCGTACGCGGCCGCTTCTTCCGGCTCGCGTTCCGCCCACTCCTGCATGGCTACCGAATCGGCGAGCGGCAGAATCGAATTGACGCGGATGCCGTCCGCCGCCCACTCACAGGCGGCGGTGCGGGTGAGAACCCGGATCGCTTCCTTCGCAGCGGCGTATCCGCCCGTACCGGAGGGGTTCCACCGGATGCCGGCCGCCGACCCGAGATTGACGATCGATCCACCGCCACGCAGGTACGGATGACAGGCCCGCATCATCCGCCAAGTGGCGGTCGGACCGGACTCCATACCGTCGCGGTACACGGCTTCGGCGAGTTCCAGCAGCGTTCCCGGAGCGGGTGTTTGCGCGTTGTTGACCAGGATTGTGAGTCCACCGAACTGTGTAACCACCTCGGCGACGGTCGCATCCACCGCTGCCGGGTCGGTTACGTCGCACACGTACGGCACCGCACGACCACCCCGAGCTTCGATCTCGACCACAGTGGCGCCGATCGTCGTTGCGGTACGACCCACCACGGCAACCGAGGCTCCGGCGGCGGCGAGCGCGAGCGCAATCCCCCTCCCGATACCCTGACCCGCGCCGGTCACGAGAGCTGTGGCACCTGCCAGCGGCATAGCGGGAACGATCGGGTCCATCCGGGACACGGCCATGCACACTCCTGAAGACATGAAAGACATCAACCCATTGATCGGTTGATCAATGGGTGTGGCAGAATACGGTCCGAACCAGGCCTGTACGGGCCTTACGAGAGGACAACGGTGGACCCGCAGGAGCGAAAGCGGCAGATACTCGACCGGTCGGCGGAGATCTTCGCCCGCAAGGGGGTCACCGCCACAACCATCCGCGAAATCGCCGACGCGGTCGGTGTCTACTCCGGAGCGCTCTACCACTACTTCCCATCCAAGGAAGCGATCGTCACCGAGCTCATTCGCGAATACATCACCGACCTCAACGAACGATGCCGCGAGGTGCTCGCTCGGTCGCTACCGCCGGTCGAGCGACTCGAGGCCTTCACACAGATCGCGCTGGAGACCTCCGAGGACTATCACGGCGCGACCTCCATCTGGCGACGCGAAGGCGAGTACATGCGCGAGCGCGTCGTCGAGGCCGACATGGTCTCCTCGGCCGACGCCATGCAGGTCGCGTGGCGAGAGGCCATCCGCGACGGCATCGCCGAAGGCGTCTTCCGTACCGACATCGATCCCGAGACGTTCCGGGAACTTATCTACGACGCGGTCTGGCACGCCTCCCGCTGGTACCGGCCCGGACCGGACCGCACCCTCGCCGATCTCTCGCGCACCATCGTGTCGTTGTTCGTCGACGGGTTCCGCCGACGCGACGAGTGATCCGTCCCGCCGGGTGCGGCGGGACGGATCATCGGATCACTCCGCCGAACCTGCGAGGTTCCCCTCGACCTCCTTGTGCCACGACTCGAGCGCACGGGAGGTGTCCACCTCGAACTCGAAACGCTGCGTCATGTCCGGCGTGACGTCCTCGAGGTCGACGTAGAACTGGTTGTACCAGCGACGCAGCTGGTAGACCGGACCGTCCTCCTCGGTGAGGAGCGGATTCTCGATGCGGGACTTGTGCTTCCAGATCTCGATGTCCTGGGCGAACTGCTCCTCGAGACCGTCGGTGAACATCGTCGCCATCTCGGCGGCCTGCTCCTCGGACATGCCCTCGATCTTCTTGACGATCGTGCCGAACTGCAGCACGAACGAGTTGTTCGTGACCGGGTAGTGGCAGTTGATCAGCTTCGACTCGATGGTCGTGCCTTCGGAGACCGTGTAGATCGTATCGAGCATGAAGGACGGACCGTAGTAGAAAGCATCCGAGATGGTCTGCGCCTCCGGCAGATCCATCTGCACACCGGTCTTGATGTCGTCGCGCCCGTAGGAGCGCATGTGCTGGCCGGCGATGTGCCCGTCGAAGACGTTCTTGAAGTACTCGGGCATCTGGAAGTGCACATAGAAGAAGTGCGCCATGTCGACGACGTTGTCGACGATCTCCCGGCAGTGCGACCCCTCGACGTGGATGGTCGTCCACGTCCAGTCGCTCCACTGACCGTCCTCGTAGCCCTCGATCTCGGGGATCGCGAGTTCGGGAGTGGGCTCACTACCCTGCGGGCAGTGCCAGACGAACAGAACACCGTTGCGCTCCATCGTCGTCCATGCTTTGGTGCGGCCGAGCTTCGGGGTACGCCGCGCGTACGGCACGGCCTCGCAACGGCCCTGTCCGTTCCAGCGCCAGTCGTGGAACGGACAGGCGATGGTGTCGCCCTTGATCTCACCGCGCGCGAGGTTCCCGCCCATGTGCCGACAGAAGGCGTCGAGCACGTGCAACTTTCCGGCCGTGTCGGCGAAGACCACCAGGTCGGTGCCGAACACCTTGACCTGGTGCGGCTTTCCGTCGCGGAAGTCCTTCGCGAGGCCGATGCAATGCCATCCGCGTGCGAAACGGGTGGGGTTGGTACCTGGATCGATGTTGCGGATCTCGATCCGCTCCTGAGGGACGGTCATGTTTTCTCCTGCGCTGACGAGAGGTGAAGGGGCTGACGAGGGTCGAACGCGAACGACGGTCACCGGGCCGGGGCGACCGTCTCCGTGGAAGCGAGAGGAGCGATCGCAGGATCGATCCGGTTCCCGGTCCGGATCACACCGTCGGCCACCGCCTCGTCCACGGCGCGATCGAGCGCCTCGCACCGCATCACGTAGGCACCCGGACCCGCGGTGGCGATCTCTCGGCACGACTGCCGGGCCTCGTCGGACCATTGGATGCTGGTATGAGCTGGGCTGTACTTCGCGACGAGCACGCGAGCGCCGCAGGTGTGACAGGCGAGCGACTGCATTGTTGCCGGTTCCCTTCCTCGGATGAGCCGAGACTAGGAACCGCGATGTGTGCGGCGACACAGCTTTTCAGCCCAGCGGGACAAACGAAGTTCTATCGAACGCCCGGCGACTTCTCGTCGCGCGGTGAAACGGGGCTCGCTCGGCGTGTTGCAGGGGCGAGCTTCGTTTCAGCGCGTCAGCTTGGGGTGAGGCGGGGGATGCGTACACGGAAGGTAGAGCCGACACCTTTCTCGGACTCCACCTCCACCTTCCCGCCGTGCGCCGCGACCAGCGCAGCGACGATCGACAGGCCCAGACCACTCCCACCCGACGCGCGGGTGCGGGAGGCGTCGGCGCGGTAGAAGCGTTCGAAGACGCGCTCGCGGTCGTCGGGATCGAGACCGGGGCCGGTGTCGGCGACTTCCAAGATCGCATCGGAGTCCGAGGTACCCACCCGCACCGTGACATCGGCGTCTGGTGGGGTGTGGGTCAGGGCGTTTGTGACGAGATTGCTCAACACCTGACGCAGACGGGCGTCGTCGCCGAGAACCTCGGGAGTGCCTGGGCCGTCGATGATGTCGAGGGTAATGGTCCGTTCAGGTGCGACGGCGCGCGCGTTGTGCACCGCGTCGGCGGCGACCGCGAGCAGATCCACCGGGGAACGGTCGAGCGGACGTTGTTCGTCGAGTCGCGCAAGCATCAGCAGGTCTTCGACGAGCAGACCCATACGGCGGGCCTCGCGTTCGATGCGGTCCATGAGCATGACGGTGTCGGTACTCGCGCCCTGCCGGTACAACTCGGCGAAACCGCGGATGGTGGTGAGCGGAGTTCGGAGTTCGTGGCTGGCATCGGCGACGAAGCGACGCATCTTCTCCTCCGAGCGTCGCGCCGACTCCTCGGATGCTGCGGTTGCTGCGAAGGCTGATTCGATCCTGCCGAGCATCGCGTTGAAGGTCACCGACAACCGGCCGATCTCGGTTCGGGGATCGCCCTCGGGCACCCGCTCGCTGAGGTCGCCTTCAGCGATCGCGGCGGCGGTGCGCTCGACCTCGTCGAGCGGACGCAGGCTCATACGCACGACGACACCGCCGCCCACCGCCAGCACGACCAGCACGACGGCACCGATCACCGTCTGCAGCACGACGAGTCTGTCCACCGTCTCCTCGGACTCGGCCAGGCTCATCCCGACCGTGGTCACGACACCCGACGTGTTCTCGGTGCTCATCACCCGCCAGTGCGGACCGTCGTCGCCCACGGATCCGACGGTGACGGGCCTGCCCGTCGGTTCCTCAGGCACATCGGGTGCGGTCGACTCGTCGTTGACGACGAACAGCACTTGTCCGTCGGCGTCGACGACCTGCACGTAGAAGGGGCTCGGTGGTCGCCGGGAGGTGGGGGTGTCCAGCGGTGGCGTCGGTGGCGGCTTGTCGGGTCGCGCCCAGGTCCGTGCGGCCTCCTCGAGGTCCCGGTCGACGCGCGACAGCAGAGAGTTCTGCAGAGCCGAGGTGACGGCAACACCCGACGCGAGCAGACCGATGCCGGCCAGGAGCACCAGGGCGGCCACCAGCGTCCAACGGAGTGGCAGCGCCCGCAGCCGGTTCATGTGCGGGGTTCCCGCATCACGTAGCCCACCCCGCGAACGGTGTGGATGAGAGGGACGTCGCCGATGTCCACCTTGCGTCGCAGATACGACACGTACGACTCGACAACCCCGACCTCACCGCCGAAGTCGTAGTTCCACACGTGCTCGAGGATGCGGGGTTTGCTCAGCACCGTCCCGGCGTTGAGCATGAAGTACCGCAGCAGCGTGAACTCGGTCGGCGACAGCGACACGGGCTTGCCGGCCTTGAACACCTCGTGGGTGTCTTCGTCGAGTTCGAGGTCGGCGAAGGTGATGCGGGAGCTGCGTTCGGTCTCGGACACCTTGCCGGCGCGGCGCAGGATCGTGCGCAGCCGGGCGATGACCTCTTCGAGGCTGAACGGTTTGGTGACGTAGTCGTCGGCGCCGAGCGTCAGGCCCGCGACCTTGTCCTCCACCGCGTCTTTCGCGGTCAGGAACAGCACGGGCGCGTCGATGCCGTCGGCGCGCAGGCGGCGCAGCAGGCCCATGCCGTCCATCCCGGGCATCATCACGTCGAGGATCACTGCGTCGGGCCGGAAGCGTCGCGCCTTGTCCAGTCCTTCGGCGCCGTTGCTCGCGGTCTCCACCTCGAAGCCCTGGAACTTCAGGCTCACGGACAGCAGTTCGACGATGCTCGGCTCGTCGTCGACGACGAGCACGCGCGCTTCGGGAATCCGGTCGGTCACGACTTCGATTGTCGCGGGTAGGGCTGGCACCGCGCTCGAGATTTCCTGGCAGGTTCCTGTGAGCTTTCCGATTGTCAGGAAGTTGCCAGGAGAACTCCACGGAACCTCGAGATCACGAGTGTGTGATGTGGGGGTGAACAACGGCTATCAGCAGACCGCGAGCAGACTGCACGCGTTCAACCGGTACGAGATCAAGTATTTCGTCGACGAGATGAAGGTGCCCGAACTACGGCGCGAGCTCGCCGCCCGGATGGACACCGATCCGTACTCCCCACACGGGGGCTATCCGGTGACGTCGCTGTACTACGACACCCCGGATCTGCGGTTCTACTGGGAGAAGATCGAAGGCTTGAAGTTCCGCCGCAAGGTACGCATGCGGCTGTACGGCGACCCGGCCGCATGCACCGACGACTCTCCCGTGCAGGTCGAGATCAAGCAGCGCGTCAACCGGGTGACCCAGAAGCGTCGCACTGCCCTCCCGTACGGCGTCGCCCTGCGATGGCTGAACGGACGCGAGGACATCGAGTGCGACGACTCGCAGCGGCCGTTCGTCGACGAGGTCTCCGGTCTCGTGGGGAATCTGGATCTGCGACCGATCGTGACCACCGGCTATCTGCGCGAGGCGTTCGTCGGACGCGACGCCGACCTCGGCCTGCGCGTGACGATCGACCACAAGGTGCACGGCCGCGACCGCGACTTCCACTTCGCGTCCGGCGCAGAGAACCGCTTCATCATCCCGCCGAAGCTGGCCGTCGTAGAGCTCAAGGCCAACGAGCGGGTGCCCTACTGGGCGACCGATTTGACGGCCCGGCTGGACATGTCGGTGATCCGGGTGTCGAAGTACTGCCAGTCGGTCGAGGCGTTCGGGCTCGCACCCCGGTCCCGTTTCGGTGCACCGGAACTGGTGTCGCCGGACGGCTCCGACGCGCGGGTACCCACCGATCTTCTGTCCACCGAACCGATTCCGGCTCGCTGACCTTCCCTTCTCCGAAACAAGGACGGATATGAACTTCGATTTCCAAGATCTCAGTGGCACGTTCACGACCTTCGACATCGTGGTGTCGCTGGCGTTGTCGTTCGTGCTGTCGAGCGTCATTGCGTGGGTCTACCGCTACACGCACAAGAACGTCTCCTACAGCCAGTCCTACGTGCAGACGCTGGTGCTGGTCGGCATGGTCATCGCGCTCATCATGCTGGTGGTCGGATCGAACATCGCCCGGGCGTTCGCTCTCGTCGGCGCGCTCTCGGTGGTGCGATTCCGCAACGCCATCAAAGAAACTCGCGATGTCGGGTTCATCTTCCTGGTGATGGCCATCGGCATGACCACCGGTACCCGCTTCTACGTGCTCGCCATCGCAGCGACCGTCGCGATCTGCCTCGTACTGCTGATCATGAACAAGTTCAACTGGTTCACGCTCGACGTGCAGCGTCAGGTGGTCAAGGTGCAGGTGCCGCCGGAGCCGGCCTACACCAGCACCGTCGAGGACATTCTCATCAAGCACTGCAGTGAATACGAGTTGGTGTCCACCGAATCCGTCCGCGCCGGCGCTCTGGTGGAGCTGTACTACACGGCGCAGCTGAAGAAGGGCACGAGCTCGAACGACCTGATCGCGGCACTGAGCGCCGTCAATGCCGGCCAGCGGGTGAGCGTCCTGACCGGATACGACCAGACCGACCTGTGATGACTGCACCCACCCCGCGGCGCCGTCTGCGGCACCGGATACCGACCTCGCTGCGGCGGCACTGGAAACTGCCGGTGGCGTTCATCGCGTTCGTCGCGATCGTGGCCACGGCCTTCGGAGCGACACGCGTGCGGCCCTACATCACAGGCGACCCGACGATCATCTCCTCGGAGATCACCGAGAACGTCGCCGGCACAGTCGATCTGTTCGACACCTCCGCCACACACGAGTTGTCGCTCGAGATCGGCGACGCCGAGTACGACGACATGATCTCCGCATACGAGAAGGACGGCGACAAGGAGTGGGTGGTCGCCGATGTGGTCATCGACGGCACCCACATCGACGACGTGGGTGTGCGCCTGAAGGGCAACTCGACGCTGCGCGGCCTGCAGGGCGAGGGTTTCGATCAGGCGCAAGGCCCGCCCGGGATGGAGGGCACGGTTCAGGTGGATCCGGAGGATCCGACCTCGTTGCCCTTGCTGATCCGTTTCGACGAGTACGTCGACGGTCGCGCGTATCAGGGCATGACAGAACTGTCGGTGCGGCCCGGCTCGCCGGTGATCAACGAGGCGATGGCGTTGTCGCTCACCGCCGAGACCGATCAACCGACCCAGCGGTACGCGTACACGGTGTACTCGGTCGACGACAGCGCCACCGCGACACGACTGGTGCTCGAGCATCCCGATGAGCAGTACGCCAACTCGCTGTTCGACTCCCCCGGCTATCTCTACAAGGCCGATGCGTCGTCGCGGTTCGAGTACGTCGGCGACGACCAGTCGGACTACGCCGACCAGTTCGAGGAGATCAATGCCGCCGACTCCGGGACGCTGCAACCCATCATCAGCTTCCTGAAGTGGATGGACTCGGCCGACGACGCAGAATTCGACGCGCACCTCGCCGACTGGGTCGACGTCGAGTCCTTCGCTCGGTACGTCGCCACACAGAACCTGCTCGTCAACTTCGACGACATGGCCGGACCCGGTCAGAACTACTACCTCTGGTACGACCTCGACACGAAGAAGCTCTCGGTGGTCTCGTGGGATCTGAACATGGCCATGCAGGGTGATACTTCCGCCGGCCCGGACGACTCCATCTCCATGATGGGCGGCATGGGACAGGGCGGTCGCCCGCAGGGCATGGTGGGCGCCGCGCCACCGGAGGGGATGCCTCAGGCCATGCCACCTGGAATGCCTGGAGGCGAGAGTCGCGGACCAGGCGGCGGCAATACCTTGAAGACCCGTTTCCTCGACTCCGACGCCTTCACGGAGATCTACCACCGGGTATATCAGGAGCTGTCCGAACAGATCTACGGCAACGGTCTGGCACTCAAGGTGCTCGACGCGGTGGCGGCGTCGGTGCCGACCTCCGACGGCCTCACTGCCGAGGCGCTGCAGGAGAGCGTCGACTCGATGCGCTCCTGGATCGGGGAACGTACGCAGGCACAAGTTCAGTGGATTCAGCCCCGCTGAGCGAGGTCGGATCCACCGAAGTTACGGATACTGTCGGGCCCATGACTTCCGAAGAAATCCTGCTCGTCGAGCAGCGCGATTCCGTCCGCATTCTCACCTTCAACCGCCCGGAGGCGCGGAATGCGCTGAGCTCGGCGCTCATCGATGCCCTGCGCACCGAGATCGCTGCAGCGGAGGCGGACGACGAGACGAACGTCGTGGTCCTTACCGGCACCGACCCGGCCTTCTGCGCCGGACTCGACCTGCAGGAACTCGGGGAAGGTGGAGGCAACCTGTCGCTGGTGTCCGGCGCCGACCTCCCCGTCGGTCATCCGTGGAAGCCCATCTCCAAGCCGATCATCGGCGCGGTGAACGGCGCCGCCATCACCGGTGGTCTCGAAATGGCACTCGCGTGCGACTTCCTCATCGCGTCCGAGCGCGCCCGCTTCGCCGACACCCACGCGCGAGTCGGCGTCCTGCCGGGTTGGGGACTCACCCAGCGCCTGCCCGCGGCGGTGGGTCCGGGCTTCGCGCGTCGCATGAGCCTGTCCGGCAACTTCGTGGGTGCCGAGGAGGCGCTGCGTGCGGGTCTGGTGACGCAGGTCGTCGCGCATGACGAACTGCTCGGCACGGCCGTGGAGGTCGCGCGGACGATCGCCGGCAACGACCAATCCGGTATGCGGGCGTTGCTCGCGTCGTACCGTCAGGCCGAGGAGCATGTCGTCGAACCGGCCCTACGGGTTGAGCAGCAGACCTCGGAAGAGTGGATGCGGGAGTTCTCGCCGTCGCGGGTCGCCGAGCGACGGGCTGCGGTGATCGAACGCGGAAAGTCCCAGAACGTCGTGAATCCCAAGTCCTGAAACGCCCATGATCAAAGGGCATTTCGGTCTAATCGGACACTTTTATCACAGAAATATAACAACTAGTGACGGCAGGTAACAGGCTTTGAGGCCTTCGCGAAGTATGGGACGGAAGTGAATTGATCTTGCGGATCCATTCACTTCCCGCGCCCGTTCGCGGACGTGCCCATCCACAACAACATGGAGGTATTCCTATGCTGCTCGGATCTCTCGCACTGACCCTCGGTGGACTGCTCGCCGCCCTCGGCATCATTCTCTGACAGCCGGACCGATCGACTCCGCGCCCGCACCACCCCCTGCGTGCGGGCGCGGTTCGGTCCATTCGGACGGATCCACTTCCGGAGTCCGGAAAACTGTTTCCTCGTCACACTTTTCGGACATCTTCTTCTCGAGTTCGTCCTTCTCGCGCTGCGCCATCTCAGGGTCGACGTCCTCACCCGGGACGGGTCCGGGATCTGTAGCCGGCGCGCCCTGACCGGGATCGGCCGCGTCGATCTCGTTGGAGCCGGTGTGCTTGATCGGGAGAAACGGTTCCATGCTTGCCATGAATACGGATTCCCGACACCGATGCGCGCAAGCCACTACTCCGGCAACGGAACGTTCTGCAGTCGCAGCTGACCGCGAGCGAGGACCTTGCCGGTCGTGGTGTCGGTGATGATCACCAGCCACAGTTGCTGAGCCCTCCCCTGCTGCAACGGTTCTGCCGTGACCGACGCGCGGCATCCCGTCGTCGAACGCAGGAAGTCGGTCGAGTTGTCGACGCCGACTGTGGCGCTTCGGTCGAAGCGGTCGTGCAATGCGCCCACGGCCACGGTCCGCTGCGGCCGAGCGAGTCGCAGACTCGGCCGGGTCCGACCGCGCGAAAACTCCCCGAGGGCACGAAAACATAACGAAGTGAATTTTCGGTCCGCGGCAGTGTTTCGCACCGAGGCGGCGGGTACTCCTCGGTCAGCGTCCCGGTGCGGACGCAGTCCGGATAACCGAACGACAGGAGGAACACATATGCACTTCGGATCTCTTGCGCTCCTCGGCGGACTGCCTGCGAAACCGGGCATCGCCCACTGAGCCAGCGCACACCGCGTCCGCATCCGTCATGGGTGCGGACGCGGTCGTATGTGCGATGAATTTCTCGGGCGGCGCGGGTCGGTATGGTCACCGACCCCAGAAGGAGCCGACATGCCCGAATTCGTCACCCACTCGATCGACGTCCCTGGCGCGACTCTCGTCTACGACGTCCGCACCGTCCCCGGCGACGCCACCTCGCTGCTGCTCGCCGGATCCCCGATGGACGCGAGCGACTTCACGAGCCTCGCCTCCTTCTTCGACGACCGGACGGTGATCACCTACGACCCGCGCGGCACGGGCCGCGGTACGCGCACCGACACGTCGATGCAGTCCACTCCCGCTCTGCACGCCGACGACCTGCACCGGATCCTCGTCGAACTCGATCTCGGTCCCGTCGACGTCTTCGCCAGCAGCGGCGGCGCGGTCAACGCGCTCGAACTCGTCTCGCGCCATCCCGAGCAGGTGCGCACGCTGGTCGCGCACGAACCGCCGATCGTCGAGCTGCTGCCCGATCGCATCAGGGCCGAGGCGGTGCGCGACGACATCCGCGACACCTATCAGCGCAGCGGCCTCGGACCGGCCATGGCGAAGTTCATCGCCCTGGTCGGCTACGAAGGTGAACTGACCTCCGACTATCTCGACCGGCCCGCTCCGAGCCCGTCCGACTTCGGACTGCCCAGCGAGGACGACGGGACCCGCGACGACGTGCTGCTGGGTCAGAACTGGATGTCGTGCACGGGCTACCACCCCGATCTCGACGCTCTCGCGAACGCGTCCACGCGCATCGTCGTCGCAGGTGGTCGCGAGTCGGTACGCCAGCTGTGCGGCCGCGCCTCGGCAGCGCTCGCCGACCGGCTCGGCACAACTCCGACGCTGTTCCCCGGCGATCACGGTGGCTTCATGGGTGCCTCAGAGGGTATGCCCGGCGATCCTGGAGCTTTCGCCGCCGCGCTCCGCGACGTGCTCCAACCGAGCCGCGTGTAATCCGTCCGATCGTCGAGTTCATGGGCTACACCCAGCCCTGGTATTCGGTGCGCGACCTAGACGAACCCGTGGTCGGAGCGATGGTGCCGCGCGCCGTGGCCGCGTCTTCGTCTACATCCCGAAGAGCGGGTACGTCGGCATCGGAGTCGTCACCGTGATGTCGTTCTTCGAGAGTGCTCACAACAGGGATGGGTGACAGCAGAAGCTTGTTCGCACGATCACTCCGTGTCGCGCAGCGCGCTCCTGCATTCGAGTCGGCGCCGATCGGCCAGGTGGGCGTCGCGCAGCACTTCGAGCAGACGCGGCGTGGTCCGATCGCCGGGTTCGACGACCGCGACCCATCCCAGTGAGCCGTAGAGCGGATGAGGGATGAAGACGTCGGCCTCGGCGAAGTCGATCGTCGAGGGGTCGACGGACCGGGGTGGGTAGCCGAGCAACTCGGTGAACAGCTGCGTCCCCGCATGCACGTTCATGCGCCATCGGCCCGGCTCGTCGAGGCGTGAATCCCCATCGTTCGGATAGTTCTTCGTCACGATCGTCGCGTAGGGCTGCCGATTGTGCGGGATCTCGCCGTCCGGGGCGTAGTAGAAGAAATGGTCGCCCCACGAAATCTCGGGGAGCCCACTCCCATCCTGTGGTGCGAGCTCGAGGACACCGCTGAAGCTTCTGATCTGCGCGAGGATCTGTTCCATGGTCATACTTCGAGTGTCACCTCGAAGTGCTTATGGAGGGTTCGAGCAGTGGAGCACACGATGACGACGGGGCGCCTGGCCGCAGCCACCGGATACTCCGTGCAGCAGGTGCGCGATCTCGAACGCCTCGGAGTGATTCCTTCCGCCGTACGAATGCCCAACAGCTATCGCAGATTCGGTCCCGAACACGTCACGGCCCTGCGCGCGTACCGCGCACTGGCTGTCGCGGTGGGTCCCGTCGAGGCGCGCAGGGTCATGCACGATGTGCAGGTCCTCCCCTACGACGAGGCACTCGCCCGTGTCGTCGAACTCCACAGTGGGCTCGCGCGGGCACGCGCCGAGAGTCTCACCGCGCTCCGCGCACTCGACACCATCGTCGACGAGGCCGCCCACGACGCGCCTCCACTACCCGGCGACGCCATGAGCATCACCGAGCTGGCGAACGCCATCGGAGTGCGATCGTCCACCCTGAGGTTCTGGGAGAAGGAGGGATTGGTCGCGCCCGAACGGATCGACCGTAACGCTGCGCGGTGCTACTCCCCCGCCGCGGCGCGGGATGCGCGGATCGTTGCCGCACTACGCGCGGGTGGCTACCGCATCCCGGCGGTCCGGGCGGTGATGGCAGCGATCGGAACCGACAATGACACCGATACTGCTAGGGACGCACTCCATGAGCGCCTGCACACCATCGCAGTGCAGTCCGAAACGTTGCTGCGAGCCGGTGCAGACATCGCGAACCTGATCGAGAACCGGACTCCGCGCTCGTCTAACTCGAATCCGAAGAGTGCAACCGCCACGGCACACTCGTCACCATCACCCCGGGCTGGAACAGCAGACGACTCTCGAGTCGCAGCGCGCTCTGATTGTGGAGCAGATTCTCCCACCAGTGCCCCACGACGTATTCGGGGATGAAGACGGTGACCACGTCGCGCGGCGAGTTGCCGCGCACCCGCCTGACGTAGTCGAGTACCGGTCGCGTGATCTCCCGGTACGGCGATTCCAGCACCTTCAACGGAATCGTGATGTCGCTGGCTTCCCATTCGCGCACGAGAGCGCGGGTGTCCTCCTCGTCGACGTCGACGGTGATCGCTTCGAGGGTGTCGGGGTGGGTGGCCGAGGCGTACGCGAGCGCGCGACGTGTCGGGTGGTGCAGCTTGGCCACGAGCACGATCGAATACGTGCGGCTGGGCAGCAGACCGTCCCATTTGCCGGCGTCGAGTTCGGCCGCCACACGTCGGTAGTGGTGGTTGACGGCCCGCATCGTCACGAAGACGATCACCATGGCGAGGATCGCGATCCACGCGCCGGCGAGGAATTTCGTGATGAGCACGATGATCAGGACGGTCCCCGTCATCGCCAGACCCACACCGTTGACGACGCGCGAACGCTGCATTCTCCGGCGGTGACGCGAGTCGGTTTCGGTGGCCAACAGCCGCGTCCAGTGACGAACCATTCCGGTCTGGCTCAACGGGAAGGAGACGAACACTCCGACGATGTAGAGCTGGATGAGATGGGTGACCTCGGCGTCGAACACCCATACCAGCACGATCGCTCCGAGAGCCAGGAAGACGATGCCGTTGCTGAACGCGAGCCGATCGCCCCGGGTGCGCAGCTGGGTCGGCAGGTGTTTGTCCTGCGCGAGTACCGACGCGAGAACCGGGAAACCGGTGAAGACCGTCTCGGCGACCTGCGCGATCAGTGTCTTCTGGTGATAGTCGGCCGGTGCCCCGCTCAACTGTGTCGCGGGATCTGCGGCGACGACGACCCCCAGTCGCTCGGCGAGGACGATGATGCCCATCAGCAGCGTGATCGCGATGGCGCCCAGCAGGAGCAGGGTGGTGGCAGCGTTGTGCGATTTCGGTTTCCGGAAGGCCGGCACCCCGTTGCTGATGGCCTCCACTCCCGTCAGGGCCGCACATCCCGACGAGAACGCGCGGGCGAGGAGGAAGGCGAAGGCCAGCCCGGCCAGGTGGGATTGTTCGGCGGCGAGTTCGTAGTGCGACGACTCGGCGCGCAGAGGGACGTCGGACACGACGAGACGCACGAAGCCCCAGACGAGCATCACCCCGACACAGAACATGAAGGCGTAGGTGGGCACGGCGAAAGCTGTTCCGGCTTCGCGGAGTCCGCGCAGATTGACCGCGGTGAGGAGTGTGATCGCGGTGATGGCGAACAGCACTTTGTGGTGTTCGACGAAGGGGACGGCCGACCCGATGTTCTGGGCGGCCGACGAGATCGACACGGCGACCGTCAGCACGTAGTCGACGATCAGCGCGCTGCCCACCGTCAGGCCGGCGATCGCACCGAGGTTCTTCGTCGCCACCTCGTAGTCGCCGCCCCCCGACGGATAGGCATGCACGTTCTGCCGGTAGCTCGCGACCACTACGACGAGGACGACGGCGACCGCGAGACCGATCCACCCGGAGAATGCGTAGGCGGACAGGCCCGCCACCGACAACACGAGGAAGATCTCCTCCGGCGCATACCCGCGCACGCAGAAGCGAACGGTACGCTCGTATTACGCCGCTCGCCAGAGGTGCAGACCGGGCGAATTTCACCCCGCCGATCACCCATCGGCGAGGTTGGCAGGTGACACAATCGTCGATAGCGTAGAGACGTTGTTGCTCCTCGCAACAAACCGTGCCGCGTCTCCTCCCCTTTTCGGCTCGGCACGGACGGACCCCGTCGGCCCCTCCCCTCGTTGAGCCGACGGGGTTCTCTCATCGATTCCCCCCATGCGGTGGCTCATACATTTTCGTACAGAGCGGTCCGTCTGGCGGATCTGCGGCGATCCCGTACAGCGGCAGCAGAACTTGACTCGTCCACAGTGCGCGCGGTCGACTACTTTCTTTCACCACGCTCACGATCCGGAGAACCCTGATGACCGATTCCATCCTCGAGCTCTACGTCAACGACGGATTGTCCGACGAGGAAATCGATCAGCAGAGGGCCACCTACGGTCCGCTCACCGGAGACGTGCGCGAGCTGATCCAACTCGCACTGCAGACGCGTGTGGATGCCGACGACGTCGCGCGGGCGCGGGAACATCTCGCAGCCGCGCGCGAGATCCTCGAACGCGACCGGGAGGACGGCCCGTACGGCACCCGGTTCAACGATTCGGGCCGATTCCGTAACTGGGGAAACGCCGCAATAGGCTTGCGCAACGCGATCGCCCCGATCGGCGGCATCCACGAGGACGACGACGGACGCGTGTGGACGGACATCCACCTCGGTCCCGTCTACGAGGGGCCGGCCGGGCACGTGCACGGCGGGGTCTCCGCACTGCTGCTCGACCAGATCCTCGGCGACGCCGCGCGCATCTCGGGATATCCAGGGATGACGGGCACGCTCGCCATCCGCTACCGCAAGCGCATTCCCCTCGGCGCTCTGCGCGTGGAGGCGAAACTCGACCGCGTCGAGGGACGTAAGGCGTTCGTCGTGGGGCACATCGCCGACGCGGAGGGGATCTGCGTGGAAGCGGAAGGCATCTTCATCGCTCCGGTGTGGATGGTTCAGCAGCGTGACTCGTTCGCGGAGATACCGAGACCCGAATAGGCTCACAACGCCCATGGTCGACCATCAGGGTTGTAAGCCTCACCTGTGCGTTGTGAACCTCCGGACGCCGGAGCCGACGATCAGGTGCTCGCCCTGACGACCGTCATCCTGCAACGCCTGAGCTGATACCCCTGTTGCGAGAGTCACGACTTGCGACTCGGTGGGCCCGGCTCCTCCGCCAGTACAGTTGATCGATATCCGGCAGGAGCGAGAGGAGTCGACCGTGCAGAACGCCGTGTTCTACTCGCTCGTCGCGATGTGCTCGTTGTTCGCCGCGTCGACCTGGTGCCTCTCGCGCCCCCACCTGCTGTCGAGCTCGGCCGCGTTCGTGGCCTCCGGGCTCTGGGTGCTGATGAACGGACCCCTCGAGGGTCGCGTGCTGTACTCGGTGACGCCGAACCACGGATTGACCGAGTCCGACCTGCTCTCGGGAGTAGGCGTGTGCATCGCAGCCTGGGGGTTCTGGACGACGCGGAACCGTCGGCGACGGCGGCGTTCGCAGCGACCGGCGTCGTACCGCAGGCATCCCGACCGGTCCAGAGCCATGCCGACCCCCGTCTTTCCGGCGGAAAGCGACGTCGAAACGGGCCCTATCCGCCGCAAAGCAGGATGAACGTCTCGGTTCGACCCCGAGAAGATTCTCAGGTCTCGTTTCAGTATCGACTCTGGACGAGTGCCCAGCTGTCACCTAAGCCTGAATCCACCGAACGATCAGCCGCGTAGCAGCGTGTCGAACTGAAGAAAGTGCCCCCTGAACTGGGAAGATTGGAGTTCTCACACAACAAATCCACCAGGTCACGAAAGGCACTTCCGGTGAAAGTGTCCCACAAGTTCATCGACGGCTCCGCCGTGTTCGACGAGGACAACCTCGTCTCGTGCGCCGGACTGGTCCCGGTCATGACACTGGCCGAACACACCCACCTGCCGGACCTGCTCACCGAGAAGGTCTCGATCACCACCACGAAGGTCACCTCCGGGGCCGCGAACCCGGCACCGAAACTGCTCACCCTGATCGCCGGGATGTGCGCCGGCGCCGACAGCATCGACGATATCGACCTGCTGCGCTCGGGCGGCATGCCACACCTGTTCGCAGGCGTCTACGCGCCCTCGACTGTGGGAACGCTGCTGCGCGAGTTCAGCTTCGGTCATGCACGTCAGCTCGAATCCGTGCTCCGCGAACACCTGATCGCACTCGCCGCCCGGGTCGAGATCCTGCCCGGTCTGGCCGAGCAGGCGTTCATCGACATCGACTCGCTGCTGCGCCCGGTCTACGGCCACGCCAAACAAGGCGCGAGCTACGGACACACGAAAATCGCCGGCAAACAGATCCTGCGCAAAGGCCTGTCCCCGCTGGCCACGACCATCAGCACCGCCGACTCCGCGCCGATCATCACCGGCATGCGACTGCGGGCCGGGAAGGCCGGCTCGGGTAAAGGTGCAGGTCGGATGGTTACTCAGGCCATCGTCACCGCCCGCCAGGCCGGCGCGACCGGGACCATCGTGGTCCGTGGGGACTCTGCGTACGGCACCCGCGCGGTCATCTCCGCGTGTCTGCGCGCGAAAGTGTGTTTCTCGCTCGTCCTGGCCAAGAACACCGCCGTCCAACGCGCGATCGACTCGATTCCCGACGAGGCGTGGACCGCGGTGAAATATCCCGGTGCCGTGCGTGACCCGGACACCGGTGCCTGGATCTCCGATGCCGAGGTCGCCGAAACCACTTACACCGCTTTCGCTTCCACCAGGACTCCGGTCACCGCCCGGTTGATCGTGCGCCGCGTCAAAGACGCCCGCTTCCCCGACGCGTTGTTTCCGGTGTGGCGATATCACCCGTTTTTCACCAACACCAGCGCCCACACCGTCGATGCTGATGTCACCCATCGCCGGCACGCGATCATCGAAACCGTCTTCGCCGACCTCATCGACGGGCCCCTGGCGCACATGCCGTCGGGGAGGTTCGGGGCGAATTCGGCATGGGTGCTCTGCGCGGCGATCGCCCACAATCTGCTGCGCGCGACCGGTGTTCTTGCAGGTGGTGGGCATTCGCGCGCCCGTGGGGCGACGCTACGCCGCAAGATCGTCAACCTTCCCGCCCGATTGTGTCGACCGCAACGAAGACCGATCTTGCGACTACCCACGCACTGGCCCTGGTCGGCTGCCTGGCTTCGACTGTGGGCCAACACCATCGGCCACAGTCCGCCCTCGACCACCTGAACACTGACCGACCCGCCGAGACGGCACGACCGGAGCCGCACCGTGGAAAAGCTGGGCAGACCAGCGGTTACTTCACGCCCTGAGCCCGCACTCGTCTGGAATCCAGATCCGGATCGACCTTCAAGGACTCATCGGTGGATTCAGGCTAAGCTCCAAAGCGGCCACGGCGTAGGTGGCCGTGTCTCCATAGAGTCCTCCCCGACACAGGAGATACAGCGCGAGGCCCCCGCCAGCTCCTCCCCTCGAATCGCTGGCGGGGGCCCTTCCCTGTCGGCCTCCCCGACGACAGGGGCAGATCGATGGTAATCAGGTCCCGATGTCCGATTCGTCCTGCGTTCGGACGAAACGCCGGGTAACCCTTGTGACCTTCGTCTCTGCGGCGCTGTTCACAGCATAGAGCAATCTGCTCACTCGCGTGCATAGATCTTTCCGGAGTTCACCGAAAGGTCAACTCGCAGGTCCTTTCTGCCGCTTTCGCGTACTTCGCACTTTTTCCTCAGGCACGATCCGTCAGCTCGGCGTGCCCTGCCTGACGAGCACAATGCGCGCAGCAGAAGACGGCATCCGCCGACTCCACGCCGTGCCCGAGGATGCGGCAGTGACAGTGGGCGCACTGCGGCGCCATCTCCTCCTCTTCCGGCGTCACGATCGGACGGTGTCCGCTTTCCTTCCGGTCGGGTACCCGGAACCGCCGGAACACACGAGCCCGCCCGCACCGATTCGGTGCGGGCGGGCTCGTGGACGACGGATCTATACCGGTTCGGGTCTATACCGGTTCGGGTTCCTTCGCTTCGTGCTTCGCGGCTTCCTGCTGCGCGGCCTCGAGCTTCAGGCGCTGTCCGAGCACCGACTTGCGGCGGCCGTAGACGAAGTAGATCCCCACGCCCAGGACCATCCAGACGGTGAAGCGGATCCACGTCTCGACCGAGAGGTTGAGCATGAGCCAGCCGCAGGCGAGCACCGCGAGGATCGGGACCAGCGGCACGAGCGGCACCCGGAATCCACGGGGCAGGTCGGGGCGGGTACGGCGGAGCACCATCACGCCGACGCAGACCAGGACGAAGGCGAACAGCGTGCCGATGTTGACCATCTCCTCGAGCACACCCATCGGGAACACCGCGGCGAGGACGGCCACGACACCACCGACCATCAGGGTGATGCGCACGGGCACACCCTTGTGGTTCGTGACGGCGAGCTTGCGGGTGACGAGTCCGTCGCGGGACATCGCGAACAGCACGCGGGTCTGGCCGAGCATCATCACCATCACGACGGTGGTGAGGCCGGCGAGGCCACCGATGTTGATGGCCATCTGCGCCCAGGTGATGCCGTGTGCCTCGAAGGCCGTGGCCAGCGTGGCACTGCCGTCACCGACCAGCTCGCTGCCGGTGCGCAGGTCGGTGTACTTCACCATGCCGGTGAGCACGAGGGTGACGCCGACGTAGAGGACGGTGACGATCGCCAGCGAACCGAAGATGCCGCGAGGCAGTGCCTTCTGGGGGTTCTTGGTCTCCTCGGCGGTGGTGGCGACGACATCGAAGCCGATGAAGGCGAAGAAGACCAGGCTTGCTGCGGCGAGGAGGCCGTACCAGCCGTAGGTGCTGCCGCCCGCGCCGGTGAGCGCCGAGAACAGGGACTGGTGCAGACCGGACGCGGTACTCTCCGCCTCCTCGGCCTGCGGGACGTACGGCGAGTAGTTGGACTTGTCGATGTAGAAGATGCCGACGACGATGACGAGCAGGACCACCGCGACCTTGATGGCGGTGACGACGGCGGAGACCCGCGACGAGACCTTGGTGCCGATCGCGAGGATGATCGTGATGGCGCCGACGATGAGCAGCGACCCCCAGTCGACCGTGATCGGTCCGAGGTCGATCGACGCGTCCCCGCCGAACATGCCCCCGAGATACATCGACCATCCCTTGGCGACGACCGCGGAGGCGAGGGCGAACTCGAGGATCAGATCCCATCCGATGATCCAGGCGACGAACTCACCGAAGGTGGCGTAGGAGAAGGTGTAGGCGCTGCCGGCGACCGGTACCGCAGAGGCGAACTCCGCGTAACACAGTGCGGCGAGACCGCACGCGATCGCGGCGAGGACGAACGCCAGCGAGATGGACGGTCCGGCGAGATTGCCGGCGGTGCGGGCGGTGAGGGTGAAGATTCCGGCTCCGACCACGACGGCGACGCCGAACACGGTCAGATCCTTGGCGGTCAGTTCTCGTCGTAGCCGCGAACCGGGTTCATCGGTATCCGCGATCGACTGTTCGACGGATTTGGTCCGCCAGATGCCGACTCCGGGCATTGTGTGCTCCTCGGGGTGATTGCGGCGCCCGCCACGCCCGGTCCGGGCGAGGGGTAGGCATGTCGCTCACTTCGCGCGCATTACGTTGCAGCAAGCAGTGTTTGCGTGAGCATTTGATGTAGCAATCATGGCACTGGCTCGTGAAGTGTCAATATCTTTCTGTTCGGCTGAGCATTATGCTCGAGTGGTGACGCGCATCACAACGGAAAGGGTGTCATCGTGTTCAGTCTCGACCGGCTCGACGCAGCTCTCCTCGGAGAGCTCACGCACAACCCCCGGGCAGGAATCGTCGACCTGTCGGCGAAGCTCGGCATCGCCCGCAACACCGTGCAGTCGCGCATCAGAAAACTCGAGGAGTCCGGTGCCGTCACCGGATACCGACCGGTCGTCGACCTGCCGAAGCTGGGTGTGCCGCTGCAGGCGTTCATCGGCGCCGAGCTCGTCCAGGCACAGATGGGGCATGTGATCGCCCAATTAGGCCGATTCCCAGAGGTATTGGAAGTCCACGCGACAACGGGCCGGGAGGATCTCCTGATCCGGATGGCGGCGCAGTCCCAGGAGGACCTCCTGCTGGTCCTCGAACGGCTCCACGCCATCGAAGGCGTCGCGCACACCACCACGACGCTCGCGCTCACCACACCGATCGAGTACCGGACGCAGCCGCTCGTCGAGCACATCACCCGCGATGCTGGGCACGGCCGGTCGTCGTCGGCCGGAAGCTCCTGAGAACACGAGAAGGGGAGGCACCTCGCGGTGCCTCCCCTTGTTCCCCTGTGCGGATCAGTTTCCCTGTGCGGACCAGTTCCCTTGTGCGGATCAGACGGTATCGATGCGCCGCTCGGCGATGCGGTTGGCGGCCGCGCCCGGCGTGACGCCGAGAGTGCTCGAGACGTCGAAGATCTCGGCGGTGCGGTCGAAGATCGACTCCACCCGCTCGCGGACGACGTCGGCGGCGGATCCGTCGACCTCACCGGCGACCTGGATCAGTCCGCCCGCGTTCGCGACATAGTCGGGCACCCAGACGATTCCGCGCTTGCCCAGCAGTCCCTCCACCTCGGGCTGCGCGAGCTGGTTGTTGGCCGCACCGCACACGAGACGTGCGTCGAGGTGGGCAGCGGTGGTCGAGGTCAACGTGCCGCCGAGGGCGCACGGGGCGTAGACGTCGGCGGACGAGGCGACGACGTTGTCGGTGACCTGCGCCGGGAACTCGTCGACCACGCGGGCGATCGCCGCGGGGTTCACGTCGGAGACGATCACCTCGGCACCGTCGGCGACGAGCAGCTTCACCAGCTCGTATCCGACCTTGCCGAGACCCTCGACACCGACCGTGCGACCCGCGAGAGTCGTTTGTCCCCAGACGGTCCGGGCGCCGGCACGCATGGCCTGGAAGACACCGAGCGCGGTCAGCGGCGAGCTGTCGCCGGAGCCGCCGGCGGCGACGGTGCGCCCCACGGCGTGGGCGGTGTGCCGGCCCACCACGTCGAGGTCCTCCGCGCGGGTTCCCACGTCGGCGGCGGTGATGTAGCGACCACCGAGCGACTCGACGAATCGTCCGTAGGCGGCGAGCAGTTCGTCGTTCTTGTCCGTCTTCGGATCACCGATGATGACGGCCTTGCCGCCACCGAGGTTCACACCCGACACCGCGGCCTTGTAGGTCATGCCCCACGACAGTCGCAGCACGTCCTCGAGCGCCGACATCTCGTCCGCATAGGGGTAGAAGCGGGTGCCACCGAGGGCGGGTCCGAGTGCGGTGGAGTGGATCGCGACGATGGCGCGCAATCCGGTGGCCGCGTCGTGGTGGAAGACGACCTGCTCGTGCGGGCGGTCGGTCAGGCGGGCCGAGCGGCCGAACACTCCGTCGGACGTGGTGAACTCGGGGAGGTCGAGGGCAGAGGTGGTCATCGGTGGGTTCCTTTGCAGCAGAGGGTGTTCGTGCGTCAGAAGTCGGTGTCGGCTCAGAAGTCGGTGTCGATGCCGAGCTCGGCGAGGCGGGCCCGGTACTGCTCGACGGAGCGGAGCTTGACGTCCTCGTAGCCGCGCACCATGTCGGGCAGGGCCGCGATCTCGACGGCGCGGTCGTAGGAGTCGACATTCAGGTCGGCGGCGAGTCGCTGGACCGTGTCGGTGTAGTGGGCGAGCAGAGCACGCTCGACGCGGCGGACATGGGCGTAGCCGAAGGGATCGAGCTTCGTGCCACGCAGACGCTTCGCCTTGGCCAGAGCCTTCAGCGCGACATGCGATTTCGGTCCGAAGCCGACCTTCTTCTCACGGCCGAGTGCGCGCAGCGCCGGCGGGTGCAGGCGGTAGGTGAGCTTGTGGCCACCGGGAACCTGGCCCTGCACCTCGTCGAGGAAGGCCGGGTCGACGAGCATGCGGGCGACCTCGTACTCGTCCTTGTAGGCGGTGAACTTGAACAACCCGCGGGCGACGGCCTCGCTGAAGTCCGTGCGGTTCGTGACGCGACGCTCGGCCTCCCAGGCTGCCTGCACCTGCCCGATGTAGCGGGCGGCGAGGGCTTCGCTCTGGAAATCGATCAGCGACGCGGCGCGGATCCGCACGAGCCGCTCGACCTCACCGGTGAAGGTGGTGCCGGCGAACAGACGCTCGGGTGCGACGGTGGCGGCGCGCTCGGTGCGGGCCGGTTCGGTCGCGGCGGCGAAGGCCGCGGGATCCGCGACGGCCACCCGGCCCCAGCGGAAGGCGGCGATGTTGGTCGCGACGGCCACCCCGTTGATCTCGATGGCCTCCTCGATGGCGTCGGCGGGGATCTCGAGTCCGCCGAGCTGGTGGGCGGCGCCCACGACGAGGAAGTTCGCAGCCGAGGTCTCGCCGAACAGCGCCTGGGCTGCGGCGAGGGCGTCGAACGAGACGGTCGTGCGGGTCGCGGTGTCGAGGCGCGCGAGCAGGTCCTGCTCGTCGGGGTGCCGGACCGAGCGGTCGTAGACCATGTCGCCGGTGGGGACGCGGCTCGTCGACGCGACCGCCACAGTCTCCTCACGGTTCGCGTAGGCGAGGTTCTTCGGCTCGGTCGCGGTGAGCAGGTCGAGCGCAAGCAGAGCGGTGGCACCGCCCGGGCCGACGCGGTTGCCGGGCTCGAGTCCGTCGGCGGCGAAGCGCAGGTGGGAGACCACCGGGCCGGCCTTCTGGCTCATGCCGATCTGGTCGAGCGACTCGACCTCGAATCCGGCGCGCAGCGCGGCCGTGGCGAGCACCTGGTTGACGGTGACGATGCCGGTGCCGCCGATGCCCGCGAGGAAGACGTTGCGGGTGCCCTTCGGGGTGTCGATGGCGGCGTCCGGGATGCGCGGCGGGGTCGGAGCCTTGCGGCGCTTCGGCTTCTCCGGCGACGTCTCGACGGTCACGAAGGACGGGCAGTCGCCGTCGAGGCACGAGTAGTCGGTGTTGCAGGAGGTCTGGTCGATGCGGGTCTTCGAACCGAACTCGGTGTCGACCGGCTGCACCGACAGGCAGTTGCTCTTGACGCCGCAGTCGCCGCAGCCCTCGCACACCGCTTCGTTGATGACGACGCGGGTGGTGCGGGCGGGCAGGGTGCCGCGCTTGCGCTGACGGCGTGCGTCGGCGGCGCAGTGCTGGTCGTAGATGAGCACGGTGACGCCCTCGATCTCGCGCAGCAGCTTCTGTGCCTCGTCGAGCCGGTCGCGGTGCCAGACCTCGGTGCCGCGAGCGAGGGTGCGCTTGCGGAGGCGCTTCGGTTCGTCGGAGCAGATGATGATCTTGCGGACGCCCTCGGTGGTGAGCTTGTGGGTCAGCGCCGGGATCTTCAGGGCGCCTTCGGCGTCCTGCGCGCCGGTCATCGCGACGACGTCGTTGTAGAGCAGCTTGAAGGTGATGTTCACGCCGGCGGCGACGCACGCCTGCACGGCGAGCTGGCCGGAGTGGAAATAGGTTCCGTCGCCGAGGTTCTGGAACATGTGGCCGATGTCGGTGAACGGCGCCTGGCCGATCCACTGCGCACCTTCGCCGCCCATCTGGGTCAGGCCGGTGACGGCGCTGTCCTTGCGGCCCGAGAGTGTGACGAGAGTGTGGCAGCCGATGCCGCCGCCGCCGATCGAACCCTCCGGCAGAGCGGTGGAGCGGTTGTGCGGGCAGCCGCTGCAGAAGTAGGGGGTGCGCTGGGTCGACAGCACCTCGAGCGACAGTTGCGGCAGGGGCGCGGGGCCGAGTTCGACGTGGTCGCGGAGCACGCGACGCAGCGGGCCGCGCAGGCGACCGGCGGTGAGCTCACCGTCGACAGGCACGAGCGGGCGGCCGTCGGCGTCCTTCTTGCCGACGATCTGCGGGGCGTTCGCGGTGCCGTAGAGGATCTCGCGGATCTGGGTCTCGACGAAGGCGGTCTTGTCCTCGACCACGATCAGTTCGTCGAGGCCGCGGGCGAATTCGCGGACGATCTCGGGACCGATGGGGTACGGCATGCCGATGCGCAGCAGGCGGATGCCGGCGCGGTGCAGCGCGGCGTCGTCGACACCGAGGTCGAGCAGGGCCTGGCGCAGGGCGTCGAAGGTGGTGCCGGTGGCGGCGAGGCCGACGCGGGCCTGCGGCGGGTCGACCTCGATCACGTCGAGGCCGTTGAGGCGGCCGTATTCCTGGACGATCTTCCAGCGCGGGCCGTAGAGGTCGGCCTCGGCGATGACGCTGTCGCCGGGCGCGGCCATGGGGCGCTGCTTGTAGACGAATGGCCGTCCTTCCCATTCGATCTCGGGGACCGTGATGGGCAGGTCGGAGATGGAGCCGTCGACGGACCAGGCGCCGTCGGCGACGTCCGCGACGATCTTGAGGGCGACGAGGCATCCCGAGGCGCGCGACAGCGCGACGCCGTGCAGGCCCATCGTGACGATCTCGGCGGCGTTGCGCGGGAACAGGACCGGGATGCCGAGGGCGGCGAGGGATCGCTCGCTGACGGCGGGCACGGTCGACGACTTCGACGCGGGGTCGTCGCCCACCATGAGCAGCACGCCGCCGTTCGGGTTCACCCCGTACATGTTGGCGTGGCGCAGCGCGTCGGTGGCACGGTCGAGGCCGGGGCCCTTGCCGTACCAGACGCCGACGACGCCGTCGTGGGTCGGTGTGCCGGCACCGAGCTGTCCCTGGCTGCCCCACACGGCGGTGGCGGCGAGTTCCTCGTTGAATCCGGGGACGAAGGTGATGTCGTGCTCGGCGAGGACCTTCGGCATGCCGTGGAGCATCTTGTCGAGACCACCGAGGGGGCTGCCCTGGTATCCGGAGACGAAGGTCGCCACCCGGCGACCGTCCCGCATGGCCCGCACCTGCTGTTCGACGAACAGGCGGGCGATGGCCTGGACGCCGGTGAGGAGCACGGTGCCGGAGCCCGAGCGATATCGGTCGTCGAGGTCGTAGGGAAGTCGTTCGCTCTCCCGGATTACGGTCTCGGTCATTGCGTACCACCCGTCCTTCGTCGCGGCGTCCGATTGTGTCTGCGCCACTTCGATCGCGTCATTTGGTGCAGCAATGGTTGATTGAGCTAGGCGATCACGTCAACAAAAGATTTTCGAGCGCATCATTTCGCTCAAATGTGACGCACCGCACACACATGAAGTGTGCACGGTGCTCAGAATCACCGCCCGCGGCGGGCACGGGCGGTTCCACCTCTCCCCGGTTCACGAACCCGTGGACCGGGTTGCCGTCGCCGCCGGGAGGGTATGGCCCTCGGTAGCCGGTATCGGTGTCCGGACGCCGCACCCGGTGAGGTGCTGCCGGTTCAGACATGCAGCCGGCAGCACCGTTCGGGTTACTGCATCCCGGGCTACTGCACCGTCAACGCGAACGGTCCATCAGGCCGGTTCCCATCGCAGCCGCGGCCACGCCCAGGACGAACACGATCGCACCCACGATGACGTGGGACCAGATCATGGACGTACTGGTGTCGACGCCGCTGACCAGCCACGGCGAGACGAACAACCACAGACCGAGCAGTGGCGCGACGAACGCCAGGCCGTGGGTGCGGCCGTAGGCCGAACCGAGCGCCATGGCGAGCAGTGCGACCGCGAGGCCGCAGATCAGATTGGTGGTGGCGAGTGCCGTCTGATCGGCGAAGCCGATGATCCAGGCGGATGCCGCCGCGTACAGACCGGCAACCATCATCAATCCGTCGGTGACCTGGACTGTGGGCTGTTCACCCATCCGGTCGTAGCGTTCGCGCATCTCGACGATGTCGGGATGGGTGTGCATTGCAGAATGAGCCGATGATGTCGACATTGTCCTCATCTCCTCGTGGGTGAGAAGTCCGAGGGCCCTCCTGGGTCCGACACCATTATCGTCGTCCCGGGCGGGACGTTCCCGTAGGGCAGAAAGTCCCTACTTGGCGATCTCGGGCGTGATCGCCGGCGTCAGACGGGTGCCGCATCGGGCACGAGGACGGCAGCACCGCGCACGCGGTCACCGGCGAGATCCGCCAACGCACGGTCGGCTTCGTCCAGCCCGTATCGCATCGTCGCGACCCTGATGCGGTGCTGCCCGGCGAACGCGAGGAACTCCCGGGAGTCCTCTCTCGTATTGGCGGTCACCGACCGGATCTCGCGCTCGTAGAACAGGTGCCGCTGGTAGTTCAGCTGCGGGACGTCGGTCAGATGGATGCCGGCGATCGAGAGGATACCGCCGCGGTCGAGCGCCTCGAGTGCGGGCGGCACGAGGTCGCCGACGGGCGCGAAGAGAATGGCAGCGTCGAGAGGCACCGGCGGTGCGTCGGCGGCAGCCTGCACCGACGCGGCCCCGAATTCGCGGGCGAGATTCCGCGCATCCTCGCTCCTCGTCATGACGTGCACCTCGGCACCTCGCGCCAGGGCGACCTGCGTCGCGATGTGGGCGCTGCCGCCGAAGCCGTAGATGCCGAGCCTGCCGCCGTCGGGGACCGAGGCGCGCTTCAGCGCGCGGTAGCCGATGATGCCGGCGCAGAGCAGCGGCGCGAGTTCGATGTCGTCGTACCCGTCGGGCAGCGGGAGAGCGAAGGTCGCCGGTACGGCGACGAACTCGGCGTACCCACCGTCCTCGTCCCAGCCGGTGTATCTCGAATTCGGACAGAGATTCTCGTCGCCGCGGAGACAGTAGCGGCACTGCCCGCAGGTCGACCGCAGCCAGGCCACGCCGACGCGGTCGCCGACCGCGAACCCCTCGACCGCCTCCCCCACCCGATGGACCACCCCGACCACCTCGTGCCCCGGGACGACCCCCGCCCGGTGGATGGGGAGATCGCCCTCCGTGACGTGCAGGTCGGTGCGGCACACACCGCACGCCAGCACGCGCACCAGCAGATCGTTCGGTCCCGTCTCCGGGATCGGGACGGATTCGAACCGCAGGGGGTGGCCGGCCACGGGACCGGGCTCCACCACCCGCCACGCTCGCATCGATCGGGATTCGTCCACGGCCCTCGCCTCCCGCGTGTTTGCCGATCTCGGCACCGGTGAACCCTTTCATACATGAGCAGCACAGACGGGTCCACCGATCCGTACGACCCGGCTCAGGATCCCGACGCCGATCCCGACAGCCTCCTCTCGAAGGCTCCGCAGCAGCCCGACCAGGCAGAGGGCGAGGACGACCCGACCGAGACCGGCGATACCGGACAATCCTGACCGTTCGAAGGAGATCCCGATGACCGAAACCACCCACGAGGGACCGAATTCCGGCGACACGGATGTCGTCACCATACTCACCGAGGACCATCGGGAGATGCTCGAACTTCTGGGCCGAGCGGAGACCACCCTCGACGCCGAGGAACGCCGCGATCTCACCGACTCCGCGATCGCCGAGGTGATGAGGCACTCGGTCGCCGAGGAGATGTTCGTCTATCCGGAGATGGAGAAACATCTGCCCGGGGGCACCGAAGCCGTCGAACACGACAAGAAAGAGCACGACGAGATCGTGCAGGTGATGAAGCAACTCGAGGGAGCGGACGCATCGAGTGCGGAGTTCACGACGTTGGTGAAGAAGTTGCAGGATCTTCTGCGCCACCACGCGGACGACGAAGAGTCGGAACAGTTCCCGGAGTTGAGGGCGCATCTCGGGCAGGAGACCCTCGTGGAGGTCGGCACCAAGGTGCAGGCCGCCAAGAAGCTGGCACCGACCCGACCGCATCCGTCCGCACCGCATTCCGAACTGTTCCACAAGACCGTCGGTCCGGGGGTCGGCATGGTGGACCGACTGCGCGACGCACTGACCGGCCGCAGTACCTGAGCGTGAGGACGGCGCGTCACCCCGTCACCCCGGCTCCGGTTCCTCCGGCGCGCCGTCCTGAGCTCTCGTCCGAACGAAGAAGGAGATCTTCCCGTTCGTCTCGAGCACCGCGAGGTCGATGTCGGCGAACCGGCGGATGCCCTGTTGACGCGCGGCGGCCATGAGGTCGTCGAGGGACAGACGTTCCCGTTTCAGGTTCCGCAGGTCGGGTTCGCCGTCCCGGACGATCACGACGGGGACACCATGGGTGATCCCACGCATCCGCGGAGAACGAGCGTTGATCAGCGAGAGCGCCAACGTCAGCACCGCGAAGACACCGATGGTGAGGACCGCGCCCGTCATGGACACGTCGTCCTGCGTGATCCCCTGCTGTACGAGATCACCCATCACCACGAAAAGCACGAGTTGGAAGGTGCTCAGCTCGCCGACGCTCGACCGGCCGACGAGACGGGTGATCCCCCACAGGAACAGGAACAGGACGATCGCGCGGATCACGATTTCCATCAGGGCACCAGCCAGGTATCGAAATAGATCGTCACTGCCGATTTCTCGCCGTCCATCACCGAGACGGAGCCCGATTCGCCCCATTGCCTCCCGGCCTGGATCCGTACATCGAGCGCGAAGGTGAACTCGTCGCCGGGCGGCGGATCGAAGGTCAGGTACGCCAGTCCGTCCCCGGCGGTCTCCGCGGACGGTTCGGGCAGCCGGCCCCGCATCTCGAGGATCTCGAAGTAGGACGTGTCGATCGCCAGGACGATCTCTCCGTCGAAGCCATCCTCCCGGTGCACCGTCACCTTCCAGGGGACGTCGAGGCCGGCGCGTGCGATACGCGGGTAGGTCAGGTCGAGTTCGTACCCGCCGCCCTGCGCGGTGGCCGTCGAACTCCGTACACCGAGGAAGCCCAGTATTCCGGCCACCAGCACGAGCACGAGCAGGGCCGCTGCGGTTGTCCGCAATCGCGCCACGCCCTTGCTGCGAGCCACCTCCCCGACGTCGTCGAGCGTGGAATCCGGCCTGTTCTCCATCTCTCCACGTTGACACAGCACCGGTGACAAAAGGTGGATATCGACAGGGTGTTTGAGCTGCTCGAGCACGGGTAGTCGCACGTAGCACCACGGGCCAACCGAGGCGGCGTCGAGACCAGGCGCCACGGGTGTCTTCACGGGCGCGTCTTCACGCGCGACGCGTCCTCGCACGACAATCGGCATTCGAGGGAGCAACATGTTTCGTCACACAGACCATCTGCAGTTCGACGTCAAGCCGGAGAAGCCCGATCCCGTCTACGCCCGCAAGCTCCAGGAGCTGATCGGCGGTGCGTACGGCGAGATGACCGTGACCATGCAGTACCTGTTCCAGGGCTGGAATTGTCGAATGCCCGGCAAGTACAAGGACATGATCATGGACGTCGCCACCGAGGAGATCGGGCACGTCGAAATGATCGCCACCATGGTGGCGCGTCTCCTCGAAGGCGCACCTGCCACGGAGTCGACCAAGAACGCCGCCGCCGACCCGGTGGTCGCAGCCGTACTCGGCGGCATGGATCCGCAACAGGCCATCGTCTCCGGTGGCGGGGCGACTCTCTCCGACAGCAACGGTGTGCCGTGGAACGGTCGGTTCATCATCGCCAGCGGTAACCTCCTCGCCGACTTCCAGGCCAACGTCGCCGCCGAAGCGCAGGGCAGGGTCCAGACCGCCCGGTTGTACAACATGACGGACGATCCGGGCGTCAAGGACATGCTCCGGTTCAACCTCGCCCGCGACACCTACCACCAGAACCTGTGGCTCGCCGCCATCGAGGAACTGAAGGCCGACGGCATCGAACCCGGACCGATCGCACCGAACGCACTGTTCGACGAGGAGCACTCCGAGCACGCGTCCAGCCTGTGGCACCTGTCCGACGGCGCCGCCGCCGATCAGGGTCGCTGGGCGCACGGCACCGGCCCCGACGGCACGACACCCATGTCGTTCCTCGCCGACCCGGTCCCGCTGGGCGACGTGGCGAGCGCACCGCCGCCGGACCCCAAGCTGTACGCGACCTACGACGGGTCGCAGGGCAAGCCCCGTTCTGCCGCAATGGGAACGGAGAAGGGACTCGTGGGCAAGGTGAAGGACGCTCTCGACCCCGACACCCCCTGATCCATCCTCGAGGCGACCGCCCCGGCTCCCCGCGAGCCGGGGCGGTTGCGCGTGAAAGTACCTTCCCTGCGGTTTGTTTCGTTACCGGATTGTTTTGTGCCGTAGGGAAGCGGGAAGGCTTCACACATGAGCACCAACATCTTCGTCCTCGGACTCACCGACATCCAGCGCAAGGAACTGGAGACCGTACGCGGCGCCGACCAGCTGAGCTTCCACGGCCTCCTCGACTACGAAACACTGGTGGAGCCCGACGAATACGTGTTCGACGATCTTCTCGACGCCTGCCGGCGCGAACTCGACGACTTCCCCGGCAGCGTGGACGGGATCATCGCCCACTGGGACTTCCCCACCAGCGTGCTCGCTCCGATCCTCGCCGCCGAACGGAACATCCCCTCGCCGTCGCTGCGCAGCATCGTGGCCACCGAGCACAAGTACTGGAGCCGCCTCGCGCAGAAGGAATCGGTTCCCGAGTGCGTCCCGCAGTTCAACTCGTTCGATCCCTTCGACGACAACGCCCTCGACAGCATCGACCTCGAATTCCCCTTCTGGGTCAAGCCCGTGAAGTCGCATTCGTCGCAGCTCGGATTCGAGATCCACAACGAGCAGGAGTTCGCCGACGCCCTCGTCGAGATCCGCGAGAAGATCGGACTTGTCGGTAACGCCTTCGACGAGGTCCTGCGCCGCGTCGACCTCCCCGAGGAGATCGGGAAGAGCTCGGGCACCACCTGCCTCGCCGAGCAGGTTGTCAGCGGTATCCAAGCCGCCCCCGAGGGCACGATGTTCCAGGGGCAGTTCAACGTCCACGGTGTCTTCGACATGCGCAAGGACGCCGCCGGGCACAGCTTCGAACGTCTCGACTACCCGGCGAGCACCGTGCCCGAGGAGGTTCAGGCACGCATGATCGACATCACCGAGCGCTACCTGCGCCACGTCGGCTTCGACAACGGCTGCTTCAACTCGGAGTTCATGTGGGACGAAGAGAACGACAAGCTCTGGCTGATCGAGGTCAACACACGGATCTCCCAGTCGCACAGCGAATTGTTCGCCAAGGTCGACGGCAGCTCCAACCACGAGGTGGCCATCGACATCGCCCTCGGCCGGCAGCCCCGGATGCCGCATCGCCAGGGCGAATACGCCGTGGCGGCGAAGTGCATCATCCCGCACTACGAGGACGGCATCGTGACCTCGGTGCCCTCGGACGCCGACGTCGCCCGTCTCCGCGAACGGATCCCCGGTGCCCTGGTGTGCATCGACGTCGCTCCCGGTGACCGGCTCGCCGATCTGCCCAACCAGGACGCCTACCGCTACGAACTGGGCACGATGTACATCGGCGCCGACAGTGTCGAACAGCTCGAGCAGCGCTATCGCGAAGGCCTGAAGGCACTTCCGTTCGCCTTCGATCCGGCGCCCGAGGACTAGGAGGAGCACTACATGCGCACGATCACAGACCTCCCCCATGAGGTCCGTGTCATCGAGAACGTCTTCATCACGATGCGCGACGGCGTTCGGCTCGCGGCGCGGATCTGGCTGCCCGTCGACGCCGAAGCACATCCGGTACCTGCTGTGCTGGAATACATTCCGTATCGGAAGCGGGATTCCACGCGCGGACGTGACGCGCTGAACCATCCCTACATGGCCGGCCACGGTTACGCCTGCGTGCGGGTGGACATGCGTGGCAGCGGCGATTCCGACGGCGTGCTGCGCGACGAGTACCTTGCCGACGAGCACGACGACGCCTGCGAGGTCATCGAATGGATTGCGGCGCAGCCGTGGTGCGACGGTTCGGTCGGCATGATGGGCATCTCGTGGGGTGGCTTCAACAGCCTGCAGGTCGCGGCACGCCGGCCGCCCGCCCTGACGGCCATCGTCAGTGCTTCCGCGACCGAGGATCTGTACGTCGACAACATGCACTACATGGGTGGATGTCTGTTGTCCGACAACCTGTCCGAAGCGACGGTGATGTTCGCCTTCAACAGCCTGCCTCCCGATCCCGCCATCGTCGGCGACCGCTGGCGCGAGATGTGGCACGAGCGTCTCGAGGGCAGCGGCCTGTGGATCGAGAAGTGGCTCGAACACCAGCACCGCGACGGCTACTGGAAGCGCGCCTCCGTCAACGAGGACTACTCCTCCGTGCAGTGCCCGGTCCTCGCCGTGGGCGGCTGGGCCGACGGCTACACCAACGCCATCTTCCGGCTGATGGAACATCTCGACGTGCCCCGCAAGGGACTGATCGGACCGTGGGGCCACAAGTACCCGCATCTGGGGGTCCCCGGCCCGGAGATCGGATTCCTGCAGGAGGTCGTGCGGTGGTGGGACCATTGGCTCAAGGGCGTCGACACCGGGGTGATGGACGAACCGATGGTGCGTGCCTGGATGCAGGACTCCATCGCGCCGAACCCGTCCTATTCCGAACGCCCGGGTCGCTGGGTGGCCGAACCGTCGTGGCCGTCGCCGAACATCGAGAACCGTCGCTACACCTTCGACCGATACGCGCTGCATCCCGACGACGACGGCACCCTCACCGTCGACGAACGGCCCCTCGCTCTGCAATCCCCCTTGAGTGTCGGCATGTTCGCCGGCAAATGGGCGTCCTACGCCGCGACTCCCGACCTGCCGTCGGACCAACGCGAGGAGGACGGCGGTGCGCTCGTCTTCGAGACCGAGGCACTCGACACGACGACGGAGGTCCTCGGCCGACCCGAACTGGAACTCGAGGTCTCGTCCGACAGGCCGGTGGCGATGCTCGCCGCGCGGTTGTCCGACGTCGCGCCCAACGGTGAGGCGACACGCGTGACCTACGGGCTGCTCAATCTGACGCACCGCGACAGCAGCGAGAAGCCGGAAGCCCTCGAGCCGGGACGGCGCTACCGTATCCGGATCGAGCTCAACGGCATGGCGCACGTCTTCCCGGCAGGGCATCGTCTGCGGCTCTCACTGTCCACCTCCTACTTCCCACTGGCGTGGCCGTCGCCGACACCCGCCGAGGTCACGGTGTACACCGGCGGTGGGCTGCATCTGCCGGTGCGCCCGCCCCGACCCGAGGACGCGCACCTGCGCGAGTTCGGCGAACCGGAGGCCGCCCCGGAACTCGGCATCACCCTGCTGAAGCCGGGTGAACACCACTGGCGGACCACCCGCGACCTCGCGACCGGTGTGTCGACCCTCGACATCCTCGACGACCAGGGGTCGTTCCGGATCGACGAGACCGGCACGGTCATCCGGCGTCGCACCCAGGAGTGGTTCAGTTTCGGAGGCAACGATCCCAACTCGGTCCGTGGTGAGACGCAGACCCTGCGCCGCTACGAGCGGGACGACTGGCGCACCGAGGTCCGTACCCGCACGATCCTCACGTCCACCCCGGAGGAGTTCGTGATCAACGCGGAGCTCGACGCCTTCGAGCTCGACGACGACCACGGAGATCGACGGGTCCACTCGGAGAGCTGGCAGCGCCGGATCCCGCGTGACCTGGTCTGACGGAATCACGATGGAAGCCCACCCCGCGACGTGGCGGGGTGGGCTTCCTGCGTTCTGTGCGAACGGTGTTCAGGCGCTTCTGCGCGAATCACTGCTTACGTCGAAGTGCTCGTCGTACCATCCCTGCGCCTCGTCGAGCACCTCTCGGGCGAGCCGGGCATGGGGCCGGACGTCGACGAGCAGCGGCTCGTGGCCGGGACCGCGCCCGACCATCCGGCCCGTGAGGATCCATACGAACCGCCCGTCCTCGTCGCCGGACCCGACGCACGTACAGACACGGCGGGCGACCCAGTCCTTGACGGGCCGCCGCCACCACGGCTCCGGAGCGAGGGTGGTGGCGACGAGCCCCGGCAGGGTCACGTTCGCCTCGTGGTCGCGGCTCGGCCCGTCCTCGGCGTCCGCCGCCGGGCCCTTCGAATACCTCAGGTAGAGCAGCGGATCCGTCGCCACGTCGGCGAGCTGGTCGAGTGAGGTGATCAGCGGGATGTCATCGGGGTCGGGATGGAAACTTCGGACGGACGTGTTCACCTTCGACTCCTCCTGCAGATCCCAGGCGAATTCGAAGGGTTCCCTGCTCCCCGGCCGTGAAACCCCGCACCGCGGTCGGTCAGTAGGCGCCGTCGCTCGCGAGCACCGCCCGCACCGTCTTCACAACGATGAGCAGATCCTGCACCATCGACCAGTTCGCCACGTAGAACAGGTCGAGGCGGATGCGATCGGCCTCGGACAGATCGGACCTGCCGGAGACCTGCCACAAGCCCGTCATGCCGGGACGCACCAGGATGCGGCGCGGAACGAAGCCCGGGATCTTCTCGCCCTCACCGACCGCGAGGGGACGCGGCCCCACGAGACTCATGTCGCGGGCGAGGACGTTGAACAACTGCGGCAGTTCGTCGATGCTCGTGCGGCGGATGAACCGGCCCACCGGAGTGATCCGCGGGTCGCGGGCGGACTTGTAGAAGGTCGCGTCCTCCTGACCGGTTTGCGCGCGGACCGTATCGACCATCCGGTCGGCATCGACGACCATGGACCGGAACTTCCACATCCGGAAGACGGTGCCGCCCAGGCCGACGCGTTCCTGCCGGTAGAAGACGGGGCCGCCGTCCTGAAGCTTGATCAGCGCGGCGACCACGAACATGGCCGGCGCCGCGATCGTGAGGGCGAGGACCGCGCACACGAGGTCGAAGGTCGTCTTGGCGATCCGGTGCGACCCGCGGTACTGCGGCTCCTCGACGTGCACGAACGGCAGACCGCCCACGGGGTGCATCGACAGTCGCGGCAGGGCTATGTCGGTGACGCCGGGAGCCACCACGAGATCGACGCGATACGGCTCGAGTTCCCACGCGAGCTCGCCGATATCTCCGTTGCCCCAATGGGTTCCGGCAGCGATCGCGACGGTGTCGGCCCCGGAGAGCTTGACGGCGTTGATCACGTCGGTCTCCGCACCGAGTACCGGGATCTCCTGACCGGCGACGGTGATGGTGCGCCCGCTCTCCCCCGTGTATCCGGTGGTGCACACACCGACGACGCGGTATCCGGCCGAGGTGTCGCGGACGAACGATCCGACCATCGCGTCCACCGCGCGTTCGGAGCCGACGACGAGCACCGAGGTCCGGAACTCACCCCGTACGCGACGTCGTTCGATCGAACGACGGCACCAGCGGCGTCCGAGCGGCAGGACGACCAGGCCGACCGGCATGGCCAGCAACAGGTAGACCCGGATCGTGTCGAGGTCGGTGGCGAACGAGTCGACGAGGAACGAGGCGATCGCGAGCAGACCGAAGGTCTGCAGGGTCGCCCTCGTGACGAGCCGGTACTCCTCCTCGCCACTGCCCACGATCGGCTTCTTGCGAGTTCCGTTGAGCGCCAGAATCGCAAGCCACAGGCCGGCCACCACGATCGCCGAGGCGAGTCCCCGGGTCACCGAGGACCCCGGGTCGACCGGTCCACCGATCATCGTCCCGGCCCCCTGCGCCAGGACGACGGTCGTGACGACGATCGTCGTGTCGGTGATCGCCAGCGACCGGAGATAGGTGCGCTGCCATTGTCTGCGCGGGACACTTCCGTGGCCATCGCTCGTGTCGTGGGTCGGCGCGCTGCGACGCGCCAACTCGGGTCCGATCCCCATGCTTCTCCTGCTTGCCTACTCCACGCGAAGTGGCCCCGACAGCCAGATGAACGATTCGGTGATTATGTCCGTTTTTTCCACAGAACGCGAATCCTGTTCCAGTGCAACGGATCACAGTGACGTGGGTGATTCCACCCCTGAAGCGAAGAAGCTACGCGTAACTCGAATTACTTGTGCGCGTAGTTACTTCAGCAAAGAACACATTCATGAAGCGGCGACGAACGCAGCTCGGTCGGCGGCAGTGAGCCATGACGATCCCCCATCGAACCCCATCAACCCCATCAGCAGGCTCCCGACCCGGGAGAAAGGTACAACAGGGACGAACCGGCGACAAGAGTTCGTCTACTCGTCGGTAGTATGACGTGAGTCACGCCGTTCCGATCCCCTCCCCGACCCAGTCGCGGATGCGCTGCCGGAAGTTCTCCGAGGACAGCGCGGCGACGGCCTCGTTACGCCCCTTCGGCACACCGTCGATCGCGGCGATGCACTCGGCGACCGCCTCCATCCTGTCCTCGCGGAAACACAACCCGTCGACCCCCTCGGCAACCGTCTCACCAGCACCTCCGAGCGCGTTGACGACCACACGCGCCCCTGCCGCGCGCGCCTCGACGGGCATGATCCCGAAGTCCTCCACCGCAGGAAAGACGTAGACGTGGGCCTGCTGGTAGAGCGCGTAGAGCAGGGCGTCCGACGGCCGAGCGAGCACGTGGACCGGCACAGTCGCCTCGTCGGCGAGCTGCCGCAGTCGGCCCTCCTCCGGCCCGGATCCCGCGATCACCGCCGGCACCCCGGCGAGGTCGGCTGCCCGGATCACCCAATCCAGTCGCTTGTACGGTACGAACCTCGACGCCCCCAGCACGAAGGTCTCCGGAAGTCCCTCCAGCAGGGCGGATTCGGCTGCGGACAGTTCGTCACGCCAGTCGGGCACCGACGAGATGCGGGCCGTCTCGACGGGAGGGAAGATCACACGCGCCTCGACATCCCAGGCCCGCTCGATGCGACGACGCACGAAATCGCTGTTCGCGGCGAAGTGTGCACCCTCCCGCGCGCGACGCCGATCGAGGGCCCGCAACGGAGGTGCCGCGCACCGCACCGCGAGCGAGGCACCCCGATCGTCGAGCTCCGGATTCCACAGGTAGCGCGCCGGAGTGTGTACGTAGACGAACTTCTCGAACCCGCTCGGTGCGCCCCGGAAGGTCACGTGGTGGGCGAAACAATGCGAGCTGACCAGGGCGAAGTCGTACGAACCGGGTCGGCGACGCCAGACGTACGGCATGGCCGACAATGCCAGCGCCTTGCTCCTGCGCAGAGGTGTGCGCGCCAGACCGCTCTCGTGCACCGTCCGCCCCGGATACCGGTCGGCGTCGTCCCACAGGCACAGCACGTCGGCCTCGGGAAAGGTGCGGACGAACTCGTCGAGAACCTTCTCCGAACCTCCGTCGCGCGCGATCCATTCGTGCACCAAGATTCCAGGCACAGCCATCCCTCCGAAGACCCCGAGCCGATCGGGAGGGTACTTTATGACCTTGCCGGCGCCGAGAGGTAACGGGTCGGCACAATCCATCGATACGAATGCGTCCGAACGACAAGAAGATTCAGGGTCCGAGACGGGGTCGGGAAATCACCCCCTCTTTCACCCCCTCGACAGTGGAGGTCACGGAGTGGATGTGCGACACGCGTCGTGGTTCGGCGATCCCGCGTCCCCTCTCCTCGGCCACGTCCACCTTCCCACCGACCGCCGCGCACGCGGCGCGGTGGTGCTGTGCCCGCCCCTCGGCAAGGAACACCTCGACACCTATCGGGGGATCAAGGCGCTCGCCGAGCAACTCGCCGAGCGCGGCCTGGCGGCGTTGCGCTTCGACTACGCGGGCACCGGAGACTCCGCCGGCGATCAGGACTCACCCGACGCGGTCGCGGCGTGGCAGCGAAGTGTCGTCACCGCGGTGGAGACGGCCCGCGCGAGCGGCGCCGAGCACATCACCGTCGTGGGACTGCGCGCCGGCGCACTGATCGCGGCGACGGCCCTGCCGGAGTGCGGGCCGGTCGATGCCGTCGTGCTGTGGGATCCGATCGTCTCGGGCCGAGCGATGCTGCGCGAACAACGCGCTCTCTACCGGCTCGCCCTCGGTGCCGACGATCCCGACGACCCCCGTGTGTCGATCGTCGGCGGCGTTCTCGCCCCCGAGGCCGCCGACGCCCTCGGCGCTCTGAAGATCGATCCGCGGTCGCTGACCGGCACACGGACCCTGCTCGCGACCCGACCCACGGCCCGCGAGACCGCCGCGGTGTCGGCGCTCGCCACTGCACTCGGCGGTGACGAGATCTCCCTCGAGGCCCACGAATCCTTCGTCACCCCCAGCACACTGCATTCCGCGATCCCCACCGAGCAGCTGATCCGGATCGCCGACCGAGTCGCTGCGGGCACGCCCGCGGCGACGCGCGATGTCCACTTCCCCGGGCGCAAGCGCGCGGTCGTCGCGACCACCGACTCGGGGCTCCCGATCCACGAGAGCGTCGAGTATCTCGGTCCGAACGAGATGTTCGCGCTGCGTACGCACGGTGTCGGCACCGAGGGGTTCGGCGCACCGCGCCCGTCCGCCCCGACGGTGCTGTTCTTCGGCACTGCCTACGAGCACCGGCTCGGCCCGAGTCGTCTCTGGGTCGAGCTCGCGCGCGAGTTCGCCGCGCACGGGATCTCCACGATCCGGTTCGACCGGACCGGGGTCGGCGATACCGGCACGGCGCACGGGGCGACCCCCACACCGCTGTACTCCGACGACTCCGACCGCGACGCTCTCGATGCTGTCGCCGCGCTCGGCGTCGATCCTCAGGACCTCGTGGTGATCGGGTTGTGTTCGGGTGCGTGGTACTCGTCGTGGGTCGCCCTCCGGGGTGCAGCGCACTCCGCCGTGCTCGTAAACGTGATCCTGTGGTGCACCCACCGCCGGAAGTCGTTGCGTGCAGACCTCGGTCCGAACGCGCCCGACGTTCCGGCGATCGCAGCTCCGGTGGAACCGCAGACGGTCTCCCTACGTGCCCGCATCAAGCCGTGGGCGCAGAAGTACCTGCCCTATCCGTTGTGGCTGCTGCTCGGCCGACTCGGAGTGACCCAGGTTCCCGAGGTGGGGTTGGAGGCACTGCGTCGCGCGGGTGTGTCGACCACGGTCGTGTTGTCCGCCGAGGACCATCGATGGTTCCTGTCCCAGCGCGGCGAGGAAGGACTTCGCCGCCTGCGCCGGCGTGGCTTCACCGGCGACATCCTCACCAGCGAGGTCGGTGAGCACAGCGGTCGGCAGCGGGACGGCCGCGAGTTCCTCCGCACGGCGATCACCTCGACCGTGCTCTCCCGATTCGGCTCCCACACCTCGGATCCCACTGCAGGCGAGTACGTCTCATGACCCCCCTGTTGCTGCTCGCCGTTCCCGCCGTGCTCGCGTCGGGAGTGTTGCTCTGGCGGCGACCCCAACGCGGGTTGCTGGCGATCGCCGCGCTCACTCCGTTCCACGGTCTGCTCGCGATCGTCCCCGGCGGTGAATCGTTGTCGCCGTGGAAGGAGGGGTTGTTGCTCCTCACCCTCGCCGCGACCTTCGTCAGCCCGTACCGACGCCGGTTGCCGGCACCGTCCTGTCCGTGGTGGCCGGCCGTGGTCGCGTGGGTGGCGATCGGAGTCCTGTCGGCGCTGCTCGTCTCGGGACTCGCCGGCATCATCGCCATCAAGATCACCTACTTCTATCTCGTCATCCCGGTGATCCTGTGGCGGGCGCCGTTCGACGCCCGCGACCGCGACCACCTGGTGTCGATCCTCATGGGCACCACGGCCGTCACCGCCGTCGTCGGACTCGCGCAACAGGTGATCGGTGGTGAACGACTCGCCGAACTCGGTTACCGCTGGGACGAGCATCTGCGCATCAGCGGCGGAATCCTGCGCAGTTTCAGCACGTTCACGACCCCCTTCGCCTTCGGTCTGTTCGTGATGATCGGACTGATCGTAGGGTGCTCGGTCTCCTTCGCCGATCCGCACCGGCTCCGCAACACGCTGTTCCTGTGTGCGACACCGGTCATGGTGCTCGGCATGGGTGTGACGATCGTGCGTGCCAGCTACATCGGTCTTGCCGTCGCACTGCTGTGGCTGGCGGTCCACCGCTACCGCGCCCTGTTCCTCGGCTTCGGCGCCGCCGCGGCACTCGCACCGCTCGTCCTCTTCGCCGTGCCGAGTTCGATTCTCGCTCCGCTGTTCTCCTCGTCGAGTCTCGGTGAACGCGGGGACGGCTGGTCGCAGACCCTGTCGTCGCTATGGGTGCACCCCTTCGGTCAGGGTCTCGGCGCGACCGGCTCGGCTGCCGCCGACACGGTGGCGCAGAGCAACCCGATGCTGTCGGAACTGTCGTACACGGCGGCCGTGCAGTTCGGGTACATGCCCTATCAGCCCGACAACTACTACATGAAGCTCGCCGTGGAACTCGGCCCGATCGGCGTGTGGTTGTTCGTCCTCGTACTCGTGTGCGCCGCGGTCTCGACGCTGCGTGCATCGCGGGTTCTGAGCGGACAGGACGCCGCACTCGCACTCGGAGTGAGTGGCACGATCGTCGCGGCGGCGGTCGCCTCCACGGTGGCGACCTATCTCGAGATCTTCCCTCTCGACGTCTATTTCTGGTTACTGTTAGGAACTGTCGGATGCGCACTGACGCAACACTGGTCACCTCCCCGAAGCTCGCTCACCGCATCGGATTCGGCGCCCTCGCACTCCGTCCGTCCGGCAGCGGAGTCCAGACCTACGTCCGCGAGCTGCTGACCGCGCTCGATTCCCTGCTCTCCTCGGCGGCGCTGCGCGCGACCGTGCAGTGCGACGCCACCGGCGAACTGCCCCCTCGCGTGACCCCGTCGGTGCGGCCGGTCGCCGACGGGGTTCGGCGGATGCTGCACGCCAAGGTGCCCGTCCGCGGGGTCGACCTGTTCCACAGTCTCGACGTCGATCTGCCCGTCCTGTGTTCCGGTGTCACCGTCTCGACGTTCCACGACCTCGCCGTCTTCGACACCCCGTGGGCATTCAGCAGGCACCGGGCCGCCGGTGAGCGAGCACTGTTGCGCGATGCCATGCGACGGGCCGACGTGCTCGTCGCGGTCTCGAACTTCACCGCCGAACGTCTCCACGCGTTGTGCGGACGCGACGCCGTGGTCACCCCGCTCGCACCCGCCGCGTGGGCGAAACCTCCCATCCCGGAGGAGGTGCGGGACATCCGCAGGGCCTACCGGCTGCCCGAACGGTTCGTCCTGCAGGTCGGCACCGTCGAACCCCGCAAGGACGTCGCGCTCGTCGCCGACGCGTGCCGCATCCTCGACGTCCCGCTGGTGCTGGCCGGAGCCGGATCCACCGGACCCCACGCACCGCCCGGTTCGATCGGTCTCGGTTACGTTCCCACCGCGCACCTCCCGGCGCTGTACGCCGAGGCGACCGCCGTCGCATACGCCTCGCGCTACGAGGGCTTCGGGCTGCCGCCGCTCGAGGCGATGGCGTGCGGCGGGGCGGTGGTGACGAGCGCCGTCGGTGCACTGCCCGACGTCGTCGACGACGGAGCCCTTCTCGTCACCGAACACACCGTGACGTCGTGGACCGCCGCCCTGCGCGTCGTCGTCCACGACCGCGACACCGCGGAGACGCTGCGCACCCGAGGACGCGAGGTCGCCGCGACGTCGACATGGACGCGCACCGCCGAGCTCACACGCGAGGCCTACCGCACCGCGGGCCTGAGAATCTGACGAGGTCGTTGCGTGGGTAGACATTCGCTGGCCGACCGGATGGCCGAAACCGTCGTGATGGAGCGGATCGTCGCTGCCCACGACCCCGGTGGCACCCTCCACGAACCGCAGACACCCGAACTCGACGGGCGGGCCGCGCGACGCAACACCGTCGTGATGCTCGGCAGCCGGCTGGCCGTCGCCTCGATGGGCTGGGCCGGGTCGATGATCGTCGCCCGCGCACTGGCACCGGACGACTTCGGCAAGTTCTCCTTCGTCTTCGGCCTGCTCGGGTTGCTGTCCGTCGTCACCGATCTCGGTGTGGGCCGAGTGGTGCTCGCCAAGCTCGTCGAGTGCAATCCGTGGGAGGTCTCCTACGTCACCACCGCGTTCATCGCGTTGCGCGGTGTACTCGGTCTGCTCGGGTACGCGCTGGCCGTCGGATATGTGGTGGTCCTCGGATACTCGTCCGATGTCGTCTGGGCGACGGTGGTCGCCGGTCTCGTCGTGGTGATCGCGACGCCCAACAACGCCCTGTCGGTGATGTATCAGAGTCGCCTGCGCATGGCGTCGGTCGCGATCGCCGAGACCTTCGGCCAGCTCGCGCAACTGATCGCGACCATCGCCGCAGTGCTGTGGAATCCGGTGCTGCTCGTGCTCGTCGTGCCGGCGGTGATCAACGAGATCGTCGGCGCGGGCATCCTCGTGCGCGGCGTGCGGGCGGGCAGGGCCGGACCTCTGCCCGCCGCGCGCGCCCAGTTGTGGCGGTGGCGCGAGATGCTCGTCGAGGCCGTCCCCCTCAGCATCGGTTTCGCCCTGCTCACCCTGCTGTCGAAGATCGACGTGCTGATGCTCGGGCGCATCGACACCTTCGACTCGGTGGGGCTCTACACCGTCGGATACAAGTTCGCCGACCTGCTGTCGATGGTGTCGTCGACCGTCGTGGGACCGGTGACCACGCTGCTGGTCGCGACCTGGCCGGCGCAGAGCGAGATGTTCCGGCAGCGCACACGGGAGGCGGCGATGCTTCTCGCGGTGTTGGGCGCGACCGCCACCGCGGTCTTCTGGTCGTCGGCGGACGGCGTGCTGTCCCTCCTCTACGGCGAGCGATTCGCCGAAGCGGCCGACGCGTCGCGCATGCTGGTGCTCGGTAGCGCTCTGTCGATGCTCACCGAACTCGGTCTCATGGTGCTCATCGCGACCGGACGCCACCGGGTCTACCCGTGGGTGGCGCTGGCCGCACTCGCCGGGAACATCGGGGCGAACCTCGTCCTCATCCCCCGCATGTCGTTCGACGGGGCGGCGCTGGCGACGGTGTTCACCGAGGCCGCGATGCTTGTCGCGATCTGGATCGTCGTCGCACGAACCGTCCGGATCGGGGGCCTGTTCCCCTTCACCCAGACCGTCGCGATCGCGATGCTGGGTGTTGCGGTGGCCGTGTGGATGTCGCTTCTCGCGGAGCGCTACGATCTTCCCTGGCCCGTCACCGCTGTCCTCTCGGCTGTCTGTGTTCTGGCCGGAACCCATGTCCTTCCCATCACCGGCGGGCTCGGCCTCGTCGGTCTCGTCAAGTCCCGTTGAGGTTGCAGTGTCCCTTTCGCGGTCGATGCCGCGTCGCGTGTCGCGGTCCATGCCGCTCCGCGCCGTTCTCACCCTTGTCGGTGTGTTTGCTCTGTCGTGTACCCAGAGCACCGAGCCACGCGACTGCCGAACCGATCTGACCGCCGACAGTCTCGGGGTCGCGACGGGAGCCGGCCTCGACTCCCTCGACTCCGCCGACCTCGACGCGTACATGTCGACGGTCGCCGACAGCGGTGCCGGCTGGATCCGGTTCGACATGGACTGGTCGACCATCGAACCCGCGCGCGGCCGCTTCGACTGGAGGGGCACCGACCGGGTCGTCGCCGCGGCCGACGCACACGACCTGCAGGTGCTGGGCCTGCTCACTCACACTCCGCGCTGGGCGCGGACGTCGGAGGCCGACCCCGGCGACCCGCACGGGATGCCCGCCGACCCCGGCGAATTCGGTCGCTTCGCAGGCGACGTCGCCGATCGCTACTCCGACAGCGTCACGCACTGGGAGATCTGGAACGAGCCGAACCTGACGGCCTTCTTCACCCCGCAACCCGACGTCGGCGCGTACGCCGACCTGCTCGTGGCGGCGTCGGACGCGATCCGCAACGTCGACCCCGGGGCGGTGGTGGTCACCGGTGGCCTGTCCCCCGGCACCGACAACGGATCGGACATCGCCCCGACGACTTTCCTCACCGAGTTGTACGACCAGGGCGTGTCGTCGGCCTTCGACGTCGTGGGCATGCACCCCTACAGCTATCCCGCTCTGCCGTCCGATGCGTCGACGTCCGACTGGAACTCCTTCTACCGCATGCGCGAGATGCGCACCGTCATGGTCGAGCGGGGGGACTCCGACAAGCCCATCTGGGCAACGGAGTTCGGGGCGCCGACGGGCACGGACACCGACGCGGTGGGGCCCACGGAGCAGGCCGACATCCTGCGCGACGGGATCACCGAGCAACGCGCATTGGGATTCGTCGACAAGCTGTTCGTCTACAGCCTCTTCGACCGGGGCACCGAGGTGGCCGATCGCGAGCAGAACTTCGGGATCCTCGCGCACGACGGGGCACTCAAACCGGCCTGGGACGTGCTGCGCACGGCCGCGGTCACTCCGGGTTGCCTCTGATCAGCAGCGGTTCGAGGTGAGGGCGTCGCGCGCCGCCAGGCGCAGGGGACGGACGAGGTCGGCTCCGAGATCTGCGGCGCGGAGGGTCCACCGGTGGTGCGGTCGCGAGGTGGGGACGGCGACGATCCGCCCGACCCGGTATTCACCGTTCGCCCACTGCTCCTTGAATTCCGTTGTGCCGAGCAGGTAGTCGAAGCGGTCGATGCCCAGTTCGTCGTGCCGGTCGGCGAGGTGGCGCTGCAGCAACTGGCCGGGCTGGTAGCGACGCACCTCGGGATGGAAGCGGCTCAACCACATCTCGGCCGTGGTCCCGGTGCGGAACATGATCTCGTGGGCCGTCCATCGGTCGCCGACGAGCAGGCCCACGACGAGCAACCGGCCGGCACGGGCCTCGGCCTCGAGCAGCGGCCGGGTGAACGCGACGAACGGCGGTGCACAGAAGTTGTCGCGTCCGCTGTGTTCGTCGGCGGCCGCGGCCACGGCGGTGATGTCGGGCCACCTGTGCGCGAGATGGTCCGGATCGCGCACCACTTCGACGGAGACCGGGGTGCCTTCGCGTTCCAGCGAGCGTTCGAGGCGGGACAGCGTCTTCAGCGTGCGGCGACCACGCAACGATTCGGCGCCGGCACCGTCAGCGACATCGACGGTCAGGCACCGTTCGGTGCCGGCGATATCGACGCTCCAGCGAGACGAGGCCTGCAGCATCTCCACGAGAGGATCGGTGAGATCGACGTGGTCGAGCTGCAGTGCCATGTTCCGGTCGGCGATACCGTCGAGCAGATCGGCGAGCGCGGCCTCGCCGGTCGCGAGGAAGGTTCCTATCGTGGCGAGGCCGTGGGCCGGCAGCCGTAGGGCGGTGACCCCGAGCCGGGTACGGGCGTGCAGGGGTGCGAGTCCGACGAGGCGCCCGCCGCGCCGGACGGTGCACACGGCCGATCGACCGCGTCCCATCCGATTCCAGGCCAGTGTGTAGGAGGGGCGGGTCGCGACGCGCCCACCCGCCTCATGGGCGAGGTCGTCCCATTCCGCGGAGAGCCGAACGGCCGAGTCTTCGTCGTGGATCTCGAAACTCACGGTGCGCATGCACCGGAACCTTCGGTCCACAAATCCCGCATCTTCCGGCCCCCTGCTCGTTAGAGTGAATTCGCGGCGTCGGTCTGCCGCTCGCTCCACCGAAAGAATCGCAGGTCGGCGGCGCAGCGTTACGACCGATGCCTGAATTGTCCGGATTCTACACCAGGAGAGTCGATGGGTCGTCTCGCACGTGCTGCACTGGCCACAGCCCTCTCGTGCTCCCTCGCCGCACTCGCAGCGTGCGCCCCACCGCCCCAACCGCCTCCCCCGACGACCTGCGCGACCGACGACATCGGTATCGCGGCCGGCGCACCGCTGATGTATCTGTCGGACTCCGAACTCGACCGTGAACTCGACGCGATCCGCGCGGTCGGCGCCCGGTGGCTGCGCGTGGACATCGACTGGTCGGTGATCGAACCGAACCGCGGGCAACAGAACTGGTCGGTGCCCGACCGTGTGGTGGACCGCGCCCGTACCCGCGGACTCGAGGTGGTCGGCATCATCGCGTACACCCCCACTTGGGCACGCGTCGCGGGTGGCGGCGACACGCACGGATATCCCGCCGACCCGGCGGCGTTCGCCGCCTTCTCGCGTCAGGTCGCACAGCGCTATTCGACCCGCGTGAACCATTGGGAGATCTGGAACGAACCGAACCTGACCAGTTTCTTCCGGCCCCGGGCCGACGTCGGGAAGTATGTCGAACTGCTCGCCGCCGCGGCACCGGCGATCAAGTCGGTGCAACCCGGCGCGCGCATACTCAACGGCGGCCTCGCCCCCGCCGTGGACGACGGCACCAACATCTCCCCCGTCACCTACGTGCAGCAGCTCTACGCGCGCGGCGCACACCAGTACTTCGACATCCTGTCGGTCCACCCCTACAGCTATCCGGCGCTGCCGTCCGATGCGAGTACGCAGAGCTGGAACACCTTCTACCGCATGCGCCTGATGCGCGACACGATGGTGCAGTACGGCGACGCCGCGACACCGGTGTGGGCCACCGAGTTCGGCGCCCCCACCGGAACCGACTCGAACGCGGTGAGCACGCAACTCCAGGCCGACATCATCGCCGACGGCATTGCGGAGGCCCGCCGACTCGGCTGGGTGCAGAAGGTGTTCGTCTACTCGATGCGCGACCGCGGGACGAACCAAGCCGATGTGGAGCAGAACTTCGGGCTGCTCTACCAGAACTTCTCGGCCAAACCCTCACGCGCCGTGGTCGCTTCGGCCGCCTCGGGATGCGCTGCCGCGAACGGCACACTCGAGTCCACGAACACCCCGGCCGACGCGGTGTGGTGACAGCGGTGCGCTGACGGTCAGGCGCCGAGCGCGTCGGTGACCCCGTCGAGGATCCGCTCGAGGATCGGCCCCGACGTCGCGAAGTTGATGCGCAGGAAGTTGCGTGCCCCCGACCCGAACCGCACCCCGCCGTCGGCGAGGACACGTCCCCGATCGCGGACGACCGACACCGGATCATCGATGCCGAGGGGTCCGGTGTTCAACCATGTCAGGTAGGTGCCCTGCGGCAGATGGTGCCGCAGGGACGGGATCCGTTCGCGCAGAACCTCGTCCACCCGCCGACGATTCCGGGCGAGGACCTGCAGCAGGTCGCGCTGCCACGCGTCGCCCTCGCGCCACGCGGCGAGCGTGGCGATCACTCCCGGAACCGACACCGTCCCGTACAGGTCGAACGGCTCCGCGTCCCGGCGCTCGAGCAGTGTTCCTGAGCCGTAGTGCACCACCGCGCACCGCATCCCTGCGAGGTTGAACGCCTTGCTGGCGGAAGTGAGCGTCACCGTGCGGGCAGCGGTCTCCGGTCCGAGCGACGCGAACGGGATGTGCCGGTGCGGCTCGTAGATCAGCTCGGCATGGATCTCGTCGCTGACGACAAGCATGTCGAACCGTTCGGCGAGATCGGCGATCCGCTCGAGTTCCTCACGCGTGAGCACCCGCCCGGTGGGGTTGTGCGGGTTGACGAGCACCAGTACCCGCGGACGACGCCGTGCCACCAACGGCTCGAACGCATCGAAGTCGAGCACCCACCCGTCGCCCCGGTCGACGAACGGAAAGTCGATCTGCTGCAGACCCATCCGTCGCAGCGACGCCAGGAACGGCGGGTAGTTCGGTGTCTGGATCGCCACCGCATCGCCGCGCGTGGTGCTCAGGTGCAGCACGAGCTGCAATGCCTGGATGAGATCCGTCTGCTCGCGGACGGCACCGGGATCGGGTTCCCATCCGTAACGCGTGCGCATGCGTTGCGCGAACTCCTCACGCAGCGGCGTGCCGTGGAACCAGTCGGGATAACCGAGATCGCTACGCTCGACCAGCTCGTGCAGCGTATGCGCGATCGGCGGTGCGACCGGGAAGTCCATGTCGGCGACCCATGCGGGGGCCAGCCCGTCGGTGGCCGCCCGTGCCCACTTGGCACCGGACCGCGCCGACAGGGCGTCGAAGTCGAGGTCGTCGAACCCGGGCACCCCAGGACCGCCGACCGAGAGGCGCTCGTCGCTGGTCATGTGGATGAGAATCGCACGGTTCGCGGCGCTCCGCGCGCCGAAGTCAGGCGGCGGGTCGCTGGCCCGTGACGAAGAAGATAAGCCGATCCGCGACGTCGACGGCCTGGTCGCCGAACCGCCCGTAGAAACGCGCGAGGAGTGCGGTGTCGACCGCGGTCCGGATGTCGCCGTCCCATTCGGGACTCTCGAGCAGGGAGAGCAGTCGCGAATGCACCGCATCGAGTTCGGTCTCGATGGCGTGCGTGCCCTTGATCGTGTCGAGGTCGAAGTCGGTGAACGCGTCGCGCAGAATCGCGACGATCTGCGCCGCAAGATCGGCCATCCGGCGAAGATCGTCGCGCAGGAGGTCGGATACCAGCGACTCGGGATGGCGACGACGTACGACCCGCGCGATGTGCAGGCTCAGTTCGCCCATCCTGGTGAGATCGCCCGTAATGCGCACGGCGGAGAACACCAACCGCAGGTCGGCGGCCACGGGACCCTGTAGGGCGAGGATTCGCACCGCTCGCTCGGAACAGTCGGTGTCGAGTTCGGCGATCCGTGCGTCGAGATCGAGGGCGGCCTGGGCTGCGTCGAGGTCGGTGTCGAACAACGCGCGAGTGGCCAGGTCGAGCCCTTCGGCCGCGACCGCTGCGAGCTCACCGAGGCGTCCGACCAGGTCGTCGAGCTGTCCTCGGAACAACTCCCTCATGTCTCGCTCCCTTCGTCGACCGGTTCACGGCACGTGTACCCGACCGGTCCTCGTTGCAGTCCCCGGGAGGAGCCTAACGACGCGCGTCGACGACGCGCTCTGCGGCGACGTTCTCGGAGGACGATACAGAGCCCGCGACGTCGTCCATGCGGGCGAGATGAGCCTTGATCCATTCGGTGCTTCCCGGCGTCGCGGTGCTGTGCTGCGGGGTGCCGGCAATGCAGATAGACAAATTGTTTTCCTCGTCGTGACGCCGATGTGCTCGGCTGCGCAGGTCACACCCATCCCCTGGAGTGACCGCCATCACTATAGCCTGTCGGCGCCGAGCTTCAACTCGGGCGAAAACCTGATCAGTAGCGCGACGTCTCCCGAGGTTCGCCGTAACCGTTCTGCTCGGGATAGCCGTGCCCGTCCCGGTAGCCCTGCTGGTCGGCGTATCCGTAGTCGTATCCCTCGTCGTAGCGGTACTGCTGATAGGCCCGATCCTCGGGCGGGACGAACAGCGACTCCGGCTGGGACGACACAGGCTGTGACAACACCGGCTGGGACGACACAGGCTGGGACGACACAGGCTGCGGGGCCCGGTGACGGTCGTCGGGCACCGGTCGCGGTGCAGGTGCAGGTACAGGCTGGGGTGTGGCAACAGGGACGGGAGCCGGGGGTTCGGGAGCCGCCTCCACGGCTGCTTCGCGGCGCCGAGCCGGAAGCACGGGCACCAATTCTCGTCCGGCACCGAGCACGACGAGACGCGTGGGCACCTCGATCTCGGCCAAGGCGCGCAGCGTGTCCTCCGCCTGCGCTCGCTCCTCGGCACCGGCCTGCAGCACGATCACGGCGAGCGCGAGCCCCTCGGTCTTCGCGCGGGTCCACCACTGTTCCCCGATCCCGCAGCACACGATCCGGTCGCGGGCATCGCCGAACGCATCGGCTTCGACGGTCACGCCCTCCCCTGTGAGAAGGAGGATGTGGTCACCGAGCGAGGCGCGCTGCCCGAGCATGACGATCGTGTCGAGCGGAAGCGTCTGCCGGTCGTCGCGCTCGATCTGCACGGCCGTCCGGTGGCGACGCGCGACCCGCCGGGCCCACGCCGCACTGTTCGACGCGCCGAAGCGCCCGTTCAGAGCGACCAGCAACTCCGCGACGAGGACGAACACTGCGAGGAAGGCGACCGCGGCCTCGGCACGCGGCATCGGGGACACCTTCGTCCCGGTGCCGGCGGGCATCGACAGCACCTGGAGGTATTCGAGGCTTGCACCCGAGCGTGCCTGCCGGAGCTGCTCGAGCCGCGCATCGAGTTCGGCCTGCACCACCGGATCGGCTGTGCCCTCCGCGTTGCCCTCCTCGTCGGCCGCGATACTCGCGGCGAGGTCGGCGCGCAGACCGGCAACGACCGCGTCCAGTTCGGCGATGCGCGCGTCGAGGGCGACGCGATTGCGTTCGGTCTGCGCGCGGTCGAGCTGTGTGACGACCGTTTGTGCGAGCCGGTCGGCGTCGGCCTGCGAGTCGTCGCGGGCTGTCACGGTGAGCAGAGTGGGCGACGAGCCGTAGCCGACGTCGATCCTCGACGGCAGCTTCGCGGGATCCTCGTTGGTCTCGGCTGCGATTGCGGCCACGACCGCCGAGTCCTGCGACAGCGCCACGTACGGGGCGATGAGCTGCCCGAGGGTCGCGTCGTTGCCGGACACCGAGGCCGACGAGCGGATCTCTGCGACGAGCGACGACTCGTACACCCCGGGACCGCTGTCGCGGACGAAGAAGACCGCGACCGCGGCGAGCGCGGCGACGAGTGCGGCGGGCACGGCCACGCGAGCGAGATCGCGGGCATGCCCCACGAGATCGACGGTGGGAGGAACACCGAGCTCACGACGCAGTTCGGCGTCGCGGATGCTTCGTTCGGACACGATGCACAGGCCTTTCGCTGTCGCCCCGGGGAGTGGGCACGTCGCCATTGTGTCGCGGCGAATCGGGCAAATGTTACCGACCCGTACGTCCGTCAGCTGCCGAGCAGCCAGCGCGGACGGGACCACATCTGCCAGGTCTCGGCGACGCGCGCTCCGGCTGCGAGGTAGAGCGGGGTGACACGCGGCCTGGTGAGTCCGCACATCGCGACCGGACCTCGCTGCGCGTGCGTGTGGGCGGCGCCGGCCCGGATCAGCCGGTTCGCGTATCCGCGACGTTGCCGGCCGGTCCGGGTTCCGAGCGACCACACCGTCCGGATCGGCCCGCTGTCGACGAGCAGGGTGCAGGACTGCAGAGCCGCAGCCCGGCCGTCTGCATCCTCGTCGTCCGAATCCCGGTCGCCGACATCTTCGTCGTCGAAGATCCCGATCACCTCGACGCCGGAGGTGCGGGCGACGACGTCGGCGTAGGCGACCGCGGCGGTCCCGGGCGCGATCCCGAAGGTCGCGGCGGCGAGTTCGCGGGCATGCAGCATGTCGGCCTCGCCGAGAACCCGAAAACCCGGATCGACGGGAGCATCGTGGGCGACGAGGTAGGTCAGGTCCAGCGAACCCGCACACACCCAGCCGCGGTCGCCGAGGACCTGGGCGGCACCGAGGCCGTCACCTGCCAGCAGGACGATCGACGGATGACCGGCCTCCGTCAGCGTTTCGTAGACATGGTCGGCGTGGGCGGTCACGTCGCCGCCGTGGACGAGGGCGAGGTTGTAGTCGGGGTCGGGGGCCGCGGTGATACCGATCCACCAGCCGTCGCCCTCGGACCAGTGACCTCCGGACGTCAGCGGCCGCATGCTCGCGCCGTAGGCACGTCGCAGTTGCGTCGACGATGCGAGACCCGTCGCGATCGAGGCGGCGTCCACCCCTTCTCCTTCCCTGCCGCAGGAAATCGATCCCCCGGACCAGATCTACCCGGACCACATCTACAGCGTCGGTACGGAAACGGCATCGGCGGCACCCGCTGGAGGTGCCGCCGATGCCGTTACATGCGGATCGGAGTGTGGACTCCGATCAGAGGTAGGCGCCGATCAGGTCGCGCAGGAACTTGATCACGAACTGGAGCGGGTCGACCGGCTCCGGCTGCGACTGGGGAGCCGGCGGAACATTGTCGGCCTGCGGCGCGGACTCGCCCTGCGGTGCGGGCGCGGACTCGGCCTGCGGCGCGGACTGTGCCTGCGGAGCCGACTCGCCCTGCGGTGCGGACTCACCGCCGCCGACCGTCACGGAGATGCCACCGGTGAAGGGGCGACCGGACGCGTCGAAGATGTTCTCGTACTGCGCACCCGAGGCGTCCTGGCAGCCCCAGAAGACGTTGTAGGTGCCGTCGGTGATCGACTCCGGACCGGCCTGCGAGGGTGCGCCGTCCTTGATGTACAGCGCGCTCGAGGTGCTCGTGTTGGTCACCGAGAAGCTCGTGCCGGCGGGCTGCGCGTCGATGCGGCCCGACGGATCGGCCGTGTCGACGGTGCCCGGCTTCAGGACGTAGGTGACGCAGGTGACGCCGCGGTCGACGTCGGCGCGCGTCAGATCGAAGTCGACGACGATGGCGCCGTTCTCCGCCTTCGCCGAGACGCTCGGACCCGCAGCGGACGAGACGCCCGGAACGACCAGTGCCAGCAGTGCGGCACCAGAGGCCGCGACTGCAGCCTTCTTCGCAACAGAATTCATCGATTTTCCTCCCCGTATTTCGATGTCGGCGACCACTTTCGTGAGCGGCACGCCGTCGACCGTGCCCGACGCGCGTAGAACGCGGGCACATATGCGAGAACGTTACCGCTAGATGTCGTTGCTGTCGCGATGAGGTGGGGCATCGGTCCGGGCGGCCCGATCCACATGCCCGAGATCACGATCCGGCTCCACGAGATCACGGACTCGCTGCTTGAGCGCGGCGATTTCGGGAAAACCCTTGCCCTCCTTGCGGTCCCACACGACCGTGTCGTCGACGACGATGCGGAACACCCCACCGGTCCCGGGAACGAGCGCGACCTCGCCGAGCGCGGTACCGAAGGTGTTCAGCAGTTCCTGCGCCATCCAACCGGCGCGCAGCAGCCATTTGCACTGCGTGCAGTAGGTGATCGCGACGCGGGGAGCCTGCTCGGTCATGAGCGACAGGATATCTCCGCCGGAAAATAGGTGAAGCCCCGGCAATCGTGGTGGTGGATCGGCCGGGGCTTCTGCACGGACCGGTGATGGGGGGTAACCGACCCGTGCGGCCGTCCTCACATGGGGGGACAGGAGGACGACGCGGAACCGAGTCTAGACACGGGAAATTGTTACTCGCGAGTATCGCGCAGGCGGACGTCCGGCGTGTCAGGAAGCGACGGGAGGATTCGCAGAATCACGCTGCTCCCGCTGCATCTCGACGAGTTGTTCCTCCCTCTCGGAGACGAACAGGAACCGACCGACCGCGAGCGCGCCGAGAGCCGAGAGGCCCAGCCACGCCGCCAGCGCCGATGCGATCCACACCCACATGGCTCACAGTGTGCGCGAATCCGCCGAGAACACCAAACATCGGAGATCGCAACATGGTTGCAAAAGCAATACTCGAGGACGCCTCACAATGTGACGCCCGTCGCCCACAAGGCGTTCACCATGGCCGGCAACGTCACCTCGATATCGTGGCGCTCCTCCACCCGGCGGCGCGCAGTGACGGCGAGTTCGTACCGCAGGCCGGGGTCGGACATCAATCGCCGCATCGCCTCTGCCAGAGCCTTCGCATCGCCGGGTGGAACGAGCAGTCCCGCGCCGTCGGCCAGGTACTCGGCGGTCCCTCCGTGATCGGTGCCGACGACGGGCACACCGTACGCCATCGCCTCCAGTGCGACCAGCGGTCCCGCCTCCGGTGAGGTGCTCGCAGAGACCATCACGTCCCACACCGCGAAGACCTCGGCGGGATCGACCCGGCCCAGGAACGACACCCGTCCACGCAGGTCGGGGGCGTCTGCGCGACGCCGCAGTTCGTCGAGGAAGGCTTCGTCGCCGGGGAACGGCACCCCCGCCACGTCGAGGTGGACGCCGGGCACCTCGGCCACCGCCTCGAGAAGGACGCGGTGTCCCTTCCATTCCGTCACCGACGCGAGGATGCCCACCCGCGTGGTCGAGCCGTCAGGAGTCGAGCCCTGGGGAGACGCCGGCCGGGACGGAGCAGGCGGGATCGGGACGCCGTGCGGTGCGACGACCACCGGATATCCGCATTCCCGGACCGGGACGGCCGAGGCCCGCGAGACGGCCACCGCTTCCCCCACGGCGCCTCTGCCCACCCGGGCGACGATGTGCTGCTTACGGGAGGACAGGGTGTCGTGCACCAGCCACCTGGCACGTTCCCGGTGGGACGTGCCGAGCACGGCGAGTCGCAGGGAAGGCAGTGCGAACAACGAATTGCACACCACCTGCGGCCGCTCCGCGGCGAGCACGCGACGGAGTCTGCGCGCTCCCACCAGCCACCGCACCGGAAGACCTGCCAGTCCCGCGATCCGCCCGACTCCGGTCTGTCCCCACATGCCCAGCCGGGGCAACCGGACACGGACGCATCCGGCCGGAAGGGCTTCGGCGAGCGGCCCGTCGGGGCACGCCACGACGACCCGACGTCCCTGCGCGAGGGCGACGTCGACGAGCATCAGCATGACCTTCTCGGCACCCGACCGCTCACCGGTGTGCCCGACGAACAACAACGAACGACTCACGGCGCAACAACCGTCCGATCGCTCGCCGGTTCCGCCACGGGACCTCCTGTTTCACCCGATTCATGGTCGTCGACTGAAATCGACGCCTCGCCTGTTTTTGTTACAACAGCACAACGTCACATCGAATCCTCGCCGCGTCTGCAATATTTTCGTGACCCGACGCAATACGCTGTTCGGGTGACATCCCACCGAACCGGTCGCCGTTCCCGACGCAGCCTGATGCTGGCCCTTGCCGTCTCGATGACGTTGTGCGCGAATCCGTTTACCGCTACAGCGCAGGAGCCCGAACCGACAGGAGCGACCGGTCCGAACGAGGTGACCTTCCCGACCCGCACTCTCGGCCTCGGCCCGGACATCGAATTCCGTGGCAATTCCGATATCGTCACGCTCACGGTTCCCGTCCCCGACGGTAATACTCCCGCTTTCCTCGACACCACCGCCCAATTGCCCACGAATATCGCGCGCGGATCGATCGACGTCACCTCGGACGGACGCTTGCTCACCCGGGTGGAACTGCCGGCCGGTGGCGACATCGTGCCCCTGTCGATTCCACTCGCCGGCGCGAAGGTGGAGAACGACGCCGCGGTGATCTCGCTGGATCTGAGCCTGAGCGCCGTCGACAACATCTGCCCCCAGGACTGGACCCTCGGTTCGGTGCGGTTGCGCGACGGTGTAGTCCGGTACGCGGGCACCCCCACGCTCCCGTCCGTGGTCGCCGACTTTCTGCCACCCGTCCTCGAACGACTCGAGCTGTATCTGACGGAAGGGCCGACGGACGCCGAGTCGACCGTCGCCCTGGATCTCGCCGCCGACGTGACCGCGCGCTATTCCGGACGTCAGGTGCCGGTGGACGTACGTGAACTGCCGCCGAACGGCATTCCCCCGGCCGCCGACAGTCCGTTCGTCCGCCAGATCGTCGTCCGCGAAGGCGAGGACGCGGGTGTGGAACTCGGCGCCGTTCCCGACGGCCCTCCCGCCCTGTACGTCCGAGGCGACGCGGAGACCCTCCTCGACCAGGGACACCTGGTGAACAGCATCCTGTCCGGTCTCGCCGTCGGTTCCGACGTCGCCGTCGGCGCCTTCGACGTCGCGCCCGTCCTTGCTCCGGACTCGACCACCCTGTACGACCTGCGGGTGTCCGATCTCGAGACGAGCGGCCTCGGCATCGCCGACGTGCACCTGTTCCTCGACCAGGCCGAGTTCGGCCGCCCCGTCCGGGATGTCGCCATCGATCTGAAGGGCTCCTACACCCCGCTCCCCGCCGCCCAGGGTGGGCTGATCACCGTCTCGGCCGGTGACGTCCAGCTCGACGCGTGGGCAGCGGACGCGAGCGGTGTGATCGACCGCGTGGTCACGGTGCCGAACTCTTCCCTCGGACGTCTCACCGACATCACCGTCGCGCTCCGCACGACCGGTTCCCAGCAGCAGTGCGGTCTCCAGCAGCCCGTCACCCTCAGCATCGACGGCAACAGCCGCGTGTCGAGCACCGTCGCCGACCCGCCCGTTCCCGTCGGTTTTCCGTCGTTGCCCCAGACACTGATGCCACAGTTGAACGTCGCCACCGCGGGTCGCACACTCGTCGACGTCGGACGTGCCGTCGAACTCGTCGCCGGGCTCCAGTCGCTCACCACGCGCCCGCTGGATCCGACCTGGGTGTCGATCGACGACGCGCTCACCTCGTCGGCGCCCGCGCTGGTCGTGGCGGCGAACGGCGTCCTCCCCGAACGACTGCAGTCGGAGTTGCCGCTCGTCCGCACCGAGGACCGCCGGTTCGAGGTCCGCAATGCCGACGGCGAGAGCACCAGCCTCACCTTCGGCACCGAGGTGGACTTCGCCTCCCTGCAGGTCGTGCGCGACGACGGACGCACCGTGCTGGTCGCCACTTCCACAGACGTCCCCGAGGAACTCGATCGGACGATCGACTGGCTCTCCGCCGAGCCCGGCCGCTGGTTCGAGCTCGACGGCAGCGTGCTGTTCACCGCACCCGACCGTGATCCGATCGCCCTCGTCGATCCCCAGACCCAGGACCGCGACGTCGACGCGGCGTCGTCGGGAACGAACAGCACGGTGACCGCGGTGGTCGTTGCGGGTGTCGCCCTGCTGGTTGTCGGTGCGGCAGGCGCCGCGGTGTGGGCGATCACCCGCCGGCGCCGTCCGCAGTCGCGGTGAACGCTATGACCACGACAGTCGAGCAACCGCCGTTCACCGAACGGTTCTTCACGAACGCGATGCTGCACACCACCAATCGGTGGATCGTGATCGTCGCCGCAACCCTGATCGGTTTCCACTCCACGTGGCTGCAGTTGATCGACGAGATCCGCGCGGGCACCACGGGCGGGTACGTCCTGATCGTGCCGCCGCTCGTCGCGGTGGTCGCGATCGGTGTCACACGTCGGCGCCGGAACGAACTACCCATCCACGACCGGCAGACCGACATCATCACGTCCGTCCTGTTGCTGCTGATCGCCCTCGCGATCAAGGGACTGCTGATGCCGAGGTACCCGACGAACTATCAGGCGATGCATCTCGACGTGCTCGCCGCGTGGGTGTTCGTGTGCGGCGCGTGCATCGCGATGTTCGGCCTGCGGGTGACCGCGGCGTACTGGGAAGCATGGATGATGCTCTTCCTCAGCTCACCCATCGTGTACCGCATCGTGCTCATCGAGCTCGGCGGGACGAAATTCGTCGCCGGTGCGGTCACCCTCGTGCTCGCCGCCTCCGCGATCGGACTGGCGACGCGGCGCAACCGGGCTCGTGGATTCTTCTACGGCTCCGCGACATTCGTGACCGGACTGATCGCGCTCGTCGTGATCGATCGACGATGGCCGGACGCACCCATCGCCGTGGACCAGTACGTTCCGGCCCTGATCGCCACGGTGGTCGTGGGATCCGGGGCCTGCCTGTGGACGTTCCGCGGACTCGCCCCCCGCACACTGCCGGCGAACCCGGTGTCGATTCCCCAGGCCGTGCGCGGAGCGATGTGCATAGCGGTGGCCGCACTGCTCGCCGCGCTCCTGCCACTCCCCGACCAACGTCTGACTCCCGTCTCGGCCGGGCCACCCTATTCGGGCACCGCCTCCCAGGTCGTCCCACCCGGATGGGTGCAGTTGTCCTCCGTCGACTATGACTGGCCCCGAACCTATTTCCGCCAGGGATCGGTGCTGCGCCGGCAGATGCTCCGAGCGGAGGAACCGAACCCGGAGTGGGATCGACTGCTGCGTCCCCGCACCGTCGCAGTGCAGACCCTGCAGGTGCGTCGTGTCGGTTCGTTCGCCGTGTACCCCACCGAATCGATGTACGCACTGGGCAAATCGCGGGTGAGCCCGAAGCAATACGTCGATCTGGGTCGCGGCGTGACCGCCGAATATTTCACCGTCGTCGACGACACACTGCTCCTGACGTGGAGCCTGCTCAGCTTCGTCTGGACCCGCAGCGACACCGTCGCCCAGCGGGTGAGCCTGCTGACGGTGGACAACCACGAACTCGACGCGCCGTTCCCGCAACCCGAACCGAACACCGTCGCCAACGCGCGCACCCTGATGCGAGTGTTGTTGCGCGGCAACGGCACCGTCGAGGACAGCGAGCCTGAGTACAAGGATCGTTCCATGCTGATCGAAGTGGGTCGCGAACTCGTGGAGGCGCAATGGCAGGGCGCGTGAACGTCGGCTCCGGACACGATGTTCCGGTCGAGAACACCGCCGAGTTCGACGCCTACCGGAAGGCGGCGCTGCACGAGGCCGTGCACGGACTCCGCGAACGCAGCCCCGTCTCGTCGGCGTCGGTCGCATTCGTGCCGTGGCAGAAGTATCTCGGATTCGCCCTCGCCGCGGCCTTCGTGGCCTCGCTCGTCGTGGCGACGAAACCTACCCTGATCGTCTTCACCGTGCTGTGCACCTTCGGGTACATCGCGACCCTCGCCGACCGGCTGTTGCTCTTCACCCGCGGCATGGCACGCGACGCCCAGTTCATCGTCGACGACGACGAAGCGCGTGCCCTCACCAACGATCAGCTGCCGCCGTACACGGTGCTCGTCCCCGCTTACAACGAACCCGAGGTGGTCGGCGACCTGCTCGCCGCGATGGCCGCGCTCGACTACCCGGCCGACAAGCTCCAGGTGCTGTTGCTGCTCGAGGAGGACGACACCGTCACGATCGAGGCCGCGGAGAAGGCCGGGCTCGGTGAGAGCGTCGAGATCCTGCTCGTCCCGGCCGCCGACCCGCGGACGAAGCCGAAGGCGTGCAACTACGGTCTGCACTTCACGACCGGTGAGATCGTCACGATCTTCGACGCCGAGGATCTGCCCGAGCCGTTGCAGTTGCGCCGGGTGGTCGTCGTCTTCGACCGTCTCGGCGACGATGTCGCATGCGTGCAGGCGAAGCTGGCCTTCCACAACGGAACTCAGAACCTGCTGACCGGTTGGTTCACCGCCGACTACGCACTGTGGTTCAACTTCATCCTCCCCGGACTGATGAAGTCGCACTCGCCGATCCCGCTGGGAGGCACGTCGAACCACATCCGTCGGTCGGTGTTCGACGAGATCGGTGCGTGGGATCCGTACAACGTCACCGAGGACGCCGACCTCGGCGTGCGGATCGCCGAATCCGGCTATTCCACCGCGGTTCTCGACTCGACCACGCTCGAGGAGGCGAACAGCGATCCGATCAACTGGGTGCGGCAGCGATCCCGTTGGTACAAGGGTTATCTGCAGACCTGGCTGGTCCACATGCGCCGGCCCGTCCGGTTGTGGCGGGTGATCGGCACCGCGGGGATGCTGCGTTTCACGACCCTGCTCGCGGGCACGCCGATCATCGCGTGCCTGAACATGGTGTTCTGGATGACGACGCTGGCGTGGCTGCTCGGCCAGGCGGAGCTGATCGAGGAGATCTTCCCCTGGTACGCCTACTTCCCCGCGCTGATCTCGCTCGTGTTCGGCAACGTCGCCGTGATGTACATGAACTTCGTGGCATGCCGCGAGACCGGGCACGCGAACCTGTGGTGGCCGTGCCTGACTGTGCCGTTCTACTGGGTCCTCATGTCGATCGCGGCGATCAAGGGCACCTACCAGCTCATCCGTAATCCTTCCTACTGGGAGAAGACCTTCCACGGGTTGTCGTCGTGAGGGCCCGCAGCGCGTGGGTGTTCTGGACCGCCTGCCTGATCTATCTGATGGTGGGACTGTGGCTCGCGCTGGACGTGCAGTACTACCAGGGTGATGCGCTCAGCCGCGTGAGCGCTGCGCGGTCGGTGCTGCTCAGCCGCGACCCGCACCTCGCCGCCATCGGGTTCGTCTTCACGCCGCTCACCGCACTCGTCCAGGTGCCCCTCACGGGACTGTCGGCGTGGTTCCCGGTGCTGTCGGCCTATGCCGTCACGGCGGTGCTCATGTCGGCGCCGTTCATGGCCGGTGCTGCGGTGCAGATCCACCGCATCGCGTGCGATCGCGGCTGCCCGCCGTGGTTCGTGTGGACAGTGACGGCGGTGTTCGCCCTGAACCCGATGATCGTCTACTACGGCGCGAACGGGATGAGCGAGGCACCGTTCCTGTTCGCGTTGTGCTGGGCCGCGCGTCGCCTGATCCGCTGGTGCAGCACCGACGACATCCACGACCTGGCACTGGCCGGAATCGCCCTGGCGCTGGCGTATCTCGCGCGATACGACGCGCTGGCGGTCGGTGGGGCGGTGACGGTCTTCGTCGCGCTGCTCGTCCACTACCGGTCGCGTCGCTACGCTCCCGGTTCGGGATGGCAGCCGGCGATCATGGACGCGATCCTCGTCGCCGCGCCCCTCGCGCTGGCCTTCGTCGCGTTCGTCGTGACGAGCTGGCTCGTCACCGGTGAATGGCTCGCGCAATTCACCTCGGCCTACGGCAATGCCGCCATCCTCGAGCAGAGCGGTGGCGGCTCGTCCGGCGGGCTCGGTGCGATCGCCTTCTCGCTCGCCGAGACCGTCGTGCTCGGACCGGCGCTTCCGCTGCTGATCCCGATCGTGGCGGTGCTCGCATGGCGGCGACGCGATCTCGAACCCCTCGTGCCGTTCGTCGTCTTCGGCGCGGTCCTGGGATTCGCGGCCCTGTCCTATGCGCGTGGAATGACCTTCCCGTTCCTGCGCTTCTACATCTGCGCGATCCCGCTGCTCGCGGTATGGGTCGTGCAGCTGGCACCGCGACGCGGACTGCTCACGGCACGACGTCCCGGACCGCACGCAGTTCCGAGGGCGGAGGACCGCAGTGGCGCGGCACCGTTGGGTGCGGTGCTCCTCGTGTGCAGTCTTCCCGTCACGTTCGTCGCGATGGGCTCGCCCACCCTGTCGCAGGAACAGCACGCGCTGCGCACGGTCCTGTTCCCGGACAACGACGATCCGTCCGAGGTGCGCGAGAAGCAGCGACGGGTGATCGCGGCGTTCTCCACCGAACGACGCATCGCCGAATATCTCGACGCGATGGACCTGCCGCCAGGCTCGGTGCTGATGGACACGGTCTACGGGTTCGCGATCTTCTCGGCCACCGAACGCCCCGAGACGTTCGTCGTCCCTTCGGATGCCGACTTCACCGCCGTACTCAACCGTCCCTCCGCCTCCGGGGTCGAGTACATCCTGACCGTCCCCAACGAGGGCCGAGGAACGTCGGATGCCGTCAACCGCCGCTACCCCACCATCTACGAGACCGGCAGCGACATCGCGGTACTCGAACTCGAGATTCCCAACGACGGTGCCGACCAACCCGATTGGCGTCTCTTCCGGGTACTCGACCGGACGTCACCCTGAGCGGTGGTGGCGCCGTAGGACGTAGTGGACCGGGTCGTCCGGACCGATGTCGTAGGTGCACTCGTCCGGTCGTGGGTCGGGGACGAACGACCACATCAGCGCACCGTCGGCCCCGAGATCGCGGTACTGCTCGAGCGTGCGGTCGACGATGTCGGCACGCTCGCTCACCGCCCGGCACGAACCGGCCCTGACGCCGAGTTCGGCGACGAGCATCGGCTTCGACAACCCGTCGAGTCGTTGTTCGAGGAACTGGGCGTCGTCGTAGTCGTGGTACTGCACGACGTCGAGGTGCTCGGCGTCGGTGACGGTCGCGAAATCGTCGCCGGCCGAACCGCACTGGTCGCCTCCGATGGTGCCCACGGTGACGAGCCGGTCCGGGTCGTGCTCACGGACGATGGCGGCCGCGTCGTCGATCCAGTTGCGGAGCAGCCGGGCACCGCCGGGCACGCACTCGCGTCGTTCGAGGGTGCACTCGTCGTCGGTGCAGGTCGCGGTCTCGGGTTCGCCGATCAACTCCCACATCGCCACTACCGACGACGACCCCCACCGCTCGACGGCCGTCGCGACCCAGTCGTCGTAGGCGAGTACATGACCGGGTAGCGGGTCGCGCCAACCGGTGTCGTACCAGTCCGCCTGCTTGTATCCACCCGCGTCGCAATCGCTGTCCTGCGGGGCGAGAACCGGGATCAGATACACCCTGTGCCGCTCGGCGGCGTCGAAGACGGCATCGAGGGCCGTGAAGTCGAGCGTGCCGCCGATCCGGTGCACGGCGTGGGACTGGAAGGCGTCGAAACGCACGATCGAACGCGGCGCCAGCGTGCCGAAGAACTCGTCGAGATCCACCTGGGCACCGCATCCCTGGTTGACCTCCCAGCGGGTGCCGAGCTGGTAGGCGTTGAGTCCGGCGGGCCACCACGTCCGGTCGTCGAGAACGAGACGGTCGCCGTCGGCACGCACCACCGGCAGATCCTCGGGAGGCGAGGGGCGCGACGAAGTGTCCTGCGCGCAGGCCGCGAGCAGGAGCAGCAGGGCGGTGGCGACCGCAGCGACGCGCACGTCCAGAGATTAACCGCCACGGAGCCGTGTACGCAGGCATCCGGACATCGGGTCGTCAGAGGTTGTCGAGGGTCCGGATGATCCGGCGCATGTCCTTGCTCTCGGTGTTGTGAACGAGGCCGACGAGGGCCGACGTCAGCGGGTCGGGGCGTGCGATGACCCTGCCGAGCACGGCGACGTTCCGGTCGAGGACGTCGATCGCAGCGGGGCGCAGGTTCGCATCCATCTGCGACAGCATCTCGGCCCATACCCACGCGTTGTCCCGCGCGCGGTCGAAGGCGAAGTCGAGGACCGGGTGCACCGCGTCGACCGGTTCGAGGATCTTGATCAGGGGCGAGAACGACTCGATGGCGTCGCGCACCTTCGGCATCACCCCCGCGATGATGCCGTTGATCTTGTCGTAGTCGGCGCGGAAGGCGTCCAGTTCGTCACCCGACAGGTTCTCACCCACAACGACGGCGAGATCGAGATTGATGTGCGCGTTGATGCCCAGCAGCAGGTGCTGCAGCACGATCAGCCGGCCCTGTTTCGTGGCATCGAACGCGATCTGCCACGCCCTGGTCGGTGTGGCCGCTTCGTAGGCCTCGAAGTAGCGGTTCGCGAACAGGGTGTCGATACTGTTCATGCGGTCCTTGTCCGCGAAGACGCCGGCCTTCACCGCCAGGGTCATCTGCCGGTAGACGGCCGCGAAACATCCCCGCGGATCACCGCTCTTCGCGGTCTCGTCGACGATGCCGTCGAGGATCCCGATCACCTCGTCGATGTCGTTCGCGTGCAGCGCCACGGTCCCCTCCTCCGTGCGGATGAGGATCATTGTGGACCCGCAGCTGCCGTCCCGGAAAGAACCGCGGGGCGGGGAAGAACTAGCTGGGACGCGCGTCGGGGTGCTTGTGCACGAAGTTCAGGTACGCCTTCGACGGCGTGGGCCCGCGCTGGCCCTGGTACTTGGACCCGACCTTCGCGCTGCCGTAGGGGTGCTCAGCGGGGCTCGTCAGCCGGAACAGGCACAGCTGACCGATCTTCATGCCCGGCCACAGCGTGATCGGCAGGTTCGCGACGTTGGACAGCTCGAGGGTGATGTGCCCGTCGAAGCCCGGGTCGATGAACCCGGCCGTCGAGTGCGTGAGCAGACCGAGCCGGCCCAGCGACGACTTGCCTTCGAGGCGGCCGGCGAGATCGGCCGGCAGGGTGCACCGTTCCATCGTCGACCCGAGCACGAACTCGCCGGGGTGCAGCACGAACGGCTCGCCCTCGGGCACCTGCACGAGCGACGTCAGTTCGTCCTGCTGCTTCGCCGGGTCGATGTGCGTGTAGCGCGTGTTGTTGAAGACGCGGAACAGGCTGTCGAGTTTGACGTCGACACTCGACGGCTGCACGAGCTCCGGATCGAACGGGTCGATGCCCAGATGCCCGGAGGCGATCTGAGCGCGGATGTCGCGATCGGAGAGCAGCACGAGTAGAGGTTAACAATCTCCCGGTCGAGGGTTTCTACGTGGCCGAGTCACGCCGCAGTTGCGTCGACATCGTGAGCAGCAGTTCGGTGCACTCCTCGACGACATCGTCGTGGCTCAGCGGCACGGTGCCGTCGAGCCAGGCCGTCAGCGCCTGGGCGAGTCCGCCGACGACATAGTGCGCCGCGAGGTCGAGCCGGGGGCTCGGGGTGATGGCGTAGATGTTCTCGGCCTGAGCGGTGACCAGGCCGGCGAACATGCGGGTCGAGTCGAGGCGCCGCTTCGCCAGCTGCGTGTTGGCCTGGCTGACGGAGAACAGCATGCGGCCGAGCCGCGGGTCCTCGTCGATCTCGCGGACGATGTTCTCGACGCAGGCCCGCACGATCGCGCGGTCGTCGGCGGCGGGTGCCGAGGTCACGGCGGCGAGGGTGCTCTCGGCGATGCGCTGGACGACGTGGTCGTAGACGGCACCGGTGAGCTCGTCGCGGTCGGCGAAGCTCTCGTAGAAGTAGCGCGACGCCAGACCGGCGCGCTTGCAGACACCGCGCACCGACAGCGTGGCTTCGCCGTCGGCAGCTCCGAGGAGGTCGAGACCGGCCTCGATCAGCTGCGCTCGCCGATCGGCCTGTCGTTCCTCGCCTGCGCGTCCACCGTAGAGCCGTCCAGTTGCCATACCCCTATCTTCGCAGCGTCCGGTCTCCGTTCCGCGCAACCTCCGGTCTTTACCGTCGGCGCGCATCTGAGTACAGTCGTGGTCACTTCGAACGATGGAGGGACATCCGATGACGACGACCGTCGACAAGCCCGTCGGCCTGGACGACACGATGGACGGGCTCGGCCTGGCCGCCGGAGCAGCGAACATCATCATGCAGCTGTCGTGGCCCGGTGTCGGCTACGGCGTCTACGAGTCGCGCGTGGAGTCGGGACGGCTGTTCGACCACCCGATCAAGCGCACCCGCACCACCCTCACCTATCTCGCCGTTGCAGCACGCGGCACCGATGACGAGAAGCGCCTGTTCCGTCGCGGCGTCAACAAGGCCCACGCGCAGGTGCGCTCCACCGAGTCGAGCCCGGTCGAATACAACGCGATGGACCCGGAACTGCAGCTGTGGGTGGCGTCGTGCATCTACCGCGGGTTCGAGGACGTGCACCGCGCGCTGTACGGGCCGATCCCCGACGACGCGATCGAGTACTTCTATCAGAACGGCGCGACCTTCGGCACGACACTGCAGGTGCCGCAGCACATGTGGCCGAAGGACCGCGCGGCGTTCGAGCAGTACTGGGAGGACAACCTCCACAAGGTGAAGATCGACGACACGATCCGCGAGCACCTGCTGTCGATCGCCCGGATCGAGTTCCTGCCCCAGCCCGTCCCGGCCCTGTTCGGCAAGCTCAACCTGTTCTTCACCGCCGGCTTCCTGCCGCAGCTGTTCCGCGAGCAGATGCTGCTGCCGTGGACGCCGAGCGACCAGCGTCGCTTCGACCGCGTCATGCGAGCTCTCGGTGTGGTGAACAAGAGGCTGCCGGTCGCGGTGCGGGAGCTGCCCTACCGCGTGCTGCTGGCCGACATGCGGTGGCGGATCCGGACGGGCCGATCCCTGGTCTAGGGGTCCCGCGATCGACCCTGAGAGTCTGCTACAGTTTGCTCCGAAAGCTCGGGCCGGAGTCGGTGAGAATCGGCAAAAGCCCAGCGTGCCGATGTAGTTCAATGGTAGAACATCAGCTTCCCAAGCTGAATACGCGGGTTCGATTCCCGTCATCGGCTCCCATAAATACCGCGCTTCACCAGCGCAAACACCACAATCGAACATCGTGGCTACAGTCCGCTGTAGCCGAAACTGTAGCCACAGCCCATACGGGTGAGTGGCTACAGCCGTTTGTGTTGACGTCACCAATAGCAGTAGGTATCGTCACTTCCACAGAGCCGAAGGAGCAGCCGAGGATGACCGAACACTTCCTCTCTCGCGCGGAGGTCGCGGAGATGATCGGAGTCAAGCCGACTTCCATCGTCAAGTACGACCTGCCAGCTCCCGACGTGATGATCGCGAACATCCGCGGATGGCGCCCCGAGACGATCCGAGAGTGGCAGTCACGACGTCCAGGCCGCGGCGCACGCACTGATCTGAAGTAGCACAACCACATAAGAGGCCCGCCACGAGTTGCACCTCGCGACGGGCCGGATAGTCCGACTGAGTAGGAGTCGAACCATGCGTCAGCATACCCATCTCGCCTCGGCGGTGCTCTCGTGAGCATCGCGGCCGTCAACTGGGCACTTACCTTCGCGCCGGTCGAATGCGCCCAGGAACACATCATCCTCATCGCACTCGCCGACCGGGCCGGTGACGACGGCCGGTGCGCATGGCCGTCACAGGAATGGCTGGCTCAGCGCGGACGCTGCAGCACCCGCACCGTGCGCCGCCATCTGAAGGCACTCGAAGCCCGAGGCCTGATCCGGCGCGGAGATCAGCGGCACGTAGCGCACATCCGCAAGGACTGCCGGCCTGTCGTCTGGGACCTCGACATCACCCAGATCCAGGTGCCCGCGGTTCCGACTCAGCTTCCTGAGTCGACCTCGAACGAACGACCGGACAATTTGTCCGCACGTACCTCGGATTCACGGCAGGACAAAATGTCCGGCCGGTCATCTGATGCAGAACGTCCGGACACGGGTGTCCTCACCGACCGGACACTGTTGTCCTACAAACCGTCCCTTGAACCATCCTTAACCGTCCGCAGCAATGCGCCCGAGCATGAAGCCACCGCTCCTGCAGCGATCACCACCAACAACGCGGCGGCAGCAGCGGAATTCGATCAGAACAAGAACGAGATCGACGAGAAGTCCGCAGCAGCCCAGACGCCCCTCGTGCAGATGCGACTCGACGAACTCGCGAACGGACTCGTCGCTCAAGGCCTCCATGCGAGCTTCCGCAAGCTCACCGACGAGCAGCGCGCCGAGATCTCCAAGCTCGTCGAGCAGCACGACGTCCCCGCCCTGGTGAAAGCCGCTCAGCGGCAGTACCAGCCCGACAGTCCCGCACGGTTTGTCCAGGCATGGCTGCCCGCCTGGCGCGATCTCCGAGCACCCGGCCAGACGCGCACCACATCGAAGTCCCCGATTGCCAGCTGCGACCGATGCGATCAGTTCGGCTGGCTCCTCGGGCCGGAGAAGAACTCGATCGTCGAGCCCGCCCAGCGTTGCAACCACGCCGCCGTGAGCGGTGCCGCGTGATCGCCGACGACCGAACCCTGCTCGACCTCGTCGCCGACGCCCAGATCCTCATCGACACCGCCCACAACCGCCTGCTCGAGGACGGCGTCGACACCTTCGCCGACGCCTACCGCGACGCGTTCACCACGCTGTGCGCCGGCATCTACGACATCACCGGGAGGACTGAATGAGCGACACCTTCGCCAACGCCCCCGCCGAGGTACAGCTCCGCGCGCTCGCCGGCCAGCTCCGCCACGACGCCACCCTCACCGAACTCGACACCCCCGAAACCGCCGCCCGGCGACTGCGCCACTACGCAGACCTCCTCGACCAGGTCCGCGCCACGATCGAACAGGAGACCCTGTGACCGAGATCCGTAAGCACCTGCCGTCGCGCGCCACCGTCGCCGTCGCACTCGCCGCTGTCGCGGCCGTTGCCGTCGCGGTCACCAGCTTCTGGCGGTCCTTCACCGCGATCGCCGAACTCGCCGTCGAGTACAAGGTGCCGGCCGATCAGGCGTGGATGATCCCCGTCGCCGTCGACGGCCTGGTCGTCGTCGCGACCGTCGCGGCCGCCGTCGCACGACACCGCGTCGCACGGGCGTACTCGTGGGCGCTGCTCGTCGCAGGCACCATCGTCTCTGTCGCAGGTAACGGCATCCACGCGTGGCAGCTCACCGAGTCCCCGATCGGTGTCGGCATCGCCGTCATTCCCCCGCTCGTCACGCTCGCCGCGGTGCACCTGACGATCCTGCTCGCGCGACAGGACGGCGACACCGCGACAGCACCTGCCCGCGATACCTGGACCGAACCGATCGTCGCGACAGTCGCCGACAGCGCGACCCGCGACGACCGCACGGATGCGACGCCCGCGCGACCGGTGACCCGGCTCCGTGTCGCACCCGAGACAGCCCCACGACCTGCTGCGACACCGCGACAGGATCACTCCCCCGCGACACCAAAAGCCAGCGCGGCAGACGACGAACTGAAGACCGTCGCGATCCGTCGCGTTGTCGAGGAAGGCAAGACGGTCCGCGCGACAGGCGCCGAACTTGGCGTCTCGAAGGACAAGGTGCAGCGCTGGGTTACCGCGCACCGCGCGACACTCGAACGCGCGACAGTCGCAGTCTGACCCCACCCCGTCGCGGCCCCGCGCACCCGCGGGGCCGCGACACCTCGTAACGCACCGACCTGAAGATCGGATGATCCGGACATGAGACTTCGCACCGTCGCCCTTGTCCCCGCTGTCGCACTACTACTCGCCGCGTGCGGGAGCGGAGAATCAGAGAACGATGCGACGACAGCATCGACCGCGACCACGGAGTCCGCTACTGCCGCACCATCCCAAGAGCTGATCCCCCTCGGCACATCGTTCGACGCCCAGGACCGAATCGGGAAGACTCTCGGCACTGTCACGATTCTCGACATCGAGAAGAACCCGGTGTGCACAGTCGACTATGGCGCGCCGACACCGGCGGACGGCATCTACGTCGCGGTCCAGGCCCGCGTCGAAACTCCCGCGGACTACGACGCGACAAGCTTCGTACGGACGACCGAGCGGGACTTCTCCGTGATCACCACAGATGGAGTGACGAAGTCCGTCTTCGTCAACTCTGACCTGTGCATTGCGGATCGGGACAACTTCGATACGGCATTCGATGCCTCGTCGATCTACGAGGGCTGGGTGCTTCTCGACACCCCGGACCCCAACGGCACTCTTGTCTACCGACCGCAGCATTCGATCCAGGGCCCGACGTACCGAGTGGCAGACCTGTCGGCCGCGCGCGATAGTGGCGGTGCACCCGCCCCTGCTGCGTCGGTAGCGACCACGACCACCTCGGTCTCCGTCACCACGCAACCGACGACCGAAGCTCAGACCCCTGCAGTGGCGCCGGCAGGCAATCCCCCAGTCGGGTACACCGGAGCTCCGATCGGTGATCCGCAGCCGCTTGTCGGGAAGACCATCGACTACTGCATGGATCCGTCGGTGTCGCAGACCGGCACGACGCAGTTCACCGACGGCACCACCGGCTGGACCCAAGAGTGCTCCGATCAGTGGAACTCCTGAGATGACGAGATGCGCCCCACCTCGCGTAGAGGTGGGGCGCTTTTCTGTCGCAGTGCGCTATGCCGCCATGAACGTCGAGACGACGTAGGCGGCGTGGTTGTCGAGACTGACGCGGCCCCTGTCGTAGGCGAGCGTCTGACGGATGTCGGAGTGTCGCGCTGCGAGCTGCACCTGTCGCAGCGGCACTTTCGCGTCGAGAGCCGCGACGACGAAGGTGTGTCGCAGCGTGTGACATGAGACAGGCTTGCCGATACCGGCATGTCGCGCGAGACGCTTCACGACACGATCGGCGGATCGTCGCGTCATACGCGAGCCGTCGCGTCGCAACAGCAGCGGACCGCGACGACGTTCGCCGGCGGCGCGCTCCATCGAGCGCAGCACCGGAACGGGTAGCGGGATCGAAGCGGACTTGGTGCCCTTGCCGGTGAAGCGAACGACGCGGTGTCCGCGTTCGGTGTCCTGGAAGTCCTCGACGTTGATCGAGCAGGCTTCCGAGACACGGAGACCGAGCAGACCGAGCATCGCGACGAGAGCCTCGTCGGCCGGCGTCGAGTTTCGCGCAGTGAACATGAGCGACTGGAAGTCCTGCCGCTCAAGGCCGATCTTCTTCGTCAGGTCCGTCGTCCAGCGAGGCATCTTCACGTTGACGGCCGGAGACTTGTCGATGACGCCGTCCTCCTGCATGAGCCAGAAGAACACGCGCAGGCACACCAGGCGACGGTGCACAGTGGCCGGCGCATTGCCTCGTTCGATCTCGAGGTAGCGCGCCCAGAGCTCGATGTGCGCGCGTTCGATGCCGAAGATCGGGTCGAGGCCGTAGCCGCGGCACCACTGGAACCACAGGCGCATGTCGGTCTCGTAGGCGGTGAAGGACTGTCCGGTGTAGCGGGCGAGGAATCCCGCCACCAGCAGATCGTGCTTGGTCATCTGCCGGGGCGGGAGAACCTCGGTGGGGGTAGCGTCATGCACGGTCATCACTCCATTGCGGTGGTGTGGTGGCAAGGCCCCGGCCGGTGCTCCAATCACCGGTTCGGGGCCGATCTTGTTTGACGCTTCCGGAAGCTACTCCCGGTTCCTGAGAGCAGCCTTGTAACTGCCATCGCGGGATGCGTTACGGGCGGGTTCGCAGGCGCCAACTCGGTGAGATCACGGCGTTGGCCGCATACTCCTTGGTATGACTTCTCGCCATCCCGCCGTGATCATTCTCGGCGCTCTCGGTGTGCTGGCAATCGTCGGCGTGACCTACACGATGTACGGACTTCCGATGACGGCCGCCCTGGTGGTCCTTCTCGTTGTCGCCGCGATCGCAGAGTTCAGGCACTGATTCGTATGGACACACTCAGCGCCCGCCGCATCACCACGGCAATCACCCTCTCCATCGCCGTCGCGTGCGCCAGCAGCCTGGTCATCGCAGCGGTCTACCCGTCGATGCACCCCTTTGCAGCCTCCGGTCTAGCGAAGCGATTCACCCTTCCTGTCAGCCTGGTCGCATTCGGAATCGCCCTGCTCCTTCCTCCAACGCGAGGACGCACGATCCGCTACCGATTCCCCGGTTGGTGGACCATGCTCGTCGCCGTCGGACTCACGTCGAGCTTCCTGTCTGCAACACTGCTGACCGACGACCAAGGACTCTTTGCCTCTGCCAAGGCGGCTGGGCTGTATGCCGGATTCCTTCTCGCCGCCGCAGCTGGACTGACCGCCGGCTACTGGACCGACGACCTGAAAGCACGCCTGACCTGGGTGCTGATTATCGGTGGTCTGGTCTCGGCAGTCCTTGCTCGCGACATGCCGCCGTTCGTGGCGATCGCCGCTCCGGCCGGATTCGGAGCCCTCTACCTCGCAGCCCGCAATCCGGAGCGCCGCGCACGCCTCACATTCCTGGGAATCGTGATCCTCGGACTGACCGGGTGGCGCATCGTGAACGCTCCCGCTTCCCACCCGCCCAGCATCGCGCTGATCACCTCACTTCTCGTGTGCGGCGGATTCCTCCTGCTCCTCGTCCTGCCGCGCTCTCTGCGACTGTTCGCTGCCTTTGGAGCTGCGATCTATGCGACATGGTGGATGCTGAGCGACGGCACGTACCGCATTCTTTTCGGCGCCTACCGATTCGAAGACGTGACGATCGCCCAACGCGGCTACGAAACGAATCGAGTCCTGGCTGTACTTGATGACTCCCCCCTGGCCTTGCTGTTCGGCATGGGGCCTGGGGCCAGTGTCGACCTATCAATGTCGCCCGACAGGGTCACGTTGCTGTCCTCGGGTCGCACACTTGGCGCGGTCGATGACGTTCATCTGTTGACCAGCTACGTGCTACTGAAGTTCGGACTGTTCGGGCTTCTCTGGCTGGGGATATTGCTGTGGCAGGTCGTCAAGCTCTGCGTGGAGCAGGTGCGAGATCCTGATCCGTGGCGCGTCACCCTGCTCCTGTTCGTGCTGTCCGGCACGGTGGCCGCTATCCCAGCAGCAACCTACTTCTTCTCGAATCCGCTTCCTGCGCTCTGCCTCGGCATCCTGGTCGCGACCCGAGCGACCAACCCGGAAGGCCGCGGACATACCGCGACCTCCCGAGTTGAGTCAGTACAGACGGGCGTACGCAGCTACTCGTCTGGGATGAACCCGCACCAGTAGCATTCCCCGTTTCGAATGTCGTGCCCTTTTTCGTTGCAGTCCAGGATCGCACACTCGTGGCACGAGATTTTCTGCTGCAGTTGCCCGTCGAGGGTTCTATGGTGGCATCGCTCAACATCGCATCCCGGATCATGCAACGCACCGAGTGGAACGCCGCAATCGTCGCACGTGGGAGGCAAGCCATCCCACTCCCGACCGTACGGAATCCGATCAGTCATTGCCCGATTCTCCCACGATGATCACAGCGCGTTCACGATGTCGTAGGCCGCGTTCGTCAGCCGCGTATCGAACTGGGTGTCGATTACGTGCAGCGGCGCGGTAGCTGTCGTGAAGACGTCGTACGCGCAACCGAAGGCCGTGCCGTCGAATACCCACATCTCCGCGCCGTCCTGCTGGATGCAGAACCCCGAGTTGTAGCCGTCCGTCGTCGACGCCAGGGAGTCGAAGGCGGTGCACGAGTAGTTCACTGTCTTCGTGTTGGCCTGGACGTCGGCGACGAGCGCGCCCCGCGTGTGGTGGTAGGTCCCACCGATGCGGATGCCGACGCAGCCCGCGTGAGCGGTTGTCGCGTTGTGGGTGTTCGACGCCCCGGCGTTGCCGATGCCGTGGTCCCACGAATGGCAGTCGACCTCGAGGAACTTCGTGGCGGTCTTGAGTTCCTGCGCCTTGTTGTAGGCGGTGTAGTTGAATCCGTCCTTGTTCGAGTGCGCGGTACGGCATCGCTGGAAGAACGCGTAGCGCACGCCCTGCATGTTCACGGCGTTGCCGAGCACGTCCCCGGCGTTACCGGTCGCCCACATGAAGTCCATGTCCTTGCAGTACACGTCGATCTGGAACGTCGAGTTCGGGTCTCCGGTCAGACCGGAGTTGCTGCCGAGAATGGTGAAGCCCTCGAGGTAGAGGGACACATCCGCCGTGGTGGCGTCGACGTAGAACATCTCACCGGCGAGCAGCGCAATGTGCTGGTCGTTGCTCGGCACGGTGCTGTTGAGCGTGTGGATGCCGACGGTGGTGCCGTTCTGAAACCACGATCCGGGCTGGGCCTGGCACGCCGCGATGTCCGCGACCTGCGTGTACTCGAACCCGCCCGTGTCGCCGACGCCGAGGTCGATGACCTTTCGGACGTTCGAGCGGGTCGCGGTGTAGACCTTCGTGTTCGTCGCGTCCTGCGTGTAGGTGAGTGCATCGGAGTAGGAGACGGTCAGCTCGCCGGGGTTTTCGGCGATGATGTTCACCGACTTGCGGATGCGGTTGGTGATGACCGACAGCTGCCGGTGGTAGACGCCCTTGGAGATGATCAGGATCGTGTCCCCGGCTGCGGCGGTGGTCATCGCGGCGGTGAGGGTCTTCTTCGCGGTCGCTCGGGTGAGGCCGTCGTTCGAGTCCAGGCCGTTGACGTGGTCGACGTAGAGCAGGCCGGCGCCGGTGTTCTTGAAGCGGGCGACGTCGAAGTCGGTGATGTAGCGGGCGCCGTCCTTGAAGATGCGGATCGGGGCGTCCTGCCACGTGAACCCAGCAGGCAGTGTGACTCGGGAGACGACGCCGGGCAGGTCGCGGCGCTGCGCGGTGACGTTACGCTTGCGGGCGATCGCATCGGACGCGGTCGGGGCGCTCCATGTGACCGTGGTTCCGCTGCCCTTGGTGAGCACCTGTCCCGCCGTGCCTCCGGACGGCACCCCGGACGCGACGGTCCACGCTGCTTCCTCGGTGGCGTCGAACGTGGCGCGGGAGGTTCCGGCGGTGGTGCGGGTGCCGGTCTTGCCGTTCGGGAGCAGGACCGCGTCGCCCGCCGCGTAGCTTTTTTCGGCGACCCAACGCGGGGCATAAGTGGCGTTAGCGCGCTCTTCGGTGACGAGGCGCTTCGACGCCGGCTGCGTCGGTGTTGGCTGGGTCATGGATCAGACTCCCGTCACGTAGGGGACGCCGTCAGCGTCGAGTGCAATAGAGCCGCCACCGGTGGCGGTCGTGTCGAAGTAGGGCACGCCGTCGGCGTCGAGGAAGATGCCGCCACCACCTCCCCCGCCACCGGTGGGCGGGTTGGCCCAGGCGAGACCGTCGCCGGACTTGGTGAGGACCTGGCCGTCCGTGCCGCCGTCCGGCAGCAGGTCCGTGGACTCCGCCGCGGCCTCGGCGCGCTGCGCTGCGGCGAGTGCGTCGGCGAGCGCCTTCTGTGCCGCGCCGACCACCGGCGGGTCGTAGCGGATGTAATCGCTCAGCAACGCGTACAGGTCGATCTCGGCGACGTCCGGGATGTTGACCTCGTACTCGGTCCACCCACCATCCGTTTCGAGGACGATCTTCGCCGGCCCCGGATCGAGGTTGTTGGCGGCGATCACGCCGTCGACGATGTCGATATCGACGCGGATGCGGTCGATGACCTTGCCGCCGGAGCTGGATCGGAGCGCGGATGCGGCCACGCTGAGGATGCCGTCGGCGGGACGGTCGGCGATGTCGACGACCGTGCCGGTGATACGCGTCATTGTGCACCCCCGTCCGATGTCTCGTCGGCGGTCGCTGCCTCGACGATGTCGTAACCGCCGAGTAACCACAGCGCGCCCGCATGATTCGGTCCGGCCGGGTGCGCGTACTCGACGATCGGTTTGAGGGAAGTCGGACGCTGCTCACCGGACGGGACGACGACCGCGCGTGCAGGGAGGTGCGGTTGAGCGGGCGTCACCCAGACGACGACCTGGTCGACGCCTTCGACAGGCGGGTCGAGTCGGTACAAGGTGGCGTCGGATGAGGGCCAGTTCCTGAGTCCGGTTTCGACGATGGTTGCTGTGGGCACTGCTCACACCTCTGGTTCTCGTAGGTATTCGATGACAACGACTTGCCCATCCCCGCCTCGCCCTCCTGCCGTGCCGGGATTTCCGCCCGCGCCGCCTCCACCGCCGCCGGACGGAGACTGCCCGTCGTATCCGGGTCCCGCGTAATTTGCTCCCGCGCCACCGTTCCCGGCGGTATGGGTCGAGGCAAGTAGCGTCCGCCAGTTCGCACCGACGTTCTGCGGCCCGGAGCGTCCCCCGTTAGTGGCGGTCAACACGGAACCGGACGAGTTGTAGCCGGACCCGCGCCCGCCGCCCGCGCCAGAAGCGAGAAGGCGGACAATCCCCGAGTTGGTATCCGGTGCAGCGGCGACGAAGCTTGCGCCTTTGCCTCCACGGAGCACGCCGTGACCACCGTCGCCGCCGAAGGCGATATCGGGTTGCTCGTTACCTAGGGCGCGGCCGCCACCGAATCCGCCTTCGGCGCGGAGCACATCACCGAAAGCGGAGAATCCACCGGTTTCCCCGGGATTCCATGCGCCGTCCGCCGCCGAAGGGGAAGCCCCACCAAGGCCGCCGGCGCCCACAACGATTTCCGTTTCACGGAGGAAGTCGAGGGCACTGAACCTGCGGTTGGCGATCGTGATCGCGCCGCCGCCGCCACCGGACCCGCACAATCTGGAGGTGGTGACGCTATGGGACATCCCGGATGCTCCGCCCCCGCCTGACGCTTTGACGATGACATCGAACGCGTAAACCCTTTCCTCTGGTGTCCACAGGTAGATGCCGGGGATGTCGTAGACGATGATGCGTGTGGTTGATGCCATGTCAGATTTTTCGTTCGATCACATACAAGCGGCCTGCCCCACCTGCACCGCCGTTGGTCATTAGCGTGGTGCTTCCGTAGCCGCCACCACCGCCGCCGGACGGGTAGGCGCCAGCGCCACCGTTGAGGTCAGTCGAGATCGCGCCGCCCCCGCCTCCACCGCCTGTCGCGACTACCGCCGATGGCGGGGTGCCGTTGCGGGTAGCTGCCCCGCCATATCCGCCTGGAGAGATTCCTCCAATGCCGCCCACCCCAGGAGAGTTGGCGACGGTGTTGACCCCACCTCCGCCGCCACCGCCACCGCCACCATTGAGCGAGTAGGCAGAGGTGGAGTCTCCACCCTTCTGGGCGGGAAGCGCCAAGCCTTCGAGTGGAGCTCCGTTTCCGCCCTTGCCGCCGGGGATCATTCCGGAGCCTCCGATGCCTCCGAGTCCGCCGTATCCGTTCCTGCCTCCCTGTCCGCCGTTTCCGCCGCCAGCGGTCAGATAAGTTCCGAAACTGGTATCACCTCCCCCGGACCCAGACACTTCCGATCCGACTCCAGCGCTTCCCGGAGCACCGATAGTGATAGCGACGCCAGCGAACGTGCCGTCCGGATTCCGCTCGAGCAATGCCGCATTGATCGAGGTGTGGACTTCACCACCGCCACCGCCACCCCCGCCGCCGGAGCGCGATCCGCCGAGGACGTCCCAGCGGCCGGCGCCGCCGCCGCCACCCGCCCCGAGGATGATGACGTCGAGCGAGATCACATCCTCGGACGGGTAGTAGGTGTTGTTCGACTCGAACACGATCGCGAGGCCCTGGAGAACGAGCTGGTCGTACGCCTCGCGGAGTTCCTCAATCGACCGAGAGTGGTCATTGATGACCGGCAAGTCACGGACGTAGTCGTCGTTGACAGTCCCGAAGATCGCGTCGATCACCGACGCAAACCCGCCGAGGATGGCAGTGATCGCACCACCGATCAACCCGAGGATCCACCCGAGGAGCCCGTGCTCGACGAATTCCTCGGCCATCTCGGACATGTCGCCCCAGCCGGTATTTGGACCGCCGGGGACGAATCCGTCAGGTGAGGTCATCGCTCTCCTACCTCTGCGTGCTCGAGGTCCGGCGGCACCTGATGCTGCGAATCCCAGAGCACAATCACCCGGTGCAGCATCGCCAACGCCAACGCGGAATAGGCGACAGCGCGCAACTCATCCCGGCCCGGGTAGTCACCGAACCACCAGAAAATCAACTGCTGCAATCCGATTGCCGCGATCGCCAACGCCGTGAACATCAGCGACTTGCCGGCCTCGGTCGACCGCCACGGGGATCGGGTGTACAGAGTGGCGAACACCAACGCGAACAAGGTCATTGCGCCGATCAGGATTCGAGCTTCGGCCTGGGGACCGAAGAGCACCACTACAATCGCGCATGCCATCGCGCCGATACCCAGCAATCCCCGTCGCACCATCATGCGTGCCTCCGCTTCATTGCCCGGGCCGCGTCTTCGCCGAACCCGTTGATCCGCAACGCTCGCTCTGCTCGATCGGCCAAATGGTCGACGTACTCGCGTTGCGCCCGCACCTCCTCGAGGTGCTTCTCCGTCAAAATCCGTTCCGCCCGCGCTCGTTCCACTGCGGTCGAGTCGGGCCGTTTCTTCTTCCGAAACCACTTCACGGGCCCTCCCCCGCACCGAACTTCTTGAACGCATCGGCGATATGCACCGACAGCTCGATCTTCGGGATGAGTAGCGAGATCTGATTCGCCTGCTCGTCGATGATCTGCCGCTGCGCCATCTTGTCCTGGCGGAACTCGTCGAGCTGCTTGTCCTTCTCCGCAAGGGCGGCCCGGTGCTGCCTCCACGGGACAAGGCCACCGAAGATGATGAGCAGGATGACCGTTCCGAGAATCCCTCCCAGACCGATATCCGAGGAGAGGAACGACGCGAACTCGTCCATGCGCTACCCCCCGTTACGAGGAGGGTTGAGCAGTCGCTGGAAGTAGGCAACGATCGCCATCACTGCCGCGGTCCCGCCCGCTGTCGCGGCAGCCTTCCACGAGTCCCACGTGAGGAGGTCGAAGTCAGGGGCTGCCACGGCGGCGCCGAACGCGGTGATCACAGCGAGGATGACAGTGACGACGATGCCCTGCACGAGGGTGCGCCATGCCCGATCCTTCGCGTCCGCCTTCGCCGAAAACTGGGGCACGGAGACTGACGGGAAGGACGACGATCCGCCACCTCCTCCAGCGCCGACGATCACCGACGGCACCGGTTCCTGTGGCGGTGGGGTGGATGCCCCCACGAGCTCGACGAGTTCCTTCTGCGCCTGTTCGACGACAGACCTGACCGCGGCCTGGGTGCGCGACTCGATCTCGTCGCCCACCTTCTCAATGACCTGGCGGGTGATGATGTCGATGACATTGTCGGACATGGTCAGTTCTCCTCGGTGGTGATGGCGTCGAAGCCGGGACGCTCGTGAGTGCCGACCGCGCCGTCGGCAGACCAGGTGATGCGGCCGCCCTCGAAGTTCTGGTAGCGGACGGTGCCCTTCTCGTTCGCCCAGATCTCGTCCGAGACCGGCCAGCCGAACCGGCCGTTCTCGTAGCCGGAGCGGTTCCAGAACGCGCGGATCATGCCGGTCACGACGTGGCCGCCGTAGCCGTTCTTCCGGTAGATGGCGCCGCCCTGGAAGCCCTGGACTACGCCCTCGTCCAACACGGTGTGCCGGCCGACCGGGAAGCCGACGTAGGACTGCTCCCACCGCAGCGCCGCGTAGGGCTCCATGATCGCGGCGGGGATCGCCCAGGCCCCGGTGGTGGGATGCCAGTAGATCGAGCCGTTCTCGAAGTGGGCATACTTGCCGCCGTCGATCGCGTCGCCCTCGCCGTCGGTGAGGCGCTTACCGATCCAGTCCTTCGCGACCTCGGCTTCGTCATCGATGGCGTTGCCCACGGGTGCGGGCGGTGTGGCCGAACCACTCCCGTGCAGCCAGTGGTTCACCCGGTCGGTGAACACGTCCCACGGGAAGTTCTTCCCGACGTCGGTGTGGTCGCCGATCTTGAGCCCGAAGGTGATGCCGGAGTGGTCGCAGATCCCCTGCGTACGTCGGCCGATTGCGGCGTAGTCCTGAGCGAGCACGCGGGGATCGATGCCGTACTTCAGGCAGTCACGCACCGCGACCTGGGCGGTGAGATCGATCGCGTTGCCGAACTTGCCGATCCACTCCTCGCGGGATTGTGCGGCCCGGGATCCGGCGAAGCACAGGTTGATCGTGTACGGGTTCGCGTCGAGCACCGACCACGACGCCCGGTCGGTGTCCACCGAGCCGATGAGCGTGCCGTTGTCGACGGTGTAGTGATACGACACCGGGGCGCGCTTGAAGTAGTTGTGCAGGCCCTCGGCGTTGCCTCCGCCCTCCTGGGTGTGGAGGACGAACAGCCACGGTTTCGCGCCGTTGCGGCCGCTGTGGCTGCCGTGCGACCCGGTCAGGTCGATCTCGTTCATGGTGTACGCGGGCACAAGTTGTCCTTCCGCGGATTCGGGGATGTCACCTGCGAGGCGCTCGTAGAGTTCGAGTGCCTCGTCGATGCGGGTGTCGTAGCGATCGGGGAACGACGAACGCTGCACGGCCTGCGCATACCAGCCGGGGCTTCGGCCCTCGTCGTTGTAGTCCAGCTTCTTCAGGGCCTCGAAGAACATGACCGCCGACCGGTACGGATCCATGCGGTCGGCGACGGTGCCCCACCACGGGGGTTGCTGCTGGAACAGGCCACTCGACTTGCTGTCACTGCCGATCCGCTCGTGCGGGAACTTCAGCGACTCCGGATCGGCGCGGTTGGCATACATGATCCAGTCGCATTCGACGGACACCGTCGCGAACGCGATGACGATGCCCTTCGGGGTGACACCGAGATCGCGGCCGGCACGCAGGATTTCGCGGGCGTACTCGTCGCGCTTGCTCATCCGTCTTCTCCTGCCGCTGCGCTCGCCTCGCCCCGGGGGTCCTCGAGTATCTCGGCGAGCGCGGAGGCCGGCAGCTCGGCGAGCTGGGCACGGATGTGCGCGTACGGGTCCGGGCGGTTCGGCGCCGGCCGCTTCGTCGAGTTCCACTGCCCCGGGTTGTGCGGATGGATCGGGCCTGTGATCGGCGGGTCGTAACGAACGCGGGGTTCCTTGACCGGTTCGAAGCCGAGGTTCTCGATGTGCTTGGCGAGCGAGTTGATCTCGTCCGGCTCGAACGTCGCCACCGGCGACATCTCGCCGTTGGTGGGTGGGTGCATGAACACGTACGCGTACGGGTGCATCCCCTCCGGTAGTGCTCTCTGTAGTTCTTCGGGTGTCACGTCGATCTCCTGGTCTAGATGGCGCTCGAGTGCTGGCGCAGCGCGCCGCTGATCGCTTCAGCTGCGCGCAGTGCTCGCGTTCCGGCAAGTTCTTCGGATCGGTAGTCGCCGACGTTGATCTCCCAGGGCTGGTCCGGGTTGTCCCGCGACCAGGACTGGCGCACCGAGGCGATGTGGGAGAGCCAGATCCGGTCACCGATCTCGAATCCGGCGCGCAGTCCGTCGTCGATGTGCAGGCCCACTCGATACGGGTTCGCGTCGTCGACCTCGGATGCGAAGCTGACGTAGCCGCGAGCCTTGTGCAGCCCGACACGGATGGTTTGCAGACCGGACGGGGACACCGCGACGCCGCCGCCGGCCTCGAATCCGGACTTGTGCGCGAATCGGCCCATGTTGGCTTTGCGCTGGTAGTTGGTCAGGCTGCCCCATGCGAGGATGACGTCCTCGACCGCCTTGTCGAAGATGCCGAGGGTCAGCCACGGCATGCCGATGAGGCTGCCGAGTAGTCCCAGCAGAATGTTCGACAGAAGCTTTGCACCCTGGTTGATCGCGTCCGGCGACTTGCCGCCGGTCATGATGGTGTGCTCGATCGGCTTGTGGATCACCATCTTCGACTTCAGACCGCGGTGCTGACCGCGACGGAAGATGACCCACGGTCCGTTCGGGTCCGCATTGTCGGGGTCGTCGTTCGGATCGGCGATCGTGACCGTGTCGGAAGTGCCGTCGGATCCGAAGATGCGCAGTAGGTCCCGGATGGGGTCGAGGATGGTCCCGGTGATACCGGGGATCGTGGCGCGCTTCTTGATGTCGAACACCATCGTCGGCCGGTCGAGAATGAAGTGCGACGGGCACGGCTGCGGATCGCCCGGTTCCCAGATGTCGCCGGTCAGCTGCAGCCCGCCGTCCTCGAGCGTCGGGTGCACGAGATCCCAGTAATCATCCATCCGGGAACCAAGCGCGCACCACGGGCCGACACCATCCCGAGATTCGATGTACGGGATCATCACCATCGGCCACTTGGCGTTATCGAAGTTGGCCCGCCAGTTCGCCGCATCCCAGATATCGAAGCCGGGGATCCAGCTGGGCTGCTGCTCGCGCAGCAGATTCCGGTGGGCGTACCCTTTGCAGACCTTGATCGAGTTGCCCCACTGGAAGTCGATCTTCGGTGCCTGCACCGCGAGCGGAGCGAAGGTGTTGGGCCAGCACTGCAGGTGCTTCATCTCGTCGAGGATGTGACGGGCCATCAGCCGGACGATCGCGTTGCCGTGCTCGTCCTCGTCGTACTCGATGTCGAAGACCTTGAAGCACGCCTTCTTCCATGGCGAGCGGAACACCAGGAACATGTCCTGCTCGAGATGCTGAGCGTCGATCGCCCACTGCGCCAGATCATCCTCACCGTCGAGACCGACCGAGGCCTCGCCGACCTCGTTGCACATCGTTTCCCAGTCGGCGTCGTACTCCCCTTCGACGTCCCCGACGAGTTCGAGGTTCCGGTCGTGGATGGTGACCCGGGTCCGGAGCAGTGCGAGCGCTGCCTCTTCGTGTTCCTGGGCGTCGATCGCTGCGAGGTCCGCGTCGAGGTCGTATCTCACAGGCAATCACCCCCAGGGCATTTCGTGGTAGCGCGGCATGTGGATGCGAAGTTCGGCCGGCACCGTGGCGCCTTGGACCTCGACGGGGAGATCGACCGGCGGGGTGCGCGGTGGGATTTCGTGCAGGAAGTTCACACCCCGCATCGCCTTCCACACCTCGAACCCTGCTCCGGCTGCCCGGATGGTTTGGAAGTCCTGGCGGGTCTGCACCCGCCAGCCTGTGGTCTGCGGGCGGAGCGGCACCATACGTCCGGACAGTCCGTCCGGCAGAATCCATTTCTCGGCCGGTGTGCCTTCGAACTTGAGCCACAACGGCACGTCGGTCGGGTTCGATACCTGGAAGGTCCCGACGTGCGAGCCGGTCCCGGCTTCCCACTTGATGACCTTCGTTCCCGACGTGAGGTACGGCCAGCACGCGACCGCGACCATCTCGAGGTCGATACGCCTGGTCTGCATCGACATCCGGCCGACGATCTTCGGGTCACGGTCGAGCCGAAGTCGGATCTTCCGAAGTCCGTGCGAGGTCTTTGTGGTGACCTCGTTGTCGTGGTCGAACGACCACACCGCCATCTGCGCCGCGAACTCGCGTTCGAAGTCGTGACGGGTGCGGCCCTCGATCCGGAGCTGGAAGTCGAGGAGACGTTCCTCGATCTTCGTCACTCGCGGTGTCGAACCGTGCTGGTACGCCCGAGAAGTGCGCGTCGGGGTTCGGGGCGCAGGAACCCAGAGACCATCGAGTCCGCCCTGGATCCAGGAGTCCTGCGCCGTGCGGGACGGGCCGCCGTAGTTGTGCCGCGACCCGTCCCACCCGACCATGCTGATCGAGTCGATCACCAACGCCTCCTGGACTCGGAGCTACGTCCAGGGCCGCGTTCACGCTGGTTCATCATGATCTCGACCTCCCTCCTCATCGCTGGTGACAGTTCGCCGACGAAGCTCAAGTTGTCTCCGCCACCGATCGGGGCCAGCTCGAGCGCCGACCGATCGGCTGCCGACATCGCCTCACGAGGCGCCGAGGCTGCCGACTGGACTCGGTCGAGCATCGGGATGAGTGCCTCGAACGCTTCGGTCTGCCGGGGCGAGAGCACACGCTCGGGACGGATGACGTCCTTGAGCATGAAGCCGCGTCCGGATGCGATACCGCCCTGGTCGTAGTAGCCGTTCTTCTCCCAGAACGACTTCGCCCGGAGCGGATTGCCGTACCGGTCGCGGATGTACTTCGCGCCGGCCAGACCCTGGATGTACGCATCCGGATTCTCGTCCGGAAGGTAGGCATCCTTCGTCGACCCGAGGAACTGGAACAGCCCGAACGCGCCACTGGATGGGTTGCGCGCGAGCGGATTCCAACTCGATTCCTTCCCGATGATCCAGTCGGCCGCGGCCCACTGTTCACCGTGATTCCAACCGGACGGTGCGAAGGCCCGCTTCACCGCGTCGACGACCGATTCCGGCCCGGTTCCCGTATCCGCCTCCGGGGGTGTGGAGGTGGTCGCCGGCACCGTGGATTCGGTGGCGGCCGGGGTGCCTGTTTCCGTGTCGGCCTTGTAGTCGTCGTACGTGGCTTCGTTGCGGGCCTGCGCTTCGTCCGAGCGTCCCCGTCCCCGGTCGTCGACCAGGTTCAGGCCCTCGAACTGGCTCGAGAACCCCGCCATGCCGAGCAGGTCGTTACCCCACTCTGCGAGCAGCGAGGTGCCGATCTGTGCGCCGACGCCCAGCCAGTCGATCTCTGCCGCGTACTTCGCGGCAGCCGCCGGCCCGACCTCGACCTTGTCCTTCTCCTGCTCGTAGCCGTACTGGCTGTAGTCGGCTGCAGGAGTGGACTCGGCCGCGGGTGCGTTGTTGAGCATGCCCATTGCGGACAGCGCCCCGGCGATGTCGCCGCCGAGGAGCAGATCCTTGATGAGCTTGATCTGATCCCAGTTCAGCACCGCCTCCGGTCGCCCGGTTTCGTTGCGGACGATCGAGAGCCCGTTCGGGATCCAGCCACCCTTGTCCCGGAACAGACCACCGATGCTCTTAGCCTTGTCCCACACCGAACCGAGCAGATCACCCAGGCCGGCTACCTTGTCGGACAGGAACTTCGACGTCATGTCGCGGCCCTTGTCCAGGTACGCCGGCGGAACGCCGACCCATGCCGGCGGAGGCGTTCCGATTGCGGCACCGATGCCCGCCTTGATCGGATTCAGGAAGAAGTCGAAGACTCCAGCAATCTTCTGCTGCAGCCACGACTGCTTCCCCTCCGGAGACGGACCGCCACCGAGACCGGCCGACTCGAATGCACCGTCCGCGCCGATCGCGAGGTGGAACAGACCCGGCCTCTTGCCCGCGAACTGCGGACTGTCGGCACCAGCTGCGGGACCACCGTAGGCGACGTAGCCGTGGCCGCCGCCGGACTCGACGTTGACGGTCGAGTACGGGCCGACACCGGTGAGGGTGCCGGCAGTGTGACCGCCACCTGGTCCGCCCGGATCGTCGTGCACACCGACCGAGAACCCGACACCGAGACCCGGCTTCCACGGCTGGCCGCCGGGGAACGTGCCGGTCGCCCACTTCCACACACCGTTGCCACCGTTGATGATGGCGTCGGCGATCGCGGACATGTATCCCGAGCAGTCCTCGAACCCCCAGGTGTAGGGGTTGCCGTTGCGGCTCTTGGCGGCACGGTGGCCGTTCTCGAGCTGCGTCTGCCACATCGGGCGGATCTCGCCGCCGTCCTTGTAGCCGGGTAGGAACCGGTCGAACATGCCCTGCGGGTTGACGTTGCCCAGACCCTTCGCCGCCACCTGGGCGCCGTAGCGGCTGAGGTTGTCGCGGCCCACCTCGGACACGAGCCGTCCGTTGTCCCAGGAGAACGGGATACCGCGGGCGATCATGTCGCGGATGGCGTAGAGCACGTTGTGTCCGCCGGCCTTGAGGACCTCGAGTGCGGTGACCATGTGCTCACCGTTCGAGCCCCACATCAGCACATCGTCGGATGTGCCGCTGCCGGGGCCACGGATCGCACCACCGGTGGCGTGCTCCGGGATACCAGCAAGTGGTTGCGCTTCACCGAGTCCGAGAAGACCGGCGACCTTGTTCCACGCCTCCATGATGCCCTGGTTCCAGACCGTGTTGATCAGGAAGTTGATCGGCTTCGCGAGGGTGGCCTTGAGGCTGTTCCACTTGTCACCGATGCCCTTGACGACCTCGCTGAAGAAGTCGCGGACCTTGCCGAGAGCGCCGGTCATGGCGTCCCATGCCTTCTTGATGACGTTCTCCCAGACCCAGTTGATTCCGTTGCCGAGAGCGTCCCACGCGGGCTTGATGTACTCGTTCCACACCTTGACGAAGAAATCTCCGATGTTCTGCAGACCGCGAATAAATCGGTCCCACAACGGCTTCAGGATGGTGTCGTACACCCAGGACAGTCCGGCGCCGAGTGCATCCCACGCCGGTTTGATCAGCGAGTTCCACACCCACACGAAGAAGTCACCGATGTTCTGCAAACCACGAACGAAGCGGTCCCACAACGGCTGCAGGATGGTGTCATAGACCCACTTGAGTCCGTTCCCGAGAGCCTCCCAGGCAGGTTTGATCAGCGAGTTCCACACCCAGGAGAAGAAATCTCCGAGTGCCTGCAGCCCGGCCTTCATCAGCTCCCACACCGGCTGAGCGATGGTGTTCCACAGCCAGGAGATGATGTTGCCCATCATCTCGACGTAGAGCTTGATGCCCTCCCACAGGAGCATGAAGGCAACGGCCACTACGGCGAGTGCGACCTTGATGGCGGTGAACACCGGCTGCACGATGTTCTCGTACAGCCAGGTGAAGATCTCACCGATCTTCGTGAACGCCGGGCGGATCGCCTCCTCCCACAGCCACGTGAATGCCGAACCGATGGCGTCGAGTGCGCCCTTGATGAACTCCCACGCCGAGGCGAGCGCCGACTTGATCCCGTTCCACACCGTCTCCCAGATCCGTTTTCCGGTCTCGGTTTGGGTGAAGAACCATACGAGGCCGGCCACAAGGGCTGCGATCGCGATCAGGATGAGCGTGATCGGGTGCGCGCTCATCACGGCGTTGAGTGCGCCCTGTGCGATCGCACCGGCGATCAGTGCCGCACGGTATGCGGCCAGAGCGATCGTGTTCCGGCGGATGCTCGCGGTCGACCGTCCGGTCGCGGCGATGAACACACCCTGCGCCACGGACGAGGCGAACATCGCCGCGTTCCACAGCGTCATCGTCACGGCGGCGACCTTCACCACACCGACGACGGCGAGCAGGATCGGTGCCATCGGCGCCAGATTGGCGATGAGGGTCGCCAGGTGCGGTGCCAGCACAGCAAGGATCTCCGCCCACGGGGTGAACGCCGCCACGAGTGCGGGCAGCACCGGCGCCAGATTGGCCAGGGCTTCGCCGAGGGCCGGCATCAGCACCCGCGCCATGTCCATCAGCCCGGGGATCGAGTCCTCGATGGCCTGACCCATGGCCACGAATCCGGGCGCCAGCCCTGCTGCCGATTCGGCGCCGAAGCCGCGGATGAGCGAGAACAGTGGTCCGACAACGTTGCCGATGTTCTCGAACGTCTGCCGAACGCCCTCGAGCGAGGACCGCAGATCCTCTGCGGTGATGTTCCGCAGTTTGTCCCCGATCCCGAGCAGCCAGTCGTTGAGGGACTGACCGGTGTGCGCGAACGTCTGCGCTGCGGTGCCGAGGACGCTGATCAGTCCGGAGAACACCGAGCCGATCCCGTTCTCGCCCTGGGCGAGGCTGGCGAAGAAGGTGTTCGAGCCCGTGATCATCCGGTCCCAGCCCGCCACGGCCGCCGGACTCGAGATCGACGTGGCGATCTGCGAGCCGATGGTGCCGAGGGTGGTGGCGAGGATGCCGAGGTTCGGTGACAGCCGATCGATCAATCCCCCGAGCACGGAGAACGAGTCGACCATCGCCAGGCTGAACCGATCGGTGATTTCTTCCCGAAGATTCTTGAAGGCCTGCAGCAGCGGGGCGAGCCGCTGACCGATCTTCGCCGCGAACGGATCGACCGAGGACGCCGCTGATTGCTGCGCTTCAGCCATGTTCTCGTAGGCGTCGGCAACAGCCTCGGCCGCGTCGGCGTTGGCCTGGGCGACATCCTTCTGCGTCTGCGCGAGGTCGGCCTGAGCATCCTTGAGCTGCTCATGGGCGCCGGCCTCGCGTTCCTTGGCTTCGACGACGCGGTCGGAGCCTTCGATGCCCTTGGCCTGCGCGTCGGCGATCTCGGCCCGTTCCTGCTTGGCTGTTGCCTTGATCTCCTCGTATGCCTGCTTGGCTTCACGGACACCGAGTTCGGCGCGCCACCGGTCGAGACCGTCCGCATCCGGATCCGCACGGGTCTCGCGCAGGGTCTTCTCGGCTTCGGCCAGCGCCAGCGCGGCGCCTTCCTCGTCGAGGGCCAGACCGGCGAGGGTCCGCGCGTAGCCTTCGGCATCGCGCTTAGCTTCCTGCCGGGCCTTGTTGACCTCGTCCTGCGCTTCCTGGACGGCCTCCTGAGCTTTGACGACCTGCTTCTCTGCGGAGATGATCTGCCGGTTGCCCTGCTCGGCGGTGCGAGCCTGCGACTTCTTCGCGTTCTCGACGGCCTTGAGCGACGCAGCGCTCTTCGATGCGGTGGCGCCGACGTTCTTCTGCGAGTCGGTCCACGCCTTCGCACCTTCGGACAGTCCCGCGAACGCCAGCTTCGCCACGCCGATAGCGGGGCCGAGGATGCTGGCCGCAGCCGCGGCGACGGTACCCATGGCAACTGCGATCGACGTCAGACCCGACACCATCGGGCCGGCCATGAAGGAACCGACGACCGAACCGAGTGCCGAGACGGCACCGAGCGCCGCAGCGGACCCGACGGTGATCATGCCCAGGGCACGGCCGATGCGGGTGAGGATGCCGACCAGCTTCGCCGCGGCGGCCATCACCATCAGGGCAGCAGTGACCCGCCCGATGTCGCGGGCCAGGATGCCGGCGGCCGCGGCGGCGAGCCGCAACGCACCGGCGAGCTTGGCCACACCGACACCGGTCATCGCCTTGAGCAGCGAGGTGCTCACGAGCAACCCCATGCTGAAGGACTTCAGGACACGCGCTGCCAGCCCGATGACGGTCGCGGCCGTGCCGACGTTGCGGACGACCGAGCCTGCCGCGTCGCTGATGAACGAGAATCCGGAGGCCGCCATGCGCATGCCGTTGCCGATGGCGGAGACGAATCCGGCCGCGAAGCTGCGGCCTTCTTCGTTACCTCGAGCACGCGAGTTCATGCCCGCGGTGACACCGCTGGCGAACTGTGCACCGGCCGCGCGTCCGCCGGCACCGAACCGGCCGGTCAGACGCTGCAGGAACGAGGCACTGTCGGCGTCGGCGCGCTTGTCGTCGATCCGGGCCTCGATGTGCACGACACGGTTCGCGGCGGTCGTGCGCTTGGACTCGGCCGCGTTGAGTGCTGCGGCGGCGGCATGGCTGTCCCGCTTGGCCTTGACGACCTTCGCTTCGGCGTCCGCGAGCCGCTTGGCGTCGGTGACACCCTTGGTGCGCAGCGACTGCAGTTGCCTTTCGGCGTCAGCGGTTTCCTTCGTCGCCGCGGCTTCCTTGCGGCGGGCCTCGGCGGCGGACTTGGTGGCGCTGTCGAGGTCCGCCTTCGCCTTGGCGAGCCTGCGCTGATCGACCTCGACGTCGATCTTGTGGTTGACCGGGTGTCCCTTGATCTCCGAGCGGACCCGCTTGAAGTAGCCGGACATCGAGGGCAGGACGTTGATGTAGGTCTGCCCACCCTGCAGGTCAGCCATCGTTTACCTCCGGTGGGGTGTAGCGCCGCGAGTAGCGGCTGCCGAGGAGCTGCGAGGCGATGTCGTCGTGCTCGACGAGGGCCTGGAACTCTTCGACGCGATCGCGCGCAGTCTGCGGACGCGGGGACGGCTGCGGCGGCTTGCCGCCCTTGCCCTTGAACTTCGGGGACGCACCCCACGTGGCGTGCTCGATGCGCCGCAGCGAATCGACCATGGCGGTGAGTTGCGCCCGTTCGTGTGTCCAACCCACCAGCGACGGTCGTTTGGACGGAGGAGGCAGCTCGCCGCGCTGCTCCATCTCGAGGATCTTCTGGGCACGCTCGTCGTCGTTGCCGAGCGCCGCGTAGTACCAGCCACCTTCGGGCAGTGCCGGCAGGAGCCGGATCAACCGGTTCCACGGGTTGTTCAGGTGGTCGCGGACCCAGTCGTAGAGACGTTCGTCGCCCGGCATGGCGAACAGGTCCTTCTCGATCGCTGCGCCGTAGCGGTCGATCTCGTCGACCAGGTACGTCCAACCGGTATCCGGTGGGACGAGGATCCCGAAGTGTTCGCGGATGTCGTCGACGAGGTCGGCGAGTTCGGAGAACGGCCGGCGGGCGTAGTGCTCGGTGATGACATCGGCCAGGTCCTCGCCGACGAGGAGATCGAGCTGGTCGTGGACGGAGACGGTGGTGTCGAGATCGGCGACGTCCTGCGAGTCGGGTGCCTCGATGACGAGTTCGGGGCTGTCCTCGTCGTCTTCGTCCAGAGACACGACGAACGGGCCGACAGCCTCACTCAGGAGTACCCGAAAGAAGGAGGCCGTCGACCCGTTGTCGTCGCGCATCTATCAGCGGCGACCGCTGCGGCGACGATCGCGGCTGCGACGCTCGACGCGGTTGATCGCCTGCTCGGCGTCGAACAGCCCGAAGTGCTTGGACATATCCCGCACGACCTCGATCAACGTCTCCGGGTGCTCCGAACCGAGGAAGTCGGCGACGTCATCGAACTGCTCACCGAGGAACAGCTTGAGCACGCGACGGGAAGTCGAGGCCTCCTCGATGTCCATGACCGTGTCGGCGTCCGGCTCGTGAACGAAGAAGGTCGGAGAGTCCCCGATCTGGAACTTGAACGGCTTCTTCGGCTCTCGCTTTTCACCGCCGTACCGGCGAACGTCCTGCTCGTCGATCGGGGTGATGGTGTCGAGGTTGTCCGTGCTCACTTGCTCTCTCCGTTGCTCCGTGCGGCCTTGGCCTTGCTGGTGGTCTGCGGGGCGGGTGCAGGCGCCTGCTCGGGTTCGGGAGCAGCCGCGACGATCTCAGCGGCGGCGACGTCGGCAGGGGCGCTTTCGGGCGCGGCGGTGACTGCGTCGACGGGAGTGTCACCGGCAGGCACCGGATCTCCGTTGTCGACGGGCGCGGGGACGTATCCCCTGCTGCGCAGTTCACGGTCCTCACGGAACGATCCGGGCGTGTAGCTGCGGCCGTCCGGGGCGAGCAGTGGTCGCGGTGCCCAGTCGGCCTTGCGGATGGTCTTCATCTGTCCCATGACGGGACCTCCTTCGGTGACGGTCGGTGTGGCGGTCTGGAATGCGCCGGGCAGGGGAAGTCGACCGCCAATCCCCTCCCCTGCCCGACGCGTTAGTGAGGCCCGGCACGCACGAGGGGCCGGGCCGGCGGTCAGGCGCTGACGGTGATCGACAGCGGCTTGAGCGCGCTGCCGGACGTCGCACTGTCGACGACCTGAACGGTGAAGGTGGACGTGCCCGCCGTGGTCGGGGTGCCGGAGATGACACCGGTCGACGCGTTCAGAGTCAGACCCGCCGGCAGAGTGCCAGTCGAAACTGTCCACGTCTTTGTGCCGGTGCCACCGGTAGCCGCGAGGGTCTGCGTGTACGGCGTTCCGACGGTGGCGGCAGGCAGCGACGCGGTGCTGATCGACAGTCCGCCGCGCTTGAATCCGGCGTCCTCGAGGACACGGTTCCAGCCCTCGCCACCGAAGTAGTGGCGCACGGAGACGCCGTGTTCGGTGTCGACCATCGCGTTGACGGTGGTCGGCCAGGTCAGCGAGCCCTCACCGTCGGAGAGAGTCTGCTCGCTGATCTCGGCGACCTCACCCGCGTAGAACAGGCGCCCCAGATAGATGCGGTCCACGCCGGAGTTGAACTGGGCGACGCAGAGGTACCGCTGCTGACGGATCTCCGCGATCGCCGACTGATCGAACGCGATCTCACCGGTCTCCGGATTGGCAACCATGTTCGACAGGTCCATGCCGAGGTTGTTCTCGATGTTGTACCGGTTCGCCTCCAGTCCGGTGAACTGCAGGCCCGCGATGTCGGAGGTGAAGTCCGACCGGATCGGGTTGTTGTAGCCGACCGCCATGATGTCGGACTTTTCGAGCTCGCGGGTCAGCGTGATCGCATCGTCCTTGAGCAGCAGACCGAAGTCCCATGCACCATCGGGCAGTTCGGCGAGCTGAGAGTTCGAACCCTCGGTGATGTACTCGATGGGGTCGACGTCCATGCCCATCCCGAAGATGTGCATGCGGTTCGGCTTGAGAATGAGCTCACGCTGGTGCCGCGCGACCTCGAGTTCGCCAACAGATGTGGCCATGATGCCTCCTGGGCATGAGAAAGGCCCACGACGGTGATGTCGCGGGCCAGGGGATGAAAGGTGAGCGTGTGAGGTGTCAGCGCCGCCAGGGCTTCTGCAAGCTCAATGCGTAGAACGCAACCTCACGGCGAGCGTCCGGGTTGTCGTACGGCTCGGCCTCCGGTGGAGTGTCGACCCGACACGAGTCGATGCAGATCGGCTTCGGCTCGTCCTCGACCTCGATCGCTTCCCCGGCGATGTTCTCCATCCGGTTCGCGACCTTCCGAGCGAGCAGCGACGCCCCGCGCGGATCCGGGTGATGGCAAGTGATCTGCACCCGTGGATAATCACTGATCCCGTCGCTGGCGCCACCGACCCGGTTGATCTGGATACCGACGCCGTCCTCGTGGGGCGGCTCGGTATCTGTCTCGGCGATCGGAGCGAGGTACGCCATCAGTACCTCGTGGATGTCCGGGAACAGTGTCTCGTCGAGTTCGACTGCCATCATTTCCTCCGCATGGCACGCATCGCAGCCTGCGTTGCGCGCACTGGTTTCGAGCGCTTCGTGCCGAACAGGACGTGCTTGTTGGCGACACGTGACGAAACGATGCGGTAGCCGGGACGCCCATCCCATCCTCGCGCTCGTTCGATCCGGACCCGAGTTGCGAGCTGACCGGTTTTCGCGTGCCGGCGAGCTTCGGCGCGGAACGCCGCGAGACCGGTCTGCGCCATGCGACGGGTCGCGTTCTGCACACCCGCCGACGCCATGATCGCCTTCGCGTCCTTCGACGAGAACCGGTAGCTGCCGGGTTTCGGATCAGGCACTGTCCCTCCACCTTTCGAGATAGCCGGTGACGTACTCGGCGACACCGTCGTCGTCGTACCAGGTCTGCAGGTCGCCGTCGACGTGCAGCCGTGGCCCGATGCCGTCGACCGCGAGGACGTTCTCCGTGGACTCAGGAAAGCCCGGGGGTGCGTACAGCACCCACCGGTCGTACCGCTCGAGCGGTAGGCCCTCGATGGACCCGACAGGTTGGACCGAGCAGCCGGGATACTCGGGCCCTGCCTGCTCGATCATTACCCCTCGCTTGGCGGGTACGCGTTCGATCACCCGCACGGTCTGGTTACCGAGATCGTCCATGTCAGTCTCCGAACGTCCAGGACGGTGTCGCCGACTGCGAGATGCTGAGCAACTGGTAGTGGTAGGGGGTGAACACCAGCGACCGGCCCGGGTTGACGAGGGTCCCTGACCGGGTCACCCCTCCCACCGTCTTCGTGTAGGAGACGTGACCGGCGTGCTTGGCAGCCGTCAGCGCGGCCCGCACCACCTCGATGACGACGAACCGGGCGTCCGGGTCGTCGTCATCGATGGTGGGCTTGTGCTTGCGGATCCACTTCGAGGCAGAGGCGATGAGCTGTTCGGCCCAGATCGTCTCCGTTGCCGACAGCTGCCGCCAGCCCCTCATCAGACCAGTGACGTCGACGAAGTCAGCCACAGTGCCGCCTCAGCTCACTTCTCTTCGGCAGCGTCGACGAGGGCGATGATCTCGTCCTTGTTCTTACCCTCGAGATCCTCGGCGTCGATGCCGATCGCTTCCGCGTACGCCACCCACTTCTCGTCGGTCGCAGTCGCCCGAGGACGGCGCGGCCTCTCAGCCGACACACCACCGGCCGTAGCCGCCGGGGGTTCGGCACCCTGCGGCGGGACCTGGTCGACCACCGCGGCGGCAATTCGTTCTGCTGCGGCTTCCTCGGCGGCGACCTCGTCGGCGGGCCGGATCGCGCCGGCACGCAGCAGCCGCTGCGCTTCCAGCTCGTCGAGATCGGTGATCAGCGCACCGCGACGGTGCCTGATCTCCTTCGTCGGCCGTCCCTGATCGTTGCGCTCGAGTACCTGGTTGAACCGCAGTGCGGTCAGGATGTAGTCGGTCACGGCGTCACCAGTCCCGTCAGCCACAGACCGGCCTGCGGCTGGTCGAGGGCGAGTCCACGTTCCTGCGTGGCATCCGAGCGCCAGGTCTCACGCGGGCCACCGTTGGGGCCGTTGCCCTCGGGGTAGAGCTCGGTGAACGTCAGCGGACGAGCGTCGCCGTAGAACCCGATCGTGCCGCGCTCGAGGATCAGGGCCCGGTCGGCCGGCCACGCCTTCGACACGATGACACGAAGGTTGTGGATGGTCTCCGGCAGCGCACCGACATAGGCGATGTTCTGGTCGGCAATGTTGCCGCGGTAGACCTTCAGCAGATCGTCGTTGTCCATCAGGATCGGCAGCAACGCGGGGTTGAGCACGATCGTGTCGGCGGCGAACTCGTATCCCTCGTCCTCGCTGCCGCCCTGCTCGGCGGTCGGGGCCGCCTGGGAGATCTCGAAGATCGCGTCGGCGATGTCGCGGCGCGGCCGCGAGTTCGCCACATCCCACGCGGTGGAGACGGGGAACGAAGGGACGGAGTTGAAGATCGCCTTCGCGGCACGATCGTTGGCCCGGATGAAGGTGTTCTTCAGCGCGGTGATCTGCTTGTTCACGTCGTCGATCTGATTCTTCCGAATCATGTCGAGGGTGACGCGAATGCCCTTGCCACGCTTGGTCGAGAAGACGACCTTCGGGATTCCGCGGGCCGCGTTCGAGACGGTGATCTCGCCGAACTCGGCCAGCTCCTCGATGTCGTCGGCGAGGAAGGCCGGATCGCCTTCGCGGTAGGCGAACACGCCCGAGGTGTTGGCGCCAGCGTTGCGCAGCAGCGCCTCGGCGATGAACTGATTTTCGAGCAGCTTCTTGAGCTTGGTCGGGATCAGCGTCGGGTTCGCGAGAAAGTCGGCCACGGCCAGTGCCGCGCCGTCCGACCCGCTCACAATGGTCCTGGGTGCCATGGTGATTGTCTCCTGGGGAAGTGAGGGATCAGGCGATCCGGATGAGGCCGACCGCGTTGGCGGCCACGCCCTGGGGCTGGGTGCAGATGCCGACGATCTCGGCGGCAGTGGCATCGACCGGGGCCGGACCGACCTTGCCGGATCCGGTCGAGACCAGCTTGTCTCCGAACGTGGCCGCGGCCGAGTAGGTCACCTTCGTTTCGGTACCTGCGTAGGCGACGGAGACGACGGTGGGGATCGGCATCGCGTTGATGATCGGACGTCCGATCGCGTCGACGGTGGTTCCGCCCTGCGCCGTCTCGGGGCTCTGCCCGTCGGTGAGTGCGACGCCGAGCACCTTCACGCTGTCGGCCGCGGCGACGCCGATGCGGCCGCCGGTGCGGGCCTCGACGAGCTGGCCACCGAGGATGACCTCGGCCGGGATGAAGCTCTTGGGGCCACCCTGGGTGACCTGTGTGACTGCAGCCATGTCAGTTCTCCTCGATCCAGTTCTTGAACTTGTCGACGGCCGCGAAGTCCGCACCGCCGGTGAGCTCCGAGTCGACTCCGTGGCCGACCTCCTCGAGCGGCACGAGACCGGCGGCGAGGCTGTTGATGGCCTCGGTGGCGCCCTCGCGATCGCGCTGCAGGGAGTTGAGCCAGTGCTCGCGTCGGCCGGGCCCGAACTTTCCGGCCCGGATCGCTCCGTCGACGAGTGCCTCGTCGGCTTCGCGGAGCTGCTGGGCGCGAGCTGCACGGCCTTCGTTGGCCGCGGCGATGTAGTCCTCGTGCTGGGCACGGTCGACGGCGACGAGGCCGTGTCGCTCCATGTAGGTAGCGACCTGCTCGGCGGTCGGGGCACCGGCGCCGGCGGATGCCTGGGTTCCGGTTTCCTGTGCCTGCTCGGCGAGCGCCTCGTCGAGGGCGGCCAGAATGGTCTCGTCGGTGGCGTCGGCGCTGATGCCGAGGCGCTGAGCGAGAGTTTCGTTGAGGGTGGGCACGATGCCCTCCTTCCTGTTGGTGTCCTCTACCGCCTCGGCAGAGGGGATCCGGGGGGCCGGGGCATGTTCCCGGCCGGCGAAACGGAACTGCGAGAGGTTGAACGCTGCGGACAGTTCACCGCTGGCGGGTGCGCTGGCACCGACCTTGTCGGCCAGGCCAGCGGCGACTGCTTCGTCCGCGGTGAACCAGGTTTCGGCGGCGACCAGTGCGCGCCACTCGTCGAACTCCCCACCGGCCCGGCGGGCATAGACCGCGGTGATCGAGTCGGTCATCTTGTCGAGACGGTCAGCCTCGGCGCGCAGGTAGTCGGCGGTGCCGGAGGTGTAGAGCCACGCTTCGTGAATCATCATCTGCGAGCCTTCGCCCATGATGATCTCGTCACCGGCCATCGCGATCACCGACGCGGCCGACGCGGCCAGGCCGTCGATTCGAACGGTGACCTTCGCCGAGTGCGCACGAAGCGCGTTCATGATCGCGATGCCGTCGAACGCGTCCCCGCCGGGCGAGTTGATCCGGACGACGATCTCGTCGGAGTCGAGTTCCTTGATCTGGGTGGCGATCGTCTGCGCGTCGGTATCGAGCCAGTAGCTGCCGATCACGTCGTAGATCAGGATCTCGGTGGCGGCGCCGGCCTGCGCGTTGATCCGGCACCACTCGCGTGATCGTCCGGGTGCTCCGGCACCGTTGCGGATGGTCATGGTCGTCTCCTTCACGTGGTCGTCCCCTCGGTTTCGGTCGGGCCGGAAGGGGGCGTCCACGGCTCGGATGGGGGCGGGGTGTCCTTGGCGGGCAGCCCGTACTGCTGCCGCGTGTACTCCTCGAGCGACCGGTCGAGGCGGATCAGTCCGGCGTCGATGAGCATCTTCAGTGCGGATGCGGTCAGGTCCTGGCGCGAGCCGATCTCGTCGAACACGATCTTCGGTGCGGGCTCGTCCTCGCCCCAGTTCAGATCGACGAGGTCCTCGACGACGTGAGCGGTACCGACGTCTGCGATGGTCTCGCCGAGCGTCTGCACCGACTGCGTGAACGTGCCCTCCTGCACGCTGGCCATTGCGAACGAACCACCGGTGTCGAGGTTCAGGAAGTGCGCCAGGCCTGCGATAGCGATCTGTTTGTCCTGGTAGTCGATCGCTTTCTGAATGTCGAGCAGCACACCTTGCACGCTGAGCAGCTCGAGCTTCTGGCCATTGGCGAGACCGACGCCGGAGGTCATGCCGCCCTTGAAGTTCGACGCCAAATCGCGCATGTGATCGACCTCGACCTGGTCGGTGGCGCTGGCTGCGGTACCGACCGGCACGCCGATGCCGTTGCGGCGGGCCGCGGCGGCCTGGGTACGCATGAACTCGTCCTTGAGGATCCAGTGCTTGTACGCCGGCCGCAGGATCGAGTTGCCCTGCCACTGACCGGGGTCCGGTTCGTGCACGTAGGCGACCAGTCTCGAGACGGGGATGGTGAATCCGTCCGGGATGGCCGAGGCTGCGGTGAGCTTTCCGACGGGCGGCTGTTGCGTGATCGACTCGAGACCACCGTCGAGCGCGACGTTGATCTTCGCGATCGTGCGCTGCGGACGGGGTGCGAGCTTGCGCAGACTGATCCTTCCGTCCTGATCGAACTGATAGACCTGCTCGAAGAAGCTGTGCCCGTACTGCAGCATCAGGAGCGCCTGCTGCAGGTGACTACGCCACGAGAAGCGTCCGCGCGTGCGCGTCGTCGGCTGGTAGTCCGAGCCTTTGATCCCGAGCCGGAGGTTGCGGGCCACGAACTCGACGACCTCGTCACGGGCGCCGTTCGGGTCGAGATGCCATCCGGTGCGGCGGATCGGCAGACCGATCGCTCGCAGCAGGGAGGAGGCTCGGCCGTCCTCGCGGCCCATCCGGCTGAAGACGTTCACCGACTCGGGCCACTGCAGCTCGGGGACTTTCTCGGTGTGGTCCCACTGCTGCCACTCGGTTCCACCACCGTGTACGTATCCCAATTCTGTTGAGGGACGTGCGGTTTCAGACATGGTCACCTCCTCGTCTAGAACGCGGCGGTCAACGGGTCGAACGAGTCGACCGGTCCACCGGTGTGGTTGGTGCGCTCGAATGTCGGTGCGGCCGATGCGCCGGCCACGCGGGATTCGAAGGTGATCAGTGCCCATCGGGCGATGATCACGGCCAGCATCGGTGCGACTTCGGGGTCTCCCCCGGCGTCGACGACCCAGTCCCCGCGAGGTAGCGACCGTTTGGCCGCGTGTTCGAGCGCGTAGCCGAGTTCACGCTGACCGGTGTGGCTGATCAGTCCGTCCTCGGCGTCGTCGACGAAGCCCTGGCTCATCAGCGCCGCTTGGTTGGTCGTGGACTTGATCAGTTCGATGCCGGCGGTCTTCATCATCGGTTCGAGTACTGCGGCCGGTGAACGGCTGTCGGTGGCGATCGCGCACGGTTCGAGCACGTCGTCGATCCGCCCGATCAGGTCGACGATCTCGGGGTTGGTTGCCGTACGCATGTAGCCGACCTCGACGTGGATCCGGTCGTCGAGGGTTCGTTGCGCACCGGCGATCACCCACCGGGAACCGACGCGGGCGATGCCCACGCCGATCGTGCCGGCCAGTTCCGGGAAGTCCACCAGTCCGTGCCACTGCAGCTCCGTGACGAGCTGCCATGTGGGCGGGCCCTGGTCGTCGTCATCTGGCCAGATCCCCATCGCCTCACGGCGCCAGGCTTCGTCGTCCGGGATGTTCTCCCGCATACGCAGCATCGACTCCAGCGGAGTGCGGTGCGGATACGACGGGTTGAACGTGCCGAACTTCGACTGGTCGTCCGGGTCGGTGTCCGGGTCCGCGGAGATCTCCACGTACACCTGGCCATCGGTCAGTCCGGCGAGCGCCTTCTTCCGTTTCTTCGTGAACGATTCGCCGTCGTCGGTCGGGCGCGGTGGTGTGCCGATGAAGAACAGCAGACCACCGTGCGGATTCTTCGCCGCGTTGGTGGCCGGCACCATGTCCTCGAGCGCCTTCACGCCGAGGATCTGCGCCTCGTCGAACACCTCGACGTCGATGGCTTCCATACCTCGACCGAAGCCCTGCTCGCGCGCGCCGAACATGATGATCGACCCGTTGGTGAAGACGATCTCCTGTTCACCGTTGGCAGTGCGGATCGCGGCGACGTACGGCCAGATCTTCTTCTTGCGCACCATCGACTGCATCGAGCGGAAGGTGTTCGTCGTCGTCCGGTTGTGGTGCGAGGTCCAGATCACGCGCAGGCCCGGGAACTCCAGGCACATCCCGATGATCAGGTTGCCCACCGTGTAGGTCTTGCCGACCTGACGCGGAATCGAGGCGACCACACCGCCGACCGACGCGGCGTACTTCCCCGCGGCGTTGCACCCGAGCGCGATCTGCCCGAAGCCTTCCTGCCACCGATCGAACGAGACACCGACGTCCTGCAGGCGGCGATACACCCGAGGGAAATTCGAGGTGACGATCCCCTCGGGGATCACCAGATGACGTGCAACCTCAGAGAGTCGACGCGTCGAACCTGTCATCGACACTGCCTGTCAGTAGCGGGTGACCGGGAGCGACCGCACGCAATGCTGCCTCCAACTCCCGGATCCGACCGGGGTCGTTCTCAACGTCCTCTGCAGCTCGCGCATCGATCGCCTCGATCTCGTTCGCGGTGTCCTGCAGTCGCTTCGTCAGCGACGCCAGATCTCGCGGTGGGCAGTCGCTGTCCGTCACCGCTTCCGCGATCCGGTCTCGAATCGCCACCATCAGCGCGCGCCGTGATCCGCTTCGCGCCGCCTCGGCCACCGACAGAACGTCGGGATCGAAGGTCTGCTCGTCGTCGTTTTCGGGGGTGGGTTCGGCGTCGAGGTCGTCGTCCGGAGGCGTGTCGGTCGTCACTTTTTCACCTCCGATTTGGTCTGTGGAAAAAAATGTCGGAGAGAGATTCCTGACTGAGGAAGAGGCCAGTCAGGAGACCCCCACCCCCTCGATAATTTTCGGGGGCGGGGTATATCCGCTGGTCAGGGCCAGGGAAGCAATCTAATGCCGAGCGGTTCTTCACTGTCTTCGGTGCCGATTCGGTGGCCGGTGACAGCGGGCCGAAGATGGTCCCGACTGCCTTCTCCGCGCTCCTTGTTGCACGTGCCGTGGAGCAGTCGATCGGCCTGGATTCCGCCGTGCGCGCGGGCCTGACTGTGGTCGGCGGCAAGCGATCCGGAGGCCGGGTCGTTCGACGTCGGGTCGTGATCCCAGTTGTTGGTGCGATTGCGGAACATCGGCAGCGAGCACCACCAGCACGGTGTGCCGTCGACGTGGTTACGCAGCAGTCGTTCCCGGGTCTTCTGGTGATCCCAACCCAATCCGCGGGCGGTGGTCGAGGCGGACACGGGGCTCACCCCCGCTCACCCTGCTGTGGAAAACACTTCGGCCGACGTGTTTGAGGTACACGTCGGCCAGTGCCAGGACTCTAACGCGTTAGACGCGCTTGTGTCCACTCGTCTTCGTCGCGGCGCGTTTCCGCCGGGTACGGGCGACGTGGTCGAGCACATCACCTGCGCGATACCGAGTCGATCCGTCCAAGGCGGCGCAGCGTGGAAGATGGCCGCGGTGAGCCCACTGGTAGATCACCTGCGCAGTCACACCAGCGAGCGCGCTGGCCTCGGCCGCGGTCAGCAAATCGTCCATGCTGATCGTCACCAGCTCGGGCACGACCCAGCCCTGCCCCAGCGCTCGCGATCGCTCGTCGAGCGCGATGCACTTGCCTGCGTCAAGTTCGAGCAACGCCTCACGGTAGGTCTGGGCGATCCGGCGCGCGCGGTCGAGTTGGGTGTCGGCCGGCCACGGCCACGGGTCAACACTCATGCGAACACCCCTGTCCGGACGTACGTCAATGCCGATTCGAAGTTCTCGAAGTGGCACAACCATCGTGTTTGCCTACCCACGCAGCTCACACCCATCGGCTGAGCCACTCGCCAGACATCACCGACTCGACGGACCACGACCTTGTCATGCAGTTCGGGGGAGTCAAAAAGCAGACGCTCCCAATCGTCTTCTGTCATGCGAACTCCTGGTAGTCGGTGGCGAGGATGGTGGTCATCCGCCGGTAGTCGAACTCGGTCCACAAGCATCCGCATGCGAGGCAGTCGATCAGCTCACTGCCGTGCCAGCGACCGAGCTGCGATTCCTCACAGCGGGGGCACGGCAACGGCATCCGGTCACGGCCGCGCGTCACCCCGAGTGTCGACGAGGCCCGCCGGTGCAGGTCGACCAGACGCAGCGCGAGGCTCACTCCGTCCTGGGTGGTGGACTCCCACTGTTCGCCACCGGGAAGCCAGACCATCGCGTCGTGCTCGGGGACCATGAGCAGGACTTCGATGTTCTTCTCGATCAGGTCGAGGTTGTGTCCGACGGCGCGTTCGTCCGGGTCGGTGTCGAGTGCGAGGCGTTCGGCGATGACGGTGGCGCATCGGTGTGCGGTGTCGGCGATCTCGCCCATGAGTGCGTCGGTGTGCACGTTCACCGGGACCGCGGGGGTCGGTGAGGTGGCGCGCGGTCCGGTGGCCGGGCCGGTGATGCTGGTGTCACCGAATGCTCGGTACAGGGCGAGGTAGTCCTGCCACAGTGCGGCGGTCGCGGCGGTGACGGCGCGGATGCAGCCCTCGCACAGGAAGTCGGGCCGGATGGTCAGGGCCGGGATCCACTGACCGGTCTCGGGGGCGCGGGTTCGGCCGCGGCAGAATCCGCCGGCGCGGCAGGCGTGGGTGGGTGTCGGGTCAGTGGTCATGCGGGTGTCCTTCCGGCGGTGCGCACTTCCAGCACGGCTCGGGCAGATGGTGGGTTGGGCAATCGGTCTCGTCGCCGACGGTCGACGGTGGTCCGGTCCATCCGTGCCACGGGGATCCGAACCGACCGGGTGTGGGGACTTCGGGTGCGGGGCCGGCGTCCCACTGGGGTGTGGGAATGGCAGGAGGTGAGACGTTCTGCTGGCTGGGAGCGGCAGTCTCGGTCTGGTGGTGGGATCTGCCTTTTCCGCGTCGACGTCGTTTGCGAGGAGATCTCACGTGAGGTTCTTGCTCGGGTAACCCAGTAGAAGAACCCTCACCCTGCCCTGACCCTCCCATGCCCGCGCCCGCGCGCGTCGCCCGCGCGGGGACACCTCGTTTCGGGTGGTCGGGTGTGTGGTCCGGATTTGGTCGAGGTTTGGTCGCTTCACCGCTGGTCGTGCGGATGTTCTCAGTGGCGCGTGTGACCGGCGAGGTGGTCTCTGCGGCGCGGTTCACCGGCGAGCTGGTCTCTGCGTCGGCGGGTGCCGGCGAGCTGGTCTCTGCGTCGGCGGGTGCCGGCGAGACGGGCTCAGCGTCGGTGTGGTGCGGCGAGACGGACTCAGCAGCAGTCGGTTGCGGCGAGACGTTGGCACGGGGCGGTGGCAGCAGGACCATGTCCGCCTGGGCGGGGGTGCGGTTGCCTTTGCGGCCGTTGCAGTCCGCGCAGGAGACGACGATGTTGCGTGCGCCGTCTGCGCGGGTGGGGTCGACGTGGTCGAGTTGGGGGCGGCGGCCGGTCTGCGATCGGGTGTCCTTGCGGCGGACGACGGTGCCGCAGTAGCGGCACTTCGCTTCGTTCGGCTTGGCGGGGTCGATGCAGTCGCGTGCCCAGACCGAGTTCAGGATGACGGCGTCTTTCAGCTCCTTCCGTTTGCGGCGGGTGATGTCGACTTTCGCTGCGGGGTCGTAGCCGAGGTCGAACCAGTCGTGAAATAGGTATGTCCCGTCGGCGACGGGGGGACAGCGTGGGCAGTCGTGGCCGGGTGCGTGCCAGAGTCCGACGGCGACGAGCTGCGCGGCGAGGTGGTCGGCGACGCGGGGGTCGAGCATGATTCGGATGGTGTCGGCGCGTTTGACGACGCCGTCGCCGCCGGCGGCCTGGCAGTCGGTGCCGGCCATCGTCCACAGTCCGATCGCGGCGATGCCGTCGAGCCGGTTGTGGAGAACTTGTTCGATCAGTTCCCGGTGTTTTCGGGAGGTCGGGAGCTGATCATCGCATTGGAAGAACACTGCACCTCTTCATGTTTCGCTGTGTCGAGGACCGTCGTCTCAGTTGGATTCGATGGCGTACCAGTCACCGATGCCGAGGAAGTCGGTCTCGTAGACACGGGCGTCCAGGATTTCGTGGAGGCGCTGGATCTTCTCGTAGGGGACCCTGGGGCTGGGGTTGGCCTGGTTGATTCGGTACCGGGCGGTGGGGTCGATCCGTAGCGCTCCGTCGTCGTGTCGGGTGTCGGGCGCGGAGTATTCGATCCAGCACAGGCGCGGGTCCGTTGCGGACAGTCCGCGGTGCCGTATTTCGGAGAACACCAGGCCGTGAGGGTGGCGCTTGCGGTCGACAGCGGTGCCGAGATACCAGACCTGTCGTGCGCTGCGATACCAACTGTCCGGGCGGCAGGCGACCGCGTTAATCCACCAGTACATGTTGATGTCGGTGGCGTCGTCGAGGACAAGCAGATCCGCGGCGCGGGCCATCTCGATCGAGCGTTCGGTGCGAGCACGGAACCGGATGGACCCACCGCTGCGCAACCTGATCTCTTCTTCGCCTCTCGTCCAGTACATCTTGTCCACCCAGCTATCCAGCATCGGTGAGGACTTGATGATGTGGGCGGTTCGACGCATCGCGTTACTCGCAGCGTCGCGGGTCGGCGTGGTGTGGACGACCCGCTCGCCGAGGACGTACATGCCACCGAGCTCGCGAGCCTCAGCCAAAACACTCATGCCGTTCTGTCGGCCGGCGAGAACACCGACCTCGGATGCGGACCACACGCTACGACCGAACACGCCGGCAGGTCTGGGCACAATGCGAGTGCCCTTCTCAAGCGCGAAGTGCTGCCATGTATCGAGTGGCCGGCCAGCGACCTCGATGACCTCGGCGAGATGGGCGGCCATGATCGAGTCCTGGTCCCAGAGCGGGGGCGCGGTGAAGATCCGCGGGCGGTGGCGTTCGTTCATCGGGGTGTCCTTCGGGATGGCAGGCGGAGAACGGGAGGTGGGGCGGTCGGTCAGCGGCGGGGCGTGACCGGTTCCAGCGGGTGGGGCGGCAGTTCCTTGCCGGACATCGGGCAGGGTTCGCCGAGGGTGTCGCGGTGGAACCGGACCTTGCGGGCGTCGGTGAGCGTGCAGCCGCGCCAGCACACCGGGCACTCGGTGGTGACCGCAGCTAGAAAGCGCGCCCGCGCATCGACGAGCGTCATCGGCCGTCCGCCTTGCCGTCCAGGATCGTGAGGATGCGATCACCGACGCCGGTCATGGCGGCCAAGATCGCGACGATCACGAGCATGTGGTCGGGATCCCCGGGGAGCTCTACCGCGTTGATGTCGTGCGTTCGAACTCGCTCGGCGTAGGCGCGGATCTCTGCGATCTGCTGCTCGAGCTGGTCGATGCGGGCCTGCGCGTCGGCGAGGTCTCGGGGCGGGGTCATGCGTCTGCTCCGTTGACGAACTGCACCGGCTCGTCCACGCGGTGCAGCTTCTTTCGCAGGAACGGCAGCGCCGACGGTTTCACGAACGTGCGTGTCGTCGGGATCGTCTCTTTCGTCTTCGGATGCTGACGGGTGCCGAGTTTCACCTCGAAGTGATGCGCGTACCGCTGGTAGGGAAGGTTGTTGCTCTGCAGAATCCCCAGCCGACGCAGGTCGCGGAAGAACACGTTCGGACCCCAGTGCATGGCTTTCGCGGCGGCCTTGAGCGTGTAGAGACCCTCGGCGTTCATCAGTTCGTCGGCTACCTGGGCGCGAGGCTCAAGTTCGGCGACCTTCCGTTCCGCCGCTTCCGCGCGCTCAGCTTCGTCGGCTGCCGCGCGGAGGGCCTGGGCGTATGTCTGGGGGACTGCGGGCCGTGCCGTGGTGGTCTCGGCGATGCGGGTCTGGATCGCGAAGTATGCCTGCGCGGTGGCGACCTCCGGCTTGTGCGGGTCACCGTTCATCGCGATGAGGTAGGCGGCGAACCGGGTGAGTTCGTAGTCCTGGGCGGCGGGTCCGGACGGGGCGACTTTTCCCGATCGGGAAAAGTGGGTCTCCGGGTCGTGCCCCTGGTTCTCGACCGTCTTCCGTGCGCGGGTGAGTGGGGTGAGGAAGTTCTTCCACTGTCCGTACGCCATGGCGGTCATGAGGTCGCGGGCGGACCAGAACTCGGTGCCGTCGGCGCGGACCTGGCGGATGGAGTCGAACGGCGATGTCTCGGTGAGGTCGAACAGGTCGAGGGTGCTCATGGCTGTGGTTCCTTCCTGTGCTCGGCCGGGTGGGTGGTGGTCAGTCGCGGCCGAGGTGGATGAGCGCGGTGCCGGTCATGTCGAAGACGATGGCGGCCATGGTCAGCACGCCGGCGGTGCACAGGTTTCCAATCCCGGCGATAGTTGCGAGCGTCTTCATGCCGCGCTCGATTCGAACTCGGTGAGCCAGGCTTCGGCTGCCGCGTCCAGCTCGGCGATGTCCGCGGCGATCGTGTGCAGACGCCCGAGCGCGTTGAGCTTGTCCGGCCGGAATCCGGACCAGTGCATGTCGCCGGCCACGATGACCGGCACGGCCTGGTAGCCGAGAAGCTTCACCGCGTCGGCGGCCTCCGGGTCCTGATCGACGTAGCGCAGTTCGTACGGGGTGCCCTGGCGGTCAAGGTGGCGTTTCGTGGCGACGCACTGCTGGCAGCCGGTCCTCTTCGCGAACAGGGTCACGGGAACAGGTGTGGTCACTGGGAGTCTCCAATCGGGGCAATGGTCAGCCAGAGCGCGCCGTCACGGCCCTTCTCGGCTGGGTGGATGACAGGCATCAGCTTCTGCATGTACTTCGGTGTGTCGTCCGGGACGAGGCCGGCGTCGACGAGGCCGTCGCATCGGGTCGCTCATGCCTGAGCCTCCGATCGATCAACGAATCCGAGGAAAGGCGTGAGCCATGTCATTGGTTGTTGGGTTATCCGATGACATGGACGGTTCACGACTGTGTCTCCGCTCGGTTCGCGGCGGCAAGAAGGGCGGCGGCGAGATCTCGCATGTCACTGGGCGAGACGTTCATGAGGCGAGAGAGTTCCGTGTCGATGAACCCGTCGCCGTCGTCGAACTCGCCGATTCGGGCGAGGTCCGTCTTCCATTCGGCGAGGCCCTGATATTCATCCATCGGCTCGGTAACAGAGTCCGGCTCGGGCAGTTCGACGACGACGAAGCGGGCGAGTTGCGAACCGTCGCCGGGAGTCGTCTCGGCGGCACTGATCACGGTGCCGTCCGGGCCGAGGGTTGCGCCTCCTTCGAATACGGGCGGCTTTCCGGTCAGGAGGACGAGTTCGACGGTCCAATAGTCTTTGAGTCCCGTGTCCGGTCGCACGATGATGTCGCGCCCGATACATCCAGGCAGGAGAGTGTCGCCGACGCGGATCCCGTCCGGGCCGATAGTGATGGTCTTGCGGTAGTCGTCGATGGCACTCATCACTTCTCGTTTCTGTCGCGGTTGGCCGTCTCGATGAATGCGCTTGTGTCGCAAAGGTTGAGCGTGTTGACGACCGACTGGTCGCCGTGGTCGTGGGCACGGATGCACTGCCACTTCCCTTCGCGGCGAGCAACGATGCACTCCTCGGGGTCCAGATCGAAAATGATCTGGCCGCCCGGAATCCATCCGCCGGCGGAATAGGTGACCGTCGCCGGGACACTCCAGTCTTCGGCGGGATCGGCACCGGGGTCCCCTCCCCTGTACTCGCTCATCCCCACACCTGCTCTCGGTCGTCCTGGGTGCCGCCGATCCACAGCGCGAGCCGGTACACACCGAGGCCAGTGATTGTGGCGAGCGCAACGCACGCAACGACGACTGCGGCGTCCACGGGGCTCACAGCCCGACTCCGAGCGCGTCGACCAGCTCGCGTGTGGTCATCGCTTCGGCCTCGGCGCGCTGGTATCCCTGGGACTCGGCGTATGCGACCCAGGCGTGGTGCGCCGCTCGGTGGGTAGCGAGTGGCCGGGTCGATTCGCGGGTGACGTTGTCCGATGGGAGGCAGACGCCGCCGCACGGGGCGGACCGGATCGAGGCGCACTTACGGCAGTCCCACACTTGGAGTTCCGACGATGCGATCATGCTGCGCTCCCCAGGATGTAGTCGTACCAACGCTTCACCCAGCGGGCGTCACCGAGCGCGGTGTGTCGTTCGTCCTTCGTGGGTGGTTCGACGCCGCACGCCCGGGACAGGTCATCCGAACGCCACGGCGGGGCGACGAATTCGGCTACCGCACGACGCCGTTCGCGGGTCTCAGTGTCCATAGCGCGCGACACATCCATCTCCGCTTCCGCAATCGCGAGCTTGTCCAGTCCCTGCTCGCGGGTGTCGCGGAGCTTCTCTTCGGCATCCTCACGTTCACGACGCGCGTACTGGCTGCCAACCGACATCGGAATGCATCCCGGGAAGTTGGTGAGATACCCGGCGGCAAGCGTTTCGACGTCTACGAGCTGGTAGTGCCAGGAGGGGCACAGCTTGTGGCGCCGGAGCATCGCGGCGAGGACCTCGGCGTCGAAGCTCGGGACCGCCCCGACGATGATCGCGTCACGGGTCGCACGCTCGACCTCGATCGCGGCGTCGACCTCGAGGAGCATATTCCGCTGGCTACGGGGAAGCAGAGTCATATCGATGGTGAGTGACCACGATTCCTTCGGTCCGCCCTTGAACCGTTCGTGGAACCGGCCTACCTGCAGGCCTTTCAACTCGGCGTTGGTGTTGTCGACGTCAGCGATCTGGAAGCACCGTTCGGTTTCGGTGCCGTCGACGTCGCGGCGGATCCATGCGATCTCCCACGGCCGGCGGTCGGCGTGCAGTCCGTTGGTCTCGGTGTCGAGGAACACGATCGGGCGGTCGGTCATCGTTTGGTCCTCCAAGTGTCGGCGTGCGGGCAGGTCGTGAAGTGGGACAGGTAGAGCGGTTTGTGTGCCGCGCGCAGACCGTCACGGTCCGGGCCGCTGACCATCGCCGCGTGCAGGACCTCGGAGGTGAGCGAGACGACGAGGTTTCCGCGCGGGGTGGGTTCAGGGTCGAGCGGCATCGCTTTGCGGTTCGGGGTGCGGGCCCACACGATCGGCCGGCCGCACGAACGGCAGTGCTCGAGCGGCGCGATCATGGTGAGGTTCGCGCTGGGCATCAGATCTCCTCGACGTCGAGCTGGCCCTTACGGGCTTGCTTGTTGTAGGCCGTGACCAGAACTCGGGCGACGCACTGCGTGAGCGTTCCGCGGGCGCGTTCTTGGAGATCGCGGGCGCGGGTGACGAGCTGTCGGGAGGTCATCTCGGACATGGCGTCGCCGAGCCGTCCGTTGTCGATGGTCAGCGAGTACGTGTCGAGGACGAGCGCGACGCCTTCGAGGACGACAGCCTTTCGGGCGTCGTCCTCGCCGGGCCAGATGTCGAGGACGAGGACGAGGGTGTCGGCAAGGACTTCCGGTGCGGAGCGGGACCAGATGCGTTCGAGAGCTGCGCAGCACTGCAGGTTCCTCGGTCCGGACCCTTGCGTGACCGTGAGTCCGCACTCTCGGGCGATCTTTTCGATGGCGAGGACTACGGTGTCGCCGGATCCTCGGCGGGCGTGCCAGCGATCCCAGGTGCTCAGTGCCTTCGTCTTGGCATCGATGTCGTAGAACAGTTTGGCTTCGTCGGCGAGGGACAGTCCGGTGTGGATGGTGGCTACGAGTGCGGTGACGCCGGCGCGTGATGCTGCGGCCCAGCGGTGCTGCCCGTTGATGATCGCGTAGCGGGGTGAGCAGTGTTCGCCGCGGTCCGAGACCTCGAGGACGCCGACGAGGCGTCGGTCCCAGGTGGTGGCGATCTGGCCGGCGCGTTTGGTGTCGAGTTCGCGCTGGTACAGGCGGTCGGAGAACATGTCGTCGACAGGGACGACGTCGATGTAGGTATCTATGTCGCTCACTGGTCCGTGCCCTTTCGTGCGCGGCGGATCTCTACGACGTCCTGTTCTGCGTGGCGGATCTCTACGACGCCAGCGGCGGCGAGCTGTTCAGCCGCGGCCTTGATCCGATTGGGCTCACCCTTGCTCTCGTCCTTGGTGGCGTTGCGCGGCAGCGAGTCCGCGGCCGGCAGTCGGATGTCCCACGAGTCGGCCCACTGTTCCCGGCGAGCACGGTCCTCGTCGGACAGGTGGGCCGGGGTGAGGATGCCGAGGAAGCTCTCACCGATGACGACCGACAGGGACCGGGACTCGTCGTGCGCGGTGATCTGGATCGGCTCGCCGTACACCTTCGCCGCGGCGGAGAACGCGCTCACGACGTGCGGGGTGAGGTTGATCGTGTCCAGCTCCCCGTGCGGCAGGGACCGGATACGGGAGATGGTGTGCGCGACGTCGGTGAACGAGTCGAGGGTTTCCATACGCGGTAGTTCGAGTGCCTGACCGTCGATACCGGGCAGGCCGGAGACGTCGGCGATTTTGATGTAGTTGTCGCCGGTCTCGATCTGCACCATCGCTTCGGGTTCGTCGTTCTTGTCGGCCGGCGCCTTGAACACGGACAGGATTTTGCGGACCTGGTCGGGCGCGAGGTCGACGAGTTCACCGTCCGGGCCGGCCGGGTCGTCGACGGTTTCCCACACCGAGGCGATGGCAAGGCCCGATGTCCAACCGTCGGTGGCGGTGAGGGTGAGGTTGTGTTCGCCGATCTCGACACGCACCCGGCGGAGCGATTCTGCCTTCGGGTGGGCGTGGGGCACGACCGCGGTGCAGGCGCGCCGCAGGTCGTGTGTGGAAACGCAGATGGTGGTCACTGCTCGGTCCTTTCGGAAGTGTCGGAGGGGATCGGGATTTCGAGTTGACCGTCGATGGGCACGGATGAAACAAGGTGGTCGCGGCACAGCCAGCTGTGGATCCGGATGCGACGCTCGGCGGTTTGGGCATGCCACCAGGCGTCCGCGTCGTCGGCGGACGTCACCCGCTCCCCTCCCTGCACTGCACGTGTTTGACGACGCCGGCGGGGAGTTGTTCGCCGCAGACCGAGCAGAGCCGTATGACGGGTTGCACGTTCGCCTCGGCGGACAGGATCGCGGATGCGACCGGAACGCTGTCTGTGACGCGATATTTCGCGAGTTCGTCGGTTTCCGTCACGGCCGTACCTTCTTCCCTGCGTTCGCCGCGTCGATGAGGTCGCGGCGGTAGACGCGCAGGACGCGAGCACGGACGAAGGCGACGTTCAGCAGTGCCCAGCCGGTGAGCAAGACCAGCCACCCCCAACCGAACGCAGCGCAGACAAGGACGGCGACGACAAGGAGCACCTCGGCGATCGTGAAGAGGTTGAGCGCCTTCTTCGGCAGCGGCCGATCGAGGTCGTCGGTCATCGCTTCGCATCCGTTCCGAGTGCCTCACGCAGCTCGGCGATCATGTTGTCCTCACCGCCACCGCCAAACTGTTCCCATGTGCGTAGCAGCGACCGCACGCGGTCAACGACGGCGTCAGCAGATCCGATGCGCGGTCCGAGGGTGGCGTTGACGACGACAGGGACACCGTCAGCGAGCGCAGCCCGGGCAGCAGCCACGCGATGCGATACCCATCCGCAATCCATCGACGGCCAGGCCGCCGAGCAGGAGCAGGGCCCGGTACCGCTCATCGGTCACTCCTCTGCTTCGGGTCGTCGACGATCGTGGCGACGAGTGCGGTGGCAAGTTCGATGCGGGTTTCGCGGCTCAGCGGGCCGGTGGTGGCGATTCGGATGTCGCCGGTGGCATCGTCGAGGGCGATCACAGTGCTCTCGTCGGCCGAGAACCACGGCAGGGTGATCGGAGGGCAGTGCAGGACGGCGTACTGAGGGCCGAGTTCGTTTGCTACAGCGCGAAGATCAGTGTCGGTGAGATCGTTCGTCGTCATGATGATCGGCTTCCGAGGTAGGTGGCTGCGTTGTTCCAGGCTTCGGTCTTTCCTCGCGACGCGGACTTGCCGAGGGTCGCGAGGACAGGCCGGCGCAGGTGGTCGGGTAACCGCTTCCAGCACTCGGTGCAGGCGAAGGTGTTCGCGTGCAGGAGTCTGTGCGGGTGTCCGGGGCACCTGCGCCGGCGTGCGCTCACTTCTTCGTGCTCCTCGTGTTGCGGATCTGCACGGGCATGTCGATGGATTCGACGCTGCAGGGGGTGTTGCCGCGCCAGAGGCGTCCGGGGCGGTCGCCGACGGTGAAGACGCGGCCGGAGTCGAGTTCGACGAATCGGGTGCCCTTGGCGAGGTGCCAGAGGATCCGGCTGTCAAAGATCACCGGTTCGACCGGTTCTGCCGGCGTTTTGGTGGTCATGCGATGGGTCCGGTCGCGCCGATGATGTACAGGTATCCGATCGCGGTGATGATTGCGCCGAGGGCGAGGACCCACAGCCAGGTCTCGGTGCCGGTCGGGCCGTCGATGATGATGTCGGTGACGAGCTCGGTGTCGGTGACGTCGACCACCGGAGCCTCGATGTACCTGGTAGTGGTCGGCGCCGAGAAGATGGCGGACGTGTCGACGGGCGTAGTGAAGAAGTGTGCGGTGAGCTCATCGAAGATGGGGGTGTCTACCGGCTCGAGCACGGCGACAGAGTTGCGGGTAGTGTTGGTGTTCGACATCGGATTCCTTTTCTGCGGTGTCGTTGGCCGTCAGATGGTGGATCATCTGGCGGCCCTTTACTTTTGATGGGTGGCTACTGCTCGCTGGGAAGTGAATCGAGCCAGGACTTGAGTTCGTCGGCGGGGACGAGGATGGAACGGCCGGCGTAGCGGCAGCCCAGTCGTCCGGCCTTGATCTCGCGGTAGATGAACATCGTCGAGACGCCAACGGCTTTGGCGGCGTCGGACACTCGGTAGGCCAGGGCCTCTTCCGGAAGCGTGTTCGTCTGGGCGGTCTTCATGGAGTCGTGTCCTCCATCAGTTCCTTGAGAACGAAGTACTGCTCTAGCAGGGCGGATGAGGCGTCGGCCCACTTTCGTTTCGCCTCGGTCATCTCCTTCTCTGCTTTGTCCTGTTCGGCTAGGAGACGGTCGAAGGTGCGCGCTGCGTCGTCGATCCGTTCCCTTTTCTTGTCGCGGTGTCCCTGCGGCACGTCGGGGCTCCTGAGTTGACTGGATTAATCTTGCGTGACTTCATTCACGGTACGCCCCGACGTGAACGTGTGCAACAAGATTGCTTCGATTCATTCACGGCGTGAGAACGGACACACTGGACATTCGTCCACCTGGGGATTTAGGACCTTTGGCCTACTCCGCAGTAAGTTCGTTACCCAAACGTGCATTGCATTGATTCAACTCACCCCTTAGGGTTTGCGTTCATGGGAGATCACATTGCATCCATGGAAAGTCCGAAGAACACCTGGTGGGAGTTCATCAGCAACGCAATGGAACGCAAGGGCATGACCGCGGCCGAACTCGCCGATGCCGCTGGATTCAATCCCTCCACGCTCTCGCACTGGAAGAAGGGCAATGCCGTGCCTCGACTGGAGCTCGTGCGCGCAACCGCAAAGGCTCTCGACGTCAATTTCCTCGACGCACTGCTCGCTTCTGGCCTATTGGGGCTCGAGGATCTCAAACTCGAGCGCGTAAAGCCGGACCTCTCGCTCGTATCGGACGAGGAGATCCTGCAGGAAGCAGCTCGTCGAATGATCGAACTGCGCAAAAGGGTCAAATAGCACAAGATCATGTTCGAACACCTGTTCGGTAACACGCGTTCAAACCGACCCGATACCCTCTCGTTATCGGGGTAGGAAATTCGGGAGGCGCGACGTGTTCGGTTTTGCAGGTGTAGTAGAGATGTTCGACGCTTTGATCGATGTGCTGCGAAAGAGCCATCCAGATCTAGCTGCGGAGCTGGCATCGATGACGCCGGCTGAGCGGCAGGCCTCGATCACCTACTGGGCTGATTGCCTAGTCCGCAGCGAACAGGACGTCGAGGTGAGCGAGCGCCTGGCGGGCCAGGTCCCGGTTGACGTGCTGGTAACCGCGCGTCGTCACAATATTCGAATGGCCAAGGATCGACGCGATGACATGGGCGTCGACGCCGGCCTCCATCAGCAGCGACGCGGTCGTGTGTCGGGCGGCATGCAGATGCACGTCCGGGACCTCGGCCGCGGCAAGCATGTCGTGCCACGCATCTGAGTCGTCGCGCGACGAAATCGGTCGGAACTGCTCCGACACCCACACCAGATTCCACTCGTTCGGGATCTGACGTTCCTTATAACGCATCAGCAGCAGTGCCAGCGGTTCCGGTAGCGGGATCATGCGGATCGACGTCTCGGTCTTCGGCCGCGTCAGGGCAGTCCCTCGATACAGCGGGATGTGCTCGTAGCCGGCACGCACGATGAACCGCTTCGGGTCATCCGGTCGCGCGCCGGGCTTCAGCTTCAGTCGCTGCAACTGCCAGGACAGATCGAGCGTGCCGTTCTCCAGGTCCACGCGGTCCCATTGCAAGCCCAGCAGCTCCCCCTGTCGCGCTCCTGTGAGCAATGCCGCCGCGATCCGCGTGAGAATCGCATCCCCGCGTGAGGCGGCGACGCGCAGCACCTTGCGGGCTTCGTCCGTCGTGAGCGCACCACGCTCCTTCGACAGCACTTTCGGCGCGGACACCAGCTCGACGACGTTCCGTGAAACCACACCGTCCTTCTTCGCATCGGACAGCGCCTTCGACAGGATCCGGTGCGCAATCTCTGCGGTGCGCGTCGAACGACCGGCGTCGAGAATCTTGGTCTCCATCGAACGCACGTGCGTGGGCGTGAGCTTGACGAGCTTCACCGTGCCGATGTGCGGAACGATGTTGTTCTTCACGGCCGAACGGTACGTCTGGAGTGTGCGGGGGCCGACTGAACGTGAAGCGATGGTATCGAGCCAGGTGTCCATCCAGTCGGCGACGCTGGTGGTGTTCTTGGCCGGCGCGACGAGGCCGTCCTCGACGTCGCGGCGGAGCTTGCGCAACTTCGCGATGGCCTTCGCTTTGTCCTTGGACGAGACGGTCTTGCGGCGGCGCTTGCCGTCCGGTCCTGGCGGAAGGTCGACGGTGCCGATCCAGAGCCCGTCGCCGCGTTTGAACAGTGCCCCGTCGCCGGCCGTCCGGCGAGGCTTCTTCTCGGTGTCGGCGGTGTCGTCGCGCTGGGCCTTGCTCGCTGCCATCGGGGCCTTCCGTGATCCGCGTACTGTAGCCAACGACTGTAGCCTAGCCCGGTCGCATCCTGAGTTAACCTGAGTTGTCTGGTGTGCGTGACCTGCGGCGATACCGTCTCTACCTGCAGCGATCCTGCACAATCATCAGATTCCCAAGCTGAATACGCGGGTTCGATTCCCGTCATCGGCTCTCACACGAAGGCCCCGACCACACGGTCGGGGCCTTCGTCGTATCCGGGCCTCACCGGCCTTCGAGGTACGCGCGGGCCGTGTCGAGGAGTTCGGGAAGTGAGCGGGTCGCGTCCAGGGTGACGCCGTCCTCGTCGGGTCCCAACGGCTCGAGCGTCTCGAACTGCGACGCCACCAGCGACTCGGAGAAGAAGTGGCCGCCGCGTCCGCGGACCCTGGACCGCACGACGTCGACGGGCACATCCAGATGCAGGAAGACGGCCGGGGTGCCGGCCCGCAGGATGTCGCGGTACGACCGCTTCAGTGCCGAGCACGCGACCACCGGGGTCTCGTCGCTGTCGGCTGCGGCCTCGGCGACCGCACGCAACCAGGGCTCACGATCGTCGTCGTCGAGCGCACGCCCCGAGCGCATCTTCTCGATCGACGCGTCGCTGTGATAGTCGTCCGCTTCGATGAAGGCTCCGCCGATCGCGTCCGCGAGCTGCCTCGCGAAAGTCGTTTTGCCACATCCACTGACGCCCATCACCACAACAGCCATGCCACATCGTAACTTCGGGGAGGTTGTGGTCGCTCTCGTCGAAATTCCCGGCCACAACCTCCCCGAAGTTCACTCCAGGTACGACGCGTAATCGGCGTAGGGCACCTGCTCGGTGGGGCTTGCCGCGGGTGAATTGGGGGAGAATGTGGGCGGTTTCCGCGAGATTCTCGGCAACGACCTCCCCCGACAAAGCAGCGTGGCCGCCACCCGGAAGGGTGACGGCCACGGGGCTGCAGTGACGCCTAGACGGTCGCAGCAACCGCTTCCTCGGCCTGGGCCGGGGCGCTCGTGCGGATGAGGTGGTCGAACGCGCCGAGCGCGGCCGTCGCACCCGCGCCTGCGGAGACGATGATCTGCTTGTACGGGACGGTCGTGCAGTCGCCGGCGGCGAACACGCCGGGCACCGAGGTGCGACCGTGGTCGTCGACGACGATCTCGCCGCGCGGGCTGAGTTCGACGGTGCCGGAGAGCCACTCGGTGTTGGGCAGCAGACCGATCTGGACGAACACGCCGTCGAGCTCGAGGGTGCGCGACTCGTCGGTGGTGCGGTCGGTGTAGGTCAGGCCGGTGACCTTCGAACCGTCGCCGAGGACCTCGGTGGTCAGGGCGCTGACGACGATGTCGACGTTGGGCAGGCTGCGGAGCTTGCGCTGCAGCACCTCGTCGGCGCGCAGGACCGAGTCGAACTCGATGAGCGTCACGTGGGCGACGACGCCGGCGAGGTCGATCGCGGCCTCGACACCGGAGTTGCCGCCACCGATGACCGCGACGCGCTTGCCCTTGAACAGCGGGCCGTCGCAGTGCGGGCAGTAGGTGACGCCCTTGTTGCGGTACTCCTGCTCACCCGGCACGTTCATCGCGCGCCAACGGGCACCTGTCGCGAGAACGACGCTGCGCGAGAGCAACCGGGCACCGCTCTCGAGCTCGACCTCCACGAGACCACCCTCGGTGGGGGCCGGGGTGAGCTTCGAGGCCTTCTGGACGTTCATGATGTCGACGTCGTACTGGCGCACGTGGTTCTCGAGCTCGGCGGCGAACTTCGGGCCCTCCGTGTAGGGGACGGAGGAGAAGTTCTCGATGGCCATGGTGTCGAGCACCTGGCCGCCGAAACGCTCGGCGAGAACACCGGTGCGGATTCCCTTGCGGGAGGCGTAGATCGCGGCGGTCGCGCCGGCGGGGCCACCACCGACGACGAGGACGTCGAAGGGATCCTTCTCGCTGATCGCGGCGGCGGTGCGCTCGGCGGAGCCGCTGTCGAGCTTGCCGACGATCTGCTCGAGGTTCATGCGTCCGGAGCCGAACAGCTCACCGTTGAGGAAGACGGTCGGCACGGCCATGACCTGACGTGCGTCGACCTCGTCCTGGAAGAGGGAGCCTTCGATCGCGGTGTGCTTGATGCGCGAGTTGGTCACGCACATCACGTTCAGGGCCTGCACCACGTCGGGGCAGTTCTGGCACGACAGCGAGAAGTAGGTCTCGAAGTGGAAGTCGCCCTCGAGATCGCGCACCTGCTCGAGCAGTTCCACGGCCTCCTTCGAGGGGTGGCCGCCGACCTGCAGCAGGGCGAGCACGAGGGAGGTGAACTCGTGGCCGAGCGGGATACCCGCGAACTCGACCGCGATGTCGGTGCCGACCCGGCGGATCAGGAAGGAGGGGCGACGGGTGGCTTCACCGTCGCGCACATGGGTGACCAGATCGGACATGCCGGCGATCTGATCGAGGAGGTCGGCGAGTTCCTTCGACTTCGGCCGGTCGTCGAGGGACGACACGAGCTCGATCGGCTGGGTGACCTTTTCGAGAAGGGACTTCAGCTGGGCGGCAAGGGAGGCATCGAGCATGAGGATTCACTCCAGAGGTGGAAGAACTGTGACCGGAAGAGATGGGAGTCGGCGAACTTCTCAGCTCGAGCCGAGCGGACCCGGACGGTGCCCGGTGGCACGGGACGTTCGATCCCGTGCCACCGGAACGAATTTCCGTCGACGAATCAGATCTTGCCGACGAGCTCCAGCGACGGAGCGAGGGTGTCGTCGCCCTCTTCCCACTTGGCCGGGCAGACCTCACCCGGGTGGTTGCGGACGTACTGAGCGGCCTTGACCTTGCGGACGAGCTCGGCGGCGTTGCGGCCGATGCCCTCAGCGGTGACCTCGGTGAACTGGACGACGCCGTCCGGGTCGACCAGGAAGGTGCCGCGGTCGGCAAGGCCCTGGTCCTCACGGAGGACCTCGAAGTCGGTGCTGATCTGCAGGGTCGGGTCACCGATCATGGCGTACTTGATCTTGCCGATGGTCTCGGACGAGCCGTGCCATGCCTTGTGCGTGAAGTGCGTGTCGGTCGAGACGGAGAAGACCTCGACGCCGAGCTTCTGCAGCTCCTCGTAGTGGTCCGCGAGGTCGCCGAGCTCCGTCGGGCAGACGAACGTGAAGTCTGCGGGGTAGAAGAAGAAGATCGCCCACTTGTCCTTGATGTCCTCGTCGGACACGGTCACGAAGGCGCCGTCCTTGAAAGCCTCGGCCTTGAAGGGCTTGATCTTCTTGTTGATCAGCGACATGTAGAAACCTCACTCGTCTCGATGGGGTTGACGGCTTCGACGTTATCCGCGAACTATTAATTGTGCCAATCGATAGTTTCTAGAAATTCGATAAGCAAGGGCTATAACACGGCATTCGGCCAGGTCGTTGCTTTTCCTTCCTCACGAATGTGACAGAACACACAGCCTTTGCGACAGAGCACTCCGGCCCGTCCGGAAGGGAAAGATGGAACCGATGCACTCACGACTGAGCTACCGCCGCACCGGATCCGGTGACCCCCTACTCCTCCTGCACGGCATCGGCGCCACGATGGACGACTTCTCCACCCTCGTGCCGCGACTCGCCGAGCACTTCGACGTGCTGAACGCCGAACTACCCGGCTACGGTTCGTCGCCGAAGCAGAACGGTCGACCCACCGTCGGCGCCCTACTGTCGGTAGGACTCGACCTCGTCGACCGGCCGCGCCTGGGCGTCGTCCGGGTCGTCGCCGAACTCGGCCTTCGCGCGACGCTGCCGCAGCAGGTCCCAGCACTGGTCGAGCCTCTTCTCGACAGCGGCCAGCCGCTGCAGGTCCTCGTCGCTCGGACCGTCCGCGCCGGTTCGTGAGCGCAGTGTCTTCTCTTCGTCCACCAGCTTCTCGATGTGCTGGAAGAGTTCGTTCTCGTCCATGGGAAACTCCCTCGATGTGGTGTTCCGTCGGCATAGCCTCATCCGGCAGGAGTGAAACCGCCGCCGGTTTCGCACCGGGCCGGCCGGGTATCTCCTCGACATGAGCATCGAAGACGGTCCCGGCGACACCCTCAGCCCCAGCGAAGGCCTCGACGCCGACGAAGTGCGGAACGACGACGGCGACGAGGTCGTCGACCCGCCCGAGGACTGGAGCGGCGCCGACAAGTTCGGAACGACCCAGCGTGAAGAGCAAGAAGGCGAGTCGCTGGACCAGCGCCTCGCCGAGGAGGAACCCGACGTCGAACCCGCTGAGCCGCTGGACAAGCCTGTCGCGGCGACACCGGAGGACGAGCTCACCGAGGACGTCGACGAGGTGATCGACGACGCCACCACCGGCGCCCCCGAGGACTCGAAACTCGCCGACGAGGTCGACGGGGTGATCGTGCAGGATTCGCGTGTCGACCGCGGTCAGATCAGCGGCGCCCCCGAGGACGGGGAGTCGATCTTCCCGATCGTCGAGTAGGAGTTCGGCGAACAGACGAAGGGGAGGTTGTGTGCGTGTCCGGTAGACGGACACGCACACAACCTCCCCTTACCCCGTGCTAGAGCTTCGCGCTAGAGCACCTTCGAGCCGTACATCTCGCCGAGCGGGTCGGCGATGAGTTCGAGGCGGGCCCCGTCGGGGTCGCGGAAGTACAGCGAGACGTCGCTGTGTTCGACGAGTTCGACACCCGCGTCGATCAGATTGTCGCGCAGGCGCTCCCAGGTGGGAAGGGCGACGCTGATCGCGATGTGGTGCAGACCGCCGAAGACCTCCCGGTAGGGGCCGACGTCGAGACCGGGGAAGTCGAAGAAGGCCAGCAGGTTGCCGTTGCCGATGTCGAAGAAGAAGTGTGACGACCCCGGATAGTCGCGGTTCTCGATCAACTCCGTCAGCGGGAACTCGAGGAGATCCTGGTAGAAGCGCACGGTCTGCTCGACGTCGCTGCTGATCAGCGCGGTGTGGTGCAGTCCCCGCGCCGAGGACTGCGGGCGCGCGTCGGCGGGCTTCAGGTGCGCGTCGCGGATGAGTGCACGCCGACGCTCGAATTCTTCGTAGCGCTGCTGCTCGTCGGCGATCATCGACCCACCTTCTTTCCGATGTGGTTGCTTTCTCAACCAGGATGATCCCAACTAGTTGCGTTGTCAACTAGTTGGGTCGAGGCGGTAGCTCTTCGTGACCCGGGGAGTCACGGACCGGGTACGACGATCTCGTCGCCGTCACGTCTTCTTCACGAACATCCGATTCGCCCGTTCCCCCGGATGTCGAGTGCGGACGATGAATATGTCGGGGACTCACCGCGGTTCCGAGGAGATCCCATGAACCATCGCAGGACCCTGCGTGCGACGGTCTCGTTGCTCGCACCGCTCGCACTGCTCGCCGGTTTCGCACCTGCCGCGAGCGCAGCGGCGGATACGGACACCCGAGGATTGTGGACGGTCAGCACCCGCGGAGACACCGTGCTGGTGAAGCTGATGTACACGTCCCCACCGGACGAGGACCACCCCTTCATCTGCGTCGCGGCGCTCGGCACCGGCGAGTCCGGAATCGCGGAGATCTTCGGAGCGAACTACCAGACCCTCGAGTTCACCGGGATCGCCGCAGGACTCAACATCGCGACCGCCAGTTGCGAAGACAACGACGGGGAGCTGCGGCCGGTGGGCGCGATCGAGTTCGAGTTGCCCGGCCCACCGACCCTCCACTACGTCGCGACCGAGTCGTTCTGGTTCGACGACGCAGACGACTGAGCGTCACATCTTCGCGTCGCGGGCCATGACGAAGCTGTGGAGGCCGTAGACCGCGATGCCGAGGCCCATGAGAACGAGCAGCACCGTACCGAAAGGCTGCGAGCCCAACGTCTTCAGAGCACCGTCGAGGCCCGCTGCCTTCTGCGGGTCGGCCTGGAAGACCGCGACGATCACCAGAACACCGACGAGACCGAGCGCGAGACCCTTCGCGACGTAACCGACAAGCCCGAGACGTTTCACGAACGTGCTCGGGTGGCTCTTCAGATCGTCGACGAAGTTCTTCGACGCGCCCTTGTAGACGTGGTAGGCGCCCACACCGAGGATGACGAGTCCCGCGACGACGAGGACGAACTTGCCGGCACCGGACTGCAGCAGCTTCGCCGTCAGACCCGCGTTCTGTTCACCACTGGACTTGCCGCTGCCGCGGGCGAACCCGAACGCGGTGTACGCGAAGGCGAGATAGACGACACCGACGCAGGCGGCCTTGAACCGGTCGAACGCTTTGTCCTTCATGTCGGCGTCGGGTTGTTCCGGTTCGGACGCCTTGCCGAAGGTGGCCTCGGCGAACCGCCACAGGCCCATCATCACGAAGACGACGACGGCGATCCACAACGCGATCTTCCCGCCGGGCTGCTCGCCCAGTTCCGCCATCGCACCGGACTGCGACGCCTCCTGCTCGCCGCGACCGAACGCGACCCTGATCGCGAGGTAGCCGATGAGCAGGTGCACGATGCCACTGCCGACGTAGCCGGCACGTGCGAACTTCTCGAATACACCGTTCTGCGCCATGCGCTCGGCGGATGACGCCGCGCCACGTGACGCGGGGGCCTGACGGTTCACTCTCGTCTCCTCATCGGTCGGGACTGTCCCCTTCGGGCTGTATTCCCGAGACCGCGGACCGCAAACGCGAACCGGCTCCGGTGGGTAGATTGGCGTCAGGTTCGAAACGCCGTCGATCGGAGGCGCATCGTGCGGATCGTCGAGGATGCTGTCGCCCTGGCCCGCCGGTGGGTGGAGGAATCGTCGGAAGTCGCGCCCGACCGTGCGGCCCGCCACCTCGCCGACGTCCTGAAGGACCCCCACGGACTCGAGTTCACCGTGCGCTTCGTCGACGAGGTCATCCGCCCCGAGGATCCGGCGACCGCGGCGCACGCCCTGGCCGAATTGTCCCGGAACATACCGGATTTCCTTCCCGTCCATCTCCGCGCGGCCGTGCGGGCGGGCGGCGCGATCGGTCCCCGCTTCCCGCACCTCGTCGTCCCCGCCGCGCGTCGCGCGCTGCGGGCGATGGTGGGGCACCTCGTCGTCGACACCGACGATGCCGCGCTGGGCCGGGCCATCGCACGACTGCAACGACCCGGCATCCGGCTCAACCTCAACCTGCTGGGCGAAGCCGTCCTCGGCGAGGTCGAGGCGCGTCGCCGTTTCGAGGGCACCCATGCGTTGCTGGCACGCGACGACGTCGACTACGTCTCGCTCAAGGTCTCGGCGGCCGTCGCACCGCACTCGCCGTGGGCGTTCGACGAGACCGTCGCGGACATCGTCGGCCGGCTCACCCCGCTGTACCGTCTCGCCGCGACCTCGCCGACGCCGAAGTTCGTCAATCTCGACATGGAGGAGTACCACGACCTGGACGTGACGGTCGCGGCGTTCACGACACTGCTCGACCGCCCCGAGTTCCTCCACCTCGAGGCCGGGATCGTGCTGCAGGCGTATCTGCCCGATGCCCTGGCCACGATGATGGAACTGCAGCGGTGGGCGGCGGCGCGACGCGCACGCGGCGGTGCCGCGATCAAGATCCGGGTGGTCAAGGGCGCCAACCTGCCGATGGAACGGGTCGACGCGTCGCTGCACGGGTGGCCGCTCGCGACGTGGAGCAGCAAGCAGGAGACCGACACGAACTACAAGCGGCTGCTGCACTACGCGTTCACACCCGAGCGGATCGAGAACGTGCGGATCGGGGTGGCCGGGCACAACCTCTTCGACATCGCCTACGCGTGGGAGCTCGCCGGTCGCCGGCACGTGCGCAACGGGATCGACTTCGAGATGCTCCTCGGCATGGCGCAGAGCCAGGCCGAGGTGATCCGTCGGCATGTCGGCAGCCTGCTGCTCTACACGCCCGTCGTCCGCCCCGACGAGTTCGACGTCGCGATCTCGTATCTGGTGCGCCGGCTCGACGAGGGTTCGGGGCAGGAGAACTTCATGTCGGCGGTGTTCGATCTCGCCGACGATCCCACCCTGTTCGAACGCGAGGAGCAACGGTTCCGCGCGTCGGTGGCGGCGCTCGACGACAGCGTCCCCTCCCCCAACCGGACGCAGAACCGGCAGGGACCTCCCACTCCTGCCCTGCCGGTGTTCACGAACACACCGGACACCGATCCGTCCCTGCCGCAGAACCGGGAGTGGGGTCGCCGCATCCTCGAGCGGGTGCCGTCGTCGAAGCTCGGTATCGACACCGTGCGTGCGCACACCCTCTCCTCCGAGGAACAACTCGAGAGCATGCTGGCCGATGCGACGGCGGCCGGTCGCGCCTGGGGTGCCCGCAGCGGTGCCGAGCGCGCACGGATCCTCGAACAGGTGGCCGATGTGCTCGAAGCGCGTCGCGCCGATCTGCTCGAGGTGATGGCCGCCGAGGGCGGTAAGACCCTCGACCAGTCCGATCCGGAGGTCTCGGAAGCGATCGACTTCGCGCGGCACTACGCCGAGCGGGCCCGCGCGCTCGACGGGATCGACGGTGCGCGGTTCGTGCCGTCGACCCTCACGGTCGTGACGCCGCCGTGGAACTTCCCGGTCGCGATCCCGGCGGGATCGACGCTCGGGGCGCTGGCGTCCGGTTCGGCTGTGGTCCTCAAGCCCGCGACCCTCACGGCGCGATGCGGGTCGGTGCTCGCCGAGGCGATGTGGGATGCCGGTGTGCCCCGCGACGTCCTGCATCTCGTCCACGCCGACGAACGGTCGCTGGGCACGAAGCTCGTCTCCGATCCCCGCGTCGACCGGGTGGTGCTCACCGGTGCCTACGAGACCGCCGAGCTGTTCCGTTCGCTGCGTCCGGGGAGGCGGCTGCTGGCGGAGACGAGCGGCAAGAACGCGATCGTCGTGACGCCGAGCGCCGATCCGGATCTGGCGGTGCGCGACGTCGTGCAGTCGGCGTTCGGGCATGCCGGGCAGAAGTGCTCGGCGGCGTCGCTCGTGATCCTCGTCGGCTCCGTGGCGACCTCCCGCCGGTTCCGCGACCAACTCGTCGACGCGGTGCGGTCACTGCCGGTCGGTCCCGCGCACGATCCGCGAACCCGTATGGGGCCGTTGATCGAACCGGCGCAGGGCAAACTGCTCACCGCTCTCACCGAACTCGAGGACGGCGAGTCGTGGCTCGTCGAACCGCGCCGGCTCGACGAGGAGGGCCGGCTGTGGACACCCGGCGTGCGCACCGGGGTGCGACGCGGGTCGCGCACGCATCTCGTCGAGTTCTTCGGTCCGGTGCTGGGGGTGATGACCGCGGCCGACCTGGACGAGGCGATCGCGATCCAGAACGAGGTGGATTACGGACTCACGGCAGGTCTTCACTCGCTGGACCCCGACGAGATCGCCCGCTGGCTCGATCGGGTGCAGGCCGGGAATCTGTACGTCAACCGTGGTATCACCGGTGCCATTGTGCGACGGCAGCCCTTCGGTGGTTGGAAGAAGTCGTCGGTGGGCGCGGGCTTCAAGGCGGGTGGGCCGAACTACCTCTTCGGCTTCGGCTCCTGGGAACCGTGCACCTGGGACGAGGACGCGCTGCGCCGGGCGTTCGACGACGACGAGCGAGCGTGGACGTCGGAATTCGCTGTGGCACAAGATGTCACGGGATTGACGGCGGAGCGGAACCTGTTCCGGTACCGGCCCGTTCGCACACACGTACGCCTCGGCGAGGCGGGTCGGCCCGACGAACTCGTGCGCGTGCTCGGCGCCGCGGCCCGGGCCGGCGCGCCGGTGGAAATCTCTTCGGCTTTCGACGTCGATCTCGTAAGATGCTCGAATACAGCACGTTTCGACGGTCGCGTGCGCGTGGAGAGTGATGTGGAATGGGAGGAACGGATCGTCGACACGACCCCGGCGCGTGTCCGCCTGATCGGCGCAGCGCCGCCCGCCGAATGGAACACCCGATGCGACATCGCGGTGTTCGACCATCCGGTGACCGGATCCGGACGAATCGAAATGCTGCCGTTCCTGGCCGAACAGTCCGTCACGATCACCGCTCATCGATTCGGCACACCGCACCGGCTCACCGACGAGATCATCTGAAAACAAACCCCGAAGCGGTTCTGCCGAAGCCCTGTGAACCCCGACACTGTGAGGTGGAATAGGAAAATGGATATCGCCACGACACCCCCTACCGAACGTCGCAAGCTCGCACTCGCCGCAGTGAAGGAACTCGGACCCCAGCGCACCGAGAAGGCCGTCCTCAAGGTTCGTTGTCCCAAGGGCCACACCGTAGCGGCGGTGTACAACACCACCGAGGGTCAGGTCGTGGTCTCCCGCAGCGGTCCCGGCGGCCGCGGCAACCGCGACCGCGAAGCGACACCGCACAACGGCACATCACTCAATTCGGAGTATGTGGACACCCTGGAGGTGACGCAGTTCGAGGACGACGCCATTCCGTCGGGATGCGCGTGCGGTCCGCGCTCGCTGTCGCGGAAGAAGATGCAGGACGCCGTGGCGACACACGCTCACGTCATCAACCTGACCTGATCCCTCACAGACCGAAACGCAACTGCACCCGGAACACGTCGAGCACCTCGTCGACCCACCCCAGGATCGACAGCGTCGAATCGATATTCTGCGGTGGCGTACGCACAAGGGTGTCGTGCCGGAGCAGACGCTCGAAATCCACGGCGACAGGACCGTTTCGCACCGTTCCGTTCGGCGACCGGAATTCGACGCCGGCACGCACCATCACGTCGATGATCTCCTGGGCGAGGATCCCGTAGGCGACCGTCGTCGGGTGCACACCGTCGAGGGAGAACAATCCCCCGCTGTCGCGACCGCCGTGACCGTCGGCCGACAGGAAACGCGTGTCCGGTACCGGGTCGAGCGCGGCGAGCGTCGGCGGTAGCCGGTACGGCTGCCACCACGCGGGTCGCGCATCGAGGTCGTCGACGTAGCGGCGGGCGGCCAGGCGGTCGAGGATGCCCGCGGTGTCGAGCAGGTACCAGTCCAGTCCCGCGCGACGCGCGTCGGCGACCGCCTCGGTGACCGTCTCGTCGAACAGATCGATCGCGGCGTCGACCATGCGGGCCTGCGCGCCGGTGATGTGTTCGTCGCGGCTCGCGTCGAAGCGACGTGCGTCCACCCACGGCCGGGTGTAATAGGGGAAGTACGGCGAGCCGTTCTTCGTCCCGATCCCCCGGGCGATGGGTGCGATGGTGACGTGCGGGACGGTGCACAGCACCACGTGCCGCGCGTCGATGTCGCGGAGCTTCGCGACGACCTCCGCGAACTCGCTGTCGAAATGCTCGGGCTGCCAGATCGTGTATGCCTGTTTCGCGTCGAGGTCGCGGAAGTCGTCGCCGCTCCACACGACCTGCAGTTCGGTGACGGTCTGCAGCGCGTTGTTCGAACCGAGGAAGACGACGAGTGTCTCGATGCCCGCGTCGGTGTCGTCGTCGTGCTCGGCACCGAGTTCGGTCGCGACGTCGAACAGTGTCATCTCGCGGCGCCGGTCGTCGGTGTTCGGATAGACGTACAACGCGGCCCGCTCCCCGTTGTTCTCGACGAGCTGCCGCACGAGATCGTCGCGGGGTCTTCCGATGCGTTCGGCGCAGACGCGTGCGGTCTTCTGCAGCGCGTCGCGCAGATCCCAGCCGAAGCACGACAGGTTGTGGAGATATCCGACGAGCGGTGGTGTCGCGCCGGGTCCGCGTTCCCAGTAGTCCTCGACCTCGTCCATGAAACCCCGCGCCGTGAAGAGCGCGGTCGGCAGCTCCCACGGTTCGAGCGTGGATCCGTGCCGCTCCTCGATCCGGCGCAACAGCACTTCGACGTTCAGCGGCAGTCCGCCCGGTCCACCGAAGCGCGGGTACCGCAGGTCGGCGCCGAGCTCGTGGGCGACGATCGCCGGGACGGAGACGTCGGTGTTGTAGATCGCGCCGCTCTGGAAGCCCTGCAGCAGGGAGTCGCCGAGCGCCACCAACCGGTGTGGCGGTGTGCCGCGGAAGGACCGGGGAACCTCGATGCCGAGGGTCGGGTCGGACACCGGCACCCGCGGCGGCCGAGCGGCACGCGCCGCCACCGTGTCGGGTGTGCCCTCCGGGATCTCGTCGGCCGTCATCACGCCTCCTCAGCCCCCTCATCGAGGGTAGGCAGACGGCACCCCCGGCGTGGCCGGATCCGACAGCTCGTCGACGGCGACCTTGTCCGGGCCGACGCGTACCTTCGGAGCATGAGCGACGCCGACTTCGCCCACACCGATCGCGCCGAGAAGAACCGGCGAGACAAGGCCGTGACCCTGGCCCGGTATGCATGGAACCGCGGCATCTCGGGAGCCGAACTGCTCGCCATGACCGACGAGACGCGACGCAAGCTGGCGCGGGCCGCGGATGCGCATCCACCGCGCACCATGGAGACCTGGGAACTCGCCGCGAGATTGATGGACGAGAAGACGGCGTGGGCGCAGAAGCACCCCGATCATCCCGCAGCGGTCCGCACCGACGAGGACGAGAAGATCATGTGGGTCAAACCGCCCGTGCGGTCCTGGTTCGAGTGACCGGGAGGAAATTGCCTTGCAGCAGAAGTTACCGGGTGCAACAATTTCCGATCGCCTCACTCCTGCGCAGGCCACCTTCACGTAACAGCTCGATATTCCTATTCCGACAGGAACACCGTGACCACCACTTCGGAACCTCTGGTTCTCACCCAGCGACGGATCTGGATCATCTTCTCCGCGCTCATCGCGGGCATGATGCTCGCCAGCCTGGACCAGACGATCGTCTCCACCGCCATGCCCACGATCGTCGGGCAGCTCGGCGGCGTCGAACACCAGGCGTGGATCACCACCGCCTACCTGCTCGCGGTGACCATCGTGATGCCGATCTACGGCAAGTTCGGCGACGTCTTCGGGCGCCGGTACCTGTTCCTCATCGCGATCGGCGTGTTCACCATCGCCTCCGCGGCGTGCTCGATGACCGACGACTTCTGGACCTTCGTGGTCTTCCGCGCGATCCAGGGCTTCGGCGGCGGCGGCCTGATGATCCTGTCGCAGGCGATCATCGCCGACATCGTGCCCGCGAGCGAACGCGGTAAGTACATGGGCCCGCTCGGCGCGATCTTCGGTCTGTCGGCCGTCGGTGGCCCGCTGATCGGCGGCTTCTTCGTCGACCACCTGACGTGGGAGTGGTGCTTCTACATCAACGTGCCGGTCGGCATCATCGCGTTCGTCATCACCTGGTTCGCGTTGCGCCTGCCGGTGAAGAAGCCGACGAAGCGGATCGACATCCTCGGTGTGCTCACGCTCTCGCTCGCCACGACCTGCCTGATCTTCTTCACGGACTTCGGTGGCGACGCCGACCGCGGCTGGACCGCTCCGCTCACGTGGATGTTCGGCGCCGGACTCGTGGTGTTCGTGTGCCTGTTCGTGCTCGTCGAGTCGCGGGCGCAGGACCCGATCATCCCGCTGTCCCTGTTCCGCAACTCGATCTTCGTCAACGCCACGGCCATCGGTTTCGTCCTCGGCCTCGGCATGTTCTCGGCGATCGCCTTCATGCCGACCTTCCTGCAGATGTCGTCGGGTACCTCGGCCGCGGTCTCGGGTCTATTACTGCTGCCGATGATGGCCGGTCTGATGATCACCTCGATCGGTTCGGGTCTGGCCATCACCAAGACCCAGCGCTACAAGATCTATCCGATCGTCGGTTCGCTCATCACCGCGGCGGGCATGCTGTGGCTGACCACGCTCGAGGGCGACACCCCGCTGTGGGTGATCTGCTCGATGCTGTTCGTCTTCGGTCTGGGTCTCGGCCTGATCATGCAGGTCGTCATCCTGATCGTGCAGAACGCGGTGCCCGCCGACGAGATCGGCACGGCGACGAGTTCGAACAACTACTTCCGCGAGGTCGGTGCGGCACTCGGTGTGGCGATCTTCGGCACCATCTTCACCAACCGCCTGGCGGAGAAGCTCGTCGAGGTCTTCACCGCGGCCGGCGCGACCCCGGAGCAGGCCGGTCAGGCCACCGCGACCGTCGATCCGGCAGCGATGAAGATGCTGCCCGATCCCGTCCGCGAGGGTGTCATCGACGCCTACGCCGACTCGCTGGCGCCGGTGTTCTGGTACCTCATCCCGTTCCTGCTCATCGCGTTCGTCCTCGCGTGCTTCATCAAGGAGATCCCGCTCTCCGACGAGGCACTCATGGTCGCGCGTGGCGAGGCGGTCGCCGACCCGGCGAAGGCGTCGAAGGACGACACCGTCGTGGTCGTCGAGGGAACCGAGGTCGGTGCGGACACTGCGGACACTGCGGACAGCGGGTCGAAGCGGCCGTGATCGAATAGGTCCGGCCATCGGACGAGGGAACGGAGACGGCACGTGGGACGAACGATCACACCGGTTCGCGTCAAGGACGTGGTGATCGGTGAAGGCGCACCCACGATCGTCGTCCCCGTCACCGGCCGCACCCCCGAGGCGCTGCGCGAGCAGATCGCGGCCGTCGCCGATCGGGCCGACGTCGTCGAATGGCGCGTGGACTTCTTCCACACCGTCGACGACGTCGCCTCGGTGGTCGCGCAGGCCGGCGCCCTCGCCGAGCAGTTGCGGGGCACTCCCCTGCTCGCGACCTGCCGCACCGCGAACGAGGGCGGGGAGATCGCGATCGCCGACGAGGCGTACGCAGATCTGACGGTCGCGCTCGCCGAGAGCGGCACGGTGGATCTGGTGGACGTCGAGTACCGCCGCGACCGTGCCGCCGTCGAGCGGATCGTCGCGGCGGCGCACGCCCGCGGTGTCGCGGTGGTGGCGTCGAACCACGACTTCGACGCCACGCCGCCGAAGGACGAGATCGTCGCGCGGCTGCGCGAAATGCAGGAACTCGGCGCCGACATCTGCAAGATCGCCGTCATGCCGCGATCGACGGCCGACGTGCTCACGCTGCTCGACGCGACCCGCACCATGCACGAGGACCACGCCGACCGCCCGTTGATCACCATGTCGATGGGCGGTCTCGGCGTGGTGTCGCGGCTCGCCGGTCAGATCTTCGGATCGGCGGCGACGTTCGGGATGGTCGGCACCGCGTCGGCACCCGGCCAGGTCGACGCCGACGAACTGCGCTCGGTGCTCGGGTTGATCGACCGCGCCCGCTGATCACCACACGGTGGCGAGAGTGAGCCCGGCGGCCGCCGCGACGAGCGTGGTCGCGAGCGTGCCGAACGCGATCGCGCAGGCGGCGCCGTAGCGGCGCGCCACGATCAGGCGGACGGAGTCGACGCTGGTCGTGCTGAAGGTGGTGAACCCGCCGCAGAACCCCACCCCGACGACGGTGAGCATCTCCGCGGGGGCCTCGTGGAACAGCACCGCACCGGTGAGCAGCCCCAGCAGCAGCGAACCGGTGACGTTGATCAGCACCGTCGGCCACGGCAGGGACGACCCGGAACGGGCACGCAGAGCACTGTCGACGACGAAGCGGACGACCGCGCCGAGGCTGCCCGCCAGCGCCACCCCCACCGCGATCACGACGCGCTCCGGCGTTCACCCAGGCAGGCGCCGAGGGCGATGCCGACGCCGGTCGCGACCGATCCGGCGAGCACCGTACCCAGCGCGTAGGTCACCGCGGCGAGCAGGTGCCCGTCGCGCAGCAGCAGGTCGGTGTCGACGGCGAGTGCGCTGTAGGTGGTGAACGAGCCCAGCGCACCGGTGCCCACCCCGAGCCGGACCACCTGCCGCCAGGAGGTGTCGGGGCCGATGCGGATCAAGGCCTCGAGCAGGAAGCCGAGCAGCAGCGCACCGAGGACGTTGATCGCGAAGGTCGTGACCGGCCAGCCGCCGGACTCGACGGGGAACCACCGGCCGAGGCCGTAGCGGGCGCTCGTCCCGAGCAGGCCGCCCACGGCGACCGCCGCCAGTGCCGACGGTCGCAGGTGCAGCGCTCTCGGCAGCGGGCGTTCACCCTCGCTCAGTCCTGGTCCCACAACTCCAGAACAGTAGTGAGGATCTCCTCCGACGCACCGAGACCCCCGAGATGACTTTCGCCGGGCAGGTGGTGGAACTGTGCGTCGGGCAGCAGGTCCACCATGTGCAGGCCGTGCTCGATCGGGATGATGTGGTCGGTGTCGCCGTGCCACCACCGCACGGGCACCTTCACGTCGGAGACGCGGAAGCCCCAGTCGCGGGTGAACACGACGATGTCGGAGAACGGCGCGGAGATCTGACGTCGGCTGCCGTTGAGCAGGTCGTCGAGGAACATCGCCTTGAACTCGGGGCGAGCGAGCAGGCGGCGGTCGGCCTCGGGTGAGAGCCGCCCGTACAGGTCGATGATCGGCGACGCGAACGGACGCACCACGCGGATCGCCGCGCTCACCGCCACACCGATCGGGACGCCCGCGGTCTGCAGTGCCGGCGCGACGAAGGCGCCCAGTTTCATCAGGTTGCTGTCGATCGCCTCGGGACCGACGACGGGTGCGACACCGCCGAGGACCGCGGCCGCGACGACCCGTTCGCGCAGCGCATAAGCCGCGGCGAGGGTGTAGGGGCCGCCGCCGGACAGTCCGACGATCGCCATGCGGTCGACTCCGAGGGTGTCGGCGACGATGCGCAGGTCGTCGCTGAACGCGAGGACGTTCTCGTAGAGGTGCGGTGTGGACGAGCCGATCCCTGGGCGGTCGATCCCGATGAGGCGGATGTGGTTCCGTTCGGCGAAGGCGCGGGCCTCGATGGGAACCTGGCGGCGCGCACCCGGTGTGCCGTGCAGCCAGAACACCGTGCGGCCCTGGGCCGACCCGAACTCGGCGAAACCGAGCCGGCGGCCCTCCCCGACCGCGACGGTGCCTTCGAGCTTGGGGCGTTCGACGTCCATGGCGTCAGCATGGCACGCACCCGCACGCCCGACCAGCAACCGTCCCGTGGGACGAATCGACGCAACCGAGATGTGATGCGCGCTACATTGGATCTGACTACAGCCAGCGTCAGATTCCGACCACCCGGAGATGCGCCCGTGACGAAGATGCTTGCTCCTCCACCTCCAGGCCTCGCTCCCGTCCCGGGCGACAGTGGCCTCCCCTACGTCGGTTACGCGCTGAAGTACATGCGCGATCCCATTGGGGCATATACGCATCGGTACCACGAGCACGGTCCGGTCTCGTGGTTCCGCTTCGCCGGCCGCCCCTGGGTGGTGTTGCTCGGGCCCGACGCCGTCGGTGCGGCCCTGCAGAACCGCGACCGCGCGCTGCTGAACGGACCGGGCTGGCGCGCCCTGATCGGGCCGTTCTTCGACCGTGGGCTCATGCTGCTCGACGGCGACGAGCACACCGCGCACCGTCGCATCATGTCGCAGGCGTTCACCCGCGACCGACTGTCCCTCTACACCGACCGCATGCACCCGTCGATCGAACGGACCCTCGACGGGTGGACACCGCGCGACGATTTCCGCGTGTACCCGGCGCTCAAGGAACTGACCCTGGGCCTCGCGACGGAGATCTTCATGGGCGGCGCCGAGGGATCGTCCGCCCGCGAGATGGACGAGGTGAACCGGGCTTTCATCGGATGCGTGCAGGCGGCCACCGCCATCGTGCGCTATCCGCTGCCGGGCACGCGGTGGCGTCGCGGCATCGTCGGACGGGCACGCCTCGAGAAGTTCTTCCGGCACTATCTCCCCGCGCGTCGCGCAGGGGACGGCGACGACATCTTCTCGGTGTTCTGCCACGTCGAATCCGAAGAAGGCGAACGGTTCTCGGACGACGACGTGGTCAACCACATGATCTTCCTGATGATGGCCGCGCACGACACCTCGACGATCACACTGTCGACGGCGATGCAGTATCTCGGCCAGTTCCCCGAATGGCAGCAGCGGTGCCGCGACGAATCCGACGCGCTCGGCACCACCACGCCGAGTTTCGACCGGCTCGACGAACTGACCTCGCTGGATCTGGTGATCAAGGAATGCCAGCGACTGGTGACTCCGGTGCCGGGTGTTGTGCGACGCGCGGCGAAGGACACCGAGATCCTCGGACACTTCGTCCCGAAGGGCACCCTCCTCAATCTCGGGATGCACTTCTCCCACCACATGCCCGAATTGTGGCCCGACCCGGAACGTTTCGATCCTGAGCGGTTCTCGCCGGAGCGCCGCGAGGACAAGGTGCACAAGTACGCCTGGGCACCCTTCGGCGGTGGCGCGCATCGGTGCCTCGGCATGCATTTCTCGGGAGCCGAGATCAAGACGGTGCTGCACCACCTGCTGTTGCGTTTCCGCTGGCACGTGCCGGCCGACTACGTCGCGCCGATGAACTTCACGTCGTTGCCGTTCCCGAACGACGGAGGTCCGATCCACCTCCTTCCGAGGTGATCGGGGCGTAGAAAGAAGGGGTGACCGCCGCCGACGAACTCGACGAACGTTTCGTCGCCGCGGTGCGCGCTCTGCCCGGGCACGCACCGCCGGAGCGGCCGGTCGACCGGCGGGTCGACGACGACCTGCTGGTGCGGTACTTCGACGCCCAAGTGCAGTCGCGGCACCTCGATTTCGCGGCCCGCACCCTGCAGGGACGCGGTGAGGGTTTCTACACCATCGCGTCGGCGGGCCACGAATCGAACGCCGCGCTGGGCCTGTGCACGCGGGTGACGGATCCTGCTCTGCTGCACTACCGTTCGGGCGGTTTCTACGCGGCTCGCGCGTCGCTCGTCGAGGGCAGCACCCCGATCCGCGACGTGCTCGCCGGATGCGCGGCGTCCACGCTCGATCCGATCTCGGCGGGTCGGCACAAGGTGTTCGGCAACGCCGACCTGAACATCCTGCCGCAGACGTCGACGATCGCCTCGCATCTGCCGCGAGCCGTCGGTCTCGCCCTCGCATTGCCTCGGATGCAGCGTCTCGGACTCGATGCGGCGTGGCCGTGGGATTCGGTGGTGGTGTGCAGTTTCGGCGACGCCTCGGCGAACCATTCGACGGCGGTCGGTGCCCTGAACGCGGCCGCCTACTGCCGTCACCGCGGGTTGCCGTTGCCGTTGCTGCTGGTGTGCGAGGACAACGGGCTCGGCATCAGCGTCCCCACCCCGCCCGGCTGGCTCGAGCGGTCGCTGTCGTCGTATCCGGGGATCGAGTACCGGTCGGTGGACGGCGCCGATCCGGTGGAAATGCTCGCTGCCGCAACCGATGCCGCGGAGACGGCGCGCACGACCCGGGCGCCGATCCTGTTGCACGTGCGGGCGGTGCGTTTCCTCGGTCATGCCGGTTCCGACGTCGAGTCGGCCTACCGCAGCCCATCGGCTCTCGCCGCCGATCACAAGCGGGACCCGCTGGTGGGCACGGCCCGCGAACTCGTCACGCGCGGAGTGCTCGATGCTGCAGGGGTTCTCGACCGGTACGAGCGGATACGGGCGGAGGTCGACTCCGTCGCCGACTCACTGCAGCAGCCGCCGCGACTGGCGACCGCCGCCGAGGTGATGCGACCGCTCGAATCCGGGCTCGTGCATGTCGACGACGATCCGCACCCGGCCGGCGAACCGCTCACGCTCGCCCGGGCCGTCACCCGCACGCTCGGGCAGCTGCTCGAGGAGGATCCCCACGCCTGTGTGTTCGGCGAGGATGTCGGCCTCAAGGGCGGGGTCTACGGCGTCACCCGAGGACTGCAGGAGCGCTTCGGGCGCCTGCGCGTGTTCGACACCCTGCTCGACGAGCAGACGATCCTCGGCACCGCGCTGGGTTTCGCCGCCGCGGGCATGCTGCCGATCCCGGAGATCCAGTACCTGGCCTATCTGCACAACGCCGAGGACCAGTTACGCGGGGAGGCGGCGAGCCTGGCGTTCTTCTCCGACGGGCGGTACCGCAATCCGATGGTCGTGCGCATCGCGGGCCTGCCCTACCAGCGCGGCTTCGGCGGGCACTTCCACAACGACGATTCCGTCGCCGTGCTGCGCGACATCCCCGGTCTCGTGCTGGCCGTGCCGAGTTCACCCGCCACGGCCGGCGCCCTGCTGCGCACGTGCGTCGAACTGGCCCGTCAGGAGGGCCGGGTGTGCGTCTACCTGGAACCGATCGCGCTGTACCACCGGCGCGACCTCTACGACGAGGGCGACGGACTGTGGCAGCAGGTCCCCGACACCGCCGGGCTCCCACCGGGATCGGTGTGCACCTACGGCGACGGACGCGACGTGCTGGTGGTGACCTTCGGCAACGGGGTGCCGATGAGTCTGCGTGCCGTCCGTCGCGCAGGAGTGGCGGCGACCGTCCTCGACCTGCAGTGGTTGTCGCCGCTGCCGACGACCGCACTGCTCGAACACGTCCGCCGCTTCGAGCGCGTGGTAGTGGTCGACGAGACGCGCCGTAGCGGAGGGGTCGCGGAAGCGGTCGTCGCGGCGCTCGTCGACGAGGCGTGGCACGGCCGGATCACGCGGGTCACCTCCCACGACAGCTACGTGCCGCTCGGACCCGCGGCCGCGCACGTGCTGATGTCGGAGGACGACATCGTGCGGGCCCTGCTGGAGGCGTGATCAGCAGGAGACGGGTCAGCAGGAGGCGAGGATGCGCGACATCGCGTCGTGTTCCGCCTGGGTGACCCACAGTTCGTAAGTGGTCTTCACCTCGATCTGCCGCACGACGTACTCGCAGTGGTAGGCGGTGTTCGGCGGCAACCATTCCGACGCGTCGGAGTCACCCTTGCCCTGGTTGGTGGGGCCGTCGACGGCGATCAGGTTGCGCGGATCGTTCGCGAGGTTCCGCTTCTGTTGATCGTCGAGATAGCGGGCGCCCTTCTTCCACGCATCGGACAGGGCGACGACGTGGTCGATCTGCACGGCGGACGAGGTCTCGACCCCGCGACGGAAGGAGATCGTCTTCCCCGTGTACGGATCCTCGAGGGTGCCGGCGGTGACCGTGCACTGCTTCTTCCCCGGCTCGAAGGAGACATCGACGAGGTCGCGCCGCAGGATGTCGTTACGGGTGTCGCAGCCGTTGCGCCCCATCTCGACGGTCACCTCGTCGGTCCAGGCCGAACCGAACAGCGAGCGGTCGTAGCCGCTCTGCGATTCGGCGGGCCGGACGGGCAGGGCCGCCAGCGCCTCGAGCGCTTCGGAGGGGTTCTCGACCGTGCTCCCGCCGGGACCTGCCGGTTCGTCGTCCCCCACCGGTTCGAGGAGGACGACGACCACGCTGACCACGATGAAGCACAGGACCCAGACCCAACGGGGAATGGACGACGTGCGAGTGCTCGCCATATGTCGATACTGCTACGAAGTCGTACTGCTGCCGCTTCCTACTTCGCCAGCGGGGGCATCTTCACGACCTGGCCCGCGTACGACAGGCCGGCACCGAACGCGAGGAGCAGCGCGGTGGATCCGGCCTCGACCTGGCCGGTGCGCAGCATCTTCTCCATCGCCAGCGGGATGGACGCGGCGGAGGTGTTGCCGGTCTCGATGATGTCGTCGGCGACCGCAACCGTCTCGGGCAGTTCGAGCTGCTTGACGATGACGTCGTTGATGCGCAGGTTGGCCTGGTGCGGGACGAAGGCGTCGAGGTCCTCGAGCGCCACGCCGGCCTTGTCGGCGATCTGGCGGGCGAACTTGCTCATCTCGAAGGCGGCCCAGCGGAAGACCGCGGTGCCCTCCATGATGATCCAGGGACGCTTCTGGTTCGGGTTGGTGGCGAAGTCGACCCAGTCGGGTTCCTGGCGGATCGCGTTGGCCTGCGAACCGTCGGAGCCCCAGACGGTGGGGCCGACACCGACCTCGTCGGACGGGCCGACGACCACGGCACCGGCACCGTCGCCGAAGATGAAGCGCACCGAGCGATCGGTGGGCTCGGTGGTGTCGCTCATGCGCTCGACACCGACGACGAGCACGTGCTCGGCCGTTCCGGCGCGCAGAAGATCGGAGGCGACACCGAGGGCGTAACAGAAACCTGCGCAGCCGGCCTGGATGTCGAGCGCCGCGGCACCGCCGGTGCCGATGCGGTCTGCGACGAGAGCCGCGGCCTGCGGGGTCTGGAAGGGGTAGGTGGAGGTCGCGACGATCACGGTGTCGATCTGCGCACCCGTGAGGCCGGCGGCCGCGAGGGCCTGCTCGGCGGAGCTCGTCGCCATGTCGACGACCGACTCCTCAGGATGCTGCTTCGCGAAACGGCGCTCCTTGATGCCGGACCGCGACTGGATCCATTCGTCGCTCGAGTCGATCTGCCGGCAGATCTCGTCGTTGGTGACGATGCGCTCGGGGCGGTGCACACCCAGACCGAGCAGCGCGCTGTTCCTCAGCGGGGCAGGGACAGCGATCTGTGCACCCATCAGACGAACTCCTCCTCCTCGACGTACCGCGTGTCGGCACATCGCATCCGGTCAACGATATCGCAGGTCACGGTTTCGTCACAGCGCTACCCCGACGATGCGCTTCCGTGACCCGCACCGCAAGCGGCCGTCCCGTCCACCGGACGCGGGCTAGCGTCGCGGTATGGATGCACAGGACTGGAACGAGAAGTATGCGGCGTCGGAACTGATCTGGGGCGCGCCGCCCAATCCGGTGATCGTCGAACACGTGGCGTCGCTGCCGCATGGTCGCGCCCTCGATCTCGGGTGTGGTGAAGGTCGTCACTCCCTGTGGCTGGCGACGCGCGGATGGGAGGTCGTGGGCGTCGACTTCTCCGAGGTCGCCCTCGACAAGGCCCGCCGGATCGCGGCGCAGGCGCCGTCGCGCTCGCGAGACCGGCTCCGCTACGTCCTCGCAGATGTGACGGCCGACTCGTTCGAGGGTGAATATGACCTGATTCTCTCGGCCTTCCTGCATTTCCCTCCGCCACAGCGGAAGGCGCTTCTCGACCGCGCCATCAATTCGCTGAAACCTGAAGGAATCCTCATATTCCTGGGGCACGACACGATAAATGTCGACGAGGGCGTGGGCGGACCCCAGGACAAGGAGATCCTTTACACGCCAACCGATCTCGTCGAGGAAATCGACGGAAGATTGGAAATCGGGATTGCCGAACGGCGATATCGGGAAACCGACGCGGGAACGGCGATCGACGCGCTCGTCGTGGCGAGCAAACCACCTCTTGGCAGTTAGTTGCCCGACGAGTAACATGGAGATGTTACCGACGAGTAATAACTTGGGCGGTACTTGAAGCCAGCTGGACCGCACCACACTGGGAGACACCGACGACATGGGCCATTACAAGAGCAACCTCCGCGACCTCGAGTTCAACCTCTTCGAGTTCCTGAAGATTCAGAAGGTCCTCGAAGCCGGCAAGTTCGGCGATCTGGACGAGGACACCGCACGCGGCATCCTCGCCGAGGTCAAGGCACTGGCCGAGGGGCCGGCCGCCGAAGGCTTCGCCGACGCCGACCGCAATCCGCCGGTCTTCGACCCCGAGACCCATTCGGTGTCGCTTCCCGAGCCGTTCAAGAAGTCGTTCCGCGCCTGGTGGGACGCCGGTTACTGGTCGATGGGCATCCCCGAGGAGATCGGCGGCACCGACGCACCCCGCAGCCTCCTGTGGGCCGTCAACGAGATGATGCTCGGCGCCCAGCCCGCCGCGTTCATGTACGCGGCCGGCCCGGCCTTCGCGGGCGTGCTCTACGACAACGGCACCGATGAGCAGAAGCAGTGGGCCGCCACCTGCGTCGAGCGCGGCTGGGGCGCCACCATGGTCCTCACCGAGCCCGACGCCGGTTCCGACGTCGGCGCCGGTCGCACCAAGGCGATCAAGCAGGACGACGGCTCCTGGCACATCGAGGGCGTCAAGCGGTTCATCACCTCCGCCGACTCCGACGACCTGTTCGAGAACATCTTCCATCTCGTCCTCGCCCGCCCCGAGGGCGCCGGCCCCGGCACCAAGGGCCTGTCGCTGTTCTTCGTCCCGAAGTTCCATTTCGACTTCGAGAAGAACGAGATGGGCGAGCGCAACGGTGTGTTCGTCACCAACGTCGAGCACAAGATGGGCATCAAGGCCTCCGCGACCTGCGAGGTCACCTTCGGTGGCCACGGTGTTCCGGCCAAGGGCTGGCTCGTCGGTGAGGTCCACAACGGCATCGCGCAGATGTTCGACGTCATCGAGCACGCTCGCATGATGGTCGGCACCAAGGCCATCGCGACCCTGTCGACCGGCTACCTCAACGCCCTCGACTACGCCAAGGAGCGCATCCAGGGCGCCGACCTGACCAAGATGTCCGACAAGACCGCCCCGCGCGTGTCGATCATGCACCACCCGGACGTCCGTCGTTCGCTCGCGATGCAGAAGGCCTACTCCGAGGGCCTGCGCGCCGTGTACCTGTACACCGCCGCCCACCAGGACGACTCCGTCGCCGAGCAGGTCTCCGGCGCCGACGCCGGTCTCGCGCACCGCATCAACGACCTGTTGCTGCCGGTCGTCAAGGGCTGCGGCTCCGAGCGGGCCTACCAGTACCTGAAGGATTCGCTCCAGACCCTCGGCGGTTCGGGCTTCCTGCAGGACTACCCGATCGAGCAGTACATCCGCGACTCGAAGATCGACTCGCTGTACGAGGGCACCACCGCCATCCAGGCGCAGGACTTCTTCTTCCGGAAGATCGCCCGCGACCGCGGTGTGGCGCTCGCCCACGTCGCCGGGGAGATCAAGAAGTTCGTCGAGCGCGACGACGCCGACCAGCGCCTGAAGAAGGAGCGCACGCTCCTGGCCACCGCCCTCGGCGAGACCCAGACGATGGTCGCCACGCTCACCCAGTACCTCATGGGTGCGCAGGAGCAGCCCACCGAGCTGTACAAGGTCGGCCTCGGCTCCGTCCGCTTCCTCGAGGCGTTCGGCGACCTGATGATCGGCTGGCTGCTGCTCGAGCACGCCGAGATCGCTCTCTCCGCGCTCGACGCCGACGTCGACGCCTCGGACAAGGCGTTCTACGAGGGCAAGGTCGCGGCCGCGTCCTTCTTCGCCAAGAACGTCCTGCCGGAGCTGAGCGTCGCGCGTCAGATCATCACCGACGTCGACCTCGACATCATGGAGCTCGACGAAGCGGCGTTCTGATCGAACCGCTCACGGCGGTAGCGCGATAGACGAGACCGACGTTGTGCGCGACTTCCCGACGGATTTCGCACACGACGTCGGTCTCGTCGTTTTTCGGGAGCAGCATTGACAACCTTTGTTGTCAGTAGCACTCTGAGCCCTGTGACCATCACCGGCACGTCGACGACGACTCGGTACATGCGCGACCGCGAGAAGGCCGCCCGCATCACCGCACCCCTGCGCCCCTTCGCGGGACGCGCTCCCGATGCCACACCCGAGGAGGCGGACGCCCTGCGCCGCGCCCTACTCGAGCGCGACGAACCCAGCGCCGAACTGGTGCGGGCCATCCGGCGCGACCGTACTGTCACCCTCGCGCAGTTCCGCACTGCACTGGCCGAGGGCATCGACGCCGTCCCCGACGCCCCTCCCGTGCTCCGGAAGTACTTCGAGATGCTCGAGGACACCCCCGACTGGGTCGACCGCGACACGATCGCCCTCGGCGCACGCACGCTGCGCAGGGTCGGATCCGACGTCGGCGACGTCCTCGCCTACGGCTCGCTGCTCGGCGGATACAACAACTCCGGTCCACTACCGGTGCTGACGTCGTCCGGTCGCCTCACCGGTGAGCGCACCCGCCGGCGCATCGCCGAGACGGGGACGTGGTGGAACGGGTGCGTCGCCGACGGCGGTCTCGAACGCTTCGGCGAAGGCTTCACGCTCTCGGTGCACGTGCGACTGATGCACGCCTTCGTCGACTATCACCACGAGCACGACGGCGAGTGGGACACCGAGTTCCGCGGACTACCGGTCAACCAGTTCGACCAGGCCGGCACGCTGGGCCTGTTCTCGATCACCTTCCTGCTCCACACCCGCGTCCTGGGTGTGCGGTACACCCGGCGCGAGGCCGAAGCCGTCCTGCACCTGTGGGCGTACGTCGGGTGGTTGATGGGCGTCGACCCGAAGTGGCTCCGGTTCGAGGAGCGCTCTGGACTGCGGATGATGTACCAGATCGGGTCGTCCTCACCCGCCGCCGACGAGAACAGCCACATGCTCGCCCGGTCGCTCGTCGAACTCCCGCTCCACACCCGGTATCCGCGTTTCCAGGCACTGCGTCGACGGTACGAATACGAACGCGGACTGTCGCTCGCGACAACACTTCTCGGCCCGTCCGGCGTCCTCGCACTGAAGGTCCCGCTGCGTCCGCCGTGGTATCCGGTGGGTCGCTTCGCCGTGAACGTCGTCAAACACCATGTGATCGGCCGTTTCCCGGCCGGGAAGGCGTGGCTGCAGCGTCACGGCGAGAAGCAACTGCGCGACGCGCAGCTCCGCATCCTCGACGGCGAGATCCCCGACGTGGTGCCGCTTCCCGAGTGACGAAACTACGGGAGGTTGTGTGCGAGTTCTTCGCCGGAACCGCACACAACCTCCCCGAAGTTTCGAGGACGTCGGTTACTCCTCCTCGGTTCCACCCTCTGCCGGCGCTTCTGCCGCAGGCGATTCCGGCGCGGGTGCGTCCTCGGCCTCAGCGTCCTCCGATCCGGTGTCACCGGAGGTCGCGTCGTCGCCACCACCGGAGGGCTCATCGCTCGGTTCCGGTTCGGGGCTGATGCACTTCACGATCGGGACCGGGTCGTATCGGACTGTGCGCGTCGCGTTCGAGATCTGCGCGCCCGTCCGTGCGTCGGTGACGATCCGGGTGTCGGTGACGGTGAAGCCCTGCGCGCCGCTCGACGGGATGCAGGCCGACCCGGCGGGCAACGTGATCGTGTTGGGCGAGGTGAAGTTCGTGCGGTTGCCGGTGACCGACTGGACGTCGACGGTCTTGGTGCCCCAGATCCGCACCGTGATGTCCGAGCTCGTGCCGATCGTCTGGATCAGGACGCCCGTGTCGAACGGGTTGCGGAACTTCAGGTCGATGGCGCCGTCGTAGATCGTGGCCTCGCGGGCCGCCGGGTACCGGGAGATGTAGTAGCTGTGCTCGGTGTGCTCGACGTCCTCCATGCCGGCGAAGTAGGTCGCGTTGTAGAGGGTGGTCGCGAGCTGGCTGATGCCACCGCCCACGGCCTTACCGGGACGTCCGGACTCGATGATGCCCGACTCGATGTACCCCTGTGCCGCACCGCGCGGACCGGTGTAGTCGTTGAAGGAGAAGGTCTCCCCCGGCTTGACGATGGCGCCGTTGATCTCCTGGGCGGCGAGCCGGATGTTGACGCCGGACGCGTATTCGAAGCCGCTGGTGGTGAACTCCGAGACCACTTCCTCGATGCCGAGCTTCTCGGCGCCTTCGGTGGTGAGTTCGGGTTCGGCCTTCTTGTACACCGCGTCGGTGCTGCGGTCGCCCTCCTCCTTCAGCAGGTCGGGCAACTTCTCGAGGGTGACGGGCCAGTCGACCATCTCGCCGGTCTCACTGGGCACGATCGTCGGGCGACCACCGTCGAGGACGATCCGCGCATCCTTCGGTTCGGTCTCCGACGGCGCGAGCTGCGGCGCCAGGATGCCGATCGCGGCCTCGGTGTTGTACTGCGGTTCGAGTCCTCCCGAACCGTCCGGCACGAACGACAGGACGGCGCCCACCGCATCGCGCGGAAGCACACCGACGGCCCCGTCGAGCCCCCGGACGACCAGATCCTGCGCCACGGCCGGAACGGCGACCTCCGCCAGCGCCCGGTCGAGGCCCTCGCGGGTGACGGTGACGTCGACGCTCTCGACAGGCAGCGAGACGTCGCCGTACGGCCAGCGCTCGGCGAAGACGTCGCCCGCGACGGCCACGTCGAGTTGCTGGCCGGGCTGCGGCGTCACCGGAACGGGTGTGCCGTCCTCGAAGACGATGTTGCCCTCGCGCGGCTCGTGCGCGGCGGCAGTGGCGGCCTTCTCGATGGCTGCGGACAGGGCGACCTCGTCGCGCGTGGAGACCACACCGACCTCGTCGTTCCCGAAGAACGACGCGAGTCGCGTGAACGGATTGAGCGGCTGCGAACCCACCTGGTCGAGCGTCGCGGGCCAGTCGATCCCGATCCCGGCCTCGGACGGCACGATCTGTCCCTGGGTGTCGCCGGCGGTGACGTCGACGGGCATGTCGAGCCGCGGCGTCAGTTGTTCGGTGAGTTCGGCCTCGGCCGCATCGAGCGACATGCCGCCGATCTCGACACCCGCGACGGTGACACCGCGCGGCACCTTGCCCGACGACAACGCCAGATCGGCCACGTAGAACACGGCGAGCAGCGCGACGACACCACCGACGACGAGCGCGATCGTGCGCCGGGGCAGATTCGATCCGGACCTACCCGGTTCGTCGCCGTCTCCGCCGGAACCTCCCGGGCCGCCGGTGGGCGGAGGGGTGACGGGAGGCGGCCCCTGCGGCGGCGGACCCGCCTGCATCTGGTGGGTCGGCTGGTCGCCCTGCGGCGGATGGGCGGCCGACGGCATCGCCGTCGACGTGGGTGGGACGGGAGCCCCCGGCTGTTCGGGACCGGGTTGTGCCGGACCGGGTTGCGCCGGGTCCGGTTCCCCCTGCGAACGGAGGAGCCGATGGGTGGCGGCGGACGATCCGTCCGGTGCGCGGTTCCCCGGCGCGACGACCGGGATGACCGCGGTGGGTGCCTCCGAAGGATGGACGTTCTCGGTCGGGGACCCGTCCGCGCCGGTGGGAGCCACCTGGTCCGTGCCATCGGATCGGGCCTCTGTGGGAGCCTGCGGGGCAGCCATGGCTTCCGTCTTCGGCTCGTCGACCTGCGGTTCCACCGCTCCGCTCGCCTCCGGCGTTTCGCCGACGACCGGCTGCGGAGCCTCGGCGGCCGGCTGCGGCTCGGTGACGCTGCCCGCTCCAGGCTCGGTCGCTTCACCCGCTTGCGGCTCGGTGACACTGCCCGCCTCCGCCACCTCCCGGTGAGGATCGACCGCTTCGAAACGCTCGGTAGGAGCCGACGCACCCTCGGCCTCGCGAGCGGACTCCGCCGTCGAACCGACGTTCTCGGTTCGTGCGTCGTCGTGCTCGTGAGGGGACTCGTCGGTCCCGTTGCTGCCGCTCACCCGGATCCCTTCGCAAAGCTGGACGCGCTGTCGAATTCGCGCGCCGACTACCTGGTTTCAAGGGTAGTGCCCCAGCTTCGGTCGGCTTCGCCCGGAATGCGAAGACCCCGCGTTGCTACCAGGTCGGGGGTCAGGCAGCAGCGCGGGGTCGCTGGGTCTATCGCTGTCCGTCGCGGAGCGTTACACACCGAACGGAACTTTTTTTCTCAACGACTTCCGAGGGGTGGCGATCAGGCCTCGAGAATCGCCGTCACACCCTGTCCACCTGCGGCGCAGATGGAGATCAGGCCGCGGACGGGCTTGCCGGTCTCCTGCTTCTTCTCGTGCAGCATCTTGGCCAGCGAGGCCACGATCCGGCCGCCGGTCGCGGCGAACGGATGACCGGCCGCCAGCGACGAGCCGTTGACGTTGAGCTTGCTGCGGTCGATCGAGCCGAGCGGGGCATCGAGCCCCAGCTTGCCCTTGCAGTACTCCTCCGACTCGAACGCCTGGAGTGTGGCGAGCACCACGGAGGCGAACGCCTCGTGGATCTCGTAGAAGTCGAAGTCCTGCAGGGTCAGGCCGTTGCGCTGCAGCAGGCGCGGGATGGCGTAGGTGGGCGCCATGAGCAGCCCGTCGCCACCGTGGATGTAGTCGACCGCGGCGGTCTCGGAGTCGACGAGGTAGGCGAGCACGGGCAGCTTGCGCTCGGCGGCCCACTCCTCGCTCGACAGCAGCGCGGCCGACGCGCCGTCGGTGAGCGGCGTCGAGTTGCCCGCGGTCATGGTGGCGTCGCCGAGCTTGGTGCCGAAGACCGGCTTGAGCGTCGACAGCTTCTCGACCGACGAATCGGGACGCAGGTTGTCGTCGCGGGTCAGCCCGAGGAACGGGGTGACGAGGTCGTCGAAGAAGCCCCGGTCGTAGGCGGCGGTCATGTTGCGGTGGCTCGCGACCGCCAGTTCGTCCTGGGCCTCGCGGGAGACGCCGAACTCCTTGGCGGTGATCGCGGCGTGCTCACCCATCGACAGGCCGGTGCGCGGCTCGCCGTTGCGCGGGATCTCGATGCCGAGCATCGACGGGCGGACGTTGCCGAGCAGCTTGACCCGGTCGGCCGTGGTGCGGGCCCGGTTCAGGGAGAGCAGGAACTCGCGGAGCTGGTTGTTCACGGCGATCGGGGCGTCGGAAGTGGTGTCGACGCCTCCGCCGATACCCGCCTCGATCCGTCCGGCGGCGATGGCGTCGCCGACCGCGATGATCGACTGCAGGCCGGTGCCGCACGCCTGCTGCAGATCCCAGGCCGGGGTGTACGGGCTCAGCGCGCTGCCGAGCACGCTCTCGCGGACGAGGTTGAAGTCGCGGGCGTGCTTGAGGACCGCACCGCCGACGACGGCACCGAGGCGCTCACCCTGCAGGTTGAAGCGGCCGACGAGACCGTCGAGGGTGGCGGTGAACATGTCCTGGTTGGACGCGCGGGCGTACTTGCGGTCGGACCGGGCGAACGGGATCCGGTTGCCTCCGAGAACGGCGACACGGCGCTGCTGCGTGGAACGGGCTTTGGTGGTCACTGGTGTCTCCCGGTTTCGGACGGATTCGAATTCTGGCTACTATTCTTACTCACGGGTAAGTTTGTTGTCGAACACGCTTGCTGTCGAACACTGCACCGACGACCGAATCGAAGAAGGTGGAATCGTGGCCGAAGCCAAGGGCGCACCCAAGCTCTACGCCCAGCTCATCTCGTCCGCACCCGGAGCGTTCCTCGCCAAGCAGTTCGGTCTGCCACAGCCCGAGAAGCTCCGGCGCTACCAGCCCGGCGAGCCCCCGCTCCCCGGCCCCGTTCTGCTCGGCGGCAACGGCCGCCTGGTCGAACCGATCCGCAACCTCCTGAGCGACTACACGTTCGCCGAGCCGTCCGACACGAAGTTCGGCGCACTCGTCTTCGACGCTACCGGCATCACCGACCCCGCGGGCCTCGAACAGCTCTTCACGTTCTTCCAGCCCTCCCTGCGCAATCTCGCCCCGAGCGGCCGCGTCGTCGTCCTCGGCACCACGCCCGAGGAGGCCGGGTCGGTCGACGAGCGCATCGCCCAGCGCGCCCTCGAGGGCTTCACGCGCAGCGTCGGCAAGGAACTGCGTCGCGGTGCCACCGTGCAGCTCGTCTACGTCTCCCCGAAGGCCGCGACCGGCCTGTCCGGTGTGGAGTCGACGCTGCGCTTCCTGCTCTCGGCGAAGTCGGCCTTCGTCGACGCCCAGGTGATCCGCATCGGTGAGGGCGACGCCACCGCCCCCGAGTCGTGGGAGCGTCCGCTCGCCGGCAAGGTCGCGGTCGTCACCGGCGCGGCCCGCGGCATCGGCGCGACGATCGCCGAGGTGCTCGCCCGCGACGGCGCGACCGTCGTCGCCGCCGACGTCCCCGCGGCCGGCGACGCGCTGACCCAGACCGCCAACAAGGTCGGCGGCACCGCCTTCGCCCTCGACGTCACCGCACCCGACGCCGGCGAGAAGCTCGCCGCGCACCTGCTCGAGCGTCACGGCGGTGCCGACATCATCGTCCACAACGCCGGCATCACCCGCGACAAGCTGCTCGTCAACATGGACGCCGACCGCTGGAACGCCGTGATGGCCGTGAACCTGATCGCCCCGCGCAAGATCACCGACGTGCTCGTCGAGAAGGGCGCGCTGAAGGAGGGCGGCCGGGTCATCGACGTGTCGTCGATCGCCGGTATCGCCGGTAACCGTGGCCAGACCAACTACGGCGCCTCGAAGGCCGGTGTCATCGGTCTCGTCCAGGCGACCAGCGAGGCGCTCGCCGACAAGAAGATCACCGTCAACGCCGTCGCTCCGGGCTTCATCGAGACCGCCATGACGGCCGCGATCCCGGTCGCCACCCGCGAGGCCGGCCGCCTGATGAGCTCGCTGCAGCAGGGTGGCGAGACCGTCGACGTCGCCGAGACCGTCGCGTGGTTCGCGAACCCCGCGTCGAGCGCCGTGACCGGGCAGGTCGTGCGCGTGTGCGGCCAGTCCATGCTGGGGGCCTAGATGGCACGGATCGAACTGCCCTCGCTGCCGTCGACCTTCGACATCTACAGCCGGGCCGTGCTCGGGGCGCTGCCCGTCGTGGGCGCGTCGGGCGACAGCCTGCCCGACGACGTCCTGGTCCTGCGGTCGCTGAAGGTCGATCCTGACGATCTCGCCGAGTACACCAAGGTGTGCGGGCTGCGGTTCGGCGACAGTCTGCCGCTGACCTATCCGTTCATCCTCACGTTCCCGCTCGTGATGAAACTGATGGTGTCCAAGGGCTTCCCGTTCGCCGCCGTCGGTTCGGTGCACGCCGAGAACGTGATCGAGCAGTTCCGGCCGATCTCGGTCACCGAGCCGCTCGACATCGCGGTGCACGCGGAGAACATGCGCGAACACCGCAAGGGTCTGCTGGTCGATCTCGTCAGCGAGGTCAACGTCGGACGCGAGTTGGTGTGGCGGCAGACGTCGACCTTCCTGCACCAGCAGCGCACGTCGCTGTCGGGTCAGCCCAAGCCGGAGCCGAAGGAGGAGGAGATCCCCCTGGTCCCCACCTCCACGCTGCGGGTCGACCAGAAGGTCATCGACCGCTACGCGGCGGTCTCCGGTGACCGCAACCCGATCCACGTCTCGACTTTGGGCGCCAAGGCTTTCGGATTCCCGAAGACCATCGCCCACGGCATGTGGAGCGCGGCGGCCACCCTGTCGGCGGTCGAGGGGCGGATCCCCGGCAAGGTGACCTACGCGGTGCGGTTCGGGAAGCCGGTGCTGCTGCCGTCGTCGCTGAGCCTGTATGCGCAGCACGTCGCCGACGGATGGGATCTGGCACTGCGGCATCCGAAGAAGCAGTACCCGCACCTGACCGCCACGCTGCGGTAGGGCGGGGAACCACCGAGACTTCGGGCGGGGCGGGACGCGATGGGGGCGTTCCGCCCCGCCCGAACCCTTGGGGGTCGAATAGTTTTGTCGCCGTGGTGTTCCCGGCGAGACGGATCAGTGCATCTGGTCGGAACGCTTGCGTCCCGCGAGACCGCGCCAGGCCAGGTTCTCGAGCAGATCCGCAGCCTGCTGCACGTCTATCTCACCGCCGGCGATGCGGTCGGCGACGGCCTCACCGGCACCGACGAGCGCGACGGCCATGATCGTGAAGTTCGTGTCGGGTTCCGGATCGCGCGTGCTCGATTCGAGCAGATGCGCGGTGAGTTCGATCAGCCGGTCGCGGCTGCCCTGCACCTGGGGCGCGAAGGCCTGCTGCGACAGCGCCTGACGGTAGAGGACCATCCACGACGGCCGGTGCTCGTCGACGAAGCCGAGGAACGACTCGAGCGCGACCCGCAGTTGTTCACGCGGCGCGAGGGTGGGATCGCCTGCCGGTGTGAGCGCCTCGACGAACCGCTGTCCCTCGCGGGCGATGCACGCCGCGAACAACTCGTCCTTCGACCCGTAGTACAGGTAGAGCATCGGCTTGGAGATCGACGCCCGCGCCGCGATGGCGTCCATGGACGTGTTGTGGAAACCGTGCTCGGAGAACACTTCGACGGCGGCGTCCAGCATCTGTTGCTCGCGGACCGCACGCGGCAGTCGCTTGGTTCCGCCCGCCATGACTCCTCCCGGACTCCTCGAATGAAGTTCTTACTCTACGGTAGGAAGCCTGCGGTCGAAGCAACCTGCGACATTTCAGCAGTCCAGAGCGCCCTTCGCGCGTGTCACGGTCCGCACCGACTCGTCGACCCATTCCGGTGAGAGCGTGCCCTCCGCGACGACCTGCTCGAGATGATCGAGCACGGCGGGCACCTCGTCGGTGGTCAGCCACAGTGCCTGGTTCACGCCCGCCACCATCGCGGCCTCGACGGCCTCGGTGATGCCGTAGGTGTCGGTGATCGCGCGCATCCCCGACAGGTCGTCGGTGAAGATCACGCCACCGAAGGCAGGGCCGCCGTAGGCACCCGAGCGGAGCAGGTCCACCGCTGCCGGGCTGATGCTCGCGGGCAGCCCGCCGGTCAGGCCCGGAACGTCGAGGTGGCCGAGCATGACGCCCACCTCGGGCGAGACCAGGCTGCGGTACGGCACGAGATCGCTCTGCTGCAGTTGCTCGATCGGCGGGGTCGTCACGGCACCGGTGTGCGAATCACCGGAGGCCGAGCCGTGTCCCGGGAAGTGCTTGAGCACCGGCATGATTCCGGCGTCGATCAGTCCCCGCGCATAGGCGCCGGCGTACTGGGTGACGACCTCGGGATCGTCGGAGAACGACCGGTCGCCGATGACGGAGTCGTCGGGCTGGCTGCTCACGTCGACGTCCGGTGCGAAGTCGACGGTGATGCCCAGCGACTTCAGTTCCTGTCCACGTTCGAACGCCATCCGGTAGGTCTCGTCGACCGTCATCGTCTGCGCCGTCACCCGCGCGGACGGATCGGGGCCGAACAGGTCGCCCACGCGCGACACGCGGCCGCCCTCCTCGTCGATCGTGACCATGAGCGGCAATGCGCTCTGCGCGGCCACCTGCGGCACGAGACCGTCGGTGAGCATCGACGCGTCGGTCCAGCTGCCGATGAAGATGCCGCCGATCTGCTCGGATTCGACGATGGCCTGCGCGTCTGCGGCGCTCGTGACCCCGACGTTGAGCAACTGGGCGAGCTTCTGCCGCAGCGTCAGCCGGGCGAGCAGATCGTCGCCGCAGGTCGCCGACGTCGCAGCTGCGGTCGCCTCGGTGGTCGTGGCGGTCGCGGTGGTGGTGGACGAGGCGGTCGCCGAGCTCGACGTCGCCTCGACCGGGTCGTCGCCGCCCGAATCGGACGAACCGCATCCCGCGGTGGTGAGGGCGACCGCGAGCACGGCGGCGACAGTGTGACGGATCCGCATGGTGCCGACGGTAGCGGACGAACCTCGGAGACCCACAGCTCGAACCTCCCCCAGGGACGCTCCGGCGGGTTAAGGTGCACCCGAGCATCCGAATCCGACCCAGGGGGTACGCGGTGGGCGCAGATCTGATCCTCATCGCCTACGACGGTTCCGAGAACTCGAAGCGTGCCGTGCAGTATGCGGGTCGTTTCCTCGAGTCGTGCCGCGCCGTCGTCGTCACCGCCTGGGAGCCGATGGTCCGGCAGGCCGCCCGCATGTCCGGCCTGTCCGGGGTCATGCAACCCGACTGGGTGCCCGACGAGGACAGCGAGGACGTCGCCCTGTCCGACGCGCGCATCACCAACGACGAGGGCCTCGAGCTGGCCCGCTCGACAGGTCTGCACGCCGAGGGCCGCACTGTCGAGGTCGTCAACGCGGTGTGGTCGGCGATCATCGAGGCCGCCGACGAGCTGGACGTCGACATCATCGTCACCGGCACCCGCGGCACCACCGGTCTGCGGTCGCTGCTGCAGTCGTCGGTGGCCGATCACGTGCTCCGGCACAGTCACCGGCCGGTCCTGATCGTGCCGCCGGGGCGCTGACGCCCCGCACCGGGTCACCGGCGCCGGGTACGGGCAGGGATATTGTCGATCCACCATGGACGGATTCCTGCTCTCGCGCGCCGAACGCTCGGTGCACGCCACCGGCACCCGCCGGTTCTTCGACGACGTCCACTCCGCCACGCAGGCACTCCGCAGCGGCAAGGCGACGATCGTCGTCGGTGCACTGCCGTTCTCGCCGCACCGTCCGGTGGCCCTCGCGCAGCCCGAAGACGTCGAGATCACCGACGGTCCGTGGCAGGCCCCGTCCGACCTGTCGGAACTGCCGCCGGTGCGGATCTCCACCGAACTGCCGCTGCCCCGCGTGCACGTCGAGCGGGTGCGCCGGCTCGTGGAGCAGCTGTCCCTCGGGGAGATGGAGAAGGTCGTCGCCGCCCGGCGGGTCGCGCTCGAGGCCGACGAACCCCTCGACCCGCTCGCTCTCGCGGCCCGCATGATCGAACGCCATCCCGACGCGGCGACGTACGCGCTGGACCTGAGCGCGGCGGGCGAACGCTATTGGGGTCACACGCTGGTCGGCGCGACCCCCGAACTGCTCGTGAGCCGGCGCGGCGACACCGTCACGTGCCGTCCCCTCGCCGGGACCGCTGCCCGCCGGGCCGATCCGGACGAGGACCGCCGCGCCGGTGAGGAACTGCTGACCTCGGACAAGAACCTCACCGAGCACGGTTACGTCGTCGACTGGATCCGCACCCGACTGGCTCCGCTGTGCAGCGACCTCGACATCCCCGACAAGCCCGAGCTCACCGCGACACCCGACGTCTGGCATCTCGCCACGCCGATCACCGGCACCCTCCGCGACGCCGGCACCGACGCGCTCACCCTCGCCCACGTCCTGCACCCCACCCCGGCCGTGGCGGGCACCCCCACCGAGGCCGCGCTGGACGCGATCGCCCGGGTCGAGGGCGACCGGCGCTTCTACGGCGGCGCGGTGGGCTGGTGCGACGAACAGGGTGACGGCGACTGGTTCGTCGCCATCCGGTGCGCGGAGCTCAGTTCCGACGGCCGACGCGCCGTGGCCTGGGCCGGAGGTGGCATCGTGGCCGATTCCGATCCCGTCGCCGAACTCGACGAGACCACCGCGAAACTGCGCACGCTGCTCGGCGCGCTGGGCGTGTAGCGCACCGCCGCGACGGTGAAGATCGACTCGGAGGCTCGCACCGTCCGCCGACGCTTGCCGGGGTGATAGTTTGGCGCGGACCGATAGACAGCGTGGCGGCCGGCGATGACTGCCTGCGTCACTGGAGATGGGGAGACGGAATGGGGAAGTTCCTGGGACCGGGCCTGGGTAGCGTGGTCGTCGGTGCCGTACTCGGCGCCGTGGCGGTCTTCGGCGTGACGGCCGCTGTGCAGGAGAATTCGCGCCCTCAGATCGATCGCAGTGGCAACGCCGATTCGTCCCTCCTGAACCAGGTTGAGTACGGCAGCCGCTGACGGCGCCGGCAACGCTTCGAGTTCACGCACGTACCGAGGCGAGACGGAGCTCCCGTCCGCCGAACCGCTGTCCCGCCGGTGGCTGTACGCAGTCACCGCGGTGGCGGTGGTCCTGTCTTTCGCCCAGGTTCCGGGCCTGGTCGTCGCCGACACCAAGTACGACCTGACGCAGAACCCGATCGGCTTCCTCACGCGCGCCGCTCACCAGTGGAGCAGTGTGGCGCCGCTCGGGCAGGTGCAGAACCAGGCGTACGGCTACTTCTTCCCGCACGGCTCGTTCTTCGCCGCGGGACAACTGCTGCACATCCCCCCGTGGATCACCCAGCGGGTGTGGTGGGTGCTGCTGCTCGTCGCCGGATTCTGGGGCCTCGTCCGCCTCGCCGAAGCCCTCGGTATCGGGAGCCGTAGCTCCCGCCTGATCGCGGCGACGGTGTTCGTGCTGTCCCCGCGCGTCCTCACGACGCTCGGTTCCATCTCGTCGGAAGCACATCCGATGATGCTGGCGCCGTGGGTGCTGCTGCCGCTGGTGCGGTATCTGAACACGCAGAATCCCGGCTCGGCCCGCCGGCTCGCCGCGCAGTCCGCCGTGGCGGTGGCGCTCATGGGCGCGATCAACGCGGTCGCGACCGCCGCGGCCTGTCTCGTCGCGGCCCTGTGGTGGGCCGCGCACCGCCCGAACCGGCGCTGGTGGCGTTTCACGCTGTGGTGGCTGCCGCTGTGCGTCGTCGCGGTGACCTGGTGGATGGTGCCGCTGCTGCTGCTCGGGCGCGTCAGTCCGCCCTTCCTCGACTTCATCGAATCGTCCGGTGTCACCACCGAATGGACGTCGCTCGCCGAGGTGCTGCGCGGCACCAGCAGCTGGACGCCCTTCGTCTCCCCCGAACGCATCGCGGGCGCCGTGCTCGTCACGCAGCCCGCCGCCGTCCTCGTCACCGGCGCCCTGGCGGCGGCCGGCCTCGCCGGTCTCGCGATGCGGTCGATGCCCGCGCGCGGTCGCTTCACCCTGATCCTCGTGGTGGGTCTCGTCGGCATGGGCGTCGGTTACGTCGGCCAGCTGGACTCACCGTTCGCCGAGCAGGTCCGGTTGTTCCTCGACACCGCCGGTGCGCCGCTGCGCAACGTCCACAAGCTCGAACCGCTCGTGCGACTGCCGATCGTGCTCGGGATCGCACACCTGTTGCGCGCCGTGCCCCTGCCCGGATCGGTGCCGTGGACGCGTGCCCGGAACGCCTTCGCGCATCCCGAACGCAATCCGATGGTCGCGGTGACGACGCTGATCCTCGTCGCGATGACGCTCGCGACCTCACTCGCGTGGACCGGCAGGCTCGCTCCGCGCGGCGCCTACGACGAGGTCCCCGATCACTGGCACGCCGCGGCGGCCTGGCTCGAGGACAACACGAGCGAGCGCGGTGAACGCGCCCTCATCGTTCCCGGCGCGCCGTTCGGCAGCCAGATGTGGGGTCTCACCCGCGACGAACCGCTGCAGGCCCTCGCGTCGACGCCGTGGGCCGTGCGCGACGCCGTCCCGCTCGTGCCGCCCGGCGCCATCCGTGCCCTCGACGCCGTGCAACGCGACATCGCCGACGGCCGTCCGTCCGACGGTCTCGCCGCGACCCTGCGCGGTCAGGGCATCGGCTTCCTGGTGGTGCGCAACGACCTCGATCCCGACACCTCCCCCGCCGCGCGACCGGCACTCGTGCACCGCACGCTCGACGGTTCGCCGGGCATCGAGCGGGTCGCCGAGTTCGGTGACGACATCGTCTTCGACAACCCCGAGGACTTCGTCACCGACGCCGACCTGCGACCGGTCTATCCGGCCGTGGAGATCTACCGCGTCGCCGAGCCGGCCGCGGCGCCCGTCGGCCCCTATGTCGTGGAGGCCGCCGACGTGCCGGTCGTGCAGGGTGGCCCCGAGGCGCTGCTGCGCCGCAACACCGCGCAGCCCGAGTTCGTCGGTCCCACACTCCTCGTGGCCGACGCGGCCCGTGCGGGTCTGCCCGTCGACGAGGTGACGATCACCGACACCCCGACGGACCGCGAGACGGACTACGGACAGGTCGACCATCATTCGTCGACGATCCGCACGGCCGACGACCCGCGCCGCACCCACAACGCCGTCCCCGACTATCCGGTGCCCGACACCGAACTCGTCCGGGCCGAGTGGGAAGGCGCCCGCATCAGCGTGTCGAGCGCGGCGTCGGATGCCACCCAGCTCGGCGGCACGTCGGTGGCGAGCAGCCCGGCCGCGGTGGTTGACGGCGACCCGACGACCGGTTGGCACAGCAACGGTCTCGAATCGGCGGTCGGCCAGTGGCTGCAGCTCGACCTCGACCGGCCGATCGAGGCGGGTCTGCTGCACCTGACGACGAGTTCCGGTGCCCTCGGCGATCCGGTCAAGTGGCTCGAGGTGTCCACCGACCGGGGCAGCACGGCGGTGCGCGTCGACAAGCCGGGACGCGAACAGACGGTCGCGCTGCCGCTGGGTACCACCTCGTGGATCCGCATCACATCGGTGCACACCGAACGCGGCACGGTCGGCAACCAGTTCGGTCTCACCGAGGTGGTCGTCGAGGACTTCACCGACCGGAACGACCCGCGCCCGATCGACATCCGTCGCCGCATCGTGGTGCCGGGCCCGGCCGAGGACGCCGCGGTGCGCGGATGGCAGCTCGGACAGGAGTTCCCCGGTCGCGGCAGTTGTGTCGACACCGACGACCGCGTCCGCTGCGCGCGCGGACTTGCCACCTCCGCCGAGGAACCCGGCATGTTCACCCGCACCCTGGACGTGCCGCAGGAGACCTGGGTCCGCCCGGAACTGCTCCTGCGCGCGCGTCCCGGGCCGGCGCTCGAGGATCTCGTGGACCGCTCGGATCGGGTCGTCGCGCGCGGTGACGCCGACGTCGTCGACCTGCAGGGCTCGGCCTTCGCCCTCACCGACGGTGATCCGCGGACGTCGTGGACCGCGGAGGAGAGCTCGCTCGAAGCGGGTGCGCCGCGGCCGTCGCTCACGCTGGAGCTGCCCGAGGAACAGCGCGTCACGGGGCTGGACATCAGGGCGGCGCTGGGAGCGCTGCCGGTCGCGCCGTCGCGGGTCGCGGTGAATCTCGGCAACGGACCGCAGGTGCGCGAACTCGACGGTGACGACACGATCGTCGACCTGACCCCGCACGTCACGGACCGGATCGAACTCACCGTGGTGCGTTGGCGCGACACCCTCGACCGCACCGTGCTGGGTTTCTCGAAACTCAGCCCGCCCGGGCTCGCCGAGGTGTCGGTGCTCGGCGACGACGGGCCGATCGGAGCACAGGGATCCGTCTACGACGAGACGGTGACCGTCGACTGCGAGCGTGGACCCGTCGTGGAGATCGACGGGCGCACCTATCGCACATCGCTCACCGCGCGGGTCGCAGATCTCGCGGCGGGCGTGGAGGTTCCTGCGACGCTGTGCGACACCGACGTCGTCGGCATGAACCCGGGCCGGGTCGACATCGACGTCGATCCCGGTGCGGCCTTCGTCGTCTCGGGCCTGCGGCTCGACGTCCCCGGTTCCGGTGCGCCCGTCGCGGAGCCGACGGAACTCGACAAGGGCCGTTGGACGGAGAACCTGCGCGAAGTGACCGTTCCGGCGGGCGACGAGGACCGGCTCGTGGTGGTGCCCGAGAGCACCAACGTCGGCTGGGTGGCCCGCACCCCGGACGGTGCCGTGGCGACGCCGGTCGTCGTGGACGGCTGGCAGCAGGGCTGGATCGTGCCGGCCGGTCCGGAGCAGACGCTGACCCTCGAGTTCGCGACCGACCGCTGGTACCGGCTCGGGATCTTCGGCGGGTTGCTGTTGCTCGTCCCGTTGTTCGCAGCGGCCGTCCGGCCGCGGCGGCGCGACGAGGATCCGGGTCCGATGCCGCGCACCTGGGGTTCGTCGGCTCTCGCCCTGGCCGGTGTGCTGGTCGCCGCGACGCTCCTCGCGGGATGGGTCGGTGCCGCCGTCGCGGTCGCCGGCGCGGCGGGGATCGGTGCGCTCGCGGTGCGCCGCGGCCCCCTCGTGGCGTCGCGCGTGCTCGTGGGCACCGCGGGCGGCGCGACGATGCTGGCGATGGCGCTGCTGTCCACCGGACCGTGGCGATCACCCGACGGATATGTCGGGCACTCGTTCCTGATTCAGTTCGCGGCGCTCGTCGGCGTGGTCGCGGTGGGTCTGGCGGCGGTGCCGCGCCGGGCCTTGTCCCAGCGGTGGAAGGCGGCACGCGCCGGCTCCTCGACGAGGGCGTAGCTGACGGACGCGACGGCCAGACTCAGCACGACCGTCACCGTCAGCACGAACCAGAAGTGCCCCGCGAAGGCCGGGATCCCGAAGACGGGGAAGACGATCGACAGCACCGCGAGGTGCCAGATGAACACGCCGTACGACCAGCGTCCGACCGCCAGCGCGACCGGGCTCGCCAGGACGCGATGATGACGGCGCGGCGCGAGGGTCAGCGGAGCGAGCAGCGCGAAGCTCATGATCGCGCCCAGGGCGATCTTGGCCAGATATTCGGTCGGGGCGAGATCGGTGAGCGTCTCCGGTCCGGCCAGCGGGGTGGCCGCGGCCGCGAAGGCGGCGACTGCGATCGCTCCCATCACCGCGCGCCGCGCCGCGAGCCGGTGCATCCACGTCTCGGGTCCGGTGACCAGTTCGGCGAGGATCATGCCCGCCGCGAACCAGGGCAGGTAGCCGGGCAGCCAGTTGGTGTGGTTGATGTGATCGGGGGTGCCGACCGGAACCCACGCCCACAGCAGCGCCAGTCCGCTCACGGCGAGCAGCAGTGGGACGCGGTAGCGGGTGGCGTCCCCGCGCAGCCCGCTCACCGCCAGGGCCAGCAGCGGCAGCACGAGATAGAAGGCCACCTCCACCGACAGACTCCACATCTGGGTGAGGCCCTCGGTGAGGGTCAGTGGGACGAACACTTGCACGAGCGCCAGATTCGACCACCACACCGTCGCGCCGCCGCCCGCGCCGGGCAGCAACCACAGCACCAGGATCACGACGGTCCAGTAGGCGGGGAGGATGCGGGTCGCGCGGGAGAGGAAGTAGCGGGTCGTCGAGGGGGACGGCCCGAGCCCGCGGGCCGCGGCGGCGTGCGGACGCCACAGCAGGAAACCGGACAGGGCGAAGAACAGGGCGACGGCGAGGTCGAACCGCGCCCACACCCGGCCGATCAGCGGGTCGTGCACTGCGCCGGTCTGGAACGCGACGTGGGTGATCAACACGCCCACCGCGGCGAAGCCGCGCATCCCTTCGAGTGCCGGAAGGAATCCGCTCATGCTGCGGTTCCGGTCGGTGGTGGTGGTCATCGGGCACCAGTGTGCCGTGTCGCGGTAGCGGCGGACAGAGCAGGATCATCCGGAACGGGACGATCCCGGCAACGACGAAGATCGACTACGGATCCGTCCCAGCGGTGAGCGGGCGCGCATATTGCCATACCGGGCTGTTAGTGTCTGAGCTCACGTGGTGTTCGCGGGCCGGATGCCAGGCGATCCGTGCAGCCCTGCTGCTGCCGGTGGGGGTACTCGATGACGACCGTTGAGTGAGGAGAAAGCATGGCTGAGCGTTCGAGCTCCGGCCGGATACTGGCAATGATTCTGGTGGGCCTGGGGGCCTTCCTCCTGGTGATCGCGATTCTCGTGCCGACGTACACGCTCGGGAAGCTGAGGACGACACCGCTCGATCTCGAGGTGACCACGGTCGCCGAGGGCACGGGCGACATCCTCAACTCCCGCCAGCTGCTCGCCGGCAACGCGCAGGTCGATCGCGACGTGCCGATCGTCGCGCAGCGCTTCGTCACCGTCGAGGATCCCTCGGACGCCGAGGTCATGACGCTGCAGGCCGGCCAGACCGTGCGACGACTCGACATGCAGGGGGACACGGGCCTGGTCTCGGCCGTCGTCGACCGCGTCACGATCGACCGGAAGACCTCCATGCCCGTCTCGGAGGAGGAGTTCCCGGATCGCGTGAGCACGATCCAGGTGAACGCCGACAAGCCGCCGGTGGAGATCGACAACCGCGACGGACTGCAGTACAAGTTCCCGTTCGACGTCCAGCAGGAGTCGTACCCGTACTACGACATCAACGCTCGCGACAACTTCCCCATCGACTTCGTCGGTGAGGAGGAGATCAACGGCATGAAGGTCTACCACTTCAGCCAGGAGATCGGCCCGATCGACCTGTCGAAGGCCGACCGCGAGGTCCCGACCTACAAGCTCAGCCTGCCCGCCTCCACCTGGGGTGTCGGTGAGGGCGACGAGCCGATCACGATGACCCGCTGGTACAACAACACCCGCGACCTGTGGGTCGATCCGGTTACCGGCGTCGTCGTCAAGGGCCAGGAGCAGCAGGACCAGTACTACGCCCGCGAGGCCGACAAGCCCGAGGTGACCGTTCTGAACGTGACGCTCCCGTTCAACGAGGAGACGATCGAGTACCAGATCGAGCAGGCCAAGAACGGCCAGGACACCATCTCGCTGTTCGGCCGCACCCTGCCGATCATCCTCGGCATCCTCGGCGTCATCCTGCTGATCGTCGGCTTCGTGCTCGGCCTGCGCGGCGGCGGCAACCGTCGTCCGGCCACCGCGACCGGCGGTCCCGCTCCGGCAGGCCCGGCCACGACCACGGTCGGCCCGGCGCATTCGGCCGGCGCGCAGCGCGATCACACCGACGACCGCACCGAGGTCATCCCGCGTCAGACCGATCCGAACGCGCAGCAGCGCGATTGGACGACGGATCAGACGCAGGAGATCCCGCGCACCGATCTGCGCAAGCCTCCGACGCAGGAGTGATCGTCCGGTAGACGAACCGAGCCGCCCCTCACCGATCCCGGTGGGGGGCGGTTTCGTTCGTGGGTCACTCGTCGGTGGACGGGGTCGCCGCCTCGTCCGTGGACGACCGGGTCGCGCCGGCACCGCGCAGAGCGAGCACCGCGACCACTGCGGCCGTCGCGGCGGCCACACCGACGGCGACCGCGATGAACTGCCGCAGGGTCGACGCCACCGTGAACATCAGCACCGCCTCGAAGGCGAGGCCCGCCCATGCGACGAGCGCGAGATGGGTGCGTTCCCCGGCGATCGCCGACAGCAACGCCCCCTGCAGGACGGCCAGACACGCGCCCTGCAGCGCGAACAGCCACAGCAGCGACTGCACCGGCCCGTAGGCATCGCCGACCAGCATCGGGACGATCGGTGCGCAGATCGCCGCACCGGCGACGAGCACCGCGCCGATCGCGACGAGGACGGTGAGCGCCGACCGCACCGCGGCCGCCGACTGGGCGGGATTCGCCATCCGCGGATAGAGCACCACACCGACCGCCTGCGGCAACCAGAAGGCGACCTTCGTCGCCACCGCCCCCAGCGCGTACAGGCCGGCCGAATCGGGGTCGAGCAGCATGCGGGCGAGCAACAGATCGAGCGACGTGAGCGCGATGAGGGCCAGCTGCACCTGGGAGGCACGCAGCACCGCCCCCGCGGTCGGGACCGGTTCCGTCCGTCCACCCGACGTCCGGCCCACGAGCACACTCGCGGCCAGCGCGACCGCACCCGTGCCGAGCGCCCCGGCGAACAGCGCGGCACCGGGGCCGCCCCCGACGGCGAGCACCGCGACGGCCGGCACCACCTTCGCGATGCCGGCTCCGGCCAGGACCACGCTGAGCGCCGCGAACCTGCCCCGGCCCTGCAGCAGACCCTGTTCGGCGGCGAGGAGGACGAGCAGCGGCGCGGTGACGAGCGATCCGAACGCTCCCCCGACACTCGTGTCGAGCGCCCACGCCACGACGGGCACGAGAAGCATCGCGACGACGAAGGCGAGCACGGCGCAGCGGTAACCGAGACGGCGCAGCGCCGCGGCGCCGGTGCCGTGCACGGCCTCCCGGGCGACGACCGTCTGCAACGCCAGCGCCGGCACGGCGAGGACGAGCTGCGCGGCGAGCAGGCTCGCGAACTCGCCGTATCCGGCGGGCCCGAGCCAGCGTCCCGCCGGCAGGTGCAACAGATAGGACGCGAGGTTCGCGGTCATCGCGCCGACCGTCACCAGTGTCATACCGGCGACGGCGGTTCCCGTCGTCGACCCACGAGTGGTCTCGGTGCCCGTCGTCGAACCACGAGTGGTCTCGGTGCCCGTCGTCGAACCACGAGTGGTCTCGGTGCCCTCCGACGCGGGTCGGGGTGTTCGCGGCATCCGCTCATCCTCCCATCCGGAACGACACCGTATTCTGCCGCCATGTCCCGCCCGGAGTCGTCCCGCATGTCCACGACGGCGGCTCTCCCGGCGGTCTGGTCCCTCGTCCTCACGGTCGCGGTGTTCGGCCCGTTCCTCGTCTCCCCCGGCTACCTGCTCTTCCGCGATGCGGTGAGCACTCCCCGATCGTTCCTCACCGACTCCGCCCTCGGTCTGTCCGACGCCGCCGCCCGTGCGGTGCCGCAGGACGCCCTGCTGGCGTGGGTGAGCACCGTCGTCGACGGTGGTGTCGCGGTCACGGCGCTGCTCGCCGCGTCGTTGTGGGCGGCGGGATGGGGCGCGGCACGGCTGGTCGCGGTGGTGCTGCCGACGAGCGGAACCGGCGCCCGGCTCGTCGCGGCGACGGTCGCGATCTGGAATCCCTATGTCGCCGAGCGGCTGCTGCAGGGGCACTGGAGCCTGCTCGCCGGATACGCCGCGCTGCCGTGGACGATCTGCGCGGCCGTCGCGATCCGGCGACGCAGGCGCGGTGGGTGGGCGGCGCTCGCGGTGTGTCTGGCCGCTGCGGGACCGACCCCGACCGGCGCCCTGCTGGCGATCGTGACGGCCTGCGCCGTCCTCGTCGCCCCCGGTGGACGGACGCGGGTGTCGCCGCGCGTGGGCGGCGCGCTCGCGCTGGGTGTCACGGTGTCGTTGCCGTGGCTGGTCGCGACGGCGCTCGCCGGTGGCGGCACCGAAGCGGACCCGGCCGGAGTGCGCGCGTTCGCCGCCCGGGCCGAACCGCTGCTCGGCACGATCGGTTCGGTGGCGGGACTCGGCGGGATCTGGAACGCCGAAGCCGTCCCCACCTCGCGCACCACGGCATGGGCGCTGATGGGCACCCTGCTGCTGCTGGCGGTGGTGGCGTGCGGGGTGCCGGCGTTGTGGCGGCGACGCAGGAATCCGGTGATCGTCGCGGTCGTGGTGCCCGCTGTCCTCGCGGTGCTCGCCATCGCCCTCGCCGCGACCGGCCCGGGCCTCGCCGTCGGCGAATGGGCGATGGTGAACGTGCCCGGCGCGGGACTGCTGCGCGACACCCAGAAGTGGGTCGCGTGGGCGATGCCCGCCTACGCGCTCGCCGCGGCGGCCGGCACGACCGTCCTCGCGCGGCGCTTCGCGGCGCCCGAACCGGTCTGGGCGACGGCCGCGATCGCCGCCGTGCTGGTTGCGCTGCCGGACCTGGTCTGGGGTGTGAGCGGACAACTGCAACCCGTGCGCTATCCGTCGGGCTGGGAGAGGGTCTCGCAGATCGTCACGGCCGACGACGGCGACGTGGCGGTGCTGCCCGCGGGCATGTTCCGGGTCTTCGACTTCTCCGGGCCCGTACCGGTGCTCGATCCGTCCCCGCGCATGCTGCGCGCCGACGTCCTGCAGACCGGAACCCTGATCGTCGCCGAGGGCAGTGTCGCCGGGGAGGGTCGTCGCGCGGAGGACGTCGAAGCTCTGCTGTTGTCCGGCGCGGACCCGAGTGCGCTCGCCGCGCGCGGGGTGGGCTGGGTGCTCGTCGAGCACGGCACGCCGGGCGAACTCGGTGACGCGCAGAGCACACTCGACGCGCTCGAGACCGCTTATCAGGACGAGGATCTGAGCCTGTACCGGGTGGAAGGAGTCACTTCGACTCCGTCACCGAACCGCGCCCTGGCGATCGGGACGCACGTGGTGTGGCTACTGGTACTGGCCGGCGGCGCTGGCTGCGCGCTCGGGCAGCGGGTCGGCGAGCGTCGACGGCTCGTCGGCGCGCGGGAACAGTCCTGAGACGGTGTGCCCGAAGGTCGTGACGGACAGGACCTCGTGCACGCCCTCCCCCGTGGCCTCCCACGAGAACTCGCCGGCGCGGATGCGGGCCTTGTTGCCGAGCTGACGACGACGGTCGGCGTCAGCGAGCAGATCGGCGACGGCGGCGGTCAGTTCGGCGGGTGAGTCCACGAGCACACCGGTCACGCCGTCGATGATCGAGTCGGTCAGTCCCTTGGAGCTGCGGTAGCCGATGGTGGGCACACCGTGCTGGGCGGCCTCGACCACCGCGAGACCCCACCCCTCCTTGCGCGAGGGCATCACGTGAACCCAGGCGCGGGAGAGCAATTCGTGCTTGCGCTGCTCGTCGACGTGGCCGTGGTAGGTGACGGCGTCGCCGATGCCGAGTTCGGCGGCCGCATCGCGGAGGTTCTGCTCCCACCAGCCACCGCCGATGACGTCGAGATGCAGACCCGGGACGGTGCCGCGCAACGCCGCGACCGCGGCGAGGGCGTCCTCGATCTGCTTGTGCGGCACCAGCCTCGAGAGCACGCACACGCTCGGGTGGGCCGTGCGCGTGTCGTCGCCACCCACCGCGACACCGGCGGGGACGGCGTCGACACCGTTGCGGACCACGGCGATCCGCTCCCGGTCGACGCCGAGAGCGCGCAGCTCGTCGGCGGACGGAAGGGAGACGGTGAGGTACTGATTGCGGCGGTGCACACGCGGCGACAGCGACGACTCGATCCACCAGCCGAGCTTGGCCATCAGCCTGCCCGCGACCGGCCACTGCTCGCGGTGGCAGTGGTGCACGAGCACCGTGACAGGCGCGCCGGCGACGAGCCGGGCGAAGAACGGGATGCCGTTCTGGGTGTCGATGACGGCGTCGGGACGGATACCGGCGAGGGGGCCGACACCGAATCTGCCCGCGAGGATCGCGGCGAGCGCGCGGGGATAGACGGTGAGCCGTCCCCCGCCGCGGCTGACGGTGATGCCGTCGATCCGGTCGCGCTCGGGAGCTCCGGGATAGGAGGCGGTCCTCAGGACGACGCGGACGCCGCGCGCCGCGAGTTGTGCCCCGACCTGTTCGAGATACCGCTCGCTGCCACCACCCTGCGGATGCCCGCTATCGCGCCAGCAGAGCAGCAGAACCTCCCGCACGCGGTGACCCCCCTGTATGTCGACTCGACCACCCGGCCGGGCAGATGTGACTCGGACGATGACAGGGACACAGTAGCGGGTGCCGGTCGGCGACAGGTGAGGGACGAGTGCGAGGCCCGCACTAAGGTGACTGGACGTGCCATCGACGACCCGACCCCGCACCGACGTGACCCGGCTGTTCGCCCGCCGCGCCACACTGCGCCGCTCCGTGGGGTTGCTCGGCAGCTTCCGGTTCGAGCAGACGGCACCCGAGAAGTTCTACGGCGGTCTCGCGCGCGACACCGTCGACCTCATCGGCGATCTCTACACGGGTCTGACCGGCGCCGATCTGACGGGCACCACGGTCGTCGACGTCGGCGGCGGACCGGGCTACTTCGCCGACGCGTTCACCGAGGTGGGTTCGCGCTACGTGCCGATCGAGCCCGACCCGTCGGAGATGCACGCCGCCGGCCTGCAGGTGGGCGGCGCGATCCGCGGCTCGGGCCTGGCACTGCCTCTGCGCACCGGATCGGTGGACGTGTGCTTCTCGTCGAACGTCGCCGAACACGTCCCGACGCCGTGGGTGATGGCCGACGAGATGCTGCGCGTCACGCGGCCCGGCGGACTGATGGTGTTGTCGTACACCCTGTGGTGGGGGCCGTTCGGAGGGCACGAGACCGGCCCGTGGCACGCCTTCGGCGGCGAGTACGCGGCCCGGCGTTACGCCCGCAAACACGGCAGGGAGCCGAAGAACCGGTACGGGGTGTCGCTGTTCGACGTCGGCGCGACCGACGGTCTGCGCTGGGCACGTTCGACACCCGACGGTGAACTGCTCGCGGCCTTCCCCCGCTACCACCCGAACTGGGCGTGGTGGCTCGTGAACGTGCCCGGCGTCCGGGAGTTCCTCGTCAGCAACCTGGTCCTGGTCCTGCGGCGACGCTGACCCGTCGCTTAGTGTCGTCGCCATGACCGCATTGGCCCTGGACGTCGGCGGCACCAAGCTCGCCGCGGCCGTCGCCGCCGACGACGGCACCCCGCTCGAAGCCCGATCCGTGCCGGTCCCCCGGAAGGACGTGTGGGGCGCGTGCGCGGGACTGCTCCGGGAGGTCGCCGAGATCGGTGAGGGACCGGTGACCGCCGTGGGGATCGCCGCGGCAGGACCGGTCGACACGAACGCCGGGACGATCTGCCCGATCAACATCTCCGAGTGGAGTTCCGGCTTCGCACTCGTCGACGCCGTGCGTTCGGTGTTCCCCGACGCCCGCGTCGATCTGGTGATGGACGGCGCGGCCGCGACCCTCGCCGAACAGCGCTTCGGAGCCGGCCGCGATGTCGCCGACCTGCTCGGGGTCGTGCTCGGCACCGGTATCGGCGGCGGTCTCGTGCTCGGCGGCCGGATCGTGCGCGGCCGCACCGGGAACGCCGGTCACATCGGGCACGTCGTCTCGCCCTACGGCACGACGGTGTGCGCGTGCGGCGGCGTCGGCTGCATCGAGACCGTGGCGAGCGGCCCGTCGGCGGTGCGCTGGGCCCGCGCCCACGGCTGGGAAGGCCCCGACGGTGTCGCGCTCGCCGCGGACGCTGAGGCCGGGGTCGGCGTCGCCGCCGCGGCACTCGAGCGGGCGGGAACGGCACTGGGCCAGGTCATCGCGTCGGCAGCAGCCCTTGTGGATGTGGGACGCGTGGTCGTCGGCGGTGGCTTCGCGCAGTCGGGCGGGCACCTGTGGCGGCCGATGCTGGCGTCGGCGGCCCGGCACGCCCGCCTGCGGTTCGTGCAGGACCTGCAGATCGTCCCCGCCGAACTCGACGCCCTGGGCACCCTCACCGGCGCATCGATCGTCGCCGCAGGTCACGACTGGATAACCTGACCCGGCACACCGGGCTTTCCGGCCTACCCTGAGGACCACATCGGAGTCCCGGCGGAAACCGGTGGCGGGCCGCCGGGATGCTCTGCGAGCAGATCGGCGGTACCGGATGCGGATTGCTGACATTTTGCGGAACAAGGGTTCGGCGGTGCACACGGTCGGGCCCGACACCACGGTGTGCGAGCTCATCGGCGACTTCGCGCGGTTCAACATCGGCGCGATGGTGGTGTGCGAGGGCAAGACCGTCGCCGGGATCGTCACCGAACGCGACGTCGTACGCGCCCTCCACGAACGCGGACCGTCGATCCTCGCCGCCCCGGCACACGAACTGATGTCCCGGACGGTGACGACCTGCCTGCCCACCGACTCGGTCGACAGTCTCGCCGAGACGATGACCGAACAACGGATCCGGCACCTGCCGGTCGTGGTGGACGCTCAGCTGGTCGGGATCGTCAGTATCGGCGACGTGGTCAAGAGCCGCATCGACGAACTACAGACCGAACGCGACCAGCTCGCCTCGTACATCCACGATGGTGGATGACCTGTCGTTCCACGACGGCAGCTGAGAACTGATCAGTTCTCGCCGGTCGCGGCGTCGTCGGGAGCGGTGTCCCCGGGGGCACTCTCCTCGGTGGCGCTCGGGCGGTCGAGGATGCTCACGCTCATGCCGTAGGGCAGGAACCGCACCGAGCGTCGCGGGTCGGTGTTGCCCTTGAGCGTGCGCAGCGCGTCGAGTTCGGTGCGATGGACCTGGTCGACGCGGGCCACACCGTCGTCGTCGGTGGTGTAGACGACCCAGACGCCGTCGCCCTTCTCGCCGGTGGTCTCGGGCCGCGGCTGCGTGCGCGTCGGCGCCACCGGCGGCTCGAGGAACGAGAAGATGCGGTCCTTCAGTTCCCGCAGTTCCTCACCGGCTTCCCGCACCACGCGGTCGAGATCTTCGGGATCGAACCCGAACGGATTGTTCTCCGCCATGTCATGTCTCCTGACCGTTGGGCACCCTCCAGTGTGGTGACGGTCGCCGATTCGCGCCACCCGACTCCTCCCCCGCCCTACTGTGCAGCCGAGGGAGGAAGGAGACATCCATGGTGAACGACACGGATCTGCAACACCTGCGGCGGTGCGTCGAACTCGCGGAGGAGGCGGTCGCGGCCGGCGACGAGCCGTTCGGGTCGGTGCTCGTCGACGCGGACGGCACGGTCCTGGCCGAGGACCGCAACCGTATCGCCGGCGGCGACCGCACCCGGCACCCCGAGTTCGCGCTCGCGCGATGGGCGGCCGAACATCTCGAACCCGACCGGCGTGCCACCGCCACCGTCTACACCTCCGGTGAGCACTGCCCGATGTGCGCGGCCGCGCACGGCTGGGTCGGCCTGGGGCGGATCGTCTACGCGGCGTCCTCCGAACAACTCGTCCGGTGGCTGGGTGAGATGGGCGTGCCGGCGGCACCGGTCCGTCCGCTGCCGATCCGCGAGGTCGTGCCGGATGCCGTCGTCGACGGACCCGCGCCCGAACTCGAGCAGGAGATTCGGCTCCTGCACCGTCGCTGCCATCTCGGGGATTAGTCTTCCTGTCCCATCCGGTCTGGTCACCCCCTGGTCAATAGTTGTAACGTGTTCTAGTGTTCGAGGTCACACGAATACGGCCGATACACGAGCACAGCCAGGTGAGGAAGCGACATGACCGACTACGACAAGTTGTTCATCGGCGGCCGATGGGTGGCACCGTCGACCGACGAGAGACTCGAAGTGTTCTCCCCCGCCACGGAAGAGCGCGTCGGTTCCGTGCCCGTCGCGGGACCGCAGGACATCGACGCCGCAGTGTCCGCCGCCCGTACGGCCTTCGACGAAGGTCCGTGGTCGCGCACCACCCCGAGCGAGCGCGCCGAGATCCTCGGCAAGGCAGCAAAGCTCATCGAGGAGCGTCGCGCCGAGATCGGCGCCTCGCTCACCGCGGAGATGGGCCAGCCGCCGGCCTCGGTCGAGATGATGCAGCTGACGTCGGGCCTGGCCACAATCAACTACTATGCGGGGCTTGCCGATTCGTTCCCGTGGGTCGAGGAGCGCACCGGCCTGTTCGGTCGCAGCCGCGTCAGCCGCGAACCAGTCGGCGTCGTCGCCGCCGTCATCGCGTGGAACGTGCCGTTGTTCCTGATGATCAACAAACTCGGACCTGCCCTGCTCGCCGGATGCACGGTGGTCCTCAAGCCCGCTCCCGAATCGCCGCTGACGACGAACGTCCTCGCCGAGATCCTCACGGAGGCAGGACTTCCCGAGGGCGTCCTCTCACTCGTTCCCGGTGGCGCCGAGACCGGCGAGTACCTGGTCTCACACCCCGACGTCGACAAGATCACCTTCACCGGTTCGACGGCCGTGGGTCGTCACATCGGTGAGATCGCCGCGCGCGGACTCAAGCGCTGCTCGCTCGAACTCGGCGGCAAGTCGGCAGCGATCATCCTCGAGGACGCCGACCTCGATTCGACGATGCCGATGCTGGTGATGTCCGGCCTGATGAACACCGGTCAGGCCTGCGTCGGGCAGACCCGCGTCCTCGCGCCGCGGTCGCGCTACGACGAGGTGATCGAGAAGATGACCGCGACCGCGGCCTTCTTCCCCGTCGGACTGCCCGATACCGAAGGCGCACAACTCGGTCCGCTGATCTCCGCGAAGCAGCGCGATCGCGTCGAGTCCTACATCGCCAAGGGCAAGGAGGAAGGCGCGCGTCTCGTGCTCGGCGGCGGTCGCCCCGAGGGCATCGAGACGGGCTACTTCGTCGAACCGACGATCTTCGCCGACGTCGACAACTCCATGACCATCGCCCGTGAGGAGATCTTCGGACCCGTCATCTGCGTGATCCCCTACGACAGCGTGGACGAGGCCGTGAAGATCGCCAACGACTCCGACTACGGCCTCGCCGGGTCGGTGTACACCACCGATGTCGAGAAGGGTCTCGAGGTCGCGTCACGCGTGCGCACCGGCACGTACGGAATCAACTGGTACGCATTCGATCCGGGTTCGCCGTTCGGCGGCTACAAGAACTCCGGCATCGGCCGCGAGAACGGTCCCGAGGGCGTCGAGGCGTACTGCGAGACCAAGTCGGTGCTGTACCCGCTCGGTTACGAGGGCTGATCCCCCGAAAAAGGGGAGGATATGTGCGTTCTCGTCGGAGAACTCGCACATATCCTCCCCTTTTTTTCGTGTTTCGGGAGGACGCGACCTCAGATGTACATCGCGGGATCGATGTACGTCGTCGGATCCACGAGCGGTTCGTGCTTCTTGCGGGACCGGACGGTCGCGGGGATACCCGTTGCGATCGAATCCGCCGGCACGTCGTGGGTGACCACGGCGTTGGCGCCGATCGCGCTGTCGTCCCCGATCACCACCGGGCCGAGGACCTTCGCCCCCGCCCCGACGGTGACACGGTTGCCCAGCGTCGGATGACGCTTCTCCTTCGCCAGCGACCGGCCGCCGAGCGTGACGCCGTGGTAGAGCATCACGTCGTCGCCGATCTCGGCCGTCTCACCGATGACCACGCCCATGCCGTGGTCGATGAAGAAGCGCCGGCCGATGGTCGCGCCGGGGTGGATCTCGATGCCGGTGAGGAACCGGGTGAACTGCGCGAGGATCCGCGCAGGTCCCTTCAAGGCGGGCACCTGCCACATCCGGTGCGCGATGCGGTGCGACCAGATCGCGTGCAGCCCCGAATAGACGATGGCGTTCTCCGCGTCGCTGCGCGCGGCCGGATCGTGGCCGCGCGCCGACTGCAGATCCTCCCGGAGAGTGTGCAGGATACCCACGACGGCGATCAGTCCCGGATGTGCTCGAAGAGCGGGGTGGAGATGTAGCGCTCGCCGAAGTCGCAGACGACGGCGACGATCAGCTTGCCGGCGTTCTCGGGACGCTTCGCCAGCTCGAGGGCCGCCCAGACGATCGCACCCGACGAGATGCCGCCGAGAATGCCTTCCTGGGTGCCCAGATCGCGCGCGATACGAATCGAATCCTCGAACGACACGTCGACGATCTCGTCGTAGACCTCGCGGTCGAGCACGTCGGGCACGAAGTTGGCGCCGATGCCCTGGATCTTGTGCGGTCCGGGCTCGCCACCGTTGAGGATCGGCGAGTCGACCGGCTCGACACCGACGACCTTCACGTCCGGCTTGTACTCCTTGAGCCTGCGGCCCGCGCCCGTGATGGTGCCGCCCGTACCGATGCCGGCCACGAAGATGTCGACCTCACCGGCGGTGTCCTTCCAGATCTCCTCACCGGTGGTGTTGTAGTGGATCTCCGGGTTCGCGGGGTTGCCGAACTGGCGGGCGAGGATCGCGTTCTCGGTGTTCGCGACGATCTCCTCGGCCTTCGCCACGGCACCCTTCATGCCCTCGGAGCCGGGGGTGAGGACGATCTCGGCGCCGTAGGCGCGGAGCATCACGCGACGCTCGGTCGACATCGTCTCGGGCATCGTGAGGATGACCTTGTAGCCGCGCGCAGCGCCGACCATGGCGAGCGCGATACCGGTGTTGCCGGAGGTGCCCTCGACGATGGTGCCGCCGGGCTTCAGCTCACCGGACTTCTCGGCGGCGTCGACGATCGCGACACCGATGCGGTCCTTGACGCTGTTGGCCGGGTTGTAGAACTCGAGCTTCGCGGCGACGGTGGCGCCGGCTCCCTCGGTCAGACGGTTGAGCTTGACGATCGGGGTCCGTCCGACCAGCTCGGTGACGTTGTCGTAGATCCTGCTCATGCTCGATCCTCCTCATGGCCACACACGGCGGCTCGGGTCGCGGTCTCGATCTATTGCACCATTTCGCCGTCATCGGACGACTCGGCGGGCCCATCGATGTACGAACGTATCCGTACGCCGTCGTTATTCCCCGGCGAGTCGGCGTGTCGTCGCCCGGCCCGGCCTCGACGGGTTCGTGCCCCGCGAGATTTCGGACCGGCTCGACCGGGTTTGCCCGGCCACCGAGCACGGGTAGCCGACCATATGAGTCGTCACGATCTTCCCGCCCCCGATTACGACGAACTGGCGCCGGGCACGCTCGCGCCGAGGATCCGTGCACTCGACGAAGCACAGTGGACGATCACCCCCCGCTACGGCACGGTGTCGCCGAACAGACGCCGAAACGCGGAAGACCCTGACTAGACCGAACACCGAACACCGACCCGAGCATCCGAGCAAGGAGACGACCGTGGTCGACTTCAACAGAGTCGTGCAGAACGCGAGCCGAGTCGTGGAGAACGCGAACAGGGCGATCGACGACGCCGGTCGCTCGGTGGGCGGATTCGTCCGGCGCGCCGTCGACCGGCCCGTCGACGCTCGGAAACCGCAGACGGTGACCGTCGCGGCTCCGCGCGCACAGGTCATGCAGTTCTGGCGCGATCCCGAGAACCTGAGCAGAGTCTTCGGCGACCACGTCCGGGTGGAGACGGTCGAAGCGAACCGACTGCGCTGGACCTGGGAGAGCCCCGGCGGGACGACGACCTGGGACACCCGCGTCGACGTCACCTCGGAAGGACTCGCGTTCGTCGGCGAGGACGACGCGGACACCCCGGGTCCGCGCGTAGTGCTCGCGGTGTCCGACGCGCCCCGGGGCGGCACCGAGATGACCCTGCGCGCCGAGGTTCCCGTCCCCGATCTCGTCACCGGCGCCCTGACCTTCACTGCGCTCTACCGTGCGCGGGCTCTCATGCAGACCGGTGAGATCCCCACCCTGCAGGGCAGTCCGAGTGCCCGTGAATCGGAAGGAGACGCGTGATGCGAGCCCTGTGCTGGATGGGGGTGAACGAGTTGTCGGTGGAGACGGTCGACGATCCCGGCCTGGTCAACCCGCACGACGTGATCGTGGCGGTCCGCCTCACCACGACCTGCGGGTCCGATCTGCACTTCCTCGGCGGGTACCTGCCGGGGATGCGGGAGGGCGACGTGATCGGCCACGAGTTCATGGGCGAGATCGTCGACACCGGCCCGGAGGTGACGAACGTGCGGGTCGGCGACCGGGTGGTCGTGCCGTCGTTCATCGGATGCGGGAAGTGCCCGTACTGCGCCGACGGCCTGCACGCGGTGTGCGACACCACCAACCCGAACGCCGCGATGCAGCAACCCGTGCTGGGCTATCCCACCGGCGGAATCTACGGCTACACCCATCCCTTCGGCGGGTACCAGGGTTCGCACGCCGAGTACATCCGCGTGCCCTTCGGCGACGTCAACTGCTTCCAGATCCCCGACGGTGTCGGCAACGAACAGGCCCTGTTCCTGTCGGACGCGGTACCGACGGGCTACATGGGCGCCGACTTCTGCGACATCACCCCGGGCGACACCGTGGCGGTCTGGGGCGCCGGCGCCGTCGGTCTCATGGCCGCAGCAAGCGCGAAGATCATGGGCGCCGACAGGGTGATCGTGATCGACCGTTTCCGAGACCGCCTCGACCGCGCCGCGAAGAAGGTCGGCGCCGAAACCGTGGACTACGCCGAGGTCGACAGCGTCTACGAGACGCTCCGCGAGAGCACCGGCGGACGCGGACCGGACGCCTGCATCGACGCTGTGGGCATGGAGGGTCACGGAACCGGCGTCATGCAGGCCTACGACAAGGTCAAGCAGGCGCTGCGGATGGAGAGCGACCGCGCGACCTCCCTGCGCGAGGCGATCCTGTCCTGCGGCAAGGGCGGAGTCGTGTCGGTGCTCGGCATCTACGGTGTCACCGACAAGTTCCCGATGGCGGTGCTGACGAACAAGAGCTTGACCCTGCGGACGGCGCAGCAACACGGCCAGCGGTACATGCCCACCCTGTTCGAACACGTCCTCGAGAGCAGGTTGGACCCGAGTTGGCTCATGACGCACGACCTTCCGCTCACCGACGCGGTACGCGGCTACGAGATGTTCAAGAACAAGGAGGACGACTGCCTGCGCGCGGTCTTCCGCCCCTAGGTGTATGAGGCCATGACGTTGGTGACACCGGTCCGGAGTTTGCTCGCGGGCGGTCGGTTACCGACGGCAGTATGCGGGCGATGATAGTTGTAGTGCACATTCCACACTAGTAGCGCCTGGGCGCGTTGCCGTTCACTGGCCCAGACGCGGGCGTAGAGGAACTCCTCGGCCAGGATCCGGTTGTAGCGCTCCACCTTCCCGTTGTGACGAGGCGTGTACGGGGTGATCCGCTGGTGCCGGCCACCGTGCAGTACCTTCGCGAAGTCCTTCGCCCGGTAGCAGGACCCGTTGTCGGTGACGACCCGGTGGATGTGCACGATGCCGTGGGCGGCGAAGAACACCCGCGCCCGGTGCATGAACCCGATTGCCGTCACGGCTTTCTCGTCGGACAGCGCCTCGGTATAGGCAAGACGGGAGAATCCGTCGACCGCCGAATGCAGATACACGTAGCCGGCGCGGGCGCCGGCGGTTTTGGCGCGGTCGACCTTCTTCGCCTGCTCGCTGCCACGACCGTGGACCCGCCAGCCACCGCCGTCGGGGATACGGCCAACTTTCTTGATGTCGACGTGCACCATATGCCCGGGCCAGCGGGCGATGATCCGGCGTGGCTGGCGATTGTTCTCGCCGTTCGGATCGAGGAATTTCCGCCGGTTCAGGCCGAGGTGAGCGAGGTGCCGGCTGACGGTACGCACCGAGATGCTGATGCCGTCGGCGCCCAGTTCGTGGGCGATACGAGCGGCGGACCACTTGCGGCTCCGCCGCAGTGTCTCGATCCGCGTTACGGTCTCGGCCGGAGTCGCGGTGGGCTGATGGTGCGGAACGCTGGGACGATCGAGCAGACCGAGTTCGCCGTGTTCACGGTAGCGGGCCATCCATTTGCTGGCGCAGGCCCGGGAGATCCCCATCTCGGCGGCGACATGGGACAGCGGGCGGGTCTGGCAGCGCTCGACGAGACGGCGGCGACCTTCGACGGACAGCGGGGCGTTACGGTGGAGCACGGACGGGTTCTTTCGTTCGGCGGATGAGTTGGTGGTACTTCCCATCCTGCCGCCGGAAGACCCGTCCGCCTTCGTCAGCCCCTCGTTCCGGTGTCTACAACGTCATGACCCGCAACACCTAGGTCGTCACCGGTCGGATTTCTTCAATACGAGCGCACGGTCGGCGTCCGACACTGGCGCCATGACGAATTCGGTGAACCCCATCCCCAAGGGATACACCTCCCTCACCCCCTTCCTCGTCGTCGACGGTGCCTCCCGCGCGATCGACTTCTACTGCGACGCGTTCGGAGCGACCGTCGTCGAGCGGATGGACGGCCCCGACGGGACGGTGATGCACGCAGAGCTCGACTTCGACAACGGCCGAATGCAATTGAGCGATCCCCATCCCGGCATCGGCCTGCACGCGCCGAGCGGAACGAACGACGTCGACCATTCGTACGTGCTGTACTGCGCGGACGCCGACGCCGTGTTCGCGCGGGCCGTCGCCCTCGGTGCCCGGGTGTTCGAGGAACCGTCGACCTTCGTCACCGGCGACCGGTTCGCGTCGATCCTCGATCCGTTCGGTCATCGGTGGGCCGTGATGACGCGGGTCGAGAGCGTGCCCGCGGAGGAAGCGAAGCGACGGCTCGACGAGTGGGCGGCAACGCAGAACGCGTGAGGTGTAAAGCAGTTGCCCACGGAGCACCCTTCGGTGCACGCTGACTAGGATCTTCCTCCCGGATGTTCCGTACGAGAGCCGGGGGGATCAGTGTTCGACAAGAGGCGTGCGCAGAAGCGATTCGACGACGGCGTGATGGCCCTGGGCTATTTCGTCAAGGGAAGGCGACAGCGCACGGACTTCGCCGTCGCCCGGCAATGCTTTCACGAAGCGCTGGCGATCGACCCCATGATGTGCGACGCATGGCTCGGCCTCGCAACGACCGGTCTCGTGAACGAAGCTGTGATCGAGAATCTCATGCGCACTGCGCACCAGAGTCTCTTCCGGGAACAAACGCAGGCGGGATTGCGTCCCGGAACATTGTCCGGGTCCTTCCAGGCAGGCAGATTCGCGTCGCATCGTCTCTCGACAGGTCCCGAGATCTGGGCTGCCGCAGCCCAGGCACGTATGGACGCAGGCCACTTTCAGGACGCCTTCGCGCTGCTCGAAACCATGCAGCCTCCCTCACAACTCGCCACCTACATGATGGGGGCCCTGCACTACGAGACCCGCCGATGGACCGATGTGCTGTCCGTTCTGGGTCCTGTCGGAGAGTGGGCCGACGGATACCTCCGCGTCGGAGCGAACGTGATGGTCGGGGTCGCCTGTGCGTTTCTCGGACTCTTCGAAGAAGCCGACCGCCGCCTCTGGTTGGCCGAGAAGTCCGATACTCCGTGGCTCGTTGCGTACGCCATGTACATCCGGGCACTGATCGCACGCGAATCGGGGGACGAGCCGAGAGCACGCACCCTGCTGGAGCGCGTGTACGCCACGCGACCGAACGACGCCGCTTACGCCGAGGCACTACACAACCCCGATCACCGTCTCGCTCTGACCAGCGCGGAACGTATCTCACGACGTACCGACCCCTGGGATCCGGCCACCGAGCCCTCCGGCAGTCGAATCTCCGATGACACCGATCGATCGAAGCGCGCCGAGGCCTGTTCGAGGGCACGTCGCGCACTCGATGCCATGGTCGGCCTCCAGTCCGTCAAGCGGGAAATCGAAAAGCTCACTGCCTCGACTCTTCTCGCGAACGCTCAGAGCGATCACGCTACCGATGTCGTTCGTCCCTCCGCACGCTCACGCCACCTGGTGTTCACCGGGCCCAGATGTTGTCGTTGCCGTCGACGACCACACCCCACGGAACCCGGAGGCCGCCGCGCCTCGGCGGCGGGGCCGTTCGGGGAAGTTCCGAGTACCGGGGCAACTGCCAGCGCGTAAGCCGCTGCCACCGTGGTCTTCTCGCCAAGAACGACGTCCGCCGACGAAGTTGCTCTTCGCTCTGTGCGGTAGCGGGCGCCGCCAGAAGCGCCCAGGCCAGCGCCGTCGCCCCCACCAGTGCCGCACACTTCCGACCGATACGACTCGAACCACGCACGAGACGACCCGCTCGCCGACGGAAGTAGTTGCCGTGCATCGTCGAACTACGTCACCGGTCGGCGTGGCACAACCGAGATATCCGCTGTGAACGATTTCCCGGATTTCACCCCACAGACGACGAATGCCGCCCCCGGGAAACCGGGAACGGCATTCGTCGTCGTGTACGGACTCAGCCGAGGCGCTGCTTGAGGGCCTCGAACTCGTCGCGGATGCCCGAGGGCACCTTCTCACCGAGGAACTCGAACCACTCGGCGATGCCGTCGATCTCGGACTTCCACTCCTCGACGTCGACCTTCAGGGCCTCGTCGACGTCGGCGGGATCGACATCGAGACCGTCGAGCGTGAGGTCGGCGGCGCTGGGCACGTAGCCGATCGGCGTGGACTGCGCGCCGGCCTTGTGCTCGATGCGGTCGACGATCCACTTGAGCACGCGCGAGTTCTCGCCGAAGCCGGGCCACAGGAAGCGGCCGTCGTCGCCGCGACGGAACCAGTTGACGTAGAAGATCTTCGGCAGCTTGTCCTCGTCGGCGTTCTTGCCGAGCGTGATCCAGTGGTTCAGGTAGTCGCCGGCGTTGTAGCCGAGGAAGGGCAGCATCGCCATCGGGTCGCGACGGACGCTACCGACCTTGCCCTCTGCCGCGGCGGTCTGCTCGGACGACAGGGTCGCGCCGAGGAAGGTGCCGTGCTGCCAGTCGAAGGACTCGCTGACGAGGGGCACCGTCGTCTTGCGGCGGCCACCGAACAGGATCGCGGAGATCGGCACACCCTGCGGGTCGTCCCACTCGGGGGCGAGGATCGGGCACTGCGACATCGGGGTGCAGTAACGCGAGTTCGGGTGCGCGGCGTTGGTGCCGGACTCGGGGGTCCAGTCGTTGCCCAGCCAGTCGGTGAGGTGCGCCGGGGTCTCGCCGCCGATGCCCTCCCACCAGATGTCGCCGTCGTCGGTCTTCGCGACGTTGGTGTAGATGGTGTTGCCGGCCTCGATGGTCGCCATCGCGTTCGGGTTCGAGTCGGCGCTGGTGCCCGGCGCGACGCCGAAGAAGCCGAACTCGGGGTTCACGGCGTAGAGGCGGCCGTCCTTGCCGAAACGCATCCACGCGATGTCGTCGCCGAGGGTCTCGGCACGCCAGCCCGGAATGGTCGGCTGGATCATCGCGAGGTTGGTCTTGCCACAGGCCGACGGGAACGCCGCGGCGATGTAGTAGGCCTTTTCCTCGGGCGAGATCAGCTTGAGGATCAGCATGTGCTCGGCCAGCCAGCCCTCGTCGTGCGCCATGGCCGACGCGATGCGCAGCGAGTAGCACTTCTTGCCGAGCAGGGCGTTGCCGCCGTAGCCGGAGCCGAAGCTCCAGATCTCACGGGTCTCGGGGAAGTGGGTGATGTACTTCGTGTCGTTGCACGGCCACGGGACATCCTGCTGACCGGCCTCGAGCGGCGCACCCACGGAGTGCAGCGCCTTGACGAACGGACGGTCGGTGCCGAGCTTCTCGAGAGCCGCGCTGCCCATGCGGGTCATGATGCGCATCGAGACGACGACGTACTCCGAGTCGGTCAGCTCGACGCCGAGCTTCGGGTCCTCGGCTCCGAGCGGGCCCATGCAGAAGGGCACGACGAAGAGGGTGCGTCCGCGCATGCTGCCGCGGTACAGCTCGGTCATCGTGGCACGCATCTCGTCGGGGTCGACCCAGTTGTTGGTCGGGCCCGCGTCGATCTCGTTCTTCGAGCAGATGAAGGTGCGCGACTCGACGCGTGCGACGTCCGACGGATCGGAATTGGCCAGGAACGAGTTCGGCTTCTTCTCGTCGTTCAGACGCGTGAAGGTGCCTGCCTCGACCAGCTGAGAGGTCAGACGGTCCCATTCCTCATCGGATCCGTCGGCCCATACGACACGATCGGGCTGGGTGAGCTCGGCAATCTCCTGGACCCAGGCAAGCAACTCGGCATGCTGGGTCGGGAGCTTGTCGTCGGTACCGTTCAAACCGGGAATGGTCGCTGAGGTCATCAAAACTCTCCTGGGGTGTGCCCGGAACCGGGATCCCGCCTCCGACCTGCACGTTCTTCTGTGCGGACGAGGGCAGACCCGGGCTTGCCCCTCTCGGCAGGGGTACCACCTACTTCGTCCGTGGCCGAACAGGCGAAGTAGGCGCCGGATGTCCTTTTCATAGAGGTTAACGTCGGAATGCCGACCGGCGTCACTCGGGGCCGGTCGGAAATCTCACAGAAACGATTCAGAACTTGCGCACAATACCGTCCTCTCCCCCTGCTGCGCAGCCGGATATGAATCACTTCGACTCTTCTCCGTGGTGTACGTCGTATTCAAGGCTACCTGTGTCCAGTCGACTCCACCGACCCGATCCGTCGAGCTCGCGACAGTATTCCCACACGCCGTAACGGCCGTCGTCCGCGATCACCGAGAGGCGATCGCTGCTGCCGTCGAGATCGGTGTCGGTGGCCACCACCAGACCGTCGCCCCAGTCGCGACCGACTCCCCAGTGCTCGGTATCGGCGACGACCGTCTCGGCGGCGCCGTCTCCGTCGAGGTCGGTCGTCGGGGCGAGCTCGTCGGCCCAGGCGGCCAACTCGGACGGATCGAACCCGGACGGATCGAAGGGATCGGTGAACGGCTGGGGTGTGCCACCCGAGCCGGCGAATTCGGCCATCGTCTCCCCTTTCCGACCCGGCACGCGCCGGATCGCTCCTATCCGGTTGGACGCACCCCGGCACCTTGCGGTTCCGGGATGTGTCCGAGTGCCGCCAGGTCGCGTTCGCACGCGGCGGTGCGGGCACGCCGCTCGCCCCGGCGACGGGTGATCTCCGCGTCGATCGCGGCGACGCGTTCCCGCACGCGGGTCGCGTGCCGGTCGCGCGCAGCGACCGCGAGCGCGGTGGACTGCAGTTCCGTCTCGTGGATGCGGGTGCGGATCCAGGTGTCGAGTTCCGCCCGTACGGTCGCGAGCTCGTCGGCGATCCACCGCCGCATCCGGTCGCGGTAGGCGATTCGCCTACGGATCCGCATCAGCCATCCGGCGGCCGGAACCGCGCACGCGATCGCGACCACCAGCGACATCCAGCCCGGCAGGTCCCCGAACGGGGTGAGGAGCAGTCTGCCGAGACCCGCGCCTGCCGACGCACCGAAGACCACCGTCAGCGTGTCCTCCATCGACCGCGCGGTCTGCGGTGGGCGGGCGGTGCGCGTGGGTTCCGGCGCCGGAGTGCCCGGTGCGATCCGGGCCGTCTCGTCGGTGAGCCGCGCACACAGGTCGTCGACGTGGGTGTCGATCGTCGTGACCACCGCATCCGCGTCCGCGGTCTCGAGCACCTCGCCCGCGGCGGTGGACGCCGCCCGCACGCGCATCGCGACCTCCTGCAACAGCGTCACCTGCAGCCGGCGCAGGTCGGGGCCGGAGGTCGCGGGTGGTGCTGCGGCTGTGAGGCGGGAGCGCTCCGCACGCAGGCCCCCTTCCTCGTCCTCCGCGCTCAGTCGTCCGATCTCCTCCTCGATCATCGGCCGGGTGGCGGCGACGACCGCGGCGCGTGCTCGTCGCGGGTCGTGTGACGACCGGACCGTGGCGGCCAGGACGTCCCGCAGTTCGACGAGTCCGGACGCGGTGAGCAGGGTCTGCCGGACCGCCTCGCTCGCGTCGTCCTCGAGTTCGCGTGCCCGCCGAGCGGCCGCGGCGCTCACGGGCAGGACCACGACCCTCGGCAGCCAGGATGCGTGCCGCTGCAGGATCTCGACGTCGGCGTCGCGGACCGCACGCCAGTCGGGAAAGCGGTCGATGCCCGTCAGTGCGCAGACGACCTCGATCGACTCGGCTGCCGCCGAGCGGACGAGGTCGAGTTCGGTGCGGCCGATCGTCGCCGACGGGTCGAACACCACGAGGGTGACGGCGCGGCCGTCGTCCGTGATGTCCAGCCCGCCCAGAGGTCGTAGCTCCGCTGCCAGCGTGCCGGCGCCGGAACCGGGCACTCCGACGACCCGCACGCCGGTCGCGGCCGGCCGGTGCAGTCCCATCCATCCGCGCGGGTTCCATCGGCGCAGGACGTCGTCGGCCGGATCCACGAGTCCGCTCGGCGGTGTCACCGTAGTCCCGCGGCGACGGACTCCATCGGGTCCAGCCCGACCAGGTCGAGTGTCTGTTCGACGAGTTCGCGCACCTGCGGTGCCGCCGGGACACCCGCCACGACCCGGGCGAGCTCCTCGTCACGTAGGCGGCGCGCCACGACCGCACGCGCGGCGAGCCGTTCCCCGAGCAGTTCCTCATCGCGGACCGCGACCACCTGATCCGGCGGCACCCCCGTCGCACGCGCGACGAGAGCGCACTCGCTGTCATCCGTCCCACCCGTCACCACGAGGACGAGGCGACAAGGATCCACGGCCGTCAGCGCGGCGCGGTCGGCCGGATGGGCGACGGCCGGGTCGAGACGACGCGGCACGACGTAGACGACGACGTCACCGTCGAGGACCGGGTCGGGACCGTCCGGCGTGTCCACTGCCACTCCGCCCACGGCCGCGTCTACTTGCCCACCCTCGATATCGACCCTGCGGAGCAGCAGTTCGCGTACCTGCGTCTCGACGCTCTCCCGGCCGGTCCCGGCCCGCCCCGCGACCTGCACCCGCAGCGCGGCCGTATGCTCGGTCAGCGCCCTGCGAATCAACCGCCCTGCCTGCGCATCCAGTTGTTCGACCTGCGCGGCGAGGTGGTGCCACAACTCCCCCGTCATGATCCCCCGATCGTCGGCGGAAATTGTCGCAGAGAGATCGCTGACAGGCAGCCGAACGAATGCTTCCCTGAGAAAACACTGCGGCCACTCAGGTCACTCCCGCCACACACTCTCGGAATACGCGACAATGGACCGGTGAACGAAGCCGATCAGCACACCACCGAGACGCTCGAGGAGCGCCCGACCCGCGGGAACCGCCTATACCCCAGGGTGACGAGTTTCCGGTCCCGCCGTGGATCGCTGACCGACCCCCAGCAGCAGTGCTGGGACCGTCGTTGGCCCGAACTCGGCAAGGAAGTCGGCGACGAACCGCTCGACGTCGACGCCTGGTTCGGTCGCTCCGCGCCCCTCGTCCTCGAGATCGGATCCGGAACAGGAACCGCCGCGGTCGCTATGGCCCAAGCCGAGCCCGAGGTGAACCTCATCGCCGTGGAGGTCTACAAGCCCGGCATCGCCCAGACACTGCAGAACATCGAACGCAGCTGCAACACCGACGCGCCGATCCGGAACCTGCGGATCCTGCGCGGCGACGCCGTCGAGGTGCTCGAGAAGATGCTGACCACCGCGTCACTCACCGGCGTGCGGGTGTTCTTCCCGGATCCGTGGCCCAAGGCCCGCCACCACAAGCGCCGACTCCTGCAGGCCCCGACGTTCGCTCTGATCGCCGACCGATTGAAGCCCGGTGGAGTGCTGCACGTGGCCACCGACCACGCCGATTACGCCGAGGCCATCGCCGAGGTGGGCGATGCCGAACCGCGCCTCGCCCGCTTCACCGGCACCTCCCCGATCAGCCTCGAACGCCCCGTCACCAAGTTCGAGGACAAGGCACACCAGGTGGGTAGCGCTATCAACGAGTTCGTCTGGGGGAAGATCGGAGCATGAGTGTCCATGAAGAGCTTCCCGGCGTGACCGACCCCTCCGCGATCGACGGTGTCGAGCCGGTCCGAAAGGTCCTGCTCGTCTGGGACGCACCCAACCTCGACATGGGCCTCGGCGCGATCCTCGGCGGCCGGCCCACCGCGGCCTACCGCCCGCGCTTCGACGCTCTCGGCCGGTGGCTGCTCGGACGCACCGCCGAACTGTCGCGTCTGCACTCCGCGACCCTCGAACCCGAAGCCACGGTGTTCACCAATATCGCCCCCGGCAGCGCGGACGTCGTCCGCCCCTGGGTCGAGGCCTTGCGTAATGTGGGCTTCGCGGTGTTCGCCAAGCCGAAGATCGACGAGGACAGCGATGTCGACTCCGACATGCTGGACCACATCGAGCTGAGGCACCGGGAAGGTCTCGCGGGTGTCATGGTGGCCTCCGCCGACGGGCAGGCGTTCCGTGAACCCCTCGAGCGGCTCGCACAGGAGGGCATCGCGACCCAGGTGCTCGGTTTCCGCGAGCACGCCAGCTGGGCGGTGACCTCCGAGATCATCCAGTTCCTCGATCTCGAGGACATTCCCGGTGTGTTCCGCGAACCGCTGCCCCGCGTCAGCCTGGAATCGCTGCCCGACGAGGGTGCCTGGCTGCAGCCGTTCCGACCGCTTTCTGCTCTCCTGGTGGGGCGCAAGAGCGTCGCCGAATAGGAGACTTACGTGTTCGACCGTTGGGGAGAGCTCGTCTACCGCGCGCGCTTCACCGTCATTGCGGTGATGGTCGCGGGGTTGCTCGCGCTCGCCGGGTACGGGCTGAGCCTGAACGATCACCTCAGCCAGAGCGGCTGGGACGATCCCGGTTCGGAGTCCGTCGCCGCTGCCAAGCTCGCCGACGGCACCTTCGGCCGCGACACCGCGGGCGACGTGCTGGTGCTGTACACGGCACCCGAGGGCAGCACGGTCGACGATCCCGAGTTCGCGGCGAAGGTCACCGACAGCCTGAACTCGCTGGTCGCCGAGCATCCCGACGAAATCCTCAAGATCAACGGTGCGTACTGGCCCACCGACGACGCGCCGTCGCTGCCGTCGCTGGCCGATCCGTCGCGTCAGCACGCGATCGCGTCGGTCGCGATCGCCGGCGAGGACGACACGGAGCTGACCGGCAACTTCCGCGAGATCAAGGACGCCTTCTACATCGACGGCGTCGACGTGCAGCTCGCCGGTCTGCAGCCGATCTCCGGCGCACTGAACGACACGATGGCCAACGACATCAAGCGCATGGAGATCCTCGCGATCCCGGCCGTCGGCATCCTGTTGTTCTTCGTCTTCGGTGGCGTCGTCGCGGCCGCTCTCCCGCTGATCACCGGTGGTCTCACGATCGTCGCGGCGAACGGCATCGTCCGGTTGATCACCAACTTCACCGAGGTCAACTCGTTCGTCGCACCGGTCGTCTCACTGATCGGCCTGGGCCTGGCGATCGACTACGGCCTGTTCATGGTGTCGCGGTTCCGTGAGGAACTCGCCGAGGGTTACGACACCCCGGCGGCGGTGCGACGCACCGTCGTCACCGCAGGTCGCACGGTGGTGTTCTCGGCGACGATGGTCGTCACCAGCCTCGGTGGTCTCGTGCTGTTCCCGCAGGGCTTCCTCAAGTCGGTCGCCTACGGCGCGATCTCGGCGGTCTCACTGGCTGCCCTGCTGTCGATCACGATCCTGCCCGCCATCCTGAGCATCCTCGGCAGGCGCATCGACAAGTTCGGCATGAAACGCTTCGGGCAGATCCAGTCGAACGAGCAGGTCGAGAACAGTTTTCTCGGCCGCCTGTGCCGCTGGGTGATGGTCAACCCGATGAAGGTGACCATCCCGACGGTCATCGGCCTGCTGCTGCTCATCATGCCGCTGACCGGCATCAAGTTCGGCGGCATCAACGAGACCTACCTGCCGCCCGAGCACCCCACGCGCGTCGCGCAGGAGACCTTCGACGAACTGTTCCCCGGCCAGCGCGCCGAGCCGGTCAAGCTCGTGGTCCGCGGCGCCGAGGGCGGCGACCTCAACAAGATCATCACGACGGCCAGCGAAGCTCCCGGCCTCGTCGAGAAGTTCCAGATCACCGGCCCCGCGAAGGACGGCGTCCGTGTGCTCAAGGCCGGTCTGACCGACCGCAACGAGTCCGCCGACACCGTCGAGTACCTGCACGCAGCCGAATGGCCCGAGGGTGTCGAAGTGCTCGTCGGCGGTACCCCGGCGATCGAGCAGGACTCCATCGGGGCCCTGCTCGAGACCCTGCCGCTGATGGTCGTGGTCGTCGTGCTGTTGACGACGTTGCTGATGTTCCTGGCGTTCGGCTCGCTCGTGCTGCCGGTCAAGGCCGTGTTGATGAGCGCCCTGGGTCTCGGCTCGACGCTGGGCATCCTCACCTGGATCTTCATCGACGGCAACGGCGCCGACCTGCTCAACTTCACCCCGGGGCCGATCATGTCGCCGGTGCTCGTGCTGATCATCGCGATCGTGTACGGCCTGTCGACCGACTACGAGGTGTTCCTGCTCTCCAGAATGGTCGAGGCGAGATCGATGGGGGCGAGCACCACCGAGTCGATCCGTATCGGTACCGCCCACACCGGTCGCATCATCACCGCGGCCGCCCTGATCCTCATCGTCGTCACCGGTGCCTTCGGGTTCTCGGAGCTGGTGATGATGAAGTACATCGCGTTCGGCATGATCGCCGCGCTGATCATCGACGCGACCGTCATCCGCATGTTCCTCGTGCCCGCCGTGATGAAGCTGCTCGGCGACGACTGCTGGTGGGCTCCGGCGTGGATGAAGCGGATCCAGGAGAGGATCGGCTTGGGCGAGCCGATCCTCGCCGACGAACTGATGCCCGAGGACGTTCCCGAGCTCATCACCGTCGGCATGTTCGGGCCGGCGACGGTCGCGGCCACGGGCGCGCACCGCTTCCCGGCAGGTGCCTTCGAGGGCGGCTCCGACCTCACGCAGCCGCTGCCCAAGATCGCTCCGCCGAGGCCGGCCGCCGAACAGCGCAAGCTCCGCGATCTCACGCCGCCGCCGGTGCGACGGCAGGCCCCGGGCCGCCCCCCGGTCCGTCCGGCCGTGCCCGCGTCCGGTCGTCCCCCTGCTGCTCCGCCGAACGGCGAACGGGTGCCGCCCGCAGCCGGGCGTCCGATGCCGGCGAGCCGTCCGGTGCAGCCCGGTACGGGTCCGGGGCGTCCGTCGCGTCCGATCCCGGAGCCGCGTCGTCGCCCGGAGGGTCGGCCGCCGGTGGACGAGCGCAACGGCTCGGCTCTTCCGGGGCTCGGAGGCCCGGAGAAGGGTGTCCCGGAGAAGCCCGAACGTCGTGCCCCCGAGATGCCGCAGCGCGATGTCACGCAGCGCGGTGCGCTCGATCAGACACAGCGCGGTGCGCTCGATCAGACACAGCGCGGTGCGCTCGATCAGACACAGCGCGGTGCGCTCGATGCCACACAGCGCGGTGCGTCCGACCCGTCGTCGCCGTCGTCGGTGCCTCCGCTCCCCCGCCGTCAGCGCGGGGAGGTTCCGCCGCCGCTGCCGCAGTCCTTCATCCGACCGCCCGCTGTCCCGGGCGATGCGGAAGCTCTGCCCGGTGCCCCGGCTCCGCGTCCGAGCGAACCCGGCACCGGTCGTGGACGGGATCCGCAGGCGATCGAGAACTGGCTGTCGCAGTTGCGCCGTACGTCGCCCGGCGGGGAGTCTTCGGCCCAGCGACCGAGGCCCACTTCCGACGCACCGCGCCCCTCGGCGCCGGACTCGCAACGTCCCCCGACATCGGAGGCCCAGCGACCTCCGGCGCAGGGACCTGCCCGACCGCCCGTGCCGGGCACTCAGCAGCCGCCGACGCAGGGCATGCAGCCGCCGACACAGAACGGTCCCCGTCCGCCTCTGCCCTCCCGGTCCCGTGGTCCGGAGCAGCCGCCCCGCCCGGCCGGCGAGCGGCCGGAAGCGCGAGCGGACGAATCGCAGCCGGAGCAGAACGACGCGGAGTCGCGGAGGCGTGGACGCCACGGTCCCGACAGCGGCCGTTCGATCAGCGTCAGTGAGCTGATCGCCCGGCAGCGTCGCGACTGATCTGACGAACGAACTCGAGGCGACCCGCAGAGCGGGTCGCCTCGAGTGTTTCCGGGGTCAGCTGCCGTTGAAGAACTTCCGCAGCCGCGTGGACAGCGGATGGGTGACGTTGAAGCTCCCGCCGCGGACCTTGCCTGTCACCACGACGTGCAGCGGTCCGTACGGCGCTCCGCCGCGCACCTTCGACGACACGCTCGACGCGACGTTCTCGACGCCGTTGACGTCGGCCGTGGCCTCGGCGGGGAGCACGATGTTGATCGAGCTGAGGTAGTCGCTCACGTCGATCCGCACGACCTGCGTCTGCATCACCGCTTCGGTGAAATCGAGGGTCACGGAGGACGCGACGGTGTCGAGAACGACGGCGGGCGGCACGTGCCAGCGACCCTTGCGTTCGATGCCGGAGACGCGGCCCTTGATCACGAGAGGAGCGCCCTGGCCGGTCGCGGGGAAAGCAGCTGCACTCGGCGCGGGGTAGCCGGCCGCACTCGGCGCCGGATAGTGCGCCTGCGACATGCCCGGCAGATTCTGCTCCTGGAACTCGGGCCGGATCTGGATACCGGGCAGGTCGACGAGCACCTGGTTCAGGTCGCCTCGGGTCTTGGCCGCGAGGACGGTGTCCATCCGTTCGGTGAACTCCCCGAGCGAGAGCATTCCCTGCCCGACCGCCCGCTGCAGAAGTTCGCCGACGTGCTCGCGCTCGGCGTCCGACACCCGCAGATCCTTCGGTTCCATGCCCTGAGCTTAACGGGACGAACGGTATGCCTCCGAAGTCGTCGGAGCCACTGTGCGGAGCGCTATTCGAGGCCCTGTTCGATGACGTAGCGGGTGAGTTCGACGCGGTTGGCGAGCTGCAGTTTGCGTAGCGCCGCTTGGACGTGGTTCTCCACCGTGCGGTGGCTGAGCGTCAGTCGCGCTGCGATCTGTTTCGCCGACAACCCTTTCGCGACGAGACGCAACACTTCGGTCTCCCGGCCGGTCAGGGTCGGTGGGGGTCTCCGGTCGGCGACGTCGTTCGACATCCGGCGGTACTCGCCGAGCACGAGCCCGGCCAGTCCGGGGGTGAAGACGGCCTGTCCCCGCGCGGTCGCGAGGACGGCGTCGACGAGTTCGTGCACCGAGGCGCTCTTCACGAGATAGCCGGACGCGCCCGCCTTGACCGCGCCGAGGACGTCGTCGCGTTCGGAGGACGCCGACAGGACCAGCACCCGGCTGTCCGGGGAGACCTCGAGGACCGCGCGGGTCGCCTCGGTGCCGGTGCCGTCGGGCATCGCCATGTCCATGAGCACGACGTCGGGGCGGACGACGGCGGCACGGCGCGCGGCGCTCGCGACACCGTCGGCCTCGGCGACGACGGTGAACCCGGCCTCCTCGAGGTCACGTCCGACGGCGTTGCGCCAGATCGGGTGGTCGTCGACCACCATCACGCTGACGGTGCTGCGTTCCTCTGTGCTGTTCTCGTGTGTTTCCGCGCTGATCTCGGCCACTCATTCCCCTTCGGTACCCGGATCTCCCATTCGGTTCCTTCGCCTACATCGCTGTCGAGCAGTGCGACGCCGCCGAGCCATTCCGCTCGCCCGACGATCGACTTGGACACCCCCATGCGTCCCTGTTCGCGAGCTTCGTCGAGTCTGCCCGGTTCGATCCCGACGCCGTCATCCCGGATGCTGAGTACGATCTCGTCGCCGAGATCCTCGAGGAGGATGTAGGCGGCGGCACCGGCGCCGGCGTGCAGTTGCGTGTTCGACAGCGCCGCTGTCGTGAGCGCCGCGAGTTCCTCCGCTCGATCCCGCGGGATCATGATCGGGCCGCCGGGCGCGGACACCGTCGCACCGGTCCCGGCCCTGGCCCGGACGAGGGCGGTGAGGTCGGCATGCTCACCGCCGCGGTCGACGTCGGTGTCCTGTTCGGAGATCAGCTGCCGCAACGCGGTCTCCTGTTCGCGGGCCAACTCGGCGAGTTCCGTCGCATCACCGCCCAGCTCGAGTCCGCGCCGCTGCACGAGCGCGAGCACCTGCAGCACGCCGTCGTGCACCTGCCGGGCGAGCCGGTCCCGTTCCTCGGTGGCCGCTGCCACGCGCACGGCCTGCTCGAGTTGCCGGTGCGCACTGCGCGCGGTGGTGGTGGCGAAACCCATTGCCACACCGCACGCGACGAGCACCGGCGCCGTCGCGTCGCGCCACAGGTCGAGGTTGATCTGGTCGCGCACCACCGCGCTGACGACGGACGTCAGCAGCGCCGAGCCGATGCCCGTGAGCGGACCGCCGAGGATCGCGGCCGACAGCACGGCGTTGGCGACCCACAGCGTGGTGGGCATGGTCTGGTGGTTGCTGTACCAGTCGTGGTCGGCGACCAGTCGGGTCGCCGCCATCAACGCGACGGCGAGGATCTGGTCCACCACGGTGACCGTGCGGCGCAGTCGTGCCTCGCGGGAGAGCAACACCGCCGAGACGAGCGACCACGTCACGAGTACCCCGGTGAAGAACCACGACAAGCCCGGACGGGTGTAGTTCACGACGGTCGAGAACTGCGATCCCACCGCATATGCGACGGTCACGAGCCGGAAGACCTGGGCGGCCCGCCACAGCGGTGCATCCGCGTCGGGACCGGTCGGAGGCGGCCTCATGTGTACGTTTCGCACCTTTCGTCACAGTAGGTGGGGCGAGTGAATCCAACCACTCCGCGCCTCCAACAGTGACCGCCCCATCCTGTGACCGTCCGCACAGTGGTTTGATTTGAAGTCGTGCTGAGGTCGTACCGAGCTGTCGCCGCCACCTTGCGGAGTCGTTGGCCGCTCTACATGGTCTCCATGGGCGCGTCGAACCTGTTCGGTGCGATGCTCGTGTTCGCCTTCGTCCGGTACGGCATCCCCATCGCCGAGACCGACGCCATCATCGCGGATCGGGTCCGCAACTTCGCGGTCTTCGCGGTGTACCTGGTCTTCGCCGGCATCGTGAGCCTCGGCGCCGCAGCGATCACGCTGCGCTCTGTCGTCCGGTGGCAGCTCCGCGGCGGCCCGCCCACCCGGGCCGAACAGATGGCGGCCCTGCACGCCCCGCTGCGACAGGCGATCGTGCACCTCGGTCTGTGGCTGCTCGGCGGCGTGCTCTTCGTCTTCCTCACCGCCGAGGAGATGCCGTCGCTCGCGGTGGCGGTCTCGGTCACCGTCGCGATGGCCGCGACCAGCACCTTCGGTTTCACCTACATGCTCGGTGAACGCATCCTGCGGCCGGTCGCCGCGCGGGCGCTGAGCGAGGGGAACTTCGACCGGACGATGGCTCCCGGCGTCGGCACGCGCCTGGCCATGACCTGGGGCCTGGGCACGCTCATGCCGGTCGCCGGGATCGTGCTGCTGTGCGTGACGCAGTTGAGCGCCAACACCGACTTCGACGCCGACGCGCTCGCCCTGTCCGTGCTCGCCCTCGCGGTGACGTCGATCGGTCTCGCGCTCGTGTTGTCGCTGCTGACGTCGGCACAGATCTCCGACCCGATCAAGCAGTTGCGCTGGGCGATCGAACGCGTGCAGCGCGGCGCCTCGGGAGTGCAGGTCGAGGTGTTCGACGGCAGTGAGATCGGACGCCTACAGGTCGGCTTCAACCGCATGATGGCCGAGTCCGACGAACGCCGGCGTCTGCGGGAGTTGTTCGGTCAGCACGTCGGTGAGGACGTCGCGCGCCGGGCCCTGCAGTACGGCACCGAGCTCGGTGGTGAGACGCGCTACGTCGCGGTGCTGTTCGTCGACATGGTGGGTTCGACGGCGACGGCCGCCGAGCGCCCGCCGAGCGAGGTCGTCGAACTGCTCAACGAGTTCTTCCGTGTCGTCGTCGAGGTGGTCGACCATCATCACGGCTTCGTCAACAAGTTCATGGGCGACGCGGCATTGGTGATCTTCGGCGCTCCCCTCGACCGGCCGGACGCCCCCACGGCGGCGCTCGCGGCGGCCCGCGAACTGCGTTTCGCTCTGGACGAGATCACCGGACTCGATGTCGGGATCGGCGTGTCGGCGGGACTCGCGGTGGCCGGCAACATCGGCGCGGCGGAGCGCTTCGAGTACACGGTGATCGGCGACCCGGTCAACGAGGCCTCGCGCCTGACCGAGCTGGCGAAACTGCGTCCGAGTAGGGTTCTCGCGTCGTCGAGCGCGTTGTACTTCGCGGACGACGAGGAGCGCAGCCACTGGGAACTCGGCGACGAGGTGCAGCTTCGCGGCCGGCGGCGGATGACCCATCTCGCATGGCCGGTTCGCTATCCCGGAGCCCCCGGAGAAGCGAACGGGACGGACACTTCGACGGACGAGTGACGGTCCGTCCCGCGACACCCGCGAACGACGCGGAACGGCCACAGCGCCCTCTTCGTGACCCGACGGTCGGTTACGGTGAACAGCGTGGCGCAGCCGCACGACGATCCTCCATGCCCCGACGCCACGCCGCGTCGGGGCTCGTTCCGGTGGATCAAGTGGGTGTCGGCGATCGCCCTCGTGGCTCTGCTGACGGTCGAGGCGATCTACCTGTGGCCGACGATGAGCGATTCGTGGCGCGCGGTCACGGAGATGCACTGGGGCTGGTTCGCGGCGGCCGTGCTGGCGCAGATGATCTCCCTCAGCGGCTTCGCGGGAGTGCAGCAGCGACTGCTCCGCGCCGGCGGGGTGCGCGTCGGGCACTGGCGTTCGGCGTCGGTGATCTACGGCAGCACGGCGATGGCGGTGACCCTACCCGCAGGTCCGGTCTTCTCCACGGCCTTCACCTACAAGCAGACCCGCAAGTGGGGTGCGACCCCCGTGGTCGCCTCGTGGCAACTCGCGGTTTCCGGCGTCATCGCGGCCGTGACCCTGGCGTCGGTGGGCATGGTCGGTGCGTTCGCGGTCGGCAGCCGGATCAGCCCCGTCACTCTCGTGTTGTCGCTCGCGGGCGCGATCGCGTTGATCTTCGGCCTACGGTACGTCGCGAAGAACCCCACGTCGATCGAGGCGGCGGGCACGTGGGTGCTCCGTCGGGTCAACCGCATCACGAGGAAGCCGAGGGACACCGGCTTCGACGTCTTCGAACGCACTCTCGCGCAGCTCGAGTCCGTCGAACTCGCGCGTCGCGACGGTGTGGCCGCGGTGGCGTGGTCGGCCGTGCACCGTGCAGCCGATGTCGCGTGCCTCGGACTGGCGTGCTGGGCTGTCGGCGGCTCTCCGTCGGTGGCGGGGTTGTTCATCGCGTTCGCGGCGGCGAAGGCCGTGGGCAGCGTGCCGCTCGCACCGGGCGGCCTCGGATTCGTGGACGGCACCCTCATCGCGACGCTCACCGCTGCCGGGCTGAGCGCGTCGCAGTCGCTGGCAGCGGTCTTCGTGTATCGGATGGTGAGCTTCGCGTTCGTGGCCCTGGCGGGCTGGGCCACCGTCGCCGCGATGTACCGGGGCAACGGACCCGACGAGATCGATCCGATCGCCGAGCGCGCAGAACACGAGCGCAGCGCCCTGGAGCGGCGGCGTCGTCCGGTCGAGAATCCCGAGCCGGCGTGATCCACCTCACGATGTAGTTGCGCATGCAACTATTTGGTGGCATGGTTGTCGGCAAGCAGTTGAAAGTTTGACCATCGAGGAGGACCACCATGACGACCGCCACCACCACCTTCCCCGGCCTGACCCCCGGCACCTGGGCCATCGATCCCGTCCACTCGAACGTGGGCTTCACCGTCCGGCACCTCGTCGTCAGCAAGGTTCGCGGCACCTTCGAGAACTTCTCCGGCGCCATCACCGTCGCCGAGGACGGCACCGCATCGGTGAACGCCGAGATCGACGTCAAGTCGATCAACACCAAGAACGCCGACCGAGACGCGCACATCCGCTCCGCCGACTTCTTCGACGCCGAGCAGTTCCCCGTCGCCACCTTCACCTCGACCGACGTGCGTGCCGACGGTGATAACTACATCGTCACGGGCGACTTCACGCTCCACGGCGTCACCCGCCCGGTCGACCTGAAGCTCGAGTTCAACGGCGTCAACCCCGGCATGGGCCAGGGCCCGGTCGCCGGCTTCGAGGCCACCACCGTCATCAACCGCAAGGATTTCGGCATCAGCATCGAAATGCCGCTCGAAGGCGGCGGAGCCGTCGTCGGCGACAAGATCACCATCACCCTCGAGATCGAGGCCGGCCTGCAGGCCTGACCCCTCTCGCACAGACAGCGCCCCTGCTCCGGCAGGGGCGCTGCCGCGTTCCACCCGCTCTACCGGTCCGGATCGTGCTCGAGAGCACGCGCCGGAGATTCCGACGCGCCCCGCGCCGCCGCTACTCTGGACCCGTGAAGAAGTACATCCCGGCGTTGGCGATCGACGTCGTTCTCGTCGTCGTATTCGCCGTGCTCGGTCGTTCCAGTCACGACGAAGTGCTCGATCTCGTGGGGCTCGCAGGAACGGCGTGGCCGTTCCTCGGCGGCCTCACCGTCGGATGGTTCTTCACCGCGTGGCTCTACCGCGACAAGTTCGACGCCTTCGCGGCCGTTCCCACCGGACTGCTCGTGTGGGTGAGCACCCTCGTCGTGGGGATGCTGCTGCGGGCCGTCACCGGTCAGGGCACCGCAACCGCCTTCATCATCGTCGCGACGATCTTCTTGGGCCTGTTCCTGGTGGGCTGGCGCGTGGTCGTCGGACTGCTCCAGCACCGCAAGGTCGACGCTCACTGAACTCGCCGAGGTCGACCAGTACCGACCCTCCGGTCGCAGCTCTCGCACTCGCACGCGAAGTGTGATCTGCGACCGCGGGATACGCGAATTTTTCGCGCTCGCGCCCCGTGCGGTGGAACAGTGGAGATCATGTCCACGCTGGAACCACCTACTCTGACCGGGTCGCGATCCGACCATCGGTTCTTCGGTCAGCCACTACCCCTGGCCAACCTGTTCGGTGTCGAGATGTGGGAGCGATTCTCCTTCTACGGCATGCAGGGCATCCTGATCTACTACCTGTACTACTCGGCATCCGAGGGCGGGCTGGGGATCAGCCAGGGGGCTGCGACCTCCATCGTCGGCGCCTACGGCGGCACGGTCTACCTGTCGACGATTCTCGGGGCGTGGATCGCCGACCGGCTGCTGGGTTCCGAACGGACCCTGTTCTACAGCGCCGTGCTCATCATGTTCGGCCACATCGCGCTCGCGGTGCTGCCCGGTTTCGTCGGGGTGGGTATCGGCCTGGTGCTGGTCGCGTTCGGTAGCGGTGGTCTGAAGGCCACGGCGACGTCGATCGTCGGCGATCTCTACGACGAGCAGGACCCGCGACGCGACGCCGGTTTCTCCATCTTCTACATGGGCGTGAACATCGGCGCGCTCGTCGGCCCGCTGCTCACCGGCTTCCTACAGACGCGTTACGGCTTCCACTGGGGCTTCGGTCTCGCCGCGGTCGGCATGTTCCTCGGCCTGCTGCAGTACACGATCTACCGCAAGCATCTCGGCGACATCGGCAAGGTGCCACCCCATCCGCTTCCCGCCGAGACGCGCACGAAAGCCGCCGGGATCGGTCTGGTCGCTGTGGTCCTCATCGCGGTCGCCGCGCTGATCGGCCTCGTCACGACGAGCAACATGTCCGACATCGTCGTCGCCCTGACCATCATCGCGACGATCACCTACTTCGTCCTCATGCTGTCGAGCAAGCAGATCACGCCGGTCGAGCGCAGCCGGGTGCTGTCGTTCATCCCGATGTTCATCGCGAGCGCGGTGTTCTGGTCGCTCTTCCAGCAACAGTTCACGATGGTCGCCGTCTACGCCGACACACGCCTGGACCGTAATCTGTTCGGGTGGGAGTTCCCGCCGTCCTGGGTGCAGTCGATCAACCCGGTCTTCATCATCCTGTTCGCGGGTGTCTTCGCCGCCGTGTGGACCAAACTCGGACCGCGTCAGCCCTCGTCGCCCATCAAGTTCGCCGCAGGCACGATCATCATGGGCATCGCCTTCCTGTGCTTCATCCCCATGGCCGGTGGCGGCCCCAACAGCGCTCCGCTGCTCGGACTGGTCTTCATCCTGCTGCTGTTCACCTTCGCCGAGCTGTTCCTGTCCCCCGTCGGACTGTCGCTGTCGACGAAGCTCGCGCCGAAGAACTTCCACACGCAGATGGTCGCGTTGTTCTACCTGTCCGTCGCATGCGGCACGGCCATGGCCGGCACCCTCGCGGGGTTCTACGACGAGAACAACGAGGTGCCGTACTACCTGTGGATCGGCGGAGCGTCGATCGCAGTGGGCATCGTGCTGGCGCTCTTCGCGCCGCACATCAAGAAGCTCATGCACGGCGTGCAGTAGCACCACTGCACAGGACGCTGCTCAGCGGAGAGCGAGCCATACCGCCAACCCGAACCCTGCGAGCGCGACACCCACGCGCAGCAGGTTCGGGGGTATGCGCCGCACGAGCGGCGGACCGCAGTAGCCACCCGCGAACGCGCCGACAGCCATGGCGGCCGCCGCACCCCAGTGCACGGGTCCGAAGACTGCGAACCCGATCGCCGCGACCAGGTTGGCGACGCCGAGCAGGTAGCTCTTGAGGATGCTCGCGCGCCAAATCTGCTCGGACGTGCAGATAAGCACCAGCGCGTAGAAGACGACGCCGGCGCCGGCACCGAAGTATCCGCCGTAGACCGCGACGACGAAGACCGCCACGGAGAACACCCCCGGCAGGTCGCGACCGCCGGCCAGGGTGCGGATGCGTGGTTGGAGCAGCAGCGCGAGAGCGGCGAGCGCGACGAAACCCGGAACGATCGCCTCGAACGAGTCGGGCGGCGCGACGAGCAGGACAGCCGCGCCGACCACGCCGCCGAGCGCGGCGTAGAGCGTCCACCACCACACGCGGGGGCCGGTGTCGACGACCTCCCGCGCCGAATTGGTCAGCGCCCCGACACCCACACCGACCATCGCGACGGTGTTGGTGACGTTCGCCGCGACCGGCGGGAGGCCGACGGCGAGCAACGCCGGATACGAGACGATCGACGCCAGGCCGGTGACGAACCCGACGACACCCGCGAAGAATCCGGCAACCACGAGCAGTGCCAGGTCGAGGACGGTCACGGTCGCTCAACGTACCTGTACGCCGCGGACCGGACTCCGGCGGATCAGCGCACCATGGACCGGCCTCCGGCCGATCAGCGCACCATGGACCGGCCTCCGGCCGATCAGCGCACCATGGACCGGCCTCCGGCCGATCACTCCCCGAGCAGGGGTTCTCCAAGCTTGCGCAGGAAGGTGTCGGCCATCTTGATCGCGCGGTCGCCGCCGTCGGCATCGGCGACGAAGACCGCGAAGGCCAGGTCGCCGCCGGTGTAGCCGAAGAACCAGCGGTCCTCACCGCTCGCCGCGGCGATACCCGCGAGACCGGCGTGTCCGCGGAGGAAGGACGCCGGACCGTTCTGCACGTTGTCGATCATCATGCCGCGCAGGGCGTCGATCACAGAACCCGGCAGCGCCTCGGGGGCGTCGTGGACGACCGTCTCCTGGCCCTGCACGATCGTCGGGGCAGCGACGCTGCCCCGTGCGACCGAGGCGGCCAGCACCGCGGCGCCGAGCGGCGTGATCAGGTTCTCGTCGGAATCCGATCCAGCGAACTGGACAACTCCGGAGCGGTTGTGCCCGATCTGCGAGGTCTCGAACTCGAAGCCCGGCACGTCGTAGTCGACGCCGAGGCCGAGGCGACGGGCGGTCGAGGCGACGTCATCGGATCCCACGTCGTTCGGATCGACGCCGCGCTCGAGGCCGGCTGCGAGCCGGACCGGATCGAGAACGCCGCCGGCCGAGTAGAGACCGTGGGTGATGACGGGACCGAGTTCCATGGCCCAGTTGTTGACGTCGGCGGCGAGGATGCCACCGGTCGAGGGCTGGATGGCGACCACCGCGGCCGGGGTACCTGCGGTGACGACCGCTTCCTTCGCGGCGAGCTGCACCTGGGAGTCGACGGTCGCCTGCAGGTCCGGAGGCGGCGGGCCCTGGAAGCCCGCCACCTGGATCGGGCCCTCCTCGGGATCTTCGAGGGTGACCGCCCAGCCTGCCGTCCGGTCGCGTTCGAGCTGCCAGGCCGAGCGCAGCGAGTCGAGCAGCGGCGTGGAGATCCGCCGATCGGCGCTGATCAGGGTGGGTGTCGTGAGCACCTCGACCCCGGGGATCGACACGATGCCGCCCTCGAGGAACTGGTAGTCCTGGTCGCGGAGCTTGACCGCGGTGATCCGGTTTCCGGGGTTCTCCGCCATCCGCTCCTGCATCAGCTGGGCGGTGATGACGGGTGCGACCGGCTCGAGAACCGCCGCGAGACGAGTGGTGGTGTCGACGGGGTCGGGCATCGCCGCCGGGTCGAGCACCACGGCGTTGATGGTCTGTTCCTCCATGAGGAGGCGGCCCGTGCGGTCGAAGATCTTCGGCGGCGCGGCGTCGGTACGCACGTGGTGGACGGTGCGTCCGCCGGACAGGTCGGGGACGACGACCTCCGGGTCCCAGGACACACGCCAGCCGACGGCGAGCTTCCGCACCGAACCGGTGACCTGATACGACCAGTCCTTGCCCTCACCGAAATTCCAGCCGGCGGAGAGCGTGAAGTATCCCGAGTCGTCGTTGAGTTCGACCAGCTGGGTGACGTCGTAGTCGACGGTGCCGTCGGACAGACCGTCGTACATCTGCGAGATCGTTTCCTCCGCCGCGTTCGGGTAGGAGGTCAGGGCCGCCGCTGCGCCCGCATCACGATCGTCGAGGGCGGCAACGAAGTCGTCGACGAGGCGTTGCGCCTCGCTTCGAGAATCCGAGAACACAACCGTCGTCAGAGCGACGACAGCCACGACGAGGCACACGGCCAGCGCGACGATGCGCCCCCGCTTCCCCCGCCAATCACGAAATCTCATATGTAACAACCTTCACTTCAGTCACACGAGATACCAGCACGCGTCGTGCACGAACACATCACAATTGCGCCACGCGTCCTACCCCCTCAGCCATCGACCCGCCGCCTCGACGGCAGGGGCGGAGCCGTCCGCCCCCGACACGAACACCGCAAAGGCAAGATTATCCTGTGATCCGATAAACCAGCCGTGCGCCCCGACGTTGTCACCGTACTCCGCCGTCCCCGTCTTCCCCGTCAGATCGGGAATGTCGCGCAACGTGCCGGCTGTACCCTCGATCACAGTCTCGCGCATCATCTCTCGCAGTGCCGTCAGCACGTTCTCGGGCATCGGTTCGGCCTCCCGATCCGCGGTCGCCGGCTGCCCCTCCACGATCGTCGGAACCGGCGTGCGGCCGTTCGCCGCCGAGGCTGCGACCAGCGCCATCCCGAAAGGCGACGCCGTCACCCGACCCTGTCCGATCGCTGCCTCCACGCGGGCAGCATCGGTGTCTGCGACCGGCACGTTACCCGTGACCGTGACGAGACCGGGCGTGACGTAATCGATGCCGAGTCCGAAGCGTTCCGCGGTGGCGCGCAGGGCGTCGGGCGGCAGGTCCAGAGCGAGCTGCCCCATGGTCGTATTGCACGAGAACGCGAACGCGGTGTGCAGCGGCACGGGGCCGAGATCGAAGTTCTCGTCGTTCGGGATCGTTCGTGAGCCGACCGAGGCGACGCCCGGGCACGGCAGCACGGTGTCGGGTTCGGCGAGCCCGGCATCGAGCGCCGCCGCCGTCGTCACCACCTTGAACGTCGACCCCGGCGGATAGAGGCCGGTCGCGGCGATCGGCCCCTCGGCGTCGGCCGCGTCGTTCTGGGCCATCGTGCGGATCGCGCCCGTCGAGGGTTCGATCCCGACGATCACCGCGGGCGTGTCGAAACCCGCGAGGACCTCCTCGGCCCGTCGCTGCAGGTCGAGGTCGATCGTGCTGGTCAGGTCGGGTGCCTCCGGTCCGGATTCGCCGGCGACCTGGCTCGTCGTGCCGTCCGCCGCGACCCGCCGGATCACCCAGCCGGCCGAGGCGTCCTGCCCCTCCTGCCACAGTTCGGCGAGGCCGGACCACACGGGCGAGGCGAGGTCGCGCTCGGTGGTGAGCAGACGGGTCTGCGGCACGAGCGTCACGCCGGGCAGCGCGGCGAGGCGATCCTCGATCGGTGCGAGGTCCTCCTCACGCAGCGTGATCACTCCCGCAGCGCCGCCGGCGGCCACCGCGACCTGCTCGGCGAGACTCTCCGCCGTGATCGTCGGGACGACCGTGGCCAGCACGGGAGCGACCGCGGCGGGATCGGCGGTGGCATCCAGGTTCACGACGGTGACGACCTGCTCCCCCATGAGCGGCCGCCCGGCCCGGTCGAAGATCGTCGGCGGGGCGCCGACGGTGGTCAGATACTCCAGCGACGCGCCGCCCGCCAGTTCCGGTGACAGCACCGTGGGGTCCCAGCGGACCCGCCACGCGTCGGCCTCGGGGTCCTCCGTCGCGCTGCCGGTGGTGCGGTACGACCAGTCGCGGCCCTCCCCGAAGTTCCACGTCACGTCGAGGGCGAAGGTGTCGCCGTCGCCCGTCCCCGCGACACTCACGGTCGGGTCGTCGTGGCCGAGGCCGGCGAAGAGGACATCGATCGCGGATTCCGCGGCCACCGGATCGGTGGTCAGCGCTGCCGCTCCGGAGACGTCGCCGGCGTCGAGAGCGGCAGCGAACTCCTCCGCGATCGTCTCGGGCTGATCGGGGCCGAGGGCACACGCCGACAGCGACAGCACCGTGGCTGTCGCGACTCCCATACCGATCAGTCGGATCCACACGGTCCCGATCATGCCTGCACTTTCGAGCCCGTGCCTGTTATCGCAGGTAGGAGTCGGGGTGAAATATTCGGTTGCATCCCGGACGGTGCGGGCTCACCATGGTGTTCGCATCCCGTACCCGTCGATCGGAGAAGTCCGTTGCTCCTGTGAGAGGTCCCGTCCCCCGCGCACTCGCGCAATCGACCCTCACCCTTCGGGAGCCATCATGTCTTCATCCGGTATCACGCTGTCCGCACTCTCCTACGCCCATCCGGACGGCACCATCGCCGTGCAGGATCTCGACGCCGTCGTCCCGGCGGGGCGGATCGGCCTGGTGGGACGCAACGGAAGTGGGAAGACCACCCTGCTCCGGTTGATCGCGGGTGAACTCCGCCCGACCTCCGGTTCGTCGACGGTGCGGGGACGGGTCGCCTACCTCCCTCAGGACGTGACCCTCGATCCGACGGTGCCGGTCGATTCCGTCCTCGGCATCGGAGATATCCGAAAGTCCCTGCGCCGCATCGAATCAGGATCGTTCGACGATCGGGACTTCGAGGTCGTAGCCGATCGGTGGGACATCGAGGACCGCGCTCTTGCGCTCATGCATCGCGTCGGCCTCGACCGGATCCTGCACGACGTCGGGGATTTCGACCGCACCGTCGGTCAGCTCTCCGGCGGGGAGACGGTGCTGCTCGCCTTCACCGCACGCCTGCTCGACGAACCGGACGCGCTGTTGCTCGACGAGCCGACGAACAATCTCGACGCCGACGGACGTGCGCGCCTGCAGGATGCGCTCGACCGGTTCCCCGGCACGGTGCTCGTCGCCGGGCACGACCGGGAACTGCTCGACCGCATGGACTCGATCGCCGAACTGCGCAACGGGGCTCTGCGCCTGTTCGGCGGCGGATTCGGCGAGTACGAACGGATCGTCGCGGAGGAGCAGGAGGCGGCACGGGCCGCAGTGCGGGACGCCCGTAGCGACGTGCGGCGCCAGGCACGCGAATTGGCGGCGGCGCACGTCACGCTCGCCCGGCGGCAACGCTACGGGCAGAAGATGTACGAGCAGAAGCGCGAACCCAAGATCGTCATGGGCGCGCGCAAACGGCAGGCGCAGGAATCCGCCGGGCGATTCCGCCGTGAGCACGAGGAGGATCTGACCACTGCACGGGAGAACCTCGATCGCGCGAAGGACGCCGTGCGCGACGATCCGGAGATCCGCATCGACCTGCCCGGAACCGCGGTTCCACCCGGCCGGCGTGTGGCGGACGCACCGCTCGAGATCGTCGGGCCGGAACGGATCGCGCTGCGCGGCCCCAACGGGTCGGGGAAGACGACCCTGCTGCACCGCATCGTCGAGGCGGAACCCCACGTTCCCTTCGCGTTCCTCCCGCAGCGGCTCGACATCTTCGACGACGATCGTTCGGTCGCGGAGAACGCCGAGGATCGTGCGCCGCACCTGACTCCGCAGCAGGTGCGGGCACGTCTGGCGCGCTTCCTGTTCCGCGGCCGGCACGCCGAGGTCGCCGTGGGGGCACTGTCGGGTGGGGAACGACTGCGGGCCGCGCTCGCGATCGTGCTCGCGGCCGATCCCGCTCCGCAGTTGTTGCTGCTGGACGAGCCCACCAACAACCTCGACCTGGCCGGTCTCGCGCACCTGACCCAGGCCCTGCGTGCCTACAACGGTGCGCTCGTGGTGGTCTCGCACGACGAACGATTCCTGGAGGAGGTGGAGGTGGATCGGTCGGTCGAGCTCGGGCGGTGAGCCGTTCGGCGATACTGCTGGGATGAGCCACGCGACGAATCCCGCCGACGGCACCCGGATCCGGTTCACCACGGCAGGTCCCGAGGGGGCACCGGTCGTGCTGCTGGTCCACGGCAGTGCCCTGTCGTCGGCGGTGTGGCGGGCCTTCGGCTACGTGAAGGCGCTCAGCGGGGATTTCCGGCTGGTCATGCCCGACCTGCGTGGGCACGGCCGCAGCGACACCCCTCACGACGAGGACGCCTACGCGATGGACGCGATCGTCGGGGACCTGCTGGCCGTCCTGGATGCGGCCGGGGTCGACCGGGTGCACTACGTCGGCTATTCGTTCGGCGCCCGTGCGGGACTCGCGCTCGCCGTCGACGCTCCGGACAGACTGTCGAGTCTGACGCTGCTCGGCGGGAGCGCACGCCCCCAGGCGGGATCGATGGACGCGATGTTCTTCCCCGGCACCGTCGACGTGCTCGAGCTCGAGGGCATGGACGGTTTCGTCCGTGCCTGGGAGGAGCGGCGTCGCACGCCGGTCGATCCCGCGACGCGCTCGGCCTTCCTGAAGAACGACGCGCAGGCTCTCGCCGCCTATTTCCGCCGGTCGGATCGGGAACCGGGGATCGACGACGAGATGCTCGCCGGCATCGACGTGCCCGTGCTCGCCGTCGTCGGATCGGACGATCGCCTGCGCGTGGAGGACACCCGCGCGTTGTCGCGCACCGTCCCCGGTGCGCGACTCGCGATCCTGCGCGGGGTGGACCATGCCGAGACGGTCTCGGCCGCGCTGCCTGCGGTCGAGACCTTTCTCTCGGCACGCGCCGGTCGGAAACCGACCGACACGCTCTGATGCTCAGGCCGGGCGCTCAGGCCGGGACGACGACCTGTTCCCGCGGTGTCATCGCCGGCACCGGCCGGGACTGCTGCGCCCTCCGGTGCGGTGCGACCGCGGCCTTCTCCTGCGCAACACGGGCCACCGCCTGCTGCCGGCCGGCTCCGGATGCCTCCGCGAGCAGCGCCGACACCGACCGCTTCATGACCTCGACGGCTTCGGGCACCGGCAAACGCAGTACGTCCCGCAGCGACACCCAGGTGGGCCAGGTCGTCGACACACCCAGCAGGTTCTCGATGTGGGTGCGGACGGTGCCGTCGACGCCCTCGAACTGGTCGGAGAACAACGCCCTTATCTCGTATCGCGCCCGGTCGAAATAACGCACGCGGTTGCGCTGCAACTCGCGCGAGAACGGCACGCGGATCTCGGACGACCGTGCGAACGGCGCGATGTATTCGAGCATCTCCGCCCGCTGCCTGCAGTAGGCGTCGATCCGCTCCTCGAGCGGCAGCGACGGATCGATCGGCTCGTAGGCGTCGACCTGGCGCCGCATCAGCTCGGCGCCGGTGACGGCGAACAATGTCTCGAGGTCGCCGAAGTGTCCCCACAACGATCGCAGGGACACCCCGGCCCGCGAGGCGATCTGCGCCCCTGTGGGTTTGAGCTCTCCCGCCCTGATCAGCGCGATATGAGCCTCTATGACGGCCTGCCGGGTGCGCTCTGCGCGAGCGCTCCTGCCGTCCGTCGTGACCGACGGCCTTTCGCCGTCCCTTCGTTCCGCGTACATCGCTCCCCCGATTTCCGCTCGGACTCCCCTCCGGACCGGTCGCTCCCCTCGTCGGCGACCGGCATAACTTTTCTCATGGCGAACAATAGTCGACACAGTGAGGTTTTCTCACCAGGCCGGTGCTTGCAGGTGAAGAAGAACGAGAGCCGCAGCAGCGATCGAGCCGATCCTCCACGGACATAGACTGATTCGCTGCAGCGCCTTCCACCGGGTCTTCAGCAGCGCGTTCGCGCGTTCGGCCGGAGCACGCATCGCAGACAGCAGCGTGTTGCGGCAACGAGTGCCGATATCGAGATCACGGCCTTTCGTCGGGACGTGGACGCCGATCCCGGCACCGGTGTACCCCTTGTCGGCGAGGGTGGGCATCCCGCCGGCGGCAGCGTGGTAGAGGGCGCCGAGGATCCCGCCCCGACGAGCAGCGGTGAGGTCGTGCACCGAACCGGGTGCAACCTCGGACACCCAGATCGGGTAGCCGGTCGGATCGGTCAGGACCTGGACGTTGCCGCCATGGCGGCGATGTTTACCCGAGTACCACACGTCGTGCCCGGACTCGGAACGCTCCCGGCAGCGAGTCGAGGCGATGAGGGTGCCGTCGAGGCAGACATGCTCCCAGCCGGACTCGATCCCACGTTCGAGCACGTCGTGCAGGTCCGGGGCGTGCGCAGCGATCACGTCGATACCTTCGTGGAGATACCGGTAGGCGGTGGCCTGCGAGATGCGGGCATCGCGCGCCAGGGTGGCGACGTCGGTGCCGTCGCGGAACCACCGCAGCACCATCAGAGCCTGGACGTAGACGGTCGCGGCCCGCTGCCACGGCCGGCGATCGGTCCTGCGGCGGTGGGCAGCGAGGATACGGGCGACGAAGGTCAGGGTGTGCTCGGGCACGTCGAGCGTGGCACGATAGGTAATCACGTGGGGTCCTGCTCCGGGTTGCTTCTTGCTCGAAACAATCCCTACCAGGCAGGACCCCACGTCCTCTTTTCACGCCACACCGTTCGGATGTCTTTGCTGTCGTCGGTGACTCTCTGGTGAGAAAACCTCAGTGGGGGAATTGTCATCCCCCCTCCGAAAATTGTCCTTTTTGCTAATTTCGAGCGGTCGTATTCAGGGCTTACTGTGCGAGCAATCCCTTCGCGATATGTGTTACTTGAATTTCGTTACTACCGGCGTAGATCATCAACGATTTCGCATCACGCGCGAGTTGTTCGACGCGATATTCGGCCATGTATCCGTTTCCTCCGAACAGCTGCACGGCCTCCATCGCCACCTCGGTCGCAGCTCGCGACGAGTACAGCTTCATCGCCGACGCCTCCGACAGGCTCACCGGCTTCCCCGCCTGCGTGCGTTCGATCGCGCTGAAGACCATGTTGCGGACGTTCACCCGCGCGATCTCCATCTCGGCGAGCTTGAGCTGGATCAACTGGAACTGTGCGATCTCCTTGCCCCACAGCTTCCGCGACTTCGCGTACTCGGTGCACAGCTTCAGACACTGCTCGATGATGCCCAGGGCCAGATAGGCGATGCCGATACGTTCGGTGGCGAAGGATTCGCGCGCGCTGTCCTTGCCGTCGCTGCGACCGCCGTCCTCGGTCTCACCCAGCAGCCGGTCGCGGGTCAGGCGCACGTTGTCGAAGAACAGCTCGCCCGTCGGCGAGGAGTTCATGCCCATCTTCTTGAAGGGCGGGCTCTGGGTGAGCCCTTCCATGCCCTTGTCCAGCACGAATGCGAGCACCTTGCGGTCGCGGCGATCCACCGAGGAGTCGCCCTCGTCGGGCTTCGCGTACACGATGATCACGTCGGCGTACGGACCGTTGGTGATGAAGGTCTTCTGGCCGTTGAGGACGTAGTCCTCCCCCTCGCGGCGCACCGTCGTCTTCATCCCGCCGAAGGCGTCCGAACCCGAATCGGGTTCGGTGATCGCCCACGCTCCGACCTTCTCGAAGGTCACCAACTCGGGCAGCCATCGCTTCTTCTGCGCGAGGGTGCCGCGGCTGCGGATCGTGCCCGCGGTCAGGCCCAGGCTGACGCCCAGCGAGGCGATGAGCCCGAGGCTCACCCCGGCGATCTCGATATTGAGCAACGCCGCCATCCCCGGCGACCCGCCGGTACCACCGGACGACCCCGAAGGCTTCTCTCCGCGTTCCTCTTTCGCGAGGGCGCGTTCGAGCGACTCACGGGCCATCTCGTCGATGCCGAAAGTCGCGTACAACTTCCGGATGATGTCGTACGGCGGCAGTTCTCCCGATTCGAGACTGTCGACGTGCGGGCGGATTTCCTTCTCGATGAAACCGCGAAGCGCATCGCGGAACATGAGGTCTGTGTCGGACCACTCGTACATGACGCAAATATAGAACGGGTTTCACTTTTTGCCCAGGCTCCCGTCCCGCCGAGCTCTCGAAAACGCTCCGCCTCCCCCGATGCCGGTACTAGCCTTCGCCGCAGAGCACTCCGTCGGTGGGAGGGACATCGGAGATGGTCGATACGAGTGGGTTCGCCGGCACGGACGTCCTCGCCCTGCACATGGGCGACGGCCTGATCGCCGACCGCGCGTCCGCGTGGTTCTTCGTCATCGCCGTGATCGGGGTCAGCATCGCCGCCTGGTACGCACGCAGCGACCTGAGCAAGAGGTCGGTGCCCACTGCGGCGGTGGTCTGCGCCCTGTTGTTCGCCCTGCAGGTGGTCGACGTTCCGGTGCTGCCGGACGTGAGCGGCCACATCGTGGGCGGCGCGCTCGCGGCGATCCTGCTCGGCCCGTTCGTGGGCGCGGTCGCGCTGACGGTCGTCCTGGTGGTGCAGGCCTTCGTCTTCGCCGACGGCGGCCTGTCGGCGTTAGGCGCCAATGTCACTAACATGGTGCTCGTCGCCATCGCCGCCGGTTTTCTCACCGCCACGGCACTGCGCGCACTGTGTGAACACCGCAGCGTTCGACCGTTCGTCACGCTCGGCCTGGTCTCGTTCGTCGCAGGGTTCGTCTCGGTCCTCGCCGCCGTGACGGGCTTCGTCGTCGAATACGCGCTCGGCGGCACCTCCACGGTGCCGGTGTCGAACATCGGATTCCTGTATGCGACCCACGTTCCGGTCGGGGTTGTCGAAGGGCTGGTGACGGCCGCCGTCGTGCTCGCCGTTGCGCGGATCTCCCCGGAATCCGTCCATCTCACCCGGCTTCCGGTCAATCCTCTCGACGCGACCGCCTCGCCGCCCCCGCCTCCGCGTCCGCGCGCTCGCGGGACGCTGTTCATCGGCCTGGCGTTCACCTCGCTCGTCGTCGCGGGGATCCTCGCGCCGCTCGCCGTCGACACCCCCGGCGCTCTCGAGGTAGCCACCTCACGCGGCTGCGAGATCGACTCGCTCGCCGAGGATCTCACAGGCGACTGCATGGCACGGGACGTCGAGGAACATCGGCTCGCCGACAGCGCACTGGCCGACTACACCATCGACGACCGTCCCGGTTCGACGGGCATTGCCGCCGTGCTGGGAACGCTCGGCACCTTCGTGTTGGCGAGTGTGTGTTTCCGCGCTCTCGTGCCGCGGCCGGCAATCTCCGCGACCACGGAGCGCCGCACACAGCAGCGGAGCAACTCGGCAGGCTGAGTCCACGGGTCGACGCGGACCCCGGGTCAGCGGGGGAGATGCGTCTCGATGATCGCTGCAGCCATGTCGCGGCCGAGCCGGATCGGTTCGACGGAGTGCTCGAACTTGCTGCCGGACAAGGCACCGTCGTAGATCAGTTGCACGCGCCCGGCCACCACCTCGGATTCGGTCGCCCCGGCGAGATTCAGCAGGTCGACGAGCGTCGAACTCAGCCATTCCCGGTGCGCGAGCACCGGTTCGAGAGGCTCCTGGGGGAATTCCGTCGCGGCGTTGGCGTACTGGCATCCCCGGAAGTTCTTCTTCGGCGCCGACTGCATCGCGAGATCGAAGAAGGTGAGGATCTTCGCGATCGGATCGTCGAGCGGTTCGGCGGCGGCGTGCCACCGCTGCCGGTCGCGCTGGTCGAGATCCTCCAGATAGGCGAGCACCAGTGCATCCTTCGACCCGTACGACGAGTAGAGGCTCGCGCGGGCGACGCCGGCCTCGGCGAGGATGCGGTCGATGCCCACCGCGCGGATGCCGTGCTCGGCGAAGAGCGTGCTCGCGGTGTCGAGCAGACGTGTGGAGGGTGAGGGCTTGGACGGCGGCTCGGCTCTCCCCTTCGGACCGGCCGTGCCCTTCGGAGTGCCGATCGATTCACTCTCGACGAACGTACGCACGTACCCAGAGTAACGGACAGGGCGCGATAGACAGACCGTTCTATTCACAGTACGGTGGAGCACGTGACACACAGCCTTCTGACTCGCCGCCTGCACGTGGATCTCGTGCGGGTGTCGACTGCTGCGTGTTGTCGCTCCTCTCTCTGACCGGCCTCGTCTGCGTGCGCCGCATGCCGTAGTCGCCCCGTCCGAAGACGAAACGGCGCCCCGCCGTGCCCGGACCGGTCACAGTTCCAACCCGCTTTCCCGGAAGGTGACCCCATGTCGCTGTATCTCTACGAACTCGTCCCCACCGAGGGCCAGGCCGAAGCTGCCATCAAGGCCTTCGACGATGCTGTCGTCGCCGCCGGCGGCGAACTGATCGAATCGCAGGTCACCACTGGCGGCACGCGTGTCTTCGCGATCGCCGAGTTCGACGCCTGCCGCCCCGCCCAGCTCGAGTCGGCCTCCCTCGATGTCGCCGAGATCGTCGGCCCGAACGAGGTCCGTCTGGTCGGCGCCGAGCTCGACCAGATCAAGGCCACCCGCCCCGAGGCCGGTTACCTCGTCGAGTGGGACATCCCCGACACCATCGACATGGAGACCTACCTCGCGCGCAAGAAGGCGAATTCACCGAAGTACGCCGACGTCCCCGAGGTGAGCTTCCTGCGCACCTACGTCCGCGAGGACATGGACAAGTGCCTGTGCTTCTACAACGCCCCCGACGAGGCCGCCGTCGTGCGCGCCCGCGAGGTCGTCAGCACGCCCATCGACCGTCTCCACTCCCTCGAAGGATAAGCATCCGATGACCGCGGCCATTGACCGGACGAGCGAGGAACCGCGCGCGGCGATCGCAGAGTTCGTACGCGATCGCGCAGCTGCTCTCGATCGCGGAGAAACCGACATCCGCACCGACATCGCCCGTACAGGCGAGCTCGGCCTGCTCCGCAAGGGGCTGAGCGGGGAGTGTCTCTCCGAGATGGTCGCGGTCATCGACGAGGTCGCCGCCGAATCGCTCACCGTCGGCTTCTCGCTGTGGGCGCAGCGCATGGCGCTCGAATACATCGATCGCGCACCGCAGTTCCTGCGCGATCGTTACCGGGACGACCTCGCGTCCGGCCGCACGATCGGCGTCACCGCCATGGCCGCGGCGCTCAAGCATCTTGCCGGTCTCGGCGAGCTCCCCCTCGTCGCCGAACGAACCGACGACGGCATCACCGTCACCGGCCCGATCCACTGGGCGTCCAACGTCTTTCCCGACTCGGTGATCGTCTTCCCGGCCCGCACCGCCGACGGTGATCGCCTCGTCGCCGTCGTCCGCGCCGACGCCGAGGGCATCACCATCGCGGATTCACCCGAACTGCTCGCGCTCGGCGCCACGTCGTCGACCTCGCTGAAGCTCGACGGTGTGCGGATTCCGCAGTCGCACATCCTCACCGAGGATCTCGCAAACTTCTGCGGTTCGATCCGGCCCACCTTCATGATGCTGCAGACCTCGTTCTGCGTCGGCATTGCACGCGCATCGCTCACTGAGGCCGTCGGCCGTCTGCACGGACTGGGCGAGCAGTTCACCGGTGAGTACGAAGAGCTTTCGGCGCAGTACGAGTCACTGCGCGAACGGCTGTACCGCTTCGCCACCGATCCCACCTCGATCGCTCCTGCGGAGTTCATCCGCCTGCGTCTCGACGGTTCGGTCGTCGCCGTCGCCGCGACCCGCCTCGAAGCGACACTGCGCGGCGGTGCCGGATACGCGACGGCCAGCGCCACCAACCGCCGATTCCGTGAGGCGGCCTTCCTGCCCATTCAATCGCCGTCGGAAGGACAGCTTCGGTGGGAACTGTCGCAGTACGAATAGCGAACGGATACAAGGGTTTCGCCGGTCGCCGTAGCCCGGTTCTCCAGGGGGTGGATCTGGATATCGCGACCGGCGAGTTCCTCGTGGTGCTCGGCAGCAGCGGTAGCGGCAAGTCGACGCTGCTGCGGATCGTCGCGGGTCTCGATCACCTCGATCGCGGTTCCGTCGACTGGCCCGACACCGAGGGCGACAACCGTCCGCACACCGGGATGGTCTTCCAGCAGCCCTTCCTGATGCCGTGGCTCACCGTGCGCGAGAACATCGCCTTCGGTGGACGGTTCGCCGCGCACCGCGAGCGGTTCGACACCGCCTACGCCGATTCGCTCCTCGAGCGTTTCGGCCTCTCCGCGCTCGCCGGCTACTACCCCGACCAGCTGTCCGGTGGTCAGGCCCAGCGCATCGCCGTCATCCGCGCCGTCGCGGTGCGTCCGCGACTGCTGCTGCTCGACGAACCGTTCAGCGCCCTCGACCCGGCCACCCGCTCCGATTTGCGGTCGTGGCTCGGCGAACTCGCGCGCGATCTCGGTTTCACGACGGTCCTCGTCACCCACGACATCGACGAGGCACTCGAACTCGCCGACCGCATCGCACTGTTCGGGAGTTCGGGTGTGGTGCAGCAGGAATGGGCGCTCGGCGGCATGTCTGCGCTCGACCGCGACGCGCTGCGTCCGGCCATCCTGGCGCACTACCGCGATTCGTCGCTGTCCGCGACATGACCGATCCGGGCCTGTTCAGCCGTCGCACCCTCATGCGCGGTGCGCTCGGCCTCGCGGCAGCCGGGGGTATCGCCGGCACGATCGACCTCGCGCGCACCGCGACCACCGACCGCGCCAATCGCACGGGGCAACTGCGCATCGGCTACCTGCCGATCACCGACGCTGCGCCGCTGCTCGTCGCGCACGGGTCGAGCCTGTATCCCTCCGGCGTCGTCGATTCCGCGAAGCCGGTGCTCTTCCGCAGTTGGGCGTCGCTCGCCGAGGCCTTCATCAGCCGGCGCGTCGACGTCGTGCACCTGCTCATGCCCATGGCGGTCCAGTTGCGGTACAGCCTGGGTAGTTCCGTGCGGATCCTCGGCTGGAACCACACCAACGGCTCGGCGCTGACGGTCGCCCCGCACATCACCGACCTGAGCGATCTCGCAGGTCAGACGGTGGCGATCCCGTTCTGGTGGTCGATCCACAACATCGCTCTGCAACAGCTGTTGCGGGCGCACGGACTGACACCGGTCGTGCGGGAGGCGCCGTCGAAGTCCGCCCGTACCGTGGGCCTCGTCGTGATGGGTCCGTCCGACATGATCCCGGCCCTGGCGAACGGCTCGATCGCCGCGTTCACCGTCGCCGATCCGTTCAACGCCGCCGCGGAGGTCCGCGGGGTGGGGCGGATCCACCGTTTCCTCGGTGATGTGTGGCGCGACCACGCGTGCTGCGCCCTGCTCGTGCACGAGGACCTGATCGAACGCGACCCCGTCGCCGTACAGTCCCTCACCGACTCGGTGGTCTCCGCCCAGTTGCAGATCGGCGCCGACCGTCAGGCCGCGGCCGCGATGTTGTCCGCCGGATACCTTCCGCAGCCGTTGCCCGCGATCACGAAGGCCCTCACCTATCCCGACCGCGAGGCCGGCACGGTGCACCCGCAGTGGCAGCCGCAACGCATCGGGTACCAGCCGTTCCCCTTCCCGACCTTCACCGCGGCACTGATCGAGGCGATGCACGACACCGTCGTCGACGGCGACACGCGGTTCCTCTCTCGTCTCGACCCTGCGACGGTGCACGACGACCTCGTCGACGACCGCTTCGTCCGCACATCCCTCACCCGCGTCGACGGCACCGATGCCTTCGGCCTTCCCGCCGATCTCACCCGCACAGAGGAGGTCGATCCTTCGTGAGCGCCCCGACCGGCACGGCGCCGGAGACGGCCCGCACCGTCCGGCAGCTGCCCCTCGTCCCCCAGGCCGTCGCCATCGTCATCGCGATCGCCTTGTGGTGGCTGGTGACGACGGTGCTCGTCGCGCCGGATTCGCTCGTGCGGGACTTCGCCCCGCAGTACGTCTTCCCGGCGATCGTCGACCTGTTCGCACGCGGCGTCCTGCTGCCCGACACGCTCGCGAGCCTGTGGCGGTTGCTGGTGGGTCTGCTGATCGCCGCGACGCTCGGCATCCCGCTCGGGTTGCTGATCGGACTCAACCCGTTGGTCGAGCGCGCGACGATGCCCATCATGCAGTTCCTGCGGATGATCTCGCCGCTGTCGTGGGCGCCGATCGCCGTGGCGTTGTTCGGCATCGGCCACCAGCCCGTCTTCTTCCTCATCGCCGCCGCCGCGATCTGGCCGATCGTCATCAACACGGCGGCCGGTGTGCACGGCGTCGACCAGGGCTATCTGATGGTGGCCCGCTCGTTCGGTGCGACGCGACTCGAACTGCTCACCACCGTCGTCCTGCCGGCCATCCGCGCGCAGGTGCAGACCGGTCTGCGGGTCGGTCTCGGTATCGCGTGGGTCGTGCTCGTCCCCGCCGAGATGCTCGGCGTGCGGTCCGGTCTCGGCTACCAGATCCTCAACGCCCGCGACCAGCTCGCCTACGACCAGGTCATGGCCGTGATCGTCGTGATCGGTTTCCTCGGGTTCTGGCTCGACTGGGCGGCGCGGCACCTGCTGCGCGAACGGCGGAGGCCGGTGAGCGTCGAGGAAGCCGACCGCCCGCTCTGACCTGCGATCAGGACTCGAGCGACGTCAGTACGAAGACGGGGAGCACCCGGTCGGTGCGCTTCGCGTACAGCGCGTAGTTCGGCCACGTCTGCAGCAGCACCTGCCACAGCCGCGCGCGTTCGTCGCCCCCCGCGATCCGCACCGACACCACGTGCTCGTGCCCGTCGTACAGCACCTGCGCCTGGTCGGCCGCGCGCAGGTTGATCGCCCAGGACGGGGCTTTCGGGTGTCCCCAGTTCGACCCCACCACGAGCCATCCCCCGTCGTGCGGCACACACAGCAGCGGTGTGGACCGCGGCACCCCGCTCTTGCGGCCCTTCACGGTGAGCACGAGCGAGGGCAGTCCCGCGATCGCGAGCAAGGTGACCTTGCCGCGCGTGGCCCGTTGGATGGTCTTGTCCACCGCGATGATCGGCTGTGAATACCGCGGCAACCACGGCAACGCTCCGATACGGACGGCGACCGGTCGGAGCGGATTCATGCGGTCATCTCCCCCAGGCTGCCAGCAGCGTCCGGGCTGCGGCGACGACGGCCAGCGGCTGATCGATCATCGGATGGTGGCCCGAGGCCGGAAGATCGATCAACAACGCATCAGGACCCAGATTGTCGACCATCCGCCCGTAGAGCGCGTCGTCGATGATGCCGCGTTCGCAGCGGAAGTAGGCGACGGCGCATCCCGGACTCATCGCCTCGAGGCTACGGCGCCCCTCACGTCCCATGCGGAGATTGTCGAATTTCCACGACCAGCCGCCGTCGACCTGCTTCAGCGATCCGCGGGCGATGTGCTCGAGCACGTAGGGTTCGGCGTCGTCCTGCGGCGGCACGAGGCGGAATCGGGCGACGGCGTCCTCCGCCGCGGCGTACACCTTCGGCGGTCCGGCGTTCGCGACGGCCTTCGCGCGCATCTCGAGTTCCTCGGGCGTCATGTCGCGGATCGGCGAATCGATGATCACCACACCGGCGAGTTCGTCGCCGTGGAGATGTGAGGCGGCGAACGAGACGATCCCGCCCATGCTGTGACCGATGAGGACCGGTGGACCGCTGATACCGCCGGCGCGGGCCGCAGCGACGACCTCCGCGGACCACGCTTCCAGGGTGTAGTGCTCGCGGTGGTCGCTGTCGCCGTGACCGCTCAGGTCGAGCGCGACGACACGACGTCCGGCGGCAAGCTGCGGGCCGATGTGGTCCCACCACCCCGAATGCGCCATGCCGCCGTGGACCAGCACGATGCCCGGCAGACCGGATTCGCCCCACGCCCGGTAGGCGATGGTCGCACCGGCTGCCTCGACCTTCCCGGTCTCGACGGGTGTGGCCAGGGCGTCGACGAACCACTGAGGAGCAGAACCACTATTGCTCATTATTCGAACTTATGTCAGATGTGACGAGCGCCGACATCCGGGCCATCAGTTCGATCCGTCGCACCTCGAGTTCCGGCTGCGGATGCACCGTCGACGCCAGCGCTTCGCCGTCGAACATGTGCACGAGCGACAGCAGGAGGGTGTCGAAGACGTCGGCCGGGAACCGTGCCGCGACAGGCAGCGACCTGCCGAGATCGACGATCTGGGCGTGGTAGCGCTCGGCCATCGGCGTTAGATGCTCCCGCAACGCCGGGTCGGTGCGCGCCGCGCCGAGCAGTTCGTACCAGGCTGCGTTCATCGGGGCCCGGCAGGCGGTGCGCAGCAGTTCGAGGCACACCCGCAGCGACTCGGAGATGTCCGCGTGCTCGTCACCGAGCGCCGCGAGACCCGCTTCGAAGTTCGCGAACTGGCGTTCCCGGACGGCGTCGGCCGCCGCGATCATCAGGTCGAGTCGCGTGGGGAAGTGCCGGAACACCCCACCCGACGACACCCCCGAGCGCCGGCACACCTCACCGATCGTGGTCGCGGTATAGCCGAGCTCGGCGAGGGCAGTGATGGTCGCGTCGAGGATGCGGCCGATCGTCTCCTCCCTGCGCTCCTGCTGGGTACGGCGTACTACGGATGCACTCACGCGACGGGCTCACCCGCCGAGATGCGCATCGGCGCGGGTCCGCGCTCCTCCACCCCGGCGCGCAGGAACCGGCCGGTGCCGACGGTATGTCCGTAACCGGGCACGAACTCGCCGTCGCGGAAGACCACCCGGCCGGCGACCGCCGTCGCCGTCACCGCGCGGTCGTTGCGGTTGACCATGCGGCGGATTCCGCCGAACTCCTCGAGCGGCGACTCGTGATAGGCATCGACGTCAGCGTTCAGTCCGGCAGGTCTACGGTTCGGCCATGGACCTCGACACCACCCCGGCACTGCTCGTCGACCGCGACATCCTCGACCGCAACATCGCGCGGATGGCGCAGTCCGCCGCCTCACGAGGCCTGTCGCTGCGACCCCACGCGAAGACGCACAAGTGCTCCGAGATCGGACGACGCCAGCTCCGTGCGGGAGCCCGGGGCCTGACGGTCGCGACCGTCTCCGAAGCCGAAGTCTTCGCCGACGAGGGTTTCGACGACCTGTTCGTCGCGTACCCGCTGTGGGTCGACGCTGCCCGCGGTGCACGGCTGCGCGCGTTGACCGACCGGGTGCGCCTGACGGTCGGGATCGATTCCGCGACCGGAGCCCGGCAATTCGTCGAGCACGCCGGCACCGCGATCGGGGTGCTCGTCGAGATCGACAGCGGGCACCACCGCACCGGCGTGTTGCCCGAACAGGCCGGAACCGTGGCGTCGGCGGCCCGCGAGGCGGGCCTCGACGTGCGCGGCGTCTTCACCTTCCCCGGCCACTCGTACGCACCCGACGCGCCCGACAGCGCAGCACGGGAGGAAGCCGACGCACTGGCGGCAGCAGCGGCGTCGCTACGAGCAGCGGGGATCGAGCCGACCGTGATCAGTGGGGGTTCCTCCCCCACAGCACATCTCGACGTGCCCACGGTTGCAACAGAGTTGCGTCCCGGCGTGTACGTCTTCGGTGATGCGCAGCAACTCGAACTCGACGCGGTGAGCGAATCCGACATCGCGCTGACCGCCCTGGCGACCGTCGTTTCCGCTCGCGACGAGGTGATCGTGCTCGATGCCGGTTCCAAGGCGCTCGGCGCCGATCGAGCCGCGTGGGCCACGGGGTACGGACGCATCCTCGGGGAACCGGACGCGCGCATCACCGCACTGTCGGAGCATCACGCGACGGTGCAGTGGCCGGAGGCATCGACCCGCCCACAACTCGGCGACAGGGTGCGGGTGATCCCCAACCACGTGTGCAATGCCGTGAACCTCGCGGACGAGTTGATCACGGTCTCCGGCGACGCGGTAGTCGAGCGATGGAAGGTCGCGGCAAGAGGGTGCAACACGTGATCCCGAGACGGTCCCCCACACGATCACCTCGAATTCGGCGTGTAGGTCACGAACACGACACCGATCCTCCCCGCACGTCGCTACGCTGCGTTGATGCCGCTGAACCCCGACCTTGCCGGACGCATCTTTCCGCCGACGTCCTATCTCGTCGGCCGGGAGAAGATCCGGGAATTCGCCCGCGCCGTCCGATCGACGCATCCGATCCATCTCGACCCGGAGGCAGCCCGGGCCGCCGGCTTCCCTGATGTCGTGGCTCCTACGACCTTCACCACCGTCGTCCAGAGTCCGTCGGTGACACAGCTTCTGGAGACGCCGGGTACCGGTCTCGAGCTGCACCGGGTGGTGCACGGGTCGGAGAAGGTCGAGCACCGGCGCCCGATCGTGGCCGGCGACGATTTGACCGCGACGCTCACCATCACGGAGGTCACCGAACGCGCCGGCAACCACATCCTGTCCACGATCTGCGAGATCCGGGACGACACGGACGATCTGGTCGCGGTAGTCACTTCGACACTGCTTCACCGAGGAGACGACGCATGACACTCGGCACCGCACTACGATTCGACGAACTCGAGGTCGGTGTGGTCATCGCGAAGACCGAACTGACGGTGACCCGCAGCGATCTGGTCCGCTACGCCGGTGCCTCGGGCGACTTCAACCCGATCCACTACGACGACGTCGTCGCGGCCGGCGAAGGGCTCCCCGGCGTGCTCTGCCAGGGAATGCTCACCGCAGCCCTCGCCCTGCAGACCCTCACGGAACGGCTCGGCAATCCCACCGTGGTCGTCTCCTACGAGACACGGTTCACGCGACCCGTTGTGGTCGACCCGATGCACGGTGCCGTCCTGTCGGTGTCTGCGAAGGTCGGCCACCTCGACGAGGCGGAGCGCACCGCACGGATCGATATCACCGTATCCGTCGACGACCGGCGGGTGCTCGGCAAGACCCAGGTCCGGCTCGCGTTCTCGTCCTGACTCCGAGCGCCGGGAATTCGCGGACGGAACGGACCTCGGTAAGAGAGGATCGACCCATGTCGCGGACACTTCTCGCCGGCTTGGCCGCCGCAGCAACAGCCGTGTACCTCGGGGCATGTGCGTCCCCGTCGAGTCCGTCCGTCGACGAGGGCACCGCCCGGGTGAGCCGTACCGTCACCGAGCCCTCGACGCCCGGGACGGGTACTCCGCGCGTGACCGGCACCGTCGCGTCCGGTCTCGACACTCCGTGGGGAGTTGCTTTTCTTCCCGGTGGTTCTGCACTGGCGAACGAGCGCAACACCGGCCGGATCGTCGAGATCACCGACGGCGAGGTCCGCGAGGTCGGTCGCGTCGGAGAGACCCTCGCGCAGGGCGAATCGGGACTGCTGGGAATCGCGGTGTCGCCGACCTTCGACACCGACCGCTTCGTGTACCTGTACGTGACAACCGGCAGCGACAACCGGGTACTCCGAGCCGTTTTCGACGGCACCACGCTCGCCGAACCGGAGGTGATCCTCGACGGTATCCCGGCCGGACGGATCCACGACGGCGGGCGGATGATCTTCGGTCCCGACGGGATGCTGTACGTCGCGACCGGCGAGGCGGGCGAGCGCGAACTCGCCCAGGATCCGGAATCACTCGGCGGCAAGATTCTTCGCATCACCGGCGACGGCGAACCCGCGCCCGACAACCCAGATCCGGCGTCGCCGGTGTACTCGCTCGGTCACCGCAACGTGCAGGGACTCGCATTCGACGGCCGGGGACGGTTGTGGGCGTCTGAGTTCGGGCAGAACGACGTCGACGAGCTGAATCTCGTGACGGCCGGTGCGAACTACGGCTGGCCCGTGACCGAAGGGGCCGGGGGCTCCGGCGAATTCGTCGATCCGGTCCTCACCTGGCCGGTCTCGCAGGCGTCGCCGTCGGGCCTGGCATGGTTCGACGGCAGCCTGTGGATGGCAGGCCTGCGCGGAGAACGCCTCTGGCGCATCGATATCCCGGATACTGATGTGCAGGACACCGCAGTCACCGCGACCGACTTCTTCGTCGGCGAGTACGGACGATTGCGGACCGTCGTCGCCGCGCCGGACGGCTCACTGTGGCTGACGACGTCCAATCGGGACGGTCGCGGCAGCCCGGCCGACGACGACGACCGCATCCTCCGGATCGAGATCTCCTGACGATCAGGGGACGAGAACGACCACCGTCTCGGCGACCAGCGCCGGGCGCTCTCCACCCTCGATCTCGATGGTGTATCCGACGACGAGGTTCGCACCCTTGGCGGTGCGCTCGAGCGATGTGAACTCGGCGCCGGCACGGATCCGCGAGCCGACGGGGACCGGCGCGGGATAGCGAACCTTGTTGCTGCCGTAGTTGACCTTCATCTTCAGGCCCTCGAGGGAGAAGATCTGGGTGCCGAGCACCGGCAGCAGCGACAGGGTCAGGTAACCGTGGGCGATGGTCTTGCCGTACGGGCCGTCCTTCGCACGCTCGGGGTCGACGTGGATCCACTGGTGATCACCGGTGGCCTCGGCGAACAGGTCGATGCGCTTCTGGTCGATCTCGAGCCAATCGCTGTAGCCGAGGTGCTCGCCGACGGCCTTCTCGACCTCGTCGATTCCGTTGAGAACCCGCATTGTTGCTCCTGTCGATGTGCGGCGACGGTCAGAGACCGGCTCGCCTGAGGGTGACGCGATAGGTGTAGTGCTCGGGCAGAAAGTAACTCACCGACAACTCGGTGGGCACGCCATCGTCGTTCGAGTACAACCGGTCGACGCGCAGCAAGGGATGTCCTACTTCACAATTCAGTTCGGTCGCCACCTGTTCGGTGGCGAGCGCGACCGTGATGGACTGTGCGGCTTCGACGATGGGACTGTCGAGATGGGGTTCGAGCAGGCCGATCATCGTGTTCCGACTCGACGCGCCCGCTTGCAGCTCGGGCGAATCGAGCACGTGTGCCGCGACGTGCTCGGGCAGATGAACGGTGGTGAGGACGAACGGGATTCCGTCGTGCAGACGCTTGAAGACCGCGGTGTACAGCACGTCGGTGTCGAGGCGGAGCCGGCTCGCCGCATCGATGTCGACCCCGCGCCGCAACGGCGAGACGATCTGCATGACCGTGTCGGCCGACAGAGCGAGCAGATCCTCGATCGAGCCGAGCTGGGGCCGGTAGCGCCGGCCCGACTCGTTCGCGAAGGTGCCGCGGCCGGGAACGCGGTAGACGATGCCGTCGGCCACGAGATCCTGGAAGGCGCGACGCACCGTCTGCCGGCTCACGCCGTGTTCCTCGGCGAGTTCGGCCTCGGTGGGCAGGCGCGTGCCGTCGCTGTACCGTCCCGCCTCGACGGCCTCCCGGAGCTGGCGCGCGAGTTGCGCGTAGGCCGGTTCCGTTTCCCGCACCTTGTAGTCCATGACGGACCGATCCTAGCGGCCGGTCGTCACAGTCCGCCGCGTGCTACGAGCTGGCTCGCGATGACGTTGCGCTGGATCTCGTTGGTGCCCTCGCCGACGATCATCAGCGGCGCGTCGCGGAAGTAGCGCTCGACGTCGTACTCGGTGGAGTAGCCGTAGCCGCCGTGGATGCGCACCGCGTTCAGGGCGATCTCCATCGCGATCTCCGAGCAGTACAGCTTGGCCATGCCTGCTTCCATGTCGCAGCGCTCGCCGCTGTCGTACTTCTCCGCCGCGTAGCGCGCCAGCTGCCGGGCCGCGGTGAGCTTGGTGGCCATCTCCGCCAGGTAGTTGCCGATGGACTGGTGCTTCCAGATCGGCTGACCGAAGCTCTCGCGCTGCTGCGCGTAGGCGAGGGAATCCTCGAGTGCAGCGGTCGCGACACCGAGGGCGCGGGAGGCGACCTGCAGACGGCCGGTCTCGAGGCCCTTCATCATGTGGGCGAAGCCCTTGCCGGGCTCGCCGCCGAGGATCGCGTCGACGGAGATGCGGTAGTTGTCGAAGCTCAGCTCGCACGACTCGACGCCCTTGTAACCCAGCTTGGGCAGGTCGCGTGAGACGGTCAGGCCCGGGCCGTGCTCGACGAGCACGACGGAGATGCCCTTGTGGCGCGGCTGCGCGGTGGGGTCGGTCTTGCACAGCAGCGCGATCAGCCCCGAGCGACGCGCGTTGGTGATCCACGTCTTGGCACCGTTGATGACCAGCTCGTCGCCGTCACGCTTGGCGGTCGTCGTCATCGCTTGCAGGTCGGAGCCGCCGCCGGGCTCGGTCAGCGCCATCGTCGCCCGGATCTCACCGGTGGCGAGCTTGGGCAGATACTTGCTCTTCTGCTCCTCGGTGCCGAACAGGGTCAGCAGCTTGGCGACGACGGTGTGCCCGCCCATCGCACCCGACAGCGACATCCATCCGCGGGCGAGTTCCTCGGTGACCTGGACGTAGCAGGGCATCGACACCGGCGAGCCGCCGTACTCCTCGGGCACGGCGAGCCCGTAGATGCCGATCTGCTTCATCTGCTCGATCCACTTCTCGGGGTACTCGTTGGCGTGCTCGACCTCCTGCACCGACGGCTTGACCTCCCGATCGATGAAGTCGCGGACGGTCTCGACCAGAAAAGTCTCTTCGTCGTTCAGGTAGGTCACGGGGCATCCTTCGTTGGGGACGGGCCACACGGACCCGGCAAACTTTGTACGGCCATTTTGTGGACCGAGTTCGGACGTTGTCAACGCAAAGACCGTCATTCGAAGGCGTGATTGCAGAGTCTTCGACGATACGAACGACTGCACCTTCCTATGAGCACACCTCTCCGTGGGGTGGCATACCGCCAACAATGGCCGTACATTTAGCGCCATCATTGCCGACCGAACTCCCCGAGGTCCCCGTGTCTTCCGAGCAACACCTCCGCCGGCGCGCCGTTCTCGTCGCCCCCGGCTCCGACGAACGCAAAGCCGCTAAGGCCCTCGCCTCCGCCGCCGACGAGGTCGTCCTCGACCTCGAGGACGCCGTCACCGCCGCCCAGAAGGACGCCGCCCGCGAACTCGTGGCCCCCCTGGTCCGCGAACACGGCGCCGCACGCACCGTCTCCGTGCGCATCAACGGACGCGGCACCCCCTGGTTCGAGGACGACCTGCGCACGTGCGCCGCACTCGGCGACGCCCTCGCCTCGATCGTGATCCCCAAGGTCGAGAGCGCCGACGACCTCGTCGAGGCCGACCGCATCCTCGGCGATTCGACCGTCCCGGTGCAGGCCCTCATCGAGACCCCCGCCGGCGTGCAGCGCATCGACGAGATCGTCGCCGGGCCCCGGGTTGCCGGCGTGATCATCGGCTACGCCGACCTCGGCGCCTCCCTGGGCCGCGCCCGCACCGCCGCGCCCGAGCACTGGCTCTACGTGCAGGACCGCGTGCTGCACGCCGCCCGCGCTGCGGGTGTCCAGGCGATCGACGGCCCGTTCCTCGGCATCGCCGACGACGACGCCTTCCGTCACTCGGTGCAGTGGGTGTCCGATCTCGGATTCGACGGCAAGTGGGTCATCCACCCCGCGCAGATCACCTCTGCCGCAGCGGCCTTCACCCCCACCGACGATCAGGTCGACGCCGCCCGCAAGGTTCTCGACGCGCTCGAGGAAGCCGAGAACCGCGGCGCCGGAGCCGCCCAGCTCGACGGGCAAATGCTCGACGAGGCCGTCGCCGTCGCCGCCCGCCGCACCCTGTCGAAGATCGGAGCCTGAAAGCCATGACCACCTCGTACGTCGGCGGACCCTATTTCGACGAACTGACCGTCGGCCAGGTCTTCGACACCGCCCCCGCCGTGACGCTCACCGACGGCCTCGCCGCCGCGCACCAGAGCATTCTCGGTGACCGCCTGCGCCTTCCGCTCGACAAGCACCTCTCGGCCGCCGTCGCGGGTGGGCCGGTCGCGCACGCCGGTTTCGTCACCGACATCGCGATAGGGCAGTCCACGCTCGTCACGCACCACGTCAAGGCCAACCTCTTCTACCGCGGCCTGCGTTTCCGCCGCTTCCCGCACATCGGCGACACCCTCTACACCACCACCGAAGTCGTGGGACTGAAGGAGAATTCGGCGAAGCCCGGACGCAGGCCCACCGGACTCGCGGCGCTGCGCATGAACACCGTCGACCAGGACGGCAACACCGTCCTCGACTTCTACCGCTGCGCGATGCTGCCACTGAGCGAGAACCCCGACCCCGACCGCGTCGTGCACTCCGACGACCTCTCGGCCATCGGACCGCAGGACGAACCGCAGTGGTCCGCGCCCGCCGACTGGGATCTGGATGTCTACCGGTCGAAGGTGCCGGGCGAGCACTTCGACAAGTCCCTCGCCGGTGCCGTGCTGCAGTCCAGCGGCGATGTCGTCTCGAGCGCACCGGAACTCGCGCGCCTGAGCCTCAACATCGCGGCGACGCACCACGACGAGCGGGTCGGCGCGTCGGGTCGTCTCGTGTACGGCGGCCACACCATCGGCCTGGCCTTCTCACAGGCGACGCGCGCGCTGCCGAATCTCGTGACGGTGCTGGGTTGGAAGGCGTGCGACCACACCGGTCCGGTGCAGGAGGGCGACACCCTCACCAGCGACCTGCACGTCGAATCCGCCGAGCCCCTCGCCGAGGGCGGTGGCGTGCTGAACCTGCGGTCGGTCGTCTACGCGCACCGCGGCGATGCCGCGAATGGCAACCGCGGCGGTGCCGCGAATGGCAACCGCGGCGGTGCCGAGCCGGCGCCCGTGCTGGATTGGCGGTTCACCGCACTCATGGCCTGACAGCCCCTGCCGAAACCGACGTTGTGCGCGAAATCGTTTGGGAAATCGCGAACAATGTCGGTTTCGTCGTTATGCATCGACTCGTTTGACGAGGCGCTCGTAGCGCTGCCGGGCCGCCTGGGTGCTTCCCAGACCGAGGCCGAAAGCGATCTCCTGCCAGGTCATCCCGCGCTCCCGCGCGATGCGGAGGATCAGCGCCTCGAGTTGGTCCATCTCGGCGCGCGCCTTCGGGACGAGGCCGAGCGCGGCGATGACGTCGGCGTCGTCGACCTCGGGTTCGTCGGGGCCGGGACTGTGCACGCCGCCCGCCAGTGCCGCGACGAGACGGATGGCGCCGAGCGGGTCGAGCATCTCGGGGTGCGACTGCCTGGCCCGTTGTTCGGGAGTGCTGCCGTGCCGTTCGGCGATCCGGAACAGCCCCGCGTACTCACGATGGGCGCGTTCGCGACTCGGATCGGGTGGAGTGAAACCTTCCTCGGACATGATCCCAGGATGACGCGTGAACAAGTTGTTGTCAACAGTTTGTTCACACATCGCGGATCTCGTCCACCAATCCCCAGTCGAGCGCGCGGGAGACGTCGAGGGGCGCAGCCGTGACGAACAGGTGCAGCGACCGCCACCGGCCGATCCTCCTGGGGATGCTGACCGTCCCACCTGCCCCGGGGATGAGACCCATCGAGACCTCCGGGAGGCGGAAGACCGTGTCGGGAGTCGCGACCACCCGGCCCGCGAAGGCCGGGATCTCGATCCCTGCACCGATGCAGTGACCATGCAGGCGCACCTCGATGCGACCGGCGAGCTGCGCGACGAGACGCCCCGCTCCCCCGCGTGTGCGGACGAAGTGCGCGAGCGTGATGTCGGGCGTGCGACCGAACTCGTCGAGATCACCGCCGGCGCAGAACGACGATCCCGCCCCGTCGAGCACCACCCGTTCGATGCTGTCGTCGAGGGTCGCGAGTCGCAATGCGTCGACCAGGGCGTCGCGCAGCACCGTTCCGTAGGCGTTGCGGCGCTCGGACCGGTTGAGCGTGATGTGCAAGAGGTCGCCGTCGCGCGCGATCAGCACCGGTTCGTCCGAGGGCGGCGGCAGGGGACGCGGGCCGCGTCCGGCGAGCCACGCGGCGAACTCTGGCCCGCCCTGCAGCGTCGAGTAGGCGAGCGACTCCACGTCGATCGCTTCCGGCACCGCGAGCGTCTCCGACGCCCGCACGACCTGCCGTGCCACCAGCGCGGCCTGCGGGTTCGCGGCGACCGCCTCGGCAAAGGCGGCGATGCTCGCATCCGGGTCCGGTGTCTCCACCACGCCACGGGATTGCGCGACCGGCGCGTAGGTGAGGTCGAGCGCGTCGATCAACGGACGAACCTCGGCGGGGATCTTGCGGGTCGCGCGGCCGACGAGGATCCGATCGGCCAGTGCGGCCTGTTCGACGGCACGTTCGATCAGGGGAACGCCTGCGTCGAGGTCGACGACGACCATCGGCCGGGACACGGCACCGCCCTCACCGAGAAGGGGCTCTCCCGCCACGCCGTTCGTCAGGTCCGCAGCAGAGACAAGCATCGCTCGTGCCGTATCCATGTGGTCCGTCCTTGTACTCCGCCAGGCCCCATCCGGCACGAAATGTAACATCACGGTCGTGGCCACCGACCTCGCCGCAGACCCGGCACGCGACTGGGCCCACAGCGGAATTGCCTCTCTGACCGGCAGAGTCGACGGTCCCCCACTGCTCCCTCCTGGCCGCGCCGCCACCGTCGCCCGCGAACGCTCCGCGTGGATCGCCACCGCCTCCGGTGGGGTCGTCGATGTCGACGGCGCGCGTCTGTTGTCCGAACGCGCAGCGTTCACCGGTCATCGTCGCGGCGGAGCGGTCTCCGCCGGAGGTGCGTGTCGCCTATTGCCGACGATCGACGGCTGGGCGTCGGTCTCGTGCGCGCGTCCCGATGACCCGCTCCTGCTCGGCGCCCTGATCAGCGCGGAGATCCTCGACGATCCGTGGCCCGCTGTCGCTGACTGGCTCGTCGAACGCACCGGGGCGGAGCTCGCCGAGCGAGCCGAACTGCTCGGGATCGCGGCGGGCCCGGTCGTCCACGGTGTGGCCGCTCCCCTGACGCCGGTGGAACCCCGCGCGGTCGACGGGTTGCTCGTCGTCGACTTCAGTGCGTTGTGGGCCGGCCCGCTGTGTGCGCACCTGCTCGGTCTTGCCGGTGCGCGCGTCGTCAAGGTCGAGACGCCGTCGCGGCCGGACGGTGCGCGTCGCGGCAATGCCGACTTCTACCGACTCCTGCACGGCGGGCACGAATCCGTCGTGCTCGACCCGAACGATGCCACACAGCGACGCGAACTCGCGGACCTGGTGGCAGCGGCCGACATCGTGGTCGAGGCGTCGCGACCGCGGGCGCTCGCCGGTTTCGGACTCGATGCTGCGAAGGCCGTGGACGACGGCACCACGTGGGTCTCGATCACCGCACACGGACGGGATTCGCACCGAGTGGGTTTCGGCGACGACATCGCCGCCTCCGCCGGATTGATCGCGTACGACGCGGAGGGTCCCGCCTTCGTCGGCGATGCGATCGCCGATCCCCTCACGGGTCTCACCGCCGCAGCTCTGGCCATGTCGACACCACCCGACGGACGCGGAAAGCTCTGGGACATCTCGATGTCCGCTGTCGTCGCGGCGACTCTCGACGAACCCACGACCATCTCGCAACCCGCCATCCGCGACGGCGAGCAGTGGGTGCTGCAGACAGCGGACGATGTCGTTGCGGTCGCCGAACCGCAGAAGCGTGAAATCTCCGGTGAGGTCGCCGAATCCGGGCGCGATACCCAGCGAGTACTCGCCGATCTGGGCATCCGGCCGTGAGCGTCCTCGTTGTACGCGACCTCGAGGTCGACGGCGTCGGTGGAATCGATGTCCTCATCCGCGACGGAGTCGTCACAGCACTCGGGACGGACGTGCCGGTGCCCGTGTCTGCGGACGTCATCGACGGTCGTGGAGGCGCACTGCTTCCGGGCCTGCACGACCATCACATCCACCTGCACGCCCTCACGGCCGACCGCGCGTCGGTCCGCTGCGGTCCTCCTGCTGTCCGCACTGCCGACGACCTCGCCCGCGCACTCGCAACCGCGGCCGGCGGCGGATGGATCCGGGGTGTCGGGTACTCGGAAGATGTTGCGGGTCTGTTGGATCTGAATTCTCTCGACGCACTGCACGCCGAGCGTCCCGTGCGCATCCAACATCGAAGCGGCGCAGTGTGGTTCCTGAACTCCACCGCCGCCGCACTCACGAGCCTCGGAACGGCCGATCACCCCGGCGTAGAACGCGACGAGAAGGGACGGCCGACGGGGCGGGTGTGGCGCGCCGACACATGGCTCCGCGACCGGCTACCCGATACCGGCCCACCGTCGCTCGCAGATGTGGGCGCCGAACTGGCGTCCTACGGCATCACCGGCCTCACCGACGCGACACCCGACCTCACCCCGTCGACCCTCGAACACCTCCGCGCTTCCCACGTCGACGGATCAATCCCGCAACACATCCGACTTCTCGGTGCACCACTCGATTTCGCCGGATCCGAGACGTTCGCCGCAGGTCCGTACAAGATCGTGCTCGCCGACTCCGGGCTGCCCGACCTCGACGACCTCGCGGCGACGATCCACCGCACCCACGATGCGGGTCGCGCGGTGGCGGTGCACTGCGTCAGCCGCGAAGCGTTCGCGATCCTGCTCGCCGTCCTCACCGAGGTGGGCACCGTCCCCGGCGACCGCATCGAGCACGGCGCCCTCATCCCGGTCGAGTCGATCGACGACCTGCGGCGCCTGGGCCTGCAGGTCGTCACCCAGCCCGGCTTCCTCGCCGACCGCGGCGACGCCTATCTCCGCGACGTGCCCGCCGTCGACCTGCCCGACCTCTATCGCTGCCGAAGCCTCATCGACGGCGACGTGCCGGTCGCGCTGTCCAGCGATGCCCCTTACGGCCCCGCCGACCCGTGGGCGGTGATCTCCGCCGCGGTCTCTCGCATGTGCCCGACCGGTGAGGTCGTCGGGGCGGACGAACGCATTCCCGCTGCGACGGCACTGGCCCGGTATCTGGCGCCGCTCGACGATCCCAGTGGTGCTGCCCGTCGCGTGCGGGTCGGCGCGGCGGCCGACCTCGTCCTGCTCGCCCGCCCCCTGGTCGACGTCCTCGCAGCACCCACCGCAGAGATGGTCCGCGCGACCGTCATCGCCGGTCGCGTCGTCCACCACGCCTGACCCGCTACAACGTCGGTCATCCACTACAACAATTCGTTGGTTGCCAGGATGGTCGTGAGACACATTCAGGGACGGACGCGGGGAAACGGAAGCATCATGATCGACGTCGAAGTCGGCCGAACACCGACAGGCATGCGTTCGTTCTCGATGGCCTACCGCTCGGAGTTCCTCCGGCAATGGGACGCGGCCATCGAACGCGGCAGCCGTGCCAAACTGCTGCGTGAAAACAACCTCGCCTACGGAACGGTCCACCGTTGGATCGCCGCCCGGGACCGCGGAGAATGGACCGCATCGATGAGGGCAGCCGCAGAGAAACCGGGTAGACGCATGGACAGTCGTGAGCGCGCGGAGCTGGCACAGCTGCGCAAGGAAAACCAGCAACTGCGTCAGAAGGTCGAGCAGGCCGAAGCTGCCCAGCAGATCCTGGGAAAAGCATTCGAGCTCTTGGAGCACGTGACCAAGAGCTCGGCGCCGGAGACACCTGCGATCCCACCGGCGCTGATGAGCGTGGCCGAGTACGAACAATGGCTCGAGGGGTACAGGCTGTCCTGACCGCCACGGTCACCACATTGCACCAGGACGCGGCGATGCCGGTGACCCGGGCCTGCACCCTGCTCGGACTGCCTCGGGCCAGTTACTACCGGCACAGTCGCGGCTACACGCATTACCGGCCGGCCGGGGACCCGCTGCCGCAGGCGAAGCGTCGGCAGCCGGCCGCGCTCAGCGAGAGCGAACGTGACACGATCTGCGATGTGCTGTGCTCCGGCGAGTACGCGGATTTGTCTGTGGCTCAGGTTTATTGGCGTGCATTCGATGCAGGGGTTCTGGCGTGCAGTGAGCGGACGTTCTATCGGGTCGCCGGCGCGGCGAGCTTGGTCGGGGACCGGCGTGGCCGCCGCGGCGGCGGGGGCGGCGGCCCTGTCCGGGCCCGGCCGGTGGTCGGGGCCGGGGCGGTCGGGGATCTGTGGTCGTGGGACATCACCGAGTTGAAGGGGCCCGGGAAGAAGGACCGGTACCTGTTGTATCTGGTGATCGATGTGTTCTCGCGGTATCCGGTCGCGTGGTGCATCGAGTTCCATGAGAGCGGCGAGCGTGCGGTGAAGTTGTTCACCGAGGCGATCGCCGAGCACGGGTGCCCGTCAGTGTTGCATGCGGACAACGGGGCGTCGATGCGGTCGACGGTGTTGCTCGATCTGCTCGAGGAGCGGGGGGTGATCGCGTCGTTTTCCCGTCCTCGGGTCAGTGACGACAATCCGTTTTCGGAGTCGTTGTTCAAGACCGTCAAGTACGACCTGACCTGCCCGCCGGTGTTCGATTCGATCGATCATGCCAGGGAGTGGACCGCGGGTTTTCTGCATCGGTATGCCACCGAGCATCGGCACAGTGGGCTCGGTCGGCATACTCCGGCGTCGGTGTTCGACGGTTCTGCTGTTGCGGTTCGGCGGTTGCGTCAGCAGATGCTCGATGAGTATGCAGCGGAGTTTCCCGAGCGGTTCCGGCGTGCGCCTCGTGCGCCGGAACTGCCCGGGTCTACAGGGATCAACATCCACCACCTGTCTCAGACAGGTTGACAACTACCGAATTGCCGTAGCGGATGACCAGGGCGGTAGCAGATCCACCTGTCTCGTTATTCCAGAGCGAGCGCTCTGTTATTGTCTCGATCATGGCGCGCACACGCACCCACGACCTGGACCGACTGATGGATGCAGCCGAAGCACTCGCGGTGGAGTCCGGCCCCACAGCCGTCACCGTCCGGGCACTCTCCGAGGCGACGTCGGTGTCCAACGGCGCGATCTACCACGCCTTCGGGTCGCGAGCAGGACTGATGGGGCACGTCTGGCTGCGTGCGGCCCGGCGCTTCCTCGATCTGCAACGAGACGTCGTCGACCGCGCACTCACAACCGGGTCGGCGCCGCAGAACGCAGTCGAGGCCGTCGTCGCCGCTGCGGATGCGCCCGCCGAGTATTCGATCCGCTACCCCGTCTCCGGACACTTCCTCCTCGCCGTACGTCGCGCGGACGTCCTCGGTTCCGGCGACGTCCCGAACGACGTCGCCACACAATTGAACGCCCTCGACGACGCACTCACGACCCTGTTCGTTCGACTCACCCGCGGCGTATGGGACCGCGCCGATCGCGAAGCGGTGGCGGTGATCCGCGACTGCGTCGTCGAGCTCCCCGCCGCCCTGCTCCTGCGGGGACGACGGGACCCCACTCCCGCCGTGCGCGACCGCCTCGCCGCGGCCGTCCGAGCCGTTCTCGCCCTCACCCCACCCGATCCGGCACCACGCTGATCACCCGACCGACAAGGACATCCGTCATGACGACCAACCTCGACATCTGGAACAGACTGCAGCGCGTGCCGTTCGGAAACTGGCTGTTCACCCAGGCAGTGTGTTTCAAGGCGCCCTACTTCCGCAGCATCCATCCCCTCATCCACGAACTGCGGCCGGGCCTGTGCCGGGTCACCGCACCGAATCGGCGCAGCGTGCACAACCACCTCGGCACCTATCACGCGATCGCGTCGTGCAACATGGCCGAGATCGCCGGCGGCATGATGACCGACGCCACCGTCCCCGCCACCCACCGCTGGATCCCCGTCGGGATGACCGTGGAGTACAAGTCGAAGGCGACTACCGCCGTCACCGCCGTCGCCCGGCTCGACGACGTCCCGGACTTCCCCGACGAGCCCACCGAACTCGTCGTCCCCGTGGATGTCTCGGATGCCGACGGCAAGGTCTTCGGTAGTTGTCAACCTGTCTGAGACAGGTGGTGGATGTTGATCCCTGTAGACCCGGGCAGTTCCGGCGCACGAGGCGCACGCCGGAACCGCTCGGGAAACTCCGCTGCATACTCATCGAGCATCTGCTGACGCAACCGCCGAACCGCAACAGCAGAACCGTCGAACACCGACGCCGGAGTATGCCGACCGAGCCCACTGTGCCGATGCTCGGTGGCATACCGATGCAGAAAACCCGCGGTCCACTCCCTGGCATGATCGATCGAATCGAACACCGGCGGGCAGGTCAGGTCGTACTTGACGGTCTTGAACAACGACTCCGAAAACGGATTGTCGTCACTGACCCGAGGACGGGAAAACGACGCGATCACCCCCCGCTCCTCGAGCAGATCGAGCAACACCGTCGACCGCATCGACGCCCCGTTGTCCGCATGCAACACTGACGGGCACCCGTGCTCGGCGATCGCCTCGGTGAACAACTTCACCGCACGCTCGCCGCTCTCATGGAACTCGATGCACCACGCGACCGGATACCGCGAGAACACATCGATCACCAGATACAACAGGTACCGGTCCTTCTTCCCGGGCCCCTTCAACTCGGTGATGTCCCACGACCACAGATCCCCGACCGCCCCGGCCCCGACCACCGGCCGGGCCCGGACAGGGCCGCCGCCCCCGCCGCCGCGGCGGCCACGCCGGTCCCCGACCAAGCTCGCCGCGCCGGCGACCCGATAGAACGTCCGCTCACTGCACGCCAGAACCCCTGCATCGAATGCACGCCAATAAACCTGAGCCACAGACAAATCCGCGTACTCGCCGGAGCACAGCACATCGCAGATCGTGTCACGTTCGCTCTCGCTGAGCGCGGCCGGCTGCCGACGCTTCGCCTGCGGCAGCGGGTCCCCGGCCGGCCGGTAATGCGTGTAGCCGCGACTGTGCCGGTAGTAACTGGCCCGAGGCAGTCCGAGCAGGGTGCAGGCCCGGGTCACCGGCATCGCCGCGTCCTGGTGCAATGTGGTGACCGTGGCGGTCAGGACAGCCTGTACCCCTCGAGCCATTGTTCGTACTCGGCCACGCTCATCAGCGCCGGTGGGATCGCAGGTGTCTCCGGCGCCGAGCTCTTGGTCACGTGCTCCAAGAGCTCGAATGCTTTTCCCAGGATCTGCTGGGCAGCTTCGGCCTGCTCGACCTTCTGACGCAGTTGCTGGTTTTCCTTGCGCAGCTGTGCCAGCTCCGCGCGCTCACGACTGTCCATGCGTCTACCCGGTTTCTCTGCGGCTGCCCTCATCGATGCGGTCCATTCTCCGCGGTCCCGGGCGGCGATCCAACGGTGGACCGTTCCGTAGGCGAGGTTGTTTTCACGCAGCAGTTTGGCACGGCTGCCGCGTTCGATGGCCGCGTCCCATTGCCGGAGGAACTCCGAGCGGTAGGCCATCGAGAACGAACGCATGCCTGTCGGTGTTCGGCCGACTTCGACGTCGATCATGATGCTTCCGTTTCCCCGCGTCCGTCCCTGAATGTGTCTCACGACCATCCTGGCAACCAACGAATTGCCGTAGCGGATGACCAGGACGGTAGCGGATACAGGCCTCAGGGCACGGTCCACGTGTTGTCGCCCCGCAGCAACTGCTGCAGGTCGGCGGTACCGGATTCCTGCGCGGCCCGCACCTGCGCACGGGCGGCATCGTCGTAGGTCGTCCGCACGACCTGCCGGACGATTCCCGTGACGACGTAGCGAAGATCCTGATCCGACAGGCGCGACAGTGCGTACGCGTACTCGGGGTCGTCGGTGTGCGCGTCGTGCACGACGATGTCGGCGGCATCCACCTCGGAGCGCTGCGCCACCCGCAGACCGAAACCTTTTCGGACGACGCACAGCTCGTCGTCGACTCCGAAGATGATCGGTTCACCGTGCCGCAGCGGGATCAGGTGCGACGGCGCTTCGTCCTTGCGCAGCACGTCGAACGATCCGTCGTTGAAGATCGGGCAGTCCTGCAGGATCTCGACGAAGGCCGCACCGCGATGGTGCGCCGCCGCGCGCAGGACCTCCGTCAGCCCGGCGCGATCGGAGTCGAGAGCACGTGCGACGAAGGACGCTTCGGCACCGAGCGCGAGCGACAGGGTGTTGAACGGAGCGTCGACCGAGCCCGCGGGCGACGACTTGGTGACCTTACCGACTTCCGAGGTCGGCGAATACTGTCCCTTGGTAAGACCGTAGATCCGGTTGTTGAACAACAGGATCCGCATGTTCACGTTGCGTCGCAGGGCGTGGACGAGATGGTTGCCGCCGATCGACAGGGCGTCGCCGTCACCGGTGACGACCCACACCGACAGATCCGGACGTGTGACCGCGAGTCCGGTCGCGAGCGTCGGCGCGCGTCCGTGGATCGAGTGCACACCGTAGGTGTCGAGATAGTAGGGGAACCGCGACGAGCATCCGATGCCGGACACGAACAAGAGATTCTCACGCCGGACGCCCAATTCGGGCAGCAGGCTGCGGACCGTCGCGAGGATGACGTAGTCGCCGCAGCCCGGACACCACCGCACTTCCTGGTCGGACGTGAAGTCCTTCGCCTTCTGCGGGTCGTCCGTCCGGGGCACACCGTCGAGTGCGTCGATGTGCGGGCGGAGTCCGAGATCGTGGCCGAGGAGTCCGGTCATGCTCGTGCCCTCTCTGCTGTGGGGTCGAGTTTCGTCGAGGAGGCGACTGCGGCCGGTGTCCGGGATCGTTCGGTGTCGGCGAGTGTTCCAGCGAACTCGGCCTCGATGGCGTCGTGGAGTTCGTCGGCGCGGAACGCCATGCCGGATACCTTCGTCACCGGCTGGATGTCGGCATCGAACCGCGACCGCAGCAGGAACGACAGCTGACCGAGGTTCATCTCGGGGACCAGCACGCGCCGGTAGCGGCCGAGCACGTCGCCGAGATTCTTCGGCATCGGCGCCAGGTGCCGGAGGTGCGCGCGGGCGACGACATGCCCCGCTCGCCGGGCGCGGCGCACGGCTTCACCGATCGGCCCGTACGACGACCCCCAGCCGAGCACCAGCACCTCGGCGTCGCCGGTGGGGTCGTCGACGTCGAGATCCGGGACGTCGATGCCGGCCACCCGCGCGACCCGCAGTCGGGTCATCAGCTCGTGGTTGGTGTGGTGGTACGAGATGTCGCCGGTGCCGTCGGCCTTCTCGAGCCCGCCGATCCGATGCTCGCGACCCGCGGTTCCGGGTATCGCCCAGTCGCGGGCGAGGGTGTCGGCATGGCGGGCGTAGGGCAGGTAGCCGGGATCGTCGTCGCCCGGCGACCCGGCGAAGCGCGGATCGATGCGGGGCAGGTCGTCGACGTCGGGGATCCGCCACGGTTCGGATCCGTTGGCGATCGCACCGTCGGACAACAGCATGACCGGGGTGCGGTAGGTGATGGCGATGCGCGCGGCTTCGAGTGCCGTGTCGAAGCAATCGGCGGGCGACTGCGGTGCGACGATCGCGACGGGTGATTCGCCGTTGCGGCCGAACATCGCCTGCATCAGGTCGGCCTGTTCGGTCTTCGTCGGAAGGCCCGTGGACGGTCCGCCGCGCTGGACGTCGACGACGATCAGCGGCAGTTCGGTCATCACCGCCAGACCGATGGCCTCGGATTGCAGGGCGATTCCCGGACCCGACGTGCTCGTGACCCCGAGCGCGCCACCGTAGGACGCGCCGATCGCGGCGCCGATACCCGCGATCTCGTCCTCGGCCTGGAAGGTGTGCACTCCGAAGCGTCCGAGTCTGCTCAGTTCGTGGAGGATGTCGGAGGCCGGCGTGATCGGGTAGGTGCCGAGGAAGACGTCCATCCCCGCCGCGCGACCCGCCGCGACGAGACCGTAGGCGAGGGCGGTGTTGCCGGTGATCTGCCGGTACGTGCCGGGTGCCAGCGACGCGCGGGCCACCTCGTAGGTCGTGGCGAACGTCTCGGTGGTCTCCCCGTAGTTCCAGCCGGCGCGCAGGGCGAGGACGTTCGCGTGCGCGATGTCGGGCTTCGACGCGAACTTGCGCTCGAGGAACGTCTCGACCGGCGCGATCGGCCGCCCGTACATCCACGACAGGAGACCGAGCGCGAACATGTTCTTCGAGCGCTGCGCATCCTTCTTGCCGACGCCGGCGGGTTCGACGGCTCCGGCGGTGAGCGTGCTCATCGGCAGGGCGTGGACGGTCAGGTGCTCCACCGCGTCGGTGCCGAGCGGATCGGCGTCGTAGCCCGCCTTGCTCAGGTTCCGTTTGGTGAACTCGTCGCTGTTCACGATGACGGTGCCGCCTCGGGGCAGGTCGCCGACGTTGGCCTTGAAGGCCGCCGGGTTCATCGCGACCAGCACGTCGGGCCGGTCGCCGGCGGTGAGGATGTCGTGGTCGGCGATCTGGATCTGGAAGCTCGAGACCCCGGGAAGAGTGCCCTGAGGTGCGCGGATCTCGGCGGGGAAGTTGGGTTGTGTGGCAAGGTCGTTGCCGAAGGCCGCCGCCTCGGCGGTGAACCTGTCACCGGCGAGTTGCATGCCGTCGCCGGAGTCGCCGGCGATGCGGATGACGACCTGTTCGAGTTTCGCGCTCGACGCCATGCGCTCCATCGTGGCCCTCACGCGCGCATGTGCAACCGTTTCTCCCGAAAATTTTCTCCCGATCAGGAGCGGACGGTGTCCCCGATGAAGCTCAGCGCCTGAGGCCAGGACACGGCGTAGGCCTCGGCATTGACGGGATTGCCGTGCCGGTTGCGGGAGGAGAAACCGTGTTCGGCGCCGGGGTAGACGTGGGTGAGGGTCGCGCCGGTCTCCCGCTGTTGCAGCCTGGCCTGCAGGTCCCCGAAGGTCTCGGCGCTCATGATCGTGTCGGCCCCGGCGTGCAGCACCATGACGGGCGCAGCGACGCGACCTGCGTGGTCGACGGCGTCGAGCGTGTGGTTCGGGGCAGGCGGCACCGCGATCGACGGGTGATAGGCCACCACGTTCGCGACCCGCATGTCGCGGGCGCCGAGGATGAGGGCGAGACGACCGCCGAGGCACCACCCGATGACGCCGATCTTCTCGAGCCGGAGTTCGCCGAAGGCGTGGTCGAGCAGGATTGCCATCTCCGCGAGGCTCTTCTCGTCGTCGAGGCCGCCCATCAACTCCATGAGCTCGTCGCGCGAGGTGTCGTCGGCGCTCGGTCCGTGCCACGGATCCCATACGAGTGCGGTCACTCCGGTTCCGGCGATGTCGTGCGCGTACTCGCGGACCTGGGCGTCGATGCCGGTGATCATGGGTAGCAGCAGCATTCCTCCGGTGGCACCGCCGAGCGGCCTGGCCAGATAGACGCGCAGGCCTGCGATGTGAACGAATTCTGCCTCGATGTCGGTCATCGACCGTCCTTCCACTTGCGTCGATTGTTCGTCATGATCTTCGTACGAAGTCGTCTCCCGGGCAGCGGATGCGCCCGTCGGCGCAGTTCACGCACCGCTCATCCCACTCACCGAAAAAAATGAGAACATCATTTCCTTTTTGCGGTATCGTTCCTCTCATGCACCGGCGGGTGGTCGGAGCACGGCAGACGGCACGCTCGAAAGGGATACAGGCAGATGGCTCGCACCGTATTGGTCAGTGGTGGCACCGGCGGCCTCGGCAGCGCCGTGACGAAACATCTCCTCGACACCGGATGGCGGGTCGTGGTGCCGTGGCTGGTCCGCGACGAGCTCGAGCGCGTGGGTACGCATCCGAATCTCCAGCTCGTGCAGGCCGACCTCTCCGACGAGCAGCAGCTCGAGGACGCCCTGAACTTGGCGTGCGACGATCCCGACGCTCCCCTGTTCGGCGTCGTCAACCTCGTCGGCGGTTTCACGTCGGGGCCACGGGTACACGAGACTCCGATCGAGGTGCTCGACTCCCAGCTCGACCTCAACCTGCGCACCGCCTATTCCGTCAGCCAGGCCGCACTGCCCCACCTGATCCGCCGCGGCGGTGGATCGATCGTCTGCATCTCCACCGCCGCGACGCTCAACCCCTTCCCCGGCGGCGCGTCCTACATCGCCTCCAAGGCTGCGGTCTCGGCGCTCGTCGAGACGATGGCGCTCGAGTACCGCGACGACCACATCCGCGTCAACGCGCTGCTGCCCGTCGTCATCGATACCCCGGCCAACCGCGCCGCGATGCCCGACGCCGACACGAGTCGCTGGTCGAAGCCGGCCGACATCGCGAAGGTCATCGAGTTCCTGATCTCCGATGCGGGCGCCTCCATCACCGGCGGCCTGATCCCCGTCACCAACGTCGGCTGAACTCAGACCGACTGGAGGCGGCCGAGTCTGGTCGCACGTTCGAACGCTCGCCGTTCGGCGTAGTTCATGCCGCCCCACACGCCGTGCGTCTCTCCGGTGCGCACGGCGTGCACTCGGCACGCGTCGATCACCGGACAGGAGCGACAGACCTCCTTCGCCTGCCGCTCGGCCCGGAGCACCGCACCGCGGCCGTCCTCGGGCTGAGGGAAGAACATCGACGCGTCCACCCCGCGGCACCGCGCCGCGACCACCCAGTCACGGTCGCCGGATCCGTACATCGCCGCCTCCTTGCCCATCGGGTCATCGCGGACCCGCACTCGTCGAACGAGTGTTTGTACGGCCATTTTTCGGTACCCGGCGGAGATCGTCAATCCTTGAGCAGCGCGGATCCATCAGAATCGACGATGGCAGTCGCTTCGGATACCTATAAGCACCGGAAGCTATGGCCGCACATTTGGCGAGCGGGCGAGGCCGAGCGGACCAGCGGGGCGGATCAGCCGACGATGCCGGCCTTCTTCAGGCCCGCGATCTGCTCGTCGGTGAGCCCGAGGGCGGCGAGCACCGTGTCGGTGTGCTGACCGAGCCCCGGCACCGCGCCCATCGGCAGTTCGACGTCGCGGAAGTTCATCGGCGGCAGGATGCCACGCACCGTCCCCGCCTCGGTCTGCACCTCACGCCAGCGATCGCGCGTCGAGAGCTGGGGGTGCTCGATGAGCCCGCGCAGATCCCGCAGCTGCGCGGCCGGCACACCGGCGTCGGCGAGCTTGCCGTCGAGCTCCGCACTGGTGAATTGCTTGGTGGCCTGCCCGACCAGCGCATCGACGTCCTCGCGGCGACGCACCCGCTCGAGATTGGTGGCGTAGCGCGGATCATCGCCCAGTTCGGGCATGCCGAGCACATCGGTGAGCGTGCGCCAGCCCCGATCGTTCTGCACGCCGATGAGGATCTCGCCGTCCGAGGTGGGGTATTTGTCGTACGGCGCGATCGACGTGTGCGACAGACCCATCCGCGGCACCTGGCGCCCCTGATACATCTGCAGGTACATCGGATAACCGAGCCATTCGGCGGTCGCGTCGAACATCGACACGTCGATCGTCGCGCCGACACCCGTGCGGTGCCGGCGCAACAGCGCCGCCTGGATGGAGGTGAGCGCATACATGCCCGCGGCGATGTCCGAGGTGGGGATGCCCGTCTTCACCGCAGTCTCGGGCGTGCCGGTGATCGAGCACAGGCCGGTCTCGGACTGCACGAGCATGTCGTAGGCCTTGCGGTCGCGCATCGGTCCGTCGGTGCCGTAACCGGACATGTTGACCACCACCAGTTCCGGGTGGTCGGCACGCAGGTCGTCGGCACCGAGTCCGAGACGCTCCACCGCGCCGGGAGCGAGATTCTGCAAGAAGACGTCCGCACCGCGGATCAGCGCCTTCACCGCATCGATGCCCTCGGGAGCCTTGAGATCCACCGCGAACGATTCCTTGCCGCGGTTGAGCCAGACGAAGTGTGCGGCCAGGCCGTGCACGGCACCGTCGTAGGCGCGCGCGAAGTCGCCGTCGCCGACGCGTTCGACCTTGACGACACGGGCTCCGAGGTCTGCGAGATGGCGCGTCGCGAGGGGCGCGGCGACCGCCTGTTCGAGGCTCACCACAGTGATGCCCTCCAGCGGCAGGCCGGCAGAAACCTCCACCTCGGTCCGATCGGTTCGGTCGCTCGTCACCTGATGTCCTTTCGCGTTCGCGGTTCCCCCATCCGGCGTCGCTGCATGTCTACCAGGACGAACACGGACTCCCCAGTAATACCTCTGCGGTATCGATTCGGGTCCTATTGGGTATTGGACTGGAAATCCGAGCCCTGCCACTCTCTGTTGAGACGCAGACCACATTCCACCCGCCTCGTCCGGGGGCGTAGCAGACGGAGGGCGCATGAGTTCGTCCACACCCACCGATCAGGAGATCGCGAGGAAGGCCCGCAAGGCCGGTATCGCCTCCTTCATCGGCACCACCATCGAGTGGTACGACTTCTACATCTACGGCACGGCCGCCGCGCTGGTGTTCGGCCAGGTCTTCTTCTCGGACGAACTCTCGAGCGGTGTCGCGACCCTCCTCGCGTTCGTCACCCTCTGGGCCGGCTTCCTCGCCCGCCCACTCGGTGGCGTCATCTTCGGCCATCTCGGAGACCGCCTCGGACGCAAGAACACCCTCGTCATCACGCTCGTCATGATGGGCATTGCGACGGTGGGCATCGGTTTGCTCCCCACCTACGCGCAGATCGGAATGTGGGCGCCGGTCCTGCTGGTCTTCCTGCGCATCGTGCAGGGCGTCGCGGTCGGCGGCGAATGGGGCGGCGCCGTCCTCATCGCCAGCGAGAACGCCCCGAAGGGCAAGGGAATCCTGTATTCGGCGTTCGCGCAGCAGGGTTCGCCCGCCGGCAACCTGCTGTCGACGATGGCCTTCTTCTTCCTCGCAGCGCTGCCCACCCCGCAGTTCATGATGTGGGGCTGGCGCATCCCGTTCCTGCTGTCGGGCGTGCTGGTCGCCATAGGCATGGTGATCCGCCTCGAGCTCGAGGAATCGGACGCGATGAAAGCCGTTCTGGCACGCAAGAAGACCGTCAAGCTCCCGATCAAGGAAGTGCTGCGCAAGCACTGGGTCCTGGTCCTGCTCGGCGCCGGTGCACTGCCCCTCGCCCAGGTGACCTATTTCAAGAACACCTTCGCGCTGTCGTGGGCGACGAGCGAACTCGGTTACGAGCGCGGCACCTTCCTCGCGATCATCGCCATCGCCCTCGTCGTGCAGTTCATCGTGCAGCCGTTCGGTGCCGTGCTGGTGTCGAAAATCGACATGCGCAGGGCCATGCTCCTGATGATCGTCCCGGAGCTGTTCCTCATGCCGGCGATGTTCTTCGCGATCCGCACCGAGACCTTCGCGGTCGCCGTGATCGGTATGTGCCTCGCGACGATTCCGCACTCGATGTTCTACGGCGCGATCGCCGGCATCCTGGCCCGCGCCTTCCCGGCAAACATCCGGTACTCGGGCCTGTCGCTCGCCTACCAGCTGTGCTCGCTGATCGTCGGTGGTGGCACCCCGGTTCTCGCCCAGTACCTGCTCAACTCGTCCGGTGACGTCACCGGCGTGGCCATCGCGGCGGCCTGCTACGCAGCGGTTTCCCTCGTGTGCACCCTGGCACTGCTCGAGCGCACCGGATACGACCCGAAGGCACCCTCGGTCGCCGAGAAGTCCGACGCCGACGAACTCGCCCTCGAGCAGTCGGAGGCGGCCGAGCACGACCGCCGTACTCCGGGAACCGACGACACCCCACGAGATCGCGTCCATGCATAGGACAGATCGCTCGCACTCGGGGCCGGCCGGCGCAGTCGCCGGCCGGCCCCGGTCACTCCGGAGTCGGCAGCGCTTCCTCGGAGAGGCGGAGAACCTCCCGCAGCGCGGCACTGTCGTCGTCCTCCCGCCACACGAGCCGCACGTCGAGCGGCTCGGGATGATCTGCGAGAGGAACGAACACGACCTCGGGGTTGATGACGTTCGCTGCGACCGACGAGACCGTCATCGAACATCCCACCCCGGCCGAGACCAGGGCGATCAGCGACAGCGAATCCGGGGCGCTCTGAACGATTCTGGGCGTGAATCCGACGTCGTGGGCGATACGGAGCAACAGCTCGCGCAGCATCGATCCGGGTTCGGTGGGCAGCATCACCCACGCCTCGTGCGCGAGGTCCTCGAGCCGGACCTGCTCACGGTCGGCGAGCGGGTGCTCCTTGGGCAGCGCCACGACGAGGTTCTCTCGGGCCACGACGCGCGACGCGATCCCCGGTGGGAAGAACAACAGGCGCACGATGCCGATGTCGAGCTTGCCCGCGGCCAGCTTGTTGAGCGCCTCGCTCGCGTACGCCGAACTGTCGAGCACGAATTCGATACCGGGATGAGTGCGCCGCACGAGCTTTGCCCACCGGCCCACGAGATAGTGCGAGGACGAACCGGCGAAACCGATACGGACCCTGCCGGTCTGACCCGACCCCGCGGCGGTCACCGCCATCTCGGCGAGCCGGCAGGCGTCGAGGATGTTCCGGGCCGGCTCCACGAGCGCGCGACCGCTCTCCGTCAACCGCACGCTGCGGGTGTTGCGTTCGAAGAGTTCGGCTCCGAGTTCTTTCTCGAGCCTGCGGATCGTGCGGCTGAGCGGCGGCTGGGCCATGTGCAGCCGTTGCGCCGCGCGACCGAAATGCAGTTCCTCCGCCACCGCCAGGAACGCCTTCACCTGCTGGATTTCCACCCGTCGATTATTGCGCCTGCGGGCGCCTGATATCCGACACCGAATTACCGACCACACGGAGGACGACCGGGTATGCCGGACAAACTCATGACCCTGCGCGAGGCGATCGCCACCTATGTCGAGGACGGCATGACCGTTGCCCTCGAGGGTTTCTCGCACCTCATCCCGTTCGCCGCGGCGCACGAGATCATCCGGCAGGGCAGGCGCGACCTGACGTTGTGCCGCATGACCCCCGACATCATCTCCGATCAGCTCATCGCCGCCGACTGCGTGTCGAAGCTCGTCGCCTCGTTTTTCGCCAGCGGCTCGGCCGGGTCGCTGTACGAGATCCGCCGGCGCATCGAGAGCCACGACCCCGTCGCACTCGAGGTCGAGGAGTACAGCCACTACGGCATGGTCTGCCGCTACCAGGCCGGCGCGGCCGGGCTGCCCTTCTTCCCGCTGCGCTCGTATGCCGGCAGCGACCTGCCGAAGATCAACCCGAACATCCGGCTCGTCGAGGATCCCTTCAGCGGCGGCAGCGTCTACGTCGTGCCTCCGCTGAACCCGGACGTGACGATCATCCACGCGCAGCGCGCCGACCGCTCCGGCAACGTCCAGATCTGGGGCATCGCCGGTGTGCAGCAGGAAGCGGTCTACGCTGCGAAGAAGGCCATCGTGGTGGTCGAAGAGATCGTCGACGACGACGTGATCCGCTCCGATCCCAGCCGCACCCTCGTCCCCTCGCACGCGGTGGACGCGGTGGTGCTGAGCCCGCGCGGAGCGCACCCCTCCTACGCGCAGGGCTACTACGACCGCGACTGCGCGTTCTACCGCCGATGGACCGCGATCAGCAAGGACCCCCAGCAACTGCGCACCTGGTTGAAGGAATGGGTCCTCACCACCGCCGATCACGCCGAATACCTCGAGAAACTGGGCGAAGAGTACTGGGCCGACCTCGAGGTCGCGCCGCGCCCCTCCGGGACCGTCGACTACGGGAGCCGAAAGTGACCACCACCGAAACCTTCTCCACCACCGAACTGATCGTCTCCGTCGCCGCGCGGGCCCTGGCCGGCAAGGCCCGGGTCTTCGCCGGGGTGGGTCTGCCCACCCTCGCCGTCGACCTCGCCGCCCGCACGTCGAACCCCGACGTCGAGCTGATCTACGAATCCGGGGTCTGTGGTGCGCACCCCGAGGCGATGGCCGAGGGCATCGCCGACTCCGTCGTGGTCTCCGGCGCCGAATCCGTGGTGTCCATGGCGTCGCTGTTCGGGTACGTGCTCCAAGGCGGCAACGTCGACGTCGGCTTCCTCGGGGCGGCGCAGATCGACCGCGACGGCAGCCTCAACACCAGCATCATCGGCGACTGGGACAAGCCCACCGTGCGCCTGCCCGGCGGCGGCGGAGCCGTCGAGATCATGCCCAACGCCGGCGAGGTGTTCGTGATCATGCGACGCCACGATCCGAGTGCCTTCCCCGCCGAACTGGACTTCTGCACGACCCCGAGCCCGGTGCGCGCCCGTGAGGCCGGCGTCGGCATCATGCCCCGCGGCCGCGGGGTGACGAAGGTGTTCACCAGCCTGGGCGTGCTGTCGCGGCAGGATCTCTTCGACGAACTCGAACTGACCAGCATCCACCGCGGTGTCACCGTCGACCAGGTCCGCGCCGCGACCGGCTGGGATCTGAAGATTTCCGACGAGCTGACGCTGACCGAGGATCCCACCGCCGAGGAGATCGACCTGCTGCGCAACGAGATCGACAAGGTCCGCCTGTATCTGCGGTGATCCCGTCGACGTGAACGACGTGGCGGCTGGCAGGATGTCCGCAACGGACGACGCCCCGGATCCTGCGAGCCTGCGCGCGTCCGGCGTGATGCTCGGCGGACGGACCGCCGCGTGATGCGGGAAGGCGGCACGTCATGCACGCGAGCACGATCCACGACCTCGTGGACGGCACGGTCGTCGCGGCTGTGATGCCGTTGACCGACCTCGCGCACAGGCCGGTGGCCGGACGCGATGCCGTCGCACTGGTCGACGAGCACGAGGTGTTCGCCGATCCCCCGACGGTCCTGCACCGGATCGCCGCTGTGCGCGAGCGCGGATTCGCCGTGGCGGTACGCATCGCGGAATCGGCGTCCCGCGCCACGGTCGTCCTGGCTCTGGTCGAGCCGGAGGTGGTCGTCGTACCGGCCGAGGCGCTCGTCGCATCCGACCTGCGGGCCGCCACTACCCTGCTGTCGTTGCGGGCCCACTGCGAGCGCACGAACTCCGTCGTTCTCGCCGAGGGCGTCGACTCCGACCTTCATCGCGAGACGGCCCTCGCCCACGGTATCGATTTCGGTTGCGGTACAGCACTACACGTTGCGGAGGGTGAAGCCGGCCCTTCGTCGCCGCGCGGCGGGTTGTTCCGTGAACCCACCTGGAGTGCGCCGCTCGACGACGCGACCGCCGCGCCCTTCCGCATCCTGTCTGCCGGTCGGGAACGCGTGCGGAGCGGCAAGGGTCTGCTCGTGTCCATGAGCGCCGACCTCGAGGCGCGAGCCGGGGAGGCCGGACCCGACACGATCGCCCTCGGCACCTTCCAGCACCACGACCACTTCACCGGGGCCGCACGCAGACGATGGCTGTCGATGGCCGACACCCTCGCGCACGTCGCGGTCTTCGCGGTCGGGTTCGGCACGAGCACCTCGGGCCCGGACCTCGTCCCGATCGAGCCGCACGATCCCCTCGTCGACGAGTGGAACGTCATCCTCCTGGGAGAGTCGTTCGCGTGCGCGCTCTCTGCCCTCGACCTGCACCGTCGAACGGCCGGCGGCGAGCGGGAGTTCGAGTACGTCGTCTCCTACGACCGGGAGGCCGTCGCCCGCGCGGCGCGCGTGACCCTGTCCCGTCCCCGACCGGTCCCCTTGGAGGTCCCACCCTCGTCCTGAGCCGCTCTCCCTCGGGTCACCCCTCGAAACGCGCCAGGATGCTGTGGGCGCACCGGATCACGGTGCCGCGGTCGTAGGACAGCACGTAGCGGAACTCGCGGTCGAGATCCGCTGCGTCGGTGTGCATGTCGAGCGCGGCGAGTACGCACGCGAAGTGCGGACCGAGGACGACGACGTTCCATTCGTCGACGATCGGATCGTTCGGGTCCAACGGCGCGTGGTGTACCGCGGAGTCGACGTAGGGATCGATTCCGACGCCGTAGACCCCGGTGTAGGCGACCTGCTCGGCGAGCTGCGCCCATCGAACCCGGGAGGTCGGGGTGAAGTGCTCGGCGCGCTGGAAGGTGCCGAGCACGATCGTCTCCGGTCCCGCTCCCACCGCGTTGGTCTCGAGCAGCTTGCTCATCGACACCAGAAGTCGCTTGAAACTACTTGTGCGTCTGCGTCCTTCGGACGCCAGAGCGAAGGGAGTGAGTTCGGGGCCGCCGGGAACGGCCCGTCGCGGACGCAGCGATATCGGTCCGACATCCGAATCCGCTTGCGCGGCATCCCCGGTCGATCCGACTGTCGGATACAGCGCGCCCATTCCGTATTCGGCGGCCAATCCCAGAGCGCGGCGGCGATGCAGTTCCGAATCGACGCCCTGCGCGATGACGACCGCGCTGCTGGATTCGATGTACGCGGCGACGGCGTGGGCAATCCTCGCCGTCGAGGCGTCGGCCGCACGCGCGATCAGGGCCGGCGACGTGATGATCACATCCGGTTCGACGAGCGGCAGCAGCGCGAGGGCCTGAGCACGCGCTCCCACACCGTCCACCGCGACGAGCATGCCGGCGGTGCGCGCCGCCGCAATGGTGCGCAGCGTCCTGGCAGGGGCGGCGATCAGCGCCTGCTCGGTGATGAGAGCGACCGTGGTCGGGCCCCCTCGATCCCCGAGCGCGCCGAGTTCGTCGAGCGAATCGAGATCGACGGTCACCAAATGCGGAACCGCCGACTCGGCTTGCCGTCCGGCCCTGCGCCACTTGATCCGGTCCAGTTCCGACTTCTGATGCATCGCCCGGGCGGCCTCGCTCAGAGCGGTCGCATCGTGCAACGATGATCCTTCCGGACCACGCAGTTGCAGTTCGACGGCGGACAGCGCACCGCTGCCGAGCCGATGGATGGGGGCGAGCTCCGTCTCCACGACGAGGCCGCCGAACGCGGCCTCCGCGTCGGCGGCAGCGTCGGCAGGAACAGCGCTCATGGATCCAGCATCCCATCTCCGGCCACCGATCGTCCGCTCGGGCCGACGGAGCCAGGAACATAGGATATTTTCGCAGCTCCGAACGCCTACGTTACAGAACCGTGATGTTTCGTTATCGTTCCGTTATGGAACGGGTGGTGGCGAAGCGACATCCGTCGGACAGGCTCTGTGCAAGCCCGAGGCGAGTTCTCACCGGACCCCGACGTTCTCACCACGACCCCAGCAGGCCGACCGTCTGCTCGTGATCCAGCCCGCACCGGACGGCACGAAATCCACGCCGACAGGAGACCGCAATGAGCACACGTACGAGCACCACCCGCAGGATCGTCACCCACACCGGCGCACTCTCACGAGTCGGTGCAGAGACGGTCGCCCGAGCACCGCGCTACCGTCTCGACGTCCACTCGCCCTCCCGTCGCTGCAGCGTCCTGCGGGCGAAGGGCGATCTCGACATGACCGCCCGAGCGGAGTTCGCCTCCACTCTCGGCGACCTCGCACACTCGGGCGACCACGTCGTCGTCGATCTGTCCGAGGTGACCTTCATGTACTCCGAGGTCGCCTCGATGCTCGCCGATGCCGTTCACATCCGGCCCGGCCGTTTCCACGTCGTCGCACCCACACGCCAGGTGCGCATGCTGCTCGACATCCTCGCTCCCGGCCTCGACGTCACAGCCGATGCCGCACCCTGCGACGCGGGCACAGCACCCGCTGCCTGATCACAGCAAGGGGCGCGTGACGGCGTCCGGCCGGCGTGCAACCGACTGCTGTAGCAGTGCGCCCGCCACGTGCGCGCGTCGCAGCACCTCGGACACGACTGCAGCATCGGATCCACCCACGACCGCGGCGACATGTGTGTGGGGGGGCGAACCCCAGAAGGTGGTGGTAAAGGCCAATTCAAGCCCTCGGTTGTCAGGTTTGGCAGCCCTTACACTCTATCGGTGCTCAGCCCGTTCTTCCGCAAGGAACATCCTCGCGTGCGTTTCGTCCTCCATCTGGAAGACTTCGGTGACGCCCCAGCCTTGATCACCCAGCAGGAAACCGTCACCTACAGCGACCTGGCCGACCGAGTCCATCGGGCAACTGCCCGGCTGGGAAACACCCGCCGACTGGTGTTGATCGCAGGTGCCAACGAGATCGATGTTCTTGTCGTCTACCTTGCAGCCCTACTCGCCGGACATCCGGTTCTGCTGGCGCCGGGCGACCACCCCGCAGCCTTCGAAGGCCTGATCGCCGCATACCGACCCGACGTGGTGGTGCGCAGTATCGACGGGACCGTGACGATCGAGGAACGGGGTGACGGTTCTGCGCATGTACTGCACCCCGACCTGGCGCTGCTGCTGAGCACCTCCGGCTCGACGGGCTCCCCGAAACTCGTCCGCCTGTCCCATCGCAACGTGCAGTCCAATGCAGAGTCGATCGCGGAGTACCTCGACATCCGTAGTACCGACCGGGCAGTGACGACGCTGCCGATGCATTACTGCTACGGGCTCTCTGTCATCCACAGCCACCTACTGCGCGGAGCCGCAGTGATCCTCACGAGCCGCTCGGTGACCGACCCGGCGTTCTGGGAGCTGTTCCGAGACCACCGCGGCACCAGCTTCGCCGGCGTGCCCTACACGTTCGATCTGCTCGATCGGTTCGGATTCGACGAACTGGACCTACCCGACCTGCGCTACATCACCCAGGCCGGCGGTCGACTCTCACCGGATCGGGTCCGCGCCTATACGCAGTCGGGCCGTGAGCGGGGCTGGGATTTCTTCGTCATGTACGGGCAGACGGAGGCGACCGCACGGATGGCGTACCTGCCTCCGGAACTCGCCTCCGACTATCCGCAGTCGATCGGACGAGCTGTTCCCGGTGGATCCTTCCGGCTCGAGCCGATACCGGACGCTCCGGACGGCACCGGTGAACTGATCTACACGGGGCCGAACGTGATGCTCGGCTACGCGCACACGCCCGAGGATCTGGGTCTCGGGGACGTCCTCGAGGGTGAACTGCGGACCGGCGACCTCGCGCGGCAGATCGACGGCGGCGTGTACGAGGTGGTGGGCCGACGCAGCCGTTTCGTCAAGATCTTCGGGCTACGGATCGACCTGCAGCAGGTCGAGTCGACCCTCGCCGAACAGGGACTGACGGCATGCTGTGTCGGCGGGACGGACGACATGATCGTGGCGGTCGCGGGCGCGAGCGATCTCGAGGCGATCCGGTCCGCGAGCGCACAGGCCTGTGGTCTTCCCGTCGCGGCCGTGCGGGTGTGTCTCGTCGACGAGCTTCCGCGGACCGGCACGGGCAAACCCGACCTTCGGGCAGTGGCCGAGCTCGTGCACCACGCGACGCCCGATTCACCCGAGGTAGAGAGCACCGTCGTGGACACGGCCGCCCTGCGGACCCTGTATGCCGAGGTGCTGCACAGTGGGCAGGTCACCGACGACAGCTCGTTCGTGAGCCTGGGCGGCGACTCGCTGTCCTATGTGCAGATGTCTCTGCGGCTCGAGCGCATGCTCGGCTATCTACCCCAGAACTGGCACACCACCGCAATCAAGGATTTCGTGCCTACGCCCCGGCGACGATGGTGGCGGGCGGTCGAGACCAACGTGCTGCTCCGCGCTGTTGCGATCGTGCTGATCGTCGGTTCGCACATCCGGTTGTTCGGGGTTCTCGGCGGCGCGCATGTGCTGCTGGGGGTCGCCGGATACAACTTCGCACGCTTTCATCTCGCCACTCCCCGTACCGAACGGGTGCGACATGTCCTGGGCAGCGTCGCCCGAATTGCCGTACCCAGCATGGTGTGGCTCGGCGTCGTGATCGCACTGACCGGGGACTATCTCGTGACCAGTGCGTTGTTGCTCAACGGCATTCTCGGCCCCGACGGGTGGACGCCCGAATGGCGGTACTGGTTCATCGAAGCGATCGTGTACATCCTGCTCGTAGTCATCGCGGTGTTGTCCATCCCGCTCATCGACCGTGTTGAGCGCAGGCACTCGTTCTGGTTCGCGATGGCCTTGGTGGGTGTGGGTCTGCTCCCCCGCTACCGCGTGATCGAGCTCGGGGACGGCAACAATCTGATTCTGAGCGCGTCGATGGTCTTCTGGTTGTTCGCCCTGGGCTGGGCTGCCGCTACGTCGACGACCGTGTGGCACCGAATGATCGTCACGGTGGTGATCGCAGCCACGGTGCCCGGATACTTCTCGGGTGATCTCCAGCGAGAACTTCTCGTCATCGGTGGGCTGGGCCTGCTGGTGTGGCTCGAGTCCGTTCCCTGCCCACCTGTGCTGAGCCGGATCGCAGGGGTGCTGGCGAGCGCGTCGCTCTACATCTACCTGACGCACTTCCAGGTGTATCTGCCGCTGCGAGAGGACCATCCCTGGTTGGCGTTCGCCCTGTCGATTCTGGTCGGCATTCTCTTCTGGCAAGCCGTGACGGTCACCCTTGCTCTGCGTCGACGGGTCGGTGCTGCGCGGGCGAAATCCGATCCGAATCCGGCCGGTACCAGCAGTGGTTCGCCCCCGTCCCACGCTGCGGAGATGCCGGGGAGATCCCCGGTGGCGTGAACTGTCACTGCTACTGGTTCGAAGATCCCGGGACGCGTGGTGTGCAGTCCTCGCCCCTGTGAACGACATCGACAAGACCGCGTTGAAGCATGCACCGACATGTCTCGTGCTCGTCAGCGTGACGGGCCACCCGTGATCAACGCCCACACGTCCCCGGCTTCACCGGCCGCGGCGAGCAGTTCGGAATCCCACGACGCGACCGTGCCGAATTCGCTGCGCCACGACAGGATCCGGTTGGCGTGCCGATGCAGCTCGTGTTCCATCGTGAAGCCGATCGCGCCGAGTGCCTGATGCGCGTTTCGGGCGACGACCGACGCCGCATGTCCGGCACACGACGCGGCCGCCGCGATCGCGAAGCGGGTCGACGCGTCACCGAAACCACCGGCGAGAACGGCATCGACCGCACCATCCGCGGCGGCGTGCACGAGCGAGGCCTCGGTGGCGATGTCGGCGACGAGCGCCTGCACCGCCTGGAACTTGGCCAGCGGACGACCGAACTGCACGCGGGCAGTGGTGTGATCGACGACGAGCTCGAGAACCCGATCCATCGCACCCGCGGTGGCCAGCGCACGGACGAGCGCGCCCCGGTGGCGGAACTCGTCGGCGGTGCCCGCCGGAATGTCGCGCCCGGACAGTGCCGACAGGTCGACGCACATGTGATCGCGGGGCTCCGCCGCCAGGTTCACGGCCTCGACGATCTCGACATCGCCGCGAGCGACCTCGGCGACCTGCCATCCCTGCGGTGACTCCCACAACACGACGATCGAGTCCGCGAACCGGGCCCACGGCACGTGGCGTGCGCGGCCGTCGGCGTCGAGCACCGCGGCGGTACGCACCGCCGGCGCCGCATCGAGGCCCGCCTGCTCGAGGAGCCAGCCCGCGAGCAGATCGTTCTCGGCCACCGGCACGGCAGCAGCAGCGCTGCCGGCGGCCTCGAGCAGCAGGGCGGCCTCGAGCCATCCCGCGCCGCTTCCGCCGCTCTCCTCCGAACCCGTGAGCCGATCGAGGCCGAGCTCGGTGAGGGTGCTCCACAGGGCACGATCGAGTTCCACAACCTCACCGATGCGGTGGTCGTCACCCGAGGTGAACACCTCGGACAACATCTGTGCGAAATCGCGCAGTTCCGTCGACTGCAGTGCGTCCTGCCCGCTCATCTCATCCCCAATCCTCGTGCGATGACCCCGCGGAGGATCTCGCTCGTGCCGCCGCGCAGTGTGAAGCCCGGTCGTTGCATGACTCCTGCCCGGACGAGCTCGGCCAGATGTGCGTCGGCCGCGGTGTATCCCGCGATCTCGTCGGCGAGATCGGCGAGATCACCCTCGGTCTTCGTGCCGAGCACCTTCACCACCGACGCCGCGAGCTCGGCGTTCTCGCCACGCTCGAGGGCTTCGGAGACCGCCGTGGACATACGATGCATTCCCGCGATGCGTCCGATGGTCGCTCCGATACGGGTGTCCGGTTCGACGCTGCCGTCGACGACACCGTGCACGAGGGACTCGAGCACCCCGAAGGTCGACAGGAAACGCTCGGGACCGCTGCGCTCGTAACCGAGTTCGCTCGTCACCTGTTCCCAGCCGGCACCGATCTGCCCGAGCACCAGGTCGTCCGGGACGAAGACGTCGTCGAGCAGCACCTCGTTGAAGTGGTGGTCGCCGGACATCGACAGGATCGGGCGGATCGTCACACCCGGGGAGTCGAGCAGGACGATGAACTGGCTCAGCCCGTCGTGGCGGTGCGCCGGATCGAGCGGGGCGGAGCGGGCGAGGCCGAAGAAGGCGTCGGCATGGTGCGCTCCCGACGTCCACAACTTGGTGCCGGAGATCCGCCACCCACCGTCGACCCGGGTCGCCTTGGTCTTCACACTGGCGAGGTCGGATCCGGAGTCCGGCTCGGACATGCCGATGGCCCAGCAGATCTCACCGGCCGCGATGCCCGGCAGGAACCGCTGCTTCTGTTCCTCGGTGCCGTACTTCAGCAGCGACGGTGCGGCCTGACGGTCGGCGACCCACTGAGCGGCGACCGGAGCGCCCACTGCGAGCAACTCCTCGGTGACGACGAAGCGCTCCATGAAGGTTCGTCCGTGTCCGCCGTACTCGACGGGGATCGTCATGCCGACCCAGCCGCGAGCGGCGAGCGCACGCGTGAAATCGGGGTTCCATCGCGTCAGCCAGGTGTCGATGCCCGGGGTGAACACGCCCGCCTCGATCTGTTCCTTCAGGAACGCCCGTACCTCGGCACGGAGTTCGGTCAGTGCCGGGTCGGGGGTGCCCGCCCTCGGCACGAGTCGTGCACTCATCGTGAATCTCCTTCTCCACCGGTGACGGTGGGACACAAAAGCGCCAGCGACAGGTCCGCGTAGCGTTCCGCGATCTCGTCCGGGGCGTCCGGTCCGGCAGGGTCGTACCAGTTGGCGATCGCAGAGACCATCGCCAGAATCGATCGGCGGCAATCGTCGGGATACTTCGTGGTGAAGACACCTTGCGCCACACCGCGATCGATGATGTCGCGGATTCGCTGCCGGCCGGCACGCCGGCGCTCCTCGTACAGGCGCGCACCCTCGGGTTCGAGGTTGCGCACCTCGGTGGCGATCATCCGCCCCTGCTCTGGGAACTGCGTGCGGAAAATGACGTTTCCCTTGACGAACGCGCGGATCTGCTCGACCGGATGGTCGTCGACGCGGGCGAGTTCGGCGTCGCAGACCGCGTCATAGGTGTCGACGCCGTCGAGCAGGATCGCCAGCAGCAGATCCTGTTTGTTCTTGTAGTGGTAGTACAGCGCGGACAGGCTCACGCCTGCCTCCTGCGCGATCGTCCGGATCGACGACGAGCCGTATCCGTTGCGCACGAACTCCTTCCGGCCCGCCTCGATGAAGATGCGCTGTTTCGGCGACAGCACTCTCACGACAACGCTCCCGAATCGGCGTACTGCGCGATCAGCTCACCGAGCCGACCCTTGACCATCTTGCCCGTCGGCGTGCGCGGAAGTTCGTCGACGAACCGCACGTGCCGGGGGCACTTGAAACGCGAGAGGTGTTCTCGGCAGAACTCGATGATGTCGTCCTCGAGCTCGTCGGATCCGTCCACCTCAGGGACGAGCTGCACGAACGCTTCGACACGTTCACCGCGGTCCACATCCGGCACACCGACCACCGCGACGTCGGCGATCGATGGGTGCAACGCGAGGACGTTCTCGATTTCCTGCGGATAGATGTTCACCCCACCAGAGATGATCGTGAACTTGTCGCGCCCGGTGAGGAACAGATAGTCGTCCTCGTCGAGATATCCGATGTCGCCGGTGGTGAACCAGTTCCCCTCGAAGGGATGCCGGGTGGACGCCGTCTTCTCCGGATCCTTGTGGTACTCGAACGAGAAGTCGTCCCGCTCGAAGTAGACGGTTCCGGTCTGCCCGGCAGGCAACCGATTTCCCCGCTCGTCGCAGATCCGCGCAAGGCCGAGAGTGCCCGGGCCGCCGGTCTTCCCGACCGTGCCGGGCTTGTCGAGCCACTCCTGCGGCGTGACGAGGGTGTTACCGATCGCCTCGGTCGCCGAGTAGTACTCGTAGACGATCTCGCCCCACCACCGCATGAGTTCCTGCTTGACTTCGACCGGGCACGGCGCGGCCGAATGCAGCGCACACCGCATCGACGACAGATCGTAGCGCTCCCGGACCTCGCGCGGCAGTTTCAGCAGGCGCACGAAATGCGTGGGCACCCATTGGCTGTGGGTCACGCGGTAGCGCTCGATGCACCCGAGGCTGCGCTCGGGATCGAACCGGTCCATGAGCACGACCGTGCCGCCGAGCGCCTGCGTCGACACGCCGTACCGCAAGGGCGCGGCGTGGTAGATCGGCGCCGGAGACAGGTACACGGTGTTCTCGTCGAAACCGAACCGGCGCACTTGTTTCAGGAGAGGAGGACCGGTCTCGTCACCGACCTGAGCCCCGGAGAGAGCCGGCTTGATGCCCTTGGGGCGGCCGGTCGTGCCCGAGGAGTACAGCATGTCGCTGCCGCGAGGCTCGTCCGCCATCGGAGTGATCGGAAGACCCGCCACCTCCTCCTCGTACACCATGTGTCCGGGCACGACTCCCCCGAATGCGACGCGGTGCGCCACCTTCGGGGTGAGCTGCACGATCGCCTCGGCGAGGTCGGCGAGGGGTGACGAGACCACGAGCACCTTCGCGTCGCAGTCGTCGACGATGTACGCGGCCTCGACCGGAGCGAGGTGCGTGTTGACGAAGGTGACGTACACCCCCGACCTCACTGCACCCCAGTACAGTTCGAACGCCGTGGCGTCGTTGACGGTGACGACCGCGATGTGGTCGCCCTTCCCGACGTCGTGTGCGCGCAACCAGTGCGCGAACCGGACGGACGCGTCCTCGAGTTCCCGATAGGTGAGCGTCCGACCGGTCGCGGCCTCGTGCACCGCGGGCCGGTCCGGGGCGACAGCGGCGTGACGGCCCGGGTACATGCCTACAGCCCCAGATCCTTGGAGATGATCGTCTTCATGACTTCGCTGGTGCCACCGTAGATCCGGGTCACGCGGGTGTCGGCGTACAACCGGGCGATGGGGTACTCGGTGATGTAGCCGTAGCCGCCGTGCAGCTGCAGGCACTTGTCGATGACACGGCCGGAGACCTCGGTGCAGAACAGCTTCGCGCGGGCCGCATCCGCGACCGTCAGTTCCTTGCGGTCGAGCAGCTCGAGGCAGTGGTCGACGTAGACACGCGCGGCCTGCGTCTCGGCCGAGCACTCGGCGAGCACGAACTTCGTGTTCTGGAACGACGCGACCGGCTTGCCGAACACCTTGCGCTCCTTGGTGTATGCGATCGCGTGCGCGATGGCGGCCTCGGCGAAGCCGACCTGGTTCAGGGCGATGCTCAGACGCTCCTGGGGCAGGTTGTGGGTGAGGTACCCGAAGCCCGCGCCCTCCTCGCCGAGGAGGTTCTCGACCGGCACCTTCACATCGGTGTACGACAGTTCGGCGGTGTCCTGCTGGTGCAGGCCGATCTTGTCGAGCTTGCGGCCCACCGCGAAACCCTCGCTGTCGGTGGGCACCGCGATGATCGACAGTCCGCCGCGGCGGTTCTCGGGATCGAACGGACTGGTGCGGCACACCGTCAGGATGAGGTCGGCGGTGACGCCGCCGGTGATGAACGTCTTCGCACCGTTGATGATGTAGTGCTTGCCGTCCTCGGACAGCTTCGCCGAGGTGGCGATGTTCGCCAGGTCGGATCCGGTGCCCGGTTCGGTCATCGCGATCGCCGTCATGATCGAGCCGTCGGCAAAGCCGGGCAGCCAGCGCTGCTTCTGCTCCTCGGTGGCGTATTCGAGCAGGTACGGGAGGATCAGGCAGGCGTGCACCGTGTAGGAACCGAAGGAGACTCCTGCGCGGGCAACCTCTTCGAAGACGATCGTGTTGAACTTGAAGCTGGACTCGCCGCCTCCGCCGAACTCCTCGGGGACCTGTATCCCCAGGATGCCGAGTTCGCCCAGCCGACGGAAGAATTCGCGGGGCGGGCGACCCATCTCGTCCCATTCCTCGCGATGCGGCACGACCTCACGTTCGATGAAGTCGCGCACCATCTTCCGGAACTGCTCGTGTTCTTCGGTGAAGATCGTCCGCTGCATGGCTTGTCCTCTGGAGTCGGGGGGATGGGGAGGTCAGTTGCCGGTGAAGTCGCCGGTGCGTCGTTCGAGGAACGCCGAGAGGGCTTCGCGGTGGTCCTCGCTGTGGTGCGAGAGGGCCTGGAGGGAGGCCGACAATTCGAGCAACGTGTCGAGATCGACGCGCTGGCCCTCGCGCAACAGCTTCTTCGTCATGCGCAGTGCGTTCGGGGGGTTGACGGCGACACGCGCGGCAAGCGCGTTCGCAGCGTCGAGGAGCTGCTCAGGGTCGACGACCTGCGAGACCATGCCCCAGTCGAGGGCCGTCGCGGCGTCGACGCGGTCGCCGGTGAAGGCCATCTCGGCGGCGCGCGCCGCACCGACCGCGCGCGGAAGCAGCCAGGCGCCGCCGTCGCCGGGGATGATGCCGAGCTTGACGAAGCTCTCCGCGAAGAACGCCTTCGTCGAGGCGATCCGCATGTCGCACATCATCGCGAGGTCGCAGCCGGCGCCTACGGCCGGTCCGTTGACCGCGGCGATGATCGGGACCTCGCAGTGGTAGATGGCGCGGGGCAGGCGCTGGATGCCGTAACGGTAGCCCTCGCGCAGGGCGTGGGGGCTGCCGCCGAACATGCCGCGACGTTCGTCCATGTCCTTGACGTTGCCGCCGGCGGAGAAGGCCGATCCGGCGCCGGTGAGAATGACGACGCGGGTGTCGATGTCGCGGTTTGCCTCCTCGGCGAGCTCGACGAGGCGATCGATGACGTCGTCACCCGAGATCGGGTTGCGCGCCTCCGGAAGGTTGATCGTCCAGGTCACGACGTTTCCGTCGCGCGTGCTCAGTACGACGTCCTGCGAAGTTGCCATTGCGGTCGCGGTCCTTCCGGTAGCCAGTGTGTGGCTCGCACCATAATTTGGTCGAACGATCGTTCAAATTACGGGGCCGGTCGGATCCTGTAAAGACCGAACGGGCTCGTGGCTCAGTCGGGCAGGCTCACGTTCGATTCGGCGATTCTTATGGCTACCTCGTCCGGGAAGATGTTCCGGAAGACGAAGGGATCGCGGCCGAGCACCCAGCCCGGCGCCAGCGCGGTCGCGTAGCGCTCGAAATATCCGAGCTGCTTCCCGAACAACACGAGTTCCTCGGGCGTCGACGTGTTCCACTTGCGGCCGAGCGAGACGAGCGCACCGATCAGTTCGCTGAGCCGCAACTCCCCCACGTCCTGACCGAGCAGCGGACCGAAGATCTCGGCAACCTGCCGGCCGACCGCCGCGTCGTCGACGTCGAGATCGGCGGCGACACCGAGCGCCCGCACACTCTGCGCGACCGCCGTGAAGTCCCCGTCGAGCAGGGCCGCGCGGAACAACGCCCGCAGCAGCGCGCGCCACTTCTCGGGCAGTTCGCCGACGATGCCGAAGTCGAGCAGCGCGACACGTCCGTCGTCGAGCAGCCAGAGATTGCCCGCGTGCACGTCGCCGTGGAACGGGCCGTGACAGAGCACCGCCTCCATCCACACCTTCACTCCGCGGCGCACGAGCAGGGAGGTGTCGAGATCGTCCTGGCCCGGCACCACCCGGTCGACGGGCTTGCCCTGCAGACGCTCCATGCAGATCACCCGCGGACCGCACCACTGCCAGTACACCTCGGGCACCGTGACGTAGGCGTTGTCGCCGAACGCGGAGATGTTGCGGCGGAAACGATCCTGACGATCCGCTTCGACCGCCGCGTTGAGCTCGGTCATCGTCGCGTTGTAGAGATCGCGGATGATCCCCGGAGTGTTCGCGATACGGAAGAACTCGAAGAGTTGCAGCAGCTTCGCGCCCATGTAGGCGGCGCGCAGATCGACGAGCATGCGGTGCGCGATCCCCGGTCGCTGCACCTTCACCACGGCCCGTCGGCCGTCGCGCAGCACGCACCCGTGCACCTGGGCCACAGACGCCGCGGCGAGCGGCACATCGTCGAACGACTCGAACATCTCGTCGATGCGGTGTCCGAGATCCTCCTCGATCACCGCGCGGGCCTGCTCGGAAGGGAAGGTCGGCACGTCGTCGAGCATGCGCAGGCACGCGTCGGCGAGGGCCGCGGGGAACAGTCCGGGTGACGACGCGATGAGCTGGCCCAGCTTCACGAAGGTCGGCCCGAGATGTTCGAAGGCGTCGACGGTGCCGTGCGCGGCCGCTTCGACGACGCTGTGCTGCCGGGGCCGGACGGTCCACCGCAACACCGCCCACACCACGAAGGCGATCAGGACGGCGGCGACGACCACGGCCCGTCCGAGCTCGGCCGGCCCGAACCGGTCGAGCGGAGGCCGCTCGACGTCCAGTGCCCCGGGTGGAAGGACGTCTGCGAAGGGGCCGACGGGCCCGTTGCGCTCGGGCCTGCTGTGACCCCGCGCTCCGGATACGCCTTCGCACAGCGTGTACTCGTGCACGACCTGTCCCCACTCCGTCCACCACGCGCTCACCTCGGCGCGACTTCGTGCACGGTACCTGTATCCGGCCCCCCCGATCGAGACCCGGCGATCATCTGTCTTCTGTCGGTGCCCCCGACTACTCTCTGACGGGTAGCGGATTCGGGTCCGACCAGCCGGGGGTATCGCGCTCATGACCGAACAACTGCTCGAAGAATCTGCCGGTTCGACATCGACGTCGACCGATTTCATGGAACTCGCCGAGCCGTTCCGTCGCGAATTGCTCGCCCACTGTTATCGCATGAGCGGGTCGCTGCACGATGCGGAAGACCTGGTCCAGGAGACCTACCTGCGCGCCTGGCGCGGTTACGAGAACTTCGGCGGCCGCTCCTCACTGCGCACGTGGCTGCACCGGATCGCCACCAACGTGTGCCTGACGGCGCTCGAAGGCCGCAGTCGCCGGCCGTTGCCCACCGGGCTCGGCGCGCCCAGCTCCGATCCCACCGACGATCTGGTCACCCGCCCCGAGGTGCCGTGGCTCGAGCCGTTCCCCGTGGGGTACGCCACCGACGATCCGTCGGATCCCGCCACCATCGCTGCCTCCCGCGATTCCGTCCGCCTCGCCTTCGTCGCTGCTCTGCAACACCTGTCCGCCCGCCAGCGCGCGGTCCTGCTGCTCCGCGAGGTCCTGCAGTGGCGCGCCACCGAGGTCGCAGCCGCGCTCGACACGTCGACGGCGGCGGTCAACAGCCTTCTGCAGCGGGCACGTGCGCAGTTGAAGGACGCCCAGGTCCGCGACGACGACCTCGCCGAACCCGACAGCGCCGAGACCAAGGCGTTGCTGCAGCGCTGGGTCGACGGCTTCGAGAAGTACGACATCGATTCGCTCGTCGAGATGCTCACCCAGGACGCCGTCTGGGAGATGCCGCCCTTCGAGGGCTGGTACCAGGGCCCCGACGCGATCGTCACCCTCATCAAGCACAAGTGCCCCGCGAAGGGCCCCGGCGACCAGGTGCTGCTTCCCACCGTGGCCAACGGCCAGCCGGCATTCGGGCTGTACATGCGAGGGGAGGACGACCGCCACCACCCTTTCCAACTGCAGGTGCTCGACATCGTCGACGGTAGGGTCGCGCACGCCACCGTCTTCTTCTCCGACGACACCACGGCGTTGTTCGCGCGATTCGGACTGCCGGAGGACCCGGCAGCCCGCTGACGGTCGCGGTCAGGCTTCTGCGGTGACGTTCTCCTCGGCGTCCTCCGGAGTCCAGGCCTGCGCCGCAGCCGACATGTCCATCCACATGACCTCCCAGACGTGGCCGTCGAGGTCGCGGAAGGCCCGCTGGTGGGCGAAGTCCCCCATCTCCTCCTGCGCCTTCTGCGCGCCGGTCGTCACCCATTCGCTGCCGCCGGCCGCGATCGCGCCGTCGACGAGCGCGTCGACGGCGTCGCGACTGTCGGCCGAGACGCACATCAGCGCCTCACGCGCCTTCGTGGTGTCGCAGATGTCGTCGTTGATGAAGTCGCGGAATCGCGGCTTCTCGAGCAACATCACGTAGGTCTGCTCGTTGATCTCCAGGCACGCGGTGTTCTCGTCGCAGAACATGTCGTTGAAGGTGAATCCGAGCGTGTCGAAGAATGCACGGGAGGCGGCGACGTTCTCTACGGCGAGGTTGACGAACAGCATGCGCGACATGGTTTCTCCTGCGTTCGGCCCGTCCTGCGCGGGCGCGGTGTGGGTGTCACGGATACAGACCGGCCGCCCCGCGAGAACTCATCGCGCACCCCGAGATTTCTCGCCGCGGTGTGGTCGTCACTGTTTACCGAGCACCCAGACCGGGCCCGTGATCAGCCAGATCACCGTGATCGTGGCGAGGGTGGGGAAGATTCCGTACAGCGCCGAGGCCTGTTCGCCGTTCGCGACGGTCGACCCGAGCCCGAGCACGGCGGCTGCGCTGATCCCGGCCGCGAGCAGCCATCGCCCGAAGTCCGCACATTCCTTGCGGAAGGCCTCCGGGCCTTCCTTCGGAGCGCGTTCCGGTTTCGCACCACCCGCGAAGTGGTAGGCGAACCGCCGGTCGGCCCACCGGACGACGCTCGGCCCGAAGGCGACGCTCACACCGAGATAGATGCCGGCCACACGGTGGACCCAGCCGACCTCCGCGCCGTTGTGCAGATCCACGGCGACGGCCGCGAGCAGGACGACGTCGATCAGCGGGATCAGGGCGAGCAGCACCGTGCCCGTCCTTCGGAGCCGGAGCAGATACCGGAACATGAGCCCGGCCGCGAGCACGACCCAGAACGCGATCTCGCACCCCACGATGAAAGCGGCGATGTGGCTGAACATGACCTCAGAATCGCGCGCACATCCCCCGCGCGCGTCGCCCGATGGGCGGCAGATGCCTCATCACTTCGGGTGACGCCGACCCTGATCCTCCCCCGGTTGTGGTCGAATCGTTGCCGTGGACAACCGTGAATCCGAGATTCGAGTGGGATTCGTGAACCCGCGCTACAACTCCCTGCTCGTCGCCCTCGCGTACTTTGCGGGTGGCGCGCTGTTGTACGCGCTGGATCTCGGTGTGCTCGTCGAGGACCGGCCGCCGCAGCCGCTGTGGGTGTGGCTGGTTCTGCTCGCGTGCGTGTGTGCACCGATGACGATGCGTCGCACACGACCGCTTCTCGCACTCCTGCTGGGCACGGTTCCGGTACTGGTCGACCTCGTCGTCGGCCCTTCGCTGCCGGTCTGGATCGCATACGGCGACCTGCTGTACACCGCAACGCTCTTCGGCTCGGCGCGGACCAGTCGCTTCCTCGAACGCGCCCCGTTGGTCCCGATCGTCGTCGGCGCCGTCGCGCTCGGTGTGTACTTCGGAGAACTGCGCATCGCCGTATGGGCCGTGTCGATCGCCGCGCTCGTGATCGTCGTCCCGATCTGGTGGGCCCGATCCGTCCGCACACATCGGGACGCCGCCGAGATCGAACGGGCACGCGCCGAGGCTCTCTCGCGGGTCGCGGAACTGGACCGTCGCGCCGCCATCACCACCGAGCGGCAGCGTCTGGCCCGCGACCTGCACGACGTGGTGGCCGGGCACCTGTCGTCGATCGCGATCCAGAGCGAGGCCGCGCTCCGCCTCCGCGATTCCGATCCCGACCGAGCGCTGACCGTGCTCGAGTCCGTGCGCTCCGGCAGCGTGGCCGCCCTGCAGGAGATGCAGTCGATGGTGCGTCTGTTGCGCAGCGACGACACCGACGAGATCACCACCGCGGGTCGCCTCGCCGACCTCGAACCGCTCACCGCCTCCGCACGCGCCGCCGGCACCTCCGTCCGGATCGACGGTCGTCCACCCGCAGACCTCGACGCGGAGGTCGATCTCACGGCCTACCGCATCGTCCAGGAGACCCTGACGAACGCGGTCAAGCATGCACCCGGACGGCCGGTGACCCTTCGTTTCGACGACGCCGACGGCCGCCTCGGGATCGAGGTGGTGAACCCGATCGGCGACCCGGACACCCCGGACCCGTCACCGGCCCGCGGCGCCGGGCACGGCCTGCGCAACATCGCCGAACGCGCCGCCGCGGTGGGCGGGCACGCCCGCTCCGGTCGCGACGGGAACGAATGGAGGACATACGTGCAACTGCCGATCGCGAACAGGAGTACGACGTGACGATCAGGGTGTTGCTCGCCGACGACCACAGCGCCATCCGCGCGGGCCTGCGGCTCCTGCTCCACACGAGCGAGGACATCGAGGTGGTGGGCGAAGCCGCCGACGGTGCCGTCGCGGTGTCGCAGACGCGCGCCCTCGCCCCGGATGTCGTCCTCATGGACATCCGCATGCCGCACGTCGACGGGATCGCCGCGACCCGCACCATCACCGAGGAGACGAGTGCCCGGGTGCTGGTGCTGACGAGTTTCGAGATCGACGAGTACGTCTTCGAGAGTCTTCGGGCCGGAGCGGCCGGATACCTCCTCAAGACCGCCTCCGCGGATGCCATGCTCGACGCGATCCGGGCGGTGCACTCCGGGGAGTCCGTGCTCTCACCGCAGATCACGCGAACCGTCATCGACGCGTTCGTCTCGAAATCGACTCGGCGGGAGGATGTTCCGGACGGTCCGGATATCGACGCCCTCACCGCACGCGAACAGGAGGTCTTCGCGTGCCTGGGCGAGGGATTGTCCAACCGCCAGATCGCCACCCGCCTCGGCATCGGTGAGAACACAGCGAAGACACACGTCGCCCGGGTGCTCCACAAACTCGGGCTGCAATCGCGGATCCAGGCGGCCATCCTCGCCCGGGACATGCCCGACCATCGGCTCTAGGATCGGGGCCCGATCATCGGCTCTAGGATCGGGGATGCACCAGGATTCGACAACCGACTCCGAAAGCGCGGGAAAACAATGACCGGCACTTCCGATCACGACGACCTGCTGCTCAGCGACGCCGAACGCATGCACGCGTTGAACGCACTCGGCGAACACTACGCCGCGGGCCGGCTCGACAGCGCCGAGTTCTACGAACGATCCGGAGAGATATCTTCGGCGCGAACGTTTTCGGCGTTGCTCCCCTCCTTCCGGGGGCTACCCGGCGGTGTTCCCCTCGAACAGGTCGACGGTCACATCCGGATGACCCACGACTCCTCCGCGCCGGCGGTCAGCCACGACAGCTCCTCTGCGACGGCACCCCAGTCCCCGGAGGACGAACTGGCCTCGCTCCGCGAACGGGGCAGCATGGTCGAGACGCTGGACTGGATCATCATCGGCGTCACGCTCGTGACCTTCCTCGTCCTGCAGATCGCTCTCGACTGGAGCTACGCGTGGATCGTGTGGCCGTCGCTGATCGTCACGCTCAGCGTTCCGCGGTTGATCCTGAAGTACAGCGACGACGACGAGAAGGTCTACGAAGAACTCAAGAAGTCGGAGGCCGCCGAACGGAAGAAGCGGCTCGAGGAGGCGTCGAAGCGGATCCGGGAACTCGAGGGTCGCCGCGGTCCGGAGACGCCACGGAGCTGAAGCGACCGACAGTCACGGAGCTGAGCCGAGGGGTGACCGCAGAGCGGGGGCGACCGGTGATCGCGGACCGGGACGAACCACTCCCCGATTGCTCTTTATTGCGCTGTTCCTGGTAGAAGCAAGGAATGGCAATCGAGACCGCACAGTTCACCGTCGATCGTCCGGGTCGTTTCATGGGCGTCGGCATCGAGGTCGCCGACGACGCGTCGGTCTCGGTCACCCAGTCCGTCGGATCGCACCTGTTCGACCACCGCGGGCAGACCACGCTCGCCTCCATCGGCGTCTTCACCGACGTCGCCGCGGGCGCACCCGCCGGTATCGCGCGATTCGCGGAGACCGGTGAGCGACCGCAGAGCGTGCTGTCGCACGTGACGGCGACGCTCGCCCACCCCTTCCCCGCCTCGGGGGCCCTCGTCGGTCACGGCAGCAGCCTGTTCTTCGACGAGTCCACCGCCGTGTCGGGCACCGACGTGCGCGACGAGCAGGGTGCTCTCGTCGCGCACCTGGTCGGCCGCTCCATCGTCGTCGGGCGCACGCCGATGGAACTCGGCGCCGAGGCGTCGGAGGCCGTGCCGGAGCGGGACGAGCCGGAACCGTGGTCCGATGTGGCGATCCTGGCCGAACTGCCCGGCCTCGACATCGTCACGGGCATCTCCACCGGGACTCTTCCGCGCGGACCGCTCGCCGGGCTGCTCGGACTCGAGGTGACAGCCGCCGAGCGCGGCGTCGTGCAGGCCCGGCTGTCGCCGCGCGAGTGGATGGCCAACGTGATCGGTTCGGTGCAGGGCGGTGTGCTCGTGTCGATGGCGGAGGCCGTCACCGGCCTGGCCGCACAGACACTGACCGGCATCGATCAGAACTATCGCGTGCTGGAGATCGGCCTCGACTACCTCCGCTCGCCCGCCGTCCCCGGGCCGGTCATCGAACTGCGATCCGAAGCGGTGCGGGCCGGACGGCGACTCGCGTCCTTCGAGACGACGCTGTGCGCCGCCGACGGCACCGTCTACGTGCGCGCACACGCCAACGTCCAGCTGCTGCACCGCGCGTAACGGATTCGCAGGAATCTCCCAGCTTTCTCGCACCGTGCCTCGAGCGTCCGGACGCACGATGGTCGGAACGAGGACGCACGGAGGAGAGATCATGAACGAGGACGGTCGAGCCCACACCGAGCACAGCGGCCGCGACACTCGCAACGACACCGACTCGATCCACGACCCGACGGGGACGACGGTCACCGCACGTGAGGGTGACCGGGTCCTCGCCGCGATCAACGTGGGTGTCGACGTCTGATCACGCTGCTCTGCGCGCGGCCGTCACCGCCGCGGCGCCGAGCCTCGGGAACCGGCCGTCGGAGATCGTGGTGAAGGTGTTGCCCATGCGGTTGGTGACGAACGCGACCGACAGTCCGGTCTCCGGGTCGGCGAACGCTCCCGAGCCGCCGAAGCCGTAGTGGCCGACCGACCGCAGCGGCTGCTGCCTCAGGGCGACCCATCCGGGGTGGTAACCCAGCCGCCAGTTGGGTCGGATGCCGAGGACGTAGTCGCGTCGCCGGGTTTGCACTTCGAGCAACTGGCCGACGGTGTCCTCCTTCAACAGGCGGGCACCGTCGATCGCTCCGCCGTTCGCGATCGCCGCGTACATGCGGGCCAGGGCCCGAGCGGTGAACACACCGTTCCATCCCGGCATGACGGCGTCGTGCGCGGACGGACTGCGCATCAACTCGTCGAAGCCCTCCGCCATGCCTGCCTCGGCGAGACCCCGCACGCCCGGCGCGTGCGACAGCACCGCCGACGCCGTCGTCCACGGTGCCGGCAGGAAGTTGACCTTGGGGAACACCCGGGCGATGCGGTGCCGTTGGTCCTCGGGCACGTGGTACCAGAACTCGTCCGTGCCGAGCGGCTCGGCGATCTCGGTGCGCACGAGTTCCTGGAAGGACACCCCGGTCACGCGCGATGCGATCTCGGCGACGAGGTTGCCGTAGGTGACAGCGTGATAACCCGGCCCGTGGAAACGTCGTGGATCGGGTGGGGAGGCGGCGAGCGCGGCGGCCACCGCCTCGGAATCGAGCAGTCCTTCCCTGCCGGGCACGAGACCGCGGGACCTGTGCAGTCCGGCGCGATGCGACATGAGCTGTCGCAGGGTGATCGTCTCTTTGCCGGCCGCGGCGAACTCCGGCCAGTACTCGGCCACGGCTGCGTCGTAGTCGAGCAGGCCACGCTCGGCGAGGCGGTGCACCACCGTGCTGGCCACCCCCTTGCCGGTGGAGAACGACAGCACCACGGTGTCGCGGGTCCACCGCTTGTCGCGTGCGGCCCAGCCCGCCCAGATGTCGAGGACGGGTTCGCCGTGGAGATAGCAGGCGAGAGCGCCGCCGCCCTGACTCGGCTTGTAGAACATCCGGAAGAACAGATCCGCGACAGGCATGAAGCGCGGATCGACCAGCATCTGTGTGGACGGGGTCGCCACGGGCGGCTCCGTCGTGGAACCTTCGGTCATGAGGGCGATGGTAGGAGTATGTAAACGCTCCCGAGGGTGTTCTCCCACTTCCGCGGCGGTCCGGTCCGCAGGGTGACTGCACGACCTGCCCTTCCGGTGTAAGGATGGGGAGCATGACCCTCGCGCAGAACTCGGAGATTCGCTCCGGCATCGATCTCGGACACGTCGACGAACGGGTCCGCCCCCAGGACGACCTCTTCGAACACGTGAACGGCCGATGGCTCGCCGAACACGAGATCCCCGCCGACCGCGCGCTCGACGGAGCCTTCCGCACGCTCGCCGACAAGGCCGAGGTCGACGTGCGGACCATCATCGAAGAGGCCGCGGCGTCCGGCGCCGAGCCGGGCACCGACGCCCAGAAGATCGGCGACCTGTACACCTCGTTCATGGACACCGCGACGATCGAGGCAGCCGGTCTCGATCCGATCCGCGGGGAACTCCGGGCGGTCTCCGGCGCTGCCGACCGCGCCGCGCTCGCGGCAGTACTGGGCGGGTTGCAGCGCGCCGGCGTGACGGGTGCGCTCGCGCACTACGTCGACACCGATTCGAAGAACTCCGAGCGGTACCTGATGCACGTTTCGCAGGGCGGGCTCGGGCTGCCCGACGAGTCGTACTACCGCGAGGACCGCTACGCCGAGATCCGTGACCGGTACACCGCCCACATCGGCCGGATGTTCGCCCTCGCCGACCTGCCCTACGACGCGGCGAAGGTGGTCGCGCTCGAGACGAGGCTGGCCGCTGGGCACTGGGACGTCGTCAAGCGTCGCGACGCCGACCTGAGTTACAACCTGCTCACCCTCGACTCGCTGCGCACCGATCTTCCGCAGTTCGACTGGACGGGATGGATCACCGCGACCGGCGCGACCACCGAACAGTGGGCCGAGATCGTCGTTCGTCAGCCGAGCTTCCTCGAGACGTTCGCGACGTTGTGGGCCGACGAGGACCTCGACGACTGGAAGGCCTGGGCGGTGTGGCGGGTGCTGCGCGCGCGGGCTCCGTACCTGTCCGAGGCGTTCGTCGACGAGAACTTCGCGTTCTACGGCCGCACGCTCACCGGTACGCAGGAGATCCGCGACCGCTGGAAGCGCGGTGTGTCGCTCGTGCAGGACCTGCTCGGCGAGGCCGTCGGCAAGCTCTACGTCGAACGGCACTTCCCCGCCGAGGCGAAGACGCGCATGCAGGTGCTCGTCGACAATCTCACCGAGGCGTACCGGCAGTCCATCACCGACCTCGAATGGATGAGCCCGGCCACACGCGAGGCCGCGCTGCGCAAGCTCGAGAAGTTCACCCCCAAGGTCGGCTATCCCGACACCTGGCGCGACTACTCCGCTGTGACGATCACCCCGGACGACGTGGTGGGCAACTACCGCAGCGGGTACGCCGCGGAATACGACCGCGATCTCGGCAAGCTCGGTGGTCCGGTCGATCGCGGCGAGTGGTTCATGACCCCGCAGACGGTCAACGCCTACTACAACCCGGGGATGAACGAGATCGTCTTCCCCGCCGCGATTCTCCAGCCCCCGTTCTTCGACCTGCATGCCGACGACGCCGCGAACTACGGCGGTATCGGCGCGGTCATCGGGCACGAGATCGGCCACGGATTCGACGATCAGGGCGCGAAGTACGACGGCGACGGCAATCTGGAGAACTGGTGGACCGATTCGGACCGCGAGGAGTTCGGTAAGCGCACCGCGGCCCTCATCGCGCAGTACGACGAGTTCGAGCCGAAGGCCCTTCCCGGACAGCGTGTCAACGGCAGCTTCACGATCGGCGAGAACATCGGTGATCTCGGTGGCCTGTCGATCGCGTTGAAGGCCTACGAGATCGCGCTCGACGGCAAGCCCGCGCCGGTCATCGACGGCCTGACCGGCCTGCAGCGCGTGTTCTTCGGATGGGCGCAGGTGTGGCGTACGAAGGTTCGCGACGAAGAGGCGTCACGACGCCTCGCCGTCGACCCGCACTCGCCGCCGGAGTTCCGCTGCAACGGCGTGATCCGCAACATCGACGCTTTCTACGAGGCGTTCGGCGTCACCGAGGGCGACAGGCTGTATCTCGATCCTTCGGAGCGCGTGCGCATCTGGTAACTCCACGCACGACTCTGCCCCGACGCGGACAGCGTCGGGGCAGTGGTCGTTTCGGGGGCGTTCGTTTCGGGGGCCGTTCTCGGGCTGTCGCCTACCGGATCAGCCGAGGTGCGAGCTCGGCACCGGAACGCCGCGCGCGTGGAACCACGGGATGGGGTCGACCTTGGCGCCGCCCGGCTGCCACACCTCGTAGTGCAGGTGCGGGCCGGTGGACTGGCCGCGGTTGCCCATTGTGGCGATCTGCTCACCGGCGCGGACGTGCTGGCCGACCGAGACGAGGGACTGATCGATGTGGCCGTAGACACCGGTCGTGCCGTCGTCCTGCGCGATGCGCACCCACAGGCCGAAGCCCGAGGCCGGACCGGATTCGATCACGACGCCGTCGGTGACGGAGAGGATGGGCGTGCCGATCGAGTTGGCGACGTCGATACCGTTGTGGTTGGTCCCCCAGCGCGGACCGTAGCCCGAGGTCAGCGTTCCTGCAGCGGGGAAGGCGAGCGCGGGGCGACGCGCGGCCTGCTCACGAGCGGCCTGCTCGGCGGCCTCGCGGGCGATCCGCTCGGCCTCGGCACGCTGTGCTGCCTCCTGGGCAGCGATCGCCTCGACGACACGCTGTGCTTCCCTCTCGGCGGCGCGGTTCAGCTTCTCGGTGTAGTGGGATGCGTCGACACCGGCGACCTTCAGCACCTGCGGTGCGGTCGAGAGGTTCTCCCCGGCGCCCGTCCATGCGGTGGCGGACTCGACGCGGACCCGGTCGCCTGCGGCGTTCGCGACCGTCGTTCCGCCGACGGTGACGGCGCTCGCGAGGACCGCGACTGCAATCCACCTGCCGGCGCGGGTTGCGCGCCGTCGCAGATCGGTGGCTTCTCGGGTGTGGGTGGATTCAGGATTTCGGATCACAGCAGTTTCCTCTGGGACAGGCCATCGGTAACGAAAGGGTCACGATTCCATCACAGAGTACTTCGACCTTTGACGACCTCAGCGTGTCGCCTTGACTCCAAACCGACCGGTATCGGACAAAAAGCGCCCGATTTGCCCTACTCGATTCACATCGACACCATCGACCTCACGCGTTGGTCGCAAAACCGGGGTGAACCGTGAGTGACGTCACGCCTTCGGATAACGGGGAAACGATCTCCGAGGGGGTATCGAGGCGGTATTGCGGCCCCAGCCGAGAGGGTCCTACCGCACCGCGAAACGCAGACCGAAATTGTCGAACGTCGCGGGCAGCGGACGCGCCGGATCCGGCTTCATATCCGACACCACGGTGAACTCGGCGGACCGGAGCAGAGTCGCAAGGAAGGTGCTCGCCGCGAACAGCACGATGCTGCGCCCGGGGCACACCGTCGGTCCGGCGCTGAACGGCACGAGCGCGGGATAGCGCTCGGCGCGGCCGTCGAGCCAGATCTCGGGTTCGAAGGTGTCGGCGAACGGCAGGTCGTCGGAGCGGTGGAAGGCCGAGGACAGGATCACGAAGCCCGTACCGGCGGGAATCGTGGAGGTACCACCCGCACCGTCGCTCCACGTGGTCTCTTCCACGGAGTCCCGGAGGATCACCGGAGTAGTCGGCCACAGCCGGGTCGTGTCCAGCACGCAGGCCCGCAGGGACTCGTAGACCTGCGGTGTCCCGGCTTCGGTTCCCGACAATTCCGACTCGACGCGCAGACGCTGCTCGGAATGGGTCGACAACACCGCCAGGGTTCGGGCGCTGACCATGCCTGCGGCGTCGAACGCGAACAACCAGTGCGGCATCTGCCCGATCGGGTCGACGGACGCCGGCGCTGCGAGGTCCCGGACCACCCCGGCCAGGCTCTGGGACGGAGCCGCCGTGACATGACGGTGCAGGTTCTGGGTGAACCGATCGCGCAGGCGGTGCCGGAGCGGATGCGCGAACGACCAGTTCCCGTTCGAGCGCAGCGTCCACAACTGGTCGGTGATGCTCTCGTCGTCGCGGGCGGCGTCGCCGAACGCGAGTCGCCGAACGAGGCGCCACCAGGTCTTCACGAAATCGGGAGCGTCGAGTTCACCGCGCGACCTGGCATGGTCGAGCAGATCCTGCGCCTCCTGCTCGATCACGGGAACCCATTCGGCCGCGAGACGGTGCAGGGCGTGTTCCGGTTCGAGGACCGACTCGTTGAACGCGCGTCGCTGGGCGCGGATGTTCCCTCGGGAGATGAGCACACCGTTGGGCTGGAACGGGCTGAGTGCGGCCACCTTCTCCTTGTTGGCCGCAGTGAACGATGCCGTGTCGGTGCGCAGGATCCGGTCCACATCCTCGGGCGTCAGGACGATCGCGAGGGTGCGGCCGGGGATCGGCACGACCACCGGTCCGTCACCGTGCCGCTTCCGTAGATCGGCGACCAGGCGGACCACGCCGGCATCGGATTGGTTCTTCTCGAGCAGCTTCATCGCCCAACGCCGACGAGCGATCGGTCCCACCGCCACGAACGGCACGGCCACCTGGCCAAGGAGCCGAACGGCGTCGGTGGGTGAAACGGTCGCGGTCGATGCAGGCACAGATGCTCCCGGCGTCGGGGGGACAGGACCTATGAAGGCTTCCCGTCGGGAGCACATCCAAACGTCCGTCCGGACCCGCAGGGGGAGATCACCGCAACCCTGGGACGAGCAGGCGTGCACGGTCCGCGGACAAAAGCACGCCTCCGGACGGCATGCAACTGTCTTCAGGGCGCGCAAACGTTCGGCGCTGCAGTGACAACTACCCGTCCTGGTTTCCCTGTGCCCTATTTTCCGCGCGCCTGCCTGCCGCGTGAGAGCACCCTGTCGGCCGCTTCCCAGTGGGCATCGGCGATCCACAACCGCGCGAACGCATCGACCGCCTCCTCCGGGCTCGCACCGTCCACGACGCGCTTGATCGACGCGGACGACGGGTTGGCGAGGGCGCGGCCGAGAGTGCGCCACCCCTCGTCGAAGGTCTCCCGCGGGATCACCTTGTCGACGAGGCCGATGCGTTCGGCCTCCTCGGCTCGCAGGATGTCGCCGGTCCCGGCGAGCATGAGGGCACGCCCGCGTCCGACCAGCGAGGCCAGCCGTTCGGCTCCGCCCCAGGCAGGCATGATCGCCAGCGACACCTGGTTGAAGCCGATCTTGATGTCGTCCGCGGCGATACGGATGTCGGCGGCGACGGCCACCTCGGCACCCCCGCCGAGTGCGTGACCGTTGAGCGCAGCGACGACGGGAGCCGGGAAGGCCGCGATCCGGTCGCACACGGTGCGCATCTGCCGGGCCATGTCGGCGGCCTGCCCGTGGGTGCGGAGCTTGGCGAGTTCCTTCAGGTCGCCGCCGGAGACGAAGGCGCGGTCGCCCCCACCACGGATCACCAGGGCACGCGCCTGCGCCTGCTCGGCCTCGTCGAGCACCTTCTCGAGCTGGTCCATCGTCTCGGGGGCGATGGCGTTGCGCGCGTGCGGGCGATCGATGGTGACGACGGCGAGTCCGTCGTCGAGCTCCAGCTCCACCATGGTCTGCTCTCCGAACTGATATTGGAATTCTACTTTTCGGAGAATACCATCTCCACAACCGGCCGAGGCCGGTCTGCACCGGTCGCGCCGCGACGAACGGCGGCGTGACGCCACCCCGGACACTGGAGCTTTCAGATGCGGCAGATCCCCTCCGAACTGGTCGAACGCTACGAGAGCGAAGGGTGGTGGACTCGCGAGACGATCGGCGACATGCTGGCGCGCGGCCTGAAGGCCGCACCCGACACCGAGTTCCGCATCCACTCGACCATCCGACCGTGGTCGGGCACCGTGAGCGAGGTCGAACAGGTTGCGCGGCGCCTCGCGGCCGGCCTGCACCGCCGCGGGGTCGGCCCCGGCGACGTGGTGGCCTTCCAGCTCCCCAACTGGATGGAGGCCGCGGCGGTCTTCTGGGCCTCGTCCTTCCTGGGCGCGACCGTCGTGCCGATCGTCCACTTCTACGGCCCCAAGGAACTCGGGTACATCCTGCGCGAGTCCGCTCCCAAAGTGTTCGTGTGTGCCGAGAAGTTCGGATACACCGAGTACCGGCCCGAACTGTGCGCCGACGTCCCCGTCGTCGGTGTCGTGGGACGCGACTTCGACGACCTGCTCGACGACGAACCCTTCGAGGGTGTGCTTCCCGTCGACCCCTCGCAGCCCGCGCTGCTGGCGTTCACGTCCGGTACCACGAGCGACCCGAAGGGCGTGATCCATACGCACCGCACGCTCGGTTTCGAGACGAGGCAGCTTTCCGAGCGGTATCCCGACGACCGCGGGTCGCAGCTCACCGGGGCGCCGGTGGGTCACTTCATCGGCATGGTCAACGCCTTCCTCATCCCGATTCTCGACCACACCCCCATCAACCTGCTCGATGTCTGGGATCCGGCCCGCGCGATCGAACTGATGGAGAGCGACGGACTCGTGATCGGCGGTGGCGCAACTCATTTCATTACCAGCCTGCTCGACCACCCGAACTTCGATCCGGACCGGCACCTGCAGTACATGAAGTACGCCGGCCTGGGCGGGTCGACCGTGCCCGCCGCCGTCACCCGCCGTCTCGACGATCTCGGCATCACCGTGTTCCGCGCCTACGGCAGCACCGAGCACCCGTCGATCACGAGCTCACTCGTCACCGACCCGGTGGACAAGCGCCTGTTCACCGACGGCAACGCGTGTCCCGGAGTGGAGATCCGCATCGCCGACGACGGCGAGATCCTCAGCCGTGGACCGGATCTGTGCATGGGATACACGAACCCGGAACTCACGGCCCGCGCGTTCGACGAGGACGGCTGGTATCACACCGGAGACGTCGCGATCGTCGACGAGGACGGCTTCGTGACGATCACCGACCGCAAGGCCGACTTCATCATCCGCGGTGGGGAGAACATCAGCGCGCTCGAGGTCGAGGAGGTGCTCCTGACCCTGCCCTCGGTCGCCGAGGCCGCCGTCGTGTCGGCACCGGATGAGCGCCTCGGAGAACATGCCGCCGCCGTGCTGCGCCTGCGGCCCGGGCACGAGATGCCGACGCTCGAGGACATCCGTACACATTTCGGGCAGGCGGGCATCGCCAAGCAGAAGTGGCCCGAGGAACTGCATCGCGTAGACGACTTCCCGCGCACCGCGAGCGGGAAGATCCAGAAGTTCCGGGTTCGCCAGGATATTGCGGCTGCGCACACATGAGAATAGTATTCTCGTAACAGGAGAAGGAGGATTTGATGACCGCGAACGATTTGCCGTACCAACTGTTCGATGCGGACAACCATCTGTACGAGACCGAGGAGGCGCTGACGAAATTCCTTCCGGAGAAGTACAAGGACGTGATCAAGTACGTGCAGGTCGACGGCCGCACGAAGATCGCGATCCGCGGTCAGATCAGCGATTACATCCCCAACCCGACCTTCGAGGTCGTCGCCCGACCGGGCGCCATGGAGGACTACTTCAAGAACGGCAACCCCGAGGGCAAGAGCCGTCGGGAGATCTTCGGCAAGTCCATGGAGTCGATCCCGGCCTTCCGCGAGCCGGCGGCCCGTCTCGAGCTCATGGACGAACTCCGCATCGAGCGCACGCTCATGTTCCCCACCCTCGCCAGTCTCGTCGAGGAGCGCATGCGTGACGATCCGGAGCTGATCCACGCCGTCGTGCACTCGCTCAACCAGTGGCTGTACGAGACGTGGTCCTTCAACTACAAGGACCGCATCTTCACCGTGCCGGTGATCAGCCTGCCGATCGTCGACAAGGCCATCGAGGAACTCGAGTGGTGCGTCGAACGCGGCGCGAAGGCGATCCTCGTGCGCCCGGCTCCGGTTCCCGGCTACCGCGGACCGCGTTCGTTCGCCCTGCCGGAGTTCGATCCCTTCTGGAAGCGTGTCGTCGAACTCGACGTGCTCGTGACCCAGCACTCGTCCGACAGCGGCTATGCCCGCCACACGGCGGAGTGGGACGGCGCCGACAAGGAGATGCTGCCGTTCGTCACCAACACCTTCCACATGGTCAACGAGTGGCGTCCGATCCAGGACGCGGTCGCGTCGTGGGTCTGCCACGGTGCACTCCTCCGCTTCCCGGAGCTGCGGATCGCGGTGATCGAGAACGGCGCGAGCTGGCTGCCCGGTCTGCTGCAGAACCTCGCCGACACCTTCAAGAAGGCCCCCGAGGGCTTCGGTATGAAGGACCCGGTCGAGGCGGTCAAGAACAGCATCCACGTCAGCCCCTTCTGGGAAGAGGACTTCAGCAAGCTCACCGCCCTCATCGGCGCCGAGCGCGTGCTGTTCGGTTCCGACTACCCGCACCCCGAGGGCCTGGCCGAGCCGACCACCTACATCCAGCACATCCAGCACCTGCCCTTCGAGGACCAGAAGCTGGTCATGGGCGGCAACCTCGCGAGGCTCCTGAAGGTATGAGCTGGCGGACCATCCCCGAGATGGTCCTCAGCGCCGGCGACCGCTTCGGTGATGCCGAAGCGGTCGTCGACGGGGACCTCCGGATCTCCTTCACCGATCTCACCGATCGAATCCGCCGCGCCGCCGGGGCATTCGCCGACGCAGGTGTCGGCAAGGGTGATCGGGTGGCGATCTGGGCCCCCAACTCCGCCGCGTGGATCGTCGCGGCCTTCGGCCTGCTCACCGCGGGTGGCGTGCTCGTTCCGGTGAACACCCGGTACCGCGAGGACGAGGCGGGCGACATCATCCGGCGCAGCGGCGCGAAGCTGACCCTCGTGCAGGACGGCTTCCTCGACCAGGAGTACGCGGTGCCGGCCGGTGTCCACCGGATCGACATCGCATCCGGTTTCCTCGACAGCGGAAGGCCTTTCGTCCGCGAGGTGGCCGGTGAGGACATCGCGGACATCATGTACACCTCGGGCACCACCGGGCGCCCCAAGGGCGTGATGATGAACCACCTGCAGACCCTTCGGATGTTCTCCGAGTGGTGTGATCTGGCCGATCTGCGACGCGGCGACCGCTATCTGCTCGTCAACCCGTTCTTCCACATGTTCGGCTACAAGGCCGGCCTCGTCGCGTCGTTCATCTGCGGCGCCAAGATGATTCCCGTCCCGGTCTTCGAGACGGACACCGTCCTCGACCTGATCGAGCGGGAACATGTGACCATGCTGCCCGGACCACCCACGCTCTATCACTCGCTCCTCGCAGCGCAGCAGGACCGGACCCACGACCTGTCGTCGCTGCGCGCGGCCGTGACCGGATCGGCCGACATCCCTGTCGATCTGATCCGGCGGATCCGGAGCGAACTGCCCTTCGAGACGATCATGACGGGATACGGTCTGAGCGAGACCGGCACCGCGACGGCCTCCCGCCGCGGCGACACCTTCGAACAGATCGCCACGACCGTCGGAAAGCCCTGCGACGGTGTGGAAGTGAGCATCGCCGATGACAGCGAGGTGCTCATCCGCGGATACAACGTGATGCAGGGCTATCTCGACGATCCGGAGGCCACCGCGGCGGCCGTCGACTCCGAAGGATGGCTCCACACGGGCGATCTCGGCGAGATCGACGCAGACGGTCACCTCCGGATCATCGGCCGCAAGAAGGACATGTTCGTCGTCGGCGGCTTCAACGCCTATCCCGCCGAGATCGAAGGATTCCTGCTCGAACACCCGGCCGTCGACCAGGTGGCCGTAATCGGGATTCCCGACGACCGGCTCGGCCAGGTAGGCAAGGCGTTCGTCGTCTCGTCCGATCCCGTCCCCGCCGAGGACCTGATCGCGTGGAGCCGCGCACGCATGGCGGGATTCAAGGTTCCGCGTGTCGTCGAGTACATCGACGCGCTCCCCCTCAACGCGACCGGCAAGGTCGTCAAAGAACTACTCCGTTGACACATCCCCCATCAGACAGGAGTTCCGGCATGTCGGACGAAGCTGCGATGATCGCTTTCGCCGTGAAGTGGCGACACTGGAACGGTGGGCCCGACGAGGACATCTGGGTCACCTTCGGGATCACCCCCGAGAACTACTTCCACCGCCTCCGCGGCCTGCTGACCAAGCACCGGTGGAACCAGTTGGAACCGCCCGTCCTCGAGCAACTCGTGCGCATCTGCGACGAGCGGCTCGACACCGTCGACATCGCCGCCGCGGCGGGCCGGCGTGATCGGGCACGGTACGCCTCGTCGGCGCATCCCCTCAGCAGATTGTCCGCCTGACCACGGCTTCGAGGAACTTCACGGGAATCGGTTTCGTCCTCCTTCGACTCGGGTATCCGCCGAGGCACCGAGCTCGATCGGAGGGGGCAATCGTGGAGAACGGTTCCGTCGACCCAACACCGGAAGCTCACGAAGAGCAGCCGGAGACAGTACGGCGCGCCATCGGCGCGTCGGCCATGGGTAATTTCACCGAATGGTTCGACTACGGCGTCTACGCCTACACGGCCACCTACATCGCCGATTCGTTCTTCCCCGGCGATCTCGAATCCGCGACACTGCTCACGCTGGGTGTCTTCGCGGTCTCCTTCATCATGCGGCCGCTGGGCGGTTTCGTGTGGGGTCCGCTCGGCGACCGGCTGGGTCGTCGTCAGATCCTGGCGCTCACCATCCTGCTGATGGGTGGTTCGACGGTGCTGCTCGGCGCGGTCCCCTCGTACGAATCGATCGGGTTCTGGGCGCCCCTGCTGCTCGTGCTGTTGCGCATGATCCAGGGCTTCTCCACCGGCGGTGAGTACGGTGGCGCAGCGACCTTCATGGCCGAGTACTCCCCCGACCGCAAGCGTGGCTTCTACGGCAGCTTCCTCGAGTTCGGCACGCTGGGCGGTTTCTCCGTCGGTGCGTTCCTCGTCCTGATGATCGATCTGCTGTCCACCGACGCCTTCATGGCGACCTGGGGCTGGCGACTTCCGTTCTTCGTCGCCGGCCCGCTCGCACTGGTGGGCCTCTACCTCCGTTCGAAACTCGACGAGACACCGGTCTTCAAGGAACTCGAGGAGGCGCACCAGGAGGAGGCCAGCGTCGGCGCCGAGTTCAAGGACCTGATCACCCGGTACTGGCGGCCGATCATCAAGATGATGGGTCTGGTCATCGCGCTGAACGTCTGCAACTACACGTTGCTGAGCTACATGCCGACCTATCTCGAGGATCGGATCGGTCTGACGACCACCTCGGCGCTGATCCTGGTGTTGATCGGTCAGCTCGCGATGATGGCGGTCATCCCGTTCTCCGGGGCGTTGTCGGACCGGATCGGGCGCAAGCCCCTCTGGGCGGCGTCGCTGGCAGGTCTGTTCGTTCTCGCCGTGCCGATGTACATGTTGATGTCGGTGGGCTTCGGCTGGGCCATCCTGGGCTTCACCGTGCTCGGTCTGCTGTACGTGATGCAGCTGTCGACCATCTCGGCGACCTTCCCCGCGATGTTCCCCACTCAGGTCCGGTTCGCCGGGTTCGCGATCTCGTACAACGTGTCCACCTCGATCTTCGGTGGTACGGCTCCCGCGATCAACGAATGGCTCGTCGAGCGGACCGGCAACGATCTCATGCCGGCCTTCTACATGATGGGCGCGTGCGCGGTCGGCCTCTTCGCCCTCTACTTCGTGGCGGAGACCGCGGGTGCATCGCTGCGCGGACGCGGCATCCCGGGTATCGACAACGAAGCACATCCCACCGCTCTCTCCCATCACTGACGCTCTCCCGCCTCCCGATCGGGTCCGGGTCACGGCCGGGAGGCGGTTGTCACAGGTTCCGTAGCGGTCGGGTCCTCGGGCCGGACACGTCGGATGGCCAGGGTCACGGCGGCGGCCAGCAGTGCGGACGCCGCCCCGATCAGCATGCCGGTGAGGAGTCCTCCTTCGGACGGGATCGATGTTCCACGGAAGGCGACGGTCGTCTGCGCCAGCACGACCCCCGCGACCGCGGCCGACGCGGTGCCTCCGACCGAACGAAGCAGGGTGTTGACGCTGTTGGCGGACGAGATCTGCGTCGGCGGAACCGCTCCCATGATCAAGGTGGGGATGGCCCCGTATGCCAGCCCGATTCCGGCCGCGACGCAGCAGGTGAGCACCATGAGTCCCCACGGCGACCTCATGAGGAGTCCCGTGGAGGCATAGGCCGCGGCGATCATCAGGCAGCCCGCGAACAGGGTCGCGCGGGGGCCACGCAGGGTCGTCAGCCGTGCCCCCAGCGGGGAGATCGCCATCATCAGCAGACCGGCCGGTGCGCACCACAAACCCATGGCCACCATCGACTGTCCCAGTCCGTATCCCGTCTCCGTGGGCAGCATCAGGATCTGGGGAACCAGCAGCGCCTGGAAGTACATCGAGAAACCGATCAGGGTCGCGACGATGTTGGTGACGAGAACCCGGTTCCCCTTCGAGACCCGAAGATCGACGAGTGGTGCCGGAGCCCTCAGTTCCCACCGGCCCCACACCACGAACGCGACGATCGAGACCGCGAACAGGATCGGGATCGTCGCATCGGTCCAGCCCCAGTCGCCGCCTTTGGATATCGCCAGCAACCCGGCGACCAGCGCGACCGAGAGCCCGAGGGTGCCGACGAGGTCGAATCGGCCCACGTCCGCCGGCACCGGGGTGTCCCGCACCAGCCAGGCGATGAGAACCGCGACGAGCACACCGGCGAGACCTGCTCCCCAGAACAGCATCCGCCAGTTCGTGTACTGGACGACGGCTGCTGCGAGCGGCAGGCCGAGTGCTCCCCCGATCCCCAGGGACGAACTCATCAGGGCGATGGCCGAGCCGAGACGCGCCGGAGGCACGAGGGAACGCAGCGCACTGATGCCGAGGGGCACGATCCCGAAGCCCGCGCCCTGGAGGGCACGGCCGACGAGCATGGGTGCCAGGGATGACGACAGGGCGCACAGGAACGACCCGACGATGAGCGGGATCGTGCACACCAGCAGCATCCGGCGCACGCCGTACATGTCGCCCAAGCGGCCCGTCACGGGTGTCGCGACGGCACCCGCGAGCAGGGTCACCGTGACCACCCAGGACGCATTGGACGGGCTGGTCCCGAGCAGTGCGGGCAGTTCACCGAGCAGCGGGATGACGAGGGTCGACATCACCGTGGTGACGATGCCGGCGAACACCAGTACCCAGATCGTGCGACCGGCGAAACCCGTCGTCGATGTTCCGTCCACCCCGGCATCTCCTCGTTCGATCGTTCACGCCGCGCGCGCCGTTGCCCTCTGTATCGGCATCGGGTTCGGCCCCGGAGTCGCGCCCCGGGAACCGAACCGACATCAGTCCTCGATCCAGATCTCCTCGGGGCGAAGCGATCCGAGGGTGTACATCTCGATGCCCTGCACGTCGGGTGAGGCCATCAGCGAGGGCGCTGCGGCGATGTAGAAGATTGCCGGAGTGAGCTCGACGATCCGCTGCTCGGCCTCCGCGTAGACGTCCTTGCGTTCGTCCGTCGACTCCGAGAGACGACCCCGATCGAGTGCCGCGTCGAGTTCGGGATCCGCAACACCGGTGAAGTTGCCCGGCGACCTGCTGTGGAATGCCGTCCACAGTGTGTAGTCGGGATCCTGCACGGCGGCGGAGGACACCATCATGTCGAAGTCGCGGGTGTTCGATCGGGCCGTGGCCTGCGCGTAGTCGAGCACCTCGACCTGCACGTCGACATTGTCGAAGGCGCTCAGCTGTGCCTGGATGGTCTCGCCCGTGGTCCGCGTGTCGGTCGTCGGGTACGACAGGAAGGTGAAGGAGACCGGCTTGCCCTCGGCCGCGAGTTCGTCGAACAACTTCTGGGCTTCCTCGGCGTTCGCCGTCGGCCACTCCACGTCCGTGTAGAGCGGTGAACTCTCGGCGAACAGCGACGTCGGCACGACACCGTCGCCGTTGTAGACCACGCTGTTGAGACCGTCGAGATCGAGCGCGAGAGCCACCGCACGTCGTGCACGTTCGTCGTCGAAGGGTGCGCGCCGAAGGTTCAGGGCGAGGGTCTGACCGCCACCGACCTCGGTCACCACGGTCTGCAGTCCGGCGGCGTCCGCCTTGGCGAGATTCGACCAGTTCGCCTCCAACGAGAGGTCCGCGGCCCCGGTCGTGACAGCGTTGATCCGCTGGGGCCCGTCCGAGACACCGCGCACGACCAGCCGATCGAGATACGGCTTCGGGGCGTCCCAGTAGTCCGGGTTCTTCTCGAAGGTCATCTTGGCCTGACGGGTCCAGTTCACCAACGTGAACGGTCCGGCGCCGACGGGATTCGCGTCGAACTCGGCCTGTCCCTTCTGCAGCGCGGTGGGAGAGGCGATCCAGTTGAGCGCGTTGGCGATCACGCCCTGCGCGAAGTGCGGATTGGGTTCGGCGAGTGTGATCTTCAGGGTTCCGGAATCGACCACCTCGTAACCGGTGATCTGCGCGGCCTGCCGGATGCCGCTCGAGCCGGTCGCCGGGTCGGCGATGCGCCTCCAGTTGAACTCGACCGTAGCCGCGTCGAAAGGTGTTCCGTCGGTGAAGGTCACGTCCGGTCGCAACGTGAGGGTGAAGGTGCGACCTCCGTCGTCGGTCGTGAACCCCGTGGCGAGTCCGTACTCGACTTCGAGCGTCGTCGGGTCGTTGGTCATCAACGTCCCGTACAACGCGTTGCCCACGATCGGGTGGTGGGCCCAGGTATTGGACAGCCCTCCCGGGTCGAGGGTGCGGGGCTCGCTCAGCTGGAGTGCGACGAGTTCACCGCCCGCGACGGGATCACCCGCCGCGGTGGTCTCATTCGCGTCTGCGGTGTCGCCACTGCCGCAACCGGACAGCAGGAGAACGCCGGCGCAGGCCGCCGCGAATCCCCTGACGAGATGTCTCTTTCCGAACATACGTCACCTTTCGAACGCCGAACCCGGATACGGACCGGCCCTGCAGCACAGAGGTACTGCAGGGCCGAGAAAGGAAGATCAGGAGGAACGTGCGGTCGCGGCGAAGGAGGCCTGGCGGGCGGCGGCTTCCCGGACCGCTTCACTGCGTGTCATGGATGCCATGTCCCGCCACGCCTGTTGCAGTTGTTCCCCGACGAGATGGGTCGGCCCGTCGGCCAGATTGTCGAGCGCCTCGGCGACGACGGACGCGGGCGTCGCGAGGCCGGGAACGTCGGCGTCGAGGCTGTCGATCGCGCCGCGGGCGAAGAGGAGTCGACGCAGTGCCGGGGTGTCGGTGCGGCCCACCACGAGGGACAGGACGTCGATGCCGTGAGGCTTCAGCTCGGACCACAAACCTTCGGCCATCACCATGTCGAACGCCTTGGAGGCACCGTAGGCCACCATGTTCGCCCCACCGCGCAGACCGGCGGCGGACGACATGAGGATCAGCGCTCCCTTTCCCCGTTCGACCATGCCGTGTGCGAAGTGATGGCACACACGCATGTTCGTGATGCAGTTGCGCTGGACGAGTCCGACGGCGGTCTCGACCGGATTATCAAGGAAGGGCTGGAAATTCGGATCTGCGCCCGCGCAGTACACGACGGTGCCGATCTCGAGATCGGCCGTGCCCTCCGTGATGACGTCCATTGCGTCGGGAGCGGACAGGTCGACCGCCAGGATCCTCGTCTCCGCGTCGCCGCACGAACGGATCTCGGTGGCGACCTCCTCGAGTGCCTCGGGCCGGCGGGAGAGCAGGACGACGTTCAGCCCGCGTGCAGCGAACGTCCGCGCGAACTCTGCGCCCACCCCCTCCGATGCCCCGAGGATCAGCGCCCACGGGCCGTATCGATCGGCGAACTCTGCAGAATCGGTCATCGAATGATCCTTCCGTCCGTCAGGCGTCCGTACCCGCACCGACGGCGGCGAGTTCGGGAAGATCGCGTCCGGCCACGGACGGGAGCGGGAAATGGCAGGCCGCGTACTGGCCCGGACGGACCTCACGCATCTCGGGTTCCTCTTCGGCACAACGGTCCTGGGCCATCGGGCAGCGGGTGCGGAACAGGCAGCCCGTGGGAGGCGCGAGCGGCGACGGCACGTCGCCGGCCAGGGGTGGTCCGGCGAATCCCTTCTCCGGATCGGTCAGCGGCACCGAATCGAGCAGCGCACGGGTGTAGGGATGCGCCGGGTCGTCGTACATCTCGATGGAGTCACCGAATTCGCAGACCTTGCCCAGGTACATGACCATGACCTTGTCGCTCACCGTGCGCACCACACCGAGATCGTGGGCGATGAACACGACGGTGAGATCGAACTCCGCCTTGAGTTCCTCGATCAGGTTGAGGATCTGCGCCTGCACCGACACGTCGAGCGCCGAGACCGGTTCGTCGCAGATGAGCAACCGGGGATTCAGGGCGAGCGCTCGCGCGATGGCGACGCGCTGCGCCTGTCCACCCGAGAGCTGGCGGGGCAGCATGCCGGCGAATCGCTCGCCGGGCAGACCGACCTGTTCGAGGACCGACACCGATGTCGTCGCCCGTTCCTTCGCAGGTGTTTTCGCGACCGTCAGGCCCTCGACGACGATGTCGGCGACCGATCGGCGCGGATTGAGCGAGGCGACCGGGTCCTGGAAGATCATCTGCATGTCGCGCCGGAGGGAGCGCATGCGATTCTCGCTCGCCTCCTCGATCCACTCGTCACCGAACCGGATACGGCCGGAGGTGATTCGGTCCAGGCGCAGCACCGCACGACCGGTGGTCGACTTGCCGCACCCTGATTCGCCGACGATGCCGAGGGTTTCGCCGGGCAGGATGTCGAAGCTGATCTTCGAGACCGCCTGCACCGTGCCGTTGTCGGTGGGGTACTCGACGACCAGGTCCTGCACGCTGAGCAGGGCCTCGTCGCCGCGCAGATGAGTGGCACCACTACCGGCCATGGGATTCACCTCCGGAAACGGCCCCGACCGGAACGGTCACCGGGCTCAGACATGCGACGTAATGATCGACGCCCACCGACTCGAGCGGGGGCGGTGTGGTGTGGCATTCGTCCGACGCGTGGTTGCAACGCGGCGCGAACCGGCAACCGTCCGGTGGCGACGTCGGATCGGGCAGCGACCCACTGATCACCCGCAACGGCGCGTGCCGCACGTGGTCGATCGTGGGGGTCGCCCCGAGCAGTGCGTGGGTGTAGCGGTGCATCGGCTGCTCGAACACCTCACGGGTGGAACCGATCTCCGCGAGCCGTCCGGCGTACATCACCGACACCCGGTCGGTGCGACCCGCGACCACCGCGAGGTCGTGACTGATGAGCATCATCGACATGCCCCGGTCGCGCTGGACGCGCCGCAGCAGGTCGAGGATCTGACGCTGGATCGTCACGTCCAGGGCCGTCGTCGGCTCGTCGGCGATGAGCAGATCCGGTTCGCACGCCAGCGCGATCGCGATCATCACGCGCTGGCGCATGCCACCGGACATCTCGTGGGGATAATTGCGGAGGCGCCGTTCCGGGTCGGGGACGCCCACCTCCTCGAGGAGCTTCAGCGCCCGTGTGTGTGCCTCGGACCTGCTGACGCCGAGGTGCTTGCGCATCCCCTCGGTGAGCTGTCGCTCGACCCGGACGACCGGGTTGAGCGACCGGCCCGGATCCTGGAAGACCATCGCGATCTGCTTGCCCCAGATCTCGCGCTTCTCCTTCTTGGTCAGGGCCAGCAGGTCGCGGCCCTGGAAGGTCACCGATCCGGATCGGCCCGAGCGGGGCGGCATGAGCCCCATGATGGCCCGGGCCATCACCGACTTTCCGGAGCCCGACTCGCCGACGATTCCCAGCGCCTGTCCGGAGTCCAGATCGAGCGACACGTCGTCCACTGCGCGGACGGTGCCTCGCGGCGTGCCGATGTAGGCACGGAGATTTCTCACTTCGAGAATCGGCTGAGTGGTCACGGCGAGCCGGCCCCTTCCGTCTTGTCGGCTGTATCGGCTAGTTGTTGCTGAGCCAGAACTCGGCCGGGATCGGCGATCCGAGGGTATAGAGCTGCACGCCCTGCAGATCCTTCGAGTAGGCGACCGAGGGGGTGGCCCGGACGTACCACAGACCCACCACCTGATCGGCGAGGCGCTGCTGGACGACGTCGTACGCTTCCTTCCGTTCCTCGACGGTCGCGCCGAACCGGCCGCGCTCGAGAGCTGCGTCGAGCTCGGGATCGTTGACACCGGTGAAGTTGCCGGTGGACGTGGAGTCGAACGCGATCGACAGCGGGAAGTCGGGGTCCTGCGTGATCGACGACGAGATGACCATGTCGAAGTCACGCGCGCCGTTCCGTGCCGTGAGCGTCGGGAAGTCGAGAACCTCGACCTTCATGTCCACGTTGTCGAAAGCGGCCAGCTGAGCCTGGATCGCCTCACCGAGCGAGCGGCTCTCGGTGGTGGGGTACGACAGGTAGGTGAACGAGACGGGCTTGCCTTCGGCTGCGAGTTCGTCGAACAGCTTCTGAGCTTCCTCGGCATTCGTCTCCGAGAGCTTGATGTCGGAGTAGTACGGCGAGCTCTCCGGGAACAGCGTGTGGGGTACCTCGCCCTCACCGTTGTAGACCACGGTGTTCAGCGCGTCGAGGTCGACCGCGAGCGACACGGCGCGGCGTGCGCGCTCGTCGTCGAAGGGAGCCCTGCGGAAGTTCATCGCGACGAACTGCCCACCGCCGGTCTCCGTCGCCTGGGTGGCCAGGCCGGCCGCCTCGGCACGATTGAGGCTGGTCCAGCTCGACTCCGACGACAGGTCGGCTGCGCCGGTCGATGCGGCGTTGATCCGCTGGTTGTAATCGGCGACCGTCCGGATCGTGAGGCGGTCGAGGTAGGGCTTCGGCGCGTCCCAGTAGGACTCGTTCTTCTCGAGTTCGACCGAATCCTGACGGGTCCAACTGACGAGTGTGAACGGTCCTGCGCCGATCGGGTTCTCGTCGAACGCCTGCTGCCCCTGCTCGAGCGCGGCCGGGGATGCGATCCAGTTCAGTGCACCGGCCACGATGGCCTGAGCGAACTGCGGGTTGGGCTCGACCATCGTCACGCGCAGGGTGGCCGGGTCGATGACTTCGGTGGACTCGATCTGGACGGCCTGACGGATCGTCGTCGAGGCGAGCGCGGGATCCTTCAGACGGTCCCAGTTGAACTTCACCGCAGCGGCGTCGAGCGGTGTGCCGTCGCTGAACTTCAGATCCGGTCGCAGCGCGAGTGTGAACGTCTTCCCGTTGTCCTCGGTCGAGAAGTCCGTCGCCATGCGGTATTCGACGTCGAAGGTGTCGTTGTCCGTGATCATCAGCTCGCCGTAGAGAGCGTTGCCCAGCACCGGCTGATGGGCCCACGTGTTCGACAGCGCGGCCGGATCGAGAGAGCGCGGTTCACCGGACTGGAGGACGGTCGCGGCACCACCGGCCACGGGATCGCCGACCGCCGCGGCGTCCTGGGCCGAGGCGGTGTCGGAACCGCCCGATCCACAGGCCCCGAGGACCAGTACGGCGGAACAGGCCACGGCGACCGCCGCGAACATTCTTCTACGTCGGATCATTGTCGACCTTTCATCGGGAAGTTCTGAGTACGAGCGCTTCTGGAGCTTTCAGTCGTGCAGGGTGCGGTCGTACTTGGTGCGGAGGTGATCGCCGACCTGATTGAGGGCGAACACCGTGAAGAAGATGACGAGTGCCGGTACGAACACCAGGTGCGGCGACGTGGCGATGGCGTCCTTGCCGTCGTTGATCATTCCGCCCCAGCTGGGCTGCGGCGGCGGGATGCCCAGGCCGAGGAAGCTCAACGATCCCTCCGCGACGATGAGCGCCGCGATCACGATGGGCATGTACGACGCGAGGGGCGCGAGGACGTTGGGCATGATCTCCCGGAACAGGATTCGCCCGCTGCCGGCACCCATGTTCTTCGCGGCCCTGACGAATTCACGCGACGACCAGGCAAGGGTGTTTGCTCGCGACAGGCGGATGAACGACGGGATCGCCAGCAGGCCGAGACCGAAGAGGATGGTCCGCACGCTCGGGGTGAGGATCGAGGCGAGGGCCAGGAGCAGGATCAGCGGCGGGAAGGCGAGCATCGCGTCGGCCAGCAGCGAGATCACGGCGTCGACGCGCTTGCCGAAGTAGCCGGCGATCATGCCGAAGAACGATCCGATCAGGAAGCCGACGAGACCGGCAACGGCGCCGATGACGAGGGAGACCTGGGCACCGTAGACGACGCGGGACAGGATCGACCTGCCGAGGGTGTCGGTTCCCAGGAGAGTGTCGAGGGAGTCGAGGTTCGGGGGCGTCCGCGGTGGCCCGACCGGAACGCTGTACGGCGCCAGCGGAAGCACGCTTGCGAAGATCGCGGCACCGATGACGAGCACCAGCCACACGATCGACAGGTAGACCAGCACCGAGCGGGTCTTCTTGGCGGCGGGTACCTTCGGCAGATCCTGGGTGGCCGACTCGACCCGCTGTGCGTCGTCCTTCTTCTCGAGCGCAACCTGCGTCATGCTCCGACCACCTTCCTGACCCGCGGGTCGATGACTTGGTAGCTGAGGTCGACGAGGGTGTTGATGCCCACGTAGACGACGGCGATGAAGACCACGACGCCTTGCACCATGATCACGTCGCGGGAGGTGATCGAGGAGGCGACGAGCTGACCCAGACCCGGGAGGCCGAACAGGGTCTCGACGATCACCGTGCCACCGATGAGACGGCCGAGGTTGATACCGGCGACGGTGATGAGGGAGAACGACGAGGGCCGCAGTGCGTGCCGGAACATCACGTACCAGGAGGGCATCCCCTTGGCCCGTGCCGCGGCGATGAAATCCTCACGGAGTGTGCCGATGAGGTCGGTACGGAGCAGGCGGTGGAAGGCCGCGATCTCGGTGAGAGCGATGGCGAGCGCCGGGAGCATCGCGCTGCGCAAGTTGTCGCCGAGACCTTCGCCGATCCGGGACCAGCCCATCACCGGGAAGATCTGGAGCTTGATCGCGAGGAAGTAGATCAGGACGGGGCCGGCGATGAAGGCGGGCACCGAGAGGAAGACGGCCGACAGGGCGTTCATGCCGCGGTCGACGGCGCTACCCGGGCGGGACGCGGAGATCACACCCATGACGAGTGCGACCATCAGTGCGATCAGCAGCCCCATCGCGGCGAGCTGGAGCGTGACCGGCAGCCGTTCGGCGATGGCCTCGCTCACGGATTGACCCGTCAGCGGCGAGGTTCCGAGATCGCCCCGGACCGCGTCGGACAACCACCCGAAGTACTGGCTCCAGAAGGGCGCGTCGAGGCCGAGCTTGGCGTTCAGTTCGGCGACCGCCTGGGGAGTTGCGTTCTCCCCCAGGATGACCTGGGCCACGGAGCCGGGCGCGAGACCGAGCAGGCCGACGACCGCGATGGTCACCAGCAGGACCACCAGCAGGCTGCGGCCCACCTTTTTCGAAACTGTGAGAAACATCCGACTCAACTTTCGTCGTACTACCGAGGCCGTGGATCACGGCGACGCAGAACACGAGCAGAGTGCACTACCTGTGATGCCCCACACATTAGAGCCTGTCCGTGGCCGCGGCAATATGGATTACAGAAAAGACGAATGGAGTTTCCAATTATTCAGAACGGCAATCTTGCAGTGCTGCAAGATATTCGAGATATGAGACGGAAAGGTGTGTCGGGCCGGCTCGTATGCACGGCGAGGACCCGTGCACCGGACGGGTGCACGGGTCCTCGCCGAACAGTGATGCCGGGGGGGAGTTACGGATCAGTCCCCGGGGCCCTCCAGGATCGTCACGGCGGCAACGGCCGTCGGCCCTCCGACATTGTGCGCGAGACCTGTTCGCGCTCCGTCGACCTGATTGACCGCCTGTCCGCGGAGCTGCTCGAACAACTCCACGCACTGCGCGACACCGGTCGCGCCCGGCGGATGCCCCTTCGTGTTCAGACCGCCGCTGGGATTGACCGGCAGCGCCCCACCGACCTCGGTGACTCCCCCCTCGAGCAACTTGAAACCCTCGAAGCGTTCGGCGAATCCGAGATCCTCGTAGCTGATGATCTCGATTCCGGTGAAGTAGTCGTGGATCTCGGCGACGTCGATGTCCCCCGGCGACAGGCCCGCGGTGCCGAACGCCTGTTTCGCCGCGCGCCGGGTCGCCGCGAATGAGGTGAGATCGCGCTTGTGCTGGTGCATCACGGCGTCGAAACCCAGACCGGTGCCGCGGATCCACACTGGCCTGTCGGTGTGGCGGTCGACGACGTCGTCCGCCACCAGGATCAGGGCGGCCGCACCGTCGCTCTGCGGTGCGCAGTCGTAGACCCCGAAAGGGGTCACCACGGTATCGGCAGCGAGTACCTCCTCCACCGACAACTCGAATCGGCGGCATGCCTTGGGATTGTTCCGAGCGTTACGGTGGTTCTTCACCGCGACCATCGCCATGTGTTCACGGGTGGCCGGCGACTCGTACAGATAGCGGCGCATGTGCAACGCGAAACCCGCCTGCGCGAGGCCGAGCGGGAAATCCCACGCCATGTCGCGCGTCATGGATTCCCATTCCCAGAGCATGCCCTTCGAGGCCGTCTCCCGGAGTTTGTCGGCACCCATCACGAGTGCGACGTCGCACGCCCCCGATGCGATGCCGTAGACGGCGTTGCGGATCGCGTCGTGTCCGGTCGCGCAGGAGTTCTCGACCCGAGTCACCGGAACGTCGTGCAGACCGAGGGTGTCGGCGAGGATCCCGGACGGGAAACCGTCCGTCGTCCCCATCGATCCGAACCACGCCGCGTCGATGTCCGACTTCCGCACGCCCTTGTCGACGCTCGCCGCGCATTCCGCGAAGGCCATCGGAAGCAGGTCCCGGATGCCCAGAGCGAAATGTTCGGCGAAGGGTGTCATTCCTGCGCCGACGATCGCGACCTTTCTCATGCCGCTTCCTCCTCGTCCACGGGATCCGAATCGGGTTCGAAGGCGTACCCGTAGTCGGGGACACCCGAGCGCACCGCGATGCGTCGGAGCACCAGCCGTCCCCGGTCACCGATGTCGACGCTGCCGGCGACGGTGCCGGTGACCCGCACCAGCGCACGCACTCCGACACCGTCGAGGTCGACGACGACGAGCGAGTACGGGGTGCGCAGTCCCGGCACCGGCACGTGCACGGTGACCTCGGTGTAGACCGTCCCGGTGCGCGGTAGTTCGACGAAGGTGTACTCGGTGTCGAGCGAGCCGTCCTCGTCGACCCGGTAGCGCGGCGGGAAGTCGACCTGGTCGTTGTCGAGGAAACGTCCGCCCTCCCATCGCACCTTGGCTTCGAAGGCCCGCTCGTAGGCCGCCAGCGAGATCGGGATCTCGCCGGGCAGAGTCTGCGCCGAATCGAGCACGGGCCGCGCCGGTCTCTCCCGGCGACGGACCTCGGCCGTCCCCTCAGCGACGGTCAGTCCCGACAGGCTGGCCTGTTCGACTCCGACGAGAGGTCCGGTGAGACCGGCCTCCGCCATCGCGGCCAGGGCGAAGAGCGCCGAACTCGCGCCCGTCGTGGGCAGATCCGCGGTCTGCGTGGCCGCGAGCGAGGCCGCGTGCTGCGCCGAGACCCCCGCCACGACGGCCGGGGTGTCCACCCAGGCCGTCGCGAGCGAGGCGAGATATCCCCGCTTCCGGAGCAGTCTCGGGTCCCCGTAGTCGTGGATGTCGCCGGAGGCGTTCCGCGTACGCACGGGTAGGCTTCGCGACACGCGTGCGGCGGTGCGCACCTGCAACCCGTGATCGGAGGTGAGGGCCGCCGCCGCACCGGCCGAGTTCAGGTCGACACCGATGACCAGTGTTCGCGGTCGCGCCGAGCCGAGGGCGTCCAGCGTCGCCGGCGCACCCCCGAGCCGTTCGATCACCTCCAACTCGGGATCGAGCCCGAGCCCGGCGAGCAGAACCGCGGCGTTGCTGCTCTCGGTCAGCGGCAGATCCCGACTGACGAGAACGACGTACTCGACGGATCCGCCCGCTTCGAGCGCGGCGCGGCCCGCCTCGACGGCGAGGGTGACGGCGTCCTCGTCGTCACCGGCGATCCTGGCGTCGGGAGTACCCCAGCACGGCAGGTACGTTCCGATCGATGCTATGTAAGGCATTGGCCCTCCCTGAACCGGGTGCAGCCCCCTACTAGGTGACTGCGCCCGCTGTCTTGAGCTCGATGATGCGCTCCCAGTCCAGACCGAGCTCCTGCAGGATCTCCTCGGTCTGGGCGGCGAACTCGGGTGCCGGTCCGGTCTGCGGCGGCGTCACGTCGAACTGCACCGGATTGGCGACGAGTTCGAGTTCCCCTGCCTTGACCAGATATTCGTTGTCGCGGACCTGCGGGTCGCTCACGACCTGCAGCGAGTCCTGGACGGGTGCCCACGGCCCGGCGAGCGTGCCGAACCGCTGGACCCATTCCGCGAGCGGACGGCTGCCGATGACCTCGCGCAGGATCTCGACGGCCTCGACGGTGTTCGTGGCGATCGACTGTGCGTCCGCGAAACGTGGATCGTCGATGAGGTCGGGGCGGTCGATGTGCGTGCACACATCTGCCCAGAACCTCGCCGGTTGCAGCATCACGAACGAGATGTAGCGTCCGTCCGCGGTGCCGTAGACACCAGAGAGCGGGTTCGTCGGGGCGCCGTGGCCACCGGCCTTCGGCGCTTCCATGTGCTGCCCGAGATGCGCGGACAGTGCGATGGTGTGGCCCATCGCCCACACCCCGCTGCTCAGCAGCGAGACGTCGACCACCGAGGGTTCGCCCGTGCGTTCACGCTTGAACAACGCCGCCGCGATACCGCCGGCGAGGTTCGTGCCGGAGATCGTGTCGCCGAAGGCGGGTCCGGGAGGCGCGATCATCCCCTCGATGCCGGGCGGGGTGAGCGTCGCGGCGACACCGGCGCGCGCCCAGAAGGCCGTCATGTCGTATCCGCCCTTGCCGGACTCGACACCGCGCGGGCCGAGCGCACTCCCCCGGGCGTAGACGATCTTCGGGTTGACCGCGCGGATGTCGTCGACGTCGATCTGCAGCTTGGTCCGCACCTTGGGCAGGACGCTGGTGAGGAAGACGTCGGCGGTGCGCACGAGCTCGAGCAGCACCTCTCGGCCCTCGGGGATCGAGATGTCCAGGCCGAGGCTGCGCTTGCCGCGGTTGGCGTGCTCGACGTTGGGGTTCGGATCACCTTCGACGCGAAGGGTTCCCGTCTGCCGCAGACCGCGCTGCGGGTCGCCCGTCACCGCGTGTTCGATCTTGACGACGTCGGCGCCCCACTCCGCGAGCACCGCGCCCGCGGAGGGAACGAAACCGTACATCGCGACCTCGACGACGCGGACGCCTTCGAGTGGCTTCACGAGGTCACCGCCTTCGAGAACGCCTTGAGCTGCTGGAACTCCTCGAGTCCGGCCCTGCCCATCTCACGGCCGATGCCGGACTGCTTGTAGCCGCCGAACGGGACGTCGGGGCTGAAGTAGTTGCCGCCGTTGACGGAGAAGGTGCCGGTTCGGATGCGGCGGCCGATCGCGATGCCGCGCTCCTCGTCGGCGGTGAGCACGCCGCCCGACAGGCCGTACTTGGAGTTGTTGGCGATCCGCACGGCATCGTCGTCGTCGTCGAACGGGATGACGGCGAGGACCGGTCCGAAGACCTCCTCCTGCGCGATCTCGCTGTCGGGGTCGACGTTCGCGAGCAGGGTGGGCTTGTAGAACCAGCCCGGATCGACCTTCTCGCCACCGGTGACGAGGGTGGCGCCGTCGGCCACGGCGCGCTCGACCATGCCGTGGATCTTCTCGCGCTGCTTCTCGCTGATGACCGGGCCCATGTAGATCTTCGGGTTCGACGGATCGCCGTAGGGCACGTGCTGCATCATCCCGGCGACCTGCGCGACGATCTCGTCGTGCTTGTCGCGGGGGACGAGCAGACGCGTGGTCAGAGCACAGCCCTGGCCGGCGTGCGAGCAGATGCTGAAGGCGGCGAACTGCGCGGCGGTCGCGAAGTCGGCGTCCTCGAGGACGATGAGCGCCGACTTGCCGCCGAGTTCGAGGAAGACCTTCTTGAGCGAATCCGCGGCCGCGGCCATGATCTTCTTGCCCACGGGGGTCGAGCCGGTGAAGGTGACGACGTCGACGTCCGGGTGGGTGGTCATGAGCTCGCCGGGCGCGACCTGCGACGACGAGATGATGTTGACGACACCGGCCGGGATGTCGGTGTGCTCGGCGATGATCTCGGCGAGCGCCTGGGTGACGAGCGGGGTGTCGGGTGCGCCCTTGAGCACTACCGTGCAGCCCGCGGCGAGCGCGGCCGGCAGTTTCGCCATGGCCAGCTGGGTCGGATAGTTGTACGCGACGATCGCGGCGACGACGCCGGCCGCCTCCTTCTCCACCCAGCGGTGGTGCGGCTGTCCGCGGAACTCGACGTCGCCGAGGTCCTCCGTGAACTCGGTGTTCCGCAGCAGGTCGGCGTAGTACTTCACGATCTCGAGCGGCGCGTCGACCTGGTTGCCGTGGGTGAGGATGCGCGGGGCGCCGACCTCGGCGATCGTCAGCTCGCGCAGTTCCTCGACGTTGTCGCGCAGGGCCTTGTAGAGCTGGTCGAGGCACTTGATCCGGAATTCGACGTCGGTGGACCAGGTGGTCGTGTCGAATGCGCGTCGCGCTGCGCGGATGGCGGCTTCCGCCTCCTCGACACCCGCGTCGGGGGCGTAACCCACCAGTTCACCGGTCGCCGGATTGTAGGAAGCGAAGGTGCGCTCGGTGGTGGTGAGCTTCCCGTCGATCAGCAGCCGCTTCGCCACTTCGGTGGTCGCGGCGTCGGCCACCGCGGTTGCTCCGTTCTCCTGCACTGACATCCCATCTCCTCCGCATCGTGTGGAAATCACATTCTCAGATCAGAGAATTAATCTGTTCGACTTTCGAGAACTTTAGCAAGGAGCAGTCCGGCAGGATAGCCCCGGAAGTGATCCCCACCACTTGATGACGGCCTACATGGGCGAATTCTCCGGGTCTTGCGGCCCGCAATCGCGCGAGAGTATGGTTCTCGCAACCGGAAGGGAGATTCTTGTGATCAGCACTACAGCCCTCAGCCCGTCACTCGGTGTGGAAGTCACCGGTCTGGACAGCCTCGACGACGAGCGTGTGGTCGCCCAGCTGCTCGAAGCACTCAAATGGCGTGGCGTACTTCTCGTTCGAGGTGTCAACCTCGACGACGAGGCCCAGCTCGCCTTCAGCCGCAAGCTCGGCACGGTGGTCATGCCGGCACCGGGGCAGGAGATCTTCACCGTCTCGCTCGACCCCGCCAAGACGCCGTCGGCCGAATACCTCAAGGGCACGTTCCACTGGCACATCGACGACACCACCAACGAGGTGCCGGCGAAGGCCACCACCCTCACCGCCCGCCATGTCGCAATGGTCGTCGGCGGAACGGAATTCGCCAGTACCTACGCCGCCTACGAGAATCTTCCCGACCACGAGAAGAAGCGGTACGAAGGCCTGCGCGTCGTGCACAGCTTCGAGGCCGCCCAGCGTCTGGTCTACCCCGACCCCACCGAGGAGCAGGTCGCACGCTGGCGTGCGCTGCCACCCCGCGAGTCCTCCCTCGTCTGGGAGCGCCGCGACGGACGACGCTCCCTCGTCATCGGCGCCACGGCCGATCACATCGTCGGCATGCGCCCCGAGGAGAGCCGCGAACTCCTCGACGAGCTGCTCGCATGGACCACGCAGGAACGCTTCTGCTATTCGCACGAATGGCAGGTCGGCGACCTCGTCGTCTGGGACAACACCGGCATGCTGCACCGGGCACTGCCCTACGACCCGTCGTCCGAGCGCCTCATGCGCCGCACCACGATCGTCGGTGACGAACCGTGGCAGTGAAGACAGCGGTCGTCACGGGCGGAAGCTCCGGAATCGGCAAGGCGATCGCCGAACGCCTGCGCAAGGACGGCCACCAGGTCGCGGTGCTCGATCTCAACCCCTCCGGTGAGGAGCTCGAGTACAAGGTCGACGTCTCCGACCGCGCACAGGTCGACGACGCCTTCGCCCGTATCCGCGAACAGCTCGGCCCCGTCACGATTCTCGTCAACGGCGCGGGACTCGAGCTCTACAAGCGCTTCCACAACATCGACTACGCGACCTGGCAGAAGGTCGTCGACGTCAACCTCGGCGGCGTCTTCCACTGCGTGCAGGCCGCCCTGCCCGACATGCTCGAGGCCGGCTGGGGACGCATCGTCAATATCTCGTCGTCGAGCGCGCAGTCGGGTCAGCAGTTCATGACCGCCTACGTCTCGTCCAAGGCCGGCGTCAACGGACTCACCAAATCACTTGCATTGGAATACGGTCCGTCCGGCATCACCGTCAACGCCGTACCTCCCGGCTTCGTCGAGACCCCCATGCTGCACCGCTCCGCCGAGAAGGGTCTGCTCGGCGGCACCATCGACGAACACATCCAGCGCACACCCGTCCGCCGAGTCGGACAACCCGAGGACATCGCCGCCGCCTGCTCCTTCCTGATCTCCGAGGAGGCCGGATACATCACCGGCCAGATCCTCGGGGTCAACGGCGGACGCAACACCTGATCCACCCTCCCCGCCGAAACCCGATCGAAAGGACAAACCAGTGGGACGTGTCGAAGGCAAGGTCGCGTTCGTCACCGGCGCGGCGCGCGGCCAGGGCCGCAGCCACGCGGTCAAGCTCGCGTCCGAGGGTGCCGACATCATCGCTGTCGACATCTGCACGGACATCGACTCGATGGGGTACTCCATGGCCACGCCGGAGGACCTCGAGGAAACCGTCCGGCTCGTCGAGAAGGAAGGCCGCCGGATCGTCGCGATCCAGGCCGACGTCCGCGACGCAGCCCAGATGGACGACGCTGTGGCGCGGGGTGTCGCCGAGTTCGGCAGGCTCGACGTCGTCGTCGCACAGGCCGGTGTCGCCGGCATGAAGGGCGAGCCCCAGACCCAGGCCTGGACCGACGTCGTCAACACCAACCTCGTGGGCACGATGAACGCCGTCCACGCCGCCCTACCGCACCTGAAGGCAGGCGCCTCCATCATCGCCACCGGTTCCACCGCGGCACTGATGGACGTGTCGAAGGTCGACCAGCCCGGCAAGGATCTCGGTGGCGTCGCCTACGTGTTCTCCAAGCGGGCACTGTCCCAGTTCATCGACACGCTCGCGACCCATCTCGCGCCGCGCATGATCCGCGCGAACGTTCTGCACCCCACCAACTGCAACACCGACATGCTGCAGAGCGAACCGATGTACCGCTCCTTCCGCCCCGACCTCGAGCATCCCAGGCGCGAGGACGCGGAGCCCGCCTTCGGTGTACAGCAGGCCATGCCGATCCCGTACATCGAGCCCGAGGATTCGAGCAACATGGTGCTCTTCCTCGCGTCCGACGAATCGCGCTACGTGACCGGCATGCAGATGCGCGTCGACGGCGGCGGCTACCTCAAGTGGTACGACTACCACATCTGACCGTTCGATCGTAACGGGCAGCCCCCGTACACGACAGGACGTTGCCGGACCGGACCAGTACACATCATCGACCGGGAGGAACACCGTGAAGGTCAGAGTCGACCCCGAACGCTGCCAGGGCCACACCCTGTGTGCCATGGCCGCACCCGAAGTATTCGAACTGAGCGACATCGACGGCCACGCCACCGCAATCGTGGAGGACGTGCCCGCGCATCTCGAGGAGAACGTGCACGAAGCAGCCCGGTCCTGCCCTGAGCAGGCCATCGAGATCTCCTGACCACCAACGTTTCGACAGCCCCGATCGAAGCGTCAGAGAGGACAGTCATGAGCGTCGACGACGTCGTTGCCGACACATCCCACCGCACTCCGGTCTACCAGTTCGACCGGCACGCACCCGACTACCGCGACAACTTCCTTCCGATCACGGAAGAGATGCAGTCGAAATGCCCGATGGCCTGGTCGGACACCCACGGCGGCCACTGGGTCGCCGCGGGCAGCGACGAGGTGTTCAACCTCGTCCGTTCGCCGAACGTCTCCAACGACCACGACATCAAGGGTGTCCGAAAAGGCTACAAGGGCATCATGATTCCGACGGCCGAGCGCGCTTCCGGCGTGCGCGGCGGAATCCTGGAGATGGACGACCCCGAGCACCGGGAATTTCGCGCCCTGCTCAACCCCTACCTCTCCCCGGCGGCGATCAAGAAGTGGATCCCGATCATCGACGAGGTCGTGCGCGCAAGCCTCGACGAGAAGATCGAGAGCGGACGGATCGATTTCGTCGACGATCTCGCGAACATCGTGCCGGCCGTCATCACCCTGGCCATGCTCGGTGTGCCCATCAAGAAGTGGGAGGTGTACTGCGAGCCGGTCCATGCCGCAATCTACACGCCGCCGGACTCGCCCGACATCGCCCGTGTCGGTGAACTGCACCGCAATATGGGTATCGACCTGATCACGAACCTGTTCGAGATCCGCGAAAACCCTCGCCCCGGTCTGATCAACGCCATCGCCGACGTCGAGGTGCTCGGCGAGAAGCCCGACGACATGGAGCTTCTCGGCATCCTGAGCCTCCTGATCGGTGGTGGCTTCGACACCACCACGGCACTGACCTCCCACGCCCTCGAATGGCTCAGCCAGAACCCCGACGAGCGCGAGCGTCTCAGCAACGAACGCGACAGCCTGCTCGACAGCGCCACCGAGGAGTTCCTGCGGTACTTCACCCCGTCGCCAGGCGACGGTCGCACGTTCTCCGCCGACTGCGAGTTCAAGGGCACGCAGTTCAAGGAGGGCGAGCGTCTGTGGCTGTCGTGGGCGATGGCCAACCGCGATCCCCAGCTGTTCGACGACCCCAACTCGATCGATCTCGAGCGGAAGGGCAACCGCCACTTCAGTTTCGGACTGGGTGTCCACCGATGCATCGGGTCGAACCTGGCACGCACGGTGTTCAAGCGGATGCTGCTCGCCGTTCTCGACCGGATGCCCGACTACACGTGCGATCCGGAGACGACGGTGCACTACGACTCCATCGGCGTCATCCAGGGCATGCGGCACCTCCCGGCGACGTTCACGCCCGGCAAGCGCCTCGGCGCCGGCCTCGACGAGACGTTGGAGAAGTTGCAGGTCCAGATCGACGAGCAGGAACTCGCGGCACCCATCACCGCCGCCAAGTAACACCGCTCGAACGTGCACCAGGAGTGAGGAAGGCCGGTATCGGTGGCTGAGACGACAGTGGTCGAACGGGAGACGGGCGATGCCCCGGCAAAGGGGTCCGGACGCCCCCTCCCCCAACTGACCCTGCAGAACAAGTTCTTCTGGACCTCCGGCGAGGACGGCCGGTTGCGGATCCAGGAATGCGAGTCGTGCTCGGCTCTCATCCATCCGCCGCAACCGGTCTGCCGGTACTGCCGGGAGAAGCAGATGGGTGTGCGCGTCGCCTCCGGCTACGCGACGCTCATCGGGTTCACCGTCAACCACCGTTTCGGTCTACCCGGCCTTCCTCCCCCGTTCGTCATCGCGCAGGTCGCACTCGAGGAGGATTCCCGGGTGCGGTTGACCACCAATGCGGTCGAATGCGATGCCGAGCAACTCGAACTCGGCATGCGCATGGAGGTCGTCTTCCATCGGGACGGCGACGTCTGGCTGCCGCTCTTCCGTCCGACAGCGGAACAGGGCGCACCTGCTCCGCTGCCCGTGGACGAGATCGAACCCGAGCAGATCCGCCTCCACATCCGCCCGCCCGCGAGCCCCGACAAGTTCGAGGACAAGGTCGCCATCACCGGTATCGGCATGTCCGACATCGGGCGCCGTCTCATGGTCGATCCCGTCTCTCTCACCGTGCAGGCGTGCGAACGCGCCGTCGCCGACGCCGGCTTGACGATGGACGACATCGACGGCCTGTCGACCTATCCCGGCGCCGGCCCGATCATCGGTTTCGGCGAAGGCGGTGTTGCCGCCGTCGAATCCGCTCTCGGTCTGCGTCCCACCTGGTTCAACGGCGGCATCGAGACCCCCGGACCCAGCGGATCGGTGATCGCCGCGATGCTCGCCGTCGCGAGCGGTCTCGCCCGGCACGTGCTGTGCTACCGCACCCTGTGGGAGTCGACCTACAACGAACTCGTCAAGGCCGGGCAGATCACGCCGCCCGGCGGACGCACCCCCAGTTGGATGGTGCCCTTCGGCGGTATCTCCGCCGCCCACACCCTCGCTCAGAACGCCCAGCGGCACTTCCACCGCTACGGCACCACCCGCGAGACGCTCGGCTGGATCGCGCTGAACCAGCGCGCGAACGCCGCCCTCAATCCCGGCGCGATCTACCGCGACCCACTGACGATGGACGACTACCTGTCGGCGCGACCGGTCACCACGCCGTTCGGCCTGTACGACTGCGACGTGCCGTGCGACGGCGCAGTCGCCGTCATCGTCTCCGCTGCGGACACCGTGAAGGACCTGCCCGGACCGGCCGTCCGTGTGGAGGCCGTCGGCACCCAGATCGTCGAACGCATCGAGTGGGATCAGAGCACGCTCACCCATGAACCGCAGGTCCTCGGACCGGCCGCGCACCTGTGGACCCGCACGTCGCTGCGACCCGACGACGTCGACGTCGCCCAGCTCTACGACGGCTTCACCTTCAACGCCCTGTCGTGGATCGAGGCGCTCGGCTTCTGCGGGATCGGCGAGGCGAAGGACTTCCTCGACGGCGGGAAGAACATCGCCCGCGACGGCATCCTCCCCCTCAACACCCACGGCGGCCAGCTCTCGCACGGACGCACCCACGGCATGGGCCTCGTCCACGAAGCGGTCACCCAGCTGCGCGGCACCGCAGGAGATCGCCAGGTGCGCGACGCCCGCGTAGCCGTGGTCAGCAGCGGCGGGCTCACTCCCGGCAGTGCGATGCTGCTGCGGAGCGACACATGAGCACCGTCCGCGCACAGTCCTCACCGATCGAGGAGGCTCACATCGGCGGCGCGGGAGACGTCTCACCCGTAGCCCGCGTCGTCGATGTCGAGGGCATCCCGATGTCGGCGCTGGTCGCCGAGGCACCCGAGCCACGCGCCGTGATCGTGGCACTGCACGGCGGTGCCGCCCGCGCGGCCTACTGGGACTGTCCCGGTCATCCCGAACTGTCGATGATGCGGGAGGCCGTCGCACACGGATTCACCGTGATCGCCCCGGATCGTCCCGGATACGGTTCGTCGCGACCCCACCGTGAGGAGCTGAGTGCTCCCGATGTGCGTGTCGATCTCGCCTACCGCACGGTCGACGCCCTGCTCGGCACATCACCTCGCGGTGCAGGCCTGTTCCTGTGGGGCCATTCGGTCGGCAGCGAACTCACGATGCGCATGGCCGTCGAGAACCGGCGTGAGGAGATCCTGGGCGTCGAACTGTCCGGCACCGGGCGCGAGCACCACGCCCTCGCCGCCGGCATCCTCGGCACCCGGGAGCGGTATGCGAACGCACGCGGCGTCGGCGAACTGCTGTGGACACCGGCCGAACTGTACCCACCCGACATCGTCGGCGGCGCCGTGATCGCAGCTCGCACACCGGATTACGAGGCCGATGTCACAGCCGGCTGGCCGACCGTCGACTTCCCCGCCCTCGCCGCACAGGTCCGAGTGCCCGTGCACTTCACCGCCGCCGAACACGAGAAGGTCTGGCGCAACGACGCGCAGGCACTCGAGGACGTCGCCGCGATGTTCACCGCGGCACCGAGCGTGACAGTCCACCTGCATCCCGGCGGCGGGCACAACCTCAGCATCGGTTACGCCGGCCCGGCCTATCACCGAACGGTGTTCGGATTCGTCGACGACTGCATCGCACTCCAGGAGGTTCCCCGGCCATGACCCACCCACTCCGATCGGAGGCACTGTGATACGTGTCGGATTCATCGGACTCGGAAGCCAGGGTGGGCCGATGGCCCGCCGGATCGTCGAATCGGGATACGAGCTGACGCTCTGGGCCCGCCGCCCGGAATCGCTCGCCCCCTACGCCGACACCCCCGCGAAGTACGCGCAGTCGCCCGCCGAGCTCGCCGCGGCCAGCGACCTCGTATGCCTGTGCGTGGTGAACGACGACGATGTACGGCAGGTGATCACCGGCGAGAACGGCATCCTCGAGGGAATGAACGAGGGCGGTGTCATCGCGGTGCACAGCACGATCCATCCCGACACCTGCCGGGAGCTCGCGGCCGCCGCACACGAACGTGGCGTCTCGCTCGTCGACGCTCCTGTCAGTGGCGGCGGAATGGGCGCAGCGGCCGGGACACTGCTCGTGATGGTCGGCGGCGAGAGCGACGCCGTGGAACGGTGCCGCCCGGTGTTCTCCACCTACGGGAATCCGGTGGTGCACCTCGGTGATCTCGGAGCAGGCCTGGTCACCAAGCTCCTCAACAACCTGCTGTTCACCGCGAATCTGGCTCTCGCCGAGAACACTCTGGCGCTCGGCGCGGAACTCGGCGTCGATCCCGCCCGCCTCGGTGAGGTGGTCTCCCACGGCACCGCGAACAGCTTCGCGCTCGGACGCGTGGTGTCCGCCGGTGGCAGTCTCGATCGGATCGGCGGCCACGCCGGTGAGTTGCTGAAGAAGGACGTGAGCCTCGTGGCCGGTCTGGCCGCAGCGGCCGGAGCCACGGAGGGCATCACCTTCACCACCGCCGATGCGAGCCTCGAGAAGATGGGACACCCGCGATGAGTCGCGTGCACTTCGTCGGCGCCGGACGTATGGGGCTGCCGATGGTCGAGCGTCTGGTCGCCGACGGGCACGAGGTGCACGTGCTCGCGCGGCACGACGACGCCCGGGCGGCCTTGGAGAACACCGGCGCAACCGCGGTCGGCGACATCACCGGTATCGGCACCGACGCCGAGCTGGTCGTCGTCTGCGTGTTCACCGACGAGCAGGTACGCCGGGTGTGCCTCGACGACGGCGTGCTGGGGCGTATGCCGAAGGGTTCGACCCTCGTGGTCCACACCACGATCAGCCCGCGCACCGTGGAGACCCTGGCCTCCGCGGCCGAGCCGTTCGAGGTCGCGGTGATCGACGCCGCCGTGAGCGGTGGCCCGCACGACATCGCGGCCGGTGCATTGACGCTGTTCCTCGGCGGAGCGGACGCGGCCGTCGCTGCCGTGACGCCCGTGCTGAAGAGCTACGGCGATCCCGTCCTGCACGTCGGCGCACCCGGCAGCGGGCAGAAGGTGAAGCTGGTCAACAACGCCCTCTTCGCGGCCGAGATCGGGTTGCTCGCCGAAGCTGCGGAACTCGGCCGGCAGCTCGGGGTCGACGAGGCGGCGCTGTTCTCCGCCCTCCCCCACGGCAGTTCGTCGTGCAAGGTCATGGGGAACATCGCTATGCGTGGATCGGTGTCGGAATTTCGCAGTGCCGTGGGCGAATTCTTGACCAAGGACGTGGCGGTGGTGCGGGCCGCCGTGTCGGAGCTCGGAGGAGACCTCGGGGTCCTCGACACGGCCATCGACGCACATACCCGGTAGGCGGTCCGGCGAGGCGTCCCGGGTGGTGGTCCTGCTCCACTGCGCGGGACGCCGTCCGCACCGTTGTATCCCGCGTTTGCCCACCGGTGCGGACAGATGCGCCTGGTGTACACCGAGTTTCCGTCCCCCGGGATACGCAAACGCTCACCCGGGGCATCTCGTCGAAGCGAAAGGGCATTCCATGGAAGGTCTGAAGGACAAGATCGTGCTGGTAGCCGGTGCCGCAACGGGTCTCGGCGCCGATTCCGCCCGCCGCCTCGCCCGCGAGGGTGCCCGGGTGGTCGTCGGCGACCTCAACCACGCCGGGGCACAGAGCACCGCCGCGTCCATCACGGAGACCGGCGGCACTGCCGTCGCGGTCGAGTTCGACATCTCGGACGACGACTCCGTGCGGGCGCTCGTCGCGCAGGCGGTCGAAATGTACGGCGGGCTCGACGCCGTCCACATCAATGCCGGCGACATGGGGGCCGTCACGAAGGACACCGACGTCGTCGACATCGACCTTGAGATCTGGGACCGCACGGTCGCTGTGAATCTGCGCGGCCACATGCTCGTCACCCGCCACAGTGTCCCGAAGCTGCTCGAGCGCGGTGGCGGCGCGATCGTCTACACCTCATCCATCGCCTCGTTCACCGGCGACCCGCAACGTCCGGCCTATTCGGCGACGAAGGCGGGCATCAATGCGCTCGCACGGCACGTCGCGTCACGATGGGGCCGGGAGGGTATCCGGGCCAACGCGGTGGCCCCGGGACTGATCCTCACCGACGAGATCCGGAACGGAGCGGCACCGGAACTGCTGGCCGGCATGCTCGCGCGCACGCGCAGCACCCGACTCGGTGAGGCCGCGGACATCTCGAGCATGGTCGCCTACCTGATGTCCGACGACGGCTCGTGGATCAACGGCCAGGTGGTCAACGTGGACGGTGGCACCGTGCTGCGGTAATCGGAGATCCGCGGCACGTGCGGACAGATACCCGCCTTCAGCAAAGGTGTATCTGTCCGCACGTCTCGCATGTCGGCGCTCTACGTGCCGTCCAGCGAGACCCCGTGGACCTGCTCGAGATGGCGCACCACCGCCATCTGGTCCACACCCGGCTCCAGTGCCTCGACGGCGGCGTTCCACACCTGCCCGATCGCTTCCCCGAGCACGGGACTGATCCCCTGGTCGTGGGCGAGGTCGAGTGCGATCCCGACGTCCTTACGCATCAGCGCCGCCGCGAAACCGGAATCGAACGTGCGTGAGAGCACGAACTTCTCGTACTTCGTCTCGGTGGCCTGATTGCGGCCGCTGCCGGCATTGAAGACCGAGAGCAGGGTCGCCGGGTCGATGCCGAACTTCTTCCCCACCAGCAGGGCTTCCGCCGCGACGAGCACGTTGTTCGCCGCGAGGAGATTGTTCAGCGCCTTGGCGGCATGACCCGATCCGACGGGTCCGACGCGAATGATCTCGCTGCCAGTCTCCTGCAGCAGCGGCGTCACCCCGTCGACCACGGCGGCGTCACCGCCGGCCATCACAGCGAGGGTGCCCTGTTCGGCGCGCGCGACACCGCCGCTCACGGGGGCGTCGACGACGCGCACGCCCTTCTCCTCGGCGATCTCGGCGAGACGTTGCGTACGGGTCGGCACACTCGATCCCATGTCGACGATGACCGAACCCGGCCGCAGATGGTGCAGCAGACCGTCCTCGGACAACACGACCGAGTCGACGATGTCGCTCGTGGGCAGCACCAGGACGACCACGTCACAGTCGGCGAAGTCCTCGGAGCCGCGGGCACCGACCGCGGTGGGGTGCTCGTCGACGAACTGCTGCTGGGCGGCAGGATCGGCGTCGCGCACGATCAGGCTCCGGCCACCGCGGACGAAGTTCCGGGCTATGGGACGTCCCATAGCGCCGAGGCCGATATGACCTACGGTCCTGAGGGTCACCGGCGCACTCGAATCGCTCATGCGCCCGCCTCCGCCGTCTCATCGTCCTGCAGAGGACCGAGTTCGTCGACGAGGACCTGCTGCACGACGCGCATCGCCGCGATGCCCGCGGGGCATCCGACATACGCCGTCGCGTGAACGACCGTCTCGGAGATCTCCCTGCGCGACAATCCGTTCCGTATTCCTGTCCGCACATGGGTGGCGAGTTCGTTGTGCTGTCCGAGGGCGATCAGGAGCGAGATGGTCACGAGCGACCGGTCGCGGCGTTCGAGACCGTCCCGGGTCCACACGCCACCCCAGACGAATTCGCTGACGTACTCCTGCAGTCCCTCACCGTCGGTGCCGGCATTGCGCGACAGCGCGGCGTCGACGTATTCGTCCCCGAGGACCTCGCGGCGCACCGCGAGCCCCGAGTCGAGGACCGTCCGGTGCGCCGCACGCACGGTATCGTCGAGCCCGACCTGTGTTGTCATCATTGCCCTTTCACATCCGCGACGAATCGAGTTTGACGGTCACGCATTTGACCTGACCGTAGTGATGCAGCGCCTCGACGCCCTTCTCCCGGCCGTAACCGCTGTTCTTCCAACCCCCGAACGGGGTCTGCACCGAGGCCGTGGACCAGGTGTTGACGAAGACCTGCCCGGCGCGTATCCGTCCGCTCACCGTCAAGGCTCGGGAGACGTCCCTCGTCCACACTCCGGCGACGAGTCCGTAGTCGGAGTCGTTCGCGATCTCCACGGCGCCGTCGGTGGTGTCGAACGGGATCACGACGAGGACCGGACCGAAAATCTCCTCCCGGGCGATCCGCATCGCGTTGTCCACCCCGGTATAGACGGTGGGATCGACGAAGAATCCCCCTGTCCGTTCTGCGATCGCAGAGACCCGCCCACCGGTTTCGACGCGCACACCTTCGGACTCGGCGATCTCGAAGTACCCCTGCACCTTCTCGAACTGGCTGCGAGTGATGATCGGTCCCATGTCGGTACCCACCCGGATCGCCTCGACCTTCTCGACGAGTCGGCGCACCAATTCGTCGTGCACCTCCCGCTGCACGAGCAGTCGTGTCCCGGCCGAACACACCTGCCCGGCGTTCGAGGTGAAGGCCTGGACAGCGCCGGCGACCGCGGCGTCGAGGTCGGCGTCGGCGAAGACGATGTTCGCCGACTTCCCACCGAGTTCGAGAGTGAGCGGCACGATCCGCTCGGCAGCAATACCGCCGATGACCCGGCCGGTGGGAACCGAACCGGTGAACGCCACCTTGGCGATCTCCGGACGGTGGACGAGTGCGGCACCGGCCTCCCCGCCGGTGCCGAGGACGACGCCGAACGTGCCGGGCGGGAATCCGACGTCGCTCGCGAGTTGCGCGAGACGCACGCTCGACGCCGAAGTGTACTCGGACGGTTTGAGAACCACCGTGTTTCCCGCAGCCAACGCCGGTGCGCAGGCGCGCGCCGACTGATTGAGCGGAAGGTGCCAGGGAGTGACCACACCGATGACGCCGAACGGCTCACGGACGGTGTAGACGTGCTGGTCCGGGGCGACGTCGAGAGTCTCCCCCGCGGGCATGCCCACGAGACCGCCGTAGAACTCGAAGTACGTGGCCGAGTTCTCCACTTCGGCGAGGGCGACCTTCGACGGTTTACCCGTCTCGCTCGTCTCGAGGGCCGCCAGGTTGTCTGCGTCCTCGCGCATCGCCCGGGCCAGGTCGACGAGCATCCGTCCGCGCGCGAGCGCGGGGATCCGCAACCATGCCGGTCCGGCGGCAACCGCCGCACGCACCGCTGCATCGACGTCCGCTGCGGTACCCCTCGCGACGTGCCGCACCGTACGACCGGTCGCGGGGTCGGTGGCATCGAGATAGTCGCCGCTGCTCGGTGCTACGGACTTGCCGTCGATCCAATGGTCGAGTCTGTCCATGATGTCGCCTTCCGCGAAGAGTCCGATGGTTCTCAGGACGAGTGAGCTGCAGCCGGTTCCACCGTCTCGGGTGTGTGGGGAGAACCCATCGGCGGCAACGCTTCCGGATCGAACATCTCACGTCGCTGGTGAAGGAAATCGTGCGGGTACCCCATCGAGACCGCAGACACCTCGTCGAGACGTGTGATCTGTGCGGGATCGAGCTGCAACGTGAGTGCTCCCAGGTTGTCGCGCAACTGGTCGGACGTGCGGGCGCCGACCGAGATCATCAGTCCGCGGTGCCGCACCCATGCCAGCGCAACCTGTGCGCTGGAGGTACCGAGTTCGTCGGCGATCTCCTTCGTGACGTCGAGGACGTTGCGCATCTTCCCGAGGAAGCGCGCCATGGCCTCGTCGGTGTGGTCGCGAGCGAGTGCGCCTCGCGCCAGGGGGCTCCACGCGCACACCGAGAGGCCGAGACCGTCGGCCATCGGCAGGAGTTCACGCTCCGGGGTGCGAGCGAGCAGCGAGTACTCGAGTTGCAGGGCGCAGAAGGACGTCCACCCCCGGAGCTCCGCGATGGCGTCCGAACGCGCGATCACCCATGCGGGCGTGTTCGAGACGCCGATGGACAGCACCTTGCCCGACCGCACCAGATCGTCGAGCGCGCGCAGCGTTTCCTCGGCGGGCGTGCACCGGTCCCACGCGTGGACCCACAGTACGTCGAGATGGTCGGTACCGAGCCGGCGCAGACTGGTCTCGACGCTGCGGCGCAGGCTCTTGCGGTTGCTGCCACCGGAGTTCACGTCACGAGGGTCGGTGGGCAGGGTGTATTTCGTGCTCACCACCACCTCGTCGCGCTCGGAGGCGATGAACCGGCCGAGGATCTCTTCGCTCGCCCCGTTGGTGTAATTGTTCGCGGTGTCGACGAAGTTGCCGCCCGCGGCGCGGTAGTCGTCGTACACACGGCGGGAGGTCTCCTCGTCGGCGCCGAAACCCCATCCGGTGCCGAAGGTCATCGCACCGAGACACAGTTCGCTCACCCGGATGCCCGACGATCCGAGCACGCGCTGGGCCATGGTGCCGTCATAAGGCTCAGGCATCGTCGTCCACCACCCAGTTGACGAAGCGGTGCAGCGGATACATGCCGTCGTGCGGGCCACCCATGCTGCCCTTCAACGCGCTGCCCAGACGAACGATGCGCTGCACGCCCGCGGTGGCGAGCCGGTCGCGGATCTCCGCCTTGCGGTGGAACGGGTAGACGCCGACGGTCTGGGTGGCCACGGTGGCGTAGGAGGCGGCCTCGTCCAGCGTCGAGATCGGGAGGACGTTGACGGTCTTGTTGGTCGGATGGAAGTCGACCATCTCCGGTGAACGCACCACCAGACCGCTGCCGTCGGGCTTGCCCCACACCTTGTAATCCGGTTCGAGGAAACGCATTCCCTCGACGGCGTCGCGGATCTCGGCGTCGGGCTTCGGTCCGATGGCCTCGGCGAAGTCCCGGTCCACGCCGAGTCGTTCGTGCAGTAGTGCGCAGAACCGGTCGATCTGCTCGTCGTCACCCTCGACGCAGATGTGCCGCGCTGCGAGGCACGCGTCCTGGTTGAAGATGGTCGCGTCGAGGGCGGCCAGTTCGGCGACCTCACGCAGGGTCTCGTCGGATTCGAAGGCCTCGCGGCCGACGACCGACATCGACACCTTGGGGTCGAAGGAGATCAACTGGAAACCCGGTCCGGCATAGCGGGCGGCGTTCTCGATCGCCGAGCCGCCACCCCATGCGACGAGCTTGTCGAAGTACTGGGAGCGGTAGAGGATGTTCTCGACCTTCTCGTCGCCGCCGCGCCAGTACACGGCGGACATCGACCGGAGCACCGGATGGCCGGGGGCGATGTCGGCCATGGTGCGCAGCACCGCGACGGTGGTGAACGGGTCGGCCGAGGGCATCTTGAACAGGTTGACGCCCTTGGTGAGTGCGGCATCGGCGATGGTGGTCATCGCCGCACTCGGCGAGTTCCCGGCCATCATGTGGACCAGGCGCGGCGGGAAGGCGCGGACCCGGCTCACGTTGCCGTTCGGATCCGTGCGCTCGGCCCAGCCGTCGAGCACGTCGAGGCCACCGAAGGTGCGCTCGAGCCGGTATTCGAGGGCCTGCCGGGTGAGGAACTGCCCCGGCCGGGCGAAGGTGTTCTCGATGATGCGGCGCGGCAGGGCGCTCACCTGGACGGTCATCTCGAGGGATTCCTGGAGGTATTCGTTCTTCTCCAGGGTCAGGTACTGCGCGGTCTCGACGAGGAAGTCGATGATCTCGGAGATCGGCACGTCGAATGCCGGCCCGACCTCCGAGCGCGGCGCGAACAGACCGTTGTACTCGAGTTTCGGGGTGACGAAGGGGACGCCGAAGTCGCGGGAGAGGTATTCGCTGTCCTCACCCCAGACGATCTCGCCGCGGACGAAGTGCGGGACCTTGATGCGGGTACGGGTCGGTGCGGTGGTGGTCATGGCTCACTCTCCCGAGAGTCCGCGGACGTAGGCGTCCATCGTTCCGGCACAGGTGATCTTGTCGTCGTCGCCGAGGTCGGAGTAGCGGACGATGTTCGGCAGCACGGTCTCGCCGGGCCGGCCGCACGGGCACGTTCCGAGGTCGACGGTGATCCGGTCGCCGGAGATCGTTCCGCCCCACCGGCCGTCGACGGTGGTGTCGACGAAGGCCGCGCGTCCTTCGACGATGGTGCCCTCCGGTTCGGCGAGGGCGCTTCCGTCCTTGGTGAGGACGAACAGCACGATCTCGTCCGGCACGTGGTAGCGGCCCTCCTCGGGGCACTTGAACATGCGGTTGTTGAGTTCCTGCATCGAGTAGTAGTGCAGGAAACGCTCCGGCACGATGTTGAGGAGCCGGTAGATCTGTTCCTGGTAGTCGGCGGGAAGGTTCGTGCCTTTCAGTCCGCCGCCGCTGGTGAGCGCGTTGCTGCCGGTGATGTCGCCGTCGCGGATGCCCTTCTCCCGCAGGATCTCGCAGAGCCGGAACAGTTGCGGGAACTGGGAACTGAAGAGGATGTCCTCGGACTTGTGCGCGATGATCTGGTCGGCGAAGTGGTGCAGTCGCCGATCCTGCTGGGCGGCGCGCTCGGCGGCTTCGACCTCGAAGCGTGCGATGTCGTCGGGGGCGGCGGTGCCGTCGGCCATCGCACGGCGCATGGCCGACAACTTGGCCATGTAACGGTGGAAGCCCTCGGCGGGCGCCCCCTCGAACAGCGGAAGGGCGTCCGGGCGGGAGAACTCGCGGATGATCAGGTCGCGGACACCGTTGTGCTGGGTCTGGCCGGTCTCGGGACCGACCGGGATGACGTGCCAGCGTTTCTCCGGCGGTAATCCGAGCGCGGTGAAGCAGTCGAGCAGATTCTGCTTGTTGACCTCGAGATCACGCTGGGACTTGTTGAGGAAGGAGCCCTTGCCGCTGGTCCCGCTCGAGCTCGACACCATGTGGCCGGCCTTCTCGAGGGCGGCGATCCAGTCGTCGACGTCGGCGACCCCCGAGACGTCGACGTCGTCGACCGGGCGGCTCGACAGGGAACCGAGCCAGCGGTTCATCTGCTCCCACCGGCCCTTGGCGATGAGCATGTCGGGATAGCTCTTGTAGGTGGTGTGGGGAAAGAGCAGAGGGATCATGTCCTCGCGTGAGCGGATCTCCTCGATGCCCTGGTCGGCGGCGCGCTGTGCGAGTACGGGGACCCGGTCGCGTCGTTGCTGGAAGTACGCGTTCAGCGTCGCGACGACGTCTTTCTGCAGGGTTGTTTCTGTCATCTGGTGTCCTCCGGCCCTCTGGATGCGGAACGTCGATAACTTGACTGGGAGGTATAGATAAAGAATTGCTGTAACCATACCGGTGGGGAAAGTTTTGCGTCCAGACCCGAAACGATTTGGCACACTTCCCTCATGACCCCGACCCGCAGCGAGCAGGACACACGACGCCGTGGTGGACGCCCCACCAGGGAGGAAGCGAGCCGGCTCGACGACGCGGTACGCGAGTCCGCCCTCCGGCTGTTCCTCGAGAACGGCTACGAAGGCACGACGATGAACGCCATCGCCGCGGCGGCCGGCACCACGAAACCGTCGCTCTACGCGCGTTTCCCGACCAAGGAGGACGTCTTCCGGTACGTCCTCGGCTGGGCCATGCAGCGCACCGACTGGCCCGTACCCGAACAGGAGATCCCCGACTACGACGATCTCGGGGACTCACTGACCGCCATCGCGGAGGCCGCCGTCCGGCGCGCCCTGGACCCGTCGATGATCAAGCTCCAGCAGGTCGCCATCGCCTACGCCTCGCGCTATCCGGACATCGCCCGGAAGGCCCTCGGCCCCGGTTACTGGCCGCGCAGGAAACAGGTCGCGGATCTGCTCCGCCGGCACGCCGCGACGGGAAGCATCGTCGCCGACGACCCCGACACGCTCGCCGAGTTGTTCCTGGCCATGGCGTCGGGTGGCCCAGCCCGTCTGGCCTCGTTCGGGATCGTGCGCGGGGCCGAGGACGTCGACGCCCACGTGCGGGCCGTCGTGGACCTGTTCCTGCGCGGCCTACGTCCGAACTGACGCGCGATCCGTCCCGGAGGCGAGCGAGGCGACCACCCCGCCGTCGACGAGCACGTCGGTGCCGTTGACGAAACTCGCCTCGTCGGACAACAGGAATGCGACGACGGCGGCGAGTTCCTCGGCACGGCCCGTGCGGCCGAGCGGCGTCGCCCGCACCATCTCGCCCATCGACTCGTTGTGGTCCGCCTCCTGCCGGCCCTGAGGAGTGTCGATGATGCCCGGCGACACAGAGCATGCGCGGGCACCGACCGCCCCGAGCCGCACGGCTTCGTCGCGTGCGAACTGCTGCACACCGTATTTCGCCCACGCATAGGCGACGCCGGGATGTTCGATCGACTCCCCCACGACCTCCCGGAGACGGTCGAGGAAGCCCTCGGCGAGCGGATCCGCGAGCACGGAGATCTCTTCCGGTGACGGCTGCATCCGTCCGATGTTCGGTGCCATCGAGGCGAAGTAGACCGACGCGGTGCCCGCGGTCGCGAGTGGACGAAGCGCCCGGGCGAGTCGTGCGGTCCCGACCAGGTCGACGGCGAAGATCCGTCGCCAGTCGGCCATGGTCGGCGAGATGCCCGCCGCGTGTGCGACCGATCGCAGGGACCCGAGTTCCGTCACGCGCGCAGCCAGTCGCTCGAGCCCGTCGACGTCGGTGACGTCGAGGACGAACGGTTCGACCCGTGTCCGATCACCGTTCAATTCGTCGGCGGTGGCACCGACGGTGTCGGCGTCCAGGTCGACGAGCAGCAAGGTGTCGACCGTGCCGATCATGCGTTGCGCGCACGCGTATCCCATTCCGCGACCGGCTCCGGTCGCGATCCCCACCGTGGTCATGACATGCAGTCCTCTCGGAGTATCAGGACGCCGCCCAGCACCGCGACAGTCCGGATTCGGCGGTGCGGGTGACGAGTTCGACGAGCACGCCCCGTCGGCTGCGGGCGAATGCGAAGAACATACCGCCGTCCGGCAGCGCGCGGGCGGCCTCGACGACGAATCCCTCCTTCTCGAGAAGACGGCAGTCCGACTCGACGTCGTCCGACCAGTACCCGAGGTGGTGGACGCCGGAGGTCGCGGCCCACAGGGGTGTGTCGGGCACGGCCGAGACGATCTCGATCCGCGGTTCGGTGACCGAATAGGAGCACTGCAGATCGACGCTCCGGTCGCCGTCCGGCAGCGTTACGTCGACGGCTCCGCCCACCTGCGGTCCCCACTGGTAGCCGAGTAGCGCCGAGAGTTCGTCCCGGGCGGCGCGCGGGTCGTCGGTGACGATCCCGAGGTGGAAGAGGTCTTCGGCCTTCATGTCTGCGCCTTTCGGATGTACGTGTTCCAATTGCTCTTCGGTCGTGTAAGAATAGGATTCTTGATATCAAGATAGATATTCTCACCGATGGAAGGGAGGCGCAATGGCCTGGGACTTCGAAACCGAGCCCGAGTACCAGAAGAAGCTGGACTGGGCCGATGCGTTCGTGCGCGAGGAGGTCGAGCCTCTCGACCTCGTTTGGGAACACGAACAGTTCGTCCCACTCGACGGACTCCGCCGCAAGGCCATCGACCCGCTCAAGGAGAAGGTTCGTGCGGAGGGCCTATGGGCCACCCATCTCGGCCCCGAACTCGGCGGCCAGGGATACGGACAGCTGAAGCTGGCACTGCTCAACGAGATCCTCGGGCGCTCGTCGTGGGCACCGATCGTGTTCGGTTGTCAGGCACCCGATACCGGCAACGCCGAGATCATCGCCCATTTCGGCACCCCCGAGCAGAAGGAACGCTACCTGCAGCCCTTGCTCGACGGCGAGGTGTTCTCCTCGTACTCGATGACCGAACCCCAGGGTGGTGCCGATCCCGCCCAGTTCCGTTGCCGTGCGGTCAAGGACGGCGACCACTGGGTCATCAACGGGTGGAAGTTCTTCTCCTCCAACGCGCGCACCGCCGAATTCCTCATCGTCATGGTCGTGACGGATCCCGACGTCCCCGTGTACAAGGGCACGTCGATGTTCCTCGTCCCCACCGACACACCGGGCGTGAACATCGTGCGCAACGTCGGCCTCTACGGCGAACCGATGAACGAGGGCACCCACGCCCTGATCCACTACGACAACGTGCGTGTGCCCGCCGACGCGCTCCTCGGCGAGGAGGGTCAGGCATTCGCCGCCGCGCAGGTGCGACTCGGGGGTGGTCGCATCCATCATGCGATGCGGACCATCGGCCTCGCCCAGAAGGCCCTGGACATGATGTGCGAGCGCGCCCTCAGCCGCGAGACGGCCGGCAGCCGCCTCTCCGACAAGCAGGCCGTGCAGGGTTACATCGCCGATTCCTACGCACAGCTCGCACAGTTCCGCCTGTTCGTGCTCAACACCGCGTGGAAGATCGACAAGTACAACGACTACAAGAAGGTCCGCAAGGACATCGCGACGGCGAAGATCATCATGCCCACCGTGCTCCACGACATCGCGTGGCGCGCCATGCAGGTGCACGGTGCGCTCGGCGTCACCAACGAGATGCCGTTCTTCAAGATGATCCACGGGGCCGCGGTGATGGGTCTGGCCGACGGGCCGACCGAGGTCCACAAGACCACCGTCGCCAAGCAGGTCCTCCGCGACTACAGCCCGGTTGACGACATGTGGCCCTCGGAGTGGATCCCGAAGAAGCAGGAAGAAGCCCGGAAGAAGTACGCCGACTACATCGAACTCGAAGTGGGGAACCTGTGATCGACACCGAGCGTCTCGCCGAATGGATGGACGAGCAAGGCCTGCCCGGCAAGGGCGCGCCGCTCGACGCGAAGTATCTCTCCGGCGGTACACAGAACGAGATCTACAAGCTCACGCGCGACGACTTCACGTCCGTCATCCGCATCCCTCCGGCCGGTGCGCCGGCCGACCGCGACAGCGGGATCATGCGCGAGTGGCGGATCATCCAGGGACTGGCCGGAACCGACGTCCCACACACGAAAGCCGTTGCCGCATGTGAGGACACGTCCGTCCTCGGCCGCTCCTTCTACCTCATGGGTCACGTCGACGGATGGTCGCCGATGGACCACCGCGGCACCTGGCCCGCGCCGTTCGACACCGACCTCGACGCTCGCGCCGGCCTGGCCTACCAGCTCGCCGAGGGCATCGCCCTGCTGTCGAAGGTGGACTGGAAGGCACAGGGCCTGCAGGATCTCGGACGTCCCGACGGCTTCCACGACCGGCAGGTGAGCCGGTGGATCCGCTTCTTCGAACGGATCAAGGCCCGCGAGATCGACGGCATGGACGTCGCCACCACATGGCTCGAGACCCACCGCCCGCTCGACTACATCCCGGGTCTGATGCACGGCGACTACCAGTTCGCCAACGTGATGTTCGAGCACGGTGCCCCTGCGAAGCTCGCGGCACTCGTCGACTGGGAGATGGGCACCGTCGGCGACCCGAAGCTCGATCTCGGCTGGATGCTCATGAACTGGCCCGAGGACACGAGTGCGAACGAGGACAGCGCGGTGAGCTACGTCGATCTGACCGGGATGCCGGGCCGCTCGCAGATGCTCGCGCACTATGCCGAGGTCTCCGGTCGCCAGGTCGACGACATCGACTACTACCTGATCCTCGCCAAGTGGAAGCTTGCGATCGTCCTCGAACAGGGCTTCCAGCGGGCCGGGGACGATCCCAAACTGCAGTCCTACGGACCGGTCATCACCAATCTCATGAAGTCGGCGGCCGACCTCGCCGAGTCGACGGACTACAAGGGCTGAGGGGATTTGCGATGACGACTGTCGTGGAAGGGCTGGTGGAGGAACGGCACGGACCGGTGCTCGTCCTCCGCATCGATCGGCCCGAAGCGCGCAATGCCCTCAACGGCGCCGTGATCCGAGGCATCGGTGCCGCAGCTCTCCGGGCCGAGACGGATCCGGAGATCCGGGCGATCGTGCTCACCGGCACGGGCGACCGGGCATTCTGTGCCGGCATGGACTTGCGTGCGTTCGCGGAAGGCGAGGACATCGGCACGGACTCCGACGAGGCCGCCGGATACGCGCGGCTGTCCAAAGGGGAACTCTCAGTTCCGGTCATCGGCGCCGCCAACGGCAGTGCCGTGGGCGGCGGACTCGAACTCCTTCTCGGCGCCGACATCATCGTGGCGTCCTCCGAGGCGAAGTTCGGCCTGCCCGAGGTGAAGCGGGGTCTCTTTCCCGCCGGGGGCGGCACCGCCATCGGCACCCGCATCCCCGTCGGGGCGGCACTCGAACTGACCTTGACAGGGGATCCGATCCCGGCGCAGCGCGGCTACGAACTCGGACTGATCAATGCCGTGGTGGCGCCCGATCAGGTCCTGGACACCGCACTCGACTACGCCCGGCGGATCGCGGCGAACGCGCCGCTCGGCCTGTCCGCGGTGAAAGAACTCGTCCGGCTCGCACAGGCCGATCCCGAGCGCGCCGGCGAGCGACTCTCCCATTGGCAGTCGATCGTCTTCACCAGCAACGACGCCAAGGAAGGTGCCACCGCGTTCATGGAGAAGCGGGCACCGGTCTGGCAGGGACAGTGATCGCCCCGACAGAGCCGACGAGCACCGTTCGTGCCGTTGTCTGCACCGAATACGGGGAGCCCGAATCCCTTCGTATGGAGTCGCGGCCGTCGCCTCCGCTCGCGACCGGTCACGTCCGGGTGCGCGTGGGGGCGGCTGCGGTGAACTTCCCCGACGTCCTCCTCGTGGCGAACAGGTACCAGATCAGCGTGCCGCCGCCCTTCGTCCCGGGCAGCGAGTACGCGGGCACCGTCGTCGAGGTCGCGGACGACGCGGACGGGATCTCGGTGGGCGATCGCGTCACCGGCACCGGGTTGGTCGGAGCGTTCGCCGACGAGGTTGTCGCTCCCACGAAGGCCCTGAAGAAGACCCCGGACGGGATCGACGACCGCACCGCCGCATCCTTCGGGGTGGCGCACCGGACGGCCTATCACACGCTCCGGTCGGTGGCGCGGCTGCAGCCGGGAGAACGGCTCGTCGTCCTCGGAGCCGGCGGGGGCGTCGGCCTGGCGACCGTGCAACTCGGTGTGGCGCTGGGGGCTTCGGTCACCGCCGTCGCCTCCTCGGCCGACAAACTCGCGGTCGCGTCGTCCTACGGTGCCGCGCACACGATCGATCACCGGACGAGCGACCTGCGTTCGGCTCTGAAGGACGCGCTGCCGGAGGGAGCCGACGTCGTCGTCGATCCGGTGGGTGGTGAACTCTCGGAGCCGGCACTCCGGTCGCTGGCCCGCGGTGGACGTTTCGTCACCATCGGCTATGCGTCCGGATCGATCCCCCGGATCCCTTTGAATCTCGTTCTGGTCAAGGGCATCCGGATCATGGGTTTCCAGTTCCAGGATCTCGACCCGGAGGAGTACCGGCGGAACGAGGCCGAACTCGTGGACCTGCTCGTCTCGGGCACGGCGGTTCCGCACATCGGCGCGGACTATCCGCTGGAGGACGCCGCGCGGGCGCTTCGTCACGTCGCCGACGGACGAGCGGTCGGGAAGGTCGTCATCGACATGTCCCGCTGATCGTCCTCGCGCGATGAACCGATCCTTGCGTGCTCTACACGCCGGGCGAACCCCGGTTCGGCGCGCAAGGATCGACCAGCGCAATAATTCTCTTCCGGCACGACGACTGTGGCCCGGCCTCCGAGCAAGGAGGCCGGGCCACAGTCGTCGTGGTACTCAGGCCATGGAGACGAGGTTTCCGCGCATACGGAGCGCGTCGGCACCTCCGGTGAGGAACGATTCGGTGGCAGCGATCGCGGTCGCCGGTGCCGCGGCAGCGGCGAGCGCATGCGACTTGAAGACCTGGGCCGCGCGGCTCAGACGGTGCTGCAGCGGCACGATGCGCGAGTCGAGTTCGGAGGGAACGTTCTCGCCCCACAACGCGATCGTGGTGGGGTTCTCCGACAGCGCCTCGAGGACACCGCTGCGGATCCGCTCGTCGGACGTGTAGAGATCGGCGGCGATGGCGACGGTGTCGGGCATCGGACCGTAGGTCGCGGAACTCAGGGCCGACTCGAGGTCGACCGCCTTGGTAGCACCGAGGATCTCGAACGGACGCAGATCGGAGCTCTGCGGAACGACGACCACCACTTCCCATCCTGCGGCAACCTGGTCGTACAGCCATCCGCCGGTATAACGAACGGCGTCCGCTACACGAGGAGCGACGAGCGCGACCCTTCTTCTCAGGATGTGGCGGCGGGCATGAGCTGTTGCTCGAGCGACTGTATGTAGCCCTCGAAGATTACGGTCAGTGGGAGCGAACGATCGAGCAGCCATGAGGTTTCCATTCCATTCAGGAAAGCGACGATCTCCACCGCTTTGACGGCTGGGTCCACATCCGTTCGGTATCGCCCGGCGTGTTGTCCACGCCGGATGCCGGCTTCGACCGCGTCGAGAGCTGCTTGATACCGCCCGAGTAGGCGATCGTGTAGAGGAGCATCCGGTTCCAGGTTCTCGATGAGAAGCACCGCATACATTCCGACCAGTTCGGGCGACTCCTCGAAACGCTTCGGGAGTTTCCTGAGCTGAGCGACGAGATCTCCCGTCCGATCCACACGAGCGTTGTCGTCGTTGTCGCGGGCGTCGAGCACCGCGTGCAACAACTGGTCCTTCGACTCGAAGTGATGCAACAACCCTGCCGGGGACAATCCTGCTTCCCGGGCGATCTGGGCGAGGCTCGTGTTCCGCCACCCATTCCGTGCCAGAAACCGCTGGGCAACGCTGAGAATCAGCTCCCTGCGATCCTCACCTCTGGCAAGGAGAGTGTCGTATGCACGCTGGGACAAAAGCCCTCACTTCGTTGAAGAAGAACAACCTACTGAACGCACATTAGGTCATTTTCCCGAGTGTGACAAGGGTCTCATCACATATACATTTCCTTCTGGATTACATCAGTTCGACGACGGTCGCATTGGCAGTGCCCCCGCCCTCGCACATCGTCTGAAGGCCGAAGCGAAGGCCCTGGTCACGCATGTGATGGATCATCCGGGTCATCAACACCGCACCCGAACCACCGAGCGGATGACCGAGCGCGATCGCCCCGCCGAGCGGATTCATCTTCTCAGGATCGGCGCCCGTCTCGGCCAGCCACGCCAGCGGCACCGACGCGAATGCCTCGTTCACCTCGAAGACCCCGATGTCTCCCAATGTGGCACCGGCCTTCGCCAGAGCCTTCTCCGTCGCGGGGATGGGTCCGGTCAGCATGAGTACGGGGTCGGCACCGGCGACCACACCCGCCCGGTACCGGACCAGCGGGGTGAGCCCGAGCTCACGGGCCTTCTCCGGCGTGGTGACCAACAGCGCCGCCGCGCCGTCGGAGATCTGCGACGAATTACCGGCGTGGATGACACCGTCCTCAGCGAAGGCCGGCTTCAGTCCGGCCAATTTCTCGACGGTCGATCCCCGCCGCACCCCTTCGTCCACCGACACCGGGCCGGCCTCGGTCGGCACCGGAACGATCTGCGCGTCGAACGCACCGCGGTCCAGCGCGGCGGCGGCCCGCTCGTGTGAGAGCACCGAGAACTCGTCGAGACGGGTACGGGAGAAGCCCCACTTCCGGGCGATCTTCTCGGCCGAGATGCCCTGGTTGAACGAGAACCCCTCGTAGCGGGCCAGCGCCTTCGGTCCGTACGGCTGCCCCGACGCGCGCGCCGAACCCAGCGGCACACGGCTCATCACCTCGACGCCACCGGCAACGACGACATCCTGCTGACCGGACATCACCGCCTGCGCGGCGAAGTCGAGCGCCTGCTGGCTCGATCCGCATGCACGGTTGATCGTGGTGCCCGGGATCGACTCGGGCCAGCCGGCCGCGAGAACCGAGTACCGGCCGATGTTGCTCGACTGGTCTCCCACCTGCGACACACAGCCCCACACGACGTCGTCGACGACCGCCGGATCGATCCCCGCGCGCTCGGCGAGCGCCTGCAGGACGTGCGCCGACAGATCCGCCGGATGCTCGCCCGCCAATCCCCCGTTGCGCTTGCCGACCGGGGTGCGGACGGCCTCGACGATGACTGCTTCACGCATGTACTTCTTCTCCACTCGTAGTCTGTGGTTCCGGAGTCTGTGGTTCCGGATTCAGTGCCCACCTGCCGGTGAAGTGGGCCTCGCGTTTCTCCGCGAAGGCCCGGAACGCCTCGGGGGCATCGACGGTTCCGAAGTTGACCGCTTGAGCACGCGCCTCACCGGCGAGGGCATCCCGCAGGCCGCGGTCGACGGCTTCGTTGAGCAATGCCTTGGTCTGTGCCAGGGCGACGGGTGGCCCGGCCGACAGCCGAGCACAGAGATCACCGACGAACGCGTCGATATCCTCTTCGGATTCCACCCAGGTCACCAGACCGAGTCGGTGCGCCTCGTCGGCGTCGATGGCCTCGGCCAGCAACGCCAGTCGTTTCGCCTGCTGCAGACCGATGAGCCTCGGCAGCAACCACGTACCGCCGAGATCGGGTGACAGTCCCCTTTTCGCGAAGATCTGCGAGAAGGTCGAGCGAGGTGTCGCGACCACCAGGTCGCATCCCAGCGCCAGGTTCCAGCCGGCGCCGTAGGCCACGCCGTCGACCTTCGCGACGGTGGGGACGGGCAGTTCGTGGAGCAGCAACGCGACATCCGTGAGCTTCCGCAGCTTGCGCAACGGGTGCGCGACACCGGGGTTCGCGATATCGGCGCCCGAGCAGAACGCACCGGCCGCGCCGGTGACGACGAGGACTCGCACGCCCGGGTCGTCGGCGGTGTCGACGAGCACGTCGTGCAGCGCCTGCCACAGCGGACCGTCGATCGCGTTCTTGCGATGCGGCCGGTTCAACGTGAGGGTCCGGACCCCGTCGCGGTCGTCGACGAGGAGGGTGTCGGCGCTCATCCGGTCGCCTCCGTACCGGGTGCGCGGTATGCAGGGCCGATCGCGCCGGATTCACGCAGCCGCGCGATCTCGTCGCGGGTGATCCCGAAGTCCTGCAGCACCGCGTCGGTGTGCTCGCCGAGCCCCGGTACCGCACCCATGGGCAGTTCGAACCCCGCGACGACCGGCGGGGGAAGCAGTGCCTCGATCGGTCCGTTGGGAGTTGCGACTTCCCGCCAGCGGTCGCGAGCCTGCAGTTGCGGATGTGCGATCACGTCGCTGGGCAGGTTGTACCGCGAATTGCCGATACCGGCCTCGTCGGCGATCTTCTGGATGTGGGTGAGGGTATGGCGGGCGCACCACTGCGCGATCGCCTCGTCGAGCACGGCGCGGTGTTCGCAGCGACCGGCGTTGGAGCGGAAGCGCTCGTCGTCGGCGAGGTCGTCGCGTTCGATGATCTCCCGTGCGAGTCGCTGCCATTCCCGGTCGTTGGTGGTGCCGAGCACAACCACCTGCTCGTCCGCGGTGCGGTACGACCCGTAGGGCGAGACGGCTGGCGACGACATGCCCAGCGGTTGTTGGTTCACCCCGGAATAGCGTGTGTAGGTCAGCGGATATCCCATGAGCTCGGTCATCGTGTCGAACAGACTCACGGACACCTTCGACAGGCTTCCGCCACGGCCCCGGTGCCGCTCCTTGCCGCACAGCAGGGCGAGGATCGACACGGCCGAGTACAGGCCGGTGGTGATGTCCGCGACGGGCGGCCCGGGTTTCGCCGGCATGTCGGGATGGCCGGTGACCGCACAGGCCCCCGATTCCGCCTGGATCAGAAGGTCGTAGGCGCGTTTGTGCGAGAGCGGACCGCCGGGACCGTAGCCGTCGATCTCGACCGAGATCAGTTCGGGATAGCGTTCCTCGAGGCGGTCGGGCGACAGTCCGAGTCGCGCGGTCGCGCCCGGCGCCAGATTCGACACCAGGACGTCGGAGCGAGCGAGGATCCGGTGCAACACCGCGATCCCGTCGTCCGACTTCAGGTCGAGTGTCACCGATTCCTTGCCGCGGTTGGCCCACACGAAATGCGCTGCCATGCCACCGACGACGTCGTCGTAGTCGCGCGCGAAGTCACCACCGCGGGGGTTCTCGATCTTGATGACCCGCGCACCGAAATCGGCGAGCGTCCGCGTGCACATCGGTGCCGACACGGCCTGCTCGAGGGTGACGACGGTGACGCCCGCGAGCGGGCCGTCCGAGCCCACAGAACCTGTTGTCACCGTCTCGGTCATCACATCACCATGCCGCCGTCGACCGGCAGGATCTGCCCGGTGACGAACGATGCCGCGTCGGTGGCGAGGAAGACGAACGCTCCGGCGACCTCCTCCGGGGATGCCCAGCGGCGCAGCGGAATACGATTGAGCATGTTCGCGGCGAACTTCTCGTCGGTGCGGATCGTCTCCGTCATGGGAGTCGCCGCGAGCGGGGCCAGCGCGTTGACGAGGATGTTCTTGCGGGCCAGCTCGCGGGCGAGCGACTTGGTGATGCCGATAATCCCCGCCTTGGCCGCAGAGTAGTTCACCTGCCCGAGTGTGCCGGTGATGCCCGCCGAGGAGGTCACGTTGATGATGCGTCCCTTGCCGTCGGTGGCGAGGAAGGGCAGTGCCGCCTGCGAGCAGTTGAAGGCGCCGAGCACGTGGATGTCGTGGATGCGCTGGAACGAGTCGACGGTGGTGTCGGAGAACATCGCCGGATCGGTGACACCGGCGTTGTTGACGAGGATGTGGAGCACACCCTCGGTCAGGCCGGCGGCACGCGCCATCGCGGCGTCGGCCGCATCCCGGTCGCGGACGTCGAGCGCGGCGCTGTCAGCCTTACCGCCGTTCACCGAGATCCGTTCGGCGACGGCGGCTGCGGCGTCGCCGTTCACATCGGTGACGAGCACGGCCGCACCGGCGGCCGCGAGGGCTTCGGCGACGGCCGAGCCGATACCGCCGGCCGCGCCGGTCACCACGGCCGATCGCCCGGTGAGATCGAAGAGAGAGTTGTTCACGGCCATCAGTAGCTCCTCGGCAGTCCCAGAGTGTGTGAGCTCAGGAAATTCAGGATCATCTCCTGGCTGATCGGTGCAATGCGCATGACGCGCGCTTCGCGGAAGTACCGCGAGACGTTGTACTCCTCCGAGTAGCCCATGCCGCCGTGCGTCTGCAGCGCACGGTCGGCAGCGGTGAATCCCGCGTCGGCACAGAGGTATTTGGCGGTGTTGGCTTCCCGTCCGCACGGCTTGCCGTTGTCGTAGAGCCAGGTCGCCTTGCGCAGGACGAGTTCGGCGGCATCGAGATGGGCGAGCGAATCGGCGAGGGGGAACTGGATTCCCTGGTTCATGCCGATCGGGCGGCCGAAGACCTCGCGTTCGTTGCCGTACTTGACCGCCTTGTCGAGCGCCACGCGGCCGATGCCGAGGGCCTCGGCGGCGATGAGCATGCGTTCGGGGTTGAGGCCGTCGAGCAGGTACTCGAAACCCTTCCCCTCCTCACCCACGCGGTCCTCCACCGGCACCCGCAGGTCGTCGATGAACAGCTCGTTCGACGTGACGGCGTTGCGCCCCATCTTGCGGATGGGCCGGATGTCGACGCGGCTGCGGTCGAGATCGGTGAGGAACAACGTCATGCCGTCGGTCTTCTTCTGCACCTCGTCGTACCGCTGGGTGCGGGTCAGCAGCAGGATCTTCTCGGATTCCTGCGCCTTCGAGATCCACACCTTGCGGCCGTTGACGACGTAGTGGTCGCCGTCCCGCCGGGCGAAGGTGGTGATCCGCGAGGTGTCGAGGCCTGCTCCGGGCTCGGTGACACCGAAGCAGACGTGCAGGTCGCCGCTGACGATGCGGGGCAGCGTGCGGGCCTTGAGCTCGTCGGAACCGTGCTTGACGACCGGCTGCATGCCAAAGATGTTGAGGTGGATCGAGCTCGCGGCGTTCATGCCGCCGCCCGAACGCGCGACCTCCTCGAGCAACAGGGTGGCCTCGGTGATGCCGTATCCGTGCCCGCCGTACTCCTCGGGCATGGTGATACCGAGCCAGCCACCGTCGGCCATGGCCTTGTAGAACTCTGCCGGGAACTCGTGGGCGAGGTCCTTCTCCATCCAGTACTGGTCGTCGAACCTCTTCGTCAGTTCGGCTACCGACTTGCGGATGAGCTCCTGATCCTCGCTGAGTTCGAAACTCATTCCGCTCATCGTCGGCACCTCCGGCCCTGCGGGCGGGGCTGCACGTCGTCGAGGTTCATGGTGGTCCCTTTCGTGTCGGTCAGTCGGAGGCGGGAAGCGGCTTCGCGGCCTTGAGAGTCATGGGGATACCGCCGTAGCCGAGTTCCCCGGGCCCCGAGGAGGTGCACAGCACCTCGACCGTGTCGTCCGCATCGACGTAGCGCTTGCCGAGAACGGTGACGGCGTCGCCGGCCGACGGTTCGGGCCGGCCCGGAGGAGCCGGAATCATCGGGGCGCCACCGCATGTGAGTTCCTGTGCGTTCTCCGCAGGGGCGCGGACGACGACGACCCTCGTGGAACCTTCGGCGGCGGCGAGCTGCACTCCTGGACGAAGTGGTGCGGGTGTGGTCACGACGTACCTCTCTTTCGATCGCTCGACGGGCGAGCGCGACCCCGGGCGGCTCGTGCGATGAAAACTATCCTCTCTTTTGAGGAGAATCAACCTTCGCCACGCGCCGCCCCCAAGGGGAAGAGACACGTAGATCTCACGCCTCCAACCGAGGCGTAGAGCGACAACCACTCCGCGCGCGAGCTTCCCACCAGCGGAAACGGGACATTTCTCGTGGAACGTTGACTATCCCGCGCGGACGTGGAAATCTATCGATCAGAAATGAGAATGTAATTCTCTCGAACAGGGAGGAGGTTGATGTGGCACTGCTATCCCCGCTGCCGGCGGAACTCTGGGACGAGGACGTCGACGCAGCACTGAAAGGTCTTATGCCCCGGCACATGAGGAATCCGGAGCAGGCCGGCACCGCGATGGCGACGCTCGTCCACCATCCGGAGTTGACCAAGGCCTTTCTCGGCTTCAGCGTGCATCTTCTGTTCCGATCCACACTCCCGGCCAGGCTGCGTGAACTCGTGATCCTGCGTGTCGCCGCACTGCACGACTGCTCGTACGAGCGGGAGCACCACATCGAGATCGCGCGCACCGAGGCCGGCCTCACGCCGGACGAGATCGCCGCGGCCCTCGACGGGTCGGCCGAGGATCCGTTCGAACAGCGCCTGCTCGACTCCGTTCGGGAGTTGACCGAGACCTCGCGTCTGTCCGAGGAGACCTGGACAGCGCTCTCGGAGCATCTCACCACCAAACAACTGATGGACCTCATCTTCACCGTGGGTGGCTACAGCCTGATGGCCATGGCCTACAACACCTTCGGTATCGAGTTCGAAGACGAAAGGTAGAACCTTGCCCCACTTCACCAAGCCGGCCGAGGGAAGCTGGACCGAGCATTATCCCGAACTCGGCACCGCACCCGTCGACTACACCGACTCCATCGATCCCGCCTTCTTCGAGGCGGAGCGCGAGGCGATCTTCAAGCGCACCTGGCTCTACATGGGTCGCGTCGAGCAACTGCCCCGCGTCGGCAGCTACTTCACCAAGGAGATCCCGTCGGCCGGGCCCGGCACCTCGCTGGTCATCGTCAAGGGCAACGACGGCGTCATCCGCGCGTTCCACAACGTGTGCCGCCACCGCGGAAACAAGTTGGTGTGGAACGACTTCCCCAACGAGGAGACCGCCGGTAGCTGCAAGCAGTTCACCTGCAAGTACCACGCCTGGCGCTACAGCCTCGAGGGCGATCTGACCTTCGTGCAGCAGGAGGGCGAGTTCTTCGATCTCGACAAGAAGGACTTCGGACTCAAGGCGGTGCGCTGCGAGACGTGGGAAGGGTTCATCTACATCAACCTCGACGACGACGCGGCTCCGCTCGTCGACTACCTCGGCGACTTCGCCAAGGGCCTCGAAGGCTACCCCTTCGACAAGATGACCGAGGTCTACAGCTACCGCTCGGAGATCAACGCGAACTGGAAGCTGTTCATCGACGCCTTCGCCGAGTTCTACCACGCACCGATCCTGCACATGAAGCAGGCCGTCAAGGACGAGGCCGAGAAGCTCGCCGGCTACGGCTACGAGGCGCTGCACTACGACATCAAGTCGCCGCACTCGATGATCTCCTCGTGGGGCGGCATGGCCCCGCCCAAGGACCTCAACATGGTCAAGCCCATCGAGCGCGTCCTGCGCTCGGGTCTGTTCGGCCCGTGGGACGTCCCGGACATCGAGGGCCTGGCCGATGATCAGCTGCCGCCCGCGGTCAACCCCACCAAGTTCCACAGCTGGGGCCAGGACAGCTTCGAGTTCTTCCCGAACATGACGCTGCTCATCTGGAAGCCGGGCTGGTACCTCACCTACACCTACTGGCCCACCGCCGTCGACAAGCACATCTTCGAGACGAGCCTGTACTTCGTCCCGCCGAAGAACGCTCGCGATCGCCTCGCGCAGGAACTCGCCGCGGTGACCTTCAAGGAGTACGCGCTCCAGGACGCGAACACCCTCGAAGCGACCCAGACCATGATCGGCACCCGCGCAGTGACCGATTTCCCGCTCAACGACCAGGAAATCCTCCTGCGCCACCTCCACAAGACCGTCGCCGATTACGTCAAGGAGTACCAGAAGTGACGACTCTGCCCACCGAATTCGCCGACCTCGAACCGTACGCCGACTGGGCTCTGGCCACCGAGCCCGAGCGCTACGCCAAGCGACTGGCATCGAGCATGCCCGAGATGCAGCAGTTCTACGACGCCGCCTTCGGCCGGCTCGAGGACGCCATCACCTACCTCGACAAGTTCGATCTTGACGACCTCGACGACGATGCCCGCGCGCTCATGCACCTGATGCAGTCGCTCGTGATGGTCTCGTTCCCCATCGAGGTCTGGAAGCAGCCCCGCGTGCCGGACAGCGGCGCCGCCTGGGTCACCATCACCAAGGAACCGGTGGTGTGATGCCACCCGTCGGGACACTCCGGCGATGAGCACACCTCGCGCCCGTACCCGAACCCTCCGGGGTTCGAGTACGGGCGCGTTGTCGTTTCTTCGGTTCCACGCCGTCCGTATTTCAAGATCGAACATTGTTGGCCGCTTGTCGTCACGTGATCGATCACAAGTCCGATATGCACGAAAGATCCCCCAGTGCCGGACTTTCCGACCCATGGTTGGATGTGCGGGCGAGACACGGCTTCGAGCGCGGGACGAGGCCGGACTCCGCACCAGCCCACCGCCTGCCCCGGGAGGAACCATGACCGACATCGAGACGAAGAACTTCTTCACCGATCCGGATCTCGTCGAGGACCCGTACCCCTATTACGACGCCCTGCGCGAGGGATGCCCGGTCAGGCGCGAGCCCCACCACAACGTCATGATGGTCACCGGCTACGAAGAGGCGATCCAGGTCCTGAGCGACGAGCAGACCTTCTCGTCGTGCATCTCGGTGACCGGCCCGTTCTCCGGCCTTCCGGCCTGCCCCGAGAGCGACGACATCACCGACTTCATCGAGGAGCACCGTCCCTCGCTGCCGATGAACGACCAGCTCCCCACCATGGATCCCCCGCAGCACACCGACCATCGCGGCCTGCTGATGCGGCTCATCACCCCCAAGCGTCTCAAGGAGAACGAAGCCTTCATCGAGCGCATCGCCGACCGGCTCCTCGACGACCTGCTCGCCCGGGGCGAGGGCGACTACATCACCGGCTTCGCCGCTCCGTTCGCGATGCTCGTCATCGCCGACCTGCTGGGCGTGCCGGAAAGCGACCACCAGGAGTTCATCGAGGGCCTGAACATCCAGGTGGAGAAGGGCTTCTCGCTCGGCAGCACCGAGGGTGAGGCACTGAAGCTCAACCCGCTCGAGTTCCTGTACAAGAAGTTCGGCCAGTACATCGAGGACCGCCGCGAGAACCCCACCGACGACGTCCTGACGGGCCTCGCCACCGCGACCTTCCCAGACGGCACCCTGCCGCCCGTCGACGACGTCCTGCGCATCGCCGCGAACGTGTTCTCCGCCGGCCAGGAAACCACCGTGCGTCTGCTGAGCTCCGCGCTGCGGATCATCGCCGAGCAGCCCGAACTCCAGAAGACCCTGCGCAGCGAGCCCGATCGCATCCCGAACTTCATCGAGGAGACGCTGCGTTTCGAGAGCCCTATCAAGGGCGACTTCCGGCTTGCGAAGACCCCCACCACCATCGGCGGGGTCGACGTCTCGGCCGGCACCATCATGATGCTGGTCAACGGTGCCGCCAACCGCGACCCGCGTCAGTTCTCCGATCCGAACGACTTCGACATCGACCGCCGCAACGCCCGCACCCACATCGCGTTCGGTCGCGGTGTGCACTCGTGCCCCGGCGCCCCGCTCGCCCGCACGGAAGGGCGCGTAGGCATCCAGCGCCTGGTCGAGCGCACCAGCGAGATCCGGATCTCCGAGAAGGTGCACGGCCCCGAGGACGACCGGAAGTTCGTTTACCTGCCGACCTTCATCCTGCGCGGCCTGCTCGCGCTGCACCTCGAGTACGCGCCGGTGGAAGGTGAGTCGAAGTGAAGGTCTTCGTCGACGACGACGCCTGTCGCGGACACGGAGTCTGCCTCACCACCTGCCCGGAGGTCTTCGACCTGAGCGACGGCGGGTACGCCGTCACGCTCGTGTCCGAGGTCCCGGCCGAGCACGAGGAATCCGTACGGGAGGCCGCAGCGGGTTGCCCCGAAAGGGCGATCCGGCTCGACTGAGCCCAGATCGAAGCTGTACATCGGCGTCGGTCCGGACCGAAAGGTCCGGGCCGACGCCCTTTTTCGTTTCTCCCATCGTAGGTCGATTGACGCCGTCCGGGGTTGTGTGAAAACCTCATAATCAAGATAGAGAGTGCCATTCTCACGATGTGTCGCTCTCCGATGAAAGGACGAGCGATGCTGACCCTGAAGGCAGCCGGACTGCTCGACGTCGACACGGGCGAGATCGTCCGTCCGGGAATCATCCGCGTCGACGGCGACCGCATCGTCGGAGTGGGCGGAACCCCGGAAGGGGACGTCATCGACCTCGGCGACCTGATCCTCATGCCCGGCCTGATGGACATGGAGGTCAACCTCCTCATGGGCGGACGAGGCGAGAAGCCCGTCTACTCGACGGTCCAGGACGACCCGCCCCTACGCATGCTGCGTGCCGTCGGCAACGCCCGCCGCACCCTGCGCGCCGGATTCACCACCGTCCGCAATCTCGGACTGTTCGTCAAGACCGGCGGATACCTGCTCGACGTGGCCCTCGGAAATGCCATCGACAAGGGCTGGGTGGACGGCCCGCGCGTCGTCCCTGCCGGCCACGCCATCACCCCCACCGGTGGCCATCTCGACCCCACGATGTTCGCGGCATTCGCGCCCGGAATCCTCGACCTGACGATCGAGGAAGGCATCGCCAACGGCGTGGACGAGGTCCGCAAGGCTGTGCGCTACCAGATCAAGCACGGCGCCCAGCTCATCAAGGTGTGCGTGTCCGGCGGCGTCATGTCGATGACCGGATCCGCAGGCGCCCAGCACTACTCGGATGAGGAACTGCGGGCGATCGTCGACGAGGCCCACCGTCGCGGCATGAAGGTCGCCTCCCACACCCACGGCGCCGAAGCCGTGCGCCACGCGATCGAAGCCGGAATCGACTGCATCGAACACGGATTCCTCATCGACGACGACACCATCGACCTCATGGTCGAGCGCGGAACATGGCTCGTGCCCACCACCCGCCTCGCCGATGCGATGGACACCTCCCACGCGCCGCCGGAACTGCAGGCCAAAGCCGCCGAGATGTTCCCCAAGGCACGTACCTCGGTGCTCGCCGCGTATAAGGCCGGCGTGAAGATCGCCGTCGGCACCGACGCACCGGCCATCCCGCACGGAAAGAACGCCGACGAGATCGTCGCCCTCGTCGACCGCGGGATCCCTCCCCTCGCGGTGATCCAGGCCGCCACGATCAATGCGGCAGAACTCATCGGCGTCGACGACCGCGGTCGCCTCGCCGAGGGTCTGCTCGCCGACATCATCGCCGTCCCCGGCGATCCCACCGAAGACATCACCGTCACCCAGAACGTGCGGTTCGTGATGAAAGGCGGAAAGGTCTATGTCCACAACTGACCGTTCACTCACCGACGACCTCGTCGAGATCAACCAGCTGCTCGCCCGTTACGCGGTGAACATGACGAAGAACGACGTCGAAGGCGTCGTCTCGGTATTCACGCCCGACGGCACCTACAGTGCCTTCGGCGACGCGTTCCCCCTCGATCGGTTCCCCGAGCTCGTCGCGGCCGCACCGAAGGGCCTGTTCATGACGGGCACCGCCCTCATCGACATCGACGGCGACACCGCGACCGGCACCCAACCGCTGTGCTTCGTCGAGCATTCCACGCACGACATGCGCATCGGCTACTACAACGACACCTACGTCCGCACGGCCGACGGATGGCGTCTGCGCACCCGCGCGATGACCTTCATCCGCCGCAGCGGAACCCACGACTCCGGCATCCCTCACGCCTTCGAACCGGCATGAACGTCACCGAGTTCAGGACCGCCGTCCGCACCTGGCTCGACGAGAACGATCTGACCCCCGGACCGGATCACTCGTTCGACGCGCAGGTCGAACAACTCGCCCGCGTGCGGCGGAAACTCTACGACGCGGGCTGGATGCGCTACGGCTGGCCCGAGGAGGTCGGCGGACTCGGTGGCGAGGCCGTCCTGCGTGCCGTGCTCGGCGAGGAGGTCGCGACCCGCGACCTCGCCGAGCCGGGCATCTACTCGATGATCGAGGTGCTCGCGCCCACCATGATCTCCTACGCGCGACCCGAACTCGCCGCGGAGATGGTGCCGAAACTGCTCCGCGGTGAGGAACAGTGGTGCCAGGGCTTCTCGGAGCCCGGCTCGGGCAGCGACCTCGCGTCGCTGTCCACCCGGGCCGAGCAACGCGGCGACGAATGGGTGATCAACGGGCAGAAGGTCTGGACGTCGCTCGCCCAGTTCGCCTCCCGCTGCGTGCTGCTCACCCGTACCGCGCCGGGGCACAAGGGCATCACCGCCTTCTTCGTCGATATGGACACCCCGGGCATCACCGTCCGGCCGCTGCGCACGATGCACGGCGTCGACGAGTTCGCCGAGGTGTACTTCGACGACGTCGTCGTGCCGGCCGACCGCATGCTGGGCAATCCCGGCGACGGCTGGAAGCTCGCGATGGACCTGCTACCGCACGAGCGGTCGACGTGCTTCTGGCATCGCATCGCTTACCTGTTCACCCGGTTGGATCGCCTTGTGGACGAGACCGATTCGGCGGCCGACGACGAACTCGGCGCGGCCTACCTGGCGCTGCACACCGTGCGGTGCCGGTCGCTCGCCACCCAGCAGCGACTCGCGTCGGGCGCGTCACTCGGCCCCGAGACCTCCGTCGACAAGATCCTCCTCGCGACCGCCGAACAGCAGTTGTTCGACACCGCACGGGATCTGCTTCCCGGCGTGCTCGAACTGTCCGACACCGAATGGCGGACCGAATTCCTGTATTCCCGTGCGGCGACGATCTACGGCGGCACCGCCGAGATCCAACGCAACATCGTCGCGCGCCGACTTCTCGATCTGGGGGCGGAGTGACGACCTACAGCACTGCACCGGCGCCGGATTCGGACCTCGGCCTGCTCGAGGACGCACTGCGCAGGACCATGGAGAGTACGACCGGCGCAGCGCTCGACGCTGCCCTGGTCGATCTGGGTTGGCACGACATGCTCACCGAGATGCCCGACGACACGATCCCCATGGTGTTCCGGCTGCTCGGCGAGACCGGCGCGCACGCCCCGGTGATCAACGACGTCGTGCTCGTCGACGCGGGTCGTGAGGCCGGTGGGGTCGTCCCGCTCCCCTACACCGGTGGACGGTGGATCGAATGGGCGCGCGAGAACCGGGACACCACGGCCCTCGACGCGGAGCTGCCGATCGCGACGGTCGGATCCGGCGATCCGGTGCCGGTCGCGGCGGCGCGTCGTGCGCTCGGATGGTGGCTGGTCGGAACGAGCCGGGCGATGCTCGCGCTGGCCCGCACGCACGCTCTCGACCGCATCCAGTTCGGCAAGCCGATCGCCGGGTTCCAGGCGGTGCGGCACCGGCTCGCCGAGACGTACGTCGCCGTCGAGGGCGCGGAGGCCACCCTGCACGCTGCCAACGACGAACTCGGTTCCCTGCTGGCGAAGGCTGCCGCGGGTCGCGCGGCGATCATCGCTGCACGGCACTGCCAGCAGGTCCTCGGCGGGATCGGTTTCACCGCCGAGCACGACCTGCATCGGCATATCAAGCGCGCGCTGGTGCTCGACGGCCTGCTCGGCAGTTCACGCGAACTGACCCGCGAGGCCGGCGCGATCATCCGGTCCGAGGGCTCGGCTCCGCGCCTGGTCCACCTCTGACGCCTGGTCCGGTCCGACGTCAGCCCTCGACGACCACCCGGAACTCGTCGAGGGCACTGTCGGTCGCGTCGGGCACGTTCATGCCAGCGCCCACGCCGCTGTGGAGGTAGTCGACGACCGCGCGGTCGAGCCGCTCACCCGGTACGACAGCCGGGATACCCGGCGGGTACGGCGTGAGCTGTTCCGCCGCGATGCGGCCGACGGCGCGGTCGGCGGAGACCATCTCGGTCCTGCCGAAGAAGGTATCCCGCGGAGACATCACCGATTCGAGCTGCAGTTCGTCCGGAGTCGGCAGGTCGATCCGGGGCGGCGGGTCGAAGGACTCCGCCGCCCGGGACAACGCCTCGAGCGATTCGACGAGCCGATCGGCGGTCTCCTCGTCGTCGGACATGGACATCGTGGCAAGGATCCTGCGGTGGTCGGTCATACCGACGTCGAGACGACAGTTCTCCCGAAGCCAGTCGGCGCACTGATAACCCGAGACGCCGAGTTCGTCGAGGTCCATGAGCACCTGGAGGCGGTCGAGGTCATGCGAGGCCTCGTCGCCGAGCAGCCGGTCGTCGAGGACGGAGATCCCGTCGATCCTCTCGATGCGTTCGCGTGTGGTCAGGGCCAGGTGGAGCGCCCTGCCGAGCGATTCGGTGCCGTGCTCGACCATCTGCCGCCGCCATCCGTCGATCGCCGAGTAGATCAACACGTTGGGGCTGGTGGTCATGAGCAGGTCGGCGCAGGCCGAGAGGTGCGCGGCGTCGACCAGGTCTCCCTGCACGTGGTACACCGAGCCCTGCTCGAAACCGGCACCCATCTTGTGCACACTCACCACGCAGACATCGGCTCCGGCATCCATCGCCCAGGTCGGCAGGTCGTCGTGGAAGGGCAGGTGCGCGCCCCATGCCTCGTCGACGATGAGCGGCTTTCCGCGTTCGTGGCAGACGTCCGCGATGCCCGCGATGTCGGCGCACGTCCCGTACGGGCTGGGGCTGACGATCAGCGCCCCGGACGCGTCGGGGTACTCGTCCCACATTTCGCGAACCTGTTGTGGCGACGGTGGATGGGAGAAGTGCATCTCCTCGTCCCACTGCGGTGTGATCCAGCGCGGGGTGACGCCGCTGAAGATCAGTCCGGCGACGATCGACTTGTGCGAATCGCGGCCGAGCAGTAGACCACCGGGCTCGTTGCCGGCGACGGCCATCATTGCGGCCTTGACCGACAGCGAACTTCCGCAGGTCGAGAAGAAGGCCTGCTCGGCTCCGACCGCCTCGGCCATGAGTTCTTCGGCTCTGCTCAGATATCCGTTGCGCGAGAGCCGGTCGTCGAGGCCGCCCGAAGCGAGGACATCCGCGCGAAACGGATCTCGTCCGAGCACCTTCACGACACGTTCGTCGACGCCACGGCCCTGCCGGTGTCTCGGCGGAGAGAAGCCGTAGCGATCGAGCCGGTGGTACTGCTCGAGAGCGTCGAGCAACGGAGCTTCCGACTGGTCCATGCCGGTCGGTTACCCGGACCTGCGATCGGCAATCAGTGGGACCCGTTCTTCGCCGGGTCGGGGTGGTTGGAGAACCACAGGCTCTCCTCGACGAGGCGACAACTCTTCCACCCCTCCGACGTCCGCACGACCTCGTGGTGATAGTTGCCCCCGCAATAGGTCAGGCCGTCGACACCGGGGAGTTGCATCGGGTTGTAGAACATCGCCCGTACCGTCGCACGGTCGCCGTCGAGGTCGACCTCGACGTTGGTGACGAAGTGCTGCGACATGGGCAGGTACGACAGCGCCTTCTGCAGCTGCGCGAGCACTTCGTCCCTCGGTCCGGGCGAGTATCCCACGGAGCTGTAGTCGAGATGGGCGTCCTCGGTGAAAACCGATTCCATCTTCTTCCAGTCCTTGGTGTCCACCGCCGTCGCATAGCGGTAGAGGAGTTCGGTGATGGCGTACTTGTCGCACAGCTCGTCGGGCGTCATGAGGCTCCTTCGACTTCGTCCGGAATTTCATTCTTCCAGAAGAGAATCACCTTTCCAAGACCCTTGTTCTGAGGCATGATCCGTATATGAGACAACTTGACTCTCTTCACGATCTGAGCGGGAAAACCGCTGCCGTAACAGGTGGTTCGCGTGGCATCGGCCGCGCCATCGCCCAGATCCTCGCCGAACACGGCGCCGACGTCGTCGTCGCCTCCCGCAAGCTCGACGCGTGCGAACTCGCCGCGAAGGAGATCGAGGCATCGACCGGCAGCAAGGCGCTCCCCATCGCCTGCCATGTCGGGCAGTGGGACGACTGCGACACGCTCGTCGACACGACCCTCGACCATTTCGGGCGCCTCGACATCCTCGTCAACAATGCCGGAATGTCGCCGCTCTACCAGGATCTCGGATCCATCACCGAAGAGCTGTACGACAAGACCTTCGGCGTGAACCTCAAGGGCCCGTTCCGGCTCGCGGTCCGCGCCGGCACGTACATGGCGGAGCACGACGGCGGGTCGATCGTCAACATCGGCACCGCCGGGTCGCTCACGGCGAGTGTGCGCGAACTCCCCTACGCGTGCGCGAAGGCCGGTCTGAACGCCCTCACGGTGGGGTTGGCAGAGGCTTACGCACCGAAAGTGCGTGTCAATTCGATCCTTCCGGGTCCGTTCCGCACCGACCTGTCGAAGGCATGGGCTCCGCCGGAAGGCGAGGAGGCATCCTTCGTGCCGTTGCGTCGCATGGGCCGGCCCGAGGAGGTCGCGCCTCTCGCCCTCCATCTGGCGAGCGATGCGTCGAGTTTCACCACCGGCGCGATCATCCGCGTCGACGGTGGCGTCACCCGCAAGGTCTGAGACACGCGTGTGGGGCCGCCTCCGGGATTCGGAGGCGGCCCCACACGTAACTGCGTTGTCCATCGGCTACCGGAATCGCCATGCGCTACAACAATTGCCGCGGCGAATGGTGAAACGTTGGTTGCCAGGATGGTCGTGAGACACATTCAGGGACGGACGCGGGGAAACGGAAGCATCATGATCGACGTCGAAGTCGGCCGAACACCGACAGGCATGCGTTCGTTCTCGATGGCCTACCGCTCGGAGTTCCTCCGGCAATGGGACGCGGCCATCGAACGCGGCAGCCGTGCCAAACTGCTGCGTGAAAACAACCTCGCCTACGGAACGGTCCACCGTTGGATCGCCGCCCGGGACCGCGGAGAATGGACCGCATCGATGAGGGCAGCCGCAGAGAAACCGGGTAGACGCATGGACAGTCGTGAGCGCGCGGAGCTGGCACAGCTGCGCAAGGAAAACCAGCAACTGCGTCAGAAGGTCGAGCAGGCCGAAGCTGCCCAGCAGATCCTGGGAAAAGCATTCGAGCTCTTGGAGCACGTGACCAAGAGCTCGGCGCCGGAGACACCTGCGATCCCACCGGCGCTGATGAGCGTGGCCGAGTACGAACAATGGCTCGAGGGGTACAGGCTGTCCTGACCGCCACGGTCACCACATTGCACCAGGACGCGGCGATGCCGGTGACCCGGGCCTGCACCCTGCTCGGACTGCCTCGGGCCAGTTACTACCGGCACAGTCGCGGCTACACGCATTACCGGCCGGCCGGGGACCCGCTGCCGCAGGCGAAGCGTCGGCAGCCGGCCGCGCTCAGCGAGAGCGAACGTGACACGATCTGCGATGTGCTGTGCTCCGGCGAGTACGCGGATTTGTCTGTGGCTCAGGTTTATTGGCGTGCATTCGATGCAGGGGTTCTGGCGTGCAGTGAGCGGACGTTCTATCGGGTCGCCGGCGCGGCGAGCTTGGTCGGGGACCGGCGTGGCCGCCGCGGCGGCGGGGGCGGCGGCCCTGTCCGGGCCCGGCCGGTGGTCGGGGCCGGGGCGGTCGGGGATCTGTGGTCGTGGGACATCACCGAGTTGAAGGGGCCCGGGAAGAAGGACCGGTACCTGTTGTATCTGGTGATCGATGTGTTCTCGCGGTATCCGGTCGCGTGGTGCATCGAGTTCCATGAGAGCGGCGAGCGTGCGGTGAAGTTGTTCACCGAGGCGATCGCCGAGCACGGGTGCCCGTCAGTGTTGCATGCGGACAACGGGGCGTCGATGCGGTCGACGGTGTTGCTCGATCTGCTCGAGGAGCGGGGGGTGATCGCGTCGTTTTCCCGTCCTCGGGTCAGTGACGACAATCCGTTTTCGGAGTCGTTGTTCAAGACCGTCAAGTACGACCTGACCTGCCCGCCGGTGTTCGATTCGATCGATCATGCCAGGGAGTGGACCGCGGGTTTTCTGCATCGGTATGCCACCGAGCATCGGCACAGTGGGCTCGGTCGGCATACTCCGGCGTCGGTGTTCGACGGTTCTGCTGTTGCGGTTCGGCGGTTGCGTCAGCAGATGCTCGATGAGTATGCAGCGGAGTTTCCCGAGCGGTTCCGGCGTGCGCCTCGTGCGCCGGAACTGCCCGGGTCTACAGGGATCAACATCCACCACCTGTCTCAGACAGGTTGACAACTACCGGAAAGCGGTAGCGAATGCCCCGTGCGCTAGCGGATGTTGTCCTTCATCTCGTCGAGATTCATCAGGACCGGCCACCCGCTGTCGCTGAGGGCGTTGCCGTGGCCCGTCTGGTGGATGTCGAAGACCGACTGGATCGCGGCGTAGAAACCCTGCACGTCGAGGGTCTGGTTGACGGCCCGCTTGGCCTGCCGCAGTCCGAAGGGATGCATCTTCGCGATCTGCTCTGCGAGCGTGCGTACTTCGGTGTCGAGATCGGCGCGCGGCACGACACGGTTCACCATGCCCGTCTTCTCGGCCTCCTCCGCAGTGACCGGCCGGCCGGTGAAGAGGATCTCCTTGGCCTTACGCGGTCCGAGTTCCCAGGTGTGACCGTGGTATTCGACCCCACCGATGCCCATGAGGACCACGGGGTCGGAGAACGATGCGTCGTCGGCCGCGACGATGAGATCGCACGGCCAGCACAGCAGGAGTCCACCGGAGATGCACCTGCCCTGCACCGCGGCGATGGACGGCTTCGGGATATTGCGCCACCTCAGCGAATACTCGAGATAGCGGCGGGACTCGTTGCGGTAGATCATCTCGAGGGTGATCTTGTCGGGAACCGGCTCCCCGCTGCGGAGGTCGTGCCCGGCCGAGAAGTGCTTGCCCTCGGCGCGGAGCACGATCACGGAGACCTCCGGATCGTCGCCCGCCCTGGTCCACGCGGCGTCGAGTTCGTCGAGCAGAGAACCATTCTGGGCGTTGGCCACCTCGGGACGGTTCAGCGTGATCGTCGCGATCCGGTCGGCGACGTCGTAGAGGATGTAGCTTTCAGCCACGGGGCAGCCCCAGCACGCGTTCGGCGATGATGTTGCGCTGGATCTCCGACGTGCCACCCGCGATGGTGCCGGCGAAGCTCCGCACGAACCTCTCGAACCAGCTCGACGAGAAGTTGTCGAGATTCCACGGCACGTATGCCGACGTCGACGCGGGATGGACGAGACCGTCCGGCCCGGCCGCGTCGAGGGCGTGTTCGGCGGCGGACTGGACCGCTTCGGAACCGAGGAGCTTGAGCACCGACAGAGCCGGGACATCCTGCGCTCCGCGAGATTCGCGGACGAGCGCGGCCGAACCGAGCAGCTTCAGTGCCTGGTGATCCATCACGAGGGTGGCGTAGCGGTCACGGTCGAGCACCGTGCGGGGTTGGAAGTCCTCGACGAGATCCTGCAGCCTGTCGGCGAAACTGAGCCACAGCAGGGTGCGTTCGTGCCCGAGCGAACCGTTCGCGACCGACCAGCCGCCGTTCAACTCGCCGATGAGGTTCCCGGCGGGCACACGAACGTCGGTGAAGAACACCTCGTTGAAATCGCGGTCGTCGCCGTCGGCGACCGACGGGAACGGCCTGCGAACGACGCCGGGCAGGTCGGTGGGGATGAGCAGGACACTGATCCCCTTGTGCTTCGGTGCATCCGGATCGGTGCGGACGAAGGTCAGCAGTACATCGGCGTCGTGGGCGCCAGAAGTCCACACCTTCTGACCGTTGACGACGAAGTGGTCGCCGTCGAGGACCGCCCGGGTCCGCAAGGAGGCGAGGTCGGATCCCGCGCCGGGCTCGCTCATTCCGAGGGCTGCGGTGATCTCTGCACGGAGTATGGGCACCGCCCAGCGCTGCTTCTGCTCCTCCGTGCCGAAGGACAGCAGCGAGGCTGCGATGATGCCGAGGCCCTGCGGGTTGAAGCTGTGGTAGATCCGCCGCTTCGACAGTTCCTCGAGGTGGACGTACTGCTGGAGGATCGTCGCGTTGCGGCCGCCGAATTCGGGCGGATTGCCGGGCAACAGCCAACCATGGTCGAACTGGACCCGCTGCCAACGGCGTGCCCATTCGGGGACGTCGGCGCTCGATCGGGCGCGGACGGTGGCCTCGGACGGATCGGGCAGATGCTCGTCGAGGAAGGCCACGAACTCGGCGCGGAACTCTTCGACGTCGGAATCAAACGAGAGTTGCACGGTACTCCTCGGCGATCAGTGCGCGGTGGTCCGCGGCGGAGCCGAGCATGTGCTCCCCCGCCCGGGCACGCTTGAGCGCGAATTGCAGGTCGTTCTCCCAGGTGAAGCCCATAGCGCCGAACAACTGCAGACCGCTACGGAAGACCGTCGACTGGCATTCTCCTGCAGCGGCTTTGGCCATGGAGGCGGCGAGGCGACGGCGCGGGTCGTCCTCTGCGATCGTCAGTGCTGCGAAATACGCGAGTGCGCGGGCGCGTTCGACGGCGACATGCATGTCGGCGGCGCGATGTTTGACGGCCTGGAACGATCCGATCGGCACACCGAACTGCTGCCGGTTGCGCACGTGGTCGAGCGCGAGATCCACGATGCGGCGGCAGGCGCCGACCATGGTGACGGCGAGACCGGCAAGAGCGACGTGCCGCGCCTTCTCCACATCGATGTCGGTGTCCGGGTCCGCATCGACCCGCACGTCGTCGAAGACGATGTCGGCCAGGTGCAGGACCGGGTCGAAGGCGGACGTGCGGTGGGCCGACACCTGATCGGCCCGAACGGTGAACACACCGGCCTCGGTGACGACGGCGATGTCGTCGGCGCGGTCGCCGTCGAGCACCCGGTGCGCTGTGCCGCGGAGCAGCCAGCCGTCGGCGTCACGCACAGCGGAGATGCCCTCGTACACGGCTGCGCCCGCACGATCGGGTCGGGTCCGGCCGGCGACGAGCGGGGCGAACTGTGTGGTGGTGGCGAGGAAAGGGGTGGGGTCGGTTGCCCGGCCGAGTTCCTCCAGGACGATCGCGAGCTCCACCGCAGCCTCGGACTCGACGAGTTCCGTCCAGCCCAGGCCCACATAGGTCTTCCACAACGGTGCCGGATCGGCTCCGTTGTCGACGACGGTGCGGACGAGTGTCGACGGGCATTCCTTCGCCGTCACTTCCCGGACGGTCTTCTGCCACAACTGCTGATCGGAGTCGAACTCGAAAAGCATTCCGACTTGCCTCCTTCCTGGCGCTGAGCCTGGGGTACTCGATGAGAATAACATTCTCTTTTCAAGATAGTAATAGTCTCGAATCGGTGCGGGAAATGGAAGGACAGTCCCGCAATGCGTCCCTACCCTCCGGTACAGTGCTCCTATGTCCACCCCACGCGACACAGGGCGATTCCGGCAGTGACGGGCCCCAGCGAAGAACCAGCCTGGAAGCAACGCGCAGTCGAGCGCTCCATCCGGACCGCCAAACTGCGCGCCGAGCAGCGCGTCCAGCGCTTCCTCGACGCCGCGCAGGCGATCATCACGGAAAAGGGCAGCACCGACTTCACCGTCCAGGAGGTCGTCGACCGCTCCAAGCAGTCGCTTCGCAGCTTCTACCTGCAGTTCGACGGTAAGCACGAGTTGCTACTCGCCCTCTTCGAGGACGCCCTGAGCCGCTCCGCCGACCAGATCCGCGCCGCTGCCGCCGGCGAGAAGGCTCCTCTCGATCAGCTGCGCGTCGCGGTGGAGTTGCTGTTCGAGTCGTCCCGGCCCGATCCCACGGCCCAGCGACCGCTGTTCACCGACTTCGCTCCCCAGCTGCTGCTCACCCACCCCGCAGAGGTGAAGGTCGCGCACGCGCCCATGCTCGCGCTGTTCACGGAACTGATGGAGAAGGTCGATGCCGAAGGCAGCCTGCGCGAGGGATTGAACCCGAAGCGGATGGCTGCCATGACGATGCAGACCGTGATGTTCATCGCTCAGTCCAGCGGAGGGGACGACAACACGAACCGCCCCATCACGTCCGACGAGGTCTGGAACTTCTGCTCGCAGGGATTCGCCGCCTCATAGAGAGAACCCCATTCTCAAATCGGAGTAGTTCACTTACACTCGGTTCGTGACCGAGTTGTGGAACGACCTCCTCGCCTGTCTCGATCTGCGCTCGTCCCCTCCGGACGAGGAGCACCCCGAGTCGGTGGTATTCGAGGGCAGCAATCAGCACCTCGAATACCACCGGCTCTTCGGGGGCCAGCTGCTCGGTCAGTTCGTGCGTGCCGCCGAGCTGACCTGCCCCGAGAAGAGCATCAAATCCCTGCACACCGTCTTCGCCCGTGAAGGACGCGCCGACGAGCCCGTCCGCTACGAGATCACCCGCCTGCACGAGGGCCGGACCTTCGCCACGTTGACGGCGGTCGCGCGCCAGTCGAAGGGCGTCCTCGCCACGGCATCGGTGTCCATGCACGTCGTCGAGGACGGCCCCGAGGTGCAGACCGTGCCGTCCGTACCCCAGGTGTTCGACGAGAGCACGCGCGCCCCGTTCTCGTTGATCCCGTGGGAGACCCGCGCGACGACCGACCTCGAGGATCGCGGAGTCTCCGCACCCGAGTTCGAGATGTGGATGCGCACCTCCGAGGTCGACGAGGCGTACGCGCCGGCACTCGCTGCCTACGCCACCGACCTCAACCTCATCGGTACCGCACTTCTTGCCGTCGACGGCTTCGACCACACCGGCAACGGAACGACCTTCACGTCCGCGGTCACCTCGCACAATCTGTGGTTCCACCGCCCGTTCCGCAGCGACGACTGGTTGCTGCTGCGTCAGCACAGTCCCCTCGTCGCCCACGGACGGTGCTTCGGCCGCGGCGACCTGCTCACCGAAAAAGGCTCTCTCGTAGCCTCTTTCGCTCAGGAAGCCCTGTTGCGCCTGCCCTGACGGTCCTTCCCCACGAACACCGATCGAGATCGAGGTGCCATGCAACGACAGTCCGCCCCCGACAATGCCGTCGTCGAGACTCCGTCACCGCGCCCTCTGCGCGTGGTGCAGTGGGCGACCGGAACGATCGGCACCCGCGCGCTGCGCGCGGTGATCGACCATCCCTCCGTCGAACTCGTCGGCGTGTACGTGCACAGCGACGACAAAGCCGGTCGCGACGCGGGCGAGTTGTGCGGACGCGACCCGGTCGGTGTGCGCGCCACGAACGACGCCGACGAGATCATCGATCTCGGGGCCGACTGCGTGCTGTACATGCCGCTGCTGTTCGACCTCGACGAAGTGTGCCGAATCCTCGCCTCCGGCACAAACATCGTCACCACCCGTGGAGAGTTCCACCGCCCGACGGGTATGGATCCGGTGGTGCGCGAGGCCGTGGAGGCCGCGTGCGCACTCGGCGGTACGTCGATCCACAGCACCGGCAGCAGCCCCGGTTTCGTCACCGAGGCCGTTCCGCTCGTACTCACATCCATCCAGCGGAGACTGGACCATCTCACGATCGACGAGTACGCCGATCTCTCCCAGCGGAACTCGCCCGGAATCCTGTTCGACGTCATGGGATTCGGCGGTGATGCCAGCGAGTTCGCGGACGTCCGGCTCGCCCACGTGGAATCGAACTTCGGACCGTCGCTGGCTGCCCTCGCCGACGCACTCGGCCTGACCCTCGACACCATCCGCACCACGGGCGAACTCGCCACGGCACGGTCCACGGTCACCATCGCCGCCGGCACGATCGAAGCAGGAACTGTGGCCGCGCAACGCATCACGGTCTCCGGTATCCGCGACGGCCGGGAACTGATGCGGTTCCGGCCCACCTGGTACTGCACCGATCAACTCGATACCGACTGGGATCTGCACGCCACCGGATGGCACATCACCGTCGACGGCGACGCACCCCTCGACATCGACATGCGTTTCCCCAGTCCGCTCGAGCGAATGAGCGAGATCTCGCCGTCGTACACCGCCAATCGTGCGGTGAACTCGATCGCGGCGGTGTGCGCGGCGCAGCCTGGGATCCGGACGACCGTCGAACTCCCGCTCGTCGTCCCGGTTCTGGCCTGAGACGACGAACGTTGACGCGGTGAAACGGGATAGGCGCCGGTTACAGCGGTAGCGAACCCCGTTTCACCGCGCGAACATCACGACTGCGCGGATACGCCCACACCCTCGACGAGGCGCGCGGCCGCCGAATACGGATCGTCGCGACCCTCCGCGACTGCCTCTGCAAGCACCTCCAACTCCGGGTGGTTGCGCAGGAGGGTGTGTGCCAGGGACAGGATCTGGCTGCGGGCCCTCGCAGCGCGACGCTCGGCCGTGTCGGCCCGTTGATGCGCCTCGATCGCGTCGACGAGGTCGTCGACGCCCTGGCCGGTCGCCGCGACGAGCTTGAGGATCGGGACCTTCACGTCTCCACGGAGATCGCGCACGGTCTGATCGGCGCCCTCGCGGTCGGCCTTGTTGACGACGATGAGGTCGGCGACCTCGAGCAGTCCGGCCTTGGCGGCCTGGACGGCGTCTCCCCCACCGGGATTGAGGATGACGACGGTGGGTTCGGCGACCGAGGCGATCTCGATCTCCGACTGCCCCACACCGACGGATTCGAGCAGGATCACGTCGTAACCCAAGGCTGCCAGCAATCGGATCGACGCGGGGACGGCGGCCGCGAGTCCGCCGAGATGTCCGCGGGAGGCCACTGACCGGACGAACACACCCGAGTCGCCGACGTGCGCGGCCATGCGGATGCGGTCGCCGAGCAGTGCGCCGCCGCTGTAGGGGGACGACGGGTCGACGGCCAGCACCGCGACCCGCAGACCCCGTTCGCGGTAGGCAGTGGTGAGCGCCCCGACGGTAGTGGACTTGCCGGCGCCGGGCGGGCCGGTGAATCCGACGACCCGCGCGCGGGCAGGTTCGAGCAGCGCGAGCACCTCGTTCCGGCGCGGCCCCTCGACGAGAGTCAGCAATCGACCCGCGGCACGCGGGGAGCCCCCGCGTGCCGCGTCGATCAGTTCACCGATGTTCACGGCGTATCCCGGTTCACGGTGCCGGCACCTCGATCACGACGGCCGAGCCCATGCCACCACCGGCGCACATCGACGCGACACCGATGCCACCGCCGCGGCGGCGCAGTTCGTGGGTGAGGGTGACGAGCATGCGGGCGCCGGTCGCGGCGACCGGATGGCCGAGGGAGCAGCCGCTGCCGTTGACGTTGACCTTCTCGGGGTCGATCTCGAGCAGCTTGATGCACGCGACGCACTGCGCGGCGAACGCCTCGTTGATCTCGAACAGGTCGACATCGCAGAAGGTGAGTCCGGCACGGCGGAGCGCCTTCGGGATCGCCTCGACGGGAGCGAGTCCGGTGATGGCCGGGTCGACGCCCACCGATGCCCACGACAGGACCCTGCCGAGCGCGGGCAGACCGAGATCACTGCTGGCGATGGCCAGTGCGGCCGCAGCGTCGTTGCCGCCGCAGGCATTACCGGCGGTGATGCTGAAGCCCTCGATTTCCGGATGCAGCACCTTCAGGGACGCGAGCTTCTCGAGCCTCGTCTCCCGGCGCGGATGCTCGTCGGTGTCGAACAGGCCGTGCGGGGTGTCGATCGGGACGATCTCCTCCTTGAAGCGGCCCTCGTCGATGGCCCGGATCGCGACCTGGTGCGACCGCAGCGCCCACGCGTCCATCTCCTCGCGGCTGACACCGGCCTTCACCGCGGCATTCCAGCCGACGGTGATGGACATGTCGCGGTTGGGGGCCTCGGGGCTGTCGGGGTGGCTGGGCGACATCCACGGCACCCACTCCTCACCCTTCCGGATGAGCGACCGCGGCGAGGTGGAGGCGGAGTTCACGCCACCCGCGATCACGATGCGGTCCATGCCCGATCGGATGCTCGCGGCAGCGGACTGCACGGTCGACAGGCTCGCCGCGCAGTGCCGGTTCTGCGCGAGACCGGGCACGTGGGTCAGGCCGGCGGTGAGGGCCGCGTGCCGGGCGATCACACCGCCGCCGTACAGGCCCTCACCGAGGATCACGTCGTCGATGAGGCTCGGGTCGAGGTCCTCGGCGGTCGCGGAGACGATGTGCTCCGCGAGGGCGAAGGCATCGGTGTCGCGCAGCGTGCCCTTGACGGCGGTGCCGATCGGGGTGCGCAGGGCGGAAACGATCACGGCATCAGGCATGGGTGGCCTCCAGTTCGGCGAGAAGGGTGCGACGCAAGAGCTTTCCGGTCTCGGTCTTGGGGAGTTCGTCCCGGAAGACGATGTTGTCGGGGGTCTTCGAGGAACGTAGGCGTTCCTTGACCCACCGGCGGATCTCGTCCGGATCACCGTCGCCGACGAGGACGGCGACGATGCGCTGTCCCCACTCGGCATCGGACACACCGATGACGGCGGCCTCGACGATGCCCGGATGGGAGAGCAGGACGTCCTCGATCTCGGCGGGGGCGATGTTCTCGCCGCCGCGGATGATCGTGTCGTCGGAGCGGCCCTCGACGTACAGATATCCGTCGGCGTCGAGCCGGCCGAGATCACGAGTGGAGAACCATCCCTCGGCATCGAGGACGCTGCGGTTGCCGTATTCGCCCGAGATCTGTTCGCCGCGGACGAAGATCAGGCCGGTCTCGCCGGCCGGGACGGGTTCGCCCTTCTCGGAACGAATCTCGATCTCGATCCCGGGCAGCGGGCGACCCACCGAACCGAGGCGGTCGCGGACGGCCGGATCGGTGGAGTCGAAGGCGGTGCGATGGTCGTCGGGGCCGAGGACGGCGACGGACGAAGCGGTTTCGGTGAGACCGTAGGCGTTGACGAAGCCGGTGTCGGGGAAGGCGCGCAGCGCGTGTTCGAGGACCGGGCGCGGTGTGCGCGACCCGCCGTAGGCGAGACTCGCCAGCGTCGGGGTGTCGGCCGTGTCGTCGCCGAGGGCGGTGACGATGCGGGCGAGCATGGTCGGGACGAGCATCGCGTGGGTGACGCGCTCGCGTCGGACCGTCTCGAGCCAGACCTGCGGGTCGAAGGCCGGCAGGTACACCACCCGGCGACCGGTGTAGAAGTTCGACAGCAGGTTGGTCAGGCCGGCGATGTGGTACGGCGGGACCGAGACGAGCGACGCGTCGGTCTCGGCAGCCGAACCGAACTCCATCGTGTTGAGCACGTAGGCGAGCAGGTGCCGGTGCCGCAGGATCGCGGGCTTCGGATCCGAGGTGGTGCCGCTGGTGTAGATGATCGCAGCGACCGTGTCGCCGTCCCACTGCGGTTCGAGTGGCGGCTCGGGATCGACTGTGGCGTAGGAGTCGTCGACGAGGGCGTCGAGGTCGTCCTGCTCGAGCACGAGCGCACCGGGGTGCTTGGCCTTCAACGCGCCGAGTTGCTGCTCGCCGAGGCGGTAGTTGAGCGGCACGAAGGGAACCCCCGCCAGTGCCGAACCGAACAGTGCCACCGGATACGCGAGGTGGTTGGACCCCAGGTAGAGCACCGCCGGATGATTCCGGAACTGCGCGGCGGCACGACGTGCGAGAGCGTCGAGACCGGCAGCGGTGAGGGTCCGGTTCCCGACGGTCGCAACTGCTCGCTCGCCGGTGCTTGCGGCCATTTCTAGAATCATGCTTAGGTTCATGAGAACATTATTCTCACAGACAGAGAGCTTTACTTTCAAGAGCTCGGATCCCGAAGGAGGCAGCATGCAGGTAGCAGGAAGCTCCGCGATCGTCGTCGGCGGCACGGGTGGCCTCGGGCAGGCCACAGTCCGGCGTCTCCACGAGGCGGGCGCGAAGGTCGTCGTCGCCGACGTCAACGATGAGAAGGGCAAGGAACTCGAGCAGGAACTCGGTGTGCGATACGTGCGCACCGACGCCGGCAGCGAGGAATCCGTCTCGGCCGCCATCGCGGAAGCGGACTCGCTCGCGCCGCTGCGCATCTCCGTCGACTGCCACGGCGGTCCGGCCGGCGGCGGACGCCTCGTCGGCAAGGACGGCAGCGCCATGCCGCTCGAGAACTTCACCAAGACCATCGAGTCGTACCTGACATGGTCGTTCAACGTCATGCGCCTGGCCGCCGCCGCCATCGCCAAGCAGGACCCCTTCGACGACGAAGGCTCCCGCGGCGTCATCGTGAACACCGCGTCCATCGCCGGCTACGAAGGCCAGATCGGGCAGCTCCCCTACGCGGCCGCGAAGGGCGGCGTCATCGGTATGACGTTGGTCGCCGCACGCGACCTGTCGCCGCTCGGCATCCGCGTCAACACGATCGCCCCGGGCACGATCCTCACCCCGGCCTACGGCAAGGCCGGCGACCAACTCGAGGCGTACTGGGGCCCGCAGATCCCGCATCCCAAGCGCATGGGTCGTCCCGCCGAGTACGCGACGCTCGTTGCGTCCATCGTCGAGAACGACTACCTCAACGGCGAGGTCATCCGCCTCGACGGTGCACTGAGGTTCCCGCCGAAGTGAGCCCGCTCGCAGGGAAGGTCGCGTTCGTCGCCGGTGCCAGTCGCGGCATCGGCGCGGCGATCGCCGTCGCTCTCGCCGAGGCGGGCGCCTCGGTGGCGGTCGCGGCACGCTCCGAGCAGGAGGGCAAGTTGCCCGGCACCATCGGCTCGGTCGCGAAGCGGATCACCGACGCCGGAGGACGGGCCGTCCCGGTGCCGTGCGACGTCACCGACGAACAGTCCGTCGACGCCGCAATCGCCGCGACGGTCGCCGAGTTCGGTGGGCTCGACATCCTGGTCGCGAACGCCGGGGTGCTGTGGATGGGGCCGATCGAGACGACACCGGTGAAACGCTGGCAGTTGTGCCTCGACGTCAATCTCACCGGCGTCTTCACGGTGACGAAGGCGGCGATCCCGCACCTGCGCGAGCGCGGCGGCGGGTCGCTGATCGCGGTGACCACCAGTGGCGTGACGATGACGGATCGCGGTTCGAACGCCTACTGGGTGTCCAAGGCCGCGGTGGAACGACTCTACGTGGGGCTCGCAGCAGACCTGCGGAACGACAACATCGCGGTCAACTGCCTCGCGCCGTCCCGCGTCGTCCTTACCGAGGGGTGGACCGCCGGCGGCGGCGGACGCGAGATCCCGCCCGAGATGGTGGAACCGCCGGAGACGATGGGCGCCGCCGCGGTGCTGCTCGCGCAGCAGGATGCGAACGGGATATCCGGCACCGTGCAACGTTCGGAGAGCCTCGTGCCCGAGAGGGGATGAGGTCCCGTACGAAGGGAGGCCCGGCGCCGGGCCTCCCTTCGTGTTTCCGAGTGCGCGAACCCGACCCGACGGCTCAGCGGCCGAAGCGCGCGACGAGCCGTCCGGTCACCTCGTTGCGCCGGAGGCGTTCCAGCCCGGCACCGATCTCCTCGAAGCCGATCTCGGTGTATGCGGGTTCGATCTCCCGTTTCACGAACAGGTCGTACACCTCCTCGATGTCCTCGACGGTCCCACCGAGGGAACCCACGAGCGTCCTGCCGAGGAGCGTCAACTCCAGGACACCAACCCTTCTCACAGACAGGACCGCGAATGAAGCACTACCTGCTCGTCGAGTCGTACCCGTCGCATCCCGAGCGGCTGGAAGAGTTCAACAGGTGGTACGACGAGGTGCACATCCCCGAAGTGGTGGCCCTCGACGGGTTCGTCGGCGCCACGCGACTGTCCCCCGCCGACGCGGACGGTGGCCCATCGGTCACCCTGTACGAACTCGAGGGTGATCCCGCGGCGGCCAAGGCCAACGTCCACGCCGCGGCGGCAGCAAAGCAGCTGAACATGTCGGACTCGCTCAGCTACGGCCCGATCCCGAAGATGCGGATCATGGAAGTGAAGTCGGAGTACGCCAAGCCCCGTTCGTGAACGGAGCACGGAAGTCGTAGGGCCGCTGCCGGGATCCGGTAGCGGCCCTACGAACGTTTCAGGGAGAGCGCATCTTCCAGGGCGGCGCATTGTTCGCCGAAGAATCCACGCGCGACCCCCGTGCGCGACGCCACCGAATCGAAGCCGTGGAAGGCTCCGTCGACGATGTGCAGAGCACACGGGACACCCGCCGCCTGTAGCCGTTCCGCGTACGCGCGGTCCTCGTCGAGGAACAGATCGTGCGTGCCCACCCCGATCCAGGCCGGGGGCAGGCCCGACAGATCGGTACGACGCGCCGGCGCCGCGACCTCCGGATCGGCCGAACCCAGGTAACTCGTCCAGCCGAACCGGTTGCTGAACGCATCCCACATCCGGGTGTGCGCGGGGCCGGTGCCGGTGCGGTCGTCCAGCATCGGATAGGCCAGTAGTTGGAAGGCCGGTGCCGGCAGTTCCCTGTCCCGGAGCAGAAGTGCCAGTGCCGCAGCCAGACCCGCCCCGGCGCTCGCACCTCCGATCGCGATACGCGCCGGATCGACCTCCGGCCGGCTCCGCAACCACTCGTAGGCGCGCAGGCAGTCCTCGAGCGGAGTCGGATAGGGATGTTCGGGTGCCAATCGGTAGTCGATCGAGGCCACGGCGATACCGAGGCGGTCGGCGAACCGCCGGCACAGCGCGTCGTCCTGCGCGGCCCGACCGAAGACGTACCCGCCGCCGTGGATCCACAACATGGCCGCACCTGGTTCGGCGTCTGCGTGGGACGGAGCGCCGAACCAGCGGACCGACACGCCCGGTTCGAAGACGTACACATCCGGGTCGGTGCCCCGGATCGCGCGGGTGAGCATGCGCATCACCGGCAACGATCGCGGGGTCACCGCACGACGTGGAGCGAGCAGCGCCACCGCCCGCAGATCGGGATGGAAGCTCGACAGCGAACGCAACCGTCCGATTACACGGCCTCTCCGATCACACCGCGCCTCCGATCACGACTTTCCTGCGGTCATCCTCGCGATGTTCGCACGGAAGTCGTCGCTCTGGAAGGTCATCTCCTCGGCGCTCATCGCGTAGTCGAGGCTCGCGAGCACCGCCCGTTCGAGGTGGATGTTCAGCAGCCGCTTGGTGGCCTCCACGGCCTTCTGCGGTTGTTCCACCAGGCGCTTGGCGCACGCGAGTGCCTCGGCGAGCGGGTCGGCGACGACATGGTTCGCCAAGCCGAGTTCGCGAGCCCGCTGGGCGGGGATCCGCTCCCCGAAGAAGGCGAACTCCTTCGCGTGCAACAGGCTGATCTGCAGCGGCCAGGTCAGCGGACCGCCGTCGGCCGCGACCAGCCCGACCTGCACGTGAGGATCGGCGAGATAGGTGCCCTCCCCCATGTAGACGACATCGCTGAGGGCGACCAGGCTGCAACCGAGTCCCACCGCCGGGCCGTTGACCGCGGCGACCACCGGCACGCGGCAGCGCGCCATGCCCAGGACGATCTCGCGTCCGTCGGCGATGGTCTTCGCCCGCAGTTCGGCGTCCTGCCCCAGTTCGGCGAGATAGTCGAGATCCCCGCCGGCGGAGAACGCCTTGCCCGCACCGGTGAGCACCACGGCGCGGACCTCACGGTCGGCACTCAGCTGCGGCCACAACCGGGCCAATCCCGCGTGCAGCGGATCGTTGACCGCGTTGTATTTCGCCGGCCGGTTGAGCGTGACGATCCGCAGCGGCCCCTCGGCACGGACCTCGATCTCGTCGGGCATGCCGTACATGTCAGACCCCCAATCCGAGGATGCGCGAAGCGATGATGTTCTTCTGGATCTGCGACGTGCCGCCCATGACGGACTGGGCGCGGCTGTACATGTACGAGCCGAGGAGTTCCTCGTCGCGGCTGCCCGCGACCGCCAGTGCCGCGTGTCCGACCGACTGGTCGACCCAAGTCATGAGCAGCTTGTCGAGCGACCCCTCGGAGCCGTGCGAGACACCGTCGAGCTGCTCGGACAGTCGCCTCCGCACGTGCAGGCGCAGCATCTCCGACTGCACCGCCGCCCAGGCCAGATCCTGCGGGGGCGGACCGTCGACCTGCTTGGCGAGCTGACGCACGAGCTTGCCGTAGCGCGCGGCGAATCCGAGGGTGGACGGTTCACGCTCGTGGCCGACGACGGTCATCGCGACCCGCCATCCCTCTCCGGGAGCCCCGACCCTGCGGCTCGCCGGCACGCGGGCACCGTCGAACAGCACCTGGCCGAATTCCTTGGTGACGCCACTGATCATCTTCAGCGGGCGCTGTTCGATGCCGTCCTGGTGCATCGAGACGATGAACGCCGAGATGCCGCGGTGCCGCGGCGCATCCGGTTCGGTGCGGGCGAGCAGCAGGCACCAGTCGGCGACATCGGAATAGCTCGTCCAGACCTTGTGGCCGTGGATGACGTACTCGTCGCCGTCGCGGGTCGCGGTGGTGGTGAGCGACGCGAGGTCGGAACCGGCGCCGGGCTCGCTGAATCCCTGACACCACCGTTCGGTGCCGTCGATCATGCCGGGCAGGAACCGTTCGCACAGTTCATCGCTCGCGTGATGACCGAGACCCACCACGAGATAACCCAGGCTCGGCCGCGGCGGACACCCCGCGACGGCGAGTTCCTCGTCGAGAATCACGTCGTAGACGGGCGGAAGATCCTGCCCGCCGTACTTCTTCGGCCACGACAGACCGAAAAATCCTGCGCTGTAGATCGCCTGATGCCATTCGCCCTGCCGAGCCCAGTACTCGTCACCCGAGGTGGGGAACTTTCCGGCCTGATCGGCGAGCCAGGTCCGCAGCCGGGCGCGGAATGCGGCTTCTTCCGGCGAGTCACGAAAGTCCAAGGTCGATCTCCTCCAGGCTCACGGGGAACAGTTCGGTGGACGTCAGGGCCCGCCGCAGGTACACGTGCTCGATGCACTCCCAGGTGTTGCCGATCCCGCCGTGCACCTGAACGGCGGTCTCGCAGACGGTGCGCGCGGCGCGCGCGGTGTAGATCTTGGCGATGCGCGCGGCACGGATCGCTTCCTCGGGCGTCAGCTCGTCGACGGCCCAGGCGGCGTGCCGGAGCACGCTGATCGAGCCTTCGATGAGGGCTTCGCTCTCGGCCAGCATGTGCGCGACCGCCTGGTACGACCCGATCGTGTTTCCGTACTGCTCACGGATCTTCGCGTAGTCGACGGCCACTGCCTGCGCGCCCCGCGACACACCGACGAGGTCGGCGCACGTGACGATGAGCGCGAGAGCATATGCGCGGTCGGCGTTCTCGGAGGAGAGTTCACCGAGCGTCTCGTCCGGTTCGGCGAACGTCGCGAACGAACGGGTCAGGTCCGCACCGGGGGCGGGTTCACCGACGGCTGCGGTCGACACCGTCCGGTCTCGGAGGACGAGGACACGATCGAGGCCGTGCGCGTCGAAGGCGTCCGCACCGACGGCAATGGCGCGCGTCGGCTGGTCGTCGGAGAAGTGCCGGTGCAGGTCGTCGGCGAGCACCGGCCCGAAGAACGGGACGTCGACGAGCCCTCGTCCGAACTCCTCTGCGACGAGGGCGACCTCGACTCCCGCTGCACCGTCGGAGCGCAGGGAGCGCCAACCGGTCGACGCGACGGTCTTCTCCAGCCGTGCGCGACGGGCCGCGTCGTCCAGATCCGACACCGAGCGGGCACCCAGATCGTCGGCCAGTTTGGCGGCGGCGTCGCGCAACTGCTGTTGTTCAATGGTCAGACGTACGTCCATGGCGCTCCTCGAGTTGTCGGCGCAAGACCTTGCCGGACGGCAGGCGGGGAATGTCGGGCACGAAGATCACGCGTCCCGGTCGCTTGTACGACGCGAGTCGTTCGGCCACATAGCTGGAGATGTCGTCGGGATCGAGTGTCGCCGTGGTGGCGATCGCTGCGACGACCGTCTCGCCGGCCGCACCGTCCTTCGTTCCGAAGACGGCGCAGTCGGCGATGTCGGGGTGGCCGTGCAGCACCGCTTCGACCTCGGCGGGGGCGACCTGGAATCCGTTGACCTTGATCATGTCCTTGGCGCGGTCGGTGATCCGCAACCGGTCGTCGGCGTCGACCCACCCGACGTCGCCGGTGCGGTACCAGCCGTCGCAGAACGCCCCGGCGGTCGCGTCGTCGGGCAGGTATCCGGCCATGGCCGAGGCCGACCGCACCTGGATCTCACCGGTCTCGCCGGCCGGGACCTCCCGGCCGGTCCCGAGTTCGACGATCCGCAGTTCGACGCCGGGCGCAGGTACGCCGACGCTGTCGAGTCTGGCGTCGCCCACCGGATTGCAGGTGATGACAGGGACCTCGCTGGCTCCGTAGGCCGGCAGCCACGTCACGCCGGTGCGCTGGGTGACGGTCTCCGCGACACTCGCGGTGACGGGTGTGGCGCCCCACATGATGTAGCGCAGCGACGACAGGTCGAACGATTCGAGGTCCGGGTGCGAGGCGATCGCGAGGGCGATCGGTGCGACGGCCATCTCGACGGTGATCCGGTCGCGCTCGATGGATTTCAGCATCGCGTCGAGGTCGAATCGCCGGTGCAGCCGCATCCATGCACCGACGTCGAGCACGGTGGCGATGTTGAGCAGGCCGAGGATGTGCGAGGGCGGGGTGACGATCTGAAGCCGGTCGTCAGCGGTCAGCCCCAGGACCTGACGCCAGTGCGCCACGGCCGCGGCGAACGAGGAGCGGGTGTGCCGTACGGCCTTCGGCAGGCCCGTCGTACCGGAACTGAAGACGAGCAGTGCATCGGCGTCGGGGTCCACGGGGGCTGCGGCGAAGTTGCCGTGATCGGGTTCGATCGGGTCGTCGAGGTCGAGCATCGGCATCGCGGCGGCGAGGACGGGGTTGTCGCCGACGGCGAAGGCCGGTTCGGTGAGCCGGAGGGCATGCTCGACCTCGCCGCTTTTCCAGGCCGGACTCAGCAGGACGACGACGGCGCCGAGTCTGTCGATGGCTCGGTAGGCCACGACGAATTCGGGCCGGTTCGACGACATGAGTGCCACGCGGTCGCCGGGGCCGACGCCGCGATCGGCCAGGACACGAGCGAGTCCGCAGGTGAGCGCCTCGAGTTCCGCGAGGGTGTACTCGCGGTCTTCGAAGGCCAACACGGTGGGCTCTGTCATGGTGCTCTCTCGCGTCGCAGCAATACCGGTCGAGAGGTCTTGCTCTCCTGAATGAGAATAGTACTCTCGTTCTTGCAGAACATTGATACCAGGAGGAGACGGTCCATGGCGAGACCACCTTTGTTTCAACGCGCGACCGTGACCCGGATCGTGAAGGAGACCGACGACGCCCGCACCTACGTGCTCGCCCCCCTCGACGGCCCCTTCACCTACAGATCGGGGCAGTTCTGCACCTTCAAGGTGAACGTCGACGGCACCGATCTGTACCGCTCGTACTCGATGTCGAGCGCACCCGAGACCGACACCGAGATGATGACCACCGTCAAGCGGGTGACCGGCGGAGCCGTCTCGAACTGGCTGCACGACAACATCGCAGAAGGCGACGAGGTCGAGATCACCCGACCCGCAGGCACTTTCCTTCTTCGCGACGCAGCCGGTCCGGTGCTCGGCTTCGCCGGCGGAAGCGGCATCACGCCGATCCTGTCGCTCGCCAAGAGCGCACTCGCGACGACCGACCGGCCGGTGCGCCTGCTGATCGCCGACCGCGACCGCGCGTCCGCGATCTTCGCGAGCCTCACCGATGAACTCGTCGACCGGTACGCGGGTCGCCTCGAGGTGGTGCGGCACTTCGACGACGAGAGCGGACTGCTCACTCCCGACGCCGTGCGCGCCTTCGTCGGATCGGACGGCGGCGCCGACAGCTACCTGTGCGGACCGGAAGCGTTCATGGACATGGTCGAGGCCGCGCTCCCCGGCCCCGGCAACATCTACAGCGAACGGTTCGGCAGCGCAGCCGAACCCATCAAGGCCGAGGACGCCCAGGAGGCGGAGTCCGCCCCGAGCGGCGAGGTGACGGGCACCGTCTCGATCCGGCTCGGCAACCAGCGCGTGTCCGTGCCCCGGCACGCCGGTGAGACACTGCTCGAGAGCGCGCGTCGCGCGGGCCTGGCGCCGCCGTTCTCGTGCGAGGCGGGCAACTGCGCGACCTGCATCGCCAAGGTCACCCACGGCAGCGCGACGATGCGTGTCAACGACGCACTGTCCGAGGAGGAGATCGCCGACGGCTACATCCTCACCTGCCAGGGCGTGCCCGACAGCGAGGACATCAAGGTCAAGTACGTCTGATCCCGATTCGGTTGTTTCGACGGCGTCATACGCGGTCGAAACAACCGGATTTTCATCGGTAGGTCGGCCGCGCAGGAAGCCCGCGCGGGTTCCGTTGTAAGGCGGTGAGCACGTCGTCGACGTCGACCACGTGCCGGTTTCCGCGCTCTCACGCCTGTCGGCCGGTGATCACGAGAAGCCAGTCCTCGTCTCCGCCCGCGTTCGGCCCAGGTGTGGAGATGTCGCCGTTCTCGTCGGGAGTGGCCGGCTGCCGAGGTCCGGTCGCGTCGGCGGGGTCGATCCACTCGAGGGTCGCCGACTCCGGCACCAGGGCAGGATCGAGCCGGATCGTGCGCTGCGTCGGGACATAGACGACGGCGAGTGAACCGTCGGGTGTCCGGGCGGCGGTGACGTACTCGTCGTCGAGGACGTCGATCATCTCGTCGCTCGTCCACGGGGTGCCGCGACCTGCGACGACGAGAGGTTCGTCGATGTCCGGCACGAGCTCCCACCACGGCCACGATTGCCATAGCTCGCGTATCGCTCGCAGTTGCGCGACGGCCGAGGTGTCCAGTCGGGACTCCCACCCGTCCGGGAACTCCCAGTCGTCGGAACCCCGGAACTCGCCGGGCGAACCGGAGGTCAGTGCCCACAACGCCTGACGTCGGAGTGTCTCGTCGGTGGTCGGCGCCGTGTCCTCCTGGTTGTTCTCGCCTTCGTAGTTGCCCTCCGAGAACAGTGCGGGTCGCGGGTCGCGGGTTCCGTCGGCACGCTCGTAGGCCTGCAGGACCGCCTGATAGGTCGGCGCGTAGGTGTAGACGAAGTTCCAGTCCACGATCGGTTCCCAGAACGGATGATCCGTCGAGAGCAGCTTGTCCCAGCCCAGCTGGATCGTGAACGGTGCGCCGGAGCCGGCATCTCGAATCCCGTCGAGCATCGCGCGCAGCACGAGGTCGGACTCGGCACCGGCCGCGAGATCCTCGGCCTCCGGCGAGTAGTCGCCACCGGTCATCCAGACGATGTTCGGGAACTCCGCGTACCGCTGAGCGAACCGCCGCCCGTATTCGAAGGCCTGTTCCGGCGTGGTCGACGCGAAGACGTGGGTGAGATTCCATCCGTCCATGGGATACAGGAACACCGTGTTCCCGTGGCGGCACGCGATCCGGAGGTAATCGTCGACGCGCGACCAGTACGCCTCGTTCCACTGCGTGATGTCGCCGTCGACGAACGGTTCGATGCCGTCGAAGGTGGCGCCTTCGTAGCTCGGCCCGCCGTTCACCGGCACGACGATCGCCGACATGATCGACGCGTTGAACCCGTTGCTCTCACGGTCGGTGAAGTACAGCTCGGTCTGCTCGGGCGACCAGTCGGCCATCCCCGACCACGGCGAGTCGCCGCGGACGAGGACGGGATCGCCGTACTGATCCTCGAAATGGCGACCGTCGGCGCTGACGGACGAGACGAAGCGATGGTCGGCGGCGTCGCATTCCGCATCCACCGCCGGGACGTTCGTCGGCTCCTCCTGGTCTCCGGCATCGGAACAGGCCGCGACCAGGAGCAACACCATCGCCAGGACTGCTCGTTTCATCGCCACCCCTACCGCGCCCGTGGTACGTCCAGGCTACGGAGGGGACGTCGGTTGCGAGTGCGTTCAGTGAACCCGCCGAGGGATCAAGCAGGTCCCACGGTCACCGTTGCATCGGTGTGCTCACCCAGCTTCGGGGGCGGTCCGTACTGCGGTTCGTACCCGAGCACCCGGATCGGGCTGCCCACCAGGCGGAAATCACCGGCGGTGACGACCATCTCGGGAGTCGCATCGAGAGCGTCGGGCAGCGAACGGACCGCGGCCGCCGGCACCCCGAGGGGGCGGAGACGGGCCTCCCAGCCGGCAGCGGTGTCGCGCGAGAGCGCCTCGGTGACCACGGTGAGTACCTCGTCGCGCCGTTGTGCGCGTTCGGCCATGATCGGGAACCCGTCGATCCCGGCCTCGGCCGCGAAGATCCGCCAGAACCCGTCGTGCGTGACGAACAGCGCGAGCGTGCCCTCGGCGGTCGGGAACAGCTGGGCGGGAACGTAGTACGAGTGTGCCCCGTTCGGCATGCGTCGCGGCTCGGTGCCCTCGTTCAGATATGCCGAGGCGCGGTAGTTGAGCTGCGACAGCATGACGTCGCGCAACGACACGTCGACCTGGCCCCCGCGACCGGACACGATCTGCGCGAGCAGACCGAGCGCGGCGGTCATGCCCGTGGAGTTGTCGGCTGCCGAGTAACCGGGCAGCATCGGTGGTCCGTCGGGGTCGCCGGTCAGCGACGCGACACCGGTCTGGGCCTGGACGACGTAGTCGAAGGCTGGATCGTCGCCGCCGTCGAGCCCGTATCCCGTGATCGCGACGCAGACGATCTTCTCGTTCCATCTGCGCAGCGCGTCGTAGGTCAGGCCGAACTTCCGGATGGCCGACGGCTTGAGATTGACCAGTAGCGCATGGGATTCGGTAGCGAGTTCGCCGAGGCGGCGCATGCCGTCGTCGGTCGTCAGGTCGAGGCAGATGCTGCGCTTGCCCCGGTTGAGGCTCGCGAAGTAGGCGTCGCTCACCTGGCGGGAAAGATCCCCGGTGGGTGGCTCGATCTTCGTCACCTCGGCCCCGAGATCGGCCAGCAGCATCGTCGCGTACGGGCCCGCGAGGATGTGGCCGACCTCGAGGATTCTGATCCCCGCGAGCGGACCTGCCGTCACCGCAGTTCCTTCACGAGTTCGGCGACGACCTCGCGGGTGCGGTACTTCGACGCGACCAGCTCGTCGCGGGTGTTGCCGATCGGCAGCAGTCGCATCGACAGGTCGGTGACGCCGGCCTCCTCGTAGCGGCGGAAACCGGCGAGGATCGCGTCCTCGTCGCCGACGATCGCCATGTCGCCGATGTCCTTCGCCTGCCCGTGTTCGAGGAGCCGCTGGTAGTTGGGCGAGATCTCCGCCTCGGCGAGAATGCGATTGGCGCGCTCGCGGGCGACGTCGACCTCCGTGGGTGCGCACAGGCAGACCGGCACACCGGCTACGATCCGCGGCTTGGGCTTACCCGCCTCCTCCGCGGCCTTGGTGATGCGCGGGGCGATGTGTTCGGCGATGGCGCGTTCGTCGGCCATCCACAGCACGGTGCCGTCGGCAAGTTCGCCGGCGATCTTCAGCATGACCGGACCGAGCGCCGCAACGAGGACCGGCATGGGCGCAACAGGCGCGATGTCGAGGGGGTTGTGGACCGTGAAGGTGTCGTTCTCGACGTCGATCGAACCCGGCAGGTCGCGCGCGGCGTTCAGCACCTCGAGATAGTCGCGCGTGTACTTCGCGGGCTTGTCGTAGGGCAGGCCGAGCATGTCCTGCACGATCCAGTGGTGCGACGGGCCGACGCCGAGGGCGAGGCGGCCGCCGAGCGCGGCATGCGTCGACAGCGACTGCCGCACCAGGTGGACCGGATGCTGCGCCTGCAGAGGCACGACGGCCGTACCGATCTCGATACGGGACGTTCTCGTCCCCATCAGGGCGACAGCCGTCAATGCGTCGAAGTCGGTGGGGATCTGCGGGACCCACACGGTGTCGAGGTCGGCCGATTCTGCCCACTCGACGTCCTTCAGCATGCGGTCGACCTTGCGGTTGGTATCACCCTGTTCCGGGCCGACCATCACTCCGATACGCACGATTCCTCCAGGTTCCCGAGCTCGATGATGTGTGATGCGGGTCAGGACGCGTCCGGCGTCCCGGTCAACTTGCGGATCTCGCTGACCAGCACGTCCAGCGGTGTGCTCGTGGGGAACACCGCCGCGGCACCCGCATCGAGTAGTTTCGGCACGTCGCCCTGGGGGATCGTTCCGCCGACGATGACATCGATGTCGCCGGCGTCGGCAGCGCGCAGGCCCTCGACGACCTTGGTGGTGAGTGCGATGTGCGCACCCGACAGGATGCTCAGACCGACCACCGCCACGTCCTCCTGCACGGCGATCGAGACGATGTCCTCGACCTTCTGGCGGATTCCGGTGTAGACGACCTCGAAGCCCGCGTCGCGCAACGCACGCGCGACGATCTTCGCCCCGCGGTCGTGTCCGTCGAGTCCGGGCTTGGCGACGAGAATGCGGGCGGTCATCAGAACACCACCGGCTGCTGGAACTCGCCCCACACGTTCTTCAGCGTGGAGACCATCTCTCCGACGGTGCAATACGCGTTGGCGCAATCGATCAGGGAATGCATGAGATTGTCGGTTCCTTCCGCTGCGCGGGACAGGGCCGCGAGTGTGGTGCGCACCGCGTCGGGGTCGCGTTCGGCCTTGACCTTCGCGAGTCGCTTCAGCTGCATCTCGCGGCCTTCGGCGTCGAGTTCGTAGGTGGAGATCTCGGGCTGGGGTTCGTCGGAGACGAACTTGTTCACACCGACCACCGGCCGGTCGCCGTTCTCGATCTCCTGGTGGATCTTGTAGGCCTCGTCGGCGATGAGGCCCTGCAGGTAGCCGTCCTCGATCGCGCGGACCATACCGCCGTGCTCTTCGAGATCAGCCATGATCTCGACGATGCGCTCCTCGGTCGCATCGGTGAGCGCCTCGACGAAGTACGACCCGCCGAGGGGGTCGGCGACGCGGGTCACACCGGTCTCGTACGCGAGGATCTGCTGCGTGCGCAGCGCGAGGGTCGCCGATTCCTCACTGGGCAGGGCGAACGGTTCGTCCCAGGCCGCGGTGAACATCGACTGCACGCCGCCGAGCACCGACGCCATAGACTCGTAGGCGACGCGCACGAGATTGTTCTGTGCCTGCGGCGCATACAGCGACGCCCCACCTGCGACACACCCGAAGCGGAACATCGACGCCTTGTCGGTGGTGGCGCCGTAGCGTTCGCGCACGATCGTCGCCCAACGACGTCGTCCGGCACGGTATTTGGCGATCTCCTCGAAGAAGTCACCGTGGGTGTAGAAGAAGAACGAGATCTGCGGGGCGAACTGATCGATGGTCATCCGTCCGCGTTCGACCACGGTGTCGCAGTAGGTGACACCGTCGGCGAGGGTGAACGCCATCTCCTGCACCGCGTTCGCGCCGGCGTCGCGGAAGTGGGCTCCGGCCACCGAGATCGCGTTGAAGCGCGGCACTTCCGCGGCACAGAACTCGATGGTGTCGGCGATGAGGCGGAGCGACGGCTCGGGCGGCCAGATCCACGTGCCGCGGGAGGCGTACTCCTTGAGGATGTCGTTCTGGATGGTACCGGTGAGCTTCTCGCGCGGTACCCCCTTCTTCTCCGCGGCGGCGACGTAGAACGCCAGCAGGATCGCGGCGGTGCCGTTGATGGTGAAGCTCGTACTGATCTTGTCGAGCGGGATGCCGTCGAACAGCACCTCGGCATCGGCGAGCGTGTCGACGGCGACGCCGACGCGGCCCACCTCCTCGCCGACCTCGGGGTCGTCGGAGTCGTAGCCGCACTGGGTCGGCAGATCGAGCGCGACCGACAGTCCGGTGCCGCCTTGGTCGAGCAGGTAGCGATAGCGGCGGTTGGACTCCTCCGCAGTACCGAACCCGGAGTACTGACGAAACGTCCACAACCGGCCCCGATAGCCGTTGGAGAAGTTCCCGCGCGTGAAGGGGAAGCTTCCCGGCGCCGGCGGTTCGGTAGCACGGTCGCCCGGCCCGTAGACAGGCTCGAGCGGGATACCCGACGAGGTTTCTGCGAAGTCGTTCACACCGGATACATTACTTGCAGAAAAAGAGAATGCCAATATCATTGGCGAGAACAGAGCTGAATACCCGAAGTCGACCAGGGAGAACGATGTCGAGCCAGAATGCCCTCAGCGACCGCACCATGGTCATCTCCGGCGCGAGCCGCGGTATTGGACTGGCCATCGCGGTCGCCGCTGCCCGCCGGGGCGCGAACGTGGTACTCCTGGCCAAGACCGCCGAGCCCCACCCGAAATTGAAGGGAACGGTGCACACCGCCGTCGCCGACATCGAGGCCGCCGGCGGCAAGGCCGTCGCGGTGGTGGGCGACGTCCGGAAGGAGGACGACGTTCAGCGAGCCGTCGACACGGCGGTCGAGCGGTTCGGCGGTGTGGACATCTGCGTCAACAACGCCAGCGCCATCGCCACCGAACCCACCGAATCCCTCTCGGTGAAGAAGTACGACCTGATGCAGGAGATCAACTGCCGCGGAACGTTCCTGCTCTCCAAGGCGGCGCTGCCGCACCTGCGGGAGTCGTCCAACCCGCACATCCTCACCATCGCCCCGCCGGTCAACATGAACCCGTACTGGCTCGGCGTACACCCTTCGTACACGCTGTCGAAGTACGGAATGTCGCTGCTCACTCTGGGGTTCGCGGCCGAATACGACGACGCCGGCGTCGCGGCGAACTGCCTGTGGCCCGAAACCTACATCGCGACCTCCGCCGTGGCCAACACCCCCGACGGCGAAGCGCTGATCGCCGCCTCCCGCAGCCCGGAGATCATGGCCGACGCCGCCGTCGAGATCCTCTCGCGACCGGCGAAGACGACCACCGGACAGTGCTTCGTCGACGCCGACGTCCTTGCCGAGGCCGGGGTGACGGACCTGTCGCGGTACGGTGGCGGCGACAACCCGCGCTGGGATTTCTTCCTCGACAAGGACTGACGTTCAGTTCCGACGGACGCGGACGGCGGTGCCGGCACACAGCACGACGACGGCACCGCCCGCCACCACCGCCCAGGTCAACGGCTCTCCCAGCAGCCAGGCGGCCCAGCCGACCGTCATGATCGGCTGGGTCAGTTGCACCTGCCCCACCCGCGCCATCGGCCCGATCGCCAGACCTCGGTACCACGCGAAGAACCCCAGGAACATACTGACGATGCCGAGATAGGCGAACGATGCCCAGTGCGTCACCCCACCCTGCGGCACTCCGTCGGCGAGCGAGACCAGGGTGAGTGTCACCATCAGCGGCGACCCCAGTACCAGCGCCCACGAGATCGTCTGCCACGCACCGATCTCCCGCGCCAGCAGTCCGCCCTCCGCATAGCCGAGGGCCGCGGCGACCACCGCGCCGAGCAACAGCAGATCGGCTCGGCCGAATCCCGCGAAACCTCCGCCACGCAGGCCCGCGAAGGCCATGACGGCGACTGTCCCCGCACCCGCCGCAACCCAGAACGGGATCGGCGGCCGTTCATGGGCCCGCAACACCGCGACCACCGCGGTCGCGGCCGGAAGGATCGCGATGACGATCGCGCTGTGGTTCGCCGGTGCCGTGGTCAGGGCGTACGAGGTGAGCGTGGGAAATCCGATCACCACCCCACCCGTGACGACGGCGATCCTGCGCCACTGATGCGTGTTCGGGAGTCGTTGCCCCGTGAACGCGAGTGCCAGAGCGGCGAGAACCGCCGCGACGACCGCGCGGCCGGCGGCGACGAACAGCGGTGACATCGCTCCACTTTCGACGGCGATGCGGGTGAGCGGCACGGTCAGGGAGAAGCCTGCGACGCCGAGCAGACCCCAGGCGAGCCCGCGAGGATCGGGCGATAGCACTGGCCCGGCCGACACGATAGCGCTACTCTTCAATCTCATGTCGAACAGTAGCAGTTCCCAGCTCGTGGCGGAACTGACCCGGTGGATCGCCACCGCAGCACCCGGCGCCCGGTTGCCGTCGACGAGATCGCTCGTCGCGCAGTACGGCGTCAGCCCCGTCACGGTGCAGAAAGCATTGAAGACACTCCAGACCCGGGGTCTCGTGGAGAGTCGCACCGGTGTGGGAACCTTCGTCCGCCGGATCCGCACGTCGAACACGATCGATCACAGCTGGCAGACGGAAGCGCTCGGAACGGCTCCCTCGTTGCCTCGCGCCTCCGCCGCCCTGCGCACCGTGTCCAACGATGTGGTCTCACTCCACTCGGGCTATCCCGACCGCACGCTGCTTCCCGAACGCCTTGTCCGCGGAGCATATTCACGCGCAGCCCGCAGCGACGCCGCTGTAGGACGGACACCTGCTGCAGGACTTCCCGAACTGCAGGAGTGGTTCGCCGCGGAGCTGTCGGAAGCGACGAACGCGCGCACAGCCCCGCCGTCCGCGGGCGACGTGATCATCACCCCTGGCAGTCAGAGCGGGCTCGGGTCGATCTTCCGCGCACTCGTCGGCGCCGGTAATCCCCTCATCGTGGAGTCACCGACCTATTGGGGTGCAATCCTCGCGGCCACGAAGGCCGGCGTGCAGCTCGTACCGGTTTCCAGCGGACCCAACGGGCCCGATCCCGACGAACTGGCCCGCGCCTTCGATCGGACCCGGGCCCGCGCCTTCTACGCACAACCGAACTTCGCGAATCCCACCGGGGCGCAATGGTCGTCGCCGACCGGTGAGCGGGTCCTCGACGTCGTGCGCGATGCGGGAGCGTTCGTCATCGAGGACGACTGGGCCCACGACTTCGGGATCTCGGCCCCGTCCGTTCCGCTGTTCGCCCGCGACGATTCGGGCCACGTCGTCTATGTCCGCTCCCTGACCAAGAGTGTCGCGCCGTCGGTGCGGGTCGCGGCGATCGTCGCGCGTGGACCGGCTCGCGAACGCATCCTCGCCGACGTGCAGGCCGAATCCGTCTATGTGAGCGGCGTTCTCCAGACGGTCGCGCTCGACGTCGTCACCCAGCCGGCATGGCAGACCCATCTGCGGGCGGTGCGGCGCGAGCTCGAATCGCGCCGCAACCTTCTCGTGAGCGAACTTCGTGAGCTCGCACCGGATGTGGCTGTCGACGGGCTACCGTCCGGTGGGCTCAACCTGTGGGGCAGGCTCCCGGACGACGTCGACGCCGAGGCCGTCGCGCACGAGTGCGAGGCCGCCGGGGTGCTCGTCGCGGCAGGTGACGAGTGGTTCCCGGCGGAGCCCACCGGTCAGTACCTCCGGCTCAACTACGCAGGACCGAATCCGGCGGCCTTCCGGGAGGCCGCGCGGGTCATCGGAAAAGTTGTCTCCGGCGGGTGAGGGCGAGCGGACGTCACCGGCTCGTGCGGCGCCGGCGGGCCTTCCTCACCCGGGTGCGTTCGTCCTCTGTGAGCCCACCCCAGATCCCGTAGCGTTCACCGGAATCGAGGGCGTACTGCAGGCACTTCTCCCGCACCGGACAACGAGCGCAGACCTTCTTGGCCGAGGCCATCCGGTTCTCCCTCGCGTCGCCCCGCTCGTTGTCCGGGTGGAAGAACAACGATCCGTCTGAGTCGCGACAAGCCGCGTCCATCTGCCAATCCCATTCCTCGGTAACGGGAGGCGGCAGATAGAGCAACTTCAGCGCGGGCATGTCCTATCTCCCTCCATCGCGCAGGGTGCGGTAGACCTCGATCAGGTGGTCGGTGGACGCGTCGCCGGTCTCGGGGATCTCGTCGCCGGCGAGCACCGTCTGCAGGGCGGTGGCCTGGGTCTTGCCGAGTTCGACGCCCCACTGGTCGAACGAGTCGATCCCCCACACGACGCCTTGGACGAAGGTCTGATGTTCGTAGAAGGCGATGATCTGCCCGACCACCGACGGGGTCAGTTCCGGGGCGAGGATCGTCGTCGACGGCCGATCCCCGGGCATCACCTTGTGCGCCACCAACGCCTCGTCGACGCCGTCGGCGCGGACCTCGTCGGCATCACGCCCGAAGGCCAACACTTTGGCCTGGGCGAACATGTTCGCCAGCAACAACACCTGCATCGAGGTTTGCCCGTCGCGGGCCGGTAGGTCGTCGCCGCTACGGGCCAGGCCGAGGAAGTCGACGGGGACGATCTCGGTGCCCTGGTGCAACAGCTGGAAGAAGGCGTGCTGACCGTTGGTACCGGGCTCACCCCAGAACACCTCCCCGGTCGGACACGCCACCGGTGTGCCGTCGGCGCGCACGGATTTGCCGTTCGATTCCATGGTCAGCTGCTGCAGATAGGCCGGCAGCCGCGCCAGATCCTGCGCATAGGGCACCACCGCGCGCGACCGATAACCGAGGATGCTCGCATTCCACACCCCGATCACCCCCGCCAGCAACGGTGCGTTCCGGGCCGGGGCGGTGGTGGCGAAGTGGGTGTCGATGGTGTGCATGCCGGCGAGGAACTCGGCGAACCGCTCGCGTCCGATGGCGCACATCACCGCCAGCCCGATCGCCGAGCCGACCGAATAGCGTCCGCCGACCCAGTCCCAGAACTCGAACATGTTCGCCGGGTCGATACCGAACTCGACCACCCGCTCGGTGTGCGTCGACACCGCGACGAAATGCTTCGCCACGGCGTCTTCACCGAGGGCGTCGACGAGCCAGCGGCGGGCGGCGGTGGCGTTGGAGAGGGTTTCGAGGGTGGAAAACGTCTTCGACGCGACGATGAACACGGTCGTCGCCGGGTCCAGGTCGGCCAGTGCCGCGGTCAGATCGGCGGGGTCGACGTTGGAGACGAACCGCGTCGCCGGCCCGTCGTGGAAGCGCCGCAGTGCGCGGGTGACCATCGCCGGGCCGAGATCGGAGCCGCCGATGCCGATGTTGACCACCGTGGTGATCTGCTGCCCGGTGGCGCCGCGCCAGTCGCCGCTGCGGAGGCGGTCGGTGAACTCGCCCATCCGGTCGAGCACGGCATGGACATCGGCGACGACATCGACCCCGTCGACGATCAACTGCGCATCGCGTGGCAGGCGCAGGGCGGTGTGCAGCACCGCCCGATCCTCGGTGACGTTGATGTGCTCACCCGAGAGCATCGCCTCCCGAGCCGCGGCCACACCCGTCTGCTCCGCCAGCTGGAGGAGCAGTTCGAGAGTGCGACCGGTGAGACGTTGTTTGCTGAAGTCGACCACCAGATCCCCGGCGTGCGAGGTCAACGCCTGCGCGCGCTGCGGTTCGATCGCGAACAGCTCCCGCAGGGACACCGCGGCGATCTCGTCGCGATGGGCATCGAGGGCTCGCCAGGCCTCCGTGGTCGTCACATCCTGTGTTTCCGTATCCATGTTTCTGCCAACGTCTTTCGTCACGCCAGTGCGCGCAGGCGCGGGGCGAGGTCGCGCTCGAACAACTCCAGGAACCGCTTCTGATCATGACCCGGCGCATGGAACACCAGATGATTCAACCCCGCATCGACATACGCCCTGACCTGCTCGACCGCCTCGTCCGGATCCGACGCCACGATCCACCGCTTGGCGACCTGCTCGATCGGCAACGCATCCGCCGCCGCCTCCATCTCCATCGGATCATCGATCGAATGCTTCTGCTCCGGCGTGAGCGACAGCGGTGCCCAGAACCGGGTGTTCTCCAGCGCCTTGTCCGGATCGGTGTCGTACGAGATCTTGATCTCGATCATTCTGTCGATCTGCGCGACATCCCGCTCCGCCTTCTCCGCCCCCTCGGCGACGGCCGGCAACAGCTTGTCGGTGTAGAGCTCCATGCCCTTACCCGAGGTGCAGATGAACCCGTCCCCCGCGCGTCCGGCATAGCGAGCAACCACCGGGCCGCCGGCGGCGACGTAGACCGGGATGCCGCCTTCGGGCACGTCGTAGATCGACGCGCCCTTGGTGGTGTAGTACTCGCCCTCGAAATCGACCCGGTCTCCGCGCCACAGCTCACGCATCAACCGCACCGATTCGCGCAGCCGGGCGAAGCGTTCCTTGAACTCCGGCCACTGGCCGGCGTAGCCGGTGGCGATCTCGTTGAGTGCTTCACCGGTGCCGACCCCGAGGAAGATCCGTCCCGGATACAGACACCCCATCGTCGCGAAGGCCTGCGCGATCACCGCCGGGTTGTACCGGAACGTCGGCGTGAGCACACTCGTGCCCAGCTGCAACCTTTCGGTGCGCTCCCCCACGGCGGTCATCCACGCCAACGAGAACGGCGCATGCCCACCGTTGTGCCGCCACGGCTGGAAATGATCCGACACCGTCGCCGAATCCATCCCGTGCGCCTCGGCCAACACACCCAACTCCACCAACTCGCGCGGCCCGAACTGCTCCGCCGACGCCTTGTATCCCAACTTCAGCATTACCGTGCAACCTCCGAACAACGTGGTGCCAGCGAAACGATCACGCACTATCGCGCAAATCCTGCACGAAATCATGCACACTGAGCGCAGACAGTGTCAATATCCACGCAAAGGTGTGTCGCCCGTGCGTTATGGTCGTGCACCGACCCCCGACCACGACGTCCGAGTACCCAGAAATTCGAGTGCCCAGAGCTCTAGGAGCAATCGTGTCAGCGACCGCACGGCGACGTGAAATCTTCCACCGAATCCTCGCCGACGGATATGTCGATGCGAAGACCCTCTCGGCCGATCTCGGTGTCGACGCGTCCACGATCCGTCGCGACCTCGATTCGCTCGCCCGCGAAGGGAAGGTCGAGCGCACGCACGGGGGCGCCCGAGCGGTCGAGGGCGCGGGCCTCGAGGTGCCGTACGCCCTCAAGAAGGACGTACGCCGTGAGGAGAAGGTGGCGATCGCGGCGGTAGCGGCCGCCATGGTGTCCGACGGCGACAGCGTGGTGCTCGACAGTGGATCCACAACCTACGAGGTAGCGGTCGCACTGCGACACAAGGCGTCACTGACGGTCCTCACCAATGACCTGCGTATCGCGAAATACGTTGCGGCATTTCCCGATGTCCGGCTTCTCGTGTCCGGAGGCGAGCTCCTCGGCTCGGTCTACACCCTGGTCGGCGACCATGCCGTGCAGTTCCTCTCGGACTACTCGGCCGACTGGGCGTTCCTCGGTGCCGACGCCGTGCACCCCACTGCCGGCATCACCAACACCAACACGCTGGAGATCCCGATCAAGCGGGCGATGATCCGGTCGGCCGAGAAGACGATCGTCGTGGCGGATCGTTCGAAGTTCGGAGAGCGCGCGCTCGCCCGGGTCGCGAGCCTCGACGAGGTCTCGTGCATCGTCACCGACGGCGGCCTCGACGAGGAGAAGCGGGCAGCCTACGGCGACCGACTCGTGATCGCTTCGAACTCTTGACATACAATCATTCGGTTGTACATTTGGAATGTGAGCGGAGGCGACGAGGACCGGGCCGATGCCCTGTTCCACGCGCTCTCCGACCGGACCCGACGAGACATCATGCGACGCGTCCTGGCCGGGGAGCACTCGGTGTCCGCTCTCGCAGCGAACTACGACATGTCCTTCGCCGCAGTACAGAAACACGTCGCCGTGCTGGAGAAGGCCGGTCTGCTCGTGAAGCGACGCAGCGGTCGCAAGCAGTTGGCCAGTGGTGACGTGGCGGCAGTGCGGTCGGTGGCGTCCATGCTCACCGAGATGGAGCAGCTCTGGCGCGGTCGCATCGCGCGCATCGACGAACTCATCGCATCCGAATCCTCCGAGGAAGGCTGAGAAATGCCTGTAACCGACGTCCGGCACGACTCCGACCAGCCGACCCTGACCATCACCGCGGAGTTCGCCGCCCCGGTGTCCCGCATCTGGCAGGTCTACGCCGATCCCCGTCAGCTGGAGAAGATCTGGGGACCCCCGACCTTCCCCGCGACGGTGGTCGACCACAATCTGAAGCCCGGCACCCGTACCACCTACTTCATGACCGGCCCCGATGGTGAGAAGTACGCCGGCTACTGGGATATCACGACCGTCGACGAACCGACGGGCTTCTCGTTCCTGGACGGCTTCGCGGAGCCGGACTTCACCCCGAAGCCGGAACTACCCGTCTCACGGTGCGTCTACAGTTTCGAGGAGTTCGAGGGCGGCACGCGCGCAACCTATGTCAGCACCTACGAGAGCGCCGAAGCGCTCCAGCAGGTTCTGGACATGGGCGTGGTCGAGGGCGCCTCGTCCGCCATCAACCAGATCGACGCATTGGTAGCGGAGCAGTAGCACCGAGCCGAACCCCGGTCCGTGCGGAGAAGAAGTACACCTCGTCGGGTTTCGGGATCACGTGGATCTCGGAACCCGACGAGACGGGCACATGCCGATCCCACCGGACGACGATCCTGTCGGCATCTCCGTCCACGGTGTCCTTCGGCACCGCGTACACGAACGACTCGGCACCGAGTTCCTCGACCAGGACCGTCCGTAGCGACCAGGAGTCGGATCGCCACGCCCCCACGGTCGTCCACGATTCCGGACGGACCCCGATCACCACGCGATCGGAATCCACCGAACGCGGAACGCGGATTCGCAGCGCTCCGAGTTCGGCGTACCCGTCGTGTACAGCTGCCTCGACGAGGTTCATCCCCGGCGACCCCACGAACCCGGCGACGAAGGTGTTCACCGGCTCGTCGTACAACTTCCGAGGCGACGCGACCTGCTGAAGGCGGCCGTTCTCCAGGACGGCGACACGATCTCCCATCGTCATCGCCTCGATCTGGTCGTGGGTCACGTACACGGTGGTGGTGCCGAGCGAACGCTGCAACTCGGCGATCTGCGCGCGGGTGCTGACCCGCAGTTTCGCATCGAGATTCGAAAGCGGCTCGTCCATGCAGAACACTGCCGGGTGACGGACGATCGCGCGCCCCATCGCGACACGCTGACGCTGACCACCCGACAGCTTTCCGGGCTTGCGGTCCAGCAGTGATTCCAGTTCGAGCATCCGGGCGGCTTCGAGCACTCGGGCCGTGCGCTCGTCCTTCTTCATCCCCGCGTTCTGCAGAGCGAAGGCCATGTTCTCCGCCACGGTCATGTTCGGGTAGAGCGCATAGTTCTGGAAAACCATCGCGACGTCACGGGCCTTCGGTGGCAGTCCTGTGACGTCACGACCACCGATCTCCACGCGCCCGGAGTCGACCGCCTCGAGACCGGCGAGCATGCGCAGGCTCGTCGACTTGCCGCATCCCGAGGGCCCGACGAGGACGAGGAATTCCCCGTCCTCGATGTCGAGGTCCAGTCGGTCCACGGCAGGACGATCGGCACCGGGATACCGATGGGTGACGTTGCGGAAGGCGATGGCAGCCAATGGTGTTCCTTCTACTTCAGGTTGGGGGTGATCTGCCTGTCGACGACCGCCTGCAGCTGCTGCTGCACGTCGGCGAAGGTCGTTGCGACGTCGGCGTTCTGCAGTGCGATCCGTTCCAGGCCGGTCCCGATGATCTGATCGCCACCGGGGACGAACACCCGGGCGTAGTCCTGGGAGCGCGTGACGGCCAGCTGGTCGACCGCGGTCCGTGCGTTGGGGTTGTCCTCGAGGTACTCCTTCATGGCGGGGTTGTCCACCGCGGACTTCCGGACCGGCATGTAACCGATGTTCTGTGAGAAGTACGCGGTGTTGTCGCCGTTGGTGACGAACTCGACGAACTTCAGGGCATTGCGCTTGCGTTCGTCGGAGATGCCGGACGGAATCGCCAGACCCGCACCACCGGTGGGGCATCCCGCGACGCCTTCGGGAGCCGGCAGGAAGGCCGTCCCGAATTCGAAGGACGCGTTCTGCGTGATACCCGACAGGTCTCCCGTGGACGCGATCGTGGAGGCGATGAGACCGGCGGAGAAGTCGTTCGCGATATCGGTCGTCACCGCGGCGTACTTCTTGTCGTGGATCATGCGCTTCAGGAATTCACCTGCCGCAATCGTCTTCTCGTCGGTGAACTTCAGGTCCCATCCGTCGGAATAGGCACCACCGAAGGTCCAGATCGGGCCCTCGAAGGTCCATCCGAGGTAATCCTTGGCGTTGCCCCAGCCGTGCGCGAGCCTGCCGTCGCCGACCACCCCCTGGATGCGGGGACCCCACTCGTCGAACTCCTCCCAGGTGTCGGGTCCGCGATCGGGAAGTCCGGCCTGCTGCCACACCTGCTTGTTGTAGTAGAACAGCGGAGTCGACCGCGCGTACGGAAGAGCGAAGTGACTCCCCTCGTAGAGATAGTCCGCGAGCAGGGAATCGACGTAGTCGCCGGTGTCCACTCCCACCTCGCGGAACAGATCGTCGAGCGGGGTGATCGCACCGGTGATCGCATAGTTGAACCACCACACGTCCGACAGCACGACCACGTCGGGCAGGTCGCCGCCGGAGAGCGCGGCGTTGAACTTCTGTGAGACCTCCTCGTAGTTCTTGCCACCGTCGATGAGATCGACCGTGATGCCCGGGTTCGCGTCCTGGAACCGCCGGATCAGCTCCTTCTCCACGTCCTGGGATTTGCCGGGGTGGTTGGACCAGAAGCTGATCCGCGATGCATCGCCGGATGCCGATCCCGTTCCCGAAGTCTGGGACGAGCCACCGCCCGTCCCTGCACATGCGGTCAGCGCAGCGCTCGCAGCCACGAGACCGGTCAGCCCGAGGAAACGACGCCTGTCGATGTTCCTGATGTCCATTCCCAGCTCCCTGAGGATTCAGCCCTTGACCGCACCGGAGGTGAGGCCCTTGATCATGTGCTTTTGCAGCACAAGGAAAATCACGAGAATCGGCAGCATCGCGAGCACGGTGCCGGCCATGACCGGACCCCAGTTCGTGACACCGTCGTTGTTCTGGAGTTGTGTCAGCCCGATCGGTAACGGCGCAACGGATGCGTCGTCGGCCATCAGGAACGGCCATAGATACTCGTTCCACTCGTTCACGACGGTGATGAGCGCGAACGCGACCATGGTCGGGCCGGATACGGGGAGGACCACGCGCCACAGCAGCCGGAACGGGCCCGCTCCGTCCATCCGTGCGGCTTCGATGATCTCGGCCGGAATGGACAGGAAATGGTTGCGCATGAGGAACGTTCCGAAGGCCACGCCTGCCAACGGCACGATGATGCCCTGGAAGGTGTTGCGCCAACCCCAGTCCGCGACGAGCGCATAATTGGAGATGACGGTGATCTGGTTCGGCACCATCAGCGCGGCGATGATGCCGAGGAAGACGATGTTCTTGCCGGGGAACCGCAGGAACACGAGACCGAACGCACTGAACACTCCGAGGACGAACTTCACCGTCGCCAGTATCGTCGTGATGACGATCGAGTTGCGCAGGAACAACCCGAACGGCACAGATTCGGTTGCCTCCGTGTAGTTCTGCGGATGGAAGACGCTCGGCCACCAGGTCACCGGCAGCGTGTAGATGTCGGGCCGCTCCTTGAACGATGTCACGACAATCCAGTACAAGGGCAGAGCCACCACCAGCAGCACGAGCACCATGGCGACATAGGCCAAAGCCGTGACGGCGCGCTCTCGTCTTCGGTGCGAACGCGTTTCGTCCGCGGGTGCGACCAGGTGCACGACAGACTTCTCCGCGACAGCGGTCACGAGTGACCTCCTCGGTCCATGATGCGCACCTGGTAAACGGTCACCGCGAGCAGTACCAGGAACATGATGGTGGCAACGGTGGCGCCGTAGCCGGCACGGAAGTTGCGGAACGACTCGTCGTAGATCTGGTAGACCATCGTGGTCGTGCCGGTCCCCAACGGACCCCCACGAGTCATGACGTTGATGATGTCGAAGACCTGGAACGAATTGAGCAGCACGGTGATCGACAGGAAGTAGGTGGTGGGCCGCAATTGCGGAAGGACGACGCGCCGGAAGGTCGTCCCCCGGGAGGCACCATCGATGGCGGCGGCTTCGCTCAACTCGGGCCGGAGTCCCTGCAGTGCAGCGAGATAGATGACGAAGGTGTAGCCGAGGTTCTTCCACATGTACGTCAGGGTCACCATCACCAACGCCCAGTTGGGGTCCTGGTAGAAGTCCGGCGTCGGAAGTCCCACCCGGGTCAGGACGTCCTGCACCAGACCGAAGTTCGGATCGAAGACGAACTGGAAGGCGATTCCGACGGCTGCACCGGAGATGACGAACGGTGCGAACAGCGCCGACCGGACGAGATTGCGTCCGTGGAGCCTACGGTCCAGAAGCAGTGCGAGCCCGAGTCCCAGTGCCATCGAACCGGCAACGGTCGCCACGGTGAACACGATGGTGTTGCCGACGATCTCCCAACTGTCGGGACGCGTGAACCATTCTCGGTAGTTGGCGAGTCCGACGAAGGTCGAGTTCGGGCTCGCGATGTTCCACTCGAAGAAGGAGAGCCGGATGTTGTCGGCGAGAGGCCGGTAGGTGAACAGGATCAACAGCGCGAGATTGGGCCCGACCAATGCCGCGAAGAGCGCGTAATCGCGCCACGGGCGGTGGCGGAGGCCGCGTTCGTGTTGCGGCAGGGTTCGTTCCGGACTCGGTGACACCGGAGCAGTGTGTGCCGACAGAACGAACCATGGGTTACGAAAGGGCGACGCCCCCTGCTATTCCGGACGAACGTTACGAACCGGAAGCAGGGGGCGTCGGAGATGTGCGTCGGTGTCAGAGATTCCAGTCGCCGAGACCGTCCCAGCCGTTGAGGGTTCCACCGGCCGTGTTCTGCACGATCACCGGATCGCCCTTCTTGGCGTTCTCGTAGAACCACTTGCCGTCCTCGGTGCTCACGTTGAGGCAACCGTGGCTGACGTTGGTGTTGCCCTGCGCGCCGACCGACCACGGTGCGGCGTGGAGGAAGATGCCGCTGTTTGACATCCGCGTCGCGTACTCGACGTAGGTGCGATATCCCTCGGGGCTGTCGACGGGAACCCCGTAGGTCGACGAGTCCATGTACATGTCGCGGTACTTCTCACCGACGATGTACGTGCCGTTCGGGGTGTCGTGGCCGGGCTTGCCGAAGGACGTCGGCATGGTGCGGACGACCTCGCCGTTACGGGTGACGGTGATGGTCTTGGTGTTGTTGTCGGCGACCGTCACCAGAGCGTCACCGATGGTGAACGACGACTGAGTGTCGCCGGCCTTCACGGTCACCGCGGTGTTCGCAGGCCAGAACTCGAACGGCTTCCAGCGGACCTGCGTGTTCGACGCCCAGTAGAAGTGCCCGTCGACGGGCGGCTGCGTGGTGATGCGGATGGCGCGTTCGGCGGCTGCACGATCTCCGACGGCCTCGTTGAAGCGGACGATGATCGGCTGCGCGACACCCACCGTCTCCCCGTTCGACGGGTTGACGGACGGAGCGGAGAACGGGGCGGCCGGCTCGGGAGCGAGCTGGGGCGGAAGCTGCGGCGGCGTCACCCCGGGCGGCGTGAGCCCTTCGATCAGCTCTTGGACACTCGGCACCTCGGGCCCACCGGGCCACAGCGGTGCCGCGCCCGCAGGACCGGCGGTGGCCAGTGCCACGGCGGCTGCGCCCACGAGTGCAGCACCGATCCGCGCAGATCGGCGGCCCGTGCGGCGACCGTTCGACAAAGCTCGCTTTTCGAACATTCCACAACCCATCGTTCAGCGGTGCGCCGCGCCTTACTTCCCCTGCGCGGCGTGCTCGTACCCGTTCATTAGACACAGGACGGTTACGGACGGGCAATTCGAATGCGCACGGTCTCGGCGTTTTCCCAGGTCAAAGGACCGAGTGGTCTATTACGAATGCGGACGGCCACGGCGCGGGTGAACGGATATCACCCGCGCCGCAGACCCGCGGTCACACCGTTTCCGGGACGTCGAGGTGGGCGATGACGAGCTCGAACTCACCGGTATCGAGCACCCTGGCGCCTGCTGCCCGAGTCACCTCGGAGCGGATGTCGTCGACATGTGCTCTGGTGCGGTCCATCGCCTCGGCACTGTCGAACGTCAACGAGGTCACCCCGCGACCACCGGCACGGTCGAGCATCAGGCTGGCGCTGCAGAAACCCTCGAGTTCCTCCATCCGCGGCAGCGCGGCCATCTTCCACATGTCCACACCGCGATCCACCTGCGCGGGATCGATGTCGACCCAGGTGACACTGCAGCAGGACCCACGGGTCGAGTGGTGATCGCGGTGCATGACGGCGATCTCCCAGTTGGCCACGTCCGTGGTGGCATGGAACATCCGGGCCGCCTCGTCCCGGAGCATGCGGGCCATGCCTTCGCTGGAGCGCAACACGTCCTCGTCCCGCCAGGAGCTGGTGGCGATGCATCGGCCCGAGCCGCGGTCGATCAGCAGGGACAGCCCCAGGCAACCGTTCATGTCCGCCAGGGCAGGCATCACGATGTCGCGTACGTGCTTGATCCCGGCGTCGATGTACGACGGATGCGCATGAATTGTGGTGGAGCGTGCAAACACGATCGGCACCCCTCTCCTCAGGGCGGCGCCGACGCGGCGTCGCCGGTCGTTTCGGCGCGACCCCCCACCCGAAACCACCCGTGTTCACACTGCTCCCCTACTCGGCCGTAGGCAATAGACGGACAGCGTGCGTCTGTCATCCTCGAAGGGTGGCGGCCTCGAACGGCATCGACCGCATCGGTCCCGGAGACCTGATCGAACTCGTCTCGGACGTGGGACGGGTACCCATGAATGTCGGTGCTGCGATCTTCTTCGCCGGTGAGAACCTGACGCACCCCACGACACTGATGACCGTGCTCGCCGAACGCCTCGTCCGGATTCGACGCCTGCGGCAATGCCTGATCGAGCCGGCCTTCGGACTCGGGCGTCCCTACTGGCTCGACGACGCCCACTTCGACATCGATGCCCACTTCTCCCAGGTGCGGTGCCCCGGTCCCCGCGACAGGGACGCCGCACTGACGCTCGCCGCGGACGCCCTTACCCGGCCGCTGCCCCGATCGCAGCCGTTGTGGCGCGCGCTGCTCGTCACCGACATCGCGGACCCGAACGGGCACACGGCGTTGGTGATGGTGCTGCACCACGTCCTGGCCGACGGGATCGGTGGTCTGTCGATCCTGGCGCATCTCGTCGACGGCACGGACAGCACACCGCCCATGCCCGAACAGCGCGCTTCAACGCAACCAACCAGACGAGAGTTGTTCTACGACAATGTAATCGGTCACTTGCGGGCGCTCCGCCGGGCACCGCGAGCCGTCGCACGTCTTCCTGCAGCATGGACAGAACTCGGGAGGGGCGCCGGCGGACGTGCCCCGCGGTGTTCGTTGAACGCGCCCATCGGGTCTCGTCTGGCGCTCAGGACCGTCGAGGTGGATCTGGACACGCTCCGTCGGGCGGGACGGCAGTGGGACGCAACGATCAACGATGTGCTGCTGGTCGCCGTCGGGGGCGCCCTCGCCACCATCCTGCACAAGCGCGGCGAGTTCCCGTCCGAGCTGATGATCTCGGTGCCGGTCTCCGCCCGCACCGCTGCCACGGGTGGGCAACTGGGCAATCGCGTCGGCGTCATGCCCGTCCGGGTACCGCTGGACGGGACCCCGGAGCACCGGTCGGTATCCGTCTCCCGCACGACCCGACTGCAGAAGGCGAACGTGCGGGGCCTGTCTGCCGAACTACTGGGTCCGGTCTTCCGCGCCCTTGCGGCCGTCAGGGCGTTCCGCCGGTTCGTGGACCGGCAGCGCCGGGTCAACTCGTTCCTGTCCGACCTGTCGGGACCGTCGTCGACGCTCACCGTTGCCGGAGTGCCTGTCGCGTCGATGGTGCCGATGATCGTCACCACGGGCAACGTCGCGGTCGCTTTCGCGGCCCTGTCCTATGCCGGCACGCTGACCGTGGCGGTCGTCGTCGACCCCGATCTCGTCCCCGAACACCGTGACCTCACGGAGGCCCTGCGCGAACAGTTCCGCTCGATCGTCGCCTCCGCACAGTGACTGCCGGCCGCTCCGATGTGGCGGTCGGGAACCGAGGAGCGGAGTACCTTGATGTGCATGTCGGAGGAGATCGCCGAGATCCGTACCCTCGCCGATGCCCGGAAGGTGTTGGCATCGCAACCGTTCAGCGTCCTGATCGGAGCCCGTCTGACCGAGTACGAGCGCGGCCGGGCAGTCCTGGAAATACCGCTCAGGGAGGAACTGCTCCAGCAGTTCGGCTTCGCGCACGGAGGTGTTCTGGCCTACGCGGCCGACAATGCGCTCACGTTCGCCGCAGGCACGGCCCTCGGGCCGTCGATCGTGACGACCGGCATGAGCCTCGACTACCTGCGGCCCGCCGGGGGCGCACTCCTACGCGCGGTCGCCACGATCGTCAGCACCAGTCGCAGGCAGGCACTGTGTCGTTGCGAGATCTACGCCGTCACCGAGGACGGGACGGAGAAGATGTGTGCGGCGGCGCAGGGCAGTGCTCGCCTGATCGATCTGAATCGTTGAGCGGGACAATCTGTTCCACCCTCCGTTCAGAGACCGAAGATCCTCGCCAGTCGCGCATCGGAGTCGTACAGGGCGTCGGTGTCGAAAGTGGATGCGGAGCTGAGCACCTCGTTCGCCCCGGTGGAGGCGAGCAGTTTCTCGAGCCCTTCGGCCACCTGATCCTCGGTGCCGGCCAGCGAACCCTTCGCGGTCTCGTCGACGATGCGGCGGCGCCGCTCGGTCATCGGCTGCCGGCGGATCTCCTCGATCGGGGACAGCGGCGGGAACGCCCCCTCTTCGCGTGAGACGGCCATCGCCCAGGCCTCCGGAAGCTGCAGCTCCCGAGCCTCGGCTTCGGTGTCGGCGATGAGGATGTCCAGGCCGACGACAACATAGGGCTCAGCGCCGGGTGTGGCCGGGCGGAAGTCGGCGCGATAACGGTCGAACGGTTCCGATCCCTGCCGCAGAAGCGGTCCGGCGACGACGACGGGCAGGCCCAGACGCGCCGCCAGCCGCATACCCTGCCCGGTGCCGAGGACGAAGATCGGAGGCGGCTCGGACAGTCGAGGACGCACCGTCACTTCGGCGGTGCCGTGCAGATAACCGCGCAGTTCCTCGATGTCGGCGGCGAAGTCGTCCGCGTCGGCCTTGTGGGTCCGCAGCGCATCGCGCACAGGCGCAGTGAATCCGAGGGAACGACCGACACCCAGATCGATCCGTCCCGGGTGCATCGCTTCGAGCATCGCGAACTGTTCGGCGACGACGATCGGTTGATGGTTGGGCAGCATGACGCCGCCGGATCCCACCCGGATCCGGCTCGTCCGCTCCGCGATCATGCCGATGAGCAGCGGTGGAGCTCCCGACGCGATGCCTGGGACGGCGTGGTGCTCGGCCACCCAGAAGCGGTGGTAGCCGGCCGCCTCGGCGAGTTCGGCGCGACGCAGGGTCTGCTGCAATGCGGCAGCGTCCGGCTGCCCCTCCCGGGTCCGGGAGCGGTCCAGCAACGACAACGCCACCTGCACGGTCGTCTCAACACCGCGACCGTCCCGGATCTTCCCTGCAGGTCAGGGATCTTCGGGACCCCAAACGCGTCCGGCTGCGATCCAGTCCCCGTGGAAGTGGAGTTGCCCGTGCTCCGAGGCCTTCTGCGCCGCGGCGACACCGTGTGCATCGGCGAGGTACAGTAGGAGATCGGCGATCGCGTCTCCGACCGCGACGACCTGGTCGCGGGCATCACCCGCTCGGATCGCCATCTCGGCGAGTACGCGCCCGGTGCCGATCGCCCCTGTCAGGGACCGGTGGTGGAGCTGGGTGCAACCGGCACGACCGCAGGACAGACACAGATCCGATACGTGATCACCCATCGGAGTCCTCATGTCATTTCCTGCCGAAACATAAAGCCAATTATGTCCGATTTCGTTTCGGTGCCGAATGGGAGGTGCCGACGTACTGGACAATGCCACCCCACGCGGCAGGGTCGAACTGCTCACGGCCGCGGGTTCTTCCGGGTCCACCGCGGCCGGTCGTTGCGGGTGGCCGCCGTGCAGCGACGACACGGGACGACTCCGTGTTCACCCAGCTCCGCCAAGTCCATGCGTGGGTGTCGCCGGACGGGTAGCGGATCCCGTCGGTATCGATCCATCGGCCCGACGCAGCGACCGCCGGGTGGGAGTGCTGAGCCATGGGTCCGGGTTCGCGCCACCGGACGGGATTACTCGATCCGCGACGCTGCGAGCATCTCCTCGATCGAGACGAACTTCAGGCGCGAGCGTCCCGCCGCCGATCCGCGGGCCTTCTCCTGCTTGTCGATCTGCAGCCAGCCCCGGTAATCGATGTGCTCCGGACGCCGCTCGGCGACGAGCGCCGCCAACTTCTCCCGATCGGCGACCGGCTCGGGCAGCTTGCCCTCGACGAAATCGTCGAGGATCTTCTCGACCGTTTCGGCAGAGCACTGCTTGTTGGTGCCGATCACGCCGCTGGGACCACGCTTGATCCAACCGGCGGTGTAGACACCGGGCACCGGTGCTCCGGCCTCGGCGTCGATCACCCGGCCGCCCTCGTTCGGGATGACCCCGCGCCGCTCGTCGAAGGGCAGACCGGCCGGCGCGGTGCCGCGGTAACCGATCGAACGCAGCACCAATCCCGCCTCGAGGATTTCGGTCTGTCCGGTCGGGCGGGCCTCGAGACGGCCGTCGACCTCGACCAGTTCGTTGCGCTCGAGGGTGATCGATTCGACAACACCGTCGCCGGAGATCTCCACCGGCGAGGCGAGATAGCGCAGCACGATCCGCTTGTTGCCCTCGGTGGGAGTGCGCTGCGCGAAGCCCTCGACCTGCCGCACCTTGAGCGTCAGGCGGGGTTCGACCTCCGGATCGTCGATCAGCGCGCGGCTGACCGGGTCGAGTTCGACCTCGACCGGGTCGACGACCACATCGACACCGGGCAGCGAGCCGAGCGCGAGCAGCTCCGGGTTGGTGTAGGCGGCCTGCGCCGGGCCGCGCCGGCCCACGACCACGACCTCGCGGATGTTCGACTTCCGCAGCGCCTCGAGCGCGTGCTCGGCGATGTCGGTGCGCGCGAGCTCGTCGGGGTCCATCACCAGGGCTCGCGCGACGTCCAGGGCGACGTTGCCGTTGCCGATGATCACCGCGCGTTCGGCCGACAGATCGAAGGTGTGGTCGGCGAAATCAGGGTGTCCGTTGTACCAGGCGACGAACTCGGTCGCGGCGCGGCTGCCCACGAGGTCCTCTCCCGGGATGCCCAGCGTGCGGTCGCCTGCGGCACCGACGGCGTAGATCACGGCGTGATGGTGCGCGAGCAGTTCCTCGTGGGTGATGTGGGTGCCGACCTCGACGTTGAAATAGCACTGGGTGTTCTTGTGGCCGATGGCGCTGCGGAAGAGGTCGCCGACTCCCTTGGTGCTCTGATGATCGGGGGCCACACCGGCACGCACGAGCCCGTAGGGGGTGGGCAGGCGGTCGAAGATGTCGACCTGCACCGCCGAGTGCGTCACCAGATCCATCGCGGCATAGCACGCCGCAGGACCCGAGCCGACGATCGCCACCCGCAGCGTGCCCAGCTCGGCGGGCAGCTTGCGGCGCGTGCGCAGCTCGGGCCAGTCCGGTCCGATCGGGTAGCGACGGTAGTACTCGGCGTTGATCTCGAGATACGGCTCCTGCGCCGGCGTGAGTTCGTTGTCGGCGGCGATCGCATCCACCGGGCACTCGTCGACACAGGCCCCGCAGTCGATGCACGTGTCGGGATCGATGTAGAGCATCTCCGTGGTCGCGAAGGGTGCTTCGTCGGGTGTCGGGTGGATGCAGTTGACCGGGCAGACCTCGACACACGAGGCGTCGTTGCAGCACGCCTGGGTGATTACATAAGCCACAGTTGTACCTGCCTACAGTGCCGATTCCGGACAACGAACGGGCCTCAGACTAGTACACGTTCCAGTTTCGGTCGAGAACCACGTTCTCATAACCATATCATCGAATTTCCGGCTGTCGAGGTGCCTCAGATGTCCGTTTCGGCGCTCGATTCGATGCGGAAACCGATCTTGAGAGTGACCTGCGTGTGGGCCACCCGGCCGTCGTCGATGTGGCCCCGGATGTTGACCGTCTCGAACCACTCGAGATGCCGCGTGGTCTCCGCTGCTCGCGCCACCGCTTTCGCGATCGCGTCGTCGACTCCCGTCGTCGACGATCCGACGACCTCGATCACCCGGTAGACATGGCTCATGGCTGAACTCCTCGAATCGACGATGCTCCGATTCGGATCGTCCCGCCCTCGAGGGACCCCCGTCCCCGGAACCACGAAAATGACAGAAAGATTCAGTCACGACGCGCGAGCGACCGGGCGAGTTCGCCCAGCCGCGCCAGACGCAGGTCCCCGAGCGGGATCGCGCCGGCACCGAGCCGGTTGGTGACGAAGGCGAGCGACAGACCGGTGTCGAGATCGGCGTACGCCCCCGAGCCACCCACTCCGTAGTGCCCGAGCGCACCGCGCGGACGCTGGATGCTCGCGAAGATGGGCTGGTGGTAGCCGAGCCGCCACGCCATCGGCACACCGAGCACGTAGTCCCGGCTGCGCACCCGCACGCGCGACATCTCGTCGATCGTGGTGGCGTCGAGGAACTTCACGCCGTCGATCGTCCCGCCGGCGGCTATCGCCCCGTACATACGCGCGAGCGAGCGGGCGGTGAACACACCGTTCCAGCCCGGCATCACCGAGTCGTGCACGGCCGGGTCGCCGACGAGCCTGTCGAAGCCGTCGGGCATCGCGGCCTCGGCGAGACCGCGGGTCGGTTCGAGTCGCGACAGGACCGCGGCGCTCGCACCCCAGTGCAGGCCGACCGGGGCGAGCCGCGGGAAGAGCTTCGCGATACGGCCCCGTTCGTCGTGAGGCACGCGGTACCAGAAATCGGGATCGCCGAGGGGCCGGGCGATCTCCTGCTCCACGACCTCCACGAAGGGCAGACCGGTCACTCGCTGCACGAGTTCGGCGACGAGCCATCCGTAGGTGACGGCGTGGTAGCCCGAGCCGCGTCGCCGCCGTCGATCCGGTGCCGCCTGCTCGAGCGCCGCGACGGTCGTCTCGTAGTCGAGGATCCCGCGCGTCCCCGGAACCAGACCGCGCACCCGGTGCAGGCCGGATCGGTGGGTCATGACGTCCGCGACGGTGATGTCATCTTTGCCGTTCGCGGCGAACTCCGGCCAGTACTGCGCAACGGGCGCGAAGTAGTCGATCACTCCGCGCTCGGCCAGACGGTGCACGACGGTCGACGCCACGCCCTTGCCGGTCGAGAACGACAACGCCATGGTGTCGCGGCTCCACCGCTTGTCGGGGGCCGACCAGCCGGACCAGATGTCGAGGACCTTCTCACCGTGGAGATAGGCGGTGAGTGCGCCGCCGCCGTCCCGGGGCCGCTTGTACAGCGAGAAGAACGCGTCGGCCAGCCGCAGGAATCGCGGATCGACGACCATCTCGGTCGGCGCCGCCGGGCCCGGCCGGGCGTCGATCCGCCCCGGGACGTGCACCGGTGCGAACGACGCTGTCGCCCCGGCAGGTTCGAAGACTGCTCCGGTCGTCATCGCGACACCTCCATCGGCATGTGCGACAGGCTACGACGACACGGAACGTAAAGGAAGGGTTTACGTACAGTCTGTCTGTCGAGGATCCCGGCGAGACGCGCCGAATCTACGGCAGGGGCGACGGCGGCGTCTGCGCGCCAGGAGTGAAGTACCGGAAGTCGCCCAGCACGACACACCCGCGTGCGGCCTCGAGTTCGAACGCGGCCGCCGCCGTGCCCTCGCACAACACCGGATCGTCGGCGTCGCCCACATAGGCCTGCGACTGCGGACCCGCGGCGACGACCGCCGTGCCCGGACTTTCGAGCACACCGAGCGCCAGGGCCTCCTCCCCCACGCCGATCGCGAACAGCCGTCCCGACGTGCTTTCCCCGGCGCCGACACCGCCGTCGAATCCGGCGGCCACCACCTGTGCGGCACTGCGGGCATCGGCGAATCCCACGCCCCGCTCGGCATAGCTCCACGCCTCGGCGGTGCCGTCGGTGGACGCACCACACGCTTCGCCCCCGTCGATCTGCACGATCTCGGCCGGGGCACCCGGCGGTGCCGTGCACGTCGTGGCCGCGGACGCGGTCTGAGGAATGAGGAAACCGACCCCGATGGCGGCAGCGAATACTGCCCCGACGCCGAGAACCCGACCGGACGCCCACGAACGAATCACGACATCGACCCTTCCGAACCTCGAGTGACTGTTCTCTCGGACAGTTTATGGACTCGCACCTCGGGAGGACTCATACTCGAGGTCACGACAGGGACGCGATTCCCCGAACGTTCCGGTTCACGTGTCCTTTGCCCGGTCGGTGTCGCGGGACGGTTGGACGCGCTTCGGCTCCCCCGGCATCTTCGGGTGATTCGGCGGATACGGCAGGTCGCCGATACCGTTCGCCTCGTCCCGTTCGGCCATCTCGAGCAGAACGTCCAGCGAGTGCGCATGCGCATCGAGATCCGCCATCGGATCGCCGCGCTTCGCCAGCAGATCCGGCACCGTGGCGATCGTGAAGTCGTCAGGTTCGGCGTCGACCAGCTCGTCCCAGGTCAGCGGAGTCGAGACGGTCGCGATCGGGGTGCGACGGACCGAGTAGGCCGAGGCGATCGTCTTGTCGCGCGCGTTCTGGTTGTAGTCGAGGAAGAGCCGCTCTCCGCGCTCCTCCTTCCACCACGCCGTCGTCGCCCGCCCGTCGCTGCGCCGCTCGATCTCACGCATGAGCGCGATCCCCGCACGACGGACTCCGACGAAATCCCATTCGGGCACGATCCGCAGATAAATGTGGAGTCCCCGCCCACCGGACGTCTTGGGATATCCGGCGAGTCCCAGTTCGTCGAGAAGCGGGCGCACGACCTCCAGCGCCACGGCCCGCGCGTCGCCGAAATCGGTTCCCGGTTGCGGGTCGAGGTCGATGCGCAATTCGTCGGGACGGTCGGTGTCGCCGCAGCGCACCGGCCACGGATGGAAGGTCACGCACCCGAGATTGGCCGCCCACACCACGTCGGCGGCCGAACACACACGCAGCGCATCGGCGGTACGCCCCGACGGGAACGTGATCTCGCAGGTCGCCACGTGGTCGGGTCGCTTGACCGGTGCCCGCTTCTGATAGATCTCCTCCCCCTCGATGCCGTCGGGAAAGCGCTGCAGATGCGTCGGCCGATCGCGCAGAGCCGTCAGGATCGGTGCGTCGAACTCGGTGGCGACCCTGCGGTAGTACTCCACGAGGTGCCGCTTCGTGCCACCTGCGGCGCCGAGCTGCGGGAAGTAGATCTTGTCGGGGTTCGACAACCGCACGGGCGTGCCGTCGACGTCCAACTCCTCCGCGGGCGAACGCTTCGTGGCCATGTCAGTCCTCCGTCCGGTCGAGCACATCCGACAGGTCGTAGCGCACCGGCACCTCGAGCTGGTCGAACGTGCAGCTCTCGGGGTCACGGTCGGGACGCCACCGCAGGAACTTCGCTGCGTGCCGGAACCGCATCCCCGCTCCCGACACACCTTGCATCTGGTCGTACGCGACCTCCACGACACGTTCGGGACGCAACGGCACCCAGCTGCGGTCCACCGCCGAACGCCACCGCGTCGGTTCGCCCTGCTCGACGACGTCGTCCCCGAGTCGCAGCGGTTGCAGTTCGGCGAGCAGTTCCTCGCGCCGCTCCCGCGTGAACGCCGAGGCTCCGCCGACCATCGCAAGTTCGCCGTCGTGATAGAGCCCGAGCAGCAACGACCCGATGCCCTCGACGCTCTTGTGCATGCGGTAGCCCATGAGGACGCAGTCGGCGGTGCGGGCATGTTTGAGCTTGAGCATCTCCCGCTTGTCGGGCACATAGAGCCCGTCGAGTCGCTTGGCGATCACGCCGTCGAGGCCGGCCCCTTCGAACTCCTCGAACCAGCGGCGGGCGGTATCGGTGTCGGTCGTGGCCACCGTGACATGACAGCTCTTACCCCCGCCGATCTCGGACCGCAGCCGCGCGCGCCGCTCCGCGAACGGGGTCTCCATGAGATTCTCGTCGCCGAGAGCGAGCAGATCGAAACCGACGAACACGGCCGGTGTCTGCTCGGCGAGCATCGTGACCCGGCTGGCGGCCGGATGGATCCGCTCGGACAGCGCCTGCCAGTCGAGTCGGGTGCGGCCGTCGTGTTCGCGCGGGACGACGATCTCCCCGTCGACCACGCACCTGCGGGGCAGTTCGGCGCGCGCGGCGTCGGCGAGTTCCGGGAAGTAGCGCACGAGGTCCTTGCCTCCGCGCGAGCCGAGAACCACCTCGTCACCGTCGCGGAAGACGATCGCCCGGAAACCGTCCCATTTGGGTTCGTAGGACCACTCGTCGGGACCGTCTTCGGGCTGGGAGGGGACGGTGGAGGAGACCTTGGCGAGCATCGGGGCGATCGGCGGCACCACAGGCAGGTCCATGCGGCACATCGTTCCACCCTGTACGGGTACCGGCAGCACTTCCGTAGGCTCTTCGACCATGAACATTCTCCGAGGGGCGGCCGGTGCCGCGGTGGCGTTGGCGGCAGCAGGGGTGCTTGGAGGATGCGCGACCCAGGTCGAAGGGCAGGCCGTGCCCGCCGCGAACGCCCTGGACACGTCCACGGCGCCGTCCTTCTCCCTACCCACCACGACCCCGTCGGCGTCGTCGTCGACCGAATTGAGCGTCGACGTCGCAGCCGGCGAATGCGTCGCGCTCGGTGGCACGGTCGACGACGCGACCATCGACTACGCGGTGTGCGGCAGCCCGAGCTCGAATTACAAGGTCGTCGACGTCGTCGATGCCAGTGCCATGTGCCCCGGCGACATCGACCAGACCTACTACGAGTCCTTCGGCGGCATCGAGGTCGGCGCGTTGTGTCTCGACATCGACTGGGTGGTGGGCGACTGCATCGACCTCGGCGGCGAGGATCCGCAGCGCATCGACTGCGGTGAGCCCGCGGTCCAGGGCGAGGAGGTCACCGAGATCCTGCTCGACACCTCCGACGTGAACGCCTGCTCGACGTCCGAGGGTGGGTTCGTGTACCGGGAACGCAACTTCGTGGTCTGCACCGACACCATCTGAGGTTCTCTCCTTCTGCGGATGCCCGTCGCGGCCGCGACGGAGCATGTCGGTGCCTCCCGCAACAATGCGTTCGACAGATCATCATCCGACGGACGCGAGGACGGAACATGACGCACTGGCCGGACAGACCGATCTGCGCGTTCGATCTCGAGACCACCGACCGGGATCCCCGCAACGCCCGCATCGTCACGGCATGCGTCGCGACCTTCGACGGCGACCGCATCGGCACACGCTCGTGGCTGCTCGACCCGGGTATCGCGATACCCGAGGAGACCACCGCGATCCACGGCATCACCACCGCCCACGCCCGCGCCGAAGGACTCGACTATCTCGAGGGATACAAGCAGATCCGGCAGGCCGTGAGCGACGCGTGGGCGCGCGGCCACATCGTCGTCGCGTTCAACGCCAGCTACGACCTGACGGTTCTCGACGCCGAAGGACGCCGGCTCGGCCTTACGGGGCTCGACATCGGCACGGTCGTCGACCCGTACGTCATCGACCGGGAGATGGACCGCAGCCGTCCCGGCAGGCGCACACTGCAGGCGGTGTGCGAGGCGTACGGGGTGTCGCTGCCGAATCCGCACGAGGCCGAGGCCGACGCACTCGCCGCCGGCCACCTGACCCGCGCCCTCGTGGCGAGATTCCCCGAGCTCGCCGAACTCGACATCATGGCCGATCAGGCCGCCTGGCACGCCGAGCGGCAACGCAGCTTCGCCGAGTACCTGCGCGGGCTGGGTCGCGAGGTCGTCGACGTCGACGACAGCTGGCCCGTCCGGCTCCCCACGCCGGTGGGCACCGACGTCCTCGAACGTCCCGTGATCGAGACGAGGTTCCGACGCGCGCTGCGCGCGATCCGCGAGTTCTTCCGGCGACTGCGCCGGGGTTGATCAGGGAAGCAGACCCTGCCGGCGCGCTTCGACCACGGCTTCGTGCCGGCTGCGCGCGTCGAGCTTGTCCATGGCGTTGCGCAGATAGGTCTTCACCGTCTCTACGCTCAGCGACAACCGGTCGGCGATCTCCGCGTTGCGGCAACCCAGCGCCACATGGCTCAGCACGTCGTGCTCGCGCGCGGTCAGATGCGTCCGCGGTTGCGATGCGCCGTCGCGCGCCCGGGCCAAGGTCTCCTCGACCGTCCGTACCTGTTCCCTGATCGACGGATCATCGGTCCGCGCCGCGATCGCCCGCAGCGCAACGAGGCTTTCCGTCAGCGCTTCGGAAACGGCGGCAGGCACGGTGGTGCCGTGCGCGGCCCGCGTGTTCCCGATCAGCGACACGCGACGGTCCACCTCGTCGCGGATCTCGATCTCCCGCGCGAGCTCCGCGGCCGACCGCACGACCTTCTCCGCCACGACGTCGCCGATGGGCCGATTGACCCTCAGCCCGCCGTAGATCGCCGCCCGGGTGCGTCCGCGCACCACGACCGGCACGGCGAGCAACGACTCGATTCCCTCACCGGCGACCTGCCGGTCGTAGTGGTGGGTGATGTGCGGGGAGGTGAAGTAGTCGGCGACCGCGCCGGGACGTTGTTCGACGACCACCCGCCCGCCGAGTCCGCGTTCGGCGGCGATCACCAGATTGCGCAGGACACGACCGCGCGTTCCGACGAATCCGGACAGGACGACGTCCGAGCCCTGCACCGCGCCACCGAAGAGCACTGGCAGTTCCGTCGTCGCCTTGAGGTCGCGCAGCGTGGCGCGGAGGGTGTCGAGATCGTCGGGACGCAGCACACCCGGCACAGCGACATCCATCGATTGCTCCTGCTCTTCCCTCCGAACACCCACTTTCGAGGGTAGAGGGGCCAGTTCCACGATTCGTAACCTGCACATCGTCCGGTGTTGCGACGATCACAGAAGACGCCGGAATCCGAGTAGGCCACCCCCGGAGGTATCCGTGTCCATCGCCCCCGTCCGTCCCGGCTCGACCGGAGCCGCGAACTACAGCCAGATGAGCCCGCTGCGCTTCCTCGAACGGTCCGCGGCGGTGTTCCCGGATCGCACCGCGATCATCCACGGCGACCGCACGTACACCTACGCCGAGTTCGCCGACGAGACGCAGCGGCTCGCGCGCGTGCTGCGCAGCCGTATCGAGCCGGGCGACAAGATCGCGTACCTGACCCCGAACGTGCCCGAGATGCTCATTGCGCATTTCGCGGTTCCGCTCGCGGGCGGTGTGCTCGTCGCGCTGAACTCGCGACTGGCCGGGCCGGAACTCGAGTACATCCTCGACCACTCCGAGACGAAGCTGCTGTTCGTCGACTCCGAATTGCTCGGATCGGTCGCGAACGTCCGCGACAACGTTCCCGGCGTCACCGAGATCATCGAGGTCCCCGACTCCACCGCGCCGGCTCCCGAGGTACCCGCCGGGGTGGCCACCGCCCGGTACGACGAGTTCCTCGCGCAGGCCGACTCGCTCGATGCGACACCGCTGCCGTGGAGCGTCGACGACGAGCTCGGCGTCATCACCCTCAACTACACCTCGGGCACGACCGGCAAGCCCAAGGGCGTGATGTACACCCACCGGGGCGCGTACCTGAACTCGCTGGGCGAGACCTTCCACAACAGCTTCGACGGGCAGAGCAAGTATCTGTGGACGCTGCCGATGTTCCACTGCAACGGCTGGTGCACGCCGTGGGCGGTGACCGCTGCGGCGGGCACCCACATCTGCCTGCGGGCGGTGCGGGCCGACGCGATCTGGGATGCCATCGACAACCTCGGCGTCACCAATCTGTGCGGTGCGCCCGCGGTGTGCTCGACCATCGCGAACGCCGAGCAGGCCCATCCCCTCGACCGTCCGTTGCGGATCACCACGGCCGGTGCGCCGCCGTCGCCGACGGTGATCGCCCAGCTCGAGCAGATCGGCATCACGGTCGTGCACGTCTACGGACTCACCGAGGTGTACGGCCCGTACACGATCTGCGAGTACCAGGACAGCTGGGACGACAAGCCCGCCGACGAACGTGCCGCGCTGCTCTCCCGTCAGGGCGTCGGCATGTTGCAGGCCGAGACCGCGCGGGTCGTCGACGAGGACATGAACGACGTGCCCGCCGACGGCGAGACCATGGGCGAGATCGTGCTGCGCGGCAACAACGTCATGCTCGGCTACTACAAGGACCCGGACGCGACCGAGGAGGCGTTCCGCGGCGGCTGGTTCCACACCGGCGACCTCGGCGTGATGTACCCGGACGGATACATCCAGCTCAAGGACCGCGCGAAGGACATCATCATCTCCGGCGGCGAGAACATCTCGACCGTGGAGGTCGAGCAGGCGATCGTCAGCCACCCCGCGGTGCTCGACGTCGCGGTCGTCGGCGTTCCGGACGAGAAGTGGGGTGAGCGTCCCAAGGCGTTCGTGATCCTGAAGAAGGACGAATCGGTCACGGCCGAGGAGATCATCGACTACACCCGCACACTGCTCGCCGGATACAAGGTGCCACGCGACATCGTCTTCCCGCTGGAGCTGCCCCGCACCTCCACGGGCAAGATCCTGAAGTTCGAGCTGCGATCGGCCGAAGCCGCCGAGGGGTGAGCCGACCCCTCACGACTGCATTGGATACTCGACGCCATGACATCCGGTACCGGTAACAGCACCCGTCGCCTCGACTCGACGGGACCCGATCCCGCCCAGTTCCGGGTGCATGTCGTCACGCAGGCGATCCGCCTGTTCTCGGAGTTCGGCTACGAGTCGACCACCGTCGAGCAGATCGCCGCGGCCGCCGGGGTGTCGCGGCGGACCTTCTTCCGGCAGTTCCGGTCGAAGGAGGACGTGATCTTCGCCGATCACGAGTCCCTGCTCGAGCAGGTCGCCGAGTACCTCTCACAGGATTTCGACGATCCGTGGGCGGCGGCCTGCGACGGGGCCAAGCTCGTGTTCGGTCACTTCCGTGACCGGCGCGAGCTGGCGGTGTGGCGGTATCGGGTGGTGCAGCGGGTGCCGGCGCTGCGGGAGCGCGAACTCGTCACCACCTACCGCTACGAGCGGTTGTTCACCGACTTCCTGCGCGCCGCCGTCCCGACGGAGAAGCCGGTGCGCACCGTCAGCTTCGCGGCGGCGATGACCGCCACGCACAACTTCGTGCTGCGCGCGATGATCCGCGGCGACGAGACCGCCACCGCCGAACGCCTCGAACAGGAGCTGCTCGAGCTCCGCCGCACGTACGGGGTGGTTCCGGCGCCCGAAGGCGCGACGAACGGGAAGGCCGCACCGGCCCCGCCGGCGGTCGCGGTCGTGACCTACCCGGCTCATCTGACACCGGCCGAGATCGCCGAGCAGGTTCGGCTCCAGCTCGAAGGTGCACGTCAGCACCGTTGACCTGGCACTGAGTGCCGTGGTTACAATCGACTCATTCCGTCACGTCGCGAACCCTCGCCTCGCTATGCTCGAGGGAGCTACGCTCGCAAATCTGGCACCGCGTGCCGTTAGGAGTCCGCCGTCATGGCCCTCAATCCCGACTTCGACCTGTTCAAGCTCTCCGAAGAGCACGACGCTCTGCGCGAGGCCATCCGCGCGCTCGCCGAGAAGGAGATCGCGCCCTACGCCAAGGACGTCGACGAGAACTCCCGCTTCCCGCAGGAGGCCCTCGACGCCCTCAACAAGTCGGGCTTCAACGCCATCCACGTGCCCGAGCAGTTCGAAGGCCAGGGCGCCGACTCGATCGCCGCCTGCATCGTCATCGAAGAGGTCGCCCGAGTATGTGGCTCCTCCTCGCTGATCCCCGCCGTCAACAAGCTCGGCACCATGGGCCTGATCCTCCGCGGCTCCGACGAACTCAAGGCCAAGGTCCTCCCCGACATCGTCAACGGTGCGATGGCCTCCTACGCGCTGTCCGAGCGCGAGGCCGGCTCCGACGCCGCCTCCATGCGCACCCGCGCCAAGGCCGACGGCGACGACTGGATCCTCAACGGCTCCAAGTGCTGGATCACCAACGGTGGTAAGTCCACCTGGTACACCGTCATGGCCGTCACCGACCCCGAGAAGGGCGCCAACGGCATCTCCTCCTTCATGGTCCACAAGGACGACGAGGGCTTCGTCGTCGGACCGAAGGAGAAGAAGCTCGGCATCAAGGGCTCCCCCACCGCCGAGCTGTACTTCGAGAACTGCCGCATCCCCGGCGACCGCATCGTCGGCGAGCCGGGCACCGGCTTCAAGACCGCTCTCGCGACCCTCGACCACACCCGCCCCACCATCGGCGCGCAGGCCGTCGGCCTCGCCCAGGGCGCCCTCGACGCGGCGACCGCCTACGTCAAGGATCGCAAGCAGTTCGGCCGCCCGATCTCCGACAACCAGGGTGTGCAGTTCATGCTCGCCGACATGGCAATGAAGGTCGAAGCCGCACGCCTGATGGTCTACACCTCCGCTGCTCGCGCCGAGCGCGGCGAGCCCAACCTCGGCTTCATCTCGGCCGCCGCGAAGTGCTTCGCGTCGGACGTCGCCATGGAGGTCACCACCGACGCCGTGCAGCTGTTCGGTGGCGCCGGCTACACCACCGACTTCCCGGTCGAGCGCATGATGCGCGACGCCAAGATCACGCAGATCTACGAGGGCACCAACCAGATCCAGCGCGTCGTCATGTCGCGCGCTCTGCTGCGCTGACACCGGTCGCGTAGGTTACCCCCGGAACATCACAGCGATCAGGAGTTACCGCAGTGGCAGTGGAAAAGGTAGGCGTGATCGGCGGCGGCACCATGGGTGCCGGTATCGCCGAGGTGTGCGCCAAGGCCGGTAGCGACGTCCTCGTCAAGGAGACCACCGAGGAGTTCGCCGCCGCGGCGCGCGAGCGTCTCGAGAAGTCGATCGGACGCGGCGTCAAGTCCGGCAAGATCACGCAGGAGGACGCCGACGAGATCCTCGGACGGATCCGCGTCACCCTCGATCTGAACGAGTTCGCCGACCGCGACCTCGTCGTCGAGGCCGCACCCGAGATCGAGTCGCTCAAGGTGGAGATCTTCTCCGAGCTCGACAAGATCGTGAAGCCCGAAGGCATCCTCGCCACCAACACGTCGTCGATCCCCGTCATCAAGATGGCGCAGGCGACGCAGCGGCCGGGCAAGGTCGTGGGCGTGCACTTCTTCAACCCGGTGCCGGTGATGCCCCTCGTCGAGATCATCTCGGCGCTCACCACCGACGAGGCCACCGCCGACACGGTGTTCGACTACGCGAAGAACACCCTCGGCAAGACGGCCGTGCGCGCGGGCGACCGTGCAGGCTTCATCGTCAACGCCCTGCTCATCCCGTACCTGTGCTCGGCAGTGCGCATGCTCGAGTCGGGATACGCGACGAAGGAAGACATCGACGCCGCGATGAAGGGTGGCTGCGGCTACCCGATGGGTCCGCTGACCCTCATCGACACCGTCGGCCTCGACATCACCCTCAACGCCGCGCAGTCGTTGTACGACGAGTTCGCCGAGCCGCATTACGCTCCCCCGGCGCTGCTGCGTCGCATGGTCGACGCGGGTCGCCTGGGTCGCAAGACCGGCGAGGGTTTTTACAGCTACAAGTAGGCCTCACTCGGACGCCCCTGCCGTTCCTTCTCGGAACGGCGGGGGCGTCTGCGTATCCGGAACAGCCGGGAGGTACGCAACAACAGTTCCGGGTTCGCAACACGGCCGGTAACTGCCGGCGTTGCGAACCTTCATCACGTGTTGCATACCTCGTGTACGACCGATGCTCGGCTCGAAGTCGCCCGACGGTCCGCTCCGGCTCCGTGAGGGCGCCTTCTGCTATCGTCCCGACCCGGACGTATCGGGGGATTCTGTCGGGGGGCAGTCGTGACGTTGCACGTAGATCCTGAAGCGCTGCGCACATTCGCAGCCTTCGTGGCGGACACCGCCGACGCGATCGACGACTGGGACGTCGGCGAACCGTATGCCGTGTCGCAACCAGCGCTTCCCGGAACAGAATTCGCGGCCGTCTGTGCACGAGCATTCACCGCCACCGATCAGGCACTGAACAACGTGTGCAGTCGCCTGCGCGAGGTCGTCGACATCACCGACGGCGCCAAGAACGACTACGTCGTCGCCGAGACGGACTTCGTGGCTGCACTCTCGGCAATGGATCCGCACGAATGAGACCGGGAGTCGCTGCGGTCCGGTCCTGGAATCCCGACGCTCTGCGAGTCACTGCCGACCACCTCGACGTGCTCGTCGACAAACTCGACGACCGCATGTGATGGCGCTCTTTGATCCTGCTCAGACCTGCTCACCGAAAGTGCTCACCCGTGTGGCTCCGCCGATGAGGGCGGGTCTCCTTCGATGCTGGTGGTCTCTGACCACGCACCAGCACCCCGAAGGAGACCGCTTTCTCATGTTGACATGGGAGGAAGACGTGGAGATCCACGCACTGCACAAACGAGGCTGGACGATCTCGGCGATCGCCCGGCACACCGGCCGAAACCGGCGCACGATCCGCAACTATCTGAACGGCACCACCACCCCCGGCATCCGTAAACCCGCTGGTGAGGATCCGTTCGAACCGTTCGTCGACTACGTCACCGCTCGTCTGACCGAGGATCCGCATCTGTGGGCACGGACCTTGTGCGACGAACTCGAAGACCTCGGCTACACCGCCTCGTATCAGACGCTGACCCGCCAGATCCGGCAACGCAAGCTCCGGCCCGTCTGCCAAGCCTGCGCGTGCGCGACCGACCGCCCCAACGCGGTCATCGACCATCCGGCGGGGGCGGAAACCCAGTGGGACTGGGTCGAGCTGCCGAACCCACCCGCCTCGTGGGGCTGGGGCAAGACCGCATATCTGCTGGTCGGATCGCTCGCGCATTCGGGTCGGTGGCGCGGGGTGCTCGCCCCGGCCATGACCCAGCCGCATCTGATCGACGGCCTCGACCGGATCTGCCGAAAACTCGGCGGCCTGACCCACACCTGGCGATTCGATCGAATGTCGACGGTCTGTTACCCCGACAGCGGAAAAGTCACTGCCTCCTTCGCCGGGGTCGCCAAGTATTACGGCGTGTTGGTGGCGATCTGCCCACCGCGGTCCGGCAATCGCAAGGGTGTCGTCGAGAAGTCCAATCACACTGCGGCCCAGCGATGGTGGCGCACCGTGGCGGACGAGCTCACCGTCGAGCAGGCCCAGGCGAGCGTGGACAAATTCTGTAGTCGACGCGCCGATGCCCGGATGCGGGCCACCGCCGACGGCAAGGCCCCGGTGCGCACCGTCGCCGACCGGGAACCGTTGACGTCGATGCCGAGCAGTCCGTATCCGGTGGTGCTCAGCGAACCGCGCACCGTCTCGAGGCAGGCGTTGGTGGCCTACCGCGGCAACCGCTACTCGGTGCCCCCGGAACTGGCCGCAGCGCAGGTCACCGTCACCCGGCAGCTCGGCGACGAGGTGATCGACATCGTCACCGCCTCGCAGATCACCGTCGCCCGCCACCGGTTGGCGCCGGACGGGGCCGGCGCCGTGGTGCGCGATCACGGCCACGTTCACGCCCTTGAACAGGCCGCGATGGCCGGTGCCGCGGCCGGAGGCCGACCGCACCGCCGCAAAGAACGCATCCCACCCGGACCCGAGGCGCTCACTGCGGCAGCAGCATTGCGCACCAACACCACGGACCGCCACCCACCGTCGACGACACCGCGATCGACGGTGGTCGACCTGGCCGCCTACGAGCGCGCAGCCCGCGGAAGGAACACCCTCGTATGACCACCACCCCCGACACCACCGCGACCTCGGCAAGTCTTTATCAGCGTCTGCGAGGACACTTGGCGACGCTCAAGTTGCACGACGCTGCCGAAGCGCTGCCGTCGGTGCTCGACCGAGCCCAGAAGGACGGTCTGTCGATGACCGCAGCGCTCGAACAGCTGCTGTCGATCGAGGTCGACGCCACCGAAGCCCGCCGCCTCGCCGGGCGGTTGCGGTTCGCGTGCCTGCCCACCCCGGCCTGTCTCGAGGACTTCGACTTCGACGCCGCCCCCGGCCTCGATCGGGCATTGATCGCCGAGTTGGGCACCTGCCGGTTCCTCGAAACCGCGACGAACGTCCTGCTCATCGGGCCGCCGGGGGTCGGAAAGACCCACCTGTCGGTGGGCTTGGCGCGGGCGGCCGCGCATGCCGGTTATCGCACCTACTTCACCACCGCCGCCGATCTGGCCGCCCGCTGCCATCGCGCTGCGATCGAAGGCCGGTGGGCGACGACGATGCGGTTCTACGCCGGCCCGACGCTGCTGGTGATCGACGAACTCGGCTACCTACCCCTGCCCGGCGAGGCCGCCTCCGCACTGTTTCAGGTTGTCGCGCAACGCTATCTGAAGACCTCGATCATCATCACCACCAACCGGGGTGTCGGAGAGTGGGGTGAGGTCCTCGGCGATACGACCGTCGCCGCCGCGATGCTCGACCGGCTTCTGCACCGATCGGTGGTACTCAACCTCGACGGGGATTCCTACCGGCTGCGTGATCACCACGCCCGGTCGGAAAAGCTCCGTCAAGCCACCACCGGCACCCGGCAACCGCTACAGTGAACCCGCCCACGAGTGGGCACTTTCGACGAGCACGAGCGAGCACCTTCGCTGAGCCTCATCACATGAAAGGTCTGCTCACCGAGCAGGATGTCCTCGCCGAGCGATGGTCCGGCGACGCCGCACGTGCCGCCGCCACGCGAGTGGTCCGCGAACGCTCGCTGGGCAGCGCCATCGCCGAAGCGCTACTGCAGGTCGCGGAGGCGTACCGCACCGGCGCGTGGCTCGTCGAAGACGCCCGCCTGCACCTCCTGTCGGTGGTGGCCGGTGCCGAACAGTCCGGGTTCACCGTGCACGACGACGGCACCGTCGACCCTTCCGACCAGATCCGCATCCTCTCGGCGATGCTGCCGGCCGAAGCCGTTGCCGAGGCCCGTGCACGTCTCGAACACGAAGCAGCGGAACTGACCCACGCGGTCACCGGCGCTCTCGAACAGGCGTCGCGAGCCGCGACGGAAACTGCCGATCGAATCACCGCTGCCGTTGCGGTGCTCGAAGCAGCCAGGGATGCCGCGGTGCCGGGGAAGGTCGTGCAGACGGAGGACGGTGAGTTCTCCTGGTGGCCTGACTGGGCGGCGACGACTGCCGCTTCGACCATCGGAATCGTGGCCGACACCACCAAGGAAGGTCTGAAAGAAGCCGCCATCTCATCCGGTGACGATCTGGCCCGGAACATCAGCCGAGGAATGAACCCTGCCGCTATCGCTCTCGGTACGGTGCCCGCCATCGTCAACGACATCGAGTCGGGCATGGATCCCACCAAGGCGATCGTCACGGAATCCACAGCTTCGGCCTTGGGAGGCGTAGCAGCTTGGGCAGGAGCAAAAGGGGGCGCCGCCCTCGGAACGATGATCGCTCCGGGTATAGGCACGGCAGTGGGACTCGCCGTAGGCGCACTGGCGGGTGGATTGACCACTTACATTTCGTCGAAGGGCTTCCAAGCGCTCTGGGACTGACACATGACGAAACCCTCCATCAGCGCAACCAGTGCGGAGACACATGAGATGAGTTCGAAAATCGAGCCCCCAAGCTTCGGGACGTACCCTCGCAACGACCAGCGCCCCTACTGGCCACAAGCTTTCCGACCGGTGATCTTTCTGATGGCGGTCGCACTCGCATTGTCGGCAATGGTCATGATTCCTCTCGCCCTCCGAGCCGGAAAAGCCCATCACGCACTGGAAGTCACAGGCTACGTAGGTGGCCTGTCGATGATGGCACTGTTGTCGGTTACGGCACTGCGTGAATCAGGTTTCCGCCACGTTCGACGGTCCTCGCGAATTCATCGGATACACGATCCACGACACGGGGACGGAATCATCGTTCCGATGCGCCGTGGTCTCACCGCTCCGGTGATGATCGTTCTGCTGGGGGGAGCTGTATACGGAGTTGCCGCCTCGACTCTCTGGTTCATTGCCGGAAATACATCGCTCCTTCCCGAGGGACGGGACACTCCTCGAAACGCGCTCCTGGTCGCAGTTCTCGCCGCCGTTGCGCTCCTCCTGTCATCGATACTGCTTGCCATCCGGATCGAGTTTGCGGTGAGGATCTTCCGGGAAGGAATCGAACGGCATACGCGTAGGAGAATATTCTTCAGCGACAAAGAGTTTCGGATCTTCCTTCCGTGGGTGGACATCACAAGTGTCGATGCCGAGATGAATGCCGACCTGGGTCGGCACCCCTCGATTGGTTTACGGACCGCACGTCCGATCCCTGAAGGCCAACGAACCCCTCACGACTCGGACGACAGGATTGCGGTGCTGGCGCATGCCTTGGCCGCGGAGCCCAACACTCTCGTACGACTACTACAGGGCATGAAAGAGAATCCAGAGAAGCGCCCCGAAGTTGAAAGGCCCGATTCCGAAGATCTTCTTCGTCCCCCACCGCTGCGTGAACGGTTCCGCGCAGCACGCCGCCGGAAGGCGTCTCGGTGAACGCTTCGATTCAGGCGACGCTCTCCGGCTACCTCGCAACACACGAAGTCGGACTGAGCCCCTGCGACCCGGACGATCTGCGGCACCCGCAACCGGAACTCCAGGCGCCGGAAGGCTGGATCACACTCCCCCGCGATGTCTTTCCGCACGCACATACGGTTCTCGTAGTTCCCGAGCACGCCGTGGATGATTGGGCACCCAACGCCGTTCTTCTCCATGGAGCACTGGCGAAGTGGCGGCCGACGGACGAACTGTTGGAGGTCGCGGGACGTGAAGCTCATGGACTGCCCGAATGGAAGGAAACATTCCGCGACACATTCGACTTCCACGGACATCGATCCGTGATCGTCCGAGGTTGCTACCGAGTGGACGACGTCGAGTACACCGCCGTGACGCGATATCTCGTGATCGACCACGAGTACGACCGCTACCTGACGCAATTGACGGCAACCGCACGCTCCGACAGCGCCGAGTCCCTTATCGCTCATCTGCATGCGATCCATGAGGGACTGAGAATCCGGTGAGCGAGTTCATCGAAATTCCCTCTTTCGGGAAAGATTCAGCACCTGCTTGGCCACAACGTTTCCGTCCGGCTTCGTTCTGTGCCGGTGTGTTCTGCACTGGATTCGGCCTCGTCGCACTGTTCTGGACAGTGGACGACTGGCGAGCGGACGATCTCGGAGCGACTGCCCTGGCGCTTTCCCTGACCGTAATGATGACAATCGTTGCGGCGGGAATGTTCGAGCGGGCCGGCTTCCACCGATTCGGTTTGCATCCGAGGATCCGGCAGTGCCGAGACGACGTTCACGGCCCCGGCATCGAGATTCCTTACGTGAGGATACTTCCCGTTCAGCTGTCCGTTGTGCTCTCCTGCATCACAGTGTCGGGTGCTTTCATGATTCGTGCGTCGAACCGACCGGACGGAGCGATGCTTCTTGGGAGACACGAGCTCCCCTACTCCGGCTCGTTCATCGCATGGACGACATGTGCAACCGTGGTGATGGGCGCCCTCCCCTTCTTGATCCACCCCCGAGGATCCACCCGTCTCCATGCCGACGGTATTCGCCGCCGCACGACATGGCTCGTGCGGCGTGGCGTTTCGGACGTGTTCGTTCGATGGGACGAGATCCAGGAAGTGGCTGCCGATGTCTACACCGTCTCGGGCCGCGGGGCGTCTACGCACAATCCACTCATCCGTCTCCACGTACCCGGCTACGAACCGACTCCGCCTCGCGTGGCGCACGACAAGCCGGATTCGTTTACCGTGCCGCCGTACGTTCTCGTGAGCGAACCCAACACGCTGCTCGGGCTCGTCGACCGTCTCCATCGGTGCCCCGACGATCGCCATCTCGTCACGACACCCGAGGCCCCAGAACTTCTTCGTCCTCTCCCGGTGCGGGAACGCTTACGCATCGCGCGGAAGATTCCGCGTCAACAGTGGGAATGGTGATGGGTACGCAACGTAGATGGTGGGTTCGCAACACCGCTGGCGACTGGTCGTGTTGCGAGCCTTCACCCCACGTTGCGTACCTCGGTCAGTTTCCGTTGGTCGGGCCGTGCACGCGGCGGTGCAGCGCTTCCATCCGCAGGTCCAGATCGCGTGCCGTCTCCGCGGCGAGGCGGAGTTCCTCGCGCAGTTCGTCCGGAACCTCGCGGTCGTGCTTGTAGTAGATCTTGTGCTCCAGGCTCGCCCAGAAGTCCATCGCGACGGTGCGGATCTGCAGTTCGACGTAGACGCGCTCGACCCGGTCGGACATGTACACCGGAATCTGAATGATGACGTGCACGCTGCTGTACCCGTTGGGCTTCGGGCGCGCGATGTAGTCCTCGATTTCGACGACCGTCACGTCGAGCTGGCTCGTGATCATGTCGATGATCCGGTAGACGTCCGACGTGAAGCTGCACGTGATGCGGATGCCGGCGATGTCGCGCACAGCCTCGCGGATGCCGTCGAGCGAGGCGGGCGCACCCTTCCGTTCCGCCTTGGCGAGGATCGACTCGGGGCTCTTCAACCGCGACTTCACGTGCTCGATCGGGTTGTACTCGCGGGCGTAGGTGAACTCCTCGCGCAGGATGTTGATCTTCGTCATCATCTCGTCGATGCCGAACTTGTACACCATGAGTGCGCGTCGCAGATCCTGCGCGAGATGCTCCACTGCGACCAGCGGTGCCTGCACGTCGTCCGGTGTCGGTAGTCCCGGTTCGGGTTCGCCCACCGTCGTCTTCACTCGATTCCTCCTCGATAACTTCCGGGATCGAGTCTGCCAGTTCGACGACGACGGGCGGTTCCCACCTCCTCGACCTGCAGTTATACCGAACTGCGGTTACACCGCCCGGCTCACTCGAACAGGTCGGGCAGACCGTCCGAGATCCGATCGGGGAACTTCGGGTCGCGCTTCTCGAGGAACGACTCCACGCCCTCGCGGACGTCGCCGGAGGTTCCCCGGACGTGGATGCCGATCGACTCGGCCCGATGCGCGACCTCCGGGTCGGGTGCACCGAGCATCCGCCACATCAACTGCCGGGTCAGAGCGACGGAGACGGGCGCGGTGCCGGCGACGAGTTCCTCCGCGATCTCGAGGGCACGTTCCAGCACGCGGTCGGCGGGCACGACCTCGCGGAGGAGACCGCGTTCGTGTGCTTCCGCGACCGGCACCATGCGACCGCCGACGGTCCATTCGACAGCGGTCGAGATGCCGACGGCGCGGGGCAGGAACCAGGTGGAGCAGGCTTCCGGGACCAGGCCGCGGCGGGTGAAGACGAACCCGAACTTGGCGGTGTCGGCGGCGATGCGGATGTCCGCGGGGAGGGTCATTGTGACGCCGACACCCGCGGCCGGGCCGTTGATCGCGGCGATCACCGGCTTGAGCGACCGGAAGATGCGGAGCGTGACGCGACCACCGAGGTCGGGCGGTGTTCCGCCGGTTTCGGGGTCCTCGTCGAGGACGAAGGTGTCGCCGCCGGCTGCGAGGTCGGCGCCGGCGCAGAACCCGCGGCCCGTGCCGGTGAGCACGACCGCCCGCACGTCGTCGTCGGCATCGGTCTCGTCGAACAGGGAGATGAGCCGTTCGCCCATGTCGTCGGTGAACGCGTTGAGGCGATCGGGACGGTTCAGCCGGATGACCGCGACCGCGCCGTGGCGCTCGAGCAACACATCGTTTTCGGTACCGGTCTCTGTCACGTCGTCTCCTCGGTTCGCTGTCGGTCGTTCAGCGCCCGATGATAGAACTTCTAGCGATCGTTAAATAGCACTTCGGGTCTCAGCGGGACTCACGCTTGCCGCGACCGAGCCGGTCGACCACGACGGCCCGGAGCGAGCGCGCTTCGATGCCGGCCTCGCGGCGGGCGCGCCCTCGGGTCACGAGCACCCCGATGAGCGCGATCACCCAGATCGGGTACTGCGCCAACCACGCGACGCGGAAGGCGTCGAAGGTATAGCCGCCGAGCCGGTCGAGCACGATGCCCATCGTCTGCACGACCAGCAGCGTCGCGAGGAAGCCACCGATGTTGACGATACCGTTGGCCGTGCCGAGGGCACTCCCGGGATTGAAGGTGCGGGCGTAGTCGAAGCCGATCATCGACCCCGGACCACCCACCGAGATGGCGACGACGAGCACCACGAGCAGCCACACCGGTGCGGGCCCGGGTAGGGCGAGCACCACGGACCACGCCAGGGCGCTGGCCAGGATGATCATGAGCACGAGCCATGAACGCCTGGTCGGGAAACGTCCCGACAGCACGCCCAGGATCGGCCCGGCGGAGATGGCCGTGACCACCGAGACGGTCAGCATCGATCCGGCCGCGGCGGGCGACAGTCCCTGCGCGGAGACCAGATACGGCACACCCCACATCAGCGCGAAGGTGGTCACCGAGAACTGCGTGCCCATGTGGGTGAAGAAGCCGAGTTTGGTGCCGGGACGCCGCCACACCGTGCCGAGGCCGCCGATCACATCCCGCAGCCCCGACGCGGTGGCCTCCCGCACCTCACCGGGCGGGGTATCGCGCACGATCGCGAACACCAGCACACACGCGAACAGACCGAGCGCCGCGGCGCTGCCGTAGGCGGCCGTCCAGCCCGTGCCGGTGAGTAGCAGGACGAACGGCACCGCCGACAGCACCTGACCGAGCTGACCGAAGATGCCCGTCAGCTGTGAGACGACGGGCACGCGGCGCGGCGCGAACCACACCGGCACGAGCCGCAGCACCGAGATGAACGTCAGGGCGTCACCGACACCGACCAGCACACGCGCCAGATACGCGACCGGCAGCGACTCGGTGACGGCGAGGATCGCCTGACCGACGGCGAGGATCACGGCGCCGGTCGCGATCATCCGGCGCGAGCCGAACCGGTCGAGCAGCACACCGGCCGGGATCTGCATCCCCGCGTAGACGATGAGCTGGAGGACGACGAAGCCGGACAGCACCGACGGTGAGATCTCGAAGCGTTCGGTGGCAGCGAGTCCGGAGACACCGAACGCCGTCCGATGGAGGACGGCGACGATGTAGGCGAAGACTCCGATACCCCAGACCAGCCATGCCCTCATGTCACAAGGACGATACGCGTCGGTCTGTTAACGGTGCTAATTATTCACGACCGAGCGACACCCACGTCGGGTCGGCCGCACGCGGACCGGCGACCTTGCCGGCGAGACGATCCAGCCGCGCGACCTGCTCGCCGGTGAGCGTCACGTCGAGCGCTCCGGCGTTCTCGGTGACGCGACTCGCGTAGCGGGTGCCGGGGATCGACACCGACGGCAAGCCGAACTCGCGACCCTTCGCGTCCAGCCATGCCAGGGCGACCTGCGCGATCGTCGCGTCCGCTTCCTTCGCGACCGCCCGCACCTCCTCGCGCACCGCGAGGTTGGTCGGCAGGGCGTCGGCGCCGAAGCGCGGGAAGCGCGTGCGCAGATCGTTCTCGGCCACCTGGTCGGGATCGAAGGCGTCGGTGAGCAGCCCACGGCTCACCGGCGAGTAGGGCACGAAGCCGATACCGAGTTCGGCAGCGGCAGGCACCACATGCCGTTCGACGTCGCGCGAGACGATGCTCCACTCCGACTGGATCGCCGCGATCGGGTGGACGGCGTGCGCGCGACGCAATTCGTCGCCCGTGGCCTCCGACAGTCCGATGTGCCGCACCTTGCCGGCCTGCACGAGTTCGGCGAGGGCACCGACCGTCTCTTCGACCGGCACCTCCGGATCGACGCGGTGCAGGTAGTACAGGTCGACGTGGTCGACGCCGAGACGCGCGAGCGACTCGTCGAGGGCCTGCTTCGCATATTCGGGGCGGCCGTTGATGCGTCGGTTGGCGGTGCCCTTGCCGCCGACCGCGCCGACGAGACCGAACTTCGTCGCCAGCTGCACCTCGTCCCGCCGTTCGGCGAGCAGCTTGCCGACCACCTTCTCGCTCGTGCCGTCGCCGTAGACGTCGGCGGTGTCGATGAAGGTGATGCCCAGATCCACGGCGTGGTGCAGGGTTGCGAGCGCCTCGTCGAGATTCACCTCGCCGTAAGCGGGGGCGACGGACATCGCGCCATAACCCTGGGCGCTGACGACGAGACCGGGCGCGAGCTGGACGGTGGGGACAGGCATGTACTTCTCCTCGACGACGACATGGTGCGACTCCCGATCGTCCCGCATCCCGCGCATGATCGCAGGAGTTGAAATCGCCGTGATCCGAGCAGCCCGCGCCCTAGGCTGAGATCCATGGCGACCGACTGGCTCTCCCTGCAACGAACCGCACGTCGCGAGTTCGACGACCGTGTCGCGCAGATCCGCGACTGGCACGCTCCCACCCCGGACACGGAGTGGGACGTCACCGACCTGGTGTGGCACATGGTCGACGAGCAGCGCTGGATCCAGCCGCTGCTCTCCGGCCGTTCCCTCGACGACGCGAAGGCCGCACTCGAACCGATCGGGGACGACCTCGCCGCCGAATGGGCCCGCTTCGCCGCGCAGGCGACCGCTGCGTGGGCGATGGCGTCACCGGCTCAGGAGGTCCACCTGTCCTACGGCACCGTCCCGTGCCTCGACTACATGAAGCAGCAGATCGCGGACATCACCGTGCACACCTGGGATCTCGCCCGGGCCATCGGTGCCGACGAGACCCTCGATGCCGAACTCGTCGACGCCGTGCTCGCCGACATCGAACCGCAGAAGGACATGCTCGCCTCGAGCGGTCTGTTCGCCGATCCCGTCACGGTCCCCGACGACGCGTCCCCACAGGACCGACTCATCGCGCTCACCGGCCGCGACCCCAGGAAGGCGTCATGACGGACCGACCCGACATCAAGCCCCGCAGCCGCGACGTCACCGACGGCATGGAGAAGGCCGCTTCGCGCGGCATGCTCCGCGCGGTGGGCATGGGTGACGACGACTGGGGCAAGCCGCAGATCGGCGTGGCGTCGTCGTGGAACGAGATCACGCCCTGCAACCTCCCGCTCGAACGACTCGCGCGCTCGGTGAAGGAGGGCGTGCACGCCGCCGGCGGTTATCCGCTCGAGTTCGGCACCATCTCCGTGTCCGACGGGATCTCGATGGGACACGAGGGCATGCACTTCTCCCTGGTGTCCCGGGAGGTCATCGCCGACAGCGTCGAGACGGTGATGCAGGCCGAGCGGCTCGACGGGTCGGTGCTGCTCGCGGGATGCGACAAGTCCCTGCCCGGGATGCTCATGGCCGCGGCCCGCCTCGATCTCGCCGCCGTCTTCCTGTATGCCGGGTCGATCCTGCCGGGCATCGCGAAACTGTCCGATGGCACCGAACGCGACGTGACGATCATCGACGCCTTCGAAGCGGTCGGGGCGTGCGCGCGGGGCCTGATGTCCGAGACCGACCTCGACGCGATCGAACGCGCCATCTGCCCCGGCGAGGGTGCCTGCGGCGGCATGTACACCGCCAACACGATGGCCGCCTCGGCCGAAGCGCTCGGCATGTCGCTGCCGGGGAGCGCGTCGCCGCCCGCGACGGATCGTCGCCGCGACGGTTTCGCGCGGCGCAGCGGGCAGGCGGTGGTCGAGATGCTGAAGCGCGGCATCACCGCGTCCGACATCCTCACCAAGGAAGCATTCGAGAACGCCATCGCGGTGGTCATGGCGTTCGGCGGGTCCACGAACGCCGTGCTCCACCTGCTCGCGATCGCGCACGAGGCGCAGGTGGATCTGAGCCTCGACGACTTCGTCCGGGTGGGCGCGCGGGTGCCGCATCTCGCCGACGTCAAACCGTTCGGCCGGCACGTGATGAAGGACGTCGACCACATCGGCGGCGTCCCGGTCATCATGAAGGCGCTGCTCGACGCAGGTCTGCTGCACGGCGACTGCCTCACCGTCACCGGCAGGACCGTCGCGGAGAACCTCTCCGGCATCGCTCCCCCGGACCCCGACGGCAAGGTGCTGCGCGCCCTGAGCGACCCCATCCATCCCACCGGCGGCATCACGATCCTCCGCGGCAGTCTCGCGCCCGGCGGAGCGGTGGTGAAGTCCGCGGGCTTCGACGAGTCGGTCTTCGAGGGAACCGCGAGGGTCTTCGAACGCGAACGGGCCGCGATGGATGCGCTCGAGGACGGCACCATCACCGCCGGCGACGTGGTGGTCATCCGCTACGAGGGTCCCAAGGGTGGTCCGGGCATGCGCGAGATGCTCGCGATCACGGGCGCGATCAAGGGCGCCGGTCTCGGCAAGGACGTCCTGCTGCTCACCGACGGACGGTTCTCCGGTGGCACCACCGGGTTGTGTGTCGGGCACGTCGCCCCGGAGGCCGTCGACGGCGGTCCCATCGCGTTCGTCCGCGACGGCGACCGCATCCGTCTCGACGTCTCGAACGGCCTGCTCGACGTGCTGGTCGACGAGAAGGACATGGAAACGCGGCGGCAGGGCTGGGAGCCACTGCCGCCGCGCTACACCCGGGGTGTACTGGCGAAGTACACGAAGCTCGTCGGTTCCGCATCGAACGGTGCGGTGTGCGGATGAGGGTCGGGTGAACCCTCGCGCTCCGGGGGTGCTGCTAGATCGGACGGAAACCTGCGCCCGGCCCGCCCCGACCGTTGATGTCGGCCATGATCACGTCGATGTTCGTTCCGACCTCGGGACCGATACATGCCGCGAGCAGATAGGCATTGACCATTGCGACGAGCGTCGTGCCCACTACGAGCGGCGCACCCGAGTCGCCTTCGACGACGCAGACCTGGGTCCACGTCTCCTGCGAGCCGAACACGTCGCCCCAGACGATTCCGCAGGTGTTGCCCGTGGTGCGGCCTTCCTTGCAGGCGATGTTCGGGAAGCCCGCGGGAGCGCCGAGTCCCGTGATCGTCACGTCGCCGACACGGTTGACCGGAACCACCTTGCTCCGGTCGAACTCGATGACGGCGTAGTCGAGCCGCTCGTTGGTCGACACGATGCGACCCACCGAGCCGGCGGCGAGGTCGTATTCGGCCTTCACCGTCATGCCGGGAGAGCCGCAGTGCGCGGCGGTGAGACCCACCAGGCGACCGGCGGCGTCGTTGCCGATCGTGGTGAGTGTGCAGTCGAAGATGTCCTGCCCGTTGTCTCCGAGCGTGATTCCCGAACCGCCACCGAGGGTGACCGGAGGCGCCGCGACGGCCACCCCGGAACCTGCTCCGACCAGCGCGACAGCGCTCGCGATTGCAACAACCAGTTTTCTGAACATGGGGGCCCTCCTGCGCTGCGCCGTCCGGCAGCCGTCGGGCTGAGCGTACTAGAGGTTTCCGCCGGATTTCCGGGTTGCGCCCAAGCTTTCCAGAGCTTGACGGGCCTCCTCGAGTTCGCGGCTGAGCTGCGCGACCCGCTCTTCGGCCGCGCGACGGGCCTCCTCGATCACCGACTGGACGGCCTCGGTGGCCGTGGGATCGCCGAGTTCCTTGACCGCGCGTTCGACGGCGTCAGGGGCGACCGGCGCAGGCTTGCCGACCTTGCGGGTGCCGTGCGCGACCCCCACCGTCCACTCGTTCTCCGGGTCGATCGTGACGGTGATGGTGATCGACGGCGCCTTCTTCGCCTTGCGGGCCGGAGCCTTCGGCTTGGCCGGTGCCGGCGGCCGGGAGGCGGGAGCGTCGGACGAGGCGGAGGTCGTCTGGGTCACGGGCTTCTTCTCCTGGGCGCGGGGAACCGCAGCGGCCGCTGGGCTCTCGGAGTTCTGGGTAGCAGGCTTCGGGGTAGCGGGCTTCGAGGTAGCGGGCTTGGAGACGGCAGCCCGCGGGGTCGCGGGTTGCACAGGTGCAGCCTTCGCGGGGGTCGCCTTCGCCGGAGCAGGCTTCGCACCGCCGGAGCTGCGCGCGGCCTTCGCCGGTGCGCGCTTGGTTCCGGCCGGCTCGCGGGTGGCGCGCAGTTCGTCGGTCTCGAACGGCAACTCGTCGTCTACGCCTTTCGGCCGCACCATCACGGTGCTGCCGCTGATCGACACCACCCGCGCCGACGTCCCGGGGTCGATGCCGAGACTCGGAATGCCCTCGACGAGGTAGACGGTCGCGCGGCGCCCCTCGGCGAGAGCGGCATCGAGCTCTCCGAGTTGTTCCTCCGTCAGGTGATCCGCGCGTCTGCGGGGCGGCATGCGACGTCCTTTCTCGGTTCGCCGAAGGGTCGGCAGTGCTTCGATGACGGTCACTGTCGCACATCCGTACGACACGCCTGCACACGTGTTCGACACGACCTGCCGCGCGCATGAACCGCGGGCACGGTAAGGATGGAGGCGTGACCCCGTCCGATCCGGCACCATCAGGAACCGACGTGCTGTCCGTGATCCAGTCACAGCTGGAGAGCGCGCTGCTCGGCGGTCCTCTTCGCTACACCCTGAACGAGGTGGCCGGATTGTGCGGACTCGAACCTGCGCGTGTGCGTCGACTCTGGCAGGCCCTCGGTCTGACCGTCGATCCCGATCCGGACGTCGTGATGTTCACGGACGGCGACGTCGAAGCCCTGCGCGCGACAGCGGCCATCATCGCGAGCGGCGCGATCGACGAACGTCTCGAGGTGCCCGCGGCCCGGTCGATCGGACAGTCGATGTCGCGGCTGACCGAGTGGCAGCTGAATCTGCTCAACACCCACGTCTTCACGCAACTGGCCTCCGCCTACGAGGAAGCGGAAACTCCTCCGCAGGAAGAGGAGATCCGCGCGCTGATCGACCACATCGTCGATCGCACGACCGAGCTCGCGGTGAGCCTGCAGAGCCACATGTGGCGTCGGCACCTGGTGGCCACGACCGCCCGGGCCGCCGCGCGCCCGCAGGATTCCGGGGAGCTCCACGAACTGGTCGTCGGCTTCGCCGACATGGTCGGCTACACACGGCTGACCCGGCAGATCGACGCGGCGGCGTTGAGCGAACTGCTCGACTACTTCGAATCGGAGGTCTCCGACGTCATTGCCCGGCACAACGGCTGGGTGATCAAGACCGTCGGCGACGAGGTGATGTTCGCGGCCGAACGTCCGATCGACGCCGCGCGCATCGCCCTCGAACTGCAGGATTCGTTCGGGTCCCAGAAGGACTATCCGGACCTGCGGATCGGATTGGCGTGGGGTCAGGCGTTGCCGCGTTTCGGCGATCTGTTCGGTTCGGTCGTCAACATCGCGGCCCGCCTCACGGGCGCGGCGCGGCCGGGCACGATCCTCGTCGACGAGAACCTCGCCGACGCGCTGGCCGACTGCGAGGAGTTCCGCTTCCAGACCGTGCGCACGCTGCGGCTGCGGGACTTCCAGCATTCGCGCCTGTACGTCCTGCGTCGCCCGCGGGAGGAGAAGACCGTCGTGGGCGCGGACGGTCTGGGCGACGAGGACATGGGTCTCTAACGATCCGGCCGGCGCGCCCTGCGCGCAGCGATGAAATCGTCGACGATGTGCTCGCACGCGCGTCGGTCGATCGGTGCGAGCGTCGCGAGGCGGTTGAAGACGATCGGCCCGAGCAGCTGGACCAGCGCCAGGTCGTAGTCGAAGTCGCCGAGTTCGCGGCGGGCCTCCGAGGTGGCGAGCACACGATCGAACGACGACCGGTAGCGGTCGACGAGGATCTCGCGCAGCGACTGCAGTTCGGGCCGCTCGCTGCGCCCCGGTTCCTTCGGGAGTTCGCCGAGGCCCGGCCCGAGTCCCATCCAGCACATCGCCGTCAACGGGATGGGCGCCTCCTCGATGATGCGTGCCTGTGCGGCGAGCAGTTCGACGAGGCGGCTGCGGAGATCGCCGTCCTCCGGGACCGGGGGTGCCGACGGGAGAAGCCGCGCGAAGGCCGCGGCGACCAGTTCGGTTCCGTTCGCGAAGTGCCGGTAGAGGGTGGCCCGCGCGACGCCCGCCGAGGCGGTGACCGCATCGATCGTCACAGCGTCGGCACCACCGGTCGCGAGGAGGGTGGTGGCCGCGTCGAGCAGTCGGGCGCGCGAGCGCACGCGGCGCGGATCCTCGTCGCGCGGTGAGGCGGGCCGGGTCTCGACGTCGCGGCGGGGTTCTGCTTCGGGTTCGACGCTCACGCTTCCAGTTGTAGTCGCTGTGAGAGAAGCATGTTGTGAGACCGACGGTTCAGCTACGATACCGGCAGTCTCGTTTCTGGTCCCGGCATTACCCTCCGTCCGGAAGGCTCCCGTGTCCGACAGCATCGCGACCACCACCGCACCTCCTCGCATGACGCGAGCCCAGATCCGGCTGCTCGCCGTCGCGTGCTCGGCCGTCGCCGTGGTCATCGCCGCGATGGCCTCACTCAACACGGCCCTGCCCGACATCGCGGTCGACACCGGCGCGACGCAGTCCCAGCTGACGTGGATCGTCGACGGTTACACGCTGACACTGGCAGCGTTGCTCCTCCCGGCCGGTGCTCTGGGTGATCGGCTCGGTCGCCGCGGCGTCATGATCGTCGGCCTGATCGCCTTCGCCGCCGGGTCGCTGTTGCCGCTGGTCGCCGATGCACCGTGGTGGATCATCGGGGCGCGCGCAGTCGCGGGTGTCGGCGCGGCGCTGGTCATGCCCTCGACGTTGTCGCTGATCACCGCGGGTTTCGCCGAGGCTCATCGGGCACGTGTCATCGGCATCTGGGCGGGTGTGGCCGGATCGGGTGCCGTGCTCGGCATGATCCTGTCGGGATTGGTGCTCGAATACGCGTCGTGGCGGGTGATCTTCGGCGGTTCCGCCGCCATCGCGATCCTGCTGGCCGTCCTTTCGTTCACCATCGCGTCGTCGCGTTCGACGCAGCCGTTGCCGTTCGACTTCGGGGGCGGCATCCTCGTCGTCCTCGCCGTGGGCCTGTTCGTGCTCGGCGTGATGGAGGGTCCACATCGCGGATGGGCGGACGTGGTGACGCTCGGATCGATGATCGCGGGCCTGGCAGCGGCAGCCGGATTCGTGCTCGTCGAACTCCGGTCGAAGGCGCCGCTGCTGGACGTGCGGTTGTTCCGCCAACGCGCGTTCGGCGTGGGCGCGGCCGGGTTGTCGTTCCAATATCTCGCCGGCTTCGGTCTGTTCTTCCTCATCGTGCAGTACCTGCAACTCGTGCTGGGCTACTCGCCGCTGCGGGCCTCCCTGGCACTGACGCCGATCTTCCTCGTCGTCATGGGTCTGTCGCTCGCCGTGCCCGCACTGTTGACGCGGGTGGGCATCCGCATCCTGCTCAGCGCCGGCCTGGCGCTCATCGGTGTCGCACTGATCCTCATGGGACTGCTCGACGCCGATTCCACCTACGTCGAGGTTGCATTCGCGCTGAGCATCGCGGGTGTCGGCGTCGGTATCTGTACGGCTCCCGCGACCCACGCGATCGTCACCAACACTCCCGAAGACCAGTTGGGCGTGGCGTCCGCGGTCAACGACGCGACCCGCGAGATCGGTGCGGCGATCGGTGTCGCGATCACGGGCAGCGTCCTCGCCGCGGCCTACGGGCACGGCATCGACCCTGTGGCGCCGATGATCCCCGAGCCGGCCCGGTCTGCCGTGCAGGATTCGCTCGCCGCCGCGATACAGGTCGCCGAGCAGGCGGGTCCGCAGGGCGAGCAACTCGCCGAACTCGCACAGAACGCCTTCCTCGACGGCTTACAACAGGCATCATGGGCGGTCGCCGCGATCCTGCTGGTCGGAGCGGCGATCTCCGCCTTCTGGGCACCCCGGCGCTCGTAGCCACTCCCGCCCTCTCCCCTTCCCGATGCCCGCGACGCAGGTCGCGGGCATTGTGCTGTGCGCGTGATCACGCTAACCTGGATAACAGTTACCAGTCGTCACACTAAAAAGGTGGAGACATGACCGCATCGCTCACCCGCGAGACCAGCAAGGGCTTCATCCCCGGCGTCGCACTGTCCGATCGCGAGGAAACCGCCGGACGACTGCTCGCCTCGTCCGCACGCAAGTCGTACGACCCGGTCGTCGAAGTGGACTGGGAGGCCCCCGTCCCCGACGACAAGTTCGGTATGACCCCCGAATGGAGCACGCTCTACGGCACCGCGCTGTGGGACGAACTCACCGACGAACAGCGCATCGAGCTCACCAAGCACGAGGCCGCGAGCGTCTCGAGCGTCGGCCTGTGGTTCGAGATCCTGCTCATGCAGATGCTCCTGCGCGACGTCTACGACCGCGACAAGCATTCTCGGCACGTCCAGTTCGCCCTCACCGAGGTCGCCGACGAGTGCCGCCACTCGGTAATGTTCGCGCGCGCCGGCGAGCGACTGAACATGCCGGGCTACGGGCCGCCCCGCTACATCCATCAGCTCGGCCGCCTGTGGGGCCGGTTCTTCAAGGGCGCCAACGCCTATGCGGCAGTGATGGCGGCCGAGGAGATCCTCGACATGATGCAGCGCGACTTCATGCGCGACGAGCGGGTCCAGCCCGTCACGCGCGCGGTGTCGAAGATCCACGTCCTCGAGGAGGCCCGACACATCCGCTTCGCCCGCGAGGAGGTCGCACGCCGACTCGCCGGTGCGAGCCGCGCACGCCTGGCGATCGAGCGCTTCAACACCGCGCTCGTGGTGTTCTTCGTCGTCAAGAGCATGATCCACCCCGACGTCTACGCCAACGCGGGCCTCGACCGCGAGCGCGCTCTGCGAGAGGCGAAGGGCAACAAGCACTATCACGATCGTGTGCGCAAGTCCGGCGCGAAGCTGATGACCTTCCTCGACAACGTCGGCCTCATCGGCGGACCGTCGAAGATCCTCTACAAGAAGGTCCACCTGCTCTGACACGGCCTCAGGGGCCCATAACGAACTGTGCGCAGTTCTCGTCGATCTCCTCGAAGGATTTCGAACGAGAACTGCGCACAGCCGTTCGTGGCGAAAGCCGAAGGGCGTCAGCCCACCTTCTCGGTGGCCTGCAGGCTGTCGTCGCGCTCCTGCTCCGGGAACATCGTGCGCGTGATCTTCCGAGCGGTATCGGCGACGATCGGCGCCACCCACTCCAGGCGGGTCGAACGCGCGTCCGCCGCCAGCGACAAGGCGGCAACCGGACCATCGACGCCACGGAGCGCGACACCCACGCATCCGATGCCCCGCGCGGCCTCCTCACGTTCGAACGCGACGCCACGACGCTTGCGGATGCGGTTGAGCTCCTGGTGCAGTGCGACGTGATCGCGGATGGTGCGCTCGGTGCACGGCACGAGCTGCTTGCCGTACAGCGCGTCGATGCGTTCGGGCTCGAGCCACGCGAGGATCGACTTGCCGGCCGCGGTGGCGTAGGCGGGGAACCGCCCGCCGACCCGCGACGGCACGCTCGACGCGAGCTGCCCACCGACCTTGTCGAGGTAGAGCACCTCGTTGCCCTCGAGGACCGTCAAGTGGACGACGGCGCCGGTCTGCATCGCCAGGTCGTGGAGATGCGGTGCTGCGGCCTCCCGGATGCGGCGGTGGCCCGTGTCGCTGCCACCGAGGCCGAGGGCACGCGGGCCGAGGCAGTAGCCGAAGGATGCGTGCTCGATCCAGTCGCGACGCACGAGGTGGTCGAGGATGCGGTGGACGGTCGAGCGGGGCAACCCGGAGCGACAGGTGACCTCTTCGAGAGTGAGTGCGCCGCGGCTGTCGAAGGCCTCCAAGATGAGGGTCATCCGATCGACCATCGATGGTGGAAGTTCTCGTTTCGACGAGGTTCCCACGGGCTCGAGCGCGGAGTCGACGGCGGTCAACTGCACCTCCATAAGTCCTGGCCACGACCCTGCGCGCCTCACGAAACTGGAATCTGTTCCAGAACGTTAGCAGTAACAGCGGTCACACCGGAAGGGGTACACACAGACTGTAGGTACTCCGGAGTCAGTTTCCCGGCGAGAGTAAATTCCTATGAGTCTGGTCGGAATCGTGCGGACAGGTTATTGTCGGGACCGTGAGCAAGACGTACGAGCGCGCGAGCCGGTCGCCGCACCGTCGTGCCCAAATTTCGTGTATCCGCGGGTGCCGGGCCCGCTGACCGCCGCACCCGTTCCTGCCCCCTCCACACCGTCGTACGGTGATGTCGTGTGTGGGGCCCGAAGGTCAGCACGTCGACGATCAGAACACATCCCGAATCCGGAGCAGAGCCATGAGCGACACCCCTGAAGCCACCGATCCCAGCGCGAACTGGAGCTTCGAGACCAAGCAGATCCACGTGGGCCAGCCCGCCGGCGGCGACACGAAGGCCCGGGCACTGCCCATCTACCAGACCACCAGCTACACCTTCGACAGCACCGATCACGCCGCAGCGCTGTTCGGTCTCGCCGAGCCGGGCAACATCTACACCCGCATCATGAACCCGACGCAGGACGCGGTCGAGCAGCGCATCGCCGCCCTCGAAGGCGGCGTCGCCGCCCTCCTGCTCGCGTCCGGCCAGGCCGCCGAGACCTTCTCGATCCTCAACCTGGCGCAGGCCGGCGACCACATCGTGTCGAGTCCGTATCTCTACGGCGGCACCTACAACCTGTTCCACTACACGCTGCCCAAGCTCGGCATCGAGGTCACCTTCGTCGAGGATCCCGACAACCTCGACCAGTGGCGCGAGGCCGTCCGCGACAACACCCGCGCGTTCTTCGGCGAGACGATCGCCAACCCGAAGAACCACATCCTCGACCTGCCCGGCATCTCGGGTGTGGCCCACGAGAACGGGCTGCCGCTGATCGTCGACAACACGGTCGCCACCCCCTACCTGCTCCGCCCGCTCGAGCACGGTGCCGACATCGTCGTGCACTCGGCCACCAAGTACCTCGGCGGCCACGGCACGGCCATCGCCGGTGTCATCGTCGACGGCGGCACGTTCGACTGGACGCAGGGCCGCCACGCCGGTTTCACGACCCCCGACCCGAGCTACCACGGTGTCGTCTTCGCCGACCTCGGCGCTCCGGCCTACGCACTCAAGGCACGCGTGCAGCTGCTGCGCGACATGGGCGCAGCGGTCTCCCCGTTCAACGCCTTCCTCATCTCGCAGGGTCTCGAGACTCTGAGCTTGCGCATCGAGCGGCACGTGGAGAACGCCCAGAAGGTCGCCGAGTTCCTCGAGGGACGCCCGGAGGTCACCTCCGTCGCCTACGCCGGCCTGAAGTCCTCACCGTGGTACGACCGCGCCCAGCAGCTCACCCCGCGCGGCGCCGGTGCGATCGTGGTGTTCGAGCTCTCCGGCGGCATCGACGCCGGCAAGCGCTTCGTCAACGCGCTGACCCTGCACAGCCACGTCGCGAACATCGGCGACGTCCGCTCGCTGGTCATCCACCCCGCGTCGACGACCCACTCGCAGCTCACCGGTGAGGAGCAGATCGCCGCGGGTGTCACCCCGGGTCTCGTGCGGCTCGCCGTGGGCATCGAGAACATCGACGACATCCTCGCCGACATCACCACAGGACTCGAGGCTGCGGGTAGCTGACCCCGAAGGATTCGAAAGACGCGACGGCCCACCCCCTTTCGGGATGGGCCGTCGCCGCGTTCGGCGTATGTGCGATCAGTCGTTGCGTGCGAGCGCCTGCTCGATCCGCTCGGCCTGCGTGCTGCTCTCGAGCAACTGCCTGACCAGCCACAGACGCAGGACACGAGTGACCGCGGCGGCGAGATAGACCGCCACACCGATCAGAGTGACAGCCACGAAGCCGAGAGCGAGCAACTGGTAGGACAGCAGGTCACGGGTATCGGAGAGGGTCAGCGATGCAATGTAGACGACGAAGACCGCGACGGCGCCGATCACCATCAGGGCCAGGCCGACGATGCGGGTCTTTCCTCCCGAATCCGGACGGGGGGCGTCGAGACCCAGCGCTGCCACGTCCTTCTTGAACTGTTCACGTCGCTCGTCGGCGAGTGCGGTCATGGTCATCCTCCTAGATAGGTGGTGGAAAGTTCTTCTTCGATCTCCGCCGGATCGCCGGTGCGCACCACCCGGCCCTGCAACATCAGCGCGGCGCTGGTGGCGATCGGGAGCACCGCTCGCGCGAACTGTTCGGCTACGAGGATCGACACACCCTCGGCGGCGAGCTCGCCGACGATCTCGTAGATCTGGGAGACGATGCGCGGTGCCAGGCCCATCGACAGTTCGTCGAGCAGGAGCACCGTGGGATGGGTACCGAGTGCCCGCGACAGCGCAAGCATCTGCTGTTCGCCGCCGGACATCGAACCGGCCAGCTGCGACCGGCGCTCACCGAGAACCGGGAATCGCGTGTACGCCACCTCTTCGAGGTCTGCGAGCGAAACACCGGTGCCGGTTCCGATCCACAGGTTCTCTCGCACGGTGAGGTTGGGGAAGATGCCGCGCCCCTCGGGAATCGAGCACACCCCCAGACGCGCGAGTTCCGCTGCGGACACACCGTTGACGACCCGGCCGGCCAACCGGAACTCACCCGACGAGATCGGGTGGATCCCCGAGCACACGCGCAGGGTCGTCGTCTTACCTCCGCCGTTCGGCCCGAGCAGGGCGACCACCGCGCCCGGTTCGAGTACGAGGTCCACGCTGCGCAGCACCTCGATCGCGCCGTATCCGGCCCGGACACCCGACAGTTCGAGCAACGGTTCGACGCTCATACCGCTTCCTCCTCGGTGCCGATGTAGGCGTTGATCACTGCCGGATCGTTCTTGATCTCGTCCGGAACACCGCTTGCCAGCACCGCACCGTAGTCGAGCACGTGGATCCGCGAGCAGATCTTCATCACGAGCGGAATGTCGTGTTCGACGAGGCAGATCGCGAGGCCGTCCTTCGCCAGGTCGCCGAGCAGCGCGGCGAAGGCCTCGGTTTCCTGCTCGGTCTGCCCGGACGCGGGCTCGTCGAGCAGCAGCACGCGCGGAGAGGTCATCAACGCGCGGGCGACCTCCACGACGCGGGCACGTCCGGTGGGTACGTCGGAGACGTCGGTGCTCGCGATGTCGGCCAGTCCGGTCAGTTCGAGGAGCCTGTCGACCTCCTCGTCCACGTCGATCTTGTTGTGCTCGTTGGCGTTGTGGATGTCTCCCGCCACTCGGAGGTTGTCGCGCACGGACAGCGACACGAACAATTCGAGACGCTGGAACGTGCGGGCCATGCCCCTGCGGGCCCGTTTGTAGGGCGGCAGTGAGGTGATGTCACGACCGTCGAGGAAGACCGTGCCGGCCGTCGGCCGTTGCAGGCCGGTGATCGTGTTGAACAGCGTCGTCTTCCCGGCCCCGTTGGGTCCGATCAGGCCCGTCACCGTTCCCGGTTCGATTCCGATGCTCACGTCCTTGACCGCGACGTGACCGCCGAATCGGACTGTGATACCGCGCGTTTCCAGAATGGGTGCCTCAACCATGAGGAATCAGTTCCTTCTCCGATCCGGTGGCACGTGCGGCCAGAAGTTCGTCGATGCCGAGCTCGCGATCGATCTCGTCCCGCGCCTGCTCGGTGTAGGGCTCGTCGATTCCGACCCGCTCGGGAACCAGCGGCGCGCGACGTTGTGCTTCCTCCGCTCCGAGCACCGCTTCGGGCATCAGCCACTGCCCCATGACCGGGAGCATGAACACCGTGGCGATGGTGATCGATGCGAACCACCAATTGTCGAGCACGCCGACGAGCGCGAGCAGGTACGACACGAGGACCACCACGGCTCCCCCGGCGAGCACCGGTTTCGCGTTCTTCAGCCGTCGGTAGCCCTCGACCATCTGATGGACGCTGCCGCTCGGGTTGGCCGCAACCCCGATACCGATCAAGGCCGGACTCACCGCGGCGACGTGCCCGAGGAATGTCCACATGCCGGCCAGTTCCGGTTGTCCCGCTGCGAGGTTCGAGAACGACACCATGATGACGGCGAAACCGACACCTGACAGCAGGCCACCGAACAGTGCACCCGAGACGTAACCGATACCGGCCACGACGGTGAGCATCAGCAGCGACAGGCTCACCATGATCGAGAAGCTTTCGTTCGACACCGAGCCCATCGCGCTCGACATGAACAGTCCGCCCAGGCCGGCGATGCCCGCCGACAGGGTGAAGACGCCGAGCTTGAGACGCACCAGGCTCTGGCCGAGCATCGCCGCCGCGGCGGGGCTGTCCTTCATCGCGGCGAGCCGGCGGCCGTAGCCGCTGTTGCGCAGGGCGATGATGCCCACGCCGAGAACGGCGAAGATCACGGTCACCGTCATGAGGAAGGTCGTCTCGTTCCGCAGGTCGAGTGGGCCGACTTTCAAGGGCGGGATCGCGATGTTGCCGTCGGTGAACAGCGAGAACCTGATGCCGAACAGCTCGTGCTGGGTGGTGTCGCGCAGCACCATGTTCGACAGGAACACACCGAACGCCATCGTGGCCAGGGCGAGATAGAGGCCGCGCAACCGCAGGGCCGGCAGCGCGATGAGCCCGCCGATCACGGCCGTGACGGCGACGCCGAGCGCCACGCCCCACAGGTTCAGGTGGGCGGCCAGTCCGCTCCCGGAGATACCGAAGTGGAACGCCACGATCGTCGCGATGGCACCGAAGGATACCGGCGCGAGGTTCATCTCGCCCGCGTATCCGGTCAGCAGGGTCAGCGACAACGCGATGATCGCGAAGGTCATGCCGATCGTGAGGGTCGTGACCGCCGACGTCACCATGAGCAGGCGGATGGCATAGACGATGACGACGAGCGCGACCGCCCAGGCGATCGCCTTGCGCACCGACGGCACGTGGTAGCGCTCCCGGGTACGGGTGACGGCACCGCGCAACCGATCCTGCGGCAGTACGACGAGAACCACGAACAGCGCGATCATCGGCAGGGACACCCGCAGATTCGACGTCCACGTCCACGCGGTCGGGAAGTAGGCGAGCACGTATGTGGCTGCCAGGCCGAGGAACAGCGCACCGGCGAAGGTACGCGGAATGCTGCGCAGCCGGCCGAACATCGCCGCCGCGAACGCGTCGATGACGAGCAAGGTCAGCATGTTCGCTTCGAGGGTGCCACCGTTGATCGGTGTCACGAGAACACCCGCCAGGACCGCGAGAGTCGAGCCCATCATCCAGGACAGTGCGGCGAGCCGGTCGGGGTCGTGCCCGTTCAGGCGCAGCAGATCGGGATCGTCGACCACACCTCGCATCGCCACTCCGACGCGGGTGCGCACGAACATGATTCGTAGTCCGACGGCGATGAGTACCGCGGCGGCGAGGCAGATCAGTTCGTGGTAGCGGATGGTGACACCGAAGAGCTCGATCCTCGCCTGGTCGCCGAAGAACATCGTCATGGTGCGTGCAGTCTCGGGATGCCAGAACCAGTGCGACACCGAGACCATGCCGAGCAGGATCGACACCGTGACGACGATCTTGGTGACCTCGGCGGTGTCACGCATCCCGCGCATGATCACGACGTAGAGCAGCAGGCCCATCATCGGGCCGAGGACGCCCAGCACGAGAAGCAGCGCGATGGGCGTGGGCAGGCCCCAGCCGTAACGCAGTTGCCAGTAGGCGAACGCACCGAGCATCGCCTGCGCGCCGTGCGCGAAGTTGAAGATGCCGGACGTGTTGTAGGTGAGAACGAGGCCCGATGCAGCGATCGCGTAAACCGATCCGAGCACCAACCCCACGATCGTGAAGGTCAGAAAGGTGTCCATACGAGTACCTCTGGTCGGGGTGCCGGCGAGCGCGTGTCACGCCTCGCCGGCACCGGGCGCTCGGATCAGACGGTCGGTCTGATGACGTTGGGGTTCAGATATTTCGTCGCGATGCGGTCGGGTCCGAGTTCGGTGCCCCACGTACTCGGATCGGTCGCGACGCGATAGCGGTCGTCGCACTCGAAGGTGCCCGCCTCCGCGGGGAACGCCTGGGTGTATTCGGCGCCTTCGAGTTTCACGACGAGCCCGCAGGTCGCGGGCATGTTGTTCCCGGGGTCGGTGACCGCGTGCAGACCACCGCCGTCCCACTCGTGGATCCTGGACAATTCGTCGATGACGCACTGCCGGGACAGGTCCGATCCGCAGGCGTCCGCAGCGGTAGCCCACAACAGGAACGAAGAAGTGGCCTGCATGCCGAGCAGCGCGGTCTTGCCGTCCTGCTCGGTGACGAGCTCGACGTACTTCTTCACGGCCGGCACAGCATCGGCGTTCTCGATCATCTGGAAGGTCATGCCGGCGTGGAGGTTGTCGAGCAGACCGTTCTCACCGTTCCATGCCTGAGCGGCATTGCCGTACCAGGTGGCCTCACCGAGCAGGATCGGGTCGATGCCGGCCTGGTCGAGCGCCTTCACGAAGTTGAATTCGGCCGGCACCGGAGAACGGGAGGTCCACAGGCCCTTGACGCCGCACTGCTTGAACTTCTCGGCGAAGGGCGCGTAACTCGACTCGCCCTCGTAGTTGAGCGTGACACCGCAGTTCTTCAGCGTGAAACCGGCTGCCTCGGCGACGGACCGGATCTTGGTGCTGGCCGAGATGATCGTGGGCATCGTGCTGTCGATGACGTCGAACTCGCCGAGCAGGTCCGGGTACATCTCGGCGATCTGGAACCACTGCGAACCGTTCGCATAGTCGACCGGGAACGGGACGCCCTGGTAGGTCATCGGGCCGTTGGCCGCGTCGGGGGACACGGTGAAGGCGGGGACAGCGGCGAGGTTGCACGCGACCCGGGTCTGCTCCGAGGTCTGGTCCATGGCGAAGCCGTGACCGACCATCATGAACTCGCTCGCACATGCATTCTGCATGACGGCGTTGGCCTGCGTCATCGCAGCGTCGTAGTGGGTACCGACGATCGTGCGGCCGTTGATGCCACCCTGGGCGTTGCACCAATCGATCATGGCGGAGACGGCGTCACCGATCTCCTTGTTGAGTCCGGGGCTCTTCGAATAGCCCCGGTCGTCGCCGTAACCGATCCGGATCTCGGAATCGGACACTCCTTGGTCGGTACTTCCTGCCGCTTCGCCCGGCCCGCATGGAGACGAAAGGGTTCCGAACGACTCCTCGACCGACAGGGACGCTCCAGTTCCGGCGGCTGCCGCCGGAGCGAGGGCGCCCGCCGACGAGTCGGCGCCGCGATCCGACGCACAAGCGGACGTCGCCACTACGATGGCGAACAGACCCGCCATCGATTTCGAGGCAGCACTGAGTTTCACGACGATGGACTCCTTGGTCTCGGTCCGGGCCGAAGCGCGATCCGGGGGGCGCCGGACGGTGGGCCGGGTGTCGCGAAGGTAGCCACCCGGCCGAGTGAGACCTGCGCCACTCCCACTCACCGGGACCGATTTGTGACAGTCGACACAGGGTTTAGGGTGGGATGCTCCACGTCACCAGCAACAGTTCTCCGATCCTTCCGTGTACGCGCTGCGCGATGACGAACGTGCGGGCCGAGAAAGGCGAATCCTTGACAGCACAAGCCGATCTGCAGCAGATGCTTCAGCAGGTCGTTTCCCAGCTCACCGGCCCCGGTGGCCGCTTCGAAATCGTCGAAGAGGACGTGCGCGGAAACCGGATGCAGGTCATGCGCAACCGCGACCGGCGCATCGGCGACCTCGTCGCCGCGTCCCGGAAATGGGGCGACCGCGACTACCTCGTGACGGCCGATCGCCGCCTGTCGTTCACCGAGCACGCCGACGCTGTAGCTGCCCTGGCGACCGCCCTGCGCGACGAGCACGGCGTGGAGAAGGGCGACCGGGTCGCGATCCTTGCGGCCAACTCACCCGAATGGATCATCACCTTCTGGGCCGCCCAATGCCTGGGCGCAATCGCCGTGGGGCTGAACTCCTGGTGGACGCCGTCCGAAATCGCCTACGGCGTGAACATGGTGCGACCCAAGGTGATCGTCGCCGACGCCAAGCGCGCCGATCTGCTGGCCGGAGCAGAGGTCTCCGGCTTCGAACTGCTCACCACCGAACACGACGTGCCTCGGATCGTGGCCGCCGCGTCCGGCACCGAACTGCCGTCGGCCGACGTGGAGGAGGACGATCCCGCGGTCATCCTGTTCACGAGCGGCACCAGTGGACGTCCCAAGGGGGCGTTGCACTCCCACCGCAACGTGCTCGCCGTCGTCGACTACCACCGGTACTCCGATGCTCTGGTGGCCGCGATGCAGCGGCGCTCCTACGACGACTCGGTGCCCAACGACAACCGGTACCTCCTGTCCTCGCCGTTGTTCCACATCGCAAGCCTGCACAACCTGGCGGTGCCACGCCTCGCGACGGGAAGCGCCGCCGTTCTGACGGAAGGCGGGTTCGACGTCGACAAGGTCTTCGCGCTCATCGAGCGTGAGAGGGTCACCAACTGGGGCGCGGTGCCGACGATGGCGTCGCGCATGCTCGAGCACGAGAACACCGACAAGTACGACCTCAGCTCGCTCACCGCGTTCGCGCTGGCCTCGGCACCGTCCTCCCTTGAGTTCAAGAAGCGTCTGCAGGCGAAGTTCCCCTTTGCGCAGCAGGCCCTGGTGGACAGCTACGGACTGACCGAGTGCAGCACTGCGATCGCCATGGCGACGGCCCCGGAGATCGAGGCGTTCCCGGGCACGCTCGGCTCCCCCATCATCACGGTGAGCATGGAGATCCGCGACCCGTTCGGTGAGCGGGTTCCCGACGGCACCGAGGGCGAGATCTGCGTCCGCAGTCCCTATGTGATGCTCGGGTACTGGGAGGACCCGGCTGCGACGGACGCGGCTGTCACCTCGGACGGATGGCTACGTACCGGCGACTACGGAACGCTCGAGAACGGCCGCCTGCGGCTCGCGGGCCGGCGATCCGATCTCATCCTGCGCGGCGGCGAGAACGTCTATCCCACGGAGATCGAACAGCGCCTCGACGAGCACCCCGACGTCGTCGAGAGCGCCGTGATCGGCGTGGACCACGAGGATCTGGGGCAGGAGGTCGCGGCCGTCGTCGTGCTGCGACCCGGCAGCGCGATCACCGAGGACGAGTTGCGAGCCTTCTGCGCCGAGCGACTGGCCTACTACAAGGTGCCCACAGTTTGGCGGATCACGCGGGATCTACTCCCCCGCAACGCGACCGGCAAGATCATCCGACGCTCGATCACCGTCTGATCGGCGAGCACACCGGTCACCCGTCCAGCCCGAACAGCGACGTGGCATTCTCGCGGCACACCGCGCGGATCCACTCGCTGTCGGGCGCGACGCGTTCGAGCACCTCGAGCTGGTGCAGATAGTCGTACGGAATGTTCGGAAAATCCGTGCCGAGCAGGATCTTCCGACGCAGCGCGTCGAGACGCGGCAGCTGATCCCTCGGGAAGGGTGTGTCCTCCTCGACGAAATCGGTGAACGCCATCGTCGTGTCGAGATACACCCGCTCGTACTGTTCCGCGAGGTCGAGGAACTCGCGGTACTCGGGCAGACCCATGTGCGCGACGATCACCGTCAGCTGCGGGTACCGGCGCATGAGTTCCTGCATCGGAGCCGGACCGGTGTACGTGCCGGGCGCCGGGCCCGACCCGCAGTGCACGACGATGGGCACGCCCGAGTCCTCGAGCAGGCCCCACACGTCGTCGAGGAGCGGATCGAGCGGCGAGTAATCGCCGACCTGGATGTGGGATTTGAACACGCGCGCGCCCGCCTCGATCGCCGACGCGACGTACTCCTTCGCCTCGGCCTCCGGGTAGAAGGTGGCGGTGTGGAGGCAGTCGGGGGTCCGGGCCGCGAAGTCGGCGGCCCACGAGTTGAGCCACGCCGCCATCTCCGGCTTGTGCGGGTACAGCATGGCGGTGAACCGGCGTACCCCGAAGTCGCGGAGACGCGCGACGCGTTCCTCCTCGTCGTGCCGGTAGGTGATCGGCCAGGGCCGTCCGACGAGCGGACCTGCGGAGTCGAAGTACGCCCAGACCTTGTCCATGACCTGGCGGGGCATGAAGTGCGTGTGGACGTCGATCAGGTGATCGAGACCGTGGGTGCTCCGAAAGCGTGCGACCGACTCGACTTCGTTCATGCCGCGACCCTATCCGGCGACCCTCAGCAGGGGTGACGTGAGTAGTTGATATCCGCTCCGGGAGATCGTTGTCACATACCCCCAGCAGGACAAAGGTTTGCCTTACCAATACTATGTGAAACTTGAATTACCGATCCGCGAGCGTCTTGGCACATGTCAGCACGCCGTCCGACCCTTCCTCGGAGTCACCCGTGAAACTGAATCTCAAGCGCCTGCTCCTCGCACCGGCCCTCGCCGGGGCGCTCGTCCTGACCGCCTGCGGTGACAGCGGTATCGACAGCGCCGACGCCGAGAACGGCGCGACCGTCACCATCGAGACCAACAACGGTGAGATGGAAGTTCCTACGGACCCCCAGCGTGTGGTGGCCCTCGACAACAAGTCGTTCGAGATGCTGCGCGATTGGGGCATCACGCCCGTCGCGCTGCCGAAGACCCTCCTCCCCAACACGGGCTTCGACGAGTGGCGTGAGGACGAGTCCATCCTCGACATCGGTACGCACCGCGAGCCGAAGCTCGAGCTCGTCAGCGAGGCCGAGCCGGACCTCATCATCGGCGGGTCGCGCTTCACCGAGTTCACCGGCGAACTGTCGAAGATCGCTCCGGTCGTCGACGTCTCCGCTCTCGACGAGTCCGAGGGCGGATACATCCAGGGGCTGAAGGACCAGACCCACGCACTCGGCCAGATCTTCGACAAGGAAGCCGAAGCGGAAGCGATCGTCGGCGAGCTGGAGGCGGCCACCGAGGCTGCCGAGGCTGCCACCAACGGTGAGACCGTCTTCCTCGCCGTCGTCTCCGGCGGCAAGATCGACAACGGTGCCGGCCGCATCGGCCGTCTGCTGGAGGGCGTGAACCTGAAGGACGTCTTCGCCGGTGACGCCGGCGATGTCCACGGCGATTCCGGTCTCGCTCCCGAGACCATCGCGCAGGCGAACCCCGACTGGATGATCGTCCTGGACCGCGACGCCGCCACCGCCGTGCCGGGCGAGGAGGCCCCGCAGCCGGCTGCCGCCGTCATCGACGCGCAGGAAGCTTTCGCGGGCACCACCTTCGCCACGAAGGACCAGATCATCTACCTGGACGGCGACTTCTACAAGCGTGAGGGCATCGAGTCCTACACCGAAGCGTTCCAGCAGATCGCCGACGCGTTCGACGCTGCGAACCAGTCGGCACAGTAAGTCCCTGTTGTTCGACGCTCCACAACAGCCTGCCCCGACCCGGATCACGGGCCGGGGCAGGCTGCGTGTGTAAGCGCACCTTCTCCGGATCCGAGCCCCTATGACGAAGAACAAAGTGCTGCTGCCGGTGATCTCGGTGGTCGTTCTGGCACTGACCGTGGCGTCCCTGATGGTCGGCGGCTACGACATCACCCTCGAGTCGCTGATCCACGACCCTGCGGCCCGCGAGATGTTCTTCATCTCCCGCGTGCCGCGAACCCTCGCCCTGATCTTCGCGGCCGTCGCGATGAGCATCTCGGGCGTGATCATGCAGTTGATCACCCAGAACAAGTTCGTCGAACCGACCACCGCGGGCACCGCACAGTGGGCCGGTCTCGGCCTGCTGGCCACCTTGATCGTCGTTCCCGACGCGTCACCGATGGTCAAGATGGTGATCTCGGTGATCTTCGCGTTCGCCGGAACGATGGTGTTCATCGTCGTCCTACGCCGGATCGCACTGAAGTCGTCGATCATCGTGCCGCTCGTCGGCATCATGCTCGGTGCCGTGGTCGGCTCGATCACCACTTTCCTCGCCGGCAACTTCGACCTGCTGCAGTCGATGTCGGCGTGGCGCTCGGGTGGCTTCAGCAGCGTGGTGCGCGGCTTCTACGAACCGCTGTGGGCGGTGCTCGCCGTCGCCGTCCTCGCCTATCTCCTCGCCGACCGGTTCACCATCGCCGGTCTCGGTAAGGACCTCGCCACCAATGTGGGACTGAAATACGAGCAGGTCGTCTTCCTCGGGGTCACCCTCGTCGCAGTCGCCACGGGCGTCACCACCGTCGTGGTCGGCTTCATTCCGTTCCTCGGCCTGATCGTGCCGAATCTCGTGTCGATGATGCTCGGCGACGACATGCACAAGAACCTGCCCTGGGTCGCCGTCATCGGCGCCGGACTGCTTCTCGCGTGTGATCTCGTCGGTCGCACGATCGTCGCCCCCATGGAGATTCCGGCATCCGTAATCCTCGGCGTCGTCGGTGCCGTCGTCTTCATCACTCTCGTTCTGAGGCAGCGTCGCTATGTCAGTGCTTGATTCCGTACGCCCACGGATCGTCTCGACCGACAAGGGCGAGCGCCGTCGCTTGTCACCGGGGATCCGTCTGGCCATCGTCGCGGTGATCGCCGCTGTGGCCGTCGCCTGTTATCTGTTCCTGTTCATCCGTGGGTCGTTCGATTTCACCTTCCCCCGCCGCCTCACCGTCCTCGGGGCCATACTGGTCGCCGCCTTCGCGCACGGCATGGGGACCGTCGTGTTCCACACGGTCACCGACAACCGCATCCTGACGCCGTCCATCATCGGGTTCGACTCCCTGTACACGTTGATGCAGACGCTGACGATCTTCTTCTTCGGAGCCACCGCGATCGCGACCTCCGAGGGCATCCCCAAGCTCGTCCTCCAGACCGCGCTCATGGTTGTACTGGCGACCCTGCTCTACCGCTGGCTGTTCTCCGGCCGGTTCGGCAGCCTGTTCCTGATGCTGCTTGTCGGCGTCGTGCTCGGCATGGCCTTCGACAGTCTGTCGACGTTCATCCAGCGGGTGCTCTCCCCCACCGAGTACGACATGCTCTCGGTCGAGCTGATGGGCCGCCTGTCGTCCGTACCCGGCGACTATCTGCCCCTCGCATTCGGCATCTGCATCGTCGTCGGGGTGATCCTGTGGCACCGTCGCCACCGTCTCGATGCGCTGCTGCTCGGCCGCGACACCGCGACCAACATCGGTGTCGCCTACAAGCGCGAGCTGACGCTGATGCTCGTCCTCATCGCGCTGCTCGTGGCGTTCGCCACCGCACTGGCCGGACCGATGACCTTCTTCGGATTCCTCATCGCGACCCTCGCCTATCAGATCGCTGGGTCGTACAAGCACCAGTACGTGATGCCCATGGCGTTCCTGCTGGGCGTGATCACCCTCGCCTTCGGCCAGTTCTTCATGCAGCACATCTTCTACGCGGGCGGATTCCTCACGGTGATCATCGAGTTCGTCGGCGGCATCCTGTTCCTGTTCATGCTCCTGAGAAAGGGAACGCTGTGATCGAGTTCCACGATGTCTCGATGTCGTACCAGGACAAGCCGGTCCTCGGCCCTGTCTCCGGCACGATCCGCGAGGGCGGCATCACCTCGCTGATCGGACCGAACGGTGCCGGCAAGTCGACGCTCATGACGATCATCGGCCGTCTGCTCGAGCCCACCACGGGCACCGTCACTGTGGGCGGACTCGACGTGCATTCCACGAAGACCCAGGAACTGGCCAAGCACCTCTCGATCCTGCGGCAGGAGAACCACATCACCGCGCGCCTGACGGTCCGCGAACTCGTCGGCTTCGGCCGGTTCCCGCACTGCCAGGGCCGGCTCACCGCGGAGGATGTACGACACGTCGACGAGGCGATGGAGTTCCTCAACCTCACCGACCTCGCAGACCGCTTCCTCGACCAACTCTCCGGCGGCCAACGGCAGCGCACCTTCGTGGCGATGGTGCTGGCACAGGACACCAAGTACGTGCTGCTCGACGAGCCGCTCAACAACCTCGACATGAAGCACGCCGTGCTGATGATGCGTCAGCTGCGGCGGGCGGCGGACGAACTGGGCAAGACGATCGTGCTCGTCATCCACGACGTGAACATCGCCGCCGCGTACTCCGATCACATCATCGCGTTGCGCGACGGCCTGATCGTCACCAGCGGAACGTCCGACGAGATCATGCGGGACGAGATCCTCACCGACGTGTTCGATACCCCCGTGACCGTCCACGCGATCAACGGGCAACCCACCGCGGTCTACGCGCGCTGAGCGGAACTTCGCTCAGAACAAGGTCAATTCGGCGTCGTCGGCGCACTTCGGCGGCTTGTGCGCGACCACGGGCGTGCTCGGCACCTCGATCGGGCCGGGCTGCGCCGCGATCTCGCGGGCGGCCTGGCCGGCGAGCGTGTCGGCCATCTCGTTGAAGTGGTTGCCGACGTGGCCGCGCACCCAGCGGAACCGCACCGGACCGGTGCGGTCGGTGAGCTCGCGGTCGATGGCGCGCACGAGTTCGAGGTTCTTCACCGGCGCGCCGGTGGCCGTCTTCCAACCCTTGCGCTTCCATCCGGGCAGCCATTCGGAGGCGCACTTGATCGCGTACTGCGAATCGGATTCGATGATCATCGGCTCGGCGCCGGGATGCGCGCGCAGTGCCTCGAGCACCGCCCGGAGCTCGGCGATCTGATTCGTGCCCGAACGCTCACCGCCCGACGCGCTGGGCCCCTCGTGATTGACCCACGCCCACCCGATGGCGCCACCGGGATTGCGAAGGCAGGATCCGTCGGTGCTCACGATGATCATGCGCCCGACCATAGCCGCACCCTCCGACACCACGAAAGTCGGCTCGAGCGCACAGAGTCGCGAAAGTCGGCTCCAGCGCACAGAGTCGCGAAAGTCGGCTCCAGCGCACAGAGTACGGTAGGACGGTGACCGTGTCCGACGAGCGAGGCCGTCGCATCGCGAGCGTGGCGGACGAAGCACCCCTCGACACCCGCGTGCGCGTGCCGTGGCCGGTCGACGTGGTGCGCACCCTGCGCCCGCTGCAGCGCGGGCCGTGGGATCCGTGTCATCGCGTCGTCGCCGGCGCCGTCTGGCGTACCTCCCGGATGAACACCGGTGCCGTGACGTACCGACTCACCCAGGACGGTCCGCACGGCGCGCGGTGTCTGGCGTGGGGTCCGGGCGCATCCGAGTTGGTCGATCGGCTTCCGGCGCTGCTCGGCGCCGACGACGACCCGTCCGGCTTCGTACCCGAGCATCCCCTGCTCGTCGATGCGCACCGACGCATGCCTGCCCTGCGCATCACCCGCACGGGCCGGGTGCTCGAATCCCTGGTGCCGGCCATCCTGGAACAGCGGGTGCACGGGGTGGCGGCGTTCGCGTCCTGGCGTCGTCTCGTCACGTGGTTCGGCGATTCGGCGCCCGGTCCGGCCCCGGAGGGCATGCGCGTGCCGCCCTCCGCGGCGACCTGGCGGACCGTGCCGTCCTGGGAGTTCCATCGGGCGAACGTCGACCCCGGCCGCGCACGCACTGTGGTGCGGTGCGCGCAGGTCGCCGACTCCCTCGAGCGCCTCGTGCATGAACCGGCCGCCGACGCCCGGCGGAAGTTGCGGGTCGTGCCGGGGGTGGGCGTGTGGACGGCCGCGGAGGTCGCCCAGCGCGCGTTCGGCGACACCGATGCGCTCTCCGTCGGCGACTACCACCTCGCGAAGGTCGTCGGATGGGCACTGCTCGGCCGTCCCCTCGACGACCCCGGCATGATCGAATATCTCGAACCGCTACGCCCGCAACGTTATCGGGCCGTTCGATTGATCGTGGAGTCCGGTGGGTACGCGCGGGTTCCGAAGCGCGGGCCTCGCACCCCGATCACCGACCATCGTCGGCGGTGACGGGGTCTCGATCCGGCGCGCCCGTCCTCGTAGACTCGGTCACATGTCCGCCACCCACGACGCGGCCGGCCCCGATCGGCTCGGACACCTCCCGAGCTATCTGATGACCCAGGCGGCGCGACACGTGCATCGCGTCGTGTTCGATCGCCTCGACTCCGCCGATGCCCGCGGTCACCACTACCGGATCCTGGCCGCCCTCGAGGAATACGGTCCGTCCAGTCAGATCGACCTCGCCCGTCGCTGCGGCCTCGATCGCAGCGACGTCGCCGCCGTCGTCGACGCACTCGTCGACCGTCGTTTCGTCGTACGCGCCGCCGACCCCACCGATCGGCGACGCAACATCATCACCCTCCCCCAGCGCGGGCGCCGACGACTGTTCGATCTCGACCGGATGCTCACCGCGGCGCAGGACGAGGCGTTCGCTCCCCTCGACGCAGCCGAACGCGCACAGCTCACCGCGATGCTGACCAGGATTGTCGAGTATCACACCAGGCCTGCGCCGATTTCCGCGCAGCAGTCGTAGGCTTGTAGAGGTGCATCCGGCGGAGATCCCGCCGCGAGCACGATCTACGAAAGGACCTTCGGCGTGCAGGCCAAACCTTGCCGAGAATCACGAGTCGTCAAGACCAGCAGGGTGTTTCCCAACGACGTCAACGACCACAACACGTTGTTCGGCGGGAAGCTGATGAGCGACATCGACATGACCGCGTCGATCTCGGCGACACGTCACAGTCGCGCGTCGGTTGTGACGGCGTCGACCGACTCCGTGGCCTTCCTCGAACCCGTTCGCCCGTCCGATTCGGTGTGCCTCGAGTCGTTCGTGACCTGGACCGGACGCAGCTCGATGGAGGTCTTCGTCAAGGTCACCGCCGAGGATCTGCGCAGCGGTGAGCGACGCATCGCCGCCACCGCCTTCCTCACCTTCGTCGCGGTCGACGACGGTGGTCGCCCCATGCAGGTGCCGCCGGTGCTGCCCGAGTCCGACGAGGAGCGCAAGCTCAACGAGTCCGGTGACGAGCGAGCGGAGCACCGCCGCATGCACCGCGCGCAGAGCCAGGAGATGGCGAAGTTCCTCACCACCAGCCGGCCGTGGTGAGTTAGGACCTTGCGAACGACGCATTCTCGCTGATCGCGATACAGCCTTGGAAAATGTCGCGACTATGAGCGGGATCATTTTGTACCGCAACGAGATCGAAGGATTTCGAAGTGCTGCCCACTCGCCACCAGGCCTGTGCTCGGTGAGCGTCGAGGACGAGAGAGCATCGATGCGGCTTCGGTGGCATCCGCCGGACCTCAGGGCGAGCTCTTCCGAGGTACTTGTGATGAGGCCATGGAGAAGGGCACAGGTACTCTCTCATCGTGTCCGAATCAGGGGATAGCGCGCTTTCACCGACGAATGACGTCTCATCGCATTCGCCGGCTACTATCCATCCTGCCTCGACGGTCGTTGCCGCTCCCCTGGCTGATCAAGTGTTCGATACTTTGCGCGGCTGGATCGTCAATGGTCAGCTGCCGCCCGACTATCGTCTTCGAATCCGTGACATCGCAGCGATGGTGGGGACGAGCGTCATGCCCGTGCGAGAAGCGGTACGGCGTCTGGTCGAAGCCGGTTTGGCCATTCACGAGCCGTACAAGGGAGCCCGCGTGCGGGGTCTCGATGTGAGCGAACTCGAGCAGGCCTACGACGTGCGGATTCTGTTGGAGAGCGAGTGCGCCCGCCTCGGCGCCGCCGCTGCAGGTGAGGGCGTGTGCGATCGGATGCAGGAACATTGGCTCGCCTTGGAGGACGCTGCCCGGGCCGGCGATGTGCTCCGATCCGTGCAGATCGATGAAGAACTTCTCGACACCCTCTACGCAGCTGGGGGGAATGAGGTCCTGCGCGACATCGTGCACGGCCTCTGGGACAAGTGCCGGCCGTACAAAGTGCTGTGGGCCAGTGATGTGGCACGTCGCGGTGAGGTCCATATCTGGCACTACAAACCAGATCTGATCGCCGCGGTGCGCGCCAAAGATGCAGATCAGGCTGCGGAAATGGTGCGCCGCTCATACACGGAAGCGAAGGCAGCACTTCACGCGCTGCTCGACGATCCGCAGCAGTGATCCCCCGGCGCTGATGCCGGTGCTCGATCTCCGGCTCAAGCCTGTTCGCCCCTGATGTGATCACAAATCTCAGATCTCAACTCTTGACTTCGATATGTGATCACATTTACGGTGGTTCGCATCACACCGCGAACTCCCCGCCGCTTGGAGGCCTTCCCATGACCCGCCCCTCTCTCGTAGCCGAACGTGAACTGATCCGTGTGCCATCCATCGCAGCGAGCGCGCCCTACTCGCCTGCAGTCGCACTCGGAAACCTGGTGTGGACCAGCGGCGCCCTCCCCACCGAGCAGGACGGCACCGTCTCGGACGATTTCCGCACCCAGGTACGCACCGCACTGCACAACTTGGGAGCATTTCTACGAGAAGCCGGCGCCGACTGGTCCACCGTCCTCAAGATCAACGGCTACGTGAAGGACATCGAACAGCTCCCCGCGCTCAACGAGGTGTACGCCTCGATCGTGACCGTGCACGGGGCACCTGCTCGCACCACCGTGGAGGTCTCGCGTTTCCGCGGCCGAACCCAGGTCGAGTTCGATGCCGTCGCATTTCGTCGCATCCCCTGACTCCAATTCCCCCAGGAGTTCTCCATGACGAACAACTCGCGCCATTCCTCGGCGTTGCCGACCGCACTTCCTCCGGTTGTCCCCGGCTCCTCCGTGCCCCGACTCGAGCACCGAGTCACCACGTCTCTGCTGGTCGACCAGGTCTTCGATGCGCTGCGCTCTCGCATCGCGCGAGGCGAGTGGGCACCCGGAACACTGCTACGCATCCGCGAGATCGCAACGCTGCTGGGAACAAGCGAAATGCCGGTGCGGGAAGCGTTTCGCCGCCTCACCCAAGCAGGACTGCTCGAGGCCGCCCCGTACAAGGGTGCAACCGTACGAGTGCTGAGCATCGACGAACTCGAACATGTCTACGACGTACGCCTCATGCTCGAACCCCAGGCCGGACGCCTGGGCGCGCTGAATGCAAACGAGGCTGCGATCGCAGCGATGCGCCATCATCGCCAACTGCTCGAGGACGCTGCTGACCGCGGGGACGTCGTCGAGGCGGTTGCACAGGACGAGCACTTCCTCACTGCCCTGTACGAAGCCAGTGGAAACCACCTGCTGGTCAACACGATCCGAGGATTGTGGGACACCTGCCGACCCTACAAGAACCTCTGGGTGACCAACGCCATCGAACGCGGCATGGCGACGTGGACCCACCTTTCTCCCCTCCTCGAGGCAGCCGAACAACACGACGCCACCGCAGCCTTCGCAGTCCTCGAACAGACCTACCAGGACGCACGAGCCGTGGTCCGCCAACTTCTCGACACACGATCGGACGAACACCAGTGAGGACCACCGTCATCGGCGCGGGAGTCATCGGACTCTCGTGCGCATACGAACTCTCCGAACTCGGCCACACCGTGACCGTCATCGACGCAGACGCTGCAGGTGCTGCCGCCTCGGCCGGCAACGCCGGATGGGTCACTCCCTTCCTGTCCACCCCTCGCGCCGCGCCGGGAGCGGTCCGCGACGCCATGCGCAGTTTCACCAGCACCGAGGGCCCGGCCCGGATGCGTCCGCACCCCGAGCTCGGCTTCGCCGACTGGATCACGAAGTTCCTGCGCGCGAGCACCAAGAAGCGCAACCGGAAAAGCACTGCAGCACTACAGGATTTCGCCCGCGGTGCACATGCACACTTCGATGCGCTGCTCGACCGTGGAGTGAGCTTCGACCAGTACACCGACGGTCTGGCGGTGGTGTTCAAGGACGAACAGAACCTGCGCCATTACGAACAGACCGTCACCACGATGCGCTCACTCGGTTACGTCGGCAGTGTCCGCGTCTACCGCGGTGAGGAGACTCGGGCATTCGATCCGGCCCTGCACCCCGACATCGCCGGGGCGCTGCACCTCGAGACCGAACGGCACGTGCGGCCCGAAACCCTCTGCCAGGGGCTGGCCAAGGCCATGGAAAACAAAGGCGGTGAAGTCGTCGAACACGATGCCGTCGACCGCATCACCGAACGACCCGCGCGCCAGTGGAGTGTCACTACCGCGTCCGGACGCACCGTCGTCTCGGACAACCTCGTGGTCGCCGCCGGCTTCCCGACACGGACGCTGCTCGCTCCCCTCGGCGTGAAGGTGCCGTTGGAAGCGGCCAAGGGCACGAGCATGACCGCGCGAGGCGAAGGCACCGCGCCGAGTCATCCCCTGAAGCTGTACGAGAACATGGTGGCCTGCTCCCCGTTCGGCAACGCGGTACGTCTGTCGGGCACCTTCGACATCGGCAACCGCGACTTCACGCTCAACCACAAGCGTCTCGACATGGTCGTGCGCCAAGGTCTGTCCTATCTGGCGGACTGGCATCCGACGAACCTCGACGTCGAATGGGTCGGACACCGGCCCACCTCCGCGGACGATCTGCCGATCATCGGACCGGTTCCCGGCCGCACCGGTCTGTACGTGGCCACCGGTCACGGGACCTTGGGCGTGACCCTCGGACCCGTCACCGGGGCTCTGGCCGCCCGCGAAATCGCCCACGGCCAGACCCAACCGCAACTCGAACCGTTCCGCCTGACCCGCTTCTGAGCGGCCCACCTCGACCGACCTGCAGGAATCAAGGAGTAGACCCGTGACCGGAGCAGTACACAACATCGCCGGCAACTTCCACGTCCCCGAGCCCGAGAACGAACCGGTACGCGACTATCGCCCCGGCTCCCCGGAGGCCGAGGCCGTGGCCCTCGAGATCAAGCGAATCGGCGGCACCACCCAGTCGATCCCACTGTCCATCGGCGGAGAGCTCATCGAAACCGAACGAACCCAGCAGGTCGTCTCCCCCCACGATCACGCCCGTGTCCTGGGCGAGTTGTCGCTGGCCGACGAGACTCATGTGCGCAGTGCCATCGACTCCGCGCTCGCCGCCCGCCACGACTGGTCACGTCTGCCGTGGTGGGACCGCATCTCGGTGTTCCTGCGCGCCGCCGAACTCGTCGCCGGCAAGTACCGCGACGAAATCAACGCTGCCACCATGCTCAACCAGTCCAAGACCTACCATCAGGCCGAGATCGACGGCGCCTGCGAACTCGCAGACCTGCTGCGCTTCAACGCCCACTACGCCGAGCAGATCTACGCCAACCAACCGAAATCCACTCAGGGCGAGAACAATTACCTCGACCAGCGCGGCCTGGAAGGTTTCGTGCTCGCGGTCACCCCGTTCAACTTCACCAACATCGCCGGGAACCTGCCCGCGACCGCGGCGATGATGGGCAACACCGTGGTGTGGAAGCCCTCGGAGAAGTCCGCATTGAGCACCGATGTGGTCCGTCGCGTCTTCGCAGAAGCCGGGGTTCCCGCCGGAGTGATCAACTGCGTGCACGGCGACGGCAAACTCGTCACCGACATCGCCCTGGCGGACCCGAACCTGGCCGGACTGAGCTTCACCGGCTCAACCGAGGTGTTCCGTCAGCTGTGGAAGAAGGTCGCCTCCCACATCGACACCTACAAGGGCTACCCGCGCCTGGTCGGTGAGACCGGCGGCAAGAACGCCGTCGTCGCCCACGTCTCGGCCGATCCGCAGGCGTTGATCACCGGCCTGACCCGCGGCGCCTTCGAGTTCCAGGGACAGAAGTGCTCGGCGGCCTCGCGCGCCTACATCCCGCGCAGCCTGTGGAAGAAGATCAAAGACCCCCTCGCCGCGCAGATCGAATCGCTGGTCGTCGGGGACGTGGCCGATCACCGCACCTTCCTCGGCGCGGTGATCGACGAGACCGCCCACGATCGGCTCGCCAATGCGATCGGCAAAGCGAACGCGCTCGACTCGCACACGCTCGTCGCCGGCGGTACCACGAGCAAGGACACCGGCTATTTCGTGCGGCCGACCGTCTTCGAGACGACCGACCCGAACGCCTTCACGTTGACCACCGAGTTCTTCGGGCCGCTGCTGACGGTGTTCGTCTACGACGATGCCGATTGGTTGGACACCCTGGCTCTCGCCGAGCGCACCAGCCCCTACGGGTTGACCGCCTCGGTGTACGCCACCGACCGCGTCGCGATCGGTCAGGCCCTGGACGTGCTGCGCGATGCGTCCGGCTACGTCGCGATCAACGACAAGCCCGCCGGCATGTCGATCGGCAAGCAGCAGTTCGCCGGGTCCCGCGCCTCGGGCACCAATGACAAGATCGGCTCTCCCCTCGCATTGCAGCGGTGGGTCAGCGGGCGGTTCATCAAGGAAAACCTGAACCCCGACACCGACTACCGATACCCCTATCTCGGCGTCTGATCGACCTCTGCCGATCAGACCGCCCCTCTTCATCGTCCCCACGGAGCACGCCATGCCATCCAACGACCCGCTGCTGTCACCGTTGCACCTCAAGCACCTGCGGCTGAAGAACCGCGTGGTCTCGACCTCGCACGAACCCGCATACGCAGAGAACGGCATGCCCAAGGACCGCTACTTGCGGTACCACGAGGAAAAGGCCCGAGGCGGTCTGGCGTTGACCATGATGGGCGGGGCGGCCTGTATCGCCCCCGAATCCCCGGCGTTCGTCAACAACATCGCGCTCTACCGCGACGAGGTCGTGCCGTATCTGGCGAAGATCTCCGATGCGGTGCACGAGCACGGCGCCCTGGTCATGTGCCAGGTCACCCACGCGGGACGGCGCACCAGCAACTACGAGGGTGACTGGCTGCCGACCATCTCCTCCTCCGGCGACCGCGAACCCCAGCACCGGGCCTTCCCGAAATCCGCGGAGGACTGGGACATCGAACGCATCATCACCGCCTACGCCGACGCCGCCGAACGCTGCAAGGCCAGTGGCCTGGACGGCATCGAACTGATGGCCTACAGCCACCTGCTCGATCAGTTCTTCTCCCCCGCACTGAATCATCGTGACGACGAGTGGGGCGGCGACTTCGACGGTCGCCTACGTTTCCCGCTCGAGGTGGTCCGTGCCATCCGCCGCCGCGTCGGCGACGATTTCGTCGTCGGTCTGCGGATGGGTGTCGACGACGAACGCGCCGGCGGCAACGCGATGGACGAAGGTGTGGAGGCGGTGCGTCGTCTGGCCGCTGAAGGCATCGATTTCCTCAGCGTGATCAAGGGAAACCTCGACTCCGATCACACCATGGCGCGCGTCATCGCCCCGATGGGCACTCCGGCGGCGGTGCATCTCGACTTCGCCGGCCGCGTCAAGCACGAACTCGATATCCCTGTCATGCATGCCGGTCGCATCGCCGACCTGGCCACCGCCCGATATGCGATCAGCGAAGGTCTGCTCGACATGGTCGGTATGACCCGCGCGCACATGGCCGACCCGCACCTGATGCAGCGTGTCCTCGACCGGGAGGAAGACCGGATCCGTCCCTGTGTCGGTGCCGGCTACTGCATCGACCGGGTGTATGCCGGCAGTGACGCCCTGTGCATCCACAACGCCGCAACCGGACGAGAACATCAACTGCCGCACACGGTGACACCGGCCGACCAGAAGAAGAGGGCTCTGGTCGTCGGGGCCGGCCCGGCCGGACTGGAAGCCGCCCGCGTGCTCGCCGAACGCGGCCACACCGTCACCGTCCTCGAGGCAGGGAGCGCGCCGGGCGGACAGGTGGCGATCGCGTCGATGCCCGAGCGGCGCCGAGACCTGATCGGCATCATCGACTGGCGAGTTCAGGAATGCCGACGCCTCGGAGTGTCCATCCGCTACAACACCTACGCCGAAGCCGACGACGTCCTCGCCGAGAACCCCGACGTGGTGATCATCGCGACCGGCGGCATCCCGAACACCACCATCGTCGACGGGCCGGAAAACCTGCTCACCGACACCTGGCAGATCCTCACCCGCGAGATCAAGCCCGGCGCCTCGGTGCTGGTCTTCGACGACAACGGCGATCACCCGGCGATGAGCGCCGCCGAGTACCTCGCCGACACCGGGTCGGTGGTGGAAGTGGTCACCCCCGAGCGGATGATCGCCCCACTGGTCGGTGCGTCGAACTATCCGGCGTACCTGAAGAAGTTCGCCGAGAAGAAGGTCCGGACCACACTCGGTGCCCGGGTCACCGGGGTCACCCGGGGTGCCGATCGGCGCCTGGAGGTCACCCTCGAGGACGAGTACGCCCACACCATCGAGACCCGCCTCGTCGACCAGATCGTCGTCGAGCACGGCACCACACCCATCGACGATCTGTATTTCGACCTCAAGGACCGCTCCCGCAACCGCGGTGCCGTCGATCAGGACGCGCTGCTCGCCGGACATCCGCAACACCTCGAACCCAACCCGGACGGGACATTCCAGCTCTTCCGCGTCGGAGATGCCGTCTCCAGCCGCAACATTCACGCCGCGATCCTCGACGCCTACCGGCTCTGTCTGACCCTGTGACCCGTGCACGCAGTCCAAGGATCCGAGCACCCAGCGAAAGAAGAACACCTGATGTACGACGCCATCATCGTCGGTGGAGGCCTCGCAGGCCTATCGGCGGCCCATCGACTACGACACCGCAATATCCTCCTGCTCGAGAAGGAACCCCGCTTCGGTGGCCGCATCCGCTCCGAACGCCGCGGACCCCACTGGCTCAACTGGGGAGCACACGTCTACAACGGTCCCGGCAGCGCCACCGGTGACCTGCTGACCTCCGTCGGTATCGACTCGACCCCCGTCCCGGGCAGCCTGGCCGGACTGGCCATGAACGGCAAGCTACTCACCTCCGGGCGAGTCGAGACATATCCCTTCCGAGTCCCGATGTCCTGGCACGATCGCATTGCTCTCATGCGTGCCGGCATCAAAGTCCGACTGGCGGTCATGCAGTACTCCCGCGTCGCCGCACCACGCGACGGTGAGGACTACCGCATCCGACAACAGCGGATCTACGACTTCCTCGGCGATCGCACCTTCACCGACTTCGTTGGTGACCTCCCTCCGGACGCGGATGCATTGTTCCGCCCCACGGTCAGCCGCTCCGCCGGCGACCCCGAACAAGTCTCGGCCGGAGCCGGCGTCGGCTACTTCCATCTGGTCTGGGACCGCACCGGCGGACTGTCCCGCAACATCGTCGGAGGTCCCTCCACACTGACCGAGACAATCGGCGCAGGCCTCGGCGACGCCGCAAAAATCGGTGCCGAAGTCACCGAAGTTGTGCACGCCGACAACCACGTCATCGTGCGCTACCGCCACGACGGTGTCGACCACGAAGCCACCGCACGATATGCAGTCCTGGCGACCACCGCCCCGGTCATCTCCAAGATCGCTCCCGACCTCGACCCCGACGTACGAGACGCATTGAGCAAGATCGTCTACGGGCCGTACGTCAGTGCCGCATTCTTGACCAACGAAACCTCGAGTCAGCCATGGGATTCGTCCTATGCCATCGCCACCCCCAAACGAGCATTCAACGTCTTCTTCAACATGTCGAACGCAGCCCGTGCAGCCGAACCCGTCCGGGGCAAAGGCAGCAGCATCATGGCGTTCTCCCCCGCTCGCTTCGCCCGCCCATTGATCGATCGAAGCGACGACGACATCCTGGACGCCTACTACCGCGATCTCGACGACATCTTCCCCGGCTTTCCGAACCTCGTCGAAGAAGCTCACGTCCAACGATGGCCACACGGCCTGGCCTACTGCTTCCCCGGCCGCGGCGCACTCCAACCCACCCTGACTCGGCGAGGTAGCCGCATCATGCTCGCCGGCGACTTCCTCGGCACGTGGTACACCGAAACCGCCGTGCAATCCGGTTTCGCTGCCGCCCAGGACATTCTCAGCGCACTCGCCACCCCGACCCCTGAGCGCTCCCACGCGCTTACCGCCACGATCGGAGAACACCATGGCTGACCTGACCGGCAAAGTCGCCTTGATCACCGGCGCCTCACGCGGCCAAGGCGAAGCAGAAGCCCGGCTGTTCGCCGAACGCGGAGCCAAGGTGATCATCGCCGACGTCCTCGACGACGCAGCCGACAAACTGGCCGCCGACATCGGAACCGACCGCGCAACCGCCGTTCACCTCGACGTCAGCGATCCGCATCAATGGCACGAAGCTCTCACAGCCGGGATCGCTGCATTCGGACACATCGATGTCCTGATCAACAACGCCGGGATCTACCACCACGGCCCACTCGTCGAGACCCCTGTCGACCAGTACCGCCGGTTGATCGACGTCAACCAGATCGGTGTGTTCCTGGGCATGCAGACTCTCGCCCCACACATGATCGAACTGGGACGCGGATCGATCGTCAACATCGTGTCGATCTCGTCGTTCGCACCCCTGGACTACACCTCGGCGTACGCATCGACCAAGTCTGCTCTACTGGCAATGTCCAAAGCCGCTGTCGGCGAACTCGGCCCCCACGGTATACGGATCAACATGATCCATCCCGGCGGTGTAGCCACCGAGATGGGCGCCCCCCAAGGCACCGTGCCGGCCGCTTACTCGCAGGCACCTCTCGGACGCATCGGTCAGCCTCGTGAAATAGCCACAGTTGCAGCATTTTTGGCTTCCGAAGACAGCTCCTACTGCACCGGATCGGAAATCCTGGTCGATGGCGGCTGGACCGTCGGGACCCGTAATCCGTGGACATCCACGAACTGACAGCTGCCGGCTCGACCCGATACCGGCACCGAGCGCTCATCCCTCCGTGGCCACGTGCTCGGCGCACGACTCACACCCCTGTGAGACAAGCCCTTCCGCAGTTTCAACGCCGGCGCCCACTCCTCGACTCATTCATCGGGGACTCGACTCACCCATCAGGGAGAAGAGCACCATGACCTATTCCGTCATCGACGAGGCACCATACGGAAAATTCCACCGCAAACTCGTGCTGCTGTCCTCCGGCGGCCCCTTTCTCGACGGCTACATCCTCGGCAACATCGGCGTCGTCATCGTCGGCATCCAGACACAACTCGGTCTCACATCGACCGAACTCGGACTCGTAGGGGCGGCAGCGCTGGTCGGACTGTTCCTCGGCGGCCTCGGATTCGGACGCCTGACCGATGTCATCGGCCGCAAACTGATGTACACGATCGACCTCGGCGCAATGCTGGTCGGATCCCTGCTGTGCCTGTTCGTCCAGGAAGGATGGCAACTGATCGTCCTGCGCCTGTTCCTGGGTATTGCGATCGGAGCCGACTACCCCATCGCCACCGCAATGCTGTCCGAATGGCTCCCCCGCAAAGAACGCGGGCGCTGCATGGGCATGCTCATGGCCTGGTGGTTCATCGGCGCCTCCGCCGCCTACATCGTGGGCTTCGGCCTGATCCAACTGCTCGGCGACGATGCCTGGCGGTGGGTACTGGCCAGCGCCGCCGTGCCGGCACTGGCGATCATGGTCGCCCGCCACGGGACACCGGAATCACCGCGCTGGCTCATCAGCAATGGCCACCGCGAGCAAGCGCAGGAGAACATCGCTTCGGCACTCGGCCGCCCGGTCACCGAACAGGAACTCGACGTACTCGCTGCTCAAGAAGCATCCACTGGAATGGGCTTCGGACACGCATTCAAGAAGCCGTACGGCAAACGCACACTGTTCGTCTCCCTGTTCTGGACCTGCCAGATCATCCCGCTGTTCGCCCTCTACACCTTCGGTCCGACCATCCTCGCGGCCTTCAACATGTCCGACGACTCGATCCTCGGTTCCCTGCTGATCAGCCTGGTCTTCCTCATCGGCCTGATCCCGGCGATCAAACTCATCGACCGAATCGGGCGTCGCCCGCTGATCATCTGGTCGTTCGCGTTGATGATCATCCCCCTGACGATCCTGGGTCTCGCTCCCGGTGCTGCCATTCCCGTAGTGGTCATCTGCTTCTGCCTGTACGCCTTCTTCTCCGGCGGTCCGAGCATCCTCGAATGGGCCTACCCCACCGAGCTGTTCCCCACCGAAATCCGAGGAACCGCAGTCGGATTCGCGACATCGGTCAGCCGCATCGGTGCCGCCGTGGGCACCTACCTGCTACCGGTCGGTCTGACCCACCTCGGATTGGGCACCACCATGCTTCTCGGCGCCGGTGTCACCTTGATCGGCCTGCTCGTATGCATCGCTTGGGCACCGGAAACAAAAGACCGATCCCTTCAAGAAGCCGCCGGCATCCACCGCGAGCAACCGCAGTCCCTGGACCTCAGCCGGCACTGACCCGTCCCGAGCCCCGGGTGCGCGGGAGGTCCTCCCGCGCACCCGGCACCACCGAAACGAATTCAGTATCGCAGAACCGTCGCTGCGCACCCGGGTCCCGACCGCATACGACAATGCACCCCTCGAACGGATCGGTCAGCCCCAGGAATCGTCGCGGTAACCGCTTTTCTCGCCTCGGACGACAGCGCGTATCGCAACGGAGCCGGAATCTTCGCCGACGGCGGTTGGACGGTCGGCACCCGCAATCCCTGGTCCACCACGAACTGACCCAGCACTAACCATGAAGTGAGCTCCGATGACCATCGTGGAATCTCCGTCGTACCCCAGCTCTCCGCCTGCCACCGCCACGTCGTACGTCCTGGTCACCGGCGTGGAGCAGGCCGAAGGCGCTCGTGCCGCCACCGCACTCTCGGCAGCGGGTCACACCGTTCTCGCGCACAGTTTCTCCCCCGCGGCCGCCGACGCCCTCGCGCTCGAAATCACCGACGCCGGAGGATCCGCCCATCCTCTGGCCGCCGACCTGACCGTCGAATCCGAGGTCGAGCGTCTCTTCACCCACCTCGAGCACCGCTTCGGAGGTATCTCCGCCCTCGTACACACCGCGTGGCTGCCCGGACCGGAAACCGCCTGCCACCCACTGGCGGAGATCCGCCCCGCCGACTGGGGACGGTTCACCTACGACCACATGGCTCTGCTGTTCCACACCACCCGGCGAGCCGCCGAATCCATCCGCCGCACCAAACGAATCGGGTCCATCGTCACCGTGACCGGGTTGGGTTCCCCAACTGCGCCGGCGCACGCACCCGTGACGGCAGCCGGGCCGGCACGCACATCGATCAGCGGCGCAGTCGAGTCGTTCACAGTGGCCGCCGGGCAACACCCCGACACGGCTACCGTACGGATCAACGGAATTCGGCTGGTCGCCGAGACAGCGACGTCCGGTGACGACGGAGACACCGTCCCCAACCTCGACAGCCTGCTCGCGCGAATGGTCGATCCGGTCTCGGAAATCGGGAGCGGGCACATCTTCGCCGCCCACCTCAGCCGTCCGTTGACGCCGGTGCACGCTGCCTCGAGTCGGATATGACCGGTCGCATCTTCGTCGTGATCGGCGAATCGAATGTGGCCCGGCAAGTATGCGCCTCGCTCACCGAACGACGATTCGACGTGCTGCACCTGATCACCCCCGATGACCCGGAGCTACTGCACGCACTGAAGCGAACCCCGGCAGGGGTTGCCGTCGTCACCCACGATGACGTCGCTGCGCTGCGCTACGCCCTCGCCGTCGCGCATATCGACCCCGATGCGCCCTTGGTGGTGACCATCTTCGACCGCACCATCGCCGAACAACTCACCACCTTGATCCCGCACTGTCAGGTCACCTCCCCCGCCGACCTCGCAGCCCCCGCTCTGGCAGGCCCCTGCATCGCGTCGCACCTGGCCGCTGCCCGCAGCACCACCGACGGCACCGCCTGGGTGATCGAGCACCGAACCACGGAGCATCCCCCGGCCTGGTCACCTCTGCCGGTCACACGTCCGAGCCGTCTGCGCCGCCTGCTTCTCCAATCGATAGGTGCCCTGCGTTCACATGACGCCGGTACCCGAATGCTGCTCACCGGACTTGCCGGCTTGAGCACGATCCTCGCCCTGGACTGGCTCTGGCTGACCTTCGGTAAGAACCACAACGGCGTGGAATCCTTCAAGGAGGCAGTGCAGGTGGTCGCCACTGTCGGTCCCGCCGGCCCTTCACACGGCGATCACTTCTACGATCTGTTCGCTGCCGTCGCGATGCTGCTGGCCATGCTGTTCACAGCCATGTTCACCGCGGGGGTGGTCGAACGCCTGCTCGGGACCAGCCTGATCGGCCTAGTGGGGCCGCGCATTCTGCCCCGCCGCAACCACGTCATCGTGGTCGGATTGGGTCAGGTCGGATTACGACTGTGCCTGGAACTGCGCCGGCTCGGCATCCCCGTCCTGGCCGTCGAACGCGACGATCGAGCGCGCAATCTACGCTTGGCCAAATCGTTGGGTATCCCCACGATCGTCGGCCACGGCACCGACAAGAATGTGCTCGAGCGAGCCTGTATCGATCGCGCACTGTGCCTCGCTGCCGTCGGCTCCGACGACCGTGACAACATCGCCGTCTCCGTCGCTGCGCACGGAGTGCGACCCGGCGTCAGACTCGTTCTGCGGGCAGGGGAACAAGAAGCTCTGGCCGATACCGGCTCCCTGCTTCCGTTGGGCATCACCCGCAATGTCACGGTCCTCAGCGCCACCTTCGTCGTCGCACGCCTGTTGGGGTTGGCAGCGGACCGAGCGGTCACGGTGCACGACCACGTTCACTTGGAGATCGAGGGCGCATTCGAGCGATATCCACTGTCTGCCCGCTACCAATGCACCCATATCCATGCCGGGCGAGCGATCGCACCGATTACTTGACCTCCTTGGACAGCTCAGGCGCGCAATGACCCGACATCGAACGCCGAATTTCAGAAAGACCGCATCGAGGGTGATGGAACGGGAAGTGGTTCGACGGTTTCGTCTGACGGCACCGACGCGATGAATATGTCTGCCGGATGCGCGAAATCCCGGCGAGCGGCGCGGAGCTGTGGAAACATCTCGACCACTCGACGCGAAGGGGGATCGCGTGTTCGACATCGAGCTTTCGGCAGGGACGATCGAGTACGAGGACACCGGCGGCACCGGACCGGTTCTGGTGTTCATCCATGGCCTTCTGATGGACGGAACCGGGTGGCGGCACGTCGTCGAACAACTCCGCGGCACCTACCGCTGCATCCTGCCGACCTGGCCTCTCGGCTCGCACCGCATACCGATGCGTCCGGAGGCAGACCTCACCCTCGTCGGAATGGGCCATCTCATCGGGGAGTTCCTCGACGCCCTCGACCTGCGCGACGTCACACTGATCCAGAACGATTGGGGTGGCGCCCAGGCCTTCCTCGCCGTGTCGAATCCCGAACGGGTCTCGCGACTGGTGCTCACCGCATGCGAGGCATTCGACAACTACCCGCCCGGCCCGGTGAAACTACTGCTGCCACTGGTCAAGATTCCGGGCGGGGTACGTGTACTCATGGCCGTGCTCGGCACGAAACTCGGACGGCGAGGGCCCGGAACCTGGGGATGGATGAGCAAACGTCCGGTACCCGAACCCGTCATGGACGCCTGGTTCCGTCCGGCCACCGTCGACCGGAACATCCGTCGCGATCTGGCGAAGTACGCACTTTCGGCTCCGCCTGAGCAGCGCCTGCTCGAGATCGCCGCGAAAGCGGCGCAGTTCTCCGGGCCGGTGCTGGTCGTGTGGGCCACCGAGGATCGCATGATGCCGCGCGATCACGGACGACGCCTCGTCGAGGCCTTCCCCGACGCACGGTTGGTCGAAATCGACGACAGTTACACCCTGCTGGCCGAAGACCAGCCCGAGAAGCTCACCGCGGCGATCGAAGAGTTCCTGACCACCACGGCCGGTTGAGACATCCCACATCCGGAAACGACTCGGCGCCCGGTGCCGCCGAGTGTCGACTGGACCGGACGCCGGGTAGTTCCGAACCGAGTGCTTACAGCGCCCGCGCGATGATCTGTTTCATGACCTCGTTCGCGCCGGCGTAGATCCGCTGGACGCGCGCGTCCTCGTACATCCGCGCAATGAGGTATTCGCGCATGTAGCCGTAGCCGCCGTGCAACTGCACGCAGCGGTCGATGACCTCGCACTGCTTGTCGGTCAGCCAGTACTTGACCATCGCGGCATCGGACGGATCGAGTTGGCCCTTCAGGTGCTGCTCGATGCAGTGGTCGAGGAAGATGCGGCAGGTGCGGGCGATGGTTTGGCACTCGGCGAGTTCGAAGGCCGTGTTCTGGAACTCGAACAGGCTGTGCCCGAACGCCTGTCGCGCCTTGGTATAGCGGACGGTCTCCTCGACGGCCCGGTCCATCGCACCGGCGGCCTGCGCGCCGATGATCAGACGTTCCTGCACGAGCTGTGCCATGAGCTGACCGAAGCCGAGACCTTCGGATTCGCCGAGCAGGTTCGTCACGGGCACGCGCACGTCGACGAACGACAGCTCGGAGGTGTCGGCGGCGTGCTGGCCGACCTTGTCGAGCACACGGCCCACCGAGAAGCCCGGGGCGTCACGGAGATCCACGATGAGCAGCGACACGCCCTTGGCGCCGGCCTTCGGGTCGGTCTTGACGGCGAGGACGATGACGTCGGCCGAGGAACCGTTGGTGATGAAGGTCTTCGAGCCGTTGACGACGTAGTGGTCGCCGTCGCGCACCGCGGTGGTCTTGATGGCCTTGAGGTCCGACCCTGCGCCGGGTTCGGTCATGCCGATGGCGCCGAGGATCTCGCCGGTGGCCATGCCCGGCAGCCACGCCTTCTTCTGCTCCTCGTTGCCGTATTCGAGGATGTAGTGCGCCACGATGCCGCTGTGCACGGAGTTGCCGAACGCGAGGTCGCCGGAGTAACCCTGCGCATCGAACACCGCGAGGTCGTGCGCGAAGGTGCCGCCGCCACCGCCGTATTCCTCGGGAATCGAGCAGCACAGCAGACCGAGTTTGCCGGCTTCGAGCCACACCTCACGATCGATACGGCGCTGCGAGTCCCACTTCTCGGCCTTGCCCATGACCTCGCGATCGAAGAACTCGCGCGCGAGTTCGTAGACGGCAGAGACCTCGTCGTCGTACCAGGAGGCGACGTGCTTCTTCGGCATCGAACTCGGCTTCCTTTTCGCAGTGGTCGGTTCGGGAGAGTGGTCAGGATCCGCGCAGTTCGCGCTTGAGGAGCTTGCCGCTCTGATTACGCGGCAGGACGTCGGCGAAGCGAACGGCCTTGGGCACCTTGAACGGTGCGAGGCGCTGCTTGACATGGTCGATCAAGGTGACCTCGTCGAGTTCGTGACCGTCCTTGAGGACGACCACCGCGGTCACCGCTTCGATCCACTTCTCGTCCGGAGTACCGATCACCGCGGCCTCGGCAACGGCCGGGTGTGTGTAGATCGCGTCCTCGACCTCACGCGAGGCCACGAGGATGCCACCGGTGTTGATGACGTCCTTGATGCGGTCGACGACGGTGATGAAGCCTTCCGCATCGCGGGTGACGAGGTCGCCGGAGTGGAACCAGCCGTCGCGGAAGGCCTCCTCCGTCGCGGCGGGATTCTCCCAATAGCCCAGGCACAGTTGCGGTGAGCGGTACAGGATCTCACCGGGTTCACCATCGGGGACGTCGTTGCCGTCGGCGTCGACGACGCGGGTTTCGACGAACAGCACGGCCCGGCCGCACGAGGCGGGGCGCGCGTCGTGTTCCTCGGGGCGGAGGACGGTGGCGAGCGGACCGATCTCGGATTGGCCGAAACAGTTGTAGAAGCCGAGCTCCGGGTAGCGGCCGCGGAGTCGCTCGAGGACGGTGACGGGCATGATCGACGCTCCGTACTGCGCCTTGCGCAGCGACGACAGGTCGCGCTCGTCGAGGTCGGGATGGTTGGTCAGCGGCACCCACACCGTCGGGGCGAGGAACAGCGATCCGATGCGCTCCTCCTCCACCAGCCGCAGGATCTCGGCGACGTCGGGTGCGGGCAGCAGCCGCACGGTCGCACCGACCGCGAAGTACGGGATGAGGAAGACGTGCATCGCCGCGGAGTGGTAGAGCGGCATGCACACGAGCGGGTCGTCGCCGGCCGACAGGTCGAGCGCCTCGATTGACGACATGTACTCGAAGGTGAGCGCCCGGTGGGTCATCATGGCGCCCTTGGGCTTCGACGTCGTGCCCGAGGTGTAGAGGAGCTGGACGAGGTCGGTGTCGGCCACCGCGACGTCGAGCGTCGGCACGTCGCCGGTCTGCGCGACCGTCACCAGGGAGTCGTCGGCGTCGCGGAGCGGGACGACGGTCTCGGCCGGCACGTCGGCCAGGACGGCGTCGAGATTGTCGCGCAACACGGGGTCGACGAGCACGGCTTTCGCGCCCGACTGACCGAGCAGGTACGACAGTTCCTCGCCGCGCAGTGCGTAGTTGATCGGCACGTGCACCAGCCCGGCGCGGGCAGCGGCGAGATATCCGATCGCGTAGCCGTCGGAGTTGGTGCCGTAGGCGGCCACGCGGTCGCCCTTGGCCAGGCCCGACGAGAGCAGATGTGCGGCGGCGCGGGTGACGGCGTCGTCGAGTTCCCGGTAGGTGAATTGCCGGTCGCCGAAGCGGAGCGCGACGCGGGCGGGGTAGCGCGCGGCGGTGCGGTGGAGGATGCCGTCGACGGTGCTCTGACGCGGATCGGGGGTCATGCAGCGAACTTTATAGGACGTCCAACCAACTAGTCCAGACTTAGCGATCGCTCGGGATCAGCGGCCCTTCCAGACCGGGGCCCGCTTCTCGAGGAAGGCCGTCATCCCCTCCTGCGCGTCGTCGATCATCGCGTTCGACGCCATCGTCTCGGCCATCGCGGCATAGGCCGTCTCCTGCGGCAGATCGATCTGCCGGTAGAACGCCTCCTTGCCGATCCGCATCGTCGCGGGGGACGACGTTGCGATCTTCAGGGCGAGCTCGGTGGTCGCGGTCTCCAGCGTCTCCGGTTCGACGACGTAGTTCACCAGCCCCCAGTCGGCGGCGGTCTGCGCGTCGATGGTGTCGCCGGTCAGCAGCATCTGCAGCGCCCGCTTGCGTCCGATCGCGCGGCTGACCGCGACCATCGGCGTCGAGCAGAACAACCCGATCCGCACGCCGGGGGTACCGAAGCGGGCGTCGCCGGCAGCGACGGCGAGATCGCACGACGCGACGAGCTGGCATCCCGCCGCAAGCGCCGTGCCCTGCACCGACGCGATCACCGGTTGAGGGATCGACTGCACCGTCCGCATCATCTCGTTGCACGTCTCGAAGATCGCGCGTTCCTCGTCGAGCGTGCGTCCGATCATCTGCCGCAGGTCGTGCCCGGCCGAGAACACCGGACCTTCCGCGCGGACCACGATCACCTTCGAGTCGGCCGCGAGCGCCGTCAAACCGGCGATGACCTCGCGCATCGTCTCCACCGACAACGGGTTGCGCTGCTCCGGGCGGTCGAGAGTGAGCACCCCGATACCGCTGGCCTCGTCGACAGCGATGAGCACGGGCGGGGGCAGGGTGTCGACGGCGTCGGGGCCGTCCGCAGAGCGATCCGTCACGTTCCCTTTCCTACACCACCCGCGAGTTACCGGCGCGGCATCGACGAGACGAGATCCGCGACGCGGGCAGGCTCCCGCCCGAGCAGCGCCGCCGTGACGGCACTCCCGGCGACGAAGCCGTGATCGTCGTAGAAGTCGAACATCGCCGCCAGACGCTCCCGGGTATCCGCGGGCAGGTCGCGGCCGTGGCGCTCCATCCACACCGGGACGGACACCTGCTCGATCTCCACCGATCGCCCGGCGACCGCGCACAGCTGCCGCACACTCACCGCGTCCGGTCCCCCGAGCTCGTAGGTGGCGCCGTGGTGGACGTCAGCACCCTCGACGAGGACACGGGCCGCCACCGTCGCGACGTCCGACAGGGCAACAAACGAGAACGGCGCGTCGGGGTCGTAGGGGACGTCGAGTGCGTCGACCGATCCGTCGAGCACGGACGCGAAATTCTCCGTGTACGCGCAGGGCTGCAGCACGGTCCACCGCACCCCGGAGGCGTGCAGGATGTCCTCGCAGCGCGCCTTGTCGAGGTGGTGCGGCATCGCCGGCGTGTACGGCCAGGCGACGGAGTGGTAGACGACGTGATCGACACCGGCCTCGGCCACCGCCTCGAGGAACCGTTCGAACAGCGCCGGCTCGTCGGGGTGCATGTTCGGGGCGATGAAGTAGACACCGCGGCAACCCGACAGCGCGTCGACGAGCCCGGCACCCGTCTCGAGGTCGACAGCACGATCCCCCGCCTGCCGAGCGGTATGCACCATTCGGCGGACGGGGGTCGTGTCTGCTGTCTCCAGCGCCGCGACGACAGCCGTTCCGGTCTTCCCCGCGGCACCGATCACTGCGAGATCGGTGCCGCGGGAGAAATGGGCCGTCGTCGACATCAGTTGCCGATGAAGTCGTACTCGGCGAACTCGGCACCACCCGACAGGCGGGCGTAACCGGGACCGCGGTCGAAGAAGGGCTCCTCCTCGCCGCGCTCGGCGCGCATCTGCGCACGCAGCGCCTCGGTGGCCTCGACGTCGGCGACGGGCTCCTCCGCCGAGGTGTCCTTCAGGATCACACCGTAGTCGTCGCGGGCGCCCTCGACGGACACCTTGCGCCACAACACGTCCCGGACCACCTCGTCGATCGGACGATCGAGCGGGTCACCCCAGCCACCGCCGCCGGTGGTGCGGATGCGCACCGTCTCGCCGGCCTTGATCGGCTCGGCGTCCGTGAGAGCATCGAACTCGCGCTCGTTCGGGCCGCCGGGATCGAGGGTGACGGAGAACGGCTTGCCGGCCTTGCCGCCCTTGACGCCCCAGCACGCGAGGATCGAACGGTCCGCGATGGACATGAAGTTCGCGTCCTTGAGCATGCGGATGTGCTTCTCGTAGCCGAGACCACCGCGGTAGCGACCGGCTCCACCGGAATCGATTGCCAGACCCAGCTTCTCGACGATGAACGGGAATCGGCTCTCCGTGAACTCGGTGGGCAGGTTCCGCGAGTCGGGTACCACGTGGATGGTGTCCTCACCGTCGGCGTAGTGCCGGCCGCCGGAGCCGCCACCGAGCACCTCACGCATGAGGTAGGAGTGGCCGTCGAAGTCCTCGCCGTACACACCGGTGTAGCGGATGGTCTCCTGGTCGGCGGGCATGTTGCCGTCGACCGCCTTGGCGACCACACCGGAGAGCACACCGAGCAGACGCAGGATCACGAACGTGCGAGCGTTGGTGGGAGCGGGGAAGATCGGCGTGATGAGCGTGCCCGGCTCCGGGAACCTCATCTCGATCAGCGGCACGACACCTTCGTTGACGTCCAGTTCCGCCATGCGGTCCGGGGTGTCGGCCAGGTTGCGGAGGATCGGCGCCAGCCACTTGATGAGGAAGTTGCCGTCGGCGTAGTCACCGCAGTGGTTGATCGGGCCCTTCGCCTGCGGACCGGTGCCGTTGAAGTCCAGGATCAGGCGCTCGCCGCCCTCGTCCTCCGGGGAGGTCTTGGTGAGGGTGATGCGCTGCACGTGCAGCATGGGCTCGTCCACACCGTCGTGCTCGGCGTAGTCCTCCCAGGTGTACGTGCCCACCGGGATCTTGCTGAGGATCTCGCGGCGGTACGTCTCGGTGGTCGCATCGAGGATCGCGTCGAAGCAGGCCTCGACGGTCTCGACACCGTAGCGTTCGAACAGTTCCGACAGTCGACGCGCACCCATGAGGCACGCCGAGCACTCGGCGTCGAGGTCGGCGGCGAGCGAATCGGGCATGCGGGAGTTGCGGGTCATGATCCGCAGTGCCGCCTCGTTGGGAACGCCCTGGTCCCACAGCTTGATCGGCGGGACCATCAGTCCCTCCTCGTACACGGTGGTCGCACCCGAGGGCATGGAGCCCGGGCAGCAACCGCCGATGTCGTCGTGGTGGCCGAAGGCCTGCACGAACGCGACCACCGAAGGCTCGGTGTCGCCGGGGCGGGTCGCGAAGACCGGGACCGTGACGCACAGGTCGGGCAGGTGCCCGATGCCGCCTTCGGAGAGGTAGACGTCGTTGTGGAAGAAGACGTCGCCGGGCTTCATCGTCTCGAGCGGGAAGTCACGCGCCACCGGATGCACGAGCGCCGAGTACGAGCGACCGGTGAGCTTGCGCAGGTTGCGGTCGTGGATGCCGGCACGGAAGTCATGGGCGTCGCGGATCATCGGCGAGCGCGAGGTCCGGGAGATGGAGGTCTCCACCTCCATCTCGACGCTGGCAAGGTAACCGGCGACGATCTCGACGAGCACAGGATCGGGAGCGGTGCCCGAAGCGTCGGTCAGCCGGAAGGGCTTGCGCGTCGTGGCCGCGGCGGGTTCGAGAGTCGCAGTCATCGGGTGGCTCCGTTCGAGTCGGATGTCTTGGTGAGGCGGATGTTGCCGAAAGAGTCGATGCGAGCGCGGAATCCGGGGTGGACCGGGATGGTCGAGCTGAATTCCTCGATCACGGCGGGACCTTCGAGTTCGTCGCCGGCGCCGAGGCGTGCGCGGTCGTACACGCGGGTGGTGACCCACTCGTCGAAGTACGCCTCGCGGGTGCCGGTGAGCGCGGCGTCCGCACCCGTGCCCGGGGCGATCTCGGCGAGTTCAGGTCGCTTGATGGGTCCGATGCCGCTGACGCGGAGATTGACCCATTCCACGTGCTGGTGGGGATCGTTGCGGAAGTCGTAGCCGTAGAGCTCGCGGTGGGCCTGGTGGAAGCGTTCGGCCGCCTCGTCCATCAGTTCCTGGGTGATGGGGCCGTCGCCGACCGGCACACGCACCTCGAAGGCCTGGCCGAAGTAGCGCAGGTCCGCCGAGCGGGCGTACTGCCGCTGGTCGGGTCCGAATCCCTCGTCCTCCAGGGCACGTTCGGCCTCGGCCGCGAGGGCGTCGAGTCCGGCCTGCAGCTCCTCGATCTCCAACCGGTCGTGGCGGCTGACGTGCGTCTGCACGTAGTCGTTGCGGACGTCGACGGTGAGCAGCCCGAAGGCCGAGACGTTGCCGGGCTCGAGCGGCACGAGGACGTCCTTGAGACCGAGGATGTCGATGAGGCGACAGGCCAGCAGCGACCCGGAGCCGCCGAAGGTCACCAAGGTGAAGTCGCGGACGTCGAGACCACGCTTGACGGTGATCTGGCGCAGCGCGTTGGCCTGGTTCCAGGCCGACACTTCGAGAATGCCCGTGGCGCACGCCTCGAATTCGAGGCCGAGACGGTGTGCGAGCTCCTCGACGCCCTTGCGGGCGAGTTCGGTGTCGAGCGGGATCTCACCGCCGAGCAGGTGGGGAGGGATGCGACCGAGCAGGACGTGGGCGTCGGTGATGGTCGGCTCGTTGCCACCCTTGGCGTAGCACAGGGGTCCGGGATCGGCGCCCGCCGACTGCGGGCCGACGCGCAGGGTGCCCTCGGGGGTCATCCACGCGATGGAGCCACCGCCGGCGCCGACGGTCACCACGTCGATCATGGGGATCTTGGACGGGTAGACACCCACGCGACCTTCCGTGGTGAGTGCCGGCTCGCCGCCGACGACCACGGTGACGTCCGTGGAGGTGCCGCCACCGTCGCAGGTCAGCACCTGGTCGACACCGGCGACGCCGGCAATCAGGGCCGCACCCAGGGCACCGGCTGCAGGGCCGGAGAGCACGGTCGTGATCGGCTGGTGCACGACCTCCTTCGCCGACAGCACGCCACCGTTGGACTTCATCACGTAGAACGGGATGTCGCGCTGCTCGCCCTCGGCGGAGGAGAACTCGCGCAGACGGTTCGCGATGTTGTTGACGTAGTTGCGAATGTTGGGCTTGACCGCGGCGTCGACGAGGGTCGTGATGGACCGCTCGTACTCGCGGTACTCGCGCAGCACCTCGCTGGAGATGCTCACGGTCGCCTCCGGGTACTCTTCCATGAGGATGTCGCGGACGCGGCGCTCGTGCTCGGGGTTGGCGTAGGAGTGCATCAGGCACACACCGACGGTGAGGATCTCGCGGTCCTTGAAGAAGCGGGCGGCGGCGCGGACATCGTCCTCGTTCAGGGGACGGATCTCGCTGCCGTCGTAGGCGAGACGGCCACGGATGGTGCGGACACGGTCGGCCGGCACGATGCGGTCGGGCTTGACCCAGAAGTAGGAGTTGCCGTAGCCGTCGGGGACCGACTGGCGGGCGATCTCGAGGACGTGTTCGTAGCCCTCGGTGGTGATGAATCCGAGGGTGCCGACCTTGCCCTCGAGGAGCTTGTTGGTTGCGACGGTGGTGCCGTGGCTGACGGCGTCGATCGCGTCGCCGGTCTCGCCGAGCTGCGCGAGGACCTTCTCGATGCCGGCGAGGAAGCCGATGGCCGGATCCTGCGGTGTCGACGGGGTCTTCGTGGTGACGATGGCGCCGGACTCGTCGTCCACCGCGACCACGTCCGTGAATGTTCCGCCGGTATCGATACCGACCCGAATCTTCCTGGATCCCATGTTTCCTCCTGGGTTCGTCTCGCCGGTGTCCCACCTGACGTCTGATGACATTCCACCCCCTGAGCGGCGGTGTTTCTTTGTCACATCTCGCCGAACTCGTCGCCCGGAGTTCGGGGTTCGTACACCTGCCACCTGCAGACGACGGCACCCCCGGGCCGCGATGGCCCGGGGGTGCCGTAGATGTTCGACGAAGAGGTCAGCGTCGGGCGATGATCGCTCCCAGAGCGACGCCCGCCAGCGCGATACCGGCACCCACTCCTGCGGACAGCAGAACGGTTGCTGCCGAGGGTGTTCCGGACGGTGCCGGTGCAGCGGCCGCCGCGGCCACGGGCAGCGCGGTGGTCTTCACACCCGCACCCTCGGCGACCTCGGCCACCTCGGCTCCGTTCACGCCCGCGACGGCTGCCGCTTCGGCCGCACTCGGTGCCGTCGGCAGACCGTTGGCGATCACACCGTCGATGCCGTTGAAGAACACGCCGGCCATCTTCTTCGCGACACCGGTGATCATCCGCTGTCCGACGCCACCGACCATGCCGCCGACGACCGCGTCCGCGTCGTAGGTGAGCACGGTGCCGCCGTCACGCTCTTCGAGACGCACCGCCACATCGGCCTTGACCGTTCCCGGAGCACCGGAACCCGATGCCGTCATGACGAACGATTCGGGGCGATTCTGCTGCGACAGAACCACTTCCCCGTCGTAGGTGCCCTTGATGGAGGCCACCCCGGCGGTGATGGAGAGCTTGTAGTGGTTGTCGCTGATCTGCTCGAGCGACTGCACGCCCGGGATCGTCGCCGCGAGAACACGGCCGTCCTGCAGGCTGTCGTACACCACGTCGGGGGGTGCCTGCAGTTGCGCGGTACCGGCGATTCTCATTCGTTCTCCTTGTTTCGGGATGCCGCGTGGGTCAGACGCAGCTCGAACAACTCCGAGGGGGAAATCGGCATGCTGGTGATCGGGATGCCCTCCGCGTCCTCGACGGCCGCGGCGATCACTGCCGAGGTCGGGATGACACCGGCCTCGCCGGCGCCCTTCATTCCGAGGGGATTGAGTGCGGACGGGGTGACGGTGTGGTCCATCTCGAGCGAGTCGGGCATCTCCGTCACGAAGGGCATGAGGAAGTCCATGTACGACGCGTTGAGCATCTGCCCGTGCTCGTCGTAGACGATCTTCTCGTAGAGCGCGCCGCCGATGCCCTGCGCGACCGCGCCCTGCACCTGACCCTCGACGATGCGCGGGTTGATGACGTTGCCGCAGTCGTGCACCACCGCGTACCGGAGCACGCGGATCTCTGCGGTGACGGGATCGGTCTCGACGATCGCCGCGTGGATTCCCGACGCGAACGTCGACGTGGGCGGCGAGTAGTAGCCGGTCGCCTCCAGGCCGGGCTGCTCACCCTCGAGGACGGGCGGAACCGACATGTCGGTCTCGGCGTTCGCGAAACCCGTTGCGTGACGGGAGGCGTCGTCGAAGGCGTAGCGGAGCGGGTTCGACAGTACGGCCACGACACCGAGCGGGATCGAGGTGCCCTCCGCGCCGGGTTCGGTGCCCACCACGCACACGTGCCCCTCGCGCAGCTCGAGATCGGCGACGTCGGCGTGGAGGTGTTCCGCGGCGATTTTCTTCGCCTTCTCCGCCACCATCTGCGCGGCGACGTGGAAGGCGGATCCGGACATCACGGCACCGCGCGAGGCGAACGTGCCGACCGCATAACCGAATCGGCGGGTGTCGCCGGTGACGATCTCGACGTCGGAGACCGGCACACCGAGATCATCCGCGACGATCTGCGCGAAGGAGGTCTGGTGTCCCTGGCCCTGGGTGGTCAGGCCCGTGGCGGCCTTGACCTTGCCCGAGGTCTCGATGAGCACGTGTGCGCCCTCGTACGGGCCCGGTCCCGTGCCCTCGACGTACGCTCCCACACCGATTCCGACGCGGCGACCCTCGGCGCGGGCACGTTCCTTGTACTCCGCGAACTCGTCCCAGCCGATGAGCTTCTTGAGCTTGTCCATTCCGGCCTGGTAATCGCCGGTGTCGTAGATGAGCGGACGACCGTCCTGGAAGATCAGGTGGAAGTCGTAGGGCATCTCCTCGGGGCGGATGAAGTTGGTCTCGCGGACCTCGAGGACATCCTTGCCGAGATGCTTGGCGATGGCGTCCATCGCCCGCTCCATCGCGAACACGCCCTGGGGTCGTCCCGCGCCGCGGTAGGGCGTGACGATGACCGTGTTGGTGTACAGCGAGTAAGCGTCCACCCGGAAGGCGCGCGGCTTGTAGGGGCCGAGCACCTGGGTGGAGGTGTTGAGCAGCACGATGATGCCGTACGGCAGGTACGCGCCGTTGTCGTGCCAGATCGAGAAGTCGAAGGCCAGCAGCCGGCCGTCGTCGTCGAACCCGACGGTGACCTCGTGGATCTGCCCGCGCTCGTGGGCGCTGGAGACGAAGTGCTCGCGCCGGTCCTCGACCCACTTGACCTCGTTGGAGATCCCCGCCTGCCCCAGCTTGCGCGCAGCCCAGGTGACCATGACCTCCTCGGGCCACGGGTGGACGATCTTCACACCGAAACCACCACCGACGTCGGGGGCGATGCAGTGGACCTTGTTGTGCGCCATGCCCAGTCGCGCTGCGATCGCGGCACGGGCGGACGTCGAGGTCTGGGTGGACGTCCAGAAGGTCAGCGCCTTCTCGTCGTCGTCCCAGCGCGCGTAGACGCCCTTGCCCTCCATCGGCATCGACGCCGAACGTTCGATCTCGAGGTCGAGGGTCAGCGTGTGCGGTGCCGCGGCGAGTTCGGCCTCGATGTCGCCGAAACCGTGCTGGAGATGCGCCGCGACGTTGTCGGGCACATCCGGGTGGACGACGTGCACGGCGTTGCGTGCGGTGTCGACACCGACCACGGCCGGAAGGGCCTCGTAGGTGATGTCGATCAGCGCGCAGGCGTCCTCGGCGATGTACCGGTTGTCGGCGACGACCATCACGATCGCCTCGCCGACGTGGTTCACCTCGTCCTTCGCGAGCGGATATCCGTTGCGCGGAGCGGTGATCGCGGGGTGCGGGATGAGCAGCGGGAGGTTCTCGGCCATCTCGGGCGAGTCGGCCTCGAGATCGTCGTAGGTGTAGATGGCGTGCACGCCCGGCAGTTCGAGTGCCGCGTCGACGGCGATGTCGAGGATGCGGGCGTGCGCGTGCGGCGACCGCACGAAGGCCGCGGCGAGCGCGCCGTGCCCGAGATCGTCGAGATAGCGACCGTTGCCGCTGACGAGCCGGTTGTCCTCGACGCGCGGGATCGGCTTGCCGAACGACTTGCCCGACTCGGTGGCACCGCCGATGTCGGCGGGAGCGAGGTCGGTCGTCGTGCTCGTCGAGACCGAGTTCGAGACGGGGCTGGAGACGGGCGAATCGGAGACACTGGTCATGCTCGTCCTGCCTTTCCTCCGACCGGAGCGGTGGTGCCGCGAACCTTGGCATCGAGCGAGGCACGGGCCGCCTCGCTGTCGGGGCCGAGCGGTGAGCCTCCGGACCGTTCACGCTTGATCTCGGCGGCGCGCAACACGGCCGCCCGGATGTTCTGGTAGCCCGTGCACCGGCACAGATTGCCCGCGATCGCATCGGTCGCCTCCTCGTGGGTGGGCGATGGGTTCTCCTCGAGGAAGGCGGCGATCGTGGTGACGAATCCCGGTGTGCAGAAACCGCATTGCAGACCGTGACAGTCGACGAACGCCTCCTGCACGGGATGCAGGGTGCCGTCCGGTTCGACGAGCCCCTCGACCGTCGTCACCGAGCGGCCCTCGAGGCTCGCGGCGAGCACGAGGCACGACCGCACCGGCTTGCCGTCGAGCAGCACCGTGCACGCGCCGCACACACCGTGCTCGCATCCCACGTGGGTGCCGGTCTGGCGAAGGTGATGACGGATCGCGTCCGATGCCAGCGTGCGCGAGGGCAGCACCACCGTCTGCGTCACGCCGTTGAGGGTGAAGGTCACGGCGACGTGGTGCTCGCCGGTCTCCGCCTGCAGCTCGTCGACCTGTTCGGCGACGGTCCGCCGCGAGGCGTCGCGACCACCCTTGTGGATCGAACTCGTCATCGACTTCCTCCCGTGTGCATCGGTACCCGTGTGTCGTCGCGGATCGCGTCCTGCGCGGCCGCGAAGCCGACACGGCCGGTCAGTGCCGCCACCAGCTGTGACCGGTAACGGTCGGTGGCGTGGATGTCCGCCTCCGTCTCGACGGTCTCGCGTGCCTTCTCCGCGACCTGCTGCCAGAGCGGGTCGCGCTCGTCGTGCGCCGAGGCCCCGCGCAGGATGTCGGTGCAGTCGACGACCTGCCCGAGCTCTCCCGCGGAGACGTAGGTCATCCGGGCGGACGTCACCGCGCCGTCCTCGACCTCCACCTGCGCGACCACGCCGACGAGGGCGTAGTCACCGTGGCGTCGTGCGATCTCGTCGATGGCGGTGCCGGTACCCGGACGCGCCGCCGGCACCGTCACGCTGGTCGCGATCTCGTCGGCTTCGAGGGTCGATTCGAGCGGTCCGGCGAACAGCTCCGAGGCGGGGATCTGCCGGACTCCGCGCACGGAGCGGACGGTGAGCGTTCCACCGAGCAGCGACAGCACGGCCGGCATCTCCGCGGACGGATCGGCGTGGACGATCGAGCCGACGGTCGTTCCGCGATTGCGGATGGTCGGGTGCGCCACCAGGCGGAGCGCGCGGCCCAGCAAGGGCTGGACCTGCGCGACCGTCGGATCGGATTCGAGCGCTGCGTGGGTGGTGAGCGCGTCGAAGGTGACGCCGAGTTCCGGCGAAGCGGAGATCGCGTCGAGGCGCGGGATCGAGCCGATGTCGACGAGGTGAGCCGGTGCCGCCAGGCGCATCGACAGCAGCGGAATCAGTGACTGGCCGCCGGCGAGCACTTTGCCCTCGTGCGCGACCCCTGCAAGGATCTCGCAGGCTTCATCGATCGACCGCGGTCGGTGATAGGTGAGTGGCGACGGTTTCATTGAACAGATCCTGCCCGCATAGTGCGATCGACGTTTCGTGGAGAAGTGACAAAGCTCACCGGTCGACAATGTCAGATGTAATAGAGGTCACGCGAACTCCTTCACCCTCCCCGCGCCGCTCTCGCCGTCGGGATCGGGCTCCGTCCGGACAGGTTCTCCCTGATCGGAGGGGGTATCGGGATCCTCGGGTGCGATGTCCTTGGGGGCGATGACCCGGCAGAGGTGATAGAGACCGATCACGACGATGGTGCCCAGCGCGATGCCGCTCAGCGAGAACGTATCGGTGAACTGGAGGCTGGTATCGCCGATCGCGATGATCAGGCCGGCCGCGACGGGCATGAGGTTGCGCGGGTCGCCGAAGTCGACGCCGTTCTCCTTCCAGATCTTGGCGCCGAGCAGGCCGATGATGCCGTAGAGGACCACGGTGATGCCGCCGAGCACGCCGCCGGGGGTCGCGGAGATGACCGCGCCGAACTTCGGGGAGAAGCCGAGGAGCATCGCGATGACACCGGCCGCGGCGTAGGCGGCCGTCGAGTACACGCGGGTCGCGGCCATGACGCCGATGTTCTCCGCGTAGGTCGTCGTCGGGGAACCGCCGACACCGGTGGCGAGGGCCGTGGCGAGACCGTCACCGGCCAGCGCGCGTCCCATCATGGGGTCGAGATCGGTCTTGGTGATCTCGGCGACCGCTTTGACGTGTCCGGCGTTCTCCGCGATCAGGGCGATGACGCCGGGCAGCACGAGCACGATGAAGGTGAGGCTGAACGACGGGGCATGGATGCCGACGACACCGGCGGCTTCGTCCGTGAACGGCGGCAGACCGAACCACGGCGCGGACGCGACGCCGTCCCAGTTCACGCGGAAGTGTTCGGTGACGGCGTCGGCACCGGCGTCGTAGGAGGTGATCGGTCCGCTGATCCGGTCGAGGATCCACGACAGTGCGTAGCCGAACAGCAATGCCAGGAAGATGGCGACGCGGCCGAGGAAGCCGCGCAGCACGACACTGCCCACGATCAGCGCGATCATCACCGTCAGCGCGACCCACTGATCCTGCGGCCAGTAGGTACCGGCCACCACCGGCGCCAGGTTGAAGCCGATGAGCATGACCACCGCGCCGGTGACGACCGGCGGCAGGATCTTGAAGACCAGCGAGCCGCCGAGGAAGTGGATCACCACACCGATCGCGGCGAGCACGAGCCCGGAGACCATGATCGCACCGGTGACCTCCGACGGCGAGCCGCCCTGGGCGTAGATCGCGGCGATGCCGCCGACGAAGGCCGCGGAGGTACCGAGATAGCTGGGGATCCGGCCCTTGACGACAGCGAGGAAGAACAGGGTGCAGAAGCCCGAAAGCATGACTGCGAGTTGCGGGTTGAGTCCCATGATGATGGGGAAGACGAAGGTGGCGCCAAACATCGACACCACGTGCTGGCCGCCCAGGCCGATGGTGCGACCCCAACTCAGGCGCTCCGTCGGCGCCACGACCTGTCCCGGTTCTATGTTCTTGCCGTCTCCGTGCACTGTCCAGATGGGCATATCGGACCTTTCAGCAGAGTGTGGGTGCCGATAGCGTTCACGTGGATCGTTACGCCTGTGTTACCGATCACACGTGTACTTCGGTAGCCGCAAACGCTAACGGAGCAGCTCCGGCCCGGCGTGGGAGGAATCTGCCAGGAGCGACCTTCCGAAATTGGCAAGATCGGTGGTTGATCGTCAGGAATCGATCCCGCGCATCGCGATGATCTTGAGGGCGAGCGAAAGGTCCAGCCGCAGTTCGGGCTGCTCGGTGAAGGGACCGAGGATCTTTTCGAGTTTCGCCACACGATAGCGCAGAGTGTTGTAATGAAAATGTAACTGGCGCGCGGCTTCTGCGATGTTGATGTTGGTGGCGAGGAGCACCTCGAGGGTACGGCACATGTCCTGCGCCTCGGCCGTGCCGTCGGTCAGTTCCTTGAGCGTCTCGCGCGCGAACGACTCGAGTTCCTCGGTGTCCTCGACGAGGCTCAGCAACCGGTACACACCCAGATCGTCGAAATGGGTCACCGCCCACGGCCCGGAGATCTTGCGCCCCACTTCGAGTGCCGTGCGCGCCTGGGCGTAGAGCACCGGCAGGTCGTCGGTGGACGACGACGCACGCGAGACCCCCACACCGAACGGGCGACGTCCTCCCCCACCGGCTCCGCGCACCTGGGCGACGAGTTCGTGCACGAGGGTCATCGTGTCGCTGCCCTCACCCATGAGCACGACGGTCTCGGTCGCCAGGGCCGTGACGGACGCTCCGGAATCGCGGCCGGCGAGCGCACCCGCGAACGCGCGGGCCTGCCGTTCCACGACGGGCAGTCGCGCCGGTGCCGCCGAGGAATCGTCGTCCACGCGATCGGGTTCGACGGCGACCACCACCACCGGGCGGTCGAGATTCCAGCCGAACATCTGGGCGTGCACGATCACCTGTTCGGGTTCACCGGCGCGGCCGCGCAACAGGTCCCGGACGAAGTTGGCCCGGTGCTTCTCCTCGACCGCCGACACTGCGAGTTCACGACTGACGACGAGCGCACACACCGTCGCCGCCTGCTCCACGAGATACAGATCCGGCGCGGAGAGATCGCGTGCGGGACAGAAGAACACGAGCCGGCCGTGGTCTATGCCATTGGCGGAGATCGCGGCGATCGCCACGTACTCGTTGCCGAATCGGTGCAGACCGAGCCCGCCCTCGATCGAATCGGTCCGCACCCGGCCAGTCGCGTCGACAGCCGCCGTCGAGGACAGCCAGGCGAAATCGGACTCTTTTCCGGCCCTGTAGGTCTGGCGTCCGTCGGGCGTGGTGATCAGAACCGCCCCGCCGAGCCGGCGCGAGATGCCTTCGGCGAGCGCCCTGTGCCCACCACCCGCCATGACGATCTCGAGCAGCCCGCGACGGAGGTGATCCGCCTCGAAGACCGCTTCCACCTGAGCGACGGCCATGTCGCGGAGATCCCGCGCGAGACGGTGATCCGCGACGACCTCCTCCGGCGTCGTCAGCACAGGGAGGGGAACGTCGTCCGTGAGACCCTGCGGCAGCGGGTGTCCGGTGTCGAGTCGGACCACCAGAGCCGAGACCTCGCTCCGGTCCAGCCGCGCCAGGAAGTCGGCGACCGGCACGGCGAGTCGCGCGAGCACGGTGGTGGAGGTGACGAGCAGCAGCCCCGGACGCAACCAGGGACCGATCTCGGGGAGCATCATCACCGCGATCCCGGTGACGGGTCGCGCCGTGGAGACGTCACCGGCGAGCACCATCGGTGCGACGAGGAGACCCGAGGAGACGACGTCTGCGAGCGGGCAGGGTTCGAATACGACCGCTGCGCTGTCCTCCGGATCGGCTGCGCTGCGTCCCGGTTCGGATGCGCTGGGCCCCGGTTTCTCAGCCTTGCGCACCGTCACAGCAATACCCGTCCACCTGCCAGTCGTTCACCCCCGCATGGGAGACACGTGACATTAGAGGGCTGCCGCAACACCGTCAATCGCAGGCGGACAATCCGCAGGTCGGGCAGCGCGTCCCGCCGGGACCCGGTGGATGGGTCCGCGCAGTGTCGCGAGGCTGCGGCCGGTGGCGCCGCGCGTGCTCACGAGGATCTCGGCGAGGATCGACACGGCCGTCTCCTCCGGGGTGCGTGCCCCGAGGTCGAGTCCGATCGGCGAGTGCAGTCGTCCCAGTTCGTCGGCGGACAGACCGGCCTCGCGCAACAGGGCGACGCGGCGCTCGTGCGTGGAGCGGCTGCCCATCGCCCCGATGTATCCGGCCTCGCAGCGGAGGGCGCGTTCGAGCAGCGGGATGTCGAACTTCTCGTCGTGGGTGAGCACCGCGACGACCGTGGTGGGGTCGATCGGCGCCGACTCGAGGAAGACGTGCGGCCACGCCACCACGACCTCGTCGGCGTCGGGGAACCGGGCGGGCGTCGCGAAGACGGGCCGGGCGTCGATCACCGTCACGCGGTAACCGGCGAACTTCCCCAGCGTGCACAGGGCGGACGCGAAGTCGATGGCACCGAAGACGTACATCCGCGGTCGCGGCGCGAAGATCTCCACGATCTGCCCGCGCACCTCGTCGACGTAGACCTCCGAATCGCCGTAGGACAGGCGCAGGCGCACCTCGGCTTCGGGATCGGTGCCGTCGTCCCCGCCGAGGGTGACCACACGATGGCCGGCGGACTCCCGGTCGGTGACGACGGCGACCGGCTCTCCCGCCCCGATCCGCCGTGCCACCTCGGTGAACTCTGGATAAATGGCGGCATCGACCCGCTGCACGAACACCTCGATGGTGCCGCCGCAGGTCAGGCCCACTCCGAAGGCATCGTCGTCCGTGACGCGGAAGACCTCGGTCCGTGCGCGCCCGTCGGCGAGCACGTCACCCGCGATGTCGTACAGGGCGCCTTCGATGCACCCTCCCGAGACACTGCCCACCACTTCGCCCGACTGCGAGACGGCCATCGCGGCGCCGGGTTCGCGCGGCGACGACTTCCAGGTGCGCACGACGGTCGCGAGCGCGAACGTCTCACCTTCGTCGAACCATCGCGACAGCTCGTCGAGAATGTCCCGCACAGCGGCCTCCTTACCGGTGTGTCACAGACGCGCGGCGACGGCCAGCGCGACGTGGTCGTGGAAGGGGCGCGCGACGATCTGCACGCCGATGGGCATGCCGTCGCTCGTCCGCCCGACGGGGACGACGACGGACGGGAAACCGGTGACACTGATCGTGCGGCAGCTCGCCAGCGCCTCTTGCCAGGTGAGCAGCCGGTCGTCGACAGCGAAACGATCGTCGCCGAGCGGAGGCGCCCCGATGGACGCGACCGGCAGCACCAGCACGTCGCCCATCTCGTCGAGCAACCGATGGACCAGCGCGGTGCGCCACGCCCAGAGGCCCTCCACCTCCCGATGCTCGGCGCGACCGGCCGTGGACAGCAAGTCGCGGATGACGGCACCGAACCGGTCGGGGCTCGCCAGCGCGTCGATATCGGCGTGGGTCTGGGTGGCCCGCAATCGCCCGAACAGCTCGTTCCCCTCGACCAGCGCCGACCCGCGGTACGGATGCGCACCGAGTCGCCGCGCGCTCTCCCGGACGACGTCCACGATCTCGTCGACGACGGGGACGGTGCCGTCTCCGGGTGCCCAGGTGATCGTCAGCGCGTCGACGTCGACGGTCGCCGGATCGGTCCACGCGACGTGCGGTTCGGAGATCACGCGCAGGGCGAGGACGAGGTCGTCGAGGTTCCGCGCCATGGGTCCGACGGTCTGCAGCGCGCCGTGCACCGTCGTGAGATTGGCCCGCACGTGGTCGCCGACGAGCACCCCCGGGTACTGGCCGTCCGCGGACACCCGGCCGACGGTGGGGCGGATCGAGCACAGGCCGGTGCAGTGCGCGGGCCAGCGCACGGACCCGCCGAAGTCGGTGCCCAGTCCGAGGACGCTCATGCCCGACGCGATCGACGCGGCTTCGCCCCCGCTGGATCCGCCGGGTGAGCGCGGCGACTCGAGGCTGCCGAGCGGGTTCACGGCCGGTCCGAACATCTCGTTGTCGGTGAGCCCGGAGGTTCCGAATTCGGGCGTGTTGGTCTTGCCGACGAGGATCGCGCCGGACGCCTTCATCGCGGCGACGGCCGGTGCGTCGACGACGGGAACGTTGTCGGCCAGCGCCCTCGAGGCGGCCGTCGTGCGCACACCGGCGGTGGCGATGAGGTCCTTGACTGTGAACGGCACCCCGGCGAGCGGACCGGCCGTCTCACCACGGTCGAGGCGTCGGTCGAGAGCGTCGGCCTCGGCGAGCGCATGGTCCGCCGCGACGGTGACGATCGCGTTGAGGCGCGGGTTCTGCTCGGCGATCAGGGCGAGGTGGTCCTCGACGACCCGACGGGCGGTGACCTCGCGGCCGCGAACCATGGCGGCGATCGACCGCGCGTCGGCGCCGGTCCACGTGCCGGTGCGCTCGGTGTCGAGCGTCGGGGATCGACCGTCTACCGCCACTGGCCCTCCTTGGTCTGCGTTCGACGAGAACGCTATGGCCGACTCCGGGCCCCTCCTACGTCCACACTCCACAGGAAGCCGGTCGCCGCGGTGTGAAGAGTTGATACTTTCCCGCCGGAACGGGCCTGAGAGGATCGGGGAATGATTCCGTCCTGGGCTCGTCTCGCGTTCGCCGTGTTCGCGGTGAGCTGGGGCGCCAATCAGTTCGCCCCGATGCAGCTCGTCTACCGCGACCACCTGGGACTCGGCAGCGACTCGTTCACCGCCATGCTCGGCTCCTACATCGTCGGGTTGATCCCCGCCCTGCTCTACTTCGGGCGCGTGGCCGACCGGATCGGGCGTCGCCCGGTGATCCGGGCGATGATCCCGGTGAGCATCGTGTCGTCGATCGTTCTGCTGCTGGGTGCCGACATCCCCGCGCTGCTGTATCTCGGTCGGGTCCTCGCCGGATTGGCGTCCGGGATGGCGTTCGGAGCCGGCACCGCCTGGATGAAGGAACTGAGTGAGGGGCCGGGGGTGGGAGCACGCCGGGCCGCCGTCTCACTGTCGGCGGGATTCGGCAGTGGCGCCCTGTTCGCCGGTCTCATCGCGCAGTGGCTGCCCGCCCCCGACCGCCTGCCCTATCTCGTGCACATCGCTCTGATGGTGGTCGCGATGGTGCTGGTGTGGGCCGTCCCCGACGCGCACCGGCCCCGCACCGTGCAGGGCTCGTGGCGTCTGTCCACCCTGTCGTCCCCGCGCTTCCGGTGGGGTGTCGTGCCGTGGGCTCCGTGGGTCTTCGGATGCGCAACCGTCTCGTTCGCGACGATGCCGCCCATCGTGTCGGATCGCGTGGACAGCGTGGCCGTCGCGTTCACCGGTGTGGTCGCCGCCCTGACCCTGCTCACCGGTGCGTTGATCCAGCCCGTGGCCCGGCGCATCACCCGGCACGGTGAGGATCGCGGCGTGTGGACCGGGGTGGGCCTCGGTGTGCTGGGCTTCGTGACCGCCGGCGTCGCGGTGCTCGTCGACGGCCCGGTATCGGTGCTTGCCGTCCTCGTCACCGCCGTCTTCCTCGGCGGGGGGTACGGCATGCTGCTCGTCTCCGGTCTCGTCACCGTCGAGCACATCGCTCCCCCCGAGGAGCTCGCGCAGACCGTCGCCGTCTTCTACTGCCTGATCTATCTGGGTTTCGCGGTGCCGTTCGTCATCTCGCTCGCCGCGCCGCACGTCGGGTTCGTCGCATGCTTCGCGGTCGCCGTGGCGCTGCTCGTGCTCGCGCTCGTCCCTCGGAAGTTGCTCGCCGATCAGGAAGCGACCCTCGTCGGCTCGCGCTGAGCGAGGCCGACGGGGTCCAGGCCGACAGGGTCCAGGCCGACGGGGTCCAGGGCGCGCACGTGCCCGAGCAGATCCGACAGCGCACCGGCGACCTCCTGGGGACGGTCGGCGAGCACGCGGTGACCGGCACCGACGAACCGCACGAGGTTCGCGTGCGGCAGCCGCGCCGTCATCATCTCCGACAACGACAAGGGCACGAAGACGTCCTCCGTGCCCGCCGCGACGACCACCGGCACTCTGGCGAGCACATCGAGGGCGGCGGACTCGTCGAGCACCGCGAAGTCGGCCAGCAGTCGCGACCAGGTGACGACGGAGGTCTCGTTCGACAGCGCCGATCCGACCACCCGCAGCCACGATTCCTCCGTGCGCCTGCGTGCGGCAACCGTGCACACCCGGCCCCCGGCGCGTTTCGACAACTCCATGACGCGCGGTGCACGCGACACCGCCCGGTGCACGATGAAGGCGGCCGGATGCCGCAGATAGCGTCCGATACCGCCGTCCGCGAGTCCCGATGCTGCGGTGGCGAACAGGCCGACACCCACGATGCGGTCGCCGACGGCGTCAGGGTGACGACGGACGTAGGACAGTGCGACCATGCCGCCCATCGAATATCCCGCCAGCACCACCGGTCCGTCCGGCGCGAGGGTCCGGAGCACCGCGTCGAGGTCGTCGGCCATCCCGGAGACCGTGCACGCCGTGACGTCGCCGGTCCCGGAACGACCGTGTCCTCGCTGGTCGTAGCGGACGATGCGCAGACCCTGCAGGTCCACCGATTCGCAGACGGCATCCCAGCTCGCGGCGTCCTGGCAGTGGCCGTGCAGGCACACGAGGGTCAGACCCGCATCCCGCGATCCGGTCACCGTGGTGGCCAACGGCACTCCGTCGTCGGCAACCACGGTCACACGAGCGATCGTGTTCGGGTCCGTACTCGACGTCGGCTCGGCCATCTCGCCTCCTGCACAGCGCATCTGCAGGAGTTGTCGCGTCGCCCTCGGGTGCCGTTAACCACCGACATCGAATCGTGACGTCCGGTCGTCAGCGCGGGGCGAGCGCCCGGATCATCGGTGCGGGATCGCCCGAGGGCACCAGGGCGATGGCCGGTGTGGTCACACCTGCCTCGACGTAGCGCTCCACATGCTCGCGGCAGGCCTCGGGTTCGCCGTGGATCACGAGGGCGTCCACGACGTGGTCCGGGATCGCTTCGAGGGCGGCCTTGCGGTCGCCTTCCGCCCACGCCTTCCACATGCCGGCGAAATCGTCCGAACGGCCGAGGAATTCGTGGAAGGCCCGATAGACGGGGACGTTCATGTAGGCGGCGATCATGCGGCGGCCGATGGCGCGGGCGGTCTCGGTGTCGAAGCCGGGGAGCACGAAGATCCGCGCGACGATCTCCTTGTTCTCGCCGCCCTCGTGGACGTAGGGCGCCACGGTGCGGACGTCGTCGGCGGACAGCCAGTTGATGATGGCGCCGTCGGCCTCACGTCCGGCCAGACGCAGCATGCCCGGGCGCAGTGCCGCCAGCAGCACCGGCGGCGCCGGGTCGGGTACGACGCCGGCCCGGAAGCCGTCGACGGCGAAGGTGTCGTACTTCTCGGAGACCTTCTCCCCCGCCAGCGCCGCACGCAGGAACCGCAGGGTGTCACGGGCACGCTTGAACGGTTCCTCGAAGGGGATGCCGTTCCACTTCTCCACGATGACGTCGGAGGAGGTGCCCACCCCGAGCACGAAGCGGCCGGGTGCGGCGGCGGCGAGGCTCGCGGCCGACATGGCCAGCGTCGCGGGGCCGCGAGTGTAGACGGGGACGATCGCGGTACCCAGGCGCAGGCCGGGAGCCCACACGCTCGCGAGGGTCAGCGGGGTGAACGCATCGGCAGCGCCGGCCTCGGACGACCACACGTCCGTGTACCCGAGATCGGGGAGCTCTTCGATGATGCGTCGCTGGTCGGGCAGGGGGATGCCGTCGAGCGGGACGGTCAGGCCCCATCGTCGTGTCGTGTTCTCCGTCATGACCGTCACCCTAGCCACACTGTGGTTCAGGTCATATCCGGGCGTGTCCCGCCCCGGGCGATCGAGCCCGCCCCGCGCCCACTCCGGTCCTCGGTGTCCGGTCAGCTGTGTCCAGACTCTGTCCGAAGGTGCGCAAAGGAAGTCACGACGACCGCATCAGCCGATCGGTGCATTGAGGCTAAATCCTGTTGACGGCGCTCGGAAGTCGGACAGTTCCGACCACGCTGATGCCGTCCCGACGGAGGTCCGCGATCTGGATCCGCTAGTCTTCGGGCAGACAGAGGGAACTGATCTCGCGGACGACGAGGCGGTCGAGTGGGGCGACGGTCGTGATCGATCTGCCGTCCCACTCGAGGATTCAGCCGTCGGCCCAACTCCCCGGCGGCAGGTCGGGCTCCAACCTGTCGAGCGACGGTGCGCACGCCCTATCGGCGGGCACACAGCTCGAGGAATCGTCGGGGTTTGGCAGACAGTGGGCGCCGCCCCGCGCCCTATTGACATATCGAGTCGACGGCACAGCCTCCAGATGTGCAGGTGCGTGTCGCACACGATGGAGTGCGACCACCTCGGGGCCAGCTGCTCACTTTTCGACCGGACCCAACAACGAAGCTCAGGGATGCTCCCCGAATCATCCCTGACACGTCTCATTTCCGGTGCAGCCGAAAATGTCCCGACGATTCACCCTTTCCGTTCGGCTATCCCGAACAGTGCGACGCACAGCCGACGATTCCGACCATCCTCGTGACATCAGACACAAACCGACGCGGTTCGGTGAAGTTGGGAAGCCGGATCCTGCGGGCTCATGCCCGACGCTATTCGTGTGCGCGCCGCCACCCGCCGGCCGCCACACCACCTCTCACTCCGCCGCAGGTGACGAAGGAGAACGACGCATGAGTGACCGCCGCGACCGGTTCGATATCCAATCTCTGGCGCACGCGAAACCACTGAGCCTCCAACCCCGGGGAACTGAGATCGTCTTTACGCGGTTTCTAGGCGTGGACGGGGACCCATAGTGAGGTCCGAGCAGCTTGTCTGCGCTGCTACGAAGATCCGCGCCAGTGACGTCCGAGGATGAACGAGGCCCCTGACATACGACTCGACCGTGCAGCACTTCGTACCAGCTCTCTCGACGCTCTCGAGCGCAGCACACGCTAGCGATCAGGCCCCATCAGACATCCCGATAATCGGCACACCCAACTGACGTTTGTCGCGGCCAGCTCACACAGACATTTACCAGCGCTTCGCTGACCCGACGATCACCTCCGCCTGGTCAACCGAAGCAGCTCACAGCCGCCTCAGCCCGCCTCCCGGCTAAAAGCACCCGAAATCAGAAGGAGCATGATGACTTCCACCCACAGCTTCATCGACGAAATCACCATCGAGGAGCTCGAGGCCGATCCATACCCGTTCTACGAGCGCCTCCGCAAAGAGGCACCCATTGCCTACGTTCCCGCCCTCGGCATGCACATCGTCTCGACGAAAGAACTGTGTGCTGAGATCTCCAAAGACGACACAACCTGGCCTGCGGTGATCTCCGCTGCCGGCGGCCGCACCTTCGGCCCTCAGGCATTGCTGAATACCAACGGAGACGAGCACCGCAACCTGAGGGACATGGTCGAACCACACCTGCAGCCCTCAGCCGTCGACAAGTACATCGACGATCTCGTCCGACCGTTTGCGCGACAGCGCATTGCCGAGTTCGAGAACGACGGGCACGCGGATATCGTCGCCGCCTACTGCGAGCCGGTGAGTGTCCGCGCACTGGGCGACCTGCTCGGTCTCGGGGATGTCAGCACCGAAAAACTGCGCGAGTGGTTCCACAATCTGAGCGTGTCGTTCACCAATGCGGCAGTCGACGAAAACGGTGAGTTCGCCAACCCCGAAGGGTTCGCCCCCGGCGACCGCGCCAAAGCGGAAATCATCGCGCATGTCGACCCGAAGATCGACAAATGGATCGTCGAACCGGACCATTCAGCCATCTCGCACTGGCTGCACGACGGGATGCCGGAGGGCCAGACCCGCAGTCGCGACGTCATCTACCCCAACCTGTATGTCTTCCTGCTCGGAGCAATGCAGGAGCCCGGTCATGCCATGGCCACGACCTTGGCCGGACTGTTCAGCCGACCGGACCAGCTCGAACGTGTCATCGACGATCCGACTCTGATCCCCCGCGCCGCATCCGAGGGCATGCGCTGGGTTGCCCCGATCTGGTCCGCCGCGGTCAAGCGCGCCGCGAGAGAAGTTACCGTGGGCGGGGTCACGCTTCCTGAGGGTTCGATCGTGATGCTGTCGTACGGTTCGGCCAATCAGGACGAAAACGCGTACAACGCCCCCACCGAATACGACCTCGATCGTGCCCTGGTGCCGAACATGACCTTCGGCGGCGGAAAACACGCATGCGCCGGAACCTATTTCGCCAATGCAGTCGTCCGAATCGGACTCGAAGAATTGCTCGAGGCAATTCCGAACATCGAACGAGACGAAACCCACGAGGTGGACTTTTGGGGATGGGGTTTCCGCGGCCCCAAGCAGCTGTTTGTCGAATGGGAAGTGTAGGCGACCTCGACCTCACCCCTCCTGAATCATCTGCACAGATACGGCGAGCATCGGGAACACCCGAGGTTATCGATATTGAATTGGAGCGCTACCGGAAATGTCTGATCAATATTTGGTCCGTATAGAGGGAAAGAACACGGACATTGCCGTTGAAGAAACCCAATCCATTCTCGATGCTGCCCTGCGGGCCAACGAGTGGCTGCCCCACTCGTGCACTCAGGGAACCTGCGGGACATGCAAACTCAAGGTGCTGCGCGGTGAGGTCGACCACCGTCAGACTCCGGAGTACACCCTGACCGTCGAGGAAAGGGCCGAAGGACTGGCTCTGGGGTGTATGGCCACTCCCCGCTCGGACTTGACCGTCGAGCCGCTCGGCAACGTCAGCGATGACGGCGTGCCTCGTCATCCTCTACGCGACTATGAAGGCACCGTCGTCGTGTTGGACGACATCGCTGCCAACACGCGCAGACTGGTGATCGAGTTGGACACTCCGATGCAGTTCAATGCCGGTCAGTACGCCGAACTCATCGTTCCTGAGCACGCAGGGGCGCGGCAGTACTCGATGGCTAATCCTCCGACCGAGACTCGGCGGCTGGAATTTCACATCAAGCTCACCGCGGGCGGGTTGTCGACCGATGGGTGGATCTTCCGCTCGATGACGCTCGGGGAACGAGTCTCGCTGCGCGGCCCCCTCGGGCAGTTCAATCTCGTCGCGAAACAGGATGAACCGGCGATCTTGATCGGCGGTGGGACGGGGTTGGCTCCACTGAAATCGATCGTCCAACACGCCCTCGTCGAGGACCTTGTCCCAGAACTGTTCCTCTACCACGGCGGCCGCCGGCGGGAAGACCTCTACGATGTCGAATTCTTCCGCGATCTCGAACACCGGCACCCGCATTTCCACTACCGACCCGTTCTCAGCGAGGAGCAGTGGGAAGGGGCAACCGGGCTGGTCACCGATGTCGTGGTCAGCGACTTTCCCTCGTGCAAGGGGATGAGTGCATTCCTGTGCGGCCCACCCGCGATGGTCGATGCGGCGGTCAAGGCACTCAAGCGCAGGCGTATGGCTCCTCGATTGATCTTCCGCGAGGAGTTCGCCATCACGCCCGCAACCAGCACAGCGCCGGCAGTGCTCTGACCTTCAGGATCCACCACGACAAGAGTCTGGGGCAGCGCGTATGTACTCGCTGCCCCAGACTTTGTTCGTTGCCAGTTCATTCGCCCGGGGACGTAACCCGCAGATCTTCCGCAAAGCTGGACCCGAAGGCCGTTCTGTAACCCCGCCCCCGTGAACCGCCGAGCATGCAAGAACCCCAATTGCGCGACTTCAGTGACGTCGGCGGATGCACGGTCCTGCGCGGTTAGGCGTCACCGTATCCAGCTCGCGTCCTCGGATGTTCCGAGTCCCGATTTATCGAGCATGGCAAGTGGCGGGAAATATTGCCTTCAGCCCGAGTAATCCGAGGAGGCTGGCTCGCCCGGCAGCTCGCTCTGCGCTCTGCTGCAGTTCACCAACGGCATCGGTCCATCAGTCTTGACCACCGTGTTCACAGGCAATCGCCCCTCCGAACCAGGGGCGGCCATCACCTCGGCCTTCGTCACAATCCTTGGTATCGCGACTGCCGGCCTTTTTCGCATTCCTACCCCTGCCCGCCACAGCTCTAGGCGAGCACAAGCATCTCGTACAGGCCAGTTCTACTGTGCACCAGAGCAATGCACCATCGAATTCGACAGTATGTCTTCACAACTGATGCGGGATATCCACACGAGACATCCTCTCGAGGTCGAGAGCAGACTCGACAGCCTCGATATCAACGGCCTCCATAGGGCGACCGGTCAGCGCTTGCAGCACTACCTCGAGATCGCGTGCGGTCACCGATTCGGTCGTCGAATCTGATACTCGATAACGAATGGGATACTCCATGACATCTCCTGACAGGATAGGGAGACAAGACATCTGGTAGCACTGCTCAACGGACCCAGCTGGGCTGCGACGGTATCCCTGCGAACTTCGCCATCAGCGCCAGCAGCCCTTCCCAGGGTGGAGTTGACGCTCAATGCCGTCATCCCGAACCGACACCGATTTCCTTCACAGCAGAGGAAGAACTCGACCGCCACGGACCTCATTCGAGACCACCCGCCGATGGGCATCGCCCCTCAGTCCGTCGATTCGACTACACCAACGGCAATTCTGTATGGGAAGCGCTCCTGTACACACAAAGGTCTCCGATGTGGAGAGTTGTTCAACTCGCTGTCCACATCGGAGACCTCAGGCTCTCAACAACAATCACACGATTGCGGTTGAGCGGGTGCACGATCCCGATCAGGCGGGCGAACCGGAAACCGCCCGCGAGTGGTCGATGTCGTCCGGGATGGCCTGCTCGGCAGCAGCCACATCCGGATCCTCGATCGGCGCGCCGGGACCGAAGTGAGCGAACTTCTCGATGTGCTGATCCAGCGCGAGCGGATTGGGAGTGCCATACGTAAAGTACGTTTCCCACGGCAGCTGCGCACCGCCAACAGCGAGACCGGTATCGATGTCGGACATCTGCCAGGTCTTGGTCTCAGCGTCAGGATCGAGATGCAGATAGCCGGCTTCACCGAACAGCTCGATACGGTTTCCACCGGGCTCGAACACGTACAGGAACTGCCCCTGGGTGATGCCGTGCTTATCCGGACCAGCCTCGATCCGGATGTCATAGTCACGGAACATCTCGACCGCGTCGGCCAGGTGCTGTCCGGTGCCGTAGTAGAACGCCACGTGATGAAGCTTGCCGTTCCCACCGGTCATGTCGCGCATACAGGCAACTTCGTGACCGAGCAGGTTCGAGCTCATCCACGCCCCGATTTCGACGTTGCCGTCGACGACACGTTCAGTGGTCCGGAACCCGAGGTGCTGCTCGAACGATTCCTTGAGCGCGGTGACATTCGACGCCATCAGGTTGAGGTGATCGATGCGCTTGACCGGAATACCCGACAGCGGCTTCTTGGAAGGACGCGAAAGGATCTTGCTCTGCAGCGCCGTCGGGGCGACGTACTTCTCGACCTCCCACAACAACTGCAGGTTGTGTCCATCCGGGGACTGGAACTCGAAGGTCTTGCCGTAACCGAACTGGTCCTCGCTCCACTTACCGTCGACGTTGCCCTGCTCGAGCGATGCCACCCGACGTTCGAGTGCTTCCGGAGAGCTCGCGCGCAGCGCGGCGTGACCCATTCCTGCCTCGGGTGCCTCGGTGACCTTCAAGCTCCACTGGTACGGATCCTCGTAGCCTCGAAGGTATACGGACTGACCCTCCCGATGAGTGACATACATGCCGAGGAACTTGGTGAAGAAGTCGAGCGTCTCCTGCGGCTTGGGAGTGAACAGTTCGGCGCGGGCGAGATGCGCGATATCGAATCGAGCAGTGAGTTCGGTCATGGCTACTCCTGATCTGAGCTGTCCGGGCGAGCTGCACCGGGCTGTGGTGGTGACCACGAGCTTGCGGCGATGTAAACCAGGCAGTCGCCGACATCCGGGATAACCGAACAGGGACGTTCCCGACCGCGCACATGTTCAGGACCACGGGATTTCCGCCTTCCGACCAGCAACCCCTTCCTAGCGTCGAGCCCATCACCCGAGAGTTCAGGGAAGGCCGCACAGATGAGTCGATTGAAAGCTGCGATCGTCGGATCCGGCAACATCGGAACAGACCTGATGTACAAGTTGCTGCGATCCGAGCACGTCGATCCCATGTACATGATCGGTATCGATCCGACCAGCGAGGGGCTCGAACGAGCCCGACAGGAAGGCCTCGAGGCCTCCGCAAAGGGAATCGACTGGCTACTCAACCGGCCCGACCTTCCCGACGTGGTCTTCGAAGCGACATCAGCGAAAGTCCACGCCGCCGCTGCCCCGCGCTACGCCGAAGCCGGCATCCGCGCGATCGATCTGACACCTGCCTCAGTGGGCCCGTACGTGGTGCCGGCCGTGAACCTCAGCACGCACCTGGACGCGCCGAACGTGAACATGGTCAGTTGCGCCGGCCAGGCCACCATCCCGATCCTGTATGCCATCAACGAGGTCGCCGACGCGTCCTACGGCGAGATCGTCGCTGCCATCGCCTCGCACAGCGCCGGACCCGGCACCCGGCAGAACCTCAGCGAATTCAGCGAGAAAACCGGCAAGGCACTTGCCCAGGTCGCCGGAGCCGATCACGCCAAGGCCATCTCGGTGATCAACCCAGCCGAACCACCGATGAACATGCGCGACACGGTCTACGCCAAAGTCCGCAACCCCGACCCGGCCGCGATCGAGCGCGCAGTGATCGACATGGTCGCCAAGGTCCAGCAGTACGTCCCCGGCTACACCCTGCGCCTGGTCGACGTCGACGGCGACCAGGTCACCGTCATGCTCGAGGTCGTCGGCGCCGGCGACTTCTTGCCCACCTACGCCGGAAATCTCGACATCATCACCGCCGCCGCCGTGCAGGTCGCCGACGTCATGGCCCAGCGCACCCTCGTCAAGGAAGCAATCCAGTGACCACCACCGCCACCACCGATACACCCCGCAAGGTCACCCTCGTCGACACCACACTGCGCGACGGCATGTCGTCGGTCTCGCATCAGTTCACCACGCAGAACGTCGCCGATATCGCCCGCGGACTCGATCAGGCCGGCATCCCGACCATCGAGGTCGCCCACGGCATCGGCCTCGGCGCCTCGTCCATCCAGTACGGCTTCGCCGCCGCCACCGACCCCGAGTACGTGCGCGCCGCGGTCGACGCCGTCGACAACGCCGACATCGCCGCGCTCTACGTGCCGGGCATCGCTACCCTCGCCGAACTGCAAAGAGCGATCGACGCGGGCATCAAAACCGTCCGGGTAGCGGTGCACTGCACCGAAGCCGACTGCGGCCAGCAACCCATCGAATGGGCGAAAGAACAAGGCCTCAACGTCATGACGTTCCTGATGATGAGCCACAAACTCGACCCCGAGCCGCTCGCCGAGCAAGCCGCCAAGCTCGATTCCTACGGCGCCGACGTCGTCTACGTCGTCGACTCTGCCGGCGCCATGGTGCCGCAGCACGCCGGCGAGCGCGTCGCCGCGCTGCGGCAGGCGATCTCCGCCGACATCGGCTTCCACGCCCACAACAACCTCGGGGTCGGTATCGCCAACGCTTTGGCCGCCGCGGAGAACGGGGCGACATTCATCGACGGATCTCTGCGCGGGCTCGGCGCCAGCGCCGGCAACGCCCAGACCGAGGTATTGGCCGCCGCGTTCGAACGAGCCGGCTGGGACACCGGCGTCGACCTGTTCACACTCATCGACACCGCCGAGCACGTCGTCGCGCCGCTGATGAAAGAACCCCAGATCGTCGACGAGACCGCACTGATCCTCGGCTACGCCGGTGTCTACTCGACGTTCTTCCATCCCACCAAGCGTGCCGCGAAGAAATTCGGTGTCTCCACCCGCGACATCCTGATCGAACTCGGCCGACGCGGTGTCATCGGCGGCCAGGAGGACATGATCATCGACGTCGCTTCCGAGCTCGCCGGCCGCACCTACGAACTCCCGGCCCGCGCCGGAGTCTGACACAGGAGACTGTCATGACCCACACCCACAACGCGCCGTCGATCACACAGGTCCGTCATCTCATCGGCGGCGAATGGAAGCACGCATCGGACGGAGCAACTTTCGAATCGATCGATCCGCACGACGGGTCGCTACTCGGTGTCGTACCCAAGGGCACCGCCGAAGACGGACAAGCTGCGATCACCGCCGCCCGCCACGCCTTCGACAGCGGGCCCTGGCCACAGATGTCGCCGAAGGAACGCGCAAAGATTCTGCACGCGGTCGCCGACAAGGTCGACGAGCACCGCGAAGAACTCGCCCAGCTCGAAACCCGCGACGGCGGTAAGGGCATCAACCAGTCCCTGCACGCCGAAATCCCGCGCGTGGCGCACAACCTGCGGTTCTTCGCCGACTACGCGTCGATGGCCGCCAACGAGGCCTACCCCGACGGGGATCTGCTGTCCTACGTGCTCTACCCGCCTGCCGGCGTGGTCTCGGCGATCAGCCCCTGGAACGCACCCCTGATGCTGGCCACCTGGAAGATCGCGCCCGCCCTGGCGTTCGGTAACACCGCAATCCTCAAACCGGCACCCCAAACCCCACTGACTGCACACCGCTTCGCCGAACTCGCACTCGAAGCCGGACTGCCCGACGGAGTACTCAACGTAGTACACGGTTTCGGTGGCGAAGCCGTCGCCGGCCCGCTGACCTCCGATCCGCGAGTCGACCGGATCACCTTCACCGGGTCGAGTGCCACAGGAGTCAAGATCCTTCAGGCAGCAGCACCCAACCACACGCCGGTCTCCGCCGAGATGGGCGGAAAGTCCGCAAACATCATCTTCGCCGACGCCGACCTCGACGTGGCCGTACCGATGTCGATCCGTGCGATCTTCGGCGGCAACGGACAGGTGTGCCTGGCCGGATCCCGACTGCTCGTGCAGAACAGCATCATGGACGAGTTCCTCGAGCGGTTCGTCGATGAGGCGAACAAGCTCAGCGTCGGCGATCCGAAGGATCCGTCGAACTTCATCGGCCCGCTCATCGAACAACGCCATCTCGACAAAGTCCACGGCTATGTCGAACTCGCGCAGCAGGAAGGCGGGAAAGTCGTCACCGGCGGCGCCCGTCTGACCGGCGACGCCCACGCCAAGGGCTTCTACTATCCCCCCACCGTCATCACTGGGCTGACCAATGACTCCCGGACCGCGCAAGAGGAGATCTTCGGGCCCGTCGAAACCGTCCTGGGTTTCGACACAGAAGACGAGGCACTGCGCATCGCCAACGACTCACGCTATGGCCTGGCCGGGATGCTGTTCACCCAGAACCTCGACCGCGCCCACCGGATGGCCGCGCGCTGGAAGGCCGGCACCGTATGGATCAACTGCTTCTTCGAACGCGACCTGCGTCTCCCCTTCGGAGGCGAAGGCGCCAGCGGCCTGGGACGTGAAGGCGGTCAGTACTCCCGCGACTTCTTCACCGAACCGCGCGCCGTGACCCTTCGGCTGCGCGGCTGATCCGGTCCTTCGACTCATCCACGTGGGCGGCCGGTGCAGTAGGTGCTGCACCGGCCGTCCCCGCTTCTCCCCGAGGAGTAATCACCCGTGACCTGCCCAAAGTTGTGTGTCGTCGTCGGCGCCACCGGTGCGATGGGCACCGAGTTCACCCGACGCCTGGTCCGTCGAGGCCTACGCGTGATCGCGGTCGCGCGCAACGCCGAAGACCTCAAAACCCTTGCAGCCGAAAACAGCCTGATCATCCCCTGTGTCGCCGACATCAGCGACGACAGTGCGATCGAGGCGATCTCCGCCTATGTCGACGCGCCGATCCGGATGGCCGTGTTCGCCGCGGGTCTGCCGGTACGTGGTTCCGCCGACACCATCAGCCCCGGCGAGCTTGCTGTAGGGGCGAACATCAAGGTCGGCGGGCTGGTACGGCTGCTGCACGCAGTCCGCGGCCAGCTGGTCCCCGGATCGCGATTCGTCGCCGTCGCCGGATCGCTCGGTTTCGAACCCGGCCCGCTCGACGCCGCGCCGGGCACCGTCAACGCCGCAGTGTTCAATCTGATGCGCCAGCTCAGCGCCCTGTACGGACCGAAGGGCATCACCACACACACCATCGCGCCCGGCCCGGTCGACACGCCACGGCTCCGCAAATTCGTCGAAACCGAAGCAGCCGAGACCGGCCGCGATCTCGACACCATTTGGGAGCGCTACCGCGCCAAGACCACGCTCGGCCGGTTACCGACGCTGGACGAGCTCGGCTGGATCCTCGAGATGCTGCTCGCCCCCGAGGCGAGCGTGCTGCACGGCAGCGTCCTCAACGTCGACGCCGGCACACGCCACGGCGTCCAGTAGAGCACCACTCCCGAAAGGCCCTCTCATGCCTGTTGCACATTTCCATCTGCTCGACGGACGGTTCACCGTCGAGCAGCGGCACCGTCTGCTTGTCGAGGCGAGCCACTGCTATTCGGAGGTTCTCGACTCCACGCTCGAGCGAGTTCGGACCTTCATCGTCCGCTACACCACCGATGATGTCGCGGTCGCCGGCGCGGTTGCCTCCGAGAGCAGCACGGCTGCACCGTATTTTACAGCCATCGTGCTGGCGGGTCGTCCTCGCGCACAGCGCGAGGAGCTCGCGGCCCGGTTCACCGACCTGATCGTCGATGTACTCGGGGTGCCGCGTTCGGCCGTCCGTGGTCGGATCATCGAGGTGGACCCGGCGAACTGGTTCATCGGCGGCCACGCAGCAGCGGGGGTACGCGCCGACGAAATCGCCGCTCGCGCGGACAGCGGATCGTCCATCTGATCTACCCGACACCGCAAGGGGGTGGGATCGACCTTCGGCAATCCCACCCCCTGTCCGAGGGGTTTACTCAGAACCCCCACGGGTCGTCGCGCAGCAACTCGAGCGACCGGAAGCTACCGGTGTAGAAGACGAGCGGATGTCCGTCGTCGTACCACAGTTGCTCCACTCGGCCCACGTGCAACATGTGGTCACCGGCGGGATACGAGGCGTCCACCGAACAGGCCAGGTGCACCAGCGCGCCTTCGAGGAGAGGAACCTCCCGGCGCCAGACGAATCGCACCAGATCGGGTTGATGGGCAGCTCCTGCGAAGTGCAGTGACAACGGCTCCTGATCTGTCGCCAGGATCGAAACACCGTACTTGCCGGTCTTGTTGATCCGCTCGTTCGTCTTGGCTCGGTTCGCGATGGATATCAGAACAAGCGGGGGGTCGAGCGAAACGGAGGTGAATGCGTTGGCCGTCATACCGTGCACCGACGCGTCGTCCTCGCTTTCGGCGGTCGTGACGATGGTGACGCCGCTGGCGAACCGGCCGAGGGCCTTCCGCATCTGTAGGGGGGTGACCTCGATCCCGCCGTTCGGGCTGTTGTCGGTCATGGTCGTGCTCGTCATCGTCGCGTCCCGTTCAACCACGCACGATCTTCAGATCATCATTGCTGATCAAGTCCGGACGTGTCCACCCGTCGACGTTGTACTCGGACATGCACTTCTCGGCGAAGCCCTTGAGCTCGGTATCCAGTCCCTGGGCCTGGTAGGCGAACAATGTCTGGAAGCGGACGGCCTCGTGGTCGCCACCGTAGTTGCGCTCGTACAGCTCGTGCCGACCTCCGAACTCGGTGCCCACGGCATCCCACAGCAGCTTGAGCAGCTGCACACGATCGATCGCGGTGATGCCGTTGGACCCGCGCACGTACTGGTCGAGGTAGGGCCGGATATCGGGGTTACCCCAGTCGCTCGAATGCGAATTCAGGTAGATCAAGCTGCTACCGAGCGTCTGCTGGATGATCTCCTTGATCCGCGGATAGCCCACCCCCATGAACGTGCGATAGGCCAGACCGTAGTTCAGGTTCGGCTGCACAGCCCCGTTCACCCACTCATCGGGAGACTTGGCCATCGCATCCGACAAGCCCCAGAACATATCGCGCCAGTTGAGGATCTCGCCGATCTGCATCTGGACACCACGAAAATTGTTGGTACCTGTCGTCTCCACCGCCTTCAGAACACAGCCGGCGATGAAGTCGAGCTTGACCGCCAAGCGTGCACAACCATGGAACATGAACCGAGCCATGAACCCGGACTTCGTCACAAATCCGTTCGTGGTGTCCGCGTCATAGGCAAACACGTTCTCCCACGGAACCAGCACACGATCGAACACCATGATCGCGTCGTTCTCGTCGAAGCGGCTCGACAAGGGATTATCGAACGGGCTGCCCATCACTGCAGCGTTCATCTCGTAGGACGTCCGACAGAACAGCTTCAAGCCCGGCGAGTCCATCGGAACAGTGAAGATCAACCCGAACTTCTTGTTGCGCAGCGGAAGTCCATAATGGGCGATGAAATTGGCATTGGTGATCGCAGACCCGGTCGCCACCACTTTGGCGCCGGAAACGATCACGCCGGCGTCGGTTTCCTCCACCACATGTACGCAGATGTCCGCGGTCTCGTCGGCAGGCTTATCACGGTCGATGGGCGGATTGACGATCGCGTGATTGAGATAGAGCACCCGCTCCTGCGCCTTCTTGTACCAGTCGAGTGCGTTCTGCCTGTACTCACCGTAGAAGTCCGCGTTGGCACCGAGGGTCCCGAGGAAAGAGGCCTTGTAGTCGGGCGACCGGCCCATCCACCCGTACACCTCACGTTGCCACGCGACGATCGCGTCGCGGGACAGAAGAAGATCGTCGGAACTGTGGGCGGTCTTGAAGAACGGGTGCGTGAATCCACCGTTACCCGTATCGGTCGGCACCGCCAGCACCCCCTGGGCTTCGGGGGTATGAAGCGCGTCGTACATCCGAGCGATCGAGCGAACCGAATTCCGGAAAGCCGGATGAGTCGTGACATCCGGGACACGTTCTCCGCGGAAATACACTTCGCGTCCATCCTTCAAGGACTCGATGTACTCCGCGCCGGTCATCGGCCGGACATCGTTGGGGGTTCCGGTGGAGGTCTCGAGAATAGTTGGCGTCGTCACGTGCTCACTCCTGTTGTCGAGCTCAGACCGAGACGGTGTTCTCGGCCGATGCGAATCCAGGCGCCGCTCCGAGGCAATTCCGCACTCGACGGTCCGTACAGAGCCGGCTCCCTGTGACACGGAACACTAGATTCCGGAGGTACCGATAAACATGACTGAGCGCGAACGATGGAGTGACTCCACGCGTAAATCCACCAAACCCACTGTGGTATCTCTCGATACGCGAGGACTCGACTCCACGGAAGGCCGTAATCTGTGGGCGAACACAGTCGGCACCCTCTATTGCGAGTCGGACGTGGCATGGCCCAATCCACGCCAACCGTTCATCGCAGAATGGGGCGGTCATCCCATCGGAGAACTGCATGTCAGCACGATGCGCGCGGACGTCCACTCGGTCATCCGTTCGCCGGCGATGGTGCGTTCGGACGACGCGGGAGACTTCCTCGTGTTGGTGGTGACCGACGGTAACGTCCGCGTCACCCAGAACGGACGCAGCGGAGTTCTCGAGCAGGGATCGTTCGCGTTACTGGACTGCGCCGCCCCGTTCGAATTCGAAGCCGAGTCGAATTTTCGTCAGGTCGTCATCGACACTCCCAGACCCCTGCTCGAAGCGCGGTTACCCCAGCGAGTACTCGAGCAGGGAACCGGGCTGCCCATCAGTGGGATCTCGGGAACGGGCCGACTCGTGAGCAGGTTCCTCCTCGACGTCGCCGAACAGGACCGGACACTGCCGACGAGGTCAGCGGTCTCGATATCATCCGTCGCTCTCGACCTGCTGGTCACCGCCCTCACCGACAGCGCCACCGAGACCGACCCGACGAAGATCAGTCACGCGCGTGATCTGGCCGAAGTGCAGCGGATCGTCGAGCGACAGCTACACGATCCCGCTTTATCACTTTCCAGGGTCGCTGCAGAAGCGGGGATGTCTGTGCGACACATTCAAAACCTCTTCCGTGAGCAAGGCACGACCCCCCGCGCCTGGCTGTACCGCACACGGGTGGAGCGAGCACGTAAGTACCTCCTGAGCACCGATCTGACAGTCGCCGAAGTGAGTGAGCAATCAGGCTTTCGCGATGTGTCCCATTTCAGCCGCACATTCCGCGCCGCATACGGTTCCAGCCCTGGCCGTTATCGAACCGAACACCGCTGACCTACACAGGTGGCCCGATTCACTCCGAGTCACCTCCGCGGCTCATGCCGACAGTCGAGCCGGTCCTGCGCCCACTACCGCGAACTCTTCCGTCGAGACAGTTCGCGAGATCGACACCAGATGCATGCCGACTACGCGGACGTAGGACACGGGTGCTTCGCGGCGAAGTCGAGCGTCATGGGGTTCCGGTCGGTGTCACTCCTTCAGGTGATCCAATCGCCCCAAGCGGAGCAGCGCGGGTCACGATCTACTCCGTTCGGGACGAGTGCGGACGTGGAACTTGTGGGCGTGACTCCGGAGATCGAATACCTCCTACATCCGAAGCCGGTGTGATCTGCAACACTAGAATATGGAGGTGGGCAGCGACATGACCGACAGTGCACAGAACAATGACTCCGATTGCACCGACAAGGCCAGCGCCAAGGTCGTAATCAGCACACGCGAGCTCGAATCGAGCGAGGTACGTTCGCGGTGGATAGACACACTCGACTCGACATACTGCGAACTCGACGTCGACTGGCCTGACATATCGAACTCGTTCGGGGCGGAACTGTCGGTGCGTCCGTTCGTCGACGTCACAGTCAGTGTCGTACGCGCAGACCCACACACAGTAATCCGCACCCCGAACATGATCTCGTCCGATCCCAACGACGACTACCTACTGTGCTTGATCACGAGCGGTACAGCGGTCATCGGTCAACACTCTCGGTCCGCAAAGCTCGAAAGCGGGGCGTTCGGAATCCTCGACTCATCGGCGCCGTTCATCGTCGACGCCCAGACCGAGTTCGAGCAGATTGTCGTCCGCGCGCCGCGCGCGGTGTTTGCGCCACATCTTCCCCTGGAAGCCGTAGCGGAGATTACCGGTGAAGGTTTTTCCGGCCGCAGCGGCATCAGCCGATACGTCTCTCGCCTATTCGTCGACATGGCAACTGACGACTCCCTTCTTTCGCCCAACTCCTCAGCCTCCGTTGCCGCGTGCGCGATGGACCTACTCGTATCCGCCATCAGTGAACGCACAACTCCGTTCAACACCACCAAACGAGTTCACAACAAGGACTTTCGAGTCATACAGCAGGCAATGCAACGACACATGACAGACCCCGAATACTCGATCAGCGACCTTGCAGCCGAACTGGGAATGTCCGTGCGGTACATCCACAAAATTTTCAGCGCAGCAGGCACGACACCACGCACATGGCTGAATCAACAGCGGCTCGAGCGAGCTCGCAAACTCTTGCTGAGCACCGACGCCACGATCTCTACCATCAGCGTCCGCGTAGGTTTCCGCGATGTCTCGCATTTCAGTCGAGCGTTCCGACGTCGCTTCGGGACCAGCCCACTGCATTTCCGCATGCAGCAACTCGGCACCAGCACCAGCAGCGACAACGGGTGATCCAGACCGCCACGTTCTGACCTGTAGCCGTCATCGTGTATCCAATAGCAGTTTCCGAACTCCCGCGAAGGTTTTCAGCAACCGCTGGCAAGCTGTTGCGCAATCTCGTCTACCCGGCGTGCTGGCGCGTCCGCAAATCGAACGCGCCAGCACCAGCGTTGAATCTCGCCGACACCCTCGTAGATTTCCGACGATCTCGCCTGCGACGTCCAACCGCAGCCATCTGCGACGTTGCTCGTCTGTCCCCGGTCAAGGCATTGCCGGCGACGACGTGCCGTCGTCATAGCGACTCCCCGAACGAGAGAAGGAACAGGGCAGTCCGTCCCAAGCCCGGTCTACGTGTCCCTTGCACTCATCGTCTTGTCCCGACTCGCTTGCATTGACACGAAGATCGTTCGGGAGAATCAAACGAAAGTCATTGAGCAGGAGATCGTTCTGCAATCGTCACATCACCGGCGGCAAAGTGAGTAGCCGGAACTTCACGCAGCACCACCCGAATGTTGCTCAACGGCGCGTCCACGGCCCGCTGGGCGGCAAAGGTGAGTTCATGTATCAGTGCGCGGAGCTGTTCGGGCGAACGCCCTGCGGAAATAGTCACCTCGATGAACGGCATCATCAGCCTCCTGACACATTTACGGTACCGAGATGAGTGAAGTGAGCAGCGATCCGCGCCCCCGGCCGGACCGGAACCGCATCCGTCATCCCCCCGGTGAGGATCACCCAGCCCGGCTCGATTGCCAGGCCACGCTCGGCGAGGGTGTTCGCCGCGAAAGCCAGCGCCTCCGCCGGATGGCCGTGCACAGCAGCTCCTGTCGCCGAATCGACGATCTCACCGTCCACTTCGAGCAAGCAGGCTTCGAGACCGAGGTCCAGCGAGTCCGGCCGCACACTGATGGGACCGGTGACGTACCGGCCGGACGAATTGTTGTCCGCGACAGCATCCGTCATGGAGAACTTGTAACCCGAGAACCGGCTGTCGATGATTTCGATCGCACCGACCACATGGTCGACCGCCGCGAGCGCAGTCGCCGCCGAGACCCCGGGCCCTTCGAGTCGACGTCCCATGACGAACGCAATCTCCGGTTCGGCACGCGCGTGGATCATCTTCTCCCGGGGCACCGGCTCACCGATCGGAAGGATCATCGCGTCCGTCAACCACGCCGTCGACGGCGAGTCGACTCCCACCTGACGCTGCTTCGCCTTGGAGGTCACACCCAGTTTGACACCGGTGACCCTCTCCCCCCGCGAGATCCGCATTTGCAGCGCAATATCTTGAGCCTCATATGCCGCGGCCAGACCGAGACCGTCCCATTCTGCGAGAATCGACGTCTGCGCGACGCCGCTATCCTCCGCTCGTATAAGAACATCGGCCACTTTGGCCGGGCTCCATAGTTGCTCGGTCACTGTTCGTCCTTTCCGCCGAGCACGGCGGTGACGGTGCCGAGCCCACTGATAGTCGCGACGATGGAATCGCCGGGTGCGACAGGATACGCACCGGTCATCGAGCCGGGCAGCACCACGTGCCCCGGCTCGAGAGTCACGCCGAGCGGACCCACCGTGTTGGCCAGCCACACCAGCGCACTGAGCGGTGACCCGAGAACTGCGCCACCGGCACCGGTTGCGACGAGCTCGCCGTTGATGTGCAGGTTACAGCCAGCCAGACGCAGATCCAGCTGGTCCAACGAGACCGGGCAACTGCCGAGTATGACCCCGCCGGATGAAGCGTTGTCGGCGATGGTGTCGAAAATTCCGATCTTCCAATCCTTGATCCGCGAATCCACAATCTCCAGCGCAGGCAGGACGAAATCCACTGCCCGCGCTGCCTCTGCGGCAGTCACGCCTGGGCCGACCAGTGGACGACCAAGGACGAATGCAATCTCCGGTTCGATACGCGGTTGCAGAAATGTGCCGCTGGCGATGGGATGGTGCTCCAGATGAAACATGCTCTGGGTGAGATGCCCGAAGTCGGGCTGGTCGACCCCCATCTGTCGCTGAATTGCTCGCGACGCGAGGCCTACCTTGTGTCCCTTGACGACATCGCCGGCCGATGTCCACTGCTCTACTTGCGCCTGCTGGATGCGGTATGCCACTTCTAGGGATGCGTCGGGATACTCGGGCGTCAGCGGGGCGATCGGCTCGGCGGTGCGATACGCGTCGAGCAGACGATCCGCTGCCTTCTGAACAGCAATATCCATAGTTCCTCGGTTGTGTCGTGCGGTTGATACAGATGTCAGGACGCTCGGGGACAGCTACCGACCGGCTCCAGCGATGGGTGGTTCCGGGATTCGAGTGGAACGATGTCCGCCGCCTCGGCAATAGAGCGAGTGATCTTGTTGGCGGCAGCGATCACAGCACGCTCGAGTTGAGCTCGCCGCGAAGCGAATCGGGTGGCCGGAACACTTATGCTCACTGCAGCAACCACCGAACCCATGTCGTCTCGTACCGGTGCGGCGACACAGTGCACCTCCGACACCGTCTCGCCCATGTCCACCGCGACACCAGCCGTGCGAGTCATTTCGAGAGCATCGGCGAGCGCATGCGGACTCGTAGTCGTCGACGGTGTCAATCGACGTAACGGACGCGCTGTCAAGTACCGCTGTAATTCAGTCTTGTCGAGTTGCGCGAGCAGGACCTTGCCCACAGCTGTGGAGTGGGCATCGAGCCGGGTGCCCACTCGAGCCCCCTGCACGGTGATGTTGTGCGTACCGATCACCTTGTCGACGTAGAGGACACTCCAGCGTTCCATGATGGCCAGGTGTGTCGTTTCTCCATAGTTTTCGACCAGCTCTTCCAACACAGGAGCGGAACAGGAACGTACGTCCACAGTGCTGCGGAGTGTTTCCCCCAATTCGACGATGCGCCAGCCGAGCCGGTATCGGCCGCGATTCCGGCACTGCAACAACCCGGTGTCGACGAGACTGGCCAGCAATGCATGAGCACTCGACCGGGGCACGTCGATGGCCGCTGCAACTTCGGAAACACCCCATTCCGGACGCTGAACTGTGAACAGATCGAGCACCGGACCAATCTTTTGCACTGTTTGCAGACCAGCCACGCCGACAGCCACCTTTCAAAGTTCATCTGGATGACGGTTGAGCAACCCCGTCGCATCGCTGTGAGGTGGAACACTAGGTGGCCGAGCAGAGAACGAACATGTCCTGAAGCGCACGAATGAATGACCTCGAGCGCACGAGTTCACGACCGACAGCCCACCAACCGCGACCTTCGATCCCCCGAGGCGCACAGATATCTCGGCCCGCGTGTCGCTTCCCTCGTCTCCGCTGACCGGATCGAACCATGTGGTTCCTGCGGTTGTCAGCGGTCATGAAATTCCCCATCCGCAAGTACCTGGCCCCTGCGCTGGAGGCGGGGCTGCCCCCGGCGACGGCTACAGATTCGACGAGAACCTGTGGCGCGAGTTGATTGGGGCCTGGTTCCCCGAAGTGGTGGACCCGGCGGCGCGGGCGGTGACCTGGCCGGCGATCGCCGCCCACCACACCTGGATCGAAGGCCAGCTCGACGAGTCGGTGACCGTAGCAACGATTGCCCAACGACTGCGCGACGACCACGGTGTCCCGGTATCGGAATCAACTGTGCGTCGCTATATTTCGGCGCGATTCGCCGATCGGGTCGCGGCGTCGAAAGCCACGATGCCCCGCGGAGCGGTCCCGCCGGGCGACGAAGGTCAGGTCGAGTCTTCGGTGATCAGGCCGTCGCCGCCGCGATGATCGACCGGATCGTCCATCACGCCGATGTGCTGACGCTCGAAGGTGCCGGCTACCGCCTTTGAGGACGCAGAATCGACAGTCTTCCCAGGATCAGAATGGAGAATTAGGCAGACTAGCCACACACCGACACGGTGCTCTCGTTCTCCACCGTCGCATCGGCCTCGAATTCAAGCGTTGCCGACACTCGACTCCCGTTTTGCTCTCTTCGTCCCATCCGCACACTTCTCTCCAATCAGCAGGGTTACGACCAATACTTGAACCCGCCGCGTCGATTCCCCCATTCCATGACGGTAGGCACCGTTCTGGGCGATACTGTGAAGTGCCCCGGACCGAGGCAGAGGCGAGGTACATGCCGGACTCACGCGATCTTGACGCGACGATTCTCACTGCGGCCGAACCGCATCGGATGACACTGGGACTGCCCCTACGCAAAACCCCAGGCATCCGCGGCAGCGGCACCACACGGAGATATTCTGGCCGGCCAACCCATCAGGCAGGGAGGTGATGTCAGAGTCCAGTGGCGGAACCTCCGCCGTAAGTCCACACCCACCTGCTCGCCAGGTGATTGCGACATTCGACACCTATGCCGACGCCGAGAGCGCCGTCGACTACCTCTCCGACCAGCATTTCACGGTAGACAAACTGGCCATCGTCGGTCGCGACATCGAGCTGGTCGAGCAGATCGTCGGCCGATTGAACTACGGCTGGGCCGCTCTGCGCGGCGCCGCCGCGGGCGCGCTGACGGGTGCGCTGTTCGGCTGGATCTTCGGGTTACTCGATTGGGTCCAGCCGCTGCTCACGGGCCTCGCGCTCGCCTTCTACGGGTTGGTATTCGGTGCCGTTGTGGGCGCTCTGCTCGGCCTGCTCATGTATGCGCTGCAGGGCGGCCGGCGCGACTTCACCTCAATCCAGTCATTACAACCACGTCACTACGAAGTCCTCGCCGATGTCGAGGTCGCGGACGAAGCCGTCCGCCGACTCACCGGCCGGACCGATCGAAAGGAATGAGTCATGGCGACTGCTGTGGGTATAGACCTGGGCACCACCAACTCGGTCATCGCAAGCTGGCAAGGCGGCGAGCCGGTCGTGATCTCCAATGTCGAGGGAGCGCGGACGACGCCGTCGGTGGTGGCGTTCACTGAGAGCGGCGAGCGCCTGGTGGGTCAGCTTGCCCGACGGCAGGCGATCTTGAATCCGAAGGGCACGATCTACTCGGCGAAACGCTTCATCGGACGTCATTACGACGAGATCTCCGAGGAGGCCAAAGCGGTCAGCTTCGACGTCGTGCCGGGTGACAATGGTGAGGCCCGATTCGACGTGCGGGGAAAGAAGTACGCGCCGGAGGAGATCAGTGCCCTCGTGCTGCGCAAGCTCGTCGACGACGCGAGCAAGTTCCTCGGTGAGAAGGTCAAGGAAGCGGTCATCACCGTTCCGGCCTACTTCAACGACGCGCAGCGCAACGCCACCAAAGACGCCGGCCGGATCGCGGGCCTCGAGGTCCTGCGGATCATCAACGAGCCGACCGCGGCGGCACTGGCGTACGGCATGGACAAGCAGACCCACGAGACCGTACTGGTCTTCGACCTCGGCGGCGGCACGTTCGATGTGAGTCTGCTCGATGTCGGCGAGGGAGTGGTCGAGGTTCGTTCCACGGCCGGCGACTCCCACCTCGGCGGAGACGATTTCGACCGGCGCCTGGTGGACTACCTCGCCGACGAATTCCAGCGTGCGGAGAATATCGATCTGCGCAAGGATGCGCAGGCATTGCAGCGCCTCTTCGAGGCGGCAGAGAAGGCCAAGGTCGAGTTGTCCTCGGTAACTCAAGCCCAGGTCAACTTGCCCTTCGTCACCGCTGACGCGAACGGTCCCAAGCACCTCACCACCACGATCATGCGATCGAAGTTCGAGGATTTGACGGCGGATCTGGTGGAACGCTGCCTCGGTCCGGTAAAGCAGGCAATGAGTGACGCCAAGGTCACCGCCAACGACATCGACGAGGTGATCCTGGTCGGTGGTTCGACACGCATTCCGGCGGTGCAGGCACTCGTTCGCCGGCTCACCGGCGGTAAGGATCCCCACATGGGCGTCAACCCGGACGAGGTCGTGGCGCTCGGTGCCGCGGTCCAGGCGGGCGTGCTCAAAGGTGAGGTCTCCGATGTGCTGTTGCTCGATGTCACCCCGCTGTCCCTCGGCGTCGAGACGCAGGGCGGGGTGATGACCAAGATCATCGAGCGCAACACGACGATCCCGGCCCGGCGCAGCGAAGTGTTCTCCACGGCGGAAGACAATCAGTCCGCCGTGGACGTCGTGGTGCTGCAGGGCGAACGCGAACGGGCCGCCGACAACCGGGTGCTGGGCCGGTTCCGGCTGGAAGACATCCGACCTGCGCCACGTGGCGAGGCGCAGGTCGAAGTCACATTCGATATCGATGCCAACGGCATTCTCAACGTCACCGCCCGTGACAAGGACACCGGCAAGGAGCAGAGCATCACGATCAGTGAGCAGGGCAACCTCGACCAGAGTGAGGTCGAGCGCATGCTCGCCGAGGCCGAACGGAACCGGCGTGAGGACGAGGAGCTGCGCAAGGCGGTCGACGCACGTAACGCCCTCGATTCGGTTGCCTACCAGGTGGAACGGCGACTCGCCGAACTGGGTGACAGTGCGCCACCGCACGAGAAAGCGCGTGCCGAGATGTTGATCGCCGACGCGAGGAAGGCTGTAGAAGACGGTGCTCCACCCTCGGAGGTAGAGCCACTGACCTCGGAGCTGCAGCAGTTGCTCTACGGGCTTGCAGCGGTTCAAAACGGCGGCGAGGGATACCAGACCGGCGGAAGAGACGCTGCGTCGTCGGATGACGACGACGTGATCGACGCCGAGTTCGATCGGAGCTGAGGCACCTGATGGACAGATCTGCTGATCATTCGACGACCGAGCAGGCTACCGACCGTACTGACACGGACCAGACCGAGACGAGGCCTGATCACACCGATACCGAAGCCAAGCTGGCTCGACTCGAGGACCGCTGGCGCAGAGCACTCGCAGATCTGGACAACCTGCGCAAGCGGTATGCCAAAGATCTCGACCGTGAACGCGCCGCGGAGACAGCGAGGGTATCGGCGGCGTGGCTGCCTGTCCTGGACAACTTGGAGCTCGCGCTGGCCCATGCGGATAGCGATCCTCAGGCCGTCGTCGAGGGTGTGAAGGCAATCCGGGACCAAGCGGTGCAGATACTGTCACGGCTCGGCTTCGAGCGCCACGACGAGGTCGGTGTGCCGTTCACCCCGGAACTCCACGAAGTAGTCAGTGTGGTGACCCAACCCGACCTTCCCTCCGGAACCGTGATCGAGGTCTTGCGGCCAGGTTACGGAGAAAACGGACAGCAGTTGCGTCCCGCCGCGGTGGTCGTCAGCCGACCTGAGGAGTGAGCACCGATGGCGCGTGACTACTACGAAGTGCTCGGGGTCCCGCGGGGCGCCGGCACCGACGAAATCCAGCAGGCCTACCGCAAGCTGGCCCGCAAGTACCACCCCGACGTGAACAAGGACCCCACTGCGGAGGACAAGTTCAAAGAGATCAATGAGGCCTACCAGGTGTTGTCCGACCCGGACACCCGGAAACGCTACGACCGATTCGGTGACGACTTCCGGCGTGTGCCCGAGGACTACGACGAACGGGTCCGGGCAAGCGCCGGTGGGTACGGCGGCGGGTTCGGCGGCGGCGGGTACGGCGGTGGGGGCGGGGGCAGAAGGGTGCACTTCGGTCACGGTGTCGGTGGCGAGGGCGGCGTCGACTTCGAGGACCTCTTCGGGCAGATGTTCGGCGGCGGTGGCGGGTACGGGCCGATTCCCGGCGCCGATCAGGAAGCGGAACTGGAACTGCCCCTGGAAGAGGCGTATCGGGGCGGCAAACGCACTCTCAGACTGGACGGCCGGCAGTACGACGTCGACATTCCGGCCGGTGTCCTGGACGGCCAGCGAATCCGGCTGGCCGGGCAAGGCGGCCGGGGCAACGGCGGCGCACCGCCCGGGGATCTGTACCTCGTGGTCCGGATCAAACCGCATTCCCGGTTCCGCGTACAGGGCCGGGACATCTACGTCGACCTTCCCGTCTCCCCCTGGGAAGCAGCCCTCGGCGCGACGGTCGCCGTTCCCACTCCCGGCGGTGAGGCGAAAGTCAAAGTCGTACCGGGCTCGTCGACAGGTAGGAAGCTGCGCCTGCGCGGAGAAGGCATGCCCAACCCGCGAGGCTCCAACGGCAACCTCTACGCCGAAATCAAGGTGATGGTGCCATCGAAACCGACAGCACGTGAACGCGAGCTGTTCGAACAGTTGGCCGCCGAATCGAACTTCGACCCGAGGAAACAGCCATGAGCACCCCGACCCCGGGCACCCAGTACATATTGGTTCGCCGTACCGGAATGTCGCTGGATGTCTTCGCCGAACGTACCGGGCTGCACCCCGACCTGGCAAGAAAACTCGTGGCTCTCGGCCTGATCGACGCACGCCGCGACCCCGGCGGCGAAATATTGTTCGAACCGTCAGCAGTGGCCCACGCTGCCCGCATCCAACGGTTGCGGACGGGTCTAGGCCTGAACTACTCGGCAATCGGGCTCGTGCTCGATCTGCTGGATCGAATCGAGAAACTCGAAGCAGCGTCCCACGGAAGGAAGACACCCCCATGGACACCGGCAGTCTGACTGAAAGGTCACGAGAAGCCCTGCAGGAGGCCCAGAACATCGCGACCAGAATGGGCCACACCGAGGTCGACGGAGAGCACCTGCTGCTCGCGTTGGTCGATCAGCAGGAAGGGCTCGTACCGCGACTGCTCGAGCAGGCCGGTGCGAACGTCGACGCCCTACGCTCCGATCTGGAACAGGCACTCATGCGTAGGCCGAAGGTCAGCGGCCCCGGTGCGACGCCCGGTCAGGTGATGATCACCCAGCGCCTGGCCAAACTGCTCGACGCCGCCGAACGAGAGGCAAAGCGACTCAAGGATTCCTACGTGTCGGTGGAGCATCTCGTGATGGCCCTCTCCGAGGAGGGGTCGACCAGTGCGGCCGGACGGGTTCTCACCAGCCATGGGGTCACACGAGAGACCTTCCTCGCCGCCTTGACCACAGTGCGCGGCAACCAGCGCGTCACCTCGGCCACCCCGGAGGGGGCGTACGAGGCGCTCGAGAAGTACGGACGCGACCTCGTCTCCGAGGGGCGGGCAGGCAAACTCGATCCGGTCATCGGCCGAGATGCCGAGATCCGCAGGGTAACGCAGATCCTGAGCCGGAAAACGAAGAACAATCCGGTGCTGATCGGCGACCCCGGCGTCGGCAAGACCGCGATCGTCGAGGGACTCGCCCAGCGGATCGTCCGCGGCGACGTGCCCGAGGGCCTACGCGACAAAACGATCTTCTCGCTCGACATGGGTTCCCTGGTGGCCGGCGCGAAGTACCGCGGCGAGTTCGAGGAGCGACTGCAGGCGGTGCTGTCCGAGGTGAAAGCGGCCGAGGGGCGCATCCTGTTGTTCGTCGACGAGTTACACACCGTCGTCGGCGCAGGATCGGTCGGCGGCGAAGGGTCTCTCGACGCCGGCAACATGCTCAAGCCGATGCTCGCCCGCGGCGAACTGCACATGATCGGTGCCACCACTCTCGACGAGTATCGCAAGCACATCGAATCCGATGCAGCATTGGAGCGTCGATTCCAGACGGTTCTCGTCGACGAGCCCAGTGCCGAGGATGCGATCTCGATTCTGCGCGGACTTCGAGAACGCCTCGAGGTGTTTCACGGCGTGAAGATCCAGGACGGCGCACTGGTGGCCGCCGTGACCCTCTCGCACCGGTACATCACCGACCGTTTCCTTCCGGACAAGGCGATCGATCTGGTGGACGAGGCGTGCGCCCGGCTACGAACCGAAATCGATTCGATGCCCGCCGAACTCGACGAGCTCACCCGGAAAGTGACCCGGCTGGAGATCGAAGAGGCCGCGCTGTCCAAGGAAACGGACGCGGCCAGCAAGACGCGCCTCGAGGAGTTGCGTAAGGAGCTGGCCGATCTGCGGGCCGAGGCCGACGCCCGGCACGCTCAGTGGGAGGCAGAGCGCCAAGCGATCCGTCGGGTGCAGGAGCTACGGGGAGAGCTGGAACGATTGCGACACGAAGCCGAGGAGGCCGAACGCAATTACGACCTCAATCGGGCCGCCGAGCTGCGATACGGCGAGATCACCGAACTCGAACGCAAACTCGAGGCGGCGGAGGAGCAACTGGCTACCAGGCAAGGCCGCAATCCGTTGCTGCGTGAAGTGGTCACCGAAGACGAGATCGCAGAGATCGTGGCCGCATGGACGGGTATCCCGGTCGCCCGGCTGCAGGAAGGTGAGCGGGAGAAGCTGTTGAAGCTCGACGAGATTCTCCACGAGAGGGTCGTCGGTCAGGACGAGGCGGTGCAACTGGTCGCAGACGCGGTGATCCGGGCGAGGTCCGGCATCCGTGATCCGCGCCGGCCGATCGGTTCGTTCATCTTCCTGGGACCGACGGGCGTGGGAAAGACCGAGCTCGCAAAGACGCTGGCCAGCGCCCTCTTCGACAGCGAAGACAACATGGTGCGCCTGGACATGAGCGAGTACCAGGAGCGGCACACGGTGAGTAGGCTCATCGGTGCGCCCCCCGGGTACGTCGGGTATGACGAGGGGGGTCAGCTCACTGAGGCGGTGCGTCGCAAGCCGTACTCCGTGGTGCTCTTCGACGAGATCGAGAAGGCCCATGCCGACGTCTTCAATACCCTGCTGCAGGTGCTCGATGACGGCCGGATCACCGATTCTCAAGGCAGGCAGGTCGATTTCCGGAACACGGTGATCATCATGACCTCGAACATCGGATCCCAGCATCTCCTCGAGGGAGTCACAGCGGACGGCGAGATCAAGCCGGACGCCCGGGCGCGGGTGCTGGCGGAACTGCGCGGGCACTTCCGTCCCGAGTTCCTCAACCGGATCGACGACATCGTGTTGTTCACCCCGCTCACGCTGCCCCAGATCGAGCACATCGTCGAGCTGCAGCTCGCCGATCTTCGGAACAGGTTGTCGGAGCGCCAGATACACCTGGATATCACGCCGGAAGCACGCCGGCTCATCGCCGAACACGGTTTCGACCCGGTCTACGGTGCGCGGCCGCTGCGGCGGTACATCGCCCACGAGGTCGAGACCAAGATCGGTCGTGCGCTGTTGCGCGGCGAAATCGAACCGGGCGGCACCATCAGTGTCACGGTCGATGACGGCGAACTGTCCGTCGCATATACGGAACCCGCCATCGCGGCCTGAGAAGGGTGTCGTCATGGGATCCGACAAGGTGAAGTGCCCACACTGCGGCAAGGTCAACAGGGTGCCGGCGGCCGGGAACGGGAGACCCCGCTGCGGGAATTGCCACGAGCCGCTGCCCTGGATCGCCTCGGCAGGGGATGGCGATTTCGCGGAGGTCGCCGAGAAATCCTCGGTGCCTGTACTCGTTGATCTCTGGGCGACGTGGTGCGCTCCGTGCCGAATGGTCAGCCCCGCGCTCGAGCAGCTCGCCACAGAACGCGCAGGTCAGATCAAGCTCGTCAAGGTTGACGTGGATGCTGCACCCCAGACGGCCGAACGTTTCACCGTCCGTGCCGTTCCGACGCTGCTGGTGATGGACCGAGGTGAGGTACTCGCTCGTCAGGCGGGCGCCGCTCCGGTACCGGTGTTGCGCACATGGCTCGATCAGGCGCTCTCGGAAGAAGCAGGCAAGGAGGCGAACTCATGACTTTTGCCCACGCGGACCCACATGTGATCGCGATCCGGGCCGTGGCGCCCCGCACTCCACAAGGTTGCGAGGAATGTCTTCGCCTCGGCACCCCGTGGGTACATCTGAGGCTGTGTCTGTCGTGCGGACACGTCGGTTGCTGCGACTCCTCGCCGGGCAAGCACGCGAGCGCACACGCTCACGCCCTTGGCCATCCGATCGTCCAGTCGATGGAACCCGGTGAAGATTGGCGTTGGTGTTATGTCGACCAGAATTTCGTCTGAGGACGCCCCACGCCTCGGCGACGGTCAGCTCGTCGACGACGAGACTCCGGATGCAGTCGGGGCATTCCCGCGGTTGACGGACGCCCAGGTAGCGACGCTCGAGACCGGAGGCACACGTCGATCGGTTCACGCCGGCGAGGTGCTGATTCGAGCGGGCACCCGCAGCAGCGACTTCTTCGTCGTCCTTTCCGGCAAGGTCGCGATCATCGACGAGGGCGCCGAGGACGGTGAGCGTCGGATATTGCGCCTGCACGGTCCGGGCCGATTCCTGGGCGAGCTCGGACTGCTGGATGGCCAGGTGGCGTTCTTCACCGCCGAGGCGATCGAGGACGGCGAGGTGCTCGTCGTCCCAGCCGAGCGGGTGCGCGAGCTCGTCGCCCACGACCTCGTGCTCAGCGATCTGATCCTGCGGGCCTACCTGGTGCGCCGGCACCTACTGATCGGGCTCGGTTCGGGGTTCCGAATCATCGGCTCCTGCTATTCCCCGGACACGTTGCGGCTTCGCGAGTTCGCGATGCGCAACCGGCTGCCCCACAGGTGGATCGATCTGGAGCAAGACGAACGGGCGGAGCAGCTGCTGCAAAGCCTGGGTGTCGCCCCCGAGGACACTCCCGTCGTGATCTGGCACGGCGAGAAGGTGCTGCGCAATCCGACGAACGCCGAACTCGCCCGCATCGTCGGGCTTCCGGTCCCGGACGCAGCGCACGACGTGTGCGACCTCGTCGTCGTAGGTGCCGGACCGGCGGGTCTGGCCGCGTCCGTGTACGGCTCATCCGACGGGTTGAACACGGTGACACTGGAGTCGATCGCTGCAGGTGGGCAGGCTAGCACCTCCTCCCGGATCGAGAACTACCTGGGCTTTCCGGCGGGGATCTCCGGTGCCGAATTGGCGGAGCGGGCCGTGATTCAGGCCGGGAAGTTCGGTACCCGCCTTCTCGTGTCGGCGGAGGTGACCGGTTTGGGATCCGAGGGCGGGCACCATGTGCTTCAACTGGCGGACGGCGGCGAGATCCGCGCCCGGGCGGTCGTGCTCGCCACCGGGGCGCGATATCGCAAGTTGGAGGTTCCGGGAATCGAGGCACTGGAGGGTAGAAGCGTGTATTACGCCGCAACCAATCAGGAAGCGCGGCTGTGCGGCACCGACCCTGTAGCCATCGTCGGCGGCGGAAACTCCGCCGGCCAGGCCACCGTCTTCCTCGCAGACCAAGTTTCCCACGTTCACCTCCTCATCCGCGGCCACGACCTCGGAAAAAGTATGTCCCGGTATCTCGTCGACCAGATCGAACGCCATCCGCGCGTGACCGTGCACCGAAACGCCGAGATTCGTGAGGTCCACGGCGACAAGCACCTCGAAGAGATTGCAATCGAGGACAATCGCACGGGCGACAAGGCCAGGATCCGGGTGCACGCTCTGTTCGTCTTCATCGGGGCGATGCCGCATACCGGGTGGCTGACCGACGCGATCGCGCTCGACGATCACGGCTTCGTCCTCACAGGCGTGGACGCCGTCCCCGCCCGTGAGGACGGCAACCAGAGAATCGACGCCCCGCCGTCGAGAACACTCGAAACGAGCCGGGCCGGTCTGTTCGCAGCGGGTGACGTCCGCAGCGGCTCGGTAAAACGGGTCGCATCCGCTGTCGGTGAAGGAGCGATGGCGGTACGACAAATCCATGAATACTTCGAGAGGAGCTGACGACATGCCAGTGATGGGCACTGCAAAATTCCAGCGGTTCTTCCGGGTAGCGGCTGGACTGCACGTCGACCGGAACGATCTCAAACGCTATACAGATTTCATCGACGACAAGATCTACGACGTGATCCTCATCGGCAAGGCCTCGGCAAAGGCAAACCTGCGGGACGTGATCGAACCGTGGGACCTGCCGATCACCAAGGGGCTGCAGGAGAGCATCGACCGATTCGAGAAGCTGGACGAGGAGATCGAACTACAACCTCTGCTCGACCAACTGGCGGCCCAACCGCCCTTGGACGTAGCCCTCTCCGAGAGAACCGAGCAGAGATTGCCGCTGATTGCCGGCGGCTTGAGCGTGGCGCTGGCGCGCACTTTCGTCACTGTCCAGCCGGACCGCAAAAACCCCGGGACCGCCGAGTGGAACGTCACCTTCGACATCTTCCATCAACTCCTCTGAACCCAGCCAGCGACCGGGCACTGATGGCCGGACAAACGTGCCAGACACATCGAGGACGATGTGTCTGGCCGAGATACAAAGGCGGAATGGACCGCTACTCACAAACAACATCTCGTAGGTGAAGACGATCAACATCCACGTATCGGTCTTCCCCCCTGTGGTCGTTGTCGTCGAAGCATGCTGATACATCACCACGTTCATCCGGGCGGAACACCTCTCGTTGCCGCTTCGTCGTCGACCTACATTGCGCCGCTCCGTCAACTCGATCTGTAGCGACATACAGAAGGAGGGGTCACCCCGGGGCGTGCCGCAACTTCACCACCCCGCATAGACACGCTCGATACCCGCTTCCAACATGCACGGGATGCGCGGGCCGGGGACGGTCCTACTCGGTTGACTACCGGCGAGATCGCCGCCCACTTCGACGACGTCTACGGCGCGACGGTGTCGAAGGAGACGATCAGCACGATTCCCCCGAGCACTGGGTGCAGGGAGGTACCCTCACCGACAAGGTTCTTGCCGAAACGACGGAGTGGTCCGTCCGGCCGCTCGACCCGGTGTATCCGGCGGAAGTTCGTCGACGCCATCCACGTCAAGGTTCGCGACGGACAGGTCACCAACCGGCCGGTCTATGTGGCGATCGGCGTGACCGTCGACGCGCATCGCGACATCATCGGACTGTAGGCCCGGCGACGGCGGTGAGGGCGCGAAGTTCCGGCTCGCCGTCCTGACCGAGATCAAGAACCGCGGCACCGGCGACGTGTGCATCGTGGTGTGTGACGGACTCAAGGGCCTACTCGAGGCCATCACCACCGTGTGGGAGCATGCGATCGTCCAGAGGTGTGTGATCCATCTGCTGCGCAAAACCTTCCGTTACCCGTCACGCAGATACTGGGACGAGATGAGCCGAGATCTGCGGCCGATCTCTCCCCGAGCACTACGTGCAGGGAGGTGCCCCCACGGCAGCTACCGAGGCCGAGGCCAGCGAGCGGTTCGACGAGTTCACGGTCAAATGGGGTCCGCGCTATCCGGCGATCACCCGGTTGTGGCGCAGCGCCTGGAGCGAATTCGTACCGTTCCTCGATTACGACCCGGAGATCAGACGCGCGATACCGCAGGGCGACCCGGGCCCGCAGACACTTCTCCAAGGAGCAAGCCGCGTCGAAGTGTCTGTACTTGGCGACCCGAGCACTGGACCCGGCAGGGAAGGGAAAAGCACGATGGGCAACGAGGTGGAAGCCGGCACTGAACGCTTCGCTATCACGTTCGAGGGTCGGGAGAAATAGTCAAATCCTGTGGATCCGACGCTGTCGACGTCACCTGGAGATTGGTTCTTCCCGCCGGCGTATGGAGTCAGGAATCCTCGGATACGTCCGTAGTGGAACTGTGGGCAAGGGGGTCGCCGAAGAAGTCACTGCGAGCCCGTGCGAACAACTCGGGGTAGTCCATCCCGTAGGTCTGCGCGGTGTGCCGCAGCGCCTCGATCGCCGACTCGAGCGGGGTTGCCTCCGAATACATACTCCGTGCATAGGCGTGCATCGCCTCGTACTGCTGGACGAGTTCGGTGCTCGCGGGTAGCCCGGATATGAGGGTGAGCCGGATCCGCGGATCGGTGTCGATCCGATTGCGAACGGCGGTGCTGTCGATGAAATCCGGGTGCGCGGGGTGTCCTGCGTCCATCTCGGCGAGTCGCTCACGGAACCATAGGGACTGGACGAGTCCGGCGTGTTCCCACGCCTGGTGCACGCACCATCGGGCGAAGGCTCGTTGCCGATCGTCGTCGAGTGCTTCGACCCGATCGACCAGGTCCCGATCGAGTCCGGCCACGTGCCGGGCGGCATAGATCGCCTCGAGAGCCGGCGTGAGGGGTCTTCCGCCGAAGGTGTGCAATACGGCGCGCACGGCCAGGGCTTCGCGGCTGCGCGGCGCCACGGTGATCACCTTCCCGGATTCGTCCCGGATGTAGACATACGCCCTCGACGGTTCCGGCCGGTCGACCTGCGGCTGCGGTGACCACGCGGTGTCGGTCTTACGGAGTGTTTGCACCTGCGCATCCGTGGTGCGGGTGGTGGTGGGCCACAGGCAGATCAGATAGTCCTCGACGATATCGTCGACATCGAGACCGTAGTGAGTGTCGCGGCCACGCGCGTGTGCCCGCAGCTGGTAGGTGCCCGCCGGTACCGGATCGATGGTGGTGCAGACGGTGCCGTCGAGGGCGGAGACGGCCATGGCCTCCGTCGCGGACAGGGTGGTTTCCTCGATGACCTCCCAGTCGTCCTGCGGAGGATCGATCGGAGGCTGATCGAGCAGCTCGACGCTGACTCGGACCGGGCCGTAGGCGATGCCGGTGTAGAACGAGATGGCACCGTCGCTGACATCGATCAACGTGCCGTGCGCGAGCGCATCGAGGGTATCGACCTGGGGGTCGCCGAAACTGAACTGGTGATGGTCGACCTGGACCACGCCGTCGGACTGCACCGCACGATCATCCCGTATCGGACCCGTACCTGCCATGGTCGGAGGCTAGCAAGACAGATCCGTCAGGCGACCTCGGACACCGGCGTGTCCGGCGACGGTTCGGGGGTGATGTCGATGGGACGTTCGAGGAGTTTGCCCTGGTGAAACAACGCGCCGGCCCGAACCAACGCCACCAGGTGCGGTGCGTTGACCGCCCGCCACCGCGACTGCGCGGATTCGATCAGCTTGTAGGCCATCGCCATGCCTGCTGCTCGCGAGCCCGGTCCCTTCGTCACCCTGGTCCGAAGCCGCACCGTCGCGAAGGTCGACTCGATCGGGTTCGTCGTACGTAGATGCACCCAATGTTCGGCCGGATACCGGAAGTACTCGAGCAGCACATCGGCGTCATCGACGATCTTCGCGACCGCCTTCGGATACTTCGCACCGTAGTCCCGTTCGAACGCCGCGATCGCCAGCTGCGCCTTGTCGATGTCCTCGGCTCCGATGATCTCTTTCATCGCCGACAACGCACCCGGATGCGCCGACTTCGGCAATGCAGCAAGAACATTGGACTGTTTGTGGAACCAGCACCGCTGCTCCCGGGTCTCGGGAAACACCTCCCGCAGCGCCGACCAGAACCCCAACGCGCCATCGCCGACCGCGAGCACCGGGGCCCGCATGCCCCGGCGGCGGCAATCCCGCAGCAGATCGGCCCAGGATTCGGTGGACTCGCGGTAGCCGTCGGTGAGCGCGACGAGTTCCTTGCGCCCGTCGGCACGGACCCCGAGCATGACCAGCAAACAGAGTTTCTCCTGCTCCAAACGGACTTTCAGGTGGATGCCGTCGACCCACAGGTACACGTAGTCGACCTGCGAGAGATCCCGCTGGGCGAAGGCTTTCGCCTCGTCCTGCCACTGGGAGGTCAGCCGGGTGATCGAGGCCGGCGACAGGCCGGCGCCGCTGCCGAGGAACTGCTCGAGCGCAGGTCCGAAGTCGCTGGTCGACAGGCCGTGCAGGTACAGCAGCGGCAGCACTTCCAATACTTGGGTGGATTTGCGGGCCCAGGCCGGCAGGATCGCGGAGGCAAACTTCTTGCGCTCACCGGTATCGGGGTCGATGCGCTTGTCGTTCACGCGTGGTGCTTTCACCGACACCGCACCGGCGGCGGTCATCACGTCGCGTTCGGCGTGGTAGCCGTTGCGCACGACCAGTCGGTGGCCGTTCTCGTCGACCTCACCGGCGTGCCGGGCGATGTAATCGGCGACCTCGGCCTGCAATGCTGCGGCGAGCATCTGCCGGGCGCCGTCGCGGACTATCTCGTCGAGCAACGAGCGCGACGAACCTGCCGCATCGCCGGTCTCGTTCGGGTCCTGGCCTTCGTGTACTACCGTGAGCACGGTCGTGCCTTCCCGCCAGCGCGCCAACGCTGGTCTTGATCAGAATTCCGATTCCGTGCAGATCATCTTCCGGGAAGGTGCGCCCTCCCGAGATCCACAGGTTCTGATCATTGCTCTCGAGACCACCGACCAGATGCGTTCTGGTGAGCACAGCCCGGCGACGCGGTTCTCGCCGGCGGCGATTTCCCGGCCGGGTAGTTCGTCGGCGATGAAGCGGTAGCCGAATGTGGGATCGTCGGCGTGACTCTCACGAGCAGTGTTGATTGGATGTGCGTCTCCCCAATCACGTTGCGTTACGGGATCTTTCTTCCATTTGTAGAATGCTCGGGTGGAGAATCCGAGAACCCGGCAGGTCACCGTGACGGGCACTCCGTCAGCGGCGAGGTCGAGGACCAGCGGGAACATGATTTTGGGTTGACGTCCCGGGACAGGTGGGCGACGGCACGGCGCATGACCTCGGCTTGCTGTTCGAGGAGCTTGATCCGTTTGCGGGCTTTCCTCAGCTCTGCGGACTCGTCTGAGCCGGCGGATTTCCGCCGACGCCTTCCTCGCGGTCGGCGATCTCGAGCCAGCGGTGCAGGTAACCTTCGGAGATTCCGAAGTCCTTGGCGACCTGACGCAGCGGGGCCTCGCCCTTGCGGGCGACGGCGACGATGTCGCGGCGGAGCTCCTCCGGGAACGGCTTCGACATGGGGGCATCCTTCCGTCGTGACGAGAAATCCTCACAGATCAGATGTCAACCAAACCGGGGGCAGTCCCGATCACGCACCACTGCCACCGAGAGCTCGAAGAGGTGGCAACGAGCTCACCTGCAACTGAATACCCGTGAGGCAAAGGCTAGTACTACAGCCGTAGATCGCTGATTGCGTGGGGTTGCGGCGTGTTTGCGCTGGTGAAGGCGGCTGCAGGGGCATGATTCGTGGTTTGTGAAGTCATCGAAGACGCCCACGGCAACCGCGGGTTTGAGGGTAGACCATCAACGCTGGCGACAGCGTCTGGACGCGCTGATCGACACGATCACACCGCGGTTCGCCCGCCGTGAGACGGCACGGAACGCGGGCGCGTTCGTCTCGGGAGTGCTCTCGTCGCTGGAAACCAAGAACTGCTGGACGATGGCCGAACTGTCAGGACATGCCACACCGGACAAGTTGCAGCACTTGCTCTCGCGGGCCACGTGGGAGGCCGACGAGATCCGCGACGACCTCCGAGCGATGATCATCGACGCGTTCGCCGAACCGGATGCGGTGCTCGTCGTCGACGAAACCGGGGACGTGAAGAAGGGCACGAAAACAGTGGGAGTGCAGCGCCAGTACTCCGGCACCGCCGGGCGGATCGAGAACTGTCAGGTTGCTGTCTACACGACCTACACCCGTTCGAAAGGCCATGCGCTGCTCGACCGTGCCCTGTACCTACCGCGGTCGTGGGCCGAGGACCACGACCGCCGCACCGACGCCGGAGTGCCCGAGGATGTGGAGTTCGCGACCAAACCCGCCCTGGCCACCGAGATGATCACCCGGGCTCTCGACGCCGGCACCCCTGCCGCATGGGACGCCGGCGACGAAGTCTACGGTTCCTGCCCGGACCTGCGAACAGCATTGCAGGAAAGGCAGATCGGGTACGTCCTGGCGATCGGCTGCAACCGGAAGGTGGACACCGTCAGCGGTCGGTGCCGTGTCGACGAACTCGCTGCCGCGCTGCCGCGACGGGCGTGGCAGCGACTGTCGGCCGGGGACGGCGCCAAGGGCCCGCGCTGGTATTCGTGGGCGTGGATCGACACCGCCGACACCCCCGCCGGCGGGGGTTACTGCTCGGTTCTCGTCCGCCGCAACGACACGACCGGGGAGCTGGCCTACTACCACTGTTACAGCCCCGCTGTGGTGGCGTTGGCCGAGCTGGTGTGGGTGGCCGGTCGCCGCTGGACGGTCGAGGAATCCTTCCAGACCGGTAAAGGCCTGACCGGACTCGATCAGCACCAGGTCCGCACCTGGACCTCCTGGCATCGCTGGACCACCCTGGTCATGCTCGCCCACGCCTTCCTCGCCGTGGTCACCGCTGCTCAGCGTGCCGCCGAACAGCGCAATCCTTCGCTGGTCCGGTTGAGTGTCGACGAATTCCGGCGACTGTTCGTTCGTCGCCCTTGTGCTCACCCCGCTGCAGTCCTGCCACGGTTGTACGTTGAGTTGGTCGATCTGGCGACGACGACACCAGCAACGCGCTCGCATATGCCATCAAAACCGCAGTTCAAGGCGTCAATAAATCCCATCTACGGCTGTAGTACTAGGGCAAGTCACCGTGCACTTGCAGACCAAAGGTGCACGGCGACCTGGCCTAGGCGATCAGCATGCTCACGAGATTGCGGACATGACCCGCACGGCCGAAGGACGAGGACAGCGTGATGGGCGGACGTCCGAAGCTCTCGTTGTCACTGTGGCCAGTCGACGCTGAGGTACTGGGTCTCCTGGAAGGCTCGAATTCCGTCGCGCGCGCCTTCGCGTCCCAACCCGCTCTGCTTGACACCACCGAACGGCGCCGATGGATCGGATACGACACCTCGGTTGATCCCGACCATCCCGGCCTCGAGCTGTTCCGCGAGTCTGATCGAGTACGCCAGGTCACCGGCGAAGACGTAGGCGGCCAGCCCTTGCTCGGTAGCATTCGCCAGCTCGACGACTTCTTCCTCATTCCTCCAGACCACGATCGGCGCCACCGGACCGAACAGTTCCTCCTGGAGAAGAGCGGCGCCGGGGTCGACATCAACCAGGACGGTCGGGGCGACAAAGTGGCCAGGAAGATCGGGCAGCTGCGCCTGGCAGGTCACACGAGCACCGTCGGCCACCGCCGAGGCGATGAGCTTGTTCAAGCGGTCACGCTCGCGTTCGTTGATCATCGGGCCGATTGCGGCACCGGAATGTGCGGCCCCGACCTCGAGCCGACAGACCTGCTCGCTCAGCTTCTCCGTGAAGCGCTCGACGATGTCTTCGTGCACCAGGATGCGGTTCGCTGCGGTGCACGCTTGGCCCCCGTTGCGGAACTTGGCCACCATCGTGCCGGCGACCGCTCGGTCGAGGTCGGCATCTGCCGCAACAATGACAGGCGCGTTGCCGCCCAGTTCCATCGAGCAGTTCACGACACGATCCGCGGCGCTCCGCAACAGGAGGCGGCCGACCCGGGTCGACCCGGTGAACGACAGTTTGCGGACACGCTCATCACCGAGCCATGCATCGACGACCGGGCCCGGATCAGACGTCGTGACCACCGTCAGCAGGTCGTCCGGGGCGCCGGCATCCGACAGCAGATCCGCGATAGCCAGAGCGGTCAGCGGGGTTTCGGCGGCAGGCTTGAGAACTGCCGAACAGCCCGCAGCGAGTGCAGGTGCCACCTTGCGCGTCACCATCGCAGCCGGAAAGTTCCACGGCGTCACGAGGGCTGTTACCCCTACCGGTCTGTGGGTGACGATCGTTCTACTGGTTCCACCGGGAGCCGTGCCGTAGCTGCCTTCGGGCCGGACAGCCTCTTCGGCATACCACCGGAAAAATTCGGCTGCGTAGCGAACCTCGGCGGCAGCGTCGGTGAGCGATTTGCCGTTCTCACGGGTGATGAGTTCGGCGAGTGTCTCGGATTGTTCGAGCATCAGCTCGTAGGTCCGCATCAGGATGTCCGCGCGCTCCCGGGGCGCACGGCGCGCCCACGGGACGAGCGCGAGATGGGCACGCTCGACAGCATGTCGAGCATCGTCCGGGCCCATGTCCGGGATCTGTGCGAGGGTTTCCAGCGAGGCTGGATCCTCGACGATGAAGGTGTGGTCGGGCACAGGTTCCTCCTCGGAACATGCAGAACACTCGTGACAGAGTGGTGACGAGAAGAATGAGCCGGCTTGTTCAGATTGTTCAGACTTTGGCTGAAATCCACAGCCAGCGAACAGCAATCGAGCCTGGGTTGCGATAAGAATGCGGGATGCGAGGATCGACGAGCAATGACTCGCCCTGTTTCAGAAGGCGCGTCATCTCCCCCGACCTGAACTCGAGTTCTCCGTCGAGGACGAGGATCAGTTCCTCTTCCTCATCGTGCTTGTACGGGGCGACGCGGGACTGGTCTCCGGGCTCGAGGATCGCCTCGAGGACCTGGATCGTCTTCGCGTCGGCAGGGGTGATGAAGCGATCCCGGTACATTCCGGAGGGGTGCACAGCATGCCGATGAGGGCCGTTACCGGGCTTTTCATCCGACGGGCCGGCTTCAGGGATTGTCGAGTCGGCCATCAGCGCCGACATCGGGAGGTTGAGGGCCCCGGCGATCCGGAGCAACGATGCCAAGGAGGGGTTCGATCGGCCTCGTTCGAGCATGGACAGATATCCGATCGACAATCCGGTCTGCTCGGACAACTGCTGAAGGGTCATTCCGCGCTTCTTGCGCGCACTTCGCACCTCGGCGCCGATCTGTTCGGGGCCGTCGAGCTTGCTCACTAGTTCCTCAGAAGTCGGTGATCGGTTGACATGTCCACCCGCACTTTACCCATGCCGGCGCCGTAAACGGTGAGCCATGTACCTCACGTGGCCTCCCTCAACCGCTCGAGCCCCACCGCGCAGATCAACACGGCACCGATCACGAGCTGTTGGACATAGCTGGATACGTGAAGGAGGTTCATGCCGTTACTGAGCACCCCCAGAAACAGCACCCCTACGACAACCCGCCAGACCTTCCCTTCGCCTCCGAACAGAGAGGTTCCACCCAGCACAGCTGCAGCGATCGACAACATGACATAGCTTCCTCCGAGGGACGCTTCACCGGAGCCGACGCGCGCGGTGAGAAGAACCCCCGCCAACGCTGCAAGTACCGAGCACAGGACGAATCCGATCAACATCGTGCGACGCACATCGATACCTGCTGCGCGGGCCGCCTCGGCATTACCACCGATGGCATACATATCGCGGCCGATTCTGGAGCGTCCGAGCAGCAGTCCGATCACAGCTATCGTCGCCAAACCCAGGAGCACGGAAACGGGGATGCCCAGGATCCGTGAGGTGCCGAGGATGTCGGAGAAAGTGAGCGGAATCCCGGTGACCGGAGCGCCGTTCGAGATGATCAAGGCGAGTCCGGTCAGTACCGACGTGGTGCCGAGCGTAGCCATGAACGACGGAACCCTACCGAAGGCAACGATGGCACCATTGACGAGCCCGATCACCACTCCTGCTCCCAGTCCGACGAGGAGCCCGACGGGGACGCTGGCGGCGGGCACGACCTCACGAGTCGCAGTTGCTACCAGCACGCTGGTGGCCGCCACGGTCGCACCGACGGACAGATCGAGTTGCGCGTGGATCAGCACGATCATCTGCCCCAGAGTGATGAACAACAAAAACACGGACTGTCGAGCAACATTCACCAGATTGGAACCGTCCATGAACTGGGGTTCGAGTACCGAGAAGACCACCACCATCACGATCAACATCGCGGGCAGTAGGTAATCGTTGAGTCGGCGTAGCATCAGTTGCGGTTCGGTACGGGCATCGTGCCCTACGGCTGCAGTGGTCATGAGACCGTTTCCTTTGTCCGGGAATGGGAATCGCACGTCGATGTGGTGTGTGCCGGCAAGCCGAACATCGCACGTCCGACGCTGTCGGCGGTTATCTCTCGACCGCTGAGGTGGGCTGTGACACGCCCCTCGGCGATGACATAGATTCGGTCGCTCACCCCTACCAACTCGGTCAGGTCGGAAGAGATCACGATTACCCCACAGCCACTGTCGGTGTAGTCGCCGAGGAGCCGATAGACATCGGCCTTGGCGCCGACGTCGATTCCGACCGTGGGCTCGTCGAAGACATGGACGTCAGCGTTGTGCAGCATGCCGCGGGCCAGAACTGCCTTCTGCTGGTTGCCTCCGGAATAGGAGCGGATCGGCCGTTCGAGATCGCGGGGGCGCATGTCGAGACTCGCCGCCACCTTCTCGCACAACGCGTGTTCCTGCTTGCCGCGAACCACGCCGAATCCGGTGAGTCCTCCGGCTCTGTGGGCTCCCATCGTCATGGTTTCGCGCGCGGCGCGCATCGAAACGATGCCCTCACGTCGACGGTCCGCGGGATAGTAGACCAACCCGTGACGAAGCATCTGCGATGGTCGTTTCGGGTGCACGGGAGAACCTGCCAGGTTCACGCCCTGCGAGGTAGACGGTTCCAGGCCGAACAGGGCCCTGCCGATGTCCGACTTCCCGCACCCGATGAGACCTGCGATGCCGACGACCTCCCCACGGCGCACCGTCACACTCACCTCCCGCAGCAAGGCGGTGTTGAGCTTCTCCACCCGGAGGACCTCCTCACCCGGGGTACGGGAGGTGTGCTGGTAGAGCGACTGAGCGGACCGTCCGGTCATACGCTCGACGAGATCGCTTTCTATGACCGGCCGGCAGGAGGTGTCGACGTATCTGCCGTCACGCAGCACGGACACTCGGTCAGCGATCTCCACGATCTCGGCCATTCGGTGGCTGACGTAGAGCACTGCCACACCGCGTCCACGAAGTCCGTCGACGATTGTGAGCAGCTGCCGGCTTTCCTCGTGTCCCAACGATGCTGTCGGCTCGTCCAGGATCAGAACACGAGGCTCGTGTCGGAGCGAGCGTGCGATCTCGACGAGCTGCTGCTCGGAGCGCGTCAACGAGCTCGCCGCGCGATCGACGTCGAGATCGACACCCAACTGCGCCAACGCTCGAGAGGCTTCCCGGCGCACCTGTGCCGGCCGTACGAACATCCGTGAACCGGGCGCTTCCCCGAGGACGACGTTTTCCGCGACAGTCAGGGACGGGACGATGGTGAGCTCTTGGAAGACGGTCCGGATACCTGCGGCGCGAGCATCCTGTGGACTGGTGAAACGGACTTCCCGACCGTCGACCCGGACAGAGCCCGACGTGTGCTGGTGGATGCCGGCAAGAACCTTGATCAATGTCGACTTGCCGGCACCGTTCTCCCCCATCAGCGCATGAACCTCGCCTGCTCGGATATCGAGCGACACATCGGCGAGCGCTGTGACGGGGCCGAACTTCTTGCCCACTGAGTGCAGTGTGATCACAGAGTTCATGCCGGCGCCGCCTCGTACTCGAGCACACCGTCGATCCAGACCTGTCGTACACCCACGTCACGGATCGTCTCGACGTCCACCGTGCGCGGGTCGCGATCGAGAACGACCATGTCCGCCCGTGCTCCGATATCGATGGTGCCGACCTCGCCTGTCATTCCGAGTGCTTCGGCAGCGGCCAGGCTGTGGCAGCGCAGCGCCTCACCGACGGAGATCGCTTCGTGGGGTTCTACCGGGCGGTCCCAGTAACCGAGCCTGTCGACCGAAGCCGCGATGGTGGACAAGGGGTTGCTTGCCCCGATCTCGCCTCCGACGGCCACATCGGAACTGAAGGCGGGCCAGATACCTTCATCGAGGATTGTGCGCAGAGGCATGCGTCCCCGGGTCCCGGTCGCCGGGAACAGCATCGGCACGAAGTCCGCAATGAAGTTGCGCAGGAACCCGGGCTGCATCACCGGCAGGACCCCGGTGTCGCGCCATCGACGAATGGTGCTGGGGTCGTCCAGCACGTTGCCGAGATGCTCGATGCGTACGCCACCGCGACGGACGCCACCGACCATCGCCACTGCATCGAGAGCTTCTTGCTGCGCACGTGTGCCGTTGGTGTGAATGGCAAGCTGCACGCCCGCAGCTTGCGTGTCCTCGACGGCCGCAACCAGGACAGGACGCTCGAGGTTCAGCTTGCCTCGATAGCCTGCGTACGGTGCGTGATCGGCCGAGTACGGAGCGTTGCTGGCTGCATTGCGCGCTGAGTAGCCGCCATCGGCGAATACCTTAGTGCCGCAAGCGGTCAAACGACCCGGTAGGTTCGCTTCGCGTACCCAGGACAGCGCCCGCTCGTGAGGGGCGAAGGAGGGTGCCATCGCATAGAGCCCGAACCGCGCGGGGACGCTGCCATCCGTTGATGCGGCGCTGAGGGCATCGAGATAGTGCTCGGACTCGAGCATTTCCCCGATCGTTGTCACTCCGTGTTTCAGGAACTCGGTGCGGTAGGTAGTGGTGAAGGCCTCGACCAGTTCATCGTGATCGGGTTCAGGAATTCCCAGATGACGATCGATTTCGGCAACGAGGCCGGTTGGACGTCCCGACTTGTCGACATCGATGACCGGCCGTCCCCACAGCCCTTCGGTGCTGCCGATGAATCGTTCGACACGCACGCGTTCCAGGGCTGCGGTGTTCAGCACCGAAACATGGCCACCGCAATGAACCACGATGGGATGACGATTGGAGACCCGATCGAGCTCTTCACGCGTCGGAAGCCGCCTTTCTGCCAGTTTCTGATCGAAGAACAAGTTCCCGTACCCCACGAGCCAGGGCCCGCAGAACCGTTGCGCTCGGAGTCCGTCACGCAGAGCATCGAGGACGTCGGAGATCGTACGGACCAGCGGCACACGGCAGTCGATGGCAGTGGCCCGAGCCGCGGCGTATTGGGAGAAGTGCGTATGAGGATCGACGAAACCCGGAAGAAGTATGCCCTCTATCTCGGTGATGTCGGCACCGAGACCGACATGGTGATGGAGCAAACTGTCGTCTCCGAGATCACTGATCCGACCGTCTCGGACCACGACAGTAGTCACGTCGGAGCGGTTGGACATGGTCAGGACCTGGCCGTGCAGAACCAGATCGGGGTAGGAATCTGTGGTCACTGTGTGCCCTCTACAGAGAAAGTGGGACGGAATTCGCTCGGCGCGAAGCTGCCCGCCAGATCGAAGCTGTCGATGTTGTCGAAGTCCCCTTCGGTCGGCCCGCAGGCCACCATGGGGACGGGAGCGTAGCGTTCGACATCACCGGCAGCGGGAACGTCTTCGAGAATCCGAACCGCGTAGTCGACCGCCATCTGCCCGATCAGTGTCGACTGTTCGGAAGGACCGCAATTGGCGCGCCCGGCGCCGATGAGATCGACGAGTTCGGGTGTCACATACGTGCTGTAGATACCGAGCTTGCCGATGAGACCACGCTCTGCGGCAACTCGTGTCGCGGCCTCCGCCATGACCGCATTGCCCACGAGGGCATCGAGGTCCGGATTGGACGCCAGTACATCTTCTATCAGCCTCAGCTGGACTTCTTTGCCCGTATCTCCGTACTTGACGTCGGCGATGTCGACCTGTGATCCCTCGATCGCATCCGTGAAACCGGTGACCGACCGTTCGGCCCACCCGGCTCCTGCCGGGCCGGGCAGCAGCGCTACGCGTAGAGGCCTGTCCAGGTCAGCCAGATGCTCGCCGATCATCCGGCCCATGTCGATGTAGTCCTGGAGCACATGACCGGCGACTTCCGGGCTGGAGACACCGTTGCCGACGTCGATCACAGGGATTCCGGCCAGGGTTGCATCATGGACGGCATTGTTGAGGGAATCGAAGCTCACGGCGCTCAGCAGAATCGCGTCCGCGCCGGATGACACGCAGTCTTCGATCTGGGAGATCTGTTGGGACAAATTGGCGTACCCACCCGCGTCGCTGGTCGACAGTGCCACTCCCAGCGACCTGGCCTGACTCACCTGGCCGTAGTTGACGCCGATCCAGGTCGAATCCTTCATGTGCGGCAATACCGAACACAGGCGCCACGGCCGGCTGACGTCGTCTCCCGAAAGAGAAGTATACGTGCCTTCCGTGTTGGGGCCGATGCATCCGGACGATTCCACATATGCTGCGCTGCAGTCGGTCAGAAGCGCGTCGACCGACCAAGGCCGGCCCGATGTGTCGGCACTGGGAATGCGGTCTGTCGCGCCCGTGTCATGGGCGCAGGCAGACAAGACGAGAGCAGAGGCGAAGACTAGAGCAGAAACTCCTGCATATCGTGGCACTGAGGCGTGCATGTGCGCACCTACTTCCTTGTGTTGACGCCAGCGTGCTCAGGTCGAGGATCGACAAACACCCGTAGAGTCGCTGGTCGCAGGCGGCAGTTCAGGGAGCTTTGACAAGTTCGCCTTCAGGGAAGATTTCCGAAGCGAAGTTGATGGCGGTTTGAGCCGACTTCGTACGGAGGAAACGTCGAACCACCGAGGATCGCACGCCGAGCAGCGGGTTCGGCCACTGCGTTCCGACCTGGCCGTAGATGCGCGAGTACTTCTGCACCCCATCGCTCATCTCACGCTGCTCACTTTCCCAGATGCGCAATGCGCGGTCGATCGAATGGCTTTGGCGCAACGCCAGCGCCAAAGCGACAGCATTGGTCATCGCGACACAGGCAGCTTGTCCAAGATTCGGCGACATGGCGTGGGCAGCGTCCCCGAGGAGCGCAGCGCGACCGGAGAACCAGCTCGAAACGTGCACGTCGTAGAACGGCGCCCACCGTCCTTCTCCGTTGGTAGGGATCCGCTCGAGCTGTGAGCGGAAGTCGGGGAAACTCTCGATCCACGTTTCCGGGTCGAACGGCTGCTGCTGCCGCCCTTCGAGATCGTCTGCAGGACAGCACAAGAAGATATAGGTTTCGTCCGGAGAGCAAGGGACTACACCGATGCGGCGACCACCGTTCCACTGTTCGATTGCACGCCGGACCGGGTCTTCACTGGTCCGCGGGATGAGGTGGCGCCCACCCCCGTCATGGAGATCGACCATCTTCGTCCGCAACCCGAGAGATTCGCGCACACGCGAGTAGACGCCATCGGCACCGACGACGAGATCGGCCGGGTATCGGTTTCCATCCGACCCGATGAGAACACCGCCGGGCTCAGCTCCGACAATCGGTGACTCGGTACGAATCTCCACTCCCAGGTCGGTCGCCGTATCGACCAGGCTCCGATGAAGATGCCGGCGACCGACCGTATACAGCCGCTTGCTGCGCAGCCACTCGGTCTGCAGTGTGCTGCCGTTGTGATCACGCAGGGTCGGCTCATCGAGGCGCTCGGCCCGGGCAGTCACGGCTTCGTAAGCCCCGATCGCCTCGAGGGCACGTAATCCGTTCTCCCACAGATAGATACCGGCACCTATTTCACGCAGTTCACTGCTTTTCTCGTGGACACGTACCGTCCAGCCGGTTCGCGCCAGAGCAGAGGCGAGGACAAGGCCGGATAGACCTGCCCCAGCGATTTCTGCATGCATCAATATCTCCTCACATAGTGCTGATCGATCGGCCGGAGAGACCGTCGGATGTTTTCCACCCCTCGGCGATGCGAGCGGTGGGAAGTCAGAGCGTCAAGACCGGGACACCGTCGGCTGTGACGATGACCAGATCTTCACTGACGGTGAATTTATAGCGATCTCCGGTCGAGATCAATGGTTTGTCAGCACTAGATTATTTCGACAGTGAAAATTTTTGATCCTGCGGGCCGATGAGAAGCGGAACGACGACGCCACCTGCACGCCGCGGCCTCCGAAGAGATGCGGACTCACCCCACGATGGACGTCGGCTCCGCTCTGGCACGGCTGACCCACCGCGACCTTCCGAACGGTCGATGCCACCGATCGGATCCGCAACCGGGTACACCTTCCCATAGAGCGCTCCACCTGCTTCCACCGTGACGGCACCGCCTGCACCAACCCGACTGAATACGTGAACAGTTGGTGCGACCAGAGCGAATGCGCGCGTCTCGTGCGCCATGACCCCACCACAGCGCCGCATCGTGCAGAGCACTGCTCGGTACCGAACTCCACATCCACCCCACCATGGACACCGGTTTCGACCCCGGTGAACTAGTCGATATCTGGATGACCTTGTGAGCGACCGTCGACGAGCGTCCCGGCAGACTACGCGCAACCACCGGGACTGTCCGGAAAACGGGGGGTGAGGGTCCGGTCTGACCCGAAAGGAAATGACCGTGACTGACACGACAGAAGTGCTGGGCGAGGCGATCATTGATCCCGTGACCGGGGAGATCATCGATCAAAGGCGCTCGCAGAGCGTTTGCTCGCGCAGGCGAAGGAACAGGGCGTGAGCCTGGTCGGGCCGGGAGGCCTGCTGAGCCAGCTCACGAAGAGCGTGCTCGAGACCGCTCTGGAAGCAGAACCGACCGAGCACCTCGGTCACGAACACGGCGGAACACCGATCGCGGAGAACATGCGTAACGGGACCCGCACCAAGACCGTACTGACCGAGATCGGGCCGGTCGAGATCGAAGTTCCCCGGGACCGGGACGGCTCGTTCGAACCGGTCATCGTCCCGAAACGCAAACGCCGGCTCGACGGGATCGATCAGATCGTGCTCTCGTTGACCGCCCGTGGGTTGACCACCGGTGAGATCGCCGCGCACTTCGGCGAGGTCTACGGGGCGAAGGTCTCCAGGGACACCATCAGCCGGATTCCCCCGAGCACTACGTGCAGGGAGGTACCCCCACCGAGAAGGTGACCGCCGCACTCGCCGAGTGGTCCTCCCTGCCACTGGATCCGATCTACCCGGTCATCTTCGTCGACGCGATCGTGGTGAAAGTCCGTGACGGACAGGTGCGCAACACCCCGTTCTACGTCGTGACGGCATGACCGTCAGCGGGGAACGCGACATCCGCCCCCGCACGCGGGAGGGACCCCCAGGTATCTGGGCCGGCGACGGTGCTGAAGGCGCCCGGTTCTGGTTGCAGGTGTTCAGCGAGTTGAAGAATCGCGGCGTCGAGGACGTGTTCCTCGCCGTGTGTGACGGGCTGAAAGGCCTGCCGGAAGCGATCAACACCACCTGGGAGCACACGGTGGTCCAACAGTGCATCGCGCACTTGATCCGCAACAGCTTCCGGTACGCCGGACGGCAGCATCGCGATGCGATCGTCAAGTCCCTCAAGCCGGTCTATACGGCTCCGAGTGAGCAGGCCGCGAAGGATCGATTCGTCGAGTTCGCCGCCGAGTGGGGCGATCGGTATCCGGCGATCGTGCAGTTGTGGGAGAAGGCCTGGGCGGAGTTCGTGCCGTTCCTCGACTACGACGTCGAGATCCGGCGCGTGATCTGCTCGACGGATGTAATCGTCAAGGTTTCTGCAGGTTTCGGTGGGTTTCGCCTTGTTGAGGACGGTGGTGCGGGCATGTGCTCATCGAGGGTGATCGTGTCCCGAAGTCAGGGCTGGCCGGCAGGCCACCGCGGAGCGGATCGCCTTGACGCAGGGCGCGATCACCCTAGGCTCGGCGGGGCCGAACACCGAAGTCGGCGGTGCCGGTGTGCGCGGGCCGGCGGGGCTGCCACCCGGCGATGAGGGTCTCGTAGGCGCGTTCGGCGACCTCGATGACTTCCCGTTCATGACGACGCAACTGTTTGTCGTTGTAGTCGTATCCGGGACCACGGTGGGCGTGTGCGCGAGGTGCGCCCGCGGTCAACGCGAGCTTGCGCTGCTTGAACGCCACCAGACTGGGACGGGCGAAGGCGTAGTCCTGACCGTCAACCGTCAGATGCCAGCACAACACGGCAAGCTTGCGAGCGGTGGCGACCACCGCGACCTGGAATCCCCGTCGCGCCTTGACCCGCTTGTAGAACGCCCGCAGCGGCCCCGGAGCACGAGCGGCAACCCACGCCGCCTCCACCAGCATGTCCCGAGTTTGTGCCCGCCCGGCCTTGGTGATGCGCCCGTGGCTGGCCGGCTGGTTGCCCGACTGTCGCACCCTCGGATGCAGCCCGAGATAGGCCACCAGCTTGTCGGATGAGGAGAACCTGCCGAAATCCCCGACAGCAGCGACCACCGACAGTGCCACCACGGCATCGACTCCGGGGATGGTCATCAACCGCCGCACCACCGGATCCGCTAGCGCCTCGGCCGCCAATTCCCGGTCCGCGAGTGCGAGTTCCTCACCGAGAAAATCCAGCTGCCGCATCAATGCCTCGATCGTATGGTGCTCATCGTTCGGGAGGTCCTGGCCTGCCAGCCAACGCCGGCCCACGGTGCCGAACAGATCGGTGACCGGCGGATGTGGCAGCAGATTGCGATGCAAGATTGCGTGCACCTGATTCTTGAGCCGGGTGCGTTGACGGACCAAATGCGCCCGCCGCATCGTCTGTCGCCGCAGCCGGCGTGTCCGCTCGTCCGGCAACCACACCGACGGCAAGAAATCCGCGGCCAGCAGTTGAGCGAGGATCCGCGCATCGACTTTGTCGGTCTTGATGTTCGCTTCGGCGATCGCCCGGGTCTTGAGCGGATTCGACACCACTACCCGTGCCACGTGCGAGGTGAGCAGCGTGGCAATGGCGTCACTGTTGCCGGTGGCCTCGAGCGCCACCTCGTCGTCGGACCGCAACCCGGTCATCCACTCGCGCAACGTGGCCGGTCGGCAGTCGACACGACCTGCATCGGACACGATTCCGTCCTCGACGATGGCGACCTGAGCGAAGTCGCGGTGCACATCGAGACCGATATACCGTCCCATCACACTCACCTCCTGCATGAGCTGAGGATTCGAGGATCGGTGGGCAATCGACACCTACGGATTCGCGCTCACGGCGCAGCCGGACAAGTCGCAAGGGCGGCCATCTACTAACGGGCTCGCAGCCCATCGAACAAGAACGGCCTGCCCATACCGATTCCTCACAGATGCCCCTGTTCCGGACGGTCTCACCGTACGGCGGGCCACCCGGCCCGGCCAGCCAGACGAACATTGCGGGACACCCACCAAATTTCATATCAGGTACGAACGCGATCGAGTCGATCAATGCTCGCTGTCGTCGGGCGGTCCGCGCCCGAGGGCACTTTCCCAACGAGGCATCGGCGCTCAAGTGCCTGTACTTGGTGACGCGGTCCCTTGACCCCACGGGCGGAGGCCGGGCACGCTGGATGATCAGGTGGAAGCCCGCGCTGAACGCGTTCGCGATCACCTTCGCCGGACGGCTCGAAAGAACTATCCCCTAATGAAAACCGCCGGGCCCCACACACCGTTTAACGGACAGACCCCCGGGCGAGGCGGGCGTCGCAAATGGTGGCCTTCATATACGAACTGCTGATGTAGACGGTTTTTTGGTCTGAGATCAGCAATCTGAGGGCGGATAGGCATCGACGCGCTGTGACCGAGAACTGGTGTCGGCGGTCAAACCGGGGTGCCGGTGATCGTCGTAGCCAAAGCAGCGCGGACTTCGTCGACCGTGCTGATCTCGGCCAGTAGCGCGAGGGAGTCGATGCTGGCTTGATGCGCTGCGAGAGTGGCCGCAGAGCATGCATCCTCGACGATCACCACTCGGTATCCGAGATCGCCTGCGACCCTGGCTGTTCCCTCGACAGAGGCGTTTGTGGCCACACCGGCGAAGAGGAGGGTGGTGACGCCTTTGCTGCGTAGGATGGTATCGAGGTCGGTACGGGCGAAGGCTCCGATGCGCTGGTGAGTGAGCACGATGTCCTCATCATGCGGCGTGAGGGGTTCGATGATCTCGGCGAGTTCGCTGCCTTCCTTGAGGCAACCGGATTGGGCGACGATGCCGAGTAGGGGCGAGTTGGCGTCGAGATCGGACAAGTCCGGCTTCCATGCGACCCGGGTGTAGACGATCGTGGTGTGGGCGGTACGGGCGGCGGTGATGAGCGTGGCTATGCGGTCGATGACCTTGCGCTCGGTCACCTGCTGGTAGAAGAAGTCGGCGAAGGCGCCGGTAGGTTCGACGACGTCGCCTTGACAGTGGACAGCCACGAGCGCAGTGGTACGCGGGTCGAGTTCCATCAGTATCTCCTGGGCAGAACGGGGAAGGATCAGACGTGGGCGAGGATCGAATGCCCGATGTTGTCGATGTCGCGGGCGGCTGTGCGTGGGTTGGACAGGAAGACTTGAAGGATGTCGACGCCGGCTTCGCGCATCAGGGCTGTTTTTTCTCGTAGCTCGGCAGGAGAGCCGTACAGGCACCAGTAGTCGACGAGTTCCTTGGTGATGATCGGACGGTGCCGGGGGTCGAGGCCGCGCAGGTACTTCGCCCAGACGTCGAGATAGTGCGGTTGGTCCGCGGATTTCGGGTCGCCGAGGTATTGCTGGGCGGCGGTGAGTGAGGCGTCGACGATCGAGTCGCCGAGTTCGTCGCGGTGTTGGTCCATCAGTCCGGCGTTGGTGATGCATGAGCTGATCGGTCCGGATCCGAAGCCGTTGGTGACGCCGTCTTCCCAGGTTTCTCCGTTGCCGAGTTGGTAGAACCAGGACAACGAGACGAGCTTGACAGAGCCTGGGGCTCGTCCTGCATCGGCGACGGCTTTGTCCAGGAGCCTACGAATCATCTGGATCATGTCGATGTTCGGTCCGAGGCAGTAGACGACGGCGTCGGCGTATTTGGCTGCTTCGGCAAGACCGCGGGGCCCGCCGGCAGCAACCCAGATCGGGATGTGGTCGGTGACGTTGTAGAAGCCACTTTCTTTGTCGAGGAACTCCACTTCCCGGGACTGTCCGAGCCAGGTGTGGTTGACCCGGTGGCCTGCCATCAGTTCACGGGAGACCTCGATGGCGTGGGACAGTTCGGAGATCTTCGCGGTGCGGTTACCCATGGAACGCAGCGCGTTGTTGGCGGTACCGATACCGAGGAAGGTTCGGCCTGGCGCCAGGGCATTGAGAGTGGCCATGGAGTTCGCGGTGACCGGGGCGATGCGGGTCAATGGATTGGTGACCATGGTGCCCAGGTGGATGCCGGTGGTCTGCTGCGAAGCCAGGGCGAGGAACTGGTACGGATCGGAGAACAGCAACGGGCCTTCGCCGACACCGAAGTGAGTGACCCCGAGGTCCTCGGCCTGCTTCACCATCGCGACCTGGTCGATCTTGGCGCAGGTGCCGATACAGAATTCCATAAGTTTCTCCTTGCACGGGGCCCAGGGGTGTGCACTTGGCTCGTCCTACCCGTCGTAGCGGGGATGTGTCCGACGGCCTCACTACGGGTGTGCATGCCTCCGGAGTGGATTCCGCAATCGGGGATGCTGCCCACTGATCGCGAACTGGAATGCTAGCGTTCCAGGTGAACGTAGCTCACAGTGACTCACACCACAAGTACTAGAATGCAAGTCGCTGCCTTCAACTCCCAGCACCACCCGATAACCGACGGAAAGCCTGAGCCGATGACCTCGACCGATCCCGGCCCGACGGCTGGCACCGAGGCTGCCGCCCTCCTTGCGCACGTCCGCACCTCCGGGGCACGCCTGTCCTCCGCGCTCTACGACATCTTGAAGACCCGATTGCTCGAAGGCCGCTATACAGCTGGCGAGAAGATCGTCGTCGAGTCGATTCGGCAGGAATTCGGGGTGAGCAAACAGCCGGTCATGGATGCCCTGCGTCGCCTCTCGAGCGACAAACTGGTCTACATCGTCCCCCAGGTCGGGTGCGAGGTCGTTTCCTACACCCCGCGTGAGGTCGAGGACTTCTTCACCCTGTTCGGTGGTTTCGAAGGAGCCATCGCTGCGGTGGCGGCCACACGGCGAACCGAGGCGCAGGTGCGGGAGCTGGATCTGATCTCTGCACGCGTCGATGCCTTGATCGCCTCCGACGACCCCGAGGTCCGCGCCCACGGATACCGAGTTCACAACAGGGAATTCCATGCCGCCATCCATGCGATGGCGCATTCACGGATCATGGAGGAGACCAGTCAGCGGATGTGGGATCTGTCGGATTTCCTGATCAACACCGCCGGCATCACCAACCCGCTCGCGAGTGCGTTACCCAACCGCCAGCACGACCATCACGAGATCGCCGAGGCGATCCGAAATCGCGATGCCGCTGCGGCGCGTGAGGCGATGGAGCGCCATATCGTCGGCACCATTGCGGTCATTCGCGACGAATCGAGTGCTCAGCCATCGCGCTGATGGTGAGCCGCTCGCTGTAACGGGTTCTGTGCCACCGGACAGGCCTACAGGCTTCCGCCCCGCCTGCGGCGCTGTATCTTCAGGCAGCGCAGCATCACATTGATCGCCACAGAGCGATCCACCCTCCTCCGACAGAGACTTGCGTCACCATTCGCGCTGGAGTAGCTTCGCAACTAGACGTCTAGCATTCCAGTTGCTCGGCCCCTTTCTGCGGTGGCCCTCTTCGACATCCCGACGAATCTCAGACGAAAGGCGCGGCCATGACCGCCTCGCACCCAGCATTGTTCGCAGTGCCAGCCTGCCCCGCCCCTCGCAGCGGGGGAACCACACCGTGACCACCGCGCCGACTTCCGCAACGAAGACCTCCCCGATGCGGGTGGCCCTGGCCAGCTTCGTAGGGACCACCGTCGAGTACTACGACTTCTTCATCTACGGCACCGCGGCCGCACTGGTCTTCCCCACCTTGTTCTTCCCCGATGTCTCACCTGCTATCGGAACCCTGTTGTCCTTCGCTACTTTCGGCGTCGGATTCCTCGCCCGACCCCTCGGAGGCATCGTCTTCGGCCACTTCGGTGACCGGGTCGGCCGCAAACAGATGCTCGTTATCTCTCTCGTCGGTATGGGTGCCGCCACAGTACTGATGGGACTGCTGCCCGGTTACGCCCAGATCGGCATCGCCGCTCCGATCCTGCTCACCTTGCTGCGCCTGGTTCAAGGCTTCGCCGTAGGCGGTGAATGGGGTGGCGCCACCTTGATGGCCGTCGAGCATGCCCCCACCGCGAAGAAAGGATTCTTCGGCTCCTTCTCACAGATGGGTGCTCCCGCCGGGACGAGCATTGCGACCCTGGCGTTCTTCGCCGCTTCTCAACTCCCGGACGAGCAGTTCCTCAGTTGGGGCTGGCGGCTACCGTTCCTGTTCAGCGCGGTCCTGATCGTAATCGGCCTGTTCATCCGCCTGTCCCTGACCGAAAGCCCCGACTTCGCCGAGATCAAAGCCAACAGTGCTGTAGTGCGGATGCCGATCGCCGTCGCATTCCGAAAGCACTCGAAAGAAATCTTCCTCATTGCCGGCACCTACCTGTCCCAGGGAGTGTTCGCCTACATCTGCATGGCGTATCTCGTCTCCTACGGCACCACCGTCGCCGGAATCAGCCGCACCTTCGCCCTGGCCGGCGTGTTCGTCGCCGGCCTCGTCGCCGTCCTCCTCTATCCCGTCTTCGGCGCCCTGTCGGACACCTTCGGCCGCAAGACCATGTACCTGCTCGGCGCCGTCACCATGGGGGTGGCGATCGGCCCGGCCTTCGCACTGATCAACACCGGAAACCCCTGGCTTTTCATGACCGCGCAGGTACTGGTCTTCGGCATCGCCATGGCCCCCGCCGCCGGAGTAACCGGATCGCTGTTCACCATGATCTTCGATGCAGATGTGCGCTACAGCGGCGTCTCGATCGGCTACACGATCTCCCAGGTCGCGGGCTCGGCGTTCGCCCCGACCATTGCGACCGCCCTGTACGCCTCCACCAACACCAGCAACTCGATAGTGCTCTACCTGTTGATCGTCTCGACCATCTCGGTGGTCTCGGTGGTCCTGCTGCCCGGCGGCTGGGGACGCAAGGGCGCGACACGCCAACTGGATGCCGACCAGCGCACCTCGACACCGAGCGCAACTGCCACCGCAGCTTCTTCGACTCCGCCCACCACCGACGCCGCACGGTCCCTGCGGACCCTGGACAAGTGAAGTGACCACCATGAACGACCACGACCCCACCTACGACACCGACGTCATCGTCGTCGGACTCGGTCCCGCTGGAGGCACAGCCGCTCTCGCCCTGGCCACCTACGGTGTGCGCGTCCACGCCGTCTCGATGTTCCCCTGGGTGGCGAACTCACCCCGCGCGCACATCACCAACCAACGCGCCGTAGAAGTGCTCCGCGACCTGGGCGTCGAAGACGAAGCCCGCACATACGCCACTCCGTGGGACCAGATGGGCGACACCCTGTTCACCACCAGTCTGGCCGGTGAAGAAATCGTCCGGATGCAAACATGGGGCACCGGCGCCCGGTACGGCGACTATCTCGCCGGCAGCCCGTGCGCGATGCTCGACATCCCTCAGCCCCTGATGGAACCGGTACTGATCAAGAACGCGGCCGAACGCGGCGCGTTGATCAGTTTCAACACCGAATACCTCGATCACAGCCAGGACAAGGACGGTGTCACGGTGAGATTCCGGGATGTGCGCTCGGGCACCGAGTTCACCCAGCGAGCGCGCTTCCTGCTCGGCTTCGACGGTGCCCGCTCGAAGATCGCCGAACAGATCGGACTGCCCTTCGAAGGCGAGCTCGCCCGTGCCGGCACCGCCTACATCCTGTTCAACGCGGATCTGAGCAAGTACGTCGCTCACCGGCCGAGCATTCTGCACTGGATCTTCAACTCCAAGGCCGGTTTCGGTGAGATCGGCATGGGTCTGCTGCGGGCGATCAGACCTTGGGGCCAGTGGATCGCCGGATGGGGCTTCGACATGTCCCAAGGTGAACCCGACATATCCGATAACGTTGTGCTAGAACAGATCCGTACCCTTGTCGGCGACCCTGAGCTGACCATCGACATCGTGTCGCGCTCGTTCTGGTACGTCAATCAGCAGTGGGCCGAGCATTATCAATCCGGCCGGGTGTTCTGTGGCGGCGACGCCGTACACCGGCATCCGCCGAGCAGCGGCCTGGGCTCGAACACCTCCATGCAGGACGCATTCAACCTTGCCTGGAAGATCGCCTACGCCGCCAAGGGATACGCGGGACCGGGACTGCTCGAGTCCTACTCCCCCGAGCGGGTTCCGGTCGGCAGGCAGATCGTCGCGCGCGCCAACCAGTCCCGCAAGGACTACGCCGGTCTGCGCGAGTGGTTCGATCCCACCAGCGACGACCCGGTCACCGCCGGCCTGGCGAAACTCAAAGCTCCCTCCTCCGAAGGCGCGGCACTGCGCGAGCGCCTATACGAGGCACTCGAGGTCAAGAACACCGAGTTCAATGCCCACGGCGTCGAACTCAACCAGCGTTACGCCTCGTCTGCGGTGGTCCCCGACCTTGAAGCCGGTGAGGAGGTATGGGGACGCGACCGGGAACTGTACCTGCAGGCCACCACTCGTCCTGGCGCCAAGCTGCCACACGCCTGGTTGGTCGGCCCGCACGGTACCCGGGTCTCGACCCTCGATGTCACCGGCAAGGGACAGATGACCCTGCTCACCGGCATCGGCGGCCAGGCATGGAAACGTGCCGCTGCCACATTGGACCTACCGTTCCTGCGCACCATAGTCATCGGTGAAGCGGGCATCAACGACTCGTACGGGTACTGGCGGCAGCTCCGTGAAATCCATGAGGCCGGGGCTCTTCTCGTGCGCCCCGACGGCTACGTCGCCTGGCGGTACAGCGCTCCGGTATGGGACGCCAGCGAAGCACTCACCCACCTCGAGAACGCGCTCAGCATCGTCCTCGACCGTGCCCCGCATGAGACCCCAACCGCCGGGAACGGCGGTACGCCCCAGTACAGCATCCACGCCGTACCGATCGTCGTCCCGCACGTCACCGCCGACGACGCAACACCAGCCTCCACAGCCAGCATCACACCAATCGAGGGAGCACACGCATGACCCGCCCGTACACCAGCGTCTGGGACGATCTGAACCAGGTCGAGTTCAGCCAGGGGTTCATCCAGGCCGGCCCATACCGCACCCGCTATCTGCACGCCGGGGACGACTCCAAGCCCACACTCATTCTCCTACACGGCATCACCGGCCACGCCGAAGCATATGTCCGCAATCTGCGTTCACACGCCGAGCATTTCAATGTGTGGGCCATCGACTTCATCGGCCACGGCTACTCCGCCAAACCCGATCACCCCCTCGAGATCAAGCACTACATCGACCACGTGCTGCACCTTATGGATGCCATCGGCATCGAGAAGGCATCCTTCTCAGGCGAGTCGCTGGGCGGATGGGTCACCGCCCAGTTCGCTCACGACCACCCGGACAAAGTCGAGCGGATCGTGCTCAACACCATGGGCGGCACCATGGCCAACCCACAGGTAATGGAACGGCTCTACACCCTGTCGATGGAAGCCGCCAAAGACCCGAGCTGGGAACGCGTCAAAGCACGCCTCGAATGGCTCATGGCCGACCCGAACATGGTCACCGACGACCTCATCCGCACCCGCCAGGCCATCTTCCAACAACCGGACTGGCTCAAGGCATGCGAAATGAACATGGCCTTGCAGGACCTCGAAACCCGCAAACGGAACATGATCACCGATGCCACCCTCCAAGGCATCACCGTGCCAACGATGGTTCTGTGGACTACCAAAGATCCCTCCGGTCCGGTCGACGAAGCAGAGCGCATCGCCTCCCACATCCCTGGCGCCAAGCTGGCGGTCATGGAGAACTGCGGACACTGGCCCCAGTACGAAGACCCCGACACCTTCAACAAACTGCACCTGGATTTTCTCCTCGATCGCAGTTGACACAGATGCAGCCGGTGCCGCCCTCCCCTGAACCCCCTGGCGGCACCGGCCGGACGCACCCATCCGACGAACCTCATCCGCTCTCGCTCGAACCATCCGGGCAGAGGCCGTGAAGTACCAGTAAGGAGGCTCCGCGATGCCTGTGGCGCTGTGCGCGATGTCGCACTCCCCCCTGATGGGACGCAACGACCCCGATCAAGAAGTCATCGACGCCGTCGACGCCGCCTTCGACCACGCGCGCCGATTCATCGCCGATTTCGCCCCAGATCTGATCGTGATCTTCGCCCCCGACCACTACAACGGGGTCTTCTACGACCTGCTGCCACCGTTCTGCATCGGAGCCGGCGCGCAGTCCGTCGGCGACTATGGCACCGAAGCCGGCCCCCTCGACGTCGACCGCGACGCCGCCCGCACTATTACGCGCGAAGTACTGGACAGCGGTATCGACGCCGCGTTCTCCGAACGCATGCACGTCGACCACGGTTTCGCCCAGGCTCTACAACTACTCGTCGGATCGATCATCGCAGTACCGACCGTGCCGATCTTCATCAACTCCGTCGCCGAACCCCTCGGCCCCGTCAGCCGAGTTCGGCTGCTCGGCGAAGCTGTCGGACGAGCAGCCAACAAACTGGACGAACGCGTCCTGTTCGTCGGATCCGGAGGGCTCTCCCACGACCCACCGATTCCGCAGTTCACCAGCTCGCCTGAGCAGGTGCGCGAACGGTTGATCGACGGCCGCAATCCGAGCGACGCCGAACGCAAGGCCCGCGAACAACGCGTCATCACCGCAGGTCGAGACTTCGCTGCCGGTACCGCCACCATTCAGCCGTTGAACCCCCACTGGGACCAGCATCTTCTCGAGATTCTGGCATCCGGCGAACTCGAACAAATCGACACGTGGACCAATGACTGGTTCGTCGAGCAGGCCGGCCACTCGTCCCATGAGGTGCGCACCTGGATCGCCGCCTACGCCGCGCTCCACGCCAACGGCCCCTACCAGGTCACCTCGAGCTTTTACCGCGCAATCCCGGAGTGGATAGCAGGATTCGCAATCACGACAGCCCTCACCCTCTCCTCGAACCACACGAAATGACCGGCACCTGAACCCACGGAAAAGGTTCCTGTCGTTGCTCGACAAATCCGACTGAGCGCGACCATCACCGCACCGCCGCGGCTATCAAGCAGTGCACTACTGCAGGCTCGCGGGCTTTCTGCCATGCCGAGCCCTTGTTCTGAGTACATCCCCCGACATACGGTTCAACAATGAACACCACTGCGAAACAAGGCTATTGATTTCGAATTGCAGTTACCGGAGCTCGAGTGCATCGATAATCTTGCGGCCCTCGTCATCGGTGAAGTGCTTCCGCACCGCCGCGGCCAGCACATCCGGATCCGCTCCCAGGCGCTTGAGTGCCTGAGCCACCTTGTCCACCGGCTCGAGCTTGCTCGCAGGTTCTTTCGGCTGCGGCGCCTCAGGCTCGCGGGTTGCGGGGGTTGGCGATGAGCTGATCGACCGGAACATCGTCGAGCAGTTGGCCTTCGAGAGGCTCGATCGTCGTCTTCGTCTTTGTGGGTGCGGGGTGCGCTTGCGGTCGACCGGGGAGTTGTCGCCGACTGCTCCGACGAGGGAGGCGAAGTTCGCGCGCCCACCCTTGGGCGGCATCAGCGACCACCGTCCGCGAGCTCGAGGCTGAGCTTGTAGAAATCCTCCCGTGCCTGCAACGAGACGCGGTTGGCTTCGTATTCGGTGACGACGCGGCCTTCGGCGGCGGCACGGGTGTGGACCTTGTAGTGCCGCAACACCGTTCGGGCGAGGGACCATCCGTTGGCCTGGACGAACTCGCAGGTCTGTTCGAGGTCGACCTTGCCGTCGCGGGGATCCCAATTGTTCACCACGACAATGAATTTCTTGCCGAGCGGTTCGATGACGTGCTTGATCGTGCGCGCGGTGGGATCGAGACACAGCGGCTCGGGTTCGATCGGAACGATGACCAGATCGGCGACCTCGAGCACCGCGCGCAACGCGTCGGCGGAACTACCGGTGCCGAGGACATCGGTGCCGTCGTCGGCACCGGACAGGTCGATCCAGCCCGGGGTGTCGACATAGACGTGCTTGATGCCGGGCAACTTGTCGAGATTACGTAGCACGTCGAGGTTGTCGTGGACCTGGTCGATCATAAACGGCAGTTCCTCGACACGTGAGGCCCACCAGACTGCGGAGCCCTGGGGGTCGACGGAGATCGCGGCGACCGGGGACTGAACATCGTCGTCGTCACCGCCGGCGAGTTGATCTTCTTCTCCCCGGCTTGCGCAGCACCGCTACTCCGAACGACGACTGTCGCCGCCATATGCAGTACGCACTCACCCTCCGGTTACACCGGGGATGGCCCTGCTGCCCGACAACCCGCCGACATGGGTGAGATAGGCGCCGGTCCGCAACCCTGACTCCGCGTCAGGGTTGCGCACATTGCCTAGGCTGCGCGACCGAACCGACGTTCGTAGTCCTCGCGTTCACGCGAGGCACGCGCCTGCGCCTTCGCACCGAGCAGATCAGGATCGAGACCGTGTTGCTGAAGTCGATGACGTTGCCAGATGCTCATCAACGCCACAGAAAAGTACGTCCAGGGCAAGAGCAGCAACATCATCATGGAGACGGGAATCCATACCGGTCCCGGGATCAGCAGGAACAACAGCAGCAGCGGGATGACCGGTACATTCCACCTGAGAAGATAGCGGCGCACGCCGCCCGGCCCCAGGATGTCGTTACGGACCCAGTCCTGCATCTGCGGAGGCAGGGGGCGGCCAACCACATAGGCCAGGCGCTGAATTACGGTAGGTCGTGTGCGAAGTGGGGTCGTCACAGCGTTCCCTTCGTTGTATCCGGTGGCTCGGATGGATCTCGGGACGGACGTCGATCCGAACTGGTTATTGCATGTGCTGCAGCATCATTGAGAAGGGTCAGTGCCCGATGCAGTTCCTGGAGCTCCGCCGGCGAAACACCGAGCTTCTCGACCACGGCGACCGGGACTTTCTGGGCTTCGTTCCGCAGGGCTCGACCTTGGGCAGTGAGATCGATGACCAGTTGACGTTCGTCTACACGACTGCGCGAACGAGTTATCAGCTGTGAGGTTTCGAGGCGCTTCAACAAAGGCGAGAGCGTGGGCGAGTCCAGAGCCAGCGCTTCGCCGATCGCCTTGACCGACATCGGAGCTTTCTCCCACAGCGCCAACATCACCAGGTATTGCGGGTGAGTGAGGCCTAGAGGCTCGAGGATAGGCCGGTAGACAGCCAGGACGGCCCGGTTGGCAACGGCAAGCGCGAAGCAGACCTGCCGGTCCAACGCCAGGAGGTCGTCGTTCCCGATCGAAGCGAGGTCACCTGTGGTCACAGGACGAGCATACCGGACTCAGTCGTGCATGAACGAATCGTGTGCGAGTAATCTTCGAGATGTGCATCACCGGCACGACCCGCGATGCACGTCGATATCCGAACAAGTGCGCCTCGCACCTGCGCACCCACTCCGATCCCTCGAAGTGTCGCGAATACCGAACCCAGCGGCGCCACGCGCATCACCGGCCAGATACTTCATCAGTTCCCATTGGGTCGCGCGGCGACGAACTCTGCCTGGCCTGCGGTTCGGCACGATGCGGCGCCTCACGATCGACGGCCGGCATTCCGGACGGCGACGAGTCGGGAAACGGTGGGTCCCGTCCGGGGGGCAGACCACCACCGCCACCGGCTGTGCATCGATCCGGTACATCGATGATGCGCACGTCACTGGACCTCGGGTACATCTCGCACGTAGGTCCGCCACTGCAGAGGAGGCCGATGCGCCTTACTTGTAAGGTTGTTCGTCGATCCACTTCTGCAGGCTGTACCCCAGCGAAGCCAACGACTTATCGAGAGTGGTCAACACCTCACCGGGGGATGCGGGAGACCTCACTCCCTCGCGCAGGACGGCGAGCACCACGGACTGCACCGCACCCCCGACAGCAGCCGGCACCACCGCCGCCGGACGCGTACCGATACGGGACGCAACGAACGTCGAGACGACCTCGGACCACACCAACCACCGTTGAGCACCCTCGGCCTGCAATTCCGGTGAGGCGTCGAGGATCCGAATCTGGGCGGTCCAGACGCCCTCGTCGTCGAGTCGGGCCGCTACCGTATCGATCACCCCGGCCCGGATCGCCTCCATGACCGGCACCTCGTCGTCAACCGTGCCGAAGGAGCGTTGGAGGTCGCGGGTACTTTCCTCGAAAGGAAACCACACGAGTGCCGCTTTGCTGGAGAAGTACCGGAAGAAGGTGGTCTTGCTGATCCCCGCGGCCGCAACGATATCCATGATCGACGTCTCCGCATAGCCTCGTTCGAGGAACAGTTCGAACGCGGCGACCTCGACCTGCGCGCGAGACGACACCTGAGGACGTCCACGTCTGCCGGTAGCCATCGCATTCCCCCCTCTTTTCGACCCGAGACTTGATTTTGGGTACTCGGTACCGTAAATATAGGCGACGCGCGATGCGACCGATAAACATGATCTTGCAACACCACCACGATCCGTCACCCCCTGTAGGCGGACCGTGGTTCCCGGTCGGTGAACCGACCCCGTCCCGGATGCCCTGCCTGTCCCCCCTCCAACGGGCAGGGCATCCGGGAACTTCCACACCGACCCGTGTAGGGCGGGTTGTGTCCTATCCGTTCGATTGAGGGGCCCGCCATGTCCCATCGATGCCGTTCGTCGGCGTTTGCTTGCGGGACAGCCGGTACGCCGATCGCTCCCACCGTCGGAGCGCTCTCCCTTATCGGAATCCTCTTTACGCTTTCCCACGAACGAGGGCAGTGCCGCTCACAGAGACCGATTCGGGAGTCCGACTGCTCGTTCGGCGCGGGGCATGATCGACTTGATTTTCGGAACCGGGTAGCATAATTATAGTTGAATACTCGATTACCGCTGCTGTCGTCCGAGCTGGACCGCCCGGACGATCACTTCCGGCACGTAGATGGCAGGTCTGATCGCGATCGGCAAGCCCGTTCTCCCGACGGGACGCCTCGGCTCCACCGAACGACATACGACCAAGGAAGACCGTTCTCTGATGATTTCCAGCCTCGTAATCCAGCCTCTGGCTCGCGCAATCGCAGTCGTACTGATCGTCGCCGATACCGCCCTCGCCACCCGAGTGCCGGCCCTGCCCGACTGGGATGAAGACGGCTCCGCCGCCCGGAGCTGACGTCGCAGGGACATCACCCGCACAACGCTGTGCCGCTTCCGGCGATCACCGACACGCCAACGCACCGAACCGGCACCGAGATGACCGAGACCACATCATGAAGCGTTGACGGCCTCATACCGTCGCGCGGCGAGCAGGACCGAGCACGGCGACATTGCCGGGTGCCGCAGCCGCCGGCAGGTCGAGGACCGTCGACGTACGCAAGCGATGCAGCAGGAACGCTGTCCCGAGCCGGCTGCGCCCGAATCCCTCGAACGGGTTGAAACCGAGTGTCGCAGTGATGGTATCGATCCTGCTCTGAAGCGTGCTGTGGTGGATGTTGAGCAGTCGCGCCGCTTCCCGAACGGACTGCGCAGCGACGACGGCATCGATCGTCTCCATCCCCCAGGCGTAGTGTGCGATGGCCTCGACACGGTCGGCGTCGCTGTGCGGAGCGTGCTCATCGGCGTCGGCAAGCAGTTCGATCAGACCCCCGTAGGAGTCGGCCACAACCTGGGGTTCCTTCGGGGTTCGGCACAGGCGCAGAGCGACCATCGCGGTCCGGAACGACCGATCCAACGAGTCCGGCGGCGTGGCTGTTCCGATACCGCACGGCGAAGCGCCGAACGGCGGGTACCGCTCCGGCACAACGATGGCGTGGACCGGACCGAACGGGGTGGCGATCACGTCCTCCGGGCCGGCGGGATGATTGCGCCACACCGCGAACAGCGGTGCCACAACGAGGCGATACAGGCCCGTTGCCGACAATCCGAGCGCACTCGCCGCGGTCAAGCGCTCGTCGGGAATGCTCTCGCGACCGGTGAGTATGCCGAGGTGGCGGCGATTGTCGATCTCCCGGGCTCCATGCCCGTTCCGGATCCGCACAGCCAGTGCCAAGCGCTCGAGGATGAGTGCGTCGTTCGGCCCAGCAGCACCGTCGCGTTCGAGCCAGACGTCGATGCCGTCCTCCGACGCCACGTGCAGATTCGAAGGATCTGTCGGCGATTGACCCTGCACTGCTTCTCCTTTCGGAGTGACTCGTAGAGTCCGCGGCGGGACGCTCTGCCGGAACCCTGCAGTACAACCGGCCAGCGCGGCAGCGGTTGCGAGCAGGGCACGGGTGTTGACGTTGCCGACGATCAACTCGTCGAAGCACGCGATGACACGCAGACCCAAACTGGCGCTGGGATCGAGGCGGGCGATCCGTCCGAGTAGCTCTTGCATATTCGTTCCTGCCCTCAGTCCGCAAGGATTTTCTCGACCCAGGTGTTGCGGGTCCGGATCATGGACCGGCCCACGCTGGTGTGCGGGGCGAAAATGTCGCACGCGTGAAAGGCGCCGGACCATACGTGCAACTCGGCATCGCCACCGGCTTGCCAGATCCTGTTGGCATAGTCGATCGCCTCGTCCCGGAAGATCTCGGCCGCACCGACGTCGATGAAGGCCGGCGGCAATCCGCGCAGATTCTGCGCGCGGGCCGGGGCTGCATACGGCGAGACAAGGTCGGTGCCCCGCTGCTCACCCAGCAGGGCGGTCCAGCCGGTTTCGTTGCTGATCCGGTCCCACACACCGATACCGTCGAACTGCTCGATCGAAGCGTTCGTGCACCGGTCGTCGAGCATCGGATAGTCGAGTACCTGCCCACACAACCGGGGACCACCGCGGTCCCGCGCAGCCAGCGCGAGACCGGCTGCCAGTCCGCCACCGGAGCTGGCACCTGCGACCAGGATCCGGTCCGCCCGCACGTCCAGATCGGTGACATGCGCAGCCAACCACTCCAGGGCGGCATACATGTCCTCACGCGGGTAGGGGTCGGGATACTCAGGGGCCAAACGATATTCGACCGTGACAAGAACCGCCCCCAGTTCGGTCACCCAGTCCAGCACCAGGTCCAGGCCGCTGAACATGTCTCCGAACATCAATCCTCCGGAGTGCGCGTACAGCACCGCAGGACGGGGCCCGCTGAAGTCCCGGGAACGAAGCACCGCAGCGTTGACGGCAGCGCCATCACCCCCGGGGAAGGTCACGTCGTTCACCGCGATCCGTCGGCGGTCGAATTCCTCGTCCATCGGAGGGGACGCATAGGACGTACGCATGAACTCGATCAGGTCCGCACTGATGGTCGGAGGGAACATACCGCCTACCACAGCCAATCCCGCCTTGAGTTCGGCATCGAATGGTGGACGGGGCACGGCTCGGGCCATCGTCACCTCCTCGAAGACTCGCATCGAGGATACGGCGGCCGCTCGACCGAGGGACCCGCCATTCGGCGGGGAAACAGAGCGAAACTGCGCCGCTGCGTCGGTTGAGACACCCATCACACTCTTGTGAAACTTGGAGCAGCGTCACTGTCGACCGAACGAGAGGAACAACCCCCATGTCCGATACCCAACGCGTCGTCGACTCAGCCCGCGAAGTCATCCACACCACGGTGAACAGCGGTGCCGTGCCCGGAGTAGTAGCGGGCATGACGAACGACCAGGAAACCCTGTTCATCGAGTCCGCTGGGGTACGGTCTGTCGACAACGATCAACCGATGACCGATGACACCGTCTTCAGCATCTTCTCGACCACCAAAGCCCTCACCGGCACCGTGGCGCTGCAACTCGTGGAATCCGGTGATCTCGACCTGGATTCCCCGGCCGAGGAGTACGCGCCCGCGATCGGCGAACTCCAGGTCATCGAGGGCTTCGACTCGAACGGCGAGCCGATGCTGCGAGCACCGAAGACCGACATCACGACCCGCCAACTACTGCTGCACACCGCCGGCTTCGGATACGACTTCTTCAACGAGACGTACAACCGCCTCGCCGAGAACCACGGTCAGCCCAGCATCGTCACCGCCACCAAGGACGCGCTCGAGACACCGCTGCTGTTCGATCCCGGCACCCAGTGGGAGTACGGCTCGAATATCGACTGGGCAGGCCAGGTGATCGAAGGCATCGTCGGCACCCGCCTCGGCGAGGCGCTGAAGACACGAGTCCTCGACCCCCTCGGCATGACATCGACGTCCTTCACTCCGTCCGACGACATGCGCGCGCGTCTGGCGACCATGCACCAGCGCACCGACGACGGACTCCAGGCCACCGATTTCGTCATCCCCACCCCGCCCGAGGTCGACATGGGTGGGCACGGACTGTTCTCCACCGTCGGTGACTACCTCGCCTTCATCCGGATGTGGCTCAACGACGGCGAGGCAGACGACGGCACCGTCATCCTCCGCCCCGACACCGTCGAGTGGGCGACCAGAAACGACCTCGGCGACCTGACCGTGAAGATGCTTCCGGGTGTCATCAGGTCTCTGTCGAACGACGCCGAGTTCTTCCCTGGCCAGCGCAAGGGCTGGTGCTACACGTTCATGACCAACGAAACCGAAGCACCCACGGGCCGTCCCGCAGGCTCTCTCGCCTGGGCAGGCCTGGCCAACCTCTACTACTGGATCGACCGGCACAACAAGATCGGAGGCTACTGGGCGACGCAGATCTTCCCGTTCGCCGACCCCAGCTCGCTCGGTGGTTACCTCGACATGGAGACCGCCGTCTACCGAGCCCTTTCCTGACCCCGGTTCCATCCCGGGCCGCGGCACCGGACATCGACCTCGATCCGTTGACCGCTCGCGTAACCGGCGCGCTCGCCGAACAGCCACACGACGACATCAACGAGATCGGGTGAAATCCCCACCCGACGCACGGACACCACACCGCTGCGGGTGTCGAAACACCCGCAGCGGTGTGGTGTTGCCACGCTGTTCGAGGTCTGGGTGCAACAGGTCGAGCGCGAACACCGTCTCCCACGGGCTTGCCGCGAGGGCCGCACCTTCCGACAGTCACCGCTACCGCACGCAAGGCCATAGGACGACTCTCGGATCACGCATTCTGCGCGATCACACGTGGATGCCGAACGTGTCGATCTTGCGGTAGAGAGACGACCTTGCGATCCCCAGCAATTTCGCGGCGGCGACACGATTGCCACCGCTGTCCCGTAGCGCAGCCACTATGGCATCGCGCTCGACTCTTTCCATTGCCGTCATCGTCCGGCGAGGCGCGGAGCTGAGCGCTGGAGGCAGATCAGCTACTGCGATCGTTCCCGCGGGCTTGGCGCGAAGTACGTGATTGAGAGTGCCGACCAGTTCACGGACGTTGCCGGGCCAGTGGTACTTCTTCAGGGTTCGCATCGTGTCGTCGCTGAAAGCGGTTTCGCGGTGAGGTGCAAGGTGCATTCGGATGATGTCCGGGATGTCATCGGGGTGATGACGCAATGCGAGGACCTCGACGGTGGCGATGAAATGCTCGGCGAGAGCAGAATCCTGAAGTGCTTCCCCATCAGTAGATGTGGTCGCGACGATCCACCGAGCGGGGTATCGGTGCTGGTCGGCGGATATGAGGTCGGCAAAGAGCTCATCGGTGCTCGCGTCGAGTCGGTCGATGCGACGAAGGACGATCGTGGTCGCCGCGGAGTCGAGCGCAGTGCGCAATTCCTCGTGAGCGGACTTTTCAGCAGAGCAATCCACGACGACAATCGGGGCCTGCGGATTCTTGTACAGGTGCATGCCCCGAACGAGAGTGAGTTTGCCGCTTCCTGGTTCACCTTTGAGGATCACGTTGGCATCTGTCGCGGCGAGGGACGTCAACTCCCCTCGACACCGGTTCCATTGGAGCGAAGACCCCGCCACCCCCGGAAACACGGGAACCGTGCGCCGGGGTTGCATGATCTTCGTGGGACACGATGTCGCCTCGACTTCGAAGACGATGCCGGCGATGTCGCCGCCATGTTCGACGAGAGTGCGCTTGACGGTGATGCTACCTCCGGACGGAAGGCGCAGGTCGAACTGGGCAACTCGTGACGGATCGAGCATCGACTGTGCTTCCTCGCGGAGAAAAGCCTCGTCGATCGGGTCGAGAAGGCGCGAGCCGATCTCGTTCGACATGAAAACACCGCAACTGAGTGAGTACACCGCCGTCTGCCGGCGCCGACAGGCGACGAGGAACTCGCCGAGCACGAGCTGTTGCTTGATCGATCCCGTGGCGCGAAGAGCCGACTCGATATCACGAGCCGCTCCAAGGGCGAGCTGGCGCATCAACGGGTTCGATGTGTGGGTCAAGCCTGTGATGTCGATCAGTCCTTCGACACGGCCGGTGGTGGGGTTGTGAATGGGCGCGCCGGCACAGGTGAAATACTGGATCGATTCGTGATAGTGCTGAGCGCCGTCGACGTAGACGGCCATCCCGGTCTCGAGGGCTGTGCCCACTCCATTGGTACCGACGAGCTCTTCGGCGTAGGTGAACCCGGGAGCGAAGTACACCTTGTCCAGCTTCGCGGCGAGGACGGGATCATTGTCCCGCCGGACCAGCACACGCGCATGCTCGTCACTCAACGCGACACTGAGGGACATGTCGGACAGGTCGTCATGGAGCCGATCGAGGATCGGCAGGGCGCATCGCACCAGTCGTCGGCGAAGATCGAGGTCTTCGACGTACTGCAGCTGTGGAAGGTGCGAGCCGTCCGGGATGACACCCGCCTGACGTGAGCGTCGCCATGACTGTGCGATGAGGGGTGAGACGTCCTCGGAGGGGGAACCGGCGAGGTCATGGAGATGCCGGGCGGTGGTCACGCGGCGCCGGCGGTTATCACTGTCCATCACATTTCCTTGCAGGTCGCAGTACTGCCATCCCCCTCAATGTGCCGCACGTCACATTCTATGGATGTCCCAGAATAGGACATCGATCTGCCGTCTCCAACGGCAGTAGCGGGGCGGGTACGGCCACCCCGCCGGCCGGGGATCGGCACTCGCGGTCCGCACCGCGCCTACTCCTCGGACCACCGACTGCCGCGATCCGGGGTGCACACCACCATCAGGAGACTGACGTCAGGTCGTCGACGGCGACCGGATCACCGGGCTCGGCTTCACCCCGCAGGGGAAGCCGAGCCCGTTCCATCACCTGCCCCGCCCTACGCATAGAGGTCGACATCGCCGGCAACCGCGCAAGAATCTCGATGTTCTCTGCCGCCACGACCGCCGGCGGGCACACTCACTACCGTCCCGCCCACGTGGACCGTTGTCGTGGCGGCACCGCTTCAGACCTCGATCGCGAGAAGATCCGCAAGGTGGCGGTCGATCTGCGGCATGTAGGTCGGAGCGACAGCGAACAGGCCCAAATGCCCGAGCACATCTTCGACCACGCGCAGTTCACTGCCCTTGATCAGTTCCTGCTCGGCAGCACAGTCGCGGACCGGGAACAACTGGTCTTCGTCGATGGGAATCACGAAGGTCTTGGCGGTGATCCGTCCGAGTGCAGCGGCCAGGTCTCCCCCGGTATGCCGAGAGACGTCGCCGCGTTGCCAGGCCCAGGATTGAGTGAGGAGTGCGTTGGGATCCATCGCCGTGAAGTAGGGCTCGAGGAATCCGGTCAGGAACGCGTCCAGGGATTCGAACTCCATTGCTCGCCATACTTCTTGCTTCCAGAACTCGGTCGAGAATCCGAGCACTCCCCAGATGTGAGCCTGCCTGGTGAGGCCGTCGACGACCTGCGTATGCGAGGTGTATTCGCCGCCGTTCCAGCCCGGATCCGACAGGATCGCTTCGCGCATGATCTCCGCGATCAAGAAATCACCGGGAGTGTTGCGTGCCGTACCGGCAATCGGTGCGGCGCGCAGAACCTTGTCAGGGAACCTCACCGCCCATTCGTAGGTCTGTTGAGCTCCCATGGAGCCTCCCGTCACCAACGCGAGGCGTTCGATACCGAAATGCTCCCGGAGCAGCCGCTCCTGGGCCACGACATTGTCCCCGATCCGAACACGAGGGAAGTTCGACATGGCGATCTCTGCGTTGACGCCGGTGGCGTTGTGGGGAGACGTCGACAGACCGTTGCCGATCTGATCCACGCAGACGATGAAATACTTGCTCGGGTCGAGAGCATGGTCAGGACCGATATATGCGTCGCGCCAGATCTGGTGGGTCCCCGAGTACCAGGTGGGGATGAGGATTGCGTTGTCCTTGGCTTCGTTCAGCGTTCCGAACGTTGCCACTGCGAGCCGGCAGTCCGGGATCGACCCACCCTCCTCGAGGTCGAGGGCTCCGATGCCGATCAGGTCGTAATCACCGTGGAAGTCGTGCGTGTAGTACGGGTTGTCGATCATCGAGATCGTCCTCCTGAGCTATGAGAAAGCGGTAGCAGCGCGTGCTCACCCGATGACATGTGCGTACGCCGCGGTGAGACGAGCAGTGGTCGACCGCAGGGGTCGGATATCCGAGAAGGTCAGCTCAGCTGGAATCCCTTGTAGCCGGCCGCGGCGGCCGCGAGAGTGAGTTCTCGATAGGTGCCGACCCCGCCGGTGTAGGACAGCACGCGGCGCGGTTTTCCGGGAACGTTCGCGCCGTTGTACCAGGAATTGGTCTTCGAGATCAGCGTGGCATTCGCGGTTTCGTCGTGGTGGGCGACCCATTCGCCCTCACCCTCGACGGTCGGTTCGATGACGGTGTACCCGTGCTCACGCATGTGCCGGATGCACTCGGTGATCCATTCGGTCTGTTGCTGCAGACAGGTGGTCATGTTGCACAGAGCCGCGGAGGGGGCGAGTGGGGCACCGGTGGTCAGCATGTTGGGATAGCCGTGCACCATCAGGCCCATCGTCGTGCGGATGTCACGCGACCAGTCGCTCGTGAGCGATCGGTCCTCACGTCCACGGATGTCGATTCGTGTCAGCGCGCCGGATCCCGCATCGAATCCCGTGGCCAGGATGATGACGTCGACTTCGTGCAGCGTGCCGTCGTCCAACAGGATCCCTTCCGGGACGATTCGGCTGATCGGATTGGTGCGCACCCCCACTGCTTCGACATTCGGACGGTGGTAGACCTCGAGATAATTGGTTTCCAGCGGTACCCGGTGTGTACCGAAGCCGTAGTCGGTCGGAATCAACAGTTCACACAGCTTCGGATCCTTCAGTCGCGCACGCATCTTCTCTCACACGAACTCGGACACCTGCTCACTGACCTCTTCATCGGAGAACACCTCCGCGAAAGAAGCGAGCCAGAGCTTGAGTGAACCGTTGTCATAGATCTCTTCGAGCCTTTTCCGCCGTTGCTCGGGAGTCAGGTCGACCCATGCATGCTCGAAGTCGTACTCGAAGCCACTGAACGTATGCGGCAACGTCGCGCGAAGTTCCTCGAAGCGCTCCTTGTACGCGGCAACATCCCGGTCGTCGTAGGACGGATTCTTCATCGGCAGGGCGTACTGCGGTGTACGGATGAACACCTTCAGATGTTCGACCTTGTCGGCGATGGTCTGGATGACCTGGATCCCGGTGGCGCCGACACCGATCACTGCAACTTTCTTGCCCGCGACATCGGCGCCCTCCTTCGGCCATCGAGAGGTGTGGAAGATCGGGCCGGCGAAGCTTTCCTGACCCTCGAACACCGACGACATCGGTGCCGACAGCATGCCGGCGCAGGTGATCAGGAACTGGGTGGCAATCGTGTCCCCGCGATCGGTGCGCACGATCCATCGCTTCGAGTCCTCGACGTAATGCGCACTGGTGATCGTCGTCGAGAATTGGATGTCGCGACGCAGATCGAGACTGTCGGTCACATAATGCAACCACTGCTCGATCTCGGGTTGGCCGGGGAAACGCTGACTCCAGCTCCAGTTCTTGTACAGCTCATCGGAAAACAGGTACTGGTAGATGTAGGCCTCCGAATCGAATCGAGCACCCGGATAACGATTCCAGTACCAGGTGCCGCCGACGTCGGAGGCGGTATCGAAGGCGCGCACCCGCAGCCCCAGCTCGCGAAGCTGATGCAGCTGATACAGGCCGGCGACTCCCGCACCGATGATCAACGCGTCCAGCTCGAGTGACACCTCGGTATCAGCAAGTCCGACCGCAGAGGAAGAGTGAGGCGACATGTCCTAGCCTTTCTGTAGTTCAGGTCACGTGGAAGCCATCATCGTGATGTGCGCCTCACTCAGCTGTCCCATCTTCGGACACTTCCCGGCTTCGCAGACACGGATATCACCGAGTCCGGCGCCTCTCGCACCGCCAGCACCCCAGCAGAACCGATCTACAACTCGGGGGATGTTTTCGACGACGCGGTGGGCAACCTTCGACACAGAGTCCTGCAATATATCCGGAATATACTGTTACGCAATCATTTCTGCCACCAGTCCAGTTCCGGACCCATCTTGCCGCATGCTCGACACCGCCGCGATCGCCATCTCGATTCGGGTCGCCGCCGCACCGATATGAGCACTTAGTCGGCGATCCGACACATTCCGGCCTTCCAACCGCGACCGTTGGATGCCACAGAATCCGAACTCTGTTCTGGTAGCTGCAATTCGAATTCCCATCGCCTGATCCCTCATCCCCCGGTAGCCGCCACGAAGACGGGACGAACCACAGCTTCCCGACTACCCGAATGAAAGGGAAATTCACCGAATCATGGCCACGAGAACGAATAAACCTGTTCAGAGTACGCATGATCATGCAAAACGAACAGTCTGTCGCTGCTCGGAGGGCCGAGATCGCAGTCCTGCCCGGACGGTTCGGCGCGCCACCGCCGGCGCAGGTGCTTGAGCGTGCCTTGATAAGGAACACTGATGTCACACGAAATGCACCATCTCGATCTGGGACTGTGGGCGCTCTTTCTCGCCTACGGCACCTCGATCGCCGGGTCCTTCGTCGGCCTGTCCTGCGCTCGCCGAGCCGCTACCACCCCACTCGGTCCGACATGCTGGCGCTGGTTGGTGATGGCAGCCTTGTCCATCAGCGGTGTCGGGATCCGGATGACCCACTTCATCGCCATGATGGGCTTCGCGGTGAGCCTGATGCCCTACTGCGGCATGGCTGGATTTCACGCGTCCTTGGACTCGACCGCCACCACGCCGGAGGGCGCGACGCTCCTCGATTCGATGCTTCAGGCATACATTTTCGGCACGACCATACTGGCGGCGCCGCTCGTCGCATTGGTGCTCGCTCGTCAGAGTGCCGACACCGAGGTCGACGAAGCGATCGCCACGTGGAGCGCGGAGATCAATGATGCTGTCCCCTACCCCGGTGACCGAGGGCAGGAGGCCACAGCTGAACTCGACACCCGTCGAGACGTTCCGCGTCGACCTGCCGACCCCCTTCGCAAGGGTGATGTGCAGGTAGTGCCACACGAACGAGTGCGGTAACCACCTCTCTGGTGAAGGACCCACCGTTCGGCGGGTCCTTCACCAGCCCCCGGCGCACGAGTGTTTGTTGAGAGCAGGGGCATTCGCCGGTCTGGATGCTGCCACTGGTGATCAGTGTGCGATGTACTTGGTGGCGAGATACTCGTCGATACCTTCGACCGATCCTTCGCGGCCGAAGCCGGACTCCTTCACCCCTCCGAAGGGCGCGGCCGCGTCGGCGATGATGCCTCGGTTGATTCCGACCATGCCGGTCTCGAGTGCGTTGGCGACTCGGGACGCTCGGTCGAGATTCTGGGTGTAGAAGTACGCAGCGAGGCCGTATTCGGTGTTGTTCGCCGCCGCGATCGCTTCGTCCTCCGTATCGAAGGTGGTGATCGCGGCTACCGGGCCGAAAATCTCCTCACGCAGCAGACGCGCGTCGGGACTCACGCCGTCGAGAACGGTGGGGGAATAGAACGTTCCCGGCCCGTCAGGACGGCCACCGCCGATGCGGATACGCGCACCCTTCGCGACGGCGTCTTCGACCAGAGCATCGACGGTGGCGCACTGCTTCGCGGTGATCAGCGGTCCGATATCGGTTCCTGCGTCGAGACCGTGTCCGGTGCGCAAGGCACCGATGCGTGCCGTGAACTTCTCGCTGAACTCTTCTGCGACGCTACGTGCGACGTGGAATCGGTTGGCTGCTGTACATGCTTGGCCGCCGTTGCGGAATTTTGCAGCCATCGCGCCGTCGACCGCTGCATCGACATCAGCGTCATCGAACACGAGGAAGGGGGCATTGCCTCCGAGTTCCATCGACATCCGCAGGAGCCGATCCGCTGATTGACGAACCAGCATCTTGCCGACACTGGTGGATCCGGTGAACGTGATCTTGCGCAGATCAGCGCTGCTGATCAGTGGTGCGGTCAGCGCTGCAGCATCGGAGGTCGGCAGAATCGACAGCACACCCTCGGGCAGACCCGCATCGGCGAAAATCTGACCGACGAGCAGCATCGTCAAAGGCGTTTCGGCCGCTGGTTTGACGATGATCGAACATCCGGCCGCCAATGCTGGACCGATCTTGCGCGTGGCCATGGCCAACGGAAAGTTCCAGGGGGTGATGGCCAGTACCGGCCCGACCGGTTCTCTGGTGACGACGATGGTGCCGGTTCCCGAGGGGGACGGCGAGACTCGCCCGCTGATTCGGTTCGCTTCCTCGGCAAACCAGTGCAGGAATGATGCGCCGTATTCGATCTCCGCATACGCCTCGTGGAGCGGTTTACCCATCTCGAGAGTGATGGTGCGCGCGAGGTCGTCTGCCCGCTGGTGGATGAGTTCGAATGCGGTGCGCAGTATTTCGGCACGTCGACGCGAGGGAGTCCGCGCCCAGTCCCCCTGCACAGCAGTGGCGTGTTCGAGAGCTCGGCGTCCATCCTCGGGCGCGGCATCGGCGACATGCGCAATCACGGCACCGGTCGCGGGGTCCTCTACGGGGAAAGTGGTGCCGGTAGACGAATCGACGAGTTCTCCACCGACCCAGAGTTGGGTGGGGACGTCCGCGGGGAGAGTGTGGGTCATAGCTCCTGCCGAGTGTGTGAAGGTTCATCGCCACGCCCGACCAGTCGGCACCCGAACCGGGAGCCGAGGCCGATGCAGGTCGCTCGGGTGTAGCCACGCGCGTTCGGTGGCCACACCCGAGCGGGCGAGCGGGTACTAGCTGGTGGTGATGGACTTGCGTGCCTTGTCCTGGAGGGTTTCGAGTGCCCGGATGAGATATCCACGGAAGACAGTGTGGTTTTCGCTCATCGGGAAGTGGCCGATCTCCTTCATCTCGATGAACTCGGCGTTCGGGATCTGCGCCGCGGTCCGGGCGCTGTCCTCGGGGGTGGTGAGGTAGTCGTAGTCACCGGTCAGCATCACAACCGGGCACCGGTCACCGTCGATGTCCGCGAGCTTTCCGCGCAGGTCGTGATCGACCGAGTAGAAGTGCAGGTCACCGCGGAAGGACTCAGAACCCTGGCTGTAGTAGAACCAGGTCTTCCAGCGATCCGCCTCCGGCGACTGAGGTGCCATCAGGTCCCACACGCCGCTCGCGCAGACCTGTGCCGCGTTGGCGTGGGGGTGCTGCCACCAGTCGAGGTAGAAGCCCGGCGAATAGTCCGCACCCTCGACAGGGATGACGCCGGCGAAGCGGTCAGGGTGCCGAAGCGCAAGCTGCAGGGCGATGTTCCCACCGAACGAGGATCCCATGAAGATCGGGTTCTCGAGTTCGAGCGCGTCGCACAACGCCACGATGAAATTGGCGAAGTGGTCCGCGGAAAGCTGGTACTCCTCGGTCCACCATTCGGTGTTCTCCGGCGGATCGGACTTGCCGTGCCGCGGCAGGTCGTAGGCGATGACACGGTAGTTGGCGGTGATCTCCTCGTCTTCGAGCAGACCGCGCCACTGGTGGTTGTGGCAGCCGGCGGTGTGCTGGCACACCAGCGGCTGGCCGGTGCCGTTCTCGAGGTAGAAGACCTTGTACAGCAGTCCGTCGACGTCGACGTCGACGTAGTGGCCGGTGACCGGGGAAATCTTGCTCATCAGTGTTCCTTACGGCTCAAAGGGGGTGGGAGGATCAGACCGGGACGCCGACGGTGCGCAGGAGTTCGATCTGGCGGGTGATGCACCGCAGGTTCTGCATCAGCACCAGGATGTCGCCTTCGAGCTTCATGTCGCGCTGGAAGCTCGCGGCCCAGATGCCGTGGTACATCGGGGCGGGCACCGGGACGCCGAAGTTGCGCCAGGTCTCGGCGCTGGCACGCAGCGCGAACTGGTACGGCACATCCAGCGGACCGGGGTCGATCGCGATGTCCACCACGTTGCCGCGGCTCATCTGGATGACGAACGTGTGGTCGGTCATGTCCAGCAGGTACGAGCAGGTGAAGTACTTGCCGTGTGCCTGGATCTCGGGGTCGGTGTTGTTCGCCTCGGTGAACGAGGCAGCCCAGTCGGCCGTGTCGAGGGCACGCGTAGTGACGGTCATGTGGGATTCCTTCGATGAGGGAGACAGCGAGGCCGAGTGCGAGCACTCGCTCCGGTATGCCGACCCGAATCCGGAAAGTGCTGGCCTCCGGATGCCGTGTCGGCCATGACAGCCATCACACCTCGTGTCCGCCGGATGCGTCCAATACCTATCCGGCCCGGATCGATAGGCAATGACTACTGGTCTCCCGGGGTGGTGTTGGCTATCTTCGGAAACATGCAACCCCAGCTCGACCTGCGACTTCTGTCCTATTTTGTGGCAGTTGCGGAAGAGCTGCACTTCGGGCGCGCAGCCGCCCGTCTGCACATCGCTCAGCCCTCACTGAGCGTGCAGATCCGCAAACTCGAGCAGAACCTCGGCGCGGTGCTGCTGCTGCGCAGCAGCAGGCATGTCGAACTGACCCCTGCCGGCCAGATCCTGCTCGACGAAAGCCGCCGGTTGCTGGCGAACGCCGAACGAGCCGTCAACCTCACCCGCGAAGCCGCCCACGGCGTCAGTACCCGCAAGTTGGTCATCGGCTTTCAAGGCAACGCAGCTGCCGAGCTCACACCGCACATTCTCAGTACGTTCCAGTCGCTGCATCCGGGCATCCAGGTGCAGATGCATTCCTACGATTTCTCCGACCCGTATGTCGGGTTGGCCGACGGATCCTCCGATGTCGCCTTCGTTCGGCCCCCGCTGTTGATGCAGGACTGGCTGGGCATGGAAGCCCTGTTCGTCGAACCCCGGGTGATGGTCGTGTCCGCGAATCATCCGCTCGCCCAGTTGCCCGAGGTGAGCGTCGAACAGGTCACCAACGAGTTCTTCGTCGCACGCAAAGCCCCCGAGAACTGGCGAAACTACTGGCTGGCCACAGAATCGCGCCAAGGCGAACCGGTGCGGGTCGGCGCAGACGTCGCCACCGTCGACGAATGCTTCGAAGCGATCCTCGCCGAGCGCGGCGTGGCATTCTCACAAGCCTCGACGCAACGCTTCTACAGCAGACCGAGCCTGGCATTCGTTCCGGTGACCGACATCCCGCCCACGGCGCTGTCCATCGCCTGGCGCACGGATGTCGCGTCCAAACCCGTACAGGATTTCATCGACACAGCACGCGCTGTGGCCTCGCTCCACACCGTGCCCGGAGCATGGTCCACCCGGCCTCACAACTCGATCACCGAAGGTGCCCACCGCACGACAGGCTGACTTCTCCTGGCCCCTCGAATCAGCGTTCCGATCACTGGTGCCTTCTTACCGAACCCATTGCTCAGCGTGCGAGTACCGCTCGACGTCACGAACGGTCACAGTCTTTCCCGAGCCGACGTGGACCTGTTGCAGACAACCAACGACACGGCGGCCTCCCTCCGGAGACCGCCGTGTCGTTGGTTGTGCAGCACACCTGGGCGTGACTACCCGCGCTGCTCCGGAAGGTCTTGTGACACAACGCCACATGCAAACCCGGTCCGGAGCCACGCAACAGACGTAGTCCTCTGCGCACCCAGTCCGGATCGAGGCGACATCGCGAGCAGCGATGGCCCTACGACAGCCGGCCGTTCACCCGGCGGGGGATACCCCACGGGTTCGCATCGACGAGAGCGGACGGCAGGTTCGCTTCGGGCACCGACTGGTAGGCGACCGGACGCAGGAACCGCCGAATCGCGGTCGCTCCGACGGAGGTGTGTACCGAGTTGGTGGCCGGGTAGGGACCACCGTGGTGCTGAGCCCAACCCACGGCCACACCGGTGGGCCATCCATTCCAGATGACGCGCCCCGCACGGCGCGCAAGCGCACCGAGCAGTCCCGCAGCATCGGGATCGTCATCGGTTCCGTGGACGGTCGCTGTCAACGTGCCCGGCAGGACAGCCATCGCCGCGTACAGCTCCTCGATCGATGCGTAGGTCACGATCAGCCCGAACGGACCGAAGCATTCTTCGAGCAGGTCCTGAGGGTTTCGACGCAGTGCCCGAGCGTCGGTCACGCCGATGACCGGGCGCACCGACAGTTCGTCCAGACCACTTTGCTCGGGCACTGCCACCGGCCGGACCTCGGGATGGTCGAGGATCTGCTGGGACACCTCGAGAAACGACTGCCTGATCCCTGCGTGCAGCAGACGGAACGAATCATCGGCGACCGCGGTTCGAACGAGCCACTCGATCGAACTCTGCTCGGGAACGAACAGCAGCCCCGGCTTGGTGCAGAACTGACCCGCACCGAGCAGCAACGATTCGAGGAACTCGCCGGCGATCTTGCCCGACCGGTCCTCGGCAGCCGCAGGTGTCACGAACACCGGATTGGTGCTGCCGAGCTCACCGTAGAACGGGATGGGATCCGGGCGACCGGCTGCCAGATCGGCCAGCGCACGGCCACCCGATGTCGAGCCGGTGAACCCGACGGCGGTGATACGCCGATCCTGGACGAGCTGACGTCCGATCTCGGCGCCCTGCACAACCCCGAAGGTGCCGTCCGGGGCGCCGCCCGCCCGCAGTCCCTCGTCGATCGCCCGCGCATAAGCGGCGGTCAATCGCGGCTGAGCAGGGTGGGCTTTGGCCACGACGGGGCAGCCGGCAGCCAATGCCGAAGCAGTGTCTCCGCCGCCGAGTCCGAATGCGAACGGAAAGTTGCTCGCACCGAACACTGCGACAGGTCCGGTGGGTACGAGCATCCGACGCAGATCGGGACGCGGAGCAGGGTGCGCATCCGGATCGGCCGTGTCGATGATCGCTTCCAGCCAGGAGCCCTCCTCGACGACCTCGGCGAACATCCGCAGCTGCGTCGTCGTCCGCGTGACTTCGCCGCGCAGGCGCGGCTCGGGCAGTGAACTGTCGGCGGCCGCCAGCGGCACCAGTTCCGACGCTGTGGCGTCGAGCGCATCGGCCACCGACCGCAGAAGGTGCGCTCGCTCGTGCAGGTCCGTACGAGCAAGAGGCGCCGCGGCGGCCTCGGCGGCGTCGAGAATCCGCTCGTAATCCTGCGCGGAGGTGTCGAGAAGAGTGTCTGTCGCAGTGGTTTCCATTGCTGTCCTGTCGAATTCGGAGCATTCCGTGCTGAGTGTGTGGATCTCAGTGTGCGGGAGAACCGATGTGATGCGACATCTCCACATGGAGATGGTGTGAGTGCAGTCACCGCCTCCAGGATGGGCATCACACGAGATACCGGATGACTTTGGAGGACGACGATGACCGCAACGACAGGACCACTCGCGGGGGTTCGGGTACTGGATATGACACGTCTGGCGCCCGGACCGTACGCGAGCATGCTGCTCGCGGACCTCGGCGCAGAAGTGATCGCAATCGGTGGTGGTCGTTCCGGGCTTCCGGTGCCCGCGCTGTCGCGAGGCAAGGAATTCATCTCGCTCGATCTCAAGACCGCCGACGGCCTCGACGCCCTGCACACCCTCGTTTCGGAAGCCGACGTCTTCATGGAAGGATTCCGCCCCGGAGTGGCAGACAAGCTGGGCGCCGGCTACGCGGAACTGTCGGCCCTCAATCCCGGACTCGTCTACTGCAGCGTGACGGGCTACGGCCAGAACGGGCCCATGGCGCAGCGCGCCGGGCACGACATCAACTACCTGGCCATCGCCGGTGCCCTCGGGACCTTCGGCCCCTCGGATCACCCGCCGACACTGCCGCTGAACCTGGTCGCCGACTTCGCAGGCGGCGGATTGCTGTCGGCATTCGGCATCATGTCCGCCCTCTACGACCGCACGCGTACAGGCAAAGGCCGGTACATCGATGCCGCCATGGTCGACGGCGTGCTGTCGATGATGGGAATGAACTTCGTCGACTGGCAGACGCCGACGCTGCCCGGACGTGGACACGGCGTACTGACCGGATCGATGCCGTTCTATCGGTGCTACCGCTGCTCCGACGATCGCTACGTCGCAGTCGGGGCCCTCGAGACCGCCTTCTTCGAACGGTTGTGGACCACCCTCGACCTCGGTGCCGTTCCGAACCATTTCGACGAGTCCACCTGGGACCACATCGAAAAGTCACTGACCACAGCATTCGAGACGAAGACGATGGCGGAGTGGACCACAGTGTTCGCCGATGTCGATGCCTGCGTGACACCGGTACTCGAACCGCACGAACTCGCCACCTTCGATCAGATCGTCGCCCGGGACCCGGACTTCGCACTGGATTCGGTCCCCGTGGTCCCGGTGTTCTCCGACGGCCCGACACGGCGCGCCACCGACACCCACGTCAAGACCGAGGAAGTGCTGCGCCGTGCCGGTGTCGCCGAAGACCTCGCCCACCGGGCGGCCGCAGCCGGTATCCCCTCGTCCGTGACGGGTCTGAGCTGGCCCCCACTGTGACCGTCGAACTTCCGAATCATCACCTTCCCCACACAGACCAGGAGTAATTCATGAGTATCGAGTATCGCGAATTCCGCGAGAGCGTCCGCAAACTCGCGCAGACCAAGATCGCACCGCACGCCGCCGATGTGGACGACAAGGAACGATTCCCCTCGGAATCCTGGGCAGCCCTGCGCAGCAACGACCTGCCCGGACTCGCCTACCCCGAGAGCCTCGGCGGCAGTGGAGCCGACCTGCTCGCCCAGGTCATCGCTGTAGAAGAAGTCGCAGCGTCCTGTGCAAGCACGGCACTGGTCATGCTGGTCAACTGGGCCGGCACCTCCACCGTGCTCCGTCAAGGCTCCGACGAACTCAAGCAACTGGTGGTACCGAACGTCGCATCGGGCGCCGCCGGCGCCGCATGGTGCATGACCGAGCCGCGCGTGGGCTCGGACCTGTCGGCGATCGCAACGACCGCAACCCAGGATGGGTCCGACTGGATCCTCAACGGTCAGAAGCGGTTCATCAGCAATGCGCCGTGGGCCGACTGGTACGCCGTGCTGGCGAAGACCGGCGAGAAGTCACTCGGCATCTTCATGGTGCACAAGGACGACACCGGCGTCAGTTTCGGCGCTCCCGAAAAGAAGATGGGTATGCGCGGCAGCCCCACGACCGACGTGAACTTCGACGAGTGCCGGCTGCCCGCCGTCCGGGTCGTCAACGACCCCTACCAGGGGTTCGCGTACATCTCCGAGGAACTGAACGTCAGCCGGGCACTCATCGCCGCGCAGGCTCTCGGCATCGCACAGGGCGCATTCGATGCCGCCGTGTCGTACACGACCGACCGCGAGCAGTTCGGCCAGTCCATCTCCCGCTTCCAGCTTCTGCGCGGCATGGTCGCCGATATGGCCGTCAAGATCGAGTCGGCCCGCACGCTGCTGTACGACGCAGCCCGTCTCATCGACGACGGGGAACCGGCGGGACGGACGAAGGCGGCCATGGCGAAGCTGCTGTGCAGCGACACCGCCATGTCGGTGACCACCGATGCGCTCCAACTGCACGGCGGATACGGCTATGTCCGTGATTATCCGGTCGAGCGGATGATGCGCGACGCCAAGATCACCCAGATCTACGAGGGCACCAACCAGATCCAGCGACTCATCATCGCCAAGTCGGTATACGGAAAGTAGGCGCACCGTGCACCACCCCCAGCAACAACAAGCGCTGAGCGGCATCCGGGTCCTCGACCTCGGCGAGATCATGCAGGCGCCCGTGGCCGCGCAGGTTCTCGGCGACCTCGGCGCCGAAGTGATCAAGGTCGAGCGCGGTGTCAACGGAGACATGCTGCGAGGCCTCGATCGCGAGTCACTCGACGAAGGTCGCCCCAGTGCCTACTTCGCCGCGGTCAACCGCAACAAGCGCAGCATCGCACTGAACCTGAAAACCTCTGAGGGGCAGGACATTCTCCATCAGCTCCTCGCGGAGGCGGATGTTCTCATCCACAGCTACCGGACCGCGGCAGTCGAACGACTGGGCTTGACCTACGACGATCTGCACGAGCGCTATCCTCGGCTCGTCTACGGCACTGCGACCGGATTCGGCGAGACCGGGCCATACGCCCACAAAGCAGGCCAGGACATGCTCGCGCAGGCACTGAGCGGAATGGCACGCGCGTGCGGCGACCCGTCGATCTCGGCATACGTACATCCGGTACCGACCGTGGACTACGCCTCGGGTATGGCCCTCGCCCAGGGAATCTTGGCAGCACTGTTCGAACGCGAGCGCTCCGGCCGCGGCCAGAAGGTCAGCGTCAACCTCTTCGATACAGCACTGGCCCTGCAGACTCTCGAAAGCTCCACACTGCTGGCGTACCAGCGTGAGACCAACTGGGTCAGCGACTGGTACAGCGGCATCTTCGAAACGACCGACGGTCTGCTCTTGGTACTCGGCCTGTTCCGCGAGAACGCTCTGGGTCTGGCATGCAAAGCTCTCGACATCGACGATCTGTCCGTCCAGCCGACGTTCGCCACACCACAGCTCCAGGCAGAGAACAAAGAGGCCGCCAACGCGGTTCTGCGTCCGCTGGTCGCACAGTTGAGCACCGCCGAGGCGGCAGAGTTGTTCGACGGGGTCGATCTGCTGTGCGCACCGCTGCTCACCCTGCAAGAAGCGCTCGATCATCCCCAGACGCGGCACAACGGCACGCTCGTCGACGTCGAGATCGAGGGTGTGCGCACCACCCGGTTGATGGGCAACCCTGTCACGTTGTCCCGCACCCCCGCCCAGGTGCGCCGTGGGGTGCCGGCGGTCAGTGAACATGCCGACGAAATCCTCCATGAGCTCGGTATCTCCGAGTCCGATGTCCAGACCTTGCGCAATAAGGGAGTGATCCGATGAGTAATGCGATGCAGACGGACCCGACGAGCCCGACCACCGGCACCGCCACCGCGATGGTGCTCGAAGGCTTCGGACAGACCATGACCGCGACGACGTTTCCGCGCGTGACCCCCGAGGCCGGCGCGGTCGTCGTCGACGTCACGCACGCGGGAATCTGTGGAACCGACATCCACCTGCAGCAAGGTCGCCTGCCCATTCCGGTACCGCTCATCCTCGGACACGAGGCGGTCGGTCGCGTACACGCCCTCGGCGAGGGAGTCACCACCGATGCCCGGGGCGAGCAACTGCACGTCGGGGACGCGATCTCATGGGCGTCCAACATCCCGTGCGGGCACTGCTACTACTGCCAGGACCAGCACGAACCGTCGCTGTGCGAGACCCGCAAGGTGTACGGCATCAACCAGTCGTCGGCCGACTGGCCCCATCTGTCGGGTGGGTGGTCCGAACAGATCTACCTCCAGCCCGGCTCGACGATCATCCGCATCCCGTCCTCGGTGACCCCGCAGCAGGTGATCGCACTCGGCTGCGCCGGCCCGACGGCCGTGCACGCCGTGAACGATATAGCCAAGCCGCAGACAGGTGATGTCGTCGTGGTCCAGGGCAGCGGACCGGTCGGCCTGGCCTGCGCCATGTACGCCACACTCGCCGGCGCGGCGAAAGTGATCATCGTCGGCGGGCCGGCCAACCGTCTCGGGGTCGCGCAGGCCGCCGGAATCGGCGACATCCACATCGACATCTTCACCGAGACCGATCAAGAGGCCCGCCTGGAACGGATCCTCGCGCACACACCGGACGGGCGCGGCGCCGACGTCGTCATCGAGGCCACCGGCGTCCCGACCGCAGTAGCCGAAGGCATCGACCTCGCCCGCCGCGGCGGCAAGTACCTCGTCGTCGGGCAGTACACCGACCACGGCACCACCCCGATCAACCCCCACTACATCACCAAAAAGCAGCTGCAGGTGCTGGGAAGCTGGGCGTTCTCTCCGCAGAACCACCTCGAATACGTCGAATCCCTCCCCCGGCTGACCGCCCACTTCGATCTCGCGTCGATGGTCACCGAATACCCGCTCACCGAGGCGGACGATGCCATGACCGATATGCGGGACGGGCGCACGCTCAAGTCGGTCCTCACCACCGGAGGCCGGTCGTGACCAACTCCCGGTACACCGCGGCGATCGAGGCGATGCTCGAGCGGATCGACTCGACCGCCAAGCAGACCGACGGCACCTTCCCGCACTACGGCGACATCGAATCCGGCGAATGGACCACCACCGCCGACGGAAACTGGACGGGAGGATTCTGGGGTGGCCTGGCCGCACTCGGCTTCGCCGCCTCGGGTGACAAGCGCCTGGCGCACCTCGCCGACGACATCACCGCGCAGATCCTGCCCCGGCAGAATTCCGACACCGCATTCCGCGGCTTCCTCTTCTGGTACGGGGCCGCAGTCAACCACCTCGTCACCGGAAGCGACGACGCGGCGCAGACCGCTCTGGCAGGTGCCCACGGCCTGCTCACCAGCTTCAACGATCGCGCCGGCATCATCCCACTCGGAGCAGAAGCAGAAGAAGCAGAGGCGGTCGGAGAAGGCGCCGCGAACATCGACGCCGTGCCGGGCACCGTCGCGCTGCTGTCGTGGGCCTCGGCACATACCGGCGACCCACGCTTCCTCGACGCCGCGATCCGCCACGCGCAGCGGCACATCGAACTGTGCATCCGCACCGATGGCTCGGTCTGTCAGTCGGCACGATTCGACACATCCAATGGTGCACTGCTGGATCGCTATACCCACAAGGGCATGAACGCCGACAGTACCTGGGGCCGGGCACAGGCGTGGGCGATGGTGGCATACGCCCAGGCTGCGCAGTGGGCATCGCCGTCCTTCCTGCCGACCGCCGTCCGACTGGCCGAATGGTGGCTCGACCGCACACCGAACGGCGGCGTCGTGTCCTGGGACTTCGACGCCGGCACCGGTCCGGACGTACCGATCGACACCTCCGCCACGGCCATCGCCGCTGCCGCGCTGCTCAAGCTCGATCGGCTCGTCCCTGAGCGGACCGACTTCCGGGACCGGGCCGTCGCCCACGTCGAGGCACTCCTCGATCACCTCACCCCCACCGGACCACACGACAGCAGACCGGCAGGGATCCTGATGGACGGTTGCTTCGACAAACGCCGCGACTTCGCGACCCGAAACGAACTGATCTGGGGCGACTACTTCCTGCTCGAGTGCCTGATCAACCTGAACAACCGGTCCGATACGCTGAAGTTGTGACCGAACCACCATGACGGGTCACCCGAGACCCCGGAAAGAAGATCGAGGAAAGCCGGTGTCGGAAAATACACCTACTGCAGCTCACGAGTTCACCCACTCGGACCTCAAACCGTCGATCCTCGACAATCTCGCACTTTCGCGCGCCGAGCTGCTGGTTCTGACCGACGAAGCGTCAGCGATGACCACAGCAGGCCAGCGGATCCGGGAGATCGGCGACTTCGACATGTCGCTCATCGGGCGCGTCGAGGTCGATGGGGTGATGGTTCACCGCAGTTGGCAGGGCACGAAGAGCAACGCTCTGCACCGACTGGTGGTGCCGGAAGGGATCGGGCTCGGCGGCAAGAGCATCATGCTCCAACAACCCGTCTGGGTACGGGACTATCTGTCCGATCCCGGAATCACCCACGACTTCGACGCGCTCGTCGAACAGGAGTCACTGCGAGGAATGCTTGCCGTGCCCATGGCTTATGAAGGTCATGTACTCGGCGCCATGTACGTCGGCACCCGCGAATATTCGTCCTTCGGTGATCGAGTCATCGCAGAGATCCAGTCAATCGCCGAAACGGCCGCCGTCACTCTCCTCAGCGCCCAAAGGGCCGCCACCCAGACAGAACTCGCCCTCGAAGCCGAACGGAAACGGCTCGCCGAATCCCTACACGATTCCGTGAGCCCGGTCCTTTTCCGGATCGGTGCCGAACTGCAGAGCCTGCGCGCCCTCGCTGACGCGCAGGCGATCCACGATCGCCTGCAGGAGATCACCGAACAGGTACACGCCGTCAATGCTTCCATCCGCAGATCGCTGACCGACCTCACCGCGCGGCCCCCCGAACGGAATCTTCCGGTCGGCATCGAGGAGGACTGCCAGGCATTCACGCTCCGGACCAGTATCCCGGCCCGTTTCGTGCCACTGACCGAATCCCCCGACCTCGATGTCAGCCGCGTCGAGGCACTCCAACGCCTTGTTCGCGAAGCGCTGGTCAACGTGGAGAAACACGCCGACGCGTCCACTGTGGTGGTCAGCTTGTCGGCGCGGTCGGGCAAGGTGACGGTCGTCATCAGCGACGACGGCCGGGGCGTCGACGGCACCGACGATCCGATGCGAGGAAGCCAGCTGGGGCTCGGATTGGCTGCAGGGCGCCTCGAGCGGCTCGGGGGCGGCATGTCGGTGGTCAGCGACGACGAAAGCGGCACCACCGTGCGCGGCTGGGTAGACGCTCTGGAGGGACCGAGCACATGACCGCGCCACCGAAGACCATCCGCATCCTCGTCGTCGACGATCATCCGATCGTGCGTGGCGGCGTGGAACTACTCGCCCGCGAGGACACCGACCTCGAAGTCGTGGGAGGTGCACTGACCGGCTCTGCCGCGGTCGAATTGGCCCGCACCCTGCCCGTCGACGTCATCCTCCTCGATCTTCGGCTCCCCGATATCCCTGCACCGGAACTGATTCCGCGTCTTCGTCGAGTTGCGCCGCACGCGCGGATACTGCTGTTCACCGCGTTCGCCGATCACGGTGCCATCGATCTACTGATGGAAGCAGGCGCCGACGGCTGCCTCGTCAAGGACATCAGCGGACAGGACTTCGCCACAGCCATTCACCGTGTGTCCAGCGGAATCCGGGTGGTCGACCCGAGGTTGACGGGACCACGAAAAGTCGTGACCTCCGAGGCGCTGTACCGGGCCGGCCTGACCCGGCGCGAGTACGAAGTGCTGCGTTTTGCGGCCATGGGTCACAGCAATCCCGAAATCGCTCAGGAACTGTCTCTCACCCGCAACACCGTAAAGACCTATCTGCAGAGCGCCATGCAGAAACTGAACGCGCGCAATCGCGTCGAAGCCATTGCACGCGCTCACGAACTTCGCTTGCTCTGAATCGAATTCGCTATACCCGGAGCGCACTCCACCTCTCCACATGGAGATGTTATGTGTTCTGGGTCACCCATATATTGAGCCGCAGAAATCATCTCGCGCTCGCGGCAACGGAGGCCCCACATGCCCAAAATGTCCCAAACATCGAAAGTAGGCTTTGCCAGCGGTGTCGGCACAACAGTCGAATGGTACGACTTCTTCATCTACGGCACCGCAGCCGGACTCGTCTTCAACAAGATCTTCTTCCCCGAGTTCGACTCTCTGATCGGCACTCTGCTCGCCTTTGCCACGTTCTCTGCCGCCTTCGTGGCGCGCCCGCTCGGCGGAGTGGTGTTCGGTCACTTCGGTGACCGGATCGGACGCAAGTCCATGCTCGTGATCACCTTGACCATCATGGGCTTGACCACTCTCGGAGTCGGGCTGCTCCCGAGCTACGAGACCATCGGCGTCGCCGCACCGATCATCCTCGTCACCTTGCGTTTCGTGCAGGGTCTCGCACTCGGTGGCGAGATCGGCGGGGCGATCCTCATGGCCGTCGAACACGCTCCCGCCGACAAACGCGGCTACTACGGCAGCTGGGTGCAAATGGGCGTGCCGGCAGGACTGATGCTCGGTAACACGGTCTTTTTGTTGATGGCCGGACTGTCTCCCGAAGCATTCGAATCCTGGGGATGGCGCGTTCCCTTCCTGATCGGCGGCGCATTCGTCGCGATCGGCCTGTTCGTCCGACTGCATGTCGGCGAAAGCCCGAACTTCGCCCGCGTCAAGAAGAACGCACAGTTGGAGAAGCTGCCCATCGGGGTGGTCCTTCGCCACTACCCCAAGCAGGTCCTCCTGACCTGTGGTGCCTACTTCGCCATCGGCGTCACCTTCTACGGCACTACGGTATTCGGCCTCAGCTACGGCGTCACGCAGGTCGGCTACACCCGAAACCAGATGCTGACACTCGTCCTCGTCGCCATGGCGGTCACGTTCGTCGCACTACCGTTGTTCGGCAAGCTGTCGGACGCCTACGGCCGAAAGCCGGTCTTCCTCGCCGGGGTTCTCGCCATGCTGCTGTTCACCTTCCCCTGGTTCTGGCTGGTCAACTCCGGATCCTTCGCGCTGGCGATGATCGGGTTCGTGGTGTTCTGCCTCGCCTTCGCCACCTCCTACGGTCCCCTCGCAGCCTTCTTCGCCGAAGCCTTCGACACCCGCATCCGCTACACCGGGATCTCCTTCGGCTACACGATCGGCACCCTCGCCTCGAGCGCTCCCGCACCGATCGTCGCCACCTACCTGCTCGATCGCACCGGCTCGTACGTCGCCGTGGCGCTGTTCATGGTCGCAATGTGCGCCGTCTCCGTCGTCTGCGTGATCGCCATGCGCGAGACCTACCGACAGGACCTGTCCGACAACGACGAAACCTCCGGACAGGAACAGCTGTCACCGACCTCTCACTGAGCACGCTCACGCACCGGTCCCCGGTCGCCGACGCCCTGCCCGTTACCTTCTTCGTAGTCCCGCACCCGCGGGGCCACGGTCGCCAAGTTCGGTATGACTTCTTGCCCCTGTCTCTCGAATGATCCGGGGGGTGGTGTCGCCGAACCTGGTGACGTCGATGGACCGCTGATAGGGACACGGCCACCGGATTTGCGGTAGGTCTCCTCGTAACGTGGGTGCCGGGTGTCGACGTCGGATCGGTGACCGTCCGGAGCGGAACGAAAGGCACGCTTCATGGACCCGACCTACGCCGTGTTCTGCGGCATCGACGTGGGCAAAGGCGAACATCACGCCGTCGGACTCGATCCCAACGGCACCCGACTGTTCGACAAAGCCCTACCCAACGACGAAGCCAAACTGCGGTCCGTGTTCGACCGCCTGGCCGAACACGGGCCGGTACTGGTGATCGTCGACCAACCGAACACCATCGGTGCGCTGCCGGTCACCGTCGCCCGCTCCTGCGGTCATGCCGTGGCGTACCTGCCCGGGTTGACGATGCGCCGCGTCGCCGACCTCTACCCCGGCCAGGCCAAGACCGACGCCCGAGATGCGTTCATCATCGCCGATACCGCTCGGACGATGCCGCACACCCTGCGCCGGGTCGATGTCGGTGACGAAGCGCTGGCCGAGCTCGGCGTACTCGTCGGATTCGACGACGACCTCGCCGGGGAAGCCACCCGCATCAGCAACCGAATCCGCGGCTTGCTCACCGGAATCCACCCCGCCCTCGAACGCGTGCTCGGCCCCAAGATCGCGCATCCGGCAGTGCTGGAAATCCTGTCCCGCTGCGGCGGTCCGGTCGGCATCCGCAAAGCCGGCAAACGCCGGCTCACCACTCTCGCGACCAAGCACGCCCCGCGAATGGGCGCCCGCCTCGCCGAGGAAATCCTCGCCGCACTCGATGCACAAACAGTGACGGTGCCGGGCAGCAACGCCGCCGAGATCGTCCTGCCGAAGCTCGCCGACTCGTTGAAAGAGATTCTGCAACAGCGCAAGAGCATCGCCGACGACGTCGAGAGGGTGCTTGACGACCACCCTCTTTCGAAGGTCCTGATGTCGATGCCCGGCGTCGGCATCAGGACCACAGCTCGCATCCTGCTCGAGGTCGGTGATGGTTCCGCGTTCGCCTCCGCGGCACACCTGGCGGCCTACGCCGGCATCGCCCCGGTGACCCACCGTTCCGGCTCGTCGATCCGCGGCGAGCACCCCGCCCGGTCGGGCAACCGCAAACTCAAACGGGCCCTGTTCCTGTCTGCATTCGCTGCGCTGCACGACCCGACCAGTCGCGCCTACTACGACCGCAAACGGGCCGAAGGCAAGAAGCACAACGCCGCCCTGATCTGCCTCGCACGGCGACGCTGCGACGTGCTCTACGCCATGCTCAAGAACAAGACCTTCTATCGCAACCCAACCACTGCAGCGGCTTGACGGAAACCATAGGGACCCCCCCCTTCGGCAAGCCGCCGATTCGTCCGCACACGATCCCACGGCCGTGGACCTCGACAGACATCCACCCCACCCCGATTCCCGGGGGCGCGGAACTCCTCCCCCCGCGCCCCCGGCACCCTCGAAACGAGTCCAGATGAGCATCGCCGAACCGTCGCTGCACCCGTTGGCTCTACCCACCACCTCACTGCGTGTCCTGGTCACCGGCGTCGAACAGAACGAAGGTGCCCACGTGGCCCGAACGTTGGCAGCAGCTGGACACCACGTGTTCACGCACAGCTTCACCCTCGATGCTGCCGAGCACCTCGCCGGCCGAGTCGCCGATGACGACGGGATCGCTCATCCGGTCGCGGCCGATCTGACCCTCGAATCCGACGTCGACAACATGTTCACCCACCTCGAGCGACGATATGGCGGCATCGACGCGCTCGTGCACACCGCATGGCTACCCGGCCCGGAAACAGCATGCCACTCGCTGAGCGAGATCCGCCCCGCCGACTGGGGCCGGTTCACCTACGACCACATGGCGTTGTTGTTCCACACGACCAGACGTGCTGCAGTATCCCTGCACCGCACCGGCAGCATCGGATCGATCGTCACCGTCACCGGCCTGGATACGCTCCGCAGAATCACCGACACCGATCGAGGACCGGCGCGAGACTCCATGGACGGCGCAATCGAATCCTTCGCTCTCGCCGCCGGACGTGAACTCGGCAGTAACTTCTTGCGGATCAACAATATTCGTCTGGTACCCACCCCGACTCCGGAGACAAGTGTCACCGCTGCTGCCCCGATACGCCTCGAAGCGGTGCTGCCGGAGCTGATCGACCCAACATCCGATATCGGCTCCGGTGGCATCTTCACTGCCTACACCTCGTTCCCTGCACCTGTGCGGTGATCGACGTCGGCCCGATGTCCCCATTCGTTGTCATCGGCGCGTCGAATGTTGCCCGGCTCGTGTGCGCGTCGCTCACCCAACGCCACTTCGATGTTGTCCACTTCGATGCACCCGACGACCCGGAACTTCTGCAGATCACCCAGCACGACCCGGCCGGGGTCGCCGTCGTCACCCACGACGACGCGGTCGCCGTCCGTTATGCCCTCGCCATCGCCCACATCAGTCCCCACACACCGATGGTCGTGACCGTCTTCGATCGCACCATCGCCAACCAGCTCACCCGATTGATTCCCCACTGTCAGGTAACCTCCCCCGCAGACCTCGCGACACCGTCCCTGGCCGGCCCGTGCATCGCTGCCACGATCGACGCCGCGCACACCGCGCCCGATGGCACCACACGCGTCCTCCGGCAATCCGCCCACGGTGACCAACCGACCTGGCAGCCGCTACCCCACAGCCGCACCAGCAGAATTCGCCGCCGATTCGTCCACTCCGTAGGCACACTGCGATCCCACGACGCCGGCACCCGCATGCTGCTCACCGGCCTTATCGGACTGCTCGCCATCCTCCTGATCGATTGGATATGGCTCACTGTCGGCAAAGGCCACCACTGGGTCGAGTCCCTCAAAGAAGCAGTCCAGGTCGTCGCCACCGTCGGTCCCGCACCGGCCTCACACGGCGACCACACCTATGACGTGTTCGCGGCTCTGGCGATGTTGGCGGCGATCGTGTTCACCGCCATGTTCACCGCCGGGATAATCGAACGTCTGCTCGGAACCAGCCTCATCGGCTTGATCGGTCAACGGGTTCTCCCCCGCCGCAACCACGTCATCGTCGTCGGATTGGGACAGGTCGGTCTCCGGTTGTGCCTCGAACTCCGCAAACTCGGCATCCCCGTCGTCGCCATCGAACGCGACGATCGAGCCCGCAATCTGCGCCTGGCCCGAGCACTGAACATTCCCACCATCGTCGGGCACGGTACCGACAGAACCCTCCTCGAACGCGCCCGCCTCGACCGGGCCCGATGCCTTGCCGCCGTGGGCTCCGACGACCGTGACAACATCGCCGTGTCCGTGGCAGCCCACGGAGTGCACCCCGACGCCAGACTCGTCCTCAGAGCCGGCGAACACGAAGCCCTCACCGACACCGGATCCCTCCTCCCGCTAGGGATCACCAGGAATGTCGCAACCTTGAGTGCAACCTTCGTCGTCGCCCGACTGCTCGGTCTCGACGCACACCGTGTGGTAGTCGCAAACGACACGATCCACCTCGAACTCGACGGGTCCTTCGAACAGTTCGTCCTCGCCGCACGACACCATTGCCCCCATGTCACCGGGACAGATGCTCACTACCCCTCGTTCGAGGTACGACTCCGACGAGCGCCTTCGAGGCAGCGCACATCAACATGGCACGAATCCGGAGCCGACAGACAATAGCGTCGACGATTGTCCAGTCATGCAGCGCTGGCGAGTTTCCTCCGTCGCACTGTGACCGCCAGCGACATTGGGAACTCACCCGACTCCTTACGTGGGCACACCGCCCGTTTCGGCTCCAATCGACTCGTGCCCCGCCACATCCTCGAGGGCCGGAACGGTGGGCGCGTTCAAGTACACCGTGCTGCCGGCGGCCCTGAACTGGTCGGACATATGTTGCATCCCGGCGACGGCGGCCTGGTCGGCGGCGTCACCGAACCTGGTCCGGATGTCTTGGGAGATACGCATCGAGCAGAACTTCGGCCCACACATCGAGCAGAAGTGCGCTGTCTTGGCCGGTTCGGCCGGAAGCGTCTCGTCATGGAACTGCTCGGCCGTATCCGGATCCAGCGACAGAGCGAACTGATCCCGCCACCGAAACTCGAAACGCGCCTTCGACAACGCGTCGTCGCGCTCGACGGCACCGGGATGGCCCTTGGCGATGTCGGCGGCATGAGCGGCGATCTTGTACGTGATGACCCCGGTCTTCACGTCGTCCCGATTCGGCAGTCCCAGATGCTCCTTCGGGGTGACATAACACAGCATCGCGGTGCCATGGCGGGCGATCTCGGTGGCCCCGATCGCGGAGGTGATGTGGTCGTAGCCCGGAGCAATGTCGGTCACCAGCGGCCCCAGGGTGTAGAAAGGCGCTCCATGACATAGCTTCTGCTGACGCTCCACATTTTCCCGCACCCGATGGATCGGGATGTGGCCAGGGCCTTCGACCATCACCTGAACGTCGTGAGCCCAGGCACGGGTGGTCAGTTCGGCAAGGGTGTCCAGTTCGGCGTACTGCGCGGCGTCGTTGGCGTCGGCGATCGACCCCGGTCGCAGCCCGTCCCCGAGGGAAAATGCCACGTCGTAGCGGGCGAAGATCTCACACAGTTCGTCGAAGTGGGTGTAGAGAAAATTTTCCTCGTGATGGGCGAGGCACCAACCGGCCATGATCGACCCACCTCGGGAGACGATGCCGGTGAGCCGCTCGGCCGTGAGCGGTACGTAGCGCAGCAGCACTCCGGCGTGGATGGTCATGTAGTCCACACCCTGCTCACACTGCTCGATCACGGTGTCGCGGAAGATCTCCCACGTCAGCGCATCGGCCTGGCCGGCGACCTTCTCCAGAGCCTGGTAGATCGGCACCGTGCCGATCGGCACCGGGGAGTTGCGAATGATCCATTCTCGGGTGGTGTGGATATCTTCGCCGGTGGACAGGTCCATCACGGTGTCCGCGCCCCAACGGGTGGCCCAGCGCATCTTGTCGACTTCGTCGACGATGGAGCTGGTCACCGCTGAGTTGCCGATGTTGGCATTGATCTTCACCAGGAAGGACTTGCCGATGATCATCGGCTCGGACTCGGGGTGGTTGACGTTGGCGGGGATGATCGCCCGACCCGCCGCCACCTCCGAGCGCACCAGTTCCACGTCGCAGTTCTCCCGCAGCGCCACGAACCGCATTTCCTGGGTGATGATCCCCGCCCGGGCATAGTGCATCTGCGTGACCGTCCGGCCTGTCTTCGCTCGCACCGGGACAGGTCGGGGCCCCTTCCACTCCTGGGACGCCTCTCCACGCCGCACAGCCGAGCGGCCATCGTCGAGCAGATCCCGTTCTCGCCCCGGGTAGTGCTCGACGTCGCCGCGAGCAGCAATCCAGTCGGCGCGCGTCGGCGGGAGCCCGACCAGCGGATCGCTACCGGGACCTGCAGTGCGGTAGACCTGCAGCGGCGGGTTCGGCACCCCGCCGGGAGAGTCGTTCAAGCGGATCTCTGTGACAGGTACACGCAGGTCGTGTTCCTCGTCGTGGACATAGCTCAGGGCATGCGAATTGGATGCACTCATCGGAATCGTTCCTACTTCCTTCGCCGGCATTACCCGGGCAGGTTCGACGGTCGCAGGCTGCCTCAGCCCGATCTCAGCCCCTGCAATGGGGCTCCCGTGGGGACGTCACAGACCCTAACACCCGACTCGTCTCGCTGCAGATGTAGCTGGTCCGGTCGTCGGAGCGGTGCGAAGTCGGCCCGTCCTGTACGAGCTACGAGGAGGTACTCTTCTAAATGTCATCGACTGTTGACTCGAGGAGCTCGGGATCTTGTCCGCACAGCTGGCCTTCGATGCCCTCGCTGACCCTGTGCGGCGAGCCATTCTCACCGTGCTGGCAGAGCGCGATGAGTGCAGTGTCAATGAACTGGTCGACCAGATCGACAGCGTGGGACGCACCGGCGTTTCGAACCACCTCCGGATCCTGCGGCACGCGGGATTGGTCACCGAACGCAAGGTCGGACGCTTCCGTTTCTACTCGATCGTCCCGGCCGGTCCCGCCCGGGACGTCATCGCGATGTTGCAGGAAGTGTTTCGAGGAGCCCTGGTAGATGCCGTCGAGGCTGCCGATCGCACCGCTGCCACCGATACATCTCTGTGACGTGCATAGCTTCCAGGGAACACGGGGACTCAGCTGTATTGCACGCGGAAGAGTGGACCGCATCCCCACCCTCGGTGGCCTACAGCCTTTCGGAGCAGGCGAAGAGGCGGGATGGCTGTTCGGCGGGGTATGCGGTCGGGTCGAACCCGGCGCTGCCGTGCGTATGGCGGTCCACCTCAGCGGTTCCGGCGCAGAACCGGTCGAGATTCTCGGCCGTATCGCTGCTGCGCGTCCGTATGTGTACCTCGATATCGTGCACGACCAGCCTTGGCGGGGGCTTATCAAACTTCGTTTCGGAGCCGCTGATGGAGGCACGAGAGTTCGGCTCATCGCCGAACTCGACCAGCCCGGATTGGAACGGTTGATGCGGCGTCGAGGGTTTCCTACCGCTCCAAACGCCTCGTCCCATCCCCGTCTGGGCTTGTTGACGTCGAAATCCGGACCAGGCAGCCCCTTCGCTACCTCAATCGACAACGCTGCCATGCTGGCGCTCGAGGAAGTCAATGCCGAGGGCGGCATTCATGGCCGACGGGTCGAGTTGATCGTGGGCGATGACGCCTCAGACCCGGAGACCGGCGTCATGGAAGCGCGGCGGCTCGTTCAGGCAGGCTGCCGGACCATCCTGATCGCCACCACATCGGCTACCTATACCGCAGTTGCCGAGGCGCTCGGCGATGCACCCGTGCTGCTGGTGCAGCCGGTCATGAACGAAGGAGGCAGCGGCGGTCGTCTCCGTCTCCAACTCGGGGAGCGGCCGGGCGATCAGTTGGCAACAGCTACGAAACCACTCACGCAGATGGAGGGGGTGCGACGATCGTTTCTGGCCGGCAACGATTATTGTTTGCCGCGAACGACACATGGCTTGGCTCGCCAACTGTTGCCCCGATACGGCGCCCGAATCGTCGGTGAAGAGTTCGCATCGATGGGGACTCGAGACTTCGCTCAGATCGTCGAATCGATTCAGAAATCGGGAGCCGACATCGTCCCTCGTCGGATCTGATGCTGTTGAGTTCGAACGTCAGTGTTATGCAATGGGATTGCGGGATCGGTGCATAACACTGGCGCCGGCATCGGAAGAGTCCATGCTGACGTACATCAGCGACGAAGCAGCCCGTGGTCTGTACTCCGTCTCGGGGTATTTCCAAGGATTACAAACGGAAAGCAACGCCTCGTTTCTGAGGAGGTACCAGGCACAGTTCGGTCCTTGGACACCGCCACTGTCGACGTTGAGCGAGTCTGTGTTCGAGGCAGTTCACATATGGTGGCAGGCTGCCCGGAAAGCGGAGGATAGCCGCAGCAATGCGTCACGGGGAGTTCCAGCTACCGCGGGGTACTGTCACTTTGAGCGAGGACCGACTCGGACAGCAGCTGCATTTGACGAAAGCGTCTGGCACGGAACTGTATCCCGCCATCGGATAGGCCGAGACCACGCGTGCTGGCACAGAAGACGAGGGCATCGATCTCGGTCATATCGATGTGGCCACTCCGTCTACATCCTCGTTCCCGGCCGGGCGGATGTGCGACCAGCGAGTGCAACTCGGAGTCGTCGGCGCATCAGTGTCGCCAGGATTGTTTCCGGTTACGACCAGGCCTCGCGTTATCGTCATTCGACGCGATGTCGATGCCGGTCAGGGCGACGATTACCGCTGCCAGATCCTCCTCTGTGGGATCGGGACCGGATGCGGAGGTCGAGATTTTCTGCGAGATCTGTTGCCCTCTCGGGGGTGGCTCTGCCTTCATTCTCCTCTTCTTTCTTGGTGACTTCTCGCTGCGGCACTTCCGGCCACAGTCTGCATCTATGAGCTCGCTCCGAGTGCAGACCGCTCCCAATCCCTTCCGGCAGGAGTCGTCGAGCGCCTTACAGTCGCGAAGCGGGCAACAGTGCGCTCGATCTTCTTGCCATCAGCGCAGCTGGGGGGAAGAGTGGGTGCGCAGCAATTGAACTCAGGCTAGCGAGCAGCTGTCGGACTGTCCATAGCGCGACGGTCCGATACGAGCGAGACTCGTCTGTATGACGGCGATGCTCCTGGCCGTTCCCCTCACGAGCGCGTGCACCCTCCCCGGACCCGGCGCGGCATCGCCAGGTGAGGACACAGGTGCGCCGACCTCCACCCCGTGGGTCTCGTATGCGCATCCGCTGCGGGTGACCACCACCGGCGGTATTTTGCACCTCGACGGTCACCCCTGGTGGCCGACCGGCTTCAACGCCTATCAACTGGCTACGGATTGGACGGTCAACGCCGGTTGCGGAGCGATGGTGGATCTGGACTCCTACTTCGCGTCTCGCCAACCGGGGACAGTGACCCGATTCAACGCCTTTCAGAATCTGGCCGTGGACAAGCGCAACGGCAAGCTGAACTTCGAACCGATCGATGCGGTGTTTACAGCTACGCAACGGCACGGACAGTTGCTCATCCCGGTGCTCGCCGCCCAGGACGGCGCGTGTGAGGACGAGCAATACAGAACGCGCAAGTGGTATCTCGGCGGATGGCAGGAGCCTACCGACATGCCGCTGAGCTACAGCGAGTGGGTTGCTGCCGCCGTCGATCGCTGGGCCGGATCACCTTCGATCGCTGCGTGGGAACTCCTCGGTGAACCCGAGGTCGGTGTCTGCACCACCCCCGACTGCGACCTGCGCCAACGCCGGTGCCCGGAAGACTCGCCGCAGGTGCTGCGCGACTGGGTCGATGCGGCCGGGGCAGTGGCTCGTGCGCACGATCAGCGACACCTGCTCACGCTCGGTCCACTCGGGGGCGCGTAGTGCGGTCTCGCCGACGGTGGTTATGCCCTGGTCGCTGCCTCGCCCTATCTGGACGTGGTTCAGTACCACGACTTCGACGATGCGGCATTCCTCCCACTGCGACTCGAACAAACCGAAAAACCTGTGCTCATTACCGAGTTCGGGATCCGCGCCGGAAGCTGCCTGCCCCTGGCCGAACGCGCCACCCGCGTCGGTACCCAGATCGACCGGTATCACACGACGGGCGCTGTTGTGGGCCTTCGTACCGGATCCTCGACCACAGGAATGCACGTACGACATCGGACCCTTCGACCCGATCCACGGCTTGCCCCAGCTGAGATACAGACACGCCCTGGGCCGGCACGTCGGGGTGACAGTCGTCCCGGAAGCCTCGGAACCACTTGCTCGGGCCGGCTTCCGCCACCCTCACTATGGTGAAGATGACAAGGGCCTGCCGACCACGGATAACCGTACTCTGTGTCCGAGCGCAGCACCCCACCGCGTGCAGTCGCCTTCCTTGGTCGCACGAACCGAGATCGATGCCGAACTCATCTGCGCGCTAACGCTTCTGAATGGAAGTCGAAATGGTCGTATCGGTAGGCACCGTTGGTGCCCGCTTTAGCATCGTCGAGGCGGGCACCAACGGCTCCCGTACCTGTCGCCGACAGGGGGCGGCGACGGTTCGTCGCAGAGCGACGAAACGGGGTTCTCGTTCTCGGTACTGCGCAGCGACTCGGACATAGTCGCCTAGCAACTCGGAACAGCAGGGGCGAGGTTCCAAGCACGGAGAACAGAATGTTGAAACAAGGCCCCGTCCTCCCCGATAGGGCGACTCGCTCCAACACCAAAAGACTAGCGAAAAACTCGCCGTAACAGCAAATTACATGGCTTTTCATCCGTTCCGATACCGCAACACCGGAGCACCCGCCCACGAGCACCGGTGACATCCTGTCCCCTTCCCATCTCCCGACAGGCCGGATCTTCTTGCCAACACCGCCGACGAACGACTCCACCACCCTGAGTCCGGCGCCGAGCACACTCCCACAACCGTGGGTTCCGGTCGGACAGATACGGACGAGTTCCGAACGCCCGGATCAATGCCACACAGCCGACCCCACTGTCCCCGAACCCCGCCCGGCCACGAAACCCACTGGTAGCTACGCAACTCGTGGTCACGCGCAGGAACCCTGTGATATACACATACAGTTCACGGAGCATTGATGGTCGACAGTAGGGGTTACACTGCCAACCAACAGCTTTCGTGACGCACCAGCGCCGTTCCAGGGGAACACGGTGCGAACGGACGCGCGCAGACGCACGGCCTCGCCGACAATGCCAACGCACACCTCCCCGCTGTTCACTTCCGCCGACTCCGCCAGACCGATCGGCCGGAATGGCATCGGCCGAACCGGCCCTGGTCCTGCAGAGGAGATGGAACACTGCACGACGAATAGCATCGTGGTCCGCCACTGTGCGGATCGACAGGCCATCAAGACGCCGGTGAACACACTGGACAAGGTGCGCACGCACCGAAGACATGTTCGGAAACTCCCGGTGTAGCGTTCTGGGACACTCCGAACCGGTGTCACCTCGTTTGCATAGAGTCCGTTCTCGCCGTGAGGTCTTCGGAGGTGGATGTGTGGTAACCGACCGGTTCCGTGAGCAAGCAGAAGAACACGGTTCCGACAGCTGTGAGAATCCCATACCGAAAGTACGGCCGGAGATCGAACAGTCCTGGCGCCGCTGCCTCGCACTGGGAGTGACACCCGACAGTTCTCCACTGCGCTATATCGACGACGCACCCACCGATCCGAAGCTTGTGCGTGCGGCGCGGCCGGTCCTGGATCGGTTGGCCGATCAACTCGCCGATGCGCCGGTGACGATCCTGCTCGCCTCGCAGGATGCGACCATCGTCGACCGGCGGGCCGGGCAGCGGTCACTGCTCGGCCGTCTCGACCGTGCCCAGGTCGCCCCGGGGTTCATCTTCGCCGAGGAATGCGCCGGAACCAACGGGATCGGCACCGCCCTCGAAGAACGCAAAGCGTTCCGGGTCCGCGGGGAAGAGCACCTGCTCGAGGCGTTGCATCCGCTGGCCTGTGTCGGCTCCCCGATCGTCGATCCGGTCTCACGCGCGGTGACCGGCATCGTCGACATCACCTGCCAGGTCGACGATGTCAACGAGCTGATGGCACCGCTGGTGCTCTCGGCGGTACGCGATATCGAAGAGCGATTGTTCGCCCTGTCCGCCCGCAGCGAGCAGAACCTGCTGCGCGAATACATGCGCAGCAAACGCCGCGGCCACGCCGCGGTGGTGGCGATGAGCCGGGACACGGTGATCGCGACCCCGACGGTGTCACGGTTGATGGACTCGACCGATCAGATGATGATCTGGGACTGGATCAGCACCCATCTGGCCGCCAAGGACGAATGGGAAGGACCGCTGCGTTTCGCCGACGGGATCGACGTGCGGGTCCATGCCCGCCGGGTCGGTGAGTCCACCGATCCGCTCAGCGCGATCCTCGAACTGCGCCCGCTGGCCTCCCCGGCTCCGCCGCGACCGCGCGCCCGCCTGGCCCCCGCCGCGCCCGCCGGTGCGGCGCCGGCGACGCGTATCGCCGGCCGCAGCCTGGCCGCGCACCGACTCCAGGACCGGGTCGACGAGATCACCGCGACCGTCGCGCCGGTGTTGATCGTCGGTGAGTCCGGTGTCGGCAAAACCCATCTGGCGCGGCAGATCCAGCACCGCTGGGGCCGGCACGACCCGGTCCCGAGCGTCGATGCGTCGACGTTGACCCCCTCGGCGGTGGCCGAGTTGCGGGCGCGTCTGTCCGGCAGTTTCGCGTGCATCATCGAGCACCTCGACGAGGTCCCCGACGACGCTGTGGCTTCTACCCGGCGGTTGCTCGACGCTGCCGTCGAGCTGGGTGCACCGGTGATCGCCACCGCCACCTCGAGCACCCCCGACGATCTGCGGCATCAGGTGCAGACCCATGTGCGGCGCAGTGTGTGCATCCCGCCGCTGCGCCAGCGCATCGAAGATCTCACCGATCTCGCGCGGGAGTTGCTCGCCGCCGAACTCCCCGACCGTCCGACCCCGCAACTGCAACCGGCCGCGCATCGGGCGTTGATCGACCATCACTGGCCCGGCAATCTGCGCGAACTCGCCTCGGTGCTCAGTACCGCGGCGGCGCGGTCGATGGGATTCGACATCAAACTCGAACATCTGCCCGCCGACTACCGCACCCTCGGCGCCGGTCGCCGGTTGACCTCGCTCGAACGCACCGAACGCGAAGCGATCGTCCGCGCCCTCGACGAGTCCGACGGCAACAAATCCCTCGCCGCCCACCGGCTCGGTGTGGCACGCTCGACCCTCTACCGCAAGATCCGCGCGCTGGGCCTGGAAAACGAAACATTCGGTTCCTGACCCCTGAAACACTCTGTCGCATAACAGGACATCTCCAACGGCACGGTGAACGAGACGATGATCTGGGGTAGGCAATCACTCCTTGCCTCCTCACATCGTCCGTCTGGACGGTGACGTCCACCCGATCCGAAGGATGACCCATCATGAAGCGAACGGTGTACGGCGATGATCACGAGGCTTACCGACACTCTGTCCGCGAGTTTCTCGCTCGATGGTTCGAGCCCCTGGCCGCCGACGTTCGTGCCAACAGGGCATTGCCGCGAGAGTTCTGGCTTGCCGCGGGTAAGCATGACCTGTTGGGACTCGAAGTACCCGAACGATATTCAGGCGTCGAGGCAGGGGATTATCGCTTCAATGCGGTTCTCATCGAGGAATTGGCCAAGATGAATGCCGCGTTGGCGTCGAGCGTGAGTATTCACTGTGACGTCGTGGCGCCGTACCTGGTGCACCTGACCACCGACGAACAGAAGGCGAGGTGGCTCCCAGGACTGTGTTCCGGGGACGTGCTCACCGCCATCGGAATGACCGAACCCGGTGGGGGATCGGATCTGGCCGCACTGAAGACCACCGCAGTGCGGGACGGCAACGGGTGGTTGCTCTCGGGTGCCAAGACATTCATCACCAACGGTTACTCTGCAGACCTGGTGATCATTCCGGCACGTACCTCTCCATCGAAGAAGGCCAAGGGAATTACCCTCTTCGGCGTGGACACCTCCTTGCCCGGATTCGAGCGTGGCCGCAAACTCGACAAGGTCGGACAGGACGAAGCAGACACCGCTGAACTCTTCCTCGACCGGGTGCGCGTCACCGATGACGACGTGATCGGCGAGCTCGATCGAGGATTCATCCACATGATGTCCTTCCTGCCCCAGGAACGACTCGGATGCGCCATTGCCAATCTCGCGCACGCTGCGCAGATTCTGCTCGAGACGATCGACTACTGCCGAGAACGAAAGGCATTCGGGCAGTCCATCGGAACGTTCCAGCACAACAAGTTCTTGCTTGCCGAACTCGTGACACAGCTCGACGTGACACAGGCGTACGTCGACCGCTGCATCGAAGCCCACTCGGAGGGGAAGTTGACACCGATCGATGCAGCCAAGGCCAAGTGGTGGACTGCCGAGATCCAGAACCGGATCCTCGATCATTGTGTGCAACTGCACGGGGGATACGGCTACATGAACGAGTACCGAGTGGCACGAGCCTGGCGGGATGCCCGGGTCACGAAGATCTGGGCGGGATCGAACGAAATCATGAAAGAACTGATCGGTCGCGATCTGGGCTTCTGATCTCGGCGTCGTGTACCGATCGTTCTGTCGTGAGTGCAGAAGGTTCGAATGCCGCATGGTAAGCGAATTAGTTTGCGCTGCTTATCAATACGTGTGCCGTATTGAAATGTCTTGACTCGATTTCGGACACTTCACATCACATGTTCGCTTCTACCGTCGTAGATGTCCGGGCGGAAGCACCCGTCCCGGGAAATCTCCAGGAGGACCACATGACCGAATCCCAGGTCGCCACAGCGACCCGCAGCGGCTCGCACTCGAACAATGACGTACTCGATGTTCTGATCATCGGGGGAGGATTCTCCGGCCTGTACGCATTGGACCGACTGCGCGATCTCGGTTTCACCGTCAATGTCTGGGACGCCGCGGGTGGATTGGGCGGAATCTGTTGGTGGAACTGCTATCCCGGAGCCCGTACCGACAGCACCGGGCAGATCTACCAGTTCTCGTACAAGGACCTGTGGAAGAAGTACGACTTCACCGAACTGTATCCGGGCCACCAAGGGGTTCGTGAGTACTTCAACTACGTCGACTCACAGCTCGACCTCACCCGCGACGTCGTGTTCGACACTTTCGCCGAAGCATGCACGTGGGACGAGGAAACCCGTCAGTGGACCGTACGGTCCGCCGACGGCAAGATCCAGAAGGCACGGCAGGTCATTGTTGCCACAGGATTCGGCGCCAAGCCGCTGTATCCGAATCTCGAAGGGCTCGATTCCTTCGCCGGTGAGTGCTACCACACTGCGCGCTGGCCTCAAGAGGGCGTGGATATGAGTGGCCGCAAAGTTGTCGTCATCGGTACCGGCGCCAGCGGTGTGCAGGTCGTCCAGGAGGCAGGTCATGTGGCCGAACACGTCACCGTGTTCCAACGCACCCCGAATCTGGCACTTCCGATGCAGCAACGCAAACTCACCCATGACGACAACGAGCACTTCCGGAAGGGACTTTCCGAGCGGTTTGCTACGCGCTACAAGGCGTTTGCCGGCTTCGACTTCGATTTCATTCCGCAGAACGCCACCGACCTGAGTAAGGAAGAGCGCGACGCGATCTACGAGAAGATGTGGGCAGAAGGTGGTTTCGAGATGTGGCTCGGAAACTTCCAGGACATCCTTGTAGATGAGGAGGCCAACCGTACGTTCTACGACTTCTGGCGTGGCAAGGTCCTCGAACGGGTCACCGACCCCAAGAAGGCGGCAATCGTCGCACCGGAGACGCCTCCGCACCCCTACGGCGTCAAGCGTCCCTCCCTCGAACAGGACTACTTCGATGTCATCAATCAGGACAATGTCGATGTCATCGACTCCAACGTCACGCCGATTCGACGGGTGCTGCCGCATGGTGTCGAAACCGACGACGGTGTCATCGAATGCGACCTCCTCGTACTGGCAACAGGGTTCGACAACAACCGTGGTGGGATCATGGCCATCGATATCACCGGCGTCGACGGCCTGACGATTCAGGACAAGTGGAAGTCCGGTGTCGACACGTGTCTGGGCCTGTCAACCCGCGGATTCCCGAACATGATGTTCCTGTACGGACCTCAGAGCCCGTCCGGGTTCTGCAACGGCCCGACATCTGCCGAGTACCAAGGCGAGATCGTCGTCGAGTTCCTCGAGTACCTGCGCGAGAAAGGGGCGACACGGTTCGAGAACACCGAAGAGTCCGAGAAGCAGTGGCGCGCACACGTCGACGAGCTTTTCGTGAACTCGATGTTCACAAAGGCACGTTCGTGGTACTGGGGTGCAAACGTGCCCGGTAAGCCGGCGCAGATGCTCAACTACTCAGGAGGAGTCCCTCAGTACTTTGCTCGTTGGGAAGAAATCAAGTCCAACGGTTACGACACCTACGAGACCGACTGACGAGACGGACACGCTTGGGCTACTGGGTCCCCCAGTAGCCCAAGCATCCGTTCGACGGGGCTCACTGCCCTGCTCCCCGATGGACATCGACTGCGTCGATGGGGCAATCATAGAACCGAGAGCATTGTCTTCGAGCACGTCGCCGTAGACGAGAGGGGCGCGAGCATCGGTGATGCGGTCACGATGTAGGCGAGGCTGATCAAACGCCATCACACGAACACGACGTGGATCGCCCAAGCGAGAGCGTCGACTGTCCAGAGTTCTGGTTCAAACCGAACCGATGACGGACCTGGAGGGGTGTAGCCACGACCCTGACGTGTTGGGGGATCGAGCGGAGGTCGCCGATAAGGCGGCATCGACAAGTGGACGGAAGGCCCCGCTTCGACTATCGGTCGATCGCCGAAGCGGGACCCCGGCAGCCCGAACGCAGGGGGATATCGGGATCTGCCCGTGCCCGGAGATGGAGGCACGCCGCCTCGCCGCCACTGCATGCACACCGCGGGGCGACCATGTTGCCCGTGGTGGATGCTCGTGGGACGAACCGCCGACAAGTGGGCCGCGCCAGCCGGCAACCACAATACTGTCGACACGAACATAATACTTAATTCCGTTATACAACACCAGTATCCGTCGCCATTCCGCTGAGCTGCATCACCTCCTCCCGGGTGAGCGGCCATTCGTCGCCGATGGGAGTCCTGTCGGCAGCGGCTGACAGGACTCAGCACCGACACACCCGAGGAAAAGGGCACACGATGCAGATCAGGACTGCCGCAGCGTGTGCCCTCGCCTTGCGACTCCGGATCGTCGACCACAAGCGACCCTTGTATCACGATGTCAGGTCGGCGGCGATCGATCCGGACGTTCAGCTAGCAGTTCGCACCCATGCCTCGAGCATGCGCCGTGCGATCGAGACCTTCCCCGGCAGCAACACGGGCGCATCGACCGAACTAGCCCAGTCGCCGGCGGCGAGGGCCTCCTTCACCTCCGCGCGGGAGCACCACACAGCCTCGCAGATCTCACCATCACTGAAGATGAGCGGTTCTCGAGGATCGGCGACGGCGTGGAAGCCGAGCATGAGGGAACGCGGAAACGGCCATGGCTGACTTCCGACGTAGGCTACGTCGGAGACAACGAGACCGACCTCTTCCGCAATCTCCCGCGCCACACAGCTTTCGAGCGACTCGCCGGCCTCGACGAATCCCGCCAGCGTCGAGAAGTTCCGCGCCGGCCACGCCGCGTGTCGCGCCAACAGCACGCGGTCCGCCCCGTCATGTACCAGACAAATGATCGCAGGATCGGTCCGCGGGTACTCCTCCCGACCGCACGCAGTGCACACGCGCGTCCAACCACCCGAGGTGATCGTCATCGGCGCCCCGTCCTTGGCGCAGAAGTGGGATTCGTCCTGCCACATCAGCAGGGCCTGCGCGGTGAGATACCGTTCGGCATCAACGGCATCGAGAAGCGCTCCGTGTGACCGCAGGTCACCGAACTCGATGCCCACGCTCTCCGTGGGGGCCTCCGTGAGAAACTCGTCCCGTACAGCCCATTGATGCACCGTACCAACGACTCCCAACAAGACCGCGTGTGTCGGAGGTTGGGAACAATAGTCGGCAGCCGACTCGAGGAGCAGTTGTCCATCGATGAGACGAACCTGACCGGCACCGTTCACGCGAAGCAGCCGCGCATCCGGCCATGCCCTCGCCTGCACGGTCGCATCGTCACGTAGCGCCACAGGGCGACTCAAGGCATCACCAGGAAGAGCACCCCCGACACCGTCAGCGTTCACCATTGATCACAACCTTCCGCAACGAGCGACCATGTCGACCGGCACTTCGTTCGTGCGCGTGCGGCCGGCACTGCCGTCAGGCAAACTCGAACTGGATCGACGAGTACGATTCGGACATCACCGAAATGAATTCTTCAACGAGGCGCACATGATCGGGATGGACCAGATATGCGCGGAAGGCGGGGACGTCTTCGAAGATCGCAGATATTGCATAGTCGCCGATCCCGGGCTTGAGGGCGAGGTCCCTTCCGTAACGAAACTCGACGACCTGGGGAATGCTCGCCGATATCGCGTCAAGAGCTTTGTGGAACGATTCGACCTGCTCGTCGGTGATGTCCTTCTTCCAACTGAATGTTACGACATGATGCAACATGATAATCCCTCTCTGGAAGCATAATTCGAGCTCGACACCCGAAGTGAGCGGCACGTTTTTCAGAGCCGCTGATGTGCCCTCACCATGACGTGCGGCGACCGAACATCCCTCCCCACAGTCCGCGGACGTACAGGGGAACCCACTTCTCGAGAGCGCCTCGGGGGTGAACCCGTTCTCCGGTGGGTCCCTCGCGGTGCCGGCCCGTCATCGAACGGTGATGGGGAGATTCTGGCCGTCTGTGGGTCACGTGGGTGACGGTAGAACAGTGATGGACCTTCGGTGTGTCCGATTGTGCAACACACATCTCCGAGAACAGGGACAGACGGACAGGTGTGTTGTTTTCGGACACTCGTCCGCTCGGGCCTCCTCGTAGTGTGACTCCACCGACTCGGCGATGGACCAGTCCGCCTATCACATCAAGGAGATCACCATGGCACTCGATCCTGTAGTCGAGCAGTTGATAGATACGTTGAACGAGCAGGGACTGAGGTCGTTCGAGCAGATGAGTGTCGCTGAAGTCCGTGAGGTCATCGAATCCTTCAGCGAACTGCAGGCGCCGAAAGCGGATCTTGCTCGTGTCGTCGACACGGTCTACCCCGGACCGGATGGCGATCAGGCCGTGCGTCTGTACATTCCGGAGTCCGATGCGCCCCTGCCGGTTGTGGTGTATATCCACGGCGGCGGATGGGTTGCGGGCAGCCTCGACGTTACCGAGCAGCCGTGTCGCGCGCTGGCCGCGGACGCCCGGGTCATCGTGGCCGCCGTGAGTTACCGGCTCGCTCCCGAACACAAGTTCCCTGCCGCACCCGAAGACGCGTTCGCTGCTCTGAATTGGGTAGTCGACAACGTCGCCGACTTCGGTGGTGATGCGACGCGTGTCGCCATCATGGGCGACAGTGCCGGTGGCAATCTCGCCGCCGTCACCGCCCTTCGGGCACGTGATACCGGCTCACCGGCCCTATGTGCTCAGGTTTTGGTCTATCCGGTTATCGACGGCACGGCACGCTTCCCGTCATGGGAGGAGAATGCCGAGGGATATTTGATCACCGCGGCAGCAATCGGCTGGTTCTGGGAGCAGTACCTGGCCACACTGGAAGACGCCGAGAACCCGTACGCCTCGCCGGCCAAGGCGAAGAGCTTGGCGGGGCTTCCTCCCACGCTGATGTTGGTCAACGAGTACGAGGTCACCCGCGACGAATGCCTGAACTACGGGCGGATGCTGACCGAACAGGGTGTCCCGGTCCAGGTCGAACTGTATAGCGGTCTTGTCCATGGCGTGTACTGGATGACCGGTGCAGTTCCGCGCAGCGCTGAATTGCACAGCGCGGTTGTCGAATTCCTCGGCAAACAGTTCGCTCGCTGAGTACGAGTAACCGCTGGCTGTGCCGCAGTCATGTGCTACGAGCACAGCCGCCCGTTGCTCGCTCAGCGCGTGCCCGCCGGCGTGTTGCACTCAGGTCCTCGTGGAGCCCATGCCTGGTCCAGCCGCGGGCTCCTCGAAGTGGCGGGCCCGCCGGCACACGATCTTCGAGCGCTGGATGTGCACGAGACATGCATACGGTCGTCCGGTTCCTCTTCGGGCAACTCAGGGGAGGTGGAGACGTCTGAACTCGGGCGGGTGAACAACATGCTCCTCGTCCTGCCCCTGGCACTGAGGTAACAGTCAGTAGACCAGTGCTCGATCGAAGAGGACTCGTCGAACTTCTCGACATCGTTCCTGTTGATGCGATTGCCGTGCCGAACGTCCACGTGTCCGCACCGCTGATCGAGGAGCTTGCTACGTGAGGCATCGTCACTCGCCGGTGAATGCGGCAGGGCGCTTCTCCATGAGGGCGTTGACTGCTCTCGTGTGATCGGTGGTCTGTTGAACCAGCGCCTGCAGAGCAGCGGACAGTTCGAGGAGACTGTCGAGGCTCTGGTGCTGCCCTTCACGCAGGAGTTTTTTGGCCATCCGTACCGAGTGCGGAGGATTGGCGGCCACCCTGTTGGCGAGAGCACGAGCTTCGTCGAGCAGCTGATCGGGAGGAACGACGTTCGAGACCAATCCCCACTCGAGAGCCTGTGTTGCGTCGACACGGTCGCCCGTGAGGATCATCTCGGCCGCCCGCGCCATACCGACCGCTTTCGGCAACAGCCACGCACCCCCGTCACCCGGGATGATGCCCAGCTTGACGAAGCTTTCAGCAAAGAACGCTTTTTCGCTGGCGATTCGGAGGTCGCACATGAGGGCGAGGTCGCACCCGGCACCGATTGCGGGACCGTTCACGGCTGCAATCAAAGGTACGTCGCAGTTGTACATCGCTCGTGGGATCCGTTGTATCCCGGCGCGATAGCCGTCGCGTTGTTCGTGAGGTTTCCCGCCGAACAGTCCCTGGCGATTCGCCATGTCCTTGACGTTGCCGCCGGCGGAGAAGGTCGATCCCGCGCCGGTGACAATGACAGCGCGTACTCCGTAATCGGCGTTGACGGCATCCACGCATGCGATCAATGCGTCGACGACATCCATCCCTGAGACTGGGTTACGTTCAGCCGGCCGATTGATCGTCCACGTTTCGATGAATCCGTCGCGTTCTACGAGAACTGGATTTTCCATGTATGTGTCTTCCCGATCTTCACTGCAATCGATGGTTCGGATAGTGCACTGCTGACTCGCATGCGAACGGACTCGGCGGCGGTCTGGTCGAAGCAGACCGCCGTCGAGACACGTCCTCTTTCGTCGGCGCGCTTTGCTTTCAGTTGCACGCCCTACATGCGGTGTTCAGTCGAGCCCCAACTTCGGCCGTAGCCACTGAGCGATCCGGTTCAGTGCCTGATCCGCCTCGGGTGCTCGTCCCGCGTTGAAGTGGAAGACATGCTGCTGTTCGTCGACCACGTCGAGCACGCCTTCGCTCCCTGCCTTTTCGATCAACTCGACGACCCGGCGCGAGTCGTCGAGCAGAGTCTCATAGCCGCCGACCGATACATAGACGGGAGGGAAGTCTGTGTAGTCCCTGAGCAGGGGGTTTGCCCGCGGGTCCGTCGCTTCCGAGAGGTCGGTCAGGAAATTCTCCCGCATCATCTCGAGGACTGCCCTCTTGGCCAGGACGTCGACTGCGTCGTTCGATTCGATCGTCAACCCCTTGATCTCCATGTCGAGCCACGGCGAAAGAGCGACAACGGCGGCCGGAATGGGTAGTGCCATACCCGCAAGTTCGAACACTGTCGAGATGGCGAGATGTGCGCCCGCCGAGTCGCCGACCGTCGCCGTATGTTCTGCCTTGTAGCCCTGCGTACGGAGCCACTTGTGCACCGCAATGCAGTCTTCGAGCTGTGCTGGATGCTTTGCCTCCGGCGCGAGCCGGTAGTCCACCACGAGTGCGTGAACTCCTGCCAGCTTGGCGAGGTGTGCTGCAAGCTTGCGATGGGAGAAGCGTGAACCTGTCACGAATCCGCCGCCGTGCGTGAAGACGATCACCCGGTCTTCGGCGGCGCCCAGCGGCTTGGCCCATGTTGCCGGCACACCGTTGGCTGTCACTTCTTCATACGTGACATCGGTGGGATCGATGGTGGGAAGATGCCATTCTTCGAACATGTCTCGCTGACCTGCGAGATCCATACCTTCGGACCGTCGAAGCCAGGACGAGTACAGGTCGTTGAGGAACAGCGATTCTTTGCTCACGGACATGTGTTGCTCACTTTCATCACCGGTCGAGAAGGAGATTGCCTGATCAGGAAGGTGTGAAGCTCGTGTATCGCGTACGCACGGTGTCATCCCACCCAGTCGGCTGAACGGAAAGGCCGCTAGGGAAGGTCAACGATTGCCTCGGTTTGTCGAAATGTCGGTACCCATCGATCGCCACATCGGTTCGGCGTCGAGGCGGTGATGTGATGGTTCCGGGATGTCGCTGATCGAACTCTTTGCATCCGTCGCTCACTATGCGAACGCACAGATGCAAGTTGTGCGGGTCGTTTGTGCCGAAGCTACTGGAAGAGTGCTGATTGCAACTCGATGTAGAGATGCTGCAACTTCCTTCCACCGAGGTGGAGCAGCCGGGTCGTCCTCAGATCCCTACGAGGGGGCCGATGACGGGCTTCCACTGGTAGATGCTCTGGTCGACGACAACACCCTGCGTGACATAGGGGTCCTTGGCGAGCAGGGCCTGCAGGTCTGCTTCGCTGTCCGCCTTGAACACGAGCAGCGCGCCGGCCCCGTCGGCCCAGGCGCCCGCTTCCTGCAGCACGCCTTTGGCGGCCGCGTCCTTGACGAAGACCAGGTGGTCGGCATGGGCGGCCTCTTTGACGGATGTGTCAGTGGTGTACGACCAGATAACAGCGAACAGGGCCATGGTCACTCCTTGAGTGGGATACGGGATGTGGAACGGTGCGGATATTCAGGAGAATGCGCACTTGAGAACGCTAGAAGCAGGGATGAGGTCACCAGTGTCCTATTTTGCAACACCTGTTGGTGAACGACAGCGAATATAGAACGGAGAGAACGCGATCGGCGTTCAACGGTTGGACGACGGTGTGACTTGCATACGGTCGGTGCCCTTGCCGGTAGCTGTGTGTGGAACGGGCTCTGCTGGTAGAGGTGGCCGAGGACCGCCGTGTAGGTGGCCGCTACTCGGGCAGTGCCCCGATAGCGCGCAGTCGCTCGATATCGTCCTCGAGAAGACCGAGTTCTGTCAGTACAGAATCGGTATCGGCGCCACGGTCGCGCGGCCCGAACCGCACAGCACCGGGGGACTCAGCGAGTTTGACAGGTACGCCGAGACCTCGGTAGCCGTCGCACTCGACCACCATCTTGCGGTGACGGACCTGCGGTAGCGAAAGGGCCTCTCCGACATTGTTGACCGACCCCGACGGCACCCCGGCCCGACGCAACTGAGCCGCCAAAGATTCGCGCTGCCAGGCCTTGACGAGGCCGCCGAGGATGTCGCGCAGTTGAGCTGCGTTTGCCATCCGGTCGGAGTTGGTGACGAATCTCGGGTCGTCGGCCAGGTCTGAAGCGTCGAGCGCCACGACCAGAGCGCGGAATTGCCGGTCGTTGCCGGCACCGATGAAGAAGGGGCCATCGGCGCAGGTGAACGTTTCATAGGGACAGATCGTCGGGTGTGCCACGCCCGTCCGCTCCGGCGCGACGCCGGTGGCAAACCACTTGCCGGCGTGTGGGTGCAGGATCGACACAGCGTTGTCGAGTAGTGCCAGATCCACGAGTTGCCCGCGTCCGGTCTTGTGCCGCACGTGGAGTGCCATGAGGATGCCGTTCACAGCGTTGAGACCCGTGATGATGTCGACCAGAGGGATCCCGATCCGCATGGCATCACCGTGGGGCTCACCGTTGATGCTCATCAGCCCCGACAGGGCTTGGAGAATTGCGTCGTAGCCGGGAGCACCCCCGAGCGGCCCGTCGACTCCGTACCCGGTGATTCGACAGTGCACGAGTTGTGGGAATTGACCGGCGAGTACGTCGTCGGCAAGTCCCCACTTCGCAAGTGTGCCTGCCTTGAAGTTTTCGATGACGACGTCGGCTTCGGCAAGCATGGTGCGCAGCAGTTGTTGGCCGGCCTCGGTACGCAGATCCACACTGATGTTCCGCTTGTTGCGGTTCAAGCCATCGAAGTAGGCACTGTGGTCATCCTTGACGAAAGGTGGTCCCCAGCTGCGTGTGTCATCACCAGTCGGTGGCTCCACCTTGATCACGTCGGCACCGTGATCGGCAAGCACTTGCGCACACAGCGGGCCGGCCAGCACCCGCGAAAGATCGACGACCCGGATGTCGGTGAGTGCGCCGGTCCGCGGACGTAGAGTCTCGGATGCGGATTCTCGAGTCTCGGCCGGGAGGATGGCAGATGAGGATTCAGGCATGATTGCTCATTCTGTGCGGTTGGAAGTCGCTGGCCTCCGGAGGGAAGGACAAAGCATGAACGGCGATCTTCAGCCATCGCTGAACTGCATCGACCGCCGGTAGTTGCCCATAGTCAGCGAGTCTGAAGGCTACGGGCATGCCCCGTGTTGCTACTCGGTCCTTCCATCGGGATGAAGTCTCCGGCTGGGCGCACTGTCGGGGCGATATGGAGAGTCTGCGGGCGTTGCGAACCCTAGACGTATATCGACTTGTACTCGAGGTAGAAGTCCAGGGACTCGGGTCCGAATTCGCGGCCGACTCCGCTGTTCTTCACGCCACCGAACGGGGAGCCGGTATCGAGGGAGTAGTAGTTCACTCCCACGGTTCCGGATCGAATACGCGACGCGACGTCCAAGCCGTGTTCGGTGTCTTCCGTGAAGACGACTCCTCCCAAACCGAATGGTGTGTCGTTCGCCATGTTGATGGCGTCCTCTTCGGTCTCATAAGGGATGACGGAGATGACAGGTCCGAAAATCTCTTCCTGTGCCAGCGGACTGCGATTATCGACACCCTCGAAGATGGTGGGAGACACGAACCAGCCGCGGGGACATTGCTCAGGGGAGTCGGTTCCGCCACGGATCGTTCGGAATCCCTCGGACTGACCCAGGCGGATGTAACTCCTCACCCGCTCCCGATGCTGCTCGCTTACCATGGGGCCCATGGTTACCGACTCGTCGAGTGGGTCTCCCATGACCAATCCGTCTACGTAGGACGCCAGAACGTCAATGATCTCGCTGGACCTACCGTGGGGAACCAAGATGCGGGAATTGGTGGTGCATGTCTGTCCCCCGTTCTTGAGCACGGCGTCTTTGAGGCCTCCGGCAAAGACGTCGAGGTCGGCATCGGGGAGCACAATGGCTGCGGACTTTCCTCCGAGCTCCAGGGAGACTCTCTTGAAACTGCGGCCGGCGACCTCACCGATCGCTTGACCTGCTGCAGTAGATCCGGTGAAGGCGATCTTGTCGACATCGGGATGGGCTACAAGAGCTTTGCCTGCATGAACGCCACCGGCAACGATGTTGAGGACGCCAGGTGGTAGACCGGCCTCCTCGGCTGCCTCTGCAAGTACATACGCATCGAGTGACGTCTCCGGCGCCGGCTTGAGAACTACAGTGCATCCTGCAGCCAGTGCCGGCCCGATCTTGGCCATGGCCAAGAGCTGCGGATAGTTCCAGGCAGTGATCGCGCCGACGACTCCTACGGGTTCTTCTCGAACGATGGTAGAGCCCATGCTGCTGGGACGGCGTGTCTCGAATGTACGTTTCTCGATGAGATCTGCCATCGACCGCAGGATTGCTACCGGAGCTGTTGCGCTTGTGCTCACCGACAAGGAGGAAATCATTCCGGTCTGCCGGCTTACGAGCTCTGCAGTCGATCTTCCTCGACGCTCGAGGCTGTCGGCGAAGCGCCGCATCACTGCAGCTCGCTCGTGAGGGGTGCTGCGCCCCCACGGTCCTTTCTGGAGTGCGGCCCGTGCGGCGTGCACAGCCGCATCGATCTCCTCGGGTCCGCCCATCGCAGCAACACCCAGGGGGCGCTCGGTTGCTGCCTCGAACACCGGTGCCAGATCGGAGGTGCTCGCTTTGCGCCATTGGCCGTCGATGAAGAAAAGTTCACGTTCAATGCTGTTGATGACAGGCATTATTCACTTCTTCCGAGGTTGAATCCGATTGAGCGAAACCTCACGATACCGGCTCTTCGCAGTTAGCAGTGGTACTGGTGCCGGCTGGGTGCGACCCGACGTGACCGTCGAGTGCAGGCCCACCGTACCCGGCGGCGTTGGTTCTCCGGGGTACGGAATCCGAACGCGATGCGGCCGACGTGCTTGACGATGCGGTTGTAGCCTTCACTGCGCGCATTCGACAGGCCGGAGGTGATCGCCAGGATCATCGGTTCCTGCCACGCCGAGATGGTCGTCGCCAGCTTGCCGATCTCCGGGACCCGGCACGCCGCGCAGAACGTGTAGAACCGGTGCAGCGCATCTCGGATCTCGTATCGCAGACCACCACGGTCGGTGCAGCGCAACACATCGCGCAGCAGTTCCTTCGCTATCCATGCGGCGGCGATGTCCCCGTGCGGGTCGGCGGAGGTCAGCTTCTCGAACAGTGTCGATCGTTGCTCATCGGTTAGGCGCTCCGCGGCCCGCAGCAGCCGTCGTCGATTGATCCATTCGACATCGCTCTTGCGGCCGCGCCGACCCCGCTCGGCCTGGGTGACCCTGCGCCGGACGGTATCGACCATCTCGTTGGCCTTCTTGACCAGGTGGAACCGGTCCACCACCAGCTGCGCGTGCGGCAATGCCTCGCGCACCGCCTTCGCATACACCGACGACATATCGATCGCGACATGGGTGATCTGCGCCTTCCATGCCTCGTCGCGGGCGTCGAACCAGTCGATCACCACGGCGGAGGTGCGCCCGTTGACCTGCGCCAGCAACCCTTGATCGCCGGTCAGGTCGACCAGTCCGGTGTCCCACCGGTCCACCCATCTCCGTTCCCCGGTCTCGGGGCAAGTTTCCCATTTCGCCTTCCCGCGTCGGGTCTCATCGATCCCGAGGACGACCACCGGTTCGGGTTCGTCGCCAAGGGCGGCGTCGGCGACCACGACGAGGTGGCCGTGGACGGTGTGCCAGGCGCACCCGTAGTCGCCCGCGACCGCGGACACCGACCGGTCCCCGTCGAGGACCGCCTCGACCAGCAGCGCCTTCGCTCGGGGCGTGACCCGCGCCCGGGACGGCACCCCCGGCGTCGACTCGGTGAACACCTTACGGGCACAGGAGGTATTGGTGCACAACCATTTCCGTTTCCGCCACACCAACAGCGGACGGTCGGGTCCGACCTGCACATCCCGCGGTCTGGTGGTGACCCAACCCTTCGAACGCGTGGACTTCTGCCCGCACTCCGGACAGACCCCGACCCATTCGGGTGCCGTCGCGATCTGCACGATCCGGCTGCCCTCGACCGTGCGCTGCACCGATTCGACGATGACGCCGTCGAGATCGAGCAGCAATGAACTACCGTGGTGCATGCCCGCGTTCCTTGCTGTCCTGGATGCCTGAGAACACCCAGCTCACAAGGGCGCGGGCCCTTTTTCAATCACCGACACGGCAACGGGGTCGATCGACACCCGCCCCTACCAAGTGCGAAGAGCCACGATACCCGCAGTCCGTCGGTGTATCCTGCCGCCTTTTCCTTGTGCCAGAAATCCAGGTACATGGGCAGCCCATTCAGATACTGAAGCATCTGAGGCTTCTTGCCGGGGATGTTGCTGCCGTTGTACCAGGACTTTGCATGTTTGAACAGTGCCATGTCATCGGTACCGTTGATGTGATCGGTCCAGGCCTGGTCAGCTTCGGGAGTCGATTCGAACCGGGTAAAGCCCTCCGACCGAAGAAATTCGAGGAACTCGACCATGACCTCACCTTGAAGCTCCGCGTTCGTGGACCCGTTCGCAAAGGCGGCGGGGCTCTGCGGACCGTACACGAACATGGCGTTGGGAAAACCGGAGGTGAATGCGCCGAGGTATGCGTCGACGCCCTTGCGCCACTTCTCACCAAGGGTGACGCCAGCGGAGTTGCGGACCTCCATTGCAGTGAGCGCACCCGTATTATTGTTGAATCCGGTTGCGAGTACGATGATGTCGAACTCTCCGTGCTCGATACCATCGGATGTGCGAATTCCGGTTGCTGTGAACCCGGTGATCGGTGCCTCCTGGATGGAGACGAGTTCGACGTTCTCCTGGTTCATCACTTCGTAGTAGTTCTGGTGCAGGGCCGGCCGCTTGGCTCCGAACGGATGCGGAGCTACGTCAGGCACCAGCAGGTCGGCCTTCACCGGGTCGAGGATCTGCGGCTTGATCTTGCTCTTCCAGAACTCGTAGACCATCGAGTTGGTTTCTTCGCTGAAGAGATAATCGGAGAAGTTCCCGAGCCAGAATGCGAATCCGCCTTGGTTCCACAGACGTTCGAACAGTGCGAGACGCTCTTCCTCGGATGTGTCGACGCCGTTTCGGGGATCGAACTCGTAGTCGATCGCGGCGAAGGTTTCGCGACACTTGTCCGCCACATCCGGCATGGTCTCCTTCAGGACCGCCTGCCTCTCCTCGGTGAGGTGCTCCTGGTGCATGGGCAACGAGAGGTTCGGCGTGCGCTGGAAGACGGTGAGTTTCTCGACGACAGGGCCGGCTTCCTGGACTACTTGGACTGCGCTGGCGCCCGTACCGATGATGGCAACTCGTTTTCCGGTCATGTCGATATCGTCTCGCCACCGCGCGGTGTGGACGAGTTCACCTCGATAGGCGTTCATTTCAGGGATATTCGGGATGTAGGGTTCGGTAGTCGATCCCGTTGCGAACACGACGAAGCGTGCGCGGAAGCTCTCGTCGTTCTGTGAGACGAGAGTCCACATCCGCTCGTCCTCGTCGAACGTCGCGCTGACGACCTTGGTGTTGAAGCGCGAGTCCTTGCTCAGGTCCAGTTTGGAGTCGACGTAGTCGAAGTAACTGCGCATCTCCTCGTGGTCCGGGAACATCTGTGAGAAGTTCCAGTCCTTCCAAAGGTATTCATCGGTGAACTGGTAGACGGGTGCATGGCTGTCGACTCGTGCACCTGGGTAGCGGTTGAGGCTCCAGGCCCCACCGAAGCCTCCACTGGCTTCGAGCAGGATTACGGAGAACCCTCTGTCCCGAAGGTGGCGCAGCTGGTAGATCCCGCCGAAACCGCCGCCGACCACGATGACGTCGCAATCCTGCGTTTCCGTCGTGGCGTGCTCAGGGAGATGGGTTGATGTCATGGGCCTAGACCTTTCCGAGGCTGACGTGCGGGCAGAATTCCGGGGCGTTGTGTCTGGCTTTGCTTTCCGAAAGTCAAACGGCCTGTCGGAGTTGCGACCTCGTTGCGTATGGGGTGTGGCATGGGTCACGGAGATGGAATGAATCGACAATAACGACCCACCAAAGAATCCGCAACTAGGAATAAAAATACGTAAATAAGTAGATAGGCGCTCTGCGGCGAGGTTCGCGCGTCTTCTGAAGTCGAGGGGAGACCATGTCGGGACAAGGGGTGTTCGTTGTCAATGGGGGAGTTTGACACTCGGGCGCGTGCAGGCGGAATTCCTTGGTGTCGACGGCACATCGACGAGTGCGGACCCTCGGTTCCTCCGCTGTGGTCGAAGGCGTCTGCAGGATTCTGCCGACCGCTACGGTCTGCAGCGTTCGATCCGGAAGTCGCGCCGCGTGGAAGCGCGCCCTCCGATGGATCCGGCGACCGAGCGGCACACCGGGAATCGATCATCTGTTAGGTCAGGTGGCGAGATCGAGCAGGCGGGTCCGATCGCGATGTGAGGGTCACGCTCGTCCGAGAGGCGGCCGCCTGACCGTCGCGTGTTGCTCACGGATGCGGTCGCTTACCGAGTGGCCGCGACGACCCTCGTCCGTTCTTGCGTAAGCCGGGGATGATGGGGTGCGGCGTCGGTCGACACGGACGTCGAGCAGGGTCGACTTACTCGTCGAGGAGCCAGTGTCCATGGTGCAGGTTAGCGAAAGCCCCACTTGGTGGCGTACCGCAGACAGATCTCGACGAGTTCGTCCTGCCGTTCGACGATGGTTTCCCGTATCCCGACCACGCCGAGGGTGGCGATGGTCCGGCCGCGTTCTCGGAGGGCGACCGATACCCCGTCTGCATGTTCAACGGCCACACCGGGTGCCACGCATACGCCGGTGTTCTCGAGTTCATCGAGTGAGTGCAGGAAGCGCTCGACGAAGTCGGCGTCGGTGGGTGGTCGAGAGTTGAGGTACGCCCAGATGTCACGTTGATCGCGATCGGCCAGCAAGAGCCATCCTGCAGAGGTGCGCAGGAGGGATCGGCGCACCCGGTTTTCTGCCAGGTATGCGTAATGCGGGTCGGAAGAAACGTGATCGACGTAGAACAGGTCGTCGCCGACAGATGTGGACAGTGTGGTGGTCAACCCGGTCTCGGCGTGGACCTGCTCGAGCTGATCATGGCTGATCGAGGTGACCGGAGGTCGGCCGGCGATGACGTTGAGAAGATAGGGTGCGGTGCCGAGGGTGTAGATCCGGTCGCGCTCGTCGAGGTAGCCGACGGCGACGAGGCCGTTGATCAGGCCCTGGACCGAACTGACGGGCGCGGCGAGTGCCCGTGCGATAGCGGTGAGGGTGAGGCCGTTTTCGGACCGGGCTACGAGTTCGAGGATCGAAGCCACCCGATCGACCATGCGGTGCCGGGGACGGCCGGGAACCTTCTCGACCGGCACGGCTCCGGGGGGCCCAGGAGTGTCAGCCATTTCGTGAGCCTATCAACAGGGAGAACCCCTCCAACCGATACATAACTACGTAAGATAATTCGCTATTGCGTAGATGTCGAGAACTGGATAGTGTCCCCCGAGAGGGGGTCGGCGTTCGCCCCCGATCCGACCGCCACTTACTCGGCGGCGAAACTCACGCGAGCATGTCGGGCGTCGCCCCAGCCGGAAATTCCTATGGAGGCACTATGAATTCCTCCGTCGCGCCGCCGACGACGGTGACCACTGATGAAATGGATGCTCTACGCGCCGAGGTACGCACCTTTATCGACAACGAAACTGCGGCAGGAACACTCACGCCGGGCATCGACACCTGGCTCACCCGGTGGGACGAGGACTTCACCCGCCGCCTTGCCGAGCACGGTTGGGTAGGAATGACCATCCCGACCGAGTACGGCGGGCACGGCCGGACCCATCTCGAGCGTTTCGTCGTCACCGAGGAGCTGCTCGCAGTAGGCGCACCGGTTGCAGCGCAATGGGTGGCAGACCGCCAGATTGCGCCGTCGTTGCTGAAGTACGGCACCGAAGAGCAGAAGCACAAGTACCTTCCCCGAATTGCCGCAGGTGAGTGCTTCTTCGGCATAGGAATGAGTGAGCCCGACTCAGGATCGGACCTAGCCAGTGTCCGGACCCGCGGCACCCGCGTGGACGGCGGCTGGACCGTCACCGGCACCAAAGTGTGGACCTCGGGCGCCCACCACGCTGAGGCGTTCATCGTGCTGGCCCGCACGGAACCACTCGACACGGCACACCGCCACGCGGGACTGAGCCAGTTCATCGTTGACCTCCGTTCCCGAGGCGTGACGATCCGGCCGATCATTTCCCTCTCCGGCGACCACCACTTCAACGAGGTGGTTCTGGACGAGGTATTCGTTCCCGACGCCATGGTCTTCGGCACGTTGGGCAATGGATGGGAACAGGTCAACTCGGAGCTTTCCTTTGAGCGCAGTGGACCCGAGCGTTTCCTTTCGACCTTCCGGCTCCTGGCTGCCGAGATCGGCGCGGTCCGAAAGGGACTGCTGCCCGAGCGCACCGATCTGGGACGTTCTGTGGCCCGGATGGTCGGACTGCACGCACTGAGCCAGAACATCGCCGGAGCCCTTCAACGTGGCGAGAAGGCCGACACCGCCGCCGCCCTGGTCAAGCTCCTCGGTACCAGCATAGAAGGCGACCTCGTCGAGTACGTCTCTGATCGGTTGGGCGACGAGAGCATGGACGGGCAGGCAGAAATCGGGGCTCTGTGCAGAGCCGGACTACACCAGCGTCCGGGGTTCACACTCCGCGGCGGTACCAACGAAATCCTGCGCGGCGTGATCGCGCGGGGGCTGGGGATGCGCTGATGACCACGACCGCGATCACAATCGATCTTGCCGTAGACCGAGATCTCCAGGACCTCATGGACGATCTTGTCGCTGGGCACTCGGGGCCGGACATCGAACCGGATCCGGCCGCTGTGTGGGCCACCTTGGGTGCGGTCGGACTCGCCAGGCTGACCGCACCCGAGGAGACCGGGGGCAGCGGCGCGGGTTGGGTCGAGGCCGCTGCTCTGTTGCGCACGACCGCCGCTGGCGGCGTGGCCGTGCCCTTCGCCGAGACCGATCTGTTGGCAGGTCCCTTGCGGCGTGCGGCCGGCCTCGACGACTCATCGTCGGACACAGCGACCGTCGCCGTCCTGAGGGCGGACGGCCTCGCGCGACGTGTGCCGTGGGCTGGTGTCACCGGGTCCGTTGTATGCGTGCGTCGGGTCGATGCGGGCTACGAACTCGCGGACGTGCCCACCGATCGGCTGACCGTCGAGGCGGTCGAGGGGATCTCCGAGGTGCCCCTCGGGTCGGTCCAGGTCGACGGTGACGTTACTTGGTCACCGGTGGACACTCGTGCCGTCGAGGGCTATGTCCTGCGCGGCGCTCTCATCCGTGCTATCCAATGTGTCGGCGCTATGGAGGGCATGCTGGCTTCGGCGGTTGCGCACACCACCGACCGCGCTCAGTTCGGGCGCCCTCTGGCGCGGTTCCAGTCCGTGCAGAACCTCGTGGTCGACACTGCGGCCGAGTCCGTCCTTGCAGGTGCCGCCGTCGACACTGCTCTCGCAGATGCTGTTACCGACGATCTTGCCGGCGACTTTTCGGCGTTTCGTGTCGCAGTGGCCCGCAGTGTGGTCTCGCAAGCGCTGGCTGTGGCGGTGCGCAACACTCACCAAGTGCACGGCGCAATCGGCACCACCCATGAGCACACCCTCCATCGGCTCACCCTGCCTGCGTTGCAGTGGCGTTCGGAATTCGGGTCCGCTGCGTTCTGGGAGCGTCAGCTCAGCTGTGCTGCTGTCGACGCCGGTATGGACGGGACCTGGCCGATGATCGTCGAGGGTACGCGGATCACGGGTCCAGCTTCTGCCTATCTCGATGCTGTTTCGGGACGTTCACGTCCTGACTGAGTGCATGAGTTCCTGACGACGGTGACATCGCCGGGGTGCGAGCTCCCCGGCGATGGGGCGGCCGAGTGGCAGGACCGAAAGGGTCCTGCCGCTCGAGCTCTCACCTCTGACTTGTCGGAGGACGCGGGGTGTGGATTGCATCCACGCTAGTCGTAGACCTCGACGTACAGTTCGGCGATTTCGTCGACAGTGGGCACAACCGGGTTGTTGCCCGGCGAACCCGAATCGAGCGCCTGTTGCGCCATCAGTGGGATCAGATCGTTCCAGCGAGTTCGGTCGATGCCGTGGTCGCGGGGAGTGGGAACAGCCAGGTCATGACATAGTTCGGCCAGGGAGTCGACGAGGGACTGCGCGGCGATACCGTCACCGGTGGCTTCGGTGGCCACACCGATGGCCCTGGCACAGTCCGCGTACCGTGACTCGGCGCCCTTGACGGAGAATGCGGTGATCGCCGGGAGCAGCATGGCGTTGGACAGTCCGTGCGCGACATGGAAGTGCGCGCCGATGGGTCGGCTCATTCCGTGAACGAGGGCCACGCTTGCGTTCGAGAACGCCATGCCGGCCTGGGTGGCGGCGAGCATCATGGCTTCTCGCGCTTGCTTGTTCTCACCGTCTTCATACGCGGTGCGCAGATTCTGGCCGATGGTGCGCATGGCTGCGAGCGCGAGGCCGTCGGAGACAGGGTTGGCTTTTCGGCTTACATACGCCTCGATCGCATGGGTAAGTGCATCGACTCCTGTATCGGCAGTCAGGCGAGGGGGCATGGACATTGTCAGTTCGAAGTCCACGATTGCTGCGATGGGCAGGAAGGACAGGCCTGGACAGAGCATCTTCTCGTCCGTGACGCTGTCACTGATGATGGTGAACTGCGTAGCCTCCGAGCCGCTGCCAGCGGTGGTCGGGATCGCGACGACGGGAAGCGCTGGTCCGGTGTAGACGTGCGGGACCTTGTAGTCCCGCATCCGGCCCCCGCGGACCCCGAGGACGGCCAGCGCCTTCGCAGTATCCATCGGGCTGCCGCCACCGAAGCCGATCACCGAGTCGGCGTTGTGATCGGCGAGCAGGGCGAGCCCTGTTTCGAGGGAGTCGGTGGTGGGGTCGGGAACGGTGTCGTCGAACAGGGCTGGTGTGATGCGTGCTTCGCGCAGGAGGGTCAAGATCCGTTCGGACGCGCCAGTCGAGGTGAGGAACTTGTCGGTCACCACTACCGGGCGCTGCAATCCGAGTTGACGGATCACGTCCCCGATGTCGTCGATGGTGCCCCCGCCGATTCGCAGGAACCGTGGGAAGGCGATCTGGATACTCATGGTGCCGTCCTTAGTCGTTCTGAGGGAAGCCGAGGTTGATGCCGCCGTGGTTGGGGTCGAGCCAGCGGGTGGTGACGACCTTGCCGCGGGTGAAGAAGTGCACACCTTCGGTGCCGTGGGCGTGTGTGTCACCGAAGAGGGAGTTCTTCCAGCCGCCGAAGCTGTAGTACGCGGTGGGGACGGGGATGGGGACGTTGACGCCGACCATGCCGACCTCGACTTCGTTCTGGAAGCGGCGGGCTGCGCCGCCGTCGTTGGTGAAGATGGCGGTGCCGTTGCCGTAGGGGTTCGAGTTGATCAATTCGAGGGCTTCGTCATAGGTCCCGACCCGTACGACGGACAGGACGGGGCCGAAGATCTCGTCGGTGTAGACGCTCATATCGGTGGTGACGTGATCCAGAAGGGTCGGTCCGAGCCAGAATCCGTCGCTTCCGCCATCGGCCTGCACGGCCCGGCCGTCGACTACGACGGTGGCGCCGGCAGCTTCGCCGGCGTCGATATAGGAAGACACTTTGTCACGATGTGCTTTGCTCACCAATGGACCCATATCCGAGTCCTTTGTGCCGTCGCCGGTTTTCAGGCTCAGGGTGCGATCCTTGATCTTTGCAACCAGCTCATCGGCGATGTCCCCGACCGCGACCAGTGCGGAGATCGCCATGCAGCGCTCACCGGCGGAGCCGAAGCCCGCGTTCACCATCGCGTCGGCGGCCAGATCGAGGTCGGCGTCCGGCAGAACAACGGCGTGGTTCTTCGCGCCGCCGAGTGCCTGGACGCGCTTGCTGTGGGCGGTTGCGGTTTCGTAGACGTACTTCGCGATGGGGGTCGACCCGACGAAGGAGATGGCCTTGATCGCCGGATTGGTGAGTAGTTCATCGACGGCTGTCTTGTCACCCTGCAGGACGTTGAACACGCCGGCGGGTAGGCCCGCCTCGGACCACAGTTCGGCGATCCACAGCGCTGCCGTGGGAACCTTTTCCGACGGCTTGAGGACCACGGTGTTCCCGGCGGCAATCGCGATGGGGAAGAACCACATCGGAACCATGGCGGGAAAGTTGAACGGGGAGATGATGCCAACCGGCCCGATGGGCTGGCGGATCGACGCCATGTCGACCTTGGTCGACGCGTTCTCGGTCATCCCACCCTTGAGAAAGTGAGCGATGCCGCAGGCAAATTCGACGACCTCCTGGCCGCGGGAGACCTCACCGAGCGCGTCGGAGAGCACCTTGCCGTGCTCGGAGGTGATGATCGCAGCCAATTCCTGCTTGCGGGCGTTGAGCAGTTCACGGAATGAGAACAGAATCTGTGTGCGCTTGGCGATCGAGGTATCTCGCCATGCGGGGAACGCCGCCGCGGCTGCCTCGATCACCGCGCGGGCGTCGTCTGTGCTCGCAAGTGCAACTTCTGCAGTCACTGCGCCGGTGGCGGGGTTGGTGACCGGGGCCGATGTGCCGTTGGTGCCGGTGAAGGGCTTGTTGTCCAACCAGTGTGGGATGACGGTCATGGTTATGTGCTCCTGCGACTCTGTGGTTTTCTCGAGTCTGTCGGTGCAGATGTGCCGCGGTCAACGAGTATCTTCGCAGTGATAACTGCAACTTTGCAGCAGCGAGGGAGTGGGATGTTCACCGCCGATAACATGCGTTTTCTGCTGGAGTTGTCACGGACCGGGCGGATCGCGGACGCGGCCAAACGGCTGGACGTCGATCAGACCACGGTGTCGCGCAGGATCACCCGACTCGAAAAAGACATGGGAGCGCGACTGTTCGACCGGGGATCGTCGGGATGGCAACTGACCGAGGCCGGCCGGCGTCTGGTGCCGTACGCAGAAGCGGTCGAATCGACTCTGTTGGCTGCACTCGACGCGACATCGTCCGCTGGATCCGGCAGTCTTCACGGCACTGTCCGGATTCTCACCCCGGACGGCTTCGGCGCCTATGTGTTGGTTCCGGGACTGGGCATGGTGCGCGACAGACACCCTGACCTGTTCACCGAGCTGCGTACGTCGACCACGCACGATCTGGTGACCGGTCGCGACTTCGACCTCGCAGTCACTCTCGAACGGCCGTCACCACGATCGGTGTCCGTCAGCAAGCTGGCCAACTACGACCTGCGTCTTTATGCATCACGTCGCTACCTCGACTCGCACAGTGCCATCGAGTCCCTCGACGACCTCGAGGACCACACGTTGGTGTGGTACGTGAACGCCATCTTGGACGTCGAGCCGCTACGTCGACTCGAGCGTCTCCTGCCCGAAGATCGCGCGCAAGTCCAGACGAACAACATCACCGGCCACTATCAGGCGGTCAGGTACGGAGTGGGTATCGCACCGCTCCCGACCTACATCGGTAATGCCGACCCCGATCTCGTGCCCGTACTCCCGGACAAGTTCGTGGCCGAGAGAACCTATTGGTTGGTTGTTCCGCGAGAACTGGCTCGCCTGGCACGGGTGCAGGCCGTCATCGAGATTCTTCTCGACATCGTCAGCGAGAATCCGGATCTGAGGGCGCCGGATCAGGGCGGTGATTCACGCTGATTCGCGTGCCGCTCGGATGGCTGTGGCGGTGGAAGGACGCCTCCGGCATCTTGTCTGTCTTGGGAACGGACGGACCAGGACGGTGTGGGAATACCGGGCAGCTCTTCACTTTTCAGCCTTCGGTCTTCGGACGTCCATTCGGCCGATCCTACCGATCGGCAGGATGGTAAGTCAATGGTCCATAACTGTCAGTGATCGTCACCAGATGGCGGTTTGACCTCTCATCTGAGATAAACAACCTGCATGATCTGTGCTTGCGGGTGGTTCATGTCGGGTCGCAGACGCAAATTAGGTAACCTGAGGTAACAACTTGTCGTGGTCGGTGTGTGGCTGCGAAGTGTCTCCGGAAGATTGGAGGAAGTCTGTGCTCGTTCAACCGGAGCGACGTAGCAGTCTCGCACGACCCGACGGGGGAGCGCCCTGGCTGGGGCGTAGTTGGACCGACATGCTCAACAGCGACGCGACGTGTCTACCGGAGGCGAGGTCCGGAGCTGAGTCCGTCACGAACGGAGAGACCCATGGGGGCTGAAGCCCGAATCGCACCGACGTCACGTCGGCCGAAAGACCGCAATGTGCAGATCGCGAACAATGCACGCGAGCTGTTCGCACTCAGGGGCTTTCACGCCGTTCGCGTAGACCATATCGCCGAGGCGAGTGGAGTCACCGCGCGTGCGGTGTATCGGCACTACAAGAACAAGCAGGAACTCCTCGCCCGCATCATCGATGAGGATCAACAGCGTTGGATCGACGCTCTGGATTCGATCTCAGAGGTCGAGTCGGATGAGGAGCTGGCCCGGCATCTCGACTACCTGGCGCGTGTCGGTATCGAAAGTCGCCGGCTGTCGGTGCTGTGGCAGCGTGAAGCGCGCCATCTGGACGAGGATGATTTCCGAACCGTACGAAGCAGGGCAGTGTGGATCTCGGACAACGTTGCCGGTCGACTGATCCGTCCGTGCCACCCCGGCCTCGGCGCGTTCGCAACCGATGTTCGCAGTTGGGCGGTTGTCAGCGTCTTGACCAGCCCGGCGTTCTACGACAGCGCGCTTTCGCGGTCTCGTCTCGCTACCGTGATGGCAACGGCATGCGAACGGATCATCGCTGCGCCGACAGTCGAACCTGTGCGTCGCCGGGAGACGCCGACTGTCGAGAACGTGCCGATGGCGCGGCGCGAACAGTTGCTTGCGGCCGCGGCGGCAGCCTTTCGTCGCAGTGGATATGCCGGCGTCAGCATCGACGATATCGGAGCGGATGTCGGGTTCGCCGGTCCGGCGATCTACCGGTATTTCAAGACCAAATCGAGCATCCTCGTCGCATTGATGGAGCGATTCGCCGAGTGGCGAGCATTGGAGGTCGTTCGAGCGCTGCGCACCTCCATTGATCCGGCCGAAGTGTTGTCCGCGTTGATTTCCGGGTACGTGCGTCTCGGAATCGAGGCCGTGGATCTCCTCGCCGTGGCACTGACCGAAGGGCACTACCTTCCAGACGAGGATCGTGAGCGCTTCGAGCGGATCAATGACGATTTTGTCTCCGAGCTGCGCCGGTGGTACTCCTCGGTCCGGCCGGATGTCGACCCGGCGGCCGCGCAGTCGCTCGTGAGCATCGCGGTCACCGTGGTGCACGACTTGGTGCGGATTCCCCATTTCCTCCGCTCCCCGGACTTCGAATCCGAGCTCGATCGGGTAGTGCGTGCCCTGTTTGCAGACTGATGTCGACCGGCGTGCTGGGACGCGTGGGTCAGGCACGCCTCTGCCTTCCGATCTGTAGGTCTGTTTTCGAACCGGACCCTTCTCCCGCTCTCGACCGGTCGGAGCACCGGAGTTGGAGACGACCGCCTGGTGGGCCGTACGTGACAGATCGGCGTCGACGTCGTCCATATTGGTGTGTTCGGACCTGAGGGCGTAGTCGACGTCGGTCGGATGCCGGCCAGGCCCCGACTGTGTCGTTCGGCTCGGAGGACCTGCCGAGGTTCCGAAAACTGCTCGAGCGCAGTGTTTATCGCCATGAGCGAGTATTCGGTGACCTCGGGCTCGAACGTCGAGCTCGCACAGTGGAGCAACGCATCCATCTACTTCAACAGTGACGGCACGGGTGCTGGGGTTGTCCGACCCGAGCGCCCGTGCCATCACATCACTGTGTTCAGGTGCGGACGAAACCGGCGTAACCGTTTTCTGCCGACTCCTGGTTCTTCTTCAGGTACTGGGCCAGACCACCGGGATAGGCCAGCAGTTCCCGCTTCTTACCGGGCACATTGGCATTCATGTACCAGGAGTCCGCGAGCGGGAAGATCGTGGCGGCGGTGACTTCCTCGAAGTGCTGCTGCCACTCCTTCTCGCCCTCCGGCGTCGCTTCGATCCGGGTCAGGTCCCGCTCACGCATACTGACCAGGCAGTCGATCACCCAGTCTCCTTCGAGCTCTGCACAGGTCGGTCCGTTACAGAAAGCCGACGGGCTCTGCGGTCCGTAGACGAAGAGGATGTTCGGAAAACCCGAGGTGGCACGGCCGAGGAAGGTGTGAACACCGTTCGCGTAGGTCTCGCCGAAGGTCTCACCGTTCGTGCCGACGATGTCGATGTCGCAGAGGCCACCGGTGAACGAGTCGAACCCGGTCGCCAGGACGATGACGTCGAATTCGCGCTCGACACCATCAGCGGTGACGATGCCGTTCTCGTAGATGTGATCGATGCGGTTGTCGTTGACGTCCACGAGCTCGACGTTGTCTTGGTTGAAGGCTTCGTAGTATGTGTACTCCAGCGGGCATCGCTTGGAGCCGAAGGGATACGGAGGCTCGGTCGGAACCAACTTCTCGGCGAGGACGGGATCCTTGATCCGGCCGCGGGTTTTGTCGCGCCAGAAACGGTAGATTCGGTTACTGACCTCGACGTCGAAGAACAGATCGGCGTAACCGCCCAGCCAGATCTGCAGGCCTCCTTCGGCGTACAGCTTCTCGAGTCCTTCGGTGAACTCCTCGTCGGTCATCTCGGCTGTCGGTTTGTAGACCAGATCGTAGGCGAGACCACCGAATGTCTGGTTGCGGAACTCGAAGAACTTCGGGTAGCTCTTGCGTAGCTCGTCGTTCGCGGCACGATCGAGCTTGGCCGAATACATCGGTAGCGTCATCGACGGCGTGCGTTGGAAGACCGTCATCGACTCCACCTGCGGGGCGATCGATTGGATGACCTGTACACCGCTGGCGCCGGTTCCGATCACCGCGACGCGCTTGCCCCGCATATCGTAGCCCTTGGGCCACTCGGCGGTGTGGAAGATGTCGCCCTTGAAGGTGTCGCGCCCAGCGATGTTCGGGATGAGCTTCTTGGAACCCGTACCGAGCATCGGAAGGAAGAACCGTGCCCGGGTCAGAAAGGTTTCACCGGTATTCTCGTTGCGGGACTCGACAACCCACTGATCGTGACTGGTGTCGAATCGGGCTGCGACCACGCGAGTGCTGTAGCTGATCTCCGGACCGAGTTCGAGCTTGTCGACCACGAAGCGGAAGTACTCTTGCAGTTCCTCCTGACCGGGGAACATCTCCGACCAGTCCCACTCCTTCCAGATGCGCTCGTCGGAAAACTGGTACGCCGTGGCCTCGGTATCGACCCGGGCGCCGGGGTACTGATTCCAGTGCCAGACACCGCCGGCCTCGGAGCCTGCTTCGTACAGCTTCACCGTGAACCCCAACGCGCGCAGGCGTTCGAGCGCGTAGACGCCGGCGAACCCGCCGCCGACTACCAGTACGTCGAGCTCCTCGGTTACGGGACGAGTGTCCTCGAGTAGGGAGACCATTGTGTATTCCTTTCGCACCTTGGATCTGAAGCCTCGGGCTGTTCGATTCATTTGATCGATCGCTGGTCTGGACAAAGTCGATGTCGGACGCCGCAGCGGGCACCCTTCGATGCCCCGAGTTCACGAATGTCATCGAGCGCTAACGCACACTCTCCGAATGGGACGATGGTGCCCTCGTCGTCAGAATATGTCAAGAATCACTAATTCGTGTTCGCGATGATCTGGTACGCGGGCGTACCGAGCGCGTACATGTGACCGATATGAAAAGAGGTGTTCCACAAAAGTGTTGGTCAGGTCGAGTGGGGGAATCGACGGTCTCAGGCTCGGAGTGCGGATGGTACGACGTTTGCTGATGGAAACCGACGCTAACTTCATCGAGCTCATGCTCGACTCGCAGATGCCGAGGTGGCGACCGGCGTTCACTGGGACGGTGAGAGGCCTTGCGCCAGGCGTGACCCGCGTAGGTTGTGCCGAGTCGACCCGTGATGGTGCCGGATGGGATGCGTCGGCCTGCCCCGGATTTCTTCGCGCCCGCCGCGTATCGCCGATGCGTCAATGGTTGGTCTTCCGTCGGTCGGCCTCGTCGATGCTCTGCACAACCTCCAGATATCGTTCGGAGGGCATGGACGCTGATCGGTTCGCCGTGTCCGACGAGTGATTCATGGTTCTCTGCAAGGTGTCCGAGATTTCGACGGGCCGAGGATGGTCGTAGGTGTGCAGCGAGACGGATCGTCGCAGGCTGCGAGTGAGGACCGCTGGCGTCGGTCGCGGGACACGCCTCTTCGATGCCGAACGTGTGCCGTTGCGTGACCGGCGAGCGGTGCACTTCTCGGGCCGAGGTGAGGGGTTCGGATCGGGAGATCTTCTCAGCCTTCGGTGACTTGTTGTCACTGGTGGGACGGAGTTGGTTTGCGAATCGCTGCTGGCGGGGGCAGGTTCTCGACGATTATCGGGTGCCACTGGTCCTTTGCGGGTCGCTTTGGGTGTCTGCGTCGACATGGGGGGATCCATTGTGTAGTGCCGCGCGAGGGCTTGTAGTTAGTAGCCCTTGACATCGCACTGTGACGTGGGTAACGCTGTGTGGGGGGTTGTGGTGGGGGGTCGGGGCGGTCCGGTGAGGAAGGGGCGACCCGACCGATGGCTGCATGTGTCACTGCGCGGCCTGCTCTGGTGCGCTGCGTGTCCGACGTGGATATTGCGGCCCATAGGCGAAAGATTCTGGGCAAACAGGCATTCCGATCCGGAGCTAGGTGTGCGGAGATGTCGGCGGCATCTGCGCTCCGGCTCGGGGCGAGAGATTAGTGCCCGTTGACAAATCACCGATAAGGTCCATAGTGTGCTCTCATCTCACGAGAGCAAGTGACCTGTTCGAGATTAGCGTTCATAGACTTCATGTCGGCAGCTCGGGGCTTGCTCACGGTGTTCAGAACAGGATGGACCAGCATGGAAACGTTCGAGTTTATCGAGTTCGAGGAGTCCGGCCCGACTGCGACGGTCTGGCTCAATCGCCCGCCGGCCAACGCGGTCAGCCAGGACATGTACGTCGAACTGAAGCAGTTCTTCGATAATGTCGACAAGTACCTTCCCGACGCGCGTGTCGTCGTCGTCGCAGGCCGCGGCAAGCATTTCTGCGGTGGCAACGACCTGGAAGAATTCAAGACCCTGTCGCCGGAGAACTCGCCCGCACGCATGAAGCAGGTACGCGAGGCCTTCTTCTCGATCCGGGACAGTGCGAAGCCGACGGTGGCAGCGGTGCAGGGTGCGGCGGTCGGTACGGGCCTGTGTATTGCAGCCTCGTGTGACCTGGTCGTGGCTGCGGAGAACGCGCGATTTTCATTGCCGGAAGTGAACGTGGGGGTTATGGGTGGCGCCAAGCATCTCTCGCGTCTCGTCCCACAAGGCATGGTCCGCTTGATGCATCTGAGTGGTGACATGGTGCCGGCCGCAGACATTTACAAGTTCGGTGGGATCGTCGAGGTCGTGCCGAACGACGAGCTGATGACTCGCGCCCAGGCACTCGCCGATTCACTTGCTCGACACAGCCCGGCCGCGTTGCGCTTCGCGAAGCTGAGTATGAACACCATCGAGTACATGGACCTCGAGTCCGGTTACGAGTACGAGCAGTCGCTCACCGGTGAACTGTCCGGTTACGAGGACTCCAAGGAAGCAGTCAACGCCTTCCTCGAACGTCGTACTCCCCACTACACGGGCAGGTGACCACGATGACGACGGATCTGGCCGAATATCGGTCCGGGGTCCGCGCGTGGTTGGCCGACGCGGACATTCCCACCGTTCCCCTCGATCTCGACGAGCGATTCGATGTTCTGCGCGACTGGCAGCGAGCGCTGTTCGAAGCCGGAGGGCTGGGCATCAGCTGGAGCAAGGAGGCCGGCGGCCAAGGGTTGTCCCATCTGCACCAACTGGCGTTCGCTGAAGAGCTGGCTTATGCCCGGGCGCCGATGCCTATCGGTCTGATCGGCCTCGACGTAGTCGGACCGTCGATCGACGAGTTCGGCCAGCAGTGGCAGAGAGAAGAACTCCTACCGAAGCTGCTCTCCGGTGAGCACATCTGGTGCCAGGGCTTCTCCGAACCCGAGGCCGGGTCGGACCTTGCCTCGCTGCGCACCCGGGCCGTGCTCGACGGTGACGAGTTCGTGATCTCCGGACAGAAAGTATGGACCAGCTGGGCGCACAAGGCGCAATGGTGTGCGCTGCTCGTTCGGACTGACCCTGCTGCACACAAGCACGCCGGAATCAGCTACCTGCTAGTGGATATGTCCACGCCGGGAATCACGCCGAAGCCCCTTGAGCAGATGACGGGCGACCGCGAATTCTGTGAGGTCTTCTTCGACGAAGTGCGCGTTCCGCGGCGGAATCTTGTCGGAGAGCTCAACGGCGGTTGGGCTGTTGCGACGCACACTCTCGGTATCGAGCGTGCTGCCTACACGTTGCGCCGGCGAGTCGATTACGAAGTCGCGTTCGAAGACGCCGTCGCTGCGCTTCGAGATCATGGGCTTCCCGCGCCGGAAACCGGGCTCGGACGCCGTGTACGCATAGCGATCGGCAAGGCGCACGTTGCATTGAAAGTCCTGAGCGCGCAAACGCAGAAAACGGTCGCGCGACTCGCTGCGGGACAGGTCCCGACTCCGGAGGATTCCGTCGATAAGCTTCTGCTCAACGAGGTCGAGCAGATAGTTTTCGGGGAGATCGCCGAGCTTCTCGGTCCATACCGGGCCGTCGAGGAAAGTCGGCCGTTGGGGCTGGCATCAGATCGGTGGGCACATGACCACCTCTATTCGCGGGCGACCTCCATCTATGGCGGCACCTCTCAGATTCAGCGAAATATCATCTCGGAACGACTGCTAGGACTCCCTCGTGGCTGACGACACCACTACTGCAGAACTGGCCAACAGCCTGGAAGACTTCCTCGCACGCAGTTACGATTCCGCCACCCGACGCGCAGTGCTCTCGGAGAGGAGGGTCACCGAGCTCGGTGGTGTTCTCGGCGAGATGGGAGTGTTCGCTACCTCTGTACCCGAGGTGTTTGGCGGGCTGGGGCTTCCGATGGCGTCGCTCGGACCGTTGTTCACCCTGTACGGCAGGTACCTGGTACCGGGGCCATTGCTGGAGAACTCGCTACTTCCGGCTGTTCTGGCCGCTGATGCACCGGAGACCGCCCGCGCAGCGTTCAAGGCAGCGATGAGCGGTGACGGACAGTTGGCCCTCGTCGATCCGCACGCCACCGGAGACTGGGACGGCGGATCGATCACCGTCCGCAACGGCAGACTCTTCGGACGCTGTCACCTCGTTCGGTTCGGTGGTGATGCGACGCAGCTGGTCGTCGTTTCGGATGATCAGCAGTTATGGCTCGTCGATCCCCATGCGGGAGGCCTCGAGATGATCCAGGCCGATGCCAACGCAGATCCGCTCTCGTCTTTCGCCTCGGTTGGTCTGGACGACGTCGCCGGCACGCCGCTCGCTGATCCGTCTGCAGCGCCGAGGCTGATCGAAGAGATCCGTTCGTGGGTCAGAACGCTCGTCGCATGTGAGTTGAGTGGAATCGCCGCCCATTGCTTACGCACCACGATCGATTATGCGAAGGAGCGTGAGCAATTCGGTCGCCCGATCGGGTCTTACCAGGCGATCAAGCACATCATCGCCGATATGCATGTACATGCCGCCTCGGTCCGGAATCTCTGCGATTCCGTACTCGCGGACTTGGTGAACAGCGAGGCGCCGACAGCGGTCGACGCAGCTGTGCTGAAGGCGCACGCTTCCAAGGTGGCCGTCGAGGTCTGCCAGGACGCGATCCAGGTGCACGGTGGAATCGGATTCACCGCCGAGGTCGATCTGCACTGGTTCTACAAGCGAGCGCTCGCCCTACGGCCCTGGTACGGCGATACCCGGGCATTGGAAGAGATGGTCGGTGCGGCAGCATTGGCGCAGACCACAGAACACGCGAGCACGGCGAAGGCGGTCTGATGATCCCACGAGGTGGAAATGTCGCTCCCACTCGCGACTACGTGGCGTCCGGGGATTGGGACGGCGCCTTCATCGACGACTATCTGGCGACCGCAGCCGCCGCGGTACCGGACCGGATGGCACTCGCCGAGCCAACCCGATCGTTGACCTTCGCCGAGTTCGACGCAGCAGTGAACGCGTTGGCAAGCGCCTTGCAAGCGCATGGCATTGCGCCTGGCGATGTCGTCTCGTGGCAGTTACCGAACTGGATCGAAGCGTGCGTGGTCCATCTGGCTGCCATACGTATCGGTGCTGTGAGCAACCCGATCATCCCGATCTACCGGCATACCGAGACCGCGTTCATTCTGCGACAGTCTGCTTCGAGAATCGTCTTTGTCCCGTCGGTCTTCCGGAACTTCGACTACGCGGCGATGGCCTGCGAGATCGCTCGTGAACTGGACGAACCACCTACCGTCGTAGTAGTCGGTGAGGGGAGCCCAGCCGGCGGCATTCGGTACGACGCCTTCGTCGACGGTGCGGAAAAGCCGAACCGTGTCGACCGCTCACCGGACGATGTGGTGCTACTGCTGTACACCTCGGGAACCACATCCGATCCCAAGGGCGCGATGCACAGCCACAACACTCTCAACTACGAGAACCGCAGCATCGCCGACCTTCTCGAACTGAGCGAATCCGATGTGATCTTCATGCCGTCGCCGGTCGGACACATCACCGGAATCCTGTACGGGATCCAGCTACCACCGATGCTGCGCAGCGGCGTGGCACTGCTCGATGTCTGGAGTCCGCAGGCGGGCATGAGTCTGATCGACGAGTACCGCTGCACCACGACGGTCGCTGCGACTCCGTTCCTGCACGGGATCGTCCACGACCCGTCCGGCTCGTCACATGACCTCTCCTCGATGAGGAACTTCCTTTGTGGTGGCGCCGATGTTCCCCCTGACCTGGTCATCGAGGCCACCGACACCCTTGATGCACTGGTTGCGCGTGTCTACGGATCGACGGAGTTTCCGACGGCATCGGCCGGCAAGCGCAACGATCCCTTGACCAAACGAGCAACGACAGATGGCCGAGCAATCAAGTCTGCGGAGATCCGAATTGTCGACGACGACATGCAGGACGTGACCCCAGGGATTCCCGGCGAGATTCTGCTGCGCGGGCCGGAAATGTTCCTCGGATATCTCGACAACCGACTCAACGACAGTGCGTTCACCGCGGACGGTTGGTTCCGCAGCGGTGACCTCGGACGTCTCGACACCGAGGGCTACCTCGAGATCGTTGGCCGCAAGAAGGACATCATCATCCGCGGCGGCGAGAATCTCAGTGCCAAAGAGGTAGAGGACCACCTATTCGCCCATCCGATGATTGCCGACGTCGCGGTCGTCGGATCGCCGGATCCCGTCCTCGGAGAACGAGTCTGCGCGATCGTTGTACCGGAGCCCGAAGTCGACATCGAGCTCGAGCATCTCACCGGATGGTTGATCGAACGCAACATCGCACGGCAGAAGCTCCCGGAAAGCCTGATCGTCGTCGACGAGTTGCCGCGGACGGCAAGCGGGAAGGTCCAGAAGTTCAAATTGCGGGAGCTCGCGGCGGACCGCGCCAAAGGCACAGTCCACCGTTGAGTGGACCCGACACACCGGACACAAGCACCCTTCATTCCTCGAGCAATGACCATCGCCGCGAATCCCTCGCGGCGGGATGGAGAACATCATGAGAGAGCACCGCTCGGCCGTTTTCTCGACCGGTCACCAGTTCCTCGAAGGTCTTCGTTGGCACCATGGCAAGCTCTGGGCCAGTGATTTCTTCAGCAAGACGGTGAAGACGTTCAACGCCGACGGTTCGTACACCGACGTCGCCGAGGTCGAAGGCTCGCCATCGGGACTGGGCTTCCTGGATGACGGTTCGGTCCTCGTCGTGTCACAGATGGATCGAACCGTCGTGCGGATCGAACCCGACGGTACACAGTCGGTGCACGCTGACTTCAGCCAGTACGCCGGTGGCATCGGCAACGACATGATCGTCACAGGCAAAGGTGATGCGTACGTCGGAAACTTCGGTTTCGCTCTCGGGGAGGAAGACCCGAAGACAACACGCTTGGTCCATGTGTCCGCAGACGGCTCCGTCAACCCCGTCGGTGGTGAAGTTCTGTTCCCGAACGGCATGGCGATCACCCCGGACAGAGTTCTTCTCACCGCCCAGACATGGCGGCACTGCATCACGGCGTTCGACATCCAGGAAGACGGAAGCTTGGCCAACGAGCGAATCTGGGCCCAGCTCGACGATTCCGTTCACCCGGATGGCATCGCACTCGACGCCGACGGCGGTGTGTGGTTCGGCAACGCGTTGACCCTCGAGTCGGACAGTGGCTTCTACCGAGTTGTCGAGGGAGGAGAGATCACCGACAGGGTTGCGATCGATGGGGCCTGGTCGGTCACCTGTGCATTCGGCGGTGACGATCTCCGCACCCTGTACATGGCGTGCAATGTGACCACGCTCGAGGAGTTTCACGACGGCAAGTCGACTTCGGTAGTCGCGACTGCGAACGTCGGTTACAAGGGCAGCCCGGCAATGTGAGTAGGACTGCCGCAGAAGTATCGGGTCCAAGGGCTGATCTCGGCCGAGTCGACCCCGGTGCTTATGCGGGATTCGGGCGCACTGCAGGTGGGATACGCGCGAGGAGGGAAATCAGGTCGGTCTGACAGGCGTACCCGAAATAGGTGTTCAGTATCGTGGAGAACCCGAGTGCATCGGGCACGTCATAGGCTGGAAGTTCGGCCTCGATCGTGGCGACACAGCGATCGTAGGTTTTCCTGATCGCCGGCGAAGAAGTGGCAACCTGAATGTGTTCACGCGCCGGTGATGTCAACAAGCCCCCATTGAAAAGGTCGATACAGATCGGCTCGGTGACTTCAGCATCAGGGTTCATAGGCACACACGTGTATATCCGACCACCGCGGGACCTCACCTCGCGCCATGCTGCGGTTTCGGCGCTGTCGACCCGATCGAGCCACTCGAGGTGACGTTCGGCGAACTCGACAAACCCTGCAGCATCGAACTCCGACTCTCGCCGAATATCCGAATTCGACTCAGCTTCTCCCGGATTGATGTTGGACGCAATTGCGCGCGGGTCCGCGGCGTCCGACCTGCTCCGCTGGGACGCCGCCGTATGGACAGGTGCGGTGTCGGAACCGGACTCAGGTTGAGAACGACAAACCGAAGGCATTACCCCGAGGTGCGGACCGGACAAGGTCATCGTGCATCTGCTCCTTCACTACGACCCCTGTCATATGATCGTGTGGACGACCTCCTGTCGTTACTGACTCAGCGCCATCTCCGGCGACGGGCCGGCGAGCTCGGATCACTTTGTGTTCGGTCTGCTTGGAATCGGCGCGAATACCTTCTCTGACTGGAGATATGAAGCCGGATTCGGGTAAGCACATCGATACGGAGCCGACGACAGCAACGTATACCTGGGCGTGGCCCCTGGATAGTGGACACTGGGTGTGTACGTCAAGCGGCCTGATCGAGGGTAGACCCATGGTCGACCTCGAAGTCAAGTGGTGATCGGTTCCGCAGTGATGAGTGCCGTCGGCGTGTGTTGTATCGAGTGATCCAGCGGAAAACCTCGGTGCGGCATTGCGCTTCGTCGATCCAGCGTTTCGCGCCCTGAAGCGTCTCCCGCTTCAACGACGCATTGAAGGACTCGGCCATCGCGTTGTCGGCGCTCGACCCGATCCGGCCCATCGAGGGTAAGTCCCGGGGAGTGGTGGGAATCGGCTGAGGCATCCGGCCGGGTTCGCAGCGTGTCGTTCCCATTCTGCGGGTGGGCCATCGCGTAGTGATCAACGAGTTACCGACCAAAGTGACTCACAGAAAGCATCTACGCGATGACCCACGACCATTCTGCACTGCTTGCCCAGCTCGACGCGCTCAAGGGCGCCGACAGCGCGAGTGTGTTCGCCGAACTGATCCGCACCGGCCTGCAGGCGCTGATCGAGGCCGAGGCCACCGACAAGCTCGGCGCCGGCCGCTACGAACGCACCGACACCCGCACCACCCATCGCAACGGGCACCGATCCAAGACCCTCTCGACGACCAGTGGTGATGTGGAGGTCAAGATCCCCAAGTTGCGGTCCGGGTCGTTCTTTCCATCCTTGCTGGAGCGGCGTCGACGGATCGACAAGGCTCTCTACGCGGTGGTGATGGAGGCCTACGTGCACGGGGTATCGACTCGCAGCGTGGACGACTTGGTCGGCGCCCTCGGAGTCGACTCCGGGATCTCGAAGTCGGAGGTGTCGCGTATCTGTGCAGGTCTGGACACCGAGATCGCCCGGTTCCGGGAGCGCACCTTGACGCACACGAGCTTTCCGTACGTGTTCCTCGACGCTACGTTCTGCAAGGTCCGGGTCGGTGCGCACGTGGTGTCCCAGGCGCTGGTGGTGGCCACCGGGGTGTCGATCGACGGCAGCCGGGAGGTGCTCGGCACCGCGGTCGGCGACAGTGAATCGTTCGAGTTCTGGCGCGAGTTCCTCACCAGCCTCAAGGCCCGGGGTCTGTCGGGGGTGCATCTGGTGATCTCCGATGCGCACAGTGGGCTCAAAGCTGCGGTGATGCAGCAGTTCGCGGGTTCGTCGTGGCAGAGGTGTCGGGTGCACTTCATGCGCAACCTCCGAGCGGCAGTGGCGGCCAAGCATGTTCCGCCGGTGATGGCTGCGGTCAAGACGATCTTCGCCCACACCGATCCGGTCGAGGTGGCGGCGCAGTGGGATCAGGTCACCGATACCTTCGCCGGGTCGTTTCCGAAGGTCGCGGCGTTGATGGAGTCGGCCAAGCATGATGTACTGGCGTTCACCGCGTTTCCGAAGGCGCATTGGCAAAAAGTCTGGTCCAACAATCCAATTGAGCGGTTGAACAAGGAAATCAAGCGTCGAGCCGATGTGGTGGAGATCTTCCCGAACCCGGCCGCGTTCCTCCGGTTGGCGACCGCGGTGGTCATCGAGCAGCACGACGAGTGGCAGGTTACCCGCCGCTACGTCTCGGACGTGAGTATGGACGAGCTCCGGGCGGTGATCGCTGCGAAGGAACAGGCCACCGAGTCGGTGCTGTCGTTGACCGGCTCGAGCGAAACAGCATAGTATTCACAGCGACTCGTTGATCGCTACGTGTACTGCAGAGCCGATCCGAAGTCCACCACTCCACGGGGCACTATCCCCATCGATTGCCGCACGCCGTGCCGGCGACATGTCGCCTGGTAGTCCGAGGAGGTGAATTGACGGCCGTGGTCGGAGTGAAAAATAGCTCCTTCCAGCGACCCTCGGGCCGCCGCCGCATTGTCGAGCGCGTTCTCCACGAGCTCGGTACGCATGTGATCTGCGATCGACCAGCCGACGAGCCGTTTGGAACACACGTCGATCACGGTCGCCAGGTAGAGGAACTCACCGGTGCTGCTGTGCGGAAGATAGGTGATGTCACCAACGAATACTCGTCCAGGCTCGTCAGCGGTGAAATCACGGTTGACCAGGTCTTCGAAGACCTGCGCCCCAGGATCTTTGATCGTCGTGTTCTTCGGTTTACGCAGGTGCACACCGACGATGTTGTTCTGTCGCATCAACCTGGCTACCCGCTTGTGATTGACCGTGCCCGGCACCGCGTCATCATCGGCCAGTTCGGCGGTCATCCGCCGGTAACCGAGGGTGTGGTCCCATTCCTGGTGGTGGGCACGTATTCGGTCGACAAGCGCCGCATCGGCCTGCTGGCGGGCACGCCGAGCCGCCTTTCCGGCTCGCCACTTGTAGTAGCTCGACCGGTGGATGCCGAGCACCGTGCACATCCGCTTCACCTCATGGGTGTCCCGGTGGTCGTCAACGAACCGGAAGCGGATCACCAGTTCGTCTCTGCCGCGAAATATTTCGTGGCCTTGCGCAGGATGTCTCGTTCCTCGCTGAGCTTGTCGTTCTCCGCGACCAAAGCCTGGTTGCGGGCCCGAATCTGCTCGATCTCGGCCTGCATCCGCGCACACTGCTCCTCGGGTGTCTCCGAGGCATCCACGCTCTTCTCGGGCGCAGACCGCGCCATCGCGGCCTTCTTACGCGCCAAATGCACCCACGTCTTCAACGACCCCCGAGCGACTCCCAGATCCGCGGCCAACGACGAGTACGACACTTCCGGGCGACTCTCGTAGAGTCGCACGGCGTCGGCCTTGAACTCGTCAGAGTATTTCTTCTTCGTCATGGTGATGTCCTGCATTCTCCGGCCCAGTATGGGCCAGTGTCAGCGTGTTCACCACCCAGGGGCTACCCCCCCTCGATGGGTATCGGTAGGACGACTGAGGTTTTCTCACCAGGCCGGTGCTTGCAGGTGAAGAAGAACGAGAGCCGCAGCAGCGATCGAGCCGATCCTCCACGGACATAGACTGATTCGCTGCAGCGCCTTCCACCGGGTCTTCAGCAGCGCGTTCGCGCGTTCGGCCGGAGCACGCATCGCAGACAGCAGCGTGTTGCGGCAACGAGTGCCGATATCGAGATCACGGCCTTTCGTCGGGACGTGGACGCCGATCCCGGCACCGGTGTACCCCTTGTCGGCGAGGGTGGGCATCCCGCCGGCGGCAGCGTGGTAGAGGGCGCCGAGGATCCCGCCCCGACGAGCAGCGGTGAGGTCGTGCACCGAACCGGGGGCAACCTCGGACACCCAGATCGGGTAGCCGGTCGGATCGGTCAGGACCTGGACGTTGCCGCCATGGCGGCGATGTTTACCCGAGTACCACACGTCGTGCCCGGACTCGGAACGCTCCCGGCAGCGAGTCGAGGCGATGAGGGTGCCGTCGAGGCAGACATGCTCCCAGCCGGACTCGATCCCACGTTCGAGCACGTCGTGCAGGTCCGGGGCGTGCGCAGCGATCACGTCGATACCTTCGTGGAGATACCGGTAGGCGGTGGCCTGCGAGATGCGGGCATCGCGCGCCAGGGTGGCGACGTCGGTGCCGTCGCGGAACCACCGCAGCACCATCAGAGCCTGGACGTAGACGGTCGCGGCCCGCTGCCACGGCCGGCGATCGGTCCTGCGGCGGTGGGCAGCGAGGATACGGGCGACGAAGGTCAGGGTGTGCTCGGGCACGTCGAGCGTGGCACGATAGGTAATCACGTGGGGTCCTGCTCCGGGTTGCTTCTTGCTCGAAACAATCCCTACCAGGCAGGACCCCACGTCCTCTTTTCACGCCACACCGTTCGGATGTCTTTGCTGTCGTCGGTGACTCTCTGGTGAGAAAACCTCACTCTGACCGGCGTCAGCGATTCAGGTCGTGGATGGGCCAGTACGAACACCACAGCGCGCACTGCGGCGATCCGTCGCTACGTCGACATGCTGCAAACAGCTCGCCGGCGAAGGGGTGTTCTATCGAGGACGGAGAACCCTGCTTCGATCATCGCCTTTGATCACCGAAGCAGGGTCCCGGCAGCCCGAGTGCAGGCAGCAGGTGGGATCTGCCCGTGCCCAGTGGCGGAGGCACGCCGCCTTGCCCATGCCGCATACGCACCATCGGCCGACACGTGGCTTTCGGTGGATACTCATGAGACGAACCGTCAACAGGTAGCTCGCTGTTTCTGGACCGCATGACTGTCGACGGAAGATACCTGCTCAATCAATATATGTAACAGTACTGTTCACTACTGCGCGACATTGCCACCCCATCATTTCTGGATGCTCGTTCAGTGGCCTCGGAGCGTGGAGCACAGTTCCTGCGCGAGTCTCGACCATATACTCGGTGGCCAAGGCCTCGCCGTGCACCATCCGCGCACATCTACTGAACACGTCCAGTTTCCGTTGGCCAGAGCCTCCCGGATCTCCCGCCCAGGTATCCCGAAGGCTTCGAGGACCCGGCGATCGCTGGGCGCGACATTCTGAAGGGCGGTGGGGGCATAGAAACCGAGTGTGAGGGCGCGGGAACAGTCGTGGCTGACTTCCGGCGTAGCGTCCACGTCAAGGATAGAGAGATCCGTTCCAAGAGTGCCGTGTCACACCGGTTTCCGTTGACACGTCGGTTGTGTGAATCGACAGTCTCACCCTGCGCTGATTGTCTCTCGAACCCGTGGATTTGGTTGGACCCGATCAAGCGAGCACTCGATCGGCCGGCTGCATCTCCGTCTGCGCGTTCACTCCACCATGTATCGACGGGCGCCTCAGGACGTCACGTGACGCAATTCCTGGCCCCACATACGATCCGCGCCTTCGTCGAATGCACACACTGTGCGTCCCATCGTCTGGTCCACTGCAAAAATGCTGCATGCTGTGACCAACAGAAGCTAGGCATGCCGCTTCGTTGTCAGATTCCCACGAGGGGTCCGATGACGGGCTTCCACTGGTAGATGGTCTGGTCGACGACAACACCCTGCGTGACATAGGGGTCCTTGGCGAGCAGGGCCTGCAGGTCGTCTTCGCTGTCCGCCTTGAACACGAGCAGGGCGCCGGCTCCGTCGGCCCAGGCGCCCGCTTCCTGTAGCACGCCTTTGGCGGCCGCGTCCTTGACGAAGACCAGGTGGTCGGCATGGGCGGCCTCTTTGACGGATGCGTCAGTGGTGTACGACCAGATAACAGCGAACAGGGCCATGGTCACTCCTCGGGGGATACGGTCATGAAACGACGCGCGTACTCCTCATGGAATACGTACTCGAGAACGGTAGGGCGTCGGATGCCGCAGCGAGTGTCCTATTTTGCAACATCGTCCGTGCACGACGACGAGGTACAAACGGCATCATTGCTGTCCCGAACAGAGGTGGGAAGACGTCCGCTCGGCGTGAGGAAGAGGGTGTCCCCGCAGACTCAGCGGCGAGGATGTCTCGTTATGCGACAGAGTGTTTCAGGGGTCAGGAACCGAATGTTTCGTTTTCCAGGCCCAGCGCGCGGATCTTGCGGTAGAGGGTCGAGCGTGCCACACCGAGCCGGTGGGCGGCGAGGGATTTGTTGCCGTCGGACTCGTCGAGGGCGCGGACGATCGCTTCGCGTTCGGTGCGTTCGAGCGAGGTCAACCGGCGACCGGCGCCGAGGGTGCGGTAGTCGGCGGGCAGATGTTCGAGTTTGATGTCGAATCCCATCGACCGCGCCGCCGCGGTACTGAGCACCGAGGCGAGTTCGCGCAGATTGCCGGGCCAGTGATGGTCGATCAACGCCCGATGCGCGGCCGGTTGCAGTTGCGGGGTCGGACGGTCGGGGAGTTCGGCGGCGAGCAACTCCCGCGCGAGATCGGTGAGATCTTCGATGCGCTGGCGCAGCGGCGGGATGCACACACTGCGCCGCACATGGGTCTGCACCTGATGCCGCAGATCGTCGGGGGTGCTCGAGGTGGCGGTGGCGATCACCGGTGCACCCAGCTCGACGGCAGCGTCGAGCAACCGCCGGGTAGAAGCCACAGCGTCGTCGGGGACCTCGTCGAGGTGCTCGATGATGCACGCGAAACTGCCGGACAGACGCGCCCGCAACTCGGCCACCGCCGAGGGGGTCAACGTCGACGCATCGACGCTCGGGACCGGGTCGTGCCGGCCCCAGCGGTGCTGGATCTGCCGCGCCAGATGGGTTTTGCCGACACCGGACTCACCGACGATCAACACCGGCGCGACGGTCGCGGTGATCTCGTCGACCCGGTCCTGGAGTCGGTGCGCGGCCAGGCTGCGGCCGGCGATACGCGTCGCCGGCGCCGCACCGGCGGGCGCGGCGGGGGCCAGGCGGGCGCGCGGTCGCGGCGGAGCCGGGGAGGCCAGCGGGCGCAGTTCGAGGATCGCGCTGAGCGGATCGGTGGACTCACCGACCCGGCGGGCATGGACCCGCACGTCGATCCCGTCGGCGAAACGCAGCGGTCCTTCCCATTCGTCCTTGGCGGCCAGATGGGTGCTGATCCAGTCCCAGATCATCATCTGATCGGTCGAGTCCATCAACCGTGACACCGTCGGGGTCGCGATCACCGTGTCCCGGCTCATCGCCACCACCGCGGCGTGGCCGCGGCGTTTGCTGCGCATGTATTCGCGCAGCAGGTTCTGCTCGCTGCGGGCGGACAGGGCGAACAATCGCTCTTCGATATCGCGTACCGCCGAGAGCACCAGCGGTGCCATCAGCTCGTTGACATCGTCGACCTGGCAGGTGATGTCGACGATGCCGGTCACCGCGCGTGAGACCGGATCGACGATCGGGGAGCCGACACAGGCCAGCGGATGCAACGCCTCGAGCAGGTGCTCTTCCCCGCGGACCCGGAACGCTTTGCGTTCTTCGAGGGCGGTGCCGATCCCGTTGGTTCCGGCGCATTCCTCGGCGAAGATGAACCCCGGGGCGACCTGGGCACGGTCGAGACGGCCGAGCAGTGACCGCTGCCCGGCCCGCCGGTCGACGATGGTCGCATCCTGCGAGGCGAGCAGGATCGTCACCGGCGCATCGGCGAGTTGATCGGCCAACCGATCCAGGACCGGCCGCGCCGCACGCACAAGCTTCGAGTCTGTGGGGGTATCGATGTAGCGCAGACGAGAACCGTCCGAAGCCGCCCCGATGGCACGGCAGCGGCGCCAGGACTGCTCGATCTCCGGCCGCACTCGTGGCGAAGCATTGTCATACCTGTCGGAGTCATACCTATCGGAATTGCGATCGTCTACGTGCATGCGAAGCCGCTCGGTCACGTCGTCACCACCTCCAACACCTCACGGTCAGTACGAACATTATGTAATAGAGGTCACATGAGCCATGGGTGTCCCAGAACGCTACACCGCAGACTTCTGAGCCCACATCCGGCGTATGCGCACCTTGTCCAATTTGCCTACTGACGTCTTGGGGACCTCGTCTACCCGCACGAACGTGTCGGGGTGCCAGAACTTCGGCAGGGTGACCGCCAAGTGGGCCCGAAGCTGATCATCGGAGACCTCCGCCGTTGTCCGAACCCACGCCACGGGGCGCTCTTGCCAGGTTTCGTGCGGTACCGCGATGACAGCGGCTTCCACCACCGCCGGATGCAGGAGCAGCTGGTTCTCGACCTCGACGGAAGAGATCCATTCTCCTCCGCTCTTGATGAGGTCTTTGACCCGGTCGCGGATCTCCAGCCGGCCGTCCGGGTGGATCACCGCGACGTCGCCGCTGCGCAGCCAGCCGGCGTCGAACGCCTCGGCGGCGCGGTCGTCGTCGAGGTACGTCCCGGTCACCCATGGCGAACGAACCTCCAGCTCGCCGGTGGTGAAGCCATTCCACGGCAGCTTCCGACCCTCTTCGTCGACGACACGCACCTGGAACAACGGCAAGGGTCTGCCTTGGCAATCGGCCGAGTTGCTGAAAGTTCCCATAGGGGAGGTTTCGGTCATCCCCCACCCGTTGACGGTCGCCACTCCCCGCTCCGCCCACCACCTCACCAGCACTGGTGGCAGCACCTGCCCGCCCAACCACATGGTCTGCACACTTCCGAGGTCGTAACGCTCGGGATCGGCATCGAACTGTGCACGCATGAGCGCCGCCACGGCCGGGGCGCCGACGAAGACATCGGGTGTCTGATCTGTGATGATGCGCAGCAACTCCGCGGGCGAGGGGTGCGGCCCGGGGAGGACGAGACGTGCGCCCTGCAGCACCCCCGCGTACGGAACACCCCAACTGTGTACGTGGGACATCTGCGTGGCAAGGAGGTACGAGTGCCGACCGTCGATCGCGACGCCCCCGGAAGCACTGATCGCCATCGCGTGCAGCACCGTACTTCGATGGCTGTACACGACCCCCTTGGGCAGCCCGGTGGTACCCGAGGTGAAACAAATCGACGATGCGGTCGTCTCGTCGAACTCCGGGAATTCCTCGATCGGCACGGCATCGAGCAACAATCCGTCGAACGACCACCAGGTCACCTCTGCAGATACCGAACACTCGGCCTGCTCGAGATCACCGATGACCACCACATGCCGGATCCGCGGGAGGCGCGGGAGAATCTCGAAGAGAACGGACAACAGATCAGCGTCGATCAGCACAACCTCGTCCTCGGCCTTGTCCATTGTGTAGGCGATGTGCTCGGGTGACATCCGATGGTTGACCGTGTGCAGCACTGCCCCGCACGCAGGAACTGCGTAGTAGGCGACAAGATGCTCGAAGGTGTTCCAGGCCAACGTGGCAACCCTGGTTCCGAACCCGATGCCCAAGTTCTCGAAGGAGCCAGCAAACCGGCGTGCGGTCGCGCCGAGGTCACGGTAGGTGAACTCTCGGTCTCCGCGGGTTGCGTCGCACGAGACTCCGACCCGGTCGGCGAAGACGTTCTCAGCACGCCACAGCAGCGAGCTGATCAGCAGTGGACGATCCATCATCGTGGTGAGCATGGCGCATTCCTCCGGATCAGGTGAGCGAGGGTACGACCAGCCTGCACACCAACCCTGGCACCGAACCGTCCGAATTTGCGACAGCGCCCGATGAACTCGTCCGCACTGTTGCGTTGTGGGACACCTCGACCGCCGTGAGGATCCCGAGACTGGAGCCACCTCACCCGCATAGGCGCCCGGCCGACACCGGCCGAGCCCAGCGGGCAACGAGCGCCGGAAGAAAGGTACTCCCATGACAAGTCGTCCAATGACGGAAGTCGCAACAGGATTCACCTACACCGAGGGACCTCGGTGGCACGAGGGCCGACTGTGGTTCGTGGATTTCTACACCCACTCGGTCAATGCCGTGAACGCCGACGGATCCATCGAACAGGTCTGCACCGTCGAACACCAGCCGTCCGGACTCGGATGGCTTCCCGACGGGCGCATGCTCGTCGTCTCGATGAAGGACCGCAAAGTCCTGCGCCGCGAACCCGACGGCTCACTCGTCGAGCACGCCGACATCTCCGAACACTGCCACGGTCACGCCAACGACATGGTGGTCGCCGCGAACGGGCAGGCATACGTCGGCGAGTTCGGATTCGATCTCATGGGAGGAGCCGACCACGAGCACGGCGTTGTCGTCCTCGTCGACACCGACGGCACTTCCCGAGTCGCAGCCGAAGGATTGTCCTTCCCGAACGGTATGTGCATCTCCCCGGACGGAAGAACGCTGTACGTCAACGAACTGTTCGGCAACCGCGTCTCCCGATTCGATATCGAACCGGACGGCACACTCGGCCCCCGTCGGGACTTCGCCTCGTTCGGCGATCTCGGCGACGAGCCGAGCGTGGAGAAGCGGCTTGCAGCGTGCACGATTGCACCTGATGGTCAGGCCCTCGACGCTGAAGGTGCCATCTGGATTGCCGACTGCGTCAACCAACGTGCCGTACGCCTGGCCGAAGGCGGAACCATCCTGAACGAGGTGAGTACGGCTCCGCTGGGAGTGTTCGCGGTCGCGCTGGGTGGCGATGACGGTCGCACACTATTTCTCTCGGTCGCACCGGATTTCGACGAAGCCAAGCGCAGCGCTGCGCGTGAAGCCAAGGTCCTCTCGACGAGAGTCGACGTTCCGCACGCAGGGAGGCCGTGATCGTGCTGCGCACACGTTTCACCGACACTTTCGGGATCGAGCACCCGGTGGTGTGCGGTGGCATGACCGGGGTCGGCACCGCGGAGCTGATCTCCGCGGTGGCCAATGCCGGGGGTTTGGGTTTTCTCACCGCGCTGACGCAACCCACCCCCGAAGCTCTCGTCGCTGAGATCGCCCGGTGCCGGGAAATGACCGATAAGCCGTTCGGTGTCAATCTCACCCTGCTGCCCACCGTCACTCCCGTGCCGTACGACGACTACCGGGCCGCGATCATCGACAGCGGTATCACCATCGTGGAAACCGCCGGCAGCAACCCCCAAGAACATGTGGCGGCGTTCAAAGCCGCCGGGATCAAGGTCATCCACAAAGCGGTAGCGGTCCGGCACGCGATCAAAGCACAGTCCATGGGTGTCGACGCCGTCAGTATCGACGGGTTCGAGTGCGCCGGCCATCCCGGCAACGAGGACATCCCCGGCCTGATCCTCATCCCCGCCGCAGCGCGCGTGCTCGACATCCCGATCATCGCCAGTGGCGGATTCGCCACCGGCGACGGATTGGCCGCAGCACTGGCCCTCGGCGCATCCGCAATCAACATGGGCACCCGGTTCGTGGCCAGCGACGAAGCTCCGGTGCATCCGAACGTCAAGGCCCAGATCGTTGCCAACGACGAACGCCAGACCATCCTCGTGTTCCGAGAGTTCCGTAATACCGCACGTGTGGCCCGCAACTCCATCTCCGAGACGATCGCAGCCCTCTCCGCCCGCCCTGACGCCACGTTCTCCGACGTCGCACACCTCGCCTCCGGGGTACGCGGCCGAACGGAAGTGCTGGAGAAGGGGAACATGGAAGACGGCATGTGGTGGGCAGGTCAATCCCAAGGTCTCATCGATGCCGTGCTTCCCTGCAAGACGATCATCTCGGACATCGTGAGCGATGCCGAAGCCGCCATCCGCAGGATTGCCGCCGACCTCGCCTGACAGGCAGACGGGAGAAGTCATGGAATACACCACCCTTCGCCACGAAGTCGAGGACGGCATCCTCACCGTGGTCCTCAACCGCCCCGACCGTCTCAATGCGTTCACCGTCGAGATGGCCGACGAACTCGAGCACACCTTCGTGTCGGTGAACGACGACGACACGGTCCGGGCCGTGATCGTCACCGGAGCAGGGCGCGCTTTCTGCGCCGGCATGGACCTGTCGAGTGAAGGGAATGTGTTCGGGCTCGACGAGTCAAAACGCCCCACTCTTGCCGACATGAAGAATCTCGACGACCCCGAATTGCGCCGGATCCGCGACACAGGCGGCCGCGTCACCCTCGCAATCCATGCCTGCCGTAAACCGGTGATCGCCGCAATCAACGGCGCGGCCGTCGGAATCGGTGCAACCATGACGCTGGCGATGGACGCGCGCCTGATGTCGACCCGAGCGCGGTTCGGCCTGGTGTTCGGCAAACTCGGAATAGTGCCCGAAGCGTGCTCGACATGGTTCCTTCCTCGGCTCGTCGGCATGCCCACTGCGCTGAATCTGGTCTATAGGGCAGAGATCCTCAACGCCGAGGTCGCATACATCGACGGGTTGGCGCAGGCGGTCCATGAACCCGAGATGTTGCTCAGCGAAGCGCGCGCGTTGGCGAATGCCTGGACCCGCGACCGCTCACCGGTCTCGGTGGCCCTGATGCGCCAGATGCTGCTGCGAAACGCGGCCGCTGCTCACCCCGCAGATGCCCACCGCGTCGATTCGCTGGCCATGTTCTACACCAGCATCGGCGACGGCGCCGAGGGAGTGCAGGCATTCCGCGACAAACGCCCACCCGAGTTCCACGACAAGGCCTCAGCCATGCCGCCGTTCTACGAAGAGTGGATCGAGACAACGACGCCGTGAACACCTACTGCATCCCCGCTCCAATCAACCGAACAAAGAAAGTCTCATGAAGCCCACTGTCCTTATGCATGAACTCCGCCAGGAAATCGGACTACCGCTCGGCGACGGCATCCCCGCTGATTCGTCCACATCTCTGATGGTCTCAGCCGATGCTCTGAGCGCGTGGGGCGCAGAGACCGAAGCGGCCGCAACACGCGAGTTGGCAGCGATGCTCCATCAGTGTCGCTGAATACCGAGCCTTCCAATTCACCACCTCAGTTCGTGATGATCGGTTCGTGCAGGGCATCGAACTCTCAACGGATCAGGACTGGAGAAGCCCCGCGCCCGGTTGGAGCCACCTTCCCGACCACGGGGAAGGTGACCCGCCGCACTTCGCACGGAATGCGCCCGTGTGCGAGTGTTCGACGTCCCCTACCCGAAACGCGTACTTACATCGGGGCTACTGTCCGTCGGCCGAGGAATCCGTTGAGCCCTTTCCTCACGCTCGCGGTGGGAATGGCGGTTGCGAACCATGCGGCCTCGACAGCGAGTCCTTCGTCGATGGGCACGTTGAGGCCGCGTGCGACTGAGGCTGCCCCCTGGGAGTGGACACCCTGACAGTGGTTCGTAGAAGAACCAGGAGGGATGTTCACATGGGACGTCAGTCTCAGTACACGGAGGAGTTCCGCCGGGACGCCATCGCGTTGTATCGCGCCGGCGGCGGCACCCGCACCTACGCCGCGGTGGCCTCGGACCGGGGCATCAGCGGCGAGACCTTACGGACCTGGGTCCGCAAGGACAACGCCTCGGACCGGGGCTCAGCGGCCGCATCGGGCGGCGGCAGTGAGACTGCGGCGGACGAGTTGGCGCCTGCGGGCAGAGAACGCCCGGCTGCGCAGCTCGGAGAAGGAATGGCAGCTCGAACGTGAGATTCTGCGCCGGGCAGCTGCCTATTTCGCGCAGGAGATCTGGCGACGGTGATCGACATCTGTTCGCGTCGAGTGGTGGGGTGGTCGATCGCCGACCACATGCGCACCGCATTGGGGGCAGTCCCCAATGCGCGTTCGAAAGCGTCGTGTCCCGAGCTCAACAAGGGCGCGAGGCACCCTCATCGGCTCCTATGAGGGTGGGCAACGCGACGTACCGCTCAACATCGGAACCGAGACCAGCCCGCCTCCCTCTACAGCCGGCACGCCACTCGTCATCGGCAGTCTCCCCGCGTTCAGCAGGCGTGTCGGTGATGGCCATGTCTCGCAACCGGATCAGATAACGACATAGCCGAGTTCGTGCGCCGCGGTATCAACGGCATCAGCAAGACCAGGATGCGACAAGGGAAGCGACAGCACAGGACGCTGCGGAAACGCATCGGCAGCACGTTCGACGACCACCACGGACGTGCTGCCGGCAAACCGGCCGCGATAGATGACCCCGTCGAGTCCGGTGTGAGCGCGATGGATCGTGCGGGCCCAATGCTGCGAAAGACGGTGCGGCGCGGAATCGAGAGCCTGGCTGCCTCCCACCCGAGTGGCCCATGCACCTCCACCGATACCGGACACGTCGAGCAACCGCAGAACGCGGGTGAAGCGCACACCGGTCAGATAAGGGTCACCGCGATGGCGATCGATCACCCGCACCGATTGAAACGCTTCCGCCAATGCACCTCGGGGGCTGGACGCGCCGTACCACACGCCGTAGCCGGGATGATCCCCACGCGGGAGCGGATGCTGATCGAACCGCAGAATCGGCCCGAACTCACGCAACGCATTCCACGGGAGAACATGTGAACCGGTCGTACGGTGCACGCGCCACACGATCTCGCTCGGCTGCCACGCGAGTACTTCCTTCGGCAGCAGACCTGCCGCACGAAGATGCGCGATGGAGGGCGGTGGCGGAAGCATTGCCCCCATCTACGCCGATTCCCACTCGACGGCGGCAAGCACGCCGACCACAATCTCGATCTCTTCGGGTGTGCCTGCGCTGCCGGTCAACCACGCGATAATCGAGACCGGCCGGCCATCGACGACCAATGACGACTGCGGCTGCGTGAGCAATGTCTGCACCGTCAGCGGGTGCAGGTCCTTCGGGATGTGGGGCATGACTTTGTCGAGGTAGGGCACGGCCCCGCTGTCGGTGAACTGCGCCGGAGGCAACAAGCGGTTACGACCGGAGTCGAATACCCACAGGGTGCCGTCGGCGATTCGTTGCCTGATGCGAGCCGGCGTGACGCCGAGGCGGACTGCAGCGTCTGCAATGGACAACGAGGTCGCGACGAGGTTGGCCATCCGAATATCGCGATCGACTCGCGCAGCCGTGGCAGCGGCGAGACTCGCGGTGAATCCGGCATCGGTAAGCACGCGTGCGTCGTGCTCGGACAGTGCGGGCCCGGCGGGGTTCGCCGTATGGAGGCTCTTGAGGATCTGCACGAGTTGATCACGGCCGATGTCGACTCCGGTCACTTCCCGCAAGGCATCTTCGAAATTGAGGTCGCCTCGCAGATAGCGACTCTCCGTCGTTGCTTCACTCACCACGACTTCCTGATTTGCGATCATTTATGCTCGCAAATACATGCTAGCGAACTCGGCCGGGCAGCTACGCCCTGACGAATCCTGTCGATGTAGCACCATCCCGGCAGCCACAAGGACTCTGCACAACGCGTCCCAGCAACCACGGGCCCCCTCCAGCGAGAAACCACGACACCCCGGACCGGGGACGGCGTCGCCAACACCTTCTCGTAGTCGGCCAGCGAAGATCGATCCCTACCTCGATAGGGCTGTCGACCAGGGTGATCGCCTCCGCAATGATCCCCCTCGCCGACTCGAGCAGACGGTCGATCAGCCCATAGTGATGCACAGCGTTCGCTCCTCGAGTCGCCGTGCCCCGGAATCGAAGAACTCCGGGGCACAGGGCGGGCAGCTTCGAGGGGTGAGCGGCCTGCCAGGACTCGACCACTCCAGAAACGGAGTTGAATATTCGTCACCGCAGCCCGGTCGAAGGTGTCGCCTGCCATGAGAATGGGACCACTTTGACCTGATTCTTGCCAGGTAGATGGGACCACCCGGATTGCCAGTCATGGGACCACCCGGCGCGTCGCGCCGAGGTCCCGACGAACAGCTCGTTTGATACCTCGTGTCGGAGTTCTCCGAACACGAAGGCAGGCGAGCATGGCGTTTCGGGAGGTCAACGTGAACGAAGTCAAAGAAGTACTCCGGATCTGGCTCACCGGCCCCGGCGACAGACCCGCAGGACTGCGCACCATCGCAGCGCACTGCGGCGTCGACCGCAAAACGGTCCGCCGCTACATCGAGGCCGCTCGAGCCGCCGGCCTGGCTCGCACCGACAGCATCGAGGCACTCGACGACACACTGATCGGTGCGGTGATCGACGCGGTGCGCCCGGCACGCCCGCACGGCCACGGCGCAGCCTGGGAAACACTGCTGCCTTTCGAGAACCAGATCCGCGAATGGGTGACCGGCGGCAAGGATCATCCGCCCCTGACGATCACCAAGATCGAAACCCTGCTGGCGCGGCAGGGATGTGTGGTGCCGTATCGCACCCTGCACCGATTCGCCACGCAGCGATGCGGATTCGGCCGCACCGACACCACCGTGCGGATCCTCGACGGCGAACCCGGCAGCGAATGCCAGATCGACTTCGGCTACCTGGGGATGCTCACCGACCCCGAGACCGGCCGCCGGCGCAAGGTCCACGCGTTGATCTTCACCGCCGTGTACTCGCGGCACATGTTCGTCTGGCTCACCTACTCCCAGACCTTGACGGCGATCATCGCCGGCTGCGACGCGGCGTGGACCTTCTTCGGCGGTGTGTTCAAGGTCCTGATCCCCGACAACATGAAAGCCGTCGTCACCGACCCGGACGCGGTCAATCCGCGCCTGTCCCAAGGCTGGCTGGACTACACCCAGCACGTCGGATTCGTCACCGACCCGGCTCGGGTACGCTCCCCGAAGGACAAACCCCGCGTCGAACGCGCCGTGCAATACGTGCGTGGAAACTTCTGGGCCGGTGAAACATTCACCGACCTGACCGAGGCGCAGGACCATGCCGAGAAGTGGTGTCGTGAGGTGGCGGGCCACCGGATACACGGAACCACCGCGGCCCGCCCGTCCGAGGCGTTCGACACCGACGAAGCGCCGATGCTGCTGGCGGTTCCGCAACCCTATGATGTGCCGATCTTCAAACGGATCAAGGTGCACCGCGACTTCCATGCCGAGATCGCCCGGGCGTTGTATTCGCTTCCGCAGCAGTGGATCGGGACTGTGCTCGATGCCCGCGCCGATTCCGAACTGGTGAAGTTCTACTCCCGCGGCACCCTGGTCAAGGTGCACCCCCGCCAGCCTCCCGGTGGGCGCAGCACCGATCCGGAGGATCTGCCCACCGAGAAGGTCGGATATGCGATGCGGGATCTGGATCGGTTGATCGCCACCTGCACCGAGCACGGTCGGTGCATCGGGATCTACGCCCAGCGTCTGCTCGACGACCGACTGCCGTGGACCCGGATGCGAGCGGTTTACCGACTGCTCGGGTTGGTGCGTCGCTACGGGCCCGACCCGGTCGACACGGCGTGCAGCCTCGCGCTGGACCTCGATGTCGTGTCGGTGTCGAAGATCGCCTCGATGCTCGAACGTGGCACCGAAACCACCCCACCTGTCCTGCCGGCGGCCGGTGCCGCCGCCCCTGCTCGTTTCGCCCGGGACCCGTCGGAGTTCGCCACCGCCAGGACCTGCATCGCCACCGGCGGGACCACCGTTGCCGGTGAGAGGACCGCTTCTGCCACCGACAGGACCCCCCATTTGACGGTCGTCCCCGACGACGGCACCGACGCGAAGGAGCCCCGATGACCACCACAACCACCGGCCCGGTCGATCCGATCGGCGCCGACCTGATCGCGATCCTCAAGGCCCTCAAACTCGGCGCATTGAAAGACACTCTGCCGCAGCGACTCGCGTTGGCCCGCCAGCATCAACTCAGCCACCTCGCCTTCCTGGAACTGTTGTTGGCCGACGAGGTATCACGCCGCGAATCACGGTCGGCAGCCCTCCGTTCGGCCAAGGCCGGGCTGGATCCGAACATGCGCATCGACACCTGGGATGCACTCGAGGACCTGCACTACGACCGGGCGTTGTTGTCGGATCTGGTGTCGTTGCGGTTCGCCGACGCCGGCCACTGCGTCCTGGTCCTCGGCGCCGTGGGCGTGGGTAAAACGCATCTGGCCACCGCATTGGGTCACATCGCGATCCGGCAACGACGCAGCGTGCTCTGCGCCCGCGCCGACAAACTCTTCGCCCGCCTGCGCGCCGCCCGCCTCGACAATTCCCTCGACGCGGAGATGCGGCGGATCACCGCCGTCGACGTGTTGATCCTCGACGATTTCGCGTTGCGGCCGCTCGATGCAACCGAAACGAACGACTTCTACGAGCTTGTCGTCGAGCGGCACAAACGCAAATCTACGATCGTCAGTTCCAATCGTGAGCCCTCGGAGTGGTTGTCGATGACCACCGATGCGCTGCTGGCGCAGTCCGCCGTCGATCGGCTCACTTCCGCGGCGCACACCCTGGTGATCGAGGGTCCGTCCTACCGGCAACGCAGCCGTCCCGGACGGACCGTGGTTGACAGTTCAGAAAGCGAGGCCGATGCTCGATGAGCACTCTCGGGTGGTCCCATGCTCATGGCAACGAGGTGGTCCCATCACCCTGGCAAGCGACAGAAGGAGCCACAGCCAGACCGCAACATGCGTGTGGGACGTTGGGGACTGCTGCACGATTCGGTGACAGTTTCGGTCACGCAGCCTGTGCGACTGGTGTGGTCATGATGGTTTCGAACTCGACCGGCGTCGATCGGGGGAGAGGCAGGTCCGGGACACCAGCAGGTCGACGGTCACGCCGAGAGGCCGTAATGCTTCGGCGATCTCTTCGAAGTGTTGCGCCGAGCAAGAATATCGGTCGGGGCCATGAGGACCGCCTGAAAGCCGCCTTCGATTGCCAGTAACGCAAACGCAGTGGCTGCCAGGACGGGGGCCTTTCCGGCGCCGACGTCTCGCTGCAGCAGCCGATTCATCGGCCGGGAGGCGGTCATGTCGGTGTGGATATCGGCTATCGCCCGCAGCTGTGCACCTGTGGGGTGTACGGCAGGCCGGCCAACCATGCATCGAGCAGTCGCCCGGTGGGCTTGTGGGCGATGCCGACTTCTGCGGCATGTGCGTTTCGAAGCACTCCGAGGGCAAGCTGCGACCGCAGGAGTTCGTCATAGGCCTGTCGGTCCCGTCCCTTTTCTGCGTGCTGTTTGGATGCGGGGACATGGACAGCGCGTAGCGCGGTCAGCCGCGACGCCGGCTTCCGTTGAGCCAGCAAGGTCGAGGAAATCGGGTCATCCAGCTTCGGGAGTCGGCGGCGTGCATCGACCGCGGCACGGCGCAGCATCCACGTGTCCACCTCATGTTTCTGCGATTGGGGTAGATCGCGAGCAGTGGTGCGGTGGATTCGCTCATCGGTTCCAACAGTGGTGAGGTCATCTGCAATGCGCCGTTGAAGAACATGGCGGAGACTCGGGTGTTTTCGTCCGCGAGTTGGAATCGCACGTAACATTTTCCCCAGTTCCCCGTATGCTCACGAGTCGTGCGTATCGATCAGGTGTGGCGTTATCCGGTGAAATCGTTCGGAGGAGAACGGATCGACGCCGCAGCGATCGAAGCGGACGGTGTGCGCGGCGACCACCTGTGGGCGCTGGTCGACGCCGAAACCGGAAACATCGCGAGTGCGAAGCGTTTCCGACGCTACGGACTGCTGTTGACCTGCTCCGCACGACTTCTGAACGACGACGACCCCCGCGATCCGGCGGCACTCGAACTCACGCTCGCCGACGGCACGGTGGTGCGCGGCGACGATCCCGAGGTCGACGACCTGCTGTCGAAGCTGCTCGGTCACGACGTGCGGCTCGAACCGCGCGACCGCACCTACGACGAGGCGCCGGTGCATCTCGTCTCCCGCTCCGCGGTCGAAGCGCTCGGCACCGGCGACCCCACCGATGTCGCGTTGCGGCGGTTCCGGCCGCAGCTGGTCGTCGACACTCCGGACACGACCGGTTTCGTGGAGGACGAATGGATCGGCCGACGGGTGTCGGTGGGCTCGGCAGTCCTCGAACCGCACAAGCGCACCGCGCGGTGCGTCATGGTGACGCTCCCCCATCAGGAGGTTCCCGCGCGGCGCGACATGCTGCGTGAGGTGATGACCGCGCATCAGGTGCCCAATGTGCCGGAGGGCAAGCCGATGCCGTGCATCGGCGTCTACGCGACCGTCCCGACTCCCGGCGACATCACCGTCGGCGACGAAGTCGGCGTCGGCCGAGCCGACTACTCGAGCACAGCCGAGTAGACCGGGTCACTTCCCGGCGAGGTGGTCCTCGACGAGGATCTTCTTCTGCACCTTGCCCATGGCGTTGCGCGGAAGAGCGTCGACGGTGCGGATCTCGCGGGGACGCTTGTGGATCGACAGGGTCTGCGCGACGAAGTCCGACAGTTCGCTCGGATCACGGAGATCCCCGACGACGTAGGCGACGATCCGCTGTCCGAGATCGTCGTCCGGCACACCCACCACCGCGGCCTCCTGCACACCGGGATGGTTCAGTAGCGCATGTTCCACCTCGCCGGCGCCGATCCGGTAGCCGCCGGACTTGATCATGTCGACCGATTCGCGGCCGACGATGCGGTGGAAGCCCTGGTCGTCGATCACGGCGATGTCGCCGGTCCTGAACCAACCGTCCTCGGTCATCGACTCGGCGGTCTTCTCGGGGTTGTTCAGGTAGCCGTCGAACAGCGTCGCGCCGGAAACCTCCAGCTGGCGGAGGGTTTCGCCGTCGTGCGCCACGAGGTTGCCGGCCTGGTCGCGCAGGCGGGTGGAGACCCCGGCAATCGGCAGACCCACCCAGCCGGGCCGGCGCTCACCGTCGTGGCGAGTGCTGATCGTGATGATCGTTTCACTCATCCCGTACCGCTCGATCGGCGCGGAACCGGTGAGGGCGAGCATGCGCTCGAAGACGGGGACGGGCAGGGGTGCACTGCCCGACACGAGGAGGCGCGCGGACGACAGTGCGCGAGCGGAGGACTCGTCGGCGACGACCCGCGACCACACGGTGGGAACACCGAAGTAGAGCGAACCACTCGCTGCCGCATAGGCTTCGGGCTTCGGCCGCACGGTGTGCACGAGCGGGGAGCCCTGCCGGAGCGCGCCGACGACGCCGAGGATGAGTCCGTGGACGTGGAACAACGGAAGCCCGTGGACGAGAGTGTCGTCGGACGTCCAGTTCCACGCCTCGGCGAGGCCGTCGAGACCGGCCGCCACGGCGGACCGGGAGAGCACGACTCCCTTGGGGGCACCGGTGGTTCCCGAGGTGTACATGATCATCGCGGCACTGCTCGGGTCCGCCTCGGCATGCGAGGACGACGAACGCGCACTCGCATCGATCGGGATCGCGGGCAGGGTGACGTCGTCGGGGGCGGTGCCGAGCCACACCTGTGCACCCGAGTCCTTCAGGATGTGGGCGCGCTCGGCCGGGCCGGAATCCGGCGGCACGGGCACCGCGGCCACACCGGCCATGAGGCATCCGGTCGTGGCGATCACCGTCTCGATGCTCGCGGTGGCGTCGATGGCGACCCGTGAGGAACCGGCGACCTCGTCGGCCACCGAGGCGGCGGCCGCGATCAGTTCGGATCGGGTGAGCGAGACGTCTCCGACGCGGACGGCGCTGCGGTCGTCACCTGCTCCGGATTCGGTGAGCGAGGTCAGCAACGGCACGGGCGTGGTGGTGGTCATCGGTGGGTCCCTTCTCGACGTCCTGCCGGACGGTGTCGCGCAGCGCCTGGTCCACATTGTGGACCGCCGTGCTACGATGCGGTCCGGATCAACCTATAACCCGTGCTGCCTGCCGTCAACGACGCGCGAAAGGTTCCGATGAACAGCGTTCTCACCGCACTCCGCGTGTTCGAGGAGGTCGCGACCACGCAACCGGTCGGACTCTCGGAGTTGAGCAAGCGCCTCGACGTCCCCAAGAGCACCGTTCAGCGGTGCCTGCGGACCCTCGCCGAAGCCGGCTGGCTGCGCCCCTCGACGGCGAACGCCGGGCAGTGGGTCATCACCGGCCGCGCGTTCAGCCTGGGCAGTGCGATGTCGTCCGGCGACGACCTGCGCGAGGTCGCGCTTCCCGAACTGAACCGCCTGCAGGCGGAGACGGGTGAGACGATCCATCTCGCCGTGCCGGACGGGAACGAGCTGGTCCTGATCGAGCGACTCGACAGTGCCCATCAACTCCGCGCCTTCCTTGCGCTCGGCACGCGCCTGCCCCTGCACGCCGCGTCCACCGGCAAGGCCTATCTCGCGTCGCTGCCCGACGCGCGGATCGAGGACTTCCTCGCGACCGAGCTTCCTTCGCTGACCGAGCACACCGTCACCGACCCGGCGGCGCTGCGCGAGGAGATCGCCGAGATCCGCGCCCGCGGGTACGCCGTGACCGAACAGGGGCTGCACGACGGCATCGCCGCCGTCGCCGTCGCGCTGCGCGGGCGCGGTGGCGCCGTGCGTGGCTGCTTCAGCATCTCGGGCCCGGCCTCGCGGCTGACACCCGACCTCTTCCCCGACTACGGCGCGAAGGCGCTGGCAGCGCGGGACGCGATCGAGCGTCGCCTGCCCTGATCCACTCCGAGCAGGAACCGCGGGAGCCCACCAACTCTGGACATATCGTTTGTCGATAGGTATAACGATTATCGATGGTATCGACAATCGATAAGTCCGCCGTCCGGCGAGTTCGGAGACGACCATGAATTCCACCCACGACACCGACCGCCCCCAGGGCCCGCGCCCCGAGCCCGACACGCTCTCCCCCACCGCGACGTCGAAGAAGGACCGCACCGATCTGTGGGCGTCCCTCACCGTCTTCGCGCTGACCTCGCTGATCGTGCTCTTCACCTATGTCCGCGACCTCGCGAGCTCCCTCGGCGACGGCATCGTGACCGCGCGGGTCCGGTTCGACGACGCGGCAGCGGCGCCGGTGCTGTCCACCCCGAACGGCGTCGACCTCCAGACCACCTCGACGACGGTGATCGACGTTCCGACCGACACCCTCTCACCCGTCAGCGTCGGCCTCATCCGCGCCGGGGAGGCGGTACAGACGTTCGGTTACCTGACAGCCCTGGCCCTGCTGAGCTGGATCGTCGTGCGATTCGTCCGGGGCCGACTGTTCGACCGGGGTGCCATCCGGCTCGTGTGGATCACCTCCATCGTGGCGATCGCGACCATCATCGTCCCGATGATCCCCCGTACGCTGGGCACCAACATGCTGATCCGTGACGTGGACATGAATTACGTCCTCTCGAACGCGCCTCTCGGACCGGAGTTCTGGTACGCCTACGTCTTCTGCATGGTGATCTCGGCCGTGGGTGTGGTGCTGCGGATCGGCAGCCGCATGGCGCGCGACAACGAAGGACTCGTCTGATGCCTCCGGAAACCGAGCATGCCGTCCGGTGTCATCTCGACGAGCTGCTGGCCGATCGGGGCATGACGCTCACCGAGTTGGCCGAGAAGGTCGGTGTCAGCGTGGTGAACCTGTCGGTACTCAAGAACGGACGCGCCCGCGCGATCCGCTTCTCGACCCTCACCGCCCTGTGCCGCGTACTGGATTGCTCTGTGGGCGACATTCTTTCGGTCGACTGACCGAGCACAGAAACGGCGATGCCCGGAACCTCGTGGGTTCCGGGCATCGCCAACGGTCCGGCCGGTGGCGCTCCGGCTGACGCACGGACCTTTTCTTCTATTCCCCGATCGCGGGAAGAATGCGGGTGCGGACCTCACCGAAGCCGATGCGGGTCCCGTTCGGGCCGGGTGCGGTGGCCGAGATGGCGATCTCGTCGCCGTCCTCGATGAAGGTGCGCGTCTCGTCGCCGACCTGCACGGGTTCTGCTCCACCCCAAGTGAGTTCGATGAAGGCGCCTCGCTGGTCCTTCTCCGGGCCCGAGATGGTGCCGGAGCCGAACAGATCACCGGTGCGGGTCGCGGCACCGTTGACGGAGGTGTGGGCGAGCATCTGCGCCGGCGACCAGTACATCTGCGCGTACGGCGGGCGCGACACGACGTGCCCGTTCCACTCGACCTCGAGATCGATGTCCAGGCCCCACTTCTCGGTGCCCTTCAGGTACGGCAGCGGCTCCGGGTCCTGCACCGGGGTGTCGATGCGGGCGGCCTCGAGTGCGGCGAGCGGGACGACCCACGGCGAGATCGACGTCGCGAAGGACTTGCCGAGGTTCGGGCCCAGCGGCACGTACTCCCACGCCTGGATGTCGCGGGCCGACCAGTCGTTGAGGATGACGGCACCGAAACAATGGTCGGCGAACTCGTCGGGGGTGATCTGCGAACCCATCGGGGAACCGACACCGACGATGAAGCCCATCTCGGCCTCGATGTCGAGGCGGATCGACGGACCGAAGACCGGCGCAGGATCGTTGGGGCCCTTGCGCTGTCCGCACGGCCGCACGATATCGACACCCGAGGTCACGACCGTGCTCGACCGGCCGTGGTAGCCGACGGGCAGGTGCTTCCAGTTCGGCATCAGCGGGTCGGGGTTCTGCGGGCGGAACAGCCGGCCGAGGTTCGACGCGTGGTTCTCCGACGCGTAGAAGTCGACGTAGTCGGCCACCTCGATCGGCAGGTGCATCGTCACGTCGGCGACGGCGAAGACGGCCTCGTCGGCGACGTCACCGGCGACGAGTTCCTTGATCGCGGCGCGGACTTCGTCCCACCGGGCGCGGCCCTGGGCCATGAACGCGTTGAGCGACGGCTCGGCGAAGACGACGTCGTCCTCGAAGACACGACTCAGGTCGAGGACCGAATCTCCGACACGGACACCGACGCGGGGTTCGCTGTCGGCGGTGGAGAAGATGCCGTACGGCAGGTTGTCGAGACCGAAGAGCGAACCCTCCGGAATGGCGATGGTGGTCATGCGTTCGTTCCTTCGGTGATCGGGGAAACGGTCGGGGGCACCAGACCGAGGCCGAGCAGATCCTCGAGCGGCTCGGCGATGCTGCAGGTGCCGTACGACAGGAAACGGCGCCGGACCTCTGCGGCCCGGTCGTCGGACAGGGCGCCGAGGCGGGCGGAGAGCACTGCCCCGTCGCGTTCGGCGAGCACGGAGGCGACCTCGTCGGTGTCTGCTCCGGACAGCACCGCGTCCACCGCGGCCAGCAGGTTCACGAACCCGTGCTGCTCGAAGCCCGTCTTCGGGTCGGTGTTGCGCACCGCGTGGTGCAGACCGGCGGTCGCCTTGAACGGAACACCCGTGGTGACGACCGTGCCGACCGCCGCGGCGAGTTCGGCTTCGTCGGGATAGGCCTCCGCGACGATGCCGCCGGTGCGGAACTTGGCCGCGTAGGGCGTGCCGACCATGCGGGCGAGGATCTCGGCGCGACGCTCGTCGCGCGGAACCTCTACGAAGACATCGACATCCGGGCGGTCCGCGGAGATCTCGCCGAGTGCTGCGAACAGCTCGTCGACGGATTGTTCTGCGGGGACCGCGATCTCGAGTGCCACCACGGACACCGAGTCCATCGCGTCGACCTGTTCGAGTGCGGGCCGGACGGCTGCGGTGCCGGTCGGTGCGGTCAGGCTCAGGGCCAGCTCACCGGGATACGGGTGCTGCGCGAGGTGATCCGCGAGCTCACCGAGGCGACCGGCCGGGAAGACGAACGCTTCGACGAGCGGCGCGTGCGCGGACGAGCGGTGCCCGGCGTGGGCGGGGACGGCGACGGGCAGCGGGGCGTTGCCCGGAGGGAACAGCGCAGCGTCGTCGCACAGTCCGGTCAGGAGAGGTCCGAAAGTCACTTGGCTGCTCCTGCATTGCGGTTCCAGCTGCCGGCGTAGGCGGCGTCCTCGCACGCGAGCGCACCCTCACCGAGTTCGAGCGGGCGGAAGGTGTCGACCATGACGGCGAGTTCGTCGAAGAACTCCACACCGATGCTGCGCTCGTAGGCACCCGGCTGCGGGCCGTGCGCGTGACCACCGGGGTGCACCGAGATCGACCCCTGGCCGATACCCGATCCCTTGCGGGCCTCGTAATCGCCACCGCAGTAGAACATGACCTCGTCGGAGTCGACGTTCGAGTGGTAGTACGGCACCGGCACGGCCAGCGGGTGGTAGTCCACCTTGCGGGGCACGAAGTTGCAGATGACGAAGTTGTTGCCCTCGAACGCCTGGTGCGCCGGCGGCGGCTGGTGGACGCGGCCGGTGATGGGTTCGTAGTCGTGGATCGAGAAGGTGTACGGGTACAGGCAGCCGTCCCAGCCGACCACGTCGAAGGGGTGGTGCGGCATCAGGTAGCGGGTGCCGACGACGCCGTGCGAGGTGCGGTGCTTGACGAGCACCTCGACGTTCTCCTCCTCGACCTGCATGAGTTCGGTCGGGCCGTGCAGGTCGCGCTCGCAGAACGGCGCGTGCTCGAGGAACTGCCCGAACTTCGACAGGTAGCGCTTCGGCGGGACGATGTGGCTGTTGGCCTCGATCGTGTAGGCGCGCAGCGGTGCGTCGCCCTTGGGCACCCAGCGGTGGGTGGTGGCCATCGGCAGCAGGACGTAGTCGCCGGCCTTCGCCTCGAGCGGACCGAAGACCGTCTCGACGGTGGCCTCACCGGACTCGACGTAGACCATCTCGTCACCGACGACGTTGCGGTACAGCGGCGAGGGCTTGGACGCCACGACATACGAGATGCGCACGTCGGCGTTACCCAGGACCAGACGGCGACCGGTCACGACATCCGTCTCGGCCCAGATCGTCTCGGGGAACAGATCGTGCAGCTTCAGGTGCCGCGGCTTGAGCGGGTGGTTGGGCGTGGTGGTCTGATCGGGCAGCTTCCACTCGGTGGCGTCGACGATCGCCGACGGGATGTACCGGTGGTAGAGCAGCGCCGAGTCGGACGAGAAGCCCTCCTCGCCCATGAGCTCTTCGTAGTACAGGTTGCCGTTCTCGTCACGGTGCTGGGTGTGACGCTTCGGCGGGATGACGCCGAGCTGTCGGTAGAACGCCATGATCTGACTCCTCGCGGATCTCGGGCGTGCGCGGGAAGGCCGCTCGCCTGGAATTAGTAAACACATTAACTAACCGGAGGGCGTGAGCGCAACCACAGAGAGGTCACGAGGCTGTGTCAGTTGCGTCCGCGCACGTCGAACTGACTGCGGTTGGTGATCAGCTTGTTCAGGAGCATCACGAGAATCTGCTGCTCCGTGGGGGTGAGCACCTCCACCCAGGCCTCCTCGCGCTCGTTCTGGGCGCGGAAGCTGTCGCGGATCTCCTTCTCCCCCGCTTCGGTGAGCGACAACTGCACCGAACGTGCGTCGTGACTGACCGGCGTCTTCTCCAGGATCCCCGCTTCGACCAGCGGTTTCGCGAGGTTCGACACGGCGGCGCGGCTCATCCCGGTGAGTCGCGCGGCGACGTTCGGCTCGATCGGGCCCGCGAGCCAGATGACGAACATGAGCCGGTAGGCCGACCACGACCGGCCGCGCGGACGGTGAACGGCGGCCTCGAGGTCGTAGGTGACGATGTCCGACGCCCGGTTGAGCGTGAGCAGGACTTCGGTCGCGCTGCGGTGATGTTCGCCGAACTTGCTGTTCAGACGTTCCTGCGCGAGTTCGACGAAGGACCAGTAGTCGAGGTCGCGGGGTCCGGACATGCGGTCACAGTACCGCAGATCCGGGATAATTCATCCATTTACTATCCGGTGGATCACCCGGAGATCGGCGGGACTGCGGAAAACCGCACCCCGAATGCCGTGAAGTCGGCGGAAAACCGCAGCGACCTGCGCGTTCGTTGCTCCTAGCGTTCCGGGCATGAACTTCGCACAGACCCTCCCGCAGTCACCTACCGATGAACTCGACGGCCTCGCAGGCCTCTCGTTGCAGCTGATGGAGATGCTCGGAGCACCCGGTGCCGGCCTCGCGGTCGCCGCGGAGAACCTCTTCCCGCCGATCCCGAGCGAGGTGATCCTTCCCCTCGCCGGCTTCGCGGCCTCCCGCGGGGAGATCTCCCTCGTCTCGGCCGTCGTGTGGACCACCCTCGGATCCCTCGTCGGCGCACTGCTGCTCTACCTCGCCGGGCGCGCCTTCGGCCGTCGGCGGATGTATGCCGTGGTCGAGCGACTCCCACTGGTGAACACCTCCGATCTGCGGCGCGGCGAAGAATGGTTCACCCGGCACGGTGAGAAGTCGGTGCTCCTCGGCCGGATGGTGCCGCTCGTGCGGAGCGTGATCTCGGTCCCCGCAGGGGTGGAGGCCATGCCCGTCGGCCGCTTCGTCGTCCTGACCGCCCTCGGTAACGCCCTGTGGAACTCGATCTTCGTACTCGCCGGATACCTCCTCGGTGAGAACTGGGGAGTCGTCGAACCGTATGCCGATGTGCTGCAGAAACTCGTGATCGTCGCGGTGGTCGCAGCAGTGGCGGTGTTCGTCGTCCGCCGTGTCCGATCGATTCGCGCCCGTTAGGGTCGGTCCGTGATCGATCACCTTCGGCGCTCACTCGGGACCTCGGTCCGCGCCGTCGTCGGGCTCCTGCTCGGGATCGTCACCGCGGTGACGGGTGCGGCGGCATCGGCTCGCCGTACCACCGACGGACCGGGCCGCGCGGCCGAACGCGACCGCACTCGTCTCGTGCGATGGTTCGACGCCGAGGCGGCCCGGGATCTTCCGGATCGCGAGCCGACCGGATACTTCCTCGTCCGACTGGCCTACGGTCCGCTCGTCAGCCTCGTCGTCCTGCTCGTCCTGATCGCCGCGACCGGCTACGGGGGCTGGGCGATCGTCCTGCTGGCCGGCGGTCGCATCTCCGTCGCCGACGGGCTCGTCTCGCTCCTCGTCGCCGCCGTGATGATCTATCTCTCCGTCCGGATGGCGATGATCGTGGGCCAGTGGGACGTCCGCACAGCCCTGCGGCTGCTCGGCGACGATGCCACGCAGCATCGCCTCCGCGACCTGCAGCGCACCCGCGCCGACGTCGTCACCGCCATCGACGACGAACGCCGGCGGATCGAACGCGCCCTGCACGACGACGTCCAGCAGCGGGCCGTCGCGCTCGCACTCGACGTCGGTCGCGCGCGTCGCACCGCCGAACGCGGCAGTGGGAACCTCGTCGCCGACCTCGACAACGCCGTCGCCCAGGCGCAGGCGTTGCTCACCGAACTGCGCGACGTGGCGTGGCGGATATACCCGGCCGCGCTCGACGAACACGGACTCGCCGCGGCACTGGAAGGGTTGTCCGCGCACACCTTCCTCCCCGTCGACCTGGATCTGTCGATCGACCCGGAACCGCCGCACGATGTCGCGGCAGCCGCGTACTACGTTGCTGCGGAAGGGGTCACGAACTCGACGAAGCACTCCGGCGCCGACAACGTGTCGGTGACCGTCGCGGCGGACGGTCACGTCGTCACGGTCACGGTCGTCGACGACGGATGTGGCGGGGCCGAGATGACGGGCTCCGGGCTGACAGGTCTCGCGCGCCGTGTCGCTGCGCTGGACGGGCAGTTCTCCGTACACAGCCCCCGCGGAGGGCCGACCGTCGTGGAAGCGAGGATCCCGTGCGCATCGTGATAGCCGAGGACTCGACCCTTCTTCGCGAGGGCCTGTCCCGGTTGCTCGCGGACGAAGGCCACGAGGTGGTTGCCGGTGTGGGCAACGCCGTCGAGTTGCACCACGTCGTCGAGCGCGAGGTGCCCGACCTCGTGTTGCTCGACGTGCGTATGCCCCCGACCTACTCGACGGAGGGCATCGACGCGGCGCGGCGCATCAAGGAGGAACACCCGCAGGTCGCTGTGCTCGTGCTGTCGCAGTACGTCGAGCACCGGAACGCGACCGGCCTGCTCACGAACGGCTGGGGTGGCGTGGGCTATCTGCTCAAGGATCGCGTGTCGGACGTGGGGGCGTTCCTCACCGACGTGGAACGTGTGGCCGCGGGCGGGACGGCCTTCGATCCCGAGGTGGTGCGGCAACTGTTCGCGAACACCCGCCGCACCGACCCCATCGCCGCCCTCACCGAACGCGAGCGCGAGGTGCTCGAGGCCCTCGCGCAGGGTTTGACGAACACCGGCATCGCCGATCGTCTGACCATGTCGGTCAGCGCCGTCGAGAAGCACGTCAATTCGATCTTCGTGAAGCTCGACCTGCCACGCGAGGCCGACCGTAGTCGGCGGGTACGGGCGGTGCTCCTTTATCTCGAGAGCACGGGCACCCCGAGCTCTCGGGACGACCGCTGACGCCCCGTGCGGATCAGAAGAGCGGATACACGAAGTGCCCGACGCCTCCGCCGGGTGCGCTCGACCCCGTCACGTTGGGCAGGTTCGCGGGCAGACGCTGAAGCTTGTGTGGCCGGCCTTCGAGGTCGGCCTGCCAGCAGTCGGTCGTCACGCCGTGGAAGCCCTGACACACGATGCGGGTGTTCGTGCCGAACGGTGAGGTCAGCCGTGGCTCGTTCACCAGCGGGTTCCAGTAGGCGAGTTCATCCGGGGTGAGCCAGTTGGCGGGGTCCGCCTCGAACACGGAGATCGGGCTGTTCGGCTGCTGGACCGGCCACTCGTCCTGCGCCGCCGCGATGCCGGCGCCGCCGAGGACGATCCCTCCTGTCACTGCGGCGACCGCTCCGGCTCGCAGTACCCGTCGAAATCCGTTCGCCATCGTTCCCCTCCACCCCGTGTCTCGAGGACCCGTGCCTCCCGGACATCGAAACACGGACCACGCGGTCCGGATATGGGAATGCCGGAATTGTCGGCCCCCGACGGGTTCCGACAATTCCGGCTGCACCACAGGACTAGTCGGTGCGGAGTTCGATGCCCTTCGTCTCCTCGATGAAGAAGACCGCACCGAGGGTGAGCAGCGCACAGAACACGAAGTACCCCGCCGGTGCCAGCGAGTTCCCGGTGACGTCGATCAGCCACGTCGCGATGAACGGTGCGGTGCCACCGAGGCACATGTTCGTCACGTTGTTCCCGAGAGCGATACCGCTGTATCGCACGGACGCCTTGAGCATCTCGACATAGGTGACGAAGGAGGCGCCGTTGACCACCGACACGCAGATGAACAGCACGGACTGGCCCACGACGGCCTGCCAGACGGTGCCGCCGGACATCAGCATGAACATCGGGACACCGACGATCGCGGATGCGGCACTACCGGCGAACAGCACCGGCTTGCGCCCGTACTTGTCGGCGAGATAACCGGCGATGGGCAGCGTGATCACACCGAGTACGAGAGCGAGGCAGGTCGACAGGAACGCGACGGAGGACGACAGCCCACCCGTGGTCTGGAGGTAGGTCGCGGCATACACGGAGGCGATGTAGTAGCCGCCGATGATGAGCGCACCGAGCAGGATGATCTTGACGACGCTTCCGCCCGACGTCTTCAGCAGTTCCGCGATGGGCAGCTTCTTCGTCTCACCCTTTTCCTCGAGTTCCTCGAACTGCGGGGTGTCCTCGAGATGGTTACGGATCCAGATGCCGACGACACCGATGACCACGCTGAGCAGGAACGGGATGCGCCATGCCCATTCGAGGATCTGCTCCTCCGAGAAGGTGGACGTGATGCCGAGCGCCACGAGAGACGCCACCAACGACCCCAGGTAGGTACCCGAGTTGACCATGGACGTCTGCGTCGCGCGCCAGCGTGCCGGTGCGGATTCGGAGACGAATGCGTTCGCGCCGCCGAGTTCACCGCCGGCCGCGAAGCCCTGCAGGCAGCGGGCGAGCACGAGCAGAACCGTCGCCCACACGCCCAGAGTGGCGTAGGTGGGCATCAGTCCCATGGCCGCGGTCGCCACGACCATGAGCAGGATCGTCCACGACAGTGCGTTCTTCCGACCGTACTTGTCACCGATGTGCCCGAAGAAGATGCCGCCGGGCACCCGGAGGAAGAACGCCACGGCGAAGGCCGCAAACGTTCCCAGCAGAGCAGCTGTCTCGTCTTCGGAGACGAAGAACAGGGTGGCGACCATCGTCGCCATGTAGCCGTAGATACCGAAGTCGTAGTACTCGACGATGGTGCCCACGACGGCAGCACGAATGACCTTCGTCGTCGACTGCTTCGGCTGCGGAGTGCCGACCTGGGGTGGACTCACTGCGGGGGATGCCGCGTCCGATCCGAGCATGTTCGTGTCCTTTTCGAATGTGAGGGGAGGTGGCGCTACACGCCGGCAGCGCCGAGTGCGGTGCGTGGAGCGGCGCCGGATGCAGCCGACCGGGCCGCGTTGAGGCCGGCGATGCGGCCCATGGTCAATGCGTTGGCGACGGCGTTGCCGCCGCCCACATAGCGGAGGCCGAGGATGCCGGCGCCCGCTTCTCCGGCCGCGTACAGGCCGGGTACGACGTTCCCGATGGTGTCGAGAACTTCCGCGTTCGGGTTGATCTCGAGCCCGGCGTGGGTGCAGACCAGTTCGGCGGGCAGCATACGTGCCGCGTAGAACGGTCCCTCCGCGATGGGGTCGGGGTTCGAGGTCGATCCCTTGTTGGCGAGGGTGCGATGCCGCAGGAAGTCGGGATCGATCCCGTTGGGCAGCTGGGTATTCCAACGGTCGATCGTGGTTACCAACGCATCGACCGGTACGCCGATGAGGTCGGCGAGTTCGGGGAGGCTGTCGGCCCGCAGGGTACGACCGGCGTCGGCTTCCTCTGCGATCCGGTCGGCGTCCCAGTCGGTGTAACCGGCGGGCAGCCCGGTGCGTGCCTTCTCGTCGAAGATCGCCCACACCGGCCCGTCCTGACGATCCATGAGACCACCGGAGACCGCGTACGAGGCGTCCTCGTCCATGAACCGCCGGCCGGACTTGTTCACATACACCCGCGACTTGGGCGGGAAGCCTGCCTGCCAGTGGTGGTAACGCTGGAAGTAGGCGGTGGGCATGGTCAGCCCCCAGTCCTTGCCGGCGATCGCCGAGTCGACCTGTTCGCCGAAGCGGAAGTGGTCGCCACGGCTACCCGGGGCGGCGACGACGAAGAGCGACTCGCCGGCTCCGAGCGGATACGGATAGTACTGCTCGAGCAGGTCGCGGTTCTGCGCGAAGCCACCGGACGCGACCACGACGGCATGGGCACGGACCTCGATGTCGTCGGCGACGACACCGACCACACGTCCGTCCTCGACGAGCAGCCGCTGGACCCGGGTGCCGAGCACGGCTTCCACACCGTGTGCGCGACGTGCACGGTCGAGGGTCTGCACGAGTCCGTAACCCTGGTCCTTCGGCACGTGCCCGCGCCACACGTCTTCGACGCCGGCCTGGCACAGACCGGGCATGTGCGCGTTCGACGATTCCCGGGCGGGGATCTCCACACCGAGACCGATCAGCCACTCGAGGGTGGGGCCCGCATTCTCGCAGAACGCACGGACCAACCCGGGTGTGAGGACCCAGTGGTTCAGATCCATGTAGTGCTGGAAGAACTTCTCGGCTGAGTCCTCGATACCGAGACCACGCTGCACACTGGTGCCTGCCGCGGTGAACAGTCCTGCGGAGAGTTGTGTCGACCCACCCAGTTCGGTTTCGGATTCGAACAGCAGGACGCTCGCGCCGGATTCGGCAGCGGACACTGCGGCCGCGAGACCGGCACCGCCACCACCGATCACCACGACGTCGATGATGTCGTCATTCATGAGAGTTGATCTCCCGTCTCCGCGATGATGCGGTGATAGAGGCCGTTGGACGTCATGCCGCCGTCGACGGTCACTTCGCTGCCGGTCATGTAGCTCGAACGATCCGACAGCAGGAAGAGCACAGCGTCGGTGATCTCGTCGACGGTGGCCATCCGGCCGGCCGGAACGCTGTTCAATGCGGCACCGACGAACGCGTCGGCGCCGCCGAGCAGGGCCGTGCCCACGAGGCCGGGGTGAACCGAATTGACCCGGATACCCCAGCGCGCGAAGTTCCCCGCCGCCGACTTGGACAGGCCCCGCAGGCCCCACTTGCTCGACGAATAGGCCGGAGAGAAGTAGCCGATCTGCCCCGAGATCGACGAGATGTTGACGATCGAGCCGCCACCGCTGTCGCGCATGAGCGGAGCCACCGCCTTCATCCCGTAGAACGGGCCGAACAGGTTGATCCGCATGGTCTTCTCCCAGACGTCGTCCGGGGTGTCCATGAATTCGAGACGTCGGGAGATGCCAGCGTTGTTGACGAGTCCGCCGAGTTCACCTCGCTGGGAGCGGATCTCGTCGACGACTCGCTCCCATGCCGCGGCGTCGGACACGTCGAGCGTGTGCGCCGATGCGGAACCACCGGCCGCCTCGATCTGTTCGACGACCTCGGACGGGTCGTGGATATCCGCAAGGCACACATGTGTTCCCCGCGCAGCAAGCGCACGGGCATGGTTGGCGCCCATTCCCCCGGCCGCGCCCGTGACGAGCACGACCGAGGGGTACGACACGGATTCGACGACGCTGTCAGACATGACGCGATCCACCGTCGACGGCGATCGAATGTCCGGTGACGTAGCGGGCGCTGTCGGAGAGCAGGAACAGCAACGGTCCGAAGACCTCCTCGGGGGCACCGAGCCGGTGCAGCGGGACGACGTCGAGCGCGTGCTTCAGTGCGGCCGGGTCCTCCTGGACCCACCGGGTCATCTCGGTGTCGATGTAACCCGGAGCGATCGAGTTGACACGGATTCCCTTGTCGCCGAACTCGACTGCCAGCGATTCGGTCAGATGGGCGACGGCGGCCTTGGAGGCGCAGTACGCACCGCGGCCCTTGCGCACACGCAGCGCCGAGACCGACGACATGTTCACGATCGCACTACCGGGCTGCATGTGACGCGCCGCGGCCTGCGCGCCGAAGAGCACGCCTTCGACGTTGACGTCGAGGGTGGCGGCAATCTGATCCTTCGAGATCTCCTCGGCGAGGGCGAACGGGAAGATGCCGGCGTTGTTGATCCAGAAGTCGATGCGACCGAACTCCTGCAGCGCGACCTGCGCGAGCGCCTCGTGCTCCGCCGGATCGGTCACGTCGACACGTGCTCCGATCACCGTGCCGGGTGTCTCGACGAGGGCTTCGACGGCGAGATCGGTGTTGATCTGCTCCGCGGTCTCCTTCATCTGCACGTCGTTGATGTCGCCGCCGACCACGTGCACGCCGCGCGTGGCCAGACCGCGCGCGAACTGGGCACCCATGCCGCGGGCCGCGCCGGTGACGACGGCAACCTTGCCGGCCATCTCCGGGTAGAGGGCGACGATCTGGGTGGTGACGGTACGGCCCGGGTTCTGGGCGTCAACGGTCATGGGTGATTCCTCCGAAAATGTGGAACGAATAGGAAAGAGACGCGACGGTCAGCTGTCGTCGCGGGAGACGACGCGGCGGGCTATGCGCCATTCGCCGCCGGTGCGCACGACGCGGTCGTCGATGGTGGTGAACCGGACGAGCCTGGATTCGCCGCCACGAACGGTGGCCACGATCTGCAGATAAGCCCGCACACGAAGGACGTCCTCGTCGACGCGATAGGTGGCCAGGTTGGTGACGACGTGCCGATGCACTTCCCCTGCTGCCCGCGCGCCGGCGTGGAAACGCTCGGCGAAAGCCGCGAGGTCGTCGGTTCCTGCCACGGGGGCGGGGTAGCTGGGCGAGCAGAACTCACCGTCGGCGGTGAACGTCTCGGCCCACTCGCGCGCAGCGCCCTCGTCGATGAGGTGGCTCTGCCGCCCGTAGAGCTGGTGGATGTGGGCGAGAACCGCCGCGTCCACGTAGTCGGTCCGTGTCATGTCGTACGAAAACCATCCGTGTGTGCGATAATCGCACTTAGTGTGCGATTAACGGAAATACTAGGTGTTACAGTTCACAGACGTCAAGGGAGGTAACGGGGGTCATGACACAAATGCGGGATGCACCTGCACAAACGGGGGATCTGGATCTGCCGCGGATCGAGCCGGATGCCGGCATGTCCAAGACGCTCCACAACGGTCTCGAGATCCTGGAACTGCTCGCGCGGAACCCTCATGGTCTGTCAGTCAGCGAGATCGCCGAGAGCCTCGACGTACACCGCACGGTCGCCCACCGACTCGTCCGGACACTCGAGGCGCACCGACTGTGCCGCCGCGACGACCACAAGCGCATCTCGCTGGGCACCGGCCTGGTGACACTGGCCGAATCCGTCGAGCAGGACCTACGGACTCTGGCCCGGCCGATCCTCGAGGATCTCGCCGACGGCGTCGAGGCCACCGCCCACCTCGTCGTCCGCGAATCCGACACCGTGGTGCGCGCGATCATGGTGATCGAACCCCGGCGATCCGATGTCCACATCGCCTTCCGTCCGGGCCAGGTCCATCCGTTGGATCGAGGCTCGGCCGGTCTGGCGATCCTCGGATCCATGCCGCCACGCCCCGACGAGCGCCCGGAAGTGACCCGAGCGCGACAGACGGGCTATGCGGTCTCTGCCGGCGAGGTCGTATCGACCACTATCGGAATCTCGGCAGCAGTGCCGACCCGTCCCGGGGGTACGCAGGCGGCGATAGGTGTCTCGGTCTTCGACGCCACCGATGAAGCCCGACTCGCGGCGGCCGTGGTCTCTGCGGCGGCGGCTCTCGGCGAGTTGCTCCGGTGACCGATGGCATGGTGAGCGGGTCGGAGTGACAGATCACGCAGCCCGACTTCGCGTGCGTTCGAGCACTCGAGCCCTCCGACAGCACACACCTGTGTGCACAATCGACAGGTGAGTTCAAACCGATCGACCACCGATCCGCACCACGGCACCCTGCGCAGCCCCCGCTTCTGGCTCGCGCCCTTCGCTGTCGTCGCAGCGGTGATGAGTGCCCTGGCGTACTTCTATCTCGGCGCACTCCTCGATCCGAGCGAGAACCTGAGACAGTTCCCGATGGCCATCGTCAATCAGGACGTCGGCGATGTGCTGCCCGGATCGGACGAGCGACAGAACTTCGGCGACCAGATCACCGAGGGCATCCTCGACGGCATCGATCCCGAGGAGATCGATCTGCAACGGATGGGGATCTCGGCCGCCAACCAGGGTCTCGACGACGGCAGCCTGTACGGCGCGATCGTCATCCCCAGCGACTTCACCAAACGCATCTCGATCCTCGCGCAGGCCTCCGTCGTTCCCGGTGACATCGAGAAACCGATCATCACCCTGTACACGAACCCCCGGACGGGTGCGTTCGCGACAGGCATCGTCACGACGGTCGGCGACCGCGCACTGAGCCAGGTGAACGACACGGTCGGTCAGCAGCTCACCGAGACCGTCACCGCGACGCTCGCCGAGTCGGCACCCGACCTGCAATTGTCCGGCGCCTCCAGCCTCGTCCTGGCCCAACCGATCGATGCACTCACCGTCGAGCACAAGCCGCTGCCCGACGGGACGGGCGCAGGTCTGTCCGCCTTCTTCTACACCCTGCTGCTGATCCTGGCCGGCTTCACAGGCGCCACGATCATCAACGCGGTCGTCGACAGTGCCCTCGGTTTCGTGCCCACCGAATACGGCCCCCTCTACATCGCGCGGGAGACCACCCGGATGTCGCGCCTGCAGGTGCTGGCACTCAAGTGGGGCATCACGGTGGTCATGTCGTTGATCGTCTCGGCGTTGTATCTGTGGATCTCCACCGCACTCGGTATGCCGGCGCCGCGCGCGCTGCTGCTGTGGGAGTACGGGGCGCTCGCGATCTCGGCCGTGGGCATCACGTCCCTCGCGGTGATGTCGATCTTCGGCGCGGCGGGCCTGCTGGTGAATCTGATCGTGTTCATCGTGCTCGGCCTTCCGTCGTCCGGTGGCACCATTCCGATCGAGGCCACCCCGCGGATGTTCGAATGGTTGTCGACCTTCGAGCCGATGCACCAGATCTATCTCGCGGTGCGGTCCATCCTCTACTTCGACGGACGACCCGATGCCGGGCTCGGCCACGGCGTGACGATGACGATCGTCGGCGTCGTGTTCGGTCTCGTCGTCGGCGCCCTGGTGACGTGGATCTACGACCGCGTCGGTTTCCACCGGGCCGCGGACGCACCCGTGCGTCTGCCCTGGCGGCCGTCGCGACAGCACGTTCGGGATTCTGCGGTCGCGACCGACACGGTTCGTTCGAACGACAGCGTGGACACGCGCGAGGACGATCGTGACGATACGGGCGAATCCTCCGGCAGCTCCGAGCATGCGGGCGACAGCGACGGGCCCACGAACGAAATGGGGGACCCCGCCGCGCGTCGGGGGTAGCGGCGGAGTCCCTCCACTACCACGGTAGTGGCGGTTCTCGCGGGGATCGCTCTCGATACGGGTGAATTCGAGGGTGAATCGGGGGGTTACCGCGCGTCGGGTCTGTCGCCGTGATGGAGCACACTGTATGGGTGCGCACGGTCGTCATTCCTCATCCTGCGGACGGCCGGGGCCGTCGCGGTGCAAGCATCGTCGAGGTCGACGCATCCGGTGCGCCGCTCGGTCCGGTACGTGAGTACCCCGAATTCGCGGATGCCGTCGCAGCGATCGAAGCCGAATCGCGACCGCGCTGGGTGTGGACCTCGACGGCAACGGTCTATCCCGAGTTGCTCCGCGCCGGGGTGCGGGTGCAGCGCTGCCACGATCTCGCCACCACCGGCGCCATCCTCGCCGTGCGGGAAGGCCTGCCCCCACCCACTGCGGAGGAGCCGGTCGACGAGCGGCCCGGTCTCTTCGATGCGGCACCCGCGATCGACGTCGAGGCGGTGGTCGCGCAGTTCGCCGATCAGCGGCGCCGCATCTCCGGCGATGCTCGCCTCGAGTTGCTCACCGCCGCCGAATCGGCCGGCACGCTCGCAGCGGCCGAGATGGGTTTCGACGGGTTGCCGTTCTCGGCGCAGGCGCATCGTCGCCTCCTCGAGGACACCCTCGGGCCGCGCCCGACCGGCTACGACCTGCCGAGCCGCATCGCCGAGGTGGTCGAGGAGGTCAGCGCCGCCTTCGGCCGTCCCGTGAATCCGGCCTCGCACAGCGAGGTGCTCGAGGCGTTCCGCCGCGAGGGCATCACCGTCGAGTCGACCCGCAAGCACGTGCTGCAGCGGATCGACCATCCCGTGGTCCCGTTGTTGCTGCGGCACCGCGAGTTGTCGAAGCTGTACAGCACGAACGGCTGGCACTGGCTCGACACCTGGGTCCGCAACGACCGGTTCCGCCCGGTCTATGTTCCCGGCGCCGTCGTGTCGGGCCGGTGGGCGAGTCGCGGCGGTGGCGCCCTGCAGATCCCCAAGGCGCTGCGGTCGAGCGTGGTCGCCGATCCGGGCCGGTCGTTCGTCGTCGCCGACGCGGGCCAACTCGAACCGCGGATCCTGGCGGCGATGACGGGTGATCGGCGCATGGTGGCGGCCGCCGGTACGGACGATCTGTACGCCCCGGTTGCCGCTGCGTCCTTCGCCGGCGACCGCGCGAAGGCGAAGGTTGCGATCCTCGGCGTCCTTTACGGCGCGACGTCCGGCGACGCGCGTGCCCTGCTGACGGTGCTGCGACGCAGCTTCCCGACCGCTGTCGACTTCGTCGAACGTGCCGCACGGGCGGGTGAGCGTGGCGAGGTGGTGCATTCGTGGCTGGGCCGTGCGTGCCCGCCCGCTCCGGAGGGATTCCATTCGCACGGCGATGCGCATGCGCGGGGCCGGTTCACGCGAAACTTCGTCGTGCAGGCCACCGCGGCCGAGTGGGCGCTGTGCGTGCTCGCCGAACTGCGACGACGCCTGACCACCGATCCCGACCCGACTGCCGGCGATCTCGTGTTCTTCCAGCACGACGAGGTGGTGGTGCACACCGGCAATCCGGAACTCGCGTCGTCGCACATCACGGCCTCCGTCGAGGTGGCGACGCGCCTGATGTTCGGCGACACGCAGGTTCGTTTCCCGATGGACACCGCCGTGCGCAGCGTCTACGCCGAGGATGGGGGCGGCGAGTAGGTGGCATGCGTCCACAGGTGGGTGACGGCATAGGCGCGCCACGGCCGCCATTGTTCGGCGCGCTCGGCGGCTTCGCGTGCGCTCTCCACCTGCAGGGCTCGTCGGAGAACGAGATCGCCGGACGGATACGCGTCGCGGTCGCCGAGTCGTAGAGCGAGATAGTCGACGGTCCACGGTCCGATCCCGGGGAGCGCGAGAAGGTCTGCCGCGAACGAGGGTTGCTCCGGCGCCACCCCGTCGGCTGCGACCCGAGCCAGTTCGGAGACGGTGCGGGCACGTGACTGCGTCGTGCCGATGACGGCACGCAGGTCGCTCTGCTCCACCGTTGCGAGTCGGTGCGCCGTAGGGAAGCACCGCAACCCGCCGGGTGCGTCGTCGCCGAAGGCCGCGACGAGTCGTCCTGAGAATGTGCATGCCGCTGCGACACTCACCTGCTGCCCGAGCACCGTCGACACGGCGGTGGCGAACCAGTCGGTGGTGCCGACCACGCGCAGACCGGGATGGGTCTGCACGAGAGGCCCGAGCACGGGATCGAGCTCGAATGCCGCATCGACGACGGACGGGTCGACGTCGAGATCGAGCCACTCTCGGATCGTCTCGCCGACCTCCTCGACATCCACCCGACCTGCGGTCTCGACGTGAACCTCGAGCTGTCGCGCATCCCCGCGTCTCCCGCCGTCGGGTGTCGCCGGGTCGTCGAAGCGGACGGCGACATGCGCGGCGCCGCCGTTCGTGCGGATCGCGCGGTGATGGGTGCCGGTGGCGCTGTCGTGGTGTTCGTAGTCGGGGACGGTGTGGCTCCGCAGCGACGCGAGCATCGGCCCCACCGCAACGGGTTCGGCAACCGGGAGCCGCAGGGTGGTGATCATGCCACCGACTCGAGTTGCAGCAGTGCCCTCTTCGCCTCGACTCCCCCGACGTACTGCCCCATGCTGCCGTCGCTGCGCACCACCCGATGGCACGGCACCACCACGGGCAGCGGGTTCTTCGCGCACGCCGTACCGACCGCCCGCACCGCCCGCGGACTTCCGGCCGCGGCCGCGATCTCGGCATAGCTCGCCGTGCGCCCGTATTCGATCTCGGGCAGACGGGTGATCACCTCGCGCCGGAATCCGTCGGCGAGACGCAGATCGAGCGGAAGGTCGAAATGTGTCCTCGCACCGGCGAAGTACTCGTCGAGCTGCCGGACCACCGGGTCGAGTCGCCGCGGCGCGTCGAGCACGCGCGGGCTGATCCGGCGGGAGAGTTCGTCGAGCACGGCGTCGGATCCGTCGGCAACGTAGGCGACCCGCACGAGTCCGACGGTGGTGGTGGCCAGCAGGAGCGGACCGACGGGGGTGTCGACGACGCGGAACGCGACATCGAGCAAGCCGGCCGCCTCGGCGTCGAGTACGAGCTTCTCCCGCAACCACGCGAGATCGGCCGATCCGACCGAGGGTTGTGGAAAATTCATGAGCGACATCCTGTTCCGTTTTCGATCCGACGACGCAACGCAGCCCGACCGTCGGCCGCCGCGCGACGTGCCGCGGCCGGGCTGTTGCCGAGGATGGTGCCGATCTCCGCGTAGGGCAGGCCTCCGACGTAGTGGTAGACCAGCGCCGCGCGCTGCGTGAAGGGAAGCTCGGCGACCGCGCTCCACAGTTCGTCGTCGCCCTCACCGGGGATTCCCGTGGCCGACGCGGGTTCGGGAAGGTTCTCGGTGGGCACCGGCGTCCGCCCACGCACACGGTGGATGTCGACGGCCTTGCGGTGCGCGATGGTCACGAGCCACGCTTCGATGTTGCTGCCCGGTGGCAGGTCGGGATAGGCGCGCAACGCCGCGAGGAAGGTCTCGGACCAGGCGTCGTCGGCGTCGACGGCTCCGAGCAGTGCGCGGCAGACCCGGAGGACCGTCGCGCCGTGGCGGGCGACCACCTCCTCGAAAGGAGGCAGGCTCGCCCGCGGTAGGTGATCAGGCAGGGACATGGGTATCGCCGGCGACATCGGGCTCGGCGGAACTCAGCACCCGTGCCTCTTGGTCGAGCAGGAAGCGTTTGCGCTCGAGGCCACCGGCGTAACCGGTGAGCTTGCCGCTGCTACCGATGACGCGATGGCACGGGACGATGATGCAGAGCGGGTTACGGGCATTGGCCGCAGCGACTGCCCGTACCGCCGTGGGCCGGCCGAGGGAGAGAGCGATCTCCGAGTAAGTGCGCGTGGTGCCGTACTCGATCGTCATCAGCGCCTCCCACACCTCCCGTTGGAACGGGGTTCCGACGGGAGCGATAGGGACGGTGAACCGGGTACGGCGACCCGCGAAGTACTCGTCGAACTGGGTGATCACCTCGTCGAACCCCTCGGTGACCTGCTCGCCGAAACCGGTGCGGTCGGGCGCGGGGTGATGCTCGGCCATGTACACGCCGCTCAGGACGCCGTCGGTGTTCACCAACGTCAACTCGCCGATCGGTGTGTCGATGACGGTGTGGGTGCGCAATGCGGTCACGGCCTCGATCCTTCCATCCGGTGTGTGCTCTGTATCGGGTAGACGAACGGGACGCCGAAAATGTGAGGTCCGTGATCACGACGATCGGACGTACTGCACTATGACGACATGATCTCGCTGCCTGTGCCCGCGCTCGGACTCTCGGTCGCCGGTTCCATCGTCGACGTCACCCGGACCGTGCTCGGACGCACCCGCGAGACCGCCGAGTTCGCGCTGTCGCTCCCGACGCGGGTGGAAGGCCTGCTCAACGAGGCCGAATCTCTCATCGACTCGGTCGAATCGCTGATCCGCCGCATCGACAGCGTGGTCACCGACGCCACCGACATCGTCGAGGGAGCGTCGGTGGCCGTCGCGCAGGCCACGCAGGTGATCGCCTCGACCATCGGTGTGGTGGAGGAAGCCGCCGATGCGGTCACGCGCGCCACGGAGATCATCGACTCGACGGGCGGGGTCGTGCGCGACGCGACGGTGGTCGCGGCCGACGCGCGGATCGTCGTCGAGTCCGCCGGCCGCAGCTCCGACGCCGCCGGGGAACTGCTCGAGACCTACAAACCCCTCGCCGAACGTGCCGCTCCCCTCGCCACCCAGTTCGTCGAGGAGTTCTCACCAAAAGAACTGCGCGCCGCGATCAAGCTCATCGACCGGCTCCCCGAGATCACCGAGCGGGTCGACGCGGTCCTGCCCATCATGGCGACACTCGACACCGTCTCCCCCGAGATCCACGAACTGCTCCTCGTCGCCAAGGACGTCCGCCAGGCCATCGTGGGCGTGCCCGGGTTCAACTTCCTGCGCCGACGCGGCGAGGAGAAGGAAACCAACGGTGATGATTGACCGCACCGCGGTCGGTGATGATTGACCGCACCGCGGTCGGTGATGATTGACCGCCCCCGGACGGCTCTACTGATGGGCCGTGGAGAGGAACTGGTGCGTTGCCACGTCGACGATCTCGCCGGGCGAGATGGCGATCTCGTCGTTCAACCACGCGGTGACCAGTTCGGCCAGACCCCCGACGAACAGCAGTCCGTTGATCTCGCCCCGTTCGGGCGGCCACGCCCGGTCGCCGTACATGCGGGTCGCTTCGTCGGCGACCATCTGGGCGAAACTCCGTAGCGACGCTCGTCTGTGGGTGCGCAGGGGTTCGAAGCCGGCGGACTCGATGAGTGAGACCCGGCCCTTGCGCGGGTCGTCGGTGAGGATCGCGACGAACGACGCGATGGCGTTCCGCACGAGGTCTTCGAGTGTGCCCGTGCCGGTGCGGAGCGCGGCGAGCACGGCCTCGCGCACCTCGTCGGCGATCTTGTCGAGGACCTGCTGCAGCAGATCGTCCCTGCTGGTGAAATTCTCGTAGAAGTACCGCTCCGTCAGCTTGGCGTGGGCGCAAATGGCGGTCATGGTGGCGCCGCTCTTCCCCGAGGCCGCGAACAGTTCCAGTCCTGCTTCGAGCAGGGCTTCGCGCCGCAGCGCGACGCGCTGTTCGCCGCTCAGACCGGCATAGCGGCGGGACGCAGGGGAAGTCATAGGACCGATCTTGACAGACCGGATCGATGTGACGCAGACTACACCCCAATCTGACAGGGGATTCTGTCAGATATCCGCAGAACTGGAGGTTCGTCGTGACCCGGATCCTGGCGGCTCCCCCCGCCCACTCCCATCTGCGCCCGGTCCCGGGACGGTCGGGAATACCCGGTATCGGGCACGTCCTCGAATACATCCGCGATCCACTCGCGATGATGCAGAAGCACTGGGACCGCTACGGCGAGGTCTCCTGCTTCTCGGCGGCCGGCCGACGCTGGATCTCGGTCCTCGGACCCGACGCCTGCCAGGAGGTGCTGCAGAACAAGGACCGGGCCTTCGCCAACGGCGACGGCTGGTCGGCACTGATCGGGCCGTTCTTCCACGGCGGCCTCATGCTCCTCGACTCGGAGGAACATCTCCGACACCGCCGCATCATGCAGCAGACGTTCACCCGATCACGCCTCGAGAAGACCGTCGATGCCATGAATCCGTCGATCGCCCAGAAGCTCGACAAGTGGGTTCCCACCGACGGATTCCGCGCCTACACGGCACTGAAGACACTCACCCTCGACCTTGCCACCGACATCTTCATGGGCGGCGCCGAGGACTCCACACCGGCCGAGATCGAAGCGGTGAAGAAAGCATTCATCGACTGCGTGCAGGCGGCGACCTCGATCGTCCGGTATCCCGTCCCCGGCACCCGATGGAAGCGCGGACTCGACGGACGCCGGGTGCTCGAGGACTTCTTCCGGCACTATCTCCCGGCGCGACGCTCGCGCGAGACGGACGACCTCTTCTCCGTGCTGTGCCACATCGAATCCGAAGCGGGACAACGGTTCAGCGACGACGAGATCGTCGATCACATGATCTTCCTGCTGATGGCCGCGCACGACACGTCGACCATCACGATCTCCACGATGATGCAGTACCTCGGGCAATACCCGCAGTGGCAGGACCGGTGCCGGGCCGAGTCGCTCGCGCTGGGCACCGCCGCGCCGAGCCACGCCGATCTCGATGCGCTCGGCAGCCTCGACCTGGTGATGAAGGAATGCCTCCGGCTGGTCTCCCCGGTCCCGGTCCTCGCACGACGAGCCATGCACGACACCGAGGTTCGAGGACATTTCGTGCCTGCCGGCACGTATGCCTCCGTGGCACCGCACTTCACGCACCACATGGCGGAATACTGGCCGGAGCCAGAACGTTTCGATCCCGAACGCTTCGCGGACCATCGACGCGAGGACAAGGTCCACCGGTACGCGTGGGAGCCTTTCGGTGGGGGCGTACACAAGTGCCTCGGCATGCACTTCGCCGGGGTCGAGGTCAAGGCGATCGTCCACCAACTGCTGCTGCGCTTCGAGTGGCACGTCGACCCCGGCTACGTCGCCCCGCTCGACTTCACGTCGTTGCCGTTCCCGTCCGACGGGCAGCCGGTCGACCTGCGACTGCGGTCGACCGACCCCGACCGTCAGGCCGTGTAGAGAGTCAGGCCGTGCAGACAATCAGGCGGTGTAGAGACCCGCGCCCGCGCGGCTGAGCACGAGCTTGGGCACCACGGCCCGCGACGACAGCTTGAGCAGCGCGTCGACGATCTCGACGACGTCGTTCACCTCGATCATGGACTCGGCCGGGATCTTGTCCTTGATCCAGTCGGACATGTCGGTGTCGACGTAGGCGGGGGCGAGCGCCGACGCCGAGATTCCGTTGCCGGACTCCTCGGCGTTGAGGGTCTCCACCAGCGAGATCAACGCGGCCTTCGTCGCACCGTAGGCGGCGAGACCGGCCTCGGCGTAGACACCCGTGATCGACGAGAGCGCAACGATCTTCGATCCGCGGGCCGGATCGCTCTCCGCCTCGGTGCGCAGCAACGGCAGCGACGCCTGGATGAGCGCGAACGGGGCGTTGAGGTTCACGGCGACCGTCTTGTCGAACCGCCGGGCCGGGAACTCGGCGATCGGACCTGCCGTGCCGACACCGGCATTGAGGATCAGTGCCTTCATGGAACCGAACGCCTCGCGGTGCGTCTCCACGACGCGGGCGGTGGCTTCCGGATCGGCGAGATCGGCTGCAACGGCCCGTACCTCCTTGGCGCCCGCCTCCCGCAGTCGCTCGGCGACGCTCTCGAGGCGTTCCGCGCCGCGGGCGCTGATCGTCAGCGAATAGCCGCGTTCGGCGAGACGGGTTGCGATACCGAGGCCGATTCCCCTCGATGCTCCGGTCACGAGCGCGCTGGTCACGCGTGGGCTCCCTTCAGTGCTGCGAGTCCTGCTGCCACCAGGTCCGGCACGGCTTCACCGGCACGGTCGAAACCGTCGCCGACGGTCGCCCCGGCACGCCACCGATGGTTGATGCCCTCGGCGATGACGGCGAGTTTGAGGTAGGCCAGGCCCATGTAGAAGTTCCAGTTGGCGATGTCGCGACCCGACGCCGTGGCGTAGCGCTGCACCAGATCGTCCGCCGCAGGCAGGCGGTCGCTCGACCATGCCGCCGGGAAGCCCAGGATGTCGTCGAGCGCCGGATGCCGGTACACGCACATCATGGCGAGATCGGTGAGCGGGTCGCCGAGGGTGGACAGTTCCCAGTCCACCACGGCGACGACGCGTGCCGGGTCGTTCGGGTCCAGGATGGTGTTGTCGATGCGGTAGTCGCCGTGGACGATCGACGGCGCGGGCGACTCCGGGATCGATTCGGCGAGCGCGGCGTGCAGCCGTTCGAGATCCGGCAATTCGCGGGTCTTCACCCGGCCCCACTGGCTCGCCCACAGCTTCACCTGCCGGGTCACGTAGCCGTCCGGCCGGCCCAGTCCCCCGAGGCCGACGGTCTCGAAGTCGACGTTGTGCAGTTCGGCGATGATGCGCACGAGTTCACCGACGCAGCGGTCGATCTCGTCGTCGCCGAGCGCGTCGAGGTCGGTCTTGCTGCGCACCACACGTCCGTCGACGAACTCGACGACGGTGAACGGCGCACCCATCACCGAATCGTCCTCGCACTGGACGACGGTGGGCGCGACCGGCACACCGGTGCCCTTCAACGCCGAGGTGATGCGGAACTCGCGGGCGACGTCGTGCGCCGACGGGGTCAGACCCGTGGTCGGGGGTCGACGCAGCACCCAGTGGGACTTCTCGTCGCGCAACCCGTAGGTGAGATTGGACTTGCCGCCCGAGATGAGCTCCGCCCGGAGTTCACCGTGAACGGTCACACCGGAATCGGCGAGAAAACGCTCGAGAACGGCGAGGTCGAGTCCCTCGTGCACGGCGGTCATTTCGCGGTCTCGCGGGCTGCCTTGCGGACGGCGCCGACGGCACGCTTGGCGATGGCCCAGCGGTGCACCTCGGACGGGCCGTCGTACACGCGGAACGGCCGGACCTCGCGGGTGAGGCGTGCGATCGGAAGGTCTTCGGAGACACCGAGACCGCCGCACATCTGAGCGGAGCGGTCGACGATGCGGAAGATCGCCTCGGCGGCGAAGGTCTTGGCGATCGACGTGGCGTTCGACGCGTGCGAACCCTGGTCGAGTTCCCAGCACGCCTGCACGAGCAGCGCGCGGGTCGCGGCGATGTCGATCTCGTTGTCGGCGATCATCTTCTGGATCATGCCGAGATCGCCGAGGCGGGAGCCGAAGCCTTCACGCTCCGCGACGTAGCGGACGGCGGTGTCGTGACCGCGGCGGGCGGCGCCGAGCCAGCGCATCACGTGCGTCATGCGGGCAGGGCCGAGGCGCACCTGCGCGTAGGCGAAGCCCTGATCGACCTCGCCGAGCACGGCGGAGTCGGGGACGAACAGGTCCTCGAAGTCGACCTCGCAGTGACCGCCGATCATGGAGCGGTCGAGGGTGTTGATGTGGCGGCCGACCTTCAGGCCCGCGGTGTCGGCGGGGGCGAGGAACATCGTGGCGCCGCCGCGCTGGCCGGGTTCACCCGAGGTACGGGCCATGATGATGAAGAATCCGGCACCGTCGGCACCGGTGATGAAGTGCTTGCGGCCGTTGATCTTCCAGCCACCGGAGACCTTCTCGGCGCGCGTGTTCAGAGCGTTGGGATCGGCACCGGCACCGGGGGCGGGCTCGGTCATCGCGAAGGCCGAGCGCACGTCGCCGGCGGCGAGGGGCGCGAGGAACTGCTGCTTCTGCTCGTCGCTGGCGATGTGCGCGAGCATGTGCACGTTGCCCTCGTCGGGGGCGGCGATGTTGAGCGCGGTGGGGCCGAAGAGCGAGTAGCCCGCGGCCTCGAAGACCGGGGCGCGGTCGGACATGTTCAGGCCGTGGCCGCCGTATTCGACGGGCGCGTGCGGAGCGAAGACACCGGCAGCCTTGGCGGCCTTCTGCAGATCTGCCCGGATCGCGTCGCCACCGGCCGCGGTGATGTCGCCACCGTGGGCGTCCTCGACGGGAAGCACCTCGTCGCGGACGAACTGCTCGGTCCGCGCGATGAGGTCCCGGATGTGGTCCGAGTAGGACAGGTCGACCGCCATGCTGAACTCCTTCCGTACCGACCGATCGATCGCTCGGTCGAGTTCACGGTGGCATATCCCCGCCATCGGGTCAAGCCCGGAAGGGGTGCTCGGCTACTTCGCTCCGACCGCGTTCCGCGCGACCTGCAGGTAGCGGTGCACGATCTCGTCGGGCGACAGCGAGCCGTCCGGCCGGTACCAGCTCGCCACCGCGACGCACATCGTCGTCACCGCGCGACTGGCGTCCATCGGGAAGGGCGTGGAGAAGGTGCCGTCGGCGACTCCGGCCTCGACAATCTCGTCGATCATGCGCTGCTGCTCGTCGCGCAGGGCGACGAACGCGCGACGGGCCTCGGGTTCCATGCTGCGCATCTCGGTCGACGCCACGAACGCCTGGTCGCGGCGGAACATGTGGAAGCGCAGCAGCGACTCGACGACGGCGTCGAACTTCTCGGAAGGGGTGGGTCCGGCTTCATCGATCGCCTGCCGGCTGCGGGCGAGCAGGTCGTGCAGCACGGTGGTCGTGAGCGAGACCAGCAGCGCCTGCTTCGACGGGTAGTGGTGGTACAGCCCCGGCACCGACAGACCGGACCGCGACGCGACCTCGCGGATGGACGTGCCGTCGTAGCCGCGTTCGGCGAACGCCTCGAGCGCAGCGGCGAGCGGCTTGGGCAGGTCGGTCGGGCCGTAGTCCCGCCAAGAGCCGACGTCGCCGGAAACCGAATCCTCACGCGTGTCCATGCTCAACACCGTAAGGGACGGTTCCGGCGGCGCCGGCGCTCGCCGGATCAGTAGCCGCTCGCAGGATCAGTAATCGTCCTCGCCGTAGAGGACGAGGCCGCGGAGGTTCTTGCCGGCATGCATGTCGGCGTAGCCCTCGTTGATGTCCTCGAGCCTGTACGTCTTGGTGACGAGGTTGTCGAGGTCGAGCTGCCCGTTGCGGTACAGCTCGAGCAGCTTCGGGATCTGCGAGCGCGGGCCGATGCCGCCGAAGATGGCCCCCTGCAAGCGCTTCTGCAGCAGCGTCAGTTCGAACAGGCTCATCGTCACCTGCGAGTCGGTGGCGTGGCCCATGCCGACGACCACGATCTGGCCACCCTTGGCGGTGAGACCGAGTGCGGGGCCGATGATGTCGCCGGTGATCTCACCGACGGTGATGACGGTGACGTTGGCCATCTGGCCCCAGGTGATCTCACCGATCACCGGTGCGGCCTCCTCGATCGACGCGAAGACGTGCGTCGCGCCGAACTCCTTGGCCTTCTGCCGCTTGAACTCGACCGGGTCGATCGCGACGACGAACCGCGCCCCGGCGTGTGCCGCACCCTGGACGGAGTTGATGCCGACACCGCCGACACCGATGACGACCACGGTGTCGCCGAGCTTGGTGCCGCCGATCTCGGTGGCCGAACCCCAGCCGGTCGCGACACCGCATCCGAGCAGTGCCGCCTTCTCGAGCGGGATGTCCTTCTCGATCTTGATGACCGACGCCTCGTTGACCGTGACGTACGGCGCGAACGTGCCGAGCAGGCACATCTGCAGCACCGGGTCGCCGTTCAGCGTCGCGCGGTAGGTCTTGTCGGAGATCGCCTGGCCGGTGAGCAGACCGGCGCCCTCGTCGCAGATGTTCTGCATGCCCTTGGCGCAAGCCCGACAGCGGCCGCAGGCGGGGATGAACGCGAGGACGACGTGGTCGCCCTCCTCGAGACCCCGTACTCCCGGGCCCACCTTGGTGACCACGCCCGCGCCCTCGTGACCACCGAGGACCGGGAAGGACGGAAGCGGTGTCGCCCCCGAGCGCAGATGCTCGTCGGAATGGCACAGACCCGAGGCCGCGAGGCGGATCTGCACCTCACCTGCGACGGGATCGCCGAGATCGATCTCCTCGATCTCCCACGGCTGGTTGATTCCCTTGACGACTGCTGCCTTCGTCTTCACCCGAGCCTCCTGAACCGAAAGTGTGTGTGACGTGCGTCACGGCATTCAAGCACTTATCGGACGTTAGAGCAACGGGTTCGAACGTCTTCCGGAGCGCGCAGTTACCCGCTACATTGAGTAACAGACAACTTCTCGTGAAGGGCTCCAGCCATGATTCACGTCCGCCACAGCGCCGTCGCAGACATCCCTGTCGACCTCGCGTTCTCCTACGTCGACGACTACCGGAACGTCCCGGACTGGATGTTCGGGGTGGCCCGCTTCCAACCCGTGGGCGAACAGGTCTCCGGCCTCGGTGCCGTCTACGACTCGACCATGCGGATCGGCCCCAAGGATCTCGACTCGCGCGTGGAAGTAGTCGAATGGGAACGCAATCGCGTGATCGTCCTCGACTCGATCGCAGGATTCCGCGCCGCGTCGTCGTGGACCTTCACGGACCTCGGCGACGCGACGCGGCTCGACGTCGACTTCGGCTACCGGCTGCCCGGCGGGATCGCCGGCCGCACACTCGGCATGCTCATCGAACCCATTGTGGGAACGGCGATCCGGCAGACCGAGCACGCGTTGCGCACGCGGCTCGGTCAGCTCGTCTAGAACCGGACTCAGAAGTTGCCGCGCGCGGCCTGCTCCCGCTCGATCGCCTCGAACAGCGCCTTGAAGTTGCCCTTGCCGAAGCCGAGCGAGCCGTGGCGCTCGATCAGCTCGAAGAACACGGTCGGGCGGTCGCCGACGGGCTTGGTGAAGATCTGCAGCAGGTAGCCGTCCTCGTCGCGGTCGACCAGGATGCCCCGCTTCTTCAGCTCCTCGATCGGCACCCGGACCTCACCGATACGGGCGCGCAGCTCCGGATCATCGTAGTACGCATCGGGAGTCGCGAGGAACTCGACGCCCTCCTCGCGCAACCGGTCGACCGCGGTGAGGATGTCGTTGGTGGCCAGCGCGAGATGCTGGGCGCCCGGTCCGCGGTAGAAGTCGAGGTACTCGTCGATCTGCGAACGCTTCTTCGCGATGGCGGGCTCGTTGAGCGGGAACTTCACGCGGTGGTTGCCGTTGCACACCACCTTGCTCATGAGCGCCGAGTAGTCGGTCGCGATGTCGTCGCCGATGAACTCCGCCATGTTCGTGAAACCCATGACGCGGTTGTAGAAGTCGACCCACTCGTCCATGCGTCCGAGTTCGACGTTGCCGACGACGTGGTCGAGCGCCTGGAAGATGCGCTTGGGCGCACCCTCGCGCTTGCGGTAGGTCGAGGTGCGCTCGACGTAGCCGGGCAGGTACGGGCCGTTGTAGCGCGACCGGTCGACGAGCGTGTGCCGCGTGTCGCCGTAGGTCGCGATGGCGCCGATGCGGACGGTGCCGTTCTCGTCGCTGATCTCGTAGGGCTCCTCGAGGACGGTTGCCCCCTGCTTCCGGGCGTGCTCGATGCACTTGTCGACATCCGGGACCTGGAGGGCGATGTCGACGACGCCGTCACCGTGGAGGCGGTGGTGCTCGATCAGCGGGCTGTCCGGATCCACCGCACCCTTGATCACGAATCGCACGGCGCCGCTGCGCAGTACGTAGGCGTGATGGTCGCGGTTGCCGGTGGTGGGTCCCGAGTAGGCGATGAGTTCCATGCCGTAGGCGGACTGGTAGTAGTGCGCCGTCTGCGTGGCGTTTCCGACCACCCACACCACGGCGTCCCAGCCGCTGACGGGGAAGGGGTCCCGTTCGCTGTCGTACTCCACGAGACCGACCAGGCGCCGGAGCTCCTCGGCGTCGAGCTGAGCGAGTCGTTCGCTGTCGGTCAGGGTGTATTCCAGAGTCATCGCTGCAACCTCCTGCCGCTCACTGCGGCACAGTCGTTGTGTCGTGTGTCACCAGGAGAAACCCACCCGTCGGTGCGACGCAACGTCGCCTTCGGCAACTGGTCCGACTGACTGGAATCCGCCGGAATCCGCACACCCACCTATACAATCGGACTAGTTTTCGGCGCTCGATGGGAAGGAACCGCGATGCGCGAGCCCGTGCAGCTGGACGAATTGGATTTCGCTCTCCTCGAGGCCTTGCACGCCGACCCGAAGATCGGCGCGCTCGAATTGTCCCGCCGGTTGAAGGTCGCGCGTGCCACCGTCTCGGCCCGCCTGCGGCGCCTCGAGGAGACCGGGGTGATCGCGGGCTACGAACCCCGGATCAACCTCGCCGCAGCAGGTTTCGACGTGCAGGCGTTCGTGACGATGGAGATCGTGCAGGGCGCGCTCGAAGACGTCACCGAAGTCCTCGAGCGCATCCCCGGTGTGCTCGAGGCGTTCGCCACCACCGGCGCGGGCGACGTGCTGTGCCGAATCGGGGCCGAATCGCATCTCGGTCTCCAGCAGACCCTCATCGAGCTGAACCGCTCTTCGATCGTCGCGCGGTCCACGAGTGTGATGGTGCTGTCGGAAGTGGTGCACTACCGGGCGATGCCGCTGCTTCGCACCCTCGAGCCCGAACGATCCGCGAAGGCACCGGCCTACCGCCGCTGAACCGATCACGTTCACAATCCGTTTCCGACTAGCCGGATTGCCTAGAAAAAAGCGCTACGGGCATCCGGACCCTCCGCACGCTGCACAGTTCGACGAGCCACAGTTGCGCAGCATTTGTTACTGCCGTCACAGTCTTTCGCCATGAAGAACCTGCTGACGCGATTCGAAGAAAAAGCCCCCGAGATCGTCTTCGAGTGGCACGACACCGAGACCACTGCCCGGGGCTGGGTCGTCATCAACTCGCTGCGGGGTGGCGCGGCCGGCGGCGGCACCCGCATGCGCCGCGGCCTCGACCGGCGCGAGGTCGAGTCGCTGGCGAAGACCATGGAGATCAAGTTCACCGTCTCCGGACCCGCGATCGGCGGTGCCAAGTCCGGCATCGATTTCGATCCGTCCGACCCCCGCAAGGAGGGCGTGTTGCGCCGCTGGTTCGCGGCCGTCACTCCCCTGCTGCGCGCCTACTACGGCACCGGCGGCGACCTCAACGTCGACGAGATGCACGAGGTCGTTCCGCTCACCGAGGCCAACGGCCTGTGGCACCCGCAGGAAGGTGTCGTCAACGGACACTTCGGCAAGGACGAGCGCCAGCGCATCCAGCGGGTGGGTCAGCTGCGGCTCGGCGTCGCGAAAGTCGTCGAGGACGCGCGGTTCACTCCCGCCACCAGCACGAAATACACTGTCGCCGATTTGATCACCGGCTACGGCGTCGCCGAGTCGGTCCGCCACCACCAGCTCGTCTACCGGGGCACCGACCTCGCCGGCAAGCGCGTCGTGGTGCAGGGCTGGGGCAACGTCGGCGCTGCCGCTGCCTACTATCTCGCCCAGGCCGGCGCCTCGATCGTGGGCATCATCGACCGCGACGGCGGCATCCTCGCACCCGAGGGTCTCTCCTTCGACGAGGTCCGCACCCTGTTGCTCGAGCGCGACGGCAACGCCCTGCGCAGCGACCGCATGATCCCCTTCGACGAGGTGAACGCCCGCATCTGGGATCTCGGAGCCGAGATCTTCCTGCCCTGTGCCGCGAGCCGCCTCGTCACCCGCGAGCAGGTCGACCGCATGGTCGCCGCGGGACTCGAGTCGATCGCCTCCGGCGCCAACGTCCCGTTCGCCGACGACGAGATCTTCTACGGCCCCACCTACGAGCACGCCGACAAATCCGTCTCCGTGATCCCCGACTTCATCGCCAACTGCGGCATGGCCCGGGCCTTCGCCCAGCTCATGGAGGGCGACGTGGAGGTCTCCGACGCCGCGATCTTCGGCGATGTGTCCACCACCATCGAGACGGCGTTGCGCCGCTGCCACGACCGGTCGACCGAGCCCACCGGACTCGCCGCGACGGCCTTCGAGATCGCACTGGACCAGCTGGTCCCGGCCGGGGAGCGCATCGATGACTGACACCCTGGCGACGACGACCGGCGCCCATGGCACCGCCGGGACGACGACCGGCGCCCAGAACACCGCCGGGACGACGACCGGCGCCCAGAACACCGCCGGTCTGCATCGCGCCATGCGGCCCCGCCAGCTCGTCATGATGAGCCTCGGCGGCGCCATCGGGGCCGGCCTGTTCGTCGGGTCGGGGGCGGGTATCGCCGTCGCCGGCCCCGCGATCCTGATCTCGTTCCTGGTGGCGGCCGTTCTCGTCGTGTTCGTGATGCGCATGATGGGCGAGATGGCTGCGGCCAACCCCGCCAGCGGTGCGTTCTCCGAGCACACCGAGAACGCGCTCGGTCCCGTCGCGGGGCGCACCATCGGCTGGTTGTACTGGGTGCAGGTGATCATCGTGATCGCCGCGGAGGCCACCGGTGCCGCCGCGATCACCGCAGTGGCACTGCCCGGCATCCCCCAGTGGGCATCCGCGCTGTTCTACATGGTCGTGTTGACGGGCGTGAACCTCGTCGGCGTGCGCCGCTTCGGCGAGGTCGAATTCTGGTTCGCCGCAATCAAGATCGTCGCGATCCTAGGCTTCCTCGTGATCGGTGTCGCGATGATCGCCGGGTGGATGCCCACCTTCGAGACGACCGGCTTCTCCAACCTCACTGCGCACGGCGGGTTCGCTCCCACCGGCATCGCCGGTATCGCCGCCGGCCTGCTCATCGTGGTCTTCGCTTTCGGTGGCACCGAGATCATCGCGATTGCCGCCGCGGAGACCGCCGATCCCCGGCGCAACGTGGGCCGCGCGGTGCGCACCCTGGTGTGGCGCATCCTCGTGTTCTACATCGGGTCGGTACTCGTGATGGTGACGATCCTGCCGTGGACCTCCGAGGATCTCGCGACCGGTCCGTTCGTCGCCGTGCTGCAGGCCGGGGCCGTCCCGGGCGCTGCCGCGGTGATGACCGTGATCGTCGTGGTCGCACTGCTCTCGTCGCTCAATGCGATGCTGTTCAGCGCTTCCCGGATGATCTTCTCGCTGTCGCACCGCGGATCGGCGCACCCTGTCTTCGGGCGACTGTCGTCCAACGGCGTTCCCCGTAATGCGGTGCTCGCCTCGGTGGCCTTCGGCTTCGTCACGGTCGGACTGAACTATCTCTACCCCGACCGGGTGCTGCCGCTGCTGCTCAACGCCGTCGGCTCCACGATCCTGGTGCTGTGGACGTTCGTTGCGGTCTCGCACCTCGTGCTCCGTCGTCGCGCACGCCGCAACGGCACCGAGGATGCACTGCCACTGAAGATGTGGGGCTTTCCGTACCTGTCGTACGCGACGCTCGGTCTGCTCGCCGGCATCGCGGTGCTCGCCCTGTTCGACACCGCCGCCCGCACGCAGCTGCTCGCGACCGGCGCGTTGACCGCAGCGATCGCCGGTACCTGCACGGTGCTGGCACGGCGACGCGCTGCGGCCGGGACGGCTCGGGTCGAGACGGCTCAGGAGCGCCAACCGTAGGGACGCGTGATTATCTCCATGAAGTGACCGGCGGGGTCGAGGAAGTAGGTTCCTCGACCCCCGTCGTTTCTGTTGATGCCGTGCGCCGACTGCCGGGGGTCGGCCCAGTGTTCGATCTTCTGCTCGAGGATCCGGGCGTAGATCTCGTCGAACTCCTCCTCCGACACCAGGAATGCGTAGTGCTGCGGCGGATACTCCACGTCCGGTGGCGGTTCGGCGAAATCGAGGGTGACGCCGTTGGCGAGTTCGACGGCGAGGAAGTGCCCGGCGGGCACCGGGTCGGGCAATCCGAACAGGGTGGTGAGGAAGTAGGCCGAATGCTGCTTGTCGTCGGCCGCGACGATGGTGTGGTTGAACGCAATACTCAAGGAGAACTCCTTGTGGTCCCACGCCTCCATGCCTGACGCAGTCCGTCATCGACACGCGACGCTGCGTCCAGAGATACCTTCCGTGCCCGAGGGATGCAAGCGATGAATTTTCCACGATCCCCGGGTCGGTACTCGGCGACAACCTTCGGAAGGGGACAACGATGAAGCTCACTGTGACGACCTTCGTATCGGCCGATGGTGTGGCCCAGGGACCGGGCGGTCCCGACGAGGACCGCAGCGACGGCTTCGAACGCGGCGGTTGGGTGATGCCGCTGTTCGACGAGGACACCGGCAAGTTCATCGACGAGGTGTTCTCGAAGGTCGATGCGTTCCTGCTGGGCCGGAACACCTACGACGTCTTCGCTGCGTCGTGGCCGAACTCGACCGATCCCGACGACCCGGTCGCCCGTGCACTCAACACCCTCCCGAAATACGTCGCCTCCACGACGCTCACCGACCCGAAGTGGCAGAACACGACCGTCCTCGAGGGCGACGTGCCCACCGCGGTCGCGGAACTGAAGAAGCAGCCGGGACGGGAACTGCAGGTGCACGGCAGCATCCGTCTCGTCCACACGCTCTTCGAACACGATCTCGTCGACGAGTACCGCCTCATCACGTTCCCGGTCGTCCTCGGTCAGGGGCGGCGACTGTTCCCCGTCGGGGGTCGCGACACGAAGTTCGATCTCGTCGAATCGCGCACCACCTCGTCCGGTGTCCTCATCACCGTGTACCGGCCGGCCGGGCGACCCGAGTACGGACTCGCCGAAGTCGAGTGACCCCGACAACGAGGGGCGCGGTCAGGAGTCCTGGCCGCGCCCCTCGCGTTGCGCAGCCTCGTACCCCGTGGTCAGCCAGTAGACCGTGCGATCGATCGTCGGCATGATTTCGGCGATCCCGATCTGCCCCTCGATGCACCGGCCGACGAGGCCGAAGACGACACTCGACAGGATCGATTTCGACTCCTCGACGAAGACCGGATCCACATCCTCCAGAACGGCCATGCCGACGGGAATCACCTCGTCGAAACCTCGCGTGTGCAGCCCTTCCCAACCGGGTGCCGTTCTCACCCTGAAGTAGGCGAGGAGCATCGCGGGGTTCTTCTCCCACGGTTCGAAGATGGCGCGGATGACGCGCATCATCGCCGGATGCAGGCGCTCACCCGGCGCACGCGGCTGCTCGACGAGGCCGGCGTGGTTCTCCTTCATCCAGTGCTCGATGGCGGCGAGGATCAGTTCCTCGCGTGTCGCGAACCGTTTGTAGACGGTGGACAGCGACATGCGCGTCCGGCGCGCGACCTCGCGCAGCTGGACGGCGTCGTAGCCACCTTCCTCCAGGAGTTCGATCACGGTCTCGAGCAGGCGTGATCGCGCCTCGTCCGCTTCGTTCGGGATAGCGATACCACTCATTCCGAAAACATCCTTGCCGTCAAGCGGTAACCGCGTTATCGTTACCCAGGTAACACGGTTACACCCTACCCCGGTGGCGAACACCCAGCCCGGCCACACCGCCACCGTTCGAGCCCACATCCCATTTCTGGAGCGCCGATGACGGGATCACCGAAGCGTCTGCACATCGACCGGGACCTGTGCGAAGCCCACGCGTTGTGCATCGAGATCGCACCCGAGATCTTCGACCTTTCCGACGACGACATCGCAACCTGCGACGAGAACACTCCGGAAAGCCTATGGCCCAAGGCATATTCCGCTGCCACCGCCTGTCCTCGGCAGGCCATCGGCATCGTCGAGAACCTCCCCTCCTCCCCGAAAGGTCAGTGATCCGATGACCGATCTCGCATCCTCCGACTACTTCACCGACGGAGAGATCGCCCAGAGTCCGTTCGAGTACTTCGACCACATGCGCAGTCGCAACCCGGTGTACCGGGAACCCCACTACGGGGTCGTGGTCGTCACCGGCTATCAGGAGGTGGTCGAAGGATTCAAGAACAGCGAGGGACTGTCGGCCGTCAACTCGATCGGAGGTCCGTTCCCGCCGTTGCCCTTCGAACCCGAAGGCGACGACATCACCGAACAGATCGAGGCCCACCGTCACCAGTTCCCGATCTTCGAGCACATGGTGACGATGGACCCACCCGACCACACGCGCGCCCGGTCGCTGCTCGGACGACTCCTCACCCCGAAACGACTGAAGGAGAACGAGGAGTACCTCTGGGGACTGGCCGACGACGTCATCGACGAATTCATCGGCGAGGGCCGATGCGAGTTCCTCGGCGATTACGCAAAACCCTTTGCCACCATGGCGATCACCGACCTGCTCGGCGTGCCGGAAGAGGATCGCGAGGAGTTCCGGTGGGTACTCGGCGCAGGTGAACGGCCCGGCACGCGGGTCGGCGCACTCGATCACGAACCCGTCGGGATCAACCCCCTCGAATTCCTCGACGGACGTTTCGAGAAGTATCTCGCCGACCGGCGTCGCGAACCCCGCAACGACATCCTCAGCGGTCTGGCCGCAGCGACCTATCCGGACGGCTCGATACCCGAACTCCTCGAGGTCGTCCGACCTGCAACGTTCCTGTTCGCCGCCGGCCAGGAGACGGTGACGAAACTCCTCAGTTCGTCGCTGCGGGTCCTATGCGAACGTCCCGAGTACCAGAAGATCCTGCGCGAGGACCGCAGTCTCATCAAACCGTTCATGGAGGAATCGCTGCGCTTCGACAGCCCCACGAAGGTGGACTTCCGCCTGGCGCGCAAGTCCACGACCATCGGCGACGTCGAGGTGCCGGCCGGGACCGTCGTGATGCTGAGCCTCGCCGCTGCGAACCGTGATCCGCGTAAGTTCGATGATCCCAACGAGTTCCGGCTCGATCGGAAGAACTCGCACGATCACATCGCATTCGGCCGCGGTCTGCACACCTGCGCCGGTGCACCGCTCGCACGCATCGAAGGGCACGTCACCCTCAACCGCCTGCTCGATCGGATGGAGGACATCCGCCTCAGCGAGCAGGCACACGGCCCGGAGAACGACCGCGTGTTCGCCTACGAACCCACCTTCCTCCTTCGTGGGCTCGTCGATCTGCATATCGAGTTCACCCGCAGCACGCAGTAACCCGGCAATCCCATGGCTCTGCATCGCCCGACTGGACGGTGCACGAAGTGAGAGGTGTTCAATGGCAGGAAGAGTCGAAGGCAAGGTCGCGTTCATCACCGGAGCCGCACGCGGACAGGGGCGCAGTCACGCCATCCGGCTGGCACAGGAGGGTGCCGACATCATCGCACTCGACATCTGCGGCCCGATCCGGGAGAACGCGCAGATCGAACCGTCCACCCCGGAAGACATGGCCGAAACCGTCGAAGCCGTCAAGAGTCTCAACCGACGGATCGTCACGGCCGAAGTCGACGTCCGCGACTTCGACGCGGTGAAGGCCGCCGTCGACAACGGCGTCGAACAACTGGGCCGTCTCGACATCATCGTCGCCAACGCCGGCATCGGCACCGGTGGCGCGATGCTGCACGAGACGGACGAGTTCGACTGGCAGGAGATGCTCGACATCAACCTGTCCGGCGTGTGGAAGTCGATCAAGGCCGGAGTGCCGCACATCATTGCGGGCGGGAACGGTGGATCGATCGTCCTGACGAGCTCGGTCGGAGGATTGAAGGCATACCCCACCATGGGGCCGTACATCTCCGCGAAGCACGGGATGGTCGGCATGATGCGCACCTTCGCCGTCGAACTGGGGCAGCACTCCATCCGGGTCAACACCGTGCACCCCACCAACGTGAACACACCGATGTTCATGAACGAGGGTGCCATGAAGATGTTCCGTCCCGACCTCGAGAACCCGGGTCCGGAGGACATGAAGGCGGCTACGCAGTTCATGCACGTCCTGCCCGTGGGGTGGGTGGAACCGGAAGACATCAGTAATGCCGTCCTGTTCCTGGCATCCGACGAGTCCCGTTACGTCACCGGACTCACGCTCACGGTTGACGCCGGTAGTACGCTCAAGTGATCGGGCAAGTGGCCGAGCGGGTTCTGTCGGGGAATCCGCTCGGCCACTCCGTTATTCCTCGTCGGGTACGAAAATGTCCTCGATGCGACGCCCGAACAGGCGCGCAATGCGGAACGCGAGGGGAAGGGACGGGTCGAATCGTCCCTTCTCGATCGAGATTATCGTCTGCCGCGAGACGCCGAGTTCGTCGGCGAGCCTCTGCTGCGACCATCCGTTCTCCGCGCGCAGGCCCGCGAGCGAGTTGTGCACCCTCAGCCCTTCCGACGCTGCACGGCGTAGCGCACACCGAACGACGCGAAGGCCACGAGAACGACCGCCATCAGCGCGTGCAGACCCTCGACCTCGATCGGAGCGAACGCCAGAGCGGTGCATCCCAGGCCCGTGACGAGAAGAATGTCGGTGAATGCGCCCGAGGCGGCTTTCTCGTACCAGGACGCCTCGACCGAATCCTCCGGCCGGTCCGTTGCACCTTCGAGAGTCGACCGATCCACGAGGAGCACCCATGCCAGACCGACCAGCGGAGACACTGTCGCCAACGCCACGGCGATGCCCGAGACGACAGGATGTTCCGGCACCAGTTCGAGTAGTGCGCCCACCACTCCGAGTGCCACCGCCGCCACCATGCCGAGGACGATGGCCGGCGGTACGGCGGCGATCCACCGTGTGCCCACTCGAACCTTGCCCCATTTGCTCCGCGCCACCGCCGATCCGGCACCCCCGCTGTCCATCATCGCCCCTTTCGCCGTAAAGCGTGCTTTACATGTAAAGGTAACTTAACAGCTTCCTCGGCGCAGCGGAAACGAGGCGTTCCGTTCGGCCGGGCAGGTGTCATGATGGATCGAGCAGATCGAGACGCCACGAGGCGAAGGGACTGCCATGGGCCTCTACAACGATCACGTCGTACCGCGACTGGTGAACATCGCCTGTGCACCGTCGTTCACTGAATCGAACCGCAAACGAGTGTGCGCCGGCCTCAGCGGCCGCGTCGTCGAGATCGGATTCGGATCCGGTCTCAACGTTCCCTACTACCCCACCACCGTCGAGTCCGTCAGCGCCGTCGAACCCGCGGACCTCGGATGGAAGCTCGCACGTCCGCGCATCGAGGGCTCCCCCGTGCGCATCGAACGATCCGGCCTGGACGGGCAGTCACTCCCATTCGAGGACAACACCTTCGACAGCGCACTGTCGACGTGGACCCTGTGCACCATCCCCGATGCCGACGCGGCTTTGCGCGAAGTACGTCGTGTCCTCGCACCGGGCGGCACCCTGCACTTCGTCGAACACGGGCTCGCCCCGGACGAGAACGTCCGACGGTGGCAGCACCGGCTCGAACCGATCCAGAAGCGCGTCGCGGGTGGCTGCCATCTGACACGGCGGATCGCCGACCTCATCCGCGGTGCTGGTTTCGAGATCCGCGAACTCGACACCTTCTACGAGGAGAAGACGCCGAAGTTCTTCGGTGCGTTGTCGCTGGGGGTGGCTGCACCGGCCGCGTGAAGACTGATAACTGCACAGCAACGTTTGCACACCTCCGCGGACAGATGCGCGGTGTCGACATCGAGCATGTGTCCGCTATCTCCGCGAAGATTGCATGCATGCCCTCGGACACCCTGCCACTCGCGACCCGCACGCTGCTGAAGCAACTCGACCTGGTCTGGCTCTTCACGGAGCAACACGTGCTGCCGCGGATCGACGAGGCTGCTGTGCACTGGGAGCCGTCGTCGAACTGTGTGGGCGTTCGACGGGTCGACGGTCGCCTCGTCGCCGACTGGCCGGACGAGACGGCCGAGGTCCTTCCCGAGCCCACGATCGCGTGGCTGCTCTGGCACATCGAGTGGTGGTGGACGAATACCGTGGCGGTCTGCAGTGGGGGAACTGCGGTCGGGCCGGACGCCTACGAGTGGTCCGGCTCGACCGACCGCATCCGGACTCTTCACACCGAATGGGTCGCGCTTCTCGAAACTGCCGGCATCGAGAAGACGATCGTCGGACTCATGCCCAAACCCTCACCCCTGTGGGAAGTGGCCGGGTGGGTCAACTTCGAACTGGCGAAGAATATTTCGGAGATCAGCCAGGTGCTGACTCGGAAAGCGAACACGCCGGGCTGATACTTCCGGCGCTCACGCTGCGACGATGCCCGCGACCGGAATGCGTGCGTCGACCGCCTGCCGGAAATTGATCATCGCGCGTTCGAGGTGGTCGCGGTTCGTCACGAGCACAGCGCCCGTCGCTCGCCGTTCGAGCAGAACGTCGTTGGTGAAGCGTGCGTTCTCGACGGTGGAAGTCGACTGCGATTCCTCGGTGATGCGCTCCGGCGGAATGCCTCGCGCGACCAGCCAGTCCTTCATGGCCTGCGCTTCGGTGACGCCGTTGCGCGGCACGCCACCGGTGACGACGATCGGAGACTCCGGATAGCGTTGCGCTGCACGAAGAGACGCTTCGAGCCGTTCTTCGAGCACCGGCCGGATCTTGCCGTCCTCGGTGAGCCCGGCCCCGAGCACGACGAGGTGCGTACCCCGCGGATTCAGGTCGAGCATCAGCGGGAAGTGCGGCGTCAGCTTCTCGAGCTCGGTGCACGCGATGATCAGCGCGTCGATGGTTCCCTGGCACAGCGGGGTGACGGACAGTGCACCGTTCACCACGGTGTCGATTGCAGGAGTCGCCCCTGCCTGCCCCGTCGATACACCTACCGCGGCCGTGGCCGCGACTGCGGTCGCTACCACCGTGCGTCGCACAGCTCCCACGCGAGCCCCCCTTCTTCCCGGATGTCGGCCGTGCCGCACTGTGCCATCTCGACGCGCACTTGTGGGAAGTTGGGGCTCGACGCGAAGAAGTCTCACCATAGGCCGCGTCGGATTCGATGACGGCTGACAATCGGTTTTACATCCGAACCACTGGTCTATCCATGAACAAGCGCGACAATCGTTGCAAGAAGCGCTATTCGGACGTAGCGCTGCGCGTCCTACCCTTTCCAGAACGGCAAATCCAGAACGTGTGTTCGAGTTGACGACTTCGCACACCCGTGCGACCATCCCTCCACCGACCTGAAAACAGGTCGACCCCGGCAGGTGCGCCAACACCGGACCGGGGTCTGGGCACAAGACAGATAGGGACTGTCATGCACCGTAGGGTGGAGTCTATCCACACGCCCTCGAGAGGCGTACTCCAGCAACGAGCCGCGAGCGCATTCTTCCGCGCCGGCCGATACACACCCGCTCCCCCGGGCTCACACCCGACGTCCTGACTTTCCAGCCCTCCGATCCACCGCGATCGGAGGGCTCGAGACGTTTCACCTGCATCGTCGCGCACGAGGGCCGTTCCGGTAGCCGAGGCGCGTCGACGCAGCTCGTCGCTCGTCTCCCACAGTCCGACGTCAGCGCACCGACGCTGCGAGCCGGGGCCGTTCCCTGTCTCGAAACCGACTGGGCACCAGTATCCCTCGTCTCCACAGCTGGTGGTGGAGCACCCGATCGTGCGGGTCGACACGAACGACCGGGTCCAGTACGAGCCGCACGTCCTCCGCGACGTGGGGCTATCCGTGCTGGCCGAGACGGTCTATCGGGGCATGGCGACCGGGCAGCCTTGGGGAAGGGGGACGACGACTCAGGGACCCGAAGGGTCTCCGATCGGTCGAGCGCAGCCGCCCGCAGGGCGCCCGCTTCGTTCCCGATCGACTTCCTCCTCATTGCGTGAACCCCGGGTGGAGTGCTGTGATCGAAGCACGGGTCTACGGGAGGGGCCGACGTGACCGGTGTCGAAGAGTTCGAGAACCTGCGTCCACTGTTGTTCGCCATCTCCTACCGCATCCTCGGGAGCGTGACCGAAGCCGAGGACGCGGTCCAAGAGACCTGGGTGCGATACGAAACCTCCGGTGTCGAACCGGATTCGACCAGAGCATTCCTGTCGACAGTCGTCACCCGGGTATCGATCAACATGCTCGAATCGGCGCGGGCGCGGCGCGAACGATATGTGGGCGAGTGGCTGCCGGAACCGATACTCGAGGAGCCGTACGACGATCCGGCGCGCTCGGCCGAACTGCGGGAGTCGATCTCGACGGCAGCGCTCGTGCTGCTCGAACGCCTCAGTCCGCTCGAACGGGCCGTCTTCGTGTTGCGCGAAGCATTCGGGTTCGGCTTCTCGGAGATCGCCGAGATCGTCGACCGCTCCGAAGCGGCGTGCCGGCAGCTCGCCGTGCGGGCACGGCGTCACGTCGATCAAGGTTCGGCGCGATTCGACACCGATCCGCAGGCCCACGAACAGCTCACCGCTCGCTTTCTCACGGCCTTCCAAGACGGTGACGTCGACGGTCTGCGCGACCTACTGGCCGCCGATGTGCAACTCGTCGCCGACAGCGGTGGCAAGGCACCCGCCGTCCGCAAGGTCGTGGTCGGCGGCGAGAAGGTCATGCGGTTGTTGGCCTCGTTCGTCTCGCCCATGGGTCAGCTCGGCATGACACTCGAACTCCGCGAGATCAACCGGCTCCCCGGCCTGATCGTGCGGGACGCCGACGGCGCCATCGTGCAGGTCATGACGTTCGACGTGACGGACGGGAAGACCGGCGCGATCCGGGTGCTGATCAACCCGGACAAACTCGCCCACCTGGGGCGAGTGGCCGATGTTCGCGTGCTTGCCCAGAAGCTCCGCGACCTGCAACGACCCTGAATCCCGCCGGTTGTTCGCCCCGGCATGTCACAAACGACGTAGCTGTCCGGTCCTGAATGACGAGGGCTCTCGACAGAGCCAACGAACGGATCGGAGAAGCCATGTCCAACACACGCCCCCGCGTCGTCGTCATCGGCGGTGGATACGCCGGAACGGTTGCCGCCAACCGCATGAGCAGGAAGGCTGCGGTCACCGTCATCAACCCCCGGCCGCACTTCGTCCAGCGAACCCGGCTGCACCAGTTCGCGGTCGGCAACCACCACGCGTCCGGCGACTACCGCAGACTTCTGGCGAAAGGAGTCGACCTTCTGGTCGATACCGCAACCCGCATCGAACCCGGCACGCACACCGTCCAGCTCGCGTCCGGCGAAACGGTCGACTACGACTATCTCGTCTACGCCGTCGGAAGTACCGCCACGAGGCGGTCCACCGTGCCCGGTGTCGAGGAATTCGCGTTCCCGGTGGCCGAATTCGAGCATGCCGAGCGCCTGAAGTTCGCGCTGACCAGCCTCGACGCCGATTCCGTCGTCACGGTGGTCGGCGCCGGTCTCACTGGGCTCGAAACAGCCGGCGAGCTGGCCGAACAAGGACGTCGCGTGCGCCTCGTGTGCAGCGGTGTCATCGGGTCGATGCTGTCCGAGAAGGCCCGTGCCGCAACCTACGAACGGCTCGCGGATCTGCAGGTCGAGATCATCGAGAACGCGTGCGTCACCCGAGTCGGACCGGACGGTTTCGCACTCGACGACGGCACCGTGCTCGAGAGTGCAATCACCGTGTGGACCACCGGATTCGGCGTACCCGAGTTGGCCCGGTCGAGCGGCTTCAGGACGGATGCGCTCGGCCGCATCCTCACCGACGAAACGATGACCAGCATCGACGACGACCGTGTGATCGCCGCCGGTGACTGCGCGGCACCATCGGGAGAGCCGGTGCGGATGGCATGCCAGTCCGCCCTGCCCACCGGCCTGGCTGCGGCCGACACGGTTCTCAGCCGAATTGCCGGCGAAGAGCCTGCAAACCTCGATTTCGGGTTCAACGGCGTCGGTGTGAGCCTGGGCCGACGTGTCGGCGTCGTCCAGTTCCACGAACGCGACGACACCCCGAAGGAACGGGCCTATTCCGGCCGGATCGCCTCGACGATCAAGGATCTCGGATTGAAGGCCGCGATGGCGGGCCTACGGGTCGAAGCCCTACGTCCGGGAGCGGTGGGATTCCCCAGGGGTGGCCGTCATCCGTCGAACACCGCCATCACCGAACAGCTCTCCCGCACGGAACAGCCGATGACCTAACACCCGCTGAATTCGTCTTCTTTCAACACGGACAGCACTGGGTCGCCTTCACCGATCGATGCTCCCACCGAAGGAGTCTGGTCGACGACGACCCAGTTGCGGTCCCATACCTGTGCTCGTCCCTGACCGGTCGCGTCGACGCTCGTGGAATAGAACACTCCCGCAGCCTGGATGATGTCCTGTGCCGCTTGGAGATTCATGCACACGACGTTCGGCATCACGGCAACGGGCGCCACAGCAGCGACCTGCGTGGTGGAAACCCTCGTTGTGGGAACGGTTTCCGGAGCGACGGTCCGCGCCGTAGTGGCAGCCGACGTCGTGGATGGCGTGGTGGTCGTCGGTGCGGCGGCACGAGGAGTGGCCTGTGGGGTGGTACTCGCGTCGTCCTTCGTGGGCGAGTCCAGCCCGTCCGAGATGTCGTTGATGATGCCCATGAAGACGAACAGCCCGGCAACGGCAGCGGCGATGAGCACCCCGCGGCGGACCCTCGGAGGCTTCGGCGGCGCGGGCGGCGGCGCCATCGCGGCCCGCACGTCCCCCGCGAGGAATGCGCGGTGACCGGCTTCGGCGCGGGCGGCGATCGCGTCCTGTTCGGCCTTGATCCGCTTGCGGCGGTCGCGCAGGGGCTTGCCGATCGCGAGATATCCCAGGCCGGCCGCGAATGCCAGGAACGGGATGGCGTCGGCCACGTTGCCGTTGAGTACTTCTACGATCGCCAGCCACAGCGTGATGGCGGCGAACATCCCCGCTACGACGCGCAGGTAGGGGACGACGAACTTCATGTTTCTCCTTCAACCCGGCACCAGGCTCCGTGCGCCGCTACTTTCCCGACCGCACACGTGCTGAGCGCCCTCCTGAACTGGTGTCGGAGCGCCACCCCTCGTCGTTACGACGCACGGATGCCGATTTCGGTGGGTTCAGCCCCGGAATCCGGGGTCAGATCCACCCAAGTGGGGGGAGTGCCCATGTGACGGTTGACACATTGCGTTCGTGAATGTAGCTTCATGAAAAATGAATAGTCATTCACCCGCAGGGAATGGCTGTTCGATCAGGCTCCTACCTGCATCGATGAAGGGGATCCCATGACCGACTTCGAAGACATCACGTACGAGATCGACGGCGCAGCCGGGATCATCACGATCAACCGGCCCGATCGCTACAACGCCTTCCGGGGCAAGACCGTCGAGGAACTGATCAAGGCGTTCCGATCGGCCTGGGCCGACAGCCGGGTCGCGGCGATCATTCTCACCGGCGCCGGCGAGAAGGCCTTCTGCACCGGCGGCGATGTCAAGCAGCGCGCCGAGACCGGCGACTACGGGCCCACCGAGAGCGGCATGTTCGAGATCGGCTACCTCCACAAGCTCATCCGCGACATCCCCAAGCCGGTCATCGCAGCCGTCAACGGTGTCGCCGTCGGCGGCGGACACGTTCTCCACGTCCTGTGCGACCTGACGATCGCGTCGGAGAACGCCCGGTTCGGCCAGGCCGGACCCAAGGTCGGCTCGTTCGACGCCGGATTCGGCTCTGCCTTCCTCGCCCGCGTCGTCGGGGAGAAGCGCGCGAGAGAAATCTGGTACCTGTGCCGCCAGTACGACGCCGCCACCGCCGAACGCTGGGGACTGGTGAACTGGGTTGTCCCGCAAGACAAACTGCTCGACGAGGCGAAGGCGGTCGTTGCCGAGATCGCCGAGAAGAGCCCCACCGCGATCAAATTCCTCAAGCAGTCGTTCAATGCCGACACCGACCACCAGGCCGGCCTGAGCAATCTCGCGATGTCGGCCCTCGACCTGTTCGGCAAGTCCGAGGAGGGACTCGAAGGGGCCAAGGCGTTCGCGGAGAAGCGACCCGCCGACTTCGCGAAGTACGTCAAGGCCTGATCCGAATTTCCCAGACCCGTAAGGACCTCCCATGAGCAACATCGCACTGGTCACCGGCGCTGGTTCCGGAATCGGCAAGGCCATCGCTCTCGCCTTCGCCGCGCAGGGTGATCGCGTCGTCGCCGCCGATCTCGACCTGGCGGCTGCCGAAGCCACGGCCAAGGAGTACCCCCAGCTGATCACCGCATTGCCGGTGGACATCTCCGACCGCGCCCAGGTCGACGAACTCCGCGACCGCACCCACGCAGAAGTGGGCGTGCCCAACGTGATCGTCAACGCTGCCGGCTGGGACCGCACCGATCAGTTCCTCAACGCCACACCGGAGTTCGCCGAGAAGGTCGTCGCGATCAACTATCTCGGCCCGGTGCACATCTGCAGTGCCTTCCTGCCCGGCATCATCGACGCCGGCAACGGTGGTCGCGTGATCAACCTCGCCAGCGATGCCGGCCGGGTCGGCAGCTCCGGCGAATCCATCTATGCGGGAGCGAAGGGCGGCGTCATCGCCCTCACCAAGTCGCTCGCCCGCGAGATGGCCCGGCACAACATCAACGTCAACTGCGTGTGCCCCGGCCCCACCGACACACCGCTGTTCCAGGCCCAGGAGGAGAAGCTCAAAGCTGCTCTCATCAAGGCCATCCCGTTCCGGCGACTCGCGCGACCCGAGGAGGTCGCCGCACCCGTCCTGTTCTTCGCATCCGAGGCCGCATCGTTCATCACGGGCCAGGTGATCAGCGTCAGCGGCGGCCTCACCATGGCCGGCTGATCGACATCGTCAGGGGAGATCGAATCATGAGCGCGTCGTACAACGCCCGGGCCTACCGGGAGTACTTCGAGAACGACTTCACGTATCTCAACGGCTTCCGGCGCAACCTGGGACGGTACGGGAACCGCGTTGCCATCACAGATCCCGACACCGGAACCCGGTTGACCTACGCCGAACTCGGCGAACGCGTCGACCGAGTCGCCACTGGTCTGGCCGATGCAGGCGTGCAGGCCGGGGATGTCGTCGCCTATCAGCTGTTCAACAGTGTCGAGTTCGCTGAGCTGTATCTCGCCACCCAGGCGGTGGGCGCGGTGGGTTCGCCGATCAACTTCCGGCTCGCCTCCGGCGAAACCTCGTTCATCCTCGACAAGTCCGCACCCACGGTCTTCGTCTACGACACCGAGCTCACCCCGATGGTGACGGAGGCGCTGGAACGCTCGGCGCACACCCCGAAGGTGATCGTCGCGGTGGGCGACGGCGATCCGGTCTCCGTTCCCGGTGCCACCGTTGTGCGGTACCGGCACCTGGCGGCCGAGCGGGTCGCGCTCCCGCCGCTGCACCGGACGGTGTGGGACGAGACCACCCGCCTGTACACCTCGGGCACCACCGGTATGCCGAAGGGTGTGCCGCTCAACAGCATGATCGAGATCTTCAGCGCGCACGACGTCATCATGCATTTCCCGTTGAGCCCCGAGGACAAGACGCTCAACATGACGCCGTGGTTCCACCGCGGCGGCCTGTACTCCGGAGGACCCAACCCGGTCTTCTACATCGGTGGAGAAGTGGTGCCGCTGCGCAGCTTCGACGCCGACCGCGTCCTCGACCTCGTCGCCGAGCACGGACTCACCTTCCTCATCGGAGCGCCCACCAACCTCGCGATGCTCGCCGCCGCGCAGGAGGCCCGTCCGCGCGACCTGTCGTCGCTGCGCGGCATCGTCACGATGGGTGCGCCGCTCGAACGTGAAGCGGCACTGCGCTACCAGCAGGTTCTCAACCCGCGGATCTTCAACGGCTACGGCAGCACCGAAGGGTTCTGGAACACCTTCCTGCGCCCCGCCGATCTGCCCGAGCATGCCGGCACCGCAGGTCGTGCCTGCACCGACGACGATGTGCGCGTGGTCCACATCTACGAGGACCGGCTCGCCCACCACGACGACGTCGTCGCCAAGGACGGCGAAGAGGTCGGAGAGGTGATCGTCCGCTCCCCCAAGGGTTCGAACGCCTACTTCGACTCCCCCGACCAGGAGAAGGCCAAGTTCAACAACGGATGGCTGCACATCGGCGACCTCGCCACATGGGACGCCGAAGAGTTCGTCACGATCGTCGGACGCAAGGACGACATGCTCGTCTGCGGTGGGGAGAACGTCCATCCGGTGCAGGTCGAGGAAGCGCTCAACTCGCATCCGGGTGTGTCCGACTGCCTCGTCGTCGGCGTGCCCGACGAGCGCTGGGGACGCATCGTCGTCGCATACATCGTCGCCGGAAGTTCCGATGTCACGGCCGACACGCTCGACGCGCACTGCCGTGAGCATCCGATGCTCTCCACATTCAAGCGACCGCGTGCCTACCGGTTCGTCGAGTCGCTGCCGGTCTCTGCCACCGGAAAGAAACTGCACTACAAGGCAACCCGAACGGCAGCCGACGAGTTCGCCGCAGGATTGTTCACCGCACCCACCGACTCGAGGATCACCCGATGAATGCACGCCTCGAATACGAGACCGAGCACAACCAGTTCCGAGAGGTCGCACGCGACTTCGTGCACAGCAAGATCACTCCCGTGCACGAGGACTGGGAGCACGCGAGCTGCCTCGACCGGTCGTTGTTCACCGAGGCCGGCAAGCTCGGACTGCTCGCCTTCTCCGTCGACGAGGAGTACGGCGGTCCCGGTGTCGACGACTTCCGCTACAACGCCATCCTCATCGAGGAGGTCAACCGCGCCGGCAACGCCGCAGCCGGCATTGCGTTCTCCCTGCAGAACGACGTGGTGCTGCCCTACCTGACCGAGCTGACCGACGACGAACAGAAGGCGCGGTGGCTGCCCGGCGTCGTCCGCGGCGAGACGGTGCTGGGTATCGCCATGACCGAACCCGGCACCGGCAGCGACCTCACCGGCATCCGCACCTCCGCGGTGCGCGACGGCGACCACTACGTCGTCAACGGAGCCAAGACGTTCATCTCCAACGGTCAGAACGGCGACCTGTTCGTCGTCGCGACCCGCACCTCCGACGACCCGCACAAGGGCCTGACGCTGCTGGTCGTCGAGGCCGACACCCCCGGCTTCTCCCGCGGACGCAATCTCGAGAAGATCGGTCTGCATGCCCAGGACACCAGCGAGCTGACGTTCACCGACATGCGGGTGCCGGTCGCGAACCGGCTCGGCGACGAAGGTCGCGGCTTCTACCAGCTGGTGCACAACCTCCCGCAGGAACGGTTGTCGCTGTCCATCGGCGCGGTGGCAGCCGCCGAAGGCGTCCTCGCGCAGACCCTCGACTACGTCCGCGAACGGAAGGCCTTCGGGAAGCCGGTGTCGAGCTTCCAGAACACCCAGTTCGTGCTCGCCGAGCTGGCCACCGAGCTCGACATCGCCCGCACCTACCTCGACGATTGCATCGCCGAGCACGTGGCCGGGCAGCTCACCGCCGCCCGCGCCGCGCGCCTGAAGTGGTGGGCCACCGAACTGCAGGTGCGTGTCGCCGATCGCTGCCTGCAACTGCACGGCGGCTATGGCTACATGCGCGAATACGGCGTCGCACGCGCTTTCGTCGACGCCCGCATCCAGACGATCTACGGCGGAACCACCGAGATCATGAAGACGATCGTTGCGAAGGATCTCGGGATCTGACGACCGTCCCAGCTGCACGATTCACACCGCTGAGCACTCGGTACTGTGAATCGGACCGAAAAGCGACGAGGAGCCCCTATGACCACCGACCACGATGCACTTCCCGTGGAAGAGGCCGTGCGGGCAGTTCGTACCAGTTCCCGCCGCAAGCAGGTCCTCGACGCCGCCGTGCAGGTCATGCAGCGCACCGGTTTCCACCAGATGTCGATGCAGGCGCTGGCCGACGAGGCCGGTGTCAGCGTCGGATTGATCTACAAGTACTTCGGTGGCAAGGAGGAGATCCTCCTCGCCACCATCGTCTCGATCCTCGACACTTTCCGCGACCAGATCGAACCTGCGATGGAGGCCGCCGGCGACGACCCGGTCGAACGGCTCGCCGCCGGCATCCGTCGCTACATCGAGATCGTCGACGAGAACCTCGACGCCACCGTCCTCACCTACCGGGAGAGCCGCACGCTCGACGCGGACGGTCGCGCCCGGATCAAGGAACTGGAGGTCGAGACGTCGGCGCCGCTGCGCTCCGCCCTCGACGACGGTATCGCCGCCGGAATCATGGAGCCCATCGACGTCGACCTGATGGTGTTCGACATCCTGTTGCTCGCCCACGGGTGGGCGCTCAAGCACTGGCATTTCGGGTCCATCTACACCCTCGACGACTACATCCGCCTCCAGACCCGGCTGGTGCTCAACACGACGCTGAAGGCGGAGCGGCGCGCGGACTACGCGCACTTCCTCCGGTAACCACCCTCGACTGAAACAGCGGAGCGCGAAATGGTCACAGGTGCGCGCTATTACGCGCTCTGATGACCGTTTCGCGCTCCGCTGCCGGGGTCGGTGAGTGCGGGATCCCGCGAGGTGTCCTTCAACGCCACCCCCGACGCCCCCAACTGCCGCGCCCCGTTCACGAGGGCTGCGACGACGCGCGCCGCGTGCTCGTAGGTCATCCCGCCGGGCGGGTGGATGTTCGACACGCAGTTGCGTTCGGCGTCACTGCGTCCCGGCCTCGGGTGGTGCGTCAGGTACACGCCGACGCTGTCGGCCACCGACAGGCCGGGCCGTTCGCCGATGATCACGAGCATCGTCGTGACGCCGAGCTGCTCACCGATGTGGTCGCCCAACGCGACGCGCGCCTGCGTCGCGATCACCGGCGGCGCCACCGTCAGCCCCGGCAGGGCAGCGACGATCGCCGCGAGCAGATCGGGTCCGTGGGCGTCGAGGGCAGTGGACGACAATCCGTCGCACAGCGCGATGCCGACATCGGCCTCCGCTCGCGGCAGCGTGATTCCCTCGGCGAGCTGCCGGCCGAGGTCGGGACGTCGCAGATACGTACTGCGATCTTCCGCTGCGCTTTCCACGACCAACGGATCGCCGAATCCGAGTTCCTTCGTCCGCCGCACCATCCCGGGCACATCGAGCGGGACGTGCACAGCGTCGCGCGCCTCGGCATGGGCCGTCACGAATTCCAGATGACGACGTGTCGGGATGCTGTTCCCGGTGCGTCCCAGTCCGATCCGGGCTTGGGTGTGCCGGCGCAGTTCGTCCCACAAGTCGCTCACAGGGCACCTCCGAGTGCGCGCAGCGGGGAGGCGCCGACGTCCACCGGCAGAATGCGACCGACGTCGTCCGCCATGCCCTGCCTGCGTAGCCAGTCCTCGAATTCCGGTGCCGGTCGCAGGTCGGCGGCCTCCCGCACGTACAGCGCGTCGTGGAACGACAGCGACTGGTAGCCGAGCATCACATCGTCGGCGCCCGGGACGGTGATGACGAATGCTGTTCCGGCAACGGCCAACAGGGTGAGCAGGGTGTCCATGTCGTCCTGGTCGGCTTCGGCGTGGTTGGTGTAGCAGACGTCCACGCCCATCGGCAGGCCGAGGAGTTTGCCGCAGAACTGGTCTTCGAGACCCGCGCGGATGATCTGCTTGCCGTCGTAGAGGTATTCCGGTCCGATGAATCCGACGACCGTGTTGACGAGCAGCGGATCGAACTCGCGCGCAACGGCATACGCGCGCGCTTCGAGGGTCTGTTGATCCACCGGTCTGCCCCCGGTCCCGAAATGGGTGCCCGACGACAACGCCGAGCCCTGCCCGGTCTCGAAGTACATGACGTTGCTGCCGACGGTCCCCCGTCGCAGCGACCTGCCGGCTTCGTTGCCCTCCCGCAGCACTGCCAGGTCCACCCCGAAGCTGCGGTTGGCGCCTTCGGTGCCGGCGACGGACTGGAACACCAGGTCGACGGGTGCGTCCTTCTCGATCAGGTCGATGGTGGTGGTGACGTGGGTGAGCACGCACGACTGGGTGGGGATCTCGAATCGCTGCCGGATCTCGTCGAGCAGGTGCAGCAGGTCGGACACGGCGTGCGGCGAGTCGCTCGCCGGATTGATGCCGACCACCGCATCGCCGCATCCCATCAGCAGACCGTCGAGGACGGACGCGGCGACCCCACGCGGATCGTCGACGGGATGGTTCGGTTGCAGGCGCGTCGCGAGCCGGCCCGGCAACCCGATGGTCGTGCGGAACGCACTGGTCACCGTCGCAGCGCGGGAGACCGCGATGAGATCCTGGTTGCGCATGATCTTGCTGGTCGCCGCGACCATCTCCGGGGTGAGTCCCGGCGCGAGTGCCGCGAGCACGTCGGCCGAGTCCGGTCGGGCCGCGACCTCCAGAAGGTGATCGCGCAGTTCCCCGACGGTCATGTGCGAGACCGGCGCGAAGGCCGTCGCGTCGTGGGTGTCGACGATCAGCCTGGTGACCTCGTCGGTCTCGTACGGCACGACCGCCTCGGTGAGGAAGGTGGAGAGCGGGAGGTCGGCGAGGGCCAGCTGTGCCGCGGCACGTTCGGCGTCCGAGGTGGCAGCGCATCCGGCGAGTTCATCGCCCGAGCGGCGCGGGGAGGCCTTCCCGAGCAGATCGACGAGGCCGTCGAACTCGTAACCGGTTCCGCCGAGCTGTTGTCGGTAGATCGTCATCGAGGCCTCCCGCGCAGGACCGGTTCGACGGATGTGAGCACGCAGTGGAGTGCAGCATTCCACTTTTCCGCCGTCGTGTCCGGCGAGTGTCACGAACGAAACGCCGCTGGTCGTCGCTCGAGGTTTACAACGCAGAAGTGAGGCTCACAACCCTGGTGGTCGACCATGAGGGTTGTGAGCCTCATCTTTCGGTTGTCTGCCTAGCCCTGCTGGTACCAGACGTTCGTCACCCGCTGCGCCATGTGCCGCATCCCCGCAGCGGTGGGATGCAGCGCCTTCGCCAGCGACAGCGACTGCCGTCCCTCGTAGAAGCGCTGCTCGGAGGGCGCGCACGCGTCGTGCCCTTCCGACCCGGCCATCACGTCGACGAACTCGGCACCGGCCTCACCGGCGGACCGGGCGAGTACTCGGTTCATCCGCACGAAGAAGTTCGTCACGAAGGAGGCGTCGGCATCGCTGGTGGGGATGTTGGGCCAGCAACCCCGGTTGCCGAAGACGCCACCGTGTCCGACCAGCAGGACCCGTGCGCGCGGTGCGCGTTGTTGGACGGCGGTGAGTGTCGCGGTGACCTTCGGTCCGAGCGCGCTCAGGGCGGCGTCCATGCGCGAGGTGGTGCCCGGATCGGTGCGGCAGTGCGCGTCGCTACCCGGAAGCTCGGTGTAACAGGCCGAGACGAGCCCCGCCCAGCCGACATCGTTGCCGCCGATGCTCAACGTGACGAGATTCGTGTCCGGCGTGAGCGAATCGATCTGCGGCGGGACCGATCCGGTCGACGTTTGCTGCGGGACGGATGTGATGTGCTCGGTGCGCGCACCCGAACACGCGACATTGACGAAGCTGACGGTCTGCAACGAACCCGCGACGAGGTTCGGATATCCCGCGTCCGCGCGGGCGCATCCGCTGAGCATGGCCGCTGCGTCGAGGTAGGGTCCGGCGGCGCGCGAGTCGCCGAGCGCGACGTAGCGGATGCCCTGCTCGTTGCCCGGGTCGCTCATCGCGGATACCGGCCACACCATCGATGCAGCTGCCATGCCGGCGACGATCCCGGCTCGCACAATCGTCTTCATCCAGACCCTCCGGCAGCGTGTTTCTCCCGGGCATGAGATCGGCACGAATTACAAACGCGTTACGAGCACCGGGTGAAGATCACGGATGAAGCTCGCATGCACGTCCTCCCACCAGCGCATTTTGTTTACTCCCCCCTTCGAACGGCTACCGTCGACCTGTGACCGTCCACAAAGTTCTCGACGGCCGCTACGAGCTGAGCGGTCTGCTCGGCGTGGGCGGCAACGGCGAGATCCACGACGGTTGGGACACCCGCCTCCACCGGCCCGTCGCCGTCAAACTGCTCGGACGGGAGGTCGGCAGCAGATCGGACGTACGACGTCGTTTCGAGGTCGAGGCCCGGGCCGCCGCGGCCCTGAACCACCCTCGCATCGTCGCCGTGTACGACACGGGTGAACACGACGGACGTCCCTACATCGTTATGGAACGGCTCCCCGGGCGGACGCTCGCCGACGACATCGCCCGCGGACCCCTACCCGCCGACCGGGTGCGTACGGTGCTCGCCGGAATTCTCGAGGCACTCGTCGCCGCGCACGGTGCGGGGATCCTCCATCGGGACATCAAGCCGGCAAACGTACTCATCGCGGAGAACGGCGAGATCAAGGTCGCCGACTTCGGTATCGCGAAGAGCGTCGGCGACGACCTCACCCGCACCGGTGAACTCGTGGGGACCGTCGCTTATCTGAGTCCGGACCGCATCACCGGTCATCCCGCGTCCGTGACGGACGATCTGTATGCGGTCGGCGTCGTCGGCTACGAGTCCCTGTGCGGGCGGAGGCCGTTCGCCGAGGACAACATCCTCGCGCTGGCACGGGCCATCACGCACGACCGGCCGCAGCCACTCACCGAACTCCGTCCGGATGCACATCCTGGGCTCGTCGCAGTGATCGAACGGGCCATGGCACGAGAGCCTTTCGACCGGGTCCGCAGTGCGCACGAGATGCTCACGGCATTGCAGAATTCCGACGGAGCCCATGCGGTGACGGCCCTCCTGCCGGCGAGTGAGATCGGCGGACCGACGACCACTGCAGGCACGGACCGTTCCCGTGGAGTTCTCGTCGCGGCGGGTCTGACGCTGGTCGGAGCGCTCGCCGTGGGCGGTCTCGCGCTCGGATTCGGGCGGGGCGACTCCCCGCCGGCGGCCACACCGGAGACCCGGACGCCGGGCATGTCCGCATCGACGCCCGAACGGGTACCGGCCACCACCGAGCTTCCTGCGACCCCTGAATCCACGGTAGTCCCGGCGCGCACAGCGGACGAGACCGCCGTGGTTCCGCCCGTCGTGCCCGCTCCGGAGACCGCTCCCGTCGCACCGCCTGCGGATGCCGGGTCCACGAGGTCCGAACCCGAGTCCCGCGGGAACAGCGGACCCGGCAACAACAATGGGAACGGCAATTCGCGGGGGAACAGCGGCAACCACAACGGCAACAACGGCAATGGGAACGGGAACAGCGGCAACGGGAACAGCGGCCGCGGTAACGGGTGAGGTCGCTCAGCTCGAGGCGCGCACCACGAGTTCGACGGGAAGTCGCGTCGATTCCGTTTCTCCGTTTCGCACGAGTTCGAGCAGACGCTCGATGGCCGTCACCCCGATATCGTGCGCGGGCGACCGCACGGTGGTGAGCGGAACCGGCAGCTGCGCCACGACGGGGATGTCGTTGTAGCCGACGACGGCGAGATCGTCGGGGATGGACAGACCCAGGTCGCGGGCGACACCGAGGATGCCGATGGCAATGGTGTCGCTGACCGCGAAGATCGCGCGGGGACGATCGGGGCGATCCAGCAGCGCACGCGCTGCTTTCACACCCCCGGCGACGTCGAAGCTCGACCGCACGATCCGCTCGGGCGGCAGTGCCACCGATGCTTCCTTCACGGTGTCGACGAAGCCGTCGCGTCGGTCGCGGGCGGTGCTGGCGTGGTCGGGGCCGGCGATGATCGCCAGGTCGTCGTAACCGCGGTCGAGCAGATGCCGGGCGGCCAGCGCACCACCTCGGTAGTCGTCGCCCACCACGAACGGCAACCCCGCGTCGGCGTGCCGGGTGACCGCGAGGATGGGCAGCGATCCGAGTGCCAACGACTCGACGAACGAACGACCAGGAAGGTGCATGCTGCTCAGCAACAGGCCGTCGACCTGCCGGCCCACGAGCAGCGCGATGGCGCGACGTTGCGCCTCGAGATCGTCGGGCGGGCTCGACAGCAGCACCGAGTAGCCCGCTTTCGTGGCGGCTTCCTCGATGCCCTGGTAGGTCGTGGCGACCACGCCGTCGGTGAGTCTCGGCATGACGACACCGAGGGTCGTGGTCTTGCGGGTCCGCAGGCTCGCCGCCCACAGATTGGGGCGATATCCCAGTTCGGCCGCAACCTCCCGAACCCGCAGGGCCGAGTCCGACCACCCGTCGACCGGTTCGGGCTGGCGCAGCACCCGGGATGCCGTCGAGACGTGGACACCGGCGCGCTCGGCGATCTCCTTGAGCGTCGGGGCGCGGTCGGGACGGGGCATGCGGTTCTCCTGCTTGTCCGGCATCGAATTCGTGTTCCGGGTTGACTCGCCCGGAGCATGCCTTTAGCGTAGGCCATGCAATCGATCGTGCAAACGTTCTCGCAATCGTTCTGACAAACGTTTCCTCGACCACCGGAGAAGGCCATGTCCAACGCTCAGTCGCTCACCCAGCTGTTCGCCCTCGACTCCCTGCTCGAGCAGGAGGAGATCGACATCCGCGACACCGTTCGCAAGTTCGGCAACGAGCGCATCCGCCCGCACGTGGCCCAGTGGTTCGAGGAGGCGAAGCTCCCGGCACGCGAGCTCGCCAAGGAACTCGGACAGCTGGGGGTGCTCGGCATGCACCTCGACGGCTACGGCTGCGCCGGCATGAGCGCCACCGCCTACGGCCTGGCCTGCCTCGAACTCGAGGCCGTCGACTCCGGCATCCGCAGCCTCGTGTCCGTGCAGGGCTCGCTGGCGATGTTCTCCATCCACCACTGGGGCAGCGAGGAGCAGAAGCAGGAATGGCTCCCCCGCATGGCCGCCGGTGAGGCCATCGGTTGCTTCGGCCTGACCGAGCCCGACTTCGGCTCCAACCCCGCCGGAATGCGCACCAACGCCAAGCGCGACGGCGACGACTGGATCCTCAACGGCACCAAGATGTGGATCACCAACGGCTCGATCGCCGACGTCGCCGTCGTCTGGGCGCAGACCGACCTCGAAGAAGGCGCCAAGGGCATCCGCGGCTTCGTCGTCCCCACCGACACCCCCGGTTTCTCCGCACCGGAGATCCACTCCAAGCTGTCGCTGCGCGCCTCGGTCACCTCGGAGCTCGTCCTCGACGGCGTGCGTCTGCCCGCCTCGGCGATGATGCCGAAGGCCAAGGGCCTGCGCGGACCGCTGACCTCCCTCGGTGAGGCCCGCTTCGGTATCGTCTTCGGTGCCATCGGCGCCGCCCGCGACTGCCTCGAGACCGCCATCGAGTACTCGCAGTCCCGCGAGGTGTTCGACAAGCCGCTCGCCGGCTACCAGCTCACCCAGGCCAAGATCGCCGACATGGCACTCGAGGTCGGCAAGGGCCACCTGCTCGCCTACCACCTCGGCCGCATCAAGGACCGCGGCGAGATCGCCCCGGAGCAGGTCAGCCTCGGCAAGCTCAACAACGTGCGCGAGGCCATCGCGATCGCCCGCGAGTGCCGGACCATCCTCGGCGCCAACGGCATCACGCTCGAATACCCCGTCATCCGGCACGCCAACAACCTCGAATCGGTGCTGACCTACGAGGGCACCTCCGAGGTCCACCAGCTGACCATCGGCAAGGCGCTGACCGGCGAGGCGGCCTTCCGGTGAACACCCTTCCCGGTGCGCTCGAAGGGCTGGTGATCGCCGACTTCGGTCGCGTGCTCGCCGGCCCCTACGCCACCATGCTGCTCGCCGACCTCGGGGCGGAGGTCGTCAAGATCGAACGACCCGGCTTCGGGGACGACACCCGGCACTGGGGACCGCCCTGGGTCGGCGACGAGTCGACCTACTTCCTCGGCGTCAATCGCAACAAGAAGTCGGTGGCCATCGACCTGACCACCGACGAAGGACTCGAACAGGCACGCGATCTCGCCGCCCGCGCCGATGTCGTCGTCGAGAACTTCCTGCCCGGCACGATGACTCGGCTCGGGCTCGGATACGAGCAGGTCCGGGGACTCAACCCCGGCATCGTCTACACCTCCATCACCGGCTTCGGTGGGCACAACAACCTGCCCGGCTACGACCTGCTCATCCAGGCCGTCGGCGGTCTGATGAGCATCACCGGGCCCGATCCTGCGACACCCACCAAGGTCGGTGTCGCCGTGGTCGACATCATCACCGGAATGCACGCTGCGCTCGGCATCCTCGCCGCGCTGCGGCACCGCGACCGCACCGGCGAGGGCCAGCGCGTCGAGGTGAACCTGCTGTCGTCTCTGTTGTCGGCGCTGGCGAACCAGTCGTCCGGCTATGTCGCGGCGGGAGTGGTGCCGAAGGCCATGGGCAATCGTCATCCGAGCATCGCCCCCTACGAGGTGTTCCACACCGCCGACCGGCCGTTCGTCCTCGCCGTGGGCAACGACCGTCAATTCGCTTCGCTGGTCGAGGTTCTCGGCGCTCCCGAACTCGCCACCGACGACCGGTTCACCACGAACACCGCCCGTGTCGCGAACCGGGAGGAACTGACGAAGATCGTTGACGAGTTGCTCTCGGCCAAGACGGCCGACGAGTGGTTCGACGCCCTGACCGCAGCCCGGGTGCCGTGCGGTCCGCTCAACGACATCGCCGACGCGGTCGCGCTCGCCGAACGACTCGGCCTGTCGCCGGTGGTGTCGATCGACGATCCCGACCGGAACGCTCCGCTTCGTCAGATCGCCAACCCGATCCGGCTCAGCGCCACCCCCGCCACCTACCGCACCGCACCCCCGCGGTTGGCGTAGTCGGACGCTCTCGTCACTCGGACTTCTGTTCCTTCAGAGTGTGGGCGACGAGAGCGTTGGCGTGCCCGTGACCCATCCCGTGTTCCTGCTTCAGCCAGTTCACGAGTTCCATGTGCTTGGCGAGATCCGACGCGCGGATCATGTTCTTCCACTCCTCGATCGGGCGTCCGTACTTCTGCTCGATCGACGGAAAATACGACTCGGGTCCCTTGACCTTCTCGCTCATGCCGGAGAGATTAACCGCGGCAACCGACACGGTCGGGCCGTTCCGTTCGATCCGCAGAAAAACCGTCCGCGGCGCCGCAGTCCCGGAGGGGACGCGGCGCCGCGGACGTACGGAGGAGGATCAGGCCTTCGGGCCACCGGCCACGTAGATGACCTGACCGGACACGAAGCCCGCACCCTCGGACGCGAGGAACGATGCGGTGTGGGCGATGTCGTCGACCTCGCCGATACGGCCGACCGGGATGTTGGACGCGATGTTCGACTTGAAGTCGTCGAACGACAGGCCGAGACGCTCGGCGGTCGCGGCGGTCATCTCGGTGGCGATGAAGCCTGGGGCGATGGCGTTGGCGGTGACACCGAACTTGCCCAGCTCGATCGCGAGGGTCTTCGTGAAGCCCTGCATGCCGGCCTTGGCAGCGGAGTAGTTGACCTGGCCGCGGTTGCCGAGGGCCGAGGTGCTCGAGAGGTTGACGATGCGACCGAACTTGGCGTCGACCATGTAGCTCTGGACGGCACGCGTCATGAGGAAGGCGCCGCGCAGGTGCACGTTCATGACGGCGTCCCAGTCCTCGACCGTCATCTTGAACAGCAGGTTGTCGCGGGTGATGCCGGCGTTGTTGATCAGGACGGTGGGCTCGCCGAGTTCGGTGGCGACCTTCTCGACGGCAGCGGCGACGGACTTCTCGTCGGAGACGTCGGCACCCACGGCGAGTGCCTTGCCGCCGGCGGACTCGATGGCCGAAACGGTGTCCTTGCAGGCGGATTCGTCGAGATCGAGGACGGCGACCTGGTAGCCGTCGCCGGCGAGCCGCTTGGCGACGGCTGCGCCGATGCCGCGTGCGGCTCCGGTGACGATGGCAGTGCGGGGTTGTGTGCTCATAGCGTTCCTCCGTAGGGGGATGGGTGGTGCCGTCAGGTGATGGTGAGTCCGCCGTCCACGGCGATGATCTGACCGGTGACGTAGGCGGCGGCGTCGGACGCCAGCCAGACTGCGGTGGCTGCGATCTCCTCGGCATCGCCGGTACGGCCGAGGATGATTCGCTGCTTCATCGAGTCGAGGTATCCGGGCTGGTACTCGTCCGTCATCTCGGTGTGGAAGAACCCGGGTGCGATGGCGTTGACGCGGATCCCCTTGCGCGCTCCCCACTGCTGCGCCAGGTCACGCGTGAGGCCGATGACGCCTGCCTTGCTGGCCGAGTACGCGGCCTGCGGCAGGCCTGCCGTGGTGAGGCCGAGGACCGACGAGATGTTGACGATCGAGCTACCGGGCTGCATCACACGGCCGACGGCCTGTGCCGCCCAATAGGATCCGTTCAGGTTGATGTCGATGACCTGCCGGAACTGCTCGGGGGTCTCCTTGGTGGCGGGGACGGCGGTGCCGATACCGGCATTGTTGATGAGGATGTCCACCCGGCCGAGTTGCTCGACCGCATGGTCGACCATGCGCTGCGCCTGTGCGGGATCGGCGATGTCGGTCTCGACCGTGACGGCCCGCCGTCCGGCCTCCCGGACCAGCTCGGCGGTCTTCTCGAGACGGTCGACGCGGCGTGCAGCGAGCACGACGTCGGCCCCTGCTTCGGCCAGCCCTCGGGCGAATGCGACACCGAGGCCCGAAGAGGCACCGGTGACGATGGCAACGCGGCCGTCGAGACGGAAGCGGTCGAGCACGGACATACGTCATCTCCTCGCTGTGACGGGGCCTACAGGAACTGTATAGCCGACCGCCTTCTCATCCACCAAACAGCCTGTATCCAATTTGATTGGACAGCACTACCTTTCAGAGCCAGGTCCTATTCTTCTCTTCGGCGGATCCTATGTTGCCGCAGGCGTGGCAGCGCGGAGAGGCCCCCGCGTCGCACCCACCGTTACCAAGTCGATAAGCACTGGCTTATTTCTAAGCGCTCGCTTATCGTGCGATGCCGTAGCGGGCTTGTCAACACCAACCGGACAGAACGGAAGCGCCCTCGTGAGTGATGCATGGGACGACGTCGTCGGCGGATCCAAGGCCGCTGCTCGCATCCGCACGGCCGCGATAGAAGAGTTCGCGGAGCACGGCTACGGCGGCACCACGACGCGCCGGATCGCGGCGCGACTCGGCATGAGTCCCGCCGCGATGTATCCGCACTACGCGTCCAAGGAGGAGCTGCTCTTCGCCATCGCCTACGAAGGCCACGCCCTCGCCCTGCAGGTCGTCGAAAGCGCCGACTGCCCCGATGCCGAGCCGTCCGACCGGCTCGCCTCCATCATCGGACGCTTCGCCGCCTGGCAGGCGGAGAACCACCGGTGGAGCCGGGTCATCCAGTACGAGCTGGCCGCGCTCCACCGCGAGCACTACCGCACGATCGTCGGACTACGACGGCGGACCACGCAGGTCGTGCGGAGTGTCGTCGACGCCGGCCACGTCTCGGGCGAGTTCACCCTCCCGGACGCCGAAGGTGTCACCCTCGCGCTGATGTCGCTCTGCGTCGACGTCTGCCGCTGGTACCCCTCGGGCCGTTACGACGACGCCGCGACGATCAGCGACCTGTATGCCGATCTTGCCCTGCGTCTGGTCGGTGCCGTGCGTTAGCATCGTCGCCACCATCGGATCGGGGGATCTACGTGGCAGGGGGATATCGCGCCGCCGTCGGCTCCTCGAGACGCGAGAGCATCGAGGGGGAGCTGTCGTCCATGTCCACGAATGACAACGCCGTCGACCGACTACTGGTGTCGCTCGGGGTCGACGCCCCGGTCCCCGATTCCGTCTCCCGCCGGGAGTCCAACTACGACACGCTCGCTGCGCGCATCGACGCGGGAGTCGATCCCGAATACATCGCGGCATTCGAGAACTTCCACGGCATGGAACATGCCGACATCCACCGGCTCGCCCAGAGCATCAACCCCGTCGCAATGACCACCCTGGCCACCGAATGGGCCGAACTCGGAAAGGGTTTCAGCTTCACGGTCGCGTGGGGGACGCTGATGATCCGCAAGCTCATCGGCCAGCACTGGGAGGGCCCGGCGGCCGAGGCCGCGATGGACGCGACGGTGCGATTCGGCGAATCCGCACAACAACTGTCCGATGCCGCACGCGCGACGTCCGAGAAACTCCGCATCGCTGCCGACGTCGGCGAACGGGTGCGAGCATCTGTGCCTCCACCCACGGTGAACACATCGTCGGTCCTGTACGCGCTCGATCCCGTCGCGGGTGCTGCTGCCGCCCGGCAGGAGGAAGCCGTTCGCGCCCAAGCCGTGCGGGTGATGGAAGCCCTCTACAAGCCGTACTACCGCGATTCCGGCACGGCGGTTCCGGTCCTGCCCTCCCCGTATGCCGCCACGACAAGTCGTGCCAACGAGGCATTCGTTCCCCAGGGCTACGGCACACCAGGTGTCGGCAGCGTCCGGACCGCGGGCGACCCGACGGGAATCCCGAACGGGGACGGAGAACGTCCGGGTGGGCAGACCGCCACGGAGGCGGAGAACCGTACGAACGCATCGACGTCCGGTGAAGGCCCGGACGGCCGGTCGGAAGGATCGGATTCGGCAGGTAGGGCGGTCCCGAACGATCCTGCGGCGACCACTCCTGCATCCACCTCCCCGGCAGCGAGCGGCGCCCTGGGAAGCCCGACCGGTCAGTCGTATAGCTCACCGTCCTCCGGAGCGGGGGCGGGTTTCGGAGGTGGCCTACCGGGCGCCGGTGGCGTCGGGTCGGCCGGTGGCGCATCGCCCGCGGCGGGACCCGCTCCGCTCGTCGCGGGAGTCGCACCCACCGGCGGCGCTGCCGGTCAGCCCGGTGCCGCCGCGACTCGCGGTGCCGGTGTGCGCCCGTTCGGCATGATGCCCGGCATGGCACCCGCCTCCTCCCGCGGCGACGAACAGGACAAACGCGCGGCCGGCTATCTCGTCACCGGCGAGAACGGGAACGAACTGATCGGGTCGCTGCCCGACACCGCCCCGCCGGTTCTGGGGGCCTGAGCACTGTGGACCGGCATCTGACACCCGACCGATTCCTGGCGTCGTGGACCGCCGCGGGTGGCGACGAGTTCCCCTTCCCCCTGCGTTATCGCACCTCGGCGATGTGGGAAGACGAGCACGCCGCGAACCTGCAGGCCGCTCGCGCGTGGCTGCACAAGAGACCCGACCCTGCCCTCGACGACGCGATGCGGATCCTGCTGATCGGGGAGGTCGCGGTGGAGGTCTACGGCCGCTCCACCGACCCGGCCTGCGAGGTCTTCGTCCGTGCCGCCGCGACCGGCGAGCAGGCCGTCCTCGCCCGTCAGGCGCCTGCCGCAGGCGACATTCGCATCACCACGACCACCGACCTCGCGGGTGCGATCCTCGGGCACCTTCCGGTTGTGGCAGCGGGCCGCGAACACGCACGCACCGCCTCGAGCCGCGACGTGCTCGAGCCATCCGAGTTCGGCACGGTCCGCCGCCCTGCGGGTGGCACGCACGCAGAGTCGTTGCGCCGGTTGCTGCGTCGCGAACGCTCGGCCACCGGCAGTATCCGCGTCCTGCGGTACTCGAATCCGGGGTACACGCCCGTCGCCGACATCGGCTGGTTCGACGTCGTGGGCGACGGCCGGTACCTCTTCGTCCCCGGTCCCGACCTCCGCGTCGCACCGGGCACCGTCGACGCATTCGTCCGGGAACTGTCGGCGCAACTGTCCCGGATGCGCAGGCCCTCGCACGAGGGTCGGAGCGGCGTTCTGCGACGCCAGTGATCCCTTCCCGAAGCGGCCGTTCGTCTAGGCTGGCGACATGACGGACCGGGACCGCACACCCGACGGCAGGCCGCAGAACGCGCGTCCGCGCGACGCCTTGGGGCGTCCGTTGCCGCCGGGCGAAGAAGGCGTCGAACGTGTTCCCGAAGACCTCGATCTGGATGTCGAGGAGACCATCGCCGAAGGTCAGCGTCTCCTCGACCACGGTTATCCGTTCCACGCCCACGAGGTCTTCGAAGCGATGTGGAAGAAGGCGCCACCCGAGGAACGTCCCCTGTGGCAGGGCCTCGCCCAGCTCGCCGTGGGGCTGACCCACCTGCTCCGGGGCAACCCCACCGGCGCGGCATCGCTGTTGAAGCAGGGACAGACACGGGTGCGGCACTACGAGGACGAACCGCCGTACCGACTCGACATCGACGGCCTGGCGAGTTGGGCCGATCATCTGCTCACCGAGATCGCTCGCGACGAACCGATCCCCGCTCCCCCGACCCCGCGCCTGAGGATGCCCTGATGCCGACACTTCCCATGTTCCCGCTCGGCACCGCACTGCTTCCCGGGTCCGACCTGCCGTTGCGCATCTTCGAGCCGAGATACCAGCAACTCGTCCAGGACTGCACGGCATCGCCGGACGGCCCCCGCTTCGGAGTCGTCCTCATCGCCCGGGGACACGAGGTGGGCGGAGGCGAGCAGCGACACGACGTCGGCACCGTCGCGCGGATCATGGTCGACGCCGAGGTCGGTGCAGGTCGCCGCGAACTCGAATGCATTGCGGAGGAACGCATTCGCGTCACCCGATGGTTGCCCGACGATCCCTACCCCATCGCCGAGGTGGAGCCCTGGCCCGACACCGATTCGGGGCCGGTGGATTTCGCCGCGGTCACCGGACCGATGGGCCGGTTGTACGGGGTGCTCGACCGCCTCACGGGTGGCCGGGCTCCGTTGCCTCCCGCCACCACCGAACTACCGGAGGATCCTGGGGCACGACTGTTCGCGCTCGCCCGGTACGTACCGATGGGCGAAGCGGACCGGTACGCGGTTCTCGCCGCACCGGGTCCGGCCGAACGCATGGCCGTGCTGCTCGAAGCGATCTCCACCGCAGTCGATCTCGCGGAATGGAAGCTGAAGGGCTGAGACGCGTGCGTCCGCCCGGTGAGTGGGAATATCGCTCTTCCGTTCTCGTGGTTGCGGGCTAGGGTCCGGGACACCGTTCGTCCCCGACCGGAAGGCACCCCGATGGACACCGTCGAACAACGGTTGGCCCGGCTCGAAGCTCTCGAAGAGATCAGGATGCTCAAGCATCGTTACTTCCGGGCGTGCGACGCCAAGGATCCGGAGGCGATGCGTAGGTGCTTCGTCGCGCACGGAGCCGACATCTACTACGGACCGGCGCTGGGTAGTTTCGACGACGCCGACGCCTTGGTCGACATCTACTCCCGGATCGCTCTCGAACGGGTCGACGACCGCTACGTCGTGCTCGACATGCATCACGGCATGCATCCGAGTATCCACCTGACCGGGCCCGACACCGCGACCGGCGCCTGGACGCTGCGATTCCGGCAGGTGGATCTGCGTGCCCGTACCGAACGGGTCACCGGACTCGACTACGACGACGACTACGTGGTCGAGAACGACGAATGGAAGATCTCCCGCTGCCACGTGAAGGTGCTGTGGTCGATCCAGCGGGCTCTCACCGACGACGTGGAAGTGGTGCAGTAATGGCAGAAGCAAAGGTCGCGCTGGTCACGGGCGCGAGTCGCAGCGTCGGCAAGGGCATCGCATGCGCGCTCGGCTCCGACGGCTGGACCGTCTACGTCACCGCCCGCGGGCCCGTCGGCGTCGACGGACCACTCGACCGCACCGCGGCGGAGGTCACCGAACGCGGCGGGCACGGCATCGCGGTGCAGTGCGACCACCGCGACGACGCACAGATCCACGAACTGTTCGGCCGGATCGCCGACGAGCAGGACTCCCGCCTCGACCTGCTCGTCAACAACGTGTGGGCATCACCGCCGGGGTTCGCCGGATTCTCCGAGCCGTTCTGGAAGCGCCCGATCAGCGACTGGGACAGCCTGATCGGCGTCGGCCTCCGCGCGCACTACGTCGCCTCCGTCGAAGCCGCGCAACTGATGGTGCCGCGCAGCAGCGGGATGATCGTCAACATCTCGTCGTTCGGCACCCGCGGTTACCTGCATTCGGTGCTGTACGGCATGTCGAAGGCGGGCCTGGACAAGATGGCCGCCGACATGGCCGTCGAACTCCGGGGCACCGGGGTGACCACCCTGTCGCTGTGGCCGGGACTGGTGAAGAACGAGGCCATGCTCGCCCGCGGCATCGACAACTTCGAGGGCTTCTCGTTGGCCAACGCCGAGACACCGGAGTTCATCGGACGGGTGATCGTCGCGCTCGCGGCCGATCCCGAGGTGAACGCGCGCAGCGGTCGCACCCTCATCACCGCCGAGACCGCACTCGACTACGGCATCGCGGACGTCGAAGGCAACCAACCCGATTCACACCGGGACATCTTCGGAGGCGGGCCGTTGTTCTGATGGGTGCAAGTGGCAGGCGACCTGTCCCCCTCCTGCCACTTCTGTGACAGCCGGTCGACTCTCCCGGCACACCGGCATGACCAGTGGGCAACGGGTGCTGAAGGCGCACCCAGCCGGCGGGTTCGCCGGATCGGGCAGTTCTCCGCTCAGGCGAATGCGCTCTCGGCGGCGTTGCCGTGCCGGGTCCGGGACGGGGACCGCGGACAGCAATGCTTGCGTGTACGGATGCGCCGGTTCGGTGAACAGACGTTCCGTCGGTCCCCATTCGACGATTCGCCCGAGATACATCACCGCTGTGGTGTGGGCGATGTGACGCACCACCGCCAGATCATGTGCGATGAACAGGTAGGCGATGCCCAGCTCCGCGGACAGTTGCTCGAGCAGCGCAACGACCTGATTCTGCGTCGAGACGTCGAGCGCGCTGACGGCCTCGTCCGCGATCACCAACTTCGGTTCCACGGCGATGGCCCGTGCAATGGCGATGCGCTGACGCTGCCCGCCGGAGAACTCGTAGGGATACCGATCGGCGTGCTCGGCGCGCAACCCGACCTGCTCGAGCAACCGACCGACCTTCCGTCGTCGTTCGTCCTCGGTGAGGTCGGTATGTACCTGCAGGGGCTCGGCGATCGCATCCCCGACCGTGTGCGAGGGATCCAACGAGGAATAGGGATCCTGGAACACCATCTGCATATGGCGTCTCGCGCTGCGCAGATCACTTCTGCTCAGCGCGGTCACATCGACTCCGTCGAGAACGACCGTCCCCTCGGCAACATCGACGAGCCGTAGAATTCCCCGTGCCGTGGTCGACTTGCCCGAACCTGATTCACCGACCAGGGCGAACGTCTCACCGGGGAAGATATCGAAGTCCACCTCGTCCACCGCGCGCACCAACTGCTTACGACGCGACATCCGCCGGCCCACGGGAAACTCCACGCGCAACCCACGCACTGTCAGCAGCGGCTTCCTGGTGCCGATGTCGGCGAGTTCTGCGGTCATCGGGTTCCCTCCAACATCAGATCGGTCACCCGCGCGCAGCGCGAGACGCGCTCGTTCTCCAGCGGGTGGAGCGGTATCACCGTGTCGCATTCGTTGCGACGGTGCTCACAACGCGGCCCGAAGCGGCAGCCCATCGGCATCGACCCCGGTACGGGTGGCGAACCGGGAATGGTGTGCAGATCGCTGCGACCGTCGATGGTCGGGACCGACCGCAGCAGACCTTGTGTGTACGGGTGTTTCGGCGTCGCGAAGAGTTCCTCGGTGCGGGCCTTCTCGACCACCTGCCCGGCGTACATGACGACCACCTCGGTGCACAGGTCGGCCACCACCCCGAGATCGTGTGTCACGAACAGCACGCCCATCTCGAACCGTTCTGCCATGTCTCTGATCAGGTCGAGCACCTGAGCCTGAATGGTGACGTCGAGTGCCGTCGTAGGTTCGTCCGCGATGAGAAGAGACGGTTCACACGCGAGCGCCATCGCGATCATGACCCTCTGGCGCATACCGCCCGAGAATTCGTGCGGGTACTGACGCACTCGGCGGGTCGCATTCGGGATACCGACGAGGTCGAGCACCTCTACGGCGCGCGCCAGTGCCGCCTTCCGGTTCACGCCTCGGTGTCGCCGCACTACTTCGGAGATCTGGTCCCCGACCGTGAAGACCGGGTTCAGACTCGTCATCGGTTCCTGAAAGATCATCGCGATGTCGTTGCCGCGTACGTCCGCCAGTTCGCGATCCGGCATCCCCAGCAGATCGCGGCCTCGGAACCGGATGCTTCCGGAGACGGTACGGGACTGGTTCGCCGGCAGCAGTCGCAGGACCGACGAACACGTGACGGACTTGCCGGAGCCGGATTCGCCGACCAGACCGACGAGTTCACCGGCCGCCACGTCGAAGGAGACGTCCTGCAGGACCGACATCCAGCCGGATCCGGTCGCGAACTCGACGCCGAGATTGTCGACACTCAACAGGGGTTCGCTCATTGTCCGCTCCGGTTCTCGCGGCCCACCGAATCACGGATGCCGTCGCCGAGGGTGTTGCAGGCCAGTACGGCCAGGATGATCGTCAGGGCAGGAATCACCACCGGCCACGCCGTGTAGTTCCACGCTTCGCGTCCCTCTGCGAGCATGCGGCCCCAACTAGCCTCGGGCGGTTGAACACCCAACCCCAGGAAGCTGAGCGACGACTCGGCGAGCAACGCGAAACCGCATGCCAGACTGATCTGGACGATCAGGGGAGACAGAGTGTGAGGCAATACATGCATGCGCACGATCCGCGCTGTCGGAGTGCCGATACTGCGTGAGGCCTCGATGAAGGTGCTCTCGCGCACTCCGATCACGGCGCCGCGTACCACGCGGAAGAATCTGGGGCCGAAGACGATACCGATCGCAATCATCGCGTTGGTGAGGTTGGTGCCCATCACGCCGACAATGGCCATCGCCAGCAGCAATGGGGGGAAGCTGAGAAATGCATCGGCGACCCGAGAGAGGATCGTGTCCCACCAGCCACCGAGGAACCCGGCGATCAGGGCAGGCACGACACCGATGAGCAGTCCGACCGACACCGAGATGAGCGCCGCCGAGACTGCGACACGCGCACCGTAGAGCAACCGGGACAGCGTGTCACGACCCAGATTGTCGGTGCCGAGCAGATATCCGTCGGACAGCGGAGGCAGCCGACGTGCGGTCAGCTCTTGCACGATCGGGTCGTGCGGAGCAATCAGAGGCGCAAGTAGTCCGAGAACCGCGATGAGGACGAGAAAGACGGCAGCGACTACGGCTCCCGGACGGTTCCGGAATCGGCGAAAGAACCTGTGACGTGGGGATTCGCCGACGGCTACGATCCTGTCGTCTACCGGCTTCGTCGAGACGGTGATGTCGCTCATGCGGCGCTCCTTGTTCTCGGATTGAGGTAGCCGTAGGAGATGTCGACGAGCAGACTCATGATCACAGTGGCGAACACGCCGAAGATCACGACTCCTTGGATGGCGGGAAGGTCTCCCGAGAGCACCGATTGCACCGCGAAATCTCCGAGACCTTTCAGGCCGAAGACGGACTCGATGACGGCCGTGCCGCCGAGCAGGAACGCGATCTGCATGCCCAGGACCGTCGCCGTCGGAATGAAGGCATTCTTCAAGGCGTGCTTCCACAGGACACTGCGACGACTCAGGCCCTTGGCGGTGGCGGTGCGAACGTAGTCCTGCTGCATCACTTCGATCATGGAACTGCGTAGCTGGCGTGCGATCTCGGCGGCCGCGGCCAACCCCAGGGCGATCGCCGGCAACAGCAGGTGGCTGAGCCACGGCCACAACCCCTTCGCGAGCGGGGTGTATCCGGTGGCGGGAAGAACCCGCAGCGTCAGGGAGAAGACGAGCACGAGGAGCAGACCCAGGACGAAGTTGGGTGTAGCGACGCCGAGTGTCGACCCCACGCCGGTGGCACGGTCCTGCCAACTTCCGGGCCTGCTTCCTCCGATGATTCCTGCCGGAATACCCACGAGAAGCGCCACGACCACGGCCACCATCGCCAACGAGAACGTCACGGGGAGACGATCGACGATCATCTCCAGCACTGGGGCCTGGTACGTGAAACTCGTACCGAGATCGCCGCGCACCAGTCCGAACAGGAAGTCGAAGTACTGCACGAGGACCGGCTGGTCGAGGCCGAGCTCCTCACGGACCGTCTCGATCTGCTGAGGTGTCGCCGACTCCCCGGCGATCCGGTGTGCCGGATCGCCGGGAATCAGGAAGATCAGACCGAAGGTGATGGCCGTGGCGATCATCAGCAACGGGACGACCGCCAGCAGCCGCTGTCCGATGAGTCGAAACATTCTGTGCTCCTTCGATTCACGATCCGTGTGTGATCACGGCCGCGAGGCTGTCCGTCGGGCGGTACGTCACGGGGCGGCCACGCCGACACCGCGCCATTCGTCGACCACCCGATTGGGCTCGTAACCCACCAACCGGTCCGAGGCAACGGCACCGAGTTCGGCGAAGGCGATCGGCAGCATCGCCGCGTGGTTCATCACCACGGCGTTCACCTCGCCGAGCAGCACAGCGCGTTCATCCGGGTCGGTGGCGCGGTTGGCCGCTTCCATGGCTTCCCGGAAGCCGGGGATCGCGTCATGGGAGGGGTTCTGAGGAGATTCCTGGCCGTAGAACGAGGTCAACAGCAGGGAAGGATCCGCACGGCCGACGAGCGTGGTGAGGATGGCATCGAGTTCGCCGCGATTGAACGCGGGATTGAGGTCCGTCGGTGTCATGGAGCGGATCTCCATGGTGATGCCGACACGTGCGAGCTGTTCCTGCAGGATCTGACCGATCACCTGATTCTCGGGAAGGTTGGAAACGCCGGCCACGAAGGAGAATCCGTCCGGCACGCCTGCCTCACCGAGCAATTGCTTCGCTTTGTCGGGATCGAAGGCGTACTGACCGTCGAGGACCTCGTTGTAGGCGAAGTAGCCCACGGGGAAATTCTGGCTCGCGGGCTCACCGTGTCCCTCGAGCGCCGTCTCCACCACCGACTCGCGGTCCACTGCGTGAGCAAGCGCCTGCCGCACTTCGAGCTTGCCGAACTCGCTCCGGGTTCGGTTCAGATTGAGGACGTAGTTGTTGAGGCTCGTCTGGACATACGTCTGCAGGCCCTGCTGCTCGGCGGGGTCGAGCGACATCGGCGTCGCCATCGCGGCATCGAGCTGAGCGGAGGCGACGGCGTTGACGCGCGTCTGCGGATCTGTCATGACGACCCACTCGAATCCCTCGGCCTGCACCGCTTCCGGGTCCCAGTAGTCGTCGCGCGCAGCGAAACGGTACTGAGCCCCCGGCTGAGATTCGACCACCGTGTACCGGCCGGCCCCTGCCGGGTCGAGCACGAGTGCGGCGTCCTTGTCCGGGTCTCCGAAAGCGTTGGGGTTGACGATCATTCCCGGAAGATCCGACAGCGTGAGGACGAGTTGCCCGCCGGGGCCCTTCAGGCGGAGCACCACGGTGTGCGAGTCGGTCGCCTCCACCGATTCGACACCGTCGAGCATCGCAGCCGTGATCGAGTCGGGTTCGAGTGCGCGGCGAAGGTTCGCCACCACGGCGGATGCGTCGAGCGGCGTGCCGTCCGAGAAGGTGACATCCTGGCGCAAGTTCAACGTCAGAGTCGATCCGTCCTCGGAGAACTCCCAGGATTCGGCAAGCCCGGGCACCGGATCTGCATTCCGATCACGGTGTACCAGTCGGTCGTAGACGAGATTCAGCATCGTCGAGTCACTGGTGATCCGGGTCTTGTGGGGGTCGAAGGACGACGCGCCATACGTTGTGGCATAACGCAGGGTCGCCTGCGGATCGATCTCTGCAGTGCTGTCGGTTGCGGCCGACGTTCCACAGCCGGCGAGAAGCAGTGCGGTCGCGACGGCAGCGACAACCGAGGTCAACGACTTACGGGACATGGAATTCCTTCGTTTCTGGGCGGTCGTCCGGTCAGGAGGCGGCGATGCCGACGCCGCGCCATTCGTCGATCAACAGGTTCGTCTCGTATCCGACGACCTGGTCGGTGAGCGTCGAGCCGAGTTCGAAGAAGACCAAGGGCACGGCGAGAACGTTGTCCGTTACGGTCTTCGATACTTCTCCGAGCTTGTCCCCACGGGCCTGCAGGTCGGTCTCACGGTTCGCGGAGTCGAGTGCCTCTTGGAATCCCGGCGCAGTGGTACGGGAGGGGTTCTGGGGCGAATTCTCACCGTAGAGAGCGGACAGCAACAGCGCGGGATCGGAGCGTCCCGTGAAGGTCGTGAGGAATGCGTCGGCGTCCCCCCGGTAGAAGGTCGGTGACGCATCCGACGGAGGCAACGGTTCGAGTTTCATCTCGATGCCGACCTGCGCCAGTTGTTGCTGCACGATCTGCGCCACCTGCACGTTCTCGGGCAGATTCAACAGGATGGCCGTGAACGAGAACCCTTCCGGCAGCCCTGCATCGGACAGCAACTGCCGTGCCCGTTCGGGATCGTACGGATAGTCGTCGGCGAGATCCGGGTCGTACGCGAAGTAGTCCTTCGGGAAGTTCTGCGTCGCAGCTTCGGCGTGACCCTCCATCGCTGTGTCCGCGATGGCCTGTCGGTCGATCGCGTGAGCAATGGCCTTGCGCACGTCGAGGTTGCCGAACTCGCTACGGTTCCGGTTGAAGTTGAGCGCCATGTGGTCGAGTCGAAGCGCTGTCTCCACCCGAAGACCCTGCTGTTCGGCTGCGTCGATCGTCAGTGGCGTGGTGATGGCGACATCGATGTCCCCTGCCGACACGGCACTCAGACGCGCCTGCGGATCGGTCATCACCGTCCAGACGAAGGTTTCGGTGCCGATCGCATCCGGGTCCCAATAGTCCGCTCTGGCAGTGAACTCGTACTCGGCACCCGGTCGGGACGCCGCGAGGACGTAACGTCCCGCACCGGCGGGCGCGAGTGTGAGCTGGGCGTCCTTCTCCGGACTTCCGAATGCGGCGGGGTCGACGATCATTCCGGCGAGATCGGACAACGCGAGCACGTACTGTGCGCCCGGACCGTCGAAGGTCAGCACGACCGTGCGATCGTCCGCTGCGTCGACCCCGACGATGCCGGCGAGCATCGGTGCCGTGATCGAGTCCGGCTCGAGAGCACGTCGGAGGTTGGCGACCACAGCATCGGCATCGAGGGCGGCGCCACTGGAGAAAGTCAGACCGTCACGCAGGTGGAGTGTCAGGGTGGTGTCATCGATCTCCCACGACTCGGCGAGCCCTGGAATCGGTTGGCCGGCTGCGTCACGGTGGACGAGGCGGTCGTAGACCATGTTGAGCATGGTGGCGTCACTGGTGATTCGCGTCTTGTGCGGATCGAACGACGAGACGCCGAAGACGGTGGCATAGTGCAGCGGAATTGCAGGATCACCGAATGCGGAGTTCTCGGGGGGAGTCGACCCACACGCGGTGAGCAGTATCGCGCAGGTCCCGATCACAGCACCCCACAAACGGATCGGCGACCTTCTCGACGCAACAGTCATGCCGCCCCCTCTCTCGAAAATATTCGTGCAGAACGATTTCGAGGCGGCCGTGCCACGGCCGCCTGAATACCGACCGAACCTATGGGTCTGTGACGCGGCACACCCTGCAGGTCCCGCTGATCGAGATCAACGGGCACAAGGGAAAGCTTCGGGAGTCGAAACGAGGGGAGGTTGTGTGCGCCGAAACCGCCCGCGAAATTCGCGCACAACCTCCCCCTGGATTCGGTGGCCCGGACGAGGGGTGGTCAGAGCACCCTCGGAAGTCGTGTATGGTTGGACATGCAACGCGGGGTGGAGCAGCTCGGTAGCTCGCTGGGCTCATAACCCAGAGGTCGCAGGTTCGAATCCTGTCCCCGCTACCACCGACCGGCCCGGACTCACACGAGTCCGGGCCGGTTCTTCTGTGAATGCTCCTCGGCCTCGGTACGGCTCCCCCGGCCGCGCTCACCGAGTAGATTTCGCGGCAGAGTCTCTGCAGAGCGGGAGGGTGTGATGGCCAAGCGCGCAACCGTCGCCGATCGTCCACGAACTCCCCGCTGGCTCCGGCCCACGATCGTCGGTGTTCTGCTGGCCGTCGCCTTCTATCAGATGTCGGGCTGGCTCTTCCACAATCTGAAGGGCTTCCTCGGCCTGCTGTTCCTGGCGTGGTTGTTCAGCATCACGATCGAACCGATCGTCGACCGCCTCGAACGGTTCGGGATGCGTCGCGGTGCCGGCACCGGCCTCGTGCTGTTCTCCCTGATCGCACTCACCATCGGGTTCTTCGCGGTGTTCGGCACGCTCCTGTTCGACCAGATCGCCCAGTTGCTCACCACACTTCCGGATGCGCTCACACGCATCACCGATTGGGCGAACCGCACCTTCGACACCAACTTCAAGACCGGGGACGAACTGTTCAAGATCACGCCCGATACGGTTCGAGATCTAGCGCAACGGTTCACGCCCGGCGTCCTCGGCGTCCTCAGCACTCTGGTCGGTGCCCTGTTCCAGATCCTGACGATGCTGCTGTTCGTCTTCTACATGTCGGCCGAGGGGCCGAAGATGCGCCGGACGATCGCGAGCTGGTTCCCGGCCCGGCAGCAGCAGCTGATCGCGAACGTGTGGGAGACCTCGGTGGAGAAGGCCGGCGGCTATGTCGTCTCCCGGTTGATCCTCGCCGCCGCGGCGTCGATCTTCACCGGAATCTTCTTCCTCATCATCGGGGTTCCGTACTGGCTGCCCCTCGCGATCTGGACCGGGGTGGTCTCGCAGTTCATCCCGACCCTCGGTACCTATCTGGCGATCGGCCTCCCCGCGCTCATCGCCGCGGTGCAGCACCCGCTCGACGGCGTGTGGGTGATCGCCTTCGGCACGGTCTACCAGCAGGTCGAGAACTACGTGCTCCACCCGCGCATCACGGCCCGCACGGTGTCGATCCACCCGGCGGTGGCGTTCGGTTCGGTGATCGTCGGTGCCACCCTGTTCGGCCCGGTCGGGGCGCTGGTGTCCGTGCCGGTGGTGGCGATCCTGCAGGCGCTCGCCGAGTCGTTCGGGCACCGCTACGAACTGATCCCTGAGGTGGGTGGGGAGGAACCGGAACCCGACGCTCCCGAGCTCACGGCCGACAACGACGACTACGACTGAGAGACGAGAGGCCGGGCACGAGATCTCCTCGTGCCCGGCCCCGTCGTCGTCCGATCAGACGATCAGCTTCGCCGCCGTCGCAGCGACGACGTCCTCGGTGGTCACACCGGGCGCCGTCTCGACGAGCTTCAGACCCTCGTCGGTGACGTCGATGACCGCGAGGTCGGTGATGATGCGCTGCACGCATCCACGACCGGTGAGCGGCAGCGCGCACTCCTCGAGGATCTTCGGATCACCCTTCTTGGTGACGTGATCCATCATCACGATGACGCGCTTGGCGCCGTGGACGAGGTCCATCGCGCCGCCCATGCCCTTGACCATCGCGCCGGGCACCATCCAGTTGGCGATGTCGCCCTTGGCGGAGACCTGCATCGCGCCGAGGACGGCGACGTCGATCTGACCGCCGCGGATCATGCCGAACGACTGTGCCGAGTCGAAGTACGACGCACCGGGGATCGCGGTGATCGTCTCCTTGCCGGCGTTGATGAGCTCGGGGTCGAGTTCGTCCTCGGTCGGGTACGGACCGACGCCGAGCACACCGTTCTCGGAGTGCAGGATGACCTCGACGCCGGGCTCGAGGTAGTTCGGCACGAGGGTGGGCATGCCGATTCCGAGGTTGACGTACTGGCCGTCCTCGAGTTCCTTGGCGACGCGTGCCGCCATCTCCTCGCGGGTCAGCCCCTTCTTCGTTGCCTGTGTCATGAGCGCACCGTCCGGTTCTCGATGCCGACCTCGACGGGGCCGACGTGTACGACACGCTGCACGTGGATGCCGGGCGTGTGGATTTCGTTGGGGTCGAGTTCGCCGGGTTCGACGAGGTGCTCGACCTGCGCGATCGTGATGCGACCCGAGGCGGCGGCCGGCGGGTTGAAGTTGCGGGCGCTCGCGCGGTAGACGAGGTTGCCGTGGCGGTCGCCCTTCCAGGCGTGCACGAGCGCGTAGTCGGCGACGATGCCGCGTTCGAGCACGTAGGTCTCGCCGTCGAACTCCCGGGTCTCCTTCGGCTGCGACGCGAGGGCGATGCCACCGTGCCCGTCGTAGCGCAGCGGGAGTCCGCCTTCCTCGACGGCCGTGCCGACGCCGGCGGGAGTGAAGAAGGCGGGGATGCCCGCGCCACCGGCACGCAGGCGCTCGGCGAGCGTGCCCTGCGGGGTGAGCTCGACTTCGAGTTCGCCGGCGAGGTACTGGCGCGCGAACTCCTTGTTGGAGCCGACGTACGACGAGATGGTGCGGCGGATGCGGCCCTTCTCGAGCAGCAGACCGAGCCCGAAGCCGTCGGTACCGCAGTTGTTGCTGACGGTTTCGAGGTCGGTGGCGCCCTGTTCGAGCAACGCGTTGATGAGGATCTCGGGGATGCCGACCAGGCCGAACCCTCCGACGGCGATCGTGACGCCGTCGGGGATGTCGGCTACGGCCTCGGCGGCGGAGGCAACGACTTTGTCCATGTGTGCCACGATACCCTCAGGTGTACGTCATGTGAACTCCCGTCCGCAATGCGAACAAATCCGCGTAGGATCGTTGCGAGCACAGAACGGTCGCACTAGCCTGTTCGCATAGCGTCCATCCGTCCACATAGCGAACGTTTCGGATCGGAGGTCCGTGTCTCCCTCATCCCCCGACGCCGGATATCGGGGCCTGCTGTTCGATCCCGTCTTCGGCGCGGACGAACTCGGCGTCGCCCTGTCGGATCGCGCGTGGATCGGTGCCCTGCTCGACGTGGAGGTCGCGCTGACGCGCGCGGCCGCCGCACTCGGCCGCGTCGAGAACACCCACGCCGACGCCGTCGCGACAGCCGCGACCTCCCTCGCCGAGGAACTCGATCCCGCCGACCTCGGTCGATGGTCCGCGGCGGGCGGCAATGCCGTCATCCCCCTGGTCTCCCTGCTGCGCGAGCGCGCCGACACTCCCGCGCGGGCCGTGCACGTCGGCGCGACCAGCCAGGACGTGCTCGACACCGCTCTGATGCTGCTCGCCCGTCGCGCGGGCGGGATCGCCCTGGCGAACCTGCGCTCCGCAGCCGACGGCGCAGCGCGTCTCGCTGCCGCCCATCGTGAGACACCGATGGTCGCGCGCACGCTCGGCCAGCAGGCGCTGCCCACCACCTTCGGCGCACTCGCGGCCGGCTGGCTCCTGTCCCTCGACGACGCCGCCACCGAACTCGAGCGCGTCCTATCCGTCCTGCCCGCCCAGTACGGCGGGGCCGCCGGCACGCTCGCCGCCGTCCATCCCGACGGCTTCGCGTTCGCCGACACCGTCGCCGACATGCTCGGACTCGCGCGCCCCGTCGCCCCGTGGCACACCGCCCGCACTCCCATCACGATCCTCGCGAGCACGCTCGGTGTCGCCGCCGGCGCGGTCGCGAAGCCCGCCACCGACGTCGTACTCATGGCGAGCACCGAGTTCGGTGAGGTGAGCGAGGATGCGCCCGGCGGGTCGTCGGCCATGCCGCACAAGCGCAATCCGGTCGCGGCGATCACCGCTCGTGCTGCTGCCCGGCGCGTTCCCGGTCTCGTCTCGACGATCCTGTCGTCGACCGACCACGAGTTCCAGCGCGCCGCCGGCGCCTGGCACGCCGAATGGGAGACCCTCGCCGATATCCTGCGCCTCACCGGCGGTGCCGCGCACCAACTCTCGACGAGCCTGAACGGTCTGCACGTCCACACCGACGCGCTCGACCGCAATCTCGCGCTCACCGGAGGGGCGATCCTCGCCGAGAAGGTCACGGCCGCACTCGCCGAACACACCGACGACGCCCGCTCGATCGTCACCGATGCGGCGGTCGCCGGTAGGTCGCTCGACGAGGATCCCGCCATCACCGCACATCTCGACCCGCAGGACGTGCGCGAACTTCTCGATCCCACGCGCTATCTCGGCCATGCCGCAGACATCGTCGATCGCGTTCTCGCCCGTCACGACAGCACGAACCGAACCACAGGAGATGCCCGATGACCGTCACGCTCAACTACGAACAGTACGGCGACCCCACGAAGCCGACCGTCCTGTTCCTCGGTTCGCTGGGTTCGGACCTGTCGATGTGGACGCCGCAGATCCACGCTCTGTCGACCGACTGGAGCGTCGTCGCTGTCGATCACCGCGGACACGGCGCCTCGCCCGCGCCGTCCGGTCCCTACACGATCGAAGAACTCGCCGGCGACGTCGTCGCTCTGCTCGACTCTCTCGGACTCGACGCCGTGCACTACGTCGGACTCTCGCTCGGCGGTGCCGTCGGGCAATGGCTCGCCGCGCATCACCCCGAACGCGTGCGCACGTTGACGCTGCTGTGCACCTCGCCGGCCTTCCAGCCTGCCCAGCCCTGGTACGACCGGGCCGCATCCGTCCGCAACGACGGCCTGGCCTCGATCGCCGATTCGATCGTCTCGCGGTGGTTCACTCCCGAACTGGCCGAACACGATCCGGAGCTCGTCGCCCGCCACGTCGAGATGGTGAAGGGCACCACCGACGAGGGCTACGCCGCATGCTGCGAGGCACTGGCGACCTGGGACGGTCGTCCCGACCTCGCCCGGATCGTCGCGCCCACGCTGGTGATCGCCGGTGAGCGGGATCCGGCCACCCCGCCGTCGACGATGCAGCAACTGGCCGACGGGATCGCCGACTCGGCCCTCCACGTCGTCTCCCCCGGCGCCCACCTCGCCAATGTGGAACAGGCGGGACGGATCACGAAGCTCATTCGTGACCACATCGCGCGCGCCACTCCGTCCGCCGCGCACCGCACCGCGGTGTTCGAGGAGGGCTTGCGGGTGCGCCGCTCCGTCCTCGGCGATGCCCACGTCGACCGGTCCATCGAATCGGCCACCGAATTCACCCGCCCCTTCCAGGACTTCATCACCCGCACCGCATGGGGCGACATCTGGGCGCGTCCGGGCCTGGACCATCGCACCCGCCGGCTGCTGACCCTCGCGATCCTCACCGCGGTCGGCAACGAACACGAACTCGACATGCACATCCGCGCCGCCCTGCGTGCCGGGATCGACCCCGACGACCTCGTCGAGGTGTTCCTGCACACCGCGGTCTACGCGGGTGTCCCCAACAGCAACCGAGCGTTCGCGCTCGGCAAGCAGGCACTCGCCGACACCGAAGGGGGCACCGGGTCGTGACCACTCCCGATGTCACTGCGCCGGAGGTCGCACGCGAGAACCCCGGGGCGTCGCCCGATTACGTGCAGTCGCTGGCCCGCGGCCTGTCGGTCATCAAGGCCTTCGGTGTGCACACCCCCCGGCAGTCGCTCTCGGACGTCGCTCGCGCGACCGGCCTCACCCGCGCCACCGCCCGCCGATTCCTGTTGACGCTCATCGAACTCGGCTACGTCCGCACCGACGGTTCCCAGTTCTGGCTCACCCCACGGGTGCTCGAACTCGGATACAGCTATCTGTCCGCGCTGACGCTTCCTGAGGTAGCGCGGCCGCATCTCGAAGCGCTCGCCGAGAAGGTCAAGGAATCGACCTCGGTGTCGGTGCTCGACGGAGACGACGTCGTCTACGTCGCGCGAGTCCCTGTCAGTCGCATCATGACCGTCACCATCACACTCGGTACCCGCTTCCCCGCCTACGCGACCTCCATGGGACGAGTGCTGCTCGCCGGCCTGACCGACGACGAGTTCGAGGCCTATCTCGCCCGGGCCGATCTCGCACCCATCACCGGCAACACCGTCACCACCGCCGGGGAGCTGCGCGCCGAGATCGCCACGGTACGACGCAACGGATACTGCGTGGTCGACCAGGAACTCGAAGAAGGCCTGCGATCACTTGCCGCACCGATCCGCGACGCGTCGGGAACCGTTGTGGCGTCGGTGAACCTGTCGACCCACGCGGCGCGCTACCGGATGGAGACCGTGCACGACGAGCTCGTTCCGGCGCTGCTCGCTACCGCCGAGGCGATCTCCACGGATCTCGCCCGCACCCAGACCCACCAGTGAACAACCCCGATCGAGGTACATCATGACCGACGTAGTGATCTGCGAACCCCTGCGCACCCCGGTAGGCCGGTTCGGCGGTGTCCTGAAGGACATCGCCCCCGAGGATCTCGCGGCCACCCTCATCCGCGAGCTCGTCGCACGCACCGGCATCGCCGGCTCCGACATCGATGACGTCTTCCTCGGCCAGGCCTCCCCCAACGGTGAGGCCCCCGCCCTCGGCCGCGTCGCCGCCCTCAACGCCGGTCTCGGCGTGGACGTTCCGGGCCTGCAGGTCGACCGCCGCTGCGGCTCGGGTCTGCAGGCGATCGTGCAGGCCGTCATGCAGGTGCAGACCGGCGCGAGCGACCTGATCCTCGCCGGCGGCGCCGAGTCGATGAGCCAGGCCGAGTTCTACGCCACCGGCATGCGCTGGGGCGTCAAGGGCGAAGCCGTCGCCCTGTCCGATCGCCTCGCCCGTGCCCGCGTCACCGCCGGTGGCCGCGACTTCCCCGTGCCGGGCGGCATGATCGAGACCGCCGAGAACCTGCGCGCCGAGTTCTCCATCAGCCGCGAGGACCAGGACGCCCTGGCCGTGCAGTCGCACCAGCGCGCCGTCGCCGCCCAGAAGAACGGCGTCTTCGCGCAGGAGATCGTGCCCGTCACCGTGCCGCAGCGCAAGGGCGATCCGCTCGTCGTCGACACCGACGAGCACCCCCGCGCCGACACCTCGATGGAGACCCTCGCCAAGCTGCGCCCGATCCGCGGCAAGATCGATCCCGAGTCGACCGTCACCGCCGGCAACGCCAGCGGACAGAACGACGGTGCCGCCCTCGCGATCGTCACCACCGCCGAGAAGGCGGCGAAGCTCGGTCTGCGTCCGCTCGCCCGTCTCGCAAGCTGGGCCGTGGCCGGTGTGCCGCCGCGCACCATGGGCATCGGCCCGGTGCCCGCCAGCGAGAAGGCCCTCGGCCGACTCGGACTGACCCTCGCCGATATGGACGTCATCGAACTCAACGAGGCGTTCGCCGCCCAGGCTCTCGCGGTCACCCGCTCGTGGGGCATCGAGGCCGACGACCTGCGCCTGAACCCCAACGGCTCCGGCATCTCGCTCGGACACCCGGTGGGCGCGACCGGCGGACGTATTCTCGCCACACTGCTGCGCGAACTCGACCGCCGTGAGGGTCGCTACGGGCTCGAGACGATGTGCATCGGCGGCGGCCAGGGGCTCGCTGCGGTATTCGAGCGCATCGCCTGACGGCGACCGACGCCGTTCGAACGCATCGTCTGATGTGACCTACGGTGCTCGCGACGCGATCCCTCGTCGCGAGCACCGTACAGTCCGTACGCTCGTGATCATGAGCGATGTACAGGTAACTCCACCCACCGAAGCCCCTGCTCCTCCCACGACACGAGCCCGGACCCTCGCGCGTTATCTCCTGGCCGCCTCACTCGTCTTCGCCGGGCTCAGCCATCTCTTCTGGGCCCGCAAGGACTTCCAGGCCCAGGTGCCCGACTGGGTGCCGATGGACAAGGACGGCGTGGTCATGGCATCCGGCGGCGTCGAGATCATGCTCGGCGCCGGACTCGCCGTGGCGAACCGCGACCGCGTCCGTGTCGGCCGCCTGGCGGCACTGTTCTTCGCCGCCGTCTTCCCGGGCAACATCGCCCAGTATCTCGGCAAGCGCAGCGCCTTCGGTCTCGACACCGACCGTAAGCGCCTGATCCGCTTGTTCTTCCAGCCCGTGCTCATCCTGTGGGCCCTGTGGTCCACCGGAATCCCCCGACGCTGACGCGGCCGGCGTCGGAGGGCGGACCGGTGTCCGTCACTCCGGCGCGACCCGCACGAGCATCTTCCCGAAGTTCTTCCCTTCGAGCATGCCGATGAACGCCTCCGGGGCGTTCTCGAGTCCGTCGACGATGTCCTCGCGGTACGCGAGCTTTCCGTCGCGGACCCATGCCGAGGCCTCGCGCAGGAAGTCGCCGTACATCTCCTTCACGAACTCGCTCTGGATGAAGCCGCGGATCGTGAGGCTCTTGGTAAGAATCGAATTGAACAGTCCAGGAAGGCGGTCCTTGCGGTTCAGGTCCGCACCGTTGTACTGCGCGACCAGACCGCACACCGGGATTCGCGCATAAGTGTTGAGCAACGGCCACACCGCTTCCTGCACGGGGCCGCCGACGTTCTCGAAGTACACGTCGATGCCGTCGGGCACGGCCTCCGCCAGCTTGTCGGGGAAGTCCGGGTCGCGGTGGTCGATCGCCGCGTCGAAACCGAACTCCTCGATCAGTGCGCGGCACTTCTCCGGTCCGCCGGCGATACCGACCGCGCGGGCGCCCTTCAGCTTTGCGATCTGCCCGACGGCCGATCCCACCGGCCCGGTGGCGGCAGCGACGACGACGGTCTCGCCCTCCTTCGGCTGTCCGATCTTCAGGAGCCCGGAATAGGCTGTGAAGCCGGGCATTCCGAGCACGCCCACCGCGGTGGAGATCGGTGCGGCCTGCGGATCGAGCTTGCGGACGGTGGAGCCGTCGAGGACGGCGTGCGACTGCCAGCCGGCTCCGGCCAGCACGTAGTCGCCCGGCTCGAGACCCTCGTACCGCGATTCGACGACCTGGCCCACCGTTCCGGCGACCATCACGTCCCCGAGTTCGACGTGCGCGGCATACGACTTCGCGGTGCTCATCCGACCGCGCATGTACGGGTCGAGGGACAGGTAGACGACGCGCAGGAGGATCTGGCCGTCGCCGACCTCCGGCAGATCCACCGTCTCGAATCGGAAGTTGTCGGAAGTGGGCGCCCCCTCCGGGCGCGACGCGAGAACGATGCGGGTGCTCTGACTCGTCGTGGCTTCACTCATGCCGACAGTGTGCCGCACACGCAGGTGTCCTAAACGCCGTGCGCGGGCACCGACAGGCACGATGTCGGGCCGGAGACGCTCCCGATCAGGCGCTGCGCTGTACCTGTCCGCGAGGCACCTGGTAGTTCGAGAACAGCTGCGAGTGGATGACCTCGGTGAAGGACGGTCCGTCCTGCTCCACCCGGGCAGGACGGCGAGTGGACGAAGCGGTGCGCGAGGCACCCATCTGCGACGTGGAGCGGATCGCCATGTCGATCTCCTCTCGGAAGGCGGGGAGAGGTGGCCACCGGCACCGTACAGAAGGTGCAAATCGGGTGAGCGACCCCTTGGGAGATACATATACCCCGTCGATGCCCGATATGCACCTGTCGATTTCGGCGCGCCGCACACCGCCCAGCCGGCAGTCCCGGGAAGCTACCCGTCGACCTCGTGGCCGTCGGAGGCGGGAAGCACCCGGATGGGCGCGCTCGTGGCCGAGTTCAATGCCCCCACCCGACCGCTCAGCGTCGCGGCCGGATCACAGGCGTGCACGGCGATCGTGCGAGAACCTCCGGGAGGCAGGTGGAACAAGGAATCCTGCAGGTCACCGCCGGTGACGTCGAGGTGCACGTACTGCGCCGCGCCCTCGGTTCGCACCTCCACACTCCACCCGCCCGAGACGGGTCGAGCGGTCGCCGCGAGACCGATTCCGCGCTCGACGGGCCGCGCCGGACCACCGACGAGATACACCGACTCCGCCAGCACCGCACCGGTGTGATCCACCAACCGGGCGGTCGCGGTGTCGAAAGTGCGCGGCCCGAATCGATACGCAAAATTGACATCGGTGAAACCGCCCGTCACCGATGCCCACGAGAACACCCGGATCTCGTGCGGGTCGAGATGCAGCGGCACGGACGCGTCCACCGGTACCGCACCCGACGGGGTGTGGGCCTGCAACTGCAGCGTGACGTCGAGACCGTCGGCGGTGTCGTTGATCGCGTCCACACGCAGGCCGTCGAGGCCGTCGTCGGTGAGGAGGACGGTGACGGGCGCGAACACCCGTGCCAGCACCCACCACGGAGCCTTCGGGTTCCCGTCGGCGTCGAGCACGCCCCATCCGGCACCCGGCTGCAGGTCGCGGGCGGACAGGACCAGGGCACCCCGACATCCGGATCCGGATCGTCGCCAGTACTGCAGCACCTCGGTGAACGCTTCGCAGATCGCCGCCCGCCCGAGCGCGAGGTACCGCGCGGGGTCGGACCACCGCACCTCGACGGGGTCGACCCCGAAGATCGTGCGCACATAATGGTCTCGTACATCCTCGAAGTCCCACGACGCGCCGTTGTCGCGCGGCACAGCCGACTTCCACCGCGGATGGTGACCGGCAACATTCACACTGCCGAACTCGGCCTCGATCGCCGTGGCGGAGGGCGGAATCGAGAACGCAAGGCATTCGGCGGCGAAGCGCACGCCGGCGGCACGCACGTCGGCGAGAGAACGGCGGTAACCCCCGACGCCGAAGTAGTGCGCCACACCCGAACCCACCGCGATCGGCAGTGCGTCGCTACCCGGGGGTGCGGACGGTGACGACGACACCCACACCGTGCCCGGTAACTCGCGGTCGACGATCGCGGGCAACCAGTCGTCGAGTGCCGGGATGGATGCCTCCGTCAGACCGAGCATGGCCGGTTGCTGCTCGGTCTCGCTGCCCCCGCACATCACGACGGGTGCCGGGTTCCCGCCCCATCGGCGCGCCAGCGCACGGACCTCATCCTCGAGCAGCGAGCGGAACTGCGGGTCGTCGGGTGGATCGGTGGTGGCGAGCATGACGTCCTGCCACACCATGATGCCCAGTTCGGCACACGCCGAGTAGAACTCGTCGTCCTCGTAGACCATCGTGCCAGGGATACGGATCGTGTCCACGCCCGCCGACACACAGCGTTCGAGAATGCGCCGCGTTCCGGCCGGGTCGTTCAGCGCGACCGGATCGGCCGGTGTCCACACCAGTCCGCGGCAGAAGACGTCGACGTCGTTGATCCGCAGGCCGAATCCGTCGCCCGAAATCTGCTCCACCGATCGGAAACCGATGGTGCCCAATTCCATCCGATGTTCATCCAGAATCAGTTGTGCCGCATAGAGGTTCGGGTGGCCGTAGGTATGTGGCCACCACCGCTGCGCCTCGGGGAGCGTCACCTGCATCCGCACGCGTGCTGTCCCGTCGGCTCCGTATTCGGGCCGGGCGTGGGCCGTCGACCCGCCGATCTCCACAGCGACCTCGGAGACGGCAGCGCCGGCCAACACGAGGTCGACGTCGACCATGCCATCGGATCCGCGCACATGCGTTCGTATCTCACGTTCCAGCACGACGGGTTCACCGGAATCGACGAGACGCACGGGACGCCACGGACCGACCGGCGCCGGAGCTCCCGCGTAGACCGGGGCGCGCCCGAGCATCGTGGTGCGGAACCACCGCAATCCCTGAGCCGACACGAGCGACGAGCGCCACCGTCCGCGCGGCCGACGCTTGCGGAGCGCGGCGTCGAGCGAGGCGCACCGGATCGCGATCCGTGTCGTCGACGGCAGGTGGTCGAGGACGACGGTCAGCGGCACGAACATCGACTCCGACGTCGCGACGAGCGTGCCGTAGACCCACACCTCCGCGAGGGTCGCGAGCCCGTCGAAGGTCAGATGCCACGGTCCGACGCCGGACACCTCGACGTCGGTGACGAACCACCAGTCGTCGCTGTCGGGTGACGACGCCCGGGCCCCCGCGACTCCGTCGGCCTCCCAGATCGCGCCTGCCGCCGTCCCAGGTATGCGGACCGGCAGCCAAGGGCCATCCTCCGGAAGGTCACCGGGATGCTCGACTGCCCCGGGAGCGGCACGGAGACAACGCCATCGCGCATCATGCAGGAGATCCATGTGCGTCGAGTCCCGTCACCGCACCCCGGCGGTGCGGACGACGGTCGCCATGGCGTCGTCCCAGGCGTCGGCCATCGCGGTCAGCTGGTCGCCGGGGTCGACGCTGCGACCGCGTGCCGCACGTGCCATCCGGAACTGCACGCTCTTCGCGCCCTCGGCGACTGCGCGGAATCCGTCGGCCGCGGCAGCCGCGCCGGGATATCCGCGACCGTTCATGTAGACGCTCACGTCCGCGGCGAGTTCGGCGGTGGCACCGCACTGACGGAGCACCCCGAACGTCCACGGATGGAAGACGTCCATCCCGCCGGTGCGGATCGGATCGATGTCGGCGAGCACCTGCTTGCCGAGCTCGCGCACCGGATTCGAGCCCGCACGCATGCGCAGGTGACGGAGCACCACCGTGTCGAAGGCATCGCACTGCGGTTGCGCCACATCGAGGTGCACCTGTTCGAGATAGGGAGGCCAGGTGGGTACCGGCTCGTCGAGGCCGAACACGCCGCGGAAGTCCTCACCGGTGAGGACGTGATAGCCGCTGTTGTGGAAGTATTCGAGCGTCTCGGTGTCGCGGTCGATGAGATTGGGCACGATCGTCGTCTTCGAACGACTCTCCCGGTATCCGGTGCCCTCGGTGTCGGGCAGCCAGAAGGCGTCCACCTCGATCGTCGACAGCAGGCCGGCGGCTGCGTTGTCCTCGAGGTGGTCCACCGGGCGGCGCCAGACGTTCATCTCCGCGACGTCGATCCCGTAGAGCGCGAACAGATCCTCGGGGCGGAACTTGAGGAAGGTCCACTGGGCGCCGTCGAACCGGGCCGAGAACGCGCACGCCGCCGCGGGGACCGGGTCGTGGCCGAGCGAATGCAGTACCTCGACCCACAGGTCGACGTAGCAGTTGGTCTCGGTCCAGATCCGGTCGGCAGCGTGCACGAAGTGCCGTGAGTACCCGTCGACGCGGACGTCGATGAGCCGATCGTTCACGGGAACATCCTGTCGCGTACCGCAGCGGGCCAGCGGTCGACGTCGAGTCCGTGGGTCCGCAACAGCGCCAGGGCGATCCGCTCCATGCCGAATCCGACGCACGCGCTGTGCGCGACTTCGCCGTCGGCGGTGCGGATCTCGAAGGTCTCGCCGAAGTGCTCGCGGTGGCAGTTGCACGAGACCACAGCGGTGCCGTCGTCGAGGTCGCCGTAGAGCCGGACGGTCAGTTCGGTCTTGAGGTTCTCGGTGCGCTGGTTGACGGCCAGCATGCGTCCGGCCCGCCCGAAGAAGGGGTCGTTGGCGGGCACGGCGGTCGCGTCGAGACCCAGCGAGCCGAGCACCTCGAGTCCTCGCTCCACCCAGGAATCACGATGCTGGGCAGCGTCGTTCTCGGTGCCGATGCGCACGAACTCGTGCATTCGGAAGGCCTGCATGCGGGCGGGGTCGACGGCCGGTTCGTGCCGGAAGCAGTAGCCGAGGACGTCGAGCAGTTCGCCACCCTCGTGCAGGGTGCCGGTGTACCGCGAGTAGGCGGGATGACATGCGGCGGAGACGAGCACGGTGTCGGCGGGTTCGAGCCACGGATCCCACGCCTCGCCCCGCGACCGCGCGGCGAGCAGTTCGGCGTGCTCGGCGTTGCTGCCCGCGAAGGTGTTCACCGCTCCGGTCAGGTGCGGGAACGAGGCGATGTAGTCGGTGCGCTCGAAACTCGTCCGCGGGAAGACCGGAGGGAAGCGCAGACGCGTCGCGGCCCGGCCCGGACCCGCCGCGACCACCACGCGGTCGATGCCGTCGACGATGTCCTCGAAAACACCCGACCGTCCGTAGAGGCCGGGAACACCGGTCTCCACGAGCAGTTCGGCCTCGAGCAGCTGCTGCTGAAAGTCGAGGCGGGCGCGCTCGAGCTCGGACAGCTCGTCGGTTGCGATGCTGGTAATGGCTGTACTTGTCACAGCGTCCCCCGGTAGGCGATCGACAACTGGGCCGAGTTGTTCATGATGCGGTCGTTGTTGACCATCACGGCGGCACCGTGCGCGTCGCGCAGGTGGCGGCCGAGCGAGTACTGCGAATCCTCGCGGTATCCGGCGATCCCGCAGATGAGCATCGCGCGGTTCACCAGATCGACGACGAGCGTGGACGCGGTGACCTTGAGGTTGTTCATGGCGAGCGAGAAACCCATGCCCGACACCGATTCCTCCTGCGCCGACGCGGCGTCGAACCGGGCGGCGGACGCGGCGACGAGATCGGAGAACTGCTGGTGCACGGCGGCTGCTTCGGCAAGTCGCAGCGCACCGGGCGGCGTGACGCCCGGGCTGCGGCGGGCCGCCGACCGCACGAACGAGCGGGCCTTCTCCATCGCCGCGTCGGCGATTCCGAGCCATACCGCCGACCACACACTGTGCGAGACGGGAAGCATGGTGCGCGACGAGATCTCGGCGTAGGCCGTACCGACGACGAGATCGGCGGACGTCGTGGCGGTGAGAAGGAAGCCGGGACTGCAGGTTCCGCGCAGGCCGAGGGTGTCCCAGTTCCCGGTGGGCTCGAGGGTCACGTCGTCGCGCCGGCACACGACGAGCACCTGGTCGCTGGGCGGGCTGTCGGCGGTGCGACGCGCAGTCACCAGGATCGCGTCGGCGTACTCCCCGTACGAGATGACCGGTGCGTTCTTCGTCAGCGTGACGGTGTCACCGTCGCGGGCGACGGCGCAGACGCTGCTGCGCACGTCGCCGCCGGTGCCGAGTTCGGTGGTCGCCGAAGCGATCAGGTAGTCGTTCGCCACCGCTTCGGCGACGAAGGCGGCCACACCCGGGGTGGAGTGATGCACCAGCGACAGGATCTGCGTCTGGTGCATCGCGAAGATCATCGCGGTGGAGGCGCAGTACCGGCCGAGGATGCGGGCGACGGCGCACAGCTCACCGAGGGACGCTCCCTCCCCACCCTGATCGACGGGGACGGCGCAGTTCAGCAGCTTGTGGGCGCGCAGCGCGTCGACGGCCTCGTGCGGAAAGCGTCCCTCACGATCCACCTCGGCGGCCGCGGGGCCGGCGCTCTCGCGTCCGACGAGTTCGGCACGGGCGAGCAGTGACAGCCCGGCGTTCTCCGCGACGGCCAGGGGCGCGGACGTGGATGTCACGCGACGCCCAGTTCCGTCAACGCCGACCTGATGGCGCCGACGCTCGCGAAGGTGCTCTTGCGCAGCAGTTCATCGGGGAATTCGACGTCGAAGGCGTCCTCGAGGGCGAGCATCACGTTCACGCTGGCGTGCGATGTCAGGCCGAGCTCGTAGAGGTCGGCGGCGGGATCGAGCGCAGTGCTGTCGACCGACAGCTTCGCGTGCTCACCGAGGACCTTGCGGATCACCTGCTCCGTCATGGATGTTCTCCAGTTTCTGCTTCGTCGACGCGGGTCGCCACGACCGTCGCGATGGCGTATTCGGGCTCGTGAGAAATCGAGACCTGAATGTCGGTCACCTGTTCATCTCGCGCCCGGGTGGCCGCGTTACCGGCCAGTACGACAGTGCATCCGCCCCAGTCCGCGCGGCGGATCTCGATGGCCCGCCAGGGAACCGCGTGCTCGCGTGGACGCAGGACCTTCATGACGGCTTCCTTCGCGGCGAAGCGCGCCGCGAGGCGTTGGGCGCGACCCGGTCCGGTGCATATCTCCAGCTCGTGTGGGGTGAACACGCGCTGCAGGTAGCGGTCGCCGAAGCGATCGATGCTCGACGCGATGTCGCGGACGGTGACGACATCGCAGCCGACACGTGTCGTCGCGACGCGGGGGCCGCTGCCATCGTTCATGGGTCACTCCTCGGGATGCGCTGCACACGCTAGCCGCAGGTCGGTCGATGTACACCACTCGAACGGTCCTGGCTCGCAGGACATCCCGGAAATCACCCCGACTTTCACCCGCCGGTCGCGGCAGTTCGCGCGGTGAACCGGGGCTCGCTACCGCAACACGCCGCGTCCATCCCGGTTCGGCGCGCGAACGACGAAAGGCCCCGACCGGGTGGTCGGAGCCTTTCGGGGGTCTGTAGTTATGCGGACGTCCGCACGGGTTCCTTGTCGCTCTCCGGCTCGTCCTTCGTGGCCGGCTCCTCCTTCTCCGCGGCGGGCACCGGGACGGTGTCCTGCGCGTAGTAGAAGTGCGGGCGGCGGCTTCCGAGGAAGGAACCGCACCACGACATGACCGCGATGTACCGGTTGCGGAAGCCGACCAGGTAGACGAGGTGGACGGCGAGCCACAGCACCCACGCGATGAAGCCGGTGAGCTCGATTTTCCCGACCCGCGTGATGGCACGGAACCGGTTGATGATCGCCATGCTGCCCTTGTCCTTGTACTGGAACGGGGTGCCCATCGCGACCTTGCCGGTGATCATCTTCGCGACGTGGCGGCCACCCTGCATGGCGAACGGCGACTGCGCCGGCAGGTTGTCGAGGGTGACCATGTCGCCGATGGCGAAGATGTTGTCGCTGCGGCCGACGGTGAAGTCGGGGTCGACGAGCAGGCGTCCGCCGCGGACCGTCTCGCAGCCGGTGCGCTCGGCGAGCACGTCGGCGAAGTCGTTGGCCTGGATCCCGGCCGACCAGATGATGGTCTCCGCGGTGAGGCGGCGGGTCTCCTCGGTCGTGGGCGTGGTGAGCGTGGCACCGTGCTCGTCGATGTCGGTGACCATCGTCCCGAGGACGACGTCGACACCGCTCTTCTCGAGCGACTCCTTGGAGTACTCGCTGAGCTTGCCGCCGAACGGGGGCAGCACCTTGTCGGCGCCCTCGACGAGTGTGACGGTGACGTCGTCGGCGCGGATGTTGCCGATGTTCTCGGCGAAGTAGCGCTGCGCGAGTTCCTTGATCTGTCCCGCGAGCTCGACGCCCGTCGGGCCGGCACCCACGACGATGAAGCTGAGAAGATTCTTCCGACGCTCCGCATCGGTGGTGACGTGTGCTTCCTCGAAGCAGCGCACGATCTGGCGACGCAGCTTTTCGGCGTCCTCGACCGTCTTGAGCGCGTACGTCAGGTCGGCGAACTCGTCGCGTCCGAAGTACGCCTGGCGCGCGCCGGTCGCGGCGACGAGGTACTTGAAGCCGAGGCGCAGACGCTGACCGCCGGCCTCGTAGACGACCGTGTTCTCCTCGGGGAGCACGTCGACGACGCGGCCCAGGCGGACGTCGGCATTGGGGTACTCGGCCAGGATCGCGCGCACGGAGGGGGCGATCTCACCGGGCGAGAGGACACCGGTCGCGACCTGGTAGAGCAGAGGCTGGAAAAGATGCTCGGTGGTCTCCGAGATGAGAACGAAGGGCGTGCCGGCCTTGGCGAGCTTCTTGGCGGTGGCCAACGCTCCGAAGCCGGAACCCACGATGACTACATCTGTCCGATCGACCAGGGTCACTGTGTCCGCATCGTCCATGCTGTCGTAAACCTCCACGTACTTGTCATCTCCGTTGATGTATGACTCCCAAGGTAGGTACGAAGGACCCTTGTTATCCACTAACCTGGGACATTCGAAAAACTGTTATCTGTTTCGCTCATAAATGCAGATGACACATTCCCGGGAGGAGCCATGGATTTCCGTCAGCTGCGCTACTTCTTCGCCGTCGGCGAGGAGGGCAGCTTCTCCCGCGCTGCCCAGCGCTGCTTCATCTCGCAGTCGGCGATCAGCCATCAGATCGCGAAGCTCGAACACGAACTGGGCACCACCCTGTTCGACCGCACCACCCGTTCGGTCAAGCTCACCTCGGCAGGCCGACGCCTGATACCGATCGCCGCCGAGGTGCTCAGCCTCGAGGCGAAGGCCCTGGAAGTGGGCCACGAACCGCGGGAGAGCATCCGCATCACGGCGAACATGAGCTTCGCGTCGCAGAGCCTCGACGCGATCTCCAGCGTCCGCGAGCGTCACCCCAAGATCGACGTGGAGTTCGTCATCAAGGACTTCACCGACCGCGTCAACGCCGTCGCGTCCGGGGATGCCGATCTCGCACTGATCCGCGGCGACGTCGACCGCCCGGGCCTGGAGGCGATCCGTCTCGGCATCGAAGAACTCGTCATCGTCACGTCGAGCGAGCACCCGCTGTCGGCGTTCTCCACCGTCGACCTCGGCGATCTCGCCCACTATCCGCTGCTGCTGCCGCCGCGCGGCAACCAGGTGCTGTTGCATCGTGTGGTCGAGGACGCCTTCGTCGAGGTCGGTCGTCGCGTGCGCCTCGGACCCCCGATCGCGAGCGACCACACCGCGACTCTCGAGGTGCTCACCAACCCGAGGGCGTGGACCGTGCTCTACGCCGGCACCGCGGCCGACACACCCCGCAAGGGACTGAAGTTCATGCGCGAGATCCAGCACCGGCTGCAGGTGCCGGTGTGCGGGGTGGTGCGGAGCAACGCGACACCCAATCCCGAACTCGAGTTCCTCATGCGGGCGCTCGCGCATTCGATCGTTCCGCCGACGGACAGCACGCCGTGATCCGACCGCCGACATCGGAGCGCGAAACGGTCATCGGTGTGCGCAGTTCCGCGCTCCGCTGACCACTTCGCGCGTCGCTGCAGCGGTCCCGGGCGGCTCAGTCGCGCGGCGACAGCTTGTCGAGGAGTTCGAGGCCCTGACGTGCCCACGCGATCTCGGCTTCGCCCCGGCCGATGAGACCGTCGTACGCGAACGCCTTGAACGCGATGATCCGCTCGTGGTCCTCGGCCGGATACTTCTGCGCGCGTCGTGCGATGGTCGCGTTGCTGAGGTCGAGGATCGCGTCGCGCACCGTGGCCCACTGGGCGATCTGCTCGGCGTAGTGGTCGATGTGCCGCTGCAGGCACTCGCGAGCGCTGTCCGGGTCGGTCCATTCGAAGTAGGCCGCGCGCATGTGGGCGGCGTCGCGCACCGGGGCGTAGTCCAGCGGAGTGGACATCCACTCGCGGAAGGCCCGGATGCCCTCGTCCGTGATCGAGTACCGGGTCTTGGTGCTGTTGGGCCCCCAACGCACCTGCTCTCCTTCGACGAGGCCCTCGCGCTCCATCCGGCGTAGTTCGGGGTAGATCTGCGAGTCGGGTGCATGCCAGACGTGCCCGACCGACCCGCCGAACCGTTTCGCCGCGTCGTAGCCGGTCAGAGGCTCGGCGGTGAGCAATGCGAGCAGCGCGTATCGCAGGCTCATGGACCACCACCTTTCCCCGGGCGAGTATTCCACTCTTGCGAATAACTATATCGATAGATAGTGTGTGCCCCAGCTCACCAACTATCTATGTAGATAGTTATTTCACCCTCAGTGTTCGGAGGATCCGACATGACCGATCTCGGCCCCACCGGGGCGACCGCGAAGAACATGGCCTACCCGCTCGACGCCTGGTACGTCGTCGCCTGGGATCACGAGGTGGGTCGCCGCGAGATCCTCGCCCGCACCATCGCCGGCAAGCCGATGGCCCTCTACCGCACCGAGGAGGGCCGTCCCGTCGCCCTCGCCGATGCCTGCTGGCACCGCCTGGCGCCGTTGTCGATGGGCAAGCTCATCGGTAGCGAGGGCATCCAGTGCCCCTACCACGGTCTGCAGTACAACTCCGCAGGTCGCTGCACGCACATGCCCGCCCAGCAGACGATCAATCCGTCCGCGATGGTGGCGTCGTATCCCGTCGTCGAGCGGCACCGCTTCGTGTGGGTCTGGCCGGGCGACCCGACGCAGGCCGATCCCGATCTCGTCCCGGACATGTTCCAGATGGACTCCCCCGACTGGGCGGGCGACGGACGCACGATCGACGTGCAGGCCAACTACCAGCTCGTCCTCGACAACCTCATGGACCTCACCCACGAGGAGTTCGTGCACTCGTCGTCCATCGGCCAGGACGAACTGAGCGAGTCCGACTTCGTCGTCACCCACGACGACCGCACCGTCACCGTCACCCGCTGGATGCGCGACATCGATGCACCGCCGTTCTGGTTGAAGAACATGCGCGACAAGTTCCCCGGCTTCGAGGGCAAGGTCGACCGCTGGCAGATCATCGAATTCCAGGCACCGTCCACGATCCGCATCGACGTGGGTGTGGCCAAGGCCGGAACCGGTGCCCCCGAGGGCGACCGCAGCCAGGGCGTCAACGGTTTCGTCATGAACACCATCTCGCCCGTCGACGAGAGCACCGCGCTGTACTTCTGGGCGTTCATGCGCAACTACCGCCTCGACAGCCAGCTCATCACCACGCAGCTGCGCGACGGCGTGCACGGCGTGTTCGGTGAGGACGAGGCGATGCTCACCGCGCAACAGAAGGCCATCGAGGCGAACCCGGATCACGAGTTCTACAACCTCAACATCGACGCCGGCGGCATGTGGGTGCGACGCCTGATCCAGCGCATGGTCGAAGCGGAGCGGAACCTTGCCTCGGCCCCTGCCGTTCCCGAGGGAGCCCACTGACATGAGCAACAACCAGATCCGTTGGCAGCGGGCCCGAGTCGTGAGTGTCGAGCGGGCCGCCGATTCGATCGCCGAGATCACCCTCGCCGCCGACACCGCCCACCGCGTCGAACCCGGCGCCCACATCGACGTGCGTCTCCCCTCTGGCGACACGCGTTCGTACTCCCTCGCCGCGGGTGGTCCGGACGGTCGCCTCACACTCGGCGTCCACCGCTCCCCCACCTCGCGCGGCGGCTCCGAATACATGCACTCGCTGCGTCCCGGCGACGAACTCGAGATCACCGAGCCGCTCCAGAACTTCCCGCTGCGGGTCGGCGCACCGCGCTACGTCCTGCTCGCCGGTGGCATCGGCATCACCGCGGTCCGCGCAATGGGGGCCGTGCTCCGCCGCCTCGGTGCCGACTACCGCTTCGTGTACGTCGGTCGCAGCCGTTCCGCGATGGCCTTCCTGTCCGAGCTCGAAGCTCTCCACGGCGACCGTATCGACGTCCACATCGACGACGAAGGAACGGGATTGGACGTCACCGCGCTCGTCGACGGCGTCGATCACGGCACCGAGCTGTACATGTGCGGTCCGATCCGCCTCATGGACGCCGTGCGGCGCCGGTGGCACGACCGCGACCTGCCGATGCCGAACCTCCGCTACGAGACCTTCGGCAACAGTGGGTGGTTCGACGCCGAGGAGTTCACGGTCACCGTGCCCGAACTCGACGTCACCACCACCGTCGGCTCCGACGAATCGATGCTCGACGCCCTCCGGCGTGCCGGTGTCGACATGATGTTCGACTGCCGCAAGGGCGAATGCGGCCTGTGCGAGGTCTCCGTCGCCTCGCTCGACGGTCGCGTCGACCACCGCGATGTCTTCTTCAGCGAGGAGCAGAAGCGCTCCTCGCGTCGGATGTGCGCCTGCGTGTCACGCGTGGTGCGCGATTCGGCGTCGCCCCGTTCGACGACGGGTGTCGTCACGCTCGACCTTCCCTAGACCACCGCGCATTTCACACCACGAGGAAACACGATGGATCTTCGCGCACGCATCGACGCCTCGCCGATGCATCCCTACCAATGGATGGTCGTCGCCCTGTGCGTCGTGCTGAACATCCTCGACGGGTTCGACGTCATGGCCCTGGCGTTCACCGCCAAGAGCATCGGCAGCGACTTCGGCCTCGGCGGATCGGAACTCGGCGTGCTGCTCAGCGCGGGTCTGATCGGCATGGCTGTCGGTGCTCTCGCTCTCGCTCCGATGGCCGACCGGATCGGCCGACGGCCTCTGATCCTCATGTCGGTCGCGCTCGCCACCGCCGGGATGGGGCTGTCCGCGAGCGCCGGATCGGCGTGGGAACTCGGTATCTGGCGGGTCCTCACCGGACTCGGCATCGGCGGCGTCCTTGCCTGCACCACCGTCATCGCGAGCGAATACTCGTCGGCCCGCTGGCGTGGTCTGGCGATCAGCATCTACACCGCCGGATACGGTGTGGGTGCCACGATCGGCGGTATGGCCGCCGTCGGTCTGCAGAGCGAATACGGTTGGCGTGCAGTCTTCGTCACCGGTGCCGGCCTCACCGGTCTGGTGCTCGCCCTCCTCGTCGTCCTGCTGCCCGAATCCCTGGACTTCCTCACCAGCCGGGGACGCACAGGCGATCTCGACCGGATCAACACCATCGCGCGACGCATCGGCCAGAACCCCGTCTCCGAGCTCACCCGCTCCGGTGACAAGGCGGCGACGCGGGCAGGACGGATCTCGGACCTGTTCTCCGGAAGCAACACCCGCTCGACAGTCCTGCTCTGGGCGGCCTTCTTCGCCACCATGTTCGGCTTCTACTTCGTCAACTCGTGGACGCCGTCGCTGCTCGAGACCGCCGGTCTCACGAAGGACCAGAGCGCCACGGCGGGCATGATGCTCACCCTCGGCGGCACCGTCGGTTCGGTGCTCTTCGGAGTGTTCGCCAGCCGCTGGGCCACCCGATCGGTCCTGCTCACCTTCACCATCGCCGCCGCCGCGACCATGACCGTCTTCATCATGTCGATCTCGACCCTGACGCTGGCGTTCGCGCTCGGCATCCTGATCGGCGGACTCATCAACGGGTGCATCGCCGGCCTGTACACCCTCGCGCCGTCCCTCTACGGACCGCAGGTGCGGGCCACCGGTGTCGGTTCCGCCATCGGTATCGGCCGAGCGGGTGCCATCCTCGCACCGACCGCGGCCGGTGTGCTCCTCGATGCGGGATGGACGCCCGAACAGCTCTACTTCGGAGTGGCCGGCGTGGTCGTGCTCGCCGCGGTGGCACTGTTCGCGCTGCGCCCGGCACGCTCGGCGGACGCCTCGTCCGAGCCGGTGCCTGCCGCCGTCTCCACCGACCCGGCACGCTGAGCTGATTCCACCACGATGTCGACGCGCTCGTTGCCGGTGTCCAGGGGGTTCGCGATCTCATCCGCGAACATCCGGCCGGCGACGAGAGCGATCAGCATCAGCACCAGCGGTGCCACGCCGGCCACCGTGAACAACACCCACCGCGGCACCACCGTGGACAACGGTCCCGTCACCGCGATCGACACCGGCATGAGGGCGAGCGAGACGAAGAAGTCCAGGCTCGCCACCCGGCCGATCATGCCGAGCGGCACGCGCCTCTGCAGCAGGGTCCCCCACAGGACCATGCCCGCGGCGTCGGCGAATCCGATGACGAACGTCGCGACGATCATGACCGTGAACGACGTCGTGAAGGCGAAGACGGCCAACGGCAGAGTCCCTACACCCCAGCACATCAGCATGACGGTCAGGTAGCGACGCGGCAGAGGTCGCGACGACACCGCCAACGAGCCCAGGGCTCCGCCCACACCGAACGCCGCGAGGATCGTGCCGAACCGCTGCTCCCCGTTGTCGAACAACTCGCGGGTGATGAACGGCAGCAACACCTCGACCGGCCCCATGACGACGAAGGTCATGACGCACGCGGCGATCAGGGTCCACAGCAGCCACGGTGTGGTGATCGTGAAGGAGATACCTTCCTTCAGATCGGCGAGCACACTCGTCTTCTCGTGGGACTCCGTCTCTTCCGCCGGTTCTCGGGGGACGCGCACGCACAACAACAGGACGAGCGCACACGCGTGGAAGGCGGCGACGACGAACGCGCCCGTCGCAGGAATGAACGCCCCGACCACCATTCCGGCGACGGCCGGTCCGGCGCCCTGCTGGAGGGTCGGCCGCAGTGCTCCTTCCAGCCCGTTCGCGGCGAGAAGTTCCTCCGCGGGCAGCACGTTCGGCACCAGCGCGGTGTAGGTGGGGAAGAAGAACGCCGTACCCGCACCCAGCACCGCCGACGCAACCGCCATGTGCCAGAGCGCGATCGCGTCGGAGAACGCCAGCGCGGTCACGAGAGAAACGGTTACGAGGTTCACCGCTTGTACCGCGACCAGCACGGCCCGTTTCGGCAACCGGTCGGCCGCGATCCCGCCCACGAGCGCGAACGCGAGCAGGCCGGCGCTCAGGCACGCCGCGACCATCGACAGGGCGGTCGGGGTGTCGCGGATGGCGATCACCTGGAAGACCATCACGACCGTCCACATCCCGGCCGCGAACAACTCCGCCGCGACGGCGCCGATCAGCAGGCGGTAGTCGCGGTGCCGCAGGGGTGCCAACGCGCGCACCCGAACGTTCATGGCTTCGGTCCTTTCCGGGTGCATTCCTTCGGGGCGAGCCCCAACGCCAGGTGCGGCCAGTGGGCGATGTCGCGTCGCATCTGGCGGTCGTGGGTGGCCACGGCGACCGCGGCGTCGGTCGCGCCCAGGGCGTCGGTCAACTCGTCCACCAGCGTGATCGACAGGTGGTTGGTGGGCTCGTCGAGCAGCAGCACATGCGGTCGCGCGGCGAGCACCATCGCCAGGTCGAGGCGTCGCTGCTGTCCCATCGACAGGTCACGCACCCGCTTGCCGAGGTCGCGTTCGGTGAACAGTCCGAGTTCGTCGAGATCGACGGCTCCCTGGTCGGGGACGAGGCCGGCGACGATCAGTTCGCCGACGTGCGCGTCGTAGACCTGCTGCACCCGCGCCGCCGACGGTGCCGGCGACTCCTGGGCGAGCCGCCCGATCCGCACGACGGGATCACTCTCGCGGGTTCCCGCCGTCGGTTCGACCTCGCCGGCCAGTACTGCAAGCAGCGTCGACTTGCCGGCGCCGTTGGGTCCGGTGATGACGAGCCGCGAACCGGCGAGGACGGCCAGGCTGACCGGACGGTCGAGCCGGCCGCGCACCATGACGTCCTCGACGCGCACCAAGGGTGTGTCCGGGTCGATCCCGTCGGCCTCCGCGCCGAGCGCCGGCATCGAGAACTGGAGCGGCGGTACCGGTACCGCCACCGCATGATCGTCCAGCGCTTCCTGACGACGGTGCACCGACTGGACGAGCGCCGGCGCACGGGTGGCTCGTTGATGCTTGCCGGTGCCCTTCTCCGGTCGCCAGCCGGTGACGAGCCGATCCTGAGCGGATTCGAGATTTGACTCCAACCGGGCCCGCTCGGCCTGCTCGCGGGCGTATTCGCTGACCCAGCGGGCGTATTCGGCCTCGCGTCCCGTCCGGAAGCCGGCGTATCCCCCGCCGTACAGGCGCGGACGTCCGTCGCGACTCGGGTTCAGGTCGAGAATCGACGTGGCGACGTCGGTCAGCAGGGCGCGGTCGTGGCTGACGAGGACCACGCCGCTGCGGGTCTGCTGCAGGCGTTCGGTGAGATAGTCGAGCCCCGACGCGTCGAGATGGTTGGTCGGCTCGTCGAGCAACAGGAAATCGTGTTCGGCGCCGAGCAGTGCGGCCAGGCGCACGCGGTAGCGCTGCCCGACCGACATCTCCGCCAGCGGTCGCGAACGGTCGGTGACGGCACCGAGCGCTTCGAGGGCGGTGTCGACGCGACGGTCGGCGTCCCACGCGTCGAGTTGCTCGGCGATCTCGAGGGCGTCGGCGTACGCGTCGGCGGCGCCCGGACGCTCGTCGGCGAGCGCTGCGGTGCTCTCGTCGAGCGCCCGCAGCACGGCGCGGACGTGCGCCAGCTCGATATCGACGAGATCACCGACGGTGCGCCCCTGCGCGACGGTCATCTCCTGCTCGGCGATACCGAACGAACCGAACCGGCGCACCGTCCCCGAGTCCGGTTCGAGGCGACCGGCAAGGACGTGCAGCAGCGTGGATTTGCCGCGGCCGTTCTCTCCGACGACGCCGAGCCGGGACCCCGGCGTGACCGCGAGGTCGACGCCGCGCAGGACGGGATGGCCGTCCCGCGCGAGGTGGACGTCGACGGCGCCGAGTTGGGCGCGGGAGCGCCGGGGCAGGGTGATGCTGATGGTCATGTGGTTTCCTCCGTGCGGAGGCACACTCGTCCCGGGATCACGGGTGGGAGGATGCGCTCGCTGACGAACGGCCGGACACTCGGCCGTATTCGGGTACGGCTCGAACCGCGACCTCGGAGTACGTCCCGAGTCGCGGAGGGGGTGTCGTCAGTGGAAGTAGAGCGCCTGGATCATGATCTCCAGGGTACCGAGCGCCCGACCACCGTCAATCGAATTTCGGCCCTCGGCCACGGCGCATGTCCGCCTCGGCGGCGAACCGTTCCTCGTAGGCCGCAGCGAGTTCCTCGAGGGTCGCGGCGCAATCACCGTCGTAGGCCGGGGCGTGCATGGGCGCGAGAGTGCTCGGGTGCAGGTCCGCAAGTGCGCGGATGGTGGGTCCGAGTTCGGGGGTCAGGCACGTTGCACGACCCAGGTCCTCCGCCTGCAGAGCGGGGCCGACGATCTCGCTCGTCGTCCGTGCCGAATACCTGCCGAACGCCGTGAACAGATCACCGCACAGCAGGGTGGATGTCGTCTCCTCGAACATCAGACCCGCATCCCATCCGTGCGGAACGTGCGGGGTATCGATGTGCCGCACCCGACGACGCCCGGTATCCAGGACGTCCCCGTCCTGCAGAGGATGCGGTGGACGATCCGCAAGATCGGCGACCTGGACGAAACAGCCCATCGCGCCGTGGGCGACCTCGGCTGCCGGCGCCACCTCGAGCCAGGAGTTCATCGAGCCGCACTCGTCGGCCTCGACGTGTCCGAAGGTGATCCACCGCAACCGATCCAGCGGTATCAACCGTGCCACCGCCTCCGACACCGATGGGAACAGCGCGCGGTAACCGGTATGGAACAGCAGAGGCTCGTCACCGTCCACGAGGAACTGGTTCATCGTCAGATTCGCCGCGTCGAGAAATGTGGACACGCGGTAGACATCCGGAGCGATCTCGGTGATCTCGGTTTCCATCACAGGTCTCCTCGGTCGCACCCCCCTTCTTTCGAGCGTGCTCCCGTCTCCGGCCGGACACAAGCCTCCGAACCCGTAGTCGTGCGAGGATGCGAGGAACAGCTGTCGACGAGGCCGCAGGAGGCGCTCATGGAGCACACCGAATCGTCGTTCACCGGCGTCGGCGCGATCCCGATCGTGTACGACGTGTGGTCGCCGGAGGCCCCTACCGGCGTGCTGATCCTCAGCCACGGGCTGGGTGAGCACGCACGTCGCTACGACCACGTCGTCGCGCGGCTCACCGATCTCGGCCTCGTCGTGTACTCCCCCGACCACCGCGGTCACGGACGGTCGGGCGGCAAGCGTGTGCGCGCCCAGGAGATGCGCGAGTTCACCGACGACCTGGACAGCCTGATCGATCTGGCGACCCATGCGCATCCCGGCCTGCCGGTCTTCATGCTCGGTCACTCGATGGGCGGTGCGATCGCTCTGGCCTACGCGCTCGATCATCAGGACCGGCTCGACGCGCTCGTGTTGTCGGGGCCGGCGGTGATCGTCACGTCGGGCACGCCGAAACCGGTCGTGGAGATCGGCAAGCTGATCGGGCGTTTCCTGCCGGGTGTGCCGGTGCAGAAGCTCGACAGCAAGGCGGTCTCGCGCGATCCTGCAGTGGTCGCGGCGTACGACGCCGATCCGCTCGTGCACCACGGTCTCGTGCCCGCCGGGCTCGCGCGGGTGCTGGTGCTCAACGAGCAAAGCCTCGAGCGGCGTCTCCCGAACCTGACGTTGCCGTTGCTCGTCATGCACGGAACCGCCGATGCTCTCGCCGATCCGGCCGGGGCGCAGCTCATCGCCGATCGTGCGGGTTCGAAGGACCTGACGTTGAAGTTGTACGACGGGCTGTACCACGAGGTGTTCAACGAACCGGAGAAGGACCGCGTGCTCGACGACCTGACGGCCTGGTTGAAGGCACGACTCGACAACTGAGGCTCGACAACCGGGAGGAGGGGTCGTGTCGTCACGCATGCCGGTCGCGTTCGTCGGCCACGGCAGTCCGCTCAACGCGCTCGAATCGAATCGGTACACGCAGGCCTGGGCGGCGTTCGGACGATCCGTGCCGACGCCCCGCGCGATCCTGGCGATCTCCGCCCACTGGTTCATCAATGCCACCGCGGTGACCGCGATGCGGTCACCGCGCACGATCCACGACTTCTTCGGGTTCCCGCAGGAGTTGTTCGACGTCGAGTATCCGGCGCCGGGTGCTCCGGAACTGGCGGAGGAGATCGCCGACCTCGTCCATCCGACATGGGTGGGTGCCGACGTCGACTCGTGGGGTATCGACCACGGCACCTGGTCGGTGCTCACCCACGCCTTCCCGGAGGCGGATGTCCCGGTGGTGCAGCTCAGCCTCAACGCCTACAAGTCGCTCGACTATCACGTCGATCTCGGGGCCCGTCTCGCCGGACTCCGCGACCGTGGGGTGTTGATCGTCGCGAGCGGCAACGTGGTCCACAACCTCGGCGCGATGGATCCGCGACGCCCGGGCGCGGGGTTCGACTGGGCACATCGGTTCGACGAGGACGCCTTCGCCGTCCTGCGCGACCGTCCCGGTGATGCCGCGGCGCTGGGTGAGCACCCCGATTACCGCCACGCGGTGCCGACCCCCGATCATTTCCTGCCGTTGCTGTACGTCGCGGGTCTGGCCGCCGAGTCCGGGGAGCAACCGGAGACCCTCGTCGACGGTGTCGAGTACGGATCGCTGTCGATGACGTCGTACGCCGTCGGCGGGAACTGTCCGCCGCGCGACGGGGACGGCCACGGCGCCGGACTGCCCGAGAGCCCGGAACCGCCCGACACCAACCTGTGAGCGCTCAGGCAGCGTCGTCCACTGCGACGATCGCGCGTCGCGCGAACCGGGTGCTGAGCCCGATCAGTTCCATGGCCTCGGGGATCGCGCGGGCCAGGACCGGCCACGCGTGGATCTGCCCGCGCCACAGATGTGTCTCCACGGTGCGTCCCGCCGACGCGAGTCGTTCGGTCATGATCTCGACGTCCGGCCTGGTCAGCTCGTATTCGGCGGCGCACATGAACATCGGAGGGAACAGCGCCGGATCGGCGTCGACGGGGTTCCTCTCGCCCTCGATCGCCTCTTCCCCGGCGAACCAGCGCGGACTGATCTTCCCGAGTGCCTTGATGGGCAGGTAGGCGTCTCTCGCCATGTACTTCGGGTCGTGCTTGTCGAGGTCGAGGTTGAGCAGCGGCGAGTAGCCGATCACAGCGGCCGGTCGCTGGATGCCGCGACGCGCGGCGAGTTCGGCGACCTTCGCCGCGAGATAACCGCCGGCCGAGTCGCCGCCGACGACGATGCGGGTCGGGTCGTCGGCCACCTCGAGCAGAGCCGTGTACGCGTTCATCGCGTCCTGCACCGAACCGGCGATCGGCACCGCGGGCACCTGCCGGTAGTCCATCGAGTACACCGGGGCGCCGGAATCGAGCGCGAGCTGCACGCACAGCTGACGGTGGGTGGACGGGCCGCAGAAGATGAAGCCGCCGCCGTGGAAGTAGAGGATCGTGGCGTCGTCGAGCGGGTCGTCGACCGGCTTCGGGGAGATGATCCGCTCACCGGGCACTCCGCCGAGTTCGGTCTGCGTGACGTGCACGGCGCGCGGCGTGGGCGTGATCCTGTCGACCACCCACGACAGCCGGCCGAGCACGGCGATGCCGAAGTCGTTGCTCGGCCAGAGACTCAGAATCGGCTTGAAGAGGATCCGGACCACCCACAGGAGGATCAGCGCGACCCTACTGCTGCGGTCGTGCCAGGTCACCGCATCGGTACGCATGTGCACACACTATGTGACCGATACGTTTCGGGCATCGAGAGTTTCGACACCCGGCGGCCCCGGACCTCGATCGTGTCACCCGATCTGCAGCAGCGGCACGAGCAGTTCCTCATCGGTCAACGCCCCGTGTTGTCCGGGAAGGTTCGACATGACCTGCTCGCCGTCGCTGCGGATCACCGTCGATTCGCCACGGCCGACGGCCACGATGTCGCCGATCCGCTTGGTCAACGCCGGATCGGGATCGGATCCGAACAGGCACGCCGCGAACGCGTCGTCGCGGGTGCCGACCCACGCGTGGTCGCCGAGTTCATTGCGCCAGCGTTCGAGAACCCGGTCGACGTGGTCGGTGTAGATGTGACGGCACCGCGGTTCCCCCGCGATGACGGTGACGTCCTCACCGAGACCCGGGGTGTGGTCGAAGTCGATGCGGCGACCCCGCGAGGCGTCGACCATGCCGTGATCGGCGGTGACGAGCAAGCGGGTGCCGGCCGGCAGCGCGCCGGCGAGTTGCTCGACGAAACGATCGACCACCGTGAGCTGCGCGAGCCACGCCGCGGACTCCGGCCCGTAGACGTGCCCGAGGGTGTCGACCTCGCCGATGTAGCAGTAGACGAGGCTGCGGTCGCCGGCGCTCACCGCGGCGACGACCTGGGCGAGCAGATCGCCGTACGCGGAGACCCCGACGAAGTTGCCACCGCGCAGCACGGCCCGGGTCAGGCCGCTCCCTTCGAAGGCCTTCGGCACGACGGTGGTGACGGTCAGGCCCGCCTCGCGGCCGCGTTCGAACACCGTCGGGTGAGGCTGCACGGTCTCGGGGACGAGATCGTCGCGCTGGTCGATCGCGGTTCCGGCGAGGGTCCAGCGGAGCCAGTTGACCGGGGCCTCGATCTCGTCGACGTACGACTGGTAACCGGTGATGCCGTGGAGGCCGGACGGCAACCCCGTCCCGAGGGAGGCGAGGCTGACGGCCGTGGTCGTCGGGAAGCCGGCACGCATCGGGCTCCCCGGTGCCTGTGTCAGATACGGGGCTGCTTTCGCGTTGCGCTGCAGCAGTTCCCACCCCATTCCGTCGACGAGCAGGACGACGGTGTGATCGACGGGGGTGAGATCGAGTCGGTTGGTCTCACCGGCGACCCCCGCGGACGAGAGCACCGACGGCATCAGGTCGGCGAGGGTCGGCTCGGCGTAGACGTCGCGCAGCGGCAGGCTCATAACCCGAGTATGAGCTACTCGCCGGCGCCGAGGGTCACTTGATATCGGAGCCGTGCTTCGTCAGCGGCATGACCTCGATGTTCATGTAGGGGAACAGCGGCAGGTTCCACAGGATCTCGTGCAGCTCATCCGCCGACTCGACGTCGAAGATCGAGATGTTGCTGTACTGACCGACGATCCGCCAGATCTCACGCCACTTGCCCTGGCGCTGCAGATCCTGACTGTAGGCCTTCTCCTTGGCGACGGTCTCGGCGCGCACGTCGGGGTCGAGATCACGGGGGATGTCGACGTCCATCCGAACGTGGAACAGTGCCATGATGTTTCTCCTTCTTCTGTTCTGACGAAAAATGCGGATCAGGAGCGCGCGTACTTGTTCACGACATCCATGTCGAGGTCGACGCCGAGTCCCGGTCCCTCGGGCAGGTGCACCTGGCCCTCGGAGTAGTCGAGCGGCTTCTGCAGCAATTCGACGGCGAACAGCTGCGGACCGAACAGTTCGGTGCCGTAATCGATCCCCGGTTCGGCGCACGCGAAGTGGACGGACGCGGCGGTCCCGATGGGACCTTCGATGGAGGTCGCACCATGGCAGCGCAGGCCTGCCGCCTTCGCGACGGCGACGACCTGCTTGCTGCGCTGCAGTCCGCCGCACTTGGTGGTCTTGAGCGCGACGACGTCGGCGGCGCCCAGCTTGGCCACCTCGTACGCGTCGTGCGGGGTCTGCACGGACTCGTCGGCCATCACCGGCGCCGAGACGCGTCGGTTGATCTCGGCGAGCACGTCGAGTTGATCTGCGGGAGTGGGCTGTTCGATGAGTTCGACTCCACCGTCGACGAGCTGCGGGACGTGGCGCAGCGCGGTGAAGCGGTCCCAGCGGGCGTTGACGTCGATGCTGAATCCGACCTCGCCGCCGAACGCCTCGACGATCTTGACGACACGATCGGTGTCGACTGCCGGGTCGAGCGCACCCATCTTGAGCTTGAAGGAGTAGTTCAGGCGCTGCTCACGCTTGTGGGTGACCTCCTCGACGATCTCTTCGAGCGGCGCGGCGCCGAGCGCCCACCGCACGTCGACGCCGGTCCGGAAGGCACCGCCGAGCAGCGACGCGACCGGCACACCCAGCGCGCGTCCCCACGCGTCGTGCATCGCGACGTCGACGGCGGCCTTCGCGAATCGCGCGTTGGCGACGATGCGCTCGATATCGACCATCACGCCGCTGATCTCGTCGACTCCGCGTCCGATGATGTAGGGCCCGATGTAGCGATCGACGATCTGCTGCATCGTCTCGACCGATTCGCCACCCCACCACGGCCCGCCCGGCACGACGCCTTCACCGTAACCGGTGACGCCGCCCTCGGTGGTCACCGCGACGAGCAGGATCGGCTGCGCTTCGGCGGTGGTGGTGGCGAACTTGTGGGGTCGGATCAGCGGTACGTCGATGATCGTCGTGGTGACGGAGGCGATCTTCAGATCGGGGTCGGACATCGGAATTGCTCACAATCGGATCGGGGTGTGACGGGGAATACGTCGACCCTGCATTCAGCACGAATGCCGGTACCCCAGTGGGGCACCGGCATTCGTTACGCAGAACCGACTCGCGCGCGGGGGCCGGATCGGGCGGTTTCCGCGGTGCGGATCACGCTTCGGGGTCGAGCACGAAGTTGTAGGTCACTTCGTCGATGCCGTCGGCGTTGGGCTGCGGATCCAGGATGAGCTCGGGCTTGACGGCCGTGGCGACGTCGTCCTCGACCCATTCGCCGCCCTTGAAGTACAGCTGGGTGGTGATGGCACGCTTGCCGGGAGCCTTCACCATGAGGTGCAGGTGGGCCGGGCGCCAGGGGTGTCCGCCGTAGGAGCTGATGAACCAGCCGGTCGGTCCGTCGGCCGGGATCTTGTAGGGAGCCGGCTTGAGCGTGGTGATCTCGAAGTTGCCGTTCTCGTCGACCTCGACGGTGCCGCGCAGGTTCCACTCGGGGATGCCGGGGGCGAACTGCGAGTAGAAGCCCTCTTCGTCGGCGTGCCACAGCTCGACGGTGGCGCCGGGCAGGCCGTTGCCCTCGAGGTCGGTGACCTGCCCCTTGAAGACCAGCGGCGGGGCGACCTTGTCCTTCTCGCGCATCGGCATCGTGCACTTGGCCGGGAGCTTCGGGCTGTTCGGCACGTAGTAGGGGCCTTCGATGGAGCCCTTGGTGCCGGAGAAGCCCTTGCGGTTGTAGTGCACCTTCTCGATCTCGTGCTCGACGAAGACGTCCAGCCACAGCGGCCACTCGCCGTACTCACCCACGTCGATCAGCCACTGCTTGAGCACGCGGTACTCGTCGTAGGTGACCTGGTGCTTCTGAATGATGTCGGCAAAAGCCCCGATCACGTCCTGGTAGATCGCCGACGCGCGCTCGACCGAGGTGTCGGACGTGACCCGCTCGGACTTGAACTTGTCGGTCGCAGCGTTGCCGGACCCGTGGGCGGTGGGGTTCTCCATGGTGGTCATGGCTCTCCTCGTGGGGACTGAACTATCGGGAAGTGTGGGGCCGGTGCGACACGGGGGCTGCGGTGATCACCGGTCAGTACGCTGTGCGTACTTGTGTATCGCAGTGCGTACAACACATACTGTGCGTGGTGTCACACAGCTTGTCAACACCGGATCGGGCAGTATCAACAAGTACGCAGGTAGGAGGCAGGATGCCGAGCATCGACCTAGGTAATGGTCCTAGCAACGAACGGGACTTCATCCAGAGCATCGAACGCGGTTTTGCGGTATTGCACGCCTTCGACGACAAGGACCCCAATCCCACCCTTGCCGAACTCGCCACCAAGACCCACCTGTCCCGGCCTGCGGTTCGACGTATCCTGCTGACCCTGCAGAAGCTCGGGTACGTCACCTCGCAGGGGACGCGGTGGTCGCTCACTCCGCGCGTGCTCAGCATCGGTCAGCACTACACCGCCTCCCACGCCCTCGTGGACTCGGCGCTACCGAAACTGGTCGAGATCGCCGAACACACCAACGAATCGGCGTCGCTCGGCGTGCTCGACGGCACCGAGGTCGTCTACGCCGCACGCGTCCCGGTCCGCCGGATCATGAGCATCAACGTCTCCGTCGGCACCCGCGTCCCCGCCTACGCCACGTCGATGGGCCGGGCACTCCTGGCCTGGTCACCACGTGAACTGGTCGATCACGTACTCGACCGGACGCAGTTCGAGCGACTCACGAGCGCAACGATCGACAACCCGGACGATCTGCGCGCCGAACTGGCCCACGTGCGCAACCGCGGCTACGCGATCACCTCCGCCGAGCTCGAGGAAGGGCTCATCACGATCGCCGCTCCCGTCTTCGACCCCTCCGGCTATGCCGTGGGAGTGCTCGCGTGCTCGACGTCGACCGGCCGGCACACCCTCGACTCGTTCCGTGATCTCGCTGCGAAAAGGGTCGTGAACTGCGCCGAAAGGCTCAGCAGCGAGCTCGGCTACCGCCACAACTGACGGCCCTCGATCACCCACGCAGCGTGACCGACGGTGCCACCCCGTACTTGCGCTTGTAGGCCGCCGCGAACCGGCCGGTATGGGTGATACCCCACTTCAGAGCCACATCGGTGACCGACAGCTCCGCCGCATCGCCCACCGCGAGTTCCTCGTGGATGCGCTCGAGACGCAGGTCGAGCAGGTAGTCGCGCGGGCACACCCCGAGATATTCGCGGAAGCCCTCCTGCAGGCGCCGCACACTGACACCGGCCACCTCGGCCATCTCCGCGGTGGTCCACGCCGAGGCGGGATCCTCGTGCAACCGGTCGAGGACACGCTTGATGATGCGCGGACGCGCACCGCCGGTCGGATCCGCGTCCTCCGGCATGACCGCGAGGATGAACGAGGTGGTCAGAGCGCCCGACAACTGCTCCGCGACAAGCGGATTCCGCCAGAGCGATTCGTCCGCTTTGAGCTGTTCCACGACCGAGCGCAACAGCGTCATCCAGCTCTGCCCCGCCTGCGTCGTCAGATCCACCCGATTCGGGAGCTGCAGGTCGGGACGGGCGAGAATGCGCGACATCTCGCGCTGCAGATAGTCGCGTTCGAGCTTGATCCCGACGATCTCGCAGTCGTTCGTCCACTTCTGCTCCGGAGCTGCGGTGTCGGGACGGAAGACGGCGGCGTGCCCGACCTCCGACACCAACCCGTTGCCGGCGGCGATCCGACCGGCGATCGGAATGTTCACCGCGTACGCCCCGGGATGTTCGCTGCGGATCGACACCGCCGCTCCCCAGCCGATGCGTGCGAGACGGATCGGCCCGAGCGGCAGCGTGCGGAGCCGGAGCGAGGGCGCGACGTCGTCGAGCGGCGTCAGTTCGTGCTCGAAATAGGCATTCGAGACAACCTCTTCCACCTCTTCCCAATCGACCGGCCCCGGAGTCGGCTCCATTGCCATCGGCCCCTCACCTTCGTTTCCAACTCGTCGTCGGCGCTCCGACCTGCGCATCCGTGTGGTTCGAGCGCGTGCGATCCAGTGTGATGCGGAACACGGTCCCAGGCAAACAGGGCCCTTCGGCCCACCCACCGCGCTAGGTGGATAGTGACCGCGCTCACTGGATCGCACAAGCTCCACGACGTCCATATGGTCTGTGTCACATCGAATCGAAGTCCACCACAACCCGCACCGGACAGGAGGACGCAGACATGGATCAGCGCACACTCCGCAACATCTTCGGACAGTTCGCCAGCGGCGTCACCGTCATCACCTGCGCGAACAGCGACGGAGAGCCCCACGGCGCGACCGTCACCGCCTTCACCGCCGTCTCGCTCGAACCCCGCCTGTGCCAGGTCACCCTGACCCGCACCTCCAAGGCCTGCCGGTTCCTGTCCGACGCGCCGTTCGCGGTCAACATCCTCGCCGCAAACCAGCTCGACACCGCACTGCACTTCGCAGGACGCCCCCAGTCGCCCGAACCGGTCTGGGAGCAGGGCCCCACCGCCCCGATCCTCGCCGGCACCGCCGCGACACTGTCGTGCACGCCCTGGCGCGAATACGACGGCGGCGACCACATCATCTACATCGGCGAGATCGTCGACGCCACCTTCGACGAAACGGTAGACCCGCTCCTGTTCTACCGCAGCACTTTCCACGATCTCGGCGCCCCGAGCACGTCCACCGCGTGGAACGGCTCGCTGGACGACCCGCACAGCGGATGGTTCGACTCCCAGACCCGCTTCGTGCCGTTCGAACTCGCCCCGGCTCACGTTTGAGCCCGGTCCGCGCCCGAGACACAGCCCGCCCGAACCCTCTTCATCCCCACCGGACAAGGAGAAACTCCATGACCACCACCGAGCCCCGGCCCACGGAAACCGTCGACCGCTCCAAGGTCAACGTCGCCGCAGACCACCCGGCCAACCAGCAGAAGAACTTCGCCTCCCGCCCGATGACCGGCGACGAGTACATCGCCTCCATCGACGACGGCCGCGAGATCTACCTGCACGGTGAGCGAGTCAAGGACTTCACCAACCATCCGGCCTTCCGCAACTCCATCCGGATGACGGCGCGCCTCTACGACGCCCTCCACACCGGTGAGCACGTCAACACCCTCACCACCCCCACCGACACGGGCAACGGCGGCGTGACCATGCCGTTCTTCCGCACCCCGAAGTCCGCCGACGACCTGCGCGCCGACCGCGACGCCATCGCCGCCTGGGCCCGCATGACCTACGGCTGGATGGGCCGCAGCCCCGACTACAAGGCCTCCTTCCTCGGCACCCTCGGCGCGAACGACGAGTTCTACTCCCCCTTCCAGGACAACGCGAAGCGCTGGTACCGCGAGTCGCAGGAGAAGGTCCTGTACTGGAACCACGCGATCATCAACCCGCCGGTCGACCGCTCGCTGCCGCCGGACCAGGTCGGCGACGTGTTCATGAAGGTCGAGAAGGAGACCGACGCCGGCCTCATCGTCTCCGGCGCCAAGGTCGTCGCCACCGGCTCGGCGATCACCAACTACAACTTCATCGCCCACTACGGTCTGCCGATCAAGAAGAAGGAATTCGCGCTGATCTGCACGGTGCCGATGGACGCACCCGGCATCAAGCTGATCTCGCGCGCCTCCTACTCGCAGAACGCCAACGTCGCCGGCTCCCCGTTCGACTACCCCCTGTCCTCGCGACTGGACGAGAACGACGCGATCTTCATCTTCGACAAGGTCCTCGTGCCCTGGGAGAACGTCTTCATGTACGGGGACGTCGACAAGATCAACAACTTCCTCGGTGGTTCCGGCTTCCTCCAGCGCTTCACGCTGCAGGGCTGCACGCGACTCGCGGTCAAGCTCGATTTCATCGCCGGTCTGCTCATGAAGGCCCTCGACGCCACCGGCGCCGGCGGATTCCGCGGCGTGCAGACCCGCGTCGGTGAGGTCATCGGATGGCGCAACCTGTTCTGGTCGCTCTCCGACGCCATGGTCAACAACCCCGAGCAGTGGATCGACGGCACCGTCATTCCCAAGCTCGAATACGGCCTCACCTACCGCATGTTCGCGATGCAGGGCTACCCGCGCATCAAGGAGATCATCGAACAGGACGTCGCCTCGGGCCTGATCTACCTGCCCTCGTCCGCCGCCGACTTCAAGAACCCCGACGTGCGCCCGTACCTCGACAAGTACGTCCGCGGCTCGGACGGCATCCAGGCCGTCGATCGCGTGAAGGTCATGAAGGCACTGTGGGATTCGATCGGCTCCGAGTTCGGTGGCCGCCACGAACTCTACGAGCGGAACTACGCCGGCAACCACGAGAACGTCAAGGCCGAGCTCCTCTTCGCGGCCGAGGGTCGCGGTGACGTCGCCTCCATGAAGGGCTTCGCGGAACAGTTCATGAGCGAGTACGACCTCGACGGCTGGACAGTGCCCGACATGATCGGCAACTCCGACGTCAGCGCGTTCTACAAGTAACCGACTCCCGCGCGCGGGCGGATGATCTCCGTTCCCCTGCCCGTCCGCGCGCGGCCCCCAACATCCACCCACCGCGAAGGAGCGTCCGAGATGACCACGACCGCTTCGACCTCCGTGTCCCATCCCCCTGCACCGGAATTCGACGCAGTGGTCCTCGGACGCTCCTTCGCCTCCCAGCGGGTCTCGGCCCGGTTGCGCGACGAACTACGGCTGGCGGTCCACGAGATCGGCACCGCGAGCGCCGTCCGCTACGACGACATCGACCATCGGTGGGAGATCCTCATCGGCGGCACCGTCGTCGGCCGGGCGAAGTTCGTCGTCGACGGGCACGGCGGCCTCACACTGCAGGGCCGAGACGGCGCTGCGCTCGAGCGCGATGCCCTGACGGTGCACGGCTTCCCGAATCTGTTCCGCCCCATCGTCGGTACGCGCACGGACCCCGTCGGGTACACGGTGTCCTGCATCGAGTACATGCGCAGCAACGGTCTGGACTACGTCGAGCGGCGGCTGCGGACGCCGGTCGCGGACGACGACTTCCCCGAGTTGTCGTTCGATCGGCCCACACCGATCCTCTGGTTCGGCTGATCAATTCGGCCGATCCCTCGGGCTCGGCTGGGCCGTCCGGGGAGGACGCACGAGCGGGTGACGACCACGAGTCGTCACCCGCCTCCGTGCGTCCGTGTCCGCACGCGCTCAACCCCTCAGGACTTCCGTGGGGGTGACGCCGTACCGCTTCCGGAAGGCGGCGGCGAAACGTCCCGGATGGCTGAAACCCCACCGAAAAGCTACATCTGCCACCGTGATTCCCCCAGCAGCGAGATCCGCGTGGGCGCGATCGAGCCGGATGTCGCGCAGACACGCGGACGGACTGCTGCCCACGTACTCGGAGAACGCCTCCTGCAACCTGCGCACACTGGTTCCGGCGATCTCCGCCATGTCGGCTGCCGTCCAGACACGACCCGGATCCTCCTGCAGAGCGTTCAACACCCGCCGGACCATGCCCGGGCGGGGTGCCGGTGACACTTCGTCGGCCGGCGCGACCGCCAGGACGAAGGCCGTGGTGACCGCACCGCCGAGCTGGGCCGACACGAGAGGATTCGTGAGCACCCGGGTCGGCCCGGCGAGCTGCTCGCTCAGCGATGCCACGAGGCGGTGCCATTCCTGCGCCGACCCCCGCAGATCGAGGCGGTCGGGGAGTTCGAGGCGCGACCGCAACGGACCACCGAGGATGCGGTCCGCTTCGCGTTCGAGATGATCTCGATCGAACTTGATTCCGAGGACCGAACATTCGGCGTCCCACCGTGTGATGAGCGACGGGGTGTCCGCGCGGAAGACCGTCGCCGAGCCGGGTTCGGAGACGACGGTGCCCGAGCGCCCCTGCGATTCGAGCCGCCCGCTCAGCGGAATGTTCACCTCGTAGGCACCGGGATAGTCGCATTCGATCGCGACATCTGCTCCCCAGCTCATCCGGCCGATCGTGACGCCTCCGAGATCGGCCGAGACCAGTTCGAGCTCAGGACGATCCACCTTTCCGAGGTCCGTCAGCCGGTGAGGGAAGTACACGTCCGCCACGACGCGCGAGGCATCGTCCCAGTCCTCGATCTCGGGCACACTCACGCCTTCGAGACTAACCGCTGCCGAGACCTGGATCACATAGTCGCGTGATCCGTCCAGGGACCGCGCAATGTGCATCGACCGGCCGGTCGGCCGACTCGTATGGTCCTGGCCACGCCAACAACGGTCCGGCCGTCGCCGGACGGCTCCCGACCCGGAGGTACACCGATGACCAGCACCCTTTCGTGGCTCGACGAGATCACCATGGAAGAACTCGAGCGCAATCCGTACCCGGTCTACGAGCGCTTGCGCGCCGAAGCTCCGATCGCCTTCGTACCCGTCCTCGGCGCCTACGTGGCGTCCACGACCGAGGCGTGCCGTGCGGTCGCGGCCGGCGACGACTTCGACGGCATCATCACCCCCGCCGGTGGCCGCACCTTCGGTCATCCCGCGATCATCGGCGTCAACGGCGACATCCACCGCGACCTGCGGTCGATGGTCGAACCCGCCCTCCAGCCCGCCGAGGTGGACCGCTGGATCGAGGATCTCGTCCGTCCGATCGCACGACGCTACGTCGAGGCGTTCGAAGCCGACGGCAAAGCCGATCTCGTAGCCCAGTTCTGCGAGCCGGTGAGTGTGCGGTCGCTCGGAGATCTCCTCGGACTGAAGGACGTCAGTTCGGACACACTGCGCGAATGGTTCCACAAACTGTCGGATTCGTTCACCAACGCAGCGATGGACGAGGACGGAAACTTTCTGAACCAGGAACGTTTCGACGAGGGCGACCGCGCCAAGGAGGAGATCCGTTCCGTCGTCGATCCGCTGATCGACCACTGGATCGAGCATCCCGACGACAGCGCCATCTCGCACTGGCTGCACGACGGGATGCCCGAAGGACAGACGCGGGATCGCGACTACATCTACCCGACGCTGTACGTCTTCCTCCTCGGCGCCATGCAGGAACCGGGACACGCGATGAGTTCCACCCTGGCCGGCCTGTTCACCCGCCCCGAACAGTTCGAGGCCGTGGTGGACGAACCGGGGCTCATCCCCCGCGCGATCGCCGAAGGGATGCGCTGGACCTCCCCGATCTGGTCCGGCACCGCACGTATCGCCAAGCGCGACACCGTCGTGTCGGGAATCGAGATCAGCGAAGGATCGGTGGTCATGCTGTCCTACGGGTCGGCGAACCACGACATCGACGTGTTCGACGCCCCCAGCCGCTACGACCTGACCCGCCCGCCGCTCCCCCACCTCGCCTTCGGTGCCGGCAAGCATGCCTGCGCGGGAATCTACTTCGCGAACAACGTGAGCCGCATCGGTCTCGAAGAACTGCTCGAGACCATCCCCAATCTCGAACGGGACACCTCCGAGGACGTCGAGTTCTGGGGCTGGGGTTTCCGCGGCCCGAAGACCCTGCACGCCCGGTGGGAGATCTGACCATGTCGTACACACTGACCGCGGGCACCGGCGTCGTTCCCTGCGAACCCGGCCGGACGGTGCTGGAAGCGTTCCTGCGCAACGGCAACTGGATGCCCAACTCCTGCAACCAGGGCACCTGCGGCACCTGCAAGATCAAGGTCCTCGACGGCGAACTCGAGCATCGGAACTCGCCGGAGGAGACGCTCACCGCCGACGAACTCGCGGCCGGATTCGTCCTCGCGTGCCAGGCCACCCCGCGCGGCGACGTCGTCTTCGAGACCCCCGCAACGGAGGAATCCGCCGGCACGCATGTGCTGCGCGACGTCGTCGCCACGGTCGCCGAGGTGCGCGACATCGCTGCCGACACGCGCAAGGTGTTGCTCACCGCCGACGAACCGCTCGAGTTCTCGGCCGGGCAGTACGTGGAGGTGACGGTTCCCGGGACCGAGATCCGCCGGCAGTATTCGCTCGCGAATCCGCCCTCCGAGGCCAAGCAGTTCGAACTGCACATCCGCCGGCAACCCGGTGGAGTCGCGAGCGAATGGGTCTTCGAGCGCATCGAGGTGGGTGAACGAGTCGCCGTCACCGGCCCGTACGGCGACTTCACCTTCGATCCGGAGGGCACCGGCCCGATCGTCCTGCTCGGCGGTGGGACGGGCCTCGCCCCGCTCGAGGCGATCGTCCGGCAGGCGCTCTCCCTCGTCCCCGACCGGCAGATCCTGCTCTACCACGGGGTCCGTACCTGCGCGGACCTGTACGACGTCGACTTCCTCCGCGAACTGGAGACCCGCCATCCCGGCTTCCGCTACACCACCTGTGTGAGCAGGGAGAGCGGCGGAGACCGCGAGGGTTACGTCACCGATGCCTTCCTCGAGGACGTCGCGTCCGCGAAGGAGTTCACCGGCTACATCTGCGGATCGGACGCGTTCGTGGAGGCGTCGGTGAAGGCGTTCAAGCGTCGCCGCATGTCGCCGCGACGCATCCGGCGCGAACGGTTCACCCCGGCCGGCTGAATACGTCTCCTCGTACCGCTCGTGCGCCCGCGTTGCTCCGGCACCGCGATGCGCACGAGCGGTACGGCCGTGTCGAGGGGTCTTTCCGCCTCCGGACTCCGAGTGCCTTTCGGCCCTCCGCCCAGGGGTCCTAGGTATCCCTAGGCATTTGCCTGGTGTGACCGTAGCCACAGGCTGTCATCGTGGAGATATCGCCGGACACATCGCGTCGAGCCGGACCGGAAGAACCCGGTCACCACGAATCTTCAGTACAGGCTCGGCCGCGTCGGACACCGCCCCGTCCGTCCCGGGAACGAAGCCGATACCTGGAGGATCCCATGACCGACATCGTGGAGCACGTGCGCACTCGCCTCGACGGCGCACTCGTCGAAGACCCGAGCACCGGGCGGTACCAGATCCGCCGTGACGTCTTCACCGACGAGGAGATCTTCGAACTCGAGATGAAGCACATCTTCGAGGGCAACTGGGTGTACCTCGCCCACGAGAGCCAGGTCCCGAACGTCGGTGACTACTTCACCACGTACATCGGCCGCCAGCCCGTCGTCATCAGCCGCGACAAGGAAGGCGAGCTGCACTGCCTGATCAACGCGTGCAGCCACCGCGGCGCGATGCTGTGCCGTCGCAAGACCGACAACCGCACCACCTTTACGTGCCCCTTCCACGGCTGGACGTTCCGCAACAACGGAAAGCTGCTGAAGGTCAAGGATCCCCGCGACGCCGGCTACCCCGAGCAGTTCAACACCGACGGCAGCCACGACCTGCGGAAGGTCGCTCGTTTCGAGAGCTACCGCGGTTTCCTGTTCGGCAGCCTCAATCCCGACGTCAAGTCGCTCGAGGATCACCTCGGCGACACCACGAAGATGATCGACATGCTGGTCGACCAGTCACCCGAGGGCCTCGAGGTGCTGCGCGGTTCGTCCACCTACACCTACGACGGCAACTGGAAGCTGCAGGCGGAGAACGGTGCCGACGGCTACCACGTCTCGGCCACCCACTGGAACTACGCGGCGACCACCGCGCGTCGCACCGCCGGTGAGTCCAGCAACGAGACCAAGGCGATGGACGCCGGCACCTGGGGCAAGCAGGGCGGCGGCTACTACTCGTTCGACCACGGCCACCTGCTGCTGTGGATGTGGTGGGGCAACCCCGAGGACCGTCCGCTGTACCCGCGCAAGGACGAGTTGGCGAAGGAGTTCGGCGAGAAGAAGGCCGAGTTCATGGTCGGGGCGTCGCGCAACCTGTGCCTGTACCCGAACGTGTACATCATGGACCAGTTCTCCTCGCAGATCCGGCACTTCCGCCCGATCTCCGTGGACAAGACCGAGGTGACGATCTACTGCATCGCACCGAAGGGTGAGAGCGCCGAGTCCCGCGCCAACCGGATCCGTCAGTACGAGGACTTCTTCAACGCGACCGGCATGGCCACCCCGGACGATCTCGAGGAGTTCCGCTCCTGCCAGAAGACCTACCTCGCATCGGCTGCGCCCTGGAACGACATGAGCCGCGGTGCAACCCACATCCTCAACGGACCCGACGAGGTCGCACAGGATCTCGGCATGACGAAGGTGCTGTCGAGCGGTGTGAAGACCGAGGACGAAGGCCTGTACCCGATCCAGCACGGCTACTGGCTCGAAACGATGCGCGAGGCCATCGCCACCGAGAGCTCCGCCGCCGACCCGTCCGCGCTCTGAGAGGAACCGGAATCATGACTGCCGTACACGAATTCACGCAGACCGACATCGAACAGTTCCTCTACCGTGAGGCCCGGCTGCTCGACGACCGCGAGTTCGAGCAGTGGCTCGAGTGCTACCACCCCGACGCCGAGTACTGGATGCCGGCCTGGGACGACGACGGTGGTCTCACCGAGAACCCGCAGACCGAGATCTCGCTGATCTACTACCCGAACCGCGGTGGCCTCGAGGACCGGGTGTTCCGCATCCGCACCGACCGTTCGTCGGCGACCTCGCTGCCCGAACCCCGCACGGGGCACAACATCACCAACGTCGAGATCCTCGAGCGTCGCGGCACCGAGATCGACCTGCGACACAACTGGTTCTCGTTGTACTTCCGCTACAACACCACCGACACCTACTTCGGGACCACCTTCCTCACCCTCGACGTCTCGGGCGCACAGCCGGTTATCAAGAAGAAGAAGATCGTCCTGAAGAACGACTACATCCACCACATCGTCGACGTCTACGTCGTCTAGTTCCACCCCGATCACGAAAGGAGGCACGTGCCATGGCTTACCAGGTGGCATTGAGCTTCGAGGACGGGGTCACCCGCTTCATCAAGGTCAACCCGAACGAGACCGTCGCCGACGCCTCGTACAAGGCACGCATCAACATTCCGCTCGACTGCCGTGACGGCGCGTGCGGAACCTGCAAGGCCTTCTGCGAATCGGGCAGCTACGACGGCGGCGACTACATCGAGGACGCCCTCACCGACGAAGAGGCCGAACAGGGTTACTGCCTGCCGTGCCAGATGATGCCGGAATCCGATCTGGTGGTGCAGATCGCGAGCACCTCCGATGTCGCGAAGACCGCGGCCGCCTCGTACAGCGCGACCATCACGGATCTGCGCCGCTACTCCGAGAGCGTCGTCGGGTTCACCGTCGAGATCGACAACCGTGACGATCTGGTGTTCCTGCCCGGTCAGTACGTCAACATCGGCGTGCCCGGCAGCGACGACGGCACCGGCAAGGCCGCGACCCGCTCGTACTCGTTCAGCACCGGCCCGCACGAGAATTCGCTCGCGTTCCTGGTGAAGATCACCGAGGGCGGTCTGATGTCCGAGTACCTGCGCGACCGCGCGCAGGTCGGCGACACCCTCGAGTTCACCGGCCCGTTCGGCAGCTTCTTCCTGCGCGAGCGCAAGCGCCCGTCGCTGCTGCTCGCCGGCGGTACCGGCCTGGCGCCGCTGCTGTCGATCCTGTCGAAGATCGAGGCCGACGGCTCGGAGCAGCCGGTGCACCTGATCTACGGCGTCACCTTCGATCACGATCTCGTCGAACTCGACGCGCTCGAGGAGTACACGAAGCGGCTGCCGAACTTCACGTTCGACTACTGCGTCGCCGACGAGGCGTCGTCCGCCCCGAACAAGGGATACGTGACGGGTCTGTTCGAGCCATCGCATCTCAACGACGGTGATGTGGACATCTACCTGTGCGGTCCGCCGCCCATGGTGGAGGCAGTGCGTAACCACCTGTCCGAGAACGGCATCGAGCCGACGAACTTCTACTTCGAGAAGTTCAACACCTCGGCAACCCCGGGTGGGGCCACCGCACCCGCTGCCACCGACGCCGAGAAGGCCGCAGCGGAGAAGGCTGCCGCCGAGACCGGTCGTCCCGTGGTGCTCGAGAACCCCGAGCCCGGCAACTACGAGATCGGCGAGGAGCATCCGCCCGTCGCCGAATCGGACGAGCAGTTCGACGCCCGCATGGCCCTCGAACTCGGCGTCGTCGAACTCACGATCGGCCGGCTCACGCCGGAGCAGCTCGTCGAGTTCCGCATCCTTGCCGAGGCGTCCGGCGCCTCGGTCGAAGGCGACCACTTCACCGACGCCGCAGCGTTCACCGACACCAATGCGGCCTTCCACGAATTCCTCTTCCGCTGCTACACCAACCCGGTGCTGCTCGAGGCCTACAACAAGCTCGAGGTCACCCGCCTCATGAAGCAGGTCCTGCGCGACGCGCAGTGGATCGAGGAGCACATCGTCGACGAGCACCTCCAGCTGGTCGAGGCGTTCGAGAAGGGCGACAAGGCCGCCGCGCGCGACCTGATCGTCGTCCACTCCCAGCACGCCAAGGAGACGATGCGCCGCGCCATCGCCAGCGGTGCCCCGGCAGGTGCCTCCTCATGACCGAGACGAAGATCTTCCCGGGCCGGTTCGACGGCCGGTGTCTGACGATCACCGGCGCCGCGCAGGGCATCGGCCTCACGGTGGCGACACGCATCGCCGCCGAGGGCGGTGAGGTCGTGCTCGTCGACCGCGCGGATCTCGTCCACGAGGTGGCCGAGCAGCTGCGCGAGGCCGGCGGCAAGGCGCATTCGGTGACGGCGGATCTCGAGACCTTCGAGGGCGCGGAGGAGGCGATCTCCCACGCGGTCCGCACCACCGGTCGCATCGATGTGTTGATCAACGTCGTCGGTGGCACGATCTGGGCCAAACCGTACGAGCACTACGCGCCGGAGGAGATCGAGAAGGAGATCCGGCGGTCGCTGTTCCCCACCCTGTGGACGTGCCGCGCCGCCGCTCCCCATCTGATCGAACGACGCGCCGGCACGATCGTGAACGTCTCGTCGGTCGCGACCCGCGGCGTCAACCGCGTGCCGTATTCGGCGGCGAAGGGTGGGGTCAACGCGATCACCGCGTCGCTGGCCCTCGAACTCGCCCCCTACGGGGTCCGCGTGGTGGCGACCGCCCCGGGCGGCACCGTCGCCCCGGAGCGGCGGATCGCGCGCGGTCCCTCGCCGCAGTCCGAGCAGGAGAAGGCCTGGTACCAGCAGATCGTGGACCAGACCGTCGATTCTTCCCTGCTCAAGCGGTACGGCACGCTCGACGAGCAGGCCGCCGCGATCTGTTTCCTGGCCTCCGAGGAGGCCTCCTACATCACCGGCACGGTTCTTCCCGTCGCCGGCGGCGATCTGGGCTGACCGCCCCTCGCTCGGCCTCACCGGAGGCGCCAGTCCCTCCGGTGAGGCCACTTTTCTCCCCGAATTCGCTTGTGACTCCCCTCACAGACCGGAGCAACGCATGACCCACGCCACGCAGACCTGGGCCAGTCCACAACATCGGCGCAGCGTCGTCTGGATCGTCGCGCTCGCCACCCTCGCGATCATCTTCGACGGCTACGACCTCGTCGTGTACGGCACCGTCCTCCCCACCCTGATGGCCGATCCGACCCAGCTCGGGGAGATCTCCGCCCAGCAGGGTGGCGCCCTCGGCTCCTACGCGCTCATCGGCGTCATGGTCGGCGCGCTGCTGACCGGTGCGTTCGGCGACCGCGTCGGCCGCCGGAAGATGATGTTGATCAACATCGTCTGGTTCTCCGTCGGCATGGGTGCGGCGGCCTTCTCCACGAGCATCACGATGTTCGGTGCGCTCCGCTTCTTCACCGGCATCGGCGTCGGCGGTCTCGTCGCCACCGCCGGAGCCGTGGTCGCCGAGTTCGCTCCGCCCGGCAAACGCAACCTGTTCAACGCCATCGTCTACAGCGGTGTCCCCGCCGGCGGTGTGATGGCCTCGCTGCTCGCGATCCTGCTGCGCGACACGATCGGCTGGCGCGGTCTGTTCCTCATCGGCGCGTTGCCGCTGATCGTCCTGCTCCCGCTCGCGCTGGTCAAACTTCCCGAGTCGCCGGCCTGGCTGCAGTCGCGGGGACGCTCCGACGAGGCGCAGCAGGTGTGCGAGAAGTTCGGTTTCCCGCTGCCGTCCGCAGCACCTGTCGCCTCAACCGAGAAGATCGGTTTCGCGGCACTCGCGACCCGCAAGTACGCCCTCGGTACGGGACTGCTCGGCATGATGAGCTTCGCCGGTCTGCTGCTCACCTACGGCCTCAACACCTGGCTGCCGAAGATCATGGCCGACGCCGGCTACAACGCCAACGGCTCGCTCGCCTTCCTGCTCGTCCTCAACGGCGGCGCCATCATCGGCGGCCTGCTCGCCTCGAAGGTCGCCGACGGCCGCGGACCGCAGTCCGTCATCGTCACCACCTTCTTCCTCGCGGCCGTGGCCCTCGTGCTGCTCACGCTCGGTTTCCCGCTGCCGGTGCTGCTCACCGCCGTCGCGATCGCCGGTACGGGCACGATCGGCACCCAGGTGCTCATCTACGGGTTCGTGTCCAACTACTACGACACCCCCGCCCGCGCCGCGGGCGTGGCGTGGTGCGCCGGCTTCGGTCGCCTCGGCGGCATCGTCGGCCCGGTCATCGGCGGTCTGCTCATCGGCGCGGGCTTCGCGAACAACGTGAACTTCTACATCTTCGCGGGTATCGCGCTCGCCGGTGGTCTGGTCACGTGGTTCGTGCCCCGCCCGGTCCAGTCCGTCTCGCCGGTCCGCGGTTCCGATCGCCCCGTGCCGACTACCGTGGATGTGTGACGGACAACGCTGTGCTGATCGGCCGGAACTCCGAGTTGATGCAACTCGAACGCCTCCTCGACGAAGCCCGCGCGGGTGTTCCCTCGCTGGTCCTCGTCGAGGGGGCGCCCGGTGTCGGAAAATCCTCCCTCGTTTCGTATTTCGTCGCACGCCACGACGACCTCGCCGTACACGACGCCACCGGCGCCCGCTGGGAGGCCGGCCATCCCTGGTCCGTGCTCGAACAACTGCTCGGTGACACCGTCACGGCCGGCGACCCGGTGGAGGCGGCACACACGCTCCTCGACCGGATCGACGACGCGACGGTGATCGTCGTCGACGACGCGCACTACGCGGATGTCGAGTCGTTGCAGTCGCTGTCGTCGTCGCTGAGGCGAGCGCACGGACGTCCCCTGCTCATGATCTGGATCGTGCCCGACGTGCTTCCCGACGATGTCGCCCCGGCGACCGCCGACCTCCTCTCGAACAGCCACCGCGTGGACACCCTCCACGTCGGCGCGCTGGCGCCACCCGACGTCGCGCAACTCGCACTGCATCGCATCGGCGTCGCCCTGTCCGCGTGGACGGCACGTCGCCTGCAGGAACACACCCTCGGGAACACCCGCTCGATCCTGCAGCTCCTCGACGAGATCCCCCGCGACGAATGGCACCGCTGGCAGGCACGTTTCCCGGCACCGAGACAACACGCGGGGAAGGTGGGTCGCATCCTCGACCGGTGCTCACCGGACACGCGCGCGCTCGTCGAATCGGTCGCCGTCCTGGACACCGCCGCGACACGGGGAGCCACCGAATCCCTCGCGCTCGTCGCCGAACTCGCCGAGGTCGGCGACACGACCGGACCGCTCGACGAGGCACACCGGCTCGGTCTGCTCACGATGCGTGAGCAACGGGGTGTGGTGTCGTTGTCGTTCCCCGATCCCATGACCCGCGCCGCCGTGGCCGACGAGATCGGCCCGGCGCGCTGGCACAGCCTGCACGCGCGGGCCGCTTCGCTCGTCGACGACGAGGGTGCCCGGCTGTTCCACTTGGTGTCCGCGACACCGACCGGAAACGAGGAACTCGCTGCCGACCTCGACGCCTACGCCCGGCGGTGCGCCGCCGACGGCGCGTGGTCCCAGGCCGCCGAAGCGCTCATCACCGCGAGCCGCATCACCCTGGACCGAGAACTGCGGACCCGCAGGATGATCCGCGGTGTCGACGCGCTGACCGGCGCCGCGGACCTCCCCCAGGCCCAGACGTTCGTGCCCGAGATCGAGAGCGTGCCGAGCGGACCGATGCGCAACGCCGTGCTGGGCTATCTCGCCATCCAGCGGGGGCGGGCCGCAGAAGCGCACCACCTGCTCACCGAAGCGTGGTCGATGCTCGACGATCCGCAATCCGAACCCGAACTCGCCGCGACGATCTCCCAGCGCATGGTGCTGCACTCGCTGGCGCGGCTGCGCGGCGACGATCTCGTCCTGTGGGCCGATCGCGCGGCGGACACCCTCCCCGAGACGGCTCCACCCGTCGTCGAGTCGCGGGCCATCCGCGGACTCGGGCTGGCGATGACCGGTCGCGTCGACGAGGCGGTCGAATCGTATTCGGCCCTGTCCGATGGCATCCGGCTTGGGGCGCAGAGCCAGCGCATCCGCATGGCCGAGGGGTGGCTCGCGCTGGTGCTCGACCGGCCCGATCTCGCACGGACCGAACTCGAGACGGCCGAGCCCACCACCTTCCGCGGCGGGTCGCTGCGTATCTCGCTGTGGGCGCAGGCGTGGCTCGCACGAACACAATTCGCGCTCGGTGCGTGGTCCGACGCGCTGCGCACCGTCGATCGCGCGGCGGCACAACTCGACGCAACGCAACTCGATCTGCTCCGACCGCTCGTCCACTGGACCGGCGCCCAGGTCCAGGCTTTGCGCGGGAACTGGACCGCGGCACGGGAACACGCTCACCGTGCCCGCGCCGGGAACAACGACTACCCGCTCATGCTCGTACCGGCCTGCCTGTGCCTGGCGCAGTGCGCCGAGGTGGTCTCCGACTACACGAGCGTGTTGCGCTATCTGCAACCGATCGTCACCATGCGCGAGCGGGGCGCGGTCGACGAACCCGGCCACTGGCCGTGGCCGGATCTCTACGGCAACGCCCTCGTGATCACCGGACGCGTCGACGAAGCGGACGAATTCCTGCGGCCTCACGAGGAACTCGCCGCCGAACGCGGTCACCGCTCCGCCAAGGCCCGCCTCGGTTACGTGCGCGGTCGGATCCTCGGAGCCCGCGGCGACATCGACGCCGCCCGCGACGCTTTCGAACGCGCACTCGACGAGATCGACACGCTGCCACTGCCCTACGACCGTGCACGCATCAACTTCGCGTACGGCCAGACGATGCGCCGCGCGGGGCGTCGCCGCGACGCCGACGCGGTGATCCGCACCGCCCGCGAGTTGTACTCGTCGCTCGGCGCCGTCTCGTACGTCGAACGTTGCGACCGGGAACTCAAGGCCGGTGGTCTTCGCACCGGCGACGGCGAGACCGAGACCCCGCGTTCGGATTTCACGACCCTCACTCCGCAGGAACGCGCCGTGGCCACACTCGTCGCGTCGGGCCGCACCAACAAGGAGGTCGCCGGTGAGCTGTTCCTGTCCGTCAAGACCGTGCAATACCACCTGACCCGCGTGTACTCGAAGTTCGGCATCCGCTCGCGCAGCGAGCTCGCCGCGAAGTTCCGACAACAGGATCGAGGTTGACCATTGACCGCCGTGGACGATCGCCCCACCGCCGAGACCGATCTGTTCGAACGCCCCGTGCGTCCCGTCGTCGGACCGCGCGGAATACTCCGGGATCTCGGCCCGCGATACGCCGCGAACGGTCTGATCGGACTCATCTTCTCGTGCACCGGACCGGTCGCGGTGATACTCGCCGCCGGCGCTGCGGGCGGGCTGAGCGCACCGCAGTTGGCGTCGTGGATCTTCGGGGTGTTCGTCCTCAACGGGCTGCTCACCATCGTGATGAGCGTCGCCTACCGGCAACCGCTCGGGTTCTTCTGGACCATCCCCGGCACCGTGCTGGTGGGCGGGTCGCTCACCCATCTGAGCTGGGCGGAGGTGGTCGGCGCGTTCTTCGTGACCGCGGCGCTGGTGACGGTGCTGGGAGCCTCGGGACTGGTGCGGCGGGTGATGGAAGCGCTGCCCATGCCCATCGTCATGGCGATGGTCGCCGGGGTGTTCCTGAAGTTCGGCATCGATCTGGTTTCGGCACTCGGTTCCGACGTCGCGATCGCCGCACCGATGGTGATCGTCTTCCTCCTGCTCAGTTCCGTTGCGGTCCTCGGTAAGTGGATGCCACCCATCCTCGGTGCCCTGCTCGCCGGCGTGGGTGCGGTCGCGCTGTCGGGCCGGTTCTCACCGTCCGGGACCGACAGCGCGGTCTTCGCCGCACCGGTGTTCACCGCTCCGCAGTTCACGTGGTCGGCGATCCTCGAACTCGTCGTGCCGCTCGCGATCACCGTGCTGGTCGTGCAGAACGGGCAGGGCATCGCGGTGCTGCGCTCAACCGGCCACAACCCGCCCGTCAACGTCTCGGCGATCGCGTGCGGACTGTGGTCCTTCCCTGCCGCATGCGTCGGCGCCGTGTCGACCTGCCTGACCGGACCGACCAACGCGCTGCTCGTGTCGTCGGGCGAACGGTCCCGTCAGTACACCGCGGCGATCACGTGCGGGACGCTGGCGATCGTCTTCGGACTGTTCGCACCGCTGTTCGTCCGGTGGATGATCGCCGCGCCCGCCTCCTTCGTCGCGACCCTCGGCGGCCTGGCGATGCTCAAGGCGTTGCAGGGCGCCTTCGTGGCCGGGTTCGCGAGCAAACACACCATGGGTGCGCTCGTTGCATTCGTGGTCACCGCCTCGAACATCACCGTCTGGAATATCGGCGCGGCATTCTGGGGGCTCGTCGCGGGTGTGGCCGTGTCGTGGCTGATGGAGCGTCCGGACTTCAGCCGCTGACACCGACCCCGACGTACTCGGCGAGGTGCTCGCCGGTGAGCGTCGACCGCTGCTCCACCAGTTCGCTGGGGGTGCCCTCGAAGACGATGCGTCCGCCGTCGTGGCCGGCGCCGGGACCGAGGTCGATGATCCAGTCGGCGTGGGCCATCACGGCCTGGTGGTGTTCGATGACGATCACCGACTTGCCGGACTCGACGAGTCGGTCGAGCAGACCGAGCAGCAGTTCGACGTCGGCGAGGTGCAGGCCCGTGGTGGGTTCGTCGAGGATGTAGGTCTCCCCCTTCTCGGCCATCGCGGTGGCGAGCTTGAGCCGCTGCCGCTCACCACCCGAGAGGGTGGTCAGGGGCTGGCCGAGCCGCAGATAGCCGAGGCCCACGTCGGACAGTCGCTGCAGGATCTTCGACGCCGCCGGGGTGCGTGCCTCGCCGTCGGCGAAGTACTCCTGGGCCTGCGCGACGGACATGCCGAGCACCTCGGCGATGTTCTTCCCCGCCAGGGTGTACTCGAGCACGGCGGTCTGGAAGCGCTTGCCCTCGCAGTCCTCGCAGACCGATTCGACGGTGGCCATCACCCCGAGGTCGGTGTAGACGACGCCGGCACCGTTGCAGGTCGGGCAGGCGCCCTCGGAGTTGGAACTGAACAGGGCCGGCTTGACGCCGTTGGCCTTCGCGAACGCCTTGCGGATCGGTTCGAGAAGACCCGTATAGGTCGCGGGGTTGCTGCGACGCGAGCCCTTGATGGGGCTCTGGTCGATCGTGACCACGCCGTCGCGGTCGGCCACCGAGCCGTGGATCAGCGAGCTCTTGCCCGAACCGGCCACGCCGGTCACCACGACGAGCACGCCGAGCGGGATGTCGACGTCGACGTTCTGCAGGTTGTGCGTGTCGGCGCCGCGGATCTCCAGGGCACCGTTCGGGGTGCGCACCGCCGGTTTCAGCGCCGCCCGGTCGTCGAGGTGGCGACCGGTGAGGGTGTCGGCGCACCGCAGTTCGTCGACGGTGCCCTCGAAGACCACCTGCCCGCCCTCGGTGCCGGCGCGCGGGCCGAGATCGACGATGTGGTCGGCGATCGCGATGGCCTCGGGTTTGTGTTCGACGACGAGCACGGTGTTGCCCTTGTCGCGCAACTGCAGCAGCAGGTTGTTCATCCGCGCGATGTCGTGCGGGTGCATGCCGATCGTCGGTTCGTCGAACACGTAGGTGATATCGGTCAGCGACGATCCGAGATGGCGGATCATCTTGATGCGCTGCGATTCTCCGCCGGACAGGGTGCCGGTGGGGCGATCCAGCGACAGATATCCCAGGCCGATGTCCGCGAAGGAGTCGAGCAGATGCCGGAGGTTCTTCAGCAGCGGAGCGACCTGCGGAAGATCCAGTCCGCGAACCCATTCGGCGAGATCGCTGATCTGCATCGCGCACACGTCCGCGATGCTCCTGCCGTCGATCTTCGACGACCGTGCTTCAGGAGCGAGACGCGTCCCTTCACAGTCCGGGCACGTGGAGAAGACGACGGCCTTCTCGACGAACGCGCGGATGTGGGGTTGCATCGCGTCGAGATCCTTGGACAGGAACGACTTCTGGATCTTCGGGATCAGACCCTCGAAGGTGACGTTGACGCCCTCGACCTTGATCTTGGTGGGTTCCTTGTAGAGCAGGTCGTGGAGTTGCCGCTTGGTGAACTTCGCGATCGGCTTGTCGGGATCGAAGAAGCCACAGCCGCGGTAGATCCGGCCGTACCAGCCGTCCATGCTGTAACCGGGGATCTTCAGGGCACCCTCGTTGAGCGAGAGACCGTCGTCGTAGAGCACGGTCAGGTCGAAATCGGAGACCGATCCCTTGCCCTCACATCGCGGGCACATGCCACCGAGCCGGTTGAAGGTCACCTTCTCGGCCTGGGTTTTCCCCGCGCCCCTGTCCACCGTCACCGCACCGCTGGCCCGCACCGACGGTACGTTGAACGAGTAGGCGTTGGGCGGACCGATGTGCGGCTCCGCAACCCGGCTGAACAGGATGCGGAGCATCGCGTTGGCATCGGTGGCGGTGCCCACCGTCGAGCGCGGGTTCGACCCCATCCGTTCCTGGCCGACGATGATCGCCGCGGTGATGCCGTCGAGCACGTCGACGTCCGGGCGGGCCAGGGTCGGCATGAATCCCTGCACGAACGCGCTGTACGTCTCGTTGATCAGACGCTGCGACTCGGCGGCGATCGTGCTGAACACGAGCGAACTCTTGCCCGAGCCGGACACACCGGTGAACACCGTCAATCGCCGCTTGGGGATCTCCACGCTGATGTCGCGGAGGTTGTTCACGCGCGCTCCGTGAACCCGGATCGCGTCGTGGTTGTCGGCGACGTGCGCTGCGTGTGCCGGTGTGTCCTTCGTCGAGGTCATGTTCGAAGACTCCAGTGGTCGTATGGATGCGGGCGGAACGGGTGCGACGATCGGAGAGTAAGGCCGATCGTGGGATCGGTCAGCGCAATTGCTGGATGCGGACCATGTTGCCCGCGGGGTCACGGAGGGCGCAGTCGCGGACGCCGTACGGCTGGTCGGTGGGTTCCTGGACGATCTCGGTGTCGCCGGCCTGCAGTTGCTCGAACGCCCCGTCGAGATCCTTCGTCGCAAGGATGATCGACGCGAAGGTGCCCTTGGCCATCATCTCGGCGATGGTGGCGTTCTCCTCCTCCGTGATGCCGGGGTCGGCGTCCGGCCGGTACAGCACCAGGGACGTACCCGGAGTGTCGCTGCGGCCGAGGGTGATCCAGCGCTTCCCGGCGTAACCGACATCGTTGAGGACCTCGAAGCCGAGGGTGTCGCGGTAGAACGCGAGGGACGCCTCGGGATCGGTGTGCGGAAGGAATGTCTGGTGAATGGTGATGTCCATGCCGATCACGGTATGACCGGCGGACCCGTCCGCGCTTCTCGATTCCTGATCGGTCTGGTGACATTCTTCGCCACGCACGACGGGATGCCGTTCGTCTCCTCGGCCGCCTGCTTGCGGTACACGCTCGGGGGCACACCGACGAGTTCCGTGAACCGGGTACTGAAGGTGCCGAGCGACGAACAGCCCACCTCGAAGCACACCTCGGTGACGGTGAGGTCACCGCGTCGCAGCAACGTCATGGCCCGCTCGATGCGCCGGGTCATGAGATACGAATAGGGCGACTCGCCGTACGCGAGCCTGAACTGGCGGCTGAGATGGCCGGCGGACATGTTCACGCCGCGGGCGAGGGCCTCGACGTCGAGGGGCTGGGCGTACTCGCGGTCGATGCGGTCGCGGACGCGGCGCAGCAACGCGAGGTCGCGCAGGCGCTGATCGGTGACGGGTTTACCGGGCACGGGTCCGATCGTGCCACGATGCGCCGCCTCGATCCTGTCGTCGTGCGCCTCCACAGCACATCCGCCCCGCGAGGATCCCGGGACCACAAACCGGACCCGCCGGGCCCGGAAAACTGACACTCTGTCGATACCTGCTCGTACGGACGAAAGGTCACCGATGGCTCGTGCGGTTCGCGTCGTCGTTCTCGGATCGGGATCGTGGGGAACCACGATCGCGTCGTTGGCCGCACGCAACACCCCGACGACGTTGTGGGCCCGCAACGACGACATCGCGCGTGAGATCGACACCGAGCACCGCAACCGTCGATATCTCGGCGAACGGCCACTGCCGCAGGGCCTGCGCGCGACCTCCGATCTCGAAGAGGCCGCCCGCGAAGCCGACGTCCTGGTGGTCGGTGTGCCGTCGCATGCAGTGCGCAAGACACTCGAGCAGGTCGTCGACGAGATCCGCGCGTGGGTTCCGGTCGTCTCGCTCGTGAAGGGCCTCGAACCGGGCACCCGCCTCCGGCCCACCGAGGTGATCGCCGAATGCCTTCCGGGGCACCCCGTCGGGTTGCTCGCGGGTCCGAACATCGCCGGGGAGATCGCCGACGGCATGGCCGCCGCGTCGGTGGTCGCGATGCAGGACGAAGCGGTGAGCGCGGCGTTGCAACCGCTGTTCGCCACGTCGTTGTTCCGCGTCTATCGCAACACCGACGTGCTCGGCTGCGAATTGGGCGGGATCCTCAAGAACATCGTGGCGATCGCGGCCGGCATGGCCGAGGGGCTCAGCGTCGGCGACAACACCCGCGCGATGGTCCTCTCCCGCGGGCTGGCGGAGATGACGCGTCTCGGTGAGGCCATGGGCGCGGATCCGCGGACGTTCGCGGGCCTCACGGGGATGGGTGATCTCATTGCGACGTGCACGAGCCCGTCCTCGAGGAATCGCCGGGTCGGTGAGGCGCTGGCGCGCGGGCTCAGCATCGATGAGGCCGTCGAGGCACTGGGGCAGGTCGCCGAAGGGGTGAAGACCGCGCCGACGGTCATGGAACTCGCCCGCGAGTACGGGGTGGAGATGCCGATCGCCGCCGAGGTCGCGGCCGTGGTGACCGGGAAGAGCACCCCCACCGACGCCTATCGGGGACTGCGCCGCGTCACGCCCGGCGACGAGAAGGACATCGTCTGACTTTCTCTACCGCTTTCTCGGGAGAATCGTAGAAAGCCGAATATTGATCTGTCGTGTGCTCGCGACCGGCTGAACGAACGCTCGGTGAAGTGATGTGCCATCGTGGTGGCATGACTTCTGCCGCCGACACGCTGTCGTCCCTGCTCGACACCCGTTTCAGCTGCCGCGCGTTCCTGACCAAGCAGGTCCCGCGCGAGGACATCGAACGCATGCTGCAGATGGGTCAGCGCACCGCGTCCTGGTGCAACTCGCAGCCCTGGCAGGTGCACATCGTCAGCGGCGACGCCACCGACCGCCTGCGCGACGCCGTCTACGCGCAGGCCACCTCGGGGAACATGGATCCCGACATCCCGGGACCGGCCGAATACCGCGGTGCCTACGCCGAGCGTCGCCGCGGCGCCGGCTACGCCCTGTACAACGCGCTGGGCATCGCGCGCGACGATTACCAGCGCCGCACCGAGCAGATGCTCGAGAACTACCGCTTCTTCGGCGCACCGCACGTCGCGATCATCACCTCCGACAAGGCCCTCGGCGTGTACGGCGCCGTCGACTGCGGTGGTTACGTCTCGACGCTGCTGCTCGCCGCCGAGTCGCTCGGCATCGCCGCCGTCCCGCAGGCCGCCGTCGCGATGACGGCCACCGCGCTGCGACGCGAACTGAACATCGGCGACGACCGCGACATCGTCTGCGCCATCTCGTTCGGTTACGCCGACCAGGCGCACCCGGCCAATGCGTGTCGCACCGATCGCGCGTCGCTCGACGAGACCGTCGAGTGGGTCGACTGAACTTTCGGTTGCCCCGGCTGGGTCAGTCGTTCTGGGCGCGCAGATAGCGCCCGAAGTGCGGAACGGTGAACCCGATGAACCCGCGCTCGGCGGAGTAGATCAGGCCCTTCTTTATCAGTCCGTCGCGCGCGGGTGACAGGGAGGCCGGCTTCCGTCCGAGTTCGACGGCGATCTTCGAGGTCGCGACCGGCCCGTCGTCGCCCGACAGATCCGCCATGGCCCGCATGTATTCGCGTTCGGCGGGGGTCGCCCGTTCGTAGCGGGAGCCGAAGAAGCCGACGGCGAGTTCCTCTTCCGCCGTGGGTGCCGCGACCCGCACGTCGTCGGCGGTGATCGGCGAATCCGCCGCGACGTCCCAGGTCGCCTTGCCGTAGGCCTGCACGAAATACGGGTAGCCGTCGGCGGTTTCGTACAGCAGGTCGAGGGCGTCCTGCGTGAACTCGACGTCCTCTCGTGCCGCAGGCGCGATGAGCGCGAGATCCGCTGCCGCACGGTCGAGCCGGTCGATGCGGTGGTAGGTGAACAGCCGCTCGGAGTAGGACTTCGACGCCGACAGCACCGCGGGCAGGTGCGGCAGACCGGCCCCGACGACGATGAGCGGCGCGGCGTCCTGGCTCAGCTCGTGGCAGGCCCCGCAGATCGCTGAGACGTCGTCGGAGCCGAGGTCCTGCATCTCGTCGATGAACAACGCGATGCCCACGCCCACGTCGCGTGCGAGTCCTGCTGCGTCGACAAGCAGTTCGACGAGGTCGATCTCGATGTCGCCCGAGTCGGCCCGCCCTTTCACGGCCGGAGCATCGATGCCGGGTTGCCAGCGTTCGCGCATGCCCTTGTCGGCGGTAGCCCGCAGCGCGAACGACTTGAGCACCCCGAGGAAGTACTCCACCGATTCCGGATCCGGATGCGCGGCCGCGATCTCGCGGACCGCCATGTGCAGCGCCGACGACAGGGGGCGTCGCAGTCCTTGATCGGGACGGGCCTCGATCTTGCCGGTGCCCCAGCTCTTCGCGATGGCGGCGGAGCGCAGATGGTTGAGAAGGACGGTCTTGCCGACACCGCGGAGGCCGGTGAGGACGACGCTGCGTTCGGGTCGTTCCCGGGCGATCCGTTCGAGGACCACCTCGAACGCGGTGAGTTGCTTCTCGCGGCCGGCGAGCTCGGGCGGGCGCTGTCCCGCGCCCGGGGCGTACGGGTTGCGGACAGGATCCATCCGTCGATGCTAACGGCGAACTCATCGGATTCTGAGCTCATCTAGTGCGTGTCGTAGACGGCCGTATTCGCGTATGTCCGAGCTCGAAACCGCAGTTGTTGTCGACATTTCGGCGATTTCTCGACAACAACTGCAACCTCGGCCGCCCGGAGCGACATGCACGCATGCGCATTTCAGACTTTGACATTCATTTTCGATAGTGGCTATTTCTTTCCCCATGACAACGCTCTCCCGCTACGGCGGCGCCGCCCTCACCGTCGTCGCTGCGACCTTCGCCGCCGCCTGCGGCGGTACGACCGAGGCCGACACCACTGCGGCCGACACCCCCGAGACGACGACCTCCGCCGCCGCTTCCGAAGTGGCGACGGCGCAGCCGCGCCTCGCCCTGACCTACGACGGCGGCGTCCTCGTCGTCGAGGAAGGAGAACTCACCGTCGTCGACGACTTCGCACTCGACGGTTTCAACCGCCTCTCCCCTGCCGGCGACGGACGCCACGTGCTGATCTCCACCGAAGGCGGATTCCGCGTGCTCGACACCGGCAGCTGGACGGAAGCCCACGGCGACCACGGTCACCACTACGCCGGCGCACCCACGCTCACCGACCTGACGTTCGCCGCCGAGAAGCCCGGACACGTCGTGCCGCACGCCGGGGTCACCGCCCTGTTCGACGACGCCACCGGACGCATCGACGTGTTCGACCCCGCCGATCTCGCCTCGGCGACCGACCTGCCGGATCTCGACAGTCGCGCGCTCCCCGAGGCCCACCACGGCGTGGCCGTCCCGATGCCCGACGGCGGCATGCTCGTCACCCTCGGCGATTCCGAGGATCGGACCGGTGTAGCGCTGCTCGACGAGAACGGCACCGAGATCACGCGCACCGAACAATGCCCGGGTGTGCACGGTGAGACGGTCGCGGCCGACGGGGTCGTCGCCTTCGGATGCGAGGACGGCATGGTGATCTTCCGCGACGGAACGTTCACAAAGGCGCCGGTGCCCGACCCCTACGGCCGGATCGGAAACCAGGCCGGCAGCGAGGACTCGCCCGTCGTCCTCGGCGACTACAAGACCGATCCCGACGCCGAGCTCGAGCGTCCCGAGCGCGTCGCGCTCGTGGACACCCGCACGGCGTCGGTGCGTCTCGTCGACCTCGGTACGAGTTACACCTTCCGCTCCCTCGGTCGCGGACCGGCAGGGGAAGCACTCGTTCTCGGCACCGACGGCAACCTCCACGTGATCGATCCCGACTCCGGCGAGATCGTCCGGCGGATCGAGGTGCTCGAGCCGTGGACCGAGCCCGACGAGTGGCAGGCACCTCGGCCCGCACTCGAGGTGCGGGGCGATACGGCGTTCGTCACCGATCCCGCCACCGATTCCCTGTACGCGGTGGACGTGACCTCGGGTGAGATCCGCTCTGCCGAACTGCCGCACACCCCGAACGAGATCAGCGGCGTCGCCTGACCCCGCTACCGGAGTATTCGGCTTTCTAGCTGTGGAGCTAGAAAGCCGAATAGTCCCCTCACATCCGGCCGGTCGAAATCCTTCCGCAACGTGATCCGCCTCACTCTTCAAGTTCGCGAAACGGATATCCCGACCAAAACGGTTGGGGAGGCGATACTCTCGTCGCCTGATCCCGAAGACAACGATTGTGTAACGTGGCGACGCACCTGTTTCCTACCGGGAGGTACCGCCCGTGCTGTTGACCGAAGTCCGTACCCGACCTGTTCGATCCTTGTTGATCGCCATCGGTCTGACGGTCTCGGCGCTGGCAGTCGCGGGATACCTGCGCGACGCGCTGAACGAGTACCTCATGGATCTCGACGTCTTCCGCGATGCCGGCTGGGCCTTCCTGCACCACACCCCGCTGTACACCGAGGGGTTCTTCAGCCATTCCGGTTTCCGGTTCATCTACCCACCCTTCGCGGCGTTCCTCTTCGCCCCGATGGCGTTGGTGGGCAGCACCGCCCTGCAGGTGTTGTGGACGATCGGACTCATCGCTCTCGTGTGGTGGGTGCTCAAGGTCGTCTACCAGCGACTCGACATGTCGCACCCGAGCCTGATCGCAGCCGCGTCGCTCGGACCGGTGCTGTGGCTCGAGCCGTTCCGCTCCAACTTCACGTTCGGCCAGATCAACATCGTGCTCATGGCACTGGTGGTCGCCGACCTGCTCGGTGTGATCCCGAAGCGCTTCCGCGGTGTCGGCATCGCACTGGCCGCCGCCATCAAGGTGACCCCGGCCGCCTTCGGCCTGATCTTCCTGCTGCGCCGCGACTGGCCGTCGGCATTCCGCGCGCTGGGCGCCTTTGCCGCGACCGTCGCGTTCGGCTACTGGTTACGCCCCGATTCGACCGTCTACTTCTGGACCACGGAGTTCTTCGCGACCGACCGCGCCGGCGACCCGTCGTTCTTCCGCAACCAGGCGCTCACCGGTCTCATCGCCCGTTTCGACTTCTCCGACGGCACCGCCAAGGCGCTGTGGCTGGCCGGCGCCCTGGTCGTCGTGGCCGGTACCGCGTGGGCCGCCTACCGCTTCCTGCGTGCCGACGAGCCCGTGGTCGCGGTGGCCCTGGTGGGCCTGGCGTCGCTGCTCGCCGCTCCGATCGCCGTCACCCACCACTGGGTGTACGCGCTGTTCCTCGTGCCGCTGCTCGTCGCGCCGGCCTACCGCCGCTGGTGGCCCGTGCTGGGGCCCGCCACCGTGGTCTTCCTCATCGGACCCAACCACCTGCTGCGTGAGGCGTCCTCCGGCGGCTGGGTCGAGCAGTTGCTCCTCGAAGTCCTCGGGACCTCGCAGTGCCTGGCCGCGATCGCAGTCTTCGTCGCCGCGATGGTCGCCGCGCGCCATCGTCGCCCCGGTGCCGAGAACGCCGTCGAGCGCGAGGAGACCGTCGCCGCGCCGGCTCAGGTCCAGAACGCCGACGCGACGAGATAGAGACCCGTCCCGACAACGGTGCTCAGCGCGGCGTTGCGTCGCCACAGATGCACCGCGATCGTGCCCGCGAGACCGACGGTCGCGGGTAGCCAGGTCGACTCCCCCACGTCACGCAGTGTGTACATCACCAGGATCACCATGACGCCCGCGGGCATCGTACGGCCCAGGAAATCGACGAAGGCGGAGTTCTTCAGCGCCGACAACGCGAGGAACGGCGCCGCGCGCAACGCGACCGTCACGACGAACATCACCGCCAGAGCGCCGAGGACATATCCGGCGCCGGGCACCGACTCAGGCACGGGCCACCTTGTTCCGGTAGACGAACCGCACGAACAGGCACACCACGAACAACCCGAGCCCGACGACGAGCATCTGGCTTTTCGCGACCAGCAATGCGACGAGACCGCAGACCAGCGCGAGCACCGGCGCCGGCACGTCGCGGTTAGCGCGGAAGGCATCGATCGCAAGCACCGCGAACAGTGCCGTGAGGGCAAACTCGAGTCCGGCGAGCCCGTCGGGGAGCACTGCCCCGATCAACGCGCCGATCGTGCCCGACACGACCCACATCAGCTGGCAGAGCACCTGGACCGTGAGGATGCGGGTACCCGAGAGCGGCTCACGTGCCTTGGGGGCGACGATCGCGTACGACTCGTCGGTGAGCGCATAGACGCCGTAGAGACGCCCGAGCCGGCTGCGGATGCGGTGCAGCGGGAACGACAGGCCGTAGAAGACGTGCCGGAAGTTCACCAGCAGCGTCGCCGCGGCGACCGAGGCGAGCGGCGTGACCGCCGCGATCAGACCGATCGCGAGGAACTCCATCGACCCCGCGTAGATGACGGTGGAGAAGATCGGCGCCCACCACCATTCGAACCCGCCCTGGGTGAGAACCACACCGAACGCGAGCCCCAGCGGGATCAGTCCCAGCCCGACGGCCCAGGAGTCCTTGATACCCGCGCGGATCTCGAGGGTACGACGGTCGGGCATGCTCATCAGGCTATCGCCGGGCCGGAAGTCTCGGCGCCCGGCCCGGAGGAAGGTGATCTGTGTCCACCTCGTTCACGGAGGTCGTGTCCTCCGCCTGGCAGGCCGTGTCGACCGTCGACCAGCCCGCTCCGACGATGGTCGTCGTCGGAACGGCGATCGTCGCACTCGTGCTCGTCACCGTTCGGCCGCTGTGGCTGAAGACCCGCCATGTCGTCACGCAGGCGCACGAGGGGTCGCACGCGCTGGTCGCGGCGCTCGTGGGCCGAAAGCTGTCGGGCATCCGTCTGCACAGCGACACCTCGGGGGTGATGGTGTCGTCCGGCAACCCGCGAGGCCCCGGCATGGTCGCGACCACCTTCGCCGGGTACACCGGTCCGGCCGTGCTGGGATTCGCGGCGGCGACGCTGCTGACCCTGGATCGGCCCGCCGCGGTGCTGTGGTCGATCCTCGCCGCGCTCGCCGTCCTGTTGCTGCTGATCCGCAATCTGTACGGATTCGTCTCGGTGGTGATCGCGGGTGCGCTCGTCGGTGCGGCCGCCTATCTCGGGGACCCGATCGTCCGGTACACCGCGGCGTACCTGATCACATGGGTCTTGCTCCTCGGCGCGACCCGCCCGGTCCTCGAACTCGCCCGCACCCATTCGCGCGGTCGTGGCCGGGGTTCGGACGCCGACCAGTTGCGCGGACTGACCCGCGTTCCGGCGGCCGTATGGATCGCGCTGTTCGCGATCGTCACGGCGGGTACCGCCTTCTACGGCGTCACACGGATCGTGGTGACCCAACTGTCCTGAGTGGCCTCGGGATGCAGGCGGCAGCACGGACGACCGCGTGCAGGCTCGCGGTGAGCACGGAGCGGTGACGCCCCGCTGCCCACCGTGTGTCGTCGCCGCTGCGGAATTCGATCAGGGTGAGTGCGTCGGTGCCGACGCTGCTCTGATGGAGGCCGAGCACCTCGATATCGATGCCGAGACGGGCGAGAGCGTCGGTCGATGCTTCGACGGGACCCACGCCCTCGTGGACACTGCGGTGTTCGGTGCCGCCGATACCCAGCGTGATCGTGGTGCCCGCGTCGGTCACGTCGAAGGCGCGCAGCACCGGTGCACCCGGGACGTCCGGCCGTGCGAGATATGCGGTGTCGAAGATCTCCCACAGTTCGGTCGCAGTGACCTCCCCGCCGCTGGTGTCGGTGTGGTCTTGCACGTGGCGAGTGAAGTCGATCTGGAGCCGACGCGGAATTTCGATGCCGTATTCGCTCTCGAGCAGGTAGGCGACCCCGCCCTTACCGGATTGCGAATTGACACGGATCACCGCGTCGTAGGTACGTCCTATGTCGGCGGGATCGATCGGCAGATACGGTACTCGCCAATCGATCTCGGACTCGGAACGGCCCTCGGCGACGGCGCGTGCCCGGTGCTCGGCGAACCCTTTCCTGATCGCGTCCTGATGAGTGCCGCTGAAGGCGGTGTGCACCAGGTCGCCGACATACGGGTGCCTCGGGTGGATCTCGATGCGATTGCAGTATTCGACGGTGCGGCGGATCTCGTCGATGTCGGAGAAATCGATCATCGGATCGATGCCCTGTGCGTGGAGGTTCAGTGCGAGTGTCGCAATGTCGACGTTGCCGGTGCGTTCCCCGTTGCCGAACACGCACCCTTCGACCCGCTGCGCCCCGGCGAGGACGGCGAGTTCGGCGCACGCGATACCTGTGCCGCGATCGTTGTGCGGGTGCACGGACAGGATCACCGCGTCGCGTCGCGCCAGGTTGGTGTGCATGTACTCGATCTGGTCGGCATAGACGTTCGGGGTCGCGATCTCGACGGTGGCCGGAAGATTCACGATCACCGGCCGTTCGGGGGTCGCGTCCCACAACTCGGTGATCGCGTCGCACACCTCGAGCGCGTAGTCGGGTTCGGTGAGGTTGAAGACCTCGGGTGAGAACTCGAACCGCACGTTCGGCAGGTCGCCGGCCAGTTCCAGGACGTCGCGGCCACCGGCGACGATCAGTTCCGTCAGCGCGGTACGGTCGCGGTCGAGGACGACCTCGCGCCAGGTGGGAGCGGTCGCGGTGTACATGTGGACGACGACCTCGTTGCGGACACCCCGGACGGATTCCACCGTCCGCTCGATGAGGTCGCGACGTGCCGGGGTGAACACCACGATGGTGACGTCCGGCGGCGCGATGTCGGTCTCGACGATCAGGCGCACGAAGTCGAAGTCGGTCTGCGAGGCGGACGGGTAACCGACCTCGATCTCCTTGTACCCCATCGCGACCATCAGTTCGAAGAAGCGGCGTTTGCGGCCGGGATCCATCGGTTCGGCCAGTGCCTGGTTGCCGTCGCGCAGGTCCACCGGCACCCACAGCGGGGCCGCGGTCAGGCGTTGTGTGGGCCAGTTCCGTTGCGTCAGTGGAACCTCCACGCGGGAGTACACATCGCGGTAGCGATGTGAGGACATGGCGGAGTGCCGCTGCCTGTTCCAGACGGGGGCGTCGGCAGGAACCGGACCGGCAGGAGTGGAGATACGCGGGAACGTGCTGGTGCTCATCGGAGAAGTCCTTCGTCGATCGTCGTTACGAGGGACCGGCGCGTGTTCGACTCCACGACGGGGAGCCGGTCCGGCTAGGCCCCGCCGTGGCGGCGAAGGAGAAGGAACGCGAAGGAGCGCATGCCCCGAAGGCTAACATAACTCCTCAGACAAGTAGAGGAGTAGGCGACTCTGCGATGATGGAACCATGACCGTCGTCCGCCGCGAGCCTCTCGCCGACCAGGCCGCCGAACTGCTCCTCGAGCGCATCCGATCCGGAGAATGGCCGCTCGGCGCCAAGCTGCCCGGCGAGACGACGCTGGCTCCGCAGCTCGGCGTCGGCCGCTCCACCGTCCGCGAAGCGATCCGTCAGCTCGCCGGACGCGGCATCCTGACCACCCGGCAGGGCGCCGGCGTGTTCGTCACCGCTCTCGACGCACCCGAGGACTGGACGCGCACGGTCGCGCGCGCCGACATCCTCGCCGTGATCGAGGCCCGCATCGCCGTCGAGGTCGAGGCCTCGGCGCTTGCCGCCGCGCGCCGCACCCCCGCCGAACTGCGGGCATTGAAGAAGTCACTGCGGGAACGCGAAACCCATCGCACGGCCATCGAGGAACACGTCGACACCGACATCGTCTTCCACCGCACCATCGTGGTCGCCGCACACAACCCGATCCTTCTCGACCTGTTCGACGGCTTCACACCCCGTAACCGTCACGCCATGATCGAAATGCTCCGCACGCGCGGCACCCACGGGGACGACGCCGACCACGATACCCACCGACGCATCTACGACGCCATCGCGGACCGTGACGGGGTGACCGCCGCCGCCGTCACCCGCGACCACTTGTCCTCGCTCACGACGGCACTCGGCCGATAGCCGGGCCGGTTCTCTGCGGACGGTTCTCGACCTCCCGGGTGCGGGACGGTCACTTCTCGATCTGCATCGCGACTGCCCTCACCGGGGCCCCGTCGACGCCCGCGAACGGGATCGGCAGCAAGGACACGAGCGGATCCGCGAAGTCGATCGCGTCGAGATTGCGCAGGTTCTCGCAGATGATCGTGCCCGCGTCGGCGAGCACGTGGTGCGCTGCGAGCGTCTCGTCGCCCGTGGGATCCACGCTCGGCGCGTCGATTCCGACCGTGCGGACGCCGCGGTCGAGCAACCACCGGCACGCGTCGACGCTCAGGGCCGGATGCTCGAAATAGCGGCCGGTGCCGAAATACTGCGACCAGCCGGTCAGGACGAGCGCGATGTCGCCGGGACCGATCGCGGGCTCACCCCACATGTCGGCGGTGACGAGCGCACCGGCGTCGACGCGGGCGCGCACGTCGAGCACCACCCCGCGTCCGACGAAGTTTTCCGGTGGCACCGCATCGATCGCGGTGCCACCGCTGCGCACGTGTCGCGGCGCGTCGACGTGGGTGCCGGTCTGCGAACCCATGTCGATGCGCATCAGGTCGAAACCGTCGGTCTCGACGGTGGCGTGCGGAGTGAAGGTCGGTGCCGGATCCCCGGGATAGACCTGGATGTCCGGGGAGACGACGTGGGTCAGGTCGACGATCCGTCGTACGCGCATGCCATCACTCCTGTTCGGGTCAGCCGAAATCGACCTGCCGCTGTGCATTCGCGAGCGCGGTGACCACACCGGTGCCGAACGCACCGAGACGGTCGAACAGCACCGCCGTCCCGACCGCAATACCCTCGCTGCTGATGTGGTTGTCGGCCTCGATACCGACCTCCGGTCCCTCCGGCAGGCGGGACAGCGCCAGGGTGACATCGGAATTGATGTAGCCAACGCCCTTGTCCGACCAGTTGGTGACGAACGACGTGCCCTCACCGACGGTCGCGGTGTTGACGAACGGCGACAGTTCCTCGCCGACGATGATCGGCAGCTGCCGCGACCACAACCGCTTGCGATCGGAGTTCTGGTGCTCCGACCGCACCCGCGTCCACCCCGGGCCGTCGCTGCCGTACCAGGACGAGTGCTCGAGCGGTCCGGGCTGCGTCTCCAGGGAACCGGGAGGCGGGGTCGGGGACTCACCACGCATCCACACCGATCCGGGCGGCGGTGCCGACTTGCGGAGGAAGGTGAGCGTCGCGCGCGCCGACACCTCGCCACCCTGCATCAGGTTCGCGTCGGCGACGCGGATGCGGTTGCCGTCGCGCACCCGGGTGGTGGTGAAGGTGATCGGTTCGTTGCGGACCGGCCTGAAGAGATCGAGCGTGAACCGGGACGGGACGAAACCCTCGACGGCATGGTGGATCTCGAGCTCGCGTGCGACCAGACCGCTCACACACGGCCCGTTGAGCATCGTGTCCGACCACGGGCTGGACGCGTACTTCGTGGGCAGGTAGACACCGTCGTCCTCGGTGAAATAACCGCGGTTCTTGCGCTCGTGCATTCGGGAATTCTCCCAGCACCGGCCGCGGCGCGCTCATCGGGATGCCCCAAGATGGGATCGTGCACGTACACGAACCCGATGTTCCGGCCGCCCGTACCCGCCTGATCGTCGACGTCGACGTCGACACCGGCATCGACGACGCTCTCGCCCTGCTCTATCTCGTCGCGAGTCCGGAAGCAGAGATCGTCGCCGCCCTGTGCACGGCGGGGAACGTACCGGTGGACCAGGTCACCGCCAACACGCTGTCGTGGCTCGAGGTGTGCGGTCGGCCCGATATCGAAGTGGCTGCCGGATCGCAGGTTCCGCTGGTCGCGCCGCTGATGACCACCGAGGACACCCACGGTCCACAGGGGATCGGGTATGCGGAACTCCCCGCCGCGTCGCGGTCGCGGTCGTCGCGATCGGCCGCGCAGGCGTGGGTCGATCTCACCCGCGAGCATCCGGGAGAGCTCACCGGGCTCGTCACCGGCCCACTCACCAACCTCGCCCTCGCCCTGCGCATCGATCCGGAACTGCCGTCGCGGTTGCGTCGCCTCGTGATCATGGGTGGGTGTTTCCATCATCCGGGTAATACGACGCCGACCTCGGAATGGAACGTCGCGGTGGATCCGGAGGCCGCCAAGGTCGTGTTCGACGCGTTCTCGATCGTCCCTCCGGACCGGCGGCCGATCGTGTGCCCGCTCGACGTCACGGAGTCGATCGAGATGCATCCCGAGCATGTCGCGCGGATCGGGGACGTCGTCGGTGTGCCTCGCTCCGGGGAGCTCTGCCCGGACGCCCCGCGCGGTACGCGATCGACGGCCGATGTCCCTCTCGTCCGCCACATCTCCGATGCATTGCGCTTCTACATGGAATTCCACCGTGACCAGGGCCTGGGCTTCCTCGCGCACGTGCACGACCCGTTCGCCGCAGCGGTCGCGCTGGGCACGGTTCCCTACACCTCCCGGCCCGCGGCGGTCGACGTCGAACTGGACGGACGGCTCACCCGGGGAACGACGGTCGCCGATCTGTCCGGTATGTGGCAGAGGACGCCGAACGCGGATATCGTGGCGGGCACCCGTCCGGCAGAGTTCTTCGATCATTTCGTCGAGCGGGTGGGATCGTACATTCGCGACTTGAACCTACCCCCGAGTAAGAACTAGCGTCGACAGCGCACAGTTCGGGGACAAGGAGATAAACGTGGCACAGAAAGTGCGCGTCCAATATTTCGACGATATCGACGGCCAACCGATCATGGACGGTCTGGCACAGTCGTTCCGCATCACGGTCGACGACGACGAGTACGAAATCGACCTGCGGCCGGCGAACGCAGACAAGTTCCTGGCGGTACTCCGCCCGTGGCTGCACGAGAAGGCACCCGAGAAGCCCGCATCGAGCACCCGCACCATCACGCCGAAGCAGACGGTGGCAAAGGCCCGCACACGGACGGCGGGAACCCACAAGGCGATTCCGCCCACCCGATCGCCGGAGCAACTGGCCGCGATCCGACACTGGGCCCGTAACAAGGGTTACGACGTCAGCTCGCGCGGCCGGATCCCGCGGCACATCCTCGAGCGGTTCGAAGCCGCTCACTCCTGAGCATCACCCCGCCGCCTCCGCGGCAGGCCATGAACGCCACCGACGACCGGTGCCGCCTCGTCACGCGACGAGATGGTGCCGGTCGTCGCGTCGGATGGTCACCGCAGCGACGATCACGCCCACGACCACGCCGATGACGGTGTCGGCGACCCGGTTGACGGCGAGACCCGGACCCGCGTGCTGCCCGAGACCGGTGAGCAGCAACGCCATCGTCGTCACCCCGACCGAGGCGAGCCCGTAGTTCCGGGTCACCGTGAGTTCGGTGAGCGTCTGGAACAGCGCGGCGGCCGCGACCACCGGCCAGTAGCCCAGGTCGAGCGCGAGCAGCACGGCAGCGATCATCGCGCCGCCGACATTTCCGATCAGCCGCTGGATGCCGCGCTGAACGGTGTTGCGGTAGTTCAATCCTTGCAGCGCAGCCATGGCACCCATCGCAGCCCACAGCGGATGGTCGAGCCCGATCAGTGCGGCGAACGACGCGGCGAGCAACGACGCCACGAAGATCCGGGCCGCTCCGATCAGCACGAGACGGTCGAGCAGACGACCGCATCCTTCGCGGACGAAGCCGGGCGGCGTCGGTAGCACCGGCTGTCCCTCGGCATCGACACGCGGAATCTCGATGTCGCGCCGCGCCTTCCGAAGTTCCTTCTCGAATCGGGCGAAATCGTCGCGGCGGGTGCGGGAGGTGTCGTGCGCCCCGCTGTCGAGCACCGTCTCGGCCGCATCGAGCAGGGCGGCCAATTCGTGGACATGGGCGCCCGGACGTCGCGGGGCGTTCAGCGCGACGGTCTCACGCGCCCTACGGATGCTCTGTCGCGCAGCGGGAACGGCGTCCGCACCGTGGATTTCGACGGCGGAGACCGCCGCGAGGGCACGCGCGACCGCCAGACGGGCGGGCGTGTGGGGATGGGAGAGTGCAGGCAGCATCGCAATGACATAACCGAGCAGCGCACCGATGGTCGCCGCGGCGGTGACCAGGCCCGCGTCTCCCCATGTGTCGGAGAAACCGGCGGCGCCCGCGGCCGCGAAGATGAGGATCACCGGGCCGGGGCCAATGAGTGAGAAGGCCGTGAACACCCAGTACGCGACGGCCGAACCCAACGAGAGCACGACGATCTGCACCCACAGCGGGGCGCCCATGGCGCCGAGTGCAGCCCCGAAGGCGGTGTAACCGGCGATGCCGAGGCCTACCCACGGAAGGCGCACGGCCAGACGCGGATACGGCTCGTATCGCAGGAAGGCACTGGTGAGTGCGCCGAGGGCGGCGAAGCCGGCCACCTGTCCGTAACCGAGCAGACCGCCGCCGACGAGAGCGAGCATCGTCGCGAACCCCACACGCAGCGCCACGGCCACGGTCGGGTCGCCGCGCCGCACTTCGAGGGCGTCCTTCCACGCGCTCGCCGACAGCGGATGCGCGAGCGCTCCCCGGGTGTGACGGAGCTGAGGGCGGTCGTCGAGTCGGCGGTCCAGCATCCGTCCACCATATTACTTCACTGGTAAAATATCTATGAAATTGTTCGTCCGCTGCCGTTAGACTTGCCACATGCCCTCCGAGACACCCCAGCCCGATTACGTCGATCGCGTACGTCTCGGATGGACCGCTCACTACCCCGACCTCGACCTCCGCCCCATCGACGTGATCGGCCGCATCACCCGCATCGGGTCGCTCGCGCTCACCTACTTCGATCGGGAACTCGAAGCGAGCGGCATCAGCCGCAGCGAGTTCGAGGTCCTCAGCGCGCTCGCCCGCAGCGACCATCCGTTACGCGCCAGCGAGGTCACCTCGATCACGGGCATCTCCGGCGCGTCGACCACGAAGCACACCGAGCGACTCGCCAAACTCGGTCTCGTCGAACGCAAACGACTCGAACGCGACGGCCGCGTCGTGCTGCTCACCCTCACCGACGACGGGCGCGCACTCGTCGAGAAGGAATTCCCGCGACGCCTGGCACGCGAGCGGCAGATGCTCGACGGACTCGACGACGACGAAGTGCAGGTCCTGTCCGACCTGTTGCGCAAGGTCGTCCGCAACGTCGAGAACCACTATCCGGCCTGATCCCCGGAACAGGTCAGGGCATCTCCTGCGTCTCGGCCCGTTCGATCTCGCTCACGGCGCGGCGCAGATACGCCTCGGGAGCCACGCGGCGCGCAGCGACGAGATCGTCGACGACGAGCAGACCCGCGGCCAGATACTGCTCGGGACGGATTCTCGGGCGTTCGGCGTCGGGATCGGACACACCGAGTGCACCGGTGAGCACGGCGACGACGGCGTCGGGCTCGAGTGACGGCAACCATCGCAGCCCGGAGCGGACCGAGCGTTCGAGCACGGCCTGTACGTCCTCACCGGCGAGTCCGTCGGGATGCAGTTCCTCGAGCAACTCCCGGACCATGCCCGCGTGCACGGCTGTGACCTGCTCGTAAGGCAGGTCGACCAGTACCGCGACCGCCTCGCCGAAGGGCTCGGCCGACTCGCTGCGGGCAGCGGCGAGCGCATCGGCGGTGGCCGTCGCGATCTCCCGCGGCGTTCTCGGCCAGTGGTCGGGCCACACAGCGATCTCCTGTCCTTCCTCCGGACGCCCGGTCACAGACGTTCCTGCAATGCGAGCGCGTCGTGCGGTGCATAGCCTTTCATGTCGTTGTCGAAGTACACGTAGACGTCCCTGCCGTCGCCGAGCCATCCGCGGATCCGCTCGGCCCACACGTCGAGGACCTCGGCGGTGTATCCACTCGCGTACAGCTCCTTGTCGCCGTGCATCCGCACGTAGACGAAATCACTCGTGACGTCGGTGAGGAACGGGAACTTTCCGGCCGTGTCGGCGACGACGAGCGCGATGTCGTGCGCGCGCAGCAACTCCACGGCCTCCGGGCTCGCGAGGTCGGGATGCCGCACCTCGACGGCGTGACGCAACGGACGCTCGGCGTCCACCTCCACCCACACCCGGTCGTCGGCGAGCTTGTCGGTCTGCCGGCGGGCGAGTTCGCCGGCGGCCGTCGTCGTGCGGGGCAACCGGTCGAAGAACTCCGCGAACCTGGCCTCCTCGAAACCGAGGGTCGGCGGGAGCTGCCACAGCACCGGACCGAGCTTCGGGCCGAGCGCGAGTACGCCGGAGGCGAAGAAATTGGCGAGGGCGTCGTCGACACCCGCGAGCCGCTTCATATGGGTGACGAACCGCCCGCCCTTGACGGCGTAGACGAAGTCGTCGGGTGCGGCGTCCCGCCACGCGAGATAACTGCTCGGGCGCTGCAGCGAGTAGAACGAGCCGTTGATTTCGATCGATCCGAACCGCTGGGCGGCGTATTCGAGCTCCCGGCGCTGGACGAGTCCTTCCGGGTAGAAGTCTCCGCGCCAGCCCGGATAGCGCCATCCCGATATCCCGATCCTCGCCGCGGCCACGTTTCCGAGCGTAACCTCGGCTTCGATTCGGCACGCGCAGCACCACAACCGCGCTTATCCTCTGGGCTACAAGATCACATCACACGCCAGGAGCCGTCATGTCCACGAGCTCGGTTTCTTCCAACGATCCGTTCCGATCACTGCTGAAGCAGATCTGGTGGGTGGTGCTGCTGCGCGGCATCCTCGCCGTCCTCTTCGGTGTCGTCGCACTCGTCTGGCCCGGCATCACCGTCTGGGCTCTGGTGGTCGTCTTCGCGGCCTACGCGATCATCGACGGCATCGTGCTGGTCGTCCAGTCGGTCCGAGACAAGCCCGAGGGCTGGGGCTGGTGGCTCGCCATGGGTGTCGTCTCCGTCCTCGCCGGTCTCGTCGCGCTGTTCTGGCCCGGCATCACCGCACTGGCACTGCTGTACGTGATCGCGTTCTACGCCATCCTGTTCGGTATCACCGGCATCGTCGGCGGTATCCGCTTCCGGAAGGTCCCCGAGTCCGGATGGGTGTGGTCGGTGCTCGCGGGCGTCGTCGCCGTCCTGTTCGGCATCGTGCTGCTGATCTTCCCCGGCGAGGGCATCCTGAGCCTGATCGTGCTGCTCGGCATCTACGCGATCCTGTTCGGCGTGCTGCTCATCATCCTGGCGTTCCAAGCGCGCAGCGCGGCGAAGAAGGCCGGCGTCATCTGACCGCCGGTCTTCTCCCCGATCGATCTCAGGCGTTGCGCAGACGACCCCATGCGTGCCAGCGATCGATCTCGATCCACGCGTTCACGCGCTTGCCGTCACGCGCGTGGTACGGCTTGCCCGTGTAGTGGCGAGCGATCCGATCGATGTCCTCCAGGGACGGATCGTCGGCGAGTTCGACGACCCGTCCCTGGAGGCTCACGTGCGTGACCCAGTCCTGCGGATCCATCGCCGACAGGCTCACCCGCGGATCGTTCCGCAGGTATTCGAGGCGCTTGCGGGTGGAGTCCATGTTGACGAGGATGCGGCCGTCCTCGAAGACGTACCAGGTCGGAACGGACACCGGATGACCGTCCGGGCGCAGTGAGCTGATCGTGGCGTAGTTGGGCTGGGCGAGGAATTCGGCGACGGCCTCGGGCATGGGTCGTTTCGGCACGGCACTCCCTTTCGATGACGGATGCGGTCTTTCGTATCGAGACTAGGCCTCGATTACCGGCGAAACCGTCCGCGACGACGTGAGGAGGACCGACCATGGAGGTCGACATCCCCCGAAAAGGAGACGATCATGCCGCGATATCTCTGGCAGGTGAACTACACCGCGGACGGTGCCCGCGGTCTGCTCACGGACGGTGGCACGTCCCGGCGCGACGCCATCGTCCGGATGGTCGAAAGCGTGGGCGGGACGGTCGATTCAGTGCACTTCGCGCTCGGTGGTCACGATCTGTACGTGCTCGGCGAGGTGCCCGACGAGATCGCGGCCGCGACACTCGAACTCCGCACCATCGCATCCGGCGCCGCGCGCTCCACGCCGATCGCCTTGCTCACCCCCGAACAGGTCGACGAGGCCGCGGGCCGCGACGCGAGTTACCGGACGCCGGGGAGCTCGGGCAGCTGACCGCTCGTCTCCCACGACGAGCTGCTGGGTATCGTCTGCTCATCCTGTTGCTTTCTCGAAGAAAGTGAATTCGTGATGAGTGTGCGCCCGGCCCAGCGCAGCGACCGCCGCCCGGCCCGGATCCACCCGGCATGGTGGGTCGCCGCGGTGGCCTTCCTCGCGTTGTTCGGCGCCGCCGGCTTCCGGGCTGCACCCGGCGCGCTCATGGTGCCGCTGCACGACGAGTTCGGCTGGTCGACGAGCGTCATGTCGCTCGCGGTGAGCATCAATCTCGTCCTGTTCGGACTCGTCGCACCGTTCGCCGCCGCCCTGATGGATCGGTTCGGCATGCGCCGGGTCATCTCGTCCGCACTGTTCCTCGTGGCGCTCGGCGCCGCCGGCAGCGTCGCCATGACCGCCTCGTGGCAGTTGCTCGTGTTCTGGGGACTGCTCATCGGTACCGGCACGGGGTCGATGGCCCTGGTCCTGGCGGCGACCATCGCCGACCGATGGTTCGTCGAGCGTCGCGGTCTGGTGATGGGCATCCTCACGGCCGGTTCCGCGACCGGTCAGCTGGTGATCCTGCCTCCCGTCGCCGCGCTCGCGGAGAACGTCGGGTGGCGGCAGGCCTCCCTCGTGATCGCCACGGCGGCGCTCGTCGTCGTCCCGCTGGTGTGGGCGGTGATCCGCGATCATCCCGACGAGCGTGGCGTCCTGCCCTACGGAGCCGACCCCGAGACCTATCTGCCGCCGGCACGAGCGACCGGCGGTGCCGTCGCCCGGGCTCTCGAAGGGCTGGCCTTCGCGGTGCGACACCGGGCGTTCTGGGCCCTCGCGATCGCCTTCGCCATCTGCGGAGCCACCACCAACGGACTCGTCGGCATCCACTTCATCCCGTCGGCCCACGACCACGGCATGCCCACGACCACCGCGGCGAGCCTCATGGCCGCCGTCGGGATCTTCGACATCGTCGGCACCATCGCCTCCGGATGGCTGACCGACAAGTTCGACCCCCGCAAACTCCTGGCCTTCTACTACACCTTCCGCGGCGTGGGACTGCTCCTGCTGCCCTGGTTGCTGCAGGAGTCCGTGCACCCCAGCATGATCCTGTTCGTCGTGGTCTACGGCCTGGACTGGGTCGCCACCGTGCCGCCGACCGCGATGCTGTGCCGCCGGATCTTCGGCGACCGCGGAACCATCGTGTTCGGCTGGGTGTTCGCCTCCCACCAGATCGGTGCCGCGGCGGCCGCTTTCGGAGCCGGCGTCATCCGCGACAACCTCGGCACCTACACCTACGCGTGGTGGGCCGGAGCGTCCCTGTGCGCGGTCGCCGCGTCGCTGTCGATCCTCACCAGGGGCCGCGTCGCCACGACCGCACCGATGGGCCGCAACTGAGCGATGCGACCGCGTGCGGATCGTGACGACGCAGGGCGCTATCCGGTTCGGAAGTCGCGTTCGGAACCCGCCCACTCGCGGGCCCACTCGCGCAGTTCCACGGCGCGGATCTTCGATCCGTTGCCACCGACCGTGGTGGGCATCCGTTCGATGACGTGGATCGCCGTGGGCACCTTGAAGGCCGCGAGGGTCTCGCGGCACCAGGCCCGAAGGGTCTCCGAGGTCGTGTCTGCGGGTGCGTCGTCGGTGGGGACGACGAAACCGATCGCCTCGGTGTAGCCGCCGTCGCCGGTGATTCCGACGACCTTGGCCGTGGCCACGCCTGGATGCTCCGCCAGACGCGTCTCGATCTCGGCGGGGTCGACGAGGAAGCCGCGTAGGCGCAGGACGTCGCCCATCCGGCAGACGTAACGGAAACCCCCGTCGCCGAGGTCGACGGCGAGGTCGCCGCTGCGGAACCAGCCGTCGGCCGTGAACGCGCGCGCGGCGGCGTCGGGGTTGCCGAGATAGGCGTCGACGACGTTCGGGCCGCGGAACTGCAGTTCGCCCTGCTCACCGGCCGGGAGGACCCGATCGTCGTAGGGATCGGCGACCCGCAGTTCGATCGCGGTGTCGACCGCGCGTCCGCCACCGTTCCAGCGCACCGATTCCGGATCGTCGGCGTTCCACAGCATCGCGAGAGCGAACACTTCCGACGAACCGAACACCCCGGAGGTGTGGGTGCCGAATTCGTCGCGCAGCCATCGGGCGATCTCGTGGGAGCGGCCGAGGAAGTCGGCGATACCGACCCAGCGCAGTGCCGACAGGTCGACGCGTTCACCGTCGTGCCAGGCATCGTAGAGACGGCCGAACAGGTCGTCGGCGCCCACCGCGTGCGTGACCCCGACCTCGTGCATCCGGCGCAGGACCGCATCCGGGTCGAAGACCGTCTCCATGAGCAGCGCTCCCCCACCGGCGAGCGCGGCCATCGCGGTACTGAAACCGAAGACACCCGAGACCGGGAGCACGCACAGCGCCACGTCGCCCTCGACGACCTTCATGATCACGGCGTCGGCGCGTCCGTGACGGACGACCGCGTTGCCGCGGTGCGCGGCCAGCTTGGGCACACCGGTGGAACCGGACGTCGTGAACGCCACCGCGATCCGGTCCTCGGGATCGTCGTCGATCCCGGCCGGGGTCAGTGTCGCGGTATCGGGTGTCTCGGGTGCGCTCGCGCCACGCGTGTCGCCGCTACCGGCCGTCCATGCGCCGCCGCCGAGGTCGAAGTCGGCCGGGGACGCCGAGGCGTTCGCCGGTCCGGGCACCACCGCGACCACCGGGGTGGCCACGTCGGGGACGGACGCCGCGGCCTCGGTGAGCCGGCCGAACAGGTCGAGTCCGTGGAAGGCGGCCGGCACGGCCACGACGGCAGGTCGCGCGGCAGTGAGGATGTGCGCGACCTCGCGGGTGTTGTAGCGGGTGTTGACACCGATGACGTGGGCGCCGAGCGCGGACGCCGCGAACTGCCACACGAGTGCATCGGACCAGTTCGGCAACATCACCGCGATGCACTGGCCGGCGCGCAGGCCGATACCGTCGAGTTCGCTGCGCACGGCCTCGACCCGGTCGCGGAACTCTCCGCGGCTACGGGCCACCGCCACGTCGTCGACGATGTCGTACGCGATCGGGGCATCCGGGTTCGCGGCGACGAGCCCGTCGAGCAGTGCGGGCAGGGTGTCGGTGCGGGTGGTGGTCACAGCGCTGCCTCCTCGGGAACAGCGACCCGGCACAGCTCACCGATCCAGGTGTCGGCGAGCGCGGCGAAGTCGTCGATCTCCTCCATCGGATAGTGCCCGATACCGGCCAGTGCTGTGAAGCGGGCGCGTCCGGGAAGTGCGTCGTTGATGGTGCCCGCGGCCCGGGCCACGGCGTCGGGGTCGATCCACGGGTCGTCGACGCCGGCGACGAGGTGGATCGGTGCGGTCACCCGGTCGAGGCGGTCGCGCACGTCGTGGGTTCCCCAGCCGATCAAGTCGGACGACGAGATCTCCGGATCCTCCCGCTTGTGCATGAGCGCGATCGTGTGCGCCTTCGCCTCCGGGACCGAACGACCCACGGATGCAAGAGTTCCCAGATAGGTGCGTTCGGAGCGCGACGGTCCGGCGACGTCCTCGAGTTCGCGGCGCAGACCGGCGACGTTGACGCGGCCCGGGCCGGGTTCGGCTTCCATCGCGACGGCGCCGGACAGCGGACGGTCCGGGCGCGTCGCGAGTTCGAGGGTGAGTTTGCCGCCGATCGAGCAGCCCATGACGAACGGCCGGTCGATGCCGAGCGCGTCGAGCACCTCGCACAGCCAGTCGCCGTAGGTGATCAGGCTCGTGACGGGACCACCGAGTGCGGGTTCGGAACGTCCGTGGCCGGGCAGGTCGGGGACGATCACCCGGTAGCCGCGGTCGGCGAGATCACGGGCCACATGGCGCCACTGCACGCCGCTCTGACCGGCGGTGTGGATGCACAGGACGGCGGGCAGGTCGGTCGCGTCGAGCGCGTTGCCGGATCGTGCGTCGGGAGTGACGATCTCGACGAAGCCGAGTGCTCCGCCGATCTCCAGGTAGCGGGCCTCGATCATGAGCGGGCCTTTCGGGCGAGGGCACGGGCGTGCCCGATGATCGTGTTGAGCGGCTTGGTCAGGCGCAGGTACTCGTATCCATCCCCGGTGGAGGAGAATTCGCCGCGGATGGCGCGGCGCATGAAGTCGTTCTCCTCGGACAGGACGAGATCGGCCCAGGCGTGATCGGGTGCGACGAAGGTGAACGTCGCGCCGTGCGGGGTGCGCCGGGTGACGTCGACGATGCGTCCCTTGTAGATGCGCAGGTGCAGTTCGGTCTCGCCGCTGCGCAGTCCGATGGTGCCGTCCCAGGTGGACAGCGACGAAGTGAATTCCGGGTCCTCGGAGAGGCTCTCGGCGAGCAGGGCACCCCAGGCCGGTGTGCAGAAGTCCAGTTCGGGAACCCACGGCAGTTCGTCGTCGAAGGCCCATGCCTCGGTGCCGGATTCGCGTACCGTGCCGGTCGCGTCCACGAGCCGGACGTAGCGGCGCGCGGTCCGTCCGGATACGCGGGTGATCACGGTGTCCGCGGACACGACGTCCGAGTCGGAGACCGGATCGTGTGCGTTCCAGGAAAATCCGGACGGGATGCCACCGGGAACGGGCGGGACGAGCGAGGCGACGGCCAGGGCACCGAGGACGGGTGAGCTCGGCGGTGCCACCGTACCGGAGCCGGTCAGGACATCGGCCACGGCACGGGGTTCCGAGGCGGTGCGGTCCCCGACGGTGAGCGGGCGGGTGACGGTGTGTGCGCTCATGCCTGCTCGGGCCTTCCCAGGAGTTCGTCGGAGATGATGCGCATCTGGATCTCGCTGGTGCCCTCGAAGATCTTCGTCAGACGCGCGTCGCGCCAATGGCGTTCGACCTGGAAGTCGGTGGTGTAACCGGCACCGCCGTGGATCTGCACGGCCTCGCTGGTGACCTGCTCGGCCATCTCGGTGGCGACGAGCTTGCACATCGACGCCTCGAGTGAGCACCGCCGGCCGGTGTCGATGTCGGTGGCGACCGAGTACATCAGCTGGCGTGCGGCCTCGATGTCGGCGGCCATCTTCGCGATCTTGAACCTCAGATGCTGGAAATCACCGATGGGACGACCGAACTGGCGGCGGGTGTGCACGTACTCGATCGAATCCTCGAGTGCGGCGCGAGCGAGACCGATCGCGCGGGCGGCGGTATGGGCGCGCCCCACCTCGAGGCCGGAGACGGCGAGATAGAACCCCTTGCCCTCCTCGCCGAGCATCTTGTCCGCCGGGATGCGGAAATTGTCGAACGACAGTTCCCAGGTGCTCCACCCGAAGTACCCGATCTTGCGGACCTTGGTGCCCGAGATGCCCTCGGGGAACACGCCGCGTTCCTTCTCGACGAGGAAGGCGCTGATACCGCGGTGCGGCTTGGCCGGGTCCTTGTTCGGATCGGTGCGGGCGAAGAGCACGAGATAGTCGGCCTCGTCGGCGTAGGTACACCACATCTTGGTGCCGTTGACGACCCACTCGTCGCCGTCGCGCACGGCCCGGCACGAGATGTTCGCGACGTCGGATCCGGCCTCGGCCTCCGACAGGGCGTACGCGCCGAGGTACTCACCGCGCGCGACCTTGGGCAGCAGTGCCGCCTCCTGCTCGGGGGTGAAGCCACCGCCCATGCCGTTGCCGCGGGCGAGCAGACCCGACACGCTCATCCATGCCCGCGACAGCTCTTCGGCCACGAGGCAGTACTCGAAGACGCCGAGACCGAGCCCGCCGTGTTCCTCGGGGATCATGATCCCGAAGAAGCCGATCTCGGCCATCTCCTTCTTGAGGGAGTCGGGGATGGTGCCCTGGACCGGATCGAGTTCGTTGGCGACGGGCAGCACCTTCGTCATTGCGAAGTCGCGGGCGAGGTCGCGGATCGCGAGGCGTTCCTCGGTGAGATAGCGCGGGGAATCGGTGCGCGGCTGCGAGGGGCGGTGAGTCATGGGAGGTGCACTCCTTCGATGGACCGGAGTAGGTCATTAACGCTTGTTCACCCAGTACAGCACGGCACCTATGACTCGTCAACGGTTCAACGCGAATATCCGGCCAGATTGAGCGCATATCCGGCGAAATCGTCGGCGACTTCCTGCGCCGAGAGAGGGCCGTCCTCCCGGAACCAGAGGGGAATGCCGGCGCACATCGTCAGCACCGCGGTGACCCCCTGATGTACCCGCTCGAGTGTGAAAAGTCCTTGCTCCACACCATCTTCCGCGATGTCGACGAAGAGCTGTTCCTGCGCGTCGCGCGAGCCCACCACACGCTTGCGATCGAGCGGACCGAGATAACGCAGTTCCGAATTCGCCACGAGGCAGGCCCGCGGATTCCGCGCGGTGTACAGCGCGTGGGCCGCGACCGCCGCGCGCCACCGCTCGGCCGGATCGTCGCCGACCTTGCGCAGGGCGTTGCGGGTCGCCGTGAACTGCTCGTCGCTCGCGCGACGGAGAATTTCCACGAGCAGTTCCGACTTGTTCTCGAAGTGGTTGTAGACGTTGGCAGCGCTGCAACCTGCGGCGTTGGCGATATTGCGCATCGTCGCCCCGTGGAATCCGCACTCGTAGAACTCGTCGAGCGCGGTCTCGAGAATCCGTTCCCGAATGGACGAGGAGGCACCGTTCGACCGGCTGTTCATCCCTGCACAGTAGGCACACATCGCGCCGACCAGCAAGAACCCTCCCGTTGACGGGCATGTCCGCCCTTGTTATGGTCCAGCTCACATGAACGGTTGTTAATAACCACGCACAACGGAGGATCTGCTGTGTCCAGTCCCCATCCCGAACCGTCCCTGCTCGACCGCATCACCCGCCTCGAAGACCTCGAGGCGATTCGGAAGCTCGACGCGCAATACTGCCGCCACCTCGACGACGGCAACTGGGACGCGCTCATGGAGCTGTTCACCGACGACGGCGAGTTCGACGGCCTGTCCCACCCGCGAGGAAAGGAGGAGATGCGCACCTTCTTCGCGGGACTCGCCGACGGCGGACTGACCTCCTTCTGGCACTTCATCACGAACCTCGAGATCGACCTCGACGGTGATCGCGCCACCGTGCGCTCGTTCCTGTGGCAGCCGTGCGTCACCGACGGCGCACCCGCGATCGCGGCCGGTCGCTACAACGACGAGGTCGTCAAGATCGACGGCCGCTGGCTCTACAAGGTCAAGCAGGTGCGCTTCCACTTCTTCGGCCCGCTCGAGGCCGGTTGGGACGAGAACCTCTTCGCGCTCGACAGCGCCCGCGGCGCGGCGGTGCGGGCATGACCGACACCGTGAACAGCGCCGTCCCCGCATCCTCGACGGACGAGTTCGTCTGGACGCGGATGCTCCACCTTCCCGAGATCGCGGAACTGCGTCGCCGACGCGCCCGTGTGACCAACACGCTCGGTGGCATCACCGTCGTGCTGTTCACGTCCTTCCTCGTCGCCTTCATCGGATTCCCCGACCAGTTGGGAACCACCGACGTCCTCGGCATCCCGCTGTCGCTGTGGGTGGTGTTCTCCCAGTTCGCCGGAACCTGGGTGCTGGTCTGGGCATATTTCCGTCTCTCCCGCACCTACATCGGCCCTGCCGTCGACGACGCCGTCGCAGCCGTCGAACGGAACCGTCCCGCATCCGAGGAGGTCGCATCATGACCGGTGACGCCGATTATCTCGCCATCGCGATCTGCAGCGCCGTCATCTCTCTGACGCTGTGGGTGACCTTCGCTGCGTCCCGGCGCGCGAAGAGCGCCGACGGGTTCTTCGCCGCGGGTCGCTCGATCTCGAGCTGGCAGAACGGATTCGCCATCGCGGGCGAATTCATCTCCGCCGGCAGCTTCCTCGGCACCACCGGCCTGATCTTCTCCAAGGGCGTCGACGGCACCGTCATCCTGTTCACGTCCGTCATCTCGTTCCTGCCGGTGCTGTTCCTCCTCGCGGAGAAGATGCGCAATCTCGGCAAGTACACCCTCGCCGACGTCCTCGTCTTCCGGACCGACTCACGGAACGTGCGGGTCGCGGTCGCGTTGAGCACGATCGCCACCGGCACCTTCGTGCTGCTCGCCCAGCTCGTCGCCGCGGGTGTGCTCCTCGAATCCGTCTCGGGCATCCCGTTCTGGCTGTCGGTGGTGGTCGCCGGATCGCTCATGGGCATCTACGTCTTCGTGGGCGGCATGCTCGCCACCACCTGGGTGCAGGTCATCAAGTCGACGATCCTGTCGGTGCTCGCGATCATCGTGTGCTTCGGCATCCTGGCGCAGTTCGGGTTCGCATTCCCGAAGGTCCTCGACGCCGCGACCGACAACGCCGTCGCGGGCGACGCGATCCTGTCCCCCGGCCTGATCTTCGGCCAGACCAGCGCGATCAACCTCGTCTCCTACGCGCTCGCGTTCGCCCTGGGCACCGCCGGGATGGCGCACATCCTCATCCGGTTCTTCACCGTCCCAGAGGCCACGACCGCACGGCGTTCGCTCGGCTGGACCGTCGCGCTGTGCAGCCTGTTCTATCTGATCGTCATCGTGATGGGCTTCGGCGCCGCGGCCGTGCTCGGACCGAACGGCACCGATCTCGTCGGGCCCGGCGGCAACCTCGCAGCACCCGTGCTCGTCACCGAACTCGGTGGCGGAGCCGGCACGGTCGGTGGGTCCATCGCGCTCGCACTCGTCGCCGCGGTCGCCTTCGCGTCCATCGTCGCGGTGGTCGCCGGTGTCGTGATCTCCGCGGCCGGCACCTTCGCCCGCGACGTGTGGCCGGCGGTCACGCGGAAGGAACCGATCGAGAATCTCGACGCGGACGAGCAGGCCCGGGAGGACCAGGCCCAGGCCCGCATCGCCCGGTACGGGGCCGTGTCCTTCAGCGTCCTCGCCATCGGCCTGGCCATGCTCATCGGCGACGACACCAACATCACCTTCTTCATGGGCATGGCGTTCATGGTGGCCGGCAGTGCACATCTGCCCGCTCTCGTGCTGAGTCTGAACTGGCGGCGCTTCAACGCCACCGGCGCGGTCTGGGGTGTGCTCACCGGTCTCGTCTCGACGGTCGTGAGCCTGATGTTCACCGAGGCCCTGTGGATGGGCAGCGGCCCCGCTCCCCTGACCATCCAGCTCCCGGTGATCGTCACCATGCCGCTCGGCATTGCAGCGTGCGTGATCGGATCGATCGTCGGCGAGAAGCGTCGGGGACGAGGCCGCCTCGAGGACGAGAAGTTCGCGGAGATGCTGGTGCGCGCGGAGACCGGCATCGGCGCGGAGGTCGCCGCCACGCACTGATCCGTCAGCGATATTTCGGGTTCGCGACCTTCAGCCGGTTCGCGGCCAACCCCCTGATCACCTCGGCGACCTGCGGGTCGTCGAGGTGATCTCGTCCTGCACGCACACCGAGGGCGAGTTCGGCTTCGGAGCGGTAGCCGAGCCCGGCGAGCCGCACCCGATAGGTCTCCCGCACCGCCGGGGCGAAGATGGCCTCCCGCGCGGCGATGCCGAGGACGTGCGCCGCCACCCGGCTCCGGTAGCGGGTCTTCGCATCGGCGCCCGCCCCGACCTCCAGGACGAACTCGCGCACTGCCCCGAGCAGCTCCTCGATGGGCGGTGCCCCGAGGAACTGTGGGGTGGCGGGCGGAGTCTCCGTCTCGTCGTGGGGAGGGACGTCGAGCAGGTCCAGCAAGTCGTGTTCGCACTCGGCGACGCGGCGGCCGATGGCGAGCAGTTCGAGGGTGTTGTCGCCTCCCGTCGCCGCAGCGGTGGCCTGCATCCGGCAGATCACCGCCCACCGCAGCGAGCCGTAGACCTCCCACCAGTGGACGACCTCGGGATCGGGACTCTCGCCCGACTCGTCGGCGTACCCCCGGAACAGGTCGTCGCGGGAACCGAACCCGCCGACCGGATGCGGCGAACCGAAACGCCACGTCCGGGTGCACAGCCACCCCAGGTCCTCCATCGGATCACCGACGTGCGCCAGTTCCCAGTCGAGCACCCCGCGCACGCCCTCCGCGTCGACGAGGAGGTTCCCGTTGCGGAAGTCGCCGTGCACGAACGCCTTCCCGGTCGCCGGTGGACGGTTGCGGAGGAGCCACGCGAACGCGGCCTCGAGCGTCGGCACGGGGTCGCCGTTGGTGAGGTACTCGTCGAACAGGGAGGTCAGCGGGTCGTGTTCCGGCAGGTTCGGTACGGCCTCGATGTCCATGCGGTGGATCCGGGCGAGGATGCGTCCGAGTTCGTAGGGCAGTGCGGCGCGGACCTCGGCCAGATTCTCGTCGCGCAACAACTTCTGCGGCAGTGCCTCGCCGGGCACCTTCGACATCACGAGGTAGGCGCCGATCCCGGGGTGCGGTTCGTCGCCGCTGCGGTCGATCACGTCGGGCACGGGCACGCCGACGCGGGCGGCCTCGTCGAAGGACGCCGCTTCCATGGCGATCCTGCGTGCGTCCTCGCGTCCCGGCGGGTCGCGGCGCAGGATCAACTCCCGGGTGTCGCCGGTGGCCGACGCCGCGGTGATCGCCCACGTCTCGCGGCTGGCACCGCCGGTGAGCCGTTCGATGCGCCGCAGCGTCCAACTGCCGTCGAGTACCGACGAAAGACGCTTCGTCAGTTCGTCTTTCAATTCACCGCTGACGCCACCCACCGCGACCTCCCCTGTTCGGTTTCCTGCGGTGGATACTCCCACGGTGATCCGCGGTGTGCGAGCACTTCCACCGCGACGTCGCGGAGTGTCAGGCGGCGAACCCCACAGCCCCGATGACCGGGATGATCGTCATGAAGACGATGGCGATCGCGAAGAGCGTGATGGTGATCTTCTTGTCCCAGCGCGATCGCGTGCCCGTCGCGGCGAGCATGAAGAAGACGAACCCCACGCAGATAGATCCGATACCGATGACGACGGGTGTTTCCAGCATGCCTCCATCATCGCCCATCACCGGTTCACGCTACGGTAGCGGCTGTGAGAACCGATCGGCATCAGCCGAGTCGTCTCAGCTACCTTCAGGGACACACGAGAGGGCTCTAGCCACCGCCGGTGCTTGCATCATCTTGCGGATCGCTGCAGCAAAGTTTGGAGCCTGTGCGTCTTCGAGACGAGCCGCCAGATTGAAGGGTCGACCGAGCCTGCGGTGATAGACGATCTGTTCGAGCAGGGCTTCACGGACAGTGGAGATCGCGTCCCGGTGGACGAGCATCAAGAAGTCGTCCGGGGTATAGACCTCATAGCCGAGAAATTCGTCATGAGCTACCGCAAAGTCGTGGAATCCATTGTCGCTGGTGATGACATATTGGACATCACCATGCTCGGCAGCGGCATGCAGGTGCGCGTCGTACTCGTCTGTATATGCCAGATCCGGATCGATCTCGTATCCCTTGATTCGGCCGTGTACAGCCACTCTGATGATGTTGTCCCGCACCCCTCCGATCTGGCGATCGGAGAAGTGTGGGTGCTTCTTGCGCAAGTGATATATCAACTCCGCAAGGATGTCCTCGGTCCAACGCAGGTGGAACAATGGAGGGCCCGATCTGTTGGCCAGCAGACAGAGCCAGTCCCTCAAAGTCCGCGAATACAGCACGTTCGCGTCCGGCAGCACGTTCGGCACTCGTGAACTCACGCGTGTGACAATAGGCTCCCCACCGCCACATACACATACGAGTCTCCCGGCTGTCAGTAATCCAGTCCCTCGGCTTCTTCGAAGTCGCGCAGATCCTGCAATGCGGCCCTTTGTTGCTCGCGCAGCCGATCTCTGTAGGCGAGGACATCAGCGGTATGGAGTCGCGTGTGGGTCCCGACCTTGTGCCCTGGGATCTGTCCCTCGCGGATCAATTTCATCAGCGTCGGGCGAGAAATGCCGAGTAGATCTGCCGCTGATGTAGTGGTCAGCTCTTCCGGCATCGAACCGATGGTTACCGTGCCCCCCGCAGCGACGATTTGCACAACTTCGGTGAGAATTGCGGCCAGCTCCGCGGGCACCACCGAGAGTAGATCCGCAGGGTCGAACGCTCCGGCCTGCGACACCTGATCCGATGTCACCGTCAACGTCGTCTTTCCCACGCCACGATCGATCACTGCGTCCATCGCCCACACCTCCTGCATCCACTCCGACCGTAGCCAGTTTCACTTATAAGTGCAACACATTTGCAGCTGGTGATACCCACCCCGGAACACTCGAACGGAGGGGAGCCGGGATGTTTCTCGACAGTGCGAGAGGCAACAGCCTACGGTTCAACGCCGGCGGCCGGGTGCCACGGTGCCTTCCATCCGGAAGGCGCCGTGGAAGGTCATCGGCACGTGGTGCTGCAGGTTCACCGCCACGACGGGCCCGTCACCCGGCCGATCGGCGCGCAGGACGACGAGTCTGCTGGCTCTGCGCGCGGGCTGGTGCTCGAGTGTCAGCAACCAGCCGTCGCCCTCGGCGTCGCCGCCCGGTGCGAACAACGGCTCGCAGACGGTGTCGCCGGCGGCGGCCGCGTACCGGCTCACCATGCCCGTGCGGTGATCGATCGTGGTGACCGAGTCGGGATCGCCTTCCGGGGCCGACGCCGATGCGGTGTAGCTGTAGCGATGCTCGGCGGTGGCGAACCGCTGGTCGAGCTGGGGGAACTCACATCCGTGATCGTCGAGTTCGGTGGTAGTGACGCGGCGGGTCCGCCGGTCGACGGACAGCCGGGTGAGGGTGCCCCCGAAGGCCGGCCCCGCGGACTCGCGATAGTTGCGTAGGTGCCCGTTCCACCCTTTCCAGCCATCGGTGGGATCGTGTGCGACAAGTTCGACGACAGTGCGGTCCCCGTCTTCGTGGGCATTGGTGACGTGGAAATGGAACAGCGCATCGTGTTCGACGGTGGTCGGCCTGCCGCCGTCGCGCGGGACCAGGACGATGGTGGTGCCGAGCTCCGGCCGATAGGACAACGCATCGTCGAAGGGACGAAGACCCAGGGCGACCGGGATCGGATTCCGGACCACCAACGGCCCGAGCACGAACACCAGGTGCCGTTCGGTCAACGCGAAGTCGTGGACGAATCCGAGTTTCGGAATCGGGATGGTCGCGAGTCCGTGAAGGCGACGGCCGCGATCGAGTCGATAGCAGCGGATCATCGGTCGCGGGAAGAAGTCGAGCCCGAAGTTGAACACCTCGCCCGTCGCGGGGTCGGTCTTCGGATGCGCGGAGAATGCTCCGAGCCGTTTCAACGCGCCATCGAAGGATTCGGGTCCGTAGGTCTGCAGGGTCTCGGCGTCGAGCCGGTGCGGTCGCCCCCATTCCCAGAGGGCGTAGAGCACGTCGTCGTGCAACAACACACTCGTGTTCGCGAGATTCTCAGGGAACCTCAGCGCGTTGGCGAGCGACCCGCCGATCCTCTGTGTGCTGAATCCTTTTGCCGGACGACGTGTCTCGTTCGTCCTCGCGAAGCTCTTCGTCCGCACGTATCGATTCCGGTAGTGGACCCCCTCCGGCCCGATGTCGATGCGGGAGACCATGCCGTCACCGTCGAAGATATGACTCAGCGGATGACCGTCGACGTCGAGGCGGCCGGGCCCGATCCGGTAGAGCGTGCCCCGCAGACACTCGGGGATCGCGCCCTCGATGTCGTCCAGGTCGTAGTCGAACTCCCGGTGCTGGGAGTCCCACGGTGACGCCCCGAGTTCCTGCGGTTGTTGTTCCGACGCCCCCGTTGCAACGGTCATCTACCGACGGTCGCATAGATGAGACCGATTGCGAAGAACTGTCTCACTGCCGCCCGCGGCGCCGGCGGATCAGCGGTTGAGCTGCGTGATCCGTCCGGTCAGCAGCGTGGCGAACGCCGTCCACGCCGAGTACGGAGCCAGCGCAGCCCCCGCAGTCGGATTCGCCTCGGCCGTCCGGCGCGTCAGATCCGCGGTACTGGCGGCGAGCAGTGCGGCCACCACGGTGGCCGGCATCAACCGATGCCACTTGAAGAACACCCACGACCACGACGCGTTGAGGGCGAGATTCGTGGCGAGCGCGGCGATGTAGTTGCGACGACCGGCGTAGTCGTCGGCGTCGGTGTACTCGTCGATCGTGACAGCCGAGGTGACAGCGATATCGGCGTACAGTGCCGTCCAGACGATCGGGAACGCCGCGGCCGGAGGCTGGAAACCGGGCTTGCGCAGCTTGCGGTACCACCGGGAGTTCGTGTCCTGGGAGGCGATCGATCCGACGATCGCGGTGGTCGTGGTGGCAGCTGCGGTCGCGAGGACGGTACTGAGTCTCATATCTGTCGGCTCCTGTGGATAACGGTTGATCGTCGGCTACCCGAGCCGAAGGCGCACGAAACGGACACCTCGGTAGGGTGGCGGGCCGGGAGGTCGACATGAGTGGATTGCAGCAGGTCGGCGACGGGGTCTGGGCGTTCGTGCGCACCCCCGGCGGCTGGGGTGAGGCCAACACCGGGTTGGTCGTCGCACCGGGCATGGCGTCGCTGGTCGTCGATACCGCATGGGACGTCGCGTGGGCGCAACGCATCGCCGAGGCGCAGGCACCGCTCGTCGCAGATGCTCCGATCACCGACGCGGTGAACACCCACAACGACGGTGACCACTGGTGGGGTAACGACACGCTGCCGCCCGATGCGCGGATCACCACCAGCGCCGCCGCACTGGAGGGGATGCGCGAGGATCTTTCGCCGCGCGCCCTCACGGTGCTGGCCGGCACGGGCTCCCTGATCCGGAAGGTCCCCGGACCGATCGGTGCGGCCGGCGCCTACATGGCGCGGGTCCGCGGCGGCGCCCGCTTCCCGCACCGCACCCCACGGATGCCCGACACCACCTTCGCGACCGCCACCTCACTCGACATCGGTGGCCGCACGATCGAACTCGAGCAACTCGGACCGTGCCACACGGCCGGCGACCTCGCCATCCGTGTGGCCGATGCCGGGGTCGTCTTCACCGGCGACCTGCTGTTCATCGGGTCGACGCCGATCCTGTGGCACGGCCCGCTCGACAACTGGTTGTCGGCGCTCGATCGGCTGCTCGGCTGGGACGCCGACGTGTACGTACCCGGGCACGGGCCGACCTGCGGTGCGGCGGAGATCCGAGCACTGCGCGACTACTGGCTGTGGCTGCGCGATGCCGCCCAGGATCATCACCGGGCCGGACTCACCCCGCTCGAAACAGCGCGGAAACTCTTGCTCACGAAAGATTTCGATGCGTGGCGTCACTGGGAGTCGCCGGAGCGCATCGCACTGAGCCTGAGCACGCTGTTCGACCAGTGGAACGGCAACCCACCGGCGCCGCCCACCGTCACACGTCGCGTCGCAGCCTTCATCGCGGCCGAAACACTGCTGCGCGAAGGAGCATTCGAGGCGTCCTGACCGCCGGTCAGGACAGGTGCTTCGGCTCCGGGGTCGTCTTGTGCGACCAGTCCGATCCCGCGGGCGCGGTTCCGAGCACATCCGGGCACTCGTCGTCGCGACTTCCGGCGGGCGTCAGGGAGATCACGATCGACTTGTAGGTGGGGCAGTTGCTCTTCAGCGCAGTCGAATCGAGCGGGACGAGAGGGTTGGTCTCCGGATAGTAGGCGGCCGCACTTCCCCTCGGCAGGTCGTACTCGACGATCCGGAACCTCGTGGCGCACCGTTCGCGGTCGTCGCCGTCCCATCGTGTGAACAGGTCGACGAAGTCTCCGTCGTCGAAACCCAGTGCGGCGATGTCGTCCCGGTGCATGAACACGACGCGACGGCCGCCCTCGATGCCGCGGTAGCGGTCGCTGAGGCCGTAGATGGTCGTATTGAACTGGTCGTGACTGCGCATCGTCTGCAACAGCAGATGCCCCGGCGGAACCTGGACCACTTCCACCGGTGAGACAGCGAATTCCGCTTTACCCGAATCGGTATCGAAAGTCCGGGTGTCGCGGGGCGGATGCGGCAGGATGAACCCTCCCGGACGCCGGACGTTCACCTCGTAGCCTTCGCAGCCCGGGACGACGCGGGAGATGTGCGAGCGGATGTTCGCGTAGTCGTCGCGCATCGCCTTCCAGTCGATCCCGTAACGGTCACCGAGCGTGGCCTCGGCGATGCCGGTGATGATCGCGACCTCCGAACGAAGGTGCTCGGAGGGTGGCTTCAACGGTCCTCGGGAAGCATGGACCGCGCACGTCGTGTCCTCGACCGACACGAACTGCGGGCCCGAGGCCTGGACGTCCTTGTCGGTGCGCCCGAGCGTCGGAAGGATCAATGCCGTTCTGCCGCAGACCAGATGGGAACGATTGGGTTTCGTCGAGATGTGCACGGTCATGTCGATGCCGGCCATCGCCTCGGCGGTGACAGCGGTGTCGGGTGCCGCCTGCACGAAGTTGCCGCCGAGACCGAGGAAGAACCGCACCCTGCCGTCGCGCATCGCCTTGATCGAATCGACCGTGTCGTAACCGTTCTCACGAGGAGGATCGAAACCGAACTCCTTCTCGATCGCATCGAGGAAACTCTGTGGCGCGCGTTCCCAGATCCCCATCGTGCGGTCGCCCTGGACGTTCGAGTGTCCGCGCACCGGCATGAGCCCGGCACCGCGTTCGCCGATGTTGCCCTGCGCGAACGCGAGATTGCAGATCTCTTTGATGGTCGCCACGGCGTTGCGGTGCTGGGTGATTCCCATGGCCCAGCAGAAGACCGTCGCCTTCGAGCGGCGCAGCATCTGGGCTGCCTCGGTGATCAGCTGGCGCGACAGGCCGGTCGCGGCGACCACCTCGTCCCAGTCGATGTCCCGGACGTGTTCGACCCATTCGTCGAATCCCCGGGTGTGGTTCTGCACGAAGTCGTGGTCGAGCGCGTCCCATTCGACGAGCAGCGACCCGAACGCCTGCAGCAACGCGAGGTCACCGTTGACCTTGATCGACAGATGCAGATCGGACAGGTCCGTTCCCCGCCCGAGCACACCGCGCGGTGTCTGCGGGTTACGGAAGTTGACCAGGCCCGCCTCGCGCAGCGGATTGATCGTCAGGATCTTCGCGCCGTTCTGCTTGGCTTCTTCGAGCGCGGTGAGCATGCGTGGGTGGTTCGTGCCGGGGTTCTGCCCCTGCAGGATGATCAGCTCGGCGTTGTGGACGTCGTCGAGCGTCACGCTGGCCTTGCCGATGCCGATCGATTCCTGCAGCGCGATGCTCGTGGACTCGTGGCACATGTTGGAGCAGTCGGGCAGGTTGTTGGTCCCGAACGCCCGCGCGAGCAGCTGGTACACGAAAGCTGCTTCGTTCGACGCGCGTCCGGACGTGTAGAAGGTGGCCTGGTCGGGGCTGTCCAGCGACTTCAGCTGCTCGCCGATGAGGGCGAAGGCCTCGTCCCACTCGATCGGGGTGTAGTGCGTGGCGCCGGACCTCTTGACCATCGGGTGCGTGATGCGGCCCTGCTTGCCGAGCCACAGTTCGCTGTGGGAAGCGAGCTCGTCGATGCTGTACCTGGCGAAGAACTCGGGGTCGGCGCGTCGCTTGGTACCCTCCTCGGCGACGGCCTTGGCGCCGTTCTCGCAGAACTCGGCGATCTTGCGATGACCGGGATCCGGGTCGGGCCACGCACAGCTCGGGCAGTCGAACCCTTCGGCCTGGTTCAGCTCGAGCAGCGTCTCGGCCGAACGCACCAGCCCCATCTGCTCGAGGGATCGCTTCATCGCCACGGCGACGCCGGTGACGCCGGCGGCAGCCTTCTTGCGGTCCCCGACCTCGAGGTCTGCCTCGTCGTAGTCGGACTGCAGTTCGCTCTTCTGCATTCGCTCACCTCTCACCGAGCACAGTTCTGCGTGGTGGGTACCCGTGATGTCCGCCCGGCCAAACCCGAATCGGTTCCCGCTCCGAGACCACTGATCGGACGTACCCTCGGAGAATGGGATGGTCGAAAACGCTCGGTATCCCGGCCGCTGCGGCGGCCGCCGTCGGTGCCTACGATCTTGTGCAGAAACGACATTCGCTGCTGCGGAACTTCCCGATTCTCGGGCATGCGCGCTTTGCCCTGGAGTCGCTGGGACCCGAACTGCGACAGTACATCACGACGAACAACGACGAGGAACGTCCGTTCAACCGCGACCAGCGCAGGTGGATCTACGCGTCGTCGAAGAACGTCACGAACACCTTCGGTTTCGGCAGCGACAACGACATCGAGTACACCGACGGGTACACGATCATCAAGCACCGCACCTTCTCGGACCTGCCACCGTCGGCCGCTCCGCACGGTGGCGAGAAGGTCTCCATTCCGTCCGCGAAGGTCCTCGGCGCCGCGCGCGGGCGTGCCCACGCCTTCCGACCCGAATCGTTCGTCAACATCTCCGCGATGAGCTTCGGCTCGCTGTCCGGTGCCGCCGTGGAGGCGCTCAACCGAGGTGCCGGCGCGGCCGGGTGCCTGCAGAACACCGGCGAAGGTGGTCTGACGAACTACCACCGCAACGGCGGAGAGTTGATCTTCCAGATCGGCACCGGCTACTTCGGGTGCCGCGACGAGGACGGCCACTTCGACCTCGCACGGCTGAAGCGGGTCGTCGAATCGGCACCCATCCGTGCTCTGGAGATCAAACTCAGCCAGGGCGCCAAGCCGGGACTGGGCGGACTGCTCCCCGGAGCCAAGGTCACCCCGGAGATCGCCGAGGTCCGCGGAATCCCCGTCGGCAAGGATTGTGTGAGCCCGTCCCGGCATACGGAGTTCCGCGACATCGACAGCCTGCTCGACTGGGTCGAACTGCTCGCCGCCGAGACGGGCCTTCCCGTGGGCATCAAATCCGCCGTCGGCGACACGACCTTCTGGGACGAACTCACCCGGCGGATGAGCGAGACCGACCGCGGCGTCGACTTCGTCACCATCGACGGCGGCGAAGGTGGAACCGGCGCAGCACCATTGGTGTTCGCCGACGCGGTCTCGCTTCCGTTCCGCAGCGGTTTCGCCCGGGTCTACGCGACGTTCGCCGAGGCCGGCCTGACCGACGACGTCACCTTCATCGGCGCCGGCAAACTCGGCCTACCCGACAACGCGGTGGTCGCCATGGCACTCGGCTGCGACATGGTCAACGTGGCCCGCGAACCGATGTTCTCCATCGGATGCATCCAAGCCCAGAAATGCCACACCGACCGCTGCCCCACCGGCGTCGCCACACAGAACCGCTGGCTCACCCGAGGACTCGACGTCCCGACCAAGGCCGACCGCGTCGCCGACTACATCGAAGCCCTACGCCGAGACGTGTTCAAGATCGCGCAGGCCACGGGAGTGGCGCATCCTGGCCTGATCACCGTCGACGACATCGAGATCGCCGACGGCAACCGGCACGCGATCACCCTGCGCGAGATGTACGGCTACCGGGACGGATGGGGCCTGCCGTCGGAGGCCGATCGGGAGGAGATCGCGCGGCTGATGACCGCGGAAGCGGTGACGACGCCGGGTGGGACTGAGGCGTCGACAGCGACGTCGTAATCACTTGGGGATCAAGCGATCGAGAGCACCCCGACCGATGAGATCTCGTTACGTCAGCCGTCACCGTACGGTCGATGCAGGTCGGGTACATGATGAGTGACCTGCACGGATATCTCGCGCCGGGGCACGGCATATCCCGCAGCCGATGACATTCCGGGATGAGTGAGGGCACCCGGGGGCAGACGGTAGGTGCGCTGGCCTCATACCGGTAGAGGGCGAGCAGCCCCCTGACATTTCTGAGCCGACTACCCCGAATCGGAGGCGGGCCCGACCTTCTGCCGGGGGCGGTTGCGTCCGTTCCAGGCTCGGTACCCGTGCAGGCCTTCATCGACGAGAACACCGTCCGCGGCATCATGGTCGTCGCTGCGGTCGCGGACCCGTCGTCCCTCGAGCACGCCCGCCGCACCCTGGCGGGGTTACGGATGAAAGGCCAGGAGCGGATCCACTTCAAGTCCGAACGAGATTCTCGGCGGCGTGCGATCTGCTCGGCATTGGTGACCTTGAATGTGCAGGTACGCGTCTATCACGCTGCTGGTCTTACACCCAGGCTCGGACGTCCGCGCTGCCTCGAGACATTGGTGGGGGACCTTGCCGAGCTGCCGGTGTCTCGACTGGTCCTCGAGCAGGACGATTCGACCGTCAAGTCCGACCGGCGGGTCCTGTTCGAGGCGGCCGGCAAGCACGGGATCCGCGAGCAGCTGACCTATCACCATCTGCGCGCCAAGCAGGAACCGATGCTGTGGATTCCCGATGCGGTCGCATGGTGCCTGGCCAAAGGCGGTGAGTGGCCCGATCGGGTCCGCCCGTTGATTACCAAGACCGTGACGGTGCGGTAGAAACGCGAAACCCGGCTCACCAACCGTCCGGAAGGCTGCCGGGTTCACTTCACCAGAGCTACTGCCCTGGGCTTCATCTACGATGCCAGAGCCCACGAACAGGCGCAACCCGGTGCGTAATGCGCAATCGCGTGCGTACCTTCCGTAACCGTGCTTGAGCGAGTAAGCGCTCTGTTCGAACTCGTCCGGTACCTGGACGATCCGCAACCCTTGCGCCAGAGCCGATCTGAGGCCGGCCGACCGGTGGCGTCTTACAGGCCCTCCAGCACTTCCATCAGATCCTGAAGTAGTGCATCGGCGCGGGCTTCGATGTCGTCGAAGACGTCGGTGAGGTCGTCGAGGCTTTCGTGGTCGCGGCGGCGGGCGGCTGTGCCGCGATCGTAGTAGTCGGGGTCGAGGGCGATGTCCGGCTCGACGCAGGCGTCGACATCCTCCTGCGGAGGAACAGGTAGCACCCGGCGCGTCGGGGCGCGACCCGACAGGTGTGCCCGTACCGACATCGATACCGACTGCGGGGTCATCGGTTGCGCGTGCGGCAGGTGTCCCCATCGGTCGAGCGGACACAGCAGCGGTTGCCGGGTCTGCTGTGTATCGAGCGGATCGGTGACGATCTCGCTCGGGTCGGTGAGGTGATGACGCAACAGATGCGTGCCCGGGTACTGGTCGAGAAACGCCTGAATCTCCGCTCACCGCCGATAGATCTCGACCGCGTAGTTGTCGCCGGTCTCGGGATCCGGTGTGAGACGGAAGCGTTCGCCAGCACGGGTGGTGACCACGAGAGTATCCCCGTCGAATCGGATGTCGCAGCGGCACAGCCGGGTGATGTCGGTGAAGGTCATCCCAGTGGCGGCGAGAACCAGGAGCAGGGCATCGCGGCGGCCGAACAGTCCACTCGGCCACCCTTCGGTGGGTAGTTCGGTCGCTCGCTGCAGTAACAGGCGGGCGAGCCGGTCGAGGCGCGAAGTGCGGGTGGTGTCGAGGTGCCGGCGCACCGTCTCGGTCCTCCCCGGCGGCGGGTAGCCGTGCCCGGTGTGGACGGCGTTGATGGCTGAGAGCCGGCGCCGCTGCGTCGCGACCGCGGCAGGGTGCTCATGCAGAAACAGCGCCAGGGTGTCGGGCGTGGCGGGGATGGGCGGGTGGTCGGCAGCGGCGCACCAGTCGGCGAACAGCGCCCAGTCGTGGCGGTAGCGACTCGGGACGCGTAGGCCCAGGGTGGCATCGTGAAGCTCGTCGCGGCCGTGGACTATTCGGTCGGTGCTGGTCATCGCGGTCACAATCCGAGATTTGTCACGGCGTTCCCGATGAGTGGGGCGTGTTCGCGGGCGTAGGTTTCGAGCATGGCGGGGGTGCTGTGTCCGGTCTGGCGCATGATCGCGTGCGCGCTCGCGCCGTTGCGGAAGGCCTGGGTAACGAACCCGGCCCGCAATGAATGCCCACCGAGCCGCTGGACGATGTCGGGGTCGTAGCCGGCCTGCGCGGCGCGGCCGAGTCCGACGAGGTCGACGCAGGGACATCGGAGGGGTCCGGGCGGCGCATCAGCAGGTCATCGGGCACGATTCGGGAGCCTACCGTCCCGTTCGGACAGGTTCCCACCGGAAAACGCGTTCAGCAGCGGTTTCGACGGTGATGGTGCGCTAATGGCAATTAGCGCACCACCGAACGGATTTGACGTAAGCAGCCAAACTCCAACGCTTATTCCTGACCCAGTTCTTCCCCCCGGAAATAGAGCGCCCCAACTCCTCCAGTCCCCATCCGAACCGGTCGGTCCACATCAGATGCATCGAGACGAAGCCACAATGTTAAATTCGTTCTCTGTCAACAGGTTTCGGCACACGTGCCGCGCCATTCCTTGCCGAACGTACGGTGGATCAGACGGTCGATGTACTGCGCCAAGAACTAAGCCTCAATGCACCGAGCGTCTGATGCTGTCGTCGTGGCTTCCATTGCACGACTTGGGACAGGGTGTGGACATGGACGATCTTCCGACCTTCGATGTCGGGTTGTTCCACTGGTCTTTCGAGTCGTTGGCGGGCAGGGAGTGTCTGTTAGCCGAGAATCGGTCGGTTTCGTCCGAACACCGTGTCGAACAGGGCGTTCCACCCCGATTCCCACGGCCACTGTTGGGGTAGATGCAACGTCAACCGGCGCGCCGACGACGCGATCCGAGCAGGGACCGACACAATGGTCCGCCGGACAGTTCCGGTGGTGGCCTTGACCAGCTTCGGATCGCCTGTGACGGTAGCCGCGGCGCGGGTGAGGTTGAACGCCATCACCGCGCAGACCAGCCACGCAGCATTGGCAGTGAACCGAGACGACGGCAAATGAGCGAGCGCGGAGCTCTTCAGGTCCGCGTGGACCTGCTCGATGATCGCGTGATGGCGGTGGAGCTTGTCGGCGGCGACGGCATCGAGATCGGTGGCGTCGACGGTGGTGAAGAAGGCATGAAACCGCCAGACGTCGAACAATTCGCCCTGGCCCTGGTCCTTCTTCGGCCGCAGGTCGGGGATACGCCGTACGATCAACCGCCCCGGAACCCGGTGGGTCTTCTTCTTCGAGGCGAACGCGGTGAACGGTATCTCCGCGACCTCGGCAGCCGAGATCCAGCGTTCGGTGTCGTGGTCGTAGATCGCGTTGGTGTACTCGATCGGAGTCCACGCATCCTCGTCGATCGAGGCGATCGCGGTCTTGATGGGTGAGGTCAGGCGCACGGTGACCGAGACGTCGGCGCCGCCGCGCAGCGCCGCCCCGATGGTGGGATATCCGTAGAACGCCGAGTCGGCCCGCACCAGCGGTCTGGGCGTGGCCTGTGCCGTGGTTCGCGCCCCTGGGCCGGCGGTAGCTGTGTGCAGGTGCGCGACGGTGGTCAGGGTGTCGGCGATCATCCGGGCTGCTCCACGCGCTGATCCGCAGGACCCTTTGCGCAGACGCTGTCCGACGATCACCGGGGCCGCGGTGTCGGTGGTGACCGTGGTGATCAGCGCGTTCAGTCCGCGGACCCCGGAATAGCCGTATCCGGAACCCTGTTTGCCGTGCCCGTGCACTTCGATGATCGAATCGTCGATGTCGACCAGCACGCGTTCGGTGTCGATCCCGGCCACCAGCGGAGTTCTGGTGGCCAGTCCGCGCAGGAACCGGGAGGCAACGGCGTCGAGTTGCCGAACGTGCCCGAAGGTGAAGGTGCGCAGGAACGACCCCAGCGTCGACGGTGCGTACGGGCGGTCGAAGAGTGTTCCCATCGCCCCGTGCCGTAGTAATGCCATGTCGGCGATGCTGTCCGCGCCGGCGACCATTCCCGCGACGAGTGCTCCGATCTTGTCGCCGGAGTGAGCACCCTTGTCGGTGGGAACGCTGAGGTGTTCGTCGGCGAGAGCCTGCAGGCCGCAGTTCTGCGCCAGACCCATGATCGGAACCAGCCCAGCGGTCGACACGAGATTCGGATCGTCGAACCTCGCCGCAGCGACGGGCCGGGTGTGAGAGAGTTGCATCTACGAGATGCCCTTCGTTGTGGCCGAATTGTTTCTGTGAGAAGTTCAATTCTTTCACTACGACAGGGCATTTCGCCGTTACGACTCGCCCATCACATCAGCCTGATCGGTGCATCCAGGCTAAGAACTTGTTGTGTCAATCAGTAATTTTGGTCGCTTCCCTCGGACTGCGGATCGAGGCGCTTCGGTGGCCTGCTCGCGCGGCCTATCGACACGAACCATGGCTCCCGGATATCTACAGTCGTCGGCGGATGCCGATCATCTCCCCGACCTGATGACGCGGGTTCCGGGAGATGGCCGACCCCTCGTGCCGACGACAGGACCTTCCCGGGTGGCAGCACGCCGGCCCAGCACGCGACGGCCTCTGTGCCGTAAATCGCTTCCCGGCATGATCTTGACGGATAATCGGAGTGATCCACGATCCATGATGAGGCTCAGCGAAGGTGCTCGCTTGTGCTCGTCGAAAGTGCCCACTCGTGGGCGGGTTCACTGTAGCGGTTGCCGGGTGCCGGTGGTGGCTTGACGGAGCTTTTCCGACCGGGCGTGGTGATCACGCAGCCGGTAGGAATCCCCGTCGAGGTTGAGTACCACCGATCGGTGCAGAAGCCGGTCGAGCATCGCGGCGGCGACGGTCGTATCGCCGAGGACCTCACCCCACTCTCCGACACCCCGGTTGGTGGTGATGATGATCGAGGTCTTCAGATAGCGTTGCGCGACAACCTGAAACAGTGCGGAGGCGGCCTCGCCGGGCAGGGGTAGGTAGCCGAGTTCGTCGATCACCAGCAGCGTCGGGCCGGCGTAGAACCGCATCGTCGTCGCCCACCGGCCTTCGATCGCAGCGCGATGGCAGCGGGCGGCCAGATCGGCGGCGGTGGTGAAGTAGGTGCGATAACCGGCATGCGCGGCCGCCCGCGCCAAGCCCACCGACAGGTGGGTCTTTCCGACCCCCGGCGGCCCGATGAGCAGGACGTTCGTCGCGGTTTCGAGGAACCGGCAGGTGCCCAACTCGGCGATCAATGCCCGATCGAGGCCGGGGGCGGCGTCGAAGTCGAAGTCCTCGAGACAGGCCGGGGTGGGCAGGCACGCGAACCGCAACCGCCCGGCGAGGCGGCGGGCTTCGGTGGCGTCGACCTCGATCGACAGCAGCTGTTCGAGCGCTGCGGTCATCGACAGACCGTCCTTCTGGGCTCGGTCGAGCACCGACGGCAGCGCTTCGGCAGCGTCGTGCAACTTGAGCGTCGCCAAGTGTCCTCGCAGACGCTGATAAAGACTTGCCGAGGTCGCGGTGGTGTCGGGGGTGGTGGTCATACGAGGGTGTTCCTTCCGCGGGCTGCGCGCTCGTAGGCGGCCAGGTCGACCACCGTCGATCGCGGTGTCGTCGACGGTGGGTGGCGGTCCGTGGTGTTGGTGCGCAATGCTGCTGCCGCAGTGAGCGCCTCGGGTCCGGGTGGGATGCGTTCTTTGCGGCGGTGCGGTCGGCCTCCGGCCGCGGCACCGGCCATCGCGGCCTGTTCAAGGGCGTGAACGTGGCCGTGATCGCGCACCACGGCGCCGGCCCCGTCCGGCGCCAACCGGTGGCGGGCGACGGTGATCTGCGAGGCGGTGACGATGTCGATCACCTCGTCGCCGAGCTGCCGGGTGACGGTGACCTGCGCTGCGGCCAGTTCCGGGGGCACCGAGTAGCGGTTGCCGCGGTAGGCCACCAACGCCTGCCTCGAGACGGTGCGCGGTTCGCTGAGCACCACCGGATACGGACTGCTCGGCATCGACGTCAACGGTTCCCGGTCGGCGACGGTGCGCACCGGGGCCTTGCCGTCGGCGGTGGCCCGCATCCGGGCATCGGCGCGTCGACTACAGAATTTGTCCACGCTCGCCTGGGCCTGCTCGACGGTGAGCTCGTCCGCCACGGTGCGCCACCATCGCTGGGCCGCAGTGTGATTGGACTTCTCGACGACACCCTTGCGATTGCCGGACCGCGGTGGGCAGATCGCCACCAACACGCCGTAATACTTGGCGACCCCGGCGAAGGAGGCAGTGACTTTTCCGCTGTCGGGGTAACAGACCGTCGACATTCGATCGAATCGCCAGGTGTGGGTCAGGCCGCCGAGTTTTCGGCAGATCCGGTCGAGGCCGTCGATCAGATGCGGCTGGGTCATGGCCGGGGCGAGCACCCCGCGCCACCGACCCGAATGCGCGAGCGATCCGACCAGCAGATATGCGGTCTTGCCCCAGCCCCACGAGGCGGGTGGGTTCGGCAGCTCGACCCAGTCCCACTGGGTTTCCGCCCCCGCCGGATGGTCGATGACCGCGTTGGGGCGGTCGGTCGCGCACGCGCAGGCTTGGCAGACGGGCCGGAGCTTGCGTTGCCGGATCTGGCGGGTCAGCGTCTGATACGAGGCGGTGTAGCCGAGGTCTTCGAGTTCGTCGCACAAGGTCCGTGCCCACAGATGCGGATCCTCGGTCAGACGAGCGGTGACGTAGTCGACGAACGGTTCGAACGGATCCTCACCAGCGGGTTTACGGATGCCGGGGGTGGTGGTGCCGTTCAGATAGTTGCGGATCGTGCGCCGGTTTCGGCCGGTGTGCCGGGCGATCGCCGAGATCGTCCAGCCTCGTTTGTGCAGTGCGTGGATCTCCACGTCTTCCTCCCATGTCAACATGAGAAAGCGGTCTCCTTCGGGGTGCTGGTGCGTGGTCAGAGACCACCAGCATCGAAGGAGACCCGCCCTCATCGGCGGAGCCACACGGGTGAGCACTTTCGGTGAGCAGGTCTGAGCAGGATCAAGGATCTGGCGCACTTTGCGTGAAGGCGACGACATACCGCTGATCAGCGAGTATCAACGATGCACCAAGATCATTTCGGTGTGACCTCGCGACCCTGACATCCCTCCTACCGCACCTGAACAACATCGTCATCGACGCCGTTCACCGGACCGATTCCACGATCCGGATCACGGCGCATCCACGAGGCAACGAGGGGTGGTGCCCGAAGTGCGGCACTGCGTCGCGCCGGGTGCACTCACGCTATCGGCGCCGCCCCGCAGACACGGCGATAGGCGCACATCCGGTCATCCTCGATCTTGTCGTCCGCAGATTCTTTTGCGACTACGACAGCTGTGATGCAACGACATTCGCCGAGCAGGTACCAGGACTGACGCAGCGCTGGGCTCGACGGACGACAGTGCTCGACACGATGATCGAGGCGATCGGACTGGCGGTGGCCGGCCGCGCCGGTGCCCGCCTCGCCGCCCGACTCGGGATACACGTCAGCAGGGACACGCTGTTGCGTGTCGTGCGGGCGATCCCAGATCGGCCGATCGAGACCACACCGATCCTGGGGATCGACGACTTCGCGCTGCGCCGTGGCCACGTCTACGGAACCGTCGTCGTGGATCTGACCTCGGGCCGACCGATTGATCTGCTGCCCGATCGAACCAGCGACACCGTCTCGACCTGGCTGCAGGCCCATCCCGGGGCCGAGATCGTGTGCCGGGACAGGGCCGGTGCCTACGCCGACGCCGTCCGCATCGGGGCACCCGATGCGGTGCAGGTCGCCGACCGATGGCACCTGTGGCGCAACCTGATCGGCGCCGTGGAGAAGACCGTGATCCGGCACAGGAAAGAACTTTCTGCGCCGACCGACCGCCTCGGCGACGACGCGGTCATCGCCGAGGCGCCCGACGGCAGATTGGTGGTCCGGACCTGCGAACGCCACGCGGCCGTACATGAGCTGCACACCCAGGGAATGTCGATTTCGGGCATTGCTAGGAAGCTGAATCTCAATCGCAGGACCGTGCGTCGTTTCGTCCACGCACCCGACATCGACGAGTTGTTGGCCACCAGCCGAATGTCCGGAGCGACGCTGCTCACTGGGTATGAGCCCTACTTACGGGAACGCTTCGCCGCCGGATGCACCGATGCTGCGCAGCTGACCCGGGAGATCACCGAACGCGGCTATCGGGGCAGCGCGCAGACCGTCCGCCGGTTTCTTCAGCCGCTTCGGACAGCAGAACGAGCCCGTCCGACTCTATCGCGGACGCCGAGCATCCGGCAGGTCACCATGTGGCTGACCTGCCGGCCGGACGACCTCGCCGACAAGGACAGTCAGCTCCTCACAGAGATCTGTGAACGCAGTCCTGCACTGGCGACCGTGCGTGAGCACATTCGTTGTTTCGCCGGGATCATGGTCGAACGTCGTGGACACGATCTCACGGAGTGGATGACCGATGTCGATGCCACCGGATCACCTGCGCTTCGGTCGTTCGTCACCGGGTTACGCCGAGACCTTGAGGCGGTCACTGCCGGTCTGACGCTCGTGCACAACTCCGGTCCGGTCGAGGGCCATGTGAACCGGATCAAGATGCTCAAACGGCAGATGTACGGGCGGGCGAACCTGGACCTGCTGCGGAAACGCGTTATCCACCTCGAATGATGCAGCGCGGCAGTGCCTTCACACAAAGTGCGCCAGATCCAGGATCAAAGAGCGCCATCACTAGCCCTGAACGCCTTCCACCCCGGCCGCAGTGACATCGACATCGCCCTGCTCTGCCGCGACCCGCTGAGCGAAGCGGTCAAGCGGGAGTTGATCGCTCGACTGCGGCACAACGCCCTGCCATGTCCGGCCCGGGGATTGGAACTGGTCGTCCACACCGTGGCTACCGCACAGTCGGGCACCGGAGAACCGGGCTTCGAACTCGAGTTGAACGACGGTCCGGCCATGGCTTTCCGGCAGACCCTTCGACCTGCAGACCGCCCGGCAGCCGACGGGACGTTCTGGTACGGACTGGACCGCAGCATCCTGCGCCAGAGCGGCCGAGTCCTGGCGGGGCCGCCGGCCTCGGAGACATTCGCCGAGCTACCGCCGGAGGAGCTACGGAGCCTACTGGTCGACTCGCTGGACTGGTGGATGGCATTGCCCGGCCCGGCCGACGACCAACCTGCACCCGGCTCCGATGACGCGGTCCTCGGAGCCTGCCGCGCGCTGGTCCGACACCGCTACGGAAGGTGGTTGTCCAAAGTCGACGCCGGCCGGCGGCTACTCGAGGGCGGCTACCAGCCCGCCGAGACGATCGAGCAGTCCATCACAGCACGCTCCGGTGAGTCGCCACCCTCGGGCCGGCAAGCGCGGACGTTCCAGGAAGGCGTGTTGCGCGAACTCTTGGCCGCGACCGACAGGTCGGCATGACCCTTGTCCAGATCGGCCCTCTTACGGCCTCGCTCTGCGTCGCGAATCTCTAACTCGCTTCCAGTCACACTGGTTCGGTCGACGGCGTCCGTGCTCTCGTTCTCGAGATACACGATGCGGGCCGGGATTCCGCGAACTGTGGAGTCGGCATGATGCGCGAGGGAAAGCGCACGAGGCCACGGAGTTCCGACATGCCGCCATCGACGATCTCGTCCCCGAGTACAACGCATCCGACGTTCGCAGCGCACTCGGGCATCAGTTGGTCGTGTACCAGGCCTCTGCCAGTTCTCCCGGTGACGACGAACTCCGCCTGTTGAGGGACTTGCAGCGACCGCCGATCGCTCATAGTTCCTCGTTCCGGACCCCGTGGCTTTCGACATCATTACGGTGGTGCATAGCCGACCGCAGTAGCCAGGAGGATTCGTCCCATGAGTACGTCCGACGACTGGAACGCGCAGGTGATCGCCGAATTCAGGGCCAACGAAGGCCGCGTCGGCGGCAACTTCGAGGGAGCGCCCATGGCGCTCGTGCACCATCGTGGCCGCAAGACCGGCCGGGAGACGGTGACTCCTACGCTGTATCTGCCGGATCCTGAGGATGCCGCGACGATGTACGTTTTCGCAAGCAAAGGGGGTGCCCCCTCCCATCCGGCCTGGTACTACAACCTCACCACCGCGGGACGGGCAGAGGTCGAGATCGGCACCGAGACCTTCGAGGTCACGGTAGAAGAGATCACCGGCGCCGAGCGCGACCGTATCTATGCCGAGCAGGCCCGTCGTTACCCCGGCTTCGCCGAGTACGAGGAGAAGACCCGTGGCGTGCGGACCATTCCGGTCCTCGCTCTCCACCGAAGCTGACCTCCCCAGACCAAAGTACCGACAGAGTCCCCTTCGAAATGCCCTAACCCTGCGGGCAGAGTGCGGCGATAACCGTGCGCGCCAACCAGTCCGCGTACCGGTCGAGTGTCCATCCCCGTTCGAGGACCAAGCGTTCGTAGGTGTCGATCACCAGGTAGTTCCACAGCACATCGCGGACCTCGTCGTGTTCGATGTCGTCGCGGAGCTGACCCGTCGCCATCAGGTACCTGCCGACCATCGTCGCCGCGGCCAGCCCCTCCTCGCTCAGTTGCTGCCAGACCGGGGTGAGGGAGTCGTCCACGTGTCGTCCGTCGCGGATGAGGATCTGCACCTTCGCCGAGCGGTGTTGCCGGTGTGCCAGTGCGTGAATGAACATGTCGATCTTGCGGCGCACATCCGGCTCGGCAAGCATCGCCTGCTGCTCCGGACGTTCGGCAACCGATACCGGCTCGTCGTCACCGGCGATCACGAAATCGAAAACTGCCTTCGCCAGAGCCGCCTTGCTCCCGAAAGTCTTGTACAGACCCTTCACCGAGACGCCCGCACGGTCGGCGACCGTGGCGAGGGTGGTGGCTCGAAATCCGTCGCGTTCGAACAATTCCTTGGCAGCCACGACCACAGCACGGCGTCGAACACGGGCCTGTTCGCGCCTGCCGGAGGCGTCGTACGGCCTCTTGACTTCGGCCACTCACACTCCGATACTTTGAGTACAACCTGATTGAACCGAATATATCAGGATTGCTACCGCGCAGCACGCCATCGCATCCCGAATGTCGTCGGGTCGTGAAGCAACAAGCGCTCCGGTTCCGTTCGCACGACAGTGCGACCGCGATGTACATACAGATCATCGGAGAACATCGGATTGGAATGTAATCCACTGAATCCCAATCAGATCCACCCATCGACCATTCGACACACACGACGAACAGGAGAGGGCCATGAACGTCGATCAGCATGAGCCCGCCGATACACGGAGCATGGGAATCGTCCACAGCGCTCTGCGCCGCGACCTGGAACGACTCCGGCTGACACTGGAAACCGAACCGTTTCCGGACGGGAAACGTCGACGAGCACTCGCCGAGCACATCGGATGGCTGATGCACGCTCTGCACCTGCATCACAGCGCGGAGGACGCCGGACTGTGGCCGCTGATCCGTGCGAAGAATCCCTCCGCAAGGGCTCTGCTCGACCGAATGGAGACCGATCACGGGCAGATCACCCCCGCTATGAGCGTCCTGGAAGAAGCTGCCCGAGCATACGGTCGGGACGCGTCTGCACGGACACACGTACTCGACGCCCTGGCCGGATTGAACGAAGTCCTGTTGCCCCATCTGCAGCGTGAGGAATCGGAGATGATGCCGGTCGTCGCCGCGACCATCACCACATCCGAATACCGCGACGTCGAGAACGAGTACTTCGTGAAGCCGAAGGGCGTCGCCGAACTGGGCGCCGAAGCACCCTGGATCGTCGACGGCGCGACCCCGGAGGATCGCGACGTGATCCTTCACGTCGTCCCCACGGTCCCACGGTTCATCATCATGCAGACCTTCGGCCGCATCTATCGGCGCAAGGTCGCACGGTTGTGGAGGGACGAACCGGCGGCCGCTGTGCCGCCGATCAAGGTCACTGCACCACGCAGTGAAGCAAGTACGAGCAGAGACTCCGACAGCCGACATCTCGCCTCGTAGGAGCGGGCACGTACTTCGGTGTCTTCGACCCCGCTGAGCGGGGTCGGAACCACCGAGATCCCGCCGGCATACGCCGACGGGATCTCCCGTGACCGGCCACCAGGCCGGAACGATTTCTGGGGTGCGCCTACTTACGCCCCGCCTGCCACTGCATGCCCCACCCGAACGCGCGGTCGAGGTCGGACTGGCTGCCGTCGATGTACTGCACGAGACGTTCGACGGTGATGCCCTGCCCGGTGTTCTGCAGCATCGCGATCGCGCAGATGCGCGCGCCGTTGTTCGGCGAGTCCAGGCGCACCTCGATCTGCGGACCCGACGGCGGGGTCAGCGTCACGACGCCGTCCACGGCAGCCCAGTTCGGCGCACCCTCGTAGATCATCGCGAAGATCAGCACCCGCTTGAACAGTTCGGGGCGCTCGAGGTTGATGTGCATGTTCTCGCCGCCGGTGTTCGAGCCGGTGCGGTCGTCGCCGTCGAGGTGGATGTACGGCGGGGTGTTCAGCGCGCCGAAGCTGTTGCCGAGCGCCTGGATGACACCTTTGGATCCGTCGGCGAGTTCGAACAGGCAGCCGAGGTCGAGGTCCACGCCGCCGCTCGCACCGGTGAGCTTCGCGAGGAAGCCCTTCTTCTGCTCACCGCGCGACCAGTTGAGGTTCACCCGCGTGACGCCCTGCCCGGACCCGGCCTTCGACAGGCTCACGGTCGGGGATTCCTTGGTGAGGTTGATCTTGCTCAGGTTGACGCCGCCGGCGTTCTGCTCGGGCTTCTTGTTGTAGTCGATGGCCATGTCGAGCCTTTCGTCGGAGTGGCTGCGCGCGGTTGCGCACGGGATGGGAAAGCGACGGGAGCCCCCGATCCGAGGTGTCGGATCGAGGGCTCCCATCGGCATGTGGTTCGAACTGTCGAGGATCAGGGGATGCTGGTCTTCACAGCATCTTCGCCTTCCCGCGCCGCGATCTTGCGGTTGCGGTAGATGCTCGAGGCGAATGCCGCACCGATCAGGGCGACACCGACGAGGCCGGTGATGACCTCCGGCACGTGGGTGCCGATCGAGTACAGCAGGATCAGTGCCAGCGCACCGATGGCCCAGTGAGCGCCGTGCTCGAGGTACACGTAGTCGGACAGCGTGCCCTTGCGCACCAGGAAGATCGTGATCGAGCGGACGAACATCGCGCCGATGAAGCCGAGGCCCAGGGCGATGATGATCGGGTCGGACGTGATGGCGAAGGCGCCGATGACACCGTCGAACGAGAACGACGCGTCGAGGACCTCGAGGTAGAGGAACAGGAAGAAGCCGGCCTTACCGGTGGCCTTCGCGAGGCCGCTCGGACCGCCGCTGGACTCTTCGCCTTCCTCGGGGATGTGGAACATCTCGCCGAGTCCGTTGACCGCGATGTAGGTGATCATGCCGAGCGCGCCGGCGATCATGACGGTCGAGACCTTGTCGTCCGGAGCAATGACGGTGGCCGTGATGAGCAGCAGCACCGTCGCGACGACGACCTCGAGCTGTTCGAGCTTCCCGGCCTTCGCCAGCGGCCGTTCGAGCCATTCGAGCCACTTGATCTCGCGCTCTTCGAGGATGAAGTGCAGGAACAGCATCAGCAGGAACATGCCGCCGAACGCTGCGATCTGCGGGTGCGCCTCGGTGATCAGGGTCTCGTAGCTCGGATCGCCGTTCGGGAAGTAGGCGGCTCCGTCCGGCGGCGGATTGAGTGCCAGGTCGAGTGCGGCGATCGGGCCGAGCCCGGATGCCACCCACACGATCGCGAGGGGGAACACCAGACGCATACCGAAGACGGCGATGAGGATGCCGATGGTGAGGAAGATCTTCTGCCAGAACTCGCTCATCCGCCGCAGCACGGTCGCGTTGATGACCGCGTTGTCGAACGACAGCGAGACCTCGAGGATGCCGAGGATCACGCAGAGGAACAGAGCTTGCGGGCCGCCGTAGAGGAAGGCGACCACGAGGGAGACGACGGTGACCGCGAAGGATGCACCGAATATTCGCAGAACCACGAAGCGTGGCCTTTCTAATCGAAATCAGGGCGTTGCAGGGTGGTTACTGCACGTCGGTTCCGGCTTCGGTACTGCGACCGAAGCCGGAACCCGGAAGAAACGAACTAGACGTTGACGCCGTAGTCGCGGGCGATACCCGCGAGACCGGACGCGTAACCCTGGCCGATGGCGCGGAACTTCCACTCCGCACCGTTGCGGTACAGCTCGCCGAAGACCATGGCGGTCTCGGTCGAGGCGTCCTCGGACAGGTCGTAACGAGCGAGTTCGTTGCCGTTCGCGCGGTCGACGACGCGGATGTACGCGTTGCGGACCTGGCCGAACGACTGGCTGCGGGAATCGGCATCGTAGATCGAGACCGGGAAGAAGATGCTCTCGATGTTCGCCGGTGTGGCGGCGAGGTCGACGTTGATGATCTCGTCGTCGCCTTCGCCCTCACCCGTGCGGTTGTCGCCGGCGTGCTCGATGGCACCGTCGGGCGACTTGAGGTTATTGAAGAAGACGAAGTGCTGGTCGGAGACGACCTTCTTGTCGGCCCCGGTGGCGATGGCACTGGCATCGAGGTCGAAGTCGGTGCCGGTGGTGGTGCGAACGTCCCAGCCCAGGCCGACGGAAACTGCCGTCAGGTTCGGAGCTTCCTTGGTGAGGGAGACGTTTCCGCCCTTGGTCAAGCTGACGCCCATGCGGGGTCCTTTCGATCGTTCCAACGGTCGACGTACCGGTATAGGGCACGCCCGGTGTGCGTTTCTCCCCACACTAGTTGTTGCCGTGGGGTACGCCCATATCCACTATGCCCGGTCCCGCGCCTTACTTCCGTGACCCGCACGAACCACAGTTCCGACCGGCGGAAAGGTGACGGATCGGCCCGGTGGACGTGCGCCCAGTACCATTCGGTTCTGTGGCGAGCCGATGGACGCGCCGCCTGTTCGGCGGGGGAAACACGGAAGATCCCGCGGCTCGTCGTGCACACGATGCGATGGTCGCGGCGTTCCTCGACATGGACAAGCGCCAGTCCGTCATCGAGGCCGGTGTGGCCGCGTCCTACGAGCTCGAACCCGAACGGCACCTGCTCCGTCAGTGGGATCCCATCCGTCAGGCGTGTTATCGCGCCGGTGAGACGTATCTCCAACTGGCAGTAACGGATCCGGAACAACCGCTCGCACCTGCTCCGGCCTACGAGCAGGCACTGCGGCAGATAACCGAAGCAACACGAACACTTGATGAATTCTTCGGAAACAACCGGGGGCACCTCGAGCACATGACGGCCGTGGCGAACACGGTGCCCGAGCTGGCGCACCGGATGCGTACCGAAGCGCGCAACACCCTCGCCGCGGCGCAGACCCCGGATTTTGTTGCCTTTGTGAACTATCCGTCGGTCCGATCCGCCACCGAAGCGCTCGAGAAGGCCCTGAACAGCCTTGATGCAGCGCACAGCGTAGGCGCGATCCGCACGGCGGCCCTCCGAGTCGAGGAGGCGACCACTGCTCTGCTCGACGCGCTCGCCGCAGCACCGGGGCGCCGCGACGAGGCCGCTCGCACCCTCGCCTCGGTCACCACCAGGATCGGAGCGGTCCGGACCCGCGCGGAAGGTCTCGCCCCGGCCTTCTCCGCGCTGCTGCGCGAGTTCAATGCGGCCAGCTCCGCCGACCTGTCCGGGAACGAGAAACAGGCCGCCGAACTGCTCGCTCGCGCCGAGGACCAGCTCGGACGCGCACGGGCGGCGGCGAAGGACGGCCGCCCCGAGGAAGCGCTCGAGCTGGTCGCGGCGATCCGCGCCGAACTGTCGCGCGCCGAGGAACTCGTCGACGCCGTGACCGCACGACTCGCCACGCTGCGTTCCGTCCGGCAGAATCCGGGGGCCAAGGTCGACGAGGTACGGTTCCGCCTCCGTGACGCACAACACCTGGCCGTGCAACGCGGTCTCACCGCAGAATGGGGTTCGGTTCTCGACTCGCAGTTGAGCCGGATCGACAGGGCCGTCGACGCACTCACCGGTGTGCACCCCGACTACTGGGCCTACGTCAGAGATTTGGATGCGGTGTCTACCTTCATCGCAGGAGTGGTCGATCGGATGAGAGGACGGACCGAGAACGCATGAGGGGGGCCACGCTTACCGAAGTGCGCGCCATGCAGCACTTTCGGCATCTCGACGGCGCGACGATGGAGGAGTTGTTCCTGCACCGTCCCGAGCCGTTCGGGCACAGCGACGATCGCGACCGCCTGGCGACCGCTCTCGGCGCCACGCTCTACGTACCCGCGACGCGCGGCGATCTCGTCGCGACCATCTCGAAGCGTGCGACCGAGGGTGTGACGTCGATGGTGCTCGACCTCGAGGACGCCGTCGCCGACGACGAGGTCGAGCAGGGCCTGCAGAACGCAGTCGCGACGCTCGATGCGCTCGCCGAACGCGGACCGTCGCCGGTGATGTTGTTCGTCCGTGTCCGCACCGCCGACGGCGTCGGGCGGATCGCGTCGATGCTCGGCGCCGGCAAGGCCGTGCTGACCGGATTCGTGGTGCCCAAGTTCACCGCACACACCGGCCCCGCCTTCCTCGAGGCGGTGGCCGCGGCGTCTGAACTGCTCGGCCGTCACCTCTACGCGATGCCCGTCATCGAGTCGGCCGAGGTCGTCCACCGCGAGACCCGCGACGGTGAATTGCGCGCGATCTCCGGCATCCTCGCCGAACATCGCCACCGCGTCCTCGCCGTCCGGATCGGTGCGACCGACATGTGCGCGACCTTCGGTATCCGGCGCGACCGCGACCTGACGATCTACGACGTGCGGGTCGTCGTCGACGTGATCGCCGACGTCGTCAACCACCTCGGACGCACCGACGGAACGGGTTTCGTCATCACCGGGCCCGTCTGGGAGTACTTCGCCGATCACGAACGCATGTTCCGTCCGATGCTGCGTTCGACGCCCTTCGAGGAGCAGGACGCCGTGCTGTTCCGTCAGCAGCTCGTCAGCCGCGACCTCGACGGTCTGCTGCGCGAGATCGCCCTCGACCGTGCCAACGGCATTCAGGGCAAGACCGTCATCCATCCGTCGCATGTCGCTGCGGTGCATGCCCTGTCGGCCGTGACCCACGAGGAGTTCCACGATGCGACCGACATCCTCGATCGCGACACCGGTGGTGTACAGGCCTCGGGATACGGCAACAAGATGAACGAACGGCGACCCCACCGCACGTGGGCAGAGCAGACCCTGTTGCGCGCCTCGGTGTTCGGTGTCACCCGTAAGGGGATCACCTTCGTCGACCTGCTGACGGCGCTGGTGGACCGATGACCGACATTCTCGATATTCCCTGGGCCACCGCAGAGCTCGGTTTCGCTCTCGAACATGTGGAGTCGTCGTGCGGCTACACGGTTCCCGAGCTCGTCCGGCCCGGGCTGCGACGCAATCCACGACGTGCGCACCTGCTCGTCTCCACAGTTCTCGGCAAGCACATCCCCACCGAGCCTGCCGCGGTCCGCGGTGCCGGCCGCCGGCTCGGCCGGCTCGTCGCCGACCTTCTCGGTGATGCAGCATCCGACGCCGTCGTCATGGGATTCGCCGAGACCGCAACGGGTCTCGGTCACTGTGTGGCCGACGCCCTCGACGCCGCATGCTGTCTGCACTCGACGCGACGCCAGGTCCCCGGAGCGGAGGTGCTCACCGGATTCGAGGAGGGGCACTCGCACGCGACCTTCCATCTGCTCCAGCCGACCTCCGGCGCACTGTTCGCCAACGCCGCGCCGCTCGTACTTGTCGACGACGAAATCTCCACGGGAGCAACAGCCCTCGATGCCATCCGCGCGCTGCACCGCGATCATCCGCGTGATCGTTACGTGCTCGCCTCCCTCGTCGACATGCGCTCGGAACAGGATCGGGGCCGGACAGCGGAGGTCGCGGCGGAACTCGGCACGAGCATCGAGCACGTGAGCCTGGCCGCCGGACGATCCGTCGTCCCCGACGATCTCGTCGCGCGGGTCGCAGCATTGCCCGACCCTCTCCTCAATCCGGTGGACGACCGACGCGGCGACGTCCGGTTCCTCCACGCGACGTGGCCGTCCCATGTGCCCGACGGCGGGCGGCACGGGATGTTGCGCACCGACGCGGCGGCCTTCGATGCGGCTCTGTCGACGCTCGCCGACACGATCGCGGACGTACGCGACGCCCGGCGACCCGCCGTCGTCGTCGGACACGAGGAACTGATGTACCTGCCGCTGCGACTCGCGGAGGCACTCGTCGAACGCGGCACCCCCGCCCGGTTCCAGACCACGACCCGCTCCCCCGTCCACGTGATGGACGTCGACGGATATCCGTTGCGCCGCGGATTCCGTTTCACCGCCCCCGAACACATCGACAGCGAGTTCGAGAACGAGGTGCCGCGTTTCCTCTACAACGCGCAGTGGCCCACGCCGACCGAGGTCCGCGCCGAGCTGATCCTCGTCATCGATTCGCCCGCCGACACCGACCGTCTGCGCGCACCGGGAGGTGTTCTCGACGTGCTCACCGCTGCCGGCGAGGACGTCCTCGTCGTGATCGTGCCCGCCACCGATCCGACGGTGCTGCGCACCCACAGGGAGACCGTATGACCGTGCCACTGACCGGACCCGAGTTCGGCTCCTACGCGCCCGACGAGGTGACGTGGCTGCTCAAGGACCTCTCCCACGCCGACCTCGAGGGCGATATCGCCGAACGTGAGGCACGGATCCAGGCGGGTCTCGCGCACTACGCGGAGTCCCTGCCGATCGAGTACCAACCCGACGCCGCCTACCGCGAACTGTTCGACAAGGCACTGGCCGGCACAGCGAGCCGGTTGGCGCACGCGGTGGGCACGGTCACCGAACTGCTTCTCTCCGAACGCGGAACCGACCTGACCCTCGTGTCGCTCGCGCGGGCGGGCACCCCGATCGGCATCCTGATCCGCCGGTGGGCGCTGCACCACCACGGGTTGACGCTGCCGCACTACGCCGTGTCGATCGTCCGGGGCCGCGGAATCGACTCCGCCGCTCTCGACCACATCACCGCGCGGCACGCTCCCGCGTCGGTCGTCTTCGTCGACGGCTGGACGGGCAAAGGCGCGATCGCGCGTGAACTGTCCGCTGCGCTCGCCGAATACACCGCGCGAGGCGGTCCTGTCCTGTCCGACGATCTCGCGGTACTCGCCGACCCCGGCCACTGCGTCCGCACCTACGGCACGCGCGACGACTTTCTCATCGCCTCCGCCTGCCTGAACTCCACCGTCTCCGGACTGGTCTCACGAACGGTCCTCAACGACAGCCTGATCGGCCCCGGGGAGTTCCACGGCGCCAAGTTCTACGCCGAGTTGGCCGCGGACGACGTGTCGAATCATCTGCTGGACGCCGTCGCCGCGGAGTTCGACACGTGCGGCGACGTCGCATCGGCCGCGCAGGCAGTGCTCGAATCCGACCGCACCCCCACCTGGGCCGGCTGGGAGTCCGTCGAGCGGGTGCGGGCGCAGTACGGCATCTCGAGCGTCAACTTCGTCAAACCCGGTGTCGGAGAGACCACCCGCGTGCTGTTGCGCCGCGTTCCCTGGAAGGTTCTGGTGCGCGACATCACCGCCGACGAGCACGCCCATATCCGGATGCTCGCGGCCGCTCGCGACGTTCCCGTCGAGGAGGTTCCCGACCTGGCCTACTCCTGCATGGGACTGATCAAGGACCTGCCGTGAACACCCCGCCCGTGACCGGCACCGCGCCCGCACTGGTCGCCACCGATCTCGACCGCACCCTCATCTATTCGCGCGCCGCGATGACCGGCGACCAGTTCGACACGCAGGATCTACTCTGTGTCGAGTACTACGAGAGCGCACCGCTGTCGTACGTCACCGACGCTGCGGCACAACAGCTTCGGACGCTAGCCGACGAGGTCGCGCTGGTGCCGACGACCACGCGCACACCCGAACAGTTCCGCCGCATCGACCTCCCCGGTGGTCCGTGGCCTTATGCAATCGCGAGCAACGGTGGGTCGATCCTCGAGGACGGGCATCTCGACCCGCACTGGCGCAGGACCGTGGAAGCAGCGGTACGCGAGGGGGGTGCGAGCCTCGACGAGGTGACGACCGAACTGCGTCGCCGTATCTCCGAGGATTGGGTGTCGAAGTTCCGCATCGCCGACGAGTTGTTCTGCTACCTCGTCGTCGATGTCGCAGCGCAACCGGCGGGATTTCTCGACGACTGGCACGAGTGGTGTTCGACGCGCGGCTGGAACGCCTCGCAGCAGGGCCGGAAGATCTACACGATGCCGAACAGTGTGTGCAAGAGCCGCGCGGTGGCCGAGGTGCACCGCAGGCTCCGCGACCGCGGGGTGCTCGCCGACGACGCTCCGGTCTTCGCCGCAGGCGACGGTGCGCTCGATGCGGAGATGCTGAAGGCCGCCGACGCCGCGATCCGGCCTCGCCACGGCGAACTCGAACTGATGGACTGGCGTCACCCGACCGTCTCGGTGACCGACGCCGCGGGCGTCACCGCCGGGGAGGAGATCCTCGCCTGGTTCGCCCGATCCGCTCGTCTTCCGGTCGCTTCGTAGAGTAGAAGGTGCCCGGTCACCGACACAGTGAGGACACATCTCTTGCCGACTCCGCTCTCCAAGGGTCAGAACGGACCGCTCACCGCGTCCGACGTCGTCGTCTCGCTCGAGCTGACCACGCCCGCCGATCTGTCCGCACTGCTCGTCAAGGCCGACGGCAAGGTGCGTTCCGACGCCGACTTCGTGTTCTTCAACCAGCCCACCGGGCCGGGTGTGCGTCTCGTTCCCGGCGTGCCCGGACAGGCGGCCTCGCTTGCGGTGTCGCTCGCGCAGGTTCCCGCCGACATCGATCAGGTACGTGCCGTGATCACCCTCGACGACGCGTCGAGCAGCTTCGGCCGGTTCGCACCGCCCACCGCGCGCGTGTCCGACAGTGCGGGAACGGTGTTGTACGAGTACCGGATCGACGGACTGAGCTCCGAGTCCATCGTGATCGCGCTGGAGTTGTACCGGCGCCAGGGCGCGTGGAAGGTCCGCGCCGTGGGCCAGGGATATGCGGGCGGTTTCGCGGCGTTGGTGACCGATCACGGGGTCAGCGTCGACGACGCACCCGCCCAGCCTGCTGCCGCACCTCAGCCCGTCGCTCCCACGCCGGCTCCGGCTCCGCCCGTGCAGCAGACACCGCCCGTGCAGCAGACACCACCTCCGGCACAGCAGACACCTCCGGCACAGCCTGCGGAGGTCAGCCTCACGAAGAACCGCCCGGTAAGCCTGGTGAAGGGCCAGAAGGTCACCCTCCGCAAGGACGGCGGCGTCGCGCTGACCTTCCTGCGCATGGGGCTCGGCTGGGATCCGGTGGAGAAGCGTGGCCTGTTCGGCAACCGTTCCGCCGACATCGACCTCGACGCCTCGGCCGTGATGTTCGCCGACAACCAGATCGCCGACGTCGTGTACTACGGCCAGCTGCAGTCGAAGGACGGCTCGGTCCAGCACCAGGGCGACAACCTCACCGGTGCCGGTGAGGGCGACGACGAGGTGATGCTCGTCGACCTCACGCGGGTCCCCGCCCATGTCACGACGGTGATGTTCATCGTGACCTCCTACAAGGGCCACACCTTCGAGCAGGTGCAGAACGCGTTCTGCCGTCTCGTCGACGGCACGATCGACACCGAGCTGGCCCGCTACACGCTGCAGGGCGGCATGCCGTTCACGGGCATGGTCATGGCGAAGGTTTACCGCCAGGGCAGCGAATGGAAGCTGCAGGCCATCGGCGAGGGCATGCAGGCGAAGCATCCCGGTGAGGCCGCGCCGCAACTGGGCCGGTTCCTGGCCGTCTGACCGGTGGGCGAACTCTTCACAGCGGGGCGCAACGCCCCGCTGCCGACCCGCACGGCCCGTTTCACGGCGACCGCATCCGTCCCTCTGGACGTGTGCGCGTTCGTCGTGGACGACGGCCTGCAGGTGGCGTCCTCCGACGACGTCGTGTTCTACAACCAACCGACGACGGCGGGCGTTCGGCTCGAGGGCAAGGTGATCGTCCTCGACGTCGACGCGGTCCGTCCCGGCGCACGCGTGCTGTGTGCGGTCGGCTGCGAGCGACCCGCAGCGGTGTCGACCTCGCTGTCCGACGCGGCGGGCACCGTCCTCGCGTCGTTTCACGTGGAACCGGCGGTCGGTACCGAGACGGCGCTGCTGTGCTGGGAGATCTACCGTCGTCACGACGAATGGAAGATCCGCGCCCTCGGCCAGGGATACGCCGGTGGACTCGCCGAGATGTTCACCGCGCACGGGGTGGAGGTCGAGTCACCCTCCGACGCGGAGAAGGTGGCCGCTCCAGGGCCCGGCCCGGTCATCGGCCTCTCACCTCTCGAGGTGCTGTGGCGGATCTTCGAGGACGCCGCCCGATCGGCCGCCGCGTACACGTCGAGTGCGGAGTTCGCCCAGCACCGTTTCGACGACGAACTCTCGACAGCGGTGGCCGATCCCGCCCGGCGCATGGAGCCCGAGGCCGACCGTGCCCGGGCGCGTGCGCAGCAGCGCTACGACGAGCTCGTCGGTGTCGCCGAGGCCCGCTACCGCGACGACAGCGCGGTGCTCGCCGCCGAACTGCTCACCGTCGACGCGACGTTGCCGCCCGCACTCGCATCCTGGATCTCCCCGGCCTGGATGCACGTGCACCTGCCGAGCGACGGCGTGCGGGTGGGTGAGGTGACGGCGCCCGATCTGGGTCCGCTGCGCATCCCCCTGTGCCTGCCGGCACCGCTCACGCGACCGTTGTGGATCGACGGCGACCCCGCCGACCTCGGTCCCGTCGTGTCGTCCGTGGTCGTGCGGCTGCTCACGGCCCGGCCCGACACCCTGCTGCACCTCGTCGATCCCGGGCGGACGCTGCCCGCACTCGAACCCCTCACCGCAGCCCGACTTGCCGGACCGCCCGTCCACGACCGGTCGCGGGTCCCCGCCAGACTCCGGGGGCTGGCCGACGCGGCGGACCTCGACGCGCTCGCCCGGCAGGTCGACGCGGAGACCGCCTCACCCGTGTTGCTGGTCCTCGCCGGGTTCCCCTACGGCTACGACCACGACGGCCTGCTCGAGATCGTCCGGATCGCGCGTACCGGCAGTGCCGGCCGGGTCTCGGTCGTCCTCGCGGGTGATCCCCCGGACGATCGGGTCGCGGAGATCCTGTGGGACGAGGCGCAGAAGCTTCCCGTCGACGGGGAGCTGGCCGATCCGTGGACGGGAGGCCGATGGACGTTCGTTCCCGACAGCCTGCCCACCGAGACCGAGCATCTGCGCGGCGCGCTGGGTGGTAGTTCGCTTCCGGACTGATCGTCCCCTCGCACAGAGGGATCAGCGCCGATCGACGAGTGTCGTGACATCGGGCGCGTACACGGTCATCCAGTGCGGGTTCAGGCGGTAGTAGACCACCTCCTCGCTCCAGTCGAACGCGTCCCCGCCGTAGAACGACTGAAGGTAGGCGAGCAGTTCGGGCCAGTCGTCGGCCGGCTCACCGCCGCGCGGGTTGAGAATCTCCACGTGGCCGTGTGTGAACACGCCGAGGTCCTCCCCGCGCATGTGCGCCGCGCTGGCCGCGGGACGCGCGGCGAGATGCCGGGCCTTGGCGGCGTTGCGGGCCGTGCCGAAGTACCACTTGCCGTGCAGGAAATGTCCGTCCACAGCACTGATGCGCGGTTCCCCGCCGGCGGTGACCGTCGCCAGCGAGAGGACGCACATGCCCGTGAGCACCTCGACGAGCTGCTCGGCCGTCAGGGTCCGCGACGCGTCGACGATCGACCTCAGATGGGATGTGGACCGGGACAGCGACGTGTCGAGGAGCACCTGGAGTTCGGCGAGTTCGGTGGGGGTTTCGTGCATGGCTCCATGTTCACATCACCGAGGCTCACGGGACCCGACAGTTCCTGCTCTGTTCTCCTCGCCGATGTCTGCTCTCGGGGAGATCACCGAACGCGGGTCACCCGCATGGAGGACCCGTCATCCCCCGGTCGGCCGACGCGCGCCGACCCCGCCGCATCGCATGGTGAGGATCATGACGGTCACCGGTTCGACGACGCGACAGCAACGTATCCTCGCCCTCGACGTGGCCCGGGGGATCGCCATCCTCGGCACCTTCGCCGCCAATGTCTGGATCTTCACCGACCCCGCCGGGATCGTCGGATATCTCGCCTCGATCGGCACCGATCCGTGGCCGCAACGCATCCTCATGCAACTCGCGCAGGGAAAGTTCCTCGGGTTGCTCACACTGATGTTCGGGATCGGCCTGGCCGTGCAGGCGGCGTCCGCTCAGCGAGCGGGGCGGCCGTGGCCCGGCGGTTACCGGGTACGCGCCGCCCTGCTCTTCGTCGACGGGGTCGTGCACTACCTGCTCGTCGCCGAGTTCGACATCCTCATGGGGTATGCGCTGACGTCCATGCTCGTGTGCGGGCTCGTGATCTCCTCCCGTCGTGTGCGGCTGTGGGTCGCGGGTACGGCCGTCGCTGTTCACGCGCTGGCCGTGACCGCGCTCGTCGTGGCGCTCGCCAGTTCACCGCCGAATGCGGAGATCCCCGAGCTGACCACCGCCACCTGGTGGGACATGATCGTCTTCCGCGTGGACAACGCCGCTGCGTTCCGCGCCGAGGTGATCTTCGTGATCCCGATGACGGTCGCGCTGTTCCTGACCGGCGCCGCACTGTATTCTTCCGGGCTGTTCGACAGCAGAGGTGCGGTGCTGCGCCGGCGGCTGATGGTGGTCGGGGCGATCGCAGCACCGCTCGACCTCGCCGTGGGTCTGTTCGGCGGTGCCGCAGGTGTATTCGCAGCGCGCTACGGCATCGCCCCGTTCGTCGCGCTCGGCCTGCTGGCGTGGATCGCCCACTTCTACATCGGCAGGTCCACCACCGGCACGGTCGGCACCGCCTGTGAACGCATCGGGCGGACCGCGCTGAGTTGCTACATCCTGCAGAACATCGTCGCGTCGGTGCTCTGTTACGACTGGGGATTCGGTCTGGCGAAGACCGTGGACCCCGCCATGCGGGTCCCGTTCACGATCGCGGTGTACATCGCGGTGGGAGCGGTGATGGTCGTCGGATCCCGTTGGTGGCTCGGCCGATTCCGCCAGGGACCGGTCGAATGGGTGTGGCGGGTGTCCTACGAGCGGCTGACGGAACGTCGCTGACGTGTCGGGTTGCCTCGTGGGGGTCTGCCGCTCGGTCACGGATTCGACGCCCTCACCGGTGAGTACGGCGATATGTTCGACGAAGGGACGATCCGTCCCTCCAACATCTACCGACCGGAGGCAAGATGATCTTCATCGTGGTCCGTTTCAAGGTGAAGCCCGAGTACCAGGACAGCTGGCTCGAGACCACCGCGGAGTTCACCGAGGCGACTCGCAGCGAACCCGGGAACCTGTGGTTCGACTGGTCCCGCAGCGTGGACGATCCGTCCGAGTTCGTTCTCGTCGAGGCGTTCCGCGACGGGGACGCCGGAGCCGAGCACGTGAAGTCCGATCACTTCCGCAAGGGACTCGACGCGATGCGGCCCGCACTGAGCGAGACCCCGCGCATCCTCAACACGGAGATCCCGGGCACCGAGTGGGCCCGGATGGGCGAACTGCAGATCGACTGATCGACCGCATCGAGACCGGCATCGTGTGCGAGATTCCCACCGGACCTCGCACACGACGTCGGTCTCGATATGCGCCCATAGGTTTGTCCTAACGTTTCGTACGGCTGCAGGTCTTTGTGGCAGCAGTCACGGTCGTGATCGACTGGACCGGCGTGGACGGCATGTCCGCGCGTCGGCCGTGTCGATCAGGAGCGTGATGTGAGCGAGTTGCACCTTCCCAACCGAATTCGGCAGCTGGCAGTCGAGCATCCGGATCGCGCGGCGGTCAGCTCCGGCAGCACGACACTCACCTACTCGGAGTTCGACACCCTCACCAGCCGGGTCGCCTCGGCACTCACGACGGTTCCGGTCACCTCCGGGCGCATCGGCGCGCTCCTGCGCATGGGCCTTCCCGGCGCGGCCTCGTTCGTCGGCTGCGCCAAGGCCGGACTGGTGTTCACCCCCCTCAACTGGCGCCTGAACCCGGGCGAGATCGCCGACATCGCCGACGACGCGCAGCTCGACGTCCTGATCGTCGAGGACGAGTTCGCCACATCGGCCCGCGCTGCCGCCGCGGTCCTGCCCGACGCACAGATCGTCGTGGTCGGCGACGCCTCCACCGTTCCCGGCGCACGCTCGTGGGAGGACTTCGTGGCCTCCGGTGACGGCATCGACCCCGGCTTCGGTGACGACGCGGGGACCGAATTGCTGCAGCTCTACACCTCGGGCACCACCGGACGTCCCAAAGGTGTTGTGGCGACGCATCACAACTTGTTCAACGAGCCGCAGAACTTCGCGCTGTACGAATTCACCGAGGACTCGGTGTCGCTCGACGCACTGCCCCTGTTCCACATCGCCGGCGCAGGGTGGATGAGCACGTCGCTCTCTGCCGGCCTGCACCTGGTGCTGCTCGGCGAGATGCGCCCGAACCTCGTGGCGGCAGCCATCTCCGAGCACGGCATCACCCACGCATTCCTCGTGCCGTCGGTCATCAACATGCTCGTCGAGATGCCCGACCTGTCGGACTACGACCTGTCGACACTGCGCCTGGTCGCCTACGGCGCCTCCCCCATCACGCCCACCCAGCTCGCCCGCGCCATGGACACTCTCGGCTGCCGCTTCGTGCAGCGCTACGGCATGACCGAGACGATGGGTGCCCTCACGGCTCTGCGCGCCGACGACCACGACCCGCACGGATCCCGCTCGTACCTGCTGCGTTCGGCAGGCAGCCCGCTCCCCGGCGTCGAGGTCGAGATCCGCGACATCGCCACGGGCGAACCGCTTCCCGACGGCCAGACCGGCGAGATCGTCTGCCGGTCGCGGAACAACACGTCGGGCTACTGGCGTCGCGACGCCGAGAACGCGGCCCTGTTCACGGCCGACGGTTTTCTGCGCACCGGCGACGCCGGACACATCGACTCCGACGGCTACCTGTTCGTCACCGACCGTGTGAAGGACATGATCATCTCGGGTGGCGAGAACGTCTACCCGATCGAGGTCGAATCCGTCCTCTCCGAACACCCGGCCGTCGCCGAGGTCGCCGTCGTCGGTGTTCCCGACGACCGTTGGGGCGAGGCCGTCACAGCCGTCGTGCGGGTCGCGCCGGGCGCATCCCGCCCGACCGAGGACGAACTCCTCCAGTTCACGGTGGAGCGACTCGCGTCCTACAAGAAGCCCCGGCACATCCACTTCGTCGACGAATTGCCCCGCAACGCGAGCGGAAAGATCCTCAAGCGCACACTGCGCAACGAATTCGCTCCCGTGCAGGAGGGAACGACACCATGATCGTCACCGAGGACCTCGGCACCGTCCAGCGCGAAGCATGGGCCGCCGGAGTTCTGCCGCCCGTGGAAGAGGTACGCCCGGGACTGTGGTCGATCCCCGTCCCGATGCCGAAGAACCCGCTGCGGTACGTACTCTCGTACGCGCTCGCACTCGACGACGGTCTCGCCCTGATCGATCTCGGCATGGACACCGAGGAGTCGTGGGACACCCTCGTGGCCGGTGTCGCCGCGACCGGCCACCACATCACCGAGGTGCGCTACGCGGCGATCACTCACCTGCATCCCGACCATTTCGGTCTGGCACCCCGGTTGAAGAAAACGACCGGCGCTGTGATCGCGATGCACGCCGCCGACGCCGCCGCCCTCGGGCACTTCACCCCGGAGGACGTCGCCGCCGACAAGGAAGCATGGCGCGTAGACCTCACCGGACTCGGCGCACCGCCCGAGGTCGTCGAGGCCGCCCGCTTCGAACTCGTCCGCTTCCCCCGAGGCGAGAGCGCGGATGTCGTTCTCGCTCATGGTGATCGACTCGATCTGCCCGGGTGGAACATCGAAGCGGTGTGGACCCCCGGCCACACGCCCGGTCACCTCGCCTTCGTCGACCGCGACCGCGACTTGCTGTTCAGCGGCGACCACATGCTCCCGCGCATCAGCCCCAACATCTCCTCCGGCCCCGGCGAACTGGGCGACCCGTTGCACCGCTACCTGCTGTCGCTGCATGCGACGACGGCTCTGCCGGACTGCGAGGTGCTGCCCGCCCACGAGTACCGGTTCCGCGGAGTCACCGAACGCGCACGCCAACTCATGGACCACCACGAGGTCCGTCTCGACGAGATCCGCGATGCCATCGCGTCCAGGCCCGAGTCGACGGCGTGGGAGATCACGACCCGCGTCACGTGGTCGCGTCCTATCGATGTGATGGATCCCCGGCTGCAGCGACTCGCCGTCCGCGAAACCCAGGCCCATCTGCTCGTTCTCGCCGATAGAGGCGACATCCGTTCCGACGGTGGAACTCCCGCCCACTGGACTCTCTCCACTCCGACCCATACGAAGGAAAACTGACATGAGCGTTGTCCTCACCGAATTCGCCGACGGCGTCGCGGTGTTCACCCTCAACCGCCCCGAGGCCAAGAACGCCGTGAACCTGGAGGTCTCGGAGGCGTTGGCCGCGGCCATCGACGAGTTCGAGGCACGCCCCGACCTGACCATCGGCATCCTCACCGGTGCCGGCGGAACGTTCTGCGCCGGAATGGATCTGAAGGCGTTCGCACGCGGGGAGCGCCCGTCGATCCCCGGCCGCGGTTTCGGTGGCCTCACCGAGGCACCGCCGAGCAAGCCGCTCATCGCCGCCGTCGAGGGCTGGGCCCTGGCCGGTGGATGCGAGCTCGCGCTGTCCGCCGACCTGATCGTCGCATCGCGCGAAGCGAAGTTCGGTATCCCCGAGGTCAAGCGCGGACTCGCCGCGGCGGCCGGTGGCCTGCTGCGCCTGCCGAAGATCCTGCCCTACCCGCTCGCGATGGAACTGGCCATCACCGGTGATCCGCTCACCGCCGAGGTCGCCCACCAGCACGGTCTCGTCAACCGCGTCACCGAGCCCGGTGAGGCACTCACCGTGGCAAAGGAACTCGCCGCCCGCGTCGCGGCGAACGGTCCGCTCGCCGTGAAGGCCACCAAGCAGGTCGTCGCGATGGCCGCCAACTACACCGATCCCGACGCCTTCGTCGCGCAGCGCAAGTTCATCGACCCGGTCTTCGCGTCGTCCGACGCCAAGGAAGGCGCCCGGGCGTTCGCCGAGAAGCGCGCACCGGTCTGGAAGGGCGAGTAGAAATGTCGGACGTGCTGGTCGCGCAGGACGGCTCGGTCGCCACGGTCACGCTGAGTCGACCGGAGCGCAAGAACGCGATGACCCTCGATGCGTGGCGGTCGTTGCGTGAGACGTTCGGCGCGCTCCAGCACGACGACTCCGTCCGCGCCGTGATCCTCACCGGCGCCGGGGGCGACTTCTGCACCGGCGCCGACATGGAACGGCGCGACTCCACCCATCCCCTCGACCGCATGCGGCAGATCAACGCGACGGCGCTCGCCGTCGCGGAGTTCTCCAAGCCGCTGGTCGCGCAGGTCGAGGGGTATGCGGTGGGCGCCGGATGGAACATGGCGTTGCTGTGCGACGTCGTCGTCGCCTCCCGGACGGCGAAGTTCAGTCAGATCTTCGCGCGGCGCGGACTGTCGGTCGACTTCGGCGGGTCGTGGATCCTGCCGCGTCTCGTCGGACTGCACCAGGCGAAGCGTCTGGTCATGCTCGCCGACGTCGTGAGCGCCGAGGAAGCGTACGACTTGGGTCTGGTGACCGAGCTCGTCGAGCCCGACGCCCTCGCCGGCCGGGCCGCCGAACTGGCCGCGCGATTGGCCGCCGCCCCGCCGGTCGCGGTGAGCATGTCGGCGCGGATGCTCGAGCAGGGGTCGTCGCTCACACTGCGCGAGGCCCTCGAGAACGAGGCCCGTTCGCAGGCGGTCAACCACGCCACCGACGCGCCCGACGCGATGCGCGCCTTCGTCGAGAAACGCGAGCCGTCGTTCACCGGCGGATGGCAGGTACCGCGCCCGGTCGACACCCCTTCCTGACGGTTCCGTGCGGGACGATTCGGGGCGTCACCTACGATAACCGGGTGGACTTGCACCTCGTGACCTACTTCGTGGCCGTCGTCGACCACGGCGGGATCACGAAAGCTGCTCAGGCACTCTATATTTCGCAACCCTCGTTGTCGCAGGCCATCCGCACCCTCGAACGGCGCCTCGACACGACCCTGTTCGACCGCACCGGCCGACGGCTCACCCTCACCGAGGACGGTCGCGTCCTCGAGGTCGCCGCGCGGCGCATCCTGGCCGACGTCGAGCGGGCGAAACAGAAGGTCGCGGCGGTGCGCGACCTCGAGGCCGGCCGCGTCGAGATCGTCACCTTCGCGACGTTCTCGATCCACCCCGTCATCGAGTTCGTCCAGCGCTTCCGTCAGCGCTACCCCAACCTGACCGTACGGGTGAACGACGCCGAAGGACCTCCCGGGGTCCACGCCGCGCTGCGCCGCGGCGAGGCGGAGATCGGCATCACCGACCTGTCGGTCGAGCACGCCGGCATGATCACCGTCCCGGTCCTCGAGCAGGAGATGGTGCTCGCCCTGCACCCCGATCTCGCTGCCGACGTTCCCGACCCTGTCACCCGGGCCCAGGTCCGCGACTTCCCGCTGGTCCTAGACCTCGGTTCCCGCGCGAGCGCCGCACGCACCGGTGAACTGCTCGGCGAGCAGAATGTCGTCGTCGACTGCGCCAACCAGGCTGCTCTGTGGCAGTTCGTCGAGCGTGGCACCGCCGGGACGATCGTTCCGCGTCGCGTCGCCGAGAAGCAGATCCCCGGTGCGGTCGTCCGGCCGCTGGACCCGCCGTTCCGACGTCCGGTCGGGCTGGTGATGCGACCCGGCGATCTGTCCCCCGCTGCCGCCGCATTCGTGGCGACCACCACCGGCACCTCCTGGGAAGCGTGACGACATGGAGTTCCGTCAGGTCGAGTACTTCCTCGCCGTCGTCGAGAACGACGGCATCAACGGCGCAGCCGCCGAGCTCGGCGTCGCCCAGCCCACCGTCTCCCAGGCACTGCGCAGCCTCGAGCGCGAGCTGGGTGTACAGCTGTTCCACCGCATCGGGCGCGGCATGGTGCTCACCGCGGCGGGCAAGGCACTGATCGGCCCGAGCCGGCAGATCCTTCGCGATGTGACCGCAGTCGAGGAGCTGCTCACCGTGTCGACGACCGAGGTGACGGGCCGACTGGATCTGATGGTCTTCCCCGCTCTCGCGACCGGCCCGATCGTCGACCTGGTCTCCGAGTTCCGCCGCCTCCATCCCAAGGTCACCGCGCGCCTCGGTGATCTGCGTGCGGAGGAGTTCACCGCATCGGTTATCCACGACGGCCACTGCGAGTTCGTCGTCACCCATCTGCCCGTCGAGGACGAGGTCGGCCTCGAGATCATAGAACTCGGACAGACCGAATACTGGCTCGCCTATCCCCCCGGCACCGACCTGCCACCGGGGCCGCTGTCCTTGGCCGAACTCCCCGACATCCCGATGGTATTCGTGCCGCGCGGTCGTGGCTCAGTGAGCGACGCGATCGACTACGCGATGCGACAGGCCGAGGTGCGCCGGCCCATCTCCGTGCTCACCGATCATCGCGAGGCCCGCCTGCCGATGGTGCTCGCCGGTCTGGGCGGCTCGTTCGTCGAGCGGTCGCTCGCCGAATCGGTACAGGATGTCGCGGTGGTCCGCCCGTGCGAACCGACCTTCGCGCAGTCGTACGGACTGGTGTTCGATCCGGCCTCGCTGTCCAAGGCCGGACGTGCCTTCGTCGACTTCGTGCGGGCGTCCGAGAAGTCCGGCTCGGAGGAGTAGTTTCGTCGGAGCGGTGATAATCGGCTTCCTCGAAGCGGGGACACCCGGGGATCCGGGCGCGACGATAGTGGGGACGACGTCCACTTCCGCCCTCGGGAGATGATCCGTATGTCCGCTTCGGCGACCTCCCCCGTCCACCTCGACTCCGTCGACGCCTACGCGCAGCGCGTCCTCGATTCCGTCCTCGGCACCATGGACACCCTCATGATCCTGATCGGCGACCGTCTCGGCTGGTACCGAAGTCTCGCCGACGACGGACCCGTGACCGCCGACGAACTGGCCGAACGCACCGGCACCCACCCGCGGTACACCCGAGAGTGGCTCGAACAGCAGGCCGTGACCGGTCTGCTCGATGTCGACGACGGCGATCCCCCGCGCTTCGCTCTGTCGTCGGCCGGTCGCGAGGTGCTCACCGATCCGCGCAACCTGGCGTACATGGCGCCGCTCGCCCGGATGATCGTCGGCGCGACCATGCAACTACCCGGCCTGATCGAGGCCTACCGCAGCGGCGGCGGAGTGAGTTGGAGCCAGTTCGGCCGCGACGTGTGCGAGTCGCAGGCCGACGCGAACAGGCCCCTGTTCGAGAAGGCGCTGCCCGATGCCCTGCGGTCGGTCCCGGAGGTCGACGAGGTGCTCGGACAGCCGGGCGCGCAGATCGCCGACATCGGCTGCGGCGGAGGATGGTCGACGATCACGATCGCCCGCACCTACCCGGAGGCGAAGGTGCAGGGCTTCGACATCGACGCTCCGTCGGTCGAGATGGCCAGGTCGAACCTCGCGGAGAATGCCGATGTGGCGCAGCGCGTCACGTTCACGCAGTGCGACGCGTCCGAACTGCCCGGTGGAAACTTCCACGCGGCCTTCGCGTTCGAGTGCGTCCACGATATGCCGCAACCGGTCGAGGTGCTGGCTGCCGTGCGGCGTTCGCTCGCACCCGGCGGGTTCATGATCGTCATGGACGAAGCGGTGGCCGACACCTTCACCGCACCCGGAGACGACGTCGAACGGCTCATGTACGGCTACAGCCTCACCATCTGCCTCCCCGACGGTATGAGCCACACACCGAGCGCCGCGACGGGCACCGTCATGCGTGCCGCGACCCTGCGCCGCTATGCCCTCGACGCCGGTTTCACCGAGGTCGACGTGCTCCCCATCGAGGACTTCGGCTTCTTCCGCTTCTACCTCCTCCGCGCCGAATAGCGTTGCCCCGCCGGAACTTCGGGGAGGTTGTGTTCGCGTTCTTCGAAATGCACGCACACAACCTCCCCGAAGTCCTGCTCAGACGGGCGCCCCGGCCGCTCCCAGAGCACGACGCACCCGTTCGACGAAGACCTCGGGGCGCCGGTAGAGGAGGTCGGCGCCGACCCGAATGACCGTCCACCCCAGTTCGGGCAGCACCGCGTACCGGTCGATGTCGCGGGTGCGCTGAGTGGGGTCGGTCCAGTGCTGCACGCCGTCGTACTCCACGAGGACCCGCCACTGCTTCCATCCCATGTCGGCTCGTGCCACGAACGCCTCGCCGTCGAAGATCTCGATCTGGGTCTCCGGCGGGGGGAGACCGGCACGGACGAGGAGCAGACGTGTGTGGGTCTCGGGCGGTGATGCAGCTCCCCCGTCGACGAGGGTGAGCACCCGCGGCACGGCACCGATACCGTGTGCGCCCTTGCTTCTCGTCGCGAGTTCCTCGATCTCACGAACCTTCAGGCCGGTCGCGTTGCAGAGCGCGTCGATCGTTTCGACAGCCCGGTCGAGCGGCGTTCGTCGGGCGAGATCGAAGGCCGTCTGCGCGGGTGTGGTCGCGACCATCCCGTCCACCATGCAGATTTCGAACTTCGGAGCGCGCCGGACCGAGATGCCCGGCACCGACCGGACGTGATCGGAGCGCACCAGTTCGGCCGCCACATCCGGGTCGAGCCACCGAGTGCCGTGCACGGCAGCGGCAGAGACTCCCGCGAGGACGCCGCGTCGGGGCCCGGTTGTGGACGAAGCGAGGTCATCCCCAGGTCGGTCACCTGCGACGAAAGAAGTTCGGGGAGGTTGTGTCCGGGTTTTTCAAGAAAACCGGACACAACCTCCCCGAACCCGGGAGCTGTCTGCTTACGCGACGCGCTCGAAGATCGCTGCCAGACCCTGGCCGCCGCCGATGCACATGGTCTCGAGGCCGTAGCGGGCCTCGCGACGGTGCAGCTCGCGGGCGAGGGTGGCGAGCATGCGTCCGCCGGTCGCGCCGACCGGGTGGCCGAGCGAGATGCCGGAGCCGTGGACGTTGGTGCGCTCGAAGTCGGCCTTGCCGAACTTCCACTCGCGGGTCACGGCGAGGGCCTGCGCGGCGAACGCCTCGTTGAGCTCGATGAGGTCGACGTCGGCGAGGGTGATGCCTGCCTTGGCGAGGGCGACCTCGGTGGCCGGCACGGGGCCGATGCCCATGATCTTGGGCTGGACACCCGCGACGCCCCACGAGACGAACCGCACCAGCGGGGTCAGGCCCAGCTCGGCGGCCTTCTCCGGGGTGGTGACGATCGCCATGGACGCGGCGTCGTTCTGGCCGCTGGCGTTGCCGGCGGTGACGGTGGCCTCGGGGTCCTGCTTGCCCATGATCGGCTTCAGCTTGGCGAGGGTCTCCAGGCTGATGTCGGGACGCGGGTGCTCGTCGGTGTCGATGACTTCGTCGCCCTTACGGCTGCTGACCGTGACGGGGATGATCTCCTCGGCGAGGATGCCGTTCTTCTGGGCGTGGACGGCACGCAGGTGCGAGTTCAGGGCGAGCTCGTCCTGCTCGTCGCGGGAGATCGAGTACTCGCGACGCAGGTTCTCCGCCGTCTCGATCATGCCGCCGGGCACCGGGTAGAAGCGGCCACCGGCGGTCGAGCGGGCGCGGACCAGACCGTCGTGCATCTGCACGCCGGTGCGGGCGCCGCCCCAGCGGATGTCGGTGGAGTAGAACGCCGCGTTGCTCATCGACTCGGTGCCACCGGCGACGACGAGATCGTGGTCGCCGTTACCGACCTGGAAGGCGGCCTGGATGACGGCCTGCAGACCCGAACCGCAGCGGCGGTCGATGTGCATGCCGGGCACCGTGATCGGCAGACCGGCGTCGAGGGCGACGACGCGACCGATGGCCGGGGCTTCGCTGTTGCCGTTGCAGTGGCCGAGGATGACGTCCTGAACCTGTTCGGGCGCAACACCGGTGCGCTCGAGCAGACCCTTCAGTGCCGCGACACCGAGATCGACTGCGGTGAGGGACTTGAACATTCCGCCGTAGCGGCCGATCGGGGTACGGACCGGCTCGCAGATGACTACTTCGCGCATGATGACCTTTCGGGAAGAGAGTGAGGTGACGGGCGGACCGTCACATGAAGCGGCCGCCGGTGACCTCGAGGACGGTGCCGGTCATGTAGGAGGACATATCGGACGCGAGGAACAGTGCGACGGAGGCGATCTCGTCGACCTCACCGGGGCGACCCATGGGGATCTCGGCCATCTTCTGGTCCCATGCCTTCTGCGGCATGGCCTCGGTCATCGCCGAACGGATCAGGCCGGGCTGGATCGCGTTGACCCGGACGCCGTGGTGCGCCATCTCCTTGGCGGCGGCCTTGGTCAGGCCGACGATGCCCGCCTTGGCGGCGGAGTAGTTGGTCTGGCCGACCATGCCGACCTTGCCGGACAGCGAGGAGATGTTGACGATCGCGCCGCGCTTTGCCTCACGCATGATCGCGGCAGCCTTGCGGGTGCCGTGCCAGGTGCCCTTGAGGTGCACCGAGATGACCAGGTCGAAGTCCTCTTCGGTCATCGTGCGCATCGTCGCGTCGCGGGTGATACCGGCGTTGTTGACCACCACGTCGAGCGAACCGAACCCGTCGACGGCCTCGGCGAGGAGGGTGTCCCAGTCGGCGGACTCGACGACGTTGGCGCGCACGGCCCGGGCGACGTCGCGGCCACCGAGCTTTTCGGCGGCGGCGGTGGCGGCATCGAGGTCGAGGTCGCCGATCACGACGCGGGCGCCGGCGTCGACGAACTCCTGTGCGATGGCGAAGCCGATTCCCTGAGCGCCACCGGTGATCACGGCAGTGCGGTTCTCCAACAGAGACATCTACGATTCCTTTCGGCGGGGCTCGGGACGGCCCCAGACAAGTCGATGCTCCGAATATAACGGCGATCCGGCCCGCGGAACGGCCTCGATCCATCGACAATGCCTATACGGGAATGGCGCCATTCGTATTGGACACCTCCCGGCGGCCGCACGAAGGTTGTAGACATGACACTCTCCATCCCGGCCCCCGAGGTCGACGAAGACGACTTCCGCGAGATCCTCGCGCAGACCCGCGCGTTCGTGCGCAACGTGGTCGTGCCGCGCGAGCAGGAGATCGCCGAGACCAACGCGATTCCCGAGGACATCCGCCAGGCCGCGAAGGACATGGGCCTGTTCGGATATGCCATCCCGCAGGAATGGGGAGGTCTCGGCCTGAACCTGCAGCAGGACGCGGAACTGGCGATGGAGCTGGGTTACACGACCCTGTCTCTGCGCTCGATGTTCGGCACCAACAACGGCATCGCCGGTCAAGTGCTGGTCAACTTCGGCACCGACGAGCAGAAGAAGCAGTGGCTCGAAGGCATCGCCTCCGGCGAGGTCGTCGCCTCCTTCGCCCTCACCGAACCGGGAGCCGGCTCGAACCCGTCGGGTCTGCGCACCAAGGCCGTGCGCGACGGCGACGACTGGATCATCACCGGCGAGAAGCGCTTCATCACCAACGCGCCGCTGGCGAACCTGTTCGTCGTCTTCGCCCGCACCCGCCCCGCGGACGAGAACGGCACCGGCATCGCGGTCTTCCTCGTCCCCGCCGACACCCCGGGTCTGACGGTGGGCAACAAGGACGCGAAGATGGGCCAGGAAGGTGCCTGGACCGCCGATGTGCACTTCGACGGGGTACGGGTGCCGAACTCCGCGCTCGTCGGCGGCAGCGAGGACGTCGGCTACAAGGCCGCGATGGTCTCCCTCGCCCGTGGTCGCGTGCACATCGCCGCGCTGTCGGTCGGTCAGGCCCAGCGTGCGCTCGACGAATCGGTGGCCTATGCGGCCGCGGTGACCCAGGGTGGTACCCCGATCGGTAACTTCCAGTTGGTGCAGGCGATGATCGCCGACCAGCAGACCGGTGTGATGGCCGGCCGCGCCCTGGTCCGCGACGCCGCGAAGGCCTGGGTGGAGGAGACCGACCGCCGCATCGCGCCGTCGGTGGCGAAGTTGTTCTGCACCGAGATGGTCGGCAAGGTCGCCGATCTCGCCGTGCAGATCCACGGCGGCAGCGGCTACATGCGCGAGGTCGCTGTCGAGCGGATCTACCGCGACGTGCGTCTGCTGCGTCTGTACGAGGGCACCAGCGAGATCCAGCGTCTGATCATCGGCGGCGGACTCGTCAAGCAGGAACAGAAGAAGAACTCCTGATCTTCGCGGCGCGGTCCCGGAACGGGTACATCCGGAACCGCGCCCGAAGCGATTCTCTCGAATCGCCTTCCACCGCATACGAAGAAACCCGCGGCATCCGATGCCGGGGGTTTCTCGTGTGCGGGTCAGGAGACCGTCAGGCGCGATCGCAGATCGGTCTTGAGGATCTTGCCCGCGGCGGAGGTCGGCAGTGCGTCGACCACCACCACTTCGCGGATCTTCTTGTACGGCAGGACCCGTTCGGCGACGTATGCCTTCAGCTCCTCTTCGTCGGGCTCCTCGCCGGAGACGGGGACGACGAAGGCGACCGGCTCCTGACCGATCGCACCCACTTCACGGCCGACGACTGCGGCGGTGGACACCTTCGGGTGTGTCACCAGGATCTCCTCGAGCTCACGCGGATACACGTTGTAGCCCTTGTAGATCAGCATGTCCTTCGCGCGATCGGCGATGAACACGAAGCCGTCGGCATCCGCATATGCGATATCGCCCGTCGCGAGCCAGCCGTCGACGTACTGCTCGGCGGTGATCTCCGGGTGCCCGAGGTATCCACCGGTGACCTGGGGGCCACGCACCCACAATTCCCCGCGCTCGTCCGGCCCGAGGACGACCGACGGGTCGCCCTGCGCACGGATCTGCACCTCCGTGTCGAAGATCGGCAATCCGACGCTGCCGAGACGGTATCCCCCGTCGGCGACGAGCGGGGCCGACGTGACGACACAGGTGCCTTCGGTCAGACCATAACCCTCCGCAATCCGCGCATTGGGGAATGCCCGGCCGAGCGCTTCGAGCGTCACCCGATCGATCGGTGCCGCACCGGACGCCACGACTCGCACCGTCGACAGATCCCGAACCCCGACATCCGGATGCTCTGCGAGCGCATGCCACATAGCCGGGCTGCCGGTGATGTAACTCGCCTCGTACCGCTCGATGAGCTCGAGCATCCGCGCTGGCTCGAAGCGTCCTGCGAGCACCTGGGTCAGGCCGCACGCGAGAAGGAACGAAGTGTTGATCAGCGCGTGCGCGTGGAAGAGCGGGGATACCACGATCGTCGATCCGTGGCCCGGGATGACGCCGGCAATGTCCAGATCGTCGATCGGCTCGAGCGAGATCCGTCCGTCGACGTCGGCAACCAGCTGATGACCGGACCGCCACGCGCACATCTGGGTGACGTTGCCGACGACGTTGCGGTGCAGTACCCGCACACCCTTCGAAATGCCGGTCGTGCCACCGGTGTACGCGATGTGTGCGATGTCGTCCGGTCCGGTGACGACCGGTTCGAAGGTCGGGGGACGACCCTCGAGCGCATCACCGAAGTGCACGGCACCCGTCGCAGTGACCGCCGCGTCGGAGACGACGGCGATCAACCGGACACTCGTCCCCTCCGCGGCCCGCAGCAGCGTGTCCGCCTGCGTGGACTGCGTGACCGCCGCCACCGCGGAGGTCTCCTCGATCTGGCGGCGCAGGCCCGGCTCGGGCTGGAGCGGATTGACCAGCGTGACCGCCGCCCCTACGCGGAGTGCACCGTAGTAGGCGATGTGGAACTCGACGCAGTTGCCCAGGTGCAGGAGCACGACGTCGCGTGCGCGCACACCTGCCTCGTGCAGTACACCGGCGAACTGCGCCGATCGCGCGTCGAGGTCGTTGTAGGTGAGGACACGGTCACCGTCGACCACTGCGGGCCGGTCGCCGTAGACGGCGGCGAGACTCGGTGCCCACACCGCCATCGACGTCGCCGGGTACGACAGCGTGCGCTGCGTCCACGCGAAATCGGAAGTCATCGTCGACGCCCGACTCACCGCGGTGCCATACGGATGGCGCCGTCGAGGCGAATGGTCTCGCCGTTGATGTAGCCGTTCTCGAGGATGTTCGTGGCCAGCTGACCGAACTCGTCGGGTCGACCCAGACGCGACGGGTTGGGCACGGTCGCCTCGAGCGACTTGCGGACGTCCTCGCGCAGGCGGGCGAGCAGCGGGGTGTCCATGATGCCGGGGGCAATGGTGTTGACGCGGATGCCCTTGCTGGCGAGGTCGCGTGCGGCGACGATCGTCATTCCGACGATGCCGGCCTTGGACGCCGAGTAGTTGATCTGGCCGATCTGGCCCTCGAAGGCCGCGACGGAGGCCGTCATGACCACGGCGCCACGCTCGTCCTCGATGAGATCGAGTTCGGCCATGCGCTCGGCACCGAGACGCAGCGCGTTGAACGAGCCGATGAGGTTGAGGCGGATCACGAACTCGAAGTCCTCGAGCGAACCGGCCTTGCCCTCCTTGTCGAGGACGCGCATCTTGCGTCCGGCGCCGGCGCAGTGCACGACACCGCGCAGGCCGCCGCGCTCGTGCGCGACGTCGAGAGCCGCAGCGAACTGCTCCGAATCGGTCACGTCACCCGGCGCGAAGACGACGCCGTCGCCGAGTTCCTTGGCGATCTCCTCACCATTCGAGCCGGGAAGGTCGATGAGGGTGACGTTGCCACCGGCAGCCAGGACGCGACGTGCCGTGGCGAGACCGAGACCGGACGCTCCACCGGTGACGGCGACGGACAGACCCTTGAGTTCCATGGTGTTTCCTTCGGATTCGTAGCAGCTTGGGTGAGGTGAGATCAGTAGATCTTGGAGAGCCTTCGGCTCAGAGAAGTTCGAGGATGGTGGCGTTGGCCATGCCGCCGGCCTCACACATCGACTGCAGGCCGTAGCGGATACCGTTGTCGCGCATGTGGTGCACGAGGCGGGTCATGAGAATCGCGCCGGAGCCGCCGAGGGGGTGGCCGACACCGATCGCGCCGCCGAGCGGGTTGAGACGGTCGGGCTTCGCGCCGGTCTCGACCTGCCATGCGAGCGGCACCGGCGCGAAGGCCTCGTTGATCTCGAAGGCGCCGATGTCGTCGATGGACAGACCGGAACGCTTCAGGGCCTTCTCGGTGGCGGGGATCGGGCCGGTGAGCATGATGACCGGATCGGCGGCGGCGACGACTGCGGTGTGGATGCGCGCGAGCGGGGTCCAGCCCTGTGCCGCAGCGTATTCGCTGGTGGTGATGAGCAGGGCGCCGGCACCGTCGGAGATCTGCGAGGAGTTGCCGGCGTGGATCACGCCGTCCTCCTTGAAGACGGTCTTGAGCTTGGCGAGCGATTCGACGGTGCCGCCGCGGCGGATGCCCTCGTCGGTGGCGAAGTCGCCGACCGGGGCGATCTGACCGGTGAACGCGCCCGCGTCGGTGGCGGCCGCGGACAGTTCGTGCGAGCGCAACGAGAATTCGTCGAGCTGCGTGCGGGAGAAGCCCCACTTCTCGGCGATCATCTCGGCGCCGATGCCCTGGCTGAAGCCTCCGACCTCGAAGCGGTCGAGCACGTTCTGTGGGAAGTGCTGACCGTCCTTGCTGGAGCTGCCCATCGGCACGCGGCTCATGGACTCGACACCACCGGCGATCACGACGTCGTTCTGACCGGAGATGACGGTCGCGGCAGCGAAGGACACGGCCTGCTGGCTCGATCCGCACGCCCGGTTGATGGTGGTGGCGGGCACGGTGACCGGCCATCCGGCCGCGAACACGCCGCTGCGCGAGACGATTCCGGCCTGGTCGCCGACCTGGCTCACGCAACCCCACTGGACGTCGTCGATCGTGGCGGGATCGAGGCCGGTCCGCTCGGCCAGTACGGTCAGCACGTGTGCGGACAGGTTGACGGGATGGATCTCGGACAGTGCACCACCGCGACGTCCGATGGGGGAACGGACGGCGTCGACGATCACGGCATCGCGCATGCGAATCGGTCCTTTGCTGTTGCGGGACACGGTTGCCGGGCAACCGTGGTGGGAAACGACGACCGGCCGGGTGGTGGTCCTCACATTCGAGGAGACCATGCACCCGGCCGGTAGGGGAAAGTCTTTCGGCGGAAGCGTCCGTTAGGCGGAAGCTATGCCGAACTGGTCAGGCCGCAGCCCGGATGATCTTGCGGTCACGCTCCGGGTTCGCCAGGAACAGGACCAGGATCGCGGCGAGCGCACCGAGTGCACCGATGACCTGGAAGGCCGTTGCGTAGCCCTCCGCCGCAGTGGCGGCGTTGTCGACGAGGACACCCGTGCCGTAGGGGGCGACGAGGCCGCCGACGGCCATCAGGGCGAGGAAGACACCCATCGTGCCGGCGGTCTGCTGCGGCGGGCACAGCTCGGAGATCGCGGCGTTGATCAGCGGGAACGCGATGGCACCGAAGCCGTAGCCGATGGAGACGACCGCGACGGCGAGGGCCGGCGTACCGATGGACGGGAGGAAGACCAGGATGGCACCGCAGATGAGCACGCCGACGGCGGGCACGATGATGCGGACGACCCGCGAACGGTAACCCTTGGCGCTGAGACGGTCGGTGACCGTACCCGAGCTGATCATGAGGAACAGGCCGATGATGGACGGCAGGGCGAACATCGAGCCGGCCTGCAGGGCGCTGTAGCCGAGGCCGACCTCGAAGTAGGACGGCAGCCAGGTCAGGACGACGGTGGTGAGCGCGTAGACGACCATGATCAGGATCGCGCAGCTGACGAACGTGCGGGTGAGGAAGATCTTGCGCCACGGCACGGACGGCTCGGTCTGCGCGGCGGAAGCGGAGGTTTCGGCGCCCTTGACCGCCTTGGTCGTGTAGGGGCCTTCCTTCCAGCCGAGGAGCCAGAAGCCCATCCAGACCGCACCGAGGATCGACAGCGAGATCAGCGCGGCACGCCAGCCCCACTCGACGGTGATGAAGGTCAGGACGGGAGCGAGGGCGATCTTGGCGACCGAGGCGGAACCGGCCAGGAATGCGCCGGGCAGACCGCGCTTGGCCGGCGGGTGCCACGAGTACGCGGCGGTGTGCATGAGAGCCGAGCTCGGTCCTTCGGCGAGACCGAGCAGCATGCGAGTGACCACCAGCATCGTGAAACTCGCGCTGACGACCAGCGGCAGCATGACCACCGACCAGATCAGGCCGAGAGCCAGCAGGGCCCAGCGGAGGGTCAAGTACTTGTTCAGCGGCCCGGCGAAGAATCCGCCGACGGTGAATGTGACGAAGAACAGCGAACCGACCAGGCCGATCTGGGAGGAGCTCATGCCGAGCTCACGCGCCAGAGGCTGGGCGATAATGCCGAGGACGGCCTTGTCGGCGTAGTTGACGACGTAGAGGAAGATGACCAGACCGGTCATGCTCCACGCGCGGCCGGGGGTCACGAGAGGTGTCGAGCCGGTCGCCGGCCCGCTGGGTCCGCCGGCGGTTGCCGGCTTGTCGTGCGCGATTTCGCCTGTGGTCACGGGGAGTCCCTTCAGAACTCGAGCGGGATGGCCGACTTACGAACAATCTGCATGTCGTTGTCGGAAGAACGTCACGCCTGGCGTCTGCATGCATTGAACGTGAGCCATGTCACCTGACGCAAAGAGCGGAAGGCGAACGAATCGATCACTGAAACCTATGACCCATCACAAGGCAGATTGAGGCCTCATCGAGTATTGGTCTGCGCTAACCGAGCGATAGCCGATCGGTGCTGTTCCCGGCGGCAAAACCTGGGCATGCTGACTGTGCCCGAAACAATCTGCGACGACGAGCGAGCCCAGCATGAACTCCACCGCTTCCACCGACGAGCTGCCCTCGTCCACTGCGCCCCTCGCGGGAGTGCGCGTGGTCGAGGTGTCCAGCTTCGTGGCCGCACCCCTGTGCGGCATGACCCTGGCCGCGCTCGGCGCCGACGTGATCCGGGTCGACCCGATCGGCGGCGCTGCCGATTACCGCCGCTGGCCGGTCACCGACGACAACGAGTCGATCTACTGGGCCGGCCTGAACAAGGGCAAGCGGTCGTTCGCGGCGGACTTCCGTAACCCGGACGCGCAGAACCTGATCCGCGACCTGATCATCGACGCAGGAGTGCTGGTCACCAACGCCGCCGGTCGTTCGTGGCTCGACTACGACGAGCTCGCCGCGATCCGCCCCGATCTGATCCACGTGCAGGTCCTCGGCCGCGCCGACGGCACCGGTGCTGTCGACTACACCGTCAACGCCGCCGCCGGCTTCCCGCAGGTCACCGGCGCCGAGAACGTCTCGACCCCGGTCAACCACGTGCTGCCCGCCTGGGACGTCTCGTGCGGTCTGTACGCGGCACTGTCGGTCGCCTCGGCCGTCTACCGCCGCGAGATCACCGGTGCCGGAACGAAGGTCGTGCTCCCGCTCGAGGACGTCGCGTTCGCGACCGTCGGCAACCTCGGTTACATCGCCGAGGCCCAGCTCGGCCGTCCCGTCCGGGAGAAGGTCGGCAACTCCGTCTACGGCACCTACGGCGCCGACTTCGCTACCAGCGACGGCGCGCGCTTCATGCTCGTCGCCCTCACGCCGCGCCACTTCCGCGATCTCACCGAGCTCACCGGCACCGCCGAGGCCGTGGCCGCACTCGAATCCGCCCTGGGCGTCGACTTCCGCGACGAGGGCACCCGGTTCGAGCACCGCCACGTGCTCAACAGCCTGTTCGGCGCCTGGTTCTCGCGCCACACCGCCGACGAGGTCGAGAAGGCTCTGGGCGGCACGTCGGTCCTGCACGAGCGCTACCGCACCTTCGCCGAGCTCGCCGCCGACCCGCGCGTGACCGACAACCCGATGTTCCACAAGCTCGACCAGCCGCGCATCGGCAGCTACCACGCCCCGAGCACCCCGATGTCCTTCGACGGCCGGTACCCCGAGGTCCGCCCCGCGCCGGCCAACGGCGACGACACCGCCGAGGTGCTCACCGAACATCTCGGGCTGACCGACGACGAGATCGACGCCCTCGCAGCTTCCGGCACCATCCGCATCTCCCAGAAAGAGCACGCATGACCCGCCTCGCCCAGACCCTCGGTCTGACGGAATTCCAGTCCGAGATCCTCGACACGGTCCGCACCTTCGTCGACCGCGAGATCATCCCGAACGCTCAGGAACTCGAGCACTCGGACACCTACCCGCAGGCCATCGTCGACCAGATGCGCGAGATGGGCCTGTTCGGGCTGATGATCCCCGAGGAGTACGGCGGACTCGGCGAGTCGCTGCTGACCTACGCGCTGTGCGTCGAGGAACTCGCCCGCGGCTGGATGAGCGTCTCCGGCGTCATCAACACGCACTTCATCGTCGCGTACATGATCCGCCAGCACGGCACCGAAGAGCAGAAGCAGTACTACCTGCCGCGCATGGCCACCGGTGAGGTCCGCGGCGCGTTCTCGATGTCCGAGCCCGAACTCGGCTCCGACGTCGCCGCCATCCGCACCAAGGCCAAGCGCGACGCCGACGGCAACTACGTCATCAACGGCCAGAAGATGTGGCTGACCAACGGCGGCAGCTCCACCCTCGTCGCCGCCCTGGTCAAGACCGAGGAGGGCTCCGACAAGCCCCACAAGAATCTGACCACCTTCCTGGTCGAGAAGCCCGCCGGCTTCGGTGAGGTCGTCCCGGGTGTCACCATCCCCGGCAAGATCGACAAGATGGGGTACAAGGGCATCGACACCACCGAGCTCGTCTTCGACAACTACAAGGCCTCGGCCGATTCGATCCTCGGCGGCGAGCCCGGCAAGGGCTTCTTCCAGATGATGGACGGTGTCGAGGTCGGCCGCGTCAACGTCTCGGCCCGCGCGTGCGGTGTCGCGATCCGCGCGTTCGAGCTCGCCGCCCGCTACGCCCAGCAGCGCACCACCTTCGGCAAGCCCATCGCCCAGCACCAGGCGATCTCGTTCTCCCTCGCGGAGATGGCCACCAAGGTCGAGGCCGCGCACCTGATGATGGTCAACGCCGCGCGTCTGAAGGACTCGGGTGAACGCAACGACGTCGCCGCCGGTATGGCCAAGTACCTCACCAGCGAGTACTGCTCCGAGGTCACCCAGGCCAGCTTCCGCATCCACGGCGGCTACGGCTACTCGAAGGAGTACGAGATCGAGCGCCTCATGCGCGAGGCTCCCTTCCTGCTCATCGGTGAGGGCACCAGCGAGATCCAGAAGACGATCATCAGCAAGGGTGTGCTGCGCAGCTACGCACTGTAAGGTGCACCCCCACAATCACATCCATCCCTGGAAGGACAACGCGTGAAGCGCACGCTGTACAACGAGGATCACGAGGCGTTCCGGCAGACCGTCCGCGACTTCATCGCGAAGGAGGTCGTGCCCGTCTACCCCGAATGGGAAGAGGCCGGCCATCCTCCGCGCGAGTTCTACAACCGCATGGGCGAACTCGGGCTCCTCGGCATCCAGGTTCCGGAAGAGTACGGCGGCGGCGGCGAGACTTCGCTGAAGTTCAACGTGATCCTCGCCGAGGAGGCGTCGGCGGCCGGTGTGTCGTTCGGTTCGTCGTCGGTGCACTCGAACCTGATCCTGCCGTACATCATGCAGAACGCCACCGAGGAGCAGAAGCAGCGCTGGCTTCCCGGATTCGCCTCGGGTGAGCTGATGTTCGCCATCGCGATGACCGAGCCGGGCACCGGTTCCGACCTCGCCAACATCGCGACCACCGCGAAGCTCTCGGAGGACGGCAGCCACTACGTCCTCAACGGCGCGAAGACGTTCATCACCGGCGGCGCTCTCGCCGACCGTATCCTCGTCGTGGCACGCACCTCGCCGTACAACCCCGAGGACCGCCGCGGCGGCCTGTCGATCCTGGTGGTGGACACCAAGAGCGAGGGCTTCGCGGTCGGACGCAAGCTCCACAAGATCGGTCTCAAGACCTCGGACACCGCCGAGCTGTCGTTCGACGACGTGAAGGTGCCGGTCGCCGATCTGCTCGGCAAGGAGGGCGAGGCGTTCTCGTACCTGACACAGAACCTCGCGCAGGAGCGTCTCACCATCGCGTTCGGAGCTGCCGCCACCGCGGCCGCGGCGATCCAGCACGCCATCGCATACACCAAGGACCGCAAGGTCTTCGGCAAGCCGGTCGCGTCCTTCCAGAACACCAAGTTCGTGCTCGCCGAGTGCTCGACCGAACTGCAGGCCATGCAGATCATGGTCGACAACGCGATCGAGCTCAACGACCGGGACGAACTGACGGTGCCCGACGCCGCCCGCGCGAAGCTGTTCGCGACGGAGGCCGCCGGCCGCATCATCGACAAGTGCCTGCAGCTGCACGGCGGCTACGGCTACATCACCGAGTACCCCATCGCCCGCCTCTACGCCGACACCCGCGTGACCCGCATCTACGGCGGTACCAACGAGGTCATGAAGACGATCATCGCCAAGGATCTGGGGCTGTAGGTCTTCTGTAGTTCTTCGGTGGAGTGGGCCCCGCTATCCGGGGTCTACTCCACCGAAGTCGTTTCCGACTATCGTTTCCCGCCATGCGGTTAGTCGTGAAGACCAAGAGGGTGATCGAAGCCCACCTGAGCAATTCGTCCGTCCGTGCCTTGTCGGGGTCGATGGTGGCGTACGAAGGGCAGGTCGGCTTCAAGTCCGCCGGATTCGGTGGTGGCGAGGGTGTTCTCTCCGGATTGCGGCAGCGCGCGACGGGTGAGGGGCTCTCGCTCATGGAGTGCAGCGGCACGGGCGTCGTCTACTTCGCGCACCAGGCGCAGGACGTCACGGTGCTGGAGCTGAACAACGAGACCCTGCAGGTCGAGTCCGAGCAGCTGCTGGCGCTGAGCGGGAACCTGAACACGAACGTGACGTTCGCGGGTCTGCGCGGCGGCATGAGCGGCCAGGGCCTGTTCACCACGACGGTGACGGGGACCGGGCAGGTCGCGCTGCTCTCGGCCGGTGGCCCGCTCATCCATCTCGAGGTGTCGCCGCAATATCCCCTCGTCGTCGATCCCGACGCCTTCGTGTGCGCGAAGGGTCAGCTCACGCAGTCGTTCGTCACCGACGTGTCGTGGCGCTCGGCCATCGGTCAGGGCAGCGGCGAGGCGTTCTCCCTCAAATGGGACGGCGTGGGCGTGGTCTCCATCCAGCCGGCGGAACGGTAGGAACAGATGAGCTTCACGAAGATCAACGGCAAGGTCGTGCGCGTCGACCTGCGGCAGTCCGGTTCCGTCGTGGCGCGTCGCGGCGCGATGCTGTTCTACACCGGCAATGTCCGGTTCTCCCCCCACGGCGTTCCCGGCGGCACGGGAGGCGCTCCCGGTCTCGGCGGTCTCGCCGGTATGGCGGGACGCATGCTGCAGGGTGAACACGAGGCCACGATGCTCGCGCAGGGCGACGGTGTCGTGCACTACGGCTTCCGGGGTCTGGAGACGCACATCGTCGACATGTCCGCGGGCGGGGAACTACGCGTGGAGGCGTCGCGCCTGCTCGCTCACACCACCGGTCTGCAGTCCACGGTCGTCTCGGTGGCCGCGGCCTCCGGTGGTGGCGGTGGCGGCGGCGGTCTGCTCGGGGCGCTGCGCGGCGCCGCCACGGGCGCGATGACCGGCACCGGCATGTTCACCACCCAGCTGACCGGCCAGGGTGCGGCGGTGCTGCTCGCCCACGGCGGCGTGTTCGAGCTGCAGGTGGGCGGTCCGACACCGGTGGTCGTCGACCCGCAGGCGTTCGTGGCGTCCTACGGCCCGGTCCGCACCGAACTGAAGTCGTCGATGAGCTGGCGGAACGTCGGTCGCACCGGCGGGGAGGCCATGCAACTCGAATGCAGCGGACAGGGCATCGTCTACGTGCAGGCATCGGAGGAGAAGCTGTGAGTACCGTTCTGAACCCGTCGAGCTTCGGCGGCAGCGACAACGTGCCGGGCAATCCCTACGCCTACTGCATCGATCTGCAGACGCCCTGGTTCCTGTCGAAGGGCGCGATGATCGCGTACTACGGCCAGGTGCAGTTCTCGGCACTCACCCACGGACTGCAGGGACATCTGTTGCACATGGTGGCCCAGCAGTTCTCCGCTCCGCTCTATCTCGGCGACTACGTCGTGGCCGAAGGCTTCGGGAAGCTGATCATCGGCGACCGCGGATACGACATCAACTCGTACGACCTCGACGACGGCAACCTCACGATCCGGCAGGCCAATCTGCTGGCCTTCGAACCGGGGCTGTCGCTCAACCAGTCGATCGTTCCGGGTTTCCTCACCCTCATCGGTACGGGCCGCTTCCTCGCGTCGTCGAACGGGCCGGTGATGTTCGCCGAACCGCCGCTGCGGGTCGACCCGGAGGCGCTCGTCGGCTGGGCCGACTGTCCGTCCCCCAGCCATCACTACGACGAATCGTGGATCACCGGATTCGTCTCGGCCGGGGCGCGGCGTTTCGGTGTGCAGTCCGGTGAGGAACGGCAGTTCGATTTCACCGGTGCCGGCACCGTCCTGATCCAGTCGAGCGAGAAGGTCCTCGACGATTCGTCGCTGGTGCGCACGATCGAGAACCAGATCCCCGGCCTCACCTCGCCCGGTCTGCACCGGATCAACCAGGTGGTCTCGCAACACCTGCAACAGCAGTAGCTGCGGTAACACCCCCTGGGACGGACCTGGGTATAACACGGATCCGACCCCCTCTTTCTGTGACTACGATCACAAGCTAGGCTAGCCTAAGCCGATGTAAGGTTTGGACAACCTAAGTGAGTGTTCCCTCAGTCGCAGAAAGGTGGCTCTGATGATCGTCTGCAGTTGCCACGCTCTTACCCACCACCACATCGAGGCAGAGGTGGCTGCGGGAGCACGCTGTACCCGCGAGGTGAGCGCCAAGTGCCGCGCCGGCACCGATTGTGGCAGCTGCGTCCGGAACATCTCGGCGATCATCCGGCAGGCTCGCGAGCGGAATGAGACGATCGAACTCGAGACCGCCGTGTAGCCAGCCCCTACCCGGCGGTAAACCTGATGGTTCACCCCGGGAGGTGCCATGAAGGGCGACAAGAAGGTCATCGAGTTGCTCAACGAACAACTCACCGCCGAGCTCACCGCGATCAATCAGTATTTCCTGCATTCGAAGATGCAGGACAATCGCGGATGGGCGAAACTCGCGAAGCACACTCGCGACGAGTCGTTCGACGAGATGCGTCACGCCGAGAGACTCACCGATCGGATCCTCTATCTCGACGGACTCCCCAACTACCAGCGCCTCGGCGCGTTGCGTCTGGGTCAGACCGTCAAGGAGATGCTCGAGGCCGACCTGCAGGTGGAGATCGAGGCCCGCGACCGGCTCCGGAAGGGAGCCGAGTACATGCGCTCGGTCAGCGACATCACCTCGGCCAACATCTTCGAGGAGATCCTCGCCGACGAGGAAGAACACATCGACTATCTCGAAACCCAGCTCGATCTGATCGAGCAGCTCGGCGAGCCGCTGTACCTCGCCCAGCACATCTCTCCGCCGGAATAACCCGGCACAGCAGAACGGGCCGCGGCACCTCGCCGCGGCCCGTTCTCTATGCTGTGGGACACACCAGCTTGTCGACGGTGAGAGGAAGACCATGAGCGATTCGTCCGTGACCATGGTGCACAACGCCGAGAAGCAGAGGTACGAAGTCCGGGATGAGGACGTCGTCGTCGGATACACCCAGTACCACCTCGACGACGACGGCCGCCTCGTCTTCGACCACACCGAGATCGACAAGGGTTACTCCGGTCAGGGACTCGGAGGCAAGCTCGTCGGCTTCGCCCTCGACGACGTCCGCGAACGCGGCAAGCGCATCGTCGCGATCTGCTCGTACGTCGACAAGTTCATCGAGAAGCACCCGGACTACCGGGATCTGACCGACTAGACATGCACGCGGGCGCGGCACGACCTGGTGGGTCGTGCCGCGCCCGACGCGATTGTTCCGGCTCGGTGCGGCCGGTGGTCAGTTACCCGTGCGGTTGCGCAGGTCGAGTGCGACGTCGGTGATCATGTCCTCCTGTCCACCGACGAGGCCGCGACGGCCGATCTCGACGAGGATGTCGCGGGTGTCGAGACCGTAGATGCTCGCGGCGGTCTCGGCGTGACGCAGGAAGCTCGAGTACACGCCGGCGTAGCCGAGGGTGAGGGTCTCGCGGTCGACCTGGACGGGACGGTCCTGCAGCGGGCGCACGAGATCGTCGGCGGCGTCCTGCAGCCCGAACAGATCGCACGAGTGCTTCCAGCCGAGCAGATCGGCGACCGCGACGAAGGGCTCGATCGGGCAGTTGCCGGCACCGGCACCGTGTCCGGCCAGCGAGGCGTCGACGCGGATGACACCTTCCTCGACGGCACACACGGAGTTGGCGACCGACAGCGACAGGTTCTGGTGCGCGTGGATGCCGATCTGGGTGGTCTCGTTCAGGACCTCACGGTAGGCACGCACACGCTCGCGGACACCGTCCATCGTGAGGCGTCCGCCGGAATCGGTGACGTAGACGCAGTCGGCGCCGTAGGACTCCATGAGCTTCGCCTGGCGGGCGAGCTCCTCGGACGGGGCCATGTGCGACATCATGAGGAAGCCGGACACGTCCATGCCCAGTTCCTTCGCCGCGGCGATGTGCTGCGCGGAGACGTCGGCTTCGGTGCAGTGCGTCGCGATGCGCACCGACCGCACGCCGATCTCGTAGGCACGCTTCAGCTCGTGGACGGTTCCGATACCGGGCAGGAGCAGCGTGGTGAGCGTGGCCGAATTGATCGCTCCGGCAGCGGCTTCGAGCCACTCCCAGTCGGTGTTGCTGCCGGGACCGTAGGTCAGCGAGTGACCGGCGAGGCCGTCGCCGTGGGAGACCTCGATGGCGTCCACACCGGCACGGTCGAGCGCACCGGCGATCTTCGCGACATCCTGCGGCGTGATGCGGTGACGGATGGCGTGCATGCCGTCGCGCAGGGTCACGTCCTGGATGTACAGAGCCGTTCCGTCGCTTGCGAATTCGCGAGTCGTCGTCGTTGCCGCGGTCATGCCGTCACCTGATCCTTCTTGCGTGCCGCCACGGCGCGTGCGACCTGCAGCGCCGCGGAGGTCATGATGTCGAGATTGCCCGCGTACTCGGGCAGGTAGTGCGCTGCGCCCTTGACCTCGAGGAACACCGCGACCTTCCACAGGGGGCCGGTGTGGTCGGTGAGCGTCTCCATGGACTCGGTGACCTCGGTGAACTGCACCTCCTGCTTGAGGGTGTAGCCGGGCACGTATTCCTGGACCTTCGCGACCATCGCCTCGACGGACGCGACGATCTCGTCCTTGCGGTCCTCACCGACGAGCGCGAGCACGGTGTCGCGCATGATCATCGGCGGCTCGGCCGGGTTGAGGATGATGATCGCCTTGCCGCGCGTGGCGCCACCGATCTTCTCGATGGCCTGCGAGGTGGTCTCGGTGAACTCGTCGATGTTGGCGCGGGTGCCGGGGCCGGCCGACTTCGAGGAGATCGAGGCGACGATCTCGGCCCAGTGCACCTTGGTGACCTGCGAGATGGCCGCGACGATCGGGATGGTGGCCTGGCCACCGCAGGTGACCATGTTGACGTTCGGAGCGTCGAGGTGCTCGGTGAGGTTCACCGGCGGCACCGTGTACGGGCCGATCGCGGCCGGCGTCAGGTCGATGAGCATCTTCCCGTGCGGGCGCAGGACCTTCTCGTTGTACTCGTGGGCCTTCGCCGAGGTCGCGTCGAAGACGATCTCGATCTCGTCGAAGCGCGGGTGCTCGACGAGTCCTTCGACACCGGTCGAGATGGCGTCGATGCCGAGGCGCTTCGCCCGTGCGAGGCCGTCGGATTCGGGATCGATGCCGACGAGGGCGACGGTCTCGAGTTCGGCGTCGGCCAGTCGCTTGATCTTGATGAGCAGGTCGGTGCCGATGTTGCCCGACCCGATGATGGCAACCTTGGTGGTCATGAGTTCTCCTGTGCGGTGGAGCTTTCGGAAGAGAAACGCGCGGTGACGGTGCCGAGCGAGGAGATCTCGGCGCGGACCGTGACGCCGGGCGGCGCCGGAACCATCGGGCCGAGTGCCCCCGACAGCACGACCTGCCCTGCGCGCAGGGGCTGCCCGAACTCGCGTGCTGTGCGTGCGAGCCACAGCAGGGCGTTCAGCGGATCGCCGAGGCAGGCTGCGCCGTTGCCCTCGGAGACGAGCTCGTCGTCGACGTACATCCGCATGGTGGCGTCGATCGGCTCGAACTCGTCGAGGGTGAGCGTCTGCGAGCCGAGCACGTACAGGCCGCTGGATGCGTTGTCCGCGACCGTATCCGTGATCTTGATGTCCCAGCCGGCGACGCGGCTGTCGACGATCTCGAGAGCGGCGACCGCGTGCCCGACGGCGGCGCGGACGGTCGCGAGGTCGAGATCGTCCGAGTCGAGATCGGCGGAGAGGACGAACGCGATCTCGGCCTCGGCCTTCGGCTGCAGCAGGCGCTCACTGGGCACCTCGTCGAGAGCGGTGACGTCCATGTCCTCGAAGAGGACACCGAAGTCGGGGCGGTCGACACCGAGCTGCTGCTGCACCGCCGGGGAGGTCAGGCCGATCTTGCGTCCGACGATGCGGGCACCTTCGGCGAGCCTGCGGTCGGTGAGCTGCTGCTGCACCGCGTACGCCAGGTCGATGTCGGTCTCCCCGAGCAGGTCGCGGACCGGACCGCACGGTGCGGAGCTGCGTGTGGCCTCGATGAGACGATCGGCCGCCGCACCGGCGATGCGGGTGCGATCCGCCGCTGATGTGGTGTTGGAGCTGGTAGTCATCACGTCCTCGTCGTTCGATGGATTACGACCATCGTGGCGGCGAGGTCCGCCCCCGTACAGGAGTGCGTTCCGGTGAGTGGAACGTGCGCGCTCAGAGTTTGCGGATGGCCTCGCGGCGGGCGTGGGTGGCGGCGATCCCCGCGGCGGCGGCCTTCACCGCGCCCTCGTGCTTCTCCGGACGGAACCGGGTGACGGGACCGGTGACGCTCACGGCCGCGATGGGGCGCTCGTCCGCATCGAGGATCGGAGCGGCCACGCAGGCGAGACCGACCGCGGACTCCTCGAATTCGAACGCCACCCCGCGCTCGAGCACGGTCGCGAGATTCGCCCCGAGTCGTCCGGGGGTCGTGATGGTGCGGGGAGTCTTGCGCGCCAACCCTGCCTCGACCACCTCGGCCAGCAGCTCCGGCGGGGAGAACGCGAGAAGAGCCTTGCCGATCCCGGTGCAGTACATGGGCATTCGCCCACCGATCCGGGACGGCGTGGACGCGGGGCGATGTCCGCCGATCTTCGAGACGTAGACGACCTCGACGCCTTCGGGGACACCGAGGTGCACGGTCTCGTGGGTGCGTTCGTACAGGTCCTCCATGAACGGGATGGCGACCTCGACCAGTCCCCGCTCGAGGGAGGCGCGCAGACCCAGTTCGAAGAGCTGACCGCTCAGGCGGTAGCCCGCGGGATCCTTGTCGAGCAGCCGGACGGCGACGAGATCGGTGACGACGCGGTGCAGCGTCCCCTTCGGCAGACCGGTGCGTCGGCCCAGTTCGGCGAGGGTGAGAACGTGGTCGTCGGCAGTGAACGCCCACAGCACGGTGACGACCTTGCCGAGCACCGTGTTGGTGTCCACCCCGTCGCCCGGCGGGCGGGCATGCACCGGCGACTCGCGCTGTCCTTCCACGTGGCTCAGGTTAGGACACCTCGCTCCGCACGCGTGACGGGCGCCCGCGCTGGCATCCTGGATGTGTGACCGAGCGCAAGCGGTGGGATCTGACGTTCGAGACGTGGATCGAACGGCAGATCCGCGTGGCGCAGGACCGGGGCGATTTCGACGATCTGCCCGGTTACGGCAAACCCATCCCCGATCACGGCGACGACGAGCTGTGGTGGGTGAAGAGTTATCTGGCGCGCGAGGGTCTGTCGACGGAAGCGTTGCTGCCGCCCGAACTGCAGCTGCGGCGCGAGATCGAGCGGCTGCCCGACACGGTCGGTTCGGCTCCCAGCGAGAAGGTGGTGCGCGAGATCGTCACCGATCTCAACCGGCGGATCGCCGACTGCCTGCGTTTCCCGAGCGGCCTGCCCGTACCGATCCACAAGGTCGACGCCGAGGAGATGGTGGAGGTGTGGAAGCTCGAACGGGCCCGTCGTCGCGAGGAGGCCCGCACGGCCCTGAACTCGACGCGGCCCCGGCTCGAGACGGAGTCCGAGACCGGGGTCGCGCGGAGAAGATGGATCTTCCGGTGGTTCCGCAGGCGGAACCGGCCGGTCGTCACGGAAGGGTGAGCGGTGCTCCGGTCGCGGCGCGCACCTGTTCCTCGGTGACGCCGGGGGCGCACTCGGTGAGGACGAGGCCGTCGGCGGTCACGTCGATCACCGCGAGATTGGTGATGATGCGCTGCACCACGCCCTCGCCGGTGAGCGGCAGCGAGCACTCCGAGACGATCTTCGGGTTGCCCTGCTTGTCGGTGTGCTCCATGAGCACGATGACCTTGCGGGCGCCGTGGACGAGATCCATCGCTCCGCCCATGCCCTTGACCATCTTGCCGGGCACCATCCAGTTGGCGAGGTCGCCGGTGGCCGAGACCTCCATACCACCGAGCACCGCGGTGTCGATGTGGCCGCCGCGGATCATGCCGAAGCTCAGCGCCGAATCGAAGAAGGCAGCACCGGGGTTGACGGTCACGGTCTCCTTGCCGGCGTTGATCAGATCGGGATCGACCGCGTCCTCGGTCGGGTACGGCCCGGTGCCCAGGATGCCGTTCTCACTGTGCAGGGTGACGTGCACACCCTCGGGCAGGTAGTTGGGGATCAGCGTCGGCAGGCCGATACCGAGGTTGACGTACTCCCCCGGCGAGAGTTCCTGCGCGGCGCGCGCGGCCATCTGCGTGCGCGTCCAACCCTGTGTCTCGACAGCTGTGGTCATGTTCTACGCTCCCTTCGCGGCGCTGACGGTGCGCTTTTCGATCTGCTTGTCCTGGACACCGGTGTGCACGACCCGGTTCACGAAGATTCCCGGGAGGTGCACCTCGCCCGGATCGATCTCGCCGGGTTCGACGAGTTCCTCGACCTGGGCGATGCACACGCGACCGGCCATCGCGGCGAGCGGGTTGAAGTTCATCGCGGCCTTGTTGAACACGAGGTTGCCCTCGGTGTCGCCCTTGAGGGCGTGCACGAGCGAGAAGTCGGCAGTGATGGACTCCTCGAGCACGTACCGCTTGCCGCGGAACTCGCGGATCTCCTTCGCCGGCGACGCCACGGCGATCGAACCGTCGACGTTGTACTTCCACGGCAGTCCGCCCTGGGAGATGGGCGTGCCGACGCCGGCGGGGGTGAAGAAGGCGGGGATGCCCGCGCCACCGGCGCGGAGCTTCTCGGCGAGAGTGCCCTGCGGGGTCAGCTCGACCTCGAGCTCACCCGAGAGGTACTGCCGGGCGAATTCCTTGTTCTCCCCGACGTACGACGCAGTGACCCGGCGGATGCGCTTGCTGCCCAGCAGGATTCCGAGGCCGTGGCCGTCGACGCCGCAGTTGTTGGAGAACACCTCGAGGTCTGTCGCCCCGGTGTCGGCGATGGCCTGGATCAGGATGTCGGGGATACCGCACAGTCCGAATCCGCCCACCGCGAGCGTCGCACCGTCACGGATGTCGGCGACGGCCTCCGCCGCCGTCTCGAACACTTTCGTTGCCAACTCTCACCTCTCAGGTTTCCGGGGGAGCCGCGGGGCCCCGCTGGACCAATCACGTCCACTGGATGAACGCGGTCACATTCTCGGTTTCTACTAAAGAGTCTGCAGGTGGCGAACACAAGTACCTGCCGTAATCTCTCGGAAATTGGTCGTTCATCGAACGGAGACCCCATATGCGTTCACTGAGTGGACGTAGAATCGAGGCATGTCGTCCGATGCACGGGGTCAACTGGTCACGCGGATCGCCGCCCTGCTGCGCACCGTCTCGTCGCACGAACCGGAAGGGGTGACGACCTCGGAGGTCGCCCGCACCACCGATCTCGCCCGGCCCACGGTGCACCGGCTGCTCAGCTCGCTCGCCGACGAGGGACTCGTCGACCGGGATCCGGCCTCGGGACGCTGGACCCTCGGACCCGAGCTCTACCTGCTGGGATCGCTCGCCTCCGTGCGCTACGACATCACCGATCTCGCGGGCGACGTGCTGCGCGATCTGGCGCGCGCGACCGGCGAGAGCGTCTTCCTCTCCGCGCGGCGAGGCGACGAGACGGTGTGCCTGGCAATGGAGGAGGGCAGCTTCCCATTGCGTTCGCACGTGCTCCACATCGGGATCCGGTTCCCGCTCGGAGTGGCGTCGGCGGGGCTGGCGATCCTCGCGCACATGCCCGATCAGGACATCGAGGCGTATCTGTCGCGGGTGGATCTCACGGAGAATTGGGGACCGGACCATGCGCGACCCGCACTGGAGAAGCGGATCGAGGCGACACGGCTGGCCGGCTACGCCGTCAATCCGGCGCTGATCGTCGAGGGCAGTTGGGGAATGGGCGCCGCGGTGTTCGATCACCGCGGCGCCCCGACCTGGGCGTTGAGTCTGACCGGCGTGGAGAGCCGGTTCCGGCCCGATCGTGTGCCCGAACTCGGTGAGGCGCTGCTCGACAGCGCCCACCGTCTCACTCAGTTGTTGCGTCACCGTCCCCGGTGAGGCGCGGTCATGCCGAGGCAGCGGCCGACGCTCGTTGCAGCACGCGCTCGGCGTGGCGCAGCACCGGGGCGTCGACCATCCTCCCTTCGAAATCGAAGACGCCGCGTTCCGATTCGGCGGCCTCGAGAACGCGTCGCGCCCACGCCTCCTCCTCGGGGGTGGGCGCGTACGCCCGGCGGACGACGTCGACCTGGCTCGGATGGATCGACACCTTGATGTCGAATCCGACCGCCACGGCGTCGAGGGCCTCCTCGTGGAGACCGTCGGTGTCCTTGATGTCCAGATACACCGAGTCGAGCGCCCAGCGGGCGTGACCCTTCGCGGCGAGCAGGGTCACCGACCGGGCGTGCTGCGCGACCGCGCGGTACGTCCCGTCGGCGCGACGGCTCGCGTTGCCACCGAGTCCGGCGACGAGATCCTCGGCACCCCACATCATTCCGAGGGTGTTCTCGGCGACGGCGATGTCCTCCACCGCGAGCACCCCGAGGGGCGACTCGATGAGCGCGACCACCTCGAGCGGTGCGAGCGAGCGCACCTCGTCGCCGCTCTCGCATTTGGGCAGCATGACCCGCGTGTACGACGTGCGGCGCAGCGCCTCGAGATCGGCCTCGTGGTCGGCCGTGCCCACCGGGTTGACCCGCACCACGGTGCGTTCGGGGTCGAGCGGGGTGGCGATCAGCGCCTCACGGGCGGCCTGCTTGTCGGCCGGCGCGACGGCATCCTCGAGGTCGATGATCACCACGTCGGAGCGTTCGGCTGCCTTGGCGTAGCGCTCCGGACGATCGGCGGGACAGAAAAGCCATGCGGGGCCGGGGAGTTCCCAGGTCATGTCGTGGGCCTCTTCTGGACGAGAGTCTTGCGCACGGCGACGGCGACGACGTCGCCGTGCTGGTTGCGACCGGTGTGTTCGAGGGTGACGATGCCCTCCCCCGGCCGGCTCTTCGACTCGCGCTTGTCGACGATCTTCGTCTCGGCGTAGAGCGTGTCGCCGTGGAAGAGCGGCTTGGGGAAGGAGATCTCGGAGAACCCGAGGTTCGCGACGATCGTGCCCTGCGTGAGCTGGGCGACCGACAATCCCACGATGGTCGAGAGCGTGAACATCGAATTGACCAGACGCTCACCGAAACTGGTCTCGGCGGCGTAGGCGGCGTCGAGGTGCAGCGCCTGCGTGTTCATCGTCTGCGTCGTGAACAGCGTGTTGTCGGCTTCGGTGATCGTCCGGCCGGGGCGGTGCTCGTAGATCGCGCCGAGCTCGAATTCCTCGAACCACAGGCCGCGCTGGACGATCCGCTTCTCCACGGTGGTGTCGGTCTCGCTCACAGTCCCAGCTCCCGTCCGATGAGCATGAGCTGCACCTCGGTGGTGCCCTCACCGATCTCGAGGATCTTGCTGTCGCGGTAGTGGCGCGCCACGGCGTACTCGTTCATGAAGCCGTAGCCGCCGTGGATCTGCGTCGCGTCGCGCGCGTTGTCCATCGCGGCCTCGGACGCGACGAGCTTGGCGACCGCGGCCTGCTTCTTGAACGGCTTGCCGACGAGCATCGCGGCGGCGGCGTCGTAGTAGGCGGTGCGTGCGGCGTGCGCACGTGCCTCCATGCGGGCGATCTTGAAGGCGATGGCCTGGTTGTTGCCGATCGGGCTGCCGAAGGCCTCGCGCTCCTTGGCGTACTTCACCGATTCGTCGACGCAACCCTGCGCGGCTCCGGTCGACAGCGCGGCGATCGCGATGCGGCCCTCGTCGAGGATGCGCAGGAAGTTGGCGTAGCCGCGGCCCCGCTCGCCGAGGAGGTTCTCCTCGGGCACCCGCGCGTCGGCGAAGGTGAGCGGATGCGTGTCGGAGGCATTCCAGCCGACCTTGTTGTAGGCGGGTTCGGCGGTGAAGCCCGGCGTGGAGGTCGGCACGAGGATCGTGGAGATCTCCTTCTTGCCGTTCTCCCGCACACCGGTGACGGCGGTGACGGTCACCAGCGAGGTGATGTCGGTGCCGGAGTTGGTGATGAACTGCTTGTTGCCGTTGATGATCCACTCGCCGTTCTCGAGCTTGGCGGTGGTCTTCGTGCCTCCGGCGTCGCTGCCCGCACCCGGCTCGGTGAGACCGAAGGCAGCGAGGTTGCGACCGCTCGCGAGCTGCGGCAGCCACTCCTCCTTCTGCTTCTCGTTGCCGAATCGGTAGATCGGCATCGCACCGAGCGAGACACCGGCCTCGAGGGTGATGGCGACGGACTGGTCGACCTTGCCGAGTTCCTCGAGCGCGAGGCACAGCGCGAAGTAGTCGCCGCCCATGCCGCCGTACTCCTCGGGGAAGGGCAGACCGAACAGGCCCATCTCGGCCATGCCCTGCACGACCTCGTAGGGGAACGAGTGCTCGGCGTCGTGCTTGGCGGCGACCGGCGCGACCACCGTGCGGGCGAAGTCGGCGACCGTCTTGCGCAGCTGCTCGTACTCGTCGGGAAGTTGACCCGTAGCAAGGTATTCCGTCATCACTGTGCCTCTTCCGTGTCGGCGTGCGGGGTGACTCGCACGAGAAGTTGATCGACCTTGACCTGCTCACCGGCGGCCGCGAACAGTTCGACGGTGCCGTCGATGGGGGCGGTGAGCGAATGTTCCATCTTCATGGCCTCGACGACGACGAGCGTCTGCCCGGCCGTGACGGTGTCGCCGGAGGCGACGGACACCGCGATGACGGCGCCGGGCATCGGGCTGGTGATGTCGGCGTCGCCGGCGTGCGCGTCGTCGCCACGCACCGATGCCTCGCGCACCTCGCGGACGGCGACGCTGCCGTGGCCGTCGGAAAGCCAGACCGCACCGTCGGATTCGCCGACGCGGTAGCTGTGACGCCGGCCGTCGAGCACGACCGCCAGATCAGCGCCGTGCAGCACGGCGCTGAACCGGTAGGTCTCGCCGTCCTCGACCTCGGCGACACCGGCCGCCGGGCTTCCGGTCAGGCGCACGTGTGCGGTGCGGTCGCCGGAGGTGAGCCGCGACGTGACGGGCCGGTGGGCACCGACGCGCCATCCGTCGGGCACTGCCCACGGATCGGTGGTGTCGCCCGCCCAGCGGTCGAGCCACCGCAGGATCGCCGCGGCGACGAGCGTGGAATCGGCGGTCGTGGGGGCGGTGTAGTCGCCGACCCGGCGGTCGAGGAGTCCGGTGTCGAGCGCACCGGCCACGACGTCGTCGTCGGCGAGCAGGAACCGCACGAAGTCGACGTTGGTGACGACGCCGAGCACGGCGGTCTGTGCGAGCGCCCGGTCGAGGCGTCGCAGCGCGCCGGCGCGGTCGTCGGCGTGGGCGATGACCTTGGCGAGCATCGGGTCGTAGTCGCTGCCGACCACGGTGCCGGCACGGATACCGGAGTCGACGCGCACACCGGGGCCGGTGGGTTCGACGACGTCAGCGATCTCACCACCGGTCGGGAGGAAGCCGCGGGCCGGATCCTCGGCGTAGACGCGGGCCTCGATCGCGTGGCCGGTGAGGGTGATGTCGTCCTGGGTGAAGCCGAGCGGCTCGCCCGCGGCGATGCGCACCTGCCACTCGACGAGATCGAGGCCGGTGACCATCTCGGTGACCGGATGCTCGACCTGCAGTCGGGTGTTCATCTCCATGAAGAAGAACTCGTCCGGCTTGTCGGCGGAGACGATGAACTCGACGGTGCCGGCGCCGGTGTAGTCGACGCTGCGCGCGGTGTTGCACGCGGCCTCACCGATGCGGGCGCGGGTGGCCTCGTCGAGCAGCGGCGAGGGCGCTTCCTCGATGACCTTCTGGTGCCGTCGCTGGAGGCTGCACTCGCGCTCACCGAGGTGGACGACGTTGCCGTGCGCGTCGGCGAGGACCTGGACCTCGATGTGCCGGGGGCGCTGGACGAACCGCTCGAGGAAGAGGGTGTCGTCACCGAATGCCGACGCCGCTTCGCGACGGGCGGATTCGAGCGCGGCGGGCAGATCCTTCGGGTCCTCGACGAGGCGCATGCCCTTGCCGCCACCACCGGCGGACGGCTTGACGAGCACGGGGTAGCCGACTTCCTCGGCGCCCGCGATCAGTTCGTCGTCGCTCAGTCCGGGCCGGGAGATTCCGGGCACGACGGGAACGCCGAACTCCGACACCGCGGCCTTGGCGGTGATCTTGTCGCCCATGGTCTCGATCGCGTGGGCGGACGGACCGAGAAAGGCGATACCGGCGGTGGCGCACGCGGCAGCGAAAGCCGAGTTCTCCGAGAGGAATCCGTAGCCGGGGTGGATGCCCTGTGCACCGGTGGCGAGCGCCGCGTCGATGACCTTGTCGATCACCAGGTAGCTCTCACGCGCCGCGGCGGGTCCGAGCAGCACCGCGGTGTCGGCCTCCTGCACGTGCCGGGCGTCGCGGTCGGCCTCGCTGAACACGGCGACCGAGCGGATGCCCATCGCCTTCAGGGTGCGGATGACGCGCACCGCGATCTCACCGCGGTTGGCGACCAACACCGTGTCGATCCGAGTCGTATCAGTCATGGGTGCACTCACATCCGGAAGACGCCGTAGGAAACCGGCTCGAGCGGGGCGTTGGCGCACACCGACAGTGCCAGTCCGAGAACTTTTCTGGTGTCTGCGGGATCGATGATGCCGTCGTCCCACAGGCGCGCGGTCGAGTAGTAGGGATTGCCCTGTTCCTCGTACTGGGCGCGGATCGGAGCCTTGAACTCCTCCTCCTGCTCGGCCGTCCAGGGCTTGCCCGAGGCGTCGAGCTGGTCGGAGCGCACCGTGGCCAGCACCGAGGCGGCCTGCTCGCCACCCATGACGGAGATGCGGGCGTTGGGCCACATCCACAGGAAGCGAGGCGAATACGCGCGACCGCACATCGAGTAGTTGCCGGCGCCGTACGAACCGCCGATGACGACGGTCAGCTTCGGCACCCGGGCGCACGCGACGGCGGTGACCATCTTCGCGCCGTGCTTGGCGATGCCGCCGGCCTCGTAGTCGCGGCCGACCATGAAGCCGGAGATGTTCTGCAGGAACACCAGCGGGATCGAGCGCTTGTCGCACAGTTCGATGAAATGCGCTCCCTTGACGGCGGATTCGCCGAAGAGCACACCGTTGTTCGCGATGATGCCGACCGGGTGGCCGTGGATGCGGGCGAAGCCGGTGACGAGCGTCTTGCCGTATTCGGCCTTGAACTCGTGGAACGAGGAGCCGTCGACGACGCGGTCGATGACCTCGTGCACGTCGTAGGGGATGCGCGAGTCGGTGGGCACCACGTCGTACAGCCCGGTGGGGTCGGCCTCGGGTTCGACGGTGGGTTCGACGTCCCACGGGCGCGGGTTGCGCGGACCGAAGGTGGAGACGATGTCGCGCACGATGCGCAGCGCGTCGCGGTCGTCCTCGGCCAGGTGATCGGTGACGCCGGAGACCTTCGAGTGCAGGTCGCCGCCACCGAGTTCCTCCGCGGTGACGACCTCGCCGGTCGCGGCCTTCACCAGCGGCGGGCCACCGAGGAAGATGGTGCCCTGGTTGCGGACGATGACGGCCTCGTCGCTCATCGCGGGGACGTAGGCGCCGCCGGCGGTGCACGAGCCCATGACCGCAGCGATCTGCGGAATCCCCTTGGCGCTCATGGTGGCCTGGTTGTAGAAGATGCGGCCGAAGTGCTCGCGGTCGGGGAAGACCTCGTCCTGCCGCGGCAGGAAGGCGCCGCCGGAGTCGACGAGGTACAGGCACGGCAGGTTGTTCTGCAGCGCGACTTCCTGCGCCCGCAGGTGCTTCTTGACCGTGATCGGGTAGTAGGTGCCGCCCTTGACGGTGGCGTCGTTCGCGACGATCACGCACTCGCGGCCGGCGACACGGCCGATGCCGGCGATCATGCCGGCGCCGGGGCACTCGTCGTCGTACATGCCGTCGGCGGCGAGGGGCGACAGTTCGAGGAACGGGCTGCCCGTGTCGAGCAGTTCGTCCACGCGGTCGCGGGGAAGCAGCTTGCCGCGGGCGACATGCCGCTCCCGGGCTTTCTCGCTGCCACCCAGGGCTGCGGCAGCGAGCTTGTCTCGGAGCTCTCCGACCAGCTGTTCGTGCTGGTCGCGGCTGGCTGTCGAGGCCGTCTCAGCGGTTGTCACGGACACCATCCTCGGTAGATCGACTAATCGCCATTAACTGAAATCTAGGTTAGTTATGATTAACCGAGTTGTCCAGACCACACCGAGCGGAGATTTTCATGACCGAGTCCGCGATCGACGTCTCGACCGCATCGGGACGCCCGACGCGGCGTAGCCTCGCCAAGGCGGAACGCCGACGGGACCTCCTGCGTGCCGCGGCGCACCTGATCGCCGAACGCGGATTCCCCGGGGTCCGCCTCGAAGATCTCGGTGCAGCCGTGGGGATCAGCGGTCCCGCCGTGTACCGCCACTTCCCCAACAAGGACGCCCTGCTCGTCGAGATCCTCGTCGAGATCAGCCGCCGCCTCCTCGCAGGTGGCACGCAGGTCGCCGAGACGACGCCCGACCCGCGCGACGCCCTCGAGGGCCTGGTCGACTTCCATCTCGACTTCGCGCTGGGCGAGCCCGATCTCATCCGCGTGCAGGACCGCGAGTTCACGTCCCTCCCGGACGAGGGGCAGCGGGAGGTGAGGGTGACCCAGCGTCGCTACGTCGAGATCTGGGTCGACGTCCTGCGCCGCATCGACCCCGCACTGCCCGAATCCGACGCGCGCACGATGGCACACGCGACCTTCGGACTCATCAACTCGACACCGCACAGTGCCGACCCGCGTTCCCCCGAAGGCACCCGCGCGGTGCTGCGACGCATGGCACTGGCAGCTCTCGCCGCGACCCCCTCGGCTCTCGCGGCAGAGCCGGCACGAACGGAGACCGCATGAACTACTTCGAACGACTCGGCCAGACCTCCTTCCGCGCCACCGAACACGTCGGTGGAGCATGGAACGAGGCGGAGCAGCACATCGCGCCCGCCCTCGGGCTGATCGCCCACGTCGTCGAATGCGACCGCGACGCGCGACGCGACGACGACCTCGCGATCGGACGCCTGTCGTACGACATCCTCGGCACCGTGCCCGTCGGTCCCGTCGTCACGACCGTCGAGGTCCTGCGGCCCGGACGCACCATCGAACTCGTGGAAGCGACCCTTGCCTACGACGGGCGCGCGATCGTGCGTGCGCGCGCGTGGCTGATGCAGACCCGTCCCACCGCGGAGATCGCCGGCAGCACGCTGCAGCCGATTCCGTCGCCCGAGGACTGCGAACCCTGGGACCCGACGACTCTGTGGCCGGGAGGATTCATCGACTCGGTGGAGGTGCGTCGCGTCTCGACCGCACCCGGACGGGCCTCGTTCTGGGTGCGTACCGATCTGCCGCTCGTGGAGGGCGAGAAGGTCAGCGATCTCGCCGCCACGGCCGGCCTGTTCGACATTGCCAACGGCATGGCGGTGCGTGCCGATCCGAGGACGGTCGCCTTCCCCAATCTCGATCTGACCGCGCACCTGTTCGCCGAACCCCGTGGTGAATGGGTCGGCTTCGATACGTCGGTCTCGTTCGGCGCCGACGGCATCGGCCTGACGAGCACGGTGCTGCACGATGCGACCGGCCCGATCGGCACGATGTCCCAGATTCTCACGGTGCGGCCGATCTGAGCGGCCGCATCGATCCGGTGACCTCGGGGTCCGGTGGCCTCGGGGTTCGGTGGCCTCAGCTCAGCAGCGCGGACGCGAGCTGCCGGTAGCCCTCGCTCGGGAAGGTGAACGGATCCGCGGTGAGCACCTGGATGGCGACCTCGTCGGCACCGGCGGCATAGTGCTTCTCGATGCCGGCGACGACGCTGTCGAGATCACCCCACGGGATGAGCACGTCCATCAGGGCGTCGCTGCCACCGTCGGCGAGGTCCTCGTCGGTGTACCCGAGACGACGCAGGTTGTTCGAGTAGTTCGGCAGCGCGAGATAACCGCGCATGTACTCGCGGGCGATGCCACGCGCGACGGTCTCGTCGGTTTCGAGGACGACGGCCACCTCGGGCGCGAGCAACGGCTCCGAGCCGAGGGCCTCACGCGCAACCGCCGTGTGCTCGGGCGGAACGAAGTACGGATGGGCTCCTGCCGCGCGCCCGGCGGACAGCTTCAGCATGCGCGGGCCGAGCGCCGCGAGGACCCTGCGATCGGTGGGCACCGGCGTCGACGCCGCATCGAGGCCGTCGAGGTACTCGACCATCCGGCTGTAGGGCTTGGTGTAGCTGGTGTTCTCCCGCGCGTCGACGACGGGGGCGTGACTCGTTCCGACGCCCAGCAGGAAACGACCGGGATACCGCGACTCCAGATCGGCGACCGCAGCAGCCGTGGTCTCCGGGTCGGCGTGCCAGATGCTGATGATGCCGCTCGCCAGCTCGAGCGTCGTCGTCGCCGCGAGCAGTTCACCGTAGACGGAGGGGAAACCGTCCTGGAATCCGCCGGACGTCCACAACCGGGAGTACCCGAGCTCCTCCAGTTCGCGGGCGGCATCGAGCGCCTGCTCGCGAACCTTCCGACTGAGCCAGAACGCGCCACCCCACACACTCACTCGTCGTGTCATGCGACCGACCCTAATCGCGTTCCGGCACTCGGTGCAGCCGGTTCGGCCCGTGGCCGGATCGGAACGGCTCCACCGGTCGGCTACAGTTCGCATTCGGGTTCAACAGACAGCCCGTCCATACGTGTGTTCGCAGACCGACAGGTCCGGGACCGCACCGCCGTCGGGATTCGTCACCCGTAGGCGCGAATCGGGCACGGACCGGGAAGCTGGGGTGGATGTGATCGGTTTCGTGCGTTCCGCCGATGTCGGAGCGACGGTGCAGCGGTGAGGGATCCCTCGGTTCCCGAACCGCGTATCGAGCGCATCTCCTCGCGGCTGGCCGTGCAGAGCTGGTTCCAGTTGGCGTTCGCGCTCCTGGCGGTGTTCGCCGTCGTCGGTTCGATCGTGGGCGGGATCTTCATCCAGCGCACCGTGCAGATCACCGACGAGGTGACGGAGCGGATCCAGCCGGCGATGACGCAGGCCTTCACCTTGCAGACCGCTCTGCTCGATCAACAGACCGCGGTCCGCGGGTATGCGCTCACGACCGAACCCGTCTTCCTCGGGCCGTACCGCGCAGGTCAGGAGAACCAGCAGGTCGCGCTCGGTCGTCTTCGCGAGCTCCTCGCCGAGCATCCGGATCTGCTCGCCGACATCGACACCATCGAAGCCGCCGCTGTGCAGTGGCGGACGCAGTACGCAGAGCCGATCATCGAGACCGTCGTTCCCGGGGAGCCGCGTCCCGTCGACCCGGCCCTGGCCGAGCAGGACCGGCTGGCCTTCGGTGAGATCCGGTCGATGTTCGCCCAGGAGAACAACGCGCTCTCCGATGTCCTGGCGAAGGACCTCGACGAACTCGCGAAGTCCCGCACCATCCGCAATTCGGTGCTGATCGCGATGGTGATCACGTTCATCCTCACCGGCCTCGCCACGGTGGTCCTCGTCCACAACCTCGTCGCCGTGCCGCTCGCCAGGCTCCGCCGGGCCAGCCGCCGAGTCGCGATAGAGGAGAACTTCTACCAGCACATCTACCCCCAGGGACCGAAGGACATCCGGGCACTCGCCCTCGATGTCGAGACGATGCGCGGTCGTATCGCGGACGCATTGGCGGATTCCCGGAACCAGCAGGCGCTGCTCGCGAAACAGACCGAGGATCTCGATTCCCAGGCCGAGGAACTCCGCCGCTCGAACACCGAACTCGAGCAGTTCGCCTACGTCGCGTCGCACGATCTGCAGGAACCGCTGCGGAAGGTCGCGTCCTTCTGCCAACTGCTCGAGAAGCGGTACGGCGACGTCCTCGACGATCGCGGACGGCAGTACGTCGAATACGCCGTGGACGGTGCGAAACGTATGCAGGTGCTGATCAGCGATCTGCTCGCCTTCTCCCGGGTCGGACGTGTCCACGACGCCTACGTCCGGGTCGACCTCGGCCGGCCGCTCGAGAAGGCGTTGTTCAATCTCTCCGCGTCCGTCGAGGAGACGCAGGCGCGGATCGAACGCCCCGACGAGCTGCCCGAACTCACCGGCGACCCCACTCTGCTGACGATGCTGTGGCAGAACCTGGTCGGCAACGCCATCAAGTTCCGGCATCCCGATCGCACCCCGGTGATCAGGATCGAGTGCGAAAAAGTCGAGGACGAGTCGGACGGTCCGCAGTGGCACTTCTGCGTCACCGACAACGGCATCGGGATCGACAGCGAGTACGCCGAGAAGGTGTTCGTCATCTTCCAGCGGCTGCATCCTCGCGACGATTACCAGGGCACCGGTATCGGACTGGCGCTGAGCAAGAAAATCGTCGAGTATCACGCGGGAAGAATCTGGATCGACACCGAGTATGGCGATACTCATACCGAGGGCACTCGAATCTGCTTCACCCTCGGAACCGCATCACGCCCCGTCGAGCAGAAGCAGGGGACAACGTCATGAGGAGCACGATCGTGACCTATCCCGCTGCCCGACCGGTGGACGTCCTGTTGGTCGAGGACGATCCCGGCGACGAGCTGATGACCCGTGAAGCATTCGAGGACAACAAGATCGGCAACGCCCTACACGTCGTCCGCGACGGGGCGGAAGCACTCGACTTCCTGTACCGCCGGGGCGCCCACGAGGGTGCGCCGCGCCCGGATCTGATCCTGCTCGACCTGAACCTGCCGAAATACGACGGCCGGCAGGTGCTGACGAAGATCAAGTCCGATCCGGAACTGTCCGACATCCCGGTCGTGGTGCTCACGACCTCGTCGGCGGAGGAGGACATTCTCCGCAGCTATAAGCTGCACGCCAATGCGTACGTCACCAAGCCGGTCGATCTCGACCAGTTCATCGGTGCCGTGAAGCAGATCGACGAATTCTTCGTGCAGGTCGTGCGGCTACCGCGTCGCGGACGCTGACGAAAAGCTCCGCGGCGCGGCTCCGGCCGAACCGTCAGGACAGGATGCCGAAGATCGCGACCACGAAGATGATCACGATCACCGCGACGGCGAGCAGCGTGAGCCACCCGCTGATGGGGAATCGCTTCCTCGTGTCGGGTTCCGGGGCGGACAGCCCGGACGTCGTCCCCGAATCGGGGGGCGTCGATCCGGGCGCCACGCCGCCACTGGGCTCGAGATCCGGGGTGCGCGAAGGTTCGGGATCCTGACTTCCGTGGTGTTCGGGGTCCGAAATGGTCACCTGACCTCCTTCTGTGCGGCTGCGCTCCCGCAAGAGCGGCCACAGACATGTGTCGCGGTGATTCGGTTCTGTGGCGACATACCTCTCCTCCGGCACGCGCAAACATGTGCGGCGCGGCAGGGACCCGCTCGCGGGCAGCGTTTGCCCGCGCCGAGCGGGGGTAGGCATCGAGGGACACGTGCCGGGCACGGCCCGACATTCCTGCACCCGAGGAGCCGAGGAGCGACATGAAGGCAGTGACATGGCAGGGGCGCCGTAACGTGAGCGTCGATACGGTGCCCGATCCGACGATCCAGGAGGCCGGTGACGCCGTCATCCGCGTCACCACCACCAACATCTGCGGCTCCGATCTGCACCTGTACGAGGTGTTGGGAGCCTTCATGACTCCCGGCGACATCCTCGGTCACGAACCGATGGGCATCGTCGAGGAGGTCGGCTCCGGCGTCACGAAACTGAAGCCCGGCGACCGGGTGGTGATCCCCTTCCAGGTGTGCTGCGGCCAGTGCTTCATGTGTACCCACGGCCTGCATTCGCAGTGCGAGACCACTCAGGTCCGTGAGGAGGGCACCGGTGCCGCACTGTTCGGCTACTCGAAGCTCTACGGCAGCGTGCCCGGTGGGCAGGCCGAATATCTGCGCGTCCCCCATGCCGACGCCACCCACATCAAGGTCCCGGAAGGACCGGCCGACGACCGTTTCGTCTACCTCTCCGACGTGCTGCCCACCGCGTGGCAGGCCGTCGAATACGCGGAGATCCCCGACGGCGGCAGTGTCACGGTGCTCGGCCTCGGCCCCATCGGTGAGATGGCCGCGCGCATCGCGGCGCACAAGGGTGCCCGCGTGATCGGCGTGGACATGGTTCCCGAGCGACTGGCCCGCGCGGCCTCCCGCGGTATCGAGGTCGTCGATCTGCGCGAGGTCGACAACAACCCCGGCGACATGATCCGTGACATGACGAACGGGCGCGGCACCGATTCGGTGATCGACGCTGTGGGTATGGAGGCGCACGGCTCGCCCGTCGCGAAGCTCGCCCAGAGTGCCGCCGGTTTCCTGCCGCCGGCGATCGCCGAGCCGTTCATGGAGAAGGCCGGAGTGGACCGTCTCCACGCGCTGTACACCGCGATCGACGTCGTGCGGCGTGGTGGCGCGATCTCGCTGAGCGGTGTGTACGGCGGGGCGGCGGATCCGATGCCGATGCTCACCCTGTTCGACAAGCAGATCCGTCTCCACATGGGTCAGGCCAACGTGTTGAACTGGGTCCCGGAGATCCTGCCGCTGCTGACCGACGAGGATCCGCTGGGGGTCGACGACTTCGCGACCCACCGCCTCCCGCTCGACGACGCACCGCACGCGTACGAGATCTTCCAGAAGAAGCAGGACGGCGCCATCAAGATCGGACTCAAACCGTAGTGGACGCAGCCGAACCGGGCCCGGGATGGTTCCCGGGCCCGGTTCGCCGTAGCGGTTCACTTCTCGATCGCGGCCTGTCCGTTGCTTTCCGCGTCGATCACGGAGATCTTGCGGGGCTTCGCCTTCTCTGCGACCGGAATCGTCACGCGCAGAACACCACCGCGATACTGCGCTTCGATCCGATCGGTGTCGAGGGTGTCACCGAGGAACAACCGACGAGTGAAGACACCGCGCGGCCTCTCGGTGGAGACGAATTCCTTGTCCCGGTCGACTTCCGGACGTTCCGCGCGCACAGTGAGCACGTTGCGTTCGACATCGAGGTCGATCGAGTCGGCGTCGACGCCCGGGAGATCGAACTCGGCGACGAAACGGTCACCTTCTCGCCATGCATCGAGCGGCATCACCGCGGGCCGTGCCATGGTCCCGAGCACCTGCTGCGTGAAGCGATCGATATCGCGGAACGGGTCGGTGCGCATCAACATCGGTCTGTCACCTCCGACTGTCCGGCCGTTCGTGACGGCCACACTCTGTTCGATTATCTGTGTCTGTAGACACAGATTTATTATGGCCCTGTGATAAGGTTCGGTCAAGGCCGCGGATGACCGCGGCGCGACCCGAGAACACCGACTCCGGAGGAAACGATGACGCCAGATCCGTTACGCGCCCGGCGCGGGGTCTACGGTATCTCGGTGGCCGCCGAACTGTCGGGACTCGACCCGCAGACCCTGCGCCTGTACGAACGCCGAGGGCTGCTGAACCCCGAACGCACAGCAGGCGGAACGCGCCGCTACAGCGACAACGATCTCGAGATCGTCCAACGGATCGTCGAACTGGTGGGCTCCGGAATCAATATCGCCGGAATCGCCCGGATCCTCGAACTCGAGGCGAACAACGCGGCCCTCAGGGAGGACAACGACCGTCTGCGCTCCACTCTGGACAGCAGGCCCCCTCCCCCGCCACATACTTCCTAGACCTCCTCTACCTGCGCAAACAGCAGAAAGACCGGGCCGGTTCAGGAGAACCGGGCTAACATTCAAGAACGCCTCAGAGGTGCGTAGGAGTGCGTCCACCAAGTGACGCACCGATAGCAATAAGGGGTGACCTCAGTGCGCAATGCACAGCACGATTCACCGAATACCGGACAGGGACAGCAGGACACGGCATCCCGGCCGACCCACATCGCAGACGACACGATCCGCTGGCCCGATCCGAGCCCACTGGACGGATGGTGGGCCCGCGTCATGGGCAAGTCGGTGCCCTGAGAGGAACCGGCACGATCCGACCATTCCACGACATCGATTCGCCGATACCGAGTTCGATCGGTATCACCGATATCGAGTCCGATTGATATCGAGGTGGACATGATGCCGCACCGCGACCCGCTCTCCGGTGGCCGGTGGGTCTTCCGTTGCGACCATTGCGATCACTGCTACCGCACTGCCGCACAGAACAGGCTGCAGGCAGAGCTCCATGCCCGGATGAACGGCTGGGCCACCCATCCGACGACGTTGTGCCCCGGATGCGCGACACTGTTCACCGGCGAGTTCGCGCCGCTCGCGCACGCCGACGGTTGAGCCGATAGTTGTCGCAGTCGCCGGTCGGGAGACGGGTGAGCATCTAGGCTCGCTTCATGACCGGCGACGCGACGCGCATCGATTCACCCGAGAAACTTTCGGCTGCTCTCGAGACCACGGGATATCTCGCCGACGACGGACTGGCGACCGTCGTCTTCCTCGCGATGCGTATGGGCCGGCCGCTCTTCTGCGAAGGCGAACCCGGAACCGGGAAGACTTCGCTCGCAGCGGCTCTCGCTCAGGCCCTGGATCTGCCGATGGTCCGGTTGCAGTGCCACGAGGGCATCGACGCCTCGCAGGCCCTCTACGACTGGGATTTTCCCCGACAGTTGCTCCATCTGCGGTCGCTCGAAGCGGCGAGCGACGGCGTGGTCGATGCGGACACCGCCGAGCGTTCCCTCTACACGGAGCGCTATCTTCTCGTCCGCCCGTTGCTGCAGGCGCTCACCGACTCGCCGTGCGTGCTGCTCGTCGACGAGATCGACCGCGCCGACGACGAGTTCGAGGCGTTCCTGCTCCAGTTGCTCGACGAGAACGCGGTGACGATCCCCGAATTGGGCGAGATCCGCGCGGAGGTTCCCCCGCTGGTGGTGCTCACCTCCAATCGGACCCGTGAGGTGCACGACGCGCTCAAGCGCCGTTGTCTGTACCACTGGGTGGAGCATCCCGATCTCGAACGCGAGGTCGCGATCCTGCAGCGGCGGTTGCCCGGTCTGGGGCACCCGCTCGCCGAACAGATCGCCCGCGCGGTGCGCTCGCTCCGCGAACAGGACCTCCTGAAGCCACCGGGGATCGCCGAATCCCTCGACTGGGCGCGCGCACTGGTCGCCCTCGACCGCGACGTCCTCGACGCGGCGACCGCCGCAGCGACACTCGGTGCCGTACTGAAGTACCGCGAGGACATCGACCGCGTCACCCGCGCCGGGCTCGACCTCTCGAGGGCCGGATGACAACCGCCCCCGGTCCGGTCGTCGGGCTGGCCGGCTTCTGCCGCGCCCTCGCCGCCGCCGGACTGCCCGTCGCCCTCGACGCCACCGCCACTTATCTCGACGCCCTCGCGCACGTCGACGTCGGGGATCCCGTGCAGATCTACTGGGCGGGCCGCGCCACGCTGTGCCGCACCCCGGACGACACGGCCCGCTACGACGCGACCTTCGTCCACTGGTTCGGCGACACCGTCCCCACCGGCTCGCGCACCCACGGGCAACGCACCCGCACCGCGCGGATCGCCGCGCTGACCCGTGGTGAGGGAGCCGACGGCGACTCCGGTGACGACGCGCCACGACTGCAGGTCGCGGCGGACGACTCCGACGTCCTCCGGCACCGCGACGTGGCCGAACTGACGACCGCCGAACGCGCTCACCTCTCCGAACTCCTCGCGCGGTTGCAGCCCCGACCCCCGACGCGCCGGGGACTGCGGTCGAAGCCCTCCCGCCGCGGGCCGGTGGACCCGCGGCACACCCTGCGCGACATGCTGGCGAACGGCGGCGAACCCGTCCGGCCGCGGCACCGGGCACGGGCGACGAGACCGCGCCGGGTGGTGCTGCTGATCGACGTATCCGGCTCGATGACTCCCTACGCCGACGCGCTCCTGCGGTTCGCGCACGTCGTCACGCGTGCCGCGCCGTCGTCCACCGAGGTGTTCTCCCTCGGCACGCGGCTGACCCGACTGTCGCGGGCGCTGCGTGCCCGCGACCCGCAGATCGCGCTCGCCGGGGCCTCGCGTGCGGTTCCCGACTGGGCCGGCGGGACACGTCTCGGCGACACGCTCGGTGCGTTCCTGGATCGTTGGGGGCGCAGGGGATTCGCGCGCGGCGCGGTGGTCGTGATCTTCTCCGACGGCTGGGAGCGCGGCGATGCCTCGCTGCTCGGGGAACGGATGGCGCAACTGCATCGCCTCGCGCACCGCGTGCTGTGGGTGAACCCGCACGCCGGCGGCGCCGGATACGAACCGATCCAGTCGGGTATCTCCGCGGCCCTGCCGCACATCGATCGTCTGCTCGCGGGACACAGCCTCGCGACACTGGAAGAACTTCTCGAGGAGGTTCGACGTGCGTGAAATTCTGGACGAGCTCGACCGGCGGTACCGGGACGGGGAGGCCGTCGCGGTGGGCACCGTGGTCTCGACCTTCCGCTCGGCGCCCCGGGGACCGGGTGCATCGATGCTGGTCGCGCAGGACGGCACCGTCACCGGCAGTGTCTCGGGCGGGTGCGTCGAAGGCGACGTCTACGAACTCGGCCGGTCGGTCATCGACAACGGGCAGCCGGTGCTGCAGCGCTACGGGGTCTCCGACGACGACGCGTTCTCCGTCGGCCTGACCTGCGGCGGCATCATCGACGTCTTCGTCGAACGGATCGACGCCGCGTCCTTCCCCGCCTTCACCGACCTGCTCGACTCCGTCCGCGCGGGCGAACCCGTCGCGCTCGCGACCGTCACCGCCCATCCCGATCCGGCGGTACGGGGACGGCGGATGGTCGTGTGGCGCGACCGCGCCGACGGACAGCTCGCCTCGTCCCGCATGCACGACGCCGTCGTCGACGATGCGCGCGGCCTGCTCGAGGTGGGACGTTCGGGCACCCTCCACTACGGCACCGACGGTGAGCGTCGCGGCGAGGGGATGTCGGTGTTCGTCAACGTCTTCCAGCCCCCACCGCGGCTGATCGTGTTCGGGGCGATCGACTTCGCGTCGGCGATGGCCCGGCTCGGCTCGTTCCTCGGTTACACCGTGACGGTGTGCGACGCGCGTGGGGTGTTCGCCACCGAGGCCCGCTTCCCCGGCGCCCACGAGGTGATCGTCGACTGGCCGCACCGCTATCTCGCGGCCGAGGCCGAAGCCGGACGGGTGGACGCCCGCACCGTCATCACGGTACTCACCCATGACCCGAAGTTCGACGTCCCGCTCCTCGAGGTCGCCCTACGGCTCGACGTGGCCTACGTGGGGGCGATGGGGTCGCGCCGCACCCACGACGACCGGATGGAGCGTCTTCGGGAGACGGGACTGACCGAGGAGGAACTGGCGCGCCTGTCGTCGCCGATCGGTCTGGATCTCGGGGCCCGCACCCCGGAGGAGACCGCGGTGTCGATCGCCGCCGAGATCATCGCGCTGCGCTGGGGCGGGGGCGGCGGCCGCCTCGCCGAGACACGCGGACCGATCCATGCCCACGAGGAGCACATCGGCGCTCAGAAGTACTGAGCACCACCGTCGATCGCGAAGCTCTGGGCGGTGACGAAGGCGGACTCGTCGGACGCGAGGAAGGCGACCATGTTCGCGATCTCGTCCGCCTCGGCCATGTACTTGTTCAGGAAGGGCATGGTCATGCCGCCGAGCCGGGGGTTGCTCTCGGCCGTCTGCGCGATGCGTTCGCGCATCGAACCGGATCCCATCGGGGTGTTCACCGCGCCCGGGTGGATGCTGTTGACCCGGATGTCGTGCTGTCCGAGTTCGGCGGCGAAGGCCCGCGCCATCCCGACGAGGGCGTGCTTGCTGGTCGTGTAGTGCACCATGAACGGCTGCAGCTTCACGCCGGCGAGCGAGCTGGTCACGACGATCGAACCGCCGCCGCGGGTGATGAGGTGCGGGGCGGCCGCGGTGATCGTGTTCCACACGCCGGTGACGTTGATGTCGAGGGTGTCGCGGAAGCTCTCGGGGGTGATCTCGTCCCACGTCTGCGGGATGCAGATACCCGCGTTGGCGACCACGACGTCGAGCCCGCCGAACTGCGCGGCACCTTCGTCGAGCACCGCCTTCGTGCCGTCGAGATCACGGACGTCGCACTGCACCAGATGCGCCTTCGCGCCCTCCGCCTCGACCAGCCGGCGGGTCTCGTCGAGGTCGTCGGGCGTGGGGGAATCGTAGGGGACGCCCGGCAGCGGACCGGCGAGATCGATACCGACGATCTGCGCGCCCTCCTGCGCGAGCCGGACCGCGTGGGCGCGGCCCTGACCGCGCGCGACTCCGGTGATGAAGGCGACCTTGTCCTCGAGGCGACGGGTCATGCGGTTCCTCTCGTGACGACTTCCGCCTCCGATCGACGCGAGCACGAAGGCGATTTCGGCGATTCGGGTCCTTTCTACGCGCGATATGCAGCAGAGTGTCAGTGATCTGTATCACTGCGCTACGCGAGGTACTTGGAGGACCGATGCGCATCACTGTCACCGTAGACGGAACGCAGTACACGGACGACGTGGAACCGCGACTGCTTCTCGTCCACTACCTCAGAGATCGGCTCGGGAAGGTGGGCACGGTGGTCGGCTGCGACACGAGCAACTGCGGCGCCTGCACCGTGTTGCTCGACGACCACAGCGTCAAGTCGTGCTCGATGCTCGCGGTACAGGCCGACGGACACTCGGTCACCACCGTCGAAGGGCTCTCCGAGAACGGCAGCCTGCATCCGGTCCAGGAGGCGTTCCGCGAGAAGCACGCCCTGCAGTGCGGCTTCTGTACGCCCGGGATGATCATGGCGACCATCGACCTGCTCTCCGAGAACTCCGATCCGAGCGACGAGGACGTGCGGCACGGCCTCGAAGGAAATCTGTGCCGCTGCACCGGATACCAGAACATCGTGGCCGCTGCGCGTGACGCCGCCCAGCGACTGCGCGAGAACCCGGCCGCCACGCAGGAGGTATGACGATGACGAGCACCGTGGATCCCACCACCGACGAGGGAACCGGCGAATCCGAACTCGGCCGGGCACGCCGCCGCAAGGAGGACGAGCACCTCGTCACCGGCCGCACTCGCTGGACCGACAACATCGTGCTCCCCGGGATGCTGCACGCCGCGATCCTGCGCAGCCCGGTCGCGCACGCCCGCATCACCGGCCTCGACGTCTCCGAGGCCCGGAGCAAGCCGGGGGTCGTCGCCGTCTACACGGGGGCCGACCTCGCCGAGGAGCAGGGCAGCCTGCCGTGCGCGTGGCCGATCACCGAGGACATGAAGACCCCGAACGCCCCGGCCCTGGCCGTCGACACCGTGCGCTTCGCGGGTGAGGCCGTCGCAGTCGTGGTGGCCCGCAGCGCATACGAGGCCCACGACGCCCTCGACGCGATCGACGTCGACTACGAGGACCTGCCGGTCGTGCTCGATCTCGAGAGCGCGGCGCAGGGCGGCGACCTCGTCCACCCCGATCTCGGCACCAACGTCAGCGCGACGTGGGTGTTCGACTCCGCCGAGGCGGGCAGCGGCGGCAACGTCGAGGACGCGATCCGCGACGCGGAGGTGGTCGTCGAACGGACCTTCCGGCAGCAGCGGCTCATCCCGGCCTTCATGGAACCGCGGTCGGTCGTCGTCGACCCCACCGCCTCGCAGATCACCATGTGGTCGGCGACCCAGGTCCCGCACGTGCTGAAGCTGATGCTCGCGATGACCCTCGGTCTCCCCGAGCACAAACTGCGCGTCATCGCCCCCGACGTGGGCGGTGGTTTCGGCGGCAAGCTGCAGGTCACGCCGGAGGAGGTGCTCACGCTCCTCATCGCGCGTCGCCTGCACAAGCCCGTCAAGTACACCGAGACGCGCAGCGAGTCGATGCTCGCCGCGCACCACGGCCGCGACCAGGTCCAGAAACTGACCCTCGCCGCGCGCCGCGACGGCACCGTCACGGGCCTGAAGGTGGAACTGCTCGCCGACATGGGCGCCTACCTGCGCCTCGTCACCCCGGGCGTGCCGATCCTCGGCGCGTTCATGTTCAACGGCATCTACAAGTTCGACTCGTACCGGTTCGCGTGCACCAACGTGTTCACCAACAAGGTGCCCACCGACGCCTACCGCGGCGCCGGACGCCCCGAGGCCACCTTCGCGATCGAACGCATCATGGACGAGCTCGCCGTCGAACTGTCCATGGATCCCCTCGAGCTCCGCGAGAAGAACTGGATCAAGCACGAGGAGTTCCCGTTCGACACCGTCGCGGGTCTGACCTACGACTCGGGCAACTACGAGGCCGCGACGGCCAAGGCACGAGAGTTGTTCGACTACGACGCATTACGGCGCGAGCAGGCCGAACGACGCGAGCGCAACGACCCGGTGCAACTCGGTCTCGGTGTCTCCACGTTCACGGAGATGTGCGGCCTGGCCCCGTCGCGAGTGCTCGGTTCGCTCTCCTACGGCGCCGGCGGCTGGGAGCACGCCGCCATCCGGATGCTCCCCACCGGCAAGGTGGAGGTCGTCACCGGTTCGTCCGCCCACGGTCAGGGCCACGAGACGGCGTGGAGCCAGATCGTCGCCGACCGGCTCGGAATCCCGTTCGAGGACATCGAGATCCTGCACGGCGACACGCAGAGCTCACCGCGCGGTCTCGACACCTACGGCTCCCGCTCGCTCGCGGTCGGTGGCATCGCGGTCGTGAAGGCCGCCGAGAAGGTGGTCGCCAAGGCCCGGCCGATCGCCGCGCACCTGCTCGAATGTTCCGAGGACGACCTGGATTTCGAAGCCGGGCAGTTCCGCGTCAAAGGCACCGCGAAGTCCGTCGGGCTCACCGACGTCGCGCTCGCGGTGTTCGCCGCGCACGACCTGCCCGACGGTGTCGAACCGAACCTCGACTCCGAGGCGACCTACGATCCCGACAACTTCTCGTTCCCGCACGGCACCCACCTGTGCGCGATCGAGGTCGACACCGAGACGGGGCATGCGCGCATCCGCAAGTACGTGTGCGTCGACGACGTCGGGCACGTCGTGAACCCGCTCATCGTCGAGGGTCAGGTGCACGGCGGACTCGCCCAGGGCATCGCGCAGGCCTTGTACGAGGAAGCGGTGCACGACGAGTCGGGCACGTTGCTGAGTTCGTCGTTCGCCGAATATCTGCTGCCCACCGCGGTGGATCTGCCGCCCTTCGTCACCGATCGCACCGACACCCCGGCACCCGGTAATCCGCTGGGTGTCAAGGGTGTCGGCGAGGCAGGAACCATCGCCTCCACCCCGGCCGTCGTCAACGCCGTACTCGACGCGGTCCGGCCGTTCGGCGTCACCGACGTCGAGATGCCCTGTACACCGATGCGGATCTGGCACGCGCTCCGCGACGCCCGAGGAGGCACGAAATGATTCCGGCCCCGTTCGACTACGTCGCCCCGTCGAGCATCGACGAAGCGGTCGCCGCGCTGACCGAGGCCGGTGAGGACGCGAAGGTCATCGCCGGCGGTCAGAGCCTCATGCCCGTCCTGCGACTGCGGATGGCGGCACCGACGGTGCTCGTCGACCTCGGCAGGATCCCCGAACTGCGGGGCATCCGCGACGACGGCGACGCCCTGGTGATCGGTGCGACCACCACCCACCACGACGTGCTGCACGACCCGCTCGTCGCGGAACACGCGCGGTTGCTGGCCGAGGCGACGGCGACCGTCGCCGATCCCCAGATCCGGCACCGCGGCACGTTCGGCGGGTCGCTCGTGCACGCCGACCCGGCCGGGGATCTCGCGGCGCCGGCCGTGGCGCTCGAGGCGACCTTCACCGTGGCCGGTCCGTCCGGGCGTCGCACCATCGCGACGGACGACTTCTTCCAGGACTACTTCACGACCGCGGTCGAACCCGGAGAGATCCTCGTCGAGGTCCGGATTCCCAAGCACACGGGCTGGTCGGCGCGCTACGAGAAGTTCCATCGCGCGGCCCAGCAGTGGTCGATCGTCGGGGTCGCGGCGACCCTGCAGGCGTCCGGCGGCACCATCGAGCGGGCGAGGATCGCCCTCACGAACATGGCGGCTGTCCCGGTCCGGGCACGCGGCGTCGAGGAATCGCTGGTCGGCAGGCCTGCGACGGCCGAGACGATCCGCGAGGCCGCCGAGCTCGCCACCGACGGCACGGCTCCCATGACCGACGGGAATGCCGACGCCGAGTATCGGAGCCACCTCGCCCGGGTACTCACCCGACGAGCGGTCACCACTGCCTCCGGGGTCTAGGCGTTCCCACGCCGAACACCGAGATCCCGGACCACTTGTTCGGAAAGGACCTCATGCAACTCGAACACACACTGTCCGTTCCCGCCCCGGTCGACGAGGTGTGGACCGCCCTGCTGAATCCGGAGAAGGTCGCGCCGTGCATGCCGGGCGCGACGCTCACCGGGGTCGACGGCGACACGTTCACCGGGACCGTCAAGGTGAAGCTCGGACCGGTGGCGCTCACGTTCAAGGGCACCGGCGTGTACGTCGAGAAGGACGAGAGCGCCCGCCGGGCGGTCATCGAGGCCAATGCGAAGGACACCCGGGGCAACGGCACGGTGGCCGCGACCATCACCGTCACCCTCACCGGCGACGGCGACCGCACCGACGGCATCGTGAACACCGACATGAAGATCACCGGCAAGCCCGCCCAGTTCGGGCGGGGGATGATCTCGGATGTCGGTGGGAAGATCCTCGAGCAGTTCGCGGACTGCCTGTCGAAGAAACTCGGACCCGAAGCAGCGGCCTCCTCCGCGGCGACCGCTGAGGCAGCCGAGTCGCAGCCCAACGAGTCCGTGCCGGCGAGCCCGCCGCTCACCGCCGCGGGTTCGGGCGACGAGCCTGCCGGTGGAGCATTCGTCGGGCCCGGCGCCGGGGACGACGACTCCGCGCAAGCGCGGCCGAACGAGTCGGTTCCGCCCAGCCCGGTGAGCGCCTCACCGGCACCGGCGATGACCTCGACGCCTCCCACGCCGTCGACGACTCCCTCCCCGGCCGCGCCCCCGCAGCCCGAGGCCGAACCGCTCGACCTCATGCAGTACGCGAAGGGATCGGTCGCGACGCGGGTCGCGCCAGTCGGAGTGATCGCGATTCTCGTCGTGGTCATCGCGGTGATCCTCCAGCGTCGATCGGGACGCTGACCTCGCCGGATCCACTCGAACGCTGCGGATCGGACCCGTCGAACGGGCCGGTTCGCAGCGTTCGTCGCTGTCAGCCCGCCTGTGCTGCGACGCGGCGACGCCCGACCGGGTCGAGCTGCGCGCGGAGCCAGGCGTGCGCGGGATCCGCATCGCGCTCGGCGTGCCACACCGCGAATTCGCGCAGGGGCGGCAGCTGGAAGGTCGGTTCCAGGATGCGCAGGGACGCCGCCTCGGCGAGGTGCCGGGCCATGCGCTCGGGCAGGAAGGTGATCATGCGGGTGTTCTCCAGGGCATACGGGAGAACCGCGAGGTTGCCGCTGGTCGCGCCGATCCGGGCCACCACTCCTGCACGCAGCAGGGCGCGGCCGAGGTTGGTGTCGTCGGAGTACTGCACGTAGGACAGCAGCGGGTAGCGGCCGAGCACTTCGCGGGTGAGCTTGGTGCCGGTGTACGGGTGGCCGGACCAGACCGCCCCGACGAATCTGTCGGTCAGCACGACCTGCCTCCGGCAGCTCTCGAACTCCGGGGATTCGAGGACGTATTCCGGCAGCACCGCGAGATCGATCTCGAACCGGCGGAAGGCATCGAGACCGGCACCGTTGAACGGCAGCAGATCGAAACGGATGTTGGCCGGGGTGCTCCCCCGGACCAGCAGACGCAGGAGGGTGATCTCCGCGTAGTCGCCGGTCATGATGGTGAAGGTGCGTGAATCCGTCGCGGGATCGAAACCGGGCGCGGCCAGTACCGAACGCTCGAGGGTCCGCAGCACCTCGCGGAGCGGTTCGACGATCGCCTGGGCCCGCGCGGTGGGACGCAGTGTGCGGCCGCTCTTCACGAGAAGCGGATCGTCGAATTGCTTGCGCAACCGTGCGAGAGCCGTACTCGTCGCCGGTTGCGACATGTTCAGTCGCCGCGCCGCGCGCGTGACATTGCGTTCGGAGAGCAGGACTTCGAGGACGACGAGCAGGTTGAGATCGACCCGTCGCAGATCCATGCGCCCCCCTGACATCGAAACCCGGCGGAACGGGAAATTCCGGCGGCATCGTAGCGCACGACCGTGATGTATACGCAAGGTCGAATACCAGCTATCGGACTTGGACGGCGATCTTGTGAGCGCAGCGAAGTACTACCTACTCTGACCCACGTCCTGACGGCAGCGAACCGTGATTCGCCCTGGCCCGAATTTCGAAGGCGAAATTCTCTACTTGCCGAAGTCCAGTTTCGGCCGGCCGCCGACTCAGGCAGGTAGAGAGGTTCGGGGGCGAAACGTTGTGAGTCTCATGAGGAAATTCCGGCAGCACACGCCGGACAACTGGCGTTTGTGGCGCAGGATGACCGCGGTCGTCGCCGTCCCCATCGTCGCCGCGACCCTGTACGGCTCGCTCCGCGTCTACGACCTCTACCAGGAGAACGACGCCTACAGCGCCGCCGCCGAGAACGTCTCCATCCTGCCGACCCTCGCCGACTACGCCACCAGTGTCACCGGCGCCGCCGCAGCGACGATCCTGTCACTGCCCGTCGACAACGGCGCCCAGGTCGCCCGCGAATCCGCCGCGACGCTGCGCGACCACATCGACGCGAAGGATCTCGATCCGCAGATCGCGGCGATGATCAACCGCATGCTCGCCGAGGGCGAGAGCCTGCTCGACAGCGCGTCGTCGGGAACCCTGGCGCCGACCGTGGCCAGCGAGCGCGCCGAAGGATTCGTCAGCCGCGCCCAGGCTGCCTACCGCGCCATCACCACCACCACGGACGACCCCACCGTCCAGCGCGAGAGCGCGACACTCCTCGACCTGTGGGACACCCAGTGGTCCCTGCTCGACCAGGTCCTCGCATACTCCGCGCTGAGCGCCGGAACCGACGGTGCCCTGCTCATGTGGAACAACGCCCTCGGTGTCGAGTCCGCGCGACTGGCCGTCCTCCGTGACACCTTCGTCGAGAACGAGGCCGCCGACTCCTCCCGGGTCGACGGTCTGATGACCCAGCTCGAGAACCGCCGCAGCCTCACGGCCAACCTCGACAACGAAGCGGGCAACGTCGCCGCCCTGCGCGGGTCGATCTTCGAGAGCCTCATGATCTACCAGGAGGAGGTCGCCGGTTCCGCGACCCGAGCCGTGGCCGCCCTCGACGACCTCGCGGCCGAAGCACGCACCGAAGCCCTCAAGAACGCCATCGGTGTCGCGATCATCCTCGCCCTCGCCCTCGCCCTGGCGATCGTGATCGCGATGTCGCTCGTCCGGCCGTTGCGCCGACTGCGCGACGACACCCTGCGCACCGCCGAACAGGATCTGCCCGCCGCACTCGCTGCGATCAAGGACGGCGCCGAGATCGAATCCGTCACACTGGATCCGATCCGCGTCCACACCCGCGAGGAGATCGGCGAGGTGGCGCGCGCCGTCGACAGCATGAACGAGGGCGCCCTGCGTCTGGCCGGCGAACAGGCCCAGCTGCGCCGCCAGGTCAACGAGATGCTCGAAACGCTCGCCCGCCGAAACAAGACGCTCGTGGAACAGCAACTGGCGCTGATCGATTCGCTCGAACACGAAGAGCGCGACCCGACGCGTCTGCAGAACCTGTTCGCGCTCGACCACCTCGCCGCCCGCATGCGGCGCACCGGCGACTCGCTGCTCGTCCTCGCCGGTACCCGCCAGCGCCTCGGCCGCGTCCCCGACACACCGCTCGTCGACGTCCTGCGCGCGTCGGTCTCCCAGGTCGAGAACTACCAGCGCGTGAACATCGGAAATGCACCGGACGGCAATCTGGTCGGCAGCGCCGTCACCGACGTCGTCCACATGATCGCCGAGCTCCTCGACAACGCACTGCGCGCCTCACCGCCCGAGAGCACCGTGGCGTTCGCGTTCTCCCGCGCCGTCGACGGTGGTCTCCTCCTCGAGATCGCGGACCGCGGAATCGGTATTCCCGCAGACGAACTCGCCGACATCAACATGCGGCTGGGTTCGGACGGCGAAGCCGGATCGGGTGCCGCACGGCGAATGGGTCTGTTCGTGGTCGCGCGCCTGGCCGATCGTCACGGCATCACGGTGCGTCTGCGTCCGACCTTCGACTCGTCCACCAATGCCGGCATCACCGCGAGCATCTACCTGCCGACCAGCCTGCTCAAGGGAACGGGCAGGAACCACGACGATCCGTACCGGATCGATCGGCCGCGTCGCCTGCCCGATCCCCCGTCGGAGTACGACGAGCAGTTCCACGCCGACCCGGCATCCGGATCGCAGCCGGTGGTCGGAAACCGTCACTCGGCACCCACCCCCGCTCTCGCGACGCCCGGGACGAGTCCGGGTATCCGGCGCGGACAGCTGCACGAACGATGGGTTCCCCGCGGCGCAGGACAGTAGGCGACGCAGGCAGCGCGGGCAGCGGACAGCGGACGGGCGGTCTGCCATCCTGACGGCATGACCGCTCCCCGCGTCGACGTCCACCAGCACGTCTGGCCGGCACCCCTCGTCGCGGCGTTACGGGCACGCACCCGTGCGCCGCGGCTCGTCGGATGGACGCTGTACCTCGACGGTGAACCCCCGTACGAGGTGCGACCGGAGGATCACTCGATCGCCCGGCGGGCCGAGCTCGCGGCGCAGGACAGCATCGACCTGGCACTGGTGTCGTTGTCGAGCCCGCTGGGGATCGAATCGCTGCCCGCAGCCGACGCGGCCGGTCTGCTCGACGCCTACCACGAGGGAGTGCTGGCGCTGCCGCGCCCGTTCGGGGCGTGGGCGGCGGCGTCGGTCGACGATCCCGATCCCGCAGCGCTGCGCGAGGTGCTCGGGGCGGGCTGCGTCGGTCTCCAGCTTCCCGCCACCGCGTTGGCGGATGCCGACGGCTACGCGCGGTGCGCCCCGCTCCTCGACGAACTCGACCGCGTCGGTGCTCCCCTGTTCGTGCATCCCGGGCCCGCCGCGGCCGATCCGTCGGCTCCGCCGTGGTGGCCGGCGATGGTGTCGTACGTGGCGCAGATGCACACCGCGTGGTTCGCCTGGCACGAGTACGGGGCCCCTCGCCTCCCCGGACTGCGCGTGGGGTTCGCGATGCTCGCCGGACTCGCGCCGCTGCACGCCGACCGGATGGCCGCGCGCGGCGGACCGGCGACGATCCCATCGGCCGGAGTGTTCGTCGACACCTCGTCGTACGGTCCCGAGATCGTCGAGACCGTGGCGGCCGGACTCGGCCCCGACCGCGTCGTGCTCGGCTCGGACCGCCCGTACGCAGCACCGTTGCTGTTCGGCGACGAGCGCGACGAGCCCGTACGGCGACGCAATCCGGCCCGGTTGTTTCGAACGTCACACGAGTGGAAACCTTGACAGTGCCGCATCCGGCCGCTGAAGTGAGCGACATGCATCTTCCGGCGACCCTGCGGCATCGCAGGCTTCATGTGGACTACGTCCGCATCGCTGGTGGTTTCTGTGGTTGTCGCGCCTGTCGTTGATCCCGGCCCGACCCACTTCTTCTGCCCGGACGACCCTACGGTCCCGTCCGGCTCCCGTTTCGAGGAACCACGATGCCTGCTGCTCTTCTGTCCCCCTCCGTGCGCGTCGACCTCGCCGAGATCGTCCGTGACATCGCCGCGGACGTCTCCCGCTGGCAGCCGCTCGTCCGCTTCGACGAGACCGAACGCTGGTACACCCGGCTCGCCGTCGCCGACGACTACGAGGTGTGGTTGCTGAGTTGGCTTCCCGGGCAGCGCACCGGGATTCACGATCACGGTGGGAGTGCCGGTGCGTTCGCCGTCGCGCAGGGACGGGTCCGGGAGGACACCGTCGACCAGCCGTGGTCGGAAGATCTTCCCGGGCAACACGTGACGCTCTCCCGCACCCATCTGTCGGCGGGTGCCACGCCTCGATTCGACGGTCGGCACGTGCACGAGGTCGTCAACGACGGTCCCGTCCCGGCGGTGACCGTGCACGCCTATGCCCCCGCACTGGACTCGATGAGCCGATACCGTCTCGAGAACGGCATCCTCACCCTCGCGACCTCGGAGCGTGCCGGCGACGACTGGTGATCCACTCGTGACAAATCCGGCACAGTGGGTATCCGCCGGGATAGAGTCGAAAACCGACCGTGCCGCATCCGAGGGAGCAACCCGTGAAACGCTTCGCACGCACCACCGCACTTCTCGCCGTGTCCGCATTCGCCCTGGCCGCCTGTTCCGGCGGTGGAGACGAGGATCCCCTCGCCGGGGATACAGCGGACGGAGGCGCGATCGTCGTCGGTTCGGCGAACTTCCCGGAGAACGTCCTGCTCGCGGAAATCTACTCGCAGGCACTCGAGAGCACGGGGGCCGAGGTCACCCGGCAGTTCAACATCGGCAGCCGCGAGATCTACTACGACCAGGTCGCCTCGGGTGCCATCACGCTCGTCCCGGAGTACAACGGCGCACTGCTCGCCCGGGTCGATCCCGACAACACAGCCTCGACGACCGAGGACGTCAATGCGGGCCTGTCCGAAGCCCTTCCGGACGGGCTCGAGATCCTGGCCTCCGCACCCGGCGAGAACAAGGACGCCCTCGTCGTCACCGAGGAGACCGCGCAGCGCTACAACCTGGTGAGCATCGCCGATCTCGCGCCGGTCGCCGGCGAACTCGTCCTCGGCGGACCGCCCGAATTCGAGACGCGTCAGCAGGGTGTCGTGGGTCTGCGTGAGGTGTACGGGGTCGAGTTCCGCGAATTCGTCCCCACCGACACCGGCGGACCCATCACCATCCGCGCGCTCTCGGACGGCACCGTGCAGGCCGCGAACATCTTCACCACCGATCCGTCGTTGAGCACCGAACCGTTTGTGGCACTGGAGGACCCGGAGTCGGTCTTCGGAGCCCAGAACGTCACCCCGCTGGTGCATCGCGCCGATCTCGACGACGACGACGTCGCGAAGATCGACGCCGTGTCCGACAAGCTCACCACCGAGACCCTCGTCGTCCTGGTCGGACAGGTGGTCACCGACGGCCGCGACATCGACGTCGTCGCCGAGGAGTGGCTGCAGCAGAACGATCTGAACTGACGGAAGTCGGTGCCGCGTGATCACATTCGACAACATCGAGAAGCGTTATCCCGACGGGACCGTCGCCGTCGACGGACTCTCGCTGGAAGTCCCGACGGGCACCCTGACGGTGTTCGTCGGGCCGTCGGGGTGTGGCAAGACCACCTCGTTGCGCATGATCAACCGGATGGTCGAGCCCTCGGGCGGGCGTGTGCTCGTCGGGGGCCGCGACGTCCGAGACGAGGATCCCCGGATCCTGCGCCGCGGCATCGGATACGTCATCCAGCACGCCGGGCTGTTCCCCCATCGCACGGTGGTCGACAACGTCGCCACCGTGCCCCGGTTGCTCGGCGCGAGTCGCAAGGAGGCCCGCGCGACCGCGATGGACGTGCTCACCCGGGTCGGCCTCGGAAAAGAACTGGCGCAACGTTATCCGGCTCAGCTGTCCGGCGGGCAGCAGCAGCGTGTCGGTGTGGCCCGCTCGCTGGCGGCCGATCCTCCGATCCTGTTGATGGACGAGCCGTTCTCCGCGGTCGATCCCGTGGTCCGCAAGGATCTGCAGGACGAACTCCTGCGCCTGCAATCGGTGCTGGCCAAGACGATCGTGCTCGTCACCCACGACATCGACGAGGCGATCAAGCTCGGCGACCGCGTGGCCGTCCTGCGGCCGGGCGGGGTGCTCGCCCAGTACGCGACCCCGGAGGAGCTTCTCACCTCCCCCGCCGACGATTTCGTCGCCGGATTCCTCGGCGTCGACCGCGGTGTGCGACTCATGTCGTTCTTCTCGTCCGCCGACCTGCCGCTGCGCACCGATCCGATCGTCACCCGCGATGCCGCCGAACTCGCCGTCGGCGACGACTGGCTTCTCGTCGTCGACGACGACGGACGCCCGACGGGGTGGCGCGACGGCAGTGCCGATGCGGAATTCCTGCCGGCCGGAAAGCCGTTCGTTCCCGGACGGGATCCGCTGCGCGTCGTGCTCGACGCGGCCGTGCTCTCACCGTCGGGCCATGCCGTGGCGGTGGACGACGACGGACGTGCGCTCGGGGTGATCAGTGGCGAAGAGGTGGCCGCGGCGGTCCGCGCGGCGCACAACCACAGGGAGGCCGGCACCCCGTCTCCGCTCGAGATGCGGAAGTCGCGGTGAACCTGCGGATTCCCGGTTATCTCGGGACGTTCTGGGAACTGCTCGGCGATCATCTCGTCATGGCCCTCGGCGCGTCGCTGCTGGGCCTCGTCCTCGCTCTGCCGCTGGGCCTCGCGTGCGTGCGGTGGCCGCGGGTGTACGCCCCGGTGCTCGCGGTCTGCAGCGTCCTGTATTCGATTCCGTCGCTTGCCTTCTTCGTCCTGCTCATCGCGTTCACCGGGATCAGCCGGACCACCGTGATCCTTCCGCTGGCCGTCTACGCGCTGGCGGGCCTCGTCCCGAACGTCGTCGACGGATTGCGTGCCGTGCCCGACAGTGTCCGCCAGTCGGCGGTGGCGATGGGATTCTCGACACCGCGCCGGTTGCTCACCGTCGACCTACCTCTGGCGATCCCCGCGGTCATTGCGGGGTTGCGGGTCGCGACGGTCGCGAACATCAGCATGGTGAGCGTCGGAGCGCTCATCGGCATGGGCGCCTTCGGGGCACTGTTCACCGCGTCGGTGCAACTCGACCGGCTCGATCTGGCGATCATCGGCATCATCGCGACCGTTGTGATGGCACTGGTCGTCGACGCGGTGCTCGTGCTCGTCCAGCGCCTCACCACGCCGTGGATGCGCCGCACCTCGAAGGTGTCCCGATGACGACGCTGCTGAACTATCTGGCCGAGTACTTCGGCGACTCCGCGAACTGGTCGGGTGCGTCCGGGATCCCGACGCGACTGGCCCAGCACTTCGCCTACACCCTGCTCGCGTTCGTGATCTCGGTGCTCCTCGCGTTGCCGCTCGGCCTGTGGACCGGGCACACGGGCCGCGGCGGCGTGCTCGTGTCGCTCACAGCGAACGCCGCACGCGCTCTCCCCACCTACGGCCTGCTCGTGTTGCTGGTCGTGCTGTACGGGATCGGGCTCGTTCCGGTGATGGTGCCGCTGGTGGCACTCGCGATCCCACCCATCCTGTTGAACTCCTACGAAGGGATCCGCGGGGTCGACCCGGCGCTGACCGACGCCGCCCGCGGGATGGGGATGACCTCGTCCCAGATCCTGCTGCGAGCCCAGCTCCCGGTGGCTCTGCCGCTGATCCTTGTCGGCCTGCGCACCGCCGCCGTGCAGATCGTCGCGACCGCGACCATCGCCGCGGCAGTGAGCTTCGGCGGGGTGGGAAGGCCCATCGTGGACGGTCTCGCGCGCAGCGACTACGCCCTGGTCGTGGGCGGTGCCGCCCTCGCCGGGATCTGCTCGCTGGTGATCCTCGCGCTCTTCGCGGTTCTCGGCCGACTGCTCGTCTCACCCGGCGTCCGGGCCTCGCGCGACTAGCTCGTACGACCCCTCGGAACGCCTCCTTCGGGGCTGCAAAACGTGTCGGTGGCCCGGAGCACACTGGAGGTAGAGACGAAGTCCTATCGAGGAGGCGCAGGTGCGATGTATGCGCAACGCGAAACCTACTTCGGCTGGACGTCTCGGCGTGTACCCCTGTACGCAGCCGCGCAGCCCACGGCATCCCCGGCCACACCGGCCGCATCCGGTCCGAGCGTCCGTCCCGAGGACGAGAGCGTTCCCTCGGGCGTGACGCTCGACCGCATCCTGCCCGAGTCCGTGCTTCACGGCCGTCTGGTCGCGTATCACGACGCGGACGAGGACAGGGACTACGTGGCCGTGGCGGTCGGCGCGGTGGCGGGCGAGAACGATGTACCGGTCCGGGTGGCCGAGGAGGAGACACTCGTCGTGTCCGCAGCCCGCAGCGTGATCAACGGGATCCTCGTCGGCACGGAGGACGACGACCTCGACGAACTGGAGGTCGCCCGTCAGCTCCGCTTCGGCGGACCGGTCCGTGACCTGCTGGAATACATCGGAGCACGGTCGGTGGTGGTCGACTGGAGCCCCGCTGTGGCGTGATCCGACAGAGCCGTGGCGTGATGTGATCGCGTCCCCGTAATCGCGGATGTGTGACGCGCCGATACACACATCTGCAACGACCCGGCATTCAGGTGGTACGGTCGTAGGTGTCCCCGTGACCAAACCGTAATAATTCGGGGATTATCGCAGCCCTGAGGTGGGTACCCGAACGCTCGGGTTCCACTGGGAGGGTGACCGGAAGTGGCGATGCCGGACTGATAGCTACGCCCGTCGGGGGCAGCCCGGCATCGCCACTTTCGACCCGGTTTTCCGGATCCCAGGCCTCAGTTCTCTGTTACCGATGCAGCAGCGGCCATCGACGCCAGGGCTGCCGGCGTCTCGACCGCGAGGAGATGACCCGCCTCGGGAAGCGCCACGAAATGCGCGCCCATGTCGTCTGCCAGCTTGTTCAGCGCGTCGACCTGTACGAGGGGGTCCTTGCTTCCCACGACGACCTCGACCGGACGCCCGCGCCAGCGGCGCAGCACGGCCCGATCGATGCGGGGCATGTTCGTCAGCGACGTGCAGTACGCGCCGACGCGGCAGGACCATCGCAGGGTCTGTTCGTCGGGTCGGTAGTCGCCCCCGGCGAGTGCCCGGAGGTACCGCTCGGTGTTCTCGAGGTTGGGCTCGTTGCGCCACTGCAGACCGGGGATGAGGGCGCGGTTCCACCGGACGCGCGGGACGAGCCCCAGCGGCGCGGCGATCACCAGCTTCTCGATCCGGTCGGGATCCTCCACTGCGGCGGCCACCGATGCCGACCAGCCGAGACCGATCACGGGAACCCGCTCGACGCCGAGTGCATCGAGCACCTCGACCAGCCAGTGGCCGTAGACGGCGTGGATCCGGCTGTCGGGCCGGCTGCCCGCGCTCGCACCCGGAAGGCCCGGGACGTCCACGAGCACCGCCCGGTGGTGCTCGCCGAACTGCTCGGCGAGCAGACGCAGCCCGGCCGCCGGGAGATCGCCGCCCGCGAGCATCACGATCGGCGGTGCTGTGGCAGGGCCCGTGGTGAGCACGTAGGTGTCGCCCAGCGAGGTGCGGGCGACGTGCTCCTCGACGGGCCGCTCCCAGTAGGTCAGCAGTCCTGCGCACGCGTGGTGGATCACGCTGCCGTCTCCGGGGCAACGATAGGGCGAACGTGTGAGCAACGCCATCATCCTCCTACCCGGACGATTCCGGGGACGACGAGGGATTCACGGAACGGCATGGATGGATCTTCTTTCGTGGGGTACGAGCGTCTTTCGCCGCCGGCCTCAGGCACACCGCACGACACCGTAGCCCAGGGCTCGGCGTGAACGCCACCCGTGGTTCCGGAAAATTTCACAGCCGTCCCTCACGTCACTTTCGTGCCGAATGCCCTTTCACCCCTGCGCCTCCAGGTCATCCCACGAGGCATGGACCTGCGGGCGGAAGCCGTAGCCGGTGTCGGGATCGGGCAGATGCCCTTCGGGGTCGATCACGACGACCTCCACACCGTCCCGATGGAGCCGACCGATCATCTCCAGCAACATCCTTCGGCCCACAGGCAGGACCGTGCGGACGAGGGAAAGGTCGAAAACCAGGCGTTTCGTCTCCACCGGATCGTCGACCACGGCCGTCACGAGACCCTCGGCACTGGTGAACTGGAGGTCGCCCTGCAACTCCAGAAGAGTGAGAGACTCGTCACCCTCACCGATGACATGTCTTCTGCGCAACACCGAGTGTGCGACCATCGGCGCGTCCATCAGATGCAGGTTCATGTCGCGGGAGAGACGACCGAAGGCCGCGACCCCCTGGACGCTGGTGCCGTGCTCGTCGAGGCGCGGCGAGTACGCTGCAATACCCAACTGTCCCGGTAGGATTCCTATGATTCCTCCGGATACGCCGCTCTTGGCGGGGATGCCGACGGTGGAGAGCCAGTCCCCCGCCGCGTCGTACATCCCACAGGTCGCCATCACCGACAACACCTGACGCACCACGTCGCGCGAGAAGATCTCCTCGCACGTCACGGGTTGCACGCCGCCCGCCGCGAGTGTCGCGGCCATCATCGCGAGGTCCTTGGTCGTCACCGTCACCGAGCACTGCCGGATGTACCCCTCGACGATCTCGTCGGGATCGTCCTCGAAAACCTCGTATCCCCGAAGGAGATTGGCGATGGCGACATTGCGATAGGAGTTCTCGAGTTCCGACGCCGCGACCTTCTCGTCGATCGCCAGGTCGCGACCGGCCAGGGACGACAGCAGGGAGCGGATGTCCTCCACCGAGTCCTCGACCGGCCTGTCGTCGAGCACCAGGGCGTGTGCGGCGAGCGCACCGGCATTGATCATCGGGTTCAGCGGACGGCCCGTGTTGCGTTCGAGGGAGACCTCGTTGAACGCCTCCCCGGAGGGTTCGACGTCGATCACGTCGAGTACGGCGTCGAAGCCTCTCTGTTGCAGTGCGAGACCGTAGACGAAGGGCTTCGAGATCGACTGGATCGTGAACTCGGTGTCGTCGTCGCCCACGGAGTACATCGCACCCTCGGCGGTCACGAGGGTGAGTGCGAACCGGTCCGGGTCGGCCCTCGCCAGTTCGGGGATGTAATCGGCGAGTGCGCCCGAACTGTCGGCACATCCTCGGAGGACTTCGGTCAGATAGTCCGGCAACGGTGAACGCATACATTCCATCGTGACCGAATCGGACGCTGCCGGGGTCGGGAGTGACGAACGCGATTGAACCGACAGACCGGCGGGTACGCCATCCCCATGACTGCTCTGTCGTCGGCGCTGTCCGTGCCGTTCCGAGTGGGATCCGCGCTGCGCGGAGCACGCGTGTTCCATCCCCGCGGCGCGACCTTCGAAGGGATGGCCGAACTCGACTCGTCCTGGTGGCCGCGGCAGATCCCCCGCCCTGTCCCGGTGATCGCCCGGGTGTCGCGGGCCCTCGGCACACCGGACGGGATGCCGGACGTGCTCGGCCTCGCGTTGCGCTTCACCCTGAAGACCGGTCCGTGGGACGTCCTGCTCGCGTCGGCCTACCTACCTGGCCGGGTCGCGTTGCTGCCGGCCCGCTCGTGGTCGAGTGCCCGCTACAGCACGCTCATGGCCTACCGGACCGACAGCGATCCCACGCCGCGGTGGATCACCGCCGTTCCGCGCGGACGACATCCGTCCTCGACGACCTCCGTGCAGGCACTCGAAGCGCCGCTCGAATTCTCCCTCCTGGTGGGCTCCGCCCGCGGCCCCCTGGAAGCGGCAGGACGCCTGACGCTGAGTCGTCGCCTGTCCGAGAAGGATTCGGAGCAGCCGTCCTTCGATCCGACCGTCCACTGCCCCGGATTCGTCGATCCGTGGCCGGGGTGGCTCGTCGAGACGCGGCGCGACGCCTACCGGGCGAGCCGGGCCGGACGAGGCGCCTCCCTCGCCCGGCCGCAGCACACCATCAGCTGATCACCGCGTCGATCGTCTTCTTCAGCGCGGACGGCTGTGCGGGCGACCGCGGGGCGTCCCTCTTCATCTCGAGCATGCGGGCACCGATGTCCTGCAACTGCTTACGGCCGAGTGCCTCGCGCACCTTGGGGAACCACTCGTCCTCCTCCTCGTCGATGTGATGCTCGACGTTCTCGATCAGGACCGTCGTCTTCGCGTCGAAACGCTCTGCGTCGGGCTTCATTCCGGCCAGTTCGACGACGAGCACATCGGCGACGTGGTGTTCCTCGTAGGACTCGAGGATGTCGTCCTCGAGATCGGGAAGCAGGGAGCGTATCTCGGGGTACATGCACTCGTTCTCGAGATAGGTGTGCACGGTGAGGGCTTCGATGATCCTGTCGACGATCTTGCCCTTCTCCTTCTCCCCCTCGGCTTTCCGGAAGTCGCGAAAGAGTTTCTTGATCTCCTTGTGGTCTTCCTTCAGCAACACGATCGCGTCTGTGGACACGGTTCCTCCTGCGGCGTGAGCACTGCCGCCCCCAGCGGGCGTGGCACAGGAATACCCATCCGCGACACCGTCACACGCGTACGCGATCCGCATTCGCGAGGATGGCCGCCCGCAGTGCCGCCTCCGGACCACTGAGTACGGAACGACGGGCCATGAGCACGAACTCGATCTCACCCGCATCGGGAAGCAGGCGCTGGGGATCGCGCACCGGGACGAGACCGGGCGGAGGGAGCCGCTCGGCGTGCAGCACCACACCCAGTCCGGCGAGCGCCGCGGCGCGCAGGCCGTTGAGACTGTCGGTCGTGCACGCGACGCGCACGCCGCGCCCGCTGCGCTGGAGGACCTCGAGCGCGATGTCGCGCGTCAGGGCCGGCGACGGATAGGACACCAGCGGTGTCGGCTCGTCCGGGTCGAGGACGTAATCGGGGGCGGAGAGGAAGACGAGACGCTCGCGGAAGATCATCTCGCCGTGGCGGCTACCCGGTCGGCGCTTGCCGAAGACCAGATCGAGCTCGTTGTCGTCGAGCCGGCGCTGGAGATCCTCGCTCAGATCCACGGTGAGTTCGAGATCGATGCGGGGATGACTGCGCCGGAACTCGGCGAGGATCGACGGCAGCTCGTAGAGCACCAGGTCCTCGGAGACCCCGAAACGCAGCCGGCCGCTGAGCGGCGACTCCGAGAAGTGTCTGCGGGCGGCATCGTGGCGATCGAGGATCTCGCGGGCGAAGGCGACCATGTCGGCACCGTCCGCCGTGAGCTCGACGTTGTGCGTGTCGCGTACGAACAGGCGGCGTCCGATCTCCTTCTCGAGTCGCGCGACGTGCTGACTGACCGTCGACTGCCGCAGGCCGAGCCGCTGGGCGGCCGCGGTGAAGCCGCGCTCCCGCTCGACGGCGAGGAAGCTCCGTAGGTGCACCGGATCGAACACCACCCCATTCCATCACGAATCGCGATTACAGAAAACGTGGTGACCGTCTTCTGTAATGCCCTCCGGCTGCCGTACCGTCGATTCGTGCTCTCCAAGATCCCCGTGCTCGGACGACTCGACCCGTTCCTGCTCGCCATCCTCGCCACCGTCGCCGTCGCTGCTCTGCTGCCCGCCGACGGGGTCGTACTCGACGGCGTGAACTGGGCCGCCAAGATCGCCATCGGGCTGCTGTTCTTCCTGTACGGCGCGCGATTGTCCACGCAGGAGGCCATCGAGGGTCTCAAGCACTGGCGTCTGCACCTGACGATCCTCGCCACGACCTTCGTCGTCTTCCCGCTGCTCGGCCTGGCCGCCAAGGTGCTCGTGCCGTCGATCCTGAGCGACCCGCTCTATCTCGGCGTCCTCTATCTGTGCCTGCTGCCGTCCACGGTGCAGTCGGCCATCGCGCTCGTCTCGGTGGCGCGCGGCAACATCCCCGGTTCGATCGTCTCGGCCAGCGCCTCGAGTCTCATCGGAATCTTCGCGACGCCGCTGCTGGTCGCGCTGACGATGTCCACGCAGGGCGTCACCTTCAGCGGTTCGGCCGTGCTCGACATCGTGCTGATGCTGCTCGTGCCGTTCGTCGCCGGTCAGCTCCTGCGGCGCTGGATCGGCGGCTGGGTGAAGGCCCACGGCAAGCCGCTCAAGCTCGTCGACCGCGGATCGATCATGCTGGTCGTGTACGTGGCGTTCAGCCGCGGCATGAACGAGGGCATCTGGTCGATGATCTCGGTCGGCCGCCTGCTCGCCCTCGTCGGGGTGTGCGCGGTACTGCTCGCGATCGTGCTCGCACTGACCTGGTACTCGTCGCGCGGACTCGGCTTCGACTATCAGGACCGCGTCGCGATTCTCTTCTGCGGTTCCACGAAGTCCCTCGCCACCGGTCTGCCCATGGCGATCGTGCTCTTCCCCGGCCAGCCCATCGGCCTGATCGTGCTGCCGCTCATGCTGTTCCATCAGATGCAGCTCCTGGTGTGTGCGGCACTCGCCGGGCGCCTGGCGAAGAAGGCACCGGACGGGCTCGTAGCCGTATAGGGAGAGCGAGGCCGAAGCTCCTGTTCGACGAAATCGAGGGTGAAATCCGCTGATTCCGGTAGCAGTGACGTCGCCGTGCCGTCACCGTGCAGGGAGAACCCCGATTCGCGAAACTCGGCTCGAAGGAGCACCGACATGGGTCTGCTGTTCCACGATCATCTGCACGACGAATTCGGAACCTGGCCGCTGGCCTACATCCCCTACGGCGGCGCCGACTTCGGCGAGATCGCCGCAGTGGCCCGGCAGGTGGGCGACGGTGACGACGCGGACTTCTACCGGGCGTGGGTCGAGGCCGGGGACCGTCTCGTCGCCGAAGCGGAGACCTGTGCGGTCGCCGGGCACGACGACTCCGTCCGCGAGCTGTTCCTGCGGGCGAGCGCTTACTACGCGACCGCCTACCACCCGCTGTACGGCTCTCCCGTCGACCCACGTCTGATCGCCGCCTTCGACAAGCAGGTCGCGGCCTTCGATGCCGGGCTGGCGATCGGGGACACACCCGTCAAGGCCGCCAGGATTCCGTTCGAGGACACCACGCTTCCGGGCTACCTGATTCCCGCACCCGGCCACGAGAACAGCGTGCGGCCGCTCATCGTCTTCACCAACGGATACGACGCCACGATCACAGACATGTACTTCGCGTCGGCGGTGGCGGCACTGCGACGCGGCTACCACTGTCTCCTGTTCGACGGACCAGGCCAGGGCGAGATGCTCTACAAGCAGAACATGCCGATGCGCCCGGACTGGGAAGTGGTCGTGCGCGCGGTGATCGACCATGTGATCGCCTCACCGATCGTCGACCGCGAGCGCATCGTGTTGAGCGGATGGAGTCTCGGTGGGTATCTCGCGCCGCGTGCGGCATCCGGTGAGCATCGCCTGGCCGCGGTGGTCGCCGATCCCGGTCAGTGGAGCGTCGCGGCCGGCACCCGGGCCCTCGGGGCAGCATTCGGCCTGTCCCCCGAGGTCCTGGACGAACCTCTCTCGATGAACGCGCAGGACGCGGACGCGATCATGGCTGCGGTGCAGTCGGATCCGTCACTACGCTGGAAGATCATCGCCCGCGGATTCTGGGTCAACGGCGCCTCGGACATCCGGGAACTGTTCGCGGAGACGAACGCGTACACACTCGACGAGGTCGGGGAGCGTATCTCGTGCCCGGTCGTGGTGACCGCCGCCGAGAGCGATGCCCTCGCGCGCGGTGCAGGAACGTTCGGAGATCGGTTGGGCGACACGGTGACCCTCATCCCGTTCACCGACGCCGAGGGTGCGGGTGGGCATTGCGAGATGGGCAACCGCACCCTCCTCAACAGGCGGGTTCTCGATCGGCTCGACGAACTCCTGACCCGCACGCCCTGACGATCAGCGGTCGGGCCAGCCCGTGTACGCCTCCGCGAGATACTGCTGTCCGTACCGGGAGCCGACGACCGCGGCGAGTTCGCCCAGTGCCCGCTTGTTCTCGAACGACGTTGCGTCCTCACGGGTGTGGAGCATCGAGGTCATCCAGTACGAGAAGTTCTGCGCCTTCCACACGCGCTGCAGCGCCGTGTCGCTGTAGGCGTCGAGCAGGTCGGACGAGCCTGTGGAGAAGAACGAGTCGAGCGCGCGGAAGAGCACCCGGACATCGGCCAGGGCGAGGTTGAGTCCCTTGGCACCGGTCGGCGGAACGGTGTGGCCGGCATCGCCTGCCAGGAAGAGATTTCCGTGCCGCATCGGTTCGCACACGTACGAGCGGAACGGCAGGACCATCTGCTCGAAGATGGGGCCGCGCTTCAGTTCGAAACCGTCGGGGCCGTCGACACGCCTCTGCAGCTCGTCCCAGATCCGGTCCTCGCTCCACGTCGACGCGTCCTCGGACGGGTCGCACTGGAAGTACATCCGCTGCACCGACTCGTTGCGTTGACTGATGAGGGCGAATCCCTGATCCGAACGCGCATAGATCAATTCGGGTGCGCTCGGCGGAGCCTCGGTGAGGATCCCGAACCATGCGAAGGGGTACTCGATGAAGTGGTCGGTGCGGACGTCGCCCGGAATCGCCTTGCGGCAGATGCTCTGCGATCCGTCTGCACCGACGAGGATGCGGCACCGGATCTCGACCGGCGTGCCGTCGGATTCGGTGAACCGAATCTTCGGTGCGTCGGTGGTGATGTCGAGAACCTCTGTATCGCAGACGCTGTAGCGCACATCGCCATCGTCGCGTTCGCGCGATGCGGCCAGGTCGACGAAGACCTCGTTCTGCGGATACAACCACACCGACTCACCCACGAGGTCCCGGAAATCGATGCGGTGGCTCTCGCCCCCGAAGCGCAGATCGATGCCGTCGTGGCGGTGCCCTTCGTTCAGGACACGGGTGTCGACTCCGCTCTCGGTGAGCAGCGACACCGAGCCGTGCTCGAGGATGCCCGCACGGTGGGTGGTCCGGATGGTCTCGTGATCACGCTTCTCGACGACGATGTTGTCGATCCCCGCCTTCGCGAGGAGGTGGGAGAGCATGAGACCTGCCGGGCCCCCGCCGACGATGCCGACTTCGGTGGTGACGACCGTGCGGGTTGCGTTCATGTGTTCATCCTTCGCTGCGCGTATCCGATTCGCGTCCCGTCGAGTGTCGTGCGCCTCTCCCACCGCACACGTCATCTTCTCGTTCAATGAGAAAACGGTCCGGTCAGTCCGGTGGTCGCTCGCCCACTCCGCGCGCGATGCCGCGGGCAGCTGCCATGAGGACGGGCACGACGGCCTGCTGCCGGGACGCACCGGTGGGCACCACCACGCCGAGCGCCGCCAGGGCATGACCCGACCGTGTGAGTACGGGGACCGCGATGCCCGTGGTGCCCTCGTCGAGCACACCGTCGAAGCGCGCATAACCCCGTCGACGGACCTCCGCGAGCGCGCGACGGAAATCTCTCGTCGTCGCAGCGAACCGCTTCTCCACCTCGGGATGCCGTCGCCGATAGGACTCCTGCACCTCCGCAGGCGAGAACGCGAGCATCGACATTCCCAGCGACGTGTCGTGGACGGGGAGCCGACGGGCGACCGAGGCCTGGTTGACCACCGAATCGGACGCCGACAGCCGTTCGAGGACGAGGACCTCGTCGTCCTGCAGGACAGCGAGCTGGGTGTGCTGGTGCACCACCGACTGGACGTCCTGCAGGAAGGGCAGCGCTGCCTCCCGCAGATCGCGCGCGGGTGCACTGCGCGCGACGAGCTCCCACAGGCGCAGACCGAGCCGTACCCGGCCGTCGTCGTCCCGGGTGAGCAGACCGTGTTGCACCAGCTCGCCGACGAGCCGGTAGGTCGTGGCCTGCGGGATGCCGGACCTGCGGGCGAGACTCCCGACGGTCAGACGGGGCTGGGTGTCGTCGAACGACTCGAGGATGCGGACGACGCGGTCGAGCATCGAGTCACCGGACGGCGAGTTGGCCATGCCGCCATTGTTCCGTGTCCGATCCGGGCAGCTTCACCATCCGGATTCGTCCGCAGATTCGACATATGTCAATATAGACGCGTGTCGAATCAAGATCTCGCGGATGACGACGTCTGCTGCTCTCCGCTCGTGCGCGAACCCCTGACGGGCGATCGCGCCGTCGACCTCGCCCGGATGTTCAAGGCCCTCGGCGATCCGGTGCGTCTGCGGTTGCTGTCGCTCGTCGCGAGCCATGCCGGCGGTGAGGCGTGCGTATGCGACATCTCGGGATCGTTCGACCTGTCCCAACCCACGATCTCGCACCACCTCAGAGTTCTGCGCGAGGCAGGCCTGCTCGAGTGCGAGCGTCGCGGCACCTGGGTCTACTACTGGGTGGTTCCGACCGCACTACGGCAACTCTCCGATGTGCTCGGCATCGAATCGACCGAGGTACCCGCATGAGCGAGCGCACCGCGGTGGACAGTCCCGTCATGAGCAGGATGTCGACACTCGATCGCTTCCTTCCCGTGTGGATCGGCACCGCGATCGTCGTCGGCCTGCTGCTCGGCCGCATGATTCCCGGGCTCGGAGAAACCCTGGGTTTCATCGAGATCGACGGAATCTCACTGCCGATCGCCCTCGGCTTGCTGATCATGATGTATCCGGTGCTGGCGAAGGTGCGCTACGACCGTCTCGACACGGTCACCGGCGACCGCACCCTGTTGATCTCGTCGCTGATCCTCAACTGGATCGTCGGTCCCGCACTGATGTTCGCGCTCGCGTGGCTGATGTTGCCGGATCTGCCCGAATACCGCACCGGTCTGATCATCGTCGGCCTCGCGCGCTGCATCGCGATGGTGATCATCTGGAACGACCTGGCGTGCGGCGACCGGGAAGCCGCGGCTGTGCTGGTCGCGATCAACTCGGTCTTCCAGGTGATCATGTTCGCCGCTCTCGGCTGGTTCTACCTGTCGGTGCTGCCCGGATGGCTCGGCCTCGAGCAGACCGGTCTCGACGTCTCCCCATGGGAGATCGCGAAATCCGTGCTGATCTTCCTCGGGATCCCGCTCGTCGCCGGTTTCCTCACTCGTCGATTCGGCGAGAAGGCCAAGGGCCGCAGCTGGTACGAGCAGACCTTCCTGCCGCGCCTCGGGCCGTGGGCGCTGTACGGACTGCTGTTCACCATCGTGATCCTGTTCGCGCTGCAGGGCGAACAGATCACCTCGCGCCCACTCGACGTCGTACGCATCGCGCTGCCCCTGCTGGCGTACTTCGCGATCATGTGGGGGAGCGGGTATCTGTTCGGCGCTGCAGTAGGACTCGGCTACGAACGCACCACCACACTCGCTTTCACCGCCGCGGGCAACAACTTCGAACTCGCCATCGCCGTCGCGATCGGCACGTTCGGGGTCGCGTCCGGGCAGGCACTGGCGGGAGTCGTCGGCCCCCTCATCGAAGTACCCGTCCTCGTCGCACTCGTGTACGTCGCCCTGGCTCTGCGCACACGTTTCGTCGCCCGTGCCGGAGGTGCGTCGTGACCGCCGTTCCGTCCGTGTTGTTCGTGTGCGTGCACAATGCCGGTCGGTCCCAGATGGCCGCCGGCTTCCTGAGTCGTCTCGCGGGGGACCGCATCACAGTCCGTTCCGCCGGGTCCGCACCCGCCGACGAGGTGAACCCTGCTGCGGTCGCAGCCACGGCCGAGGTCGGCATCGACATCTCCGGCGAGAACCCGAAGATCCTCACCGCCGACGCCGTGCAGACCTCCGACATCGTGATCACGATGGGATGCGGCGACACCCTGCCCGGTATTTCCCGGTACGTCCTACCGGGACTGGGTGCTCGACGACCCGGCCGGACGAGGAATCGACGCCGTGCGTCCGATCCGGGACGAGATCCGGGCGAAGGTCGAGGCACTGATCGCCGAACTGACATCGCCGGCATGATCGAGTTCGGCAACCGCATCCACCGGGTACCCACAGGTCTGTCACGCCGGGCGTCCGCGTAGGGCGCTCGGTGTGGACGCACGTCGTCCCCGACATGCTCCGGACACTGCGTTGCACGTCGTCGCAGGTCCGGTAGCGTTCCGAGACGACTCGTAATTGCGTGTCGGTCGATCGGCTCGGTGCAGCCGAACTGTGGGAGGTTCCCGTGGCTGGTGGTCTCGTCGCCCTTCTGGACGACGTCGCGGTACTTGCGAAGGCAGCCGCGGCATCCATAGACGACATCGGCGCCGCAGCCGGCAGGGCGAGCGTCAAGGCAGCGGGCGTGGTCGTCGACGACACAGCCGTCACCCCCCGCTACGTGCACGGGTTCACCCCCGATCGCGAACTGCCGATCATCCGCAAGATCGCGATCGGGTCGATCCGCAACAAGCTCCTGATCATCCTGCCGGTCGCGATGATCCTGAGTCAGTTCCTCCCGCAGGCCCTGCCGTATCTGCTCATCGCCGGCGGTCTGTTCCTCTGCTACGAGGGTGCCGAGAAGGTCTACGAAGCGCTCACCGGCGGCCACCACGAAGAAGAGGCCACCGCGGCGGAGAAGGGCCCCGAGTTCGAGAAGGCCATGATCGGCGGCGCGATCCGCACCGACCTGATCCTGTCGGCCGAGATCATGGTGATCTCGCTGGCCTCGGTCGAGGACGAACCCTTCCTGACCCGCCTGCTCGTCCTCATCGTCGTCGCCGTCCTCATCACCGTCCTGGTGTACGGCGTGGTCGCCCTGATCGTGAAGATGGACGACGTCGGCCTGGCGCTCGCGAAACGGAAGTCCACCTTCGCTCAGCGCGTCGGTCGCGGTCTCGTGACGGCGATGCCGAAGCTGATGACCGTTCTCACCGTGGTCGGCATCGCCGCCATGCTGTGGGTCGGTGGGCACATCCTGCTCGTCAACGTCGGCGAGGCCGGATTCCATTGGCCTGCCGATCGTCTGCACGATCTCGAGCACTGGTTCGGCGAGCTCGTGCACGGCGGATTCGGCGGCGTGCTGTCGTGGACCGCGGGGACCGTGGCATCCGCTCTGATGGGCCTGATCGTGGGTGCGATCGTCGTGCTGATCATGCACCTGATCCCGCGGCGGAAAAGGGCCGACGCGGCGCACTGACGCCGGATCACCCGGGCAGGGGCACTCCGGGGCTCGGCCCCGGACGGGTCACTCCGGGGCGCTTCTCCGGACCGCCTGCGCGAACGCCCGCATGAGACCGGGATCCTTGACGCCGCGTTCGGCCTCGATGCCGCTGGAGACGTCGACACCCCAAGCCCCGGACGTGGAAAGTGCCCTCTCGACGTTGTCGGGGTTCAGCCCGCCCGCGAGGACCCACCGGCCGGTCGGCAGGGCACTGCGGTCCTGCCAGTCCCACGTCTTCCCGGCACCGGCGACTGCGCCGTCGACGAGCAGCAGGTCGGCGCCGAAATCCTCCGACAACGCCTCGGCTCCTCCGGTGTTGATCGCGCGGATCACCGTGAATCCTGCGTCGTGCAGCACGCGCACGTCGTCGGGCGATCGCAGGTCGTGCACCTGGACGTGATCGAGATTCGCTGCCCGGGCCGTCGTGATGATCTCGTCGAGGGACGCATTCACATAGACGCCGATGGCGAGTGTTCCCGCCGGCACGCGGGCGCGGAGCGTCGCGGCCCGATCCGGGGAGATGCGACGAGGGCTCTCGACGAGGACGAAACCGACCGCGTCGACGCCCAGTTCGACGGCGAGATCGACCGTCGGCTCGTCCTGCAGTCCGCACATCTTGATGAACGTCATCACTACCTTCCTCGCCGCTTCTCCACCTCGAGGATATGTCTGCGACCGTCAGCGGCAGCAGTTCGGATCCAGGACGACCCTGAGCGCCTCGAGGGACTCGGCGCGGGCACGGTGATAGACGTTCATCCCGCGTCGTTCGGATTCGACCATGCCCGCCTTGCGCAGTTGCCCGAGGTGATGGCTCACCGTGGATTCCGCCAGATCCACACCGGCGGCGAGATCGCACGTGCACACCGCACCTTCGTCGGCGGTGAGCAGGATCGACATGAGCTTGATGCGCACCGGGTCGGCCAGGGCCTTCAGCCGCAACGCGACCTCGAGGGCGGCGTCGTCGCTCATCGGCGCGGCCGATACCGGCTCGCAGCAGATCGGGGCGCGGACATCGATCACGGGCAGTGCTTTCGGCATGATTCGAGCCTAACTACCTTCTTGACATATGTCGAAATACAGAAGCATCCTGTGAGCGGTAATTCGACATATGTCACACAGGTGGAGGCAGTCATGTCACGCATCCAGTTCGCCCTCAACGTCGACGACCTGTCCGAAGCGGTCGCCTTCTATACGGCACTGTTCGGCACCGAACCGGCCAAGCTCGAACCGGGCTACGCCAACTTCGCGATCGCCGATCCACCGTTGAAGCTGGTGCTGTTCGAGAACCCGGGCAAGGGCGGCACGATCAACCATCTCGGGGTCGAGGTCGACTCGTCCGAGAAGGTGCACACCGAGATCGCCCGATTGACCGAGGCGGGCTTGTTCGCCGACGAGGAGATGGGCACGACCTGTTGCTACGCCGCGCAGGACAAGGCGTGGGTGACGGGTCCGACAGGGGAGAAGTGGGAGGTGTACACCGTCCTGGCGGATTCGGAGACCTTCGGGTCGAGCCCGCAGCATCTCGACGGCCCGCGAGAGACCGGCGACGTGGCGTGCTGCACGGCGGGCACGGCAGACGAGCGCCAGAACGAACCTTCGACGACAGGAGTCGCACCTACCTGCTGCTGAACGTCGTTCGCCGAAGGTTCCACGTCCTCGGGACACGCTCTGTCGCCCCGCCGCCGGGCGGGGCGACGACTCGTATCAGCCGCGCGCCATGTCCACGAACCGCGACAGGTGCAGCTGGTGCGCAACGGTAATGGTCGCGGTCGGGCCGTTACGGTGCTTGCCGACGATGAGGTCGGCCTCGCCACCACGCGGGTCGTCGCGCTCGAAGGCGTCGGGGCGGTGCAGCAGGATGACCATGTCGGCGTCCTGCTCGAGGCTGTTGTGCACCGCGATGCCGTCGGCGACGAAATTGTGTGTGCCGGGCACCGTTCCGTCGTAGACGTCGCGCTCGCCGAGACTCGTGACGGAGACGATCTCGTCCCAGAACACGTTGTTGGTGGCGACCATGTCGATGTCGGCCGTGTCGAGGACATCGGCGACCTGGGCGAGCCGCGAGCGTGCACCCTCGGTGGTGCGCGGGGTGGCCGCCGCGACCGGCCCGATCGGGGCGAGCTGCTCGACGGCGAGAAGTTCGCCGAGCTCGGCTTCGATCTCGGGGGTGACGGTGTCGGGGCTGTGCTTGACGAGCTTCGGTCCGAGCTGCGCCAGGACCCACTGCGCCGCGGTTCCGTGCTTGCCCACGTCGTGGAGGAAGACCGCCTGGTTCTCCGCCCCGGTGACAGTGAGGTCCCAGCCCTCGCCGGCATCGGTGATCCGCGCGAACACGCCGATGCGCAGGAGCAGGCGCGCGAGGTCGTCGGCCAGACGACGCTCCGCCGACCCGTAGCGAACGACGGCGCGGGCAGCGCCTGCGTCCCATGCGACCTCACCGCTGTCTTCCCAGATGTGGCAGACGAGCTCGGCGACCTGCTCCTTGGGGAGCGAGAACGCCCGGGTGGGGATCAGTCGGCCGGCCACGGCGGTGTCTGCGAGAGCGGCCACCTCGTCGTCGGATGCGGGTATCACGTCGAGGGGTGTGGGCACCGCACGCGGCACTGCAACACGCTCACCGGCGACCAACTCGCCCAACGGCATCCAGCCGTCGATGGTGAGGAAGGGATGGTTCGCGGTGGCTTCGACACGACGTCCCGAGGCCAGCTCCAATCGGAAGACTTCCTTACGGCCGCTGGGGAAGACCTTCACCATAGGCCGGACGACCATCCGCATGCGTTCGTCGAGCGACCACACGAGGGGCTGTTCGCCCGACTCGAGCAGCTCGCCGAGCGTGACCTCGGCGCCGGTGTCGGCGCGCATGATGCGCGTGGACGCCGGCAGGCAGCCCGACTCACGCAGGTCGGAGACCTGCGGCCGCTTGTCGGTCCGTTGCTCGGGACCACGGTTGAGCTGACACACCGCGACGACCGGAACCTCGAGTTCCTTCGCGAGAAGCTTGAGGCTTCGCGAGAATTCGGAGACCTCCTGCTGACGCGACTCGACCTTCTTGCCGGACGACATGAGCTGCAGGTAGTCGATGACGATGAGACGGATGTCGTGTTTCTGCTTGAGTCGCCGCGCTTTTGCACGGATCTCCATCATCGTGAGGTTCGGCGAGTCGTCGATGAACAACGGCGCTTCGCTGATCTCGCTCATGCGGCGGGCGAGACGCGTCCAGTCGTCGTCGGTCATGCGTCCGGATCGCATGTCGCCGAGCTTGATCTTCGCCTCCGCGGACAGCAGACGCATGACGATCTCGGTCTTGCCCATCTCGAGCGAGAAGATGACCGAAGCCATGCCGTGCTTGATGGAGCACGACCGCATGAAGTCCATGCTCAGCGTGGAGTTGTGCGTGGGCACCATCGCGCGACCCGCGAGGTACATGTGGTCGCCGGCGACCTCGACGCACCGCACCGGGACCGAGGGAACCGGACGGACGGCGACGATGCGGCGTTCGCGCGGCGCTGCGGCGCGGCATTCCTTGTGTCGCACGGCCTTGCTGGGCAGGACGAAGACGTCGTCGTCGGTGACGAAGGAGATATCGGTGCCGTCGAGCACCGGTGCGTAACCGAGGCCCGACAGGAGTTCGGCGACGCCCTGCGCCAGTCGCTCGGACGAGCCGACGAACCGGATGGTGCCGTCGTCGTCGATCTCTCCACCGGCATCGAGCAGACCCGCGAGGAGTTCGCGACGCTGCGGTTCGGATGCCCGCTGGTATTCGGCGGGGATGTGGGCGCCGAGCGCGACTAGGGCGCTCGTGAAGCCACCTTCGCCGTCGATACGCATGTGCAGTTCGGGATCGGACGACGGGCCGCCGAGCCACGCACCGAGCGTGAAGGGGGAAACGGGCAGCTCTGTTGCCGGGAACGACAGTGCCTCGGTGTTCGCGACGGTGTGCCCCGCGTCGGCGGTGGCGGCGAGTTCGCCCGTGGTGCGGATCGCGCCGTCGCCGGTGCGCCACTGGTGCTGCTCGTCGGCGACGATCACGGTGCCGTCGGAGAACACGACGTCGAAGCACGAACGGCCGTGCATGACCTCGGTGGCGGCGAGGACGCGGGTGGGGCGGCCGTCGGCGCCGAGGAGTTCGTCGCCCACACCGACCTCGCCCATCGTGGTCCAGCCGGTGGGGGTGGGCAGGGGAGTGTCGAGCGCGAGGGCCTTACCGACACCGGGACGCGCGGCGACGATGATCATCTGGCCGGCATGCAGCCCGTTGGTGAGCTCGTCGAGTTCGGCGAAACCGGTGGGCACGCCGAGGGAGATACCGCCGCGGCTGGCGATGGAGTCGATCTCGTCCATCGTGGGCTGCAGAAGTTCTTCGAGCGGCACGAAGTCTTCGGTGGTGCGTCGTTCGGCGACCTCGAAGACCTCCGCCTGCGCGCGGTCGACGATCTCGGCGACGTCCTGGCCGTCGGCGCCGGCGTAGCCGTACTGGACGATGCGGGTGCCCGCCTCGACGAGTCGGCGCAGGACGGCCTTCTCGGCGACGATCTCGGCGTAGTAGCCGGCGTTGGCCGCGGTGGGGACGGTCTGGGTGAGCGTGACGAGGTAGGCGGCCCCGCCGAGTCGCTTGAGTTCGCCGCGCCGGTCGAGTTCGGCCGACACGGTGACCGGGTCGGCGGGTTCGCCACGGCTGTAGAGATCGAGGATCGCGTCGTACACGGCCTGGTGGGCCGGACGGTAGAAGTCGCCGGGCCTCAGCACTTCGAGGACGTCGGCGATGGCGTCCTTGCTCAGCAGCATGCCGCCGAGCACGGACTGCTCGGCCACGAGATCCTGAGGGGGCTGTCGACCGAAGTCTCCACTCGGTTCCTCGGGAGGTCCCGAATATTCGGGATTTCCACGATCGTCAACGACGGCCACTGCAGTGCCTGCCTTCCTCCACATGTCCCCGTCCGGCGCGCTGTGCTCCGGCGGATACCTGCACGCACTCCCGGTGTCGGTACCCGGGGTTTCGTGTCCGGTTCTACTCGCCCCTACCGACATCCTGTGTGTGGAGTCGTGCGCCCGACGTTAGGGATCGGGATGACCCTCCACAACTCGGGTTGTGCACACAGTTGGGGATGAATTGTGGAAAGAGGAGGACAGCCTTGTGCACCGGATGTGCACAACCTGGGGACAACACATCTCACATCTCCCGTAACCGCAGGTAGGAGCGGAAAAATGCCTGTTCACACCTGTGGAGAAAAAGAATTTCGGCGTGTCGGAGGGCCGGGCGTGTTCACCCATTCGTTCCCCGAACGACATTCCGAGGAGTCACAACGGTGTGGTTTACCCCCCGGTTTATCCACAGGCTGTACACAGACGACGAGGAGCCCCACGCCGACCAGGCGCGGGGCTCCTCGAGGGGCCGGAATCAGGCAGCCACGACGTTCAGCGTGAACTTCGCGGTGACATCCGGGTGCAGCTTCACGACGATCTGGTGCTTGCCGGTCGCCTTGATGTGAGCCTTGGGCAGCTCGACGATGCGCTTGTCGACAACCGGGCCACCGGCAGCCTTGAGAGCACCGGCGACATCGGCAGCGGTGACCGAGCCGAACAGCTTGCCCGAGTCGCTCGAGGTCTTGACGCTCAGCGAGACGTCCTCGAGGCCCTCGATGGCGGCCTTGAGCTCCTGAGCGTGCTCGAGGCCACGCACGGCGCGAGCCTCCTGAGCACGGCGGATGCCCTCGACCTGCTTCTGGGCACCACGGGTGGCGACGATCGCCAGGCCGCGGGGCAGCAGGTAGTTGCGGCCGTAGCCGTCCTTGACCTCAACGGTGTCGCCAGGCGCACCGAGGTTGTCCACGTCAGCAGTAAGGATGAGCTTCATCGTGTCCCTCCCTTTCCTCAGCGAGTCGTCGAGACGTAAGGGAGCAGAGCCACCTCACGAGAGTTCTTGACAGCAACAGCGACGTCGCGCTGGTGCTGCACGCAGTTGCCGGTGACGCGGCGAGCGCGGATCTTGCCGCGATCGCTGACGTACTTGCGCAGCAGCGTCGTGTCCTTGTAATCGATCTGCACGTTCTTTTCCTTGCAGAAGGTGCAGACCTTCTTCTTCAAAACCTTCTCGCGCGCGGGCGACTTAGGCATGGTCGTTCTCCGTAATTTTGGATGTTCCGATCGAGGTCGGATCAGAACGGAGGCTCGTCGTCCCCGGAACCACCGAAGGAGCCCGACTGCGGGGCGTCGCCCCACGGGTCGTCTCCGCCGACGTTCGTGTTCTGAGCGGGACGGCCACCGCCCGATCCACCGGAGGAACCACCGAAGCCTCCGCCACCGCCACCGCGACCGGCCTTGGTGACCTTGGCCGTGGCGTAACGGAGCGAGGGGCCGATCTCGTCGACCTCGAGCTCCACGACAGTGCGCTTCTCGCCTTCACGCGTCTCGTAGCTGCGCTGCTTGAGCCGGCCCTGCACGATCACACGCGAGCCGCGAGTCAAGCTCTCGGCCACGTTCTCCGCTGCCTCACGCCAGATGTTGCAGCGCAGGAACAGAGCCTCGCCGTCCTTCCATTCGTTGGACTGACGGTCGAACACGCGGGGCGTGGATGCGACGGTGAAGTTCGCAACCGCAGCACCCGCGGGGGTGAAACGCAGTTCGGGGTCGGCGGTCAGATTGCCGACCACGGTGATGACGGTGTCGCCTGCCATGTGGTTCCTCCTGCAGTGTGGGGAGTCCTGATGCGCCAGAGCCTACGGCCCGGCGCCGACAGGCTCACTTGCCGTGGCGCAGAACCTTGGTGCGGAGCACCGACTCGTTCAGGCCGAGCTGGCGATCCAGCTCTGCAACGGCAGCAGGCGTCGCGCTGATGTCGATCACCGCGTAGATGCCTTCGCTGTTCTTGGCGATCTCGTAGGCGAGACGGCGCTTACCCCACACGTCGACCTTGTCGACCTTGCCGCCTTCCTGGCGAATGACGTTGAGGAACGTCTCCAGCGAGGGAGCGACGGTGCGCTCGTCCAGGCTGGGGTCCAGGATGATCATCAATTCGTAATGACGCATTAGACCTCATCACCTCCTATGGACTGTGAACGGTCACGGACGTTCCGTGACAGGAGGGTCGTTGCGTCAGCAACCCATGAAGGGTACACGACGGCCCGGCGACCAGCGAAATCGCCGACCGTCGCGGGCAGGGGTTTTGTCCTAGGGTGAGGACATGCGCACGAGCTCCGGGACCGTCTCGCTCGTCGCCGTCCTGACGTGCGCGGTGATGATGTGGTTCGGCTACCTGAACAAGGCCCGGTGCGCCGGCCCTACCTTCGACGCCGAGGGTCGCACGCTGCGGTTCGAGGACATCAAGGACGCCGACGTCTGCTATTCCGACATCCAGCAATTGTGGATCGGCCGCGGCATCAACCTCCACGTCTTCCCCTTCGTCGATGGGGGCATCACCTCGTCGGGAGCGCTGACCGGGGGCACCGTCGAGTACCCCGTGCTCAGCGGGGTGCTCATGTGGATCGGGGCCATCGGCGCCCACACCGATGCGGAGTTCCTCCTGCAGTCGGCGTTGTTGCTCGCCCCCTTCGGGCTGGTCACCGCGTGGTTGCTCGCCCGGATGGCCGGATGGGCCGCGCTGTTGTGGTCGCTCACGCCGCCGCTCGTGCTCTACGCCTTCCTCAACTGGGACCTGCCGGTCGTGGCGGTCACCGTCGCCGCCGTCGCGGTGCTGACGATCGAACGCTGGTCGCTGCGGACCCGAGGAGTGGTCGCGGCGGTGCTGCTGGGCGTGGGTTTCTGTCTCAAGCTCTATCCGGGCATCTTCGTTCTGCCGCTCATGGCCTATGTCCTCACCGGCGGGAGCTCACCGGACCGGAATCGGGACGTCCCCGGCGCCCTCGCCGTCGCGGGCACGGCGGCAGCGACGGTCGCCGCGATCAACCTGCCCTTCGCGATCCTCGGTTACGAGGGCTGGCGGGCGTCGTTCGCCTTCCAGCAGAACCGGGAAGCGGACGGGACCAGCAACTCCATCTGGTACTGGGGTCTGCGACCGTTGATGGGCGGCTACCAGGAATACGAGAACACTCCCCAGTACAACGAGCTGGTGGCCCAGTTGTCGCCGACGCTGGTCGCGCTGTCGTTCGCGCTCGCCCTGTGGCTCGGATGGCGCCGATACCTCCGCGACGGCGTCTATCCGTGGCTCGGTACCGGGGCCGCGATGCTGTGCGGGTTCATGCTCTTCCACAAGGTTCACTCACCGCAGTACACGCTGTGGCTACTGCCGATGTTGATCCTGCTGCGCGTGCCGTGGGGTCTCGTCGCCGCCTATCTCCTCGCCGATCTCGCCATCGGCATCGGCATCTTCCGGTGGTTCGCCGCGACCGCCGGCGAAACGGACATGGCCCTGCCGCTCACGCTCGTCCACATCGGAGTGTGGGGACGCGCGGTCCTGCTGGTCGTGCTGTTCTTCGTCTTCCTGCGCGTCCCGCCCCGAACTCCGTGGCAGCAGACGGAACGGACGGACTACGCTCGCCGTCCGACGACGACCGGGAGAGCGTGATGAACGACAACTGGACGGAACATCCCGTCCTCGAGGGTCCCCGTATCCGACTCGAGCCCCTCGCCGACTCCCACGCCGGAGGGTTGCTGAAGGCCGCCGACGATCCCGACACGATCTTCGCCTGGGCGCACCTCGTGATCCGCGACCTCGACGACGCGCGCACCTTCGTGCGCGAGGCGGTGGCCGATCCGTACCGGCTGCCCTACGCGATCGTCGACAGGGCGACCGGCGAGGTGCTGGGGTCGACGTCCTACTACCTGCTCGAACCGGCTCACCGCACGCTGGTGATCGGCTACACCTGGTTGTCGACGCGAGTGCAGCGGACCCACGTGAACAGCGAGTCGAAACTGCTTCTGCTGCAGCGCGCCTTCGACGACCTCGGGGCCGTGCGCGTGACCTGGCACGCCGACGAACGCAACACCCGTTCGCGCGACGCCCTGCGCCGGCTCGGCGCCACCGAGGAGGGTCTGCTCCGCAAGCATCGCAGGCGCCGCGACGGCAGCTGGCGGACCACCGCCCTGTTCTCCCTCACCGACGACGAATGGCCCGGGGTGCGCGCCCGGCTCGAGGAGCGCACGGCGCGATGAGGACGAGGCGCGCGCTCGCAGCCCCCATGGCGATCGCCGCGGGTGCGGTCGCGGTGTGCGCCGCGGTGGCGTGGGCCGACCCGACCACGCCGGGCGGGGTCATCCCGCCGTGCCCCACCTATTCACTGTTCGGAATCCTGTGCCCCGGTTGCGGTTCGTCGCGGATGCTGTACTCGCTCGTCCATCTCGACGTACCGGCAGCGTTGCACTACAACGCCCTCGGTCTCGTCGCGCTGGGCGTGCTCACCGTGGTCTTCGGTCTGTGGACGTCGAGCAGGGTGCGGGACACACCGATGCCGCGGTGGACGCGATACCGGTGGACCCCGCACCTCGTGCTGGTCCTGACGGCGGTGTGGTTCGTCGTGCGCAACATCCCGGTTGCGCCGTTCACCGCCCTACGGATCTGACCGTCAGAGGACCGGGCAGTTGACCGTGTACTCCCACGCCGTGCTGTCGGGGCCGGTCACCCGCACCAGCACCGTCGTCGCGGTTCCCGCCGGGACGGAGACGACGACGGATCCCGTTCCCTCGTTGAGGTTGTCGCCCACGTAGCCGGTGCTGTGGATCAACTGTCCCTGGTAGAGAACCTCGATGTTGTCCGGGATGTTGACCGTCTCGTAGGTGAGGACGAACGAGGTGGGGCCGCTACGCCCCAGATCATGGTAGGTGCTGGTCACCCCCGCGCCACCCGACTTCCGGGACTGGTTGCACTTCTGCGTCGTCGGCAGCGACGATCCGTTCTCCAGGATCACGCTGCCCAGATCGATGGCGCGGGCCCCCAGATCCATCACGCTGCCGGGCAGTTCGGACACACTGCCGGGCAGATCGGCGACACTGCCCGGCAGATCGTTGCTGCCGGCGCTGCCGGTGGGAGCGGCCGAGGCGGCAACGGGCGCACCGAATGCGACCGCCGCCACCGTGACGGTCGTCAGAACCGCGCGCAGACCCGGCCTGCGAATACGAGACATGCTTCCTCCGATGATCGATGCGTTGAATCCCCCATGAGGGACGTTCCCACACCGCGCGGCGCGTGCGTATCCTGCAATCGGATGAATCCGGCTCGGTCGGAACATCTTCCGCTCCCTCGATTCACGCCGTGTCGCCGCACGGCGGCCGGTAGGGCACACCCGGCAGGTGCCGTTCCCATTCGTCTTCGGTCACCGGAGTGCCGACGGTGGAACACAGTGTCGCCGAGACGGTCTCGGGATCGAGCTGCCACAGTCGCACGGAACGGTCCGGGCCGCCTCCGACGAGCACCGCTCCGTCGTGCGCGAAGGTGGCGTCGTAGACCCGGCTTCCGTAGGCGGTGAGCACCGCATGGGTGGTGGGGGAGCTCGGTCGGGTGACGTCCCAGATCCACGCCGACCCGTCGCCGACGCCGGCCGTGAGACGATCCCCGTCGGGGGAGAAGTGCAGCGAGTACACCGCGTCCGCCGGCCCGGTGATCCGCGCCAGTTCGCGTGGGGCGGCAGGGTCCGCGACATCCCACAGGCGCACACTGCGGTCGGCGCTCGCCGCGGCCAGGATCGTTCCGTCGCCACCGAACGCGACCGTCTGCGCCTGACTCTCGAATCCGGACAGCTCGGAGATCCGCGTCGGGTCGGTGGGATCGGAAAGATCCCACAGTTCGACGAGACCGCCGGCACTCGCTACGGCCACGATGTCGGCAGTGGGATGCCACGACAGCATGTACGGATAGTCGTCTGCCTCGAAGGTGCCGACGACGCGCGGAGCAGCGAAATCGGAGGCGTCGACGATCGCGACTTTCGCGTCCTCCGTCGCCGTTACCGCCACCACGGGTCGGTCGGGAGCGAACTCGACCACTCCGACGACACCCGTGACGACGCCCTCGGCTGTCCCGGCGAACTGCGGCGCTGCAGGGTCCGCCAGATCCCACAGGTGCACGGACCCGTCGGATGTTCCTGCTGCAGCGAGTGATCCGGTCTTCGACAGTGCCGCGGCACCGCTGAACCGATCCTCGACGGGCGGGCTCAGGGACGGCAGTTCCGCCGCCGTACCGGGATCGGCGATGTTCCACAGCGGCAGGGCATTCGACCGTCCCTGGCCGAAGAGGACGAGGGTGCCGTCCGCGTCGACGGGAGTGACGTAGACGGCCTCGTCCGCGGGCAGGACCGGGCCGGGCACCGGCCACCACCCGACCGAGCCGTCCAGTGCCGCGGTGAGCACTGCGAGACCCCCGTCGGTGAAGACGACCGAGGTCACGGGATTCGAACCGGGCAGTGTCGTGATCGATTCCGCGGCGCCGGGAGTCGTTCCGTCCGCCCAGATGCGGACCGTGTTGTCGGAGCTGCCCGCGACCAGGCGACGACCGTCCGGAGCGAACGCGACGGTGTTGACATAACTGGTGAATCCTTCGAGGGCCGCGAGGGGCACGGGTGCCGCGGGATCGACCATGTTCCAACGCAGTACGTGGCGCCGGGTGGTGCCGGCTGCGACCGTGCGGCCGTCGGACGAGAACGCCACCGACAGAAGATTCTCGGTGCCGCCGTCCGGCAGCGTCTCGAACACCGGTCGCGTGCCGGCATCCTGCGCCTGCACGTCCCACACCCGCAGCGACATCTGCCTGCCGGCCACGACGAGCCACCGATTTTCGGGCGAGAAGGCCGGGTACACAGCACCTTCGACCGAATGGTCGAGTGAGGGCAGTTCTCTCACCTCATCGGCATTCGTGTTCCATCGCAGCACCGTACCGGAGCCCGTTCCTGCTACGAGTTGCCTTCCGTCCGGCGAGAATTCGAGGGAATATGCCGTGTGATCGGAGTTCGCGAGCACCGCCCGCTGCCGCGGGGAGGTGCGGTCACGGATGTCCCAGAGCCAGATTCCGCCCTGACCCCCGACCGCGACGGAGTCGCCGTCCGGCGACACCGCGAGCGCATAGAGTTCGGCGGCACCGTCTCCCGCACCGAATTCCGCGGTCGGGGTGGTCGACGGTCCGGTCTCACCCACCGCCCACAACCGCACCGTGCCGTCGGATGCGGCACTGACCACAGTGCTCCCGTCTGGTGTGCTGCGTGCCTGGAGGGGGCCGGCCGGTCCCGTCAGACGCACGGGGGTACGCACACCGGTGGTGTCCAGCAGCGCCGAGCGCGCCTCCACGGTGTCGGCGACGCGGTAACCGGCCAGGGCGAACTGTGCTGCGAGAGCGGGTTCGGTGGCCGACAACTGCGTCGAGACGGTCGCGATCTGACGCGACATCGCGTCGTCGCGTGCGCGCTGGGCGTCGGCGCGTTCGGTGCGCGCGCTGATTCCGGCTGTGGTGGCGACGACCACCAGTACGAGGGCGATCACCGCTGTCACGGTGAGGGCGCCGACGAGCCGCCGGAGCACCCTGGTCCGGCGACGCTCCGCCTCGACTTCGGCGTCCCGGTGCGCGACGCTCCGGGTGAGGAATTCCCGTTCGGTGTCGTTGAGCGCGTCGGCGTTGTCGTCGACGCGACTCCAGTCGTCGTGGAGGACGAGCCGGCCACCCCCGAGCAGGGTGGTGTCGTCGCGGCCGCTGTCCTCCCACACCTGCGCGGCGCGGGTGAGTTCGCGGTGGACCGCGAGGCCCGCCCGGTCGGCATCGATCCATCCGCGCAGCCGGCCCCACGCGGTGAGGAGAACCTCGTGACTCAGCTGGACGGAATCCTCGTCGACCGTCAGGAGCCGGGCGTCGGCGAAACGGTCGACGATCTCGTCCACGGCGTCGACGTCCCCGAACGCCAGTTCGCTGCGGGGGGTGCGTCGTCGCGTCTGGGTGTCGTCGTCGACGTTGACGAGACGCAGGAACACCCGGCGCGTGAGGTGCTGCTGTTCGGGGGTCAGTTCCGAGTACAACTCCTCGGCGGTCTGCTGGACAGCGCCGGAGATACCGCCGACCGCGGTGTAGTCGGCGACGGTGAGCGTCCGGCGCTCGGCCCGCTGCCACAACCGCAGCAACGCGTGGGACAGCAGGGGGAGTGTGCCGGGCTCGTCCTTCGTCCGCGACGCGCGGGGAGCGAGATCGGTCAGCAGCACCTTCACCAGCTCCGGTGGAACGGTCACCTCCGCCTTGGCCGCCGGTTGCACGATGACGGATTCGAGTTCGGCCGCCGACATGGGACCGACGACGACGGGCCCGGACTCCAGGATCGGTACGAGGTGCGGTTCCCGTGCGGCCAGTCCGTAGAAGTCGGCCCGGAGTCCGAGGACGACGACGATGTCGTCGGGCGGCTGTGCGAGGTGTTCGAGGAAGTCGTGGCGGTCCTCTTCCTCGCCGGCGGTCCACAATTCCTCGAACTGGTCGACCACGAGAACGGTCGGGTGATCGACGTCGAGGGCACCGGCGAGCTTGTCCGGTCCTGCCGACGCGGGGGTCAGGACGACGGGTTTCCAGTCGCGGAGGTCGGTCTCGTCGGAACCGACGGCGGCGGCGACACCGGCCCGCAGCAGAGACGACTTGCCCGCACCGGAGGGACCGACGACGAGGATCACCCTCGGCCCCTGCCCGGCGACCGCGGCGCGGATCCGGCGGAGAACGTCCTCGGTGATGTCGTCGCGGCCGAAGAACCACTCGGCGTCCTCCGCCTCGAAGGAGGACAGACCGCGATAGGGGATCGGGCCGGTGTCCCGGCGCTTGGTCCGTGCCTGCCGGGCACGACGCGCAGCCGCGATCCAGGTGTCCGCCTCGATCTCGTCGGCTACCCCGCACGCCGCGAGCACAGCGCGGAAGGCCGGCTCGCTGGCACGGGTCGGCAGGTGCTGTCCGGAGAACCACCCGGCGACCGTGCCGTGCAATGCGCCGGACGCGTCGACGACATCGCGGATCGACAGTCCTGCTCGGGTTCGCAGGGCGGTCAGGGCCCGGCCGAACTCGGTCCGGGAGGTGATGGAGGTCGGCTCGGCCGCCTCCACGGTTGTTTCCGTCATCTACGGTTCCCTCGGGGAGAATCTGCGTTTTCGCAGGTCAGCGATGTATGACTGTACGGATTTCGTACGGGATCACGCGCGGGCGTAGGTCTTGGCACCGACGGCGACGAGGATTCGGGGTGGCGCATTCGCGCCGGTTCCCAGACTCTTCGTCAGCCGAGAGGCGGTTCGCCGTGAACGCTCAGCACCGTTCGTCCTCGTTCCACGAAATGCGTGTCGGCGGCCTCGTGCGGCCTCTGCTCAGCGCCCGCGAGAAGGAAGTTCTGCTCACCTGGCTGGCAGCGGACTCGAAGACCGAAGCGGCGAGGCGGCTGTTCATCTCGGTGGGCACGCTGAACACGCATCTGCAGCGGATCCGCCTCAAGTACGCGGCAGCCGGACGGGATGCCTCGACGAAGGCGAGTCTGCTGGCACGCGCGCTCCAGGACGGTCTGACGACGCTGGACGAATGGTGACACCGCACGAAGGTGACGCCGCGCGCACGGTGACGCGCCGGCGCGCGTGAGGTCAGGGATCGTCGGAAGTGCAGGGCACGGCGAACCTCCAAGGCGCGGTCGACAGGGTCCCCGACAGTCCCGTAGCAACGAAGTGACGAATCGGATATTAGCGACAAATCACCCGGAGATGTGTGGTTCGTCCATTCACCCGTGGATGTGGACTCCGTCCACCCGGATTCAGGCCGCGCGCAGGGAACTCAGCGCCGCGTGCTGCTCGACACCGACCCGGCCCGGCGCCACGGCGAGCGCCACCGCGGTCTGCCGGGAGTCGAGGCCCACGATGGTGCGCAGGATGAGGATCTCCTGCTGGAGTCGGGTCAGCGGGAAGGCCCGCGGGCTCGCGAACTCGGCATCGGCCGCGTCGGCGACCAGCGTGTAGGCCAACCGCAGGAAAGGCCGGTCGGCTCCGGACGGCGCGGTGAGTTCGGCGAGAATCGCACGGCAGGCGGCCAGGGCGAGACGATCGGCGTCGGCGAAGGTACCTCCGGCGGCCTTCCCACGGGCCCGGAAGTAGGCGATCACGAGCGGATGCAGGTCGCGCAGGAGTCGTGGGATCGCGGCGGCGTCGCCGGCCGCGACCGTCCACGCCAATTCACACGTCGTGAACTGTGATGCGGTGACATCCGTCCCCGCTCCGAATCCCCGTCCGCCGCTCGCCATGCTCCCCCCTCGTGCTCGTTCCCGAGCCTAGGGGGCCGACGAAGTCTCCGACATCCATCGTTCGGATGATTCTTCTCTCGTGACCCGATGGTGAGCAGGTCGCAACCTGGCGGGCAGCCATAGCGGCGGACGGTCGGGAGCCTGGTCGAGCACACCACCGACGGGATCGTCGACGAAGCCGTACCGCACGGGATCCCGCACCGGACGCCGGATCTGCCACAGCACGACCGCGCACAGTGCCACGACGGCGACATCGCGCAGGAAGACCGTGGCGGTGAACCACTGCTCCGGCAGTCCCTTCCGATCGGGACCGAGGTAGTAGTACATGCGCGGAACCCACACCAGCGCATCGATCGTCATCCAGGCGACCAGTGCGCGCCGGTGGGGCACGGCCAGCACGGCGAGCGGCACGAGCCACAGCGAGTACTGCGGACTCCACACCTTGTTCGTGAGCAGGAAGGCCGCGACGAGGAGGAAACACAACTGCGCGAGGCGGGGGCGGCGCGGCGCGGTGAGCCCGATCCACCCGATTGCGACGCAGGCCGCGGCGAACAACACGAGCGAGACCCCGTTGAATGTCGAGGCCGACCAGGCCGGCCAGCCCACGAACGAGTGCAGCACGTTGTAGATCGAATCCGGGTCCGCTCCGCGATCGGAGTTGAGCCGGAAGAACTCCGCCCATCCGCGCGGGTACAGCACCATGATCGGCAGATTCACGACCAGCCACGCCGCGGCGGCCGCTCCCGCGGTGCGGGCGAACGACCGCAGGTGGCCGGTCCGCAGGCACAACACCAGCAGCGGACCGAGCAACAGCAAGGGATACAACTTCGTCGCCGCGCCGAGGCCGAGCAGGACACCGGCGAGAACCGGTCGACGACGTGCCCACGCCAGCAGGCCACCGGCGGCGAAGGCCGTGGCCAGGGCATCGAAGTTCGTGAAGGCGTGCACCACGACCAGCGGTGACGCGGCGACGAGTGCGGCGTCCCAGATCCGGCGGCCCGCCGACATCGCGGTGGCCCACACCGTGACGAGCCAGGCGAGCGCGAGACCGATTGCAACGACGGCGAAGTAGATCGCGACCTGCAGCGCATCGGGGAGCCACGGTGTGGCGTCCCACGCCTTCGCGATGCGCATCGAGCCGTACTGGTAGAGCCCCGCGAGCACCGGATACTCCATGTACCGGGTCTGCATCTGCCCGTCGGGGCCGGGTTCCTCCCACGACGTCCGGTACGGGAAGGCGCCCTCGGCGAGCCGTTCGGCACCGTAGAGCGGAACGATGTCGGAATAACACATCGCCACGTACTGCCGGTTACCGCTCCAGTCCAGGCCGAGCGCGCCATCGGGACCGACGGGTCCCTGCTGGACGCAGGCCGCCTTCGTGAACCAGCCGAAGGCGAGGAAGACGACCGCGAGCAGCAACATCGCCCGCAGGGGAGTGAAGAAGCGGGTGCGCCCGAGCACGGCGTGCCGGCCCACCGGACCGCCGATGACGGCGGTCAGGCGCGACACCGTCGAGTCGGTACGCCCCGGGGTGTCGCGCCAGTCCAGGGAACGACGATCCTCGGCCGGTGGTGCAGCGGACACCACCGGCCGGGCGTCGGATCCCCGGTCGTCGCTCACGCGGCGAGGCTACCCGGCCGGAGCGTATTCGAACGCGCCCTGGGGGCTACCGCCCTGCGCGCCTTGGAATCCGCCTCCCTGCGCGCCCGGGATCGCGGGGCTCTCGAGTCCCGGGATGCGGTTCTGCGGAGGCGATCCACCCTCGTCGGAGTCGTCGCCGGTACCACCGCCGGTTCCGCCGCCGGTATCCTCGCTCTCCTCCTGCTGACCGCCGGTGCCGGGACGGGAAGGCGCGTTCTGGGTGGTCGTCTGCGGGGCGACACCCGGAACGGGGATGGTGACGCCGGGGAAGATCTCCACGTTCTGCGTGGTGATCTCCGGAACCTCGGGAAGACTCGGCACGACACGCGAAGTGGTGGTCTGCTCACGGGTGGCCGGAGCCGTCGTCGACGCGGTCCACGCCGGCACGCCGGAGACACCGGCGATCGGTTCCGGCTTCGGGAACGACTCGACCTCGGTGCCCTCGAGAGCGCCATCCATCGTGTCCTTCCAGATGTCCGACGGGATGCCCGAGCCGTAGATCATGCCGCCCCAGCTGTTCTCGAGGGGCAGACCCTCCTCGGTGCCGACCCACACCGCCGTCGACAGCGACGGGGTGTAACCGACCATCCACGCGTCCTTGTTGGAGCCGGTGTCGCCGAGCTGGGCCGTACCGGTCTTCGACGCGGACGGGCGGCCACCGGCCAGAGCGTGGCCGTTCGAATACGCGGCGATCGGGGTCATCGCGGAAGTGGTGTTGTCGGCCACCGCCGCGTCGACGACCTGCTCACCGGCAGGGGTGCCACGGTCGAGGAGAACCTCGCCGTCGGACGTCACGACCTTCTGCACGAAATACGGCTCGTGATGACGGCCGGACGCCGCGAGCGTGGCGTACGCCGAGGCCATGTCGAGCACGCGCGACTGGTACTGGCCCAGCACGATGCCGTAGTTGGGGCCGATACCCCCCGGCTCGGTGAGCGTCTCGCCGATACCCGGCAGTTCCTTCGCGACACCCAGCTTGTGCGCCATGTCGGCGATGGCCTGCGGGCCGTTGTCCATCTCGAGCATCATCCGGTAGAAGCTCGTGTTCAGCGACCGCTTGAGCGCTTCGGCGATGGTGCACTGTCCGCACGATTCACCCTCGACGTTGCCGATCTTGATGCCGTTGACCGTCAGCGGACCGCTGTCGTAGGTCTGCGACAACGGCACGCCCTGGTCGAGGTTGGCGGCCAGGCCGAACACCTTGAACGACGAACCCGTCTGCAGACCGGACTGGGCGAAGTCGTAACCGACACCGCTCTCACCGCCGTAGTAGGCGCGGATCGCCCCGGACCGGGGATCGACCGACACCACCGCGGTACGCAACTCCTCGGGTTCGCCCTCGAGATTGCTCTGCGCCGCCTCGACCGCCGACTGCTGGGCCTGGGGGTCGATCGTCGTGGTGATCTGGAGACCGGCCGTGTTGAGGAGGTTCTCGTCGATGCCCTCGCGGGACAACTCGGCGAGCACCTGGTTCTTGATCAGGCCTTCGGGGCCGGACGACTGGTCGCCGTTGTCGAGCTCCGCGATCGGCACGTAGGCCGGGTACTTCATTCCCGACCGTTCGGCGGCATCGAGCGTGCCCGCAGCGACCATGCCGTCGAGCACGTAGTTCCAGCGCGCCTCCGCACCCTCGGGGTTCTGCTCGGGATCGAGCAGCGATGGCAACTGGATCGACGACGCGAGCACGGCGCCCTCCTCGACGGTGAGTTCACCGACGGGCTTGCCGAAGTACGCGTTCGACGCCGCTGCGATGCCGTAGGCACCGCGGCCGAAGTAGATGGTGTTGAGGTAGGCCGCGAGGATATCGTCCTTGGTCCACTGGTTCGCCATCTTCGTCGACAGCACCAGCTCCTTGAGCTTTCGCGTCAACGTCCGCTCGGAACCGACGACGGCGACCTTCACGTACTGCTGGGTGATGGTCGAACCACCACCGGCGCTGTCGCGGCCGAGCACGTTGTCGCGGGCGGCACGCGCGAAGCCGGTCACCGAGAAACCGGGATTGCTGTAGAAGTCGCGGTCCTCGGCGGCGAGCACGGCATTGCGGACGTGCACGGGGATCGCGTCGAGTTCGACCTCGGTGCGGTTGCCCTCCGGCGGGATCACCTTCGTGATGACGCCCTGGCCATCGGAGTTGAAGATGGTCGCGGCCTGGTTCGTCTGCAGCTCACCGGGGCGCGGCACGTCCTGGACGATGTACGCCAGCATGAACATGAGGATCGGGACGAGGATGCCGGCGGCGACCACGCCGTAACCGATCCGGCGGATCGTGCGCCAGCGATTGCTCTTGCCGTCGCCCTTTCCACCCCCGGCGCCGCCACCCGAACCGCCACCGGGCGGAACCGTGGGAGGTCCGCCTGCGGGTGGGCCACCGGCGACGCGCGTCGTGGGTGCATCGTTCGCAGCGCTCGCAGTCCCTGCAGCACCCGCTGCAGCGCTCGCACCCATCGCAGCGGAGACCCGCTGCGTCGGGGCATCCGCTCCGGGACGCTGTGCAGGCGCGTCCGCTCCGGGACGCTGCGCACCTGGCGCGTCCGCTCCGGGACGCATGGCGACGGTCGGATCGGCCTGCGGCGCGCGCTGGACGGGAGGCACCGCGCCGGGCGGCAACGTGCCGGGACGCGGCGGCATCGACTGGTTGGGGTTGCGCGGCTGGTTCGCGCCCGGGGCGGGCACCGGTCCGCGCGGCGGGTACGGCTGTCCCGGTCGGCCCTGCTGGGGGCCCGGTCCCTGCCCCTGACCGGGAGCCTGAGGACGCTGTCCCTGGCCGGGGGCCTGAGGACGCTGTCCCTGGACGGGCCCCTGAGGACGCTGACCCTGACCGGGAGCCTGGGGCGGGTACGGCGGCCGGCCGCCGGGGCGCGGCGGTTGCTGACCTGCGGGACCACCGGGCTGTCCGCCCGGTCGGCCCGGCTGACCCTGTACTCCCGGCTGACCCTGTGCTCCCGGCTGACCCTGCGGGCGCGGTTGCGGCGGCAACGGACGACCCTGCACCGGTCCCTGGGCAGGGCGCTGCTGTCCAGAACCGGGCTGTCCCGGACCCGGCTGCCCCTGACCGGCACCGGCAGGAGGACCGGGACGTTGCTGCCCGGGCTGCGGTCCGGCGGGACCGCTGCGCTGGGACGGGACGGCCTTGTTGTCCTCGGGTTCGTTGTCGGGGGAACTCACGTACTCATCTCCAACTGTTCTCGCGACGCATCACGCCGCGGCCTCGACACTGCTCCACGAAGAGCCGATCGGCGATGCCGGCGGACGGCAGCCGATCGACGATGTGCGCAGCGGACGACGCGACGATCAGGTCGTGCGGGTCGGACCCAGGAGCGAACTCCACGAGAAAGCGTACGGGCACGTTGCCGGTACCCCTTCACTCGCTGGCGGTACGACGGCTCGATCCCGTCGACCGGCGACGCGGGCTCTTGGGGGCGGGTTGCGATCCCAGGACGTACGACTGCACCAGGTGATTCCAGCTGCAGGTACGGCACACCTCGACCACGTGAACCGAGAATTCCTCCTGGCTGGCGGCCAGACGCACCAACTCTTCGGGGGTGCGCGCCGACCCGGACACCGGACCGAGTTTGTCGCCGAAGACCCACGAGACGAGGGTCAACTGCTCCTTACGGCAGATGGGGCACATCACATCGCTGCCCCGTCCGTGAAATTTCGCCGCCCGCAGCAGATAGGGGCTCGCGTCGCAGACCTCACTGACTCCGCGTCGCCCCGAGTAGACCTCGGCGAGCAGCGAGCGCCGCTGCAACGCGTAGTCCACCACCTGCCGCTGAATTCGCACGGCTTCCAGAGTACGTGCGGGTGCCACGGCGATGGGCGCGGAGTGGCCCACCGGGTGCAGACGATGTGCCCGTTCGATCCGACACCTACCCGGTTCTCCGGCACCGCGCGTGACATATATCGCCCTCGGCGTATCGTCGTATATATCGGCGCGATATAGTTCTGCGTCGTATCAATCGGTTGGTTCGGACGGAAACAGGAGGTGACCCGTGCTGGAACTGGCGATACTCGGGCTCCTCCTCGAGTCGCCCATGCACGGCTACGAGCTGCGCAAGCGTCTGACCGGGCTCCTCGGTGCCTTCCGCGCCTTCTCCTACGGGTCGCTCTATCCGACTCTGCGGAGAATGCAGGCGGACGGCCTCATCGAAGAGGATCCGGGAACTCCCGGTCCCGTGAAGCGACGTGCCCGCCGCGTCTACCAGCTCACCCCGAAGGGTCGAGAACGCTTCACCGAGCTGGTCGCCGACACGGGACCGCAGAACTACACCGATGACGGATTCGGCGTGCACCTCGCCTTCTTCGGTCGCACTCCCGCCGAAGCGCGGATGCGAATTCTCGAAGGCAGGCGCCGCCAGGTCGAGGAGCGCAGAGAAGCGCTCCGCGATGCGATCGGACGGGCCAGCGGCACACTCGATCGTTACACCCGTCAGCTCCATCAGCTCGGCCTCGAGTCCAGCGAGCGCGAAGTGCGCTGGCTCAACGAACTCATCGCCGCCGAGCAGTCGTCAGCAGCACGCAACAAAGAAGGAGAACCCGACCATGGGTGAGAACAGCACCGCGGTGCGCGTGGCCATTGTGGGCGTGGGGAACTGTGCCTCTTCCCTGGTCCAGGGCGTCGAGTACTACAAGGATGCGGACGCCGAGACCACCGTCCCCGGCCTGATGCACGTCGAATTCGGTCCCTACCACGTGCGCGACGTCCAGTTCGTCGCCGCGTTCGATGTGGATGCCAAGAAGGTCGGCTTCGACCTGTCCGAGGCGATCCTCGCGAGCGAGAACAACACCATCAAGATCGCCGACGTGCCGCCGCTCGGTGTGCCCGTCCAGCGCGGTCACACGCTCGACGGCATCGGCAAGTACTACTCCGAGACCATCGAGCTGTCCGACGCCGAGCCCGTCGACGTGGTCAAGGCACTGAAGGACGCCGAGGTCGACGTTCTCGTCTCCTACCTCCCCGTGGGTTCCGAGGAGGCCGACAAGTTCTACGCGCAGTGCGCCATCGACGCGGGTGTCGCCTTCGTCAACGCTCTCCCCGTCTTCATCGCGTCCGACCCCGAGTGGGCGCAGAAGTTCACCGACGCCGGTGTCCCGATCGTCGGCGACGACATCAAGTCGCAGGTCGGCGCCACCATCACCCACCGCGTGATGGCGAAGCTGTTCGAGGACCGCGGTGTCGTGCTCGACCGCACGTACCAACTCAACGTCGGCGGCAACATGGACTTCAAGAACATGCTCGAGCGCGAGCGTCTGGAGTCGAAGAAGGTCTCCAAGACCCAGGCCGTCACATCGAACCTCAACGGCCCCCTCGCCGGCAAGGTCCACGACCGCGACGTGCACATCGGCCCCTCCGACTACGTGCAGTGGCTCGACGACCGCAAGTGGGCGTACGTCCGCCTCGAGGGTCGCGCCTTCGGTGACGCCCCGCTGAACCTCGAGTACAAGCTCGAGGTCTGGGACTCCCCGAACTCGGCCGGCATCATCATCGACGCCATCCGCGCGGCGAAGATCGCCAAGGACCGCGGCATCGGCGGCCCGATCCTCCCGGCTTCGGCATACCTGATGAAGTCCCCGCCGGTCCAGATGGCCGACGATTCCGCCCGTGCCCAGCTCGAGGCGTTCATCATCGGAGCCGACGCGTAAGTCGTTCTCCGGCAGGATTTCCGACGAAGGCTGCATCCCTCACGTGGGATGCGGCCTTCGTCGTTGCTGCTGTGGGTTACGGACCGGCCTACGCCATCTTCCGGATCACCGACAGCGGCAGCACCTTCATCGCGTATCCGAGCGGAATCCACGGCCAGCCCGGCACATACGCCTTGGCGGGTTCCTTCTCGATCGCAGCCGCCAATGCGCGACAACCTGTTTCGGTGTCGACGATGAACGGGACCTTCTTCACCTTCTCGTTGATCTCCGACCGGATGTATCCAGGGAAGATCGTGCTCACCGAGATGTCGGTGTCCGCGAGGTCGGCTCGCATCCCCTCACCGAGCGAGGCGACGGCGGCTTTCGACGCGGCGTAGGTCGTCAGGTTGCGCGGCATGCCCCGCACCGCGCTCATGGACGAGATGAGGACGACGTGCCCGCGCCCGCGGGGTCGCATGAGCTCGAGGGCCGCTTCACTCTGAGCCAGTGCACCGAGAAAATTGGTGTTCGCGGTCTGCGCGTTCGCACGGAAGTAGCCGGTGCCGAGGGGTTGTCCCTTGCCGAGGCCGGCGTTGACGATCACCCGGTCGAGACCGCCGAGCTCCTCGTCGAACTCGCGGAAGACGGTGAACACGTCGTCGTGCCGGTTCACGTCGAGGGCGCGCACGCTCACGGTGATGCCCGGGTGCGCGGCGAGCAGTTCGTCCCGTAGCTCCTCGAGCCGTTCGACGCGCCGGGCGGCGAGCGCGAGATTCCTTCCTCGCGCGGCGAATTCACGCGCCATCCCGGCACCGAGGCCGGAACTCGCACCGGTGATGAGGATGTTCCGTCGCTGCGGGCGGCTCATCGGTTCTCCTTCTCGTATCGATCGATCAATGCACTGCAACGGGATTCGAGATAACCGACCACGATCCAGAAGTCCTTGAAGGCCGGATTGGTGGTGTGGCCGTGGTGGTAGCGGTAGTAGATCTGCTGGGCGATCACGGCGAGGCGGAACAGTCCGAACACCTCGTAGAATCCCCACCCGTCCACCGGCAGTCCGGTCCGCTCGGAATAGTATTCGACGATCTCCTGCCGGGTGAGCATGCCGGGGAGATCGGACGGCTGCCGCTTCGTCAACAGCAGCATGTCGTCGTCGTCCGCCTGGACCCAATAGGCGAGCGACGAGCCGAGGTCCATCAGGGGGTCGCCGATGGTGGCCAGCTCCCAGTCGAGCACCGCGACCGGCTTCAGCGGATCGTTCTCGTCGAGGACGATGTTGTCGAGCCGGAAGTCGCCGTGGATCACGGTCTGCGCGACGTCCTGCGGTTGCCGCGCCGCCAGCCACTCGGTGACGCGGGCGAAGTCGGGGACGTTGTCGGTGCGGGCCTTGGCGTAGCGCGACGTCCAGCCCGCGACCTGCCGTGCGACGTAACCGGATCCGCGCCCCAGTTCGGACAGTCCCGCGGACTCCGGATCGATGCCGTGCAGTTCGACGAGCAGGTCGACGATGCGCAGGCACAGGGTGCGGGTGTCCGCTTCGGAGAGGTCGAGTTGCGTGGGCGGATTCGTGCGCAGGATGGTTCCGGGAACGCGGTCCATGACGTAGAAGTCGCTGCCGAGCACGCTGTGATCGGTGCACAGGCCGATCATGGTGGGCACGTAGGGGTAGACCGGTGCGAGCATCGACTGGATACGGTACTCACGTGCCATATCGTGACCGGACGACGGCTTCGCCCCGGTCGGCGGCCGGCGCAGCACGAGATCGCGATCCGGATAGCGCAGCAGATAGGTCAGATTGGATGCGCCGCCGGAGAACTGGCAGACCTCCGGCACTCCGGTGATGCCGGCGTGCTCGGCGAGCCAGGCCGCGACCGCGTCGACGTCGAAGGCGTCCTCCTCGCGAACGGTGCGGGCGTTGTCGGGAAGTGTGGTCATCGTCGGAAACTCCCTCTCACGCGTACTTGCCGAGTTCGAACCGGGCGACGAGCCCCTGGTGCACCTCGTCGGGTCCGTCGGCGAGACGCAGTGCTCGCGCCGCCGTCCACGCACCGGCGAGGGGGAAGTCGTCGGAAAGCCCGCCACCACCGTGGATCTGGATGGCGAAGTCGACGATCTGCTGGGTGACGCGCGGTGCGACGACCTTGATCTCCGAGACCGCCGAGCGCGCTCCGGCGAGTCCCTGCGTGTCGAGCAGCCAGGCCGCGTGCAGGACGAGCAGCCGCAGTTGGTTGATCGCGATACGGGCGTCGGCGATGCGTTCGCGGTTGCCGCCGAGGTTGATGATCGGCTTGCCGAAGGCGGTGCGCTCGAGGCCGCGGCGACACGCGAGTTCGAGGGTGTGCTCGGCCAGCCCGACGAGGCGCATGCAGTGGTGGATGCGGCCGGGACCGAGCCGGCCCTGGGCGATCTCGAATCCCCGACCGGGACCGGCGATGACCGCATCGAGCGGCAGTCGCACGTCGGTGAACGACACCTCGCCGTGGCCGCTGGGCTCGTCGAAGAAGCCCATGGTCGGGAGCATGCGTTCGACCTTCACACCCGGGGTGTCGAAGGGCACGAGGACCATCGAATGCCGCTGGTACTTGTGGGCTTCCGGGTCGGTCAAGCCCATGAAGATGAGCACCTTGCAGTCGGGATGGCCGACGCCGGTGCTCCACCACTTGCGGCCGTTGAGCACGATCTCGTCGCCCTCGACCACGGCGGTCGCGGCCATGTTCGTCGCGTCCGACGACGCGACCTCGGGTTCGGTCATGCAGAAGGCCGAACGGATCTCGCCGTCGAGCAGCGGGCGCAGCCACTGTTCCTTCTGCGCTTCGCTGCCGTAGTGGTAGAGGACCTCCATGTTGCCGGTGTCGGGGGCGTCGCAGTTGAACACCGCGGAGGCGAACTGCGAGCGACCCATCTCCTCGGCGAGCGGGGCGTATTCGACGTTCGACAGTCCGGCACCGAGTTCGGCGTCGGGCAGGAAGAGGTTCCACAGCCCCTCGGCGCGGGCCTTGCGCTGCAGCTCGCGGAACTCGGGGGAGACGGCCCACCTCTCGGCGGCATCGATGTCGCGTCGTCCCTCGCCCGCGGTGCGTCGCTCGGCCCGCAGCCGCTGTTCGACGGGCGTGACCTCGGCGGCTATGAACGCTCGGAGGCGTTCGAGATAGTCGCGACTGCGCTCGGACTGTGCGAAATCCATCGGGTGCCTTCCGTCGAGTTCGACCGGGAATTTGCCCGGTCGGGCGGTCGTAACTGAGCGATGCTCAGTTAGGCTATCGGTGTGAGCACCCCGCGACAAGAGGCGTCCAAGGGACGACGTCGTCTGCCACCCGAGGAACGTCGACGACAACTCGTGGCGATCGGGCTGCAGGAGCTGTCGACACGCCCGATCCACGCCCTGTCGATCGACCGCGTCGCCGAGATCGCCGGCATCTCCCGCGGCCTGCTGTTCCGCTACTTCCCCACGAAGCAGGACTTCTACGTCGCCGTCGTCGGCGCCGCGTCACGCCGGTTGCTCCGCGCGGCGGATCCCGATCCGGACGAGCAGGATCCCCTCCGGGCGGTGCTGCACCCGTTCGTGTCCTTCATCGACCGTCACGGCGACAACTACCAGGCCTTCTTCCACAGCGGCGTCGGTTCGGACCCCCAGATCCGCGACATCCACGACGCGATGCGCGACACCATGGTCGAGCGGGTCGTCGCGGCGCTGGGCTGCGACGACACCCGCGTCACCCGCATGCGGCTGCGGGCGTGGTGGGCGTTCGTGGAGTCGCTGGCCATCGACCGGTTCCGCGAAGGCACACCGAGCGTCGACGAGGTCGTCGACTATTCGGCCGTGCTGCTGCCGACGGTGCTGGCCGGGCCGTAGACCCGAACCTCCTCGACAACGAAGGGGGAGGTTGTGTGCGTCCCCGGGCGGGAACACGCACACGACCTCCCCCTCGATAGGTGGAGTACGGATCTACAAGCCGGGGATCTGGATCGTCACACCGGGGAACACCTCGATCTGCGAAGGCACGGGGACGGGCAGATCGACCGGCGGCGCGGGAATCGTGATCGGCGGCAGGTTCGACAGGTCGGGCAGCTGGAAGGTCGGCGCCGGGGGAGCGGTGGTGGTCTCGATGCCGGCGTCCTTCGGGACACCCGCCTGACCCCCGATCGGCGCCGGCCACGGGAAGCTCTCGACGGGCGTGCCCTCGAGCGCGCCGTCCATCGTTCCCTTCCAGATGTCCGACGGCAGTCCGGAACCGTAGATCGACCCGCCCCAGCTGTTGGTGATCGCCCCGGCATCGGGGGTGCCCATCCACACGGCTGTCGACAGCGACGGCGTGTACCCGACCATCCAGGCGTCCTTGTTCAACCCGGTGTCGCCGAGCTGCGTGGTGCCGGTCTTCGACGCCGACGGCCGGCCACCGGCGAGCGCGTGCCCGCGCGAGTAGGCGGCGATCGGCATCATGGCCTGGGTCGCGTTGTCGGCGACCGCGGCGTCGAAGCGCTGTTCACCGGGTGACGGAGGACGATCGAGGAGCACGACGCCGTCGGCCGTGACGACCTTCTGCACGAAGTACGGCTCGTGGAAGACACCGGACGCGGCGATCGTCGCGTAGGCGGAGGCCATGTCGATGACTCGTGCCTGGTACTGGCCGAGGACGATGCCGCCCTCCGGCGGACCGCCGTTCTCGCTCAGCGTCTGCCCCTCGACCCCTGGGATCGTCAGCGGGATCCCCGCCGCGTGCGCGGCGTCGGCAATCTTCTGCGGACCGTTCGACATGGACATCATGAGCCGGTAGAAGCTCGTGTTCAGCGACCGCTTGAGCGCCTCGGCGATCGTGCAGCGTCCGCACGACTCGCCCTCGACGTTGCCGATGCGGATGTTGCCCACCGTGAGCGGAGAGCTGTCGAAACGCGCGTTGAGGCCGATCCCGTCGTCGAGCGCGGCGAGCAGGCCGAACACCTTGAACGCCGAACCGGTCTGGACGGGGGCCTGCGCGAAGTCGAAACCGGCGCCGTCCTCACCGCCGTAGTAGGCGCGCACGGCACCGGAACGAGGATCGACCGAGACCACGGCGGTGCGCAGTTCCCCGGGCTCGCCGGACAGCGTGGACCGGGCGGCGTCGATCGCCGCCTGCTGGGCCTTCGGGTCGATGGTGGTGGTGATGCGCAGACCCTCGGTGTTGAGGGCCTGTTCGCTGATCCCCGCCGCGGACAGTTCGCGCAGCACCTGCGTACGGATGTGGCCTTCCGGTCCCGTCGCCTCGGTGGCCAGCACGAGGGTGTCCGATGGCACCGTCGGAGGGAACACCTGGCCCGACCGCTCGGCCGGGTCGAGGACCTTCATCTCGACCATCCCGTCGAGCACGTAGTTCCAGCGCTCCTCGATGGCCGGCAGGTTGTACTCGGGGTCGAGCGATGACGGCGTCCGGATCACCCCGGCCAGGACGGCACCCTCGGAGACCGACAGCTCCTCGACAGGCTTGCCGAAGTACGCCTGGGACGCCGCGCCGATGCCGTAGGCGCCGCGACCGAAGTAGATGGTGTTGAGATACGCCTCGAGGATCTCGTCCTTCGACCACTGCCGCGCCATCTTGGTGGAGATGACGAGCTCGCGCATCTTGCGCTCGAGCGTGCGATCTGAACCGACGAGCACGTTCTTGACGTACTGCTGGGTGATCGTGGACCCGCCGCCGGCGGTGTCCTTGCCCATGACGTTGTCGCGGGCCGCTCGCGCGAAACCGGTGATCGAGAAGCCCGGGTTGCTGTAGAAGTTGCGGTCCTCCGCCGATAGCACGGCGTTGCGGACGTGCTCGGGGATCTGCGCGATCCCGACCTCGACACGGTTGCCCTCGGGCGGGACCACCCGGGTGATCTCGGTGGCGTCGTCGGACGCGTAGACGCGCGCGAGCTGGTTCGTCTTCATGTCCGCCGGGGTCGGCACCTCCGCCGAGTAGTAGGCGGTGGCGAAGATCCCGAGCGGGACGAGCACGGCGAGAACGAACGCGACGAGTACGGCGTAGCGAACGATGCGTCCCCTGCGCTTCTTCGCTGCGGCTGCGGCGGTGCGCGAGGATGTCGACCTTTTGGGGCTCGTCACTCGTTCCACTTTCTCGGTACCGGAAATCCGGACGGGAGGGTCTCCCGCCCACCGTATGGTACGGAAACGACCACGGGACACCTCCGGAACACCGGTACGGTGCTCCTTCTCACGTCACGGCGGAGCCATCGTCACGACAGGGTCAGCCCGATCGGCGCCACGCGCGGAACGCGAACCCCCACATCACGACGAATGCGAGCAGCACGAGGGACGGCACGATGCCGGGTTGCGGCGACGTCAGCTCGGCGACCGCGGAGATCACGGCCATCACCGTGAACACCGTGAGCAGGCCGAGCAACATCTCGAGTCGGTTCCGGCGCGGAACCTTCCTCACGACTTGACGCCACCCGCGGTCAGACCCGAGATGATGCGTCGCTGGAAGATCAGCACCATCACCACGAGCGGCACCATGACGAGCGTGCCGCCGGCCATGATCGACGCGTACGGGGTGACGTACGGGTCGGTGCCGGTGAACCGTGCCATCGCGACCGTCACCGGGGCTGTGCTCTCGCTCGACAGCTGCGACATCAGCAGGTACTCGTTGACGGTCGCGATGAAGGCGAGGATCGCCGTGGTGAACAGCGCGGGTGCCGCGAGCGGCAGCATGACCAGACGGAACGCCTGTCCGCGCGTCGCGCCGTCCATGCGGGCGGCCTCCTCGAGTTCCCACGGCAGTTCGGAGAAGAACGAGGTGAGGGTGTAGACCGTCAGCGGCAGCACGAACGAGATGTTCGGGATGATCAGCGCCTGGTACTTGCCGATCCAGCCGATGTCGGTGAACAACTGGAACAGCGGCGTCACGAGCGCGACGACCGGGAACATCGACGCGCCGAGGATGATACCGGTGACGAAGTACTTGCCGCGGAACTCGAACCGCGACAGCGCGTAGGCGGTGAACACGCCGAGCAGCAGTGCGACCGCCGTGGTGGCGCCTGCGATGATGACGCTGTTGAGCAGCGCCCGCGAGAAGTTGACCTTGGCGTCGGGGTCGAGCGCGTCGGCGAAGTTCTGCAGTGTCGGGTTCGACGGCCACAGGGTCGTGCTGAACGTCTCCGACGGGTCGCGCAGGGCCGTGACGATCATCCAGTAGCAGGGGGCCAGGCCCCACACGACGATCAGCGCGACACCCAGATAGGTGCCGACCGTGCTCATCCTGCGCTTGAACGGCACCTTGCGGGTCTGCACCGGCGTGGGCTCCGGCTCCGGCTGGATCCGGGGAATCTCGGTGGTGACGGTCATACGACCTCCCCCTTACGCTGCTTCTCCTGCGTACTCACCGCGTTGGCGCCGAGGAACCGCACCAGCACGAAGGCGACGGCGAAGATGAGCAGGAAGGTGATCGTCGACAGGGCGGACGCGGAGTTCGAACCCTGCCGCATCTGGTCGACGACGAGCACCGAGATCGTGGACGTCGCAGGATTGGACCCCATCATGATCGCGGGCAGGTCGTACATGCGCAGCGCGTCCATGGTGCGGAACAGGATCGCCACCATGAGGGCGGGCTTGACCAGCGGCAGCGTGATCATCTTGAACCGCTGCCAGGCGTTCGCGCCGTCGACCTTCGCGGCCTCGTAGACGTCCTGCGGGATCATCTGCAGGCCGGCGAGGATGAGCAGCGCCATGAACGGCGCCGTCTTCCACACGTCGGCGACGATGATCGCGAAGCGCGCGGGCCACGGATCGGCGGTCCACAGGTAGTCGGTGCCGAGGAGTTTGTTGGCGGCACCGTCGTTCGCGAAGATGAAGAACCACAGCTTGGCGGTGACGGCGGTGGGGATCGCCCACGGCACCAGCACCGAGGCGCGCAGCAGGCCGCGACCCCGGAACGACTTGGCCATCACGACCGCCATCGCGAAACCGATCACCGTCTCGAGCGAGACCGTGACGACGGTGAAGAAGAAGGTGTTGAAGATCGACTGCCAGAACTGGGAGCCGAGGGTGCCAGGAGGGCACGGGATCGAACCGGTGGCGGTGTTGCAGGTCTGGGTGATCCAGCGCGTGTAGTTCTCGATCCCCACGAAACCGCCGGTGACGAACCGGCCCGTCTCGGGGTCGAGTCGCTTCGAGTCACCGTGCAGCGACATCCACACCGCTCGTCCGAGCGGGTACAGGATGATCACGGCCAGGACGAGCATCGACGGGGCGACGAACATCCATACCGGGACCTTGCGCCGCTTCTTCACTGCCATGACGGGAGGTGCGGGCACGCGGTGACGTCCGCCGACACGTCCGCGGTCGGGACCGGGGACGGTCCCGACCGCGGGGGCGTGTGGCGGATCCGCGGGATTGTCGACCTGCGGGTCAGCCATGTACTGCTCCTAGAGCATCAGTTGCCGGCGGTCTCGATGCCGGCCTGGGTGTCGTCCAGCGCCTGCTGGACGGTCTTCTCGCCACGGATCGCAGCGTAGGCGTTGTCGGCGATCGCCTTGGACACGGCCGAGTAGTACGGCGACGCCGGACGCGGTTTCGCGGCCTCAAGGGCCTCCTTCAGCGTCGAGAAGTAGGGGTACTGCTCGAGGATCGAGGCGTCGTCGTAGACCTCGGCGAGAACCGGGGCGCCGCCCGCTTCCGCGTAGTACATCTGTGCCTGGCGGGTCTGCATGAACTCGAGGAAGTCGCGCGCGGTGGCGGGAGCATCCGAGAACGCGCTGATGCCGACGTTGTAACCGCCGAGCGTCGAGACGCCGGGGCCGTCGACACCGGGCAGGACGGCGATGCCGTAGTTACCGGCGACCGATGAGCTCTCACCGTCGGTGTAGAAGCCGGGCCACGTGCGCAGGAACAGTGCCTCGCCGTTGCCGAAGGCGGTCTGCGACTCGCCCTCGGTGTAGGTCTGCGCGGCGGCCGGGATGATGCCGTCCTCGAAGTTGTCGACGATGAACTGCAGGCCCTCGGCCGTCTTGTCGTCGACGGCGGGGGTCAGGCCGTCCTCGGCGACGAAGGAGCCACCGAAGGCGTTGACGATCTCGGTGACGTTGACCGTCAGACCCTCGTAGTTCTTGAACTGACCGATGTAGCAGGCGATGCCCGCCTCCTCGGCCTTCGGGCACTCGGCCTTCAGGTCGTCCCAGGTCGCGGGGGCCTCGTCGACGAGGTCGGTGCGGTAGTAGAGGAACGCGCCGTTGGTATTCTTCGGGGCGGCGTACAGGGTGCCGTTGTAGGTGCCCGACTCGACGGTCGCGGGCAGCAGGCCCTCGGTGTCGATCGCCAGGTCGTCCTCGAGGGGGAGCAGCCAGCCGTTCGCGGCGAACTCCGCCGTGTTGGTGACGTCCACGGCGATGAGGTCGTACTCGTCGCTGCGGGCCTGCATCCGCTGGGCGATGTCGTCGTACTGGTCGTTGGCCTCCTTGGCCAGCGGCTTGAACGTCACCTGCTCGTCGGGATGCTCGGCGTTCCAGTCGGCGATGATGCTCTCGAGCGCCGCGTTCAGGGGATCCTGCCCCTCGACGATCGTGATCGGGCCGCGGCCCTCACCGGAAGCAGCGGTACCCTCGCCGCCGGTCGAGGTGTCGTCGCCACCGTTGTCCGACGAGCAGCCCGCGAGAACGAGCGCGGTCGCGGCCGTAGCGGCGATCGCAGCCCTCCGCATCGCCTTCGTATTCAGAACCATCAACAACTCCCCATTTCGAGGTCGAAAAACACACGTCGGTGACCCAGGTGCACCGACACCGGTCACTACTGTGGCACGCAGCACCGGTAAAAGTCGGCATTCCGCCCATCCTGAATCGGTCGAGTGTCGACTCCGCAGACCGATCCCGGGGCGGTGATCAGCCGATCCGCTTCCCGTCGGACGTTCCGAAGACGTGCACGTGTTCGGGGTCGAAGCGCAGGTACAGCCGGTCGCCCTTCTGCGGAGGGTTGCGCCAGTCGCTGCGGGCGACGATCTGCTGGACGATCCCGCCGACGTCGGCCCGGCCGTAGACGTAGGCCTCCGAGCCGAGCTCCTCGACCACGTCGACGTCCATGGCCAGACCCTCGTTCGAGATCTCGAGGTGTTCGGGCCGGATCCCGAGCACGACCTCCTTCTCGGTGACCTGGCCGACCACGTCGCGCGGCACCGGTACGTGGGTGTCGCCGATCATCGCGCCGCGGTCGAAGACCGGGAGGCGGAAGAGGTTCATCGCGGGCGAGCCCATGAAACCGGCGACGAAGACGTTCGCGGGCTTGTTGTAGAGCACGCGTGGCGACGCGCACTGCTGCAGGATGCCCTTCTCGAGCACCGCGACGCGGTCACCCATCGTCATGGCCTCGACCTGGTCGTGGGTGACGTAGACGGTGGTGGTGCCGAGGCGCCGCTGCAGCTGCGCGATCTGCGTGCGGGTCTGCACGCGGAGTTTGGCGTCGAGGTTCGACAGCGGCTCGTCCATGAGGAAGACCTGCGGCTGGCGGACGATGGCGCGGCCCATCGCGACGCGCTGACGCTGACCGCCGGACAGCGCTTTGGGCTTGCGGTCGAGGAACTGCTCGAGGTCGAGCATCTTCGCGACCTCGACGACCCGTTCGCGGATCTCGTTCTTCGGTGTCTTGGCCAGCTTCAGCGCGAAGCCCATGTTCTCCGCGACCGACATGTGCGGGTAGAGGGCGTAGTTCTGGAACACCATCGCGATGTCGCGTTCCTTCGGATCCTGCCCGGTGACGTCCTCGTCGCCGATGAGGATGCGCCCGCTGTGCACCTCCTCGAGACCAGCGAGCATGCGCAGCGAGGTCGACTTGCCGCAGCCCGACGGTCCGACGAGGACGAGAAACTCGCCGTCCTCGATCTCGAGGTCGAGCGCGTCGACCGCGGGCGTACTCGAGCCGGGGAACAGGCACGTGGCCTTGTCGAAGGTCACCGACGCCATCTCGAAGATCCTTTCCGAAGCGGTACACGCTCGTGCGGTAGGGGAATCTACCGTGCGTCGCTCGATCGGCTCTCGACCGGCGTGACGTCGTCGTCCTTCCAGACCTGGATTCCGCGGACGCCCGGGACGTCACCGGCACGGAAGACGGGGTCGCGACCCTGCTTGCGTTGCGCGCTGTAGTGATGGAACAACGCGTAGGCGATACCCGACAGCGGGATCAGGGCGATGAGGTTGACGGTGGCCATGATCCCCATGGCGAGGTCGGCCAGCGCCCACACCAGCGGCAGCGAGCCGATGGCACCGAGGAAGACGCACAGCACGACCGCCGAGCGCAGGTAGGGCAGGATGCGGCGCGATCCGGTGAGGAACTCCATGTTGGATTCGCTGTAGTAGTAGTTGCCGATCACCGAGGTGAACGCGAGGAAGAAGATCAGCACGGCGAGGAAGTGCACCGTCCAGTCGCCGAGTTGCAGCGCGAGCGCGTTCTGGGTGAGGGCGGCACCCTCGAGACCACTGCCGAACTCGGGTTCCGACAGCAAAATGATGAAGGCCGTGATCGAGCAGACCAGCAGGGTGTCGAAGTAGACGCCGAGGCTCTGGACCAGGCCCTGCTTGACCGGGTGGGAGACCGCGGCGGCGGCACCGGCGTTGGGTGCCGAGCCCATGCCGGCCTCGTTCGAGAAGAGACCTCGGCGGATGCCGTTCATGAAGGCGGCACCGAAACCACCACCGACGATCTCCTCGAAACCGAAGGCGTTCTCGACGATGAGGCGGAACATGGTCGGAACCTCGCCGATGTTGAGGATGACGACGATGATGCCGATGACCAGGTAGACGAACGCCAGGACCGGCACGACGATCTGGGAGACACCGGAGATGCGGCGGATACCGCCGAAGATCACCACGCCGACGATGAGGGCGACGACCAGGCCCACGATCACCTGGAGGGTCATGGTCTTCTCGCCGACGGAACCCGACACCGCATCGACGATCGAGTTGGTCTGCACCGCGTTGAACACGAATCCGTAGGTGATGGTGATGATGACCGCGAAGATCATGCCCATCCAGCGTTTCCGCAGCCCGTACTGCATGTAGTAGGCGGGGCCGCCGCGGAAGGCGCCGTCCTCGTCGCGCACCTTGTACAGCTGCGCGAGGGTGGACTCGAGGAAGGCGGTCGCCGCACCGACCAGGGCCATCGCCCACATCCAGAACACCGCGCCGGGACCACCGAGGCTGATCGCGATCGCGACACCGGCGACGTTGCCCGTTCCCACACGGGAGGCCGCCGAGACGGAGAAGGCCCGGAAGGCGGACAGGCCCGGTTCTCCGTTGGGTTGTCTCTCGGGTTTCTCCACGATGGAACGCAGCATGTCGGGCAGGAGCCGGATCTGGATGAACCGGGAGCGGATCGTGTAGTACAGGCCAGAACCGATGAGCAGTGCGATCACCGCATACCAGAACATGTCGTTGATATCGGTGACGAAATCGACCGCAGTGTCCATCTGCACGATCTTGGTGGGTTGCGGGCGGTTTCGCAGGAATTTCGTGCGTGTTCCCGGTCTCGTGGGCGGAGTCGGTGCCAGGCTCTACGCTCGCTGGGTGAGTTCGGACAAAATGTTGAGTCGTATCGGCGGGTTGCTCCGCCAGGCGGAGTCCACCGACAACCCTCACGAGGCCGACGCCTTCCTCGCTGCGGCGCAGCGACTCGCAACGTCCTCCTCGATCGATCTGGCGGTCGCGCGCAGCCACACAGCGGCGAAGGAACGTCGCGCGACTCCCGTGCAGCGACTGATCACCATCGGCGAGACGGGGAAGAAGGGACTGCGCACCTACGCCCAGTTGTTCATCGCGATCGCGGTAGCCAACGACGTGCAGTGCGACATCACCGCGAACTCCACCGTCATCTACGCCTACGGCTTCGCCGACGACATCGACGTGTGCGAGGCGCTGTATTCCTCTCTGCTCGTGCAGATGGTGCGGGCGTCCGACGCGTATCTGCGCGAGGGCACCTACCGGAACGAGACCACGGTGCGCACCGTCGTCGAGGAACGCGGCGGTCGCCGTGTGCGCACACGCGTGCGCAAGCCCGTTGCCGCGGTGACGGCCCGGCTGAACTTCCAGTCGGCGTTCGCCGCCCGCATCGGCGCCCGGCTGACCGAGGCGAAGCAGGAGATCGAACGCGAGGTGGAAACATCCGCGCCCGGTACGGCGTTGGTGTTGCGTGGGAAGAGTCTGGAACTCCAGAACTTCTACCGCAGTACGTCGCAGGCACGGGGCAGTTGGCGGGGAAGCCGGGCCCCGTCGGCGCGCTCGGCCGATGCCCGGCGCGCGGGCGACCGCGCCGGACGCGCGGCCCGACTGGGGACGGCACCCGAACTGCCGTCGGCTCCGAGGAGGCTGGAACGGTGACGAAGGTGCGCGATACCCGCAGAACCGCTGTGTACGAAGCGGAGTCGATCGTGCGGAAGATGCTTGACCGCGCCGACGAGCGCGGTCTGCGGACCGTCGAGGTCGCCGGTTCCCACGTCACGCTCCCGGTCGAGAGACGGTTCGCCTCCATCGCCTCGGTCCAGGACTACATCGACGCCGTGCTCGCCCTCGACTGGGTACGCGCCCGGTGGGAGCGCGCCGCCGTGCCGGTGCGCGTGCGGGCCCGTGCGGGCAACGCGGCCGCACACTACGAACGCGACTGCGCGACCATCGCCCTTCCCGAGCACCGGGCGAACACTGCGTGGGCGTTCCGCGAGATGGTGGTGTTGCACGAACTCGCGCACCATCTCGATCCGCAGGATCCCGACGACGCCACCGAGGGGGCCCACGGGCCGGCCTTCGTCGAACGCTTCCTCGCGCTCGTGGGCGAAATCATCGGCCCCGAAGCGGCATTCGCGTTGCAGGCGACCGGGATCGTTGCCCCGGTGCATCCGCGTCGATAGTCTCCGGTTTCCGAAACCCTTACCGGCTCGAGAACCTTTCTTTGGCATGACCGCGGACGGCGGGACCGGATATGTAGCAATGTTCGTATCCTGCTGCATAACATACTGATTGGCACTTTCCAGGCCTGTCGTTCACTCCGGGATCCGCATGCCGACGAAGCATACGAATCAAGGTCTCGAGTGACGTACTGTGGTTTGCATCACACAAAGATGCGCGTCGGCTGCGTACCGTACCGAGACCTCCCGGACACCTTCGAGCACGCCCTACGACGCGCGGCATACGAAGGAGAACGGTGATGAAACCCGGAGCACGAGTCGCCCTCGGTGTGGGCATCGGATATTTCCTCGGCCGTACCAAGAAGATGCGGGTGGCCATGATGCTCGCCGGGGCCGGAATGACCGGCAAACTGCCCAGCAATCCGCAGGAACTCCTGCAGCGCAGCGCCTCGATGCTCGGCTCGTCTCCCGAGATCAACAAGATCACCGAATCCGTTCGCGGAGAACTCATGCATGCGGCTCGTGCCGCTGCCGTGACCGCGGCCAGCAACCGGATCGACGCCCTCAACGAACGTCTGCAGTCCCGTGCGAGCGGTGGCGGCGGAGGGTCGGAGGAACCCCAGGACGCCGAATACGAGGACGAATACGACGAATCACGCGACGAGGAGGAAGGTCGCGGCAGCAAGCGTCGCGGCAGCCGGAGTCGCGACGAGGAGCCGGATTACGACGAGACGGACGAAGAGGGTGCCGACGAGGAGGATTCGGGCGACGAAGAGGAGGCGGAACCCGAGCATCCCGCACCGCGGCGCCGTGCAGCTCGCGCCACATCCCGTCCGCGGACTTCCCGCAGCAAGAAGACGGCCGACAGCGAAGACTCGGACGATTCGGAAGAGGCACCTCCGAAGCCGCGCAAGCGCGCAGCGCGTAGCACTGCGTCGTCCTCCTCCTCCGGTCGTGCACCCGTACGTCGAACGAAGCGGTGAGAGCGATGGCCAGGTTGAGCGATGTATCGGGCGGAGTCGCCGACGCGGTGGGCAAGGCCGGGAAGACCGCGACCGATACCGCCGGTAAGGCGGGCCGCACCGCCTCGGACACGGCGGGGAAGGCCACGGGCGGACTGACCGGCGGTCTGCAGCAGTCGTTGCAGGGCCTCGCAGGAACCGTCGCGCAGAATGCGTTGTCGAGCCTGTCGGACAGGGTCACCGGCACGGCGGGACGATTACAGGATTACTCCGAGGGCAAAGGCGGAAATCTGGCCAGTGCGCTCACCGGCGTCGACAAGCTCGCTCAGGGCGAGTCGCCGCTGAAGGCGGCGGCGAGCTCGGGGTTCGAGAATCTGAAGAACACCGCGAAGGACAAGTTCGAGGACGTCAAGGAGGCCGTCACCGGCGGGGGCAAGGGGGGCGGCGGCGGCAACAAGAAGATCAAGCTCACCAACATCGTCGAGAGCATCGACGTGGGGGTGCCGGTCGATCTGGCCTACGACCTGTGGACGCAATTCGCCGACTGGCCGAAGTTCATGAAGAAGGTCGAACAGGTCGAGCAGGTCCAGGACGAGAAACTCCATTGGACGGGCAAGGTTTTCTGGTCGCGTCGGAACTGGGAGTCCACGATCCTCGAACAGGTGCCGTTCGAGCGGATCGTGTGGCGTTCCAAGGGAGGGAAGGGTTACATCGACGGCGCGGTGACCTTCCATGAACTCACACCGGATCTCACCCGGATACTCCTGGTGCTCGAGTATCACCCCCGGGGTCTGTTCGAGCGCACCGCGAATCTGTGGCGGGCGGTGGGTCGCCGGTCACGCCTGGAACTGAAGCACTTCCGGCGCCACGTCATGACCGAAGCCGTGTTGCATCCCGACGACGTCGTCGGCTGGCACGGCGAGATCCGCGACAGCGAGGTCGTCAAGGACGACGAGACCGCGCGACGGGAGGAAGAGGAGCGGGAGCAGGAGGACACCGGCGAGAACGGTGAGGAGGGAGAGACCGACACCTCCGGTGACGAAGGCGAGATCCGCGACGAGGACGAGGATTTCGAGGAGGGTGAACCGTCCGAGGACGAATACGAGGATGAGGAGGATCTCGAGGACGAGTATCCCGAAGAGGAGGACGAGACCGAGGAGGACGAGTCCTCCGACGAAGAACCCGACGACGAAGAGGAAGAGCCCGAACCGCCTCGGAAACGTGCGCCCGCCAAGCGGACCCGGGCGACGAAGAGCACCGGTACGCGCTCGTCCCGCTCGAGAGGATCCCGGTCATGACCATTCAACCTGCAGGGGGCGGCGGTGGAGGCGGCGGGGGCGGTATGGCCCGTCCCAATTCGTCCGGCCTCGCCGACGTCATCGACACCATCCTCGACAAAGGCCTCGTCATCGACGCGTTCGTGCGTGTCTCGCTCGTCGGTATCGAACTGCTCACCATCGACGCCCGCGTCGTCGTGGCCAGTGTCGACACCTATCTGCGTTTCGCGGAAGCGGTGAACCGGCTCGAGATCTCCGACAACGAGCCGAAGGGCCTTCCGGATCTCGTCGGCGACATCACCTCCGGCGGTTCCAAGCACAAGACGAAGGGCGCGCTCGAGGCTGCGGGGGAGAAGGTCAGCGAGTTCCTCGGGGACGTCCAGGAGCAGCGGCAGCCCGCTCGACGATCACGCAGGGGTGAGGACTGATGTCCACCGAACAGACCGAACGACCCGAGCAGGGCGACAGCGACGAAACCGCCACTGCCACTGCGGTCTACGTCTACGGCATCGTCCCGTCGGATGTGGAACCGGAGGAGCATGCGGAAGGGGTGGGCAATCCGCCGGCCGAGGTGTCGGTGGTCAAGTCCGGTCGCATCGCTGCGCTGGTGAGCGAGATCCCGACCGATCGCGCTCTCGGCACACCGGACGATCTCAAGGCGCACGCCGCGTTGCTCGACGGGACCGTGGCGGTCGCCCCCGTGCTCCCGCTGAGATTCGGTGCCGTCCTCACCGACCGGGACGCGGTGGCCGCGGAGTTGCTCGAGGGGAACGAGGACGAACTCGCCTCGGCCCTCGATCAACTCGACGGTCTCGCACAGTTCGTCGTGAAGGGACGGTACGACGAGAGAGCGATCCTGCAGGAGATCCTCGAGGAGAACTCCGAGGCGGCGCAGTTGCGGGAGCAGATCCGCGGCCAGTCCGAGGACGCGACCCGCGAGGCCCGGATGGCGCTCGGGGAGATCATCAACGCGACGATCGAGGCCAAACGGAACGAGGACACGCGCCGCACGGTCGAGGCTCTGTCCTCTCTCGACCCGATGGTCAACGAGCGGCAACCCACGCACGAGCAGGATGCCGTGCACATCGCCGTCCTCGTCGAACTCGAGCGGCAGGACGAACTCGAACAGGCCCTGCAGGAACTGGGTCGGGAATGGGAGGACCGGGTCGAGATCTCGTTGCTCGGCCCGATGGCGGCCTACGACTTCGTGGCGAAATCCGATTCCGGCGAAGGAGGTTGACGATGGGTCTGCTGACCTCCCTGTTCACGCTGCCCCTCGTTCCCGTCAAGGGAGTGATGTGGCTCGGAGAGATCATCCAGGAGCAGGTCGAACAGCAACTGCACGATCCCGCCAACGTGCGGCGCGAACTCGAGCAGATCGAGGAAGCGGCGGAGGCGGGCGAGCTGACGCCCGAGGAGAAGGACGAGGCGCAGCAGGCCGTACTGAACCGGATGATCTCCCGGGGTGGATCCGGCCCCGCCGAGGGAAAGGAGTGATCCCGTGGCGCAGGACACCGGCCCGCCCGCGATCTCGGCGGCCGAGGCCGCATCGGCGGCCCTCACACATCTGAAGGAACTGACCTCGAAGGAGGCTCAGGGGGTCACCTCCGTCGAACCCACCGAGGACGGATGGGTCGTGGAGGTGGAGGTCGTGGAGGACAGGCGGATTCCGTCGTCGGCCGACATGCTCGCGCTCTACGAGGTGGAGGTCGACCTGGACGGGAATCTGCTCGCGTACCGGCGGACCCGGCGTTACGGACGCGGAAGCAGCGACATCGGTGCGAGGACCGGGTCATGACGGTGTGGTCGGTGGGGGAGGTGGCACGTCGTCACCGCAGCCCTACGGGGGTGGAGGCCGGTCGACCAATCTCGGCGACATCCTCGAGCGTGTCCTCGACAAGGGATTGGTCATCGCCGGCGACATCCAGGTGAATCTGCTCGACATCGAACTGCTCACGATCAAGCTCCGCCTCGTCATCGCATCGCTCGAGACGGCCAAGGCCGTCGGGATCGACTGGTGGGAGAGCGATCCGTGGTTGACGAGCAAGGCTCGCGCACCCGAGGTCGATTCGAGCCGGGCGGAACTCGAGCTGGAGAATCGGCAGCTGCGCGAGCGGCTGGCCTCACTCGAGGCCCGAGCGGAGAAATTGGAGCCGGAAACGGCGGAGATCGTGGACGAGGAGGACCGTGACTGACACGACCGGGATCTGGATGTACGCCGTGACCGACGGGACGCTCGTCGGCCACGAGACCGAGGGTGCCTCCGGTGTCGCCGGTGAGCAGGTCCGCACGGTGCAGGAAGGCGAACTGACCGCCGTGGTCGGAACGGTGCCCCTGGACGATTTCGGCGAGGCCGCACTGGCACGCAATCTCGAGGACCTGGACTGGTTGGAAAGAGTGGCCCGCACCCATGATTCGGTCGTCGCCGGATTGGCACGGCACGTCTCCGTGGTACCCCTGCGACTCGCGACCGTCTGCCTCGACGACGAACGGGTCCGGGCCCTGCTCACCGAGCACCGGGAGCAGTTCGCGTCTGCGCTCGCCCTCGTGACCGGTCGTACCGAATGGGGGGTCAAGGCGTTCGCCGATCGCAAGGCACTGACCGCGGCCGTCGCCGAAGCGCATGCGGAGGGGGCGGGTTCCGGCACGGGCACGGCCTATCTGCTGCGCCGGCGTGCGCAATTGGCGGCGCAGGAGAGCGTCGAACGCGATGCGGCCGAACGCGCCGCCGAGATCCACGAGCGACTGCTGCGCGTATCCGCTGCAGGTCGCCGGAGCGCGCCGACCGATCCGGCACTGAGCGGCAGCCACGAGTGGATGCTGCTCAACGGGACGTATCTCGTCGACGACGACAGGACGGACGAATTCCGTTCCGAGGTGGAGGAACTCGGGTCCCTGCATCAGGGGATCAGGCTCGAGACGAGCGGCCCGTGGCCGCCCTACTCGTTCGCCGGAGCAGAACGGATCTCGCCGTGAGGTACGCCGACGGATCGGTGGACGAGGAACGGCGGATCGCTCTGATCGATCTGCTGGATCGGGTGCTGTCGGGCGGCGTGGTCATCACCGGCGATATCACGTTGTCGATCGCGGAGATCGATCTGGTGCGGATCTCGTTACGCGCGTTGATCTCGTCGATCAGTACCCTGTCGCTGCCCGGGGTCGACGTCCCCGTTCCGCGTGGGGCCCGGGAGGGTTCGTGAGCGAGCCGGTGAACTTTCCGTCGCGTATCGACGCCGATCCCGAATCCGTGGAGCGGGGCCTGGTGACGCTGGTGCTCACGCTCGTCGAACTGCTCCGGCAACTGATGGAGCGTCAGGCCCTGCACCGCATGGATGCAGGGGATCTCAGCGACGAGCAGATCGAACGGCTCGGCACGACACTGATGCTGCTCGAGCAGCGCATGGGCGAACTGCGCGACCATTTCGGGCTCACCCCCGAGGATCTCAACATCGATCTCGGTCCGCTGGGGACACTGCTGCCCCGGGAGTGAGCCCGATCGGTCACATTCCGGCGATCTCCACGAGCTCGTAGTCCTTCACACCGCCGGCGAGCACCCGCAGGTGATCGTCCATGGTGCCGAGGGTGTGCTCGATCGCGGTCAGGCGGCTCAGGTAGTGGCCGATGGAGTGCTCGGCCGTGACACCGATGCCGCCGTGCATCTGCACGGACTCCTGGCCGATCTTCCGCGCGGACCGGCCGACCTGCAGCTTGGCGCGCGAGGCGATGGTCGGGTCGACGATGCCGTCGGCGAGGGCCATGGTCGCGTACAGGCTCATGCTCGACGCCAGCTCGTACAGCACGTACATGTCGGCCGCACGGTGGGTGAGCGCCTGGAACATCGACAGCGGCACACCGAACTGCTTGCGCTGCTTGAGGTAGCCCGTCGTCAGCTGCACCGAGGAGTCGAGGGCACCGACCGCCTCGGCGCACAGTGCCGCCTGCGCGTGCACCTGCGCGGCGGTGATGGCGGCGGACGCGTCGGCCGCCTCACCGAGCGGGGTGGCCGCGACATCGTCGAGCACGAGCTGCGCACCGCGACGCTCGTCGTGGGTGCGGTACGGCGTGCGGACCAGACCGTCGGCCGATGCGTCGACGACGAACAGTCCGACGCCACCCTCCGGGAGCTTCGCGGAGACGATGAAGGTGTCGGCACAATCGCCATGCAGCACAGGGTTCTTGCGGCCGGAGACGGTCCAGGAGTCGCCGTCGCGCGCCGCAGTGGTGGCCACCTCGGTGTGCGGCCAGCGGCTACCCGGCTCGTCGTGCGCGAACGCGAGGAGCACGGTGCCCTCGGACAGTCGCGGCAGGATGTCGGAGCGCTGCGCGTCGGTGCCGACCTCGGCGACAAGCCGGCCGGGCAGGTAGACGCAGTCGAGCACGGGCTCCGGTGCGAGCGCGCGGCCGATCTCGGTCATGACGGCCATGACCTCCACCGGTCCGGCTCCCATGCCGCCGTGCTCCTCCGCGAAGGGCAGGCCGAGCACGCCGAGTTCGGCGAGCTGCTTCCACACGTCGCGGTTCCAGCCCAGGTCACCTTCGGCCACCCGGTTGCGCGATTCGACGTCGTACGCGCCGGAGAGCAGGTCGCGGACGGTCGCGCGGAGCATGTCCTGTTCGGTGTCGAGTTCGAAATTCATGTCCGGGGCCTCACAGTCCGAGAATCGAGGAAGCGATGATCGAACGCTGGACCTCGTTCGATCCGCCGTAGATGGTGACCTTACGGTTGTTGAGGTAGGTCGGCATCGTCAGCTGTGCCCAGTCGGGCGAGTCGATACCGGCCTCGCCGGCGGGCAGCGAATCGGGGCCGGCGATGTCGACGAGCAGTTCGGTCGCTGCCTGCTGCAGCTCGGAGCCGCGCATCTTGAGCAGCGATGATGCCGGGTTGGGCTTGCCGTCGGCCGAGCCGGCGACGACGCGCAACTGGGTGAGCTCGAGAGCGAGCAGTTCGTTCTCGAGTTCGGCCAGACGCGCCGCGAAGATCGGGTCGTCGAGCAGCGAGCCGCTGCCGTAGCGGGTCTCGGCCGCGAGGGACTTCGCCCGCGCGAGCTTGACCTTGGTAGCGCCGACCCGGGCGATGCCGGTGCGCTCGTTGCCGAGCAGGAACTTCGCCTGCGTCCAGCCGGTGTTCTCCTCGCCGACGAGGTTCTCGGCCGGAACGCGCACGTCCTCGAAGAAGACCTCGTTGACCTCGTAGCCACCGTCGATCAGCTTGATCGGACGGCGGGTGACGCCCGGGGTGTCCATCGAGAAGAGCAGCATCGAGATGCCGGCCTGCTTCTTCGCGTTCGGATCGGTGCGGACGAGGCAGAAGATCCAGTCGGCGTGCTGCGCGAGCGTCGTCCACGTCTTCTGCCCGTTGACGATGTAGTCGTCGCCGTCGCGGACGGCGCGGGTCTTGAGGGACGCGAGGTCGGAGCCGGCCTCGGGCTCGGAGAAGCCCTGGCACCACCAGATGTCGAGGTTGGCGGTGGCGGGGAGGAAGCGTTCCTTCATCTCCTGCGAGCCGAACTGCGCGATGACCGGCCCGATCATGGAGGCGTTGAACGGCAGCGGGTCGGGCACCGACGCGAGCTGCAGCTCGCTGAGCCAGATGTTGCGCTGCATCGGCGTCCAGTCCTGACCGCCCCATTCGACGGGCCAGTTGGGAACGGCGAGGCCGCGCGAATGCAGGATGCGCTGGACGGCGACGTAGTCGTCCTTGCCCAGCGGGGTGCCGGAGGCGGTCTTCGCACGCACTTCGGCGGGGATCTCGGTGGTGAAGAAGGTGCGCAGTTCGTCGCGGAACGCACGCTCCTCCTCGGTGAGCTTCAGGTTCATGGAGGGGCCTTCCAGGGATGCCGGCGCCGTAGCGCTTCTCGCGATTCCAAACTAACCTTACATTGTTAGCTCGTCCAGGCCGGGCCGGAAGGAGGACGATGGATGGCGCGCCCGCGCACGCCTCTGCTCAGCCGTGAACTCATCCGCGACGTCACGCTGCGACTCGTCGACGAGCACGGCCTCGACGCCGTCTCGATGCGTCGGATCGCCGCCGAACTGGGTGTTCGCGCCCCGTCGCTGTACAGCCACTACGCCACCAAGGAAGAACTGCTCGACGACATCGCCGACGCCATCGGCGAATCGGTCGACGTCAGCGGGTTCGCCGAGGACGACTGGCAGGAAGCGCTCCGACGCTGGGCCCGCACCTACCGCGACGCGCTCGCCGCGCACCCGAATATGGTGCCCTTCCTCGCCTCGAGTCCCGGCACCCGGCCCGTCTCCCTCCAGGCGTCCGACGCCATCCACGGCGGCCTCACCCGCGCCGGCTGGCCGCCCCGCTTCGCGACGATGATCGGAGCCTCGATCAAGTACATCGTCATCGGTTCCGCGATCACCTCGTTCGCGGGCGGATTCGACGATCACATCGACACCTACAACGAGCGGTATCCGCATCTGTCGCAGGCGCATCGGCTTCGCGAGTACGCCGCCGAGATCGATGCCGAGAGCTTCGACCTCGTTCTCGAGTCCTTCCTGCGGGAACTCGGGCGACGATACGAGATGTTTCCTTAGCCCGAATGCACCGATCAGCTGAGCGCGTTGCTGTGAATATGGTTGTGCGGTAACGATCGCTCTGCTGGCATGGCTGATCGTCCGACCACTCGGGTCGGGTTGTTCCACTGGATCGTCAAGTCCCGAGTCTTGTTGAGGCTGAGCGTGTGTTCAGTCCTCAGGCCGCAGGTGCGGCCGGTGGTTGTGCGTAGTAGGCGGTCTCGATCTCGGTCGGGGTGCGGTAGTCGAGTATGCCGTGGACCCGTTCGGTATCGAACCAATGCACCCATTGCACGGTGGCCGCTTCGACGTCTTCCCGGCCGGTGTTCTCCGACAGAACGCGACAGATCGGTTCGATCCCCCAGCGGTGTTTGTGTTCGTCGATGAACACAGGCGATTACTTCAGTCGGCGTGGGGCCACCTCCCACTTGCGGGGGACGAACTCCGCCTTCGCGAAAAACACTGTGGCAGAGCGAAATATCTCCATCAACTGCCGTAGTTCGCGGTTCTCCTTCTCCAGACGGCGGATGCGCGCTTCGGCATCGACCGGCTCGGTCGGGAGCTCGTCGTCTTCGGCTTTGCGCACCCAGGTCCGCAGGGCTTCCTTGTGGACGCCGGTCTGCTCGGCGATCCGGTTGATGGCGCGCCGGTGCGGGTGTCGGGGTCACGGCGGGCTTCGACGGCGAGTCGGGTCGCTCGCTCACGCCAGTTCCTGAGGGTATCTGTAGTTCGCCATGATGAGTCTGGGGTGATCCTTCCGGGATGCCTGGCTCACCCTCGATGAAATCAGGGGACGATTCAGTAATCATGCTCGACGATGACGTGATCGCCGTGCTCAGCACGGCGTGGCGTCGAACCGCTGGATGGGGGCGCGGTCTATCGAGCACGCGTGGCAGTCGCCGCGCCTTCCGCACGAAACGGCAGGACGTGGCATCGGCTGCTGCGGCGTTCAGCCTCACCCCGAGGCGTGAGCGTTGCGCCAGGCCGCCCACACCTGGGGACGGAGCCGGCCACGATCGGGGACCTTCATGCCCTCGCCGCGGGCCCACGCGCGTACGTCGGCGGTGGACGGTTCCGCGGTGGGAGCGTCCTTGTGCTGCGGTGTGATGCGGTCACACGCCGCGTCCTCGACGCCGGTCCACTCGTGCGCGGCGGCGAGATAGCGGTAGGTCCACTCCTCGGCGAGCTGACGAGTCTCGCAGAACACGATCGGCACACCGGGGTAGCGGACCTGCAGCTCGGCGAGACCGTCCGCGATCATTGCCGGCCGGACCCGTTCGAACTTGAACACCGCCGAGTAACGGTCTTCGACCACCACTGCGGCGCGGGGCAGGGCAGCGAGCTCGGCCATCGCGAAACGCAGCCTCCCGCTGGTCAGGCTGCCTACCAGGTCGGCCAACGACTTGCGTTCGACCGAGGCGACCAACCGGTCGTCGACGAGCAGACCGTAGTCTCCGCACGCCAGCGCACGGCGGACGGTGTCGACCTGCTGCCCGGGGAATTTGTAGGGGTAACGCTCGTGGGAATCGACGACGATCGTCAGCTCGGCGATGCCGGCGGCTCGGGCGGTGGGGGTGCGCACATTCGGACGTGCCTGCTTCCGAGTGCGCGGGGATTGCCAGAACACGGCATCGCGCCCCCGAGCTTGGGTGAACACGATCTGCGACCGGTTCTCCCGTCCCCGGTCCAGGACCACGTCGATCGCGGCGCCGCGACGCACACACGAACGCAACCGAACCTGCTCGACGATCTCGGGGTCCTCAGGCCACTCGTCGGCCGGAACGGGATAGCAGAACAGGGCTTTGGTACGCGGCCAGGTGTCGGAGGTGCGAAACACCAGTCCGTCCGACAGGGGCAGGCGCAGCAGGAACGGCAGCCGTGATTCCGGGTCCGGGTTGCGGGCGATCACCATGTCCACGAAGTTCGGCGGCCTTTCGCTCGGCGATACATACCGAGCAGTGTCCGATACCGATCGCCCGCCGACAAGCCTGCCGGACACGCGTGTGCGAGGCAGGAATGCATCGGGTGGGCGCGACAGAAACCGGTCGTCGATGAAAGGTCCTGCCACATGTCCGACAAGAGCAGAGGTTCGGCCGGGCAGAAGCGCGCCGCGAAAGCCAAGAAGCGAGCGCAGAAGAACCAGGGGACGGTGGTCTCGCTCGCAGATCGCTCTCGCCGAACCGCGGTCGACGAGTACCAGCGGCTCATACCCATATTCCATGCGTGGCTGCTCGACAGCGGCATAAGCACCGGGGTGGAGATGGCCGCGGCGCACGCCGTCGGTGTCAGGCGGGCAGTGGACTTACTCGCTCAGGACACGATCCGGTTCTCGGCGACCGCGTGGCGCACATCGGCCATCGACCATCTGCTCCGCGCTGCGTGCGGCTGGCCGGTACTGACGGTGGGCAACACCGACCAGCAGTTCCCGTCCGCCGAGCTCGACACCACCGCATTGATCGCGGCACCCGAGCCGGTGGACTGGTCCGAACCCGACCAGTTCGACATCGCCGCGGCCGTCGAAGGTCCGGACCAGTGGAGCGGCGAGCACAGTGGCCGGGTGTATGTCTCGGTGCATGTCGACTGTCGCTGACCTGCAAGCAACCCCCCGACCATCGGCAAGGATGTGTCTGCGGTTGCTCAGTCAGAAGTGATAATCCTGCCCGGATTCGGTCGTCGGACCGTGGATCGGGTCAGTAGTGGTAGCGGGCGGCGATGATGACCAGGGCACCGTCGATGACCTCGTAGACCAGGCGGTGTTCTTTGTCGATACGTCGAGACCACAGTCCTGACAGGGCATGTCTGAGCCGTTCGGGTTTGCCGATCCCCGAGTACGGGTCTCGTTGGCAATCCCTGATCAGCTCGTTGACACGCTTGAGCTGTTTTCTGTCGGTCGAGATCCAGAACTGGTAGTCGTCCCAGGCTTCGTCGGTGAAGGTGATGTTCACTCGATGAGTTCCCTTTCGGTGTATTCACCTCCGCGAGCTCTCTGCATGCTGGCGAGCAGTCGTCGGGCGTTGGCCGGAGACTGCATCAGGTACGAGGTCTCGAGCATGGCGTCGTAGTCATCCTTCGACATCAGGACGGCATTGCCCCGCTTGGATACGATTTCCACAGGGGTGTGGTCCTTGTTGACCTGTTCGACCAGCGGAAAGAAGTTTTTTCTCGCTTCGGTAGCAGTGATGGCAGCCATAGGTACTCCTTCCCCGAAGTCTCTCGGCCCAGCTCTTGAACCGGTACATTAAACGGTACCACTTCGGTACGGCATTCGGTACCAAAAGGTGCGAGGTGCGGCTTTCGTTCCCTCTGCTCGTCCATCTGCCGGCGCTGCGCTCCGGGTGCACGCACGCTGGCTCGTCCACCATCGACATCGACACCACCGACGGCGACACCCCCGCACGAATCCATACCTTCAGCGGACCGCCGATCGGCGAACCCGTGGTGCTCGGCGGACCGTTCGTCATGAACACCAAGGTGGAAATCACCAATGCATTCGAAGACTTTCACGCCGGTAAATTCGGCGACATCCCCTGCCGGTCCCGACTGCAGTACCTCTGATCGACCTTGTCATTGCCGGTGGCGCCGCCAGCGATCGATTCCTCGACGGTAAGCCCGTCGTTCTACTCATCACCCGCGGCGGCTCTTACGGCGCCGGCGCCCCGCGCGACGGCTGGGATCACAGCACCGCGTTCCTCGTCCGAATCCTCGGCGACCTGTGGGGTGGCGACGTCACCGTGATCGGACGCGATTCACCCTCGTCGGCGTGAATCCCGCCCTCGACCAGTTCGCCGAGACCGCAGCGACTCTGGAGAAGGACGCGCGGGAAACTGCCGACATGGCCCCGGACCCGGCCCGCCGTCCGGCTGCGCCCGAGCTGGAGGTCATCGTCGTGCGCGTTCCCCTCGTCCGCCGATCGCTATCGAGCCCTGCGGGGAACATTTCGTCGGGTTCCTCCATCTCGGTGCTGCACTCACTTGCTTCAAGAAGCCGTCCACATGAGACACACTCTCTCTTAACCTGGACTCCATGACGCGCCCCATTCGCATCGGACTCCAACTACAGCCCCAGCAGCAACCCGACTACGGCGTCATCCGCGACACCGTGCTCCGCGCCGAGGACGCAGGCGCCGACATCGTGTTCAACTGGGACCACTTCTACCCGCTCTACGGCGATCCCGACGGTGCCCACTTCGAATGCTGGACGATGCTCGGCGCCTGGGCCGAGCAGACCGAACGGGTGGAGATCGGCGCACTGGTCACCGGTGGCGGCTACCGCAACCCCGACCTGCTCGCCGACATGGCCCGCACCGTCGACCACATCAGCGGCGGCCGCCTCATCCTCGGCATCGGCTCGGGTTGGTTCGAGCGGGACTACGACGAGTACGGCTACGAATTCGGCACCAAGGGTTCCCGGCTCGATCTGCTCGCCGAGTACATGCCCCGCATCGTGAACCGCCTCGGCAAACTGAATCCGCAGCCCACCCGGCACATCCCCATCCTCATCGGTGGCGGTGGCCCCAAGAAGACGCTGCCGATGGTCGCGAAGTACGCCGACATCTGGCACAGCTTCGGCGAGATGGAGACCCACGCCGAGAAGTCCGAGATCCTCGCGCAGCGCTGCGCCGACGCCGGTCGTCGCCCCGAGGACATCGAGCGGTCCACCTCGTGGCCCGGCGCCGAGGCGGCCCCGTCCTATGTCGAGCTGGGGATCACGCAGTTCACGGTGGGTGTCGGCGGTCCCGACTACGACCTCACCGAACTGCGCGAAGCCATCGCGTGGCGAGACGACAACTCCGCACCCCCGCTGACGGGGCTGAGCTGATCCCGGCCCGTGCCGACGGGCCCTGAGCCGAGCACAGACCGTCGGTAGCATCGGTGGTGCATGTCGAACGCATCATGGCTACCGCCCTGCACCGCCGACGACTGGGATGACAGTCGTCGGCGGCGACGTCTCCGCGATACCCGCACCGGTCATCACTGGGTGCGGTTCGGCCGGCTCCGACGAGTCCTCGCGCGCACCGCCGTCGCGGCGCTGCCGCTCGTCGCCCTGTTCACCCAGTACTGGGCGTGGGACGTCGCGCCGGTCCGTGAGCGACTCGCTCTCACGCAGCCGCAGCTACATCCGGTTCACGACGCGGCGACGCGGGAGGACCGCGACACGGCGGTCGTCGACCTCGTCGGCCTGGGCAACCTCGACGCAACCGAGACCGCCGCGGCATTGCCCGCACTGAGCGAACTCGGGCAGGTGTGGGCGGTCGAGTACGACAACAGCGGTCTCGACACCGCCGTCGTCAGCCGCATGATCCAGGAGCGGGCAGCCTGGTCCGGAATCGAGAACATCGTGCTCATGGGCCACAGTATGGGCGGGATCATCGCCCTCGAAGTTGCGCAGCACCTGTATCAGGACACCCCGCTCGAGGTCACCGGCATCATTCTGGACTGCACTCCGTTGGACCTGCACGCCGTCCGAGCCGACGCACGCGATGCCGGTGAGGACCTGTTGCGCTGGATCGGCTGGCTGCCCGGCGCACGGGAGAGCCGCAGCATGCGCATGCTCGTCGAGGTCGTCGCCCGCATGGACCGTTTCGTGCTCTCCTCGGACCGGTGGTACCGCCGTATCGACACCGAAGAGTTGCACGACGTCGTGGTCGAGGTGCTCCACGACAAGATCTTCTCGACCGATGCCGCGAGCAACGGACTGATCGAATCGCAGTTCCGGGCGATCGTCGCCTCCGGTGCGATCGACAACCTGCGGGCACTCGCCGACGAACGCGACGACAAGATCCGTCCCGCCATAGCGTTCCTCCGGCCACGGAACGCCATGGCCGACAACGTCGTCGACGTCGAGTACAGCCACCGCATCCTGATCGACCAGTCCGGCGGTGTCGACGGCACGCTGCTGGTGTCGAAACTCGACCGCACCGGACACGCCAATCCGATCCAGGCTCCCGCGGAATACAACACCGCGATCACGAACCGGGTGGTGCCCTTCGTCGACGGCAGGCCCGGCGAGGTCGAGGACGACGAGGAGGGGCAGCCGGGCGACGAGTTCTTCGATGACGACCGTCCCGGCGTCCGGCCGATCGTGGATCTCGACCGCATCGCCCCGGGCTGACCTCGACCCGTTCTGTGACCGCCGTCTCACGGCCGCCGAATGCTCATCGGGTGTTCACCTTCTCTTTCCGTCCGACTCGCCTGACGCTCCTACGGTTCCGGCGTCGAACCGATTTCCGAGGAGAACGTTGTGGCCCGTAGAGTCCTGCCCTTGTTCGTCACGCACGACGGCATATCGTCGCGCTCGAACATCACGTGCAAGTACAAGTGCGGGGATGCCTGTTCGCACGCCGTCCCGAACACCTCCCGCGGTGAATACTTCGGCGACATCGTGCGCGCGGCCGTCTCGCGTCGCGGGGTCCTGCGGGGCGGCGCCATGGCCGTGCTCGCCGTCGGCGCCGGTGGCGTTCTGACGGCCTGTGCGGACGACTCCGCTGCGGCCGCCGGTAGTGACGCAGGGGCGGCAGGGGATCTCGGGCCGGTACCCGACGGCACGAACTTCACGGCGGTCGCGCCGAACACCGATGACGCGGTGACGGTTCCGGAGGGATACGAGAACGACGTCGTCATCCGGTGGGGCGATCCGGTGCTGCCCGATGCACCGGCCTTCGACATCGGCAACCAGACGGCGACCGCGCAGGAGAAGCAGTTCGGGTTCAACAACGACTTCGCCGGTCTGCTCCCGGTGGACGGCCGACCCGACACCTACCTGCTCGTCGTCAATCACGAATACACCACCGAGCCCTTCATGTTCGCCGACTACGACGCGGACGACCCCACCGAGGAACAGGTACGCATCGGCATCGCCGGTCACGGGCTGTCGGTCGTCCAGGTGAAGGGCAAGCCCGGAACCGGACGCCTGACACCGGAATTCGGCGAGTACAACCGTCGCATCACCGGAACCACCGAGTTCCTCCTCACCGGACCGGCCGCGGGCAGTGACCTGCTGAAGACCACCGCCGATCCGACCGGTACGCGGGTCGCGGGGACGTTCAACAACTGCGCCGGTGGCCTCACGCCGTGGGGCACGGTGCTGTCGGGCGAGGAGAACTTCAACCAGTACTTCGCCAACGCCGAGAGTGTGACCGACCCGGTCGTCGCCGAACGTCTCGCCCGGTACGGACTCGAGGGCGCAGAAACCGAACGGAAGTGGGAACGATTCGACCGGCGCTTCGACATCGCCGCTGAACCCAACGAGGTCAACCGGTTCGGGTGGATCGTCGAGATCGATCCGTGGGATCCGAACTCGGTGCCCGTCAAGCACACCGCACTGGGACGGTTCAAGCACGAGGCGGCCACCGTCCACATCACCGACGACGGCACCGTCGTGTCCTACAGCGGTGACGACGAACGCTTCGACTACATGTACAAGTTCGTCTCGTCGCGGAAGATGCAGCCCGGGAACTCGCGAGCGGCGATGCGGCACAACATGACCCTGCTCGACGCGGGCACGCTCTACGTCGCGAAGCTCAGCGGGGATCATCCGGACGAGATCGACGGATCCGGAACGCTTCCCGAGGACGGCGAGTTCCGCGGCACCGGCGAATGGATCCCGTTGTTGCGCTCGAACGAGGACGGCAGCGCCGAGTCGCTGGTCGACGGCATGAGCGCCGAAGAGGTCGCGGTGTTCACCCGCCTCGCCGGCGACCGGGTGGGCGCGACGAAGATGGATCGCCCCGAGGACTTCGAACCGAACCCGGTCACCGGCAAGGTCTACGTCGCCCTCACCAACAACACCAAGCGCGGTGTCGACGGCGCCGCCCCGGCCGACGAGGCGAATCCGCGCGAGAACAACAAGAACGGTCAGGTCCTCGAGATCGACGACGACCACGCGGGTACGTCCTTCACGTGGACGCTGCTGCTCGTGTGCGGGGACCCGAACGAGGCCGACACCTACTTCGGCGGCTTCGACAAGTCACAGGTCAGTCCGATCTCGTGCCCCGACAACCTGGCCTTCGATTCGTACGGCAACCTGTGGATCTCGACCGACGGCAACGCACTCGGCTCCAACGACGGATTGTTCAGCGTCGTCCTCGACGGTCCGCGCCGCGGTGAGACGAAGCAGTTCCTCACCGTGCCGATCGGTGCGGAGACGTGCGGTCCGATCGTGCAGGACGGCCGGGTCGTGGTCTGCGTGCAGCATCCCGGAGAGACGGACGACGCGTCGTGGGCATCGCCGGCCTCGCACTGGCCCGACGGAGGCGACTCCCAGCCGCGTCCCGCCGTGGTCGCGGCGTGGAAGTCGGACGGCGGACGAATCGGGGTCTGACGCCCCTCGTGCGTGGTTTCGGTAGTCGTGGCTACCGAAACCACGCACGGGCCGCAAAGCGGCCTAACCCAGCCAGTCCAATACCGCTGCGGCGGTCCACGACTGCTGCATGCTGCCGAGCGGATCGCCGGTGAACGGCTCGTAGTACTCGGCGAAGGTGCCGTCGCTCGCCTGCCGGAGCCCTTCCGCACGAAGCACGTTCGCCCGTTCGGCCCAGCCACGACGGGCGAACGCCCACGAGAACAACCACGTCATCACGGGCCACACCGGTCCGCGCCAGTACTCGCGGGGACGGAAGTCGCCCGAGACGGGGGAGGTCGACGGCGGGACCGCATAGCGAAGATCCGGATGCCCGCAGAACTTCGGCCCTTCGAAGGTGCGCAGCAGCGCCCGCTCGGCCTGCCGATCGAGGCCACCGCACAGCAGCGGGGCGAACATCGCGAGAGTGTCGGTGGCGACCCACTTCCCGCTGCGCAGGTCGAAATCCTTCGCCGCGCCCGTGCGCGGGTCGGTCGTGGCGATCACGCCCTTCCGGAACCGTTCGGCCCACGAATAGAGCTCGCGCACATCCGCGTTGGGACGGGCATGTTCTTCACCGATGGTCGCGAGCACCTCACACGACAGCGAGAACACCGCGCTGACGAAGACGTCCTCGACCGCGAAGCTCATCGCCTTCGCGAGCACGCCGTCCTCGTAGCGCGCCGTCTTCATCTCCTCGAGCAACCACAGATAACGCGCGTATTCACGGTCGGTGGGTCGCTGGGTGGCGTCGGCGACGTGCTCGAGATCCTCGCGATGGAAGGGCGGCACCGGACCGGCGATGACGTTGGCGTACGCCGTATCCCAGCGCGGAGAGTTGTCCATGCCAGACTCCCACCCGTGGTACAGCGCGATGCGGCCGTTGCCGTCGAGATCGCGCGCGTGCGCGAGCCAGCGGTGCCAGCGCACCAGATCCGCCCACCGGCGATCCAGGAACTCCTCGGCGACAGCACGTGTCGAGCGGCCGTGCCGCCGTGAATGCTCGAGGATGCGCTGCACGGCGATGGCGTGCACGGGAGGCTGGGTGATGCCCGAGGTCTGCACCTGCACCGGTGCGTGCGCGGCCAGTTCGGAGACCGCCCAGCGCGCTGGTCCGGGGAAGTAGCCGTCGACACCGTTGGCGAAGACGATGTGCGGGATCATCCCGTTCTTCCACTGCGCCGAGAGCAGGGTGTCGAGTTCGACCACCGCCCGTTCGACACTGAGCGGCGCGAGCCCCACAGCGACGAACGCCGCATCCCAACTCCACATGTGTGGATAAAGCTTGGGAGCGGCACTCGTCATGGTGCCCAGGTCGTTCCCACGCAACAGGTACGCCGCGCGTGCGGCGAGCTGTGTGGAGGTGAATCCTCGGTCCGGCATGGCCCCCATTCTCTGTGCTGCGGACGGATCCGCACGACGAGGGCCGCAGCTGTAACAGCGCCGACACATTTCGTGCGGGCGCTGTGTCGAGCTGTGCTGTATCGAATTGTCAGGGAGGGTCAGTGCGCGGAGGGCAGGAAGGCCGTCGAACCCGACAGGTCGCCCGGGCGGCGGGAGGCCGGTGCGAGCAGGCCGCGACGCTCGAGGATCGGGCGCACGCCCTCACCGAAGCGGTAGGCCTCCTCGAGGTGCGGGTAGCCCGACAGCACGAAGTGGTCGAGGCCGGTCTCGGCGTACTCCGCGATGCGGTCGGCGACCTCCTCGTGGGAACCCACGAGCGCGGTGCCCGCGCCCCCACGGACGAGTCCGACGCCCGCCCACAGGTTGGGGGAGACCTCGAGGCTGCGGGCGTCCTTGCTCGCGGCGTAGGCGCTGCCGCCGCCGTGCAGCTCGACCATCCGGCGCTGCCCCTCGGAACCGGAGCGGGCCAGGCTCTGCTGGGCCTTCTCGATGGTCGCGGGGTCGAGCGCGGAGAGCAGGCGGTCGGCCTCGGCCCAGGCCTCGTCGGAGGTGTCGCGGCTGATGACGTGCAGGCGGATGCCGTAGTCGAGGGTGCGTCCCTGGATGTCGGCGAGGCCGCGGATCCACGCGATCTTGTCGGCGACGGCGGCCGGCGGCTCACCCCACGTGAGGTAGGTGTCGCAGAACTGCGATGCGACGGTGCCGGCGGCGGGAGAGGACCCGCCGAAGAAGAGCGGCGGCACCGGATCGGGGATGCGCTGGAGCTGGGCGTTCTCAACCTGGATGTACTCGCCCTCGAAGTCGACCGGGCCGTTGCCCGCCCACAGGCGCTTGATCACGTCGAGGTACTCGCCGCAGCGCGCGTAGCGCTGGTTCTTGTCGAGGAAGTCACCGAAGGTGCGCTGTTCGTGGTCCTCTCCGCCGGTGACGACGTTGAGGAGTAGGCGTCCCTGCGACTGCCACTGGAAGGTCGCGGCCATCTGCGCGGCCAAGGTGGGGCTGATCAGACCGGGACGGAGGGCCACGAGGAACTTGAGCGACTCCGTGGTGTCGATCAGCATCGCCGTCGTCAACCAGGCGTCCTCGCACCACGCACCGGTGGGGGTGAGGACCGATTCGAAGCCGCTCGACTCCGCGGCGGCGGCGATCTGGTTCAGGTAACGCAGCGTCGCCGGACGATCGCCCGACATCGAACTGCCGTGGCCCCCTGCCATCAGGTTTCGCGAGTCGCCGTAGGTGGGCAGGAACCAGTGCATATGCAGAGACAAGACGAAGTCCTCGAGTCGACGGCAGAGCGTGACGTCCAGGAAACAGTCCGCAACCGGGCGCGGCAACATTTGCAATCAGCATGATCGGAACCCGTGTGTGGATGCGTCCTACGTGGTTAGCGTCGCCGGGTTGCACGCTGTCCACCACCGGGAATCGAGTCCATGACCACGCTGTCACAGCCCAGTTCCGCACCCGAGTCCGATCTCGATCGTCGCAGGAGACTACGCACCGTGGTCGCGGCGAGCCTGCTCGGCACCACGGTGGAGTGGTACGACTTCTTCCTCTACGCGACGGCCGCGAGCCTGGTGTTCAACCAGCTGTTCTTCCCCGACCAGAGTTCGTTCGTCGGCACGATGCTGGCCTTCGCGACCTTCGCCGTGGGTTTCGTGGTCCGACCCATCGGCGGTGTCGTCTTCGGCCACATCGGCGACCGGATCGGACGCAAGAAGACCCTCGCGCTGACGATGTTCATCATGGGCGTCGCCACCGCGTTGATGGGCGTCCTGCCCACCCACGCGCAGGTGGGTGTGGTCGCACCGATCCTGCTGCTCCTGCTGCGCATCGTGCAGGGTTTCGCCCTCGGTGGCGAATGGGCCGGGGCCGTGCTGCTCGCCGTCGAGCACAGCCCGGAGAAGAAGCGCGGTCTGTTCGGCAGCATCCCGCAGGTGGGTCTCGCCCTCGGTCTCGCGTTGGGTACCGCGGTCTTTGCGGCGCTGCAGGTGATCTTCGACGAGCAGCAGTTCCTGTCGTACGGCTGGCGGATCGCGTTCCTGCTCAGCCTCGTCCTCGTCGCCGTCGGTTTCGTCGTGCGACTGAAGGTCGACGAGACCCCGGCCTTCCGCGAGGTGCAGGAACTCGCGAAGAAATCGTCGGCGCCGCTCGTGGACGTCTTCCGGCCCGGCGTGCGTCGCAGCACCGTTCTGGGTCTGCTGTCGCGGTGGGGCGAGGGCGCGGCGTTCAACACCTGGGGCGTCTTCGCCATCACCTACGCCACAAAGGACCTCGACTTCGAGAAGGTGCCGGTGCTCCTCGTCGTCACCCTCGCCGCGCTGGTCATGGCGGTACTGCTCCCGATCTCGGGTCTGCTGGTGGACCGGTTCGGCGCGAAGCAGGTCTACACCGTCGGCATCGCCGCCTACGGCGTCGCGGTGTTCCCGACCTTCGCCCTGTTCGGCACGAACGACCTGTTCTGGTTCGCCGTGGCGATGATCCTCGTCTTCGGCGTCGTCCACGCCCTGTTCTACGGCGCGCAAGGAACGTTGTACGCGAGCCTGTACCCGGCGGAGATCCGCTACACGGGCCTGTCGGTCGTCTACCAGTTCTCGGGCATCTACGCGTCGGGCATCACCCCGATGATCCTCACGGCACTCATCGCCGTGGCCGGCGGTCCGTGGCTCGCCTGCGGCTATCTCGTCCTCACAGCCGTGATCAGCGTCGTTGCGACCTCGATGATGCGCAGGGAGGACCTCCACCTCTGATCGGACACCGGGCGGCCGGTACTAGGCTCGTCGTATGAGCAGGCAACGAGGTGGCCGCGCCGCATCGTCGCCGCGCAAGGAGAAGACCGGTGCACCGGGCGGCCCGGTCGAGGGGTTGTACGACATCGACACGGGCACCTGTGAGCTCGTCAAGGACCGCTATCTTGCCGACGGCTGGGTCCTCGAGATCAACGGGGTGCCCAGCTCGCACATCGATTTGAGCGACCCGGCCCTGCTCGAGTTCGAGTACATGCGATGGATCGCGATGCTCGTCGAGAGCAGGTTCGAACACGACTCGAGACTGCGCGTGCTGCACCTCGGTGGGGGTGCGTGCACGATGGCGCGCTACTTCGCCGCGGTCTACCCCGACGCACGGCAGGTCGTCGTCGAGATCGACGGTCGCCTCGCCGAACTCGTCCGCCACTGGTTCGATCTACCCCGTGCCCCGTTGCTGCGCATCCGGGTGGGGGAGGCCCGCCAGGTCCTCACCTCGCTCTCCGACGCGAGCCGCGACGTGATCGTGCGGGATGTCTTCGCCTACAACCGCACTCCCGTCGCACTCACGACCCTCCAGTTCACACAGCACGCCCGACGCGTGCTCGCGCCCGGCGGTGTCTACGTCGTCAACTGCGGCGACTTCCGCGACCTGACCGTCGCGAAACGCGAGGCCGCGACGATCGGTGAGGTCTTCGAGCACACCGTGATCATCGCCGACCCCGCGATGCTCAAGGGACGCCGCTACGGCAACGTCGTCATCGCCGGCAGCGACCTGCCGCTCGGTGACTCCCCGGCCCTGGCCCGCGACCTGCTCGGCGGGGCCGTCCCCGCGCAGATCCGACTGGGTGACCAGGTCGAGAAGTTCGCCGCCGGGGCGCGCGTGCTCGACGACAGCGAGGCCACCACACCGCCCGGAACAAAGAGCACGGGCACGGAGTTGCACGGGTCATGACGTCAGCAGCCCCTACTCCGGTACTCCAGGTCTTCCGGCTCGGTATGCCCTGGCAGACGATCGATCCCTTCCTGTTCGTCGCACACCACGTCGACGCGTATCCGGCGGGCAACGACGAACTCGGACCCGACGCCTCGCTCGACGGCCGCCCGCTCGGCCAGGACTTCGGCAACCCCGCGGGCTGGAGCATGTATCACGGCACCACCGTCCCAGGATTCCCCGGCCACCCGCACCGCGGCTTCGAGACGGTGACCTTCGTGCGCTCGGGTTTCGTCGACCACTCCGATTCGGTGGGCGCGGCGGCGCGTTTCGGTGAGGGCGACACGCAGTGGCTCACCGCCGGCAACGGGGTGGTCCACAGCGAGATGTTCCCTCTGCTGAACAAGGATTCGGACAATCCGCTCGAACTGTTCCAGATCTGGTTGAACCTGCCCGCCGAGTCGAAGACCGTCGACCCGCACTTCTCGATGCTGTGGAACGAGGACACCCCCACCGTGACGGTCATGGACGAGGACGGACGCACCGTCTCCGTCCGCGTCATCGCCGGTGAGCTCGACGGCTCGACTCCGCCGCCGCCCCCGCCGAATTCGTGGGCGTCCCGACCCGACACCGACGTGGCGATCTGGAACATCGACCTCTCGTCCGGTGCGCGCTGGGAACTGCCGGCCGCGCGCGGCGAGCAGACGCAACGGGTCCTGTACGTGTACAACGGTTCCCCCGTGCGGATCGGTGACCGGACGATCGAGCCCGGGCACGGGGTCGTCGTCGACGCGTCGGTACCGGTGCACCTCACCGGCGGCGACGAGGGCACGCAGATCCTGATGCTGCAGGGTCGCCCGATCGGCGAACCCGTCGTCTCGTACGGCCCGTTCGTGCTCAACGACGAGGCGAGTGTCCGGCAGGCGTTCGAGGACTACCGTCGCACCGGATTCGGCGGATGGCCCTGGGACAGCGACGGTCCCGTGCACGACCGCGACGCCGGCCGGTTCGCGCGATATGCCGACGAGCAGCTCGAGCAACGCTGACCGCGTGCGCAGATCCTGTCGATTTCCGGCGGGATCTGCGACGAGAACTACTCGTTCGACGGCTGCACATCCGGGACGAGGTACTCGGAGACCTTCATCGACCGGATCTCCCGGGCCTGGCCGTCGTCGGGTCCGCTGCCGCGGAAGTCGTCGAGCTCTGCCCGTGACTCCCACCGTTCGTAGATGCAGACGCGGCCGGGTTCGATCAGGTCCGCGGTGACAGCGAAGTCGAGACAGCCCGGCGCTCTGCGGGCCGCCTCGACGACGGCCGTGCAGGTCGCCAGATAAGCCTCGCGTCTGTCGGCGTCGACGATGAGATGCCCTGCGACGATGATCATGGATCCCCTCCCGTGGTCACTGCCTCGTGGTGGTAGGACCTGCGAACGGGGTCGAACTCATCGCGACCCCGTCGTACCATGCCGGAGTGAACCAGCCCGGATACGACGCCCTCGCGGATCTGTACGTCGAGTTGTTCCCCGATCCGTACCTGACGCCGCTCGAACGGCACACCGTCGCCGCCTTCGCCGAGATGGTGCAGCAGAGCCCGGTGGAGGGTGTCGTGCTGGACGTGGGCTGCGGACCCGGATACGTGGCGGCGGACCTCGCCGGACGCGGACTCGACGTGATCGGCCTCGATCCCAGCACGGAGATGCTGCGCATCGCGCGGGGCGCTTACCCCGCCCTGCGATTCGTCCGGGACGACGCACGACTCGGGTCCGACGAACTCCGCGGAGTGCTCCCGAGCGCGATCATCGCGCGGTGCAGCCTCATCCATGTTCCGCCGTCCGAGATCCCCGGGATCCTCGACGGGTGGGCGGAGAGGATTCCGTCCGGGGGCGTGGTGCTCGTCGCGGGCCAGACCACCGACATCCCGGGCGAGGTGGTCGAGTTCGATCACGCGGTGGCGCCGGCGTGGCGGTGGCACCCGGATCGTCTCGCTGCGGCGTTGTCCGACGCCGGATTCGACGAGGTGTGGCGGACGGTCAGCCGCCCCGATGCCGATCATCGCTTCCCCGACGTCCACCTGGCGGCGCGTCGGCGCTGACGGTCAGGGCGTGAACTGCATCGATTCGTCGATACGACCGAACCTCATGGTGGGCAGGTCGAGGAGATAGTTCTGCCGCATCAGCCACGGACTACGCGAACCCTGTTTGGGCAGAGCACCTTCCGCGCGGTGAATGTACCCGGCGTCGAGACCGAGCAGCGGACGGGTACGGCCGTCGCCCGAATATCTCGGCACCGCCGAGCGGTAACCGTTGCGGCGCATGTACCGCAGCAACCGGCACACGTAGAGGGACGCGAGATCGGCACGCAGGGTCCACGACGCGTTGGTGTAGCCGAGGCACATCGCGGCATTGGGTAGACCGTCGAGCATCATGCCGCGGTAGATGAACCGGGTCGAGAGGTCGATCTTCTCCCCGTCGACGACGAACTCGATTCCGCCGGCAGGAACCAGTTGCAGACCCGTTGCGGGGATCAGGATCTCGGCCTCGAGTTCGCGACCGGACTCGAGGCGGACACTCTTCTCGGTGACGGTGTCGATCCGGTCGGTGACGATCTCGGCCTTCTCCGCACGGAGGGTGCGGAACAGGTCGGAGTCGGGGACCACGCACAGTCGCTGATCCCATGGGTCGTAGCGCGGTGAGAAGTGGGGATCGACCGGGATCCTGCCGCGGAGGCGACGTTCGGTGAGGGTGCGCAGCACGCGTTTCGCGGCCGAAGGGAACCGCTGACAGAACTGGTAGAAGCCGAGATTGACCACGACGTTCTTCGTCCGCACCGCGCGGTGGGCCGCCTTGTCGGGCAACAGGCGTCGTATCCGCGTCGCGATCGGGTCGCGCGCGGGCAGCGACATCACGTAGGTGGGGGAACGCTGCAGCATCGTCACGTGCTCGGCCTTCTCCGCGAGCGCGGGCACGAGTGTGACGGCCGTGGCGCCACTGCCGATCACCACGACCTTCTTCCCCTCGTAGTCGAGGTCGTCGGGCCAGAACTGCGGATGCACGACCGTGCCCGCGAAGTCCTGCAGACCGGGGATGTCGGGGAGATAACCGGACTCGTAGCTGTAGTAGCCGCTGCAGAGATAGAGGAAGGAACAGGACATCTCGACGGTGCCCTGCCCGGTCGAGGCACGCACCGTCCACCGGGCATCCTCGGACGACCACGAAGCATCGATCACCTTGTGGCCGAATCGGATCCGCCGGTCGATACCGAATTCGGCGGCGGTGTCGCGGATGTACTGCAGGATGTCGGGACCGTCGGCGATGGATTTCTCGCCCCGCCAGGGGCGGAACGGGAATCCGAGCGTGTACATGTCGCTGTCCGAACGGATCCCCGGATAGCGGAACAGATCCCACGTACCACCGATCGCGTCGCGACTCTCGAGGATGGCGTACCCGAGATCCGGGCACTGTGTCTGCAACCGGTAGCCGGCATCGATGCCGGACAGTCCGGCTCCCACGACCAGTACGTCGATGTGTTCCACGCGCATCCCCTACCTGTCGGTCCACGCCAGCAGGTCGTCGACCTCCCAGGTGTTGATCACCTGTTCGGGTTCGACACCCCGCTCGACGGCACGTTCGCAACCGTACCCGAGCCAGTCGAGCTGCCCGGGTGCGTGCGCATCGGTGTCGATGGAGAACAGGCAGTCCGTCTCGAGCGCGAGGTCGATGAGACGCGACGGCGGGTCGCGACGTTCGGGCCGGCAGTTGATCTCGACGGCGGTGTCGTGGTCGCGACACGCGACGAAGACCTTCTCGGCGTCGAACTTCGACTCGGGACGGCTTCCGCGACCCCCTGCGACGAGTCGGCCGGTGCAGTGCCCGAGGACGTCGACGTGGGGATTCGCCGCCGCACGCAGCATGCGTTTCGTCATCGCCGACCGGTCGGCCCGCAGGTTCGAGTGCACGCTCGCGACGACGACGTCGAGTTCGGCGAGCAGCCCTTCGTCCTGGTCGAGCGATCCGTCGTCGAGGATGTCGACCTCGATACCCGTGAGAATCCGTGCACCACTGTTGTTCTCGTTGATCTCCGCGACGACGGCGAGCTGCGAGCGCAGCCGCTCCGCGGTGAGGCCGTTCGCGACTTTCAGGCGAGGGGAGTGGTCGGTGAGGGCGAAGTACTCGTGCCCGATCATCGTCGACGCGACGCGGTGCATCTCGTCGATCGGGCTGCCGCCGTCGGACCAGTTCGAGTGGGTGTGCAGGTCGCCGCGCAGGGACTCGAGCAGGTCGCGGCCGCCTCGTCCGATCGGATCGGCCTCCTCGCGCAACTGGTCGAGATAGGCGGGCACTCCGTCGAACGACTCGCGGATGACGGTCGCGGTCTTCTTCCCGACGCCCGGCAGATCGGTCCACGAGTCGGTCTTCCGCAGCACCTCCCGCTTGGGGTCGCTCACCTCGGCGAGCACCTCCGCCGCGCGTCGATAGGACTGCACGCGGTAGGTGTCGGCGTGTTCGCGTTCGAGCCAGAAGGCAACTTCGCGGAGTGCGTCGACGGGGTCCACCCCTCCATTGTGGCCGCCGGGCGTCCGTAATCTGGGACGCATGCTCGAATCCGTACGGTCGTCGTCTCCCCTCGGTGCGGTCTCCGCACTGGTCGTCGGTGCGGTGTCCGCGCTGACACTCGTCTCCGCCCGCGTGGCGTCGGAGGCGAAGGACCTCATGTACGGGGTGGACGACGCCCCGCCCGCCCCGGTGGTGATCGTGCCGGGTGCGCGGGTGCACGAGGGCCGTCCGATGCGGGTGCTCCGCAGCCGCCTCGACGTCGCGGTCGCGTTGATGGAACGGGGACGGGTGCAGGCCGTGCTCGTCTCGGGCGACGGGGCGGGAACCTCGGGCGACGAGATCGAGGCGATGATCGCGTATCTCGTCGAGCAGGGTGTGAACCGGGAACGGATCGTCGCCGATCCGTACGGTCTCGACACCTACGACACCGCCCGGCGCGCCGTGGCCACCTACGGCGTGCGGCAGGCGCTGATCACGACCCAGGCCTTCCACCTTCCGCGCGCGGTGGCATTGTGCCGGCGGGCCGGAATCGACATCGCCGGAGTCCGCGCCGCGAACGACGTGCGGCTGCGCACGCGGCTGAGGAATCTGGCGCGCGAGTACGTGCTGTCGCGACCCAAGGCGTTCCTCGAACTCCGGTTCCCGCGCGACCCGGCGGTGGAGACCCCGCCGGACGACCGACTCGCCGAGATCCTGGCCGGTCTCGAGCACGGTGCGGTGGCCGCCCCACCGTCTGCTTCCTAGGCTCGTGATCATGCGCCCCACAGCTCTCGTCACCGGAGGGGGTCGCGGTCTCGGCGCCGCGATCGCCCACGAACTCGCTCCCACCCACGATCTGCTCCTCGGCGGCCGGCGTCGCGAGTCGCTCGATGCGATCCTCGAGGAACTGCCCGACGCCACGCCGTGGCCCGTGGACCTGCTCGATCACGACGCCGTCGCCGCGGCCGCCGCAGACATCGACCGGCTCGACGTCCTCGTCCACAACGCGGGCGTCGCCGAACTGGGCACGATCGCCGACAGCGAGCCCCGGCAGTGGCGCGAGACGTTCGAGGCGAACGTCGTCGCCGTCGTCGCCCTGACGCAGGTGTTGCTGCCGGCCCTGCGCGCCGCGAACGGCCACGTGGTGCTCATCAATTCGGGGGCGGGTCTGCGTGTTCGCCCCGGCTGGGGTGCCTATGCCGCGAGCAAGTTCGCGCTGCGGGCGTTCGGCGATGCGCTGCGCGAGGAGGAACCCGCGCTGCGGGTCACCTCGATCCACCCGGGCCGGATCGACACCGACATGCAACGCGCGATCGTCGCGTCGGAAGGCCGTGAGTACGACCCGTCGCAGTTCCTCAGCCCCGGCACGGTGGCGCGCGCGGTGCGGCAGGTCGTCGAGGCGCCGGTGGACGCCCACCCCACCGAGGTCGTTCTGCGTCCTCGCTGACGACCCGAGAGGGCTGACGGCTCGGAACGGCTGACGACTCAGAAGGGCTGACGGCTCAGAACGGCAGGGGGATCACGACCGGGGGAGCGCCCGGGATCTGGATCTGGATCTGCGGGGGCGGCGGCGCGGGAGCCCGCGGCGCCGGCGGGGGTGCCGGTGCCGGTGCTGGAGCCGGAGCGGGTTCCGGAGCCGGCGGTGGCGGTGGCGGCGGTTCCGGAGCGGGCGGAGGCGGAGGCGGCGGTTCCGGGGGAGGCGGCGGTGGTGGTGCCGCGGCTTCCGGCACCGGAGCACGCCGCGGGGCGGAAACGGGTGCCTGCAGTGCCTCGGTCTCCGGGAGGGTTTCCTCCGTGGTCTCCGGTGCGGCCGGAGCCGTGGTCTTCGGCAGAGCCTCACCGACCGGCACGGGAACCATCGCGCCGGTCGTGATGTCGACGACCTCCAATTCCCGCACAGCAGTCGCGGCGGGCTGGACGACGAACATCCGCTCGGCGTTCAGTCCGGGCCATTTCGGGCCTTCGAGTTCGTCGTTGCCGGTGAGCACCGGCGCGGACAGCGGATTGCCGCGCACGCATCGCACGCGCGGAACACCGAGTTCGTCGACGAGGACGATCGTGCCGCGTTCGAGCAGCGACTGCACGGGCCGCGCGGCACCGTCGCGGTACTCGTGCATGGTCACCCGGGTGTCGGCGCGCAACAGGACCGCCGTGAGGGTGTCGGTGTAGCCGCGGATGTCGGGCACGCCGAGGACACCGCGCCACGCTTCGGCCTTGGCGGGATCCTCCTCCAGATGAAGGATGAGCCCTTCGCGGTCGCACAGGGGCCGGTCGAGACTGCCCCCGTAGAGCGCCGGCCGGTCACCGGGGACGGCCGGGGCTCCGGCGGTCGCGGTGACCGGATCGCCGCCGTCCTCGACGACTTCGGGAGGTGGGGGCGGCACCGCGACCGGCACCTGCGGCGGCACGAGACGCGGCGTCCACGGGTCGTCCTGCGCGGTGGCGACATGCAGTTGCACGGGCGTCGTCGTCTCGACCGAACCGCCCGACGAGCAGGCACCCGCCACCAGTGCCGTCAGGGCGAGTGCCAGACCGAATCCACGAACCGTGTCGCTGGCCACGCCGTCATGCTAGGTCGATGATCGCCGGTGAAAGTGCTGTTCGGCGGTTCTCGTCGGTATCCGGATCTCGGAGACGAAACGCAGGAGGAGGTCGTTCACCTCGTCGCGACGTTCCATCTGCACGAAATGCCCCGCGCCCTCGAGCAGGTGGACACCGCGCAGATCGGGTACGTAGGCACGCATCCGTTCGAGCGCCGACGACCCCGACATCGCGACGACCGGATCCCGGTCGCCGGCCACGAACAGCGTCGGTACCTGCACCTCCGCACCCTCGTGGGGACGCGACGCCTCCCAGTTGGCGTCGTAGGCGCGGTACCAGGACAGACCTCCACCGAATCCGGTGCGGGCGAACTCGGCCGCGTAGTGCGCGAGTTCGTCGTCGTCGAGCCAGTCCCACGGCAGATCGGGGGCGGCGGGCAGCACGTCGAGATATCCGCGTCCCTCGGACGGATGCGACCACACGTCGAGATAGCGGTATCCGCCCGACAGGGCGAAGAACAACCGCTGGAGAAATTCGCGCGGGCGGGGATCGAGTTCTGCCTCCGCGACCCCCGGTTCCTGGAAGTAGTGGAGGTGGAGGAAGTGCTTGCCGGCGAGACCGCGGAAGATCTCGCTGGGTCGTGCCGGCATCCGGTCGGGCGAGTAGGGCACGGCGAGCAGGACGAGACCGGCGACGCGATCCGGATGTCGCAGCGCCGTCGTCCACGCGACGGGTGCCCCGAAGTCGTGACCGACGACGACCGCGCTGCCGATCCCGAGGACGTCGAGCAGTCGGACGAGGCGATCGGCGACCGCGACGTTCGTGTACTCCCCGACCGCCCGCGGCCGGTCGGTCCGGCCGTAGCCGGGCATGTCGGGGGCGACGGCACGGTATCCGGCGTCGACGAGCGGCGCGAATTGGTGCCGGTAGCTGTACCCCAGGCCGGGGAATCCGTGGCACATGACGACCGCGGGTCCGTCACCCCGATCGTCGATGTTCCACGTGAAACCATCGACCTCGACGATGCGGCTGTCCATCAGGAGGCGGGGACGGTCTGCATGTCCTCCTGGCTCCAGAACGCCCTCATGCTCGTGATCCTCGCGTCGTCGTCGAAGGTCATCACGTCGACGACCTCCATGACCAGATCCTGCTCACCCAGGTGCGTGACCAGGCGGAACACGAAAGCGGCGTTGTTCTCCGCGATCTTGAGGGTGATCACCTCACCGGTCTGCGCGAGCGGTTCGACCACGCCGTAGAACTCGCGGATCTCGGCCTCGGTGGCGCGGACCGGCGTGCCGACCGGATCCTCGACCGTCGCGCCCGGTGCGTACAGGGCGAGGACATCGTCGACGGTGCCCGAGGCCACGGACTTCACGTAGTTCTCGACGGTGGCGCGGATCGCGTCCCGACTCGGTGCCATGGGGTCTCCTTCGTTCGAATCTGGAACACGTTTCAATTCGACGGTAGTGGGCCGGATCCGCGGATGCACTCGCGATTCCCACTCGGAAGACCCCGCGCCGGAGGACGATGACATCGCCATCACCCGGAACGATCGGAGACCCGATGATCGACGCTGTCGCCTTCACCCTCGACGGACACGCCGGTGCTCTCGCAGCCCGCACGTGGGTCGGCGAGGCCCCGCGCTACGTGGCGTTGTTTTGCCACGGCTACGGCGAGCACTGCGGACGCTACGAGTATGTGGCCGCGCGCCTCGTCGCCGACGGTGCCGCCGTCTACGCGGTGGACCACATCGGTCACGGTCTCAGCGACGGCGAGCGCGTCCTGATCGACGACTTCGAGAAGGTGGTCGACGACTTCCGTCTGCTCGATCTGACGGCGCGACGTGAGCATCCCGACCTGCCGGTCGTGCTCGTCGGACACTCGATGGGCGGCATGATTGCGGCCCGGTACGCGCAGCGATACGGCTCGGAACTGGCCGCGGTCGTCCTGTCCGGCCCGGTCCTCGGCAGATGGGCGGCCGTCGACGCCCTGCTCACGGCCGAGGAGATCCCGGATACCCCCATCGACCCGTCCACCCTCTCCCGCGATCCCGAGGTGGGTCGCGCCTACGTGGCCGACCCGCTCGTCTGGCACGGCCCGTTCAAGCGCACCACCGTTCAGGCGCTGAAGACCTGCATCGACACGATCACCGCCGCCGGTGCCGTCGACGACGTGCCCGTGCTGTGGTTGCACGGCGAGGACGATCGACTGGTTCCCCTCGACGGCACCGCCACCGGATGGTCGTCGCTGGCAGGTCGCGGGTCGTCGTCGAAGACCTATCCCGAGGCGCGGCACGAGATCTTCAACGAGACGAACCGGGACGAGGTCCTGGGCGATGTCGTCGACTTCGTCGGCACGCACATCCACCCTCTCGAGACTCTCGAGGATTGAAGCCGACCGCATCTGGCTATCCCAGGCCATGGGGCCGTCCCCTTCGTGTCCCGTACGGAAGGAGATGACCGTGGTCGAAGACAGCCCATCCGACAGGGCTCGCCCTGGTCCGGCCGACAAGGCACGGCTCGGGTTGAAGCAGACCGTGTTCGGGAAGGCGAAGGAGGTCGCCGGCGCTCTGACCGGCAACGACTCCCTCACCACCGAAGGCCGTCTCGAGCAGGAGGAGGCCCGGCAGACCAGGAAGGCCGACACCCTCTCGCACATGGCCGAGGCCGAGAGCGACGAGGCGGTCGAGCAGCTCGACGCCGTCCGCGAGGCCGGACAGCAGGAACGCGAGGCCGTGCAGCAGCGGACCGACGCCGTCGAGTCGCAGGTCGAGCGGGAGGCACGGGTCCGCAAACAGGCCGCCGATCTCGAATGCCAGGAGAACATCGTCCGAGGGCGATCCGACGCCGTCCGCGAGGCCACGGCCGCCGAGCAGCAGCCACGCCGTGAGGAGAACGAGCAGGTCACGGATGCCGCCGCAGAGGTCGCGGCCGCCGACGAGGACCACCGACGCGCCTCCCACGACGCCGAACGTGCACGTCTCCAGGCCGAAGAGGAACGCCGCAAGGCCGAAGCCCTCGAACGTACGCTGACCGACGAGCCGGATCGCTGACGAACACCACCGACATTCCCTACCGGAGCTGTACCCCCATCGAAGTTGGAGATGCGCCCATGAACCTCGCCACTCTGCCCAAGAGCGTTCTGCGACTGCAGTACAAGATCGCCCGCTTCCCGCTGGGATTGATCGAGCAGCAGTTGCGGTTCCTGCCCACCGACGCCCCGCCGCGCCTGATGTACGAGCGGGGACTGGGCATGCTGGACGGCATCGTCGGCAGCGTGCTCGACGACCAGGAGATCGCCACGCGCGGGGCGCTCGCCACCGAACGTGCCGACGCGGTGAAGCGCGCGGAGAAGCTCGACGCCCAGGCCGCGGCCGAGAAGCGCGCGGCGGACGCCGAACTCCGCCGGACGCGTGAGCGGGCCGAGGCCGAGCAGGAAGCCGCACGGCGCGACCGCGAGAAGGAGGTCCAGCAGGCCCGCGAGCGCGCGCAGGAACGCGCGAAGCAGGCGGAGAAGGAAGCCGAGCAGAAGAAGGCCGCCGAGACCGCGAAGGCCGATCAGGAGGCCGCCGCGAAGCGCCGTGCCGCCGAGACCGCGAAGAAGAAGGACGAGGAGCGCATCCGCAAGGCCGAGGAGGAGGCCGCCGAGCCCGCCAAGGTCTCCCTCAAGGATGCCGTCGCCAAGCAGCTCGAGGCGAAGGAGGCGGAGGAGCGCGCACACGATGCGGGCGAGGTCGCCGAGTTCGAGAAGATCGAACACAAGCACCCCTGATCCCGGTTGTAGTCGACGAGACCCCGGTGCATCCTGTGCACCGGGGTCTCGTCCGTCGTAAGCGGTTGCTACTTCACGACATTGACCATCTTGCCGGGAACCACGATCACCTTGCGCGGTGCGGCACCGCCGAGCAGGTCGGCGATCTTCTCGTCCGCGAGCGCAGCGGCCTCGATCGCGTCGGGCGTGGCGTCGGCCGGGACGGTGATGCGGCTGCGCACCTTGCCGTTGACCTGGATCGGGTACTCGACGCTGTCCTCGACGAGCCACTTCTCGTCGGCGACCGGGAACGGTCCGTGCGCAAGCGATTCGGTGTGTCCGAGACGCGACCACATCTCCTCGGCGAGGTGCGGCGCGACCGGGCCGAGCATGAGCACCAGCGGTTCGACGGCGCTGCGCGGCGCACCCGACGGGTACTGCTTCGTCAGGTGGTTCGTGTACTCGATGAGCTTGGCGATCGCCGTGTTGTCGCGCAGGTGGGTGAAGTCGTCGGACACACCCGCGACCGTCTTGTTGAGCGCCCGCAGCGTGTCGTCGCCGGGGGTGTCGTCGGTGACGCGCAGCGCGCCGCCCTCTTCCTCGACGACGAGACGCCACACGCGCTGCAGGAAGCGGTGCGCGCCGACGACGTCCTTGGTCGCCCACGGACGCGACTGGTCGAGCGGGCCCATCGACATCTCGTAGACGCGCAGGGTGTCGGCGCCGTACTCGTCGAAGATCTGGTCGGGGCTGACGGAGTTCTTGAGCGACTTGCCCATCTTCCCGTACTCGCGAGCGACCTCCTGCTCACCGTCCGGGCCGGTCCAGTAGAACGTGCCGTCGCGCTCGACGACCTCCTCGGCCGGCACGTACACACCGCGCGAGTCGGTGTAGGCGTAGGCCTGGATGTAACCCTGGTTGAACAGGCGTCGGTACGGCTCCGAGGAGGTGACGTACCCGAGGTCGAAGAGCACCTTGTGCCAGAACCGCGCGTACAGCAGGTGCAGCACCGCGTGCTCGACACCGCCGACGTAGAGATCGACGCCACCCGGGTCGTTCGGGCCGTGCAGTTCCGGCCGCGGGCCGGTCCAGTACGCCTCGTTCTCCTTGTCACAGAAGGCTTCCGAGTTGGTGGGGTCGATGTAGCGCAGCTGGTACCACGAGCTGCCGGCCCACTGCGGCATCACGTTGGTGTCGCGCGTGTAGCGCTTCAGGCCGTCGCCGAGATCGAGCTCGACGTTCATCCAGTCCACCGCCTTCGCGAGCGGCGGGGACGGTTCGGAATCGGCGTCGTCCGGATCGAAGGAGACCGGCGCGTAATCCTCGACCTCCGGAAGTTCCACGGGCAGAGCGGATTCGGGCAGCGCATGGGCGCGTCCCTGCTCGTCGTAGACGATCGGGAAGGGCTCGCCCCAGTACCGCTGCCGCGCGAACAGCCAGTCGCGCAGCTTGTACTGGATGGTGCCGCGTCCGGCGCCGTCCTCCTCGAGCTTCGCGACGATCGTCTTCTTCGCCTCGGCGACGTCGAGACCGTCGAGCAGGCCGGAGTTCACCAGCACACCGTCGCCGGTGTACGCCTCGGCGGTGACGTCGCCGCCGGAGATGACCTCGCGGATGGGCAGACCGAAGGCGGTCGCGAACTCCCAGTCGCGCTGGTCGTGGCCGGGAACGGCCATGATCGCGCCGGTGCCGTAGCCGGTGAGGACGTAGTCGGCGATGAAGATCGGCAGTCGCTCGCCGTTGACCGGGTTCACGGCGTAGGCGCCGAGGAAGACACCGGTCTTCTCCTTCGACTCCTGCCGCTCGAGATCGGACTTCGCGGCGATCGACGCGCGGTAGGCCGCGACCGCGGCAGCCGGATCGGCGGCACCGCCGGTCCAGCGCTCGTCGACGCCCTCGGGCCAGGACGCGGCGACGATCCGGTCGACGAGTTCGTGCTCGGGAGCGAGGGTCACGTAGCTGGCACCGAACAGGGTGTCGGGCCGGGTCGTGAACACCTCGATCGCCGAATCGTGGTCGGCGACGGCGAACTTCACCTGGGCGCCGTGCGAGCGTCCGATCCAGTTGCGCTGCATGGACTTGACCTTGTCGGTCCAGTCCAGGTGCTCGAGATCGTCGATCAGGCGGTCGGAGTAGGCGGTGATCCGCATCATCCACTGGCGCAGGTTCTTCCGGAAGACCGGGAAGTTGCCGCGCTCGGAGCGGCCGTCGGCCGTGACCTCCTCGTTGGCGAGCACCGTGCCCAGACCCGGGCACCAGTTGACGAGCGAATCCGACCGGTAGACCAGGCGGTACGAGTCGATGACGTCGGCGCGCTCACCCTCCGACAGCGACGCCCAGTCGCGTCCGTCCTCGAGACGACGCGTGCCGTCGGCGAATTCGGCCTCGAGTTCGGAGATGCGGCGAGCCCGGCCGGCCTCGCGGTCGTACCAGGCGTTGTAGATCGTCAGGAAGATCCATTGCGTCCAGCGGTAGAAGTCGACGTCGGTCGTCGCGACCGAGCGACGCTCGTCGTGCCCGAGACCGAGCCGGGAGAGCTGCCGCTTCATGTTCCCGATGTTGGCCTCGGTGGTCGTGCGCGGGTGCGTACCCGTCTGCACGGCGTACTGCTCGGCCGGCAGACCGAAGGCGTCGTAACCGAGTGTGTGCAGCACGTTGCGGCCCTGCATACGGTTGAAGCGCGCGTACACGTCGGTGGCGATGTACCCGAGCGGGTGCCCCACGTGCAGGCCCGAGCCCGAGGGGTACGGGAACATGTCCTGCACGAACAGCTTGTCGGAGGGCACCTCGCCCGCGAGATCGCCCACCGGATTGGGGGCGTGGAAGGTGCCGCGCTCGCGCCAGAGCTCCTGCCAGCGCTGCTCGATCCGCCCCGCGAGCTCGGCGGTGTACCGATGCTGCGGAGTGCTGCCGGGTTCGTGCTGGGAGGTCTGTTCGGGACGGGTCACGGTGATCACTATCTACTCGGCCGGGCGTGTGAGTGCTCCCACCAGGGTAGAACGTGCCCGCACCCGCGCAGACCGGTGGCACCACCGGCCGCGTATCCTGGTCGGGTGCTCATCGTCGCTGTCCTGCTCTTCGTGCTCGCTCTCGTCGTCGGCGCGGTGGGTGTCGCGGCACTGACCGGCAAGCTCCCGCGCAACCGCTGGGCCGGTGTGCGCACCCCCGACGCACTGCGTGACGACGAGGCGTTCGCCCTCGCCAACAAGGTCGCCGCACCCAGCATGCTCGGGTCCGCGGTGCTCCTCGCCCTCGGTGGAGTCGCGTCGCTGACGCTGCCCACCGTCGCCGGGATCATCGCGGTCGTCGTCACCGTGGTGGCCGCCCTGATCACCGCCGGAGCCGGCGGATCCGTCGCAGCGCGCGTCGCTGCGGCAACCAAGCCGGAGGAGACGGCCGGCTGCGGTACCTCGTGCGGCGCGTGCAGCCTGCGCGGGGCGTGCGAGCCGACCGCCTGACCCGGTTGTTCACTCCCAGCGGCGTGTCCGTGCGTAACGCGGGGTCCACCAGAACCTGTTGAGTACCCGCACCGGTACCGGGAGGCTCTTCAGCACGACGGCCACGCGGTCCTTCGGTGCCCCTTCGAAGATGTAGGGCAGCATGTCGGAGACCTCGTCCTTGTCCAACTGCTCGAACGCCCGCATCGAGAGGTCGTGCCATTCCTCCTTGGTGATGGACTGCTCGATCAAGGGGAAGGCGTCACGCTCCTCGTGCGCGAGGTGAGCACCCAGCGATGTCACGAGACCGTCGAGCAGACCGCCGAGCCGCTCGGTCCCCGTGTCGCGGTCGCCGAGCGCGTTCTCGATCTCCTCGAGCGCCGGATCGATCACGGAATGTTCCGCCTCCATGGCATCGAGCACCTCCATCGCCCCCGCATCGTGGGCGAGCCGTGGCCGCATGAGCGGCCAGACGTAGACGTCCTCGATGGAATGGTGCGTGTGCAGTTCGGTGCTGAAGCCGTGCCACCCGAGGAGCAGCGCGTCGTGCTTTCCGGGGTCGGCGGTACGCCAGGTCTCCGCGAAGTCGGCGAGACGTTCTGTGTCGCGGCGCAGGGCGGCGTGGATCAATCGCACGACCTCGAGGTCTTCCTCGGATATCGGTGCGGCGTGGGTGGTGGTCATGACGGGCACCTCGACTTTCGGATGAAATCTCCCCGTGCTACGAGCCTCGTCACCTCGCGAGGTGTTCTCAATCCCACATTCGAGGGGGATACTTCGAGACATGCGCTCTGCGCAGCGATTGAGGTCGGGTATCCACGACGCAGCGTCCGCAGCTGCGGACGGGGCGCAGTTCCGCGAGTTCGTGATGGATGTGCTCGGCGCTTTCGTTCCGTACGACAGCGGTTGTATCGCGCCCGTGGACCCTGCCGTCGCAGTTCCCACCGGCTTCACTACCCGCGGCCTCGACGACCCGGTGGGGGTTCTCCGGTTGACGATCGAGTTCGAGTACGGCCCGGATCTCGATCCGGACAGCCTCTACGCACTCATGCAGCACCGGTCCGGAGTGCGGCGGATCGAAGAACCTTCCGGCCGCGGACCGGGATACGACAACAGGCGTTTTCTCGAACTCGTGTCGCATCTGGGCATGGGACACGAAGTGCAGCTGGTCTTCCGGGACGGAGACCGTAGATGCTGGGGTGTCGGTGATCTGCTCCGCGGGCCGGGCCGAGGTTTCTCCGATGCCGAACTCGCGATGCTCGACGACGTTCTCGACGACATCGCGAACGGATTCCGCACCACGTTGATCCGGCACGCGTCCGCACGAACACGAAGCACGGACGTCGAGAGCACCGCCTGCGGATGCTCGGGCCCGGCCGTAGTGGTGATCGGGGCGGACGGCGAGTTCGAGTCCGTCACTGCCGCAGCGACGATCTTCTTCGAACGTCTCGGCTGGGAGACTCCCGCTCGGGGTCGCCCCGGGCCGGCACACGTAATCGCCCGTCAGGTCCGCAGAACACGACCCGTACCCGCAGATGTGCGTGTCCGCACCCTCGACGGCGAATGGCTCGTACTGCGCGCCGCGATCTTCGACGAGACCGGTCGCGTCGTCATGACCTTCGAGCGGGCACGCCTGCCCGAGATCGTCACGCTGGTCACCGCCGCCTACGGTCTGACGCCCCGCGAATCGGAGGTACTCGTCGAGGTGCTCGCCGGGCGGTCGCGCAACGAGATCGCGAGGCGGTTGTTCATCAGCCCGTACACCGTGCAGGACCACCTGAAGAACATCTTCGCCAAGACGGGTGTGAACAGCCGGCGTAACCTCGTCTCGCGACTCGCATGTACCGAGTACATGCCCCGGTTCGGTGGCGACCTGCGACCCGACGGATGGTTCGACGAGAGCGGAACGAGGACGGCACCGGTGGAGGCCCGCACCCTAGGCTGACCCCATGACGATGCGTCAGGTCGACCCCGTGGGTGCGCTGCTCGGATTGGTCGTTCCGTTGCTGTGTGCCGTGGCCGTACTCGTGCTCACCCGCTCGTGGATCCCACGATTGCCCGGGGAGATCGCCACGCACTGGTCGGGCACGACACCCGACGCGTTCGGACCACCTATGACCTCGGCGTGGACCGCCGCCCTGCTGATCGTGCTCGTCGGGGGCGGATGCTGCGCGATCGCCGCGCTCGCGCAGGCGCAACTGCTCATGCGTCGCTACATGCTCGCGATCGGTCTCGGGGTCACCGGCACGATCACCGCGCTGTTCCTGGCCGGTCTCGCGGGGCAGCTCGACACGACCGACGCCACGCAGGCCGCGTTGGAGGGTTGGCCGGCGGTGCTCGGCATGTGGGCGGGTATCGCGGTGGGCTGGTTCGGGGGACGGCTCCTGCGCGACGGCCGGGAACGGAAGGCAGCGACAGTTGCTCCGGATCCGGCGCTGCCGCGCGGTCGCGCCGAGCTGCCCATCGTCGAGCAGGTGGGCACCGGTGCGGGCACGACGGCGGGACTGTCGCTGCTCGTCCTGATCCCCGCGCTCGTCGTGTGCGGTGCGACGCAGAGCTGGTGGCCGTTGGGTTTGATCGCGCCCGTCGCTCTGCTCGTGCTGGGTCTGCTGCGCTACACCGTGGTGGTCGACGCGGACGGGATCCGGGTGTCGAATCTGGCCACCGACGCGCTCGGATACGACCTCGACGAGATCGTCGGCGCGAAGGTCACCGAGACCCGCCCGTTCCAGGACTGGGGTGGCTGGGGGCTGCGGGCCAAGGGTGGCAAGCGGTACGGCCTGGTCACGCGCACCGGACCTGCCGTCGTGGTGACCACCGCCTCGGGACACGAATTCACCGTGACCGCAACGAGGGCCGAGGAGATGGCCGGCGCGCTCAACACTCTCGCCGACGCCCGCTGACCGGTCCCGGTCGCCCGAGGGGGGCTCAGTTGCGTTCGACCTCGATGGGGTGGGTCGCGAGCAACGCCATCGGCAGTGGTTGCCGGCGCAGCACCCTCGCCCACACGTCGAGGTGCGCGGGGGCGAGCACATCGGTGGGCAGGGCCGAAACCACCATCCAGTCGTCATTGCGTAGTTCGCCGTCGAGCTGACCTGCGCTCCACCCCGCGTATCCCGCGAAGATCCGCACACCCTCGACGTAGTGGGCGATGTGCCCGGGATCGGCATCGAGGTCGATCATCACCACTCGGCCGTCGACGTGGCGGATGCCGGGGACGTCGGTGATGTCGGCCCCCACCCGCAGCGTGCCGAGGCACAGTGCCGAACTGCGGTGGACGGGACCGCCTACGAACAGGGTCTTCGGTTCGGCGGCGAGCCACGACCATTGCGGCAGCATGGCGTCGACGGAGGTGTCGCTGATGCGGTTCAGGACGACACCGAAGCTGCCGGCATCGGTGTGCTCGATGATGTAGACGACGGTGCGGCGGAAGGTCGGCTCGGTGAGATCGGTGGCGGAGACGAGCAGGCTGCCGGCCCGCACCCTGGGTGTCGAGGGTGCGGTGCGGTCCTCGGGTTCGTCCTGATGCTGCGCCACGTCAGCCATTCTGTCACCGCCGTCACCGGCGCGTGGGGTGGAACCCGACGGTCTGTGCCAACAAGGCGAGATGATGTTCGAACAGGACCTCGCGGTCCGGAAAAGTGTCGGGGCCGTACTGCCCGAAGACCTCGAAGCTCACGGACCCGAACAACGACGGCCACACCCAGAGACCGCGTGCCAGTACGGAATCCGGGGCCGTGAGGGAGAACTCGTCCCGGATACGGCCCAGCGGTTCCCTCAGGCTCTCCGGAGGTGGGGCAGCGGCCGTGTCGTCCAATACACCCGCGGCGTGGGCCTCGTCCACGATCCGGGCCAGTCGCAGGACCACGCGGATACCGGGTGCGGTGGTGCGCTCGGCCGGGGCGGCGTAACCGGGCACCGGACTGCCGAACAGCAACCCGTAGCGGGCCGGTTCGGCCAGCGCCCACGAGCGCACCGCACGACCCAGGATGAGGAACCGATCGCGGTGGTCGGAGGGGTCGACTGCGTCGACGGCACGGTCGACACTGTCGCCGAGTTCGTCGTAGGCGTCGACGACGAGCAGAGTGAGCAGCTCGTCGCGGCTCGAGACGTAGCGGTAGACGGCGGAGGAGACGACGCCCAGGTCTCGGGCGACGGCACGCAGTGACAGCGCCGCCGCTCCGTGGGTGCCGAGATGCTCGCGGCCGATCCGGAGGATGTCGGCCATCGTCTGTGCGCGTGCGCGCGCCCGTGGTGTCGTCACCGGGCCATTCTGCCGTCGAACAGAGAGCACCGTCAACAAACGAGAGCACTGCTCTTGACAAGCACGGCCGCACGGAGGATCGTCGAAGTCATCAGAGAGCAGTGCTCACACTTTTCCGAATCGAGGAATCATGTCGCATCTCCAGGTGGTTGCAGGAGCCGGACCCGTCGGCTGGACCGTCGCCGAACAACTTGCCGCACAAGGACATCGCGTGCGCGTTCTCACCCGATCAGGCAGCGGACCGGAAAGCGCGGGCATCGAACGCCTGCGTGTCGACGTCACGGATCCCGAGGCCGTGGCCGCAGCACTCGTCGACGAAGACGGACTTGTTGCCGACGCGGTGTACATGTGCGTCCACGGGTCGTCCTACCGCGCCGCCGTATGGGCACGCGAACTCCCCGGCGCCGAGCGGGTCGTTCTCGACGCCGCCGCGAACCTGTCGGAGAAGACGGTCGTCGTCTTCCCCGAGAGCCTCTACTCGTACAGCGAACCCGACCGGATCATGACCGAGGACTCGCCCCGCGAGACCGACACCGGCAAGCGCGGTGTCCGGCGGCAGCTCCTCGCCGCCCGCGCAGCGCATCGCGCACCGACGGTGAGCGTCGTGGCATCGGACTTCTTCGGTCCGCGGGTACTGAACGCGATGGCCGGCGAACGCATGGTGCCCACCGTGCTCGCCGGGAAGAAGGTGCGGGTGCTCGGCTCGGCCGACGTCCCGCATTCGTTCACCTACGTTCCCGACCTGGCCGCGGCGATGATCGCGGCGGCGGGGGAGCCGACCGTGTGGAACACCGTGATCCACGCACCCACCGGACCGGCCGTGACACAGCGCGAGATCGCCACCGCCTTCACGCGGGCGGCCGGGCTGCCCGCGCCCGCGGTGGGGACGATCCCGTCCTGGCTGGTGCGGGCCGGTGGCCTCGTGAACCGGGACATGAAGGAACTCGCCGAGATGCTCTACCAGTTCGATACCCCGTTCGTCATGGACTCGACCCGCACCGAACAGGTACTCGGCCTGTCGCCCTCCCCGCTCGACGAAGCGGCCGCCCGCACGGTCGAATGGTGGCGGAGCCGATAGTGTCGTGCTTGTGCGAGACTCCGGGCAGCAGTCCAGGCAGCGGGCGTGGCGATCGACCGCGACCGCACTGCGGAACTCGCCGGGTCTCGTACGACTGACCGGGGTGCGGTTCGCGAGCCAGTTCGGTGACGGACTGTTCCAGGCGGCACTCGGCGGGGCGATCCTGTTCAACCCCGAACGTCACACCGACCCCGTGACGATCGCGGCAGGCTTCGCGGTGCTGCTGTTGCCGTACTCGGTGATCGGTCCGTTCGCCGGCGCCCTGCTCGACCGGTGGGACCGGCGCCTCGTCCTCGTCTGGGCCAACATGCTCCGCGGAGTGTTCATCGCGGCAGCCGCGGCCGTGTTGCTCCTCGGGGGACCGCAGACCCCGCTCATGCTGCTCGCGCTCGCCGCCGTCGGTGTGAGCAGATTCGTCCTGGCGGGCGTCTCGGCCTCGCTCCCGCACGTGGTGGCCCAGTCGTGGCTCGTCCCGGTCAATTCCGTTCTGGCGACGGCCGGTTCGGGTGTCTCGGCGGTCGGGGCCGCCACGGCGGTCGCGACCATCGGATTCGTGGGCGCGGGCGACACCGGTTCCGGGACGGCCGTCCTCCTCGGAGTGAGCGGTTCGCTCGTCGGCGCGGTCGCCGCAGCGGGATTCACCGCGAATGCGCTCGGCCCCGAGGGAATACGTCCCCGGACCGTGATCTGCACCGTTCTGGCGGGTCTGCGGACCGGTGCGGGAGCCGTCCTCGAAGCGCCGGGCGTGACGATCGCGATGCTCGGAATCGGCGCGCACCGCATCGTGTTCGGCATCGATACGCTCATCATGGTGCTCGTCCTCCGCGCTGCGGGTGACGACTCCGGCGCTCCGGCCGGGGAGAACGACTCCGACCTACTCGCAGGATTCTCCGGATTCGGTGTCGCGGTCGCCTGCACCGCCGCCGGCATGCTCCTCGCAGCCGTGCTCGCACCGATCCTGATCCCGCGACTGGGCCGGCCGCGCACCGTCACCGTCGGGTTGATCGCCGCCGCGATCGTGCAGTTCGCGTTCGTCACCACCGTGTCGGCCGGACCGTTGCTCGTCGCGGCCTTCCTGCTCGGCCTCGCCGGTCAGACCATCAAACTCACCGGCGACGCCGCGATGCAGATCGATATCGACGACGCGCGCCGAGGACGGGTCTTCGCGTTGCAGGACACCGTCTTCAACATCGCCTTCCTCGGCGCGATCGTCGTGGCGGCCTTCATGATCGACCCGGACGGGCGTACGCCCGAACTGGCCGTCGCTGGTGGGGTCGTCTACCTGATCGGGCTCGTCGCCGTGCTTGCCGTGCGGCGCAGACGGTACTGATCACGCACCCACAGCGGTAGCGATCACGCGCTCAGCGCGGCAGCGATCACGCGCTCAGCGCGGTAGCGATCACGCGCTCAGCGCGGCCGGATGGATCCCCACCTCCGTGGCCTTGACGACGAACCACACGGAGTCGCCCGGATGGACGTCGAGGTCGGCGAGCGCCGCCGTCGTGATCTCCGCGGCGATACCCGTATCCGACCGCACGAGCACCGTCGAACCCTGCGCCTCGAGTTCCGCAACCCTCACCCGCACCGCGTTGCGCGGGCTCCCGTGCGGAGGTTCGGTGTAGACGGCGACCGCCGACGGTGCGAAGACGGCGACGGCGGCCGCGCCCGGGACGCAGTCGTCGTGGACCCGGCCATGGACGAGACCGTCCGCGGATTCCAGCGCCCCGCCTCGCACGGTTCCGGTGACGAGATTGGTCCCCGCGATGCGGGCCGCGAAGGCACTGCGCGGTCGCGTCAGCACCCGGCGTACCGGCCCGTCCTCGACGATCCGCCCGGCCTCGATCACGATCACCCGATCGGCGAGGGCGAGCACGTCCAGCGGGTCGTGGGTGACGAGCAGGGCCGTGCGCCCGCTGTCGCGCAGGACGCGTCGCAGCAACGACCGCAGCACCGGTGTCGCGGTGACGTCGAGCGCGGCCATCGGTTCGTCGAGCAGCAGCAGGTGCGGTTCGGCCGCGAGGGCACGCGCGAGCGCGACCCGCTGTGCCTGTCCACCCGACAGTTCGTGCGGACGACGATCGGCGAGTTCTGCGGCATCGACCTCCCGCAGCCACCTCTCGGCGCGCACACGGGCCGCCCGCCGGCCCGCACCCGCACTGCGCGGCGCGAACTCGACGTTGCCAGCGACCGTCAGGTGCGGGAAGAGCAGGGCCTGCTGGGCGAGCAACACCACCGACCGGTCGTGCGGAGCCACGGCGACGCCGGTCGCTGTATCGGTGAGGACGCGACCGTCGAGTTCCACGCGACCCGCATCGGGACGCAGCAGACCGGACACCACTCCCAGCAGCGTCGACTTGCCGGCTCCGTTGGGGCCGAGCACCGCGACGATCTCACCCTGCGCGACCTCGAGGTCGACGTCGACGTCGCGTGCGGCGACCCGAGCCCGCACCGTCAGGCTCACAGCGGCCGGTCCTTCCGCCGCGAGTACACGGCCACGACGATCACGACGGCCACCAGGATCAACACGAGCGACAGCGCGACGGCGGCATCGGGATCGGTTTCCCGCTGCAGATAGATCTCGAGCGGCAGCGTGCGCGTCACACCCTGGAGGCTGCCGGCGAAGGTGAGGGTCGCGCCGAATTCGCCCAGGGCGCGGGCGAATGCGAGTACCGAACCGGAGACCAGGCCGGGCAGCACGAGGGGCAGGGTGATGCGCCGGAAGACCGTCGTGGGACGCGCGCCGAGTGTCGCCGCGACGTCCTCGTAGCGTGAATCCGCACTGCGCAGCGCACCTTCGAGACTCGTGACGAGGAAGGGCAGTGCGACGAAGGTCTGCGCGAGCACGACCGCGGTGGTGGTGAAGGCGATGTGGATCCCGAGCGCATCGAGGTGCTCACCGATCAGTCCGCGACGACCGAAGGTGTAGAGCAGGGCGATACCGCCCACGACCGGGGGCAGCACGAGCGGCAGCAGGACGAACCCGCGGATCACCGACATCCACCGGAAACTACTGCGCGCCAGCACCACTGCGAGCGGAACGCCGAGCAGGATGCACAGGATCGTGGCGGCCGCGGAGGTGCGCAGACTCAGGGCGAGCGCGTCGAGGGACGCCGGGGACGTCACGAGCGAGGGGAAGGTCGTCCAGTCGACGGTGAGCAGCATCGACACCAGGGGCACGACGACGAACAACAACCCGAGTGTCGCGGGGACGAACAGCCACCGGGGCAGTCCCGTCGCGGTCACGGCGCACCGAATCCCGCGGCGGCCAGGACGGTACGACCGTCCGCGCCGGTGACGAAGCGCACGAAGGCGTCGGCCCGTTCGGGATCTCGAGAATTCGACAGTGCTGCAACGGGGTAGATGTTGACGATCTCCGCGGATTCCGGGACGGAGACGACGGCGACCTTCTCACCGGCCCCCATCGCGTCCGTGACGTAGACCAGACCGGCGTCGGCCTGACCGGAGGTGATCTTGCCGAGCACGTCGGTCACCGACGACTCCTCGGACACCGGCGCGAGCTCGACACCGGCGGTGTCCTCGAGTCGCTCGGTGGCCGCCCCGCACGGCACCTGGGGTGCACATACGACCACCGAGAGACCGTCCCCGGTGAGATCGCCGAACGAGGTGACGTTCTTCGGGTTCCCGGGTTCGGTGACGATCGTGAGCGTGTTGGTCGCGAACGGGATCGGCTCACCGGCAACGAGTCCGGCCGCGACGGCGGTGTCCATCGTCCGGGTGTCGGCGGAGGCGAAGACGTCGGCGGGTGCCCCCTGCTCGAGTTGGGTCTCGAGATCGGACGAGCCGGCGAACGAGAGCTCCACCGTCACTCCGGGGTTCGCCGCCTCGAATCGTTCGGCGATCTCGGTGAACGGCGCCCGGAGCGAGGCCGCCGCATAGACGGTGAGGACATCCGAGCCACCGCCGGTGCCGCACGACGTCAGTGCCGCAGCGGTGAGACCGGCAGCGAACGCGGCGAGCGCCCGGCGCCTCATTCGGCCGCTCCGGGTGTCTCGACGATGACGGTGGTCGCCTTGACGACGGCCACCCCTATGCTGCCCGGCTCGAGACCGAGTTCGTTCACGGCCTCGGTGCTCATGAGCGAGACGATGCGGTGGGGGCCGCACTGCATCTCCACCTGCGACATGACGGTGTCGGAGACGACGCGCGTAACCAGCCCGACGAAGCGATTGCGAGCGGAGCTGCCCACCCCGAGCGGATCGGGACCGGCATCGGCCTGAGCGCGGGCGAACTCCGCCAGCTCGCGACCGTCGACTGTCTTGCGTCCGGCGGAATCCTTGCCGGCGCGCAGCAGCCCCTGGTCGATCCAGCGACGGACCGTGTCGTCGCTGACCCCCAGCAGCGACGCGGCGTCGCGGATCCGGAGGGAGGTCACGCGTGTCTCCGCAGATACGTCATGGACGCTACGTTATATCCGCATCTGCGGACCGACAAGCAGATCAGTAGACGTCGCGAACGTACCGCTTGTCGGCGGCCATCTGCTCGACGTACGCCGCGGCGGCATCGCGGTCGAGCCGTCCGTGCGCCTGCACCACCTCGCGCAGGGCCGCATCGACATCCTTCGCCATACGTCCGGCGTCGCCGCACACATAGAAGTGGGCACCGTTCTGCAGCCACTTCCACACCTGCGCACCGTGCTCGCGCATCCGGTCCTGCACGTAGATCTTCTGCCGCTGGTCGCGCGAGAAGGCCAGTCCCAGTTCGGTGAGGAAGCCGTCGGCGTGCATCGACTCGATCTCGTCGCGGTAGAGATAGTCGGTCTCGGATCGCTGGTCGCCGAAGAACAACCAGTTGCGGCCCGTGTGCCCGGCCTCGCGACGGTCGTGGAGGAAACCGCGGAACGGTGCGATGCCCGTACCGGGACCGACCATGATCATGTCGGTCTCGGGTGCCGGTGGCCGGAAGTGCTCGTTGCGCTGCACGAAGATCGGGATGTCCACGCCCTTGCTGTGATCGGCCAGGAACGACGAGCACACACCCGCCCGGGAGCGACCCTCGAATTCGTAGCGCACCACCGACACCGTCAGTTGTACTTCGCGCGGGTTCGTCTTCGGGCTCGACGAGATCGAGTACAGGCGCGGACGCAGACGGCCGAGGAGGTCCTTCCATTCGTCCCAGGGTGCCTTGAACGGGTACTCGGCGATGACGTCCATCGCCTGCCGCCCGTACAGCCACTGCTGCAGCTCGATCTTGTTGCCCGGCCGCAGCAGCTTCGCGAGTTCGGCACTGCCGCTCTGCTTCTGCACGAACCGCAGCAGTTCCGGTGTCACCCGGGTGATGTCGAGGTGACGGGTCGCGGCCTCCCGCAGCGGCACGGTGGGACGGTCGCCGAGTTCGACGGCGGTCTCCGGGTCGAGGGCGGTGACCTGCAACCATTCGTCGACGGCCTCCGGACCGTTCGTCGGCATCACCCCGAGGGCGTCGCCGGCCTCGTATTCGAATGCGGGATCGAAGATCTCGAATCCGAACTGGCGCACGTCCTTCGCCGAACCCGCACCACTCAGTGCAATGTTGCGGGTGATCCGGGTGACGAGCGGCGAGTTACGGGTGTAGGCGGGGGCCGCGAGAGCGGGAGCGGCCGATGCGACCGGGGTCGTCGAGCCTCCCAGCAGCGGTACGAGGGCGTCGAGCCAGTTCTGCGCGCGCTCGTCCTCTCCGGGTTCGCAGTCGACGCGCTCGGTCAGGCGGGTCGCGCCGAGAGTGCTCAGACGGTCGTCGACACGGCGCCCGAAGCCGCAGAAATCGTCGTAGCTCGAGTCGCCGAAAGCCAGTACTGCGTAACGTGTTCCGTGCAGTTCGGGAGCGGTGTCCGCCTCGAGCGACCGCCAGAACGACCCGCCGTTGTCGGGCGGGTCGCCGTCGCCGAAGGTGCTCGTGACGACCACGAGGTCGTCGATGTCGACCAGCGCGGCGACTGTAGGTTCTCGTTCTCGGTGTCAGTTTCTCAATTTCACGTCAGTTGGTTGTCAGCTGCGTGTCGATTTCTCAAGTTCGTGTCAGTAGCGGGACCCGGAAAAAGTGCCCCGGACCAGCGAGGTCGAGATCAGGTACGTGCAGGACTCCAGATGATCCTGTCGCAACGACCCCTCACTCCGGCGGATCCGTGTCGGATGATCCAGGGACTGCGAGTCCGGAAAGTCCGCAGCCACCCCACCGCATCACCTCGGCCCTCAGCCGGCCTCTTCCTATGATGCGCGAGGGGCACGGACCACCGGGACGTACGGTCGGTCCTCTGCCGATCGACTGCTCCGGTTGCAGAAGGAGAGAGACACGATGGTGTACACGGGCAGAGCCAGCGTCGACCGAATGTTCTGTGTGAAAGACGCGGACGATCGGGCCTGGGAAGAGCTTCCTCCGTTGCCCGAGCCTGGCTTTGGTCTGCTCGCTGCCGACACCGGGATGGTCTACGTGTACACGGGGATGTCCATGGGACCACTCGACCTGCAGGTCGAGGTCCTCGGTGAGGCTCCCGATCTCGTCGACAACGGATGGGAAGACATCGAGGAAGCCTCGCTGCAGACCTACTCGGATATCGCCACGGTCCTCACCGGCGCGGAGGAATCCGTCGAGGGATTCCCGGACACGGTGCTTTCGGCCGGCACCGGAACCTACCGGGTCCGCGCCTATGCCGCAGGACGCGACCTGGCGTGGGATCTCGTCGTCGACGAGGTGGTAGAGCGATACAAGCTGCAGATCTGGCCGGCACCGTACGCGCCACCTCGTATCGTCCAGCATCGCAGCGCACACCCCGTGATGGGCTACTAGAAACTGCTGCTGGCAGGCAGGATCGGGTTGATTCCGTTGTCGAGCGGACGACCCCGCGAACACGTGAGGTCATTCTCGAACGGTCAGTAAGACGGGACCGGAATTTCTGAGGATTCCGACAGAATCGTGAGAACCCGAACTGACACGAATTGGGAAACCCGCAGGTCCAAGGACCGTCCTACTGACACGTCCGGCGAGAACCTACAGCGACGTCGAGTTCGTTCAGCCCCGTCAGCCGCACGGCCCGACCGGCATCGCGGAGCCGTTGTGCGCAACTCGCCGCGAAGGATTCGGCATTGCCCGTCTGCGACGCCCAGGCCACCACGACGGCCGACCCGTCCGGCACCGCCTCGGTGGGCGTCGCGTCGGGAACCGCGGCCGAGTGCGCGTACATCCCGGCGAGCAGTCCGTCGACCCGTGCCCGCTTGTCGGCCGGGAACGGCGCGGTCGGCGGAAGGGTCGGCGCGGCAGTGATGTCCGCCGTCCTGAGTCCGGCGAGAAGACCTGCGAGATAACCGCGTTCGGTGTCGTCGAAGGTGGGGGTGGGCATCGTCTCGAGTCCCAGCGCAGACTCGAGACGGTCGAGCACCGAACCGCTCTCGAGCACCGATTCGACCGCGCCCGCGACCTTCTCCACCGACACGGCGCAGACCTTGAATTCGGGCTGCAGCGACGCCGGGTCGACGGCGTCGTTCGTCACGGCGTTGATGGCGAGATCGTCGCCGAAGAGGTCGTTCCAGTGGAAGGGCGCGAAACAGTTCCCGGCAAGCACCCGGTCGGTGACGACGGCCGGCAGCACGGCCCGGCCGCGCCGCGATGCGATCTCGACCCGATCGCCGTCGACGATCGACAGTCGCTGTGCATCATCGGGATTGATCTCGACGAACGGTCCGGGATTCAGTTTGGTGAGTTTCTCGACCTTCCCGGTCTTGGTGAGGGTGTGCCACTGGTGCTGGACGCGTCCGGTGTTCAGGACGAAGGGGTGGTCGTCGTCCGGTATCTCCGCGGCGGGCATGTGCGGGCGCGGGAAGAATCGGGCGCGACCGTCGGGGGTCGCAAACGCCAGTCGCGGACGGGAACCGTCCTCACGCACCACAGGGGTCCGACTGGTTCCGTCGTTGAGATAGCGGACGGGATGACGCGTCTCGGCCGACTCCGGTGGGCACGGCCACTGCACGGGCCCTTCCCGCAGTCGGTCGTAGGTCATGCCGCGCAGGTCGTATCCGGTCTGCGGATTCGCGAATCCGGTGATCTCCTCGAAGATCTCCTCGGCACTCGCATAGTCGAAGGCGTCGCCGAAACCCATCGTCTGCGCGACCCGCGCGATGATCTCCCAATCGGGCAGCGACTCGCCGACGGGTTCGACGGCCTGCTGCAGAAGATTGACGGTGCGGTCGGATCCGACGGTGACGTACTCGGATTCGGCCCACAGAGCCGCGGGTAGGAGAACGTCTGCGTACGAAGCAGTTTCGGTCTCGCGGTAGACGTCCTGCACGATCACCAGCTCGGCCTTCTCGAGTGCCTCGAGAACGGTGCTCCGATTCGCGATCGACGCCACGGGATTGGTGCAGATGATCCAGCACGCCTTGATCTCTCCGGCGGCCATGCGCTCGAACATGTCGACGGTGCCGGCGCCGCCCTCGGTGCGCAGCGTGCCGCGCGGCAGCGACCAGCGATCCTCGACGAACGCGCGGTCGTCGTCGGAGAGGACACTGCGCTGACCGGGCAGACCCGGTCCCATGTATCCCATCTCGCGGCCGCCCATGGCGTTGGGCTGGCCGGTGAGGGAGAACGGCCCGCTGCCGGTGCGGGAGATCGCCCCGGTCGCGAGGTGCAGATTGCAGATCGCGTTGGTGTTCCACGTGCCGTGGGTGCTCTGGTTGAGCCCCATCGTCCAGCAGCTCATCCACTCGCCGGCCTCGCCGATCCACTGCGCCGCGGTGCGGATGTCGGCCTCGGCCAGACCGGTGACCTCGGCGACGACGTGCGGTGGGTAATCGGCGAGGAAGGACTCCATGGCGTCCCAGCCGTCGGTGTGCTCCTCGACGAAGGCGCGGTCGACGTGCCCGTTCTCGACGATCAGGTGCAGCAGTCCGTTGAGCAGCGCCAGGTCGGTGCCCGGCGTGATCTGCAGGAACAGGTCAGCCTTGTCGGCGGTCGCGCTGCGCCGCGGATCGACGACGATCAGTCGCGCTCCCGCCTTGACCCGATCCATCATGCGCAGGAACAGGATGGGATGGCAGTCGGCCATGTTGGAACCCGACACGAAGAAGACGTCGGCATGGTCGAAGTCCTCGTACGAGCCGGGCGGGCCGTCGGAGCCGAGCGACTGCTTGTAGCCGGTCGCGGCGCCGGCCATGCACAGTCTCGAATTCGATTCCATGTGCGAGGTGCGCAGATATCCCTTCGCGAGTTTCGTCGCGAGGTACTGGGCCTCGAGCGACATCTGTCCCGAGACGTAGAGGGCCACCGCGTCGGGGCCGTGGGCCGCGACGATGTCGCTCAGGCGCCGCGCGGTCTCGGCGATCGCCTCGTCGAGGGGGAGCGGAGCCACCTCGGCCGCCCGCTCGGAACGCATCCACGCCGTTCCGAGCCGGCCCCCGGCCGCGAGCATCTCCGCGCTCGTCGCGCCCTTCGTGCACAACCGACCCCTGTTGGTCGGATGATCCTTGTCTCCGTATGCCCTCACCACGCGTCGGTCGCCCGTCTCCGGGTCGACGGCGACGTCGAGGAGCATCCCGCATCCCACACCGCAGTAGGAGCAGGTGGATTTCACCGTGGTGATCTCGTCCTGCATCCCGCAACTCCTAGACACCGTCTCGACTACGCCGGTGTCCATGCTGGAGAAGCGGTGTTGCGGTGGCGTCACCCGCGGTGAGCACGCGGTGACATCTGGCTCACGCCGCCGTCACGGCGATGTGAGATCAGGCGTTCGGGGGCTGGGCCTTCTGCTGTTCCGCCCACCACTCGAGCAGCGCGGCCTCGGCCTCGTCGCGCTCGAGCGGACCGCGGTCGAGCCGCAGTTCCTTGAGGAAGTTCCACGCCTTGCCGACGGTCGGACCTGCGGGAATACCCAGCAGTTCCATGATCGCGTTGCCGTCGAGATCGGGCCGGACCTTGGCGAGATCCTCCTCGGCGGCGATCCGCTCGATCCGTTCCTCGAGACCGTCGTAGGTGGCCTGCAGCGCGGCGGCACGACGCTTGTTGCGGGTCGTGCAGTCGGCGCGCACCAGCTTGTGAAGCTTCGGCAGCAGCGGCCCGGCGTCGTGCACGTAGCGGCGCACGGCCGAATCCGTCCACTGTCCCTTGCCGTAGCCGTGGAAGCGCAGGTGCAGGAAGACCAGGCGGCTGACGTCCTCGATCATCTGCTTCGAGTACTTGAGCGCGCGCATGCGCTTGCGCACGAGCTTCGCCCCGACCACCTCGTGGTGATGGAAGCTGACGCCGCCCTGCGGCTCGTTGCGCTTGGTGTCGGGCTTGCCGATGTCGTGCAGCAGCGCGGCCCACCGCAGGACGCGATCGGGATCGCCGTCCTCGAGGTCGATGGCCTGCTTCAGGACGGTCAACGAGTGCCAGTACACGTCCTTGTGCTGGTGGTGCTCGTCGATCTCGAGCTTCATCGCGGGGATCTCGGGGATCACCCGCTGCGCGAGACCGGTCTCGACCATCGTGTCGATGCCCTCGATCGGATAGTCGCCGAGGATCAGCTTGTCGAGCTCGGCCTGCACCCGCTCGGCGCTGATCCGCAGGATCTCGTCGGCCATCGAGACGATCGCGGTGTGCACGCGCTCGGTGAGGGCGAAGCCGAGCTGGGAGACGAACCGCGCCGCGCGCAGCATGCGCAACGGATCGTCGTGGAAGGAGTCCTCGGGCTTCGCCGGGGTGTCGAGCACGCCGGCGAGCAGGGAGTCCATGCCGCCGAGCGGGTCGACGAACTCGCCCGCACCGTCCGGTCCGATCCGCACGGCCATCGCGTTGACGGTGAAGTCGCGGCGCACGAGATCGTCCTCGAGACTCGTGCCGTACTTCACGATGGGGTGACGCGTGACACGGTCGTAGGCGTCGCTGCGGAAGGTGGTGATCTCGAGTTGCTCGAGTCCCTTCACCGCACTGATCGTCCCGAAGTCGATGCCCGTGTCCCACTGGTGGTCGACGAATCCGCGCAGCAGCTCCTGCACGACCTCCGGACGCGCGTCGGTGGTGAAGTCGAGGTCGGTGCCGAGGCGACCGAGCACCGCGTCGCGCACGCTGCCCCCGACGAGATACAGCTCGTGTCCGGCTTCGGCGAATCGCGCCCCCAGCGGGGCGAGGATGTCGGACAGATCGCGCAGAGTGGCCTCGGCTCCGGCGAGCAGCCGGGTACGACGGTCGGTGTCTGCGGTGGGGGAGTTCACGTCTTTGCACCTTACCGAGCAGCGCGTTCGTGTGGTTGAGCCGGGACCGACGTCGGTCCATCTACTATCTATGAGGTGTCGCCCGCCGAACGTGCCAACCGTAACCGCCGCAGCTCGCGGCGGCGCGGCGCGGGCGCAAAGAAGACCGCACACGGTGCTTCGCCCGGATCGTCCGCTTCGCCCGGACCTCGCATGCGGACCGTCCGCGAGACCTCCGCGGGAGGTCTGGTGGTCGACGGACTCGGTGGTCCGCCCGAGAAACTCTGCGCAGCCCTGATCGGCCGCACCGACCGGCGGGGCCGCCTGCTGTGGTCGTTGCCGAAGGGTCACATCGAGCAGGGCGAGACCGCCGAGCAGACCGCGATGCGGGAGGTCCGCGAGGAGACCGGCGTGCGCAGCTCGGTGCTCGCCGAACTGGGCAGCATCGATTACTGGTTTGTCACCGAGGGTCGCCGGGTCCACAAGACCGTGCACCACTACCTGCTGCGATATCTCGGCGGAGAGCTCTCCGACGCGGACGTCGAGGTCACCGAGGTGGCGTGGGTGCCGCTGCGCGAACTGCGGACCCGCCTGGCGTACGCCGACGAACGCAAGCTCGCCGACATCGCCGATCGGCTCATCGCCGAGATGGACCACACACGACTCCCCGACGCCGACGAACCGGGGGCCCCACGCGGATGACGGTGGTGGTGTCCCGGGCGGGCGCCGCGGTGCTCGCCGTGCTCGTACTCGTCCTCACAACGGCAGGCGTGACGCCTCTTCTGCCGACGACTCTTCTCCCGACGGCCACGGCGAACCCGGCCGCAGCCCAGACCGACCCCGACGAGCCGCGCTTCCTCGAGCTGAGCATCGACGAGGTGACGCCGCAGACGGTGACCCTCACGAGCGAGTCCGTCGTCACGGTCCGCGGCACGGTGGCGAACATCGGCGATCGGGACGTCGAGGACGTCTGGGTGCGGTTGCAGCGTGCACCGGTGGTCTCCGACTCCGCAGCGCTGCGCACCTCCCTGTCCCTCGACCAGGCGGGCTTCGACACGGTCGGTGAGTTCGAGGAGGTCGCCGACCGACTGGGGCAGGGCGAACGTGCCGACTTCGAACTCGAACTGCCGCTGCGCTCCGATCTCGTGCCGTCTCTCGACATCGACACTCCCGGCGTCTACCCGCTGCTGGTGAACGTCAACGGTGTCCCCGAGTACGGCGGCGCGGCCCGGCTCGACGATGCACGCTTCCTGCTGCCCGTGCTCGCGCTTCCCGCGAGCGACGAGGTCACCGAGGGCACGGAGCTCACCGAGGAAAGCGGGACGGGCAACGGCGGGTCGCGGGGCACGACCCGCTCGTCCGACGACGGCCTGCTCGACAGCGAGGAGAAGGCGTTCCCCGCCGTACCGCCCGACGTGTCCCGCCCGGCCGCGGTCACGATGCTGTGGCCGCTGGCCGATCGGCCGAGGCTCGCCGCCGGCGTGGCCGGTTCCGGCACCGAGCCGGTACGCCTGGTCGACGACGACCTCGCCACCTCGCTCGCCGAGGGCGGGAGGCTGGACGGTCTGCTGCGCGCCGTCGAGGACACCGCCCGCACCGAACCCCGCGTCCTCGAGGGACTGTGCCTGGCGATCGACCCGGACCTGCTCGTGACCGTCGCGAACATGACGCGCGACTATCTCGTCGTCGAGGATCCGAACGAACCGACCGGCGACGCGCGGCCGGGCTCGGGCACGGATGCCGCGGTCGCCTGGCTCGAGCGGTTGCGTGCCCTCGCGGCGACGACCTGCACGATGGCCGTGCCGTTCGCGCAGGTAGACCTGACCGCGCTCGGCGACCTCGCCGACTCGTCCCTGACCGACTCCGCGCTGGAATCACCGGCGGCCATCGTCGACTCCATCCTCGGCGTCACCTCCACCCCGGGCGTGATGTGGCCCGACTCCGGCGTACTCACCGAGAAGACCGGATCGATGCTCGCCGCCGACGGCCCGGTGACCGCTCTGGTGTCCGACAACGCCGTCGAGGGCGGACGCGCCCTGCTCGCGGGCACGTCGTCGACGCCGTCCACCGCGCCGGGCGGCAACGGCTTCCGGATCTCCGGTGTCTCCGGCCTCACCGCCGCCCTGTTCGACTCGTCCGCGTCCGCGGCACTGGCCGGGATGGGTACCGACCCGCAGACGCCGTCCTTCGTCCCCTCCTCGGCGCGCTACGACCTCTCCCGCGATTCCTCGACGGCCCGCCTGCAGGACGCCCTCGGCGCGCTGGCCTGGCCGGCCATGGTGCCGACGGTCAGCGAGGTCACCGGGGCGGCACTGCCGGCCGCGGGCCGATCGGTGCTGTTCGCGCCGCCGCAGAACTGGTCGGCATCGCCCGACGACGCCGCCTCCGTGCTGTCGATGCTCTCCACGCTCGTCCGCTCGGGCCTGACCACGCCGCGACCGCTCGCCGCGCTCGTCGACGCGGCCGCGAACACCGCGAACGATCCGACGGCCTCGCTGCTGGTCTATCCCGAACAGGCGATCACCGACGGGGCCTCCGCCGCGGTCGTGTCCGAGGCCGAGGAACAGATCGGCCGCCTCGATGCGATCCAGACGGCGCTGGTCGAGGACCCGCAGGCCCAGCTCACCCCGCAGCAGTTCACTGCCCCGCTGCGCGAGGATCTGCTACGCGCGATGAGCCTGGCCGGTCGTCGCGGTGCCGACGCCGACGGTGCCTACGCGACCGGCGAGCACCGCGCCGCCGAGGTGCGGGAGGCCGTCGACGACATCTACGACGCCGTGACGGTCATCTCGACCGGCGGTGTGTACACCCTGACGTCCGAACAGAGTCCGCTGCTGCTCACCGCGCGCAACGACCTGCCCGTGGGCATCACCGTGCGGCTGCAGGTGGACGCGCCCGACACGGTGGATATCACCGATATCGGCCCTATCCAGCTCCCGCCGCGCGGCAGCCGCACCCTCACGGTGCCGGCTCAGATCAGCGACTCGCGGAACCTCCGGTTGGAGTTCGCACTCACCACCGAGTCCGGCCTGCCTCTCGGCAGCTCGACGACGGTGACGGTACGTTCCAATGCGTACGGCCAGATCCTCGCCGTCGTCACGGGATGTGCGGGAGCACTCCTGCTGTTCCTGGCGGGCAGACGACTTCTGCACCGGTTCCGGGGAGAGCCGGACCCAGCCGACGAAGGGTATGAGAAATGACCGGGAACTCCACACGGGACGACGTGGAGACACACCCGAACCCGGGACCGTCGGACGCTCCCACCACCTCGCCGGACATCACGGGCGTCGCGTCCGGTCGCAGGAAGCCGCAGAGCCTGCTCGCTGCGACCGGCTCCATCGCCGTGGCAACCCTGGTCAGCCGCATCACCGGCTTCCTCAAGCAGCTGCTCATCCTGACCCTGCTCGGTGCGAGCGTCGCGTCGTCGTTCACCGTCGCGCACCAGATCCCCAACATGATCTCCGAGCTGGTGCTCGGCGCCGTTCTGACCTCGATCGTCGTGCCCGTGTTGGTGCGGGCCGAGCGGGAGGACCCCGACGGCGGTGAGGCCTTCGTCCGGCGACTGTTCACCGCGGCGCTGGTGCTGCTCGGCACGGCGACCGTTCTCGCGGTGGCCGCGGCACCGGTCCTGACCACCCACGTCTTCCTCGACGAGTCCGGCAAGGTCTCGACGTCGCTGACCACAGCGCTGTCGTACCTGCTCCTGCCCGCGATCATGTTCTACGGCCTGTCGGGCCTGTTCACGGGCATCCTCAACACCCGGCAGGTGTTCAAGCCGGGTGCCTGGGCCCCGGTGTGCAACAACCTCGTGGTGCTCACCGTGCTGGTGATCTACTACCTGATGCCGGGCGAGATCACCCTCGATCCGGTGCGGATGAGCGATCCGAAACTGCTCGTCCTCGGCATCGGTGTGCTGCTCGGCGTCATCACGCAGGCAATGTGCCTGGTACCCGCGCTGCGCCGCGAGGGCATCAATCTCAGACCGCTGTGGGGTCTCGACGACCGGCTCCGGCAGTTCGGCGGCATGGCCGCCGCGATCGTGCTGTACGTGCTGATCAGCCAGGCCGGCATGGTCTTCGCCACACGCGTGTCGTCGGGAGCCGACGAGGCCGGACCGGCGATCTACAACAACGCGTGGCTGTTGCTGCAGCTGCCCTACGGCGTCCTCGGTGTCACCGTCCTCACCGCGATCATGCCGCGCCTGAGCCGCAACGCCGCCGCGGACGACACCCCGGCCGTCGTCGACGACCTGTCCGTCGCGACCCGCCTGACCATGATCTCGCTCATCCCGATCGTCACCTTCCTGACGATCGCGGGTTCGCAGGTCGGCGCCGCGCTGTACGGCTACGGCAACTTCGGCGGCAGCAACGCCGAACGCCTCGGCCAGGCGGTGAGCTGGTCGGCGTTCACGCTCATCCCGTACGCCCTGGTGCTCATCCACCTGCGCGTGTTCTACGCCCGGGAACAGGCCTGGACGCCCACTTGGATCATCCTCGGCATCACCGCCGTCAAGATCGGCCTGTCCGCGCTGGCGCCCGTCGTCGCGGCGAACGACGAGCAGGTGGTGCTGCTCCTCGGCGCGGCCACCGGCGTCGCGTTCGCCGTCGGAGCGTTCATCGGCGGCTATCTGCTGCACCGCACACTCGGCAACCTGCAGATGGCGAACGTCGGACGCACCGTCTGGCACGTCGTGCTCGCGTCGCTCGCCGCGGCGGTCGTCGTGCTGGTCACCGACCGTCTCCTGCAGCTCGACGTGCTCGCCGACCGCTTCGGGGGCATCGGCTCGCTCGTGCGGGTCGGGCTCAACGGTGTGCTGATGGTGCTCGTCGCGCTGGTCGGGATGTACCTGCTCAAGGTGCCCGAGATCCTCGCGATCGAGGCGGCCGTGCGACGGAAGGTCGCGGCACTGCGCGGCACCGCCCCGGTCGAGGAGGCCCCCGCCGAGCCCGAGACCGGAACCACCTCCGCCGAGGCACCGTCTCCCGCCCCCGTCCCGCGTCCGCGCCACGTCGAATCGGATGCCGAGAAGACCGTCATCCTGCCGCGTATCGACTACGGCGAGTACGGCGTCGGACCTTACGACGCCATCACAGAGGTCATGCCCGCCATCAGGGACGTCCCCGGTCGCAGCAATGCGCACGGACAACTCCCGTACCCTGATCAGCAGCAGGTACGGTCCGGGAGCCGTCGACCACGGTTCTTCGCGGCCCCCAGCGGCGACCCGCGTCTGCACACCGGAAGTGGACGAGTCGACAACGAAGGAGTGAGGGTGAGCGACGACCACGCTGCCGGCAAGTCCACCATCGATGCCGCCGCACGGCAGAAGTCTGCCGACAAGGACGGCAAGCGCCCGCCGCGCGATCCGAACCTCGACACGGGTGTCATCCCGGTCGGATCCCCGCAGCTCCCGCCGGTGCGTGTCGCAGGTCCGGCCTCCCAGCCGCGCCGTCCGATGCGCGGCCCCGATCTCATCGCCGGTGCCTCGGTCGCCGGTGGTCGCTACCGTCTGCTCGCCCCGCACGGTGGCGCGCGCGGCCTGCGTTTCTGGCAGGCGCTCGACGTCAAGCTCGATCGCGAGGTCGCGCTGACCTTCGTCGACGCGGAACAGCGCGCGGCCGACGGCACCGGCCCCGACTCGCCGCAGGCCGTGCTCTCGCGCACCCTGCGCCTCGGTCGCATCAATTCGCCCGGTCTCGCCCGCGTCCTCGACGTGGTGCGCGGCAGCTCGGGCGGCATCGTCGTCTCGGAGTGGACCCCCGGCCGGTCGCTGAAGGAGATGTCCACCACCGAGCCGTCGCCGATCGGTGCGGCACGCGCGATCCGCGCGCTCGCGGCCGCGGCCGAGGCGTCGCACCGTGCGGGCAGTGCCCTGTCGATCGACCATCCCGATCGCATCCGCATCAGCGTGGCGGGCGACGCCGTGCTGGCCTTCCCCGCGACCTTCTCCGATTCCGACGCGATGTCCGACGTGCGCGGTCTCGGCGCGAGCCTGTACGGACTCATCACCGGACGGTGGCCGCTCGGTGAGCCGTCGGCTCCGGGCGGCGTTCCCGTCCCGCACCACAGCGGTGCCACCGTCGGCGGGATGCCGGAGCCCGACCGCAAGGACGGTGTGCCGGTGGAGCCGCGCGTCCTGCGTCCCGACGTGCCGTTCGAGATCTCGGCGGTCGCGGTGCGGGCCCTGTCCGAGGACGGCGGTATCCGGACCGCCGCGACCGTGCAGCACATCCTCGACCAGGCGTCGGTCGTCGACCAGAAGACCGAGATGATCCCGGCACTGCGGATCGGGCAGCGCGCTGCCGCCGCGGAGACGCATGCACTCGCTGATCCCGAAGCGCTGGAACAGAAGAAGAAGCATTCGCAGCGGATGCTCATCGCCCTGGCCGCGCTCGGTGCGACGACGGTGCTGCTGCTCGCGCTCATCGGATGGTGGATCGCGAACCTACTCGCCGGCGACGCCAACGATGCCCCGCTGACGAGCCAGGAGTTCGGTCTGACCCCCACCGCCGAGGCACCCGCCGAGGACGGGCCGGGCGACGAGCAGGCCGAGGCCGCGCCGCCGCGACCCGCGGCGAGCGCTCCGGTCTCCGCGACCTCCGTGTCGGTCTTCTCGCCTCAGGGCACCCCCGATTCGCCCGCCACCGCGTCGCAGGCGATCGACGGTGATCCGTCCACCTCGTGGAGCACCGACGCCTACTTCGATCCGTTCCCGTCGCTGAAGAACGGTGTCGGACTTCTGTTCACGCTCGCCGACGCGTCGGAGCTGTCCGCGGTGAAGGTCACCACCGACACGCCGGGCACGGTCGTCGAGGTGCGCAGCGCACCGTCCGAGTCGACGTCGCTCGATCAGACGCAGGTGATCGGTTCGGGCACACTGGCTTCCGGTGAGACCACGATCCCGGTCGAGGCGGACGGCCAGACCTCGCACGTGCTGGTGTGGATCACCGATCTGAGCTCGAGCGGCGGAAGCAACAAGAGCTCCATCTCCGAAGTGGAATTCGAAGCCGCACGCTGACCGCGGACAGCCGGGCGGAATCGTCCGGATCGGCTACCATCCGCGCGTGCGAATTTTCGGGGGGATCGCAAAAATCGCCGTGCCCGACGGGGGTGTCGAGGACGGCGGGAGCGTGTCGGACGGGGTGGCGTCCGATGGGGTGGTGTCGGATGCCGAGCTGCTCGCAGCACACGTCGCAGGCGATCGGCATGCCTTCTCCGCCTTGCTGGCACGACATCACGCCCATCTGTGGCAGGTCGCGCGGCGGACGAGTTACTCGAACGAGGACGCGGCCGACGCGCTGCAGGAGGCACTGCTCTCGGCGCATCGGAGAGCTTCGGGTTTCCGGGAGGACGCCGCGGTCCGCAGCTGGCTGCACTCGATCGTCGTCAACGCGTGCCTCGACCGCATCCGCCGCAATCGTGTCCGCGTGACCGTCCCACTCTTCGAGGACGATTCGCACGACCTGCGCACCCCGCGCGATCCCATCCACGACACCGAGGTCGCACTCGACATCGAATCCGCCCTGTTCGCACTGCCACCCGACCAGCGGGCAGCCGTCGTCGCGGTGGATGTGGAAGGTTTCTCCGTCCGGGAGGCGGCGCGACGACTCGGTGTTCCGGAGGGAACGGTGAAGAGCCGCTGCGCCCGCGCGCGGAGCCGGCTCGCAGTTCTTCTCGACGACCTTCGCTCCGAGGGGAACCGATCGTGACCCTCCTCCGTCTTACTCTGGTGAGGGATGCCGAACCGCGGAGGAGAGTCGCGCATGAACGAGGACGAGGTGCGTCCGTCGAACTCCGCCGAGGTGCGCCCGTCGGAGTCCGACGAGATGCGTCCGCCGTACGCCGCGGAGTTGCTCGCCGACCTGCATGCCGGGGCGCTCGACGACGAACTCGCCGCCCGGTTGTGGCCGCGTGTGCGCCGCGATCCCGAGGCCGTCGCGTATCTGGCGCGGCTCGATGCGACGCAGGCGCGGTTGTCGGCCCTGCGCGACGCTCCACCGAAGGAATCGATTCCACCCGAGATCGCCGCACGTATCGGTGCCGTGCTCGCGGAGGACCGGTCCGTGCCGTCCTCGATCGCACGGCGTCGCCGGTGGGCGGTGGCCGGTGCCGCGGTCGCGGCCGCCGTGGCGGTGATGCTCGTGGTGGTCGTGCGCGGAACAGCTTTCGGTAGCGACGATCCGACGAGTATTCCCGTCGCGGCAGCGGAGGACGAGGCCCTGTTCGAACCCTCCACCCTACGGGCGATGATCGGCGACACCGATCCCGGTCTCCTCGGTGGAGCAGATCGTCTCCGGGAATGCCTGGACGCGAACGGTTTTGCGGGTCGGTCACCGATCGGTTCCCGTGCGGTGCGGTTCGCCGGCGACGACGCCGTCCTCGTTCTGATGAGCGGGCCGGACGCGCCGGCACTTACCGCACTCGTGGTCGGAACGCACTGCGACGCAGACGATCCCGCGACGATAGCCCGGAAGACGATCGGCTGACCCACCGCTCGGGTCCGAGCGCTACGCGACGGTCGACAACAGTTCCAGGATCCGCGCGCGCAGCGCGGGTGTGTCGTCCTCCGCGGCGATGAGGCCGGCGAACAGTGCCGACCCCGCTGCCATCACGAGCACCGCCTTGGCGTCGATCTCGACGTCCGAACCGTCACCGTCGGCGAACAGAGCGGTGCTGGGGCCGCTGAACGTGCGCCAGAGCGTGTTGCGGAGGGCCTCGTGGTCCCGCAGTGCAGCGAGGAGTCCCGGGAGCGCAGCGCGGACCTCCGGCCGGGAGAACAACTCGATGCTCCCGGTGACCACCCATTCGATCCAGCCCTTGCGATCGATGCCGTCGTAGGGCGCCAGATCGGGTGCGGACCCGAGCAGTGCGTCGAGCACCAGGTGGGCCTTGGTCGGCCACCGACGCGTGAGTGCGGCGCGGCCGACGCCGGCGCGGGCGGCGACGGCCCGCAGGCTCAGCCCGTCCCAGCCGTGGGAGCGGAGCATCTCGCGGGTGGCGGTGAGGACGTCGTTGTCTATTCGGGGGTCGCGGGGGCGCCCCGGAGCGGTGCTGGGCATGGGATCCGTGATGTCGGGACCGAGTGGGAATCGATCTGGCGCGAAGTGTGACGAGCGTTATAGTCGAAACGCAATTACGGTACCACTGGCATCGAAAGTAGGGGCATGTCTTCGCCGCGACCCACCGTGTTCGAACCGGCCCGACTCGGGCCGCTCACCCTCCGCAACCGCATCGTCAAAGCGGCGACCTTCGAAGGGGTCATGCCCCGGGGCGCCGTCAGCGACGAACTCGTCGAATTCCACGCCGAGGTCGCCCGCGGCGGCACCGCCCTCACGACCGTCGCATATTGCTCGGTCTCCCACGACGGTCGCGTCCACCGCGACACCCTGGTGCTCGACGCCGCCTCCGTCCCCGGCCTGACCCGGCTCACCGACGCCGTGCACGCCGCCGGTGGTCTGGCCTCCGCGCAGATCGGCCACGCCGGACTGGTCGCCAACCAGATCTCCAACAAGATGAAGACGCTCGCGCCGTCCACGCGCATCAGCGCCCCCGCCATGGGGCTCGTCCGCGGCGCGACACTCGAGCAGCTCGATCGGGTGGTCGAGGACTACGCACGCGCCGCGCGCTTCGCCGTCGAGGCCGGATTCGACGCCGTCGAGGTCCACCTCGGGCACAACTACCTGCTCAGCTCCTTCATGAGCCCGAATCTCAACAAGCGCTCCGACAAGTACGGCGGCAGCATCGAGGGCCGCACCGCCTTCCCGCGTCGCGTGCTCGAGGCCGTCCGCACGGCAGTGGGGGAGGGGGTGGCCGTCATCGCGAAGTTCAACATGACCGACGGCGTGCCCCAGGGTCTGTGGCTCGACGAGTCGCTACCCATGGCCAAGCTCATCGAGTCCGACGGCACCATCCATGCCATGCAGCTCACCGGCGGAAGCTCGCTGCTGAACGGGATGTACTTCTTCCGCGGCGACGTCCCGATGAAGGAGTTCCAGGCGTCGCAGCCGAAGGTCGTCGGCTGGGGACTGAAGGTCTACGGGCCGAAGATCTTCCCGAAGCTCCCGTTCGAGGAGGCCTTCTTCCTGCCCATGGCCCGGCAGTTCCGGGAGGAACTGAAGATCCCGCTGATCCTGCTCGGCGGCATCAACCGACTCGACACCATCGAGACGGCGCTCGACGAAGGCTTCGAGTTCGTCGCTATGGGCCGCGCGCTGCTGCGTGATCCGTATCTCGTCCGCAAGTTCGAGGAGAAGACCGCACACGAAGGTCTGTGCATCCACTGCAACAAGTGCATGCCGACCATCTACACGGGCACGCGTTGTGTGATCCGCGAGACGCTGCGGGACGTGCCCGGCGCGGTCTGAGACCGTCCCGGTTCGCATCGGGGGGCGGGCCGGTCGGGCGACCGACCGGTCCGTACAGGGCGTCTGTGGCGGGACGCACGACGGAAGGGGAACAACACCGTTTACCCTGGTGTTGACAGTATCTGTAGGCTGCCGTCCGGTTTCGGCCGGATCGCCCGCAGTCCTCGCGCCCCCGATCACCCAACCGGAAGGCTCCGCCGCATGACGACCTCGCCCACGATTCACGACCTCATCATCGTCGGTTCGGGACCGGCCGGATACACCGCCGCCATCTACGCGGCCCGCGCCGAACTCGCCCCGCTCGTCTTCGAGGGAACGCAGTTCGGTGGCGAGCTCATGACCACCACCGAGGTCGAGAACTTCCCGGGCTTCAAGGACGGGATCATGGGCCCGGAGCTCATGGACCAGATGCGCGAGCAGGCACTGCGTTTCGGCGCCGATCTGCGCACCGAGGACGTCGACGAGATGGACCTCACGGGTGCGGTCAAGACGGTCGTCGCCAACGGTGAGACCTACCGCAGCCACGCCGTCATCCTCGCGATGGGCGCCGAGCCGCGTTACCTCGGCGTGCCCGGTGAGTCGCAGCTGCTCGGCCGCGGCGTCTCCGCCTGCGCGACCTGCGACGGCTTCTTCTTCCGCGACCAGGACATCGCCGTCGTCGGCGGTGGCGACTCCGCGATGGAGGAGGCCACCTTCCTGACGCGCTTCGCGCGCAGCGTCACCCTCATCCACCGCCGCGAGGAGTTCCGCGCGTCGAAGATCATGCTCGAGCGCGCCCGCGCCAACGAGAAGATCCGCTTCGTCACCAACGCGAAGGTCGCCGAGGTGCAGGGCGAGAACAGCGTCACCAACCTCGTCCTCGAGGACACCGTCACCGGCGAGCGCAGCGACCTGCCGGTCACCGGCCTGTTCGTCGCCGTCGGCCACGACCCGCGCAGCTCGCTCGTCAAGGGTCAGGTCGAGCTCGACGACGAGGGCTACGTGAAGGTCTCGGCGCCGTCCACCGCGACCTCCGTTCCGGGTGTCTTCGCCGCGGGCGACCTCGTCGACCACACCTACCGCCAGGCGATCACCGCCGCCGGCACCGGATGCTCGGCGTCCATCGACGCGGAGCGGTGGCTCGTCGCGAACCGCGAGGTCGAGGCGCCCACGCTCGCCGAGGCCTGATCCCACCGCCCGTTCCACATTCCATCCCGAGATTCAGGAGACATCCGTGGCCGACAAGAACACCGTCACCATCACCGACTCGTCGTTCGTCGAGGACGTACTGCAGTCCGAGAAGCCCGTCCTCGTCGACTTCTGGGCGACCTGGTGCGGTCCGTGCAAGATGGTCGCTCCGGTTCTCGAGGAGATCGCGGCCGAGCACGGCGACAAGCTGACCGTCGCCAAGCTCGACATCGACGCCAATCCGTCGGCCGCACGCGACTACCAGGTCATGTCGATTCCCACGATGATCCTCTTCTCCGGTGGCAAGCCGACGAAGACGATCGTGGGGGCCAAGGGCAAGGCGGCGTTGCTTCGGGATCTCGCGGACGTCCTGTAGTACCGTCCCAGGATCAACCTCTCGGATGTGCCCGTGAGCCCGTATTCACGGGTACATCCTTCATCCAACCCCCATTCGATGCTGCCCAGCCCTCACGCCGGGCACCGATCCGGTCAGCACGGAAAGGCCCGATACATGCGCCCTCTTCGTCACGGCGACCACGGTCCGGCGGTCGCCGAGATCCGGAGCACCTTGGCCGGCCTGGGCTTCCTGCACAACGAGCCCGCGGAGTCGGGCGACTGGATGGGATCGGACGTCCCCTTCGATCGTGAACTCGACGGAGCCGTGCGCGCGTTCCAGCAGCAGCGCGGTCTGCTCGTCGACGGGATCGTAGGCCCCGCGACCTACCGTTCCCTGAAGGAAGCGTCGTACAAGCTCGGTGCGCGCACCCTGATGTATCAGCTCTCCGCTCCGCTCTACGGCGACGACGTCGCGGCCCTGCAGACCCGTCTGCAGGATCTCGGCTTCTACGTCGACCGCGTGGACGGCTACTTCGGTCCGAAGACCCACGAGGGTCTGTGCTCCTTCCAGCGCGAGATCGGACTCGCCTCCGACGGCATCTGCGGTGCCGAGACACTGCGTTCGCTCGAACTGCTCGGCACGCGCGTGTCGGGCGGGTCGCCCCACGCGATCTCCGAGGAGGAGATCGTGCGCCGCTCCGGTCCGCAGCTCAGCGGCAAGCGCATCGTCATCGACCCGGGTCTCGGCGGCAACACCCACGGCATCATCGTGCCGAGCCCCCACGGCCCGATCTCCGAGGCCGACATCCTGTGGGATCTCGCGCGCCGGCTCGAAGGCCGGATGGCGGCGACGGGCATGGAGACCTTCCTGTCGCGGCCGTACCACGTGAATCCGACCGACGTCGAACGCGCGGGCACGTCCAACGCGTTCGGTGCCGACCTCATGATCTCGCTGCGGTGCGACGCGAGCCGCAGCCCCGCCGCGAACGGCATCGCGAGCTTCCACTACGGCAACTCGCACGGCTCCGAATCGATGATCGGTCAGGTGCTCTCCGGCTACATCCAGCGCGAGATCGTCGCCCGCACGAACCTGCAGGACTGCCGCAGCCACGGCCGCACCTGGGATCTGCTGCGCCTGACGAACATGCCGACGGTGCAGATCGATCTCGGTTACCTCACCAACGAGCAGGACGCCGCGCTGCTCGCCGATCCGCGCAGCCGCGACATCATCGCCGAGGCGATCCTCATCGCGGTGAAGCGGCTGTATCTGCTCGGCCAGGACGACCAGCCGACCGGCACGTACACCTTCGCCGAGTTGCTCGCCGAAGAGCTGTCCATCTCCGACAGCCGCTGACCGGCCCGTAGACGAGAAGAGGACCGCCCCCGCAGAGTCTGCGGGGGCGGTCCTTTTTCGCCGGTGTCCGGTGGACGTATCGGTTCAGTGAGCGCCGACGGCCGAACCCGCGGTCAGGTCCGCGACGGTGAGAGAGGACTCCTCGAGAAGCCGGTCGAGGGCGGCTTCCACGGCGAGCTTCCACTCGTGGTCGCGGTCGAGCTCGAGACGCAGGCGCGGGTACCGATAGTGCGGTGCGACGACCTCGAAGCCCATGTCCTCGAGGAAGTCGGCGTCGATCATGCACTCCGTGTCGGAGCATCCGAGTGCGGCCGTCGCGTGCGGAACATCGCTCGCCTCCGCCTCAGCGGTGCGCCGGATCCCGAAGGCCTCGATGGCACGGACGTTGCGGCGGACGAGGTCGGCGACGACACCGCGGATGAGGTCGGCTCCGACGTCCAGATCGACCGCATGGGGTTCCGTCCGCATGGATGTCAGCAGGATCGCGTCGGCGCTGACGGGTGCGGTGGGGAAGGCCAACGCGCGGGGCACCATGCCCGGGGGAGCATAGAGCGCGCACCCGGCGGCCTTGTCGCCGATCGTCGCGATCTGGCCGCACGACCCCCATTCGAGAAGGACCATGGACAGCCATGCTTCCTTCTCGAACTCGGGGTCGGCGAACTGCTGAACGTCGGGCGTCGCGGTGGGATCCAACTCCCAGAACACGCACCGTCGCGCATGAGCAGGCAACTGCTCGATCCCACTCAGCGTGAGCGGTGATACTCGAGTCGACACGGGATAGCTCGCCTCCACGTCTTTCGTCTACAGACTGTTGTCCTGCTCCGACGAGGAGTCAAGAAAGGTCGGTCTGAGACTCCATCATCTTCACGATGCGTTCGAGGTCGTCGACCGAACCGAACTCCACTACGATCTTGCCCTTGCGCTTGCCGAGGCTCACGGTCACGCGCGTGTCGAAGGAGTTCGACAGGCGCTCCGCGACGTCCTGCAGCCCGGGCATCTGGATGGGCTTCCGACGCTTCTGCTGCGGAGCGTCGGGGGTGTCGTTGCGGTTGGCGAGCACGACGGCTTCTTCCGTCGCCCGCACGGACAGGCCCTCGGCGACGATGCGTGCGGCGAGTGCCTCCTGAGCGTCGGCACCGGCCTCGAGCGCCAACAGGGCACGCGCGTGCCCGGCCGACAGCACTCCGGCCGCCACGCGTCGTTGCACCGCGACCGGCAACTTGAGCAGCCGGATCATGTTCGTGATGACCGGCCGCGACCGTCCGAGCCGGCTCGCGAGTTCCTCGTGGGTGACCTCGAACTCCTCGAGCAACTGCTGATAGGCCGCTGCCTCTTCGAGGGGGTTGAGCTGCACCCGGTGGATGTTCTCGAGCAGCGCGTCGCGCAACAGCGATTCGTCCTCGGTGTCGCGAACGATCGCGGGGATCGTGTCGAGGCCCGCCTCCTGGACGGCACGCCAGCGACGCTCACCCATCACGAGCTGGAAGCGGTCGCCTTCGAGACGGCGGACCACGACCGGCTGCATGAGCCCGAACTCGCGGACGGAGTGGACGAGCTCGGCGAGCGCTTCCTCGTCGAAGACCTGACGCGGCTGCTTCGGGTTGGGCTCGATCCGGTCGATCGGGATCTCGAGGTACACCGCTCCGGTGGGGGAGGGGAGGGGTTCGGTCTCGGACGTCGCTCCGGACGCCCGTGCCGCGTCGTCCTCGACAGTCTCCGCCGGGGACGCGGGCGCCGGCGTCCTGCCGTCGCCGATGATGAGGTCGGCGGCCGCCGTGCCCAGACCGGAGGACGGGAGGTTCAGGACCGACGAGCCCGGGCGACGCGACGCGGCCGACTTGGACTGCCCGCCCGAAGCCGGCTTCGACGGTGCACCCGCGGCCGGTGCGGACTTGACCGGCGCAGAGGCGGCCGGAGCCGCGGTCTTGGTGGGAGCGGTGGCCGTGGGGGCGGTGGCAGTGGAACTCGGGGCGGTCGCGGGCTTCTGCTCTGCGTCCACCGGAGGACCGGTGGGGATGAGTGCTGCCAGACCTCGACCGAGCCCGCCTTTACGTGTCGCGCTCATCCGTTCCCCTGATTCTCGTGTACCCCGCCGCGTGCCGCCAACTCGCGCCCGGCGTCGAGGTAGCTCATCGCGCCGCGCGATCCAGGATCGTAGTCGAGAACCGTCATCCCGTAACCGGGAGCTTCGGAAACCTTCACGCTGCGGGGGATGACCGAACGCAGCACCGCGCTGCCGAAGTGCGCACGCACTTCCGCGGCGACCTGATCGGCCAGCTTGGTGCGACCGTCGTACATCGTCAGGAGGACGGTCGAGACGTGCAGTTCGGGATTGAGGTGCGACTGGACGAGCTCGATGTTGCGCAGGAGCTGTCCGACACCTTCGAGTGCGTAGTACTCGCACTGGATGGGGATGAGAACTTCCTTCGCCGCGACGAGCGCGTTGACCGTGAGCAGACCGAGCGACGGCGGGCAGTCGATGATCACGTAGTCGAACTCGCGGTCGCCGAGCGCCTCCTTGGTGAGGGCGTTCCGAAGGCGGTTCTCGCGCGCGACCATCGAGACGAGTTCGATCTCGGCACCCGCGAGATCGATCGTGGCGGGGATGCAGAAAAGACGTTCGTTGTGCGGGCTCTGCTGCACGGCCTCGGCGGCGTTGATCTCGCCGAGGAGGATCTCGTAGCTCGAGGGCACACCGGAGTAGTGCGGCACGCCCAGGGCGGTGCTCGCGTTGCCCTGCGGATCGAGGTCGACCACGAGGACCGACAGTCCCTGCACGGCGAGTGCGGAGGCGATGTTCACCGCCGTGGTGGTCTTACCGACCCCACCCTTCTGATTGGCGATCGTGAAGACGCGACGCTCGCGCGGCTTGGGCAGTGCGTTGGCGTCGCTCGGGTGGAGAACCTGGGTGGCTCGATGAGCAGCCGCGCCGATCGGGGTGTCGACGGTGGAGAAACCGTCGAAGGGCACGGGGGAGAAGTCGTCCTCGACGCCTCCGGTTTCACGTGAAACAGCGGATTCAGATCCACCCGTCATAGAACACTCCTTACACGTAGATCCGCTCGGTTCGCACGCTACATCCTCGTCGCTTCCCGGTCGCGACTTCGAAGGCCGGGTCGAGGCGCCGAAGGGAGAATGCGAGTCCCGGACCCGGAGCTGTCCCCGGCCTCCCGACCACGCGCACGCATTCTCGGTTGGTTCAGTATCCCATCCGCATTCTAGGTTCCGTCGGCGACATGGCCGGGTGACGTTTCACGTGAAACGACGCGCGGAGTTGTTTCACGTGAAACAGGTACATGAGGGATCTCGGCGGTTTCACGTGAAACAATCCCGACCACCAAGGGGGTGAACTCGGAAACCAATAACGCCCAATCTGAAATACTGTGGTCCACAATATAATTCACATGAGGTGGTTTCAATCGTATTGCGCAGGAAGATAATTCGACCAATATGAATTCCACGGAACCTGAAACATCACAGTGACGAAACACCCTGGGGTTATTGGGTCTGGTGTGACAACGTCCGAAACAGCCGTTTCGCACCGGAAATGTACTCGAGTAGATTCCTCGAGTCGGAAAAATGTCTCGGAAACGACAACACCCTCCCGACCCGGTAGGGGAGGGGAGGGTGTCGGGGCGATCGTCGCGCCGGCCGATTCGGTCAGCGCTTCTTGCGACGCCGTGCCGGCCGCGGAATCCGCTCGGCCTTCACGACGATCGTGGGCGTCGGAAGGAGATCGCCTCCGCACTCGAGCACCTCGAGATTGCCGGCACCGAGGCGAGCGAGTTCGTCGTGATCGCGGTCGATCTCTTCTCGAGCAGACGAACCCTTCAACGCCAGCATCCGGCCTCCCTCGTGGACGAGGGGGAGCGACCACTTGGCGAGCTTGGCGAGAGGTGCGACGGCACGGGAGGTCACGACGTCTGCGCCGCCGGCCTCCTGGAGGACGCTCGGCTGCTCGGCACGGCCGCGGACCACGAGAATGTTCTCGATCCCGTGGGATTCGACGAACTCCGCCAGATACACGGTGCGGCGCAGCAGCGGCTCGACGAGCGCGACCTGGAGGTCGGGGCGGGCAAGTGCGAGAGGAATACCCGGCAGACCGGCACCGCTGCCCACGTCGACGACCGTCTCACCCTCCTGGATGAGTTCGCCCACCACGGCGCAATTGAGAATGTGTCGTTCCCACAGGCGCGGCACCTCACGCGGTCCGATGAGCCCCCGCTCGACACCTGCCGTCGACAACGAATGGTGGTACCGCTCGGCAAGTTCGGTCCGATCCCCGAATACCCGCTGCGCGACCGCCGACAGTTCCGCTTCGTGCTGTTCCACGTGAAACATCCTTTCCTGTCGGCTCACCCGAAACAACATCGGGACCCACAGCATCAGTTACGAAAAGGCGAAGAGGGACCCTGACGACGCAGAGTCCCTCTTCGGTCGGCACGGCCGACTCAATCCTTGACGATCACCACACGGCGGTGCGGCTCTGCACCCTCGCTCTCGCTGGACACACCGTCGATCTTCGCGACGGCGTCGTGCACGATCTTGCGCTCGAACGGCGTCATCGGCTCGAGTTCTTCGCGCTTGCCGGTCTCGAGCACGCGCTTCGCGGCCGACGTGCCGAGCGAGGAGAGCTCGGCGCGCTTGCCCGCACGCCACCCGGCGATGTCGAGCATGAGCTTGCTGCGCTCGCCGGTCGCCTGCTGCACGGCGAGACGGGTGAGCTCCTGCAGAGCGTCGAGAACCTCACCGTTGCGACCCACCAGCTTGGTCAGATCCTTGCCGCCGTCGATGCTCACGACCGCGCGGTCGCCCTCCACGTCGAGGTCGATGTCGCCGTCGAAATCGAGAACGTCGAGCAACTGCTCCAGGTAGTCGCCGGCGATCTCCCCTTCTTCGATGAGGTAGTCGTCGTCATCGAGATCGGCGTCCGCCGCAGTGTCGCGCTCCTCGGGTGCCACCGCGAGGTCCTCTTCCACCTTGTCCAGGTCACTGGCCATGTTCAGCTCTCTTCTACTTCGGTCAGCGCCGCTTGCGCTTGGAGTTCTTGGGACGGCTGCCCGGCTTGGGAGCGGACGCACCGGACTTCGAAGCCGCGGGGGAGCCGTCGCCGGCCGCGGCGTCCTTCTGCAGCGACACCTCGCCGGTCTCGTCGACCGTGGCGTCGACGGCGTCGGACGCTGCCGCTGTGGCCGAGCCCTTCTTCTTGGACTTGTCGGGGCGAGCACCCGGCTTCGGTGCGTTCTCGTTCCGGCGGGCCAGAGCCGCAGCCTTCTTCTCCTCTTCCTCCTTGTCGATACGGCGGAAGACGAGGTGCTGCTGTCCGTAGGTCCAGATGTTGTTGCTGACCCAGTAGATGATGACGGCGATCGGCAGGAACGGACCACCGACGAGCACACCGAGCGGGAAGACGTACAGGGCCAGCTTGTTCATGATCGCGGCCTGCGGGTTCGCAGCGGCTTGGGCACTCTGGCGTGCGACCGAGGCACGAGCGTTGAAGTGCGTGGCGATGCCGGCGATGATCATGAGCGGCACCGCGACGGCAGCGATCTCCCAGCGCGAGGGGAGTTCACCACCGTCGACCGTGAAGGCCTGGAGCGATGCCATGGGCTGCGTGATCCACGAGGAGATCGGAGCGCCGAACAGGCGGGCACTCAGGAACGATTGGACGTCCTCGGGGCTGAACGCGTAGTTGCCGAGCTGGGCGTTCTCCTCCGGAGTCAGCCCGAGCTGGCCGAAGCCGGTACCCGTGCGGTTGAACGAGCGCAGCACGTGGAACAGGCCGATGAAGACCGGGACCTGCAGCAGAACGGGCAGACAGCCCATCAACGGATTGAAGCCGTGCTCCTTCTGGAGCTTCTGCATCTCGAGTGCCTGGCGCTGCCGGTCCTTGGCGTACTTCTTCTGAAGTGCCTTGATCTGCGGCTGCAGCTCCTGCATCTGGCGAGTCGTGCGGACCTGCTTGACGAAGGGCTTGTAGAGAATCGCGCGCAGGGTGAACACGAGGAACACCACCGACAGCGCCCAGGTCCAACCGCTGTCGGGTGCCAGCACGAACGAGAACACTTTGTGCCAGACCCACAGGATCCAGGACACGGGATAGTAGATGAAGTCGAGCACGGCTCTATGTACTCCTCTGGTCGTCCATGATCGCCACGAAGAGGCGTCGGTCTCGGGTCTCGGCTCCGGTCAGGTACCCACTGGGGACGACCGATGTTTCCGTTCGGGTACCGGATCCCACCCACCAGGGTGCCAGGGGCCACACTTGAGCAGTCTCACCGATGCCAGAACCGCACCGACGACGACACCCCGCGTGCGCAGCGCCTCCACGGCGTACTCGCTACAAGTCGGGGTGAATCGGCAGGTCGGCATCCGTGTGGGCGACACATAAGTGCGATAGAGCTCGATACAGAAGATCAATGCCCGGGCCGGGACGGACCGCAGGGACCGCCACCACGACCTCCGCTCGGGCTCGGTCATGCGCGAGCACTCCCATGCGAGGCGGAAGCACCGGCGTCGAGCAGTCCGAGGCGGGTGAGACCCGACCGCACCTGCTTGTCGAGCTCGCGGGAATCCGCGATGGCAGCGCCGGGTAGTGCGCGCAGCACGATGTCGGTCTCGGAGGGCAGAGCCTCGACGAGACCTGCACAGATATGACGAAGCCGGCGTGCGACTCGATGTCGAATCACCGCCGGCCCGACAGCCTTGCTCACGACCAGTCCGAAACGCGGACCGCCGACACTCACCAAGGACTCGGTGCGATCGCGTTCGAGAACGTGAACGACCAGATCCCGCCGCCCCTGACGACGCCCTCGGCGGACGGTGTCCGAGAAATCCGAGTGGCGCCGCAGTCGATACGGCTCAGGTAGCACCCCGAGCTCCCGTTAGGGAATCAGGCGGTGAGAGAAGCGCGGCCCTTACGGCGACGCGCCGAAACGATCGCGCGACCCGCACGGGTGCGCATCCGGAGACGGAAGCCGTGAACGCGCGCGCGGCGTCGGTTGTTCGGCTGGAACGTCCGCTTGCCCTTGGCCACGGTCGACACTCCTCGATAATTCTGCGACGGCGCGGCAAGCACCGTCGTCCAACGTGTACGTGAATTCGCAGGATTCGATTGCTCGACTCGAGCAGGACGAACCCGTCACCTCGGTATGAGTGACTGTTCGAGGCTACTCGGACGCGGGCGCGAAATCAAACCGCGACGAACAGCGCCGATCAACGCGACACGCCGGACGGGTTCGGCGAAAACTACTCGCCGAGAAGGTATGTGATCCAGGGCACAGCTCGGGTACGCTTTGGGCCATGTCTTCGACGGCGCATCGCGACTACCTGTGCAGTCCCGCGTCACGCTCCGTTCGACGACGATGTGCCGGCCGTTGACGGCCCGCTGCCCCACGCTTCTTCGGGCGCCGTCGCGCAGCTTCTCCGGGCGCGTTCACCGAACACGGAGTCGGACCGCGTCGCACCGTGTGTCACACTGATCCCCGCAGACCGCCCGGGCCCACGAGCCCCGCTGAGCGAATACACACCTCCCATCCACACATCCACCGGGTGATTCCCCCGGTTGTCCACACCTGTGGATAATCGTGTGGAAAACCGGTGATCAAAGGGAGGGAAGCTGC